>OY781970.1:0-107500 GCA_963677525.1 uncultured Draconibacterium sp.
AACCAGCCCGAAACAGCAAAGTTTAATTTTAAAAAAGCACTTCGTTTTTCAAGTTGTACTTTTATTGTCACTTCGCCTTCAACTACCAGGCCCTCTTTAAAATGTTCAAAGAACGAATTATTCACCTCAAATTCGTAATCGTGCAGGCCTTCTTTAAGGCCTTTAAACTCAATGCTATATTTGCTCTTCCAGCTCACGATTTCAAAAAAGTGGATGCAAAAGTATAAATTTTTTATTAACAGTGAAAATGATGTGGTCTTTTTTTGGATAAAGACGGTTTATTATCAACATGTTTCATTCAAAATCATGTAGGATTCTCAATAATTCCCGGATTATAAGCTTGTTTGTGCTATCTCTTGTCTAATTTGCATGAAATCCTGGATTATAAAAAACTATATCAGCGATACATTATATATATGTAAAAAATGTTCAGCAAAAAGCCGATTTGTATGTTTTGCTTTTGTCCAAACGAAGTCTGAACATTAACCAAATGCTTTTTCCAGTCTTTCCAACGCTTCCTGGATGGTGCTTCTGGGACATCCAATGTTTATTCGAAGCCATCCTTCTCCACCTGTGCCGAAACGTCCTCCGTCGTTTAACGCAAGTTTTGCTTTTTCAACCGTAAATTTGCTCAATTCTTCATTGTTCATACCATAATCAGAGAAATCGAGCCAAACCAGGTACGTGGCTTCCGGTTTCATGATTTTTACCCTTGGTAATTTTGTGCTTATAAAATTTTCGAGCAGTAAATAGTTGTCCCATAAATAAATCAGCATTTCATCGAGCCAGACATCACCATTCGAATAAGCTGCTTCAAGTGCTACAGTGCCAAAAATATTACCCATATCGAAATGCCCCACTCCAATGGTTTTCTGGTACTGCGCCATTTTTAACTTGTTGGGAATAATTACCAGCGACGATGACAATCCTGCCACATTAAATGTTTTGCTTGGCGCCATGCTTATCATGCAGTTTTGGGCCACTTCGTCTGATATGCTTGCCAAAGGAATGTGTTTGTGTCCATCGAAAATTAAATCTGAATGAATTTCGTCTGAAATAATCATGATATTGTTTTCGAGGCAAATATAGGTGAGTTCAGTCAATTCTTCTCTGGTCCATACCATTCCTCCGGGGTTGTGAGGATTGCTCAATAGTAAAAGTTTTGTGTTCTCGTCGATTTTTGATCTTAAATCGTCAAAATCGAAAGTGTATCTTCCGTTTTCGATTTTTAGAGGATTTTCGATCATCTTCCGGCCTGTTTCTTTTACGCAATCGAAAAACGGGAAATAAACCGGAGGTTGAACAATGACACCGTCGTCAGGTTTGGAGAAAGTTTCTACTGCCATGGTAAGTCCGGCAACTACTCCCGGGCTGAATGAAATCCATTCTTTCCTGACGTCCCAGTCGTGACGGCGTTTCATCCATCCGATTACAGCATCAAAGTACGAATCGGGGCGGAAAGAGTAGCCGAATATTTCGTGTTCTGTACGTTTTTTTATGGCGTCAACAATAAAATCGGGAGTCTTGAAGTCCATATCAGCTACCCAAAGTGGCAGAGGATCTTCCGATTTAAAAAACATTTTTAATGCATCGTATTTCAAACAATTGGTGCCTTTTCTCTCAATTATTTCATCGAAATTGTATTTTGCCATATATATATAATGTATAAAGTAGTTGAAAACAGGCCTGATTTTTTCCAACGGCCCAATCCGGAGTCAAATATATAGATTCTGTTTATCGTAATGTGACGATGCTTTTATTAAATGTCTATTCTGTGCAGGAAATTTAAATTTGCGTTTTTTTCTACTTTTAATACAAAGTTGAAGCGGTTCAGGCTTAAGCAAAGGTCGAAATCTCTTTGTGGCGACCAGCTTTGTTTGTCCGGATCGAAAAAGCGTGCGCCGTCTCCTGCTTTTATGGTTTCAGTCATTTTCCCAAAATCATTCGGGTTTCCTTCCAGTTCGTTTTTAATATATTCAGCACATAGTGTGTCCTCGTCGGTTGGGTACTGGCAGGCGTAACCCATGCATACCAGCGAAACTTCGCGCGGATTCTTTTTTTTAATGTATCGGCATATTGCCGCGGCATTTACAAAGCTGCCGGTTAAAATCTCCTCGGCCTTGTGTGCATTCGCAATTCCTTGTGTACCCGAACTAGTTGTGTGAACCATTTCTTTTGCTGTTATGGTTGCTTCAGTTAGCTGGCTGGGTGAATTGCCAAAATCAAAGCCTTCCGGCTTTTGTTCATTTCTTTCCCCGACTAAAAGAAAATCCTGGTTTTGTTTCTTTAATAAGTAGGCAAGTTCAATATTCCCGACCGGATAAATTTTTTCAATTCCCTTATTTATAGCATAACAAGCTGTTGAAAAGGCCCTGAATACATCAATGATAACCGTAAGCCCTGTTGCTTCTTTTGCGCCATCGAGCATGTGTAATATTCTAATATTCATTTAAATAGGTTTGTGCTAATGTAAAAATTTTTAGTAACCAAAGATCTGCCTGTTTAATCAAATTTAATATTAAAAATATATTTGCATTTCTCAAAGTACCTGTAAATCAATTGTAAAGGCTGTGTTTTGAGCCTGATTTTCCCAGGAAATGTTAAGTTTGCATTTATTTAACCAAATTTTGACGTATGTTGTGCAACATGTATGCTGTAAAACATATATGTTTGCATTGTCATTCAAAACAAACAAGAAAAAAAGAATGGTTATGAAAACAATTAGAACTTTATTTACAGTATTAGCAGTAGTGATTGTAGCAACCGCAACTGCAGTTGAGAAACCGAAAATGAATGTAGTGCCTTTAACAGCAGACAGGGCCGTTATTTCAATTAATAACGATAAAGAAGCTTTGTTTGAGTTGAGCATTCACGCAGATAACGGCGACCTTGTATATTACAAGCAAACAGCCAAACCATTAACTAATTACCAGAAAGTTTACGATTTTGCTAATCTTGAGAATGGTGATTACACTATGGAATTGAAAATTAACGATACTCGTTTGACAAAAGATTTCCAGGTAAGTTCAAACAAAATTGAAGTAGGTGAATCAAAACTTAGTTTCGATCCTTATTTCGCTTTTGCCGATAACACGTTAAAAATGTCGTACCTGAATTTCGATGGTGAAGCTTACAACCTGAGCATCTACGGTGATAAAGGTTTGGTTTACGAATCAAAATTGGGTAGAGATTTTAACTTATCAACTGGTTACGATCTGTCTCGTTTGTCAGAAGGAAAATACGACGTTGTATTGAGCTCTTACCAAAATGAATTTACTTTTAGTTTAGAAAAATAGTTTAGAAAATGTTATTGGTTTATTGGAAGGCTGTTAATCGGTAGATTGACAGCCTTTTTTGTTTTCTGACTGAAAGCTTTCGTTTTTCATTTGAGCGTTTCCGGCTGTTTTTGTACCATATGATTGTTCCCGGCCAATAAAAATTACCGGGATTTTTTTGTGCTGATTTGAAATTTGTCTTTTTGCGTAATTAATGAAAACGGTAGTGAAAATAAACGCATGAATTTAATAACTCCGGCACATTTTAGCAATATGAAATACTATTGCGTTCTTCTGCAGTGCTAAATTAAAATTCCCGAATCTTCTCTTTATTCTATTCTCCGGGCAAGAGTAAATCCTGGTTTTTTTTTATGAATCATCAAGTTCGATATTTCATCCGGGTAATTTGCTCAATTCTTTTATGTCGAGGGTGAAAAGCTGTTAAAGCATGAAAAGAATAGCAGTGA
This sequence comes from uncultured Draconibacterium sp., assembly GCA_963677525.1. Taxonomy (GTDB): domain Bacteria; phylum Bacteroidota; class Bacteroidia; order Bacteroidales; family Prolixibacteraceae; genus Draconibacterium. Next base: position 3,743 of record OY781970.1, read on the forward strand.
AGTTTGTTCTTGAATTATCCCGGCAAGGTGTGTAATGTGATAATAACCTGTCAGATAGGTCTGTTTGGGTCTGGAAATTTGAAATACTATAATTCCGGATTAGCAGGCATGGTTATTGTAATTCTTAATCTAATTTGCAAATAGGTATAAAAATAGGGTGTTTTGTGTTTTTTTGGCAGATATGTTAAGTTGGAATGTTAAATTTATATTTATTTGAGTAGTTATTGACACATGTTGTTCGATTATATGCTGTAAAACATATATGTTTGCAGTGTCATTAAGACACAAGCAATTAAAATAGATAGTTATGAAAACAATTAGAACTTTATTTACAGTGTTGGCAGTAGTGATTGTAGCAACCGCAACTGCAGTTGAGAAACCGAAAATGAATGTAGTGCCTTTAACAGCAGACAGGGCCGTTATTTCAATTAATAACGATAAAGAAGCTTTGTTTGAGTTGAGCATTCACGCAGATAACGGCGACCTTGTATATTACAAGCAAACAGCCAAACCATTAACTAGTTACCAGAAGGTTTACGATTTTGCTAATCTTGAGAATGGTGATTACACAATGGAATTAAAAATTAACGATACACGTTTGAAAAAAGATTTCCAGGTAAGTTCAAATAAAATTGAAGTAGGTGAGTCAAAACTAAGTTTCGATCCTTATTTCGCTTACGCCGACAACATGTTAAAAATGTCGTACCTGAATTTCGAAGGTCAAACCTATAACCTGAGCATCTATGGTGACAAAGGTTTGGTATTCGAAACAAAATTGGGTAGAGATTTCAACCTTTCAACAGGTTACGATTTGTCTCGTCTGTCAGCAGGAAAATACGACGTTGTATTGAGCACTTACGATAATGAATTTACTTTTAGTTTAGAAAAATAGTTGTAAAATTTATTGGTTTATGAGAAGGCTGTTAATCGGTAGGTTAACAGCCTTTTTTGTTTTTGGGCTGCAAAAGAAGGCTATTTCTCAGTGAATGTGTCAGGTAGGCTTTTTTGTACCTTATGACTGTTGGATCGTGTTGTTGACCGATAAAATTAAATTCTGCGGTTTTTATGTGGTAATTTTAATTAGCCATTTAGAAACAATTAAAGAAAACAGTCATGAAATCAAAAACGTGGATTTTAACAATCATGGCATTTCTTATTGCAGCAATAGGATATGCCACTGAATTCCCCAAATTAAACGTAGTCTCACTTGAAGAAGATAAGGCTTTGATTGCCTTTAGCGCGAACACAGCTAATATTCTCGAAATTAGTTTAACAAACAGTGTTGGTGATCTGGTCTTTTTTAAACGGACAACACGTCGACAGGCTGAATTCAAAAAAGTCTTCGATTTCTCGCATATGGATGATGGTAAATATTGCATCAGTGTTAATTATGGAAACAGAAGTGTGGGAAGGTCGTTAAATGTTAATAGCGATAAGATTTCGGTTGGACCTCCGCTGCAGCTGTTTGAGCCTTATTTTAAATTATGCGGCAATAAACTTAATATCTCGTTTTTGAATTGCCCTCAAAAACAAGTTTATGTCTCAGTATTTCGTAACGGAAGACGTGTCGACAGGATTCGGATGGGAAATAATTTAGCCATTCAGAAATGCCTCGACCTTTCAGAATTAGAAAAAGGCGAATACGAAATTGTGTTAACTGAGTTCTTTAACGACCATAGTTTTATGGTGCAATTATAGTTTAGCTTTTGTTTTGGAAGAAAGGCTTCGTGAAAAACGAAGCCTTTTTTTGTATCCCTGTAGCAAACAGAAAGCAAATAATGAAGTATTGTTAAACATTTATTTTATTATGAATGTCTGGTTGTTTTGACTTGAAGGACAGTAAATCTTCGGATAATAAAGATAAATGACATGGTTTTTAAAATATTTTATACGCATTGTAATTTTAAGAATGAAAAGTGACTAACTAGATTAAACGATTCAATACTTCATGAGTCCAAGTCATTGTCTTTACAAAAAAAGTTTGTGCTGTGCATATAAAAATCGAAAATCTGAATAAGGTTTATAAAGGTGGCAGCTATGCTGTAAATAACCTGAATCTCGAAATTCCAAATGGTATGTTTGGGCTTTTGGGACCTAACGGGGCTGGTAAATCCACCCTGATGAGGATGCTGGTTACTTTAATGAAACCTTCAAGCGGGAAAGTGTATTTCAACGATCTTGAATTATCGAAAAACAGGAGACAAATACGCTCCATGCTGGGTTACCTGCCTCAAGACTTTAGTTTCTTTTCAAAGTTGAAAACCTATGAGTTTCTTGATTATACTGCCAGGTTGGCCGGAATGAAAAACGGTGCACAAAGACGTGCTGCAGTTGATCGCATGTTGGAGGAAGTTGGCTTATTCGAAGCTCGCGACCGTAATGCCAATAAACTTTCGGGCGGTATGAAACGGCGTCTTGGAATTGCACAGGCATTAATAAACGATCCAAAGATTATTATTGTTGATGAGCCTACTACAGGGCTCGACCCCGAGGAGCGAATTCGTTTTCGGAATTTGCTTTCTACCATAAGTACACGCGACGTTATTATTATTTTGTCGACACACATTGTGGGCGATATTTCAAGTACCTGCGACAATATGGCTCTGCTTAACAGGGGAAAACTGGCCTTTTCAGGGTCGCCCGAACAGCTGGTGAAAGAAGCAGAAGGTCATGTTTGGTTAATTGAAGCAACAGAAAGAGAGTACATGGAAATAAACGAGAAATACCCGGTGATTTCTACTATCCCGATCGATGGAGGTTGGGAAGTGCAGGTAGTTGCCAATGAGCTAAACGGCTACCAGGCCAAACAAATCGATCCAAACCTGGAGCACGCTTATGTGCACTTTATGGAAAATAAACTCAATCAATGGTCTAACGCTTAAATCTTAAGGAATGATCTCACTTCATAATATATTTTCGATTGCGAAATACGAGCGAAAAACACTTTTTCGCAGTTGGTTTTTCCGCATTTTCAGTATACTTTCTTTGCTGGTGTTGTTTGGAATGAACTTCGGAATGGTGATAGAAGGTGGTGGCGGAGAAGGATGGGCCATTCGTGCAATTCCAAGCGCGATTCCTTATTTTAACCTGCTTATTTTAAATGTGGCACAGGCCGTAATTGCTGTTTTTCTGGCATCAGACTTTTTAAAACGCGACAAAAAACTGGATACAACAGAGGTAATTTACATGCGTTCCATGACCAACGGCGAATACGTTATCGGGAAAACGCTGGGGAATATGCAGGTGTTTATGATTCTTAACGTTGCCGTGGTTATTCTAGCTCTTGTTTTTAATTCGCTGGCAAAAAATACTTCCATCGACTGGGTATCGTATGCAGTGTATTTGGTGCTGATAAGTATACCGACACTGGTTTTTATTATGGGGCTGTCGTTTCTTTTAATGAGCGTTATTCGTAACCAGGCGATAACATTTGTTTTGGTACTCGGTTATATTGGAATTACCCTCTTCCTTTTGCAGGCAAAGTATTATTATATTTTCGATTACATGGCCTTTAACATCCCGATGTTAAGTTCGGATATTGTTGGTTTTGGTAACCTCGGAGTTATACTAATTCACCGTGGAATTTATTTTGGACTGGGGGCCGGATTTATTTTTCTTACCATATTCTTGCTGAAGCGTTTGCCTCAGTCTATTCCAATGACCTATGTTTCGCTGGTATTCAGTCTGGTTTTTATAGGAGGAGCCGGTTACCTGGCATTCAACCATATTAATAGTTTCAAAAAAACAGAAACTTTAAGAAATGAGATCATTGATCTGAACAATCAATATGTAAGCGAACCAACGGCTGATGTTCTTTCACATGATATCGTATTGGATCATAAAGGCGAATCACTTAGTGCTCTGTCGACTATGACACTTAAAAATAATATGCAGCAGCCTTTAAATAAGCTGGTTTTTAGTTTGAATGCCGGTTTGGAAATCAACGACTTGAAGGTAAATGGAAAAGCAACTCCATTTGTACGTAAAAATCATTTAGTTATAATTTCTGACCAGGTTAATCTGCAACCCGGCGATAGTACAAAAGTTGAATTTTCTTACGCAGGAACCATCGACGAAGCTTATTGCTACCTCGATATCGACGAAGAAACAAGACAGGAGAAATACGGACAATTTGTATTGAATGTAGATAAACGATATGCTTTTGTAACTCCGGAATATGTGTTGTTAACCCGCGAGGCAAACTGGTATCCTAAAGTTGGAGTTACTTACAGCACTGAAGATGTGAGTTGGTATAAACCTGAATTTGTAAACTATTCTTTAACTGTTAATACGGCCGAAGGATTACAACCTGTTTCTGAAGGTGTTATGACTGAAATTTCGGCGGGCAAATTCCACTTTCAACCAAAAACACCATTAACTCAACTTTCGCTGGCAATTGGCCGGTACGAGTATAAGAGTTTAGAACACAATAATTTCCAGTTTGGAGTATGGCTCATTAAAGGACACGACTATTTTAACGATGTTTTCCCTGAGTCAAAAGATACTTTGGCTTCTGTTATTTCCGAACGTTTTGAGGATTTTAAACGTGGGTATAATCTTGAATACAATTCAGATCGTTTAGCATTGGTTGAAGTACCGGCTCAATTTAAAACCTACGAACGTATGTGGACGTCGGTGCAGGAAGTAATTCAGCCCGGACAGGTTTTAATCCAGGAAAAAGGCTATATGTTTCGTGAAGCCGACTTTGAACAGCAAAAAGAACGCATGGGAAGATGGAGAGGTCGTGGTAACCGTGCTGAAATGACAGATCAGGACAAGGAATTAAGGGTTCTCGGAGGATTTCTGAACAAGTTTACGGAGGAGAGCGAAACCGACAGACAGTTTTCGCGCGGTCAGATGAGTATGGAACAAAAACAAAATCCCTATTTTATTTTCCCGTGGTTATACAATTTTCAAAATAACATTCAATCAGATAAGTGGCCAATCACAAACCGCGTTTTTGAGGCTTATTTAAAAAGTCAGTCAACCGACATGCACTCCATTTTTATGAGCAATATGAATGGTGAAAGTCCGGAAATACTAGCAAATATTGCTTTACAAGATTATTCGTTCGAAGAAATACTTGCTGATCCTGATCAGAGCGATGTTGTTGACGAGGTGATAAAATTAAAAGGCGACGTGTTGTTCTCTACAATCAAACTGGAGGCCGGCGAAGAAGACTTTGAAGATTTTCTGCGCGCTATGCTTGAAAAATACAAGTATCAAAACATATCGTTTGAGGAATTTGATGATGAGATAGCGAAAAAATTTGGTATTGAGCTGGAACCAATGATGAACAGCTGGTTTAAAGCAAAAGCGCTTCCCGGTTACCTGGTTTCGCCGATTAACGGAGTAAAAGTAAAATCAGGAGATGCCATGAAAACCATGATCTCGTTGAAGGTTACCAACTTCTCGGATGTTGATGGTTTGGTAAAACTTACCTTCCGACTTGGCGGTGGAGGTGGCGGAAGAGGCCCTCGTGGAATGGGTTCGGAAGATACGGTAGACAAACTTATCGCCTTGTCGGCTCATCAAACTAAAGAACTTAGCTACCTGTTTGATGGAGCTCCGCGAATGGTGATATTCAATTCTCTTACATCGAAGAATGTTCCGCAAACCTATATGGAGTTTTTCCGCGATGTGGAAGAAGATTTAAAAGCCAGACCATGGGAAGGAGAACGCATCAGTACAACACCGGTTCAAACAAAACTGCCTAACGAAGAAATTGTGGATAACGAGGATCCCGGTTTTGAAGTAACAGAAAATTACCAGGTGAGTTTGCTCGAAAAACTAATTGTAAAAGAAGAAGAAACAAAACAAAAATATTCAAGCGTTAACTGGTGGAGGCCGCCTCTCAGCTGGACTGCCACAACAAGCGACGACTTTTATGGCGAGTATGTTCGCTCGGCTTATTACATTAAAGGTGGAAATGGTGACCAGATAGCACGGTGGAATGTTCCGGTTAAAGAACCGGGTTACTACGATGTGTACTACCATTTTTATAAAGGACGTGGATTTGGCCGGGGCAGAAACCGGGAAGAAAAAGGTAGTTTAAACTTTATTATTCATGCCGACGACGGTGCGGAAGAAGCTTTCCTCGAATCGCAAAGTGCCGAAACCGGATGGGTACATTTAGGTTCATACTATTTCTCATCAGATAAAGCTGTTATCGAATTAACAGATAAAACCGAATTGCGGATGATATATGCCGACGCAGTTAAAATTGTAGAATTATAAAAAACAAATCAACATACGTAATGAAAACAAAAATCAAACTTGTGCAAAAGCTGGCAATTGCCATTTTTCTACTGGCCGCTGCAACTTTTGCAGTTCAGGCACAAGAGGCCTTAACCCTTGACAGGGCTTTAAGTATTGCTGAATCGGGTAGCCCTGACTTGAAGCTGTCAGAGTTGAATCTTGAACGTTACCAGAAAAACTTGGAGGCGCAACGTGCTGCGTTAAAATCGCGTTTTTCGCTTCAGGTAAACCCTGTAAGTTACAGTAATCAACGACGTTTCGACTCGCGTGTTTCGGAGTGGTACACCAACGAAAATTTTGAATCGACTACACTGTTTACAGTAGCACAGCCAATTTTAATTACCGATGGTACCATTTCGCTTACCAACGAGTTTGGGTGGTCGAGCAGTAATGCAACAACCAATTCGCTGGAGTCGGAAAGTGAGGTGTTTTTTAATAACCTCTATTTAAACCTGAATCAGCCGTTATTTACATACAACTCGCTGAAACTGGAATTGAAAGAATTGGAATTGAACTTTGAAAATGCCAGGATCAGTTACGCAATGCAGCGTTTGAACCTTGAACGGAGCGTTACCGAATTCTTTTATAACGTTTACATGGCGCAAATGAATTTGTCGATTGCAAAAGACGAGTTGGCCAATACACAAAAAAGTTACGACATAATTAAAAATAAAGTTGAAGCCGGTTTGGCGGCAAAAGAAGAAGAATACCAGGCGGAGCTGAACCTTGCAACAGCAAAATCTACCTTGCAAAACAGTGAGGTTACTTTTGAAAATGCCAAAGACCAACTGAAACTGTATCTCGGCATGGATCTTTTTGAAGATATAATGATTCTGGCCGATGTAAGTGTCAATCCTGTTCCTGTTGATCTGGACAAAGCTATTGAAAACGGTCTGCAATCGAGAATGGAACTTCGTCAGCGCGAAATTGATGTGGAATCAAGCCAGTTCGACCTTATCAGAACCAAAGCTCAGAATGAATTCAGAGGAGATCTGAACCTGAGAGTTGGTATAACCGGCGATAACCACGATTTGGGGCAGATTTTCGATAATCCTACAAAGAGTCCTTCGGTAGGTATCAGTTTTAATATTCCTATTTTCGATTGGGGCGAACGAAAAGCAAGAATCGCAGCAGCCGAAGCTGCAATACAATCGCAGGAACTGAATCTGGATGAACAACGCAAACAAATTGTTGTTGATATCCGCCAGGTTTACCGGAATATCCAAAATCAGTTAAATCAAATAGATCTGGCAAAACAGAACGAGAAAAATGCCCAGTTAACCTACGAAATTAACCTTGAACGTTACGAAAACGGCGACCTGACCGGTATGGATCTTAACCTATATCAAAATCAGCTTTCAACCCAAAAAGTAGCATTAAGTCAGGCTCTTATAAATTATAAAATAGAATTGTTAAACCTTAAAATACAGTCGTTATACGATTTCGAAAATAACGAAGCCGTAATTCCATCAGAATTGTATTTAACCAACGATAAAAAATAAACCAAAAGCGAGTCCGGAAAAATCGGGACGAGTTACCTGTGATACCACATAAAACAAACAATTTTAATCAGATGAAAATTTTACCACAATGAAGCATATAAAATTAATTATCCTGTTAAGTGTTGTTGTTGCCGCTATTTCGTGTAACAATCAAACCAGTTCCGAATCAACCGAATTAGCAGTTCCGGTTTCGGTAGAGACAATTAAACTTAAAAGTATTCAGCAATTTGTAAGTACAACCGGAACGGCCAAGGCTGTTTACGAAACAGAGTTGTCGTCTGAAATTGAAGGAAATTATTTTCTGCAGATCAACCCTAAAACCGGGCGGAAATTTCAACTTGGCGACCGTGTTGAAAAAGGCCAGGTAATCGTAAAATTCGAGAATGCCGAATACCTTAACGGCCTGAACATCGAGTCGACTAAATTAAATCTTGACATTTCGGAAACGGAATACGAAAAACAAAAATCGTTGTACGAAAAAGGCGGTGTTACACTGCTTGAAATGCGTAACTCAGAGGTGTCGATGATAACTGCCAAAAATAATTTCGAAAGTGCTCAGATTCAGTTGGCAAAAATGCAGGTTGTTGCTCCCTTCTCAGGAATAATTGTAGATCTTCCATACTACACCGAAGGCGTTCGCGTAGCTGCCGGAGAAAGCATGTTTAGCCTGATGAGCTACAATAAAATGTACGTTGAAATTAATTTGCCTGAAAAAAATATTTCGGATGTTACAACCGGGCAGGAAGTAATGATTACGAATTATACACTTACTGAAGATACGCTTGTAGGACGTGTTACTGAGTTGTCGCCAATTATCAGCGACGAAACACGAACATTTGCCGGCAAGCTCGAAATCGATAATCCGGAACTGAAACTACGTCCGGGAATGTTTATAAAAGCAAATATTATTACCGCTCAAAAAGACAGTGCCATTGTTATTCCTAAGGACATTATTATGACCGGATCGCGCGGGAAGTATGTATTTATTGTTGGACGTAACAGCGCTGCCAACGATCGCCGGATAACTACAGGCATCTCAAATCAGGATGAAATTGAAGTAGTTGAAGGACTTAGCCAAAACGATCGTTTGATTATTAAAGGATTTGAAACCCTCCGCGATAATTCAAAAGTTAAAGTGATTCTTTAGTAGCCGGTAAAACAAAGACAAATCAGTTATGAAAAAATTAACGAAATTTTCTGTCGATTACCCGGTTACCGTTTTAATGGTTGTGCTTGGCGTTTTGCTGCTTGGCTACATCTCGTACGATAAATTGGGAGTCGACCTGTTTCCCGATCTGAATTCACCTCGCATTTTTGTTGAAGTGACATCGGGCGAACGGCCTCCTGAAGAAATGGAGCAGCAGTTTGTTGAAAATATCGAAGCGCTTGCCATTCGCCAGTCAGACGTTATACAGGTAACTTCTTCTTCGAGGGTAGGATCGGCACAAATAACAGTAGAGTACGCCTGGAATAAGGAGATGGATGAAGCTTTTCTCGACCTGCAAAAGGCTTTAAATACGCTTACCCAGAATTCAGATATTGATGAACTTCAGATAACACAACACGATCCGAACACAACTCCGGTAATGATAATTGGGCTGAAGCACAACGAAATTACCAATATGAACGAGTTGCGAAAAGTTGCTGAAAATTATGTCAGAAACGAACTGGTTCGGTTGGAAGGTGTTGCTGAAGTTGAACTATCAGGGCAGGAAGAAAGCGAAATTATTATTGAAACCGATATTTATCGGCTCGACGCGCAAGGTCTTACAATGGATGAGGTTGCTTCGCGCATCCAGAATTTTAACCGCAACGTTTCCGGTGGACAGATAACCGATATGGGTACACAATACATTGTAAAAGGTGTATCGATGTTGCAAACCGTTGAAGATTTTGAAAACCTGATAGTTGGTTATAAAGCTGTTCGCAGCACAGAAACAACTACCGATCAGAACCACGTTTCAATGGCTCCGGTTTACCTGAAAGATGTTGCATCTGTTTCTATCGGGAATAAAGAACCAACAAATATCGTTCACATAAACGGCGAACGTTGCCTGGGACTTTCCATCTACAAAGAAACCAAGTATAATACTGTAAATTCGGTTGAGCAGATCAACGAGGCTTTGGTAAATATTCAAAAAGCGCTTCCGGGTTACCAACTTATCGGTGTAACCAACCAGGGACGTTTTATCAGCAGTGCCATTGGCGAAGTACAGGAAACTGCTTTGCTGGGTATTCTCCTGGCAGTGGTAGTTTTATTTGTTTTCCTTCGCAGGTTCGGAACTACATTAATTGTAAGTGTTGCTATTCCAATCTCAATTATAGCCACTTTCAACCTGATGTACTTTAACCACCTCACCATAAATATTATGACACTGGGAGGGCTCGCCCTGGGTGCGGGTATGTTGGTTGATAATGCCATTGTGGTGCTCGAAAATATTTTCCGAAACCACGAAAATGGCATGAGTGTTAAAGATGCTGCAATTAACGGAACTGCCCAGGTGGGTGGAGCTATTACCGCATCAACGCTTACAACTATTATTGTGTTCCTGCCAATCGTTTATTTACATGGTGCTTCGGGCGAGTTGTTTAAAGATCAGGCCTGGACGGTGGCATTCTCTCTGCTTTCGTCGTTGGTAGTGGCCATCTTTTTAATTCCGATGATGTATCACCGTTTTTACCGAAACAAGAAAGGTCCCTTAAAATCAAAATCGGTTAAAGTAGGTGGTTATGGCCGTTTCTTATCGAAAGTGCTGGATGCTAAATGGCTTGTAATTATTATAACAACTTTGGCAATAGGAGGTGCTTTGTTATTAGTGCCACATATTGGTACCGAGTTTATGCCGAAAACTCAAACGCACGAGCTTACCGTAAATTTGAAATTACAAGAAGGAACAAAACTGGAACGCACAGAATCGACGGTTCGAAATATTGAAAGTATGTTGATGGATTATCTTGGCGACAACCTGGATAAAATCTATTCGCAGGCCGGTCCGTCATCAAGTATGTCGGGCGATGAAAATGCTGTTTTCGAAGGCGAAAATACAGCCGAGTTGAAAATAATCCTGAAAGATGACACAAAAATATCAACTGAAAGTATTGTAAAAACACTTGATCAGTTAACAGCTAATATTGAAGGACTTGAGGTTCGTTTTTCACAGGAGGAAAGTGCACTTCAGTCTATTCTTGGAACCGACGAAGCTCCTGTTGTGGTTGAAGTCCGGGGCGAAGAACTGGATGAGATCGAGCGGATTGTTAACCAGGTGAAAGAAAAAATGCAGGGAGTTGATGGACTGTTTAATATTCAAACATCGATTGAAGATGGTGCTCCTGAGGTTGAAATTCATGTAGACCGCATGCGGGCTGGAATGTATAACATCGATATAAGCAGTGTAATTTCCCAAATGCAGGATCAGTTGCAAGGTAAAGATGCCGGAGAACTGGAACGCAGTGGCGAAATGCAGGATATTACCATCAAAGTTCCTGAGAAAAATATTGATGAAATTGGATCTCTGATCATCACATCGGGCGATCAGGTTTTCCGTTTAAGCGAAATTGCCGATATCAGTTACGGCGTATCACCCAAAGAGATTTTCAGAAGGAATCAAAATCGGATTGGAAAAGTTACAGCTCAGTTGGAAGATGGTATTCCTCTTGATCATGTGGCAGCCGATATACGTAACCATACCGCAAGCATCGATTTATTGCCTGAGTATCGCATTCTGGTAACCGGTGAAGAAGAAAAACGACAGGAATCGTTGACGAACCTGACTTTTGCATTGCTGCTTTCTATTGTGTTGGTATACATGGTGCTGGCTTCTCAGTTCGAGTCGCTTATTCATCCGTTTACCATTCTGTTAACTATTCCGCTGGCAGTGGTGGGTAGTATTCTGGTTTTCTTCATACTCGGAAAAACGTTCAACATTATGGCCATTATCGGGGTGATTATGTTGGTTGGTATTGCAGTGAACGACTCGATAATCCTTGTCGACCGGATAAACCAGCTGATACGTGAAGGAGTAGAACGAAAACAAGCTATACTGCAAGCCGGGCAACAACGTATCCGGCCAATTGTAATGACCAGTTTAACAACCATATTAGCCCTGTTACCACTTACAGTAGGTTTTGGCGAAAGTGCATCGCTTCGTTCGCCAATGGCGCTGGCAGTGGTTGGCGGTTTGGTAACATCAACCTTGCTTACGCTTATTGTAATACCTTGTGTTTACGATGTTTTAGATAGGGTGAGGAGTGTTTTTGTGAAAGAGAAAAAGCTGGCAGTTTCTGATAATTAATGGATGATTTGAAGATGCCGGACAAACAAATACGGGTTTTTGGTTACGAGTTAAAGTTAGTTGTAAAAACTTTCTGCCTCATGCTTCAAACTTTTGTGTCAGTCTTCGATCTTCAATCTTCCAACTAATTTTTTGCAAATGAAATTCATCATCAACAGAAAAATATTCATCAGTATGCTGTTCCTGGGATTAACCATGCTTGGTTACATCTCTTATAAACAGTTACCGGTGGAACTCATGCCAAATGCCGAACTTCCAATGCTGTATGTCCAGATCCAGTCGAGGATTGAAGTGGACCCTAGCTACCTGGAAAATCAGGCTGTTATTCCGGTTGAAGGAGCTATCGGAACAATGGAAGGCATCGAAGATATGCAGTCTTTCATCAATAACCGTTCGGCCTCTATTCAGGTTAATTTTAAACAGAACGTCAATTTTAAATACACTTTCCTGAAGCTGCAGGAGAAAATTGATCTGATAGCATCTGAGCTCGACGATAATTTTATCGTTACCGTTAACCGCGTTGACATGGAGCAGCTCACCAACCAGTTTATGGAGCTTCAGATACGCGGAAGCGGGGGAGTTGATCGTGTGCGAAATATTGTCGACCAGGAGGTTACTGCCCAGATGGAAAATATCGATGGGGTAGCTTCTGTATCTGTTTACGGGGGAAAAGAGCGTTCGATTGAAGTAACTTACGATGCCGGCGCCTGCGAGGCTTATGGAATTACTCCGGCACAAATCCAGAGTGCCATTTCGAGCAACTCTACAAACCGAACCTTTACCGGTTACCTGCACGATGCGCAAAAGCAATATTTCGTGCATGTTACCGCCGAATATGATAACGTTTCGGATATCGAGAATATAGTAGTAGCTGATGGCCCGATTTACCTGAAAGATGTAGCCGATGTATTTTTTGGCGTTAAAGAAGAAACTTCCATAAGCCGTGTAAACGGTTTAGATGCTGTTTCTGTTACTCTGGTAAGCGATTCGCAGGCCAATCTTATCGAGTTGTCGCATAAAGTAAAGGAAGAGATTGCTTCATTAAATAAAAAGCTTGCTGCCAAAGATGTGCAAATCGTGGTTCAGACCAACCTTGCCGAAACCATGGAAGATAATATCGATCAGATTATCAACCTGGCACTGGTTGGAGGTTTGCTGGCCATCTTTGTACTTTGGATGTTCCTGAAAAATCTGCGCATCGTTTCATTTATAGCACTGGCCATTCCAATTTCGGTATTTACTGCCTTTAACCTGTTTTATGCATTTAATATTTCGCTGAACAGTTTAACTCTGGTAGGTCTGGTACTTGCTATTGGTATGCTGCTCGACAATAGTATTGTTGTGCTTGAAAATATATATCGGCTTTCGGGTAACAATGTAAGTCCGGAGCAGGCTGTTACGCAGGGAACAAAAGAGGTTTGGCGCTCAATTGTGGCGGCAACACTAACTACTGTTACAGTATTTTTGCCGTTTGTTTTTTCTACCGATTACATGGTAAAACTATTGGGTAACCACGTTGGTGTTTCAATTATTTCAACATTGGTTGTATCGTTATTTGTAGCTTTGCTGTTAATTCCAATGGCAGCGCATGTGCTTCTGCGCAAAAAGCGGCAGCACAATATTTTTTACGAAAAGGTTACTACCAATAACCGCATTATTCAAATTTATATATTGCTGCTGAAAGCCAGTATGCGTGGTCCGGCACGTACAATTATTGGTGCCCTGGTATTCTTCTTCTTAACTGTATTTATCGTGTTGGCAGTTAGCGTAAGTAATCTGCAGGAAGTTGAAGAGGACCAATTCAATATTTATGTTACCATGCCAACTGGGGCAACACTTGAGGCAACCGATAAGGTAGTTGCCGATGTTGAAGGCCGACTGGAAGATATTGCTGAAAAACAAGATCTTTCTGCAAATATTGAAGCAGAAGAAGCAATTCTTACATTTACACTTAAGGAAGATTATAAAGATATTGATGACCGGACAGTTGCCGAAATTAAAAAGGATGTTGAAGACCGTATCGGAAATGTTTCGCAGGGAGAAGTCAGTCTTGAGGCACCTACTTCAAGTGCCAGTTTCCGTGGTGGAGGTGGTGGTAGTCGTTCCGGTACCCAGGGATTCCAGCAATTTATGGGAATTGGTTCGAACCAGGAACGTGTTGTTATAAAAGGGGAGAATTTTGAGGTGATGAAAGGTGTGGCCGAAGATTTGCTTTACTACATTGAAGATCTTGAATCCATCCGCAGGGCAAATATCAGCGTATCAAACAACAGGCCTGAAGTACATATGTATTTCAACCAGATGCTGCTTACAGAATATGGAGTTACACTTCAGAATATTATGTCGGAGCTTGGAACGTTTACCCGTGAGTTTACCTCGGGAGTGAATTTCAAGCAGGGAACGGAAGAATACGAAATCGTAATAAAAGAAAAGCTACCCGACGGAGAGGATGAAGAAGATGATACAAAAGGGATTGAAGACCTGCGACGACTACAGGTGAGCAATAGTCAGGGAGCAACGTACGATATGGATGAACTGGCCGATATGGTGTATGCCGAAGGGATGGCCAGCGTTACCCGTGTAAACCAGGAGAAACAGATTGAATTAACATACAGTTTTGTTGACGAAGCCAGCGATTCGAATGATCTGCTTGAGGCTTACCGACTTGAGATTGATGATATAATCGGAGCTTATAAATTGCCCTCGGGTGTTGCTGTAGAGGTAATTCACGAAGAAGATCAGTATGCAGAGTTTAAGTTTCTGATAGCAGCTGCGTTCATTCTTATTTTAATGATTCTGGCGTCAGTTTTCGAATCGGTATCAACACCATTTGTGCTGATTTTCTCTATTCCGTTGGCTGCAATTGGATCATTCCTTGCGCTAATTTTCACAGGGAACAGTCTGTTCAATGCCAATACTTTAATGGGCTTTATAATCCTGATTGGAGTGGTGGTGAACAATGGTATTATTTTGATTGATTACACCAATATTCTTCGAAAGCGTGGATTCCGCAAGTCGCGGGCTTTAATGGCTGCCGGTCTTTCTCGTGTTCGCCCGATTTTAATTACTGCAATAACTACCATTGTAGCGTTATTCCCGCTGGCAATGGGACAGGCTGAATATGTTGGTGCCATTGGTGCTCCGTTCGCCATTACGGTAATTGGAGGTTTAGCATTAAGTACGCTGCTTACTCTGGTTTTCATTCCAACATTATATGCCGGAATGGAAAGTGCACTCGATTGGATAAAATCGTTGCATTTGGGCTTAAAACTTGGAATGCTGACTATTTTCATAATCGGAGCAATATTTATCTATTTAAGGGTTGATAGTTTTGTTTGGCAGTTGCTTGATTTTATCCTGCTGATTATTTTGGTCCCGGGTTCTGTAGCATTTGCAAAAACCAGTTTGCGTCAGGCAAGCGAAAAGGTTATCGATGAAAAAGAACCGATCAGAATACAGATCAGAAAGTTGGTTAAGGTGTACGACCGCGACTCGCGTTTTATCCGCGAATGGAAATCAGGAATCAAAATCAGGGAACGGGCAGGCTTGACAAAAGATTATAAAAAACTTCGCGATTTTTCCGATCTGATCTGGCAGGTACCACTGTTTATTTTTGTGGTTTATTTCACGTTCTTTTACACCGAAAGCCATTTATGGATGTGGATAATGTCGCACGGAGTTTTCTTCTTCCTTTTCTTGCTGAGGATGCCGCTGAATCAGGTGTTGATAAATAAAAATGAGGCCACCGGCAAAGCATTTTATTTAAAACTGAATAAATGGATCTATAATATTATATTCTGGATCGTTCCGTTAGTTTTCCTTTTCTACTTCTTTAAAGATTGGAATAATTTGGGCATGGTAATTTTTGTTGCCATAATCTGGTATATATTGCTGATTTTCTATGCTACGGCAGAATATATTCACAACAAGAATGTCAATATTGCGCGCATTGAAGGACGTTTTGGAGCTCTTCGCCGTGGTTATTTCAACATGGTTCGCCAGATTCCTGTTATCGGAAAACGGAAGAAACCTTTCAGGGCACTTAATGGTGTTACTCTGGAGATTAAAACAGGTATGTTTGGTTTACTTGGACCAAATGGTGCCGGAAAATCAACCATGATGCGTATTATAACCGGTGTGCTCGAACAGAGTTACGGTAAGATCTGGATCAATGGACTGGATACACAACAATACCGCGAGGAATTGCAGGGATTGATCGGTTATCTGCCACAGGCATTTGGTACTTACGAAAATATGTCGGCATGGGAATTTTTGGATTATCAGGCAATTCTGAAAGGAATAAAAGATACCAAAACGCGTGAAGACCGCTTGGAATATGTATTAAAAAGTGTTCATATGTGGGAACGCCGCAAAGACAAAATCGGAGCCTTCTCGGGCGGTATGAAACAGCGTATCGGTATTGCGCAGATACTGCTGAACCTGCCTCGTATTCTTGTGGTTGACGAACCTACCGCAGGACTCGACCCGCGCGAACGTATCCGTTTCCGTAATTTGCTGGTAGAATTAAGCCGCGAGCGGATCGTTATTTTCTCAACCCACATTATCGAAGATATTTCCAGTTCGTGTAACCAGGTTGCGGTTATCAACCGTGGTAACCTGAAATATTTTGGTACACCGAACGATATGGTGAGAATGGGTGACAATTTTGTTTGGCAGTTCTCGGTTCCGGCTAAGGAATTCGATAATATGGCTAATAAACAAATGATAGTTCATCATATGCGCGATGGCGAAAATATTAAAGTGCGCTGTCTAGCCAAAGAAAAGCCGGCACCTGATGCTGTTAGTGTTTCGCCACACCTCGAGGATGCTTATTTGTGTTTGTTAAAAGACTTTGTTTAAGGTATTATGGAAGTACAATTCAATATAAAAAACAGGCTGTACATTTTAATTAAAATGATACGCTATAATTTGAGAATTATTTTTGCCAATCGGTTTATATGGTTTTTAATTGCAGCACTTGCATTCTTTTTGTTCTTTGCCATACAAACTGTTTATAATGGCGGCTCCATGTCGGAAGATGTGGTGTATACCTTGCTGATATTTCCCGGCGTATTACTCATTTTTTATCCATCGGTTTTTGGAATACAGAACGATGATGATTCGAGGATGCTGGAAATTTTATTTGGAATTCCGAACTACCGTTATAAAGTTTGGTTAGTACGTTTGATTATGATTTATACGCTGGTATTTGTCATTATCGTACTGTTTTCGGCATTGGCCTCGGTGCTGTTATACAAAGTAAAACTGCTCGAAATGTCGTACCAACTCATGTATCCTATCATTTTTTTAGGATCAATGGCATTTATGTTCTCAACCATTATTAAGAACGGAAACGGAACTGCGGTGGCGATGGTTTTGATTGGTGTAGCCTTGTTGATTTTAAGGGAAGATGTTATGCAGGGCACGCAATGGGATGTTTTTCTGAATCCTTTTGAAATACCAAATAACCTGAATGAAGTAATTTGGGTTGGAATTATCCGAAAGAACCGAATTTTTATGGCAATAGCCACCTTGGTGTTTGTCTTGTACGGGCTTTTTAATTTGCAGAAACGCGAAAAATTTGTTTAAAATATTTTATAGTGATGCCCTCACTCCAAGTGAGAGTATCACTAATTCTATTCTGCACGTAATTCCCAAATTATCTTAACTTTGCACCGCAAATTTTGAAAGACGATGGAAAGAAGAGAACTAGAAATAATGGCGCCGGTTGGTTCGTACGAATCATTGATGGCAGCTATCCAGGGAGGAGCAGGTTCGGTATATTTTGGTGTTGAACATTTAAATATGCGTTCGCGCTCTGCCAATAATTTCACCCTCGACGATCTTCGTAAAATTGTTGAGATTGCTTCAAAACATGGCGTTAAAACGTATCTCACTTTAAATGTTGAGATTTTCGACGGCGAAATGGAACAGATGCACAGCGTACTCGATGCAGCCAAAGAAGCAGGCGTTTCTGCCGTAATTGCTGCCGATATTTCGGTTATTCAGTATGCCCGTTCCATTAATCTTGAAGTGCATGTATCTACTCAGGTGAATATTACCAATGTGGAAGCGGTTAAATTTTATTCGAATTTTGCCGACGTTGTGGTTTTAGCCCGCGAAATGAACCTGGGCAGGGTTTGGGAAATCAGCGATCAGATAAAAAAACAAAATATTACAGGTCCCAACGGAAAACAAATTAAAATTGAAATGTTTGTGCACGGGGCTTTGTGCATGGCAATCAGCGGAAAATGTTACCTGAGTCTGCACGAGATGAATTCATCGGCCAACCGGGGAGCCTGCCTGCAGAGTTGCCGACGGGCTTACACAGTTACAGACAAAGAAACGGGTGCAGAACTCGATATTGATAACCAATACATTATGTCGCCAAAGGATTTGAAAACCATTCATTTCCTGAATAAAGTACTTGATTCCGGAGTTTCGGTACTGAAAATTGAAGGGCGTGCCCGGTCTCCCGAGTATGTTAAAACAGTGGTGGAATGTTATCGTGAAGCGATTGATGCATACTTTGATGAGTCATTCACTGAAGAAAAAGTGGAAGACTGGAACCAAAGATTAGCTTCTGTTTTTAACCGTGGTTACTGGAATGGTTACTACCTTGGACAGCGTTTGGGAGAATGGAGCAAAAATTACGGTTCGCGCGCTACAAAACGTAAGTTATACATTGGAAAATGCACCAATTATTTTAAAAAGATTGGTGTGGCAGAGTTTAAACTCGAAACCAATAACCTTAAAGTTGGCCAGGAAATTATTATAACCGGACCGACCACCGGGGTGCATCAAACCGAGGTGAAAGAGATTCGTTTCGACTTAAAACCGGTGGAAGAAGGATTAAAAGGACAGCGCATTTCCGTTCCAATTGATACTGTTATCCGCCGTGCCGATAAACTCTTTAAAGTGGTTGACGCTTCTGAAGTGAAGGAAAGGAGATAGTATTTTTCTTCTCAACTTTTCTTTTTCATAAAATCGGGGTAACTTGAAGCCTGAAAATGGACAAATGTTATTAACTCGTTTTTACCTGGTTTTTTGCCTCTTTTTTGTTGTTTCTTTTACAGCAAATGCACAGTTTATTGGCTATCGCTTGGCATTTAACAGCAGTGCTTTCATGAATGAACTCGGGCCACCCGACGAGTTGCACCCCGATATTTGGTTAGCCACTCCTGCCAATTATACAAATAAATATACACCTCAGCCAACCCTTGGTGTGGAGGGCGAAATTTTGTTCCAGGTTTCACCCATGTCGCATTTTGGAATCGAGCTGGAGTATTCAAAACTAAAAGGTTATAATAACACACCGCCGGCTTATAATTATTATCTCACACCATATTACGAAGATTTTCAAAGCGAAGGGATGTTTGTTACCGGTCGTCCTTTGGCTTTTAACACAACCATGTTGAATGTTGCTGTTAACTGGAAATATTTTTTTCTTGAAAAGTCGCCGGTAAAACCTTTCTTAAAGCTCACCGGTGTAGTTTCGTTTATCGGAACCGATTTTACCGTAAAGGATGCTGTGGATGCAGAAGGACTGGATTCCCAGATTTTATATTCGCGCGGGACGTCAAATTCTGATCAGGGAAAATTACCGGTATTCCATCTGGGAGGAGGTATTGGATTCGACTATTCATTGAGCAATCGTTGGTCGATTCAGGTTGATGGTACTTTTACAGTAATTAACTCCGACCTGATTAACGGAGTCCCTAATTTTACTTATGCTCTTGAGGGCGAAACAGCAATGCTCAACTACAATAAATGCTGGTCGTTAACTACACAAATTAGTGCCGGTCTGGTTTATACCATCGAGGTTGGCGGACAAAGAGGAGGCCGGGGTAAAACCGATCCAAGCCTGCCATTTTACCGAAGAAAATTTTAATCGTTGTTGATCTGTTTCATAAAAATACTATACATTTGCAAATGTCTGAACATTTGAACAAATACTTATATTGAATTCAATTCTAAATGAAATTTGAAATAGATCATACAAGTAAGCTACCTCTGCACTACCAAGTTGAAGAGTTATTGCGAAAAATGATTGAGCAACCTAACTATCAAAAAGGGGAATTCCTTCCGCCTGAGGTTGAAATGGCTAAAACGCTGGGAGTTAGCAGGAATACCATCCGTCAGGCAACCAATAAAATGGAGCTGGAAGGATTAATCGTCAGAAAAAAGGGATACGGTACAAAGGTGGCCGAAAAAACGTTGACCACACAATTGGATAGCTGGCATTCGTTTACCCAGGAAATGAATGATAAAGGTGTGTCGTTTAAAAATTACCTGGTGAAGGCTGAGTGGGTAAAACCCAATGAAAAAGTGGCGGCATTCTTTAATGTTCCTGCAACATCTGATGTTTTGTTGGTTACCCGTTTAAGAGGTGATGACCAGGCGCCTTTTGTTTATTTCGAAAGTTATTTGCATCCACGTATTGGTATAACTGAAAGCGAGAATTTTAGCCAGCCTTTATACGAGCTGCTCGAAAATAAGTATAAAACACCGGTGAGTGTTTCGCGCGAAAAAATTAAAGCCAGAATTGCCTCGAAAATTACGGCAGAACGGTTACGAATAAAGCAAAATGAGCCGGTACTGATTCGAGAACGATTTGTAAGCGACCCCGGCAACCGGCCGGTTGAATACAACATCGGATTTTACATTGCTGAAAAATTTACGTATTCCATTGAAATCAGGAGGTAGTATGAAGCAATATTCTTTGGGAGCAGATATTGGAGGAAGCCATATTACCTGTCAGCTTTACGACTGGGAAACTGAAACGCTGGTAAAAGGATCTGAATCGCGGATTCCTGTTGACGGAAGCGATACAAAAGAATCCATTTTAAACAGCTGGACAGAAGCCATTAAAAAGTCACTTGGAGAATTGACTACTGAAGATTTAATGGGCATCGGGTTTGCTATGCCCGGTCCGTTCGATTATAAAAATGGTATTGCCCGGTTCGATAAAAATGTGGGGAAGTTTCATAGTCTCCACGGTGTTGATGTAAAAACGGAGTTAATAAAACGATTGGGATTGCCTATTGAATTTCCCGTTAGATTTATGAACGATGCGGCTGCTTTTGCAGTTGGCGAAGCAAATGTGGAGGCGGTTTCAGCGTTTGAACGTATCCTGGTATTAACTCTGGGGACAGGTTTCGGCTCAACCTTTATTGAAAATGGTTTGCCTGTAGCCGGGAAATACGGAATTCCGGAGGATGGATTTTTATATCACATTCCTTTTAAAAGCGGTATCGCCGACGAGTATTTTTCAACCCGCTGGTTTATTGGTGAATATAAAAAAGCAACCGGTAAAAATATTAATGGTGTAAAACAGCTGGTGGAGGATTATAAAAATGATTCTGAAGTCAGGGATCTGTTTTCAGGCTTCGGAAAGAATCTGGGCCTGTTTCTGGTTCCGTGGATCGAAAAATTCAATGTCGAATGTATCATTCTTGGAGGAAACATTTCAAAAAGTCTTTCATTGTTCCAGTCCGAAATCCGGAAGGAATTTACTTCTGCAGGAGTGGATGTTCAGCTCCGCCAGTCGGTTTTAAATGAGGAAGCTGCGTTAATCGGAAGCGCCAGGTTATGTGACGATACTTTTTACTCGAAACTGATAAAATAATTCGAATGATAAAAATGTTATTTCGCTTTGTAAGTGCCCGGAAAAAGAAAATTCAGGGAATGATCCTGTTTTTGAGTTTAATAATGGCAGTTGCATGTAATCCTGTTTCAGAAACAGAAACAAGTTACAATGCTGTACAATACGTCGATCCGCAAATTGGCTCGGTGCACGGACGATGGTTTTTTTACACACCGGCAGCTCTCCCTTTTGGAATGGCCAAGTTGGCGCCACATACAAATGCTTACGAGAGTATGGGATCGTGGCTTCCCGGAGGTTATGACGACCGTCATTCTTCCATCGAAGGCTTCGGTCATTTTCATGAATTTCAGATTGGAGGTGTTGTGGTTATGCCAACGGTTGGTGAGTTAAGAACCATTCCCGGATCTTTGGAAAATCCTGATGAAGGCTATCGCTCTCGCTTTGATAAAAAGGACGAACACTCTGAGCCGGGTTATTACTCAGTTTTCTTAAAAGATTACAATATAAAAGCAGAGCTTACCGCAACCGAGCGTGTGGGTTTTCATCGTTATTCTTTCCCGAAGGCAGAAAATGCTCATTTAATTTTTGATATTGGACACAAACAGGGTGAAAGCAGTGATGTTACAGACACTTTTGCCCGGCTGATTAACAAAAAAGAGGTGGAAGGTTACGTTGAAACCAATCCTGAGTACGTCAAATTTGGTGATCCCGGCAACCGAGTGAAAATGTATTTTGTAGCCCGGCTGAATAAAACGCCAGAGAGTGTTGGAACTTTTATTGATTCAGATACAGAAAAGGAAAAAACAGAAACCAAAGGTATTAGAAACGGCATTTATCTAAATTTCAAAACAGAAGAAAGCGAAGTGATTGAAATGCAGGTAGGACTTTCGTATTGCAGCATTGCGAATGCACGCTTAAACCTGGATGCAGAAACTTTCAATGTAGATTTCGAAAAAGTTCATCAAAACGCAACTGAAATATGGAATGAAATGCTGGGGCGTATTCAGGTGGAAGACGATAACCTGGCAAACAAAACGAAATTTTACACCGGACTTTATCATGCCTTGTTGGGGCGCGGTTTGGCCAGCGATGAAAACGGGCAATACAAATTACACGGTGAAGGAGTGGGGCAAATTCCGCTTGACGATACCGGATACCTTAAATATAATCATTACAATACCGATGGAATTTGGGGCGGATTCTGGAATCTTGGCCAACTTTGGGCGCTGGCTTATCCCGATTACCTGAGCCAGTATGTGCAGTCCAATATCGATTTCTCGAAAGAAACGGGCTGGCTGCACGACGGAGTGGCTGCCGGTGCTTTTACAAACGGTGTGCAGACCAATTTTCAGGGATTGTTAATGGCCGCGGCTTACAATTGTGGAATCAGAGATTTTGATGTAAAAACAGGATATCGGGCAGCCCTGAAAAATGAGATTGAGCATCGTGGGCGTAATCTTGGAAATGGGAAATACGACCTGGGATATTTTACAAAACGGGGTTACGTACCTTATCAGGATACGACTATATCAAACGGTTGGGTGTTTAATTTTGGAGCTTCTCACACGCTTGAATATGCATTTAGTTCGTATGCGGTGGCGCAAATGGCAAAAGATCTGGGAACTGAAGAGGAATACAGGCAATTGATTAATCAATCCGGTTATTGGAAGAATTTGTTTGATCCTGAAACCAAGTTTATACGTCCGAAATTGCCAAACGGCGAATTCATTAAAGATTTCGATCCAATGAGAGGCTGGGACGGTTTTCAGGAAGGAAACGCATATCAATACTCCTGGTATGTTCCTCACGATCCGGCCGGATTAATTCAAAAAATGGGGCGCGATTTATTTAACCAACGATTGGAAAAAACCTTTACCGAAAGCCGGAAATCTTTATTTGGTGGAGGCAAGGAAATTCATAGTTTTTCTGGTGTTGAAACCTTGTATAATCAGGGAAATCAACCTTGTTTGCACCAACCCTGGCTGTTTAATTATTCGGCGAAACCCTGGTTGACTCAGTTTTGGACCCGAACTATTTGCGACGAATTTTACGGAACGGAACCTTTACATGGTTACGGATTTGGACAGGATGAAGACCAGGGGCAACTGGGAGCCTGGTATGTGATGGCTGCACTGGGTTTGTTCGACGTTCAGGGGCACACTTCTGCTCATCCAAGCTTTCAGTTTGGTAGCCCGATGTTTAAAAAAGTGACGGTTCAACTTTCTCCCGGTGCCAAAACAAAGCTGGTTATCGAAACAATAAATAACTCGCCTGAGAACAAATACATTCAGAGTGTAAAATTCAATGATGAGTCTCTAAATAACTGTTGGATCAGTCGGGATAAATTAGAACTGGGCGGAACATTACAGTTTGTGATGGGGCAGGAACCAAATGAAAATTGGGGTGTTCAAACTCCGCCACCTTCAATGAGTGATGAAATGAACCAAAAACCATATTCTCAATATGATGAATAATAAAATTTTTCTAATTGTGTTGCTGGCCCTGGCAATGAATTCTTTCGCTCAAACGAAGGAGATTCTTCTGAATGAAGGGTGGAAAGCAAAACGTTCGACAGATGTTACTGTTGACGGAACAGCAATCACCTCTTCTGATTATAAATTTTACGATTGGATGGATGCGGTTGTGCCCGGAACCTTGTTAACGACTTTGCTTCATAACGAGCAAGTGCCTGATCCTTTTTATGGAATGAACAACGATCTTATACCTGATATTTATGATACAGGAGCAGACTATTATACCTATTGGTTTTTCAAACAGTTCTCCATGCAAAAACTAAATCCCGGGCAACAGGTTTGGTTAAAATTCAGGGGAATAAATTATTCAGCCAATATTTTTCTGAATGGAAAAAGAGTGAATCAGGATACGCACAAAGGAATGTTTTTAAGGGAGAAATACTTGATTACACCGTTTCTTGATGAGGCTGGAGATAATAAACTGGCAGTGTTGGTAGAACCTCCAAATCCGGTTGGAAATGCCAACGGCGGACAGGGAGGCGACGGAACAATTGCACGATCGATAACTCAACAATATACGGCAGGCTGGGACTGGATTTGCCCCATTCGAGACCGAAATACCGGAATATGGGATCAGGTTTCGCTTGAAATTACCGGTCCGGTTGATATTCGAAATCCCTTTGTAAAACCTCGCGTGCCTGGGAAACGTTTGCCGGGCGAGAAGCAAAAATCTGCGTTTATAAACATTTCAGCTGAATTGGTTAATGCTTCTGAAGAAATACAAAAGGGCACTTTGGTGGCCAGCATTGGAGACGAAACCTGGGAGCTTCCGGCAACAGTTGAAGCCAACTCTCAAAAGCTTGTTGAGTTCCCTGAGATAGAAATTAAGGATCCAAAATTATGGTGGCCAAACGGCATGGGAGAAGCTAATTTGTATGAGCTTGAACTGAGTTTTAAACAAAATGATAATTCTTCCGATACCGAGAAATTAAAATTCGGCTTGCGTGAAAATTCAACTTATTTCGATGAAGAAGTTGGAGGTCGGGTATTTTTGATTAACGGGCAAAAAGTTTTTATTAAAGGTGGAAACTGGATTGCTTCTGATGCAATGTTGCGCCTGTCGCCCGAAAGGTACGAAGCTGAGGTTCGCATGCATGCCGAAATGAATATGAATATGATTCGTGTATGGGGTGGTTCAATGCCCGAGCGCCCTGAATTTTATGATGCATGCGACAAATACGGAATTCTCGTTTGGCAGGATTTGTGGGTCTCGGGCGATTGTAACGGTCGCTGGTTAGATCCACGGAAAAAGGAATCGCAGGCACGCCGGCAATCCTATCCCGACGATCATTCATTGTTTATCTCAACTGCAGTCGATCAGATTAAAATGTTGAGAAACCACCCTGCTTTGTACATGTGGTGTGGCGGAAATGAGTTTCCTCCTCCTGCTGATATTAACGAAAAACTGGAAAACGAAATTTTTCCGAAATATGATGGAACACGATTTTATGTGAATGAATCAACTTCTGAAAGTATGCTTCGGAATACCATTGGAGGAAACGGTGACGGCCCTTACGGCATTCAGAATCCGCTCCGGTTTTTTGTAACACAATCTTATCCGTTTAATCCTGAATTGGGTTCGGTTGGTATGCCAAATGTTGAAACAATGCGAAAAATGATGGATGAAAAGGATTTGCAGCCTCCGGTGAATGACCGCCCGAATTCGGTTTGGAGGTATCATAAATACATCGGCTACGGAAAATACATTGAGCAAATGGGTGAAATTACCGGAATTGAAGATTTCTGTAAAAAAGCGCAGCTATTTAATTATGAGCAATACCGTGCTTTGCAGGAAGGATTTAATGCCGGTATGTGGGATAAATACACCGGAATGTTGGTCTGGAAAAATCAAAATCCATGGACAGCACTACGTGGTCAGTTTTACGATGTGTATCTGGAGCAGAATGCCGGATTTTACGGATATCAGCACGGTGCAAAACCGCTACATGTTCAGCTAAATTTGAATGACTCAAGTATTTGTGTTGTCAATCAAACCTTTTCTGATGCGAAAAAATTGATAGTGGAATCAGAGTTAATTGATTTGAAGGGGAGTGTTTTTCAAAAAAACAGCTTTCAACTAAATGCCAAAAATAATTCCCGGGAAATAGCTGGTAAGCTTTTTCAGAATAATAAACCAGATGGATTTTATTTTGCCCGTTTAAGATTAAAAAACGGAAATGGCGATTTAGTGGATGAAAATCTGTATTGGCTCACCAGTGATGAGGCGTCTTGGAAGGAGTTAAACAAACTTACTTCTGCTGAGTTGAAACATGAGGTGAGTACTGAAAATTCGGAACATACGAAAATCACACTTACGAATACCGGAGACGAAACAGCCTTTTTCATGCGTTTGAAACTGATTGACAAAAATACCGGAGATCTGGTACTTCCTGTTTTTTTCGATGACAATTATATCACTCTTTTCCCAGGTGAAAGCCGCGAGTTGGATCTGGATCTGTCTCACTTATCCAAAGAAACGAATAACTTCCAATTGATAGTTGAACCCTGGAATGGGGAATTACTCAAAAAAGATTTATAAGCTAATACATCTGAAATGAAGGTCGTTTATTTTTTCATAGTTGCTTTGTTTATCATCAGTTGTGCAAACAAACAGTCGGAGAAGACTGATTTAAGTGCCGCAATTAAGAACAATGAGTATTTTGCTTTCACAAAAAAGAAAGCGCTCGAAATTGTTAAAACCGGATTTAATGCCGGCGATGGCTATGGCGAAGTCTGGATTCGTGATTACAATACTTTTATTGAACTCTCGGCAGATGTTTATCCCCGGGAAACATTAAAAGAAAATCTGCGCGTGTTTTTCCGCTTGCAGCGCGAAGATGGAAATATCATCGATGGATTTATTCCAAAAGAAAAGGCCAAACAAACCGAGGGTGGCTACGATTACATTTTTACTGATTTGGAGCCAAACTATGCCGGGCACAAAAATACTGTGGAAACTGATCATGAAACGTCGCTTGTACAGGCGGTTTATAAGTATGTAAACAAAACCGGCGACACTGCTTTCCTGAATGAAAAAATCGGTGATAAAACCGTTGCTGAACGACTGGAGTGGGCAATGGAATTTTTGTTAAATCACCGGTGGAGCGATAAATACGGATTGATTTACGGGGCAACCACTGCCGACTGGGGAGATGTTCAGCACTGTCATCCATGGGGCGTTTTTATTACCGAAAATACGAAGTTCTGTGTTGATATTTATGATAATGCCATGCTTCTAATTGCACTCGATAATATGATGGAAATGGTTCCGGCCACAAAGAAAAAGTGGCAACACATCAGGAAAAATATTGCAGAAAATACCATGAAATATTTGTGGGATGAACAGAATCAGAAGTTTATTCCGCATGTTTATCTCGATGGTTCTCCCTATCCCGACGATTTTAATGAGAATGAAATTTATTACCAGGGGGGAACGGCAGTTGCTATCGAGGCAGGTTTGCTTTCGAAGGCCCAAATTAAAGTTTCGCTCAACAAAATGATTGAAAATGTGAAGGCTTCAGGAGCCGGATCAATCGGATTGACCATGTATCCGCCATATCCCGAATGGGCATTCGAGAACAAAGGCATGTATCCGTATGGTTATCAAAATGGCGGCGATTGGACCTGGTTTGGCGCCCGCATGATTCAACAGCTTATAAAATATGGATTTGTTGAAGAGGCTTACGAACAAATGCAGCCGATGGTAAAACGGGTAAAAGATAACGATGGATTTTATGAGTGGTACACAGTGGAAAATAAGCCGGAAGGTTCGGGTACTTTCAGAGGTTCTGCGGGAGTATTGTATAAAGCCATTTTGATGTTTGACGATTATGCAGGGGAAGAATAATATGGAGAATTGGAGAAAGTCGAGCCAGTTTTTAATGCCGGCACAAAAAGAAAAGGAGAGTGCAGGCGATTATGGTTTGTATCCGACACATTGTTTGGGAAAGGACAAGATTCATTTGGGATTCGAGAGCCTGGCTGATGAAATAGAAAAGCACAAAACAATAATTATCGATGGTTATCAGGGCGTTTTTTTCGATAACATCAGAGAGAATCTTGATACATATTTTCAGCACAAAACAATTTCAGTTAACTGGATTGATGTTTCGGAGTATTTAAAGTCTGAAAAAGAAATCGATGAAATAACAGCTCCTTTTTTGGGCGGCGATGATCCGATTTTTGGAACAAGAACTACACTGGAATTGGTTGATTTTTTTCAGCTCCAAAAATTGAAAAACCTTACGTTGGATGATACTGCCGATATTAATATCATTTATGGTGTAGGTGCCGGCCTCACCGGGATTGACGGAACGCTGGTTTATATTGATTTACCCAAAAATGAAGTGCAATTTCGTGCACGCGCCAAATCGATCGTAAATATTGGAGCCTCGCAACCTGAAGAGATAAAACCCATGTACAAACGGTTTTATTTTGTCGATTGGATTGTATTGAACAAACATAAGCAACAGCTTCTTTCTGAGATTGATATTTTTGTTGATGAACAACGCCCCGATGAAATTACCTGGTTGAAAGGGGATGATTTAAGGCAGGGTTTGTACAAGATCAGCAAAAATGTATTTCGTGTTCGGCCATGGTTCGAACCGGGTGCCTGGGGAGGACAGTGGAGTAAAAGCAAAATTAAAAGCCTGAATAAAGATGTCCCTAATTATGCATGGTCGTTCGAGTTGATTGTTCCTGAAAATGGTCTTGTGTTTGAAAGCTCGGGAAAGCTTGCTGAACTTTCTTTTGATACATTGATGTTTCAGGAAGGTGAAAATGTTCTGGGTGATGCTTTCCCCGAATTTGGCGTGGAGTTCCCCATTCGTTTCGATTTTCTGGATACTTTCGACGGAGGAAACCTTTCCATTCAGTGTCATCCGCACAAAGACTACACAAAAAAGCATTTCAATGAAGACTTTACACAGGAAGAAACCTACTACATTCTTGATACAAAGGAGGATGCTGATGTATATCTTGGATTTCAGGAGGATATTAATCCCCAAGAGTTTGAAAAAGTTTTAACCGAAAGTTTTCTGCATAAAAAGGAAGTTGAAATCGAAAGGTTTGTGCAAAAACATACCGCTGCAAAACACGATCTTTTTCTGATTCCGCCGGGGACGATTCACGGTTCGGGAATCAACAACCT
This sequence comes from uncultured Draconibacterium sp., assembly GCA_963677525.1. Classification (GTDB taxonomy): domain Bacteria; phylum Bacteroidota; class Bacteroidia; order Bacteroidales; family Prolixibacteraceae; genus Draconibacterium. The sequence continues at coordinate 33,085 of OY781970.1, forward strand.
CGTGCTCGAAATCAGTTCAACGCCCTACATTTTTACCTTTAAAATGTACGACTGGCTGCGCCTGGATATGGACGGGAAACCACGCCCGATAAACATTCAGCGGGGAATGGAAAATTTATGTTTCGACAGGAAAGGAGATTACGTTAAAGATAATCTGATTTCGAAACCAAAATTAATTCAAAAAGGAGACGACTGGGAACTTTTTCATTTGCCCACATACAAGAAACATTTGTACGATGTGCATCGCTATCATTTTTCCACAGAAATTGAGGTGCTGACTGAAAACAAATGTCACGTATTAAGTCTGGTGGAAGGAACGAGTATTCTTGTTGAAACCCAAAACGGCGTTAAACAGCGATTCAATTATGCTGAAACCTTTGTAATTCCTGCCGCTGCTGCTTCGTACAAAGTGATAAATGAGTCTGATAAACCGGCCATACTTGTGAAGGCTTTTGTAAAATAAGAGGAGGTTGAGATGAGAAAAATAATTCTTTTGCTTTTTGTATGCGTACTTCTTTCCTGTTGTTCAAATAATAAGGTGAAAAAGGAACTGGCTGCCAAAATTTTGTCCGATACGAATATGCAGCAGGTTGATAGTATGGCTCGTCAGTTAATGAAAAATGGGTTCTATGCCGGTTCTGGCTATCAAATGGTTTGGGCACGCGATTTGAACACTTTTATCGAGCTTTCGTGTGAAGAATACGACATTCCCGTTATCCGCGAAAATCTTTTGATGTTCTTTCATTTTCAGCAGGAAAACGGAGAATTGCTGGATGGTTATGTTCCCCATGAGGCTTTTAACTGGGATGATCCGAACACCTACGAATCAGAAACGGCTCCTGGACATATCGGTTTTAAAAATACAGTTGAAACCGATCAGGAAACTTCCCTCATTCAGGCTATTCATAAATACATTTTTAAAACCGGAGACAGTTCGATTCTTCAGGAGGAAGTGGCCGGCGAAACTGTTTATGAGAGATTAAAAAAGGCGATCGGTTTTTTATTGACAGAAAGGTACTCCGAAAAGTACGGATTAATTACAGGTGCCACCACTTTTGATTGGGGAGATGTTCAGGTGGAAGGAGGAGCTGTGGTTGATGTGGATAGCCTGACGCATTGGAGTATTGATGTTTACGATAATGCAATGTTTGCCATTGCTCTGAAAAATATGGAAGAACTTACTTCCGACACCGGTGAAAGGAAACACTGGAAATCGTTGCATAACGATATCCTAACTAATATTCGAAAACACTTATGGGATGATGTCGGAAGTAAGTTCATTCCACATGTTTACCTGAAAAGCTCTCCTTTCCCTAAGAATTTTAATGAGAATGAAATTTATTATCACGGAGGGACAGCAGTCGCTATCGAGGCCAGGGTATTAGACTGTGAAGAAATAGCCGGAGTTCTTTTAGAGATGAAAAGAAATGTTGATTTATCCGGAGCTCCATCTATCGGGTTGACACTTTATCCGCCTTATCCGAAAGAAGTTCTGGGGAAAAATATTTCAGCACCTTATGAGTATCAGAATGGTGGCGATTGGACCTGGTTTGGCGGCCGAGTAATCCAACAACTCATTGCTTATGGTTTTGTAGAGGAAGCTTACGAACTGGCAAGACCAATGATAGATAGAGTGATAAAAAACAATGGATTTTACGAGTGGTACAGGATTGATGGTACACCAGCCGGATCTGGAGATTTTAAAGGTTCAGCCGGCGTTTTAGGGAAATCGATTGAAATGTTTAATGAATGGGCAAATCAAAACCAATGAAACTAAAAATATTTATACCGATTTTATTGAGCTACTTTTTATGGCAGGCGTGTTCGGTTGAAAACAAAATCATCTGGCAAATTGGACAAAATGATAACAAAGGCGATGAGTTCGCGCTGGCGCCCAACGATTATTCTCGTTTTATAGAAAAGGATTTTGGATGGGAGGATAAGTTTTTCCTTATTGGTTATTCTAACGGAAAAACCGACTGGCCTTATATTATTCCCGGAACAAGTGATACCTGGGGCGGAACCTGGGGGACTTCTGGATGGAGATCGAGTACGCTGAATATTCTTTTTGGAATAGACAAACTGCCGAAAAAAGGAGAATGGAAACTGAGTATTGATATTCTCGACTGTAATCCCGAAGATTTACCTTTATTAAAAGTAACGGTCAATGGCAGATCGTGGAAATACAGGCTGCCGGTAATGAATCCGACCAGTATTATTGATGGTGGAATTCCTGATTCGTCTGAGTTTATCATTGATATTCCCTTAAAAAATGAATGGATGCTGGAGGGTGGAAATGAGATCAATCTCACCGTTTTGGAAGGATCGTGGTTAAAATTCGATCAGGTGAAACTGGAAGGGCCCGGCAATGTTCATTTAACTGAAAATAAACAGGTTTATATTAGGAATGTACAACCTGCCGACTATGAGATTGAAACTGAAAACGGTTCCGCTCAACCTTTACTTGTTGACCTTGAACATCTGTCAGGGAAACCAGAGTTGGTTGTAAAAGTCGATGGTAAAGAGATTTTTTCTGAAATCGTTGAAACCCAAAGATATCTTTATGAAGCTCCCATGCCGGCTGTAAAATCTTCGACGAAAAGTAAATATGAGATTTTGGTTGATGGGAAAAAGATCCGGACTGGAAAAGTTATACGAAGCACACAAAAGAAAATTACACCGGCTGAATATGTCGATACAAAAATGGGCACAGCACATTCTCGCTGGATGATTGCACCGGGTCCGTGGATGCCTTTTAGTATGGTAAAACTAAGTCCCGATAATCAGAACGACAGCTGGCAGGCTGGATATGAACCCACTTTTGAATCGGTTGGATGTTTTTCTCATATTCACGAATGGACATTGGCGGGGCTGGGAACAATGCCAACAAATGGTCCTTTACAAACCGAAGTGGGCGACGAAAAAGATGTTGACAGCGGTTATCGTTCGCGAATTGACAAATCATCCGAAGAAGCTCCCATAGGATATTACAAGGTGCATTTAACCGATTACGACATCGAGGCTGAATTAACAGCAACAACACGCTGTGGTTTTCAACGCTACACTTTTCCAAAAGATAGCGACAGTTCAAGGGTTTTGTTCGATATGGTTATCCCTTCAGAATACAGATATAATTCGCTAGAGGTATACCTGAAAAAGGTGGATGAAAATACTGTTGAAGGATACAGTCATCAACTTTCACCTAATACATGGAGTGGTGGAATATCGCAGGAATACATTGTGCATTTTGTGGCTGAATTTGATCAGCCCATTTCAGGATTTAAAGTGTGGACGGAAAATGGCGTGAAAGAAACCGAAGAATTTCTGGTTAAAAATGCAAAGGATGCAGGTGCCATAGTTGAATTCAATACAAAGAAAAATAACATCGTTCAGTTGCGTACAGGAATTTCGTATGTAAGTATTGAAAATGCACGCGAAAATTTGAAAAAAGAGGTGACAGAACCCTTTGGTTGGGATTTTGACGCCGTGAGACAAAACAATGTTGATACCTGGGATGAGCTGATGCAAAGGGTGAAAATTACAAGCGATGATCAGCGCGAAAGGATGCGGTTTTACAATAGTTTTTACCGATCGCTTTGTAGTCGGAATATATACAGTGATGTAAACGGCGAATGGCGCGATGCCGATGAGAATATCCGGAAAATGGAAGCCCCGTCTTCTCCCGCGTTGGGTTGCGATGCTTTCTGGAATACCTTTTGGAATCTGAACCAGTTCTGGAATCTGGTTACTCCCGAATGGAGTAATCGCTGGGTAAAATCGCAGCTGGCTATGTACGATTCAAACGGTTGGCTTGCAAAAGGACCGGCAGGAATGGAATATGTTCCGGTAATGGTGGCTGAGCATGAGGTTCCGCTTATTGTCAGCACTTATCAGATGGGAATTCGCGATTACGATGTGGCAAAAGCATTTCAAGCTGTCAAAAAAATGCAAACAACACCCGGGCAGGTTGTCGGCGGTGGTTATGCCGGGAATCGAGATTTGGAAGCCTACCTGAAATATAAATATGTTCCTTATGATAAAGGAAGGTTTTCAAATTCGCTGGAGTATTCTTTCGACGACTGGACCGTTTCGCAGTTTGCAAAGGCTTTGGGAATAGAAGCTGATTATGAAACGTTTTTGGAGCGGGGCTACAATTGGAAGAATATTATAGATACAGAATCGGGATATGCACGAATGAAAGATTCGAAAGGTGAGTGGTTCCCCGATTTCGATCCGTATAAATCAGGCGCTAATCATCATTATGTGGAAGGAAATGCCTGGCAGCTGACTTATTTTGTTCCTCAGGATGTTCCTGCATTGGCAGAAGCCATTGGCCCGGATCGTTTTGTAGAACGTCTGGATTGGGGATTTACCGAAAGCGAAAAAATGCGTTTTAACGGATTAAACGATCAGTACTGGGATTATCCGGTTATGCAGGGAAATCAGCAATCCATGCACTTTGCATTTCTGTTTAACTGGGTTGGGTATCCGTGGTTGACACAAAAATGGAGTCGTGCCATTATCGATCGTTATTACGGTTACGGAATTGCCAACGCTTATCTTGGCGACGAGGATCAGGGACAAATGAGTGCCTGGTTGATTATGGCGTCATTGGGACTTTTTCAAACCGACGGCGGGTGCCGGGCAGAACCTGTTTACGAGATTGGCAGTCCTTTATTTGAAAAGGTTGAGATTGATCTGGGCAATAAGTTTGGGCGCGGTGAAAAGTTTGTTATTGAGGCAAAAAATGTTTCCCGGTTAAACAAATATATTCAGTCTGCCAGGTTGAACGGAGAAGAACTGAAGGACTTTAAATTCCCTGCAAAAGAATTATTAAAAGGAGGGAAGCTGGAATTGAAAATGGGACCGGAACCGAATAAAAATTGGGGATTATAAGTACATTTTATAACGAAAATGATTTACCCTTTGTAAATCAGTTTCGTTATTATTTGTAATTTTCCATGTAAATGACATGGCCGGTGGCACCTTCCTCCTTGTCCACAATCAATTTTGCGGGTGAGTTTACATAGTAAATATCACCGGTTAACCTGATTTTACAGCTAAGAGAATCAACCGGGTGTACAATCTGGTCGTTTGAGCAATACGAATCTACAGAAACATTGTTTGCAATTAAACCGGCACCTTTAAAACTACAGGCATACTTACAAAGTATTGATAAATTTTCTGTTTTCCCGGAGACATAAAAGTTTGAAATATTGTTTCCGAATACATCCAGTTTTTGATTATTTAGTTTAAGATAAATATCACCGGTTCCGTCAGAATAAATATAAGGATTGCTTGTCCTTAACGTGTCTTTGCATGTAATGTTATTGAAAGCATAGAGTTGGATTTCTTCTATTTTGGGCATCCTGAATTGAAGTTGTGGTTTGTCATACATCCAACTGCCTGATTTTGTATAATCAATGGTAAGAGCCCCATTGTTATTTGTAATTTCCATATTCTCAAGTAAAGGAGCTGGACCGGAAATAATAATAGTACTGTCGGTTGACTCGGCAATTTCCATGTCCATATCCGCTTGAAGTATTATTCTGTTTATGGGATGATTTACCTCGTAAACAATTTCTGTAGTTGAGTCGTCTGTTACAACATCAACTATCAGTTCGCACGAACCTAATACAAAAGCTGTAAAAACAAAGACAATATATAATATCCTTTTTTTCATAATCGAATTCCTATTCCGGTTTCAAATATTTTTGCACAAACTTTATGAGCTTTCAGTCCAACAATGATGTACTTGTTCTTCATCGCATAAATTTTGAAATGAATTTGGTTGTATGTTGGTCTCTCTACATCCCAGGGTTTAATTAAATAAACGCCTTTTGAAACTGTAAAATCAATAATGGAATATTTCCAGCTGGCTCCTATCGAAAGTCCCAGGTAATTAGCCTCGTTATCCCCTGAATTTTCCGGTTTTTGTTTTTCCGGGTAGTCAGGTATTTCGGAGTAATTATAATCAAGGCCCAGAAGCACGGAATGATGTAACGAAATGTTTCGTTCAATTTGTGAGTGAAAGCTATATGCCGGATATGTTTCGCCACTGTAAGAATCGGATGAAGTATGGAAATACGCCCCGGTTAAATGATAGTAATATTTATGAGAATTGATATAGTGATCAGACGATTGGGCAAGAGGTTTGTCTTTGATATGATAAGCTATTCCGATATTGGTAGAAAGCAAGTTGTATCCCAGATTTGGTAATTTAATACTTCCGTTCGACAGATGGCTGTATCCAAGAGAAACAATAGCATTCCAGTTGTTGTAGATAGGGTACGATCCTGTTAAATTAGCATGTATCTGAAACCCAATGTGTGTTGAGATGGCGTTGTTTTTATTATTTTCTTTTGAATAGGGATTGGTGCAATATCCAAGTCCATGGGTAAACTGACCGTACAAACTAAATTTGTTAATACCCAATAATTTGCCGGATCTTCCGAAAGTTAGAGCAAAGCTTTTGCCTTCATAATCCTGTGGATAATCAGTGTAATGGAATCCAATATTGATAAAAGCGTTTTGTTGTCTGTCATTCAGTTTCGAATGGATCGGAACCAGGTTACTGGCAATAATATCGAACCCGTTTGTAAAGCCTCGCGCCATATGAGAAATATCTTTCGTATGTTTCACCAGGTGTCCGGAGGTGTACACTGAATTTATGTTTAGTGGATAATATTTTTCATTTTGTGCTTTTGTAATGTTGAAAAGCATCGCAAGGAGTGAGAGCGTTATTGTGTATCTGGCGAAGAATTTCATCTCAATACATTTTACAGTGTTACAGTTGAACATTCCTTCAAGATTGGTCTTATTAAAATACAACTTTTTAGTGACAGGTGCAGTTTTTATTAAGGTAATTGGATAGAATTAGTTCAAAACAGAGCCAGGAATTCAGGGCCGGAAAAAACAAAGTAAAGAGTTAATTCCCTTTAAGTTTTTCATTTATAGTTATTAAGAAAAGGAGAGCTGGAACTGTGATCAGAAGCAAAATAAATTGGGGGCATAAACAAAAAAGCGGTGATACGTTCACCGCTTTTCCCTGAAAGACAAACAACTAATGACCTTTTCAAACTTTGTAAGAATACTTTCAATCAACCTCTTAAGCCCTATAAACGGGTATATTACAAAGTTTACAGTGATACTACGATTGGAAGGAGGTGATTGTTTCGTATATAAATGGCTTTAACAAATATTAATACCGATTTAACAACAAAATGTCGCATTCATTCACTTCGTTCAGTCTGCTCCTTCGTTGTAGTATCGGCATTAACCATTGTAAAATATAAAATTTGTTTTGCGACATTTTACATTACAATTGGTATAATAAGAAAAAACACCTGTTATTGCAGGTGTCTTTCTTTAAATTAGTTTTTATAATGTGCGGAATACTTTTTTAAGAAGTTCCCGCGAGGCAATTACACCTTCTTTTTCAGGAAGAACTTGTCCTTCATATTCTATTCCAACAAATCCTTTATAACCTGAGTCCTGAACAATCCTCATGAGGCGATAATAATCCTTTTGCGATTCATTCCCGTTTTCATCAAAATCATTTGTTTTCGCACTCACTCCTTTGGCATATTGCATCAGAATTTCGGTTCCTTTGTAACGGTCGTATTCTTCCCCTGTTTCGCGATTGATAGTAAAATTCCCAAAATCAGGAAGAGTGCCTACCCTCTTGTGGTTCACCAATTTCATTACACCTGCCAGCCATTCAGCATTACTCGATATTCCACCATGGTTTTCAACTATTACATTAATTCCTTTGGTATCGCCATACTCGCAAAGCATGAGTAGACCATCGGCTGCCAGTTTTTGCTGCTCTTCGTATGTACCCTCGCTGGCTGCATTTACACGAATGGAATGGCATCCAAGGAATGCAGCTGCATCAATCCATTTTTTATGATTTTCAACTGTTTTTTTGCGTTCTTCTTTATCCGGATGGCCAACCATTCCTTCAGCATCGCACATAATCAGTACGTTTTTAACTCCTTCGTTTTTTGTGATCTTCTTTAATTCCGCGAGATACTTTTGGTCTTTTGCTTTGTCTTTAAAAAACTGGTTAACATACTCAACGCCTTCCAGCCCCAGCTCGCGTGTTACACGGGGAAAGTCGAGGTTGGTCATTTCCCCGGCAAACAAGGCTTTATGAAAAGACCATTCAGCTAAAGAAAGTTTGTAAGGCAATTTTTTTTCGGCTACTCCTGCAAATGCAGGCGAAACTAAAGCAGTACCTACGGTTGCAGCTGCAGTAGTTCGTATAAAGTTTCTGCGATTTGTATTCATAATATTTTAATTAGTTGATACGAATTTATGATTTATCGATATAAAAGGCGTTCCATGGAAAAGTTAAATCAGATTTGGTATTCATAGTAAGGCTTTAGTTGGTTGTCGAACAAAATTAATAATTGTAAGTCAATTTTATTCAACTGTAATATGTTATACAATTACTTGATTCTGAGGATCCTTTTCAGTAAATTGAATAAATAATTTAAACATTTGATTATGAATGAGAAAGTAGCAGATTATGTTGAAAAGGCCTATGACTTGATTATTACATACGGCCTGAAAGTAATAACCGCTATCATTGTTCTGGTAATTGGTTTATGGATTATTAAAGTGGTAACCCGCAGAACAGATAAGGTTATGGAAAAGAGAAACGTGAATGTCTCTGTAAGGGGATTTTTACGTAGCCTGATAAACATTCTTTTGAAAGTGATGCTGTTGATCAGCATAGCTAAAATGGTGGGTATCGAAACCACCTCTTTTATTGCCGTACTTGGTGCTGCCGGGTTAGCTGTTGGGATGGCATTGCAGGGAACGCTTTCCAATTTTGCCGGCGGTGTAATGATTTTACTTTTCAAACCGTTTAAGGTGGGAGACATGATTGTTTCGCAGGGGCACCTGGGAACCGTAAAGGAGATACACATTTTTGTTACTGTACTTCTAACTCCTGAAAATAAAACGGTGATTTTACCCAACGCCGCTGTTTCGGGCAACGATATTGTAAACTATACGACTGAAGGTGTAATCCGGGTAGATTTGGTGTTTTCAATATCTTATCGTTCGAATATTAAACAAGCAAAGGATGCTTTGATGAAGATCCTGGAAAATCATCCCAAGGTGTTAAAAGATCCTGCACCTTTTGTTGGGGTGAAAGATCTCGCCGATAGTTCGATAGAACTGGCAGTTCGGCCATATTCAAAACCTGAAGATTACTGGTCGGTATATTTTGATGTTTATGAAGCCGGCAAACTGGCACTCGATGAGGCCGGAGTTACCATTCCATTCCCTCAAATGGATGTGCATTTAAATAAGCAATAGATTTGCTAAAGAAATGTTATTTCTGACCTAATAATTTACTGGGAATTTGCTGAAAGAAGTCACCCAGAATTAAAATGGGTGACTTCTTTTTATACGTATTTAAATCTTTTAATATTTTTCTTTGGTGTTTTTTCAAATTCCTCCTCAACCAGCTCAATACGGGTAATTTGTTCGTATTTAGGTAATTCTCCGTTGGCCTTTTTTCGGTTTTCTTCCATTATTTCAGAGAGATTTTCTTTTTCAACCTGATCTGTTTTTATTGCCTCCAGATCGGGATAAACAAGGGCTACCAGTTTATGGTCGCGGTCAACTACCACACACTCGCCAACGTAAGGCTGGTTACATAATTTTGCTTCAATTTCTTCGGGGTAAATATTTTGTCCTGAAGGTCCCAACAACATATTTTTTGAACGTCCACGAATGTAAATGAAATTGTTTTTATCGATTACTCCCAGATCTCCGGTTTTTAGCCAGCCGTCGTCGGTGAAAGCAGCTTTGGTCTCATCCTCGTTTTTGTAATATCCCAGCATTACATTTTCTCCTTTAATCTGGATTTCGCCAACAACATTGTAAGAATCTTCTGAATCAATCCGTACCTCCATCCGATCAACCAAACGTCCGGCTGACGACGGCATGGTTTTGTTCCATGCTTCGTAACTGATCAGTGGTCCGCATTCGGTCATTCCGTATCCAATGGTGAAAGGGAAATTTATGCGTTTAAAAAATTTCTCCACATCGGCACTTAGCGGAGCCCCACCAATAACAATTTCGAAAAACCGACCACCAAAAGTTTCAACCATTGTTGCCCTGATTTTTTTCAGAATAATATTAGAAATAACAGGAATTTTAAGCAGAATTTTTACCGACGACTTTTCAATGGCTGGTAATATTTTTTTCTTATATATTTTTTCGATTACCAGGGGAACAGAAAGAATGAGATGAGGTTTAATAGCGCCAAAAGCTTTGGTTATGATTGCCGGAGAAGGCATTTTGCTTAGGAAAGTGATATGACATCCAAGTGTTACCGGGAACAGGAATTCGAATAATAAACCATAAACATGTGCCATCGGCAGGAAAGAAACAATTTTATCGCCTGCTTTCAGAGGCATATGATCGCGGGCAAAAACAATATTCGATACCAAACTTCGCTCCGGAATCATAACTCCCTTTGTAAAGCCTGATGTCCCTGAAGTATAGGAAATAATGCACATTTCTTCGGGCTGCCATTCTTCAAACTGAAAGGCTTCTTTGTTTAGATCGTTTTCTTTATAATATTGGAACCCGTCGTTTAATTTATATTGAAGATTTTTGTCTAAGGCAGAATGAACACTAAAATCTTCAAGCACAATAATCGACTGCAGATTCGGAGATTTGTCAATATCAACCTTCTCCAATAACGATTTTGCCCCTATTACAATCTTCGATTCTGAGTGGTTTATAATATGATTCGTATCTTTTTCATTAAAGTCGGGAAGGACCGGAACAATTACCAACCCGGCAGAAACAGCTGATAAAAAAACAGCTCCCCAGTGTGCAGAATTTCTTCCTAAAACTGCAATCTTGTCACCACGTTGCATGCCTGCTAATTGGTAGAACAAGTGCAACGATTTAATGATTTTGGCAACTTCTTTGTAAGTTAAGTCACCACCGTCGAAATCGGAAAAAGCCAGTTTGTTCCAATTTGCCTTAAATGTCTGGGTATAAAGCTTTGCTAAAGTTTGTCTGTTCATCTCTCCCTATTTTATTTAACCTTTAAAAATACCATAAATTACGGTTAAACAAATATATAGCACCTAAACAATTTGTTTTGCACAATAACTTTATGCGAAAATATGAATGGTGATGAACCGCTGATAAATAAAAAAGCCAACCTAGGTTGGATAAGGTTGGCTTAATATAATGCCTTGTTTTGTTTCACTTTATAACTATTCTACATGTTTTTAGGGACAGTGAAGGACAGTAATACGTTAAATAGTTATTTCTTATTCTGGGGACATTCTGGTGGATTTTGCCAAAACAAGGACTAAATGTGAGGAGAGGTGTTTCTTATAACTTTTTATTTTCAATATGAAAAGAACCCTTTTTAAAATACGATTCAATATTAATTAAAAGAAGTGATTTAAAATTTGCAGATGAGTAAGCGGTCGGTTCTGATGAATGAACGGTATGTCTGAGTACTTAAATGGTATTTGGGTTAATTGATAATTGGAACAAAAAGACTGATTTTTGCCCCAGGATTTTCTTTGCCCGGATGAAGTTCTTCGATAACAAGTTTTGTATTAACGTTATATTTTTCGCCAAGTAACTGAATTCGTTTATTGCTTAAACTTGAAGCCATGTTCATGTTGTTTTTCGAGTCCGAAAATACCTTCGATTTTTCAAAACCTATTCCATTGTCTTCTATAACAATCCGCATTATTTTTTCATCCACATAGCTGAAATGAATACGAATAGAACCTTTTTCCTGTATCTGTGAGATACCATGCCAGATGGCATTTTCTACGAACGGTTGTACAAGCATCGAAGGAATGCTATAATCGTCCTGCTGAAGTTCGCTATCCGCTTTAATAGTGTAATCAAAACGACTTCCCATTCTTAATTGTTCCAGTTCAATGTAATTTCTCAATCGTTCTATTTCATCGTCGAGCAGTACAGAATTCGATTTAATAGAATTCATCGTTTGCCTGATAAGTCGTGCAAACTGTGAGAGGTAATTACCCGCTTCTTCTGCTTTGTTCTGTAGCAGGAATTTTTGAATAGATCCCAAAGAGTTAAAAATGAAATGGGGATTCATCATCGATTGTAAGGCCCGGTTTTCAAGTGTAACCAACTGATTATCCTTTTCTTTACTGGCTAATTGCCGCTTGTAATAACTTCTCACAATGAGTAATGCCAGAAAAAGAAGTATCAGAACTGCCACGATCTTTGTAATTATGAGCTGGAAGAATGTTGGTACAACAACTATGGGAAGTTCAATAACTTCGCTGTACGCTTCAAGATTTTTTCTCGATTTTAATTTAAATGTATAGTGTCCCGGCTTCAGGTTCATGTAAACTACCTGTCTTTCTGTGCCGATAATCCAGTCTTCATTCACGCCCTCTAACATATAAGCATAGTTCGATGGGGCAGAAGAGAAATTCAGACTCGAGAATTCGATGTTAAGACGATTTTTATTTTTAAAGGTCACACTCCCTTGTGTTAGGGCAACTTCTTGATCATCAAGGGAAATATTCGAAAAATAGGGTCTTGTTGGGGTCGGTTCCGAGTTAACACATTCTGCAACTGGTATGATTGTCAGCCCGTCGTCAGAAGCTACATACAGATTGTTATCCTGACAATAGATATCGTTTATATTGTTGAACTCAATATTTAATCGGTTGATTTGGGGATTTAAGTCTTTCGTATTATTAGCTATCTCTGAAATAAAATAGATTGTTTTTACGGAGAAGAGGAATAACGTATTTCTATAGTATACCATATCTCTTAATTTGTAATCAATCTGATCATTTAAATTCTTAATGAAATCATATGCTCTGTCTTTATTAATTAAGACCAGCTGATTATCATCAATATTTAAAATCTCATTATCCCTGTCAATTACAATATTTCCAGTTATTTTTTCCCCATCAAATTGATTGTAGATAGACTTTTTTATAACCTGGCCATTTCTTATAACACGGTTATATTGTCCATTTACAACGAGGTCTCCTTTCTTATTGATAAAAATATTTTTGACTCTTCCCCAGCGCCTGTATGTGCTTGGCTGTATTCTAAAATTGTTATTTACATCAATTGATAGCATGTAATCATTCAGAAATGAAAAGAGTAAGGACTCTGTTGAATCAACAACTAATTTTTTAATATGTTGCTCTATCCTTTTTAAGCTCCCATGTTCTATTGTGTTTTTTTGAGTATCTATTCGAACATCTTCTAGGATATTAAGAGACGTACTGGTTCCGTTTATTAAGATTGAATTGTTTTTTAACTGGTATATATTATCTAAAATATTACCTCCAACTTTTAATTTTCGGTTGTAAATTTCACCATTCTGATATAAATAAATTGATTTCCCATTGGTAAGCCATAAACCTTTTGAATTAGAAGATGCGATATCGCGGATTCCCCGGTTATTGAATTTATCAATGCCTATTGTTTTATATTTTAAAATATCAGTATTGATTTTGTAAATTCCGTACGTATTAGAACAAGTCCATAAATTGTGTTGGTCATCCATTATCAAATTTTGTAATTTATCTAATGGCTGATTAAAAATCAAACTATCATTTTGAAAGCAAAAAAGTCCCCTGTCGAATGTTGAAATCCATAAAAATTCATCATCAACCAAAATGTCATTGATAAGTCTTGACTCGATTTGGATAAAATTTCTTTTTAGAAGTTCTGAATCCCTGAACAGATGGATATTCCCCGAAAGATCGCATACATATATTATGTTATTTGGCCCGAGAAAAGATCGACTTACAAGAATATCGAGCTGAGAAATTTTGTTAGCATCGTCAATAGCTTTTTTTTCAACAATTTTATCTGGCTCCCAATATAGGAGATTCCCATTTGATTTCCCGCTAATATTGAATATTACAGATCCTTGTTCTGAAGAGGAAAAGTCGATATATTCTTCATTTTTGACGACACAAACTTGTGCAGCTCCATTATACAGGTAAATGGTAGAATCCTGGTCTTGATAAAAATCGTGATAAAAAAAATTAGTCTTTATCTCTTTAAGAAAAGGAGCATTCGTTTCATTAAAGATTTGGTTATCACGGAAAAAATTAACAGATCCATCGCTGTTTAGAAACCAGATACGGCCTTCTATATCCTGTTTCATCCTTACAACTGTATTATAACTTAATCCTTCATCGGTAGTAAAATGTTCAAATTTGGTTCCGTCGTAGCGTATAGCACCGGCGTCGGTTCCAAACCACATAAATCCTTCTTTATCTTGTAGCACGCAGTAAAAACGATTTGTGGGTAACCCGTCTGCCAGGGTATAGTTGGTAATAAATGGATTCTGCCCATGTAAAAAATGGGTAGATAATAAGATCAGGAATGATATTAGTAAGACTTTTTTCACTAATCAATTGATTTAGAAAACCTTGAGACAGCATCCTTGAACTCTGCGTATTTTCGTCTCGAGATGTTAAGTTTGGTATTGTCATCCAATATAGCAAAATTTCCCTCGAAACTTGAGAATCCCCGTAAATAATTTATGTTAATTAAGGTGGATTTATGAATACGAATGAACACTGAAGGGTCAAGGATTTTATCAATTTCCCCCAGCGATTTACTTGATACAATTTTTTCCAGACCGCTTACATGAATAATCGTATAATTGCTATCAGCTTCAAGGTATCGAATGTCTTTCACTTCAACAATTTGAAAACCGAATTTTTCAACAACCGTTATTTTCGACGCATATTTAAAACCTTCATGTGCCTGTTGTTCAAGGTTGTTTAACGATTCGCCATAGGTTTTTTGTACATCCTTGTTCTGTCGGCGCAGGGTGAGGAGAGAAGTTGCCTTTGTCACGGCTTCTTTCAGCTCTGTTTGATCGATTGGTTTCAGCAGATAATCTATTGCATTGGTTTTAATGGCACGCAGGGCATATTCTTCGTATGCTGTAGTAAAAATAATGGCATATTCTTCTTTGGGGATAGAAGCCAGAAAATCGAATCCAT
Source organism: uncultured Draconibacterium sp. (assembly GCA_963677525.1). Classification (GTDB taxonomy): domain Bacteria; phylum Bacteroidota; class Bacteroidia; order Bacteroidales; family Prolixibacteraceae; genus Draconibacterium. Next base: position 48,108 of record OY781970.1, read on the forward strand.
TTTCACCCGGCATTGAAATATCAAGGAATATCAGTTGTATGTCGTATTGCTCAAGTAATTGTCGTCCTTCCGCAGCAGAGCCTGCTGTTCCGCAAATGATTATTTCGGGGCAGTTTCTTTGAAGTAGAATTTTTAAAGATTCCTGGACATTGACTTCATCGTCAACAATTATGGCGTTGTAATTTGTCATCGTAAACAAAGATAGGATTTATTGGAAAATTTGGTGTCCTTTTGAATGAACGGTAGTTTTTGGTTATTGAACGGAAGGTTTTAGCAAACGAACGGTAATTTTTTTGTTTAATTTTTTCTACAAATAATGCATCTTTTTATAGAATCCTCAATACTATACCCTTGAAATTTTCTTTATTATAAACTTTGCCAACTTCATTTCTGGGAATCGAATTTTTCTACTTACAGATTATTTATAATTTTAGTGAATAATCCTAACCCAAAAAGCGGATCATGAAACGAGCATGGAGATACTTTCCATAAAAGGAAATGATTAATATGCGAGTTCCATATGATACTTTAGAAATAAACAATTTAAATTATATGAAAAAGCGTCTCTTTAAAAAAATTCTCATTTCCATTCTCGTAATAATTCTGGCAGTTGTAACCTGGTTTGTTTGGCCACGGTTGCCCATAATAACCGCTTTTGCAGCCAAAGGAATGTGTTCGAGCGTGTTCCTTGCCAACAAAACGCCGGAAAGAGTTGCTGCTGAAGACCTTTCGTTTTTCCCGATAAGTCTGGCCAAATCAAAAATCGATTACAACGAAAAATCGGTGACAAGCAGGGTTTTCGGACTGGCAAAACGGAAAGCCATTTATCGTGAAGGATTGGGTGCCGTTTTGGTGCTCGACAAGAATGAGGAAGAGCTGAAAAAGGACGAAATAGAAATTCCTGAGCCCGGTTACTCGCAGGATACAATTCCCTGGCCAAAGGGTGATATTCTTCCAGAAGAAAAGCCTGCTGGTGTGAATTACACCCGGCTGAATGAGTTGATAGATACCTGTTTCGATGCTCCGGGAAGCGAACCGTTCAAAAAAACACTGTCTATTGCGGTGGTGTACGATAATCAACTTATTGCCGAAAAATATATTAACGGTTATAACTCAAAAACCATGTTTCATGGCTGGTCGATGACAAAATCGATTACGGGCTCTTTGGCCGGTATTTTAAACGAGGAGGGAAAATTGAGCATAGATGAACCTGCTGGTTTTAAAGAATGGAATAACGATGACCGAAAAAATATCACGGTGAAAAATATCATTCAAATGTCGTCGGGGCTCGATTGGTACGAAAACTATTTTACCATTTCGGATGCCACGGTAATGCTGATGCAAAATAGTGACATGCTGTCGTCGGTACTCGATAACAAACTTGAATCGGAACCCGGTACAACCTGGAATTACTCCTCAGGCGATGCAAATCTTTTGTCGGGAATTTTAAGGGACAGGATCGGCAACGATACCGATTATCACAATTTCATCTACACAAAATTGCTTTATCCAACGGGAATGTTGCACACCAAAGTTGAAACCGACGGCAGCGGATTGTTTGTGGCTTCATCGTACAGTTACGGCTCAACACGCGACTGGGCAAGGTTTGGTCTGTTGTTTCTGAATAACGGCGTTTTTGCCGGCGATACTGTGTTGTCGAAAGAATGGGTGGATTTTATGAAAACACCTGCCACTGCTTCTGATGGTCGTTACGCCGGAACCTTTTGGTTGGATAAGTCGAAGCGTGCTTTAAAGAATTTTCCTAAGGATGTTTTTGCTGCCCACGGTTTTCTGGGACAACGAGTTTATATTATCCCTTCGAAAAAGTTGGTGGTAGTGCGTATGGGCTACGGAGAATCAGATTTCAATCTAACTAATTTTTTGAGTGAAGTTATTTCAACATTACCGCAGAATTAAGAGCCGGTAAGATGATTGGAGAGTATTAACTATAATCTTGAAAGGGCTCGTACCGAGTTCTCGTTATAAGAACGAATTTGAATTAAGGAAATGAACGCAGTATGCGTTCGATTATAATAGCAACATTGTAATATGTTGCGAATACAACCCGGTAGGGGTTGGATAAAATAAAAGCTGGCCCCAAACGGAACCGCTTTCAGCTTTTTCTTGTTCATCGTATGACTCTGAGTCATGCTATGAATAAATATTGCAAACAATTTATGTAAATGGCTAATCCTAAACAAATAATCAGATAGAGTAAAATCTTACTGTATTGATATTGTGCTGATTAAGAATGGTTATCTCGAAAGTTTCTAGAATTTTAGGGGGTACTTCAGAAGTACTAATTAGTACTTCTGAGCTCCAAATTATATCTTCTGAAGTACTAATTATACCTTCTGAGGTTCAAACGATATCTTCAGAAGTACAAATTATAGCTTTTAAAGTTCAAAGGATACCTTCTAATCCTCAAAATAATACTTCAGAAGTACTAATTATATCTTTCGAACTTATAATTATAACTTTTAAAGTACTAACTAGTACCTCAAAAGTTCAACAGAATACTTCCGAAGTACACATTAGTTGATTGGAGAGTGTTAGAATAATCTTTAAAGAACTCGGTACGAGTTCGATTATAGTAGCGATATGTCAAAATATTGCCCAACAACCCGATACGGGTTGGATAAAATAAAAGCCGGCCCCTCTCGGAACCGGCTTCCATTTCTTTTATTCATAGTATGACTTTAAGTCATGCTATGAAATTATTTGGTTAATTTATGAGTTCTGCTTTTCGCAACAACTCGCAATAATTTAAAATACTTTGTAAAGCCGATTCTCTTTTGTATTGCGTATCCAACATCTTTTTAATATCCAAAGCGCTGTTTTTACCATTAATTAAGGTACAAAGCTCGGTAGTATTTGCAATGTTTTTAAAGGGGTATTTTTCCAAAACATCTTTGGGTAAATCACGCACCGAACGTTCTATTCCGAAAGTGCCGGCCTTTAATTTTGCCGAAGGAACAGGAATAAATTCGCCGGCTTGTTTTTCCAGTTTTGTAAGCTTGTACGACGGGACCTGTACGCCAAGTTTTGCAGCTGCCAGTTCAATCTGATTGTCCAGAATTACTGAGTTTGCATCGAAAAGCTGCTTCGTTGATGCCGACAAGGTTTCAAGTTGCGTTGCAAGCATTTTGCTATCCGGAGCCAGTTCTGTTACCGATTGAAGTGTGGCCAGCTCGTTACTATAAGTCGTTTCCAAATAGGCTTTAACTTTTTTGCAAGTTGGTTCAAACGACTCAGTATCGGCATATTTTAATTCATCCAAAGCACGGCCAAGTTCAATTCCCATTCTTTTCGATCCGTAAGTAAATGCCGTTTCTGCAATCGATCCGGCCATTTCTTCGTCGGCCGATGCAATATTATAAGCGCCGGCTGCCGAGATAACTGCTGCTCGTTTCATTTGTGTAGCATCGAGTTTATCAGGCGTATCTTGCGAAGTGTGGTAGTACATGTCGGGCCATGTGATAAGCATTACTCCCGGCACACGAGTGGTCCAGTTATTAAATACCTCGTGGTCAGATGAACCGTAGTGTTGTTCAATCTGGTAATAAAACGGATCGTCGGTTCCACTGGGAGCGATAACCTGATTGGCAATTTTTTTATTGCTCCTGTTTGCAAGAATTTCGCGGTTTACTTCACCCATGTACACAAAATAATTTTCCATAACGTCGTTTATATAATGCGGATTACCAAAAGTGGTGCGCATTAAACTAAAAAACGAATTGTTACTTTTTAGATGAAGCCCAACCATGTCGAGGTTTATATTACAGAGTGTTTTGTCCATAATATCTTTATGGGCATTTACCCATGGAATTGTTCCCGAGTATTCAGGTACCCAAATAAAACGGATACTTCTTTTAGGCTGTTCCACGCGGCCATCGGTAATTAACTGGTTGATAATGCGTGCCACTTCCAGAATGGCTGCACTGCCCGAGACGTTATCGTTGGCTCCCTGTTTTGTATAACCTTCGAAAATGTGTGCCGAAAGAATAACTTCACCGGGATCAGGATCGGTGCCCGGAATAACACAGGTTGGCACCTGTAAATCATAGGGTAACATTTGCGATTCGACAACAGCATGTACTTTTATTTTTTCGCCATGAATCAAACGATCGCGTAACTGGTAACCTTCACGCGGTGTGAGATAAAAACCAAAAGTTGCGTTTTCGCCCCTGATCCCGCTGGCGGGGATGGCAAGTGGCGCCGTAATTTCCCGACTTGAGCCAAATGCAATAACACCAACTGCACCCTTTTCTACAGCAATATTGTGAACTCTGCTTACAGTTCCTGATGTTACTACAATTTTACCTTCAACATCCAAACCTTCAAAGTCCTTTTCCAGACCTTCTTCCACCCACACCAATTCGGCAGTTACATCGGTAGGTTTACTTCCTTCTGCCAATGAAAGGGCAATATCTTTATAATCGGCAAGTTTCTTTTTGCCGGGTGCAATTTCCCATAATTCTCCTTTTATGCCGTCCCATGCTTGACTGCCTTCGAAACGTTCTATTTTAGCGCCTGCTATTCCATATTCATTTAATTTGTCCAACACGTATTTTCCTTCGCGAAAGTCTGCTGAACCATATTCACTTGCAGGTCGGTTGCGCTGATATCCAACCATCTCAATCACGTGATTTAAGGCTGTTTCACCCGATGATTCGCCAATAATTTCGTCCATAACAGACGGAGGCAGCAAGGTCCATTGGTAAAAAGGCGTGTATTGCGCGAATGAATTGCTAGCACTAAACAGAAATAGTAAAATTATAACGAGAATTTTATTCATTTTAGTTGATTTAAATTTTTGACTTATTTGTGGTCGTAAAAGTAACATAATTTCATTTCCTATTTCTGCTTATTGTCATCTTTACATCCAGACAATGTAATCGGTAATAAATCGAATGATATATTATTTCTTTTGCTCCTTTTTGTGCCCGTTAATATTATAATCAAACCCGTACCGGGTTGGGATTGATTTTGCCTGTTGTGTTACTATAATCGAATCCGTACCGGATTCTTTTTTGGTTGGTTGATTTTGATGATATGATAATCGAACTCCTCCTGAGTTCAAATTGGATTCTATTTTTACAAAGAAAAAGAACGCAGTAAGCGTTCGATTATAGTAGCAACATGAACATGTTGCAAATCCAACCCGGTACGGTTTGGATAAAATAAAAGCCGGTCCCAAACGGAACCGGCTTCGTAGAAGTTATATAGCGACTTCTTATTTAGTCTTGCATTTAAAGCTAGTCTTCTTTATAAGCTTCGATTAAAATCTCAAGGATTTTTTTACCTGCACCTGCAACGCTGGTACCAGGACCAAAAATTGCAACTGCACCTGCATCATAAAGATATTGGTAATCCTGGTGAGGAATTACACCACCACAAATAACCATAATGTCGTCGCGACCCAGTTTTTTCAGCTCTTCGATAATGGCAGGAACCAGTGTTTTATGACCGGCAGCCAGTGAAGAAACACCTACAACATGCACGTCGTTTTCAACAGCTTGTTTGGCACTTTCTTCCGGAGTCTGGAATAATGGTCCCATATCCACATCGAAACCAAGGTCGGCGTAACCGGTTGCAACTACTTTTGCACCACGGTCGTGACCATCCTGACCCATTTTGGCGATCATAATACGTGGCTGACGACCTTCCATTTCTGCGAATTTCTTCGCCAAAGCCTGAGCTTCCTGGAATTCAGACTTGTCTTGAGCTTCTGCTTTATACACTCCTTCAATCGTTCTGATTACTGCTTTATAACGTCCTGCAATTTTTTCGCAAGCGTCTGAAATCTCACCTAACGAAGCACGTTTTTGTGCGGCATCAACAGCTAATGCAAGTAAATTCCCTTTACCTGTTTCCGCTGCCTTGGTAATTGCTGCCAACGAAGCCTGCACTTCTTCTTCGTTACGTTCAGCGCGCAATTTTTTCAATCTTTCGATTTGCGACAAACGAACTGCAGTGTTATCGATATCCAAAATATCAATCGGATCTTCTTTTTCCAAACGGTATTTGTTGATACCCACAATTGTTTGTGTTCCACCATCAATACGTCCCTGAGCACGTGCTGCAGCTTCTTCGATACGCATTTTAGGTACACCTGTTTCAATTGCTTTGGCCATACCACCCAGTTTTTCAACCTCTTCGATCAGTGCCCAGGCTTTAGTATAAAGTTCTTTGGTTAAGCTCTCTACGTAGTAAGAACCTGCCCATGGGTCGGCTGAACGACAAATTTCAGTTTCCTGCTGAATGTATAACTGAGTGTTACGTGCAATACGTGCTGAGAAATCGGTAGGTAATGCAATCGCTTCATCAAGCGCGTTGGTGTGCAAACTCTGCGTGTGACCCAAAGCAGCAGCCATAGCTTCAATTGCAGTACGTCCAACGTTGTTAAATGGATCCTGCTCAGTTAACGACCAACCTGACGTTTGCGAGTGTGTACGCAATGCCATCGATTTTGGGTTTTTCGGGTTGAATTGTTTTACCAGTTTCGCCCAGATCATACGAGCAGCACGCATTTTTGCAATCTCCATAAAGTGGTTCATACCAATTGCCCAGAAGAACGACAAACGTGGAGCAAAAGCATCGATATCCAAACCGGCTTTAACACCTGTACGTAAGTAATCCAAACCGTCGGCAAGGGTGTAAGCCATTTCAATGTCGGCAGTTGCACCTGCTTCCTGCATGTGGTAACCCGAAATAGAAATCGAGTTGAATTTCGGCATGTTTTGAGAAGTGTACTCAAAAATGTCGGCAATAATTTTCATCGAGAATTCAGGTGGGTAGATGTAAGTGTTACGCACCATAAATTCTTTTAGAATATCGTTCTGAATTGTTCCTGAAAGTTGCTCCAAAGTAGCGCCTTGTTCCAAACCTGTAACAATATAGAATGCCATTACTGGAAGTACTGCACCGTTCATGGTCATCGATACCGACATTTTATCCAAAGGAATCTGATCGAAAAGGATCTTCATATCCAGGATTGAGTCGATTGCAACACCGGCTTTACCAACGTCACCAATCACACGTGGGTGATCTGAGTCGTATCCGCGGTGTGTTGCAAGGTCGAATGCCACTGACAAACCTTTCTGACCGGCCGCAAGGTTACGACGGTAGAATGCGTTTGATTCTTCGGCAGTTGAGAACCCTGCGTACTGACGGATAGTCCATGGACGCATGGCGTACATAGCCGAGTAAGGTCCGCGAAGGAAAGGTGCCAAACCTGCTGCGTAATTCAGGTGCTCCATACCTTCAAGATCTTCTTTGGTGTAAACCGGTTTAACAGGAATCTGCTCCGGTGTTACCCAGTCTTTTTTGATATTGTTTTCTTCAGCCCACTCGGCAGTATTTTTCTGCTCGGTAGCTGCTTTTATATTTATGTCTTTAAAATTCGGTTTCATTTTTTTCGATTTTGGATTTTGGATTTTTGATACCTGATTCAGGATATCCAGTAACCAGTATCTAATATCCAGTATCTGTTTTAGATTCCCAACTCAGTTTGATACCTCTTCAGTTCGTCCAGAATATTGCTCTTTACATGAATGAAATTGGTAATGCCTTTTGCTTTCAGTTCATCTGCACAGGCAGGAGCACCGGCAACAACCAAAATTTCATCACCCAATTGTTCTGCAACTGCAGGAGCAATTTCAGCATACTCATCATCCGAACTACAAACCACAACAATGTCGGCACCGGCTTTTTTAGCAGCGGCAACACCTTCTTCAACTGTTGCGAATCCGTTATTATCTTGTACATCGAAACCGGCAACTGCAAAGAAATTACAGCTGAACTGTGCACGTGCTTTGCGGAAAGCAAGGTTACCCATGGTAAGCATAAATGCCAGCGGGCGTTTGTTTTCGCGTGCGTACATATCGGTTGTGTAACGCAATGCTTCAAATGGTTGAGCACCACGGTATGGTTTCAGTGTTTCAACTTCTGCACCTTCTTCAGCTAAGTCAACTGCTTCGAACAATGAACCGTCGAAGTCCGCTTTCATTTCTTCAGTGAAGTTAGGGAACTGGTTGGTTCCTAAAAGGTTTTCGCGACGCTGAGCGATTTTTTTGCTACGGTCAGCTGCCATAGCTTTAACTTCAGCCTGAACGAATCCTTCTTTGAAAGCAGCAATGAATCCACCTTTTTCCTGAACGGCAAGGAATAATTTCCAGGCTTGATCTGCCAAGGATTCAGTAAGAGTTTCAATATAATATGAACCTGCTGAAGGATCGGCAATCTTATCGAAATGAGATTCTTCTTTTAACAGGATCTGTTGGTTACGTGCAATTCTTTCAGAGAATGCAGTGGTTTCTTCGTAAATGGCATCAAAAGGTAAAACAGTTACCGAATGAGCACCACCCAAAGTCGCCGACATGGCTTCGGTTTGCGTACGCAGCATGTTTACGTAAGGATCGTAAACCGTTTTGTTGAAACGGTTTGTTTCGCTGTGAACGATCATTTTTGCCGAACATTTGCATTCAGGTCCGTAAGCTTCAACAATTTTCGACCATAAAAGTCTTCCGGCACGCAACTTGGCTATTTCCATAAAATAGTTGTTGCTGATACCCATGTTGAATTTAATGGCTTTTGCAGCATCGTCTACACTTACACCGGCTTCGGTTAATTGTGTTAAGTACTCAGCACCTTCTGCCAACGCAAAAGCTAACTCCTGAACAATTGAAGATCCGCTGTTAGCGAAGAATTTTCCGTGAACACCAATTACACGGAAATTTTTAACTGCTTTTGCAGCTTCAACAGCCGGAACCAGTTTCGCTACTGCATCGTCAGCGATTTTTCCTTTTAAAACAAAAGTTCCAATCGGGTCGATTGATGCCGAAGCAACTACTTTGTCGTTGTCCCAGTTGCCTTCCGATACATAAGCTGCAAATGCTTCTGCACAGTTGCAGTCGTCGCAAGGACAAACAAGGTTAACTTCTGCTGCTTCAAGACAAATATCTTTTAGCAATACTCCCAGGCTTTCTTTGGTAACCGAACCACATTCGCTAAAAAGAAATCCTAATGAAGTAACTCCTTTGTTTAAGATTTCCAAGGCCTTTTTGTTAGCCTCTTCGAAATCGGTTACGAAAATGTTTTGGCGAATAAACCAATCGTTATTGGTTTTATTGTTTCCCCGAACGTAAGGAAATTCACCCGGTAAACATTCCAGGTATTCTTTTCCTACGAGGTTTTCCTGACGGTAATACGGGCGAACTTTGAATCCTTCATAAGTTTTCCAGACCAGTGCACGCTCGTAGTCTTTGCCTTTTAAATCGGCATTAATTTTTGCTTCCCACTCTTCTGTTGTAATGGGTGCAAAATCGGTGAACAGTTTTTGCTCTTTATCTGACATACTTTTAGTAGTTTTTGAAAATCGAACCGCAAAATTAGAGGTTTTAAACGATTGAACCTCAGAATCACTTTGCTTTTTAGCTAATGTTAACAAAAATCATGTTTACGGGAAATGTGGCTTAAGGTTCTCTTAATTTTTGGTCAGAGTAAAAAATGAATATTGTGTGGTAAGTTTTCTCCTTTTTTGAACTTAAATTGTGTGTTAACTTTTATTAACAATTACGATATGGTCAAGTAAATAAAGGGTATTTGAGCATAAATCTATTCATCTCGTTTAAAAAAATATATAAAAAAATAAACAAAAACTGTTTAGACTTGTATTAGTTAACGTTAAACAGAATGAAAACAAGTAAACAATTTCAGAAAACGAAAACAGAAAAGTTATTTGCCATTAAAAATCACAATTATGAAAACAGAAAACTTATTTAAAAAGACGACATCAGGTTTTAACCTGATTCTGCTATTTGTTCTAACAGTAGGAACACTTTTACTAACATCCTGTAATGATGATGAAGACCCTATACAGGAAATGGAAACGGAACAAACAATTGTAGATGTTGCTGCGAAAGCAGGTTCTTTTAATGTATTGATTCAGGCTGCTCAAAAAGCAGGTCTGGCAGATTATTTAGGTACAGAACAAAACATAACGGTTTTTGCACCTACTGATGATGCATTTACAGCGCTTCTTGCTGATTTGGGATTAAGCAGTCTTGATGATATTCCGGTGGAAACTTTAACCGATATTTTGTTGTACCATGTGATTGGCAGCAAAGCTATGTCAACAGACCTGGTAACTGGTTATTTCCCAACAATGTTAACATTCGAAGATAACCATTTGTCGATGTACATCGAGGTTGGTGAAGGTGTAAGCATTAACGCCGGCACAATGGTAACTGCAGCTGATGTTGAAGCGGATAACGGCGTGATTCACGTGGTTGATAAAGTTATTCTTCCTCCATCGGTTGTAAATATTGCCAATGATAACGAAAATTTCAGTACCCTGGTTAGTGCGGTTGTCAAAGCCGGACTGGTAGATGCATTAAGTGGCGACGGACCGTTCACAGTATTTGCTCCAACCAACGACGCTTTCGATGCTTTGTTTGCCTCTCTGGGAATCTCAGGAATTGATGATCTTACTGCCGAACAGCTGATCCCAATCCTAACCTATCACGTGGTGTCAGGAAATGTTTTGTCAACTGATTTGGCAAGTGGAGAAGTAGAAACTTTAAACGGAGGGAGTGATCTGAATGTAGATCTTTCGTCGGGTGTAAAAATTAACGATAGTAATGTGGTTGCAGCAGATATTCAGGGAGCCAACGGAGTAGTTCATGTAATTGATAAAGTGTTGATCCCGGAATAATGAGAGGGGACTTTGTCAGGGTCTTGCGTTAAACGAGGCTCTGACTTCGCTAAAAAGTAAATTATTTTTTAAACTATAAATCATTAAAATTTATCAAGATGAAAACAGTAAAACAATTTTTTTCGGTTTCTTTAGTAGCAGTATTATTATTCGGATTAAGCTTTAATTCAGAAGCAAAAAAGAGTGGCGATACTTCGTCGTCATCAGTAGTGGAAATTGCGGTTTCAAATCCTGATTTCTCCATTTTGGTTGAAGCTGTAGCCAAAGCTGATTTAGTCGGAGCCCTAAGTGCCGACGGTCCATTTACCGTATTTGCACCAACAAACGATGCATTTACTTCCCTGTTTAAAGATTTAGGAGTAAGCGGAGTAAGTGATTTGACAGCAGAACAACTTGCGCCTATTTTAACTTACCATGTAGTTTCGGGTAGGGTTATGTCGAGCGATTTATCAAATACTTCCGTGGAAACTCTAAACGGTAAAACAATTAATGTAGATTTATCGGATGGTGTAAAAATTAACGATAGTAAAGTTATTGCCGCCGATATTTCCGGTAAAAACGGAGTTATTCATGTCATCGACAAAGTGTTACTTCCCAAAGAAAAATCAGCAGGTTGCAATAATTAATCTGATTTTGAAACGCCATGACAAAACAGAAATAAGACCATGACAAGTTACTTGTATTATACGTTGAGAATTCCGGAATGGGATTCTCATCGTTTTTTCTGCTTTTTTGTCAATGCTTGTAATGGAGCAGAAATTTGCCGTAAGAAAATAGATTCGTTATTTTTAACAAAAGATAATTTTATCTGAAGAATGAAGCAGGAAGGATATTCGATAAAAGATTTAGAGGTGCTTTCAGGTGTGAAGATGCATACAATTCGGATCTGGGAAAAGCGTTACGATTTGCTCAACCCGGAAAGGACTGATACAAATATTCGGTATTATTCGGATGAAGATTTGAAAAAGCTGTTGAACGTAAGCTTTTTAACTAAAAACGGATATAAAATATCGAAGATAGCAGGCTGGGATCAAGATTTGATAACTGATGCGGTTTTAAAAATATCGGAGGCCCAAACTTCTGACTCCGATTATGTAAACAGGCTTTTATTATTGATGATAAACCTGGATAATGCAGGTTTCGAAAGCCTGTTGAATGAGATTTTTTCTAAATATGATTTTGAAGATGCATGTTATTCTGTTTTCTTTCAGTTATTTGAAAAAGTGGGAACATACTGGCAGGCTGGTTCTGTTTTTCCGGCACAGGAACATTATGTTTCTCATCTTTTCCGGCAAAAATTAATCGTAGCCATCGATCAGCTTGAGCCAAATTACGAAGGAGCGAGCATTTTATTTTTTCTTCCTGAAAATGAACTTCATGAACTGGGATTATTGTTTTATTCCTTTATTGCCCGGAAATTAAAGTACAATGTTCTTTATTTGGGGCAATCGGTGCCGTTGGAAGACCTGAATAAAGTACAGCAAAAAGTTAATGTTAAGTATATATTTACATCATTCGTAAATGCCATATCCAAAACGGAGCTCGAAGAATATCTCCAAAATCTGAAATCCATTTTTCAGAAACAGAAGATTTTTATTACTGGGCACCAGGTAAACACGCATAGTCCCGCTCTTCCTCGTAATGTAAAAGTTGTTCGGAGCCATAAAGAATTCAGGAAATATATGGATTAGAACATTTCGATAGCTTAACCGGGTTTTTGTTAAAATTTCTAAAATCGCTCAGAGTTGGTAAACGGCCTTTATTTATTCGTGCTAATTTTCATAAATTGCATCTTCTAAGAATCATGGAAAATGATGGAAAAGCTTAATTGGACGAAGGAAATATTTGGGTCGAAGCTTGAAATCAGGCAGGGAACCGAGCAGATAGGGAAAATTGATTGGGAAAGCATGTTGAGCTCAAAAGCACAGGCCTTTATTAACGGTAAGTTTTTTACTCTCAACCGCGAGTTTTTTCTTTCAAAATTAGAGATATACGATGGCAACAGTCAATCGTTACTGGGTATGGTAATGGTGAATATTTTTAATCCGCGCAGCGATGTGGTTCTCAACGGAAAACGCTTTGAACTTGAGATTAAAAATTTCTGGCAGTCGCGCTGGAGCTGGAAATATAACGGGCAAGAGATTATTACTTTTACTTCGCACGAATTTATTACAAAAGACAAAGGAACCATCGAACTTTCTACTTCATGTTGCGAAGAAGTTGAGGTGCTTATTCTGCTTGGACTTTTCGTAAGAAATCAGTTTGTATTAATGATGCTATTAATCCTTCTGGTTCTGCTTTTTGTTATTGTTTAATTGTTTAACTGAAACCATACCTCCATTTCTCCAACACCACGATGACTCCACGCATAATACGGAATCAGGACTAAATCGTTGTCGGATTTTAAGGTTACAACGCCATTGAGTTCATCAGGGATGTAACTTGCTTTAAAGGTGTCAGCCTTTGAAACTTTTTGCGAAAGAACACCACCAGGATTATCAACCTGTTCGGCACAATAAACTATTGGACCGCGTTCGATTGCAACTTTCCCGGCTATTTCTTTTACGTTTTCGTTCGGAATAACTTTTCGGGCATACATAGGAATTACCAGTTCTACCATGTCGCTGTCTGTCCAGCTTTTGTGTAAGGCGATATAACCATTTTTTATTTCATAGCTTTCTTTTTTATTGTTTACCAGCAAATGAACTTTGTTTTCTTTTTCTTCAATATATGAATATAAATCGCTTGGTACCGGACTGTTTTGTGCCCATCCGGGAACCCGGATTTTAAGTGTGAAATTAACCGGGTTGGAAGTTGTAATTTTGAATTTTATGTTTCCTTCCCAGGGATATTTAGTTTGCTGTTCAATGGTGAATTCCTGTTCCTGCACGTTGAAATTTGTTTTGCTTGCCATAAAAAGGTTGGCATAAATATCGTCGCCGGATTGAGCATAAATATAGTTTGGTACTGCCGGAATAAACCTCGAAATATTCGACGGGCAGCACGAGCAATTGAACCACGGTTTGCGTTCTGTTGCTCCCTGGTTAAATGGATCTTTTCCATCGAATTCCAATACGTTGGGATAAAAAAATGTGTTTCCTTCGAACGAAATTCCGGAAAGCATTCCGTTATAAAGTGTGCGCTCCAACACATCGATATATTTACTTTCGCCACTCATTAAAAACATTCGTTGATTCCAGAAAACATTGGCGATGGCGGCACAGGTTTCGTTATAAGCATGGTTTGGCAGTTCGTAGTTTTCACCAAAAGCTTCACCATCATATTTAGCCCCGATTCCTCCGGTGATGTAGAATTTTTTTCCAACTACATTTTCCCATATTTTGTGAATGGCATCGATGTATGCTTTATTGCCTGTGAGTGCAGCAACATCAGCCATTCCTGAGTACATGTAAGTCGCCCTGACTGCATGTCCAACAGCTTCATCCTGTTCTGTTACCGGTTTGTGGTCCTGCCAGTACGATCCGTTTTTCCTCTGATCCTGACTGTTATGATCTCGTTCGTCAGATTTTCCGCGTTCATCAAGGAAAAATTTCGCCAGATCGAGGTATTTCTTTTCGCCTGTAACACGATATAATTTTGCCAGCCCGATTTCTATTTCCTGGTGACCGGGAGCATCGTGGCGTTTTTCCGGACCGTAAACCGAATTAATCAGGTCGGCATTTTTGATTGCAACATCCAGAAAGTTGGTTTTGCCGGTTGCGTTGTAATGTGCCACTGCTGCCTCGTACATGTGTCCCATATTGTACAGTTCGTGACTGTTATTCCGTACCGCGCTCCAGCGTTCTTTGCCTTCGCGGTTAGTCATTGCTGAATCTCCTTTAATGGTACGTATGGTGTATAAATAACCGTCGTCTTCCTGGGCAGCGGCAATTTTTGTAATCAAATCGTCCAGGTATTTATCCAGTTTAGGGTCGTAATTTTGTTGAAGCGAGTATGCAGCTCCTTCCATTATTTTAAACACATCCGAATCGTTAAACCTGATGCCTTCAAAGGTGCCTTCAACCAAACCGCCTGCAACGGCAAAGTTTGAAATACGGTGGGTTTCTTCACATTTTTGAAAGCAGTATGGAATGGTAACTTCCGTATTTGTTTGAATTCTTTTACTCCAGAAATTGTCGGTCAGTTCCACATTTTGCGTCGAAACGGGCTGAATTGGATAATCTTTTGGTTTTTCGGTTTGTGTGCAGGCATACAGGGCAATCAGAAACAAAAAGAAAAACAGGTTCTTCATATCTGCTGGTTTAAGTTCTCGGTGAGTCTAAAGATACAGATTCTGATAAAAAAAACAATTTCTATTTTATTTGTCATTTGTAAATTATATTTTACATTTGTCATGTAAATATAACTTTTCAAACTATGAAATTATTGCCACACTATTTTAAATGGATCGGACTAGTCATTTTTTTAGGAGGTTTATTCTTGGGCTTAATAGGCGGCATCGGGAGCAAGGACTTTATTGAAGGAATGGAAATTGCATGGGGTGAGTCTGTGGAGTGTGAAATTCAACCGTTTTTTCCTGAGAAAGTGTTGCATGTTTTAGATTTTACTATGCTTATTGGTTTGTTATTGTATATCCTTTCGAAAAATAAAACGGAAGATGAATTTGCTCAGAAACTAAGGTATGAATCAGCATTTATAGTCCTTGCTTTATCAATCTTAATTATTCTTGTTGTATACATCCTTCGCCCTGATATTAAAATTGAACCTTCATTTTTAATAAGTAGTCAGATGTTTTTTTATCTGATTTTAAGATCGGTTAAACGAAAATTAATACTTGAAACATAAAACTTAAACAATGAAATTATTACCACATTATTTTAAATGGATTGGACTAGGTTTGATCCTCTTATCAATTGTTTTTGGCTTTGATGATTTTCGCAGAGGATTTATGGATGGTATTACGGGCAAACCGCCTGTCGATAACTTTGAGTCGATCATGCCTGATATTCTTTCTCAATCATGCGATTATTTAATTTTGTCGGGTTTGTTGTTGTATATTTTATCGAAGAATAAAACAGAAGATGAATTTGCTCAGAAACTTCGCTATGAATCCGCTTTTATCGTTCTTATTCTTACCATAGGAGTGCTCTTTTTTGCATATATTATAAATTCGGATATCAAGGTTAGTCCTGCCTATGTACTTCTTTTGCAAATGTTGGTTTATTTGATTGTGCGAGCTGTAAAAAGAAGTGTAATTCTGGAGGGATAAAATGAAGAACAAGCTGAAATTTCACCGGGTAATGCTCGATAAAACGCAGGAAGATGTGGCCAGTGCCATTGGCGTTTCGCGGCAAACAATTCATGCTATCGAAAAAAATAAGTTTGTTCCATCGGTTCAAACAGCCATGCTTTTGGCAAAGTATTTTAATTTGTCGGTGGAGGAGTTGTTTGAGTTGGAGGATAATTAAAAAACCGCCTTTGAGTACAAAGACGGTTATATATGTTGAGTAAGTTACCGATCCGCGTTAAGCAGTACTGCAACTTACGGAAAAGCACCAACGCAGTGTTGGTACTTGTATTTTTTCCCTCGTCCCCCTTGGCGAAGGGGGAATAAAAGGGGGATTGTTTAAAATCCTTACAGAACCGCCAGTCGGCGGTCCACCTCCTTTAAAAAAGGAGGACTAGCCTGAACAAGGTTTTTGAGATCTATCGTATTTCCGATCCGTTTTTAACTGCTTTATCCGGAGAGACGATCGACAACGAACCATCGGCATTTTCAGCACACAGAATCATTCC
The DNA here is from genome assembly GCA_963677525.1 of uncultured Draconibacterium sp. GTDB lineage: Bacteria > Bacteroidota > Bacteroidia > Bacteroidales > Prolixibacteraceae > Draconibacterium. The sequence goes on from OY781970.1 coordinate 64,582, forward strand.
CTGAGATTCAATACCGCGTAGTTTTTTCGGTGCCAGATTTACCAAAATTGAAACCTGTTTTCCTATTAATTCTTCCGGCTGGTAGTATTCTGCAATTCCCGAAACAACTGTTCTTTCGTCTATTCCGGTATCAATTTTGAGTTTCAGCAGCTTTTTGGTTTTGGCCACTTTTTCGCATTCGATCACGGTTCCGGCACGAACATCCATTTTTGCAAAATCGTCGAATTCGATGTTGTCTTTTGCAGGTGCTGCTTTTGCGGTGGCCATTTCGTTGGCTTTTTTCGTATCGGCCAGTTTTTGCAACTGTGCTTCAATTACTTTGTCTTCAATTTTTTCGAAAAGCAATTCCGGCTTGTTCACTTTGTGTCCGGTTGGCAACAAATCAGTCTCACCTAATTTTTCCCAATCCATTTTTTCAAGGTTCAGGAAGCCTCGTAGTTTATCCATGCTGAATGGAAGGAAAGGCTCCAGGCAAATGGTGAGATTTGCCGTAATCTGCAAACATATATTCATGATGGTTTTAACCCGTTCGGCATCTGTTTTTACAACCTTCCAAGGTTCTTCGTCGGCCAGGTATTTATTTCCCAAACGTGCCAGGTCCATTGCATTTTTCAGCGACTCGCGAATACGGAAACTATCAATACTCTTTTCAACCTCAGCTTTAATTTTTGAAATTTCAGTTAAAGCTTCTTTGTCGTAATCGGTAAGTTCGCCGCGTTCCGGAACTACGCCTTCGTAATATTTATTGGTAAGAACCAGTGCACGGTTTACAAAGTTTCCGAGTACTGCTACCAACTCGTTGTTATTGCGGTTCTGGAAATCTTTCCAGGTAAAATCATTGTCTTTTGTTTCAGGTGCGTTTGCTGTAAGAACGTATTTTAATACATCCTCTTTTCCGGGGAAATCTTCCAAATATTCGTGCAGCCAAACTGCCCAGTTTCTTGATGTTGAAATTTTATCGTTCTCCAGATTCAGGAACTCGTTGGCCGGTACGTTTTCGGGCAGGTTGTAAGTGCCTTCAGCTTTCAACATACTCGGGAAAATAATGCAGTGGAAAACAATATTGTCTTTCCCAATAAAGTGCAACATTCTTGTCTCCGGATCTTTCCAGTAAGTTTCCCAGTCTTCGGTAAGTTCTTTCGTTGCCGAAATGTAACCGATAGGAGCGTCGAACCAAACGTAAAGCACTTTGCCGTCGACACCTTCAACCGGAACCGGGACACCCCAGTCGAGGTCGCGTGTTACGGCACGTGGTTGCAGGCCGCTGTCGATCCACGATTTACACTGACCGTAAACATTGGTTTTCCATTCTTTATGCCCTTCCAAAATCCATTCCTTCAACCATGGTTCGTACTGATCGAGTGGCAGATACCAGTGTTTGGTTTCTTTTAAAACCGGCTGGTTTCCGCTGATAGTTGAAGTTGGATTAATCAATTCTGTCGGGCTTAACGAAGTTCCACAGCTTTCGCACTGATCGCCGTATGCTTTTTCGAAACCACATTTCGGACAGGTTCCAATAATGTAACGGTCGGCCAGGAATTGCTTGTTGGCTTCGTCGTAATATTGCTCCGATGTTTTCTCAATAAATTTACCTTCGTCGTACAGTTTTTTGAAAAACTCTGAAGCTGTTTCGTGGTGAATGGGTGCACTCGTACGTGAGTAAACATCAAACGAAATTCCGAATTTCTCGAAAGAATTTTTAATTATTCCGTGAAATTTATCTACCACATCCTGCGGTGTAATGCCTTCGTTTTTAGCCTTTAAGGTAATTGGTACTCCGTGTTCGTCGGAGCCGCCAATCATAATTACATCTTCGTTTTTCAGGCGAAGGTAACGTGCATAAATATCGGCTGGAACATAAACTCCGGCAAGGTGACCAATGTGAATCGGGCCGTTGGCATAAGGCAGTGCTGTTGTAATTAGCGTACGTTTGAACTTACTCATAATTCTATTTTGGCGGAATCGCGATAAATACAAGCTTCTTCGTTGTTTCAAAATTTTAAAATCCTCATTTACTTCAGTAGACTCCGGTTTTAAAATTTCTTACGCCTCGAATTTTATCATTTCTGACGATTCCTTCTTTAACTTATTTTAGGGCTGCAAAGATAACAAAATTCAGGCACCAAATAATAGGTGTCAAAGGTCAAAATCGGGAACAAGGTTTGTAATCTGAAAATTGACTTTTGAAATTTTGAAAAGTGTTACCTTCGCATAAATTTTGGAAAATGGCACAATTTACCCACATCATATTCGATCTCGACGGAACACTTACCGATAATACGCAGGGAATAAAGAACTCATTAAAATATGCGCTGAATAGAATGCAGGTTGACGGTTATGAGGAAGATATTTTGGAACGTTTTATCGGTCCTCCGTTGCAATGGGGTTTTAGTAGTCAGTTCGGAATGAATGAACGGGATACCAAACTGGCGGTTGAATATTTTCGGGAATACTATGCTGAAAATGGCTGGCACGAAAACGATCCTTACGACGGGATTATGGAAATGCTGGCCGAACTAGATTACATGGGAAAGCAGATGTTTATTGCCACTTCGAAGCTGGAAAAATTTGGCCAAAAAATTGTACAGCATTTTGAGATAGATCGCTATATTCTTCAGCTTTTGGGAGCTGATTATCATGCAAAAAAAGCTACAAAAATACAGTTGGTTTCAGATATTCTTACCTCGCAGCAGCTTTTCCCTTCTGAAAAAATTGTAATGGTTGGCGATACCATTTACGATATTGAAGGAGGAAAAGAAAACGGGATTTCAACCATCGCCGTTGGGTATGGTTTTGGCAAGGAAGAAGACTTGCGAAATGCCGGTGCCGACTATTTTGTTGAAGATGTAGAAGAGTTATTCGATATTTTATCCGCATAAAAGATTAGATAATGAAGATGAAGATTTTAAAACGGTTTAGTTTATTGGCAATTGTGGCAATCGTATTTTTTGCCTGCAAAAACAATTCGCCTGAGAATTCAAAAGAAATTCAATCACTAAAAACATTATTGGTTGAAAATCCGGAAATGATTGCCGAATTAAACAAATCTGTTTCAGCACAGGAAAGTGATCTGGCTGCAGATTTAATCAGTAATTATTTAAATTCAGAACTGAAAGAGAAGTACAAAAATCAGTGGCAAAACGAAACGCTGGTTCTGGGAGATTATCAGCTAAAATTCAAATACAAAAAGTTTGGAGAAAAGCCACCTGAGGGCTGGAGTTTATATATTTCGATGCACGGAGGCGGCAATTCTCCGGTAGAAGTTAACGACCAGCAATGGGAGAATCAGAAAAAGCTGTACGAACCGGCCGAAGGTATTTACATGGCTCCGCGTGCGCCAACCAATACCTGGAACCTTTGGCATCAGGATCATATTGATGATTTTTTTGCACTTTTTATTCAGCTGGCCGATGCCTTCGAAAATATTAACACCAACAGGATTTCCCTTACCGGATATTCGGCAGGTGGTGACGGAACTTACCAGCTTGCGCCGCGCATGGCAGACTGGCTGGCAGCTGCTGCAATGATGGCCGGACACCCGAACGATGCTTCTCCTCTCGGATTGCGGAACCTGCCTTTTGCCATTCAGATGGGGGCTGATGATGGCGCTTACCACCGAAATAAAATTGCAGCGGAGTGGGGCAAGAAACTGGATGATTTGCAAAAAAGCGATCCAAACGGATATGTGCATAAAGTGGATTTGTACGAAGGAATGGGACATTGGATGGAACATAAAGATACCGCCGCGTTTAACTGGATGGGGCAGTTCAGTCGTAATCCTTATCCCGAGAAAGTGGTTTGGAAACAAAGTGGCGTTACGCACGATCGTTTTTACTGGCTGGCTGTGCCAAAGGAAAAAGCAGTGAAAGATGCTGAAGTGGTGGCAAGTATCCAGAATCAAACAATTACGATTGAAAAAGCTGAGCTTGTGAGTGATTTGATAATTCGACTGAACGATAGAATGCTCGACCTGGATAAAAAAGTCAGGGTTGAATACCAGGGCAAAACCATTTTTAACGACATGCCAAAACGATCCATTTCCACCATCTGGAAAACGTTAAATGAGCGTGACGACATGAATCAGTATTTTTCTGCTGAAATAGAATTAACTTTGAATTAAAAGAAAAGCAATGATCGAACCATCTCCGTTACAGTCCGGCTCAACAATCCGTATTGTGTCTCCTGCCGGGAAAATTGAAGAAAAACACGTTTTGCCTGCTGTAAAATGGCTTGAAGAACAAGGATATATTGTAAAACTAGGGAAACATGTTTTTGCCAGGCATTTTCAGTTTGCCGGAACCGATGAGCAGCGTTTGTTTGATGTTCAGGAAGCTTTGGATGATTCGGATTGCGATGCTGTTATTTGTTCAAGAGGAGGTTATGGGACCGTTCGGATTGTTGATCGCCTTGATTTTACTAATTTCCTTGAAAACCCGAAATGGCTGGTAGGATTTAGCGATATTACTATTCTTCATTGCTGTTTGAATAACCACCAGGTTCCTACACTTCATGGTGTTATGCCGCGTTATTTTTTCGACAAGGAGGGGAATCCCACTGAAGACCTGACTTCTATGATGAAACTGATTACCGGTCAGGGAATCGAGTACCAGGTAGATGCAACTGAATATGATAGGGTAGGTAGTGTAAAAGCTGAAATAGTGGGAGGTAATCTTTCAATTGTAACCAGTTTGCATGGCACGAATTACGATATTGATACGGAAGGGAAGATTTTGTTTCTTGAAGATATTGATGAATTTCTTTATCACACCGACCGAATGGTTCATCAATTGAAACTTAGCGGAAAGCTCGATAATTTGGCTGGTTTGATTTTAGGTGATTTTACCGATATGAAAGATAATGAATCACCATTTGGACAGACTGTTCACGAAATTATTCTCAAGGCTGTACAAGATCGTAATTATCCTGTTTGTTATGGCTTCCCGGGAGGACATGATAAAAAAAATCTGGCGCTGGTTTTTGGTAAAGAATGGGAAATGGAGGTTGCAAAAGAAAGCACTATTTTAAGATTGGTGTAGATTGAATTTAAACACACAAATTTATACTTTCAACATTAAACCTTAAACTTTCAACTAATATGGTATCTACACGCGAACTGGGTGATATTGCAGAAGGATTGGCTCAGGATTATCTCCGAAAACTGGGATACGAAATCAGGGCAACCAAATGGTATCATGGTCATTTGGAGTTGGATATTGTGGCGCAGGATGGCGATGAACTGGTGATAGTTGAGGTGAAAGCCCGATCGGGTTTGCGTTACGAGCATCCGTCGGAAGCGGTTACTAATACAAAAATAAAACGCATTGTAGAGGCAGCCGATGCTTATATTATCGAACACGAAATAGAACTCGACACCCGGTTTGATGTTATAACAGTCATATTTTTTGAACAGGGTCACGAGTTGGAACATTTTAAAGATGCGTTTTATCCAACAATGTGAAGTTTTATGGAGAAATATTATCTCTTCGAAACTCTCCTTTCTTTAATTCTCACCACAAGGGGAGATGTCGAACGTGTGAGACAGAGGGGTGAACAAATAGTAGTGAATTCCTTTTTTTAATTTTAATCAGAACATCATTTTTATTTCACGGCGAATCTCTTATTTTTAAGCGCCTAAACTTTTCAGCATGAACATTGAAGAAGTCAGAGAGTATTGTCTCACAAGGAAAGGAGTTACAGAGAGTTTTCCTTTCGACGAAACTACCCTGGTTTTTAAGGTAATGAACAAAATGTTTTGCCTTTTAGGACTGGATGATTTTAGGGTAAGTTTAAAAAATGATCCGGATAAAAATATTGAGCTGCGGGCACATTATCCGGCTATTTACGAAGGATATCACTTAAATAAAGAACACTGGAATACCATCGAACTGGATGGAACGGTTCCGGTAAAAGTGATCAGGGAAATGATCGACGATTCGTACGAAATAATTGTTGAAAGCCTGACAAAAAAATTGAAGGAAGAATTAAAAAATTTATAGAAACATGAAGTTATTATCACTGCTTTTTGCATATGTGTTCTTTGTTTCGGCTGTTTATGCCGAAGGAGAAAAAGAAGAATTTACCATCGTAAAAGAGGTTAAACATACTCCGGTTATCAGCCAGGGCCGAACCGGAACCTGCTGGAGTTTTGCAACTACCAGTTTTTTAGAATCGGAAATAATGCGTAAAGGATTTCCTGAAACCAATCTTTCAGAAATGTTTTTTGTCTATTATAACTATAAAAACAAGGCTTTCCAGTATTTGCTTTATCATGGAAAAAACAATTTTGGAGAAGGCAGTTTGTCGCACGATGTGCTTAAAATAATGCGCGAACAAGGTGTGATGTTGTATGATGCTTTCCCAGGTAAGCAAAAAGACGGGAAATACAATCACTCTGAACTGATTAAAGAATTAAAGGAAAATTTAGACGAACTGAATGAGAAGAAAAGAGGAAAAATTGATGCATCTGATTTGGGCAGTTTTAAACCCATTCTAAAAAAGGAATTGGGCAAACTGCCCGAGAAAGCAGAGACTGAAGATGGTAAAAAACTTACAGCGCAGGAATTGTGCAAAAAATATCAGCTAAATCCCGATGATTACATTGAGTTAACTTCGTTCAGTCACCACCCTTTTTATAAACAATGTGTAGTTGAAGTGCCTGATAACTGGGCTCATTCACTGTATTATAATCTTCCCATGGATGAGTTGGTCGAGGTAATGAAATATGCCATTAATAATGGATTTAGTATTGCCTGGGACGGCGATACCAGCGAAAAGACTTTTGTTCATAAAAACGGAAAAGCTGATGTGCCAGAAAAACAAGTTGGTAAAGTAGACCAGGAACTACATCAAAAAACATTTTACGATCGTACTACCACCGACGATCACCTGATGCACATGGTTGGTTTATCGAAAGATGCAGCAGGAAAAGACTGTTTTTATACAAAAAATTCGTGGGGATCTGACAGCAATGAGTATGGTGGCTATCTGCACATGACTGAGGATTATGTCCGTTTAAAAACCATCGGAATTTTGGTACATAAAGATGCAATTCCACAAAATATTAAATCAAAACTTGGATTGTAATGCGTGAATTTTCGCTTAACACAGAGTACATCGAGTTGGTAAAACTGTTAAAACTGCTCCGAATTGCACAAACCGGGGGCCATGCCAAAATTATTGTGGAGGATGGAGAAGTTATCAGAAATGGTGAACCTGAGTTCAGAAAAAGAGCAAAGCTGGTAAAAGGTGATGTAATTGAGGTGATGGGCGAAAAAATTAGACTTGTTTGATTAAAGAAAAAGCCGGTTTTTCCGGCTTCAGCTTAGCTTTTTTGTCTTGCTTGTCATTCATTTTTGGGTTTACAATAGCAAAGGGTTCGTTATTGTTTCTTCGATACAAAAATAACGCTAAAATTTTTATTCAATTAAAAATTTTGAATTTCATTGCGAACGCTCAAAAAACAGATATGGATGTAAGTAAATTTTAGGATGAAACCTTTAAAAATGGGTATAACATAAAAATGGCTTCCGTATTAGCGGAAGCCATTTTTATGTTATAATATTTAGAAATAATGCTTTTAAGTATTCTGAACGTGAACATCCATTTGTGGAAATGGAATGTTAAGTCCTTCTTTATCAAATGTTTTGTAAACCTGTTCTGTCAGGTCGAAATAAATTCCCCAGTAGTTTGCTGCCTCTGCCCAAACACGAACAACAAGATTAACCGAACTATCTGCCAATTCCGAAACTGCGATAAAAGGTTCGGCCGGTTCGTTCAAAATTCGTTTGTCGGCTTTTATCAGCTTCATTAGAACATCTTTTGCTTTATCAACATCGTCGCCATAACCAATTCCAAATACAAGGTCAACCCTGCGTTTCGATTCAGTTGAAAAGTTAATCATCGATCCGGAAGATAAACCTGCGTTAGGAATAATAATGGTTTTGTTATCGGGCGTTTTTAAAATTGTATTAAAAATCTGAATTTCGTTAACAACTCCTGAATGACCTTGAGCCTGAATAAAATCGCCGGTTTTAAAAGGTTTGAAAATAAGTATCATCACCCCGCCGGCAAAATTCTGAAGTGTGCCCGACAGAGCCATTCCAACAGCCAAACCTGCAGCACCGAGTATAGCAATAAACGAGGTCATTTGAACGCCCATCATGCCGATAACACTTACCCAAAGCAAAGTTTTTAGCAGTATCCCGATCATACTGTTCAGAAATCCGCGAAGAGAGGGCTCCATATCCTGTTTCTCAAATCGTTTGCGAAGTGCACGCGTGAGAACAGATATGATCCACATACCAATAATCAGTGTGATAATTGCTCCAATTAATTTTGGGCCATATACACTTACTATTCCATAAATTTGTTCCGAAAGGTTTTCCATAATGTAATGTTTTAAATAAATCGGTATAAATTACAACTAATCGTTCAATAATGTTCAAAAAAAAAGACCTCTTTTTTCAAAGAAGTCTTTATTATTCTATTTGTTTATGCAATTAATTACTCAGATAAATGAGCTCTGCACGAAGGTAGTGTAGTGTGTCGCTTACACTACCGAATTTACTTATTTCCTCATCTTTTATTGAAATATTGAATATCCGTTCGAGGTAATAAGTAAAAATAGTCCAGTCAATTGTGTCAAATTTCAGGTCCTCGATAAACGAAGCAGTGAGACAGATGTTCTCTTTCGTAACACCTGTTTTGCGAAGTACCCTGTACAGATTTCTTCGGATTGACTTTTCTTCTAATGTTTCTGTTTCTAATTTCATTTTCATTGCTTATAAATTCGAACATATGAATCTACGGGTCAAATATATAAATTCTAAATTAGTTAAGCCCTTATTCTACAAAAATTAACTTTGTTATAGAATTTACAACACTTAAACATAACGACAAGAAAACAATAGAAGGGTTGCAGTGCCTATCTCCATTCGCTTTTCAGGAGGCTGTAAATTTTAAGATTGAAGTATTTATTTTTGTTAAATTCTCCGTCGCGTTCCAACCCTTCGTACTTAAAACCCAGTTTTGTAGGAATCGCCTCGCTTTTTGAATTTCCTTCAGCAACCTTAATTTGAATTCTGTTCATTTTTAGTTTTTGAAAAGCATATTTTAGTAGGATTTCAACCGATGAGGTTATGATTCTTTTCCCCTGCATGTCGCGTGCCAGCCAGTAACCTATTTCTGTTTTTCGGTTAGCACGGTCGGTATCCTTAAATCCAATTAAACCTGCAAATTTTTCGGTGTACCAAATGCTAAATACATCGTCTTTTGAATTATGATTTGCGCTAATGCTTTCAATAAAAATTTCAGTGTCGGATACCTGATTGGTGTAATGAACAAACGGAAGCCATTCCTGCAGGTAGTCGCGGTCTCGATCGATGGTTTCGAATATTAGAGGCGCCATCGATAACTTAATTTTTTCGAGCCTTATTTTATCACTAATCCTAATGTGTTCCATGTTCGTTTTTATTTAAGTTGAATAGAAAAACCTGCTGTTTAAATGCCCTTGATTTTTCACAAGAAACTAATAATGTGGAATCGTTATAGTAGCAAATTCCTTCGGTTTGCGATCCGTCAACTTTGTCCAGCTTGTAATAGCAACTTTCGGCTTTAAAAAAATCATCCCCCTTAAAATTGGTAAAAAGCCAGATAAACGATTTGTAGTTTTTATATCCAACCAGGGCAAGTTGCTTCTTATCGGGGCTAATATCTGCACCGGTTATCAGTCCGTTTACATTAAATGTATCGAGCGGATGCAATTCGTATTCGCCCTTTTGGGTTGGAATTTTATAAACAGTGGTGGTAAAGTTTTTCCAGTTTTTACTAAAAATATAGAGGTTGCCTTCAAATGCAACCATGGCTTCACAATCAAAAGGTGTCGACCGATCGGGGAAGATAAATCGTTTTTGGCTGGCGTAAGAAAAGTCAATTCTTTTTATTTCAACTTTCTGTTCTTTCTCTTTTTTTAGGTCTTTCTTTTTTATCTTATAAATGCATAAATTCTCGCGGGTTCCCAGGTTGTTACCAAAATCTCCAATATAAATATTTTTTTTATCCTGGCTTATCGATTCCCAATCCCTGTTTCTTGCATCTTTCAATTCAATCTCTTTTTTCACCTCCCCCGATTCGTTAAAACCGTAGATGAGATTTTTTCCTCCGCTGTCGTTAAATCCCCAAAATAAATCGTTGTAAACCATCATCCCCGAATTTTCTGGCAACTTACTGGATATTTCAGGAATGAAAAACTGAGGAGTTAAAACAGGAATTTCTTTTTCTTCTTGAAATCCGTCGCTGGTTTGTTTTTGACTGGAATGGTTGCACGAAAAAAGCAGCAACAAAATCAGCAATTTGGGTAGTATTTTTATCATCTTTTTATCTTTACGGTAATTTTGGCGGGTTCAATATAATTAAAATAGAAGAATGAGGAAATTAATTGTTTTGGTACTGTTGGTAATAACAGGAGTTGGAATTTCGTGCACACATGCAGAAAAGGGGAATGGAGATACAATGGTGCTGATTAAAACAGAAATGGGTGATATTAAGTTGAAATTGTATAACGACACACCCGAGCATAAAAAGAATTTCATCAAACTGGTGGAAGAAGGATATTACAACGATTTGCTTTTTCACAGGGTGATAAAGGATTTTATGATTCAGGGCGGAGATCCTTCTTCGAAAAATGCACAGCCCGGTGCCCGTTTAGGTGGCGGAAGTCCGGGGTACACCATTCCTGCCGAAATTCTACCAAATCATTTTCATAAAAAAGGAGCATTGGCAGCTGCACGAAAAGGTGGCCCTTCTAATCCTGAAAAGCGTTCAAGTGGGTCGCAATTTTACATTGTTGAAGGATTTGTTCATACCGAGGGCAAACTCGATACCATGGAAATGGCAATGAACAGCCGGGCAAGAAACGCCCTGATGAAAGAAAAAGCAGCGGAAATAAAAGAGGAGTTAGATCAGTTCAGGGCTAATAACGACAAAGTCGGTTTTGATATCCGTATTGCTGAACTAAGGGAAGAAGTGGACAGTGTTTGGGCTACCATGGATAAAGTGAAATTTACTCCCGAACAGCGCGAAGCTTATACAACCATCGGAGGTTATCCTTCGCTGGATAATGAATATACAGTTTTTGGTGAAGTAGTGGAAGGTTTGGACGTGTTGGACAAAATCGACGCAGTGGAAACCGACCAGAACGATCGGCCAATAACCGATATTAAAATGGAAGTGGAATTGATAAAATAGTATAATGCGTTTTTTACTGGTATTTGTTTTTACATGTATTATTTTTTTTGAAGGAAGGGGACAATCAAGAATTGTTGAAATTTCAACCAATTTCGGATCCATGCAATTCAAATTGTTTGACGATACGCCCAAACACCGCGATGCTTTTATTCAACTGGCAAATGAAGGTTATTACGACGGAACGCTTTTTTACCGTGTAATTAAGGATTTTCTTATCCAGGGTGGTTCGAAGAGTTCGAGAAATGCACCTCCGGGAAAACGAATTGGATATGGCGATCCCGATAAAACGGTCGATGATGAGATCCTGTCGCATTATTTTCACAAAAAAGGTTCGCTTTGTGCACCCCGGCAGCCCGATGAAGTTAATCCGTTTAAACAGTCCGATATATCGCAATTCTTCATTATACAGGGAAGTGTTCATACAGAGGGTGCATTGGATACCATGGAAATGGCCGTAAATAATCCTATCCGTAAGAAAATCATCCAGAAATATATGACCCCGGAAATCAGGGCACAGCTGAAACAATTAAAGGAAGAAAAGAAGGTTGAGGAGTTCAGAGCAATTGCGAATGACGTAAAAGCTAAGATTGAAACTGAGTATAGTTTAGATCCGGGAACTTTGGAATTTACTGAAGCACAACGTGAATCTTATACAACTGTTGGCGGATATCCTGAACTGGATGGAAAGTACACTATTTTTGGAGAATGTATTTCGGGTTTTGATACCATCGAAAAAATTGCGGCTTTAAAAACTGATAAAAACAACCGTCCGTACACCGATGTAAAAATAAAAGTAATCGTTATAAAATAATGTACCGCTTCGTTTATATACTGATTTTAATAATTGTGCTGGCAGGCTGCGGGAAAAAGGAGAAAAAAACAGAACCGGCAGCCCCAAAAAAGGAACAGCAGGCCAAAACGCAACAAGAAGATGACGAATGGGAGGAAGTGCATTCTTCAATTGTAAAAATTGATTCGTACGACGGGAACCGTATTCTTGAATCGGGGCAGGGATTTTTTGTAGGAGAGAATCTGGTTGCTACTAAGTATTCGCTTGTTAACCAGGCTACCAATGTTCATGTTCAGCCTTTCGATGAAAACAAAACATATATTTCAACCCAATTTGTAGCTTTCGATCGTATTAATGATCTGATAATTCTGCAGGTTGACAGTATTAAACGCAAACCCATAGAATTATTTCAGGGGCAGGCTCCAAACACTGCTAAAACTATGTACATCGCTCCAAAAACAGGAAAAACGCTTCAGCTTTTTTCAGGAAAGGTGTTGAACCTGGCATCGGTAAGAGGTACAAAATTATATCGGATTACAAACAGAATAAGGCCGTCGCAATTTGGAACACCCGTATTTGTTTCAAATAAAAAAGCTATAGGAATTGCCTATTCGGGAACCGTAAATTACGAGATGCAGAGTTTTGCCATCCCGTCGATGTATATTGCCGAAATGTTACGGAAAAAAGAACCGGCGCGGGCTTTGGAAGAACTAAAAATCTCTGCCAATGCAAAAGTGGCAGCCGAAAACAAAAGAATAAAAGGTCTTGTTCTGGAAACCGATGCCGGAAATATTACCATCAAACTTTATAATGAAACACCAGAGTATCGCGACAATTTTATTCGTCTGGCCAAAGAGCATTATTTCGACAGCCTGCTGATTCATCGTGTGATTGCCGATTTTGGAATTCAGAGCGGTGCTGCCGATACACGCTACGCCGAACCGGGTGCAAGTATCGGCTGGAAAGGACCGGGATATACCATTCCTGCTCATGTTGTTCCCGGCTTGTTTCATAAACGAGGGATGGTCGGCTCGCCCCGAAAACCTGATACCGAAAATCAACGCCGGCGCTCCGACGGTTCGCAGTTTTACATTGTTTCGGGACGCAAGTACTTCGATAAAGGGCTGGATGAGATTGAGGAACAAAATAATTATAAATTTTCTGCAGCTCAGCGACAGGTTTATAAAACTGTCGGCGGCGCACCACATCTCGATGGTACTTATACCGTATTTGGTGAGGTAACTTCGGGGATGGATGTTGTGGATAAAATCGTAAAAGTGGAAACGGATAAACGCTGGAGACCGGTTGAAGATATCCGTATAAAAAAGGTGCGCATTCTAAAATAGTTCTGTCATTTCCATGCCTTCTTTTAACCAGAAAGTTTTTAGTCCTGCCTTTTGAGCGCCGATAATATTATTTTCCAAATCGTCGATAAAAATACTTTCGTTGGGATCTACTCCTGACAGGTCTATCACTTTTTCAAATGAGCTGAGTTCCGGCTTCCTGTCGTGAATCTCGTGTGAATAATACGCTTCTTTAAATAACGATGGGAATTCAAATCCATATTGCTCCATAAATTCATCTCGAAGGCGTTCGATGTGAATCTGATTCGTGTTGCTGAAAAGGTAAACGTTGTAATCTTTATTTAGCTTTTGAACGGCTTCCACTCTGTGAGGCGGGATATCCAAAATCATGGCATACCATGCATCGTCGATTTGCTGATCACTGAGATCCGGGTTATTTAAAATTTCACGTGCTTTTTTTCGAAAGAATTCGGGGGTAATTTTTCCAACTTCCAGGTTGTAAAAAACAGGGTCGGCATAAGCCTGCTGACGATCCAACACTGCCTTATCGAGACCAAGTTCCTGGAAAGCTTTTATGGAAGCATCAAAGTCGAGATTAAGCAGAACATTTCCCAAATCGAAAATGATATTCTTTATTCCATTGAGGTCTATCTTCATTTTAATTATTTTAGCAAACGAAAATAATCAATTATTAGAGATTGGTTTTTATTTCATGTTAAACTTAAAATCAGGGAAAAGGAATTTAGAGTACTTCGGTTCGCGAGTTCTGATTTCCGGCTTATCGAATGAAGATTCAAGGGAAACATTATCATACTATCTGGCTTAAAGAGGGCGATTCAAAAATTGTTCAGGTGATCGATCAGCGAAAATTGCCTTTTCAGTTCGAAATATTTGATCTGAAAACGGTGGAGGATGCATTCTTTGCGATTAAAGAAATGGTGGTTCGAGGGGCGCCTTTAATTGGTGTAACCGCTGCTTATGGAATGTACCTGGCGTTATTGAAACGAAAAGATGAGAACCTGGCTGATTATTTGAATGAGAAGGCAGATTATCTTAAATCGTCGCGTCCAACTGCGGTAAATCTTGCTTTTGCTGTGGAAGAAATGCTTGCGTTTATTTTGAATCACGAGAATGATGAGCAACTGCTTCAGAAAACTCTTGAGAAAGCACATAAATTAAAAGAGCAGGAAATAGAATTCGGAGACAAAATTGGGGAATTTGGAGTTCAACTCATTAAAGATGTTTACCGAAAAAAAAATCAGCCGGTAAATGTGCTGACTCATTGTAACGCCGGTTGGTTGGCTTGCATTGATTGGGGAACGGCAACAGCACCTATTTATAAAGCCCATTTAAAAGGAATTCCGATTCATGTTTGGGTGGACGAAACCAGACCTCGGAATCAGGGTGCCCGTTTAACAGCTTTCGAACTGGCAGAAGAAGGTATTCCTCACACTGTTATTCCGGATAATACCGGCGGGCATTTGATGCAACATGGTTTGGTTGATTTGGTGATTGTGGGCAGCGACCGCACAACCGTTACCGGCGATGTTGCAAATAAAATCGGAACCTATTTAAAAGCCCTGGCAGCAAAAGATAATGATGTGCCGTTTTATGCCGCATTACCTTCGTCAACCTTCGACTGGGAGATGGAGGACGGTGTGAAGGAAATCCCCATTGAACAGCGAGATTCAAGTGAGGTCTCTGAGATTGAAGGGTGGACTGCAAATGGAATTCAAACAGTTCGCCTGATCCCGGAGAAAAGCACGGCTGCAAATTATGGTTTCGATGTAACTCCCGCGCGGCTGGTAACCGGAATTATTACCGAAAGAGGAATTTGTAAGGCAAATAAGGAAAGTATTATGGAATTGTTTTCTGAATTTAAAAAAGTATAACAAAAAATAAACAGGGATGCTTGAATTCGGAGATAATATTAAACTTCGGTCTTCGGTCTCCCGTCTTTTAAAATATGGCAAAAATAGCAATCATTGGCGGTTCAGGTCTTGAAGACCCGTCCATTCTAAAAAATCCGGAAGTAGTGCACGTGGAAACTCCTTACGGAAATCCTTCGTCCGATTTTAAATGTGGTAAAATTGGTGGTGTTGATGTGGCAATTTTTTCGCGCCACGGACGCGATCATTCCATTCCTCCCACGCAGGTAAATAATCGGGCCAATATATGGGCTATAAAAGAACTGGGATGTACACACATTTTGGTTACAACAGCCTGCGGAAGTTTGCGTGAAGAAATCGGAAGGGGCGATTTGGTAATTCTCGATCAGTTTATCGATTTTACCCGTTTAAGAAATGTTACTTTTCATGAAGAGTTTGCCGATGGGCAATTGAATCACAGTCCAATGGCAGATCCTTTTGATGCCACGTTACGCGAAAAAGTGATAGAAAATGCTGAAGCCCTGAATCTTAGTTCTCATAAAACCGGCACGGTGATAACCATTGAAGGTCCCCGTTTTTCTACCCGCGCAGAGTCGAAAATGTTCAGGCTTTGGGGCGCCGATGTTATAAACATGTCGATAGCACCTGAATGTATTCTGGCCAATGAATTGAAAATTCCTTACGCGGCCATCGCATTAAGCACCGATTACGATTGCTGGAAAACCGATGAGGATCCGGTTACCTGGGAAGAAGTGTTAAAGGTGTTCAATAAGAATGTGGAAAATGTAATTGCATTATTGGTAAAAACCATTTCGTCAATGGGTTAAAACGTGCATCTGAAAAGCATTTGTTTTTGGCATAGCATTTGTAATAATATTAGCAACTGCTTCAAAGCCATGAAAGCAAAGTTGTTTTTTACCGTTCAGTTAGCACTATATAATATCAGCCATCCTGTTTATTTGGCTATCGAATTTTCGGCGGCATCTTAATCGAGGCCGCTTTTTTTATGTTTTATTTTCTGATTATTCCAGTGCGTGTTACTTTCTGAATTTCATATTATATTTGTTACAAATACCAGCTAACTAATAAAATGAAACAAGTTCAACCTTTTTTTATTCTGATTCTGTCGTTATTTCTTTTTGCATGTAATCAGGAGAAACCAGAAAAGCCTAATATTATTTACATCTTCGCCGACCAGTGGAGAGCTCAAGACATTGGTTATAACGGGAACAATCAGGTTCATACCCCGACTTTAGATAAATTTTCTGAAGAAAGTGTGGTTTTTACCAATGCCGTTTCAGGATGTCCGGTTTGTTGTCCATACCGGGCTGGTTTATTAACCGGGCAGTATCCTTTAACGACCGGCGTATTCTACAACGACAAGCCGCTTGATCCGGAGGCTAAAACCATTGCAAAAATCTATAAAAAGGCGGGCTATTCAACAGGCTATATCGGAAAATGGCATCTAAACGGTCACGAGCCCGGAGAGAATTCGCGTGAGGCCCGTGTGCGTTTTATTCCGAAAGAACGCCGGCAAGGGTTCGATTTCTGGCAGGTTTTGGAGTGTACGCACGATTACAATAATTCTTTTTATTACGAAGATTCGCCTGAGCGAAAAAAATGGGAAGAATATGATGCCATTGCACAAACAAAATCAGCAATAGGATATATCAATGAAAAATCGAAAGAGGAGAACCCGTTTTTATTGATGCTTTCGTGGGGGCCTCCTCATGCCCCGTATCAAACAGCTCCCGAAAAATACAGGAAGATGTATTCTCCTGAAGATATTGATCTTCGTCCAAATGTTCCCGATGATCTGGTTGAGACTGCGAAACAGGAAGTTGCCGGTTATTATGCACATATTGCCGCTCTCGATGATTGTTTGAAAGAAATATTAAAAACCGTTGATGAATCCGGGATTGCTGAGAATACCATCATTGTTTTTACATCGGATCATGGCGATATGCTTCGCTCGCACGGGATGACCAAAAAACAAAAGCCCTGGGATGAATCATTGATGGTTCCGTTTCTTCTTCGTTATCCGGCAAAACTTGGATCTGCACAAACCAAAATCGATATGCCAATAAATACTCCTGATATTCTTCCTACACTTTTGGGTTTATCCGGTCTGGAAATTCCGGAGTCGATTGAAGGTTCTGATTATTCAAAAGTAATAACCGGTGAAGAGGACTCGGTAGATAAGGCTGTTCTCATTCAGTGTCCGGTTCCTTTTCATCAATGGAATTATTCGAATGGAGGCCGGGAATATCGTGGAGTCAGAACAAAACGATATACCTACGCCCGCGATTTAAATGGCCCGTGGTTGCTGTACGATAATCTGGAAGATCCGTATCAGATAAATAACCTGGTTGATTTGGATGAATACAAATTTATTCAATCTGACCTGGAAAAACAGCTTCGCGAGTTGTTGAAAAAGACAAACGACAACTTTCTTCCCGGTAAGGAATATATGAACCAGTGGGGTTATACCTGGGATGGACAAGACAGCATAAGAGTTCAGATGTAGAATAGCTCTTTAATTATCAGAAGATATTTGTCCAGCCCGTATCGGAATTAGTCCTGGTATTTAAACGAAACTTTTAGTTTTACACGATAAGCTTCAATTTTGCCTTCGTTTATGTGCATATCCATTTCACAAACTTCGGCAATTCGTAAATCGCGTAATGATTTTGATGCCAAGGTGATGGCATTTTCGGCTGCTTTTTCCCAGGATTCAGGGCTGCTTCCAACCAGTTCAATAATTTTATAAACGCTGTTAGGCATGATAATTAATTTTTAAAGGTTAATAAAATTTATTCCCGAAAGGTTTTACTTTTTACGTTGCTCTTTCAGAATAGTTTTATTCCTCTTCAAATTTGCCTGAAAAGACAAAAAATATGGGGTGATTAAAAAGACTGTTGTGTTTTCAGTAAGATAGAAGTTGCTTAAAATGATAATCTTCCAACTATAATAACCAAAAGGAATAGAAAGACGACAACATTGAGCACGATATCATTTTTTTCACCCCGGTTATAATGAGTTAATGCTGCCAGCACCATAATTATGGCAAGTCCTGTAGCTGCCAGGGGAATTATAAGAGCAGACAGGGGATAAACTCCCGGAACAAAAAGGCCGAGTGCCCCAAGAATTTCAAATGCTCCAATTATTTTAATTTTGTTTTCTGAAGAATCATCAGTCCATTCGAAAACTTTTTTCAACTTTGCTTTTGGAAGTACTACTTTAATTGATCCAACGGTAAGAAAAAAAGCCGCAAGTAAAATTTGTATGATCCAGAATACAATATTCATAATAAAGAATTTAAGGAATAACGTTAAGAGTTTGTAATTTGGTGTGAATATAATTAAATAATCACAGTAGAAAAAATATATAAAACAATGTTGTTGAGCGAATTAATCAATCGGCGTCAAAGTGTAAGAAAATATAAAAATCAGTCGATCGAAGAAGAAAAAATAAAAAAGTTGATAGAGGCTGTCCATCTGGCGCCATCAGCATGTAATTCTCAACCCTGGAAACTGATAATTGTTGATGAACCGGATTTAAAAAATGAAGTTGCCAAAGCGACTTTCAGCAAAACGGTTTCATTCAATAAGTTTGCTTTGGAAGCTCCGGTGATTGCTGTTTTGGTGATTGAAAAAGCAAAACTGATTGCACGAGTTGGAGGTGGTATTAAAAACCAGGAATATCCGCAGTACGATATTGGTATTGCTGCCGAGCATTTTTGTTTGCAGGCAACCGAACTGGACCTGGGAACCTGTATGATCGGGTGGTTCAACGAAAAGAAAATTCAGGAACTTTTACATATTCCCAAAAGCCGGAAGGTTGGCCTGGTAATTACCCTGGGTTATGCTCCTGATGGATACAAACAGCGAAAAAAAATCCGCAAACCTGTTGACGAGATTTGCGGATTTAACCGGTATTAAAATACGGTATTTATTTTCGCCATATCCACAGTTCCATATCCGGATTATTAGTCATGTATTCTTGTTGTGCTTTTTCAGCTTCACTAAAAGTGTTGAAAACTGCAATTCCAATACAGTAAAACCGGCCTTTCTGTCCGGCATGGAAAGCGTCGATTCCCTTAGCTTTTAATTCGTTTAAGTAAGTGTCGGCATTTTCTTCAACAGAAAAGCTACCTCCAATAAGATAATATTTCGGAGTTTGAGCCTCTGTTTCTTGCTCCGCGTCCTGTTCCGGTTCTTCAATCTTTGCCGAATCCTGAGCCTGAACAGCAGAACTGTCAGCCTGAATTGTGTCTTGGGCAACCAGAGTGTCCGGCACTTCAGTTATTTCTATCGAACTTTCCTCTGCTTTTGGTTTATCTGAATTACCTTTATCTCCGTTCATAAAAATATAAACCGAAACACCTATCAGAGGAATTAGAATGAGCAGCCACATCCAGGCTCTTTTTTTCTTCTCTTTCTCTTCTTCCTGAACTGGGGTAACAGAATATGTGGGTTCCGGAATCGGTTCAGGTGCTGGTATTTCCTCTGTTGCTTCTTCTTTTATTTCTTCCTGTTTTTCCTCTGGAATAATATCAGAGACCGTTTCTTCTTCCTGAATAGTTTCTTCTTCCTGAATTTGTTCCTCAGCTTCTTCAGGGACTGAAACTTCCTCTGTCTCTTCAGGCGGGATTACAGCAGCGGGAATTTCTTCCTTTTCTTCTTCTTTTACTTCTTCGGGTTCTGTGGCAGATATGTTTGTCGTTTCCAGACCGAACGAATCAAGAAGCAGGTTCTCCGATTCTTCAGGAGTAAAGGCAATTGTGTGTTGTTCTGTATAAAATAAAGTGCCAATCGATTCAAAATGTACCTGTTCCCCGTTGTCGAGTTGGTAGAGAATATCTTCGCGCTCCTTTTCAATACGCAGCAAGGCATCGAAATGGGAAATATTTAAATTCTCAGCCACGTACCCAACTAACAGTCCATCGTTGTTTTTTATTTGTTGGCTGAATGAAATAACCTTCGAGGGAGGAGCTATTTCGTCGGTTTCTGTATTAATTTCTGCAGGTTTGTATTCTGATATAAATGCTCCGAAACCGGGAATAATAACCGTATCGTTTTCCAACAGAAGTTCGTATAGGTATCTTTTAAAATTCACTTATAAAAATTTAGGATGTAAAATTAAGAAACATCTTTCAGATGTTCACCTTTATAGATTAAGTTTTCCGGAATGCTTCCGTAATCACCTGTATTAATGTTTATACAATGCTATGTTTTTTCTACTTTTACGGCTCAAACCGAAAAAAATGGCAAAAAAGATTTTAGTAACAGGAGGAACCGGATATATTGGTTCTCATACAGTTGTTGAGTTGCAAAACTCCGGCTATGAGGTTGTGATAGTTGACAACCTGTCGAATTCAAGCATTGATGTTTTAGACAATATTGAGAAAATTACCGGCATTAAACCGGCATTTGAACAATTCGATTTGTCGGATGCTGCAAAAACCGATGATTTCTTTGCAAGGAACAGCGGGATTGAGGCGATCATTCACTTTGCAGCCTCGAAAGCAGTGGGCGAATCAGTACAAAAACCATTGCTTTATTACCGTAACAACCTGGTTTCGTTGATGAACCTGATTGATTGCCAGTTGAAATACAATGTAGCGAATATAGTATTCTCATCATCGTGTACCGTTTACGGTCAGCCCGATGTTTTGCCGGTAACCGAGGAAACTCCAAGGAAAGATGCCGAATCACCATACGGAAATACCAAACGTGTTAATGAAGATATCTTGAGCGATAGCATCGCCGCTTTCCCTCAATTAAAAGGAATCGCATTGCGTTATTTTAACCCGATTGGTGCGCACCCAACCGCTTTGATCGGAGAACTTCCTCTGGGCGTTCCTCAAAATCTGGTGCCGTTTATTACACAAACAGCTGCCGGCTTGCGCGACGAGCTAAAAGTATTTGGAGACGATTACGATACCGTGGACGGATCAGCTGTTCGCGATTATATTAACGTAGTTGACCTGGCAAAAGCACACGTAGTTGCCATTGAACGTTTGCTGGAAGGCAAAAACAAAAAAAGCTACGAAATTTTTAACCTGGGAACCGGTAACGGACTTTCTGTTTTGGAAATCGTGAACGGTTTTGAAAAAGCAACAGGCGTTAAACTGAACTACAAAATTGTAGGGCGTCGTGCCGGTGATATCGAAAAGATTTGGGCCGACACTACCTTTGCCAACGAAGAACTGGGATGGAAAGCCGAAAAAGGAACCGAAGAAACCTTGCTTTCTGCCTGGAACTGGGAAAAAAGAGTTAGAGGAATAAAATAATAACTATGATGGTTTCCTCGTTAAAAGAGGAAACCATCATAAATGTTACGACTTTTAACACTCTTAATTTTTCTCTTACCATTATTCTGTAGAAGCCAGGAAGCTAAAACATATCTCTCTTTGGAAGGAGGTGGAAGTGGCATAGTAGCTTCTGCAAATGTGGGGAAAACCATTTTTACGCATAAACGATTCAAAATTATCTCGCAATTCGGATTAGGATGGACACCCAAAATTGCACAATCAGACTGGCCGTTTAATGTGCCTTTACAACTTACCTGTAATTTTGGAGAAAGATATTTTTTTATTGAAGCCGGAGTTGGTTCTACATTCATTTTTAGAAGCAAATTAAAAAATCCCGAAGCAGAAGAATTTGATACCGAATTATATCTTTCGCCTGTTTTGGGTTTCAGGCACGAATCGGAGCGCTGGTTCGGACGCATTTATGGTTGTCCGTTATTCAATGTAACAAGTCAACATTTACAGGATGATGTTACCGCCGATTTTATTAAATTTGGCATTGCTGTTGGAACGCGTTTTTAATCAGTAAATAAATATTCATTGAAAATCAATAAAATGAAGAAAATACTTATTACAGGAGGTGCCGGATTTATCGGCTCACACGTAGTTCGTTTATTTGTAAATAACTACCCCGATTACAAAATTGTAAACCTCGACAAACTAACTTATGCCGGAAATCTGGCTAACCTGAAAGATATTGAGGATAAACCTAATTATGAGTTTGTTAAAGGCGATATTGTCGACAGCGAATTCATACAGAAGTTGTTTGAAGAAAAACAGTTCGACGGGGTTATTCACCTGGCAGCCGAGTCGCATGTCGACCGTTCGATATCGAATCCAACCGAATTTGTATTTACCAATGTAATAGGTACGGTTAATTTACTGAACGCTGCAAAACACATCTGGAAAGATAATTTTGAGGGTAAACGTTTTTACCACATCTCAACCGATGAGGTTTATGGTTCGTTGGGCGATGAGGGTATGTTTACCGAAGAAACCAAATACGATCCGCATAGTCCGTATTCGGCATCGAAAGCAAGTTCCGATCACTTTGTGCGTGCGTACAACGATACTTTTGGGGTTCCGACAGTTATTTCAAACTGCTCGAACAATTATGGTTCATTCCAGTTTCCTGAAAAGCTGATCCCATTATTTATTCATAATATAAAGAATAACAAGCCGCTTCCGGTTTATGGAAAGGGAGAGAATATTCGCGACTGGCTTTGGGTTGTCGATCATGCCCGCGCTATCGATGTTATTTTCCACAAAGGAGTAATTGGCGAAACCTATAACATTGGCGGTTTTAACGAGTGGACCAACATCGCTCTGATAAAAGTGATGTGTAAAAAGATGGATGAAAAGCTCGGCCGCCCTGTCGGCGAGTCGGAAAAGCTGATTACTTATGTAAAAGACCGTGCCGGCCATGATTTGCGTTACGCTATCGATGCCACAAAAATTAAAAATGAACTGGGTTGGGAACCGTCGCTTCAGTTTGAAGAAGGCATTGAAAAAACCATCGACTGGTACCTTGAAAATACCGAGTGGCTCGAAAATGTTACTTCGGGCGATTACCAGAAATACTACGAAAATCAGTATGTAAAAAGATAAACATTCGCTATTGATAGCCTCACTCCAAGCGAGGCTATCAATAATAGCATGAAAAGATGTTGAGGAGGGATGCAGTTTTGTTTCCCTTTTTTTATCGAAAGTTAATATTCTGCGAGATATTAAAAATAGTTTCGCAAAAGTTTCAGGAACAGATTTTTATACTATCTTTGCGCCACATTTTTCAAAATTAAAAAATAGAATTATGCCAGTAAAAATGAGATTAGCGCGACACGGTCGCAAACGCTACGCATACTACCACATTGTAGTAGCTGATAGCAGGGCGCCACGAGATGGCAGGTACATTGAAAGAATTGGCTCGTACAATCCTAACACTGATCCTGCTACTATCGATCTCGATTTTGACAAAGCTTACGACTGGCTTGTTAAAGGCGCACAACCAACCGACACTGTAAGAGCAATTTTGTCTTACAAAGGTGTATTGTACAAAAAACACCTGATGGGTGGTGTTAAAAAAGGAGCTTTCGATGAAGCTGAAGCTGAAAAACGTTTAGAAAGTTGGATGGCAGAAAAGGATGCTAAAATTCAAGCAAAAATCGACCGTTTGGCCGGTGATGCTGCTGCCGAAGCTAAAAAACAACTTGAGGCTGAAACTAAAATCAAAGAAGACAGAGCTGCTGCAATTGCTGCTAAAAATGCAGAATTGGCTGCTGAGGCTGAAGCTGCTGCTACCGAAGCAGAAGAAACAGTTGAAGAACCAGCAGAAGGAGAAGCTGAAGCTCCGGCTGAAGAAGGTGCGGAATCTTAAGAAAGACAACTCATCTTATTATAGAAAACCACTTGCCAAAAGGCACGTGGTTTTTTTATGCCTTACGGGAATGTGGAAGGTGTTACCAGGAAACGAGGTTAAATACATCCGTTTTAAAGGTCCTTCATACTTAACCTTAGTAGCTACGATGCAATTCATTTTAATCAAACCTTATTATATTATTGAAAGGCTGGAATGATCTGATAATTGCAGGAACTTTTTTTCATGTTCCTTTATTTCCGCGGAAAATGATTTACTTTTGAATTATGGAAACAATACCTAAAAGCGATTGCGAAAAAATTGGATTCTTCAGAAAAACACACGGAGTGCATGGAGAAGTTGTTCTTGAATTTGAAGAACATTTTGAATATTCGGTGGACGAAGCTGAGCGCTTTTTCGTGGAACTGGAAGGATTGCTCGTCCCGTTTTTTATTGCCGATGAAGGATTTCGTTACAAATCATCGAAAACGGCCATTGTTAAGTTCGATTGGGTGGATACCGAAAAATATGCCAAACGCCTGATCGGTTGCTCTGCTTTCCTTTACAAAGACGAGATAGTGGATTCTCCTGAAGACAATGAAAATTTACTGGTTGGGTTTATGTTGTGCGATGAAAAACTGGGAGAAATTGGACCCATTGAGCAGGTTGACGATTACTCGGGGAACATTGTTTTAACCGTAAATTATAGGGGCGAAGAACTTTTGATTCCGTTTAACGAGGACTTTATACTTTCGTTTGATGAAACAAATAAAATATTGAATCTGAATCTACCCGACGGGATTATTGACATTTAGCCCGGGTTCGAAAGCCATAAATTTTTCGCGCCAAACATCAGGAATTACTTCCGAAATTCTTTTTTGCATGTCGAAACACACCATTACGGTTTTGCCAACCACTGTCGGTTCTGGTAGTCCGTTTTTATAAATATGCTGGGTCATTTCAAGACTCTTTTCTCCCAACGAAGTAACATGAGTTACTACTTTTAACTCATCGTCAAGGAAAGTAGATTGCAAATAATCAACTTTTATCGACGCAATAATTAATGATTTATGAGTCCAGCTAATCAGATTGCCTAAAACTTCTTCGAAATATTTGATGCGGGCCAGGTCGAAAAACTCCTGGTATTTCCCATTGTAAACGTGCCCCATCACATCAATATCGTTAAACCTGATCTGGACCGGAATGCTGTGTTCTTTGCTCATAATTGCCAATTGAGGCGATAAAAGTGCAACTTTTTTTTATACCCAATGCAACTTTCCACATCTTTCTCCGTCATTACTTCAGAACTTTAGAAATCAGAAAATAATTTAACATGAAATGAGCATAAATTTTCAGCATCCGAAATTGAACCATTCGCGGATGATTAAAATTTCTGCGAAAGCGAAGCGGTTCTATGGGGCGGAAATTTTTGTTTTTATTCAGAGTAAACAAAAATTTTAAACACATGAAAACAAGGATTTTATTATTAAGCCTTTTATTGGTGGGAATTTTTTCAGTTAACAAGGCTGTTGCAGAAGAAGAGAAACGAAATGTATCAACATTTTCGGAGATTGCGCTGAATATTCCGGCCAAATTATATTTAGAACAAGGCAATGAACAGAGCGTTCGTATTGTTGCCAGTTCATCAACCCTCGAGGAAATCATTACCGAAGTTAAGGGACGTCGTTTAATTATCCGCTTTCCCAATAAAACCAAATTTTTCCGAAATTATAAACCGGGGAAAATTGAGATTTATATTTCAGTACCCGATGTGGATGCACTAAGCGTTTCGGGTTCCGGCGACATTTTAGCCAAAGAATTGAAAACAAGAATACTTGACATGGCTGTTAGCGGAAGCGGAAATATTGATATTAAAGATCTGAATTCGGAAAAAGTGAAAGCCTCCATCTCCGGCTCTGGAAACATTAGCATTGGTGGCGATAATGTTGCCGATGAATTAGGCGTTTCTATCTCGGGATCGGGTAATTTCGATGGAGAGGATTTTGAAGCAGAGGAAGTTACTGCACATACATCTGGCTCCGGAAATTGCAAGGTGTATTCGAATGGTTCGGTTACAGCCCGAATTGCAGGTTCCGGTAGTATTTATTACGGAGGAAATCCAAGTATCGATGCAACGGTTGCCGGGTCGGGCAAAGTGAGAAAATTTTAAGATATATCAGAATATTTTTTAAGCCGGTTCCTTGTGGGGCCGGCTTTTTTATTTTCAAGTTAATGGTTAAAACCCTACAATTCTATTACAGTTATTTTAGTTGCTATAAATGTGTGTGTTAAATTTATTACCACAAAGAACACCAAGGCACGAAGTTAAAGAATTTAATTCTGGAGTTTTCTTTGTGTACTTTGTGACTTAGTGGTTTTTCTTGCGAATTTCATTCGCTTATTTTTAACTTATGGATTTTTAATCCATAGTGGTTAAGTTTCTAAATTCACCATAATTACATAAAAATATTTTTGGTGTGTAACGAATCGCCACTTTCGGAAGTATTGTATGTAGTTAACACATTTTGAAAAAGACAAAAGACATTGACAATTGATGACTGAAAGGCCTGCTGACGAAATATTAATGAAACAACTTGCCCGGGGAAACAAACAGGCGGCGGGCATATTGTACGACAGAAACTATAAAAAAGTATATGGGTATTTTGTCAGGATGACGAACGATGTAGAAGCGAGCCGCGATCTCACACAAAACGTTTTTTTGAAAATACTGAAATACAGCCACAGCTGGCGCGAAGACAAGGTTTTTGCCTACTGGCTTTTCCGGATTGCACGTAATGTGCTGGTTGATTATTACAACGGCTCGAAAAAGTTTTTTGCCCTGGAAGATGAAATGAATGTGGCTGAAAAAGACCGGGAGGAATCGGTTAGGGAGATGGAGATTCAAGAGTCGTACGACTTTCTGCTGGAGGCGATGGCGAAACTCCCGCCCGGATACCGCGAAATGATTGAGTTGAACCGGTTCCAGGGATTTTCTTACAAGGAAATTGCTGATACGGTTGCATCGAACGAAAATGCCGTGAAAGTGAAAACCTTTAGGGCAATTCAAAAGCTGAAAGAGATTTATACAAAAATTATAATGGAATAAGGATGAAGTGCGAAGAAGTAAAAATAAATCTACCCGAGTACATCGACGGGAAACTCGATAAGGATAAAACTTCTGAAGTGGAAAATCACCTTCAGAATTGTCCATCGTGCAACGAGACTTACAAAGAGTTAAATTCATTCTTAAGATTTACAGGTTCGTTCCCTGAGATTGAACCGCCTAAAGGCATGAAAGAAGAATTCATGCTGCTGGCTGAACCGGAAGAGAATAACGCGAAAGTAAGGATGATCATTCCTGAATGGGTGAAAGTGGCGGCCGTTTTGATTTTAGTTTTCGGAACATTTGCTGCAGGTTATTTTACAGGATCGGGCAGCAATAATTCAAATGAATTAATGGCAGAAGTAAATAACCTGAAACAGCAGGTGCTTTTAGCCGGACTTCGTGATTATACCGGTCCACAAAAAATTGAAGCGGTTTATAATGTCGCCAATACAGGAGATGCAAACGCTGACCTGGTAAATGCTTTGGTTTTCACGCTCAACAGCGACAAAAATGCGAATGTCAGGCTTGCGGCTTTGAATGTTTTATCGGGCATGATTGAAACAAACAACACGGTTAAAAATGAATTGATCAAATCTCTTCGCCTGCAGGATGAACCGCTGCTCCAGATTTCGCTCATCCAGGTGCTGACCCAATCGGGTGTTAAAGAGGCAAAAGATGATATCGAGAACTTATCAAACAAAACCGATGTTGATCCAAACGTAAAAAGTTTTGCAAAGGATATGGTTAAAACTATCATATAGAAAACGATGACGATCGCCGGCAGAATCGTTTTTGCAAGGAATTTTAATAACATTAAAAAATAAAGAAATGAAACGTATACAATTAGTATTGGCAGTATTGATTATGCCATTGGTACTGCTAAGCCAGGAAACAAAATATGAATATACTCCGAAGGTGAAAAACAAGCTGGAAGTAACAAATTTACTTGGTAAAATCATTTTGAAAAATTCGGATGGAAATGCCATCGTTATTGAGTCAGACTTTAATCTCGACAAGCCTGAACGGGCTGAAGGATTGCAGTTGCTGGGAGCATCGGAAGACAATACCGATCTGGGGATTAATATTTCTGAAGAAGACGGTGTTGTAAAAGTATTTGGAGTTACCAAAAAAGTGAAGGATTACACCTATACAATTTATGTCCCCAACGGGATAGATGTTAATGTTGATTACCACAGCCCTTTTACAAGCGGCGACTTTGTTCTGGATTCGTACAAAGGCAGTGTTGAGGTTAAAACGCTGGCCGCTGCTGTGAAACTTGTTAATTGCACAGGACCGTTTACTGTAAGTTCCATTAGTGGAGATATTGAAGCCGTTTTCAGTAATTTTAACCAGGAACATCCCAGTTCACTGGCTTCGGTTAGCGGCCTGGTCGACGTGTCGCTGCCGGCTTCTGCAAAAGCAAATATCCAACTTTCGAATATTACAGGAGATGTTTACAATAACCTCGATCTGAAAAATATTGCTGATAAAGATAAACGGGCCGATGGAATGGAAAAAATGAAGTCGCGCAGTAATTCGGAGTACACCCTGAATGGCGGTGGTCAGAAATTATTTCTGAAAAGCGTGTCGGGAAATATTTATCTGAGAAAAAAGTAGCAACCATGAAACGGATAATACTACTTTTTATCGCTCTGGCAGCAATAACAACTGCTGGCTTCGCTCAAAAGATAATTGACGAAAACATTGAAGTGAATGGTGAGGAAACTTTTATGAAATTCAGCTTTGCAGATGATATCGTTTTAGAAGCATGGAATAACGATTACATTCAACTGCACGTTGAGGTTGATATTGATGAGAATAAGTACAATGATCAATACGCGCTTAATATCGACAACGGCTCAGGGAAGGTTGAATTAATTGAAGACATTGATTTTGATAAGATCAAAGAACTGAAGGGAGGAAAAGACAATTGTAATTTCAATTCCGATATTCATTACTCTCTGAAGGTGCCTAAAAACCTGAAAGTAAAACTTGAAACTATATCCGGAGAGGTTGAGTTGTTGGGTTGCCAGGGTGAAATGGCTGTTAAATCCATAAGCGGATTCATCGATTACTCCATTCCGAAGGAGCACAAGGCCAAAATTGAATTGTCGACCGTAACTGGCGATGTGTACAGTAATGTGAAATTCGATAAACCTCTTTCAAAAGAGATATCGTGGGTTGGTACCAACCAGAAACTTTCGCTTAATGGAGGCAGTACGGGAGTAGATTTGAAAACGGTTAGCGGAGATATTTTTTTGAGGAATTATTAATTCAAAAACCGGAGATTCGAAAAAAGGTCATTGTTTTTAAACAGTGACCTTTTTTTAGTGCCCTGAGTCAAAGTGTATTTATGACATATGTCACGTTTATTAGCACTTTGTTCTTTTTTGGTGGTTTTAATGTGAAATTTTCTTCATTTTTTATTTAAATTCACCAAAAGTGTCATCAGGATTCCTGCTGACTGATAAATTTGTTAGAAAATAATGTTAGTTCATCGCAATTTGTAATGCATTTACCAAAACTATTTTTAGAGGTAACCCATCAATTTGTCAGCAGAATTAACAAATGAATTGTACTATGATCTGTCAATGTTTAATATTAGATATTTAAAGAATTCTTATGAAAAAAATTATCACTTTACTATTTGCAATGGCACTTTTTGCTGTTTCTCAGGCCCAGGATTTAGCTCCTGTTTTAGGCGTGGGTGACGAGCGGGCAGAGGTGTATGCATTTACCCATGCAACGGTAGTCCCCGATTATCAGACAGTATTAAAAGATGCTGTAATGGTTATTAAAAAAGGCAAAATTGTGGGTGTGGGGAAAAATATTGCTATCCCTGAAGGCGCTCTTGTTATCGACCTGAAAGGGAAATATATTTATCCTTCATTTGTAGATTTATTTACCGAATACGGAGTTGGTAAAATAACACAATCGGCTGCTCCCATGACAATTATGTCGTATTTTATGCGTGCACAAAATTATGTATCGCCTAATGGCGGTCCACATTATTGGAACGATGCAATAAAATCATATATAAATGCTGCCGAATCTTTTCACGTAAATGCAAAAGATGCTGCCGATTTTCGTAAAGCAGGATTTGGCGCTGTTCTTACTCAGAAGAAAGACGGAATTATGCGGGGAACCTCTGCTTTGGTTGCTTTGTCGGAGGAAAAAGAATCGAAGGTAATTTTAAAAGGTCATGCCGCAAGTGGTTACTCTTTTAACAAAGGAAGTTCGGCAATGAGCTATCCAAATTCGTTAATGGGGTCGTTTGCATTAATACGTCAGACTTTTTACGATGCCGATTGGTATGCCGCCAACAGCGATAAAGATATATATGATGTATCGCTGGAAGCTGTGAACGAGAATCGTACGCTTCCTTCTATATTCCAGGTAAGAGATAAAACAAATCTGTTAGATGTTGCCCGGTTAGGCAAGGAATTCGATATTGACTTTTGTATGAAAGGCAACGGCGACGAGTATCAGTTGATTGATGAAGTAGCTTCTACAGGAGCTCCGGTAATTGTACCGATTAACTTTCCTGCAGCACCCGACGTTGCCGATCCGTATAAAGCCCTTCTTGTTCCTTTGGAAAACCTGAAAAATTGGGAACTGGCTCCTTACAACCCGGGAAGACTTGCAGAGGCTGATGTTGAAATTGCTTTAACAACAGATGGTTTAAAGGATAAAAAACAATTTGGTAAAAACCTGCAGAAAGCCATTGAATGTGGTTTGTCGAAAGAGGATGCGTTAAAAGCTTTAACCATTACTCCGGCAAAAATGATTGGTTGCGAAGATATGCTTGGATCGCTCGAAAGCGGGAAACTGGCAAACTTCCTGATTACTTCTGATGAGATTTTTTCATCAGATTGTGTAATTTACGAAAACTGGGTGAAAGGGAAAAAATACGAAATCACCGACAGTAAATTACCCGAGTTAAAAGGGGAATATACACTGGCTCTGAGCAACGATGAAAAATACTCGCTTACGATCGATGGTAAACCTTCTTCTTATTCGTTAAAAGTAAAAACAGGTGAAGAAAAAACCGAATCGGGAAAAATTAGCGTAACCGAGAATCTTATTTCACTGTCGTTCCCAAAAGATAAAAAATGGACACGCCTTTCGGGCTGGATTGAAGGAAAAACACTGGCAGGAACAGGTATTACGCCTGATGGCAAAAATGTTAGCTGGAAAATGACCTTTGATAAAGCAGGCGACGATAAAAAAGATAAAAAGAAAGATAAAGAGCTTTCTGAACCCGGAAAAGTTATTTATCCGTTTGTGGCTTACGGAAACGAAGAGAAACCTCAATACAAAGATTACATTATTAAAAATGCCACGGTTTGGACCATGGAAGACGAGGGTGTTCTTGAAAATGCCGATGTTCTTGTGAAAGACGGTAAAATCGCTGAAGTGGGTAAAAATTTAAAAGCCGGTAATGTTTGGGAAATCGACGGAACCGGAATGCATGTTACTCCCGGAATTATCGACGAGCACTCGCACATGGCGCTGAACGGTACCAACGAAGCTTCGAATGCAATTACTTCGGAAGTTGAGATGCGCGATGTTTTAAATCCTGAAGACATTACTATTTATCGTCAGTTGGCTGGTGGTGTAACTACTTCGCATTTGTTGCATGGTTCGGCTAATCCAATTGGTGGTCAGTCGGTACTTATTAAACTTCGCTGGGGTAAAACCGCCGACGAAATGGTTGTTAAAAATCAGGTGGGATTCCTGAAACATGCTTTGGGAGAAAACGTGAAACAGTCGCGTATGCCAATGAGCAGTCGTTTCCCGAATACCCGAATGGGAGTTGAACAGTCGATTAAAGATGTATATACACGCGCAAAAGAATACCAGCAAAAATGGGATGCTTACAATGCGCTTTCCGATAACGAAAAAGCAAGTACTCCGGCTCCAAGAAAAGATTTGCAACTTGATGCAATCGTTGAGGAGTTCGAAGGAAAGAGTTTTATGGCTTGTCATACTTACGTACAAAGTGAGACAAACATGATTATGAAACTCGCTAAGGAATTTGGTATTAAACCACATACATTAATTCACAATACCGAAGGTTATAAAGTGGCTGATAAAATGGCGGAAGCCGGTGCTGCCGGTAGTGTATTTGCCGACTGGTGGATATACAAATACGAGGTTTACGATGCTATAACCTACAATGCAGCGCTACAGCATAACGAAGGCGTTTTGGTTTGTATTAATTCTGACGATCAGGAAATGGGGCGTCGTTTGAACCAGGAAGCCGGAAAGACTGTAAAATATGGTGGACTTTCTGAATATGAAGCAATGAAGTTGGTTACCTTAAATCCTGCTAAAATTTTACACCTAGATGACAGAATGGGAAGTTTGAAACCGGGAAAAGATGCAGATATGGTTCTTTGGACCGATCATCCACTTTCGGTTTATGCAATGCCTGCTAAAACTTTTATTGACGGTACTGTTTATTTCGATAAAGACAAGGATAAGGAAATGTACCAGTCGATACAGGGAGAACGCTCACGCATCATTAACAAGATTCTGGCACAAGGTGGTGGAGCAAAAGGTGCTGCCGGTATGAAAAAGCCGCCAATGCGCGTAAACGATCAGTATTTATACGGCGATGAAGACATTACCGATTTTACCATTTCTGAATAATCAAAATAGTACGAAAATGAAGAAGATTATAAAAAAAATATATATCACATTTTTATGCCTTGGTTTGGCATATACAACCTTTGCACAGGCTCCGGCTCCGGCTCCTGCGCAAGAACAGGCAATTGTTCTGGTTGGTGGAACTGCTCACCTTGGAACCGGCGATGTAATCGAGAATTCTGCGATAGCTTTTGATAATGGAACCTTGACTTTTGTAGGAAAAGCTTCGGAGTTGGGAAGTACATATTCAAGTTACAAGAAAGTTGATGTAACAGGAAAAGAAGTTTATCCGGGATTGATTTTGATGGGGTCACAAATTGGCCTGGTCGAAATTGAAGGTGTTAAGGCAACCATCGATGCAAGCGAAATTGGCGAAATGAATCCTAGTGTAAGGTCGTGTGTTTCTTATAATACCGATTCGGAGGTTATTCCGGTTGTTCGTTCAAACGGTGTTTTGCTCGCCCAGGTAATTCCTCAGGGAGGAACAATTTGTGGTTTGTCATCGGTGATGAACCTTGATGCATGGAACTACGAAGATGCATTATATAACCAGGACGAAGGAATGTGGCTTTCGTGGCCTCCATACTACCGCAGAAGAGGATGGGGAGTTGATCAGACCATGGAAGAAAATAAAAATTATGCCCAAAATGTGCAAAAGCTAGAGAGTATTTTTAATGAAGCAAAAGTTTATACCGGTTCGCCAGTAAATTCAAAACTGGAAGCCATGCAAGGTCTTTTCGATGGTTCAACCATTTTGTACATTCAGGCTGATTACGTGAAAACTGTAATTGAAAGTATCACCTTCGCTAAAAAGATGGGTGTGAAAAAAATTG
The DNA here is from genome assembly GCA_963677525.1 of uncultured Draconibacterium sp. GTDB lineage: Bacteria > Bacteroidota > Bacteroidia > Bacteroidales > Prolixibacteraceae > Draconibacterium. Next base: position 98,066 of record OY781970.1, read on the forward strand.
TATTGGCAGGTGCCGATGAAGATGCTCTAATGGTAAAAGATTTTCTGAAAGAAAATGATATTCCGGTAATTTGTGCTCACATTCATCGTTTGCCAAAACGAAAAGATTCATATACAAAAGCGCCTTACGAAATGGCGGCACGATTTACAGAGGCAGGTATTCTGGCCGCTTTGAGCTATGAAACACCGGCATACAGTATGAACTTACCATTCGTAGCAGGTCAGGGAGTTGCTTACGGATTAACAAAAGAAGAAGCGCTTAAAACTGTTACACTGAATGCTGCAACGATTCTTGGAATTCAAGATAAAGCCGGTAGCCTTGAAGTGGGTAAAGATGCACACATCGTTGTTTCTGATGGCGATTTGCTGGATATGAGAACTAATAACGTTAGGATGGCTTACATAAACGGAAGAGAAATCAGTCTTGATAATAAGCATAAAAGATTGTACCACAAGTTTGCCACAAAATACGGACAAGAAATTGTAGAGTGATTTTTAAAAATAAACTGTACTATTAATCTACATGCAGAAGCTGCCTCGATTTTCGGGGTGGCTTTTTTTTTGTGAAGTCGCCAATTGATTAAAGGAATTTCACGCAGAGTACGCAGAGTTTTCGCAAAGAACGCTGATTTTGTTTGTTGTGTAATAATCTCTGCGATACTTCTTTCCTTTGAGGGAAAATATTGTGTGACTTTTATTTTGTGATTATTTCCTGATAATATCAATCTGACCACCCGGTCCAAGTTTTATAATACTCGAAGGTTTTGATGACGTACGATCATCCTGTCGGTATTCTACAATATAATCAACCGATTCTCTTATCTCATCCGAAATCTCGTCGAAAAAAGCCGGCGATTTTTCACCACTGATGTTGGCTGAAGTGGAAACAATGGGGCGGCGGAAACGCTGAATCAACTGGCTCGAAAATTTCTCTTTAGTAAAACGAATTCCTACACTTCCGTCTTCGGCAACGAGGTTCGGGGCAATGTTTTTTGCTCCGGGGTAAATAACGGTTAACGGAGTTGTGGTAATTTCAACCAGATCCCAGGCAACCTCCGGAACTTCATCCACATACCGATCAAGCAAAGCCGGGTTCTCCATTAAAACCAGCATACTTTTCGAATCTTCACGTTTTTTAATTTCATAAATGCGTTTTACAGCTTCTTTATTGGTGGCATCGCAGCCAATACCCCAAATAGTATCGGTTGGATAAAGTATTATTCCTCCTGCCTTTAAAACTTCAACAGCCTTTTTTAAATCGTCGTGCATGTCGTCTTTTTTTAAGTGGTCATTTCTTACCCCCCAGTCGTTCCTTCGTCACTCCTGTCCCCTTGGGGACAATCGGAACAAAGTGACGATAGGGGGGAATGAAAATTCTATTTGCTTATTTCAGCGTACAAAGAAATCAATTTTTCAACGTATTTTCTAGGTTGAAACTCATTTGCTCTGATTCGTCCTTTTAAAATCAATTCCTTTCTGAAATCGCTGTCGTTTAACGTTTTTTCAATACTGTTACCAAGTTCTTCAATATTATCAGGAGAACATAAAACAGCTGCATCGCCGGCAGTTTCGGGTAAGCACGAAACATTGGAGGTTATAACGGGACAGCCACAAGCCATTGATTCGATAACCGGCAATCCAAATCCTTCAAATACCGAAATATAAATCGAAATTTTAGCCAGCTGATAAATAGCTGCCAGGTCGTTTTCCGGAATATTTTTCAGAAATAAAACCTTTTTCTCCAGTTTCTTGTCAGCAATGTATTTATGAATGTCGTTACAGTACGAGGTTGGATTTCCAACAAAAACAATGGGTAGGTCGATTCCTTTTTCCTGTACAGCTTTTACGATTGAAAGCTGGTTTTTGCGTTCCTCAATGGTGCCAACTGCCAGAATAAAATCGCTGGGAAGATTGTATCTCTCCTTTACTTTCCCCGTATTGGCATTTTCGAAAAACAAAGGCGAAATGCACTGATGGAGTATTTCTATTTTTTCAGGATCAACGTCAACAAAGTCCAGAATATCATCTTTGGTTTGCTGACTGATGGCTAAAATGCGGGTGGCTGCATCGCAGGCATATTTTGTTTTTCGGAAATAAATGGCACGGTCGAGTGTTTTGTAAAACTGCGGATAACGAATAAATATCAGGTCGTGAATAGTTACCAAAGTAGGGATGGACGTTTTATGAATTCCCTTTGGAAGTTCATTGCTCAATCCATGAAAAAGGTCGAGGTTATGATCCTGAATTTCTTCACTCAGTTGCATCGAGCGCCAAATTGCTTTTTTTAACCCCGATTGGTTATTGTCCGGAGCTATCACCTCAAATTTTTCCTGTTCCTCCAACATCGCTGTTTTTATTTCGGGAGTGAACAATGAATAGTGGTGTTCAGGAAAATATTTTTGAAGTGCATTTAAGGTATTTCGGCTGTAATTGCCTAATCCGGAAGTATTCAGAAAAGCTCGTTTTGCGTCGTATCCTATCTTCATATTTTCTGTTTTGCGTGCTTTTAAAAATACAAAAAAGGCCGGGTTTTGTTGCCCGGCTCATAATATTTTTGTGTAAAAATTACCCTTTGCTATGTAGCATTTAAAAAATGAATTAGTTACCTGATTTTATATTTATGAATGCCGGAAACAGGCATCCCATCCATAGTAACACCGTTTAGTATAACAAAAACAGTTCCTTCTTTTTTTTGATTGAAGTATTGAATATTCACCTGATTTTCACCGTTGTAAAAAACTTCGGAGTTCCAGTATAAGGTTGGTCTTATCCAGAGTTCGGGATTGTTTTGAACAGCTTCCTGTGGCGGGTTGTAGAACTCTTTGTCGCTCCTGAACAACTGTATGATTTTCCGTAAATCGCCTTTAAAAAAGTTTGGCTTTGAAGTCAATTCATATCCATCGCCAATATGGTTAAGTATGGTTTCCACAAAAACGACCCCATCCAAGGCAACTTCTCCGTAAATAAAATATCCCGAAATACCATTAATAGCAGTGATCGAATGAATATTTGAAGGCATCATGTTTAATAATGAAGTATAGTCTTGATCTATAACTGAACCATCTACAACAAATAAGGCTCCTTTCGGTATTGTTTTGGCATTATTGTACATCGCCGGAGGAGATCTAAAATAAATTTTTTTATTATTTGTGTCAAGCTTACGAGGATTTAACCTTCTCAGCAGATCCTCAAAATTCATGGCTGTTTCCATTTGAACTTGCGATAGGGTATGTGTTTGTGTGCCCTTGTATCTTTGTTCGTATTCGTTTACATATTTTTTTGCAGGAGTTCTACGGGCATAAACGCCAATTTCTTTTAATACCCTGAAACTGTCGAGGTTGATAACTGGTTCGCTGATTAACCCGGAAGGAGTGGTAAGATAAATTCCCTTGCTTATACCGTAATCTTTAACAGACTCAAAAAACAGGTCGTTTTTTACAGGTTTTAATTTAACTGCATTTATCTGCCGGTTAACCGCAAAATTCGGGGCAACTATGATACTTTGGTTAAACAGGGGAACCGAATCAATGTCAAGCAGGTAAGAGTCATTACTTTTTTTCGTCAGGCCAATCAATCCAGGTTCTTCCAGCGAAAGCACAAACAGAGGATCAAGCGTATTTGCTATTTTTTTTCTTTTCCTGGAAGAGTGAAGCTGTGCGATTTCAATATCGTACTGGTCGTAATACTGTTCAGTTTTTTTACTGTTTTGTTCGGGAACCTGGTTCTTGAACTTTGTCCAGCCGTAGGTAAGCAGCAAAAGGTCGAGTTCATTTCCTGCTAAAACTGATACTCCTTTTTGTTTGATATAAAAAGGAAGCCGCTGGTAAAAATCTTCGTCGAACCAAAACCGGTCTCTGATATTTTGCAGTGCAATTTGTGGCGACAAAGCAGTGGCAGAATCCACAACCGCAATGGAAAAGAAACCACTGACGGATTTCCCGTTTTTTCTTTGTTTTATACCCACACCAAGACTGGTTTGCTGTTCGGGAAGGTAAACATCACTTTCAGTACTGATGCTAAAAACCGGTGCATTCTGGGGAGGGATAAAGAAAACACGTTCGGCCACCGGCTGAAAATCTTCTTTAAACAAGGTAACTTTGGCCATTCCCGGTGGCAGGGAGTCGGTTTTAAAAACGATCCGTTTGGTGCTTTCAATCGTGAGAGGAGTAAAAGCCACCAGGTTATCGTTTTTACTGAATGTCAGAAAATACTGCTCCGGGCAGTTTTCAGCAGATACTTCAACCACAATGCCTATATCTTTTTTGTTTACTTTTATACAGGGAATTCCCTGTGTTGTTTCTGGCAAAGGCCATTTTTGCCCGGGGTAATCATTGAATTCAGCAAAATATTTTCGTTCGGGAACAGGAGTAATCTCAACCATTCCCGGCCCCAAAGAACCTGAACGAATTGAATCGATAAAAGTGCCAAGATCGTCTTTTATTACGCCCGATAAAAAGAGTTGCCTGCCGTAGAGACTGATTGCATTAAACGCTACCTTCTGCCGGAATCCCGGAATGAAGGTACCTCCTTCGGGCAAAAACCGAATGTCAGGTTCCTGTTCTAAAACGGGAATTTCGACATGAAACTCGCCGAGATTTTTTTCCAGTGCAATATCAAGATTCAGCTCTTCTTTTTCGGGCGAATCGGACAGAAAAAACCGTATGGTGGAAGTTCCTTTTCGTGTTGTTTTGGCACTAAACGTTTCCTCTTCCCGGTTTTTATTAATTAAACTGTAAGAATAAGCTGTGTTTTCTAAAGGTTCACCTGCCTGGTCTTTAAGTTCAAAAGTGATTTCGACGGTGTCGTTTGGCAGATAGTTTTTTTTGTTAAAACGGTAATTAAACACGGTATTTTCCCTGATCATCTCGTCGATACGAATCCACGAAGAAAACACAAAGTGGGGATCGTAATTTTGCATCTGGCTGGTAAAAGCTTTCATTTGGTACCATCCCGGCTTGCAATCTTCAGGAACGGCGAGCCAGCCGGGCGCCATCGAATAATTTATCCTGAACCGGGCGCTGTCGACGACCTCACTATCCGGGCCAACCAGCATTACATACGAAGAACGGCTCGAAGTCTCGAACTTCTGGGTAAAACGGTCTTCAATATAGCTTTGAAAGTAAATGGTATCACCCGGATAATAAATGTTCCGGTCGGTGTGTAAATAGAGTTTGTCTAATGGCGACTGTCCTTTTTTGTAATCAAGTTTATTTGATAGTTTACTGAGAAGTGCCTGGGCGTTTCCATTTAAATTAAAAATTACACTCAATAAAATCAGGAGCAGAGATTGTGTTAGCTTGTAATTAAATTGTTTCATTCTAAGGAGGTCGATAGTTTACAATATTAATTAATTAAATATTTGTGCATACCGGAAATGGTTATTAAGTTCAGTGCAATCAGGTTTTATAAAAACAAAAATCATTCCTCTTTTTATGTTGAAATACAAAGGGCATTCAGATAATTAATTTAAAGTGATTAAGTTATACTTTTAAATTTTGAATTCCGGTGAGCGCATTCCCCGTCAGCTCTGCTGCGGGGTTAGCGAACAAAATACTAAAAAAGTCCTTGACGGAATCGGATTCCTCGTCAGCTTTGCTGCGAGGAGTTTCAATCCAAAACTGTTTATCATAAATTATATTTCTTGAGTAACTATTCCTTCCCCTCCTGGTTAAAGTGCACACATTTGGACAAAAAAAAGGACCCAACTTTTAAAGTTGAGTCCTTTTTCAAAATCTATTTTTTAAGCTAAAAGTCTTTCACGCCGTCAAAATCCAGCGTGGCAAAATAATCGTCAATTGTTTCTGCCCGGCGAATCTGGGCAATGTCTCCATTTTCGCGCAGCAGGAGTTCGGCAGATTTTAATTTCCCATTGTAGTTAAATCCCATCGAGTGACCGTGAGCTCCGGTATCGTGAATTACTACGATATCATCCGGCTCAATTTCCGGTAACATACGGTCGATGGCAAACTTATCATTGTTTTCGCACAGCGAACCGGTTACATCGTATTTTACATTGGCAGCCTCGTTTTCTTTACCCATAACCGTAATGTGGTGATAGGCTCCGTAAAGTGCAGGTCGCATCAGGTTCGTCATGCAGGCATCCAGCCCGGCATATGTTTTATATGTTTTTTTAATGTGGCGAACTTTAGTTACCAAATAACCGTAAGGTCCGGTAATGGCGCGGCCCGATTCAAAAAATAAATTCAATGGGGCAAGTCCGGCTTTAACGATTATTTCGCCGTAAAGTTTTTTCACGCCGGCACTAACAAATTCCAGGTCTACCGGTTTTTCGCCCGGTTTGTAAGGAATTCCAATTCCTCCACCCAGGTTGGCAAATTCAATTTTCACGCCGGTTTTTTCGTTAACCTCAACAATTAGTTTAAACAGCAGCTCGGCAGTTTCAACAAAGTAGTTTGGATCGAGTTCGTTCGATGCTACCATGGTGTGAATCCCAAAATGTTTTACGCCTTTTTCTTTGAGAATACGGTATCCTTCAATCATTTGCTCATGTGTAAAGCCATATTTGGCTTCTTCCGGATGACCAATGATTACGTTTCCTTCTTTCAGACTGCCCGGGTTGTAGCGCATGCAAATTGTTTCGGGCAAACCAACATTTTTCTCAACAAATTCAATGTGTGAAATATCGTCGAGGTTGATAATGGCACCCAGATCTTTGGCCAGCTGAAATTCGTAGGCAGGTGTGTCGTTCGAGGTGAGCATAATTTCTTCACCGCTCATTCCAACACGTTTTGCCAGTTCCAGTTCTGCAACAGAACTGCAGTCGATACCAAATCCTTCTTCTCTCAGAATTTTCATCAGGTAAGGATTGGGGCAGGCCTTAATGGCATAAAATTCCTTAAATCCCTCGTTCCACGAAAATGCTTCTTTAAAGTAACGTGCGTTTTCGCGCATTGCTTTCTCATCGTATATATGAAAAGGAGTTGGGTGGTTTTCTATAATGCTCTCCAGCTGTTCTTTGCTGAAAGGTAAATTTTTAACTGCCATAATAGTATTGAAATTTTAGGGCAGCAAAATTACACTTTCTATCTAATATTTGTAGAATTATTCTAAATAAAGGTTTCTGATTAACCGAGAATTTACATAGTCAACCCTGAAAAAGTCCATAATATGTAGTATAGAATATTTATCAGCAGACATGTTAATTGCTTTTTTGTCTGTCTGTAAATAGTTAGTCAAAATTGTATCGATTTGGATTTCATTAATTCTGTTCGGAAAGTTTCGTTCAATTTCATGGTGATGTAATTTGCTAACCCATTTACTGTTTTGCCCCGTTGTAGTACCTGTTAATAATACTCATATGGGGAGGTCTTGGATTCAGGCATTACTTTTATAATGATCCGAAGCCTCACAAAAAAGTATGAGTTTAAACCCGGGAGGTCAAGTGTATTGCCTATTTAAATCCGCGGCGCTAAAAATTTATTAATTGCCTTATGTCAGGGAATCAGCGAGTTGAGATTTTATGCTGAACTTTCTTCTGATTTTTTTGTTATAGAAGCTTGCAAGATTAAAACTCTTGCTTACTTTTGCAGCCGCTTTGAGAGAAGCGAAGTTCATTAGAATGATGAAAAAGGAACGGCAGAGGTGCAGGGGCCGGAAGGAGAGAAAGGATATAGTATTCCGACTCCCCGGAAGGTTTTAAAAAAAAGTTTCAAAAAAATCGAAAAGAATTTGGAGATTAAAAAATGATACTTACTTTTGCACCCGCTTTTGAAAAATAAAGCAACGTTCAGGGGAAATGATGGAAGTAAAAACGGGTAACCGGAAGGCTGGTGGAACGGTACTGAAAGTTACGTCAAAGCAGGGAGAGACGATAAAAATAAAGTTTGAAAAAACTTTAAAAAAGTTTTGGAGGTTTTGAAAAAGTGATTACCTTTGTCGCCCCGTTGAAAGGGAAACAAGTTCTGGCAAAAGAAGAGAAGGTTTTAGGAAGAAGAGATTGCCAGTAAAAGATATTAGAAAAGTAATTGGCCGGCATTAAGAGGTAAAAGTTAAGGTGCTGGTTTTTTTACGCAAGTTCTTTAAAATTTTGAAGCACAAAAAAGCAAGGTTAAAATTTAAAAACAACTTTGTTAATTTCTGAGAGACAAGTAAACCTGGAGCGAAGGATATTTAAACTTTTTATATTTACAACGGAGAGTTTGATCCTGGCTCAGGATGAACGCTAGCGGGAGGCTTAACACATGCAAGTCGAACGGTAACAGTTCCTTCGGGAAGCTGACGAGTGGCGCACGGGTGCGTAACGCGTATGCAACCTGCCTTGTACAGAGGGATAGCCCATGGAAACGTGGATTAATATCTCATAGTATTACTGAATCGCATGGTTTAGTAATTAAAGTTTCGGCGGTACAAGATGGGCATGCGTATGATTAGCTAGTTGGTGAGGTAACAGCTCACCAAGGCGACGATCATTAGGGGTTCTGAGAGGATTATCCCCCACACTGGTACTGAGACACGGACCAGACTCCTACGGGAGGCAGCAGTGAGGAATATTGGTCAATGGGCGCAAGCCTGAACCAGCCATCCCGCGTGCAGGATGACGGCCCTATGGGTTGTAAACTGCTTTTCCATACCAAGAAACACTCTTACGTGTAAGAGCTTGCCGGTAGTATGGGAATAAGCATCGGCTAACTCCGTGCCAGCAGCCGCGGTAATACGGAGGATGCAAGCGTTATCCGGATTCATTGGGTTTAAAGGGTGCGCAGGCGGGCTTGTAAGTCAGTGGTGAAATCTTGCCGCTTAACGGTAAAATTGCCATTGATACTGCGAGTCTTGAATATGGTTGAGGTAGGCGGAATGTGTTGTGTAGCGGTGAAATGCATAGATATGACACAGAACGCCAATTGCGAAGGCAGCTTACTAAGCCATGATTGACGCTGAGGCACGAAAGCGTGGGGAGCGAACAGGATTAGATACCCTGGTAGTCCACGCCGTAAACGATGATCACTCGCTGTTTGCGATACACAGTAAGCGGCTGAGCGAAAGCATTAAGTGATCCACCTGGGGAGTACGATCGCAAGGTTGAAACTCAAAGGAATTGACGGGGGCCCGCACAAGCGGAGGAACATGTGGTTTAATTCGATGATACGCGAGGAACCTTACCTGGGCTTAAATGTAGGATGCATAGATTGGAAACAGTCTTTTCCTTCGGGACTTCTTACAAGGTGCTGCATGGTTGTCGTCAGCTCGTGCCGTGAGGTGTCGGGTTAAGTCCCATAACGAGCGCAACCCTTACCGTTAGTTGCCATCAGGTCATGCTGGGGACTCTAGCGGGACTGCCACCGTAAGGTGAGAGGAAGGTGGGGATGACGTCAAATCAGCACGGCCCTTATGTCCAGGGCTACACACGTGTTACAATGGTCGGTACAAAGGGCAGCTACCTGGTGACAGGATGCCAATCCCTAAAGCCGATCCCAGT
>OY781970.1:112500-642500 GCA_963677525.1 uncultured Draconibacterium sp.
GTGTTTTCGTAAGCTGCTGCCGGAACTACCATGCCACCCGGGCACATACAAAAAGAAAAAACCGAATGTTTGCCGTCAGCTTGCGAGGTGAGTCGGTACTCAGCTGCTTTTACTCCGGGAAGTTGCGGGCGGCCCCACTGAGCTCTGTTAATGGTTTCTTGTGTATGCTCCATCCGGCTGCCAATAGCAAAATTTTTGGTTCGGAATGGAATACCGTTTTTGATGAGCATTTTATAGGTTTCGAACGCCGAATGGCCGGGCGCAATAAAAAGTGTATCGGCTTGTAAATTACCTTTCGACGTACGAACTTCTTTCACTTTCGAGTTCACAATTATCACATCTTCCAGCATGGTTTCAAACAGGAAAGTACCGCCGAGTTCTTCAAAATCGTGCCGGAGTGATTGTACAATTTTGCGCAGGTTGTCGGTTCCCAAATGCGGGTGGGTCATGTACAAAATTTCCTCGGGTGCGCCAGCTTCCACATAACTGGAAAGGATAAATTGTTTTTCTTTTGAAATACGTTTGGAGCGGGATGTTAGTTTCCCGTCGGAAAAGGTTCCTGCTCCACCTTCTCCAAATGCATAGTTATTCTGCGAATTGAAAACCCCGGTTTTTTCAAAGTTGGAAATGGCTTTCCCTCTTGATGTAACGTCAGAACCACGTTCGATAAGTGTAACATCGAATCCTGCCTTTTGGAGAACAAAGGCATTAAAAAATCCGGCTGGCCCGCTTCCTACCACTACGATTTTTTTATCGCGCTTTTTGTAAGGAATGTGCAGTTCCTCTTTTTCAACCGATTCTCCGTCTTTTATCTGGGGAGATTGAACGCATGCTTTTATCAACCAGTGAATGTTCGATTTATTCCGGGCATCCAGGCTTTTAGTCTCCAGCTCGAAAGAGAAGTTTTTAATTCTCAAGGCTTTCGCAATTTTTGTGCGAAGCTGATCCTCAGAATAATTGGTGGGTAATTTAAGCGTTACAGTTGTTACTCCCATATTCGTTTTATTTCGTTTCAAAAGTATATAGTCTCAACAAGAAAACTCTACAAAAATAAAAATGTTTCTTTTGGCGATATTTTCATTTTCTTCAATTAACTGATGCACAGGCATCACTAAATTTCAAAAAAGTAAAAATTTCATCCCAAATAATTCATTTTGTAAAATTCGACGGTTTTTTTGTAGAGACTAAAGAACAAAACATTGAAAGAAAAGGTTTGGCAGAGATTTTGATATTAGGTGTAACGTATTTCGAACTTAAACGTCACATAGAAACAAATTGAGGAACGCATGCCTTAAAGCCACGGGAATATAAAATAACCTAAAACCTTTTTTTTACATGTAAAAATCAGGCGTTTGTCGAAAAAATAGGGAGGATAATCCTGTTTTTACTCAATTTTGAACAGAAACAAAACAAAAAACCAGCCTGCAGGGCAGCAGGCAATAACAGAAAACAAGTTCAAGCCATGATTAGTCTTAACAATGTTCACAAGTCGTATGTAACCGGAAGTAATTCTTTACACGTATTGAAAGGAATTGACCTTGAAATAAAATCGGGTGAATTCGTTTCCATAATGGGATCGTCCGGTTCCGGAAAATCTACCTTACTTAATATCCTGGGAATTCTCGATAATTACGATGAAGGATCGTATTATTTAAATGGTTCTTTAGTGAAGGAAATGTCGGAAAAGAAAGCAGCAAAACTCCGAAACGAGTTAGTTGGTTTTGTTTTCCAGTCGTTCAACCTTATTTCCTTTAAAAATGCCATGGAAAATGTGGCGCTTCCTCTTTATTATCAGGGAGTACCTCGTAAAAAACGGAATAAAATCGCGCTGGAATACCTCGATAAAGTAGGACTTTTAGAGTGGGCAAATCATCAGCCAAACGAGATGTCGGGAGGACAAAAGCAACGTGTTGCCATTGCCCGTTCGCTTATTTCAAAACCAAAAATAATTTTTGCCGACGAACCAACCGGTGCTCTCGACACAAGCACTTCGTACGAGGTAATGGATATTCTGAAAGAAATTAATGACGACGGAATTACCGTAATTCTTGTTACGCATGAGCACGACATTGCTGCCATGACCCAGAAAATTGTCCATTTGAAAGATGGCCGGATCGATGAGATCATTAAAAACGGCGATTTAAAACACTTTCAGAATCAGTATGCCAAAGAACTGGAAATGGCTTAAGTCAGTTGCCAGTCACAGTCGCAGTTTTCACTTCGTTGTACTTTAAACATTCAACTTTTAACTTGAATTTATTATGTTCGATATTGATAAATGGCAGGAGATTTTTTCTACCATTAAAAAAAATAAATTAAGAACGTTTCTAACCGGATTTGCAATAGCTTGGGGGATTTTTATGCTTATGGTTTTGCTTGGTGCCGGAAATGGTTTGAGCAACGGTGTCGGTTCAAACTTTGAAGGAAGTGCTATTAATGCAATTTGGATGAACAGCCGTGAAACAAGCATCCCTTATAAAGGATTAAAGGCCGGCAGAAGGATTTATTTTAATATGAAAGATTACGATGACATCAAAAAGATGGATAACATCGATAAAATTTCAGCAAGATATTTCAGCAATTCGCGTACCTATTCATTCAAAAACGAATACGGGCAATATACTACACAGGGTTGTCATCCCGATTATCGTGATATTGAGAAATTAGATATTCGGGAAGGTCGTTTTATTAATGATATTGATATTCAATACAAACGAAAAGTAGTAGTAATCGGTAAAGATATTAAAGAAGCACTCTTTAAAGCGAAAAATCCTGTTGGAGAATACCTGAACATTGGAGGTGTACTATTTAAGATTATTGGTGTGTATGCCGAGTCGGATGCCCGCGAAAGTGCTAATCAGGGAATGATACCAATTACAACCGCCCAGTTAATATTCAATATTGGCGATCGTGTGCATAATCTTGCTATTACTACCACAGATGTCTCGAAAAAAGAGAGTATTGAAATTGAAGAAAAAATTCGGAAGGTATTAGCAGCAAATCATACAGTAGATGTTAACGATACCCGGGCGATTGGTATTTATAATTCGCTTGAAGATTACATAGAAACCATGAATATTTTTAAAGCCATAAAAATGTTTATCTGGTTAATAGGTATCGGAACCCTTATAGCAGGTATTGTTGGGGTAAGTAACATTATGCTGATTGTGGTAAAAGAGCGGACCAAGGAAATTGGTATTAGAAAAGCAATCGGAGCTTCTCCATCGTCAATCATTGGACTAATTCTTCTCGAATCTGTTTTCATTACACTGTTGGCAGGATACATCGGTATGTTGTTCGGAATTTCGCTGATGGAGCTAATTAATTTCTTTATGGAGCAGCAAACCGCTGCAGCATCAAATGGCGACCAGGGGCAAATAACTATGTTTATGAATCCGACTGTTGACCTGCGAATTGCGCTTAGCTCTTTATTGCTATTGGTTAGTGCAGGTGCTTTGGCCGGCTATATTCCTGCAAAAAGAGCGGCATCAATTAAACCTATCGAAGCACTTCATTACGAATAAAACGGAACACGATGATTGAAAGATTTAACGAAATATTTAATGCCTTAAAGAAGAATAAACTCCGTAGTTTTTTAACTGCATTTGGCGTCTTTTGGGGAATATTCATGCTTATTGTTATGGCAGGAGCCGGGAAAGGGCTCGAATCGGGGATAATGGATGGTGTTGGTAAAATCGCCACAAATTCATTCTTTATGTGGACACAACGAACCGGAAAACCTTATGAAGGATTCAGACGTGGGCGAAATTGGAATTTCGACAATGAAGATGTTGAATATATTCGGGCCCATGTTCCTGAAGTTGAAACCCTTGCACCCCGTATTTTTGGCTCGTGGCTGAGCGGAAACAACACTGTCAGAGGAGAAAGAAGCGGTTCGTTCAATATAAAAGGCGATTACCCGGAGTGGGAAAATATCGATCCTGCCGAATTCCCTAAAGGTCGCTGGTTGAATGAAATAGACATTCAGCAACGTCGGAAGGTTTGTGTTATCGGCGAAAAAGTCTTCGACGAGATGTTTTCAAAAGATGAAAATCCTATTGGCGAATACCTGAGAATTGGAGGTGTTTATTACCAGGTGGTTGGTGTAATTCATCCGATATCGAATATCAACATGAACGGACGTACTGATGAAAGTATATTTCTGCCATTTACAACCATGCAGGTTGCCTATAATTACGGGAACGATGTTCATATGCTGGGGATTACTGCAGCCAAAGGTCTGAGCGCTAGTGTTGTTGAAGATAAAGTAATCTCACTTATTAAAAAACGACATAAAATTGCACCCGACGATGTTCAGGCAATAGGACACGTAAATATTGAAAAGCAGTTTAAGCAGTTTGCCATGTTATTCGGAGGTATCAGAATCCTGACATGGATTGTAGGTATTGGCACTTTGCTGGCAGGAGTTATTGGGGTTAGCAATATTATGTTGGTTATTGTAAAAGAACGAACAAAGGAAATAGGAATTATGCGTGCCATTGGCGCCACTCCCCGTGTAATTATTTCTCAAATAATTACCGAAAGCGTTTTCCTGACAACCATTGCCGGATATATCGGTCTCTTTTTTGGCATTTTTCTTTTAGAACTGGCCAATAAAGGAATCAACAGCGCTATTGAAAATGGAGCAGATATTTTTATCAAGAATCCGGAAGTAAATATAACAGTTGCTGTTTCGTGCCTGTTAATCCTTATCATTTCAGGAGCTTTTGCAGGTTATATTCCTGCACGCAAAGCCATTCAAATAAAACCTATTGATGCATTAAGAACAGAAAATTAAAACAAAAAATAATTATTCAGCCATGAAAAAATTCTTTAAAATCTTATTAATTGTAATTATTATCGGTTCGCTTTTCGGAACATTCTATTTCTTGTATTCAAAGTCGAAAAAGCAACCCGATGTGTATAAAACCGAAACTCCTAAAATCGACAACATTATTAAAAAAACTGTTGCAACAGGTTCGGTTGTTCCCCGTTACGAAATCGAAATTGTTCCACAGGTTTCAGGAATTATTGATGAGTTATATGTAGAGGCCGGCGATAAAATTGTAAAAGACCAGGTATTGGCCCGTATCAAAATTATCCCCGATATGGTAACTTTGAACTCTGCCGAAACCCGTGTAAACAAAGCAAGAATCAGTCTCGACGACTCAAAAATAGATTTCGATCGTCAACAAAAGCTATTTGATAAGAATGTGATTTCTTACGAAGATTATAAAACGGCAAAAGTAGCTTACGAAACAGCTAAAGAAGAACTGTCTGCCGCTGAAAATAATCTTGATTTAATTAAAAATGGTGTAACAAAAAAGGCCGCAACAGCTACTAATACTCTTGTTCGTTCAACCATTAACGGAATGGTGCTTGATGTTCCGGTTGAAGTTGGGAACTCGGTTATTCAGTCGAATACCTTTAACGACGGGACCACGATTGCCGTTGTTGCGAATATGAATGACATGATTTTTGAAGGAAACGTTGATGAGACCGAAGTTGGTAAAATTCACGAAAACATGGACATTATCCTTACTATTGGAGCCATTGATAAAGAAGAGTTTGATGCGAAATTGAAACATATTGCGCCCAAAGGAGTGGAAGAAAACGGAGCCATTCAGTTTGAAATTAAGGCAGATGTGCAATTAAAAGAAGGCCAGTTTATTCGTGCCGGATACAGCGCCAATGCCAACATTGTTTTGGAACGTAAAGACAGTGTGATGGTAATTCCGGAAGGATTGCTGAAATTTGAGAACGATTCATCGTTTGTAGAGATTAATGTGGGAACCGACACAGAACCCAATTTTGAAAAAAGGATGGTTCAAACCGGACTTTCAGACGGTATAAATATTGAAATTACAGAGGGATTGAAATTGGACGATAAAGTGAAAGGTGAAAAAATCGATCCAAAGAAATTACATGAAGGTGAAGCGATTAATGGATAGAGCTAGGTAGTTCAGTGAGCTTTATGTAAATTAGTGCAAACAAAAAACAATATAAAATGAAGAGTCTTTTAACCTTATTTTTTGGAATGTTGTTTATGGCGATAATATCTGAATCGCAGGCCCAGAATAAATGGGATCTGCAGAAATGTTTCGATTACGCCATGGAAAATAATATTCAGATTAAACGGCAAGCTTTAAACACCAATTATTACGAAAATCAGGTGAAACAAGCAAAGGATAATAAACTTCCCAATTTAAATGCTCAGGTGAGTAACGACTATAGCTTTGGTCGTACATTGACTTATCCTGAAAATAGATATGTGAATAGAAATTCAATGTCGCTTAGTGGAGGTATTAGTACCAATCTTACCATTTTGAACGGGATGACCCTGAGTAATACGGTTAAGCAATACGAGCTTGATCTGGAAGCAACAATGATGGATTTGGAGAAAACCAAAGATGATATTATGCTTTCGATAGCTGCAGAGTACCTTGAAATCCTTTTTGCCGAAGAAGTGGAATTAGTGGCTCAGGCAAATATTGAGATTACAAAAAGTCAGATTGAGCGAACAAAGCAATTGGTTAATGCCGGGAGTGCTGCCAAGGGAGCTTTGCTGGAAATTGAAGCCCAACTTGCCCGTGAAGAACTGGAACTGGTAAATGCACAAAACAGTGTGCAATTGGCTTATCTGAGCCTTTATCAATTTCTGGAATTACCCGTGGCCGAAAGTTTTAAAGTGGAAAAGCCGGTTTTACCACAAATCCAGGCTAACCTCACTATGATGAATGCTTTCGATGTTTTTAATAACGCTATCAACGTTCGTCCCGAAATTAAGGCAGCTCAACTTCGTGTTGAAAGTGCTATGAAACAGTTAGATATTGTCAAAGGTTCTCGTTATCCAAGTTTGTCTTTTGGTGCCAATTATTATAATACCTATAATAATAAAAGTAACGACCTGTTAGGAAACAGAATAGACTTTGGAGAACAAATAGGAAATAATGGACGATCGAGCTTGGGGTTAACTCTAAGTATACCTCTTTTCAATCGCTTCCTGGTTAAAAACAACATTTCCAATTCAGAATTACAGATTGCCGATTACAAATACCAGCTACAACAAGCCCGCAATGTGTTACGAAAAGATATTGAACAGGTTTATACAAATGCGTTGGCAGCGCTAAACCGTTATTTGTCATCTGAAAAGGCAGTTGAATCGATGAAAGAAGCTTTTCGTTATACCGAAGAGAAATTTAATGTTGGAATGATCAATTCTGTGGAATACAACCAGAGTAAAACCAACTTAACAAATGCCCAGTCAGACCTGCTGCAGGCTAAATACGAATATATTTTCAGAACGAAAATACTTGATTTCTACAACGGTGTAGCTATCACCCTGTAGATGATCTTGCTTGAACATTGTTTTTTGTGCCCTGACGGTTACCGTCAGGGCTTTTTTATCTCCTCAATTTAAATATCTTTGTTAACGACATAATAAAACCTAAATCAAAATAAACGAACTTCGGGATGAGATATTCTTTGCTACTCCTCTTTACTCTTTTATCTACAATCGTGCTTGCTAATGAAGAGGGAAAATCGAAAACTGACACTACAATTAATACTTTCAACAAAGATTTTATTCTGAATATAAAAAAAGCAAATTCGGTTATTAAAATTGACGGTGTTATAGACGAACCCGACTGGCTTGTTGCCGAGAAAGCGAAAAATTTTCATAAGGTTTTACCCATCGATACCGGTTTATCCATACAACCGTCAGAAGTACTGATGACATACGACGACAAGGCTTTTTACCTGGCTTTTATTTTTTATGATTCTATTCCGGGGAAAAGAATTATGGAATCGTTTCGGCGCGATTTTGTATTTAACAACAACGATAACTTCCTTGTTTTTTTCGATACTTTTCTCGATCAAACAGGTGGATTTACCTTCGGACTTTCTGCATCGGGTGCCAAATGGGATGGTGTGATGCACAACGGAAGCGGCAGCAACCTGAATTGGGACTGCAAATGGGAATCGAAGGTGAAACATTACGACGACAAGTGGATCGGCGAGATGCGCATTCCCTTTAAATCGGTTCGCTACCCGTCGGGAACGAAAATATGGAATGCCAATTTTAGCCGGCTCGATTTAAAGACCAACGAAAAATCGGCCTGGGCGCCTGTTCCGCGCCAATTTCCAACTTCTTCGCTGGCTTATGCAGGGGTGATGAAATTTGCAGATCCTTTGCCAAAGTCGAAAGTTCAGTTTTCGTTGATCCCGTATCTTTTGGGAGGCGCATCAAAAGACTTTGAAGCAGGAACCGACGTAAATTACAGGAAAGATTTTGGTTTTGATGCCAAAGTGGGTATTTCATCATCCATGACACTGGACTTGACTTACAACCCCGATTTTGCCCAGGTAGAAGTTGATCAGCAGGTGACCAATATCGATAGGTTTGAGTTGTATTATCCAGAGAAACGCCAGTTTTTTCTTGAGAACAGCGATCTGTTTGCCGACTTCGGTGCCCACAACGCAACTCCTTTTTTCTCACGCAGAATTGGTTTGGATGCGCCGGTTAGGGCAGGAGCTCGTTTAAGCGGGAAAATTGGCAACGACTGGCGTATTGGTTTTATGAATATGACCACACAAAAGACCGACGATTACCTGTCACGGAATTTTACCGTAACATCGGTACAGAAAAAGATTTTTGCACGCTCTAACATCGGATTTATATTTGTGAATAAAGAATACCTGGATCAACCGCAGGACACTTCCATGTTCAATCGTGTGGTTGGGGTGGATTACAACCTGGCCAGCAGCGACAACATCTGGACAGGTAAATTTTATTACCATCGCTCATTTCAGCCTGATAATCCCGGAAATCAATACTCGCAGGGAGCATCGCTGGCATACAGTAAAAAACGTTTGTCGGTGCAGTTTGGACAGCGCTCCATAGGTGAAAATTTCCGGGCAGAGTCGGGATATGTAACGCGCACAGGCTACCATCATTTCGGACCCGAAATTTCTTATATTTTTCTGCCCAATAAACTTGTGGTTAGCCATGGCCCGTCTTTCGAAAGTAATTTGTATTACGATACTGATTTTAAGAAACTGGATCATGAGAATACGTATGATTATCGATTTGAATTCCAGGACCGCTCCCGGCTAACTTTCGGGTATAAGGATGTTTATGTTCGGCTCGAAAATGATTTTGATCCAACTCATGTTAGCAACGACAGCCTGCGGGCAGGGAGTGAATATAATTATGGTGGAGCATTTGTTAATTACCATTCAACACGTAAAAAGATGTTCAGCTGGGAGGTGGAAGCTGCCAAGGGTAGTTTTTACAGCGGAAAAATTCAATATATAGAAGGGGAAATTGGTTACCGTTTTCAGCCTTACGTCAACCTTACCATGAATTTTAATTATACCGACATGGATCTGGGGCAGCCATTTAATCGCGAAAAATTCTGGCTCATTGGTCCAAAAATGGATATTACATTTTCAGATAAAATATTCTGGTCGACTTTTGTACAGTACAACGAGCAAATGGATAACCTGAATATCAATTCTCGGTTTCAGTGGCGTTACCAACCGGTATCTGATATCTACCTTGTTTACACCGACAACTATTTTATTGGAGACTGGGGGTCGCGTAACCGGGCAATCGTATTGAAAATGACTTATTGGTTTAACTAGAAGCAAGATATTCGGAGTAAATGTAGAATGAGTATTTCCTAAAAAAATGCTATTCAATTGGGGATGATAACTCTTATTTAGTGAGATTAGTCATCCCTTTTTTACACTCCTTAACAGATTTTTTACCTAATTGTTAAACCGTATTTGGGGTATCAAAATTATTTCCCTTATTAGGAAAATACATTAACTTTGCGTGCCGTTAAACAATTTGACAATGAATTGTTTATATGTAGAAAAAGATTTTATAACAATAAAAACTCACTAGTAAGATGAAAGTAACAGTAGTTGGAGCGGGAAATGTTGGTGCAACTTGCGCTCAAATTGTAGCTGAGAAGAACATTGTACAGGAAGTTGTTCTTTTAGATATTAAAGAGGGTGTATCAGAAGGTAAAGCCCTTGATTTGTGGCAAACTGCCCCAATTAATTGGTATGATTCGCGTTTGGTAGGTTCTACCAACGATTATTCCAAAACTGCAGATTCTGATGTTGTTGTTATTACTTCAGGTGTTCCTCGTAAACCGGGAATGAGCCGCGATGACTTAATTTCTATCAACGCAGGTATCGTAAAAAGCGTTACTGAAAATGTTGTTAAATATTCTCCTAACGCAAAAATAATTATCGTTTCAAACCCACTTGACGTTATGACTTATGCTTCGTACGTTGCAGCTAAGTTGCCTAAAAACCAGGTAATGGGTATGGCCGGTATTTTAGATACTGCGCGTTACCGTGCATTCCTTGCTGAAGCGTTGGATGTTTCTCCTCGCGATATTTCAGCTTTATTAATGGGTGGACACGGCGATACAATGGTACCGCTGCCACGTTATACTACAGTTGCCGGTATTCCTGTAACAGAATTGATTGACGAAGAAAAACTTGATGCTATTGTTGAGCGCACCAAAAAAGGTGGTGGCGAATTGGTTAACCTTATGGGTACTTCTGCATGGTATGCTCCGGGTTCAGCTGCTGCTCAAATGGTTGAAGCTATTGTTATGGATCAAAAACGTGTTTTCCCTTGCTGTGTTAAACTGGAAGGTGAATATGGATTGAGCGACATGTTCGTTGGTGTTCCGGTTAAACTTGGTAAAAACGGTGTTGAAGAAATCATCGAAGTGAAACTGAACGATGCAGAAAAAGAATTGCTGAATAACTCAGCAAAAGCCGTTCAGGGAGTAATGGAAGTTCTTGACGGAATGAACATTTTGTAAGCAACAAAATAATTCATATTACAGGCGGTTGATTCTCCGGAATCAGCCGCTTTTTTATTCCCGAAATTACGAAAGAATTTAATTACATCTCTTTTTCTGATAGATGAGGGTATGTTCACGCAGAGTACACAAAGTCTCGCAAAGAACGCAAACTTCTTTGTTGATGAGAAAATCCATCTGCGATCTTTGCGGTTCTTCTTCTCTTTGCGTGAAAATATTCTTGTACAACTTACTTTCCTGTAGTGACTGTTTAAAATTATGTACGTTTTATTTTATCTCCTTGAATTGGTATTAGCTGCGGGTAACTAATTTTAGTATTTTTACCCCATGCGCTACAAAATACCCATCGAGATAATTGAGATTGAATGGGGGAACTACCACCCGGTGGTTTCTTCCGAGTTCATAAATGGCCGAAAGGGTTACTGGGTAATTGATACGGGCGCATCGAAAACAGTTTTCGATAAAAACCAAACAGAGCTTATTTTGTCGGTAGAAGATGAAACCGAGGACCTGCACGCTGCCAATATGAGCGAAGAACCCCTGAAAACGTCGTTAGGTTATCTTAAAAAGTTTGCTATCGGAAAGTTTAGTGTAGAGAATTTGAAAGTGGCCTTGCTCGATATGAATCATATTAACGAGTTGTATTCAAAGGTTACCGATTTGGAGATTTGCGGCTTGCTGGGTAGCGATTTCCTTGTTGAATACAAAGCCGTAATCGATTATAAAAAAAGGCGATTAATACTTTGTCAAAATTCAACAATCGACAATCGTTAGTCGATATTCATCATTAAGATTATGAGGGATCGATTTTATTTTATCCATTCAATATTTTTGATTTTCCTTTTAATCGCCCGTTTGTATTTATATTTCGGATACCCGATTATTACCGACATAACCGCTTCGTTCTCTTTTGGAATCCTGAATATTTCTCTTACTTGCGGAACTTTATTGATTGCCGCGGGAACAAGTCCGATCATGCTTGCACCCAATCCCAGTGCGTGTGCAGCTAGTATCGAATAGCTCGCATAAATCAACGAATTATTGGTGTGTTCTTCAGCTCCCTTTTCTGCGTGAAATATAAGTAAAGCAGGTGCCCCTCTTGTAATACGATCGCCATATTCAAGTTTGTAGTTACCAAGTTTCGAGATGGGATATACATGATTCTTGAGAGTGTTAAATGTTTCCGGTCCTTTTTTTCGTTTAATCATGAACGATGCAACAGGACTATCAATCCATTTTACAATGTCGTCTAAGAATTTAGAAATATAAGGTAACGCGCGTTCTATTGATTTCCGGTTATTTATTACCGTAATATTTACCATTTCTGGTTCCGCTCCAAAAGGTGCATAACAGATTGAATCCAGTATTTTTTTGATTGTTTCATCCGGCACGGGTTGATCCTTAAAATTTCGTACCGACCTTCTGTTTGCAAGAAAACTCATAAAACGATCGTAATCCAAATCGTTTTTAGGGATTTCAACGAAATCATCTTCGTACGAAAGACCGTTTACTGAGATTGCTTTTGAGGGGCATACAGCCATACAATGACCGCATTCCATACAAATAGATTCTCTTTCCTTTATGAAATATACTCCTTCATTTTCGTTTGTACCAATAATATTGCATGGACAAACCTCCATACACAATTTGCAATTGCTACATAAATCCTGATTAATTGAGTTGGGCATGGTTGTTTGTTTTTAGTTTACTCCGTTTGTATATACGATATAAATATGCAAACTCTTATTTTAAGCTCAGCGGTATTTGTACATTAAACGATTCGCCTTTTTTGGTAGGATTGATATTGATGATGGAACAGGCAGAATACAGCACTCTTGGATTTCCGTCGTCATCGATCAGCAATTGCGGACGCTCCAGACGGTTGACTTTAATGGTATCGCCCGATTGCAGCACCACCTGCTTTTTCATAAAAAACGGATGGGCAGGCTTTGTCCATTTTATCCCGTCAGCCGATTCAAGGATGGCCAGTCCCGGAACATCTCCCGTTATTTTACCTGAGAAATCTTTGAACACTGCATAAAATCTTTCGTGGGTTTTGTGGTACCAAACATACGGATCTTCGGCCGAAGCAATCTTACCGTCTTCTGTTCTCATGTCAAAAACAATATCGTCGAGTGGGGTAAAAGGCCCTGTTGGCGAGTCGGAAAGGGCCATGCCATGAACACCTCTCCAGTGTGGATCGTACAGGTTCCCCTTAAAATAAAGTAGGTATTTCCCATCGGAAGGACGATATGTAACAGAAGGATTTACCACAATTATATTATCGGGTTTGGCTATTGTTCCTTCAGGCGACGGATCAACAATATTGTCGGGTTTTACTCTTGTGCGAGGAGAAAGTAGGGGAGTGTTGGGCCGTTCGAAATTACCGTTCATCAGGTCATCGAAGCTGTTGAATTCGATTACCGCAATTTTTTGATTTTGTTGAACCCTGTTGCGTTTATTCAGCTTTTCGCCGGGAGAACCGGGTGGTTGTATTCCCGGATCTTTCGACCCGATAAAATACAAATAGTATTTCCCGTTAAATTTTTTGAGGTGCGGATTCGATACCATTTGAGCATCCCAGGCAGTACTGTCGCCCTCCTGCGCCCTGCCTCGTAAAACAATTTTTTTGAATTGAAAATCTCTGTCGGGGTAATCCGAAACAGCATAAGCCAGTTTTGAGTGAAGCACCCAGCCATTGCCAAATTCTGGTAACGAATTGCCACATTCAAAAGTATTGTATATCATATGGTATTTCCCATCGTCGCCTTTTACTACACTCCCTCCCCAAACAAAACGGTCGGGATCGTTTACTACCGAAGGCCCGGTGAGTATATTTCCTGTAACCGCGGCTTCAACAGGCAGAGCTTCTACCTGCAATTCCTCAGAATGTTTGTTCTGGCATGATGATAGTATTAAAATCATCAAGAGAATATCGAAAAGTTTACGTTTATTCATAGCTATTTGTTTTTTTAAAGAATTCGCGTTGGCGATGTTAAACTTCTGAATTTCCGGTTAATACCAGGCGTAGGGTGTGCCTTCCAATGGATTTATTTCTTGCCAGGCATCATTTCTGTTTTCAGTCCACCATTCAAAATAAATATCTCTAACTTTTAGAATTTCTTCACCTTTTAAACCTTTGAGCCCTCCATCTGAGGTTGATTCTAACAATACCGGATTTAATGAACCATATAAACTATCGGATCTTATTCCTTCAATTGTCCATAGCAAACATTCTCCCAGTATTATGTATTGTCTGTCGTACGGGAATGGAACTCCTGAAGAAATTGGGTTTAGAGGGAATTTGTTTATTTGAGAAGTGTCTTTTGCATATCCCAGAAGAGATGAAATATGTTCTTTTGAGAATTCCGGCATTTTAAGCCATAATTTTTCACCATCTTCTCCCAGAACATACTGGTTGTAGGAATCTTCTTTTAATTGCTGGACAAATTTCCCAACATCCGGGTTAGCAATATCAAATTCGTTTTTCAGACAACTAACACAGAGCAGAATAAAAACCAATGCAAGAAATAAGTTTTTCATGAGTTTCGTTTTCTATTCTGATGGTTTAATTACTTATTCGGTTGCGTTTCCTCAACTGGCATGTATTCAACAGTTTTTGGTTTTTCAGATTTAAAGATAAATATAATTTCGGGAGTATATCCGGGAAAATCTTATGCAAGTTGTAGTCCGGAAAAGGAGATAATTCAGGAAAAATATATTTTATGAGGATTTTTTTTGCTTTTAGAGGGAGTATAAGAAAGAAAAGAGACACGTTAAAACGAAAGCTATGTTTAACGGTCTCTTTTTATAACTATGTTGCCTATAAAAAAATTACAATTAAGCCAGGAACCAGAATTTGAACTGACTTCCTGAAGACTGGCTGCTGCTCTGCATACCACCTTGCATCCCGCCACCCATTTCACCGGGTCCTCCCGGGCCTCGCCCCATTCCTGGACCACCGCCCATCCCAGGGCCTCCACCCATGCCTCCCGACATGCTGCCTCCTACGGGGCCGCCGCCGGAACTATTACTGCTGCTGTCTGATGATTTCCCGGTTTCAATTCCCATTGCAATTTTATCGCCGCTTTCAATTTCTAATTCGCTAAGCGGCATTCTAACCGTTAACATAAGGTACGACTCTTTATAAGGTTCCAGCTTAACTATAATTTCGTCGCGGTAATAATTGCAATAGAAAATATATTCTGTGTCTCCTTTTTTCCAGGTTACCTTTTCCATGCTTTTGCAAATCATATCGGCAGCTTTTGTATTCATCCCCGATGCGCCGGCCCAGCCTACTGGCGAAAACTGATCATTGCTGTCTTTCTGGTCTTGTTTTGAATTGTGCAATGGCATTTCTCCGGAAGGAGGACCCCCTGCAGACATCCCGCCATTTTGCATGTCGTTCATCGAATAATCAGATGAGGCCTTATCGTCCAACGATGCCATGGCCGGACCCATTCTTTCCGATTTTTCGATAGAGAGAATCCAGTCTTTTTTCTTCTTACACGCTTTGTTGAAGTAGAGTTTTAATCCATTGCTTTGTATTTTCGCCAAATCGGTCTGGTTGTGGAAACACACCTGCGCATACAAATATTTATCGTCGCGGGTGGTTCCAAAATCAATTCCCTTTTTTAAATAATACCGGTCGGCAATGTGCGAAGTGGCATTTACCTGAATGCCCGATTCTGCCTTTTTACTCTGATAAATGGGAAGTTTCGCGCACGACGTAAATAAAACCACCGCCATAGCGAATAACCCCAAAAAGAAGTTTCTGTTTTCCATTTGCTTAATTGTTTTCTGTTTGATAAAACGCCTGCCTATCCTCCGGTAGGGAATTTGTTCTGCCGGATCAGCACGCGTTTTATTTCCCTGTTTTTGTTCAATACAGGCTAATGAAAATGCACCCTATTGCCTTTCACAAATTTTAACTTCTTTAGGAAATTTGGTGTCTGGAGAAGCAGACCTAACTATGCTAATTCTTAAGCTCGTTGAATTCTTTTATGGTCTGCGGTATTATTTCACTGATATAGAATTGCAGGGCTTTCTGCTTAAAGCGTTCCTTATCCCAATCCCAATCCAATAGTCGATCTATCCCGACAATCCAGGTATATGCAAGCGCAGAAATAATTTCCCTGTTTTCAGTTTTAACTTCCACCGGTGTGGTTTGGTATTCGTCGCCTTCGTAAAAAGTAAGGATATCTAGATCCTCTTTGCAGAGATTTACGATCAGTTTCCCTTTAACTTTTGAAGTTTCTTCCTTAATAATAGCCGGATAATCGGCTCCGTCTACGGCACAGCGTTTATATCCGTGCAAGCATGCCTGCTGCATTTCTACTGTTTTCCCGCAAAGTTTTTCTACCATTTCGCGGAAAAGTAACGACCCGTATACAAATACATTATACATAAAACATTGATGTTAAACCGAATGCTTCAAATTTATTGTCTTCATTTTTGGAAACCTCAAGGATTTCGGTATATTTGCTCCGCTTAAAAATAATGTATTGAAACTAAAAATAGACATAACTAAAAAATTGTTGCTCCGACTGGCCCTTTTTGTGGTGGTTATAGCTGCTGCTTTGGTTCTCGATGCATATTTTGGCAATAATCCTGATGAGCTTGAAAAAATTCAGGCCGAATCGCAAAAACAAACTTCAGAACCGGGAAGCGTGTATTTAATTGCACAAAACGCTTCGCTTACTTTAAAAGTTTCGGTTCAGAAATCGCCAACACGCAATTTAAACGTTCAGCTACACGACAAATTTCTCAGGAAATATCATCAAATAAGAAATTACCAGGTTTTTAAAGCAGAGGTGAAAGCACATACTGCGCCGCTTATTCAATCTTACCATTACCTGGTTTTTCAGAATTATTTCTACACCAATCCCGACGCAGATTCGCTGGCATAATCTGTCCTTTTTTTATTGAAAATAAGGGGCGTTTAGAGTTGTTTTTTTACGAACTCTGAGAGGATTTAGTAATTAGAAGTATCAAATAAATTTATTCAAATAAACATTTAAATTAAATTGAAATGCAAAACAAAGGTGCAATTTTAACACTTGCAATTCTGTTGGCTGCGGTTTGTTTGTTCCAGTTATCGTTTACCTGGAAATCGAACCAGATTAAAAAAGACGCAGCAGAATATGCACAAGGTGATCCGGAACTTGAGTTCCAATACCTTGATTCTATGAAAAGTGAAGTGGTATACAACTTCCTTGGATTGAAAAAATATACCTACAAAGATGTACAGGGTCTGGAGATGAACCTGGGTCTTGACCTGAAAGGTGGTATGAACGTTACTTTGGAAGTAGAAGTAAAAGACATCATCCGTGCGATGTCGAACTACAGTACAGACGAAACATTTGTAAAAGCCCTTTCCAGAGCTGATGAATTGAAAGCTGCGTCTCAGGACGACTACGTAACTCTGTTCGGACGTGCTTTTGAAGAAATCGATCCAAATGCAAAATTGGCCGCAATTTTTAATACACTTGAATTGCGTGACAAGATTAATTTCAATACATCAAATGCCGATGTAATGAAAATTATTCGTGAACAGACTGATGCTGCTATCGATAATGCCTTTAATATTATCCGTACACGTATCGACCGTTTCGGTGTGGCTCAACCAAATATTCAGCAGTTGCAGACACGTGGTCGTATTCTGGTTGAATTACCTGGTGTAAAAGACCAAAACCGTGTTCGTAACCTGTTGCAGGGAACAGCTAACCTGGAATTTTGGGAAACTTATGAAAATTCGGAAGTATATCAATACATGCTTCAGGCCAATGCAAAAATTGCTGAAATTGAAGCTGCTTCAGTAGAACCTGAAACAGAAGCAGCAGCAGCCGGTTCGGAAGAGAAAGTTGCTGAAGGAACTGATGAAGAAAGTTCATTGCTTTCGGAACTGGAAGCTGGCTCAGAAACAGATTCAACTGCAGCAGTTGATAACCTGGCTGACTTTAAAAAACAGTATCCGTTATTTGCTGTATTAAATCCAAGTACCGATCAATCCGGTCAGCTTTATCCCGGCCCTTCTGTGGGTATGGCAAACGCAAAAGATACTTCTAAAGTAAATGCGTATCTGAATAATCCGCATATCAGAAGTATTTTCCCACGCGATATGGTTTTCAAATGGACTGCTAAATCAGTAGACGAAGCAGGAAATTACTACCGTTTAATTGCGTTGAAAGTAACAACCCGCGATGGACGTGCTCCACTCGATGGAGAAGCTATTACCGATGCCCGTCAGGATTACGACAGACTTGGATCAAATCCTGAAGTATCGATGCAAATGAACAGCGAAGGAGCCAAAGTATGGCAACGTATGACCAAAGAAAATATTGGTAAATCTATTGCTATTGTGCTCGACGATTATGTACGTTCGTTCCCTACTGTTAACGGCGAAATTCCTGGTGGTCGTTCAAGCATCACCGGATTAGGAAGTATTGAAGAAGCAAAAGACCTTGCAAACGTATTGAAGTCGGGTAAAATGCCGGCTCCGGCACGTATTATACAGGAAGACATTGTTGGTCCTTCTTTAGGCCAGAAAGCAATTAGAAGTGGTTTGATTTCTTTCATCATTGCTTTTGCCCTGGTACTTATTTATATGTTGTTCTTCTATAGTAAAAATGCGGGTTTGGCCGCAAACATTGCGTTGGTTGCCAACATGTTTTTCATTTTTGGTATTCTGGCTTCAATGGGAGCAGTACTTACTTTGCCTGGTATTGCAGGTATCGTACTTACTATTGGTATGTCGGTTGATGCCAACGTGCTGATTTACGAACGTATTCAGGAAGAATTGCGCTCAGGTAAGGGAATTAGGTTAGCAATTACCGATGGTTATAAAAACGCTTACTCTGCTATTATCGATGGTCAGGTAACAACCCTGTTGACTGGTATTGTGCTGGCTCTGTTTGGTTCTGGTCCGATTAAAGGTTTTGCTACAACCCTTATCATTGGTATTTTAACTTCGTTATTCAGTGCTATTTTCTTAACCCGTTTGATTTTTGAATGGCAATTGAGAAAAGGAGGACGTATTTTATTTGCTTCTTCTGCTACTGAAAATTGGTTGCGCAATGCAAAAATTAAATTCCTTGAGAAAAGAAAATTATTCTATATCATTTCCGGAGCATTTATCCTTCTTTCAATCGGTTCGTTCTTCGTTCGTGGATTGAACTACGGTATCGATTTTAAAGGAGGTCGTACTTATATTGTAAGTTTCCAGAAAGATGTTGAGGTAGGTAAAGTTAGACAAGCTCTTGCAGAAGTTTTTGATAAAGCTCCGGAAGTAAAAACTTCAGGCGATAACATTAAGATTTCTACTGACTATAAAATTGATGACAACAGTGAAAACGTTGATAATGAAGTTGAAGCCTTGTTGATGAAAGGTTTACAGGATGCAGATTTGATCGACAAATCGGTTACTCTACAGCAATTCACCGACGATTATCAGCAGAGTTCGCAAAAAGTGGGACCAACCATTTCAGATGATATTCGTAAGGATGCAGCCATTGCAATTGGCTTTTCACTGATTATCATTTTCCTTTATATTTTGGTTCGTTTCCGCGACTGGCAATATGGTTTGGGAGCGGTTGCTGCCCTGGCTCACGACTCATTAATTGTTTTGGGTATCTTCTCATTATTCTCAGGTGTTCTTCCGTTCTCATTAGAAATCGACCAGGCATTTATTGCTGCGATACTTACCGTGGTTGGTTATTCTATTAACGATACCGTGGTTGTGTTCGACCGCATCAGGGAATATATTGGGCTTCACCCAAAACGCGACCGCGAGTTAAATGTTGATGAAGCACTGAACAGTACTCTTCGTCGTACATTTAGTACGTCGTTGTCAACCTTTGTGGTATTGTTGGCAATCTTCCTCTTTGGTGGAGATACCATCCGAGGATTTACTTTTGCCTTGCTTGTAGGGGTTGTAGTGGGTACTTACTCTTCACTGTTTATTGCTACACCTATTGCACACGATACACGTAGCCGTGTTGCCAAGGTGGTTGCAAAACGTAAAAAATAGGAAAAGTTAGAATATAGAAGCACGAAGTCGGAAGACATAATTGTGCGTTGAAAGGATGTTATCTCTTCTGGAGATGACATCCTTTTTCATTTTAAAGCTGGAAGCACGAACTTGAAGATTACTTTCTTTCATCTTCAGACTCGCAACTTCCAACTTTTTTTATCTTTGTGATCTAAATCAATTGAAGATGCAATATTTATTATTCATAAGTGGTGGCGAGATTGTACTGGTGATGCTTTTGGCGCTTTTGTTCTTCGGATCGAAAGCCATCCCTGATATTGCCAAAACCTTAGGGAAAGGCATGAGAGAGTTTAAAAAAGCGACCAACGAAATTAAACGTGAACTTAACGATTACACTTCCGATATAAAAAAGGATATCGACGATGTTTCTTCTACAGTAACGAAGGAAACCAACGACATTAAAAAAGGGATTACTGATCAGTTTGAAGATTAAGCCAATCCTAAAAAAATATCATAAATGATCATCTTATACATATTGATACTACTGGCTTGCTTTATTGTGCTTGCCCGTGTTGTCGATTTGTATTTTATTTCATCGCTCGATAAAATATCAAAAGATTTACGGTTGTCTAACGATGCGGCCGGAGCAACTTTAATGGCTGTGGGCTCCAGTGCCCCCGAATTATTTGTCGCGCTTTTTGCCGTAATAAAACCCGGCGACCACCAGGTTATTGGTATCGGGAGTATTGTGGGTAGTGCCATTTTTAATTTATTGGTTATTGTTGGGGCCGCTGCCTATGTAAAAAAAACAAAGCTAACATGGAAACCCATGGTTCGCGATTTGTTCTTTTATTCTCTGGCAGTAGCACTTTTAGTTATATTTATTTGGAACGGACAGTTGACTTTAATCGAAACTGCAATCTTTTTAGGCATTTACGTGTTATATGTAATTGCAGTGGTTTACTGGAGAAAATGGTTTCCATACGACGATATGGAGGCTACAGAAATCGAAGATCCGCATGGCGAACACAGCAAGCTCTCAAAACCTGTCGATTGGATTTTACATTTTATTTTTCCTCCGGAGAAATATTACTATCTGATTTTTGGGATTTCGATTGTTTTAATTGCCGCACTAAGTTATGTATTAGTTGAAGTTGCAGTAGCTTCAGCGCATCTGTTAAATATTCCTGAAGCCATTATCGCTTTAACGGTTCTGGCAGTCGGGACTTCTATTCCCGACCTGTTTTCTTCAGTTATTGTTGCCCGTCAGGGGAGGGGAGATATGGCTGTGAGCAATGCCATTGGTTCAAATATATTTGATATTCTGGTCGGTCTGGGCTTACCTTTTCTTATTGTAATGGCGATTTCCGGTGGCGCAATCGAATCGGGAGGCGATCTGTTAAGTTCAACCCTGATTTTGTCGGGATCGGTTTTATTACTGATTATTCTTTTACTTGTTATGAAATGGAAAGTGGGTAAGATTACCGGACTTATTTTAATTGGGGCTTACCTTTTTTATGTGGTGAATGAGATACTAAAACTTTACGGATTAGGTTTAATATTCTAAACAATACATTTGATAAGAGCTGAAAACATAAGAAAATCGTTTGGACAACTGGAGGTTTTAAAAGGTATTAACCTTGAAATCCCCAACGGAAAAGTATATTCCATTGTGGGTGCAAGCGGTGCCGGGAAAACCACCCTGCTCCAGATTCTGGGAACCTTGAGCAAGGCAGATAGCGGAGATATCTATTTTAACGATAAAAAGGTTTCATCATTTTCTGAGAAAGATCTTGCTGTTTTCAGGAACCGGGAAATTGGTTTTGTATTTCAATTCCACCATTTGTTGCCCGAGTTTACTGCGCTCGAGAATGTTTGTATTCCTGCCTTTATTGCTAAAAAATCAAAAGCAGAAGCCGAAAAAAAGGCTAAAGAGTTGATTGCTTATCTGGGGCTAAAAGATCGGATGACGCATAAACCATCAGAATTATCGGGCGGCGAGAAACAGCGGATCGCCATGGCGCGTGCTTTGGTAAACAGCCCTTCTGTGGTAATGGCCGATGAACCTTCGGGGAACCTCGATTCTTCAAATCGTGAAGAACTACACGAGCTGCTTTTTAAATTGCGCGATGATTTCGGACAGACGTTTATAATAGTAACCCACGACGATCATTTTGCTGAACGCTCAGATCAGATCATTCATATAAAAGACGGGATTATTAGTGATCAGTAATTAGTGGGCAGTCCAGTATCGAGTACCTAGCATCAAGTATCAATCTTTTTTCTAAATTGTGCCGATGGAAAAAATTGCTGATCTGAAAGATTTTGTTGATGAAAAGGTTGAAAAATATAACCAGCCGGTTTTTATTGAAACCGATCCGATCCAGGTTCCCAAACAATTTTCGGAAAAGGAAAATATTGAGATAGCAGGTTTTTTATCCGCCACTATTGCCTGGGGAAACCGGCCAGCCATCATAAAAAATGCTCTTCGTTTAATGTCTTTGATGGAAAACCAGCCCTACGATTTTGTAACACAGGCATCGCCCGAAGAAATGAAACGCTTGCAGAAATTTGTACATCGTACTTTTAATGGCGACGACTGTATTTATTTTATCCGTTCGCTGCGAAATATTTATCAGAATCATGAAGGTTTAGAATCGGTTTTTGAGAAAGGATTCAAGCTTGACTTTTCTGTGAAGTCTTCACTTGCTTATTTTTATTCGGTGTTTTTTGAATTGGATGGAGAACGTACACGAAAACATATTTCCAATGTACAGAAGGGGGCCTCTGCCAAGCGGCTGAACATGTTTTTACGATGGATGGTACGTGAAGATAAAAGAGGAGTGGATTTTGGATTATGGAAAGGAATTCAGGCATCGAAACTAATGTTACCGCTGGATGTGCATACCGGAAATACCGGGCGTAAATTAGGTTTGCTTCAGCGTAAATCGAACGACTGGAAGGCTGTTGAAGAAATCACTGCTGCTCTGCAGAAATTTGACCCAAACGATCCGGTTAAGTACGATTTTGCACTTTTTGGTCTGGGTGTTTTCGAAAAATTTTAAAAATTAGGATCTCTTAAAGAATATGGGTAACAGCTATTTCAAATTCAAACAATTTACCGTAGTTCAGGAAAAATCGGCAATGAAGGTCGGCACTGACGGTGTTCTGCTTGGCAGTTGGGCTGATGTTCGGCAACGAAAAAATATTCTGGATGTTGGGACCGGCACCGGACTAATCGCACTCATGCTGGCTCAGCGATCGAATGCCCAGATTACTGCTGTTGAGTTGGAAGAAAAGGCTGCAGAAGAGGCAAAATTAAATGTTAATGCATCGCTCTGGAAAGATCGGGTTCATGTGCATTGCATCTCTTTTCAACATTTTTTAAAGCACGCTGACAGACAATTTGACCTGATTGTTTCGAATCCACCTTTTTTTTCGAATTCGGCAAAAGCGAATGATTTATCCCGGACGATGGCAAGGCATACCGACACGCTTTCTTATTCAGAATTGATTCTGGGGAGTTCCCGGTTACTAAATATTGAAGGGTGTTTGGCAGTAATTTTACCCCTCGAAACAAGTATCGGATTTGAAAAACTGGCAATAGAATCGGGCTTTTCTCTTCAACGTAAAACACTGGTAAAACCAAAATCCGGAAAAGACGTTAACCGGGTGTTACTGAGCTTTGGTAAAAATACTACCACTATTGTTGGAGATACCATCACAATATATGATGAAAACGGGCAATGGACTGAATCATATAAAGATCTTACCCGAAGTTTTTACTTATATATTTAAAGTAGAAACTGTAAAGGATTAAACATAAGTCAATTTTTTAGCGAAGGCCATAATTTCTTTGTTGTTGACTCTCGATATGCTGGAGTCGATATTCGCCACCTTTTTAACGATTAATTTTTGGAAATAATTCATCTTGCCGAAGTCGAATTCTCCACCCAAATAAGCAGTTGCTTTGGCGTGGTTGAGCAACTTCTCCGGGAAAGCTTCTAAAAGCTGGTTATGGGCCTTTTCGCCTTCTTCCATACAGCAAATAAATAAACCAAGCTCTTTGTTAACCAACTCAGCCTTGTTTTTCTGGCAAAAATCTTTCACCTTTTTTTGAATCTGGCCCGCATGTATCGATCCTCCGATTATTCCCATGGAGTATTCGTCAAGGGCAGGAACCGGATCCTGTTTCAAATTGATAAGGTGGATTTCTCCCTCAAGAGATTCTTTTAAATTGTTGGCAATTTTTTCGGTGCAGCCGTGTGTGGTGCAGTAGGCTATCAGTGTTTTCATAGTTAGAGTTGTTTTCTGAGTTTTTAGGTTATCGGAAATACTTATTTCCTTTCAAAAATTTCTATCAAAAATAGCGTATATACAAAAACAATTTTGTTAAAAATCGGTTAAGACTCAATAATAATCGGCCAAAATAAAAGACAAAAGAGTATTAAATAGGAAGTTTGTATATTTTTGCCAAATAAATAAAATAACATATGATGATAATTGATACAACACCAGAAATCAAGATTGACACAAATTTTCACAAAGTTTTAGGGTTCAGAAAATTAACCGAGAACACGTTTGTGCTTAGCCTGCCCAAAAGCAGGTTTGATTACACAGCCGGGCAACATATTTCATTGTCGATAAAAGGTGATTATCAAAGTCGCGAATACTCGATTTACAGTGCAGAAAATAGCGAAAATCTGGAAGTGTTAGTGAAAGAAGTGGAAGGTGGATATTTTTCGCCAAAACTAAAGAATCTGAAGGTTGGTGAAACGGTTGAAGTACATGGTCCATTCGGCAAGTTCGGACTGGATGAGAAAAGAATGCAAAGTCATCAACATGTATTTATTGCCAGTGGTACCGGAATCGCTCCGTTTCACAGTATTATAAAAAGTAATCCCGGGTTGAATTACCAGCTTATTCATGGTGTGCGATTCGTTGAAGAAGGTTACGAGAAACACGAATATGATAGTGAGAGTTATACACTTTGTTCTTCGAGGGATAAGAAGGGTGATTTTAACGGCAGGGTAACCGAGTACCTGAAAACAGCGGATTTTGATGAAAATACTTGTTTTTACCTGTGTGGTAATAGTGATATGATTTTCGATTCAATAGAAATTCTTAGTGATAAAGGATTTGGACGGGAGAATATAAACGTAGAAGTTTATTTCTAAAGATTGGGAAAGGGGTACGATTAGATCGAAGCTGGCATCTGTTTTTACTGTTTTTGCTCATGCAAATGTATTGGTTAACTTAATTCATTTTTATTTTAAATGCTTATTTTTACATCATTCAGTTTATGTAAAAATATAGGCAAATGCCGAAATCATTTAATGTAAAGCTTTTTCCGTTTTATTTGGCCTGTGTGCTACTAGTCTGGACTGTTTCCGGAAATTTCTTTTTTTGGGATACTATCCAGTTGGGAGCAAAACATGCTGTTTTTTATTACGATTCTGGTTTCTCAGAGTTTTTTCTTCCCGATATTTTGGATAGTGGTCATATTCCGGCTTTCGGTATGTACCTGGCATTGGTTTGGAAAGTTTTTGGGAAAAGTTTGCATGTAAGTCACTGGGCCATGGTACCATTTCTTTTCGGAATTGTTTATCAGGCCTATCGTTTGCTTGGAACTTATATTCGGGAAAAGTATCTCTATTTAGCCCTTATTTTGTTTTTGGCTGATGCTACTTTGTTGGCACAAAGCGTTTTGGTGTCTCCGGATATTCCGTTGGTGTTTTTCTTTCTTTTTGGAATAAACGCAGTACTGCAAAATAAAAGATGGCAAATAATGCTGGCAGGAATTGGGCTTTCGCTTGTTAGTATGCGAGGTATGATGGTTGTTTTTGCACTGGGGCTTATCGATGTAATTTCTTCCATTAATATTTTTAACCTGAAACAAACACTTATCGAATGTCTCAGGAAAGCACAGGCGTACTTACCTGCAGTGTTTTTGATTATTGCATTTAATCTTTTACATTATTTACATAAAGGATGGTTTGCATATCATGAAAGTTCGCCCTGGGCAGGCTCTTTCGAAAAGGTCGATTTTAAAGGAATTCTTTATAATATTGGTCTGCTGGGCTGGAGGTTTATCGATTTTGGCAGGATATTTCTGGTGATTACCGGCCTTGTAATTATCGTTTTTTCGTTCAAAAGGCTTGTTAAGGATAAGAGAGCGATACAGCTTTTTATAATATTTGGAGTTGTGCTGTTAAGTTTATCCGTAAGTTTTGTTTTATACAAACATTTAAGCGGACACCGTTATTTGTTACCTGCACTTCTCTGTTTTTCATTATTGGTGCTTTACCTGTTGTTCGAACATCTGCGAAACAATAAATTAAAATATTTTCTGTGGACTGTTTTGCTTTTGGGGTTAATCAGTGGAAACTTTGTAGTGTATCCTGCGCATGTTGCGCAAGGGTGGGATGCCTCGCTGGCTCATCTTCCATACTATGATTTGCGCAACGAATTTAATGAATACTTCAACGAAGAAAATATTAGAATAGAAGATGTTGGATGTACATTCCCCAATAATACTGAATTAAAATATATAGATCTTAATGACAGCACAGTAAAACATGCTTCGCTTGATTTAGATAACAACTTGTATGTTTTGTATTCTAATGTTTATAACGATTTCGGGGATGCCGAAGTACAACGCCTGGAAGCGGGAAAAGAATTTATTCTTCAAAAAGAATTGAAGAAAGGGGGAGTGTTTATAAAGCTTTACAAGAAAATCCAATAGCATTATTTCGAGTCTATTTTTTCGCCAAAGGCCAAATCGCCTGCGTCGCCCAGACCCGGAACAATGTATGATTTCGGTGTCATCTCAGGATCGATGGCGCCCAGCCACAAAGTTACATTGTCTGCTTTTATATTTTCCGTCACATAATCAACTCCTTCCTGGCTGGCAATAATAGCAATCAGATGAATATGTGAAGGATTCCCTTTGCTGTACAGCGCTTTATAACCAATTTCCATCGATTTCCCCGATGCCAGCATGGGATCTGAAAGTATAACCACTTTGTTGTCGAGCGATGGAGATGCCATATATTCAAATTCTATTTCGAAAGTGCCGGCACCTGTATATTTTCTGAAAGCAGAAATAAAACAGTTCTCGGCACGGTCAAAAATTCGTAGTAATCCGTTGTGCATGGCCAACCCTGCACGTAAAATAGTTGCCAGAACCGGTTGTCGTTTTAAAACCGGAACCTGGGCAACTCCCAGGGGCGTTTGTACATCGCTGACCTCAAACTTCATCTCTTTGCTTATTTCGTATGCAAACACTTCGCCAATCCTGTTTAAATTGTCGCGAAAACGAAGTGGATCGGTTTGAATAGAAATGTCTCGTATTTCCGCCAGGTAATGATCTAAAATCGAATGGTTGTTGCCTAAAACTTTAATTTCCATGGTTGAATATTCGTATTAAGTGAAAATTACATCGCCATCGCCGTCCTGAAAAACGAGATTTTCTGCACCTGCGATTTCAAATGTACTATAGATTTTTTGTCCGTAATTTTTTATATACAAAAATGGGAATTTTCTGTTAAAGAGTTTGGCTGTGAGACTGCTTTTATAAATGGTTGCCATTTCAATTTTGTGATTACGGCAGTACTTTTTCAGAAAATAAATGATTTCATCTTCAAATCCATCAGGAATTTGAAAGTACAGTGTTTTTAAATGTCCTTCGCGAACCGAGAAAATAAAGAAGCCAATAAAACGGTTTTCTTCAAACACTTTTACGGTTTTGTAATAGAATGATTTGGAACAGGACGAAAAGGGATACCGTTTTTCATATTCCGATTTTTCCCCTGAAATCCACGGGTACGAGAAAATCCATTTTAAATTCTGTTGATTCCTGTTAAAACTGTTCTTATTCGTATTTAAATGTTGGTAACATTCATTGTCGGGAAAGGTGAAAGTCTGAAATTCAATTCCTGCATGTTTTACTCCTTTGAAAAAAAGTGTACGGATAAATGAAATTACAATTATTATAAAGTCTATTGCCGAAAAAACGAAATGGTTAATGAGGTTTTTGTTCGACAGGTGAATTAATTTCCTGGTTTTGGGATAAAGATATGCCCGCACTCCATTGTATTTATGAACAGGTTGAAATAATCCGGTTTTTAAAATTAGTTTCTCAGCGTTGGGCGCATAATTGGTTAACATTAATTTTTGCCCCCAGTCGGAATATGCTTCTTTTAAAAGTTGAATGGAAAAACCTCTTCTTCTATAGGCGGGATGAACCCAGCTTCCACTACACCACCCAAAACGGATGGATGTATTTCCATTCCGGGCAACATCGGCAAACAGACTTCGAAATGCTACCAACCGTTTGTTTATAAAACCAAGATAAAGTGCCACGTCATCGTGCTGGGCATTGGGATTTTTCAGGTATGAAACGGCCCGTTCCACAGAGATGGGAATAAATTCCAGTTCCGCGAAAAGTTTGCTGTTTATGAACTCCTCCAGTTCTTTTATCCGTATTTTTTTTATCTCAAGGTTCAATGTCTTACTGTTTCTTTTCCAATTGCTTTTCGCAATTTAAAATAAACAAATTCTGCTTTCATATTTTTTTTGAAATCTCCGTTTTGCTCTACCGGATAGCGTTGATAATGCGAAGTTATTTCATCGTATTTAAGTCCTGCCGTCCCGAAAGTGATATCACAAATATTTTCCTGTTTTAACCTGCGAATGAAGTTTGAAGAAACGCGGTCGTCGGTGTACGGGAAAGCAAAAGCTTTTATTTTAGGATTGATATTTTCAGTTACCCAATTCATGCTTTTCTGCACTTGTTTCAACTGTTTCTTTTCCGATATTTTCCAGAATTCCGGATGTTTATGACTGTGCCCGCCAATTGTGAAACCTTTTTGGTGCAAGTGTTTCACCTCTTTTTTCCTTAAATATGGTTTGTGCTTTTCCAGATATAATGAAAAATCAAGCTCTAACAATTCGGCAGCTTCGTCCAGAATATCTCTTTGTGAGTAGTCTGCCTGTAAGATATTTTTACGATTTAATCCATTTTTAAGCAACAACCCTTCAACCTGAGAACATGGATGTTGATGCAATTCATGAAGAATCAGGCTGGCTTTGTACCTGTGAAAAAGTGCTTTGTTATTTATAAATCCTGAGTTAACGAAAAAAGTTGCAGGTATTCCTTTTTTTAAAAGAATCGGAGCCACAATTTCGACACATTCGCGCAAACCATCGTCGAAACTTAAATGAAACACTCTTTCTTTCGGATTCGGATTTTTAACCAGGTAGTCGAGTGTTACCGGTTTAAAGTATTTCAGGTAAACGTCTAATTGCTTCTCAAATTCCTCAGGAGAAAAATGAGGATAATTAAGAATATGTGGCAGTCTATTCTTGTTTACAACGTGATAAAAGGGTAAAAACGGAGGTGAAGAAAAGTGGAATACCTTTTCGTCCGGCAAAAACCGGGCTATTTGTTTACTTACATAACGTGGGAAATGCATCATTCCAATTATCGTTTAAACCAACGTAAGGGCAAAGGTAAACGATTAATTTTAAGTTGAAAATAGGTTTCGGCTTTAGCTCCAAAACCCTCGTAAAAACGTGCCACTCCGGGAATCATAGAACCTTCGAAATCGAGAATAAGGTTTTTCCCGGCATTTTCTTCAATGAATTTACTAACCAGAAAATACATCCCCCCAAGTTCTTTCCCCTCCTGGCTGGAAGCTGCATTAAAATATATTACTCTTTCTTTCCAGCGGCAGAAGTACACGGCGGCACACAGCTGGTTGTTGTTTGAGTATACTCCATAAATCTGTCCAAATCCTTTATACTGGCCATAAGCAATCAGGTTTTTTAAAGCAGCCAGTTCCTTTTTACCAATATCAGCCACAAGGTTTTTTTCTTTAAAATCGAGGTATTCTTCCAGTCTTATCCCCTTTATTAAAGATAGTTCCTGTTTGTTTGCCTTTATGATATTCCGTTTTGTATTTTTTGAAAAGGACGCAGAAATAGTTGCATAATCGTAATGAAGTGGAAGTAAAAAATTCTTTCGGGGCAGGAAGTGCTCCTTATTTATTTTATCGGTCGGCAGATTCTCTGTATTCAAGTGTACATCGGAATATCTGAAGCGGGCACTAAGAAAGTTGTAAAATGTTTCGGTCACCCTTGCCGGAGGTGAAGGAAAAATTCCCAGTTGTTGCGAATATAAAGGCTGGTAAAGGTATTTAATACCCAATTTTTTTCGGAAAGGCAGCGGCATCACGTATTCATAGTCACCCCAAACTAAAGCATCCCAGCTTTCGCATGTTCGGTCAAGGTGCCATTCGTTGGCATAAATACGGCTGTTAAGCGCAGTATCAATACATCGGTTCCATTTATCAGAATCGATTTGAGAGTGTTTTATGTATTTAAAAGTATTATTTCCCGCCATTCACTAAGCGTATCAACCTTTGCTTTCGCTGGCCCATTCAAAACCGAGTTTGTTCATTTTCTCGAATACTTCGCGGTAACCTTCCCACCTTCCAATGTTGTTAACAGTTTCGTTGTGCCAAACACTTACAAATGTACCTCCAACTTTTTTAACTTCAAGCATTATTTTCTCTATTTCTTCAAAAGCTTT
This sequence comes from uncultured Draconibacterium sp., assembly GCA_963677525.1. GTDB lineage: Bacteria > Bacteroidota > Bacteroidia > Bacteroidales > Prolixibacteraceae > Draconibacterium. The sequence continues at coordinate 142,934 of OY781970.1, forward strand.
TTCAGGTGTAAGTTGCATGTAGTTGCGCAACGTTCCGTCCATTATCTGGAAAGGAACAATTTTAAGGTTGGTAATCGCCTCATTTTTTAGATCGTAGAAATAGTATGGTGTGCAAATTCCGGCCCTGAAACCCGGTTGTGACGAATAACCCATTGTGTAATCTTCTGTAATACCTGCTTTTCTGAGTCGGCTGTATGTTTTGGGAAATTTGAGCATTAGAAAGTGCTGGCGGCTTTTGTTAATATTATTGCCGATAATTTCTTCCAGTCGTTGTTTTTCAATACCTACTTTTTTCTTTCCTCCTTTTTTGCTTGTTGCAAACGATGTGTGTAGTCCGATATCGTATTTCTCTTTGGTATTTTTAATCAATTGGCGATATTTTTTATTTTCATGCGATATGTTTTTATCTAAACGTCCGTAATCGCCTAAAAGGAAGAAGAACTTAACGTTGTTTTCTTTGTTTTTAAATATCGAATCAAGATAATCGTAGGTATCATAAGGATCCTGATCGGTTCCTTTTGTAGCTCTTTTTCGTGATTTGTACTCTGTCAGCTTTCCCTGAAGTAAAGATTTTATTTGTGCACCAGTAGTGCGAAGAAATCCTTTTTCAATGTATGCATATGCATTATCTACATCGATGGTTGAAATGAATTCGAACTTTTTTTCAGGGAATACAAAATCGGGATATTTTTCATTGAATTTTTTGGCAACAAGGTCGGCCCAAATATTCACTATTGGTTTTTGTAATAATTTATATTTCGAAAGTATGCTTTTTTGTGCCGGATAACGGCCCAGCTTTTCTCGTTCCTGTTCAACGTATTCTTCGTGACGGGTAACCAGGTAAAACGAAGCAGCGAATGGATCGAAGGGTAAAACCGAATCTTTCGAGCTTTCACAGAAATATTTATTACCCTTGTACCAAACCGGGCTAATCCCGGGAGTAATCATTGCTTTTTGAAAAATCAGGCGATGAGGTTTCAGGTAAAATTCATCACCGAACTTCTCGTATGAGTAATTGATTTTTGGCAAATCAGATTTCTCAAATTTCGAAGAGTTGTTCGTGAAAGCTACACCCACTTTAAGAATTTGGGTGAATATTAATTTAAAAATGTATTCTACTCTTGGGGTAACTTCTTCGGTGTAAACTAGTATCATCTTTAATTTTTTTTAGTTTAACATTCCTTCGTCAGCAAGGCTTAAATATTTGTTTTGGCCAATAATAATATGGTCGAGAACCGAAATATCCATTATTTCGGCGGCACTTTTTATTTTTCTGGTTATTCGAAGGTCGGCATCGGATGCCTGCAGGTTTCCCGAAGGATGGTTGTGGCAAAGGATGATCGAACTTGACATTTTTTCAATGGCATTTTTTAGTATAAGGCGAACATCTATTACTGTTCCCGAAATACCTCCCTGGCTAATCATAAATGTATCGATAATTTTATTTCCCCGGTTCAGAAGCATTATCCAAAATTCTTCGTGGTTAAGGTCGCACATTACCGGCACAAAATAATCGGCAACATCCTGACTTCCGCTTATTTTGTTTTTACCGAAAACATTTGCATCTTTTCTCCTCCTACCCAACTCAAGTGCTGCAGAAATGGTAACAGCTTTAGCTTCTCCTATTCCGTTGAATGTTTTAAGAAAATCGATGTTTTTTCTGCCGAGGATATTTAAATTGTTATCTACCGAGGATAATATTCGTTTTGAAAGCTCAACAGCAGTCTCTTCTATATTTCCAGAACCTATCAGAATGGCAATGAGCTCTGCATTGGTTAGCGAGCGGGATCCTTTAGAAAGGAGTTTTTCGCGGGGCCGGTCTTCAATAGCCCAGTCCTTAATGTTTAGTTTTTTGTATTCACTCATTTGCCGTGGAGTTTAGAAATCTTCCGAAAAATGCAATGACAAGTAGCCATTCGTAATTTAACCATAATTAATGGTAATCGAAAGAGGCAAATGATAGTTTCAGAACATATGATAGCTTGCTTTAGGACATAAAAAAACCTCTTCGAAACAACGAAGAGGTTTTATATCTTAAATATTTGTTTTTTTCTTACAACGAGTTAACCTGAGTGGCTAATTTCGATTTTAAGTTCGAAGCTTTGTTTTTATGAATGATATTACGTTTTGCAAGTTTATCAATCATAGCAACAACTCCAGGGTACATCTTTTCCGCTTCTGTTTTGTCAGAAGTGTTACGCAAAGCTTTAATCGCATTACGAGTAGTTTTTGCGTAGTACTTATTGTGTACTCTTTTCTTTTCATCCTGACGGATTCTTTTTAAAGCTGACTTATGATGTGCCATTTTCTTCTTTCTTCTTTTTTAAAGTTAGTAGCCCGTAGGGGATTCGAACCCCTGCTACCAGGATGAAAACCTGGCGTCCTAACCCCTAGACGAACGGGCCTTCCTGTTTGTTCCCTTAATTTTGGGACTGCAAAAATACTGCATTTTTATTAATCACCAAATTTATCAGGAATTTTTTTCCACTAAAATTTGACCGTTTTTCGTTAAAAAGGCCGTTTTTTATTTTAGCGCTGCAAAGAAAAGTAGTTTTTTTTAATCTGCAAACAAAAAGCTGAAAAAAATTTAATTTTTATCGAAGTTCGAAATTCTGACCCAGGTAAACTTTGCGAACAACCTCGTCTGAAGCAAGATCTTCCGCAGATCCGGCCTTCAGTATATTTCCCTCAAACAATAAATACGACCGGTCTGTAATGCTTAAAGTTTCGTGAACGTTATGGTCGGTAATTAAAACGCCGATATTTTTTTCTTTAAGTTTCATTACAATTTGCTGAATGTCTTCAACCGCAATTGGATCGACACCGGCAAAGGGTTCATCCAAAAGTATAAATTTTGGATCGATGGCAAGAGCGCGGGCAATCTCGGTACGTCTGCGTTCTCCTCCTGAGAGTTGTATTCCTTTACTTTTTCTTATGTGTTGAAGTCCGAATTCGTCGATAAGTTTTTCCAGCTTCTCGCGCTGAACCTGTTTCGGATAATCGGTCATTTCCAATACCGCTTTCAGGTTATCTTCAATGCTTAATTTTCTGAAGACAGAAGCTTCTTGCGCCAAATATCCAATTCCTTTTTGTGCCCTCTTGTATACCGGGAGCTTGGTAATGTTCTCGTCGTCAAGGTAAATGTTGCCGGAAAAAGGCTGTATCAGGCCCACAATCATATAAAACGAGGTGGTCTTCCCTGCTCCGTTTGGCCCCAGCAATCCTACAATTTCTCCCTGTTCAACCTGGAAACTAACTCCTTTTACAACAGTTCTTTTTCGATATTTTTTTACTATGTTATCTGCTCGAAGTATCATAATTGTTCAAATAACGGCATTTTTAGGCTGATTTACACTGCCTCCATTTCTTTTTCACGTTTTTTAACCACACGCTTCGATATCATAATTCCAATTTCGTATAGGAAAACCAGAGGGAAACATACCATTATCTGGCTGAAAATATCGGGAGGTGTAATAATTGCAGACAATAAAAGCATCACTACATATGAATGTCTGCGGTAGGTTTTCATAAAGGCCGGTGTGATTAGACCAACCTTGCTTAAAAAGTATGAGAAAATTGGTAGAAGAAAGACTACTCCTGCAGCTAACGAAATGGATGTAACTGAACCAATATATGATCTTAGATTAATTGTGTTTTCAACTTCGCTACTTACCTGGTAAGTTCCAAGAAAGTGTATGGATAGAGGTACAATAAGAAAGTATCCGAATAGTACCCCCATTAAAAATAGAAGAGAAGTAAAAAAAACGGCACCTCCTGCATGTTTCCTTTCGTTTTCGTACAAAGCAGGTTTTATAAATCTCCAGAATTCATAAAAAATTACTGGCGACGCAATAATAATACCGGCAATAATGGAAACCATAATGTGGGTTGAAAATTGACCGGCAATTTTAATACTCTGCATTTTTAATGGAACCTGGTTGATTTTAATAGACTCAGAACCTATAAGGTCGCCAAGTTTGACGAACATTCTGTTTGTCCAGAACTCGGGTGTGCGTGGCGCTAAAATAACAACATCAAAAATGAAGCTTTTCATTATAAAAGCGACAATTGCAAAAACCATTACAGCAGCAGCCGATCGCACAATATGCCAGCGTAATTCTTCCAAATGTTCTAAAAACGACATCTCAGCTTCCTCTTTTTTGGGACCTTTTTTCTTGGTCGTTTGCTCTTCCCGTGTATTTTCTTCGCTCATGGAATTTTTTAGTTATCAAAAAAAACATCACAAATGTACACGAATTTTTTTCATATAAAATTACATGTCTGTAAATGCATTAAATTTGTTGAACAAGATGGTGTTTCGGTTGTGTGGAGCTATTGTAAGTTCATTGTTAGTAAAGCATTACCGAATAACAGTTAATGCATCTTATGTATATATCGGAATGTTGGTTAAACTTTAATACAACAGTTGTTTATTCATAAAAAATATTAAAAAGCATTGCCATTTTACTTACTTTTAATAATTTAGAAATCACGAAATAAATCGAGAGAGATTTGAGAGTGAAGGAATATGGAGAACAAGGGAACTTTAACAGATAAGTTACAGCATTATTTTGGCTTCGACAGGTTTAAAGGAAAACAAGAAGAAGCCATTAAAAGTGTTTTGGAGGGGAATAGTACTTTTGTATTAATGCCAACTGGTGGAGGAAAATCGCTGATTTATCAGTTGCCGGCTTTGATTTTGGAAGGAACGGCCATTGTAATATCGCCACTGATAGCATTAATGAAGAATCAGGTTGATTCAATACGAGGTATGCATTCAGAAGACAGTATTGCCCACTTTTTAAATTCGTCTTTGTCAAAAGCCGCCATTGCTCAGGTAAAAGAGGATGTTCTTAACGGGAAAACAAAACTTTTATATGTGGCACCCGAGTCGTTAACCAAGGAGGATAACATTGAGTTTTTAAAACAGGTGAAGATTTCTTTCTATGCGATTGATGAAGCACATTGTATTTCGGAATGGGGACATGATTTCAGGCCTGAATATCGTCGTATAAAGCCAATAGTTGAAGAAATCGGCAAATCGCCAATTGTTGCATTGACAGCAACAGCAACGGCCAAGGTACAACACGATATTCAGAAAAACTTAGGAATTCTGGATGCAAAAGTATTTAAGGCTTCGTTTAACCGCGAAAATTTATATTACGAAGTTCGACCAAAGGTTAAAACGGAAACCCAGATCATTAAGTTCATAAAACAAAACGAAGGGAAATCGGGGATTATATATTGCCTTAGTCGAAAAAAGGTGGAAGAGCTTGCGGAAACCTTGCAGGTAAATGGAATTAAAGCTCTACCGTATCATGCAGGGATGGATGCCGCTACCCGTTCGGGCAACCAGGATAAATTCCTTATGGAAGAAGTGGATGTAATAGTTGCAACCATTGCATTTGGGATGGGTATTGATAAGCCTGATGTGCGTTTTGTTATTCACTACGATATTCCCAAAAGTCTTGAGGGATATTATCAGGAAACCGGTCGTGCCGGCCGTGATGGAGGGGAGGGAAAATGTCTTACTTTTTACAGTTATAAGGACATTCAGAAACTCGAAAAATTCATGCATGGCAAACCAGTAGCAGAGCAGGAAATTGGAAAACAACTTTTGCTGGATACCGTTTCGTATGCTGAATCTGCCATTTGCCGTCGTATTATTTTACTGCATTATTTTGGTGAAAAATATGAACCGGAGAACTGCGGGAACTGCGACAATTGTTTGAATCCGAAAGAGCAGATTGAAGCAAAAGATGAAATCGTAATTGCATTGAAGGCAATTCTCGAAGTAAACGAGAAATACAAAGGCGATCACATTGCCAATATATTAATAGGTAATAAATCGGCTGCAATAAAATCGTTTAAGCATTATCAGCTTAAGTCGTTCGGAAGTGGCAAAGAGCACGATGAGCGTTTTTGGAATGCAGTATTCCGTCAGTCGATGGTTGCCGGAATTATTAATAAGGATATTGAGAATTACGGCCTGCTGAAAGTGACTCCAAAAGGACACGAGTTTTTGTCCAATCCTCAGAGTTTTATGTTGGTGCAAAACCACGAATACGAAGAGGAAGACGATAGTAATTCATCAGGAGGAGCTCCGTCAGGAGGTGCCAGCGGCGATCCGCAACTGTTTGCAATGTTAAAAGACTTACGTAAGAAGATTGCGAAAAAGCATAAATTGCCACCTTTTGTAATTTTCCAGGACCCTTCATTGGCAGATATGTCAATACAATATCCTATTTCGCTGGAAGAGCTACAGAAAATTCAGGGAGTTGGCCAGGGAAAAGCGCGACGCTACGGACGCGAGTTTGTTGCTTTGATAAAACAATACGTAGAAGAAAACGAAATTGAAAGACCTGATGATCTGGTGGTTCGAACAGTGGCCAACAAGTCGAAAATGAAAGTCTTTATTATCCAGAGTATTGACCGCAAACTGGCTTTTGAAGATATTGCTGATTCGAAAGGGATTGAGATAAAAGATGTGATTTCGGAAGTGGAAGCAATCGTGCATTCGGGAACCAAGCTCAATATCGATTATTATATAGATGATGTGATTGATGAAGACCATCAGGAAGAAATATTTGACTACTTTCTTGAAGCGGAATCCGATTCGGTAGAAGAAGCCCTTGAAGAGTTGGGCGAAGCGGAATACTCTGAGGATGATATCAGGTTGATGCGGATAAAATTCTTCTCCGACATGGGTAACTAATTACTCCTTATATATTTAAAACCTTTTTGTTGCGAAAATTGTTACTTTTGCACCGTTTTTATATTAACACAATTAAATAATAGAGAATGACTGTTGCCGTAACAGAAAAACTGAGTTATAAAGTAGCCGATATCTCATTGGCAGATTTTGGACGTAAAGAAATTGATATTGCAGAGAAGGAAATGCCGGGCCTTATGTCCGTACGTAAAAAGTTTGGACCACAAAAGCCTTTGAAGGGAGCCCGTGTTATGGGGAGTCTGCATATGACAATCCAGACCGCAGTATTAATTGAAACTCTTGTTGAGTTGGGAGCCGATGTTCGTTGGGCCAGCTGTAATATTTTTTCAACACAAGATCATGCCGCAGCTGCTATTGCAAAAGCCGGTGTTCCTGTTTTTGCATGGAAAGGAGAAACTCTGGCTGAATACTGGTGGTGTACCCGCGAGGCTATGAGTTTCCCGGATGGAAAAGGTCCGCAACTGATTGTTGATGATGGAGGAGATGCAACGCTGCTAATTCATAAAGGTTACGCGGCAGAAAAAGATGCCAGTGTGCTTGACGCTGAAGCTTCAAGTGAAGAAGAAGGTGTAATTCTTGATCTTTTGAAAAAAACACTGCAGGAAGATAATCAGAAATGGCACCGAACTGTAGCCGAATGGAAAGGCGTTTCGGAAGAAACAACAACCGGAGTTCATCGTCTGTATCAAATGTCGGAGAAAGGCGAATTGCTGGTTCCTGCAATTAATGTGAACGATTCTGTTACTAAATCGAAATTCGACAACCTTTACGGTTGTCGCGAGTCGCTGGCCGATGGTATCAAACGTGCCACTGATGTAATGATCGCTGGGAAAGTCGTAGTAGTTGCCGGTTATGGAGATGTTGGTAAAGGTTGTGCACATTCTATGCGTAGTTATGGCGCACGTGTTATTGTTACCGAGATCGATCCGATTTGTGCATTACAGGCAGCTATGGAAGGTTTCGAAGTGAAACCCATGGAAGATGCTCTAGCCGAAGGAAACATTTATGTTACCACTACAGGTAATAAGGATATTATTACCGCAGAGCATATGGCAAATATGAAAGACCAGTCGATTGTTTGTAACATTGGCCATTTCGATAACGAAATTCAGGTTGCCAGGTTGGAGAAATGGAGTGGAATAGAAAAGGTAAATATTAAACCACAGGTTGATAAATACACCTACGAAGATGGGCATAGCATTTTCTTACTCGCCGAAGGACGTTTGGTAAACCTTGGATGTGCAACCGGGCATCCGTCTTTTGTTATGAGTAATTCATTCTCGAACCAATCGTTGGCCCAGATTGAGCTTTGGCAAAACAATTATGAGGTTGGAGTTTATACTCTCCCAAAAAAACTGGACGAAGAAGTGGCTCGTTTGCATTTAGAGCAAATCGGTGTAAAATTAACTCAACTTACTGACGAGCAGGCAGCTTATCTTGGCGTGCCAAAAGAGGGGCCTTTCAAACCAGAACATTACAGGTACTAGGGTTAACAGATATATTTCAAAAGAAACGGGTTTCAGTAATGGAGCCCGTTTTTTAATTGTATACTCCTAAAGTGTTTTCGTCAATAACTTTAACATTATATTGTTTTAGCGGTGCACTGCTTGGACCGTCAACCGGAGAACCAGAGTAAAAAAGTGTGTATGTCGATTTACAACAGGGGCAGGTTGCCAGTAGCCCGTCGGGTTCTAAAATACAGTCCTTGCTTATCTCGTGTGGGCAGGCAGCGTCAAAAGCATAATATACGCCTTCAGTATAACAGGTAATAATAATTCCTCCATAGCCAACGCCTTCAAAATATACAGAGTTGCCCGGAAACTGGAGTTCGTTATTATAATTCAAGTTGATGGTAAAGGCAACAGGAACCTCGGGAAATTGATTGAATTCATCTTTGCACGAAAAGAATGAAAAAGCAATTAAGAAGAATATGCTTAAATAGTTCTTGCTTTTTAATATCAACTGTCTCATTTTTCTTACTTTTATATTTCGAAGTGCAAAAATAGAACTTTATTGCTTAGCTTGAGTTATGGATGATATTCTGGTTATAATATTGACCTTGATAATTGCTGTTGTTGGTGTGCTTAATCAAAATAAAAAGAAAAAGGCACAAAAGACTGCATCTGAAGGAGAAACAAATAAGGAGAAAAATTTTTGGGAGCAATTGTTGGATGAAGGAGACGTATTTGAGCAACCCCGGCCAGTTGAAGAAGAAGAGCCTTTATATACGCAGCCGGTTAAAGAACAAAAACCAATGTTCGAATCAAAGCCGGAGGGTAACATTCCCAGAAGTACTACGATGGCTAAAAATGTAAGCTCTGAAGGTGTTTCTATTGTTAAACAAAAGAAGAAAATCTATAAGCCGCGGCGTAAATTTTCTTTACGGGAAGCCGTTATTTATAGTGAAATTTTGAACAGAAAATATACGTAACTTAATATAAATCACTGTTTTTAGCTATTTTTTCTGTCAGATTATTTTAAATTTGAAGAAATTATATAATTTTGCAGAAGGAAGAGTTCCGGGGAATCTGGGATTCTTTCTATTTTTTTATAGTAACTCAACGAAATTAACAGAAAAATTTGGAGGATAGTTTTATGTCCGAAGTAACATATTTGACAAAAGCTGGGTTGGAACAGCTAAAAAAAGAGCTGGAGCATTTAATGACGGTAGAGCGTCCTAAAATATCGAAACAAATTGGCGAGGCCATTGAGAAAGGAGATATTTCGGAAAATGCGGAATACGATGCAGCAAAAGATGCTCAGGGAATGCTGGAAGCAAAAATTGCTCAGCTTAAGTCTAAAGTAGCTAATGCCCGTATATTGGATGAATCGAAAATTGATACATCTAAAGTTCAGATTTTGAACAAAGTAACAATCAAGAACAAAAAGAATAATTCAACTATGCAATATACTCTGGTTCCTGAAACTGAAGCAAATCTGAAAGAAGGAAAAATCTCGATTAAAACTCCTATTGCAAAAGGTTTGCTGGGGAAAAAAGTTGGTGATGAGGTGGAAATAAAAGTTCCATCAGGCATTATTCCTTTCGAGATTGTTGAAATTTCAATATAAAAAGATGGCAAGCATTTTTACTAAAATCGTAAATGGCGAAATCCCGGCTTATAAAGTTGCTGAGGATGAAAATTATTTTGCCTTCCTCGATATTTCTCCGGTAGTTAAAGGACATACTTTGGTGATCCCAAAAAAAGAGGTGGATTATCTGTTCGACCTGGACGATGTAACCTATGCCGGTTTGCAAATGTTTGCCAAAAAAGTTGCCAAAGGATTAAAAAAGGCTATCCCGTGTCAGAAGGTAGGCGTATTGGTTTTGGGACTTGAGGTGCCTCATGCCCATATTCATCTGGTACCGATGCAGAATGAAGGTGACTTGCTTAATTTTTCAGACAAAAAGAAATTCACACCTGAAGAATTTCAGGAGATAACGAAATTGATCTCAGAAAATATTGATTAAGAGTCCCGATCAAAGCATCGGGGCTTTTTTATGCCCCAAAAATCAATCAAAAATTATTAACATTAACAGAATTGCACCCCTAAAATAAGTAACTTTAAGGTCTTTTTAGCAGACTTATTATATGGTGCCATTTACTCATTTACACGTACACTCACAATATTCAATTCTTGATGGAGCAGCCAGTATCGGCCAGTTAGTTGATAAGGCCAAGACTGATAACATGAGCGCAGTTGCTCTTACCGACCATGGTTCGATGTTTGGAATTAAGGAATTCCATGCTGCATGTAATAAGGCCGAAATAAAGCCTATTTTAGGATGCGAAACCTATGTAGCTGCTCGGTCAGTCATTAATAAAAGTGAAAAGATCGATCGCTCCGGACATCACCTTATTCTGCTGGCAAAAAATAAAGAGGGATACCGAAATCTGATCAGGTTAATATCGGTGGCAAATACTACCGGGTTTTATTATAAGCCTAGGATCGACAAAGAGTTGCTCGAAAAATATCACGAAGGACTAGTTGCATCCTCTGCCTGTTTGGGAGGGGAGATCCCACAGCTGATTATGAATAACCGCATGAAAGAAGCTGAAGATGCTGTTATGTGGTACAAAAATCTTTTTGGCGACGATTTTTATCTTGAATTGATGCGTCACCCGGCTGAAAGCCAGCGTGAAAGAGAGGAGGTGTACGATTGGCAGGTAAAGGTGAATAAGCAAGTGGTTCTTCTTGCAAAAAAACTGGGCGTAAAGTTGATTGCCACTAACGATGTGCATTTCACCAACGAGGCAGATGCCGAAGCACATGACTTGCTTATCTGTTTAAATACGGGAAAAGATTTTGACGACCCAAACAGGATGCGTTATACCAAACAGGAATGGTTTAAAACGCAGACAGAAATGAATGAGCTGTTTGGCGATATTCCCGAGGCACTTGAAAATACCAATGAAATAGCCGGAAAGATTGAAACTTTCGAGTTGAATTCGGCACCTATTATGCCGGTGTTCCCTATTCCTGAAGAAATTGGTACTGAAGAAGAATTCAGGGAAAAGTATTCGGCAGAAGATCTGAAAGAAGAGTTTGGGGAAAAGGCGTTTGAGCGTTTAGGCGGATACGATAAAGTACTGCGTGTAAAACTTGAATCAGCATTTCTCGAACACCTCACTTTTGAAGGTGCCAAAGAGAGATATGGAGATCCTCTGGAAAAGTCGGTAAAGGAACGTATTGATTTTGAGTTGAACACTATTAAATTGATGGGTTATCCTGGCTACTTTCTTATCACACAGGACTTTATTAACTGGGCAAAAGATAATGGGGTAATTGTTGGTCCGGGGCGTGGTTCGGCAGCTGGAGCGGTAGTTTCGTATTGTGCGGGAATTACCAATATCGACCCAATTAAATACGATTTACTTTTCGAGCGTTTCCTGAACCCCGATCGAATATCGCTTCCCGATGTGGATATCGATTTCGATGACGACGGTAGGCAGGAAGTGTTGAATTACGTTACTGAAAAATACGGTCAGGATAAGGTTGCGCACATTTGTACCTTTGGAACAATGGCTACTAAATCTTCGATTCGTGATGTGGCCCGCGTGCTGAAACTGCCTTTATCCGAAGCTGATCGTCTGGCCAAGTTGGTGCCTGAAGCGCCAAAAATGAGTTTCAAGAAGGCCTATAAAGAAAGTCCTGAGCTGGAGAATGAGAAAAAGTCTCCAATTGAATTGGTATCCAGAACACTGGAATTTGCTGAAAATCTGGAAGGTTCGGTGCGAAATACCGGTGTACATGCCTGTGGAATCCTGATCAGCCGTGATCCTCTCACCGACCATATCCCGGTGATGCCGACGAAAGATGAAGAGCATCTTGTAACAACACAATACGACGGGCGTTTTGTTGAGGATATTGGTTTGTTGAAGATGGACTTCCTTGGGCTCAAAACACTTTCAATTATAAAAGAGTGTCTCGAAAATATCCGTCTGTCTAAAGGCATTGAAATTGATATCAATTCAATTCCTATGGATGACGAAAAAGCCTTTCAATTGTTTAGCCAGGGAGAAACCACTGCCATTTTTCAGTTTGAATCGGATGGTATGAAAAAACACCTCCGCGATTTGAAACCTAACCGTTTTGAAGACCTGGTGGCAATGAATGCTTTGTACCGACCCGGTCCAATGGAATACATTCCTGATTATATTGCCCGAAAACACGGACGACAAAAAGTTGACTACGATGTTCCCATGATGGAGAAATACCTGAGCGACACCTATGGTATTACAGTTTTCCAGGAACAAGTGATGTTACTTTCGCGTTTGTTGGCAGGTTTTACTCGTGGTGACTCCGATACCCTGCGAAAGGCAATGGGTAAAAAGATTATGGCTGTTATGGCCAAATTGAAGGTGAAATTTGTGGAAGGATGTAATGCAAATTTCCAGTTTGTTGACGAATGTAAAAATAAAGGCAAAAAGCCGGATGAAGTAATTGAGAAAATATGGAAAGACTGGGAGGCTTTTGCTTCTTACGCTTTCAATAAATCACATTCGGTTTGTTATGCTTATGTCGCTTATCAAACAGGCTATTTAAAAGCGCATTATCCCGCAGAGTTTATGGCTGCCAACCTTAGCCGAAACCTGAATAATATTGCGGATATTACCAAGTTGATGACAGAGTGTAAAAGAATGAAACTCAACGTTCTTGGTCCTGATGTAAACGAGAGTTTTGTAAAATTCACTGCCAATAAAAATGGAGATATTCGGTTTGGAATGGGAGCGATAAAAGGAGTTGGTTCGGGAGCTGTTCAAAATATAATTGATGTCCGTAAAGAGAAGGGAAATTTCAAAACTATTTACGACCTGGTTGAAAATGTAAACCTTCAGGCAGTAAATAAAAAGAACCTCGAAGCCCTTGCAATGGCTGGAGCATTCGACACTCTAGCGAATGTAAAACGAAGCAGCTTTTTTGCCGGAGAAGACGAAAATGACAATACCTCTTTCATTGAAAAACTAATACGATACGGACACCGTGTTCAGCTGGAGGCTCAAAGTGCACAGCAGAGTTTATTCGGAGGAATGGGAAGTTCACAGGATATTACAAAACCGCCTGTGCCGAACGTGGAGGAATGGGCCAAAGTAATACTTCTTGAAAAGGAGAAAAATCTGATTGGAATTTATCTGACAGCACATCCTTTGGATGATTACAAGCTGGAAATCAGTAATTTTTGCTCGCATGATATCGCCCTTAAAGATTTGAATAACGACATTGAAAAATACAAGGATAAGGACTTTACCTTTGGCGGAATGGTAACCGCAGCCCGTGAAGGACAATCGAAAAACGGCAATATGTATGCTGTAATGACACTTTCGGATTATACCGATTCGAAAGAGCTTTTTTTCTTCGGCAAAGACTATGTAAACTTTAGCAAGTTTTGTAAAAGTGGGTTGTTTTTGATGGTTAAAGGAACTGTTAAGCAGCGTTTTAATAGCGATTTTTATGAGTTTAAGGTGAACAGCATTGAACTCCTGAATGATGTAAGGAGTAGCTATGTGAAGAGCATAACTGTTAATCTGCCTCTTGCGAGCCTCAGCGAGAGGATGGTAAAAACTCTTGAAAATCTGGTAATTGACAATAAAGGAAAGGCATTGTTGAAATTTAATGTTTACGATCCGGAAAACAATATGTACATTGAAATGTTTTCAAGAACAGCGAAGGTAAATCCTTCGGACAAATTTCTCAACTTTTTCGAGGAACAGCCTAACATGAGTTATAGAATTAATTAGTTTTGTGAAAAGAAAAAATAACAACAATAAAAAATATAAGTTATGGCTTTAGAAATTACAGATGCCAATTTCGAAGAATTGGTGATGAATTCTGACAAACCGGTAATGTTGGATTTTTGGGCAGTTTGGTGTGGCCCATGCCGGATGATAGCACCAATCGTTGAAGAAATGGCCACCGAATATGATGGTAAAGCAGTAATCGGCAAGGTTGATGTTGATAACAATCAGGATGTTGCTATGAAATATGGCATCAGAAATATCCCAACAGTATTGTTCGTTAAAAATGGTGAAGTAGTAGATAAGCAAGTAGGTGCAGCTCCAAAGCAAGTATTTACTGCAAAATTAGATGCACTGCTGTAAAAAGCATTTCATTTTTATATTATTCACCGGGTGACTATCAGTAGTAACAGGTAGTCACCCGGTGTATTATTTTTATATCTTGAAGAATATTTTTGACATAGAACAGTTTCACCAGTTCGATAATCTTGGGTTGATTGCTCGTGAAGTGGTTGAAGGATTTATTACCGGATTGCACCGAAGTCCCTTTCATGGTTTTTCGGTTGAATTTGCCGAGCACCGCTTATATAATCAGGGAGAATCGACAAAACATATCGACTGGAAACTTTTTGCCCGTACCGACAAGCTCTTTGTAAAACAGTACGAAGAGGAAACAAACCTGCGTTGTCAACTGGTAATCGATACTTCTTCATCTATGCTTTTCCCCTATGCAAAAGGGAAAAAACACTTTCAAAACAAACTGGCATTTTCGGTTTATACCGCTGCTGCATTAATTTACCTGATGCGCAAACAGCGCGATGCAGTTGGATTAACCCTTTTTTCCGATGAGATTGAATTTCATTCAAGTCCGCGTATTTCTTCAGTGAATGCCGAAATTATGTTTGCAAAACTTTCGGAACTTATTCAACCCGAGAATGCCCAACTTCGGAAAAACACAAATACCACGCAGGTTCTTCATCAGATTGCTGAAAACATTCATAAACGTTCATTGGTAATTATTTTCAGCGACATGTTGGACAGCTCGAAAACAGAAGAACTTTTTTCAGCACTGCAACATCTCCGTTACAACAAACACGAAGTAATCCTTTTCCATGTTACCGATCATACTTTGGAGCGGGAATTTGAATTCTCTAACCGGCCGCACAAATTTGTTGATCTGGAAAGCGGGCAGGTTGTAAAATTCAATCCGTGGGAAGTGAAACAACATTACACATCAACAGTAAAGAATTACTTCGAAGACCTGAAAGTGAAGTGCGGACAATACCAGATCGATCTGGCAGAAGCCGATATCAATAAGGATTTTAAAGAAATTTTATTCTCGTATTTGGTGAAGCGTAAAAAGTTGTACTAGTCGTTTTAGCTGCTTTTTCTTGTTGGGATCGGGATAAAAAATCAATCTCTAACTATCGTATTCTTATTAGCATTCAATTTTTTAATGGATTCTTTTCGGCTGATTAGCATTGGCAATGAAACTCCAATGGCCAGTGAAAGAAGTATAAATACCATTTTTGCCCCGTTGTTAACCGTGTCGATCAACGTTTGTATATAAACATCTGTATCTTCAAGATCAATCAACGCGATTAAACCTAACATCATTCTGTAAGCAAATGCTCCGGGAACCATTGGAATTACTCCCGGAATGGAAAAAATCAATGGCGGGCTTTTTTTCAGATGAGCCAATTGTATGCTGATTATTCCTATAACTGTAGCTCCGATAAACGACGCAAAAACAATTCCAACACCCAAAGACATGCTGCCAAATTTTATTAAACCACCGATGGCTCCCATGGCTCCAATGGGGAAGAGTGTGCGCCGTGGCACATTAAAAAGAATGGCAAATCCAACCGCTGCAATTCCCGACCAAAAAGCTTTTATCAGTAATTCGAGTAATATCATATTAAAAATTTAAAATCATTCTGGAAGTAAAAAGTCCCAATGCTATTGCAAATGCGATCAATAATCCGTTAATCGCCCGAACAACACCGTTTTGAATATTTCCGTCAATCATATCAGTTACTGAATTTATCAGCGGTATTCCGGGAACAAGAAAAAGAACTGATGTTGCAACCGCCTTTTCAGGATCGCCTCCAATCTCGAATTGTTCAGCCAGACCGGCAAGAAAGGATGCAACCAATGCTGCAAAAAATACGCAGAGATACGGATTGAAATTTTTCCTGGCAGCCTCCTGTCGGGTAAAAAGCCCAATAACTGTGGCAATAAAAGAAACTCCCATATTTATTGCATCTCCACCGAAAAGATTGCAAAAACCGGCACCTGCAGCACCTACCATTGCTAAAAGTATCCATCGCGGATAATGCGGCAAGGCTTTTAATCGTTGTATTTCTGACTTGATTTGTTCAATACCCCAATTCTGCTCTTTTATATTCCAGCTCAAGTGGCTGATCCCACTTACCATTCTAAAATTCGGGTGAAGTGGGGAGATTCGTTTCATCCGACTAAAGAAATACTGTTTGTCCGTTTCGATAATTGTCAGCATCAAAGCCCTCTGGGTAATGAGCAGTTCAATACCATATCCAAGGCTGTTCGCAATTCGTTTCATGGTGATGCGGGTTCGATGCGTACTTGCACCCGAACTCATTAATAATGCACCGATTTCTAAAAGTGTATTCCCGGCTGATTGTGCGTCTGCTACTGAATCTTTCATTCTCAATAATTCAAATTTTATTGAATTCAAATGCAAAAGTAGTGCATTCTTACAACTTTCCTGAAATTACGCCTTAACAGGAGAGTAATGTAATGTTCTGTAAACAATTCTGTTTTTAATGTCGTGTAAATTATTTACTTTTAACTGATTATCAATAATATCCCCGTTTATGTTAGTTAAAACCTTCGGAAGCGCAGTTTTTGGAATCGATGCCACAACCATTACAATTGAAGTTGATGTAACCACCGGAATTAAATTTTTACTTGTTGGCCTCCCTGATAGCGCAGTAAAAGAAAGTCAGCAACGTATTGAATCGGCTCTTCGGCTCAATAAGTATAAATGGCCCAAAAAGAAAATTATCATCAACATGGCTCCGGCCGATATTCGTAAAGAAGGTTCGGCTTACGATTTGCCTCTGGCTGCTGCCGTGCTTGCGGCTTCGAGCCAGATTGCTTCTGATAGGCTAGATAAGTATATTATGATGGGAGAACTTTCGCTTGATGGTACTTTGCAACCCATTAAAGGCGTTCTTCCCATTGCTATTAATGCTCGCAAAGAAGGTTTCGAGGGTTTTATTCTTCCAAAACAGAATGCCCGGGAAGCAGCAGTTGTTGATACCTTAAAAGTTTATGGGGCGGAGAATATTACCGAGGTTATCGATTTTCTGAATGGCGAAGAAAATATGGAGCAAACTGTAATAGATACGCGGGCCGAGTTTTATGCGCAGGTGAATAATAATCCGCTGGATTTTTCTGATGTAAAAGGACAGGAAAATGTTAAACGGGCCTTGGAGATTGCCGCGGCTGGAAGTCATAACATAATTTTAGTCGGGCCTCCGGGATCCGGGAAGACGATGTTAGCCAAAAGAATTCCAACGGTACTGCCTCCGTTTTCGTTAAAAGAAGCACTTGAAACCACAAAAATTCATTCGGTTGCAGGCAAAATTGATAAGGAAACTTCGTTGATGACACGTCGGCCGTTTCGTTCGCCACACCATACGATTTCTGACGTTGCCCTGGTCGGCGGTGGAAATTATCCCCAGCCCGGAGAAATTTCTTTGGCTCACAATGGAGTTTTATTTCTTGATGAATTGCCTGAATTTAAAAGAACGGTTTTGGAAGTGATGAGGCAGCCTTTGGAGGATCGGAATATTACCATTTCGCGTGCCAAGTTTTCGGTGGAATATCCGGCTAGTTTTATGTTGGTGGCATCCATGAATCCCTGTCCTTGCGGCTATTACAATCATCCATCAAAAGAATGCGTTTGTGCACCGGGCGTGGTTCAGAAATACCTGAATAAGATTTCCGGTCCTTTACTCGACCGCATCGATATTCACCTGGAAGTCGTACCCGTTCCTTTCAAAAAATTGTCAGAGATGGAATCCTCTGAAAACAGCGAAGCCGTTCGTGTTCGGGTAATGCAAGCACGAAAAATTCAGGAAGAACGTTTTGAAGAGCATAAAGGAGTTTACGCCAATGCACAAATGAGCTCGAAATTAATTCGTAAGTATGTTGTGCTGAATGAAGAGAGTAACGACCTGATTAAAAATGCCATGGACCGGCTCGGCCTTTCCGCACGGGCTTACGATCGTATCCTGAAAGTTTCAAGAACCATTGCCGATTTGGAAGGGGAAGAAAATGTTCAGTCACATCATATTTCTGAAGCCATTCATTACCGCAGCCTGGATCGGGAAAATTGGGGAGGGTGAGAAAGTTGACAGTGATCAGTCGCAGTAATCAGTTTTAAGTCACAGTTGCAGTTCACCCGTCGACTTTAAGTCACCGGGTGAATAATTCCAGGTTGGCAGTTTCTTTTTTAAGCTATCCAAAGCATATATAACCATTGTTGTTGTGCGGCAAACACTAAGAGAAATATTTATATTGACACTTTTTTATTATTAACAAAAAATGCAATCCTATCTTTTTCAGCCTTGCTGGCTGAGGCACGATTTACAAAATCGCGCCAGCGGGGGGAATCACCTATTTCTTACCGTCCATATGGAACTTGAAGTTGTTATTGGTAGATATTTCCCAGGTATTTTCGACATATACGTATATGGACTTTTTTTGGGTGTAGCCTTCTTCTTTTTAGGAGTAGATGCTTTTTGGGGGATTGATTGTTTTAATAAATTATGTTGGTTGGGAACCTCTGTATACGGTAGTTGTTTAAGCAACTTATTATCATGCAAAGCAGCTATATATTCCAATGCTACCAAGAACATATAAAGAGGAATCTTTGTTTTTTTAACTGTGGGAATTGAGAACTTCTTTATATTAGGAGAGTACTTGTTGTAAAGATCCCATGCATCTCGAATTGCTTCTTTGGTGATATCCTTTTCGTTTAATTCAATTTTACTAAGCTCTTTTATTGTTTCAAGCCATATAATAACAAAAATTTTTCCATCATTATTTTTCCAATTTATAAATTCTTGCATGGATAGCTTATGATTTAAATATTCCTTAGAATTAAAATAATCCTCAATTTTTGCCACACTTTCCTTCAGTTGATCTAGCCAATCAAAAAATTCTTCGTCATAAATATCCTCAAGACTTTCTAGTTCTTCATCAAAACTATAAGAAGTATCTCCCATACTAATGGCATCTGACAGAAACTGAATCTGTATACTGGATGGTATTTCTGGAAGAAGTTGTTGAAACCTTTTAGAGGATCTTCCAAATACAAGCCTTATTGCATTAAAATGGAAAGAAATTGCATCTATGAAAATTTTATCAGGAATTGCTTTAAGATACTTTTCTGTTGTGACAACTTGTAATATATTATTGGCAAATAACTTATAATCGTCCCGATACTTCAGGATATAATCCGCATGGTGCATTACTCTAAAATAATTAACCAGGTCATTTGAAGTTAGTAGTTCTGTGTTTGTACTCATAAATTAAACGGTTTAAAAATCTAATCTCCTAAAATAACGAATTAAAAAATAAAACCAATTTCATCATCCGCCATCACTTTAATCCAGTCGCAGCATAAAATGGTCACTCACTGATTCCGGTTTGTAATCAAATTTTTTGTTACAAACCAAAACTCTGTTTTTACCACTTTCATCCTTACAACCTGAGACACAACTTCCAAAATCAATCCAACGGATTTATCTCATTTTTGTATACGGGATTTAATTGGGGTATAATAATTTTATACATATATTAAGCTTGCTTTTTAAGTTTTTTAAAGAATATTTTTCTGTGATATTTCATGTATGGTTCATGATTCTCATTAAGTTTGATAGTAGCATTTTTCTTAATATTTAGTTTTTTTAAATCAGTTTTTAAAAGTGTACTTGAAATTAATATTTTTCCATTTTTATCAAAACTTATTAGAAACCTATCAAACAATCTGTCGTAATTAGGAGTTAATAATAGTCCATTATAAATATCATATTTTTCATTTTCCTTACACTTGTTGTAGGGTTTTATATGAGAAGCAATTAATAATTCAGTTTTGCTAAATCCAGAAATAGAACAGCAACCATTCCATAAGTCGATTAACTGGTTTCTGAAAAAAGATTGTCCAATTCTGTATTTTGTAAGAACGGTTTTTTCAGATTCAGTTAATTTTTTTGTTAAAATTAATTTTTCTGTTTTTTCAATTAATTTTTTTCGGTCTGGTTGAGCTGAATTTTTATAACTCATATACAGTTTGACGGCATATTTTAATGTAGCTGAACCTTCTCTCATATCTCCATGTATTGGCACTTTGTGATTTGGGATGTCACTATTCAGTTGGTTTTCGGTTGAATAAGACAATCTTTCCAGAAGTGATATTCCTTTATCCTTTGCAAAATGATTGTCTAAATCACCTTCATGTCTTTCGACATTCCTGCAATTGGAAATTCTGTTTTGAATTGTTTTTATACTATAATTTTTATTGGTAATTAACCAACTTTCAAATTTTTGTGAATTCATCTTTTGGAATGCTTCTAATTAGTTAAATATAAAAGTTTCTTGTATCTCAAAATGCTTTCCGCTGACGCAGATCGGCATTCCATGCTATTTTGACACTACTATTTAATACTACTTCAAGAAAAGGCCCGGAAAACCGGGCCCATTTCATCTTAAACCTTAAAACATATTGATAATTAACTGTCCACAATAACGCGTGCAGCTATGTATCCATTGTAAAACCCCGGGTCGCGCCGTTTAAAAATGCTCATTACTTTGTCCAGTTGCATATTCAGAATATCGTCGGCCTCTTCAAAAAGCAGCTCCAGGCTTTTTGTTGCCTCTACCGATGCCACCTTGTAGGCCCGTGGCTGGCCGTTAATTGCCAAAAACTCGTCTAAATCAGTTTTTAATCCCTCTATCTGTTCATTGGCAACACCGTATTCAGTTGTTAATACTTCACTATTCGTCTCGGCTGCTGCTATTATAGCTTGCACGGCCGGAGCAAAATCTGCATTGCGCATCTTGTATAAATCAGAATAAGTTGCGCTCATTTTAACCCGAAGTTTTTCATCTCCTGTTACCAATGCAAAAGCTTCAAGGGTATCATTCAGAATATCGGCCTTTTGTGCCACTACACTTTTAATTTGTGTTTTGGTTTTTCCCAAAAATACCTGCGCTTCCTGTTGCGCGTATTGCACTGTTTCTATTTGGGTAATGACTCCCGAAAACTGATTTTTAAACTCGCCAACTTTAGGAATTGATGCCCAAAGGGCCGATTTACTGTCGAGGTACGACGATACTGCATCGTACATCTCTTTTTTGTTGATTTGATTTTTATTCATCGTTTGAGAATTTAGAAATGATACTGCTAGTTAATACTTTATAGATTAAAAAGCAAACTTATGTCAAATAAATTAATGACATATTTCTTGATTTTAGCCCCCGACATTTACAGGCTGTATAAATATCGTTTTTTGCACCGCGACTTTAGTCCGGTGTATTAAAAGTACCTAACAGAACTGAGGCTTTAGCCATTAAGCTACTGAAGATTAACGGCTAAAGCCAAACTTGCATTTTTCCTAAAAATCACAGGGTTAAACAGGCTGTGTGAAATTTGAAATTTATCCTTTGCCGTCGGTTTCAACCGACGAATTTCGGAATGCTAATCATTAAGGACTTTAGTCCAATAGGTTGGTTTAAGGGCTGAAGCCCGGCTGTTATTGAGTCTTGTAATCCGTTGGCTAAAGCCAAACGGCAATTTATATTCATATTTTTCACTTCTTAATCCGAAGCGGACATTTCCTGGCTTGAAGTATTCATTTCTCAAATTGAAATATTCATTTCCTGACTTGAAGTGGTAATTTCTCAACTTTATGTACTCATTTCTTGAGTTGAAGCAGTCATTTCTCGACTTCAGGCTCTTATTTCTTGAATTAATGCGGTCATTTCTCGACCTGAAGCAGTCATTTCTTGACATTGCATGGTCGTTATTGCAGAAAATACCTTTGATGCTGCAAATATTGTCTTTTAAACAATAAGCTAATTTTATATCTTAGTAGTCTGAATCAATAAAACCACAAAATGAAAAATACATTACTTCTTATTCTTGTATTGGCAGGAGTTTTTCATTCTGCAATTGCACAAAATATTCATCTAAATTCTCTGGGATTTCTGTCAGATGGAAAGAAAACCGCAGTAATAACTTCTCCTTGTTCTGAATTTAATCTTATTTCAATTGAGAATGGAAAAGATGTTTTTTCGGGAAAAACAACAGGTCCCGTTTATCAGCAAGATGTAAATCAGAAGGTTTATCTGGCAGATTTTTCTGAGTTTAAGAAATCGGGAGAATATTACCTTGAGATTCCTGGTGTTGGCAAATCTGTTGAATTTAATATCGGTGCCGATGTATTTAATTTTGCCGCAGTTACGAGTATGCGGGCCTTTTATTTGTGGCGATGCGGAATGGCAGTTGATGGAGATTTTGGGGGGAATCATTATCATCAAAATGCTTGTCATTCGGAAGACGGATATGAAGATTATATTGGAGAGAAAGGATCGAAGCGCGATGGAACAGGAGGTTGGCACGATGCCGGTGATTTTGGCAAGTACGTGGTGAATGCCGGTGCGGCTTTGGGAGTTCTGTTTTTTGCGTGGGATCATTTTCAGCCTCAACTCGAAAAAATGGATCTCGGTATTCCGGAGACAGCTCCCGGTTTTCCCGATTTTCTGAAAGAATTAAAATGGGAAACCGACTGGATATTAAAGATGCAATATCCCGATGGTTCAGGCAGGGTTTCGCATAAACTAACAAGGACTAATTTCTCCGGATTTATTATGCCTCACGACGACGATGGAAAACGTTATTTTACGGAATGGAGTTCGGCCGCCACTGCCGATTTTGTGGCAATTACGGCTATGGCTGCCCGTTATTTCAAACCATACGATCCTGTTTATGCTCAAAAATGTCTGGACGCAGCCTGGTTGAGTTATCGCTTTTTGCAGGATCATCCGGAATACAAACGATTTGAACAGGGCGATTTTAAAACCGGGGGATATCAAACAAAAGATTCGGACGATCGGCTTTGGG
This sequence comes from uncultured Draconibacterium sp., assembly GCA_963677525.1. Classification (GTDB taxonomy): domain Bacteria; phylum Bacteroidota; class Bacteroidia; order Bacteroidales; family Prolixibacteraceae; genus Draconibacterium. The sequence goes on from OY781970.1 coordinate 166,077, forward strand.
CCGCTGCAGAATTGTGGGAAACAACCGGAAACGCAGACTGTCTTCGTGACTTTGAAAAAAGGGCTGCCGATATCAACTTTAAGATTGAAGAAGATTGGGACTGGCAAAATCTATCGAATTTAGCAATGTATACTTATGCACTTTCGAAGCGAAATGGGAAAAATTCAGAAATTGAAACATCGATAAAAAACAATATTATTTCCAATGCTGATACTTTAGTAAAAAAGTCCAAGAATGATGTTTACTCGCGTGCTCTAGTAGGCAGATATTATTGGGGATGTAATGGAACTGTTGCGCGACAAACGGTTAATTTGCACGTTGCCGATTTAATTCAGCCTAATGAGATATATAAAGAAACCGCCATTGGAATTCTCGATCATTTATTTGGCAAGAATTATTATAATCGATCGTATGTTACCGGTTTGGGAATAAATCCGCCAATGCATCCTCACGACCGTCGTTCGGGAGCTGACAATATAGATGCTCCCTGGCCGGGATATTTAGTCGGAGGTGGGCACTCGGCAACCGACTGGGTTGATGAAGAGGCATCATACAGCAGAAATGAGATAGCCATTAACTGGCAGGCAGCACTGGTTTATGCACTTGCCGGTTTTGTCGCTTTTTAGAATAATCTATTTTCTTGCCTGAAGCAGCTTTTTAATTTTCCAGAGATACTATAGGTAATTCGTTCATTTTCAGTTAAATTTATGGAAATATAAATTTTTCGGTTATGACTAAAAATGAAAGTTACCCTGTTTCGAGAAGAAATTTTATAAAAGTTTCGGCAGCAACAACAGCTGCGGTATCTACCATGAGCCTTGGTAGTTGCAACACTCAAAAATTCCCCGAACCAATGAAACGTAAGTTTGGAAAGTTAGGATTTAACGTAACATCTCTTGGTTTGGGAGGGCAGGCGTCTATTCAATGGACTCCTGATAATGTTGAGCCGGAAAAGATTATTTTAAAGGCTTTTGAGATGGGAATAAATTATTTCGACACTTCCAATTTATACCTTAAAAGTCAGCAAAATTATAATAAAGCTTTTAAACAACTTAACCTGATTCCGGGAGAAGACGGGTATAACGAGGAATTAAGAAAATCAATTTGGTTGACAAGTAAAACCGCAATGCGTTGGGGTAATCCGGGATGGCCCCAACGTGAAAATGTACAAAATTGGTCGCAGGGCGAAAATGTAAAATGTGCGGTAGATGATGTAAAGCGTTCACTTACGCAGATATTCGGAGATGGAAAAGGATTTTATCCTGAAGGAGCATATCTCGATATGGTTCTCTGCCACACGTTGAATACTTTTGAAGAGGTTGATGTGTTGTACGAAGGCCTGGAAACTCCACTTGATCCGAATGGTAATTTTGGAGCTTTGGTGGCACTCAGGGATTTGCGAGACGGTACAAACCTTACCGGCATGAACCCGAAAAAGGAGAAGTTGATCAAACATATCGGATTTTCAGGGCATGCCAATCCTCCGGCAATGATGGACATGATTCAGCGGGACGAATACGGAATTCTCGACGGAATGCTAATTGCCATTAATGCCAACGATAAAACCAAAATGAACATGCAACACAATGTTATTCCGGTTGCAGAAGCAAAAGGAATGGGTGTTATTGGCATGAAAGTTTTTGCCGATGCGGCAATGTATCATAAAGAGCCTCGTTGGTCGCAAACTCCCGACGATGTATTTATGGATGTTGGAACGCCTGAATTACCAAGCCAGCCTCTTATTGAGTATACTTTAACAACTCCGGGAGTTCACACGTTAATAATAGGAGTCGGGCATATCGATGAGGAGCCGATGAAATGCCAATTGGTACAGAATTTTTATGCTGCGCAAATTTCACCCGACGGGATGAGTGCTGCCGAACGTAAACGAATTGAAGAACAGGCAAAATCTGTTCGTCCCGAGAGTAATTATTTCCAGGTTATAGAAAAAACCAAGCTTTCGGCTCCGCGCGATGCAAAATTGGAAGGAAATATGTTAACATGGAACTCTGCCTTAGCCGACGATGAGCCGATTTCGCATTACGAGATAATGGTTAACGGGAAAGCTGCAGGTAAAGTTGAACATCAACCTCAAATTTTAAAAAGTAAGCCGTTTACATTTCAGATCAGTGAAATGGGTGAAATACAGATAGTAACCGTTGACAAGGCCGGAAATCGTGCTGAATTAAATCTGGGATAGGACGAAATTTAATAAATAATAAATTTAATAGTGAACATATTTTTGTACTATTGGTTTCGAAAAGAAAACTAATTTGAAACTAAAATGGTAGATAAAATTTCTGATCCCATTGGAAGACTAATGGGACTTCGTTATAAATCGCATCCCTGGCACGGTGTTTATATCGGCAAAAATGCTCCGGAAGAATTAACCGCCTTTATCGAAGTGGTTTCAACCGATACTGTAAAGTACGAGATTGATAAAGACAGCGGGTATTTACGTGTTGATCGTCCCCAAAAATTTTCGAATGTTGTACCGGCACTTTACGGATTTATACCACAGACCTATTGTGGAGATGAAGTAGGAAAACATTGTAACAGAAAAACCGGCAGAAAGGATATAAAAGGTGATGGCGATCCGATTGATATTTGTGTTCTTACTGAAAAAGATCTGGCACACGGCGATCTTCTTGTTACAGCAAGGCCAATCGGCGGATTTCGGATGATTGATGGAAATCAGGCCGATGATAAAATTATTGCAGTTTTAAAAAATGACACTGTTTATGGCCATTTTCAAAATATAGATGAGGTGCCTGAAATTGTTATTAAACGATTGGAACATTATTTCCTTACGTACAAGGATATGCCCGGAGTTGACAGCAATACTGAAATAACAGATACTTATGGGGCTGAAGAAGCCATGGAAGTCATACGTTTATCGGTAGAAGATTATAACAGTAAGTTTGCAAATCTTGGGAAGTTGCTTTAAGGATTATAATCGTTATAACGTTTAGAGGGCCTCGTCCATAATATTCAGGAAGTGCTATAAAAAAACAACCACAGCAATTTTACTTACTGTGGTTGTTTTTTATGAATTTAATTAATGCAATTATACTTTATCGTAAAAGTCGTTGTAGGCATCAATGTAATCTTCTTTCGATTGGTAATCTAAGAATAACTTATCCTTCTCTTCAATGTATTTTTTCAGGTCGGCATTAATATTTTCCGTTCCCTGAATGATGGCGTCGGAATAATCAACAGCCATTTTGCTAACATTTTCAAAAGTAGGATCTTCTATGGCCTTCACATCTTCATTTGTTATCCCTTCTAAAAGAAGTTTTTCCTTGAAGTTGCTATCCAGCGTATTTTTAAAGTCGTCGTTATATACCGAATATACCAGTTTCGAATTCTTGAAAAGCGGATCGTTGTAGTAATATTTTTTGATATAAAGCGGAACCAGCGAAGTGAGCCAGCCATGACAGTGGATAATGTCGGGAGCCCAGCGTAACTTAATTACAGTTTCCAAAACGCCGCGCGCAAAAAATACGGCACGTTCGTCATTATCTTCAAATTCGTTGCCATCGGCATCAGCCAACACTGCCTTCCGTTGAAAATAATCTTCATTATCGATAAAATACACCTGCATCCTGGCTGCTTGTATCGAAGCAACCTTTATGATAAGTGGGTGATCGGTATCGTTAATCACCAGGTTCATCCCAGACAAACGAATAACTTCGTGAAGCTGGTTTCTACGCTCATTTACACATCCATACCTGGGCATGAATGTTCTAATCTCTCTACCTCTTTCCTGAACACCCTGCGGTAAATAGCGGGCAATTTCTGACATCTCACTTTCAGGTAAATAAGGCGTAATTTCTTGTGAAATATAAAGGATTCTTTTCTTTTCCATTAACCAAAGTGCAGTTAAAAACAGGGTGCAAAAGTAATAAAAATATGCGAATATTCAAGATAAGTTGGTTAGAATCAGCTACTATCAATATTTTTTATGTCATTTTAACAATTAAATTTACTTACTTTGCACCCGCAAAATTTTAGAAATGATACTGGTTAAAACGGTTAAGGAGCTCAGATCCGAAATTGAAAAATTCGGTGGGAGTGAGCAGGTTGGGTTTGTTCCAACAATGGGCGCATTGCACAATGGACACTTGTCTTTAGTGCGACAGGCGGTTGCCGAAAATGGGGTGGTTGTTGTTAGTATTTTCGTCAACCCGACCCAGTTTAACGATCCCAAAGATTTAGAACGTTATCCACGTACTCTTGAGGCCGATTTAAAATTATTGGAGCCAACGGGATGTAAGATTGTATTTGCTCCCAATGCCAAAGAAGTTTATCCCGAACCAGACACCCGCAAGTTTGATTTTGGGCAACTTGAAAAAGTAATGGAGGGGAAACACCGACCCGGACACTTTAACGGGGTGGCACAGGTAGTCAGTAAACTATTCGACATGGTTAAACCCGATAAAGCGTATTTTGGCTTAAAAGATTTTCAGCAATTGGCCATTATTAAAAATATGGTGAAACAATTGCAACTTCCTGTGCAGATTGTTCCTTGTGAGATTGTTCGCGAAAAAAGTGGTCTGGCAATGAGTTCGCGCAACGAATTACTAACCAGCGAACAAAAGGAAAATGCTACCGTTATTTCCAAAACCTTGTTTAAAGCAAAAGAACTTACCGAGCAAAAATCCGTAGAAGAACTTACGAACTGGGTAACTGAAACCGTAAACAAGAATCCTTTTTTGGATGTTGAATATTTTGAAATAGTTGATGACGAACAATTACAGCCGGTGAAAAGCTGGGATGAGGAAAAAACCAAAGTAGGTTGTATCGCCGTACACTGTGGAGAAATAAGATTAATTGATAATTTTGTATTCTAAATCGAAATAGCAACAACATGCAAATTGAAGTTTGTAAATCGAAAATTCATAAGGTAACCGTAACGGAAGCAAACCTGCAATATGTTGGCAGTATTACAATTGATGAAGATTTGATGGATGCGGCTAACCTGATCGAGAACGAAAAAGTGCAGATCGTAAATATAAACAACGGTGAGCGCCTCGAAACCTACGTTATTAAAGGTGAACGCGGCACAGGCACCATTTGTTTGAATGGTCCTGCAGCAAGGAAAGTAGCTGTTGGCGACGTGGTAATTATTATATCTTACGCACTTATGGATTTCGAAGAAGCCAAGTCGTGGAAGCCAAGTCTGATTTTCCCTGACATTGAAACGAACACAGTAGTATAAAATAAATATCATAAATTTAATATTGCCTCGTGGTTAATTTAACCGCGAGGTTTTTTTATTTTTATAGATATGAATTTAGTAAGCAAGTCAAAAATATTTCGAGATTTTGAATCGTTTTATCCCCTGCTCCAGATTTGGAAAGGAAGCAATAATACCATTGTTTTTACCAACGGTTGTTTCGATATTATCCATAACGGTCATGTTGATTCCCTGCAAAAATCAGCCGCTTTCGGAACCCGGCTTATTGTTGGGTTGAACTCCGATGAGTCGGTGAAAATATTAAAAGGAGAAAAACGGCCGATTTTGGGAGAACAGGCGCGCGCCGAAATATTGGCTGCTTTCGAATGCGTGGATGCCGTAATTATCTTTAACGAGGAAACTCCGGCAGAAATCATTGCCAAAATTATTCCCGATGTACTGGTAAAAGGCGCCCAATACGAAATACACGAAATTGCCGGCCACGATACAGTTTTAAATAATGGAGGCAAGGTTGAAACACTTGATTTGGTTGAAGGGATTTCAACCAGTGATATTATCGAAAAAATTAGAAAACTCTATTAACTCTGTGTGATTTCTCAGTGTGCTCTGTGGTAAAAAATAAACGCAGAGGTAACAGAAATTATCGCAGCGAAACACAAAGATTTATGTCAAAAACAAAAACCATATATACCTGCCAGAACTGCGGGGCTCAATCGCCAAAATGGTTGGGAAAATGTACCTCATGCGGTGAATGGAATACCTTTGTTGAAGAGGTAATAGAAAAAAAACAAACAATAGGAAAACTCTCTGTTCAGTTATCGGGCAACCAGCCAATAACACTCGAAAATATCGAAAACGTAAAGAATCACCGTATTTTAGTGGGGATTGAAGAGTTTAACCGTGTTTTGGGAGGTGGAATTGTACCGGGTTCTCTTATCCTTCTTGGCGGAGATCCGGGAATTGGTAAATCAACCCTGGCACTTCAACTTGCGTTGGGATTGCAGGAAAAGAAGATCCTTTATATTTCGGGTGAAGAAAGTTTACAACAGATAAAATTACGTGCCCAACGTTTAAGCAACGCAAAGAGCAGTTGCCTGTTTTTAAGTGAAACTTCGCTCGAAAATATTCTTGCACATACCGACCAAACACAACCCGAATTATTAATTCTTGACTCTATTCAAACTATCTCAACCGAAATAATCGAATCATCACCCGGATCGGTTGGACAGGTACGCGAATGTACTTCGGCTATTCTGAAATTCGCTAAAAAAAATAATGTTGCCGTTATTTTAATCGGGCACATTACCAAGGAAGGAAGCCTGGCTGGCCCTAAGGTTTTGGAACACATGGTAGATACCGTTTTGCAATTTGAAGGAGATACCAATTATATGTATCGTATTTTGCGTTCCAATAAAAATCGTTTTGGCTCCACCAATGAGCTTGGTATTTTCGAAATGCGCAGCGACGGACTGCGGGAGGTTACAAATCCTTCCGAACAGCTTATTTCGAAGGTGAACGACGATGTTAGCGGAACTGCCATTGCCGCCACGGTTGAAGGCGTGCGCCCGTTTCTTATCGAAATTCAGGCGCTGGTAAGTTCAGCAGCTTACGGAACTCCGCAGCGTTCCTCGACCGGGTTCGATTTGCGACGTTTAAATATGTTACTGGCGGTACTTGAAAAACGGGCCGGCTTTAAACTCATTGCCAAAGACGTATTTTTGAACATTGCCGGAGGCTTGAAAATTAATGATCCGGCTACCGATTTAGCAGTTATTTGTTCCATCCTTTCTTCGAATATCGACATTGCCATCAATCATAAAATTTGTTTTGCCGGAGAAGTTGGTCTTACAGGAGAGATTAGAGCAGTTAGCCGAATTGAACAGCGAATTGCCGAGGCTGCAAAACTGGGATTCTCGCGCATTTACGTACCTTCATTAAATAAGGGATTCGATGCTACAACGTTTAAGATAGATATTGTTAAAGTGAGCAGAGTCGAGGAGGTGTTTAAAACTATTTTCGCCTGAAATTCCAATAAATAATAATTTTTAACGCTCGTTTGTTTGATATGTGTCTCAAGTATTTATAATTTGGCACCCTCAAAATAATGAAGAAATTAGTTACCATATTAGTACTGCTGTTTTTTGTGATTACATCGTGCGACGATTCGGTAGTCCCAAAACCTGAGAACCTGATAAAAGAAAAGCAGATGATTGATATTCTTGTTGATATTCATCTGGCAGAAGCAACTTATTCAAGGTTCCGATACGATTCAACCATGACAAACAACTCTTCACAAAATTTCTACTATTCTGTTCTGGATAAATATCATATTCCCGATTCTGTTTTCGAACAATCGTTTGTGTATTATGCCAGTGTTCCAAAGAATTTCGAGAAAATGTACCGGAAGGTTATGAATAACCTGAGTGAAATGGAACAACAGTACTCGGGCCGAAAGGATGAACTCCTGAAGTTCGATGAAAAGAAAATCGAAAAATAGTTGTGAGAAAAATTGCGGCCACATACATTTTCCCCGGAAACAGGCCACCTCTAAAAAATGGAATCCTTATTTGTGAGAATGACGGTTCTGTTGTTGATATTGTTGAGAAAAACGAAAACTTTAAGGAGGAAGCAGGTTTAGAGTTTTACAGCGGTATTTTGTGTCCGGGTTTTGTAAATGCTCATTGTCATCTTGAACTATCGCATTTAAAAGGAAAAGTTAGGGAGAAAACAGGAATCGGAGGTTTTATTGGTGAGATCAACCGTTTAAGAAATGAGGATGAAGAAACACGGATAAAAGCTATGAATGTGGCCGACCGAAAAATGTGGGCTTCTGGAATAGCAGCGGTTGGCGATATCTCGAATTCCGATCTTTCACTTTCCGTAAAACAGAACAGCAAAATCAAGTACCATACTTTTATGGAAGCCTTTGGATTTCATCCTTCGCGGGCTGAAAGAGCATTTTCTCATGCAGTAGATGTTTGCCAAAAGTTTACTTCAAATAATTTGTCGGCATCAGTAGTGCCACATTCTCCTTATTCAGTTTCTGAAGAATTGTTCGAGAAGATAAAAGAAGAATCTGGCCGTCAACAAGGTTTGTTTTCTATTCATAACCAGGAAAGTGAAGGAGAATCGGAGTTTTATGTTTCGGGAACCGGTCCTATTGTGAAGCATCTCCAGGAAAATCTTGGCATTGATATTTCGCATTGGAAACCAACCGGCGAAAGTTCGCTTAAATCGATACTTAAATATATACCCGAGAATAATAATCTGCTTTTGGTACACAATACTTTCATGGGAAGAGAAGACCTGGAATCGTTAAAAAACGAACGTTCGTTGTTCAACACCTTCTTTGTTCTTTGTCCGAATTCCAATTTGTACATCGAAAATCATTTGCCACCTGCCGAATATTTCAGAAATGAAAAATTGAAAATATGTCTCGGAACCGATAGTCTGGCATCTAATCACGGGCTTTCTGTATTGGATGAAATGGTGACACTTCAGCGGCATTTTTCAATGTTTTCTATCGAAGAACTCATTAAATGGGCAACTATAAATGGTGCAGAAGCTTTGCAACTTGATACCGAACTTGGAACTTTCGAAAAAGGGAAGAAACCGGGTGTAAACCTGATTACAGGTATTAATTTCAAGACAATGAGATTTACCGAAAAAGCCAAAGTTAAGCGTCTTTTATAAAATCGTCACTTCCAAAAATATTTAGCTAAATTTGCCCCGTTTTTATTTAAAAGTATGAAGATCGGCAACATAGAATTAGACGGAACTCCATTGTTTTTAGCACCCATGGAAGACGTTACGTATAAGTCGTTCCGCTGGATGTGCAAAAAATTTGGTGCCGATGTAATGTATACCGAATTTGTTTCTTCCGAGGCGTTGGTTCGTAATATTGAAAAGACCAGGCAAAAGATGCACCTCTTTGATTTCGACCGGCCGGTTGCGATACAAATTTACGGTCATAATATCGAATCAATGGTTCGTGCCGCACAGGTGGCCGAAGAGTGTAATCCCGATTTTATAGATATTAATTTTGGGTGCCCCATGAAAAAAATTGTACGACATGGAGCCGGTGCAGCAATGTTGAAGGATATTCCCGGAATGCAGCAAATGGCAGCTGAAATTGTAAAAGCTGTAAAGGTTCCGGTTACGGCCAAAACACGGTTGGGGTGGACTGAAGGAAACAAACCCATCGTTGAAGTAGCTGAACGATTGCAAGATGCCGGTATTCAGGCACTGGCCATTCATGGACGTACGCGTGAGCAACTTTATACCGGGCAAGCCGACTGGTCTTTAATTGGAGAAGTGAAAAATAACCCGAAAATTCAAATTCCGATCATTGGTAATGGCGATATTAACAGCGGTGAAAAAGCGAAAAAATTCCTCGATGAAACCGGAGTAGATGCGCTTATGATTGGTAGAGGTGCCATTGGCCGACCGTGGTTGTTTCGCGAAGTGAAGCATTACCTGCAAACCGGCGAGAATTTGCCGCTGCCAACAGTTGACGAGGTTGTTAAGGTTTTAAAGGAGCAACTCGATTTGAACCTTAAATGGCGGGATAGCGAGCGCTCGGGAATTTTAATGATGAGAAGGCATTTCGCCAAATATTTTCCGGGATTGCCAAATTTCCGTGATCTGAAAGTTCAGCTGCTGCGTGCTGAAACCAACGGGGAGGTGCATGAAATTCTGCAAAAAATAGTAGAACAATACGGCAGTTATCAACTCGATTTCTCAAATGCAAGCTTAAAATAATGGATAACCGGTACTCGAAACATTTTTCTGAAAATTCGCTTTGGGAGAAAATAAAGAAGTTTTCGAAAGAGGCCGGGCAAAATGTTATTTATGCAGTTCTGTTGTTGTTTTATATTCTGCAGGACAGCGGCGTTCCTATTAAAGCGAAACTGAGTATTGCCGCCGCTCTCGGTTATTTTATTTTACCCACTGATGTTATTTTTGATTTAACTCCAATAATAGGTTTTTCCGACGATTTGGGCGTTCTGCTTTTTACCCTTTCGCAAATTTCAAGTAATATCACTCCAGAAGTAAAACGTAAAGCCCGCGCCAAACTAAACGATTGGTTTTCCGAAATCGATGATGAAAAACTTCAGGAAGTCGAACAACTAAGCTCTTAAGATTTTTTCACGATTGAGTTAATAGACGTTAAAGTATTGCCTTTCTGTATTTTATGGCATATGCTTTGTATTTGTATACATAGTTATATATGAAACAATTAAAATATTTAGATACAGAATAGATGGTAATTTAGAGTTACAGTTCACACTGTAAAGATGGTTTTTGTTTTTTGTTTTTGTTTTTTTTTGAAGGACAGACCTTCAAAGGATTAACTTGAAAGCCCCGTTATTTCGGGGCTTTTTTCTTTGCCACGCTCAGAGTCTTGTTATTTTTCGATACATTAGTGTCTTTTATTCATATTCTATGTTTGAACTTGACTTTTCGGTACTTCAGTGGTTTTTACTTGCTATTTGTGGTATGTTGGTTGGGATGTCAAAGGTTGGCGTACCCGGTGTTTCAATGTTGGTTGTGCCAACGCTGGCAATTATTTTCGGTGGTAAGGCCTCAACAGGAATCTTGCTGCCAATGTTAATGATGGCTGATATTTTTGGCGTAAGTTATTATCACCGACATGCCGAATGGAAATATTTATGGAAACTTTTGCCCTGGGCTTTTATTGGAATTGGTGTTGCTTTATGGGTAGGAGAGGTTGTGAATGATGCCTGGTTTAAGAATATCATCGCTATTCTGGTTTTTCTGTGTATTGGTTTAATGCTGTGGAAAGATCGTCAAAAAGGGGATAATTTATTTCCTGACACTTGGTGGTTTGCAGCACTTATGGGAATATTAGGCGGATTTGCGACTATGATTGGAAACGTAGCCGGACCTATTTTTGCCATTTATTTATTGGCAATGCATTTGCCTAAAAACAGCTTTATTGGTACGGGAGCCTGGTTTTTTCTGATAGTGAATTTTTCGAAATTCCCACTTCATATTTTTGTTTGGAAAACCATTAGTCGTCAAACCTTAACACTGGATATTTTATTGCTCCCGGCTATTGCGCTTGGGGCATTTCTTGGAATAACTCTCGTAAAACGTATTTCAGATAAATTATATCGGACAGCGGTAATTATTGTAACTGCTCTTTCAGCGTTTTTACTTTTGATATAACGGACTTAAAAGCATTACAAACGGTTGTTCACAATATTGTTGTAAATGGATCCGAATTGAATGCGAACACCAAAATTGGCCCCGATTTCAAAAGTAGAAGGAAGCTGTACTTTATTCAATAATATATCTTCCAGTGATACTTCCCCTTTTGGGAGATAAATCTGGTCGTGAACATTTTCAACCTGGAATCCAAGATTGACCGAAATTCCCCGAATTATACGAACCGATAAGTTAGTGTCGAAGGTAATTCGGTTTTTGCTCCAATCTTGCATATAATTGGTTGCATTGAGTCCGGCTTCAACTTCGCCCCAGGTTTGTACTATCTGGAGATTGATACGAAAACTTTGTTCCCACAAGCTTGCTTTTAGTTTATCGTAAATAGTTTCTTCGTAGTATTTTTGCCATTCCGGCCCAATGTAATAAGCGATGGTAAATACCTTTCTGTCTGAAATATCCCACGGAAAAATATTGTATTCAATGGCAGGTTTTATGGTTATCGAATAATCGGTATTGCGATAGTTGCTGTTATAATAACTGGCGAATACTCCTGCAGACCACCTTGGAGAAAGGCTTTTTACAACGCTGGATGAAAGATAATTAGTGGTATTATTAGAGCTGTATTCTTCGCCGTCGCTGGTGTAATTTTTTGTATTAACCGTTCGCCGGGCATTATTTCTGAACTTCCAATCTTCGGTAACCCTGTCAGCTCGCAAAACATACGTATAGTTATACACTTTTTTGCTTTCTTCCAGATCGATGCTTCCGTTTATGTTACCCCGAAAATTCCAGTTATTCCAGGGATCATCAACGGCAACACTTTTTATTTCCTGATCAACATCTTTATAATGAAAAACAAGTTGGTTTGAGGCCGTGGTTTGATTTACAAAAGGCATTAATCCCAGAGAAATCGCATCTTTTATCTTTTTACGTTTTTCTTCAAATGTATCACTCGAGAGAGTTGTGCAGGTGATTGTAAATTCGCTGAAATTTTCAAACGTCTCGGTGTTGTAAATCAAAGAATAAACCATGCCACCCGAGCCGCTAATACGATTGGTAATTATAATATGTACATCAGCAACAGCCGGATCGTTAACAAAGTCGACAAAACGCATATTACGGCGCATAAAATCCATGTCGAGCCGGACTCCTTCAATATACACTTTTATCTTACTCTCGCGTTTGTCGTATGATAAGGTACTGCGACTTTTTATGCGATCATCCTTTTTGGGCTCATCTGCCGCCCACATTTTTGAAAATCCTAAGAATATGAGTAGTATCGAAACAGTTAGGACGCGTATGTTCATAAATAAACCTCCTTATCAGGTTAATGTTGGTTGGTAGAAAAGTTAAGTTATTCTCAATGATAAAGATATATTTTCTGTCGAAATAACCAGTCTAACTTCCTGTTTATATTGAATTTCGCTTATTTTGTCTATTATTTTAACATTCTGCAAATATGGCAAGGCGCGAAAACAGGGGAAGAAGTAAGGGATCGGCAGGTAATAACCGGAAGACCGGCGAAGATTTTTTATTGAATAACAAACAAAAAGCCGGTGTGGTTGAAACAGAATCCGGTCTTCAGTATTTGGTTGTTGATGATAAACAAGGGCAGAAACCAGGTTTGTACGATACCGTGAAAATTCATCAGCGTGCCCTTCTGCTCGATGGTAAAATTCTGGAAGATACCTATCGTCAAAACCAACCCGATGAAGTTAAAGTTGAGGAATTGATTGAAGGACTTCAGGAGGGATTAACAATGATGAGCGTGGGCAGTCGTTATAAATTTTGGGTTCCGGCCGAGCTGGCCTGGGGAAGAAAGGGGACCGGAAATAAAATACCTCCCAATGCCGTTTTTAGTTTCGATATCCGCTTAATGGAGATTTGTTGATCTAATTATTGAGGATCTGGTAATCTATCCTCATCGTGACACTTCACTTGTAACTAAGTCCGCATTTATAAAAAAAGCCGCTCCAAAAAGAACGGCTTTCAAATATTATTAGAACTTCTATTAATAGAATTTAGCTCTTTTATCTTCAATCTCTACTGAGTTACGATGCGCAGTAAAGGTTTGGTTGGCTACTCTATAGCTGTTGGTTTGTGCCAGACGAGCTTGTTCAGCTGCCACATTAACTCCAGCTCCTTCGTTTTCAGAAGTAACCATTACAATATATACTCCGCTAGTACCTGCAATTGGAGCAGAAATTTTATCAACGTCCATTGAAGTAACTGTTCCGATTACTTTAGGCTCAAGTCCCATTCCCGGAACAGAGTATGAATTAAAATTAACGCCGGTGGCATTTCCCACTTCACTATCAAGAGCTGATGCAACACTGGCAAGATCTGAGTTATTTTTTAGTACTTCAGCTGCTTTATTTTCCAGGTATTCTGCTTTCTTTTCTTTAAGCACAGCCAGCTCAACTCTTGCTTTAGCACTTTCGAATGGTGCAATACCTTCTTCTGTTGCTTGTGCAAGTACTCCAATTACAAAATTGTCACCTAATTCAAAAATCGGAGATTCCTGGTTTGTCATCAGAATGTCACTTACTTCTGCTTCGTATGCTGATCTGATAAACTGTCTTGAATTTTCCAACCCGGCAATTTGACGATCATTCTCACCTACATTCGCCACACGTTTTGTTAGTTTTTGTTCAGCAACAGCAGCATCGAACTCTTCGCGGGTTGTATTTTCTCCAGCAAATTTACTTGCCTGAGCATAAACATTTTGGTAGGTTTTAGTGCTCGGAACAACATTTCTGATTAAGTAAGCAACCTGAACCTGAGGAGAAAGTTTACCTCGCTTGGTTGTTTGTATAAGGTGAATTCCGAACTGAGTAGCAACAATGGTTACACTGTCGGTAGTATTGTTGAAAGCTACCTCTTCGAATGGTTTTACCATTTGATTACGTTTGAACCAACCTAAATCGCCACCGTTAATCGCAGATCCTTTATCAGCAGAGTTTTCGGTAGCCAGTTTGGCAAAATCGGCACCATTATCGATCATTGTTTTTAAGCTGTCGGCCAATGCCTGAATTGCAACTAACTCAGCCTGGCTATTAGCTTGCAATAAAATATGACGGGCTTCAACTGAATCCGGCATCATTTCTGATTTGTGCAATTTTGCAAGGATGTAAGAGTCGCCATCTTTATAAGGCCCGAATACTGAATTAACTTCAGCTTTTTCATCGTATACCCAGGTTGCGATATTTTCAGGAAGGTCTTCTTTTTTATTCCAAACGTTTTCGAAATCAACATCAGAGTTTGCATTTACAAACTGAACATTATCCTCTGCTTTTTCAAAGTCAGCTTTAATGTCTTCAATCCACTCTTCTGCTTCTTTGTAGTCAGCATCGGAAGGAGTAACAGGATAAGTAATGTATTCGATTCTTCTGCTTTTTGCAGTTTTATAATCGTTCTGATGTGCGTTATAATAATCTTTCAGATCTTTTTCAGTTACAGTAACATCTCCGTCAGCAACTGAGCTGAAAGGTAAAGTTACATAATCGAAGTTAACGTTTTTATTGGCAGCGGTTGCACTCGCCTGAGCCTGCTCCCTTGTAACATAAATCCCTTTAGCAACCATGTTGGCATATTTGCTTTGGGTGCGCTCGCTAACAATTTGTTTCTCAATGCCTAACCATTGAGTCCGTTGCTCTGGTGATACTCCTGTTTCAAGGTTTTTAAGGAAACGAACTACTGAAGCTCTGTTAAACTGTCCTGTTTCAGGATTGCTGAAAATCTGACGAACAATTTGATGTGGATTCGCTCCCTGAAGCATATCGAATAGCTCGTCAGAGCTAACTTCTATACCTAGATTGTCGTAAACGTCTCCCATAACTATGTCGCTAATGGTCGATTGCCAGGCTTGTTCTCTTACCTGTGCCCACATGTTGTCGTCTAATTGAGATATCTGGTAGTTCTGTTTTGTAATTTCTCCCAGCTCTTCTACTTTTGTTTGGAAATCAGGATATTGAATGGATTCTCCATCAATTATTCCAACTTCCATGCGGTTGCGTTGAAATAGTGACGAACTTCCTTTTAACAAATCACCAAGTATAAATGCGGCCAATGATATACCGATTACAATTGCTACTAATAATCCTGCCTTTGTTCTAATCTTTTGTAACGTTGCCATTGATTTACAGTTATTTTATGCAATATTTATTTAAATTTTTTCGAGGTACGAAGATAACAATTTTAACTATTTAACCCAGCTATTTAATTTTTTTTTAGAGGTTCAAAATCTACGCTTGCAAGGTGTTGAATAAGAGTGTTTTGCGAAAGTCGATTTTGATGGTTTTAATCTTCGGCCAGGGTAAGTTTAACCAATTCTATTTTTGTGTTGGTAGCTTTAAGGATTTTTATGTGTATGTTCCCTATTTTTATTACCGAATTTATTTTTGGAATGCTTTCATGATAAAAGAGAATAAAACCTGCAAGGGTCTCAAAATCTTCGGTTTCAGGAAGACCGATAAAATACTTTTCGTTTAGCATATCAATCTCTGCACGACCCGAAAATATGAACTCATTCTCACTGATTTTTTTCTCAACAATATCTTTTATATCGTGTTCGTCCTCAATTTCTCCAAAAATTTCTTCCAGTATATCTTCACTGGTAACCATGCCCGATGTTCCGCCAAATTCGTCAACAACTATGGCAATACTTCTGTGTTCCTGTATAAATGTTCCAAGTAATTTATTGGCAGGCATAGTTTCCGGCACAATCAAAACTTTTTTAATAAAAGGCTCAATTGATTTTGGATTCTGAAAAATCATGGATGAGTGAACATACCCGATAATATTGTCGATATTATTGTTGTAAAAAAGGATTCGTGAATATCCTGTTTCTACGAATTTTTGGAGCAGTTCGTTAACAGAGGCTCCTATTTCGAGCATTTCAATTTCAGTTCGGGGAACCATTATTTCTCGCAATTTTACTTTTGAAAAATCGAGCGCATTTTTAAACAACTTGATCTCTGTTTCAACAATATTTTCTTTTTTTTCGGGTTGGCCCAGTTCGCTTTCTTTTACAAATTCATCCAGATCGATCCGGCTAAAAACAGGATTTTTATTCACTTGTTTCGCATCTGTTTTAAAAACCTTTTTTAATAACAGATTTGTAATGCTTATAGAAAAGCTGGTGACAGGATAAAATAGAATATAAAAAAAGGCCAGTGGAAGTGAAAAAATATTTAACAGGGTGTTGGGGAATAACCGAAACAGGGTTTTTGGTAAAAATTCGGCAAAAACAAGGATGATCATTGTTGAAACAATGGTTTGCATTAAAAGAACAATAGAGTCTGATTGAAAGTAAACCTGGAAAAAGGGATTTAGTAAAGCTGCAAAAGCAATACTGTAAATAACCAATGCAATATTATTTCCAACCAGCATAGTAGCAATGTAGTGGCCTGCATCGGTAGTAACGAATTTTAAAATTCTTGATTTAAACGGTTCGGATTGTTTGTCGAGTTCAAGTCGGAGTTTATTTGCCGAAACAAAAGCAATTTCCATTCCCGAGAAAAATGCGGAAAGCAGAATTGTCATAAAGATCAGCAAATAATAATTCATTTAGCTATTTTTCAAATTTCAAGGTTGCATTGGCAGGTTGTTTCGTATCGGTGCTCTCAACTGACGGTTTTTCTGGGTTTTCAGTTTGCCCTTCCTGTTGAGTTTTGTTATTCACATCTACTAAAATAGTACCTGTAACTTTTCTAATTGTCCAGTTTTGCATATCCTGGTCGGAGGTTAAGCCATATCCGTTAATTACACGGTTATCGCTAATGACCTTAACAAATTCATCGGTGTATATTTTTTCCGATTTTTCTTCCCAGATCAGGAGTTCGGTTTTTAACGTGTCGCCTTTTAAATTGGTGACCACAACATTATTTTTGGCTTCCAATTTTTCCTCTTTCAAAAATTGTTTTGCGTAATCTGCAGTAATGGTTGACGTAATATTCTGTTCTTCGTCGTATTGTACAAAGCGCACTCCTTTGGGAAATTCGCGATACATTTTTCCATCGTTTTCGAAAACACGTAGCCTAGGTGATTTAATAGAATAACGTATGGTTCCTGAATCGGTGTAAAGGGTTTCGAAATTTTCTGCTTCAAGTATTGGAAGGTCTTCAGGCGAGCTGAATGCTTTAATCTCCTCCAGGTTACTTTTCCCACAGGCAAAGAAAAGTATTGCAGTCCCCAATGTGAGAACTGCAATACGAATATCTTTTAACAATGATGTTATTTTAGAATCTGACTTTTGTATTTTCATTTATCCATCCTCCCACATGATAAGTAGAACCTGACTGGAGTCCTTCCATAAATGCTTCTTCCTTATTGGGGAAATATTTTTTATATCTTGCTAAGTTTTCAGATGCATCAATTGAACAGTCTTCTCCGCGGCGTGCCTTTGCAAAGTAGTCGCAAGCTAACCAGAATACTGCTGATTTTTCAAGACTTGTTCCTTCAAATTTTTGTGAAGCTGTAGCATATATATTACCAATAAGCATATTTGCTTCACACATATCAGGATTTAGTTCCAATGCTTTTCTGGCATCGTTACGTGCGCCAACATAATTAGCCATTTTTGCATAACGAACCAACCCTCTTTCGTAGTGGTATGTTGCAAGTAATTCTTTATCTGTTTCCTGGTCAATAGCCATTTGATAGTATTCTCTTGCTTTTTCCACTTCATCCTTTTTCAGGTAACGACGAGCCATGTTAAATGCTGCCTCAGCCGAAGGATCTAATTGATAAAGCCTTTCAGTAGCCTGCCCGAAAAGTTCACTTTCGGTACATCCTGCACGTCCTAAACGACGTAACATGATTTTAATAAAGTCGATGTCGTCGCTTTTTTCCTTGAATTCTGGAGTATAAATGTTCACCAAAGCTTCGCAATCAGCAGCGCCCGATTTACCAAAAATATTTTCAATATAAGGTATAACTTGCTCTTGCGTTTGTTTAACCTTGGCTTCATCTTCGTTGGCTTCAACAATGGCATTGGCAATCTTTGTACTTTTTTCGTAGTTTAAAACTACCTGTTCTTTTGGCATTTCTCCTAATTTGAACAGTGCTACAGTGGTTTGCATAAGCAATACTAAAACAGGAGGTTCTGTTTCATTTCCTTGTAAGGTAACTGATTTATTTAGCCATTCGTAACCTGATTTGTGGATGGCTTTTAATGCATCGCCTTCCGGAGAATTATCTCTGTCCTGGCTAAGTTTGAATTTTAGCCACGATGTTCCTTTACGACCAAGAACAAATCCTTCTTCTCCGAAGTATTTTATTCGTTTATCGTAAAGTTTCATGTATTCGTCAATCAATTTATCGCGTTCTGCATCGGTTGAAGCCTTTTGAATCATATCTTCCAGCATTTTTCCTCCCTGGATGTAAAGATTACTTGTTGATTTCGGGTAACCGTTGTATAGTTTTTCCCAGTGAGGACGAGCGGAATTATAATCTCCTTGTTTGTAGAATTCTGAATAAAGCGAATACTCATTCAAAAAGTCTTTATCCTGAGCTTTCATTAATTCTTCAAGAGTGCTTTCATTTACTGCTCCACTTCCGGTAGTTGCAGTAGCTCCTCCAGCTGAAGGAAGTTCTCCTTTAAAAGCAAAGTCGAATACATCACCTGATTTTCCTTCGATTTCCAGTTTTTTTGTTTCGTCGATAAAAGTGAACTTGATATACTTTGTTTTAGCATCAGCTTCAATTTCGTATTTACCATCGAAACTGGTCATCATCGATCCTCCTTTATGAGCCTCAACATTGATTCCGGCAGCGGGTTCTCCATCCATATAAACAGTCCCTTTAATAACTCTCTGGGCCTGTGCTGCCGTAATTCCAATAATTACAGTTGCAGCAAGTAAAAATGTTATGCGTAAAATAGCTTTCATAATAGTTTATTTGTTATTTCTTTTTCGCGTAATTAATTAATTTTCTTATGTATTAAATATGTTGTAGTTTAACTTTTTACTTAAATTAACTTTTGCATAATTTAAGTAGAATATTTATTATCATTTCCATCGCAGTGTAATAATAATTTCCCCTAAAAACTTCACAAAATGTTGAGCACCAAAAGCTATGCCAAATTTTTTTCAATGCTATCAGAACGTTTTTTATAATGCTACAGGCTTTCCCTGGTGTAACCTGATTAAAATTTCGGATTGAAATTTTGCCGGTCTGTTTTTTTACATTGGATGCAAATTTATTTAAATCTGTCAAAAAAATATTTTTTTCTGTAGATTTTATTAAAATTGGCCATATTTAATAACGAAAATAAACATTTGTCTCGCCAAAATCCTTGTGTCTTTTAACTTTATCCCGATTTGTTAAAGCAATCAAGGCTGATAAAGATAAAGGCTGCATAAAGTCTATTTTACTTATTCTCCTCATTATACTCTAAAATGCGATTCAATCCCAAATTGATTAAATTAAAGTTTACAAAGAAAGAGTTTTTTAATTTTTTATCAAAAAACTCAGCATCTCCTCCTGTTATAATAACGTTTAAATTTTCATAAAAAACTTTAAATGAGTCTATTGTATTGTCTGCTTCGTAAACCACACCGTTCTGGACTCCTGCCCTTATAGCCTGTTCTGTTGTTTTGCCGAACAAAATATTCTGATCGGATTTTTCAATTTTTGGAAGTTTTCCGGTAAACTGGCTCAATGCCTTGAACCTCATTTCAATTCCCGGAGAAATATTTCCTCCCAAATATTTTCCTTGGGCGGTTAAAAGATCGTAGGTAATAGCAGTTCCTGCATCGATAACTAAAATGTTTGTACCAGGGAAAAGGACGTTGGCGCCAACCACGGCTGCAATTCTGTCTTTCCCGAGCGTTTGTTTCGAATCGTACCCGTTTGCGATGGGTAATGGAGTATCGGCTTCCAGTTCAATAAAAGTCTTAAATTTATTTTGAAGAGCCGTTTTAAGTTCTTCCGGATAATTTTTTACAGCCGAAAGAATTACTGAATCGAGGTCTTCGTATTTTTTTTTAAGAATATCGATCTGGGAAGGCTGAAATTCATCGACGATTTCCGTATTCAGAATTTCGCCACAGTTGCAAACCGAAAATTTGGTTCTGGTATTACCTATGTCTATAACCAGATTCATATTAGTCGATAATGCGTTGGCTTATATCCAAAGCTTTTACCGAATGTGTTAACGCACCAATCGAAATATAATCGACACCTGTGTGAGCAACTTTGCTGATACGTTTAATGGTCATGTTGCCCGATGCTTCAATTTTAGCACGCCTGTCTATTATATCAACGCATTCTTTCATCATGGTAGAACGCATATTGTCGAGCATGATAATATCAACGTCAGCTGCCAATGCTTCTTTTACCTGGTCGATGGTGGTTGTTTCAACTTCTATTTTAATGCTTTTCGGAATTTTTTTGCGAATGGCTTCAACTGCCTGTGTAATTCCTCCGGCAATCTGAATGTGGTTGTCTTTAATCATTACCATATCGTACAATCCAAAGCGGTGATTCGATGCTCCGCCCATACGAACTGCATATTTGTCGAGGTAACGATAACCCGGCAATGTTTTTCGTGTGTCCAGAATTTCAACTTTGGTGCCTTCAATTTCTTTCATACAAAGATTGGCATAACTGGCAATCCCCGAAAGTCGCTGAAGGAAGTTTAGTGCTTTTCTCTCTCCGGTTAAAAGTGCACGGTAATTTCCTTTAAATTCGGCAATAATATCTCCGGGAACAACGTGACTTCCGTCGGGCATTAACACGTTCCATTCCAGGTCTTTGTCGAATTTTTTAAACACCATTTCTGCTACCTCTAATCCTGCAATTACTCCGGCTTCTTTGGCGACAAAACGAGCTGTTTTCTTTTGATTCGGATCAATCAAATTGTTGGTTGTTATGTCTCCATCGCCTATATCTTCGGCATATGCCAAATCGAAAAGCACCTCTGCCGATTTTAATGTTTTCTCGTCCATCATTGTTTTATTTTCTAACGGGTTCAAACTGAATCTTTTTGTCTCTCTCTTGTATAGTATGTACTTCAAAATCCGGATTTTCTTTTTTAAAGTCTTCCCGGATATGTCCTCCTCTACTTTCTTCTCTAATTATTGCAGCCTGTGTAATTAGTTTACAAATTTCAACTGTATTTTTAATTTTTAACAGGTTGTATTCGTTTTTGCTGTTTTCGAATTCTATTGAAATCTCTTTGAAACGAGCCAAAGCCATTTCCATCGATTCCTTATTTCTTACTATTCCCAGGTTTTCTGACATTAGAGTTGCCAGCTCGTTCTGATACGTAAGAAACAGACTTTCGTTTTCCTTATCCAGAATAAATGGTTCCGGCTTTGAAAGGTTACAGGTTGGTTTTTTTAATTTAGCAGCTTTCATGCTGGCTCTTTTCCCAAAAACCAGGCATTCGAGTAAGGAATTGCTGGCCAGCCTGTTTGCTCCCATCACGCCTGTCGATGCTACTTCTCCACAAACGAACAATCCTGCAATATTGGTTTCTGCATCAAGATTGGTTCTAACTCCTCCAACCATGTAATGTGCAGCAGGTGCAACGGGAATCGGGTCTTTCGTTAAGTCGAATCCAAATTCATTCAAGTGGCGGTCGATGTTTTTAAACCGACTTTTTATTTTGTCACTGTCGAGATGTTTTAATGACAGGTAAATATATTTTTTATCCGATTTCTGTATTTGCCGGAAGATATTATATGCCACAACATCGCGTGGTGCCAGTTCGGCAAGAGGATGGACCTCAGTCATAAACCGTTCGCCCTTATGATTCAGCAACCATGCTCCTTCTCCACGTACTGCTTCGCTAATTAAATAAGCCTCCTTGTTAGGGATGTACAGAGCTGATGGATGAAACTGGATGAATTCCAAATCTGCCACGCGTGCTCCGGCTTCGTATGCCATGGCAACACCATCGCCTGTAGCTGTATGTGGATTGGTTGATCGCGTAAAAACACGTGAGAGTCCTCCTGTAGCCAGAATTACAGCCTTTGTTTTAAAAAGGATGTTTTTATTTGTGTTAAAATCGTAAGCCTGGAGGCCGGCTATACAGTTCTTATTATGTAGGAGTTTTAATGCTGCAACATACTCAAAGGTTTGTATGTTCTTCTGTTTTTTAACCAAGTCAAGTTTAAAACAAGTGAGCCCTTTTCCTGTTGCATCGCCTCCGGCATGCAGTATTCTCCTTTTTGAATGACCTCCTTCAAGGCCCAACACAAAATTATCGTCTTCGCGATCAAAGGGCATTCCCAGATCGATAAGTTCCCTCACCCGGTCTTTGCCTTCGTTAACCAATACATTTACTGCATCGTGGTCGCAAAGGCCTCTGCCTGATATAATAGTATCGTGAGCATGCTCTTCAGGAGAATCATCATCGGAAATTGCAGCTGCTATTCCTCCCTGAGCATAATATGAATTACTGGTATCGAGCTGCGATTTTGTTACAATAGCAACGGTACCAAAGGTTGACGAATGATAGGCTGCCGACAGACCGGCCAGTCCACTGCCAATTACAACCGTGTCAAATTCAAGTATTTGCATTTGTTTCTTGTCCTTTTTTTGTAGACAAGCGTGCAAATTTAGCATTTCTTTTATGCAAAAACCTAAATTTTATCAAGATTGGTTTTAATGTTAAGGAAGATAATCGGGACGGATGGGTGAAAACACTTCCAGTACGTGCGAATTTTCCAATATCTCAACTTCGTGTTCAGCATTTTTAGGAACACACCAACTGTCTCCTGTCTCAACTATTTGCCATTCGTTGTTTATCCTGAAATTTAGTTTCCCTGAAATCAGGTATCCCGTTTGTTCATACGGATGATTATGTGGGGGTAAAGCGTGTCCCTTTTTTAATTCAAATTCGCATAGTAAGGTTTTTTCTTCATAAACAAGTGGTCTCATTTTTACTCCTTCTAATAGAGTTTTGTAGTTGACTGAATCTTTTTTTGTAAACATGAATCTTATTCTTGAATTGCCAACGAATCTAAAAAAAATAAAAATCAAATTAAACCTTGTTAACAATTCAGGGTCTTTATGTAATTAGTTAAATAATGTTTTTACAGTAATCTTAAGTATTGTGTAAAAAGTACACAATTGTCTATGAGGATTAATTATTTTATTGATTTTTGCACATAATTTTAAAATAAAAAAATACCTGGATTAATTAAATACTCATTAAAAAATTAGAAGAAAGCCATTAGTTGGAGAAAAATTACCTTTATTGTAGTTGCACTAATTGTGTTATTGGGAGGTTCGGCAGGACTTTCACTTTTGTTTGTTTCAATGAAACCGAATCCTAAAAAGGCGGTAGAGCCGGAATTGATCAGATCGGTTCTGGCTGAGAAAGTTCAATATGGAGAGGTTATTTCGCCGGTAATGCGCCCAGGAAGAGTTAGTTCCAGTAAAGAGGTGATGCTGGTTGCCGAAGCGTCGGGGAAAATTGAAAAAGGTGCTGTTCTGTTAAAGGATGGTGAATCTTTTAAAAAAGGACAACTTTTAGGAACAATTTACAGAGATGAAGCTGAATTGGCGTTAAAGGCAAGCAAAAGTAATTTCCTTAATACTTTATCGAATATCCTTCCTGATCTGAAAATTGATTTCCCTGATAAACTTGATGCCTATTATAAATTTTTTCAATCGATAGATATCGATAAAGATTTGCCGGAGCTCCCGGAGGTTAAAGATGTAAAACTGAAAGTATTCTTGTCGAGTAAGGGTGTGCTGAGCGAATATTACAACATAAAACAAGATGAGAAGCAGTTAAGTCGTCATTCGTTATATGCTCCTTTTAACGGAACATTTACCAATGTAAATTACGAAATAGGTTCGTATGTAAATACAGGAGGTCAAATTGCCCAAATGATACAAACCGACGAACTGGAGATAGAAGTTCCGGTGGAATATCGTAGCAGCGAATGGATTAAGATAGGCGACAAGATAAATATATACTACGAAAATGGTGACACATTAAATAAAGGTTTTGTAACTCGTAAATCAAACTTTATTGAATCGAATACACAATCGAGAAGTATTTTTGTAACAGTTCCCAATTCTTCAGCCGAGCTGCTTAAAGGTCAATACCTGCAAGTTGAATTCCCCGGACAGAAAATAGAATCTGCAATGGAAATTCCGCGTGCGGGCGTTTTCAATACCAACGAGGTATTTATAGTACAGGATGGGGAATTAAAAAAGAAACAAATAAACATCTTAAAATGGAATGAATCTACCCTCATTTTTAATGGATTGGATGAAGGAATGTATGTTGTAACCGAAGCTCTTGTGAATGTGAAAGAAAATAGTCCGGTTAATATTTTAGGACAGGAAAATAAACAAGCCAAGGGAGCACAAACTGAAGCGGGGAGGTAGATTTTATGAAAAAAGCGATTGAAATGTTTGTCAGGTTTCCGTTTTATGCGAACCTGATTATTGTCTTTTTGTTGGTTGTTGGAGGATACAGCCTGTACACGATGAAAATGTCCTCGTTCCCTGAGCGTCCGTCCAGGTATATTTTTGTAAGAGTTTCTTATCCCGGAGCATCGCCTGTTGAGATGGAAGAAGGTGTAACTTCACGTATTGAAGAAGCGGTGCGGGCTATTCCCGGAATCTATGAATTGAATTCAAGTTCTTCAGAAAACAGCACCAGTGTTTCTATTGAGATTTTACCCGGATACGATATTGATGAAGCACTGATTGAAGTGAAAAATGCGGTGGATGGAATTTCTTCTTTCCCATCGGCAGCAGAGCGGCCAATTGTTTACAAACGAAGAACGACTTCTCCGGCAATGCGCCTTTTGGTAACTGGTGATGTAGACCTGCAAACTTTAAAGAGTTATGCTCAGAAAGTTGAAGAAGAATTTCTTGCTTCAGGTATTATCAGCCAGGTAACATTATCAGGATATCCCAATCTTGAAATTTCGGTAGAAGCAAAGGAAGACGATTTGATGCGTTATGGAATCACATTTTCCGAGCTTTCAACTGCCATCGCAAATAATAACAGGGATGTTTCGGGCGGAGAGATACGTTCGATGGAAGAAGAACTGATGGTGAGGCTGCGTTCAAGAAGCGCCGATCCGAATAAAATTGGCGATATTATTTTACGGGCCAACGAAGATGGTAGTGTAATTCGAATCAGGGATATTGCTGTTGTTAAAAAGAAATTCTCGGATACACCGCGGAAGACTCTGAAAAGAGGAAAGCCTGTTGTATATATAAATATTCAAAAGTTAATTACTGAAGACCTCGTTGAAATCTCAAGATATGTTGAAGACTATGTAGAGGATTTTAATGCCAAAACACCGGGAGTAAAACTCGAAGTAATGAGATCGTTCCTGAACGTACTGATGAGCCGCCTTGAACTTTTATATGTAAATGGCGGGCAGGGACTGATTTTGGTTGTGCTGGTACTTGGATTAATGTTGAGTACCCGTCTTTCGCTCTGGGTGGCATGGGGAATTCCTTCATCATTCCTGGCTATGTTTATAGTAGCTAACCTGATGGGGATTACCATAAATATGATGTCGCTTTTTGGAATGATCTTGGTAATTGGGATTCTGGTAGACGACGGAATTGTTATCGGGGAAAATATTTTTCAGCATTTCGAGAAGGGGAAAAGTCCCATGCGTGCAGCTATCGATGGAACAAATGAAGTTGTGCCGGCAGTTATAACTTCTGTTCTTACAACAGTTGTTGCATTTTCTCCTCTGCTTTTTATTACCGGACGAATGGAGATGATGTTCGAAATGGCGGTAATCGTAATATTGAGTTTGATATTTTCATTGTTTGAGGCCTTTTTTGTTCTTCCCGCCCACCTTGGGAATCATGTTGTATTAAATCGTAAAGTATTTAGTGCAAAAAACAAAGGAATCAGAAAATATACAGAAGGAGCCATAAGCTGGTTAAGAGATTACGCATACGACAGGGTAATCAAGCTTATTCTCGAATGGAGATATATTGTTATTGGAATTCCGCTGGCTATGATGATAATTACGGGAGGTTTAATTGGTGGCCGAATTATTAAGACCACATTTTTTCCTCGAATGGAATTCGACGACTTTAATATTAACATTGCCTTTACTCCGGGATCCGGGCAGAAACAAACAATGGCATACCTGCAAAGGCTGGATAGTATTGTGTGGGTGGTTAATGATGAGTTAAAGGAAAAATACGGCGATACGCTCGATGTTATAGAAACGAGTATTGTTAACCTTGGAAGCGGATTCGACGGAGATGAAAGTGGCGCTCATGCAGGTAATATAAGAGTTTCGCCGCGCGATTCTGAAGAATCAGGAATCAGTGCCTATGAAATCATTCAAAGAATAAATAAAAAAGTTGGATCTATTCCGGAAGCGGAAAAATTCACCATTGGAGGAAGTAACAGATTTGGGTTGCCAGTTGCTATTGGATTACTATCGAGTAACGCAAAGGAATTAGACCAGGCTCAGGAATTTTTAATTGAAAAACTTCTTGAAATGCCAAGACTAAAAGATGTTATTAATACCAATGCCCTGGGTAAACAGGAAGTTCGTTTAGACCTGAAACCGAGAGCTTATATGCTTGGTCTCGATGAAGCGAGCATTGCAGCCCAGGTTCGCCAGGGATTTTATGGTGGCCAGGCTCAACGTTTGCAGGAAGGAAGAGATGAGTTGAGAATCTGGGTTCGTTATCCTTCAGAAGACAGACAACGTATCGGACAGTTGGAGAAAATGAAAATTAAAACTTCTTCAGGGGAGTATCCGCTACATGAATTAGTAGATTATCATTTGGAAAGAGGTCCGGTTACCATCAAACGTTTTAACGGGAAACGACAGATCATGGTTGAGGCCGAAATGGTTGATCCAGATGACTCGGCTATTGAAATACTGGATCAGATAAAAGCAGGGATAATTCCTCAGTTAAAACGTAATTTCCCCGGACTATCAGTAGAATACCAGGGACAACAAAAAGAGAGTGCAAGAAGTAGTAACGATTTAATGACTTATTTTCCACCTGCATTCTTAGCTATTATATTCCTGCTGATGATCCATTTTAAATCATTCGAACAGCCTGTTATTATTTTAATGTTGATACCTATTTCGGTATTAGGAGCTGTTTGGGGGCACGGAATTCACGGAAAGCCATTATCGGTAAATAGTTTGTGGGGAATTGTAGCTTTGACGGGAGTTATTGTGAACGATGCGGTCGTCTTCCTCTCCAAATTTAATTCGTTAATAGAAGAAGGTGGCGATATTTTTCAATCTATTGTTGATGCCGGTAAAACAAGGCTGCGCCCCATTTTATTAACTTCAATTACAACATCGTTGGGGCTGTTCCCAATTATTCTTGAAAAAAGTTTCCAGGCACAGTTCCTTATTCCAATGGCCATTTCACTTGTTTATGGTGTTGCTTTTGGAACCTTGTTTATCCTGTTGTTTTTCCCTCCTTTGATACTAATATTGAACGATATCAGGCGAGCGATCAGAAAACTATACTATGGAAGAGAGTTCACTCAACAAGAGGTTGAGATTGCATGGATTCATGCTCAAAGAACATTGGAAGAAGATGAGAAAGAAGACGAACATGACAAAGCCTTAGAATTAGAGAAATGAAAAAAATTCAAATAATACTATTAATATTTTTGACGGGATTTGTTGCCGGTGCGCAGGAAACTTTAAGTCTCGGTCAGGCCATAGAAAAGGCATTGGAGAATAACTACCAAATGAAAATTGTTCTGAATAATCAGCGCGTTGCTGAAATTCAGAATAACTGGGGAAGTGCAGGCCGGTATCCGTATATCAATCTGTCGTTGGGCGATAACAATTCGTACAATATGGTTGAGTCGGAGAATTATACCAGCAACCGTTTTTCAGGCGATGCAAATGTAAACTGGACTATTTTCGATGGTTTCTCGGTTAAAATTAACAAGCAACGTTTTGAAGAACTGGAAGAACAATCGATGCAAAATACAGCCATTATGGTAGAAAGTACCATTCAGTCTGTTATTCTTGCTTATTATTCGGTTCTGCTTGAAAAAGAAAAGCTGACCGTTTACGAAGACGTAATGAAACTCTCGGAAGACAGGTACGAGCAGGCAAAATATCGAAAAGATTTCGGTACTTACGTAACCTACGATGTATTGCAGGCACAGAACTCGTATTTGGCCGACCGCGCTGATTTTTTATTGCAGGAAGTAGCATATAAAAATGCCCTGCGCGATTTAAATTATTTAATGGCTGAAGATGGTTCTGTTACTTATAATCTAACTGAAACGTTCGAAGCGGTTCCGGTTGATTATACTGTTGCTGACCTGGAAGCTCAAATGTTTGAAAATAATAAGAGTCTGAAAAATCAATACATTAATCAACGTTTACGCGAAAATGCAGTGGCTGCAGCGAAAAGTGCTTTCTCTCCATCGCTTGGATTTAGCGGTGGGCTTTCAGGGAACAGTGCTCGAACATCTTACGTTGATTCAGGTAGCAGCTGGAACAAATCGTCGTCGCTTTACGGAAATTTTACTTTAAGTTTTAACCTTTTCAGCGGAGGTAGCAGGAAAAGAGCCGTGCAAATTGCACAAATCGACGAGCAAACAGGAATGGTTAATATTGATGAAATGAGGCACGATTTAACGAATAGCCTGTCGAATATGTTCGAATATTACCAGGTTCGAAAAGAACTGCTTACTGTTGCCGAAGAAAATCTGGCAGCTGCCAGGCTAAATATGCAGATTTCGAAAGAGAAATTTGAATCGGGGGCTATCAACTCATTCAACTACCGCGATGTTCAGAATGTATATTTAAATGCATCTTTATCGAAGTTGCAGGCAATATATAATTTTATCGATACGCATACTTCATTGTTGCAACTTACCGGAACAATTATTCAGGAGTATGAATGAAAAAATATGAGCAGGAAGTTTATTCTTTCTGCTCATGTTTTTTTGTTGAATTAATAATTTAGAATCTGTTCCCAGACCGTTTTATTTACAGGTATTCCTTCTTCCAGGTTTTCAGCTTTCACTTTTTCAATCCTTTCTCCCGGGTAACGAATGCCGTTATTTTCATTTTCAGAAATGGAACTTTTAAAATCCTCGATAATATCGTTGATGGATTTATCGATAACAGGATAATTCTGAAGATTTTTTAGATCGATGGCAATAAAAACCTGCGAAACTCCATATTCAATTTTTTGTTCAGTTATTTGATGGGTTGCGAGTCCGG
This sequence comes from uncultured Draconibacterium sp., assembly GCA_963677525.1. Taxonomy (GTDB): domain Bacteria; phylum Bacteroidota; class Bacteroidia; order Bacteroidales; family Prolixibacteraceae; genus Draconibacterium. The sequence continues at coordinate 195,645 of OY781970.1, forward strand.
CAGATAAAATGGTTGCAAAAATATCGAGCAACAACGATAATCCTGCTCCTTTCCAATAACCGATTGATAGCGCCCGGCCTGTTTTTAAAATTTCACCGGGATCTTTAGTAAGTTCTCCATTTTCATTGAATCCTCCTTCAAATGGAAGCTTTTTGCCTTCCAGTTCTGAGGCTTCCATTTTTCCATAAGAAAACAGTGTCATGGCAAAATCAAGGACAATGGCTCCTTCTCCAAAAGGCACTGCAAAAACCAGCGGATTATTTCCCAGTTTTCCATCTGTTGCACCCCACGCAGGCATAATAGCAATGGTATTCGTCCAGGCAATAAAAGCAAAGCCTTTTTTCGCTGCCTGCCAGCCATATAATCCTGCCCGCATCCAGTGGTTGGTATTTCCGAGTGCAACACAACCTATTGTATTTTTGCTTGCCAGTTCCAGGGCGCGATTGGCACAAATATCGGCATTAACAGGTCCTAGTCCCAATTTCCCATCCCATTGTTCCAAAGCTCCTGTTGCACTTTTTAATTCTGCAACCGCATCAATTTTAATTATGCCTTTTTGAATGTATTTGACAAACCGAGGGAAGCGGTAAACACCATGAGAATAAACTCCTTCCAGACTGTTGGTTGCAAAAATATCTGCACATTTTTCAGCTTTTGATTCTTCTAAATTGTACTTTAATAAAACCCGTTTAAATACTGATTTCATTTCGTTAAAGGGTACTCTAATTTGTTCCATGTTAGATTAATTTCCAGGTTCGTTGTTTGTTTTTTTCTTCTTTATTTAAAAATGCTTTCTCCATGTCGATGCCTTTTCGATTGGCAATGGCACAGAGGTAAATAAAAATATCAGTTAATTCATCGCCGATTTCCGAGAAGTTAGAGTTTTCGTCGACTAATAATCCTTCGGTTTTTCGAATTGTCTTAAACAGTTCGCCGACTTCCTCGCCTAGCAAAAGGCATTTGTCGATGGTGGTTTGTGGGGCAAATCCCCGTTCTGTTTCCAGCTTTGCAACATACTTTTGATAATCGGAGAGATTTGGATTTTCTTTTAATTCAGGCATATTTCTTTTTATTCGAGAATAGTTTTTACATTGTTTAATAATGCCGGAACTTTCTGATAAGGATCTCCGGCTCCAAGGGTTTCCAGTGGCAGATAACCTCTGTAATCATTTTTTTTTATAAGTTTAAAAAGTTTCTTAAAATCAGTCGGTGTTTCTTTCCCGTTTATCCACACATTTTCTTTTATCTGCCAGGTAACCGCATGGTGAATCACCTTTTTAATTTCTTCGTAAGGATTGCTCGTTCTGAAACTTCCAATGTCGAGATTCAATCCAAACCATTTCGAATTTACCATTTCCATTATTCTGTTCACATCATCGGCTGTTTTTAGGAACTCGTTGTGATTTTGTAACGCAACAATTACCCCGTATTTTTCTCCTATTTTGCAGCAGGTAGTAAAATCTTTTGCCATCCATTCAAAAACCTGTTCTCTTGAAAATCCTTCATGTTCACTTCTGCCTGTAAAAACCCGAAGAAGTGGAGCTCCCAGTTTTGCAGAAGCAATTATCCATTTTTCAATCGTCTGGATATCTGCTTCGCGGCTTTTCTTGTCCGGATTGGTAAAGTCGTTTCTTATTCCGGTGCCGCTTATATCAAGTCCAAGAAGGAAGGCCTTTCTTTTAAATTCACGAATAAAATCATCAGTAGGGACTTCTGGATAACCCGGGAAATAATAACCTGTTGGATCGATGGCATCGAAATTATATTCTGCACAAAAATTCAGCAGATCAAACAGATCAATCTTCCCTTCGCGAAGCAAACTGTTGAAAGAATAAACGTTCAAACTTAATTTGAATTTATACCCGAAGTCTTTTGAGATGGAGTCAAAATTTTCTCCAAAAAGAGAAATATTGCCGGCAACAAGCGGAACAGCCAACATGGATTTCAAAAAGTTACGTCGTGATTTCATTAGGTTCTTCTTCGCATGGTTTAGAAAAAAATGTTCTCCCAATTTATCAAATAAAAACAAGAGGGAAAAATATTGTTAATTTTTCCCTCTTGTAATCATCGATTTTAAAAAGTTATTTCCCTTTCGCTTCAATCGAAATTACACTGATCGTCTGATCTCCTGAGAAATCACCCAGAGTTGAATTCCCGGTGAGAGTAAGCGTAATTTCGCCTAATTCCAAGACCCCGGCATCTACAAGCCCTTTAACTTCATTCATGTTAAATTTTGCTACAAATTGTCCGCGACTATCTGATTTCCACCAGGCAATCGGCAACTCATTCAATAATACTGAAGCACCGTTAACGGCGCTGTAAGCAATGTTGGTGTGCACGGTTACCACAGTGCCTTCGCTTTGGATGTTGAGTACATTGGGTGCTACATCAATGGTAATCTCAAGGGGTGCTGGCGTAAAGGAAGAAACAAGTAAAAAGGCAAGGATTAGTGTGAATGAAAGACTCAGGGGTTTTAATTTGATGATAGTTTTCATTCTTGCAGGTTTTTATGATTATATGATGTTACTAAAGATACGAATAAATTAGGATATACCGTTGCTTTGTTTGTTTATCAGATTGTTAGTGGTGAATTCAGGAAATATTAAATGGTGGCTCCAATATCACCTCTTTTACACATGCTCCCGGCGATAGATCGAGTAGCCATTTAATGGTTTTAAATAAATCATCCGGCTGAATCATTTGTTTTCCTTCCAGTGGCGTTCCTGCATCGAAAGCCATTTCAGTGTTCACCCAACCCGGGCATAATGCGGTTACCCGTATTCCCAGCGGATTTAATTCACGATAAAGAGCTTCGCTCAAACCAACCATTCCAAATTTGGAAGCGCTGTAGGCTCCGCTACCGACAAAACCAACTTTGCCCGAACGAGATGCCACATTGAAAATATATCCTGATTTTTGTGCTTTCATAATCGGCACCACTTCTTTCAGCATGTTGTATTGTGCTGTTAAATTTGTTTCCAACATTTTTGTGAAGTCTTTATTTTCAATGTCCAATGTTCCATCGAAATATATTCCGGCATTATTTACCAAAACATCAATTTGTCCGAACTCTTTTATTATCCGTTCAATGGTTTTTTGAACCTGTTCAAAATCTGTAATATCGAGTTGGATTGGAGTGGAAATGTTTCCTGTTTTGTCGGTAATTTCTTTTGCCACAGAATTCAAATCTTCCTTGTTTCTTCCGATTAAAATGGTCTCATAGTTCAATTCAGAAAGTCCAAAAGCAATGGTTTCCCCAATTCCTTTGCTGGCACCGGTTATTAAGGCAATTTTGTTTTTCATTTTATGATATTTATTTTCCTAACGCCAAAAAATAATCAACATGTTGTCAGAATCCTTGTTGTTTTTCTGATAGTTTTAGTCTTAATACTTGCGACTTGATACTAAATTGGTAATAAAGATAAAAAGAGGACAGGAGATATAGTAGAATTCAAATGACTTTTGTAAAACAGGCAGGACATTAATCTTTTACTTCGAAAAGAAAACCGCTGCCGTGAATGTTTTTTATTTCAATGTTTGGGTCGTCTTTCAGGTATTTACGCAATTTGGTGATAAACACGTCCATGCTTCTGGCAGTAAAATAACCGTCTTCTCCCCAGATTTTGCGCAGTGCTGTTTCGCGCGAAAGCAATTCGTTTTTATTCTGGCAAAGTAATTTTAGAAGGTCGGCTTCTTTGGGCGAGAGTTTCTGTTTTTCTCCGTCGCGGGAAATGCTACGGAGTTTGGAATCGAATTCATACGTTCCGATAGTAAAGAGCGTGGCATCGTTTATCGGCTCAGTTGATTGACGTTTAATAATAGCCTGGATTTTACAAAGCAGCACCTCGGTGTCGAAAGGTTTGGTTACATAATCGTCGGCACCCACGTTGTATCCTTTCAAAATATCTTCTTTTAATGTTTTTGCCGTAAGAAAAACCATGGGGATGTTTTTGTCGAGCTTGCGGATTTCTGTTCCAATTGTAAATCCATCAACATTTGGCAACATAACATCGAGGATGCAGATATGGTAAGTTCCGTTTTTAAATTTATCGACAGCATATTTCCCGTCATCCACCCAGGTAATTTCATAGTCGTTTAATTCGAGGTATGACTTTAGTACGGCCCCAAAACTGAGATCGTCTTCAACCAGAAATATGTGTTGTTTATTTCTCATTACTTTATTCCCTCACAAACGGTAAAAATACATCAAATTTGCTTCCCTTTCCGGGCTCGCTTTGCACCGAGATGTTTCCATGGTTGGCCTCCAGAACCGCTTTCACATAACTCAATCCTAATCCAAAACCTTTAATATTGTGAATGTTTCCGCTGGTTTGCCGATAGAAACGTTCAAATATTTTAGCCTGCACCGCTTTATTCATCCCTATTCCTTTGTCTTCCACTGAGATTAAAATTCCTTTTTGCTGGTTTGTTGTGGTGATTTTTATTTCCGGTTTTTCCCCTGAATATTTATTGGCATTATCGATGAGGTTGTAAATGATATTGGTGCAATGAATTCGGTCGGTAATAACCATCGAATTTGAGGCATTCAGGAGGACGTCGATTTTTCCGTCCCGTTTTTCAATTTGTAGAATAATTCCCTGGATGGCATCTCTGATCAAATCGTGCACGTCGATGGTTTCCCAGTTAAACTCAAAGTCTTTCCGCTCGAGACGGGCAATGGTTAAAATGTCTTCCACCTGGCGGTTCATGCGGTTATTTTCTTTTTTAATCATCCCCACAAAGTACCTGATTCGTTCCGGGGTTCCCAAAACCTTTTCGTTGATGATGGAGTCGGTAGCCACCGAAATGGTTGCAATCGGTGTTTTAAATTCGTGGGTCATATTGTTAATGAAATCCGACTTCATTTCCGATATTTTCTTTTGCCGCAAAATATAGAAAATACTCAGGGCAAAAGTCAGTAAAATAATTAGCGAGAACAGGAACGAGCCTATCAGTAACCAGCTTAGTGAACGGTAGATAAAATTGTCTCTTTCTGGAAAGAAAACCGCCAGTTTAATGTCTTTCTGGAAAATATCGTTAGGGTAGAGGTTGGCCTGGAAAATGCTGGCGGCTACCTTTGCCGAATCACTCACCGCTTTCGGGAAATCCATGGTGTTGCCGTGTTTAATCCCGTATTCAAAATCGAGAGGGATGTTGTTCTCTTGCAGCGATTTTTTTAAAACCTCGTATACCTGGTCTTCATCTATTTTGCGAATATCCCAGGATGAAACTTCGGTAACCACTTTGCTGGCCATACGTTTCAGATCGGTGGCCTTCAGTTTAATCCTTTTCGAGATGTCAGGGCGAAGTATTTTAAAGGTGTCGAGGTCGGTCAGCAACGAATCAATTTTTATGGTGCTGATAGTATACAGTGAATCTGCATCGGTAATAATGGTGTCCTTTTTTATAAAAACCAGCCCGTTTTTTTCTTCTTTGCCATCTGCAATAATAACGTGGTTATTGCTTTTGGTTTTTGAATTGATGCTGTAAGTGTACGATTGAACTTGTGTGTGATTGGAGTCGGAATCAACCCTGATCTCAATAACAGCCCTGTTGTTTTCAGGAGCAAATTCGCGGATAATACGAACCGGGCGGCGGATAGAATCGGCTTTGCTTTTTATGTTTTTATTTGATTTTGGAGCGGTGTGCCATTCAAAATCCGTGTCGCTGTCCATGTCGAAATCGAATTCAAATTCATCTACATTTTGAATCAAATCTGTAGAATCGCCGGCCAAAACCATTTCGTTTACAACACCCAGATTATGAATGTCTTCAAGCCGGGTTACGGTTTGGTGCAAAGCCTGGTTTACGCCACGTTCAAACATTTCGTTTTTCACCCTTATGGCATTGTTCATCCATACCAGTTGCACGGCAATAATGCCCAGAATGGAAATGCCCATCAGAATAATTAATCCGGTGAAAAGTTTGCGATTCATGATTCAAATATAGACAATTAGAAAAAGCATATTTAAGACTTTAACTTTTCCTTAACAGATTTTAACCGGGCTTTAACGGGTTGAATGATAAGTTGAAACGTATATTTGTTTCGGGAATTAAGATCTCTGATTTTAGAAAAAATTTACAAGCGTATTAGTAAAACATCTTAAAAATAGACAACATGAAAAACATTTTATCGCTTACCGGAATTTTGGCTCTTGCTATTTTATTTACCTCTGCCATTTCCATTGGCGAAACACCACAGGATCCGCCACGAGGGAAGAAAGAGAAAAAACATATTAAAATGGTAAAAGTGGGCGACGATGGCAAAAAGATGGAAATCGATACCATAATTGAAGCCACCCAGGTTTTTGTCTGGAATGGCGATACCATCGGCGACGGAAAAGAATTAAAATGGATTGGAGAAGGGGATTTCGACCTTGATATGGATTTCGATATTAATGTTGAAGAAGATGGAGACGGCAATGTTTTTATACTGAAAGGAAAGGGAAAAAACGAGCCGTTGATTTACAAATTTAAAACAGAAGAAGGCGACTCGTTGAAGGAAATTCGTATAAAAGTAATTGCAGATGGCGATAACGAAGATATTATGCAATGGCACAGCAAGGGAGGAAACGATATGTTTTTTGCTGCTCCGCAAGGAGCCGAACCACGCGTAGTTCGGATTGATAAAAACAAAGGGAATGTGATTGATTTGAGCGATCCCGGCATTATTTCATATGAGAAGAAGGATTTGAAAGACGGCAAAGAAAAAATTGTAATTGTTCGTGAAAAACCTGCAAAGCAAGACGTGGAATTACACGAAGAATTTATTATTCAGGGTGCAAAAGGCGCTCCGATGATGATACATGAAGGCATGCCTCAAAAAGCAAAACAGATAAAAGTGATTGCCGGTGATGATGGTCAAATTGAAATTATAGAAGACAGCAAAGTTTGGAGCGTTGAAGAAAGCGGCGATGAAACCAAGGTGATTGAAAAGGATGGTAAAATGATTATCATCAAAAAACAGAAACAAGGCGGTGAAATGAAAGTGGATGTTGAAGTGGAGGAAAAAATAAAAGAAGAGAAATAATTAAACAGCAAAACAGAAAAAAGGGCCGGTTCGTCAGTAGATTGACCGGCTTTTTTAGTTATGTATTTTTTAGATTGACCCTAAAACTTTGAACTTTAAACTAGCCAAACTATCTTTGGGAACATGCTGGCATACCTTACCATATTTACAACATCGTTTGTGATTGCCTTTAGCGGAGCAATGATGCCCGGGCCGTTAATGACCATGACTATTGGCGAAAGCGCCCGAAGCGGTCCGTGGGTTGGCCCGAAAATGATTGCCGGGCATGCTGTGCTTGAAGTGGCATTACTGGGTGCCATTTTTTTCGGATTGGCACCACTGTTTAAGCAGGAATTATTTTTTATAATTATCGCTCTTCTTGGTGGTGCAATTATGATTTGGATGGCTCAAAGTATGTTTCGCTCGCTTCCGCAACTGGAGATAAAAACCACTGAAGCAGACACAAAAACCATGAATGTTTACCTGGCCGGTATTCTTATGAGCCTGGCCAATCCATATTGGATAATCTGGTGGGCTACCATTGGCCTTGGTTATGTAATGCACTCACAAAAACTGGGATTCACCGGGATTGTATTCTTTTTTGTGGGACACATTCTGGGCGACCTGGTGTGGTATTCTGCCATTTCGTTTGCAGTTGGAAAAGGGCGGAAGTTTTTTGGCAACAAAACCTACCGTATTTTAGTGGGAACCTGTGCTGTTTTCCTTGCGCTCTTTGCCGTCTGGCTAATCTATGATGGTTCTGTACGTTTATTCGCTATGAATTAGTTTATTTTCCAGTTAATGGTTAAAACCCTGCAATTTCTTGCAGCTACTTTAGTTTCTGGAAAGATTGAATATAGAATGATGATTAACGAATTATGATTGCAGAAGTGTGACCTTCCCTAAATAAAGTTGACCATTTTTACAATCGTTAATCAAAAATCGTTAATCGATATTCATCATTCATTAACTTCTAATCCATCGAATTTTATTCGATATTAAAAACCTATGTAATTCTAATGCATGTGGTTAAGTTTAGAAGATATTTTTTAAGGCTGATAAGGCCCCTTAACAACCAGTTTATCCCCTGACAAATCAACTTCAAATAAATGCGGAATACGACGATATCTTCCCTGAATTGATTTGTGGCTGTGAACCGACATCAGCCATGTGCCTTCCAGCGTTTGAAACAACATTCCATGTCCGAAATTGGGAGGAGTTATTGGCTCTTTCTCCTGTATCCAAGGGCCAAGGAGTGTGCCGCTTTTCGAATAGGCAACGCCTTGTGTGTATACATCGAAAACCCAGCTTGTCCAGATCATCCCCAGGCGTCCTGTTCCTGTTCGGAATAAATATGGCCCGTCGGTTACTTTGTGGGGAATGATATTTCCGTAACTGTCTTTGTCTTTGCTCCATGGTGAATCGCTGGCGCGGAAAAGCAACTTGCCTTCTCCGATTGATCCGCTTAAATCGGGTTTTAATTCTATTTTTTCAATGGTGCCATCCAGGGCTTGCAACCATTCGTAGCAATAAATCATGTAGGGTTTGCCATCGGTATCAACCCAGAATGTTCCGTCCAGCGTTGGTTTTTCCGGAGGCAGATAAGTTGGGTCTTTCATTGGAATGTACGGCCCTTCGGGCTGGTCGCTTACGAGGACGTGACTGGCACGCCGCTCGATTATATTTTCAGCTACTGTGTCGATTTTTACATCTCTGTTGGTGAAGGTGGCGAAGTAATAGTATTTTCCTTTGTACGGATGAAGCTCGGCTGCCCAAATCATTGGGTGTGGTCCCATCCACGAGTCGGGATCGGTTTGGGTTACCCGGTAAGGGCCGCTCCATGTTTTAAGATCATTGCTTTTCCAAAGCATTCCGCCTGTTCCGGTCATATAATACATTTGTGTTTTCTGGTCGGCTAAAATGCACGGATCGCTCAGAACGATAGAATCCAGAGGAATATCTTCTCTGACTGTAAATCTTCTTTGTCCCCAAACTGTAAGTGTAGATAAAAGACTTATGGCAATGCAAGAAAGAAGTAAGATTCGTTTCATGGTTTGATTGAATTAAGTTGTTGGTTATAGATTTCTCTCAAATATAATTATTATGTTTTGATTTAGATGAGAATAAACGAGATACATTTGTAAGAATCACCTTCTGTGATTACATTTGAAAGGCAGGAGCCTGTTGAACTGCAAATCAATTAACTATAAACCTAATACCAATGAAACGAAAATCAATATTTTTTATGATCATTACTTGCCTGGTAATCTCGTGTTCCCCAAAAAATGACAATGGGGTAGACGTTGTATTTCCTAAAATCAGTGATGCCATCCAAATTACCGATAATCGCAAAGAACATTTTTTTGCCAGTTATTATGGAATTAATTCCTGGAGCAAATCGCAGAAATATGTAACTGTACTGGAAACTGAGATAAACGACAGGTTGCCTAACGAAAATGACTTGGCTACACTGGGTATGGTTGATCTTGAGAATAATGAATTTATTCCCCTTGCCAAAACCCGTGCCTGGAATTTTCAACAGGGTTGTATGGCACATTGGCTGACAACTTCTCCCGATTCTTTAATCATTTACAACGATTTGAGAAATGGGAGGTATGTGTCCATCATTTTGAATGTTTACACGAAAGAGGAAATAAAGGAAATAGATCGTCCGGTTAGCGCTGTTTCTCCTGATGGAAAATATGCCATTAGTATTAATTTTTCCCGCTTGAGTATTACGCGAAAAGGTTATGGTTATGCCGGTGAAGGCCAGAATCCTCAAAAGGATGTGCAATTACCAAAAGATGATGGTTTGTTTCTTATTGATTTGGAAACTGGTAATTCAAAATTAATCGTTTCAATTGATGAGGTCAAAAACATGATACACGAGTTCAAAGAAGAAGATCTGGTTTATTTTAACCATACCCTTATCAGTCGAAACGGGAGCAAGGTTTTTTGGCTTGCACGAACGTTGCCCAACTGGAATACTACAGCATTAACAGCAAATCTGGATGGAACCAATATTCAAAGATGTTTTCCGGACGGGTGGGGAGGTTCGCATTTTGATTGGCTGAATGACGATGAATTGATGATAACAGCCAATTTTGACAATAAACAATATGCACATGTGTTATTCACTGTTGGCAAAACGGATTATAAAAGGTTAGGCAAAGGACTTCTCGATTATGATGGACATGGCACTTTTTCTCCCGATGGAAAATGGATGGTAACCGATACCTATCCTTCAAAAAACAGGGAACAAAAGATTTACCTGATGGATATGAAAACGGAATGTGTAATGCCTGTTGGCAGGTATATTGAGCCGAAAGAATATAAGGGCGACTGGCGTTGTGATATCCATTGCCGGTGGAGTCCGAACGGAGATATGATTGGTTTCAATTCTACCCATTCCGGGAAACGACAGGTTTATGTGTTGAAATTAATGAAGTGATTTTTGGGAGTATAATTTATTTGTGTTCAACAGGAAAATGTCAATTCTACAATTATTGTTTTGGTCACAACAAAAAAGGTAAGCCAACCGACTTACCTTTCTCCCTTATTTTTTATCTTCAAAACCAATTAAAGTTCAGTAATTGTATAAGTTACTGTTATATGATTTTCTTTTGCTACTATCTTTGAATAATCTGCGTCCTTAACTTCTACTGAATACTCCAGTTTGTGTCCTTTGCCTGCTCCGTAACCGGTGAAACAGCTACCTATTCCTCTTACTACTGTTTTTCCCTCTGTTCCAAGAGTCTGGCTTTGTCCTGATCCGGTATTTCCTTTGGCTCCATTAAGGGCTTCTGCACTTACGTTTAAGTTAATGTTCAATCCTTCGGCCAACCCAGAAACTTTTGCTGAAATTGTGTTGGTTTTTCCTTGTGATACAATAGATGAATAATTCAGGTAAAGTGCCGATTCGGAAGTTTGTGTAAAAGAAACACTGTTTCCTGCAAATTCAGGAGCCACTGCAGAAAAATCAACGGTTGTTCCGCTGTTGCCTGCTATGTTTACCATTGCATGTGTAGGAATATTTATATTTAGACTGTGTGAAACTTCGTCTTTGTCGTTGCCAGAATTGTGGCCATTAACCATGGCGTTACTTGTTAATACACTAGAAAAGAATAAAATGATTGCTAATTTAATAGTTAAATTTTTCACGATGTTGTTGTTTATTTGTTTGTAATATTATTTCTTCAAAAAGCTGTTGTATCCTTAGGGTCGGATACGCTCTTTAATAAACAACACAAATGCCAAAAATGGCATACGCCTGAAATTCAATAACTTGATTATCGCACAAAAAACAACACCGGTCCGCATATGGGACAATATTCTGATATTTGGGACAGTTGGTCGATATGGGACAATTAGAGAAAGACTAAAATTCGGACAAAAAAATGGAGCTGCAATGGAGTAAAAAGTTCTACTTTTCAGACAAAAGATGTTCTGCTGCAATTTCCAACTCCTTATACCACTCTTCTCCGTATTTTTTAATAAGTGGATCTTTCAGGAATTTATATAAAGGAAGTTTTTCTGATGCACCACATACTCTGCCCGGCTTACAAATATCCAGTTCCTGGTAATTTACGGCATCGAATCGTTTGTATTCAGTAATGCGAATGGGGAAGAGATGACAGGAAATTGGTTTACGGAATTCAGTTTTCCCATCGAAGTGAGCTTTTTCAATGGCACATTTTAATATGCCCTGTTTATTATAATAAGAATAAACGCATTGGCGGTCGTTAACAAGCGGAGTAACCAAATCTCCATCGCTGTCGATAATTGAATAGCCTTGTTTTTCAACTTCCTGTTGATGTTTTTCGGGCAGTAGATCTTTATAAGTATCGTATTCCTTTTCAATAAGAATAGCTTCCTCCTCGGTAAGAGGAGCTCCGGAATCACCTTCAATACAGCAAGCTCCCTTGCATTTCATAATATCACATAGAAAATGTTTCTCAAAAACATCACGGCTCAATATGGCACGACCTATTTCTACCACCACTTTATAAATTATAAGATTATAAATATCAAAAAAACAAACCTTACCTGTATAACAAGCAAGGTTTGAAATTTGTATTGTAGATTATTATTTACTTAATAAGATTTTTACCTGACATTTCAGCTGGGACTTCCAGTCCCATATCGCTCAACAGTGTTGGTGCAACATCGGCCAAAATACCGTTATCCAGTTCAACTCCTTCTTTTTCTGTAACAAAAATACAAGGCACCGGATTCAGCGAGTGAGCCGTATTTTCCGATCCGTCTGCATTTACAGCATTATCTGCGTTTCCGTGGTCAGCGATTATCATCACATCATAACCACCTTTTTGAGCTGCTGTAACTACATCTTTCACACAAGCATCAACTGCTTGCACAGCCTTGTAAACAGCCTCGTAAACTCCGGTATGACCTACCATATCACCATTTGCAAAGTTCAGGCAAACGAAGTCAGCTTCGCCGTTTTCCAGTTTTGGAACAATGGCATCGCGAACTTCGGGAGCCGACATTTCAGGCTGATGGTCGTATGTAGGAACCTTAGGAGAAGGAATCAAAATGCGGCTTTCTCCTTCGAATTCAGCCTCGCGGCCTCCACTGAAAAAGAAAGTAACGTGAGCATATTTTTCGGTTTCAGCAATACGAATTTGTTTTAATCCTGCATTTGAAACAATTTCACCCATGGTATTTGTTACATTCTCTTTTTCGAAGATAACGTTGATGCCTTCGAAATCGGCTTTGTAAGTTGTCATGGTGTACCACTGCAAATCCATTTTATGCATATCATATTCATGGATGTCTTTTTGTGTAAATGCAATGGTAGTCTGGCGCAAACGGTCGGTACGGAAATTGAAACAGATTACCACGTCTCCATCTTCAATTTTAGCCAGTGGTTCACCGGCTTCATCAACCATTACAATTGGTTTTATGAATTCGTCGGTAACGCCGTTATCGTACGATGCTTTCATTGAAGCCAGAATATCAGTTGATTTTTCACCTTTACCCAAAGTGTAAAGATCGTAAGCCAACTTCAAACGATCGTAATTATTGTCGCGGTCCATTCCGTAGTAACGACCAATCAACGATGCGAATTTTCCATTGGTGCTTTCCAGTGCTTTAAGGTCGTTTTCAACAAAACCATAACCCGAACGAGGGTCAGTGTCGCGGCCATCAGTTAAACCATGAATAAAAACATCTTCCAATCCCATATCAGTCGCAATCTGACAAAGAGCTACCATGTGCGAGCTCAAAGCATGAACCCCGCCAGGGCCGATCAAACCAATCAGGTGAACTTTCTTTTTATTGTCTTTTGCGTAATTATATGCTTTAAGAATCTGTGGATGTTGCCACAACGATTTATCTTTAATAGCACGTGTAATTTTTACCATATCCTGGTACAATACACGGCCGGCACCAATATTTAAGTGGCCCACTTCCGAGTTTCCCATTTGTCCGTCGGGCAATCCTACATTTTCGCCACTGGCGAGTAATTGAGAGTGTGGATACTTTGTCAGCAACGAATCCATAAAAGGAGTTGGTGCTGTTGCTACGATGTCGCTTTTCGATCCATCGCCGATTCCCCATCCGTCGAGAATCATCAATAAAGTCTTCTGAATATTAGCCATCTTATATTATTTTATTTGAGAACAAATTTGAACGGACAAAAATATCCTTTTTTAAATCATTAAGGAAATAACACTCAAGATGTTCACCCGGATTTAACAAATATTTACTGAAATCTCCAATCATTAAAATATTGGAAGAATTGTATTATAATAAATATGCAGAACTTGTTGCAACTTCCGGAGAATTCACCCGCCGCTAAACACATTTCACTCAAATACAAAAAAATGAAGCAATTAAAACAATGATTAAAAATCTACGTTTAATCCCTAAAAAAGAACAATACATTCTCTCACAGGTATTAAAAAATGGGAAAAAGAACAGGATTGAATGCGACGAATAAAAATTGAGATACCGATTGTTTTGCTCACCATTATTATCGTTTCATTGTTGGGCTTTTCAGGCAACTTCGTTTATAAAAGTTTGTCGGAGATCGTTACCTCGATGCTGAACGAATCGAAACCCGACAACACCCTGGTTCTGATAAAAGATGTTGTTTCAGATCTGAACGAAACAGAGAATATGGTGAAACTTTATTCGCTGAGCGACAATGAAGACTATCTTGAGAACTACAGGGAACTTGAACGATCGCGGGAAGAAAAGATCAGAACCATAGAGAATATGTCAATTCAGGATAGTACCAGCCAGGTTCTGGCAGATTCATTGCTTATTCTGGCACAACATAAGGCTCTTGTCTGGGAAGAAATTCTCAATCTTCATCTTTCGCGGGGAAACGAACACGAAGCCTTTGATCAATATGAAGAAACCCTGGATACCGTTTTAACCGTACAGGATACCATTCGTTTTCAGGAACCCGAAAAGGTAGGTTTTTTCAAAAGACTGTTTGGGAAACAGCAGGAACAGCCAACTCCGGTTGTACTTGACCGAAGCTCTGAGAAAAAGGTACTCAGGCAAAAAATTAATGACCTTGAAATGGGAATAGAGCAGCGCAAGAGAAGAACAAGTTGGATGGAGGCTTTTTATATGCGCGAAAATCTGAGAATTACTGAAGCTCTTTCAGATATAATTACTACGCTGGAATTGCAGGAAGAGCAAAGCCTGCTGCAAAAATCGCACGATGCTGAATTGTTGGCTGCAGAAACCTACCGGCGCCTGGTTTTATTCGCTGCTTCGGTTTTATTATTGCTTATTCTGGTTTTGTTTCTTTTCTTCCGCGATTTACGAAAGTCGAGATCATACCAGAATGTACTTCAAAAAGCCAAAACCCAGGCAGAAAACCTGGCCCGGACAAAAGAATTATTTGTTGCCACGGTAAGCCACGAGATGCGTAATCCGGTTAACGCCATTTTTGGTTTGTCGGAACAACTTTTACAGCAATCACACGACGCTAAAACCCAAAAAGATTTAAAAGTCATTTATGAATCAACCAAACATTTAGCTGATTTGGTGAACGACACTTTCGATTTTTCGCGGATTGAAAAACAAAACATTCAGTTTATCCCGGTTGATTTTTCACTCGATGATTTATTGGATAAAATTGAACTTTATAACAGGAAAAAGGCAGATGAAAAAAACATTCAATTTATAATTGAAAAGAAGAACAACGAAGATTTAGTGTTATTTGGAGACGAAGGTCGTCTGAAACAAATTCTGAACAACCTGGTTACAAATGCCATTAAATTTACCGACAACGGAACAGTAAAACTGATTTCAAGCTGTACCGAAAAAAACGACAAAGTTCATCTGTTATTTGAGATTTCGGATACAGGAATCGGGATAGCCAAAGAAAGCCAGTCTAAAATTTTTGATGATTTTGTGCAGTTGGAAACCAACGCCAACAAAAAAGCCGGAGGAACCGGTCTGGGGCTTTATATCGTTAAAAAACTGGTTAATCTTTTAGATGGCGATATTACTGTTGAAAGTGAATTGAACAAGGGAACCACTTTTTATGTGAATATTCCTTTCAAAAAAGGAGATCCGAAAAAAATACAGCAGGCTTTTAAAAGTTATAAAACACCGAGAGCTCTCAAAAATCGGAAAGTATTAATCGTTGACGACGAAGAATTTAACCGGCATCTTTTAAAAAATATTTTTACAAAATGGCAGGTTGAGTTCGATGAGGCAGAGGACGGAAGCCAGGCAGTTGACTTGTGCAAAAAGGAAAATTATGCACTAATCCTTATGGACATCAGGATGCCTGTTATGAATGGAGATGAAGCTGCAAAAACGATAAAGGCATCAGCGGAAGCAACAAAAATAATTGCCTTATCTGCTAATTCCGGAGAAGTTAATTCGGAGAATTCTGCGGCGGATGGTTTTGATAATTTCCTGAAAAAACCTTTTAACGAAGCAGCATTGTTTCATACCATAACAGAAACACTGGGCGGCAAATTAGAAACTCAAAAAAAGGATAATAAAATGTCGGATAATTTTCAGCCGGATATTAGCGAGTTGGAGCGAATGGCTAATGGCGACCCGGGTTTTTTAAAGGAAATGATCAGCTTGTTTATTAAAACCAGCACAGCCAGCCTGCTTTCAATCGAAGAGAATCTGGAAAAAGAAGATTATAACGCCATTGCAGAACTGGCGCACAAACTGGCATCGCCGGTAAAATATATGAATGTAAAAGAGGTGTACACAAGCGTGAAAGAGTTGGAGAAACTAGCTAAAGATGGTACCGATTTTTCAAAAATCAGGAGAAAATCAGTTCAGTTAAAGTCAGAAATTGAAGCTTTGAACAAAGAATTGAAGATTCTTCTTGCCGGGAAATCCGAATAAAGCATTTTATCTTTTTGAAAAGATGTATATTCAATACATTTGTTAAAACTTAACAACTACAGCTAAAAGCATGGAAAAGAAAAATGTTACAATACCAGGATGGCTACGCTGGATAGCATTAATCGCAGTAAGTATAACAATGTTTGGAAGTTACTATATGTACGACAGTGTTGCATACGTAGCAAAAGATTTTATTGAATTGCTGGGATTCAGTCAGACTAATATTGGGCAATTGTATACCATGTATAGTATTGCCGCAGTTATTGTTCTCTTCTTTAGCGGTGTATTTATTGATAAATATGGCACACGTGTTTCCATGATATTGTTTGGAGCAATATGCAGTATCGCCGGATTTGTTACTGCATTTAGTGCTAATTTATATGTAATATTAGCCGGTAGATTTTTATTAGGATTTGGAAGCGAACCATTAATTGTAGCGCTGACAGTTGCCCTGGCAAAATGGTTTAAGGGAAAAGAACTTGGTTTTGCATTGGGAATGAACTTATTAATTGGCCGGGCCGGATCGTATTTTGTTGATCGTTCGAATACATGGGCTCACTCAATTTATGACATGGGTTGGCAACCTGTACTCTATCTGGCAGCCGGAATTGGGCTAATGTGCTTTGTAGGGGGGCTTTTTTATTATGTTGTTGAACTTTGGACTCAAAAAAGATATGTACTTGGCCAGGCAGATGAAACAGAAAAGCTTGATTTTAAAGGATTGTTCAAATATACTCCGTCCTTTTGGTACGTTGTAATTTTATGTTTAACCTTTTATTCCGCAATATTCCCGTTCAGAGGATTTGCTCCAACTTTTTACCAGGATGCGCATGGTGTAACAGAACAAATGGCAGGCAAGCTTAATAGTGTTCTGATTATGGCCACCATGTTTGCTACGCCATTGATCGGACTTTTAATCGATAAAATCGGGCGCCGGGCACTGATGATGCTTCTGGGTTCTGTAATTATACTTCCGGTTTATCTAATGTTTGCATATGGAAATATGTCTTTATACATTCCTGTTACTTTAATGGGAATATCATTTTCTCTGATCCCTGCGGTAATGTGGCCTTCAGTTGCCTATATTGTTGATGAAAGCAAGTTGGGAACCGCTTATGCTTTAATGACTTTGTTACAGCAAATTGGAGTAGCAGCTATGGCATGGTTAATTGGTGTGACCAATGATTTTGCAGGAGCTTCAGCGAATAATCCTGATGGTTATAATCCCGGAATGTGGGTTTTCAGCATTCTCGGACTTGTTGGATTAGTATTCAGTTTCCTTTTACGCAGGGCTGAAAAAGGCCCCAAAGGTCATGGTCTAGAAGAACCAAGCGGTGTTAAAAACGAATAAGAACTGACAATCGGAAAGCAGAAAAAAATGGATGATGGAAGTTAAAAACATCAAAATATTTGTAGTTGAGGACGATGAATGGTACCGCCGTTTACTGGTTCACAATCTTTCTATGAATCCGGATTATGAAATCCAGGGGTTTGGAACAGGCAAAGATTGCCTCGACAATTTGTATCAAAATCCTGATGTAATTACGCTCGATTACCGTTTGCCTGATATGAAAGGGCTGGAAGTTTTAAAGCAAATTAAGGAGATTAACGAAGATATCCAGGTAATTCTAATTTCAGAACAGGATGATATTGAGGTGGTGGTTGACCTGCTCAAACACGGCGCTTACGACTACATCGTAAAATCGAAAGATATTCGCGAACGCCTGCTGAACACAGTTAATAACATCAGTAAAGAAGTAAAACTTAAAGACGAAATACGCTCGCTTCGGAAAGAAGTAAAGAAAAAATACAGCTACCAGAATACGATTATAGGGAACAGTCCGGCCACCCAAAGAATTTTCGATTTAATCGAAAAAGCCACCCGCACAAATGTCACCGTTTCGATCAGCGGGGAAACAGGCACCGGGAAAGAACTGGTTGCAAAAGCTATTCATTACAACTCTTTGCGAGCCAAACAGCCTTTCGTGGCTGTAAATATGGCAGCTATTCCCAAAGACCTCATCGAAAGTGAACTTTTTGGCCATGAAAAAGGAGCGTTCACAGGAGCTTCAGCGCGTAGGATCGGCAAATTTGAAGAAGCACACTCAGGAACCCTTTTCCTTGACGAGATTGCAGAAATGGAAATATCACTTCAGGCCAAATTACTGCGGGCGTTACAGGAAAAGGAGATTACCCGGATCGGCAATAACAAAGCTGTTAAAATCGATTGCAGGATTATTATCGCCACCAACAAGAATCTTTTGGAAGAAGTGAAAAAAGGTAACTTCAGGCAGGATCTTTACTATCGATTTTACGGGCTTCCCATCGATTTGCCGCCTTTACGCGATAGAGGAAACGATATTATTCTGCTCGCCAAAAATTTCATTCTTGAATTCTGCAAGGAAAACAAGATGGAACCCAAAACATTAACTGCCTCAGCCAGTAAAAAACTGCTGGCATACCCTTTCCCCGGAAATGTACGGGAACTAAAATCTGTGATAGAACTGGCCGTTACCCTTGCCGATAATCGCGAAATTGAAGCCGAACATCTTATCCTCGACGACTCTCAAAACCTGGAGAGTCTGATTATGGAAGAGCTGACCCTGCGCGAATACAACCTCCGTTTGGTAAAAAGATTACTGGAAAAATACGACAACAAACCCAAAGTTGTAGCCGAGAAACTGGACATTGGCGTGGCTACAATTTACCGGATGCTGAAAGAAGAAGAATAACCGGCCTCAATCATTATCATTTTGATAATCCGGCTATCATTTTGATAGACTTGAAAATTCCCACCATTTTACAATCCCCTAAAATTCAATCCTTTATAAAAAGCATTATTTATTGGCACAGGTATTGGCTATATAAGGGCAGTAAATTCAAATAAATTTTAACGATTAAAAAAATTATGAAGACAAATAAGAAAACACAAAACGCGATAAGCATAATTCTGGTACTAGTAATTGTTGTTGCTGCTTTTACAGGTGTTTCAATCTACAATAAAAAGACTGAGGAGATTAACGGTTTACAGACAAAAAATGAAAACATCAACCAGGAACTGCAGCAACGCGATTCAATGGTTAACGAACTGGTTGGCGCTTTCGACGAAATTGAGCAAAATCTAAAATTCATTAAAGAAAAACGCCAGGTATTGTCAGTTGAATCTCAAAAAGAAGGCAACTACGACAAAAAGAAAGCGATTATTGAAGACATTACACTGATGAACGAGATGCTGGAAAAAAGCAGTGAGCACATTGCAGAACTGGAAAAGAAACTAAAAAGATCAGGGATCGAAATCAGTTCTTTCAAAAAGAAAATTGCCGCATTGAATCAGAGCATCGAGGATCAGAATATGGAGATTTCAACACTTCAGAAACAGATTGAAGAACGCGATGTTATGCTGGCCGGGTTAAATACGAAAGTGGACAGTATGCAAGTTGCAATAGTTGCTAAAGAAGACACTTTAAAACAGCAACAACAACTTATCGACGAGAAAATTTACCAGTTGAATAAAGGCTACTTTACTTTAGGAACCTACAAAGAATTGGCAGAAAACGGAGTATTGACCAAAGATGGCGGGTTCCTTGGATTGGGAAAACATGTTACTCTGCAGAAAAATCTTGATGATAATTATTTTACAGAATTAAATATCAGGGAAACAAAAACTATCCCGTTGTATTCGAACAAGGCGACAGTAATTTCGGAACATCCCGACAGTTCTTACTCCTTTGTTGAGAAAGACGGAGTAATCGCCTATCTGAACATCGAAAATCCTGATGAATTCTGGAAGGTATCAAAATATGCAGTTATTGAAATTAAATAATAGGTTTGCACAAAGTTGAAGGAGTGTAACAGAGGTTGCACCCTTTGACTTTATTTTACCGACGAAATAAAAAACCAAACACGAAAATTCTACGTTCTTTTTAGTTGTAACAACAGTATCAAAAAAGATTTTTAAACTGAAAGACATGAAAGAGATGAAGAAAACAGGATTAGTTCTGAGTACAATAGTACTGGGAATATTTTTAATGATAGCCTGTAATAATAACGAAACGCAAAATATTACTGATGGAAACGGAAAAGTAAACATCTTTCTTACCGATGCTCCTTTTCCCATCGATCTGGTGTCTCAAACCATTGTAACAATTGACAAAATCGAAATCAGAAAACAGGAAAGCGACACAACCGAGTCGACTTTTATTACACTAATGGAAGAGCCGGCTGAGGTTGATCTTCTTACACTTTCGAACGGAATTACCGAACAACTGGCTTCGGTTGAACTTGAGACCGGAACTTACGACTTGATCCGGATGCATGTTACCGATTCGAAAGTTATTCTTACTGACGGAACCGAGTATGATTTAAAAATACCAAGTGGTTCAAGCAGCGGATTAAAGATTAAGATAGATCCTGAAATAAATATTAGCAGTGGACAGACTTTTGATGTACTGCTCGATTTCGATGTAAGCAAATCGTTTGTTGTTAAAGGAAACTGGAAAGGCGGAAATATAAACGGATTTAATTTTAAACCGGTTGTTCGTTGTGTTTTACTTGATATGGCAGGCCGTATTGAAGGAACGATTGTAGATACGGCAAATGTTGCACTCGAATCGACAGCAATAGGTCTTTGGATGGAAATTGACAGTTTGGAAACAGATAGCTTGTTAACAACTTCGTTTACCAATTCCGATGGTTATTACCAGCTAATCGGAATCCCGGAAGGAACTTATTTTATGACAGCACAATTGGATAGTTTTTTAACAGATACAGTTTTGAATGTGGACGTAACAAAAGGGGAATCTACACAAGTTGATTTTATATTAACGCCAGAACCTTAGGAGCTTTAAGAGGGGAGCTCAAGATTATACCGGATTCCAATTAGTTCGGTTTAGCTTAGTGGTTTTAAAGTATGGGCTGTCTGTTTTTACAGACAGCTTTTTTTATTGCTGATATTTGGTACTGCGTAAAAACTTGCAACGGGTGGGAATTTGAACGCAGATTACACTGATTTTGCTGATTTTCGCGGCAGGAGGTAAATGGGAGCGCACAGATGCCGGAGGTATCATATATTTATAGCAATAATTTGGATAAAAAATATGCAACTCCGGCCGGAGTCGTATCTTCTTCTTTTAGTTTTTCTATAAACATTTGAATCCTCCGGATTCGGGTTATTCGTTCTTCGCTGCTGCTATGATTTTATCTATGTATCTAGCTTTTTCTTTTACCATGCGAAAGGATTCGCACGGTAGCAGCGAGGGGTAGATGGGTAATAATTCTTATTTGTTAATACTTTTTTGTTTTGTCCATTCAGATTCGATTTGATCAAATTCCATATGGTAAATCTTTTCAAATATCAATTTATTCCCGGCACTGTTTGTACTTGATAATGATTTATATAACTCCAGGAATTTTTGCTTACCAAATTCCTCAATTAAGAATTCAACAAATGATGCTGATGTACAATATGCTAAAACATTATCAATATCGTCATACGAAAGCAGCGTTGAGATATGTATAAATCCTTCTCTTTTATTAAGCAATAAAAGAATTTCATTAATACTTTTTGTTGGGTAACCAATAAGTTTTGAAAAAGCTTTGTTACCATATAACTGCGACAGATAAACTGCTGTACCCTCATCAATCAACGCCGGAGGTTTATTAATTGTATATCCAAGAACGTGCACCAACTCATGATAAGGATCCATATATATTGAATCGTTAAATACTTCAACGATAGTATTATCAAATCCCCATCCCAAACCTTTATGACCGGTAATATTATACTTTAATTGTTCATTCTCGAAAAGAAAAATATTGATTGCAGGATTTGTTTTAGTCCCGAAAAAACCGGAAATCTGCTGATACGCTAATTCTCTTTCATTTAGAATATCTAATTTCGTTTTCTTGCTAAGATGACCATCAAAAGTGTATAGATTAAAATGTTCAGAAGATATTGATGTAAAAACAGAATCTTTGTTCAATAGCCATTCTTTCTCTTGGCTATTACCGCAAAACGGAATGAAGATTAGAATGAATACTATTAATATCCAGTTTTTCATTGAGTAACTCTTTATTACACCTTGGCCCCCTCGCTGGGTCTTGCAGATCGCTCATATTCCTATTTATTAGGCACTGTTTTTCATCTTGTCATAACGACGTTGGATAATAGACATTTTTCTCATAAACAGATGAGTGTCTAGAAAATAATTTGGATAAGCATCTCTAAGCTCTTGTATGTTTTCAGTCGAGACCAATGCTACTTGGAAATTATCATTGTTGTTATACTTCTTTTCTAAGTTGGTGTACTGAACATTTGCTTCATCCAAATTTGCTGGCTCAAAAACCTCAATTTCAACATGTTTTCTATTGATATCAAGTAAAACTAAATTGTACTTTCCATTTAGTTCCTCTTTTTCACAAATAGCGTTGGAAACCTGTGAAAAAGCATTCAATTTAATTTCAATTTGATTATACCTAAATTCATAAATAGCTTGACTATATGTTTCAAACTCTGATAAATGTGCATATTTTATTAATTGATTCGTTTTTTCAAGATATGAAAATGCTGAACTAGTTAATGCAAAATATTTAAGCCATTTTTGTTTGCCTTCATTAAATTTTAGTTGGGTATTTAAATAAGTTCCCATTGTTTCTACAGCAGTAGCCCAAGCATGTTGCACTACGGTTCTTACTTGAACTTCAACTAGTAAGCCATCCAGTTCTGGATAATCTTCATCTCTATAAACAAAGACCAGATGAATTCCTCTATAACCACTTTCTTTAGGTTGGTCAATATAATCGTCTTCATTTTTTAGTTCTTGTGCAAAGTCAGATGACTTCAATGCTTTGACCAGCCGTTTAACTTTAGGTATAGAATCTACAACAACTCTTAGACCTGCAATATCTTGCATTGAAGAAAGCTGAATGTGATTAAGCCTTTTAAGTTTTCGAACAATAGAGGGTGTCCTCTTTAATCTCTTTGCTATTATTGCTTTTGAGTCAATTTCTAGTGACTTTTTTATTAAACATTCTTGAAATTTCTCTATCATCTTTCCATGTATTGAACGCCAATATGTCAATACATCTAATGCTTCTTGAATTTTTTCAGGAGTTTGAGTTTCTTCTGACTTAAAAGTCTTTCCTGCATTTTTTATTTTGTTTTTAGAATACATATGTTAATGTTCTTATTCAGTTCTTCTATCGAAGAATTTAAATTCTGACTAACGGTTTGGCTATGTGTAGTGCGGGACTTTGAAATGCTTCGCTGTCAGGCTGCCAATGAGCCAATTCGTTTTATTCATATTTTCTTTTTTATAGCCAAATCGTCAAAGACGAATTAGCACTGTTGCTACGAAAAACTGCGGTTGAATTACCCGCTGTACCCCGCATTAAATATAGCTTTGTTAGCGTTTCGTTATTTTTTATTGTTCAAGTTATCTATTATTTTTAATGTCAATTGTTTTGCTTCATTATATTCATCTATAACCATATCTACTATTTCTAAAAGGTTATTTTTTGACCCTTTTAATACTGAAATATTACTAGGCAATTTTGCAATACTGCTCCTCATACCTTTGATCCCGATTAATGCTTTTTCAATGGATGGCGGAATAACCTCAATACTCTTTTTTGCTTCGTTAAATTCTTTGGCATTATTTGTAAAAAGGTAATGCAATATTATAACTTGTTCCCAGGCAAAAAATCCTTCAGAATATAATTCAGAGAATATTATTATTTCACTTTCAATTCTTTTAGAAATGACATTAATCTGTCTTGAAAAACCTTTGATTCTTGCTTTTACTTCAAAGTCATTTAGAGTTAAACCCTTTTCATTAAATTTACGAATGTCAATATTAAAAGAATCCGCATGTTTTTTTAGCTCAGTAAGTAAATTAATAAAAGCATGAACATTGATTATTGATTCAGCAATACAATTTACATTCTCAGTGATATCGAAAACGGTATCTGGGTCAACTTTCCCAGAATATAGCTCGAAAACAGTATTGTCATCAGATCTGTCAGATAAAATTTGAGTTAATCTTTTTTTGGATTTGTCAGAAAATTCTTGATTGAAAGGAATTTCTAATTTCCATCGTTTTTTGGCTTTTTTCAATGTCTGCTCATTAATTTGCTGCCAAAATGTTTTTTCTGTCTCAGGAATGTGAGCTACTAAAATAATAGGGATATTTAGGTTAAGCCAATAATTGTAATGAATATGAGATATATAATAAGTCAATTTTCTTTCTGAGATTAAGAAGTTTCCCCTTCCTGTTTTTATCTGTACTGCTAAAAATTTCCCCTGTGGATTTCCGTTATCAGATTGTTCAATTATAGCGTCAATACCTATGTCAACGATTGATTGTTCCCTAAAAATCCAACCGATATTTTTAGTTACTATTTTATCTGTTTCAATAACACCTAATCTTTCAGTCTTGTCGTATCTCATTTTAGGACGTTTTTAATGAACGCTAACGTATTTGAATATATTACACTTATTCCTTTTATATCTTTAGTAGTTATTGTTTTTTATAATCTCATGTATTTCAGATATATCCCATTTGTTGTCGTTTACAAACGGATCATTCAAAACCATTTTCGAAATCTCTGGGTGGCTGTCTCTCGCGAATGATCGTTCTGGGTGTCACCGGATTAGGGTAGCTAATTTAATGATAATTATTTTATGATGGATTAGTTTTTGGGATTATTGTTAACCAGTGCGGGGAAAGGTTGTTAAAAACTACAATCAACGCGAAAGGATTCGCGCAGTAGCAGGGCAGGTAAAAGGGAAAGGATTCGCGCAGTAGCGGGGCGGCGGTAGTTGTTATTTAATTTAACGCATTACAATTCAACAATTCTTTCACCTCTTTTCGATAGCTTTTGCCAATATTCAGCCTAACATCATCGACTAAAACCTCATTTAACGAACGCTCTTTAATGCGATCAGTATTGATTATAAACGAACGGTGAATCCTTAAAAATGTTTCGGGTAAGCGTGATGCCAGGTGGCTGATTTTCTCTTTACTTACAATTTCTTCTTTTACAGTAATAATACGTATATAATCGGCCATGCTTTCAACATAAACAATGTCGTCGTAAGATATTTTTGTCATCTTTCTGTTCGACATCACTTCGAGAAACGATTTTTTCATTTTCTCGTTTTCCGAAACAAGCTTTTCTATCGTTTGCTGATTCTCACGTATCTGCCTCATCATTAAAAAAACCGACCAGATAATTACCAGCAAATACAACACTGCTGCCAATAGTTTAGTTTGGGAAGCACCGGGGCTTAAATTCCGATAATTTAAATTTAACAGGAAAACAAATGAAAAAACCAATACCAGCATTTCGAGGTAGAGCGAAACAACAGCCGTGCAAAAGGTATAAAAGGCAAACCGCGCATACCTTTTTGTGAAAAAGAATTTAGGCACAAGTACATAATTGAAAAAATAGGAGGTTCCTAAAACAATGGGGAGCAACATGCATACGAAAAAGAATGCAGCCGAATTGTCTCCCCATGATAATCCGAAAGTTTTGGTTAAAACGAGTATTACAAAAATCCAATACCCGATATGGTAATAAATGTTTTCTGAGCTCTTGTTCATGTTCCTAATAATTTTATGCTAAATTTAGTAAAGAAATAGAAATGACAAATTTAGAGTCGACATACAACCCTTTAAGAACCGTTTTCGGACTTGTCGGATTTCGATGGCTCACATAATTTAGCAGAAGTATTAATCACAAAAATTTCTAATATGTTATTGAAACAAAAGTTTTATGAAGGCGGCCCAGTATTTATGGGTTTTCTCACTATTATTTTAATTATTACAACTGCGTGGTTTATATTTCAATTTGTAGTTGCATACCGGTCGAAATCCGCCAATACTGAAAAATCGTTACGTAAGCTTGCCTATGGAAAAACATTGGGTTTGTTTGCCCTGATGACCGGTTTGTTGGGGCAACTAATTGGTTTTACAGCCATGTTTGATGCCATGGAGCTAGCAGCCGGCGCAGGAGAAACAATTAAGCCGGTATTGGTATATGGAGGCATAAAAGTTACCATGATTGTTACCATGTACGGGATTCTTATTTACCTGTTTTCGATTCTGTTGTGGTTTGTTTCAACTTCAATTATAGAGAAACGACTGGATAATTAATACCGTAAAAAATAAAATTTCAAATTAAAAAGTCCGGGGTTGTATCATTTTAAACAGTCCCGGACTTATAATAATCTTATGATGAAAATTGTTTTTGTGAGTATTGTTAACCAAACGGGGAAACGCAGTTACAAACGATAAAAAACATGATTATTATAAAATGCAAACCAGGCGAAATGATTCGTGAGGGAGCGGAGCAGTAGCTTAATTTCAACTGTTAATATTTGTGACTTCACCGTTGTTGGTTTCTTTAAAATTCAGCTGCCGTTAGTACCTGTGTGTTTTTTTATTAGTTGTTCAATTGCTGCTCTGTTGAAAGGTTTCATCATGTAATCAACAATTTCACCATTATTTAAAGCATTCAAAATTTCGGGGCTTTGCTGGTAGCCCGACAATATACTGCAGGGAATATGCTTGCTGACAGTTTTTATTTTACGGATAAATTCCAACCCATTCATTACTGGCATTTTCATGTCGGTTATTACAAATTTTATATCCGGCTCGTTACTAAATATTTCCATGCCCGTTATTCCACTTTCGGCAGTTAAAACTTCAAAATATTCTGAGAAAGTTAATTGAAACACTAAAGTATTCATCGCTTCATCATCAACATAAAGTATTTTGGGTTTTTCATTCATCGTTTATTTCCTGTTTGCGGTAAAATAACTTTTACAGTTGTTCCTTTGTTTACTTCCGACTCAAATTCGAGGTGCCCACCGTGTTCCTTAATTATTGTGTAGGCAATCGAAAGGCCTAATCCTGTTCCTTTACCCGGATCTTTAGTCGTATAAAAAGGATCGGTAATTTTAGTTATCTTTTCTTTTTCTATTCCATGCCCGGTATCTGAAATTTCAATCATCAATTGTTTTTCTGTTTTCGATGTTCGAATGCTTATTTCCCCTTTTCCATTTATGGCCTGTTCGGCATTTGAAAGAATATTTAAAAACACCTGATGAATATTTCCTACGTTTCCAAAAATAACAAATGTATCGTTAATATAGTTTTTACTGACCTCAATTCTGTTTTTCAGTTGACTTTGCAACATAACAAGGCTGTTGTCGATTATCTCATGAATGTTACATTCTTCATTAACAGAGGGGGTGTTCCGGCTAAACTGATTCAGGCTTTTTACAATACTGGCAACCCTTTCCACTCCTATTTTAAGCGCATTTAACAGGATCTCAGTATCATCATTTTCCGAATTAAAATCTTTTAACTTCAATGCTTCATAAGCACCCATGATGTAATTCAACGGATTATTTATTTCATGGGCAACTCCTGCTGTAAGAA
The DNA here is from genome assembly GCA_963677525.1 of uncultured Draconibacterium sp. GTDB lineage: Bacteria > Bacteroidota > Bacteroidia > Bacteroidales > Prolixibacteraceae > Draconibacterium. The sequence continues at coordinate 223,455 of OY781970.1, forward strand.
TACCCAACGATGCCATTTTTTCTGACTGAAGAAGCTGTAATTGAGCCTCTTTCAACTCGTTAAGCGTGTTTATTAATTTTTTATTCTGATCGTTTATTATTGTGTTTTTTTCGTGTAAGGCTTCATTGGTTGTTTGTAATTCCCGATTTGCAGTTTCCAGCTCCAGTGTCCTTTTTTGCACAATATTTTCCAGGTTCTTTTTATGTTTCTCCAGCTCGAGTCTTGTCAATTTTATTTCGGTAATATCTCTGCCTTCTGATATTAAATAAATTGTTTCTCCATTTGCATCATTTACAGGTTTAAGAGAAAGGTCGATATAGTATATTTTTCCATCGATATCAGAATGTGTCGTTTCATACCTGACAATTTTGCCTTTTCGGGCTCGGTTAATAGCATCTATAAATTTTTTCTTTTCTTCTTCAGAATGTTCCCACCATTTGCTATCGGGCAAGAACACCCCTGTGTATTCATTATTGGTATAACCAACAAAATTACAAGCGGTCTTATTTACTTCAATAATCCTCCCCGAACTATCGAGCAAAGCAACAAACGAAAATGTCTGATTAAAAATACCTTTAAACTTCTGCTCGCTTCTTATACGTTTGTGCAATTCTTCTCCGATAATACTTTCGTAAATGGTAAATAGTAAGATTGGAAGAAATAGTATACTTAAAATCTGTTCATACTCTTCTGTATTTTTTATAATGGCATCGTATTCCAGCACATTAATTATTGGCCCGGTAAGTAATATAATTAATGCGGAGGCCAATAAAATTTTGTAATGGATTCTTTTTTTATAATACCGTATAATAACGATAATTATTGACACGAAAATAATTACCGCTGATAACAAATTAACTATAATAATATAATTTTCCATTACACTTCATTTTTTAAGATACTTATAAATAAAAGGATACAAGCAATAAAAAAGAATGAATGCTCAATAATATTATTTTGAGTGGAAAATATAAGTCCTTCTAAAATTGTATTGATTTTAGAAAATAAAATAAACACAATTCCCCAAAACCAAAACGTTTTAATATACCTGCCGCTCATCTTAATTACAAATAGCAGGTAAATAAATAGTAATGTACTAATGGTTAGGTCCAGTATTTCACTTATATTTTGCATTATGAAAACTTAAATTAAAATAAAGGTATAAAATATGGTTTTGTTAATTTATAAATTTAGGGAACTTAAAAATCTTATGATTTTACGAAGGTAGACATATTTTTTAACAAGTAAGTCTGTTTTCGAAAGTGTCAGTATGAGCACGCAAAACCCGGGCAACGTTCAGTGTATCTTTATTTTTCGGGACATACTGTAAAACCTTACAGAAAATTATTCCATTATCCAGTTTTTCCTGAACAGTTCCTTTAACCTCGCAACTTCATTTTCACCAAGAACCTTTTCTAATTCAAGTTCAAGCTTAATTTTTAACCGGTTATTTTTTTTGCAACATTCTTTTCCGGTTTTTGTGAGGAACAAAAACTTGTCTCTTTTATTTCCCTCCTGAAATGAAGAGCGGATATAGCCCCGGTCCTCTAATTTTTTCACACTTTTCTGCATCGCCTGCCTCGATATCCCAATTATAGATGCAGCCTGCGATATGGTTAAACTTTTTTGTTCGATTTTAGACAGTAAATACCATTCGGCATGAGAAAAACGGATTTCAGATTGTTCCTCCCATCGTTTTTCTACTGTTTTTCTTAAATGGGCATGTTTTTCGCTGATGAGGTCGATTAAAGTAAGATCGTCAATATTAAATTCCATTTAATTTAGCTTAAACAACTGTCAACTTAGTTGACAATATATTACCTTTTTCTATTTTTGCCAACCGAAAAATAGAAATTAAAATTTATAAATATGGGCGAGACAAAATTGCAGAAACAAATATTTACCATTATGATGTGTTTGGGTATGGTTTTCGGGATGACCGCGTACAACATTATTCTTCACAATGGTTTTTCGGGAGATGTTTTCAAGCTGCTGTTCAAAGAAATCTGGCTGGTTTTTATTGTTGCTTTTATTTTGGATAATTTCGTAGTTGGGCCCTTCGCAAAAAAACAGGTATTTGCCAGGGTGAAACCGGATACAAAAAAGATTATTATAATACTGAGTATTTCTTCAACAATGGTAGTTTGCATGGTTTTTTTGATGTCTGTTTTTGGCTCTATTCTGGCAGAAGGATTTACATTAAACGCGGTTAAAATTTATCCGAAAACTGTTTTCCTGAATTTTATCGCTGCATTGCCCCTGAATTTAATAATCGTTTCTCCTGTAATGAGAACGTTATTTATTAAAATTTTTCCGCAAAAAATTATCAGTTAATCATTTTCTTTCTCGGTTGATTGTTCCGGCCGTCAACGGGTTAATTAACCCAGTTAATGAAAAATAGCAGGAAGCAGTAATAACTTTGCGTTGGATTGTTCAATAGCTTTTACTGGGTAACACTTTGCCGGGAAGAACTTATTTTTTGTCAGCAACAGGTTCGTTCTGCACGAAAACGTTATTAAAGAGGAATTAGCCGAGGTTATTTTTTATACTTTTAAGGCATCGGGTGTGAATTACAACCACTGACGGACCTGGGAACAAAAAACGAGTTTCAGGGTTCTATGAAAAATAGTTTAAAACAAATCGGTAATGACAAATAAATCAAGCATAGAAAATATTCGGAGTAAATCAGGTTTCATCTGCGATATGGATGGTGTTATTTATCACGGGAATAAGATTCTCGATGGTGTAAAAGAGTTTGTTTCGTGGTTAATGGCCGAAAATAAAAAATTCGTTTTTTTAACCAACTCCAGCGAACGCACCATTAAAGAACTGCAGGGGAAATTATCGCGTATGGGACTTGATGTGGGACCCGAACATTTTTATACCAGCGCCCTGGCAACGGCAGCATTTCTTCAAAGCCAGAAACCCAACGGTACGGCTTATATTATTGGGGAAGCCGGTCTTATTAATGCGCTTTACAACACAGGATATACAAGCAACAACATCGATCCGGATTATGTGGTAATGGGTGAAGCACGCTCGTACAGCTACGAAGTAATTGAAAAGGCGGTAAATCTGGTTAACAAGGGAGCCCGACTGGTTGGAACAAATCCCGACCTTACCGGCCCCATTGAAAACGGCATTGCCCCGGCCACCAAAGCTTTGATTTCGCCCATTGAACTTGCCACCGGAAAACAAGCCTACTTTGTTGGCAAACCCAATCCGCTGATGATGCGAATTGCATTAAAAAAGCTGGGAATTCAACGGGAAGATACAATCATTATTGGAGATCGTATGGACACAGACATTGTAGCCGGTATTGAGGCAGAGATTGACACCTGCCTGGTTTTATCCGGTATTTCAACCAGAGAAACCATCAAGGATTTTGCTTATTGTCCGCATTATATTTTACAGGGAGTAAATGAGATTGTGAAGGATTATAAATAGCGTTACCGGAAGCATACCAAATGTTACTCCGGGATACCTCTTTGCAAGTTGTAAGATATTTTATAGCGAATTTTGAAGAATCAGTCTGATTTTAAAATTCTATCGAAATACCTTATTCATAAAACCAACCATATAACCGGCGGTCATGTCAACATAAGGATGAAACAGCCAAAAGGTATGCATTTCAACCTCAAACTTATGCACCTCGTAATAAATGCCCCATTCTTTTAGGCGGCCCACCAGTTCATCCTGCCCGCCATGAAACCGGGGATGTCCGCTGTTGAGAAACAGAATTGGCACCGAGTTTTCGTTGGCCCAGTATGCCGGAGAAACCTCTTTCCAAAGTTCCGGTGCTTCTGTAAACGATCCTCCAATCCAGTTAATATCGGCTGAATTCAGTTTTCGTTTGGCATTCAGAATTATGGGCGACAGGAAATTAACCAGGCCGTCGATATCGATAATTGCCTGCACTGAACTGGATTGCGAAGTAACTCCCATTTCGCCTTCAAAATGTTCCATCCCGTTTGTTAATCCCACCAGAGAAGCTAAGTGCCCACCAGCCGATGACCCGGCTATAACAATTTTATCGGGGTCGATTTGATATTCTGAAGCGTTGGCCCGCATCCAGCGTATGGCAGCCTTAATGTTGTGCACTGCTGCCGGATAAGGTGCTTCCAAACCAAGCTGATACTCAACAGCCACAGTTACAAATCCCTGTTTTGCAATCAGCTGCGCAAGCGGAACCAGTAATGATTTATTCCCCGCCTGCCAGGCGCCACCATGCACCAAAATCAAAGCCGGATAAGTTCCTTTTTTCTCCGGTGTAAATAAATCGAGGTGCAACTCGCGTTTACCGTATTTTGTTTTTTCAAGAGTAGCATAAACCTCGTTGCGGTGGGCAACAACGCCTTCCAGGCATTCATCCTTTACCGGAATCAAATAAGGATAGTCTTTTACATATTTCTGATATTGTCCTTCAATTGTGTATGATGTATCAACAGGATAAGCCGGTTTTTGTACCTGCGAAAACGACACAATAGTCGTTATAAAGAAAAAAGCGAACAGACAAATTGTTTTAGAAATCATAGGTGATATTTGATTTGAAATTCAAATGATGGCTAAAGTTAAACGTTTTTTTATACTATTCATCCTGCACATCGTTTATAACATTTCACGGCAATAAAAGCATATACTTATCACCCAAAATAGAATTAGATATGGGAATTTTGTCCGAAATTGGGAACAGAGAAAGGGGTGTATTTTTTACATGTAGCTGATTATCAGTGCAAATTGCTTTTTGGAGTGCTTCTTGTCTCTTTGGTATGCAGGACGTAACAACTTAAGATTTTTAGATAAAAAATAAAGGGTTTAACAAGGGTAAAGCGACTTCTGATATTTTGATTGGTTTTGTGTTTAGGGGTTTGTAAATTATCAATCATCAGCAAAAAGCGTCTACATCGCTTTACCCTTTCTTCTTTTCAAATTTCATCTAAAAGTTTATTCGCAAATTCTTCAACTCACTTTTTTAGTCTTTTTTTCTGATTGAATTAATTTATAATCATAAGCGATTAAGCAATTTTAGTCGAAAGAATAGAACAATTCACATTACAATTATTTTTAAGGAATTATAACCTGTGAATAATTTTAACACTTATTAACAATTATAGCATACTTCCCTATTTTGCAGCACTTTTGTAAAGATTGATAAACCATAAAACAGAAATTGTTTAATTTTTAATCAAATTATATAAACAATACTTGATCTCCTTCTGTTTTATTCTCAAATGAATTACCATTAAAACTTAAAAATTACAGCAATGAAAAAGGAGACTTTAAAAAGAATGTTAAACTTTAGAAGTTTGGCTCTTGCAGTAGCAATAATTGTAAGTATAACTTTTGTTAGCTGCGACAAAGAAAACGATGATTACGTACCTCAACGCAACATGGAGGAAGAAAATGTATTAAAAAGTGGCAAATCGCTCCCGCCCGGTGACCAATCGATCGCAGCCATTGCCATTGGAGCCGGTTTCTCGGAACTAGTTGGCGCGCTGTTTTATGTAGACAGCGAACTTGGAACAGAACTGGTAGACATGTTCCTCAATGGCACGGATCAGTATACCGTATTTGCTCCTACAAACGATGCTTTCCAGGGATTGTACGATAGCCAGGCACTTGAAAACTTACTTGGAACAGAAGTGAATGGTATTTCAGATATTCCGGCCGAAGTGGTATTGAATGTACTTCTGTACCACGTTACTGATGGACGAAGAGCAGCCAACAGTGTGGTTCCGAAAAAAAATCCGAAAACAATTGAAACGCTTCTGGAAGGTGCAACTTTTATGGTAGATAAAGATCTTAAAATTCATGCAGTTGGAAACCAAGCAACCATTGTTGGATATAACATCTCTGCCTCAAACGGAATTATTCATATTATCGACAGTGTTATACTTCCATTAGAACTTTAATTATTTATATGAATACATACGCCATGCAGAAAAAAACGGATGCTTTCGTATCCGTTTTTTTTGTTTTCTGTTAATCCAAAATTTTGTTAATCTTTCTTCAAAAATCTAAATGAGTAGGTTAAGGTTCAGATTTTTCCTATTTTGCTAACTCTTTTTAAAAGCGAGCAAATGAGTAGTGTATCACGCAGGAAATTTATAGGAACAACAGCGGCGGGCATTGCCGGAGCAACCATTCTCCCGTCACATGTTATTGCAGGACTCGGGCACAAAGCACCCAGCGACAAATTAAATATTGCAGGAATAGGTGTTGGAGGAAAAGGATATACCAATCTTCGTTTTATGGAAACTGAAAACATCGTGGCTTTATGCGATGTTGATTGGGATTATGCAGGCAAGAATTCTTTTAACCGCTGGCACAGAGCAAAACAATACAAGGATTTCAGGGTAATGTTCGAGCAGCAGAAAGACATCGATGCGGTGATGATTGCCACGCCCGATCATTCGCACGCACTTCCTGCTATTATGGCCATGCGCGAGGGGAAACACGTTTTTGTTCAGAAGCCGCTTACGCATTCGGTTTACGAATCGAGAATTTTAGCCGAAACGGCACAACGATATGGTGTTGCCACTCAGATGGGCAACCAGGGGAATTCAGCAGAAGGAATCCGTAAAATTTGTGAATGGATTTGGGCAGGAACGATCGGAGAGGTGACACATGTTGATACCTGGACTAACCGCCCAATCTGGCCACAGGGATTATCCAAACCTGAAAAAGGGAAACGTATTCCGAAAACGCTGGACTGGGATTTGTTTATCGGCCCAGCTGCTTATCGCGAATACCATCCTATTTATCATCCATGGAACTGGCGCGGATGGTGGGACTTTGGCACCGGCGCACTCGGCGATATGGGATGTCATATTCTCGACCCGGTATTTAAGGCTCTGAATCTTCATTATCCAACTACTGTTGAAGGAAGTTCAACACCTTTTAATAACGACTCGGCTCCTAATGCCGAATTCGTACGCTACGAATTTCCACGGCGGGACAACCTGCCAAAAGTTGCGATGCCCGAAGTAACCGTAAACTGGTACGACGGCGGATTTATGCCTCCCCGCCCCGAGGAGTTAAGAGACGGAGAACAAATGGGCGATGATGGAGGAGGTTGCATTTTCCACGGAACACGCGGTAAAATTATGTGCGGCACTTATGCTGCTAATCCAACTTTACTGCCAACCAGCGATATGGAACATTTTGAGCAACCTGAAAAAAAGATACGCCGGATTTCGGAGGCCATGAATGGCGGTCACGAACAAGACTGGATAAGAGCGTGTAAAGAAGACAAAGATGCGAGACTGGAAGCCTCGTCGAATTTTGCCTATGCCGGACCATTAAACGAAATGGTGGTAATGGGAGTGCTGGCTGTGCGTTTACAAAGTTTACAACGCAAATTAAAGTGGGACGGTCCGAATATGAGATTTACCAATATCGGTTCAACCGATTATATCCGCGTTCTTTCCAAAGATAAATTTGAAGTACTCGACGGCGATCCAAAATTCACTAAAGACTATGAAACTTTACCTGCCCTGCAAATGGCAGAAGAATGGATCAGACATAATTACAGGAAAGGCTGGGAACAGATTTAATTCTTAAAATATTCATCGGGTGACTTTTATTTATAACTCATAGTCACCCGGTGAATCAACATGAAAAAGGGTAGCAAATTAAAATTTGCTACCCTTTTTATTATATCAGGAATACGTTTTCTTTAAATCAGTCCGGCTTCTTTTAATAAAGCCTCCATTTCTTTTTGAACTTCCAACGCAGCCTCCCTTGCTTTATCTGCAAAATCTACATCACGCGAAGCGTAAATAATTCCTCTCGAAGAATTCACCAGCAAGCCACATTTACTGTTCATGCCGTTCTTTGCCACTTCCTGCAAACTGCCACCCTGTGCACCAACACCGGGTACTAGTAAAAAGTGATCAGGAACAATCTCACGAATCTCTTTCAGCTTTTCAGCCTTGGTAGCACCAACTACATACATCATATTTTCGGTGGTTCCCCATTCCTGCGATGTTTTCAATACTTTCTCGAAAAGCTTGTCGCCACTTTCTTTATCTTCTATAAACTGAAAATCGTAAGCTCCTTTATTGGAAGTCAGGGCCAGAAGGATCACCCATTTATCAAGGTAAGTCATGAAGGGTTTTACCGAATCTTCTCCCATGTAAGGAGCAACGGTTACCGCATCAAAATCTTGCTTATCGAAAAATGCACGCGCATACAAATTCGAAGTATTTCCAATATCACCTCTTTTGGCATCAGCAATTAAGAAGATTTCAGGGTGTCTGGACTTTACATACATAACAGTTTTTTCCAGGCTTTCCATTCCTTTCGATCCCAGGCTCTCATAAAAAGCCAGGTTCGGTTTATAGGCTACAGAAAATTCAGCTGTTGCATCAATAATTTCTTTATTAAAAGAAAAAACCGGGTCTGATGTGTCCATCAGGTGTTGAGGTATTTTTTGGATATCGGTATCCAAACCAACGCAAAGAAAACTACGTTTCTTTTGAATTTGCTCGAATAATTGTTGTTGATTCATGATTTTTAGTCAGAAGCCGGAAGTCAGAAGACCGAAGACTTCAATTTTTATATTTAAATTTCTGCTTCTTTTAATTTTTCGGCGTTCTCTTCAATCATCAGTTTTTCGATAATTTCGTCGATATCACCATTTATAATCGCCTGAAGATTGTACATCGTCAAGTTGATACGGTGATCTGTAACACGCCCCTGAGGCCAGTTATAGGTTCGTATCTTTGCCGAACGGTCGCCGGTTGACACCATGGTTTTACGTTTCGATGAAATCTCATCGATGTACTTCTGGTATTCCATGTTGTACAAACGGGTACGTAATTCTGCCATTGCCTTATCGAGGTTTTTAAGTTTCGATTTCTGATCCTGACAGGTTACCACAATTCCGGTTGGGATGTGTGTTAAACGAATTGCCGAATAGGTTGTGTTAACCGACTGTCCGCCAGGCCCTGAAGAACAATATTCATCGCGGCGGATATCTTCATTTCTCAGTTCCACATCAAACTCGTCGGCTTCGGGCAGAACTGCAACAGTAGCTGCCGATGTATGCACACGTCCCTGTGTTTCTGTTTGAGGGACACGTTGTACACGGTGCACACCCGATTCGTATTTCATTACCCCGTAAACACCTTCTCCGGTAATATTGGCAACAATTTCTTTGTAACCACCGGCAGTTCCTTCATTCACGTTGGTAACCTCCATACGCCAGCCCTTGCTTTCGCAAAATTTGGTGTACATACGGAACAAATCTCCGGCAAAAATACTTGCCTCGTCACCACCGGTTCCTGCCCTGATCTCTAAAATTGCATTTTTTGCATCTTCCGGATCAGCCGGAACTAGTAAAAGTTTCACTGCTTTTTCAATTTCAGGAATGCGTTTTTCAGATTCTTCTATCTCGTCGCGAGCCATTTCACGCATTTCCTCATCAGTCTCTTCGGCCAGCATCTCTTTCCCGGTTTTAATGTTTTCAACCAGGTTTTTATACTCCTGAAATGTTGCAACCAGCTTTTGCAGGTTTTTATATTCCTGGTTCAGCTTCACATAACGCTTCATGTCTGCAATCACCTCAGGATCCGTAATCTGTTGCTCCACTTCTGAATAGCGGTGCTTTATAGATTCAAACTTTTCTAATAGTGCGTATTCTGCCATTGTCTTTTAATAAATGAATTCACCTTTCTCCGATTTGATAGTAAGCTTTTTACCATCGAAAGGTTCAACTTTTCCAATAACCTGTGCATCGATATTGAACGAATTCGAGATTTCGATAATCTCTTCAGCAATATCGGCTCCACAGTATATTTCGTAACGGTGTCCCATATTAAACACCTTGTACATTTCTTTCCAGTCGGTTCCCGATTGTTCCTGAATCAATTGAAACAGTGGCGGAACGGGAAACATATTGTCTTTTATTACATGAACATCATTCACAAAATGAAGCACCTTGGTTTGTGCTCCACCCGAACAGTGAATCATGCCTGAAATTTGTCCACGGAACTGATCCAGAACTTTTTTAACCACCGGCGCATAAGTTCTTGTTGGCGAAAGCACTAGTTTGCCCGCATCAATATCAAGTCCGTCAATGGCTTCTGTTAACTTTTTACCTCCTGAATAAACTAAATCAGATGGCACTTCAGGATCGAAACTTTCGGGATATTTTTCCGCCAGGTAGTTTGCAAATACATCGTGGCGGGCCGAAGTTAATCCGTTGCTGCCCATTCCTCCGTTGTATTCGGTTTCGTAGGAGGCTTGCCCCGATGAGGATAAACCAACAATTACATCGCCGGCTTTAATATTATCGGCAGAAACAACATCCGCTCTTTTCATGCGGCAGGTAACAGTTGAGTCCACAATAATGGTTCGTACCAAATCGCCAACATCGGCAGTTTCGCCGCCAGTTGAATAAATGCTGACTCCCATTTCACGTAAATTGGCCAACAACTCTTCAGTTCCGTTAATTATGGCCGCAATTACTTCGCCCGGAATATTGTTTTTATTCCGTCCAATGGTTGATGAAACAAGAATATTATCGGTTGCGCCTACACAAAGCAAATCGTCAACATTCATGATCAGTGCATCCTGGGCAATTCCTTTCCACACCGATATATCGCCGGTTTCTTTCCAGTACATGTATGCCAGCGACGACTTTGTTCCGGCTCCGTCGGCATGCATAATGTTGCACCATTCGGGATCGCCTCCCAGAATATCGGGGACAATCTTACAGAATGCTTTTGGGAATACTCCCTTGTCCACATTCTTAATTGCCTCATGTACATCTTCTTTCGATGCAGAAACTCCACGCGCGCTGTATCTCGATTCTGTTACCATTTACTTTGTAATTTTTGTGGCTACAAAATTAACAAAATCTGCCGACCTGTAATAAACCTGAGTTCGATTTTAAAATAAGTCACAGCTTTAGCTATTTTTAGTCAGAAACTTTCACCGGTTTTCGAAGTACTATCGGGATAATACTAGAAAATTGGGGGAAGTTTATGGCAAAAAGAGCTAAGTCTTATGAGAAAAGTCCTTCTCTCGCCATCTTTCCATTTTAAATTTTTGGAAATAATCCATTATTACTGCAAAATTTAAAATACAAATCTGACGTAATTATGACTTTCTGTGAGAATATTTTTAAACCGAATTCAGGTTATAAAAAAGGAAAGCCCTTAAAAAGACTTTCCTTTTTCACAATATTTATTGAATTATTAAGCGTATAAAAAGCGCTTGATTTTTCGTGTTGGAGTGCGTTCAAAAGGCGCGGGCTGCAATACAACCTGGTTGATTCGTGAAAACTTATTCACTTCCTGGTTCACCTTTTTCATTATTTCCAGAAGAATTTCATCCGATTTCTCAGAAATATATTGCTGTGCCTCCATTTTCATCTGCTTGAAATGTTCTTCAACCTCTTCCATGTTTAAGTGCACCATTGCAACAAGCTTCCCTTTCTTTTCAACAACCAACGATTCAAGTACAAAACGCATTTTGTTAATGACAGTCTCAATCTCTTCAGGATAGATATTTTCACCGCTGGCACCAACAATCATGGTTTTAATTCTTCCTTTTATATGAAGCAGGTTGTTTCTGTCGAACAAACCGCGGTCACCGGTCCTGAACCATCCATCTTCAGTAAAAACTTCTTTGGTAAGATCCGGAGCCTTGTAATATCCTTTCATCACATTCTCGCCTTTTGCCTGAATTTCACCTTCTCCGGTTATTGTATCAGGACTTGCAATTCGCAACGAAACTCCTTCCATGGCAATTCCGGTTGATCCAACCTTGCGGTTTTTTCTTACCGCACCTGCCAATAAAGGCGCTGTTTCGGTTAATCCATATCCAATTGCGTATGGGAAACCTCCTTCAAACAGGAATCGTTCAACCGTTTTATCAAGTTTGGCTCCTCCAATTCCAAAGAAACGTAACTGCCCGCCAAAAGACTCATAAAGTTTTTTCGACGCAATACGGTGTAAAACCTTACGGGTTGGTGCGAATGAACTCAAAAACCGCATCAATCCACTTTTCTGAAAGGTTGGTTGAATTTTAGCCTTGTACACTTTCTCGATGATTAACGGAACTGACAACATAAACGTTGGTTTAACCTTTTGCAAAGCCGGCATTAATACTGATGCCACCGGCGGTTTGCGTAGATAATGCACCGAAGCCCCGTACATAATTGGCAATAAAAATCCGACCGTATTTTCCAGAGTATGCGAAAGAGGCAGAATAGAAAGAAAACGATCCTGTGGTTCTACTCTTTGAAGTGTGCGACTTTGCTGAGCCGTCCAGGTCAGGTTTTTCTGGGTAAGCATTACACCTTTCGAATTTCCTGTGGTACCTGAAGTATAGATTATTGTTGCCAGATCTTCTTCATCAACATCAACCGGTAAAAAATTCCGTGTCACCTGAGGAATAGAAGAAGTCAATAGTTTTAAATGTTCTGCCGGTGTTTCTTTTGGAATAATGGCAAAATTATCAACCAGAATTAACTGATCAACCAGATCAGTAGTTTCTTTATTCACCGACTTATAAAGTCCTTCTGAAACAAATAGGAATTTAGCCTCAGAATGTTCAATTATCGATTTTATTTCATTTTGATGGAAATCGGGTAAAATAGGAATAGCAATTGCGCCAACTACAGTTATTGCAAAAAATGCTTTTCCCCAGTTGGGCATATTGGCACTCAGAATGGCAATTTTATCGCCCCGTTTAACGCCAAGTTCAATCAGAAGTTCTGCTAAAAGTTCAACATCTTCTCCCATTTGTTTGTAGGTATAGTTTTCTTCTCCTGCAAAAACAATGGAAGTTTTATCCGAATATTTCTCAACCGACTTGTAAAACATGGCCGGCAAAGTCAATTTTGATGTATCTATCATATTATTTCCCTCTCTGTCTTTTTGTTGTTTTGCATTTTAAACCCCACACGCTTAAAAATGCAAACGGCCAAAAATAAGAAAAAACATCAATCCCTCTCTGCAACATTAGTTACATTCATAAATATCCCCAAAAATAGCTCTTGATAATCAGTGCATTACGAAACAATGCAAAAAACATTAACGTTTTTTAGTGTTTTAAAACTATTTTTACCCGCTAAAATTCGACCTATGGAGTCAAAAATTCAGGAAAAAACCTTATTGTCTGGAACAGAAGAATATATACGCGATTATTTCGAACATGAAAGTTCGGGACATGACTGGTGGCACATTTACAGGGTAAAAAATCTGGCCTTAAAAATTGCAGACAGCGAAGGCGGTAATCGATTTATTATAAAAATGGCGGCTTTACTTCATGATTTGGATGACTGGAAACTGGCCGAAAACAGCCCGGAACAAAAAAGCGAAATTTGGTTAAATAAGATGCGAGTTTCAAAAGAGGATAAAAGCAAGATCCTTCAGATTATTGAAGAAGTTTCGTTTAAAGGAGCCGGTGTTGAAACCAAAGCACATTCGCTGGAAGCACAAATTGTTCAGGACGCTGACCGGCTGGATGCAATTGGGGCAATTGGTATTGCTCGTACTTTTGCTTACGGAGGAAATAAAGGCCGGCTTTTACATCACCCTGACATTCGTCCGGAATTACACGAAAATTTTGAAGCTTATAAAAAAACAACGGCCCCAACAATCAATCACTTTTACGAAAAGCTACTATTGCTGAAAGACAGGATGAATACGGCCACTGCGAAAAAGATTGCTAATGAACGACACGAGTATATGGAAGATTTCTTAAGTCGTTTTTTTAATGAATGGGATTGCAAATTTTAACTGTTTGATTGGATTTTAATGGGGAGGTTTCGTAATTTTAAAAGAAAAAATTATGAGAATCGATCATATTGCAATCTGGACACAAAACCTGGAAGGACTCCGAAATTTTTACATGCACTATTTCGATGCTTCATCTAACGATATTTATCACAATCACAGCCGGGAGTTCCGCTCGTACTTCCTTTCGTTTGGAGGCGATTGCCGCTTAGAGATTATGGAAATGCCCCACATTCCAAAAACAAAAAACGACCCGATAAAACAATTCACCGGAATCATTCATTTTGCCATAAAAATGGGAACGAGAGAGAAGGTTGACAAACTTGCTGAAACCCTTCGCAAAGATGGATTCAAAATAATCAGCGAACCACGTGTCACCGGCGATGGTTATTACGAAAGTGTTTTTCTCGATCCGGACGGAAACAGGGTGGAAATTATGGTATAAACATCCCTGACTGATAAAATCATATAACTTTTCACTATTAACCGACAAAAGTCGGGATTACAGATTTTATTCTCTACAATGCCCTGTTTATGGGCAACTATTTTATTTTTTCAAAACAGACCCCCTGTCTAAACCAGGTTTAACTGCAGTTGACCGGGAGGTTCGCCAACCTCGATTTTATATGCGCGGCTGGTACAACGTAATAGCTCTACCATATCGAGCATGCTAATCAGATGTATCCTTATCAGTGAAGCCACAACCGAAAATGCTTTCTTGGTTTGAGCAATTTTTTGAATTACAGTCATTAATAATTGGGCAATCAACGTGCACCAAACCTGTGTTCGTATTGCATTTTCATTTTCTCCATAGAAATAATGCAATTGGAAGTTTTGCTTCATTTTTTTGAACAATAATTCGATGCCCCATCGCTTTTTATAAAGAAAGGCCACTTCTTCTGCGCTTATCTCGAAGTTGTTGGTCAGAAATTCAAAATACCTGTTCTTTTCATCCTGGTAACATACCTTGCGCAAACGTATTTTTTTGAAAACCTTCATTTGCCGTTTGCCATTTTCATTTTCGGGATGATATGTGAGTTTTATAATTTGATCGCGCAGCACTTTTGCCTTTCCTTTTTTGCGGGAATGAACCCGTTTGGTTTCAATTACCTCATAAACAGCATTCTTTTTCAGGCGGGTAACAAAATAAACTTGCTGGGTAGTCCACAAGGCAAATTGGTGATAGTAATTGTAAGCTTTATCGAACACTATCATACTGTGTGATATTAGTTCAAGACTTTTCAAAAAGTTCTTGTCATGGACTTTTGCTGCTGTAATTTTAACAAACCGGCCAACCGACTGTACTGCGTCAATAAGCATATGAACTTTCAAACCACCTTTCTTTTTCCCGTCACCCTTGGGATTACGGCCAACACCTTTTAAGATGTCGCTAAATAAACGGATTGTTGTAGAATCGATTAAAAGTACCTCTTTAAATGTCAGCCCATAAGTCCGGCTGTCCGACAAAAATGATTGATACTTATCAACCAATGAAAAATATAAATCCTCGAAAAAACCGTTGTCCCGGTTTCTTAAGCCATCGCTGGCTGTACTCTTGGCTGGTGCTTTTTTCAAACCAAGATGGTTTAGTTTCCCGCCTAAAGCCCGCAGCCCTTCACAAGTCTCGGTCATCGAATCGCACCGGCTTAATATCCCGAACAGCATAGTAATTAAGTGCGTCCTGCTCTTAAACGCCTTATAATACCGGTCGCTATCGTGCGCCCTTATTATCGATGTTATGTTGACTTTTTCTATCAAATTGATAACCTGTTTGAAAATCGGCTGTCCGACAAATTTTATTTCATTAATTTTAGCCATGTTGTAAAATGTTTTCGCAAAAATCAATTTACAACTTTGAAGGGAAACCGAAAGGGAGTACCTTCTTTTAAATTAATTTAGTCGGACACTACTGATAACTTTTGTTATATTTAAATTCTCAACTAAACCAATATTATGAAACGAAAGAACCAGTTCCATTTGTTAATTCTATATGCATTTATTTTTGCAACTTTTACTTCATGTAAACAAGATATTCCGGAAGAACTACCCAATATTTTGTGGTTAACCAGCGAAGACAACAGCCCTCTGCTTGGTTGTTACGGTGATGATTTTGCCACAACGCCAAATCTAGACAAGCTGGCTTCGGAAGGTTTTTTATATACCCATGCTTATGCCAATGCCCCCGTTTGTGCGCCTGCCAGAAACACCATTCTTACAGGAGTTTATGCCTGTTCGGGCGGAAACCAGCACATGCGCAGTTATTATCCAAAGTCCGATATTATAAAACCTTATCCGGTTTATCTGCACGAAGCAGGATATTACTGTACCAACAATTCAAAAACCGATTACAATGTAAACAATATCGATCCGAATGAAATCTGGGATGAATGCAGTAAAACCGCACACTGGAAAAACAGGCCGGACGGGAAACCATTTTTTGCGATATTCAATACAACCATTTCGCATGAAAGCTGCCTCCATAAATCCATTCCCAATAACGAACTTCGCCACAGTCCCGATGAAGTTTTTATCCCGCCACATCACCCGGCAACACCTGAAATGAAACACGATTGGGCACAGTACTACGATAAAGTAGAAGATATGGACACTCAGATTGGAGCATGGTTAAAAGAACTGGACGATGCCGGTTTAGCAGAAAATACGATTGTGTTTTATTATGGCGACCACGGAGGAGTGCTTGCCCGCAGCAAGCGTTACGTTTACGAAACCGGAACCAGGGTGCCGTTTATTATTCGTATTCCTGAAAAATACAAATACCTTTTCCCGAATAAAGAGGCCGGAACAAAAGTGGATCGTTTAGTTAGTTTTGTCGACCTTGTTCCAACACTCCTGAGTATTGTTGGCATAAATATTCCTGAATACCTGCAGGGAGATGCTTTCCTTGGCCAGCAAAAAACTGCCGATCCTGAATATGCTTATATGTTCAGGGGGAGGATGGACGAGCGTTACGACATGTGCCGTGCCGTTCGCGATAAAAAATTCCGCTACATCAGAAATTATATGCCATACCGAATTTACGGGCAGCGCCTTGAATATTTATTCCGTGCGCCGTCAATACGTTCGTGGAAAGCAGCTTACGAAGCCGGCGAATGCAACGCTGCCCAAAGTGCTTTCTGGCAAACAAAACCTGTTGAAGAATTGTACGACACCGAAAACGATCCATGGGAAGTTAATAACCTGGCCAACGATCCGAAAAACAAAGACGTTCTTGAACGGATGCGGACAGCCAATAAAGATTGGGTTGCCAGAATTTTCGACACTGGTTTTATTCCCGAAGCCGACCGGGTTGATCGAGCAAATGGTGCTCCCATGTACGATTATATGCGCTCAGGAAAAGTTAACCTGGAAGAAATAATAGAGGCTGCTGAAACAGCAACTTTAGGCAGACCTGAAAACCTCGACAAGTTGCAAAACTATCTGAATTCTACTGAAAGCGCTGTTCGCTACTGGGGGGCTTCCGGGTTATTGATTCTTGGAGAAAATGCTGCTCCTGCTCTGGACAAGCTCAAAGAATCGACCAATGACTCATCGGCAGATGTAGTTTCGGTAGTGGCTGAGGCTTTATATAATCTTGGAGAAAAAGAAATTGCCAAAAAGGCTTTGCTGAAGGTACTGAAGAATAACAATGAATTTGCACGGTGCCATGCCTTAAATGTAATCGACTGTATTGATGAAGAAAGTCCTGAAATTCAGAAAGGTGTAATTGAAATGATTGCAAATTCAGAAACGGCAACACGAAATAATTACGACATGCGGGCAGCTAAATGGTTGATCGAAAAATGGGAAATAAATCCTGAAGATTACAACATTAAATTTGCCTTGTAAAGACGTCTATAATTCATCGCCACATTCCCAGAGAATAATAACTTTTGTCCGGTTTTCGAGCCAGTCGCTTAATGGAAAATCTTCGCCCCATTCTACCAGGTCGCCACGGTAATCGTAAACTTCACAATATACACATGACGAGGTATTACAATACAGATCGTAATAATACAAGCTGTTGAAGGTTGACCGCTGAAGGGTGCACCCTTCGCAACTTGTAGAATCCGATAATTCGGTCAAACGTGGTAACAGCCATGAGGGAATTTCCGGATTTTCCGGCTCTCTGTTTTCACACGACACAAATGAAATTACAAACAATGATATGTAAATAAGCTTTCTCATTCAACAAAGTTAATCATCATAAATGGTAAAAATCACATCTGTTTCAAAATCATGAGCTCCCATAGTTAACGACATATTTTTTAACTGGAACTCCAACGGGATGTTCGAAATCTTATCTTTCCCATTAAAAAAGTAGGATGGATTATTCGTTATTTTCTGAAAATTCTTTCCGTTTTTAACGTATGGATTACCTTTCCGTTGGGTATAAGCTCCACTGCCGGTACGTTTTATGTTCAATTCTATATCATCATCCCAGTCGATATCCGATTTATTCACATAGATACTCCATCGTTCATTTTTCATATCCCAGAAATAATCTGAACCGATGGAAAGGTAAATCGTATTGCTGCTCAAAGTGGCGTTTATATCGTTACCTGCTTCACCAACTACAAGTTCGGCTACGCTAAACGACACCATCCCGTTGGCCGAAACTTTAAATTCCTGCGCGTTCCCTGTCTTTAAAAAAAAGATGAATGCAAATAATATTACAATCCTTCTCATATTTTTTAATTGTCGGTTATGGTGTATAATATCGTAAACTCCGAAGGCTCCATAGCGGTAACCTTCTCCATATTATTAATATCAAGCGAGAAATTTAATGAATGCCCGTTGTTCATTCCATCACCCGTAAAACAACTTCCAATACTTGTAATAATGGGGCGGGGCGCGTTCCCGATCAAAGTTTTTCCGGCTGAAACTCCCGTCTCACCTTTCCCGGTTCCACTGTATGGCGAAGCCTCCACATATAACGAAATTCCTTCAGGTAAAGATCCATCTGTAATCTGTGCAACGATGGATCGTTTGCTTCCTGACGTGGTTGTTGCCGAAGAGTAATTAACCCATAGTTTCTCGGAATTTGTTTGCTGAACCACAGGCTCGCTACCGGCTTCTGCCGAGGGCAACACTTCAAATTCGAGGCTGCTGTTTGTCTGATATTCGATATCCATAATAGCTACCTCGGGAATAGTTACTCCAACATTTATTCTTTCTTCATCACCCTGCCCTCTGGCAATATTTATAAAAAGAATGTGAGTTGCCAATATTAAAAAAATGATTTTACTACTCATCTTTTCTTTTCTGTTCATATTCCTGTAAACTATAAACATGTTCGTTTTTAATTACAACAATGAAAGCTTTTCCGTATTTCTCCCTTAATCGGGTTTCCTCTGTTTTTACCTCTTTTAGTGTTTTAAAACGCCCAATAAAATATTTGTGTAAGTTATCAATTTGTTTCTCGAAATAAAACTGCTCGCCTTTAAAAAACTTATTTCCTGCATCGAGCTGTTTTCTGAATGCCCCAATCTGAACCGAATAATACAGACTTTCTTTCGGTTTGGGTTTAGTTTTCTTTGAAACAACTTTTAATCCGGTTCCGGCCTCACTGCCCTTTTTCAAAACAGAAATTCCTTGTTGCTTGAAAATTATATTTTGTTTTTTAGCGGGCAATTCAATTTTAATCTCTTTATTCTCGCCGGGATTTAAATTATAGGTGTATTCTGCCTGCGAAATCCTGTAACCTTCGGGGATTGAATTCTGATAAATTTTAAATACCACTTTTCCGGGTCTCACAAGCGGAAACTCAAACCTTCCGTTCTCATCGGTGGTGATCCGGTATTCTTCGGTTCGTGTAACAAGTTCCACAATAATATCACCTGCGTTTTTTTCAGCTTGTTCCAATCCTGCAACTTTTGTTTTTTCGAGAGTAAGATTCCCCGCTAAATATGCACCTTTTACAACCTGAACATTCACAGTTGTTTCCTGATCCTCAAAAACTTCCACTTCAAGCGGATTGGCAATATTTGTTATCTCATCCAGTTGAAACCCGGTTTTATCAACCGCCAGCAGATGCACCCCGGGCGGGATAAAATTAAATTCGTATTTCCCGTTTTTATCGGTTATTGTGGTTTTGTTCAACAACCTGATCCACACGCCTTCCAAAGGGTGCCCATTTGAATCGGTGAGAACACCAGCAATTTCACCGGCTTTAATAATACGTTTAACAGGAACTCCAAAATTAATTGCATAGGTAGCAGAAATCGTAAACTCAGGTTTGTCAACTTCGTTTTTAAAAAGCGTGTAAAAACTTTTTATGGAGAACGTGTGATTTTTAAAAACCCGGTAATCGAGATCGAATTGCATCAGGTTCCGGTTTTTATAATAATCGTCGATATCGTATGCATTTTGCACATAAAGGTTGGCTTGCAGATTTTTTACAAGCTGGCTGCTAAGCGAAGCACCTGCCGTTACACTTTGCTGATTTCCTGAAACAAACTGGTTTATATTCGACCAGCTTCCAAATATCCTCACGGCATGTTTCGAGTTTAAACGGTAAGCAACATTTGCAATTCCCCTGTACGAATTCTGTTCGTTTTGGCCGTCCTCAAGCAAATAGTTTTTTGTTCGGCCGATCTCACCGGTTAAACTGTAATTCAATTTTTTAAACTTCTGATTAAACCGGGCATTTACCGAACGTGTTTTATAATGGAATTTATTCAGGCTCAGCCTGTCTTTTCGTTCATATTCGCGGGCATACAATTTCAAATAACTTCTGGCAGCAATGTTGTAATTGAAATATGCCTGCATCGATTTGGTATAAGGAGCTGTAACAAAAAAGGTGTCAAGCTGGGCATTTAAAAAATCTTCTTTGGCATAAACTCCAATATTCATTTTTTTAGAAAGACGTGCAGATAAATTGCCGGAATAAAACCTGGAATTATTGTAATAACCCGGATAATTTTTCCCTGTGTTATAGAAGTTTCCGTTGATATTAAAAATGGATAATTGTGAAGTTAAATTTACCCGATACCCATTATCAGCCTGGTTATCGTAAAAACCACGTGAATATTCCAGATCGAGATTTGTGCCTGCAAATGGACTCAACTGGGTCATAACACTCACCATCTGTGCAGGATTGCTTTTGTCAGGATAACTCTTTGATACATAATACACGTCGACGCGATTATCTTTATTGAATTCAAACCCGGCGTAACCTGCCAGTTCATTTTCAATTTCTGTATAAAACCGCGGTTCTACATATAACGCACCCAGCGACAAACCATTGTTAAAAATTACCTTGCTTTCAGCCCCTAACCCGTAACGCGACGATTCAGTTAAAGGAGTGAAAGTATAACTCTTCTGTCCGGCAAAAAGGCCAAGGTTCTTATTTTCGTACGATATATAATACTGGTCGTACATTCCAAGAAAACTCAGATCTGTATTATTGGGGCCACGTGCCATAAACTCAAGACGATGTTTTCCATCCTGGTCGAGCGATCCTTGCCCAAACAATTGAAACTGGTATGTTGATTCGTATGTGTCCTCCCTGCCGGTTGCCAAATACGAAATGGATGCTGAAACAGGGAAACGGTAATACATATCCTTTTTAAAATTTTTAGCCGGAAATACCTCCGACCACAAACTAACGCTACTCAGCACTCTGCCTGCCACCTTGGCCCGGAGTGTAAAAAATTCCTTTGTGCTGGTTTGATAATCTTCGGCAACGCTTTTACTAACTGAAATAGCTGTCGATTCTCCGGGATTAAGTTTTATTTCAACCGGGCCATCAACGTCACAATTCTGAGTCTCGATAAAAAAAGTCTTTTTCGTATTTCCCAGGTTTTGTAACATGTACTTTCCTTTTATGGAATCTCCAGCAAAAACATAGTCGTTGTATTCCAACACCTGAAGATTGACCTTTTCTACCTCTTTAACCGAGACCAGAATGGAATCGGAAGCTGTAATTGATTCGTTATCAGAAATAGTAAGAAGAACCTTTAGCTGGTACTTATCAACTTCGCAATCGGAAGGAACCTGAACAGAAAGAATTAAAAACTGTTTCGAATTAGGCGACAAATTTATTTCACCGGGTTTTGTAATTACTTTCCACCCGGAGGGAATATGAATATTAGTACCGGCTTTTATCGTTTGGGAACTGTTATTATGCACAAAAAAAGGCAGGTTCACAACATTTCCGGGTAATGCAGAAGACTCTTCTTTCACGAAATTCAGGCTGCATTTTTGCTGAGCCTCCACATGAAAATACAAAGAGATAAGTAGAAATATTGCTGCAACCCGGCTTAACATATTTATATTTCGAGCGTGAAATTGGTGCCAAAGATATGATCAGCATCGCAATTTGCCACAAGTACAGCGGAATACGATCCGGGCTTAACTCCAACTAACGTAAGAGACTGAAGAATGGAAGTGCCAGGAAATGTTTTGCGACGTTCTGCTTTAAATACTCCCACTGACTCTCCGGCATCATTAAAAAGTTCAATGCTTAACTCGGGTTTTAAAATTCGCTCTCCTGTATTTTGAAGGGCAACATTTAAAACGTTTTCTTCCTTACTATCATCAAGTTCCAATCCAATAAATTGCAAATCTCTTTTACCGGTTTCTTCAATATTTGTAATGATTTGAACGGCATACCTGATTGCCGTATGAATTTTTAACCCGGTAGATTTTGCAGTATCCTGGGGAGCCAATCCTTCAACCATAATTACGCTCCAGTATGTCCCACAAAGAGAATCGACCATTGGTGTGCTTACTTCAAAATCAATAACTGCCTTTTCATCGGGCTGAAGCGTTAATAATTTTGGACTAAAATCGATCCAGTTCGCATTTGATCGCTCCAGTGTGCCGGGTTCGTCGTTTCTGCTCTCACCCAAATGAGAATACCAATAATCGCGAACATATACTTTGATACTGCGGGCTTCGGTACCGGCATTCTGAACCTGTATTGTTCCCCTGTATTTTTCTCCGGGAGAACTTATGTTCTCGTGGGTTAACCCGTTCAGTATAACAATATTCGCTTTTGCCTGAATGGCAATTGATAAGGCAAAAAACAATAGCAGACTAACTCTTTTAATATTTTGAATACACATAATGGTTGATTAAGAACGGGGATAAATTTAACAATGAAATGCTAATTATCGTCAGTTAAGGTATATATAATTTGAAGAGTAGACTCGGTTTGATAGATCTTGTTATATAAATCTCCTCCATTGATTAATTCCAGCGAATAGTTTAACAAGTGTCCGTTTTTAGTACCCTGTCCGGTATAACAGGTTCCGATTCCCGTTATTACATCCACCGGAATATTCGACAGAGTTACTTCATCCAAAGGACTTCCCAGTTGTCCTTTACCACTTCCTTTACCTTCCGAAGTTTTTAATACAATCTCAAAACCAGGTGGAATTTCACCCTGAACGGTTGCTGTAATTTTTCGCTTATGATTTGCCCGAACCAAAGAGGTATAATTTATCCAGATGCCCGGCTGTTCACTTTTCTGAAGTTGCAGCTCTTGTCCGGCAATATCCGGAGCAGTTGCCATAAAATTTATGACATCCTCGCCTTCTGACTGGAGAGCAATTAAAGCCACCTCCGGAATACTTATATTAATCTCATGCTCTGCTTTGCTTTGTGCAGAAGAATTAATTGAAATAAAAATCAGAAATAAGAAAAATGATATTGCGTCCAACAATTTCATATTTCAAATGTAAAATAATTTTGTAGAAAATCAAATATTCGCTGCTTAAAACACTGACTTACAAACAACAAAAAAGGTAAGCCAACCGACTTACCTTTCTCCCTTATTTTTTATCCTCAAAACCAATTAAAGTTCAGTAATTGTATAAGTTACTGTTATATGATTTTCTTTTGCTACTATCTTCGAATAATCTGCGTCCTTAACTTCTACTGAATACTCCAGTTTGTGTCCTTTGCCCGCTCCGTAACCGGTGAAACAGCTACCTATTCCTCTTACTACTGTTTTTCCCTCAGTTCCAAGAGTCTGGCTTTGTCCTGATCCGGTATTTCCTTTGGCTCCATTAAGGGCTTCTGCACTTACGTTTAAGTTAATGTTCAATCCTTCGGCCAACCCAGAAATCTTTGCTGAAATTGTGTTGGTTTTTCCTTGTGATACAATAGATGAATAATTCAGGTAAAGTGCCGATTCGGAAGTTTGTGTAAAAGAAACACTGTTTCCTGCAAATTCAGGAGCCACTGCAGAAAAATCAACGGTTGTTCCGCTGTTGCCTGCTATGTTTACCATTGCATGTGTAGGAATATTTATATTTAGACTGTGTGAAACTTCATCTTTGTCGTTGCCAGAGTTGTTAGGGTTGCCCATGGCGTTACTTGTTAATACACTAGAAAAGAATAAAATGATTGCTAATTTAATAGTTAAATTTTTCACGATGTTGTTGTTTATTTGTTTGTAATATTATTTCTTCAAAAAGCTATTGTATCCTTAGGGTCGGATACGCTCTTTAATAAACAACACAAATGCCAAAATGGCACACGCCTGATATTCAACAACTTGACTATTGTGACAAAAAGAACACCCGTCCGTATGCGGGACAAAACTTTATCTTCTGGGACAAATAGTCGATATGGGACAAAAATAGTACGGTTTCAATACCAGGAGTTAGAATAAAAAGTTTAGCTTAAATCTAAAAAAGAAATCCCGGAGACATATCCCCGGGATATTTTAATATTCCATCTCCAATCATCTTCAAAAACGGAATAAAAAAAACCTCAGAATAAATCTAAGGCTTTTTAGTTGGGTGGAAGACCGGATTCGAACCGGCGACCTCTGGAACCACAATCCAGCGTTCTAACCAACTGAACTACATCCACCATTTGTTTTGCGGGTGCAAATATATACATTTTATTTTTTTCACAATTCAAAAACATTAAAAATTGAATACATATTTTTGAAAGAAAGAATTTTGTATCAATAAATGAACTGACAACTCTTATTTCTTGCAACCCTGTAAGGGTATTTTTGTCATTAATATTGAAAGTTGAACAATTGAGACTGAAAGAACACAAACATAAAAACATTATCGAGGCCTGTAAAAAAGGGAATGATAGAGCGCGGTTCGAGCTTTATCAATTGTACTCGAAGGCCATGTTTAATGTGTGCTACAGAATGATGAACAACAGGGAAGAAGCTGAAGATATGTTGCAGGATGCATTTACTCAGGCTTTTATGAAGCTAAATTCTTTTAGGTACGAATCTGCTTTTGGCTCCTGGCTAAAGCGAATTGTGGTAAATACCTGTATTAATGCGATAAACAAAAGAAAGGTTGAATTAACCTACTGCGAAGAAATTTACCATTACGACATTGAAGAAGAAAATAAGGATTACGAACCGGAATTAACTGTGACCAATATAACCAAGGCAATGGAACAACTCCCGGAAGGAGGCAGAATGGTGTTTTCGCTTTATTTGCTGGAGGGATACGACCACATCGAAATTGCCCAGATACTTGGGATCTCGGAGTCGACCTCGAAAAGCCAGTTTATGCGTGCCAAACGCCGTGTTATTGAGATATTGAAAGATTTTAAATCATCGGGTTATGAAAACTAACAGATTGGAAGAATTTATAAAAAACAACCGCGAAGAGTTCGATTTCAGGGAACCATCGCCGGAGGTTTGGAAAAATATTGCTTCAAAAACGAGCAAAACGAAAGAGGTTTCAATCCACCGTTATTTTGCACGGGTAGCAGCTATTTTCTTAATAGCAGCCATCAGCTCGGTTATCGTTTGGCAATCCGGAATGCTTTCATCAAACAGGTTTGCAAAAAATACTGCCGATCCTGAAATTATTGAACTAATCGAAGCTGAAGCATTTTATTCGCATCAGGTTGATATGAAGTTAAAGGAAATTCAAAAATGCTACTATACATTTCCGGAATTGAAAGAAGAAATAGAAAGCGATTTAAATGAACTGGAAGATATGTACAGGACATTAAAAATTGACCTGGAAGATAATATCTCAAATAGAAGTGTAATAGAAGCAATGATAGAAAATAACAGGTACAGGCTAAAACTCTGCGACCATGTTTTGGAACAAATTAATTGTTAGAATACAAGGGGACATAATATGAAGAAGTTTAAGTTGATATTCATTTTTTGCCTTTGGTGTTTACTCCCCGGCCTGGTAAATGCACAATTTACAGAAACCAGGGAGCTGACCAAAGAATTTAAAGTTTCGCCTCAAACTCAGATTGAAATAACAAACAAATACGGGAAGATCGATATCCACACCTGGAATAAGGATTCTGTTGTTTTTGAAATTAATATCAAGGTGGAAGCCCGAAAGCTTTCGAAACTGGAGGATGTAGTTGGCGGAATAGATTTCGATGTAACCAGTAACGAACATTTTTTGCTGCTAAGAACCAATGTTGATAAAAACAAGAATAGCCTTGAAAAGGAATTGCAAAGATTCAAGGAAACAATTTTAAAATCAGACGGAAATATTCAGATTGATTACGAGGTGTGGATGCCCGATTCGAACGAGTTAAAGATTGAAAATAAGTTTGGAGACATTTATATAGGCGATTATAATGGAGAAATAGCTATTGATTTATCGAATGGAAATCTGAAAGCTCATAATTTTTATAATCGCGTAAAGTTGGATATGACTTTTGCCGATGCATCTGTAAATTTGATAAAAGATGGGCAAATCCAATGCAATTTCAGCGAGATGTATCTTAAAAAAGTAGAGTCCCTTAATTTAATCAGCAAGTCATCGGAATTTGAAATAAATCAGGTTCAGGACCTTGAAGCTGAATCAAGGCGCGATAAGTTCAGGATAAGAGAAGCTGAAATGATAAATGCCAAAAGCAGCTTTTCAATGTTTAGAATAGAGGAACTTTCAGATCGATTAACACTTCGCTCCGATTATGGGAACCTTGAACTGGGAAAAATATCTCCTGATTTTGAAAATATCATTATCGAATCAAAATCAACCGATATCAGCCTTTATTTTAATAAATCGGCTTCTTTCGATTTCGACATTACCCACACCGGCACGGAACTTGACCTGTGCCCGGAACTGAAAATAGAAAAGGAAGAGACACTTGACGAAAAAGCACAAAAAGTTAAACTCACCGGGAATTTTGGCAGCGTCAAGGATAAATCAACCAAACTAAATATTACTGCCGATTCAGGAGAGCTGAGTATCAGAACAGAATAAGCATAAAAAATTCAAAAAAAAAATAGTTTTTAGTGCAACCTCACGAAAAAACAACTGTCATTAAACATATAACAGAAAGCAATTAAACAGAAAAAAACAAATGTTATAACACCATCAGGCTATGAAAATAATTAAACTGTTCAATTTAAGCACTTTGTTCCTGCTTTTTATGGGGTGTATTTATAACGCGGCTCATAAAAACGGGATTCAGGGAACAGTAGAACGAGCCACAACAAAACCCAATAAAGTTGCCGGTACAAACTCTTTTTCGGCGTACATTAGCAATGGCAGTTAGCCTTAATTAAGTTTTAAAAACAAAAAATATGAAACGATTCTTACTGGCAAGCTTCCTTCTCATCCTCAGCCAGTTTGTTTTGGCACAGGGATTCAACAAATCGGTTGGCTTAAGAGCCGGTTTAACATCAGGATTTGAATACCGCTTTTACCTCGATGATGCCAACTCATTCAAAATTTTACTGGGCACGAACAACGGAATACGCCTCCATGGTTTTAAAGAGGTTCACCGCTACGATCTTTTTGTTTTTACCGATCAATTGAACGTGTTTTATGGTGCGGGAATTCATGGCGGGTACGAAAACTGGGACGAATATTATGTAAGCAATAATTACCGGTGGCAGGAAAACCGAACCGCATTTGTTATGGGGATAGACGCCCTTGGCGGACTGGAATACATGTTTTATGAAGTCCCTCTTTCGCTGGGCGTGGAATTAAAACCTTATATCGATATTTTTGGAAGGCACATGTTTCACCTCGAACCTTTCGACTTTGCCTTTACTGTTAAATACCTTTTCTAATTAAAATCAAAATTAATAATCATAAAAATCTATTATCATGAAAAAGTTAACGCTTATACTGGCACTTATACTTGCCATAACAACCGCGATGGCTCAGGACGATTATAATGGCGTTCGTACCATTTTTTCGAATGGAGCAAATAACGGCGGTTTCGGAGCAATTAGTCTCGGATATTCACAAATCGACAACTCTGATGCCTTTGTTGGAGGAGTAAGAGGCGGATTTATTTTTGCTCATAATTTTTCCATCGGGCTGGGCGGATATGGTTTTGTTAATAATCTCGACAATAATAATTATCAAAGTTCTTTTGCAAATGAAGATTTATATCTCGCCGGAGGTTATGGAGGTTTAATAATCGAACCCATTGCCGGGGGAATTCTTCCGGTGCATGTTTCATTTCCAATGCTTTTCGGAATTGGAGGTGTTGCCCTCTCAAGTGACAATTGGGACTGGGATGACGAATATCACAACAGTGACTACGACAACGATGTGTTTTTTGTGTTCGAACCGGGTATTGAACTCGAATTTAACCTGGCCCGTTTTTTCAGGCTGGCCACTACCATCACTTATCGTATAACTTCTGATATTGATTTAACGTACGCCGGCAGCCCCTTTGTTAATCCGGATGCATTACGGGGGTTACACTTTGGAATGGTTTTTAAATTCGGAAGCTTTTAAACTATTATTCTATATAAAACGAACTTGATTACCAGGAAACGTCAACAGTGATGAAAGTTATTCTTCCTATTTTCTCTGTTGTATTTACCCTCTCTCTAATCTCTCCCTTTTTGAAGGGAGAGACGATTGTCCGTATTAAAAACGTATTATCTATAGAATTGACAACTTGATTATTACCGGAAGATTATCGTCCTACTCTTCTTGAAGGGAAGGATAAGAGGATGGGTTTAAAAACGACTCATTGTGATAAAAAAATGCCGGAATATCTGTTCCGGCATTTTTTATATAATTGGTTTTTCAATTATTCGTAAAAATTAACGTAATCCTGAGATTTCAGGAAATCAAAACTTTTCTTACAGCTCTCAATAGGTTCGAAGTTGTAGCGTTCAACTTCAACAATACCATATTCTGCCCCCGATTGCGGGCGTGCAGCAAATGCGGCAGCAAAATCCATTTCTCCGCTTTCACCCAATTCTTTTTCATCTTTAATGTGATACAGATAAAAACGTCCGGGATATTTTTTGAAATAATCCAGGCAATTTTTTCCACCCTTAGCAATCCAGTATAAATCGAGCTGGAACATAACTTTTGCCGGGTCGGTTAATTCCACCAAATAGTCGTAAACCGGTTTGCCATCGAATTCGGTGGTAAATTCTTTATCGTGGTTGTGGTATCCGAAACGAATACCTGCTGCATTACATTTTTCGCCAACAGCATTAAAATACTCGGCATAACGTTTTACTCCGTCCAGGCTTTCGTATCCAACTCCGTCCATAAACGGCTGAACGATCCATTTTACTCCGGCTGCTTTTTGGGCTGCAATACAAGTATCCCACCATGCCATTGTTTCATCCCAGTTCTCTTTTGTTGGAACTGCCTGTCCTGTATGTGCACCAAGAACCTGGAGACCGTTACTCTCGCAAAGGTTTTTAAATTCTACCGGATCCATTCCGTAAATTTTTCCATCGGCATAACCGGCTGTTTCAACATATTTATAGCCCATTTCGCCAACAGCTTTTACGGTGCCGGGAACATCCTTATTCATATCGTCACGTACCGAATACAACTGCAGGC
This sequence comes from uncultured Draconibacterium sp., assembly GCA_963677525.1. Classification (GTDB taxonomy): domain Bacteria; phylum Bacteroidota; class Bacteroidia; order Bacteroidales; family Prolixibacteraceae; genus Draconibacterium. Next base: position 252,946 of record OY781970.1, read on the forward strand.
CAATAAAAATATCTTTTGCTACTTCTGCTTTTTTTTCTTCTGCCTTTTTGGGAGCTGAATTACATGCCATAAATCCCTGTGTCATTAATGCGGCAACCACAAGGGCTGCAAAGGTTCTTAAACTCAATTTCTTTAAAGTCATTTTACTTGGTTTTAGGTGAAATTTTAAATTGTTAAATAATAAAATACAAATATGGAGTTTTTTTCTGTTAATATTCCCACCGGCCTGTATCTCAGAATCATTATTTTTGTTGCTTCAAATTTTCAGAATGAGGAACAAAGATTTTTTAGCCATTGTTACGGGATTGGGAGCTGCATTTTTTTGGGGCTTCTCGTTTGTTTGGTTTAAAATTGCTTTTATTGCCTACAAACCCATTACAGTTGTGTTATTCAGGATTACTATTTCTGCCGGGCTGATTTTTCTGATTGCATGGTTATTAAAACGTCTTCAGAAACCCGACAGGAAAGATTTTAAACTGTTTTTTCTGATGGCCTTTTTCGAGCCTTTTATTTATTTTCTTGGAGAAAGTTATGGTTTACAATATGTTTCGTCTACTGTAGCTGCAGTAATTGTAGCAACTGTGCCGGTTTTAACTCCTGTTGCTGCGTGGTATTATCATAACGAAAAGGTACGGCCAATGAACATGATCGGCCTGCTTTTTTCATTTATCGGAGTTGGAATGGTAGTACTGAACGGAAGCTTTCGGTTCGACGCAAATCCACTTGGCGTTGGGCTTGAGTCGATGGCAGTTATTGCTGCTATTGCTTACTCTATTGTATTGAAAAGCCTTGCTCACCGATACAACACCCTTACAATAATTGCATACCAGAACCTGATTGGCTTGCTATTGTTTTTGCCCATCTGGCTGGTTCTCGATTTAAAAGATTTTGTACAAACACCTTTTCACCCGCAGGCATTCAGGGCCATAATTTTGCTGGCTGTTTTTTCGTCGACACTGGCGTTTGTATTCTTTACGCAAAGTGTTCGGCAAATAGGAGTTACACGTACAAATACGTTTATCAACCTGATCCCGGTTTTTGTGGCCATTCTCGCATTTTTTATTTTGAATGATGAATTGGGATCTCAAAAAATAGCAGGAATAATAGTTGTTGTTGCAGGCTTGTTCCTTTCGCAACTCAACAAAAAAGACACTAACGGCAGACGCAAAATAGTGGAAGTACATCGGAAGTAATAAGTAATAAGTCGTAAGTAGCAAGTCGTAAGTAGTAAGTAGGTATGAATATCGAATATAAAACACCGGAAGAATTAAAGCTCCTCACCGATAAAAGCAGGGCAGAAACATCGACATTCCTGAAGAAGCTGAAAAAGAAAAAGCCCAAAAAACTCGACGACGTGGTTCACGATCTGCACGATGAGGCTTTTGATAATTTCGATTGCCTCGATTGTGCCAATTGTTGCAAAACAATCGGTCCCCGGTTGTTTGACAAAGATATTGAACGCCTGGCTAAACATCTAAAAATGAAGGTGACTGATTTTATGGATCAGTATATCCAGGTTGACGAAGACGGTGATTACGTATTCAAAGAGCATCCGTGCCCTTTTCTTTTGCCCGATAACTATTGCATAGTTTACGAGAGCCGTCCCAAAGCCTGCCGCGAATATCCGCACACCGACCGCAAACGATTTTACCAAATACTCGATCTGTCGTTTAAAAATTGCGAAACCTGCCCCGTTGTTTTTGAAGTTTTTGAAGAATTGAAGAAGAAGACATTTTAACTTGTGTTCGGCTTAAAATGTTTCACGCAAAGAGCGCGAAACTTAAAAATGCAAAGCACGCAAAGTGTGGTTTTCAAGAATATTGAACTTTGCGCTTTTGCGAAAATCTTTGCGGCCTTTGCGTGAACCCGCTTTTTTAACCCAAAATGGTTCTGTGTAATTGTTTCTCTGTTTTGCACCGTCCTTCAGGGCGGTGATTGCGAAGAAAAATATGGAGAAGGCTTTAGCGTTTAATGATTCAAAATTACTGGCTAAAGCCTTTTGTTCATTGTACACAGAATCACCGGGCTAAAGCCGCGGTGCAAAAGAATTATTTTAATTGGCAATTTGCTATAAACATGTGATGTCGCCGGCATCATCAAAAACCAACACACGATTTTTAATTCTACTAAATGATTCGCAAACCTGTTTTATGATAATTAGCGATTTATGTTTACTTTTAGAACGCAGAAAGCCACCAATACGATGATCGCCTTACCGAAAATGAAAAATATTAATATAATAGGTGTTTTTATATCTCCATTATGCACAAGTTTAAATGAATCCACCTGTAAGTAAAATATGACAAAAAAGGAAGAACATAAAGGATATTGGTTCTTACCCAAAACACCAGACAATCGCATTCCAGGAATATTATATTTTGAACCAAATCAAAAAATTAGACTAGAGCTTATTGGTGGGTTTGAGACGGATTTAAAAGAAATATTTACTAAAAAGAGTGCGGAAATTATTCTTGGTATTACTAATAAAAATGAAAAGATTAGCTTGCTACACTGCAATGGTTATAGCAGTGTAAATTTCCCTAGTGAATTTCACATTACAAACTATAATTGCCGATACTTTATAAATGGCAAACATCTTTCTTCAATTTCCGAATTAACATTCAATAGATTAATGGTAGATTTAACTGCCTTATACGACTGGTATCCATCTGGATTGATAAGAAATACAATCAAACTTGCTGAAAAAGGAACTCTTGGCGAAACTGTAGTTTCAATGAATAGCGATGATTCATGGGAAGATACAATTGAGATTGACACAGATTATATTATAAAAATATCAGGGGTTGGTAATTTTACAACAAATCCTAATTGGTCCAAATTTGATTTAACACAAAATACCATTCTTGAAATTTTACATAAAAATTCAAAACAATCATTTATTGAGCTTTTAAATAAGGTTGAAATATTCAAACAATTTTTATCGTTGGCTACTCTAACTTCAATTTCCTATATTCAACTTACGTTGTTTGATAATTGTGAATTCCAAGAACTAAAAGATGGAGAAAAGATATTTAAAAAGATTCATTTTAATTTTATAGAGGAAAAAGAAGAACAAAGAGCAAATGACTCTATTTACTACCTTTTTAAACATATTGATATTAAAGATGAATTTCATGATATTATCAAAAAGTGGTATGAATTCAAATCAGAATTCGCACCAATTAGAAATCATCTTATTGATAGTATAAAATATAAAAGAGTTTTTTCAAGTCTTGACTTTTTGATTCTCGTTCAATCATTGGAGGGGTATCACCGCAGATTTATAAAAAAGAAAATTAAAGTCCCTAAAAATGAAAGTGAATTAAAACTTAGGTTGAATGAGCTAATTAATACATTTAGTGGAATTGATAAAATCAGCAAGACTCCAATTAATTTAAAGCATGTTGTAAGCTCTCGCAATTATTATTCTCATTTCTTCGACAAAAACGATTTTGTGCTTCAGGGTAAAGAATTGTATTTCTTATCAAGACGATTGCGATGTTTACTAATTTGCTGTGTTTTAGACCTCATTGGACTAGATACTACTTTGATTAATAAATTACTTAACAAAAATGAAAGAATATAAAAAACAGTGCATAACTCCTGCTGGCGCGATTTTGTAAATCGTGCCTCAGACTGCAAGGCTGAAAAAAGCTAAGACAGCATTTTTTTTGTATGTAACAAAAAGGTCCCGATTACAGATCGGAACCAGCGGAGAATAGCAAAACGAAAAAAAATATAAACAGATTGATAATTTAAAAAAGTAAACAAAAAATGAAAGTATTGGTGTTTCTGGCAAAAGCATTTGAAACGATGGAATTTTGTGTTTTTATTGATGTACTTGGCTGGGCCAGGGTTGATTACGGGCACGATTTGTTGGTTGACACCTGTGGTTTTACCGATAAAGTTATAAGCACGTTTAATGTACCTGTTCTGGTAGATAAAACTATTGAAGAAATAAACGTAAATGATTACGACGCCCTGGCAATACCCGGAGGATTTGGCGAATTTGGTTATTATGAAGAAGCATACCACGAAAAGTTTTTAAAATTAATTCAGGAATTTAATGCAAAGGGTAAAATCATTGCATCAGTTTGTTCCGGGGCATTCCCTTTGGCAAAAAGTGGAATTCTTAAAAACAGGAAAGCAACCACTTACCACTTAAAAGACGGATATTATCAAAATAAACTGAAAGAATTTGGAGTTAATGTTGTGAACGAGCCGGTTGTAGTTGACGATAATGTTATAACATCTTATTGCCCGGAGACAGCTCCCAAAGTTGCATTCCAATTATTAAAAATGCTGACTTCGGAAGAAGATATGACCGTAATAAAAAGAGCCATGGGATTTTAAGGGAAGTTTGTAAAGAATAAAAATCATATGGTAACTATCGATTCACACGGTGAACGAAAAGTCAACAGGTGATCCAGCATCCAAAATCCAATATCAAGCTCATCCAGCATCCAGCCCTCAATATTTTGCCGGAAAATTCCCTCAGTAATAATAATTAAATACCTTTGGCGTTTTACTGAAAATTAGAATCGCGAATGAGGCGAAAAATATACCTTATACTTTTATTCAGTTTCTTGATTTTAACCGGAAAAGCACAAATTGGAGGTGAATACACTTACGAGTTTCTTGAGCTTACCAACTCGGCGCGCATGGCTGCACTGGGAGGAACTCAAATCGCCATTCAGGATTCTGCCGACTTGAATCTTCCGTACACAAATCCGTCAACGCTTCACCCCGAAATGAGTAACCGGGTTCTGGTTAACTATGTGAATTATCTTACCGATATAAATTATGGTTACGCATCGTATGCCCGGTCGTACGAAGGTATTGGGAACTTTGCACTGGGCATGCACTATATAAATTATGGTAATTTCGACGAAGCAACCGAAACCGGCGAACTTACCGGGAGCACTTTTAAAGCTGCCGAATATGCACTGAATATTATCTATTCGAACAATTATAAAGGAATCAACTACGGAGTAAATTTAAAACCCATTCTTTCTTCGTTTGAAAGATACCAGTCGTTTGGAATTGCAGCTGATTTTGGGCTGAATTACACGTTTAAAAATGGCAGGACTACGGTAGCTGCGGTGGCCCGAAATGTGGGAACACAAATTACAACCTATTACGACAACGGTAATTACGAGCCAATTCCTTTGAATCTTCAGGTGGGATTCAGTCAGAAGCTGAGTCATGCGCCAATTGTTTTCTCGGCCACCATGCAACACCTGAATCACTGGGATCTGGCCAATAACGAAGACGATATTGATTTCTCGACAGAAGCCATCTACGAACGAAAAGAAAGCTTCCTGAAACAAAGCATGCGACATGTGGTTTTGGGCGTTGAACTGCTCCCGTCAGAGAACTTTATAATCAGGGCCGGGTATAATTATCAGCGCCGACAGGAATTAAAATTCGACGATAAAGGTTCTGTTGTAGGATTTTCGGCCGGCTTCGGGATAAAAATAAAACGATTCAGGCTCGACTACGGAATCTCGAGATTTCACCTGGCCGGCTCTTCCAACCTGTTCTCGCTTGCCATTAACCTGAATGATAATTTCTAAAAAAAGACAATCGTTTTTTCCTTTGTCCTTTCTGTACAGTTTGATTCGTCTGAATTCATCAGGAAAAAGCAAAACTGATTGACTGGAAAATCTCTTCGGTCTTCCGACTTCGGACTTCGGACCAAAAGAATTTAGAAAAGAGAGTTGCAACAAAATTGAAGGTTTATCCATTAACCAAAAAATAAATTTCCCCATCTTTGTTTCAAATTCAGAATAGAAAATGAGCAGCAAAAAAATTACAATTGCTATCGATGGCCATTCTTCGTGTGGGAAAAGCACTGTGGCAAAATCGCTGGCACAAAAGCTCGGTTATATTTATATCGACAGTGGCGCCATGTACCGGGTGGTTACCCTGGTGGCTTTGCGCAACGGCTGGATCAAAAATAGAATTCCTGATACCGAAAAAGTTATTGCCGGGTTGAAAGACATAAAAATTACATTTAAATGGAATGAAGAACTCGGGAAAAATACCACCTTTTTAAACGGTGAAAATGTAGAAGACGAAATTCGCCAGCTCGAAGTTTCTGAGAATGTAAGCCCCATTAGCACCATTGCCGAAGTACGTAGCGAAATGGTGCGCCAGCAACGCGAAAACGGAAAAAACAAAGGAATTGTTATGGATGGCCGCGATATTGGCACCGTGGTTTTTCCCGACGCTGAGTTGAAAATATTTATGACTGCCTCACCCGAAATCCGGGCTCAGAGGCGCTACCTGGAACTCACTGAAAAGGGAGACAAAGTAAACTTCGAAGATATATTAGCCAACGTTCAGGGGCGCGACAAAATTGACTCAACAAGAGCAGTCAGCCCCTTAAAAAAAGCCGACGATGCACTGATCCTTGACAACAGTAACCTAAACAGGGAGCAACAACTGGATTGGGCTATTTCAAAAGTGAAAGAACTAACCGAAGAAAAATGAATGTTGAGATTGATAAAAGGTCGGGATTTTGTTTTGGGGTGATAAACGCTATTAAGAAGGCGGAGGATGAAGTAAAAAAATCGAAGCAGCTTTACTGTTTGGGCGACATTGTTCATAATGGGATGGAGGTGACACGTCTTGAAAGAATGGGTTTAAAATCAATTTCAAAAGAGGAATATTTTACTTTAAAAGATTGCAAAGTGCTTATTCGAGCACATGGTGAACCTCCCGAAACATATGAGTACGCCCGCAACAACAATATTGAACTTATTGATGCTACCTGCCCGGTGGTACTTACCTTACAGAAAAAAATAAAGAAATCGTATAAAGAAAATAAAGATCGTGCAGTGCAGGTGGTTCTGTTCGGGAAAGAGGGACATGCCGAAGTTATCGGGTTAAACGGGCAAACTAACTACAATGCCATTATTGTAGAAAGCATTGAGGATGTTGACAAAATAGACATGAGCCGCCCCGTTTTGATGTATTCTCAAACCACCAAAAAGGTTGAAGATTTTAATGAAATTGCTGCCCTGGTTAAGGAAAGAATTCATCCGGGAGTGCCTGTTGAAATAAAAGACACCATTTGCCGGCAGGTATCGAACCGTGTGCCGAACCTAAAAAAGTTTGCAACAAAATACGACCTTATTCTTTTTGTTGCCGGCCAAAAAAGCTCCAACGGGAAATACCTGTTTTCTATTTGCAAAGAAGTTAATCCGGAATCGTACCGCATTTCGTCCACTTCTGATATAAAAAAGGATTGGTTTAACAACGTGGAATCGGTGGGAATATGCGGAGCAACTTCTACGCCCAACTGGCTGATGGATGAGGTTGCCGATTGGATAGCTGCCAACTTTTAATCTTTCTGAAAAGGATCCTGATTCGTTTTTTTCAGTTACTTTTAAACGGTCTCAATACAAAATTTTCTTTCTGAATGCAGGAACATTATGCACAAGTAATATTGCCTTTGTCGTTACACGATGCTTACACTTACAAAGTGCCGCAATCGCTTGTGAACAATATTGCTCCGGGCAAGCGTGTTATTGTTCAGTTCGGGAAGAAGAAAATGTATGCGGCTTTGGTTACGTCTGTTTCAGATTCCAGACCCGAAGGAGTTGATATCAAAGAAATACAGCAGGTGCTGGATGAGCATCCGATCGTTTTGCCTCAAAACTTTCAGTTGTGGCACTGGATTGCCAAATATTATTGCTGTACACTTGGCGATGTTTTCAGGGCAGCCCTGCCAACCGGACTAAAACTGGAAAGTAAAACAAGGGTGTTCCCCAGTGGTGTCGATGTACAAACACATCTTTCAACAAGTGAAGAACAGATTTTAAACCTGGCAGAACAGGAAGTGCTTTTTCTATCAGAAATCGAGCATAAATTGGGAAGCTCCTTTTCGTATGCAGCACTAAAATCGTTAATGAAGAAAAAACTGGTTTACCTTGAAGAAAAAGTAAATCAGAAATACAAACCCAAAACAGAAACCTTTGTAAAGCTGCACCCCGACATCAAAGATGAAAAAGCATTGAGCGGACGTATTGATGACCTGGTTCGGGCAAAAAAACAGCAACAGTTGCTCCTGCATTTCCTTGAGCGGATACATGCTTTTGAATCCGACCAGAAACCTGAGATTTCAAAAAAAGAGCTTCTGGATCATACCAATTTTTCATCGTCGATTTTAAAAGAACTGGCCAATAAAAAGTTCGTGGTACTGTTTCAAAAACAAATTTCACGTATTGAAGAAGAAAAAACAGAACAGGTAAGTATCAATATGCTAAACTCTTATCAGGCAAAGGCGCTTACCCAGATAAAAAACGAATTCGAAAGCAAACAGGTGGCCCTGATCCACGGCATTACAGCCAGCGGAAAAACGGAAATATATATCCACCTGATCGACGAGATACTCAAAAAGGGAGAACAGGCATTGTATCTTGTACCGGAGATCGCATTGACTACTCAGATTGTTCAGCGCTTAAAAAATGTTTTTGGTCATAAAGTTGGTATTTATCATTCGCGCCTGAACAGCCAGGAACGGGTCGAGATTTGGGAAAAAGTGCTGGAGTTTCAAAAGGATCCGTCGAAAGGTTACCAGGTGATTTTAGGTGCCCGCTCGGCAGTGTTTTTACCTTTCTCGAAATTAGGACTGGTTGTGGTTGACGAAGAACACGAAAATTCATTCAAACAATTCGATCCGGCACCGCGTTACAATGCCCGCGATATGGCCGTAATACTGGGATTACAAAACAATGCAAAAGTGCTGCTCGGATCTGCAACACCATCGCTGGAATCGTACTACAACGTACTGACTGGAAAATATGCGTTAGTCAACCTTTTTAAACGCCATTCGGAAATGGAACTTCCCAAGGTTATTGTCTCCGACATAAAAAAGGCTTACAAACGAAAAGAAATGCGTTCGATCCTGACGCCTGAATTGTACGAATTGATGGAAGAGGCGCTTGAAAAAAAAGAGCAGGTAATTTTATTCCAGAATCGCCGGGGGTATTCTCCCTTTGTTGAATGTTTTACTTGTGGACACATCCCAAAATGTAAAAATTGCGATGTTAGTTTAACTTATCACAAATATAAAAAAAGGCTTAGTTGCCACTATTGCGGGTACAGTTATCAGTTGCCCGACAGATGCGATCATTGCGGTTCGCCCGAAATAAAAACACGTGGTTTTGGTACCGAAAAAATCGAGGACGAAATAAAACAACTTTTCAGGAATGCCAACGTTGGGCGGATGGATTTGGACACCACTCAAGGGAAAAATGCCATTGCCAATATTGTTCGCAAACTGGAAGAAGGGAAAACCGATATTCTGATCGGGACACAAATGGTGACAAAAGGACTCGATTTTGAACATGTTAGCGTGGTTGGAATTCTGAATGCCGATAACCTGATAAATTTTCCCGACTTCAGAGCACACGAGCGTGCATACCAGTTGATTTCGCAGGTGGCAGGGCGCGCCGGGCGGAAACATAAAAGAGGGAAAGTGGTCATTCAAACTTCACAACCCGAGCATCCTCTGATTGAAATGATCAAAGAACAAGACTTTGAAAAAGCATTGCAAACCCAATTCGAGGAACGTAATCTGTTTAAATATCCGCCTTTTTTCAGGCTCATAAAAATTGTGATAAAACACAAAAATTTCGACACGGTAAACCGGGTGGCTAACAACCTTGCTGCTCTTCTGAGAAAAAACCGACAATTAATTATCATGGGGCCGGAGTTTCCTCTCATCAGCAAAATTCAATTGTGGCATCAGAAAGAGATCTGGCTGAAGATTGATAAGAAATTAAATCTCGATGCAATAAAACAAGAAATATTGACCGATGTTAAAGAAGTTCGGCAACAACCCGACAACAGTAACTGCATGATTAACATTGATGTTGATCCTCAATAGTGAATCAAGATAAGAATCAAGGTCAGAATTTTGTTTCTGACATTTTTCTACCGTACTTTTTTTAGTAGCTTTGCGTCTTTAACACTGCAGTACAGTTGGAGACGAAAGACGTAAATCAAATATTCGAGAAGTTTAGCCAAATGCGGGCCATTGTTATTGGCGATGCCATGGTTGATACATATTTATGGGGAAAAGTAGATCGCTTATCTCCTGAAGCTCCGGTACCTATTGTTGCTGTTACCAGACGTGAAAATCGTCTGGGTGGTGCAGCCAACGTTTCGCGAAACCTGCAGGCGCTGGGTGCTACTCCAATCCTTTTTTCGGTAATTGGTGACGATGAAATAGGGAAAGAATTTGAACAGCTTCTTGAAAAAAGAGAACTTTCGCGAAAAGGAATTTATGTCGATTCGAACAGGAATACCACTGTAAAAAACCGGATAATAAGCGGGGGCAAACATATTGTAAGGGTTGATGAAGAAACAGATACCTATATCTCTCCCGATGTTGAAAAATGGCTGACTGATGCCATTATCGAAGAGATAAACAGCAATCATATCGATGTGATTATTTTTGTGGATTACGACAAAGGAGTTGTAACACCAAGCCTTTTCGAAACCATTAATAGTTTCGCCAGAGAAAAAGGTATTCCCACAGCTGTTGATCCTAAAAAAAGGAACTTTAAGAATTATAAGAATGTTTCGTTGTTTAAACCGAACTTTAAAGAGTTTGTTGATGGCACAGGATCAAACATTGTTAAAGGAGATTTGGAATCACTCAAAAGAGTGTCCTGCGAATTCAAGGAAAAACAAAATCTAAAATTAATATTCATCACACTCTCTGAGTTAGGTGTATTTATAAGTAACGGTGTAAAAGAGCAATACTATCCGGTTGTAATAAGGTTGATAGCCGATGTGTCGGGTGCCGGCGATACTGTTATAAGTGTTGCCAGTTTAGCCATGGCTGCCGGCCTGCCTCCAAAAATTATGGCCTTAATGTCGAACTTGGCAGGAGGTTTGGTTTGCGAAGAGCTGGGAGTTGTGCCAATCGACAGGAAACGGCTGAAAAAGGAAATGAAATCTCAAAAAATTTCGCTCTCTTTATAGTTCAATCCCAAGTATTTAATCTTTAAGTCTCCTCTCCGTATGAAAAAAAAAGAATGCGGTTTAGGGTAAATTGTTAACTTTGAAACCATCAATAAAAATACGACGCACTAATGGGAAAAATTATTTCTTTAGCTAATCAAAAAGGTGGAGTTGGAAAAACAACAACTACTATTAATTTAGCTGCCAGCCTTGCTGTTTTAGAGCAAAAGGTTTTAATTATTGACGCCGATCCGCAGGCTAATGCAACTTCCGGGTTGGGTTTCGATGTAAACAATGTTCAGGCAAGTATATACGAATGTATTGTCAATGAAATTGAAGCAGACAAGGCAATCCTTAAATCTGAAATAGAAAACCTGGATCTTATCCCGTCGCATATTGATTTGGTTGGAGCTGAAATTGAAATGTTGAACCTTCCCAATCGTGAGAAGGTAATGAAACATTCACTTGAAGGCCTGAAAGAAATTTATGATTTTATATTCATAGACTGTTCTCCGTCGTTGGGTTTAATTACCGTTAATGCGCTTACTGCATCCGACTCGGTTATTATTCCTGTTCAATGCGAGTATTTTGCCCTTGAAGGTTTGGGCAAACTTTTAAATACCATTAAAATTATTCAGAACCGTTTGAATCCGGAACTGGAAATAGAAGGTTTCCTTCTTACCATGTTTGATGGAAGGTTAAACCTCTCGAACCAGGTTTACGAAGAAGTAAAACATCACTTCCAGGAAATGGTATTCGATACTGTAATTCAACGAAACATTAAACTGAGTGAGGCTCCCAGCTACGGTAAACCGGTTGTATTATACGATGCAAGCTCGAAAGGAGCCATCAATCATATGAACCTTGCCCGCGAAATTTTGCAGAGAAACGACATGACTCAAATGTCGAAAGAAAAAGACAATGTAATTATTAATTAAGGGAATTTTATGATGGTTAAAAGGAATGCACTGGGAAGAGGATTAGGCGCGCTAATCGACGATGCCGAAAAAATACACCAAAGCGCCGGAATCGACGAGATTGAACTCAGCAAGATTGAGGCAAATCCTTTTCAGCCCCGATCTAAATTCGACGAAGAGGCCCTGTCTGAACTATCTGCTTCGATAAAAGAAATTGGGCTGATTCAACCCATCACTCTGCGAAAAGTATCAGAAAATAAATACCAGATCATTGCCGGAGAGCGTCGTTTCAGAGCCTCTCAAATGGCAGGTCTGAACAAAATACCAGCTTACGTTCGTAAAGCAAAAGACGACGGCATGCTGGAAATGGCTCTTGTTGAGAACATTCAGCGTGAAGACCTCGATTCAATTGAAATTGCACTTAGCTATCAACGATTGATGGACGAGCTGGAATACACCCAGGAGGAATTAAGTTCGCGCGTTGGTAAAAAACGTTCAACCATAGCCAATTACCTTCGTTTGCTGAAACTTCCGGCGGTTATTCAGAAAGGGCTCATCGAAAAACAAATTTCGATGGGACATGCCCGCGCCATTATCAACATTGAAGATCCTGACACTCAAATCATGATTTTTTCTCAAACAATCAAACATGGCTTTTCGGTTCGAAAAGTGGAAGAGATTGTTCGCGATTTAAATGTTCAGGAAGGGAAAGTCTCATCAAAAACTCCAAAAAGCAAGTTCCCGAATGAGTTTCAGGTAATAAAAAATCAGCTCGACAATATCTTCAGTACCCGGATCGATTTTTCGATGAATGAAAAAGGAAAAGGCAAAATTACCATCCCTTTTAAATCGGAAAAAGACCTTGAAAGAATTGTTAAAATAATTGAAAATCAAAAATAAAACATAACAACCACACGAAGAACGAGTGTATTTTCTATTTTTGCGCAAAATTTTTAGTGTGATTCAAGGAAGATTATTTTCTAAAACTATATTGAGTTTAATCCTGCTTTTTGCCGGATTAAGCATGAATGGGCAAAACCTGGTTGTCGACTCTACAAAAACTGTAAATGTTGAAGTAGAAGACAAAGCAGAGGTTAAACATTCGCCACATAAAGCAACAATCTATTCCGCAATTTTGCCAGGATTGGGTCAGGCTTATAATAAAAAATACTGGAAAATACCAATTGTTTATGCCGGTTTCGGTTCTATCGGGTACTTTATTGGCTGGAATAATAATCACTATCGAACAATGAGAAATGCTTATAGTGATTTAACCGATTCCGATCCGAATACTGATTCGTATCTAGATCTGGATGCGTCGGATTATTACGATCTGGACAATGTTACAGAGTTTAATAATTTTGCATCGGCACTTAACAAACAGCAGGAATATTACAGGAGAAACCGCGATCTGCTGATTATCTGTATGGTTGGTTTTTATGGCTTAAATATTATTGATGCCAGCGTAGATGCACACTTTTTCGATTTCGATATGAGTGAAGACCTGTCGATGAACTGGCAGCCTACTATGCAACTTTTTAATAGGGCGCCAATCTATGGGATTAGTTGTTCTTTCACCTTTTAGCTTATTATGAATTACAAATATCTACTATTCACCTATATCTTCATTTTATACTTTTCTTTAATTGGGAAAGCCCAGGATTCTATTCCTGTAATAGACTCTATTCTTGATTATACTGATTTAGTTGTTTGTGATACAATTTCAGAAGACGATTCAACGTTGACAGAAGAAATCGAATTGGATGACAAACTAAACAGCATTTTTTCTGACCAGATGGATAGTTTGCTGAATTCGTGGGATACTAAAAACCGTTTTTCTTTCGATACCTCCGAGGTAAATTTAATAGACTACCCAAAAGATTTACCCGATTCTGTATATATTCAACGGTTACAAGACATTGAGCAGGTAGTTGACCTCACCTACAATAAGGTTGTAAAAAACTACATAAAAATGTACACCGAAAAACGTCGCGACCTTGTTGAAATTATGCTGGGATTATCGGCTTATTATTTCCCGATTTTCGAAGAAGCCCTCGACAAATACGATTTGCCGTTGGAAATTAAATATGTTGCAATTATTGAATCGGCGCTTAATCCGGTAGCACGCTCAAGAGCAGGCGCAAATGGATTATGGCAATTTATGTATGGCACAGCAAAAAATATGAAGCTGGAGATTACCTCCTTTGTTGATGAACGTCGGGATCCGATTAAATCAACGGATGCTGCAGCAAGGTATCTTAAAAAGCTTTACGATATTTATGGTGATTGGTATTTAGCCATTGCTGCCTACAACTGCGGTCCGGGAAATGTAAATAAAGCAATCAGACGCTCGGGCGGCAAAACCAATTACTGGGAAATTTATTATCGTTTACCCCGCGAAACAAGAGGTTACGTTCCCGCGTTTATTGCTGCCACTTATACTTTCGAATACTATAAAGAACATCTTTTAATTCCACGATATCCGGAAATTGAGCTTTCCGTTGATACGATTTTTGTAAACGATTACCTCCATTTTAACCAGATTACAGCAAAAGTGGATATCGACAAAGAACAACTTCGGGCATTGAATCCGATGTATCGCCGCGATGTTATTCCCGCAAAAAAGAATAAACCATATCCATTGGTGTTACCTCAAAGAAACATCATGCAATTTATTGATGCAGATACGGCTGTTTTTGCTTACGAACGAGATAAGTACTTCCCGAATAACACCCTGGTAAATCCGACAACAAGTAGCAGTTCGTACTTTACACCGGTTGATATAAAGGGAAAAACAAAAGTACTTTACACGGTAAAACAGGGCGACAACGTTGGGTACATTTCATCGTGGTATAAGGTTCGCACTTCAGATTTGCGTTACTGGAACAATATACATCGCGATATGATTCGTGTTGGCCAAAAACTTGCCATTTACGTCCCTGAAAAAGATAAAGGCAAATACGAAAAGGTTAATACAATGACCTTTGCCCAGAAGCAATCTTCCATTGGAAAGTCGTCAACACCGGCTAAAAAGGTTGAAGCAAAACCTCTTGATCCTAATTTTGAGTATTATACAGTGCGCCGCGGAGATACGCTTTGGGATATTGCTCAGAAATATGCAGGAATTTCTTCAGATGAACTTATGCGCTTAAACAATCTTAAAAACGACCGGGGACTTTATATCGGACAGAAACTTAAGATTAAACGGAAAAGCTAAAAAAACGATTTCCCCAAAAGATAGATCTCTTGTCGGTAAATTTCCACACGTTGATAAAAATTAATTTCAATATCGACTCGCTTACAAATTAATCACAGCGAAGATGTGCGTCATTAAATCCTAAATTGAAATAAAGGGTAGGTCTAAATGATAAATTTTCAGGAATTAAAGTCAAGGCTTAAAAATGAGCAAGGCCTACTGAATACTCAGATTCTTTTGCAAACCTTTTATTTCGGCTTCCAGCTTTCTTGATTTTTTAATCGCCTTCGAAAGGGCCAGTGCATCGCGAACGGCTTCTTTATCGTAAGTTTCCAGGATGATATAATAGTACTCGTTACCAAGGAATACTGCCTTTAAATTTCGGTCTACATTATTGGCAATAAATTCAATTACGCCATTGTCTTTGCCATTACGATAGGAAACTTTTTCCCATTTGGACTCCATAAAATCACTACGATGATTATCAACAGACCCTATCGGAATCTCTGCGGTTTTGGCATCATCGCCCTGGTCATACACGCGAAGTCCGGTATGATCGAGCCAGTTTTCACCATAATAATTACTGCTTAAATATATTTCGCCACGTTCGTTTAAGTGCACTTGTATATAAGAACGGTCCCAGGCACGTTTAAAGGTTTGGCGTTTATGAATATATTGTGTGTACCTGTCGAATTCTGTTTTTTCTTTTACAAAAGACTTTTCCAACTCTGCAATCCTGATCTTAGTACTGTCCAGCTCGGATTCCTTTCGTTGCATCAGTTCGATACGAACATCTTTTAAAAGGTTTTTGGCCGCATTTGCTGAGTAAACCGCTTCGGGGTAAAGTTTGGGAATACTGTCTAATTGTAATATAGCGGCAGTGGTATCGCTTTTAAGCAATAAATTTTTCGCATGTTCCAGCTTAACCCTTGCCTTGTCTTCATCAGAAGGTCCGCAAGCCACCAAAAGAGCAGTCAACAAAATTAATATGTACTGAATGGAAAGTCTCATCCTTTATAATTGATTAAATTCTATAAAAATCGTATTACGACGTTACTCTGCGATTGAAAAATCTCTTTTGTAAACCTCGTATTTTTAATTGTCTGAGCGATGCATCAACATTACCCTGTTTGATAAAAATTTTGTAATGTTCGTTTCAACTCTATTATTTTGTACAAAAGTAGCATTTTAATCAAAAATCAAGAAAAACAGAAACGCATGATAAACACAAATTCTGTTGATTTTTTCAAACAACACAATCAGGAACATTTTCCTGATGACTGCCAGATAATTATTGCCGCCTGGAAATTGAGCAATCCTGAGAATATCGGTAAGATTATACGTTTAGCTCATAACCTGGGAGCTGCCGAGGCATTGTTTATTAAAGAACATGAGGTTCACCGTGAATCAAAAATAAAAAAAACAGCCGGTTTCTCATTCGACCAGATGAAATGGAGTTTTATTTCGGAAACCGATTTCGAACAATTTTTAAAAACTGATTTCGAATTAACTATACTCGAAACCTGTGATGGAGCAACGAATATTTATAAAACGACACTTCCGAAAAAAATAATTCTGCTGGCCGGAAGCGAATCTTTTGGTCTGCCACAACACATTATAAAACAAAGTAGAAACAAGGTATATATACCGATGCCGGGTGGATGCAAATCGTTAAATATCTCCAATGCACTTTCAGTTGCTGCATTTGAGTGGTATCGGCAGGTGAGCAGCTAAAATACCAAGCTTATCATTCAATTCATTTTACAAAAAAGAATTAATGGAAAAAGAACATCGGGATTGATAGATTTTTTCTATTTTTAAGAAAAAAATCATTACGCGCCATGATCACCCTAACCCAATTGGAGTATATTGTTGCCGTTGATACATACAGGCATTTTGGTAAAGCTGCAGAAGCATGTTTTATTACCCAGCCAACGCTTTCGATGCAAATAAAAAAGCTGGAGGAAGATCTTGAAATTATCATTTTCGACAGGAGCAAACAGCCGCTGATACCAACCGACGTTGGAGTACGGATTATTGAACAGGCTCGTGTAGTTTTAAAACAGTCGGAAGAAATAAACAACATTGTTAAAGACCATAAAAATCAGGTTTCCGGGATGTTACGAATCGGTATCATTCCAACGCTGGCTCCTTATCTGCTTCCTATTTTTGTGGGTAATTACAAAAAGAAGTACCCCAACATTTTTATAAAAGTAGTTGAGGCCACTACCGAAAATATTATTAAACTTCTGAACAAAGATTTAATCGATGTTGGTATTCTGGTTACACCGCTTAACGAAGAAAAGATTATTGAGAAACCGGTTTTTTACGAAGAGATGCTTATTTATGCCAATAGCGGCCATAAGTTGCATACACAAAAAGAAATAACGTTAAAAGATATAGCCACGCCGGAAATATGGTTGCTCAGCGACGGGCATTGTTTTCGCGATCAGGTAATTAATTTGTGCTCATATCTGGGAACCACGCAAAGCGAATTACCATTCCATTTTGAAGCAGGATCGCTTGAAACCCTGATGAATATTATAGACCATGAAGGAGGAATCACATTGATTCCTGAACTGGCAAAAGCGACTATGTCGCAAAAAAGAGCTTATAACGTAAAAAACTTCACGAATATAAAACCATTGCGCGAGGTTAGTTTGGTTTATTCAAGGCATTTTGCCAAACACAAATTGATAAACCTTCTTTGGAGAGAAATAAAGGAATCGGTTCCGAAAGAACTTCAGGATGAAACCCGCGGAACGATTGTTGAATGGAGGTAGATTACTTATCTGCAATTGTTCATTTGGGCTAATTTTCGATTCATTCGGCAAAATGGATTTTTGCAACAACTTATCGGATAAGTAAATACTAGCGTTTTTTACAAATTTTTCTCTCTTCCTATATTTTTATTGAAAAATATTTGCAATAAACAATTTTTGTTTATCTTTGCGCCGCAATTCGCGGATGTGGCGGAATTGGTAGACGCGCTAGACTTAGGATCTAGTGCCTTATGGCGTGGGGGTTCGAGTCCCTTCATCCGCACTCGAAAAAGACCGCTGGCCTTGTATAAAAGCAAGCGCTGGCGGTTATTTAATTTAAGGGCATAGACTTAATTTTAATCATCATGAATATTGATTTAGAAAACATCGACGCAGTAAATGGAATTATAAACATTACCATTGAAAAAGCTGATTACGAAAAGCAAGTTGCCGATGTCTTAAAAGATTATCGACAAAAAGCTACCATCCCTGGATTTCGTCCTGGGAAAGTACCTGCCGGATTAATTAAGAAAAGATTTGGCACAGCAGTACTGGTAGAAGAAGTCAACAAGGTTTTGTCGCACAATCTGTCGAAGTATATGATTGATGAGAAACTTCCGATCCTTGGCGAGCCACTTCCAAACGAAGAGAAACAAAAAGCTATTGACTGGGAGAAAGATGAAAACTTCGAATTTGTATTCGATGTAGCTTTAGCTCCTGAAATTAAAGTTACGCTTGATAAGGAAAGCAAATACGACTATTATAAAATTGCCGTTTCTGACGAAATGATCCAGCAGCAGGAAGACATGGCTGCTTCGCAACTTGGACAAAACGTTCCTGTTGAAGAAGCAAAAGACAATAGTTCTGTTCGCGGTAATTTTGCTCAGCTCGATGCCGAAGGAAACGATGTTGAAGGTGGAATTGCTCCGGAAGGAGTTGTGCTTGCAGTAGACATGATTAAAGATGAAGAAATTAAAAATTCATTCGTTGGCTGTAAAAAAGACGACATCATTGTTTTCAACCCTGTAAAAGCTTTTGAAAACAACCATGAAGTTGGGCACATGTTAAATATTAAACCCGAAGAAGTTGAAACTCTTGAAAGCGAATTCAGATTTACTGTAACTGAAATTCTTCAGTACGAAAAAGCTGAACTGAACGAAGAGTTATTCAAAAAACTTTACGGCGAAGATACTGAAGTTAAGACCATTGACGATTTCAGAGCGAGAATTAAAGATGAAATTGCTAATAACCTTGAGTATTCTTCAGAACATAAATTCGCATTAGACACCCGCGACGCACTGGTTGAAAAAACCGAAGTTGAATTGCCTGAGGCATTTCTGAAACGCTGGTTACTGGCAACTAACAAAGAATTAACAGAAGAAAAACTGGAAGAAGATTTTCCTGCAATTATTCGCGATTTTAAATGGCAGCTGATTAAAGATACAATTGCAAAAGAAAACGAACTTCAGGTAACTCCTGAAGAAGCAGCTGATTTTGCAAAAAGAATGGCTTTAGCCCAGTATCAACAGTACGGAATTCACGATGTGCCTGAAGAACAACTGGAGTCGTTTGCAAATATGATGTTAGAAAAACAAGAAGAAAAAGAACGCATTTATGGTAAACTTGCCGAAGACAAAATAGTTGCTCTCGTTAAAGAAAAAGTTACTGTTCAGGAGAAAGAAGTAACGCAAGAAGAATTTAATGAAATGATGAAACAAGCGTAAGCAGCGTTTCATTATTGTGAAAATATTTTGCTGAATGTTTCAGCAATAAACTTTTTTATAACTTTGTGAATCGTGATTTAACGTATTCGCAAAGTTATTTTTTTATATAGAAAACAATAAAAATGGATCATAACGAATTTAAAAAATATGCAACAAGGCATGCCGGAATAAGCAGCCTAACAATGGATAAGTACACTTCTGTATACGGGAATTATATTTCTCCAACCATTATCGAAGAGCGTCAGTTGAACGTTGCATCAATGGATGTTTTTTCCCGGTTAATGATGGATCGTATTATATTTCTTGGAGTGCCTATCGACGATACTGTTGCAAATATTATTCAGGCTCAGTTGTTGTTTCTAGAATCGACAGACCCTTCGAAAGATATTCAGATTTATTTTAATTCTCCGGGTGGTTCAGTATATGCCGGTTTAGGAATTTACGATACAATGCAATACATCTCGGCCGATGTGGCAACAATCTGTACAGGAATGGCAGCTTCGATGGCCGCAGTATTAATGACTGCGGGTGCAAAAGGAAAACGCTCAGCATTAAAACACTCACGTATTATGATTCACCAGCCTATGGGTGGAGCCCAGGGGCAGGCTTCTGATATTGAAATTACAGCACGTGAGATTAAAAAGATTAAAAACGAATTATATACAATCCTTGCTGACCACTCGGGACAAACCTTTGAGCAAATAGAAAAGGATTCAGACCGTGATTACTGGATGACAGCCGAGGAAGCAGTGGATTATGGTATGATTGATGAAATTTTAGTTAGAAATAACAAATAATGCCAAATAAAGAAAAGATGGATAAGTGTTCGTTTTGTGGAAGGGAAAAGAAGGAAGTTAACCTCCTGATCGCGGGGATTGACGGACACATCTGCGACCGTTGTGCTGAACAGGCTCATTCGATTATTGAGGAAGAAATTAAAACAAAAAATACTTTCGATCTTGACGGAATTCAACTGTTAAAGCCGAAAGAAATCAAAGAGTTTCTTGATCAGTATGTGATTGGGCAAGACAGGGCTAAAAAAATCCTCGCCGTTTCTGTTTACAATCATTATAAAAGGTTAACCCAGCTGGTTGACGATGATGAGACTGAGATTGAAAAATCGAATATTATTTTGGTAGGCGAAACAGGTACGGGAAAAACTCTTCTGGCCAGAACGATTGCCAGAATGTTGCATGTTCCGTTTACCATTGTTGATGCAACAGTGCTTACTGAAGCCGGATATGTTGGAGAAGATATCGAAAGTTTACTTACGCGTTTATTACAGGCTGCCGACTACAACGTGGAGGCCGCCGAGCGTGGAATTGTTTTCGTGGATGAAATTGATAAAATAGCACGAAAAAGCGATAATCCTTCTATTACCCGTGATGTTTCAGGAGAAGGTGTTCAGCAAGGACTACTTAAATTACTTGAAGGATCGATTGTAAACGTTCCACCACAGGGAGGGCGTAAACATCCGGAACAAAAATTAATACCGGTTGATACCAAAAATATTTTGTTTGTATGTGGAGGTGCTTTCGATGGTATTGAGCGAAAAATTGCGAACAGGTTAAATACAAAAGTTATCGGATACAGCGCAGCAAAAGATGCTGATAGAATTGAACGTGAAAATCTGCTTCAATATGTATCTCCACAGGATTTAAAATCGTTTGGATTAATACCTGAAATTATCGGACGTTTACCGGTGCTGACATACCTGAATCCACTAGATAAAGAAACCCTTCGAAATATTTTAACTGAACCCAAGAATTCGGTTATTAAACAATATAAAAAGCTTTTCAAGATTGATGGTATCAACCTGAAATTCGATGATGATGCTCTGGATTATATTGTTGAAAAGGCAATAGAATTTAAGTTAGGAGCAAGGGGACTTCGTTCTATTTGTGAGAATATTATGAACGATGCCATGTTTGATTCTCCTTCTGAAGAAATTGAAGAATTACACATCACTAAAGATTATGCCGAGAACGAACTTGAGAAGTCGGGTATAAGAAGATTAAAGGCTAGTTAAATAGAAGCGATAAATATTTTGGAAGCCGATTCGTCAATTGACGGATCGGCTTTTTATGTTTTTTGTATCTCCACAAGAATGATTTCTGACTTTTTCTAGTGAATATTTCACATCACACTCCCTGTCCCATATAGATCATCTGTCCCATATGATAAAATATTGTCCCGCATGCGGACCGGTATTGCTTTTGGCACGATAGTCAAGTTACTGAATTTCAGACGTATGTCGTTTTTGGCATTTGTGTTGTTTATTAAAGAGCGTATCCGACCCTAAGGATACAATAGCTTTTTGAAGAAATAATATTACAAACAAATAAACAACAACATCGTGAAAAATTTAACTATTAAATTAGCAATCATTTTATTCTTTTCTAGTGTATTAACAAGTAACGCCATGGGTAATGGCCACAATTCAGGTAACGACAAAGATGAAGTTTCACACAGTCTAAATATAAATATTCCTACACATGCAATGGTAAATATAGCAGGCAACAGCGGAACAACCGTTGATTTTTCTGCAGTGGCTCCTGAATTTGCAGGAAACAGTGTTTCTTTTACACAAACTTCCGAATCGGCACTTTACCTGAATTATTCATCTATTGTATCACAAGGAAAAACCAACACAATTTCAGCAAAGGTTTCTGGGTTAGCCGAAGGATTGAACATTAACTTAAACGTAAGTGCAGAAGCCCTTAACGGAGCCAAAGGAAATACCGGATCAGGACAAAGCCAGACTCTTGGAACTGAGGGAAAAACAGTAGTAAGAGGAATAGGTAGCTGTTTCACCGGTTACGGAGCGGGCAAAGGACACAAACTGGAGTATTCAGTAGAAGTTAAGGACGCAGATTATTCGAAGATAGTAGCAAAAGAAAATCATATAACAGTAACTTATACAATTACTGAACTTTAATTGGTTTTGAGGATAAAAAATAAGGGAGAAAGGTAAGTCGGTTGGCTTACCTTTTAGCTCCGCGTTTTTTGTCAATAAAAATTGTAAAGTTGGATTTCTTACAACCTGCATTAGAACTCTGTTCATTATCCTTCACTCTTGTCTTTTTATTGTTTATAAAGGTCTATCCAAAGGCTTGTAAGCTGAGGTAAGATTGAAATTAATGCGCCCATTAATTAATCGTCATATTTATTAAAGGGAATTTTCAAGTAATGATTTTAAATAGAATTATCGAATTTATCTCGCAGTTTATCCCTTATCCCGAACTTGCCAAAGAACAGTTATTAGTTGAATGGAAAAATAAGCTATTGATTATCCTTTTAGGGTGCTTTATTTTAATCGGTCCGTTCGTAATTATTTCTGGTATAATTGAAGCAGTCTTAGATAATTTATGGAGCTTGGCTATATCGAGTGCAATAATTTATTTTGTTCTGATTTTTGTTGCCTTGTCCCGCAAGATTAAATCAAATTTTAAGGTTCTGTTTTGTGTTGCAATGTTTTACATGTTAGGAGTTATTGCGTTTATCGAAGTAGGTCCTCAGGGAGCGGGTTTTAACTGGCTTTTTATATTTGTTTTTTTATCAACCTTTTTTTATGGATTGCGGGGTGTATTAATTTCATTGATAGTAAGTTTCGGAACTTTTCTCCTTTTGCTAATACCTATAATTTATAAGCTTTCTTTTGCTTCAGGTATTCTTGATTTTGGGGTGGAAGTTTGGTTGGCTGATACTGCAATATTTATTGTATTAAACTCTATTATTTCACTTTCTTTTAATGAGATCCTGGTAAAAATTGATCGATCGGTAAAAAGAGAAAAGGAAGCCGGTCAGTTGTTAAAGCAGAGCCAGGAAGAATTAGAAAAAGAACGAATTCGTGCCAAAGAATCAGATAAACTGAAATATCAGTTTTTATCGAATATGAGCCACGAAATCAGAACACCAATTAACTCTTTGCTGGGGTTTTCCAGCCTGATTGCTGAGCCATGTATTGATGAGGGAACGAGAAAACATTACAGAAAAATCATAGATCATTCAGGCGACCAACTCGTTTGTATTATTGATGATATAATTGATGTGGCCAAAATAGAATCAAATCAGATGAAGTTTAATATCGGTTCGATGGATGTGAACGAGATATTAACCGAGTTAGCAAGGATAAACAGGAATCGGATCGAAATAATGAATAAGAAGATTCAGCTTCATTTAAAATTCCCTGAAACTTCAAAAAAAGTAATTATTAAAACTGATATAGTAAGGTTTAGGCAAATAGTAAATAACCTGGTTGTGAACGCGATAAAATTTACCGATTCAGGATCTATTGAAGTTGGATATGATATTATTGAAGCAGAAAATGTTTTTCTTAAATTTTATGTCAAAGATAGTGGAATAGGTATTCCCGGAAAGTTACAGAAGGCAATATTCGAACGTTTCACACAGGTACCAAACGCCGCATCGCATCAGGGGGCCGGATTGGGTTTAAGTATTGTTAAAGGGCTACTTGATCTGTTGGGAGGTGAGATATGGGTGGAATCTGAAGAGAACAAGGGAAGTACATTTTATTTTACGATACCAGCTGATGAACTTTACGGTGTAGAAGAACCCAAATCACAATCTTTCATGGTTAAGGTTCCCGATTTTAAGGGAAGAACAATTTTTGTGGCTGAAGATGACGATAACTCTTATTTTTATCTTGATCAAGCCTTGAAAAAAACAGGTGCTGCCATTAAAAGAGCTGTTCATGGTGAAGAGTTACTCGTCTTGCTGGAAAATGAAATACCAGACCTGGTATTACTTGATATAAATATGCCGGTACTAAATGGATATCAAACTATGGAAAAACTTCGTTCCCGTTATCCGGAGCTGCCTGTAATAGCACAAACGGCTTGTGCGATGGCCAACGAGAGGGAGAAGTGCTTCGACTGTGGTTGTAATGAATATCTGTCCAAACCGATCAGACCTTCCGATCTGTATAATATATTACAGCTTTTTCAGTAATGATATTAATAGCTAAATTTAGCACATGGAAATTTCTGCCATAATACTTGCCGGGGGAAAAAGCCGTCGAATGGGAAAAGATAAGGCTTTGATGGAAGTAAATGGAAACACTATGCTGGAAAGAGCTATCGCTTTATGTGAAACTATTACTTCCGAGATTATTATTAGTTCAAATCAAAGTTCACATAGTGGATTTGGATACCCGGTTGTGCCCGATGAATATCAGAAATGCGGTCCTATGGGAGGAATTGCAGCTTGTTTAAAAGCTTCAAAAACCGTGTGGAACCTGGTTTTAAGTGTCGATTCTGCTTTTGTTGAACCTGAATTTGTGTTGTATTTAATATCAGAAGCGGATGATTTCGATGCTGTAGTTCCCTATTCAGAAAAAGGGAAAGAGCCTTTAATAGCTTTGTATAATAAAACAGCTTTGCCTCATATTGAAGATAATTTGAAGGCAGGGAAATTTAAAATGAATGATCTTTTGACGTCAATAAATACAAAGTTGGTTGATGCGCAGGGGTGGGTGGAAAAATATCCTAAATTATTTTATAACCTGAATCGCCCGGAAGATTTATAACAGGAGGATGGAATACTGTCATCCAAAATCTGAAATGTTCTTCAGTCTTTTTTTATCAGCAATAAGAATGTCTTTTCCAAAGATTTTAATGATTTTGTCTTTTCTGAATTCCGAAAGAGTCCTGATCACATTTTCAGTAGTCATACCAATAAACTCTGCAATTTCGCGGCGTGAGATAGGGAGCTCAAACTCATCTTTATTATAAACGGAATCAGAGAAATAAAGTAGAACAAATGCAACCCTGCCTTTCAGATGTTTTCGTTTGATAGTTAAATTTTCCAGAAGAATTTTATCGGTTGCTTCGCTTATGTGAGACATCAGATCCATGGCAAACATAGCATTCGTATTTGCATAATTCTTCACTACTTCCAGGTCGAGTATACAAACTGTAGTGTTTTCAATGGCAGTAACTGAGTATTTGTAGTTTCTCGACGAGAAAACCGATAGCAGGCTTACAAAATCGAATGGTTTTGAGAAACTAATGATCTGGTCTTTTCCTTCCGGATCCGATTTTGACAGTTTAACAAGGCCTTCTTTCATGTATAAAAACTCCCTGATCGGATCGCCTTCGTTTATAATTACATCGCCTTTTTGAAACTGTTTTTCAATTTTAATGTCGCAAATATTTGTCATTTGGGATGCTTCAATATTCGAAAAGAACAGGCTTTTCAATTGGCATTTTTCGCAGCTACATTTCGTATCTCCCATGTGTTACTGATTATTTACTGACGTTACTACTGCAATTTACCAATTTCTTATGATATTTATTATACACTGATAATTATCATAACATCTTCTAATTCTCCAATGTTTTTGCTCGCTAATTTTAGAATGATTTTAAATCATTAGAACTAATAAAATGAAACGAGCATGAGGAAATTTTCACACATACGCAAATAATTAAAGTCATGTGAGTTCCATCTTATTCCTTAGGAAACAAACAATTTTAATAAGATGAAAAAGCTTGTAATACTTGGTGCAGGTACCGCAGGTACTATGATGGCAAATAAATTAAGGGGAACGCTCGATCGTGAAGAGTGGAGTATAACTATTGTCGATCAGTTTAAAACACATTATTACCAGCCCGGATTTCTTTTTATTCCGTTCGGGATTTACAACAAAGAAGATGTAGTAAAACCAAAATCCGATTTTATTCCGGCTGGTGTTGACATGATCTATTCGGCAATCGACAAAGTGGATGCTGAATCGAATAAAGTGATGCTGGAACGAGGGAAGGTGTTGAACTACGATTTTCTGATTATTGCAACTGGTACTAAAACTTTTCCTGATGAAACTCCGGGATTACAAGATAAACTCTGGTATAAAGAAATATTTGATTTTTATACAATTGACGGGGCAGTTGCGCTACAGAAGTTTTTTAAAGGCTGGAAAGGTGGCAAGTTGGTTATGGCAATTACCGAACTTCCATATAAATGCCCTGTGGCCCCGCTCGAGTTTGTGTTTCTTGCCGATGCATATTTTACACAGATTGGTATGCGCGAAAAGGTTGATATAAGTTTTGTTACTCCACTGCCGGGAGCTTTTACAAAACCGGTGGCAACAAAAATGTTATCGGAGTTGCTGGCTGAAAAGAACATAAAAGTTATTCCCGATTTTTATATTGAACGCGTAGACAACGAACAAAAGAAACTTATCTCATACGACGAAAAGGAAGTTGATTTTGATGTATTGACTGTGGTTCCTGTAAATATGGGCGACGAAATGATCGAACGCAGTGGTTTGGGTGACGATATGAATTTTGTACCGACCGATAAACAGACCTTGCAGTCGAAAGAGCACGAAAATATATTTGTGTTAGGCGATGCATCAAATCTTCCAACCTCGAAAGCCGGATCAGTGGCGCACTTTGCTGCCGAGATTCTTTTCGAAAACCTGATGAGTGCCATTGAAGGCAGACCATTGCAAGCCAAATTCGATGGTCACGCAAACTGTTATATCGAAACGGGCTTTGGAAAAGGTGCACTAATCGACTTTAATTATGAAACAGAACCGCTTCCCGGAACTTTTCCGTTACCGGGGCTGGGACCTTTCGGCTTGCTAAAGAATACCAAAATCAATCATTATGGAAAGGTAATGTTCCGCTGGATTTACTGGCACATTCTTCTGAAAGGTAAAGAATTGCCGGTTGAACCGTTGATGACAATGGCCGGGAAAAAGAAGGTGAGTTAACTGAAAGGAGCCTAAAATGGAAGAGAAAGTATTGCAAACGCAAATAACAGAGTTGAATCAGAAAGTTGATTTATTGCTGGAGTATGTTAATCAGCAAAGACTCAAAACCAACGAAATGGAGGATTTATTCTCCGATCTGTCTATCGTTGGGAAAGACATGTACGACACTGCGGTTGAAGAACTCGAAAACAGAATGGTAAACCTCGATCTGGATGATGTAAAAGGGCTTCTGTTGCGTGTTTTACGGAACATTAACAATATGAACAAATTCCTTGAAGTTTTCGAGAGCATGAATGACTTCCTTAAAGATGCATCGCCACTATTTAACGAAGCAATAATCAATTTCAGCAAAAAACTACACGAGTTCGATGAGAAAGGATACTTCGAGTTTTTTGCAGAGGCCGGACAAATCTTCGACAATATTATTGTGCATTACAAACCTGAAGATGTACGTGACCTGGCCGATAATATCGTAACCATTGTGGAAACGGTGCGTTCGGCCACTCAGCCCGAAATGATGACGGCATTGAACAACGGCATTAAAATTTATAACAGCATTGAAACTGAGAATATCCCTGAGTATTCAATTTTTAAAGTTATGCGCGAAATGAATAAACCCGAGATGAAGAGGGCTCTGGGATTCTTTGTAACCTTTATGAAGAATATG
This sequence comes from uncultured Draconibacterium sp., assembly GCA_963677525.1. Lineage (GTDB taxonomy): Bacteria > Bacteroidota > Bacteroidia > Bacteroidales > Prolixibacteraceae > Draconibacterium. The sequence continues at coordinate 280,930 of OY781970.1, forward strand.
GCAGCAGAAACGACTTCTAATCAAAAAACAAATTAAAAATAAAATTATGGCAGAAAAAACATTCGCAGGAAAAACCGTCGAAGTGAACGAAGAAGGGTATTTGTTAAACAAGGATGACTGGAACAAAGACCTGGCTGCCGAAATGGCAAAAGAAGACGGAATTGAACTTACAGAAAAACACTACGAAGTACTTGAGTACCTGAGAGAAAAAGATGAGGCTGGAGAGTCGCTAACCATTCGTAAGGTTGGAAAATCGGGAATTACCGATATAAAAGGATTGTATCAGCTTTTCCCCGGAGGGCCGCTGAAGTTATCATCGAAGTATGCAGGAATTGCCAAGCCGGCAAGTTGCGTATAAACCATTAAACTGATTATCATGACAGAACCGAAAGAAACACCTTTAAAAAAGGTATTGATTATTGTTGCAAAAGCGAACATTGAAGATGTATACGCCGGCTTGATAATGGCCAATGGCGCGGTAATGGAAGGTATTGAGGCAAAGCTTTTCTTCACTTTTTTCGGCCTCGATGCCATTACAAAAAAACAAATGAACAAGTTACACACGGCTGTGGTTGGGAATCCCGGAATGAGAATGCCGGGGGGACTGCCATTTCCTACTTTACTGGGAGTGATTCCGGGTGTTGAGGCTGGTGTGTCGGCAATGATGAAAAAACAAATGGATGCGCTTGACGTGCCGCCTGTAGACGAATTCCTGGATATGATTACTGCTGGTGGAGGCGAAATTTATGCGTGTAAAATGGCGGCCGAGATGTTTAAGCTAACCATGGACGATTTTTCTGATCATGTAAAAGCTATTATTACTGTTGGCGATTTATATGCTATGTCAGGAGGAGAGGGGACACAGATTATTTTTACATAGTTGCTTTAGTTGGATTGGGGAAAGCGTCATCCTGTTTTGGGTGGCGTTTTTTCATGAGTTTAAATTAATTCCAATTTGGAAGAATACATTTGGTGCTGCGGGTTTTTAAAAGTTTCTCGAAATCTACGAGGCTGGCTTTCATAATTTTCGAATCTTCATCGTGGCAGGTCAGGCACGAACCGGCTTCGAGTATTCTTTTTTGTTGCTCAACGCTGAATGGAAAAACATTGCTGCGGGTTGAAACTTTTCTATTTCGTGTTTGCAGAAAGTCGATCCAGGCATCTGCCGGAAGTCCGTCGTTTACATCGTGTTGATAGAGTGGATTAAATTCCCAGATTCCTTTTCCGTCCTTAATTGTATAAACGAGTTCTCCGGCTCCATAACCAAGCGCTATCGGATTATTGTGGCAACTTTTACAACTCCGGCCTTCCGATGAAGTGGTATGTGGCGCGGCCGGGGCATAAAGGCGCTGAAATATCTGCCGGTCATTATTATCATTCGGATACGACTTTTTATCGATGGTTAGTATCATTCCCGGTACTACAGGAATAACTTCGGTTTTGTCGCCATCTTTTCGTATCCCAAGTGCTGGGAGTTTTGCCTCGTATTCTCCGATATATTCAACCCAGCCGCCTTTTTGTTCCTTGTTTTCGATCATGTTATACGATGGTTCTTCCGGATCGAATTCATTATGGCAACCAATACAGGTGGGCACCCACGATGTGTGACAGCTTGAACAGGCAAGACCGGAGTGTGCATTGTCACGGGAACAAACACCGGCCGGAGCTTTCATTGTCATCTTTTTCCCATTGTTTTTTGAGAGGAAATAAACAGAGTCGTTTTCAATAAAAGTATTGATCAGGGCATGATTATGTTTTTCGGTAACCAGTAATTCTCTTCCGGAAATATTGCCGAAACGAAGAGCAGCAATGAGCGCCGATTCTTTGTCGATGTTCTCAGCTGCAATCGTTCTTGCTTCCTGCCTTTCCAAATGGCAATCGGAGCACTGAACGTCAGATTGGTTTTCTTTATGTGCATAAAGATTTCCGTCGCCCATTAATTCGTAAGAATGATGACAGTCTATACATTCCATCCCCAATTCGTGGTGAATATCCTCCGGTTGTTTTTCGAATACACGACTTCCTTCAACCAACCTGTAATTTCCATTTTCTGGCATTTGTCGTGCTTCTAGAGTTGTTTCGTGCCAGCCCTCGTAACTCGATGAAATTCTGCCGGAACGACTGTGGCATCCGAAACAGTGATTGTTTGTAGCCTTTAAACTTATGGAAGGATGTGCCTGAACCAGTTCGTTGCCGGCAACTTCAATTGATTTTTCGGCTTCAGGAGTATAATTTAAATGACAGGCTAAACAGCCTCCTCCTCGGCTGGCCTCGTCCACTGGTCTGTATTCTGTTTTCGGATTTCCAAGATGGCAGCGCACACAAAGATTTCGCAGATGTTCATCGGCTGCAGAGTTTTTCAGTTCATGTACACTGGCCAAAATGTCGGGATTTTCCTGTTCGTTGAAAACAAATCGATCCACGCTTATCATTCCGCTTAAAGTTGCCATCAATCCGGTTGGGACGCGCTCGGCTATTTCAGGATGGCATTGTGTGGTCCCGCAGGTTTGACGCGCTGTAGCCAGGTTGCCCGGTATGTTTATCATGCTTCGGTGCGATTGTTTTTTTCCCATGGCAAAGGGATTTCCACCGTGGCAGGAAACACACCCAACTGCCTCAGGTGAGTGCGATACCGTGAAACCATGTGTTTCTGTATGGCAAGCCAGGCAACTTTCTTTCCTTCCCAAAATATTGGGTGAATTAATGATTTCCTGTTGCCCAAATTCAGGTACGAAAGTTACACTTGGAGATTTGAAATTATTCAGAACTTCGTATGTGTAATTTTCATTCCAGGGATTCGTCCATTTCCAGCGTTCGCCCCTGAAGAAAAGTCCGATCAATGTCAGTGTCAAATAAATTCCGGCAAAGATCAGCAACGTTCTTTTTCCAATAAATACGGTTTTGCCTTTTGCCGAATTAACCAGATAGATGAGCAGCAGCAGGGCTAAAAAGAGCAGCAGCGACCATTCGGGGTATTTCAGCCAGTGCAATATTTCCTGGAAGCCCACAAAATACCACGGCCCCTTAACTGATGGATTCAGATTGTCGTGAAGAGGTGCGCTGAAAAAATAACTGATCGCAAGAACAGCAACAAATGATACCACAAAATCGAACACGGGCGGCCAGTATTTTCTGCTGTGTTCTACCATCATTATTGCAATAAAAACAGTAAATGTGGCAATGTGGTGCACGTAAATAAGTTGGAAACTTTCTGATGGCCCCAATAATGAATAAGCCAGTGATTTTCCTATAAGTGGAATCCTTTCAGCCAGTGTTTGCAGAATTTGTCTGGCCTGCTCGCTGTCGGAATCTCCTTTCAATAAAAAGCCGGTTATCATGGCAAGGAAAATAACCAGTACTCCGATACTCAGACGAAAAGCCATCCCTTTTTTAAATCCGATTTTTTCTTTCTGATGGAAATGATCGTAAAGATGGATCAGGCTCAGGATCAAAAAAAACTGGGCGCTCCAGAAATGGAAATTCCGGATCAAAGATGCCCATGGATTACCAACCATTATGCTGCTTACGCTCAGGTAAGGCGATTCAACATTGAAAGGTATAGCAAGAAAAACACCCGATAAAATAACAAGCCAGAACATGGCCAAAGCCAAAGTTCCATAAGTTGTTTTATCTTTCTTCTTTGCCATTTTAACCTTTTATGATGATACTTTTTCCGTCAGCAGAAATTTCTGAAGGGATTATTTCCAGCTCTTTGTATGCCGGGCCATTTATCACCTTACCCTGCAAATTGTATACTGACCCATGACACGGACATACCAGTTTCCCATCTTCAACTTTGTTTATCTTACATCCTAAGTGACTGCAGTGAGAGGTGAGGACAGTAGTTGTTTCATTTTGTTGTACAACGATATAATCGTTTAAAAAAGTAACTTCTTTGTTGTCAAGTGGAAATACAATCTCCTTTGTTCCCGAATTTTTGATATGACTCAGTGTAAGTTTGTTCCAGATCAACACAAAAAAGGCAAGAATTCCTGCACCGGTTAACTTCAAAAATGTTCGCCTGTTTTCTTCCTTCATTTAAATTACTTTAAGGCAAATGTAATAAATTGACAATAATCGATCCTGTTTCATTTTCTGTTTTAGAAACAAAGGGAGAAATTGAACGCAGATTCTGCTTATAGAAGTTAAGTTGAAATCAAATAAAAAACTTGATTATTTGTAGCGAGAATTAACTTATATGTTTAATAACCTAAATTTATGAACAGTTGTTTCGATGAATTTGTAATTTAAATTTCCGGACATCACTATTTGTAATGCTTGAGTCTGTCTCGTTATTATCCATGGTTCATAAAATGGGTTTTGTTTGCTAAGATGCTTATCTTTAATGTTTTCAAATAAGCAACAGGGGTTGATGATTATTTGAAATCATTTATATATTTGCCCTATATCTAAACATGTAAATAGTTAGATACACTGACGATATTGGGATTATGGAGCAACTTTAAATAAATATTTTAAGATAAATGATGTAGGGCTCCTATAAAAATTATAATTCACGAATGAAAACAAGACGGGATTTTATCAAAATTTCAACTGCCGGAGCCGGAGCTGCAGCATTAAGTTTTAAGGCTTTTGGTTCTGATAAATTTGGTTTGTTCAAAACAAAATCAGAAGGGCCGGTAAGCGATGAGTATCTTACTCCGTATCCAACGTATTGTGAAGTATGTTTCTGGAAATGTGCAGGTTGGGCGTATGTAGATAAAAGTGGCCGGATCCGTAAAATTGTAGGGAACAAAAATGACCCTCACTGCAATGGAAGGTTGTGTCCGCGGGGTACCGGAGGAGTTGGAATGGTTTACGACGAAGATCGTTTGAAAAAACCGCTCATTAGGGAAACAGGGAAAGACGGTAAACAATATTTCCGTGAAGCAAGTTGGGAAGAAGCCCTGGATAAGGTTGCCAACAAGATGAAAGAAGTGAAAGAAAAACACGGACCGGAAGCATTTGGATTATTTAACCACGGAACTCCAGGCGGGCATTTTCATCATCTGTTAAAAGCGTACGGTTCGGAAAGTAATGCGGAACCTGCTTTTGCAAATTGTCGTGGTCCGCGTTCATCAGCTTTCTTTTCAACTTTCGGCGCTTACGTTGGCTCTCCCGAAAGTACCGATATCCGCGATACCAAGTGCTTGGTTCTTATCGGGTCTCACATTGGCGAAAACATGCATAATTCGCAGGTGCAGGAAATGTCGGAAGCCATCGACAATGGTGCAACAATAATTACTGTCGATCCAAGATTATCAACTGCAGCGGCGCATTCTCAGCATTGGCTGCCAATAAAACCTGCCACCGATATTGCACTTTTGATGGCCTGGATCCACGTTTTGATTTATGAAGAGCTTTACGATAAAGAATTTGTTGAGAGATATACTTTTGGGTTGGAATACCTGAAAGATCATGTGAAAAATATGACTCCTGAGTGGGCCTATGGAATAACGACCATTGAACCCGAAAAAATCAGGGAAACGGCACGTGCTATGGCAGGTGCTGCACCGTCGGTTGTTGTGCATCCGGGACGTCACGTAGTTTGGTACGGAGACGATACCCAGCGTGAAAGAGCAATGGCGATTCTCACTGCGCTTCTTGGAGCCTGGGGGAAACGGGGTGGTTTCTATTTCCCCGAAGGAGTTTCTCTTCCTGCATTTCCACATCCACATTTTCCTGAACCGGAATGGACGTGGAAAGACTGGAACGAAGGCAGGTACCCGTTAGCTACTATGGGAATAACTACCGAGCTGCTAAAAGCATCGATCCCGAGATACAATTACAAACACCAGGTAAAAGCCTGGCTGGTGGCAGGTACCAACCTGCCGCTTTCGATGCCGGATAAACCTTTGTTTAAGGAAGCTGCAGCGTCTGTTGAGTTTATTGCGGTTATGGATACCATGCCGATGGATATAACCGGTTATGCAGATGTTGTTTTGCCTGAAGCAACTTATCTTGAACGTTACGATGTTTTGCGCGCCGCGCCAAATCGTGAACCCAGTATTGCATTGCGAATGCCGGCTATCGAGCCAAAATACGATTCGAAACCGGGCTGGTGGATTGCCAAACAAATTGGTGAACGTTTGGGCTTGCACGATTATTTTGCTTATGACGATTATGAAGAAGTGATCGATTGGCAATTGAAACAACTTGGTACTTCGCTGGAAGAGATGAAGAAAATAGGGGTGAAGAAATATCCGCGTAAAAGTGGTCCGTTGTATATGGGCAAGAACGAAGATTTTACGTTCAATACCAATTCAGGGAAAATTGAGTTGTATTCTACTGATTTTGCCGATCATGGTTTCGACCCGATGCCAAAATATACCAAACATCCGGAACCACAACCAAATTATTACCGTCTGATATACGGACGTGCTCCTATGCACACTTTCAGCCGTACTTCAAATAACCCGAATCTTTCTGATTTAATGGGTGAGAACAGTGTTTGGGTGAACCCGAAAGTTGCCGATTTGTGGGGATTGAAAAAAGGTCAGGAAGTGTGGTTGAAAAACCAGGACGGACACGTTACGTCATTCCCTGTAAAAGTACGTGTTACTGAAAGAATTCGCTGGGATTCGGTATATATGGTTCACGGATTCGGGCATAAAAACAAAAAACTTTCGCGTGCGTTTGGCCGCGGAGCCAGCGATACAGAAATGATTACAAACGTGGTAGTCGACCCGATAATGGGAGGAACCGGCATGAGAGGAAACTTTATAACATTTTTAACAGAAGATCCTGCTCTGGAAGGAAAGGAGGTTAAAGCATGAGATATGCGATGGCTATCGACACGAAAAAATGTGTCGGATGTGGCGACTGTGTAGTGGCCTGTCAAACAGAAAATAATGTACCACACGGATATTGCCGCGACTGGATAGTGGAAAGAGTGGATGGAACATATCCCAGTCTGAGTCTGGAATTCCGTTCCGAACGTTGTAATCATTGCGACAACTCTCCGTGTGTACGTTGTTGCCCGACCGGTGCAAGTCATATTGAAGAAGGTGGAATTGTTGCGGTAACCCACAATAAATGTATTGGTTGTGGTGCATGTATCCAGTCGTGTCCGTACGATGCACGTTATTCGCATCCCGATGGATATGTCGATAAATGTACTTTCTGTATACATCGTGTTCAGAAAGGTCAGAAACCTGCGTGTGTGGATGTTTGTCCCACAAGATGTTTGCATTTTGGTGATCTTGACGATCCGAACAGCGATGTTTCTCTGGCAATTAAAGATCGTAAGTGGAAAGTTTTGGCACCTGAAGCAGGTACCGATCCTCAATTGTATTTTCTTACCTAATAATAAAAACCGATTAAAATGAAGGAAGAATTATTTGTAAGCGGAAGAAATATTCCAAATATAGATCCTTACCTTAATATCTGGCACTGGCAAATTCCACTCTATCTGTTTTTGGGTGGTTTGGCTGCAGGAATACTTTTCTTTGCAGGTTTCTATACTGTCAGAGGGAAGGCCGATAAAATGCAGGCAACAGTAAAATTGGCACCGATTATTGCTCCATTGGCGCTGGCTCTTGGTTTGGGTGCCCTTTTCTGGGATTTAAAACACAAGCTTTTCTTTTGGCAGCTTTATACCACGGTTCGCCTTGATTCGCCAATGAGCTGGGGAGCCTGGACATTGATGGCTATTACTCCTTTATCGTTTGTTTGGGTGGCCAGTTACATGAAAGAACTGGTTCCTGGCTGGAACTGGAAAATCGATATTGTTGAGAAATTTGAAGGCTGGGTTATAAAACAGCGAGTGGCAATTGCATGGATTATGATGGTTCTGGCAGTTATTTTAGGTGTTTACACCGGAATATTATTATCGGCATTTAATGCACGCCCATTGTGGAACACCTCCATACTTGGACCACTGTTTTTGGTATCCGGGTTTTCTACAGGTCTGGCAACTATTATCTGGATAAGTAACGATGAAAAAGAGCGGAAAAAATTAAGCCGGATAGACCTGATTTTTATTATCATCGAAATATTTCTGATTATCCACCTGTTTATGGGATTCAGAGCAGGATCGCAAACGGCTATCGAAGCCGCCAACCTTTTTCTTGGAGGAGAATTTACTATAAGTTTCTGGGTGTTTGTGGTTTTAATCGGCCTGATTTTTCCGGCCATTTTCGAAACCGTCGAGATATGGGGAATTCATGTACCGAAATGGCTTCCTCCGGCAATGATATTGTTTGGAGGATTTATGTTCCGTTTTATTATGGTTGAAGCCGGACAGATAACACGCTATTTATATTAAAACATATAAGATTGAATTATGAGTAAGGATAAAACTGTAAACAGTCAGCCAAAATATATTAACCCATATTTGGGTGGAGTATTGCTCGGTTTGCTAATTCTCGCAACAGTGTATATCACCGGGCGTGGATTAGGAGCCAGCGGTGCAATAAAAAGTGCAGTGGTAACAACGGCGAACACTATTGCACCGGAGAGCACAAGTAATAACGAATATATGAACAAGTTTGTAAGTGAGGAACATTCGCCAATGTATACCTGGCTGGTTTTCGAATCGCTGGGCGTTTTATTGGGAGGTTTGTTATCCGGAATTCTGTTTGGCAGGGTTAAGAAGTTTCGCACCGATCACGGACCGAAGATTACAAGCAGAACACGACTGATATTTGCACTGATAGGTGGTGCTCTTTTTGGTCTTGGCAGCCAGTTTGGCCGCGGATGTACAAGTGGCGCAGCGTTAAGCGGAACTGCAACATTTGCTTTGGGAGGTGTAATCGTAATGTTTGGCATTTTTGGTACCGGATATGTGATTGCCTACTTTTTCAGAAAATTATGGATTTAATAATCAAAAAATAAAAAATTGAAATGGGACCTTTAATTCCTAATGGTGTAATAGGCGGAGGCTGGGATTTTGTTATCGCAATTTTGCTGGGCATTGCTTTCGGTTTTATTCTTGAAGCATCTGGTTTTTCATCTTCGAGAAACCTGGCCGGTGTATTTTATGGCTATAATTTTGTTGTACTTCGCGTGTTTTTTACAGCCCTTATCGTTGCCATGGTTGGCATTATGTATTTCGATTACCTGGGATGGCTCGATTTATCAAAAATATTTATACTTCCAACGTTCTTAGGACCAATGATTGTTGGCGGAGTAATTATGGGCTTTGGTTTTATAATCGGGGGCTTTTGCCCGGGTACCAGTTTTACCGGAATTGCAATCGGTAAACTCGATGCTTTGTTTTTTGCAATTGGCTTGTATCTCGGAATTTTTGTTTTTTCGTTGGCATTTCCTCTTTTCGATGATTTCTACGTTAGTGGGGCAATGGGAAATGTAACACTGACAGACATTACCGGAATTCCGGCACCATGGTTTGCCCTTATTTTTACTGTAGTTGCATTGGCGGCTTTCTGGGGAACCATGTTTATCGAAAAACGTGTTCGTAAAAACATGAAACAATATAAATTCTAACTGAGATGAACAGAAATTATATTCTTCTGACAATATTAATGCTTGTTCTGGCCAGCGGAACGCTTTTCCTTACAATGGACGACGAGCCAAAACAAATCGATCCCGAAGTATTGCTTCAGGAAATAATCCAGCCAACCAGATATTTAACTACCGATCAGGTTGCAAAACGAATTATTCAGGGCGACCCGTCGCTGATGTTGGTAGATGTTCGTCCTGTAGAAGAATTTGAGGAATATTCATTGCCGGGTTCGGTAAATGTTCCGCTCGAAAATCTAATGGATGAGGATAACCTGTCGTATTTTGGAATTCCCGGAACGGAAGTAGTGCTGGTTTCAAACGACGATATAAGGGCCGATCAAACCTGGGTACTTACGAAGCGGCTCGGCTACAACAGTACTTATGTTATGAAGGGAGGTTTGAACTGCTGGATGCAGACAATAATCGATCCGCAAAAACCGGACGACGATGCCGCTTACAGCGAATTTGAGACTTATACCTCCAGAAAAGGTGCGCAGGTATATTTTACCGGTGCCGGAACAGAAGAGTCTGACGCTTCGAAAGTGGAGGTAAAAGTTCGACGCAGAGAGAAAACATCGGTAGCCGCCGGAGGTTGTTAATTGAAAATTGAAAAAACTTTGACATCATGCATATACACGACTTAAATCCATGGAGAACGCTGATCGCTCTTTCAGTTTTAATAATTATTCTGATTGTTGGTTTTCTGACCATGCCAAAGCAATTGCTGACGTATGAAAAAAACATGAACGAGAGTGTGGATGCGCTGCTCGCAACAGAGGATTATTTTTATCCGTGGGAACTGGACGAAGTTATAAATAATAAGCCCGATAGCATTGTCCTTTTTGATATACGCGACAATTTTGTTTTTGGGCAGGGACATATTCCCGGTGCTGAAAATATGTCGGCCAATAGTCTGACCAGTGAAGATAATATCGAACGCCTGAAAAATCTTCGGGATATGGGAGTAACTGTGGTTTTATACGGTGAAGATGAATTACAGGCAAACGGCCCCTGGATGTTATTCCGACAGGTAGGATTTGATAATATAAAACTTCTGCTTGGTGGATATAAATATTACAGCGAACATAAGGACGACCTGTATTCCACTATCGACGATGATGGTTATTTTAAGGGCTTATCAAGGTTTGACTATGCAGACATGGCAGCGCCAAAAGAAGGAAGTGCCCAGACTTCTGATTCTGAAAATAAACCCGTTCAGGTACGAAGGAGACAAAAAACGTCAGTGGCAGCAGGAGGTTGCTAAAAGTTTGAACCATAAAAAATAAAGTGTTGTTTAATCAAATAAAAGTCCCGGAGAATTTTTCTTCGGGATTTTTTATTTGGAACCATTTTTGTTAAACAGCAAACTACATTATTTTTACATAGTAACAAAAACAACAACACATGTCAAGAATTCTTGTAATCGACGATGAAAGGAGTATTCGAAATACATTGAAAGATATTTTGGAGTATGAAAAGTATGAGGTGGATCTGGCGGAGGACGGAAAGCAGGGGATTGAAATGATCCGTTCGGCAGAATACGACGTGGTATTGTGTGATATTAAAATGCCCGGACTTGATGGTATTGAAGTACTGGAACGTGCAGTGGTTCTGGCTCCAGATTCTCCTGTTGTAATGATTTCAGGACACGGAAATATTGATACGGCAGTGGATTCCATAAAAAAAGGAGCTTTCGATTATATTGAAAAACCACTCGACTTAAACCGCTTGCTGATTACCATTCGGAATGCGATGGATAAATCGAACCTGGTAACAGAAACCAAGATTCTAAAGAAGAAAGTCAATAAAAAATATCAGATTATTGGTGAATCGGAAGCTATTACCGATATAATAAAAATGGCCGACAGGGTTGCCCCAACCGACGCACGCGTGTTAATAACCGGGGCTAACGGGTCGGGAAAAGAGTTGGTGGCCCGCCGTATTCACGATCAAAGCAACCGTGCTTCCGGGCCTTTTATTGAAGTGAATTGTGCCGCTATTCCATCAGAATTAATTGAAAGCGAATTGTTTGGACACGAAAAAGGTGCTTTTACTTCGGCCGTGAAACAACGAAAAGGAAAGTTCGAACAGGCAAACGGAGGTACGCTTTTCCTGGATGAAATTGGTGATATGAGTTTGTCAGCTCAGGCTAAAGTTTTAAGAGCGTTGCAGGAGAGTATTATAAGCCGGGTAGGGGGCGATAAACACATTAAAGTGGATGTGCGTGTTGTGGCAGCTACCAATAAAAACCTGGCAGATGAAATTGACGCAAATAAATTTCGTGAGGACTTGTACCACCGCTTGAGCGTTATTCTTATTCATGTGCCAACGTTGAACGAGCGAGTGGACGATATTCCTCTCTTGGCCAGTCATTTCATCAAACAAATTTGTGGAGAATACGGAATGCCAGAAAAAAATATCACTGATAAAGCAATACAGGAATTGCAGAAATTGAACTGGACAGGAAATATCCGTGAGTTCAGAAATGTGATTGAAAGGCTGATTATTCTTTGCGATAAGGAAATAAATGAAGACGATGTGGTGAAGTTTGCCGCACCCCTTAAATAAATTTATCTGAATAAATTCCTTCCATTTAAAAACATCTTTACCCCAGGGTTGTTAAATAAGAACGAATGCACTTAATCAACTATTTATTAGGTGCTTATTTAAAAAATATTAGCCTCTGGTTTCGGAAGATTATTTGTCATGGCGTATTATTATCTTTCCCTCGGGAAAATATTTTCTTTCGGGTTCAGGGGCTTTTTTTATACCCTGACTTTTAGAATATAGAAAATTACGTTGAGAAGAATATAAAAGAGAATAACTACTGCCAGTCCATAGATATTCAAAGTAATTAGAATAATCGCACTTCCTAACAGGAAAATGTAACGTTGCCAGTTATCTTTCCAGCTGAGGTTACTTGTTTTAAGCGAGAGCATGGGAAGATTGATTACCATCATTCCGGCCATAAAAATGCCTAGTATTACCAGCATTTGTGTTGAATATATATGTTCGAAATATTGCTGATACCGCGGAAATTCAAGCATTAATCCCATCGACGCCCAAAATATTCCGTTTGAAGGAATGGGCAATCCTCTGAAAAATTTCTCATCGCTAGAAAACACGTTAAAACGTGCCAGGCGAATGGCGCCAAACACCGGCAATAAAAAAGATGAGAATAAAATAAGCCATTCGTACCATTGTCCGCTGATTTCGTAAATGGGCTGATTTTTACCGTAGAGCGAGAACTCCAGCAGGGTAAAAAGAATGGCTCCCGGAGCTACCCCAAACGAAACCAGGTCGGATAAGGAATCGAGTTGTTTGCCGGTTTCCGAGTAGGCTTTTAAGGCTCGCGCTGCCAGCCCGTCGAGAAAATCGAAAACCGAGGCGGCACAAATAAATATTCCTGCCCAAATCAGGTGTCCGTCTACGGCAAAAATAGTGGCCATTACACCTGAAACCAGGTTGAGTGTGGTAATAAAATTGGGTATTTGTTTAATTATGTTTTTCATTTTATAATAAGCCTGAAAAAATTAACCAGACAAAGATAGCCGGTATTGCAAAAAGAAGGCTATCCAAACGATCGAGAAAACCTCCGTGTCCCGGTAATATTTTGCCTGAATCTTTTATCCCTATTTCGCGTTTGATTTTCGACTGGAATAAATCACCTAAAGTCCCGAATGTTACAGTTAACACTGAAATAACGATCCAGCTTGTCATGCTAATTGCCTGAAACAAAACGGCATTTACTAATCCTAAAATTATTGCAAAAATTGCACCTCCTATTAAGCCTTCCCACGATTTTTTAGGTGATATATTCGGGCACATTTTGTGTTTCCCAAAGGCTGACCCCAAAATGTATGCAAAGGAATCGTTGGCCCAGATGATCAGAAAAACTCCAACCAGTATCCACGGATAAAAAGTATTGGTATTTCCACCGAACGAGGTGTTTACAATGAAGTTAAGCAAACTAAACGGAACTGCAATGTAAACAAAGCCCAGTGCACTGAATCCTGCATTTTCAAGTGTATTTTTATTACTTCTGAATACTTCAATAATAAAAAGTATAACAATAATTGGGATAAAAGTAAAACCAAAGGCATACGGAAGAAAACCCTGGGCCATTCCAAAGCAGATGAGGAAAAAAACTATTCCGAAAATAGTACCGATTAAACGTGATGGTTTGTGTCCTGCCTTTTCAACCAGGGCATAAAATTCGTACTGAGTAAAAAACAGCAGAACTGCAAAAACGAGGGCAAATGCATAAGGATGTATGATTGTTCCGCCAAGCATTACCAAAATATAGGCTCCCCCCCCCAGGGTTCTTTTTAACAGGTTACTCACTTTTCAAATTTTTGAGTAATTCTACTGCCTTGGCAACATTTTCTTCAGCAACGTAAACCCGGAATTCGCCAAATGTTTGATATGCGGAGTCGTGTTGGTTTAATACTACTGCTTTGATGTGCTCACTTTCAAGAATGTCTTTCGCCATTTCAGCTTTGTATTCGTGAGACGTCATATATATTTCCTGCCATCCTTTTTCCATGCTGCAAATTTAGCAAAATATAAAAGAGAGAGAAATGACACTTTTCATTCTACTCGTAAATAAAAACATGCAATTCACGCGGGCCGTGTGCACCCATTACAAGTGTTTTTTCGATGTCGGCAGTACGACTTGGCCCCGTTATTAATGTGATCTGTGACGGAAGTTTATTCATGTATTTTTCGCGAATGCTTTTGTAGGCATCCTTGAGGTAGCTAACCAGCTGTTTTTTTTGTGCTACAACAATATGAACAGGAGGATAAACCGACATTTGCCTTCCGCCTTCCAAAGCAGAACTTACCATCACCGATCCGGTGTGGGCGATCAGAAATTCACAAGAAGTGATGCCGGCTTCCATTTCTTCCGGTTGATTCTTATATAGAGAATGTTGAATCTGGTTTTTGTTAAGCAGATTTTGAAGTTTTTTTTCTGCACAGAAAATTTGTTCCGAAGAAATTTCTGCCAGAAAACTTTTTAATTTTTGAAAGGTGTCTTCTTCCGATTCACATAAATGAACGCTCCCGTTCACCGCTTCCAGATTTTCTTTGAATGCAATATCCAAAGGCTTGTCGATGGAATGATAAACGGGAGCATCAAAATCGGGTTGTTCCGGCTCCGGGTGAACTGCATTTTTCAGCCTGTTTAGTATCTCCTCGCGAGCCGTTCCCATATTATTCTTTGCTTGATTCTTTATCAGAATTATCTTCTGTTTCGTCTTTTGCCTCAGGCTTATCTTCAGCTTCTGTCAGTGCTTTGGCTTCTCCATTGCTGTTGCCATTTCCGTTTTCAGAGATGACATGTTTTTTATCCCAGGGACGTTTGCCAAAAATATCTTCAAGGTCTTCGCTAAAAATAACTTCACGTTCGAGAAGCAGGTTCGCCAGTTTCTGGTGACCTTCGGCATGGTCGTTCAATACCTGTTTTGCCCGTGCGTACTGACCATCGATCAAAACTTTTACTTCTTCATCGATCAACTCGGCAGTTTTTTCGCTGTAAGGTTTTGTAAACGAATAATCCGACTGACCGGTTGAATCGTAGTAACTTACATTCCCCACTTTTTCGCTCATCCCGAAAATACTAACCATAGCATAAGCCTGCTTGGTTACTTTTTCCAGATCGTTTTGTGCTCCCGATGAAATTTTTCCGAAGATAATTTCTTCTGCAGCGCGGCCACCCAGTGCCGATGCCATTTCGTCGAGTAACTGTTCTTTGGTTGTTATCGAACGTTCTTCAGGAAGATACCAGGCTGCACCCAGCGCTTTCCCACGCGGGACAATGGTAACTTTTACCAGTGGATGAGCATGTTCTAGCAGCCAGCTAATAGTTGCGTGGCCTGCTTCGTGAAATGCAATGGTTTTTTTCTCTTGTTGAGAAATGATTTTATTTTTTTTCTCCAAACCGCCAATGATGCGGTCAACTGCATCAAGGAAATCCTGTTTGGTTACAGCATTGCGGTTTCTGCGTGCGGCAATCAGTGCTGCCTCGTTACAGACATTGGCAATATCAGCACCGGAAAATCCGGGTGTTTGTTTGGCAAGGAAATCAACTTTTACTTCTTCGCTTAATTTCAAAGGGCGCAGGTGAACATTAAATATTTCGCCACGTTCGTTCAGATCAGGAAGTTCAACATGAATCTGTCGGTCGAAACGTCCGGCACGCATTAATGCGCGGTCGAGAATATCGGCACGGTTTGTAGCAGCCAGAATAATAACACCGCTGTTGGTATCAAAACCATCCATTTCGGTAAGCAACTGGTTCAGCGTGTTTTCGCGTTCGTCGTTCGAACCCATATTCGGATTCCTTCCCCTTGCACGTCCAATAGCATCGATCTCATCGATAAAAACAATACAAGGCGCTTTTTCTTTTGCCTGTTTAAACAGGTCGCGCACACGAGAAGCTCCAACTCCCACAAACATCTCCACAAAATCGGAACCCGACATTGAGAAGAAAGGAACATTGGCTTCGCCTGCAACGGCTTTTGCAAGCAAGGTTTTACCGGTTCCGGGAGGGCCTACCAATAAAGCTCCTTTTGGAATTTTACCTCCCAATTTGGTGTATTTTGCCGGGCTCTTCAGGAACTCAACAATTTCTTCTACTTCCTGTTTTGCTTCGGCTAAACCGGCAACATCTTTAAAGTTTGTATTTACTTTCTGGTCTTTATCGAAAACTTTTGCCTGCGATTTTCCAACATTGAATATACCTCCGGCGCCACCACCGGCACCGCCACGGCTCATTCGGCGGAAGATCCACCACCAAACCAAAATAATGATTACGAACGGGCCGATCGAAAAAACAACATCGCGCATCCAGTTTGTTTCTTCTTTGTATTCGGGTAGTACTTCACTGCTTAAACCTTCCTGAGCTTCTTTCAGATTTCTTTCAAAGGTTTCTACCGAACCAATATTGAATGAGAAATGTGGTCCTACATCAGCAGGTTTCGAGAAGTTGCCTTCAAATTCGGCTTCATAATTTTTTAAACGGTCTTGTTTAATGTATATGTTGGCCACTTTTTCGTTCACAACAACAATTCGTTCTACATCGTTGCTGGCCAGCATGGTAGATTTAACCTTGCTCCAGGTAGTTTCTACCGGTCCCCGGCTATTGGTTATATATACCTGAACAATTAAAAATACAACAGCAATGATCCCATAAATCCAGTAAGCATTGAATTTTGGTTTGCCATCGCCTTTTTTGTTGTCATTAAATTTACCAAAGGGATTGTTCAGGTTGTTTTGACCTTTATTTGTTTTTTTCTTATTATCTGTATTTTCTGTCATGGTTTGTTATTATGCTTCTTCTTTAACCTCAATTATTTTGGCATCTGCCCAAAGCCCTTCCAGGTTGTAAAACTCACGGGCTTCTTCCTGGAATACATGCACCATTATATCGCCGTAGTCCAATAAAATCCAAATTGCATTACGATATCCATCCCTGTGCCAAACATCTTCTCCTGCAATTTCTTTTACTGTGCTCTCTACCGAATGTGCTATGGAATCTACTTGTGTTGATGATGTTCCATGGCAAATTATAAAATATCCACATTCTGTATGGTGTATGCTTTCAAGGTCAACAATTTTTATATCCTTTCCTTTCAGGCGTTGAATGCCTTCAATAATTGCTTCTTTCAATAATTTTGTTTCTCCTTCGTTTTTCTTCATATATTCTTTTTGTTCCCTGCAAAGATAATCTTTTTGTTCATTTACTATTTTCTGAATTATTGGTTTACTTTTGATTTTTATATGTTTTTAACTGACAATAATATAATTGTATTAAAGGAAGTCGATAGTTCCAACAACTATGCCAAGCATTTGGTTGACCGTGGAGTGGAGAATGGCACTGTCGTTTTGGCACATTTTCAGCAAACAGGCAGAGGTCAGGTGGGTAATTTTTGGGAAAGCGAGGCAGAAAAGAATTTTTTAATGAGCCTTATTTTGTATCCGCGATTTCTGGAAGCCGGCAAACAATTTTCAATTTCAAAAGCCATTAGTCTGGCTTTGGTAAAGTGGTTGGAAATTGAAACCGAGAATGTCGCTATAAAATGGCCAAATGATATTTATGTTGGAGATAAAAAGATAGCCGGTATTCTAATTGAAAACACCATTAAAGGACGCGGTCTGGATTCTTCGATTGTTGGAATAGGACTTAACCTTAACCAGGAAGTTTTTACTTCGGGTGCTCCCAATCCGGTATCGTTAAAGCAGCTGACGGGTAAGAACTACGACGTAAAAGAGGTGCTTCACGATTTGCTTTTAATTTTTCAGTCATTGTTTACGGACCTCGAAAATGGAGATCTGGAAAAAATAGATCGTGCCTATTTTGAAAAACTGTACAGGGGAGAAGAATGGCATCTTTATCGGAAAGAAGGAGTTGAATTCGAAGCCCGGATTAATGGTATAGGCGAATTCGGTCAACTTCAGCTTGAAAACAGAGCCGGTGAAATCCTTGAGTTTATGTTTAAGGAAGTGGAGTTTGTGATTTGATTTTTTAGCTACTAGCTACTAGCCACAAGCTTCAAGCTTGTTATATTCTCGCATTTTTCCTTCAGCTCCTTTTTTAGTTTCGAGCCACGAGCTACGAGTTTCGAATTTATCTGAGGTGCCAGCTTCTTCAGTATTCAAGCATTAAATCATTATCGCATTTATGCATTATTCCTTCAATCCTTACTGGTAAGGTAACTTCGATAAGGTTTCGGCCAGTTGGTTAATTCCTTCTTCCAGTTTGTTCCCAGCCATCATTTTTATCATCATGCTTAATTCGGCGTGAAGGGTTAAGCGCATTTTTGTTTTGTACCCGTCAACCGGCAACAATTGGATCCAAAAAGTAAAACTTAAAGGTAGTCCTCCCGAACTTTCCACCTTAATGGTTTTAAAAGGTTCGCGGTTTACAATTTTTATTTCAGCTACTCCAAAACCAGTGATATTAAATTTACACGAGTCTTGGTCCGATTCAAAATCCGTGATTTTTATCTGTGGTACTTTCTCGGTAATTTTTTCGATCAACCCGGAATTCAGATAAGTAGAAAGATTTTCGAAGTTCGATAAGTAATTAAAAATTACCTGCTGATTGTGATTGATCAGTTTTACTTCGCTAACGTATTTGCTCACTCCCATAGTAAATTGTATTTAACGCGGAACGCCTTTAGAATTAATTGTTTCAGTTTACATTTTTTTCGTAAAAAGATTTCTTCTGCTAACTGAGAATCAAAAAAAATCCCGCACAAGGCGGGATGCTTTATTTCTTAAAAATAAAAGTCGGATTATTTTCCCCAGTTTGCCGGATCTTCACGCCATTCCATTAACGATTCAACCTGATCCTGGGTGATTTCACCCATTTCAAGAGAAAGATCGATAAGGATCTGATAGCGGCTTAACGTTGTTAATTCGATACCTGCCTTTTGGAAATTATCTTTTGCAAGCGGGAAATTGTAGGTGAAAATCGACATCATGCCAACTACATCGCCTCCAAAGTTATTTACTGCTTCGGCAGCTTTCAGGCTGCTAACTCCTGTCGATACAAGATCTTCGATAATTACAACCTTTTGGAAAGGT
Organism: uncultured Draconibacterium sp.; assembly: GCA_963677525.1. Taxonomy (GTDB): domain Bacteria; phylum Bacteroidota; class Bacteroidia; order Bacteroidales; family Prolixibacteraceae; genus Draconibacterium. The sequence goes on from OY781970.1 coordinate 299,986, forward strand.
TTCAGGTCGCCTTCAATCAGGTTTTCCAATCCGTGACCTTTTGGTTTCGAACGAACGTAAATAAAAGGTAATCCCAGTTTTTCGGCTACTAAAGCGCCAATAGCGATAGCTCCGGTTGCTACACCGGCAATCACTTCCGTCTCCGGGTATTTCTCTTTAATAAGATCGACAAAACTGTCGCGAATGAATGTACGCGTTTCCGGATACGAAAGAGTTTTACGGTTATCACAATAAATGGGAGATTTCCATCCTGAAGCCCATGTAAATGGATTATCAGGTTGTATCTTTATGGTGTTAATTTCGAGTAATCGTTTAGTTACTTCAATTTGAATAGATTCCATAACATAGAGCAATTTTAATTCGATGCAAAAGTATAAAGTTTTTTTTAATGAAAAGAGTATTGTATTTACGCACAACACTAATATAACATTAACTAAACCAACTGCCAAATTTCTTGAGAATAGCAGTAATGACAGGCTTGACAGGTGGTTGGCAGAATTTGAAAACGGTTCAAATACAGAAACTGTTTTAGAACATACCAAAACAGACCAGTTGTTTCAGACTTTTAAATCGGCTTTTTTAGTTATGAATGCTGCCGGCGGAGTAGTGATTCGGAATAATAAGATACTTTTTATTTTTAGGAACGGGAAATGGGATTTGCCCAAAGGAAAAATAGAAGAAAGTGAAATTTATGAGTACGCAGCCATCCGCGAAGTGGGTGAGGAGTGTGGAATTTTAGGTCATAAAATAGTTAAACCTTTGCCATCTACTTTTCATATTTACAGGTCGCCGTATAAGAAAACGAAAGGGAAGTGGATTTTTAAAGAAACATTCTGGTACGAGATGGAATATTCCGGCGAAGAATCGGGATTCCCGCAAACTGAAGAAGGAATAACCGAAGTGCGTTGGTTCAGACGTGAAGATTTACATGTGGTTTTGGAAAATACTTATGAGAATTTGAAACAGATAATCGAACTTTACTTCGATTGATTTCTTTGGCGCATAAATAATTCATTCCGCAGCCAGCTCCCAAATTGTTGCTCAAATCCGTCAAGTGGAGCCTTGGTGTTTTCGAAGACTACTCGATATTCTTCATCAAAAAGAAAACATTGAGGATAGCTCCTGATTTTATATTCAGAGCTGAATTTGCCTCCCGAGTCTATCATTTTTTCTGCCGGAACCTTTTGTTCGTTAAAGAATTTGTCGATTTCTTTTTTATCGGTTTCGCGTAACACTACGAAAATTTCAAGGTTTTTATTAAAAAGTTCATCGATGCGGCTTAAATATTTCAGGTGCTCCCTGCAAACCATTGTTTCGGCATCGGCAAAAATAATGTATTTGAATTTATTTTTGTTTCGGTCGGTACATACCTTTTGTCCGTTCAAATTATTCAGGCAGATGAGTGGGGCGAACGAACCTTTTTGCAGAAAAGTAAACTTGTGTATAATATTTGTGGCCGTTTGTTTTATTATCGGATTTCGGTTATTCGAATATAAATCAGAAGCCACCATGTTTTGTATCGCTTTTTTTGAAAATTCGCCCGAGTAAAATCCGTCGTGCAGTAATTTTAGTAAAACAAGCTCTGTCATCTGTCCTGTAACTTTGTACTTGGTTTTTACAAAGTTTAAAAGAACAGGAATGTTCTGGCTTTCTACTGCTGATTTAATTTCTTTCCCTTTTATACCTTTTGTAGAGAAGCTTAGTTGTGCGGCAAAGGTTTTATCCAGAAGCTCAATAAAAGCCTGGTGTTTCCAGAAATCGGATTTGATATTTGTAAAGAGCGCCGAATAATCTTCAGGTCGCATACGGAACACATCTGCTTCAATCAATTGTTCTTTAAGCTGTTTCTGAATTGCAAAGGTTTCGGGTTTTGTTTCCGGAAATGCAGTATTTAAATTCGTTTTAACTGAATCCCATACTGTTGCAGACTGGCTTAAGTACAGCTTGTTAAAGTTCTTGTTGGTTAACTGGTTAAGTAATTGCTCGTAGTTACTAACCTTGTCGTTTAATGTGTTTTTGCTTTCAGAAATAAACCAGAATGCAACGGGAGAAAAATATGGGTTTTTTTGATTTGCAAAGGATTTCTCCCTAAATGGGGGAAGTTTTAGCTGAATTGTAGTTTGTGGTTCGAGAAAAAGCATTCCGCGGTAAATGCCAAAATCGCAAAAAGCATAAACGGTATTCGTTGTTTTTACATCGGCCCGGGCTTCACCTGAACTATCAAAAGAAAGTTTAAAACACAATTCACTTTCTCCCGAAATAGGATCGGAAGGAGTGTAAAATACCAGTTCTTTGCCGGCATATTCTTGGTTTGTGCAATGCACTATGGTTGAAAAACCAAAACAGGGAAAAATAAAAAACAGGATAATAATAAGAGAAATGCGCATGAAAAGACAATTTTATTTGTCGACTTTAAATTCACCCATGTCTAATCCTTCGGGTAAAAACATACTGGGGTCGCCACCATGTGAAACAATATCGCGGATGATGGTTGCATTAACCGGTGTATGTTCCGGTAGTGTTAAAAGGAAAACCGATTCAATTTCCGGGTGCATTTTTTTGTTTATCTGCGCAATGGCACGTTCGTATTCAAAGTCGGAGGAAGTTCTAATCCCCCGTAGAATGTAATTGGCTCCCACTTCTTTACAGAAGTCAACAGTTAGGCCTTCGTGCAAACGAACCTCAACTTTGTCTTCGTCTTTAAAAACCTGGTTAATCCATTTTAAACGTTTTTCAATCGGGAAAAATGATTCTTTATTGGCGTTAAAGCCGATCATGATGTAGATTTTGTCGAACATCGAAATGGCACGTCTTACAATTGATTCATGTCCGATTGTAAAAGGGTCGAATGATCCGGGAAATATGGCTATTTTGTCCATTACTGCATATTGTTTAAAAGATCAAAGTTAAATGAAAAAAGCTTTATCGAAAACGTATTCTTTTATTAGTTTATTGCTTTCGCCCGGTTTGAACTAACAAACAGGATATTACCCAGGTCGTTATATCCCTGACTGAATTCCTCAATTTCGGTTAGGGCTTCGGTGTTGAATCCAACAATAGTCAGGTCGGCATCCGACGAGTATTTTATGATTACATTTTTGCGGTCTTCGCTTTCAACAGGAACCATTGAAATATTTGAAGGGCTGATTGGTAAGCGCCCGGTTTTTATCAGGTCCATCAGTTGTTTGCGTTTTTCCTCTATGGCTTCACCTGGGTAAAGTGCAAAGATTTTTATCTTTCCTTTTTTCCAGTCGGGGTGACCCAAAATAATGTACCCCAACAAAATCATTAGGTTGGCATTTACATAATCTTCGGGGCTGATCCAGATATGAATTTCATTTTTATAACCGAAACTTTTGTACGATGTATTCAAAATGCAAATATCGAATCCGGCCGATTCAACAATTTTATAGTTGGCCGTAATTTCTTTGAGGTTCCCCGGATCGGTTCTCGAAAATTCAAAAAGAATAAGGTTGTTTCCTTTGCCCGAAATACCTGAAAGCTGCACCACCTGAGCAATTGCCGAAGTGTAAGATGGCGAAATTATGGTGTCGAGGTAAACTTTGTTTTTGCTGCCTGCAGAAAGTTGGATAAGGCGGTCGAGCACTGACTTCGATTCTTCGGTGGTTTTTTCGTTTAATAAACCTTTAATATAATGAATATACGTGCCGAACCCGTATTTGTAAGAAATCCAGCGCATTATGTCGAATGCAGAACGGCGTTTAAAAGTGTCGTGCGAGATACAAACGCCAAAAGGCCGCCAGCTATTATCTTTTTCGTTATCGGCACGCTGAAGCATAATCTGCATCTGACGGCTAAGTTGGAAAATAACTCCACGGAAGAGTTTGTTCAATCCCTGGTTTTCTTCGTTGTTCAGCATTACCACATAATAAATAATGGCCATAATAATTACTGAAACGGCAGCATAAGTGGCATTCATTTTAAACATCAGCCAGAAGGAAAACAGGGTGCCGATTAGTGAAATGTGCCAGCTCGAGCGAAAAGTAGGTCGGTAAGCCGGATCGGCAGCGAAATGTTCCAATAACGAAATCAAACAGATTGCTCCATAGGTAACCATAAAAAACATGGAAATAATTTGAGCAACAAAGTCAACATCACCAATAATAACAAATACGAAAGCAATAATAATTGTTATCAGCGAACCATTTATGGGCTCGTTGTCGTTTTTACGACCTTTGGCAAACCACCGGTTTAAACTGCCTTGTGGAAAAATATCGTCGAATCCAATAGCTTGCAGTGTGCGCGGCGCTACCATAATTGAGCCCAGAGCCGAACTTAGAGATGCTGCAGCCAGTCCTATTGGAATAATGGGGCCCCAAATAGCAATCTTTCGCATAATCAACTGGTCAGATACCAAATCTTCAGGCGAGGCAGAAATTGTAAATTTATAGGCAACTGCAACGTAAACAATCATACCAACCACGGTTGCCCAAAGAGTCCCGCGCGGGATCGATTTCTTCGGATCTTTTAAGTCGCCCGAGAGTCCAAGTCCTGCGGCCAGTCCTGTAAATGCCGGAAAGATAATGGTGAAAACAAAGAAAAAATCAAGATGGTTCGGAATGGTATTATGAAAATTCAGCGTATCGGGTTTTATAGGTGAGTCGCCCATAAAAAACATGGCAATGGAGGTAAGCAAAACAGCCACAACCACATACAAAGCCTTCATTCCAACATTGGCGCCTTTTGTTAAAATTAATATCGACAACAAAGCCATTGTTGGAATTGAAATCCATCGTCGGTCAGGGATGAAAAAACCATAAGTGTCTTTAATCCAGTTAATCAAGGGCTCGAATGCTTCACCAAAGGCAATTACATAAAAAGCTACACTAATTGCCTGCGATAGATAGAGAGCAATTCCAATGGCACCACCAATGTTTAAACCAAACGAACGGCTGATAATGTAATAAGCTCCTCCTCCCTGTACACGTTGATTGGTAGCAATTTCGGCAACTGCAAAAGCTGTTGGAATGGTTACCACGTGCCCCAGAACTATAATTCCGATAACTCCAATAAATCCAACCTGTCCTACAGCCCAGCCAAAACGGAGAAATAAAATTGCACCCAAAATAGTGGATAGAGCCGTTAGAAAAACCGGCAGAGTGCCAAACTTGGCATTGGTGTTTACCAGCGATTTTGCCATAAATATTGCTTTTGTAAATTTAAAGGTGAAACTTAATTCTGAAATTTCAAACGATTTTTACTCAAATTTATATTCTATTAATCTATTATTTCAAAGGTGGATGTTAATAGAGGATGTCAGGAGAAAGGTCTCCGGTAAAGCAAAAGTTGGTATCAGGAAAGTTGAAGCTGTATCGGAATAGACCTAATAATTAATGGTTTAAGTTAGTTGTCTTTGATTTTGTGTTTCCCATAAATCAACTTACTGAAATAGTATTCTGTTGATTCTTATATTTCTTAAGATTAAACTTATTGTGTTGGTGTTAACCGATAGTCGGTTAAATTTCCGAAGCAATTAAGAGTGCCTTCCTCCAAACAAATCAAGTCGTAACTTACAGTTTTGTCTGAATGAACATTTATGATTACAAAATTGTCCCCGTCTTCCTCTCCCATTCCGCTGGAAATCAGACTGATGTTTTTGTATTTGTCATACGAGAAGTCGGAGCTCCATGAGGCTGCTCCTACATCTCCTGCAAACATAAAAACCTGGTTCGTGAGTTGAGTGAAAATGGGTTCCACTTCAGACCAGAAATTGATAGAATCCGCCCTGTCTTCGTAAGAATTAAGTTTGATATTTTTATAAATATTGTCATTTTCCCGCCACAAAACCTGATGAAAAAAAACAAATATATTGTCTGTTGACGGGCTGAAGGAAGATACGGTAGATTTTAAAAAAGTTAACTGGTCGCCGGAAATATTCCAGTGGTCTATATTTGGATCCAGAACAACAAATAAGTCGTTGTTATAAATAAAGGAGAAATAAGTATTGCCATACCTGCTTTCATATAATTCTCTGTCTTTCATATCGTGATTACCCACTGCAAAATATACAGGAAGCCCCAAAGAATCAATATCAGCATCCACTTCATCCCAATCTTCAGGAGATGGAGCAGGAACAATATCTCCTGTTAAAACCCCGAATTTAATTTCCTGTCTACTTTTTATATAATCAAATTTAGCTTTAAAAGGCGGATGCAGACCAATGTTATCTACGCCTGGTTTCCCATAAGTGTGTCCTGCAACAAAAAAAGAATAAGGAGTGGATTCTGGCGGAAGTTCAGAGGAACAGGCTGTTCCCAGGATTAGCAAAATATGAATGAGTATTATTTTTTTCATCTTTTGATTCAGCCCAACTATTGTTGGTAATTCTAGTTTTGGCTAATTTAAAATAAGAATATGTTTTTTTAAATTTTTGCATCGTTTACTTTCTAAAATTGCAAGAGTTAAGATGGAAATAAATATAATCGCTCTTTTTGATAGCTGTAGAAATTTTTGAAACAAAGTTAAATAGATTATTATGAATTGTTAATTTTGCTAACTCTTGAAAAAGTCTATGCACCATCTTTCACTAAATAAAATTACGATCTTTTTTCTGTTGTTTTTGGGAATTGCCTGTTCTCAGGTTCCTGAAGAATTTCACGAGATTAATCAGACTTATTTGTGTAATGCGGAAACTCTGGATGAGTTAAAGCATAATTTTTTAGATTCAATAGGGACTGGACAGGTATTTGGAAATGTCGACAGACGTACAAATGAAACAGCTAATTCAGGCCAATACAGCATAAAACTCTTACCCCAGATTCCTTATGGATTTACAACCACTCTTGATAGCATTGGCTCTGATGAGTACATACGGGTAACAGCGTGGCGAAAAAATTCGAATAACAATGGAGCAATTGTAATTGATGGAGGAGAAGGATTTTATAACGCAGGAAAATATGTAATAGAAAAGAATGGAAAAGGCTGGGAAAAAATGTTGCTTGAAGCCTACACTCCTCCAAATTTTACCAGAGGAAAAGTTAAGATTTTTGTATGGAATAACAGTACGGATTCTGTTTATTTCGACGATTTTAAGATAGAGCATCGGACAACAAAAGAATACCCCGTTTTTGATAAAAATGATGCTTTGCAATTTTACATAGATGATAGTGATTTTGAAAAGCTAAATGAAAAACGTTTTTCAGCTTTTGAAACCGGTGTGCTGGTGAATAACGACGAAGATTATTCGAATGTTGTATTATTTGACGGGACTGATTTTTTAAATGCAAAGTTCCGGTTAAAAGGCGATTTGGTCGATCATATTCAAGGAGATAAATGGTCGTTTAGGATTAAATTGAAAAACGGTTTTGCATGGAAACATTTACGAACATTTTCTGTGCAGAATCCGAAAACCCGACATTTTCTAGATGAGTGGCTGGCTCATAAAATATTTGAACAAGAGGATGTTCTTACCACCCGTTATGGTTTTGTTGCGTTAGTAGTAAATAATCGCTCGCTTGGTATTTATGCATGGGAAGAGCATTTTGAAAAGCAACTTGTTGAGAGCCGGGAACGGCGGGAGGGGCCAATTCTGCGAATAGATGAAAGTATAATGTGGCAGCGCATACTTGAGGCCAAAGTAACAGGGCGCGAATGGAACATTGAATATTTTGGCGCAGCTTCTGTTATCCCTTTCAAAATAGGGCAGGTTACCTCCGACTCGCTCATGGTTCAAAAACTTGAGGAAGGACAGAAACTAATGTATCAGTATAAGAACCAAACAGAACCTGTTTCCCGGGTTTTTGATATTAATAAACTGGCACAATATTATGCCTTAATTGATATAACTCAGTCGTACCATGGTTTTACTTGGCATAATCAACGTTTTTATTATAATCCGGTTACTTGTTTGTTGGAACCTATCGCTTTTGATGGTTATGTTGATGGAGGAGTTTTTAAACGTTTCGATGAAAGAGTTTCGGGCATGGTTAACCCGGAAAGTATCCAGAATTTAACAAAGGAAGAATTTATGCTCATGCAGGTTTTTTCCGATAGCTTGTTTAACGAGAGTTATATTCGGTCTCTTGAAAAATACAGTAGCCCTGGTTTTATAGAAGATATCGTTTTGAATTATAAAAATGATGTCGATTCGCTAAATGCTATAATACAAAAAGAATTTCCTTATTATCAATTTGACTTTGAGAACCTGAGAGAGCAAGCTGAGTGGATCCGTGAACATTTAGCTGACATAAAAGAAAATGTAAAAAAAATTGGGCAACAGGTGTATACGGAAAGCTTTCATGAATGTACAAGCGATGTGAATAAGAATTTGCTTCCTTTGATGGTTCATGCATATTACGATCGGGATAGGAAGATGCTCCAGCTTTTAAATTATCATAATGGGGATATAAAATTGATAGGCGCATCTGTGAAAAATCGCCTCTCGGAGAGTTTTGATCCTGCTCCTGTGCTTCCTTCATATAAAGGTGAGGATATTAGAATTATTTCTGTGCCAATTGATTTTGCGCCTGAAAAAATATTGCTTTCAGCAGCAGGAGAGACAATAGAAACTGTTGTATATCCCTGGAAATATTCAACAGGCTTAACCACGCGACAAGTACTGGAAAATGATACAACACGACAGCTCAATTATGTTGACAACAAAGTTGTATTCAATGGGAATTATGTTTTCTCTTCCGATGTTTATATCCCAAAAGGAGTTGAAGAAGTTATATTTAAACCCGGAACTCAAATGGACTTCATAAATGGTGCAGGATTTATATCGTTTGCTCCGGTTAAAATGAATGGTTCGGCAGACAACCCGGTAAAAATATGTTCAAGCGATCATTCTGCACAAGGATTTAATGTAATTCAGCCAGAGAAAAAATCAAAAATGAATTTTGTTGAGTTTAGTGGACTGGGGAGCATGCATAAAGATGGGTGGCAGTCGCCTGCTGCTGTTTCGTTATACGAAGCCGATGTTGAAATGGAAAACTGTATATTTGCATCCAATCATAATTGCGATGATGCTCTGAATATTGTACGTTCTGATTTCGACGTGCAGAACTGCCGGTTTGAAAATACTTTTGCCGATGCATTTGATTCTGATTTTAGTACCGGAAAAGTTAACGGTTGTACATTTACAAATATTGGCAACGATGCAATCGATTTTTCGGGGAGTAATGTTCGAATTTCGGAGTGTGTAATGACTGAAATAAGTGACAAAGCTATTTCAGGGGGTGAGCAATCGTTTTTGAATATTGAAGAATGTACGATTGACCGCGCAAACATAGGTGTGGCATCAAAAGATATGTCAGAAATTGTGTTGGATAAAATTGAGATGAAGCAAGTTGTTTACGGACTGATTGCTTTTATTAAAAAACCTGAATATGGCCCGGCGAAAATTGCTGTCAATAATTTGAAAATGAAAAATAATATGGTTTTTCATAAAATTGAAGAGGGCTCTGTTTTAACCTTAAACGGCAAAAAAATTTACGGGAGAGAGAAAAATTTAGCAGAAATATTGTATCAATAAAACAAAATTATGGATAAATGGAACCTGTTTCAGCGATATTTAATCACTGAAAATGCACAAATCTCAATATTGGATTTTATTATTAATGCGTTAATAATATTGGTGTTATCACTTACTCTTGAATTTACTTATTCCCGTTGTGCAAAAAGTTTATCGAACCGAAAAGCTTTTGGAGCAAATTTCTTTTTAATTGCCTTTACAACCATGTTGATTATTTCTATTGTGAAATCATCATTGGCACTTTCTTTGGGATTGGTCGGGGCGCTTTCTATTGTCCGTTTCAGGTCGGCAATAAAGGAGCCGGAAGAGTTGGCCTATTTGTTTTTTACCATTGCAATAGGATTGGGACTTGGAGCCAATCAGCGGATAATTACAGTTATTGGGTCCGTTGTTCTTTTAGCCATTATTTGGTTGAGATTTTTGAGTTTCCCAAAATCAAGAAAGCAAAATTTATATCTTACAATTAGCAGCACCGGCGAGGGAAAACCAAATTTAAAGGGTATTGACTCAGAAGTATTGGGGATATTTAAATCTTCGAAACTGGTTCGTTACGATGAATCATCTGATTTAATTGAAGCTGCATATTGGGTTGAGGTAAATAAATCGGATGATCTACAGCAATTTAAGGATAAGTTGAATAACCTTTGTCCGGGAATTCGTGTTTCGTTTATCGATAATAATTCATTTTAACAGATGCAGGGATATACCGAATTAAATACATTCAGGTATGAACGTAAATTTGTAGCCAATCAGCTAAACCGGTTGGCAACCGAGGCTGTAATAAAACAAAACAGTGCTTTTTTTATTCCTGCATATTCAAAGCGTCGTATCAATAATATTTATTTTGACACACCTGGACTGGATTGCTATTTTGATAATCTATTTGGAAATAATAACCGATGGAAAGTTCGTTTGCGCTGGTATGGCGAAAGGTTTGGAGAAGTGAGTTCTCCAATTTTGGAGTTTAAGATTAAGAAAGGATCGGTGGGAACTAAAAAATCATATCAGATTCCTTCTTTCTTTTTTAACAAAGATGTATTTCATACAAATGATCTGACAAAAATATTTGATAACGCGGGGTTGCCTCAGGAAATAAGGGAGAAACTTATTGGCGTTCAGCCGGTTCTCTTTAATTCTTATTTCCGAAGTTATTTTACTACACTCAACAAAAAGTATCGCGTTACGGTTGATGACCAAATGGAATATTACAATATGAAATCAACCTGGAATCATTTACAACATTTGTTTTCGGAAAATACGAAAGTAGTTGTTGAGCTAAAATACAACCAGGAACATAATCCTGGTGCAGGTCAGATAAGTACCGAATTCCCGTTCAGACTTGATAAAAATTCGAAATTTGTTTCCGGGGTGAGTCATTTCAGAAGTGAAATAGCAGAATAAAATATCAGGAAACATTGAGGTTTATAACTGGCGAAAAGAGTTCTAAAGCATTATATGACTCAAAAGAGTTGAGTAAAAATCAGGAAGATAAAAAGAGACAGAAAATAATAATAAACACACTCAATTGCACGTTCTATAATTTTTGTTCAGAGCATGGCTCTGAGTTTATTTAACCTATATTTGAAGAAATTTTTTGAGAATGAACGAAAATTTATTGTCAGTTATTATTCCTGTATATAACGAAGAGGAAACCATTCATTTAATACTCGATAAAATCCTTGATGTGAAACTGGATTTTGGTTTTGAAAAAGAATTAATCCTTATCAATGATTGCTCAACTGACAATTCAGCTGCAAAAATCGACCGTTACATAGAACAGCATCCCGAAGCTTCGATGAGACAAATACAACAGCCACAGAATATGGGAAAGGGAGCTGCTTTACATCGTGGAATAAAAGAAGCAACAGGCAATTATTTAATTATTCAGGACGCCGATCTTGAGTACGATCCTCGTGAATACAATCATTTACTAAAACCGGTAGCCGAAGGATTTGCCGATGTTGTTTACGGCTCGCGTTTTATGGGTGGAAATCCACACCGAATACTGTTTTTCTGGCATTCGATAGGGAATGCGTTCCTTACCTTTCTTTCGAACATGTTTACAAACCTGAATCTAACCGACATGGAAACCTGTTACAAATTGTTTGATACCAGGATAATAAAATCGTTGGATTTGAAAGAAAATCGCTTTGGTTTTGAACCGGAAGTTACTGCCAAAGTCGCCCGCGTTCCAAAAATCAGAATTTATGAAGTTGGAATTTCTTATTATGGTAGAACCTATGAAGACGGGAAAAAAATAGGGGCAAAAGACGGTTTTAGAGCCCTGTGGTGTATATTGAAATACAATCTTTTTAAAAAGTAAATAATGACAAAGGACTTAGGCAAACACCTTTTGTACATCTTTATTAGCGCCTATATCTTTCTACAGGTTTTTGTGTTATTGTTTGGTAAAAGCGAATATGGATTCGGCGGAGCCGACAATATCAATCATTATCAAATAGCACGATACGCTTTTAGTAATCCGGAGTTATTTTTCGATTTATGGGGGAAACCGGTTTATACGACCCTGATGGCACCTTTTTCATTGTTGGGATATAATGTGGCAAAGGCTTTTAATATTTTAGTGATTGTCGTCTCTTTGGTTTTAAGTATAAAAATTACAGATTATCTCCGTACCGGATATTCACTTCCTGTAATTGTTTTGATTGCATTTGCTCCGATCTATTTTTTTCTGGCATCCAGCTGTCTTACCGAATTGTTGTTTAGCCTTGTGTTGGTTGCTGCTGTTTATACATTTATTCGGAATCGATACATTTTATCGGCTGTAATCATATCTTTTCTTCCTTTTGTACGAAGCGAAGGTGTCGTAATTCTGCCCGTTTTTGCAGTTGCATTAATTCTTGTTCGCTCGTATAAATCTCTTTTCTTTTTGGTGTCAGGAGCACTGTTCTATTCCATTGCTGGATACTTCGTTTTTAACGATTTTTTCTGGATTTTTAATAATCAGCCTTATTCTCTTGGGGAAAGTGTTTACGGAAGCGGTGACCTTCTACATTTTGTAAAAAATAGTAATGTCATTTTTGGTGTCCCTTTGTTGATCCTGATCATTACCGGATCGGTGTACTGGGCTTACACATTTATAAAAAGGAAATCATTAACTGATAAAGATTCTGTTTTGTTTCTGCTTATAACCGGTAGCTGGGTGGTGTATTTCGCTGCACATAGCTATGTGTGGTGGAAAGGAACAGGAGGATCGCTCGGATTGATAAGAGTTATGGGCGGAATAATTCCTCTTGCTGCTTTTTCAGGATTAAAGATTACTGCCTTACTTGAAGAAAAGATAAAAAGAAAGCAAATAGTAAACGGTATTATTTCCATACTTGCGTTCCTGCAGATCATTTTGTTTTTCACTCAAAATAAATTACTGTCCGAGGTTGATCCTACTGAACAGCTTGTTAAAAAAAGTGCTGAATATATCCGTTTTAACGAGGAAGGTAGGAAGATATATTATTTTAATCCATTACTAATCCATCTTCTTCAGATAAATCCTTACGATCAACAAAAATGTAATTGGGGGATATCTGATAAAACTCAACCTTCCAATGGAATGAATTGGGGTGATATTTTGGTTTGGGATGCTCACTTCGGTCCAAATGAAGGTGGAGTTCAATTGGAAAATTTGGAAAAAGATCCATTTCTTAATAAGGTGAAATCATTTTATCCGGTTGAAAAAGTTACCGTTTTAGGTGGTTATAATTATAGTGTGCAGATCTATAAAAAAGCAGTCAGCAAGAACGATTCTGTTGTAATTAGCGAACAATATGAGAAGGTGTTAAGTTTTGAAGATTATACACAGGATCAGGTGCGACAGGAGGGCGATCGCAAGGTTTGGGAACTTGACGCTTCTCAGGAATATAGCCCTTCAATTATCGTAACTCCCGGTATGATAAAAAGATATGAGTTCCTTGATATAAAGGCAGCTGTCAATTATAAATCGTTGGAAGACCTGGACAATGATAAGGTGCTTTTAATTCTTTGTGTCGACAATAACGGAGAAAACCTGAGGTACGAAAAAATGGAGATGGTCTCTTCTGATGATGCCTGGAAGAAGATTGAAATAGAAGCTAAAATGTCGGCAAATATTCCGGAAACAAGTACGATTAAAATTTATGTCTGGAATAAGGATAAAAAGAATATCTTGTTAGATAATATCAGTGTTAATATTACGAGTAAATAGTTATTTTTTTTAGTTAATGGTTAAAACCCTGCAATTTACTGCAGCTACTTTAGTTTCCAGAAATATTGAATATCGAATGATGATTAACGAATTATAATTGCAAGAGTTTATCTAGTATGAATTTCCTCTTATCTTTTTTACATCGTTAATCAAAAATCGTTAATCGATATTCATCATTCATTAACTTCTAATCAATCGAATTTCATTCGATATTTAAAACCTATGTATATACAATGTATAGTGGTTTAGTTTTTTCGTTGAAGCAACCACCTGTCTTCACTGAATTTGAAAACAACTTCGAATCTGGGTTCCAAAAGCGGATAGTCTTTGGCAAAAATGTAATAATAGTTGGCATCCGTATTAATGTCGATATTTTTATCGTATCCGTACAATTCAATCCATGGAATCTTACCTGTATCTGCATAAAATCGTAACGATGGATTAAAAAACCAACTGGTTTTTAACGACACCTTTTTCCCTACCGATTGTTCTTTTAAATACCTCGTAACATTTAAATTATCCTGGTCGTAAGACCATTCTTTTACGCTCTTAAGCGATGTTCGATGTGCCAGATTTAAGAGTCCGGTTATTAACAGTAAAATCGGTAGAATTTTGTTGAGAATCGTGCGTTGTGACTTGATTAAGGCCAGAGAAGAAACGAGTACGGCAGAGAACAACGGATAAAACAACAGAGCAGTTCTTCCATTAAGATTCGGAGTATTAAGTAATTTTGTTTGCAGAATATTTATTGCTGTGGTTAACAACAGCAGAGTCGTTGTTACAAAAACAGGATTGTTTAAAATTGAAACTTTAACCCCGGATTTAATAAGTTTTCTGATGATCAGAAACAGATTAAGAGCAAGAACCAAAAAAATAAAGAAAACAATTACATGCGTTCTTAAATGTGAAAGAATCGTGGAATCGTATTTCCAGTTATGTATGAGAGATGAAATGGTTTCCTGGTAGAAGCCTTTTGATGTCCAGTACTGAAACTCATTTGTTTGATGCATTTTGTAGATAGGAATGGCGATCAGGGCAAGATATAAAATCCCAATCAGGGCTAATAATCCAACTTGTTTTAGTAGCTTCCCATTCCGACTGGTCTTTCTTATAAAATAAAATAATGTCATTAAACCGCTCGACGCAAAAAATACCAGTAAGGTAAAATTGGCGTACGATGCTAAAATCGATAGCAGAAACGAAATCCAGATGTGTTTGTCTCTGGAGTACATGAAACCGGTAACCAGGTAACTCGCTCCGAGAGTTAGTAATGCATCAGACATTCCGTAGCCTCGGCACAATCCAAAAAAATCGAGTAAGTAAGGATTAATGAATAGTAGTATTGCCGGGAGAACAAACCACGAATCTTTATTAAAAAGATTTGTTACTATCCGCCAAACACCCACTGAAAAAAGAATAAAGCTTAATAGGTTGGGAAGCCTGATCGCCCACTGTTCTTTTCCGAATAATATGATGCAGATTTTTGTGGATAGAGTGTTTAAAATATGATTATTGGGAATGTTGTCGGGGAACATCATAATCTCCCAGAAACTAAAATTGGAGTAAAACATGGCCGCGGGAACCTCGTCGTGGGTAACGGGAACTTCAAGCACCTTGTAAAGGATGATTAGAAAAAGTACTCCCAAAAGTAATAATGATGAATATATATTAAAGTTCTTCACTATTTGTCTCTAAATTATTTTCCTCAGACCTGCTGATATATAATTGCAAAATACCTTCCTCGTTTTCCGGATTTTGAAAGATTAACTTTTTTTCAATTGTGAAATCACCGGAAGTGCCAAATAGTTTTTCAATGGTTTTTTTATAGAGCTCCTCACTGTTTTTTTGAAGGTATAAATACACCGGTTTCCCTGATTCTATAATTTCATCGGGATTAAAATCCTGTCCCCAGTATTTAATTGTATTATCCCATGTGAAATACTGGTACGTGTCGGGATAAATGTTATTCAGTTTTTCTTTATAGTTTGGCCATCCTCCACCGGCCACGCAAAAACTGTGCATTATGGCATATTCGTGAAACGGGCACCCGTAATCTTGTGAAACAATTATTTTGTAGCTGTTTTTTTCTAAAGTGCCAATTACATTTCTTGTACTTTCTCTTGCGGCCATCTGGCTGCCGATACTTTTTGAAACAATTCTTATGTAGGGAACTTCTTTGATTAAAAGGTTAATGCCAATGCCTAATATGAGAATGCTCGCAATTGTTAGATATATTTTTTTGATGTTAAAGATGCTCGATACATTTTCTAAAATGAGCATCAACAGAAACGGGAAAAAGAGTAAGGCCGGTAAAAAGTAACGAATAGCAAACTGTTTGCTAATAATAAAAGTCATTCCTGCAAAAACCAGTAGCAAGCTTAGTGTAATCCGAATCAAAACCTGCCGATTCTCCTTTTGATTTCGTCTGATAAAAATAAAAAGGACAATACATATAACTAAAATGGCGCCGGCTGTATAAAATGCCCATTCATTTTTGAGGATGTTTGAAAGGTTATTAAAAAACAGGTCAAAATCGATAATATTTTTATTCCCACTCTGGTATGAACCGCTGTGCAGAAACATTCCTTTCATCCAGTTCCAGAACTTCTCCATTTGAAATGTAACCGGAAGCGAAAGCAGAAGGAAAAATATGGCAGAGAATCCAACAAATTTTAGTTTGTCAATCCACTTTCTAAGCACAATTAGTGGTACTAAAACAAAGGGGAGAAAGGTCATTTTTAACGACATTCCACAGGCAATAGCGAATGAAAAAACAAGAATATCTTTCCATGAAGATTTCTCTGATGGCGAATAAATCATTTTCAGTAACTGAACCTGAATGATTAATACCGGGATCAATATCAGTAACTCAGGATAAATGCGACCGATTATTTCGTACCAAACATTAATTAAGAGCGGACTTACCTGAATAAGTACTGCATAAAAAATATTTCCCGTGATTTTGTATGTTTTTTGTCCTGCCCAAAGTAGAGATAACGAGATCAGAAGAGAAATGACCAGGTTTCCCACACTTAAATAAAGGTCGGAATTAATCATGGCATCTTCGAAATAGGGTAAATCTCCCTGCCTGAAAAAGTATACAACCCTGAAAACAATTGCCAGAATAATCTGTAGAACAGAACCGGGGTGATCGATATTTGCCTGATCAAACTGTCCGGTCGATATACACATCCCGCTTATAAAATGGATGTATTCAGGATCGTTTGAACGAAGTGAAAGATCGCCAAATACCTGCCGGAAGTAAAATCCAAGCAGTATATAAATTGCCGGTATTACAACAGTCAGGTATTGAAGAATCGCCGGATTTCGAAATATGTTATTCTTTTTTGTTGTCATCTACAGGTTTGTTGTAGTTTTCATTTCTGTAAATATAACCTTTGGCATGTTTGTTTTCAAAGGTTTTGATAAGTATAAATTTTGAGCGGATTTCTTTTGTTATCTCATCGGGAACATCCGGTGTAAGATCGTAAATAAAATATTTGCATTCTTTATAGTCACTCCAGGGATGTAATTGGGTGAATTCGGCATTGGTAGAACGGTATCCGTATTCCGGTCCTTTAAAGGCATAGCCAACCAGGAAGTTGGTGGCAATTGGCTCGTTATATAACTCGTGGGTTTCGCAATATTTTACCAAATCTTTTTGCACGTTTGACACTTCAATGTATCCAAGCGTATGATCGTTGGTCCCTCTAACTGTAAGTCCCAAGTATAAACAAACTACAGATAAAATAATAGTAACTGAATAAGATATAAATCTGGAGGTAATGATTTCACCAAATAATATGCAAAAAACGAAAACGAATAATACCAGCGGGGCAAGCATGTATCTAAACGTATAAAAGTTCATCGAAGAAAAAATAAGATATGGAAAAATACAGGCAAGCATTATCCATAACAGATTGAGGCTTTTTATTTTTTGTTTCCATATTATAGAAGCGAGAAGGATTAGCATAAGCGTTACCGAAACGTAAATCCTTCCGCCATCTGCAAATATAGTATTGAATGCAACTGTAAACTTAAATTTTATCTGATCCCACCTAAGATCTATGTAGCCCGTGTGGTCACTGTAAAAAATAGAACCGTATTCGGCATAATGCAGCAGCAGATGGATTCCATAAATAATTGCCGGGGTAAAAAGAAATATCAGATGTGAGATTTTAAATGCTTTTCTATTCTCCTGGCGGATTAAGCTGATTAGGTAGTATACTCCCAGTGTAAATGCAAAAAGTATAAACGTTTCTTTTGTAAGCACCATCAGTGAAGAAAAGAGGGCGTAGCACCCGAATTGCCTCCTGTAAAAAAAGTAAACGGACGCAACTATGAATAATGTCGCCAAAACTTCAGGGAAAATCATCGATGATTGCGCAAGAAAAAGTGATTGGGTAGATATTAATGAAATACCCATTATCGCCGAACGATGGTTTACATTTCTTCTTAATAAAACGTAAACCATAATTAACAGAACGATTGAAATAGTGAGATTGAATAAGCGTAAAAAGGGGATGGAGCCGGGATTAAGATTCATCCAGGCAGATATAAGAAACAGGAATAATTGGGGATGACCTTTGCTATAATTAATTGGAATAGCTCCAGGAAGCAGACTTGGTCCGTGTAAAGCCATACTTTTTATTGCCGGATAATAAGCCCATGCTTCGTCCCAAAAAAATGGCAAAGAGAGATGCGGAATCTTAATAAAACAAAAGATTATTATAGGAATAAGAAATACATATTCTTCTATTTTTTTGAGTTCCATATTCGAAAAACGTTCATATTATTCTGTGCTGAAGATTTTATTTTTCACCAATCCCCACTTCTGCAACCTAAATTGAAACGACGTTTTTAAAACCCCGATAGCATAAATTGTACTGTTTTTTATACTGATACTCGAAGCATCGTCGAAATATTTGGTGGGGCAGGTAATCTCGGCAATTTCGTAACCTGCGTACCAGATTTGGGCCAGCATTTGGTTGTCGAATACAAAGTTGTCGGAATTGGCATTGTAATTAACAGCCTCCAGCACTTCGCGCGAAAAAGCACGGTACCCTGTATGGTATTCCGAGAGTTTGGCGCCAAGTAAAATGTTCTCAATAAAAGTCAGGCCTCGGTTAGAAATATATTTTATCATGGGCATGCCTCCTTTTAAGGCACCTTTTCCAAGAATGCGCGAACCTAAAACCACATGGTATAATTCGTTTCCCAATAAACTTGCCATGGCCGGAATTAATTTAGGAGTGTACTGGTAATCGGGGTGAAGCATAATAACAATGTCAGCACCAATTTCGAGGGCTTTGTTATAACACGATTTTTGGTTTCCGCCGTAACCTTTATTCTGTTCGTGAACCACAATGTGTTTTATGCCCAGTTTTTTCCCAACTTCTACGGTTTCGTCGTTACTAACATCGTCAACCAAAATCACATCGTCAACAATGTTAAAGTCTATTTCGTTATAAGTTATTTCAAGCGTTTTGGCGGCGTTGTAGGCAGGGAGCACAACAACCACTTTCTTGTCGTTAATCATTCGGTTTTTAGTTTTGAGCCGTAAAAATAACAAGAATTCACAGAATTTATTGTTTTATCTGCTTATATAAAAAAGAATGCCATACGCAATTTTCTTCTCTTGCGAATGGCATTTTTTAGTATAATTCATCGGGTGAACTTTTAGTCACCCGGTGAATGGAACTGAAAACTGAGGCTGCGACTGCAAACTAATCACCCTCCTCCATTTTGTTTTCGTATTTTTTCAGAACAAATTTAATTACCTGGTATGAAATGATGATCAATACCGGCCAGGTAATCATTTGTATAATTTCATTTGTATACATATTCTTTCAATTTTCAACATTAAACTTGCAACTTAATACACATGCGATTCTGATTTCATTTCTTCATCGGAGATTTTCTTTTTGTTCATGGCTCGCCAGAAAACGATTATGTACGCCAGAACAAAAGGAATAAGCAGCGAAACATAGCTCATTGCCACTAGCGTAAATTTGCTCGACGATGCATTCTGAATGGTCAGCGATGATTGCAGGTCGAAGTTTGACGGATAGAATGCCGTATTATTAAACCCTGCCAGCAGGAATAAGGCAAAAACCACAAACACGGTTCCGGTTCCGGTGAACCAAAAACCTTTGTTGCTTTTCATAAATATGGTTGAAAAAATTCCCCACAAAACGCCAACAACGCCCAGTAAAAGAATAAGCGAGTTGAGTGGCATTTCAACTACGTTGTGCAGGTATTTGAATTTCTCCATGAAAACTTCGCCGGTATCAGGATTTACTGCGAACCCCTCTTTCAACATCAGTACAATTACGAAATAAAGGAAGAATATCAGAAATGGGATACTGCAAAAACGCAGCATTTTCCGTGAGCGTTCAACAATGGTTTCGTTATCGATGGTGAAAATAAAATAAAGGTTCCCCAGAATTCTTGCAAGGAACAGCACGGTTAATCCTAGTGCCACGTTGTGGAAAGTAAGAACAGCCTCCAGGCCGCGTGCAGATGTTTGCCAGTCAACCTGGTTCATTTGGTTTAACGAAAACTCTGCACCGTTAAAAAATGTTCCCACAGCAGTGCCAACAAGCAGTGTTCCAAGAACACCGTTTATTACAAGAAAGATATCAAAGGTCTTTTGCCCAAGGAAATTGGATGGTTTTTTACGGAATTCATACGAAACCGCCTGAATAACAAATGCCATTAAAATGGCCAGCCAAACCCAGTATGCGCCGCCAAAACTAGTGGCGTAAAACAATGGGAAAGAGGCAAAAAAGGCTCCGCCAAATGTAACAAGCGTGGTAAAAGTAAATTCCCATTTACGCCCGAGGGTATTGAGAAGCATCGTTTTTTCGTCTTCGGTTTTCCCTATCTGGTAAATTAAAGTTTGTCCTCCCTGTACAAAAGTGAGGAATACAAAGAGTGCACCAAGGATGGATACCAATATCCACCAATATTGTTGTAATGCTAAAAGCGATAAATTTTCAAACATTTTTGTTTCCTCCTTATTTAGTGTTTTGGACCAATTTTAATCTGACGCAGCATGATTTTTACTTCAGCAATCATTAACACGGTGAACAGAACGGCAAATAGCCAGAAAGTTACTTGTACTGAACCGGAACTAATCCTTGTAACCGCTGCCATTGTTGGCATCATGTCCTGAACAACCCAAGGCTGGCGGCCAACTTCTGCAACAATCCAACCTGCCTGGCTGGCAATATATGCCAGAGGAATAGCAATGAGAGTAAGCCGAAGCAACCATTTTTTATTTTCGATGTTTCCTCTTAGAACGAACCACAGTACAAGGATAAAGCCCAGAACAAAAGCAAACCCAAGTGCTACCATAATATGGAAACTGTAAAAAGTTAAAGGAATATTAGGAACCAGATCGTTAACGTTTTTAAAATAGCCGTATCCGAAATATTTGAAATAATTTTCCTGGAAATCGTTGCTGGTTAGTTCCGTTTTTAAAGAAGCCGCTAAATTGTCGTTGCCATTTTCTTTTGCTGTTTTGAACTCAGTAAGTTTGGCAATAGCCACCTTTCCCCTTTCTATTTTTTCGCCTGCCGACATAACGCCGTATTTTTCGTTTCCGTTGAGCAGATCGTTAACACCCGGTACGAAAGCATTCCAATCTGAAAAGGCCAAAAACGAAAGAAATTTCGGGATCTCAATTCTTACGTTCATCTTCTTCAGGTTTTCATTGCTAGGATCGTTTTCCGAAGAGAACATTCCAACGGCTACAAGGCCGGCACCTTCGGTTCCATTATAATAACCTTCCAGCGCAGCAAATTTCATTGGTTGATCCTGTGCAATAGTTCTTGCCGAATTATCACCGGTCCATACTACATAAATCGATGACAGTAATCCGAAAATAGCGGCGACAAGTATACTTTTTCGAGCCAGCACAACCTCGCGTTTTTTTAACAGGAACCACGCCGAAACGCCAATCACAAAAATCGCTGCCAGTACAAAACCCGATGAAGTAGCGTGAAGCCATTTGTCCACAGCCATGGGTGAGAACAGTACGTCCCAGAAGTTAGTCATCTCGTTGCGTGCTGTTTCCGGATTAAAGGTCATTCCCACCGGTTTTTGCATCCAGCCATTAGCAACCAAAATCCAGAGGGCCGAAAGGTTGGCCCCAATTGCAGTTAGCCAGGTGGCCAGCAGGTGCGTTTTTTTACCCACTTTATTCCATCCAAAAAACATAATGGCAATAAAAGTCGACTCCATAAAAAAGGCGAGAATTCCTTCAATGGCCAGTGGTGCTCCAAAAATGTCGCCAACAAACCAGGAATAGTTCGACCAGTTGGTGCCAAATTCAAATTCAAGAATAATTCCGGTAGCCACACCAATGGCAAAATTAATTCCGAATAAGGTCATCCAGAATTTGGTTATTTTCTTCCACTCTTCGTTTCCGGTTCTCACATAAATTGTTTCCATAAATGCAAGAATAAACGTAATGCCCAAAGTGAGCGGTACAAATAACCAGTGATACATGGCAGTCAGGGCAAATTGTGCCCTCGACCAGTTAACTAATGCTTCACCAGCAATTCCAATTTCATTCATAGGTCTTATTTTGTTTCAGTTAATATTTCCAATACGTGTTGGCTTCGTTCCTCGTCGGTATTGTAATTAGATTTCAGGAAATCGGGGAAAAAGAATATCTTCAGAATAACAAACATGATAAACAGTTTTATAAGGATGATAAACCAAACCTGGCGTCCCCACTGCCCCATATTTTTAAAGCCGTTTAAATAAAAGTACCATATTTTTAGAAAGACGTTTGTATTCTGGTTAGTCATAACTCAATAAATTTAACAAAATAAGTGTTAACATGAATTGATTTTGTTCAGTTTTATATCCAATAACATCTGTTTTGTTTTATTGTTCGCTTTATTTTTTCAAAAACTGTGAATTTTATTTTTCGACATGTGTTAAGTCGCTTATTTGGCAGTATCGACTGACTTGTTTCGTTCTTAGTCCTGTTATAGAACATTTGTTTATGTAAAAATTATTAATGTGATCAAATGTTTGCTATTAAATTGTAAATTTAAAGCTAAATAACTAATTACTTTTTATAACAATAAATCTATTAAGCATGAATAAAACTGATGTTTTGGTGATTGGAAGCAGTGCCGCAGGATTGGTTGCTGCCCTGACCGGAAAGCGAGTTTATAACGAAAAGACCGTTAAAGTAACAACAATGTTGCCAAAGGTTTTGGTACCTTGTGGTATCCCGTATATTTTCGGAACTCTTGGAAGTTCGGACAAAAATATTTTACCGGCAGATAAAATGTTTGAAGCAAACGGTATCGAGATGATTGTTGATGAAGCAAAAAGCATTGATCTGGAGGCTAAAAAAGTATCGTATGCTTCGGGTGAAGAGATTTATTACGATAAACTGGTTCTTGGAACTGGATCGCTGCCCAATAACCCTTCGTGGTTACCCGGAGCTGATTACCCAAATGTATTTACCGTGCCGAAAAAAAAGGACTACCTCGATGAAATGTATAACAAAATAAACGATTACAAAAAGATCGTTACCATCGGAGCCGGATTTATTGGTGTTGAAATGTCGGATGAAATAAACAAGATGGGTAAAGAGGTGACTCTCGTTGAAAAATTACCACATGTTTTGGGTTTAGCGTTTGACGAAGATGTAGCCGGGCGTACAGAAGTGTTATTGAAAGAAAGAGGTGTTCGTCTGGTTACGGGTACAGGAGTGAAGGAAATTACCGGCAATGGAGTTGCTACCGGCGTTTTATTGGAAAATGGAGAAAAAATTGAAGCCGATGCTGTTATTCTTGCCATGGGGTATCGCCCAAATTCGGATCTTGCAAAAGACGCGGGCCTGCAGGTCACCGATCGCGGATTCATAAAAGTTGATGATTATATGCGTACCCAAAATCCCGATGTTTTTGCCGTAGGTGACTGTGCTGAAAAACGCGACTTCTTTACACGTAAACCTTCGCCCGTAATGCTGGCATCAACAGCATGTGCAGAAGCCCGTATTGCCGGGATGAATTTGTTCAAAATCTCAGCAATAAAATCTTTTATCGGTACCATTTCTATCTTTTCTACTGCAGTGGGAGGTACAGGATTTGGTGTGGCAGGTATTACTGAAACCCAGGCAAATTCAGAGAACTTCAATTATATTGTCGGCAGTTTTGAGGGAATGGATCGTCACCCGGGAACTCTTGGAGACACACATAAACAATATGTAAAACTTATAGTTGGTAAAGAGTCGGGTGTAATTTTAGGCGGTGCCGTATATGGAGGACTTTCCGCGGGAGAGCTCACAAATACGCTTGGAATTATTATTCAAAATAAGATGACTTTGAATGCCCTTTTAACAGCGCAAATAGGAAGTCATCCGCTGTTAACTGCATCTCCTGCAGGTTATCCGCTTATAAAAGCGGCTGAAAATGCATCTTCGAAATTGCTTGCAATTTTGAATGGAAAATAGTTGATAGATGAAACCGGCAACCCGACAAAAGGTAAATATTGTTATTGATATTATTTTATTGATTGCGACTACATTTCTTGTCGTTATCGGGTTTGTTATCCGTTATATTTTAATTCCCGGATCGGAACGATGGGAAAAATATGGCAGGAATGTGGATCTTACAATTTTAGGAATGGACCGCCATCAATGGGGAATGGTGCATTTAATAGTAGGATTGCTTTTTACCGGGTTGCTGGTTCTTCACCTGATTCTTCACTGGAAACAGATAATTATACTCATCAAAAAGTTATTGCCCGTATCTCTAGTGCGTTACTCGGTAATGACTTTTGTTTTAGGAATAGTACTGATTTCAAGTGTAATGCCTTTTTTTGTTTCCGTACAGGTTGGCGATTCAATCCAGCGTCAGGGGAGGGGATTGGCACGGAATAGTATTTACCGGGAACATCCTTCATTAGAAAATATAGTTGAAAGTAATCTTCAAAATTCAGATCCGACAGAGCTTGAAACTGTTAAAAATACACAGGTGCAGGAGATTGCAGAGCCTGAATCAGTGCCGGTAAAAGTTGAACATTCTTCCGACGAGCATATTCTTGACATCCGGGGTTATAACACGATAGGGGAGCTATCGAAAAAATACAATGTATCCGGCGACAGTCTGAAAATTTACCTGGGATTACCTTTGTCGGTTTCCAATAACGAACGTTTAGGACGTATTCGCAGAACCTATAATTTTACGATGGGTGATGTGGAAGAATCAGTATTAAAACTGCAAAAAAAATAACCGATAAATCCTAACGTTTTACTTTCCCCTTAAACAGATGTGTAACTCATTTTTAATAAGCCATCGTTTTTACTTAAAGGCTAAAAATCATCCCTTTTTTAAGTATTTTGCAGTTTGGTGAATACTAGAAGAACATTAAGTAAATGATGAACTCATTTTGATTACCTTTGTAAACGTATTGAATTTAAATTTACTTCATGACATTTGACGAACTCGGGATAAATGATGACCTTCTGGATGCAATCGATTATATGGGATTTAAAGAAGCTACTCCTATTCAGGAACAGGCGATTCCAGTAATTCTGGATGGATACGATCTGATAGCCTGTGCCCAGACAGGTACCGGGAAAACCGCAGCCTTTTTGTTACCCATTCTTGATCTGATTGCTGATCTCCCCGGAGGACAAACCTCTACATTGATCATTGTTCCAACCCGAGAGCTTGCCATGCAGATCGATCACCAGGTGCAGGGAATTGGCTACACCATGGGAATTCATTCCATTGCTCTTTATGGCGGCGGCGACGGCGATGAGTGGGGGCAGCAGAAAATTGCATTAACAAAAGGTGCCGATATTATTATTGCAACTCCCGGAAAACTGATTTCGCATTTAAATCTGGGTTATGTAAAATTCGATACAATTGAGTTCTTGATTTTGGACGAAGCCGACCGCATGCTTGATATCGGTTTTTACGACGATATTGTTAAAATTATTTCATACCTGCCAAAAGAGAGGCAAACGCTGATGTTCAGTGCTACCATGGCACCAAAGATCAGGAAACTGGCTTCCGAGATTCTATATAAACCAAAGGAAGTAAATATTGCAATCTCGAAACCGGCAGAAGGAGTGTTGCAGGCCGCGTACCTGATCTACGACAAACAAAAAAACGATCTTGTAGCGCATCTTATTTCTGAAAATCCGGAATACAACAGCATCATTATTTTCTGTTCAACAAAGCGAACAACCAACGAACTGTCAAGGATTTTAAAGAAGAAAGGTTTCGATGCAGAGCCAATTTCTTCGGATCTGGAGCAAAGTGAGCGCGAGAATGTATTAAACGGTTTTCGTTCAAAACGTATCCGCATATTAGTGGCTACCGATGTGATGAGCCGGGGAATCGACATTAAAGACATAAACCTTGTAATTAATTACGATGTGCCGGGCGATGCCGAAGACTATGTGCATCGTGTGGGACGTACAGCGCGGGCCGATTCTACCGGGGTTGCATTGACCCTGGTGAACGAAGACGATATGTTCAAATTCCATCGTATTGAGCAACTTATCGAACGTGAAGTATTTAAAATTCCTCTTCCGGAACAGTTTGGCGAGGGACCCGCCTGGAAAACTCCTCAAAAGAAAAAACAGCGGGGTAATTTTCATAAATACAAAAAGGGAGGTTCTCAGCATAAACACCGGAATGCCTATAAAAAGAAGAAGTAGCAGCGTGTTAGGGTTTGTTGGTTAGGGTAAAAAGCCGTAACTTTTATTAAACCAAAATCGCTTGTTATGAAAATCGGGATTCTCTTTTTTTTAATCCTTTTTCTGTTTTCCTCCTATTTCCTTCAGGCTCAAACACAAGATACCAGTTTGGTTACTATCGAAACGGTTGATGGGAACACTTTTCTTGGGAAGGTGATTCGCGAAGATTCTGAATCAGTTATTCTGCAAACCGAAAACCTGGGAAAGATTACCATTCAGAAAAAAGATATAAAATCGAGAGAACTCGTTGAAGTCGGGCAGATAAAAGAAGGGGAGGTGTGGTTTGCCAATCCGCAATCGACAAGGTATTTTTGGGCGCCCAACGGATACGGATTAAAAAAAGGCGAAGGTTATTATCAGAATATTTATGTATTATGGAACCAGTTTTCGGTGGGGGTAACCGATAATTTTTCGCTGGGAGGTGGTTTAATTCCAACTTTTTTATTTGGTGAATCGACTCCTGTTTTTATTGTGCCTAAATTTTCGATACCGATCAACCCAAATAAATGGAATATCGGTTTAGGAGCCCTTTTGGGGACAATATTTGGAGAAAGTGATGCAAGTTTCGGGTTGTTATATGGTTTGTCAACGTTTGGATCACCAGATAATAACCTTTCGGTTGGACTGGCATATGGTTTTGCCGGTGGAGATTGGGCTGATTCGCCACTAATAAACGTGAGTGCGATGGTTCGTACGGGGAAAAGAGGTTATTTTATTTCAGAAAACTATTACATGAATGGCTACGGAGTTATTGGGCTGGGCGGCAGATGGATCATAAAAAAGGCATCGCTCGATTTTATTTTTGGAATTCCTTATGGTGAGGATATGGATTTAGTGGTGGTTCCTGCCATTGGCTTTACAATTCCATTTTGAGTGTGTGCTGCAGATGTTGAATTCTTTTAACATGGAAAAACTCCGTAACTTGCCCCAAAAATACTAATATAGGAAAGCATTCGTTTTTTTTGAAGTAAACAGGAACCGGATGAATCGAATATACTTTTTGTTATTATCTCTTTTGCTGCTACTCGGGGCATGTAGTACTGAGGATCCCGCTGAAAAGTTTAAGATCAGGGGGTGGAACATTCTCTCTGACTTTACCCCAACAGAATTGCATACCCTCGAAGCAAGTGCCGATTATCAGATCAATCAACTTCAGCTGTCGCACCAGATTTGTCACAACCTTAGGGATATTAAAAATCAGTGGAACCGAAATATTGTGAATAACCTTACACGCAAGGCCCACGATATGGGAATTCCCGAAGTGCTGGTGTGGGATCATGCTTTGTACGATCTCGATTATTATCCCGACAGGTTTAAAATAAATAACTCATCGCAAATTAACCTCGATAATCCAAAGTTTTGGAAGTGGCTCAAGGCCGATTACCGGAAGATGTTGGACAAAGTGCCCCAAATTGATGGAATTGTTCTGACCTTTATCGAAACCGGCGCACGAGTTGAGAATCAGTATTCTGAAATACTACATTCGCCTGAAGAAAAACTGGCCGCTTTGGTCGATTCGGTGGCATCGGTTGTAGTAAAAGAGCGAAACCTGAAAATGTACATCCGCAGTTTTATGTATAATCGTTCGGAGCTGTCGAACCTGATGAATTGTTTCGATCTGATTAAAACTCCCGGAATTGTGGTGATGGCGAAAGAATCTCCGCATGACTTTTTTGTAACTCACCCGGTGGCAAAATGGGTAAAAGATATTCCGTTTCCTGTGATTATTGAGTTCGATTGTGCACACGAATACGCAGGACAGGGAATTGTTGCCAGTATTTTCCCCGAGGTACATTTCGAGCGCTGGAAATATTACCGCGAACTTCCTAATGTGATCGGTTTCTCTATCCGCACCGACAGGTATAACAACACTTCCATTCTGGGTACTCCTTCCGAGATTAATTTATATGCGATTCATAAAGCAACTGAAAATCCTGAGCTGGGCATCGACGAAATTATTGAAGATTTTATTGCTGAGAAATTCGATTCTGCTGCGGTCAGTCATCTGAAACCGCTTTTCGATATTGCCCCTGATATTATTCTTTCTTCGTTTTATACGCTGGGTTTAAATACCACCAATCATTCGAAACTCGATTTCGATTACCGTTCAATTTACACGCGTCATGTGTCGGGCAGGTGGCTCGATTCTCCCGAGGTTTACATTGGTCACAATGTGGATAGAACTTTTCATTACTGGACCGATATTGTAAATCATTTATCGCCGGTACGCCATAAAGAACCCACCGAAACGAACCTGAAAGAATTACCGGATGTTTTCGAAAATCAGTGGCTTCAGCCCGAAGAACTGATGGATTCGGTGTATCTCGATTATGTAATGGCGGAAAAAGAATATGGCGTTCAACTGGCCGAAAAAGCCATGCAGATTATAAAAGAGGCAAAACCTTATTGCCCCGATCCTGAACGGTTTAATATTTTATACCACACCTTTAACCGAACTTTAATGACGGCAAAACTCCGTAGAGCTTATGCTCAGGTTTATTATGCCCAACGCATTTGGAACAGGGGAGAAGAGTTTCAAAGCCAACATCTGCAAAATCTGGTTCTCGACGGGATGGAAGAAATGGATGAAATGAATGAACAGATAAGCCATTACCGGAAAGCAGGTGGGCCAGGGCAGTTCGACTGGAAAAAGGATACACTGTACGCCAAAAAACTGGAATGGGAAATTCAGAAAGAACATATATTAGCACAAAAATTCGAGTGATGAATAAAAAAGTTGTACTCTTAATTGCCCTCTTTCTAATAGTTGTTTCTGCTTTTTCGCAGGAGAATCCGTTGGCAAAATTTGATGTATTGATTGGCAAATGGCAAGGCACCGGCGAAGGATTTGGGAATGCCACATCGGTTATACATTCGGAGTTTAACCGGGTACTGGGCGATCAGTTTATCGAATATAAAAATCATTCTGAATTTAAACCCACCACTCAAAATCCTGACGGAGAAATACACGACGACTGGGGAATGATTAGTTTCGATCAGGAACGCGGAGTTGTTGTCCTCAGGCAATTTCACAACGAAGGTTTTTATAACGAATATGTGTTGGTTGATTCTCTGTCGACCGATAAAAAAATGATTTTCGATACGGAAAAGATTGAAAATTTTGTTCCGGGCGGAAGAGCGCGCGTTACGATTACCATTTTATCAGACACTGAAATTGAAACCACCTTCGATGTTGGATTTCCGGGTAAAGAAATGGCCTGCTTCGGCAAGAATCGTTTACAGAAGAAATAAAAAAGAGGGACATCCACCCCAAATGCCCCCCTTTTGATATATAATTAACCAACCCAAACTCTATTCTTCATCTTTGTCGTCCTTCTTGCTTCGTTTTTTAACCGCCTCATTATTGTCGGCAATAATTTTGGCAACGGTGGCGGCAAATGTGCCATAGGTTGCAGTCTGGAAACGTTCGGCCGACCGCAGGAACACCACCAAATCGTCGTTTATCAGGGTAAGCACTTCCTTTTTAAGGGAGGTAGCGTTTAACAGGTTATCTTCTTCTGCCAATTCTTCGGCATATTCGGTTTGTGTATTTTCAAAATCGTCTTGTGCAGCTTGCAGGCTGGCAATGTTCTCGGGCACACCCGATAGCAGGGTTATAGCCGCCTGTACTTTCGGTGCTGCAAAGTCGCCCAGCATCGATACCAGGTGTGACGACTCGGTTACATAACCTTCTTTCGTAACAGCGAAACCATATTTTTCAAACACCTCATCAACCACCATAGCAGCGTTTCGTATGCTTTCGTCGGGGTGATAAGTGTAGCCTTTAACCAGGTAACCCACTGCCCGGTCGGCAGCATCGCGCACATCATCTTTTCCGGCGAGGACACTCTGTGCTTTCGAGCGGTCGATGGCATCGCCAAGTGAAGTATTTCTATCGTTAATGGCGGTATACATTGGTTTGAGCGTAGGGTCTTCGGTTAACCCCGATTGCTGGAAGGCGTTATTAAGTAAACGTGTAGATCCGTGTACGTCGGTTGTGCGGCTTGTGGTCATCATTTTTTCAATCATAGCATGGAAGTTTTAATTTTATAATTTGTTTTTATTGGGGCCGGATGCGGAGGCTTTGTTTGAATTTGATTCTTTTGTTTGCCAGGGCATTTAGCTTTAGCAATTTAAGGCGTATTAAATAAAATGTCAAGAGCTTATTGTAATGTTTTTGAACATAAATGCAAAACAGCAGAAATAGCGCGATTTAATTTTGCAGAAACTAAAAGCACAAAGTTTTTGCCGTATGACTAAACAAACAAATGCCGGCCACAAAGTTTTTAGCCCGTGACTAAATGAACAAACATCAGCCACAAAGTTTTTAATTCATGACTAAACAAATAAACGTCGGCCACAGAGTTTTTGGCCCGTGACTAAACGAACAAACCTTCGCCACAAAGTTTTCGGGCAATGTCAGGCTGACACGCGTCGACCACGTTTTTTTCTGTGTAATTATGACATTACAAAAAACTGTTTTTCCGAATGTGTGTGCCCAGCATGAGCATGTGCCCACTTACTTTAAAGCTCTGAATAAATTCGTAAAATACAAATTTTTGATGGGAATTAAACATAAGTGTGCATGAAAATATTCCAGAGGGTGAAAGTCCCTTATGCACTGAGGTAACGCTTGGAAGCATTAGTAAGTCGCAAGCTGGTTTACCGTAAGGTATGCAGTGAAGGAAGCGAGACTACAAAGTCCGGTACTGACGAACAGGAACCGCATACGAGGCTATGAAGCATGGATAAGCAAGCACATCATTGTAACGTCCTATAATTTGTTATATGCTTTATAGTAGATGCGGCAGCGATTGGAGGAAGGAACATGCTCTTACCTGGGGAGATCCTGGTATCCGCCAGCTGGCGGATCGTCAGGAAGTCAGCAGAAGCCATAGTAGGTTTTGGAAACGAGCTGCCAAAGAAACGGTGGAGGTCTCACAGATAAACTGAAGGGCTGAACGTTAAGTTGTCGCAAATGTTGCAGGGAGGCATTTTCCAGCCCTGCATTAAGCGCGGCAGGGAAACAAAAGAGAAACTAAAATGATTGAGCAGATTTTAACGCGAAAGAACCTTTTACAGGCTATGTACAAAGTCCAGCGGAACCACGGTTCAGCAGGGGTGGATGATATGCCCGTAACTAAACTGTCGGAATTGCTTGCCATCGACAAGGAAGAACTGACAGCCACGGTGCGGAGCGGGAAATACTTGCCTCAACCCATTTTAGGAGTAGAGATTCCGAAAGGAAAAGGGAAAACCCGATTGCTGGGGATTCCCACGGTAACTGACCGTTTGCTACAACAGGCGGTTTTACAGGTAATCACGGCACGTTTTGAATATGAGTTTTCGGACTCTAGTTTTGGGTTCCGCCCAAAGCGAAACGTCGGGCAGGCAGTGCAGAAAGCACAGGGTTACATCAACGAAGGGTTTCAGTATATCGTAGATATTGATCTGAAAACCTTCTTCGACGAAGTAGACCATTGCTACCTGCTGCAACTGCTTTACCGAAAAATTAAGTGTCGCGAAACCTTGCGTCTTATCCGCAAATGGCTGCGCTCCCCGATACAGATCGACGGGAAACTGGTAAAACGACGGAAGGGCGTGCCACAGGGCAGCCCACTGAGTCCCTTACTGTCGAACATCATGTTACATGAACTGGACAGGGAACTGGAACGGCAGGGTTTGCGGTTTGTCCGTTATGCCGACGATTTCAGCATTTACCTGAAAACAAAGGCAGCCGCCCGGAAGGTGGGGAATAACATTTACCGTTTTCTGAAACGGAAATTAAAGTTGACCATCAACCGTGAGAAAAGCGGCATCCGCCGCCCGGTGCATTTTACCTGTTTGGGGTTTGGCTTTGTGCCAACCTACAAAAAAGGAGAACGTGGTAAGTATCAACTGGTGGTATCGGCCAAGAGTTGGAAAAGCTTAAAGCAAAAACTGAAAACCATCACCCGAAAAACCACCCCGATGAGTTTCGATGAACGCATCGGAAAACTGGGCGAAGTACAGCGCGGCTGGATCAATGCTTTCCGTATGGCAAGCATCCAGACTAAACTCGCTGAACTGGACGGGTGGCTCAGAAACCGGCTTCGTTATTGTATATGGCATCACTGGAAGAAACCAGACCGGAAAAGGAAAAACCTGATTCGTCTCGGGGTTGAACCTCAGCAAGCCTATGCATGGAGCCGGTCACGAATGGGGGGCTGGGCGATTGCCCAAAGCCCGATTCTCGGTACTACTATTACAGTCGATCGGTTGAAAAAGCGGGGATACGTTCCTTTGCTGGATCTTTACAACGAGGTGAAACCAAAATCACCGTTGTTTCCTATGACTTAGCGAACCGCCGTATACGAGACCCGTACGTACGGTGGTGTGAGAGGCTCTCCCCGCTAGCGTTTGCTAGTGGGGCAGTCTACTCGATCATAAAAAATTGCCTATTTTAAATGCACTAAAGATTAATAACACACTAAATTCTCAAAAAGAAAGTTATTCAAAAATGAAATATAAATTTTTAACCTACCTGCTATTTATACTATTTATTAGTGTTTTACAATCGTGCCAGAAAAACGAGGAAGAGTTTAATATTGAAGACAAGGCCTCTTTTAATGCAGAGATAAATAACGTAAAAATTACTTTGATTGAAAGTGATATTGTTTCGGATACCGCCGTTTTTTGTATGCCTTCCAGACTTATTAATTATAATGAGCGCGACTATATAATTGATATATGGAGTTTGGATTTAGGAAAAAGCATGAAGCTTGATGGTAGTATTACATCCCGACTGTCAGTAGATTTTGTAAATCATTTTGAGAATTCGCAATACGTTTCCGATTATAATATTTCAAGAGAACTATTCGAAAAAGTTTTATCAGAAGGCGAAAAGGAATATACTCTAAACAACAAAGATTTTCCGGGAGTTAGCATTAAATGGATTGATGCCGATGGAAACCTATGGGCATCGGGTAGTCCTTATTCACACGAAGAATCAAGTGCTGATTTAACTGAAGATAATGAGAACTATTTTATCATCAACTATTCGAAAAATTATGATACCCACGCAAGTATAGGGACTTGTTCTCAATACCTCGATATTTCTTTTCAATGCAGGCTTTACAATTGGAAGGGTGAAAGTATTGTAATGAAAAATGCCCGATTGAAATTTATTTATAGCATTTATTAAGATAATTACCCTAGCTGGCGCAATTTTGTAAATCAAACTTCAGCCAGTGAAGCCTGAAAAAGTTAATACAGCGTTTTTGTTGTAACAAAAAGGTCCCGATTACAAATCGTAACCAGCAGAGATAATTAATTTGTAAAGAAATACAGAAGAAAGATGGAAATATCGAAGCACGAAACCGAATGGTTGGAAAGTAATGGAGCAAAAATGCTCATGGATTTAGGAGTAAAACCAGGAGATAAGGTATTGGATTATGGCTGCGGAGAAGGGAGATATACAATTCCGTTGTCTCAAATTGTAGGGAAACACGGCCGCGTTTATTCCGTGGAACAAGATGAAAATGCCATTGCCGCGGTTTTAGACAGACTTGCGCGGTTCTCTAATCCCGATATTGTGAAATTTCTAAAAGTCAACAATCTTGAAACATCAGAGATACTGCAGGAAAATAGTATCGACGCACTCTTTGCTTTCGATGTGCTGCAATATGTTCAGGATTGGGATTTGTTGTTTCGCTATTTTTACCGCATAATAAAACCAAAAGGATTCGTTTGCATCTATCCTGCTGCAGTCCCGCATCCGGGTGAAGTTGATATAAAATCAGCAATATCAAAAATGGAGAAAACAGGATTTCAATATATAAAATCAGATAAATTTCAAATGATGCATAATGTTGATATGGTTGATGATGTTGTCTATAGTTTTTGCCTGTTATAAATGCTGTAGTATCTAAATGCCGGCACTGTTTATATACCTGCTCTTGCCTTACGCCTTACGCCTTTCTACTTACGACTAAATCCCCTTTTGCCTTTTCAGTTTTTACTTGTAATTTTGCCGCCCTAAAATTGTATAGATGAGCAGGGTAGTAGTTGGACTTTCAGGAGGCGTAGATTCGAGTGTAGCCGCGTATTTGCTGAAGGAGCAGGGGCACGAAGTGATTGGTTTATTTATGATTAACTACCGCGAGCGCGAAGGAGTTCTAACCAGCTCGTGCACGTGGGAAGAAGACTCGCTGATTGCTAAAATGGTGGCCAGAAATCTCGATATCCCTTTTCATATTGTCGATTTAAGCAAGGATTACAAAAAGCGGGTGGTAGATTATTTGTTTGCAGAATACAAGGCCGGCCGTACACCCAACCCCGATGTGCTTTGCAACCGCGAAATCAAATTCGATACTTTTCTGGAAGAAGCCCTGAAATTTGATGCCGATTTTGTGGCAACCGGTCATTATTGCCGGAAAAGCGAAGTTGAAGTGAACGGAAAAACCATCCACCAGCTTCTGGCCGGGAAAGATCCCAACAAAGACCAGAGCTATTTTCTTTGCCAGCTGAACCAAAACCAACTTTCGAAAGCCATGTTCCCAATCGGTGAACTTTTAAAACCTGAGGTGCGCGAGATTGCCCGTCAGCAGAACCTGCCCACTGCCGAGCGAAAAGATTCGCAGGGAATTTGTTTTGTGGGCAAAGTCGATCTGCCAACTTTTCTGCAACAGCAACTGGAGCCGAAGGTTGGAAACGTGATCGAGATCCCTGCCAAATTCATGGAAAAGAAAAAACAGGTTGAGGTTTCGGAAGAAAACTATAAAAAGTTGTGTTTCCAGTTTCCGTATAAACCCTGGAACGGCAAAGTGATTGGCGAACACGAGGGCGCACATTTTTTTACCGTTGGACAGCGTAAAGGTTTGAACATTGGCGGACACAAAGAACCACTGTTTGTGATAGCCACCGACGTGAAACGGAATATTATATACGTGGGAGAAGGAACCGAACATCCGGGTTTGTACCGCAAAGGATTGTATGTAGCCAAAGAAGATATGCACTGGATAAGGCCTGATCTGGAAATGGAAGTGGGTGAGAAACGCAATTTTGATATCCGTATCCGTTACCGCCAGCCTCTTGAAAAAGGAACGATCCACATGAAAGAAGATGGCGCCTGGTTTTTATTCGAAAACGAACAACGAGGTATAACTTCGGGGCAATTTGCAGCCTGGTATACCGGTGATGAGTTAATTGGATCGGGTGTGATAGCGTAGGAGCCGGAAGCTCGAAGTCAGAAGCGGGAAGATAATAACGGTCAAAAGACTTTTACTTTCTACCAACTGCGACTGAACACTGAATACTTTCTTCAGTCTTCGTGCTACAATCTTCCAACTTTCTTTTACTTTTGTACAAAATTTTTCGACATGATAAGATCAATGACCGGCTTTGGTAAGGCCGAATTCGAGGTAAACAACAAAAAAATTACCATCGAAATTAAATCGTTAAACAGTAAACAAATTGATATAAATACCCGGACCCCGGTTTTGTATCGTGAAAAAGATATTATAATTCGTAAAGCGCTTTCCGAAAAACTGGTACGCGGTAAAGTTGATTTTAATATTTATGTCGAGAACCTGGGGGAAGAAAGCAATTCAAAAATAAATGAGCCCATTCTGAAAGGTTATTACAATCAGTTAAGTGGTGTTAGCAAGGAGCTTGATTTACCTGTTGACCAATCAACTTTGCAGGCAGTTATGCGTTTGCCCGATGTTGTGAAAACCGAATACGAAACACTCGACGAACAGGAATGGGACACCATTTACGCCAATATTTTATCTGCTCTGGATGATATTAACGATTTCCGCGACAAGGAAGGTCAGGCACTTGCCACCGACATTCTTGGAAATGTGAAAAGTATCAGGACTTTGTTGAGTGAGATCGAACCGTTCGAACAACAGCGGATCGAGGTAATTAAAAATCGTCTGACAGATAACCTGGAGGCTTTAAAAATGAACGGAAGCGTTGATCAGAATCGTTTTGAACAGGAGCTGATTTTTTATCTTGAAAAACTTGATATTAACGAAGAAAAGGTACGCTTGGCTAACCACTGCGAATACTTTTTTGAAACCGCGAAACAGAACGGAGCTTCAGGTAAAAAACTCGGGTTTATTTCGCAGGAGCTTGGCCGCGAAATAAATACCATCGGTTCCAAAGCGAATGAAAGCAATATTCAGCGAATTGTGGTACAAATGAAAGACCACCTGGAACGCGTGAAAGAGCAACTTCTGAATGTATTGTAGTTTAACGTTTAAGGTTTAACGTTTAAAGAGCTTGAAGCTAGTAGCTAGTGGCTCGCAGCTCAGTTATGAAAGGCAAACTGATTATATTCTCAGCTCCGTCGGGAGCAGGTAAAACCACCATTGTAAAGCATCTTTTGCAAAAAGGTTTCGACCTCGAATTTTCTATTTCAGCAACCAGTCGCGAACCGCGTCACACTGAAACCCACGGAAAAGATTATTACTTTTTGTCGGGTGAAGAATTTATGGCAAAAGTGGAAAACGACGAATTCCTGGAGTGGGAAGAGGTGTATAAAGGTATCAGCTACGGAACCTTAAAAAGTGAGGTTGAGCGCATCAGAGATAAAGGCAAAAATGTAATTTTCGACGTGGATGTTGTTGGAGGCCTGAATATTAAAAAATATTATGGCGATGAGGCGCTGGCTGTGTTTGTACAACCTCCGTCGGTTGAAGAACTACGCAATCGTTTGGTGGGGCGATCAACTGATAGCGAAGATAAAATTGCCATGCGCGTTGCCAAAGCCGAACACGAACTCAGTTTTGCACCGCAATTTGATGTGGTAATTACTAACGATAAACTGGAAATAGCTTTTGATGAGGCTGAGAAGATTATCTCTGAATTTCTTACGAAGTAAATTTCAAAAGACAAATTTTAAGCAACAAATAAACTCCAATTTTCAGATCGCAATGTTCTAGCCCTGGCATTTGTATTATTTAGAGTTTGTGTTTTTGATATTTTATGTAATTGGTTATTATTTGTAATTTGGCATTTGAAATCTGGTAATTCAAAAATGAGCAACATTGTAACAGATATTCTTGCACCCAAAACCAACCTTCAGTTAAAAGTTGGCTTGTACTTTGGATCATACAATCCTATTCATATCGGGCATCTGGCCATTGCCAATTATATGGTGGAATACACCGATATCGACCAGTTGTGGTTCGTTGTTACACCGCAAAATCCACATAAAAAGAAAGCTAACCTGCTTAACGATTACCAACGTCTTGAAATGGTTCACCGCGCAGTAGAAGGCGACGATCGCCTGCGGGCTTCAAATATCGAGTTTCAACTGCCAAAACCAAGTTATACTGTTAATACATTGGCTTATTTGAAAGATCAGCATCCCAATAACCATTTTGTCATTCTTATTGGTTCCGATAATCTGGAGAACTTTCACAAGTGGAAAAACTACGAATCCATTATCGAAAATTTTGGGGTGATTGTTTATCCTCGTCCCGATTTCGACCGCTCAAAAGTTCATATAGAAAAAAATATTACCATTGCCGAGGGCGCACCGCAGATGGAAATATCATCATCTTTTATCAGAAAGGCTATTAACGAAGGCAAGGATGTAAGGCATTTTATGCCGCCAAAAAGTTGGGAGTATCTGGAAGAAATGAATTTTTACCGGTAGCTTAAATTACCCCTTCTCTCACGCAGTGGGCTATTAATTCGGTGGTGTTATGGCACTCGCTTTTTTTCAGAATATTTTTTTTGTGAGTGTTGATGGTATGAGGTGAAATATTCAGAATACCGGCAATCTCCGAAAATGTTTTACCCTCAGCAATGTTCGCCAGAATTTCTTTTTCCCGCGGGGTAAATATGCTGTGGAAGTCAAGTTTTTCCGGTTTAAAATCGTCATCGGTCGATAACGAATAATACGAAGGCCGTCCATCGCCAATAAACGAAATTTTATGATCCACCTTCATGTTCAAATACGTAACGTCGGTATGAATTCCCAAAACCTGTTGAACTTTTCCGTCATCAGAAATGGTGAGTGGTTTCGATTGCTGCAGAATTGTTTTATAGCTCCCGTCGGTATGGCGTAAACGCAAAACGTAAACCACTTTATATCGTAAAATATCTTCAGTTGGAATATGGTTCAGAATAAAATCAACGGCTTTGGCTTCTTTCCTGTGCATCTGTTTTAAGTCTTCAGGATGAACCAGTTCAAAGCCTTTTTCGAGGTTCCAATCTTTTGGATTAACACCTAAAACTTTTTGTATTCTGTCATCAACATACTCCATCTGAAGTGTTTTAAAGTTTATGATATAGTAATAAAAACTTCCGGCAGAAAATAAATTGGCCACCTGCCCGATAATATTCAGATATAGTTCAGTTTTTACCGGACGTGCTATTTTGTTCGGTTCCCAGGCTTTTTTTATTCTATCTACGCTTTGTTCATCCATTGATTGATGAATTTTAATCAGGTAATTTGATAGCTAAGGATTTAAAAACTACTTAATAGGTATCGTGAGCAATTCCGAAATTACAAAATGTGGAGGGAAAAATACCTAATTTTAGGTATTTAATATTTAGATTTTCACTTATATCTTGCAAATGAATTTTGAAATAGAAAAAAGAGAATAAAAATATTCTCCGTGCACACAAGATATTAATAAAAGCAGGAACCTTAACTCCTGCTTTTTTATTGTGTATTGGTCTTGTCTGAAAAGAAAGACTATCTTAGTTGAAACAATCAGGATGGATGGTAGAATCAGGAATGTTTTACAGTACTGTGATTGATCCTTTATTGAAATCGTTTCGAAAAAGGGTAGCCCTGGAAATTAACCCGGAAGAGAGTGTTATTGACATTGCTTGTGGAACAGGGGCACAGGTTTGGGAACTGGCAAGATTAGCAAAGTCGGTAACAGGGCTCGATCTTTCAGAATCCATGATTCGCCATGCAACAAAGAATGCTGAGAAAAGGGAAATTACCAACGTATCGTTTCATGTTGGTGATGCCACAAACCTTTCAGCGTTTTATAACCGGAATTTTGATGTAGCAATACTTTCAATGGCACTGCACCAGTTTAAACCCGATTTGCGAAAGAGAATATTAAGCGAAGCGGAAAAAATTGCCGACAGAATTATTTTCCTCGATTACGCAGTGCCTTTACCTGTAAATTATGTAGGAATTGCCAGCAGAATGGCTGAGTTTATGGCAGGGATCGACCATAACCGCAATTTTAAAAGTTATTATCGAGAAGGAGGATTAGATGTTATTCTTCATAATAACGGACTGGAGATTAAAAGGTCCAGATTATTGGGTAAAGGCGCTTTTCAATTGGTATCTGCCAATAAAAAGCAGCATACAGCAAATTAACAATTTTAACATTGCTAAAATCTATTTAACTATAATTTAGTTTGCTTAAGTCGGATTAACACATTTCTGACCTATTTTTGAGTAGCAATTAAAAAGTAAAGCTGTGAGAGCACTTTGAAACGGTGTTCAAAAAACGTTGGATGTAATCGGGGATTCCTTTTTGAAGGGTCCCCTTTTTTGTTTTGAGAAAAATAGCTGGTAATTCCGGAAGCTATTTATTCATTTCCTCTTGCAACCATTTTGGTCTGTTCGTGGTAATGCCGCTCACACCAATGTCGGTTAATCGTCGTGCTTCAACAGGATCGTCAACTGTCCATGAAAGAACTTCAAGTCCCAGTTTTTTTGCGTTTGCCATTACGTTTTCATCAATAACGGAATACTGCAGGTCTACTCCTGACAGGCCTTTTTCTGCAGCAATCTCCATTTTTTCGTTCAAGCCCTCTTTTTTGCTGCTTAACCAGTAACATTTGTTATCAGGAAATTCTTCTGCAGTTTTTAATATGGTTTCCCAGCCAAAAGCAATAAATATAATCTGATCTTGCTTCCCGCTTTTTTTGATACACTTTTTTAATTTGGGTAAAACTTCCGGGCCACATTTTATTTCAACAACCAGTTTTTTGCCGGTTGGAATCGTCTCTATTATCTCCGATAAAAAGGGGAGCTTTTCTCCCTTAAATTTTTCGTCTTTCCAAATGCCTGCATCAATCTTGCGAAGAGCCGAAGATGATGTTTCTGCAATAACGAGGTTTTTTTCATCGTTGGTGATGCGTTTGGTATCGTAATCGTGAATCACTATTATCCGGTTATTTTTAGATAACTGAATGTCAATTTCAACAGCGTTAGCGCCCAGTTCCCATGCAAGGTTCGCCGAAGCTATTGTGTTCTCTGGTGCCAGGTGCGAGGCTCCCCTGTGTGCAATAAACGTATTTTGTGCCATCAAAAATGTTGAGAAAAGTATAAGTGTGAATGTAGCAACTGCTTTCATATCTGCTGTTATTTTATTGATCCGAATTTAACAATATTTTTTTGTGAATGCAGATTGTTGATCTGGTATTAAATAAAAAACAGACGTATAACAAACTTTGGCGGCTTTAGCAACTCTTCTTCTTCCTTAATAACTGTTGACTTTATTTTTGCGTATAAATAAATGAAATCATTTCGGTATCACTAAATATTGGTGGTAGAATTGAAGTGTAGGGGGAGCTTTGCTGGAGGCTCCCTTTTTATTTTAATTCGTTTTTTAGCCAGACGGGACGGTTGGTGATAATTCCTGTTACGCCAGCTTCTAAGAGTTCTTTAGCTACTGCGGGATCATCAACAGTAAAACTGAGCAATTCAATATTATTATCTTTCGTTAGAGACGTAATCTCTTCGTTAATCAAATTGTGTTTCAGGCTAATTCCGGTAAGACCTTCTTCAATTGCCTGTTCAGCTTTCTTTTTTAACTGTATCTTCAAATCGCTGCTCCAGTAACATTTATTTTCGGGGTACGCTTTTTTTACTTCAGTAATTACCTTCATCTCTGAGCTAATAAATGCAAGTTGCTTCTGTTTACCACTTTTTTCAATGGTTCTTTTTAACGATCGTAAGGCTTCATCCCCGCAAATTAAATCGATAAATAAAGTTTTATTTTCCGGAATAGTTTCAATAATCTCTGACAGGTAAGGTATTTTTTCACCCTTAAATCCAGCACCTTTCCAGCTTCCGGCGTCCAAATCGCGCAGCAACATGGATGGGGTAGTTTCAATTTCCAGTGTTTTTTTACCGCTGCAAGTTCGCCTGGTAGTTTTATCGTAAATCACCATTAAACGGTTATCTTTCGACAAACGAACATTTACCATCACGGCATCGGTCCCCGATTCCCATGCCTGTTTAACTGCTGCAAGCGTATTTTCAGGAGCCAGGTACGACGCTCCCCTGTTGGCAATAAAGAGGTTTTGAGCCGATAAACAGGTAGCAAAAAAAA
The DNA here is from genome assembly GCA_963677525.1 of uncultured Draconibacterium sp. Classification (GTDB taxonomy): domain Bacteria; phylum Bacteroidota; class Bacteroidia; order Bacteroidales; family Prolixibacteraceae; genus Draconibacterium. Next base: position 341,724 of record OY781970.1, read on the forward strand.
GTAAGATAAGCGTATAAATAGTTTTCATCTGTTAAAATTGTTTGTTTTTTATGGCAACAGATGGAATTCGCATGAGACTTAATCTTCTCCTTTGGTGTATATTCCATTCTCATGCTCATTTCATTTTCTGTAGTCGTTCTTGTTTCAAATACCGAATATAGAAAGGAAAAAAATATTTTGCAGTTTTTGCAGTTAAAAGTGTAGTTTTGATGCTACTTTTTTAAACTATTTTAACAGCTGTTTACAGCAGACATATTGCTTTTGTTTTAATTGTAATGACAAAAAAAGGGAAAAATACCGATAACCAGAATAGTTTCCTGCATAACCTGCCGAAACATTTTTCGGTGCTGTTGCTAAAAGGAATTTCGCTATTGCCTTTTGGTTTCTTGTATGCTTTGTCAGATTTTTTATTTTTTCTGAATAGATATTTTATTCGGTATCGATTTCGTGTTGTTAATGAGAATCTTACATGTGCCTTCCCTGATAAGACGAAGGAGGAAATTGTGCAGATAAGTGAACGTTTTTATCGTCATTTTTTCGACTTTTGTATGGAAGCGGTAAAGATGTATCGAATAAAAGACAGTGAAATTGAAAAGCGAATGTCTTTTTCAGGGCTTGAGAATCTGGAGCAAAAAACCGGAGAAAGAACCGGTTCAATTTTACTGGGGTATCATTATAATAACTGGGAATGGACAGCTTATATGCAGGATAAATTTAAATATCCGGTTTTGATTGTTTACAATCCTCCGCGTTACAATGAGCCTATGGAAAAATTTTTAACTCAGCTCCGGGGGAGATGGGGCGGCAAGGTTATCCGTACCGGATGGGCAGCCCGAAATGCAATGCGCTATCAGCGAAATAACGAACCTGCAGTTTTGGGATTGGGTGCCGATCAGACAGCTCTGGCTTCATCGTCGTATTGGACAAATTTTATGAATCGGGAAGCTTCATTTTTTTCGGGGCCGGTGCGAATCGCTCGAAAAACAAACCATCCCATTTATTTTCAGCACATCGAAAAGCTGGGCCGGGGAAAATACCGGGCACATTATTCTTTACTTATTGATGAACCTTCGAAGGTGACTGATGCAGATATTTTAAAGGTCTATGTGGCAAAAATGGAAGAACACATAAAAGAGAACCCTGAATTTTATTTATGGTCGCACCGGCGCTGGAAACACACGCGTCCGGAAGAGATCCCGCTTATTTAAAAATTAAAAAATGATTGATAAAGAACTACGTAAAAAAGGCAGCAAATATTATGAGGGGCCAGTTAAACGAATTAGTAATGAGTTGGTGGTATTGCTGTTAAAATTTATTTCTATACTCCCGTTTTGGGTAATTTATGGTATTTCCGATTTTTTCTACCTGGTTATTCGTTATGTAGTTAAGTATAGAAAGGAAGTGATCCTTGATAACCTGAGGCATGCGTTCCCTGAGAAAAACGAAAAGGAAATCAAGGGAATCATGAAACGATATTACCGCCATTTTTGCGACTTCTCGCTCGAAACTATTAAACTATACAGCTTAAGCGAAAAGGAAATTGACAAGCGGTTTAAGTTTACAGGCATGGATGAGTTAAACAAGTTGGCCGACCAGGGAAAGAGTATGATAACGCTGGGAATGCATTACAGTAACTGGGAATGGGGCAGCTCACTCGAAGCCAAGTCGAAACACAAGTTGCTGATGGTTTACAATCCCATTCGGGGTAATATGGCCATGGAGCGTTTTATTCTTCATTCGCGCGAAAAGTGGGGCGGCGAGTCGGTTCCGGTTCATAAATCGGCCAGGGCTTTGTTTCAGTATATTAAGAAAGGAGAGCCGGCAACGCTCTGGCTGGCAGCCGATCAAACACCACAAGCCGATTCTCCATTCTGGACCATCTTTTTAAATCGCGAAGCACCCTTTTTTAGTGGACCTGAAAAAATTGCCATTAAAACCAATCAACCGGTGGTGTTTTTATATATCCGTAAGCTAAAAAGAGGTTATTACGAGGCTGTTCCGCGAATAATAATAGAAGAGCCCAGAGAGCTTCCACCCAATGAAATTCTGCTGCGTTATATACGTAAAATGGAAGAGGTTATTTATGCCGAACCCGATTATTACCTGTGGTCGCACCGCCGCTGGAAACACAAGCGCCCAGAAGGTATTGAGCTTACTTTGTAGGTATTTTTAAAATGTAGATTTAATCTTCGAAATTGAAATTATGACTCTAAATACTGTTTATTATTCACCAACAGGAACGACACAAAAGATTGTAAAAGAGATTGGTCAAAATCTGGATTCAGAACTGATTTTTGAATATAATCTCACACGAATGCCGGCCGGATTAAAAAATGTAATTGGCGATGATTCTTTGACTATAATTGGTGTGCCTGTTTATGGAGGTCGTTTGCCAATATCAGCAGTTGAATCCTTAAAAAATTTGACTTCAAATGGTTCTCCTGTAGTACTTGTGGTGGTTTATGGCAACCGGGCTTTTGAGGATTCGCTTTTAGAGCTTAACGAAATTGCGATTGATTGCGGTTTTAACGTAATTGCCGCTACAGCTTTTATTGGAGAGCATTCATACTCAACAGTCGACAAGCCTATTGCTGAAGGGAGGCCTGATGAACAGGATCTGATAAAATGCAGTGATTTTTCTTCTCTGATAAAAAACAAACTGGATATTTTAAATAGTACAGAAAAAGTCTCCGAAGTAATTATTCCGGGGCAATATCCATATAAAGAACGTAATCAACCACCTGTATCTATTCATCCGGAAACTGATAATCAGAAATGTAATAAGTGTGGAATTTGCGTTGATGTTTGTCCTACACATGCAATAACAATCAATGAATCAGTAAACACAAACGGTGAACTTTGTACCTGGTGCTGTGCGTGCGTTAAAAGTTGTCCGAATGAAGCACGGATTTTTGATAACCCGGCTGTCAATGCAATTAAAGACAGGTTATTTACTAACTGTTCCGCTCGAAAAGAACCTGAGTTTTTTGTTTAGGCAAATTACTATCTGGCAATTGGTGTATAATGTTGGTCAATTTGCACAACTGCAACATAGATTGATATTATGGACAAGGAAATAGTTCGATATATTTGGTTATTAGTTAGTGTGTAGCTCTTTAAGCCTTTAGAATTCCGAATCAAAATCTTAATCCCGAAAAAAGAATATTCCGATAGTTCCCAATAAATAAATATTTTGTTAATTAGATCCTTGATATAAAAAGAAAGAACACAAAATAATACATTTAAATATGAGATTAAGAGTTTTTGGAATATTGGTGTTAAGTGTTTTGTTAAACGGATGTCTGCCTTTATACAGGGCTTTGAATTTTGCTCCATCTCAGAAGGTGTTGGATATTTCATTTACAGACGAAACGCCAAATTCAAATTATACTTTTTTTTATTCTGACACTCTTGATCATTTGTATTTAAGAGAACTTCGTCAGGAATATGGAATTGATGCCCTGATTTCATCAGTAGATTCTGAGCTTGATAAAATTAAAGTGGTGTTAAACTGGGCAAGTTCGCAGTGGGAACACAATGGTTATAATTCCCCATCGAATCCTGATGCACTTACAATTTTGAAAGAGGCTAAAATCGGAAATCAATTCAGATGTGTGGAATATGGAATTCTTGCCTCGGCATGTTTAAACAGTGTTGGTATTCCAGCCAGGGTTTTAGGATTGAAGACCAGGGATGTGGAGAAAGTCAGGAGAGGGGCCGGTCATGTAGTTGCAGAAACCTATTCGCGCCAGTTTGATAAGTGGATTTTTGTAGATCCGCAGTTTAATGTGTTGCCAATGCTCGACGGAGTTCCTTTAAATGGGGTAGAATTTCAAGAGGCCCTCTTTAATAATAAAGATCAGGTAGAGCTTGTGAATGTGAACGGCAAGGTATCTGACAATATGAAAGAAACTTATCTTAACTGGATTGGCAAATATTTATACTATTTCGATGTTCTTTTTGATCAAAGGATTGGCAATGAACCCAACTACGAAAGTGTTAATGGAAAAACGAAATTAATGCTGGTTCCTTTGGGCGAAAAAGAACCTACCGTTTTTCAACGCAACAATAAAATCAACTATTGTTTTTATACTCATTCAGTTCGCGATTTTTACAGAAAGCCAAAGATTTAACGGTTTGATATTTGTAATTGGGGCTCATTTTCGTGGAATGGTGACCGTGAACGAATACATAAAAAAGGGTTCCCTTTTCAGGAAACCCATATATCGATAAGAATTTTTTCTAAAAAAAGGAGAACCGGCGGTTCACGTTCTGGTCAAGGGAAGGTGATTTATTGGATAATATCCTCTTTGCCGGTCCTCCAGAAAAAACTGCACTATAAAAAATCTCACTAGTCAATTTAAAAGACTATCGCTTATTTCTTCTTTAGTATTGTTAGATTATCTTTTTTTTTCACAGAACAATCGTTTGCTGTTATGGCAAAACGGTATCGCCCATTAAATAAGTGTCAACTTCACGAGCAACGGCACGTCCTTCGTTAATGGCCCAAACCACCAGCGACTGGCCCCGACGTGCATCGCCAGCTGCAAATACTCTTTTCACGCTGGTTTTAAATGTTCCGTATTCTGCTTTTAAGTTCGAACGCGCGTCACGTTCCATTCCAAGTTCTTCAGCAATTTTATCCTCAGGTCCGAGGAAGCCCATTGCCAGTAGTACCAAATCTGCTTTAATATACCTTTCTGTTCCCTGAATGGCTTGAGGCATCATTCCTCCATTTTCGTTTTTCACCCATTCCACTTCAACTGTGTGGAGAGCTTTAACTTTACCGTTTTCTCCATCAATCTTGGTGGTCATTATCGAATAACGACGAGGATCTTTGCCTTTAGTAAGAATTGCTTCGTACTGACCGTAATCGATCTTTTGGTTGCCGGGCCATTCAGGCCATGGATTCACCTCTCTGTTGCGCTCTTTTGGCGGTTGAGGCAGAATCTCAAGCTGAGTAACACTTTTGCAACCATGGCGAAGAGAAGTCCCCACACAGTCGGTACCTGTATCGCCACCACCGATAACAATCACGTGTTTATCTTTTGCCGAAATATAATTGCCGTCTTCCAGTTTGCTATCTAATAGACTTTTCGTGTTTGCTGCCAGGAATTCCATTGCAAAGTGTATTCCTTCCAACTCGCGGCCTTCAACATTCAAATCCCTTGGTTTTGTTGAACCTGTAGTTAAAACTACGGCATCGAAATCTTCTAAGAGTTTTTTTGCGCGAATATCTTTACCAATCTCTGTATTGGTTTTAAAAATAACACCTTCCTGCGCTAGTAAATCTACCCGGCGTTGCACCACTCTTTTATCTAACTTCATATTTGGAATTCCGTACATCAGCAAACCACCAATACGGTCGTCGCGTTCGAATACGGTAACAGTATGACCAGCTTTATTTAACTGGGCAGCACATGCCAGTCCTGACGGGCCCGATCCAACTACGGCAACTGTTTTTCCCGTGCGTGATTCGGGAGGTTCAGGAACTACCCACCCTTGATCGAAACCATTGTCAATAATGGTACGTTCGTTATCGTGAATTGTAACTGAAGGTTCGTTAATTCCAAGTACACAACCTGCTTCGCAAGGCGCAGGACAAACTCTTCCTGTAAATTCAGGAAAGTTATTTGTATGATGAAGACGATCGAGTGCGTCTTTCCAGCGACCTCTGTAAATCAGGTCGTTCCATTCCGGAATCAGGTTGTAAACCGGACAACCTGAAGCTCCGTTATGTAATAATGCTCCGCGATGGCAGAAAGGTACGCCACAATCCATGCAGCGCGCTCCCTGTTTTTCACAAGTTTCTTTATCGCGTAATATATATACTTCGTTCCAATCTTTCAGCCGCTCTTCTACCGGTCGTGTTGGGTTGGAAACTCTTTTATATTCTAAAAATCCTGTTGGCTTTCCCATGATTTATTCTCTATAATAAATTACAAGTTTGCAAGATGCATGTTAAAAGCTGCATCAATAATATCAGACTCAGTCTCGTATTTACCCGTGCTGCGGGCTTCTTCAATATAGTTCAGCATGCGCTTGTAATCTGTAGGAATTACTTTAACAAACTTGCCTACTGTCTGCTCCCAGTCAGAAAGAATATATTCTGCAACACTTGATCCTGTTTTGTCCAAATGTTTCTGAATCATTCCTTTCAATTCTTTTTGTTCTGCTTCTTCCTCAACTTCTTCAAGCTGGATCATTCCCATATTGCAAAGTTTTGGGAATGTTCCGTCAGCATCAAATACATATGCAATACCTCCCGACATTCCGGCACCAAAGTTACGTCCGGTTTTTCCCAGAACAACTGCTTTTCCTCCTGTCATGTATTCGCAACCGTGGTCGCCAATACCTTCAACAACAACACTTGCTCCCGAGTTACGAACACAGAAACGCTCACCGGCTACTCCGCGGATATAAGCCTCACCAGCTGTTGCTCCGTAAAAACTTACGTTACCAACAATAATGTTTTGTTCTGGAATAAATTGTACGTTTTGGGCCGGGTAAATCGACAGATGACCGCCTGATAATCCTTTTCCAAAATAGTCGTTGGCATCACCTTCCACTTCCAGTTCAATTCCTTTACACACAAATGCCCCGAACGATTGTCCTGCAGAACCCTTCATCTTGAAATGAATGGTTCCGTCAGGCAGGCCTTCGCCTTTATGTACTTTGGTTACCTCGTGCGACAAAACAGTCCCGACACTACGATTGATGTTTTGAACCTTAAATTCTGCCTCTACTTTTTCTCCATTAAGAATTGCCTTTTGTGCTGCTTCAACAAATTGCCAATCGAGAATATCTTCCATCTGGTGATTTTGTTTTTTGGTGCAGTAAAGACCTTCTTCCTCTCCTTTAGTTTCTTTGTAAAGAATAGGGCTTAAATCAAGTCCCTTATATTTCCAGTTGTCAATATCGTCTTTAAATTTCAGGCATTGCGATTGACCAACCATTTCCTGGATGGTGCGGAATCCAAGTTCTGCCATGATTTCACGAAGACCGTTAACAAGGAATTCAAAGAAATTCACAACATGATCAGGATTTCCTTTAAATAAACCGCGCAGCCTCTCGTTTTGGGTAGCTACACCCACCGGGCATGTATTGCTATGACACTTACGCATCATTATACATCCTTCAACAACAAGGGCCATAGTTGCAACTCCCCATTCTTCTGCTCCGAGCAATGTTGCAATAGCAAGGTCGCGCGAAGTTTTCATCTGTCCGTCAGCCTGAACAACAATGCGGTTACGCAAGCGGTTGCGAACCAGGGTTTGATGCGTTTCAGACAAGCCAAGCTCCCATGGCAACCCGGCATGTTTTATTGAGCTTATTGGTGATGCACCTGTACCTCCGTCGTAACCTGAAATAAGAACAGCATCGGCTTTTGCTTTACAAACACCGGCAGCAACGGTACCAACTCCGGTTTCTGAAACCAGTTTAACATTGATACGTGCATCGCGGTTAATGTTTTTCAGGTCGAAGATTAGCTGTGCCAGGTCTTCGATGGAATAAATATCGTGGTGTGGTGGAGGCGAAATAAGGCCAACACCTGGTGTTGAGTTACGTGTACGTCCGATCCAGCCATTTACCTTATGGCCCGGAAGGTGACCTCCTTCACCTGGTTTTGCTCCCTGCGCCATTTTAATTTGCAGCTCTTTGGCCATGCTTAGGTAGTAGCTGTTTACCCCAAAACGACCCGATGCAATCTGTTTGGTTGCAGAGCACATGTCGTCTCCGTTAGGAAGTTTTGTGTAACGAATCGGATCTTCACCGCCTTCTCCTGAATTTGATTTAGAGCCAATACGGTTCATTGCAATGGCAAGTGTTGTGTGCGCTTCCCACGAAATAGAACCAAACGACATTGCTCCGGTTGCAAAACGGGTAAGTATACTTTCTGCCGATTCAACTTCCTCAAGAGGAATTGAGTTTCTGTCGGATTTGAAGTCCATTAAACCACGAAGTGTATATGCAGCCTCAGACTGATTATCAACTAATTCGCTGTATTTTTTATATTTATCGAAATTGTTTTCGCGGGTTGCTTCCTGAATCAGTTGGATGGCTTCAGGGCTTAAAAGGTGGCGTTCACCGCCTTTTCTCCAATGATAGTCTCCTCCCGGTTCCAATACTTTTGCTCCACCCTGACGAGTTGGGAATCCCTTACGGTGTCTCATCATTGCTTCTTTGGCAATGTCGTCAAGGCTAAGTCCTTCAACACGGCTAACCGTTCCTGTAAAGTATTTGTCAATTACTTCCTGCTTCAATCCAACAGCCTCAAATATCTGGGCTCCCTGGTAAGACGCTAAGGTTGAGATACCCATTTTTGAGAAAACTTTCAGCAAACCGCCTCCAATAGCTTTCACATAATTTTGTACCGCCTGCTCTTTTGTAATGTCTCCCAGAATACCATCCTCAACCATGTGTTTGATGGTATCGATTGCCATATATGGATTTACTGCAGAAACTCCATATCCTAACAGGGTTGCAAAGTGGTGTACCTCGCGCACGTCTCCTGCTTCCATAATGATGTCAGCTTTTCCGCGTTTCCCAACACGAATAAGGTGGTGGTGAACAGCAGATGCTGCCAGTAAAGAAGGAATCGGTGCATGGTCAGTGCTTACTGCAAAGTCAGACAATAAAATAATTGAATAAGCTTCATCAATGGCATCCTCAACGTATTGACACAAACGTTCCAGTTTTGTTTCCAGTGTTCCTTCTTTTCCGTCGGCATGGAAAACGATACTGATTTTTTTAGTCTGGAAATGAGTGTGATCCACATAATTCAGCTTAATTAACTGTTCGTTAGTTAAAACAGGCTGATGAATGGCAATACGACGACAATGCTCAGGCGATTCTGTCAAAATATTTTTAAATCCTCCCAGGTAGGTTCTCAAATCCATTACAATACGTTCCCTGATCGGGTCGATAGGAGGGTTGGTTACCTGTGCGAATAATTGTTTAAAATAATGTGCCAAATGTACCGGGCGATCTGAAAGAACAGCCAGCGGGTTATCTGCTCCCATCGAGCCAAGAGGCTCACCACCGTTGGTTGCCATAGGCTTAAGGATTACTTCAATATCTTCATTTGTAAATCCAAAAGCTTTTTGTCTTTTAAACAGTGTTTTTTTATCCGGCTCTTTCAATTCCAGATCAGGGAGAAAAGGAAGTTCATCCAGATAAGTCATATTATTTTTTACCCATTCGCCATAAGGTTGGCGGGTAATAATATCAGCTTTAACTTCTTCGTCGGAAATAATGCGGCCTTGTTCCAAATCAGCAACAAACATCTTGCCGGGCTGAAGACGTCCACGGATCTTAACTTTGTCATGTGGAACATCGATAGCTCCGGTTTCTGAAGCCATAATTAATGTGTCGTCGTCTGTCAGACAGTAACGCGATGGTCGCAACCCGTTTCGGTCAAGAGTTGCACCAACAAGTACACCGTCAGTGAAACATACAGAAGCAGGACCGTCCCAGGGTTCCATCATCGCAGAGTAGAATTCGTAAAATTCTTTCTTCTTTGGATCCATATCCGGGTTATTCTGCCATGCTTCAGGAATCAACATCATCATTACATGAGGCAATGAGCGGCCACTCAATATCAGCATTTCGATTGCCATATCGAGGTTGGCACTATCTGAATCCCTAATGTCGCAAATAGGGAAGATCATTTCAAGTTCTTCACGTGTAAATTTAGAACATTCAAGCAGTGCTTCGCGTGCACGCATCCAGTTTATATTACCCCTGTTGGTATTTATTTCACCGTTGTGAGCAATAAAACGGAATGGCTGGGCCAGTTTCCACGAAGGGAACGTGTTTGTAGAGAAACGAGAGTGTACCAGTGCAATAGCACTTACCGCCAGTGGATTAGACAGGTCTTTAAAATACAGCATTACCTGTTCGGTAGTTAGCTGTCCTTTATAAATAATTGTTTTATATGAACACGAAATAATGTTCATCCCGTTATATCCAAGACCTGCAACAGATTCTCTGGCTATACGTTCAGTATATTTTCTGAATACGAAAAGTTTACGGTCGAATTCTTCAACACTCATTCCATCGGGTTTGCCAATGAACAACTGTTGGATATATGGTTCTGTACTCAAAGAATCGCGGCCCAGATCTGAATTGTCAACAGGCACTTTGCGGTAGCCTAAGAATGGTAATCCAAACTTCTTCAGGTTTCTGCCGATTATATCTTTGCACTCTGAACGTTTTGTGTCTTCTTTTGGGAAGAATATCATGGCTACACCATATTCTCCAAAATGAGGAAGTTTAATTCCATCCTTTGGACATTCTTCCATGAAAAGTTCATGAGGAATTTGTAATAATATCCCTGCTCCGTCTCCACTTTTAATGTCAAATCCGGTACCACCACGATGTTCCATCCTTTCCAACATCGATAAAGCATCAGAAATCACATCATGTTTCTTCCTGCCTTTCAGGTTTGCCACGAATCCGATTCCACAACTCCCATGTTCGAATTCAGGGCGGTACAATCCTTGTGCTACAGGTTTACTTGTCTGCATCATCTTTCCTTTCTGTTTAAAATTTCGCATAAAATACAGCAAAACGGTGCTGTCTGTTTTTCCCGAATCGCTGTAAAAATGTAAGCGAAAACTAAATTTTACTTACGAAGTGAAACCAAAAATAATCAATAGCCTGAAAAATTACAATTAAAAAAGGGGGTAAGTGTGCTTAATAACATACAATTAACCTTGATTTTGTAGTAAAAAACCGTTATTGAGAAAAGACAAACATGACATTTGTCACATTCTCAAATACTTAGCTTAAAAGTTTATTTATTGCACTCTCAATTTTCTGAAAATTAAATTCTTCGATAATTTTTAACTTTTTATCCTGGATTTTATTGAGACAAAGATTTCCGATGCTTCCTTCGTGTACATGTTCTACCTTTTTTTCAGGTTGAAACTGCTGATTTTCAATCTGCGCGCCAATCTTTTTATAGGCCTCACGGAAGGGAATTCCCTGCAAAACGAGTTTGTTTACCTCTTCCACTGAAAAGAGGTAGTTGTATTTCTCGTCATCGAGGATATTTTTATTAACCGACATATTTTTAACGGCAAGTCCAACTATGTTCAGACAATCGTTTAGTTCTTTGAAAGCCGGAAGAAAAACTTCTTTAACCATTTGGAGATCGCGAAAATATCCGCTTGGTAAATTGTTGATGATTAGACTAATCTGTCCGGGAATTCCCTGGAGTTTATTGCAACGGGCACGGGTGAGCTCAAAAACATCGGGATTTTTTTTGTGAGGCATAATGCTCGATCCTGTTGTAAATTCAACCGGCAGACTTACAAAATTGAAGTTCTGGCTCATAAACAAACAAACATCGTAGGCCAGTTTCGACATGGTTGCGGCCAGGTTTGCCATGGCAAACGAAACAATTTTTTCCACCTTGCCACGTCCCATCTGGGCGTAAACAACGTTGTAATTCATGCTATCGAAACCGAGAAGGTCGGTGGTCATTTGCCTGTTAAGGGGGAATGAAGATCCGTAACCGGCTGCTGAACCAAGTGGGTTTTGATTTGTAATTTTATAGGCAGATTTGAGTAGTTCCAGATCGTCGGTGAGGCTTTCGGCATAAGCGCTGAACCACAGTCCGAAAGATGACGGCATGGCAACTTGCAAATGTGTGTATCCCGGCATTAAAATGTTTTTGTTTTCATCAGCGCGCTGCAGCAGGTTGTTGATGAGCTCTGTTGTGCTTTCAACAATTTCTTTTATAGCTTCGCGGGTGAATAATTTCAGGTCGAGCAGTACCTGGTCGTTACGTGAGCGCCCGCTATGGATTTTTTTGCCAAGATCGCCCAATTCCTGTGTAAGTAAAAATTCTACTTGTGAATGAACATCCTCAACTCCTTCTTCAATAGTGAAATCTCCGTTTTTGGCTTTGGAATAAAGTTTCTTCAACTGTTCGAGTAAAACAGGAAGTTCCGCTTTTTCGATGAGGCCCACCGATTCGAGCATGGTAACATGTGCCATGGAACCCAAAATATCGTGCGTTGCAAGATATAAATCAAGTTCGCGGTCTTTTCCAACCGTAAATTCTTCGATGGCCTTATTAACAGGTGTTCCTTTATCCCAAAGTTTCATATTTTTATGAGTTGGAAGACGGAAGACGGAAGACGGAAGATAAAAATAACTGCCGAAAACTGCCGCCGTACTTCAGTTAATGAATAAGTGATACAAAGATATGATTTCAAATTGAATGCGCTTGTCCGCAGTCCATGCGGATTAATTAAATAGCAAAATGTTAAAACTTTAGAAAAATCGGAAGGTTTTGATTTCTGGCTTTACAGAAACCGAAAAAATTGCGACTTTTGTTCTTCCTTTTATTACACTACATAATGTTTGAAAAAAGAACAGTAAAAATTATCTTTTGGGGAATTATTCTACTTGCTCTTGTGGCCTATATTTCAGGTCTTTATATTGATGTAACCCGAGATGCCAGTAAATATGCAACGGTTTCGAAAGAGATATACCAACATGGGAATTTTATTAATTTAACGGTACTTGGTCAGGCATACGATCAAAAGCCCCCAATGACTTTTTGGTTGGGAGCAATCGGTTTCACTGTGGGTAAAGTGTCGAACTTTTGGTTTAAGTTGCCAATATTGTTACTGATATTTGCCGGTTTTTACTGGGCCTTCCGTTTGGGCGAAAGTCTTTATAATAAACGTGTTGGCATGATAACTGCATTCCTGTCAGGTATTTCGTTTATTTATACCATGTACAGTATGGATATTCATACTGACACGCCGTTACAGGCTTTTGTAACGCTTGCGCTCTGGCAACTGTACGAGTTCATAAAAACGAAAAGGAACAGAAACTGGATTTTAGGATTTATTGCCATTGGTTTGGCCATGCTTTGTAAAGGTCCGATCGGTGCTGCGATTCCAGGATTTGCAGTTTTGGGGCACATTTTATTAAAAAAAGATTTTCGTTTTTTAATCGATATAAGATGGTATGCAGGACTGGTGTTGGCGTTTGTTGTTGTAAGCCCGGCATTGATTGGGCTTTGGAACCAGTTTGGTTTTGAAGGATTGAAGTTTTTCTTTTGGGATAATAATATTGGTCGTATGACCGGTGATTATACCAATACCTTTAACGATTATTTCTTTTTTGTACACGGCCTTTTGTATCTTTTCCTGCCATGGAGTTTACTGTTTTATGTTGCTGCATTTTTCGAGTTTCGCGAGCTGTTCAGAAATAAATTTAAAGCAACGGAATATCTTACACTTGCAGGTATTTGGATATTCTTCGTTATTTTAAATACTTCGAAAAGCCAATTGCCAAATTATATTTTTGGGATAGTGCCATTGATTGCAGTACTGACCGCAAAATGGATAGACCGGGTTGTGGAGCAGAAAACGAAACCGCTGGTTCTGTTTTCTACAATACAGACTGTGGTTGCAGCACTGTTATGGGTATTTACCTTGTTGCTGACTTTGTCTGTATTTTGGGGACTTGCCTGGTATTATTATGTACTGATTGCTATTGGTATTGGAGCAACCATTTATGTTTGTATGTCATTTTCGCCAGGAATAGAACGGGTGTTAATACCGCCGGCACTGACCTTTATTGTTCTGACTTTTATTCTGAATACATCTATTTATCCCGAAATGTTCGGTAAACAGGCTCCCCCGCAGGCGGCCAGGTATTTTAATGAGCATAGAAAAGAAGGAGATTTATTATATAATTACAAGTACGGCAGTTACGAGTTGTACTTTTACAGCGAACCCCAGGCCCAGGAGGTTGGTTATGTTGGCAGTGTTGGAGATATAATTAAGAAAGAGGGGAGCTGGATATATACTTCTGAAGAGGGATTGGCCGATTTAATGAAATTGAGTCCGAGAGCTGATACCATTATTCATTACGATCATTATTCCATGCGAAATGCCGGACTTTATTTTAATCCCAAAACAAGAGATCGATTACGCAAAGATATGTACCTCGTTAAATACTAAGAATGGAAAAATCAGGCATCCGTAGCTGGACATATATAATTATCCCTCTTTTATTTTTAATATACACGGCACCCGGTGCGCTCGATTATCTTTTCTTTTTCCCGGACGAAAAGTATTATACTGATTCGGTCATGCAGATGATGGACAAGGATGATTGTTTTACTCCTTACCAGGCCGATGGTTCGCCTCGATTTAAAAAACCGATTATTACTTACTGGGTGTTAATGGCCAGCTATAAAATGTTTGGAGTCAGCCGTATTTCCTCCAGGTTATTCTTTTGGTTGGCAGGCGCTACACTGGTTTTGGTAACATGGTTAATGGCCAGATCTATTTCTGGTAATAAAAATACAGCAACTCTGGCAGCACTTATAACTGCTGCTAATCCTCTGGTGTTAATGAGCGCCAGTCGTTCAATTCCCGATATTTTGCTGGTTTTGTCCCTTACATTAAGTGTGTGGGGATTTTTGGAAATTATGCTCGCTGAAAAAACGAAACGAAGATTTTACTGGTTTGCATACGGAGGCGCTGCCCTTGCATTCGAGACAAAAGGTTTTCCCGCCGCTGCTTTTGCCGGAGTAAGTATGTTGTTTTTGTTGCTTAATCCGTGGAAAAAGGTTTCGTTTAAAAAGCTTCTGCGTCCTCTGCCGATTATTGTGTCGGTACTAATTGCTGTAAGCTGGTTTGTTGTAATGTACATTATTCACGGTTCGGGTTACTGGGATATGTTTTTTGAAGACCAGGTTGGAATGCGGATTTCTTCGAAAATATTACAAGTATTTAATAATATGGGATTGGCGGTAGCTTTCCTTGTCGCCTTTTTTATTCCCTGGATATTTATGTTATTCTCGAAACCAAAACAGGTGAAATCATATTTTAAGGAGAAAGACAACAAGGTAAGATCGGTTCTGTTTTTTATTCTTGTGTGGGTGGTACTTGTTGTTCTGATGTCGGGTGCCGTATTTAAATTTTACGATCGGTATTTGCTGCCTGTAGTACCATTGATCTCCATTTTTCTGGCTCTTGTTTTTACACGGATCGAAACTTCATTTAAAAATACATGGTTCCGCGTTTTCCTGGTTTTGAACCTGGTGGTTTTGACGCTTTCTTTGGTTTATGCGATTTTTATTGCATGTAACTGGGTTTTGATTCTGGGAATTGTTTTTAGTGCAACGTGGATGGCTTCCTATTTTTGGGGACCTTTCAAAGAAAAATCAAAAGAGATTTTGATTGCCAATGCTGTTGCCTTTTTGTATTTCAATGCCTGTATATTATTATATCCGTTTTTAATTCCAAATAACGGAAAACAATTAACCGATCATATTATTCCGAAACTTTCGGATAACACAGAAGAGGTTTTTGTATATGGAAATATCCGGACCGCGTCCAGTATTCGTGTTCACAGTAATAATAAATTGCATGTGGTGAGCATGGATACAGATTTTCAACTACCTGCCGGCCGCAATAATTTATTGGTAATTAGTAAAAACGATTTGAACCGATTCGATTTAAGTAGTTACGAAATATCTTTGGGTTCGGAGGAATGGAGCCGTGTACCGGCAGAAAAGTTCCCCGGCTTTTTAAAAAATGCGATACACAAATTAAAAGATAGTGGTGAGAAATATTACATAGCCAAACCAAAATAAAATTAGAAATGCAGATTAAAAATATAGGTAAACGAACAGATTTAATTAGAGTGTCTGATTTTGTAATTGGAATTTTTATTGTGTTGACTTATGTGCTGGGATTATTTGTTCCGGTTACCAGCGATGCAGGAAAATATGCAGCTATCAGTCGTATTATTTACGAAACGGGAGACTGGTTCAACTTAACCATTCATTTTGAACCGTATCTTCAGAAGCCTCCATTTTTATTTTGGATTACAACACCTTTTTACTTTTTGTTCGGCCCGTCGGCTTTTTCGTTTAAACTACCGGTATTGTTGTATTCGCTCATCGCATTTTATTCCACATATCGTTTTGCCTCTGTTTTTTATGAGAAGAAAGTTGCAAAGCTTGCAGCATTGATGTTGGCCTCTTGCGAATTTTATTTCCTGTTTCACAACGATATTCATACCGATGTGGTATTAACAGCCAATGTAATTTTTGCCATGTGGCAACTGGCCGAATATTTCAACAACCGAAGACTATTGAATATGATTTTGGCCGGATTGGGAATTGGTCTGGGGATGATCACCAAGGGGCCAATCGCTGTTTTTGTTCCCGTTACTGCGGTGTTGGCTCATCTGGTTTATACTAAAAAAGTTAAGCTTCTTTTCGATGTGCGTATACTGGCAGGTGCTTTTGTGTGTCTGGCGATTCTGTCCGTTGGTCTTGCCGGTTTATACAACCAGTTTGGATGGAAAGGGCTGGAATTTTTCTTTTGGGAGAATAATGCCGGACGTATTGCCGGACGTATTAAAGGTAAAAGTGTCGATTATTTTTTCTATTTCCACACCACTTTATATATTTTTCTGCCATGGGGAATTCTATTCTTTCTTGCTGCATTTTACGAGGTAAAGGAACTTCTTAATTTAAAAAACAAAGAACTGTACAGTCTTGGCGGAATTTTTTTCTACTGGATTATTATTTCCGTTGCTCACGCACAGGCTCCTCATTATTTTATGGTGCTTTCTCCTTTTATGGCAGTGTTGTCGGCAAAATGGCTGGTGCGGTTTTTCGAAAATCAGGAGTTTCAGAAAATGAGTCGCGCTGTTGTTATTATCCAGAATGTAACGGTTATATTAATATGGGTATTGTTGCTGGCTCTTAGTGCTTATTGTTTCCCTGCAAAAAGTGTGTGGTTCTGGCTGGGTATTCTTGTTCTCGCGGTATTTGTAGTAATTCCCATTGGTAAAAATAAACTCGACCTTGTAGTCAGGAGGTCGGTGCTTACTATTATTGCCATTAGTTTTTCAATAAACGCACATGTTTTCCCTGAATTATTTAAATACCAGTCGGTAAAAAAGGCTTGTGAATTATTTAATGAGCAGGCTGAGGAAGGTGAAATGTTAAACTCGTACCGGTCGGAACATCGCGAATTGTTTTTTTACGCAAATAATCCCGGATATTTCTTATACGATTCTGATGACCTTAAAAAGTGTTTGGATAAAGGCCAAGGATGGATTTATACCAATTCAGACGGATTAAGCGAAATTGAAGCAAGTGGTGCCAAATATCGTTTGGTGCAGTCGTATAAACACAGAGGGCTTTCAGGATTTACAGGGAAATTCATTAATCCGGCTACCCGCGAACAGAGCCTTAAAGATATGTGTCTCATAAAACTGGAGTAACCCAAAGAAGATCTCAATAACTAATCTTCTATAGTTGTATTCTAAAGTATCTTTTTGTAAAAAAGAATCAGTTTTTCAAGGGAGGCAGAATTTTGGTTTTATCAGTAAAGGATAATTGTATTTTGCAAGCTCCTTTTTTTGTACATTAGATTTGGTGGTAATATCGAGAAATATTTATCATCATTCCTCTTACATATCGGTTTTTCCATTCAGTAATTGATCAGTGTTTAATCAAAATCAGATAAATTTATTTGATTTTCGCTCCAGACAAAAAGAGGGTATTATTTATTTATACTACAGTATTCTTTTTTATAAGTGCAGTCTGTTCTTATCCTTTTTTTGTTCGGCCTGCAACTCTCTCTGTTATTGTAATAAAGTTAATTGTTTCGATACTTTAATGCCATTCTACTGTTTTAATGCTATAAATGTGACTAAATGACAATAAAACTCGGGTTATATTAATAATTTGTTAACCGGTGTTAATTTTGGTTGCAAAATGGGTTCTCGTTGCTGAAATATGTATTTCTTTGAAATGGATATCGAAAACAAAGGGGTATCGGCAGGGAAAAGGCAAAAAGACAGCAGTACTACCCCTGTTTTTAATACGGCAGTTTAGATTATAGACAAAATACAGTTTAACTTTTAAAAATTACTATTATGAAAAAGACATTATTGATTGCAGCATGTATGTTGTTTTTGATGACAATTCTAACTCCATCTCTAAAAGCTCAAGAGATGAGTGCCGGGTTAGACATTTACAGTTCTTATTTATGGCGTGGTGCCAAATTCGGAACCGGTGCAGCTTTTCAGCCAGGAGTTGAGTTTAGTGCAGGTGGTTTTGCTATTGGTGCATGGGGTTCTTACAGCACAGGTTCTGACGAAGCAGCTGAGGCCGACCTTTACATGGGTTATGGTTTAGATTTAGGAGAAAATGCTTCTCTGAGCTTTACTTTAACTGATTACTATTTTCCTGGTTCAGACTGGAATGCAGGTGAATCGCATTCTTTCGAACCGATGGTTAGTTTGGGAGTAGGTGCCTTTACTTTCACAGCAGCTTACATGGAAGGACTTGGTGATGAGGATATTAATGGGATTAGCGACTTGTATCTTGAAGCAGCCGTTTCTGCAGGTCCTGTAGATATCACTCTTGGTGGTGGTGACGGACAATATACAGATGATGGTGATTTCAACATCTGTAATATCATGGTTGGAACTTCAAAAGAAGTAAAAATTACCGATAGCTTTTCTCTTCCTGTTTCAGGAGCAGTTATGCTGAATCCGTCAACAGGAGGATTCCACGTTGCAGTTGGTATTTCACTGTAATAGCGAGAGGAGATTTATGATATGAAACGAGTCTTTTTTAATGAGGCTCGTTACATCTTATACTTTTAAAAACAAACAACAATAAATAAGATGAAAAAGATTGAAGCAGTAATACGCAAATCAAAATTTGATGAGGTTAAAGATGCTCTTTATGAAGCAGGAATTGAGTTCTTCTCTTTCTGGGATGTAAGAGGAATTGGTCAGGCTCGCGAAGGCCGTGCTTACCGCGGTATCGTGTATGATACAAGTACTATCGAAAGAATTAAGTTGTCCATTATAGTTCGCGATAAGAATATTGAAAAAACCGTTCAGGCTATTTTAGGTTCTGCACGTACCGGAGAGATTGGCGATGGTAAAATATTTATTCTTCCAATTGAAGAATCATATAGAATTCGCACAGGAGAGTCAGGCGATGATTCGCTCTTTATTAAAGGAAAAGAAGATTAGTAACTGAAAAAAGATTAGATTATCATGGAAGAAACTTTACAAGGCCTACAAATAGGTATCGACAATATGTGGCTATTGATCGCCGGATTTCTGGTGATGTTTATGCAACCTGGATTTGCGCTTGTTGAAGCCGGTTTTACCCGCTCGAAGAACACGGCAAACATTCTGATGAAAAACTTGATGGACTTTGCAATTGGTTCATTATTATACTGGATAATAGGTTTTACTTTAATGTACGGAGATTCGATAGGTGGATTTATCGGAACACCTGACCTGTTCTTTATGAGCGATGGTTTTGGTGATAATTATTCTGATTATGCTGACCTGTTCTTCCAAACTGTATTCGCTGCAACGGCCGCTACTATCGTTTCGGGAGCTATGGCTGAAAGAACAGAATTCAAAGCTTATCTTATTTTCAGTATCGTAATTACTGTATTGATTTATCCGACTTCAGGTCACTGGACATGGGGTGGCGGTTGGTTGAGCCAAATGGGCTTCCACGATTTTGCCGGTTCATCTATTGTACACTCTGTTGGTGCATGGGTTGGTTTAGCTGGTGCAGCTATGATCGGACCTCGTCTTGGAAAATACAAAAATGGTGGAAAACCAAACGCAATTCCTGGTCACAACCTGGCTTACGGTGCTCTTGGTGTATTTATCCTGTGGTTCGGATGGTTCGGATTTAACCCTGGATCTCAGTTAGCCGCTGCCGGTACCGACAATGCTGTTGCAATTGGTCATATCGCAGTTACTACTAACCTGGCTGCTGCAGCTGGTGCTGTTACTGCAATGATTGTTGCGTGGTTCCGTTACAAACGTCCATCGCTTTCAATCTCATTGAACGGTGCCTTAGTTGGTTTGGTTGCTATTACTGCTGGTTGTGATGCTGTTGATCCTATGGGCGCAGTATTAATTGGTATTATCGCTGGTTTCATCCTGCCATTTGCAGTAGAATTCTTCGATAAAATTGTAAAAGTTGACGACCCTGTAGGTGCTATCTCTGTTCACGGTGTGGGCGGTGCATTCGGTACTCTTGCAGTTGGTTTGTTCTCTACCTCTGAAGGTCTGTTCTATGGCCACGGAGCTAAATTACTGGGTGTTCAGGCAATTGGTGTTCTTGCCTTCTTTGCTTGGGCTGCCGGTACTGGTTTGATTTTATTCTTCATCTTGAAGAAAGCAAATATTCTGCGCGTTTCTAAGCGCATTGAAGAAGAAGGCCTCGATGTTTACGAACATGGTGAGAGTGCCTACAATTAATCTTCTTCAGCTTTTAAGTCTGTAGCTGTCTGTTTGTGGCCCCGCCGGAGGGCGGGGCCTTTTTCTTTCACAGTTGCGGAAAGCTTAAAAAAAAATAACTTAATAATAGAAAAAACTACGTTCAAATTAGGTCAATGGGTAGTTAGTTTAATTAGATTAAAAGAGAATCGGAAACCGGTCGTTTTTAAACGGCCGGTTTTTTTATTGAAAAAAGTACAAACTTTAAGCTCATGAAATGAGATGGTTGTTTATTTTTGAACCCTAAAATTTTAAAAATTATGATGCAGACCTGGTTTGAGAGTAAAGTGAAATATATGAAGGTTTCCGAAAGTGGAAGCGAGTCGATGGTAACCGAAAATTTTCTGTTAGATGCCGTTTCTTACACTGATGCTGAAACACGGATTATTAGGCAGATGCAGCAGATGGTTAGAGGTGGAGAATTTACCATTGTGGATATTAAAAAATCGAGAATTGCCGAAGTTTTTCCATACGACGATGGAGAATGGTGGTTTAAAGCAACTATAAACCTGGTTACAGTAGATGAGGAAGCCGGAAAAGAAAAGAAGCTCAGAACCTATTATTTAATAATGGCTGACGATATCAAGGAAGCATTGACTCGCCTCGATGAAAGCCTGAACTACCTGGTTATCCCTTATGTGGTTTCATCGTTGGCAGTTAGTCAGATTGTTGATGTTTTCCCTTACGAACCATCAGAATCAATGGTTCCTGAAGGATATGTGCCTGTTGAAAAAACAGAAGAGAAAAATCCGATTTTTACTGATGGAATAAATCCTTTCGAAGAAGAAGCACCTGGAAATACAGTACCTGAATCATCAGAAGAGACCCCGGATTCAGAAGAAGAACCAACGGAATAGCCCGTTATTAGAAAGTTATTACCTTATTTTCGAAAATAAGAAATAAAAAACAGCCCGCCTGTCATCAGACGGGCAGACTGTTTTTTTTAAGTTAATTATTAGGTAGAAAATTATTTCAAATTAATCGAACCCGGGAATTACAGGTTAACCAAAACCTTGTAATAATTAAATTTATCACGCATAATCGGATCGAACTGGTAATAAGCTATAGCAATACGGCAAATATCCTGAATTGCTTCGTAAATTCGCGAAACCTCTTTTTTTCCGTAATTGTCGAGATCTGTATCACCTTCCAAAGCAATAAAACAATCTTCGAACTCATTTACCCGGTTGGCGCAGGTTAAAATTTTATCGAACAGTGAGTCGAGTGACCCTTTTTCGACGATTTTTTGCCGGGTTACTTCATCGAGATTGGCTGCAAATGCTTTCAGAAATTTGAATAAACTCAAATGGTCACCGTTTTTCGCATCGCTGAAGTAATCGTTATAGCCTGTTTTTTGAAAGAATTCTTTTAAGAATGCTTTATCATGTTTGAAATCAACTTTTATTGAAGCCCGAAGTACTTTCAGGTGTAACAGTCCTGCCACCATAATTTCGTGCCACTGGCGATAACGTTCGTTTGCAATCGCATCCTGACTGTTGGCATAGTGTTTTTCAATAGTGTCGTCGATCCATACATTCAATGAAGTGGCGTATTCCGGATCCCAATCGCTGCGTAGATTAGATAATTCGTAGATGTTTTCTTTAAAGGTTTTTGCAATTTTCTGGCAGGCAAGAATGGTTGCTGTACTGGTTGGACAAATGGTTAGAGTTTCCATAAAACGGTTTTTTGAAGTTAGAAGATATAACAAAGCTACGGACTATAGGGTAAACAGTCCAAATTATAACAGTGTAATCTTCAATGTTTTATAGCTATGTTGTATAGCTATGTTAAGTAAGCATGTTATGAAATATACCTACAAAACACAGAGGTATTTGCAACCTTATTGAATAATTATCGTTAGGAGTTTTGTTTTTAATGGAGAAAAAATCGTTTGGAATTATTTATGTCTTTTCTTCAATTCTCTTACCACATCTTCAATTCTGAAACCTTTATGTGTGAGTAAAACAATCAGGTGATATAACAAATCTCCGGCTTCGTAGATAAAGTTTTCATCGTCGTTAGCCATTGCTCCAATAATGGTTTCAACAGCTTCTTCGCCCACTTTTTGGGTGATTTTTCGTGTTCCCTTTTGAAATAAGGAGGTGGTGTACGAACCTTCCGGCATCTCTGCTTTTCGTTTGTCTATAAAATTCTGCAGATAACTCAGAAACTGAATATCGTTTCCCGAATTAGCTTCTTCAAAACAGGTATCGTCGCCTTTGTGACAAACCGGCCCAACCGGATTTACTTTTACGAGCAGAGTATCATTATCGCAGTCAATGGCAATAGAAACAACATTTAAGAAATTCCCAGATTCTTCTCCTTTTGTCCAAAGCCTGTTTTTTGTCCGGCTAAAGAAGGTCACTTTCCCAATCTCCTGAGTTTTGGTAAGAGCTTCTTCATTCATGAAGCCAAGCATTAAAACATTTTGCGTTTCTGCATCCTGAATAATTGCAGGAATCAGGCCATTCATTTTATTAAAGTCAATTTGGGAAATATCTTTTAGCTGTCTCATTTTATAATTTTTTATCGGAAAACTGAAGCCCGAAATATTGTCTGTTGCTTTTTAAAACTTTGCGAAGTTACTATTTTGATTGGCTATCGAACAACAATACCCTGTTCTTTTAAGTATTTCTTAAGAACCGGAATTGGAATTTCGTTATAATGAAAGATACTGGCAGCCAGTCCGGCATCGGCTTTGCCTTTTGTAAATACATCAACAAAATGCTCTTTTGCTCCTGCTCCTCCTGATGCGATAATCGGAATTTTAAGCATATCGGCCATTTTTGAAAGCTCTTTGTTGGCAAAGCCATTTTTTGTTCCGTCGTGGTTCATCGAGGTAAAAAGTATTTCACCGGCACCGCGGTCTTCTGCTTCTTTTGCCCACGAAAAGAGTTCCTTGTCGGTAGGAATACGGCCGCCATTTACGGTGACAGTCCAGTGTTCGTTCTCGTCTCCTCTGGCATCAATGGCAACTACTACAAACTGGCTCCCAAAATTTAAGGCTAAATCGTCGATTAATTTCGGATTGCGAACTGCTGACGAGTTGATCGAAATTTTATCGGCACCGGCAGCAAGCAGTTTTTCGGCATCGCTCAATTCGCTGATTCCGCCACCAACGGTAAACGGAATATTGATATGCGCTGCAATACGTTTTACCAGTTCTACAAAGGTTTTGCGGCCTTCATGTGTTGCTGTAATATCGAGGAAACACAGCTCGTCGGCACCATCGGCAGCATATTTTGCTCCCAGTTCAACCGGGTCGCCCACTTCTTTAATGTCTACAAAGTTGATTCCTTTAACGGTTTGTCCGTTGCGGATATCGAGGCATGGAATTATTCGTTTTGCAAGCATCTTAATCAGTTCTTAGTTTAAAGTTCAACGTTTAAGGTTCAAAGTTTATGAACTATGAGATGAACTCTTCAATCTGTTTCAAAGTTATTCTATTTTCATAGATGGCTTTTCCGGTAATTACACCCGGTACGCCCATTTCATCTAATTTTAATATGTCGTCCATGGTGGCGATTCCGCCACTGGCAATAATTTCCACTTCGGGTAATTCTTTCATAATGTCGGCGTACAGTTCAAACGAAGGTCCGCTCAACATCCCGTCGCGACTAATATCAGTAGAAATTACTTTGCTGATTCCTTGTTTCTGAAATTCTCTAATAAAATCGATTACCGGCAACTCAGTAGTCTCTAACCAACCGCTTACTGCAATTTTTCCGTCTTTGGCATCGGCACCAAGAATGATCTTTTTGCTGCCGTATTTTTCCAGCCAGTTCAGGAACGTGTCTTTTTCTTTTACTGCAATACTTCCGCCGGTTACCATCGTCGCGCCGGAGTTAAAAGCAATTTCTAGGTCTTTGTCAGATTTAAGACCGCCGCCAAAATCAATTACCAGGTTTGTTTTTCCGGCGATGGTTTCCAGCACTTTGTAGTTTACAATGTGCTTTGCTTTTGCTCCGTCCAGATCTACAAGGTGTAATCGTGTGATTCCTGCATCTTCAAACATTTTGGCAACTTCAAGTGGGTTCTCATTGTAAACCGTTTTTTGGTTGTAATCGCCCTGAGATAGTCGCACACATTTTGCATCTATCAGGTCGATGGCAGGAATTATTTCAATTTTTTTATTCATACTTTTTTATTTCTCACCTTACGAAGTGGCAAAGGTAGCAGAATTAAGCATCTTCGAGGATCATCTTCAACACTGCCTGTGCGGTAATTTCTCGGTTATAGGCCTCGTCAACAACAATTGAATTTGCACTATCAATTACACCGTCGGTAACAATCATATTTCTTCTAACAGGAAGGCAGTGCATAAATTTTGCGTCGTTTGTCAAAGCCATTTTTGCTTCGTCAACAGTCCAGCTCATATCTTTCGAAAGCACCTTCCCATAATCGGTATAAGATGCCCAGTTTTTTGCATAAATAAAATCAGCTCCTTCAAAGGCTTTTTTCTGGTCGTACTCTACTTTTTCATCGCCCATAAATTCAGAAGCCAATTCGTAACCTTTTGGGTGAGTAACTACCAGTTCGTAATCGGTTTCGCGCATCCACTCAACGAAAGAATTGGCTACCGCCTGCGGTAAAGCGCGTGGGTGTGGTGCCCAGGTAAGTACAACTTTTGGCTTTTCTACTTTTTTGTGTTCCTCAATGGTTACCAGGTCGGCGAAACTTTGCAGCGGGTGGCGGGTGGCAGCTTCCATGCTAACTACCGGTACGCCGGCATATTCTACAAATTGGCTGAGGATTTTTTCAGAGTAGTCGTACTCTTTGCTTTCAAATTTGGCAAAAGCCCGCACTCCAATCACATCGCAATATTTTCCCATTACCGGAATCGCTTCGCGCAAGTGCTCTGCATTTTTGCCGTCCATAACTACGCCCATTTCCGATTCCAGCTGCCAGCTGTCTTCGTTTACGTTTAATACCATGGTATTCATTCCCATATTCATGGCAGCTTTTTGGGTGCTTAAACGCGTACGCAGACTTGAGTTGAAAAATACCAACACCATGGTTTTATTTTTCCCCAGGTGTTGAAATCCAAACTTGTTCTTTTTTACTTCGAATGCCGTTGCCAGCGCTTTTTCAATGCTGGGAATATCTTTTACTGATGTGAATTTTTTCATTGTTAAAAGTTTGAAGATGGAAGCGCGAAGACCGAAGTCTCAACTTCCGGTATGTATTTTATTTCCTTTATTATTCTCTGTCAATCTTATTTATTTTGGACGTACCTGCCCGTCTCCTTCAATTATCCATTTATAACTGGTAAGTTCTTCCAGTGCCATCGGTCCGCGTGCATGCAGTTTTTGAGTGCTGATTCCAATTTCCGCTCCAAGTCCGAACTGGGCACCATCGGTATAAGCGGTTGATGTATTTGAATACACCGAAGATGCGTCTACCATTTTGCGGAACATTTGAATACGATCGGCATCCTCAGAAATAATAGCCTCGCTATGTTTCGAACTGTATGTATTAATGTGATTAATCGCCTCGTCGAAAGAACTCACTGTTTTAATTGACATTTTCATCGATAGAAATTCGGTTCCGAATGATTCGTCAGTAGCTTCAAATAACAGCTCTTTCGGGTAGCTCGATTTTATCTGTTTATAAGCTTTTTCGTCGGCGTAAATAACTACTTTTTCTTCCAAAAGTTTTTTTGCGAAATCGTTCAGATCGGCTAAACGACTTTCGTGTATAACCAAGCAGTCGAGCGCATTACAAACCGAAACCCGTCGTGTTTTTGCATTGAAAATAATTTCGCGGCCTTTTTCAGCATCACCAAATTCATCGAAATAAGTGTGGCAAATTCCTGCTCCGGTTTCTATTACCGGGATTGTGGCATTTTCGCGTACAAAATTTATTAAGCCTTGACTTCCACGGGGAATGATCAGGTCGATGTATCCGTGTGCACGAAGCATTTCATTGGTTTCTTCCCTTCCTGCCGGTAAAAGAGTAACTGTATTTTCATCCAGATCAAATTTCTTTAATACTTTCTGAATGATGGATACGATAGCCTGGTTTGAATAGATTGCATCACTTCCGCCTTTTAAAACACAGGCATTGCCCGATTTTAGGCAAAGTGCAAATACATCGAAAGTAACATTCGGACGGGCTTCGTAGATAATGCCAATCACTCCAAACGGAACCGTAACTTTGGAAATTTTCAAACCGTTTGGCCGAACTGTTTCCTTTAATATTCTTCCAACAGGACTTTCAAGGTTTGCAACATTTTCCATGTCGCCGGCAATTCCTTCAATTCTTTCTTTCGTTAATTTTAAGCGATCGAATTTTGGATCAGAAGGATTCATCCTGTCTAAATCTTTTTGATTTTCTTCAAGAATGAAATTGGTATCTTTTCTGGCTTGCCGGGCCAATTCACGCAAAACCTGCTCTATTAACGAATCCTCCACAAGGTTCAGTTTGCGAGAAGCTTGTAATGTCTTATTTAGCTGCTGTTTTATTCTCATGTTTAGTTACTTTCTGTTGCAAATAAGAAAATAACCCTCTCCCGGGGGAGGGAGAGGGAGCTCAGAATAAGTTCAAATTAAGGCATCAAAAAAAGGGAGAATGAACAGCTTGCAATGGGAGGCAAGCTGACTATGGTTACCCTGAGCTTATTTTATTTTCAATATTTCAATCCAAATAATTTTGTTATTTCTGTTTTAAACAGCGGCTTCAATTTTCAGCCGGGATCCACCCGTTACTTTATAAAGAACAGGTTAAGAACTGCCGTTTGTTTTATTTTCTAAATACAAATAATCGTAATGCACAACCGGTTTTTGTTTTTCCGATTGTTTCTCTTTTTCAATTTTATCTGAACCGTAAGAAGCTTTTCCAACTCCGATAACTTCGCCTGCACTATCCAGAATCTTGATTAAGTCTCCTTTTTTAAATTCACTTTCCACTTTTATAACACCAACTGGCAGTAAACTCACAGCTTTCTCTGAGTTAAGTGCTTTTGTGGCTCCTTCGTTAACAATGACCTGCCCTTTTGTAAAACCGTCGGAGTATCCAATCCACTTTTTTATGCCGCTCGATGGCTTTTGGTTTGGAACAAAATAGGTATGTTTTAAATTTTTTGAAACATTTAACAAATCGATGAGCACATTTTCGCGTGTCCCGTTTGCCACATGGACACCGATTCCGTCGCCGGCCACTTTTTTTGCGATTCGGAATTTGGTGTGCATTCCTCCTCTTCCGAAGTTCGAATGTTGCGAAGAAATAGCATCTTCAGGTTCCTTGTCGGTTGTCTCTATCCGTTCAATTAGTTCTGCTCCTTCATTGTCGGGATGAGCGGTAAATACTCCGTCGATATTACTAAGAATAATCAGTGCTTCTGAATCCACCATCGATGCTATCAATCCGGATAATTCATCGTTATCGGTGAACATTAATTCGGTTACTGAAATAGTGTCGTTCTCGTTTACAATCGGAATGACTTTATTTTCGAGTAAAGTTGTAATGCAGTTTTTCATGTTCAGGTAATGCCCGCGACTTGAGAAATTTTCTTTTGTTGTGAGCACCTGGGCGCAGGTAAGACCATCTTCCTGAAAAAAATCTGAGTATCGGGAAATCAATTTAACCTGTCCAAGTGCTGCCCAAAGTTGTCGTTGTGAGACAGCATCCGATTTTTTTGTTTCCTGCATAACAGCACGCCCCGCAGCTACTGCACCTGATGATACCAGGACTACTTCTACACCATGCTTGTGTAGATACGCAATCTGGTCGACGAGGTGAGCAATACACGCAACATTTAATGTGCCGTCCCTTTTTGCCAGGACATTACTACCAACTTTAATCGTTATTTTACTATAGCGACACTGCACAATTTGCTAGTTACCTTTAATTTTTTTGTATGATGCCAACACTCCCTGAATCAGAGAAGAGCTGAATCCTTTGTGTTCCATTTCGTTCAAACCCGTGATGGTAACCCCCATTGGGGTAGTTACTTTATCGATTTCCCATTCAGGGTGATGCCCCGATTGAAGTAACAGTTCGGTGGCTCCTTTTACTGTTTGTGCAGTAATTAACTGTGCCATTTCTGCGCTGAATCCTATTTCAATGCCGCCTTGCATAGCCGCGCGGATGTAACGCAGAGCATAAGCGATCCCGCACGATGACAGTACTGTGGCTGCTGCCATCAATTCTTCCGTAATTTCAATGGTTTTGCCCAGCTTGTTGAACAACTCAACTACGTATTCGAGGTGAGGTTCGGTGTGCCCGTTTGCGGAAATACAGGTTAATGATTCCTGAAGTGCAATAGCGGTATTGGGCATTATGCGGAAAATAGGGATGTTATTACCGGCCATGTTTCCCAGTTCTTCGAGACCAACTCCGGCAACAATAGAAATCAGGATTTTATCGGGTGATAAAATCGGTTTTATATCATTGAGCACTCCTTCGATGTGATATGGTTTTACAGCAACAATAATTACATCTGCGTCTTTTGCTGCAGCCATATTATCTTCGAAAGTATTTACACCCAGATCATTCATTTTCTTGAGTGTCGACTCTTTTCTGTCGGCAACATAGATATCGGATGCTGAAACCGAACCTGATTTTAACAGACCAACGGCAATAGCTCCTCCCATGTTTCCTACTCCGATAATTGCGATTTTTTTATTTTCCATTCGTTTTGTATTGTTTATTTTAAAAGCCCGTCAGCTGACGGATGAAACTCGCATTTTTGTGATATCATTTCTGAGTATATTCATGTCTGCTCGTTTCCCGGTTGCAAAAATAGAAAAAATATGACTTTTGTCATATTCTTCTTTAAACAATATCGAAATCTGCATAAACCTTTTCAAATGCAGTTAAGAATTGGTCAGCTTGTTGTTTCGTTAAACTTAACGGTGGTAATAATCGAATTATATTTTGTCCGGAAACGCCTGTAAAAATACCGTATTCAAAAAGTAATTTCTTACGGACTTCTGCAATTGGTTGTTTAAATTCAATACCAATCATTAAACCTTCTCCGCGGATTTCAAATTCTGCATCCATGCCCGAGAGTTTTTCCATAAGATAAGAACCTACTTCTTCAGCGTTTTCTACCAATTTTTCATCCTGAATTACATCAATAACTGCAATGGCAGCTGCACAAGCTAAATGATTACCACCAAAAGTGGTTCCCAGCATTCCGTACCAGGGTTCAATTTCCGGTTGAATTAGAACTCCTCCAATAGGAAATCCGTTACCCATTCCTTTTGCCATGGTTACAATATCCGGATGAATATCAGTGTACTGGTAAGCAAAAAATCTTCCGCTTCTTCCGTAGCCCGACTGGATTTCATCTAAAATAAGAACAGCTACATATTTTTCGGTGAGCTGCCTTAGTTTTTTCAAAAATTCGGTATCAGGAACACGAATACCGCCAATTCCCTGAATCCCTTCAACAATTACTGCAGCAACATCGCCCTTTTTTAAGGCTTCTTCAGTTGCCTCTATGTCGTTGAAAGGAAGAATTACAGCATTCTCGGTTTCGTTAACAGGTGCGATAATCTTTGGATTATCGGTAATGGCAACCGCTGCCGACGTACGTCCGTGGAAGCCTTTTTTATAACTGATGATTTTCTTTTTCCCAGTGATGAAAGAAGCCAGTTTCAGCGCATTTTCGTTGGCTTCAGCTCCCGAGTTGCACAGGAAAAGCTGGTAATCTTCGCAACCGGATAATTTTCCCAGTTTCTCGGCTAGTTCTTTTTGCAGAGGATTTTGAACCGAGTTGGAATAAAAACCAATTTGTGAAAGTTGTTCTGAGATTTTCTTAACGTAAGCAGGGTGGCTGTGTCCGATTGATATTACGGCATGTCCCCCGTACAGGTCGAGGTATTTTTTACCGTCGGTATCCCAAACATAACATCCTTCGGCTTTCACCGGGGTTATGTCGAAAAGTGGATATACATCAAATAGTTTCATTCTTTTTTGTTTGGAACGCTGATGACACTGATTTAAATAATATGCACTGATTTTTCAGTGAGAATATGCAAAATCTGCGTTATCTGCGTTCGGTTTTAAAATGCTACCGGTTTTAAATTCAGACCGGTTTTTTCATCCAGACCAAACATCAGGTTCATATTTTGAACTGCCTGGCCGGATGCTCCTTTTATTAAATTGTCGGTCAAACTGATAACAACCAGTTTTTTTCCGTGTTTTTCCAAATAGATAACGCCTTTGTTGGTATTTACTACCTGTTTTACCCCAGGATTTTTTTCGGTAACAAATACGAACGGATGATTAGCGTAATATTCTTTATATAACTCGTTTGCCTCTTCCAAAGTGCCATCAAAATTTGTGTAACACGACACAAAAATACCACGAGTGTGGTTTCCCCTGATTGGTACAAAGTTGAAATCCTTATCAAAATCCGGTTGCAATTGAGTCAGGCTTTGCAGAATTTCTCCCTGGTGCTGGTGTTGAAAAATTTTATATGCCGAAACATTGCTGCTTCTCCAGCTAAAATGTGAGGTAGCAGTTGGTTTTTGCCCGGCACCGGTCGATCCGGTTATTGCCTGAACATGAACTTCGTCTTGTAATAAACCTGCAGATGCAAGCGGTAAAAGAGCCAATTGAATTCCTGTGGCAAAACATCCCGGGTTGGCAATTCTTTCAGCCGATTCAATATCTTCCCGATTTAATTCGGGCAAGCCATAAACAAAATCATTGCCTTCTCTTTTCAGTCTGAAGTCGTGGCTTAAATCAATAACCTTTAAAAATTTTGGAAAAGAATTTTTCTCCATGAATTCAATCGACTTGCCATGCCCCATACAAAGAAAGATCACATCTACTTCGTTGAATGGCATTTGGTCGGTGAACCTGATTTCGGTTTCTCCCAGTAAATCAATATGAACATCAGAAATCAGATTTCCGGCATTACTGGTGCTTTGTACAAACCCGATTTCAGCCAATGGATGATTCAGTAAAATTCTCAACAACTCTCCGGCAGTGTATCCGGCTCCTCCTATTATTCCAACTTTAATCATTTGATTAACGATTGTAGATTAACGATTTTTGATTTCAGATTTTCCTTCTTAAATCAATATTCGTTAATCATCATTCAACATTCTTACAGCTTATTATTTACCTTGTTGTAAATTTTTAGTGAATTCGATAAAATCTTGGTAAATCCTTTTACATCATCGGCAGTCCATGCTTCAACGGTTTCGCCGTACTCGCCAAATCCCGAGTTCATCAGATCGTGTTCCGATTCAATTCCAACCAACTCGAAATGATAAGGTCTCAGTTTTACGATAACTTTTCCGGTTACATTTTCCTGGGTTGATTCAAGGAAATCTTCGATGTTGCGCATTACCGGTTCCTGGTACATTGCTTCGTGAAGGAACATGCCATACCAGTTGCCCAACTGCTCTTTCCAATACGATTGCCATTTGGTAAGCGTGTGTTTCTCCAGCAAGTGGTGCGCTTTAATAATTACAAGCGGAGCCGCAGCTTCAAAACCTACGCGTCCTTTAATTCCAATAATGGTATCGCCAACATGAGTGTCGCGGCCAATTGCATATTTCGATGCCACTGCTTCTACCGCACGAATTGCATCCACGCCGTTTTCGTAGAATTCACCGTCGAGCGAAATCAGTTCGCCTTTTTCAAATCCAAGTTCAATGGTTTTTTCTTCGGTAGCTTCCAACTGGCTTGGATAAGCTTCTTCCGGAAGATTTTTGTTGGTGGTTAAAGTTTCTTTTCCGCCAACGCTGGTTCCCCAAAGTCCCTGGTTAATTGAATACTCCATTTTAGTGAAGTCGGCCTCAAAACCATATTTCTTTAAGTAGTCAATTTCATACTGACGGGTTAAAAGCATGTCGCGGGTTGGCGTAATGATTTCAATTTCAGGAGCCAAAACCTGGAAAGTAAGGTCGAAACGGATTTGGTCGTTTCCGGCACCGGTACTTCCGTGTGCAATATATTTGGCATCAATTTGTTTTGCATATTCGATAATGGCAATGGCTTGAAATGCTCTTTCTGAACTTACAGAAATAGGGTAGGTGTTGTTTCGTAAAACATTTCCAAAAACCATATAACGAATACAGTTCTCGTAATATTCGTTGGTTACGTCGAGCGTAATATGCTCAACGGCGCCCAATGCCAGTGCACGTTCTTCAATCGCTTTAAGTTCTTCGTCGGAAAATCCGCCGGTGTTAGCTATTGCTGTGTAAACATCATATCCTTTTTCTTCTTTTAAGTATTTAACGCAGAATGATGTGTCTAAACCTCCACTAAATGCCAGTACCAATTTTTTACTCATCTTGTAACATTTTAAAAAGAATGACGGCTGTTTTTAATTCAAAAACCTGTAGCTGTCTGTTTTAGTATTAAAACCGTCATTCTATCTGTTTTTCTTTAATAGATTATTTCTCTTTTTTGCAGCTCCCTGTTTTCGCTTAGGAAAAAGGTCGAGCAAGCTTCGTTTTCTGATTCCGTTAGTACCGACGAAGGTTGGTTTTTCCCATTCCGGATTATAAAGCATGCCGGTGCAAAGGCATTTTGTTCTTCCGGTTCGTTCAAGAATATCGTGGTTAACGCATCCCTGACAACCTTTCCAAAACTGGTCGTCCATAGTTAGCTCAGAAAAAGTTACCGGCCGATAACCCAGTTCATGATTTATCTTCATAACTGCCAATCCGGTCGTTAATCCAAAAATCTTTGAGTTGGGATACTTCTTTCTCGATAACTCGAAAGCTTTTTTCTTAATTGCTTTTGCCAAACCAATTCCTCTGTATTCTTCGGCAACAATTAATCCTGAATTAGCAACAAAACCTTTCTCCTGCCAGGTTTCTATGTAACAAAAACCTGCAAAAACTTCTCCTTCAAGTGCAATAATAGCCTTGCCCTGGTTCATTTTATCTGCCAGGTATTCATACGTACGACGGGCTATACCCGTTCCACGTTGTTTCGATGCACTGTCGATAGCATCGTTTATGTCGTCGATGAACTTTAAATGATGTTCGTCGGCAATTTCAACTTTAATGTTTTTTAAACTCTTCATCGCCCGAATTACAATTTCTCTTTTAGTTTGGGCATTATTTTAATTAATGCCTCCATTAAATCATTTTTCGATATTCCTTCCCTTTGTATTAATAATATAGTGTCGTCGCCGGCAATCGTTCCTATTATTTCCCACGGATTTGCCTGGTCGATTACTACTGCTATACTGCTTGCATAACCCGGAAGTGTTTTTAATACTGCCAGGGTTCCTGAAAACTGGAGGTCTTTAAAACCATCAGCCAGGTAATTTACGCGAATTTGTTCTTTAGTGTTTGCTTTTTCGTACTGCCCATTTTCCGGAATGGTATATACATATCCTTTTGAAGGGTGAGGTACTTTGGCAACTTGTAAAACTTTTAAATCGCGCGATAAGGTCGCCTGGGTTAAGTCAAATCCCTTTTGTTTAAGCTCGTTCAGCAGCTCTTCCTGACTGTGAACATTGCCTTCCTGAATGACTTTCCTTATTTCCAGATGACGTTGTGTTTTATTCTTCATTGAATAAATATACATTTTGAATGCAAATTTATACATTTTTAGAAAATATAACAGGAAAAATTGAGAATATTTTCTATTTTTGCAGCGGAAAATGATTTTAACTTCATGTTCTTATCATTATGAGAAAGAAAGTGTATTTGAAAATAAGTAAGGAAAGTAACTGAAATGCGTTTGAACTATTTTAGGGCAAGCGCATTTTTTTTAATTATTAAATCGGAATATGTACAAAGTAAAGCAGGCAAAATTAACACTTGAAGACGGAACAGTTTTTACCGGGAAGTCTTTTGGAAGCGAAAAAGCAGTAGCCGGAGAAGTTGTTTTTTATACAGCAATGACAGGCTATCCGGAGAGTTTGACCGACCCCTCTTACACAGGCCAGATTCTGGTATCAACCTACCCGATGATTGGAAACTATGGTGTTCCTTTCAATAAAAAGGAAAATGGTATTCATAAATACTACGAGTCTCACAAGCTGCATATTACCGGTTTAATTATATCCGATTATTCGTTTGAATTCAGTCACTGGAATGCAGAAAAAAGTTTGAGCGACTGGTTGAAAGAATACGATGTTCCGGGGTTATTCGATATCGACACGCGAGCCTTAACGAAAATTTTACGTGAGAAAGGTTCGATGCTAGGAAAAATTGAATTCGAAGACGAAATTGATTTTTATGATCCAAATAAAGAAAACCTGGTTGCGGTTGCCAGCTGCAAAGAACGTGAGGTTTACGGAGATGGAGAACACAAAGTGGTTCTGGTTGACTGCGGCGTGAAAAATAATATCATTCGTTGTTTGCTCGACCGGGGCGCAACTGTTATTCGTGTGCCATGGGATTACGATTTTACCAAAGAAGATTACGATGGTGTGTTTATTTCGAACGGACCGGGCGACCCTGCCATGTGCGATGCAACTGTTAGTTACATTAAATCGGTGATTGGCGATGAAAAACCAATTATGGGAATCTGCCTGGGTAACCAATTGCTGGCTCGTGCTGCCGGTGCTGAAACCTATAAATTAAAATACGGACATAGAAGTCACAATCAGCCGGTATTACTTGAAGGAACCAACAAGTGTTATATTACATCGCAAAATCACGGTTTTGCTGTTAAAACCGAAACTCTTCCTTCTGATTGGGAGCCACTTTTTACCAACGTAAACGACGAAACAAACGAAGGAATCAGGCATAAAACCAAACCGTTCTTTTCAACTCAGTTTCACCCTGAAGCTTCAAGTGGGCCTGTTGATACAGAGTTTTTGTTTGATGAGTTTATAAAAAATATTGTAGAGAGCAAAAAGTAAGCTTGAACCGCAGAATGACGATTAACGATTGATGATTGCAGATATGAATAAGTTTGATTTGGAGGAAAGATTAATAAGATTCGCAGCCCAGATTATCAGGTTTGCAGATTTGCTTCCAAATTCTCCAATCGGCAATCATATGAAAGGTCAAATCGTTAGATCAGGTACTTCACCTGCACTTAACTATGGCGAAGCACAAGGTGCTGAAAGTAAAAACGACTTTATTCATAAAATGAGTGTTTGTTTAAAAGAATTAAGAGAAACTTTTGTTGCAATAAAAATAATTAAACATTCGGGATTGGTCAAAAATGTGGATTTGCTTGATGATTGTTACAATGAGAATAATGAGTTGATATCGATCTTCGTGAAAAGTATTGAAACGGCCAAAAGGAATAAAAATAAGTAACAATTGAATGATAAATCTGAAATCTTAATTCGTTAATCATAATTCGAAATTCAAAAAAAATATCATGATAGATACAAATATTAAAAAAGCGATTGTTCTTGGTTCAGGAGCACTTAAAATCGGGGAAGCCGGTGAGTTCGATTATTCTGGTTCGCAGGCTCTGAAGGCTCTGAAGGAAGAAGGAGTTGAAACGGTTTTGATTAATCCGAATATTGCCACTATTCAGACTTCGGAAAACATTGCAGATAAGATATATTTCCTGCCGGTAACACCTCACTTTGTTGAGGAGGTTATTAAAAAGGAGAAACCACAGGGAATTCTTCTTGCATTCGGAGGGCAAACTGCTTTGAACTGCGGTGTTGCGCTTTACGAATCGGGAGTTCTCG
Organism: uncultured Draconibacterium sp.; assembly: GCA_963677525.1. Taxonomy (GTDB): domain Bacteria; phylum Bacteroidota; class Bacteroidia; order Bacteroidales; family Prolixibacteraceae; genus Draconibacterium. The sequence continues at coordinate 377,632 of OY781970.1, forward strand.
AAAAATACAATGTTGAAGTGGTTGGAACACCGGTTCAATCGATTATTGATACCGAAGACCGCGACATTTTTGCCAACATGCTGGGCGAAATTGATGTAAAAACGCCAAAAAGTATTGCGGCTTCGAATATGGCGGAGGCCAAAGCAGCTGCAAAAGAGGTTGGGTTCCCGATTATTATCCGTGCAGCTTATACGCTTGGTGGATTAGGTTCGGGTTTCTGCGAAAACGAAGAAGAACTGGAAAAGTTGGCAGGTAGTGCTTTCTCTTATTCTCCACAAATTTTGGTTGAGGAATCGATTAAAGGATGGAAAGAGGTTGAATACGAGGTAGTCCGCGATAAATACGACAACTGTATTACGGTATGTAATATGGAAAACTTCGACCCGCTGGGAATTCATACCGGAGAAAGTATTGTTGTGGCTCCGTCGCAAACACTGTCTAATTCAGAATATCATAAGCTTCGCGCTATTTCAATTAAAATTATTCGCAGGGTTGGTGTAATCGGAGAATGTAACGTTCAGTTTGCACTCGATCCAAATTCTGAAGATTACAGGGTAATTGAGGTGAATGCACGTTTGTCGCGTTCTTCTGCGCTGGCATCGAAAGCAACCGGTTATCCGCTTGCCTTTGTGGCTGCAAAACTGGGGCTGGGTTATGGTCTGCACCAGTTGAAAAACTCGGTAACCAAAGTAACTACAGCTTGTTTTGAGCCGGCACTCGACTACTGTGTTGTTAAAATTCCACGCTGGGATTTGAGCAAATTCGTTGGAGTTTCGAAGAACATTGGAAGCTCGATGAAATCAGTAGGGGAGATTATGGCTATCGGACGAAATTTCGAAGAGGCTATTCAGAAAGGAATTAGAATGGTTGGCCTTGGAATGCACGGTTTTGTTGCAAACAAGGATGAAATTACCATTGAAGGAATCGAGGACGAGTTGGTGCATCCTACCGACCGCAGGATTTTCGCCATTGCTGAAGCGTTCAACAAAGGTTATACAATTGATGAAATTTATGACAAAACAAAAATAGATAGGTGGTTCCTGCAAAAGTTGAATAACATTTTCAAAATTAAACAGGAACTGATTTTAATCAATACACTGGAAGAGCTCCCTATTCCGCTTTTAAAAGCTGCCAAGCAAGCTGGCTATTCCGATTTTCAGGTAGCCAGATTGGTGCTGAATAGTTCGAATAAAGAAATCAGTAACGATATTCTTAAAGTTCGTGCTTACCGTAAAGCAAACGGAATTGTGCCGGTAGTGAAACAGATTGATACGCTGGCTGGAGAGTATCCGGCCCAGACTAATTACCTGTATCTGACTCATAATGGTACTGAAAATGATGTTGAGTATTTAGGTGATCACAAATCGGTTATCGTGCTTGGTTCCGGAGCTTATCGAATTGGTAGTTCGGTAGAGTTCGACTGGTGTAGTGTAAATACTATTAATACAATTAAAGAGCAAGGTTATCGCTCGGTAATGATTAATTACAACCCTGAAACGGTGAGTACTGATTACGACACTTGCGACCGCCTGTATTTTGATGAGCTGAGTTTTGAGCGTGTTATGGATGTTTACGACCTGGAGAATCCGCACGGAGTTGTGGTTTCAATGGGTGGACAGATTCCGAATAACCTGGCGATGAAACTGGATGGCCAAAATGTTCCGATTCTTGGTACAACTGCAACAAAAATTGACAATGCAGAGGACCGCGAAAAATTCTCTTCATTACTAGATGATCTTGGAGTTGATCAGCCACGCTGGGCACGCCTTTCAACCATTGACGAGATTCACAAGTTTGTTGACGAGGTTGGTTACCCGGTGTTGATCCGTCCGTCGTATGTGCTTTCGGGTGCTGCAATGAACGTGGTTTCCAACCCTGATCAGCTGGTACATTTTCTTGAAATGGCTGCCAATGTTTCGAAAGAACACCCGGTAGTTGTTACCGAGTTTATTGAACAGGCAAAAGAAATTGAGATTGATGCAGTTGCCAACAACGGAGAGATGGTTGCTTATGCTATTTCGGAACACGTGGAGTTTGCCGGAGTTCACTCGGGCGATGCAACAATCGTTTTCCCTCCGCAAAAGCTGTATGTTGAAACCATCCGCAGGGTGAAAAAAATCGCCCGCCAGATTGCAAAAGGACTGGAAATTACCGGACCTTTCAATATGCAGTTCCTGGCAAAAGACAATGATATAAAAGTTATTGAGTGTAACCTGCGTGCCTCGCGAAGCTTCCCGTTTGTTTCGAAGGTGATGAAGATTAATCTGATTGAAATTGCAACAAAAGTGATGCTTGGAATAGATGTTCCAAAGCCGGATAAATCGTTGTTCGAACTTGATTATGTTGGTGTGAAAGCGCCGCAGTTCTCGTTTGCCCGCTTGCTGAAAGCCGATCCTGTTTTGGGTGTTGACATGTCGTCGACCGGTGAAGTTGGGTGTATTGGAGAGAGCTACTACGAAGCAATTCTAAAATCGATGCTTTCGGTAGGATATAACTTCCCGAAAAAGAATATATTGATTTCATCAGGTCCTTCAAGAGGGAAACTGGAGCTTTTGAACAGCGCAAGATTGCTTGTTGAAAAAGGTTTTAATATTTACGCTACTGAAGGAACACACAAGTTCTTCCGCGATAATGGTATCGAAAATACGCTGATGCATTGGCCCGATGAAGAAGGTCAGTCGCCAAATACCATCGAGTATATTAAAGAGAAGAAAATTGATCTGGTAATCAATATTCCAAAGAACCATACAAAAAGGGAATTGAAAAACGGTTATGCAATCCGTAGAAGTTCTATCGATTACAATATTCCGCTTATTACCAATGCCCGGGTAGCAAGTGCATTTTTGTATGGTGTGTGTAAATACAGCATCGACGATATTAAAATTAAGAGCTGGGACGAATACAAGTAAAAGTAAGAAGTAACTACATAAAAAAAGCTCCGGAATTAATTTCGGAGCTTTTTTATTAGTTTAAAATTACCTTCAATTTTAGTTTCTTCGTTTTCTTAAATACCTGAATGGACTTTTCGGAAACCCCGGTTGGGATACCGATTTTTACCTGCCATACAGGTCCCCGTTCCTTTAAATCCGGTTTTCCGTTGTTAGAATTTTGTTTCATGTTGTACCTGTTTATAGTTTTTGTGGCTTTTATTTAAAATTCATTGTCGATCAAAAATCATGCCTAATAATAAACATTAATAATGTAATATTTTAGAGCAGAACTCTTTAGTAATGAACAGGCTTAATCAATAGTTTGCATTTTACTACTTAATCGGATAAAACAAATTTTGGTTACAAAAAAATGTTTATTTCACAATGGGTGCAAGAATACTGAACGTTTCAGCGCTTGCATCTCCCATAACGTCTTTTATTTTTTTACTCATGAATTTTGAGAAAAATCCTGAATTTAAAATAGATACATAGGTTTTGCCGCCTTTTTCATACACTGCTAAGCGGCATGGCATCATTGCTGATACCAGACGTTCTTCATCGCTGCCAAGAATTTTGTATGCAAGTGAAGGTTTGCATATTGAATATACATGAACCGGATTGACATCTAATCCGTGTTTTTTTAAGGTAGCCTGTAGATCGTAATGGTGAGGTATACTCCACTTGGCTTCACCCGCTGACTTTTCGATTGCTTCAACTGTTGCCTGAAAATCCAGTTTACTCTCGTTTACAATGAACATCTGTTTGGGCACAATCATTACAACTGCAATTACTGCAATTATTATTCCTGTTATCAATCCTGCTAAAAACATACTTATTCCTTTCATTTTAGATTTAATTATAATAAATATACAACAGAAACAATTGTAATTCAGCATTGTTTGATCGATAATTTAGATGTCATATTCGAAATAAATTATTAATGAACCCGGACATGTTTATGTGATTCCTGTTGCTTTTTTAATACAATCCCTCAATACTTAAATATCTGTCGCCATGATCATATGAGAACGTTAGTATTTTTGATCCGGCTGGAAACTCACCGATTTTTTTAGCAATAGCAGCCAGTGAAGCACCTGACGAAATCCCTACAAACAGCCCTTCTTGTTTTGCTGCCCGATTCGCATATTCAAAAGCCTCATCTTTCGAAACTTCAATGGTTCCTTCCAGTATGTCTGTGTTCAGATTGTCAGGAATAAAGCCGGCACCGATTCCCTGGATTCCATGTGGTCCAGGGGTTCCGCCTCCAATAACCGGACTCGTATCGGGCTGCACTGCAAATACTTTTAAATTTGGGAACTTCTTTTTTAATACTTCGGCCACTCCTGTAATATGTCCTCCGGTTCCAACACCGGTAACAAAATAATCGAATCCTTCAGGAAAATCGTTAATAATCTCCTGTGCCGTATTTTTCCGGTGTGCTTCAACATTTGCAGGGTTGGAGAATTGAAAAGGAATCCATGAGTTCTCAATTTCGTTGGAGAGTTCTTCCGCTTTGGCAATGGAGCCCTTCATCCCTTTTTCTTTAGGTGTTAAAACAAGCTCGGCTCCAAGTGCCTGTAATGCTTTCCTGCGTTCTACCGACATCGACTCGGGCATGGTCAGAATCAGGCGATATCCTTTTACGGCGGCAACAAGTGCCAGTCCGATTCCTGTATTTCCGGAAGTAGGTTCAATAATTACCGATCCTTGATTTAGGATACCTTTTTGTTCAGCATCCTCGATCATCGATAGTGCGATGCGATCTTTTATACTTCCTCCGGGATTTGTTTTTTCAACTTTTACCCAAACGTCAAATTCCTTTGGATATAAACGATTGATTTTTACATGAGGCGTGTTGCCAATAGTTTCCAGAATATTGTATGCTTTCATAATTTAAAAAAGTTGGAAGATTGAAGTCCGAAAACGGAAGTTATACCAATTGTTTTTCAGAGTGAGCTTTAAGCGAAACTTTGAAATTACAATGGTTAATGCCGATAGAAAAACAAAGAGGCTTTGGGAGTATATGAACCAAAGGCTCAATTTGTTTTCTAATCGGTATTACTGCCGTCAGCATTCTTCAAATCTTGTGGTTATTAAATCTGTTTGTTGTTTTTTCCATAAAAAAAGCCCTCCTGAATTTTCAGGAAGGCTTTTGCTTATCATTTTTTAATTGTTTTCAATATGTTAAACGATCAACATTCCTTCCTGTTTTCAGGAAACAACAGTAACACATCATTGTATTTTTAATAGTATTGATCATTTAAGAGGCAATATATGTAATTTTTATTGATTCCAAATAAGAAATATGATTTTTTTCATGTTTTTGTCTGTTTCTTAATATTTGTTGTAAACGATGCTTTAATTTTTATATCGCAACCATTTAACCAATTCCTTGATATTTACTTTTTTACCGTACATGAGCAGTCCTACACGGTAAATTTTTGCAGCAGCCATAATGGCCCCGAATGTTGTAAGAACAAGCAATCCCATCGACAGGATTATTTCCCAGGCAGGTAAACCATAAGGGATCCGTGCCATCATAGCAACAGGCGATGTAAACGGAATGACAGAACACCAAAATGCGAGTGCACCCTCCGGATTTTTTGCAATGGGGAAAAGCAGCATAATTGAAAGTATCAGAGGAAAAGTAACCGGGAGAACCATTTGTTGCGAATCTTCGTCGTTATCGACGGCAGCACCTACAGCGCCTAAAAGTGCACTGTACATCAGGTAACCTGCCAAGAAATAGAATACAAAGGAGAATAAAATAAGTGGGATATTCAGATTGCTGATCATCTCCATTGTTTCCATTACTTTGTTGGGCTCGGCAGCCTGTGTCATCGCCGGACTCATTTGGCTCTGGGTTTCCATCAGGCTTTGCCCCATTTGTTGTGCCGATTCCGGTGTGAAAAATCCCTGGACAGCAACCAGGCCAATTCCTCCCAATATTATCCAAATGGCTACCTGCGTTAATCCTACCAGTGCAGTACCTATTATTTTTCCAGCCATTAGCTGACTTGGTTTTACCGATGAGATGATAACTTCAATAATACGGCTCTTCTTTTCTTCCATAACACTGCGCATTACCATAGATCCATACATGAATACGAAAAAGTAAATGATCAGCCCCATGGCGTAACTGGCAATGAAGGCCACAATCGACGAGCTCTTTTTGGTCTCACCCGACTCCGATATTTTAAGGGTGCTTAAATTAACCCATGTTTTTGTTTGGTTTAAGCGTTCTTCCAGATCGGGGATGCCGGCTTCCTCAATAACTTTTTGGCGCTTATCGTTTTCTATAAAGCGGCTAAGTTTTCGTTCAATCTGTTCGGATAGTTCTATCGGTAACTGTTTCTCCGAAATTAATTGCGCTCTGTTGTTCGAATAAATATCGCGTGGAATATAAAGCAACCCGTAGTATCCCGAGTTTTTTAGATCTGTTTTTAACTCGGCATATTCTTCTTTTGGCACGAAATGATATTTGGTTGTGCCTTTATCGGTAAATTCTCCCAGGAACAGACTGGTCTCGTCGTAAACCGCAATGGTTCGTTCTTCAGTGTCGCCTTTAATCGAGAAGTAAATAACCATGCCGTAAACTGCAGCAATGAGAAAGGGAGTTAATATGGTTAAAATGATGAAGGATTTTTTCTTCACCCTTTTTAGATATTCTTGTTTTAAAATTAAAAATGTATTGTTCATTTCAGTTGTGTTTAGTTATTATTCGATTCTTCAACCGCTTTAATAAATACATCGTTCATGCTCGGAATGATTTCTTCAAATGCAATAATTTCGGCAGCCGGAATGAGTTTTTTTATAAGTTCATTATTTGTATTTCCGTTGAGATGCTGAACTTTGATGGTGTTCTCTTTTTCTGATTCCATGTGCTCGATAATGTGGTAGTCGGTACCGAGCGCCAAATCAACATCCTTAAATTCGCCCCGGTATCGTACGTCGAAGATGTTCGATTTGTATTTTTCACGAATCGCATCCGTCGGACCGTCTTCGATTTTTACCGATTTATTGATTAAAGCAATATTGTCGCACAATTCTTCAACCGATCCCATGTTGTGAGTTGAAAAAATAATGGTAGCTCCTTCGTCACGAAGCTGGAGGATTTCTTTTTTCAAAAGGTTGGCATTAATTGGGTCGAAACCGCTGAAAGGTTCATCGAAGATGAGCAGTTTGGGTTTGTGAACAATGGTAGTAATAAACTGTACCTTTTGCTGCATACCTTTCGAGAGTTCCTCCACTTTTTTATTCCACCACGGCAGAATGTCGAATTTGTTGAACCAATGTTTCAGGGTGCGTCTCGCATCGTTATACGACATTCCTTTTAATTGTGCCAGATAGATGGCTTGTTCGCCAATTTTCATTTTTTTATAGAGGCCCCTTTCTTCAGGCAAATATCCGATTTGAGAAATATCGGCACGTGTCATTTTTTTTCCGGCCAGAAATATTTCACCACTATCGGGTGCGGTAATCTGGTTGATAATACGGATTAAGGTGGTTTTCCCTGCCCCGTTTGGGCCAAGCAGGCCAAAAATACTTTGTTCTTTTACAGAAATGCTGACATCTGTTAATGCCTGTGTAGAGGCAAACACTTTGTTAACATTATGCGCTTCAAATAATTCCATGAGTTATTTTATTGAAGTTAGAAATGGTTCAAATTCAACGTTGCAAATTACAAGTTTGGTTTCTTTTTTTTGTTAAAGAAACTGGTAAAATGTATATATCAGAAAAAAATATCGGTAAACAGAGAAATTTAGACGACGAAGTAGTCTTTGGAGCGATTTCATTCATTTTGTTATAAGGTATAATAAAAATTTTGATTGATGTAATTTGTGTCAGGACTCTTCTTTTTCCAGGTTCCGGGTTATTTTTTTTACCAACTTCATATTATCGAAAAATTCTTTGGCAATTACCCTGATGATTGTATACACAGGTATAGCCAGTATCATCCCAACAATTCCGGCCATACTTCCGGCAGCCATAATTACCAGAAATATTTCAAGAGGATGTGCTTTTACGCTACTTGAGTAGATGAGCGGTTGAAACAATACATTGTCGATAATTTGTACTGACCCAAATACCAGTGTCATCCATCCCAGTATTGGTAAAACTTCAGTCATAAAATCCATGTGGATATTCAGAGCAGCTCCTATTAATAATCCCAGGGCGGCGCCCATCCAAGGACCGAGATAGGGGATAACATTAAACATTCCGGCGAATAATCCAATAACCACGGCATGCTCAAATTCAATTCCAACAATGGTTAATCCTGCGGTGTCGAGAAACATAACCATAAAAACTTCAAAGAGAAGCCCGATAAAATACCTGCGAAGTAAATATGAAATAGAATCGAGTATGTGTGCAACATTGTTCTCGAAGCGTGTTGGTGCTAAAAGAATAATGAACTCGCGAAACATTTTTTCTTCTTTCAAAAAGAAAAAAGTGATGAAAGAAACCGAGAAAAACGCGATTAATAATTCGCCAATTGTGCCGGCAATCAATCCAAACCAGTTTGAAACCTGTGAAAAATCAATTTGCGCTCCAAGGTTTTCAGATACAATATCTAAAAAGGTTTTCGATTCTATTGCAACAGAATCTCTGCTGAAAATGTGCATCAGTTTTAAAACCGGTTCTTCAATAGAGTCGAGGACCAGGGTGAAGTCAACCTGCGATAAGGTTTCCACCTCGCTGACAAGAAGCGGAATCATGAATCTGAAAAAGGACACGAAAACAACCCAGATGGCAATTAATGTAATAAAAGCAGCCAGTCCTTTTTTTACACTTAATCTTCTGTATTTAATTTTCATCAACCAACGCACCAGCGGACGGCCGATAAAAGAAAGAACAACAGAAATAAGTATGTAGGTTACAATGGCGCTGAAATACCAAACCAGGAAGATTATAAAAATAAGTCCTGCAATAAACAGGGTGTTTCTTGCCCAACCTTTTAGTTGAATCATGCTCGATTGATTTTTAACAAATATAAATTAAAAAGCAACTCAATCAAATTGTAGTACACATAATATTGAACACCGGAACGGCCATTTTAAAAGGGTGATCTAACATATTTTATTACATTTGTGAGGGACAATTTATGTGAGGGCATTTTATTAAATAACCTATTCAGTTAGTTTATATGGTTGATAATTTGTTTCGCATTTTAATTGTTGATAATGATCCTGATTCTCAAAAGCACTTACAATATCTTCTTGGTATTAATAAAAATGTCACACACGTTGACGTAACCGACAATGTTGAAACGGCACTCTATAAAATTGTGGCGCAAAATGTACATCTTCTCATTATTAATAGTGATCTGCCGGGGAATAAAGCATCTGAGTTTATTTGCCTGTTGAAACGCAGGAATGTTGATATTCCGGCTGTTTGGATATCGTCGGCTACCGAGAATGTAATTCCTGCCATTCGTTGTGGTGTGCACGATTTTTTGATTAAACCGGTCGACAAGAAGCTTTTGGAAGAAGTAACCGCAAAATACTTCAGGTTAAAGAAAAAGAGTTTGTCGGGCCGGTTAGTGGAAATGTTGGATTCAGTAAAACAAGAGAATAAAATAAAGATAAATACAAAACAAGGGTATGTTTTGATCAGTCCGGCAGAGATTGTTTTTTGTGAGTCGGAAGACGGTGGTATTTCCTTGCATCTTGCAAGTGGAAAAATAAAATATTCATCTGTTACTCTAACTCAGATGGAGCAGATCGTTAAAAATAGGAATTTTTATCGTTTGGGGCGATCGGTTTTAATCAATCTCAATTATGTGCGGAGTGTAAATAAAGGAACCGATTCGGTTTTAATGAAATTTGGCCACAATTACAGCGAGATAAATTCATCGCATAAATCGATTAAAGCATTACTGGAAAATTGTTTCAATTATGCTTGATATTAAAATTCCGACATTAATTATTGAAAAAGATCAGCAAGCATTAAATGAATCAGTTGCTGTTTTTGAAAAGTTTAACGAGCTTTCGATTGTTGGAAAAGCCACGAGCGGAAAGCAGGGATATGAACTTGGAAATAACCATATTCCCATTTTGGTAGTAATAAATGTCGAATTACCAGATGTCAGTGGTGTTGAGTTCGTTCGAATGCTAAGAAAAAGGAATATACTTCCGGCAATCGTATTTTTGGCAAAAGATGAAAAGAAGGCATTTGAGAGTTTATCGCTGGAGCCATTCGATTACTTTGTTAAACCTTTCGATGATAGTGTGGTTGCTGAAATGATTACCAGCTTAAAAATGGAAATCAGGAAACGAGAAATGTATCGAAAGTTGGATAAGTTTACGCAATCGGAAGCTATTACAACAAAACGTCTATTTCCTCAAAAAAAAGGTGTAGTTATTCTCTCTCCTGACGAGATCGTATTTTGTAAAGCCGAAAAGAACAATACATCTTTAAAACTTCAGGATAGAGAGAATGTAATTGTAAAGACTGGAATTAGTGAGACTTTAGAGATTATAAACAATTCGAATTTTATCAGGGTTGGGCGTTCGAATATTATTAATCTGAGTTATCTTAGGAGGATTGATAAAAAGAAACTGAAATGCATTTTGTACTCCGAGGGACAAGCCTGGGAAGTCCCAATCTCAAAAAATACTGTTCGGTTACTTGAGAAAATGAATCTTCAACCCATTTGACGGATAGTAGACCAGACTTCGGCATCTTTTTTTAATTTTAACCCAAATTCAATTTGTGAAGAAGTTCGTAAATACCGTTTCGTCTTTCCAGTTTTTTCAGTTATACCGATACTCAATACTGATATTAATTGGGATTGTTTTTACAAAAACCGGCTTATTGCAGTCGGAAATTGGCGAGTACGAAACCTTTGTTTTTTTATCGGGAGCAGTAAGTTTCTTTTGGCTCAATGGTTTATTAAAAGCGTTGTTGCCGCTTTCATCAGGGGAGCAGAAAAAAAATAACGCTTTTTTTAGCGCTTTTTTATTAATTCAGTCTTTTAGTGTTCTGGCAGCCCTGTTTTTATTTGGGCTGCAACCCTTGTTTTCATCTTTTTTGCTGAACGGGAAGACCGTGCCGGAAAGTGGATTGTTACTACTTTTTATTGTTTTTGGTGTTCCTGCCAATTTGGTTGAATACTACTATCTGATAAAAAAGCAGAATAAATCGATTATCGTTTACGGTGTTTTTGCTTTTACCCTACAGTTGGTTCTGGTTGTTTTTCCTGCCGTGTTTGGTTCTGGTATTCAAATCTGTCTGAAAGGATTGGTGTTATCATCGCTTATCCGTTATTTATGGCTGTGGATTTTGCTTATCAATAATCGTGAAATGCATTTTTCAGCAGATTTTTTACGCGAACATTTGAAATTGGGTGCTCCACTGGTTATGGCAACTTTTTTAAGTGGCTCTGCTCAGTTTGTCGATGGTTTTATTGTTACTTCGAAATTCGATTCGGAAACTTTTGCTGTTTTTCGGTATGGCGCGCGCGAGCTGCCCCTTGCGATGTTAATGGCAAATGCCCTCAGTAGCGCCATGTTGCCCGATTTTGCCCGTGTTGCCAACCTCAGTGAAAATCTTGTACAATTGAAATCGAGTGTGTTAAAGCTCATGCATTTTTTATTTCCCGTTACTGCTGTGCTTCTTTTGATTTCAAAACCCGTTTTCCCTTTGATTTTTAATCCTAATTTTTCTGAAAGTGCAACTATTTTTAATATTTATCTCTTGTTAGTAATCAGCCGTTTATTAATGCCTCAAACGATTCTTAACGGACTAAAGCACACAAAACCCATTATGCTCGCTTCGTTTTTCGAATTGGTGCTCAATGTTGTATTAAGTCTGATTTTGGTAAATGTTCTTGGAATTGCCGGTATTGCATTCGCCACCTTTATAGCTTACCTTTTCGAGAAACTGTTTCTTGCAACAGTTGTAAAACAAAAGTTAAGTATTGCATTGTCGGAATATCTTCCTGTCAAGATTTACCTTTTCTATTCGATGGGAGTGATTGTAATCTTTATTTTTGCAGAATTAATTTTATAAAAGAGATGGACTTTTTACTCGATAATAAGGAAACTGAAGAAAAATTTCAGAAAATTCTCAAGGTAATCAAACTGCGACAAAGTGGTGAGGTTTCGGAACTTATGGGACAACAAGGAATCGATTATAAACTGAACTGGGGTGTTTCGTTGCTCGATCTGCGTGAGATCGCTAAAAATTACGAGCCCGATCACCTTCTGGCACTGAAACTCTGGAATAAACAGTGGCGCGAGTCGATGATTTTGGCAACACTGTTAGACGAACCTTCAGAAGTTTCGGAAGAACAAATGGATTTCTGGACGAAGAGCTTCGGGAATACTGAGATTGCCGAGCAGGCTTCAACAAACCTTTGGGTGAAAAGCAAATTTGCATTTATAAAGGCGCTGGAATGGTGCAGGGGGAAAAAACATATTGTTCGTTTTACTGGCGTACATTTAATGGGACGGTTGGCAATTGGTAATAAACAAGCCATCGACGAAATGTTCGAACCATTTTTCGAAGAATTACCGACCCTTGCAAAAGATCCAAAGCTTTTTTCTCCACTTTACCGCGCAGTTATTGCAATGGGCTCGCGTTCCAAATATTTGAACGAACATTGTGTAGAGTTGGCAAAAACATGTCAGCTAAGTAATTCAGAAAATGCAATAAAACTGGGCGAACAACTTTTCGAGGAATTAACAAGCGAATACATCAGGGAACGCTTTGAGGATGATTCTATTTAAGGTTCTTTAACTGCAAACCTGTCAGATAAAAACTTCGTGGCAGATAATTTGTTAATGGAGAGTCTGAAGTTCAAAGCTCTTTCAACTTTGAACATGAAATTTTAAACAAAAAAGAAAATGATGAATATTTCAAGATCTTCAAATCCGGTTTTTAAAGAGAGAGTTTTTAGCCGCGATTATACTTACCAGTCGGATGTAATGACTGTTAACGGAACAATGAATAAAACAGCACTGATGCTTTTGCTGGTAGTGGCAGGCGCTGTGTTTACATGGAATAAGTTTTTCGGTGCATTAACAACCAGCCCCGAAGCCGGAATGTCGGCGGTATTACCGTGGTTGGCAGTTGGCGGAATCGGCGGTTTTATTACTGTTTTGGTAACAGTATTCCGACCACAAAGTTCCGGTATTTCTGCACCAATTTATGCTGTTTTCGAAGGATTATTGTTGGGGGGAATATCGGCGGTGTTGGAAATGCAATATAACGGAATTGTAATGCGTGCAGTAGCTTTAACACTTGCAGTATTTATGGTTATGTTGTTTTTATACCGTTCAGGAGTTATTAAGGTAACCCAAAAGTTTACCATGGGACTTTTTGCTGCCACAGGCGGAATTGCTTTGGTTTACCTGGTCGGTTTTATAGGTAGCTTTTTGGGTTGGCAGATGCCATTCCTTTATGGTAATTCAAATATTAGCATTGGTTTTAGCTTGGTAATTGTTGCAATTGCTGCTCTTAATTTGGTACTGGATTTTGCTTTTATTGAAAGAGCTGCTGAAGCAGGAGCACCAAAATACATGGAGTGGTACGGTGCTTTTGGTTTAATGGTAACACTTATTTGGTTATATATGGAAATTTTGCGTTTGCTGGCAAAAGTGGCAAGTCGGGATTAATGAATCGAATAATATGTTAAAAAAAAGGATTTAACCGGATTTTTGGGGAAATCCCTTTTTTGTTTTCCTTGTAAAATTCTACTTTCGGGCATCAATTAACTTTTTAAATGTTTTGTTTATGCAGGTCATTCAGGTTACCGATAAAGAAACGGTAAATGAATTTCACAGAGTTCCCGATAAAATTTATGCAAACGATTCTAACTATATTCCCATTTTGCGGATGATGATTGAGAATACGTTTGATCCGAATAAAAATTTACGTTTCAAGCATGGAGATGCGCGGCGGTGGTTGCTAAAAAAAGATGGTGAATACATTGGAAGGATCGCAGCTTTTTTCGATTCGAATTATGCTTCCGGTTATGAGCAGCTTACCGGATGTTGCGGGTTTTTTGAGTGTATTAATGATAAAGACGCAGCCTTTAAGTTGTTTGACACGGCAAAAAACTGGCTCAAAGAAAATGGCATGGAAGCAATGGATGGCCCGGTTAATTTTGATGAGAATTTTTTCTATTGGGGACTCCTGACCAAAGGATTTAAACCGCAAACATTTGGAATGCCCTATAATCCGGAATATTATTTCGACTTGTTTGCTGCTTACGGTTTTAAAACTTACTACGAGCAATACAGTTATTCACTCGATATTACAAATCCGGATTTGCCCGATCGTTTCTGGAAAATTGCCGAATGGGTAGCAAAGAAACCGGGGTATAGTTTCGAGCATTTTACTTTTAAGGATCAGGATAAATTTATACGCGATTTTATCGAAATCCATCAAAAAGCATGGGGAGGGCACGGAAATTATAAGCCTATCGAATTTGCACTTTTAAAAGAAATGCTCCATGAAGCTAAAATAATTATGGATGAAGAATTTATATGGTATGTTTATCACAACGGGAAACCCATCGCTTTTTTTATGCAAGTGCTTGATCTGAATCAAATAATACAAAAGCTTAAGACAGGGAAACTGAATCTCTGGAAAGGATTAAAACTCCTTTATTATAAACATCGTAAGGCAATTACGCGTTGTCGTGTAATTGTTTTGGGGGTTATTCCCGGATACCAGGGTAAAGGAATTGAGTCGGGTATTTTTCATCATCTGAAAAAAGTAATGTTGAAAAAAACGTGGTACAACGATATGGAAATGAGCTGGATAGGCGATTTTAATCCAAAAATGAATGCACTGTTTAAATCGTTTGGCGCAAGTAGAACGTTAACACACAATACAATGCGTTATTTATTCGATAGAGAAAAAGAATTTACCAAAGCGCCGATTATTCATTAAAAAGTCGTTCTTTTGTTCCGCACAGAGGAGGAAGAATTTATGCATTTAGTTGAGGTTACAGATAAAAAAACGAGAAAGCTATTTCATCGGCTTCCGCATAAAATTTATGAGGAAGATAAGAATTGGGCAGCGCCTCTTGAGGGGATGGTAGATGCGATTTTCGATCCCAAAAAAAATAAGAGCTTTAAAAACGGGAAAGCTATTCGTTGGGTTTTGCTCGACAAAGAACAAAATGTTATCGGTCGGATAGCAGCGTTTATCAATTTTAATCTTGCAAAAACATATGACCAGCCCACTGGCGGATGTGGATTCTTTGAATGTGTCGACAACCAGGAAGCAGCCAATATTCTTTTTGAAGCAGCCGCAAAGTGGAATAAAGAGAATGGCATGGAAGCCATGGATGGCCCGGTGAATTTTGGAGAAAATTATGTAAATAACGGCTTGCTGGTAGATGGATTTATGCCACAGGGTTACGGAATGCCCTATAATCCTCCTTACTACGAAAAGTTATTCCGGAATTTTGGCTTCGAAATATATTTTGAACAATACAGTTTCCACCTGGATTATACAGTTCCTTTTCCGGAGCGTTTCTGGAAAATAGCCGGATGGGTAGCCAAGAAACCTCAATTTAATTTCAAACATTTCGATTTTAATCAAACAGAAAGGTTTGTAAAAGATTTTTGTGCTGTTTATGATGGGGCCTGGGCGTCGCACGAGCATTACAAACCACTTGATCCGGATGATATTTATGACTTTTTGAAAGAATCAAAGGCAATTCTCGATCCGGAAATGATTTGGTTTGCATACGACGGGGAAAAGCCTATTGCCATGTTTGTGATGATTCCGGATATTAACCAGATTCTCAGAAAACTGAACGGGAAACTGAATTTGTTGGGGATTTTGAAATTTCTGTATTATAAAAAGACAAAAACAATGACCCGAACACGAATTATCCTCATGGGGGTTGATGCCAAGTATCAGCGTTCCGGAATTGAATCGGGTATTTTTTGGCATCAGGAACAAAAAATGAAGGAAAAATCGCACCTCCATTATACTGAGGTAGAGTTGTCGTGGGCCGGCGATTTTAATCCAAAGATTATCTCCATTTATGAGGCGACGGGCGCTAAAAAAGCAAAAACGCACTATACCATGCGTTACATGTTCGACCGCTCGAAAAAGGTTGTAAGAGCTGCCCGTATTGGCGTTAATTAACGACTTAATTAATAAGGAAATAAATGAAGAAACTTTTTGGAAAGTTCTAAACAATATTTATCTTTGCAGGCCGAAAATTGAAATAAAAAAGTAAAAAACGATAAGAATGGATTGCATATCGAGTGTAACCATTCACTAAAAAAGCAGATAAAATGAAAAAAGACATTCATCCAAAGGAATACAGACTGGTAGCTTTTAGAGATATGTCGAACGGACATACTTTTATTACCCGCTCTACTGTTGATACTAAAGAAACAGAAACAATCGACGGTGTTGAATATCCTGTGTATAAACTGGAAATTTCGAACACTTCGCACCCATTCTACACTGGTAAAACCAAGCTTGTTGATACAGCCGGTCGTGTAGATAAGTTCATGAGCCGTTACGGAAAGCACATGCAAAACAGGAAAAAATAATTTTTTGTATATAATACAGGAAAAGCATCCGTCGGCAGGCGGATGCTTTTTTTTTATTCTTAAGGTGTAATTTTGTCGCCTTTTTTATGCAAATGTGGTGAACAATGTTGCCTTTTTTTCGGTCTGTTTAAATGGCACGGCAATTGCAAATAGTCCAGCCTGTTAATTAAACATTCTGAATACGACAGAATGTCATTATTTATTATTATGGGAAAATTAAAAAACTCAGCTTTTCAAAATATATTTGCTTCTGGCATGATGAACGAAGAATCCGATTTCCTTCCCATCATTGCTGATGGAGACGACAAAGAATTAAAAAATACAGATGTTCCTTCTGTACTTCCTATACTTCCGTTGCGAAATACAGTTCTTTTTCCTGGAGTTGTGCTGCCGATTACTGTCGGCCGCGAACGATCATTAAAACTTATCCGCGATGTTAACCGTGGGGGAAAACTGTTGGGAACAGTGGCCCAGAAAGATTATACGGTTGATAATCCTGAAGAAAAAGATCTTTATCAGATTGGAACAGTCGCTGAAATTTTAAAGGTGCTGGAAATGCCCGATGGGTCAACTTCTGTAATTATTCAGGGAAAACGCAGGTATCAGATTAAGGAATTTGTTAGCGAAGATCCATATTTTAAAGCTGCAGTCGAGCCTTTAAACGATATTACATCAGAAGATGATAATGAATTCAACGCTATTGTTGGTTCATTAAAAGACCTGTCGATTAAAATTGCACAGTTTTCTGCCAATGTGCCTCCTGAGGCTACATTTGCGGTTAAGAATATCGAGAATTCTACTTTCCTTATCAATTTTATTTGTTCGAATACCGATATAAATGTTGATGACAAACAAAAATTACTCGAGATTGAAAGCCTTAAAGATCGGGGTATTCAGGCAATCAGCTTTTTAGTGAAGGAAGTTCAGATGCTGGAGCTGAAGCAGGATATCCAGAAAAAAGTGAAAACCGACATGGACAGGCAACAGCGCGAGTTCATGTTGAACCAGCAAATGAAAACCATCCAGGATGAATTGGGTGGCAATCCGGTGGAGCAGGAAATTAATGCTTTAAAAGAAAAGGCAAAGGCAAAGAAGTGGACTGAAAATGTTGCCAAATTCTTCGAGAAAGAAGTGGAGAAACTGAGCCGCTTAAATCCGGCAGCAGGTGAATATTCGGTACAGTATACTTTTTGTCAGACTTTACTTGAGTTACCCTGGAATGAATATACAGAAGATAATTTTGATCTGAAAAATGCCCAAAAGGTATTGGATGAGGATCATTACGGATTAGAGAAAGTGAAAGAACGGATGCTGGAACACCTGGCCGTTTTGAAGCTGAAAAATGATATGAAATCGCCGATACTTTGTTTATACGGTCCTCCGGGAGTTGGAAAAACTTCGTTGGGGAAATCGGTTGCAAGGGCGCTGGGACGTAAATATGCCCGGATGAGTTTGGGAGGATTGCACGATGAGTCCGAGATTCGGGGCCACCGTAAAACCTACATCGGTGCCATGCCAGGTCGGATAATTCAGAATATAAAAAAGGCGAAATCGTCGAATCCTGTGTTTATTCTCGATGAGATTGATAAGGTTTCGAAACATTTTCACGGCGATCCTGCTTCGGCTCTGCTGGAGGTTTTAGATCCTGAGCAAAACAGCGAATTTCATGACAATTACGTGGAACAGGATTACGACCTGTCGAAAGTGATGTTTATTGCAACAGCCAATTCGTTGAGCACTATTGCGCCGCCATTGCGCGACCGTTTGGAGTTGATTGAAGTTAGCGGTTATTTGGTTGAGGAAAAAATTGAAATTGCCAGGCGCCATTTAATTCCGAAGCAATTGGAAAATCATGGCTTGAAAAAGTCGCAGGTAACATTCACAAAAGAGGTAATTGAATTAATTATTGACGGATATACCCGTGAAAGTGGTGTGCGTGAATTGGATAAGAAAATAGCCAAACTCATTCGTCGTATTGCCAAGAAAATTGCTTTTGAAGAATCGTACAATAAAAAGCTTACCAAAGACGATGTTCGCGAATATTTGGGTGTTACCGAGTATTCGAAAGAAAAATACCAGGGCAACGATTTTGCGGGGGTAGTAACCGGCCTGGCCTGGACTGCTGTTGGCGGAGAGATTCTTTTTGTTGAGACCAGTTTAAGTAAAGGGAAAGGAGCACTTACTCTTACCGGGAATCTTGGCGATGTAATGAAAGAATCGGCCATGTTGGCTCACGAATATTTAAAATCGCATGCCGAAGAATTGGATCTATCTTCAGAGGTTTTTGAAAAATGGAATGTGCATGTTCATGTTCCTGAAGGAGCAATTCCGAAAGATGGTCCTTCGGCAGGTGTTACAATGGTGACTTCGCTGGCCTCGGCATTTACACAGCGGAAAGTGAAAAAAAATCTGGCTATGACAGGTGAGATTACTCTTCGTGGTAAGGTGTTGCCGGTTGGTGGAATCAAGGAAAAAATTCTGGCAGCCAAGCGTGCCGGAATCACCGAAATCATTCTTTCGGAAGAAAATAAAAAGAACCTGGAGGATATTAAAGAAGCTTATTTGAAAGGTTTAAAATTTCACTTTGTAGGTACCATTATGGATGTGTTGGATATTGCCTTGCTGAAAACAAAGGTTGATAACCCAATAAAGATTGAATAAAAGCATTATTTTTTACGATAAATGAAAGGTCAACTTGAATAAAGTTGACCTTTTTTTATTAATTGTTTGTTTCTATTTATTTGTTGAAACAGGCATTTTAATATCGTGAAAGGAAACTTTGATTGAACTTTTAATTATCAGATGTCATTCAAACTTTTGAAATACGATTAATTTTCCGTTGTTGAATTCAAGAGAAAAAGATTCGTTTAAAGATTCGTTTAATGTTCCCATCCACCATGAATTCAGTACCGTTTGATGAAGAGGGTACTTTAAATTTTTTGAAGTAATGGCAGATGGAATACCAATGGAAAATATAGAAACCTGCTGGCCTTTAAAAGAGCTGAATTCTTGTGATTTTAGGACAGGATGGAAGATTCCCGAATTGCTGACAGAAATAACGTTTAGTTTTTCGGCATAGTTTAGCAGCAGCGAAATATTCCCAATCGTATGATCTTCTCGCTTGCCGGTCGCGCCTAAGATTACAACGTTTTGTACTCCTTTTTTCAAAATAAATTCAATGGCTTTGGTCTGGTCATTTGTTTCCTGATCGGAGCTGTAAACAATACGATCGGCAAAGTCGCTTTTTGTTTTTTCCGAAACCGAATCGATGTCGCCAACAACAAAGCTGGGAATCATGCCAAATTCAATTAATTTGTCGGCTGCACCATCGCAGCAAATAATTTGTTTTGCATTTTTTAATAGCGATAACGGGACGGGATGTTTTGGGAAAGAACCATCGCATAAAATAACAACTTCCGATTCAAAAGGTATAGGATTCATTTTTCTGTAATTTATAAAAATGCAGCTTATTGTTGAAGATAGAATAGAACTTTGTATAAGTAGAGGATGCTAGCCTGGATACGGCGGAAAAATAAAACCCTTAGGTGTTTTGCAATTCCCAAGGGTTTTATTTTTAGAAGAATCCCAGTTCCAGCCGGGCTTCTTCACTCATCATCGATTTGTCCCAGGGCGGCTCAAAAGTAAGTTCAATATTTGCCTTTTCAATTCCTTCAACCGATTGGGCGGCCTGTGTTACATCGTCCACAAGAATATCAACAACCGGACAGCCCGGGGCAGTAAGAGTCATTAATATATTGGCGTGGTTATTTTCGTCTACGTCAACATTATATATCAATCCTAAATCGTAAATATTGACCGGAATTTCTGGGTCGTAAACCTCTTTCAGGTTATTTATTATTAAATCGATTCTCTTATCCATAATTTCTTATGATTATCCTGTGATTTTGCTATAAGCAACAGCGTATAAACGAATTTGTTTTACCATGGCCAGTAGGCCGTTCGAACGGGTAGGCGACAGGTGTTGTTTCAGTCCAAGGTCATCGATAAAATGTAGCTCGTTTTCGAGTAATTCTTTTGGGGTTCTTCCCGAAACAACTCTTAATAATAAAGCAACCAATCCTTTTACAATTACGGCATCGCTCTCGCCACGGAAATTAATTTTTCCATCTTCCATTTCTGCAACCAGCCACACTCGCGACTGGCATCCTTTTATAATGTTCTGGTCGTTTTTATCCTTAACATCAAGTTCTCCCAAATCATTCCCTAATTCAATAAGATAGGCGTACTTGTCCATCCAGTCTTCGTACATCGAAAATTCTTCTACTATCTCTTGTTGAACTTCTTCAATTGTCATATAATAATTGTTTTAACGCAAGCAAAGGTCGTAAAATTTTAATTTTTAACAATATTATTAATTGGCTTATTAAGAAACTTTCAAAATTAATAACAGAGTGAATCCTTCCGGTCAATTTTACTTAATTTTATTGTGTGAAAATTAATTTATAAAAAACAATTTTATGGCATCATTAGCAGGTACTAAAACAGAACAGAATTTATTAAAAGCTTTTGCCGGAGAGTCGCAGGCAAGAATGCGTTACGATTATTTTGCCAAACAGGCAAAAAAGGAAGGATTGGAACAGATTGCTGCAATTTTCGATGAAACAG
The DNA here is from genome assembly GCA_963677525.1 of uncultured Draconibacterium sp. Lineage (GTDB taxonomy): Bacteria > Bacteroidota > Bacteroidia > Bacteroidales > Prolixibacteraceae > Draconibacterium. Next base: position 398,717 of record OY781970.1, read on the forward strand.
CACTAAACGAAAAAGAACATGCCAAACGTTTTTTTAAATTTCTGGAAGGGAACATGGTTGAGATTACAGCAACCTATCCGGCCGGAAAAATTGGTACAACTCTCGAAAATCTGAAAGCTTCTGCAGAAGGTGAAAACGAGGAGTGGACAGAACTTTATCCGGAGTTTGCAAAAGTTGCAGAGGAGGAAGGATTTAAAGAAGTGGCCATGGCATTTAAGTTAATCGCTAAAGTGGAAAAGGCTCACGAAGATCGTTATCGTACTTTATATTCCAACCTGGAAGAAGGTAAAGTGTTTAAACGTGGCGATAAAGTAGTTTGGAAATGCCGTAACTGTGGTTTTATCCACGAAGGAACTGTGGCTCCGAAAATGTGTCCGGCATGCCAGCATCCTCAGGCATATTTCGAAATCAAAGAGTCGAACTATTAAAACGGAATTAGTATAATATTGAGATCCGGTTCAGAAATGAGCCGGATTTTTTTTTGATTGTAATCTATGTCACTCAGAAATATTACGAGATGAGTTTTCTTTAATGAAATTTTTAAAGATGAGTGATTTTATTAAAAGATATAAGTGGAAGATTGTTGGTACTGTAGTTGGAATGATTGCCGGCTATGCGTACTATTATTATGTGGGATGTAATTCAGGGACGTGCCCGATACAATCGCACTGGCATACAAGTACGCTTTATGGTGGTTTAATCGGCTATGTTTTTGTTAATAAGCCGAAAAAAGAAAAATCAGAAGAGAGTAAAATTAATTCAGAATCTGAGTCTAAACTGAATTAAAACATCATTCGAACCTTATTTAAAGCCTCCATGAATTTATCGATTTCTTCTTTGGTGTTGTACATGCCGAATGAAATGCGGACACATCCCTGTATTCCGTAATGTTGCATTACTGTGTCGGCACAAAGATGCCCCGTGCGAACGGCAACTCCCATTTTGTCGAGCAAGGCTCCCAAATCATACGGATGAATCCCATTTATGTTGAAGGAAATCAGTCCCGATTTCACAGGAGCTTGTCCGTATATCTGCATCCCGTCTATCTCCAGAAGTTTTTGGGTAGCATATTCCAAAAGCGAATGTTCAAGTTCTGCAAGGTTGTCCAGTCCAATTTCAGTAATTAGGTCAATCGCACAACCAAAGGCAATAACTCCTGTAATGTGAGGTGTTCCGGCTTCAAATTTGTAAGGCAGTTCGTTAAAGGTAGTACCTTCGAATGATACTTCCGATATCATTTCGCCTCCACCCTGGTATGGTGGCATTTCATTTAACCATTTTTTCTTTCCGTACAAAACCCCAACTCCATTCGGGCCATACATTTTATGGGCAGAAAAAACATAGAAGTCAGCATCCATATCCTGTACGTCGATTGAAATATGCGGGGCAGCCTGGGCACCATCCACAAGTACCGGAACATTTTCTTTATGAGCAATTTCAACGATGTCTTTCACAGGATTAACAGTTCCTAATACGTTGGAAACATATGTTACTGCCACCAGTTTTGTTTTATTCGAAATCAGGTTTTTTAATGTCTCGAGCGAAAGAGTCCCATTGTCGTTAAACGGCCATTTTATCAGTTTTGCTCCCTTTCTGGCTGCGGCTATTTGCCAAGGAACTATGTTCGCATGGTGTTCCATTTCCGAAACAATAATCTCGTCGCCTTCCGAAACATATTTTTCACAGAAACTACTAGCAACAAGGTTAATACTTTCTGTTGTCCCTTTTGTAAAAATGATTTCTTTACGCGAGGCAGCATTGATAAAAGCCTTCACTTTATCGCGTACTCCTTCGTACTCAACCGTTGCTTTGTCGGCCATATAATGAGCTCCGCGGTGGATGTTGCTGTAATTCTCGTTGTACAACTGTTCCAACTTCATCAGAACCTGAACCGGTTTCTGCGCCGATGCAGCTGTATCAAAATACACCAACGGTTTGTTGTAGACTTCTTTTTTTAATATGGGGAAGTAGCTTCTTATTTTTTCGGCATCGTATTTCATCTGTTCAGAATTTTAATTTTTTATGGCAACAGATAAATTCGCATGAGATATAATCTTTGTTTTCCGCCAGCTATCTCTTCTGGTGTGATTTTTTTCATGCTCATTTTATGTGGTGAAGGTAACGAAAAAGAAAAAATCATTGTGAGACTTCGTGGTCAATGTGATTTAATTTTACCACGAAGTTACACAAGGACTTCTTGTTGGGATTCACAAAGTGTTTTAGCAATCGCATTGATAAGCACAATCGTGACAACGGGCAACTTCACCTTTGAGGCGTTTGTCAACCAGTTCGTCAATCCTGTCGCGTAAAGGTTCCAATTTTATTTCTTTTACCACTTCGTGAGCAAATGCATTCATCATCATCAAACGGGCTAAATCTTCATTGATCCCCCGTGCACGAAGATAGAAAAGTGCTTCCTGGTCTATCTGTCCAACCGTTGAACCATGGCTGCATTTAACATCGTCGGCATCGATAACCAGCTGGGGTTTCGATTGCATATTTGCGTTATCGGTAAGCAATAAATTATTGTTGCGCTGGAATGCATTTGTTTTTTGTGCATCGGGAACCACGTGAATTCTTCCTGCAAATGCCCCCGATGAGTTTTCGTCAAGCACATTTTTATATACCTGGTTGCTCTGGCAATGCGGTTTTGCATGTATTACCTGTGTAAAGTTGTCGACATGTTGTTTTTTATCCATAAAAGCCATGCCGAACATATTTGCTTCTGCATTCTCTCCATTAAGAGTTACTTTCAGGTTATTACGGATTAATCCACCATGAAGTGTCGCCGTATTTGTTGTTACTCGCGAGTCCTTTTGTTGCTCAACAAAAACCGAACAAAGGTTTGTTGCTCTGTTGTGTTGGTTTTGCAGGGTATAGAATTCTATTTCAGCATTATTCCCAACAAAAATTTCGGTAACCGAATTGTTCAGATACTGATTCAGATTCAGTGTGTGGTCGCATAACAGTACCTGAACTTTTGCTCCGTCTTCTACAAGTATAAAATTTCGTTGAGTAGCGAAGCTGTCTTTTTCTTTTTGTAGAAGGTTGATAACCTGAATCGGGTTTTCAACTGTTACATTTTTAGGAACATAAAGGAAAAATCCGTCTTTTGCATATGCCGTATTTAACGCCACTAACGGGTCTTCTTCCACATTCGCAATGCTTGCGTATTTTTTAAGCAATTCGGGTTTCTCCAAGGCAATGCTTTCCAGGCTGTCAAGAATAACACCCTTCGGAAGGTTCCCTTTTTCATTTTCGTTTTTATAAAACCAGCCATTAAAAACCAATGCAAGGTTGGTATTTAGTTGTGGCACATCACAACGAAAAACTTCTCCCAAGTCGGCGTGTATCTCTTCTTTTGTATGAATAAATTCAAAATCGGGAAAGAAGGATGGATTAAGGTTGGTGTATTTGTAATTTTCGTTTTTTCGTGTAGGAATACCCTGCATTACAAAATGCTGGAATGCCTTATTTCGTTGCGCATTCAGAATATCGGAAGAGCCTTCGAAAAGCTGTTCTTTTACTTTGTTGTAATGCGCAGTATATTTTAACGAACAATCTGTTTTATCAACTAAAACGCTCATGTTAATTTCCGTTTTCTGATTTAATCCAATCGTATCCTTTTTCTTCCAGTTCCAGAGCCAGTTCTTTTCCGGCAGTTTTTACAATTTTTCCCTTATATAGGATATGAACATAGTCGGGAACAATGTAATCTAAGAGGCGCTGGTAGTGTGTAACAACAATCGAAGATGTTTGTGGCGATTTTAATGCGTTAACCCCATTTGCTACCACTTTTAATGCGTCGATATCTAAACCTGAGTCGGTTTCGTCGAGAATGGCAAGTTTCGGTTCTAAAAGTGCCATCTGGAAAATTTCGTTTTTCTTTTTTTCTCCCCCAGAGAATCCTTCGTTCACCGAACGGTTGGTTAGCTTGGTTTGCATATCAACCAGGTCCATTTTTTCGCGCATGAGTTTCAAGAATTCACCTGCTGTGAGTTCTTTTAAACCTTTATGTTTTCGGTGTTCATTAACCGATGTTTTTAAAAAGTTTACCATAGGCACACCCGGAATTTCAACCGGATACTGGAAACTTAAAAATAAACCGTCTTTTGCACGGTCTTCCGGAGATTTGTCCAGTAAATTTTCACCTTCAAAAGTTACTTCTCCTTTAGTGATTTCGTAGTCTTCTTTTCCTGCCAAAACATTTGCCAATGTACTTTTACCCGAGCCATTTGGCCCCATAATAGCATGAACTTCACCGGGTTTCACTTCAAGATTGATTCCTTTCAGAATTTCCATCCCATCTACCGATGCATATAAATCTTTTATTTTTAACATCTTTCTTTCCTATATAATTTTGAGCAACGAGTGTGAGGCTCATTCACTCATAATTGATTAACTTATTTATCCTACACTGCCTTCCAAACTTATTTGCAGAAGCTTTTGTGCTTCAACTGCAAACTCCATTGGCAGTTTATTTAATACTTCTTTTGCGTAACCGTTAACAATCATCCCAATCGCTTTTTCAGTATCGATTCCACGCTGGTTGCAATAAAAAATCTGGTCTTCTCCAATTTTTGAGGTTGTGGCCTCGTGTTCAACCACCGACGATTTGTTTCCAACTTCGATGTATGGAAAAGTATGCGCTCCGCAGGTGTCGTTTAAAAGAAGCGAATCGCATTGCGAGAAGTTTCTTGAATTAGTTGCTTTGGGCAGAACTTTTACCAGACCCCGATATGAGTTTTGACTTTTTCCCGCAGAAATACCTTTCGACACAATTGTTGATTTTGTATTGCGGCCAATATGTATCATTTTCGAACCGGTGTCGGCCTGTTGATAGTTGTTGGTAACAGCCACCGAATTAAATTCTCCAATTGAGTTGTCGCCCATAAGTATACAGCTTGGGTATTTCCAGGTAATTGCAGAACCTGTTTCCACCTGTGTCCAGCTGATTTTCGACGATTCGCCGCGGCAAACACCCCGTTTTGTTACGAAATTGTAAATTCCGCCTTTCCCGTTTTTATCTCCCGGATACCAGTTCTGAACCGTTGAATATTTAACCTCGGCTCTGTCCATTGTAATAATTTCAACTACAGCAGCATGTAGCTGGTTTTCGTCGCGCATTGGTGCCGTGCAGCCTTCAAGGTAACTAACATAACTGTCGTCGTCAGCAACAATCAATGTGCGTTCAAACTGCCCGGTATTGGCGGCGTTAATCCTGAAATAAGTGGATAGCTCCATTGGGCAGCGAACTCCTTTTGGAATATAACAGAATGATCCATCACTGAAAACAGCCGAATTGAGTGCCGAGAAAAAGTTGTCGGCCGCAGGTACAGCCTGTCCCAGGTATTTTTTTATCAGGTCAGGATGATCTTTTACCGCTTCTGAGAAAGAACAGAAAATAATTCCTTTTTCTGCCAGCGTTTCTTTAAAAGTAGTTTTTACCGAGATACTGTCTATAACAGCGTCGACGGCAACCACACCAGCTAAAACCTTCTGCTCTTCCAGTGGAATTCCCAGCTTGTCAAATGTTTCCAACAATTCAGGGTCAACTTCATCCATACTTTCATATTTTGGATCTTTTTTTGGTGCAGCATAATAGCTGATCTCCTGGAAATCGATCGGTGGTATTTTTAGATATGCCCAGTTCGGCATTGTCATTTTCTGCCATTTACGGAATGCCTCCAGCCTGAAATTCAGCATGAATTCAGGTTCTTCCTTTTTCGCAGATATCAAACGGATAACGTCCTCATTCAGCCCTTTTTCTATGATTTCGGTATCAATATTTGTAACAAAACCATATTTGTAATCGCCCTTCGTAACGTCATTCAATATTTTATCCTGTTCTCCCATTTTCTGAATTTTCGTCTTTGTTTTACACCCGATTGTGTATTATTGTTTCACGTTCTGAAGATTTTATTGTAATCAATTGGATGACCATTTTCATGGAAATAAGTCACCTTTGAATTTTGAAAAATGTATTTTCGATTACTGAAGATCTTCTCATCGCCGGTGTAGGAAAACGCAACAATTTCGCTTTTATAACAACTGTTTGTCTTTCCTGTTCAATATTAATTGCAAAGATATAAAACTATGGGTATTTTTGCAGTTTGAACATTTGAATACATACTTATTTGTCCTTAATTAATAATGAGTAAAGAAAGAAAACAAACCAGCATTTCGGAATTGGGGGAATTTGGCCTCATTGATCGTTTAACTAAAAATATACAGTTAAAAAATGAGAGCACAATAAAAGGCGTTGGCGACGATGCCGCAGTTCTGGATTACAAGAGCAAACAGGTTGTTGTTACCACTGATCTTTTAACTGAAGGAGTGCATTTTAACCTTATGTATGTTCCTTTGAAACACCTTGGTTACAAGTCTGTTGTTGTGAATCTTTCCGATATTTATGCAATGAATGCGACGCCCAAACAAATAACCGTTAGCATTGCCATTTCGAGTAAGTTTTCGGTAGAAGCTTTGGATGAGTTGTATGAAGGAATATACCTGGCATGTGAAAAATATAATGTTGATCTGGTGGGCGGCGATACAACCAGTTCGATGACCGGATTAACGATTTGTATTACCGCAATTGGAGAAGCAGAAAAAGACAAGATTGTACAACGCGCCGGCGCACAATCCAATGATTTGTTATGTGTTTCCGGCGATTTGGGAGGTGCTTATATGGGCCTGCAGCTTTTAGAAAGGGAAAACGAAGTGTTTAAGGTAAACCAAAATATGCAACCTCAACTTGCCGGGTACGATTATATTCTGGAACGACAATTGAAACCTGAAGCCCGTGTTGATGTAATTGCAGCTTTTAATAAGCTGGGAATTAAACCTACATCGATGATTGATATCTCCGACGGACTTTCTTCTGAGATTATGCATCTGTGTAAAAATTCGGGAGTTGGGTGTAGTTTGTTCGAAGATAGAATCCCAATGGATAATCAAACGAAGCAAATGGCTGAGGAACTAAGCATCAATCCTATTGTTTCAGCATTAAACGGGGGCGAAGATTACGAGTTGCTTTTTACTCTTCCTCTCGATGATTATGAAAAGATAAAAAACGATCCGGATTTTACGATTATCGGGCATATGACCGAAGCTGCCGAAGGAGTTAACCTTATTACAACAGGAGGTTCCACTATTCCGTTGGAAGCCCAGGGATGGAACCATGCAAAATAAAAAAATGCCACCTGGTTTCCCAAGTGGCATCCACTATAAAATATTTTAACTGAAATTAATCGGGGAAATATCCACGGATAATTCCTCGTTTTGAGTCTTTTACGAAAAGTAATACTTCATCACGCTCGGGTGTTGCCGCCATCTCGGCTTCAATAATTTCAACAGCCTGTGCAGTGTTCAGCCCTTTTTGGTAAATGTACCGGTAGATGTCCTGAACTTCTCTGATTTTTTCGTTGTTGAACTGACGACGACGTAAACCGATTGAGTTAATTCCTACGTACGAAAGTGGTTCGCGACCTGCTTTAATAAACGGAGGAACGTCTTTACGTACCAGCGATCCGCCTGAAATCATTACATGCGATCCAATTCTTACAAACTGATGGATAGCAGACATACCTCCAATAATTGCCCAGTCGTCTACTACAACTTCTCCGGCAAGTTGAACGTTGTTAACCAGGATGATATTATTACCTACTTTACAGTCGTGAGCCACATGTACATAAGCCATTAACAGGTTATTATTTCCAATAACAGTTCTGCCTTTGGCACTTGTGCCGCGGTTTATAGTTACAAATTCACGAATTGTATTGTTGTCGCCAATTTCAACGGTGCTATATTCTCCTTTGAATTTTAAATCTTGAGGAACTGCTCCAATTACAGCGCCAGGAAAAATATTGCAATTTTTACCGATTCTGGTGCCCGGTAGTATTGTTACACTTGAACCAATTCTAGTTCCTTCACCAATTACCACATCATGATCGATGGAAACAAAAGGCTCGATAACAACGTTATCGGCAACCTTGGCATCGGGATGAACATATGCTAGTGGTTGTTTCATTCTAATATATTCTTAATTATTTTCTTCTTGTTTAACAATCTGGGCCATAAATTCGCCTTCAGATACTATTTTGTCGCCAACATAAGTTACGCCTTTCATGTTGGCTATGCCTCTACGAATTGGCGAAGTTAATGTTAATTTAAAAATGAGTGTATCGCCCGGAACAACTTTCTTTCTGAATTTAACATTGTCGATTCTAATGAAATAGGTCGAATATTTTCCTTCTTTCTGTGCCAGAACCAGTAATCCGCCAGTTTGTGCCATTGCTTCTACCTGAAGAACTGCAGGCATTACAGGCTCGTCGGGGAAATGTCCCTGAAAGAATGGTTCGTTAACTGTAACGTTCTTAATTCCAATAATTTCATTTTCTGTAACAGAAATAATCTTGTCAACCAGTAAAAACGGATATCGGTGTGGAAGTAATCCTCTGATTTTGTTGACATCCATTACCGGTGCTGCATTGTGATCGTATTTAGGAGCAGCGTCAATCGATTTTTTCCACTGTTTTTTTAATGTTTTTGCAAACGCGGTATTTGGGCCGTGCCCCGGTTTTGTTGCAATAATACGACCTTTAATATGTTTTCCCAATAAGGCAAGGTCCCCGATTACATCTAAAAGTTTGTGGCGGGCACATTCGTTATCGAAATGAAGATCGAGGTTGTTTAAGATTCCCTGAGGTTTTACTTTAACATGTGGGTGGTTTGTTAAATCGGCCAGCCTGTCCATTTCTTCCTGGCTAATCTCTTTGTCGATAATAACAATGGCATTGTTAAGATCGCCTCCTTTAATCAGGTTATGATTTAGCAGGAACTCTATTTCTCTTAAGAATACAAAAGTTCTGCATTCTGCAATTTCTGTTTTAAAGTCACTAATTGATTCGAGAGTAGCATACTGGTTGTTTAATACAGCAGAGGGAAACGAAATCATTACATTCAAGCTGAAATTATCATCAGGTAATGCAATAATGTGCGAACCGGATTTTTCGTCGGTAAATTCAATCTTTTCTGTTATTTCAAAGTAGTCGCGTTCTGCATCTTGTTCAATAACTCCGGCTTTTTCAATTGCTTCAACAAAATATTTTGAGCTACCATCAATTATCGGGGCTTCTTCGTTGTTTACTTCAATTAAAACGTTGTCCAGATCCATTCCAATCAAGGCTGCGAGTGCATGTTCGATAGTTCCGATTCTGGCACCGTCTTTTTCCAGTAAAGTTCCACGCGATGTGTCAATTACTAAATCAACATTTGCGTCGATAATAGTCTGTTCTTCTAAATCTACTCTTTTAAACTTGAATCCATGATTGATGGGTGCAGGCAGGAAGTTCATTGTTACATTTACTCCTGTGTGCAATCCTTTCCCCTCAATTTTAAATGGATTTTTTAGTGTTTTCTGTTTAACAACCATAAAAAATTGTACTATTTGTCGTTGTTTGTTTTGATTTCTTTCTTGAGTTTGAGTATGTCTTTTCTCATTTCGGGCAATTCTCTAATAAGCATGTATGCCCTTAATGCTGTTTTCATGTCGAATGCCGGAGATCCAAAAAGAGTTTGGTCGCTTTTAATATTCTGTGCAACACCCGACTGAGCGGCCAACATTACCCTGTCGCCCACTTTAAGGTGTCCTCCAAGACCAACCTGTCCTCCAAACATGCAATTTTCGCCAACTTTTGTCGATCCGGAGACTCCTGTTTGTGAAGCCATTACAGTGTTTCTCCCAATTTCCACATTGTGTGCAATTTGAATAAGGTTGTCGAGTTTTACTCCTTTTCGAATGGTAGTAGATCCCATTGTTCCGCTATCAACTGTTGTGTTGGCCCCAATTTCAACATCATCTTCGAGCACCACATTCCCAATTTGCGGAATTTTTTTGTAGGATCCGTCTTTTTCAGGAGCAAATCCAAAGCCGTCGGCTCCGATTACTGCTCCGGAATGAATAATACAACGATCTCCAATTACGCAGTCGTCATAAATTTTAACACCTGCATAAATAATACAGTCGTCGCCAATTTTAACATTCTCACCTATATGAACCTGCGGATATATCTTAACATTGTTTCCAACCTGGGCTTTTCTGCCAATGTAGGCAAAGGCTCCCACATAAATGTCTTCTCCAATGCTAGCTTCATCCGAGATGTAACTGGGTTGTTCTATTCCCTTTTTTATCGACATCTTTGCTTGTGCATACAACTGGAGGAGCGAAGCAAACGCTTCGTAAGCATCTTCCACTTTTATAAGTGTAGCAGATATCTCTTTTTTCGGGATAAAACTTTTATTTACCAAAACGATAGAAGCTTTGGTGCTATAAATGTAATTCTCGTATTTGTGATTAGCTAAGAAGGCCAGAGTTCCTGGTTTCCCTTCTTCAATTTTCGAAACATTAGTTACTGTTACACTACCGTCTCCAACTATTTCTCCGTTTAAAAAAGCGGCAATGTCTGTTGCTTTAAAATCCATTATTTGTTTTTTTGGCGATGCAAATATAGCTTTTAACTAATAAATGTCCAATTCCTTAGGATAACACACAAAATACTTGGTTACCGTTTTGGTCAGGGCAGTAAGGTTTATGTCGGATGCTTCGTTAATTCCCTTAAGCAAACCTTCTTTATTTAATACGTAAATATTCTCGTCGTTTTTATTGTATGCCTTATTGCTTATTGTTCCTGTCATTAAGAAATAGGCGGCCAGATCAGGATCGGGGACAATGTGTTTTATGATTTTGTTAAGATACCGGTTCTCTGCTTTTTCTGATAAAGGTTTTTCTCGCAAAATAGTACGCGGTAATTTTCGGTTGCTTAAGTTTTTAGCCAGCATCGAAAGAACCGGGTCTGAATAGTTTTGCCATTCTTTAATTGAAATAAGAATATCATTATCGTCGAGAAGTGAATACCAGTTTAATGCCAGATTGCCCGAAATCTGAATGTTATTTTTAAAATCATCGGGCGTAAAATTATTTTCAAGAAAAATTTTAAGTGTAGGTGTGGCGAACAGGTTTTCTCCTTTTAATATAAGTTCTTTGGCTCGTTTAAGCACATTTATTAATAAAAATTCTGCAGCCACAACTGTTTTGTGAAGGTAAACCTGCCAATACATTAATCTTCTCGAAATCAGAAATTTTTCGATGGAATATATGCCTTTAATATCAACCACAAGTTTGTCGTCGTATACATTCAGCATTTTAATAATTCTTTCTATTCCAACGGTTCCTTCAACTACTCCTGTAAAAAAACTGTCGCGGCTAAGATAGTCCAGCCTGTCCATGTCGAGCTGGCTGGAAACAAGCTGATGTAAAAATTGCTTTTTATATTTATTGGTAAAAATCTGAATGGCAAGGTCGAGCTGCCCGTTAAATTCTTTGTTAAGTTCCTGCATTAGAAGTAAGGATATTTCTTCGTGAGGAATTTTAACCAGTGTGTTTTCCAGAACATGAGAAAATGGAGCGTGGCCGATATCGTGAAGTAAAATGGCCACTGTAACAGCTTCAGCTTCTTCGTCGGTAATATTATGTCCCTTAATTCGTAGTACCGAAATAGTCTGTCGCATTAAATGTATTGCCCCAATTGCATGCTCGAAACGGGTGTGGTTGGCGCCCGGAAATACAAGATAAGACAGGCCCAGTTGTTTAATCCTTCTTAAACGTTGAAAAAAAGGATGTTCAAGTAAATCGAAAATAAGTTCAGATTGTAAGTTAATAAATCCAAAAACAGGGTCGTTAATTATTTTCTTTTTATTTATAAATTGAAGTTGTGGCACAAAAATAGTTTTCAAGAAAGAGGCTAAATTACAAAACTTTGATAAAAACAAAAGTGCGGGATTTTAATAGGAGTTAAAAAGTATGAAAGAAATCATGAAGAAATAAAATCAATATAATATAGTTGTATTTTAAACTTTAAAATCAGGGTTTTATGACTTGATTGCTTATTTGTAATTGTTGGATATTATTACTACTTTTGCGGAGAATTTTCTAAAAAAGCGGTTTTTTTAGGGGACCTATGGTTCCCTATTTTGTTACATATAACGGCTATGATAGGGGAAGAAAAGATTATAGAACTGGTAAAAGAGAAACTCGGCGACGATATGTTTATCGTTGATATAAAGGTGAGTACGGGTAATGTTATTCACGTTTATGTTGATGGTTTCGAAGGACTGCCTATTGAACAATGTGTTGCTATTAGTCGCCATGTTGAACATAGTTTGGATCGTGAAGAAGAAGATTTCGAATTGCAGGTTTCTTCACCGGGATTGACGGAAAGTTTTAAAGTAAAACAACAGTACATAAAATATACCGGTAAAGAAATTGAAGTTGTTACATCTGATAACGTAACGTTGGAAGGATTGTTAAAAGAAAGTAACGACGAAGGAATTGTTCTTGAGACTTCAGCACGTGAAAAAGTTGAAGGGCACAAGAAAAAACAATTGGTTGTAAAAGATTATAATTTAAAATACGACGAAATAAAAAGTGCGAAAGCGGTTATTTCATTTAAATAAAATTATTAAAGATGGAAAATATTAACCTGATAGATACTTTTGCCGAATTCAAAGAGCTAAAGAACATTGACAGGGTTACCATGATGAGTGTGCTGGAAGAAGTTTTTCGCAGTGTGCTGATCCGTCAGTATGGAACTGATGAGAACTTTGATGTGATTATTAATATTGATAAAGGCGACTTTGAAATTTGGAGAAACCGTGAAGTTGTAGCCGACGACGAACTGGAAGATCCAAACCTTCAGATCACCTTGACCAATGCTCTGAAGATCGACGATGATTACGAAGTTGGCGAAGAAGTTACCGACGAGGTTAAGCTTGCCGATTTTGGAAGAAGAGCTATTCTAAATTTACGTCAGAATTTGGCAAGTAAAATTCTGGAATTGGAAAAAGACCACATTTACGGAAAATACAAAAACAAAATTGGTGACATTGTTACCGGTGAAGTTTATCAGGTTTGGAAAAAAGAGATTCTTATTTTGGATGATGAGGGGAATGAACTTATTCTTCCAAAATCGGAACAAATTCCATCCGATTATTTTAGAAAGGGCGACAACGTTCGTGCAATTGTATATAAAGTAGAATTACGCAATAATAATCCTTTGATTATTCTTTCGCGGACAGCTCCTGCTTTCCTCGAAAGGTTGTTCGAACTTGAAATCCCTGAAATTTTTGATGGATTAATTACCATTAAAAAAATTGTTCGGGTTCCTGGCGAGCGTGCAAAAGTTGCAGTTGAATCTTACGACGAACGAATCGATCCGGTTGGAGCCTGTGTGGGAATGAAAGGTTCTCGTATTCACGGAATTGTTCGTGAGTTAAGAAACGAAAATATCGACGTGATTAACTATTCGGCTAATCTTCAGTTGTTTATCAAGCGGGCATTAAATCCTGCAAAAATTAATTCAATAAAGATTATTGAAGATGACAAAAAGGCTGAGGTTTATTTAAAGCCGGAAGAAGTTTCATTGGCTATTGGTAAAGGCGGTTTGAATATACGTTTGGCAAGTCAACTGACAGGATACGAAATAGACGTCTATCGTGAGATGGAGGAAGATGAGGAAGACGTTAACCTCGATGAATTTGCCGACGAAATTGAAAGCTGGGTAATTGATGCGTTAAAAGCCATTGGTTGCGACACCGCTAAAAACGTTTTAAATATTCCCCGTGCTGAATTAATAAAACGAACAGACCTGGAAGACGAAACAATTGATGACGTTCTTAAAGTATTAAATTCAGAATTTGAATAAGAACTGAATTGTAGCAAGTAGTAGTATCCGGGAAATTAGAAAATAAATAAATTATATATGGGAGCAGGCAACACAATACGACTTAGTAAACTGGCACGAGAATTCAACGTGGGTATTCACACCATTGTTGAGTTTCTGCATAAAAAAGGATTCGAGATCGATTCCAACCCTAATACTAAGGTGACAGGAGACGCCGTGCAACTTCTTGAACAAGAATATAAAATTGATATTTCTATTAAGAAGGAGTCGGAAAAAATTAGTTTGAAAAGTCAGCGTCCTAAGAAAGAAGTAATTTCAATGGAACCCGGTGAAGCGGAAGAATCTGGCCAAAAAGAAACTACCGTTGAACAACCTGCTGCTGAAGTAAAAGAAGAAAAGAAAGTTGAACCTGCGGAAATAAAAATACCCGTTCAACCAAAAGAAAAGGTGAAGGTTTTGGGTAAAATCGACTTAGATAAAATTAATAAACCCAAAAAGAAAGAAGAACCTCCCGTTGACGAGGTTAAAGAGGAGGAAAAACCCAAACCTGTTAAAAAAGAGATAGAAGAAAAACCAGTGGTAGAAGAAAAGCCGGTGGTTGAAGAGAAACCGAAAGAAATAGAAAAAACTCCTGCTCCGGTGGTTGCCGAAGAAGAAGTAGAAAAAGTTATTGAAACAGAAGTGCCGAAGGTGGAGGAAGTAAAAGTAGTAGGGAAAATAGACCTTACAAATATCAATCAAAGAACGCGTCCTGCTAAAAAGACAAAAGAAGAGAAAGAAAAGGAACGCAAGGAGAGAATGCGTCAGCGGGTAGCTGAAAAACAAGCGCAGGGAGAAAAAGGAAAATCAGAATCATCAGATAAAGATGATAAGGTAATTAAAGCAAAGGTCAATAAATTAAGTGGCCCAACTGTACTTGGGAAGATTGATTTGCCCGCGAAAAAAGAATCATCTTCTGATCAAAGTTCAAGAAAAAAGCGTCGTAAGAGAATTCCTAAAGATTCAGGTAAGGTTAGTGTAGATAGAACACAACAGCAAGGAGATCGGCCTAAAGGAAAATTTCAGGTTAATAAACAAGGACAGGGAGGAAAGAAAAGACGCCCGCTTAAAAAAGAGGTTAATGAGGAAGATGTACAAAAGCAAATTAAAGATACTCTTGCCCGTTTAACCACAAAAGGAAAATCGAAAGGTTCGAAACACCGTAGGGACAAACGTGCTGCGGCCAGCGAGAGAATGCAGGCCGATATGGAAAAACAAATAAAAGAACAAAGTATTCTTAAAGTTACCGAGTTCGTTACTGTTGCCGAACTTGCAACCATGATGGATGTTGGGGTTAACGAAATTATTTCGTCGTGTATGTCGCTCGGATTGTTTGTTTCTATCAATCAGCGCCTCGATGCCGAAACGCTAGCTGTAGTAGCCGAGGAATTTGGGTACAAAGTAGAGTTTGTAAGTGTTGAAATTGCAGAAGCGATTGAGGAAGTAGAAGATAGTCCGGAAGACTTGAAACCTCGTCCGCCAATTGTAACTGTTATGGGACACGTTGACCACGGTAAAACATCGCTGCTTGACCATATCCGTAGCACAAACGTAATTGCCGGTGAAGCCGGAGGTATAACACAGCACATTGGAGCCTATCACGTTAGTCTTGAGGACGGAAGAGTTATTACTTTCCTTGATACTCCGGGTCACGAGGCGTTTACCGCAATGCGTGCGCGTGGTGCACAGGTGACCGATATTGCAATTATTATTGTAGCAGCCGACGACAATGTGATGCCTCAAACCATTGAGGCGATTAATCACGCATCGGCAGCAGGTGTGCCCATTGTGTTTGCAATCAACAAAATAGATAAACCGGGTGCAAATCCTGAAAAGATAAAAGAAGAATTAGCCAATATGAATTACCTGGTTGAAGAGTGGGGTGGCAAATACCAGTCGCACGATATTTCAGCCAAAAACGGAATTGGTATTGAAGATCTTCTTGAAAAAGTATTGCTTGAAGCTGAAATGCTTGAGCTTAAGGCGAATGCAGATAAGAAAGCACAGGGAACAATTATTGAATCAGAGCTTGACCGTGGTAGAGGTTACGTCTCAACTTTGTTGGTGGAAAGCGGAACATTGCATGTTGGTGATATTATTATTGCCGGTCAGTATTACGGTCACGTAAAAGCAATGTTTAATGAGCGTAATCAAAACATTACGGATGTTGGACCTGCTCAGCCTGCAATTATTCTTGGATTGAACGGTGCGCCACAAGCGGGTGACAAGTTCAATGTTATGGAAAACGAGCGTGAAGCAAGAAATATTACTAATAAGCGCGAACAGTTGGCTCGTGAACAGGGATTGCGTACGCAGAAACATATTACACTTGATGAGATCGGACGTCGTATTGCAATTGGCAACTTCCAGGAATTGAACCTGATTGTAAAAGGTGACGTGGATGGATCTATCGAAGCACTGTCTGATTCATTGATTAAGTTATCGACCGAAGAAATTCAAATCAATATTATCCATAAAGCAGTTGGTCAGATCTCAGAATCTGATATTTCGCTGGCTGCTGCATCAGAAGCGATTGTAGTTGGATTCCAGGTGCGTCCATCGTTAAATGCACGTAAAATAGCTGAAAGAGAACAAATTGATATTCGTTTGTACTCGATTATTTACGATGCCATTAACGAGATTAAGGCAGCAATGGAAGGTATGCTTTCTCCTGAAATTAAGGAGGAAGTTACCGGAACCGTTGAGGTGCTGGAGGTATTTAAAATTACGAAAGTGGGAACTGTTGCAGGATGTATTGTTCGCGACGGAAAAATTGCACGTAATTCGAAAGCTCGTGTAATACGCGATGGTATTGTAATCTACGACGGATTGCTTGGATCACTGAAACGTTTTAAAGAAGATGTAAAAGAAGTGAAGAACGGCTACGAATGTGGATTGAATATTGAGAAATTCAACGATATTAAAGTTGGCGACCACATTGAAGCTTACCAAGAAATTGAGGTAGCTAAGCGCTTATAATAAACAAGACATATAGATGTAGAGGCCGGATCTTTCCGGCCTTTTTTGTTTGCGCCTAACTTATTGTTCTGGGTTGTTTTAAAATCAATATCAGTTTATTAACAATCAACTTTTCATTATATAAAAGAAAAAGGCCTCTTTTAGCGTTAGCTAATTACTACTTTTGATAAAAAGAGATAAAAATGAAGCGTAACCTCATAATTATACTTGTTATTTTACTGGCTGCAGTTGCAGGATATATTTATTTCACCAAAGATGATGTAGTGTTTTCGAAAGAAACCTCTTTGTACAAGGCGGTTCCTTTATCTGCACCTGTTTTTGTTGAATTCAGGTCTGTTAAATCTGTTCCGGTTGAAAATCCTGTCGTTAAGGAATTATCCGGCATAAAAGACTTCGGCTGGGTGATCAATAAAATCACAGAATTTAATACATCCGTAAAAAATGACAAGGAAATCCAAAATGAGTTAGCAAAGAAACCTTTGATTGTGGTTTTTGATTTTATTGGAGAAAATGTATTAAAGCCATTAATCGTTAGCGAAATGCGAAGTGCAGAGGAGCTAAAAGGTTTCGAAAAGTTACTGTCGAAACTGGTTGGAATCCCGGAAACTTCATTTCGTAACCGAAAATACGACGGGCACAGGATAGTTGATGTTGTAGGAAAGGATGGAAAGAATGTGGTACATTATTGTGCTGTATCCGGTCTTTTAATCGTTAGCCCTGAAGCTATACTCGTTGAAAAAAGTATCCGGCAATTAAATGCCCAGAATATTACCGATATCAAATCGTTCAACAAGGTTAACAAAACCGTGGCATCGCAATCTGATATTGCGTGGTATATAAATCACAACCGTTTCTCGGAACTTTGGGCCAACTTTTTAGATCCGAAAACAAAAACCACAGTGAATGAATTTGGCGAGACAGTAAAAAACAACTTAAAACGAGATGTTCTAGGGATCAAGAATTATGCAAGCTGGTCTGAACTCGATTTAAGTTTCGACGACAATAAGATTTCATTAAATGGTATAACTGCAGCCGATGATTCGTTAAATCATTTTCTTTCAGTTTTTGACGGGCAGGAACCTGTAAATTGCCAGGCCGACAGAATGCTTCCCCGCAATACGAGTTTCTTTACAGGTTTTACTTTCTCTGACAGGAATTTGTTTTTTCAAAATCTTGAGCAATATTTCGTACTCTCTAAATCCTATTTTTCGCGCGAGGCGCACATGAAAGAGATTGAAAAAAGATTTGGGAAGGGAAGTCGGAATATTTTAAAAGATCTTGTGAAAAATCATGTGGTGGCAGCCATTACAACTCCTCCTTCCGGAGAAAGCAAGGCTACAAGCTTGTTTGTTGTCAATAACGATTCGCGTAACGAAAATCGGAAACAATTCGAAACCCTATTGCAAAATTATGCAAAGAGTAAAAAGGTAAAATTCGAGGATATGCTGTCTGGCTTTAAAACCAACGAAAGTAAAACGGTTCGTGTTTATCATTTCCCATATCCGTCGTTGCCCGGTATATGGCTAGGAAAGATGTATAGTTTTGTGGAAGCGAATTACGCTGCTTTTTACGATAATCGATTGGTTTTTGCAAGTTCTGAAGGGGCTCTTAAGAAATATGTGAATGACATGGAAAGTAACAATACATTGAAAAATGATGTGAGTTATTCGCGCTTTAAACAATCTATTGAGAATGCGGCCAATGTAAGCGTATATCTGGATATTAACCGCGGTTATTCACTGAATGAAACATTGTTTAATTCTGAATTTCAAAATGGTTTTGAGGAAAACGAAGCAGTATTCCGGAAATTTGGAGCATTAAGCTGGCAGGTAGTTTGCCAGAAAAATATCTTTTTTAACTCCATAAATCTTGGTTTTAATTCCCATCCGAAAAATGACGCCCGATCTTATTGGCAAACCAATCTTGGGGCAACTATCAGTATAAAACCACAGGTTGTAATCAACCACCTTAACAAAACAGAAAAGGAAATAATTGTTCAGGATGATAATGAAAGACTGCACCTGGTAGGAGCCGATGGTAAAATTATTTGGAGCGCCCCGATAAAAGGGAAGATTTTGGGTGAGATACATCAGATAGATTATTATAGAAACGGAAGGCTCCAGTATCTTTTTAATACAAAGGAGAAAATGTATCTAATCGATAGAAACGGGAAATTTGTGGCGAACTTTCCTGTAGTTTTTAAATCGCCTGCAACCAATGGGGTAAGTGTTTTCGATTACGATAATAATCGTAAATACCGCTATTTTGTGGCCTGCGAAAACCGTAAGGTTTATGCCTACGATCATGAAGGTAAAATAATATCGGGCTGGGTATTTGGGGAAACTAAGGGCAAAGTAACAACTCCGGTGCAACATTTTAGGGTTAGTAATAAGGATTATATTGTATTTAGCGACGACCAAAAGGTTTATATTCAAAACCGGAGAGGTGAAACAAGAGTGAATACTTCCGCTAATTTTAAGCCTTCGAAAAATGCTGTAATACTGAATACCGATAAAACACCTAAGATGGTTACGACCGATAAAAACGGAAATGTTTGGTATTTATATCTCGACGGAAAATATGCCGAGAAGAAAACAGAACGATTCAGCGAAGATCATTTTTTTACTATGGATGATGTTGATGGCAACGGAACGTCTGACTTTATTTTTATCGACGGAAACGAGTTAAAGGTGATGGATGAAAACGGCAAAAAATTGTTTTCAGAGAAATTTGATCACAACCTGGCTTTTGGAGTCAACCTGTATTCTTTTTCAGCTAAACAGAAAGAAATTGGCGTAACAGATACAAAGGGAAATCAAATTTATCTTTACGATGCCAAGGGAAAACTTCATTCAGGATTTCCGCTAAAAGGTAACAGTGAATTTAGTGTGAGCAGTTTAGATGGCAAGCAGCTGAGTCTTGTAGTTGGTAGTGCTGACGGCGAATTGCTAAATTATATTCTGGAGTAATTTAAAAAGAAAAGCCTCGCCGGAAAATATCCCAACGAGGCTTTTTATCGAGTAAAAAATGTTTTTATATAACTAACATCGCATCACCGTAAGTGCCAAAGCGGTAATCGTTTTTGATAGCTTCCTGGTAAGCTTCCATAACAAAGTCGTATCCTCCAAAGGCGGCAACCATCATTAACAGGGTTGAGTAAGGCAAATGGAAATTGGTGATCATTGAATTTGCTACGCTGAATTCGTATGGAGGGAATATAAATTTATTCGTCCAACCTTCGAAAGGTTTTAAGAATCCTTGTGTAGAAACCGAGCTTTCCAAGGTTCTCATAACCGTTGTTCCAACAGCGCAAACATTCTTTTTGTTTTGTTTGGCGGTGTTTACCATTTCGCAGGCTTCTTCTTTAATCCAGATTTGTTCAGAGTCCATTTTGTGTTTCGTCAGGTCTTCAACGTCAACACTGCGGAAATTACCTAAACCAACATGCAGTGTAATATATGAAAAATCAACACCTCTGATCTCAAGTCGCTTCATCAACTCACGGCTAAAGTGTAATCCTGCAGTAGGTGCAGCAACAGCACCTTCGTGTTTGGCAAAAATAGTCTGGTAACGGTCTTTATCCTCGGGTTGTACCGGACGGTTAATGAATCGTGGCAGCGGGGTTTCTCCCAAGCCATAAAGTGTTTTCTTAAATTCGTCGTAAGGACCATCAAAAAGGAAACGCAAAGTACGTCCGCGTGAGGTAGTGTTGTCAATTACTTCTGCAACCAGTAAATCGTCGTCCCCAAAATATAATTTATTCCCAATACGTATTTTCCGTGCCGGATCAACTAAAACATCCCACAATCTTTGCTCGCGGTTTAATTCACGTAACAGGAAAACTTCAATTTCTGCACCTGTTTTTTCCTTGTTACCATAAAGGCGTGCTGGAAACACTTTGGTGTCGTTAAATACCATTACGTCTTTATCATCAAAATAATCAAGCAAGTCTTTAAATAATTTGTGTTCTATTGTGCGATTTGCTTTATTTAATACCATTAATTTCGACTCGTCTCTATTGTCGGCAGGGTGTAAAGCAATTCTTTCCTGATCTAAATCGAACTTGAATTTTGATAATTTCATTCGTCTATATTTTTAATTTTTAATTTGTATCTGAGTATCTGCCAATGTTTGACAGAAGCCTGTCCAGATATAATCGGACAAGTTATATTTTTATAAGTGTTTATCATTTAAGTAATTGACAAAAATAACACAGATTGCCGGTTTTTATGCTAGGAATCCCGTTATACGGCAATATTTTCAATTAGTTTCATCAAAATTTAAATTTTCTAAAAAAAAGTTCACCTTAAACGCATCATCAAGGTTGTAGTTGCCAATTCTTGTACGTTTTAAAGCTGTTAAATAAGCTCCGCAATTCAGTTCTTCTCCAATATCGCGAGCCAACGAACGAATATAAGTACCTTTTCCGCAAACTATACGTAATTTTAATTCAGGAGAATTAAAGCTTTCTATTTCTATCGTCCTGATAACAATTCTTTTCGGATTTAGTTTAACATCTTCTCCGTTTCTTGCATAATCGAAGGCCCGTTTCCCTTTAATCTTCACCGCTGAAAAAACCGGAGGTACCTGATCTATCTCTCCAATAAATTTCTGAATGGTTTCTTCAACTAATTCCCGTGTAACATGCGAATAGTCGCTTGTACTGTCTTCCTCTGTTTCCAGATCGAAAGAAGGGGTTGTGGCTCCAATTTTAATGGTTGCCAAATATTCTTTTTCACCTAGCTGAAGCGCTTCAATTTTTTTTGTGGCTTTCCCGGTACATAATAATACTAAACCTGAGGCCAGCGGATCCAGTGTGCCGGCATGTCCTACTTTCAGTTTTTTTATACCAAGTTTTCTGCAAAGAATATAGCGCACACGATTGACGACATCAAACGATGTCCACTCCAGCTCTTTATCGAACAGCAAAATTTCTCCGCCTACAAAATCGTATTTATTTTTGAACTCGGGCATTGTAAGTTTCTAAAAATCAGAAGATTAAAAATCTCCCCAAAAAATCAGGCTGCAAAGATAGCAATTAGCCCAATAAGAGCGCAATAAATAGCGAAATAAATTAGTTTACCGCGCTTTACAATCTTAATCATCCACGAGCACGCCAGTAGTCCCGATACAAATGCTGCAATGAAACCAACAACTAAAGGAACCGTCTCCATGCTATCGGAAGCAGTTAAATCACCTGAAGCTATTTTTAATAAGTTAGCACCCAGTATTGGAATAATAACCATTAAAAATGAGAATTTAGCTAAATTGTTTTTATCGTTCCCAATTAGCATTCCAGTGGCAATTGTTGAGCCACTTCTGGAGATACCGGGCATTACAGCTAACATTTGCGCAATCCCAATTATAAACGCGTCAAGATATCCAATTTTTCGTTTTCCGTGACGCATAAAATATGCAAAGGTTAGTAAGGTTGCAGTTATTAGAAGCATGCTTCCAACTAAAATTAAGTTTCCTGAAAAGAAGGCTTCAATTTCATCTTGAAATAAAACACCGGCTAATCCCACAGGAATAGCAGATACTAAAAGCTTACTAACATATTGAGTTGATTCGTTCCAATTAAATTTGAATACATCTTTAAGAAGATCGGCAATTTCCGCTCGGAATACAATTAATGTGCTTAATACGGTGGCACCATGCACAACCAAGTCGAAGATAATATTGCTTTCTCCTTTAATCCCTAATAATGCATGCCCAATTTCTAAATGACCGCTGGAGCTAACGGGCAAAAATTCGGTTAATCCTTGAATGATACCGAGAAGAAGTGCCTGAAGTGAGTCCATAAAAATCAGGATTATTTATTTTCCTTTGGTTTTTTCATTATTGCGTAAATTTCGAACGCAAAACCAATTAATAATACAACCGGAGCAATGGTGAGGCGTCGAAAATTAAAAATATCGTCGTTAAAGACATTGGGATCGTCGCTTCCGCCACCTGCTAAAAGTATGAATCCTAGTATAATAACAGCAAAACCAATTGCCATGAGTTTGTAGTTCTCTTTATCAAGTGCAAATCCTGCGGTTGTTTTAACTTCTTTCGTCTCTTTAATTTTTTTCGCCATCGTTATAAAAATTGGAGGGGTAAAGATAATTAATAAAACAATTCATCAAATTTCAAACGAAGGAATTTGTTGATTGCAAACCACGTTGATATAAATGAAATAACCAATCCCAACACGAATACGATGATTATTGTGATTAGTATGTTTGTTATGCTGCTATCACTGATTAATCCCTGCAATTCTTTTTTATACGAGAATATTCCACTAACTAAAATCAGATTGGCGATAATTCCGCCGTAGGCTCCCAGGAATAAACTTCTTAGCAGAAAGGGTTTTCGAATAAAATTCCGGCTGGCCCCCACCATTTGCATCGTATTTATCGTAAATCGCTGAGAATAGATTAATACCCGAATAGTATTATTTATTAACCCAAAGAATATAAAGGTTAACAATGCACTGATAATTAATATTGCCAAACTAATTTTTTTTACATTCCGGTTAATAAGGGTAACTAGGTTTTTTTGATAATATACCTCTGAAATTTGGGGATAGCTTAGAAACTTTTGTTCAAGCATTTTCAGGCTGTCAGAATGAGTGTAAGGTGCAAACAGTTTTACATCGAGCGAGGCAAAAAGTGGATTGAACCCTAAAAATCCCTGAAAGTCTTCGCCCAATTCTTCAGTAAGTTCTTTGGCAGCTGTTTCTTTATCGATAAAACGAATTGATTTTACATACTCGCTGGCACTCAGTATTTTTTGTATACGAATTATTTCAACATCCTTCAGATTGTCCTCCAAAACAAGAGTAAAACCTATTTTTTCTCTTACGTATTCCGATAAATGACGGGCATTTAAAAGAACAAGGCTTAGCATTCCCAGTAAAATGAGTACAAGTGAGATGCTAATTAATGATGTTAGCCAGGAGTTGAGAAAGCGTTTTTTCAATTTTTTAGGATGCGATTTCTTCATGCGAACCGAATATCAATCTATAACAAATGTAAATAAATTTAGAACCTTTGTCGCTCAATATTATTGTACTTATAGACATTGCTGTGTTAACAATGCGTTTAAATAAGATGTTTTTGCTAACTGATTCATGTTTAGTGTATTATGTGTTTTTACGAATGTCTATGAGTTTCTATGGTTAAAAAGCCTTTAACTAATTGAATTTTTGATTGTTATTTCTTTGTATTTACAAAAAAAGAAAATACTTTTGCAGTCCCGATTATTATCCTTAGTAATAAGGAGTGTAAATAGTTGATTTTCTTGGAGTAAGGCAGTTTGTCGAAAAAATTCCGTTGAGACAAAAGATGCGGCGAAGAGTAAAATCTGAAGTGTTTAAACAATAAAAAATTAAAAAAGTGGACACACTTAGTTATAAAACAGTTTCGGCGAACAAAGCTACCGTTAACAAAGAATGGGTAGTTGTTGATGCTGAAAATATGGTTTTGGGGCGTTTGGCTTCAAAAGTTGCCAAAATGTTAAGAGGTAAATACAAGCCGAGTTTTACTCCACATGTTGATTGTGGAGATAATGTAATTGTAATTAATGCTGAAAAAGTTGTTTTGACCGGTAAAAAAATGAGCGATAAAATTTATCTGCGTCATAGTGGTTATCCAGGTGGACAGCGTTCGCAAACTCCACAAGATATTTTAGCTAAATATCCTGAGCGTTTGGTTGAAAAAGCAGTAAAAGGTATGCTCCCTAAAAATAAACTGGGACGTGCTTTATTTACAAATTTACATGTAGTAATTGGGGCTGAGCACAAATTTGAAGCTCAAAAACCAAAAGTTGTTGATTTAAATACGATTAAATAATGGAAGTAATTAATACAATAGGACGTAGAAAATCAGCGGTAGCTCGTATTTACGTAAGCGAAGGTAAAGGCAACGTTACCATTAATAAAAGGGATTTAAAAGAGTATTTTCCTGCAGAAACATTACAATACATTGTATTACAGCCATTAAATCTTATAGAAGTGGCTGAGAAATACGATATCAAAGTAAATCTGAACGGCGGTGGTCCAAAAGGACAGGCAGAAGCTTTACGTTTGGCGATCACACGCGCTTTAATGGAAATTGATCCTGAATCAAGACCTCCGTTAAAAGCAGCTGGATTCGTAACAAGGGATCCGCGTGAAGTGGAACGTAAAAAACCGGGACAACCAAAAGCAAGAAAACGTTTCCAATTCTCAAAACGTTAATATTATTTATCAAATTATATGGATCTAAAACGGCTGAGATTCCCGAGTACCCGGGACTACCCAGTGGTTGCTTTTAGGACATAAAAAAAGTAAAAAGATGCCAAGAACAAATTTTCAAGAATTATTGGACGCAGGTGTACACTTTGGTCACCTGAAAAGAAAGTGGAATCCGAACATGGAGCCTTATATCTTCATGGAAAAAAATGGTATCCACATTATCGATCTGCAAAAAACCGTTGTTAAAATCGACGAAGCAGCTGCAGCTATCAAGCAAATTGCAAAATCAGGTCGTAAAATTTTATTCGTAGCTACAAAGAAGCAAGCCAAAGAATTGGTTTCCGATTTAGTTAAAGGCGTAGGAATGCCTTATGTAACTGAACGCTGGCCAGGTGGTATGCTTACCAACTTCCCAACTATCCGTAAAGCGGTTAAAAAAATGATCTCCATCGATAAAATGATGAAAGATACAAGTTGGGATAACCTTTCAAAAAGAGAAAAATTACAAATTACAAGACAACGTGCCAAGTTGGAAAAGGTATTAGGTTCTATTGCCGATCTTACCCGTTTGCCAGCTGCATTGTTTGTAGTTGACGTTTTGAAAGAAAAAATTGCCGTTCGCGAAGCTCAAAAATTAGGTATTCCTGTATTTGCTATCGTGGATACAAACTCAAATCCTGATGACGTAGATTTCGTAATTCCTGCAAACGATGATGCTTCTCAATCAATCCGTTTGATTGTTGGAGCAATGACCGATGCAATTGCTGAAGGATTAAACGAACGCAAAATAGAGAAGGAAAAAGAAGACACTGTTGAAGCTCCTGCTAAAGATGCCGAAGCAGAAGAAGCTTCTGAAGATTAATTAGGTTAAAATTATATAAACCATTAAAAGAGATTTAACATGTCTTTTACAACAGCTGACGTAGTAAAATTACGTAAAGTATCCGGCGCAGGGATGATGGATTGTAAAAATGCCCTGAAAGACGCTGAAGGTGACTTTGACAAGGCACTGGAAATTATCCGCGAAAAAGGTAAACTTATTGCTAACAAACGTGCTGACAGAGATGCTGCAGAAGGTGTTTCTTTAGCAAAAGTTACTGAAGATGGAAAATTTGGTGCAATTGTAGTACTGAATTGTGAGACTGACTTTGTTGCTAAAAATGAAAGTTTTGTGGCTTTTGCTGAAAAAATTATGAATGCAGCACTTGAAAACAAAGTTGAAAGCCTTGAAGCATTGAAAGCTATCGAGCTTGACGGTTCTTCAATTGAAGCACAGGTTATTGAACAAACTGGTGTTACCGGTGAAAAACTTGAGCTTTCGTACTATAAATGTTTGAGCGATGAAGCTGTAGTTCCTTATATTCACCCAGGAAATAAACTATCTACTCTTGTTGCATTCAATAAAGAAGTTGAAGCACAAGTTGGTAAAGATGTAGCTATGCAGGTTGCTGCTATGGCTCCTGTTGCTGTTGATGAAGCTTCTATTCCACAAGCTGAAATCGATAAAGAACTGGAATTTGCAAGAGAAAAATACCGCAAAGAAGGTAAACCTGAAGCAATGCTTGATAAAATTGCACAGGGTTCGCTGAACAAATGGTACAAAGATGTAACTCTGTTGAACCAGACTTACGTTAAAGATGGTAAGATTTCTATCAAAGATTTCTTAAAACAATCTGATGCAGAATTAACAGTTTCAGCTTTTGATCGATATTCATTAAATGCTTAATAGTATTTATTACGATATTCTGAGAGGTCACTTTTTTAAGTGGCCTCTTTTTTTGTACCCCTGTATATATATTTCTGATAAGTCGTAAAGAAATTCATATTCAAAAGAAAGCCTCCCACCCCGAAAGGTGAAAGGCTGAATTGAATTTATTTTTCGTGAAGATCGCTAGCGATTTAATACTATTTTTTTAATCTGGTCTGCTTTCCCGTCTACAGTAAATCTGCAGAGGTATATACCCGAGGTAGCCGGAGTTCCACTCTGGTCTGAGCCTTGCCAGATTACCTTGTGTATTCCTTTTGTATATTCCCGGTTAGCCAAAACCTGAACCTTTTGTCCTAATAAATTGAAGATTTCGATGTTGACATCGCAAGCACTTTCCAAACTGAATTGAATTGTTGTTGACGAGTTGAAAGGGTTTGGATAAACTGTTAGATTTTTCTCAATCGGAACGATACCTTTTGCCGATGTTGTAGCGCTTTTTTCTTTTGCAACAATTGTACTGAAGTGAATGATGTTTGCATATATCTTATTTTTCACAGTGTCAACTGCTACATGTCCATCCATTTCTTCAAAGCCTGTATTTTCGGCAAAGAACACATCCATATCTTCAGGAGAAACTTCAAGCGAGTCAAGCAACTCGTGTTTGAATACCATGCTTAAATTAACAGGGCTGTATTCATTAAAACGATAAGGCTCAACAATGGTGTCGGAGCCAACGGGTTGTACGCTGAATTGTACCCCAGCAACTATGTCATCACTAAAAGTAACACTTGTGCAAGAGTCGCAGGTGTGTGCATATTCTTCGGGTATAAACATAAAAATATCAATGTCTTCGTCGATGCATCCGAATGGAAAATGCAACTGTCCTCCGTTCAGGATATTAAGAGGGAAAGGAAGTCCGGAAATTTTATAAGATTCACCTTCCTTTAAGGTTTTTGCTTTTAGTTCATTTCCGTTAGGAAGTACTCTGCGAATGGAAATAGTGTTTACTTCCATGTCGGCAGTTGAATCTACTACCAGTAACTCTACACAGGCTTTAAAATTACTGTATTCAGTGCTAACCAGTGTCATGCCTGGTTCGCCGGTTAAAGTTACAAGCCCAGAATGTTCGTCAACCACAGCAATGCTGGTGTCGGAAGTACTCCAGATAAATTCCGCATTTTGGTGTTTATTGCCATTGCTTTTGTATTCGGCTGTATATAAAATAGGTTCTGCATCAACATAAATCACCGTGTCGCCTGGCAAAATGGTAAGTTGTTTCCCTTTGTTGTTTTTAATATTATTCTCTTTTTCCTTTTGTGCTCTTTTCTCCTTGCTTTCGTAAATGGTAATTTTAGCGGTGTCAGCCAACTCGCCGAGTGTGGCAATAATTATTCCTTTTCCGGTGATGTCTGTTGAATAGAACATCGGAACCGCCGGGTCGTTGAAAGTTCCCATATCAGATGGTTCAACCGACCACGTAAAAGTCGTGTCGATTTTTACACCTGCAGTATCGATATAAAATGCTCTTAATTCAACCGAATCGCTAATTTCAACTTTAATATGATCAGGTATAATTTTTATCTTCGGGTACTCATCTTCCATATTGTTATCATCCGAATCTTCGTCGTCGTCATCTTTTACTTCTCCATTTACATTTAAGCTAACAGAATCGCGAAGTTCTTTGTATTTGGCAATCAGAAAACCTTCGCCTGAATGATTGGTGATTAAGAAATTGTCCTTGTCCACCTTTCCCAAGTATCCCGGCTCGGTGTACCATTTAATTTTTGCATCTTCAATTAAAAGATCTGAACTATCATGATACTCCGCTGTAACTTCAAAGATAGTATCCTGGTTAAGTATCATGTTTCCGCTGGTTATTTCCAGCCTTTCCTGGCTTATTGCGGTAAAAGAGAGTAAAATGCCTGCCAGCAGTATTAGTTGTTTTGTAACTAAGTAATTTTTTTTCATAACCAATAATTTTAATATTATCATTATCATATTGCATGAAAGGGAAAATAGCTAAACAAGTTACGCAATACCCTATGAAAATACAATATGTCTCAACATAGTATCATGCTGTTACGTATCTCCGTACTTGTCCGATAAAAAATAATTTGTTTTGCGTCCTTTATAATATATTCCGAAACTGTTAAAAAGGTAATCTTTTAGCGGTATTTTTCGTATAAAATAAATAGTTGAATTGAAAGAGAAATGTAATGGCAAGTATTGAAAAAGTTAAGAATTTTACCGGGTGCTATACAAATAGACCGGCAAAATTATTACTGATTAATAACTTAAAAAACTCTTGTTATGGTACTAGCTTTATATGCAATCGTTATGGTAGCATTAATCGTTTTGGAAGTGGTATTAAGCTATCGCGATTTTAAACATGATCATTAACAAAGGCCCGGAGGTGATTTTCGGAACATATCCAGAGTTAAGAATAAAGGCTTAAAGTAGCCTGAATGGAAAGATATGTGCCATTCTTAAATTCTTGTCAACTTATTTTTTAAATAATCAAAGTCTTCATCTCGCTTTTCAAAGACAGCACAAATTCTCGATTATATAGTAAACAATATTTTTCCAGTAACCGGAATCCGTTTGCCGACAGTTCCGCCAGTTCAGGAAAGAATTTAACCACAACAGCTTTGGCTTTTCGGTGCGTTTGCTGGGCAAAGTAAGAATCATGAAATTTTACAGAACCTTTTTCAATCACACGGGTCATGTCGTCTAATTCATTTTTTAAGCGGAATTCGTTGTAATTCATGTCTTTGTCGTAAACCGATTCCGCGCCGGCAGAAATTTGATTGGAATATTGGAGAAGCCCTTCCTTAAGAGTCTCGTCGATTAATATGCCGGGATTCAGTTCTTTTATCAGAGTCGATAACTCGAATACGAACTCAAGCCTGAATTCCTTTAAAAAATTATCGATTTTAAGGAATTCATCGTTTAGCTTAGTATGAAAATCTCTGTTAAGTTCCTGTTTCTCCATGCTTTCATAACAATTGAAAGTGAAAAAAGATTATAAAATATCCTAACACTTTAACAAAGTGTCTTGTAGGAAATGTTCGATGTCTGTTTTGCTGAGCCTCTCACGGGACTTGAACCCGCGACCTGCTCATTACGAATGAGCTGCTCTACCAACTGAGCTAAAGAGGCTTGTTTTTTTATGCAATATTATAAATTCTGAATGATTCCCACTATCAGAAAAGGGAGGAAAACTTATGTTTTAAACGCACATTTTTTACGTTTATAAGGCGCAATTTTTCCTCGTTCTCACAACTTATGTTGCTTGAAAAATGCTTTTTTGAGAAATCTGAAATTTGTTAATGTTTTCATACATATGAACATACAGTGTTTGATAAGTTTCTTTGAAAGAAAAAACAAGAAGCCATATTCAGTCGTAAATTAAAATCAAAATAATAGATACTGTTTTTGGGTTTCAACTTAAATTTTGGGATTATGACAGCAATTATTATCTACGGAGTTCTGTTTATGATGTTGGTTTCAGTAATGATGTATTTAAGCTACCGGGACATAAAACAAAACTGACAACAAAGGTTTGTTTTTCCTGAATCCCCTATTTTGAGTTGTGGTGCAAAAGCTTCAACCCGGAATAACATGCACTTCCGTTTCACCTTTTTTCTCATAATAATAAAAAGCCCCTCCGCAAAACAAAGAGGCTCATATAATTACTTTTCCCTTTTGACTTAGAGTGCTCTCCAATAAGCCGGTATCGGTATTTTCAACGGCTTTTCAACAGTTTCATTTTTAGGGTCAAATAAGAGATGTTAAAGGTTTTCGAATGGAGAATGTAGCTACTCTTTAGTGACTTGACTTGTGTTTTATAATTCTCTAACTTGTTTTGAACTTTCTAATTCTTCAATAATTATGAAACGAGCATGTAAAATATTTACCCATAGGAGGATAATTAAAATTCATGCGAGTTCCATATTCTGCTTTAGAAATAAACAATTTTAATAATATGAAACCGAAAGTGTTTTTCTCGTTAGTTATCCTGGCATTCATACTTCATTCCTGTAATTCTGAGAAAAAATTAATCAAAGGAGTATGGATAGATCAACATGTTTCTGAAGCTGATATCTACTATATATTTGAACGAAATGGCACCTATACCCATTTAGATTATGGACCGGCTTCTTCTACAGATAATGGTGAGTGGGTTTTTAGAAATGGATCAATTGGATATTACAAGTATATTGGTAATCGTGAATTCACTCTATATGAGATTGATATTGATATATCTTCGATAGTTGGATTACCTGTAACTGATCCGGGATTTGGAATGTATCTAAGCAAAGCTTTGAAGGCTTCCACCAAACCTGATTTCGACGCTGTTGAACCCTCATTCCTCGCTCAAATACAAGGCGATGAAGAGATTCTTCATATAACACAAAATGGTGAACTAATAGTTGTGCTTGGGTTGAAGCACATTAAATTTGGAGATAAACGATAAATATGATTGGATTCCCTAAAAATGCAATTATAACCTAAAGCAATCATATTTTCTTAACTTCTTCTTTCTTAAGTTTACTTTCATCTTAAAACCTTTTAGCCAAAATATAAGATGGGTGAGAAGTTCCAAATGAAACAAATATGGTTTAAAATATTTAGAAAATCTTTATACTTTTATGACTTTAATCTGAACATTAGATCATGACTGGATTCTTATTGCTCCTGATAGTAGCCATCATTATAGGATATCGTTATTACAAAAAAGATGAAAGAAAAAGGAGAAACTCTGAGCTTCTGAATCAGGTTCAAAGCTGTTATTTTGATTTAAGTGATTTAATTTTAGCCAATTATGAACTTAAAGTATGCCCGAAATGTTTTGAGGCAAATATGAACTTAGTTGATGTTTCTCCCACAGGACAATCAATTGAATACCAATGTGATAATTGTGGGAGAACGATAATAAGCAAGATTAAATCCAACTCTAATAATGAAGAAATAGTTGATTTAGTCGAAAAAATAGAATTTTTAATAAATGACACAGATAATTCTATAGAAGTGCACAATGCACTTGAGAATATGGATGTTTTCTTTGTTGTACCTAAAAGTAAGAG
This sequence comes from uncultured Draconibacterium sp., assembly GCA_963677525.1. Lineage (GTDB taxonomy): Bacteria > Bacteroidota > Bacteroidia > Bacteroidales > Prolixibacteraceae > Draconibacterium. The sequence goes on from OY781970.1 coordinate 430,487, forward strand.
GAAAGAAGATGGCAAGCTTCGAAAGTCTATTCCGGAATCAGTACGTCATGAAGTTTGGAGGAGAGATAAAGGGAGATGTGTAGAATGTGGTAGTAAAGAAAAACTCGAGTTTGACCATATCATACCTGTTTCCAAAGGAGGTGCAAATACTGCAAGGAATATTCAATTATTGTGTGAATCATGTAATAGAAAGAAGAGTAATAAGATATAAATGGCACCCAGAACAAAAAACCTCAATTTTTATCAAGTATCAATCGTATCAAATATTTAGTATCCCATAAAAAAGCCCCTCCGAAAATCGAAGAGGCTCATATATTTTTACTTTAGGCTTTTCCCTTATAGAGCAGTCACCAGCAATCCGGCATCTGTATTTTCAACCTTGGCCACTTTTTTGCCGGTAAGTCCTTTAATTGCTTTATCCCATTTTTTGTTGCTTAACCCTGCCTTTTCTTTTAAGGTAGGTAATTCAACAGGAGATTCCTCTTTAAGTAATTCGAAAACAGCTTTTTCGTCTTCGCTCAGTTCAACGGCTTTTTTCTCCGGCTTCATTTGCGGGAAGAAAAGCACATCCTGGATCGACGGGCTGTTCGTCATAAACATGGTCAGACGGTCCATCCCGATTCCCATTCCAGAAGTAGGTGGCATTCCGTATTCCAGTGCACGAAGGAAGTCCTGGTCGATAAACATAGCCTCGTCGTCACCTTTTTCTGAAAGCTTTAATTGGTCTTCGAAACGTTCGCGCTGATCGATCGGGTCGTTCAGCTCGGAGTAAGCATTTGCCAGCTCTTTCCCGTTTACCATCAATTCGAAACGCTCGGTCAGTTCCGGGTTGTCGCGGTGTTTTTTGGTAAGCGGCGACATCTCAACCGGGTAGTCGGTAATGAAAGTTGGTTGAATATAATTGCCTTCACATTTTTCACCGAAAATTTCATCAATCAGTTTTCCTTTACCCATGGTTTCGTCGTTTTCAATTTCCAGCTTGTCGCAAATTTCGCGAAGCTCTGCTTCCGACTTGCCGTTAATATCGTAACCGGTAAATTCCATAATGGCTTCTGCCATGGTCACGCGTGGATAAGGCGCTTTGTAATCGATAATATTGTCGCCCAGCTGAACTTTGGTTGTACCGTGTAAAGCCATTGCTACCCGCTCACAAATTTCTTCGGTGAAACTCATCATCCACTTATAGTCTTTGTAAGCCACATAAATTTCCATAACCGTAAACTCAGGATTATGGGTGCGGTCCATTCCCTCGTTACGGAAATCTTTGGCAAATTCGTAAACGCCCTCAAAACCACCCACAATCAGCCGTTTAAGGTAAAGCTCGTTGGCAATACGCATGTAAAGCGGCATGTTCAGTGCGTTGTGGTGTGTGATGAACGGACGTGCCGCTGCACCACCCGGAATCGGCTGAAGAATTGGTGTTTCCACCTCGTGGTAGCCATATTCGTTAAACATTTGGCGCATGGTATTGTAAATAATCGTGCGCTTTTTAAATGTGTCTTTTACATCAGGATTTACAATTAAATCGATATAACGCTGGCGATAACGTTGTTCAGGATCGGTAAATGCATCGAAAGTTTTACCGTCTTTTTCTTTTACAATAGGTAGAGGGCGCAACGATTTATTCAGAACAGTAAATTCTTTTACGTGTACGGTTAATTCGCCCATTTGTGTAATAAAGGCAAAACCCTTTACTCCGATAATATCACCAATGTCGAGAAGTTTTTTAAATACTTCGTTATACATGGTTTTATCTTCGCCGGGACAAACCTCGTCGCGGTTCACATAAATCTGGATACGTCCTTCGTGATCCTGGAGCTCAGCGAACGCTGCTTTCCCCATAATTCTGCGGCTCATAATACGGCCTGCAATTACCACATCCTGAAAGTTCTTCTCCTCTTCCTTGTACTTGTCTTTTATCTCTTTGGTGTTCGTATTTACATGGTATTGTGCAGCAGGGTAAGGCTCTATGCCCAGTTCGCGCAGTTTTTGCAACGAATTTCTTCTGATAATCTCTTGTTCGCTTAATTCCTGAATACTCATTTTTAATTTTCTTTATTTTCGTGTCTCCCCAAATTTTGTCTGTAACCTTTCTTAAAAAGAATTCCTCCCTAAGGAGGACAGGACGGTGAAATCACCTTGATTAAAAATTTGCGCAAAGATAATAAAACTACTTGGTTGTAATTGGAGTTGTCAATACGAAACAAATAAAAAATAACCTTGAGAGTGGATGTTTCATTTTAATATGAAGCGGCATTTTGTATCTTTGCCAATTCACGGCTTGAAAAACACGAAACGCGGCATGGAAAAAATCTGGAACTTAAAAAAACAAGGCGACCAAAACGAGGTGAAACACCTTTCAGCGGCGTTGAATGTGAATATGGTGATAGCCCGGTTGCTGGTGCAACGAGATATTAAAACATATTCCGAGGCAAAAGCATTCTTCCGTCCCCGGCTCAGCGATTTGCACGATCCTTTTTTAATGAAGGATATGGACAAAGCGGTTGAACGCCTTGAAAGAGCCATCGAAAAGCAGGAAAAAGTAATTGTTTATGGCGATTACGATGTTGACGGAACCACTTCGGTTGCCATGATGTACCTGTTTTTAAAGCAGCGTATCAACAATATTGTTTATTATATTCCGGATAGATACAGCGAAGGTTATGGTATTTCTCCCAAGAGTATCGATTATGCAGTTGAAAATGGATTTTCGCTGGTAGTTGCTCTTGATTGTGGAATTAAAGCTGTAGAAAAAATTGCAAAAGCCAAAGAACTGGGTGTGGATTTTATTATTTGCGATCACCATAATCCTGATGATAAAATTCCGGATGCTGTGGCAGTGTTGGATCCGAAACGTACCGATTGTGAATATCCTTATAAAGAGCTGTCGGGATGTGGTGTAGGTTTTAAACTGCTTCAGGCTTTTTGTATAAAGAATGAAGTTGAATACGAGGAACTTTATGATCTTCTCGACCTTGTTGCGGTAAGTATTGCTGCTGATATTGTCCCCATTACCGGAGAGAACAGGGTGCTGGCATATTATGGTTTAAAGAAACTGAATTCGAATCCGGGTATCGGGTTACAGACAATTATAAATTTTGCAGGTATCAATGGTACTGAAATTACTATCAGTGACATTGTTTTTAAGATTGGTCCTCGATTGAATGCGTCAGGAAGGATTGAGCACGGTAAAAAATCGGTTCAGATATTGGTTTCCACCGACGAAGATAAATCGGATCTGCTGGGTGAAGAAATCGATTCGTTTAATGAAATCAGGAAAACACTCGACCGCGATATAACCCAGGAAGCGCTCGATACCATCGAAAACAGCCCTGAGTTGAAAGAGATGAACAGTACGGTTCTGTATAACCGCGACTGGCACAAAGGTGTTGTTGGAATTGTAGCTTCGAGGGTTACAGAACATTACTACCGCCCTACCATTATTTTAACTGAATCGAATGGTTTGGCTACAGGTTCGGCACGCTCGGTTCGCGATTTCGATTTGTACGAAGCAATCGGGCAGTGCAGCGACTTGCTGGAATCGTATGGAGGACACATGTTTGCTGCCGGGCTCACCATGAAAATTGAAAATATTCCTGAGTTCAGGCGCCGTTTCGAAGAGATCGTTACCAGCCAGATTACCGATAAACAGCAGATTCAAACCATTGAAGTTGATGCTAAAATTACGCTTAGCGAGATTACTCCGCGTTTTTACAGGATATTGAAACAGTTTGCTCCGTTTGGTCCACATAACATGACACCGATTTTTATAACAGAAGATGTTTTTGATGCCGGTACCAGTCGTCTGGTAGGAAAAAATCAGGAGCATCTGAAACTCGATCTTGTGGAACCGGATGTAAATTCAGGTATTTTCCCGGGTATTGCATTTAATCAGTCTGACGCGTACGATGTTATCACTTCGGGATCGCCGTTTGACGTTTGTTATTCAATAAATGAAAATGAGTACAGGGGGAAGACGAATCTTCAGTTGTTTGTGCGCGACATAAAAAAACGAGATATTTTTTAGTCGTGTAATTCCATTAAATTCTGTAATCCCTTTAGTACTTGCACCCCAGATGTGTGAAGCCTTTCTTCTGATTGGTGTCCGTCGGCAATTAATATACAATCGGTGCCAAGTTGCTGTGCTACCTCCCAGTCGTGAAGCGTGTCGCCAATAATAGTTGCTTTTGTTTTGTTTATGTTGAACTGCCCGATGAGTTGCTTGCCCCGTTCAATTTTTGAAACTGCATAGTGATCGTTCAAACCGGCAATTCCTTCAAAATAATCGAAAATACCCTGATGTTTTAAAGTTTCTTCCAGCATATTTTGTTTCATTGCAGACAGTACAAATTGTCTGACTCCTTTTTTCTGAAAGAAAGAAAGAATTTCGACAGCAGATTTGTGCAACGAGCAATCTTTAACGCCAGCATCATAAATATCTATGAATTCGCGGGCCGGAACAGCAAAATCTTCTTTGTTAAAATCGAAACCGATAGCCTCGTAATAGTCTTTTACTGGGAACGAAAAAACTTCTTTGTACGAGTCGCGGGTTAATAGTTTTAGTCCGCGTTCCTTCAGCAGAATATTAATCGTAGAAATACAAAAATCAAGATCGTCAAGTAACGTTCCGTTCCAGTCCCAGATAATTGATTGCATTTATAAATCGGTCACTTTTAGTTTGTTAATAACAGGGTTGGCATAAATTTTAAGAAACCGTTCAGTAATATCGGTAATCGGATAATCGATATGAATGTTGGCCTGCTCAACCATCATCCTAAACCTTTTTTCTTCTTCTTCGGTGTACTTCCCTTTAAAGCGGTGTTCCTGCATTAACATATCGTAGGCCACATAATTGTTGGGCCATAGTTTGAAGTTTTTATATATCTGTGCGTCTATTAATTCGGCCAGGTCTTTAATGTATTTATTTCGCTCTTCGTTGTTTTTGGTAATCTGAAAGTGAGTTTCAATAGGATCTCCAAAAGCAAAACGCATCCTTCCTTTTGGTGTAAACATACCCATCGACATACTTTTCAGGTCGTCCTTGCTGGTTTTTTTCTGACCGTAATGTTCTTTTTTTATCAGCTCTTTCATTTTTGCCAAACCGCAAGGCTCAATTTCGTAAGAGATTGAAACAGGGACAACATTCAGTTCGTTGAATCCGTCAGAAATTCCGCCTTTGTTGCTCATGTTCAGCATTTTCAGAACGCTATCCTGTGTTTTGTCGAAACCGTCTTTTGTACGTCCTTCTCGCTGTGCGATCCAAACCGACAAATGATCTTCGGTTATTGATTTGCGGATGAAAGCAGAAACTTTTTTCGATGCCATCATCAGGTCGCGCGGCGGAAGACTTCTTTTAATAATAAAAGCACGATTCAGTTTTACGGTGTGTTCTATCCATTTGTACAGCAACAGGTTGTCGCCAATTGCTATTTGTGTAGTATTCATCCCGTATTCAAAAATCAGAACATTTAACAGTGCGGCATCCAGAATGATATCACGATGATTGGAAATAAACAGATATGGTTTTTTCTTGTCCAGTTTTTCAAGCCCTGTACACTGCAATCCATTTGAAGTTTTGTCAACAAGCCAATGTAGAAGGTCGTAAATAAACACCCCTTGCAGTTGTTTGATACTGCTCACTCTTCGAAGCTGGAATTTTACCATTTCAACCTTTGGCCGGTTCTTAAACATGTGGAGCAACACCTCGTCAAAAACAGGATCTTTGATGAGTTGGCGCATTTTGGCTTTTACTTCTTTGTCGTAATAAGGACGAATATCGTCGAAATTATATGTAACCATTCCGTTTTTTTTAACTCGGTAAAGTAACACATTCAAAGTCAGAATTTCAACCGAAGCTGAAATTTTAACTCTGTTTTATTATTCCCCTGGATTTCGTTATGCCCCGAACTAATGATTTCGCGATCGGTGTAATGAGTGTTAGAAATTTTTGCCCAGCAATCCAACTTATCTGTTATTTCGTATTTCAAATTCAAATAAGTTCTGAATCCTCGTCCATAATATGCCGGAATAGAAAACGTGTATAATATATCATTTTCGTAGGCATAAATTCTTGAATTATAACTTTCTGTATCGAACCAGGCAAGACGAGCAGAAAGGTCGACAGGAAATTTAAGCGGTGAAAATTGTATGTCCTGAAAAATCAAAAAACCGTTTTCTGTTTCCTGGCCTTTGTAGTACACGTGTTCAATCCTCGATTTTAAAGTAATTATTTCATTTGGTTTGTATTGAAAATGCAACCGCAGTTTTTGTATTCGCTCCGGAAGATTTACGTATCGCCGGTCTTTCTTAAATTTTTGTTCTTTCTCTTCGTTTTTAAAACGGGTATAAAAACTGAATTTTTCAGAAACTTGAAAACTGGCCTGCGCAAAAATATCCCACGACCGGGCAGGACCGGCAGTTGAATAATTAACCCAGCTCGATTGATAAATATCGGAATACGCAGAGAGTGTTACGTGTTTGGCCGGCAGAAAACGGGTGCCTAAATAGAGTCCGGATTCATTGCTTATGTTGCCGGCTTCTGCAAAGGTATTTGCCCAAAGTGCATGGTAATTTTTATCGAAGTGCCGGAAAAGAGCCGAGAAACTTAACTGGTCATTGAGGCGTGTAATCATCCCCTGGGTTATGGCTTTCCCTTTTGATTTCGACATCGCTGCTTCCCCAAAAAGGCGAAGTCTGCCTTTGTTCCACAGGTAATCGATCCCGGTCGTATAATTTTCTGTTCCTTCAAACCTGAAAAGGTTGTAAAGCTGATCGGTTCTGTAAAAAGGAACATTGAATTTCTGGTAAACAAATGTGCCGCCAACTTTTAAGTTTTGAAAATTCCATGTTAAAAATCCGCCCCAATTTTTGTTGATCACCGATTTTTCATCTTCAATCTCTCCAGTGGTACGATGATAACCCGAGGTTTGAAGACTGGTGAAATATTCTCCTTTACTTTCGCTGGTTACCAGGTTTGCATCCGATTTTTTATTGGAATAAAACAGATTGAGTTTGGCATCACCAAAGTTTAACAAGGTGGAAATTCCTCTGAAAAATAAGTTTTCATCCACCGAAGTGTAGCCTCTTGTTCCCTGTCCATTTTTTGTAATCGCCATTATGTCCTCCGATTTCCCGTTCGTGTAGCCCTGCCACAAAACCAAACCTTGTCCGGAGCGAACCACAAAATCTCCAACAGAAATGTTTTCCACTGTATTATTGAGTTTAAAACTTACGTGGCCCGAATAGTAGTCGAAACCGTGTTTGTTGGATCCTTTAAAAAATGCCTCTCCCGGATCTTTTTCGGCGGTTATTCCAACCGACAGTTTATTTCTCACCTCGAAACTATAGCGGGAGTAATATCTGAAACGGTTTCCTTCGTATGGAACTGATCCATCTTCGCGAGCTAAATATCCACGTGCTTTTTGCATGGTTCCCAATGCACGGCTCAGTATTTGGTGTTTCCCATATTTTAATTCATCCCGGAAAGACCGATTGGCTTCACTCTTCGGACCAAACCAGATAAATGGCTCCATCTTTTTTAATATTTCCGGGTTGAAACCATCAATTGTATTTAGTTCATAAATGGAGTAAGCCGGGCCATAGGTTTTTATATAATCAAGCAGTTTATTAATCTGAATGTTATCGGGAATATATAGCCGCGCAAGTTCATCTGCCGATGTGGCATTAATGTTTATGGGATTCTCAGCCAGATTCTCGAGGTCTTCGATTATTAAGGCAACGTCTGTTCCTTCTTCCAGATTTTCGAGATGCGATTCAATGATCGACTCTATAATTGCATCCGGTTTTGTCTCCTGTGCTAACACGGTTAATGGAAAACTCCAAAGAATAAAAAGGGCAATATGTCTTTCCAGTCTTCTCATTAAAGTTTTATTTGAATGGAAATTGCCGGTGTAATTCCAAGGTTGCCATGGTAGCAAAAAGCAATGTCGGTAGTTATTCTATTAAATGAATAACCGAATCCTGCTGTATATTGGACCGGGCGCCCTGAAACGCCAAATCGTATAAAAAGTTCTTTTGCCGGCGAAAATTCCAATCCTGCTTTAATTGCAACAGGTTTTTCTGAAGTTGCCTGTGCTTCCATGCTTAGTAAAACCATGTCAGAAAACCGATAATGCCCTCCAAACCTGTAAATCGTTTCCATTTTTTGTTTCCCCTGTGGAAGCTGAATTCCGTTTTTGATAGGATTAAACATGTGGGCGCCAAAAGTAAATTCTTCTGTGGCAAGGTAGGTAAATCCACCTTCGAAAGTGGCAAAGCCAAAAGCTCCGTCATTTTCAGGATAACGATTGGAAAAATAGTTGAGCTGAATCCCCGCATTTAAACGACTGGAAAGTTTTTTTGCAAATGAAACGCCTATTTTATGCTGTTTGTAGCTTCCTTCTCCAAATTGCGAAAAAGCGAGTCCAAAAGTCCCTGCTTTAACCGGAAGAACAACAGAACCGGCAGCCAGTGAGAGTTCATCCATCAGAAATCTCGATTCGAAATAAATTCCGGCGGAAAAAGAGTGCATTTGTGCCAGCGTTGCCTGGTTATGAAATGTGCTCCATGTGTCGTTAATTGTAACAAAAGCATTGGAAAGGGCAGTGGAACGGGCTCCTGAATAATAATTTCCCGAGCCAAATGTGAAGATCGGGAATACTAAGAATACAAGCAGTATATCGAAGGGCTTTTGCATACAAAAAGAGGTATGTTGCTATAACATACCTCTTTAAAGTTACAAAATATTTTGTTAAAAATTAGTTCGTCTTAAACTTGAACTTAACCTCCGCCAACTCCTCATTGGCTTTAACAATTTTTTGTTTCAGGTTTTCTTTGTATTCGATTAATTTTTGCATCAAAGCTTCGTCGCCCGTAGCCATCATTTGTGCAGCCAGAATTGCAGCATTCATTGCTCCGTTTACAGCAACTGTAGCAACAGGTATACCCGGAGGCATTTGAAGAATAGCCAGAATGGAATCAATTCCGGAAAGACTCGCACTAATTGGAACACCAATTACAGGAAGCGGAGTCATGGCTGCAATAACACCCGGTAAATGTGCTGCCATACCAGCACCGGCAATAATAACTTTTATGCCACGGTCTTTGGCTCCTTTGGCAAAACGTTCAACTTCTTCCGGAGTACGATGTGCCGACAGCGCATTAATCTCAAAAGGAATTTCAAATTCGTCGAACAATTTGGCTGCCTTTTCCATTACACCCATATCGGATGTACTACCCATAATTATACTAACTTTTGGAGTCATGTTTTATAATTTATTTGTTACTTTGTACCTTTTATTTTCAATGCGAAAATACAGCAAATTAGCTATTAATAAAAATCAAAGTTATAGATGAAGAGAGTGAAAGTTCTGGATAAAGAGTTTGAGCTATTTATCCCTTATGAAAAAATTCGTTCGGTTGTTGAACAAATGGCTGATAAAATGAATAAGGAACTTGCAGACAAAAATCCATTGTTTCTATGTATTCTGAATGGTTCTTTTATGTTTGCAACCGAGCTTTTCAAGAGAATCGATTTTGTTGAAGCGGAAATATCGTTTGTAAAACTGGCTTCATATCAGGGCGATTCAACAACCGGAAAAGTTAAACAGCTTATCGGTTTAAACGAAGGGATTGAGGGACGAACTGTAGTTGTGTTAGAAGATATTGTAGACACCGGAATTACCATTAATAATATACAGGAACAATTGGCAAAAATGAATCCGAAAGAGGTAATGGTGGCATCACTTTTGCTCAAACCCGATGCCCTTCAGAAAGAAGTGGAATTAAAATATGTGGGGATGGAAATTCCGAATGATTTTATTGTTGGTTACGGTTTGGATTATGATGGATACGGACGAAATTTATTAGATATATATTCTGTTGTTTAATTTTAAAATACACCAAAAATTATGCTGAATCTTGTTTTGTTTGGACCTCCCGGAGCAGGGAAAGGAACGCAGGCTGAATTTCTTATCGAATCATTTGGATTGATTCATTTATCAACCGGAGACTTGCTGAGAAGCGAAATAGCTGCCGGAACTCAACTTGGGCTGGAGGCCAAAAGTTTTATGGATAAAGGAGAATTAGTACCCGATGCCGTGGTTATTGGAATGATCAAATCGAAGCTGGAAAGCAACCAGGAAGCCAAAGGTTTTATCTTCGATGGTTTCCCGCGTACTGTTGATCAGGCCAAAGAATTGGACGTGTTGCTCAACGAAAACGGAACACCTATTTCGGGAATGCTTTGTTTACAGGTTGAAAAGCAGGAATTGATTAACCGCCTGTTAAATCGTGGTAAAATTTCCGGTAGGGCCGATGATCAAAATCAATCGATCATTGAAAACCGGATTAACGTTTATAACGAAAAAACGCTTCCTTTAATCGAGTATTACAAACCTCAGGGTAAACATTACGATATTGAGGGAATGGGTACTATTAAAGAGATCGCCGGCAGGCTGAAAGATGTAGTTGAAAAACTCTAAATAAAAGAAATTTCAACTGTCGGAACAAGACAGGAATCTTTAGACATTTGTCCGAAGATTCCTGTCTTTTAGGAAATAATAGTGTGATTTAAAAACGATAAAATGGCTGAATCAAATTTTGTTGATTACGTAAGAATTTTTTGTAAGTCTGGAGACGGAGGTTCCGGTTCAGCTCATTTGCGGCGCGAAAAATATGTGGCCTTTGGAGGCCCCGATGGAGGTGACGGTGGACGTGGCGGACACGTAATTCTCGAAGGGAATTCTCATATGTGGACTCTTTTGCATTTGAAATACCGGAAGCATATTAAAGCCGGTAACGGAGAATCTGGTGGGAAACAAAGAAGTCATGGAGCCGACGGTGAAGATATTATACTTGAAGTGCCCCTGGGAACCATTGCCCGAGATGTGGAAACCGGTGAGTTTCTTTTTGAGATAACAGAACACGGCGAACGAAAAGTTTTGGTAAAAGGTGGTAGAGGTGGCCTTGGAAATGACCATTTTAAAACTGCTACCAATCAAACTCCACGTTACGCCCAGCCGGGTGAAGAAGGCGAGGAAGGTTGGAAAATACTTGAGCTGAAAGTTCTTGCCGATGTTGGTTTGGTGGGATTCCCGAGTGCGGGAAAATCTACACTTTTATCGGTAGTTTCAGCTGCAAAACCCAAAATTGCAGAATATCATTTTACTACTCTGGTTCCAAATCTTGGAATTGTGGGGCACCGCGAACAACGTTCGTTTGTAATGGCCGATATTCCTGGAATTATTGAAGGAGCTCATGAAGGACGTGGTTTGGGGCTTCGTTTTTTACGTCATATTGAACGAAATTCGATGTTGCTGTTTATGGTTCCGGCCGATAGCAAAGATCATTTAAAAGAATACAATATCCTGTTGAACGAGCTGGAAAAGTATAACCCTGAACTTTTGGATAAGGAACGGTTTTTAACAATTAGTAAGGCCGATATGCTCGACGAGGAGTTAATGAAAGAAATCAGTGCCGAGTTGGGAGATATTCCACATATGTTTTTCTCATCGGTAACCGGTAAAAATATCCAACCTTTAAAAGATAAGATCTGGGAGATTTTAAATAGTTAATGGAACTCTTACACAAAATACTTGAGATGGATAAGGAGTTGTTCTTATATCTGAACAGCTTCCATAATGACTTCTGGGATACTATTATGTTAATGGTAACACGCAAAGAGACGTGGTTCCCGTTTTATGCTATAATTTTGTTTTACATTGTTAAGAATTACCGTGCCAAAGCTATTCTGATCATATTTTCGCTGGCCTTATTAATTGCTGCCAGCGACCAGTTTTCGGTATTGATAAAAGAAACAGTTCAGCGTTTCCGCCCGGTGTACGAACCTGCCATTGCCGATATGGTGCATAATGTACTGCGCAAAGGTGGCTTGTACGGATTTGTTTCTTCTCATGCAGCAAATTCGGTAGCTATCCTTGTATTTACTTCCCGGATTTTTAAAAGTCGCAGTTATTACTTTTTGTTGCTTTTATGGTCGCTCATGTTTTGTTACTCGCGGATATATGCAGGGGTGCATTATCCAACCGATTTGATTGGGGGCGCTTTGCAAGGATGGCTTTTGGGAGTATTGTTTTTTAAGCTTACTATGTTTATCGAGAATCATTTCTTTTATGCGCGTTCTCCCAAAATTGAAAAAACACATATGCTAAAAGATCATGCAGGGGTCGTATGGTTGGTTTTTGGAGTTCTGTTGCTTACGGTTTTTATTGTTACTTTTATTCTTCATCGTTACAATTATTTGTAAATGAATAAATATACTGAGTATTATGCCGATAAATTTGAAACGTATTCTGTTGAATTTCAAAATGTGTCTTCAAAATTAAAGCGTTTTACCTGGTATCGACTTTTGTCTTTTTTAGCCGTAATTGTTTCTCCTGTAATTTTTGGCTGGCATTGGTTTGTGTGGCTTTTAATGTTTGCTTTTGTTTGCCTTTTTTTCTTTTTGGTGAAGAAGAATCTGAAACTCGACAAACAAAAGCAGAAACTGGAGGTGCTGAAGAAACTGGTTGAGGACGAACAAAAGGCTTTGAAACATTCTTTTCTGCATTTCCAGGATGGAAAAGAATTTTTGAACACCCAACATTTTTTTTCGTACGATCTCGATTTGTTTGGACGTGGTTCCTTGTTTCAATTTTTAAACCGAACAACAACCATTGGAGGACGGCAGAAGTTGGCGACCTGGTTGATTAAGCCTTCAAAAAGCCGGGAAGAAATATGCCAGCGTCAGGAGGCCGTAAAAGAATTGTCCGAAATTCCTGACTGGCGTCTTGAGTTCAGGGCCAACGGAAATCTTTTTAATGAAACCGAGGCTCAAAGTAAAGAAATAAAGTCGTGGTCGGGCATGGAACTTGGATTGAATCATCCGGGAAGAGTGAAATGGTTGATCCGGATTTTGCCCATTATCACCGTTTTGTCAGTAATCCCGACTTTTTGGGGCAATTATCTTTTCCTTGTCTTATTTGCATCAGTTCAATTTATATTGATGTATTTCTTTTGGCAAAGGATCAATCAGTATTTTCTGTTTTTTGGAAGAAAGTCAGAATTGCTGTCGAAATATATGCAACTGTTGCACATTCTCGAACGCCGAAAATTTAAATCAGAATATTTAGTTCGCTTGCAAAATGAGGTTCTGAACCCATCGGCCAGCAATCTTTTTAAGCAACTGAAAAGCCTGGTTAAAGAATTTGAATATCGCCAGAATATATTGGTAGGCGTTGCTCTTAACGGAATTTTTTTGTGGGATATAAGGTGTGTATATAAACTTTGGGAGTGGCATCGGAATAATCATCAAAAATTGGCTCAGTGGCTCGATGTTATTGCAGAAACAGATGTGTTGGTCAGTCTTGGAAATTATGCCGGTAATCACCCGGATTTTGTATTTCCTGAGATAGTGGATAGTGATTTTATCTATCAAGCCAGTAGTCTTGGGCATCCGTTGTTGAAAGCGAATAAAAGGATTTGTAACGATTTTGAAATATCCGGGTTGTCGAAGGTAATGATTGTAACCGGTGCAAATATGGCCGGTAAAAGTACATTCTTGCGAACAGTTGGTGTTAATCTGATTTTGGCAGAGACTGGCGCCCCTGTTTGTGCAGATAAGATGCAGCTATCACCAATCGATATCTATACCAATATGCGAACCACCGATTCGCTGTTGAATGATGAATCGTACTTTTTTGCCGAATTAAAGCGAATTAAAGGTGTACTAGACTGCTTGCAGAACGGAGAGCGTATTTTCGTAATCCTGGATGAAATGTTGAAAGGAACCAATTCTGTTGACAAGCTGAATGGCTCGCAGGAGTTGATCCGGAAATTAGTTGAATTAAAAGCTGTTTCTTTGATCGCAACCCATGATTTGAAGTTAAGTGAGATGGAAACGGAGTATCCAGATCATGTTTCGAACAGGTGTTTTGAGATACGAATTGAAAACGACGAACTGATTTTCGACTATAAGCTTTCAGAAGGAGTTACCCGAACCATGAATGCTACTTTCCTGATGCGAAAAATGGGAATTATCTGATCGGTTAACCCGAAAAATAGTGCTGTTTAATGTTTAGTAAAAAGCAGTTGAATCTGGTGCGAATTGTGACAACTTTCTACCTTTTTATGTTTGCCTTCGCCACTGTCTTTCGTTGCTTCTTTGCCTTAAAATATAAAGGACTTATCCAATATTTTTCAACTGTGAATTGTTAGTTAAACTGGCCGCGAAAGCTGCTAAAAAGTTGATGATTTAGTTATATTTGTCACAATGAGGTAAATTTCGGAATTCTCTGTGCCGGAATCTATTTCCAGAGTTTAAATAATGGTGAATAACGGGGATAAGCCATAAAATGGCCGACTGATTCAGGAGAAAGTTATATGAGTGCAAATTACGACGAAGGTGCAATTAAAACATTAGATTGGCAGGAGCATATTCGGAGACGTCCGGGGATGTACATTGGGAAGTTGGGTGACGGTACTTCAGCCGACGATGGTATATATGTTCTTTTGAAAGAGGTGATGGATAATTCCATTGATGAATTTATGATGGGATTCGGGAAAAAGATCACCGTTAATGTCGATCAGGATCAGGTTACAATTCGCGATTTTGGCCGGGGTATTCCTTTAGGAAAGCTGGTTGATGTTGCCAGTAAAATGAATACCGGTGCCAAATACGATAACAAGGTTTTTAAAAAATCTGTTGGATTGAATGGTGTTGGTATCAAAGCAGTGAATGCTCTTTCTTCAGATTTTACAATAAAGGCAGTTCGCGAGGGAGTTGCCAAAGAAGTTTATTTCAGCAAAGGAATTAAAACCGGAGAAAAAGATTTTCAGGGATTAGAAGAGGAAAATGGAACGCAGGTAACCTTTGTCCCTGATGGAAGCGTGTTTAAAAAGTATCGTTATATGAGCGATTATATCGTGAATATGATGAAAAATTATACTTTCCTGAATGCAGGCCTCACCATTGAGTTTAATGGCGAACGCTTTTATTCGCGGAACGGTTTGCGCGACCTGCTGGAAGAAAACATGAATCACGACCCAATTTACCCAATTATACATCTAAGAGGAGAGGATATCGAGGTTGCCATCACGCATGGTAACCAGTATGGCGAAGATTATTATTCATTTGTTAACGGCCAACATACAACACAAGGTGGGACACACCTACAGGCTTTTCGAGAAGTTTTAGTGAAAACGATCAGGGAGTTTTACAAGAAAGATTTTGATCCGTCCGATATTCGGGCGTCAATTGTGGCAGCCGTTAGCATTAAAGTCGAAGAGCCTGTTTTTGAATCGCAAACCAAAACCAAACTTGGTTCAAAAGATATTGGCCCTGACGGACCTTCTGTGAGGGCTCATGTTGCAAATTTCCTTCAAAAGGAGCTGGATAATTTCTTGCATAAAAACCACGAAACAGCCGAGGTTCTTTTAAAACGGATTGTTGAATCGGAACGCGAACGAAAAGCAATTTCGGGGGTTAAGAAACTGGCAAAACAGCGGGCTAAAAAAGCAAACCTGCATAATAAAAAGTTGCGCGATTGCCGTATTCATTTTAACGATAAAGATGACAGAAAAGAAGAATCCAGCATTTTTATTACCGAGGGTGATTCGGCAAGTGGTTCTATTACAAAATCGCGCAATGTGAACACACAAGCAGTATTCAGTTTGAGAGGTAAACCTTTGAATACTTTTGGTTTAACCAAGAAGGTTGTGTACGAAAACGAAGAATTTAATCTGTTGCAGGCGGCCTTAAATATTGAGGAAGGTTTGGAAGAATTGCGTTATAACCGGGTAATAGTGGCAACCGATGCCGATGTTGACGGAATGCATATTCGACTTTTATTGATAACCTTCTTCCTGCAGTTTTTCCCTGACCTGGTAAAAAAAGGACATGTGTATATTTTACAAACGCCTCTTTTCAGGGTGCGTAACAAGCAGAAAACGTATTACTGTTATTCGGAAGAAGAAAAAGAAAAAGCCATCAATAAGTTAAGGGGGAAACCCGAAATAACCCGGTTTAAAGGGCTGGGAGAGATTTCTCCCGATGAGTTTAAAAATTTTATTGGTGATGATATACGTCTCGATCCGGTACAGATGAAAAAACATGAATCGGTAGCACAAATGTTAGAATACTACATGGGGAAAAATACCCCGGACCGACAGGAGTTTATTATCGACAACCTGTATGTTGAGAAAGACGAAGTTGCTTAGATGAAGATATTCCCGAACAGGGAAACACGATAATTTCAGGAGAAAGAATGTCAGAAGAGAATTTAAATTACGAAGAAATTTCGGACGAAGATAAAAGCATAAAAGAGGAAGTAACCTATTTGTCGGGGATGTACCGCAACTGGTTCCTCGATTATGCCTCTTATGTGATTCTGGAACGCGCTGTGCCATACATTAACGATGGGTTAAAACCGGTGCAGCGTCGTATTATGCATGCCATGAAAGAGATGGATGATGGCCGTTATAATAAAGTGGCCAACATTATCGGGCAAACCATGCAGTACCACCCGCATGGCGATGCTTCCATTGGCGATGCAATTGTACAGCTTGGGCAAAAAGAATTACTGATCGATACGCAGGGAAACTGGGGGAATATTTTAACCGGCGACGGTTCTGCTGCTCCCCGATATATCGAGGCCCGACTTACAAAATTTGCTCTTGAAGTTCTCTTCAATCCAAAAACTACAGAATGGAAACTATCTTACGACGGAAGAAAAAAGGAACCGGTTACACTTCCCGTAAAATTTCCTTTACTGCTCGCACAGGGAGTTGACGGAATTGCAGTTGGATTGGCGTCAAAAATGTTCCCGCATAACTTTTTGGAATTGCTCGATGCTTCTGTTTCATACCTGAAGGGCGAGGATTTTGAATTGTACCCTGATTTCCCGACCGGCGGTTCTGCCGATTTCAGCAAATACAACGATGGCGTTCGTGGTGGCTCTGTTAAGGTTAGGGCTTCCATCGAGAAACGCGATAATAAGACACTGGTGATCACAGAAGTTCCATACGGGAAAACTACCTCGAGTCTTATTGAATCGATTATCAAAGCCAACGATAAGGGAAAAATAAAGGTTAAAAAGATCGACGATAATACAGCACAGGATGTGGAGATTCTGGTTCACCTGGCTTCAGGAGTTTCGTCTGATAAAACCATTGATGCCCTTTATGCCTTTACCGATTGCGAGGTTTCGCTTTCTCCAAATGCCTGCATTATCGAAAACGACAAACCGCATTTTATTGGTGTAACAGAAATTCTGAAACGTTCTGCCGACAGTACATTGCAACTGTTAAAGTTGGAGTTGGAAATTAAAAAGGCGGAACTCGAAGAGCAATGGCATTTTTCATCGCTCGAGAAAATATTTATTGAAGAAAGAATTTATAAGGATAAAAAGTTTGAGGATTCTGAAAATATGGACATGGCAATTGCTCATATCGACAATCGCCTGGAGCCATGGAAACCCAAACTACACCGCGAAGTAACACGCGAAGACATTTTGCGACTGATGGAAATTCGTATGGCCCGAATCCTGAAATTCAACAAGGACAAAGCCAACGATCTGCTAAAAGCCATTGAAGATGAAATAGCAGAAGTTGTACATAATATAGAAAATATTGTTCCTTATACCATAAAGTGGTTCAGGCACCTTAAAACAAAATATGGCAAAGGGCGCGAACGAAAGACGGAAATTCGCAGTTTCGAAAATATTGTGGCTACAAAAGTAGTAGTCAAAAACGAAAAGCTTTATCTTGATAGCAAAGAAGGTTTTGTGGGAACTTCGTTGAAAAAGGCCGAATTTGTTTGCGACTGTTCTGATATCGACGATATTATTATTTTCCGGCGCGATGGCTCTTATTTCATTACCAAAGTGACTGATAAGGCGTTTATTGGGAAAAATATTCTGCACCTTGCCGTATTCAAGAAAAACGATAAACGTACAATTTATAATGTGGTGTACAAAGATGGCGAATCGGGTTTCTTTTACATGAAACGCTTTTTTGTTACCGGAGTTACGCGCGACAAAGAGTACAATTTGACGAAAGAAACCAAAGGCTCGAGGATCGTATATTTTTCAGCAAATCCGAATGGTGAAGCCGAAGTTTTGAGGGTTGTTTTAAAACCCAAACCGCGTTTGAAAAAATTGATTTTCGAAGAGGATTTGGGAGAGTTGGCCATTAAAGGTCGTCAGTCGATGGGTAATATTCTTACCAAAAACGATGTACATAAAATTACCTTAAAAGAGAAAGGTGTTTCAACCCTAGGAGGAAGAAAAATTTGGTTCGATGAAGATGTACTTCGTTTAAATGCCGATAAAAGAGGGACTTATCTGGGTGAGTTTTCGGGAGAGGAAAAAATACTGGTTATTTATAAGAATGGTTCTTTCCAGTTATATAATTACGATTTAAGCAATCACTTTGGGCAGGATATTCTGATTATTGAGAAATTTAATCATTCGAAAATACTTTCGGTCGTTTATTACGATGCAGACCATGAATATTATTATGTGAAACGTTTTGAGATTGATGAACCTGAAGGCAAGCTTATTCGTTTTATTGGTGATAATGATGATAATAAGTTAATAAGTATTACATGGGTTCATTATCCCAGACTTGAGCTTACTTTTGGTGGTAAAAATGCTGAGCGGGATCCTGAAATTATAGAAGTCTCCGAGTTTATCGGTGTAAAATCATGGAAGGCAAAAGGAAAACGCCTGAGTAATTATGAGGTGGATAATATTATAGAAATTGAACCTATTATTAAGGACGATTACGATCATCATGAGGAAAACAAGGAAGTATCTGAAGAAGATACTAATAGTCCCGATCAGACAGAAGTTGATGATGTGCCGTTTGAAATAACCCGACCGAAAAAAGATGATGAAGATCCCGGTCAAATGTCGTTGTTTTAGAAAGAGAGTTTCAGGCTTTAAATTGTAACAAAAAAGGAATGAGAGTTTATCTGATAGGATATATGGGATGCGGAAAGTCTACTCTGGGAAGAAGGCTGGCGAAATACCTGGGGACACAGTTTGTAGACATGGATGATTATATTGAGGAACGCAATTGTAAAACCATACCACAGATTTTTGCAGAAGAAGGGGAAGCTGAGTTCAGGAAAAAGGAACGTAAAGCCCTGGAAGAACTTTCTGAGTTTACCGATATTGTGATTGCAACAGGCGGAGGAGCACCCTGCTTTTTCGATAATATCGATTTAATGAATAAAACCGGCAAAACCATTTATTTAAATATTCATCCCGGAATTTTAGCCGACAGACTTCTATCATCGAAAACAGAGCGGCCTCTGATAAAAGGGAAATCGCGCGAAGAATTGGTTGCATTTATCGATGAAACGCTGCATAAGCGTAATGAATTCTATTTACAGGCAAAATATCAAATTACAGAACCCGACTTCGATCTTGATGAGTTAAAGAAGATGATTTCTTAACTTTGTTTCATGACAACTGTTGCGCAAATATTTGCCCACACCCTGAAAGAGATAGGAGTGCGTTTTGTATTTGGTGTTCCCAGTGGTAACATGATCGATTATATCGAAGCACTCCGACAAGAAGAAGGGATTGATTTTATTCTGGCAGGAAATGAAACCAATGCCGCATTTATGGCTTGTGTTTGTGGCAGATTAACAGGAATTCCCGGTGTTTGTTTTGGAACATTTGGCCCCGGGGCAACCAATTTAAGTACAGGTGTTGGATGTGCTTTTCTCGATCGTTCTCCTTTACTGGCTTTTACCGATGAGATGCCCGACAATTTGTTGAACAGAACGGTGCAGATGAATATCAATCATCAACAGCTTTTTTACCCAATTACCAAGTGGACAACACGACTAAATGCTGATAATGCCGAGGAAATAATACTAAAAGGTGAAGGCATTGCAACCGAAGACGTTCCCGGACCGGTTCATATTGGTATTCCGGCCGGTATTGGTAATGAAGAAGGGACTAAAACAAATGCCGAAGTAGATTATCTGCGCCTGGAGAAAAAATTATGGTCGCCGCTCGTTTCAGAGCAAATAAAGAAAATAGAGAAACTCTGGAAGAAAAGTGAAAGACCTGTTCTTGCAGTGGGACTTTCTGCAGTTCGTGCAGGTGTAAAAGAGTTGGTTATTGAACTTGCCGAAAAATATCAGATACCGGTTGTGCTTACACCAATGGCAAAAGGGATGTTTCCCGAAGACCATCCTATGTACGTTGGGGTATTGTTTCATGCTCTTTCCAATATCGTTGCAAAGGTTTATTCTCAGGCTGATCTGGTTATTGGGATTGGTTACGATCCGGTGGAGTTTAATTATGAAGATTGGATGCCTAAAGTGCCATTGATTCATTTCGATACAAAAGAAGCAGATGTCGATATAGAGCAGGTTTTAGAAGTGTTTAACGTGATGGGCAACCTGGAAAATTCGTTGAAAGAGTTTCTGCAAACAGACAAGGAATCCTGTAAATGGGATTTAAATTTCTTAGATAAAAATAGGAGTGAGATTGTTCAGAAGCTGACACCGAACCCCGAAACATTTGGCCCGTTAACGATGGTGCAGGAGTTGCGTAAAATATTACCTTCCAACGGAATTTTAACTGTAGATGTGGGAGCACATTTGCATTTAGTAGGTCAACAATGGTCTACTCCTGAACCCGACAACCTATTAATGACCAATGGTTGGTCGAGCATGGGATTTGCACTTCCTGCGGCTTTGGCGGCCAAACTTAGCAAACCTGATCTGCCGGTTGTTGCGCTCATGGGCGACGGTGGGTTCCTGATGACTGTGGGTGAACTGGCAACTGCCAAACGCTTGAACCTGAAAGTTGTTTTTGTTGTCATTTACGATAACAGTTTATCTCTCATCAGAATTAAACAGAGTAAAAAGGATTATAATCCCGATTACGGAACTGATTTAACTCTGCCTGCCGAAAATCCAACAAATCATTATTTCGGTGTGCCGGTGCTTCGGGCAACTGACAGTGATTCATACCAAAAAGCACTTTCTCAGGCATTTGAGAACGACGGTCCTATTGTGATAGAAGCCGTTGTGGATGGAAGTGAGTACGATGAACTGGTGCTGAAGCCAAGTAAATAGTTTTTTGTATTTTTATTCAAATGAGTGAATCAGGAATTGAAATATTTAAAACTGAGAACGGGCAATCCGAAGTTCGGGTAATTCTCGAAAATGAGACGGTTTGGTTGAATCAATATCAGATGGAAGAGCTATTTGATACAAATAGAACATCAATAGTACGTCATATCTCCAATATTTATAAGTCAAACGAATTATATGAAGAAGCAACTTGTGCAAAATTTGCACAAGTTCAGAAAGAAGGAGAAAGGGAGGTTCTTAGGAAGGTTAAATATTATAATCTTGATGTTATTGTTGCTGTTGGTTATCGTGTAAATTCAAAACGTGGCACCCAATTCCGTATTTGGGCAAATAAGATTTTAAAAGAATACCTGATTAAAGGTTATGCATTAAACGAAAAACAGCTTGCACTACAAAATGAGAAGCTAAAGGAACTCCAGAAGTCGGTGAAGATTCTTGGCAATGTTTTGAAATACAAGGAACTTTCCGGCAACGAAAGCCAGGCACTGTTAAAAGTAATTTCAGATTATGCTTATGCTTTAGACCTGCTCGATCAATACGATTATCAAAGTCTCGAAATAAGTGATACTTCTGGAAAGGAAATTTATCGGTTATCTTATGAAGAAGCCATTCAGCAAATTCAGTTAGCTAAAAAATATTACGGCAATAGCAACCTTTTCGGTAATGAAAAGGATGACTCATTTAAAAGTTCGTTAGCTGCAATATACCAAACATTCGAGGGTGAGGATTTATATCCCAGCATTGAGGAAAAAGCGGCGAACCTTTTATATTTTATTACAAAGAATCATTCATTTTCTGATGGTAATAAGCGTATCGCAGCTTTTATATTTCTTTATTTTATGGATAAAAACAGGGTATTGTTTGATGAAACCGGTCAGAAACGAATAGGCGATAATGCTTTGGTGGCTTTAACTTTAATGATTGCAGTTAGCAAACCGGAAGAAAAAGATGTAATGATAAAAGTTGCTGTAAACTTGATTAATAAAAAGAATTAAATACAATCTCAATTATAATGCGAACCAACAAACAATTAACGCTGGCTTACGATTTTGTTCAATACACCGGACAGAATATTTTTCTTACCGGGAAAGCCGGTACCGGAAAAACTACCTTTTTAAAAAGTCTGAAAGAACGTTCGCCAAAAAGAATGATTGTGGTGGCTCCAACAGGTGTTGCTGCCATCAATGCAGGAGGTATGACCATTCATTCGTTTTTCCAGTTATCATTTGCTCCTCAAATTGGGAAAGAGAGCGAACACAGCGCTGAACAACGTTTCACCAAAGAGAAGATTAAAATTATGCGCACACTCGACCTGCTGGTGATTGATGAAATCAGTATGGTCCGGGCAGATGTTCTGGATGCCATTGATAGAACTTTGCGTCGCTTTAAAAATAGGCAGAAACCGTTTGGAGGAGTCCAGTTGCTCATGATTGGCGATTTGCAGCAACTGGCCCCGGTAGTGAAACAGGATGAGTGGGGACTGCTTCGGCGCGAGTACGATACGCCCTTCTTTTTTAGCAGTAAGGCTTTAAAGGAATACCCCTATGTGAGTATAGAACTTACCGAAGTATTCCGTCAGCAAGACGAGAATTTTATATCTCTCCTGAATAAGGTTCGCGAAAACAAACTGGATGAAGCTGCCCGTAAGGAATTAAACAGCCGCCACATTCCCGGTTTTGCTCCTGATGAAGAGGAAGGTTATATTACGCTTTGTACCCACAACATTAGCGCGCAACGCATAAACGAATCAAAGTTGCACGAACTACCCGGTAAAAGAAAGGTGTTTAGGGCAAGTGTTGAAGGTAAATTTCCTGAATATTCGTACCCTACAAATTTTGAGTTGGAACTAAAAGTGGGGGCGCAGGTAATGTTCGTAAAAAATGATTCAGCACCTGAAAAACGTTTCTATAATGGAAAAATAGGACAGGTGCAAAGTATTGGCGACGATGTAATTTGTGTACAATGCCCCGGTGAAGAGGATGAAATTGAAGTAGAAGCACAAACATGGGAGAACTATAAATACACCATTGATAAAGATTCCGGCGAAATCAGGGAGGAACTGGAGGGGGCTTTTAACCAGATCCCATTGAAACTGGCCTGGGCTATAACCATACATAAGAGTCAGGGACTGACTTTTGAAAAAGCCATTATCGATGCAGAAGCTTCGTTTGCACACGGGCAGGTTTATGTTGCGCTGAGCCGCTGTAAAACACTGGAGGGGATGGTCTTGTCAACTCCAATCGCGAGTCGCAGTATTATTAATGATGGAACCGTAAGTGGATTTATAAAGAACGTTGAAGAAAATCAACCCGGCGAGAAGGAACTGACCGATGCCAGATTGGCCTTTCAGCGGGAACAGCTTACCGACTTATTCCGGTTTTACCGGGAAGAATATTTAGTGCGTTCCATTTCAACGCTAATCAGCGAAAATAAGGGTTCTTTTCCTGAAATTACAGTATCGCAGGTTGAACAAATTCGCAACGGTCTGCAAAAGGATGTAGTTGGGGTGGCTGCAAAATTTCATTCTCAAATTTCCGGCTATTTGCGACGGGAACCCGATGTGGATAAAAATCCTGAATTGCAGCAACGTGTAAAAAAAGCAGCTGCCTATTTTGGCGAAAAGGTGCAGGGCATTTTGGCCGACGGATTAAAAAAAGCAGATTTTGATGTTGATAATAAGGAAGTAAAACGCCGCTTGAAACGTTATACTGATGATTTAAAAGAAGAGGCACAAACCAAACTTGCTGCCTATGAAGAGTGCCTTGAAGGTTTCAATGTAAAAAGAATTATGGATGCCCGGGCCAAAATGCTGGTTTCGAAAAGTAAAACATCGGGCAGGCAGAAGGCCAAAGAAATTACCGATTTCGAGCACGTACCACATCCAAAAGTGTTTAATCTGCTCCGTTCATACCGAACTGAAAAGGCAAAAGAACTGGGAATTCCACCCTTTATGATCTTCTCTCAAAAAGTATTGTACGAACTGGTAAATTATTTACCTGCCGACTCTGCTTCTCTAAAGCTGATTAATGGTTTGGGAAGCAGAAAAATCGAGCAATTCGGAATCGATATCCTGGAAATTATCAGGGATTATTGCACCGAAAACAATGTAGATAAGGGAGAAATTCCTTTGCAGGAAGTGAAGAAAGAGAAGAAACCAAAAGAGGATACAAAGTTGGTAAGCTTTAACCTGTTTAAAGAAGGTAAAACAATTGAAGAAATTGCAAACACGCGGGCGCTGACGACCAACACCATCGAAAATCATCTGGCCCATTATGTGAAGTTGGGAGAACTGCAAGTCACAAAGTTGATCGATGAGGACAAACTCAATAAGATTACAGACTACTTCGAAAAGGCTGAAGACAAAAGTTTTAAAACGGCAAAAGAACATTTCGGAACCGAAGTGAGCTACGGTGAATTACGGTTGGCTTTGAGTTATCTGGAGGGTTCAAAAGCAAAAGTTGATTCATAGGGAGTGACCTTTCCAATAAAAAAGAGGTCACTAAAAAGTCTTATCAACTTTTAGCAACCCCTTTTTTTAATTATCTGGTCTTGTCACAACTTTCAGTAACTCTAATCTTTTTTAATTATTTTTTTAATGGTGGTCTGGTTGTAGTTTAACACCTTCACTAAATAAATTCCCGAAGGATATTCAGTTAGATCAACCCTGGTTGATGAAGAGATTATTTGTCCCTGAATCACTTTTTTACCGCTAACATCGTAGATGGAATACGCATCGTCGAACCCGATTTCATCAATGCTAATGTTTATGTAATTTGCAGTTGGATTAGGGTAGACTGTAATGGTATTTTGTTCCAATTCAAAATTTTCAGACGGTGCTTGTGCTTGTGGCATTGCCTCGTTAATTGTTATGGTATAATCTTCCACCTCTCCAACAAAATTATCATCACAAGGTGTTAACGGTGCACTGCCCACATTTAAAACGACTCGCATTCGGGTGGTTCCGAAAACATCTGACGGTACGGTGATATTGCCACTTACCATTCCTTTTTTGTTATTGATTTCAAGCACCATTTCTCCTGAATCATCAAAATCACCATCGTTGTTATAATCGATCCAAACCTTCCAGTAATTACGTGTGGTATTTGAATATGGATATAACTCAGCAACATAATTCTGCCCAGCTTCTATATTATCCATTATGGAAGTTGACAGCCCATAACCGTCGGCACCTGATTCAATGTCGTACCCTGCAAATACAACTCTTCTAATGTAGTTTAGTGAACTGCTCACATTGTCAGGAGTACAGTAATCAACTGTTGTATTATCATCCTGATCAGAAACAGTAATCTTCATACTTTTTTGAGACGTTCCCAGATCATTAGATGCAGTTAAAGTAACCAAATATTCACCTGGAGTGTCATAAGAAACAACAGGATCTTCAACAGAACTTGCGCTGGCAGTAAGGCCTTCAAAATTCCATACCAAACTTGTTGGATTATACAGTGAAGTATTGGTAAACTGTACCGATTCTCCTACTGTTACGTTTGTGCTACTTGCAGTAAAGTCTGCCACAGGAGCCGGTTCGTAGATATGAACGGTATAATCTTCAACCTCGCCGATTAAATCACTGCATGCTGATGGTACAGTTGGGCTCAAGGCCACCCTCATCCGGGTAGTGATATTCAAGCCGCCGGGAATGGAGATACTTTCCGTAATTTCTGATTTTGATTTTTTTGAACTAAGAACTTTTTCTGAGTCAGAGAAAGTCATATCCTTATCGAAATCGATCCAGACTGCCCAATATTCAAATTTGCTTCTTGAGCTAAATCCAGGGCTAAGAACAATCGTCTGATTATCTCCACTCACTAATTCAAAAACAATGGATGAGAAGTCGGTATAACCATTCGATCCCGAAGTATTGGATTGTCCGTCAATATCAACACCGGCAATCCATTCAATACTTGCGTCTGTTGTGGGAATACAATAGGAAGGAACATATTCTTCTACCTTGATATAACTTTCCACTGTTTTTGTGTCGGAGCCACCTTCGTTTGAAACAACCAGTGTTACGCTGTAAGTACCTGCAGTTGCATAAGTAACAGAAGGATTTTTTGCTGTTGAAGTAGACGGAGTCCCGCCTTCGAAAGTCCAGCTCCACGAGGTCGGTTCATTCGATGATAAATCGTTGAAAGTTACTGTTTCCCCTTCTGTTATCGTGGTAACGTTTGCAGAGAATTCAGCGACCGGTGCAATAACCTGTTCGGTCACCTCAATGTAGTTGTAAACTGTTTTAGTGTCAGTTCCGTCTGCGTTGGTTGCTGTTAAGGTTACGTTATAAGTTCCTGCAGAACTATAGGTAACCGTCGGGTTCTGTTGTGTTGATGTAGCCGGGTTCCCGCCTTCGAAAGTCCAGTTCCAGGCAACAGGATCATTGCTTGTCAGATCGGTGAAGGTTACCGTTTCTTCTGTTGTTAGCGATGTGTTGTCTGCAGAAAAATCAGCCACGGGTAAAACAAGAGGATCATTCACTTCAATATAGCTATCGACTGTTTTTATGTCGGACCCAAAGTCATTTGTAGCAGTTAATGTTACTTTATAGGTACCGGCAGAATTATAGGTAACCGTCGGATTCTGTTGGGTTGAAGTCCCGGGAGTGCCACCGTCAAAAATCCAGCTCCACGATGTTGGTTCATTTGTTGACAGATCGGAGAAAGTTACAGTTTCACCGGTTGTTATACTTGTATTGTCAGCAGAAAAATCAGCTGCGGGAGCAACACCTGCTTCATTAACCTGGATGTAATTATCAACAGATTTTGTATCGGAACCATCGTTGTTTGTTGCCACCAGTGTTACTTTGTAATTACCGGCCGTAGCATAAGAAACTGAAGGATTCTGAAGTATTGAAGTAGCCGGAGTTCCACCTTCAAAAGTCCAGCTCCATGAACTTGCATCAGACGACAGGTCCGTAAAGCTTACCGTTTCGTCTGTTGATACTGATGTATTATTTGCAGAAAAATCAGCGACCGGAAGAACAACCGGCTTAGTCACCTCAATGTAATTCTCCATCACCTGGGTATTCGAACCTGCCTGGTTTGTAACAGTTAAGGTTACAGAATAAGTATTTGCAGTATAATAAGTAACCGTCGGATTCTGCTCAGTTGATGTAGCCGGATCTCCTCCTTCAAAGGTCCATTCCCACGATGTAGGAGTGTTGGTCGACAAATCAGAGAAGGTTACGGTTTCGCCTTCGGTTACCGATCTCGGATTACCGGAGAAATTAGCTACCGGAGCAACAACCGGCTCGGTTACCGTAATATAGTTGTCAATGCTTTTCGTATTGGAACCGCCTGCATTGGTAGCCGTTAAAGTTACATTATAGCTACCTGCAGTTGTGTAGGTAACCGTCGGGTTCTGTGCTGTTGAAGTTGCCGGTGTGCCGCCTTCAAAAGTCCAGCTCCATGAAGTTGGAGTGTTGGTCGATAAGTCAGTGAAAGTAACTGTCTCATTTGTGTTTACCGATGTTTCGCTGGCAGAGAAATCAGCTGCCGGAGCAACAACCGGCTCCGTTACCGTAATATAATTATCAACGCTTTTGGTGTTAGAACCGCCTGCATTGGTTGCTGTTAAAGTAACTTTATAGGTTCCTGCAGTGGTATAGCTAACAGTCGGGTTTTGTTCTGTTGAAGTTGCCGGTGTGCCGCCTTCAAAAGCCCAGCTCCATGAAGTTGGAGTGTTGGTTGATAAGTCAGTGAAAGTAACTGTCTCATTTGTGTTTACCGATGTTTCGCTGGCAGAGAAATCAGCTGCCGGAGCAACAACCGGCTCCGTTACCGTAATATAATTATCAACGCTTTTGGTGTTGGAACCGTCTGCATTGGTTGCTGTTAAAGTTACTTGATAGGTTCCTGCAGTAGAATAAGTAACAGTTGGGTTTTGTGCTGTAGACGTACTTGGGGAACCACCTTCAAAAGTCCAGTCCCATGAAGTTGGAGTGTTGGTCGATAAATCAGAGAAAGTAACCGTTTCATCTGTGTTTATTGATGTTTCGCTGGCTGAAAAGTTTGCAACCGGTGTTGCAGTTTGCCCGCTTACCACAATATAGTCTCTGATTAATTTTGTATTCGACCCGGCATCATTTGTTACAGTTAAAGCTACTATATAACTACCGGTAGTAGAATAGGTAACCTGTGGATTTTGTTCTGTTGATGTTGCCGGACTTCCTCCCTGAAATGACCAACTCCACGAAGTAGGAGTATTAATTGATAAATCAGTAAATGTTACAGTCCCTCCAGTTGACACAGAAGTTGGATTCGCAGAAAAATAGGCTATTGGCTTAACTGCAGGATCACTTACCTCTATATAACCCTCAACAACTTTAGTGTCAGATCCATCTGAATTAGCAGCAGTTAAGCTTACTTTATAAGTCCCTGGGGCACTGTATAAAACTGATGGATTCTGTTCTTCTGATGTTGCCGGATTACCTCCTTCGAAGATCCAACTCCACGATGTAGGATTATTGAGCGATTGATCATCGAATGTAATGGTTTCGCTTGTAGTTATTTCAGTATTATCTGCTGAAAACATAGCAACAGGTATTGTAGATCCGTCTAATGTGATACAATATCCGTATTCATCCAAAGGTCCTTTTGTTGGATCCGAATCATCGCCGTCAGCCAAGTCCGGGCATTCAGGGCAATTGGCCGGTTTTTCTCCGAGGCCCCACCAGTAATAACCATCACCATCCGCATCTTCGCATGTTACATCGTAATTTTGAACCTGGCTTATAACCGGTGTTTTCAGAGCATGTGTCCAGCCAATATTCGTTATATCAGTTTCTACATAAACATATCCTAAGTCACCAAAATTTTCTCCCCAGCTGTTCTTAAATATCCATACAGTTTTTCCAATTAAAGGATCTCCTGACTCAATTGTAACCCAATATCTTTCAAGATTGAGATCCCTGTAAAAAAACTGATCTCCTTCTTCAACGGTTTTATAGCCAACCAGAGTCATTGCATGAAGCCAATCATAGAGGCCTCCACTAACAGGTCCATAGTTGATGAGTAACTTTTTCAAATTATCTTCGGTTGCAGGGCATTCTGTGGTTCCAAATGATACTTTACCTCCTATTTTAATGAGTTCATTTGGATTACTGCCTTTATTTGTACAAGCTTCATTTGTGGCAGAGTAAGGGAATGTAGCTTCATCTACAATTCCGATACTGCTGATGTAATCTAAAGCGATGTAAGGATAACCTCCATCGCATGATCCTCCTCCGCTGCACGAAACCAGGTCTTGTTCTGATAAATCCAGGTTTAACTGTTTATTAAAATATAAATTAACCAATGCCTCAGTGGCTCCTGTTGAAGCAAAAGCCCAGCACGAACCACAATATTCCTGATTGGTAACAGGTGATACCCAGTTTTTCCCATGGCGATCACGCCAGTCCCACTCTTTTACGTAGGGACTTTCTGTTGTGGTAGTGGCCGATTTTAAGGTGCCATCGTCTGTGCTGGCAGACTCAGTGCTGCCTGCTGAAATTACACCACCCACATAATATTCAAAACCTGCAGGGAAAGTACTTTGCCCGTACAGCTTTTTCCTTTGCCCATAGTTGAGCTCCGAAACACTTGTTTCGCCTGCTACCCAGTGTTTCCCTTTCTTTTTAAGGTTTTTGTTGAGCTTGTTGATCTTAATCTCGTTCTGGCCTTTTTTCTTTTCCTTTTTTACGCTGGCCACATCAATGTTGGAGTCGATCCCCGTTGAATAACTCAGACTTTTTAGTTTTAACTGTGCATTTTCGATCTCAATTTCAATGGAATAAGGTTTTACACCATCCAGGATACTTGTTTCTTCACAAATATCTTTAATGGAAAACTTTTTTCCATCCTCCAGTAACAGGTTATAACTTTCGTAAATCAGATATTCATTAAAATTATTATCTACCAATAGCAGACGAACCAGCGAATTATCGCTATTAAGTTCAATGTCAGCAGAGGCATCCAGCCCGTAAATGATATCTCCGTTTTGTCCGAATGGAAATATTTCTGTTGATTCAGAAATGGTTTGATTTACAACAATGGTTTGAGAATTTTTACCTTCTTTTTTGAATTTGTCTGAATTTTGTCCAAACGAAGCCCAGCTGACAAATAGAATCAGCAGTGCAAAAAGCCCTGATTTTTTCATAGCATACCTTTGAAAGTGATTAAATGGTCCTGCCTTGTTTTGATCTGTTTATTACAAAAACAAACAGAGGGTTTGTAAAACTTCAAACACCCTAATCAAATTCCTCTCACAACTTAATTAAAATTAATACTTCAATAATTTAAAATCTCTACTTTATCAAAAGATGCATGGATAAATATAAGTCCACCAGCATATTATGATTGTTGTATAATAGGTTTGCGATGCTAATGTAGATGCTTGTTTTTTTTTATCCAAGCGTTTTTTTGAACAGCGAAGCATATTTCAGGCTAACTCCCTGTTTATAAGTGGATGAAATACGTGTATTTACTAATGTTTCAGCGTTCGGCAAAAAAAATAAAAAAAATAAAAATATTTTCATAATCGACTGATAAACAGAAAGTTTATGAACAGATACTTTCTTATGTAAAGAGGTTTTGGGGTGCTAATCCTTTAAAAAGCAGCGCGCCCGGCCGTCCTCCTTTTTAAAAGGAGGTGTCGCGATCGCAGTATCGGGACGGAGGATTAGATTGTCCATGTTTCTCAATAAAATCCGGTAAGCCTGCCTGTCGGCAGACAGGGCGATTATAA
Source organism: uncultured Draconibacterium sp. (assembly GCA_963677525.1). Classification (GTDB taxonomy): domain Bacteria; phylum Bacteroidota; class Bacteroidia; order Bacteroidales; family Prolixibacteraceae; genus Draconibacterium. The sequence continues at coordinate 461,337 of OY781970.1, forward strand.
TAGAATAGATGAAATCATACATAGCCGAAATCCAGTATGGATTTGATTATTATATCCAACCCATACTGGGTTGTGGGCCCCATTCGCACATACTTACTATTATAAACCAACCCGTACCGGGTTGATTTTTTATAAAATCAAAATTACGGATGTTTGTCGGTGACCTTTCCTAAAATAGCCTGACGGATTTGTATACAGATAGATATAAATGACCTGAAAGGACACAATTTGAACAAACTGTCCTTTAAAAAGTAGCATGCCCGACCGTCCTCCTTTTGGAACGGAGGTGTCCGTCAGCTGACGGACGGAGGATTTGTTTGTCCATGTTTCTCAATACAATCCGTTACGCCTGCCTGTCTGCAGACAGGGCGATTATAATAGAATAGATGAATTCATACAAAACAGAAACCCGGTACGGGTTTGATTGTTTTATCCAACCCGTACCGGGTTGTGTGCCACATTCGCACATACTTGCTATTATAAACCAACCCGTACCGGGTTGATCTTTTATAAAATCAAAATTACGGATGTTTGTCGGTGACTATTCACATTTGACGCTTCCAGCGTCAGAAAATCCCGGTGGGATTAAATGTCAATAGCCCCGGGTAAACGATCCCGAGTCCTAGGGAGAGCGCAACCCGGGGTTAAGATGAATGGAAAAAAGCGGCGCAACTATCCCATTGTTCAATGCCGCAGCTTACCATGCGCCGCCAGAAAAGTATATCGATTTGAAAAATAATGCCCAATATTTGACGATAAAGGGTAGCTCTTGGCAGGTGGAGAAACGTTCGTGTTGCAAGTGTTGATCTTTCACCAAAAATACCAACTTTTTTCCCGGCATTTCCCAAAAATGACATTTTTAGTACGGAATTATATAGCCGTTTTTACTTTTTTTCTACGTATTTCCCGATGCAGGAATACGGAAATTTCCGTATTGATTTGTCTGTTGTATTGTTGTAACTTGTATGTCCATTGTAACCAGAGGATCCCTTTCTCAAAATCAACCCACAGATAAAGCTTCTTTTTGATTGTATATGATTGATACAGGAATAAGGTAAATTGGGAAGATTACTTTATTTTATTAAGTAAAATACAACATGAAAATATTGGTTTGTTTGAAATGAAAATTTTTGAACAGGGATATTTCGCACACTTTAAAATTAACTATCATGTGCAAAGTAGCCATACTCGACAAGTTTACCCTGTTTGCGTCTGGAATAGAGTCAATACTGAAAGATACAAATGGGTGGGATGAGATTGTACTGGCCGTAGATCCTGACGATCTATATAAAAAATTAAAAAATGTAAAACCCGATGTAATCATTGCAGACATTATCCATGGTGATAATTCGGGGATGAAAGCGCTGAAAAAACTCAAACGGATCTATCCGAAGGTCCCGGTTTTATTAATTCTGAGTCAACAATACTCCGAGAGTTTTGAGGAATATATACGATTAGGAGTAAAAGGTTTTGTATTTAACGATGCTACCGGAAAAGACCTGGTTGAAGCCATAAAAACCTTAAAAAACGGGGGAGAGTTTTTTAGGCGAAAGGTTTGGGACATGTTTAAAAGTTCTATTCAAAAACGGAAATACAGCAAGAAAAAAGAGCAGACCCTTACCGATCGGGAGGTAACTGTACTGAAACTATTCTCAAACGGATTAACATATAAAGAAATTGGAACTCGACTGAATATTAGTCCGCGCACCGTAGAAACGCATAAACGGAATATACTTTCGAAATTAAAGATTAATTCCACCGCCGATATGGTTCGTTATGCGTTCCGGCATCATATACTAACTTAAATAAGCTCGTAAAACATCTGTGATTTTAGGGAGATTGATTCAGTCTCCCGACTAATCGTGAGGTAATCTAAAACTTTTGTTGCACGGTAGTTGAGTAGCGCGCTCGTTTGTCCTCCTTTGCAAAAGGAGGTGTCCGTCAGTTGACGGACGGAGGATTAGAATCCCTCGCTACCGCGCGAATCTTTTCACATGCCAGAGAAAAAGATTGCTTCAGTCGTTTCACTCCTTGCCAATGACAGATTATTCAGTAAATTTAATCTTAAACCTCCCCACCGCAGTAAACGCGGTACCCCCGTACTACGATTACTCTTTAAATGGAATACGAACATTTCTCCTCAAAAAAATACCGCTTTGTTTCCCCCATTTGGGGGAAATATCGGCGTATGGCTTTGTGCGTTGGCTGACAAAGGGGGCCAGGAGGAGGGGACCGTCCGTCAATCGACGGATGGGAGGTGGTGAAAAATTCTGTCATTCCCTCATAATGCCCATTCAAAAAAATGGGTAGGCTCTCGCAATGACACGCATTTTGTGTAAGACCTGCAGCGGATAAAAGAGTTATTCGTCCCGGCATGTTCTTCTTTGTCCGCTGCCCAATGCCCAAATTTGCCTGTCATTACGATCCCGATTTATCGGGAGAAGTAATCTAAAATCGTTTGCTGCTGGGCGGCAGTTGAGTAGCGCGCCAGGTCCTCCTCCTTTGCAAAAGGAGGTGTCCGTCAGTTGACGGACGGAGGATTAGAATCTCATTTCGCCTCGCTGCCGCACGAATCCTTTCGCGTGGCCTTTGGTTAGTTCACTACAATCATATTTTTTAACAATTTTCCATTAGCGCAGATTTGCCATCCTTATCTTGTTCTACAAAAACAAAAGAATTACAAAAACTTTACAAATGCTGTATTATATCGGATAACAATTTAAACTGTTTTTAGCCTTCAGCTAAACCACGCGAAGGGATTCGCGCGGTAGCGAGGAATCCTTTCACATGCCAGAGAAAAAGATTGCTTCAGTCGTTTCACTCCTTCGCAATGACACATGTAAGTGTAAGACCAGCAGCGGACAAATGAGATTCTCGTCCCGGCATGTTTTTTCTTGTCCGCTGCCTCGTAATATAAAAAACACGTCATTGCGAGAGTTCACCCAATTTTTTTGGGCATAATGTGGCAATGACAGAGATGCTGAAACGAGTTCAGCATGACGTACTTGGTAAGGTCTAAAATACTTGGTCAGAACGTCACCCTGAACTTGTTTCAGGGTCTGATTTAAAAATCTGTCATTGGCAACCGTAGGTGAAGCAATCTATACAGGCAATTTAATTTATTTCAATCTCCCGAATCCTATGGAGAAGTAATCTCTAATTTTGGCAGAACACTAATGCAAAAATTTTTACAAAAAAACAACTCAAATTCTCTCACTCTCACTGCATGTAAATCCGTATTAAACCCGATTGACTTCCTAACGAACTCGCCGTAACTTTTTTTCTGTTAAAAAATAATGAGAAAAATAAGGACTTAACTCTGTTCCCCTTAGAATTAAATCCTAAAAGCCAATATATAAATAGAGACGCGTGAGGAGGTTTTTTTTTGATGAATTGATAATGAAGAAAGCACATTAGAACTTTAAAATTATCGTTTATGAAAAAAAATTACGAGGAACTCACGGATGGCATACGGTTGTTATCCGTTTGGCAAAAAAAGTTGTGGCTCCGATATTGGCGCCAATTGCTTTTGTTGCCTTTTATTTTTGTCATGTTTTGTTTGAATAACCCTGGTTATTCGCAACAACTACTTGACACGGAGACTACAGTTAAAGCAGATTTTGGTATCGATGGCGATGTCTGGTCTGATATTTTATCATTCTATACGGGAATCATTCCGGAAGCTGGAACAGATGACTGGTTTGAGGACGAACCCGATGGGAATACCACAACCGGCGCCGGGGTAATTGATGTTACTTCTGCTGAAGCCATTGCTGAAATAGCCAAAATATCAGCAGGGCAAAATGTGGGCATTGAATTACGGATGTCGGCGCCTGTTTATACCGTGCCTGATGGCAACGGTACCTGGGTTGATGCTGCTTATGTTCGTGATCAGAACATTGCCGGAGGAAATCAGGACATTACAGTGTTCGATCAGAAAATCAATAAGAACTATGATGACCCGAGATCGTGGGGATTTAAAGAAGGTGATGTCCCCGGGAAATGCGACATTATTGATGTTTATGGCCATATACGCAGGCAGGCAGGAACTCCTGATGATGAGTGGGCAATGTTTGGTGCCTCAACGGCCGATGCTGACGGAAGCAACCATGTGGATTTTGAATACTACAGGAAAAGGATCGACTTTGTAGACAACCATATTGTTTATGAAGACGAGAATGAAGGAGGCGATTGTGGACATACTGCTTATAGTTTTAATGCTGATGGCAGTGTAGAGATACATGGCGATGTATTACTTTCTGTCGATTATACAAATGGTGGCGTTAATGCTGAAGTTACCCTACTGGCATGGATCGATATAAGAGATTTTCCTACCGATGCCGATCTTGATGATTTTAACGCTTTACCAAACAGACCATTCGATTTTGTAATTCAAAACGATGCTTTTGCTCCATGTACTAATTCCTTTGACGAAGATCCTGAAGATGTAAACTTTGGATATCATATGATTCAGTTAAGGGATGATTTGCCTGAAGATGCAGTGTTTACTCAGTTAAATGATGCAGGACCGGTAGATGCGCCTACTTGGGGTACAATCGATTCAAAAGGAAAAGTCGTTGATGAATATCCGACAAATACTTTTGTCGAATTTGCTGTAAACGCAACAGCATTAGGATTCGATACAAGATCGGGAGACGATCCTTGTGTATCCACACTGGGAAGTGTTGTTGTAAAATCACGCTCATCGGCATCTTTTACTTCTGCTCTTAAAGATATGGGCGGACCGTTCGATTTGGGAGATAAACCTCAACTGGAAGTTTTCCTTGAAGGAGGAGAAGCATGTGAAGGAGACCCGCCTGTTGTACTTACTGCAGACCTGGGAAACTCTCCACCGTCAGATCCGCCGAATGTAGTTTATAATTATTTATGGGAAAAAGAAGGTCCTGTCGATACATGGACTACTGTTGGTGGAAATTCAGAAACATATTCTGTTCCAACAAATGTAGTTGGCGACTTTAATTACAGGGTAACTGTTGAAGCGATGAATGGAGGAGTGGAAGGTTGCACCAAAACAAGCGACCCTGCCATGGTATCTGTTTATGCAACTCCTGATTTAATGGTACAAAATTTAGATGCCTGTGAAGAAGGCACTTCAGGTGAAGCCAACTTTAACTTATTTAATGCCGTAACCAGCGATGGTGGAGGTGTGCTCAGCTATCACGCAACCGAGCAGGATGCCATCGATAGTACAGCTGCAATCGATCCGGCCGTTGTGGTATCAATTGGCAGCGATCAGTACTGGATTCGCAGTTCGAACCCGGGCGATGGTGATGATCTCGATTGTTTCGATTATGAGATGGTAACCCTGACAGTTTGGGACAACCCGGATATTGAAGTACAGGATTTGGATGCCTGTGAAGAAGGCATTTCTGGTGTAGCAGGTTTTAATTTATTTAATGCTGTCACCAATGCTGATGGAGGCTCATTGAGTTATCATGCCACTGAAGCAGCAGCTATTGCAGGAACACCAACCATCGATCCGGCAGTAACAGTAGCAATAGGCGATTCAGTATTCTGGATTCGTAGCACAAACCAGTACGATGGCGATCTTGATTGTCATACAGTTGCGATGGTAACTATGACCGTATTCGACAATCCTGATCTGGAAGTTCAGGACTTGGGTTCTTGTGAAGAGGGCATCTCAGGCGTTGCCAATTTTAACTTAGCCAATGCCGTAACCAATGCTGATGATGGGTCTATAACTTATCATAAAACAGCAGCAGAAGCCGATGCAGGAACTCCAACCATCGATCCGGCAGTTACAGTAGCTGTCGGCGATTCCTCTTTCTGGATCCGCAGTACAAACCAATACGATGGAGAACTTGATTGTTACACGGGTGAGATGGTAACCATTACCGTTGATCCAAATCCGGTTATTCAAACTTTAACAGGTTTTAAAGAATGTGATAATGTTGAAGGTACGCTTACCGGTACAGTTACAATGGGTGGCTCAGAAGTTGGTGTTAATTATCAGTTGCGCAAGAAGAATAGTAGTGATGTTTTTGAAGATTATGGACCTGTAAAACCAGGTACAGGATCGTCAGTTGTATGGAGTGGTTTACCGGCAGGAACTTACGACGTAATGGCAGAAAATGCAGTTACAGAGTGTGGCTCAGGACCTTTTAATGCCGTTGATGTGATAATCGATCCTCTGCCTGATTGCAGTAATATTACACCATATCATGCTACTAAGTGGGGCGTACATAATGGTGCGGCCAAAGTTCATGCAAGCGGCGGAACTCCTTTCGATACTGAACCTTATTATCTGTATTCCTGGTACACCTTAGATACTGATGGAGTAATTGGCGGAGGTGCTGCTACTGATTCTATCTGGGGCTTGGCCGGTAGAGAGATAGGTGGCATAACATATTATGTAGATGTTACTGATGCCAATGGATGTGTTTCAACATGTCCGGTTACGATTTATGAACCTGCAGCTGATCCGCCGGATTGTGAGGTTATTACAGAAGATGCATTATGTGATGACTCCTTTGATGGATGGGCTAAAGTAGATGGTCCGAAAGCAGAAATTTATACTTACGAATGGTACAAACAACCTGATCTGATTAATCCGATTAATTCTGATTTTGGTTTAGCTGATACCATGATTACCGCCCTGGATTCGGGTACTTATCGTGTTGTAATTACTGATACCGAAAATGGATTATCTGGATGGTGCGAAGGTACGGTTGGTGATCCTGATGAACTGATCTTGTCGTTAGATCCTACCGACTTGTTATGTTTCGACGATGAGACGGGAGAAATTGAGGCAAGCTGGACAGGCGGCACAGGTCCGTTCGATGTTTATCTTGATGGCGTTCTCCAGGCCGACCATGTATCACCGGTAACATTAACGGGATTAGATGCAAATGTAACTTACACAGTCAGGGTAGTTGATGCCCACCTGTGCGAAGACACCGAAACCGAAATGTTGAGTCAGCCTGATGAACTGATCTTGTCGTTAGATCCTACCGACTTGTTATGTTTCGACGATGAGACGGGAGAAATTGAGGCAAGCTGGACAGGTGGCACAGGTCCGTTCGATCTTTATCTTGATGGCGTTCTCCAGGCCGACCATGTATCACCGGTAACATTAACGGGTTTGGATGCAAATGTAACTTACACAGTCAGGGTAGTTGATGCCCACCTGTGTGAAGACACCGAAACCGAAATGTTGAGTCAGCCTGATGAACTGATCTTGTCGTTAGATCCTACCGACTTGTTATGTTTCGACGATGAGACGGGAGAAATTGAGGCAAGCTGGACAGGTGGCACAGGTCCGTTCGATCTTTATCTTGATGGCGTTCTCCAGGCCGACCATGTATCACCGGTAACATTAACGGGTTTGGATGCAAATGTAACTTACACAGTCAGGGTAGTTGATGCCCACCTGTGTGAAGACACCGAAACCGAAATGTTGAGTCAGCCTGATGAACTGATCTTGTCGTTAGATCCTACCGACTTGTTATGTTTCGACGATGAGACGGGAGAAATTGAGGCAAGCTGGACAGGCGGCACAGGTCCGTTCGATGTTTATCTTGATGGCGTTCTCCAGGCCGACCATGTATCACCGGTAACATTAACGGGATTAGATGCAAATGTAACTTACACAGTCAGGGTAGTTGATGCCCACCTGTGCGAAGATACCGAAACCGAAATGTTGAGTCAGCCTGATGAATTGATCTTGTCGTTAGATCCTACCGACTTGTTATGTTTCGACGATGAGACGGGAGAAATTGAGGCAAGCTGGACAGGCGGCACAGGTCCGTTCGATGTTTATCTTGATGGCGTTCTCCAGGCCGATCATACATCACCTGTAACATTAACGGGATTAGATGCAAATGTAACTTACACAGTCAGGGTAGTTGATGCCCACTTGTGTGAAGACACCGAAACCGAAATGTTGAGTCAGCCTGATGAACTGATCTTGTCGTTAGATCCTACCGACTTGTTATGTTTCGACGATGAGACGGGAGAAATTGAGGCAAGCTGGACAGGTGGCACAGGTCCGTTCGATCTTTATCTTGATGGCGTTCTCCAGGCCGACCATGTATCACCGGTAACATTAACGGGTTTGGATGCAAATGTAACTTACACAGTCAGGGTAGTTGATGCCCACCTGTGTGAAGACACCGAAACCGAAATGTTGAGTCAGCCTGATGAACTGATCTTGTCGTTAGATCCTACCGACTTGTTATGTTTCGACGATGAGACGGGAGAAATTGAGGCAAGCTGGACAGGCGGCACAGGTCCGTTCGATGTTTATCTTGATGGCGTTCTCCAGGCCGATCATACATCACCAGTAACATTAACGGGATTAGATGCAAATGTAACTTACACAGTCAGGGTAGTTGATGCCCACCTGTGTGAAGACACCGAAACCGAAATGTTGAGTCAGCCTGATGAACTGATCTTGTCGTTAGATCCTACCGACTTGTTATGTTTCGACGATGAGACGGGAGAAATTGAAGCAAGCTGGACAGGCGGCACAGGTCCGTTCGATGTTTATCTTGATGGCGTTCTCCAGGCCGATCATACATCACCTGTAACATTAACGGGTTTAGATGCAAATGTAACTTACACAGTCAGGGTAGTTGATGCCCACCTGTGCGAAGACACCGAAACCGAAATGTTGAGTCAGCCTGATGAGGTTACTTGTTCAACTTTAGGCCACAATTCAGATTGTGATGCAGCTGACGGTTGGGCAGAATTTACCATCATTGGAGGGACACCTCCATATTATGTAAGTATCGATGGTGCTCCATTCGTTGCTGTTACTACATTAACCTGGGATGCTGCAGGATACTATATTATTCCCGGATTAGCCGGAAGTGGTACTGGTATTACACATACAGTTGATGTAAAAGATGTAAATGATTGTCCTTCAGATTGTGATGTTATCATCTATGCAGATCCTTGTGATGACTGTAACACCGCCTTTGGATACTATGCTGGTAATAGTGTATGTTTCATGGAACCGGATGGTCCTTGGAGCAATTGGGGCTGGTCGAACTTTATTCCTGGATATGGAACTTATGACTTCCCATTTTATGCAGGAACACCTGTGTGCGTTCCGGGAGAGGAATGGGATGACCATATTGTTGGTAATGTTCATATAGTTTATAATCCCGCTCAGCTTAAAGTAACTTATGAATTGTTCTCTAGCTTTACTCTGGAACAGGATCATGTGTGGGTAGGAGTATCTCCAACTGAATTGCCAGAGAAAAATGCTCCAGGACAGTGGCCTTATCATATTAATACAAAAATAACCGGTTATTCAGGTCCTATTTATGTCATTGCTCATGGTGTTGTTTGTGGTCCGCCACTTAAAGAAGCAGAAATGGAAACTACTATACCCGGCTTGCTGGCACCAAGCGAGTTGAAAGTATTCCCGAACCCGTTTAACGAAAGGGTTACTTTCGAATTTGTTTCTGGCGAAGACGGACATGCTGTACTTGAATTGTACAACTTAACCGGTCAGCGTATTGAAAGATTATTAGATCGTTACGTAGAGAAAGGCGTAATGAATAAAGTTGATTATGTACCTACTGATGCGGTTTCAGGTATCTATATCTATAAATTAACCCAAAATGGAAATAGCCAGATTGGAAGAGTAATTTATCAGAAACAGCAACCACGACCGTAGTATTTTGGGGAGACCCTTATTTTTTATCGTTAAATACCAGAGCGTATTGCTCTGGGCAGAGGAAATATCCTCAGTGATATTCCAAAAGAGGCTGGCTCAACAGGGGGCCGGCCTCTTTCTTTTATCCAAGTATCTTAATAAGTCGGATAAAGAGTTGAACCCACTTCGGGGCTCCTGTTGTAACATGTTTATTTACCGTGCGTTTCACACACGGAAATTCACATTTAGTCCTTTCAGGACTATAGTATGAAATAGCTTTATTTAAGCAACAATCCAATTTTTCGTATAATATTATTGTATCAGTAGTGTGTTCTAATAATAATCAATGTCCTGAAAGGACCAAATGTGAATAACCACCGGTGCAACCGGTGGAGGGTTCACCCGATGACTAAAGTTCACCGGGTGAATAGAATGATGTCTACCCATGTAAAGTCATGTTCGCCGCTGCCGCGCGAATCCTTTCGCATGGTCTTTGATACTCATTCACTCATTTCCCTCTGTCTGACAGAACGTGCGTTGAAGTATTCACCCGGTGATTTTTGAATCAACGGGTGAAAGTAGTAAGGGAACGATTCCGTTTCGATTTGCCAAAGCTCCTTTTGTAATATTTTATCAGAAGGAAAGACTTATTTTGAAATAAGCGGAGTTATGCCGAACTTCGTATTGCGCTGAGATAATATTCAATTAATAAGTTAGTTATGCAACGATTGTGCTGTTTTCTGATTTTTTGCTTTGCGCTGATTTCCAATGTTTATTGCCAGCAATATAATTTCACGAATTATTCCATTAACGAAGGTCTTTCGCAAAGTGTAGTAAACTGTATTTTTCAGGATTCGAAAGGCTATATCTGGATCGGCACACAAAATGGTTTGAATCGTTTCGATGGTGAGAACTTCGAGGTGTATCGTTTTAATCCTTCCGACACTAATTCTCTTTCAAACAACTGGATCTATGCCATTTCTGAAGACCCTGAAAGTAACCTTTGGATCGGTACCAAAGGTGGTTTAAACAAATACGTCAGGGGAAAAAACACGTTTGAACGGATTAGTTACAACACGGGATTTGCCCGGGATGTTACCTTACACAGCTACAACAATATCTGTTTAAAAAACGGCAATATCCTTATTAATACGCCACCGGTGATTTCGATTTTTGATCTTAGAGCAGGCCGCCTTTCTCATTTTTCTACCGGGACGGAATACGATGGTGCAGTGAAGGATGTTGAAATTCCGGTTCTGGAAGATGAGGTAGGAAACATTTGGGCTGGCTATACAAATGGCCTGTCAAAGTTTTCATTTCAAACAAAAGAGTTTACCGGGTTCCCTTTTTTTACTTTTAATGGCGATACTTTATCGGGAGTAAATGTTACTGCATTATTTCGGGATAAGGAGAAAAAACTTTGGGCTGGAACCACAACGGGATTGTTTCAGTTATCAGGAACTGGTAATTATTTTAAAGAAGTTCTTTTCCAGCTGGTTTCCGGCAAATATTTTTCGTTCCGAAACTGTGTGAGAAGTATTGTTAAGGATAAAAACGGGAACATGATGATCGGTACCGAAGGGGAAGGTTTTTATGTTTTGTCAGAAAATCCCAATGGAAAATATTTGGTACAGAATTACACCACAGAAAACAGCGCCATCGGGCACAATATTGTTCAGTCTTTGCTTATCGATAGGTCTGAAAACCTGTGGATCGGAACCTTGTCGGGTATCAGCAAGGCCGATTTAAAAGAAAAAAAGTTTAAACTGTACCGAAGGAGCAATTCGCCTAGCTCAACCGATTTGCTGGATAATGTAATTGGCGGAATGTTTAAAAGCGACGATGGAATTCTGTGGATTGGAAATTGGGGGCAGGGCCTTAATTTGGTGAACCCGGAAACCAATGACGTGGAACATTTTTCTTCTCATTTAAAGGAGAATCATTATTTGCCAAACGATTTCGTGCATGTAATTTTTAAGGATGCCGATAAAAATATCTGGCTGGGAACACGCAATGGAATTTTTATTTACGATAAATCCCAAAACAGCTTTGTTGAGTGGACCCTGTTCTTTCATAATAAAAATCTGCCTGCTTTCGATAATATCCGAATTTACCAGATTATTCAGGATCGGTTAAAAAACTATTGGATAGCCACTTCAAACGGACTATATAAGATAAATCCGGAGAATTCAGAAGTGGAAGTTTTTCAACTGCAGATGGACGAAAGCAACAAGATAAGCGCCAACCTTGTGTATAGCCTGCTGGAAGACAGTGAGGGTTTGATCTGGATTGCCACAATTGGCGGTCTCGATGTTTATAATCCTTCAACCCAAAGCATAAAACATTATTATAAAACGGAGGGAGGCTTAACCAGCGATTTTGTGATTTCTTTGTGCGAAGATCAACAGGGAAGGATTTGGATAGGGACCAATGCATTCATCAATATTTTTGACAAGAAAACGCAGCAATTCTTTTATTTCGACGAACAGCAGGGCTTGCCAAGTAATTACATATACGAAATTATTGAAGATAAAAACCACGACCTTTGGTTTGCTACAGGCAATGGTCTGTGCAGGTTCGATATTGGGAAAAATGAACTACAGATTTTTACGCAGGAAGATGGATTACAAAGTTTGGAGTTCAATCTACGTGCGGCATATGCAAGCCCCGACGGAGAATTATTGTTCGGTGGAATGAACGGATTTAATAGCTTCTATCCCGATTCGCTGGCCGGTAATCCTTATGTTCCGAACCTGGTTTTCACATCTTTTCAAACTACGTCCGATGGCGTTCAGAAAGAAATCAATACGGAATTAAGCGATAAAATTATTCTCCATCATAAAGTCAATTCTTTTACTGTTGAATTTGCGGCCCTGGAATTTACGAATCCTCAAAAAAACAGTTATGCCTATCAAATGAAAGGCGTTTCGGATGAGTGGGTGAATATTGGCAACCGGAAATTTGTCCCGTTTTTTGCACTGCCTCCCGGCGAATATACTTTCAGTGTAAAAGGGTCGAACAACGATGGCCTTTGGAATAACGACGGGATAGACCTGCAGATTGTTGTTCTTCCTCCCTGGTGGAGAAGTAATTATGCATACCTGGTTTATGTGTTTTTAATCGTGGCGGGGATTTTTGTTTTTATAAAATTGCGCGAAAGACGGTTGAGATACGATAAATTACTTCTGGAAAAGAAAGTATTCGAACGTACCATTCAGATTGAAGAGCAAAACCGGATTATTACTGCTAAAAACCAACAGTTGAATGAGTTGAACAAAACAAAAGACAAGTTTTTTTCCATTATCGGGCACGATTTGCGAAACCATTTTAACATTATTATCGGCTTCTCTGAAAATTTGCTGTCCGGGTTTAAAAATATGGATGAGGAAAAGCGGGAACATCACATAACAAATATTCATAAATCGTCGGTGCTTGCCCACGATCTGCTGGGGAACTTGCTGACATGGGCTCGTTTACAACGCGGCGTTATCAGCTTCAATCCTGAACAAATAAATGTTGCCGCAAAAATCAGGGAATTGCTGCGTTACCACGAAGAGGCAGCCCTGAAAAAGAATATCCTGGTTGAAGTTTTTGCAAAAGAAGAAATTTGCGTCCGTGCAGATGTGAATATGTTCTCGACAATTATTCGGAACCTGCTTGCCAACGCCATAAAATTTACACATAACGATGGCGAAATTTCTGTTCAGATTAAAAAGGCTGGAGAATTTTGCAAAATAGCAGTCAAAGATTCGGGGATTGGAATTGCGAAAGAAAATCAGGAGAAAATATTCCGGGTTGAAAGCAATTTTACAACGCCGGGCACGAATGGCGAAAAAGGAACCGGCCTCGGATTGGTGCTCTGCAAGGAATTTGTGAACAAACATGGTGGAAAAATTTGGGTAGAAAGTGAAATAGGAGTGAATAGTCGCTTTGTTTTTACTTTGCCCCTGTCTTAAAATTCATCGGATGACTATAAGACGACGCAAATAGTCATCCGATGAATATGCTACTATTTCAATTTTTGCCAATGCACCGGGCACCTATGATTTCTAATTCATTTACACCTAAATCCTGCGTCTGTAATCGCAAAATTAATATTAAATTTGCGTTTAAGATCGCAGAAATAATGATTAATAGAATTTGTGAAACGGAAATTATCCAAAGCCTTACTAAAAAAAAGATAGTTCATATTCCCGGGCCACGTCAGGTTGGAAAAACCATGTTGGCAAAAAAAATTGTAAAGGAATCGGGATTAAAGACTTTTTGGCTAAATGGTGATGATGCAGATTCAACGCTTATTTTTGAAAAAGCCACTTCAGCCAAACTCAATTCATTATTTGCAAACTACCAGCTGCTTGTAATCGACGAAGCCCAACGAATCGAAAATATTGGTTTAGTATTAAAAATTATAAATGATAATATCCCCGAATTAAAAGTCCTGGTAACAGGTTCTTCTGCGTTTGAGCTTGCCGATAAAATAAACGAATCCTTAACCGGACGAAAGATTGAAATATTTCTGTTTCCCCTTTCGTTCAGTGAAATGGTTAATCATACAAACTTGTTGGAAGAAAACCGATTACTTGAACATCGCCTGATTTATGGTTCGTACCCGGAGGTTGTTACAAATCCCGGGGAAGAAAAAGACGTTTTACGAAGATTGTCAGATGCCTATCTTTATAAAGATTTGCTCAATTTTGAAAAGTTGAAAAAATCATCACTTATTGTGAAACTGTTGCAAACTCTTGCCCTTCAGGTTGGCAGCGAAGTTTCGTATAACGAAATAGGGCAGTTGATTGGAGCCGATAATCAGACGGTAGAACGATATATTGACTTGCTGGAAATGGCTTATATTGTTTTCAGGCTGCCGGCATTTAATCGTAATTTAAGGACAGAGTTAAAAAAGTCGAGAAAAATATATTTTTGTGACAACGGTATTCGTAACTCATTACTTGCAAATTTTAATTTGCTTCAGCTTCGGCAGGATACAGGCGCACTTTGGGAAAATTACATTATTAGCGAAAGGAGAAAATTTTTGAGCTACAACAATATTTGGGCAAATTGTTATTTCTGGCGTACTCATTCACAACAGGAAATCGACTATATTGAAGAACGTGACGGGATTTTACACGCGTATGAAATAAAATGGAATCCTAAAAAACAACCCAAACTTTCAAAAAGTTTTTCACGGGCTTACCCCGCACACGAGTATCAAATAATTAATCCTGAGAATTATGAAGGATTTATAATGTAATCCTGTTAACAATTTCGTTTTAGTTATAAATTTACTTCCTCGACAGATATGAAAAAAATTGAACTTCTTCTAATTTCCATACTTTTAACGTATTCTGTTAACGCCCAATTTAATACTGATGAATCGGGGGATATTATTCCTTTTTCAGTAAATAATCCTAAAGTTGACTCATTAAAGAAGGCCGGTCTTATCAATACTGTTCATTTTCCTGCATACAACGTCGATTCTATTTGGTGGGAAAAGAATGCCAAATATATTATTGAAGACAAAGATTCTTGGTTTGGAGTGGGCAGAATTGGTGGCCTGTCAACTGATTCAACACTTCATTTTTTTGATCTGGCAACAAGAATTAGAATTGAACAGGGATATTTATGGATATTGAAGTTATACAGTCCAACTGTTGCTGGTTTTAGTGTAAGTTTTAATGAATATCATTTAGGAGCAGATGATTACCTTACTGCCTACACAAATTTTTGGAATGAAGAATTGTATTCATTATATGGCTATGACGTTTACCACACAAAATCTGAATATGAGCTAAGAAAGCCATTAGAAAAAAGAGGAAGGTGGTATTATTTGGGGTATGAAGGAAATGAACTTTACATCGAGTACTTTTCCATGGATAGTATAAAGGAACAAGAACTAACAAGTAATAGTATTTTTTACAACTTGTGTCATTACGTGAAAAAGTCAAATATTCCATTGTCGGTTAAGGAAAGATATCCATATTTTGATTTTGAAAAGAATAAGTTTAAAACGGGTTACAGTTATGTTGATTTTATGTTTGACGACGACAATGTAAAAACTGGTTTTAAGGTTATAAGAAAAAATTGGTCAGTAATTCCTGAAAATGCAGGTCAACTTTTAATTGTTTATAACGATACTACCGGGAGCTCAAAAGCAAAAATGATTGCTTTGGAAAGGCAGGGAGAAGGATGGAAAGTGGTTTTTCCTTCTATATTGGCCGGAGTCGGAAAGAATGGTTTTGCTCCTCAAAATCAAAAGGTTGAAGGCGACGGGAAATCGCCCACCGGAATTTTCAGACTGGGCTATTTGTTCTCGTATGAAAAAGAAGTGGATACCCCAATGCCGTTTACACAAACAACTCCGGAAGACAAATGGATCGATGATTCGGAATCACCCGATTACAACAAATACGTTCGTGGTGAAACCAATGCAAAATCGTATGAAAATCTACTATTGAAAAGCGATGCTTACAAATATTGTATGGTAATAGAATACAATACCAATCCTGTAAAAAAAGGTAAAGGCAGTGCGATCTTTTTTCATCTGAATATGACAGATCAGGGGGCAACTGCCGGGTGTGTCGCAATTCCGGAATCAGAAATGTTAAAGGTTTTGCACTGGCTCGATCCTGCAAAAAATCCCATCATTCTGATGGGGAATAAGAGTGCGCTTTATAATGGGCTTAAATAAACAGTTTGTCTAAAAAGAAAAATATTTCACGCAAAGAGCGTGAAACTTAAAAACGCAAAGCCCGCAAAGTGTTGTTTTCGGGCATTTAAAATTTTGCCTGTTTTGCGAAATTCTTTGCGGTCTTTGCGTGAATTCAATTTTTAGACAGCTATTTTATTCTGTTTTTACAGATCGTAAAATTCTTTACCGTCTTCTTCAAACTGAGCAATACTAATGTTAGTCATCGGGTGATTGATGAGTTGGAACAACAAGTCCGGGCCGATGGTTGCAGATTGTGAACCGGCCATGCTTACCCTGTGAATCTGGTCGACAGTTTTAAAACTGGCTGCCAAAACTTTTGTAGGTAAATTAAAAGTATTGATGTTTTTAACAATGTCGGAAACAACTTCAATACCGTGAGAAGAAATGTTGTCGAGACGGCTAACGTAAGGAGCAACATAATCGGCTCCGGCACGCGAAGCAACCAGTGCTTGCTGCTGAGTGAAAATAGCAGTTGCAGTAACGTTAATGCCTGCGCTTTTCAACATTTTTATGGCTTTGTAACCTTCAATGGATACCGGAATTTTTGCATGGAAATTATCACCCAGATCAAAATAGGTTTTATACTTTTTAGCCTCTTTCACCATTTCTTCTGCCTGGTTCGATAAAACCTGAACGTGAATGGTTCCTTCGTCAACGATATCGGCAATAGTTTGAATGGCTTCTGAAAGTTTTAAACCCGATTGTTTTAAAATAGTTGGATTCGTAGTGACTCCCTGAAGCGGGAAAAATTCGTAAAGTGTTTTCAGGGCTTCAATGTCTGCTGTGTCTGCCAAATAAATCATAATTTTTTGCTTTTAATGTTTGAAGTTCAGGCAAAAAGATTATTGATTTATTGGTGGTGCAAAGGTAACAAGTAAAAAGCCGCTTACCTTGTGTAATTCAAGATAAGCGGCTAATGTTACCAATATTTAATTTCAGATTAAATTTCAGGAGCGTTGGCCAGCAAATATTCTTCGGCTTCCACATTCCAAAGTCCTTTTGTTTTTGCTACAATCTTGGCTAACTCGGCGTAAAACGGATCAGTTTCACCCAGTTTTTCAAAATCGGCAATGGCAGTTAACTGAAGGTTTTTGTGTGTGTAAACCAGTTTTTTTCCGCCCGGAATATTCGGGAGATTAAGTGTGGTATCTATTACCGAATTTAAACCTCCAATGTGTGTTACCAAACCGGCAGGATCGAGTCCTTTGCTCATACATGAAAGTGCTTCCACCATGTCGTCGTTGTTCCCGCCAGAAGTTCCAACAATGTGAGTGTATGCATAATGCACATTGTAGAAATTTAATTTTGCTGAAAATTCAGGATTGGAAGGGCCTGCAAAAAAGTTCAGACATCCGTCGTGGGCCAGAATCGCATCGCCCTGTTCCACTACCGGTGCAACCGGAGCAAATACAAATACATCGTTGTAACCTGTTCCTCCCGACTGTTCTTTTAATGCTGCAACCGGATCTTCAACATTGCCGGTGTTCAGGTAAACCATTTCAATGCCGTTTTCTTTTGCCCATTCAACCGGGAAAATTTCTTCTGCACGATCGAGGCGGTCCTGTGCAATGTCGGTAACCACAAGCAACGATGGTTTGCGGTCGCTGCGATTTACTACGTAGTTTATAGCTGCCAAACCCATTGGTCCAACACCCGCGAGGATGGCCATTTTACCACCGTCAACAATTTCCATGTTGTGGATGTAAGAACCCGGAACAGTGTGGTAGTTGGCGTGCATGGCGCCAATCACACAGCTCAGTGGTTCGGCCAGCGAAGCCGGATAAAATCCCGGGCCGTCGTATGCCAATAAACAATCCTGCTCCAGCACATCTTTTGGAATAATCACATAAGTTGCATCGCCACCAATGTGCTGGTACGAATAACCCGGCGCACTCAATACACCCACCGGGCCGTTTTCGTAATAAATGGCCGGCTGGATGGAGTATTTTTGACCTGCTTTAAATTTGTTTTGCCATTTGGCACCAACTTCCACAATCTCACCGCTGAATTCGTGGCCAATAATAATTGGATTTTCTGCCGCATCGTTGGGAACACGTTTGTGGTCGGTTCCCTGGGTTGCTGCTTTGTAGCTCGACATACAAATACTGTCGCTTACTACCTTTGCCAAAATCTCGTCGTCTTTGATTTGCGGAAGTTCGAATTCTTCCAAACGCAAATCTTTTTTACCGTATAATCGTACTGCTTTTGTTTTCATTTTTTTGCTATTAGCTGCTAGCTTCAAGCCGCTAGCTTTTTTCATTTATTACAATTTTAATTTATATCCGGAAGCAACAGTCAGGTTGAGACTTCGCTCCCTTTTTACTCGTAGCTCATAGCTCGTGGCTCGAAGCTTTTTTTAGTTCAGCATTATTTGTCCGCCACTTACCGGAATTGCCTGTCCTGTTTCATTTTCCTGGTCGATGGCATAGAAAACCGCCTTTGCAACATCAACAGGAGAACAACCTTTTCCGAGCGGAACCTGTGCTAAATAGAACGCTTTAACATCGTCAATGGTTTTAGCTCCCGGTACTTTTCCTGCATTTAAGTATTGAACAAACAAACCATTTTCAGGATCGCTCCAAAGCGGACCTTCGTAAAAGTTACCCGGACAAACAGAGTTCACTTTAATTCTGTCGGGTGCCAACTCCAATGCAAACGACTGGGTTAAACCAATGCCACCGAATTTTCCACCTGCATAAGCAAAGTTTTTCCTGCTGCCTGCCAATCCCGATTTCGAGTTGATCTGAATAACATCGGCATACAACGAAGCATTGTATTTATTCTGAAGTTTCATGATTGGAGTAGCGGCCTTTGTGCAATAGAAATAGGCGTTGTAATTGATTTTTGTAACCAGGTCGAAGTTTTCAGGAGTCATTTCTTCCAGACCTCCGGCACGCAGAATACCTGCATTACTTACAAAAACATCCAGACCTCCAAATTCACACACAGTTTGATAAATCAAATTCTTTAATGAATCCTGATCGGCAACATTCGATTTTACAAAAATTGTACGACTACTATTCTTTATTTCGTTGAATGATGCTGCAGTTGCTTTACCAACTGCTTCGTTTAGATCGGCCACAACAATGTTCGAACCGTTTTCTTTCATTACACGGGCAATACCTTCGCCAAATCCTTGTGCTGCACCGGTAACAATTGAAATTTTGTTCTCAACACGTCCGGCTGCTGCTCCGGCCGATACTTTGCGGCGGTAATTTTCAACTTCCCAGGTATCGATAAAATTAATTTGTTCCGGGGTCATGAAATGCTGGCCGCCAAACGATTCTGATAACCACGAAACTTTCATGGCATCTTCAAATACTTCTTTTATAATGTTCGACTGTGCTGCATTGTCGCCAATCGAAAGCATTCCAATGCCTTTTATAAATACAACTTTTGGCGCGAATCCATTGTCAGCAACAAAGGCTTCATATTTTGTTTTGAAAGCTTCGATTGTAGCTTCAGGTGAAGAAACTTCGTCGATATAAATGTATTTCGATTTGCAATAAACAATTAAATCGGGAGTGAAAGGTTTGCTTACTTTCCCGAATGCTTCTGCACAACAGTTATATTTTTCAACCAGTGCCGAGTTGGTTACCTTCACTGTTTTTAGTCCTTCAGTTGAAACGATGGCACGAATTGCCGGAACAACTTCAGTTACATGTTCAGCAACCGGAAGTAGAGTGTTGTCAACAGGTTGGGTAACTTCTTTTTCGATGTTTGTTATAATATCATCGTAAATGTCCATCACCTCACGGGTTGTATCGGCACTAACAAAAATACCATGGTTCTGAAGTAAAATCACCTTCGGATCGTAACCCTTGGCTGCCCTGAATTCTAAGATTTTAGCTTCTACTGCTTTGAATAAAATATAACCCGGATCGATGTACGGAATGTAAATGGCTTCGTCGCCAAAAACCGGTTTTACCAACTCCTCTGCCTTGTTGCTGCACATAATTCCGTTTACCGCGGTTGGGTGCAGGTGAATTACAAATTTATAGTTGATGGCGTTGTGGAACGATGTTTCCACTGAAGGCCGTTTGTCTTTTGTAATGGTTGCATCAGCGAGGTCGTTCTTAATCTGATTTTCACGTTCGAAAGAATCAGAGCTGTATTCATTTTCTGAGATCAGCACTAATTTTTTGCGATCCATTACAGCAAAACCTTCTTCGGTTATGGTTGATAACGCAAATCCGCTTGCTTTTACCCAAAGTTTCTCTTCGGTCTTGTAGGAAGTGTTTCCACCGCCTGCAATCACCATTGCTTTATTTGATCCGTAGAATTGCGAGATTTCTACTAAGTCTTTTATTCCTTGATTCATTTGTTTTATCTTTTGCACCGTACTTTAGTGCGGTGGTTCGTTTTTGTTTCTTTATGAAGGTATTGTTTTAAATTTTGTATTCTAAAAATTACAAAATTTAAAACAATACCTTTGGGGAAGCAATCCCCGTAGTTACCGCGCTAAAGCACGGTGTAAGTCACTATGCTAAGAACTTTGTAATTACAGCTTTCCCCAACTCTATGAAATATGCTTTTTCGTTGGTTTTGGCAACTCCGTTTTTCAGGTAGCCTTCTTTGCCGTTTGCTACTAAATACTGATGCGCTGCAACCACAGCTGCGCCTTCGTAATTTATTTGTTTCAATTCTTCATCCAGATCCACACCACCGCCGGCATTCAGTTTAATCGGGTCGAGTTTTGGTGTGTTGTGTTCACTTCCGAAAGTGACTACAAAGTCGTTTTCGTGGAAGAACTTTACAAATTCTTTTATAATGTGGAATTTATTTCTTCCCGGTATCAGTTCAATGCTATATACGTTTTTGCTTTTTAAAGTTTCAAGCAATTTTTCTTTGTCGCCTTCGAAATCGGTGAAATTTTCATCGCCAAAATCCAGCAAACAAGGATAACAAGGAATGCCGCCTGCATCGATTATCAGTTCCATCACCTCTTCCAGCGAAAGGAATGCTTTGGGATCTTCAGGAACAAAAGCTGCACCGCCGGCTTTTAACAGGTTGCCGCGGATTTCATTTTCAAGTCCGGCAACATTATCGATGGCCGATTTTATTTCTTTTCCTTTGAAAATTTTATTTAATAATCCTGCGCGTCCCAGATCGGTTTCTTCCGTTTCAAAAACAGCAATGCGAATGGCTTGTGCAATATGGCGTTCTCTGAAAAGCCCTTTTGCCAACCTGCTTTGAACCTCGCCGGCATCAAACTGGATGTTTACGCCAATTTCTGAGAAATAAGTATTTAATTTGTCCACCATCTCATAAGTTTGACGGTTGCTTTCTTCTTTTAAGGCTGCCATTTTTTTAGCTGAAGCTTCGCTCATTTTTGCCGGCTGGCAAAGTCCTTTTCCGCTGAAATAAGTACGGCCAGGATTGCTGGGATCGTTAACGCGGATACCGGCTTCCTGCAGATCGTTCTGCAAGCCCATAAATTCGATGTTGAACAACGGGAAAACTTTGCTTTTGGCAGCCAGTTCTGCAAACTCATCGTAGCCGTCGGTGGTGTAAAAATCGTTGATTCCTAAAACACTCACACCTTCCTCTTTTGCCATTTCGAAGGCCTGGGCAATTTCTGTGAAAGCACTAAAAGAATGAGGCGTGTGAATGTGTCCGTTAATATCGGGTGCCGACTCTTCAGTAATGGTTTTATGCCATTCCAGCAATGTAGTTTCGTCGGGAAACGATGTGAAAATACTTTTCTTATTTGTCATTTTATTGGTTTTCTTAATGTAGCCACAAATTAATAAAAGTGAACGAATTAAGCTGTCCTTTGGTATCCTGTTTTTGCGTTAACTTTTCATTAAGCATTTTAGACTTTCACATCAGGAATCTTTTCTGTTTTTTTGCAAAATGAATGGAGTAAAAGGGGTAATTCTATTATTTGTTTTGTTAATGAACCTGTCAGTGTCAGCGCAATATGTAAATGTTGATGATCTGGTAGTACCGAATGTAAAAACGCAGCTTGACCTTGACGGTTACATCGCTTCGCTGGATAGTTTTCCGGAAATAGCACAGGGAGGTTATTTGGAACAATTTCTGGTTCCGGGGAATAACGGTCGCATTATCAGTCATTTTGGACCGCGTTCGGGACGCATGCATTACGGCACCGATCTGAAAATGTATAAAGGCGATACTGTTGTGGCATCTCAAAGCGGAATTATTGCCCGGTCGAATTGGGGGTATGGGTTCGGTAATTTGATTATAATCCAACACCGAAATAATATTCAAACGTATTATGCACACCTTTCAAAATTTCTGAAAAGGAAGGGTGAGAAGGTTGAAAAAGGTGAGCCGATAGGGCTAGCCGGAAGTACCGGCCGTGCACGCGGACCTCACCTGCATTTTGAGATGCGCGAAGATGGGAAACCATTTGATTCTGAATTGGTTTTCGATTACAAAAATCAAAAGATAAGAGAAGAGGCTGTTGATGAGGAAACCCTGGTTGCCTTACATAAAAAGTTAAAACCGAAAGGATACGGCAATAATGCGGCTGTGCCGGAGTACTACAAAGTGCGTTCGGGTGATTCGCTGTGGGTGATTTCCAGAAGGTTCAAAACTCCGATAAAGGAGATCTGTCGGTTAAACAGGATTTCTGAAAATTCAACTTTGCAAATCGGGCAGCCTTTGAAGATGTATTAGGGAAAGCTGCGAGCTGCGAGTGGCGAGTTTCGAGTGATAAAAAAATCCGGTCTCTTTCGAAACCGGATTCATGTTTTTACAATGCATATTTATCCACTGTTAATTTTAAGAATAAGGTGTAGGTCAATTTTATAGGTTCTTAATAATCTAATTCAAAGTTTAATATTGTACAGAATTATAACCGTATAATACCTGATAGACTTTAATGTAACCAGTTGTGTTATTTTCTAAATCCTGTTGAAAAATTACGAAATTATACTTGCTAAAAGGTAAATTTCCCAGCTTCTTCCCAATAATATTTAAATCCTTTTGTTGGTTCAACCATCTGTCTGTTACAGTCGTATATTTATTATTTATATCTGAAACAGGAATCTTAATTATATCCGGTTTTTTAATCCATGATACACCTGTAAATGAAGTTGAGAAAACGAGGCAAGCCAAATCGGCATCTTCTTTTGAAAGCCCATCATAGTAATGCCCTTTAATAGCTACATTCCAATGATAACTGGTGTCTTTTCTATATGGGTTTTCTATGAAGCTTGTAAAACTGTTGGTGGTGTCAACAATACATATGATGGTATCATTACTCAAGGGTTGTGCCATCAATTGCTTTGTAAATAATAAACTAATTAAGAGACTAAATAGAAATAATATTCTTCTGTGTTTGCTATAATACTTCATAATTAATATTGGTAGACAGAGTTTATTCTACATCCTCATTGTTGCATTTTTCATTCGGTAATAATCCAACTATCGCACCCATTGTATTGTTATATTTGGTTTCATTCTTAGCTGCAAAATCAACCCAGGCATCAGTTGCTTTTAAACCACCCCTCGCTAGCGCAAATTTTACAATTTGTGCCCTTTTCTAAAATCATTCTTTTTCCCTATAAATAAAAGCTTCCCAAAAAATGTGATTTCAGCACTATTCTATAACAGTGAAACGTTTGGTTCTGGTTAACTTGACACTATCCTGTCCAAATTCTTCTACAATATAAATGTTTCTCTTTCCATGCAAAGGATCTTTGCGATTTTCAATCAAGGATCTTATCCACTCAATATCTTTTAGTTCATTTTTATGTTTGCTATAAAAACATTGTTTCGATATTATTTGCATTTCAGCTATTGGCTGAAAACCAAACCAAAAATTCCTGTTTAGGTTGGGTGTATAGTAAAAACTACTGTCAGAGTTACTTTCTGCTTGTTTAAACATACCATCTATATTGTTTTCAAAAAGGATATAATAGGGGGCTTCCTGTTCTTTATCCTGCGGAATGCTCATTGGAATAATTACTCCAATAAATAGAAGGAGGAATATTGTTTTCATATCATTTACATTCTTTATCGCCAGAATTTATTTCATTTACCTTAGCATTTATGGCTTCT
This sequence comes from uncultured Draconibacterium sp., assembly GCA_963677525.1. Lineage (GTDB taxonomy): Bacteria > Bacteroidota > Bacteroidia > Bacteroidales > Prolixibacteraceae > Draconibacterium. The sequence continues at coordinate 485,723 of OY781970.1, forward strand.
TTCTCAGCTTGTGTTTTCTGTTGCCAACCATAAGTATAACTAAGCCCTTGCCATGCCAACGCCTCATAATATTCAATACTATGGGCATTGTTATCAAATTGCTTTAACGTTGTTGCCATAGTTGGGATGTAATATTGAGACATGTAGTCATGCTGATAATCAGGATAACCATAAGTTTGATAATACGCAAATAGATTCTCAAATTTACTGTTTTCTAAATTGTCTAGACCTCCTAAATCATTAACCTCCTGAAATAAGTATGCATGTATAGTCTCATGAAGGATTGTTTTAGCAGTGGTAACCGGGGCGACTTTGTCGAAATAATATGAGTTGATTTTAATTGTAACAGTATTATCTCCATTGTCTTTACAATTACCATATGTTGGATCAGTACTATTTATCCCTGGAGTATCCCAATATTCGACTTTGTAAGTTACGTGGTAAGTATCCGATCCAAAATATTCACTTAGTAATTGTTTCATCTGGTTTGATGTGATTAACTTATCATATATACATTCAGCCTTTGTGTTTGTAAATGAATTGTCTAAAATTACCTCAGGAGTCGTTCCTGTTGCTGGAAGAGCTCCACCCCCGGTTGCTCCGGAATCTCCGTCGGGAACAGTGTGTCCATCGCCTCCTGTATCCTCACACATCATATATTCATCCGTAATTTCAACGTAAGAGTCGTCGATAATTAGTCCGCTTCCTCCCCAATGGTATGTGGTAACACATTCGAAAACAGTAATATAGTAACAATTGTGCGATAGATCTGCAACTTTTAGTCTTATTCCGGAATTTGAACTTGATTGGGAACTGATTCGATGAGTTACTTCACCATTTTTGTATTTCCACCCTATATGAAATGAACCATCTAAATTGTGAAATAGCACCATGCCCGAAAAATCGTATTCTTTTTTAAGATATGTATTTTTGTTCAATTTAAAATCAGTTATATCCATGTACTCAGGATCTCCAGATATGGTCATAAAATGAGCTGTTATTTTGCCGGTAGCCTTATATTTTTGAATTACCAGCCGGGTTTCTCCCAATCCGTATTCAGAGTAACCAGTCGACTCAATAAGCTCCAGAATGTCCTCGGTTAAAAATCCGATTATTTTATCAGATTCCAAAGGAATCTCGACAACTTCGATTTTCTGGTTGTCATAAGTCTTTGCTTTTTCCCAAAGTTGGTTAAAATAATGTTTCTTTTTATCTTTTCCCGCGGATTTTAAGTAGATGTCATTTTCGTAATTGGAACGAAGCCAGAGTTTTGCATCCTGTATGGAAAAATGTTCAGGATCATCTGTGGGATCAATAATTTGTTCTTTGCACGAATTAATAACAAAGATCAGTGCAATAATAAAAATTAAAAAGACAAATTTCTTCATAATTTTACAATGTTTGTGGGTTGGCGGACTGCTATTCGCCTTCCCGGTTATACAAATAGTTACTCAGTCCCGCTATTTAGCGGGATTGTTTTTTATTTTTAATTAGAATGATTTATTATGGGGACTCATACTTTTATTGAAACAGGTTTGGTATTAATGTATCGAAGATAAAGAATAGTTTTGTTAAATAAAATGGGGGGTAATTTAGAGGTATTCCAAATTGGGTTTTCGGGATAGCGAATTTTTAACTTTCATAATAATTGAGGTTTAGAAACTGAAAGACAAAAAAAATCCGGTCTCTTTCGAAACCGGATTATTCTCAACTTAACAAATTATTTAGATACCTCTGGCATTCCTGTCCAATTGTTCTGCCTCGGTAAAATCGTTCGTACATGTATGTCCTTCCAGTGGAAGAATTTTTTCGTGGATTGCATCGATAATCCAGTCAGCTTGCGGGAAGAAAGAATCTTCCAGTTCGTATGCAGGTGTGATCCAGTTGCGTGAACCAACTACTACCGGCGGTGCATCAAGGTAATCGAATGCAAGTTCAGTAAGGTTCGACGCCAAATCGCGCAGGAATGAACCGCGGGCCGATGCATCACCTGAGATAATAATACGGCCGGTTTTTTTGATTGATTCGATAACAGGTTCGTAGTTAAACGGAACCATGGTTCTGGCATCGATCACTTCTGCCGACAAGTTGTATTTCTCTTCCAGTTTTTTAGCTGCGTCAAGAGCGCGGTACAAGGTTGCTCCAACTGTTAAAATAGTAACATCGCTTCCTTCTTTTTTTACATCCGGTTCGCCGAATGGGAGCTCGTAATATTCTTCAGGTACACCACCTTCGTGGAACTGCTCGCCAATGTCGTACAAACGCTGGCTTTCGAAGAAAATTACCGGGTCAGTTCCTTGTAATGCTGTGTTCATTAACCCTTTTGCGTCGTAAGGAGTAACCGGGAATGCAACTTTTAATCCGGGAATGTGAGCAGCCAGTGCTGTCCAGTCTTGCGAGTGCTGTGCGCCATATTTCGAACCCACTGAAACGCGGATTACTACCGGCATTTTAAGCACGTTTCCACTCATTGCCTGCCATTTTGGAAGCTGGTTGAAAACTTCGTCTCCGCAACGTCCCAGGAAGTCGCAATACATAATTTCTGGAATTACGCGGCCACCACACATGGCGTAACCAATTGCAGTTCCTATAATCGATGCTTCAGAAATAGGAGAGTTAAATAAACGGTTGTATGGCAAAGCCTCTGTTAATCCGCGATATACTGCGAAAGCACCACCCCAGTCACGGTTCTCTTCACCATAAGCAATCAAGGTTGGGTCTTTGTAAAAGCGGTCGATAATGGCTTCGAACAAACCGTCGCGTAACCCGTATGTTTTAATTTTTGAGAAAGCTTTTCCGTTTTTGTCAAATGCAAAACGTTCTTTTTTAGCCAGCTGCTGAACGCGTGGATTTTCTTCCATCGGGTGGTTTACTTCCACTGGACGATCTTCCATTGCGTCAACTGACTGGTTGCTGAACATCATATCTCCAATCAGGTTAGGATATTTTTTCATATCCATATGTGGTGAAACTTCATCGTCGATAGCCAGTTTCATGGCGTATGTGATCAGCTCTGTTGTTTCAGCTTTTATTTTGTCAAGCTGTTCTTCGGTTGCAACTCCTGCTTTTACCAGTTCTTTTCCGAACCAGATGATTGAATCCTGTTTTTCCCATGCTTCAACTTCTTCTTTTGTACGGTATGAAGATGCATCGGAAGGAGAGTGTCCGCTGTAACGATAAGTAAGCACGTCGAGCAGAACAGGGCCGCGTTTCTCAGCAATTATCTGTTTTTTGCGTTTGTAAGCGTCGATAACTGCCAGTGGATTGTATCCGTCAACACGTTCTGCGTGCATCTGATCTTTGTTCAATCCTGCGCCAATACGTGCAGCAATGTCGTAACCCATGGTTTCACCACAGGTTTGTCCACCCATCCCGTATTGGTTGTTCATGATGTTAATAATCAGTGGGAGTCCGCCTTTCATGTCGCCTTCCCAAAGTTCAGTGAATTGATCCATAGTAGCGAAAGCCAGACCTTCCCAAACCGGGCCGCAAGCCATCGATGCATCACCGATATTGGCTACAACAATTCCGTCCTTGCGATTTACTTTTTTATAAAGTGCTGCTCCAACAGAGATGTCGCCCGAACCACCAACGATGGCGTTATTAGGATAAACACCAAATGGAGTAAAGAAAGCGTGCATTGAACCACCCAATCCCCTGTTGAATCCGGTTTCGCGGGCAAAAATTTCTGCCAATGTTCCGTAAATCAGGAATTTAATAGCCAGCTCTTTTGTTGTTCCTGTGTGACCTGCTTTTACCGGTGCCGAAGTGATTCCGTCAAAATGAGAATCCATGATTTCCTGTAACTGCTCGTCATTCAGCTTGTCGATTGCAGATAAACCTTTAGCAAGAATTTCGCCATGGCTGCGGTGCGAACCGAAGATAAAATCTTCAACTCCCAAAGTGTAAGCCATACCAACCGCTGCAGCTTCCTGTCCGATTGAAAGGTGAGCCGGACCAGGGTGGTTGTATTCAACCCCGTTGTATTCGCCGCGGGTTTTAATCAGGTTCAACATTGTTTCGAATTCGCGAATAACCACCATGTCGTGGAAAATTCGTACCAAATCTTCATCCGAAAAATTTTCTTTTTCTTCTTTAACAGTTTTGTTGTATTGGTTCACTGGAATAGGAGCGAACTCAATTTGTCCCGGCTTACGAACATCATCCGGATTTATATATTGTACTTTTGGCATTTTATTGAGTTTAAAGTTTAAAATTTAATGTTTAAAGTATTGCCGAAATGTTACGACAGTGCATTTTATTATTTGTATTTGTCACCTTTAATGTCACTTGATTTTAAGTGATTAATTAAGCCAGCAATCAACTTGCTAACTTCTTCTGCAAGCTTATATGCTTTTTGAAATTCCTCTTCTGATATGTAGTCATTGTCAATAGCTCTATATAATTGAGATCGGGTTTCACCTGCTGATCCCTTCGAAATAAAGAGGAACTGAATAAATTCTTTATTTCCTCCTCTTTCAAAACCTTCTGCAATGTTGTCCATCGCAGAACCAGATGAGCCTTTTATTTGACTAACCAGTTTAAAGTCTTTCGAAAAAAGTTCTTTCAAAGTATAGCCATTTATTAAATTGCAAAGAATTCTTGCTTTTTGCCAAGCTAAAATATCTTCAAAACGATTAAATGTTGCCATATCTTTAAACCTTGAACGTTAGACTTTAAACTTCCAGATTTTCAATTTGATTCTTGATCTCAGCAAGGAAAAGTGTTGCTTCTCCACCGTCTAAAGCCTGGTGATCGTAGGTTAAGGAAAGTCCCATCATTGGAACAAATCCGTAAACTCCCTCTTCAATCTCTTTTGGGCGAGGAATAATGGTACAAACACCAAGAATAGCAGTTTGAGGCAGATTGATTACCGGAGTAAACATTTCCACTCCATAATTACCAAGGTTTGAAACCGTGAAGGTTGCTGCCGCCGGGTTCAGTAAATCCGGATTTACATTTCCGTTGCGTGCTGCAGTAGACAATTGTTTCAATTGACTTGAAAGACCGGTAATGGAAAGGTCGTCGGCATTTTTACAAGCCGGAACCATTAAGCCACGTTCGGTGTCAACAGCTAATCCAAGGTGAACTTTGTTGAACCATTTCATTTTGTCGCCGTGGTAATGTGTATTTACCTGCGGGAATTTTTCCAAAGCACGAATTACCGCAAAACAAACCAAATCGTTAATGGTAACATTTTGTTTGATTTCTCCGTCGGCCAATTGCTGTTTGAACTTTTTGCGAAGTTTCATAACCTGTCGTGCATCGGCGCTTAAGTGGTGGGTAAGCTGTGCCGAGTTTTGCAGCGACTGATGCATAGCTGTTGCAATCAACTTGCGGATATTCGGGATTGCTTTGATTTCATAATCGTCGCCCGCTTCAAGTACAGGAGCAGGTGCTGGTTTGGCAACAGGAACGGCTTTTGGAGTTGGTGCTGCTGCCGCAGGAGCCGGAGTCGGAGTCGAAACAGTAACGGTTTTGGCTTCTTCAACATCGCGAGCAATAATTCTTCCGTGAGGACCTGACCCTTTTAATGTGGTGATGTCGAGTCCTTTCGATTCTGCCATCTTTTTTGCCAGAGGAGAAATTCTGATACGGGCATCACTGGAAGTTTCGCTTACTTCAAATTCAACAACTTTAGGTTCTTCTTCAACCGCTGCTTCCTCTGCGGGAGTTTCTTCGGCGGCTTTGGCACCCGGTTTGAATTCTGCAAACGATTCGCCTTCTTTTCCGATAACAGCCACATTGGTTAATACCGGGATTTCATCTCCTTCGTCAAAAAATGTGGCCAGTAAAACGCCACTTTCTTTTGCTTCTTCTTCAAACGAAGCTTTGTCTGTTTCGTAGGAGAAAAGGAGATCGCCTTCGTTAACCTCTTCGCCTACTTCTTTATACCATTGTCCAAGGATACACGATTCAACCGATTGTCCTTGTCTTGGCATCATTACAGGTATTGCCATATAATTAATTTTATTGTTTTATTAAACTTGTTATTACAAATAGATCTTAGTTCAAAATAAATAGTATTGAAAATCAATTGTTTATGATATTCTTTAACTTTTGCTTGTAAAAGTATATTTTATAACTTGTATTTACAAGTTGTGTTTGTATATTTTAAAAATTAATTAACTTTGAGGCAACAATGGATACGATACCGCAATACCGAAAATTATACGAGATACTTAGAAAGCACATTGTAAAAGGTGTTTATAAGGAAGGTGATTTATTGCCCTCGGAGAATGAACTTTGTGCAGCTTATGAAATGACACGCCCGACAGTACGGCATGCTTTGGAAACGCTGGTTAAAGACGGGTTGATTTTAAAAAAGCAGGGGAAGGGCAGTATCGTTCGTAAACCTTCGCAAAATATCGGGATATTATCCATTTCCGGTACGGCCTCGGCTGTGGGTGTTCGGTATTTAAAGACTGAAATTTTACAAAAGCCCATTGTGCAAACCTGGCCCGGGGATTTTGAATTCGAATTGTCGGAGCTGGAACAGGAATCGGGGTGTATTTATATGGAACGTTTGCGGTATGTTGAAGATGAGCCGGTTTTTTACGATATAAATCATTTGCCGAATATCTTTCTTCCACGAATAACACAACGGTCTTTCGAAAATAAATCGTTGTTTGAGATTTTGAGGAAAAATTACCAGATTGAAGTTTTGGGTGGTGAGCAGAAACTGAAAGCCGTAAAACCAACTGTAAAAATCAGGCAGTTGCTTCATTTAAAACCTGGTCAGCCGGTTTTGTATATGGAGCGAAAACTGTATACCAATAAAGAAAATTTTAATATTTATTCAACTATCTATTTTAATTCTGAAAAGCACGCCATTTTCGGTAGTTTCTAAGTAGTTTATTTCTATAGAATTTTCTGTTTTTTGTATTTGTGTATGATTGTTCAATGCAGTTTTTGACAAAGTGTTTTCGCAATACCTAATTAATTATACCTTTGTCCGTCATATTTTTTAATCCGGTGAATTTAATAGAGCAAAAATTAGAACCCGTAACCCTAAACGGAGTCAGGGCAACATATGCCAATGAGAGATATGGCAGCCACGAGAGAAATGTATTTGATATTTGGCTGGCCGATTCTGAGGAACCCACGCCGTTGGTGATTTACATTCATGGCGGAGGTTTTGTTGGCGGAGACAAGTCGAGGTATTACGAGTCGGAAGATTGGGTGCGTTTTTTGGAGGCCGGAGTTTCCATCGCAGCTATTAATTATCGGTTTATGAATCACGAGCCATATGGAATTATGGCAAGTATGAACGATTCGAAGCGTTGTTTACAATACATTCGTTACAACGCAGAAAAATATAATATCGATAAAAACAGGATTGCTTGTTCAGGAGGCTCTGCCGGTGCGGGAACTTCGCTTTGGATTAACTTCTCGGGAGAAAAAGCAGACCCTGAAAATTCTGATCCTGTTTTGCGCGAGTCGACCCTGATTACTTGTGCCGGAGCATTCGCGACACAGTCGACTTACGATATTCTTCAGTGGTATGATATTATAAATATTCCAATAAACGAATCTCCTGAGGAGAGGCAGGTTATAGCGCATGCTTTTGGGATGCAATCGGCAGAGGGTATTAATCTTTTCGATCAAACAGAGATAAGGAAAGAACTTGATTTTTTGGGAAAGATGAGTAAAAACGCGGCCCCGATTTTTGTTTATAACCGCCGCGAAGGAGGAATCCCAACCGATGATGATTCTCTTCAACATCATCCGCTTCATGCAAAAGCATTAAAGGAAAAAGCAGAAGAGGTCGGACTTGAGGCTATTGTTTATGCTCCTGCCATCGGAATTGTTGATGATTCAGGAAAAGACCTGGTTGATTTCTTCCTCGATAAATTTCAAAAATAAATCATTGCTGTTTGTCACATAAAAAATGTGTCCGTCATTCAGCAAGTAAGTATTAGCTTATTATTAATAAATATTCATAATTTCTGAATATTTATACGTCGCAGAGCGCTTCTCTTTTTTTATTTTTTAAAATTCATCATCTTTGCATCAGAAAATTAATTAATTACAACATGAAATGAGTTCCATTAGGTTGGGGCGAATTACATATGATACGTTATAAATAAATAGTTTTAATCATATGAAAGTTTTAAAATTCGGAGGAACATCGGTTGGCTCGCCAGAGAATATGCGTGCTGTTATGGATTTGGTAACCGATGGAGAGCAAAAAATTGTGGTGTTATCTGCCATGTCGGGAACAACAAATTCTTTGGTAGAGATTTCTAGTTATCTGTATAAGAAGAATAAAGACGACGCTCGTATTTTAATTGGGAAACTTGAAGGCAAATATAAACAGGTAGTTGCCGAGCTTTTTGCCTCTGAAGAAAATAAGAAGAGGGGATTGCAGATTATAAAAGAAGCTTTTAAAACGATAAAATCTTTTACCTCGGGAAATTTCAACATTGTTGGAGAGAATACAATTCTTGCCCAGGGAGAAATTATTTCTACCAACCTGGTAACAATACTGATGAACGAAAACGGTTATGATACCAAGTTGTTGCCTGCGCTTGATTTTATGAAGATCGATGAGGATAAAGCAGCTGATTTGCCCTATATCCGGGAGAATATAAAACTGGTGCTGAAAAAAGTTGGTGAGGCCAAATATTACATCACGCAGGGATTTATCTGCAGAGATGTTGATGGTGAAATTAACAACCTTCAAAGGGGAGGCAGCGATTACACAGCATCGTTGATTGGTGCGGCAGTTGAAGCTGATGAAATACAGATTTGGACTGATATTGACGGATTCCATAATAATGATCCGCGCTATGTGGAAAACACCAAGAAGATTGAACAACTGTCGTTTAACGAAGCTGCAGAGCTGGCCTTTTTCGGAGCAAAAATCTTGCATCCGCAAACGGTGTTGCCTGCACGTGTTCAGAATATTCCGGTTCGCCTGAAAAATACGATGAATCCTTCGGATGAAGGTACGCTCATTACTGCAGAGTCGGATGGCAGGGGAATAAAAGCTGTTGCTGCCAAAGACGGTATTACTGCTGTAAAGATCCGCTCAGGAAGGATGTTAAATGCGTATGGTTTCCTGTCAAGTATTTTTAAAATATTTGCCGATTTCAAAACGCCGATCGATATGATATCAACTGCAGAGGTAGCTGTTTCGTTAACCATCGACAATACGCAATATCTTGCTGAAATAAAAGAGGAGTTGGATAAGTTTGGAACAGTGGAGATTGACAAAGATATGTCGATTGTGTGTATTGTAGGCGATATCATTCAGCAAGAAAAAGGTTTTGCATCAAAGGTATTTAAGGCTCTTGACGGAATTCCTATCCGAATGATTTCGTATGGAGGAAGCAAGTATAATATTTCGGTATTGGTACCAACTGTTCATAAAAAGGAAACGCTGCAAACACTAAGCGATAACTTGCTGAACAACTAAAGAAATTCCAAATAACAATATTCAAATCTCAAATAAAGTCCGTTTTATTTGGGATTTGTTTTTTATAAAATAAGAGGTTTAAAAAAGTCGGTAAACTTCGCTGGCTTCATAACGGGGAGCAATTTTAACCTCGAACCGGTGTTTTAACGATTCCATTTTTTGGGAGGCAAGCTCAGGAGTGTTGTTGTCTTTCGAAATATGACATAGAAAAACACATTGTAACTGGCCGTCGGTATGCTGATCGAGTAATGCGAAGGCCTGGTCGTTCGACAGGTGCCCAACTTCTGATGCCACTCTTTTTTTTAGGAAATAAGGATACCCTCCATTCCACAACATATCCTCGTCGTAGTTCGATTCCAGGAAAAGACCATTGCATAATTCAATATGCGACTTTACATTTTCGCAAGCTTCACCAATGTCGGTGAACACCCCGATGTTTTTGTCTTTGTGTTCAATTCTGAAAGAACAAGGTTCTGCTGCATCGTGATTTTTTGGAACCGGATGGATCGTGAAATCATCCACTGTAATTTTCTCGTCGGGAGTGAAAAAACGCGGATAATCGGGGCGCATGTTTTTATAAGCGCCATCGTAGGTTTTTGCTGTTAAATAAACCGGAATCTGTAATCGTTTGCCCAACACCCTTGCCCCGCGTATGTGGTCGCTGTGTTCGTGTGTAATAAAGAGTGCCCTTAATTTTGCCGGATTCAAATTCCGTTCAGACATTCGAAATAAAATCTGTTTGGTTGAAATGCCTGCGTCGATCAATACGGCAGATGTTTCATTCCCAATGTAATAGCAGTTTCCGTTACTGCCCGAAGCGATGGCACAAATCTCAAGCATATCTGATTTTATTTCGGGGGATAAAAATAGGCAATAATTATGAGTTTGTCTTTACTTAAGCTTGTTGAATAGAAATTATGGAACGATGAAAATTGTGTTTATACAATTAACGGGAAACAGCTTATTTCGCAAAATATTGATTTTTCGCTTGATTGGAATAATGCCGAGTTGAAATTAACCGTGTGAACTATTGGATTCCGTTTTTTCACGTTCTTAGTTAATGGCGCAACATTAACCACAAATAGTATTGACTGAATAATTTTTGTGAAGGAGAAAGAACTTATGATAGTGTTTTAAATTCACCGGGTTTGTTTTTCCCGGTGAATGTTTTTTATTGGGTGCAGAAAATATGTCTATTTTACCAATTTCGAAATTGCCCTGAATTCTGGAGCACTTGCCGAAGCAGTCAATTCGAATAAAATCGATTCGTACGAAGTCATCATAATTCCTTCATAGCGAAAACGTTCTTTTGCAATTTCAATATTTTCTGCTGTTCGCGACGAAACACAATCCATTACAACAATCGGATTTAGTCCTGCAGTTATTAAGTCAACGGCAGTTTGCAGCACACAAACATGCGATTCTATTCCGCAAATAATAACGTTTTTCGCTTCTGATTTTTTCAATTGCTCATTGATCTCGGGAACATCCCAGCAGCTGAAATCTTTTTTTTCGAAATACGAAAATTCAGGGATCGCAGCTTTTATTTCAGGGACGGTTTCGCCCAATCCTTTTGTGTATTGTTGCGATACAAGCAATGGGATCTGAAGTTCGCTCAATCCTTTTACAAGTGTTTCGCAACTCTTCAGAAGTGTTTCATTGTCGTTCATTGCTACCAGTAGTCTTTCCTGTATATCAATAACCAGACCGACTGTATTTTCTTTTGTAATTCTCATGATTTTGTGATTTTATGTTTTGATCGAGACAAGTAAAACCTGTCTTATTGTATTCTTACTGTAAACTTCTACGGGACACAGATTACTTTCCGTTTTTGGCTTGTAGGCGCGACTTGCTTCCCAAATAACCACCGTGGTGACGTTTTGCATAATCTTCGGAAGTGAATCCGATCTTTTTCATCATCGAAACTACCAGCGCATCGCCAATTACAGTCATTACTGTTGTTGATGTTGTTGGTGAAAGACCCAGCGGACAAACTTCTTTTGGATTGCCGGTGTGGATAAAAGCATCGGCACTTTTAGCCAAAACACCGTCGGGATTACTTGAAATAACAATCAGTGGCAAACCAGAATACAGGTTTTCTGCCAGTTCTATCAGCTCGATAATCTCACGGGTTTTTCCTGAATTTGAAATAACAAGCAGTACATCGTTTTCCTGTAAAACTCCTAAATCGCCATGTTGCGATTCACTTGGATGCAGAAAAACCGAAGGTGTTCCTGTCGAACTGAAAGTAGTAGCAATGTTCAGTGCAATCTGCCCGGCTTTTCCCATTCCGCTGGTTACCAGTTTTCCTTTTTTCTGGTGAACCTGTTGGTAAATAAGCCCTATGGCTTCAATAAATCCATTGTTAACTGGAATATTTTGAATGGCCTGTGCTTCGTGTTCTATAACTTGTCTGATTATTTCTTCCATGTTTCTGTCTTTAGCGCTGCAAATCTACAGGAAATTATCAAAGCGCGCATTACCCGACAATTTCTTTTAATGTATTTTTAGAAAAATGTGACCTTGGTTACAAAGTAAATGTGTTGTATGTCATAAAAATTTCAGAACAAAACACGGGGCTTGACGGTTAAATATTCGTTACATTTAACCATAATGAATTAATGACCAATAAAAGACGGACTTTTTACAGGTTTTAGAATGTGGGTTTTATGAGTAACCATTAAAAACTAAAAATATAAACGATGAAGATTCACGAATATCAAGCCCGGAATTTATTCAAAAAGTACGGGATTCCTGTGCCGGAAGGTGTTGTTTGCCATTCGGTAGATGAAGTAAAAGAAAAGGTATCGGAAAAAGACAAATTAAGAGTAGTGAAGGCCCAGGTTCATGCCGGAGGAAGGGGTAAGGCCGGAGGTGTAAAACTTGCGACTTCCAAAGCCGAAGCCATTGAAAAAGCCATGCAGATTATAGGTATGGAAATTAAAGGTATTACAGTTGAAAAAGTGCTTGTTGCCGACGCCGTTGATATCGAAAAGGAATTTTATGTAGGTTTAATCAACGATCGTAACACGAAGTCAGTCACTCTAATGGCCAGCGCCGAAGGCGGAGTTGAGATTGAAGAAGTGGCTAAGGTTTCACCGGAAAAGATCATTAAAATGCCAATTGATCCGTCGATGGGATTAATGCCCTGGCAAGCCCGGAAAATCGCCTTGCAATTGTTCTCTGATCCTAAAGAAATACGTCAGTGCGCCGATATTTTAGTGAAATTATACCAGCTTTATGTTGATACCGACTCTTCACTGGCAGAAATAAATCCGTTGGTACTTACTCCCGATAAGCAGGTTTTGGCAATCGACGGTAAAATGAATTTTGATGATAATGCCCTGTTCCGTCAGAAAGAAATTATCGCCATGCGCGAGGTTGATGAGAACGAGCAAAAAGAGATTGAAGCCAACGCAAAAGGGCTTTCATATATTAAACTCGATGGAAATATCGGTTGTATGGTAAATGGCGCAGGTTTGGCCATGGCAACCATGGATATGATTAAACTTTATGGTGGAGAGCCGGCCAATTTCCTCGATATTGGCGGTTCGTCTAATCCTCAGAAAGTGATCGATGCTATGGGAATTTTGCTGGGCGACAAGAATGTAAAATCGGTAATGATCAACATTTTTGGAGGTATTACCCGCTGCGACGATGTTGCACGTGGTTTGGTAGCGGCACTCGATCAGATAAAAACCGATGTGCCTATTGTGATTCGGCTATCGGGAACCAATGCAAAAGAAGGCCTGGAGATTATTGAAAAAACCGGTTTGCCTGTTGTAAAAACTATGAGTGAAGCAGCTCAAAAGGCGATTGAGTTAAGTAAGTAGTTTGGAGAGACGCACGACTCGTGCGTCTGTACAACATGATGTTAAATTCTGAGAAAAAATAAGAAAATGAGTATACTTATAAATAAAGATACAAAAGTAATAGTACAGGGAATTACCGGTCGTGACGGGGCATTTCACACCGCAAAAATGAAAGCATACGGCACCAACATTGTAGGAGGAACTTCTCCGGGCAAAGCCGGGCAAGAAGTGGAAGGTATTCCGGTTTTTAATTCGGTTGAAGATGCTGTGAAGGAAACAGGAGCCAATGCATCAGTAATTTTTGTTCCGGCGCCTTTTGCTGCCGATGCCATTATGGAAGCCAGCTATGCAGGTGTTGAACTGGTTGTTTGTATAACAGAGCATGTCCCGGTTCAGGATATGATTAATGTTACTCCTGTACTTAAAAAACACGGAACAAAACTGGTGGGTGCCAATTGTCCGGGATTGATTACGCCCGATGAATGCCTGATCGGTATTTTACCGGGAATGATATTCAAGAAAGGAAATGTTGGTTTGATCTCTCGTTCAGGAACTTTGACCTACGAAGTTGTGAACATGTTAACGGAAAATGACCTCGGTCAAACTACCTGTGTCGGAATTGGCGGCGATGCGGTGTCGGGTTTGTATTTTATCGATCTGTTGGAAATGTACGAAAACGATCCGGCCACTGAAGCTGTTGTTTTAATAGGTGAAATTGGTGGCGATGCAGAAGAGCAGGCTGCTCGTTTCATAAAAGAGAAAATGACTAAACCGGTTGTTGCATTTATTGCCGGACAGTCGGCTCCTCCCGGAAAACGTATGGGACACGCAGGTGCAATAATTTCCAGTGGCTCCGGTACTGCTGATGAGAAAATAAAGGCTTTTAAAGCTGCCGGTGTGCCGGTTGCAAAAGAACCCGGAGAAATTCCCGGTTTGGTAAAAGAAAGGTTAGGAATCTAAACGTTTCAATAAAATATTGTCAAACCCGGTTGCTGAGAAGTAGTCGGGTTTTTTGTATATGATTGCTGTTTTTAGAGTTTTACGAAGATTGATTTATGGTATAAGTTTGTAATAATATGAAAATGAGTGCTTTCTGTGTGTTCGAAAATGTTTTTTATATGGCGTGATTTTATTTGTTTAAGCTGATTTTCATATTGTTTTTGTAATTATCTTGCGCCGCTTTTTTATACTATGATTAACTATTATGAGTGTAGACAAAATTATTGTTGGAAGTGAGGAATGGTGTGGTTTACCCGATTTGAATATTAACGCCATTAAAGTTCGCGTTGACTCTGGAGCAAAGACATCGGCGTTGCATGCAGTAAATATTACTCCTTTTATGAGAGAAGGCGTTCAATGGGTTAGGTACGATGTGCATCCCATACAATACGACGGTAAAACAATAATACATTGCGAATCGCCTGTTATCGATAAGAGAAGGGTGAAGAGTACCAGTGGTGCTGTTGAAGTCCGTTATGTGATCCGCACGTTATTAAAGTTGTCGGATTCTTCCTGGGAAATTGAGATCACTTTAACAAATCGCGATTCAATGGGATACCGGATGCTTTTGGGGCGGCAAGCCATGTTGGGCAAGGTTCTGGTCGATCCGGAAAAATCGTTTCATCTGGGACAGGTTTCAAACGAGAGTCTGGCTGAGTATTACAAACCTAATGTTGATATATCTTCGGGACTTAAGATTGGGTTGCTGGCAAGTAATCCCGATTTGTACAGTAACAGAAGGATTATTGAAGCAGGAGAAGAACGCGGGCATCGTATGGAGTTTTTAAATATTAAGGATTGCTATATAAAACTGGATGGAAAGAATCCTGAGATGCATTACCGAGGAGGTCGAATCCTGAATGATTTTGATGCGATTATTCCTCGAATAAGGCCCAGCATGACTTTTTATGGCTGTGCCTTAACCCGGCATTTTGAAGCCATGGGAGTTTATACTCAAAACTCGGCCTCTTCAATAACCCAGTCGCGCGATAAATTATACGCACTGCAGATGCTTATTAATAACGGTCTTCCAATTCCAACTACCGGATTTGCAAATTCACCGCTCGATACTGATGATCTGATAAAAATGGTTGGAGGTGCACCTTTAATTGTGAAGTTGCTTGAGGGAACACAGGGGAAAGGTGTTGTTCTGGCAGAAACAAAAAAAGCGGCAGAAAGTCTTATTAATGCTTTTAAAAGTTTGCGTGCCAATATTTTGGTACAGGAATTTGTGAAAGAGGCCGATGGAAAAGATATCCGTTGTTTTGTGGTGAACGGCAAAGTGGTAGAGAGCATAATGCGTACAGCAGCCCCGGGAGAATTCAGGGCAAACATTCACATGGGAGGTTCTGCAAAACTCGTTAAGATTACTCCTGAAGAAAGACGAATTGCTATCCTTGCTGCAAAAACAATGAACTTAAAAGTGGCAGGTGTCGATATAATTCGCGGGCATAATGGTCCACTGTTGCTCGAAGTGAATTCTTCTCCTGGACTGGAAGGAATTGAAGGCGCATCAAGCAAAGATATTGCAGGAATGATGATTTCTGCTATCGAAAGAGATCTGAAAAGGAAGTTGGAAAAGCATTAGTGTCTATTATTAATAGAATTTGTGTCCTTTTTAGCGAAATATTTTCATTTGGGTTCAGATTGAAATGATTGAAGGGACGGATATGATTTAATCAATCTTCATCGATTTGTTTCAATTTACCATCAATCTTTTCAGGTACGTCAGGGGTCGGCCTTGCAATTATAAAATGCTGTCGATATTTTCCGGTGGATTTCCCAAAACTGCTTTATCGCCGTTCACAACAATGGGGCGTTGTAACAGTTTTGGATTTTCTACCAGCACTTTAATCCATTCTTCATCGTTTAACACTTTCCCTTTGTATTGTTCCTTGTAGTCTTTTTCCTGTTGGCGGATAAAATCGAACGGCTTTTTCCCGGTTTTGGCAATAAGTTCAGTCAGCTCTTCTTCTCCGATGCCGTTATCAAGATATTTTACTATTTCGTAGTTGCAGCCTTTTGTTTCGAGGTACTGTAAGCCTTTCCGACTCTTTGAACATCTTGGGTTGTGGTATATTCTCATTTTTTTACTTTTTAAAATTCCGGTTAAAAGTGTTTTACTCTGGTAACCAGTCTCAGTCAGCAGCAGTCTTTAAGCGATTATCCAGTATCCAATATCCAGAATCCAGATTAATTCGTGATCGATTTTATATAATTGTAATAATCTTCCTGTGCCCTGAATGTATGTTCCATATTTACTTTGGAATATTCGTTAGAAAGATCAGGATCAAGAATTCTTGCTTTCGTATTATCTTTAAGCTGAATTTCCAACATCTCCTTTAGCTCCGATTTAATATTCTCGTCGTATATCGGGCAGGCAACTTCTATCCTTCTATTCAGGTTTCGGGGCATCCAGTCGGCCGATGAGATATACATTTTTTCTTCGCCCCCGGCACCGAATAAAAAGATGCGGGAGTGCTCTAAGTATTTGTCTACTATGCTAATGGCCGTAATATTTTCGCTATAACCGTTTAATCCGACCTGTAATCCAAATATTCCCCTAACGATAAGTTTAATTTTCACACCGGCTTGTGCTGCTTCGTAAACTTTTTTCATCATTTTAGGATCGATGAGGCTATTCATCTTTAATGTCATCCAGGCTGGTTTTCCTTCTTTGGCCAGTTTTATTTCTTCATTGATATTTTTTTCGAAATGTTTCCGCATCGAAAACGGACTTACTACCAAATGCTCGTAGTCGTAATGTTTATAATTATGCTTAAAGAAATCGAATACTTTTTCAACTTCATTGGCCAAACGAGGATCAGATGTTAAAAGGCCTTCGTCGGCATAAACGCCTGCCGTTCCTTCGTGGAAATTACCGGTGCCGATGTAAGCATAATTTTTCATTTCGCCTTCTTCTTCGCGTTGTACCCAGGCCAGCTTGCTGTGTACTTTCATGCCCGGTACCCCGTTGATAACACTGGCGCCCTCTTCCTGTAATTTGTTCGACCAGAATATGTTGGCCTCCTCGTCGAAGCGTGCTTGTAATTCAATTACTACCGTAACCCTTTTCCCGTTACGAACAGCATTAAGCAATGCATTAACTACTTTCGATCGTGGCGCAACACGATAAATGGTCAGCCCGATTTCTTTTACTTGTGGATCGATGGCTGCTTCACGTAATAAGTCGATAAAGTGGTTGAAGGTTTGGTACGGGTAGTGCAGCATCACATCTTTTTGCCGCATTACCTTTAAAAGACTGGTAAAAGGGGGAAGATTCTTATGTCTGAAAGGAGGCTGTTTGGTGTAATAATGTTTCTTTTTCCCAATTTCCGGGAAATTCATAAAGTCTTTGTGATTGTGATAACGTCCACCTTCTACCGTGTCACTTTCTTCCAGTTTCATTTTTTTTAGCAAAAACTGGTAGAGGTCGACGGGCATTTTTCTGTCGTATAGAAGTCGAACGGGTTTGCCTTTTTTCCTTCTTTTCAGGCTGTGACTCATTTTTTCGATAAAACTTTTCGAAATATCATCATCGAGGTCGAGTTCGGCATCGCGGGTAATTTTTATTGTATATGCCTCGTGCATGTCGTAATCGAAATAGAAGAAAATATCGTACATGCAATAACGAATAATATCGTCGAGCATCATAATAAATTTGTTTCCGTTTTCCTCCGGAAGAACCAGAAAGCGAGGAACAGAACGTCCGGGAATCCGAATTAATGAATAGGCGTAATCTTCGGGATCTTCTTTCTTCCAAAGTTTTACGGCCAGGTAAGCTGATCTGTCTCGCAGGTAAGGGAATTTGTTTTTGCGCAACATAATTGGCACCAGGTTAGGAAGAACTTTATCGTAGAAATATTTTCGAACAAATTTGCCCTGTTTTTCAGTTAATTCGGTTTCTGTTATCATGAAAATGTTGTTTTCCCTTAGCTCTTTCATGATATCCGATAGGATGTTATGAACCTTTTGTTGTTGTTCGCCTACAATTTTTTGGATTTTGTTGTGAAGCTTATTTGGAGTCATATCTCCCAAAAGGTTTTCTTCATCCTTTCCAAGGTCGACCATTCGGCGAACCGCAGCCACTCGTACCCTGAAAAATTCATCCAGGTTATTCGAGAAGATTCCGATAAAACGAATCCTTTCGAAAAGAGGAGTATTTGGATCTTCTGCCTCTTGTAATACCCTTTCGTTAAACGACAACCAGCTTATTTCGCGATTGATAAATTTTTCGTTTGAATACATGACTGTTTTGTTTTTCCTAATATCAGAAAACAAGGGCAAATTTCCAAGAAATTACTTTGTTTTAGAAAACTACCGGCCGCCAAATTCCATTAAGTAAGCTTTAATAAAACCGTCGAGTTCTCCATCGAGTACAGCATTCACATTTCCGGTTTCAAAATTGGTTCTCAAATCTTTTACCATTTTATAGGGTTGTAATACATAGGATCTGATTTGCGATCCCCATTCGATTTTCTTTTTTTGTGATTCTATCTCAGCTGTTTTTTCGGAGCGTTTTCGTAGTTCCAGTTCGTATAGCTGTGATTTTAGTAATCGTAAAGCATTTTCCTTATTTCCCAGCTGCGATCTGCTCTCCGTATTCTCGATGGTAATTCCGGTAGGTGCGTGACGTAAACGAACCCCTGTTTCCACTTTGTTTACATTCTGGCCACCGGCACCTCCGCTTCTGAAAGTGTCCCACGAAATATCTGCCGGATTGATTTCAATCTCAATGGTGTCGTCTACCAATGGCGCCACATACACCGAGGTGAATGAAGTCATCCGTTTGTTTTGTGCATTAAATGGCGAAAGACGCACCAAACGATGCACGCCGTTTTCACTTTTCAAATAACCGTATGCAAATTCTCCCTCAATTTCTATTGTACAGCTTTTTATACCCACTTCATCGCCGTCCTGCATATCGGCTATTTTCATTTTGTAGCCTTGTTTTTCAATCCAGCGGGTGTACATGCGAAACAGCATGTCGGCCCAGTCGTTACTTTCTGTGCCGCCGGCACCGGCGTTAATCCGCAAAACAGCTCCCAGACGGTCTTCTTCGTTGCGAAGCATGTTTTGAGTTTCAAGTTCTTCTATTAAGCTGAGTGTGTCGGAATATGATTGATCAACCTCTTCTTCCGAGGCTTCTTCCATTTCGAAAAATTCGTAGAGTACCAGAAAATCTTCAGTGGATTCATTCACTTTTTTAAAGCCGTCGGTCCACACTTTTATCGTGCGGATTTTTTTCATTTGGGATTCGGCTTCTTTAGGATTATTCCAGAAATCAGGATCCTGGGTTTTTAATTCTTCTTCTTCCAGTTCAATTAACTTTGCATCGTAGTCAAAGATGCCTCCTCAGCGCATCCCGGCGCTCAACAAGGTCTTTTACCTGTTCCTTTAAAATCATATAACAATAGTTTTTTTGAATAGGACGCAAATGTACTACGAAAAGTTTAGATTTTGGGTATTTGGCTATGGATTCTGGATGATTCAGGATACTGGCTGCCTACTGAGACCGCGACAGAGACTGATCACTATTCCAGCGCCAGGTTCATATAACGGTGAATCAGTTCCGGCTCAAAACCACGCCCCTGTGTGTACCGGATAATTTGCCCCATTTTTGTGAATTTATCTTTTCCCTTAATGGATTTGGCCTTGTCTTTCATGGTTTTTACCAGTACCATTTTGTATTTCTCTTCATTAATGGTGTCCAGCCCTTTATGAATAACTTCGTCTGACAGCCCTTTTTGATGCAGGTAATAGCGCATTTTTACGCGTCCCCACTTGTTAAATTTGAATTTGTCGTTCACATATGCTTTCACATAGCGTTCATCGTCGATGTATTTCTCCTCGATGAGTTTTTCAATGATTTCATCCACAATTTCATCTACAATCTCGTAAGCAAGGATTTTTTTTCTGATGTCGGCTGAACACTGTTCTGAGCGACTACACAATTGTGCCATCTTTGAAAAAGCCTGTTGCGCTTGTTGTTCGTTATTTTCCATATGCTAACAACGTTTTTAAAGAAACTAAAAATAAAGAAAATTATTTCTTATTCCTATAGTCCTTTTGTACAGCATAAAAGGGGAGGGGGAAAACTAAAAATGCTGCTTATTCTTCCCAAAAATCAGGTTCTTTTTTTACCCCGGTAAAGAATTCTTCCAGCTCGGCCAGGGTAGATTCCGTTTTTTCAACGTCGCGAACAACCTCGCCTTTTTCAAGAATAACAATACGTGTACAAACATCGGCAACGTGGTCGAGATCGTGGCTCGAAATTAAAAGTGTTTTCTCTTTTTGTTGTGCGTATGTTTTAATGATATTTCGAAGCTGGTATTGCGATGAGGGATCGAGATTTGCAAAAGGCTCGTCTAAAACAATTACTTCAGTGTTTCCCATTAAAGCACCAACCACACCCACTTTTTTCTGGTTTCCTTTCGACAGGTCGCGAATGAATTTCTTTTTACCCAGAATTTCGTCTTTGAAAAAGTCTTTATAATCTTCCAGAAAATTAGTGACGTCTTTGGTATTCATTCCACGCAATTCACCAATAAATTCGAAATATTCGTCGGGAGTGAGGTACCCAATTGTAAAACTCTCGTCGATGTAGGCAGCCACCAGCTCTTTCCACTCTTCGGTTTTTGCAACTGCAATGTCGTTAATTAATACTTTTCCGCGGGTTGCACGGATCAGGTCAAGAACCAGGGAAAAGAAAGTGGTTTTCCCGGCGCCGTTATTCCCAACAAGTCCAAACACCTCGCCTTTTTCAATTTTTAATTCTTCCAGATTCAGAACAGTAGTTCCGTTGTATGCTTTTTGTAAATTAATTGCTTGTATCATGATGTAAAAAGGTTGAAGTAGAAAGCACGAAGCGCGAAGCTTTTGCCTGCTTCCTTGTTTGTTTTATACGTTTATATTTTGTTTCTGAATGCGATTAACATGTTCATTAAATTGAAAGAAAATTCATATAATTCTTCGAATTCTTTCTTTGAAATATAGTCTCTTAATTTTGTTTTATGCAGATACGTTACGACTTCGGCCAATGAGCGTATTGAATACCCCAGAAATTTTTTGTTTTCCTGCGCTGTCTGCACAATAGATCCTTCTGAGATATTTAAAGCGACAGAATCGGCAGCTCTGCGAATTTGGGAAGAAAGATTGTATAATTCTTTTGGCGGGAATTTTTCGGTAATTGAATTTATCTCTTCTCCTAAATCCATAGCTTTTTGCCATATAATTAGTCGTTCAAATTTAAAACCATTGTTATTTCCCATTTCGTAAAATTATTTGTTTAATTTCTTTCTCCTTCTTCTAGTTTCGTGCTACTCTCTTCTAGCTTGACTTGTAATTGTAAATCATTTTATGTTTACGTTTCAGGTATTGTTTTGTGAAATAATCGATCAAACGTGGGTGAAGGATAATTCCGATAAAACCCAGCGATCCTAAAATTACATAGGCAATAATATTCCCGAATGCCCACGAAAGCAGACCGAAAACTGCGAGCGGGCCAAAAACTACAGGGAAGCTCATCAGCCATTGTGTGGCGCCAACACCCTGGTAATTAAATGCAGCGCGCTGGTTAAGTTCGATAGCCCGTTTGCTGTTTAATCCCAGTGCAAAAATTACCCACGAATTCACTCCTATATTATACAACATTACCACAAAATGGATGTACAGTACTTTAGGTGTAATGTACATGTAACCCAGTGAAAGGAGATAATAAACTACGTTGGTTACGGCCATAAGGAAAAAGGCCGACTGAATTACCTGTTTCATCCGAACGTTTTGTGCCATCAGTAAAGGATAGTATTTTCCGTGCCACGCCGGGAAGAATTGCCCGTACATCATACTGAAAACGCCGGTCATAAACATACCGCCAAGAACCAGTATTAATTCAGGGGTGTCGGCATCGTAATCGCGGTAAATCAGCAGCCCGTAAAACAGAAACAGCACCGACATCATGGCTGTGTTTTTTGGGCGTTTGTTACGCATAATCATTTTTACTTCCAGCGACAACATTTTTCCGTAGTCGCCAATATTGTTCAGCCACGAGAAATCGTGGACTTTTCCTTCCTTTTTCCTTTTACTGAGTTCGTCGAGGTAAAACCGTTTATTTATATAACCCTGGTTTAAAAAGTACAGGGCCACAATCAGCACCGGGAATATAATGGCCGCCGGAGGATTGGCAATCACAAAATCGAAGATCTTTCCAAAAGTCCCGGTGATGTCAAAAATTTTGAAATAATCGATGGCGGTTACTCCAGCTGCCAATCCCAGAAAACTATAAAATAAGATGTCCGATTCGTTGGTACGCCATTTAATGTAAATAGCCAGAAAATGGTTTACAAATATCATAAAGAACAGTGCTGCCAACCAGGCCCAAAAAGTAAATGGTTGTAGTGTGGGCGCCGCAATTCGTATGATGAACGGAAGCCCCAGGAACCACGGCATGACATTAAAAAAATGTAGCAGCGATTTGTTGAGCATGTACCTGGCAATTCGTTTACGTTTAACAGGTAACAGCAAAAATGGCTGAAATCCGAAGGTTGGCAGATTCTGAATCATTATCCGAAGGACAAGCTCGAAACCGAAATACACTAAAATTGATGCATTGAAAACCTGAATCGGATTTTCTACATCTTTTAGATTTTCGGTTATTTGAAATCCCATTACCGTTGCCACCAGCGAAAAGTAGACAGCAAAGAAAATAAGGATTCCTTTGGTGGCCATGTTTTTGTTTTTCGATGCCGACCGGATAAACTCGCGCCAGGCGAAGTAGAAGAAGTTTCTTTTCATCTCATATAAGTATTTGTTATCAAAGGTATTTGATGGTTCTCTCGGTGAATTTATATTATTTCACCTATTGAATATGAAAAATATAAATTCATGTTCGATTCATACTGCACAATTATATATTTAAAAGTTGAAAATTGTTTTTCTTATCTGTTGGTCACTATTGTTGTTAAATAGTTACACTGCAAATTCTGCAAATTGTTCTAAAAAATGCTCTTTTATCTTTTTGGGTAGATAGAAAAATTGTCCGTAGAGCAAAACTGTAAAGGCTACCATAAAAAATGAAAGACTTAAAAGTATCCATGTATTTTCAATCTGAGTTGTTCTTGCCATATTAAATGCATGATAGGTTATGTTCGGTAGTTGAATAACAACAACATAAATAGATGTGAACCGTTCTAGTTGTTCTACCATTAGGAATGTTTTTCCGGGGATAATCTTTAATTTTGACTTTTTGTAGATCAGAAAATGATTCAGAATTATTGCGAGGCATATTAGCAGCACAAATCCTGTAACAATCCATAAAGTGTGGCCAATAAGTTGGAACAACAAAAACAATCCAAGTGTGCAGACAAATGTTGTTATTACTTTTGGCCAGCGATAAAATTCAAGAATGTAGCGCCACAACATTCGTTTGTATTTTCTCCTGAGCTCCTTTTCCTTTTGTTCTTTTATTTTGCTAAAACCATAAATGCCGAATTTGTTGAATGAGTTTTTTAATGCTTTTTCAAAATTCAGTACCGGGTTTTGTTCCCATTGTTCTTCAATTGCCGATGCCAGGTGATCGACAAGTTCAATTTGTATATCGTAATGGTAAACGTAGTGTTCACGGCAAAATTGAAATAATTGTTCGCTTTCTTCTTGTGTAATTTGTCGGTTCATGGTTTTTATTTTACAAATTCGGGGAATTGATCGGTAAAATGTTGTTTGATTTTTTGAGAAGCATATATTGAATAACTATACGACAGAATTCCAAAACAGACTATTGAAAATGAAATGAATAGAACGAGTATTCGCACTTTTAAATCATCATAAGAAACTGTAATCAATTCTTCTTTTGGAAATTTGTCAAGTACAAAAATGTTGAGAATATTAATAGGTAGAAGCAGTACCATCCAAAATTGTTTATATCGGCTATTTAACACTTCCAATAATAAAAACTCAGTGTCATTTTTTGCAACAAGTTTTCCTCTTCTAGGAACCCAAAATAGGTAGAAATAAGCCAGTGCGATAATGGTAAATGCAAAGTAAATGCTGTATACAAACCTAAAGTTTTCAGTCAGGATGATTGAGAGGAAGATTATATAAGTAAATGTAAATGTGATTAAAATTTGAGGCCATCGAAAAAAGCGATAAAAATGTTTAAAGTGTAACCGTGCGTATTTTTTATTTAGTTCTTTTTTTCGGGTTTTAAAAATCTCACGAAATCCTTTTGTTCCAAATTTTTTGAATGCTTGTTTTAATGCATATTCAAATGAAAGTTCCGGCCATCTTCCCCACTGTTCCTCAATTGCCGAAGCAAGGTGATCTACTAACTCAACTTGTAAGTCGTAATGTTCTATGTTTTGTTCGCGGCAGAACTGAAATAATTGTTCGCTTTCTTCTTGTGTGATTTTTCGGTTCATTTAAGCCAGTTTTGGGTTAATCAATATTTCCATGTTCGAAATAAAATTCTTCATTTCATTTAAGAGGTTGGCAGTTTCTTTTTTCCCCTTTTCGGTAATGAAATAATATTTGCGGACACGGTTATTTACTTTGGCCATTTCAACACTTAAAAGTCCTTTGGCTTCCAGTTTGTGCAGGGTAGGGTAAAGCGCTCCTTCGGTAACTTTTAGTTGGCCGCCGGTAATTTTTTCCACCTCCCGGGTAATCTGATAACCGTACATTTTTCCCTGGTCGGTTAACAGCGAAAGAACGATGGTAGAAAGGCTCCCTTTGTATAAATTGTTTTTTTGCATGGCTTAAAATTATGAAAAATAAAATACCTAAGCAAATTAGGTATTGTGTTTTGTGTCATGCTTTAGCTTGTCGATAATTGAGCAAAATGTTATCGGCTTTAGCCATTAAATAGTTAGGTATAAATTACCAGGCTAAAGCTGCGGTGTAATTTATTTAAAAATCTCCGTTAAAACTACTCCATCTTTAAATTGTTTCACAAAACCCTGGGTGTTAAATATTTCGACCATAACTACATAGACTCCCAGTTTTTGCTTTTGCCCGTTTTCGTCTTTTCCGTTCCAGGTAAACGTTTCGGAGGTGCCTAAAATATTGTTATTTATGAGTTTCCGAACCAGAAGACCCGAAGAATCATAAATCCACGTGTTGCAAAAGTATCCCGGTTTATCAAGTTGGATTTGGATGGTGTAAATATCGTTGTAACCGTCGTTGTTTGGCGAAAATGCCTCAGGTTCGAAAGAAACAGATACTTTTTCAACATCTTCATTTATAGTTTGAGAATTCTGGTAGCCAGGCGTACCATATCCCGACTCGGTGGAAGCAGAATGCCAGTTCGATTTTTCGTTTGTTGGTTCTGTAAAAGAGATGCGTTCCAGCGAAATTCCTTCCTGGTAGTAAAGCAAGGGAGAGTGCATTTCTTCGTTGTAATGAAATTCATCGATAATTTCGAGTTCGTTGTTTAGCAGAACCACGAAATCCTCGTCGTTGTTGTACGACGGGAATTTTCCCATTTGCAAAAAGCATTCAGTACACTTAATGTTGAACCACGGGAAAATTCCGGCTGTATCTTTGGTTAAAGCCAGGTAGCTATGTGGATCGAGGATGGATCTGTCGGTCGTTAAATTATATATTTGAGTTAGTTCCAGGTCAATGTCGCGCGAAGCCAGGTAAAGTTTGTTCAGAGGTATTTGTTTTTCAGAATAATTATAAATTTCCACATAATCAGACCCGTCTTCAATTGGATTAAAAAGTACTTCATTAATCAGGATGTCGCCCGGTTCAATTATTACCGGGTTTTTCTCTTCTCCCGAAACTACTATTTCATCGAGAATAACTTTGTCGGACGCATAATGATTATTCATGTAAATTACTATTTGTAATTTTTCTCCTTCCAGATGAGTTTGTTGTACAAAGGATTGGCCCCAGTTGTCAAGGTTCTCTCCATTCTTCTCGAATAATTGTTCCTCGTTATTGTCAATAATGTAAAAGGCTTTCAGGTATTTGTTTTCTTCGTTGGTGCCGCTTCCTGTTTCGTTAGCTTCCAGCTGAATGGAAATGTTTTTATACCCTGAAATATTAATTTCTTCAGAATACCAAACGGCTTCTCCATTAATGTCTTTGCACTCAAATCTGCCTCCTGATGTAGTAACTGTTTTGGCATAATCTTCCGAATCAGAAAGAGATAGATTAGTGAAATCTAATGTCCATGTAGAGATACCTTCAAAGTCGGTTTTTATAGAATCAACGTCAACACTGCCCCAAACTCCTTTCTCGGGAATATTAAAACTTTCGCGCCAGATTTCCTGAGCGTTTGAGTTGATGCAAATCATCGAAAATGAGAATGTTAATATTTTTAGAAGATTGGGTATCACGGTATTTACAATTAGAAGCAAAATACTAACTTTGGCGCACATTTAGACAGAAAAGGCTATAAATTTTTTAAAAATTCAAACATGAAAGTTGCAATTGTTGGTGTGAGCGGCGCTGTTGGACAGGAGTTTCTGAAAGTGCTTGCCGAGAGAGATTTCCCCATGGACGAGTTGGTAATTTTTGGTTCGGCAAGAAGTGCCGGCAAAACTTACGAATTTAAGGGTAAACAGCTAACAGTAAAGGAACTTAAACACGGCGACGATTTTAAGGATATCGATATAGCACTTACTTCGGCAGGTGCAGGCGTTTCGAAAGAATTTGCTGAAACCATTACTAAACACGGTGCAATTATGATCGACAACTCAAGTGCATTCCGTTACGACGATGATGTACCGTTGGTAGTACCGGAAGTAAATCCTGAAGATTCGAAGATCCGTCCGCGCAATATTATTGCCAATCCAAACTGTTCAACTATCCAGATGGTAGTTGCTTTGAAACCGATTGAGGACATGTCGAAAATCAAAAGAGTTCGTGTAGCAACTTACCAGGCAGCAAGTGGTGCAGGAGCACAGGGAATTGCTGAGTTGGAAGAGCAGGTTAAAGATGTGGCAGAAGGAAAACCGGTTACTGTCAATAAATTCGCTCATCAGTTGGCGATGAATATTATCCCGCACATTGATGTTTTCCTTGATAACGATTATACCAAGGAAGAAATGAAAATGAACTGGGAAACCAAAAAAATTCTGCATACCGAAGCAGAAGTAAGCGCAACTTGCGTGCGTATTCCGGTTGCCCGGGCTCACTCCGAAGCTATCTGGGTAGAAACCGAAAGTCCGCTTAGTGCAAAAGATGTAACCAAGGCTTTCGAAGAATTCGAAGGGTTGACTGTGATTGATAATCCTGCGAAAAATGAATATCCGATGCCATTGTTCGTATCAGGCAAAGACGATGTTTACGTTGGCCGTATCCGCCAGGATGTTACTGATCCGAACAGTCTTACTTTCTGGTGTGTTGGCGATCAGATTAAAAAAGGAGCTGCCTTAAATGCTGTGCAGATTGCTGAGTGGTTGGTAGCTAACGGTGAAGTTAAATAAACCATGAGATTTTAAAATAGAGTACACTAAGTACTCATCCATAAAAAAGCCCGGAAGATTTTTTCTTCCGGGCTTTTTTTCAATCCTCCGTCCGTCTGAAGACGGCCACCTCCTTTTAAAGGAGGAGGTCCCCCTTTGAAAAGGGGGAATTAAAGGGGATTGACTATCTAGTTGATGATATCAAAACCAGTAAAAGGTACCAGCACCTCAGGAATTTTTATTCCTTCAGGAGTTTGGTTGTTTTCGAGCAAGGCTGCAACAATACGTGGTAATGCCAGTGCACTTCCATTAAGTGTATGAGCAATTTGTGGTTTTTTCACACCTTCTTCGCGGTAACGTAATTTTAGACGGTTGGCCTGGAACGATTCGAAATTAGAAACCGAACTTACTTCCAGCCATTTTTTCTGCGCTGCAGAATATACTTCAAAATCATATGTTAAAGCCGAAGTAAAACTAATGTCGCCACCACACAAACGAAGGATGCGGTAAGGCAATCCCAGTTTTGCAACCAGGCCTTCAACGTGAGCTACCATTTCATCCAGAATTTCGTACGATTTATCGGGATGTGCGATTTGAACAATTTCCACTTTATCGAACTGGTGCAGGCGATTCAACCCACGAACATCTTTACCATACGAACCTGCTTCGCGACGGAAACAGGCGCTGTAAGCAGTATTTTTATAAGGCAGGTCTTTGGCATCCAGAATTACATCGCGGTAAATGTTGGTTACGGGAACTTCTGCCGTTGGAATCAAATACAGATTGTCTTCTGTAATGTGGTACATCTGGCCTTCTTTGTCGGGCAACTGACCTGTTCCAAAACCCGATGCTTCGTTAACAGCCAGAGGAGGTTGAATTTCTTCGTAACCGGCTTTGGTTGCTTCAGCCAAAAAGAAATTGATTAAAGCACGTTGCAACCGGGCACCTTTACCTCTGTAAACAGGGAATCCAGCACCAGTAAGTTTTACGCCCAATTCAAAATCAATCAGGTTGTACTTGGCAGCCAGCTCCCAGTGAGGCAGTGCTGCTTCATTCATTGCAGGAATTTCGCCAACCGATTTTACTACTTCATTATCGTCTTCTCCTTTTCCGGCAGGAACCAGATCGTTCGGAAGGTTAGGCAACTGAACCTGAAGTTCATAAACCTTTTCTTCTATAGCGGCAAAATCAGCATCGAATTGTTTGATGTTCTCTTTTAGTACAGCTGTGCGCTCTTTGGCTGCATTAGCTTCCTCTGTTTTACCCTCACGGAATAGCATCCCGATTTCTTTTGAAATCTTATTCATTTCTGCTTTTGCCGAATCAGCTTCACCTTGCAGTTTGTTTTTTTGGGTGTACAGATCTATAATGGATGAAACAATCTCGGAAGCATTAAAATTCTTACGTTTTAATTTTTCTACTACTAACTCCGGATTGTCTTGAATGAATTTTAAGTTGAGCATAGCTATCTGTTTTAAAATGCTGCGCAAATGTAATAGGAAAAGTTTAAAGTACAGAGTTCAGGGTTCAGAGTTTGAGGTTTAATGTTTAAAGTTTAAAGAAAAGTTGTGGGATAAAAAAAACTCCTGCCGAAACCGACAGGAGCTTTTTTTATATTTTAACAGGTAATACCTGGTTGATTAAGCTAAACCTTTTGCTTCTTCAATCCATGGAGCAGGATCTTTAGAAGCGTAACGGCTTCCTGCAGTTTCCAGCACTTTTTGAATTGCTTCAACAGAAGCAGCGGCAACTTCAGCATAAGAGGTAAAACCACCTTCTACTAAAATTTCAGCTAATTTTGGTCCAACACCAGTTAATTTTGTAAGATCGTCTCCTTTAGCTTCAGCTTTTGGAGCTTCTTCTACAACCGGAGCAGCTTCTTTTTTAGGAGCAGCTTTTACAGGAGCTTCTGCAACTGCAACATCAGCGTCTACTACAGGAGCTACTGATATGTATGAGCGGTTGTTTTTCTTTTTTCTGAATACAACAGTTCCGTCGATCAATGCGAATAACGTATGGTCTTTACCCATACCTACATTCTCGCCTGGGAAATGTTGAGTACCACGCTGGCGAACTAATATATTACCAGCTTTTGCAAACTGACCTCCGTAAATTTTTACTCCAAGTCGTTTACTTTCCGATTCGCGTCCGTTTTTCGAACTACCTACACCTTTTTTGTGAGCCATGGTAAAATTTTTTTATTAATTATCCAACAATGGTTTCAACTTGAATTTGAGTAAATTGCTGACGGTGACCGTTCATTTTCTGATAACCTTTACGACGTTTCTTTTTGAAAACAATCACTTTTTCGCCTTTTACATGATCCAGCACTTTGGCTGTTACTTTAGCACCTTCTACGGTTGGAGTTCCAACGGCTACACTACCGTCATTGTCAACCAACAAAACTTTTTCGAAATCAACTGATGCACCTACTTCTTCATTCAGGTGATGTACAAAAAGCTTTTTGTCTTTTTCTACTTTGAATTGCTGTCCTGCAATTTCAACAATCGCGTACATAATTTCATTTTTAATGTTTACACCGTCAGGCGGATTTCCCGCTGGATTTCACTTATTTGAGCCTGAACGATTCAAAATTCGGACTGCAAAAGTAGTTATTTTTAGATTATTAGCAAATAAATGGGGGTAATTTACATATTGAATTTTAAAGCTTTTCAATAATCAGCAGAAAATCGACTTTTGCAGTAGCTCCCATCGGCCTGAAAATAGGCGTAACATTAGGTACTATTGAAATTACTTCTCCTTGTAAACTGTTTAAAAATTGTTCCAGTTTTACCTGGTCTTTTTTCATGTTAAGCTCCAGATGATGAACCTTGTAAGTCATAGCAATAATATTTAAATTTTACATTCCCAGTTCTTTTAAAACAAAAACCAAAACAAGAAAGGCCAATAACACAACGGCACCAACCAGAACATTCATTGTGCGATCGCGTTTTTGTTGTTCTTCGATATTACGCGAAACTACCGGTAAAATGTCCTCATTTAAATCGGAAAGGCACAGCTCAATATGTTTAATCTGGTATTTAATAATTGTATTGTTTTGCGCAACTGTAATAACAATGCCGATTAAACAGATTGCCGGAAAAACGAAAATATCAAGACTTCCCATTCGCCGCAGTTGTCCGTATTCAGCAAAAAAGTACAGAAGTATTCCACCGTTAAATCCGAATAAATAGGTGGAGGCCGTTGCTAATAAAGTTGCAAACGATTGTCGTTTTAAGAAGGTAATCATTTCCGAAAGTTTCTCTTTTGTGTTTTTCGACGAATCGGAAATTTGAGAAAACTTATTCAGGATAGATCTCTCGAACCATATTAATGGAAGAATCAGTACAGCCGCAAGCGCACAAATTGTGGCAACTAATGGCTGTACATTAAAATAGAGTATCACATCAAGAACAAGTGCGAGCAAAATGGCAATTTTAAAACCAATATCAAGCTGCATCATATTCCTGAATTTTTGGGCAATAGAACCGGAGCGGTTCGATAAAAATCGCTCAATAGTTGAACTTTCATAGTTTGCCGTTCCCATGAAGTATTCTGCTTTATTCCACATCTCTTTTAATTTTTTGTCGTTCATGACTCTTGTTTTGCAGTTTCTAAAATCATCTCTTCCAATTTTCGTTTTATACGAACCAACTTCACACTAACATTACTTTTCGATATTCCCAGTATTGAAGCTATTTCATCGTAACTATGCTCTTCAAGCCAAAGAATTATTATGGCTTTGTCAATCCGGTTGAGTTGCGCAATGGAATGGTACAACATTTTTACTTTTTCCTGATCATCCGAAGCGTCAGCCTCAACCCGGTCGTCGCGAAGTAGTTCAACATGAAAATTGTTTTTTCTTTTTCTTACATCACTTATTGCCGTATTTAAAGCCACGCGGTACATCCAGGTGCTAAACCTGGCTTCTTCCCGAAAACCTGGAAACGATTTCCAAAGCTGCAGACAGATTTCCTGAAAGAGATCTTCTCGGTTGGCCCGGCCATTGGCATACACCATGGTTATTTTATGAATAATCGCCTGATGCTGCTCAATTAGTTCGCTAAACTTTCGTTTTTCAAGTTTTTGATTTTTCATTTCACCCTGTTAGTCGTAATAGAGATGAAAAAACTACAGACTATGTCAATTTTGTGGAACAATTGCTATTTCAGCAATGCTACAATTTACGACATATTGAATAAAACATTTTCAATTTCGGCAATAAACAAAAATGATTCTTATATTTGTTTTCACCGAAAAGATACAGGCCAAACGGAATATGCAAAAAATACGTTTAAACATTTTAGGATTATCGGTAAGTCAAACGCAATCGGGGGCTTATGCGTTGGTGTTGGCTGAAGAAGAGGGAGAACGCAGGATTCCTATTATTATCGGACCTGTTGAAGCCCAGGCGATTGCCATTCAGTTGGAAGGGTTAAAACCACCCCGTCCATTAACTCACGATTTGATAAAAAATATTGCCCTTGCTTTCGATATTGCCTTGCTGGAGGTAACTATTTACAAATTGGAAGAGGGTATTTTCTATTCGGAATTGCTGTGCGAAATGGATGGTAAGGAAATTAGAATCGATTCGCGAACATCGGATGCTGTGGCTTTAGCCCTGCGTTTCAGATGTCCTATTTATACTTCGGAAGATATTTTACGTAAAGCCGGAATTGTGTTGGAACACGATGATGAGGACTCGCCGTTAAAAGGTGTTTTCGATGATGAGGATGATGAACCGGGTAGCTCGTCGTATGCACAGTATTCTACAAGCGAGTTAAACGAATTGCTCGATGAAGCCATTCAGAATGAAGATTACGAAAAGGCATCTATTATTCGCGATGAACTGAACAAGAGAGAAAAGTAATTTAGAAACGCATAAATAACAAATCACCTCTATCGCTGCTTCACAGCGATTGTCTCCGTCAGCTGACGGAGGACAGGAGGACCAAAGGGAAGACAGGGGTGAAATGAAATGAAAAAATTCAAATGAAACGCACAATCCTTCTGCTGGTAGTTATTGCCGGCATTTTCTTTTTTCAGCCGGAACTGGCACGGGCTGGCGAAGTGATATCTTCAACTTCGGAAGCGGTAGCCCAACAAACTGATACTGCAAATATTTTGCTCGCAAAAGAAAGACAAACACCTTTTTCCATATTAACTCTTTTCAGAGGTCTGCTCGGAATGGTTGTTCTTATTTTTGTGGGATACATTTTTAGCAGCGATCGTAGAAATATTCCCTGGCGAACTGTTGGCGTAGGCTTGTTGATTCAGGTTCTGCTGGCGCTTGGCGTTTTATATGTACCGTTTATACAATATGGATTCGAATTTTTCGGGCGCATTTTCGTTAAGATCCTCGATTTTACCAAAGAAGGAAGTACCTTTCTGCTTGGCGACCTGATGGATGCCAACACTTACGGATACATTTTTCTTTTCCAGGTACTTCCAACCATTATCTTTTTCTCAGCTTTAACCAGCTTGTTATTTTACTGGGGCATCATTCAAAAAGTGG
Organism: uncultured Draconibacterium sp.; assembly: GCA_963677525.1. Lineage (GTDB taxonomy): Bacteria > Bacteroidota > Bacteroidia > Bacteroidales > Prolixibacteraceae > Draconibacterium. The sequence goes on from OY781970.1 coordinate 518,879, forward strand.
TTTATGGTTTGGCCTGGGTATTTACCAAAGCGTTGAAGATTTCGGGAGCTGAAGCTTTGTCGGTGGCCGGAAATATTTTTCTCGGACAAACCGAATCGCCTTTAATGATAAAAGCCTATCTCGATAAAATGAGCAAATCGGAGATACTTTTGGTGATGACCGGAGGAATGGCAACACTGGCCGGCGGTGTGCTGGCTGCTTATATTGCATTGCTTGGCGGCGACGACCCTCTACTGCGCATTGAGTTTGCCAAACACCTGCTAACCGCATCAGTTATGGCAGCTCCGGCAGCTATTATTTTTTCGAAAATGCTGGTGCCGCCAACCGACGAGATTAATAAAACCATTGAAGTTAGTCGCGACAAAATAGGAAGCAATGTGTTGGATGCCATTACAAACGGTACTACCGAAGGTGTTAAGCTGGCTGTAAATGTTGCTGCCATGCTTCTGGCTTTTATTGCCTTTATTGCCATGTTCAATTTTATATTTACCAAGGTGGGAGAGTGGACTCACTTAAATGAAGTAATTGCAACGGTAACAAATGGAAAATACGAAGAGTTGTCACTCCAGTTTATTCTTGGATATATCTTTTCGCCCATTATGTATTTAATAGGTGTGTGTCCTGAAGATATTGCACTGGTGGGCCGTTTGCTGGGAGAGAAGCTTATTCTTACCGAATTTATCGGTTATGTGAGTTTGGCCGATTTAAAAGCTTCGGGCGTTTTTGCCGAAACCAAGTCGATTATTATGGCAACTTATATTTTATGTGGTTTTGCCAATTTCTCGTCGATAGGGATTCAAATAGGAGGAATTGGAGCACTGGCTCCTAAACGTCGGGTATTGCTTTCGCAGTATGGTATGCGGGCTTTGCTGGCTGGTACGCTGGCTTCGCTTATGTCGGCTACTATAATAGGGATGATTTTGGGTTAAATAAATATTATTGCTAACTGTGCAAATTAAACCATCAGTGAACACTGGTGTCACAAATTTCGGTTTAGTTTGTTAAATGATAAGATTTTCATTTATCAAATGTGGCTCCCTGGTGAGGCCGGGGAGTTTTTTATGAGATGAATTTGACAAACAATCTTAGTTCTTACTCAATGATGGCGGCGCATCTTCAGGTTTGTTTCCCCAGTTTTTATTTGGCTCCGGGCCCATTTCAAAAACCAGTGTTCCTCCATTAATTATTTCATCGTGGCTAATCCATGTTTTTGTAAAAGGTTCTCCGTTCAAACTTGCCGACTGTATATAAAAGTTTTCGGGAGAAATGCCCTCGGCTTTTACGGTAAAACATTTATTTCCGTAGAACTCTCCAAGGTTCAGCGTAAATTCTTCGAAAAGAGGAGTGCCGATAACGAATACATTTTGGCCGGGAGCAACAGGGTAAAATCCCATTGTGCTGAAAATATACCATGCCGACATTTGTCCCATGTCGTCGTTGCCACACAAACCGTCTGGAGCTGCCAGATACTTTTCTTTCATTATCCGGTGGATCCATTTTTGGGTTTTCCACGGCTCGCCGGCGTAATTATACAAATATCCAACGTGGTGAACGGGTTCGTTGCCATGTACGTATTGCCCGATTTTACTATAAAGTGGTGCATACTCCGGCCCCGATTCGTCAGGAGTCATAGTAAACAAAGTGTCGAGTTTATTAACGAATTCCTGCCGTCCACCAAGTAAATTTATTAAGCCCTGCACATCGTGTGGCACATGCCAGAAGTATTGCCAGGCATTCGATTCTGTAAAATGCCGGTTCGGACTGACACCCACCCAGAGCGGGTCGAAACAACTGTAATACTGATGCCCTTCTGTGCGGATAATGGAAGGAGGTTCCTCGCACATTTCCAGCCACGAACCATCGGCTTTACGTGGGCGCATTAACCCGATTGAAGAATCGTACAAATTCCGGTAATTCTTAGCCCTTTCAGTAAATAAACGGGCATCTTCGTTTTTCCCCAGCGCCCGGGCCATTTCTGCCAGGCACCAATCATCGTAAGTATATTCCATGGTAACCGAAACCGATTCCCTGACTTTGTCTGCCGGTACGTAGCCCAGTGTTGTATAATAATCCAAACCGGTTCTGCTGTTTTTTATTTCTCCCGGTTCCAGCGCATTCTTTTTCATTGCTTCGTAAGCCTTTTCAATGTCGTAGTTGCGAAGCCCTTTCATGTACGAATCAACAATCACTGAAGTGGCATGGTCGCCGATCATCACTTTCATGTAGTAATTTTTGTAACTCACAAAAAGTGGTAGCCGGCCTCCCTGGTCGTACATTTCCAGGAAAGTTCGGATCATTTCGTTTTGTCTTTCCGGTTCCAGGTAAGCCAGCAACGGATGTTCTGCCCGATAGGTATCCCACAACGAGAAGTCGACATAATACGGCTGGCCCTGAGTTTGGTGCACGCTGTTATCGAAGTGACTGTAGTACGAACCATCAATATCGGAAAAGGTGCGCGGAAATAGTAACGAATGGTAAACAGAAGTGTAAAGACTTGTCTTCTGGTCTTTGGTGCCGCCTTTTACGTTTATTTTACTGAGTTTTTCATTCCAGGTATCTTTTGCCTGTGTCCTGATTTTGTCAAAATCCCAGTGAGGAATTTCGACTTCCAGGTTTCTTTTAGCGCCATCAATACTTACAAACGAAATCCCTACTTTTAACAGAACTTCTTCTCCTTCTGTTGTGGCATAGTTTACAAATGCCCCGATCCCATTATCGCCTGAGGTTTCATTATTCCCCCGGCTGATTTTGTCTCCGTTCCAGGTTCCAGACGAAGAAAACGCTTTATTGAATTCGGCAAAGAAGTAGCATTTAAGCGGGCGGCTGTGATTATCGTCCATGTCGCCAACAACAAAACCTTCAATTTGACTATTGTTTACTATTTTTACGTAAGCATTGCGGCCAGGAGTTAGTGAATGGGTAACATCAATAATAACGTGGCTTTCCTGCGTTTCAGGGAAAGTGTAACGGTGAAATCCTGCCCGCAACGTTGCCGTGAGTTCTGCTTTTACATCGTAATCTTTCAACTGCACCATGTAATAACCGGGGGCGGCTTCTTCTTCATCGTGGCTGTAAGCCGATTCATATCCTTTCACCGTTTGGGAAGTGTCGCAACCTTTTGCGGCCATTTCTTCCAGTATCCTTTGTTTTTCTTCCTGAAAAAGCTGCCTGTATTTTTCTTCTCTTTCTTCTGTAGTTAACTTTTCTATTTTTTGCTGATCTTCAGCAGAAAGATTATCCAACATGTATTCCAGGTTTCGTTCGGCAATTTTAGCCGGGTCTTTGGCTGTAGCCGGATAAGTTTTTAGTTCGCCAACGGTAGGCATTACCAGAAAGTTGTTGTAGTTGGTTAACGTGTAAGGGCCGGTGCCGCTTAGATGGGTGTGGCTGAATCCCAAAATCGATTTCTCGGCATAATTGTAGGCTTTCACTCCCCGGTAACCATTGTCGGGACTTAATTGCACCATTCCAAATGGCAGGCAGGCTCCCGGAAAAGTGTGTCCCTCTTTGTAAGTTCCTATAAACGGATTTACATAATCTGCCAGTTCTTTATTTGTTGAAGTTGCGTTTTGGGTAGTTTGGTTGCAGCCCCAAAAAAACACGACTAATGCAAAATATATAGGGATGTATAAAATATAATTTCCGGATTTAGTAAGTGAAGGATCTTGTTTCATTGTTTAGGTCGTTTAGTAATATGCAAACTGTTTGTTTTAGTGTTGCTATATTTCTGTTGTTTTTAGGTTTAGAAAATATTATGTCATAAAAGAAAGGAAATTATTTGAATCTGAGTGTGTTGAAAAACAATAAAGAGATCGGCGGCCAGACTCTGTTTTGAAAATCGAGGATTAAATAAAGGAACATTTCTTTCAGAATAACAATCCCAAAAAGCAATCGCGACAGAAAATTTATGTGCAGCATGGCTAATTCGATATGTCTTATATTAATTCAACTTTAACAGCTAGTAATTTAGAGTGAATATAAAAAAGATGAGATTTGTCATGATTTTGGCTTCTTTTGAGCTTTTGGCAATTTTTCAGAAATAATTTTCAACCCCCTGCCAATTTGAAAAAACAGCATCATTTTTTACTAATCAGAAATTCAACCCTGTTTAAATTTTAAAAATGAATTATGAAATCGTTCCGATGTTGATTTGAACCCCGTTAATGCAAAATTGTAAAAAAGCCTGACTTCTGGTTTTAATTTGATATAAACATGGTGCTTTTTGTTTGAAATTGTTCTTTCGGTACCTTTGTTTGCTGGCAATTTATTAGTCGGGAATTCTATTTTTGACCACCAAATTCTAAAAATGTTAAAATATGATGTTTGATAAAGGTCTTACCACATTTATGGTTGTAGCTACCAGTTTGGTAATGTTAATGACACCTGGGCTGGCTTTTTTTTATGGCGGATTGGGTTGTAAAAAGAATATCCTGAATATTATGATGCAGAGTTTTGTGTCGTTGGGAATAACAACCATTTTGTGGATTAGCTTTGGTTATTCCATGTGTTTTAGTGGAACCATGGCCGGAGGAAGTGACTTTTTTGGCATAATCGGGAATTTTGATAAAGTATTTTTAAATGGCGTAACATCCAGTACCCCGTATTCTCCCGATCGAAATTTCCCGGAGTATATTTTTGTGGCTTACCAAATGATGTTCGCTATTATTACTCCGGCACTTATTACCGGGGCTTTTATCAATCGTGTGACTTTTAAGGCCTACGTTATATTTTTGGTTCTTTGGCAGATTTTTGTTTACTATCCTTTTGTACACATGGTTTGGGGAGGTGGAATCCTTGCCGAATGGGGAGTGCTCGATTTTGCCGGGGGAATTACCGTTCACGCTACGGCCGGATTTGCGGCACTGGCATCGGTATTTTTTGTTGGCGCAAGAGCCGAAAAAGGTACCGGCCCAAACAATATTCCGCTGGTGGCCATCGGAACAAGTTTGTTGTGGTTTGGCTGGTATGGTTTTAATGCCGGAAGCGAACTGGATGTAGATGCAATTACCGCGCAGGCTTTCCTAAATACCGACGTATCTGCTTCGGTAGCAGCTGTTACCTGGCTGGGGATTGAATGGACAACCGGAAACAAACGTCCTACTTTTATCGGTTTAATGACCGGAGCAGTGGCCGGACTGGCAACTATCACGCCGGCAGCAGGTTATGTAACTCTCGGAACGGCCATGTTTATTGGCCTTGCAGCGGGTATTGTCTGCTATCAGGCGGTTAAGTTTGTTGAACGTAAACGCTGGGATGATGCCCTTGATGTTTGGGGTGTGCATGGTATTGGAGGTGTGTTTGGAACCATTATGCTTGGTTTGTTTGGGACCACAGCCGTTAATGCGGGTGGTGCCAACGGATTGTTTATGGGTGGAGGATTTGCCTTTTTCCTGAAACAGTTAACAGCCATTATACTTGCCTCTGCGTGGGGATTTGCGTTTACGCTTGGTGTACTAAAAGTAATCAACCGTTTTGTTCGGGTAAAAGTGGGCCGTATGGATGAAATGAAAGGCCTTGATTTGGGTTACCATGGCGAGGTTGCAAGACAGTAAGGAAAACCAATAACATATTATATTTTTCAGCTACGGACGGTGTAGTTAAAGCTACTCGGTTCGTGGTTTTTTGTTTCCTGCAGGGTTTTCTCCCGGCAGGACGGGTAAATGTGCCGCAGGGCACTATTGGATAGAGTGTTATCTCGTGCGAGAGGTTCACATTATTGCACCGTACTTTAGTGCAGTGATGATTGGAGAATAAAAGAAAAGGCTTTAGCCGTTAATATAAATAGAATTAAAGGCTAAAGCCGCTTGCCTTTCGATCTGTCTGTCACCGGGCTGAAGCCGCGGTGCAAAAGTACATCCTGAAGTTATTTGTTCTGATCTACTTAAAGTAATTTATGGAAGATGAACAAGTTTGTCTTCTTCCACTTGTGCTCCTCTTGTTAAAATTAGTAGTTGTTCTTCGGCGCAAGCTTTGAATTCAATATTTTCACCTTTTAAGACATCATTACCATTTAAGTATCCATTTCTTGATAAAAAGATATAAAAAGGTTCGATTTGGTTTTCAATTGTGTATTCAAAATTATTTTCATTACCATTATTAAGTATTGTTACACTCAAATGATCCCAATTAGGTGATATTCTAAAATGATACATTTTACCTGTAGAATCTTCCCAATAGTGATTGAGGCAAAGCCTACCTCTTTTAATTTTCTGCATCTCTTTTTGTCTTTTCTGTTCCTCTGATTTTTCTTTAAATTCCATTGTTCTTCTTAATTTAATTCATGTCCCATAAATATACTTCAAAAAAGGGGCGAACATGCTGAGCGTTAATAGCTTTTGATTGATTTCTGTATTTTTTGTAAAATGAGGAGGGAAGGCCATCTAATTATGTGGATGTCATTATTTATTTGAAAGAGTATAACAGTAATTAATGTTTTTATTGTAACTCTAATTTTGAGTCAATAATTTTTTAAATACATCTTTTCTTAATTCTTTGACGGTTGCCCCAAAAGTCTGAACTCTAAACTTTAAACTCTAAACTATTAATTGTACTTTTGCACCTCAAATTTTTAGCTAGATATTTCAAGATGAGTCAAATGGAAATTCCGAGCAAGTACAACCCGGCAGAGGTTGAAGATAAATGGTACAAATACTGGATGGAAAACAAATATTTCCATTCAACACCCGACGAGCGTGAACCTTACACTATTGTAATTCCGCCGCCAAACGTAACCGGCGTGTTGCACATGGGGCACATGCTTAACAATACCATTCAGGATATTCTGGTCCGCCGCGCGCGTATGACCGGTAAAAATGCCTGCTGGGTGCCGGGAACCGACCATGCATCAATCGCTACCGAAGCAAAGGTGGTGAACAAACTGAATGCTGAAGGAATTGACAAATACGATCTTTCTCGTGCAGAATTTTTGAAACATGCCTGGGAATGGACCGACAAACATGGCGGTATCATTTTGGAGCAGCTGAAAAAACTGGGTGCTTCGTGCGACTGGGACCGCACAGCTTTTACCATGGACGAAGCTCGCAGCGAATCGGTGATAAAAGTTTTTGTTGACTTGTTCAACAAGGGAATGATTTACCGCGGTGTTCGTATGGTAAACTGGGATCCGGCTGCAAAAACTGCACTATCCGACGAAGAGGTGATCTACAAAGAAATGCAGGGGAAACTGTATTACCTTAACTATAAAATTGAAGGCGAAGACGGTTTCGTAACAATCGCAACTACCCGTCCCGAAACCATTTTGGGTGATACTGCCGTTTGTGTAAATCCGAATGACGAACGTTTTACTCATCTGAAAGGGAAACGCGTTTTGGTGCCACTTATCAACCGTTCTATTCCAATTATCGAGGATGAATATGTTGATATGGAATTTGGTACAGGTTGTTTGAAAATTACGCCTGCCCATGATATTCACGACTACGAAATTGGCTTAAAATATAACCTTCCTTCTATCGATATTTTTAACGACAACGGTACTTTGAATGAAAGTGCCGGTTTGTATGTTGGTGAAGACCGTTTCGATGTTCGCGATAAAATTGTTCCTGAACTGGAAAAGGCCGGAAACCTTGCCAAGATTGAAGATTACACCAATAAAGTTGGTTTCTCGGAAAGAACTGATGTGGTTATCGAGCCAAAACTTTCGGCGCAGTGGTTCCTGAAAATGGAAGAGTTGGTAAAACCGGCTTTGGAAAATGTGATGAATGATACTATCCAGTTCCACCCCCCGAAATTTAAGAATACATACAAGCACTGGATGGGCAACATCAAAGACTGGTGTATCAGTCGCCAGTTGTGGTGGGGACACCAGATTCCGGTGTATTATTTGCCTGATGGAAGCTTTGTGTGTGCCGAAACTGCCGAACAGGCACTGGAACTGGCCAAAGAAAAATCGGGTAATGCAGAGTTAACAGCAGCAGATCTGAAACAAGACGAAGATGCTTTGGATACCTGGTTCTCGAGCTGGCTGTGGCCGATCTCGGTTTTCGATGGAATTCGTGAGCCGGAGAATGAGGAAGTAAACTATTACTATCCAAGTTCTGATTTGGTAACTGCGCCCGATATTATTTTCTTCTGGGTGGCGCGTATGATCATTTCCGGTTACGAGTACCGCGATGATTTCCCATTCAAGAACGTATATTTTACCGGAATGGTGCGCGATGCACAACGTCGTAAAATGTCGAAGTCGCTGGGTAACTCGCCCGATCCGCTTGATCTGATTGCCAAGTATGGTGCTGATGGTGTTCGTGTAGGAATGTTACTTTGTTCTCCTGCAGGTGGTGATTTACTGTTCGACGAAGGTTTGCCACAACAGGGAGCCGGTTTCTCAACTAAAATATGGAATGCTTTCCGTCTGGTGAAAAACTGGGAAGTTTCTGCGGAAATTGAGCAACCTGAACATTCAAAATTGGCAGTTGAGTGGTTTAAAAATAAACTCAGCCAGGTGGTTGAAACACTGAATACGCAATTCGATAGTTTCCGTATTTCGGAAGCTTTGATGACTGTTTATACCACTGTTCGCGATGAGTTCTCTGGTTGGTTACTCGAAATGGTGAAGCCTCCTTATCAGCAACCAATCGATGCTAAAACTTACGCAGAAGTTCTTGAATTGTTCGACCAGATGTTGCGACTGATGCATCCGTTTATGCCATTTATTACTGAAGAAATCTGGCAGTTACTGGAAGAACGTAAGGAGGGTGAAAGCATCATGATCAGTCAGTTGCCGGCCGACACAAATTACGATGCAGCATTGTTGGCGGCTTTCGAAGATGTTAAAGAAGCAGTGTCGGGAATTCGTAAGATCAGAAAAGAAAAAAATATTGCATTTAAAGATACTGTAAGTCTTTCGGTACAAAAAGGCGATAAAGGTTTTGATGCCAAATTCGATAGCATCCTGGTAAAACTGGGTAACCTGTCGGATTTAGATGAAGTTACTGAAGAAGTGAAAGGTGCCGCTTCGTTCCTGGTAAAATCAACCAACTTCTATATTCCGCTTGAAGGATTTATTGATGTGGAAGAAGAGCTGAAAAAACTGGAAGAAGAGCTGAAATATGCCAAAGGATTCCTGAATTCAGTAATGAAAAAACTGAGCAACGAGCGTTTCGTGAACAATGCACCGGAAGCGGTAGTTGCCAAAGAAAAAGCAAAACAAGCCGATGCCGAATCCAAAATTAAAGTGTTGGAAGAACGCATTGCTTCAATGAAATAATTGTTTATGTAGAGAGGCACGGCCGTGCCTCTCTACATAAACGTTCCACCTCCTTAATTTCTGTTAAAGTCCAGTTAAATAATGTTATCTCCCTTTGTGCGAAATTCTTTTGTCTAATTTTGCCATCACAAAGAATCCAAAATGAATAAATTTATATTTCTTGTTTGTCTGCTTTTGGCATCGTACGTGGTTCATGCCCAGGATGAGGAATACGAAGTTGACCCGCTGTTAGTCGAGTTGAAAGCTAAGATTCTTAGTTCGGCCGACAGCTCAGCCGTGCCTTACGCAAATATAATTCTATCCCGTTCTCACAGTGGAACGATAACTAATGGAGAAGGATATTTTTCGATTGAACTTTTAAATATTGATTCATTGGAGGTGACATCGGTGGGGTACGAACGAACTATTCTGAAGATACCTCCTTATTATACCGGATATGAAATTTTAACTTTTTACATGAAACCGGTTCTGTATAATGTGGGAGAAGTAACGGTGGAAGGAGAAGCCAAAGAGTTGGATTATTTTGATCACGGGCAACCAACCGACATAAAAACTGAGTTACGCGGTGATGCTTTTAATGAAAAGCCGAAGGTATTGCAGGCAGCAAAGAGTCCGGGATCATATCTTTATTATAAATTTAGTAAAAGCGAAAAATCGAAACGAGAGGTTCGGGCTGCAATGGCAGATGAAGAAAAATGGACCGCTTTTTCGAAGGTTTATAATAAAGAAGTAATTATGGATCTTACCGGGCTAAACGAAGCTTATGCCGACACTTTTATGCTGTGGTTCAATGCCAAAAATTTACTTTCGTATTCTGCAAACTCCTACCAGGTAAGGGCATCAGTAATGGAAAATTTTCCTTTATTCAAGCAGGCTTATAAGCTGGAATAAACAGAATAAGTTTGATTTTAAATCCCGTTAAAAACCGGTTAAATTTTGTTATTTCATCATCTAAATAATTCTTTTGCCTAATTTTACACCAACTGACGAAAATAAAAATGAATAAATATTTACTTCTGATCTTTCTTTTTCTGGCGTCGTTTGCTGTTCAAGCCCAGGATGAGGAATATGAAGTCGACCCGATGCTGATTGAGTTGAAGGCTAAAATATTGAGTTCTGCCGACAGTTCCGCTGTCCCCTATGCAAATATCATTCTTCATCGTACCCATAGTGGCACAATAACCAATGGAGAAGGTTATTTTACGCTTGAACTTTTAAATATCGATTCGCTTGAGGTGACATCTGTTGGATACGAACGTACCATATTAAAAATTCCATCGTATTATACCGGCTACGAGCTGTTAACATATTATATGAAACCCGTTATGTATAACGTTGGCGAAGTAACTGTTGAAGGCGAGGCGCAAAAACTTGATTATTTTCAACATGGGCAACCAACAGAAATAGACCCGGAATTGCGCGGCGATGCATACAACGAAAAACCTCCTATACTGGCCGCATTTTTTACACCCATGTCGTACTGGCAATATCATTTAAGCAAACGGGAAAAACGCAAAAGAGCTGCCCGGGAAGCTATGGCTATTCAGAAAAACTGGGAAATGCATTCAAAAAACTACAACAAAGAGATGGTAATGAAACTTACAGGCCTGAACGAGGCGTATGCTGATACATTTATGATGTGGTTTAACGCACAGGATGTTTTACCCTATACTGCTTCTGAATACCAGGTGCGGGCTTCAATTGTGGAATACTTTCAGGTTTTTAAGCTTGACTATGGTATTGAATAATTGACTGTTACATTCGAATAGCATTGAATACAATGTTAATAAAATATTAAAAGGTATTTTATTTTGTTTTTCCAGTGCTTTCAAATTGAATTCTGGCATAATCGTTTTATATCACATTAGAAGACAAAAAGGTATTTTAATTCGAAACTGAAATTTTTATTCACCTAAATATTCTGAAACAACAAATCCTATAAAAGTGGCATGAATATGTTTGTGCTGTTGAGCATAGTATGGCTGTTTTTTGTTGCCGTAACTTGACCGTGAAAACAAAAAATTAAAGTCATGAAACAGTTATTTTTAGTTTTATTAGCTACTGCTCTGCTCGGTAGCGGCGTACTAGCCCAAGACAGCAAGATCCCTTTAATAGGATCGGAAGCTCCAAAATTCCAGGCTGAATCAACGCAAGGGAATATAACATTCCCAAACGATTTTGGTAAAAGCTGGAAAATTCTATGTAGTCACCCCGGTGATTTTACTCCTGTATGCACATCTGAACTTTTAGAACTGGCTTATCTCCAACCAAAATTCCATGAGTTGAATGTTAAGGTTGCGGTTATATCAACCGACGATGTAAACATGCATAAAATGTGGAAAGCTCATCTTGAAGAACTGGATTATAAAAATCGGGGGAAATTATCCATTGATTTTCCGATTTTTGAAGATCCCAGCGGTCTTGTTTCAAAAAAATATGGTATGCTTCACGAGCCGATAAGTACTTCTAAAGATGTAAGGGGGGTGTTTATTCTCGACGAAGATAACGTTGTACGTTCAATTAATTTTTATCCAATGCAAATTGGACGAAATATGGACGAAATTGTTAGGATAGTGGAAGCTCTGCAAACAACTGAAAATGCTCAGGTTTTTACACCTGCAAACTGGGAGGAAGGGGATGATGTTATTGTTCCTTATTTTCCATTTACAGACGAGGATCTGGCTGAGAATCCTGAAATTAAAGATCAGTATTATAATGTTGGTAACCGCCTTTGGTTTAAAAAGGTTAACGATGCAAAAAAATAGTATTGCAGTGATTAAACAACAGAATTTTGTCTATAATAACAAAGCCCGGGTTTTACCGGGCTTTGTTTGTATGATAAGGGTTATTTCCCTATTTCGCTTTTTAACAGTTTTACCTGGTTGTTTAGCTTGGATATCTGCGCGTCTTTTTCGTTCATCTCGCTTTGTAATTTTGCAGTATCTGCTTTCGATTTTTCTAACTGGTTTTGCAACACTCCCAGTTTATCTTCGCCTGTTTTAATCTGACCTTCCATCAGTTTTGCTTTTTCGTTCAACTGACCGATTTCGTAATTTTTTTGGTCGATAACTGAATTTCTTTCTGAAATCTGGTTTTCCAGGTTGCTCACTTCTCCTTGTAACGAACTAATGGTTTTGTCTTTACTGTTTAAGGCATTGGTGAGGCGTTGCTTTTCAAAATCGAGGTTAAAACTGGTTTCCTGCAACGATTCTGTTTGTTTGTTCAACTCCTGCGAAAGACCGCTCATTTCTTTTTTCAGATCATCTATATACTGATCTTTCATCGCATTACTTTCCATGAGTTCATTTTTCATAGCTTCAAAATCTGCGATTAAGGCCTTTATCCTTTCTGCTTTGTCTTTGTTTTCGCCATCGAGTTTTCGGGATAGTTCTTCGGCTTTCAAACGACCGGCCTCCATTTCCAGGTATTTCTTTTTCGAAACACACGAAGTGAATGCAAACAAAATAATACTAACAAATACAAGAATATATTTACGATTCATAACTGTCTTTTTTATGTTTAAAACAAAGATACACAATAATAATTTCGTAATACAACGTTATAATAGTCAAGGTTCGTATTTAAACCGGAAAATTATTGATTATTTCTGTAATATGAAGAAAATAAGTTTTGGTGATGGATTTTATGAGGGATTTCCTGTATTGGAGAAAGGCAGGTTGATTCAGGGATTCCAAATTTATGTTCATCTTTGTACTTGTTAACGAAGAATGAAGATTAATTTCTTACTTTTATTTAAAATTTTGACAGTCATGAAGAAAATTACAATATTATTCATTTCATTAAGTTTGGCACTCTCGGCTATGAGTCAGGAAGGAAGCAAAGTTTCGCATATCATTAAAGGTAAAGTGGTGAATTCGCAGAGCAACCGCCCGGTGTCGTACACAAATATAGGATTGGAAGGAACTTTTTATGGAACCGCCAGCGACAGCGATGGTAATTTTGAGTTGAAAGTGCCCGCGGATTTAGTTGATAAATCCATTTATTTTTCGGCGGTTGGTTTTAAAAATAAACAATTTGCCGTTCAGAAATTATTTAGCAAAGAGTTTAATGTTATAAAGTTGGACCCGCAGTCGTACGGTGTTGGAGAAGTGGATGTTGCTGCCCAAAATATGGTTCTCATCAGGATTTTAAGAATGGCTTCAGAAGATATTAAATACAATTACGGAGCAGGGCCGTTTAACATGCATTTTAATTATAAAGCTGAAAAGAAGGTTGATGGAAGCAGTGAAAGTCCGATAACTGCCTCAGTTGTTTTGTATGATGCCACAGGCTACAGTAATCCCTCAAAAGAAGATGCTTTTAAGTCGCGCAATTATACGGTGAGCGAGGTTAAAAACGGAAAGTCTTACCGTTTTTCTGACGCAATGCTTAATCTCGACGACTTGTTGAATCTGGATTGGGTGCGTTCTGCAGGTTCGTTACTTAATCCCGGGTTGTTGAGCGATTTTAAATTGTCTCTCGAAAGTCAACCTACAATCAACGGCAAAGAATACTGGGTGATTGCTTTTAGCCAGGATAACCCAACTCTTGAAGCATCGGGAGATTATTATGCTAACGGTTTCAAGGGAAAGATTACCATTAATAAGGAAGATTATTCGGTACTTAAAATTGAAGGAGAAGTACAATCTGAAAAGAATAGTCGCCAGGGCAGAGGACTTGCGACTGATTCTGAATTTTATAGCGATGTTACCTATTCATTTGTAGTTGATTACAAAGATTTGCTGTTGAAGAATGTCGTGCTTGATAAATCATATACTTATCAGGGTAAAAAGGTGTTGGAAAAATGGCAGTTGGAAATGGATCGCGCCCATACAAATAATCTGACTGTAATTGAAAAACGAAATTATTTCGCGGGTGAATAGTTCTCGGGATCTATGTTATTCCTTTTGTACCCGATTTGCCTTCTTGGCTCCGGATTTTCCTGTTTCTCCATTAACTCGTCAAGATAATTAAAAACCAGTTCGATATTTTTATCCTGGGAGGCAAGCTTCTTCTTAATTTCTTCGATTTCGAGTTTTAGGCTTAAATTATCTGTCAACATTTCTCGGACTCTGGTGAATATCCGCATGATCTGAATGTTAACTTTGATTGCCTTTTCACTGTTGAGTACACTTGAAAGCATTAAAACTCCGTGTTCTGTAAATGCTTTTGGCGGTTTGCGACGACCTCCCCAAGTTGATGTCGCAATTTGCGATTTCAAGTTTTCAAATTCAGCGTCTGATAACTGAAACATAAAATCTTCCGGGAATCTGGAAATATTTCTCTTTACCTGTTCATTTAGTCGACGGGTTTCAACTCCATATAATTCTGCCAAGTCACTGTCGAGCATCACTTTTTGTTCCCTGATAAAGTAAATTTTACTCATAATCATTTCGTCGGGAAGAAGAGAACTGGAGTTTTTTTCTTCGGACATTTGGTTTTCTTTTAGGTTAACAACTGTAATAATTAGTTTAATGCATCAGGTTTTTTATAATATCCGGAGTTCAACTTTAAATGATTTATAATCAAAATATAAGTATGAACTCAGGTTTCTTCAGGGTTAAATAATTAAGACAATAGTTGAATTTATTTTTTGGTTTTGAACAGATCTTCCTCTTTTACTCTATTTACCAGCATGCTGTCTTTCAGTGTTCGGTTAATGGCGTTATATGGAGCAACAACAACTTCGTCTCCTTCCTTAACACCTTCTAAAATCTGGATGCTGTTGTCGTCTTGAATGCCGGTTTTAACTTCCATTTTTTTCACGCGGCTGTCTTTGTAAAGAAATACAACCTCTTGTTTTTCTTCTTTGACATTGTTTTGAGTGTTGTCTTCCGTGTTTTCTTCATCATCAGAAACTTCTTCAGTTCCTCCGCCTTCTTTTTTAATGCGCGTGGTAACAGCAGAAATCGGCACAGAAATTACTCCATCCCGCGTCTCAGTTAAAATATCGACAGTAGCCGACATTCCCGGGCGGAAAGGATAGAGGTTGCCGTTTTCAGGATCGATTAAATCTGCGTATGAATCTTTCAGCAAAAATACTTTTACATCGAAATTGGTCACCTGGTCGGCAGTGGTTCCTGTTGTACTTGCCGAATTGGCAATTTCTGTAACAATGCCTTTAAATTTGCGGTTCAGGTAAGCGTCAACTTCTACCAGGGCGGTGTCGTTTTTCATCACCTTGACGATATCGTTTTCGTTTACCTCAACCTGAACTTCCATTTTATCCAGGTCGGCAACTGTCATCATTTCAGTTCCCACCATCATGCTGGTTCCCACAACGCGTTCACCTTTTTCCACATTCAGCGCAGAAATAGTTCCGGAAATGGGCGCATATATTTTGGTTTTTATCAGCTGTTCTTCAGCTTCATCGAGCGAAGCCTGCGCACTTAATACCGAATATTGAGCGGCACGAACTTCTGCCTGTGCCACCTTGTATGCTGCTTCAGCCGATTCGAATTCCGAAACCGGAATAGTACCTTTATCGTAAAGCTGTTTTGCCCGTTTGTAGGAAAGTTCATTTTCTATTTCTTGTGCCTCTGTCTGAGCCTGGCGTGCTTTCGATGAGTTCAGGGCTGCTTCGGCACGGTTAACTGCCGAAACGTACATCTCTGGTTTTATCACACAAAGCAGATCGCCTTTAATTACAGGATCGCCGTCTTCAACATATAACTCAACAATCTCGCCGGCAACATCAGGACTGATTTTTACTTCCGTTTCAGGTTGTATTTTCCCGTTGGCGGTAATAAACTCTGTAATGGTTTTGCTTTTTACTGTTTCTGTGGCCACATCAATAGCAAAATCTTTGCCTACCCAGCCTTGTTTTTTCCCAACCACCAATAAAATTATGACAATCACAACAAGTCCAATGGCATAAGGAAGTAGCTTTTTTTGCTTCATTTTTCGAAGTAGTTTTAGTAATATGTCAATGTAATCTATCTAAAATTACAAGAAAAATTCATTCTAACCAGAAAATGTGTCGTTTCAGATATATATTATTCTTTTATCAGCATCCGGGCAGTTAACCTGCTGTGTTGTTCCAGGTAAATGTCTTTTTCTTTAACCATCCAGTCGAGCACCTCTTCGGTGTAATGCCTGATGGTCACCAGGGTAAGTCCGGTGTTGTATCTAATATTATATTCGCCCGACAATTCATTAATAATTTCCTCCAGATTTTCGGTAGATGCGTCAGCAACAATGTTTAAATCGATAGCCGATTGCTGCATGAGTGTAACCTTAACCAATTTGGCAATCAGGAAATTTACCACATGATTGATGTCGTTAATTGAAATGATAGAAAAATCTTTGGCCGACAAGGTGATAAGAACCTGGTTTTCTTTTAAAATAAAGATGGGAGGCAGGCTAATCTTATGATCGATCTTATGAATAACAGTCCCCGGGTTTTTCGGCTCAATAAATGATTTTACCAACAAAGGGATTCCCTTGTTATGCAGCGGTTTCATTGTTTTAGGGTGAATAACCTTGGCACCCGAGTGGGTCATTTCCACCGCTTCTTTATATGATAATTCATTAATCATTACCGTGTCATTCATTTTCTTCGGATCGGCACTTAAAATTCCAGGGACATCTTTCCATATAGAAACACTTTCAACCTGTAACGAACTTCCAATAATGGCAGCAGTAAAATCCGAACCTTCGCGTCCGAGGGTAGTTGTAAGGTTCGTTGTGGTGGATCCCATAAAACCCTGTGTGATGAATAAACTGTTGCCATTAAAAAGAAATTCTTTTTTAATAAGCTCTTCAGTCCATTCCCAGTCGACTTTGGCATCGCGAAAGGTATCGTCGGTTTTTAAACAGGTTCTAATGTCGACCCAGTAATTTTTATGCCCAACTGCATTAAAATAGTCGCTGATTATATTTGTTGAAATCAATTCTCCGAAACAAATAATCTGGTCGTATTCAAAATTGTAATCGTACGAAGGCCGTGTATTAAGTTTGTTTTCCAGTTCAGAAAACAGCTGGTAAACAGCTTGGGGCATCCCTCTTTCTCCAAATAAGTTGCGAATAATCTCAAGGTGATAATTTTTAAACTCATTGAAAATGGAGTCTTTTTCTTTGTCGTTTTTAAAATAAGCGCTGATTAATGTTTCCAACAAATCGGTGCTTTTTCCCATGGCAGAAACCACAACGACCAGTTTTCCCTCCTCGTTTTTTACTATCTCAAAAACATTTTTTACAGCATCGGCATCTTTAACCGAGGCGCCACCAAATTTGAATACCTTCATTTTTTCAAAAAGTTAGAAGACAGGAGACCGAAGTCGGGAAAGCCTGTCGGATATTAAAATCCATCTTCTTTGTTAATTAATTTCGCTTTTGCAAATCTATAATTTTTAGAACTCAGCAATACCATCCTTAATCAGCGAAATTTATTTATTTTAGTGTCCTTCTAGTAATTCACAAAAAAACTGCTGTCTAAAAAAATGAAAAATTTCCTCTTTTTGGTTCTGGTATTTTATTATTGTACCGGGATCGCTCAAATTCAAAAAAACAACAAAAGTCCGTTGACCATCGAAAAAATTATGCAGGCACCCGAAAAGTGGCTGGGAACATCACCTTCTGAAATTGTATGGTCGGGAAACAGTGAGAAAATTTATTTCGATTGGAATCCGGAACAGGATATTCTTTCGTCGCTTTACGGTTATTCATTAAAAAGTGAGAAAATTGATAAAGTCGCCCTGGCTGAAAAGAAAAGTCTGCCCGGTCGGTTTGCCAGTTACAACAAAGCAAAAACACTGAAAGTGTATACCAAAAATGGTAACATCTGTTTGCTGAATGTTAAAACCGGCAACGAAAGAGTGTTAACACAGTGGCTCGACAATGCCATGTCGCCTGAATTTGTTTTAAACGATTCAGAAGTTGCATTCACTTTTAACAACAATTTGTATTGCATTCAACTGGAAACGGGATTGATTCGACAAGTAACCAATTTTGCTCAGGGCCAGGCCAGGCCTGAAAGAAAAAGTGAAGGGCAGGACAAATGGCTGGAAGATCAGCAAAAAGAATTGTTTGTAGTATTAAACGAACGCGAGGCAAAAAGCAAAGCACAGGAAAACAGGCGCGAAGAAGAAAAAGATGCTGAGCCGTTAAAAATTTACCTGGGGAAAAAACGGGTTCGGGGAATGTCGTTGAGCCCAAGCGGGAATTATGTGATTTATAATACCTTCGAAGCTGCGAAAGATGCAAAGTCGACTTTAGTACCTCATTTTGTTACAAATTCGGGTTACGCCGAAGAGCAACATGGTCGCACAAAAGTTGGAGCACCACAGGCAAAAATGGAAATGTGCATCTTCGATGTAAAAAATAATAAAACCGTTAAAATAAATATCCCGCAAATTCCCGGCTTAAAAGATTTACCCGATTATCTGAGCGACTACCCTGAAAGAATGCCGAAAGAAGGAGAAGAAATTCCTGATCGCAAGGTAAATCTCCGCGGACCTGTTTGGAATGAAACAGAAGATTTGGCTGTTGTGGTTGCTCTTTCGGAAGATAATAAAGACCGCTGGATTCTTTTGCTCGATCCGGCAACAGGCGATTTGGATTTGCTCGACCGTCAGCGCGATGAAGCATGGATTGGTGGTCCCGGAATGGGAGGTTGGGGTTATTCCATAGGTGATTTGGACTGGATGCCTGATGGAAAATCCATCTGGTTCCATTCTGAAGAAACAGGGTATTCTCATTTGTATGCCGTTGATATTCACTCTAAAAAGAAAGTTGCTTTGACAGAAGGTGAATTCGAAGTTTCGAACGCCTTTATTTCGAACGATAAGAAGAGTTTCTATTTTACTGCCAACAAGGTACATCCGGGTGTAACTCATTTTTATAAGATGCCGGTTTGGGGCGGAAAACTTACTCAGATTACATCGATGGAAGGCGGAAACGAGGTGAGTCTTTCTCCCGATGAAAAATACCTGGCTATCCTGCATTCTACTGCCAACAGACCATGGGAATTGTATTTGCAGGAAAATAAAGCCGGTGCAGAAGCCAAACAGTTAACACATTCAACCACCAAAGAGTTTGAAACATACAACTGGCGAATGCCTGAATATATCACCTTTAATGCCGAAGATGGCGCCGAAGTACATGCCCGTTTATACAGACCGGAATCGCCCGAAAAAGAAGGTCCTGCTGTAATTTTTGTCCATGGTGCAGGGTATTTACAGAACGCGCACAAATGGTGGAGCAGTTATTACCACGAGTATCAGTTTCATAATTTTCTGGTCGATAACGGTTATACTGTTTTGGATCTCGATTACCGTGGCAGTGCCGGTTACGGCCGCGACTGGCGTACAGGAATTTACCGATGGATGGGAGGGAAAGACCTTTCTGATAATGTTGATGGTGCAAAGCTGCTGGTTGAAAAATATGATGTTTCGCCTAAACGTATTGGATTGTACGGCGGTTCATACGGCGGATTCATCACTTTAATGGCCATGTTTAATTATCCCGATGTATTTAGCGCCGGGGCTGCATTGCGTTCGGTAACCGACTGGGCGCATTATAACCATGGCTACACCGCAAATATTTTGAATACACCGGTGGAAGACAGTATTGCTTATGTAAAAAGTTCGCCTATTTATTTTGCTGAAGGTTTGCAAGGCGCCTTGCTTATGTGTCACGGAATGGTGGACGATAATGTTGAATTCCAGGATATTGTTCGCCTGACTCAGAGACTGATAGAGTTGGGTAAAGAAAACTGGGAGCTGGCTGTTTATCCGGTTGAACGACATGGATTTATTGAACCAAGCAGCTGGACCGATGAATACAAACGTATTTTTAAATTGTTTGAAGAGAACCTGAAGTAAACGATTTCTACTTTAAAGAAAGATGGCATCCACCTTTGATTAAATTCAAACGGATGCCATCTTTTTTCTATAGAAATTAATACTTGTTAATTTTGCGAATCATGGGGAAGAAGATAAAAACCAATGCACTCCGCATTTTAGACCGAAATAAAATTGATTATGAAGCCTTAAGTTCTGAAAGTATTGAAGGTGTTGTTAATGGGCTTGCAATTGTAAAAAAATATGGGAAAGATGCTTCGTTAGTTCATAAAACACTGGTAGCGCGGGGAAGCAGCAAAGAACTGTATGTTTTTATTGTGCCTGTTTCCGGAGAGCTTGATTTAAAAAAGGCTGCAGCAGCGGCTTCGGAGAAAAAAATTGAGATGCTCCCGCACAAAGATTTGCTGAAATTTACTGGCTATGTAAAAGGAGGTTGTTCTCCGGTTGGAATGAAAAAACTGTATAAAACCTTTATTAACAGTGCTGCCGCCGATGCAGGAAAGATTATTGTAAGCGGTGGAAAAATTGGTTTGCAGGTTGAACTAAAAGTGTCTGATTTACTACATGTAATTGAGGGCGAATTAAAGGATCTGCAAAAGGATAAAACTGAATAATTAGAATTGTATAAAAGAGTGATTGTCAGATTAATAATTTCCCCTGACGTGTAAGCTCTTTTTTCTCACAAATATCATTTAAAGGACAACCCTTACACTGAGGTAACTTTGTGCAAAATACTTTGGCGTGCTCTACAATTAATCCGTGGTAGTAGTCGTAGGTTTCAATATTCCCGGGTACTGAAACTTCAAAGATTTGCCTAAACTCATTATAATCTTTTGGCACCCCAAATCCCAAACGGCTGAAAATTCGTCGCGTATAAGCATCTATTACAAACGATGTTTTGTTCAGTGCATAAACAAGAATACTGTCAGCAGTTTCGTTTCCCACTCCGTTTATAGCAAGCAGTTTTTTTCGAAGTGTTGATTTTTTTAAAACAGAAGCTTTCTCTATGTCGAAATCGTATTTGTCAAACCACTCACACAGCGCTTTTAGTTTTTTCGCTTTTTGATTGTGATAGCCACTGGGACGGATGAGTTCAGCCAGCTTTTCGTCTGAAATTTCCAGAATGAACCGGGGAGAAAGTTTGTCTCCCAGGTTTGCAAGCGCCTTCTCAACATTCTGCCAATTTGTGTTTTGGGTGAGTATTGCACCGGCCATCATTTCGAAAGCCGTTGCGGCAGGCCACCACGATCTTTTACCACCCCAGCCATTTCTGTAGATGTCTACATGGAAATTCGCCAGTTTCGAAAAAATGAGGTTGATTTTTTCCCGGTTAATCAACGCTTGTTTCATCGACAAACCATAAGCGTATCCAACCAGTTGATTGTTGGAGCCAATAACACGGTGGCAGGGGATGATTACTGGAATTGGATTTCGGTTATTTGCCAAACCCACTGCTCTCGATGCTTTCGGGTTTCCTGTCATTTCTGCTACCTGCTTGTAAGTGTATACTTCACCGTATGGAATTTTACTTAAAATATGCCAGACCTGTTTCTGGAAATCAGTGCCTTTGGGATTCAGTTTAAGCGTAAATTCTGTTCGTTTCCCTTCGAAATATTCAGTGAGTTGTTGTTGTGCTTTTGTGAACGGTTTTTCAGAATATTCCCAGTTTTCATCAATAACAAGCGGTTTTGTATCATTGTCAATTAATAATTCTGAAAGACCTTTTTCGTCTCCAACAAGTACAATTTTATATCCTCTTATTTCGAACTGGTGATATTGCATTTCCCTTATCCGCGTTCAAGTTAAGTGATTATTCCATCCAGAATCTGTTTTTTTTGAAGATTCTTTTTCCCCAGTAAACAAAGGGAGTATCGGCAGCGGCAACTACCCACTTTAGAACGTAAGTTGTAATGAAAATTTCAAACAATACTTTCGTTTCGTAAACACCGTAAAATGCAATTATTACAAAAACCACGCTGTCGATCAATTGCGAAATCATGGTGCTCAGGTTGTTGCGAAGCCAAATCTGGTTGTCTTTTGAAAAACGTTTTTTCCAAAAATGATAGGCCCAAACATCGTGGCGTTGCGAAAGCAGGTAAGCCGATAAACTGGCCACTGCAATTCGTGGCATCAAACTAAAAATTGTACTTGTAGCTTCGTGAGTAACGATAGCAAACTCATCTCCTTTAAGTGGTAAAAATTGTAACGCCAGGTTCATTAAAAGTGTCATTGAAATTAAACTGTAAAAACCTATCCAAACGGCTTTTTTGGCTTCCTCTTTACCATAATTTTCTGATAAAATGTCGGTTACCAGAAAAGACGTGGCATAAACGATGTTGCCCAATGTTGCTACCATTCCAAACAACTCAACCGTTTGAATAACCTGAATATTGGCAACAATTACCGAAATTGGGATCCACATTACCAATCCCCATTTCCCAAATAAACGGTAAGCGAAAATAATCAGCAGGAAATTGGCCAGAAGCATGACCAGCCATAATAATTCGTTTTGCATTTTTTTATTTTTTAGACTGCAGGGTGATGCCACCTGCTAAAATTAAACAAAAATTCAGGGCTGCAAATGTAAGTGAAAAAGTTGTAAATCAAAAACTTAAACCTTAAGATTGTATCTTCTTAAAAAGTCCGTTCTGATTAATTGATAGAGTTTCTTGTCCTTTAACTTTAAGTGTAGCCTGAAATTCATTTTCACTGCCACGAAGAGTAAAAGAACAGATCTGTCCATCCACTTTTCGCTTTTTCGGAAATCCCAGTTCTGAAAGGGATGCTGCATATTTCCCGTTTTTACTTTTAAATTCCTGTTGTTTGTAATAGAGGAGCCAGAGGTATTTGCCGTAATTTTCAGAATTGGAAACATTACAGATACACTTTTCTCTATTTACAGGATTGGTGGAAAAACAGGCCACTCCCCAGCGTTCAGGATAGTGCATATTTATCAGGCCTTGCGGGCTCCAAACCCAATTGTATTCCGGTAAAATTTTGTCGGTTTTCGAATCCTTTTTTCTTACATATTTTCCATCAATAATCTCAGTCTGCCAGTTAACCCTCGAGAAATTTATTTTCCATGAAGTCCCATTTTCAGGAAAAGCATTTTCATTTTTCATGGATAAGGCAGAAAACGGAATCATTATTTCCACCGTCCATTTTTTGTCTGTATCATTTGGATTGTTCAGTGTGCCTTCAACTTGAACCGCACTTTTAAAACCTGCTGCATTCCATTCGATATCCGGTTTTCCATGATTTCGATATGGTCTTTCCAGAAATAAATCGAAAAGCGTGTTCCGGGCGTTTGCCTCAAATTCGAAATAATTATGAGTGTCAGCATCGGGATCGATAAAAATTTCGAAATCGTTTTCCCTATAAACAATCATGTCATTTTTGTCGAAGTAAGCCCAAATATGAGGCTCTTCCAACTCGGCCAGAATGTACAACGCCGAATTGGCCCAGAGCATTTTAAAATGGGTATTGTAAAGCGGTTTGGGTTGTTTGTCTCCTTCTATATCGTTGAATAAATCTGACCATTCTGCATGTTTCCAGGATTCTTCACTGGCATTCCCGTCGATTTGAATTTCATCAATAGTTTTATAAACCTGGTAGGTTTTTACCGGTTCAAACAGATGCTCGAATCCTGCAAATAAATTTTGTGCATAACATCTGGAAGTCCCTGCAACGAATAATAAAAATAGAAATAACCTACAGCTAATACGCATTTTTGTTTCAATTTAAAAAGGCAAAGTTATTCAAAAATATATCTAATAATCATTGCTCTTTTAAATTTTTTTAGAAACTAATATTTATGACATGTCGACGTCGCGGGTAATATAACCGCCGTAATCTTTTAATTTCGGTTCATATTGCTCGTGAAACAAAGGTGAAGTTACCATAAAATCGGCTGTTGAACGATTAGAAGCCGTTGGAATATTGTATAGAACAGTTATTCGTAATAAGGCTTTTACATCAACATCGTGGGGTTGTGGTTGCATTGGATCCCAAAAAAAGACCAACATATCAACTTGTCCTGTACAAATAAGTGCTCCCAATTGTTGATCGCCGCCAAGCGGGCCCGATTTTAAGCGGGTAACAGTTGGAGGTACTACTCCATGTTCGTGGCAGCTTTCTGCTAATGTTTCCTCCACCATTTTACCTGTAGTTCCGGTGCAGATAAGGTCGTGCTGGTGTAGTTCTTTCCAGTTAAAAGCCACCCATTCCATAATGTCTTTTTTCCTGTTGTCGTGAGCAACGATTGCTATATTTTTCTTCTTTTTCATCTTATTAAAATTGTTTGTTTTCAAAGGAATAAGATGCCTGCCTTTCAGCAGACGGGGAACTTGCATGATTTAAATAATTCGCGAATGTGTGAAAATCTTTTCATGCTCGTTTCATCCTTTAGGTTTTTATATTCATAAAATTAAGGCAATACTTTGAAGTTTGCTTAATTTTTAAACTACTTTTTCTGAAACAGTAATTTTACTCCATATATTTTCTACTCCAATTTTTATACGGAGTAAAAACCTTATTGGGCCAGAAACCATACCACTCATATCCCACACGACGGTCGAAAGAAACGTTTTTTAATTGATAGACAATTGTTCCGTCCACCAGCGACAAAAAAGGTTTGCCGTTTTTCAGGTCGTAATAACGTGCCCAAACAGGCGCTGCTGTTGAATCGGGTACAAATTCGCGGTCGAAATTAATGGTCGTTTCATGGTACGGGCGTTCTTTTATGGGGACATCGCAATAACGATATCCGGTAATTTTCGCTTCCTGCAACCAATTAACAGCCGAAATAATCGCTTCTTTTACCTCTTTGTCAGGATTTTCAATTTTCATTAAAAAGAGGATAACATCGCAACTTTCTCGTGCGGTAATTGAAGGGTGTTCATACTTTCGTCCCTGCGCAGGTAGGTATGTATTAAAATCGTGTTGCTGGCACCAGGCTGTTTTTTTATTGTTAATTACAACCTGTGTCTTCAATATTACCTGCAGGCCGCGCTCGTATACATCTAAAAGTTGCATCCTGAGTTCATCGTTTAACCAGTTGTAATATTCGTTTTGTTGTTTAACGTCCAACAGTAAATTCATGATGCCGGTCATTACATCATCGTTGTATGTAATTACTTCGGCATCCCAACCGCGCCAGCCACCTCCCGGATGTTCGCTATTCAATATGTAGTTAAATCCTTTTTGTGCAGCTAGTTTGTATTTTTCTTTTTCTGTTTGCTTATACACTGCAGATAAATATTCAACCTGCGAAAAAATATTCCTGTTATCGAAGGTGCTTTCACGATAATGTTCACTCAGGTCATTAATAACAGAATCAGGCGAAATTTTTGCTAGCCAATCAATATTTTTGGGCCACCCTCCATCTGTATTCTGATATGCCAGCAGATTGTCGGCAATGCCAATAATGTCGGCTGTGTCAAGCCGTTCTTCACTTCTAATTGTACTGTATAAATTCCAGTGATGAATGCTGTCTTCAAATTTCGATAAATCGATATAGTGATAGCTTTTTTCCTGTTGTTTACACGATGAGGCAAATGAAATTATCAGCACAAGAAAAATTAGCGTTCTATGCATCGTCTAAATTTTTTATCTCACTAATAATTGTATCAGCAAGTGCGTTGGCTTTTTCTATCGTTGAAGCCTCTGAGTAAATCCGGATAATGGGCTCTGTATTCGATTTGCGCAAATGAACCCACGAATCGGCAAAGTCTATTTTAACACCGTCGATATCGGTAACCTGTTCGTGCGAATATTTTTCTTTCATTTTTAACAGGATTCCGTCCACATCAATTTCAGGAGTCAGTTCAATTTTATTTTTTGAAATAAAATAGTCGGGGTATGTTTTGCGCAATTCAGAACATTTCATGCCACTTTTAGCCAAATGAGATAGAAACAAAGCAGCGCCAACAAGTGCGTCGCGACCACTGTGGCTGGCAGGATAAATAATTCCACCGTTTCCTTCACCACCAATAACGGCGTTGGTTTCGCGCATTTTTGCAACCACGTTAACTTCGCCAACAGCCCCGGCAGAATAGCTTTGCCCGTGTTTTTCGGTAATATTGCGCAAGGCCCTGCTCGACGATAAATTTGAAACCGTGTTTCCCGGTGTTTTGCTCAGTACATAATCGGCCACCGCAACCAGTGTATATTCTTCGTTAAACATGGTGCCGTCTTCGTTAATAATGGCCAGACGATCAACATCAGGATCAACAACAAAACCAACATCAACCTGATTTTCACTGATGATTTTTGACGTTTCTACCAGGTTTTCAGGAAGCGGTTCAGGTGTGTGTGCAAAATGGCCGGTGGCATCGCAGTTTATTTCAACTACATTTTTTACTCCCAACGCTTCGAAAAGAGCCGGCATAACAACTCCTCCTACTGAATTAACGGCGTCGATCGCTACCGAAAAACCGGCATTTTTTATGGCTTCAACATCAACCAGATCAAGATTTAAAACATGTTGAACATGGATATCTGTATAGTCTTTTTCTGTTATGCTTCCCAGTTCATCTACTTCAGCGAAACAAAAATCTTCAGCTTCGGCTATTTCAAGAATCTGTGCGCCTTCTTCTGCATTCAAAAATTCTCCCGAAGAATTCAGCAGTTTTAAAGCATTCCATTGTTTTGGATTGTGGCTGGCTGTAAGAATTATTCCACCATCGGCATTTTCTCCGGTAACGGCAATTTCGGTAGTTGGCGTTGATGCCAAACCAATATTTACCACATCGCAACCCATGCCACAAAGTGTTGAAATTACCAGCGAACTTACCATCTCTCCCGAGATACGTGCATCGCGGCCAACAACAACGGTAATTTTATTTTTCCCGGTATTTTGTTTTGCCCAGGTTGCGTAAGCTGCCGAAAATTTTACTACGTCGAGAGGACTCAAACCTTCACCGGGTTTACCCCCGATTGTCCCTCTGATTCCAGAAATTGATTTGATTAAAGTCATGATATTGTTTTGTTTGAGATGTCAAATATAAGAAGCAGAAACGGAATAATAAATGGAAATAAACATTCTGTGATAATCTGATAACAAACACATCATAAAACTGATTGCATTTGTTGGCGTATTAAGGGCAGAATTCTTAGCTGAAGTTTATTCTTCTATCTCTTCCAGTTCTTTTAAAGTAGTTCTTAGTTTCTTAATGTAGTTGCCATATAAGCGACGGAAACCCCATCGAAGAAAAAGAAAAATGCCACCACCAAATAAAACAATCAGGAGCGATGAAATAACTGCAACTAATACCAGCTGGCTCGGCTCGATGTCGCTTAACTGCATGCCCTTCACTTCTGCATTGTAATCGAGGCCTTTATATATGCCCATGATAAATGCCGAAGCCATTGAAATAATAATAGTTACCAATGCCAAATAAAACAGGCGTTGATATAAAACAAGAGAGTCAATAATTTTTATGAGCGTTTCTTTTAAATTACACAGAACATCGCAACTGCGTTTTACCTTGTAGTACTTAATTACAAAGTACAGGAATGTTGTTATAATCAGAGTGTTCCCAAAAATTGCAAAGAAAACCACCCAGCCCGGCATGGGTACTTCACCATAATTTTTGGCGATGGTTTGAGGCGACAACCAGAAATCGTCGAGAGAGAAAAGCACAATCATTACCAAAATAACACCAAAACCGATTTTTACATTTCGGTCGATGCGTTCTATCAGGCTTTTTGTGCGTTTCCCAAGCATTTCGCGTAGTTGGTTTTCGTCCAACTCCCTGCCTGCCGAAATTT
The DNA here is from genome assembly GCA_963677525.1 of uncultured Draconibacterium sp. Lineage (GTDB taxonomy): Bacteria > Bacteroidota > Bacteroidia > Bacteroidales > Prolixibacteraceae > Draconibacterium. The sequence goes on from OY781970.1 coordinate 546,674, forward strand.
TATTCCATGTTTTTTTCAGGTCGTTTAATTCCATTTTACAGCTCTTCTTTATCCATCAGTTTTTTCAACTTTTTTTTAATCCGGTTCATTTTAACCCGCACATAATTTTGGGTGATCCCTGTAATTTCGGCAATTTCCTCGTATTTCTTATTTTCAAGGAACAACAGTATAATCGATTTTTCAATCCCTGTTAATTGTTGAATTGCCTTGTGCAAAATTTTAATGTTCTCCTCTGTTTCATTGTCGTACTTCTCTTCTTCAATCTGAAAGTTTTCGTACGTTAAACTACTTTGGTCAGGTCTTCTTTTGCTTTTTTTGAAAGTTGTGATGGCGGTATTCAGTGCAACCCGATACATCCAGGTAGATATTTTCGACTCATTCCGGAAAGAGGGATACGATTTCCATAATTGCGCCACTATCTCCTGAAACAGATCGTTACGGTCATCATCGGTGTCGCAATAAATGTTGCACACCTTGTGGATAATGCCCTGGTTCTTTTGAATTATTTGTAAGAATTCCTTTTCCAAAATCGAAGTATTAGTAGAAGATTTTAGTAAGAATTACATCTAAATTATAAATTCCAGGAAACAAATCTCAAAAAACAAACAAATTACAAATACCCTAGTAAGTCAATGTTCAAATAATTTACAAATAACAATCATCAATTTTTAAGATTAGTTATTTGGATTTTAATTTTGTTCAGAAGTTCAATCTGAGAAATGGCAATTATTTGGATTTTAGCATTTGAATATTGATTATTATTTGAGATTTGATTTTTGTGTTTTATTATTTCCTGTTTACATCATCTTCAGGAATTTGATTTCTTTTTCAGACAGGAATCGCCATTTTCCTCGAGGCAGGTTCTTTTTGGTGAGGCCTGCAAATAATACCCGGTCGAGTTTTTTTACACGATAACCGAAATGTTCGAAAATACGACGTACAATGCGATTTTTACCTGAGTGAATTTCAATTCCAACCTCTGTTTTATCGTCCATGTTAATGTAGCTAAGGGCATCGGCAGCAATAGGACCGTCTTCCAGCTCTATTCCTTCAACAATCGTTTCAATATGAGCTTTTGTAACCGGTCTGTCGAGTGTTACCTGGTAGATTTTTTTCATGCGATGGCTGGGGTGGGTCAATTTTTTAGAAAGATCGCCGTCGTTGGTAAAAAGCAACAAACCTGTTGTATTTCTGTCTAAACGTCCAACCGGGTAAATTCTTTTTTCGCAGGCATTTCTTATAAGATCCATTACAATTTTATCGGCATTCGGATCGTCGGTTGTGGTTACGTAATCTTTGGGTTTATTCAGCAAAAGGTAAACTTTTTTTTCTGCAGTCAACCTTCGCCCATCAAAACGTACAACATCGTTTGGCATAACTCTGGTGCCAAGTTCTGTTATCTGTTTCCCATTAATGGTAACAAGACCGGCCGTTATATATGTATCAGCCTCGCGTCGCGAGCAAACTCCCGAGTTGGCGATAAAACGGTTCAGTCGCATTCCTTCAGAAGAAATGGTCTTTGATTTAGGATTTTCCGGGGCCTTGCTTTTGCTTTTATATACCGGTTTTTTATATGTTTTTCGTGGAGCGAACTCTTTTTTAGGTTCTGTTTTTTCAAATGCCCTCGATTTTCCTATTCTTTTCCCTGAAGGAACAGAACTTGTTCTTTTCGAAGGATTTCCTGTGCCTTTCTCTGCACGGGGTCCTTTTCTGCCACTACTATTTTTTCTTTGCATACCGATTAAATTTCTGCAAAGATCGTCAAAAATTCTGATATCAAATTTTATTTCCAGTAATAAGGAGTAAATTCGTGATAATAATTTTAATGATATTAAGATGCAATCACACGAAATAGACTACAAAATCATTGGTCATGATGTTCAGTTGGTTGAAGTTGAACTGGACCCGGGAGAAACCGTTATTGCCGAAGCAGGAGCAATGCTTTATATGGAAGATGGAATTGAGTTTAATGCCCGAATGGGAGATGGAACCAACCCGAGAGCCGGATTTTTTGATAAACTTTTATCGGCCGGTTCAAGGCTGATTACAGGTGAGTCGTTATTTCTTACACATTTTACCAACCAGGGATGGGGCAAAAAACATGTGGCTTTTTCGGCTCCTTACCCGGGCACTATTGTTCCTCTGGAATTGAGGAATTTTGGAGGCAGAGTGATCGTTCAGAAAGATGCCTTTTTGTGCGCTGCTTTGGGAACAAAGATTTCGATAACTTTTAGCCGGAAACTGGGTGCCGGATTCTTTGGCGGCGAAGGTTTTATACTGCAACAACTTGAAGGCGACGGAAGAGCTTTTATTCATGCCGGAGGAACTGTTATTGAGCGGCAGCTGAATAACGAAACACTGAGGGTGGATACCGGTTGTATTGTTGGTTTTGAAACTTCGATAGATTACAGTATTGAACAGGCCGGAAACCTGCGTTCGATGGTATTTGGTGGCGAAGGTCTTTTTCTGGCAACACTGCGCGGAACCGGTAAAGTGTGGCTGCAAAGTATGCCTGTCAGAAAATTAATTTCGGCCCTGTCGGTAGGAGGCGGTAATGCCCGTAAAGAGGCCCGCGGGGGATTACTTGACAGTTTGCTTGAAGGATAGATTTTAGTATTCAGTGTTCAGTCTCAGTGATCAGATATCTAACTGCCTACTGCGACTGATCACTGCCAACTTTCCTAAACCACTCCCGGCAGGCTGATTCCTTTAATTTTTCGGTATAGATCGAGAGCAAAAACATCGGTCATTCCCGATACAAAATCAACCACCGACTGAATTTTATTGTAGCTCGATTCTTCCGTGGTTTTATACTGGTCAGGTAAAAGCGAAAGGATTTTTTTGCTGTATTTATCTTCCGGGGTCATTATCGCTTCAACAAATTCTTCTAAAAGAGTCCCGATAATTTTATAACCGGCAATTTCAATCTCAACAACACTCCGGTGATTATATACCTCTTTTATTGAAATCTTTTGCACCCGTTTCATGGCCTCGGCTTGCACATCCGGTAGCTGATCGATCAAACTTCCCAAAAAAGAACCTTCAAGAATGTCTTCTTCGTAATCTTCAAAGATCTGAATGCTTTCGTAAATCAATTTACCGATCACACCCGCGCGAAGGTAGCTTATCTGCTCGTTTTTATCAGTTACTTTTTTTAGGGTATTCTCAATTCTTTCCAGCGTATTTTTTTCGGTTATTTTATCGTAAAAATCAAGAAAAAGAGTTTTAATGCGATCGTAAGTTAAAATGCCCAGTTTGAAAGCATCTTCCAAATCCATGATCTGGTAGCAAATGTCGTCGGCCGCTTCCACCAGGTACACCAGCGGGTGACGGCAAAAACTTCCGTCTTCTTTTTGTTTTATACCCAGTGCTTCCGCAATTTTTCGGTAATTGGCTGTGTCCGACTGAAAGAATCCGAATTTGGGTTTGGTTGCTTTTGTCGATTCAAACGGATATTTAACAATGCACGCAAGGGTGGAATAAGTAAGTGCAAATCCTCCTTCGCGCTTCCCGTTAAACTGATGAGTTAGGGTTCTGAAAGCATTGGCATTCCCGTCGAAATTCACAAAATCTTTCCATTCTCCCTCGCTGAGTTCATTTTTGAATTGTTGACCGCCACCTTTTTTAAAATAGTTCGAAATGGCAGCTTCTCCCGAGTGACCGAACGGAGGGTTTCCCAAATCGTGCGCCAGACAAGCCGATGAAACAATGGTTCCAATTTCCTGCAGAAGACTGTTTTTGGGATATTTTTTTATCAGACGATCAGCCAGGATATTACCCAGCGACCGGCCAACGCTTGCCACTTCAAGGCTGTGCGTGAGGCGGTTGTGCACGAAAATGTGTTCCGGTAGCGGAAAAACCTGGGTTTTGTTCTGCATCCGGCGAAAAGGCGAAGAAAAAATAATCCGGTCGTAATCGCGCTGAAACTGTGTCCGGTCTTCGTGTTCGCTTGTGCTTTTGCCTCCGCTGTAACCCAATCGTTGGGCTGAAAGTAGCTGATTCCAATTCATATTATCCATTTCTTTCACGAAAGTAAAAAGAAATACTGAAGTATAAGATAAAACCGATCTTCTGATATTAACAACCCTGCACGGAATTTTTAATAGCGCCAGAAAGTGGGTGTAAAAAGAATCAGTACCGAGTAAATTTCCAAACGGCCAACAATCATCAATGCAGCTAAAAAGTATTTGGAACCCATTGGTAAGTGCAGGAAGTTGCTAGCCGGACCTACACTCCCGAATCCCGGGCCAATTCCAGCCATGCTTGTGGCAACAGCTCCGAAAGAGGTTGCAAAATCACTGGTCCACAACATCATAATCAAGGTGCTAAAAATAAGAATGCCGTAATATGTTATTACAAATGCAAGAATACGGGTAACCTGATCCGGATTTACTACCCTGCCGTTATATCGTACAAGCCGCACAACATTAGGAGAATAAACTTCCTTGTACAGGATTTTTACTCTTTTAAATACAATGAGGTGGCGGATAACTTTTACCCCTCCGCCGGTGGAACCCGATGAGGCACCAATGAGCATTAATAGGGCAATTAACCCGATTGCCTGAACCGGCCATTCCAGGTAGTCGGCGGTTGCAAAACCGGTTGCAGTGAGAACTGATACTACCTGGAAAAACGCAGCGCGAAAATTTTGTTCGAAACTTATTTCATGGTGCTGATAAACCAGAAGGGCAGTTATGAGAGCCCCAACTACGAGAATAATTTTGAGATAGAGTCTTAATTCTTCGTTTTTAAATGCATTTTTATAATTGCCTCTTATTGCCAGTGCATGAACCGTAAAATTGATTCCTGACAGCAACATGAAAATGGTAACAACATATTGAATATATGGAGAATAACCCGCAAGACTATCATTTTTTGTAGAGAATCCTCCGGTTGCAATGGTTGCAAAAGAGTGGCAAATACTATCGAAAAATGTCATTCCTCCGGCCCAAAGCAATAAGGTTTCTATACCGGTTAACCCAAGGTAAATAAACCATAAATTTCGGGCTACATATCGCATTCGTGTGTACATCTTTTCATTGTCAACACTCGATGCTTCCGAGTAGAACAGGTATATACCATTCATCTTTAAAAAAGGCATTATGGCAACTACCAGCACAATAATTCCCATTCCGCCAATCCAGTGGGTTTCTGCCCTCCAAAACAGGATACTTTTAGGAAGGGCTTCAATGTCGGATAAAATGGAGGATCCGGTTGTTGTAAAACCTGAAACCGATTCAAAAAACGCGTTTGTAAAATCGGGGATACTTCCGGTAGTAATGTACGGAAGGGTCCCGACCAATCCCATTGTAAGCCACGAAAATGTTACAATTACGAAACTTTCTCTTATGGATGGCTCCACACCCCGGTGTTTCCTGGTGCCTGCATTCAGCAGTATTCCAAATACCACGGTTGCAAGAAAGGTTAAAAACATGGTATGAGTTATTGTTTCCTTGTAGATTAGAGAAACTACCACTGCAAAAAGCATAAATAAGCTCTCGAATATTACCACAACCGATAACAAGTGGGAAACAAGACCAATGTTTATTTTTGAATTCTTCATTGTAATGCGCGTGATTCTTTCAGAATGAGATTGACTTTCAGAATCTTTTTTACAAGCTATTTTAAAATTACACAGAAATAACTCCTTGAGCAACAGTAGTGTTTAACTATTTTAGTTAACACTTCTATATCCGTAATGCGGGAGGAGGGAGGTTGGTGTATAAATTTAGAATTGTATTTATGTTGCAGCTTTGTTTTATAACAGAATGCTGAACCGTTTTTAAATGAAAGTTGGAATAAAAAGTTGTTTTTAATGGGATAACAGCATATTTGTAATCCTGGTCTTCAGAAAATTCTACAAACGATTCTTCGCTGCAAAAGTTTGCGTCCGATAATAGTTCATTCGCTTCGGAACTGATTTCCAATGCAACTTTATTCCCGCCCGGAATTATTGCAATTGTATTGGTAATGTACAATGCTCCAGCCAGATAATAAAATAAAAGCAGTATGAAAATATTTTTCAAAACTTGTCTTTAACAATTTCGGGCCAAAGGTATTATCTCTTCTCTTTTCCAATTCATGTTTCGTTAATTGTGCAGCTTGAATTGAAGTTTTTTTAACCCTCCTTTTACAATGTTGAGTAAAAATTAAATAGTGTAAGTTGAGTATTTCTTTACCTCACGGGCCAGTTCGCGGGCTTTTCCACCGGAAATTTCATTTAAGAGTTCCCAGAATTTGGGACCGTGGTTTTTAATTTTTGTGTGTGCCAACTCGTGCAAAAGAATGTAATCGATAAGATGAACAGGCAGTTTCATCATTTGCAGATTCAGGCTGATATTGTTTTGCGAAGAGCAGCTTCCCCAGTTTCTCCGATTATTCCGAATGGTAACTTTGTTGTACGAAAAACCATTTCGCCGGGCAAGTTCAGCTATACGCACCGGAAGCAGGCGTTTGGCTTCGAAACGATAAAGTGCCGTTAACTGTGCATCGATAAATGCCATCGACTTTTCAGACGAAAAATCATTTGAAATAATGGTGATGGTATCGGCCTTTTTTGTTGCCCTGATTTGATCTCCTTCTGTAAAACGAACGGTATACAGTTTTGTGCGTATTTCGGTCCCCGGCTCTATTTTTGTTTGCCGCGCGTTCATTTTGTCCTGCTGTTTGCAAATCCAGTCTTTGTTTTTTTCAACAAAGGCCAGAGCTTCGTTCCCCGAAACATAAAGTGGAAAAGAAACCAACACCGATTTATCGGCTTTTACGCTCACTTTTATGTTTTTTGATCGACTGTTTTGCGAAAATGTTACATTTCCGATGTGTTTTAATTGAACTACTTGGCTCGCCATTCGTTATATTGATAAATAAAAATCAAAGATATCAAAATGGAAAATAAAAAGACCGAGGTGTTCCTTAACCTCACAAAAAAAGATACAATAGTTGCCCTGGAGCAAAATATACTTCCGGGCAGCCTGGTTTTTGAGTCATTAAATCCGTTTCCGGGTTATTACCACGAGCTACCTACAAATACAAGTTCGATGTATTTGTACCTGGTTCTTGATTCTTCGTACCCGCTGGAGGAAATTTTGCGTGTTACTCAAATAATTGAAAAAAAATACGACTGGAATTTTGATGCCGGGAAAGCATATATGAAGATTGGTTCAACAGCGCTCGACGCCATCCGCATAAGACATTTGCCGTCGGTCGATCTGGTTGAAGAAATCCAGCAATCCTATTCCAATCATGGTATAAATTTCTTAATTAAAAAGACAATCCAGGGAAAACTGGAAGCTCAGGTTAAAATTGTAAAGTTTCTAAAAGTTGAAATGTTGGCAGAAGGTATCTTTTTGAATATCGAAGATCCGACATTTGCATATTTGGTTATTCCGGAGTACCTCGATCCTGAAAGGTTCTCGAAGGTTTCGATGGATGTGAAATATAACTGGGAAGGGCACGAATTTGATGCAGCCAGCGCATCGTTTTATCATGAAGGATGGTTGTATGAAGCAGTGCGTATTTTCTCTGATAAAATGGACTTGAAATACCTGGAAGCTATCAAAGATCTTTATGTTAGTAAAATATTGTAATTGAGTTAAAAGGCTCTGTATTTTTAAGAAGGTGGTGACTGGTTCATCACCTTTTTTTTATACCTGATTAATTTCAAATTGGGCTACATATTTTTTTGTACCTTTGCGGCAAAATTTAAAAACCTAAATCAGTTGTTCCTATGGGAAATAAAAAACGGTTATTTATTATTCTACTTATAGTGGTTGTTGTATTAAGTGTCGGCGCCATTATTTTAAATTCCATATTTCATGTTCCAACAGCCCTGAAATCAGGTTCATTCAGAACAGAAACCGTTGATCGGGGAACAGTAATCTCTTCGATAAAAGCAAGCGGAGTGGTTGAGTCTGAAAGCGAGGTTCTTATTTTATCGCCTGCCAGAAGTATCATAAAAAAGGTGATGGTTGAACCCGGAAGTTGGGTTGAAAAAGGAGAGCTTATTATGAAGCTCGACGAAGAAAATGTAAAGTCTGAAATTGAGAGACTTTCCGACCAGTTGGAACTGAAACGGAATTCGCTGGAAAAAACTCAGTTGAATGCCCAGAGTACCCGTCTCGATCTGGGCTACAACGAAGAGGTAAAAAAACTTCGGATTACTTCTCTGAAATCAACACTGGCCGACCAGGAACAATTACTGGAAGTGGGAGGAATTTCTCCGGCCCGTATTGAAAAAACCAAACAGGAGATTGTACTGGCAGAAAAGGATCTGCAAACCCTGAAAGAAAAAAACAGCATTCGGTTAAAACAACTGGCTGCCGACGAAAAGGGATTAATGCTTCAAATAAACGTTCAGGAAAAAACACTCTGCGAAAAAGAAGAACTGCTTGGTAAGATGACAATTAAAGCTCCCTCTGCAGGAATTATTCTGGCCGTTGCAGGAAATGAAGGAGTGCGTGTTGATGCCGATAAAATGTTGGTTAAAATGTCTGACTTATCATCTTTTAAAGTATCCGGATCGATTGACGAACAATACGCAAAGCAAATTAAAACGGGTAATCGTGTTTACGTTAAAATCGATGGCGAGAACCTGGAAGGTCGTGTGGGGAATATTACGCCCATGGTGGAAAATAAAAAGGTTCAGTTTAATGTTCATCTTAAAGAAAACAGTCACCCGAAATTAATTGCCAATCAGAATGTTGAAGTTGATGTTGTAGGCAGTAAAAGAGACGATGTATTACGAATAAAAAGAACCGAAGAATTGTCAGGGAAGAAACGTCAGGAGGTTTTTGTAGTAAAAGGACACGAAGCTGTTAAAACCGAGTTAATTCTTGGGACGTTGGGAAACGACTACTTTGAAATTCTCTCCGGAGTGAATGAAGGAGATAAGATTATTTTAGACGAAATCAACGCAAGGGGGTTAGACAGAATTGAAATTCAGGACTAAGAGAAAAAAGCGGAAACCTGATTTTCATATCTGATTCAGAAAACTATAATATTAAAAATCTATTGGAATTCCTGTCCCGATATTTGTAGGGACTCCGAGCATTCAGAAATCAATAAAAGCAGAAAGATGAAACGGTTGATTATTTTGTGTGCTATATGTGCATACATTAGTACAAGCGCTCAAACGAACAAAAATTTAGAAAAATATATTCTAACACTAGACGACGTGATTGATCTGGCCATCACTCAATCGTCGGCGATTAGATATACACAAAACCGAAATGTGAATTATTACTGGCGATACCGGAATTTTAAAACCCGTTTTCGACCACAATTAAGGCTTACAGGAAATATACCTAATTACTCGCAAACCACAAGTCCGATTACCCAACCCGATGGAAGTATTGAGTTTAAACAGGTTTCGAATCTTACCGCTTCAACAGCCATTTCTTTAAACCAGTCAATTCCTCAACTTGGAACTTATGTGTGGGCCAGTACAACCGCAGCAGGTATTCAAAACCTGAAAAATGATGAGGTTAGTTTTTCGGGTAGTCCTTTCTCTATTGGTTTTCAGCAACCATTATTTGCCTATAACTGGATGAAATGGTACCGTAAAACAGAACCCATGATTTTTGATGAAGCACAAAAACGTTTTGTGGAAGAGATTGAAGAAATTGCCTTGAATGCCACCAGTCAGTTTTTTCAGTATTTAACGGTTCAGACCAATTATAACCTGGCAGAGAGTAACCTGAAAAACAGCCGGGATAACCTGCGCATTTCAACTACAAAGAAGGAATTGGGACAGATTTCAGAGAATGATTATTCGCGTATTGAGTTGTCGGTCTTGAATGCTCAGAAAGCTTTAAATCAGGCTCGTATGAGTTTGAAAAATGCGGACTTTAACCTGAAAACCTACATTGGCATGGAACAGTCGCGTGAAATAGAGTTGGTTATTCCATTGGAAATTACGTTGTTTGATGTTGATCCGGATCTGGCACTTGCCAAAGCCAAAGAAAACAGAAAAGAAACAACCTATAATCAGCGCAGGCTGGTGAATGCCGACCGCGACCTTGCACAAGCTAAAAGTAACACAGGATTAAGCGCCACATTAACCGGAAGTTACGGTTTGTCGAACAGTGCAGAAAATTTTAAAGGAATTTACGAGGAGCCTGAAAGAGACCGGGTGTTGCGAATTTCTGTGAGTATTCCTATTCTCGATTGGGGAAATTCGGCATCGACCGTAAAACTGGCTGAATCGGAACGCGACTTGGTAATTTTTGATGTAAACAAGGATATTGAAGATTTTGAGCGGAGTGTAGTTGTTCAGGTGGAGCAGTTCAGCCTGTTAAGAGACCAGTTACGAACTGCCACCGAAGCCGACCGCGTTGCAGGAAACGGCTATACGATTGCGCTTAAAAAATTTCAGAACGGTGAGTTAAGTATTACCGACTTAAATATTGCCCTGCAGGAACGCGAGGCTGCCAAGCGCGATTATATTAATTCCATCAGAACTTACTGGGTGACCTTTTACCGCTTACGCGAACTTACCCTTTACGATTTTGAAGAAAGCCGGAATATCTCCTACGGGAATCCCATGTTGGAAGAAGAATTGCAAAGGTATTCGAATGTGAACCAGGAAGTGGGATTGTAGAAAATTATATCTGGGCAAGCAGGCATGTTTATCTGAATACTCATTACCAGTTATTAGCCTGGAGAGGAAGTTGGTATTTTGTATTATGGCTTTGTTCTGAAAATAATCAACTTTTATGCATAGGAAAAATTTATTACCCGGGGATGATTTTATTTAATAAAACGAGGTCTGCCTTTTTATTCGTAATAGTAAAGCATTTCAATAATTAGCTTATCAACCCCCAGATTGTTATAGTAGTCTGCATAGAAAATAACATTTTTGCTGCCAATAGAAACATTCTTACTGTAAACCGAATAAGTAGTCCAGCTTTCGCTTTTGGGATAAATAGATATCGTAGTTTCTGCTCCCTCAAGTAAATTAATCAGCTCTATTTCAATTTTATAATATTCATCGCGAAGGTAATGGTGATATCCTGAAATTCTGTAAAGGTCTTTAATTTTAATATGATATCCACATCCATCACTGCTCCACGAAACTGCGGATGCTTGAAATGATAATTCAGTAACCAAAATGTTTTTTGTAAGCAAATTATTCTGATCATAACATCTTACTGTTGTTGCAAATAGTGGATTGATTGTAGCATCCCCCCAATCCATACTTATAGAACCTAAAGAAGCTGTAGTCGCCACGCTCCCATTATCAATATTCTTCCTTATAATTGTAATAGATTCACTGCTGTTTTTATCATTATCAACATATAAAAAAACAGAATTTTCTTCACTCGAGAAAGTTTTAAGTTCTAATGAATCATTATCTATTTGCACCAGGTAGAGACCGGAAGCGATATCGTCGAAAACAACTGTTCCACTATTGCTACAAGAATCAATCAGCCACATCGGTTCGCTGGTCCATGCTAAACTGTCGAGGTTGTCGTCTTCGGTGGTTCCATCGGGTAGTTTTACAATTCCAAGTTTTAATCCTTCCAAATCGGCAGTGGTTAAACCTTGCCCGGGATTTAAGGTAATGTTTAAGCTACTGCTTAAATTGCTGTCTTCTTTTTCGCAACTTGTTAAAACGAAAAAGGAAATAAGTAGTACTAAAAATGAGGAGTTTGTAATTTTATTCATAGTCTTTTTCCTAAAATATTTTGTTTATAGTTGCCACTCTAATAATGGTTGCCGGTATTTTGTCGAATACCGAAATCTGCTAAATGCTGTAATTACGAAGTGGTAATTTTTGTAACTGTTTGTATCGATTATTCTTGTTTATTATGATACTATATGTGTGGCCATTTTGCTGAAGAAGAAGGTGCTATCGTCTCCCGTTGTTTTATTCGTCGTACGGATTTGCAACCTCAATCCGAAACTTATCTACCCCACATGTGTTTATGTATTGCAATAGTAGTTTTATCTTATACTCTCCAATAACGACACTTTCATTTAAACTAGTGTAGGCCTTCCAGCTTTTGTCTTTGGGATGAACAGATCTGGTAACCTTTGTTCCATAGCTATTATTAATAATTTCTACTTCAATATAATAAAACTCATCCCTTAAACAGTGACTAAAATTTTTAATTTTATACAAGTCTTTTAGCTCTTTCCCATGTCCATGACCTACTAAACGCTCATGCTCGGCTGTTCCCTCTTGCTTAAAAATGTTTCGTTCATCAAGTTGTTCTTTTTTAGTAAGTTCTTTATCTTTATTGTAGCATCTTAGGGTTACCGTTAAACGTTTATCAGCCATCACCTTGTCTCCATATATATAATCATCCGTTATAGCTCCGCTGTTATTATCCACTTTACTTAAACCTACAATCACAGCCTGGTTGGTGGTTTCTCCGTTTTCAACGTGTATATAAATAGCATTTGTATCGTTGTTGAAGGTTTCAAATTGCAAGGTATCATTGTCAATCTCTGCCAGGTAAATTCCGGGAGTCAGATCTTTAAAAACAATGTTTCCGTTGGTGTTTGCCGAATCGATGAACCAGGTTGGTTCGTTGGTCCATGCTAAACTGTCGAGGTTGTCGTTTTCGGTAGTTCCGTCGGGCAATTTTACTATTCCAAGTTTTAATCCCTCCAGGTCGGCAGTGGTTAAGCCTTCCCCGGGATTTAATGTAATGTTTAAGCTGCTGCTTACATTGCTGTCTTCTTTTTCGCAACTTGTTAAAACGAAAAAGGAAATAAGTAGTACTAAAAATGCGGAGTTTGTAATTTTATTCATAATCTTTTTCCTAAAGAAATGCAATTGTCTGTATATTATGTATTTAATGTGTGGTGTGGCCATGGTAATGATGAACAAAATGGTGTGCTTCACCATGCATATTCCTCATAATATTTTTTAATATTAATAGTCAATCCGTCTGTGCCTAAGATGTTTGAATAATCTATATTTAGTCTTATATTATCAATGTCTCCAACAACCAACTCTTCATATAAACAAGTGTAGCCCCACCAGCTTTCACTTTTGGGATAAACAATTCTGGTAACCGTTGTACCATCGTTATTATTAATAATCTCTACTTCAATTTTATAAAATTCATCCCTTAAACAGTGATGAAAATTCTTAATTTTATATAAGTCATATATTTCTTCGTGATATCCTTGACCTCTAATTTCTTGAGTATGCCATGGAGATTCAGGTTCGCAAACGTATTTTTCAACAGATGATATGGTTTTAGTAATTGTATTATTTTTATTATAGAACCTTACTGTTACTGTTAATAAACGTTTATCTGCTTCCACGTTAGAGCCCCACGCATCAACATAGTCACCTTTTGATTTATAATCATCATCATTTTTAGCTTCACTAAAAACGATACTAACTGATTGATTAGTGATTTCGCCGTTTTCAACCTGTATATAAATAGCATTTGTATCGTTGTTGAAGGTTTCTAATTGCAAGGTATCATTGTCAATCTCAGCCAGGTAAATTCCGGGAGTGAGATCTTTAAAAACAATGTTTGCGTTGGTGTTTGCCGAATCGATGAACCAGGTTGGTTCGCTGATCCAGGTTAAACTGTCGAGGTTGTCGTTTTCGGTAGTTCCATCGGGTAGTTTTACAATTCCAAGTTTTAATCCCTCCAGGTTGGCAGTGGTTAATCCTTGCCCGGGATTTAATGTAATGTTTAAGCTGCTGCCTACATTACTGTCTTCTTTTTCGCAACTTGTTAAAACGAAAAAGGAAATAAGTAGTACAAAAAATGCGGAGTTTGTAATTTTATTCATAGTCTTTTTCCTAAAATATTTTGTTTATAATTGCCACTCTAATAATGGTTGCCGGTATTTTGTCGAATACAGAAATCTGCTAAATGCTGTAATTACGAAGTGGTAATTTTTGTAACTGTCTGTTTTATTTATTATTCCCGTTAATCATAATAATTCAGAATTTCAATAAAAAATGTGTCAGCAACGAAGAAGAGGTTTATGTAACTCATTTTCAGTGTTATTTGATAATTTCCAACAGATAAATTTTCATTTAAACTAGGGTAGGAGTCCCAGCTTTTACTTTTGGGAAAAACCGATCTGGTAACCGTTGTTCCATCGTTATTATTAATAATATCTACTTCTATTTTATAAAACTCATCCCTTAAACAGTTGCCGCCCATAAACTTGTAAATATCTTTTATCTTTACATTATGTCCCTGCCCCATAACCTCATCACTTCTTCCGAAGTATATGTATTCTTCCTCACTTGATATTGTTTTAGTAATTGTATTATTTTTATTATAGCACCTCACCGTAACCGATAATAATTCTTCTGCAGCGGCATTACCTCTAAAGTTCGGTGCAGCCGTGATCCAAGTTCCCCCATTTTCAGCTTCACTAAAAACGATACTAACTGTCTGGTTGGTATTTTCGCCGTTTTCAACCTGTATGTAAATAGCATTTGTATCGTTGCTAAAGGTTTCGAATTGCAACGAATCATTATCAATTTCAGCCAGGTAAATTCCGGGAGCTATATCTTTAAATACAATTGTCCCGTTAGTGTTTGCCGATTCGATGAGCCAGGTTGGTTCGCTGGTCCAGGTTAAACTGTCGAGGTTGTCGTTTTCGGTAGTTCCGTCGGGCAGTTTTACAATTCCAAGTTTTAATCCCTCCAGGTCGGCTGTGGTTAAGCCTTCCCCGGGATTTAAGGTAATGTTTAAGCTGCTGCTTACATTGCTGTCTTCTTTTTCGCAACTTGTTAAAACGAAAAAGGAAATCAATAGTACTAGAAAAGTAGGGTTTCTAAATGTATTCATTTTTTCTTTGATTATAAGTTTATTAAAAGTTTTAATGCTATTCTGAAATAATGTTTCAATCATAAGTAAACAACGTAAGAGTTTAATAATTACGCCCGAATACAAGTCTGTCTTCTATTAAGGTTGATTTATTCTGATTGTTGTTCCGGCTCCAATGTTGTAACGTTCGGCCAGACTTCCCATGTTAATGGCCAGTTCCAATTTCTTAAGGCTGTTTGCAAACATTACATTCTGCCCTTCAGCAACCGATGAATAACCGGTGCCAAAACGGGCAAAAAAAGTTTTGTCAGCAGTCTGTATTTTTAGCAGGTCTCCCTGTTGAAAAGAGGCAAGCATACCTTCCGGAATATTTGTAACACAATTCCCAAAATTATCGGAGAAATCAACCTGGCCCAGAAGTGTGTCATTATCAAAAACAGCATCCTGCAATACGAAGGTATTTGGCGAATCTATCTTTTCTCCGAAATTTTCAGGGATTCTTCCATCCAGAAGATCAAATAAAGAGGATACATAAATTTCTAAAAAATTCAGGTTTTCGGGTTTGAGTCCATTACACAAAAAGTCATTTTCAATGTGGTAACAATGCGGGTTATTGATTTTATGAAATAATTTTGTTACCAGACTGTTATCGGGTACTACAAAGTATTGCTCATTTTCCGTTTTAAAAACCATCCTTTCAGCATTGGCTCCCGGTTCAATTATGGCCAAAAAATATGTGCCTTCCGGGTAATTTTCGGCAGCCACCCGCAATTGATAAGAAGCTTCCGCAATGCTAAATGGTCTGGCTTCGATATAATTTATATCAATACCCGGATAACGACTTAGCAATTGGCCATGAATAGATATAACCACATCGGAACCAATTGAATAATCGGTTAATAGCACAATTTGCTGTGTTTGTACCTGCTCAGTCTCAATAACTTCATCTGTGCACGATGTAAAAACCAAAAAAATGGCTAGCAGCAGAAAGATTGTATTTTTAAATTGCATTTTTACGACTGTTTTAAATTGTGAGAAATCAGTTATGACGAAACAAGAAATTATTGATCTCAAATAGATTTAGAATCGCAGTAACTATTAAGATGGAAATATAATTTCAAAAAAATACAGCTCAGTATTCAGTAATTTTTTTTCTGCAGAGGTAATTGGTTTATGCCTCTACACCACCAGATGGAACGACACCCCAAAGTTTTATCCTGTATTTGAAATATTTATTGATTTCAATACCAATATAGCCTTTACCGTCTTCTTCAAGTATTGTTACACTGCTATTGTAATCTTTGTTGAAATCCTTCACACCTAGTGTATAAATATTGCCGCTATCATTATTTATAATGTCAGCGTTAAAGGTTAAATTCCTGCTTAAATCTAGTTCTATTTCAACGGTAGCGTAGGTTGAAAAAAGTCCGCCCAACTCCATATTTCCAACATCAATCGATCGGTACAAATTATTATCATAGTAAAAATAGAGTGTTTTAATACTGTAATGTTTGCCTAGATCGCGGTACACCTTAATACTGTAAGTTTTTGTGCCATTTTCTTCCTCGGCCCGGTCAACAGTTTTATTTAATTCAACAGTTTTTGTGGATTCATTAATACTGCAACTCCAAATGGTATCGGTATTAAAAACAAATCCATCGGACATAATAGCAAGGTAATTGCCTTCTTTAAGGTTTTCAAATGAAAAACTACCTGATGCGTCAACCGGGGCATAAAGAATTGTATCGAACTCCAGGTTTTCCCGGTCGTAGTTCGTAATATCGATAGTACTGTTTAGTTTGCCAAGTGTAACTTCCATCGCTGAAAAATCGTTCGAGGTTACATTTATACCGGGAGTTAACTGGCCGGTAATGGTGTGTTCAATCTCCACAGCCTCATCTTTGGTACAGCTCCAAACCACGAAAAATAATAGTAATAACAGTAGACTATTTTGAAAATAAGTTTTCATATTAAATGTTTTTTATGTTCAGTTTTTGTGTATTTCAATAAATAATTCTGTTTAGGGAAACAGTATAAACTTCGGTAGATCTTCGATTTTCCCGGTCGCTTGTAAGAACCAAAATCTACCGATGATATTTGTTATTTATTTGAATTCAATTCAATCTGTGCTTGTTTTATAGTGGCAATACTCATTAAAACAGGCACTATAACTGAAATAAATACAATGCCATTATTAAACAACCCTCCAAGTATTAAAATGGCCACCCCGACAACTGTTGCCAGCGCGATAAGATTCAGACCGCTTTTTTTGCGGAAATCAGTACTGGCCCGGAAAAATTTTACAAGCACAAGTACAACTGCTGCAACTAAATATGCAAAATAGATGGCTTCCAGTGCATACTGAACAGGATTGTCGGTTACATTCAGATTTAAAAAATAGAAAAGCAGATAAATAACTGATATTACGATGGCCGGAATGTAAAGCAACAGCCATTTTAATTTCTGATCGAGAAAACTGCTTTTATGAGGATAAGTTAAAAGGAAATGCATTAATAATGATGGTAACACGAAGTAACAAATAAGATAAATAGTAATTAGAACATTATTTTGAATATGCATTTGTGTGCTGAAAAGAAAACCAACCACTAAAGAAAACAATGCAAAAAGAAAACTAAGCTTAGATTTAACTTTGTAATGCGCAAAAACACCGCAAAGTAAAAATGCCAGTGCCAAAGCAAAAATACCACATGCATATAACAGGTTTGTCAAAGGTTGTGGTTCAATAAGCATGTGTAAGGTCTTTTCCTCCCCGTTTCTATCTATTATAAGTTCTACTACATCTCCAACTTCTGAGTCTGGCAGGGGGGTAAATTCTTTCAAGTCAGAAAATGTTATGCCGTTACCAGATTTTATCTGATCGTCTTTTAACATACCGGCTTTTTCAGCCGGGCTATTGGGCTGAACATTGACAATTGTGTAATTTCTGTTGTACGAAAAACCGTCATAAGGTTGATTAAATGTGGTAATGATGTTATATACTCCTACAACCAAAACAATTAGAGCTCCAATATACAGCGTAATTAAGTTGTTGTTCTTTTTCATATATGTATGAGTTTAATGATTAGTTATTCGGAAACCATTTAGACGAAATGGTATTATAGGTGCCGTCTTCTTTCATTTTGTCGAGCGTTTTTTGCCACAATTCAACAGTGCCTTCAGGTGTATTTTTTGAGAAGGCAACATAAAAGTCGGAAGCCATTAATTCGAACTCCGGATTTGTTTCGTTATAACTAAACCCGCAACTTGAAAGAATATCAGGGAAAGTAACATCGGTACAAACAAAAGCATCCACTTCGTTATTCATAAGCCGCTGAACCATAACTGCGGGGTCGCTTTCGTAAACCAGGTTTGTAAATCCCAAATCGTTTAGGTATTGTCCCGAAAACCACGAGTTGATTGTGCCAACGGCATTTAATGCTTTGGCATCGTCTATCGTGTTAATAGTTATTCCTGAACCGGCTTTTGTATAAAAATATGTGGTGTTGGTTCCAATGGGGCCAACCCACTGAAAGAGGTCTTTGCGCAACTCGGTTCTGTCCATTGTAAAAAGGCAGAAATTGGGATTGTTTAATGCAAGCTGATAACCATTGCTCCACGACGATAGTTTTATTGGTTCATAAATATCATTGCGTTTCATTATTTCTTTCACAATGTCGGTTCCGTACCCGGTTATCTCGCCATAACTGTTTGCATAGGTAAGTGGTGTGTACGATTCGGTATACAACTGAAGTTTGCCAGGGAATTCTGATGTGCCAAGGTATTCCTCGCTAAGGTTGCGCACCGTGCCGTTATCTTTGCACACATCTATTGCTGATTGAAACTGCGCAACAACATTGTCAGCAACAGCTTTGTTGAAAGCAAAATACAGCAACTCTGTTTTTATTGTTAACAGATTTTTTACTGCGTATTCCGATTCTCCCATCGATTCAAGAGTTTCGTTTGTTGTAAGAATATCGGAAGCAAACAGGGTTATTTCTCCATTTAACAACTTTGTAAAAGCGTCGTTTAAATCGGTGCAATACGAAAGATTTGCGAATCCTTGTTCCAGTAAATACTCTTCCATGGCATAACCGGAAATAACACCAATTTTATCAACCTTTTTGACAGCATCCATATCCGATAATTCCAGCAAATTGCTCGATGCGGCATAAAAATTCCAGTCGAGCGAAGCTATCGGACCAGCCCACTTAAATAAGTCGCGGCGCTGGCTGTTTAAAGCTGTTGAAAAAAGGACTGCATTGTCGGTGTTCAGCGCGATATTGTATGCATCTTCCCATGTCGAAAATTCAACATTAAAATCCAGATCCATTTCGGAGCAAATTGCCTGCAACAAATCGGTGCTGAAACCCGAAGCTATTCCATCTTCTCTGTAATTAAATGGTGCGTACTCTTCTGTAATAAATTTTAGTTGGGTTTGTTCGTCGTTTATCACATCGTCGCACGAAAAAAAAGTTACTATTATAGCCAATAGTAACAAACCTTGTTTTAGATTCATTCTTTCTGTATTTATAAATTTAATAGCGTCTGTAAATCAAAAAGCGAAAGTACATTTTATAAGGTCTTGATTACGAAAAAATGTGTCTCAGAAAATCGATTCTTGTCTCAATCTTCTGAAATTATTACTGAAAGTCGCTATTATAAATATTATATTAACAAAGTGGCGATAGCAAACTTCCAACCTTCAACTATTGTATATCATTAGCTACTTTTACAGGTTCAAACCCATATTTTGATGAGTATTCAGGCTATATTACTGTTTTTAACATTTACCATTTACCTCTCGTTTGCCATTATACTGACATATTTGTCGGTACGGCTTAAAAAGAAAGGGCTAAGTTATCTGTACGTCGACTTTTTATTAAAAGCCATACATGTTTTACCGCCGGTTTTGTATGCATTTAGTGTTAATATTAATTACTCTGCCTACATTGCCGCGCCCATAAAAGTTAGTCTTTTACCGCTATATTTCCTGTACCTGAAAAAGCTGGGAGAAAAGGATAAAAGGATTCTGCCGGCAGAATTGTTGCATTTTTTACCAATGTTGGTTGAGTTGGTAATAAGCCTGAGTGTTGCGCCTAACCATGCACAGGAAATTATACACGGAATTGATTTCTCGAAGCCGCGTTACATGGATTTGAGCATTGAGAATAATTTTTATTTCAATTTATTATCGCTTAGTGCAAAATTTATTGGTTTTGTTCAGTCCATTATTTATACAGTGTTGATTTCAAAATTATTCAGAACCTATAAAACAAAAATGAAAAGACGGGTTGCAACTATTAATAACCGGGATTTAACCTGGATTCGGAATGCGGCCATTGTTTTTGCCATTGAGTGTGTATTTGCCGGAATCAATTTTTTTGGAATTTACAGCAACGCTTACCTTTTTATCCTATCGTTTGCCTACCTTTTGTTTTTCGGATTCTTTTTCTTCATTCATGCTTTGGTTCAGTCAGACTTATCGTTTATAGCCGAAAATACACGTATTGATGAGGAACCTAAACCGGTTGAAACCACTGGCTTGTCGGTAGTTGAAAAAGAAGAAGTAGCGCATTTCTTAAAACGCTTCTCAGACGAAGAACTGTTTCTGCAACCCGATCTTACCCTTGCCAGGTTAGCTGGCGAGTTGAAAATTCCTACGTACAAATTAACCCAGTTAATTAAAAAGGCTAACTACAAGAATTTTTACGATTTGGTAAATCATCAGCGAGTGAACTACAGCATTAAACTCCTGGAGAATTTACCCAAAAATTACACACTACAGGCCGTTGGAATTGATTCGGGATTTAAATCGCGGGCAACATTTTACCGGGTTTTTAAAGAAATAACGGGGCAAACACCCAGCTCATACCAATCTCAGGTTGTTGAAAATTAATTATTTCTGAGTAAATACGAATTTTCTTTCTGAATGGCTGTCCTTCGTAAGTCTTCAGGGATTTTACTATCGGGGCCCATTACATTTTCGTTCGGCAAAAATGTTGTACTGTTGTCTTCCATCGATGAATAAAATGAACCGGAAATGAATTTGCCATTTTGGAATGCCTTTGTATAATCTATAATTTTTTCGCCGAAAAGATTTATAACCGACCCGGTAACCACACTTAATCCCATCCAGCTTTGATCCGACCAAACTCCCACAACATATCTTTGCTCTGGGTAATTGCGTGCTGCATTTACAATTCCAAAGTTCGATCCTGAAGCCAATCCATAAATCAGATTATATTCGGGCAATAGTTTTTGCGTTAAAGTATAGGCCGAATCCGGCATTTCAAACCCTTCTAACCCGTTACATAAAAAGTAGTGCCCGTCAATTGAGCCGCCGGCATCAATTACTCCTTGCTCAAATCCTTTTGTATATTCAGTAAGAAACGGTGCATCGAGTCCACTAATGGTTGTTGCCCGGCAGTTTTCAACAAGTGCTGCCGACATATAACCTGCAATATACGACGGTGCATAAGTGTGAAAGAAAATACTTGCCACTCCTTCGTATTCATCGGCAATTCCTTCAAACAATACAATTTTATGTCCGTTAAGCTGGCCCTGAAGCGCATTTACGGCATCGGTATACTGGTTCCCGGCCGCAATAATTAAAGCCGGCTCGGTGTTTGATGATATAAAATTACTTAGCCAGACACCTCCTTCTTCAACGGTTTCGGGCACAATGTAATGCACCTCAAAATTAACTTCAAGTGCAGCGGTTTCCACACCCTCATAAATGTCGTCAACAAAACTTCTGTCGCCAAATCCTTGTGTTGGTAAAAGTACGTACAACGAATACGATGGTTCAAAAAGCAACGATTCCGTTTCTGAACACGAGCCGGTAAGTAATACAATTATAATAGCCAGAAAAATTAATCTTTTCATTCCTTCCAAATTCAATCCTGATTAAATAATTAAACGCTTTTTATTGAACATGAACTGCAATTGAATTTTACGGTTGTATAAAATCAATCAACGATAACTCGTGAATATTTCCGAAATTTTCGTAGTTGTAAAACGACACATGCGACCCATTCACGAACCTGTAACACCTTTCGTATAACTCGTAAAAAGTAACATCAGACTTGTCAGCTATGGTATTGTTTACTGAATAGGCAAATTTATCGGCCAGCCAGTTTCCCAGTTCCGCATCGTAGAGATAGGCTTTCGAGGTTTCAACCGAATTCGCTCCGGTCATTAACATCACTCCGGGGGTGTGAATCTGCTCTCCAATGCTACCTGAGTAACAGGATTCGAGCGACCAGAATACCTGTCGGAAATTATGCTTGTTGTACATTCCGTCGAATACATTGTTCCAGTAATCTGCATCCAGTATTTCGCGTTGCGCTCCTTCAAAAACCATTCCTCCCGGAAGCCCGTGCCCCGATGTAAACAGTAAAACATTATCAGTTGATTTGGTAGTGAGTACTACCGGCGTTTCATCTGTAACGTTTCCGTTTAATATATTGAATATATTTTGAGCAGAAAGCGTATTCAAATTGTAGTCGATTTCCACATTCTGGTAAAGATTCTCGCCATCGAGGGAGTTTCGTATTGTTCCCGGCAACGGATTTGATTCCGATTCAGCAAGGTCGTCAGCAAGAACCAGGATAATCTGGTCGTCGCTTAATCCGTGCGACTTAAGTAACTGATAGGCTTGTAAAACATCTGCCTGGTGCCGGTAATTGCTCCATCCTTTCGAGGTGGCCATTAAAAAAGCCTGCAAGCCTTCTCTCCCCGGTAAAACGGGCCAGCTGCCGGTGGTCGAGAACTGTTGTTCCTCTTGTGAGATAGTACGGTAGGCTGCAGAAGTTGAATTGATACGGCCTTCGCCATCTGAGGTGTAAAAATCTGTAATTACAAACTGTCCTGCATCAACGCGCCAGTGTCCGTATGTTGTTGCTGTTACATCGGTATAATATAGCTCATCGTAATCCAGCGAACCGCTTGCTCCGCTGATATCGGGGTAGATGCCATTTTTTATATCATTAAGGGCGCCACGCAGTTCGTCGCGCTGCCAGCTGTAACTTCCCTCTTTGCCTGTTACTACCAATTTTAATGCATCGGCCAAACTTTGTCCGCCTTCGCCATCCGAAACCTCCAGGGCCAGCCCAAGCAACATTACAGCATCGTACATTTGACTAATAAATGCGCTCGGATATTTGTGGTACCTCACATGGTATGAAATATCGAATCCTGAATTGGGGTAAGAAGAGATGGTTGTTCCTTCAAGATTTTCGGCAGCACTGCCGAGTTCGTCAATTAGCGTTTGAAAAACTGCAGCATCCGACATCAGTAACCGGGTTTGTAGCCCGTTTTTACGGTATGCTTTTATTAGCTCCATATTTTGAGAGGGGAGGTTTATGGCCGAAATTACAGCATCGGGTTGCCCGGTCATTAATGTGTTCCAGGCTTCTTTTGTCGCGTTAATATCTCCCGGATTTACTACTTCAATTCCGCTAACTTCCAATCCTAATTCAGTAGCAAAAAAACCAAACCAGTCTTCGAAAGATGTGCCATACTGTGATTCTTCGGTAAGAAGTGCAATTTTTTTTGCCCCTCCTTTTTGTGCCAGCAGAATTAATGTTTTCGTTTGTGAAATATCGGGTTCTGTTAGTCGCCAGAAATAATCGTAGCCTGAAAATGCCCTTGAAATATTTGCTGCAGTTGCCACCGGTGCCATTAGTACTTTTTGAGCACTGATAAAAAGTGGCGCAGCTTTGTAAACCGAAGAGGAGGTTAAAGGCCCAATGACCGCTTTTATTGATTCGTCTTCGATAAATTTTTTTGAAACCGAGGTTAGATCTGTTCCGTTAAGATCCTTTTTTACAAGTTGGAGCCGGCAGCCGGCAATTCCTCCTGCCTGGTTTATGTTCTCAACGGCCCAGTCGAGCCCATCGTCCCAGTCAGATGCATATTCTCCACTATAGGGCAGCATCACGCCTATTTTAATAGTCGGCATCGACTCCTCTTCCCACATGCTGCAGGAACACATACCAACTACCACGAAAAGTAAGAGGTAATTAAGTAACTTCATTTTGTGCGATCATCAATCTTGATTCGGCTTGTAAAGTGTCCATGATTTTACAAAAGTGAAAAATAATTGTTCAGTAATATTATGTAGATAATCGTTAAAGTGAACATTGTTTTCTGGAGGAATATTGTTTTGATGTCAATTTTTTAATAAAAGAGATACACTGAAAAAGAAAAGAGAGCTACGAAATTATCGTAACTCTCTTTTTAGTGGAGATTAGCGGAATCGAACCGCTGACCTTTTGACTGCCAGTCAAACGCTCTAGCCAACTGAGCTAAACCCCCAAAATGTGCGTGCAAATATAAAAATATTTTTTTCTTTTTCTAAAATGGCTGCAAAATAAAATTTGTGGTAAAGTTTTTGTTGTATGTCTTGTACTGCAGAAAACAACTAGAAGCCGGCGTTCTTTATTTATTGACTTACCTTTAAAACATTAAAGCCATGATGAATGCTAAAAAAAGTAAGAGAGCAAATCTCGAAACCAAAAGAACCACATTTTTTTTAATTGGATTGGTAGTTGCCCTTGGCTCTGTATTACTTGCCTTTGAGTGGAAAAGCTCGGAATCTAATGCTACTGTTGAATTTATTTCTAACGGTTTTGCTCCTGATGATGATGTGTTTATTCCGCCAACGCAAGCCGAGAAACCTAAATTACCAAAGCCGATCATTCAGGTTTCGCAAATTGAAATCGTAAGTGATAAAGTACTTGTGGATGATTTTTTAGATGATTTTAGTTCAGAACCGAATGATTTGGAGGGTATTGATATCGCGAATTTGATTTATCAGCCTTCAACTGATGATTTCCCAGAAGAAGAGGAAGATGTTTTAATAACTGCAGAAATAATGCCTGAATTTCCCGGTGGAGAGAAAGCTCTGTTAAGCTATTTGGCAAACAATGTTAAATACCCGTTAATTGCACAGGAAAACGGAATTCAAGGAAGGGTTTATGTTAGTTTTGTTGTGGACGAACAGGGTAATGTTTTCGATACTGAAATCATTCGGGGGGTTGACTTCTCGCTTGATAACGAGGCCTTACGGGTTGTTCGGGAAATGCCAAAATGGAAACCCGGGCGACAGGGAGGAAAAGCTGTTAAAGTACGTTATTTCGTACCTGTAAGATTTGAATTGAGATAGAATTTTCAAATCAGTTAAAATTTATCTTGCATGTGAATATTATTTTTTATCTTTAAGCCCCGTTTTATAGGGGATAAAAATCGAATAAAACAAATAAAAATAAGTAGTATGGAACTTAAAAAATCGCCAAAAGTCGATCTAGAGAGCAAAAGAAATACCTTTTTGCTGATTGGATTGGTTGTGGCTTTGGGAGTTACGCTTCTGGCTTTTGAATGGACTACCAAACCAGCCAAGGCGGAATCGTTAGGAACGATTCAAACTGCCGAAGTAGAAGAAGAAATTATTCCTATCACTCGTGAACAAGAGGTGAAACCACCTCCACCACCTCCACCACCAAAAGTTGTTGAGGTATTGAACATTGTAGACGATGATGTGGAAATTGAAGATGAATTAGAGATTGAAGACACAGAAGCCGACGAAGAAACTGTAATCGACGTTGCTCCTGTTATCGAAACTCAAGAAGAAGAAGAGGAAGAAGAAGCTCAGGTTTTCTTTATTGTAGAAGACATGCCTGAATTCCCGGGTGGTGACCTGGCTCTTCGTAAATTTATTGCCAATGCCATTAAATATCCTGTAATTGCTCAGGAAAATGGTATTCAGGGAAAAGTTTACGTTACTTTCGTTGTAGGTAAAGACGGTAGAGTAAGCAATGCTTCAATTGCAAGGGGTGTTGACCCTTCTTTGGATAAAGAAGCACTTCGCGTGGTAAATGCCCTTCCTGTTTGGAAGCCTGGTAAACAACGTGGAAAACCGGTTAATGTATCTTACACGGTACCAATTAACTTTGTGTTGCAGTAAAAAATAAAAAACAATATTTTTGCACTCCTGTTTCATGTGAAGCAGGAGTTTTTTTTGCTCAAAATAATAGTATGATAGAAACAGCACCAGTTACAGAGAAAGCAGTTATTGTTGGATTAATAAACCACAATCAGGATGAGAGGCAGGCGAAGGAGTATCTCGATGAACTTGAGTTTCTGGCTGATACAGCCGGTGCTGAAGTATTGAAACATTTTACTCAAAAATTGGATATTCCAAATAAGGCAACCTTTGTTGGTCCGGGTAAATTAGAAGAGATCAGCAATTATATTAAGGTTGTTGAAGCCGATACGGTTATTTTTGATGATGAATTATCGCCAACGCAGTTAAGAAACCTGGAACGTGCGCTGGAGTGCAAGGTTATTGATCGTACTAACCTGATCCTCGATATATTTGCCAAACGGGCACAAACAGCTCACGCGAAAACTCAGGTGGAACTGGCACAATATCAATATCTTCTTCCGCGATTAACCCGAATGTGGACCCACCTCGAGCGTCAGCGTGGGGGTATAGGAATGCGTGGTCCCGGTGAAACTCAGATTGAGACCGACCGTCGTATTATTCTAGATAAGATTGCCAGGTTAAAAGAACAACTAAAAAAAATTGATAAGCAAAAAGCTACGCAACGTAAAAATCGTGGGAAACTGGTACGCGTAGCGTTGGTGGGGTATACCAACGTTGGCAAATCAACCATTATGAATATGATGGCCAAATCGGAAGTGTTTGCCGAAAACAAACTTTTTGCAACACTTGATACAACGGTAAGAAAGGTGGTAATTGGGAATTTACCTTTCCTTTTGGCAGATACAGTTGGTTTTATCCGTAAGTTGCCTCACGGATTGGTTGAGTCGTTCAAATCAACACTTGACGAGGTAAGGGAAGCAGATATTTTATTGCACATTGTTGATATATCGCATCCGGGGTTTGAAGAACAGATCGAAACGGTTGACAATACCTTAAAAGAAATTGATGCCGGCGATAAACCCACTTTTTACATTTTTAATAAGATAGACGCCTTTTCTTACGAGGAAAAAGATGAGGACGATTTATCGCCACGTACAAAAGCGAACTTTACCCTCGATGAGTGGAAAAACTCGTGGATGGCAAAAAGCAATACGCCGGCACTCTTTATTTCAGCTAAAGAAAAGGAGAACATCGAAGAGTTTAAAAATGAATTGTACGAACGTGTAAAAGAAATCCACGCTCAGCGTTTTCCATACAACGATTACCTATATAACTCGGAGTGGACTGAAGGAATACAGGGATAATTTTAGTGTACAATTACTTCATCTATAAAAATCCAAACAGGTAAGCCCGCAGCGTTGTGCCAAATAGGTGCATGCCCGACATTTTTTGCTTTCACTTTGATGTAACGTGCCGAGGTCGGCTTAAAACTGGCATCGAAATATTCTATATCGTTACGTTTGCTTTCTTTGCTTATGGGTTTTTTTGTGGCAATTCCCTTTAGAAGGTTGAAATGCTCTCCATCATTTGACGCAAAATAGCTAACACTCTCAGGGAAGAATACAATGTGGTTGGTCACCTGCAAAAAGCCTGTTGAAATGGAACTGAATTCTTTTTTTTCTCTCAAATCAATAACGGCTTCCATGTCGTTCCCTTCAAATCCCAACCAGTTGGCGTAGAAGTTACTACCGCCCAAAGCTCCATCGGTAAGTGTTTGCGGATCTTCGTAGTTGTATTTTTTAGGTTGAGTCAGGAGGGTGACTGATTTTCCTTTGGCCAGGTTCGGAGTCGCTGCACGTTCCAGTGTTTTTTCGAAAAGTGCCAGGAATTCATTTACTGTGTAACCCATTTCATTCATTAGGGTAATGTTGGCTTCTTGGCAACTGGTTTT
The DNA here is from genome assembly GCA_963677525.1 of uncultured Draconibacterium sp. Taxonomy (GTDB): domain Bacteria; phylum Bacteroidota; class Bacteroidia; order Bacteroidales; family Prolixibacteraceae; genus Draconibacterium. The sequence continues at coordinate 574,269 of OY781970.1, forward strand.
AAAGCGTTGTAATCTTTTTTGTGTGGTTGCCGAAATTTTACCGTCTTTCAGTAGTTGGAACTCGGGAGATTTGTTTGATCTGGCCATGCCCAGCGATGCATAATCTACACTGATACGTGCTATTTTTACCCGCTTTAATATTTCCGGTTTGTCTGCAACGGTTTTTTCTGCTTCATCGAAAAAAGTATTGTATCGTTTCAGGTTTTCTGGACTTAAAAAGGAATTGAATCCTTGTGCCGGATCGCCGTAAAGGAACAGGAAAAAGTCTTTATTATTTTGTATCTCTTCATGAATGGTATCAATGTATTTTTTTACAAATACCCCGGCTTCTTCGTAATATCCGTTCATAAATTCATTAATAATCTCGTCAGTATCCAAATCCGGATTCCATAGTAATTTGGCAGTTAAATACGAACGTAATTCAAATAATTCGCTTGGGTTATGACTGTGTTGTTCAAAAATCCATTTGGCATGGTTGTCCCTGAAAAACTGAATATTGGGTTGAAGTGTGTGAATGTTGGGAAAAGGAGCCATAAAATTGGTAAACTGCGTGGTGTAATCCCATATTCTGATGTTATTGCTCAACTCTTTCCAACCCGTTAAATCTTCGGCAAAGTCGATGCATTTTTCTTCAATGGGTGCGCTCCTGTCGCATTCAATGGAACACAGAGTGATCAGAATATTATCGAGTGCCTGGGTTTTACAAGGTTTACGCGTGTATTGGTAGGCAAGGGTTGAGATGGTTTTGTCGGGGAATTCTTTGGCCACTTCGTTTACAAAACGAATCATGGTGCCGCTGTGTGAACCCTCTTCCTCGTCTATTTTTTTGCAATGTTCGCATTCGCAATATTGTGTGTTATCGTTCGAACTCACCGAAATTACATTTGCCTCCGGATACCTTTCAAAATAGGCCCGCACCGAATCTTTTACAATTTGCAGAACTTCAGGATTGGTAAGACAAAGTTGAGTGGCCAATCTTCGGTCACCTCGTTGTGCGTAATATTCAGGATGTTTTTCATAAAAATTTTCTTCCGGCACAAAACGATGAAAAGTGTGCACTCTGGCTGTTGGAACATAGTCTGGAAATGCTTCGTGGGTAACCTTGTGTTTATTTGCAAAGTCGGTATTATCGTAAAAAAGTTTCGAGTGCATGGTTCGGGTAGTAATTTCCGGAGTATAAACGAAATTTAACGGTGCATTTACAGAAATCGTTTTTAGCGAAGGAATTTTCTCCACTTCCGGCGACAACCATAAACAATCCTGTTCCTTTTCAAGAAATTCATACACTGCATAAAGTGTACTTTGTGAGTTCCCTCCTGCAATAGAAATATTTCCTTCGGTATCGCTGGTTAATGAAACGGTATGCGAAGAAGATAATTCGTCGCTTCCTTGTACCAGAATTCCTTTTTTCCCAGACGTGGTATTATCTTCAGTAACAACAGCCAATTTAACCGAAGTAATTTGTTGCAGGTATTTCTGAAGTTCGCTGGCTGCTTTTTTTATGGTACTATCTGAATCCTTTGCAATTCTGATTTCGTAGTTGCTTGTGCCGTTATTTATCAGAATTAATTCATTGTTTGAGGAACATGCCGTCATTCCCAGAAGAAATGCAACAAGTAGGAGATAGTCTCTTGTCATAAGTTTTAGTTATTTTTACAATTCGCTGGCGAAGTTAGTAAAAATTTTAAGAAGCGAGTTGGCGTACAGTTTTTCCCGAGTTAATAATTTCACCTTCAAGAAGAATGATCATTAAGAATCTCTGGTACTTAGCGAATTACTTTTTAACAAAATAATTTCCCACAGCACAAAGCGATAAAAAGATCATTAAAAACAGGTCCATTCTAAAAGGGCCAACCTTGCCGGGTAATAAACCTGACTCAGAAAGTACGAATGCGGCCAATCCCAAACCTGAAACTACAATCATAAATTTACCCATGCTTTTTTTAGAGAGGATTCCCAGGATTACCAAAGGTCCCATAATTGCAGTGCCTGCAAAACTGGTTCGTGCCAGCAGTACCAACTGGTCAGAACTAAAAAGCGAGAACAAAAGAGCAGCCACTGCAAAACTAATAATGGCAATACGAATGGGAACCAGTGAGTCGCTGCCTTTGTGTCCCAGCAGACCTCGTAGCTCGTTGCCCAATGCAAAAAGCTGGGAATCGGAAGTTGACATAGCAGCGGCAAAAAGTCCGATAATAGCAGCAGAAGCGATAAATCCCGGTTGATCACGCAAAAGTACCTGTCCGAGGTAATCGGCAACTGAAGCATCGGGGTATTTAATTGCGCCGTACAATCCTATGATGATGGTCGGGAAAATGACGAGCATGGCAAAAGTCCCGACAGCCACTGCCATCCGGCGTAAAGCTTTTGCATCTTTCATAATCACCAGTCGGGTGGAAAGTTGTGGTTGCGTAACAGGAATCATCAAAATAGCTAAAAAGGACGCGATGAGAAACTGTGCATTTAAAAGTCCTTTGGGGCCGGGAGTAGAAAGAAGCTTTGCATTGGCTACTTCTACCTTTGCAAACATTTCAGACCAGCCTCCCAGGTAGTTTAAACAAGTAGTAGCAATTACCCACACGACAATCAATAACATGGTTCCCTGCATAAAATCGGCATAAATAATAGCTTTTAAACCTCCAAATTCAGAATAGATCAACATGATAACAACAATCATCAGCGACCAGGCCCAGGCAGGTAAAGTTCCCGGGAATGCCTGTTCCAAAAAGATGGCAACGCCCCGAATCTGGATAGCTACGTAAGGAACCAGAAAAATAAAAACTGCCAGGAAATAAATGTAGCCTGCCCATTTGTTCTGGTAACAATTCTGCAACAGACCTGACATTCCTTTAAAACCTTTTTGAGCCACCAGTTTCCGAAGATGAAACCCGAACCAGACAATTAAAAAGACCATTCCTGCATCGGAAAAGGCCAGGAAGATCCATGCCCCAATTCCGTGTGTGCGCGAAAAATCGGGCATGCCCATTAAGGTAAAGGTACTGAAAAGGGTTGCAGCAAAAGTCATAAAACCAAGAACAAGACCGATGTTCGATCCCGCCATCATAAAGTCTTCGTTCGACTTGATTTTTTTGCGCGAGCGCCACGAAAGATAAAAGAGAATTGCAATATAAATAGTTCCTACAATAAATAGCCACTTTAGCATGTTGTTTTGTTTTACAGGTTAGTTGTTTGATTTTATTGATCTTCTTTGTCGTCGCGTAAATAAAGTAGTCCGCCTATGTAAGTTAAAACTACTATCAGGATGGTAATAAAAACACTTACCCAGAATGTGTAAGGCATGGAGAAAAGTTTGGGATCAGTTTTGCCCGGCGCGATAACAATGGGTGAAAACATTAGAATGCTTAAGAAAATTGCCAGAGCTACTGTTATCTTCCAGTAAAGTTTTTGTTTCATTATAATTTAGTTTAGTCGATTTTAGTTTTTGTGAAGAAGCAGGTTTTTAAACGTTAGACATTAAATTTTCAACTTTCAACTCAAAGTCTCTGGATCGTCATGCCGCCATCCACCAGTACCACTTGCCCGGTGGAGTAAGGCATCATGCCACTTGCCATGGACGCAGCAACTTTGCCAATGTCTTCGGGAAATCCCCAGCGTTTCTGGATGCTTATTCCCTCCTCAAACAGTTTGTCGTATTTCTCGATAACTCCAGAAGTCATGTCGGTTTTGATAATGCCGGGCTGGATTTCGTAGACCGGAATTCCGTATTCACCTAAACGTGCAGCCCAAAGTTTTGTGGCCATGGCAATTCCTGCTTTTGAAATGCAGTATTCACCGCGGTTTATCGAAGCCACTGTTGCCGATACCGATGAAACATTGATGATACAGGCTTCAAAGTCAGCATCCTTTTTTTTCTGTTCCACCATGTGATTGGCAAAAAGTTGCGTCAAAAAATATGGCCCTTTCAGATTGATGTTCATCACATATTCGAAGCTTTCTTCACTTGCTTCCAAAATGTCTTTTCGTTCTTTTGGTGCAATCCCGGCGTTATTCACCAACACATTTAACTGCCCGAATTCGGAGACCACAGTTTGTAAAATGTTTTCCCGGTCTTCTTTTTTAGAAACATCGCCCTGGGCATAAATTACTTTTATGCCAAACGCTTTTAATCCATCGAGTACTGGTTGTACATCTTCCTGTTTTCTTACCCCGTTTATAATCAGGTTGAACCTTGCTTTTGCCAGTTCTGTGGCGATCCCCAGGCCAATTCCCCGCGATCCCCCGGTTATGAGTGCTGTTTTGTTCATGCTAAAAAGTTAGAAGACAGAAGCTCGAAGTCCGAAGTTCTTCTTCCTAAAATTAGTTTATAGTTAGAATATTGAGACTGCCTACTTTATAGAGGGAATATCAATCCAAGCTTTTTTTGCCCAGCTTTCCAGTCCTTTCTCTGCCAACTGAACACCTTTGGCTCCTTCAAGCAGGTTCCAGCGGAAAGGTTCGTCTTTTACCACGTGTTTCAGGAATAATTCCCACTCTGCCTTAAAAGCGTTGTCGAAGTTTTCCTGCTCGGGTACTTTGCTCCAGCCTTCGTAAAAGTTGATTGGATTTGGAATATCCGGATTCCAAACCGGTTTTGGAGTGTTGCCATAATGTTGCGTCCAGCATTCGCGAAGACCGGCAACCGCTGATCCATGAGTGCCGTCAACATGCAAGGTCAGTAAATCGTCGCGACGAACACGTGTTACCCACGATGAATTGAAATGTGCAATCACTCCACCTTCGAGTTCAAAAGTTGCGTAAGCTGCATCGTCGGCAGTACATTCGTATGGTTTCCCCTCTTCGTCAACACGCTCGGGAATGTGGGTCGCGCCTAAACAGAATACACCTTTCACATTGCCAAACAGGTTGTCCAGAACATAACGCCAGTGGCAAAGCATGTCAACAATAATTCCACCGTCGTCTTCTTTTCTGTAGTTCCAGCTTGGGCGCTGGGCAGCCACACTGTGTCCTTCAAAAACCCAGTAGCCAAACTCTCCGCGAACCGAAAGTATTTTTCCAAAAAATCCGTTCTGCATCAAACGTTTTAATTTGAGCATGCCGGGAAGCCACAGTTTATCCTGAACAACACCGTGTTTTACGCCTGCTTCTTCGCAAACTTTATAAAGTTCAAGAGCAGTTTCGGTATCGGTTGCAATGGGTTTTTCGCAGTATACATGTTTACCGGCAGCGGCAGCCATTTTTACGGCTTCGGCGCGCCGCCCGGTGGTTTGTGCATCGAAATAAATCTGGTAGGCCGGATCGTTCATCACCGATTCCAAATCAGTAGTCCATTTTTCAACCCCCGACATTTCAGCCAGTTTTTTCAGTTTGATTTCATTTCTTCCCACCAAAACCGGATCGGGCATAATAAATTCGGAAGGGCTCACCTGCACTCCTCCCTGTTTGATAATCTCAACGATGGAACGCATCAGGTGCTGGTTCGTTCCCATCCGGCCGGTTACGCCGTTCATTATAATTCCTACTTTGTGTATCATTTTTTTAGTTTAAAGTTCAATGTTTAAAGTTGAATGTTTAAAGTTTAAAGTTGGTCGGTTTTTACGAGTGACCAGTGGCTAATGACAGTCTTCCTCTTTTATGTATATTTTAAATACGCGTCTTTTATTTTGTCGAGATACGCAACCTGGTTTGTAGCCCAATATTTATTCGAAAATATTTCCACTTCGTTGTATCCGTTAAAACCTGCTTCTTCCACCCATCCCCTGATTTCGGGAACATTAATACATCCGTCGCCCATCAGCCCGCGGTCGTTTAGAAAATCGATGGTCGGCACATTCCAGTCGCACACATGAAATGCGAGCAGGTTTCCGTTATTTCCGCAACGAGAAATTTCTTTTCGCAGGTTGTTGTCCCACCATAAATGATACACATCAACGGCAATACCCACAAAGTCAGAATCGATTTCTTCTGCCATGTCGTTGGCCTGTTCCAGTGAATTAATTGCTGAGCGATCACCTGCATACATGGGGTGTAACGGCTCAATAGCCAATTTAACACCGGCAGCTTTTGCCTGTGGAAGAACTTTTAAAATTCCTTCCTTTATCTGGTCGCGCGATTTTTCCAACGATTGCCGGCCATCGGCACCACAAACCAAAACCACTATTGGAGCGCCAACCGCCGCAGCTTGTTCAACTGCCAGCATATTATCAACGATATTTTCCTGTCGCCTCTTTTTTTCAACCGAAGGGAAAAAACCTCCCCGGGCAACGGAAACCACGTTCATGTTGTGGTCGTCAAGAATTTGTTTGCATTCTTTCAGGTTCTGGTCTTCCAGAACATTTCGCCAAATTGTTATTCCCTGTATTCCGGCTGCATGATAATGTTCGACACACTCTTGCAGGTTCCAGGGTTTTGTGGTTAGCGTGTGAACGCAGAGTTTAGAAAAATCGTTTAGTTCTGTTGCCATCTTATATTTTTTTGCACCGCGCTAAAGCACGATGTAATTTCTATTTCACACAACCAAAAAAGGTATAATAGTTCTCCTTGTTAATTATACGTTGCAAATACAACGCAACTTCGCGTGCGTGGTAGTCGCCCCACATCGACGATTCGCCACAGGCAATTTTTTGTCCTGCAGGAACATTGTCCCAACCGTTGGGTTGATGATAAATGCTGTGCAGAATTAAACCCTGGTGGTTTGAGTCAATACTTAGATAAGGATAATCAAAAAGCGAATTCAGAACCGTTAATCCGGCCTGCCAGTATTTTTCGCCGGCTTCTGTTTCTCCTTTTTCCAGTAAGTATTTTCCTAAACGAAGCAGCCCCTGCGATCCAATGGCTGCAGCCGAACTGTCAACCGGTTCCCAGGCGTTGTACGGATCGGCTTTTTTGTTCAGGTAATCGCCCAGTTTGTGTAAGTTGGGCGCACCGGTATCCCAGTAAGGAATGCCGTCGACAGGAGTATTTTCGATATAAAAGTCGCAGGTGGCTTTGGCAGCTTTCAGCATCATTTTTTCAATCTTGTCTTTGCCTCCTAATTTATCCAGCTCTTTTGTTTGAAAATGGCCGAGCAGTTCCAGTTCTTCAGGGAAACCACACATTGCCCAGGCCAAACCACGTGTCCAGGTGGAAAAACCGGTATATCCCTGTTGAGAATTTGGACAACGGAAATTTCCGTCGTTGGTATTAAATACGCTTTCGTGTGCGGTTCTGCCCCAAACATCGTAACTGTCGCGGCCTTCGCCATAAAATACCGAATATTTTGCAGTAGCTGAAATATGCTTGACAGCGCGTTCCAGTAAAGAAATTTTTACGTCACCTTCGCCCTGAAAAACGTGTCCCAACAAATGGCTAGTCATTAAAATTCGGCACGAGCGGATGGTGTCGACAAACAACGAATGCGGCCCGTTAAAGGAATAAATAAAACCGCCGTCTTTAATTTTTGTCCAGCGGCTGGCCTGCACAGCTCCTGATATTTTTATTGCCAGTTCGTAAAAATTCTTTTCCCATTCGTTAAACTGAATTTTGCCTTCGTTCATCAGGCGCAATAAGTTTCCGTACGTGCTGAGATTGTTAAAACCATGATCGTGAACCCCGGTGTGGCTGATGTGCGGAGCCATTTTTTTGAGTGTGGCTTTACGTCCGCTTTCCAGGAAATATTCATCGCCGGAAGCATCGAACTGTAAAATAGCTGAGCCAAACTGAAATCCCTGTGTCCATTCTGTCCACCCGCGGGTTGAGTATTTCCCGTTCACCGTAAAAACAGGCGACCCTTTTTTCGCGTCGTAATTTTGGTCAATCAGTTTTATCTTTTCGCCAGAGATCTTCCAGAAATTTTCCAGTTTTTCTTTTAAATCTTCAGGCTTAAGTTGAAAATCAATTTTGAGCATGATTAGCTGGTTCGTTATAAGTTTGCCTAAATATAGTAATTATTGGATATTGTTATAAATTTTTGCTGTGTATCGCTACTCCAGCGTTACTTTTTTTATCAGCGATTTGTCTCTGCAGTTTTCCAGCATCTGCAAGCTGGTTAAACGACGCAAAGGATGTTTGAAATCAGGAGCGACCTCGGTTAAGGGGACGAGAACAAATTTCCGTTCAGGGATTTTAGGGTGAGGAATAATCAGGCTCGGAGTTTCATAATATTCATCGTCGAAATATAAAATATCAACATCCATTTCTCTTGAAGAGTACCTTTCTTTATCTCTTTCTCTGCCAAATACTTCGTCAATTTCATTAATTCTCCACAATATTTCTTCAGCCTCTAATTTTGTTTCAATAATAAGTATCTGGTTCCAGAATGGATCTTCCGAATGAAATCCCCACGGTGGAGTTTCGTAAACTGACGAGCTGTCAACAATTTTGCCCAGCCTTTCGTTTATCAGTTGATATACTTTTTTAAAGTTGTTTCTTTTATCACCGATATTTCCACCTATACCAAGAAAAACTTTGTGCATTGATTATATTTGTAATTATGAGATATAATTAGCTACTAAAAGATAAAGGTAATAACGATTCAAAAAAACAAAAAAATATGAAGGAATTTTTTAAGTATGTGCTGGCTACTATTGTCGGTGTTTTAGCTCTGATGATAGTCGGAAGCTTTATTATGTTTGCAGTTTTTGGTGCCATAATGGCCGCAACCGACCAGGAAGTTACTGTTTCAAATAATTCGATGCTGGTAATCGATTTGCAGCGTACACTTGTCGACCGTTCACCAAACGATCCGTTTGAAGATTTGGATCTTCCCGGAATGTTCAGCAGTGTAAAAACCATTGGATTAGATGATATTTCCAAATCGCTGGAAAAAGCTGTTTCCGACGACCGGATTAAAGGTGTTTACCTCGATTTGTCGGTTATTAACGGCGGCATGGCTTCGGTAGAAGAGATCAGGAATATGCTGATTGATTTTAAAGATTCGTGTGATAAACCTGTTTATGCCTGTTCAGATAAAAATATGTTGGGACAAAAAGCATATTATTTGGCAACAGTTGCCGATAAAATTGTGGTGCATCCTGAAGTTTCTGTCGATTTTCGTGGATTGGGCGGCGAGATGATGTTTTATACAAACGCCCTGAAAAAATTTGGTATTGAGATGCAGATTGTTCGTCATGGTAAATTTAAGGCAGCAGTTGAACCTTTTATGCTCGATAAAATGAGCGAAGCAAACCGGGAACAGCAACTTACCTACATGGGAAGCTTGTGGAATCATTTGCTGAAAGGGATCTCGGAAGAAAGAGGCATTTCAATTGAAGAACTCAACACACTTGCAGACGAAGTACAAACCTTTAAAAAAGGAAAAGTAGCTGTTGAAAAAGGATTGGTTGACGCTGCAGAATACCGCGACGAAGTACTTGCCGATCTCAGGGAGATTACAGGAATTACAGGGAATAAAGGTATTCCCATGGTTGGAGTAAAAGATTACGCTAATGCTCCGGTAAAAGGGAAAGTGAATAAATACAGCCGCAACAAAATTGCCGTGATTTATGCAAGTGGCGATATTGGTGCTGCAATGGGCAGCGGCGAGGTGATTAACGGCGACAGGTTAGGAAAAGAAATCAGGAAAGTGCGTCAGGACAGTAGTTATAAAGCTGTTGTTCTTCGCGTTGATTCTCCCGGAGGTGCTGTTTTTGATTCGGAAACCATTTGGCGCGAAGTAAAACTGGCTGCCGATACAAAAACCATGATTGTTTCCTTTGGCGACGTGGCGGCATCGGGTGGTTATTATATTTCGTGCGCTGCCGATAAAATTGTGGCCAGCCCGAATACTATTACCGGATCGATCGGTATTTTCGGAATGATCCCAAACATTGGAGAACTGTTAAAAGACAAGATCGGAATTACTACCGATGTGGTTAAAACCAACGAAAATTCCGACCTGCTGACATTAACCCGTCCGATGACTCCTTACGAAAAAGAAATGATGCAGGAAAGTATTGAGGCAGGATACGATACTTTTATTACGCATGTTGCTGAAGGCCGCGGCATGACAAAAGAACAAGTTGACAAGATTGGTCAGGGCCGTGTGTGGAGTGGCGAAAATGCCATGGAAATTGGTTTAATCGATGAGTTCGGTGGTTTGCAGGATGCCATTAATCTGGCTGTAGAAATGGAAGGTCTGGAGGATTACCGTACCGTTTCGTTACCTGCTTTACCAAGTCCTTTCGATTCGTTCTTAAAAACCGGAACAGATGAGCTTCAAAAGGGGCTCTTAAAAAATAAACTGGGTGATAAATACCGCTATTACGAATACTTAAAGAACGTATCGGGAATGAATGGCATTTATGCCCGTTTGCCGTACGATATTTATATCAATTAAGATGATTGGTGATTAGTCACTGGTAATTGGAAAAGGATCCGGTTTCTTCAAGAGATCGGATCCTTTTTTTATCTTTACTTTTTAATTAAAAAGCTTCCTATGTTTCAACAAATTGTAATTGTAGACAAATCGGGGTTAAAAGATTGGGCGATTGAAGAGGTAAAAGGATTTTCTAAGAATCCCATAAAATCGTTCGACGATTTTCCGAAGGAAAAAGATGAAATAATTGAGCGAATAAAAGAAGCCGATTGTGTATTTGTGTCGCCCAGGACAAAACTCGATGCTGAAATTCTGAGTCGCTGCAAGAACCTTAAATATGTTGGAATGTGTTGCAGTTTGTACGATAAATATTCGGCAAATGTGGACATCGATTTTTGCGAGGGAAAGAATATAACCGTTAAAGGAATAAGAGATTACGGCGATGTTGGCGTGGTGGAATTTATTGTTTCTGAACTTATTCGCCTTGTAAAAGGCTTGGGCGAAAATCAGTGGAAAGCTGAGCCTCTGGAACTGGTTGGTCAAAAGGTTGGAATTATAGGTTTGGGAACTACCGGTAAAATGGTAGCCGACATGTTGCGCGTATTTGGCGCGCAGGTAAAGTATTTTAGCCGCACACGAAAACCTGATGCAGAGCAGGAAGGAATTGAATATTTGCCAATACAAGAATTGTTGAAGGAATCGGATATTATTTCGCTTCATTTACCACGGAATTCTTCGTTGATGAGTACAGAGGAGTTTGAAGCATTTGGAGAGGGTAAGATTCTTATCAATACTTCGCTAGGATTAACCTTTGATAAATCTGCGTTTGAAAACTGGATATCGAATAAAAACAATTATGCCATTTTCGACAGCGATGGAATCGGGGCGTACAGAGAAGAATTCAAAAAATACTCAAATGTAATCTCAACCCACATTGTTTCGGGCCGCACAAAAGAAGCATACGACAGGCTGTCTGAAAAGGTGCTTAAAAATGTGGTTGATTTTATGGAGGGCAGGTAGAGGAAATTGGTCATTTGTCATTAGCAAAAAAGATCTGGTCTCATGGAGGGATCAGATCACGAATGATTTTAATTATAATATTCAAATTTTAGTTTTTTATTAAATTTTGAACTTCCCGGCCCATAAAATGATTCCAGCAAAACTAAATTGTCATTTTCATCGTAGGTTTTTATGAACTTGTTGCTAGGTTCGGTGTAGCCCCAAATGTATTCATACGATTCTATATTTACATCATTTTCATATATATGTTGGGTGTATTTAATTGGTATATCATCCTTGTCATAAAATGTTTCTTTAATTAAATTACCGGAATCGTCGTACTCATTTAAAATATAGTATTCTATTTCATCACTATTTAGTTCATACTTTTCAATTCTTGTCAATCTATCGTTGGTGTATTTATAAAGTGTGTATTCAAAACCCACACTAAAATGGTCGATATATTCTTTTGTTTTTTTCCCATCGTCAGAATAGGTATAGATATAATTCCATCCAAGAGCATATTCGTCTCTATATGTAATATAGTGTTCAATTTTTATCAATTGATTTTTCGAATCATATTCGTATAAATCATATTCTCCCACTTCTGAAAGAATATCATCTACATACTTCGGGTGAAACATCACCTTCTCAATCCTGCCCTTACTGTCGTACTCATATTCTTCCTCTATCCATGCAATATCATCACACTCTTTAGTCGGGCAATCAGAATGATCCGATTGGCAAAGTACAATCCGTTTCAGTTTTGCATTTTTAGGGTAACTACAAGACGGAGTATCTTCTTTTTTTTCACAGGCTGATGCAATTAGAAGCAAGATTATAAGTGCCGGTAATGCAATTTTTGTTTTCATAGTTCTAATTGATGGTAGGTTTTAATTATGTTTTTGAGTTTAGGTTGTTTAAAGATAAGCAATGGTTACGTAGAACAGGGGAGTAAACTTATGTTTATAAACAGATGTAATAAAAAAAAGATGGCATCTGTTTATGATTCAACTCATACAGATGCCATCCTTTTTTATAATTCGGTGTTACGGCGTTCTATAACAACTGTCTGTTATTCAAACCACGAATCAACAAGCTGTTTATTTGCTTCGTACCATTTTTGTGCACCATCTTCTTCGTTAGTGGCTTCTATGGCAGTCATTAAATCGTATAACTGAGACTCTTCTAAATTAAAGTTTTTGAAAAATTTGGCTGCCGTTGGATGGTCTTCCTCAAAACCACGTCGGGAAATAGTGGCACATACATCCTGTGGATAAACTCCTTTAGGATCTTCCAGGTATTTAATATCGAAATTTGCCCACATGAAGTGAGGTTTCCACCCGGTAATTACAATCCATTTTTTGTTTTTAGTTGCTTTGTCTAAACTGGCAACCATGGCCGGGCCGCTGGATGTAATTTGTTCAAAATCCAGATTATAAGTCTCGATGGCTTTTAGTGTGTTGGCATGAATTCCGGCACCACTTCCAATTCCAATAATTTCTCCGTCGAATTTATCTTTGTTGGCGTTTAATTCTTCAATTGAATTGATGGGAACGTACGATGGAACGACCAAACCTGTTGTTCCGCCACTGAATGCCTCGCCCAGTTTTACTAATTTGTCTCCGTAATCGGCCCAGTAATCTTTGTGTGTATTCGGCAGCCAGGCGTCGAGAAAAACATCTCCTTTTGAGTTCGATTTCGATAATTCTCCGTAGATCAGTCCCGGCTCAAGGTTGGTTAATTCCACCTCGTAATTATTGCTTTCAAGTGCAGCTTTGGCCACATAAGTAAATGCAATTCCTTCGGCCCAGTTCGGGTATAAAATGCTTATTTCTTTTTTGGCACTTTTCGTTTCTTCTTTCTTTCCGCTATTCGAACACGATGCAAAAGACAATACTATTGCTACTGCTGCGAACATGCTTATTACGTTTTTCATTTTCATCATAATTTATTTTTTTAAGATTGGTGACTATTTTTTAGCAACGGATTGTGTAATGCGGTCTAATATGATAGCAAGGACCACAATCCCAAGTCCTGCTTCAAAACCTTTGGCAATATCGTTTTGCTGAATGCCCTGGTAAACAACGCTGCCGAGTCCTCTCGCTCCAACCATTGAAGCAATTACCACCATCGATAAAGCCAGCAGAATTACCTGATTTATACCGGCAAGGATGGTTGTTTTGGCCAGGGGTAACTGAATTTTAAAAAGTATTTGTTTTTCGGTTGCACCGTATGCATAACCGGCTTCAATTACATCGAACGGAACATTACGAATTCCGAGGCTGGTTAAACGAACGGCGGGAGGCAGCGAGAAAATAACCGTTGCAATAACACCGGGCGTATTTCCTACACTAAAAAAGAAAATGGCCGGAATAAGATAAACAAAAGCCGGCATTGTTTGCATAAAGTCGAGAATGGGACGAATAATGGCGTTGGCAGTATTGCTGCGGGCTGTCCAAATGCCCAAAGGAATTCCGAGAATAAGAGCAATAACAGTAGCTACAATCACCAGTGTTGTTGTTTGAACGGCTTCTTTCCAATATCCCATCGCCCAAACCAAAAGAAGTCCAAATACAACAAACAGGGTTAAGCTTGCCGCATTTTTCAGTCCTTCTTTTTTGAAGGATTTCTTTCCGGCTTTGGCATAATAAGCCCCAAGTGTTATCAGAAGAATGATAACATAAAATGGGATACCAAGGAACACGTCGTTAATAATATCAACGGTCCACGAGATCACGTTATCGATAGCACTCCAGAGTCCTGAGAAATTTTCTTCCAGTGCGTTAATCCCGATTTCGATATATTTTCCTATGTCAATTAATTTTTCCATATTAAATTTCGTTAGCTATTTCTTTCAACTCAATAACCTCTTCTTTTTCAAAGCGGGTAGCTTCAATAATCAGCGATGTTTGCGAAACAATACCAAGCAACCTGCCTGAATCTTCGTCCACCACGGCAAGTGGAGCTCTGGTTTCGGTAATTAGTGGCAACATGTCTTCAACCGTGTAGGTTTTGTAAACACTTGGAACATCCGATTTCAGTGCCTTTTCAATGCTTGGTGCCTTTTCTTTTTCCAGTTTCAGAACGTCCTGAAGTCTGACGTATCCCAAAAACTTCTTGTTTTCATCTTCTACCGGAATCACTTCAACACCGGCCGAACGCATTTTTCGGATGGTGCTTTTGGGGCCGTCTTTTTTAATTTCAACAACAGTAAACTTTTTGAACATTAAGCTTTCTGCCGTAATGATGGCTTTTCTGTCGACTTTTTCAACAAAAGCTTCTACATAATCGCTGGCCGGGTTGGTAAGAATTTCTTCGGCAGTTCCGATCTGTTCAATAACTCCGTCCTTCATAATTGCAATACGGTCGCCAATTTTTATCGCCTCATCCAAATCGTGCGTAATAAATACAATGGTTTTATGAAGCTTGTTTTGAATTTCCAGAAGCTCATCCTGCATGTCGGATTTTATCAGGGGATCGAGAGCCGAAAATGCTTCATCCATGAGCAGAACTTCAGGATCGTTGGCCAGTGCCCGTGCCAAACCAACCCTTTGTTGCATTCCACCTGACAGTTCTGACGGATACTGAGCTTCATACCCTTTTAACCCAACAGTTTCAAGTGCATTTTGTGCACGCGCCTCCCTGGCTTCTTTTTCTTCTCCACGAATTGTAAGCCCGAATGCGGCATTTTCAAGAATTGTTTGATGGGGGAGTAGCCCAAATTTTTGGAAAACCATACTCATTTTTGTGCGCCGGGTTTCGAGCAACTCCTTATTTGTATCGCGGGTTATATCATGATTGTCAATAAATACTTTTCCTGCAGTGGGTTCATTTAAACGATTTAAACACCTTATAAGTGTTGATTTACCGCTACCCGATAATCCCATTATTACGAATATTTCTCCTTCCTTAATATCGAGGTTGGCATTATTTACACCAACGGTACATTTTGTCTTTTTTAAAATTGCTTCTTTTGAAAAACCCTTTTGAAGTAATTTTAATGCCTCTTGTTTTCGTTTTCCAAAAATCAGAGTTAAATCCTCAACCCTAATTTTTGTTTTTCTTTTATCTGTCATAATTCTTGTTTTAGAATTAAAAATAATAGCCAATATTGATGTTAAATCGCGTTTCCCATTTGGCATCGCTGGTTCCTTCTGCTAATGCATTCGTCCAAACCGGTCCAACCCAGGGCTGATCTTTTCCCTGGGCAAGGTCAACGTATGTATACACATTTCCGGCTGTAATAAGTACACCTGTTATGTTCATGTAAGAATCATAAAATTCATTGAGTTTTTTATCCAAAAAGCCGAAGTCGTCGTAAAACTGAAGGTTTGAAATTGGCCCCCATTTAACCGGGACAGAATATGCAACTCCAAGCGTATAGGTTGTGCCTTCTGATGCAGTAAGATAAGGCGCGCCATAAGCGGTCATCGCGAGTACATCGTTTCGTTGGTCTGCCGGATTTTTTGTGTTGTATTTATATTTCGATACCTGTGCCTTTATGTTTAGTTTGTTTACATCTAACTCGTAGTGGCCGGCTAATGCATAATGGTCCCCGATGTCTTCCGTATCAAGGTTGTAAATTCCCCCACGCTGTACCGAAAAACCCAATTGATGTTTTGCATTACCGCTTGTGAATTTGCGTATAACTTTCAGGTTAAACTGGTTTATCTCTTTGTTTCGGTACAAACCATCGCCCGATGAACTAACATCGTAAGAGTACCTGCTGTCTGAAACATCGGAGTTACTTCCGAAATTTAGTTCTTCTGCATTTTTAAAATAAGCCAGAGCGAATAACCACTTTTCTCCATTGTGGGTGTATTTTATTCCCATGTCGTGGTCGTCTTCCAGTCCCAGGTAATAATTGAGGCTGAAAAACCAGTTGTGCGAGTTGTATTGTGTTATTCCGAATGGAACCTGTGTTAATCCGATCTGGAGATTGTTATCCGGGGTAAAATCGTAGCCAATCCAGCCCTGTTTCATCATACCCCCGCCAAAACCTTCGGAATACAACCGATATTCGGCATTTAGTTTTACTCCTTTGTAACTTCCTTTTGCATTAATACGGAAAACATCGTAGCCAAAATCGCCTCCGCGCGCTTTCTGGCCTTCTTTCCATGATGATAAATTGTAATTAAAGCGGAGTGCTCCGCCAACGTGCAGCTCAGGTTCATCCTGAGCAAATAATGATGCAGCTGGTATAAATAGTAATACCAGCATCATTTTAAGCCTTGATGCCATAAAATTAATTTCTGTTTAATATTTTAAAAATGAGGTTGGGGTTTTTTGAGAAGGAATCTTAAACTGTTGGCGGAATGAATTTATCCAACTGATTTCGAAAGACTAAATTGAAGGCTGTGTAAACCCTCAGATTTCTTCGTTCGTGATTTTTTATGTCCTTACTATTCATTGGGGTAAAAGTACAATAATGTTCCGGTTTTAACCTGATGAATGCCCCAATCCGGCCATTTAGTAAACAATATTTAACCTCGGGTTTTGTAGTTGACGGGTTGTTATGTTTTGTAGGTCAGTGTTTTATAAGTCCTTTTTTTATTGGTGCTATTTTAGGTTTTTCACTAAAGGATTACTCAGCCTCAGATGTTCTCATTTTAGTATCTTTGCATAACTTTTAAACGAAGTTTTATGTTAAAGATTTTGCTTTATCCATTTTCTGTTCTTTATGGAATTATAATATATCTCCGAAACAAGGCTTACGATCTTAATCTTTTTAAGTCGAAAGAATTCGATGTGCCTGTTATATCAATAGGGAATATTACCGTTGGTGGAACCGGAAAAACTCCTCATGTGGAGTACCTCGTTTCTTTGTTGAAAGAAAAATTTGAGGTGGCAACTTTAAGCCGCGGATATAAACGGAAAACCAAAGGATTTCGTTGGGTTGAAACCCAGTCTACAGCTGCCGAAGTTGGAGATGAGCCCTTGCAGATAAAGAATAAATTTTCTGATGTTATTGTTTCTGTTTGCGAAAACAGGGTTAATGGTGTTGAGAAATTGCAGGATCCTCAAAATCCCAAAACACCCGATGTGGTTCTGCTTGACGACGCCTTTCAGCACCGCAGAATTAAACCCGGGTTAAATATTCTGCTCATCGATTATAACCGTCCCATAAAAGATGACAACCTTTTGCCCCTTGGCCGTTTGCGCGAAGGCGTTCACCAGGTGCGACGGGCGAATATCATTATTTTTACCAAGTGTCCCGATGAGGTAACACCGATTATGCGCCGTATTTTGCAGAATGATGTAGGTTTGTTGCCGTATCAAAACCTGTATTTTACAAAACTTGAATACGATAAGTTGGTTCCGGTGTTCGGCGCAAATAATCTGGGTAATGAGTTCTATAAAGAGAGAATGTATTCTGTGCTTTTGGTAACAGGAATAGCATCACCGCAACTTATTAAAAATTATCTAAATTCATTTTCGGGTAAGATTGAAGAGTTGACATTCCCCGATCATCACAATTATTCTACAAAGGATATTCAGACAATATTTGATAAATTTGTATCGATTCAGTCGAAAAACAAGATTATAATTACAACAGAGAAAGATGCTGTGCGATTTAAAGATTTTACGGAAATACCTGATGAATTGAAAAACGCACTGTATTATTTGCCTGTTAAAGTGAACTTCCTTGAACAGGAAAAAAAGGCATTTAACAAGAAGATTTTAGATTATGTTGGAGAAAATAAAAGCAACCGCGAACTTTATAAAAGAAAGAATTCAGGCAAGTCCTGAGATTGGAATTATTTTGGGTACCGGCCTTGGCGGTTTGGTTAATGAGATTGAAATCCTGGATTCCATTCCTTACAATGAAATTCCAAATTTTCCCGTGTCAACAGTTGATGGCCATGCCAACCGTCTGATTTACGGTAAACTTGGCGATAAAGAAGTTTTGGCCATGCAGGGACGGTTTCATTATTACGAAGGTTACGATATGAAAGAAGTTACCTTCCCCGTACGGGTAATGAAATTTGTGGGTGTTAAAAACCTGATGGTTTCGAATGCCAGTGGCGGATTAAATCCCGAATGGCACGTGGGAGATATTGTTCTCATCAACGATCATATCAACCATTTTCCTGAACATCCTCTGCGCGGTAAAAATATAGATGAGTTGGGGCCACGTTTTCCCGATATGAGCAAACCTTACAGCGAACGTTTGAGGAACAAAGCAAAACTCATCGCACTTGAATATGATATCTCGGTAAAAGAGGGTGTTTATGTTGGAGTTTCAGGGCCTACTTTTGAAACCCCTTCAGAATACAAGATGTTCCGCATCCTTGGTGGCGACTTGGTTGGAATGTCAACAGTGCCGGAAGTAATTGTTGCGCGCCACATGAATATGAGGGTTTTTGGAATTTCAATTGTTACTGATAGCGGGGTGCCGGGCGAAATCGTTGAAGTTTCGCACGAAGAAGTGCAGGAAGTGGCCATGAAAGCCGAGCCCAAAATGACCCTGATCATGAAAAAACTGATAGAGAGTCTTTAAAATCCATAGTTTATAAATTGGGAGTGAGTAATTTGTTATGCCTCAATCCTTATAAAAATACCGGAAATGTTTAAGAGAGTACTTTTTTTTATCGCCATAGCAAGTTTTATAGTGAGTTGTAAGCCGGAATCGAATACGGCAGAACTGGTTCTCGATACCAAATCGGAATTAGGCGAAGGTGCCATTTGGAATTATAAAACCGGCGAATTGTGGTGGATCGATATTAAAGGTAAAATCCTGAATTTTTATAATCCATCGACAGAGTACAATAAAGAAATGTTTACCGGGCAGATGATTGGCACCGTGGTTCAAACAGAGAGCGGGAATGCGTTGGTTGCCTTAAAAAACGGGATTTATTCGTTCGATATCTCAACCGGCTCTAAAAAACAACTGGCTAATCCTGAAGAACATTTGCCAGACAATCGTTTTAACGACGGGAAATGTGATCCTGCAGGCCGTTTCTGGGCCGGAACATTAAACATGGATGGTAAAAAAAATGTGGCAACACTTTATCGTTTCGATCCCGATTCAACCATTCAGCCCATGATCGAGAAGGTGAGTATTTCGAACGGAATTGTGTGGTCGAGCGATAAAACAAAAATGTACTACATCGATACACCTACCGGAAAAGTGATGGGCTACGATTACAATAACGAAACCGGAGAAATCAGTAATCCGAAAGTGGCAGTTACTGTTCCTTCGGAATTGGGCTCTCCCGACGGAATGACTATCGATGCTGACGATAATCTCTGGGTTGCACTTTGGGGCGGCTCAGCTGTAAGATGCTGGAATCCTGAAACCGGAGAATTACTGCAAACCATAAACGTGCCTGCAAAAAATGTTACGTCGTGCGCTTTTGGCGACGACGACCTGGGAACGCTTTACATTACCAGTGCCCGCGAAAGTACCACCGACGAAGAGCTGGAAAAGTGGCCGCATGCCGGTGGTGTTTTTAAGTTTCGTCCCGGAGCGAAAGGAGTGGAGGCTTTCTTTTTTAACGACGCGCAATAATAATACCTTCAATGAACCTGCTGATCCTGTCCCTTGCGCCTGTAGTAATTATTGCTGCTTATATATATTTCCGCGATAAATACGAAAAAGAACCGATACGCCTGTTACTTTTAGCCTTGCTGGCCGGTGGATTAACCGTAATTCCTATCCTGTTTCTCGAAAGATTTTTATCAGCGTTCTCAGGGTTTTTCCCGGGACTTACCGGTGCTGCCTGGAATGCTTTTGTTGTGGCGGCTTTTTCCGAAGAGACATTTAAATTCCTGGCTCTTTATATCTTGATATGGAAAAGCCCCGAGTTCAACGAAAAGTTTGATGGTATTGTTTATGCCACTTATGTTTCGCTGGGTTTTGCTGCCGTGGAAAATGTACTTTATGTAATGGATGGCGGAATGAGCACCGGTATAATGAGGGCGATGACAGCCGTTCCGGCGCATGCTATTTTCGGAATTACCATGGGTTTTTATTTTGGCCTGGCCAAATTCTACGAAAAACAGCGCCAAAGCCTAAAGCGAAAAGCACTGCTCTGGCCCATTTTATTGCACGGTATCTACGATTTTATTTTGTTTACCGAGATTCAGTGGTTAACCATTGTTTTTATTGGCTTTGTAATTTACCTGTATGTTTCCGGATTAAAACGGATGAAAGAACTCTCAAAACAATCTATTTACAATACCGACTATGATTTGCTAAACGAGAAATTTACGAAGCCTGAGTAATATGAATATTCCAACTTTTAACGACATAGAAATAGCTCACCAGATAGTACAAAAATATGCCCACCGGACTCCGGTTTTTACATCGATCAGCATTAATAAAATTGTGGGTGCTGAGTTGTTTTTCAAGTGCGAAAATTTACAAAAAGTTGGGGCTTTTAAATTTCGCGGGGCATGCAACGCTGTATTTTCTTTGTCGGAAGAAGATGCGCAAAAAGGTGTGGCAACTCATTCTTCCGGTAACCACGCTGCGGCACTGGCACTGGCCGCGCGAATGCGTGGAGTGAAAGCCCATATTGTAATGCCTGAAACTTCCCCGGAAATTAAAAAGAAAGCGGTGGCCAGTTATGGCGCCAGCATCACGTTTTGTAAACCCACTTTGCAGGCTCGCGAAAGTACACTGGCAAAAGTGGTGGAAGAAACCGGTGCCACCGAAATTCATCCCTACAATAATTTTCATGTAATTGCCGGACAGGGGACAGCTGCTAAAGAATTAATTGAGGACAAAGGCGAATTTGATATTATTATGGCTCCGGTTGGAGGTGGCGGACTGTTAGGTGGAACAGCTATTTCAACTAAACATTTGTTACCCGCCTGCAAAGTTATTGCTGCAGAACCTGCGGGCGCTGATGATGCGTATCGTTCGTTTTATTCAAAACTTTGGGTGCCCTCCGAAAATCCAAATACTATTGCCGACGGACTTCTAACTTCTTTGGGCGAAAGAAACTTTGCTATTATTCTCGATAAAGTAGATGATATTGTAACTGTTTCGGAAGAAGCCATTGTGGAAGCCATGCGTTTGGTTTGGGAACGTATGAAAATTATTATCGAACCATCGTCAGCAGTTCCGCTTGCTGCTATTCTGGAAAAGAAAGTTGACGTTCAGAATAAAAAAGTCGGGATCATTCTTTCCGGCGGAAATCTGGATTTAGGGAAGTTGCCATTTTGAATAGTAATACCCTCACTCAGAGTGAGGGTATCACTACGACTTCCAACTTCGGTCTTCCGTCTTCCAACTTTCTTTCAAAACATCGGGCTGATTATATGTGCCAGAGCCTCACGCACCTTGTTATAGAGTGAGCGTTTTTGCCATTCTTCAAGTGTTATTTCCCGGCAATGTTTTAAATCGTCGTTGAAATGTTCTTCCAGCTTTTTGGTGAATTCCTTTTGATAAATAAAAGCATTGGCTTCGAAATTGGTTTCAAAACTGCGGTAATCAAAATTGCTTGTTCCAACGGTGGCAAAATTATCGTCTACCAACATGTATTTGCTGTGAATAAAACCGTTCTCGAAGAAATAAATTTTTACCCCGGCTTCTAAAAGTTCCTCCACATATGAAAAGGAACACCATTTTGAAAATGCAGAATCCGATTTTTCAGGAATGATAATCCGCACATCCACCTGGCTGAGAGCAGCGGTTTTAAGTGCTGTAAGCATGGATGACGGCGGCATAAGATACGGCGTTGTCAGATATACTTTTTTGCGAGCGCTGGTAATGGCTGCAAAATAGCCTTGAAAGATAGCTGCCCAGTCGTAATCGGGGCCACTTGCAGAAATCTGAACCGGAATTCCGGCGGCATTCGAAAAAGGAGGGAAGTAACGATAACCATACAGGTTTTGGTGGGTAATAAAATACCAGTCTACGCTGAAGATAATTTGCAAACTAGAGGCCGCATCGCCTTTTATTTGCAGGTGGGTATCGTACCATGGACCTATTTTGGGCAATCCTTTCAGATACTTGTCTGCAATATTCAGCCCGCCGATAAAGCCTGTTTTACCGTCGATAATGGCAATTTTTCGGTGGTTACGATAATTTACCTTCGACGTCAGCCGGGGAAATCTGACTTCCATAAAAGAGTAAATTTCAATACCATCTTTTCGGAGTTGATCGAAAAATTTTGAGCTAAGATCCCAGCTTCCCACATCGTCAACAATAATCCTGACTTCAATTCCCTGTGCTGCTTTTATTTTTAATAAATCGATTAGTTTCCTGCCGATATTATCGTCTTCCAGAATGTAAAATTCAAGATGAATGTGATGACGTGCTTTTTCGATAGCGGCAAACATTACCTCGTAGGTTTGTTCGCCGTTTTTAAGCAGCTCAAGTTGATTTCCGGTGGTTAGCAATCCCGAAGAGTTATTAAGTAACAGGCGAATAATATGATTGTTTTCTTTCAGCTCTTCTGAAACGATAGTACTATTGTCTACTTTTTGGAGTTGTTCGGACCGTAACCGGCGCACGTTTTTAAGTCCTTTTAACCCACGTGTTGAGAACATTTTGCGTTTGCGGTATTCCTGCCCGAATATCAGGTAAAAAATTACTCCGGCAATGGGAACAAGCACTAAAAACAGAATCCATGCTGCCGTTTTAAAGGGTGAGCGCTTTTCAAGTATAATCATAAAAGCAACCGGAATGGCACTGATAAAAAATGCCAGATAGAACCAACCCCAGAACTGAACCCAATCGAACATAAAATTTTATACTTGTTTTATCATAAATTTCAGAAAATACTTGAATAAAAACAATTTTTATCCAAAATTCGTATCAGAAAAAGAACAAAATATGAAACGAGCATGTAATTCATTCACACCTAAGATTATGATTAAAATGCATGCGAGTTCCATACTATACCGTTGAAAACAAACAATTTTAATAGTATGAAAACAATGAGGGGGATCTTTTTTATTGCGGTGGTTGGATTATTAATGTTTGCATGTTCGGGCCAAAAAAATGCGGTGCAGGTTAATAAAAGCGAGACTGAAACATTTGCGGAAGACAGTGTGGAATACGATGTAGAGACCTTTGATTCAAAATTTGATACATGGTATCAGCTTTATAATACACCTGCATTGTACCGTTCGCAGGGCTATTACGAAAACTGGAACCGACAATACGTAAATGAGTGGAATGCCAAATGTATGCGCCCAACCCGAGGATGGAATTTCGAACCGGTGATTGGCTACGAACCGGGTATTGATTATGGTTTTGAAATGAACCACAAGCTTTTTTACTATTTTATGTACGTAGAGAATGTACTTAAAATAAAAATACTTTCAAATGGGCCCCGGTTAAGTCCCCATTAATAACCTGTGTCCGATTTTAAGAATTAATATTTATTCCTGAAAATATCCAGAGAATCCTGCTGAATTTTTTCGGTAATATACGGGCTGCCTGGTAGTATGGGAGCTTTAATCCCATTCTTAAAATGTTTGTTGCCCGTATAAACATGGGCTTCGTCCCAAAGGTTCTCGGAAATAAATGTTTCAAGCAATTCTTTGCCACCTTCCACAATCAATGACAACACGTTTTTTTGATGAAGCGTTTCCATAATCTGCTTCAACAGGTTTTTACTGAAATCAATTTGAATAAATTCCGTATTCCCGTTCAATTCGTTTTTGATTGAATTAAACACAAATGTTTTTGTCGAATTGTCAAAAAGATTCAGTTCTGAAGGAAGGCGCAATTTGTTATCGAGTACAATGCGAAGTGGATTTTTCCCTTCACAGTACCGGACAGTCAACGACGGATTATCTTTTTCAGCAGTGTTGGTTCCTACCATAATCGCATCTTCCTCGGCCCTCATTTTATGAACTCGCAACAAAGCCTCATTCCCGGTTATCCAGGTTGGCTCTCCAAAATCTGCAGCCGTTCGATCGATGTCGATAAATCCATCAAGGGTTTGTGCCCACTTTAAAAAAATATACGGCCGCTTTTTCTCGTGAAAGGTGAAAAAGCGTTTGTTCAGTTCGTCGCATTCTTCTTTTAAAACACCTGTTGTTACATCGATGCCTGCATTTTTCAATATTTCAATTCCCTTTCCTGCAACTTTGGCAAAAGGATCGATGCTGCCGATTACCACCTTTGGAATTTGTTTCAACACAATCAAATTGGCACAGGGAGGAGTTAATCCGTAATGTGCACACGGTTCCAGCGACACATAAATGGTACTTTCCTTTAAAAGAGACTGATCTTTTACGGAGTTAATGGCATTTACCTCGGCATGTGCTTCTCCGTGTCTTTTATGATAACCTTCGCCAATAATTTCTCCGTTGTGCACGATTACACAACCTACCATCGGATTGGGTGAAACATAGCCCGCACCTTCCCGGGCGAGTTCAATACATCGTTTTATATATTTTTCGTCGGTGCTCATTTTCAAGGAAACGCTAAATTTGCAGCAAAAGTAAACAATGCAGAAGACTATTCAATACATAAAAACAGAATTGGCTGCTTATTACCCCGAGACGGAAATCAGCGGATTTGTACGATTGCTCTCGGAATCGGTTCTGAGCATGAGCTATACAGATATGATTTTGAAAAAAGACCGAATAGTTACTGCTGAAGAATCAAATTCGATTGCAGAAATTGTTGATCGACTTAAAAAACACGAACCCATTCAGTATATTTTAGGAGAAGCTGAATTTTTCGGATTAACACTGGAGGTGAATCCTGCGGTGCTAATTCCTCGTCCGGAAACCGAAGAGTTGGTGCATCTGATCGTTAAGAGCCAGCTTCCTTCACAGGCAAAAATTCTGGATATTGGTACCGGAAGCGGATGTATTGCACTGGCATTAAAAAGTGAACTTCCAAAATCAAGTGTAACTGGTATTGATATTTCGGAGGCAGCTTTGCAGACAGCTAAAAAGAATGCTTTAAAAAACGAGTTGGATG
Source organism: uncultured Draconibacterium sp. (assembly GCA_963677525.1). Classification (GTDB taxonomy): domain Bacteria; phylum Bacteroidota; class Bacteroidia; order Bacteroidales; family Prolixibacteraceae; genus Draconibacterium. The sequence goes on from OY781970.1 coordinate 599,420, forward strand.
TTGAGTTTAAACTTGCCGATATCCTGAACTGGAAAGATTATTCGTGGCCTAAATTGGATGTGATCGTAAGTAATCCGCCCTATGTAAGAGAGCTCGAAAAAGAGAAGATGGAACAAAATGTGCTGGCTTTTGAACCGGAAGGCGCTCTTTATGTTCCTGATGACGATCCATTGATTTTTTACAGGCCTATTACTGAATTTGCACGGAAGACTCTACAGAAAAAAGGCCGGCTTTATTTTGAAATAAACGAATACCTGGGCGAAGAAATGAAAGAGCTGGTTAAATCGCTGGGTTTTAGCAAAGTTGAACTGCATCAGGATATTAACGGGCGCAACCGGATGCTGGAATGCATGAAATAAAGACCAAAGGTGATAATTTAGAAGCAATAAAAATCATTAAAATCGTTTTTACTACATGTATTTTAGCCGGGCATTTTTCCTATATTGCTTCAGTTAACCAGAGATGAGTGAAGAAGATTTTCGTTAAAATATTATTCTTGTTGAATTTGATGGTAGTGGCGTCACTGGTCGTTGCCTATCTTTCTGTTTATATTTCTCCCGATAAATTTTGGATACCGGCCATGTTTGGTCTTGCCTATCCCTTTCTTTTACTGGCCAATATTGTTTTTATTCTTTTCTGGTTGTTGGTGAAGCCAAAGAATATGTTGCTTTCGCTTGTTTTTATTCTGTTGGGGTGGAATTATCTGGATTCTTATTTTCAGTTAAAAGGAAAGAAGACGGAACAATACGATGTAAAAGTCCTTTCGTATAATGTGAGGCATTTTGGTGGAGAAAATAACAGCGACAGAAAGAAAAACGCGGAGGATATCGTCTCTTTTTTGCAGGAACAAAAGGCAGATATTATTTGTTTGCAGGAAGCCAGGATAAGAAAAAACAACATTTTTAACATGGCAAAAACGGTTGAAAAACTGAAGACCATCAACCACTACCAGTTTGCCCGTTCGAGCACAACTTTTGGCTCGGTTACCATGACTCGTTATCCCATTATGAATATGGGCGAAATAAGGTTCGACGAAACAAGAAATATTGCCATTTATACTGATGTTTTAATCAAAGGAGATACCATTCGGATTTTTAACCTGCATTTACAATCCTATCATATCGATCCTGAAAAATACGCCATACTTGAATCGCCCGGAATTACCGAAGAGCAGGATATTAAAGAAATGCAGGAAATAGGCGCCAAGTTCAAAACGGCTTTCCAGATGCGTTCCAAACAGGTTCGGGAAATTCGAAAATACATTGATGAATCGCCATATCCAATAATTGTCTGTGGCGATTTTAACGATTCTCCGGTTTCATATTCCTATAAAACAATTGGCGAAAATCTTACTGATGCTTTTGTAAATTCGGGGCATGGAATCGGCCGAACTTATATCGGGAAAGTGCCTTCGTTCCGTATCGATTATATTATGCACAGTTCTTACTTCGATTCGAATAATTTTGATACCTACAATTACCGAAAATCAGATCATCTGCCTGTTACCTGCGAGCTTGTTGTAAAAGAGTAGATTCGTTTTAAGATTAAGCTATTTCGGGATTAATAATTTTTGAGAATTTTTTTAGCCGTTATCTTGTCATTTTTTAACTGTTCAACAAGCGATTCTATCCCGTCAAATTTTTGTTCATCTCTTATCTTATCGACAAAAGAAAGGGTGATTTCTTTTCCGTAAATATCTTTAGAAAAATCAAAAATATGAACCTCGATGCTCCGGTTGTCGGCGTTGTTGTTAAAAGTGGGGCGCATACCAATGTTCAGCATCCCTTTATATGTGTTTTGTTCAAATTCAACGAAAACGGCATAAACACCGTAACCCGGAATAATTTTATATTTATCGGATGCTTCAATATTGGCTGTTGGAAAACCAAGTTTGCGGCCAAGTCGTTTCCCGTCGACTACTGTTCCGTGAAGCGTGAAATTATATCCCAGGTAGCTGTTTGCTTTTGTAATTTCTCCGTTTTCGAGAGCAGCCCTGATTTTTGTTGAACTTACTTCTTCTACGTCAACGGCAAGAGCTTCTGTTTTCTTCACTTCAAAATGAAATTTTTCGGCACATTTTTGAAGGTAATCGAAGCTGCCTTCACGATTTTTTCCAAAACGGTGATCGTAACCCACAACCAGGCAGCTGGTTTTCATTTTCTTCACCAGAATATCGCGAACAAAATCTGAATACGAAAGCTCAGAGAATTCTTTGTTGAAGGGGAAAATAACCAGGTGGTCGACTCCCATTTGTTCAAATAATCTTATTTTTTCTTCGCGGGTAGTTAATAATCTCAGGTTGGTTTCGTCGGGCGAAGTAACCAGCCGGGGATGCGGATAAAAAGTGAAAACAACAGATTCGCCTTTTATGTCGTGTGCAAATTGTTTTAATTGTTCAATAACCAACTGGTGCCCTTTGTGTAACCCATCGAAAGTTCCAATGGTAACTACGGGCTTGCGGGCATTGAAATCATCGAGAGTAAAATGTATCTTCACTTTGTTTCCTTCAAAATTTTCATGTTTGAAACTACCTTTTGCTCAGATTCTTTTTTTAATAAACTGAAAGAAAAAGCATGGTAGCCTCACCGGTCAATGTGATAAATTATCTTTTTCAAATAGTCGATACAAACGTATTGATTTTTTGGCGCATTTAAAAAGTCATGAATTTTATTCGTATAAAAATGTAAGGTTCCGGTAATATGAGGGAGCTGCAATTTTTATTCAATTACTTATTATTCAGTTTTTTGACTGTTCTGTTTCGCCGCAATTGTTTTAAAATATGTTATTTTCTGTAATTGCTGTTTTTGATGTACCCAAAATTATTAATTTTACGGCCTTTAAATAAAAAGAATGAGGTATAAAGTTTTATTTTTATTGGCGTTAACTGTTTTTATTCTGGGCAGTTGTAAAAAAGACAATCAATTTACTATTCGTGGGAAAATTACCCATGCCGAGGGTAAAACAATTTATCTGGAAGAATTACTGAATGCATCGCGCAAGCAAATCGGAGAACAAAAAATCAACGGTAAAGGAGAGTTTGAATTTAAGGGTGTAACCGGTATTCCAACTTTTTATTTGCTGAAGTTGTCAGATCAAAATTTTATTACCCTTCTCGTCGACTCAGCCGAAACAGTTACCATCACCGCTGATGCAGCTAACTTCTATCGTGAATACAGCGTTGACGGTTCGTTAGGCTCTCTGCAGGTGCAGCAACTCGACAGCAAGTTAAAAGAAACACGTCACAAACTTGATTCATTGCAATCGTTACACAGCTTATACGATGGAAATCCGGAGTACGATAATATTCGTCCAAAATGGAGTGTTGAATACGATCAGATTGTTGAGGATCAGGTTGATTTTTCAACAAAATTTGTTCAGGAAAATCCATTTGCAATGGCAAGTGTATTGGCTTTGTACCAAAAATTCAATAATGAAGATCAGTTTTATATTGTACGCGATTTGCAGGTAATGAAAACAGCTGCTTCGGCGCTTAATTCGATTTACCCGCAATCGGAACAAGTACAGGCACTTTATAATAATACCCTGCAATTTGTACGTCAGCAACAAGCAGCCAAAATGAAACAATTTATCGAGGATAAAGGCACTAACAGCCCCGATATTGTTCTTCCAAACGCGAAAGGTGAAGATGTAGCGTTGTCATCTTTGCAAGGTAAAGTAGTGCTGTTGCAATTTTGGGCAGCGGTAGACAAAGGTTCGAGAATTCAGAATCCGGTATTGGTTGAAGTTTATAAAAAATATGCACGAAAAGGTTTTGAAATCTATCAGGTTAGTGTAGATCAAAACCGTGCGGAATGGGTTGATGCCATTGATCAGGATAAACTCACATGGACCAACGTTGGAGATATGGAAGGGAGCGTTCTCGCTTTGAATGCATACAATATCCAAAGTATTCCTTCTAACTATCTGCTCGATAAAGAAGGAGTGATTGTGGCGAAGAACCTAAAAGGGCCTGCACTTGACAAGGCTCTGGCACGATTGCTCAAATAGAATCAAAAAAAACAACAATTTTGTCAGACAAGGGGAAAATATACTTTGTTTCCGATGTTCATCTTGGAGCCCCGGCTTTAAAAAACAACCGCGAACGCGAAGCACTTTTTGCCCGCTGGCTCGACGAAATAAAAGAAGATGCGGCCGAATTATATTTATTGGGCGATATTTTCGATTATTGGTTTGAGTATAAAAGAGTTGTTCCGCGAGGATTTACTCGAATATTTGGACGAATTGCAGATATTACCGACAATGGTATTCCTGTGTATTTTTTCCCCGGAAACCACGACATGTGGGATTTTGGCTACTTCACAGAAGAATTGGGAGTTACCGTTCAACAGGATTTCATTGTTAAAGAAATAAGAGGCAAAAAGTTCTATCTGTCCCATGGCGACGGGCTCGATGCTGCAGATAAAGGGTATTTATTTTTAAAGAAAATATTTACCAGTAAAACACTCAGGTGGTTATTTTCGCGTTTACATCCTAACAGCACTGTTGGTTTTGCTCATAGGTGGTCGGCATCAAGCAGGTTATCAAAATCGGATTATGAGCAAGATTTTATGGTTAATCAGGATGGAATGTATAAATTTGCCGCGGATTTTTTGAAATCGACTTATGTTGATTATTTTGTTATGGGACACCGTCACCGTTTGATAAATGAGAAAATGAATGCAAAAACCCGCTTTATTTTATTGGGCGACTGGATCTCGAGATTTTCCTACGGTGTATTTGATGGCGAGAAGTTTGAATTAAAAAAATATAAAGGATAAGGCGTAAGCCTTCGATACGATAATTTATGGCTAAAAAAACATATACAAGGATTATTGGAACAGGAAGTTATATTCCTCCTCAAATCATAAAAAACAGTCATTTTTTGAATAATGAGTTTTATACACCTTCAATGCAGAAGATTACTGATAAAACCAACGAAGAAATTATTCAGAAATTCAAGGAGATTACCAATATCGAAGAACGTCGTTATGTGGCAGAGGATCAGGTGACATCAGATATTGCTGCTCTAGCAATTAAGGATGCCTGCGACGATGCCGGTATCGACAAAGAAAGCCTTGAGTTTATTATTGTGGGGCACAATTTTGGTGATGTGCAGGAAGGTAATATAAGGGTTGACACTCTACCCGGATTAGCTAATAAGGTAAAGGGCAAATTAAAAGTAAAAAATCCTGCGTGTATTTGTCTCGATGTAATTGCCGGATGTCCGGGGTGGACACAGGCAATGATTGTAGCTGATGCTTACATAAAAAGTGGTTTTATGAAACGCGGAGTGGTAGTGGGAGCCGATGTCCTGTCTCGTATCTCAGATCCGCACGACCGCGATACAATGATTTATGCAGATGGTGCCGGAGCTACTATTGTTGAGGCTGTTGAAAGTGAAGAACCAATTGGTATCCTGTCGCACTCAAGCCGTGCTGATTCTGTTAAGCATTCCAATCTTCTTACGTTCGGGAAGTCAAGTAATCCTGATTACGAGGGCGATGAACTTTTTATAAAAATGTCAGGACATAAGTTGTATGTATATGCGATTACAACTGTTCCGGGGGTGGTAAAAGACAGCATCGAACAAGCCGGGTTGGAACTCGGTGATATTAAAAAGATATTTATTCACCAGGCCAATGAAAAAATGGATGAAGCCATTCTTGCCGGTGTTCTCAAACTGTACGACCAGAAAGAAACTCCCGAAGGTATTATGCCAATGAGTATCCGCAAACTGGGAAATTCGTCGACTGCCACAGTTCCAACTTTACTCGATCTGGTTTTAAAGGGAAAACTGGATGGACACGAAGTGAATGAAGGTGATTATACTATTTTTTGCTCGGTTGGGGCAGGAATGAATATCAATTCTATCGTTTATAAATGGTAAAATAGTTGAATTAATATAAATCAAAACCGGTACTTTTAGCTAAATTGTACCGGTTTTTTTATACCCAAAATTTTATTCCATGGAGATTGTTTATTTGTTGGCCGGTGTTGTAATCGGTGTTGTTATTGCATATTTTTATTTTGCCTCAAAAAGCCAAAAGGCAAAATCTGAGTTGGAAAAACAGTTTGTTGAGAAAGAAAAATTACTGGAAACCAGCCGCATTGAAATTGAAAAACAGAGCATGTTATGGGAAGAACGTTTTCAGTCGTTAAAACAAGAGTCGGAAGAATGGAAACAGGAACTGGCAAATATAAGGGAAGAAAAAACAGTTTTGGTTGGCCGACTCGAAAAGGCAAAGGTTGAATACCTTAATCTTAAAGAAAAGCTCGAAACTCAAAAAGCGGAGCTTGAAGAAATTCAGAAGAAGTTTACCACCGAATTCGAAAATGTAGCCAATAAAATCCTGGAAAAAAACAGCGAGAAGTTCACCGCTGCCAACCAGAAAAACATTGGTGATGTATTAAATCCGCTCAAAGAAAAAATTCTTCTTTTCGAAAAGAAAGTGGAAGACACTTACCAAAAAGGTTTAAAGGACCAGACCGATTTACGTGCCGAGCTGAAAAAACTGTACGACTTGAACTCGAGAATTAGCGAGGAAGCCAATAACCTGACCAAAGCGCTGAAAGGAGATGTAAAAAAACAGGGAAACTGGGGCGAAGTGGTTCTTGAAAGAATACTGGAACGTTCAGGATTGAACGAGGGAGAACAGGGATACCAGAAACAGTTCAGCGACACTACAGAGGAAGGTAAGCGCATTCAACCTGATATTGTGATAAATCTGCCGGATAACAAGCACATTATTGTCGATTCCAAGGTTTCGATGATTGCATACGAAAAAGCAGTGAATGCTGAAACCGAAGAAGAGCGTGCAAAGCACGTAAAAGACCATTTGCTGAGTTTGAGGCAACACATCAAAGGCCTGAGCGAAAAACATTACCAAACCGCGAATAAATTAAATTCTCCTGATTTTGTTTTGCTTTTTATCCCGATTGAAGCGTCTTTTGGTGTTGCCATTCAGGAAGACCAGGAATTGTTTTCTTTTGCCTGGGATCAGAAAGTGGTAATGGTTAGTCCGTCGACGCTGCTGGCAACTTTGCGTACCATTTCATCCATTTGGCAACAGGAAAACCAAACGCGAAACGCCATTGAAATAGCAAAACAGGGCGGAGCTCTTTACGATAAATTTGTTGGTTTTATTGCCGATATGGAAACAATTGGTAAAAATCTGGCAACCACTCAAAAAACTTATGATTCAGCTGTAAATAAATTACACACAGGAGCTGGAAATCTGGTTCGCCGGGCAGAAAATATTAAAAAATTAGGAGCTAAAGCATCGAAAGAATTACCGGGAAAATATATTGAAGAGGAGTAGAACGCGATTAGTAAAAAACCGTCTGTTGTTTGTAATTGCCCGGCAGATATTATAGCAAAGAAAAGCCGGATAGTAAATTGTCCTGCTTTTCTTTTTGAATTCCGGTGAGCGCATTCCCCGTCAGCTCTGCTGCGGGGTTAGCGAATTTATCGCTTTATAATTTTAAAGGTCTGAATTGGCTGGAACTTGTCATCAAAAAGTTTTAAGAGATAGGTTCCTTCAGAATATTCTGTTATATTCATTTGGGTGTCATTGTTCGACACAATACTTTCTTTTAGCTTCTTTCCTGCTATATCAAAAAGTTGAATATGAGCATCAAACATGTTTTCGTCAAAATGTACAACAACATAGTTTGATGTAGGATTTGGATAAACTTTTACATTGAGATCTGGTATTTCGGGTTGATCTAAAGCGGTAACTACCAGTTTTGTTTGGAGAAATCCCTGCGTAAGAATTTTCGAATCCGTTTGAGCAGTTGTAATTAGGGTTTCTCCAAGTGTCCAGCTCAGTTGTGCATTTTCATCTTTATATGTTTCGCCAGCTGGCGCAATCACTTCTTGTGCGAACGAGTTTAAAGCCATAACAAAACAAATAAGAAAGATTGACAAGTAATTCTTCATGACATTTGCTTTTATTGTTTATATACCACAAAAGAAAAATTTCCATCAATATATTTATCATCTTTTGTATCCCAAACCGATACAGTAAAGTAAGTTGAGGTCATTCCCATTAGTTTTGTCAGGTAGAACGATGATCCTCCAACTCCAGTAACTTGTACAACATAATCGCTCCCTAAATCACTAATCTCCACTTTATATTGGCCGGTTAAAAGTTTCGAAACCGTTTCTATATTTGATGTTGCCGATGATAAACTGCCCGTGCTGGAAACATAACCATAAGCAAAAGGCATCATATTGGCATTGCCGGTATTGGCTGAGTGTAATTCATCACTAATATTAACGTCTCCATCCTCTTCTATCTCTAATCCGTTTAAACTATAGTTATCAGTCGTAATCCTGAAAGAAGATTTGCCATAAAGCATACCAACCCGAAATTGACGACCTCCTCCAGTGGAGAACATTATCTGGCTTGATGAATTCGTATTTGGACGATCAATTTCTAAAGTAGCTGCTGATGTTTGCGATTTAATGAGCACACCAACTTCGTCTTCTTTAATAACCTGGAAATCCTGAAATCGACCAGCGTCTAACGTGCCAACTGCAACTTTGCCTCCGCTGTAGTATATGTTGCTGTTATCTTCGCTCCATAACGATGACCCTGAGGGTAAATCTTGCCACGATGCAATACCTTCGGCATCCGATGTAAGAACTTTGCCGGAGCCTTGGCTTCCATCTGTAATTTTAATGGGACTCCGAAAATGAGCAGACTGGCCATAGGCGTTTTGATTGAGAAGTTGTATGGTTGCATTCCCTTCGCTGTTATTTATGGCAAACATAGAAATTCCATTGTTATAATTGGCAACTCTTAACGAACTGGAAGAAGTCGGACCGTCACCGATTCCAACATGGCCGCTTTGATAGGTTATACCGTTATCCGCATCTTCCCATGGAGTGCTACTTGTGGGTAAAGTAACGGTATTACCGCCCGAAATAGAAAGGTCGTTTCCTGAGATCGATAAAGATTGATCATCAGTAAGATCCCCGTCGACACTTAAGGGACTGGCTGAAGTTCCGTTTCCTGTTAAAGTTGCATCGCTTGTTACGGTTTGGGTTCCCCAGTTGTCTCCACCGTCGCCCGACGAAGGCAAGGTTACCGTTCCACCGTTATTCGATAGTGTTAGTTGAGTGCCACTTAAACTAATGGTTTGTAACTCGTTCGATGCATCGGCATCGGCATCGTCAACATTATCAACTTCTACGGTTTGTGCATGAAAGGCGTAAGGAACAGAAAGCAATTGCGAGGTTCCCATTTCAGTATAAGCGCTTCCTCCTTCGGTATCCAGTTCAATTTTAATAAAATGAGGCGCCGAACCCCAGCCGTCCGGAGTGAAAGTCCCCGATTCGACTGTACCTTTCCCAATTTTAAAATTGGCCAGGCCGAAGTTATTTGTGGTTGTTGTGTGGGTTTCAGAATAAACAGCTGTTCCCGATTCTGAGTCTTCCAGAATACTGATTTTGAAACTTACGTTTTGGTTAGAAACCACTTCTCCCGAAGAGTTGCGCACAACTGCCTGGTAGTTAAAAGCATCGGGTACTTGCGAAAAGCCTAAAATTGAAGATAGAATTGTAGCGAGTAAAAGGGTAAAGGTCTTTTTCATAGTTTTTAATCTTTATTATGTTGTTTGTTTCTGGAATATTTATTTTGAGTTGCATTTTTGCTATGGTTTGTTTTATGAGGAAAATAATCTTCCACAAGTTAGGACTATTGAAGAAGGGAAAGTATGGTAGATTTGAGTATTCCTCCTTTAGGTTTGAATACGTGTGATCTGAAGTTGAATTCGTACTCTCTCTTATTAAGAAAATTAAGGGCAAAAGCCATCAACGAAATACCTCAGAAAATGCTGGAGGAGTAAAAACATAAAGGCGCGAAATAAGTTCAGATGAATTAGTCTGAAATAAAATATCTATATTTAAAAGGATATTATTTTTCCGAACTTCGGATGGATAATCTTGTTTATGAAGCGCGTTTTAACTTCCATATGGTTCCTTGCTCTTGTACTTACCATTCCTGTTTTGGTAATGATGCCTCCTGTATTTCGAAAATACAAAGTTGAGTTGACACATGTTGAAAACAGAGCAGGAAAAGGTGGTAAAGTTTATATGCTCGATGTGCAAGGAAAAGGTATAATCGAAAGAGTCGAATCATTTCAGACTGAGCAAAATTCATTTTCTTTTCATTATTACGATTCCCAAGGCAAATTATACGACCAGTTCAATTTTCCTTATAGTTATAATTCACGTTTGTCGAATTTATTTTTTTTCGATACAAATGAAGATGGGCTAAAAGAAGTGTTTGGATTTACGGTAAAGGGTGATTCTATATTTATGAGTTATATAGAACCTTACAAAGACAATCATGAATTTCATACCTTTTTTATTACAACTATTTATACCGGACAGCGCAAAAAACTTGATGCCTCGGTGCATCAGATAGTGTCGTATGATATTGATAATGACTCATCGATGGAATTGGTTTTCTCAGTTCTTGTTGGATATAACTGGTTTCCGCGCAAAATTTTTGTCTTTCATCCGGAAACCGGACAGGTGCAATCTTCAGAAGAATTTGGTGTTCACTTTTATAATTTAACTCCTTTCGATTATAAAGATGATGGACAAACGGAACTGTTATGTGTTTCTTCTTCGGCAAAAAATATTCCGCCTGAAACAGATGTAAAATACCTCGATGACCGAAGTCGCCTATTTGTATTCGATCAAAAATTGAAAGAAGTTTGCACTCCCTTAGAATTTCCGTATGGAATTGCTTCAGTTGTTCGATATTTTATTTGTGATGAAAGTAAGGGAGAAATTTTGGCCCTGTTTCATAGTTATTCGAATGACTGTGCATCGACGTTTGTGAGAAAAATAAATTTATGCGAAAAGAATAAGGAGGGGAAGACTGTTTATTTGTCAAATGACATAGGAAAACATGCGTATTTTTTCAGGAAAGATGAGGACAATTTTATAATTTTTTCCGGCTTGGGTAAAATATATGAATTTGATTCAGACCTGAATGTTAGTGATTCTTTGGATCTGCGTCTTAAATCTGAAAACAATAAGGTAATGATGTACGATTTTTTCGAAGATGGGCGTCCCGATTTTTGCTCACTTGACCTTTTTTCGAATGTACATGTCTTTTTAGGAAATTTCAATGATGAAATTTTGATTGAACCACAGGAAGGAGATTCTATAATTGACTTTATCAGGATTCCTGATAAGAACCAGATTCTTGTTACGACCAGGTATAATCTTCAGTTTTATACGATTAGTTATAATCCGTTTTTTTATTTGAAATATCCGGTGTATGTGCTCATCTATTTGTTTGTTGCCGCTTTTATATGGATCTGGCAGCAAGCACGGATGAGGCAATTGCAGGAAAAATATGAATTGAGGAACCAGGTCAGAACGCTTCGTATTCAGATTTTTCAAAATCAGCTGAATCCGCATTTTATTTTTAACACTTTAAACGGAGTTGCGTCCGTCATTAAAAAGGGAGACACTGAAAAGGCATTCAATGTTTTTATGCGTTTCTCGAAAATGGTAAGGAATATCCTCGATAATTTTGAGTCCAACTTTATTTCTTTCGAAAAGGAAATGGATCTTGTGCAGAATTTTATTGAATTACAAAAATTCAGATACAAAGAATTATTCGAATATGAAATTCTGATTGAAGATAAGGACTTGAATAAGATTCAAATTCCCAGGATGATTGTTCAGGTACATGCTGAAAATGCCATTAAACATGGACTAATTCCAAAGGGAGCCGGAGGAATGCTGAAAATTCATGCATCCAGATCTGAGGATACCCTAAAAATTTTAGTTGAAGACAATGGGGTTGGACGTGAATTCTCGAAAAATATGTCGACGGTGACCTATGGTATCGGGTTGAAGACCCTGAATTGTTTGATTGAAGAAATAAATTCGGAGAACAAGTTCAAAATTCTTCAAAATATTTACGACCTTGAAGACGAGAATGGAATGGCATCTGGAACCCGGATCGAAATATCTGTTCCTGTTTCTTTAAAATATTCAAGTTAAAAAACATGCACAAGCCTGTTTCAGCCATAATAGTTGATGATGAAAGGGAGGCAATTGATTATTTGTCGATTCTGCTAAAAGAAAATTTTCCTGAGATATCAATTATTGCAACAGCTGTTAATTCTTCTGACGCAGAAATGCAGGTTTTTAAAAAACGTCCCGATTTATTGTTTCTCGATATAAAGATTGATTCAAAAAATGGATTTGATATTATTGAAGAATTAAATAACGAAAATTATTTTCCTCATGTCATTTTTGTAACCGCATACGATAATTTTGCTATCGAAGCCTTTAAAGCCAATGCTATAGATTACTTGTTAAAACCTGTTGATCCGGGAGATCTGGTAAGGGCCGTTAAAAAGTTTTTTGAAAAAAGACAATTGGAACAAGAACCGCAAAATATTTTAGGCTTATTAAATAATTATAATCCCAGGATACAATTTAATACGCGAACCGGTTATATTCTCATCAATCCGTTTGATATAGTTTATTGCAAAAGCGATGGAAATTATTCCGAGATTTATCTGAAAGACAACACGAAAAAACTTGTAAGCTATAATCTTAAAAATCTTTTAGAACAATTGCCTCAACCGCCATTCAAACGGATTAGCCGGTTTCATATTATAAATGAAAGATACCTGGTTGAAGTAAATAAAGGTATTCACTCCTGCAAATTGATGGCTGCTGATCTCCAAGTTTTCCTTAATTATTCGCCCAAAGTATTTTCTTAAAGAATTTTAATACAGTTAAATCTCAGTTTCATAAGCCAAAATCAGCTCTTTATACAATGGAGTTTAAAATGGTTGCAGATTCGTAATTCTATCTTTAATTTTCATCCACTTTTATACGTGAAAACACCAATTTTCGTAATAGGTGCCCTTATTAATGTAATTAGATTTAAAAAGTAAGGACCTTGTTAAATTTTAAATCGATTACTCCCGTTCCCTATAACCAAAAAGTACACCTCTCATAAATGAATACGGAGAGGTGTATTATATTTCAAAAAGAATTCGTTTTGCCGCCTTAATGTTGTCATTCACACCTTTATCATCGGAATAAACCAACTGCCCGTTCACAAACGTAGAAATCACCTTGTTTGAGAATAAAGTTTTTTGGAAAGGAGACCAGCCACATTTGTACAAAATATTGTCGGGCGAAACCATCCAGCTTTTGTTTGGATCAACCAGAACCAAATCGGCAAAATAGCCCTCGCGAATGTATCCGCGTTTATTAACACGGAATAAGTCGGCCGGAGCGTGACACATTTTTTCGATTACCTTTTCAACCGAGATAAATCCTTTTTTGCTCATTTCCAACATGGCAACCAGCGAATGCTGAACCAGCGGGCCGCCCGACGGAGCTTTAAAGTAGGTGTTGTTTTTTTCTTCAAGCGTGTGCGGTGCGTGGTCGGTGGCAATCACATCAATTCTATCGGCAAGTAAAGCTTCCCAAAGAGCTTCTTTATCAGCGGCACATTTTATCGATGGATTCCATTTTATTCGCGTGCCGTAATCAATATAGTCGCGTTCGTCGAACCAAAGGTGATGCACGCAGACTTCGGCTGTAATTTTTTTATTACTTACTTTCCCCGGCTCGAAAAGTTCCATTTCTCTGGCCGACGAAAGGTGCAGAACATGCAACCGCGTATCGAATTTTGATGCCAGTTCAACTGCTTTCGACGATGAAAGGTAACAGGCTTCGGCACTACGTATGTGGCAGTGGCGCGAAATCGGTACATTCTCTCCATAACGCTGACGGGCTATTTCTAAGTTTGTCTGAATAGTTGCTTCGTCTTCGCAATGGGTAGCAACCAGGATAGGTGCATGTTTGAAGATTTCCGATAGTGTTGCGTCGTCGTCAACCAGCATATTTCCTGTTGAAGAGCCCATAAAAACTTTTATTCCACACACTTTTGTGGGATCAGTTTTTAGAACTTCCTGCAAATTGTTGTTGGTGGCGCCCATGTAAAACGAATAATTAACTGCCGAAACCTCTGCTGCCCTGTCGAATTTTTTCTGCAATTCTTCCTGCGTAACAGTTTGCGGATTGGTGTTGGGCATTTCCATATAAGTGGTAACTCCACCGGCTGCTGCGGCTTTACTTTCAGTAGCAATTTCGCCTTTGTGAGTTAAACCCGGTTCCCGAAAGTGCACCTGGTCATCTATCACTCCGGGAATCAGCAAAAGCCCGGTAGCATCAATAACATCAGTTTGAGCTAAATCTAAATCGGCAGGGACAACATGGGGAAATATCTTTTCTATTTTTTCGCCATCAATTAAAACACTTCCTTTAAATTTTAATCCCTCGTTTACAATCGTTGCATCTTTTATCAGCGTTTTCATTTCCCCAAATTTTGATTTATAACAAAGTTAGTTAATTCACTAATGGTTTTAAACATTCCGGAAGCAAAAAGGATTATTCAAAGGCAATTGAATCTGCACTTATTGATTGCAGGATTGCTTTATCTCCGGTTTTTGTCGAAAAATTCCCGTTATCAAAGGCGTAAAATAGATTTTTGCATAAAAATAACGCTCCGCTGCGACAGTATGCTCGTCCGCTGACCGGAGGACAAGAAATTAGTAAGTGCGGACGTGTTTTTTCGGCTGCGGAAGCTCAAAAAGCACCTGCGGAGACCCTCCAGACTGCTGCGGACGCGTTTTTGGGGCTGCGGACCGCCTCCAGACGCCTGCGGACACATATTTTTTGGCAGCGGAGACACTACCAGTGGTTGCGGAATGATTTTTTCGGAGTGATGACGCTTACAAAAAAAGGCTGCACCCGGCAGCCTTCGTAATATTTTGATTTTAGAATATCGATTAACGAATGTTGATTTTAGATTGGAAGTTACAAATGAAGCATCCTTCAAAATCTAAAATAGTAAATCACAAATCGTCATTCGTTATTCATCATTTTTTATTCTGTTCTTTCGTATTTTCGTGTGAAGCTGCGTAACTTCATTTTCAGTACGCCCCAAAGTGCTTCGTTAAAAATACCACCGCTCATTTTTGATGTTCCTTCCTGACGGTCGGTGAACACGATAGAAACTTCCTGAATATTGAACCCAAATTTGTGGGCTGTGAATTTCATTTCAATCTGGAATCCATAGCCGATCAGTTTGATTTTGTCGAGGTCGATAGTTTCCAGAACGTTGCGTTTCCAACAAACAAAACCAGCAGTAGTGTCACGCACGTCCATTCCGGTAACAATGCGCACATACATCGATGCGAAATACGACATTAAAACCCTGCCGAGCGGCCAGTTTACCACGTTAATTCCGGTAATATAGCGCGAACCAACTGCAACATCAGCACCGCCTTCGATGGCGGCAAAAAGTTTCAGCAAATCGTCGGGATTATGCGAAAAATCGCAGTCCATCTCGCATACAGCTTCGTAATCTCTTTCAAGTGCCCATTTAAAGCCGGCAATGTAAGCTGTCCCCAAACCAAGTTTCCCTTTTCTTTCAAGAATATGCAGCTTATCCGGAAACTCTTTCATCAACCGTTTTACAATCTCTGCTGTTCCATCGGGTGAGTTATCTTCTACAATCAGTAAATGAAAAGGCTTTTCTAAAGAAAATACCTTGCGGATCATCTTTTCTACATTTTCCTTTTCGTTATAAGTGGGAATGATTACTAAATTTTTTGACACTTTTTTATAATTTGATTAATAAAACGAAAATACATTTTTACACTTAATTCTAACCCATCTAAGCTCCATTTTCTTATGTTCTGCAATAACTTTGTTTTGCCTCCTATTCCGGTAGATGTTTATTAATTCTGAATTTTGAGATTAATTATGTGTTAATATGTAATTGAAATGGCGAAAAACATGACAATTGTATGTTTTTTTACTGAAATTTACGACAATTGAAAAGTAAACACTAAAGTTTTAGAATGGAGATTAAATGTAGAAAAGGTGGAGAGGAGTGTTATGGTCTGAAGGAAATGACCTTACTTTTTGATATTAGTCAGCGTCTGATTCAAAGTAAACAGTTAAAGAACGACCTTAATACAATTGTAAAAATGGTTGCAGAATACATGAAAGCAGAAAGCTGTTTTCTTACTGTTCTGAATCGCGAAAACGAGCGTATTTATATGGAAGCTGCCTACGGTGTAAATACTACACAGAAGGCACGTGCAAAATATAAACTGGGAGAAGGAATTACAGGGAAAGTGGTTGAAATGGCTCGCCCTGTTGTTGTTGAGAAGATTTCCAAATCATCGCTTTTCGTAAATAAAACAAACCAGGAACTTTATAAAGACGGCAAAGAACTAACATTTGTTTGTGTACCTGTAATACACGAGGGAAAAGTAACCGGAACTCTTAGCCTTACCAGGGTTTACAATCCTTACATTACTTTTGATCAGGATACACGTTTGCTCTCAATTATTGGCTCAATGGTTATCAGGGAAACACTGCGTCGCCAGGAACGACTGGAAGAGCTGGAAACCCTAAAGCAAAAAAATATTGAGTTGGAAAGCCAGATATCGGGGCACAAGCAAATGAATATGATCGGGAACTCAGGGAAGATGCGAGATGTGTTTTCGCTGGTGCAAATGGTTGGGAAAACCAATTCAACAGTGCTTATCCGTGGAGAAAGTGGTGTTGGTAAAGAACTGGTAGCCGATGCTATTCACGCAGCAAGTAGCCGCAAAGGAAAGAATTTTGTAAAAGTCAATTGTTCAGCCTTGCCTGAGTCGTTGATCGAGAGTGAATTGTTTGGTCACGAAAAAGGAGCTTTTACCGGCGCTGATGCTCAACGCAAAGGTCGTTTTGAGTTGGCTAACGGAGGTACTATTTTCCTGGACGAGATCGGTGATATTCCACTGTCAACACAGGTAAAACTTTTACGAATGATCCAGCAACGCGAATTTGAACGGGTGGGCGGTACACAAACCATTAAGTCGGATGTGCGGATAATTTGTGCCACAAACCGTAAGCTGGAAGAAATGATTAAGGATGAAGAGTTTCGCGAAGACCTTTATTATCGAATAAATGTTTTCCCGATTTATATTCCTTCTTTGCGCGAGCGACGCGATGATATTCCACAATTGGTAGATCATTTTATCGAAAAATTTAATAAAGAAAATCAGACAAAAATTAAGCGAATAACCACTTCTGCCCTCGATATGCTAATGGTGTATAAATGGCCGGGCAACATTCGCGAATTGGAAAATTGTATTGAACGAGCCTGTATTTTAAGCACCGACAATGTTATACATGCTTATAATCTTCCACCTTCATTGCAAACAGCCGATTCGTCGAATACAACTTCGAAGGGAGGAATGTTGTATACTGTGGAACAGGTGGAGAAACAATTAATCCGCGAAGCCTTAACTACAACCAAAGGAAATATTACGAAAGCAGCCGAGGAGTTAAGAATAACCGAGCGGATGTTGGGCACCCGACTTAAAAAATACGATATTAATGCCTGGCGCTATAAAGTGTAATGCAAGAATGCTTAAATTCGTTAATGCTTAAATATTATCGCATTGTAGCATTTAATCATTAAAGCATTTATAATGGAAAAGAAACTCATTCAAGTTGATCTGGAAAATCCTGTTCATTGTGAGCAACTGCTTCATCTTTTAAATGATTACATGGAAGATGAGATGGGAATCAGCGAGTCGATGCCTGAAGAACTGGGCCCAAAAATTATTGAGGGGCTGAAAAAGCATTCGGCATACATGGGTTTTTTTATTTGTATTGGCGACGATTATGCCGGGCTTGCAAATTGCAACCTGAATTTTTCTACATGGAAAGCCAGTCCGCTTATTAATATTCACGATCTGATTGTATCTCCCCATTTTCGACAACAGGGAGTTGGCCTGTTTCTGTTAAAAGGCATTGAGAATTATGCGGCAGAAAATGGTTACTGTCGAATAAACCTCGAAGTTCGGCACGATAATTTTAAAGCTCAGAATCTTTATAAAAAAGCCGGTTTTACCGAATGCCAGCCGAATAATTTCTTTTGGGAAAATCGCTTATAAAAAAAGGCCACCCGTTTCCGGATGACCCCTCTGTTATGAATCTATTCGTTGTTTCAACTTTTATTTCCAACCGCCGCCTAATGCACGATATAAAGAAACTACCGCATTCAGTTGCTGAATATGATCGTTAACATCGTTCAACTGGGCATTGAGCAAACTTTGCTGTGCATTTAAAACTTCGGTGTATGTTGCCGAGCCGTAAACCAGTAACTCTTTTGTATAATCTACCGATTTTTCAAGTGCATCAAGTTGTTTGGTGCGAAGTTCGATCTTTTGCACTGATGCGTCGTACGAACTAAGTGCATCGTTTACTTCGGCTCCGGCATTCAACAAGGTACTTTTAAAATTCAGCAGTGATTCTTCCTGTTGTGCTTTTGCAACTTCCAGGCGTGTTTTATTTGCACGTTTATTAAAAATTGGCTGAACCAAACCGCCTACAATATTGGCTGCAAAAGAGGCCGGATCAAACAAATCATCAAATTCCAGCGACTCTAAACCGGCACTTGCCGTAAGTGTAACCGACGGGTAAAAATAGGCTTTGGCGCTGTTGGTCATGTGATAGGCACTAACAACATTGTATTCGGCCTGCATTACATCCGGGCGGTTGTCCAAAAGTTCTGACGGAACTCCAATTGCAAGCAGTTCATGCACTTGTTGAGCTTCCAGTTTTCCGCGTTCCACATTCCCAGGAGTTCTTCCCAAAAGCAGGCAAAGAGTATTTTCGTTTTCTTTAATTTGCTGCTCTATGTCGGGAATGGTTACTTCCGTTGCATAACGGGCAGCTTCACTTTGAACAACCGCAGCACCTGTTACATTTCCACTTTCTTTTAAGGCTTTCATGGTTTCAACCAGTTCGGCACTGTTTTTTACGGTGGCTTTTGTGATCTCCAGGTTGGCATCGAGTGCAAGTAAATTGTAGTAACTGGAAGCAATGTTGGCAATTAAACGTGTTTGCACAGCTTTTTTTGCTGCCTCGGTGCCCAGGTAATCGGCGTATGCCGATTTTTTTGCATTCCTCAGTTTCCCCCAAAAGTCGATTTCCCAGCTACTTTGCAAGTTTATTTGCGACGCATCGTAGTGGTCAGGGCCATTTGGGCTGGTAGATTCTGAGTTTTTTACGTAAGTGTGGCCTGCCTGCCCCGACAACGAAGGTGCCAGCGCTGACTTGCTTTGTTTGAAATTTGACTCCGCAGCAATTACACGTTGAACAGCAGCTTGCAGATCAAGGTTGTTTCTCAATCCTTCAGCGATTAAACTGTCCAGAATCGGGTCGTTAAACAGGTTTTGCCAGCTTTCGTTTGCCAGGTTGGTTCCGCTTGTTT
The DNA here is from genome assembly GCA_963677525.1 of uncultured Draconibacterium sp. Lineage (GTDB taxonomy): Bacteria > Bacteroidota > Bacteroidia > Bacteroidales > Prolixibacteraceae > Draconibacterium. Next base: position 618,766 of record OY781970.1, read on the forward strand.
CAGAGGTTCCATACAATCCGTCGGTTAAATTCTGGCTTCGCTTGTATTGATTGGTAGTGCTGCATGAGAAGAGCAATACCGAAACAACGGCAATGAGTACTATATTTTTTATTGAATTCGTTTTCATTCTTTTCAATTTTAATGGGGTTATTCCATACTATTCATTTCTGAGATTTCTTGTCGTTCTTTCGGTTTCTTCACTTTTTCCTCCAGGGTCTGGAAAACCACGAACATGGCAGGAATAACCAAAATACCGATCAATGTACCGATAAGCATACCACCCACAGCACCGGTTCCGATAGAACGGTTACCGTTGGCTCCAACACCGGTTCCAATTACGAGCGGAATCAAACCAACAATAAATGCAAATGAAGTCATCAAAATAGGGCGAAGTCGGGCAGTGGCACCTTCAACGGCCGCCTCAATAATCGACATGCCTGATTCCCTTCGCTGTCGGGCAAACTCTACGATAAGAATGGCATTTTTAGCCAGCAGCCCAATAAGCATAACCAGCGAAATTTGCAGGTAAATGTTGTTGTCAACACCAAGTATGCGGGCAAAAATAAACGAGCCGGAAATACCAATTGGTAACGATACAAGAATCGATAGCGGCATAATGTAACTTTCGTACTGTGCTGCCAGCAGGAAGTACACAAAAATCAAACTCAAAATAAAGATGAGAATAGTTTGATTACCGGCATTGATTTCCTCACGCGTCAGACCCGAGAATTCATAGTCGTAACCTGTTGGCAGAAGATCTGCTGCCACTTCGCGAACTGCATCAATGGCATCACCCGAACTATAACCCGGATTTGGATTCCCGTTTACCGAAATTGCCGTGTACATATTAAAACGGTTGATCGATTCCGGACCATAAACTCTGGTTAGTGTAATGAACTCAGAAATAGGAGCCATTTCTCCATTTCCGGTGCGAACTTTAATGTTATTTAAATCTTCAGGATTTCCACGGTATTTCCCTTCCGACTGCACCATAACACGGTATTGTTTACCGAAACGGTTAAAATCTGATGCATAATATCCTCCAATGTAACCTTGCATGGCCGAAAGAATAGAACTTACCTGCAAGCCCGAGCGCATACATCTTGCTGCGTCAACATCAATTCGATACTGCGGGAAGCCGGTATTAAATGCCGTACGTGCATACTGAATTTCAGGCCGCTGGTTTAAAGCGCCAAGGAAATTGTTGGACACTTTTTCAAAGTCCTGAATATCGCCTCCGGTTTTGTCTTCCAGTTTGAGTTCGAAACCTCCGGTAACACTAAATCCCGGAACCATTGGCGGTGAAAATATGATAATACGTGCATCTTTAATTTTTGAAGTAAGCATATAAAGTTTTTGTACAATACTGCTCAAATCCTGGCCTTCTCCTTTTCGTTCGTTAAAAGGTTTAAGTCCGGCAATTATCATGGCATACGGACTTCCTTGTCCTCCCATAAACGAGAATCCTGTAACAACTGTCCGTCCGTTAATTTCAGGTACAGTTTCTAATAGCGCATCAACTTGTTTTGCAATTTCAGCAGTTCTTTCTGAAGATGCAGCAGGAGGCATGGCAATATCAACAAACATTCGGCCGGTATCTTCGGTTGGAACAAAACCGGAAGAAGTTGTTTTTGCCAGGTAACCAAGCAGTGCAATAAAAATTACGATCATTCCACCTGCCAGCCATTTTTTGTCGATGAAGAAGTGTGTTGCTTTTTTATATTTCCCGGTCATGGCTTCAAACGCCGTGTTGAAAGCGACATAAAAACGTTTCATAACGCCTTTTTGAGCTTTCGCTTCTTCGCTGTGTGGTTTAAGGAATAAAGCACAAAGCGCCGGGCTTAATGTAAGTGCGTTAATTGCAGAAAGTATAATGGCCACTGTAAGAGTAATACCAAATTGTTTGTAGAATACTCCGGTAGTTCCGGTTATAAACGTTACCGGAATAAACACTGCAGCCATTACAAGTGTAATAGAAATAATTGCTGTTGAAATTTCGTTCATAGCCGAAATTGCTGCTGATTTGGCGTTTCTTGCCCCCGAGTCGAGTTTGGCATGAACCGCTTCAACCACCACAATGGCATCGTCAACCACAATACCAATGGCCAGAACCAGTGCAAACAAAGTAAGCAGGTTAATGGTAAATCCAAACAAGTTCAGGAAAAAGAAGGTACCAATAATTGCAACCGGAACGGCGATTGCCGGAATAAGTGTTGCCCTGAAATTTTGCAGGAAAATAAAAACGACGATAAATACCAGGATAAAAGCTTCAAGCAGTGTGTGTAACACTTTTTCGATTGAAGCATCGAGGAATTCGTTGGTGTTCATCAGTTCTATATACTCAACTCCCGGAGGAAATGATTTTGAAGTTTCTTCCAGTGTTTTCTCTATTTCCAGAATCACGTCTCTTGCGTTCGAGCCGGCTGACTGAAATATTGCCATACTAATACCAGGTTGTCCCTGGGTTTCAGTAAGTGCAGTGTTATCGAGCGCACCCAGTTCTACACGGGCTATATCGCCAAGTCTCAAGACATTACCGTCTTCATCCGATTTTATAACAATGTTCTCAAACTCTTCGGGTTGTGTAAGTTTCCCGCGATACCTGATTACATATTCAAAACTTTGGTCGTTTTCGCTACCAAAACGTCCGGGAGCGGCTTCAAGGTTTTGTGCATTCAACGCAGCAACAACATCTGAAGGCATTAAATTGTAGCTCGACATAATGTCAGGTTTCAACCAAATTCGCATCGAGTAGTCTTTTCTACCAAACACCATTGCCTCGCCTACACCATTAATACGTTGTATCTGTGGCAGAACATTAATTTTCGAATAGTTCTGCAGGAAAGTTTCGTCGTATCTTCCGTCTTTACTGTAAAGCGAAAATACCATTAACATGTTATTCTGACGTTTGGCGGTAATAACTCCGGCACGTGTTACCTCAGCAGGTAAAAGCGCATTGGCGCGTGCCACCCTGTTTTGTACGTTCACCGCGGCCATATCAGGATCGGTTCCCTGTTTAAAATAAACTTCAATTCTGGCAGAACCGTTATTACTGGCCGTTGAGTTCATGTAGATCATGTCTTCAACACCGTTAATTTGTTCTTCAAGCGGAATAACAACACTATTTAGTACTGTTTGTGCATCGGCTCCGGTATAGCTGGCCGATACCCGGATTGTTGGTGGAGCAATATCAGGATATTGCTCGATGGGTAAAGAGGTAATTCCCAGTACCCCGAGAATAACCAGTATGATTGAAATGACCGTTGAAAGAACCGGCCTTTCTATAAATTTTCTAAACATAACTTTTGCCTTCTAATTTGTTAATTGTTTGAAGATTGACTGTTTCCTGCTACTGCTTGCTGGCCGGCTAATTTGGGTTTTATTTCCATGCCGTCGCGAAGGCTTGTAATTCCTTCAACAACAATTTTATCGCCGGTTTTTAATCCCGCAGTAACAACAAAAACGTCTTTCAAATCGCCGGCAACAACCTGGATCTCGGTATTCACAATTTTATTTTCGCTGTTGGCAACGTAAACAAAATGTTTTCCCTGAATTTCGTAAGTCGCAGGTTGAGGAACCAGCAAAACATCTTTGTGGTATTCCGGCAAACGGATATTTCCGCTTCCGCCCGAGCGCAGGGCTCCTTCAGCATTCGGGAACGAAGCACGCATATTTATAGCACCGGTTTGCGGATCGACAACTCCACTGGCAATTTCAATTTTACCTTTTTGTGAGTAACTGATTGATCTGGTAAAATCAGATCAACTTCCGGCAGGTTTGCCAGCTTTTCACCGATGGTAGTTCCTTCCAGATTTTTAGTCATTTGTAAAAATGCTATTTCGTTAGTAGAGAAATAAGCGCGCATGCTCGATGTATTCGAAACTGTTGTAAGGGGCTGGGTAATTGAGCTGCTTACCAAACTGCCAACACGGTAAGGGAAAGTTCCGATAAATCCGTCTGTCGGGCTGCTGATCATTGTGTACGCGAGGTTCGCTTTTGCATTGGCTAAATTTGCCTGTGCTTGAGCAAGCTGTGCTTCGGCTGATTGTAGAGCAGTTTTATCGGATTGCAGTTGAAAATCGCTTACAATATTTTTCTCAACCAGTGGTTCTGTTTTTTTCAGGTTGATTTTTGCTGTTGCAACTTGTGATTCAGCAACTTTTACCTGTGCTTCGGCCGATCTAACCTGTGCACGAATATCGTTGGCATTTAACTGAAATAGAAGCTGTCCTTTTTTTACATAGTCGCCTTCGTCTACAAATATTTTCTCGATGTAACCAGCAACTCTTGGGCGAATTTCAACTGTTTGCTCGCCTTCTAGTGTGGCCGGGAAATTCTGGTAAAGGGTAATGTTTTGTGGCGTAATCTCCTGTACAAGGTACTCTCTTACCTGGCCTCCCATCATTGGATTACTCCCCTGCTGTTTGTTAGAACAGGAAGAGAAAATTAAAAGAATGGCAATTAAAACCAGACTTGTTGATTGTTTAATTGTTTTCATGTTTTTGTAATTATAATTGTTAAAATTTTAAACGTTGTTTTTAACAGCAGGATAAACACTCTTTAAATCCTGTGTTGATCTGAATTTTAGAAATTACTTTTTCAAAATGCGCAAATTCTTCTTCTGAAATACCTTCCAACAGTTCAGAAGAAATTTTATAGGAAAGTTTTTTCATCGTCTTTAACCACTCATGTCCTTTTGGGGTAAGCGTCAGTTTCTTTCTTCGTTTGTCTTTGTCATCTTGCATTCGCTCAATATATTGCATGTCAATCAGTGTGTTTATTTGGCGGGTAATAATTGACTTATCTCGCAAGAAATGATTGGCAAGATCCTGTTGAGTAGAAGCGGGCTTTTCACTAATGTAAAGCAACACTGTAAACTGCTCAATACTCAGGTCAAGATTATTTTCTTTGAATTTTTCCATGAGCTTAAACCGAACCATTTTCATGGTATGTCCAAGTAAATATGTCAATGGTTTTTCCGAATTCATGTTTTCTGAATTTTAATCAGCCGCAAAACTAAAACAAATTAGTTGCAAAAGTCAACTAATTTTTGTGAATTTATTTTTAAAAAAATTTGAATTGAGTGTAATGTATTGTTTCAGAGCAGTGTATATTGGGTTTTCATTGTTAACTCAATTTAAACAAATATTTAGCTTTACTTTTAACAAACGAAAAAGGCAGTAGTTGAATTTGTTTTACATTTTAACGAAATAATGTAAATCTCGTGAATGGCTTTTTATACGTGGGGTTTTTATGATTGTACATTTTATATGCATGAAAAATAAAGTCGTACAAAAGTCACGGGAAAGCTCATCTGTCTCATAAAAGGTTGCTTTGCCCGATTATAAAACACTCATGTATTTGGGGTGGAAAAGTATATAAATCATTTACTGAATAGTAAATACAGGAGGGCGAATTTTTATTCCTCTATATCGAAAACAAATTCAGAATTTGGATATTCAGCGGCAACAAACTCATTCGTATATTGCTCAATCTTTTTTATCTGATTTTTAAGATCTACACTTGGCACTCCATTAAATTTCGAGATATTTAATATGAAATGGAAATCCAGTCCGGAATGACGTTGTACATTATTAACAGTATCCACAATTAAACGTTGAATATCGTAAACCAAACGCTGCTCGTTCATATGGCCAATAAGAAAAACAATGCTCTTTTTCCCTTTAATTTCTTCGTCCGGCTCCATTGCATTGTTTGAGCTCTCTTCAAAATCAGGAGCTTCAATTTCATAAAAAATATTTTTCTCAAGGTTGCTGAATTGCAATTCCCCTTTTGGCATCATTGTATCCTTATCAATCACCTGGAAATACACCAGCCCATTATCAATCTGGTTATTATAACCTTTGTATAGCCAATACGTAAGTTCCTGTCCCTGAACATTCATTGTTGCCAAATCGGTAATAATAAATGATTCAGAATCCGGGTGAGAAGCCAATGTTGCAGACACAAAATCATTAGTATATTCGGTCATTTTCACTTCTTCAACAGAGCCATCAGAAAGTTTTATAAACATGATATTTGGATTTTTTCGACTCGATTCATTGCCAATTATCAGTTGATTAATCTCCTTTATATACTTTTTAAGCTCTATTGCTGACTTCAGGTATTCCATATTTCAAATGATTTTCTTCAAAATTATTTAAAAATGCTTCATGTCAGGAATCAAATCAGATTGATCTTCCAAATGAGAATCATGCTTAACTTTAAATTGAAAAATAAAAAACTATGACAAAAGTTTGTTTTGAGACAAACCCGGTTTTTTCAGTTATTTTATTCATGCTTTTATCCTACCAAAATGTAGGTTACCTCAATGTTAACACCCTGAAGTGCCTTTAAACACGGGCTTCTCGAAATATTCAACCTTATTGTGTTGAAAACAGTATAGTCCTACATAATTGTAGGATTATTTCACCCCTTGTCGTTCGTGAAAAACTAAAATGAAGATTTTTTATTGTCAGTAATTCAATGAGTTATAATGGATGCTGGCAGGGAAATATGTTATCGAACATGTTTTTTGGCACAAGTATGGCACATAGAGAATCAAACGATTTAAACTTAAAATACAAAAATCATGAGAAAGATTGCAATTTATGGTAAAGGTGGTATTGGTAAATCAACCACAACGCAGAACACTGTAGCAGGGTTAGTAGAGATGGGTAAAAATGTAATTGTAGTAGGTTGCGACCCTAAAGCAGATTCAACTCGTTTGTTGCTTGGTGGTCTGGCACAAAAAACTGTACTCGATACATTGCGTGAAGAAGGTGAAGATATTGAGTTAGATGATATCATTAAAGAAGGATACGGTGGTACCCGTTGCGTTGAGTCAGGTGGTCCTGAGCCAGGTGTTGGATGTGCCGGTCGTGGTATTATTACTTCTATCAACCTTTTAGAGCAGCTAGGTGCCTGGGACGAAAAATACGAAACTGAGTATACTTTCTACGATGTACTTGGTGACGTTGTATGTGGTGGTTTCGCAATGCCTATCCGCGATGGAAAAGCTGAAGAAATTTACATTGTAGTATCTGGAGAGATGATGGCAATGTATGCAGCCAACAACATCTGTAAAGGTATTAAGAAGTATGCACAAACCGGTACTGTACGTCTGGGAGGTCTTATTTGTAACTCGCGTAAGGTAGAGAACGAGCAGGAAATGATTGAGGAATTGGCAAAAGCAATTGGAACTCAAATGATTCATTTCGTCCCTCGCGACAACATGGTTCAGCAAGCTGAGATTAACCGTAAAACAGTTATCGAGTTTGCACCGGAACACCCGCAAGCTAACGAATATCGTGCTTTGGCTAAAAAGATCGATGCTAACGAAATGAAAGTAATTCCTGATCCTCTTGAAATAGAAGCATTAGAGAAATTATTGATCGACTTTGGTATCGCAAACTAATTAACCAGAATAATTAATCATCTAAAATTTAGTAGTTATGTTAATGATAAGAGCAATTATCCGTCCTGAGAAATCAAGTAAAGTATTAAAAGCCCTGTTCGAAGCAGGATACATCGCAGTTACTAAGATTCCGGTGGTGGGTAGAGGTAAACAGCGTGGTATTAAAATCGGAGATATTACATACGACGAACTTCCTAAAGAAATGTTGATAATGGTGGTTAAAGATGAAGATAAAGAGTTCGCTATTAACACCATAATGGAAGCTGCACGCACCGAGCCGAAAGGCGCATTTGGAGATGGGAAAATATTTGTTACCACAGTAGAAGAGGCATACACCATTAGCCGTGGAACAAAAGAATTATAATCTTAAAATCAGACGACTATGAAGATTGTAATGGCGATCATTCGGATCGATAAAATGAATGCAACAAAAAGAGCTTTAACTGCGGCTGGCATTACCTCAATGACAGCAACCGGAAAGGTTTTCGGACGCGGAAAAGGCTTTTGGGATGCCCAGGTTATGGAAGGTGCAAAACAGGATATGCCTGAAGCACTTACCCACCTTGGTAAAGAACCCCGGCTGAGACCTCAGCGAGTACTTAATATTGCGGTTTCCGACCACAATGTTCAACTAACAATTGATACGATTATCGAAGTTAATCAGACACCTGCCCCAGGAGACGGAAAAATCTTTGTCCTTCCGTTGGATGATGCATTCCGGGTTCGTACCGGCGAAACAGGGACTACAATTCTTTAATTAAAAAGACAAAATTATGCCGAATAAAAAAGATTATACAAACGGATTGCCCGATCCTTCTCAATTAAAAGAGGAGATTCTTGCAAAATATCCCAGAAAAGTAGCCAAGAAAAGGTCAAAATCAATTGTAGTAAACAATCCTGAAGAAAAGAAGGAAATTCAAGCTAATATCCGCACAATTCCAGGAATTATTACTCACCGTGGTTGTACCTACGCAGGATGTAAAGGGGTGGTTCTTGGACCTACACGCGACACGGTTAACCTTACTCACGGCCCTATTGGTTGTGGTTTTTACAGCTGGCTTACACGTCGTAACCAAACCAGGCCTGCTGAGGGCGAGGAAAACTTTATGCCTTATTGTTTTTCAACTGATATGCAGGATGAGAACATCGTGTTTGGTGGTGAAAAGAAATTGAAGGAAGCCATTCGCGAAGCATACGAATTGTTTCATCCACATTCTATCAGTATTTTTTCTACCTGTCCGGTGGGATTGATTGGTGATGATGTTCACTCGGTTGCCCGCGATATGAAGGCTGAGTTGGGAGATTGTAACGTATTTGGATTTAGCTGCGAAGGTTACCGTGGGGTATCTCAGTCGGCCGGTCACCACATTGCCAACAACGGAATATTTGAACACGTTGTAGGTAACGAAGACCGCGAACGTACCGGAAAATTCCAGGTGAACCTGATGGGAGAGTATAACATTGGTGGTGATGCTTTCGAAATTGAAAGAATTTTTGAAGAATGTGGAATTACACTCCTTTCTACTTATAGTGGAAACTCAACCGTAAAAAGTTTTGCTTACTCGCACACTGCCGATTTGAACATGGTAATGTGTCACCGTTCCATCAACTACATTGCTGAAATGATGGAGGTAAAATACGGTATTCCATGGATTAAGGTGAACTTTATTGGAGCAGAATCAACAGCAAAATCACTGCGCAAAATTGCTGATTACTTTGGCGACAAAGAGCTTACAGCTAAGGTAGAAGAAGTAATTGAGCGTGAGTTTAAAAAGGTGAAAGAAGTTGCCGATGTAGTCCGTCCAAAACTGGAAGGCAAAGTGGCTATGATGTTCGTAGGTGGATCGCGTGCACACCATTATCAGGATTTATTTGCTGAACTGGGAATGAAAACGGTTTCTGCCGGTTACGAGTTCGCTCACCGCGACGACTATGAAGGACGTGAAGTGATTCCAGACATTAAAATTGATGCCGATTCACGTAACATCCCTGATCTTACGATTACAAAAGATGAAGATCATTTCCGCGACGACCTGGTGGCGAAAAAAGAAGCTTTGGAGAAAGAAGGTTATGCTTTTAAAGAATACAAAGGTATGATGCCTGAGATGCTTAAAAACTCTTTGGCTATCGACGATGTAAGCCACTGGGAGACTGAAAAACTCATAGAATTTTACAAGCCTGCTGTTTTCTGTGCAGGTATCAAAGAAAAATATGTGGTTCAGAAATTAGGAGTGCCGTTGAAACAGCTTCACTCTTACGACTATGGTGGCCCTTATGCTGCATTTGGAGGCGCCATTAATTTCTACAAGGAAATGGAACGTATGCTGGCAACCGATATTTGGAAACTGGTTGATACACCGTGGAAACACGAACCTGAGATTGTGGGAAGTGTAACTGTTGACGCTTAATTAAAAGGAGGAAAAATTATGTTACTAAGACATACACCAAAAGAAGTAAAAGAAAGAAAGGCGCTGACTATTAACCCGGCGAAAACCTGTCAGCCGATTGGCGCCATGTATGCGGCACTGGGAGTGCACGGTTGTTTACCACACAGCCACGGTTCGCAAGGGTGCTGTGCCTATCACAGAAGTACATTGACTCGTCATTACAAAGAACCGATCATGGCTGCAACCAGTTCGTTTACCGAAGGTTCATCGGTGTTCGGAGGACAAGCTAACCTGTTACAGGCTATCGATAATATTTTTGGAATTTATGAACCGGAAATTATCGCTGTTCATTCAACATGTTTGTCGGAAACTATTGGTGACGACCTTGGTCAGATAGTAGGAAAAGCTAAAGACGATGGAAGAATACCTGAAGGAAAACATGTGGTTCAGGCATCAACACCAAGTTATGTCGGATCGCACGTTACAGGTTATTCGAACATGCTTGAGGCTTTTGTAAAATATTTCGCATTCAATACAAATGAGAAATTACGCCAGGTAAACATGCTTTCAGGTTGGGTAGAACCGGCTGATATGCGCGAGTTAAAAAGAATGGCCGGCTTGATGGATATTAAAACTGTCCTGCTTCCTGATACATCAGACGTAGTAGATACGCCAATGACCGGAAAATTCCAGATGTATCCGAAAGGCGGAACTACCATTGAAGAAATGTCAAGCATGGGCAACAGTATGAAGACCGTTGCTATGGGTGAATGGGCATCGAAAGCTGCCGCTATCGCACTCGATAACAAATGTAAAGTACCGTTTACCATGACTGACGTGCCAATCGGGTTACAGGCAACCGACCGTTTTATCCAGGCACTTTCAACTGCCGGTAAAGTTTCTATTCCTGAGTCTATCTCAGAAGAACGTGGTCGTTTAATGGATGTTATTACCGATATGCACCAGTATTTCTACGGAAAACGTGTGGCATTGTGGGGCGATCCTGATACGTTGATCCCGTTAACTGAATTCCTGGTTGCTCTCGATATGAAACCTGTTTATGTTGTTTCGGGAACTCCGGGTAAACGTTTCGAAAAACGTATTACTGAAATCCTTGGCGACAAGGTTCCTGAAGCTAAAGTGAAAAACGGGGCACAGGCCGATATGTTCCTGATGCACCAGTGGATCAAAAACGAGCCGGTTGACTTGTTGATAGGTAACACTTACGGAAAACACATTGCACGCGACGAAGGTATTCCTTTCGTACGAATGGGCTTCCCAATCCTCGACCGTATTGGTCACAGTTACTTCCCAACAGTGGGGTACACCGGAGGTATCCGCATCCTGGAAAAAATTCTGGGTGCTATTATGGATAACATCGACGCCACAGCTCCGGAAGAATCTTTCGAACTAGTTATGTAGTTGCAATATTTAATTCAAAATGTCATTTCGACCTGGGGAATAAAGGTGAGAAGTCTGTTGCTAAAACCCGGTTTCTCAACCTTCCCTTTTTCGAAATGTCAATCAAATTTCAATTCTATGGCTCAATTTTTAAAAGAACGTCAAGACCAAATCGTTACAAAAGGAACCGATACAGCAGAAATCTCTTGTGGTAAAAAGAGTTTAGCCGGATCAGTTTCGCAACGGGCTTGTGTTTTTTGCGGATCGCGCGTGGTGCTTTATCCAATTGCCGATGCGCTGCACGTTATTCACGGACCGGTTGGTTGTGCTTCGTACACCTGGGATATTCGCGGTTCGCTTTCGTCGGGGCCACAGTTACACCGCCTGAGTTTTACCACCGATCTGCAAGAAAGAGACGTGGTTTTTGGTGGTGAAAAGAAATTGTATCATGCCCTTGTTGAATTAATCGACAAACACAAACCAAAAGCAGCCTTTGTTTTTTCAACCTGTATTATCGGAGTTATAGGCGACGACGTGGAAGCGGTTTGCCGTCAGGTTACCAAAGAAAAAGGCATCGATGTTATTCCGGTAATGTCGGAAGGTTTTAACGGAACCAAAAAAGATGGTTATAAAATTGCGTGCGAAGCACTGTCGAAATTAGTTGGTACAAAGAATGACTACACACCTTCAAAATATTCAATTAATATTCTTGGCGACTTTAACCTTGCCGGTGAGTTGTGGATATTGGCTGAATATTACAAGAAACTGGGTGTTGAACTGGTTTCGTGTATGACCGGCGATGGTCGCGTAGAACATATTCGCCGTGCACACAAAGCTTCACTGAACGTGGTTCAGTGTTCGGGTTCCATCATGCACCTGGCCAAAGAGATGAAGGAAAAATACGATATTCCTTTTATGAAAGTTTCCTATTTCGGGATCGAAGACATGTCGGAAGCTTTATACGAAGTGGCCAAGTTTTTCAAAGACGATAAAATGATGGACAAGGCCCGCGAATTGGTTACCAACGAAATTTCAAAATTATTACCTGCGCTGCAACCTTACCGCGAAAAGCTGGAAGGTAAAAAAGCTGCCATTTATGTGGGGGGTGCTTTTAAAGCTATCTCGCTGGTAAAAGCATTGCGTTTGCTGGGTATGAAAACAGTTGTTGTTGGCTCGCAAACCGGAAATGCAGAAGATTATAAACTCCTGAAAGATTTGTGTGATGAGGGAACCATCATTGTTGATGATTCCAATCCAAATGAACTTTCAGAATTTGTGAAGCTGACCGGCGCCAACCTGTTTATCGGCGGTGTGAAAGAACGCCCTATTGCTCATAAACTTGGCCTTGGTTTTTGCGATCACAACCACGAAAGAAAAGAAGCACTGGCCGGCTATGTCGGCATGATGAATTTTGCGAAAGAAGTTTACGCATCGGTTACCAGTCCGGTGTGGAAGTTCGTGAAATGATAAGCAACACAAAATCGGTTAGTTACAGGCCGTAATTGTGTTTTTAGAAAGGGGGACCCTTTAATGAATCGGAAAATATATTGACTTAAAACAAAATCGGATGTTTGAAATCAATTCAGTACCAAAAGCAAAAGAAAGTTACAAGGCAACACAGAATGCCTGTAAACTTTGCTCGCCACTGGGAGCCAGCATCGCCTACAAAGGATTTAAAGGCTGCGTTCCGCTCATTCACGGCTCGCAAGGTTGCGCAACTTACATTCGCCGCTACCTTATTTCTCACTACAAAGAGCCCATCGACATTGCCTCGTCGAATTTCACCCAGGATGCTACCATTTTTGGTGGAGATGAAAACTTCAGGTTGGCTGTCCTTAATATTATCAATCAATATAAACCGGAGATTATCGGTATTGCCTCAACCTGTTTGAGCGAAACCATTGGCGACGATGTTAGCCTCTTTTTACACCATTTTCTTGAACAACACCCCGAAGTCGACACAGATTTTGTAATGGCTTCAACGCCCAGTTACCAGGGAACGCACATTGATGGTTTCCACGAAGCGGTATCCAGTGTGGTAAAACGTTTCGCAAAAAAAGACCTTTCGCAAAATCATGTAAATCTTTTTCCCGGTTTTGTTTCAACCGAAGATTTGCGTTTGCTGAAAGAAATAATGGCCGACTTCTCGCTGGAACACATTATGATGCCAGATTATTCTGAAAGCCTCGACAACCCGGTTTGGGATACTTATCACCGAATTCCCGAAGGTGGAACAGCAAAAGAGGCTGTTGTAAAAAGTGGTTCTGCCAAAGCAAGTATCGAATTCGGTACCATTCTGAACAGAGGGAAATTGTCGGGTCGCGTAAAAAACAAAAAATTGTCGCGCACCGGGGCACAGTTCCTGAAAAATGAAATGGACGTGCCATTATTAAATATGCCTATGCCAATTGGTATCACGCAAACCGATGCCTTTTTTGAAGAGCTTAAAAATCTTTCGGGTAACGAAATTCCGGAAAAATATACCAAACAGCGCGGTCGCCTGGTAGATGCTTATGTTGATGCACATAAATACACCTTTGGCAAAAAAGCGGTGGTTTATGGCGAAGAAGATTTTGTAGTAGCCATGGCAGCTTTCCTCGATGAAATCGGAATTGAACTGGGCCTTGTTGCAACGGGCGGCGAAAGCGGTATTCTGGAGGAAGAAATAAAAAAATATTGTCCTGAAAATAAAGATAAAGTAGTGGTTCGCGAAGGATACGATTTTGAAAGTATTCGCGAGTGGAGCCTTGAAAATAAACCTGATATTCTGATTGGGCACAGCAAAGGCTACTACATCGCCCGCGAACTGAACATCCCGATTGTTCGGGTTGGTTTCCCGGTTCATGATCGTGTTGGCGGACAACGCATAAAACACCTCGGATATTCAGGAACGCAGGAACTATTCGACAAAGTAGTGAACGCACTGATTGAACACAAACAAAGTAATTCGCCGGTAGGCTATAAATATATGTAGTTCAGAGTTTAAAGTTCAAAGTAAAAATTAAAAGAGGTTGCAGGTTACAGGTTGCAGGTTCTGCTTCCAACTTCGTGCTTCGCGCTTCCATCAAAAAATAAGAGACATGATTGACATTAAAACACATCCCTGTTTCAACAAAGGTGCAAAAGGAAAATATGCAAGGGTGCATCTTCCGGTAGCTCCACAATGCAATATTCATTGTAACTATTGCAAACGCGAATACGACTGTGTAAACGAAAGCCGCCCGGGCGTTACCAGCGAAGTTTTGTCGCCTGAACAGGCTTTGGCCTACACAATCAGGTTGAAAGAAAAAATGCCAAATCTGTCGGTGGTGGGTATTGCAGGCCCCGGCGATCCGTTTGCCAATCCTATCCAAACCATGAAAACTTTGCATTTGATCCGGAATGAGTTCCCTGATATGATTCTTTGTCTCTCATCGAACGGATTGAACGTATTGCCTTATGTAGAAGAACTGGCAGAATTGAAGGTGAGCCATATTACCATTACTTTGAATGGTACCGAACCTGAAACCTTATCGAAAATATACAAATGGGTACGTTTCGAAAAACGCGGGTATTTTGGGAAACAGGCTGCCGAAATCTTGCTGAGAAACCAGATGGAAGCCATCCGTGCCTTGAAACGTGCAGGTATCACAGTAAAAGTGAATACCATTGTAGTTCCCGGAATTAACGACAATGTTGTGGTTGACGTTGCCCGCGAAATGCAAAAATTCGGGGTAGATCTAATGAATACCATTCCGCTTTACCCGGTTGAAGGAACTCCTTTTGAAGATTTGGAAGAGCCTTCTCCAAAAATGATGAAAGAATTACAGAGCCAGATAAAAGAATATTTACCACCAATGACACACTGTGCCCGTTGCCGTGCCGATGCTGTGGGATTATTGGGAAAAGACGATGCAGAAGCAAAACAAATTTTGTCGGAAGTATCGAAACTATCGGTGAATGTAGACACCACAAAACCATACGTGGCAGTTGCAAGTAACGAAGGATTACTGGTAAACCAGCATTTGGGAGAAGCAACTCAGTTGTATATTTTCAAAGAGACTCCAAATGGCTATCGTTTGGTTGAACAACGTGCAACACCCAAACCAGGAGCGGGAAATAGTCGTTGGGCAGTACTGGCTGATGTGATCGATGATTGTAGGGCCTTGCTCGTTGGCGGAATCGGACCATCGCCATCGTCGATTATTGGCCGTGCAGGAATTAAGATCGTTGAAATGACCGGTTTGATCGATGAAGGTTTGGATGCTGTTTATAAAGGAAAAGAACTCCGAACACTCAAAAAATCGGATGTTTTTGCCTGTGGATCTGAATGTTCGGGAAAAGGAACCGGTTGCGGATAAAGCCCTGAAAGGGCGAAACCTTAATAGCCCGGGGCAACGCCCCGGGAGAGAAATAAAGTACGAAACCGCGCTCCACGTTCCGGTCTGGATAAAAGAGGGAAAGTTCATTGGAGCGCAAGTAAGAGCAGTTTGAAAAAGAAAGAATACGATATAATATTAATTAGTAATGAGAATAGCTGTAACAACAAGTAACGGAGAAAAAGTAGATCAGCACTTTGGAAAAGCCACCCGCTTTGATGTGTACGACGTGGAAGGCGATGAAATGAAACTCGTGGAAACACGCGAAGTTGACTCGTATTGCAGCGGAGAAGGTCAGCCGGTTGCCGATCATAAATTTTCATCCGATCGATTTTCAACAGTAAAAGAAAAACTGGAGGATTGTGACAAGCTGTACACCGTTCAAATCGGTGAAAAGCCCAAAGAACAATTCGATATAATTGGAATAGCAGTACAAACCTGCACCTGCGAAGTGGATAAAATCCCAGGATGCAGCGGAAAATGTAAGTAAAAAATCAAGAAAGTATAAATCTTCGGACTTCCGTCTTCGGACTTCCGTCTAATGAAATTGAATCATGAAAAAACCAGAATTTCACATTTTAGTATGCAACTCGTACCGGGTTGCCGGCGATGCAAAAGGTTATTGTAACAAAAACGGAGCATCCGATTTAATTCAATATATAATGGAAGAATGTAACGACCGCGGCATGGACGTCGCGGTTTCTTCCACCGCTTGTTTAAATGTTTGCTCACAGGGACCGGTAATGGTTGTTCACCCGAATAACTATTGGTACGGTGGTATTAACGAGGAAAAAATCGACGAGATATTAGATGCACTGGAAGAGGGGGAAGCTGTTGAGGAATATCTTATAAGCGAGTAAGTTAAACTGTTGAGCTCAATCGATTTTCCCCTCTAACAGGGAACCAGAACTAATCAAACTTCAACTTTTTTATCCCCGGCTTTGGTCGGGGGTGCTTTTATCGGATTGAAAACCAATAACAATTATATATTATGAAGGATGAGAAGTTCCCATATTTGATCGACACTACGCTGCGTGACGGAGAACAAGCTCCGGGTGTAGTATTTTCATTGAAAGAGAAACTCGAAATTGCTCAAAAGCTTGATGAAATTGGCGTGCCCGAATTAGAGATCGGTACACCGGCCATGGGCGAAAAAGAGCAGAGCGACATTCACTGTTTGATCAACCAGGGATTTTCCTTCGCTTCAACCTGCTGGTGCAGGGCAACTTTCAACGATCTGGAAGCTGCCATGGCTACAGGAGCAAAAAGGGTCAACCTTTCGTTTCCGGTTTCCGACATACAACTTGATACGCTTGGGAAGTCGCGCGACTGGGTGCGAAAAAACCTACCCGAGATCATGAATTTTGCCACAAACCATTTCGAATTTGTGGCTGTTGGTGCGCAGGATGCTTCGCGTGCCGATTACGATTTCCTTAAAGAATACATCTATCTAACTACTTTGTACGGTGCTAAACGTGTGCGAATTGCCGATACCGTTGGAATTCTAAATCCACTTTCTACACAGAATCTGTTTACACGGTTAAGCAGCGATTTTGCCGATGTAGATTTTGAGTTTCATGGGCACAACGATTTGGGAATGGCAACTGCCAACCATGTTGTAGCTTTGCAATCGGGCGCACAAAGTGTAAGCCTTACGGTAAATGGCTTGGGTGAACGTGCCGGAAATGCCTGTTTGGAAGAAGTGGCTTTTGCCCTGAAATATTCCTGCGGTTACGATTTTAATTTCGAAGGTGAAAAAATGGTGCAGCTTTCGAAACTGGTGGAACAGGCTTCCGAGCGTAAGTTAGCACTATCGAAACCGGTGTCGGGAGACTTGGTTTTCTCGCACGAATCCGGAATTCATTGCCGCAGCCTAAAAGAAAATCCACTTTCATATCAGCCATTTGATCCAAACGAAATTGGCCGACAAACCGAGTTGGTTATCGGAAAACACTCTGGAATGGGTGCAGTGGACGAGATGCTGCAAAAACGAAATATATTCCTTCCTAAAAACGAACTGGCCATTCTTGTTGCAAAAATTAAAAAATTGTCGACCGAGTTAAAGCGCGACCTGCAATTCAACGAGGTAAAAAGTTTGATTTCGTCGAACATTTAACCTACAAACAATGAAATTTAAAGGAATACTCTTGATACTGCTATTTGCTACTTTTGTGGCCACGGCTGGAAAAACCGTTCAGGAAAAACCGTTCAAGCCAACCATTACTCCTTATTTAAAAGTGCAGTTTTGGAATGTGGCCAGCCAGGGTGTAACCACCGATGACACAGAAGCTGCCAGTCGTTTTGCTTCGTATTTCAGACGAGGTCGTTTTGGAGTAAAAGGAAAAGTATTGCCCGAATTGTCTTACGATGTAATGTTTTCATTCGATAACCTGGCAAAAGATGGTTTTTCATCTACAAAAGGAGTAGTGAATGCCGGAGCAATCGCGGTGTGGAGTGCCTATTTTACTTACGATCTTCTACCTGAAAGTAATTGGCTGAATATAACGGGTGGTTATTTGCTCCCACATCTAAGTCGTGAATCAACAACTTCGCCCTGGAATACCAGTTCGCTCGATAAAGCGGAGAACTCGTGCTACCTGCGCCAGTTTGTAACCGGGAAAGCTAACGGAATCAGTCCCGGAATAAATCTTGGAGGTTTAGGCGATTTGGGAAAACAAACGCTTATATATAATGTAGTTCTTATCAATCGTCAGGATGCTGTGAGTATTATGGAAACAAACTGGTCGCCGGTTTTACTCGGGCATTTTATGCTCAACTTTGGCGATAAGGAATTTTCGAAATACAAATATTGTTTCTCGAACAACCTGCTGAAAAAACAAACCAGTGCAACTTTTGGATTGGGCTTCTCTACCCAAGGTAAAACCGATGTTTTTAAAAGTTCACAATCAGTAAGCGCCGATGTAACAATTTATCTCGGTCATCTGAAAATCAATGGCGAATACAATCATTTGATTCGAAAGAACAACCTCGAATATAACGCCGACTGTTTTATGGTGCGCGCCGGCTACAACATTTTCCTGGAAAAGAATTGGGTATTGGAACCCACAGCAATGTTTGAAACGTTTCAGGGCGATGAAAACTTTGGAGATGCTTCGTATTTCAACGGCACGGATGAAAAACTGGATGTGGGCGTAAATCTCATCTCAACAAAAAAGAAGGTGAAAGTGAATATTCATTATATTCATCATTCCGGCGACGGAACAAAGAACCGCTACATTAAAAACAGTAAGTATCCGGGCGATTACGTTTCGCTGGGATTACAGTTAATAATATAAACGAAGTCGGGAATAACAAAAATTTGAAATTATGGCAAACTGGAACAAGTATTTTGATGATGCGAACAGCTATACCAAAGTTGCTGTTGGTTCTTTTAAAAAAGAAAAACTGGGCAGTATGGTTGTATATAATTTGCTGAGTATGGCAGTTGAGAATTATATAACGGCTTTAATTACAAGTACAGGAGAAATGCCCGAACATTCAGGGATTACAGCAATGTTAAAACAAATTGGTAAGAAAATGGAAATCCCGGAAGCGTTTCATGTTGAAGCCCGGTTTATAAATCGTTTTATGAATTTCTGCTCGCTGGAAGCTTTGGAAACACTGGAACCTACACGCGATGAACTTTCACGAATGCTTGGTTATACAGAGGTCCTGAAAGAATTTTGTGAAGCTACTTTGTCTGAAGAAAAGCCGCTCTAACTGTTTCCTTTCAACTTAATAATGATTTTATTTTGTTACCGGGTAATAAAATCTTTTTCAGAATTGGTATAACTTTAGCATACGTAAAACGATGAGAAAAGCATTCCTATATATATTAATAGTGTTCATGTTTTTTGGATGTTCACAAAAATCGCAGAAAAAACAGTCGGAAGAACTTTTGGTTTTCAGTGCAGCCGGGTTAACAAATGTTGTTACCGAGCTGGCCGAAATCTACAAATCAGAAAATAACGTCGACATTAAACTTAATTTTGCCTCGTCGGGAACATTGGCCCGTCAAATTGAACAGGGAGCTCAACCTACAGTTTATATTTCTGCCAACGAAAAGTGGATGGATTACCTTATTGATTTGGATTTGGTTGTTCCTGAATCAAAAGAGAAAGTTGCTGGAACTTCAATGGCCGTTATCGTTCCTTTAGATAGTGAAACAGATACCATTTCATTTTTGGATGATTTTCCGGAAAAGTTTAAAGGCCGTTTGTCAATTGGCGATCCGAAACATGTGCCGGCGGGCGATTATGCCTGGAAAGCAATTGAGAGTGGTGGTTATGCTGAAGCTTTAAGCGACCGGATCTTACCTGCAAAAGATGTGCGCTCGGCATTAATGATAGTAGAATTGGGCGAAGTAGAAATGGGAATTGTGTACAAAACCGATGCACTGAAATCTAAGAAAGTAAAGATCGTTTCCATTGTTCCTGACGATCTGCATCTGCCAATTGGATTCTACGCCTCCATTTTAAAGAACAAAAACAACGAACAAACCAAGCTTTTTTATAATTTTCTGACCTCAAAGGAAGCAAAAGACATTTGGATAAAACACGGATTTAAGATTGAGTGAGCTTTTTAAATATACAGCAAGCGAGTGGTCGGCAATACAATTATCATTAAGTGTTGCGCTAATTTGTGCTGCAATAACCTTGCCGCTGGCAATAGCTGTGGGCTTGTTTTTAGCCCGTAAGAAGTTTTTCGGCAAGTCGGTGGTCGAGGGAATCATTCATTTGCCACTGGTTTTACCTCCCATTACAACCGGTTATTTATTATTACTGGTTTTCGGAAACCGCGGATTCATCGGCAAATTCTTTTACGAAATATTCGGAATTCAAATCGCCTTTTCATTTTATGCGGCGGTAATCGCTGCCATTTTTGTGTCGTTTCCATTGGTAACGCGCTCCATTCGTTTATCGATTGAGTTGGTCGATCAGAAACTGGAAGAGGCTGCTCGTACTTTGGGAGCTTCCAACCTCAGAGTATTTTTTACTATTACGCTTCCGTTGGCATTGCCTGGAGTGATCAGCGGATTCATTCTTTCGTTTGCAAGAAGTCTGGGCGAATTTGGAGCAACCATTTCATTTGCAGGAAACATTGAAGGAAAGACTCAAACACTTCCGCTGGCTATATTTTCAGAAATGCAGGTGCCCGGACAAGAAGCTTCAACCATGCGTTTGGTTGTAGTGTCTGTTATATTATCGTTGCTGGCAATGATCGCTGCCGAATTCCTAAACCGACGTGTAATTAAAAGTAAAACGGCATGAAACCGGCATTGAGTTTCCATATAAAACTGAAGCGAAATGATTTTGCGCTCGATGTAAAAGCTGAGATCCCGAACGGCATTACAGGAATATTTGGACCGTCTGGCCATGGAAAAACCAGTTTGCTGAATTCTATTGCCGGAATTGTTACACCTGATTCCGGTTGTATTCATCTGAATGGAGACACACTTCTTGATACTAATAATAAGGTTAACGTTAAAATAAGGCAGCGGAAAGTTGGTTACGTTTTTCAGGACGAACGACTTTTCCCTCACTATACTATAAAGAAGAACTTGTTGTACGGAGAAAAGAATCCCGATCAGGAGCTTTTCGATGAGGTGGTTGAAACTTTGCAGATCGCACATTTATTAAATAAGAAACCCGAACAGTGTTCCGGAGGGGAAAAACAACGTGCCGCAATTGGGCGTGCCATTATCAGTGGTTCGAAAATATTGTTGATGGACGAGCCGTTTTCGGCACTCGATGTAAACCTTCGCAAAGAAATTATTCCCTATTTGAATAAGGTTCATCAGAAATTTTCTCTTCCAATTTTACTGGTGAGCCACGATCTGCCTGATATCTTAAGCCTGACCGATAATTTATTACTTCTGAAAAATGGTCGGTTACAGGGGCATGGAAAGTTCAATGAGTTGATTAACGATCATGCCAACATGGAACTTATGCATCAGTCTGGCTGGTATAACATTCTCCATCTGTCGGTGTTTGCGCATCTCGAATCGAAGAATATGGTTTTGCTGAAGAGCAGTAAAAGTAATCTTCAAATACAAGCTTTAACGCAAACGATCGGCAAACGGGTAGAAGTGAACCAGAAAATAAAAGTGTTGATCAAACCAGAGAATATCACCCTTTCGAAAGAACTGGTGCCTAATATTTCACTGCGCAACCAGGTAGAAGGCACTATAAAAGATGTATTTTTAAAAGACGGCCTGGCTTTTTGTGTGGTCGATGTGGGCGAAAACATCATAGTCGAGGTTACCGAAGCCTCACAAAAAAGTATGAGTTTAAACCCGGGAGGTCAAGTGTATTGCCTATTTAAATCCGCTGCGCTAAAAATTTATTAATTGCCTTATGTCAGGGAATCAGCGAGTTGAGATTTTATCCTGAACTTTCTTCTGATTTTTTTGTTATAGAAGCTTGCAAGATTAAAACTCTTGCTTACTTTTGCAGCCGCTTTGAGAGAAGCGAAGTTCATTAGAATGATGAAAAAGGAACGGCAGAGGTGCAGGGGCCGGAAGGAGAGAAAGGATATCATATTCCGACTCCCCGGAAGGTTTTAAAAAAAAGTTTCAAAAAAAATCGAAAAGAATTTGGAGATTAAAAAATGATACTTACTTTTGCACCCGCTTTTGAAAAATAAAGCAACGTTCAGGGGAAATGATGGAAGTAAAAACGGGTAACCGGAAGGCTGGTGGAACGGCACTGAAAGTTACGTCAAAGCAGGGAGAGACGATAAAAATAAAGTTTGAAAAAACTTTAAAAAAGTTTTGGAGGTTTTGAAAAAGTGATTACCTTTGTCGCCCCGTTGGAAGGGAAACAAGTTCTGGCAAAAGAAGAGAAGAATATAGGAAGAAGAGATTGCCAGTAAAAGATATTAGAAAAGTAATTGGCCGGCATTAAGAGGTAAAAGTTAAGGTGCTGGTTTTTTTACGCAAGTTCTTTAAAATTTTGAAGCACAAAAAAGCAAGGTTAAAATTTAAAAACAACTTTGTTAATTTCTGAGAGACAAGTAAACCTGGAGCGAAGGATATTTAAACTTTTTATATTTACAACGGAGAGTTTGATCCTGGCTCAGGATGAACGCTAGCGGGAGGCTTAACACATGCAAGTCGAACGGTAACAGTTCCTTCGGGAAGCTGACGAGTGGCGCACGGGTGCGTAACGCGTATGCAACCTGCCTTGTACAGAGGGATAGCCCATGGAAACGTGGATTAATATCTCATAGTATTACTGAATCGCATGGTTTAGTAATTAAAGTTTCGGCGGTACAAGATGGGCATGCGTATGATTAGCTAGTTGGTGAGGTAACAGCTCACCAAGGCGACGATCATTAGGGGTTCTGAGAGGATTATCCCCCACACTGGTACTGAGACACGGACCAGACTCCTACGGGAGGCAGCAGTGAGGAATATTGGTCAATGGGCGCAAGCCTGAACCAGCCATCCCGCGTGCAGGATGACGGCCCTATGGGTTGTAAACTGCTTTTCCATACCAAGAAACACTCTTACGTGTAAGAGCTTGCCGGTAGTATGGGAATAAGCATCGGCTAACTCCGTGCCAGCAGCCGCGGTAATACGGAGGATGCAAGCGTTATCCGGATTCATTGGGTTTAAAGGGTGCGCAGGCGGGCTTGTAAGTCAGTGGTGAAATCTTGCCGCTTAACGGTAAAATTGCCATTGATACTGCGAGTCTTGAATATGGTTGAGGTAGGCGGAATGTGTTGTGTAGCGGTGAAATGCATAGATATGACACAGAACGCCAATTGCGAAGGCAGCTTACTAAGCCATGATTGACGCTGAGGCACGAAAGCGTGGGGAGCGAACAGGATTAGATACCCTGGTAGTCCACGCCGTAAACGATGATCACTCGCTGTTTGCGATACACAGTAAGCGGCTGAGCGAAAGCATTAAGTGATCCACCTGGGGAGTACGATCGCAAGGTTGAAACTCAAAGGAATTGACGGGGGCCCGCACAAGCGGAGGAACATGTGGTTTAATTCGATGATACGCGAGGAACCTTACCTGGGCTTAAATGTAGGATGCATAGATTGGAAACAGTCTTTTCCTTCGGGACTTCTTACAAGGTGCTGCATGGTTGTCGTCAGCTCGTGCCGTGAGGTGTCGGGTTAAGTCCCATAACGAGCGCAACCCTTACCGTTAGTTGCCAT
>OY781970.1:647500-4075000 GCA_963677525.1 uncultured Draconibacterium sp.
CTTATTTCTAATATGGTTCAGAATAATGAAAACGGTGGGCTTAACGATGAAAAGGATTGGTTGAACGGTGAAGAAGATCCTGATTACTGGAGTACGAATTTAAATTCATCTACGTCAAAATTGACTAATAGGGCTTATTTTGCCAATGGAGAGTATCGACTGGGTAAGTTTATTGAAGGCGAGGAAGAGGGGGATGAAACGTTTATTCCATTAGTTGGAGTTTTATATAGTTTCCAGCACGACCGTAATACGCAAACATTTACAGAAGAGGAAGACGATGATAATACTTTCTTTGAGAATATTTATTTTGGAGACGATTATACTACCGATAGAATAAACTTTAACAGAACAACCAATGTTCTTCAGTTGAAGCAATACGAGAATACCAATAAGAAATTTAGTTTCGGGAAGCGCGCATATATCGGACATGAGTTAAGCAGAGGATCGATGCCCTGGAAGCAGGTTAACGATACAATGGATGTTGAGAGAACAGGTATAAAATATTCATCAGCATTTTTAGGCGGGGGTATATTCCGTGAAACCGGAAAATTCTGGCGTTGGAACTTCGAAGGTAAATTATATTTTCTTGGCAGGAACCTAGGGCAAACCGATATCCACGGTGATATTTCGAAACCATTTATATTCTGGGGCGATTCAACAGCTTCTGTAAATCTGAGCGGAGCCATTGAAAATAATGTTCCTGATTACTTTCAGGAGAAGTTTATTTCAAACCATATTCAATGGCGTCACGATTTGGAAATGGAACAGAGAATGACTGTTGGAGGTAGTATTAAAATGCCCAAACGCAAATTTGAAATTGGTGCGAAATATTCTATCATCAACAATTATATTTATAACGACACCCTTGGTATTCCGGATCAAACCGGAGAAGAGATTCTTGTGTTAGCAGCATATCTCGATAAAGATTTTAACTATAACCGGTTCCATTTCCGCACGCGCTTACTCTGGCAAAAAGCATCGAACGAAGAATTTATTCATATTCCGGAGATTTCAGCCTTTGTTTCTACGTACTACCAGTTTACCATTTCGAAGGTGATGTTTACACAAATTGGGGCTGATGTACGTTATAATACTGCTTATTATGCCGATGCTTATGCGCCGTCGACCGGATTATTTTATCTTCAGAACGAAACAGAACTGGGAAATTATCCTTACATCGATATTTATGCAACGCTACGTTTAAAACGTACCAAGGTGTTTTTTAAATATATGAACGTTGGCACACACTTTCTTGATGGTGTTTACATGACCACGCCAACTTATCCAATGAACCGCGCTACTTTCAGGCTGGGAGTATCGTGGGCGTTTTACGATTAATCCTGTATCGTTGCTAAAATATCAGTAAACTCCGATAATATCATTGCCGTTGCGCCCCATATAATTTCGTGGTTGTATTTAACACACGGAACATCTAAATCGCCGGTTATAGTTTTCATTCGAACATTTTGAAAAGGCGATTTGAAAAGTTCGATGGGAAATAGTATCGTTTTTTCAACTTCAGCATCGTTTAATTTAAAAGAAGGTTTTTCGTCTATCCAACCAACAATAGGCAGAATTTCGAAGTGGCTTACTTCTACATAAAATTTTGATAAGGTTCCAAGAATGGTAACCGATTCGGGTTCAATCCCAATTTCTTCCCAGGTTTCACGAAGCGCAGTCTCCTCAAGTGTTTCTCCATTTTCATTGCGTCCGCCAGGAAATGCAATTTGCCCGGCATGATGTTTCATATGGGCGGGGCGTTTTATCAGGCACACCTTAAGGTCGTTGTTGTCCATAAAGAGTAACAACAATACACTGCTTTTTTTTATCTGGTTTTGCTCTTTCGGGGCAGCTTTTAATACCCGCCCGGGAGGTAACATTTTTTTATGCGAGGCTGAACCCGGAAGTTTATTTTGTAAGGTGCTTTTTATTTTTTCCTGAATGTTTATCATGGCATAAAAATAGCTAAAAGTATTTATCATCAATAATAATTTGAATTATCCGAAGCATAGTTAAAGCTTATGAATCTAATGCATAATTGCTACGATGATATCGTGAATTGTCTATAGTTTAAGAATCTTCTTCTTGTGCATGAACCTTTTTTTTTGATATATGTTCTTAAAGGAGAATCAGTCTTAATTGAGAACTGCTAATGAAAAATAAGATCAGTGATATCGGCATAAGAATTAAAGAAAAAGGGTTGAAAGTAACCCCTCAAAGGATAGCTATTTTAGAAGCTATTTATAAGCTGGATAATCATCCAACGGCCGAAAATATTATTGATTTTATACACAAAAATCATCCCAGCATAGCCACCGGAACAGTTTACAAAGTATTAGATACATTAATTGAAAACAATCTGGTAAAAAGAGTCAGGACTGAGCGCGATGTTATGCGTTACGATGGCGTTCTGGAACATCATCATCATTTATATTGTATAGAATGCGACTTAATTGAGGATTATGTGGATGAAGAATTGAATGATATTCTGATGAA
Organism: uncultured Draconibacterium sp.; assembly: GCA_963677525.1. Classification (GTDB taxonomy): domain Bacteria; phylum Bacteroidota; class Bacteroidia; order Bacteroidales; family Prolixibacteraceae; genus Draconibacterium. The sequence goes on from OY781970.1 coordinate 649,997, forward strand.
TTATTTTAAAAACAAAAAGATAGAAGGATTCGAAATGAAAGATTTTGTCCTTCAGATAAACGGAACTTTTAATAAATGTTGAATTAACTAATAAATAAAGATGGAAACAACTCAAGAACAACAAGTCGTAAGTATGCCACGTATTGGCGATGCAGCACCTGAATTTACAGCAGTAACAACCCAGGGTAAAATTAATTTCCCTTCTGATTACAGCGGTGAATGGGTTATATTATTTAGTCACCCTGCCGATTTTACACCGGTGTGTACCTCTGAATTTATGACTTTCGCAACTATGGAAGAACAGTTTGCAGAAGCAAATTGTAAATTGGTTGGTTTGTCGGTTGACGGTTTGTACAGTCATATTGCCTGGCTGCGTACAATCAAAGAAAAAATTGAATACAAGGGAATGAAAGACGTTGAGGTTAACTTTCCGCTTATTGAAGACATAACAATGAATGTGGCCAAGAAATACGGAATGATTCAACCCAACGAGGATACAACAAAAGCAGTTCGCGCTGTATTCTTTATCGATCCGAAAGGCGTGATCCGCACCATTATTTATTACCCGCTTAGCCTGGGAAGGAATTTTGATGAACTTTACCGTGTGCTGATTGCATTACAAGCTGCCGATGAATTTAATATTGCAACTCCTGCCGACTGGCGTCCGGGCGACGATGTAATTATTTCTCCTGCCGGATCGTGTGGCACTGCAAAAGACCGTATGGAAGGTAAAGATGAGCAAGTTGATGATTGCAAAGACTGGTTCTTCTGTACCAAAAAACTGGATAAAGACCTGGTATTGGATAAGATCCTTAAAAAATAGAAGAGGGTTAGGTTTAAGAAAGAGAATAAAAGGGTGCAGCTTGGGGTTGCATCCTTTTTTTTTGCTCTGGATTACAAAAATAAACGGGCAGTTAAGAAAAGCTTCCGACTACACGATTTTATTCAATAATACAGCTTATGAGTATGAATTATGTAGCTTTGAGCAGTTCAAATCAAATTTGAACAGGAATTATGTAGAAGTTTATGGGAGAAAAAGGATTATTAAAAGACAGGAAACTGCATGTTATTTTTGGTATTACACTGATAGCCGTGATGGGAGTGGCCACCATCACTCCTGCATTACCCGGTATTGCAAAAACGCTTAATCTTAAAAGTGGACAAATAGCACTAATGATCAGTGCATTCACCTTTCCGGGAGTTTTTCTGACTCCCATTGCAGGTATTATTGCCGATCGTGTGGGACGTAAACCTGTTTTGATCCCTTCTTTATTCATTTTTGCAATCGCCGGATCTGCCATATTTTTTGTCCACAGTTTTCATTATATCATTTTGTTACGTATTGTTCAGGGAGTGGGAGCAGCTCCATTGGGATCGATAAACACTACCCTGGTTGCCGATTTCTATAAAGGCAAACAACGTCCGCAGGCAATGGGATACAACGCGAGTATGCTGAGCATTTCAACGGCTTCGTACCCTTTAATTGGCGGGGCGTTAGCAGGAATTGCCTGGTATTACCCGTTTTTAATGCCGCTTGTAGCCATCCCCGTGGGATTATTTGTGGCCTTCGGAATAGAAGAACCGGAAATTGAGAAACCCGCTGATTTTAAAAAGTATTTAAAAGACATTTCAACTAGTGTCATGAGAAAGGAAGTAATTGCCATTTTTATTTTAGGTACACTAACTTTTGTGATTCTTTATGGTGCCTTTTTAACTTATGTCCCCTTTTTACTGACTGAAAAATTCGACTTGCATTCTGCAAAAATAGGAATGGTACTTTCATTGAGTTCAATAACCACAGCTATTTTGGCTACGCAGGTAGGACGATTGAGTTGGAAATATGGCAGCTTGGCTTTGTTAAAAATGGCTTTTGCCCTGTATTCTGTAGTTTGCCTGTTACTGCCCAATATCAATAATATTATTCTGTTCATTGTCCCTGTATTGATTTTCGGATCGGCTCAGGCTTTAAATATTCCGAGTTTACAAACAGTATTGGCCAACCTGGCGATCGAAAATCAGCGCGGCGCTTTTATGTCGATAAATGGTATGGTAATACGTTTGGGGCAAACACTCGGGCCGCTGATTATTGGCATCGGGTTTTCGGTGAAAGGATTGAAAGGTGCTTATTACCTGGGAGCTTTTGTGGCTTTGCTTGGTTTGGTACTTTTGTTTACCTTGCTTAGCGAAGATAAAATCAAAGAGAAGCATTAAACGCTGAAATAATTGAAATGCAGTATGGATTACAGGGATCTTGTATTTTTATCGGTTGCTGAAAACCTCAGTTTTTCGAAAGCTGCAGAGTTTTTACATATCAGTCAGCCTGCTGTAACCCGGCACATAAAAGAGCTGGAAAATAAATACAACACCCTGCTTTTCGAGCGAAAAGGAAATAAAATCTATCTCACACTTTCAGGAAAAAAAGTATATAACTCGTTAAAAAAGATTGCCCAACTCTATCGCGATCTCGAATTTGAAGTGGGGCAAATGAATAAGAGTATTTCCGGTGAGTTTATAATCGGCGCCAGTTCAACCATCGCTCAGTATGTAATTCCCAAAGTGATTGCCTCCTTTCATAAGCGCTATCCTAAAATTCGTATTCGTTTAATAAACGGGAATTCGTTTGAAATGGAACAGTTGCTTCTCGACAATAAAGTGGACATGGCGCTTGTGGAAAATCAATCGTCTCAATCGGGTATCCGGTATAAAAGTTTTCTCGACGACGAATTGATTATTGTTACCGGAGCCAACAGTGTTTATGCCAAACGAAAGGTGATCAGAAAAGAGGATCTGTTGGAATTTCCTCTTATTTTAAGGGAGCAGGGATCGGGCACACTTGAGGTGATTACTCACAAATTAATGGAGCAGGGAATTGAGTTTGAAAATCTGAATACCTTAATCCACCTGGGAAGCACCGAATCGATTAAGAATTTTCTTCAGGATTTCGATGGCTTAGCCATTATTTCAGAAAAGGCAGTATCAACAGAATTGTACATGCGAAGTCTGGTAAAACTGAATGTTACCAATTTTGAAATTCACCGTAAATTTCGTATTGCCTTTAAGCAGGGATACGAAAGCAGACAGGTTGAATTATTCGATAATTTCCTTTCAATCTATAACTTTTAGTTATTCTGAATAAAAAATAAGTATTTGTTTTTGTTATGTGCTACTGATACATTTGTCTGAAAATATAGCACATGAAAACAGACAATATCTTATCAGCATGGATATACAAAATATTTATTCTTTTGTGTTTTTTACCCTTTGTTTCGCCGGCTTTAGCTCTTGGAGCAGGCATCGTTCTTTCGCTACTTGGGTTAAAATCAGGAAGCATTCATAACTACACATCGAAAATACTTCAGGCATCAGTTGTATTATTGGGTTTTGGAATGAATTTGAATGATGTAATTGCTGCATCGAAAAGTGGATTTGTTGAAACGGTTGTTTCTGTGTCGCTGGTAATGGCCGGAGGTATTTTACTAGGGAAACTGTTTAAGGTTGAAAAAAATGTGACTCTTCTGATTGCCACCGGAACGGCAATTTGCGGAGGGAGTGCCATCGCGGCCGTTTCTCCGATACTAGGAAGTAAAGATTATCAGAATTCGTTTGCCCTTATTGTTGTTTTTGCGCTGAACGCCATTGCGCTGCTTTTGTTCCCTTTTATCGGTCATCAGCTCGGACTAAGTCAGGAAGTGTTTGGAAACTGGGCAGCCATCGCTATTCACGATACCAGTTCGGTTGTTGGCGCAGGTGCAGCTTACGGAGAAAAGGCCTTGCAAATTGCTACAACGGTAAAGTTGATACGAGCGTTATGGATAATTCCTCTTTCGTTGATTATTGCCATGTTCAGCAAAAAAGATAAACAGCAATCCATAAAATTTCCATGGTTTATTCTGCTTTTTGTGCTGGCCATTGTTTTTGCCAACCTGTTTCCGGGCTTGCAAACCAGCTATGTTCATTTTACCTGGCTTGGAAAACGGGGAATGCTCATTGCATTGTTCTTAATCGGCTCTAATATTACTTATTCCGAAATAAAACAGTCGGGATTTAAAAGTTTTGCCCTGGGCATTTCGTTATGGATTATTACGGCAGCGTCTTCATTGTTTTTATTAAACCAATAAGTCATGATAAATATCTGGACAATTATAATTGTAATTATTTCGAGCCTGATTAAAGGATTAACTGGCTTTGGTTTTGCCCTTATCTCGCTGCCTTTGCTTTTATTCTGGTATTCGCCCAAAGAGATTATCCCGGTTTTGATGATCTGCAATTTTATTGCTTCGTTGCTGATTGTTGTTCAGAAAAAAGAACAAAAGCTGATTCATAAACAAACCTATATGTTGATTGGCTCGGGCGGGCTGTTTACGCTGGCCGGAGTATTGGTTTTGAAATCGGCTAACGAAAATTTACTTGTACATATTTCCGGTGCGTTTTTTATTGTTCTGGCCATACTGGGACTAAAAGATTCGAACCGAAACAGTGTGACTTTGCCCGGTATTGCTTACCCGGTGGCAGGTGCTATTATCGGCTTTCTAACCGGTGTGATTTCAGTGAGTGGTCCGCCACTGGCGCTTTTTCTGAACAAGGCCAAAGTAAGTAACCGTGAATTCCGTGAGGTTTTTGCCTGGTTCAGCGTGGTTACTGCTGCTATTGCAATTGTGGGGTATTATCATACCGGAATGCTAACGCCCAATGCAATAAAAACAGCTTTGATTTTTACGCCTATTTTGCTGCTTGGTACGATTGTCGGGAAATATTTTAATACGCTTATTTCAATAAACCGTTTTCAGAAACTAAACCTTGTTTTAACTATTGTTTCGTGTATTTTGCTGTTGATTTCATAAAATTGAGAAACTGATAAATTGTTGAATTGCCTGCTATTTGCAACTCGTAACTTTCTTCATTCTTCATCATAAATCCTTCAAAATAAATCCCTAAATGTGTAACCGATAAGTATTTCGCGCGTCATTTAAATGTCCGGTTAATACATTCCGGGTATACTAAAGCTATTGAAACATGATTAAAAACTTATTGAAACACAGCTTGCGGGCTTTGAAAAAACAAAAAGGGTACGTTGCTATCAATATATTTGGTTTGGCTATTGGCATAGCCTGCACTATAATCATTGCACTTTTTATTACTCACGAGTTAAGTTACGATAAGTATCACGAAAACAAAGACCGCATTTACCGTTTAACTTTAGACGGTAAAATTGGCGAGCAGGAAGTAAATGCCTCTTATACAGCGGCCGTCATCGGGCCAACAATGGCAACCGATTTTCCGGAGGTGGAACGATTTTGCCGACTGAATAAATGGAACGAAACCATTTTAAAAAAGGAAGATGTAGCTTATATAATCGAAGATTTTGCAGAAGTGGATTCTACCTTTTTTGAGTTTTTTTCCATACCGCTTCTGAAAGGCGATAGCAAAAACGTGTTGAATGAACCCCATACCATGGTTTTATCGGAGTCGACAGCAAAAAAGATTTTTGGCAACGAAGATCCTATCAATAAGATGCTGCGCGTAAATACCGGACAGGATCCTTATCGCGTAACCGGAGTAATGGCTGATTTTCCTGAAGAAACACATTTTAATGCCAACATCCTTACGTCGTTTATGACCAACAGAAGAGCCAACGACACAGAATGGTTAAACAACAGTTTCTCAACCTATGTGTTGTTAAAACCTCATACATCGCCCGATGATGTTGAAGCAAAGTTCCCGGGAATGATTGAAAAATACGTTGGACCGAGGGTACAGGAACTGTTTGGTGTTTCGTTGAGCGATTTTATTTCGCAGGGCAACAGGTACAATTTTCACCTTCAACCTTTAACAAAAATACATCTCCAGCCTGAAATTGAGCACGAAGTAAAGCCTGCAACCGATCCTAAATACCTGATTATTTTTAGTAGTGTGGCCATTCTTATTATCGTAATTGCCTCCATTAATTTTATGAATCTTTCAACCGCGCAGGCCACAAAACGGGCCAAAGAAATTGGGGTGAAAAAGGTGAGTGGTTCATCGAAGGGAATGCTTATTCTGCAGTTTCTTACCGATTCTACTCTCATTTCATTTATTGCATTGGTTCTGGCAGTAGTAATTGTTTTTATATCGCTGCCGTTCTTTAATAACGTTTTCGATACCCGCGTCAGTTTTAACCTTTTCAAACATTTCTACTATATTCCTTTACTAATAGCATTTGCCCTGTTTGTGGGCTTTATAGCGGGTGCCTACCCGGCATTCTACCTTTCGTCGTTCAGTCCCAATAAAGTGTTACGGGGAAAGATAAGAGACGGGGCAAAAAACGGGAAATTACGCCGGATTTTGGTGTCGGTTCAGTTTCTTATTTCCATCGTTCTTATTGTTGGTACCATCATTATGTACCGCCAGTTAACATATATGGTAAATAAAGATGTTGGTTTCGACAAAGACCGTTTACTGGTGATCGAAAGCGCAGGTTCCATTGGCAACCAGGTGGAAGCATTTAAACAGGAAATACTAAAAATACCCGGCGTTCAGCATGTTTCTGCGTCAACGGCTGTTCCCGGACACAATAATAACAACAACGGCTACATGCTGGAAGGCCGCGACGGACAGACCTACCTGATGCAAACGGCCTATGTCGATTACGATTTTCTGGAAACCTACAATATGCAACTCGGCGATGGCCGCTTTTTCGACCGCGAGTTTGGGACCGACCGCGAAGCTTGTGTAGTAAATCAGAAAACAATTGAAGAGTTTGGTATTGAAGATTATACCCAAACAAGGTTTATCGTTATATTCAACAATGAGGGCGAGAAAAAATACATGCCAATTATCGGTGTTTGCAACGACTTCCATTTTAAATCGATGCACAACCGCATAAATCCATACATCATGCGGTTTAAGGCCGAAGACAATAATTGGGGGTATATTTCGGTAAAATTCAATTCTGATGCATCGGCGCAGGCTATTAACCAGATAGAAGAATGCTGGAAACGTTTTGCATCGAATAACCCGCTGCGGTACTTTTTTATGACCGACGATTTTTCGCATATGTATAAAACTGAGCGGCAAAATGCTAAACTATCGGTTGTTTTTGCTATACTGGGTATTTTTATTGCAGCGTTGGGGCTGTTCGGACTCACGTCGTTTACCGTGGAACAGCGAACCAAGGAAGTAGGTGTGCGCAAAGCGCTGGGAGCGTCGGGGTACAGTATTTTTTACCTCATTTCGAAAGAGATCGTTGTGCTGGTTTGTGTGGCAACCCTTGTGGCCAGTCCGCTTATTTACTGGGTAGCTACCAACTGGCTGCATAATTATTATTACCGCATTCACCTCGGTGTGCTCGAATTTATTATTGGCTTTATAGCGGCCATTTCAATAGCATTGCTTACCATCAGTTATAAAACGCTGCAAACACTGCGGATAAATCCGGCCCATACTTTGCGGTATGAGTAGGAGGGCGTTCGCCCGAAGATTGATGTAGATTGAGGGGAAGCTAGCGTCTGATGACTCGCAGCTCGTAACTTTTTTCTTTCTTAATCCTTCATTAATAATCCTTTTTTTTCGATTTACCATCGGGCTAAAGCTACGATACAAAAGAAGAAATGTGTAGCAGGCAACAATGCACATCCAACCTGCTCCGGGGTGTTTAATAATGGATGACAGGTTTTTGTGTTACTATAATCCAACTCTTACAGAGTTTTTTATAAATAACGAGGATGCAACTTTTTGAATTCCGGTGAGTGCATTCCCCGTCAGCTTTGCTGCTAGGAGTTTCAATCCGGTAAGGATTCGATTATCGTAGAAAGGTTATCATAATAGTTTCACAACCCGGGAGGGGTTGGATATTAGATTAAAAAATAAGTTTGTTTTTAAGCAAATTTTAAAACTGTGTCACAATATATATTTTTTCAAAATTATGTTTACATTTAAAGCGCTAAAAATGAATTCCGTTGAATACGCGCCCGCAGATAAAACATGAACATGGAAACTATTTTATAATTCAACATAGTAGTAGTTGTTACACCTCCAAATAGGTGGTATAACAACTGGTTAAACTAACGATATAACCGAAATAACAATCACACGGTTGTTATACACTAGTTGAACACAATATTACAAGAGCAATGAATAAACTAAAAAATAAAGAGAATTTTAAAAAATATCTTGGTGAAGGATTATTGATTGTATTTAGTGTGCTCTTTGCCCTTTTCATTAACAAAACTTATCTAGATGCAAAGACGAACAGTGCTAAAAACAATGCGCTAAAACAAATTAAAACGGAATTGATTGACAACCAAAAAACATTAAACAAGATGATGGCAGACCATAGTGCCATGCTCAAGAATATTAATAATCTGATCAATAGTAAAAATGATAGCATTCAACAAATAGCCAGGGCCAAAGGTTATTTGCCTGTATATATAATACTCGACAATAAAAGCTTATTAGAAAAACCCCTTTTAAATTCCGCGTGGAGTTCTGCTCAATCAATTGGAATAATATCGGAGTTTGATTTTAAAACATTGCAATATATTAATGCAACTTACGAATTACAACAGTTGATTATGAATACATCAATTGAGAATATTGCCGAAAGGATATATATAAAATCTAATGATATTGAGAATACAAAAGGGTTAATGATCGAATTAAATTTACGTTTCGGAAATTTACAGGGTCAGGAATATAATTTAGAAAACTTATATAAAGAAACTATTGAGATGCTAAAACAATAAAATACTGTGCACAAAACAGGTATTGTGCATGGGGTCAGAGGTTTTTAAGCGTATATGGCTTGTGAAAATATCGGTGTAAATTGTAGGAAACCGCCTCGTAGTCCGGCATTACACCATACCATAAAACGTTAGCGGTTATTTTGATACCGGGTGAGATTATGACAATCATCCATATAGTTTGACAATTAGAAGAATAAATAGACACAGCATTAATACAATTGATCCCATAAATAAAACGCAGAAATGATGAAATGGAAACTGGAAATATTCTCTCAAAAAACTTATAAGTATCTCTTTGAATTTATTGTAGTATTTGCTGGTGTATTTTTAGCATTCGCATTAAGTGAATATAAAGACAAAAAAAATGAAGCTGAGAAAAAGAGGGAAATATATATAACTATTTTTGAAGACTTGGACTCCTTTTATAAATCAGGAAGAACGGAAAATGAAGGCGGTTTTGTAAACATTTTTAATAAAAATCAAGCTGCCATAGATAGTGCAATTTTAAGTAAAGAACTTCCTGTTTCTCTTAACATCTATGCTGATTCCTGGTATGTTCCTATGATTAATTCCTTAATCACCAGCGGACTTTTAAAAGATATTGATACTGATGTTTTTAAAACTGTAACAAAATTTAATTCCGGACATCAGATTTTTTTGGAGCACATTAGAGATTTCAATGAATATTATGAAAAATATATAACAGCAAATTCTGATTTAGGCCTGGATTTTATATATAGAAGGAACGAATGTGCTGAAACCTAAGTATAAGTATTTGGAATATGCAATGTCTGATTTAGCTAAAATAGCTAATATATTAGTGGATTATTCTCATACTATTTCGATAGAAATAAAAGAAAAACATATTGATGCAGAATAACAAAAACGAACCGCTAACAAAAAATAATACCATTAGAAGGCCTGGAAACTTAAAATTCTAACAGTTCTTAGCAACGTTGAAAGAATGGACACTAATACGAGAGATAGTACATTTATCCTTGCTGGCGCGATAGTTCACCTTTTGCTTTCCTAATCCTTCATCAATAATCCTTTTTTTCGATTTACCATCGGGCTAAAGCTACGATGCAAAAGAAGAAATGTGTAGCAGGCAACAATGCTTATCCAACACGTACCGGGGTGTTTAATAATGGATGACAGGTTTTTGTGTTACTATAATCCAACTCTTACAGAGTTTTTTATAAATAACGAGGATGCAACTTTTTGAATTCCGGAGAGTGCATTCCCCGTCAACTCTGCTGCTAGGAGTTTCAATCCGGTACAGATTCGATTATCGTAGAAAAGGAATAACCCGGTACGGGTTGGATATCTGGTTATTTAAACGGCCCGTTTCCCCGGAGGGTTTCATCATGGGATTGAGCAAGTGTTAAACGAAGTTGTTTTATTATCGGTAAAAAATATGCATCATAGTAAATTTCTTCATTCTAACGATAGAATAAAAACTGATGAATAAAATATAAGTCCCTCTCAGTCTTTAAACATAATTCGCCTCAGCCTGTAAGGCTGAAAAAGTTAAGTCAGCGTTCATTTGTAACAAAAAGGTCGCAATTACAAATCGGAACCGGCGGAGGAGCAGTTACCTGCAGATGGGTTTTAAGATTGAAGAAAGCTACCAGCCGCTTGCTTCTCGCTCAGTTTTGTTGCGTATTAGAGGCAACGCCCTGGCATGTAACAGCATCGTTTGTTAAGGCGAAGAAATTAACCGAGCCGTTTATACTTCAGATTTAAAAAAAAAATTAAATTCGGAACCTAAATAGAACTATCCTAATTATGAAAATTGCAATTATCTTCATTTTAAGCTTCTTTATGGCTTTTACCACCCATGCTCAGAATACAAAAATCAATGTTGTAGTAATTGGTGCCCACCCCGATGATGCTGATCTAGATGTTGGAGGCACGGCTTATCAGTTTGCACAAATGGGACACAATGTGTTGTTTGTGTCGCTAACCAACGGCGATGCAGGACATTTTAAGAAGGGCGGAGGTGAACTGGCTAAAATAAGGATGAAAGAAACGGAAGAAGCAGGGAAACGAATCGGAGTTACCTATAAGGTATTGGATAACCACGATGCAGAGTTGATGCCAACGCTTGAATTGCGCCACGATATCATACGGATCATACGAAACTGGAATGCCGATGTGGTAATCACGCACCGTCCGTACGACTATCACCCCGACCACCGAAATACGGCCATCGCTGTTCAGGATGCAGCCTTCCTTGTAACTGTACCCAATGTGACTCCTGATGTTCCGGAACTAAAAGTGAACCCTGTATTTTTGTATTCGCAGGATAATTTCCAAAAACCCAATCCTTTTCAACCCGATATTGCTGTTGATATCTCGGACGTATACGATAAAAAAGTATATGGTATGGCAGCCCAGGAATCTCAGTTCTTCGAGTGGCTTCCGTGGCTAAATGGACAGCTTGAAGATGTTCCGGATAACGAGCAGGACCGACTGGAATGGCTGGGTAAGATGCGATTAATCCCTCCCTCTCCAGCCATGCGTAAGTCGCTGGAGAAATGGTACGACGCCGAAACAGCTGAAAAAGCATGGGCAGTTGAAGCGTTCGAAATTTGTGAATTTGGCCGACATCCTTCTGATGAAGAGATACGAATGTTATTTCCGATGTTGGGGCAATAAACACAAAAAAGGATTCCGGCAAAGCCGGAATCCTTTTTTATGTTGTTTTTAATAGTAAGCTAGCGCAACATTCACGGCATTCATCCTTTTTTTCCCATTTCTTTGTTATACTTTACCTTGCGCATGGTGTGCACACACTCTTATTTCTGCATTTATTACAGTCCTTGTACTAAATTATAAACTGCTAGCATATAATAATTTCCTGCGAGCTTTATTTTTAATGATGCGAGCTATATATATTTATTCGCGAGCTAATATTATTCCTATTCAAGTTTATATTATTTAGTAGCGAGTATAGCTCGTATATATTTATTTTCAGCTCACATATAATTTTTAATTACTCGCATACTATTTTATATAGCTCATGCTTATATAAATATAACTCGCACACAATTATTTTATAATGAGACAGGGATTTACTTGTCAGGGATACTTCTCCGCCCGTTTTTTTGTTTCCAGTATTGGCTAACATAGCCCACGTAGCGGTCTTTTCGATGGCGGAAAACGTACTGGCCTGCATTCCGTATTTCAGTTACCTGTTGTTGCAGGTACCAAAATGCTTTATTGCGGTTAACTGCTGTTTCAGATAAATGTGCCTTTTCGTTTTTGCTCCGTGCCCACAACTCGGCCAGCTCTGCCGATTTTTCTGTTGCTGTGTCGAGCAAGTCCAGGTCGAATCCAATAGCTGTAAGCAGTTGGCTGTTTTTGCTCCCCAGTAGCGCCAGATCATTCAGTTGCTGAATAAGATTTGCATAGCTGTTTCCTTTTGCAATGTATTTTATACGGTTCAATAAATCAGGATTGTTACGAAAGGCAAAGCGCATGGCACGTAACAGTTCGGTTTCGAGTTTACCGGCTTCCGGCAACTGTAATTTCCACTGCACCTGTGCATCGCCCGGCGTTTTTAATTTCTTTTGCCATATGGTTTGAGCTTCACGACAGGCTTTTATATTTTCCGGCAATTTGTTAATCAGTTCCTCGTCAATACCTGCTTTTATCAACTCTGGAATATCATCAACACACCATACATACAGGTTTTCAGCTTCCTGCAAAAACGAGGCAACAGGTTGGTTCGGACGCGAAGATTTTATTTCGTCGAGGTTGGCTGTTTGGTAGTTCGTTGGCATATTTTTCTATTTGGGTGTACGAATATTTTTTTGTTAAGTGCAAGATAGTTTAGATTTTATAGAAAGGCAAATCCGCCCTTGTTGGCGCCGATTTGCAATTAGGAGTGCAATTCGATAGAGTTGAAATGGACTTATCAGCCTGCGGCTGAGGTACAGACTACAAATCCGCACCAGCGGAGGGTCTGACTCCTTTATCTTTTCTTCCGTCTAAATCCCGGGTTTTGATTTCCACGTTTTTTGTTTCGGTTGGCAAAAAACTCCTGCCGTTTACGTTGTTTTTCTGCTTCAAACTCTTTTTTTTCGCTGGCATTCATCGGCCTGTCGGTCTGCGGAAAAGGATTGTTGCCTGCTACCGGAATTTTTAGTTTTATCAGCTTCTCAATGCTTTTTACATAAGCATTTTCTTCCGGTTCGCAAAGCGATAGTGCCACACCTTCTTCGCCGGCCCGGCCACATCGGCCAATACGGTGTACGTAGGTTTCGGGCTCGTTGGGTATGTCGTGGTTAATCACATAACGGAGTTTGTCAATATCAATTCCCCTTGCCGCAATATCGGTGGCTACCAATACGCGTATTTCTCCTTTTTTAAACCGCAATAAGGCTTTTTGGCGTTGATTCTGACTCTTTTCTCCATGAATGGCCGCACTCTCTATTTTTTTATGTCGCAGGTTGCGTACAATACGGTCGGCTCCGTGTTTGGTTCGCGAAAACAGCAGCACCTGGTCTATATCTTCATTTTTAAGAATGTGCAACAGTAAGTTCTTTTTATCACTTTTGTTGGTGAAATAGATTTGTTGCTGAATGGTTTCGGCAGTTGAGGAAACCGGGTTCACCGCCACCTTTTTCGGATTCACCAGAATTTGTTGCGAAAGCTTCAATATTTTCTTTGGCATGGTAGCCGAAAAGAACAACGATTGCCGCTGTTTGGGTAATAACTTCAGCAGTTTGTTAATGTCGTGAATGAACCCCATGTCGAGCATACGGTCGGCCTCGTCTAATACAAAGTACTTCACATGCTGCAGCGAAATATGCTTCTGACTGATTAAATCGAGCAATCGGCCGGGTGTGGCAACCAGTATGTCAACGCCTTTTTGCAATTGTCGCACCTGCGGGTTTTGCGGCACACCGCCAAAAATGACAGTGTTTTGCAAGTTGCTGTATTTGCCATAGGCGTTAAAACTTTCGCCAATTTGTATGGCCAGCTCGCGGGTAGGGGTAACCACCAGCGCTTTTATGTGTCGTCTACCCTTTTCGTGTCGGTTATTGTTTATTAAATGCTGAATGATAGGAATGGCAAAAGCGGCCGTTTTACCGGTGCCGGTCTGGGCACTTCCCAAAACATCGTTTTTTTCTAATACCAGTGGAATAGCCTGCGCCTGAATGGAGGTTGGTTCCGAGTAGTTTTCATCCTTTAATGCCTTTAGTATGGCTGGATGCAATTTTAAATCTTCAAATCTCATTATTGTTTTCTATGGTAAACAAGGGCTCACAAAATAATAACCGTGAATATAGAGCACATTGCTACCAAACCGCTACCCCTCTGTTCATTCTAAATCGTGGCAAAGATACTACAATTAATTACTTCGCATCGTTGATGTAATTTTAGCGGCCTCCGACCATCAGCTACAACCACAATCGTATCATTTTTATAGTTCTGTTACTTTTGGCCCTTTTGGGATTTTACCTGGACTTTTCAGAGTAAAATATGGGGCCAAAAGCCTGCATCTTTGTATCGTAAGAAATAACAAACAGTATCAACCTGAGTTCGACTTTAAAATGATTCACAGCTTTAGCAATTTTTAGTCAAAAACCGGTTTTGAGAGTTGGGGATTTCAGGTTCGACCCCTGGAATAATATGCTTAAACAATATAACAACCAGTATAATTCTAAACCCGCATAAATTATAGCAAGAATACCAGCAACAAAAAGAACAAACATAGCTGCAAGCATTCGATTGGTTTCTTTGGTAGAATTTTTAAATTCCTTCCAGATAAAAAAAATTGAAAACCGCTTACGATAAGAATATGGAGATATTGCTCAGGTTGAATGGTTTTTTTATCGGGGCAATTGGAATTAATATGATTCTTACAGGAATTAAGAATATGTTCGACATTGGAGTGTAAGAAGTTCTGTAAGTCCTGCCATCGAGCTTCTCGTGATAAGCAGTATCCAGTATCCAATATCAAGTCCTCAATCAAAGCGAATCACCTTGTCGGGCGAAATCCGGGAGATAAACCAACTGGGGATAATCAGAATTAAAGCAGTAACAGAAATGGTTCCAAGGTTAAGCAAAAGCAAATGCAGCAGCGAAAAGTTCATCGGCACAAATTCCACGTAATACGATGCGGGATCGAGCTTTAATACATGAAACACCTTTTGAATAACAACGATACTAACCCCGATAACATTTCCCCACAACATACCACGTCCGGTTAAAAATACCGACAGGTAAATAAATATCTTGCGGATATTCCAGTTGGGATTGCCCATGGCTTTCAGTACACCGATCATGGTGGTGCGCTCCAGAATTAGCACCAGCAGTCCGGAAACCATGTTAAAGCCGGCCACCATCACCATTAAAATAAGAATGATCCACACGTTCATGTCGAGAATGGTGAGCCAGTCGAATATTTGCGGGTATTGCCTCGTAATGCTTTCGGTGCGCAGAATATCGGAATCTTCGTCGCGGTGGAGTATTACATTGTCTCTTACTTCCTGCTCAATATCATCAATTTTAAAGAAGTCGTCAACCAGTACCTCGAAACCCGAAACCTGGTTGGCTTCCCAGTTGTTCAGTCGCTGAATTTGTTTGATGTCGCCAATAATAAATACATTGTCGAATTCTTCGAAACCGCTGCGGTAAATTCCGCTTATTTTTAACTGCAGCATTCGCGGTATCACCTCGTCTTCGTTTATGAAGTAAAAAACAGCGAGGTCGTTCAGTTTGAGTTTTAACAGGTTGGCCACCTGTTGCGAAAGAAGAATCTCGGGTGTACGTACCGAGTCGTTAATAGCCGGCAGAGTACCTTCCACCAGGTTTTCGGAGAAAAAACTCCAGTCGTAATCGGTGCCGGCACCTTTAAAAACTATTCCCTGGATGAATTCTTCTGTTTTGATCATTCCCGGTTTGGTAGCAAAAATCTGGATGTGCGTAACGCCCGGAATTGATTTTACTGCGGGCAAAAATGGTTGATCGATTGAAACAGGTTGCGTTTCGTAAGAACTGTTGGAATCGTAATTAATAACCTGAATGTGTGAGCTGAAGCCGATGACTTTGCGGCGAATCTCCTTTTTAAACCCGGTTACTACGGCCACAGCAATAATCATAACGGTAAGTCCAAGCGCAATGCCTGCCAGGGCAATGCGAATAATACGCTGCGATAAATGCTTTTTGTTGGCTTTATCGAAAAACAGCCTCCGCGATATGAAAAGTTCTGTGTTCACCTGAAACCTTAATTTCTAAAAAATAATTGCTCAGAATCCCAAAACCAGAAGGTGATTGAACACCAAATTTAAAACCTGAAAGTTATTAGTTATGTTGTTTTTATCGAATCCGGTAATTTATTCTTGCGCACTCACCGCTTCCAAAACCATTTCGTCCTCTTCAACTTCTGCCTTTCGGTTGATAAACGGAAGAATAAGCACTGAAATTGCCCCAATCAGGATAATCATAGCTGTCATTGAAGTGTGGGCCACAAAGGCAAAAATAATTCCGTTTTCGTTGGCCACTCCATATAACGATAAAGCTTCTTTTGCCATAAAATGCCATGCGCCAATACCTCCCTGCACGGGTGCAACCATTCCGAAACTGGCCAGTACAAAGGTGGTTAATCCGGCTATCGGATTCAGGTTGCTGGTGAAATCGAATGAGAAGAACACCACGTAAAGCATCAGGTAATACATCACCCAGATAAATACTGAATGGAAATAAAACCAGCCTTTTTGTTTAATATTTCTGATGGAAATAAAACCTTCTTTAAAATTCAGGATGATCTGCATTATTTTTTTAAAGAAAGCTGTGTTTTTAAATGCATTTCTGAAAATAAAAATAAGCACGGCAAATATTATCAGACCAACTATCAGGTAAGGAGAGGTAGCCATCGAAATCAGTTTTTGGTGTATCTCCGGATTTGCTTTTACGAAATGAAGCATCTTTCCAAACTGTGAAATAATAACAACACCCAGCAAAACGAGCAACGAGATCATATCGACCAAACGTTCTGCCACAACTGTTCCTACCAACTTGGTGAAGGAAATTTTTTCGTAACGCGCAAGAACTCCGCAGCGCGAAATCTCTCCCATTCGCGGAAAGGCCATATTCATAAAATATCCTACCATTACCGACAGGAAGGTGTTAATAAACCGTGGTTTATGCCCAATGGGCTCGATCATTAATCCCCAGCGGATGGTCCGGCTGATATGGCTGATAAGCCCCATTATCAGCGAAATGAGAACCCACCAGTAGTTTACATCATTTTTTAATACCGATTTAATGTGATTAATATCCTGGTCTTTATAAATAAGCCAAAAGATGAAAGCACCCAGCGTAAAGAATGCCAGAAATTGAAGAGCTTTAAGAAGTATTTTTTTCAAATTTTAATTTTTTAATGCGACGTCTTATCCTCTGGTTTCCCCAAAAAGTATTACTTTCGGGACGCAAAGATAGCGATAGGCATTAGTTATTCTTTCGAAGCAAAAATATAAATTTGTTTTGTTTATCTTAAAAAAAAGACAATTAAGTAGAGTTCGAAATGGACGAGACGGAAAGTAATGAGTTTTGTAAGACCCAAAAAGAATCTTGGTCAGCACTTTTTAACCGATCAGAATATTGCCCGGAAAATTGTTGACAGCCTGGGTGCCGATGTTCCTGATATTTTGGAAATTGGCCCGGGAATGGGGGTGCTTACCCAATACCTGCTCGAACGACCGGAACTCAACGTTCACGTTGTTGAAATCGACACTGAATCGGTAGAATACCTCCGGCAAAATTTTAAAAATCTAAATCATATTTGGTCTGAAGATTTTTTGAAAGCGGATATCGCTTCCCGTTTTGATGGTTCGTTTAGTGTAATCGGTAATTTCCCATATAATATTTCATCGCAGATATTCTTTCGTATTCTTGAACTCAGGAACCGGATTCCGGAAACTGTGGGTATGATTCAGAAAGAAGTGGCCGAAAGAATTGCAGCACCTCACGGTACTAAAACATATGGAATACTGAGCGTATTGCTCCAATCCTTTTTTGATATTGAATATCTTTTTACGGTTTCTGAGGGAGTTTTTAATCCTCCTCCAAAGGTTAAATCGGCTGTTGTCAGGCTAAAAAGAAATAAGGTGACCGAGTTGCCCTGCAGCGAAGAGCTTTTTGTAAAAGTGGTGAAGGCAGCTTTTAATCTTCGAAGGAAAATGTTACGCAATTCTTTAAAAGATATTTGTTCCAACTTGCCTGTTGAATATGCAGAAAAGCGTCCCGAACAAATTTCGGTTCAGGAGTTTATTGATTTAACATGCAAAATTGAAAAACTCAAAAAAAGTGAATTATGAGTTTTGAAATTACAAAAGAAAATATTGAGCAGTTAAGAGTTCTTGTTCTGGAAGACAGAAAAAAAGAAGTGGCTGCTTTAATGGAGGATCTCCACCCGGCTGATATTGCCGAGATAATGGATGATCTGAATATTGATGAAGCGAAGTTTATTTATTTGCTTTTAGATGGGGAAAAGGCTTCCGACGTATTGGTTGAAATCGATGAAGACGACCGGAGACGTTTCCTGAAAGTTTTACCGCCTGAGTTTATTGCCAGCAAGTTTATCGAACACATGGATTCGGACGATGCAGCCGACGTGATGGCTGAGTTGGACGAACATATTCAGAAAGAAGTTCTGAACGCGGTTGAAGATATTGAACAGGCCGGTGACATTGTAGATCTGTTGGAGTACGACGAAGATTCAGCCGGTGGTATAATGGCAAAGGAGCTGGTTACGGTAAACGAAAACTGGAACGTAGCTACCTGTTTAAAGGAAATTGGTAAACAGGCCGAAGAGGTTGACGAGATTTTTTACATTTACGTGATTGACGACGATGAAAAACTGAAGGGCGTTTTGTCGCTGAAAAAGCTGATACTGAATCATGTAAATACGAAAATATCCAATATTTACGACAGGGATATCAGGATGGTTACCACCGATACCCGGCAGGAAGAAGTTGCCGAGATTATGGATAAATACGACCTGGTTGCAATTCCGGTAGTTGATCATATCGGGCGGTTAAAAGGCCGAATCACTTTCGATGATGTGATCGATTTTGTTCGTGAAGAGGCAGAAAAGGACTACCAGATGGTTTCGGGGATTACCGGCGATGTGGAGCCCGGCGATAAAGTTTGGGAAGTGTTGCGTGCCCGTTTCCCCTGGTTGCTTATCGGTTTGATGGGGGGAATTTTAAGTGCCACTGTTTTGCGTAGTCATGAACACGCTCTTTCAAAGGTTACGCAACTTGCATTTTTTATCCCGCTTATTGCGGCTATGGCCGGGAATGTGGGTGTGCAGTCGTCATCGATTGTTGTACAAAGTATTGCCAGCGGGGTAAAAGATATTGAAACTCCTTTCCGAAAAATATTGAAAGAAATATCGATTGCTTTTCTTACTGCCAGTATTTTTGCGGGGCTGATTTTTACGTATAATTATTTTACATCGGGAGATATGGGATTAACTTATTCTGTTTCCATTTCTCTGTTTATTGTTATTCTTTTTGCCTCCCTGTTTGGGACAGTTATCCCGCTGATTTTAAACCGTTTTAAGATAGATCCGGCATTGGCAACCGGGCCTTTTATAACAACTACGAACGATATTTTAGGGTTGATGATCTACCTGCTGGTTTCAGGGCAATTCTTCAATTTGGTTTAAACTGAATTGATAGCAATTACAGGATCGAGTTTTGCAGCTGCCCGCGCCGGCATGAAACCGGCAACAAATCCAATTACACTCGAAATCAGTAATCCGTTAACAATATTTTCAACAGTTAATACTATGGTGAATTCAGTAACGTAATTCACAATCTGGGTTCCGATATAGATTAGAACCAGTCCCAGAATTCCTCCAATTACTGAGAGTACAATGGCTTCGAAAATGAACTGTAAAAGAATGAAATAACGTTTTGCTCCAATCGATTTCTGAATGCCAATAATTTTTGTGCGCTCTTTTACCGAAACAAACATGATGTTGGCAATACCAAACCCACCAACAATTATGGAGAAACCTCCAATAATTGCTCCGGCCATATTAAACACGGCAAAAAACTGGTCGAACTGCCCGGAAACAATACTCACCTCGTTTAAGGCAAAATCGTTTTCCTCCATGGGTTTCAATCGCCTTATTGAGCGCATAATTCCTTCCAGTTCTGCAATAAATTTGTCGTTGTCAACTCCGTCTTTGGCTTTTATGCAAATGGTTTGTCCACGATCTCTGTTTCTAACATCTGTCATATAGAATGCTTTTATGGCACTAATATGGATGTTTTTATCCATGCTGGTTCCGAAAATATCTTGCCCCATTTTTTCGTAAACACCAATAACCCGAAGTTTATGTCCCTGTACTTTTATATCCCTGCCAACCGGATTCAATCCATCAAAAAGTTTTTCGGCAATTTCGCTTCCAATTACGGTCACCGGAGCGCCGGTTCGCATTTCAGTTTCAGTAAAGTAACGTCCCGATGCAATTTTTAGGTTCCAAACATCGAGCAATCCGTTTGTCGTAGCATAAATCACGGTATTGTCGAGGCTGCTGCTTCCAAATTGTACTTTTCTGCCAAATCCAAAAAGGAAAGCCGCATTGTCAACCGTTTTTGCCTGCCGGAGCAAAAGATCTGTTTCTTCTATTTCTGGAACAGGCCGGTTTTGGTATCTCCACCAGGGATATTCTGTTTCTCCTTCGGGAGGTGTCCACGGCCACTTTTGTACATAAACCATGTTGCTGCCCAGAGAATCTAAGCTGTCGCGAATAAATCTTTCAAGGGAGTCGATTACTGTAAAGACTGAAATAATGGCAAAAATGCCAATGGTAATTCCAAGCAACGATAAGAAAGTGCGCAGTTTGTTTACCCGCAACGAACTGAAGGCAAAAGAAAAACTTTCATATATGAGGCGGAGTAACAACATTTTCAGGTTTCAAATTTGTAGTAAAAATAGCACTTGTTTTCAGATAAGTTTCTTGTTTGCTGCAATACTTTTATCAGCGAGTGTTTAACTTTTAATAATTAGTGCAGTTTTGTTGAAAAGATTACAATGATTTTACAATTATTGAACTCAGAGAACAATATTTTATTTACACGTTTGTTTTTAACAGTATGTTCTCTGTTTTTTTTATCTTTGCAAACGAATTTGAAAAATCCAATAAATGGCTGATAATAAAAAAATTAAGACTGCTCTGGTTTCAGTCTTCCACAAAGAAAATTTAGATAAGATTGTAAAAAGGTTGAACGACTTGGATGTTAAGATTTTAAGTACCGGTGGTACCAAAAGTTTTATTGAGTCCTTAGGTGTTGAAGTTACGTCAGTGGAAAGCCTAACCGGTTATCCTTCTATCTTGGGAGGCCGCGTTAAAACATTGCATCCAAAAGTTTTTGGTGGCATATTATCACGTCGCGATAACCAGGGCGATGTTAGCCAGTTAACTGAGTATGAAATTCCGGAAATAGACCTTGTAATTGTTGATTTATATCCATTCGAAGATACAGTTGCTTCAGGTGCCGGAGAACAAGATATTATCGAAAAAATTGATATCGGCGGAATCTCGTTGATTCGTGCCGCCGCTAAAAACTTCAAAGATGTGGTTATTGTTCCTTCACAAAACGAATACGAACCACTCCTGAATCACCTGAATGAAAACAACGGAGAGTTTAGCCTGGCAGAACGCAAGTGGTTTGCCGGCCGTGCTTTCGGTGTTTCTTCCCATTACGATGCGGCCATTTTCGGTTATTTCAACGACGGAGTAGACGAATCAAAAGAAAGAATCAGCTTAAACGGTGGTGATGTACTTCGTTACGGCGAGAATCCACACCAGGCAGCTAAATTCTTTAAATTCGACAATGTTGCTGAAGGTGCCAGCCTTGCTAATGCAGAAGTTCTACAAGGGAAAGCTCTTTCATACAATAACATGCTGGATGCCGATGCAGCCTGGAAATCAGCCAGCGATGCTTATCATTCGGTAACTCATATCGAAAATAAAGTAGCTGTTTCAGTAATTAAACATCTTAATCCATGCGGATTGGCGGTTACCGATAATATCATGGAATCGTTGGAACTGGCCTGGGCAGGAGATCCGGTGAGTGCTTACGGAGGTATTATTTGCTTCACCGATACGGTAACTGAGGAGGTTGCTGCGTGGTTTGCTAAAAAATTCATCGAGATAATTATTGCTCCGAAGTATACTCCTGAAGCGCTTGAAGTTTTGGCTAAGAAGAAAAATCTTAGAGTTTTGGTTTCTCCAGTTCGTGCTCAAATTGCCGGAGAAAAACTTTACCGTTCTATCAGCGGTGGAATGCTTGTTCAGGATGAAGATGAAGGTTTGGATACAGAATTCAAAACCGTGACTCAAAAAGAATTTGAGGCATCGAAAATGAACCTGGCGAAATTTGGAATTATGGCATGTAAAAACCTTAAGAGTAATGCCATTGCAGTTGTTACCGAAACCGAAAAAGGAGCATTCTGGTTAACAGGTGCAGGCATGGGACAGCCGAACCGTCTGGATAGCCTTCGTTACCTGACCATGCCTCGATTCGATTTAAAAGGAGGCTTGGATATTGAAAAATCTGTTCTGATTTCGGATGCATTTTTCCCTTTCCGCGACAGCATTGAAGCAGCCAACGAATACGGTGTAAAATATATCATTGAGCCAGGTGGAAGTATTCGCGATGAAGAAGTAATTGAAGCATGCAACGAATTTGGTATTGCCATGGCATTTACAGGACGCAGACATTTCAGACATTAATAAATATAATTATATTTAAACGCTTTAGATAAACAGTAAATCAATTTATGGGGTTATTTTCATTTTTAACGCAAGAGATTGCAATTGACCTTGGAACCGCCAATACAATCATCATTCACAACGAAAAAATTGTTGTTGATGAACCTTCGATTGTAGCCATCGATTTAAAAACCGAAAAGATGGTTGCCATTGGCGAGAAAGCAAGGCAAATGCAGGGGAAGACGCATGCAAATCTTAAAACAATCAGGCCGTTACGAGACGGTGTGATTGCAGATTTTAATGCGGCAGAGCAGATGATCAGGGGGATGATAAAAATGATTAACCCGAAGTCGAAGATGTTTTCTCCGGCTTTAAAAATGGTTGTTTGTATTCCTTCAGGAAGTACGGAAGTTGAGATTCGTGCAGTACGCGACTCATCGGAACATGCCGGTGGTCGTGAGGTTTATATGATTTACGAACCTTTGGCAGCTGCTATTGGTATCGGACTTGATGTTGAAGCACCGGAAGGAAATATGGTTGTTGATATCGGTGGTGGAACTACTGAGATTGCAGTTATTTCGCTTGGTGGTATTGTTACCAATAAATCGATCCGTATTGCGGGCGATGATTTAACGGCCGATATAATGGAATATATGCGTCATCAGCATAACATTAAAATTGGTGAGCGTACAGCAGAGGAAATAAAAATACATGTTGGTTCTGCATTGTCGCAGCTAAAAGACCCGCCACCGGATTACGTTGTGCAGGGACCAAATCAAATGACTGCATTGCCAATTGAGGTGCCTGTGTCGTACCAGGAAATTGCTCACTGCCTCGAGAAATCGATTTCAAAAATCGAAACAGCGGTTTTGAGTGCCTTGGAACAAACACCTCCGGAGCTTTATGCCGATATTGTTGTGAAAGGTATTTGGCTGGCAGGTGGTGGCGCTTTACTAAAAGGACTCGATAAACGATTAACAGATAAGATCGGTATTCCTTTTCATATTGCCGAAGATCCGTTAAGAGCGGTAGTCCGGGGAACAGGAATTGCACTGAAAAACGTGGATAATTTTTCATTTCTTATTCGATAACCTGCAGCAAGTCTATGTAAATGCGAAGTCTACTTAGATTCCTTTTAAGAAATTATGCTTTTTTGCTTTTTATTTTTTTAGAAGTAATCTCGTTGGTACTTGTGTTTAACTATAACAGTTTTCAGAAAACGAAATTTTTGAATTCATCGAACCGAATAAGTGCCGGGATGTATAATTCCGTGAGTTCGGTGTTGCAGTATTTCGAACTGGCAAGAGTAAACCAGCAGCTGGCTGAAGAGAATGCACGTCTGCGCACGCGTTTGCAATCTACCATCAGCGATACCACAAACTTTGCACAATCTTTGTCTTATCAAATACTGAAGGAAGATTCAATATTCAAATTTACACCGGCAAAAATCATTAATAATTCGGTTAATAAACAGCAAAATTATCTGACACTTAACCGGGGTAGAAAACATGGGATAAAGCCCGATCAGGGAATTATTTCTTCTGATGGTATTGTTGGAGTGGTTACGTCAGTTTCAGAATCATTTTCAACGGGCTTATCGTTGTTGAATCCACGTTGGAATGTGTCGGCAAAATTGAAAGAGAGCGGTTTCTACGGATCGCTGGCCTGGAATGGCGAAGATTATCAAATAGCTGATTTGTTAGAGATCCCGTTTCATGTTAAAATTGCAACAGGTGACACGGTAGTAACGAGTGGATATTCTTCCATTTTTCCTGAAGGATTAATGATTGGAGTGATTGAAAGCTTTAAACAACCTCAGGGGGAAAATTATTACGATATTAAAGTAAGGCTTTCCACTAATTTTAAGGCAGTTCGTCACGTGGAAATAATTGAGAATAAGAAGAAGGAGGAGATTGAAAAACTGGAAAATTTAATGGGAAATGGGCAGGCTGATAATTAAATATGCGATTATTTTTATTGTGCTGTTGCTGGCCCAGGTACTTTTTCTGAACCAGGTACAGTTCAGTGGCTTTGTCAATCCTTATATTTATGTCCTTTTTATAATGTTATTGCCGATAAATGTTCCGAGGTATGTTTTACTGTTTTCGGGCTTCTTTATTGGTTTAGGTGTCGATATATTTTCGAATACATTGGGAATACATGCGTTTGCAAGCGTATTCGTTTCATACATCAGGCCCCTTATTATTCGGGTCATAACCAATCGCGAAGAAGATATGTTGGAATATCCGGGTTTGAAACAAAACGGTTTCGTGTGGTTTCTTTATTATACTGCATTAATGGTTGTAGTTCATCATTCTGTACTTTTCTTTGTTGAGGTCTTTAGTTTTGCGAATTTCTTTGATACTTTATATAGAGTTCTGTTAAGTTCGCTTTTCTCAATTTTTATTATAGTTTTGAGTCAGTATATAATATTCCGGGATTAGATTTTTACTGTGAACAATTTATCGAACAGGAGTTATGTGGTAGTGGCCGTTTTTATGTTGGTGGGAATCATTTTTTCCATCAGCTTATTTCGTTTGCAGGTTCTGGATTCGAGTTATAAACAATATGCCACAAATAATGTTTTGCGTGAGATAGTGCAGTATCCCGCCCGAGGATTAGTCTACGACAGAAACGGAAAACTGCTGGTTTACAATAAAACTGCCTACGACTTATTAATTACACCCCGTGAAGTAGAAAAATTCGATACACTTTTACTCTGTAATCTGTTAAAGATAGAGAAAGAGGATCTGCAGCAAAGGATTCAAAAGGCAAAAAAATATTCACGCTACAAACCTTCAATTCTTATAAAACAAATTTCTCCGGAGAACTTTGCCATCCTTCAGGAGCAATTATACAAGTTTAAAGGTTTCCATTCACAAACCCGTACATTACGCGAATATACCAATCCGGTTGCTGCACATGTTTTGGGGTATGTTGGCGAGGTAACTTCAAACGACATAAACCGCGACAGTTATTATAAGTCGGGCGACTACATTGGACAAAGTGGCATTGAAAAAACGTATGAAAAACAATTGCGAGGAACCAAAGGGGTGAAAAAATATATGGTTGACGTTCACAACCGTATCCAGGGAAGTTACCGGAATGGGGAAGAAGACATACCTGCCGTAATTGGAGAAAATCTGGTTTCAACCCTTGATATTGATCTTCAGGTATATGCCGAAAAACTTCTTCAGAATAAGAAAGGAGCTGTGGTTGCAATTGAACCGGCAACAGGCGAGGTGCTTGCCATGCTCAGCGCTCCCACATACGATCCCGGGCTGTTGGTGGGAAGGGTTCGTGGCGAAAATTTTTCAATCCTGCTTGCCGATAGTCTAGAACCTCTTTTTAACCGTGCATTAATGGCAAAATATCCTCCGGGATCTACGTTTAAAATTATAAATGCGCTAATCGGACTTCAGGAAGGAGCTATAAATACCAGTACCCGGTTTGCCTGTTACGGTAAAAGTTCAACACCTATTCGTTGTACGCACAACCATGTTTCGCCTGCCGACGTTGTTGATGCAGTAAGGGAGTCATGTAACTCATATTTGTGGAATACGTTCAGGGCGATCATAAATAAATATAAAACGTCGGCAGAGGGATTTAATGTTTGGCGTGATTATGCCATACGATTCGGTATGGGACAGACGATAAGTAAAGATTTTCCAAATGCGTTAAAAGGAGATTTGCCTGAACAATCGACCTACGATAATATTTACGGTAAAGGGCACTGGAATGCTTTAACAATTCGTTCGTTGTCAATCGGACAAGGGGAGCTCGGTATTACTCCTTTACAAATGGTGAATTGCGGCGCAATATTTGCTAACCACGGATTCTACTACGAACCACATGTTATTAAAGAAATTGAAAACGACACTGTAAGAAGCAGTATTAATATAAAGCATGAGGTACAAATTGATAAAGAGCATTTTGTACCTATTATTCAGGGAATGGCTCAGGTTGCTCAGGGACGCTTAAATCGTAGTGTTCCTGGTGTAGAATATTGTGGAAAAACAGGGACTATCCAGAATCCGCATGGCGAAGACCATTCGGCCTATCTTGCTTTTGCACCACGTGAAAATCCGCAGATTGCCATCTTTGTTTACGTTGAAAATGGGGGATACGGAGCAACGCATGCCGCACCGATTGCAAGCTTATTGATTGAAAAGTATTTGAACGATACAATTTCTACTAATCGCCTGCGATTTGAAAAACAAATGATGGAAGCTAATTTATTAAGTTCAAATCCGTTATAGCAGATGCCACGCAGAAATAACATATGGGCCAATATCGACTGGATTACAGTTAGTCTTTACCTGCTAATGATTTTTCTGGGGTGGTTAAATATTTATGCTGCGTTGTACAGCGATGAGCATCAGAGTATTTTCGATATCTCGCAACAATACGGCAAGCAGTTGATGTGGATTGGAGCATCAGCTGTTTTGGCACTGGTAATCATGTTGCTGGAGGTGAACTTTTATGTTTTCTTTTCTTATATAATTTATGGTGTGCTCATGTTGCTGCTTTTGCTTGTTCCGTTTATTGGGAAGGAGATTAACGGAGCCCGCTCCTGGTTTGAGCTGGGACCGATATTATTTCAGCCGGCGGAATTTGCAAAATCTGCTACGGCACTGGCATTGGCAAAGTATATGAGTTCCTATGGTTTTAAACTTCAGCGTCCCAAATCCTTACTTACTATTGCTGCTATTATTTTCGGACCGGTAGTTTTTATTTTACTTCAGAACGATACCGGTTCTGCACTTGTTTATTTTTCATTTGTATTGGTACTGTACCGCGAAGGACTTTCAGGCGTTGTTTTGTTTTTCGGAACTCTGATAGCCATACTTTTTGTTTTGGCTCTGGTGATGACGAATCTTGCTCTTTCCATTTTTATGTTAGGAATGTTGGCCTTAATGTTCCTTGTTTTTAATCCGAAGTTAAAACAGTTCTTCCAGGTTATCATGGTTTATGTTATTGTTGTAGGAATAGCTTTTCTGGCAGGTCAAACAATTACAACTTCTTTTGAATTGGCCGATTTTATCCTTGCAGGTTCGCTTGTAGCAACCTTGATTGTATTATACACAAGCATTAAGAATAAAGTCAGGAATTATATTTATATCGCAGTAATATTTATCGGATCGGCATTGTTCACCGTTTCCGTTGACTATGGATTTGAGAACTTCCTCGAACCCCACCATCAGGCAAGGATCAATGAATTGCTTGGAATTGAATCGAACCCGCATGGAGCAGGATATCACGTTAATCAGAGTAAAATTGCAATTGGTTCGGGAGGTCTTTGGGGAAAGGGTTATTTAAAAGGTACACAAACCAAATTCGATTTTGTTCCTGAACAAAGTACCGATTTTATCTTTTGTACAGTTGGTGAGGAATGGGGATTTGCCGGTACCTTTACTATTATCCTATTGTTTCTGTTTTTATTTGGGCGCCTTATTTGGCTGGCAGAGCGGCAACGTTCCTCTTTTTCACGTATTTACGGATATTCAGTTGCTGTAATCCTGTTTTTTCACTTTATGGTAAATATAGGAATGACTATTGGACTAATGCCCGTTATCGGAATCCCCCTACCATTTTTTAGTTACGGTGGATCATCATTATGGTCGTTTACTATTCTGTTGTTTATATTTATACGACTGGATGCCAGTAGGTTAGATCATTTGTCTGATTAGTGAAATCCCAGTTGTAAGTAGCTTCTCTTTAACATTTGTATACTGCTCTCATTTTGTTATATTTGTGGTGCTTTTAGAAATCGGTGAAAATTCAAAGGGAGAATTTTTATCATAAAAATTAAAACAGACAGACAAAATAATAGTTCTTTAATTCCTATGGGAGAAAGAACCACAGACTTATTCGGAAAGCGGATACTTACTGAAGTGGTTTTTATTTTGGCGTTACTTGCATCATATTCCGTTAAATAGTAATGGTGCGAAATGAACATGAATTTTTATTCAGAAAATAATATGAATAAAAAATCAGTCACCTGACGGAAGTGAGTGCGGCGGAAGGAGCTATTCCATCTGTCAAATTTGAATAAATTAAAATTTACACAGATGAAATATATACCTTACTCTTTGCATAATTTTCGACAAATACCTCAAATGGAGTTTCTATGTGAAGAAAAGAAACATGAAATAGAGGTAGTTGGAACAGTTTTGCCTTTTAAAACAGATAACTACGTTGTTGATGAATTGATCAACTGGTCGAACTTTGAGAATGATCCTTTTTATATCTTAAATTTTCCTCAAAAAGAGATGCTTGATGAAAAGAGTTTTAATAAAATTTCATCTTTAATAAAATCCAATGCATCTCGAAACATCCTAAATGAAGAAGTAAGAAAGATTCGATTAAAATTGAATCCTAATCCTGCGGGACAGGAAAGCAATGTGCCGGATTTTAACGGACGGAAGCTTACCGGTATTCAACATAAATACCGCGAAATAATGCTGTTTTTCCCTACACAGGGACAAACTTGCCATGCTTATTGTACGTTTTGTTTCAGGTGGCCGCAGTTTGCTTTAAACGAGTTTAAATTTGCCATGAAAGAAGCAGATACCATGGTTGAATACCTGAAAGCAAATCCGCAGATAACCGATGTTTTGTTTACCGGCGGAGATCCTGCAGTTATGAAAACCCGTTTCTTCGAAGCTTATTTTAATGCCTTGCTTGAAGCCGATATCCCACATTTGAGAAATATTAGAATAGGTACAAAATCGCTGACATACTGGCCATATCGTTATACAACCGATGAAGACGCTGATGATTTGCTTCGATTGTTCGAGAAGGTAAAAAAACATGGTATTAATATTTCGATGATGGCTCATTTTAACCATCCCGGAGAATTGAAAACTCCGGCTGTGCAGAAGGCAGTAAAAAGGTTAATCGGTGCTGGAGTTCAAATCCGCTCGCAATCGCCACTTCTTCGAAATATTAACGATAATTCAGCTGTTTGGGCCGAGAATTGGAAAGAGCAGGTTAAGCTGGGAGTTATTCCTTACTATATGTTTATTGCGCGCGATACCGGAGCCCAGGATTATTTTGCGGTTACTTTAAACAGAGCCTGGCAAATATACAGGAATGCATATAACAGTGTTAGCGGGATTTGCCGCACCGTTAAAGGTCCCAGCATGTCGTGCAGCCCCGGAAAAGTTCAGATTGTAGGTGTAAGCGAAATTAAAGGAGAGAAAGTATTTGTATTGAATTTCTTGCAGGGTAGAGATCCCGGCTGGGTTGGAAAACCATTTTTTGCAAAATACGATCCTGATGCGATCTGGATAGATGATTTGGAACCGGCATTGGGAGAATCAGACTTCTTTTACGAAGAAAGATACATGGAATTATTAGCATAATACTGAGCCCGGGAAACCGGGCTTTTATATTTTCAGATGCTCGTGTTCAACAAATAACTTCACATCTGTCATAAAAAGTTTGAAATTTTCCTCCAGCCATAAATAATTATCCATCAGAATTTCTTTTGCTATTTCCGACTTTGAGGGCAGGGAAGAGTAGTTGCCCATAATTTTTAAAGACTGGATAATCCCTTCGACTGAGGCATAGGATTCCAGCCGTTTGTTTTGTATCAGAAAAGGAAGAAAACCTTGTACCCTTCGTGGTAAAAGCCTGAAATTAGATAGTAAAATGGCGTGAACTCTTTTTGCAAACGTTCGAAGAGTTTCGTCAGAATAATGCTGCCAGTTTTTAGCCAGAAAATGATCGTAAAAGAAATCGACAACAATTCCGGAATATAAACCATATTCGGATCGGAACAAAACTTTGGCTTCAAGTGTTTGTGGGTGTTTATCGGTGAAGGAATCAATCTGCCGGTGCAACAAAATTCCTTGTGCCACGGCATCGGGATATTCAACATACTTTTTCCCCTTTACATAATCGCCGATAAAATTCCCCAGAATAATATCTTCTGATTTGCCTGATAGATATAAATGCGCTAAATAATTCACCGGATTAATTTCTTCTATTTCAAACTTATGTTAATATCTTTTTAGGTCTGTTTTTATCTCTTTCTTCTACTCCCGAAAGTCAAACAGTACAACAAATAAAATGTTTTATAACGAATCTGGTTTTACTGAAATACAAAAAAACAGTGCATTTGTTGGAAATTTTATGAACTTCGGCAAATATGTAATTTGATTGGAATTTATTAATACTTATTTTTGGGTGCGAAAATAATATTATGGCTAATACAATTGTTGCATTCGGTGAAGTAGTTTGGGATATTTTACCCAACGGAAAGGTACTTGGGGGAACTCCGTCGAATTTGGTGTTCAGGTGCAACTCGTTTGGCGAAGATGGGCATTTATTGTCGCGGATTGGAGATGATGAGCTGGGAGAGGCTGCTCTTATTAAACTGAAAGAATTGGGAATTTCCGATAGAAACGTTCAGGTTGATCCGGTATTTAAAACAGGCACAATGAATGTTTCTTTTGACGATAAACAAGAATCAAAGTATGAAGTTACTCCAGATGTCGCTTTCGATCATATCGAATTTTCGGCAGAAGCTTTAAAGCTGGTTCGCAAAGCCAATTGTTTGTTTTTTGGTCTTTTACCGCAACGGTTCGGCATATCGAAAAATACACTTCGTGAATTGATAAAGGAATCATCTGATTCGCTTCATTTTTTTGATCTGAAATTATTCGAACATTTTTTTGATAAACGTGTAGTGGAAAACCTCTTGAAGGCTGCTCATTTAGTACGTATTAAAGAAAAAGAAATCGCATTTCTTGCTGAAAAACTTGGCATTCAGCTTGCTGATATTGAGGATTTTGCAGTTCGCCTGGCAACAATGTTTGATATTGATTTGATCATTATTACCAAGGGAAAAAAAGGAATTTGGGCTTATCATAAACAACATGGTATTTTTTCGGAACCCGGTTACCAGATAAATATGGTAGACAATATCGGTTCAGGAATGGCTTTCTCGGCAGGATTTCTTCATTATTACCTCAATGGAAAATCGATTGAAGAAGCCTTAAAGTTTGGTAATGCAGCCGGTGCGCTAAATTCTACCAAAAGGGGAGCGACATCTTATTTTACCAAAAAAGATGTACTTGATTTTATGGCCGGTACAGAGCAGAATATTTAAACACTTCTTATTTCTTACTAAGTTTTTTGCAATAAAACAATACTTTTAAACATCTGTTTTTGGGTAACCAAAGACTGTTTTTTTGAGTTTAAATAAGAAAAAACAGTCTTTTATGAAGGTTACAGCAAAACAAATAACAGAACAACTTCTTGAACGACTGTGGATGCAATATCTCAGCCGTGTTTCATATGCCAGAAAATATTCGGAGTTGGTAACAGAAAAAGGGGGGACGGTTGTTAACGACCACATTGCCCTGCGTACATTTAATACACACACGGGCGAACAACCGGAAGGTATCAGAGCAATAAAGCATATTCTTAATTGTTTGGGATATACTCCAGTTGATAAATATGAATTCAGTAAAAAGAAACTGAAGGCGGTTTATTTTAAGCATGCTGACAGAATGTTACCAAAAATATTTGTGAGTCAGCTTGAAGTTGATCAGTTACCAGAATGGGCTCAGGAAATTATTCACAATGCCGTAAAAGATACTCCTTATATTCTTTCCGACAGAAGTATTGAATTAATGGAAGTATTAAAAAAAGAAGGAATATTGCCTCGTGTGGCAGGAGAAGCATTAGTTGATGACTTGGTTCAATATTTCCGGCGACCATGGAAAATACCCAACAAAACAGATATTCTGAAATTAAATGACATTTCGCAATATGCTGCCTGGGTGCTTTTGCACGGAAACTCTGTTAATCATTTTACTGCTCTTATTAATTATCAGAATGTATCAGAATGGCCCGATTTGGAAACCACCTGCCAGGCTCTGAAAGATATTGGGATACCAATGAAAGAAACGTTGGAAGGCGAAAAAGGCAGTATGCTTCAGCAATCTGCCACACTTGCAGTAAAAGAAGAAGTGGAGGTAAAAGGCGACGATGGAGTTGAAAATATGATTTGGACTTATGCGTATTATGAGTTGGCAGAGCGGGGAAAAATAACTATTGACGGAAAAGAAATACTGTTTCCGGGATTCTTAGGCGATCAGGCATCTCACCTGTTTGAAATGACTAAAACCCGGGATAATTGATAGAAGAAGGAGCAGTTTTTTTCAGAAAAGAGGAGCACTTGTGCTCCTCTTTTCTGTTAGTATACTTTAGGTACATAAGTCATTTCTTCAAGAGGGGGTCTTACATAACCTTTTTGTTTTTGCCTTTCGGGTAATACAATGGCTTCCTGTTCAAGTTCTTTGTAAGGAATAGATGAGAGAAGATGGTGAATGCAGTTTAAACGAGCACGCTTTTTATTATCGGCATCTACCATAAACCAGGGGCTTATTTTTGTGTCGGTATATGCAAACATTTCATCTTTGGCTTTAGAATACTCTTCAAATTTCTCCATCGATTTTACATCCATCGGACTTAATTTCCAACGTTTGGTAGGATCGTTCAATCTCGATTTGAAACGTTTTTCCTGTTCATCCTGGCTTACCGAAAACCAGTACTTAATAAGAATGATTCCGGATCGTATTAGCATGCGCTCGAAATTAGGACAGGAACGCAGAAATTCCCAGTATTCATCGTTGGTACAAAATCCCATCACCTTTTCTACGCCGGCACGGTTGTACCAGCTTCTGTCAAACAGCACCATTTCTCCGGCGGCAGGTAAATGTGGAACATAACGCTGAAAATACCACTGTGTTTTTTCTCTCTCGGTTGGTGTGCCAAGGGCTACCACCCGGCAAATACGTGGATTCAAATTTTGAATAACTCGTTTAATAGTGCCGCCCTTACCAGCAGCGTCGCGTCCTTCAAAAATTACTACAACTCTCAATCCTTTAAATTTTATCCATTCCTGCAAACGCACCAACTCAATTTGCATCCGGTTTAGCTCTTTTTCATAAAACTTTTTAGAAAGTTTTCCATTCGAACCGAGATATGATTTTTCCTGTTCCATAAGTTTAAAAGTGAAGTTTACTTAAAGTTAAGAAAAATCGTTTTAAATTCCTCGGCTGCTCAGATTAAACGAGTATGTAGGCTCCAAACATGGTGTTGGGTTGAGCATCGGTTACAGGGAAAAATCCTGATTCAATTTTATCTTCTTTGATAATGAGAGGATGATTGTTCTCCATTTCTTTTTTAAAGTTATAAAACGAAGATCCCGGTTTGTAATAGGTCCGAAATAATCCTTTTTTGTTATTGAATATCAGCTTGCTAAGATGAATTGATAACAATCCCATATTGTATCGAACATTAATTTCAAGACAGGGATTTATTCTGAGTAGTCCTAGTTTGTCTCTGAATATGAGGGTGTCGACACCAAAAAAGCCTTCAAATGATTTTGCCAGATCACTATCTTCAATTATTTTTTTTAGAGGATCGATAACCAAAGAAGGAACTTTTTTTACAAATTCTTTTAACTCGGGATTTAAATCATCAGGAAGCCCGTTTAAACTGTTGCCCATGTACTGACCTTTCGAATCGGCCGAGAAATTGCTTGTTCCTACGCACGAAACACGGCCTTTTTCTAATTTAAATTGATAGGCAAGATCGAGTTGTTTGTTTAAAAAAGGCTCAACAATGGCATATCCCTGATCGTTAACAAAGCCCAGTAATTTTTCCCATACTTTTGGGTGAACAGGTGTTTTGGTTATGGGTTGCAAACCTCTGCCGGAACTGCTCCATGGCGCTTTTACCATTAGTTTTCCCCATTTATCAAGCAATATCTCAAATTCGTCTTTACTCGTACATATTTCAGTTATTTCATCTTTGCCAATAAAATGTTCTGAGGGATATTTTTCAACAAGTTGATGTAGGATGCCTCTTGCAAATTTTTTTGAGTACAGATTCCTGCTTTCAGCTTTCCAATTAAAGACCGGTGAGTTTTTAAAGCCTGCAGAGCAATTGTCTTTTAAAAAGTTAAGTCGTTTGTGCGCTGCCGGGCTCCAGCCCCAGGGACATAAGCGGTTTATATTTTTGGGTGGCATTTTTTCAAGCATGTCCATCGAAACAAATCCCTGGGTTGGTATTCCAATTTCATGTAAAAGATGAAGATATTCAGAAGATGGTTTTTGCGGAACAATTACCAGATCGCCGGGTTGTGAAAAGAAAACCGGCAAGGTTGCCAGATCCTGTTCCATTTTTTGTAATAATTTATTGGGGTGCCATGTAGGATTACCATTGGCAACTGCATATTCGCAGGTTGGGTTAAAAAGGTAAATATCCGGATTTGTTCGAATTTGCATGGTGCAAAAATAAAAAAGCGAGCCGAATAAACAGCTCGCTTTCCTTTATCTTAGTTTTCAAGAAATGGTATTTCTTCATTTTCAGGAGGATTCTCTGTAAAGATCTTATCCTTTCGTTTTAAGCCCGACTTAATAAGTATTTCTGTTTCGTTTTCCAGTCCCGTTTCAACTCTCTTCTTCCACAGCTTTCCATCTTTTTTCAAATACACGAACTTTTCACCATTCGTTCCGTGCAAACATTGGCGTGGAATTTTAATGGTGTCTTCTATGTCCTTTAAAATGATGTGGTTATCGGTAGTCATGGCTGGTTTTAATTCTTTGTTGGAGCCATTTATATCGATGAGCACATGGAAAACTTTAGTATCGAATCCAGGAAATTCCTGCCCGATATTCGCAATTTTTGAAATGGTACCGGTGAATGTTTTATTGGGTAGTGCATCAATGTTTATATCAACACTGTCGCCCAGGGCAATTTTAGTAATATCAATTTCCTGGATATAGGTTTCCGAAACAAGTACCGACATGTCGGGGAGTGTTGCAATGGCCGGACTAAATAAACTAACTTCGTCGCCAATTCTTAATTTTCTCCCTCCCCAAAGTTTGGCATACATAATCATACCATCGCGCGGAGAAGTAACCCGGCAGGCCATTAATCCCTGTTTTAACAGTTCATCGCGTTTTGTATATTCGTTGTACTTGTCTTCAATACGTTTGGTTTTTGTTTTCAACTCAAGGCGTTTAATTTCGTAATCACGCCTTTTTTTATCCATCTGACGTATGGTTTGATTATATTCCACCTGGATTTTTCGCTGGTAGGCCGGAGATTCATATTTCGACTGTTCAAGCTCCAGTTTTTTATACGCAAGATCGTATTTAAACTCATCAAGTTCTTCCCGAAGTTTTGTTAACTGAATTGTTGAGTCTATTACAGCATCGTTCAATTCCGCTCTTCTTCTATCCAGTTCCTGGCGGTTGCTTTGTAGCTGTTGATTTATGGTTGCGGCATCGAGCGTAGCTACCCAGTCTCCTTTTTTCACCATTGTCCCTTCAGTTACGAGGTCTTTTAGCATCAAACTATAGATGCGTAAGTCTCTTCTTCTGAGTACATCCGGGAGATTGATTACAACAGCATTTTTACCTTGTATTTCACCTTTTATATTTAAGGAAAGTTCGAAAGGTCCTGATTCAACCTCATAATACTTGTCTGATTTCAGGCCGCTTCGTCCAAAGACAAAAAATGAGGAAACAAGTATGATCAAAACCGCCGGGATCCAGAAATATTTATTTTTTATGAATGCCATGATGTTTTGTTTAAAAGTTTTTTACAATATTATCGAAGTCCTCCGAAAGTGTCATGTTTTGTTCAAAATCGAAAAGGGTTAATCTTCTTATTGTATAATAGTAGTTCCAATACGAACGCAAAGACCGTATAAATGCCCTTCGAGCTTCTTCACGGTCGGTTCGTGCAATATTTAAGCGGGTAATATCCTGTTTCCCGATCAGGAATCGTTGTTGAGTAACATCGTATTTAAGTTGAGCGATGGTATCGGCTTTGGCTGAGTTTGTTACCTGGTCACCCTGCAGGTTAAATTCCATCACATTCATGATAATGTTCTGCTCAAAATCGATTTTTTCCTGGTTGATACTTAAACGAACTACTTCACGGTTCGACTTTGCCATCGAGAGTTGTCCTTTTCGGCGGCCCCAATCAAGAATTGGAATATTTAAGCCAACTCTTAAACGTTGCCTGTCGAGAGGATCCTGGTATACGCCGTTAAATTCTTCCGAATTTTGGTTCAATCCGTACAGGGCATAAACATCGCCACTAACACCCGTTTCACTTTTTGCTTGTTTTACCTTTTCGTCTTCTTCCAGTAACTGTTGGCGTTGATGAACGATCTCTGGATTATTTGTCATGGCCTGATCAACTGCTTTTAATGCATCTACCTGAAGTCCCGGTAATTCGTCGGGAATGACACACTCTATTTTTGTTTCTTTTTCAAAGCTTAAAAATGAATTCAATTCTGCCTCTGCCCGGTCGAGTTCTAGTCTGGCTCTTGTAAGCGCCAGTTGTGCATTCATATAACTCAGTTCCAGGTCGAGCAATTCATCTTGCGTAACGGTTCCTACCTGGAATCTTCCTTTCCCAATGGTGAACAGGGTGTCGGCATTTGCAAGGTTGGTTTCCGAAATGGTTACTTCAATTTGAGCATCGAGTAAATTGAAAAATAGTTGAGTGGCTTTTATCGATAAATCTTCTTTCCCCTGGATGAAGGTTTTCTTAGCTACTTCGAATTTTACCGGTTCAATTTTAGCCTCCCACCGAAGTCGGTTGTAGCCATTAACTTGCTGAGAATATCCGATAATAAAAGGAGTTGAAGAATAGGATGAAAGTCCGTCGTCGCCCAGTTTTTGAGTCATGCTTAAATTCGATTGGGCAAATATCTGGCCGCCGGTTAATCCTACATTTTGTTGTAATTGTAATGAAAGATCCGAGTCGAAGGTTTGTCTTCCCACAAATTCGTCGCGGTTTTCGTCGTAATTATAAACCTTTTGCATCGAGCGGTTGTAATCGAACGGAGTAGCATCGAGGGTCAGCGATGGCAGCCGGTCGGCCTTAAAATACCTCCACTGCCAGTAGCTGGCCAGGTACATATTTTCGTTAATAAAGGCATCAAGCGACTGTTGCGATGCCACATTAATAACATCTTCAAGTGTCATTATTTTTTTGTCCTGTGCCAACAGCTGGCCTGACAAAACCATGCTGATGAGGATTAATATGATTGTTCGTTTCATTTTTTTTAATGGATTTTAATTAGTAGCGTAATGAGTTAACCGGATCTTGCTCTGCCGCACGTTTTGCCGGAATATATCCAAACGTAATTCCAACCAAAACCGAAACACCAAACGAAATGATAATGGAAAAGGCAGAAACTATTGTTTTAATGTCGAAAATCGCGGTGATGCTTCGTGAAAGGACTACTCCTAATATAATTCCAATAATTCCTCCCGAAACACTAATAATTGTAGATTCAGAGAGAAACTGGATAATGATATCTTTTCTTGATGCTCCAATGGCCTGGCGCACACCTATTTCTCGGATACGCTCCATTACTGACGCCAGCATGATATTCATAATCCCGATACCGCCAACAATGAGCGAAATACCTGCAATAACCCCCAGCACAATGTTGAATATTTTTTTTGTTCGTTGTTGTTGTTTCAGAAGTAATTCAGGAATGGTTACCTCAAAATCGAAAAGCTGGTTGTGTCGGCGCAGCAACATTCTTCTAATAACATCGGCAGTTGCACTGAGGTGTTGGGTATCCTCAACCTGAACAATTATTTTATCCAATTGATTGAGGTTTTCTTTTTGACTGTTTTTGTCATCATCGCGCGAAGCCATTAGCTCTTCCACTTCGTCGGCACGAACCAGCGAGCGGTTTTTAAAACGCATAATCATTGTTTTGGCAGGAATGAAGATTTTGTTGTCGGTACTTGCAATGCCCATTTCGTCGGATGCCGAAGCCGTAAAATCACGACGTTCAACAACGCCCACAACTTTTAACCAGATCTGTCCGCATTTAATTTTTTTACCAATGGGATCGTCTTGGTTGAAGAATACGTTTTTTATATTATCTCCAATTATACAAACCGGAAAACCGTCGTCCATTTGTTCCCGTGTGAATGGTTTTCCCTGGTTTAGCGAAATATTAAAAAGTTCGAAATACTTGTTGTTTATTCCCTCCAGAACTATCGGTTTGCTTTTCCCGTTAAGGATTGCCGAATAATTAAACGAAATAACCGGACTAACGCGATCTACGGTTGGGATAATTTCTTCAATGGCTTGAACATCGAGCAATGTAAGTCCTTTGGAGAATTT
The DNA here is from genome assembly GCA_963677525.1 of uncultured Draconibacterium sp. GTDB lineage: Bacteria > Bacteroidota > Bacteroidia > Bacteroidales > Prolixibacteraceae > Draconibacterium. The sequence goes on from OY781970.1 coordinate 688,655, forward strand.
TTTAGTGCTAATTTGTGAGTCGCTGTCAGAAGTGCCGGCTTCTTCTTCTTTATCGATAACCGTTTTTGTTGGTGTAATAATAATGTTATTCACACCAACCATTTTTATTTGATCGAGAATTTCTTTCTGTGCTCCGTTTCCAATGGCAAGCATGCTAATTACGGCCGCAACCCCAAATATTATACCCAGTGCTGTTAGAAACGATTTTACTTTATTGGTGAAAATAGCCTCAATACCCGAAGCTACATCATGTCCATATCGTTGTACATATGATTTCATAATGGTAGATTTTTTTAGCTTAGCCGATAATTATCATTCCACCACCGCCGCCGCTGCTTTTTTTACTGGGTATGTAAGGTTTCTTTTTATCTTCTTCCATTTTATTTCGGGCTTCCTCTTCTTCCTTTGCAACTCGTTCTTTAATTTCTTGCCATATTTCCAGCCCTTCAATTTTCAGGTCTTCTGCTTCGTCAGGTTCGGTCAGTAAAATTTCGTCTCCTGCATGCAGCCCTTTTCTTACCAGTATAAGATTTTCATTTTGGTCGCCTAAATCAACCACCTGTTTTACCAGTTTGCCATTGTTGAGATATACAAATTGCATTGAATCGTTTTCGAATACAGCTTCAGCCGGGATGTATGTTGTATCAACAAAGGTGGCTGTTTGAATTACATTGCTGGTTGTCATGGCCGGTTTCAGGTCTGATACATCGCCAAACACGCGTATTTTTACTTCAAATACTTTTGCATCTCCCTTTGGCATTGGCTGACCGATGTTTGCAACTGATACAACTTCACCTTCCAATTCTTTCCCAGGAATAGCATCGATTCCCAGGGTGACTTTTTGCCCTCTTTTCACCTTCGAAATATCAATTTCGTTAACATAAGTAAGCGACAACATCGACGACATATCAGGAAGAGTGGCAATCACGGGCATCCAGGGAGTTACCGTCGATCCTACCTTTATTTTTTCCCGCATCCGGTCTTTGCCGTAAATTACCATTCCTCCTTTAGGAGCTGTTATTACCAGCGAATGATAAACCTTTTCGAGTTTTTCAACCCTGGTTTGTTTTTGAGTCATTTCCAGTTTTTTGCGCTCAACTTTGGCTCTTGCCTGCCGTTCCTGTAGTTCAAAGCCATTTTCTTCCTGCTTGAGTTTTCGTTTGGCCTTGTCTAAATCCATTTCGGCTTTTCTGATAACGGAAGGCGATTCATATTTCGATTCTTCTAAAACAATCTGTTGTTCTTCAACCTCTTCCTTTGCATTAATAATCTGGTCGCGGTAATTGCTGAGGTTTAGGTTGGAATCCATTTTGGCATCTTCGTATTCGTTTGCTGCCGTTTCCAACTCTTCGCGGGCAGTGTTCAATACTTCTTCAACTGTTTTCTGATCGAGGGTGGCAACATACTGGCCGGAGTCTACAACCGTACCTTCTTCAATCAGGTCGGTAATTTTAATCTCGTAGATTCGGATGTCTCTGTCCTCAAGGTTTCCCGGAACCTTAATATCTTCCGAATTTTGAGCTTCCAACTGTCCACTCGAATAAACAAGAATCTCGAAAGGCCCCCTTTTTACTTTAGTTGAGATTGCGGCTGTTTCGCTTTTAGAAGTAGGTAGAACTAAAAATGCAAACAGCACGATGATCGCGGAAATGATGGCGATTAACCGGAATTTTCGTTTCATGGTTTCTGTTTTTGTTTAACTTTTTTTATTTGGTGATTTAATATTTTAATTGAACAAAAATTATACCTTGTTTAGTATATCAGGTAAAATTCTTGAAAAATAATGGAAGTTTTGTTAAAAATCACAGAATTTAACTAAAATATTAGTTTTTTAACTGAATTGTCAGTTTATCAATAATTGAGAGGTTAATTTTGTTTAAATACCGTCAATATCGTTTTTCGTTAAGTTGCCCGAAAAGTTGAATCAATCCGATTTTAGAACTGTTGTTTCGCTGAATTTTATTCCGGTTTTAAAAATCGATGTGTTTTTTCGGTAAAGAAATTTAACTCCTGCGTTTGAAAATACCTGTCTGGGCTAATGCCATTAGCAGAACACCCAAAACAGTTATAAATCCACCTATAAGTTGGTGCTGAAGAGGAATGGTTTTGAAAAATAGAAAGGCGCCAATCAATACAAAAATCCCTTTTAAACTTTGTATAACCGACGAGCGCGAAGCATCGATATAATTAAACGAATAATAAACGGTTAAAACTGCGAGGAATGGCCCGAGAATAGCTCCGATTGCAATATTTTTTAATGCAGATAACGGTATAATAAATGATTGTTTTGTCGCAAAAAACACGATGATAGAAAAAATCAGAAGCCAGACAGTGCGGTTGAGATTGATAAATTCAGGACTCATTTTTTTAACATGAACCTTTACCACCAAACTGGCGGTAGTCGCAAAAATTGCATTCACAAAAACAATTCCTGTTCCAGCAATAAAAAAAGTTTTAAGTGTGGTTCCACCTGTGTAACTAATAATAAACGCACCTGTTAGTGCCAAAACTGCTCCGATAATTTCTATCCAACCGAATTTTTCTTTCAGCAGAAAAATACCACCCAGCGTCAGGAAAACCGGGTACATGTTTCCAAGAAAAGAGGTAACAGCCGGATCGGGAATAATATTTATGGAAACGAAAAAAGTGGTGGTAGTCAGAATTTCAAGAATTCCTAAAATTACCAGTATCTGAATTTGCTTTTTTGTTAGCGTTTTTACCTGGGCGAGTTTTTTGTTTTTTGCCGCCATCAAAAAATTTAAAAGCGTACCGATTGCAAACCAGTAAATCCCAAACTGTGTCAGGTGTACTTCGTTTAAGGCAGCTTTGCTGAAAATATAAACGTTTGAAAAAGCCAGTGTTGCAATCAAGGCAAATAAATAGCCTTTAAAAGTGTTCGATTTCATGGTGTAAATATAAAAAAGAACCCGGCAGGATGATGGCTTAAAGTTTAAAAATATCGTTTTACTCATAAATCCAAAAGGTTTGTTTTGGGAAGAATAATATCGGTTTGTTTTGCGGTCATATTTGAAACGATATGGTAGAGAGATTGAAAATTATCTTAACCCTACATTAACCTTTACCAAACTATCTGCAGCAATCATTTGAATAGATTATATTTGTATCTGCTAAAAAGAAATTATTAACTACCGGAAAGCAGATAGTTTAGGAAGCGGCACTTTTCCGACTTCCGGCTTCGGTCTTCCATCAAAAATAAATTACATGTTACCAAAAATTAATCCAATAGAAACTAAAGCCTGGCAAAAGCTGGAAGAAATGTACTTCGAGTTTGAAGGTACACACATGAAAGAACTATTTGCAGCCGATGCAGAGCGATTTGAAAAATATTCGTTGAAGTTTGAAGATATCCTCCTTGATTTTTCGAAAAACATAGTTAGCGATGAGGTAAAATCAACATTGCTCGATTTGGCAGAAGAATGTGGTTTAAAAGGTGCAATTGAAAGTATGTTCTCAGGGCAGAAAATTAATGCAACTGAAAATCGTGCTGTGCTGCATGTGGCACTTCGTAACCGCAGTAATACTCCAATTGTTGTTGATGGAGAAGATGTGATGCCGGAAGTGAACGCCGTGCTCGGGCAAATGAAAGCTTTCACCGAAAAAGTAATTTCGGGCGAGTGGAAAGGTTATACCGGAAAAGCCATTACCGACGTTGTAAATATTGGTATCGGTGGATCGGATCTTGGTCCGTTGATGGTAACAGAGGCTTTGAAACCATATAAAAATCAATTGAGCCTGCACTTCGTTTCCAATGTTGACGGAACACACATGGCCGAAACATTAAAAGTGGTCGATCCGGAAACAACTTTGTTTATTGTGGCATCGAAGACTTTTACCACCCAGGAAACAATGACCAACGCCAACACGGCAAAAGACTGGTTCCTTGAGTCGGCAAAAGAAATTGAAAATGTGGCTAAACACTTTGTTGCTGTTTCAACAAATGCAGAGGCTGTTTCTGCTTTTGGAATCGATACCGACAACATGTTCCGTTTCTGGAACTGGGTAGGAGGACGTTATTCGTTGTGGTCGGCTATTGGTCTATCAATAATGTTGGGAATCGGGTACGATAATTATATTGCTTTACTGGAAGGTGCACATGCAATGGATAAACATTTCAGCGAAAGTGATTTCGATAAAAACCTGCCAGTAATTCTTGCCCTTATTGGAATCTGGTACAATAATTTTTACGGTGCCGAAAGCGAAGCCATACTTCCTTACGACCAGTACATGCATCGTTTTGCCGCTTATTTCCAGCAAGGTAATATGGAAAGTAACGGAAAATATGTCGACAGAAATGGCGAGCAGGTTGATTATCAGACCGGCCCGATTATCTGGGGTGAGCCCGGCACAAACGGACAGCACGCTTTTTACCAGCTGATTCACCAGGGAACAAAATTAATTCCGTGCGATTTTATTGCTTCTGCTATTAACCACAATCAGGTTGGCGATCATCACCCAAAATTGTTGGCTAACTTCTTTGCTCAAACCGAAGCGATGATGGTCGGAAAAACTGAAGAGCAGGTGGTTGCAGAGTTAAAAGCTGCCGGAAAAACTGAAGAGGAAATTAAAGAACTGACTCCGTTCAAAATTTTTATGGGGAATATTCCTACCAATTCTATCCTGGTTAAAAAATTAACTCCGCGTGTTCTCGGTTCGTTGATTGCCATGTACGAACACAAAATTTTTGTACAGGGAATTATCTGGAATATTTACAGTTTTGATCAGTGGGGAGTTGAACTTGGAAAACAGTTGGCAAATGCCATCCTTCCTGAATTGAATAATGATGAAGAAGTTACCGGGCACGACGCTTCAACCAATGGATTGATTAATGCCTGGAAAGCTATGAGATAAGAGAAATTTCTCTAAAATAATTTCACCCGGTAACTATTGTTTTTATCAAAACAGTTACCGGGTGCTTTATTAAAAGGATGTTGATTGATTATTTTAGTTTTGGAGTTAATTCAGTAATTGCTTTCGCTGGAGAAACCCCTTCGTATAAAATTTTATAAACGGTCTCCGAAATTGGCATTTCAACTCCATATTTCTGGTTCAGTTTATGAATCGATGCAGCAGCATAATAACCTTCAGCAATCATATTCATTTCCATTTGGGCGGCTTTTACTGAATAACCTTTCCCGATCATATTCCCGAATAAGCGGTTCCGGCTAAATTGCGAATAAGCGGTTACCATTAAATCGCCCAGGTATGCCGGGGCTTTAATATCGCGGCTAATGGGATGTACAGTATCTACAAATAGTTTAATTTCCTGAATGGCTCTTGAAATAAGTACGGCATGAAAATTATCTCCATAACGCAATCCATGGGCGATACCCGCAGCAATGGCAATAACATTTTTTAATACCGATGAATATTCTGTTCCCCAAATGTCATCGGAAAGTGTCGTAAAAATATAATCGCTTGAAACGAGCTGCGAGAATTTTTCAACCCTTTCTTCATCCGCACCTGCTATGGTTAAGTACGAAAGTTTTTCCAATGCCACTTCTTCAGCATGACAAGGGCCTGTGATTATTCCCATCATGTCGAATGGCACATCGAAATATTTATTCAGGTATTCAACAACAAGGAGGTTTTCTTCCGATACAATTCCCTTAATTCCTGATAAAATGTATTTGTGATCGATCTTTATTTTCAGTCCGGAAAATATAACCGGGAGAAATGCTGAAGGTATTGCAAGTACAAGAATATCTGATTCTTCAACTATCGTATTTATGTTACTGTAGAAGTTAATTCTCGACGTGTCGAAAGTTGCTTCCTGCAGGTATCGTGGATTATAGCCTTTAGTTTTAAAAGTCTCTATCGTTTCTTCTTTCCTGAAAAACCAGTTGATTTCGGGCACATTTTCCAAAAGCATTTTTGAAATGGCAGTTGCCCAACTTCCGCTTCCAATCACCCCAACTTTATCCGTCTTAATATTCATTATCCCTCAAAAATTTAGGCTGCAAAATTACAATTTGTGAATTGAATAGAAAGAGAACAGGCAACTTTCTGAGGAAAGGGCGCAAAACTGAATAAGAAAAGTGTTATGTAAGATATAATTCGAATAGATATGAAAACAAACAAAAGTGTACTTTTAGCGGCTAAACAAAACTAAAACAATAAAACACATAACAATGGCAATTCAACTTTTTGGTGAGTTCCTTGGAACCTTCATTTTAATATTATTGGGAAATGGCGTAGTAGCCAATGTTAATTTGAATAAAACCTACGGCAATGCCGGCGGATTGATAGTAATAACAGCAGGCTGGGGTATGGCCGTGTATGTTGCCGTTCTGGCCACTGCCGATCTGAGTGGAGCCCACATAAATCCGGCCGTAACAATAGGTTTGGCAATAGCTGGTTTATTCGAATGGGGTAAAGTAATTCCATTTATTTTGGCTCAAATGGCAGGTGCAATGCTGGGAGCCGCAACCGTTTATTTGTTTTTTAGAAATCATTTCAAAATAACCGATGAGGCAGGTATGAAAAAATCCGCTTTTTGTACTGCTCCGGCCATTCGAAATACTCCAAGCAACTTTTTCTCTGAATTTATCGGAACTTTCGTGCTGATACTGGCTGTTTTGCTCATTACGGTGCCTGGTTTACAATACGAAAACCTGGGATCTGCCCATGTGGGACTGGGATCGCTGGGGGCACTACCGGTTGCCCTTGTCGTATTTTCCATTGGTATGAGTTTAGGTGGAACAACAGGGTATGCCATTAATCCTGCCCGTGACTTGGGGCCGCGGATTGTTCATACCTTAATTCCAATGCAGAATAAAGACGATAATGACTGGAAATATGCATGGATTCCTGTGTTTGGACCAATTGCAGGTGCCGCATTTGCCGCCGGAATTTATTTATTCATACTCCAGATCTGTCATTGTTAAGCCAGGTAATTTTTTATCTATTCTGGAGAAATGGTGAAACCATACCGTTGATATTTCAACGAAGATGGTTGGAAATGATTATCAGAACCTTTAGGAATTATAATCTTTAATAATTAGGTTCTGAAACGGATTTGTAATTGCTGAATTTATAAATATCATCGGCTCCTTTTCCGCCGGGCCGATCGGAACTAAAATAACCATCGTTATTCTTTTTATTGAATAATATTCCAAAATCGTCGTACGAAGAATTAATTGGTGCCATCAGGTTTTTGGGTTTTTGCCATTTCCCGTGTTTGAATTCCGAAACATAAATATCAAGCCCGCCATATCCCATGTGGCCATCAGACGAAAAATATAGAGTATTGTCGTCAGACAGGTAAGGGAAATTCTCTTTCCCAAAAGTATTTATTTCGCTGCCAAGATTTACCGGAGTAGTCCATTTCCCATCTTTTAACTCGCAATAGTACAGATCACTGTCTCCGAATCCACCTTTTTTATTGGAGGAAAAAATCAATGTTTTCCCGTTATTCGAAAGGGTAGGGTGCCCAACCGAATGTTCGATGCTGTTATAGGCGAAAGCTTTTTCTTTTATTTTTTTATCGTTTAACTTAATAATGGTAATATATGAAAAGTGCGTTTGTACTGTATCTTTTTTATACTTTTTATGCTTACTGGTGCGGGTGATAAAAACCTCGCTTTCATCTTCCGAAAAACAAACCGGACCGTCGTGAAATGTCTGATTAAATGTTTTCGACATTTTTTCAGGAACCTGTAATTTCCCATTTTCTGAATAAGCCGCAAAGTATAAATCGAGGTAACCGTTGCCTGTCCATGAGTAATTATGATTATCCAGTTGGTCGACGTTTCTGTCGGAAATAATTACCAGCCCGTTTTTATAATGAACCGGGGAGAAGTCTGAAAACTTGGAATTTAACACCTCTTCATTTTCGATTTGTGCTGAAGGTTCAAGATTTTGCCACCCGCTAATATCCCTGCAATATTCTGAATAGCTACGTGCTCTTTCATCATCGGGGGAATGCTCCAGAAATTTCAGGTAATACTTTTCAGCCAAGTCGTATTTCGCCTGAGTGCGCAGTACATTGGCATAATTGTAAAATACATTTGGATCTGATGTGTTAAAATCCATGGCTTTTTCGTACCATACTGACGCTTCAGTGAAATCAGAGATCAAACGGTAACAGTCTGCCAGTTTTACGATAGCTTCTTTTTTCTCACCCTCTTTTTTCTCATTAATAACTTTTAAATAAAAGGGAATTGCTTCGTTGAATTTTAACTGCTGATAAAGTTTGTTGCCTGTTTTTAATTGGGCTTTAACATGTCCAAGATTAAAGACCAATAAAAAAGCAAGCGTGTATTTAATTAGATTCTTCATTTTGTTTGTAATAAGATCAGAAATAACGCGGAGTAATCATTCTTGGTTCAAAAATATTGATATCGAAAGCCAGTCGTATTTCGTGCGAACCATAGTTGTAAAGTTGTAGTTCGTTAAAATAAATGTCGTACGAGTATCCTAAGCGAACACCCTCTGCAATTGCCAGTTCTGCCATAAACGAAAGTGCTTTTTCTGTTCGAAATGAAATACCAAGTAACATCGAATTTTTCAGAATAAAGCTGCCATTTATATCAATTTGCATTGGAGCGCCAAAGGCTACTTTCATCAATGTCGACGGGCGAAAATGTATATTTTCTGACAGCTCCCAAACAGTTCCTGCCATAAGATAAAAGTGCCTGGCTAACCGAGTAAATGATGATTTGTTATCTTCAAAAATAAAACCATAATCGTTTTCAAGCAGGTGTTTCGAACTTAATCCTGCAAAGAACCTGTCGGTTTGATAATACATTCCAAAGTTTACATCAGGAGTAATTTTTCTGATATTCGAAGGATCGTAAAGGTAGTCTTCATCCCTTAAATTCAATTGTGAATAATCGAAATCGAAATAATTTACACCAGCCTGCAGCCCAAATGCGAAAAACCCATTAATTGTCGGAATTTTATAAGAATAGGTTCCCATGAAACTATTATTTACTGTTGGGCCCAATACATCGCGGTTCAGGTAAAATCCCATTCCAACCCGGTTCTTTTTCCCGGCTGTATGCGCACTTAAAGTTAAAGTGTTCGGTGCCCCGTCGATGTTTACCCACTGTGCCCGGTTAACAACAGTAACATTTAAACCGTCGCGACTCCCGGCATAGGCCGGGTTAACCAACAGTTTATTAAAAGTATACTGGCTAAATAATGGATCCTGCTGGGCAAATGATATTGAACTTAACAGGATGAAAATATGGAAGATGAATAGCCTCTTCATTGTTTTAATACTTAGTAACTTTTTGAAAGTTGAATTATTATACATTGCTTCTGTTCCTTTTTTTAATTGTCAGTTCTCACCTGTACCCAGCCGGTGTAAGCTTTGTGTCCACTAATTTTAATCAGGTAGTAGTAGGTTCCGTCCGGAACTTTTTCTCCGTGTTTGTTAGTACCATCCCAGTAATTAAACTCATTGTCGTATGTGTGGAAACGAATAATTTCGTCACCCCAACGGTTGTAGATTATTACTTCATTATCAGGGAAGTATTCAATGCCTTCGATGTACCAGATATCGTTGTTGCCATCACCGTTCGGTGATATACCATTTCGGATATCAATGATGTCATCAATGTTCTGTTGAACAAATACGGTAATACTATCGGAAGCCTTACATCCTGATTCAGTATCAGTAACCATAACCTTGAATACGGTATTGCTTTCCAATGGCGAAGTTTCAACATCCATTGTATTATATGCATCAACCGATTCTTCAGGGCTCCAGTAATATTCGTAATTTCCGTCAAATGGCGATACTTCCGCTGTTAACAAGGTGGTTCCTCCGTATAAGATAGTATCCTCACCATAGATGTTAACTTTCATTTCCTGGTTGAAATAAATCGACACTGTATCAACAACCTGAGAATTACTACATAATCCATTGCCGGTGGCTGTTAAAACCAGGTTCACCACTTCGTTTTCGTTTTCTGCCGGAACGTAGGTTGGAGTTAAGGTGTATTCTCCCAGAATTGTACCCTTACCATCGGTAGCCCATTGAATTGCTGATGCATAATTCGCAGAAGCTGATTCCAGCATTATTTCCGATTTGCTGCATACAACCAGATCTTCTCCGGCGTAAACAGTGGCCCCTGTTTCTATTGTAAGAATGATCGAATCTTTATTCATTCCGCAAACTGATTCGGCATTAACTTCCAGGGTTAGTATTACTTGCCCGTTAGCTATGTCTTCAGCACCCGGAATGTAGGTTGGCTGCAATGCATTTGCATCATCGTAAGTTCCGTCACCAGAACTAGTCCATATAACAGGAACATTTTCACTTATTGTTGCTCCTGCCGGAATGTATGGTTCGCTCGAGCAGATTGTTTCATCATCACCTGCCGATACGTTAATTTCATCAACGAATGTAATGGTGATGGTATCTTTTGCTTCTCCGCAGACTTCATTCCCTGTACCGCTCAGAATCAGTGTACCCGAGCCGTTGGACAGGTCTTCTGTTCCGGGAGTATAAACAGTCTGAAGTTCTGATCCATTTTCAAAACTACCGTCGCCAAGTGTTACCCAGTTTACAGTTGCTTCATCCGAGACAGTTGCTTCTGAAAGGGTTACATCCGATGCTCCACAGCTAATGATATCGTTTCCTGCAGACAACTCAAATCTTTGATGAACAACAATGTTCAAGGTATCGTTTGTACAGCTGTTTTCATTGTCACAAACAGGAAGAATGATGGTAACATTGCCGGTAAAGTCAGCATCAGGAATATACTTAAATTCACCATCTTCAGTAATTGTGAATGTTCCGTTTACATTTTCAATTTCTTGCGAATTATTAACAGTCAGCTCAGAACCTTCCAGATCGTAATCACCATTTTCGAGAATATTACCGCTTAATTCCATGTTGTTGCAAATCTCGAATTCTTCGCTAAATACGATCGGAGAATCATTGTCCTCGTCAACAGTTATCAAAATCTTCGCACTTGCAGTTCCTCCTTCTCCGTCTGAAATGGAATAAATAATTTCAGGAACTTCTCCGTTAAAGTTTTCGATAGGAGAGAAGGTGAATTCTCCATTTGCATAAATGATTACGGTTCCAACATTTGGTATTACAACCGATTTGCCAACCGAATAATTTGTACCCAGAATTTTCATTCCGGTAACCGTTAATGTTACCGATTCAACATCCGAATCGTTATCAAGTGCATTAATCCTGATGTTAGAATCTTCGCTTGTATTTACTATATCATCAACAGCAACCGGCGGATCATTTACCGGTAATATTTCAATTATCACCTTCGCTTCAGTTTCGCTCCAGTTATAACCATCAGATACTTTATAATAGATTTCGATTGTTCCGCTCCAGTTATCATCGGGAACAAACTTCAGTTTATTAAGATCGTTCAGGCTGATCACCTGATTCACGGTAACAGGCATATTATTAAATAGCAAGGTGCCATTTTCCGGCAAGCTTAATACCATAACCATACCCAGCTCGTCGCCATTTGGATCGGAATATGCCGTTCTGAATCTTTGAACTCCCGGGGCAATTTCTTCATCTTCTTGTCCCTGAATTGTGATGTCCTGGTTTGCCGGTGCATAATCGTCATTCAGAATTGTTACTATCGAGAGTGAAGTGTCAATAAATAAGTCAGCAGAGCTACCAACGATATTGGAAATACTGATTTTGAAATATTCGTCATCTTCAACAATCGAATCGTTGACAACCGGGATTATTACCGCCAATGAATCACCCTGCAGTGAGTTTGTAGGGAAGGTAACAGAACCTGTAATTAATTCATAGTCATCTCCTGCGACTGCAGTGCTGTCAGAGAGAGCAAAGTCGATGGTAAATGAATCCTGAACATTATTATTAAGGACTATAATTGCCCGAGCTTCTCCTTCTGCTTCGTATATTGTAGCATCGCTTATCGAAACGCTTGCAGAGTCGTTGTCGATGATCGTTCCAAGCGCAATCGAATCAGAGATTGTAACCAAACATTCAGAACCGGCGCTTAAACTGATTCCAAATTCTTCTGTTGCTTCAACAAAACTGTCATCAATTATCGGAACTGTTAATTCCCTGGTTATGCCATTTGTAGAATTATCTGTAAAGTCGATAGCTCCGGAAATTGCTGTATAATCCAATCCCGATGTTGTAGTACTGTCGGAAGTAGCATAATTCACTGTAAATGCATCCTGCACATCACCTGTAAGAGTAACGGTAAATGTAGCAGTAGCCGCATCTTCGTTAACAGTAACCGAGTCGATGGCAAGCGAAGCCGCATCGTTGTTGATAATAGTTGCAATTGCCGTATCAGTAACATCTATTTCACTGTTACCTTCAGTTCGAGCTAGGTAAGCGAAGAATGTTTCGTCAGTTTCCAGAACATCGTCATCATTGGTAGACACAGTAACAGTCAGCGTATCAGCAGTACCACCATTGAAAGTAAATGACTGTGTCGTATTTGTAAAGTCGCCGTCGGAGGTAGTACCGAAAGCGAAGCTTACATCAATGTCAACATCACCCTGAACATCGTTGTCCAGAACAAGGTCCATTTGAATGTCGCCACCTTCAGTAACGCTTGCATCCGCGATGGTCACAGCCGCCGCATCGTTATCGATAATAGTTGCAATTGCCGTATCAGTAACATCTATTTCACTGTTACCTTCAGTTCGGGCGAGGTAAGCGAAGAATGTTTCGTCGGTTTCCAGAACATCGTCATCATTGGTAGACACAGTAACAGTCAGCGTATCAGCAGTACCACCATTGAAAGTAAATGACTGTGTCGTATTTGTAAAGTCGCCGTCGGAGGTAGTACCGAAAGCGAAGCTTACATCAATGTCAACATCACCCTGAACATCGTTGTCCAGAACAAGGTCCATTTGAATGTCGCCACCTTCAGTAACGCTTGCATCCGCGATGGTCACAGCTGCCGCATCGTTATCGATAATAGTTGCAATTGCCGTATCAGTAACATCTATTTCACTGTTACCTTCAGTTCGAGCGAGGTAAGCGAAGAATGTTTCGTCAGTTTCCAGAATATCGTCATCATTGGTAGTTACGATAACGGTGAGTGTATCTGCAGTACCACCATAGAAAGTAAATGACTGTGTCGTATTTGTAAAGTCACCGTCGGAGGTAGTACCGAAAGCGAAGCTTACATCAATGTCAACATCACCCTGCACATCGTTGTCCAGAACAAGATCCATTTCAATGTCGCCACCTTCATTTCCGCTGACATCGGCAATAGTAATTGCGGCAGCATCATCGTTGAGGATGGTCATGATTGCGGTATCAGTAATACCAACATTCAGGGATGTAGCCGCGAGGTTGTCCATGCTGATGTGCAGGAGTTCGTCGTATTCGAGTTTTGAATCTGCAGTCGGTGTAATTGTAAATGTTTGCGATTCGCCCTGGTCCCCAGTAAATGTAAGGGTGTGGCTGCTTACCTGTGTATAGTCGCTGTCGGCGGTAGTTGCCGACCTGTCATCCGTATTCACATCCACAGAAAAACCACCCTGTACTGCATAATCCAGCGTAGCAGTAACAGTAACCGGTCCGTCGTTTTCATTTCCGCTGACATCGGCAATAGTAATTGCGGCAGCATCATCGTTGAGGATGGTCATGATTGCGGTATCAGTAATACCAACATTCAGGGATGTAGCCGCGAGGTTGTCCATGCTGATGTGCAGGAGTTCGTCGTATTCGAGTTTTGAATCCGCAGTCGGTGTAATTGTAAATGTTTGCGATTCGCCCTGGTCCCCAGTAAATGTAAGGGTGTGGCTGCTTACCTGTGTATAGTCGCTGTCGGCGGTAGTTGCCGACCTGTCATCCGTATTCACATCCACAGAAAAACCACCCTGTACTGCATAATCCAGCGTAGCAGTAACAGTAACCGGTCCGTCGTTTTCATTTCCGCTGATATCGGCAATAGTAATTGCGGCAGCATCATCGTTGAGGATGGTCATGATTGCGGTATCAGTAATACCAACATTCAGGGATGTAGCCGCGAGGTTGTCCATGCTGATGTGCAGGAGTTCGTCGTATTCGAGTTTTGAATCTGCAGTCGGTGTAATTGTAAATGTTTGCGATTCGCCCTGGTCCCCAGTAAATGTAAGGGTGTGGCTGCTTACCTGTGTATAGTCGCTGTCGGCGGTAGTTGCCGACCTGTCATCCGTATTCACATCCACAGAAAAACCACCCTGTACTGCATAATCCAGCGTAGCAGTAACAGTAACCGGTCCGTCGTTTTCATTTCCGCTGACATCGGCAATAGTAATTGCGGCAGCATCATCGTTGAGGATGGTCATGATTGCGGTATCAGTAATACCAACATTCAGGGATGTAGCCGCGAGGTTGTCCATGCTGATGTGCAGGAGTTCGTCGTATTCGAGTTTTGAATCTGCAGTCGGTGTAATTGTAAATGTTTGCGATTCGCCCTGGTCCCCAGTAAATGTAAGGGTGTGGCTGCTTACCTGTGTATAGTCGCTGTCGGCGGTAGTTGCCGACCTGTCATCCGTATTCACATCCACAGAAAAACCACCCTGTACTGCATAATCCAGCGTAGCAGTAACAGTAACCGGTCCGTCGTTTTCATTTCCGCTGATATCGGCAATAGTAATTGCGGCAGCATCATCGTTGAGGATGGTCATGATTGCGGTATCAGTAATACCAACATTCAGGGATGTAGCCGCGAGGTTGTCCATGCTGATGTGCAGGAGTTCGTCGTATTCGAGTTTTGAATCTGCAGTCGGTGTAATTGTAAATGTTTGCGATTCGCCCTGGTCCCCAGTAAATGTAAGGGTGTGGCTGCTTACCTGTGTATAGTCGCTGTCGGCGGTAGTTGCCGACCTGTCATCCGTATTCACATCCACAGAAAAACCACCCTGTACTGCATAATCCAGCGTAGCAGTAACAGTAACCGGTCCGTCGTTTTCATTTCCGCTGACATCGGCAATAGTAATTGCGGCAGCATCATCGTTGAGGATGGTCATGATTGCGGTATCAGTAATACCAACATTCAGGGATGTAGCCGCGAGGTTGTCCATGCTGATGTGCAGGAGTTCGTCGTATTCGAGTTTTGAATCTGCAGTCGGTGTAATTGTAAATGTTTGCGATTCGCCCTGGTCCCCAGTAAATGTAAGGGTGTGGCTGCTTACCTGTGTATAGTCGCTGTCGGCGGTAGTTGCCGACCTGTCATCCGTATTCACATCCACAGAAAAACCACCCTGTACTGCATAATCCAGCGTAGCAGTAACAGTAACCGGTCCGTCGTTTTCATTTCCGCTGATATCGGCAATAGTAATTGCGGCAGCATCATCGTTGAGGATGGTCATGATTGCGGTATCAGTAATACCAACATTCAGGGATGTAGCCGCGAGGTTGTCCATGCTGATGTGCAGGAGTTCGTCGTATTCGAGTTTTGAATCTGCAGTCGGTGTAATTGTAAATGTTTGCGATTCGCCCTGGTCCCCAGTAAATGTAAGGGTGTGGCTGCTTACCTGTGTATAGTCGCTGTCGGCGGTAGTTGCCGACCTGTCATCCGTATTCACATCCACAGAAAAACCACCCTGTACTGCATAATCCAGCGTAGCAGTAACAGTAACCGGTCCGTCGTTTTCATTTCCGCTGACATCGGCAATAGTAATTGCGGCAGCATCATCGTTGAGGATGGTCATGATTGCGGTATCAGTAATACCAACATTCAGGGATGTAGCCGCGAGGTTGTCCATGCTGATGTGCAGGAGTTCGTCGTATTCGAGTTTTGAATCTGCAGTCGGTGTAATTGTAAATGTTTGCGATTCGCCCTGGTCCCCAGTAAATGTAAGGGTGTGGCTGCTTACCTGTGTATAGTCGCTGTCGGCGGTAGTTGCCGACCTGTCATCCGTATTCACATCCACAGAAAAACCACCCTGTACTGCATAATCCAGCGTAGCAGTAACAGTAACCGGTCCGTCGTTTTCATTTCCGCTGATATCGGCAATAGTAATTGCGGCAGCATCATCGTTGAGGATGGTTCCTAATCCACTATCATCACTAAAAATAATATCTCTTTCTTCGAAGTCATCTTCCGAAAGATCAACTGTAAATGTTTCATCTGGTTCAAGAACATCGTCACCATTAACGGTTATTGAAATCGTTTGTGTTTCTCCACTTGTTCCGCTAAATGTAATTGTTCCTGTTTCAGATAAATAATCGTTGTCGGCTACAGTATTTACACTGTTTGTGGTATAGGCAACGGTAAACGAACCATCAGTGCTTTTTCCACTGTGCGTTACAGTAAATTCGTATTCAACTGTTTCGCCGCCGTCTAATTCTGTCTTGCTTACATCGTCGATAGCAAGAGTCGCCTGGTCGTTATCCTGGATTATACCTGTATCCTGGGCAGTGGCTTCTTCACCCTCAAGAGAAATATTCTGACTGTTTGTGTTCAGGCTACTTAAAATGCCATATAAATCTTCAGTCGGCTCAACCCAATCATCATCATTGATGGTTACTACAAGTTCGTAAGGTCCGTCGCTGCCGTTACCAAAGTCTAATACAGTATCCGCAATCGCAATGTAATCATTCGATGAACCTGCTAATGCTGAATTATCTGCAGTAGCAAAGGTTACAGTTGCTGCATTTTGGATAATATGATCGGAACTTATCGTGAATGTGCCACTTCCATCACTTTCGTTAACATCGAACCCGGCAATAGAAATAATAGCATCATCATCATCGTTTATTGTTCCTGTGGCAGTTGCTGTTCCGATAGAAACATTTTGATCGTTATTATCAACGATGGCAATTGTTCCGGTAAATGTTTCCTGCGGTTCTGTAATAGTGTTTCCAATCACTTCAACAGGAATCAATACGCTTGTGTCTCCTGCAATAATTGTCCATTCTTTTTCAAATTGTTTGGTGAAATCCAAGGTGTCAAAGGCAGTACCTTCAGTAGTGGTGAAACTCAAAAGAATGTTTTCCTGCGCTTCCAGGTCCATAGATGCGATGAAGAAATGAGAAACGTTACCATCGGTTTCCTCAACAGTAAATCCGGCGAGGTTGATCTGGGTAATCGGATCGTCGTCTTCTATTATTCCATCTCCGGTAAAATCAGTAAACAAACTTGCTCCGGTACATACAATGTCGCTTAGCTCAACGTAATATGTTTCAATAATCGGTTCCGATATTTCATCATCAATAATTGGTACAGATATGGTTTGGGTACTTCCTGAGACGGAACCGGCTCCAAATGTTAATGTCCCGGCAGTTAAAGTGTAGTCCCCCGGTTGTTCAGCTATATCATTAATATAACCATTGTATGTTGAATAATTAACCGTTAATTCGTCCTGAATATTTCCGGTAATAGTCACTGTAAATACAGCCGTGTGTGTTGATGTATCTTCTGCAACGGTAGCGTCATTAATTTCAATAGAAACGGTATCGTTGTCTGTAATAGTTGCAACGGCTGCCAAAGTATCCAGACCTCCGCTTAAAGTTACTGCCTGAGAAGCTGCCTGCAGGTTGCTTAACACACCATTGAATGTTTCTGTTGGTTCCACCCAGTCGTCGTTAATAATGGTAACTTCTACATATTGGATGGTGTCGTTTGTACTGCCAAAGTATAGAGTGGTATCAGGTACAGTTGTATAATCATTATCGGCAGTTGCTTCATCTGTAATTTCAGAAGTTGCAAAATCAACAGAGAACTGATTCTGAACATCCTTGCTTAATGTGATCTTAAACTGAGCAGTTACCGAACCGACTTCTGATTCGTCGATGGTAAATCCATCGATAGACAAAATAGCCGGATCGTTATCTTCTATTGTATAAACCGCAGCCGAATCAGCCATGGTTACCTGCTGTGCATTAATGTTTGTGAAGGTAATTGCACCACTGAACTGTTCTGTTGGTTCCGTAACTTCATCGCCTAGCAGTTCAACAGGAATGAATACTTCCTTGCTTCCTCCCGGAATGGTAACGGAAGTGCTAGGTTGGGCAGTATAATCGTTTCCGTCAACAGCTGTGCCGTCTGATGTAGTGAAACTTACTACCACATCTTTTTCGGCAGCAATATTTGTGCTCAACCTGTAATTTACTGTTTTAGCAATATCATCTTCAACAATAGTACTGTCGTGCAGGGTTAGCTGTATTACATCGTTGTCGGTTATTGTAGCGGTCGCAGAGTCCCCTTCAGAAGTAAATACAACCAGCTGACCGTTTTTCTCGTCGAACGAAACCTTTCCGTTGAATGTCTCGGTAGGTTCAGCAATAATATCACCGGCAATGGTTGTTGCCTCAACATTAATGTTGTCGGTTGAATTTGCAGTTAAAGTTACACCCACACCCGACTGAGCAGTGAAGTCATCTGTAGATACTGCAGAAGGAGTTGCATCTGCCTGAGAAGAGAAAATAAGTGTTACCTGATCTTGTGATGCAATATCGCGGGTGATGTAGAAATTCTGTGTTTGCGCCACATCGGTTTCTTCAACAGTAAATGCATGGAGTGTAAGGTGAACAGTATCTTCGTCGTAGATTGTACCCAATGCAACCGGATCAGAAAAAGAAACTCCGGTTTGTGAATTGTTGTCCAAATCCGTAAGATTTATCAGATACGTTTCGGTTGCTTCCGCAATATCGTTATTCAGAATAGAAACACTGATTTGTTTGAAATCTCCGTCAGTTGATCCCGATTCGAACACAATGGAATCGAGTAGGGCGGTGTAATCGCTCGACGCAATAGCACTTTGATCCTGAGTTTGATATTTAAATGAGATGGAATCTTCGATGTTACCTGTTAACGTAACGGTAAAGACAGCTGTTACAGGCTCCGGACCTTCGGTAATTTCAATGCTGTCGATGGCCAGTGTGGCAATGTCATCATCAAGAATGGTTCCGGTTGCCTGCATTGAAGCGCCGCCTCCTGAAAGTATTACATTCTGAGAGAGTGTGTCAGTAAGATCATCGATTATTCCGTAAAGTGTTTCAGTTGCTTCAGCAATGTCTCCATCCAGAATCGGAATGGTCACATTTTGGCTCAGGTCGTTCGATCCGCCAAAGGTTAATGTTTCTGTTGTTGTTGTGTAATCTGACCCATCACCCGCAGTATTATCGGAAGTCGCAAAATCAACCGTAAATTCTCCTTGAACCGGGTGATTTAACGACACTGTGAAATCTTTGCTTGCATCGGTTCCTTCGGTTGCAGTAAAGTCGCTGATTGAAAGAACAGCACTATCATCATTTTCAATGGTTCCGGTAGCAACACTGTCGGCAAATGTAATCTGACTCAGGATTGCAGCTGGTAATGAAGAACAGCGAATATTGCTTAATATTACCGTGAAATCTTCATCCAATTCAACTTTCTCGTCACCGTTAATGGTAATGTAAATGGATTGTGTTTCTCCTTCAGTACCGCTAAAGCTTAATGAGTCTGTTTTGATGTCAAAATCGCCGTCAGCACTGGTTGCCGTTCCATCAGTAAGGGCATAGTCGACAATAATTGGAGTAGAGGCTTCAACAGCCATACTTAGTGTAGCAACAAATTCCAATTGTTTGGTTCCCGAGTTTCCTTCCGAAATGGTTGCATCCGCAATCGAAATAGTAGATGCATCGTCGTTGGTGATGGTTCCTGTACCTGTTCCATCTGTAATAATTACGGTTTGGTTAACTCCCGTTGTCGAAACTGAAGTAAGATTAAGAGTAAAAACTTCATTTCTTTCAACCATATCATCACCATTAATTAAAATGGTAATGGTATCTTTTTCTCCGGCCGTACCGTCGAAGCTGATTGTATTAATTTGTCCCGTGTAATCAGTAGGAGAGAAGGCGGTGCTGTTACTGGTGTAATAAACCATCGTGTAACCTCCAACTACTTCAATATTCGATTGTTCTATCGCGAACTTGAATTCGGTTGTTCCCGAGTTGGTTTCAATCTGGGTAACATCGCCAATAACAACAGTTGCGGTGTCGTTATCTTCATTTACAACGGTTACATCGTTTGGATCGAGTGTTAAGTAGATCGGATCGGTAGTACTATTATTATTAATTGTGTTCAGGATTGTGTAAGTAATATCGCCGTCAACAATACCATCGTCAACACCAGTTACTGTAATAGTTTGCGGAGTATCCCAGTCTTCGTGGGTGAAAATGAGAGAATCTTTATCAACTGTTCCTTCTCCCAAATCGTTACTCTCAACGTCAACTACAACTATATAATTTGAAGTATCAGTAGCCGGTTCACTTGTTAATTCAATGGTAAATTGTGCCGAAGTTACATCTTCCGATGTTGTCAAGCTGGTAGGAGTTACCACAAAACCCGACTCATCGTTATCTTCATTCGTTACTGAAACAGAAGTCGCAAATTGTCCGTCGTATTTCGGATCGCTTGAGCTTGCATTGCTTATGTTTACCTGGTAATCCACGTCACCGTCATCGATGTCGTCATCAAGTCCGGTTAAAGTTACTGTCTGGTTTTCATCCCAGTTGGCCGCAGTGAATGTCAACGTAGTTGAACTTGAAATTGTTCCTTCGGTGAGGTCGCCTGAGTCAATTTCGAGAGTGAACGTTACGTCGTTAACAGGCTCCGTGTTTAGTCTCACAGTGAAAGTTCCTGTTTCTAAATTTTCTGTTGTATTACTTGCAGAAGAAACTGTAATTCCAGCAACGTCGTTATCGAGGTTGGTTGCGTCAACAACTGCAGAACTTGCACCTTCGTAACCCGAAAGATCATCAGTTTCGTCTTGATTTATGGTTAAATTAATTTGATATGAAATATCATCATCGTCAACATCGTCGTTTACTCCGGTAACCCGAACCGTTTGTTCTGAATTCCAGTTTCCTGCATTGAAGGTAAGTTTCGAATTGGAAGGTGTTGTAATTTCACCTTCTCCTGTATCAGAGCTGCTCAAATCGATAACAACTGTTCCTGTAGGAGCAGAACCCAGTGTAACTGTAAATTCTTCGTAGCCTAAATCTTCTGTTGTAGTAATGGTATCTGTGCTGAGGATAATCGCACCGTCCTGTGCGTTAATGGTAATTTCGAAACTACAGGTGTCTGAGTTGTCGGCGTCATCATACGCAATGTAGGTAACGGTTGTTGTTCCAACATTAAAATCATCAGTTGATAAGGTATTCATTCCTGATTCCTGAGCGGCCAAAGTTGTTGCTCCGGAATAGGAGTAGGTTAATTTGGTCACCTCACAGTTGTCGTCGTAGGTTGGAGCGGAAATACTTTCAACTTTTTTATAGGTTGCACCTGAAGATGCAACAACCTCTTCAATATCTCCGGGGCAGCTAATAATCGGATTTTGATCGTCAACAACGACAACATCAAAAATTACAGTTCCTGAATTTGGTGTAGTTGCGTGGTCTTCAACAGTCCATGTTACGGTTGTTGTACCTTTTTCAAATACCTGTCCATCAAGGGTTGTATTTGGTAAGGTAATATCGCTTGTGGCTCCGCTTAAAGTATAAGTAATTGTTGGACTTGCATCGCAATTATCAGTTGGATCCCAGTCTATGCCCGAATGTGTATAATTGCACGAATCGGTGTCAACATATACATCTCGGGCGGTTAAATCGTCCAAAGTAGGAGCTTGTTCATCAACAACGGTTAATGTTGACGAACAGGTATCAGCAAGACCTTTTTCATCGGCTACTTTCAAGTAAATTGTTGGTGAGCCGATATCGCTGCACGAATAGGTTAATGAATCAGAGAATTCAGAGTTGTCTTTTGAAATTAAGTAAGACGTAATTTCACAGTTGTCGGTTGAACCGTTGTCGATATTTGCAGGGTAAACAACTACTTCTCCGTTACGTTGTAACTGAGCAGTAAAATTCGTGCAATTTGCAACCGGGTTTTCATCGTCGGTAACAGTAAAATTGAAGGAACAGCTTGTTTCGTTTCCTTCCGCATCAACGGCAGTCCAGGTAATGGTTGTTGTCCCTTTTTCAAATACCTGTCCGCTAAGTGTTGTACTATCCGTATTAATAGTTGAAGTGGCGCCACTTAAATCGTAAGTTAAGGTAGGATTGCTATCGCAATTGTCGGTAACATCTGCATCCCACGAAGCATCTGGATGAGTGTAGGTGCAAACATTAGTATCTGTAGTTTTTGCCTGGTCGCCTGAAACCGCGCATGTAAGAACCGGATTAACATTATCTTCAACAGTAACTACTGCCACACAAGTTGCCTGGTTGGTGTTGTTGTCGGTAACGGTAAGTGTAACATCGTTTGGTCCCAGGTCGGAACAGGTAAATGTAGTTTTACTTGCCGACAGATTTGCAATACCACAGGCATCTGTTGAGTTATTATCGATTTCGTCGGCTGTGATGCTGGCATTGCCGCTTGCATCAAGTTGAATGGTGATGTTTTTACAAATTGCATCTGGTAAAACATTATCAATTACTGTAACAGTTGAAGTACACTGGCTGTAATTGCCGGAACCATCAGTAGCTGTTAACGTGATTGTATTTGGACCAACATCTTCGCAATCGAATGAAGACTGGTCAACAGAGAATTCAATGCTTGAACAATTGTCGGTAGTACCGTGGTCGATGTCTTCGCCGCTTATTGTTGCCGATCCTTCTGAATCGAGATAAACATTAATGTTTTTACATGCAATAATTGGAGAAATGGTGTCGCGAACCGTAACATTCGACTCGCAGGTTGATGAATTTCCATTCACATCGGTAACAGTAATTGTAACCACGTTAATTCCTGTGTCGGCACAAGCAAATGCTGTTTGAGACGCGCTGATATCATCAATTTCGCAATTGTCGCTTGAATTATTGTCCAACGCTGCTGCTGTAATTGTTGCGTTGCCTGAAGCATTTAAATAGAGTGTAGTATCATGACAAATTGCAATCGGAGAAATTGTATCAAGAATTGTAACAGTAGATGTACAGGTATCGGTATTGCCATATTCGTCTTCAACGATCAACTTAACAGTTTTTACTCCGACACTGTCACAAGTGAAAGAGCCATTGTCGATGCTAAGCGAAACATTTCCACAAACATCGTAAGAACCATTGTCAATTCCTTCTGCAGTTACCGTTGCATTTCCTGAGTTGTCGAGGTATAATGTAGTGTCGTTACAAACGGCTACCGGATCCACTTCATCCGTAATTGTAACAGTAGCAGAACAGGTTGAACTGTTGCCATTGTCGTCAGTAGCTGTTAACACAACTGTATTTGGTCCAATTTCAGAGCAATCGAATGTTGTGGAATCAAGTGCCAGAGTTACATTACATGCATCGGTTGAGCCGTTGTCAACGTCGGCAGGTGTAATGGTTATATTTCCTGTTTCATCTAGCGGAACTGTTATATTCTGACAAATAGTTACAGGAGCAATTGTGTCGATTACTGTAACAGTTGTAGTACACTCATCGAAATTATTATCCGGATCGGTAACACGTAAAGTAACAGTGTTCTCTCCAGTTTCCAAACATGTGTACGAATCGGGTGTAACGGTTTTTGTTAATTCGCAATTATCGGTTGATCCTGCAGAGATATTATCGATATCTGCTGATGACAGGGTGTAAGTACCGGCGCTGTCTAAATATACAGATACCGGATTACAAACTGCCGAAGGATTAATATTGTCTTCGATGGTAACAGTTGAAGTACAGGTGGCTATATTTCCGTTTACGTCGGTGACCGTAAGAGTTACAGTGTCGTTCCCGATATTGCTGCAATCGAACGAGGTGATATCAGCAGCAATACTTTGTATTCCGCATGCATCGCTTGAACCATTATCGATTTGTGAAGCCAGTAACGATGCCTCTCCCAATACATCCAACTGTAAGGTAATATCTTTACACAATGCTTCAGGAGCAATCGAATCTTCAACGGTAACAGTGGCGGTACATGTTCCAATGTTTCCGTAATTATCTGTCGCTGTAAGGGTAACAGTATTATCTCCAATATCGGTGCAATTATAAGATGACGGAGTAACTTCTGTATAAGCAATTCCTCCCGGATCGGATGTGCCCGAAGCAATACTGTCGATATCGGTTTGAATTAAAGAGTACGAACCTGAATTGTCGAGGTAAACAGTCAGGTCGTTGCAGGTCATTTCCGGCTCTTCTTCATCGATAATAGTAACAAGGAAACTACCGGTTCCGGTGTTGCCGTAAATATCGGTCGCTGTCCACACAATTTCGTGTGATCCTACTTCAATTGTTTCGCCAACAATCGTGGTCGTTGTATTTGAGCCAATAGTATCAACGGCATCGATGGAGTAGGTTATTTTTTCAAGTGTACAGTTTTCTGAAACAGAAGGATCCCATCCATCACTTTCAAGAATTGTATAATATGATTCCCCGATATCGGTGCTTCTAACTTGATTTGTAGCTGTTGTTACTTCCGGCGATTGTGTGTCTGTTATGGTAAATGTAGTTTGGCAGATTACACTTGCATTCCCGCTTAAATCGTAAACGCGCCATGTAACGATTGAAGTTGGATTAGAAGTCGTACCCACAGGAATCTGTTCACCTGCAAGGCTTGTGCTCATATCAAATCCAACTTCAGGGAAGGTATCAATTTGATAGGTTAATTTTGATAACCCGTGATTGTCTGAAAATCCGAAAGGATCGTAATCGGCCCCCATCACCAGGAATGAACATTCATCCCTGTCGGCATCTTCTTCAACAACTTCATCGGGGCAATACTGGATTACCGGGATCTGATGGTCTTCAACAACAATGTCGACGATACATGTATCTGTATTTCCTGAATAATCTTCAAGAACCCAAACAACAGTAGTAGTTCCAACAGGGAAAGTTTCGCCGGCCAGAGTAGAATCGTTGTTGTAACTATTGGTTAACGATGCCTCACAGTTGTCGCTGTAGCCGGTCGGATCGAAGGTAGTTCCCGAGTTAGTATAGTATGATTCGCCATCATCTGCTTCCCTGGTATAGGTTGAACTGTCAGGGCAGATCAGGATCGGATCAATATTATCGATAACTGTTACGTCGAATGTATAAGGTAACGAGTTGCCAAAACTGTCCACCGCAGTATAGGTTACTTCGGTAACGCCCACCGGGAATGAAGCTCCAGGAACAGCCCAGTCGGGGCTAACAGTTACGGTCATTGAAGCTACACTGTCTGTTCCGTAATCGATAAATGTAGGAGGCGTATAGTTTACAACTGCAATACACCCTGAAACGGTACTGTCAGTTGAATTTGCTTCAGCTGAATAGAGGGCGGGTGCTTCTTCATCAGTAACAATAACTGTAAATATTTCTTCACTTCTGTTTCCATGGTCGTCTTCTGCAAACCAGGAAATATGATTTTCTCCTAATCCAAGTTTGATCGTATCGAGACTTGGTATTTGATATTCGTTTTCAAGCTTGATAACAATACCACAATTGTCGGTAGCTGTTACATCATCAAACTCTGCTCCCTGAACTGTATAATAGTTTTTATGGAAGTCGGTTGATCGAATTTGGTTTCCGGGAACGACAATGATTGGTGCTTCTACATCATTCAGAGTGAGTGTGAACGAACATTCAGAAAAATTTCCGTTGGCATCAACAACTTTCCAGGTAATTTCTGTTTCGCCGGGATCATCTCCACGCGGAATAATAACACCTGACAGTGTATTCTGTCCGGTACGGATTGAGTCTAAATCTGCATCGTAAAAGCTCCATATTAACGAATCAATAGAACAGTTATCGTCATATTCAACTGGATCGAGTTCATTCCCCAACACTTTATACGAACAGGAGTTGGCGTTACAATTCCGGATTAAATCTGAAGGACATGAAATTGTTGGGATTGTATCTGATACAACCACATCGAAGGAACAAAGAGTCTCATTGTCGTTATTATCGATGGCTGTAACAGTAACGGTAGTTGTTCCTATTTCGAATGATGAACCCGGAGCATGAGTTGATGTAATGCTTTTCATTCCGCTGCAGGCATCGGTTGCAATAATGGCCGGCCACGAAACCAGTGCCTCGCAATTCGATCCGGAGGCTGTTGCATATAGTGCTGTGTCAGGACAATTGGCAATTATCGGACCTTCATTATCCAGTACTACTACAACCTGGGTGTACCAGCTTGTGTTGCCACTTTCATCAGAAACTTCCCAAACTACATGGTTTTCTCCAATTAAGAAGGTATCGTTGGAATTATTAGAGATGTTGAGATTAACTGAATCTGTACAATTGTCTGAAACGCTAGGTATATCAATGTCTAAAGTGGAATAACAAGTACCCGGATCAATAAATAAAGTATCGTTGGTAGTTTCAGCAGAAATAACCGGCTCATCATCGTCGTAAACTGTAATTTCAGAGCTGCAGGTTGTGCTGTATTCTGTTCCTCCGATTGTTTGACGGGCAGTCCAGGTTACAGGGATTGTCCCTTTTGGCAGATATGCACCTTCCAGTGTATTGGCATCGGGTGCATAAGGTAATTCGGTTGGATCGCTTGTTTGAATATTATGTGTTAACGTCCTACCCGGAATTTCGGTATCCGAGGTAAATCTTGCATTTAGGGTTGTGTCAGGCACAACATAAGCGCATCCATCACTTGTAGCATACGAAGTATAAATATACGGGCATGAAATTTCAGGAACAAAGGTTTCAACCACTACTACATTAACTGTACATTCGTCGGTATTTGAACCTTCATCTACTGCAGTCCATTTAATTTCATAATTTCCAAGACCCAACTGGTACCCATTCAGGTATTCACTACTGTTTAAACTGTTTGTGTATGAGATTAGCGTACAATTCTCATCCACATCGGGAGTGAACTCGCTTCCTTTTACTGTGTAATAAAATACTTGTTTATTATCGTATTCACGGTAATAGGTTTCTGCAGGGCAGTCTATTACCGGGGCGATATTGTCTTCTACTGTAATGGTTTGGGTATGCGATACATAATTACCGGCCTGATCATGAGCGTACCAGTAAATATGAGTATCTCCTATATCGAATACACTGGTTGATGCAGGATACCTGGAGTATGAAATTTCACTTGGATCGGAGCAGTTGTCAGTTGCAACAGGAGTTCCAATATCTGCTATTGTTGCAGTACAACCTCCGTCGTCAGCGTTAACAGTAATATCTTCTGGCCAGGTAATATCAGGATCCTGGTTATCGTAAACATAAACTTCAAAAGAGCAGCATGAGTTTACGTCGCTTCCATCGGTGGCAATCCAGTTTATGGTTGTGACTCCTTTATTAAGTAATATGCCATCCAGATCGGAACCGGAACCCGTTGTTTCACCGGTAAGTATGTATGTAAAAGTTGGGGTAGAGGAGGCAGTTGAGGTAACGTTAAATTCATCACCGTCTATTTTATATGTACACGAATCGGGATCGGTATTACGGGTTTCATTTCCACGGCATGTTACCGGTGGCGGATCATTATCGTAAACATCAATATAAACCACACATTCAGAACTATTACCAACATTATCGGTAATAGTCCATGTAATTGTATTGGAGCCAACCGGAATTTTTTCTCCGGCCAGAGTTGATGTTGATGATGCTCCTGCCAGATCGTGAGTTTTTGTTATTGGTGTGGAACAATCCCAGTTTCCATACGGATCCAACTCGTCGTCGTAAACGGTATAATAAGTCTGACCTGCGTCTGCTTGTCGGCAAACAGAACCCGGGCAGTTAAATGATGGAGGATCATCGTCAGTAACGATGATTCTTTGGGTGGAATACGAAATATTCCCATGAATGTCTTCAATTCCCCAGGTAATGATTGTGGTATCAATCGGATACCTGGAAGTGTGGTAGTTATTCCAGTAGGTAAAAACTTCACAATTATCACTTGTTGTAGGTGTTCCAAGATCTGTAACAGTAGCATAGCAACCTGTATTTGAACTTATTTTAATGTCGGCCGGAGGAGTAAGCACCGGATCTTCGTTGTCGTTAACAAATACATAATAACTGCACGAATTGTGGTAAAGAGTTTCATCTAGAGTGCGGTATGTTGTCCAGGTTACTAATGTTGCACCAACCGAAAAGGTTTCTCCGGCTAGTGACGAGCTGTTGTTGTAGTCGTTTCTTATTGAGTCGATTGTTGAAGTTGATGTTGCATCAAATTCAGACCCCGAAACAGTGTAATAACATTGTCCTGAGTCATTGTCTCTTGATTGGTCTCCCACACAGCTTATTGATGGGTACTTATCGGTAACCACTTCTACTGTAAATGAACACGTACTCTGATTTCCGGCATTGTCAACCGCGGTCCAAACAATATCATGTGTGTCGGCATCAAGTGTTGCAGGAAGATTGCTTGTACCTGTTATATTATTTGTAAAAGAAGTCAGAGTACAGTTATCGTAAGCAACGGGTTTAAATTCGTTATATCCCAGAGTATAGTAATCCTTGCCATCATCAACGGCCCTTACATAGTCTGACGACGGACACGAAATTACCGGCTTAACATCATCGATTACTTTAATAGAAATTGTTTTTGTTCGTTCGTTTCCGTAGTAGTCTTTAACACTCCATGTAACATCGGTTGTTCCTACCGGGAATTGAACAAAGTCGAGAGACTTGTAGTCGTTATAATCGTTGGAGAGTTTAAAATGTTCAGAAGTGCAGTTGTCCGAAATGTTCAGCGGATCGAACTCACCATCTGTTGCCATGTAATAACATCCGTTTGAGGATGCAGACCTTGTAAACGAGGTGGCAATATCGTAATCGGGAGCAGTAATGTCGTTAACCGTAACATCGTATTGCATTGTTGCAGAGTTGCCTGATGCATCGGTTACTGTCCAGATAACTACCGTAATTCCAACAGGGAAATCAAATCCTACCAAAGTAGATTCTCCATTTTGGTTGTTTACCAGCGTATAAGAGGGACAATTATCGTCTACTACCGGGTCAAATCCATCTGATGCCTGTCCGGTATAATGGCAAAGATCAGCTGGTGCGTCAAAAGTTTTATCGCCAATGCTTGAAATGGTTGGAAGGGTTAGGTCTTCAACTGTAAGATTAAATTTACAACTATCGATATTTCCGCTTGTATCTTCTATTTTCCAAATAATTGTATAGGTGCCACCTACAAAATCAATACCCGCCATTGTATTTCCTGTGCCGGTTACTCCGTCTACAGAGTAAGATATAGTCAGGTCTTCATTTGCGTCACAGTTGTCTGATAAACCATTCGGGTCTAACTCTGTTCCAACTACTGTATAATAGCACTGATCATCAGCAATCGACCTTGTTTCGTTTCCATAACAGGTAAAACTCGGGGCCTGGTTATCGACAACAGTTATGGTAAACGGATCGGAAGTTACCGTATTGCCGTTTACATCAGTTAAGGTCCACACAACTGTGTATGGGTAATCGACTGTTTTAGCAAGCTTAAGACCAGCCAGCGAGTTGATACCTGTATAAATTGTTGATCCGTTTTGGCTGACAACATATGTAGGAGTTTCAGTATTACAGTTATCATCAATGTTGCTTAAATCAAACTGAATTCCCGGAACAGTGTAGTAACATTGTCCTGGATCGGTATTGCGCTGGTAGGCATAAGAGCTGTCGATACCGGTTGGCTGATCGAAGGTTGGATCTTGTGTGTCGTGAACAGTGACATAAATGGTACAAGTAGATGTATTTATTCCATCGCTGGCAGTCCAGATTATGGTATCGTTACCAGCAGGAAGTTGTTTGCCTGCAAGTGTTGTTGACCCATCGAAACTGTTACTGATGATCAGGTTTTCTATACATCCATCGGAAACAACAGGGTCGAATTCGGTACTGTCCACGGTATAAAAACAAACTCCCATTTCTGCATCACGTTCAAATGGCGTTTCGGCAGTACTTCCCGGGGGGCAGGTAATTTCGGGAGGAATACTATCGTAAACGGTAATTGTAAAGCTTTCGGTAGTTGATAGTCCTGCTTCATCAGTTGCTTTAAAGGTAACGGTGGTTACTCCAACCGAAAAATCGCTTCCGCTTAAAGGACCGCTGGTTTGTGTGAAAGATACTACTCCGCAATTGTCGTCATAGTCGGGCGCCGTCCATGTAACATTTGCTGTACATTTACCCGGATCGATATTTTGCGAAATATCATCCATGGCATTAATAGTTGGAGCTTCTTCATCAGTAACCGTGATCCGGAATGAACGTGTACTCGTATTAACACCGTCGCTGGCTGTCCAAACTACACGGTTAATACCGGTATTAAACTGAACGCCATCAAGAGTTGAGCTTTCAACCTGGATTCCACTATCGTTAATTTCGTAGGTTAATGTTACTGTATCGCAATTGTCAGTGGCCGTAACATCAAATTCATTTCCAATTGCAGTATACGTACATCCGGTGTTTGTGGCTCTTGCCTGGTTCGAAATTGATGAAATCTCCGGAGCATCGGTATCAGTAACTGTTATGGTAAAGGTTAATGGAGTAGAGGTTGTGTTTCCTTTAGCATCGGTCGCCGACCATGAAATTGTATTTATTCCGCTATTTAACTGTTTGTCGGCCAACGAACCTGTTCCCGAAAGCTCGCTTGAACCGGTAACTGTATAGTTTAAAGTGACTGATCCTGAACAGTTGTCGGTTACGATCGGATCGAATTCTGAACCGTTTACTTCGTAATAACATTGATCATTTGTAGTGTTAACTGTTTTGTCTGTGGTTCCCGAAGTTGCAGTAAGGGTTGGCTGTATTGTATCGCTCACTGTAACAGTGGAAGTACATGTGCTTTTGTTGCCGGAACCATCTTTAACAGTCAATGTAACAGTAACGTCTCCAATATCGGAACAACTAAAGGTTGATTTGTCGATCGATAATATTAAATCTTCGTCATCGGTGCAGTTATCAGAAGAACCGTTGTTTATGTCTTCAGCCGAGATGGTAGCAAGTCCTGATTCTCCAATATAAGCAGTAATATTTTTACAGGAAGCCACCGGATTCAAACTATCTTTTACCGTTACGGTAAAGGCGCAGGCGTTACTTTCATTTCCAGACTCATCGATTGCATAATAGGTAACAGTTGTCGATCCGGTAGGGAAGAAATCACCGGGCGATGCAGATTTGTTCCATGTAATTGTTCCTGAACAGTTGTCGTTTGCGGTTGGTTCTGTCCAGCTAACATTTGCGCCACACGAGTCGGCTGATGCAGTAACCGTAATATTATCCGGGCAATCTGAAATAACCGGTTTCTGGTCGTCAGTAACAACCACATCAAATGAGCAGGTATCACTCACATTGCCTGTTGCATCGGCAAAAATATACCAAACTGTTGTTGTGCCCGATTGAAAGGTTGCTCCCGGAGAATGTGATTGGGTACGAACAAGGTCGGCTGATTTCGTGCAGTTATCGGTTGCAGTTGGTTCTGTCCACGAAACCGATGCTGTGCACTGGCCGGCATCACTGGTTCTTGTAATACTTTCCGGGCATCCGCTGACTACCGGCTTTTCGTTATCGGTAATGGTAACGGTGAAGGAACATGTATCACTTTCGTTTCCGTCGAAATCGGAAGCTACGTAGGTAACCCTTGTTGTTCCTGCCGGGAAAAAGTCGCCCGAAGAATGTGATTTGTTAATAACAATATCGTTTGTGGCTGTGGCATTATCAGTAATGGTTGGTTCGTCCCAGGTAATAATTGCTCCGCATTCGCCGGCATCATTATTTTGCGAAATGTTACCCGGACAATCGCTAATTACAGGAGCTTCTCCATCGCTGACAGTAACCGTAAAACTGCAGCTGGTTTTGTTTCCCGAAGCATCGGTTACTTCAAATGTATTGGTTGTTGTTCCGTCCGGAAAATGAGAACCGCTTGCCAGACCTGCTGTTTGAACAGTTTCGGCTCCTTCGCAATTATCTGTTCCTACAGGGGTAGAATAAATTACAGTTGCATAGCTTTGTCCGGCATCAGCATTGGTTGTTATATCGCCGGGACATGTAATCTCAGGATTCTGGGTATCAGAAATAATTACATCAAAAGAACAGGTGCTTACATTTTCTGCATCATCAGTAAATTCATAGGTAACAGTAGTTGTGCCAACGGGGAACAGATCACCCGGTGCATGCGAGCGTGATGAGTAACCGGCCAAAGCTCCATCGCAATTATCGGTGGCGGTAGGTTCTGTCCATGTTACGTTGGCTCCACATTCATCGCTGTCGTTGTTTTTACTGATGTTAGATGGGCATCCTGAAATATCTGGTCCCTGATCATCGCTTACTGTAATAGTAAAACTTTCAGTTGTTTTATTTCCCGAAGCATCTGTAGCTTCATATGTATTGGTTGTAGTTCCTTTGGGAAAAACAGATCCTGAAGATAATCCTGCTGTTTGTTCTATTGTTGCACCTTCACAATTGTCAGAGACAGAAGGTAGGGCAAAAGTAACCACCGCGTTACAGATGTCATTATCGGTGCCAACTGTCATGTTCTCCGGAAGAATAATATCCGGATCTTCATTATCGGTAACTGTTACACTAAAACTATCAATATCGGTATTGCCACCGGCATCGGTTGCAGTGTAAATAACGGTTGTAGTACCTATAGGAAATGTTGAACCATTGGTCGGGCCTGAGGTTTGTGTAATGGCGGCTCCAACACAATTATCCGAAACACCCGGTTCTGTCCATGAAATACTTGCTCCGCAAACACCTTCGTCTGAGTTTTCAGAAATATTACCCGGCAAATTCGTAATCGATGGATCTTCATTGTCGATAAGCGTTACAGTAAATTGGCAAGTATTGAAATTACCTGCTTCATCGGTAGCTGTTATGGTTATTGTTTCAGAATCGCCATGTCCGGCCAAAGGACTCTCTGCCTCCGGACTTTGCGAAACAGTAATATTTTCGGTAGATGAGCAGCTGTCGCTAACAGTAACACTAGCGGTATAATCGGGAATTGAAACCGAACATTCCCCCAAAGCAGGGTGAAGTATTTGGTCCCCCGGGCAGGTAATTTCAGGAGGAGTACTCTCGACTGTAACCGTATATGGAGTTGAAGAAGTACACCCAAAACTACTTATAGCCCGGATTGTATAATTTGTTGTACTGCTTATTGAGGTTTCATAGGGTAAGTTCGCAATTTTTGTTGAATTTTCGGCGTTCCAAAGTTCATATGTATCACCGTCGGTAGCCGATGCTGATATTGTAAACAATGCCCCCGGGCAAACAGGAGACGCAATATCTATGCTTCCGGTTATATTGGTTGGTAAAGGGTTTACCGTAATAGTTACTGTAGCCGAACTAACTGGTAAAGGGATTGTCGGTGCTGAGGCCGCATACACGGCAACCAGCGAATATGTTGTGGTACTCGTGGGCGAAATTGATATTGGATCGCCACCGTAGTCTCCTTTATCAGGGTCGCCAACACTATTGTAGTTATTTATGGTATCGGTTGTTGTTCCGTCGGAGTACTGAACGATGTATGGGCCGGTACCTGCATTAATTATTACCTGAATGGTGGTATTTTCTCCTTCGCAAATGGAAGTTTCGCCATCTTCAGTAATAAATGACTGTGCATTTACGTTAGTAGTAAATGTAAATGATAAAATTGCTGTGAAAAGGATAGATAGGGTATATACACACAGCTTATGCTCAAAGGCATTGAAGATTCTGTAAAAATTGCGTCTCATATTGTTTGGTTTATTTTCAGACCGATTCTGAAAAATGCAATACTATTTATGTCTTTTTTTTATCAAGTTATTTAATTGTAGTAATGTTATGTAGTAAATGAAAATGCCGTTTTGGGATTAGATATTACCATACGTCATCATCCATATTGCTGTTTGTTTAATTAAGTCCATATTTTCAATGATAGTAGCGAAATACACAAAAAAAAGAATAGGATATTTATTTGGCGCCCCTATTTTTAAGGGAGAATAGTCTTATTTTCCTTTCAAAAAAGCTGAACAATTGTCAGTGTATTGCTGATTTTATTTTCATGTTTGTAAATTATGATAAGCTGTATTGTGTGTTATAATAAAATTACTATGAATAGTTTCGTAGTTTGTTTGTTTTTGAGGGATTTGCAATAAATATTATCATAAAATTGCTATGAGGAAATAGTTATTAACATCGTTATTTTAAAAGATACGCAACTATAACTCCCAAATAATTTCCAATAGCATAGCCTGCAATACCAACAACCAGGCCGGTAAGAATTATTTCGCGGTTTTTTAACGCGCCTGCCACCACCGGAACAAATGGAGGCGAACAGATCAACGCGCTGGTAGAAATGATAACTGTGTCGGCATCGATTTTAAATATCCGGGCGAGTATAATATGTATAACATGCGATCCGTAAACTGCCAGGGCAACGTAGTAAAACAACGAAAACGAAATGTTGGAAAGTTTGCTTATGTCGGCCATTGATGCCACCGTCAGGCAAAAGATGAGGATGAGGTACATGCCGAGCTGAAAGGTTTTTTTGATGTTTTTAATTTTGGGAACAAATGAAAATGCAATACCAAAAGAAGTAATAAGCAGAATGATTGCAGCTGTTGAATATTCTTTCGGCAGCAACAAGCTTATGGCATAACTTACTCCCAATATAGCCACGGAAAGGCCAAAAGCACCGATGAGTGGAATTAAGGTGTCTTTTTTGAATATGCCTGAATACGACTCGAAATCTTCTTCTGTATCGATATCAGAATTTTGTGAATTATTTACTTCTACCGGTTTGTAGGGAGGGAGAAACCATAGGAAAACCTTTTGTCCGACAGATAGAATAAAAACAAGGTAAATAGCACCAAGTGTTAAATCGTATGTGTGGGTCATTATATAAAGTTCCTGCGATACATTAAGTGCTGTTTTCATGGCGGCCATATTTGGCGTGCCGCCTGTATACACACCAACCAGCATGCCGGCAACCTGCCAGATATCTTTAAGATCTCCCCTGAAAATAAAATAACCGATAATAATGATTGTTAAAACAGAAATCAGTCCGGTTACCAAAGCCCAGAATGCTGAACGTGCCATTTTAAACCACGATTTTACATCGATGGAAAACAGGATTAAAGGAAGCGACAGAGGTATGGTTATTTCTGTCAGCATGTTTTGGTATTTTTCGGCACCATCGGGCAATACATCCATATTGCCAATTACCAGGCCTACTCCATAACAAATTAATACGGCACCTATTTTTTTCAGAATTGAAAAACGGCCTTCAAGATAAATAACAATAATAGGGGTGATGATAAATAAAATAATCAACGCCAAAAATGGTGTTTCCATATAACATAAAATTTCCCAAATCAGGCCTCAAAGATATGAGAATGAACATAAAATACAAATGACAATAAAAGACTGGGATGTTAGTTGTTTCCGGCGCTGACAGATGTGAAAAAAATTTGAGGTAGATGTTGATTTACTAAATGTAATTTGCCTGTTTATTTATTTTAATTCAATATTGTTTGGTAAAGCTAAGAATACGTAAGAGATTGCTTCACTTCGTTCGCAATGACTTTATAAACAAGGATTAAGATTGGGAGGGGCTTGGCAGGCGGCTTTGCCGCCTGCCAAGCCCCTCTTAAATATACAGCAACTCAGTGTCATTACGAGAGTTCACCCAATTTTTTTGGGCATAATGAGGTAATGACAATAGATATAATAAACTTTGCAGCAAGCCTGCACAGTTTGACCGTTCTTTCGCATAGTGTATTCAACCTGCTTGCGAGTTTGGTTCCAAAAGATTGAGGCATAATGAGTGGTACTGTTTGTTTATCAAATATGTCCGAATGGCAGCCTGCCGACGTATAGTCAATTTGCCCTTTTGGGTGTAGGTTTTTGTGTAATTTAATTTTATTGACATGAAAAAAATCAGGACTAACGCAGCAGGCATCGATATTGGTGCCAAGAAAGTATTTACAGCCGTAGAAGGGCAGCCAGTAGTGAGCCATTTTACTTTTACCGAAGATTTTTACAAGTTACGTGATTATTTGCTTGAGCATAAAATTGAAACAGTTGCCATGGAAGCCACCGGTGTTTATTGGGTAATCCTATACGATATACTGGAAGAAGCCGGTATAGATGTTTGGCTAGTGGATGGTCGCCAAACCAAACAGGTCCCGGGGCGAAAGACCGATGTGAAAGATTGCCAGTGGATACAACAACTCCACAGCTATGGATTGTTAAACCGGTGCCTTGTTGTTGATGCCGACATTAAAGAGTTAAGGAGCTATCTACGATTACGGGAAGACCACATCAGTTCTTCGGCAATGTATATTAACCAGATGCAAAAAGCATTAACGTTAATGAATATCAGGCTTAAAGAAGTTTTGAGCCAGGTACATGGGGCAAGCGGTATGGCTATAATAGAAGCCATTCTAAATGGTGAACGCGACAAACAAGTTTTGGTTAGTTTATGCCACCGCAGTGTTCTTAAAAAGAAAGCGGATTTGGTTTTAAAAGCTTTGGAAGGAAGGTATACCGATGCCGGACTTTTTGCTTTAAAACAAGCTTATGATGGATATCGATTTTGTTTGCAGCAGATTGAAGAATGCGACAGCAAGATAAATGTTGTAATTAACAGGCTCGGAAAGTCAGGAGAAGGTCAGGACTTTAAAAAAAACGTAAAGCAGTACGACACCACAAACCGGACATTGAAAGGCTTGGCCCAAACCTGTTAAATATTTTTGAAGGCAATGATGCAACATTGATATCAGGCATTACTGATTATACATGGATGCAACTATTGGCAGAAACCGGACCTGACTTAACAAGATGGCCAAGCGAGAAACATTTTACCAGTTGGCTGGGACTTTCTCCTGGGCAACATAGTTCAGGAAAGATGCGAAAAAATGCAAGAAAAAAAGGCAAACCCAAAGCAGGTCAAATTTTTAGGGTTATTGCACAGGGACTAATAAACAGTAAAAATATTGCAATAGGGTCTTTTGGGAGACGCTTACGTGGGCGAAAAGGACCAAGGATAGCAATTAAAGCCATGGCCAGAAAATTGGCAGTAATTTACTGGAGAGTAATGGTAAAAGGACTCGATTATGCAGAACAGGGAGTCCAATTGTACGAAGAACAAATAATGATAAATAAAATGAAAACAGTAACCAAATTAGCAAAAGAACTAAATTTAGAAGTGACTGACTGCCAACCTGTGACGTGATTCTGTCATTGGCAGCATAGCGAAGTAATCTGTCATACTTTGTTGGATACCGGTAATTTGTTCTTGAATTGCTATTTTAAAATATAAGCTATAATTACCCCCAGGTAATTCCCGATTGCATAACCTGCAATTCCAACAAAAATTCCTGTTAAAATTATTTCGCGGTTTTTTAATGCCGATGCTACTACCGGTACAAATGGCGGCGAGCAAATAAGTGCACTGCTTGAAATAATTACTGTGTCGGCATCAATTTTAAATATTCGGGCAATGGCTACATGTAAAAGAAGAGAACCAAACATAGCCAGTCCAACATAATAGAACAACGATATGGAGATATTTGCCAGCTTGCTTATATCGGCCATTGAAGATACAGCAATACAGAAAATGAGGATGAGGTACATGCCCAGCTGAAAGGTCTTTTTAATTTCTCTGATTTTAGGCACAAATGATAAACCGATTCCAAAAGTTGTTACCCCGATAACGGTAACAGCATCACCAAACTCGTCGGAAAAAAGTTTGCTGATAAGGAAACTTCCACCAAGAATAGCCCCGGAAATAACAAATGCCACCATCAACGGCCAAAAGATTTCTTTCTTGAAAAAACCGGTGTACGACTCGTATTCCTCCTGCAGGTTCATGGCAGTTTTCTCGCTTTCCTTGCTGTTTAATGATTTATACGGAGGCAAAATCCAAAGCAGTACTTTTTGCCCCACCGAGAATATAAATACTAGGTAGATGGCGCCGAGTGTCATTTCGTAAGTGTGAGTTAATATATAAAGCTCCTGCGGAACATCGAGTGCCGTTTTTATAGCTGCCATATTTGGCGTACCACCTGTGTAAACTCCCACCAGCAGGCCCGAAACTTTCCACGATTCCTGTATACTCTCACTGAATAGCCAGTATCCCACAAATATCATAAGGATTACAGCAAATAATCCGATAAGCAACGATTCCATGGCTGTGCGAACGTGCCCCAACCACTTTTTTACATCGAGAGAAAATAAAATCAGGGGCAGACAAAGCATGATGGTATAGGTTGAAAAGAAATCCTGCAAATAGGCAATTATATTTCTCGAAACATCCTGTTCCGAAACCAATCCTGCCGCAAGGTATTCTTTCATTTGTTCAAAAGGAATATAAACTTCCTCCTGCAACAGTTGAAAATAACTTTCCGAAGCGGTTGGGAGCAGACCTATATTTCCGATGAAGATGCCAAACCCATAGCAGAGAAGCACTGCCCCGATTTTTTTGGCCAGCGAATATTTACTTTCGAGATAGATAATAACAATTGGAGTGATAACAAACAGAAATATCAGAACAAAGAAATGTGCGTTCATAATTTCATGTTGTTTTGGTTAAATATTTAAGTTTTAGAACAAGTACGAATCTATTCTTTATGTAAACTGTTACGGGATAAAGGCATTAATGTTCCATTGCGGTGTTTGGGGGAGTGTAGTTGTATTTTGAGTTTTAGAAAAAGGATCTCATGCTGTCGTGTCGTGTGTGAAGTGGTAAAAATGCGGTGATAACGCTAAAATCATGGAATGAGTATTAAACGAATAGGGAAATCTGTTTTTTATAAACACCTGGAACAAAAACTCCTTAAGCACGTACCTGAGAAAAAAAATTAAGCTAATAACAACCAACATGAAAACTACATTAATCCTCCTGATCGTATTTTTTAGCCTCGCAAGCAATGGTCAGAATCAAAATTCAGAATTTGAAAAGGAAATTATTTTTCAAGAATTCCAGCCTGTTCCTCTATTGGATACAGAGATAAGACGTTTAAACTCAAAAATAGTAGAGGGAATGGAATATAAATTGTTTATATCACTCCCTGAAAATTATGAGACTTCTGCAGAATCATATCCGGTTGTATATTTTTTAGACGCATGGGCACAATTTGGAATAGTAAGACAAGCGTATTGGCTTTTAAGATTTGTTAATGAAGTACCCCCTTTGATTATAGTAGGTATAGCTTTTGAAGGCGATACGCAGGATTTTCTTTACAATCGCTCACGCGATTATACTCCTACCTATGTTCCAAGTGAGAACTTAGGGAAAAATAAACCATATGTACCAACATCAGGTGGTGCTGAAAATTTTGCAAAGTTTATAGAAACTGAGCTTTTCCCTTTTATTGAGAAAGAATATCGTGCTAAAAATACTGACCGTGCAATTTTTGGGACTTGTTTTGGTGGTTTGTTTGGCACATACGCACTTTTTAAACATCCTGAATTATTTCAACGGTATTTTTTTGCTAGTCCTGCCTTGTGGTGGGATAATGGTGTAATATTTACGTATGAAAATAAGTATGCTGAAAAGAATGATTCACTCCCGGTAAAAGTTTTTTTCACGATTGGGGGAAATGAAGAAGTAATGGGCCGGGCTCAACGCAAATTTTTGGAACAAATAAGTAGTCATAATTACAAGGGACTTCAACTTGAATCTACCATTCTTGAAAATGAAACTCATATGTCAGTTATTCCGGCAGCACATACAAGGGCATTGCGGGTTTTGTATAATATGGAATGATAAATTGAAGAAAAATTGAATGACCCCACCTGCCTCTTGTTTAGGAACGAGGGGGAAGTATTTCATTCAATTATATCGACAATAATAATAGCCCACGCTGCCAGGCAATTGTATAACCGGTTTTATAAAGAAAAGTTATAAAATGAGCTACACGATAAAATAGTGCTGCAGAGTATGTGTTAATTATAAAAGTGTCGCCTTGTTCCATATTCCCGGGAAAGCCATCGCCAGGTTAAGTAGTCGCAAAAATGAAATGATTAGAAATTATGGTTCTCTTTCTTCAGAACCTTTGATTTCCTGCCTATTCCTACACTAATGGTAATTTGGAACATATTTTTCTGTTTTTCATCATTGTAATAATACGAGTTAAGAGTTGCAAACGAAGGATAAAATGCCAGTTCGATATTGGGTTGCAAAAAGCTATTAGTACCTCCCAATGGCCGAAACCCTCCTATTATTCCTATGTAGGTTGAATGGAAAAAATCTTTGCCGCTTTTATCAATCTCTTCATGATTTGAGTAGTTGAGACCATCAGGATTAAGTCGCCATGAAGATTTTGAACCGGTAGTGTTAGAATAGATATAATAGCCGGTATGTATACCAAAATAATAATCGGTTACTATTTTGGGGTGGCCGTCGATTTTATAAATAAGCTTTAAATAGGTACTAAATGCCTGGTGTTTATAGTTGGCTTCACCGCCACCGCCCAATGATTCATTTTCATACGATTCTTTTATACTGACATAGCCCAGTCCCGGAGTAAGGCGTAGCTGAGGAGCTTTTTTCAGCAGTTTAATTTCCTTTTCCAGGAAGAGGTTGTAATTCCCTTTGTTAATGTTGTAATCATAATGTGATCTGTCGTTGATTTTAATTCCTGTAAATACAGGGTGTCCGGCACCAATTGTAACGAATGAATTTTCCTGTGCAGCTAATCCGTAAACAACAAAGCAAAACAGAATGGATAAGAAAAAACGTGTCATAGTTAAGGTTAATTGTTGAGTTCTAAAGGTACTGATTTATGTAAAATAATCAATACAATAGGAACTTGCTGTTTCCTCAACAACTCGCTGGCACAAATTTCAAATTTGTTCCCTGCTTGAAAAACCAGCAACCTTGATTTTGTAAGAAAATTGAAGACCACGCAGATCACGCAGATTTGCGCAGAAAACCTTTTGTTAATAAGGCGAACGAAAATCAGCGTCATCTGCGTGAAAAAAAGTCTCGCGGATTTCATGTGAAATTACGCGCCAGTATATTAACCAATGACAATTGACTAATGCCCAATGACTACTCCTCTCCAAAACCTCCGCCTCCCGGAGTTTCAATAATAAATCGGTCTCCCTGTTCGATATTTATATTTTGGATGGAATCTAAAAGTATTTCTTCACCGTTTTTACGCACAACTTTTTGATAACCGGGTTTCCCATCTTTTCCTCTGTTCAATCCAAAAGGCCCGGTTTTTCTTCGTTGCGAAAGTACCGAAAGGTTAACCGGTTCGAGGAATGAGATAATGCGTTTTATTCCGTCTCCGCCATGCCATTTCCCTTGTCCTCCAGAGTTTTTTCGGATGCTGAATTCTTCCAGACGAACAGGGTAGCGATGTTCCATAATTTCCGGATCGGTAATGCGTGTGTTGGTCATGTGGTGATGCACTGCGCTGGCTCCGTTAAAATTGGGGCCGGCACCGCAACCTCCGCAAATGGTTTCGTAATATCCAAAACTATCGTTGCCAAACAAAGTGTTGTTCATGGTTCCCTGGCTGGCAGCCACAACTCCAAATGCTTTTAGCAAAGTGTCGGTCAGTCGTTGACTGATTTCAACATTTCCGCCAACAACGGCAGGGCATTTTGCCGGGTCGTTATCAAAATCGGGATTCAGTAAACCGGTTGGCAGAACAAATTTTACAGGTTCCAGTAATCCGTCGTTGAGCGGAATGGGCTCGTTCAGCAATAAGCGCAGCACGTAAATACTCACACTTTTTACAATGGCTTCGGTGGCATTCATATTTCCGGGATGAACGGGTGAACTTCCTGTAAAATCGATACTGCAATTTCCGTTTGCAAGTTCAATTTTTACTTTCAGGGGCGAACCATCGTCAAGGAATTCTTTGGCTTCATAAATTCCATCTTCGAATTTTCGGAGTGTTGCTTTCATTTTCGATGAAGCATGTTCGCGCAACAAATCGAGGTACGTATGAACGGTTTCCTGTCCGTACGTTTCAACCAGGTTTATAAGTGCA
This sequence comes from uncultured Draconibacterium sp., assembly GCA_963677525.1. GTDB lineage: Bacteria > Bacteroidota > Bacteroidia > Bacteroidales > Prolixibacteraceae > Draconibacterium. The sequence continues at coordinate 730,424 of OY781970.1, forward strand.
TCTGCTCCGTTTTTGTTTGCAGCCAGTGCCGCATTTAAGTCAGCCAGGTTTTCTTCCACCGATCGCGAAGGATATTTGCCGTTGGTCAGAATTTCACGCATTGTTTCCCAATTTACCTTTCCTTCTTTTACCAGGTAAAATGGCGAAATGGTAACGCCTTCTTCTTCCAGGTTACGTGCATTGGGCGGCATCGAGCCCGGACTAATTCCCCCGATCTCGGAGTGGTGTGCGCGGTTCACCACAAAACCAACGCGAGTTCCCTCGTAAAAAACCGGCGTAACAACCGTAACGTCGGGCAGGTGGGAGCCGCCGTATTTTGGATGGTTGGTAACGATTGAATCGCCCTCTTTAAAATCGAAATGTTTGAGCAATGTCTGTACACAAACGCCCAGCCCGCCTAAATGAACCGGAATGTGCGGTGCATTGGCAACCAAACGTCCTTCTGCATCAAGTAAAGCACAAGAAAAATCGAGGCGCTCTTTAATGTTTACCGACAGCGACGTGCGCTGCAACAAAGCACCCATATTTTCGGCAATGGCCATAAAACGGTTGGTGAAAAGCTCCAGCTCTGTTTGGCGGGTTTGCTCTTTGGTGACTTCTGTTTTATCCCAGTCGCATTTTAAAATGGCCGTTCCTCCCTGTTCCATTTCCAGGGTCCAGCCTTTTTTTACATAGGTGGTCGAGAAATTATCGGGGAAAAGGGCAGGGCCTTCAAAGGTGGCGCCTTCGTTTAAATTTTTTCGGATATAAACCGGCGTGTTGTTTTCCATCACCTGCGAAGCTGAAGGAATATATTTTTGAATCTTTTTACTCGATTCGCCGATTTTCGACTGGTCGACCGAAGCAATAACGCGCATTGCTTCCACCTCTATTTCGCGGTTGGTAACAAGGTGTCCGTAGAGTTTTAAATATTGTTCGTGAAAATCGTTGATGAGTTGTTTTTCTTCTGAATAATGTAATTCCAGACTTGAATCCTGTCCCTTAAAACGAAGAAAAATCATGCGCTGTCGAATGTCAATATCCTCCTTTTTGAAACCTTCAGTTTCCAGTTTTTCCGATGCTTCTTTTTCGATCTCCAGAAACCAGGATGTCAGTTGTTTTTTTACCTCACTGAAATTTTGAAGTACCTGTTTTTCAGCAAAACGTTCTACGGCCGCATTTCCAATTCCGTAGGCGCTTAACAATCCTGCATCTTCCGGTAAAAGAATGGTGTCGATATTCAGAATTTCGGCAACGTCGCAGGCGTGCAAACCTCCGGCACCACCAAAAGCAACCATGGCAAAATCTTTTGGATTGTATCCTTTCGAGATAGAAATTTTGCGGATTGCACCGGCCATAATTTCGTTGGCAATATCGATAAATCCTTTCAGGATGGTTTCTGATGAATGTTTTTCGCCGCTTTGCTTTTCTATCTCAACAATCAGTTCTTTCAACCGTTTTTCGGCGGCCTGCTTGAAAACCGGTATGCCAAACTGGCTTGTGTCGAGCCGGTTCAGCAGCAGGTTGACATCGGTAATTGTTAACGGTCCACCGGCTCCGTAACATGCCGGTCCCGGAAAAGCTCCTGCACTCTCGGGGCCAACAAAAAGTTTATACCCGTCGAAACCACAAATGGAACCACCGCCTGCCGCAACGGTTTCGATGGCAATGGCCGGACTGTTGATTTTGGCATCACCGACCTGCAATTCGTAACGGTAATCGAATTCTTCGTCAATACGCGAAACATCGGTGCTGGTGCCTCCCATGTCAAAAGTGATCAACTTGGAATAACCGCTCTGCCCACCAATTTTTTTTGCCCCGACAACTCCTCCTGCAGGTCCGCTGAGTAAACTGTCTTTGGGATGAAAGTTGGTAGCAGAAACCAAACCGCCGGCGCTTGTCATAATCTGGAACGACTGCTTACCAATACGTTTGATGATACCGTTTACATAGTTGTGAATGATGGGAGAGAGGTATGAATTGACCACCGTTGTTTCGGCGCGGTTCAATATTTTAATTAAGGGAGAAAGCCCGGTGGATGTGGAGACAAAATGAAAATTTTCGTTGATGAAAAAGTCGGCAACCTGTTTTTCGTGCTCCGGATTCAAATACGAATTCATTAAACTGATAGCAACCGATTCGATCTCTGATTTATCGATGGAGGCAAGGTCGGCCTTTAGTTTTTCAAAGTTGATTGATTTTAGAACTTGTCCTTTGGCGTCGATCCGTTCTTCAACTTCAATGATTTTGTGGGTAATCTGTTTGGCTTTGATTACGTTGAGCGCAAAAATGTCGGGGCGGGCCTGGTTGCCAATTTTCAACAAATCGGCAAAACCTTTGGTAACAACAAACAGGGTTTTAGCCCCCTTGTTTTCGAGCAATGCGTTAGTGCCCTTTGTTGATCCCAGTTTGAGTTGCAGGTCAGGGAATGTTTTGTTGAGCGCGGTTTGTGTAATCAACCTGGCTCCCAAAACAGGTGCTTCCTCGTGGCTTGTAATTTCAAAGTTCCGGCCTTCAGTGTCAGCTGTTAATATTGACTGGCTTAATCGAATAATCTTGTTTTTGCTATCAAACTGTTCTATTTGAGTTTCCTCAAAATCAGAACCAAGCAAACGAAACGAGAATCCTTTGAATATGTCGCGTGATAAGTTCCAATTGTCGGCACACTCGAACTCGTTCCCCGAAATAACCTTTTTAATGGTGCTTCGCAAACTGCTGCTGCTTAATACTTTTTGCCGGAATTGTTTCCCGGTTTCATCAGACCCGATACAATCGGTAAAAGTACCGCCTGTATCAATAAAAAGTTGAAAATATTTATTTGACATTTTTTAGTTCTTCTTTTTCCCTTTTATCCAAACCCAAACCGAAATTACAGCGCTTACCAGAATAATACCTGTCACTACTTCGTTCCCCACTACCGAGGCCGGCATGAACGTGGCAAAAAATGCTTTTGTCGCACTGTTAAGCCCAAGTATCAGGGTAATAAAAATAACAACGATCATAAAAATATTGAGCACACCCGGGTTTGCTTGTTGTTGGGTTATGTTTTTGTTGTTAATTACGATAAACAGAAAGATGCTTACAAACGGAAGGAGAAATCCGTTTAAAGCCTGTGCCAGAATGATGGCCGGGATGGGTTTAACATTTCCAAGTGCAAAGCCCATTCCTATAAGTAATACGAAAATCCAGCCGCTTTTAAATTGAAGGGATTTGGGTTCCCATTTTTCCGGATTTTTATTCCCAAACAAACTTTTTAAGGTGATTGCCGCTGCCAGTGGTGCGGTAACCGATGATGTGAATCCGGCTGCAAGCAACCCAAATCCAAGTAAATATTTTCCAGAAGGGCCAATTTTTTCCTGAAGGGCCAGAGAAAGTTGTTCGAAAGAAAATTCAGTGACGACCGAAGTACCTACAATGAGCACTGCCATCGAAAATAAACCGCCGAGTAAAACGGCAACTGCAAGGCCGAAACGCATTTCACTAACGGCCTGGTTTTTATTCGAAATACCCGAGCCAAGAAACAGGTTGTAGGGAACAATAGTTGTTCCGATCAATCCCAAAACCAGTAGTCCTTCCTGCGATGATGACGGAATGGAAGGAATAAATGCTCCCTGCAATATTTCAGATAAAACCGGTTTTACTAAAATGGCAACAATTAAAAAACCAATTCCCATAGTAACCACCACAAATCCCATTATAGTAGAGATGATTTTTAGGGATGGAATATTCAGAATAATAGCCGCAACTATGCCGATAATCAACACCAGTATTTGGGGCGAAATATCGAATAATAGCCGGAACCCGGCAACAGCGCCCAGCAGGTTCCCCATCTCGTAAGCAGCAGCTCCAAGAACAATGGCTCCTAGTACCAGTATTAATACCAGCAATTTAGCTTTGCTTTTTTCGAATTGGTGAACAATGGCCTGCCCAAGGTTTTTACCAGAAACAATGGTTAAACGGGCGGCTGCTTCCTGCAAAAGCAGGCAGGCAAGCGTTGAAAATAGTAATGCCCATAATAATCCGGTGCCAAAGGAAGCACCCGATTTGGCTGCCGTGGTTATGGTTCCCGGGCCGATAAATGCCGCCGAAACCACCGACCAGAACAAAATATTTAGAATACGTTTTTTTGTTGACATATTGTTCTTTTGAGGGCGCCAAAATACAAAAATCAGCGGGCAAATATTATTCGGGGTAGCAAAATGATTAAAAAATCGATGATTTTTAACAGTGAGGGATGGGGTTACTCCTGTGAAACAGCTGTCGGTTTTTTGATCTGTGGTAAAACGGCACTCCTCGAAAACATTTTACACAATAAAATTGTAACATAACTGAGCTGAAATGCAAAGGGGAGCTTAATGCAACGCACTCTGCGCCCGGTTATTTTTCTATAAATATTGCCGTTCGTTTACAGCGAAATTTTTGTAGAGAACATTAAACCTCTTGGAGCGCATATTTCAATAGAGCTATGTTCGCTGTCGGTAGGAACATTAAAACTGTTGGCGGTTATTTGATAGGCAAAATCAATTAAATTGTAAGAAGCCACCTTAAATTCAACCCTTGCATTTTTTATAAAAGCGGTATAGGCAATGCGTAATTCGCTGTTGAAGCCCATGTGTTCACGTTTTCCCCAATTATCGTAAAGCGGCGAAATGCTGTTGGGTTCATAGCGCCAGGTGGCAATCTGCGAATTGCCGTTTGCATCGGTAACTAATTCAGTGTTGTATCTTGAGAACGGCTGCCCGTCAACGAATTTAAACAAGAAAGATCCTTTCCAGTGTTCGTTGAATTTATAGCCGTAAAGGAAACGGGCAATATAACCGCGATCCTGCTGTGGACGTCCCATCTGGTTAATATGGGTGTTCGGGTTTGCTCCCAGATCGGAATAGAATTCCACATTATTTTCCTGTGGTGAGTTACCCAGATTGGTAGCATTAATCATAAGCTGCGAAACCCACGAAGCAGAGAAGAATGCCTTTTCCCCATTATAACTGTATTTGCAGATATTTACAAAGGCAAACGGGCGGTTGGAAAAAAAGGCATGATCTTGCCCTACCTGCATCGCTTCGGGTTTGTGCGAATTGATGACGTAATTAACATTTTGGCCTTCGTTAAACAGATAGGCATCAACATAGCCATCTAAATTCGGTGTGTTAACGTAATAACCGTAATCTTCGGCATTTCCTTCAAATTCGGTTTGCCACTGATTGCCATATTTGCGGTACGATGTTTCCACCGTAAACACATGTTTCTCCGACAATTTTACAATGATGGGCAGGTCGATAATAAAATAGCTTGGTTGCCTGATGTTGTCATCCAATCGGCGGAATTCACCTCCCGTTGACTGGAAGAAACCGCCTTTTTCACCATCCTGGTAAGCCTGGTCTTTGTTCTGGTCGTTCCAGAAATAGATGTCGCGATTCATGTAATCGTTCGAAAGGTATTTGGCCATATCGTAATGGAACGGCACGCGTTTCCGGGAGACATTTAATCCGATTGCGAAAAATTTAGACGGATGCCAGTTCAGGAAAATATCGCCTTCCCAGTTGGGTCTTACAATCGACTTGTCTTTTATAAGCATACCGTCGAATGTGGCATTAACGGAGGATTGCCACGTTAAGCTTTTGGTCAGTTCTTTTTCGTAACTAAAGCCAACGGTATTTTCCAACAGTCCGGTGGCAAAAGTTTTACTTTCCCATTCGTAATGATATAACGATGTATAGAACGGATCATCTTCTTCTCTGTCGCTGTCGTCAGTCGGATCTACCAACGATTTAAAATAAATATTGTTGGTAAAATGGTTTGTTGTTGGAGAATTGTAGATCAGGCTATTGTACGTTTCTGCATTTAAGGTGAAATGAGGAGCCAGTTCTTTGTGGAAATTCAGGTTGTGCGAAAATTCAAACGTGTTGGCATCGGGCGAAAACGGTTCAAACGACTCACCGTCAATGTCCATGTGGTTGCGGTTGAAATTTATATCGTTATGTTTTATGCTGTGAAGAACGAATGTAAGTCCTGTTGTCAGCGCGTAATCATTACCGAATTTGTTCCCATAAACCGAGGCGCTGTATTTATTGCTGACAGCCGTTTCGTTTTCGCCATAATAAAATTCATTGTTCATCTTATCGCGGAAAGAATAAGCCGTGGCATATTTTAACGCGTTAAAAAATCCGTCGTTATTTGTGGGTAAATCGCCCGTTAACTCTGCTTTCACATAACTTTCGTAAAACGGGGTGAGGTGTGCAGCATAATCGAAGTTTATCAGTTCGCGCTCGCCAAAATCGAGATAAAGGTGCTGGTGCAGGGTTTGGTCTTTGTGTTTAATATTGTAATCCAGCATTACCACACCTTCTCCTTTTACATGGCGGCGATTATCTTCCATATCGTCGTGATGGAAATAAGCCTGAAGGGCAGTGTTATGAAAATGGTTGTAGAACTTCACTGTTGCCGGGGTTACTCCTCCTATTCCGCCTACGTTGTAGCGCATCAGAACCGAATTGCCAATATGTTTGTCGGATGTGAATTCGAATGCAGAAGAATAAAGATCGATGTTGAAAGAAGTGCTGTACAAATCCTGGTTGTAAAGGTATGACCCGGGTTGAACCTGGTCGTCGATACGAAAATTATTCATGTAATATTTGTTCCATCGGTACGAGTTGCCCTGCAGCGATGTAACCGTTTGGTCGGGTACGTTAAAATCGCCGTGCGTAGTGGTTTGGTAGATCATAAAATCGTTATAATTGTCGATGAAACTTTCGAACATATTATGAAGCACGCGATCTCTGAAGAAACCTGACGAATAGTTATTTTGCCCTCTCATCATAAGAGAATCTTCTTCGCAAATAATGTTGTTTTCTTGTTGCTGAGCGTAGATCAGTGCAGGAAAAGCACATAAAATTATAGTAAAGAACCGATGTATCTTATGACGCATAAATAATTAATTAAATACAAATTTAGTAAGTCGGTAATGTAATACTGAAACTAGAATATTACATGTGTTATAGCATCGTTACTGCCATATTCTTTTTTTTTGACGCTCAAATATAGGAAACTGAATGATTTTTTTGTTGCCGACGGCTGTCGAAATCCATCTCAACGGTTTTTTTTCGCCAAACCGCACGTCGACAAGAATCCTGAAAATTTATTTTCGCCACGACAGCTGTCGTGTTGATTCTTGAATTTTTTTTTGTTGTCGACGGCTGTCGAGTTAAAAATTGGCAGTTCATTTTGTTGTCGACGGCTGTCGAAATCTATCTCAACGGTTTTTTTTCTTCTTGCAAAATTGCGGGAACAATCCTGACGATAATTTTCTTTCGTGAAAAATAGCATGGTATATTCTGACAGTTATTTTTTTTCATGCAAAACTGCATGGAGCATTTTAATGGTTGTTTTTCTTTGCTCCGAGCGGAAACTCGCTTTTTATGTTAATAATTGCCCCGGTATAACTGTCTGAAACATAAAAAATATGATTACTTTTAGAAAACCAAAAGCCGCCAATGCGATGATCGCCTTACCGAAAAAGAAAAGTTTTAACATAATAGGTGTTGTTATCCCTCCAAATAGGTGGAATAACATTCCCTTTTTAATTAATATAAGCGAAATAACATCACCTGTGATCATACACACTAGTTGTGTGGCATTTTAAAACAGCACGAAACAAACTTACTCTACATAACATGAATGAAAATAAAAACCAATTAGACCAGATTTATAATCAAATTGAAAAAGCAAAAAAAGAGTATGCTAAAATAATTGTTTCTGGACTTACAGACAGTGACCCGAAAGAAGTGACATTCGCTTGTGAACTTATTAAAAAGGAATTATTACCTGCTTTAGAACTTGACAAGGGAGAAAGTAAAAAATATTCACTAAACACATTAAATACGTTAATTTCCGAAAGAAGACCTCCAAAAAACAACTCAGAACTGCTTAACTTAGAAAATGCAGCATTTTTTAAAATTGTTAATGATACTCAAAAAGAAGTAGTTGAATCTGAAAAATCAAAACCTAAAGAAGAATTTTTAAAATCAAAAAATACTTCACTTGAACAATTAGAAAAACAATATAACGGGAGACAATTTGGAGAATTAGTCCTTCATCATGTTAAAACTCAGACTTCCAAACAAATTGACGATGCAATTATCGGATTAAGAGGCAAGATTTATCCTGCTCTGGCAATAACTACTGACAAATTTTTAGAAACAGTGGTTTTTGGTTTTTCAACTACCAAGAAACTCTGGAAACATGACTGCGGTGAGACTTTAAAAATATATACTACTGCAACAAAGACTGAAGCAGAAAAATATAAAATTAAGGTAACCGATGATTACGCATTTGATGTTTTTAATCTAATTGTTTTAAGCTTGGCTCAACGTGCTATAAACGAGCCAGAATTCAAAAGTTTTATTAAAAAGTCAATAAAAAAATTCTGGATATTTTAAAACTTTCATTATGAGCGAAATTACACCCGAAAATGTAAAAATAAAAGATTGGATTTCTGTCGGCATGAATGACGCTGTGGTTTGTCACATTTATAAGAACGAACCTGGAAAAATTGAGGTCGTGTATTTAGACAGAAAAAATAAAGCAATTAACGAAGATGTTCATTACAAAGACGGCAAATGGACTTTTGTTGATGACGGTCCAAATGGAGGATATGCAGACAATTACTCAAGACTTGGAGAATTTGTTTCCATTTTAAGGGCAGGACGTTGGAGATAAAAAATAAAAAACGACCACACAACACGGTACATATTGCAGGGCGGGTTCGGTGGTACGCCAGCTGCGGATTCTCGCATCGCAGTTCCGTGTCCTACCGGACGCTGACGCTCTTCGAAATCCGCAACGACAACTTGCAAGTGACCGTTGGCAACCAACTTGACACATAAAATTATATTTAAACAGAATGAAAAAATTTCGAATTGGACTAATTATAGTAGCTTTTATACTTATTCTCGCTGAATTGATTATAACTGACTATGATAATTTTTGGAGTTCAAAAAACTTAGGAAATTTTCTTGTAATAGCAGGTATGATTTTGACAATAATCAGCCTCATTGTAGCTATTAAAACAGACAAGAAATAATGAAAAAAAATAATCCCCCGCTGCCGCGCGAATCCTTTCGCGTGGTTTAGCCAAAGGCTAAAAACAATATTTTAATAATAGCGGTACATCAATAAAAGTATTAATTTTATTTTCTGCTTGTTTCCAAAACCAATACACAATGAGTCGCAATTACAAATTTTATAATCCGGATGGTGTTTGTTTTGTAAGTTTTGCCGTGGTTGAGTGGTTAGATGTATTTACAAGAAACGAATATAAAAATATATTGCTCGATAGTTTGCGTTATTGCCAGAAGGAAAAAGGAATGGAGATTTTTGCATGGTGTATAATGACTAACCATGTTCATTTGATCTTTATAAGTTCTGGCAAACAAAAACCAGAATTACTTCTTGGAGATTTTAAACGTTTTACCAGCCAATCAATGGTTAAAGCAATAAAAGAAAATCCGCAAGAGAGCAGAAAAGAATTTCTACTTGAACATTTTCAAAAGGCAGGGATTGAATCATCGAATGTGAAAAAATACCAGTTTTGGAGACATGACAATAAACCAATAGAATTATGGAGCAACAAAGTAATTGACGAAAAAATAAACTATATTCATCAAAATCCAGTTGAAGAAGGTTTTGTTTTTAGAGATGAAGAGTATTTGTATAGCAGTGCTACTGATTATGCCGGGGAGCAAGGTTTATTGGAGAATGTTATTGTGATTAAATAACTAAAAACCACGCGAAAGGATTCGCGCGGGAGCGGAGTTTTGGCTTCGTGAAATTTGAAAGTGAGTACGGTTAATATTCACTTACGCTTCATAGTCGAGCCGTTGGTAGCAGTGCGATCAAGATAGAAGTGTATAATAATTAATTTATTAGATAATATGAAGGCAAAAAGAGTAATTAGGAATATTTTCATTATAGCTATTTTAATTTCCAATATTGGCTGCGACCAGATTTCAAAAGATATTGTCAGACAAAAAATAGAATATAATACTCAGATAAATGTGATAAGTAAGTATTTGATTCTTACCAAGGTTGAAAATACAGGGGCATTTTTGGGACTTGGAAAATCTATTCCCCGGCCGATATACATATTATTAATGATTGTACTGCCATTACTTGTAATTGGATATGCTCTTTATTATTTGATGAAAAGGAATAATGTTTCTAAACTTCTAATATTTGGGATAAGTTTTGCTGCTGGTGGTGGATTGGGAAATATCTGTGATAGAATATTATATGGTTCTGTAACCGACTTTTTGTACTTTGATTTTGTTTTATTCCATACCGGAATTGTAAATATGGCTGATATTTCTGTGACAATAGGATTCTTTTTGATTATGTACGAGTTTTATATCAACCGACGAAAAATTATTTATAAACCAATTTAGAAATAGTAAGTCCGGCTGCCAGCAATTTAAGAAATGAGTGAACTAACAACTAAATATTTTACTGACAGAAAAGACTGGAGAAAATGGCTCGAAACTAATTTTGAGACAGAAGATGATATTTGGTTGGAATATCCGTTAAAGAAGACTGGCAGAAAACGAATTTTGTATAACGATGCAGTTGAAGAAGCTTTATGTTTTGGGTGGATTGACAGTACTGTAAAATCACTAAACGAAGAGACTTCTATTCAACGGTTTTGTAAACGAAGAAAGAACTCGTCTGTCTCGCAACCAAATATTGAACGCTTAAAATGGCTCTTTGAAAACAGTTTGATTCACGACTCAATTAGGAATGACGTTTTAAAAATAATTCAACAGGAATTCATTTTTCCCGAAGACATACTGGCTCAGTTAAAATCGGAGAAAGTTGTTTGGGAAAATTTTCAAACCTTTTCAGAACCGTATAAACGAATAAGGATTGCATACATTGACAGTGCAAGTAAAAGACCCGAAGAATTTGAAAAGCGTCTGAACAACTTTATCGACAAAACAAAAGAAAATAAACTGATTAAAGGATTTGGCGGAATTGACAAATACTATTAAAATGAAACTGCTGCCAATAAAGAGCTTATTGTATAGCGAAGTTGGGGCGGTTGCAACTGCGGATTCTCGCATCACAATCAGGTTTTTCGGGACACTGACGGTCTTCGAAATCACTCCGTAAAATGCACCAAGCAATGTATACAATTATGGGAAAAGTACTTTCAATAATATTAATATTAGTCACGAATTTCTGTTTAGCTCAGAAAAAAGGACAGGAGAAGCGTAATGCAGATTTCCAGAATAAATGGATGAAAACAGCAGAAGAAAGTCTGCGCAATAATGAAATCAGTAAGGCTTTTGTTGCATTTGGCTATGTAAGTCTGATTGATTCCTTATCTGAAAAAGGGAAAATAGCCCATACAAAAGTTGACTCTTTGAGATCAATTTTACGAGCCGAGTTAGTAAAGAATTTTACAGGTACCTGGAAATGGAAAAATACCGGTTCGAATTGGGGTATTAGTGATACGAATAAAGATGTCAAAAAAGATAAGATATTAATCATTTCAGATGAAAGCTTATTCTTTTATGAGGTTGATAAGAAAACGAATAGAAGGCGTTTGATTAAACATGAAAAGATAACCTTTAATAATATACAAGGAATGTTTCCGTCTTTCTCGGAATTAATTTATTCAGATAATCAAATCTGGGGTTATTCATTAAAAAATGATGGCAAGATTTTGCACGTAACAAATACGGGAGAACTAAATAAAAATAATAATCGTACTGAAATTGTATGTGGAAACACCGAAATGATTTATGAACGAATAAAATAAGAGTATAGAATAAATTGTAAAATGCATTGCGGGATTCGTGCGGAGTGTTGTCTTCTCTCTTTTGTTGACCGTACCGCCCTACCGAACTCTGACTCTCTTCTAAATCCGAAACGACAAATTACAAATAACTGTTAATCTCAATTAATTTCCAGAATCCAGTCTTTCAAAATTTCCAGCACTTTCGGATCGATGGTTTCTTCTATTTGTGAATATTCGGAAACTGCACCTGTTTCGCAATTCTGGAAAAGGTGGTTCAGGTTATCGAAAGCAATGGTTTTAACATTTGGGTTTCCGCCTTCGGTTATGGCTTTTTTTATGGAATCGAGATTTGAAACCGGCACCTGCACATCTTTTACCCCGTTTATAGCCAAAACCGGGCACTTTACTTTTGCCAGCGTGGGTTGCGGATTGTAGGTAAGAAAATACATGAACCAGTTATTGTTAAAACCGGCAATTTTATCGTCGATGGCTTTTTTCATTTGCTCGTTCATTCCGGGGTAAAAACCCTGCGACAAAGCAATTCTAAGCTTTTCGATCCTTTGTGCTGAATCGGGTTCGTTTTTCAAAATATCAAACAGCTTTTTCTGAACCATTCGGTTTTGATTAATGGCGTAATCGGGCATGCCTGCTGCCTTCAGCGCAAGATCGTTTTGTTCGTACAGTATTTCTTCTCCAACCATTCCCGGGCCGGCCATCATAATAAAAAATGACACATCGGATGAAAGGTTTGCGGCAATGGGAGCGATCAATCCTCCTTCGCTGTGCCCGATCAATCCAATTTGATCCGGATTAATTTCTTCGTGGCTTTTCAGAAAAGCGACTCCAGCCAGTGCATCGCCGGCAAAGTCTTCGCTGGTCGATTCTGAGATTTTACCTTCCGAGCCACCCACGCCGCGATCATCGACACGCAAAACTGCAATTCCGTTTCGGGCAAAGTAGTCGGCAACCACCCAAAATAATTTGTGTCCGAATATAGTTTCGTCGCGGTCTTGTGCCCCCGAGCCGGTAATCATCACAACGGCCGGGCATTTGGCTGATTGTTCCGGGATGGTGAGTGTCCCTGCCAGTTTTAATCCCGATTCCGGGTTCGTGTATTCCACTTCTTCCGAAATATACGGGAAGGGAGGTTTTGGCGTTTGCGGTCGTTTTAAGGTGGGCGCTTTTTCTGTTTTTACCAGTGTCAACGGAATTCCCATCCCGTTCTTTTTCCAGTCGCCTTTTATGGTTGAATCATTCAGAAATTCGCCGTAAAATGTACGGTTGATTTCTGCGGTGGTAAAAATTACACTGTCTGCTGTAACTTTTAGAATGTCGCCGGGAAGCCCTTTGGCTTCCTGTTCCGGAATGTCGAGCTTAACGATTTGTTTTCCGTTTTCATCTTCCGAGATATAAAAAACAGTTGTTATTTTTAAGGTGGGAAGATTTACTTTTCCGGCCCAGATTCCCTGTATGTTTCTTTTCTGTGCATTCAAAAAAGAAAAAGGGAAGATAAATAACAAAATTAGTAAAGCCCGAATTCCCGGTTTCATATTTTTATGGTTATAGATTTTTTATCTCCTGCAATAAAATTAGCAGTGCCGGCGCAGCCATCCCTCCGTGGTTGAACGCATCCAGTTCGTAGAGTTTGGTATTTTGGTGCCCGGCCACTTTCATCATGCGGTACATGTAAGCATTTTCTTCGTAACGTCCAAGCATTTCCAGCTCGCGGTCGCCGGTAATCAAAACCAGTGGCGGTGCATCGGGGCGCACAAAGTATAAAGGCGCAAATTTGTCGATAATGGGCTGAGTGCCTTCAATTCCCCTTTCGGCCCGCACCGTAAAATGGGTGATGGTGTGCCCGCTAAAAGGAACCAGCATGGCAATGCTGTCGGCATCGATATCATACTTCTTTAAATAGCTTTTATCCATACCAACCATACTAGTAAGGTAACCGCCGGCAGAGTGTCCTGAAACGACAATTTTGGAAGGATCTCCGCCGTATTTTTCAATGTTTTTAAATACCCAGGCTACGGCAGCTGCTGCATCTTCAATGTAAACAGGGCATTTTACTTTTGGAGACAAACGGTAATTAACGGCAACCACGGCAATTCCCTTTTCTTTCAGTTCGTTTGGAATTGATTTGCTGCCACTTGTTATTCCTCCTCCGTGAAACCAAACTACCGTGGTAAAATCTTTTGTTTCCGGATAGTAAATGTCCAAACGGCAACGGTTCTCAATATAATCGTCGGCCTGCGCTTCGGCTTCGGTTCGGTAAAGGATATCTTTCTCTAGCTTATAACTTATGGCAGATTGCGCGAAACTTTCAACATTGATCAATAATGAAAAAGTGAAAATCAGAAGTGTGGAAAATATTAGTTTCATCGGTTATTTTTTGTTGAGTATTTATTTGTTTTGTTAATTACGAATTTATTGTTTTTCTTGTTCTAGCTGAAGCCATTGCAGAAATTTCCTTTCAGAATATTTCTTTTTTATATTGTTAAAGAAACTAATAATATTTGTAAATTTAATGCATAACCACAAAGCAAAATAGCATGAGCATTAACAAAAATCTGTTGATTTACATTGTTGAAGATAACGAAGTTTACAATCGAAAGGTTGTAGAGTTGCTTAAAAAACAGGGATTTAAAAAAGTTAAGTCGTTTTTAAACGGGAAAGATTGTGTTAGTGCTGTTAAAAAAGGTGAGTCGCCCGATATTGTTATTCAGGATTATTTTTTAGAAGATTTGAATGGCCTTGATGTTCTGAAAAGTGTAAAAAAGCTAAATAAAAATTCGGAGTTTGTATTTCTGACAGGAAATGAAAATATGGAGGTTGCAGTTAATTCAATTAAATACGGGGCTTTCGATTATATTATTAAAGACGACGATCTGGCTTTAAAAAAGATGCTGAATAAGATCGAAAAGATTTCTAAAATGATAGAGCTTCAGCGCCGGAATGATGTTATAAGAAAGGCAATGATTATTAGCCTGGTTATATTAGTGGCTATTGTGATTATTACTTTTTTGTATACTTTCTTTAATACTTTTGGATTACAGAAATAGTATTTCCCGAAACAGATATAAAAAACGGGTTGCAAGGTTGCAGCCCGTTTTTTTATATACTTGATATCCGTTTTTAATTTCCTGTAGCTTTTTCTATCCGTTCGGGGTCTATTCATATGTTCTTTAATGGAAAAAAAACCTATTTTGTTTGTTTTTTTTATGCGATTGCCCTTAAATTTAATGATTGAAAAACTCTTTGATCATGCTGCAAAAAAGAATTGAGATTCTGCTACTTTTTATTTTTACATTTTTCAACTTATTGGCTCAAAACGATAAAGTTTATACCAACACCGGTGATGTTTTAATTGGAGAAATTAAATCGATGTCGCGTGGTGTTTTGGTTTTTGATACTGATTATGCTGATAAAGAATTTCAGATAGAATGGGAAGAAGTTGATGGACTGACCAGTACGCGAACGCTTCTGATTTACACCTCCGATGGGGAAAAATACAAAGGGGGACTAAAAACTTTTAGTGATGATCCCAAAAAGGTTCAGATACAAACTCTGGATGACCATATTACCGTTCCCATAAATGAGATTGTGGAAATTACAGCACTTAGAAGTAAAGTCGTTGACCGCCTGATCATTTCACTCGATGCCGGATTATCGTTAACCAAAGCAAATAATATCCGCCAGACTTCGGCATCGGGGAAAATGCGCTATCGTGGATTAAAATGGAATATAAGTGCTAATTTCAGCAATGTGGGAACCGTTCAGGACGATGTTGATCCTGTTGATCGTACAGAAGGAGGTTTTACTTTAGTTCGTGACGTTTGGGGAGATGCAATGGTGATGGGAGGTGCCGAGTTTTTAAGTAACAGCGAACAACTGCTTGATCTTCGTTCAACTTTTCGCAGTGGCTTTGGTTATTACATTTTGCGCGACAACCATTTGTATTTGCAGGCCGGAGCAGGTATCGCATTCTCGCAGGAAAAGTATGGCGGTGAAAACGCTACCGACCAGGGAAGTTTCGAAGGTTTGGGTATTGCTGATTTTAATGCCTATGATGTGGGAGATCTGTCTTTTCAGTTAAAAGTGACTACTTACCCTAGTTTTTCAGAGTGGGGCAGGTGGCGAGTCGATCTGGACACTTCGCTGAAATACGATTTGCCACTCGATTTTTATATAAAACTCAGCTATGTGCATAATTTCGACAGCAAACCATTAATCGACGTCTCTCGTAACGATTATGTATTCAAAACCAGTATCGGCTGGGAGTGGGATTAAAAAACTACAGGAATTTTTGCACTTCCCGGACAGGTTATTTTTGCTGACACCAAAAAAACACATCTGTTTTTTATATTTTAGTGTAAACAAAGTTGAAAGAATAGGGCTTCTGACTACGATCTTTCGGCTGCCAACTTGAGTTTTATGAAATTATTCGCCACAAAACAAATAGCTGAAATCGATAAGTATACAATCGAAAACGAACCCATTGCCGATATTGATTTAATGGAACGGGCTTCGTTGCAAATGACAAACTGGTTATTGCAGCGCTTTTCAACTGAACAAAAGCTGGTCTTTTTTGCCGGTCCGGGTAATAACGGAGGCGATGCTTTGGCCATTGCCCGACAGATGGCTGAATTCGATTACCAGTGCGAAGTATGTATGCTTGATTTTGGAAAAGATTTGAAAGGTTCTCCGGCCATCAATTGGACAAGACTGGAAGAGCAGGGGACTGTAGAATTGTCGAGGCTGGTTTCGATTGACAATTTTCCGGAAGTGGAAGAAACCGATGTTATTATCGACGGGCTTTTTGGCTCGGGATTGTCGCGACCATTGGACGGTTTGCCGGCACAGATAGTGCAAAAGGTAAACCAGCTGTTGAATGTGGTTGTTGCTGTTGATATTCCCAGTGGATTAATGGGAGAGGATAACAGCGGAAACAACCGGGAAAATATTGTTCGGGCAGATTATACACTCACTTTGCAATTTCCGAAAATCAGTTTTTTATTTGCTGAAAATGAACCTTTTGTGGGGCAATGGGAAGTGCTGCCCATAGGATTGCATCCTGAAGGTATTGAAAAAACAGCATCACCTTTTGTTTTATTGGAGCAAAACGATATAACAGATATTATGCCTCAGCGATCGAAATTTGATCATAAAGGAACGTTCGGTCATGCCCTGTTGATTGCCGGGAGTTACGGCAAAATGGGAGCTGCTGTGCTGGCTTCGAGAGCGTGCTTGCGTGCCGGAGTAGGTTTGTTAACCGCACATGTGCCTCATTTGGGGTATCCAATTATTCAAACTGCAGTTCCGGAGGCTATGGCCAGTATCGATCAACACGATTCCATGTTTACCGATTCCCCCGATTTAAGTATGTATTCTGCTGTTGGAGTTGGACCGGGGTTGGGGACAAAGAAAAATTCGTGCAGGGCTTTGTGCGAACTGATTGACAAAGCAGAAGTTCCCCTGGTCATCGATGCCGATGGCCTGAATATATTGTCTGAACGAAATGAATGGCTGGAGAAGTTGCCTGAAGGTTCTATTCTTACTCCGCATCCCGGAGAATTCAGGCGACTGGTTGGAGAAACCACCGATTCTTTTGATGCGGTTCAAAAACAGCGGGCTTTTTCAGAAAAATACAAATGCATAGTGGTATTAAAAGGAGCTCATACTTCTATTTCTTCGCCCGATGGAAGTGTTTACTGGAACTCAACCGGTAATCCGGGCATGGCAACTGCCGGAAGTGGTGACGCTCTCACCGGAATTATTTTGGGATTGCTGGCACAAGGACTGTCGTCGCTAGAGGCTGCGTTACTGGGCGTTTATATACACGGACTGGCAGGAGATATCGCAGCTAAAAAGAAATCAGAATTTTCGCTGGTGGCCGGCGATATCATTGAAGCAATGGGCGAGGCATTTTTAAAATGTTTGTATGATGAGTAAAGGTAAAAGTACTGATTTAATTATCGTTTTCAGGGGGAATTCCATTGAGTCGGAAATGGTTAAAGAAATGCTCGCCGATAACGGAATTGTGGCTCATCTGAAGAATCAGATAATGGGTTCTATTGCACCCTGGCATGTGTCAGCCGGTGGTTTTGAGCCGGTGGAAGTCATCGTGCTTAAAAAGGATGAAGAGAAAGCCCTAAGATTGATAGATGAATTAAATAAAAGCATTTAGTTAATGCAAGAAAAGGACCGATGTTGCGTTACGCCTTAAAACAAACCATCAACTATGCCAAAACAAGGAGTTGTTTTCGATTTTAACGGAACACTTTTCTGGGATACAAAACTTCAGAACGATTCATGGGACTGCTTTCTTCGTAATTACGGTTTTAGCCTGAACGAGGAGCAAAAGATTAAATACATTCACGGTATTAATGCAAAAGATACCTTCGAATACCTTTTTAAACGGAAGATGCGAGCAGAAGAAGTGGATCGCTTAACAGAAGAAAAGGAGGTGTTTTACCGTCAGATGTGCCTGGATGAAGGAATGGAATTTGCTCCCGGTGCCGAAGCGTTGATCAGATTTTTAAAGGAAAATAATGTGGAGATTGCTATCGCCACTGCCTCTGCCAAAAACAATGTGGAGTTTTTTATCGAACACTTCGGTTTGCTGCGTTACTTCAAACGTGATCACATTATTTTTAACAACGGAAGACTCCGCGGAAAACCACATCCCGATTTATTTGCCAAAGCTATTGAAGCCATTGGCACAAAACCTGCAAGAACAACTATTTTTGAAGATTCGCTGGCCGGATTGGAAGCTGCCAAACGTGCCGGTGCCGGAAACATTGTTGTCGTAAATTCAACCAACGCTTCATATCCCGGATTTGATCACCAACAAATTTGTCACTTCGATGAATTCGACAGAAGTTTATTCCTTCAATAATCCAATCGGATTATGACTTTTGTGATTTTTTTTACTTAAAAATTATGCTCTTTTTTTGTCTGTTTCTTTTGCTGTTTTATTTCATAAGTTGTTTGTTTTTAAGTGCCTGGGGCGTTATTTGTCTGCCGGGTTATCAATAATAATCTGATGGAATAAAACATTCGTTTAAAACAGTTTTTTTACTCTGAATTAGTATTAAACGCTTCATGAAATTTGAAGTCAATCGTAAAAGAAAATAGCCTGATTTTGAATAAATCATCGGGGAAAAAAGATTAAAATCATAACGAAACAATTAATATGGAAGGGAAAAAGAAAAAAACGATTCAGCAATTAATGAGGTCGCTTCATCGCGACATTGGTTTTTTAATGATTGGAATAACTCTGATTTATGGAATTAGTGGAGTTGTTCTGGTATATCGAGATACCAACTTTCTGAAGAGTGAAAAACAAATTGAAAAACAGCTTCAACCAAATTTAAGCGCCGACCAACTTGGAAATGAGCTACGCATGCGGTCTTTTAAAGTGGAGAAAAACGAAGATGATATCATTTATTTTGGAAATGGTACTTATAATAAAACAACCGGTCTGGCCAAATACACAGAAAACAGTCTTCCTGCATTTCTGAATAAAATCAGTGGATTACATAAGGCTTCGAGTAAGAGTAAAACACACTGGTTTACTATTGTTTTTGGTGTGCTGTTACTATTTTTGGCGATCTCCTCGTTCTGGATGTATAAAAAAAGTTCAAAATCGTTTAAACGGGGAATGGTTTTTTCGGCAATTGGTTTAGTGGCAGCGATAATTATGTTGCTGTTGTAAACGTAGTAATCTCTAATTCGTTTAAAAGCATCTCTTTTGCTTAAGTTTAATTCACTTAGCAGGAGAGGTGTTTTTTAATATAAATCTGTCCATCGACCGG
Organism: uncultured Draconibacterium sp.; assembly: GCA_963677525.1. GTDB lineage: Bacteria > Bacteroidota > Bacteroidia > Bacteroidales > Prolixibacteraceae > Draconibacterium. The sequence goes on from OY781970.1 coordinate 750,014, forward strand.
TTAGTGTTTCATTCTGTAACGATGTCTCCAGCATTTTTAAAAAGTCTGCCCGGGGAATGGGTTCGGCGCCTAAACTTTTTAAATGATCAGTAGGTTGTTGGGCATCTATAAAAGCAAATTGGTTTTTTAAAGCAAATTGCACAAGGTGATAAAATGCCACTTTGCTGGCGTCGGTTTTGGTGAAAAACATAGACTCGCCAAAAAAGCAATTCCCAATGGAAATGCCGTAAAGTCCGCCAACCAGTTCGCCTTCGAAAAAGCTCTCAAACGAGTGAGCAAAACCCAATTCGTATAATTTTACATATCCCTCAATTATGTCTTTGGTAATCCATGTGTCGTCCTGATCGGGGCGGAGAATTTGGCTGCAATTGCTTATCACTTCTCTGAATGCTGTATCAATACGCAGTTCAAAAACTCCTTTTTTTATTACCTGGCGCAGGCTTTTTTTTACTTTGAATTTTTCGGGGAACAATACCATGCGGGGATTGGGCGACCACCATAAAATGGGTTCACCTTCGCAAAACCAGGGGAAAATACCCTGGCAATAAGCTGAAAGCAAAAACTCGGGACTTAGCTCACCTCCCTGGGCAAGTAATCCTTCATCGTCAGCCTTGTTCGGATCCGGAAATTGTATCATCGCAGGCAAATATAACATTTCGAAACACAATTCATCGGACGACTATGTGTTTGAACTTATAGTCATCCGATGAATTATATGCAGGGTATTTAAACCTGTGCTACCATCATTTTTTCCAGTTCTGAGGCGATAATTTTAATCCCTTTTTCAATGTCGGGGAGATAGGCATTCGAAAAGTTAAGGCGGATGTGTTCCTGTCCGGCACCATCGGTGAAGAACGAGTTTCCCGGAACAAATACAACTCCCCGTTTCATGGTCTCCTTAACCAAATCAACTGAAGAAACACCTTCTGGCAGGGTAAGCCAAATGAACATACCACCCGATGGATTTATCATGCTGACTTCGTCTGGTAAATATTGCTCAATAACTTCTTTCATGAAATTGTAGTGTTCTGCATATTTTTTTCGTACAGCATTTAAATGCAGGTCCAGGTTGTTATGGGTCAGGTAATGATTTAATACAAACTGTGTGAGGTTATTGGGATTTAAATCGGTTGCCTGCTTTGCTTTGTCGAAATGTTTAACCAGTTCTTCGGGTAAAACTACCCAGCCGTTACGTAAACCCGGCGCTACCATTTTCGAAAACGAACCTGTCCATGCCACGTTGTCAACAGCATATTTCTTTACAGGATCGGGGAAATCTTTTTCAAAATATATTTCGTTGTATGGATCGTCTTCAATCAGAAATTTATTGTAACATTTTAACAGCTCTGCCAGGTGTTTTCTTTTGCCTTCAGAATAACTTATTCCTGAAGGGTTTTGCGCATTTGGAACAGCCGTACATTAGTTTTACATCGTCTTTCCAAAACCAGTCTTCCACCTGCCAAAGATTGGCTCCGTCTTCTTCCATGTCCACATGACAAAACTGGGGTTGGTAGGCCGAAATAGCCTGAATAGCGCCTAGATAGCTGGGTTTTTCAATTACCACGCCTTCACTTTTATCGATGAATAATCGTGAAAGAATATCGATGGCTTGCTGCGAGCCGTTGGTTATGACCACTGTTTCAGGTGAAATATCCATTTCATATTTCTCCGAGTAACGCCGGGCAATCCATTCCCGGAGAGGATAGTAGCCCATCGATCCCGCATATTGCAGAATGTTGCCCGCCGACTCTTTCAATACCGCATTTGCCGATTTCCTGATTTCCTCAGTCGGGAATAAATCAGGATTAGGTAATCCGCCGGCGAAAGAAATGAATTCTTTATTGCCGGCAATATTTAAAATTTTTCTCACAAAGGAGGTGGGGATGTTTTTGTAATTCCCCGATAACTTCTCTTCGAATGATGGTTTTTCCATGTTTTATTATTTAAAAGTTAGATTGAATTCAAAAAAGAAGCCCTTTCTTACATCACGTAGGAAAGGGCTTCGTTCAGGCAATAGCAACCTTGTCCTACGTGGGTGGTTTCACTAGGATAAGCGCCGCTGCCGCCACATTATTTAGTCTTCGCAAGAAAACGCCAAATACTGCGTTACTCTCGTTTTTGAAACAGTCATTTACAATTAGTAAATCCCTTGATTTCAAAAACGTCGAAAGCCTTGTCTTTGACGCTTTCTTATCAAAGACTTGAATTCTGTGAGTTTTCTTGTAGACAATTTTTATAAAAGCTGTATTCAAATTATTTTCTATTTAAAATGTTTTGCCTTCCTCTAACGCAAGAAGGCCATTCCCTTTTTACAAGAGAATGGCCTTCTTTTTTAATATCCTAAACATCCATACTCTTGTCAGGTTATCGCCGCTGCGACAACTGCTGCAAGAATAATATGGATAGCATTTTTCAACATCTACATACAAATAAAGTCATAATTTTTAGTTTAATGTTCTTCTCCGGTTATTTGTTAAATTTCTATAAATCGGGTTCGAGAAAAAGGTCTGTTTTTGTTGTTCGATTTAATTGAGTTGCCAGATCTTTTATTTCATGGGCATTTCAGCCCTTTGTTATTGTTATGGAGCGAAATTCGTAAGGTAAACTCAATCTTTAATTTCTTTGTGAAATACATGTATGCCACAAAATAATTTTAATATTTTTGGGGTTTTACTTAAAACGACTGAAACAATGCGATATGTAGCTCTGATTATTGCTGTAATGTTGGTTATTCCAACATTCGGGCAACGAAAAAAGAAAGATGATGAAAACCTGGAAACTCCGGCTTATGTTGAAGGAATTGCCTACGTTTTACCACGCACCGGAATTAAGGTACATGTGAAAGCAATTCGGGAGAAATTCGAACCGGGACCTTACGCAGCCTATGCCGAACAATTGCTTGGTATTAAGGATGCTCAAACCCATCCTTCTTCAACATGGTCGATATCGGAAGTTAAAATTTCTACTTTTTCAGAGCCCGATCCTGAACAGGTTTACAAAGCAATGGGAGAAGTTGCATCAATGATTAGCCTTGCTCCCAATGGGTGTCTGGCCGGTATTAATACAAACGGCGTAGTTGGCGAAACGATGGACATTCAGTCTAATAAAACATTTCAGAAACCGGATACTGATGATGGTTTTTCTTTCGACTTTTTTACTGACACTCCTGCCTACCTGCCCGGCGATTCTACAAATAATTTCAGGCCAACTCGTGTAAGTGTTGAACAAAAAGCTGCCGAGGCCGCCCAGCGTATTCTCGATTGCAGAATGAATCAATACGATATGGCTGCCCTGATGATGGATGGTGAACACCCGGATGGAAAAGCCTACGAAGTAAGTATGAAGGAACTGAAGAAAATCGAAAAAAATTATATCCAACTGTTTGTTGGACGAACCACCCATAAAAAGGAAGATTACAGCTTCGATTTTGTTCCGGGGTCAAAACCGGCAAAAGGGCAGGCAATTTTCCGTATTTCTGATGAAAATGGTGTGGTACCCGCTTCTGATTTGTCGGGCAAACCAGTAATGATTGAGTTCGGACAAGAGGCCGCTTTAAATAAGGCATATGCTGCTAAAGCGAAGTCGGATAATCCTATGGCCGGAAGTCTGGGAGTTTATTATCGTATGCCGGGAATGGCCACAGTTAGAGTTATTCAGGATTTGAATGTATTGGCAACAGCCAGGGTTCCAATTGCACAATTTGGAGTTGTGGCTCCGCTACCGGAAGATTTATTGCAGGATTATTACTCTGTTGAGATTTATCCTGAAACCGGGGCAATAAAATCAGTAGGCAAGAGATAATATTTGATAACGGCATTAGAATGAAAGCCCCGGTCAGTATGATAATATACCGACCGGGGCTTTTTTATTGTTTCGTCTGAAGGAAAATTAACAGTGAGACTTCGCCTTCATTTCATTATCAAGTAAGACTCTATATTCTTAAGTTCATGAGGTGTTTAATGGAATGATTCCAGCGTGGAAACTTTTGTTACAATGTTCGGAGAGAAGAAGATGTAATTTTATAAAAATAAATTTGACAGTCAGTAATCTATCATAAATTGGACGAACAGCATGACGAATCAATATGGATATGACACATAGTGGATATTCGTAAAAAAAAATACCCGAATCTTCAAAATCCGGGTATTCCTTTTTATTCGTAATGTGTTATTTTTATTTGATTCCGTGCATCAATCGTTTTAAGGTAGGTGCCAGAATAATGATAATGGCTGCAAAAATTGCAGACTGGATGGCAATTAACCAGAAAACCTGAATTTCTCTTCCCAGAGCACTTTCCAGATGTATTGAAATCGCTTTCATCTGTGAGGCAACAAAGTTACCAACAGCAGTCGTTCCAAACCAAATTCCCATCATAGTTGAAACCAGTTTGGGAGGTGATAATTTAGTAATCATTGATAGGCCAATTGGAGACAGGCAAAGTTCTCCGAAAGTATGTAGTAGATATACCATGATCAGCCATAATGGACTCACCAAACGTATTGAATCTCCTCCGGTAGACCTGCTGTAAGCAATAGCCATAACGACAAAACCAAGCGAAAGTAAAACCATCGCCCAGCCAAATTTCATTGGAGTATTGGGATTCAGTTTTATTTTATCAAGTTTTACCCATAAAATACTGAATATTGGCGCAGATACAACAATCCAGAAAGCGTTGATACTTTGAAACCAGGTGGCCGGGATCTCCCAGTTGCCGATCATTCGTTGTGTATTGTCGCGGGCAAAAACGTTAAAGGTTGTTCCGGCTTGTTCGAAACCACTCCAGAATAGGATATTGAAGATGCACAAAACAATTATTACGGTAACACGATTCCATTCAGTTTTACCACTGGTACCCTTGAAAATAGTAGTACCCAGTAGAATTACGCCAACAATAGATGCGATCCAGATAATAGCAGTACTAACTGTTGAAGGCATAGCTCCCCATCCTAATATCACTGCAAAAACAAGCCCTACAATCGCAATAACATAAATCAATATGCTAAACCAGTCCTTAACTGCTAAGCGTAGTCTTTCTGTTTTTACTTTTGGTGGCATACCTACATGTCCCAGCGTGTGGCTGCGCACAAAGAACCAAACGGTTCCGAGTAACATACCTATACCTGCTGCCATGAATCCGTATTGCCAGGCTACCTGTTCGCCAAGTTTACCTGCAACAAGTGGCGAAAGGAAAGCGCCAATATTGATTCCCATGTAAAAGATGGTGAATCCTCCGTCCTTTCGTGGGTCGCTATTGTCGTACAATTCGCCCACCATGGTAGAAATATTGGGTTTGAAAAAGCCATTTCCTAAAATTAATATTCCTAAACCAGCGTAAAAAATGGATTGACGCAATTCCATGCTTGCATCTGAACCTGATAACCAGGCGCTGGTTGCCAACAGGAATTGCCCTATAGCCATTGTTAGACCACCGATGTAAATCGATTTTCGCTGTCCAAGAATTTTGTCGGCCAGCATTCCTCCAAAAATCGGGGTAATGTAAACCAGTCCTGTGAAAATACCATAAATGGTAAAGGCATCAAGTTCTGCCATTTCAAATCCGCCCGAAGCAAAAGTTGCTGTAAGGAAAAGAACCAGCAAGGCTCGCATTCCGTAGTAACTAAAGCGTTCCCACATTTCACTGGCAAATAGTGTTGAAAGCCCTATTGGGTGACCAAAAAAGGCTTTATCTGCATCTCTACTCATAATAATTATAGATTTTTATTTTCTTTCTAAAGCTCGCTAAAATATCAATTAAATTCAAAGAAATCGGTGAAACATATCAGCTTTTGTAATCTTCTGCCTAATTTTATGAACTTTTAAAATCGTTTTAGCCAAAATGCATAAAAAATATTATAAGTGTTTTTGGGTTGTTGCTTAATTCAACAAAAAAACATCAAGTCACAAATTAAAAAATGTAGATATGAGTGAAGAAATAAAAAAACTCGAACCGAAAATATTATGGGAAATCTTTTATGAATTAACTCAGATCCCGCGCCCTTCCAATCACGAAGAACAGGTTCAGAACTGGGCTGTAAATTACGGTAAAAAACTGGGGCTCGAAACATTGAAAGATGAGGCCGGGAATATTATTATTAAAAAACCTGCCACTCCGGGAATGGAAAACCGGAAGAAAGTTATTATTCAGGGACACCTTGATATGGTACCTCAAAAAAACAGCGACAAGCAACACGATTTTGTTACCGATCCTATTGATGCTTATGTTGATGGCGATTGGGTTACAGCAAACGGAACAACTCTGGGCGCCGACAACGGTATAGGAGCATCAGCGGCACTGGCTGTGCTTTCATCGACAACCTTAAAACATGGTCCGGTTGAGGTGCTTTTAACTGCTACTGAGGAAACCGGAATGGACGGTGCAATTGGGTTAAAAGGTGGACTTCTGAATGGGGATATTTTATTGAATACCGATACCGAAGACGAAGGTACTTTTAGTATTGGTTGTGCCGGTGGAATTGATGTTGTTGCAACTTTCAAAAAGAAAATGACCAAAAAGATTCCGGAGAATACCACTGCTTTTTATTTAAAAGTTACCGGGTTAAAAGGTGGGCACTCAGGAGTCGATATTCATTTGGGAAGAGGCAATGCCAACAAGGTTTTCTTCCGTGTTTTAAAGGAAGTGAATAAAGAATTTGGAGTTGCTTTAGCCGATATACAGGGAGGAAGTTTGCGCAATGCTATTCCTCGCGAGGCATTTGGACTTGTAGTTGTTAAAACGAAAAAGGCTGAATCGTTTGTTGAAATGGTAGCTACCCTTGCTGAAACAATAAAAGCTGAGTTGGTGCATGTTGAACCTGGTTTAAACATTGAAGTTGAAGCTGCTGATATGCCGGAAGCAATTATGAAAAAGGGTTTTCAGAAAAAGCTTACCAACGCAGTTTGGGCGGCTCCCAATGATGTAGCCCGAATGAGTGATACCATGCAGGGAACAGTTGAAACATCATCGAATTTAGCAATTGTAAAAGCAGATGATAAAACTCTTGAGGTTAGTTGTTTGGTTCGTAGTTTTTCTGAATCGGCAAAAAATGCTTTGGCATCTCAATTGGAATCTGTTTTTAAACTGGCAGGTGCTTCTGTTGCTTTGGAAGGTAGTTATCCGGGATGGCAACCGAATGTAGAATCGGAGATTTTGGAAGTAATGAAAGAATTGTATACCCAACAATTTGGTAAAGCTCCTGAGTTACTGGCCATGCACGCCGGTTTGGAATGTGGTATTTTAGGATCGACTTATACAAATTGGGATATGATTTCGTTTGGTCCAACCATTCGTTTCCCTCACTCCCCCGATGAAAAAGTAAGCATCGAAACCGTTAAGAAATTCTGGGAATTTTTGGTGGCAACACTGGAGAATATTCCTGAGAAATAGAATGATAAATTACTCATAGTATGACTCTAAGTCATGCTATGAGTTTTTCATGTCCCAAGCCCATATTCTTACTGCTCACAGCTCGGTTTTTATAAAACCAAACTTCCCTGTTCGTCGAATTTCCAAAATGGTGCCCAGGCAATTTCCCATGAATGTCCGTCGGGATCGGCAAAATATGCGTCGTAACCACCCCAGAAAGTTTCACGGGGTTCTACCAATGACTTACCGCCTGATGTTATTACTTTTTCAAAAAGTACGTCAACGTCTTCTTTCTTGTCAGTATTAATGGCCAGGGTTACACCTGAGAAACCTCTACGTTCGTGTGGAAGCATCGCATCTTCTGCAAGTTTGTCGATGGGGTAGAGGCCCAAAATAATTCCTCCGTGGTAAAAAAATACGATGTTTTCGTCACTGTCTTTTGTGGGAATCCAACCCAGCGCCTCCTGGTAAAATCCTTTAGATTTTTGCATATCTTTTACTCCCAGGGTTACAATGTTTAAACGAGGATTCATGTTTTTATTGATTTTGGATATCTCATATAAAGATAGGTAAAGTTTGTAATTCACTGTTTGAATCACATTACATTAACTTAGAAAACTGAACAATAAGCTCTTCCTGCTTCCGACTTTTTTAATACTTGGGCATCATTTTAATCATTTCTCCATCGGAAGTAATCATGAATCCCATCAGGTTTGCAGTTAGGCACGAATGTACAGGAATGATCTCTACCAGATCTCCAACATTAATCAACTTAAAATTCGACGGTGTTACCTTCAGAATTCCATGTTCCTGCGATAGTTTGGAAAGGTAGTTTTTAGTATCGAGCAGTGTTTTTTCTCCATCCTGATCGATAATTACACGCCCGTAAAGTTGCTTGCCATCAGTGTTTTGAACCGTGTCTTTCGAAAAATGAACGGCGCCTCCATAGATTACAATTTCACTTCTTGAAAGATGTTTGGCAACCACCGGGCAAACTACCTTTACCGCAATGTCTTCAATGTTGCATACTCCCAAACTGTGTTGCATTAAATCGTAAAAAATAAAGTTGCCGGGCCTGATTTCATCGACATCCGAAAAATTGCCGCATATACTGGCCGAAGGCGTATCTCCCATGCTGATTTGTACCTGGGGATAGTCTTTTTGGTATCGTCTTTTTAATGATTTTAGTTTTAGTAATGCGTCGAAATGGCGGCTATAAATTTCATTGGTCGATTTGGCCTGGTAAGTATGTCCTGTGTGAGTTAAAAATCCATTGAAGGAAAGTTTGTTATTCGTTTTCAGAATCTCCAGTATCGCATCGATCGTATTTAAACGCGACGAAGGAATTCCTGTGCGGTTGTATCCGGTATCTATTTTAATAAAAACACCCAGCTTTTTTGTGATTTTTTTTGCCAACTCATGCGCAACTTCTTTGTTTTCAACCAGAACATTCAATTTTACAGAGGCTGCCAGCCGGTTTATATTTGGGATTTCAAAAATGTTAACTGAAAATGCAATGGTAATATCTTTCCATCCGTTTGCTGCAAAGTATTCCGCCATTTGAACCGATGAAACGGTGATTGCTTTTACCCCATAAAGTTTAAACCATTCGCCTATAGCAGCAGATTGATGGGTTTTAAAATGAGGTCTGAACTGCAAATTATGTTGTGCAGCTTTTTGGGCCATCCGCTCAATGTTATTCAGGCAAATTTCTTTATCAACAACCAAAGTGGGTCTTATAATCTCAACCATTTCAACTTACTGTAGTATTCTTAATTTTTCAGCTAAATCGTTGCGGGTTTTTATTAGTTTTTCTGTTATTCCAACTTTGTATATATGAGGGCTAATGAATCGTTTATGTTCATCGGGTAACTGCTGTGCTTGTTCCAGCAGATAGTTGTGAATATCTAAAGGATTTTGTTTTTTAAGAGTAATTTTTCCATTTATAACAACCTTTTCCAACAGACTTCTGTACTTTAATCCTGTTACCTGCGTGTTTTTTTCAGGATAAAGACGATGGTAAACGGTTGTTATTTTTGAAGGATTTTCGTCTTTAAGCAAAATGGCATCTCTGTAAAATTTCCCTTCTGCGTCAAAATATCTTATTAATTGTTTAGTGCCGGGCAGTGTAACTTTTTCTATGTTGTCAGAGAATTTCATTTTCTCTTTTCCATCAATCTCTGTAAGTTTATAAACACCATCGAGAGCAGCATCTGCTTTGCCGGTTATCATCTCTGTGCCGATTCCAAAACCGTCGATGGCTGCATTCTGATCGCGCAGCAAGGTTTTTATTACGAATTCGTTTAACTGGTTAGATGCAATTATTTTAACATATTCCAACCCTGCATCATCAAGAATTTTTCTTGATTTTTTACTCAGATAAGCCAGGTCGCCGCTGTCTAACCGAATTGCATTTAGCCGTAGGCCCTCAGCCTCCATTTCTTTGGCCACAATAATAGCATTGGGCAACCCCGATTTTAAAGTGTTAAAAGTATCTACCAGCAGGGTCGTGTTATCAGGATGCGCTTTGGCAAAGGCACGGAATGCTTCCAACTCGCTATCGAAACTTTGAACCCAGCTGTGCGCCATAGTTCCCGATACCGGAATATTAAATAGCTTACCTGCAAGTACATTCGACGTAGACGAAGCTCCTCCGATAATTGCAGCCCGGGAAGCATGAAGCGCTCCCAATCCCTGCGCCCTGCGTAAACCAAAATCGGCAAACAATTTATCGCCTGTCATTAGTTTGGTCCTGAATGCTTTGGTAGCAATAAGTGTTTCGAAATTTAAAATATTCAGGAGAATGCTTTCAATAAGCTGGCATTCTATTATGTTGCCTTTTACAATAACCAATGGTTCGTTCGGAAAAACAATTTCCCCTTCTTTTACACTTTCAATATCGCCCGAAAACCGGAAGTTGGAGAGATATTCCAGAAACTCGGATTGGAATCCCTGTTCACTAAGATATTCGATGTCAGAATCGCTGTAAGTAAATTCAGAAAGTGAATCTATAAAATCTGCCAGACCTGCATAAACGGCAAATCCTCCTTTGTAGGGATTGCTCCTGAAAAAATATTCAAAAGTGGCTTGTTCATTGCTTTTATTGCAATAAAAATACCCCTGAGCCATAGTTAACTCATAAAAATCAGTATATAAACCTAATCTTTCGTCCCTTAAATGTATCATTATCAATGTCCCCACAAATTCGAATGCTCTAAATATAGTCAAGAAAAATTGTTATTCTTAATAGTTAACTTAATTTTTTTGTTAATAATGTTAGAATAACATCTCAAATAAATCAAAATTCTTTCGCCAACTATAAAAAAGGGACAATAAGACTGTCTGTGGGGAACTAGTACCTGTCAGAAATGAAAAACGCTGCCCATATTGGGCAGCGTTTATTTATCTGGTAAACAATAATTATTTGTCGAGTACGATAGTTTGAGCACGGTTAGGACCAACCGAGGCAACTGTTACCGGAATTCCCATTTCATCTTCAATAAAGTTGATGTAATTGTTCAACTCTTCAGGGAATTCATTTTGTTCTTTAATATTGGTAAGATCTGTTTTCCAGCCGGGTAATTCTACATAAACCGGTTTTACTTTGTCGTTTAATTCAAAGGGAAAATGTTCAACAACTTCTCCATCAATTTCGTAGCCAACACAAACTTTAATGGTATCGAAATCGTCTAAAACATCGGCCTTCATCATAATCAGTTCGGTTACACCATTTAGCATTACCGAATATTTTAAAGCTACAAGGTCGAGCCAGCCACAACGACGCGGACGTCCGGTTGTAGAACCGTATTCGTGTCCTGCATCGCGCAGTTTGTCTCCTGTTTCATCGAAAAGTTCGGTAGGGAAAGGTCCCATCCCTACACGTGTACAGTACGCTTTAAAAATACCAAAAACTTTTCCGATGGTTTGAGGAGCGATTCCAAGGCCCGTACAAGCTCCCGCACAAATGGTGTTCGAGCTTGTTACGAATGGATACGATCCAAAATCAATGTCGAGCATAGTTCCCTGTGCTCCTTCGGCCAGAACTGATTTGCCGTCTTTTAAAGCCTGATTGATCATGTGTTCACTGTCGACTAACTGGAACGATTTTAATATCTCAACTCCTTCGAACCATTCTTTTTCGAAATCATTCAGCATTTCTTCGTAATCGAATTTGAAGAATTCGCTCAGCATTACTTTATGGTTGTCAATGCGGGTTGTGTATTTGTCTGCAAAATCATGCAGTAAATCGCCAACACGTAATCCGTCGCGGCCAATTTTATCTTTATAAGTTGGTCCGATCCCTTTTAAAGTTGAACCAATTTTTGTATCTCCTTTTTGTTGTTCCGAAGCGGCATCCAGAATCTTATGGGTGGGAAGGATCATATGAGCCTTTTTCGAAATGTAAAGGTTTTTCGAAATATCAACACCAATTTTATCTAGCGATTCAATTTCCTTTTTGAAAACCACCGGATCGATTACAACACCATTCCCGATAATATTAATTTTATTTTCGCGGAATATCCCGGAAGGAATGGTATGCAAAACATGTTTGATATTGTTGAATTCAAGGGTATGCCCTGCGTTTGGACCTCCCTGAAAACGAGATATAACATCGTATTTTGGAGTAAATACATCAACAATCTTACCTTTTCCCTCGTCGCCCCACTGGAGGCCCAACAATACATCTACCTTCATTTTGAATTTTGATTTTTATTTTACACACAAAACCGTGAAAACTTAATCAATACAGATTAACCTTTCACGGCTTTCTTTTAAGCATCTAAAAGTACAAATTATTTTTGTTTACAAACACAAAAAATCCCGATAGTATGAGAATTTTATAATCTGTTAAAAATGAATTCTTTAGTCTTTCAATGTGCTTTCGCCATATATGTACAAAGTGTGGTGCGAAAGCTTAAAATTATTTTTGATACAGGCGTCTTCAATAATTTCCCGAATACGTGGATCGTAAAACTCAACAACAGAACCGTTTGTTGTATCGATAAGGTGATCGTGTTGTAATGTGGCAAATGCTTTTTCGAACTGAGCAATGTTTTTACCAAATTGATGTTTTACCACCAGTTTACAATCAAGTAACAAGTCGATTGTGTTGTAAAGCGTTGCACGACTTACCCGGTAATTGTTGTTTTTCATCGAAATATACAACGATTCGATGTCGAAATGTCCCTCACGACAATAAATTTCATCCAGTATGGCAAATCTTTCCGGTGTTTTCCGATGCCCGTTTTTCTCGAGGTAATCGGTAAACATATTCCTTACAGTATCCCTGGTTTTCTGGCTATTCATAATTAAACCAATTTTAAATAGGCCAAAAATATAACTTTTTTTCGTTTTTCTTAGAATGGATATAAATTATTCGTCGAGCTTTTCAACACGAACAACATCGTTGATGCCTTTAATTGTTTTTAAACGTGAAATCAGTTGTGTTAAATCTTCTGCATTATGAATGTACAGGAACAGGTCGCCTTTAAAAATTCCATCGTGGGTATCGAATTTTACAGAACGCATATTTATATTGTAACCTTTTGATATTACCGTGGCAACTTCGTTTACTATACCCATTCGATCGAAACCATCGAGACTTAAACGGGTAAGGTACGATTGACGTTTAAATTTTGTCCATTCGGCGCGTATAATTTTATCTCCCTGATTGGCGATGAATTTTTCAACTTCCGGACAATCTGTTTTGTGGATAATTACATGCTCATCGCTGCTCATATAACCAACAACATTTTCTCCCGGGATGGGATTACAACATTTGGCAAGTGAAAAAGAGATGTTATCCTGGTTTTCTTTTAGCAGGAATGTTTTCTTCTTATCAATTTTTTTCCCCGGAGTTTCTTCCTCTTCTTTTTTCTTTCCGCCTCCTCCAAATGTGATATTCCAGTATTTTACCAGTTTATTCTCCGATTTTTTCCCGATAATCTCTTGTAGATTATCCAGGTTAATAAATCCCATTCCCACTTCCGAATAAAGTTGTTCTTTATTATTCAGGTTGTAACGGGCAGTTATTTTTTTCAGGTTATTCGAAGTTAAAGGTGCTTCTATTTTTTTAAACGCTTCCTCAATAAGTAGTTTCCCTTTTTCGGTGTGTTTGTTTTTTTCCTGCTTAAACGCATCCTTAATTTTATTACGTGCCTTAGCAGTGCAGGCAAACTTCAGCCATTCGAGTTTGGGAGATTGGTTCTCTGATGTAAGTATTTCAATCTGATCGCCGTTATCAAGAACATGACTGATGGGTACCAGGTTCATATTTATTTTTGCACCAATACATTTGTTTCCAAGGTCGCTATGGATTTCGTAGGCGAAGTCGATGACGGTTGCTCCCTGAGGCAAGGAAAACATATCTCCTTTTGGTGTAAAAACATTAATCTCTGAAGAAAAAAGGTTGAGTTTAAAATCGTCGAGGAATTCGAAAGCATCTGTATCTGTGCTTTGCAGTAGTTCCCTTATCTGTTCTATCCAGGGGTCCAGTTCGTTTTCGAAGTTGCGAATGTCTTTGTAGCGGTAATGCGCTGCAAAACCATGTTCAGCTACGTCATCCATTCGGTCGGTACGAATCTGAACTTCTACCCATTTCCCTTGCGGCCCCATTACTGTAACGTGTAACGATTCATATCCGTTTGCTTTTGGTGTTGTAATCCAATCGCGAATTCTGTCCGGCTTCGGTTTGTAAATATCTGTTACGATGGAAAGCACATCGAAACATTGTCTTTTTTCCGAAATTTCCGGTTTTGATTCAACTACAATTCTAATGGCCAACAAATCGTACACTTCGTTAAAAGAGACAGATTTTTTTTGCATTTTTTGCCATATCGAGTAACTGGTTTTTAGCCGATGTGTTACGGTACAGTCAAGGTGTTCCTCTTCAAGTTTTTGATTGATGGGTTTTATGAATTCGTTTACAAGGTAGTTTCGTTTTTCTTCCTGGTTGTGAATCAGATAATTGATCTGGTTGTACTCTTCCGGATGTTTGTGCTTGAAACTCAGTTCTTCCAAATCGCTTTTTATGGCATGTAATCCCAGCCTGTGGGCAAGTGGTACGTAAAGGAAAAGTGTTTCGCCTGCAATCTTGATCTTTTTGTGTTCCGGCATGGAGTCGAGGGTGCGCATATTATGCAACCGGTCGGCAAGTTTTATCAGGATAACTCTTACATCGTCGGAAAGAGTCATGAGCATTTTTTTCAGGGTTAGGGCGTGTGCCGAGTCAAAATCGCCTGAAAGTTTGGTCAATCCGTCAACAATACGTGCAACACGGTTCCCAAACATGTTTTCAATATCGGAGAGCCGGTAGTCGGTATCTTCTACTACATCGTGCAATAATGCAGAAACAATAGATGTTGCCCCAAGACCTAAATCAACAGCAACAATTTTAGCAACTGCAATGGGGTGTATTATGAAAGGTTCTCCTGATTTACGTTTTATGCCATGATGAGCCGCATTAGAAAAACGAAATGCCTTTTCAATTCTGGCCAACCGTCCTTCGTCGAATTTATCTTTAATTACTTTAAAGAAATCCTGGTAACGGTCTTCAATAAACCTTATTTCTGCTTTGGTAAAATGTTCCACGCAAAATGTCCCCCTGTCTGTTAACCTCTAAAAAATGCCTGTTTCTAAGAGGTTCTGAATATATAAATTCTTTCCAACACCGGCGTTTTCTCCTGCTAAAATATCTCTTTTTTTGTCGCCAATCAATATTGAGTTAACAGGACTGATGTTAAATTGTTGTATAGCCTGAAGAATCATTCCCGATTTGGGCTTTCGGCATTCGCATTCACCGGTAATTTCAGGATGGTGTGGGCAGTAATATACTCTTGTAATTTTTATTCCTGCCGAGTTAAATTGTTCAAGCATCCAGCTGTTTAGTTCTTCAAAATCATCTTCAGTGTATAGTTTTCTTGCAATACCCGATTGGTTCGTGATAATGAATAAAAGATATCCCTCGTCCTGGTATTGTTTCATTAGTTCGAAAATACCCGGCTGGAACTCAAAATCTTCAATTTTCCAGAGGTAGTTTTTTTCAACATTAATGGTGCCATCGCGGTCGAAAAACACGGCTTTTTGTTTTGCCAACTTCTTCATGACTGTATATTACAACAATATTTTGTAATACAGTTTTTTATTGCCATTTTTTTGTCGTTTGTCATAATCCAACGATGAAAATAATACGGGAGAATCCGTACTCGTTCCAATCTAAAAAAGGCTTCGCTCAACTTTTTCACAGATGATATGACCAAGCAAAAGATGTACTTCCTGTATGCGGGGAACCGACTGTGAAGGAACTTTTATAATGTAGTCGGAAAAATTTTTCAGTGTTCCACCGGTGCTTCCGGTAAGTGCTATCGTTGTCATCTCTTTTTTACGGGCAATTTCAAACGCTTCAATAATATTTTTTGAGTTTCCTGACGTTGATAATCCTATCAGAATATCGCCTTTGCTGCCAAATGCTTCTACGTATCGGCTATAAACTTTTGTAAAATCGTAGTCGTTGGAAACAGCGGTAACAAACGAAGTATTAACATGACAAGCTTCGGCCGGCAAAGGTTTCCGATCAAACTTGAATCTCCCTGAAAGTTCGGCGGCCAGGTGTTGAGCCTCAGCCGAGCTGCCTCCATTACCGCAAAAAATTGTTTTGTTGCCTTTTTTGTATGCTGATATCAGGACTTCAGCTACTGTGTCAACTTGTTCTGCTATCAGGCGATCCTTCATCACAAGTTGAGTAAGATCTGCAAGTTCCTGAATGTATTTCAATGCATCACTCATTAACTGTTTCTTTTAATTTGTTGGTAACAAATTTATCAATCGGAAAAGTAATCTCGCTTTCTTCCAGCTCTTTTATTTTTACCCATCTGAAACTTTGTCCAGAGTTGTTTTTTATATCAAAGTCGAAGGCTTTATTACTTATTCGAAAACGGATGGGCGCTTTTAGTTCTGCCAGGTAATAAATGCTAATAAGCTGGGCATTGTCGTAGAAAAAAGCCTTCTGATAAAAATCTGTGGTGTAAAAGTGTTGTATGTTTTTAATCTCCTGATTATTGCATTCTTCTTTAAACTCACGAATAAGACATTCAACCGGGCCTTCTCCAAATTCCAGTCCTCCTCCCGGAAATTTGCACATATATGTATTCAGTACAAACTCATCAGAAATCAGCACTTCGTTGTTTTCATTAACAACCAGGCCATAAACACGGATGATAAATTTTCCCATGTTATTTGATTTGAGCTTCAATATATTCGATTATTTCTTTTACCTGATCGGGTGAAAACCATTTAACGGTTTCATCTTTCCTGACCCAGGTAATTTGTTTTCTGGCGTAACGGCGCGAGTTTCGTTTTATCAGTTCAATGGCTTTTTCTCGGGTGATTTCGCCATCGAAATGTGCGAACCATTCGCGATAACCTACCGTGTTAAGGGCGTTTAAATGTTTTTGAGTATATACACTTCGTGCTTCAGCTTCCAGACCTGCTTCAACCATCTTCTCAACACGCTGATTGATCCTGTTGTGAAGGATCTCCCGGTTGCAATTCAATGCAATTTTTATAATTGAAAACGGACGCGATTTGGCTTTGTTAGAGCGAAAAGATGAATACGGTTTTCCGGTTTGAATACTTATTTCAAGGGCATGAATAATACGGTTGGGATTTTTTAAATCGACAGATTTATAATATTCAGGATCGAGTGTTTTTAACTGCAAACGAAGGCTTTCCAGGCCGTTTGTTTCCAGTTCTTTTTTTAGTGAAGCCCTTATTTCCTGATCGGCATCAGGCATTATGTCGATTCCCTTGCAAATGGCATCGATGTATAACATCGAACCTCCAACCATTAAAATAATGTCTTTCTTTTTAAAAAGATCCTCCAGTAAGTTAAGCGCTTCCGTTTCGTACCTGCTTGCATTGTAATTCTCTGTAATGCTGTGAGATTGAATAAAATGATGCAGAACAGTTCTGAGCTCTTCTTTTGACGGAACTGCAGTTCCTATTGAAAGTTCTTTGTAGATCTGTCGCGAATCGGAAGAAACTATTTCAGTGTTAAAATGTTGGGCTATTTTTATACCAACCGAAGTCTTTCCAATTCCGGTGGGGCCGGTAAGAACAACAAGCGTTTTTGGCATGAGACTTAGTTTTCTGCAAAGAAATGATAAAAAAAAGACTGTTCAAAATGAATTGAACAGCCTGTGAATTTCTTTAACACGGATTAACCATGTCGCTTTTTTAGACTAAAAATCGTCCATCTCCCCAAAGATTTCGGTGTAGTCGTCAAGCTCGCCAAAATCCATATAAACCTCCTCTTCCTGGAGAATTGTTGAATCGTATTCAACATATTCTTCTCCGAGAACTTGTACAGGAGCTTCCCCTTTCTTCAAAGCGACAGTTGGTTCATTAAGATTTTTCTCCATAATTATCCCAGTTAGTTCTATTAAAAATGATCTGTCATTCAAAAAGTCGAAAGTATAAATTAACTGCTGGCCTGCATTCGACAGCAGATCGCAAAGCCTTGTTTTTTGCATAATGAAAAAGGCTGCACCATTTATACCTAAATCGAGCATAGATATTTCAACCAACTTTTTCCAACGTTTGTCTGAAACAAAAAAGGAAGCCAGTTGATGCGATTCGAAACCAACACTTTTCTGTATTATAGTATGAAAATCGAAAAATGAATGTTTTTCGTCGAGAGCAACTTCCAGAAGGAAGTTTTGGGATTCCTGTGAAACGATTTGAAATTTGTAAATCATAACTTTCACGTTGAATGAGTTTCAAATTTTACAGGAATTTTTACAAATTCCAAGAAAAAAACGAAAGCCTTATTCGATAATATCTATGAGAAATTGCTGAAATAAACGGAAGAATACATAAAAAATAAATTGTGAAATAGTTGGTTTATAACCGTTTTGCATATAATTTGTCGTGATTCATAAATTTTGAATTGACCCGAAAAAGAGTAAAATTAAAAAATGTTAAAATTTTTCAAGCCTAGCGATTTTTCGAACATTTTTGTCATCTGTTCGTCAAAATTGCATCCTTTTTTTCGAGATCTTCCTTTTATTTCATTTCGAATTTATTCTCGAAAATTGAGATTCATTTATGAATATTTTAAAGAAATTCAGTATGTTATTTTTGTTCCCCGTAGCATTTGTCTTTTTCCCGGAGGACCGGGTAATCGTTCCATAATAAAGCCGCAATCCTGCAGCTGACGCCTCACTAAACCTTTTGCGCTGTAGGTTACAAATATTCCGTTATCTGCTGTTACATTGTAAATTTTCTTAAAAATTTCGGCATCCCACATTGTTGGTTGTTTGTCAGGGCCAAAAGCATCGAAATAAATGATGTCGAAATATTTATTGAAATTCAGATCGCAGGTAATTAAATCAGCCTTAATTTTTGTGAGTTGGAAATATTCAGAAATTTTCGATTTCTGTTCCCAGGGCGCTTCATGAATTCTCTGATAGACCGAATGAGCTTCTTCCGAAATAAGTTTTCCGTAATCGAGAGCTTTTATAGTTTCTGTGTCCAACGGATAATTCTCGATGCTTACAAAAGTTGTTTTTCTTTTTAATTTTTCTGCCCAAACAGCTGTGAGCAAGGCATTCAAACCAGTACCAAAACCAACTTCAAAAATTTTTGGCGATTCCGATTCATGTTGGTTGTAACCTTTATCAAGGAAAACATATTCCGACTCGGTTAAAGCACCGTTTACAGAATGATATTGTTCATCCATCTCAGGAATAAAAAGGGTTTTAGAGCCGTCTCCGGTATCAATTATTCTATGTTTCATAACTGCTATGCTTTGAAATAAGGCTTAAATAGCTAATTTTATCGGGCAAAATTAGAAAAAACTATGTTGGTTAAGTTGTTTAATGAAAATCCTGATCCCAGGCAAATACGAAAAATTGTTGATGTATTGCATGATGGAGGTATAATTATTTATCCAACTGATACCGTTTATGGTTTGGGCTGCGATATTACCAATCAAAAGGCTGTTGAGAAAGTAGCCCGCTGGAAAGGTGTGAAAATTGAAAAGAATAACTTCTCATTTATATGTAGTGATTTTAGTCATTTAGCAGATTACACCAAACCCATTTCCAATCATCTTTTTAAAATACTGAAGAAAAATCTTCCCGGTCCGTTTACTTTTATTTTGGAAGCAAATAACAAGGTTCCCAAATATTTTAAAGGGAAAAAGAAAACTGTAGGTATTCGTATTCCCGACAATAATATAATACGAAAAATTGTTGAGGAGCTGGGTAATCCAATCCTATCAACTTCAATTCGCGATGAGGATGAGATTCTGGAGTATACCACCGATCCTGAACTAATATATGAGAAATTTGCTGATATAGCCGATGTTGTGATTGACGGAGGCTATGGTGAATTGGTCCCTTCTACTATTGTTGATTGTTCTTTAGATGAGCTAAATATTGTTCGTCAGGGAAAAGGAGAACTGGAATATTAGAAAATAGTTGTAAAATGATGCCTTTATTCTTTCCAAAAGGCAGGCGAGAATAAAACAAGCACCGTAAATAATTCAAGTCTTCCCAATAACATCAGGAACGATAAAAACCATTTTCCGACAGGTTTGATATGATAGAAATTGTCGGCAGGTCCTACGCTTCCCAATCCCGGGCCAATGTTTCCAAGACAAGTTGCTACTGCTCCCATCGATGATTCCATACTTGGCTCAATTAAGGTGAATATAGCTGTACTAATAGCAAATATTACAAGATAAATGATAAAAAAGGCTAATACGTTGGTTACGATTTTGGGTTCAACAGAGTGTTTGTTAAATCTAACAGGAATAATTGCCTTGGGGTGAATCAGGCGTCTAAGTTCATAGTACCCGTTTTTTAAGAGTACTACAATGCGCATAATTTTAATACCACCTCCGGTTGATCCGGCAGACCCTCCAAAAAAGAACAGAATAAATATAAGCATGGTAAGAACCGGTGTCCATGTAAGGTAGTCCACGGTAGCATATCCTGTAGTAGTAATAATGGTTACCACCTGGAACAACGAATCGCGAAAGGCTTGTTCAACTCCTAATTCAGTAGTAATTAACAGACCAATAAGAATAAGAACTGTAAATCCTATAACGAAAAAGCTGTAATATTTAAATTCTTCGTCTTTCAATGCGGCAGAAAGTTTCCCTTTCAAAGCAAAATAGGAGAGGGTAAAATTAGTTCCTGCCAGGAACATGAAAATAATAATAACATACTGTATAAAAGGCGACGGCCAATAAGCAATACTTGCCTGTTTGGTTGAAAAACCACCTGTTGCCATGGTGGTAAACGAATGGCAAATAGCATCGTAAATACTCATTCCGCCAATCCATAAAAGAATGGTTTCGGCAAAGGTGAATACCATGTATATTTTCCAAAGGGTTTTGGCTGTTTGTTTTATTCGCGGGCTTATTTTATCTGGAGTCGGTCCGGGAACCTCTGCCATAAAAAGCTGCATCCCTCCAATGCCAAAAACCGGAAGAATAGCCAGCGACAAAACGATAATTCCCATACCTCCTAACCACTGGGTGATGCTTCTCCAAAACAGAATTCCGTGAGGAAGTGCCTCAATATCGTTTAAAATGGATGAACCGGTGGTGGTGAAACCCGACATGGTTTCGAAGAATGAATTGGTGAAATTTGGAATTGCACCGCTTATAATATATGGAAGGCTGCCAAAGAAGGAAAATACAATCCATACCATAGAAACAATAATAAAACCTTCGCGTTTTCCAATGTCTTTTTTAGCCTTGGAAGTCCCAAATACAATTGCGCTTCCCAGACCGAGATTAATACCTGCTGAAATAATGAACGCGAGTACGTCAGATTCTCCGTAAATAAGGGCTACTATTAAAGCAAGGCACATTGCAACGCCTTCAACAACAAGCAAAAAACCAAGTACGCGAAAGATTATTTTTAGATTCATGCCAGGTTAGTTGTGCTGTCTATTTAAAGAATTTTTCAAGTTTTTTAATTCCTGAAGGCAGGGTAAAAACAACAACCTTGTCTCCTTCCTGAATTTGTGTATATCCATGTGCGATGTATCCTCTGCTACCACGAATCACTCCTCCGATTTTTGCTTCGTCAGGAAAATCCAGATCTTTGATC
Organism: uncultured Draconibacterium sp.; assembly: GCA_963677525.1. GTDB lineage: Bacteria > Bacteroidota > Bacteroidia > Bacteroidales > Prolixibacteraceae > Draconibacterium. The sequence goes on from OY781970.1 coordinate 771,500, forward strand.
GGTTTTTGAGTAATTCTGGCGCCGGGTTTGGCAATAAATTCGAAAACTTCAGCATCTGAAGCTGTCAGACACTTGACTTTAGAAATTTCTGCATTTAAAGTAAAGCGGTAAATATATCCGGCAGCAATCAGTTTTTTATTAAAGATACTACCAATATTCATGTTATCTGCCAGGCTCATGTATGCCAGGTTTTCAACCTCTGCAACAGTACGTCTTACTCCAAAGTTTTTAGCAAGGTGACAACCCAGAATATTAGTTTCCGAGTTTCCGGTAGTTGCTACAAAAGCATCCATTTTGTCGATACCTTCTTCTTTCAGCAGGTCAAGGTTTCTGCCGTCACCGTTAATAACCAGTACATTCTCAAACTTGTCGGCAATTTGCTCACATTTTTCCCTGCTCTCTTCAATCACTTTTATACGATAATGATCGCCAAGTTTTTCTATTGCCTTCTGAGCAATACGGCTTCCACCTAAGAACATGATATTTTTTACATCAAAAATCTTTTTCCCGGTCAGATCAAAAACATTTTGTTGTTCCGATGGAGTTGTTATAAAAAATACGATGTCTTCATCTTTAATGAAATCGCTTCCGCGAGGAATAATTGTTGCATTGTCGCGTGTTATTGCCACAACCAGTAGATGCGGATTTTCCTGCGAAAGTTCTTCAAAGGTTTTATTCAGCACCGGAGCATTTCCGCGTACTTTTACACCAAGCATAATTAACTTCCCATTCGAAAACTCAATAAGCTGGCGGGTTCCTGTTTGTTTTATTGATGCGTTAATTTCTTTTGCAGCAAGGCTTTCCGGGTAAATTAATTCGTTTATTCCCAGGTTGCTCAGTTTCTCGCGATAACGTTCCTGTAAATATTCCGAATTGTTAATACGGGCAATTGTACGTCCTACTCCAAGATAAGACGCCATGGAGCACGCTAATACATTTCTCTCTTCAAAAGGAGTTACGGCTATAAATAAATCGGACTTTGCCAGATCGCAACTTTTCAGGTCCTGAAAAGAATGTGCTGAACCTGTTATTGTCATTAAGTCAACTTCAGCAGCTATTTTTGCTAATTTTTCTGGCGAATCGTCTAAAAGAACAATGTCGTGATTTTCGTTGGTAAGCATTCGTGCCAAATGGGTACCAACCTGTCCTGCGCCGGCAATTACAACTTTCATCTGTCTGTCAAATTTTGTGGAGCAAAATAATGTATTAAGTTTCTAAACACCATTTAATTCATTGATTAAAAGTGTAACCAACAATAAATTTAACATACTAAATTATAAAAAATGTCTATGATATTTAATGTTTTCGGGTTAAATAAAATGGAATATTATTGTCTGCTTTTTATGTTTCTCATTACCAGAATTGTAAAATAGTCAGGTTTTTTACCACCTGACACAAAATGCTCCATCCGTTTTTAAAGAGTGGAAATTATTTCCTGAATATTTAGTGTTCGAATATCTTGTTGATATGAGTTTGGTGTCTGAATCATCTAAAAATTCTGCATCATTTAAATAAAATTTTACAAGCGCATAATCAGGAAAAAAAGTTAGAGGAATTTGCTTTTTGCCCGGATCGAACCATAATGATTTACCATTAAAATATAGAACCTGGTCTGACAGAACCAGGTATTCGTCCTGAAACGGTTGATCGAACTGAAGCAAAAGCGGATTGTCCAATCGTAATTTTCTTGTAACGTTTTGAGTTTGTTTAAGCAAAAACAGATCTTGCTTTAATGTGTCTTCTGATATGATATAGTTTTTATGCCCGGATATAAGTTGAATTGTAATGTTTGAGGTATTGTTGTACACAATTAATTCGTTGATTTTAGTTTGATTGTACGCCGCATAAAGAAAAGAAGTGAACATGAAAAACAAGAATAAGAGAGCCGTTTTCAGATAATATATTCTTTGGTTCCTGATAAAAATAAAAGCGCAGAAAAGAGAAACAACAAGAAGCCAAAGTTCACCATGGTTTAATGAAATGCCGAGTGTTGATCCGGGTAATTTCTCGATGAATTGCATCGAAAAATAAACAACATCAATAATGGATTTTACGGCAATAGCAATAACAGAAGATAAAATAGGTACAGAAGAAATCAGCAGCAGCAAAATTCCCAGAGGTATAAGAATTGTAACTGCCGGAATAACAATCATGTTGCTTAACCAAAAATAGGAGGGAAACTGGTTGAAATAGAACGCTGTTAACGGGAAGGTGGTAATCTGTGCAGCCAGCGATACGGTAACCAAACTCCATAAAAAACGACTGACTTTATTGGGAGCATGCCAGAGTTTTTCGAACCGGGGTTGCAGAAATACGATTCCAAAAACAGCAGCGTATGAAAGTTGAAAGCCGACTTCAAAAAGGTTGTTGGGATTGATTAGCAACAAAATCATGGCAGAAGCAGCAAGTGAGTTGTAAATATTGGCACGTCGGTTTATATTGGTGGCGATAATTACAAGTGAAAACATGGTTGACGCCCTTAATACCGATGGAGATAATCCGGTTATGAACGCATAGCACCATAGTAAACTTATGGAGGTTAGAACAAAAGCAATTCTGCCAGTCCTGTTTCTTCTGAGAAATTGGAAAATAAATGAAAATACCATAAAAATAATTCCAACGTGAAGACCCGAAACTGCAAGTACATGCATGGCTCCGGCTGCCGAAAAAATCCGTTTGGTCTCCGGATATAAATCGCGTTTATAGCCAAGAGTTAAAGCCGAAAGTATTTCAGTTTCGTTTTCACCCAAATGTTGATTCCTGTATATATTCAGTAACTTCTCTCGTAATTTTTCTGACAGAACCCGGATGTTTGTTGTATTTAATTCTGTCGTTTGCCAGTTATCATCGCTCAGGTAAGCTTGCCTGTAAATTCGTTTGTATTTCAGATAGCGTTTGTAATTAAACTCATAAGGATTGCCAAAGTTTTTTATTTCCTGCAGGTTAGAGTCGATTAAGATAAGGTCTCCGGGAGAAAGTTTTTGAGGTTTTTCCGTTTTCTTAAAATAGACCAGGATTTTTTCTCTAGTTTTGATAATCGAGTCTCCCTTTAGGTATGCAGTAAGTTGAACGAGTGCTTTGTAAGAGTTTTGTTTTTCCTGGGGTTCCTCTAATAATATTCCGGTTGCCGCACTGTTGGTGAAAAAATCAGGCTTTTTATTATAACTTTCAAAAACAAGCGATCCCAGTAATGCAATAAGTAGGAAGGTTGAAATACCAAAAACAGAAACAAGTTTAAAACTGTATTTCTTGTGTAATATTATCAGTATCAGGAGTAAAAGAAATATTGTTGCAATAAGCGGCAGCTCCGAAATATGATAATTATTTACAAGAATTATTCCCAGGGCAAATGCCAGAGAAATTCTTAAAAAGGGGATATTCTGAACTGTTTTTTCCAAGTTTTTCGTTTGATGAGTAATTTGTTGTCAAACGAAAAAGAATGAAAAGGGTTACTATTTTGCAGGAACTTTTATTCTGTAAAATGGTTTTACCTTACCTTTTGCTATGTTTTGCAGTTTCCCTTTAAGAAGTCGTTTGCGTAATGCCGATAAGTGATCGATAAAAAGAACTCCTTCCAGGTGATCGTATTCGTGTTGAATTACTCTGCCTGCGAAACCTTTAAATGTTTCTTCGTGTTCGTTAAAATCTTCATCGAAATAATTGATGGTTACTTCATCCGGTCGGCTAACATCTTCTCTTATATCCGGCAAACTAAGACAACCTTCATTCATAATCCATTCTTCACCGTCGGTTTCAAGAATGGTAGGATTGATAAATACCTTTTTGAAATCTTTCAGTTCCGGTTCTTCGTCGGCACCCGACGATGCATCAACAATAAACAAACGAATTGATTTACCTACCTGTGGTGCTGCCAAACCAACGCCATCGGAATAATACATGGTTTCCCACATATTTTCAATAATTTCTTTCAGTTGAGGATCGTCTTTATCAATTTCTTTGGCTGTTCTTCGCAAAAGAGGATCGCCATATACTGTAATTGGATATTTCATTCGTTTATATTTTTATTTTTTTAGGAAACTCATGTAACTAGTATGATTCTGATGTCAGTCTATTGTGTTTAATTCGCTATCATACTCGTTTCATTATCTCGCTAAATTTCGTCTTTGTTCTAAATAGTTTTGTAAAATAATGGTTGCACTAATGGAGTCAACCATTGCTTTATCTTGTCTTTTTTGCTTCTTCAGGCCTCCGTCTATCATAGTTTGAAAAGCCATTTTGGAAGTAAATCGTTCATCAAAAAGTTCCAAAAGAATTTCGGGATATACTTTTTGAAATCTTTTTAAGAACGGATTAATATACCGAACAGCTTCAGATGCCTGGTTGTTCATTTGCCTGGGATAACCAACTACTACGGTTTCAACCTTTTCTTTTTCGAAATATTCTTTTAAAAAGTCCCAGATTGTATGAGTAGGAACCGTAGTCAGCCTGTTAGCAATTATTTGCCCCGGGTCGGTAACTGCAATTCCAACGCGCTTTCTTCCGTAATCGATAGCTAATATTCTTCCCATGTAAAATTTAAACGCTGCAAAAGTAGAGAGAATTGATCAAAAAAAAAAGGCGGACATAAATAGTTTGTGTCCAGTGTTTTGTCTATTGTCAGCATGTTGTGGTAGTTTTTTTGGCACAGCCTTTGCATTATTCACAGTAATTACCGGTTTATAGGCGCCAAAGAGCATAGCAAACAAATTGTTGAATTTTAAAATCTATTATCATGAAAACAACAAAATTCAAACTGTTTGCCACGATGATTACTCTGGTGGCAGTTATTACAGGAACAACAATCCCAACACAGGCTCAACGTCGTTCAACACGAGATAATACCCCAACCAGAAGTACGACTAGTAAGAATAATGAGCGGAGCAAAGTTCAGAAAAAGAGTACTTTTAAAAATTACGATCAGGTTTCGCGCAAATCAGTTAATCGGAATTTGAAGAGTACACGGAGTCAACAAAATAAACCATCGAGAGTTTATACCAATAATTCAACCAGCAGGCAGCGTTCAAATAACAATGCTGTTAAGCGCGACAATTATCGAAAAAGTAATGCAACAGCTTACAGATCTGACCGTACAAATAACAACAGATCGAAGGCTTCTGCATATTCAAATAACACTCGAAATAATATCGCAAACAGAGAAGTAAATCGGCCCATTGAAAGAACAACGAATAGAAATCGTGATTTTTACCGGACTGATAAAAATGACCGCAGGTACACTCCCTCGAAAAATTACAGAGGTAGCGACAGGTACTGGTCGAATAATATGCGTCCCGAAATGAGAAGTAATAAATCGCATGGACAGGGAAACAACAGGAATTTTAATTACAACAGTCACAAGCACTGGGATCGAAACTGGGAACATTACCGTTGGAATCACAACAGCTGGCACGATTATTACACCGGTTATAATCCGCGTTCATATATGTATTACAAATATTATTACCATCATCCACGTTATGGACATGTAATTCGCAGATTCGATTTTCGTCCGTCTGTTTTTGTTCACAACCATCATAACTATTATTGCTACAACGGGCACTTTTTCCGTTATATGAGTGGGATCGGTTATGTTTTGGTTGATATGCCTTTTGGTTTTACATTCGAGGTTTTGCCTTATGGCTACGAGCAGGTTTACATTAACGGATATTTATACTTCAGGGTAGGAAATTTGTTTTTCGAATTTTCCAATAATCGTTTTCACCTTGTTCATTACCCCGAAAGGTATTATGCTTTCGATAGTGGTTATAACAATTATGGATACCGTTTCTACGATAATTATTAGTATTTTATGCGATGTTTTTTGGACAAAATTACCCGCCTGATTCAGGCGGGTAATTTACTATGTACTAGTGGGATAGTCAAGCAGCATTGTAGTAAATATTCATAAAAAACAAACGTCCGCGACATGTTAATAAAATAAAAAGTTTCAAGAACAGTTTAACTTAAAGAAATTCGTATATTTAGCATAACCCAAAGCTTAAGGCTATGACAACAACATTAAAAAGAGACCAGTTACCACCCCAAAAAGCGAAAAACTGGAGAAAAAATTTTGAAGAAGAATCCTCTAAGACTTTTAACCTGAAAGTTCCCCAGATTATTCTGCAAAAAGAAACGTATAAATCGTTAATTGGAGAGAACGAAAACCGTGTGCGTGTTTATCTCGGTCTGGAGCAAAATAAGGACGAAGATAAATATGTGCTTTGTGCCTTTGCTGTTTCTGCGTTTTTACTGGGAAGTGGTGATGTTTATGCCGATTACGAAACTCCCGTTTACAAATTGAGTAAAGAGAATGAAGTTTTTTCAGACAATACAGGAGAAGTAATCGATAGTATTCGTATGTATCGAAAATGGCGTTCAGGCGAGCTTGACGAAAACTCTGAAGGAGCCTCATTTCGCCAGTACATTTATCCAAATGCCTACCTGTTTACTAAATATGAGTTGCACGAATTATTTAATGTTCAGAATAACGAAGAAATCCAGATTGAATTTGGGATAGCAAAAACCATGAATGTAATGATGAGTGCATCTTCTGCAGATGGCTTAAAACCAGAAAGTATAGGAGAAGAAGAGGAAATTTTTAACGATACACAGCTTTGTCCGCCTTTCTGTGATGAAAGGAGTATTTATAATAGCTAATTTAAAGTGAGTTTATCTTCTTTCATTGCAACACCCATTTTGCTTCCATTTATTATTGGAATATTTAGATTTAATTATTTCGACAAGTCCTTGCGTTATCTATTTTATTTTGTAACGTATGGAACTTTGAACGAAGTGGCAAGCTTTATAATTGCAAAGTTTGACTTTAGTAATACAATGCCCAAAAGTCATTTATATACTTTTGTCGCATTTTTACTCTTAGGCTTTTTTTATATCGAAGTCTTTAAAGGATTTATCGATAGGAAAAAGATTGTTATTCTGATTGTTACATTTGAGTTATATATGATTCTAAATGCAATTTTTTTTCAAAGTATTTTTGAATTTCCCGACTTTCCACGTTCTATATCTTATATCGTATTTATTCTTGCTTCGGTCATTTGTTATTATAAAGTAATGGTTGAAGCGAGTATTAAAAATCTTTGGAGCGAACCCTTGGTTTGGATTAACACAGCAATACTTATTTATTATTCGGGAAGTCTGTTTAGTACAGTGTTGTTTAACTATATACTTGAGTACTCTGTTGAGTTTGCTAAACAAATTGTATATTTTTTTGGTGCATTAACTGCTTTGTTTTATGTATTAATCGCTGTTGGTTTTGGGAAAGCAGGAAAGCAAAAAAGATAAAATTACCTGCAAAGTATTCATAGTTACAGAAAAATGTTGCAATCGCCTTGCAGTAATATTATCAGAAATATTGATTATGAATTTGAGGCCTTAAGCGATTTATAAATTGAATTTTACCTAAATTTCAATTTTGTTAACTAATTTAGTGCGTTAATGGGACAAAAGATTAGTGTGTGAACTCTGGGAATGCTGAATTAATATTGGTTTATTTTATAGGTACCGTTGGTATGATGTTACTGGCAGGTGGTATCTTTTTCTTTTTTGTTACTTATCAGAAAAGATTGCTGAGCAAACAACTGGAGCTGAATAAAATAAGACAGCAGCAACAGGAGGAAATCATAAAAAATACGTTACAGGCCCAGGAAAACGAACGTAAACGGATAGCCCAGGATTTGCACGATGAAGTGGGAGCCATGCTCTCGGTGGTAAAACTGAACGTGGGGCGCATTGAAAAAAAGTCGGAAGAAGGCAAGGCCAAAAATCTGGCACAGGAAACCAAAACATATTTAGACGATGTAATTACACAAGTTCGACGGATATCGCGATCTTTACTTCCTCCGTCGCTTGAAAAACTGGGATTGTATTTTGCTTTGGAAGATATGGCAAACTGGGTAAACAAGTCTGATGATTTACGCATCGTTTGTTGGAAAAGCGGGGAACAATTCCGATTCGAAAGTAAACGTGAGCTGACTGTATTTCGTATTGTGCAGGAACTTGTAAACAACGCCATTAAACATGCCGAAGCAAGTTGTATTCTGATAGATGCCAGGTTTGGTTACAAGAATATGGTCCTTAAAGTAAGTGACAATGGAAAAGGATTTGTGCTTGATGAAAAGATGAGAACTGGATTGGGATTGAGGAATCTGGAGAGTCGTTCGGAAATAGCCGGTGCTAAATTTAAAATGAAATCCGTGCCGGGTAAAGGAACCTCCGCCATTATTTGTTTGAATACCAATGAATGATAAAAAAGTAGATATTGTTGTAACCGATGACCATAAACTGTTTCGAAAAGGAATGATCGCTTTGCTGGAAGATTCTGATCAGGTTGGTGAACTTTATGAAGCAGGAAATGGCATTGAACTTCTCGATCTTCTCGACAGGCTGGTAACAAAACCCGATCTGGTATTGCTCGATATTAATATGCCCGAAATGGATGGGGTGGAGGCTACACAACGTTTGCGCAAAGATTTTCCAGAAATCCGCATCCTTATTTTAAGTATGGAGGATGCCCCACAATTGGTGTCGCACCTTGTAAGCGAAGGAGTGAATGGTTATCTGTTAAAAAATGCTGATCCAGATGAACTAGAAATTGCTGTAAGAAAGGTAATGCGAAATGATTTTTATTTCTCGGGAAGCTTGTCGGAACTGATGATTGGAAATATGAACAGCATCGGCAAGGTGGAGGAGACCGTTGAGAAATTCGAACTTAGTGAGCGGGAGCTTCAGGTTATAAAGTTAATTTGCGAAGAGAAGACTGCCGCAGAAATAGCAGATGTAATGACTGCCAGCCCGCGAACCATCGAAGGAATCAGAAAACGACTGCTTGCAAAGGTTGGAGCTCGTAATATGGCCGGTCTGGTAATTTTTGCGGTGAAAAACAATCTGATCGAACTTTAAAAGAAATCCAATTGTAGAAAAAAGAAAGGAGCGCCAGTACTGTACGCTCCTTATTACGGAAATCCGTTGCCTTATTTTTTATCATCATGTTTCAGGGAAGAGGGACAGTATATAATGTGGGACAAAATGTGCTGAAAGTTAGATGAGAGAACAAGGCATTATAAGCGTGATTAAGCATCTCAAATATGTGTGTGATAGGAGATTGTTTCTTAATATGTCGCTTATTTTTCATGAAGATTTGTTTCCGTTTTTTCTGTTTCAAATTTCCGAAAGAAATAGTAGAAATAAAAGCGTATTTCTACGCATTTTTTTTGCGTATTTCTACGCAGCTGCTGCGTAGAAATACGCAGTTGAACGGAAGAGAATAAAAAAGCCGCTTTCTTCAATGTGAAGAAAACGGCTGTATATGGGTGAATTTGCTTTTTTATTTCAGATTTGCCTGTGCTGCAGCAACACGGGCAATCGGCACGCGGTATGGCGAACAACTAACATAATCCATACCTACGCTATCGCAGAACATAACAGATGATGGTTCTCCGCCGTGTTCTCCACAAATACCAACTTTCAGGTTCGGTTTTGTGCTGCGGCCTTTTTCTACGCCCATTCTTACAACCTGTCCAACTCCTTCCTGGTCGAGTACCTGGAACGGATCGTTTTTCAGGATACCTTTTTGAAGGTATATGGGTAAGAATTTACCTGCGTCGTCGCGAGAGTACCCAAAGGTCATTTGTGTCAGGTCGTTGGTTCCGAACGAGAAGAATTCTGCAACCTCAGCTACCTTGTCGGCGGTAACTGCAGCACGTGGAATCTCTATCATTGTTCCTACCATGTAATCAACAGTTGCACCTTTTTCTTCAAATACTTTTTTGGCAGTTTCGTGAATAATATCAGCCTGAAGTTTCAACTCTTTAACAGTCCCGATCAGCGGAACCATAATTTCCGGACGTGCATCAACACCTTTTTGTTTCAGGTTAACCGCGGCTTCGATAATGGCGCGCGCCTGCATTTCGGTAATTTCCGGATAAGTATTTCCCAAACGACATCCGCGGTGACCCAACATCGGATTAAATTCGTGCAGGTCTTCAACCAATGCTTTTATCTCATCAACACTGATTCCCATTTCTTCAGCCATTTCTTTCTGGTTGGCTTCTTCATGTGGTACAAATTCGTGTAATGGTGGATCAAGTAAACGAATGGTTACACCAAATCCTTCCATTGCTTCCAGAATTCCTTCGAAATCTTCGCGCTGAAATGGTAATAGTTTGTCAAGTGCTTTACGACGGGCTTCTTCAGTTTTAGCCAAAATCATTTCGCGCATGGCTTTGATCCTTTCCCCTTCGAAGAACATGTGTTCTGTACGGCAAAGACCGATTCCTTTTGCTCCAAAGTCGCGGGCAACTTGTGCATCGTGAGGAGTATCGGCGTTGGTACGAACGCTCATTCTTGTGAATTTTTCAGCCATATCCATAATGGTACCAAAATCGCCACTCAAATCCGGATCCATTGTTGCAACTTTTCCTTCGTAAACTTCGCCGGTAGAACCGTTCAGCGAAATCCAGTCGCCTTCCTGGAATTCTTTTCCGTCGATGGTCATTATACGGGTTTTGTAATTGATTTTTACGTTACCCGCACCCGAAACACAGCATTTTCCCATACCGCGGGCAACAACAGCTGCGTGCGAAGTCATACCTCCACGTGCAGTAAGAATACCTTTTGCAACGTGCATCCCTTCAAGATCTTCAGGCGATGTTTCAACACGAACAAGAACCGATTCAGGATAATTGGCAGCTTCATCGGCAAAGAATACAACCTGACCGGTTGCAGCACCGGGAGACGCCGGCAAGCCTTTGGCCAGTACATTAGCTTCTTTCATTGCTGCAGTGTCGAATACCGGGTGAAGTAATTCATCCAGTTTGGCAGGATCTACACGTTTTAAGGCGGTTTTTTCATCAATGCGACCTTCGTTCAGCATATCAACGGCAATTTTTACCATGGCTGCACCGGTACGTTTTCCGTTACGGGTTTGGAGCAACCACAATTTTCCTTCCTGGATTGTGAACTCAAGGTCCTGCATGTCGCTGTAATGATCTTCCAGTTTTTGCTGGGTTTCATTCAGTTGTTTGTATAATTCAGGCATTGTTTCTTCCAGTGAAGGATATTTTGATGCGCGTTCTTCTTCAGAAATTCCCTGAAGAGCTGCCCATTTTTTCGAACCTTCGATGGTAATTTCCTGTGGAGTACGGATTCCTGCCACAACGTCTTCACCTTGCGCGTTAATTAAATATTCTCCGTTAAATACATCTTCTCCTGTTGCCGCGTCGCGGGTAAAAGCTACACCTGTAGCCGAAGTTTCGCCCATGTTACCAAAAACCATGGCCTGAACGTTTACCGCTGTTCCCCATTCATCAGGAATTTGCTCCAAACGTCGATAAAGAATAGCACGGTCGTTGTTCCAGCTGTTAAATACTGCGGCAATTGCACCCCAAAGTTGTTCCCATGGATCGGTCGGGAAATTTTTTCCGGTTACTTTTTTTACTGCTGCTTTAAAACGGTTTACAAGTTCCTGTAGGTCTTCAGTTGTAAATTCTGTATCTAATGTTATTCCTTTTTCTTCTTTCAGTCCCTCAATAATTTCTTCAAACGGATCAATCTCTTCTTTGCTGGCAGGTTTCATCTCCAATACCACATCGCCATACATTTGAACAAAACGACGATAAGAATCCCATGCAAAACGAGAATTACCCGATTTTTTTGCAATAGCCTCAACCGCATCTTCATTCATGCCGAGGTTCAAAACGGTGTCCATCATGCCCGGCATTGATGCTCTTGCTCCTGAACGAACAGAAACTAGGCATGGATTTTCTTTACTCCCAAATTCGGTTGCTGTGAGTTTTTCAACCTGTGCAACGGCTGCTTCAACATCCGTTTTAATTAATTTAAAAGTATCATCCTGTCCTTGTTCGTTGTACATAGTACAAACTTCAGTAGTAATTGTAAATCCCGGAGGAACAGGTACTCCGATTAGGTTCATTTCGGCTAAGTTGGCTCCTTTACCTCCCAGAAGGTTTTTCATGTCTGCTTTCCCTTCAGCTTGTCCAGCTCCGAAAGTATATACATGCTTTGTCATAAAATAGTATTTTAGTTATAAATTTAGAATAAGAATCTCTTGTATAATGGGATACTAATGTATGTTTATTTTTCCAATTTAGAAAGTTTTTAAAGTAGATTAAAGCCTGTTTTAGAGGCATGTATCAGGATGTATTTAAATATTGAACTATTTGTATTTGTTTGTCATGGTTTAATATCATTTTGATAAATAAGTCCGAATATTATGTAATGTGTACCTTCCTTTTTATCCATTTATATCCAAATCAAAAGAATGCCTTTTTTGTTGTTCGCAAACCAATAGTTTATTTGCCTGAGAATTAACTGTTAACATTCTTTAACTTCCGTTGATACGAGTTAACTAAAATCCAACGTATTTTTGTATCAGATAATTTGAATAGTTTAAGTGTTTTTTCATAGAGAATAGATTTGGTTAGGTTAGGAAACAGAGATAATAAAAATTGTCTCTGTTTTTTTATGCAAATTTTTTCATTCCGTTAAATTCTCCACATAATATTTTTTCATATCCCAATTCGATTCAGAATAAACAATTTTTTTTTGCACAGTCATTCTTAATGTTCCTCCCTTTTTATAAAATCAATGTAATTTCAGTTATAACATTCTTTAACTTCCGTTGATACGAGTTAACTAAAATCCAACGTATTTTTGTATCAGATAATTTAAATAGTTTAAGTGTTTTTTCATAAAGAATAGATTTGGTTAGGAAACAGAGATAATAAAAATTATCTCTGTTTTTTTTGATCAAAACTGACAAGTTTTCATCTTTTTCTGTTTTTTCCTGAATTTTTTTCCTGATTTGCATCGTGTGTGTGACTTTCTGTCTGTCAGTTAGTTATGGTCTGAATTTTGGTGCGGATGTAAATGAAATTTTAAAAGTTTACTGCTATGAATATGAATAATTTTACCATAAAATCGCAGGAAGCTATCCAACAGGCATTTGTAATTGCACAGGCAAAGAATCATCAGGCTGTTGAACCTGCTCACATTTTAAGAGGAGTATTGCATTCTGCAGAAAATGTTACCGATTTTCTTTTAAAAAAGCTTGGAGTAAATACTGCAATATTTACACAGGCTTTGGATCAGATAATTGAATCGTATCCAAAAGTTACAGGAGGAGAACAATACCCGTCATCAAATACAAACCAGGTGTTGCAGAAAGCTTTGGCACTGGCTCAGGAAATGGGCGACCAGTATGTTTCTGTTGAACACATTCTGCTTGCATTACTTGAGATAAAAGATAATGTTAGTCGTTTATTGAAAGATAATGGCGTAACAAAAAAAGAATTGAAAGCCGCAGTTCAAGAACTCCGAAAAGGTTCGAAAGTTGACAGCCAGACTGCAGAAGATAAATTTAATTCGCTTAATCGTTTCGCAATAAATTTGAACGAACGTGCCCGTTCCGGTAAGCTCGATCCGGTAATTGGCCGCGATGACGAAATTCGTCGGATACTGCAGATCCTTTCCCGAAGAACAAAAAATAACCCGATTTTACTGGGTGAACCGGGAACGGGAAAAACTGCCATTGCCGAAGGTCTGGCACACAGGATCGTTCGTGGTGATGTGCCAGAGAATCTGAAATCGAAACAGGTATTTTCGCTCGATATGGGAGCTCTGGTTGCCGGTGCAAAATACAAAGGCGAATTCGAAGAACGGTTGAAGGCCGTTGTAAATGAGGTTGTTCAGTCGGGTGATGAGGTTGTTTTATTTATCGATGAAATTCATACGCTGGTTGGAGCCGGTAAAAGCGAAGGTGCCATGGATGCTGCCAATATTTTAAAACCTGCTCTTGCACGTGGCGAACTTCGGGCAATTGGTGCTACCACACTTAGCGAATATCAAAAATATTTTGAAAAGGATAAAGCTCTTGAACGTCGGTTTCAGATTGTACATGTTGATGAACCGGATACTTTGAGTGCTATCTCGATTTTAAGAGGTATTAAAGAAAAATATGAAAGTCATCATAAAGTGCGAATCAAGGATGATGCCATTATCGCTTCTGTGGAATTGTCGCAACGTTATATTTCTGACCGTTTTTTACCTGATAAAGCTATCGACCTGATGGATGAGGCTGCTGCAAAACTGCGTCTGGAAATTGATTCAGTTCCGGAAGAACTGGACGAAATTGAACGCCGTGTTAAACAGCTTGAAATTGAACGCGAAGCCATTAAACGTGAAAACGATACAAAAAAATTGTCGACATTAAATGAGGAAATTTCTAACCTGAAAGAGGAGCAGTCGAGGTTGCGTGCAAAGTGGCAATCGGAAAAGTCGGTGATTGAAGCTATTCAGAAAAAGAAAGAGGAAATAGAAACCTACAAGTTCGAGGCAGAACAGGCTGAGCGGCAGGGCGATTATGGCAGGGTAGCAGAGCTGCGTTATGGAAAAGTGAAAGAAGCAGAGGCCGAAATTAATAAACTTCAGGCTGAGCTTGACGAGAAGAAAAAAGGCGAGAACCTGATTAAAGAAGAAGTTGACACCGAAGATATTGCCGAGGTTGTTGCCCGCTGGACAGGGATTCCGGTTTCTAAGATGCTGCAGAGCGAACGCGAAAAACTGTTGCACATGGAGGATGAATTGCACAAACGTGTTATTGGACAGGAAGAGGCAATTGTTGCTATTTCGGATGCAGTTCGCCGAAGCCGTGCCGGCTTGCAGGACGATAAACGTCCGATCGGGTCTTTCATTTTTCTGGGTACTACTGGTGTGGGAAAAACTGAGTTGGCCAAAGCGCTTGCCGAATACCTGTTCAACGACGAAAACATGATCACCCGGATCGACATGTCGGAATACCAGGAAAAATTCTCGGTAACCCGGCTGATCGGTTCGCCTCCGGGATATGTGGGCTACGACGAAGGAGGACAATTAACGGAAGCCGTTCGTCATAAACCTTATTCAGTAGTTTTATTCGACGAGATTGAAAAAGCACACCCCGATGTGTTTAATGTGTTGTTGCAGGTGCTCGATGATGGCCGTTTAACCGATAACAAAGGCCGCACGGTAAACTTTAAGAATACGATTATTATTATGACTTCGAACCTTGGATCGCAGATTATCCAGGAGAATTACGAGAAGATGAACGAAAGCAACGAATTTGTAATACAGGAGCAAACCCAGAACCAGTTGCTCGAGATGCTGCGAAAAACAATTCGCCCCGAGTTTCTGAACCGGATTGATGAAACCATCGTGTTCACTCCTTTGTCAAAAGAAGCCATTAACAAAATTGTGAGGTTGCAGTTTAACCAGGTTGTAAAACGTTTGTCGGGCAACGATGTGAAAATGGAAATATCGGATGCCGCAATAAACTGGCTTTCATCTATTGGCTACGATCCACATTTTGGAGCACGACCGGTAAAGCGTGTACTGCAAAAATATGTATTGAATGAATTATCGAAGCGTATACTTGCAGGTAAAGTGGATAAAGCAAAACCAATTGTAATCGATTTGGAAGATAATACTTTGATTTTTGGAAACTAGCTGTGCGAAATTTTCCTGAAAGAGAGGGGATTGTGTAACTATAGTGTTTAAGTATTGTTTAATCTGTAGGAGAATTATACATATGTGCTATTATGTTTATATTTGCGCCTTTGAAATACCCAATTAACAGATAATATGAAAAAAACGATTCTAGCTATTGTAGTTACACTTTTCTCTTGTAGTATAACTTTTTCGCAAACCTTAAATAGTGGAAGAAGCGCAGATGCAAAACCCTCAACACCGGTATCTGAAGTAAAAATTGTTCAATCCGTTCAGGATACGATAAAAGAAACAGGTTCTGACAGTGACGTGCCTGAGTTGCTAAAATCGGTAGAGTCTACTGCCGACCAGGTAATTAATAATGACTTAATTGTTACCGGAGGAATTTCTGTAGGAGCGGATGCCGTAGATGGGGATGATTTTCATTATGTTACTCTAAGACTGAAGGAGAATAACACACGTATTTATTTCGATGATACTAGTGAGGGGGCTTACCCGTCGAGAGATTGGTTATTAAAAGCCAATGATTCTGAGGAAAATGGAGCAGAATACTTTGCCATTCGGGATGCAACTGCAGGCAGAGATGTATTTAAAATTGAGGCAGACGCTTCAGAAAATTCCTTATATGTGGATGACTATGGCAGAGTGGGATTTGGTACTTCAAAACCATCAAATAGATTACATATATCATTCGGTGATACTCCAGGAGTTAGGTTAGATCAGCCCAATACTTATGGGTGGGGAACATACACCTGGGATATAGCCGGTAATGAAGCTAACTTTTTTATTCGCGATGTTACTAATGGCAATAAGCTTCCATTTCGGATTCAACCTGGCACACCGAGTAGTACTCTTTCATTAAAATCAGATGGGAAAGTTGGAATTGGCACCTGGAATCCTGCAAAAACACTCGAGATTGAAACCACCGCAAAAGAAGCGGCAATTAGGTTGGACAGAACTGATGGAGGCACTTGGGATATCGTGAGCGATACATGCTTTTCGATCAGGAACAGTGGTGACCTAAACTCTTTTCAAATTGAAAACAATGCACCATCAAACTCATTTTTTATTAATGCTGAAGGATTTATTGGAATTGGTAATAACAATCCCCAGGCAGAATTACATGTGGCAGGAAGTATTAAAGTCGATAGTGTAATGACCTATAATCCTTTAGATATTTCCAAAATTGCAGAAGTTGAAGGAACTATGGTAATGGATGCAGCAAGCCATAAAATGATGTACTACAATGGCACAGAGTGGATTTCGTTGATTGATTTAGAAAACCAGGAAATTTCGCTTGCAAATAATACACTTTCTATTAGCGGATCGACAAAAAAAGTTAGTTTGGCAAGTTTTCTGGATAATACCGACGACCAGAAACTTTCATTATCAAATAGTACTCTATCAATTGAAGGTGGAAATTCAATTAGTTTATCGCGTTTCGAGAACACCGACCAACAGGAACTTTTGCATACCGGAAATGTTTTGAGTATTTCAGGTTCCGATACTTCGGTCGACCTGTCTGAATACCTCGACAACACCGATGCTCAGGAAATTTCACTTTCTGAAAATTTGTTAAGTATTTCCGGCTCTGAAACTTCTGCAGATTTATCGCAATACCTTGATAATACCGATGCCCAGGAAATTTCACTTGCCAATAATTTATTAAGTATTTCCGGATCTAATACATCAGTAGATTTATCCGGATTACTGGATAATACCGACGAGCAAATTCTGGCTTTGGATGGATACACGCTTTCCATTTCAGGAGGTAATTCGGTTAATTTATCTTCGTTGCTAGAGGAGCAGCAAAGCGAGATTTCTGAATTAAATGCTCAGGTTGAAGATTTAACGCAGGAGCTTGCCGACTTGAAAGAATTAGTAGCAGTTGTTGCTGAAACGGTAGGGGCAGAGGTGGTGGCTAAAGCTTGTTCTCTTAATCAGAATGTTCCGAACCCTTTTTCAAGAAGCACAACTATTTCGTATAAGATTTCCGAATTTATAAATAACGCATACCTCGCATTTTATAGCCAAACCGGCAGGTTGATCGAAAAAGTAAGAATAGATGAGAGAGGAGAGGGCTCTTATACATTTAACATTAAAGGTTCTTCACAGGTTTACTTGTACACTCTTTATGTTGACGGAGTAAAAGTAGAAACCAAAAAGATGATCTATTCAGAATAGTCAATCAATACAAATTATACTTTCAGGACGGCTCTCACAGGGGAGCCGTCTGCTTTTTCGTAAGGGATGGGAAAACACGAGAACTCTCCCTTTCTTTCGTTCAGGTTCCCTGGGAAAATCAGGTTCTCAATAATTATCATTCCCTTTTCGAAAATCGAATAATGGTTTTTGTAATCGGTGCTTTCAACCGGATCGGCAGAAATCGTATCGAATCCGATTCCTTTTAGCGGAAACTGCAATAATAAATCAAGTGCGTCCGGTGATAGTGTAGGAAATCCTTCGAAGTATCTTTTTTCGCCCCAGAATTTGCTCCAGCCGGTATTGAATAGAACAAACTCCACTCCCTTTAATTCCTTTTGAAACTGTTGAACGAGGGGCTTTTCAATAATACGATTCCTTTTATCCACTTCAATTAGTAGAGCTTTTCCCGAAAAGGATGAAATATCCATTTTGTCGAGCGTCAGCCCGTTTTTAAGCATGTGAGCCGGAGCGTCAATGTGGGTTCCCAAATGCGAATGAATTAGAAATTGGGTTTCGCGGTAATTATTTTCTTCAATGTTGGCAATCGGTTTAAAAATCGGTGAAACATCTCCCGGGAAAACCGGGCTTTCGTTATTTAGAATATGCGATAAATCGTAGACCATTTCTTTTATCTCAATTTCTGATTCGGAAAATAGATCTTTAAAATCCTGTGTCAAATCCGGTTTCCGGTTGTGTCAGATTCGGGTGGATATTTACGCGGATACGAATATTTGGCATAAATAAGGTAACAAGCCATAACAATATTTACAAGGTAATTAAAGTAAAGCGGAAAATGGGGGATACCTGTTTCCCAGTCACCAACAAGTATATAAACGAATGTGAGTAACTCGCCAAATAACCACAGCCATAAAAACAGAACGCTTAAATCTTTTGCGCTTTTTGTTTTGTAGGTTTTAATCACCTGCGGAATTCCACAAATGGCAAACAGAATGTTTCCGATCCAGCCAATCGCTTCGTTCATCATGTGGGTAAGTTTAATATGATTGTTTTAGTTCTTCCAGTTCTGATATTGCGTCATTTAAATCTTTTATGGCATTGCCAACCAGTTCTTCGATCGATTCAAACTGGTTGCTTTGAATGTTCAATTGTATGGTTTTTAATAGTGCTCCAGTTGTTTCCATGCCAAAAGTAAGTACCGACGATTTTGCAGTATGTGCTTCGCGCGCAAGGAGCTCCCATTTTTTCTCGGTTAAGTATGTGTTCATTTTTGAGGTAAACTCAGGTATTTGTCCAAGAAATATATTTATCAACTCAATTTTGAAGGCATTATCACTTCCCGAGATTGCGTCAATTTGTTTGGTGTCGATTAATTTTTTATCCTTATTCATGGTCACTGTTGTTGTAAATGTGCAAATTAATAAAATAATCGGCTTGTCATTTTGATTGTACGATGATAAAATTCATATTTGTGTCGTTTATATATATATAGATTTGCGTGAAATATTTCAATATCAATATGAAGACTACAGCATTTAATAAGATACATAAAAGCATTGGTGCAAAAATGGTAGAGTTTGCCGGGTACGAAATGCCAATTGAGTACAGTGGAATTAAGGCTGAACACATGTGTGTTCGAGAAAAAGTTGGTGTTTTTGATGTATCGCACATGGGCGAATTTTGGGTTAAAGGTCCTAAAGCTTTAGACCTGGTTTCGAAGATAACTTCAAACGACCCGCGTTTACTTACAATCGGGCAGGCTCAGTATAGTTGTTTTCCTAACGGAAAAGGTGGAATTGTAGACGACCTGCTGGTTTATTTCTACGAACCCGAAAAATATATGCTTGTTGTCAATGCCGCCAATATTGAAAAAGACTGGAATTGGGTGGTTGCACAAAACGAAGAAATAGGTGCCGAAATCGAAAATGCATCAGATAATATCAGTCAGTTGGCCATTCAGGGACCCAAAGCAACTGAAGTACTGCAAAAACTTACCGATGTAAATCTTTCTGAAATAAAATTTTATACTTTCACAACCGGACAATTTGCCGGAGTTGACGATGTTATTATTTCGGCAACCGGTTATACCGGAGCAGGAGGTTTCGAGTTGTATTTTAGAAACGATGTGGCTGAGCAAATTTGGAAAGCTATTTTTGACGCAGGAGAAGAAGCAGGAATTCAACCCATTGGATTGGCCGCACGCGACACTTTGCGCTTAGAAATGGGCTATTGTTTGTACGGCAACGATATCGACGATACAACATCGCCAATTGAAGCTGGTTTGGGATGGATTACCAAATTTAATAACGGGCGCCAGTTTATCGACCGCGAATTTTTAACCATGCAAAAAACTGAAGGTGTTACACGCAGGTTGAGAGGATTTGTTTTAACCGGGCGCGGAATTCCGCGGCATGGTTACGAATTGGTAAATGCCGATGGCGAACGAATCGGAGAAGTTACTTCAGGAACCATGTCACCGGTATTAAATAAAGGAATTGGAATGGGATATGTAGCAAAAGAATATTCGGCTTTTGGTACAGAAATTTTTGTGAAAATACGGAATAAAACAATTCCTGCCGAAGTAGTTAAGTTACCATTTATCTAATCAATAAAACGTACCAAAACTAAACGAGCCGCTTTGTAATAACACAAAGCGGCTTTTTTTCTTATTTAAAATTGCTTTAAATATAAATCATAAAATACCTTTTCTTTTTGAAATTATGGTATTCTTCCTCAGAATAGAATAAATTTGTCCCTAACAACAGACTGACAGCGAAAAAGTTAAAAGAATGACGACAGGAAAAATGATTTCTGTCATCCCGTTTTGTGTTGTTGATCAGTGTTTTAGAACTCATAAAATAAAATATAAACTTGATTTTTCTCATCAGACAAACATCCACAATTCAAGTACTTTTATAGTGGTGTTTAGAAGGAAGGATGATTAATTATTTACCTTAATTGTTGTAATTATGAAAAAGCACAATTTTTACGCAGGACCTTCAATTCTGCCCGAATTTACAAAAGAAAAAACTGCTGAAGCTGTGATGGATTTTGCAGGTACCGGACTTTCTGTTATGGAAGTTTCGCACCGTAGTAAAGAATTTGTTGCGGTTATGGACGAAGCAGTGGCTTTGGTAAAAGAACTCCTTAAAGTACCTGAAGGATACTCGGTTCTTTTCTTACAAGGTGGTGCCAGTACTCAGTTTTTAATGGCTCCATACAATTTAATGGGCTCGAAAGCAGCATATTTAAATACAGGTGCCTGGTCGAAAAAGGCCATTAAAGAAGCTAAGTTTTTTGGAGAAGTGGTTGAAGTGGCTTCATCAGCCGATACCATTTATAATTATATTCCAAAAGGATACACAGTTCCTTCTGATGTAAGTTATTTCCATTATACATCAAACAATACCATTTACGGAACTCAGATTCCTACTCCGGAAGTTGATGTGCCGCTGGTGGCCGATATGTCGTCTGATATTTTCAGCCGTCCGGTTGATGTGTCGAAGTATGATTTGATTTATGCGGGTGCACAAAAAAATCTGGGACCATCGGGTGCCACTCTGGTAATCGTTAAAGATGAAGCATTGGGTAAAGTTGAACGTCCGATTCCAACAATGCTCGATTATAACACTCACATTAATGCAGGTTCGATGTTTAATACTCCGTCAACGCTTCCGGTTTTTGCTTGTTTGCAAACGCTGCGTTGGTTGAAAGAAATCGGTGGTGTTGAAGCAATCGAAAAAATAAACATCGAAAAGGCAAAAGTGCTTTACGATGAAATCGATCGCAATAAACTGTTCAAATGTACAGTGCCTGCCAAAGAAGATCGTTCATTAATGAATGTAACCTTTGTAATGACTGAAGAGTATGCTGAATTGGAGAAAGAGTTCCTTGAATTTGCAACTGCAAAAGGTATGTTGGGAATTAAAGGTCACCGTTCAGTCGGCGGTTTCAGAGCTTCAATTTACAATGCCATGCCGGTTGAGAGCATACAAGCTCTTGTAAATGCCATGCAGGAATTTGAAGAAACCAAGTAATTCAAATAAGAATACAGAAAATGCAGGGCGGAAGTTCTGCATTTTTTTTAACCTAAATTTTATGAGTCATGAGAAAAATCTTAATAGCTACAGTTAAACCGTTTGCTCCTGTTGCAGTAAAAAAAATTAGGAAGATTTTTGAAAAAACCGGATACGAACTTCAACTACTTGAAAAGTATGCCGACAAGCAAGAACTGTTACAAGCTGTTGCCGATGTTGACGCCGCAATAATCAGAAGCGATAAGTTTGATGAGGAAGTATTAGCTGCAGGAAAAAACTTGAAAATTGTGGTGCGTGCCGGCGCAGGTTACGACAATGTTGATCTGGATGCTGCCACTACCAACGATATCGTTGTAATGAATACGCCCGGGCAAAACTCAAATGCGGTTGCCGAACTGGCCATTGGTCTTACAATTTTCGGACTTCGTGAAATGTTCTCGGGGAAACCCGGAGGTGAAATGCGCGGCCGCACACTTGGCCTGCACGGTTTTGGTTATGTTGCCCGAAACGTTTTCCGCATTGCCCGTGCAATGGGAATGAAGGTAATTGTATTCACCCGTTACAGTAAAGCTGCTGCAGCTGCAATAGGATTAAAAGTAACAGGATCGCTTGAGGAACTTTACGAAAAGAGTGATGTGGTTTCTATTCACGTACCGGCGAGGGGTGAGCACATTAAATCGGTTAGCGCAGAAATATTGTCGCATTTAAAAGATGGAAGTATTCTTGTGAACACTGCACGAAAAGAAGTCATAAACGAACCCGACCTTGTAAAATGTATGGAAGAAAAACCGGGCATTAAATACATGTCGGATCTTACACCTGATTGTGCAGCCGAATTTGAAGAGAAATTTCCGGGAAGATTTTTCTTCACACCTAAAAAAGCCGGAGCTCAAACTGCTGAAGCAAACCTGAATGCGGGACTTGCTGCAGCAAACCAAATTGTCGACTTTTTTGAAAAGGGTGACAAGACCTTTCAGGTGAATAAATAGATTTCCTGACAATACTAAGTGACACTAAGTGCGTCCTTCGCGAAACTTTGCGGTTGAATTTTACCACAAAGAACTCTAAGTTAACTCAAAGTTTCACAAAGGATTATTTATTAATTTAAATGTGTCAATTAGAAACTGGATTTATATTTTTGACGATCTAAAATCTGGTAGACTAAAAATTAAAAATCGAAATAATGGCAATTATTAAACCATTCAAAGGACTTCGTCCAACAAAAGAAATTGTTGAAGAGCTGGCATGTCTTCCTTACGATGTAATGAACTCGGAAGAAGCAGCTGTTATGGCCGAAGGAAAAGAAAAATCCTTACTTCGGATAACAAAAGCCGAGATTGAATGCCCAGGTGTTGAGGATATTCATTCGGAAACAGTTTACAACAAAGCTGTTGAGAATTTTAAGGCTTTTCAGGAAAAAGGCTGGCTTCAGGAAGATGCCGAAGCTAAATACTATATCTATGCACAAACCATGAATGGCTTAACCCAGTATGGAATTGTGGGGGCTGCTGCCTGTGCCGATTACGAAAACGGAATCATTAAAAAGCACGAACTTACCCGTCCTGAAAAAGAGGAAGACCGCATGGTTCTGACACGTTATTTGAATGCCAATATTGAACCGGTGTTCTTTGCTTACAAGGCCGTTGCCGAAATCGACGCTATTGTGGAGAATATTGTAAAAAGCAAAGCTGCCGATTACGATTTTACTGCTGAAGATGGTTTCGGACATCATTTCTGGACCATCGACGATGCAGATACTAATGCGAAACTGGAGCAACTTTTTGAAGAAAAAGTTCCGTTTACATATGTGGCAGATGGTCACCACCGAACTGCGGCAGCAGCGCGTATCGGTGCTGAAAAAACAGGCCAGAATCCAAATCATACAGGCGATGAGGAATACAACTATTTTATGGCTGTTCATTTTCCTGACAATCAACTGCAGATTATCGATTACAACCGTGTTGTAACTGATCTGAATGGCCTTTCTGATATTGATTTTCTTGCAGAGCTCTCCAAAGGATTCGATGTGGAAAATATGGGAGCAGATATTTTTAAACCATCGGCATTACACGAATTCAGTTTGTACCTTGCAGGAAACTGGTATAAATTAACCGCCAAAGAAAGAACGTATGACGATTCAGATCCAATCGGAATTCTTGATGTTACCATTCTTTCAAGTCAGGTACTTGATCCGATTCTGGATATTAAAGATTTGCGTACCTCAACACGAATCGATTTTGTGGGAGGTATTCGTGGATTGGCAGAATTGAAACGTCGTGTTGATTCGGGTGAAATGAAAGCAGCATTTGCGCTATACCCGGTTTCAATGCAACAATTGATAAACATTGCCGACAGCGGAAATATTATGCCGCCAAAAACAACCTGGTTCGAACCAAAACTTCGCTCCGGTTTGGTGATCCACAAATTAGATTAAGAGATTAGTCATACATGATATCAAAATCCCGGTTCGTCAACTTACGGATCGGGATTTTTTATCTTAAAGCCGCTGAAGGTTTTTAGTGGAATTAAAAGTTAGGGGCACGGAATAATCCCCCGGGGGCACACGATAATCCCCTGTCTTGACAAGCTGTGCCCCAAGGGGAGCAAAGCCATCCCCAAGGGGCACAATCTATGCCCCTGTTTTCGCAAAGCTATCCCCTGTGGGCATGGAACTATCCCTCAGGGGCACTAAACGCGCCCCCGTTTTCGGAAGATAATCCCCATGGGGCACGTAACGATCCCCAAGGGGCACAGAACGAAAATGTTGGGGCACAGGCTTCGCCCCAATGGGCACAAACTGAAAAAACGGGGGAATGTTACAGTTTCCTGTGGCAGCCCAACGGATAAATACTTTTGTGTAAGAATAAATAAAGAAGGCACTTCGAAAACCAATAAACTTTATGATTTTTCCACCTGTCATTCTTCAAACACTAAAATTTCCCTAACTTCAAAAGCTAAATAAATCAATAATGGACATCGAAAACATTTCTCTGGCCAAAATCTATAAAAAGCGGAAGAACGACCGCGATATTTTTCAGGAATTAATGCCCACCAAGGTGAAGGAAGTTTTGCTGGTGGCAACCCTTTACGATTCATATTCAATTGTTCGGGAGGGGCAGTTCAGCGATAAGATTTTTGGAGAATATCTTCAGCTAAATTTGTATGCTGCTCCGCGTTTTACAAGTGTTCACAGCCATAAAGAAGCTATGCTGATACTGGAACACCGCGATTTTGACCTGATTATCGTAATGGCAGGAATGGATAAACATTCGCCGGTAAAAACGGCAAAAGCCATTCGTAATGTCCGGCCAAAAGTTCCATTATTGTTATTGGTAAACAACAATGCCGATTTGCCTTTTTTTCAGGCCGAAAGGAGAAAACTTGATTTTATCGATCGCATTTTTGTATGGAACGGGAATTCGAATGTATTTATGGCTATGATTAAATACATCGAGGATAAATGTAATGTAGCCCGTGATACACAGAATGGTAGCGTGCGGATAATTTTGCTGGTGGAGGATAGCATTCAATATTATTCGCGGTATTTACCTATGCTCTACACTACCGTAATGACGCAGACCCAGGTTTTGGTGAACGAAGACACCATAGATGAGCTGCACAAAATTTTAAGGATGAGGGCACGACCAAAAGTAATTCTGGTAGACAATTACGAAGAAGCCGTAAAGTTTATTAACAGTTACCGTAGGTACATGCTTTGTGTAATTTCGGATGTTAAGTTCGAAAAAGGAGGAGTGGAAGATGAGGATGCAGGTATCGAGTTGCTTAAGTATACCAAGAGTACCCGAAAGTTTCCAATTCCTTTATTACTTCAGTCGCATGATATTTCAAATGCACAACGGGCCAAGAGTGTAGGGGCAGATTTTATCAATAAGAACTCTGAAAGTTTGTCGATGGATATTTTCAATTTCCTTTATCGCAGACTTGGGTTTGGAGATTTCATTTTTAAAGGGATGGACGGTTTGCCCATTGCCGAGGCAAAAAATCTGGAAGAGTTCCAGGAGAAATTTCGCGATATTCCTGAGGAATCGTTAAAGTATCACGGGAAAAGAAATTCGTTTTCTACCTGGTTAATGGCACGTGGCGAAATTAACCTGGCAGAATTACTGCTGCCAATACAAATGTCAGATTTTAATACTGCTGAAGAATTACGTCAGTTCTGCCTCGATAGTTTTAAAAGAGTAAGGTTTGAACGTTTGCGCGGAACCATCGTAAATTTCGATCCTGAGTTTGTAAGTTCGAGCCGCTTTATCGTTCGTATGGCAAAAGGGTCGCTTGGCGGAAAGGGGAGAGGTATCGCTTTTATCTGCAATTTTATCGAAAATATTGATTTTTCGCATCTGATCCCTGAAATGAATATCCGTATTCCGTCCACTTCGGTTATTGGAGCTCTGGAATTCGACAAATTTGTTGAAATCAACAATCTTTACGACGATATTTATTCCTTGAACGATTACGAGGCGATCCGTAAACATTTTCTGGATTCGGAGTTCGACGAAAAGATAAAAAAACGACTCATCGGCTATCTGAAGAAAATAAATCGACCACTGGCTGTTCGTTCATCGGGATTATTTGAAGATTCGTTGCTGCAACCCTTCTCAGGTGTATATTCAACGTATCTTATTCCCAATAATCATCCCGATTTGGAGGTGCGTTATCAGCAACTGGAAACAGCAATCAAGTTAGTGTACTCCAGTATTTTTACAGAATCGGCCCAGGCGTATTTCGATGCCGTGAAATACAAAATTGAAGAGGAAAAAATGGCCGTAGTCATACAGGAGGTGATAGGTCACGAATACAACGATAAATATTATCCAACTATTTCGGGCGTGGCACAGTCGTATAATTATTACCCCATTGCTTATATGGAACCAGAAGATGGTTTTTCGGTAGCTGCTGTGGGCCTGGGAATGTACGTTGTAGGTGGCGAAAATTCGTATCGTTTTTGTCCGAAATATCCAAACCTGAATGCCTCTTCATTAAAAGATCAGTTGCGCGATACGCAAAAACAGTTTTATGCCATCGATTTATCGAATCCGGATATCGATTTGGTTGCTGATGGTGAAAATGCTGCCATAAAAAAATACCGGATCAAGAACGCTGAAAAAGATGGTACATTGGAACATTCGGCATCTACCTATATTATGGAAAACGACGACCTCGTTCCGGGTGTTTATGGACCGGGACCAAAAGTTATCGATTTTGCCAATATTTTAAAATATAATCATTTACCGCTGGCCGATGTGCTTCAGTTACTGCTGAAACTTTTTAAAGAAGCCATGGGATCTCCTGTTGAAATTGAATATGCCATCGATCTTGAACCTGCGGAGAACGGTAAACCTACACTTTATTTGTTGCAGATAAAACCTCTGATACGTACCGAAGAGCAGGTTGAGGTAGACATCAAGATGGTGGAAGACGATAAGATTTTTATGTATGCAGAAAGGGGGATGGGAAATGGTAAGATCGAAAATATCCGCGATGTGGTTTATGTAGATCCGGATAAATTTGATAAGATGAAAACCAAACAGATGGCCAGTGAGATCAGCGAGTTTAACGACTGGTTCGACGCCGAGGGGAGAGATTATATTCTGATCGGTCCGGGAAGATGGGGATCGCGTGATCCGTTTACCGGAATCCCTGTGTTGTGGGCGCATATTTCGAAAGCAAAAATTATTGTGGAAATGGGCTTGCCCGATTATCCACTCGATGCATCCTTAGGCTCACATTTTTTCCACAACGTAACATCGATGAATGTGGGATATTTTTCGGTGCCTCATAATGCGCGCAACAGCAGGCTGAAAATGGAAGCTTTAGGTAAACAAACTGTATTCCGCGAAACCGAATTTATAAAACATGTGCAGTTTAATAAGCCGCTAACTGTTTTAATGAACGGAAAAGAAAGAAGGGCGCTGATTCATTGCTAAAAACAATATCATTTGGCACGCTTCATAGACTTTTTTGCTTTTCCTCTTCTTCCTGTTTTTTTATTTTTTGTTTTTTTCGGATTGTGTCAAATATGAAGGCAAATGTACCGAGTACCGCGCCCTCAAAAATTATAGACGAGGCAGAAGAATTATGCAGCAATTTCAATATTGTTCCCCCGATTATCATTACGGTCGCCACTGAGTAAATTATGATAATAATTTAGGGTGCTTTTTTGTTTGTCATGGTTAATTTATTTTGATATGTTTTTAGGTTTATATCGGGGTTTGTTTTAAGATTTACTTATTTAATAATAAACGCCACCGGTACATTTTTTAGATTGGCGTTAGCCGTTACTTGTCAGTTTTTACTGCCAATTACAGGTGAATGTCCCTATGCAGGACGAAGACAATCATTTATGAATCTGAGGAGCGAAACTGCATAGAACGATCCTATTTAACATAGAAAGTATTACAGACTTCTGTTTTTTTAGGTTCGTTTTTCAAAAGATTATCCACAATCCTCTTGTTCCTACTATTTATCAAACATATTGTTTGAATTTTATATTCTTTATATTCATCAATTGTTTGAGGTAATGGTGAACGATTGAAATTATCGAATGGTAAAGAAAATCTTATTTGTTCCTTTTCGTCTATAAAATCCTGCAACATAAAGAAATCAATATAACCGTAAAAATCATTAAACAAGTCAAAAAAATCTTTGTATCTCATAAGCGTATCATAAAGCGGGCTTTTTTCTTTTTTATAAAAACGTCGGATGCATTCTAAGGTTAAATCAAACCTATCGCAAATTTTTCTGTTTATGCCTCTGGCCTGATTTATCGTAAAACCATTCTTTTTGTGAGCAGGAAAAATTATATGTCCTCCAATAGTTCGCACTTTATATTTGAGTTCTTCTCTTTCAGAATCTGATAACCAACCGTCAAATTTACCATTGTATTTTCCATCAAAATGCGGACACATTCTGTCACTTGATAAATTATCTCCCAAACTATTTTTTATAAGTAATCTTCCATAATTGCTGCCTGTAATTTTTAAATCAAGAGGCTTTCCACATGGCAATATCTTACTCCATAATAATTTATGTGCTCTATACAGTTTTTGACTGTCTTTATCGGGGTCCCCACAATTACTATCTTGCCGAAAATCAAAATCAATATCCATTTTATTCATGTTAAAAATCTTCAGTTGAGAACTTGCTGTTCGCTTAGTTTACTTTTATCTGAACTCAGGATAAAATACTATTCAACAGGTTTGAATTTTAGTGCATTAAAGGTAAACATAATTTTCGGGAAAGGATCTTCCTTTTTATTCAACTCGTCTGTCGAATATCCGGGTTAAAAAGCCTTTGTAAGCCACTCCAAAGTTCCATTCGAAATACCCTTTGTCGAAATCGGGGTGAACTTTCTCGAAATTTACAAATGCGTAACCGGCAGAAGCAAATACCGAAATATATTCATATTCTTTTATCTTGAAATATTTATTCAATGTGGCCCCGGCAATAAAACCTCCAGTTTCATATAGTCTGTAATGCTGGTTTAGATTTTCCTCATTAATTACTACCAGCGAGGAAAGGTTGTATCCAAGATAAGGTTCAAGAGAAATCAGCTTTTCAAAATCGAACGAATACCCAACATAATAATCCAGTTTAATGGTATTCACTCTTGCTGTTGTTGGAAGAGTGTGCCCGTTAAAATCCATTTCTTTCTTCGGATTGAACGTCCAGGGTTTAAACCGGAAACCAATGTTCCACCTGTCAACCGTAAATATGAAATTAAAATTAGGTCCGCCATGTTGTCCCATCCAGCTTGTGGTTTTTTCTCCGTAATAATAATTCGAAAAAGCAAGGTCGAAGCGAAATCCAATGGTTGAGCGCGTTTTGCATCGAACAATTTTATAAGGTTCCGGTGTAAGGCTGTCGGGTTTTGCAGCGTTGTATTTCATCGATTGAAAAGATTCAACCAGCAAGGTGTCGGTAGAACATATCGTTTCCGGAATCCATTTTTGCGCGAATGAAATTTTGTTGAGCAGGATAACTATAAAAAGGATAAAAAGTGTTCGTCCCATTTTTACAGTGTGGTTATTAGAATAGCTTTTTGCCGTCGGTTTTTTAATAATATTATCTACTGGATTTCTGTAATTCTTATGCAGTAAGGAATGTTTCTCTTTCGGGCTTTTATCGGTAGACTCATATTCAAAAGTTTTTGGTTTTTAGGGCACTAAATGTAAACATAATTTCGGGAAACTTATCATGGTAAAACATCAACTTCATACAGGCAGTTTGTCTGTTTTAAAATCGTTCTAAAAAAGATTACCTTTACAAAAAAACATCATGATAACAGATACATTAGACAACTCGAATATTTACAATTCCGTGAATCCCTGGTTTGAAAAGAGTTTTGAATTTTTGAAAACATTGTCTCCGGATGCCGAGCCCGGCTCCGTTGAAATTGCCCCGGGTTTATTTGCACATATTTCGGAATATGAAACCGGCCCGGTATTTAAATTTGGTTGGGAAACCCATAAAAAATATATTGATATCCAGTTTTGTTTGAGCGGTGAGGAAATTATAAAATGTGCGCCGCTTTCTGAAAAGCTTACTCCAACCATCGATTACGATGAAGAAAAAGACGTTATATTTTACGAAGGAGATGTTCAACATACTGCCATAAATATCAGTGGTTCTGTTTTTAGTATCTTTTTCCCAGCCGATGCACATGCTCCGCAAATTATGATCGATAAATCCTCTGTCGTTAAAAAAGTGGTAGTAAAAGTTCCGGTGTAAAAAGGTGATTGCAGGAATTACCTACAAGCAGGTGACGTTGCCGAATGTTTTGCCAGGTCGTGACAAAGGCTTTGTTCTTCGTGCCCTGAATGTCCTTTTATCCATCTGAATTCGATTAATTTGTTTTGGCAAAGTTCGTCGATAAGTTGCCATTGGCGGGCAAATTTTACCTTGCTGCCGTATGCTGTTTGCCAGTTGTTGTGCCGCCAGAAATGCACCCATTGCACCAGGCCGCGAATAACAAAACGGCTGTCGGTATTTACCTGTATTTCATTTTCTGATTTAAGTTGTTTCAATCCTTCGGTAACAGCCAGCAATTCCATCAGGTTATTGCTGCCGCCGTTAAATGAGGCGGTAAATGTTTTCCGTTCTCCTGTGGGTGTTTGTATAAATCCTCCAAATCCTGACAAACCGGTTGTTTCAACAGTAGAACCATCTGCATAAATTTGAGTAATTCCGGCCATTCCTGAGTTGTGGGTTGTTATTTTTAGCTCATCGTTACGTTGGTCTACACGAATAAATTCTAAAAAGTCGGCATCTTTTAGAAAAGGAAAATCTTCGATGAAAATACAATGGATGGTTTGCCCGGTTCGTATATTTCCTTTTATCGCCGACCGCATAACTTTTTCAAATTGAAAATAGTTATTTCGGATTTTTTCAGCCAGTGAATTCTCTTCTGAAAATACAATCGCTCTTTCGGCCGGAAAATAATCCAAACAATTTTTATCCGCTTTATCTGAAAGTAGGCAGCTGATTTTTTGTTCGTAAGCCGATTCAATTTGTATGATTATTTTTACTGGTTTCAACCTGGTAATAATTTGAAAAGCAAGGTACTAAAAAAATAAATGGCATCCGCACAACAGATGCAGATGCCATTTTCAATATTGTTTCTTAAAAGAAATCTAATCCATTCCAATTGGTGCGCCCTGAGGTACAGGTTTCGGTGTAATTTGTTTGAATTTTTCAGGATACAGGTTGAACTGCTCGATTTGCTGAACAGCGTAACCATAATGTGCTTTTGCTTCAGGCGTTTTGGCTGATGTGTATTTGCCTTCTGCCAAATCTTTTATCTCCTGAATTTTGTACCAGCCCATTGCCTTTGCTTCAGTAGAAGCTTTGTCGCTGGCAGCCAGTTTCATCAGGTTGGTTAAAACAACATTGTCAACCACTTTTTGAATTTCTCCCGTATATCCGTCCTCGATTTCTTTATTCCAGCTTTCGGCAATCATTTTGTCGATTACGTAGTTTAATCCGGGCAGCTTGGAATCTCTGCTGTGGTATTCGATTAAACGTTGTGCGCGTTCCGGATCAGTCAACCCGCTGATAACCATGTCTGAGAGTTGTGCTGCTGCACTTAGCGGATCGAAAGTAGGACCGGTTTTAGTCTGAATATTTTCATTGGGGCTGCGATAATATCCCATTGCTTTAGGAGGCATAATCTGAAGCAATTCTTCCGGTAATTGAAGCGATTCCGGTTTAATAACACTCAGCAATGCATCCACCGCTTTTTCCTGTTCTTCCTGCGAAACCATTTCTGATATCATCTGTCCATCTCCTTTAAGTGCGTAACGGTAATCCAAGCCGCCAACAACTTTTAAAGAAGCTGTAATTTGGTAGCGAGGATAGAAATATATAGGCACTAAAACGTTTTCTAAGTTAGAATAAGGAGCTCCTTCAGGAATTGTATTTTCTCCAAAGTTGGAAATTGCAATTTCGCGCACTTTCATCATTCGGGTAAGTTCGTCGTATGCGTTTTTTCCGTTGTCCCACTGACTGGCGTGTGGGTGAGCTCCTCCGGCAGAAGTTGCATCCGATAAAAATGTCATGCCTTTTTTCAGGTAACCCTGAATAACGTTTTCCATACCTTCTTCTTCGCTTTTTTCGTCTTTATACTCGCGGTATCCGAAATCGATGAAAACTTTATCCCAGTCGCCAATTTTATCGTCGTATGCATCAGATAAATCAAGTTTGCCATCTTTTATTTTTACAAGAGGTTGCGGGTAGTCCATAACCGATGTACGTCCTTCGGCGCTTGAGCTGTACGCATGTGCCAGTCCGAGCGTGTGTCCAACTTCGTGAACTGCCAACTGGCGAATACGAGCCAGTGACATTTCGCGTGCCTCTTCAATTGCTTTTTTATCTTTTCCGTAAGGTGAAAGCAAACCTTGTGCGATCATAAAATCCTGGCGAATGCGCAGCGAACCTAAGGTTACATGGCCTTTCAGGATTTCTCCGGTTCTTGGGTCAGCTACAGAAGCTCCATACGACCAACCGCGTGTTGAACGGTGTACCCACTGTATAACATTGTATCTTATGTCGAGCATATCTGCGCCTTCCGGCATTTCCTTAACAATAAAAGCATCTTTAAAACCGGCAGCTTCAAATGCCTGGTTCCACCAGCTTGCACCTTCAATTACTGCAGATTTAATTGGCTCCGGCATTCCACGATCCACATAATAAACAATAGGCTCTACTGCTTCGCTCATTTTTGCATTCGGATTTTTCTTTTGAAGCCGGTGTCTGTTGATAAATCGTTTGGTCAGGTTTTCGTCGAATGCAGTGGTGTAATCCATGTACGAAGTATGAAAGAATCCCACGCGAGGATCGTACGCCCTTGGCTTATAATTATCGTCAGGCAATTCGATAAACGAGTGATGCTGACGTACTGTTATTGCTTCCGGAGTTGGAGTAACAGTCCGGGTGTATCTTCCGGTTGGTTCGCCGGTAAAGGTCAGCATTACTTCAATTTCACTGTTTTTAGGGAAGTTTTTTGTATTAGGCAGATAGAAAGCTGAACGCGATTTGTCCACTTTGTAATTACCTTCTTTCATGCGTTTTAATGATACTGCAAGGCCTGCAACATCCTGTAAAAAAAAGTCACTTGCATCGATAAAATATTTCCCGTTTTCTTCTTTTTCTATTTTAAAACCCCAAAGTACCGACGTAGCAAAAGCGTCGTCAACAGCTTTTTTTTCATCCGGGTTGTCGCTTTCGCCCCGGTAACCGTAATTGGGTTGAATCAGCAATAATTTATTTCCGGCTTTAATAAATTTAACGATCTTTTTCCCGGCAAGTCTTCCTCGGTCGAGGCCCAGATCGTTTGACCCGACACCCGATGCCAGCGATGATACATAAAGGAACTCAGTGTCGAGTTTGTCTACTTCAATAATCAGTTTGTCTTCCTTTTCAGAATAAGAGAAGTTAAAAAAACCACTGTATTCTTTTGCGCTCAGATTTTGAGGGTAATACAGTCCGGTTAGCAGAATTAAACCAAACAGAACGTATAACGTGTTTTTCATAGTAAATTGTAATTTTTATAATGCATTTTTTCTTAGTGCTATAAAAATAGATGATAGTTGAGAAAAATGATGTGATTTTGTGAATAGTTTGCGCATATTGATAAAATGTTAAAATAGTGTGCAATTATATAAATTCGGATGAAGTGCTGTGTTAAAAAATTTTCAACCTGTTATCAAATACATAATCTAAAATTTTTCATTTCAGATATAAATTTAACTTTGTCTATTGCAAAGAATTTTTTTGTAAAACTGAACTGGAAACCAAAGAAAGACAATTATAATTTTAATACTAAACCGTAGCTTTTAGTTACACAAAAAATTATCATCTTATGACTAATATTTTCTTAATAGTGCCAATTGCCTCTATTTTGGCTTTGGCGTTTGCCTGGATATTCTTCAAATCGCTGATGAAGAATTCGGAAGGTACTGACAGAATGAAAGAGATTGCTCAGTATGTTCGCGAAGGCGCAATGGCTTATTTAAAGCGACAGTACAAAGTTGTGACAATTGTATTTGTGGTGTTGTTTGTATTACTCGCTATTATGGCCTTTTTTAAGGTTCAAAACCCGTTTGTCCCTATAGCATTTTTAACAGGTGGTTTTTTCTCAGGATTGTGCGGCTTCCTGGGAATGAAAACAGCAACATATGCATCGGCGCGTACTGCCCACGGTGCTTCGCAATCGTTAAATAAAGGATTGCAGGTAGCTTTCCGTAGTGGTGCTGTAATGGGATTGGTTGTAGTTGGTTTTGCACTACTTGATATTGCAGCCTGGTACTTGCTGTTGAGCAAAGTCATTTTTACTCCGGATCATATGGCAAACGGCCTGCATTTCCTGGGGCTCGATTTTGTACATGCCGGAACTACTCCACAACAAAAATTAATTGAAATTACAACCACCATGTTAACTTTCGGAATGGGTGCCTCTACTCAGGCCTTGTTTGCACGTGTTGGTGGTGGTATTTATACAAAAGCTGCCGATGTGGGTGCCGACCTTGTTGGTAAAGTTGAAGCCGGTATTCCTGAAGATGATCCACGTAACCCTGCAACCATTGCCGATAACGTTGGCGATAACGTAGGTGACGTTGCCGGTATGGGAGCCGACCTTTACGAATCGTATGCCGGATCTATTTTGGCAACCGCTGCATTGGGTGCTGCACTTCCGGCTATCGTTTTAAAAGATACTGGAATTGAGGCTATTAAAGCGGTAACTGCTCCTATGATTGTTGCTGCCATTGGTATTATACTTTCTATTGTAGGTATTTTTATGGTTCGCACTAAAGAATCAGCTACGCAAAAAAACTTATTACGTGCTTTATTTATCGGAACTTTTGGTAGTTCGGTACTTATACTTCTTGCACTTGTAGGTTTGGCACTGGCAGGTTGGATTACCTGGGGTGTTTTCTGGGCTGTGGTAATTGGTTTGGCAGCCGGTGTTATTATCGGTCAAGCTACTGAATATTATACTTCCGACGAATATAAACCTACTAAAGGAATTGCAGAGCAGGCACAACAAGGACCTGCAACTACAATTATTGATGGTATTGCTGTTGGTATGAATTCAACCTGGATTCCTGTTGTGACAATTGTACTGGGAATTATGGGATCGTTCTGGGCTGCAGGTGGTGCTACTCATTTTGCTATGGGCGTATACGGAATTGGTTTTGCTGCTGTAGGTATGTTATCTACTTTAGGTATTACACTGGCAACTGATGCTTTTGGTCCTATTGCCGACAATGCCGGTGGTAATGCAGAAATGTCAGAATTAGAGCCTCTGGTTCGCGAACGTACCGATGCGCTGGATATGTTGGGAAACACAACCGCTGCAACCGGAAAAGGATTCGCAATTGGTTCTGCTGCATTAACTGCCATGGCGCTTATTTCTGCTTACATGGAAGAAGTTCGTTTGTGGTTTGGTAAGATTGCAAAAGGTGGCGAAGGTTTTGTTACTAAAGGTGAATATATCTTTTATAACGATGTGGCTCCTGCCGTTCACGATGGTATGAAAGCAATTAAAATTTCTGCCGCATCGGTAAAAGATTTCTCAGCTGCTTACGATATTACTCTTTTCAATCCATTGTTTTTAGGAGGTTTGTTCCTGGGATCTATGATGGCATTCCTTTTCAGTGCAATGACCATGAAAGCTGTTGGACGCGCTGCCGGTGCAATGGTAGAAGAAGTTCGTCGTCAGTTTCGCGAAATTAAAGGTATTCTTGAAGGTAAAGCAACTCCTGAATATGCAAAGTGTGTTGAAATTTCAACAAAAGGTGCTCAACGTGAAATGTTGCTTCCGTCGTTGGTAGCGATTATTGTTCCTGTAGTTGTTGGTGCGAGCATGGGAGTTGCCGGAGTTATCGGCCTGTTGGCTGGTGGTTTGACCGCCGGATTCACCCTGGCAGTGTTTATGAATAATGCCGGTGGTGCATGGGACAACGCCAAAAAATTCATCGAAAAAGGTAATTACGGAGGTAAGGGAAGTGAAGCTCACAAAGCCGGTGTTGTTGGTGACACAGTAGGCGATCCTTTCAAAGATACTTCAGGCCCTTCTTTGAATATTTTGATCAAACTTATGACCATGGTTTCGGTTGTAATGGCCGGTTTAACTGTAACATTGAGTTTGCTGTAAGATTTGCGGAAAACATAAAATATTTGGAACCATCTGTCGAAAGGCAGGTGGTTTTTTTTTGTTTGGTGAATGAGCAAATGAGTGAATGAGTAATTGGGGGAATTAGGTTCCGGTTATTGATTAAAATTTGTTTATCCATCCCTGACAAATGGTTAATTCCCAATGTCCGTTTTTTAACTTCTTCAACCTCCCGTCTATAGCCTATCGACAAAATTTGATGTCCTAGTTGAACAAATAGTTGTAAAAAAAGTTACAGTGTAAAACGAAAGGTTAAAATCAATAAAAACAATACATTATGGCAAATCTATCAACAACCTACATGGGTGTAGAATTAAAAAACCCATTGATACTTGGAGCAAGTAACCTGGTTACAAAACCCGAAGTGATAAAACAAATTGAAGAAGCTGGAATAGGCGCTATTGTATACCGTTCGCTGTTTGAGGAACAAATCCAATTGGAGAATCTTCAGATGGATGAGGAGCTGTCTGAGTATGAAAACCGCAACGCGGAAATGACAAGTTTGTTTCCGGGAATCGAACATGCAGGGCCAAAGGAACATCTTTACAATGTCGAGAAACTGGTAAAAAGTTTCAGTGTGCCTGTGTTTGCCAGCCTGAACGCCATTTACGAACCAACCTGGATTGAATATGCAAAGGAACTGGAAAAAACTGGGATTGCTGGTTTAGAACTTAACTTATACGCTGTCCCCGGTTATTTTGAAGAAACCGGAGAATCGATTGAAGACAAGCAGGTGCAGATAGTTGCTGCAGTTAAGGAAGCCGTTTCAATTCCGGTTAGCGTAAAAATAAGCCTGTTTTATACCAATCCGCTGAATTTTATAAAAAAAGTAGATGAAGCGGGCGCTGACGGGTATGTGCTGTTCAACCGTTTTTTCCAACCTGAAGTTGATATCGAAAAAGAAGAATATTTTTATCCATGGGAGCTAAGTAATCCGAAAGATCACATGATAGGACTGCGTTACGCCGGACTATTACATGGAAATCTTGAAGGAAGTGTTTGTATAAGCCGTGGTATTTACGATGCCAACGATGTAATAAAAATGATACTGGCAGGTGCCGATGTGGTTCAGATGGTGAGTACCATTTATCGTAATTCACCGTCAGTAATTTCTGATATTCTTATCGACCTGAACACCTGGATGGAAGATAAAGGTTATAAAACGCTCGACGATTTCAGGGGAAAACTTTCGCGTAAGAATATGAAAGATCCGTTTGCTTATCAACGCGCGCAGTATGTGGAGATACTTACTAAATCGGAAGAAATTTTTAAGAAATACCCGATGGTATAAAACCAAATACGAAAATAAGTAGGCTATTTTAATTTATTCGGATTTGGTGAATGCCGATACTGAAAACAAAGGCATTGGGAGTATGCGAAGCAATGGCTCAATGTTTTTCGTAATCGATGTAATAAGTTTTTATAATAGAATTTTGAAACAGGGGCTGAGAGGTTCCTGTTTTTCTTTATCGAAATTGTAATTATTAGTATTATTCCAACATATGAACCACATCCAGTTCGTTGCTCAGACATTCAAGTTTTTCCTCGTCTTTCCCCCATGTTATATTTTTTCTGATACGACTTAAACTTTGTTGGGTAACTCCAACGTAAGAAGCAATGTCTTCGAGTTTTACTTCCAAAGCCACCAAAGGAAATTCTTTTAAGAAATGTTTGTAACGCTCTTCTGCATCGAGCGTGCGTAACAAAACTTGTTTATAGTGGACCATCCCCAGGTAGTTGGCGATTCCAAATGCGCAGAACTTGGAAACATCCAGATTCAAAAACATTATCTCCAGGAACGGGGTGCGTGGAAGTTCTATCAATTCGCAGTCTGTTACTGTTTCAAGTGTGATACGGGAATGCGTATTGTTAAGTAACGAAACAGTCTCCGATAAAATAATTGGCGCTACTCTAAAATTGTATACAAAGGATTTTTCATTAAAGTGATCTTCGCATTTTACAATCCCTTTTCCAATAAATCGAACAGCATTCTCTACCTGCATATAATCCAGTATGCGTACCCCTTTGTCTATCTTCTTGAAAACCATAATGTCGCATAATTTATTCCACGAACTGTCGGAGATTGGGCTGGTAGAATCAATAAATTTACGGAGTTGGTCGGTATAAAGGAGCTGCTTGTTTTTTTCAATCGCCTTCACGTTATGAATTTTTGGTTTTCAAAAAATAGAATTGGCCGTAAATATAATATTTTGCGTGTTTCTAATGTGTCAGCACCATGCGGTTTTTATATAAGTTATTTCTTAGTATCTGCTAAAATGAAAAATGTCGCATCCGTTGGCAAACGCCCCGAAATACTTGTAATCCGGTTTCGGGCATTTGTAATAAAAATTCTGTGAATTAAAAAAACAGTAGTAAAATCACTTATTTTTTTAACATATGGTAAATTTTAATCGATTTGTAATACGTATTTTAGTGTGGTTCGTTAAATCTTCAAACATGTGGCACAAAGTATTGACATTTAGGATTAGACAGAATTTTGTATTCAATGTATTATTGTAATACCATATTATTTTACGGATGTAGAATTGAATTTTACTTCGTCTAACTCTAACGTTTATCGGAGTTTTTGGGGAGTCGTGGAGTAGTTCAAACTAAAAAAGATGATCGACGGAATTTTGGAAACTGCTTCAATATAAGTTTTATAAGATTGGTTCAGAAGTGGATTTGCAGGTTTTGCCAAATGGCTGAAATTGTGATAATTATCTCTTGAAACTAAACATAAAGTTTTGAATTTTTTTATCCCATTTTCAATGAAATCTGTACCTCCCAAAAAATTAGCTGAGAACCTGGTGTGTAATGCACTTTGCTGGCAAAGAAATAATCAGGAAGTAACCATAACAAAATTAATAATGCATATGAAGTATTTTTTACATTTTTCGAACAGTAGAAATAACAAGATTTTTATTTGTGCTGTTTTATTCCTGAGTCTTTTAATCGCAGGAAAGCAGAAATTATCTGCACAAGATTTTACCAATGCCATTGAACTGGATGGAAATGATTCTTATGTGCAGGCCAACAGTGTAAGTGCCAAATTGAGCCTTAGCTCTGCTTTTACGTTTGAAGCCTGGGTGAAACGATCGGGTTTTACTGAGAATAAATATGTTTTAAGTTTTCACGATGTGGATAAAATTAATATTGTTTTGTTTGGAATATCTGCCTCGGGGAAAATTATGACAAGTTATCATGTTCCAGGCACTGGTGATATTGAAACGACAGGTATTCTTTCTGTACCAATTGGTATCTGGACCCATATTGCACTTACAGTAGCCGTTGATAATTCGGTTGCTGTTTATGTAAACGGAGAGCCGGACCCAACCTGGAGTTCTGTTTTAATTCCTTATCGTCCGGTCGCAGGTGGATATTTTTCTATCGGTCAGGATTATGATGAAGAATCGATAACCAACGATTTTATCGGCCAGGTTGATGAAGTTAGGGTGTGGAACGTGGTACGTACACAGCCGGAAATTCAAAATTCTATGAATGCAGAATTGGCTGGAGCAGAACCCGGCCTGATAGCTTACTATAAAATGCTTGACGGAAGTGGCACCTCGCTTACCGACGATAGTGGCAATGGTAATACCGGTACCCTTGTTGGTAATGTAACATGGATAAACAACCCTCCAACAGTGAATGACGATCCCGCCTTGGGAAGTTACGAGGTGTATTGCGGCGATACAATTTCCGGAAATGTATTGAACAATGATACCGATGTGGAACGAAACGATTTTCAGGTGGCAGAAATTCCAACATTAGCTTATGGTTCTTTCGATACATTTAATCTCGAAACCGGTGATTTTGTTTATCAGGCACCTATGGATTATACCGGCGGGGTAACGTTTTATTACCAGGCTCTTGATGGGGCTTTAAGCGATTCGGCTATGGTATCAATTAGCATTGTTGATACCATTTCCCCGCAATTATCTTGTCAAAATGATACTTTACTTTATGCAGAAAAAGAAAATTGTGGAGCCACTCTGGATTATTCCTGGCCAACTGCATCTGATAATTGCACAGCCTACAATAATTTGTTGTATAGCGTTGATAATGCAGAAGGACTTGATGGCTGGACAATTATACAACAAACTGGTAACGGATGGAGAGCTGTAGAAGGAGCAGAAGGCCCGAAGTACCAATCCTCCTATGATTCACGAACCAGTACAACTGTTACAAACAGAAAGTCCAAAGAAGTATCTTTACTAGCTGCCGGCTATACAAAAGAATATTTAGACAGTGCTCCGTCTATAAGTGTAGGTGAAGAAATTGTAGCCTACTTAAATAATGGAGATAAGGATTTGTACTATGTTAAGTATGAGTTGAGGGATGAAGATCATAATATTATTGCTTCATATTCTTCAGGATCCAGAACTAGTCCTAAGAAAGTTGGTTCAACTCCTGTAAAGGAAGAATTTATATTTACGAATTATGGTAGCGGGGTACGTTATGTTTATTTTGAACATGGCGGACTTGATGCCGGGTTTTGGGAAGGATATTACGGGGCTGCATTTTATAATTGCCATATAAAATTAAACGAACCACAACTAGCAGCAGGGCTTAGTTCCGGAGAATCTTTTCCAATTGGAACAACAACTAACGTTTATGAGGTATCAGATGTGTCGGGAAACATTAGCTCATGTAGTTTTAATGTTGAGGTTGTTGATACTTTACCTCCCACTATTGTTGTTAAAAATGCTATTGCCTACCTCGATGATAGCGGACAAGCATCAATAGTATCATCAGAGATAATTGACGATGTCAGCGACAATTGCGAGGTTGATACTATGTATATAAGCAGAAACAGTTTCAATTCAAGTGACCTTGGTATCCAAAATGTTTTGGTAACAGCCCTCGATATTTATGGCAACAAAGCTTTAAAATCGGCTCAGGTTACAGTAAGCGATACTATTTTGCCAAGTCTCACTGTGCCTGTTGATATCTTCGTTTATGCCAATGCCGATCAATGTGGTACTGAGGTAAGTTTTGAGGGTGAAGTACTGGCAACAGATAATACCGGAAATGTTCAGGTTAATCAAACGGCTGGGTTTTCGAGTGGTTCAATATTTCCGGTAGGAGAAACCATTAATACGATTGAGGCTGTTGATCAATCGGGAAATAAGGTTGTAAGATCATTCAAAGTTAGGGTTGAAGACAACACAAATCCTGTTGCCATTGCGCACGATGTAACTATCTATCTTAATGCAAATGGATTAGCCTCATTACTAGTCGCAGATATTGATGACGGTTCTTCGGATAATTGCAGTATCGATACCATGTATTTGTCTCAGGATACCTTCGATTGCAGTTACGTTGATTATGTTTCTGTTCCTGGTGTTGTTGGTTTGAAAAGTGCAAAAAGAATAAGACCTGACGGTTTTGCTGTTTCCTTAACAGCTAAAGATCCGTCTGACAACACGAATACAGACTGGTTTTATGTAAGCGTAAAAGATACCATTTCTCCCCAGGTAAAAACAAAAGATATAACAGTATATCTCGACGAGTCCGGTTTGGTCGTTCTCGATTCACTGGCTGTTGATGATGGTTCGAATGATGCATGTGGCCTGGCGGCTTTCGAATTAAACAAGGATACTTTCTCCTGCGAAAATACCGGAGATAATATTGTCTTCCTCACGGTTACTGATATTCATGGAAATTCAGCCACTGAATCAGCACAGGTAACAGTTTTAGATACAGTACCTCCTACCGCATTATGCCAGGATATAAATGTGTATCTCGATGAATCTGGAAAAGCTTCAATAAAGGTTAATGACATTGACAATGGCTCTTTCGACGCATGCGGCATTCAATCTAGATCTCTAAGTAAAACTCAATTTTCCCCTAACGAAGTAGGGAATCATACTGTTGTTTTAACCGTTACCGATAACCATGGAAATACATCAGCCGGTAGTTCAACAGTGAATGTAATTGATAACATCCCTCCAAAAGTGCAGTGTAATACTGCCGACTTTGTAATTTCCTCGGGTAGCTATTACGTGCTTACCGACGAAGACATTGAAGCACTTTCAAGTGGAACCACCGATAATGTAACTGCTTACGAAGATCTTGATATCAGGGTGTCGCCGGGTAAATTAACATGTTCACACGAAGGTGGTACCGTAATAAAAGTGTATGCCACCGATGAGGCCGGCAATGAAAGTATGTGTATGGTTATTGTAGGTGTGACAATTGAAAACAGCTCGCCTGCAATAAACCCGATTGCCGATGTAACTACCGACGAAGATGTACCGGTAAGTATTGCTTTAAGTGGTATATCGAGCGGAAAGATTTGCGACAGGGCAACCACTGTTACTGCTTCTCATAACGGGGGAAACCTGATATCTGATCTGAAAGTAACACATACATCGTCAGAAGCAACAGGGACACTTGATGTGGAACTGATGGCCGACCAAAACGGTACTGCAGAAGTTACTGTTGAGGTAGCCAATAACGATGGCGATAAAACAACTGCCAACTTTATGCTGACTGTGAATCCGGTAAACGATGCCCCGGTGCTGGTTCAGTCAATCCCTGATCAGGGAGTAAGAGCAACGGACAGTCTTGAAATAAGCATCAGCAAAATACTGGGTGTTTTGTTCGATGATGTTGACGACAGCACACTGACATATAATGTAAGTTTCGAAAGCGGAACATTGCCCGACTGGATAAATGTTACTGACGATCCGGATGTTTACATGCTGGATTTTGAGCCTCTTCAGGCCGATACAGGTTGTTGCAATATAATAGTTAAAGCAACAGACCCTGCAGGCGCAACAGCATCCGATACCTTCGAACTGTGTGTTGATAGATTGATTGTAGGGATTACTGATCTGGAAGCCGGGGTATTTGAAGTGAGTTTGTATCCGAATCCAACAGCTGGAAAAGTAATGGTAGAACACAATGTTGGCACCTCGGATGAAATGGAGATCTCAGTAATGAGTGTAAGCGGAAGCGAAGTGTTCCGTAAAAATTACCGGATAGGAGAGGATCCGGTAACATTCAATCTGTCGGACCAGGTAAGTGGCATGTACATGGTACTGATTAAAGTAAACGATAAGGTTGTAATTAAGAAACTGATTTTAGACAGGAAATAGAACCAATCTAAAAAGTATTGGAAAACAGGGGCCGTTGGTTCCTGTTTTTTATTTTGTTTAAATGTCGATAACTACCAAATCTGCAAAATGGT
The DNA here is from genome assembly GCA_963677525.1 of uncultured Draconibacterium sp. Taxonomy (GTDB): domain Bacteria; phylum Bacteroidota; class Bacteroidia; order Bacteroidales; family Prolixibacteraceae; genus Draconibacterium. The sequence goes on from OY781970.1 coordinate 815,103, forward strand.
CTTTATATTTTATCTCTCATTCTAAGGAGTCTGTTAGCATATTGTTTTTAATGGAGTACAAATTAATTTCGGTGTTAATTTAAATGATGTTTCTTGAATATCTGCTCGTGATTGTCTTTACATTTTTTAGTACTAAGCAAAATGCTGAGTAAATAATCCGTTTTTTTGTAGGATATATCAGCAATATATTGTTAGATAGAACTGATTAATTTGTAACATTTGTAGCATCGGGAGTTTTTATAGAATTTTACAGAATATAAACAAAAACACAAAAACATTAATATGGATGAATTTTTACTCAATTATTACAAACCCAAATCATAACAATTTATTAGGTGTAACCAAATTTGCAATGTAAATGCAAATTTGTGTTGTTAATATTCAGCTATTCAGTGTGTTGTAATTGCTGTGTTAATACTGTTTTTATGGCGCCTGCATCATGCTTGAAGAACATAAATTCGATTGTTGAATTGAACTGTGTGCTGGAAGTGTATTAGTCACTAGCAAATAGTTGGCAATAAAATAATTAATGTTATAGCGATTTTTCTGTTTATCAAGACGCATATGATCAAAATATTTAATATGATACATAATGAAATGAATATAGAAACAAAAGTGGCAAAACTATATTTGCCCGTTGTCTCGCTTGTAGTAATTATGCTTACGTTGATATTTAACGCAGATGCACAGACTCTGACAACCAATCCTTCGGGAAACTATGAGGTTGCATCAAGTGGGGCTGCCGTTAATGTGGGCACAACAGTTACAATTGTTGACGGAGCAACTCAACTAAATGCTGCTACGGTGGCAATTTCTGCTAATTATAACACAGGTGATTCTTTAAAAATTAATGATGCAACAAGTGGGACAGATACCGGCTTAAGTTTTTCATTTAATTCCGGAACAGGAATCTTGACTATTACAGGAGAAGCTGAAGAAGCAATTTATCAAACTGTATTACGAAAGGTTACCTTTAACACAACTTCAATTACCACCAGTTCTCGTACAATAACCTTTAGTTTGAATGCTGCAATTCCATATAGCCAAAATGGACATTATTACGAGTACATAAGTGGAACTTCAAAAACCTGGACAGAAGCAAAAAATGAGGCAGCAGCAAAAACATACTTTGGATTGAGGGGCTATTTAGTCACCGTAACATCACCGGGTGAAAAAACATTTGTTTCTTCAAAATTGGATGGAGCAACAGGGTGGTTAGGTGCCAGTGATGAAGGAGTAGAAGGACAATGGAGATGGGTCACCGGCCCTGAAGGCACTGAAGATGACAACGCAGGAAGGTTATTCTGGTCTGGAGAATCAGATGGATCCGCTGTTAATGATGAATTTACAGACTGGAATTCCGGGGAGCCCAATAATTCAAATGATGAAGATTATGGACAGTTTGTACAAACAACAGGCAAATGGAATGACTTACCTGATAATGGTTCTGTTAATGGCTATGTTGTTGAATATGGAGGGACTTTGAATGATCCGGTTGTGCATATTTCAGATAACGTAGCTGTAGATGTTGTAATCAATCCGACTGGGATTACAGGAACAACAACTATTTGCCAGGGGGCCAGTACTGCGCTTACTGTTCAGGGAGGACAAGGTACCGTGCATTGGTATACCGGAAGTTGTGGAGGAACTGAAATTGAAACAACTGGAAGTACCATTACTGTTACTCCATTAGAAACTACTACCTATTATGCGCGTAATGAAGTTGACGACACCTTCAGTAATGACTGTGCATCAATTACTATAACAGTTAATCCTTTATTGCAATACCAGAGTGCACATAGTGGCAACTGGACTGACGCTGCAAACTGGGAACAATTTAACGGAACTGAATGGGTGGCTGCTACCAGTTATCCGGGCGAGGTTAGTAACAGCTGTGGTTTACCATTGATTACTGTTCAGGCCAATCATACAATGACTTTGTATTCAGGTTCTGTAACTGTTCCAAACCTTACAATTAAGGCAGGAGGAGTAGTTAAAAAAGATATAAATGCAACCCTTGTGATTACTGGTCAGTTGGTTATGGAGGAAGATGCCAATGGAGGAATACAGATTGAATCCATTGATCAATAATTATTAAGAAATGAAATATAGTAGATATTGCGAATTTAACATAGCTGCAATAATGAGAAATATTAAAATCTTTTATTTGTTTACAGTACTCGGATTGATGACATCAATCAATTCTTTTGGAAATATAACCGGTCCCAGGCATTTGGTTTTTCTGGACAAATCACTGACTGATGTGGAGGTTTTGATCGATAATATTGATTTGCCTTCAGCAGAAGTCATTTATATAGACCCTGCGAAATACGAGGGAATTGTAAAAATGACTGATGAAATAAAAAAATATGAAGATATTCAATCTATTCATATTGTAGGGCACGGTAATCCTGCCGAATTATTCATCGGAAACGATAGTTTTTATGGTGATGATATATTTGCCAATCGTACCATTTTTGAAAGTTGGAAAAATTATGTTTCCTCAGATGCCGATTTAATGCTGTATGGTTGTTCAATTGCAAGTACAGATGAAGGTAAAGAATTTGTAGAAAATCTTTCATCGCTTACAGGAATGGATGTTGAAGCATCAACAAATTTAACCGGGCACGTGTCGTTGGGAGGCGACTGGAACTTAGAATATACTGCCGGGACCATTGAAACGGCTATTGCATTTTCTGTTGATGTTGAAAACTATGAAAATACCTTACAAGGTTTATATTATGCTGATCTAAGAAATTATGAAGAAGTAGATGAAGGTGCTGCAGGAGATGGTGTATGGACCTATCCTGATGGAACCGGGAGAACAGCCTATCAGTCGGCAAATACATCAATGCCGGTGTACTTGTTGAGCACAGAAACAAGTGTAATTAATAAAGTTTTCAAGGGCACCATTAAAGTAGATTTAAACCAGACCGACAATGATGACATTGGTTTTGCTTTTGGTTTTCAAGAGGTAAATAATACATATATATGGTCCTGGGACAAAGGAGGTGTTGCAATGGCCACCAGAACAAATGGGGGACATTTACTTTATCATAAGACTTCAACTCCAAGTTTTACTGCAGTTCCAGGAGTATTACTTGGTGTTGTAGATGGTGAATCTGAGCGTTGGCAGGATGGTCAAACATATCAAGTTGAGATATTATACACCAGCAACCGGATACGAATAAAAGTTGATGGAGTGGAAAAATTTGATGTTTCGGCTTCTGATGCCAGCATTACTGAATTTCCTGCAGGACGATTTGGATTCTACAATTATTCACAAGGGAATGTTACTTTTGGTAATCAGCAAACAGCTCCAGCATCCGATGAGGCAATGCCACCCACTGCACAAGATGATTCCTACGGAATGTCTCCAAATACAACTTTAACAGTTGACCGTTTTGACGGTATCTTAAAAAATGATTATGATGCCAATTTGGATGGTTTCACAATCGAATTGGTGTCTGATGTTAGTCACGGAAGTTTAACGCTCGATTTGAGTGATGGTAGTTTTAGTTATACACCTACTGCCGATTACCAGGGGGCTGATGAGTTTACCTACAAACTTGTTGAAGATGGTACATTAGAAGAGTCAGCAGTTCGAACAGTAACATTCGGGATCATTGATGCAAATGAGGCTCCTACTGATATTCAGTTGTCTAATAATGAGGTGAGTGAGGGAGCACCATTAAATGCTGTAATTGGCGAGTTCTCCACAACTGATGCTAATAACCCGCAAGACGAGCATGATTATGTTCTCACAAACAGTGATGGTGGAAACTTTATTTTGAGTGGTAATAAATTACTTGTAAACAACTCAGGTCTCACACAAGGAACTTATGGAATAGAGGTGTCTTCCACCGATTTATTTGGAGAATCCATAACAGAAACATTTTCAATCTCAGTTTTAAGTAACAATATTCCAACTAGTGCCAACGCATCAATTATTACAAGTGTGAATGCGAATTATACTTTTACCGTAAGCGATTTCCCCTTTACTGATGCGGATTCAGAAGATAACTTTGGCGGAATAAGAATTGAAACAACTGAAACAGCCGGTGACCTTGAATATAATGGATCAGACGTGTTCAATGAATCTATTATTGATGATATCACAAAACTGGTATTTCGTTCTCCATCCGATGCTTCAGGAACTCCTTATTCTACATTCACTTTTAAGGTATTTGATTCAAAAGGTGGAATTAGTAGTGCTGCCTATACGATGAGTGTTGATATCATACAGGAGGTTACTTGGACCGGCACAACTGATTCTGACTGGAATACTGCTTCTAACTGGAGCCCTGCGATAGTGCCAACTGCGTATATTGATGTAATCATCCCTGCCAGCGGAATTACCATTTATCCTAAAGTATATTCAGGAACAAATGCAGAGGTGAAAAATATAACAATCAACTCCACTGTAAATAACAGTATAGTTGTGGAGTCAGGAGGCAAGCTAACGGTGGCTGGAAGTTGCTTTGTAGCAGCTGGTGCCGGGATTAAAATGGAAACCATAATTCCTTAATAAAATTAGAGAAACATGCTTGACATACATGGCAATATAAAAACAAAACAATATAGAACTATGAAGAAAATTTACAAACAACAGCTTCTAAATAGGACAGTGCATAGGTTGGCATTGTTTTTAGGAGTACTGCTATGGTGGGGCACTTCCTCATTCGCACAAACTTATGACCTTCCTATTACAGGAAGTGATGCAGTTCGTTGCGGTGCGGGTGAGTTAACCCTTTTGGTTTCTAATACAGGAGTTGTGGCCGATTTCGACCCGGCAAAAGTTAAATGGTATACCGTACCTTTTTACGGAACACCTATTGCAACCGGATTAGAGTATAATACAGGTTACATTGAGTTTACGCAAACTTACTATGTTGATTATGTGGGGGACGATGGATGTAGCCAGTGCGACCGGTTACTACTCCGGGCAGTAATTAACGACAATGTAATCGATCCGCAGATTTCATATAGTTATTTGACTATTTGTAATAATATTGATCAGGATTTTAATCCAACTATTGTTGGAGCCGGCAGCGGAACCTTTACCGTTTCTCCTGAAACAGGATTAGCAGTGAATGGCTCAACCGGTATTTTTAATCCTAATGAAGCAAACCCGGGAACTTATATTATAACTTTTGATCCGGTAGATGTAATCGGATGTAATACATCGCCGGTAAGTACAACTGTAAATATTACAGAAGCACTTGAAGATCCTGAAATCAGCTATCCCGAAACAGAATATTGTTCTACTTCTGGTACTGTAAGTGTGATCAAAACAGCTGGGACCGATGGTGGAGTCTATTCGGCCTATCCTTCAGGGCTTACAATTGATGAAAATACGGGTACTATTACACCTGCAAGTAGCGCTACAGGTAGCTATACCGTATCTTATACTGTGCCAGGTGTTGGAGGCTGTTCTCCAGTTGTGGGAACTACAACTGTTAATGTTAATCAACTCCCTGTTATTACAGCATTTTATTACGACAGCCCATTTTGTGGATCATCTTCCGAACTGCAAACTCCTTCGTTATCAGTAGAAAATGAATATATACCCGGAACAACACCTTACAGTTACACCGGAACAGGAACATTAGATTTTAATACTTCAAATGGTGCTATTGATCCTTCGAATAGCACTCCCGGAACATACACAATAACCTATACAATTCCGGCAGCAGCGCCTTGTGGAGAAGTTTCAGAAACTACCGAAGTTATTATCTATCCTATTTCATCGGCTACGATTACGGCAGATAAAACCAGTGAGTTTGTAGATGAGGCTGCACCCGTAATTACAATGACCGGAAGTGTAGGACCTGCTCCTTATACTTTTACCGGCAAACTTGAAGTTGGAAGTGGAGAAAATATAACAGAATCAGAAATTGAGATAACAACCGCTGATGCATCAACCGTTTCTGCCACAATGACTCAATCGACTGAAGTGGCTGAAACATATACTTACTCTTTGCTTCGTGTTACAGATGCAAATGGTTGTACAGTTGATATATCAGGTCAATCGGTTACAATAAATATAAATGAGATTCCAAATGTAGATTTTGCTTATGAAGGATCACCTTATTGTACCAATGATGGTACTGCAAGTCCTTCAGGAAGTACATCCGGTACTTTTAGTTGTACCGATTCTAACCTTGATTTGAATGAAGAAACGGGAGAGATTACTTTAGCCAGCAGCACTGCCGGCACCTATACCGTATCACAAACCTTAAACGGATACTCTTCAACAGCCGAGGTTGTTATTACAAGATTGCCGGTTGCTACATTTGCTTATAGTGCACCCGATTTTTGTCCGACTGCGGGTGAAGTTTCTCCTTCAGTAACCAATGATGTAGGTATTTTTACAGCCGACGATCCGGTTGTTGTGTTTGCTGAAGGCGATGGGGTAGATCCTGGTACAGTTAACACCTTATTTACGCCTCCCGGAACTTATACTATTACCAATACCATACAGGCTGGTAGTGGTTGTGAAGAAGTTAGTGCATCAACTCAAATCACTATTAATGCATCACCTAATTACACAGGTAGTCGTGCTTATTCTATCTGTAGTGGAGAAACGACATCGATTATTCATGATGCAGATATTGCAGGTTCAACTTTCACATGGACAGTTGGTACAATAAGCGGTAGCATTACCGGATCATCTGATGGTTCAGGTCCAACCATTGAACAAACTTTAGAGAATCCATCAAATACGGCTGCCGGAACTGTTGAATACATTGTAACACCAACGGATGCAAGTGGTTGTGGAGATGGAATACCAACTACAGTTGTTGTTACTGTAAATCCGTTACCGGAAACACCAACGGCGGTTGATAATACGGTGACCTACGATGGTACAGAAATGGTTGCAGGTGCTTCTTCAACTGTTATTGCAGGAGTTGAGGCTGCGGTTATTAACTGGTTTACAGATGAAACCGGATCAACAACTACGACTCCTCCAACAGCGACCAATGTGGGTACCTATACCGCATGGGCTGAAGCTATATTTGAATCTACAGGCTGTATTAGTGCCGGCAGAACATTGGTAACATTAACAATAACTCCAAGACCATTAACCGCATTGAGTACAATTGATGATAAAATTTATGATGGTTCTTCGGTTACCGGAACAGTTAATCTTGGAACAGTAAGTAACCTGGTGTTAGGAGAAGATTTAAATATTACTGCAAGTGCTGCAGATTATGCCACTGCCACTGCAGAAAACAATAAGAGTACTACAATATCGTATTCATTATCGGATGGAACAACCGGCGATGCATCGAATTACAGTATGGCCGATTTGGAAACAAGCGGTAATATTCTTAAGAAAGAACTGACTGTAACTGCAGATGCAAAAACAAAGGTTTACGGAGAGTCGAATCCGGCTTTAACATATCAATACTCGGGTTTTGTTAACAGCGAAACATCAGCTGTATTGACTACCGAACCAACAGCCTCAACCACAGTTGACGCTAGCACAGATGTAGGTACGCATACCGATGCAATTACGGTAACTGGCGGGGTCGATGATAACTACAGTTTTACTTATGTTGCCAATGACTTTACGGTTACCGCTGTAACACTAACGGTTACTGCAAATGATATAATACGCGGAGTTGGAGAAACAACTCCTGCATTCAGTTATACGATGACAGGTTTTAAAAATGCTGAAACTGAAGCAGGTCTGCGAACAGCAAGTTCACTTTCAGGAACTGTAACATTTACAGATAATGCCAGCGGATCAACGGCCGCAGGAAGCTATACGGTCACTCCAGTCGTTTCAGATTTATCAGCAACTAATTACATGTTTACTTCAGCTAACGGAGCTTTGACGATATCTAATGTTGTTGTTGAATCGACAGGTGGTACTACACGTGCCGGATATGCGACACTTAGTGCTGCTTATACTGCAATTAACAACGGTACTCATACAGGTGAAATAACCATCCGTATTTATGCTGATACTTCAGAGACTGTGACCGCAACTCTTAATGCGAATGGAACAGGTTCCGCCAGTTATACTTCGGTTACGATTATAGCTGAAAACGGTGTGACCATTTCCGGATTAAGTAATCCATTAATGATTTTGGGGAATTAATGAGTATTGAACGAATCAACCATGTGTAACAGAAAAAATTAAAAATCATGTATAAAAATATTTTTAAAATTACAGTCATTAGCTTATTGTTGCTCGTTGTATATGCCAACAAAAGCTATTCACAGTCATCAGGTAATTTTGTGTTTATCGAGTCTTCTGTTGAGGATGTTCAGTCGCTTAATCGGGAACTTGCAAATAGTACGCTGGTCTATTTTAACGATAATCCGAAACCGGCTATGTATATATATAGCCAGATACTAGAAGGGCGTACCATAAATGATTTGTTCATTTATGTGGAAACAGAACCCGGTGTTCTCAAATTTAAATCAGGAGAAATAACATCAGGAAATATAAATGATTATGCTACTGAATTGGCGGGCATATCTCAAAATGTCAATACGCGCATAATCATACGAAGTAATGATGTTTTTAACGGTGCTTCCGGTGCATTATTAAAAGAGAAACTTCAGGTATTAACAGGCCTTGAGGTCGACATGGAAAGTACTCCGCAACCATTCAGTAATTAATTAGTGATAATGTAAAAAATTGAAATTATGAATACAAATTATATACAACATCACTTTTTTAATGGCAGAACACGGAATGGTGTTGAGCAAAATGCCTATTCAAGGGTACTTGATTTGTTTACTAAACACAAATTAAAATCAGTGTTGTTTTTTATTGTGTTGTTCCTTGGTTTTCAGTCTAATGTTTTCGGACAATCTTTCTCAGCAACATTATCTTCTAACCAGCTGTTTAAAAAACCTTATCCAAATAGTTACAGTTGTGGTGGAACCTATGGCAACTTTACAAGCATAAGATCAAATACTGATAGGGATTTTGCTTATGCCACACAGTCGTTTACTGTTAGTACAGCAGGTAACTATAAAATTACGGTAACCAGTTCCACGGCAAGCGATCCCATGCTATTTGTTTATAATAGCTTTAGTCCATCTTCTCCCACCAGCGGATTTAAGATTGGAGACGATGATAGCGGTAGTGGCCTATTGTCTGAAATAGGTGGCTGTACTAATATTTATTTTGCTACAGGAACATACACTATTGTTGTAACCAGTTTTAGCTCTTCTACCCGTTCAGGGACAGTATATTTTAGTATCACAGGAGCAGGAACAACTACTGTTTTACCATCAGTAACTACCAATTCAGCCTCATCAATTTCTTCAACTGGAGCTACTCTGGGGGGGAACGTAACTGCCGATGGTGGCGCTACTGTTACTGCAAGAGGTATTGCTTACGGAACTTCATCAAATCCAACTACTGGAGTTGATAGCGGAAGTGGAACAGGATCATTTAGTAAAACGGTTTCAGGCTTGAGTCCCGGAACCACCTATTATGCCCGTGCCTATGCAACCAACAGTGTTGGTACAGCATACGGTCCGCAGATTTCGTTTACCACACAGAGTTATACACCTCCGAGTGTTACAACAAACAATACTACCGATATTGAACAAACAAGCGCTACCTTTAACGGTAATGTTAGCAGTACCGGAGGGCAGAGTGTTAGCCGGGGATTTCAGTTTAGTACCAATTCTTCATTCAGTGGGGCTACAACACGAACGCTTTCGGGCACCCAGGGAACAGGTGCATTTTCATACAATGAAACAAGCCTTTCCGGTTCAACTCGATATTATGTAAGGGCCTGGGCTCAAAATGATGGAGGAAGAACATATGGCAGCTCAATCAGTTTTTATACCGACCATACCATTACGTATACTGCCGGAGCCAATGGTAGTATTAGTGGTACAACTATTCAGGTTGTTGATCATGGTGGTACTACCGATCCTGTGACAGCTGTCCCTTACGCCGGGTATCATTTTTTGCGTTGGAGTGATTACAATACTAGTAATCCCCGAAGTGATGCCAATGTAACTTCCAGCTTTTCACGCTCAGCTTCGTTTGAAGTAAATAATTTCCGTTTTGCAACACAACCTTCTAATATAATTGCGGGCGTGCAAAATACGTTTACGGTGGAGGCAATTGATAATCTGGGTAACCGGGTTACAAATTCTGACCGTGCCATTAATGTGGCAGTAAGGAAAATTGATGGAACCCTTATTGAAACATTGTCAGGAACACTTTCTGGCGGTGTAGTTACTATCGCTGGACCAACACTTACTGTTACAGGTGAATATTACCTTACCGTAACAGATGAGGGTGGAGGAACAAACGGAACTTTTAGTCCATTGAATTCTTCTTCATTCACAGTAACACCGGCCGCAATTCATCATTTTACCGTTGAAGGCATTGCCGATCCGCATGAGGCTGGCGAAACAACTAGCCCAACCGTTACAGCATACGATGAATTTGATAACTTAAAGTATGATTATACCGGAACCATTACATTCAGTTCTGATAATGTTAGCCGGAATGAAAGTAAACCTACCGTTCTACCAGGAAATTATACTTTCCTGAGCAGTGACCAGGGGGTTAAAACTTTTACCAATGGTGTGAGTTTGAAACAGTACGGCAGCTCCTATTATGTGAAAGTAAATGATGTTGCTGTAACATCTGCAGAAGGGCAGCAAAGCGATATATCTGTATCGTCAGCCTCGCTAAATTATTATACTATTATTGCAAACTCGAATGTTGCTGCACATCCTGAGCAGCAAAATATTATTGTCGGAACAGAGTTTAGTATTACGGCAGAACTTTACGATGAATATGCCAACTTGAAAGAAGATTTTACAGGTGATTTGGATGTAACCTTTGGAAGTACAGCTTCACCTTCTCCTTTAGGTAATACAATTGTGCTGCCAGGCTCTGGCGTACGCACTTTTACTGCAGGGATTGCAACTATTTCTGGCTTTACATTCTATAATGCTCAGGAAACACCAACCATTACAATTACGGAGACCTTGACAGGTAGTGCCGGAACAACTCCGGAGATTACAGTTTGGCCGGAAGCATTAAATAATTTTCTCGTACAGGAAGAACCTGCTCAAAATAAGTCAATAGGTGGTGTTCGTGTAACTGCTACTATTCCGTTTAGCGTAAAAGTGACGGCCAGAGACCAATACAATAATATTAAACGTGATTATACCGGGCGAATCAACTTTAAATCGTCAAACGATGCAATTGTGGATATGCCAACAACTCTGCAACAGTTTGTTGTTGACGACAACGGTATTAAAATATTTACAAATGCCATTACTATACCAACCATCGGAGCGTATTGGTTGCGTGTTGGTGATTCCCCGGATGCTTTTAAAACCGGCGAACTGCAAAATATAATCGTGGCACCGAATACGCAGGATGAAACAAATTCGGAATTGGCATTTACCGATTATCCTGAGGTTACAACATATCCTTCCTCGCCTGCGGTAGTGGCCGGAGATTATATTTCGGTAACCATTACTCCACGCGATGCGGGAGATAACCTATTGTGTGATTGCCAGACTGTTAGTGTGATGCTTAACGGTGTGGATACACATCATGATGGTGCTCTTGAAGATGGTGTGCCGGCACTGGTAACTATCCCCGTATTTGATAACCACGACGGTACTTATAGCTCATTGGTAAGGGTTACCGATATGTCGCAAACCAATACCATTACAGCAAGTGTAAACGGTACAACTTTGTCAACCTCTTTAAGTGTTGAAATTGCTGAGCCTGATGTTCCTTCGTTGATTGTTTCAACTATAACACCGGCTGAAAATAGTATGACTACCGATGAAAATACCTTAGTTACCCTGCAGTTGAAAGACCAGTTTGGTAATAATCGTACAACTAATGACGGTACCATGACGTTCAGCACTACTGAAGGTGGTTTTGGCGCAAATAACGGTACTACTACTAATTATGTAACAACTTATGCAGGCAACGGAGCATATGTAGCAACCTTGTTTGCCAGCTACGATGCAACAACACATGGAGTGGGAACAGCTACTATTTCAGCTGTAGCTGATTTTACCAGCGAAACTCATACCGACGGAGACTTTACTGCTCAGCCAACTGTTGAAATTACCGAAGGTTTGCCTGATCTTACAACAAGTACCATTGTTGCCAGTGATGATGAAATTACTACAGATGAAACTTCGCTAATTACGATACAGTTGAAAGACCATTTGGGCAACCTTATCCAAAATGACAGGGGTGAAATTACTTTGTATACTGATTTAGGAGCTTTGGGTAGCAACGAAGGAGGATTGTCAATTGCCGCTACTTATGAAGGAGAGGGAGCTTATGTGGCTACTCTATACGGAACTCAAGATTTACCTGTTAATGGCGTAGGAACTGCAAATTTAACTGCGAATTTTGTAGGAGAAGGCACAGCTTCGGCTGTTTCAGGATATCTGAATGATGGTGCTACAACTCCTTCTAATACAGTAGAACAGGTGATAATTTATGAAGGGTTGCCTGATGTTACTACAATTGATATTAGTGTTGCAGATGAATCCATAACAGCAGATGACTCAACAGTAATTACTGTTCAACTTAAAGACCAGTTCGGTAACCAGATTACAAACGATCGGGGAACCGTGACCTTATCAACTTCGCCAATTGGGGTAATTGATAACGGAACTTTAGTAGGAGCAACAACTATAGAAGCGATTTATGATGCTGTTGGCGACAGCGGTACTTATGTTGCTACCTTTAAACTGGCTGATGCCGGTGTTGGTATTGCAACAATTACAGGTGCAATATCCTACAACAATGGCTCTGGCGATGTTACAGATAATATCGTAGATAATGCAACTGTTAATGTTTCGCCTGGTTTGGCCACTCAACTGGCAGTTGAAACACAGCCTGCACATTCAACCACAGAAGCAATTGCAGGTGTGGTATTCAGCACACAACCACAAGTAAGTGTACAAGACCAGTGGGGTAATATTGTTACCGCTGATGATACTACCACGATTTACGCAGCAACTGGTTCAGTTGGATCCGGCAATTTGCTGGGAACATTATCTGCAACAGTTACAAATGGTGTGGCATCCTTTAGTGGTTTGAATTACCAAATCGCCGAGGATATGAACATTGCGTTCACTTCAGGTGATTTAACAGGCGTTACTTCAAACGACCTAACTGTAGTTCACAATGTACCGGATTACATGGTAATTTCTGGTTCTGCAACGCAAACCGCTGGTGTCGCTCAAACAATAACTATTAAAGTTTACGACGAATACGGCAACCCCGCAATTCGTTTCGATGGAAGCAAGCCATTGATGTTTGCAGGTGCTAACGTGTCTCCGGCACCACCATATAATCCAACAATGGACGGAACTGCTTTTGGTACTTCAACAAATCTTGTGTTTGCTGATGGTGTTGCCACCGGAAGTATGATTCTTTATAAGGAAGAAACAGCATATATTGAAGCTGACCATTTAGATGCAGCTTACACCGACAGTTATACTGGTGCAACTAATTTAACCATTGCTGCGGGTAGTCCGAATGGATTGGAAGTGGAAGTATCTCAGGCAGATTCTTATTATCTGGCGATTACCGGTGATGCAACCCAGGAAGCCGGAACATCTCAAACGATTACGATTACTGCGTATGATGAGTTTAATAACGTGGCTACCAACTATACCGGAACAAAACAAATCCGTTTTGGCGGTGCCTCGGCATCCGATGCTCCATCTACTAATCCGAATGTGGATATCGTGGATTTTGGTACCAACACTGATATTGATTTCTCTTCTGGTGTTGCAACAGCTTCTCTGGCATTGTTTAAGGTTGAAGATGCCGTTGTAACGGCTACCGACTATACCAGTGGCTCTGCCGGTATTACAACACCCGACAATATAACATCAGGTGAAGTAACCTATGTATATAAACTTCCGGTAGAAGTTACTCCGGCAGCAGCTAATTATTTTGCTGTTACCGGAAACGGAACACAAACAGCCGGTGAATCACAATCGATTACCGTTACTGCTTACGATAGCTGGAATAACAAAGCTACCGGTTATCAGGGATCAAAAGATGTTACGTTCAGCGGGGCCTCCGATTCTCCTGATTCACCTAAAGCAGCAGTATCTCCAACAGTTTCAAATAATGGAGAACCTTCTGTTGATATTGATTTTGGTTCTGTTACATCAATGACTTTTACTGAAGGTGTTGCTACCGGATCGATGGTACTAACAAAAGTTGAAACTGCCGAAGTTAAAGCAACCGAAGGTTTAATCACCACTTCTGATGATTACGACCTGGAAGTAGTTGTTAGTCATGCTGCCAATAATTATTTTGCTGTAACAGGTAGTGCAACGCAAGTTGCCGGTGTTGCTCAAAACATAACTATTACCATGTACGATGCCTTCAATAATATTGCAACAAGTTACGATGGCGATATGTCACTGACTTTCTCTGGTGCTTCAGCTTCTAAGGATGGCGATATTCCGGTTATTGGAACAACTAATTTTGGAGACGCAACAACAGTATCGTTTGTAAACGGTATTGCTTCAAATGTTGCAATGACTTTATTTGATGCCGCTAATCCAACAAGTGATGCGTTGGTTGATGTTAACAATGGTACGCAAACTGCTACAGGACTTGAACTCTTAGTTAATGTAACCCCGAATGATGCTACTCAGCTTCGGATTGATACCGAACCATCAAGCTATGTTCGGGCAGGTGATGCACTGGCTCAGCAGCCGGTTATCAGCATTCGCGATGCATATGGTAATGTCACTACAGCAGACGATACTACTTTAGTAATTGCAAGCATAAATACAGGCACCGATGAATTGGTAGGCACCGATACAATTACTGCAACTGCAGGTGTTGCAAATTTTACCAATTTAAGTTATGAAGTGATGGAGGCCATCTCGATTAATTTTGATGCTTCTGTTTTGGCTACAGTAACTTCGCAGAATATAACAGTTGACCATAATGCTACTGATTATTATACATATACTGCTTCGCCTGCCTATATATACGCAGGTGGTCAGCGGGGTAAATTTACCGTAAAACGTTATGATGCTTACGATAACGAGGTAGACAATCTTGTTTTAGGTAACGGTTCTGATAGTCCGGATCCAGAAGTTGTTTACTTGTATTCAGATAGCCCGGATGTTAGCTCAACATTCTTTAATGTGGCCAGTGGAGGTACTGCTCTCGATACAATTCGAATTACTAATGGTAATACCACAAAAGATTTCTGGTATTATTCGCAGGATGAAGGAACGCATAGAATCTCTGCTTCAGATAATGCAACTTCAGCTGATGGTGATGCAGGAATAAATGATGCTGACTATGATTTGGAAGTTAAGCCTGCTGCTCTTGATCACTTTGTTGTAAGTGGTGTAGGAACCGATGTGGGAGACGGCTGGACTGAACATTATTATGGAGACAGACAATCGCTGACCGTGGAGGCTATTGATATTTTTGGTAACAGAAAAATCAATTATATCGGAAAGATTACTTTCAGTTTAACTGATGAGGAGGCAAATGAACCGTCAGATGCCGGGTACAATTACCCTGTTGACTATACATTCTCAATGGCAGATAGTGGAATTCACACCTTTACTGATGCTATTCTTTTCGAACGTCCAAGTTTTGAACATCCTGATTACCCAACTACTAACGAGTGGTGGATTACAGTTATGGATTTAGCACAGCCTGGAAAATACGGCTCTCAAATTAGAATAAAAGTATTGCCACGACCTGTTACTATTACAGCTCAAAACCAAACCAAACAATATTACGGTGATTCTTATGATTTGGGCAGCACAGAATTTACAGTAACCAGTGGAATTACTGGTTATGAAAATCCAAGTGTGTATGCAGGTGTTGAGCAGATAACAGGTGTTACACTTACCAGTACCGGTACTGCCACAACGGCACTGGCGGGAGATCATGCAATTATTCCTGAAAATGCAACAGGTATAAATGAATTTAATCCTGACTATTATGATATTACCTACACAAATGGTACGCTTACTGTTGAGCAAAGACCAATTACCATTACGGTAGATGCAAGTCAGAGTAAAATCTATGGTGAACCTGATCCAACAGGTTACGATTATACTTTAAGCTCGGGAACTTTAACAAGCTGGGATTCTTTCTCCGGTAACTTAACAAGAGAATCAGGTGAAGATATCGGACTATACGATGTATATTTCACTGGATTGAGCATTGTTGAAGGAGAAACAGACAAGACTGCCAACTATGACGTCACATTTGAAAATGAAAATCAGTTTGAGATTACAAAACGTTTGCTGACACTTTCGAACTTCGTTGCAGGTGATAAAACCTACGACGGAACTACCGACGTGATTAGCGGCGCTGATTTTGATGATGACCGAGTAGCAGGCGATGAGCTTACCTTTGGTTATGATGTTGCCTTTGCTGATAAGCATGCAGGATTAGATAAAACGGTAAATTATTCAAATATTACAGTTGGTGGTACTGCTGCAGCAAATTATACACTGGCCGAAACCAGTGGAACAGCTACCGCTGATATTGATCAACGCGATATTAATGTTACTGCGGTTACTGATACTAAGATTTACGACGGTACAACCTCATCAGATAAAACACCGATTGTAGATGCATTGCAAGCTGGTGATGTAGTTACCTATGCCGGAATTCAGGTTTACGATAATAAAAATCAGGGCACAGGAAAAACGCTCACTGCTTCGGGAACCGTAATAGATGATGGAAATTCTGGTGATAATTATTCTGTTACCTATGTAGCTGATAATACCGGTATAATTACAAAACGTGAACTTACCGGTTCGTTTACCGCTGACAATAAGGTGTACGATGGAACTACTGAGGCAACAGTTCTGACCAGAACCTTGTCGAATTTGATTTCCGGTGAAGAAAGCATTGTATCGCTTACTGGTGGCACAGCTGCTTTTGATACTAAACATGTTGGAACCGGTAAAACAATTACATTAACAGGTGCAACTATTGCAGGTGATGGTGTAGATAACTATACGCTTACTTCAGTAAATACTGCAACTGCCGATATTAGTGTACGTTCTATTAATGTAACGGCCGTAGCTGATACAAAAACGTACGACGGATTAACAACTTCGGATGAAACCCCGATTGTTGATGCACTTCAAACTGGTGATGCGGTAACGGATGCAGGTATTCAGACTTACGATAATAAAAATGTAGGTGTGGGTAAAACAGTAACACCGGGTGCAACGGTTATTAACGATGGTAATAGCGGTGCAAACTACAGCATTACATACGTTGATAATACAACATCTGAGATTACAAGCCGGGATGTCGCCGGAACATTTACAGCTAATGATAAAGTATATGATGGCGATGTTGATGCAACTGTTCTGACTCAGTCTTTGATTGGGGTTCTCGTGGCTGATCAGGCAGAGGTAAGTTTAAGCGGTGGTTCTGCAAGTTTCTCCGACCGACATGTTGGTGATGGAAAAACAGTTACTGCATCAGGTATGACGTTATCTGGCGCTGAAGCCGGAAACTACAATCTGACATCGGTTGCAATAACTACTGCCAATATTACACCGCTGGCTATTACTGGTAACTTTACGGTTGAAGCCAGTAAGGAATACGATGGAAATACACTTGCAACAGTTACCGGCAGAACACTAAATAACATTCAGAATGTAAATGATGAGGTTAGTTTGACTGATGGAATTGCAAACTATGATGATAAAAATGTGGGTGTAGGTAAAATTGTTACACTTACAGGCTATAATTTAATCGGAGCTCAGTCAGGAAACTATACATTAACAAGTGTAGGAACAACAACTGCCGATATTACAGTGCGTACCCTTCACCTCACCAACTTCGCAGCAGACAACAAGGAATACGACGGAAATACCACTGCCACTGGTTTAGGTTTCGACGACGACCGCGTGCCTGGGGATAACCTGTCGTTCCAGCGTGATGCTGATTTCGAGGATGCAGCTGTTGGTACAGAAAAGGTAGTTGTCTACAACAGTGTTATCATTTCAGGTGGAGCAGATTTAAATAACTACGTACTCGAAAGCGAAAGAAGCCATTGGAAAACCGGTCCGAACCGTATTATTTCTCCGGCTCCAATAACTGTAACCATTGTTGCTGAAGATAAAGAATACGATGGAAATACAGATGCAACAGTTACTTTATCGGGTAACTTCCTCGACGGCGACGATGTTGATTTAGATTATGCAAGTGCACAGTTTGAAGATGCAGAGATTGGTGATAATAAAAATGTTACTGTTACCGGAATTGCTCTTACAGGCTCAGATGCCGGACAGTATACACTGGCTTCAACAAGCGGAACCACTACTGCTAGTATTGTTTCTTTGCAGGCAACTCAAACCCTGAATTTAACAGCCGGGTGGAATATTATATCAATAGGTGTAACTCCTGATGGATCTCGTAAACTTATGGATGTGCTTCAGTCCTTAATCGATAACGAAACTTTATTGAAAGTAATGGATGAACGGGGAAGGACTATCGAAAATCTTGGTGATGACTTTTGGTATGAAGGTATTGGGGACCTGCTGTTTACTGAAGGTTATCAAGTTAAAGTTAAAGAGAATACCTCTATCAGTATTCAAGGTAAGTCAGTAGAACTTCCTATTGATATTAGCCTTGTTCAGGGATGGAATTTGATTTCGTTCCCGGCTTTAAGTGAGCAGAGTGCGATGGAAGTCCTTCAGGATTTAATTGATGGTGGTTATTTGCTGAAAGCAATGGACGAAAAAGGACGTTCTGTTGAGAACCTAAATGGTAGCTGGTATAATTTTATCGGTAATTTTGAATCCGGTAAAGGGTATAAGGTTAAAGTTGCAGAAGCATGTACGCTTACTATTCGTGATGATGCACCAAAGTCGTCTGTAATCGTACCTGAATTGTTAAGCGCTGCGGAGTACTCCCCGATATTTAATGGAAATGGTTACGATCATATGAATATTGTACTAACAGGTTTATATGAATCTGGACTTAAACCAGGCGATCAAATCGGAATATTCGATGGCGAACTTTGTGTTGGAGCATTAACTATCGACGACAGGAGTTATCTGAATGATATGATTAGTATTCCTGTTTCATCGAATGATGGAATGAGCGCTGAACCAAATGGCTACATCACAGGAAACGAGTTTTCAATAAAAGCAGTTTTAAATAATAAAGAACTGGATGTTGATTTCGATGTTCTTTCTGGTCCGGGATCGTTTAAGGTTGGTGCTACTTCAATTGTTGCTCTGTCAACACAACTCGAGATTACCGAAGACGACAGAATTTCGAATGCTTATGGTGTGAAAATGTATCCGAATCCATTTACAACACAAATGGTTATTGAAATTGTACAACCTGAAGGAGAAGAGTTAAACATTGATATCTACGACATTCAGGGACGCAAAGTAAGAACCATTGATTATGGTATGTCTACCGGTCACGATCAGGTTCGCTGGAATGGAAGAAACCAAAGTGGAGACGAGGTAAAACCGGGAATCTACTACATCCGTGTAAATGGATATTTTAAAGGAAACGTAATAAAACAATAAAAGAAAAATAGAAGAAACCGGAGCTGAAATAGTTGCTATTAGGGCTCCGGTTTCATCATAAAAAAAGCAGAATAATGAAGAAGTTATTATTATTAACAGCATTGGTTTGGGCAACTTTCCCCTTATTTGCCCAACATTTTACAGTAGCTTATACTGCTCAGCCTCAAACCTATATGAGTGTATATGTTTTTAATGCACAAATAGGAGGAGTGAACATGGGCAGTGGTGATGAGATTGCTGTATTCGATGGGAATATTTGTTGTGGTGTATTAAAGTTGTCGGGCACTTTTTCTGGTCCTGAATTAATTTCCGCAGCAAAAGCAGAGGGAGCTGGTACAGGATATACGGTTGGGCACAACATTAGCATTAAGGTCTGGGACTCCAGTGCCGGAGCCGAGTACAATGCCTCGGTTGAGTTTACAAGCAGCTCACCATATACTGTTTTTACCGATAATGAGTCGGCCAATACTAATATTAGTGTAAAATTGCAACGTACTATTCGTCTTACTGCAACCAACAAAGAA
Organism: uncultured Draconibacterium sp.; assembly: GCA_963677525.1. Lineage (GTDB taxonomy): Bacteria > Bacteroidota > Bacteroidia > Bacteroidales > Prolixibacteraceae > Draconibacterium. Next base: position 835,181 of record OY781970.1, read on the forward strand.
TATGATGCTACTACCAACGCATCGGTTGGCTATACCGTTGAAGGTGGTGCTGTTGCGGGCGATGTTACTATTACTGCAAGTAACGGTAAGTTTAACGATAAAAATGTTGGTACAGGGAAAACGGTAACCGGTACAATTAGCGTAAGTGGTGCCGATGCCGGAAGTTACCAATTTACAAAGGTTGAAAGCACAACCGCTTCAATTACCAGTAAGAATCTGACCACTGCCAATGCGGTTGCAGCCAATAAAGTTTATGATGGTACAACCAGTGCCTCAATAACAGGTGTTACGCTTGTTGGGGCAATTTCTGGCGATGCTGTAACTGTTGGAAATTCAGTTGGAAATTTTAGTCAGAAGAATGTTGGGAATAATATTTCGGTAACAGCGGCAATCACATTGTCGGGTACAAGTCGTAATAATTATACCTTAACGCAGCCAACGGGCTTAAGTGCTAATATTACCAAAAGAACAGTTACTGTTTCTGCACGTAACCTAAGCAAAGATTGTAACCAGAACGATCCAACATTAACTTATACTGTTTCGCCAAGCATTGCTTCCGGAGATTCATTCTCAGGACATCTTACTCGCGAATCGGGCGAAGACCTTGGTGAATACGATATTTTACAGGGAACACTTAGTTTAAACTCCAATTATACGATGGTTTACAACAAGGGGGTTTTTACCATCAGGGATGAGGCTCCATATTGGATTACCTCAGCAAATAGTCTTAACCGAACCATAGTTTATGATGATAGCGCGGCCCTTGAGGAAGCACAGAATTTATCTCCTACAGCCGATGATAATTGCGATTCTGATGTGTCTGATTTGGTTAAAACCGCCGGTGTATTTGTTCCAAACGCTGAGTGTAGCGAACTTGGAACTTATACAAACACCTGGACTGTAACAGATAATTCGGGTAATATTAGTAGTGAATATAAGCAGGTAATTACTTTAATCGACAATGTTGCTCCGGTATTTGAGGAGGTTCAGGATATGGAAGTGGTAATTCCGGCCGGAAGTTGCGAGATTGCAGTTAACTACCCTGAAATCCTGGTTCACGATGCCTGCATCGAAACTGTTAAGCTTGTTTCAGGTATGGGCCCTGATGCCAGTTATCCGGTAGGTAATTACGAAGAAAAATGGGTTGCCATCGACAAGTCGGGAAACTCTAATACTTTAAGCTTTTCAATTTCAGTTGTTTCTGAAAATGAGAATCCTGTAATTGATGCACTGGAAGATATGCAGGTTTCAACGTCAACCCGTGAAGTAAACATGGTGCTTACCGGTATCTATGGAAATGCCTGTGCTGCAGGTCAACTGACGCTGGATGCTATCGCTGAAAATACAGATCTGGTATCGTATATAAATATAATTTACTGCGGAAATAACTCAAAAGCAATTCTTGAAATTAAGCTTGCAGAAGGTATTCAAGGATCATCGTTAATAACAATTACTGTTGAAGATGACCAGCAGCGAAAAAGTCAGGAGACTTTTATTTTAACAGTTGGTGCCAGTAGCGCTCCATTTTTGGTAAGTGCTGCCGAAGATGTGGAAGTGAATGTTGATAATACAACGAGTATCTATGTAAGTCCGGTTTTGAGTGAGTATTTCGACGACCCTGACGGAGATGAATTAAGCTTTGATATTTATAAAGAAGGAACAGAGGATTTGCCTGACTGGATTAGTTATGCAAACGATTCACTCATCTGCCAGCCTTCGGCAAGTGATACCGGTTGTGTAAATATTGTGGTAAAAGCAGTTGATCCGGCAGGGCTTTTTGCTACCGATACCATTACCGTTTGCGTTTCAGACCCATTGCTGGGAACAAGTGGAGATACTGAGAAATCAGCCAGTATTAGTGTTTATCCAAATCCTACTAACGGCAAACTTACCGTGAAATTAGGGAGTTTTGTTGAAGAATCAACACTTAGCCTTTTTGATATGAGTGGAAGGATGCTTGTGCATAAAACCTATGGATTTACAGACAAAATTCAGGTAGATTTAGCAGAATATGATGCCGGAATTTACTTTGTTAAAACAGAATTGAATGGTATTAGCGAAACAAAAAAGATTATTTTAAAACGATAATCTGTCGCAATTAACCAATCGGAAGATAACATATTCGTTAGAATATTCTGAAAAAAAGACTGAAAACAGGAACCACACGGTTCCTGTTTTTTTATGTCACACAACCTTGTTTTTTAGGTGAACTTCAAAATTTGATGATATATAAAGTACTTAACATTGTAATGATTATTTATATTTAATAACTTCGTAGAATACAATTAAATACACCTTGAATAATGAAAAAAATTAGTTTCCTCCTCAGTCTCAGTCTGGCATTTTTACTGTTTCTGAGCTCGTGCACCAGCACGAAACAAAGCGATGAAAAACTTTCGGTCCCGTATGTTCAGTATCAGCTGGATAATGGTCTTGATGTTATTTTGCATCAGGATAAATCGGACCCAATTGTCGCAGTTGCAATAATGTATCACGTTGGATCGAATAGGGAAGTGCTGGGTAAAACTGGTTTCGCCCATTTGTTCGAACACATGATGTTCCAACAGTCGGAGAATGTTCCTCAGGATGAATTCTTTTCAAAAATCCAGTCAGCCGGTGGAACATTGAATGGCGGAACCGGAAACGACCAGACAATCTATTATGAAGTTGTTCCGAAGAATGCTCTTGAAATGGTGCTTTGGATGGAATCAGACCGAATGGGATACCTGGAAAATACAGTAACCAAATCTGCATTCGCCAACCAGCAAAATGTGGTTCAAAACGAAAAACGTCAATCATACGATAACCGTCCTTACGGTTTTAACCAGTGGGTAATTGCCAAAAATCTGTACCCGGCCGGGCATCCTTACAGCTGGACAGTAATTGGCGAAATGGAAGATCTGTTCAATGCATCGGTGGAAGATGTTAAAGCTTTTCACTCAAAATTTTATGTGCCTAACAATACAACAATCGTACTGGCCGGCGATTTCGAGGAAAAGGATGTAAAACCGATGCTCGAAAAATATTTTGGGGAAATTCCTGCAGGCGAAAAAGTGGAAGATATGGAGCCTCAGAATGTAATCTTGGCCGAAACAAAAAAACTGTATCACGAAGACAATTTTGCCAGAACACCCCAGTTAACAATGATTTGGCCGACTGTTGAGGAGTACAACGATGATTCATATGCGCTCCAGTTTTTGGCGCAAGTGCTTGGCAGCGGCAAAAAATCACCTTTCTACAAGGTTATTGTTAAGGATAAGAAATTGGCTCCACGTGCCGGTGTCTATAACCGAGCAATGGAATTGGCCGGACAATTCACGGTTTCGGTAAATGCCAACGCGGGAACAAGTCTTGCTGAAGTTGAAAATGCGGTGTTCGAAGCGTTTAAACTTTTCGAAGAAGAGGGAATTACAGAGAAAGATCTGGAGAAACACAAAGCCGGTCTCGAAACTCAATTTTACAATGGTGTAAGTTCTGTTTTAAGTAAATCGTTTCAACTGGCCATGTACAACGAGTTTACAGGATCGCCGGGTTACATTGAAGAGGATATTGCTAAAATAAAAGCAGTTACTATTGCTGATATCAACAGGGTTTATGAAAAATATATTAAGGGAAAAAATTACCTGGCAACTAGTTTTGTGCCTAAAGGTCAGGTTGATCTAATTGCCGAAAACTCGGTTGATGCAGGTATTGTTGAGGAGAATGTTTTGGAGGCCACTCAGGTTGATCAATCTACAATTGCAGAAGATGAGGTGATTGCAAAAACACCAACTGATTTCGATCGTTCGGTTGAACCTGCAAAAGGACCGGATCCTGAAATTACTGTTCCTACGGTTTGGACTGATGAAACCGCCAATGGAATGAAAGTGTACGGTATCGAGCAAAGTGAACTTCCTTTGGTTCAGTACTCGATTGTGATTGATGGTGGTCATATTCTTGCTCCTCAAGATAAAGCAGGTGTGGCAAGCTTCCTCGCCAGTATGTTAATGGAAGGCACGGCAACAAAAACTCCGGAAGAACTGGAAGAAGAAATTGATCTGCTTGGAGCAAATATCTTTGTTAGGGCAGGAACTGAAAATATGATGGTTTCAGTAAACTGTCTTACCCGAAACTATGAAAAAACGTTGGCTCTGGTTGAAGAAATCTTATTACAACCCCGTTGGGATGAGGAGCAGTTCGACCTGGTAAAACTTCGAATGATAAACAATATTAAACGCAACCAGGCTAATCCTAATTACCTGGCAAGTATTGCATTTAGTAAATTGGTATACGGAGACGATAATATATTGGCACTTCCTAATTCCGGTACCATCGAGAGTCTGGAATCGATAACCATGGATGACCTGAAAGAGTTCTACAATAAGGCAGTATCTCCTTCAGTGGCAAGAATGCATGTGGTTGGAAAAATTGACCACGATCGGGCTGTTGCCGGTCTTGCAAGTTTGAACACAAACTGGGAGGCTCACGATGTTGTTTTTCCTGAAATTAAAGCACCTAAACTTCCTGAAAAATCAACCATATATTTTGTAGATGTTCCCGGGGCAAAACAATCGGTAATTAACATCGGTCAAAATGCCATTCCAAGAACGTCTGATGATTTTGAGAAAGCAACCGTAATGAATTACAAACTTGGTGGAAGTTTCAACGGAATTGTAAACCTGATCCTGCGCGAAGAAAAAGGTTATACGTACGGTGCCAGAACTTATTTCTCGGGTGGAAAAAATTACGGAACATTCCAGGCGAGTTCAAGCGTTCGTACAACAGCCACCGAAGAATCGGTACAAATTTTTAAAGACGAGATCGAAAAATACAGGAAAGGGATTTCTGATGAAGATCTGCAGTTTACCAAAGATGCGTTGATAAAATCGAATGCCCGCGGATTTGAAACGCTTGGAGCACTTCATGCAATGCTTACAAATATCAGTGCTTACGATTTGCCTTTCGATTACGTGAAACAAGAGGAAGAGTTTATAAAGTCGCTAACACCTGAGCAGCACAAAGAACTGGCTCAGAAATTACTTGATCCCGATCATATGTATTATATTGTAGTTGGAGATGCCGAAACGCAACTTTCAGCTTTAAAGAATATCGGTTTGGGAGATCCGGTTTTATACCAATTATAATTGCAAAAGAATAGAAATTTAAAGCTTATTTGGAGTTAATATTGGTCTGATATAACCTATAAACGAAAAGAGCCGTTTTGAAAATTACAGAACGGCTCTTTTTTTATGGTTTTCTTTTTTTTTTTACAAACCACTAAAATCAACATCGTTAAATAAAATCGACGGTGTTCTTAATGACGAGTCTTCCCTGACATCGTTTCCTATTTCGCCAATACCCGACCAAAGTGTTTTCATGTTACCGGTAATGTTCATCTCGGTAACAGGTTTGGTTAATTTTCCGTTTTCAATCAAAAAACCTTCAATACCGTATGAGAAATCACCGGTAGTACCATTGCAATTACCGCCGTTAAAACCGGTTACAAAAATTCCTTTATTCACCGAGGCAATCAGTGATTCAAGATCTTTATCTCCGGTTTCGAATACCAGGTTGGTAGTGCTGCCACTTGTTGGCTCCATTTCCAGTTTTTTCCCGTAATAGGTGTCAATGTAATAGGTGTTTAATACTCCCTTGTCGAAAATCGTTCGTTTTTTTGTGGCCAGACCTTCACTGTCGAACAGGCGTGAACCCCGGCCTCCAACAATAAACGGATCATCAGTTAGGGTGAATTTTTCAGAGGCTACTTTTTCGCCCAGTTTATCGATTAAGAATGAATTTTTTTGTTGAATATTGCTGCCAACCAGCGCATTGATTAACGGGCCAAAAATACGTCCAACCACCCTGTTTTCAACCAGCATCGGCATGGTGCCCGATTTTATTTTTTCAGCACCAATTTTTTCAAGAGCTCTTTTTAGTGCCGTTGCCCCTGAGCCATCTTTTTTCAGGTTTTTGTATTTAATTGCACTTTCTCCCCATCCAAATTCCGGCCGGGCATCTCCATCGCCTTTTACCGAAACGTCAGCATATAATGCAAAGTATGAATTGGCAGTGTCGCCTTCAAATCCATTACTGGTTACCATTACCCGTTCGTTTAGTCCGTCGGAGTAACTGGTAGATACCGAGATGATTCGTTCGTCTTTGCCAAGAGCTTCCTTTTCAGCATTAAATGCAATGTTGATTTTTTCTTCAGGATCAACTGAAGTGAAATTTTCATCCAGCGATTCCAGATCCTGGCCACCACCTTTGTAATACATTTTCGGTTTGGGTAATGTACGGTACGGATCTTCCGAAAGAAACCGGGTTCCTTCAATAGCTTCTTCAATAAAAGCGGCCAGTTCCTCTTTTTTCAGGCGACTGGTTGAGTGTGCCGAGTACTTTCCGTCAACAAACAGTCTGATTGATAATCCACTCTGTATGGCTTGTTCCAGTTTGTCTATTTTTTTTTCGCGTACCTCTACGCTACTGCTTTGGCTGTTCGAAATGCTAACGCTAACTTGTTGGGCTCCGTTTTCCAATGCGTGGTTCATAGCCCATTTTGCCAATGTATATTTTTCTTCTTTTGTCATTTTTTTAGATTTTAGCTACGAGCTTCCAGCAATAAGCTACAAGCAAAATTCGTAGAACATTATACTCTGAACTTTGAACTCCAATTAGGCATTTGTTCCTCCAACTGTCATTTTTTTAACTAACACGGTTGGCAGGCCAAGGGTTACCGGCACTGATTGTCCGTCTTTTCCACAGGTCCATGTACCGCTGTCGTTTTTGTAGTCGTTGGCTGCCATTGTAATGTCGGCAAGGGCCTGAGGTCCGTTTCCAACAATATTAATATCCTTAATCGGTTTGGTTAGTTTTCCTTTTTCGATAATGTATCCCGATTTTACAAAGAATGTAAAGTCTCCGGCCCCGATTTTTACTTCTCCGTTGCTAAAATTGTCGACATAAACTCCGTAATCAACTGCGGCAAGAATTTCTTCCGTTGTGTGCGGGCCATTTTCCATGTAAGTAGAGCGCATCCTCGGAATAGGCATATTTCTGAATGATTCGCGGCGCCCGTTGCCGGTTGGTTCAACACCATAATGTTTGGCACTTATTCGGTCGTGCAGATAGCTGTTCAGTATCCCGTCTTTTACCAGGTAGGTTTTTTGTACATCGTTTCCTTCGTCGTCGATGTTTATGGCGCCCCGATCGTTTGGAAGTGTACCGTCATCAATAATATTGATAAAGTTCTCGGCTACTTTTTTATTCAGTTTATCGCTGAAAATGGAAGTGCCTTTGCGGTTAAAGTCGGCTTCAAAAGCATGTCCGATGGCTTCGTGAAGAAGAATGCCAGAACCACCTGCACCAAGCACAACAGGCATTTCTCCTGCTTTTGGTTTCCCGGCTTCAAACAAAAGATTTGTTTTATCGATGGCCTCCTGTGCAATTTCATCAATCAGGCTGTCGGTCATTATTTCAAAACCTGTTCTGAATGAACGGGCTGAATACGCATTCTCAATCTGTCCGTCTTTTTCCATAATACAAACAGCTCCGAAACGCATCATCGGCCGGTAATCGTATGTTATTCTGCCTTCAGAATTATAGAACAGAACGTAAGATGTTTCATCGGCTAAAAAGGCATTAACCTTGGTCACTTTTTTATCCAAACTGAAAACCTTATCGTTTATTTTTTGTACAAAAGGCACTTTGTCCTTGATTGTGGCATCGGTCCATTTTTGTTTGATACTGTAATAATCGGCCGGCGTTTTTTCATTTACAGCCACAGGTTGAAACTCTTTGGGATTTCCTGCAATATTCGCTGCCATTTTTGCGGCATTAAGCATATCGTTCATTGCCAGGTTTTCGGAGTAAGCAAAACCGGTTTGGTCGCCTTTTAAAACGCGAATACCAACACCATAATCGATGTTCGAAAATGCACGGTTCACTTTTCCGTCTTCCAGTCCAAGGCTATTTGATATTTTGTGTTCGAAAAACAGGTCGGCATAATCGCCACCTTTACTCATGGCTGCTGCAATTACTTTTTGCAACATTTCTGTTGAAATCTCAAAATGATCTAGATAATTTTTCACTTCTGTTGAAATTTGTACGTTTTGGCACGATTGCATGAAGGGAGGCAAAAGCATGCTTCCTGCTGCAAACATACCACTTGTTTTAATAAAATTACGTCTGTCAACTCGCATTCGTCTATATTTTAAAGTGAATATTTTTTATGGTAACGTTTAATAACGATATGTCGTACGAATAACAAAATTGTTACATTAAAAAATATTAATATTTGCTTTTTAGTGTTTTGGAGAAGCAATGCTAAAAATAGATTTTTTTAAAATAATCTGAGGTATGTTATTTTTAGGGGGGTAATATGTGAATCGAATAGTTTTTTAAAATCAATATTGTGATTTTGTATGTAGTTTCGTATTAAAATATGTGTTTTTATTGTTGTGTGTCATTTAGTTTAGGGTACTTGACAAAAATCTACTTTTAATGTGAATTTTGTATTAATTATTTACAAATTGTTATAAAAATCAATTAGTAGATTTCATTTACGCATATTTTTGTAGTGAACAGTTATAGAAAGTCCGTAATTTAAAATAATTTATTACATCATGAAATCAAAATTGGAATACATTTGGTTGGACGGTAGTGTACCAACTCAGCAACTTAGAGCTAAAACTCGTGTAGCAGAAAATTTTAGTGGTAAATTGGAAGATTGTCCGGTATGGTCTTTCGATGGATCTTCAACAAACCAGGCAGGTGGTGGTTCTTCAGACTTGCTTTTGAATCCTGTTTTTATTTGTCCTGATCCGGACCGCAAAAACGCTTACCTTGTTTTAACTGAAGTTTTAAATCCTGATGGAACTGCTCACGAAACTAATGGTCGTGCCCACATCGAAGAAGAAGATGAAGATTTCTGGTTCGGATTCGAGCAGGAATATTTCTTGTACGATCCACAAACTCGTTTACCTTTAGGTTTCCCTGCAGGTGGTTTTCCTGAGCCTCAAGGACCTTACTACTGTGGTGTAGGTGGTTCTAAAGCTTTCGGTCGTGAAATTGTTGAAGAGCATTTCGATATTTGTTTGGAAGCTGGTTTGAATGTTGAAGGTATTAACGCTGAGGTAGCTGCCGGACAGTGGGAATTCCAGATTTTTGCTAAAGGTGCGCACAGCGCCGGTGATCAAATTTGGATGGCTCGTTTCCTTTTGGAACGTACTGCTGAAAAATATGGTGTTGATGTTGAGTGGCATCCAAAACCACTTGGAAAAGACCTTGACTGGAACGGTTCAGGTATGCACGCTAACTTCTCGAACGGTTTAATGAGAACTTGTGGCGATGAAAAAGTATTTACTGCAATTTGTGAAGAATTCGGTAAACACATTAAAGAGCATATCGACGTTTACGGAGCATACAACGATCAACGTTTAACTGGTCTGCACGAAACTGCCGCTATTACTGATTTCAGTTATGGTGTTTCTGACCGTGGTGCTTCTATCCGTATTCCTGTTGGAACAATCGAAGATGGATGGAAAGGTCGTTTGGAAGACCGTCGTCCTGCTTCAAACGGTGATCCTTATAAAATTGCAGCTCGTATTATCAAAACTACTAAAGCTGCAGATATTTAAGACATAATTGCAAAATAAATAAAGAGCTGTCCCGGTTGCGGGGCAGCTTTTTTTTGCACATTTTTGCGGGAAATACGTAAAATGCGGAAGAAAAAGATTGAAATAAACCATCACCTCTTTTATGAAACATCTCATTCTCCATCGCTGCTCGACATTGTTGGTGAAAAGATGCTGGGAGATGTTATTGACTTTTGTTTTATTGAAAATCCGTATTATCCGGGAAAGAAATTACTTCGTAAACTTCAAAAAAAACTGAAGGTTGTTATAAAGTCATATCCTTCGAGTAACCCGGTGCTGGCACAGAAAGATCTGGCATCTGTTGTACATGTTAATCCCGAATATTTAATAATAGGAAACGGTGCAACCGAGCTGATTACGATTATTCAAAATCACCTGGTTGAAGATATTGGAATTCCTGTTCCCACATTCAGTGAATATATTGATAAACTGAGGCATTCGGAGAAAGTTAAGCTGTTTCAGTTACCGGGAAATAATCAGTACCAGTTAAATTTGAATGATTATGCAGAGTGGATCAATGCTGAAAAATTGTCGGCAGCTTTGGTAATCAACCCCGGAAATCCTACCGGGCAATTTATTTCTACTGACGAAATGAAAGTATTTCTGGAAAAGATGAGGCATCTGAAACTGGTTTTGGTGGATGAGTCTTTCATTGATTTTTCTGGTTACGAAATTCCAAGCCTGATGCCTTTTGTAGGGGAATTTCAAAACCTGGTTATTGTAAGAAGCATGAGCAAACACTGTGGTGTACCTGGTTTGCGCCTGGGATATTGTTGCACAGCAAACACCGGTTTCCTGAAAAAAATAAGAGAGGTTTTGCCTGTCTGGAATATCAATACCCTGGCTGAGTATTTTCTTTCGCAATTAAAAGATACAGATAAAGAATACCACGTTGCCCGAAAACGGGTGATCGACGATGTCCAGGATCTGTATCAAAAGTTAAAAAAGATCGATGGTCTGGAAGTTTATCCTACGGGAAGCAATTTTATTTTTGTAAAAATAGAATGGGGAGCAACGGCTTACCAGGTTCAGATGCAGTTGTTGGAAGAATATGGTGTTTATGTTCGCGACTGCTCGAATAAGGTTGGCCTCGATAAATACCACATTCGGGTTGCTTCGCAAGGACGAAAAAAGGATAAACAGTTTATAAAGGCATTAGCCGAAATTGCGAAAAAAGCCAGAGACTGAATTTTTTCTATCTTATAGTTCAATAACTGCCGAATCGCAAACATAAGTTGGAATAATACCCGAACTTCCAATTTTAATTTTGGCGTTTTCCGGAAGTGTATTCCCCGATAAAACAAGAGCAGTGTCCAGTCCGAATTTATTTCCTCCAATAATGTCGGTAAACAAGGTGTCGCCAACCATCAGAATTTCTTTTCGTTTAATATCCGGAGTATCTACCAAAGCCCTCTCATATGCCAGCAAAAACATTTGTGCATCGGGTTTGCCAAAACGGATAAATTTTTTCCCGAGGATTTTTTCAACCAGGTCTGCTAACCCACCAACAGCTACTGAAATGTCGAAATGGTTTATCGGGTAGTTTTTATCGGTGTTGGCAACAATAACTGTCATGTTTTTCTTGCGCAGCAGGTTTATGGTTTTGTTAATGTCAACATTCCAGTCAAAACCTTCATCGTCGAGAAAAGCAAACGATTGTATGTGTTCCAGGTTGTCCAGATCAATATCGCTGATTGATACCGTATTTAAACCGGCCGTTTCTATATAATGGGCCGAATCTTTTGTGCCAATGTATCCAACGGTTTTCCCGTTAGCCATTTTTGTGTTGAAAAATTCCATGGCCAACATTCCCGACGATAAAATTTTGTCGGTTGTAATACACTCAAGACCTCTTTGCTGGTACCAGTTCGACAGAGCCTCCGGACTTCTGGAAGAGTCGTTCGTTAATACATAATACGGAATATTCTTTTTTTCCAGGTATTTAAAAGTATCTCCAATGCCCTTAATCAAACCCGAGTGATTTTTCAAAACGCCAAAAGCATCGAAAAATACTGCTCTATAGTCTCTTACTACACTTCTAAAACTTTTTGTTCTCATAAAGCAGATTCAGAAATTTAATGTTTTTAAAATTTTTTCCACCCTGTAATTGGCATCAAGAGCAGGGAAATAGGTATCATAGGCCTCTTTAATCAGCTTGTCAGAATAGTATCTTCTGAAAAAATAAGGACCATCTTTAATCACATAGTTCAAGATAAAAAAACGATAGGTTTCTTTAATCAGGTGAATCTCAGGCAGGGTTAACGGAAAGATTTTATGGTATTCTTTCAGGAACATCATAAAACGATCTTCCATTAAAGTGTCTACCAGATAGCTGAACACAGTACGGTCGCCCACATCCGAAACAACACGGCTAAAGAAGTAAAAATCCATGACTCTTGTAGACATCCTGAACCAGTCGTAATCCCAGCGCGAGAAAAATTTCCCGTCACCGGTAATCGAAAAATTTCCAATATTCCAGTCTACCATCACCGGGATTGTTTCAATTTCGGTCGTATAGTTAACCTTGTCTGCATTGTTTAGGAAATAATCTGCCTGGCGAAGGATCAGGTTTTTGTGATCTTCAACCATTTTAATTTCATCCTTGTGTATGGAACGTTTAAGTTTTTGTATGTCGGTTATTACATTTTTCGAAGAGTGTGGAAGCTGGTTCGTAACATTGGTGCAGGCTTTATGAAAGCGTGCCAGTTCGCGTCCCAGTTTTTTTATGTGTTTTTCTTCCAGTCTGCGCGGAAGTTTGTTCCTTATTTGAATTGGATTGTAAAATACAACCCATGCACTTCTTTCTCTCTCGTGGTATCGGTAAATAAATAAGTCGTTTCGTTTTACCAGCGATTGGGCCAGAAACATCTGGTAAGGGTATTCCAGGTTATTGGCAAGGTTATTTATTATGATATGGTCTTCTTTGAAATCTTCAAAGTTTCCATACTCGGAGAGTTTGGCAAAAACAGGTTCGCGCTTGTAAAACGAGACCTTATAAACATGATTCGTCGAAACCTTGGCACTTACGTCGAAAACTCCTTTGATGTCGTGTCTGTCGTTGTCGAATTCCTTCCAGGCCAGTTTTATTATTTCTGCGTAGTCCAGTTTTTGCATTGTCTTGTTTTGTCTTCAAAGTTAGTTGAATTCTTTTTTCTGTTTGCCATTGAGATCTGTCATATTATCTCAAAATATCTTTTGAGTTCCCATTTCGGATCACTGTTGTCTGCTTGTTGATATTCCCATTCGCGGGTTTTTGTAAAATGTTTCACAAAAGCTTCTCCAAATAAATCATTGGCAATTTCTGATTCAGCCATTATTTTGGTGGCCTTTTCCAGCGAATCGGGTAAAACGCCATTGCTTGTTTCTAAATATCCGTTTCCGAGTGTCGGTTTTGTACTTAGTGGTAATTTGTTTTTTATTCCGTACAGCCCGGCAGCCAGCGAAGCGGCCAAAGCCAGGTATGGATTGGTATCCGATCCCGGAACCCTTAACTCAATTCTGGTTGATTTTTCGCTTCCCGGAATGGCCCTTACTGCACAGGTGCGGTTATCGATGCCCCAGGTTAAGGTTCGGGGAGCCCAGTCGCCACCACTAAACCGTTTATAACTGTTTGGATTTGGTGCAAACATGGGAAGAATTTCCGGCAGGCATTTCAATAATCCTGCAATATAGTGTTGCATCGTTGTGCTTATTCCTGTTGGAGTGTCAGCGGTGTAAAACAGGTTGCATTTTTTGTTTAAATCCCAAAGACTCTGGTGAATATGTCCTCCGCACCCCGGCAGGTTTTTATTCCATTTAGCCATAAAAGTTGCCACAAACTGATGTCGGTAAGCAATTTCTTTTACCGCGGTTTTAAAGAGCAGGGCTTTATCGGCTGCATGTAGAATTTCGTCGTAAATAACCGTGGCTTCCAGCACGCCGGGGCCTGTTTCGGTATGCATTCCTTCAAGTGAGATATCAAATTCGCGGAGAAACTCAAATAGGTCGTTAAAATAAGGTTGATTTAAAGAACTCCTTAAAATTGAATACCCAAACATCCCCGGGGAAATTGGATGAAGTTCTTCAAAATTGGAATCGGCTATTTCGCTGGGTGTGCCCCGGAAATTGAACCATTCGAATTCCTGTGAGAAGATTGGCTTAAAACCCGATTCTTCGCTTTCTGCCGCAATCCGTTTTAATAAGCTGCGCGAACAGATCGATTCTGCATATTTGGGATCGTTACTAAGGTCACCCAGGAAAAAAGGAGTGTCGTTTTCCCAGGGAATAGTTCTGAAAGTATCGAGGGCAATATTTGCCTTGGCGTCGGGATACCCGGTATGCCAGCCTGTGAGTTCGCTGTTTTCATAACACTTATCGGTGCAATCCCATCCAAAAATTACATCGCAAAAACCCAGTCCGTTTTCAACTGCATTTAAAAATTTTTCTTTGTGTATGTATTTCCCTCTTAGAACACCGTCGATATCCGAAACAGCAAATTTTACCTTCCATGAGGGAGATTCTTTTACTTTATCAATTATTTCTTTCCTCTTCATTGTAATGTTAAAGTAAGGCATGTTTCGATAATTATCAAATACAAAAGCAATAAAGTAGAAGTAGTGGATGAATATTTTTATATGGTGTTTTTGACAAAATGTTGCAAAAAAATAGAAGTATCCTCCGGTTTATGCGGGGTCTTTTGAGAAAAACTAAAAAAATGCACCGCTAAATATGATTTTTGTCAGTATTGCGCCCAAAATTTATTATTTTTGGAGCTCAGCAAAACTACAGACTTAAAAGTAAATTTATCATGGCACAATTCAGATTCAGAGCACTTGAAGAAGTGCTTAACCGTAAACCAGCTGACATTGTCAGAGAAGAAAACCTGGTTTCGGATTATTATGGTATGCTTGTATTTGACCAGGCGAAAATGAAAAAGTACCTTTCGAGGGAGGCATACAAAGCAGTAACCGATGCTGTACAAAAAGGAACAACTGTTGATCGTAAAATGGCAGATCAGGTTGCCCAGGGAATGAAAGCATGGGCTATTGAGAATGGGGCAACTCATTATACCCACTGGTTTCATCCATTGACTGACGGAACAGCCGAAAAACACGATGCATTTATTGTACACGGAGCCGACGGCGGAGTTATCGAGTCATTCTCTGGTACGTTACTCGCACAACAGGAGCCCGATGCATCATCGTTCCCCAGCGGCGGCATTCGTCAAACTTTCGAAGCTCGCGGATATACTGCATGGGATCCAACATCGCCGGCCTTTATCAGCGAAACAACACTTACTATTCCAACTGTTTTTATTTCGTATACAGGCGATGCTCTCGACTATAAAACACCACTGTTAAGAGCATTGAATGTGGTGGATAAGGCAGCCACCGATGTCTGTCAGTATTTCGATAAGAATGTTACGCATGTTCAGGCCAACCTGGGATGGGAACAGGAATATTTTTTAATTGATGAGGCTTTATATATGGCTCGTCCCGACCTGGTATTAACCGGGCGTACGTTAATGGGGCACGCTTCGTCGAAAGACCAGCAGCTCGACGATCATTATTTTTCATCAATACCTACCCGTGTAAATAAATTTATGCAGGATGTCGAAAACGAAGCATATAAACTTGGTATCCCGGTAAAAACAAGGCATAACGAGGTGGCTCCAAATCAATTCGAGCTGGCGCCAATTTACGAAGAAGCCAACCTGGCCAACGATCACAACCAGCTTTGTATGGACATTATGCAGAAGATTGCACGTCGGCATAAATTCCGCATACTTTTCCACGAAAAACCTTTTGCAGGGATAAACGGATCGGGAAAACATAATAACTGGTCACTGTCTACCGATACCGGAGTTAATCTGTATTCTCCGGGTAAAAATCCAAAATCGAACCTACAGTTTTTAACCTTTGTAGTCAATACTCTTAAAGCTGTTTACGATTATCAGGATTTACTTCGGGCAAGTATTTTAACTGCGTCGAACCAGCATCGACTGGGAGCAAACGAAGCTCCTCCTTCTATTATTTCGGTATTTCTTGGATCGGAAGTTTCAGCCATGCTTGACCTAATGGAAAAAGCAGTTGTCGACCGGAAAATGACACCGGATGAGAAGACTGCTCTGAAACTGAATATCGGACGCATTCCTGAGATCATCCTTGATAATACCGATCGTAACCGTACATCGCCATTTGCATTTACCGGTAACCGTTTCGAGTTTCGTGCTGTTGGATCGATGGCAAATAATGCTTCTGCTTTGATTGTATTGAACACAGCAGTTGCCGATCAGCTTAAAAAGTTCAAGAAAGAGGTTGATGGACTGATAAATAAAGGAGTTAAAAAAGACGAGGCACTGTTCCAGGTTCTGAAAGGTTTGATTATAGATACCAAGCCTATTTGTTTTAATGGAGACGGATATAGCGAAGAGTGGGTGAAAGAAGCAGAAAAGCGTGGTTTAAGCAACGTGGGGAATGTACCTGATTCATTGTTAGCGTATTCGCGTCCTGAAAATATTGCTTTATTCAAGAATAATGAGATTCTTAACGAAACGGAGATTAAGGGTCGTGTTGAGGTGGAATATGAGAAATTCATTATGAAAGTTCAGATCGAATCTCGTGTTCTGGCCGATATTGCAATTAATCATATTGTACCTACTGCCGTTCAATACCAAACAATGCTGCTCGAAAATGTGAAAAATCTTAAAGAAGTGTTCCCTGCTGAAGAGTTCGAGTCACTGGCAGGAGGACGTTTGGAATTGATAAGAGAGGTTGGAGGACACATTTCTGCAATTAAAGCAAAACGTAAAGAAATGACTGAGGCCCGGGCCAATTCAAATGTTATTGAAGATGTTGTAGAAAAATCGAAAGCATACGATACAATCGTACGTCCGTACCTCGATGAAATAAGATACCACATCGATAAACTTGAACTGATTGTTGACAATGAGAAATGGCCTTTGCCAAAATATCGCGAGCTACTTTTTGTTCGATAAACTAATTCACAATATATTACAGGACTTCCTCATTTTTTGGGGAAGTTTTTTTTGCTATCTGTTTCTACTTTAATAGATTGGAAAAATATGAATATAAATTGCCGTTGGCTTCACACAGCCTGTTCAACCGACGGCAAAGGATAAATTTCAAATTTCACACAGCCTGTAAAGGATGGTGCTAGTGATACGTAAGATAAATCTGTCAAGGTAGATATACTTAAGCCGTTAATTCAACGTTAGTTGTATGACGAAATAATTTTATTAAATAGTAGGTAAAAAAATTTTACTTTTACTCCCCGAAATAAATTTGGGTATGAAGCAGATACGATTAGCTGTTTTTCTTTTGATTATTATCACTTTAGGTGGATGTGGTTCTGCACGTTATGGACGTGATGCAATCTTTTCGCAGGAAATAGGAGAATACTATAAAGCTATTGAACGGTATAAAAAGGCAAGGAAGAAAGAAAAGAGCCGGGCCAAACGTTTGGAATATGCCTACAACCTGGCTGAATGTTACCGCGCGATTGGTTTATACGATTATGCAGCACAAAATTATAAGTTTGCTATTCGTTTGGGCTACCCTGAGGATGAAGCCCTACTGCATTATGCCGATATGCTGCGAATAACTCAAAAATACGCAGAGGCAACAGAAACTTACAGGGCTTATCTCGATTCGGTGCCCGGCGACGAACGTGCGTTAAAAGGATTGGAATCTATGCGAAAAACCCAGGAATGGGTAGCAAATCCAACGCGGCACATTATAAATCCCATGAAAGAAATAAATTCGCGGGCCAGCGATTTTTCTCCGGTGTTCGTAGGGGGGCGCGATAATGAAGTGATTTTCACTTCGTCGCGAAAAGCCGCAACCGGGAAAAAAGAAAGTATGATTACCGGGGAAAAATACACCGACCTGTTTCGTGCCACTTTTGGTGTGCAGCGTCAGAAGTGGGAGCAACCCAAATTACTCGACGAGGATTTGATAATAAATACCGGTGATGAGGAAGGAGCTGCCTCGCTTTCATCTTCGGGCGAACAGATGATATTTACCCGTTGCCGATACGATAAAACACAGGCTTTAGGAACTGAATTATATTCAACTTCCCAGTCGCGTGGCTCATGGTCCGATCCAATAAAACTGCAAATTGTCGGCGACAGTATCATCGCTGCTCATCCTGCATTAAGTCCCGATGGCAGTGTGTTGTATTTCGTGTCCGACATGGCCGGAGGACAGGGAGGAAAAGACATCTGGCGTGCAACAGCCGATGGAGGTACATATAGTAAACCGGTGAATCTTGGATCGGTTATTAATACCGATGGCGATGAAATGTTCCCGTTTGTTCGCGACAATGGCGAATTGTATTTTGCTTCTAACGGGCATATCGGGCAGGGTGGTTTCGATATTTTTAAGGCAGTTCAGGATGACGATGGTAACTGGACTGTAGAAAATATGGGATCGCCAATTAACTCGTCGGCCGATGACTTTGGAATTTGTTATGTTACAGGTGAAGATAAAGGAATGTTTACATCGAATCGTAAAGGATCGCGGGGTGATGATATTTATTCTTTTGTTGTTCCTCCAAAGGTTTACCAAATCGAAATTGATGTCTTTAACAAAGAAACGAGTTCGAAACTCGACGGAGCAACCATGCGGGTAATTGGCACCGATGGTACAAATCTGAGAGTCAGGGCAAAAGGTGGAAATTTCAAGATGAAATTAAAACCCGAAACAGAATACATTTTTGCCGCCTTCAAAGATGGTTACCTGCGCGATAAAGCTGCGGCCAACACCATTGGCCTGGAAGACAGCAAAGATTTTAGGTTCGACATGTTATTAACGCCTACCGATGCTCCAATAAAAGTTGATAATATAAACTACGAGTTTGGTAGCTGGGAATTGCTCGAAAGCTCGAAAGTAGCGCTGGATACCCTGGTTGATATTTTAAATTTTAACCCGACAATCGTTATTGAACTGATGGCACATACCGACCACGTTGGCAGCGACCAGTTTAACTTCGACCTGTCGCAAAAACGTGCACAAAGTGTGGTTGATTATCTAATTGAAAAGGGTATTAATCCGGATCGTCTCGTAGCAAAAGGTTACGGCGAAACATGGCCAAAAACAGTTACACGAGCGTTAGCGAAGCAATATGATTTCTTAAAAAGAGGCGATGAATTAACTGAAGAATTTATTATGAAACTGCCCGAAGAGCAACAGGAAATTGCACGAAGTATTAACCGACGCACCGAATTCAGAGTATTATCGACAGATTTTATCGAGAAGTTTGATGCCGAACCGGAACGTTAAATCGTTTCTTTTCTAGCTAATGATTAAAACCCTGCAATTTATTGTAGCTACTTAGTTTCTAGAAGCATTGAATATCGAATGATGATTAACGCATTATGATTGCAGAAGTGTATCTTGTATGAATTTCCACGTACCTTCTTTACAATCTTTAATCAAAAATCGTTAATCGATATTCATCATTCATTAACTTCTAATTCATCGAATTTCATTTGATATTTAATCCTATGTATATCCAATGCATAGTGGTTTAGTTAAGAGGTTTATAAGGAATGGAAAAGTAGAACGTTGAACCTTTTCCTTCTTCCGATATGAAGCCAATTGTTCCATTTAATAATTCTACGTGACCTTTGCAAATGGCAAGCCCTAATCCAACTCCTTCATAGGTTTTGTCGCGTTCGTTATGAGCCTTTTGGAAACGTTTAAAAACAAATTTCTGGGCTTCTGCTGAAATGCCAATTCCGGTATCTTTTACATAGAAAATTATCTTGTTGTCTTTCAGTTGGTAACTTAGTTTTATCGATCCCGAGTTGGTGTATTTATTGGCGTTGTTAAGTAGGTTTGTTATTACCTGTCGCAATTTATTTCTGTCGGTTTTTATTTGGCACAACGAATCGTCAAGTCCTTTTTCTAAAGAGAAGTGAATGTCCTTTTTTATGGTGGGGCTGAAGGTTAATTCCAGAGTGTCAAGAAATTTGTTCAAATTCACGTTGTCATCGTAAACTTTAACATTTCCAGTTTCAATCATCGAAATATCTATCAGCTCTTCAACGATATGAAGTAACTGGTTTGAACTTTGTGTTATAACATTGATTATTCTTTTTGTTTCCTGATCGCTAAGTTTTTCTGATTTAAGTATGTCCGAAAATCCAATAATACTGTTCATCGGGGTTCTTATCTCGTGCGAAATGTTTTGAAGAAAGGCTGATTTTAGTTTCTTGCTTCTGATTGCTTCTGTTTCTGCTTTATGCACTTTCGACAAGTGCCTTTTTACCATGTAAAAGAGTAGAACAGAGGTGAAGGCTACATAGAACCAACCTTTGTATGTTTGTAAATTAGTAAGCAGTTCTTTATCATCGGTAAGCGTTAACAGAAACTTGTCGGAAAAAAGAATCCATGCTCCTCCAAGAAGCAAGTATATTAGGGTTATTTTATATTCAAATCTTGTTTTTTTCATTCATCCTTAATTGTGTGAGAATTTAAGCGCTTTGTATCTCGTTTTTTTTCTGTAATAGTCTGAATTTTAGTATTGTTATTAGAATGTTTTTTAAGATTTATGTCAGTGAAATGTCATCCCTGTTCGTTTTCCGAAACGGGCTGTTTTTATGCCTGATCGAGAAAAATAATAAAAAGCTCAATCTAGCTTATTAGAGTGCTATTTAAAAAGATTTTTCGTTTTTTGCATTGTTCCGAAAAATATCATTCCTCTTTTTCCATTACTACAGCCAGCTTCTTGATTTGTTCAGGGTTTCCGAGAACAAAAAGCTGGTCGTTGCGAGAAAGTATCATTTGAGGATCGGGATTAAAAACATATCGTGCACCGCTTATTTTTATTCCGATAATATTTGCTCCGGTCGATTCCCTCACTTTTAATTCTGCAATCGACTTGCCAACAAAGCGCTGGGCAAGTTTATTACACGATACTTCTTCGAGCGTAACATCCTGTGTTTTTTGAAGCAATATATATTCGATAAATTCAACTACATCGGGTTGGTGAACAAGTTTGGCCATACGTTGTCCTCCAATACGTTCAGGCATGATTACATTGGTGGCACCGGCACGTTTTAATTTCATCTGGCTTTCCAGTTCCGAGGCACGGCTGATTACCGTTAGTCCTGGATTCATACTGCGTGCAGTAAGTACAACAAACACATTATCAGCATCGTTTGGGGTGGTTGCAATCAATGCCCTTGCACGATTTATACCAGCTTGTTCCAGTACATCCTCGTGGGTTGCATCGCCTTTTATATAAAGCAATTCGGGATTCTCGCTTACCCTGGAAATTACGTTGTCGCGTTTGTCGAGAATTACAAACTCTACGTTGTTCTCTTCAAGCTCCATGGCTGCCTGCTCACCATTTCTGCCATAACCCACAATAATAACGTGGTCTTTTAATTTTGCGATTTTTTTGTCCACTCTGTACGTTTTAATATAGTTAGCCAATTCTCCGTCAAAAACAAACCGAGCCATATTCGAACCTACATATGCCAAACTACCCAAACTGGATATAATTAATCCAATAGTAAAAACCTTGCCCGGGTCGGATAAAGGATGAGAACCTACCTCTTTAAAACCAACGGTTGAGATGGTTATTACAGTCATGTATAAACTGTCCAGAAAAGTCATGTCCTCGATGTAATAATAACCTGCAGTACCGGCCACTAAAATGGAGGTTAGAAGTCCTATCCCCACTTTTATTGTACGACTCGATACTTCATGAAATTTATTGTATGGTTGACTCGAAGTACTCATTTAACCGGCCTGATTTTGATAAGTTGAAATTAGTTTTACGCCTATCTGGCAATTTAAGCATTTTTTTGTTTCGCAGTAACAGTTTTTTAGTTGAAGTAGTGCCTGTGTTTCGAAAGCGCAATGTGCTTCTATTCCCAGTTTTGTCCATTTCGAAATAACAGAGTTGTTTTCTGCAGGCAACTGCTCAAGAAAGTCCAGTGCCCGGTTTTTTAAATAATGCTTGTTTTGTTTTTCCCCGTAAACAAATAAAAAAGGAATCACGGTGTTGATAATGATGAGGTTGGCCGAATTTTCTCCCAACTCTTTGGTCGTTGTGTTTTTAGATGATTTGTTGAAGTTATAATGCGAATCCCAGTATTCTGACGCTTTTACCTTAAATAGTTTTTTTAGTTCATCGATGGAATCAATTTCAATAATTTTTGAAAATAAACCTTCTGACTGATGTATCAGCGCTACCAGTTGCGAAATTCGAACCGTCGGGAAATTAACCGGGCGCAAACGCATAAATTTCCATAGATGGCTTTCCATTGCCTGCAACTTGTACTTTTTGTAAAGGAACGAATATTCTTCCCGTAACTGCAGGTAGTATTCATCACCTAAAAGTTGATTGTTGAGCAACCCGGAGTTTCCAAATAACAAAGCTTCCAGCTGAAACGAGCTGTTTTTATGCTTTGCAAGAATACTCATCGGAAGCGACTTGGCCAGCAACTCAAAAGGAATGGCATTTACTTTAAAACCAAACATCCGTGCCAGCATCTGGTAGAACGTTTCGTTCCAGTTGTTGTCGTTTTGTGTCAGCCGCGAAACAATGTCCTCTGTTTTATTTTCTAGTCGTTCGATCATTAACCGGTTAAAACCCAATTGCAGAATTACAGGGTCGATTTTGTAAAATTGTTCCTCGCAGGCGATCCATGTTTGGGCATCGAGCAACGACTGGTAATTTTGTTGAAGGTGTTGTGGATACTCCAGAATCAATGTCGGGATTGGCTCCCCGTTACTTCGTTTAATTACAACATCGGCACTTTCAACCACATGCAAAATTACGTTATCGTAGTTTTTATCGTGCTGGTGTTTGTGCTGGTTCCAATGCGATGCTTTTTTGTGGATTTCGATGTTCCCGGCCCAAATTGTTTGACCGATCCTGATTTTTGCATTGAAAAAGTCGGGACCGGAATCAGTGTTTCGTTTCCCCGGATTTAAAATTTCGAGTGTTTCTCCCTGTGTCGTTTCTATATCTTTGGAAATAAACTGACGGCTTTCCCATATGTATTGTAAAAATTCTTCGGGCATATTTTTTGGGGTATTCATTCGCTTATAATTCGTTCATTCTTAAAGATAAGGAAAATCAAAGAATTATACGGTTACATTTTGCCATAATAATTTTTATGTATCTAATATTTTTGGTGAAAGGAGCGACTGAATGTTTAGGTATTCAGGCAGAAGACTCACATTATTTGTATCGTATTTTTCGAAAAATATCCCACAAAACAATGCCCGCGCTAACTGAAATGTTGAAAGAATGTTTTATCCCGAATTGTGGAATTTCGATACTGCCATCGCAAATATTAACCACCGATTGTTTCACGCCTTTTACCTCGTTACCAAAAACAAGTGCTAGTTTTTCATCCTTTTCAGGATTAAAATCGGGCAGCATAATGCTGTTATCAACCTGTTCGATTGCGTAAACTTTATAGCCGTTTCCCTGTAGTTTTTTAACTACCTCTTCCGTCTCTTCAACGTATTCCCAGCTAACCGATTTTTCAGCATCAAGAGCTGTCTTTCTGATTTCGTTATTCGGTGGCGTGGCAGTAATCCCGCAGAGATAGATTTTTTCAATCAGTAAGGCATCTGAAGTTCGGAAGACAGAACCAATATTATTGCAACTTCTGATATTATCTAAAACAACTGTTATCGGGGTTTTCTCCGATTTTTTGTATTCTTCAACCGTTAAACGGCCTAATTCTATGTTTCTTAATTTGCGCATTCTTTTTTTATCAGTTTTGCCATTTTTTATTTCAGATTTATTTAATCAGAACATATCGAAAGGTCAATCAAAAATTACCAGTTTACTGCCGCTCGTCGTATGGGCATAGTCATACAACGGGCTCCACCGCCGCCACGGGCCAGTTCCGATCCGGCAATTGTTACAACACACTTTTTATAGTCGTCGGGCGAAATTTTTCCTTCGATAACATCGGAGGCTGCCAGTATTTCGTAACCGTTATAACTTAATTCGTCCAGGGTATGTACATTTCGTTGATATCCGATTATTTTACCGGGTGCAAAGGCAAAAAAGTTGGCGCCGCTGTGCCACTGTTCTCGTTCCTGCACCCAGGTGTCGCCGCTGCCACCACAATATATTGGCTTCAAATCCATTCCCAGTTTTTTTAGCGCAGCGGGGATGTTGGCATGTTCTTCAATTTTTGAAACATTACCGTTTTCAATTTCAATATGAATCGTCCTGAAACGGCTCATGCCAAAAACAACCGGGGCGTAACACATACATTCATTTGCATTCAGAAATGTAAAAACCATGTCGAGATGGATAAACGATTCGGGAGATTCAGGCAATTCCTGAACAATAATGTGGTGTTTCTCTTTTTTCTGTTGTTTGATATTTTCGATAATAAAATCGATTCCCTGCGTGCTGGTTCGTACTCCCGTTCCGATAACAAAAATATCTTTCCTGGCAATTTGTACATCGCCTCCTTCAATTTTAGAGTTCCGGTTAACCACAATCCCTTCTTTTGGTTTTCCCGGGTTTATTATTTCAGTTTCAATGTCGGGATGATATTTAAATATTGCTTCCATTAGTACTGACTCGCGCTCGCGAACAGGATTGGCCATCTTGCCAATCAACATGTGGTTATTCATTCCCATGGCTGAGTCGCGGGTGAAAAAAAGGTTGTGAAGAGGGCGTAGTAAAAAACGCTCGTTACTCAGGTAGTTGGTGAGATTGTTCTTTTCCAGAACAACACCTTCAATCAGTAAATCGGCAAGTTTTTTTGGATCATGATCCGTAAATGCACAGCATGATTCAATCCGTTCCGACAGGCAAACTTCATTTAATAATTCATCTCTCGCCTGTTGGTTTTGTAAAATGTCGGTCAGTAATGTTTTTATCTCGAAAGCAGTTGTAATTTTTTTTAAAACACCTGATAGCTGGGCATATTCTTTCGAAGCAATCGATAAATTCAGAATATCACTGTATAATGCTCTTTCAGCATTTTTAGGAGTCATATTTTCAACCTCAGAACCCGGCGTGTGAATAATAACAGCTTCCAGCTTTCCTATTTCCGAATGAATACATGTTTTCATATATCCTAAATTGTTTAATGATTAAAACAAGCAAGGAACAGATCCATTAACTTTGCTATCCTTATATTGTTTGAACACGCCAAAGATATAAACTTTGGATGGGCTATAATTGATAAATGATTTATTCGTTCTACATTTATGTTATTAAAAATGTTTCGTTGAGGAAGTTTGTTTATATACTGATTTTTTTCGCCTTTGCACTTACAGTAACAGCACAGGAAAAAGATACCTCCAATATAACCTTTGGCTATATTGAAAATGGCGATACCATAATATTTAAGAATATTAAGGAGGTGGTTGTATTCCCGGACCGAAAGTTCAAAAATAATAGGCAGTACCGTCGTTATTCGCGCTATGTTCAAAAGGTGAAAAAAGTATATCCTGTCGCTGTTGAAGCGCGTAAATTACTTGAAAAATACGAACCCTTGTATTATGCTACGGAAAGTCAAAAGGAACGCCGGAAGATGATGAAACAACTGGAAAAAGAGTTGCTCGATAAGCATCTGGATGAAATGAAAAAGTGGTCGATTACCGACGGCCGTATTTTGTTGAAACTGATTAATCGGGAAACAGAACGTACTCCGTATTCGATAATAAAAGATTTCAGGGGAGGAATGAGCGCTGTGTTCTGGCAGGGTATAGCTCGAATTTTTAAAAATAATCTTAAGGATGAATATGATCCGGAAGAAGAGGATAAAATACTGGAAGAAATTGTTGTATTGATTGAATTAGGTTATATATAACGTATTGTCGATGAAACGAGCAGAATAAATAGCCTTTTTAATATACCGGAACATGATTGTGCGAGTTACATGAGTTTCTCTAAAAAATTTGAATTATAAACGAATGAAAAAGGAAATCAGAACTTTTGTTGCCATAAAAATTGTTCCGGGAAAGGAAATTCTTAAGCAGATGAATCGCTTAAAAAAGACCTTTTGGAACGAGCGAATAAACTGGGTGGATACTAACAATCTTCATTTAACCCTGCGATTTTTTGGAAATACAACCCGCGAACAATTATATGAGCTGGTAGATTGTTTTGATGAATTGTCAGGTAACATTAATCGGTTTGATTTAAATATTAAAGGAACAGGCTATTTTAAGAGCAAAGGTCAGCCCCGTGTTTTGTTTGTAAAAATTGATGAGTCGGAAACTTTAATTCAACTTGCAAAGACAATCGAAAAATGTGCAGTAGCTGCCGGTTTTGAGAAAGAAGTAAAACCGTTTAAGGCGCACCTTACATTGGGCCGAATCAAATATCTGCAGAACAAATCGAAGTTTTTTTCGATTGTTAATGAATTAACGGAAATCGATTACCAACAAGTACATGTAAGCGAGTTTATCTTATATCAAAGCATTCTTCGTCCTGAGGGGCCGATTTATAAAGTGATTAAAAAATTTGAGTTGAAATAATTGTTTATAGATGATTATGGTGTTGGCTTATTTCCCATTTCCTTTAATGCTTACCATAATGGTGTAAATCAGAATTTTAAAATCGATGTACAGCGAGATGTTTTTCAGGTACATCATATCATAGGTAAGCCGTTCCAGCATTTCATCAACATTTGAAGCATAACCGTATTTTACCTGTCCCCACGATGTAATTCCCGGTCGGAGTTTGTGTAAATGCGTGTAGTGCGGAGCCCGCTCAATAATTTGTTTTATAAAAAATTCCCGTTCAGGCCGCGGTCCAACCAGCGACATCTGACCTACAATAACGTTGTAAAATTGCGGTATTTCGTCGAGGTGAGTTTTTCGTAAGAAACGGCCAATGGGTGTAATTCTTGAATCGTCCTCCGATGAGAGGGCAGGAGTCCCGTTTTCTGCGTCGGAAAACATACTTCGAAGTTTATAAATGTAAAACGGTTTTCCAAAACGTCCGATTCGTTCCTGTTTGTATATAAGCGGTCCTTTCGAGGTGGTTTTAATAATAATTGCCAGAATTAGAAACACGGGTAAAAAAAGGACAATTGCAATAAGCGAAAACAAAACATCGATCAATCGTTTTGTGTTTTCCTGCCACCCGGGCATTAATCCGTTACTAATTTTTATTAGCGGGCTGCCGAAAATGGTATTTGTTTTGGTCATGCTCGTAAGCAAATCGTACAAGTCAGGAATTCCCCAGATAGTTATTTGGCGGTTTTCAATGATGGTGAGAATTTCGCTCAGTTTATCTTTTTCTTTTGCGCCCAGCGCAAGAATAACCTCTTCGATATTTAATTTTTCCAGAATATTGGAGATATCTTTTACCTGTCCAAGGTTCTCGAGGTATTTGCTCAATTTGTTGTTATTATTGTTTGCAACATCAACGAAGCCAACAAATTTATTTCCTGCCGGACGCAACTGGCTCGACATTTCCTCATAAACCTTAACAGCCTTCTCGTTACTCCCGATTATCAGTGTATTAAACCCAATTTTGCGGCTATGAATTTTGTGGATGGTTTGAGTAGTAATTATTAACCGGAAGAGGTATGTAAAAGAAAAATGCAACCCAAGCAGAACTCCGAACAACTGGTAATAGTTTTTGTAAGAGCCAATCCAGTCATCGAGAATAAAGGCAAAGAAAATAAGTACTACTCCAACCAATGTTGTTAAAAAAGTCTGTCCAAGTTCAAGTAGTCTCGAACGCCGGTAAATATTTTTATAAAACCCGGTTATGTAATAATAGGTTATCCAGAATGCAGGAATAAAAATAAGCCCAAGAAAGAATTTTGGGGTTAATTCGAAAGGAACATCCCAGCCATTAAAGAACTGTGGTTCGATGACTTCTTTTCGATAGACATAAAAGGTCGCCCAGGCCATCGCCGCAGCAAAAAAATCGAAAAATAAATATTTGGCAACCTGCCAGCTTTTATTCATGCCTTGTAGTTAAGTCAGGTGTCTGTCAATGCAATTCTTTGTTAAAACGGTGGCAAAAATAAAATATTGCGGCAAACTGTGTTTAAAGTAAAGATTAATGAATGGAAAATTGTACAATCTTTTTGTTTATTTTATTTGCCACATGCATTGCTATCAGGTAATCTTCCAAACACGACACTTTTTTTGCTTTTTTCTGAATGGCATCGATAAAGACTTTGAGTTCGTCAATATTGCTGTAACTTTTTAAATCGATTGGTTGATTATCGCAAAGAAAGTTGTTTTTCGAGAAGTTTAATGTTGCAAACTGGTTGTCGGAATAAATTCTGACTTTGAATTCGTTCAGCGATTCAAGACAGCCGAAATTAAGGTTCACCACAGAGGCATCGCTAAACTCAAGCCGAACGTTAGTGAATTTTGAATTGTTGTACCCGGGGAATGTTATTGCATTAACTTTTTTAGGGCTAATGCCGGTTGTTCCGAGCAGCATTAAAAGCATGGGGTATAGCGATTTGCAATCCGTTACGTCTCTTTCGAAATTTGAATAATCGATAAATGCCGGGGTGCTGATATTCTTGTTCATCCACTGAATTGCCGGCGTAAAGTAATACGGATTTGTAACCTGTACTATCGATTGCGACTCGTTTATTAGCTTATTTAACTCGGTACACTCGTCAATGCTGAGTTCAGGATACTCGACGCAAAAAATATGTTTCGATTTTTTTATAATATCCCGCATTAATTTAAAAGGGAGTGGTGTTGAGCTGTCCATAAGAATAATGTCAGCCCGTTCGATTAATTCAACACGGTTAATTTCAGGTATCGAAAAATGAAATCCATCAAGTTCGGTACTACTTCCAACCGAAGCTTTTCCAATCACGTTTATCTCGTTATTTTTTTTGATGTTTGTAACAAAAGGTTCGAGAATTTCTGTGCTTCCTATTAATCCGACGTTCAACATATTGCGCAAAATTTACGGTTAGTGATACAAATATAAAATACAGCTTCAGACAAAAAATATACCAGTCTTTTAATTTATCAACGTTAAATGTTAATATTCATTGGCTGTAAGTATGAAAAAAACATGGTAATTCGATTAATTTTGCGCATTATTGATTTTAGCAATGTATAACGACACTCCCCGCCATCAAGGTTTACGCAAGCGATTGGTTGATGGATTGAAAATTAAAGGAATAAGAAACGATCGGGTACTGGAGGCCATTGGCCGGGTGCCACGACATTTGTTTATGGAGAGCGGCTTTATAAATTTTGCGTATAAAGATCAGGCTTTTCCAATTGGTGCCGGGCAAACAATTTCTCAGCCGTACACTGTTGCATTCCAGTCAAGTTTGCTCGATGTACAGAAGAACGATAAAATTCTGGAAATCGGAACAGGTTCGGGATATCAGGCTGCAGTATTGCTTGAATTGGGCGCCAGGGTTTTTACAATAGAAAGGCAACGCGAGCTTTACATGAAGGTTCAAAAGTTTTTACCATCTATTGGCTATTCGCCGGCCTGCTTTTTTGGCGATGGCTATAAGGGTCTTCCTAATTTTGCGCCTTTCGATAAAATACTGGTAACTGCCGGTGCTCCTTTTGTGCCGGGAGATTTAAAAATGCAATTGAGAATTGGAGGAAAAATGATCGTTCCCGTTGGAGATGAGGGCCGGCAGGAAATGTACGAAATTACACGGGTTGCTGAAGATGAGTTTTCTTCAAAAAAACATGGAGGTTTTGTTTTTGTTCCTATGTTAAAAGGTACTGTAAACAGTTAATTATGACTAAAATTGAAAAGTTTGTAGTTAATCCGCTGGGTGAAAATACCCTGGTTCTTTCTGATGAAACGGGAAAGTGTATTCTGATTGATCCGGGTTTTTATTACGGCGAAGAACAGGATGAAATAAAATATTACCTTGAAAGGAACAATCTTGAGCCGGAAAAAATTGTGAATACACATTGCCATTTCGATCATATCCTGGGAGTTGAGTTTATTCGGAAAGAATATAAAATTCCTTTTTTTGCTCATGCTGATGACGCATTCTGGATTGAAAGAGCTGAACAACAGGCTAAATTGTTTGGATTCCAAATGGAGCCGGTTCAGCCCATCGATCATTTTTTGGAGGAAGGCGAAAAATTAAGATTTGGTAATTCAGAGCTGGATATCATCCATGTTCCCGGTCATACTCCGGGACACATGGTTTTTTACAGCCAAGCCGATAAATTTCTTGTGGCAGGCGATGTGCTTTTTTATGGAAGTATCGGTCGCACCGATTTGCCGGGAGGAAACTATGACGATTTGATATCGAATATTAGAAATAAACTTTTTGTTCTGCCCGATGATACAACAGTTTATTGCGGACACGGACCGGAAACCTCAATTGGTTTTGAAAAAAGTTCTAATCCTTTTTTAACATGATTGTTGTAATGGTTTAAAATCATTTTTTGAAAGACGTACAGTTCATATACTTGCAAAGAAAAAATAACAACAAAAAATAGTATAAATGTCAGTGGATAGATTTGTAACCCGCCACATAGGGCCGCGAGATAATGAGATAGCAGAAATGCTTAACGCTATTGGTGTTTCTTCGATGGAAGAATTACTGGAACAAACTGTTCCTGAAAATATCCGGTTGAAACAACCTTTAAAGTTAAACGAAGGATTATCGGAGAGAAAATATTACAGACGGATCCTGGATTTAGCATCAAAAAATAAAGTTTTCAATACATATATCGGAATGGGGTATTACGATACCATTACTCCGGCAGTAATTTTGAGAAATGTGCTTGAGAATCCGGTTTGGTATACTTCCTATACTCCATACCAGGCAGAAATTTCGCAAGGTAGGTTGGAAGCATTGTTGAACTTCCAGACTATGATTTCTGGTTTAACAGGGATGGATATTGCCAATGCTTCGTTACTCGACGAGTCGACTGCAGCCGCAGAAGCCATGATAATGATGGCCAATTTGCGCTCCAGAAAAATGGTAAAAGCCGGTGTTAACACTGTTCTTGTTGACGAAAAAATGTGGACTCAAACACATGATGTCCTTAAAACAAGGGCATTGCCTCTGGGCTACGATTTGAAAATTATGACTAAAGAAGATTTTACGTTCGACGAGAATGTTTTTGGTGTAATTGTTCAATATCCCAATTCTGATGGTGAAATTATCGACTATGCAGATTTAGTTGAAAAAGCACATGAAAAGGAAATTAAAGTTGCAGTTGCTGCCGATTTATTATCATTGGCAATTTTAACACCTCCGGGAGAATGGGGTGCCGATATTGTTTTTGGAAGCTCGCAACGTTTTGGAGTTCCGATGGGATATGGCGGCCCGCATGCAGCCTTTTTCACTGCCAGGGAAGCATACAAAAGAACTATGCCCGGACGTATAATCGGGATTACAAAAGATTTGCACGGAAATCGTGCTTTAAGAATGGCTTTGCAAACCCGCGAGCAGCATATCAAACGCGAAAAAGCTACATCAAACATTTGTACTGCACAGGCTTTGCTGGCAATTATGGCTGGATTTTTCGGCGTTTATCATGGACCGGAAGGAGTTAAAGTTATTGCCGAACGCATACACAATATTGCTGCTTTCCTTGCAGTTGAGATTGAAAAACTTGGGTACACCCAGGTAAATAAGAACTTCTTCGATACCATTCGTTTTGCTTTGCCAAAATATGTGATGCGCGAAGATATTGAGTGGCTTTCGCATGAGCTGGAAATGAATTTCCGTTACTTCGAAAACGGCGATGTTGGTATCAGTATCGATGAAACAACCAATCCTCAGGATATTGGGTGGATTGTTGAGGTATTTGCAAAAGCAGCCAATAAAAAGTGGCAGGTTGCCTACGAATATCCCGAAGGATTTAATATCGATAAAAAATATCAGCGTACATCGGAATTTATGACCGAAGAGGTATTTAATAAATATCGTTCGGAAACCGAGATGCTGCGTTATATCAAACGATTGGCGAAAAAAGATATTTCGTTAACACAATCGATGATTTCGTTGGGATCGTGTACCATGAAACTGAATGCGGCCACCGAGATGTTTCCTTTAAGCTGGATAGAGTTTAACGGTTTGCATCCGTTTATCCCAAAAAATCAGGCTCGCGGTTACCACGAGATGATGGAAGAACTTCGTCGCGATCTTTCTGAAATTACAGGGATGACAGATATCAGTCTGATGCCAAATTCAGGAGCCGCCGGAGAATACGCTGGATTGATGGTTATTCACGAATATCACAAAAGCAGGGGAGAAGGAGAGCGCGATGTGGTGCTGATTCCTGCTTCGGCGCACGGAACAAACCCGGCAAGTGCTGTAATGGCCGGATTAAAAGTGGTGGTAGTTAAATGCGACGATCGTGGAAATGTCGACATGGATGACCTAAAAGCAAAGGCAGCAGAATACAAAGATAACCTGGCTGCTTTTATGATCACTTATCCGTCTACTCATGGTGTTTTCGAATCGTCGATCACTGAAATGTGTGAAATTATCCACGCCAACGGGGGACAGGTTTACATGGATGGCGCCAATATGAATGCACAGGTTGGTCTTACTAATCCAAGAATGATCGGTGCCGATGTGTGCCATTTAAATCTTCACAAAACATTTGCTATTCCTCATGGTGGTGGTGGTCCAGGAGTTGGTCCTATTGGAGTTGCCGGTCACCTGGTTGAATTCCTCCCGTCTCACCCAATCATGAATAACGGACATGTTGGAATTACAGCTGTTTCTGCTGCTCCATGGGGTAGTGCATCGGTACTGCCGATTA
Source organism: uncultured Draconibacterium sp. (assembly GCA_963677525.1). Taxonomy (GTDB): domain Bacteria; phylum Bacteroidota; class Bacteroidia; order Bacteroidales; family Prolixibacteraceae; genus Draconibacterium. The sequence goes on from OY781970.1 coordinate 867,516, forward strand.
CCTACGGTTATATAAAAATGATGGGTGCTGAAGGATTGACAGAAGCCACAAAAGTTGCCATTCTGAATGCAAATTATATTGCAGCAGCATTAAAAGACAATTACGGAATATTATATACCGGTGAAAACGGCCGTGTTGCACACGAACTGATTCTGGAGTGCCGTCATTTAAAAGCTTCAGCCGGAGTTACAGAAGAAGACATTGCCAAGCGTTTAATGGATTATGGTTTCCATGCACCAACATTGTCTTTCCCTGTTCATGGTACTTTAATGATTGAGCCCACAGAAAGTGAATCGAAATCAGAACTCGATCGGTTTATCGGTGCTTTGAACTCTGTTTTTGCTGAAGTGAAAGAAATTGAAAGCGGTGATGCAGATAAAACGGACAATGTATTGAAGAATGCACCACACACTGCTGAAAGTGTTTGTGCTGATACTTGGGAACATGCTTATCCGCGAGAAAAGGCAGCTTATCCGCTTGAATGGATCCGTGAAAATAAATACTGGGTTCCGGTTGGACGTGTTGATAATGCCTGGGGCGACAGGAATTTGATTTGTACCTGTGGTTCGCCTGCTGAATACGAGGTCTTTCCTAAGTAATAAAGAGTTGCTTATAAGAATTTAGAAGCATAAAAAAATAAATCGGGTAGATAGGGAAGTAATTCTCCTGTCTACCCGATTTTTTTTGTTCTTATTTTGATTCAGGTACAGTCTTTACTATTAACCAGTCTTCTGATGGTTTGTGATCTTTGGCAAGATCATTTGCATAAAGCAATGCGTTAAATAAGGTTCTGTAAGTGCCCATCGGCTGGCCGCGCCATTGTGGTTGAAATCCGAAAAGCAACACATGCCCATTGCCGTGTTTTACGTCTAATGCAGCTGCTTTGTCATTCAGATATTTTTCACCTACCAAAAATCCGGATTGGAGCGGAGAACCTTTCGATTGATAGCGAGCCAATACTTCTCCCTCAAAATCTTCCAGGGTTGTAAATACCGGGCTCCTGTAAACAAATATGCTCGATAAATCAGCCATGCCGGCCATTACTGGATGTTGGTTGTTGCAGGTTACTTCCATAATCGATCCTCCGGTAAAAAACTTAGATCGGTCGACACCTTTTACAACATCTTTAACCGGTAAGTGAAGGGCATTAATTGCAAATGCAGTACTCTGATTTAAGCAAAGCAATGTTCCTCCGTTAGAAACAAATTTATTGAGATTGCGGCTTCCTGTTTCTCCCAAACCTCCTGTGTATTGTGGAGGAGCCGAACCTGCTTCCAACCCGTTCTGAATGGTCCCCGGCCATTCTGAAGCCATTACAATTACATCGAAACGATCGTTCAGATTACCTGCCCAAAAATCAGCATTTCTGATTGAGGAATATTCAACTCCAAAATTATCAAGTAGCCAACGAACCCAGCCCATATCCATGCTTGCTGTCCATGGTCGGTAAACGGCCACCCTGGTTTTTACTTTCGTTTCAGAGTCCTGAGAACTTAATTCTCCGTTTATGGCATAATCATCCACCCATTGCTGCATCAGGCTGCGACCGGCACCTTTTATTCCGTACTTGTTTTTATCATGATTGTAAATGATTGTCAACCCCTTTTCTTTAGCTTCCGACAACACCCTGAATGAATTATTTTCTGTTGGATCAACGTAAAGAATACTTCCGCTTCCTTTAAGTGAACCGGGTAATGGTTTAATACCGGCAGCAACTGCATTGGTATTAAATCCTGCGTCGGGAACAAAGTCTGCTTTGTCAAAGTCTGAATCGATTTTATCTGCCGGCTCAATAATTTCGCCTGATACCGGATTTAAAGCATTTCTTATTTCCCCTGTTAGCGGGGTCATTGCTGCTTTTACCTGAACTTCCATCTGGTATGGCAATGTCCATCCGGCGGCATCGTAAGGTTGTTCCAGCGGTCCGTCAGGAGATTCTCTTAAGTCGGGATAAACCTGTTCGTCTAATAATTCTCTTGCCAGTTCTCCAAATTCCTGATCCATTGGGATAACCCATGTTCCTTCAGGATATGTGATGCCCTCGAAGGTAACGGTTTTACTTAATTGCGAAATCCGGATTCCATTAAACGCCAGTCTCCTTAATAATTCTACCGGACGCATATTGTCTCTCTGTTTTTGAGGGATAAAATAGGCGTAGGGAGGTTCTTTTTTATATTTTTCGATAGTTGTAATTCCCGACTGGTATTTATTGAACAACAATGTTTCTTTATACTTGGCAGCATAATCAAGGACGCCAATATTAGCTACCTGCATATATTTCATTGCATCGCTAATGCGCCACCAGCCTCCTTTCCATGGACTTGAATAAAGCGACCCGGCTCTTAAATCTTTTTTGTCTTTCGGAAAATCTCTGATTGTATAAAAATGTGGAGTTGCATAATTATACAGAGCTGTTTCGGTCCAGAAAGATGGAATATTTTGCATTGCCGGCAGATAATCGATATAACCTGGGTACCAGGCATCGAAACCTTGTCCCATGTGTGTAGCTCCCGGTAATCCTTCAGTTTCAAGTTCCTGAGCCATTGCCATACCGATCATGTTTACCTCGCGTGCAACAATTGGCGGAGTTTGAGCAGCTATCGGTTCTGCAAATGGTGGCAGCCAAATTCGTGTAGGGAATGGTGCTGTCTGGTGAAGTACATGAATTATATTCGGTTCCCATTCGCGCCATGTTCTTCCAACTACTCTCGATTCGAGCATGTTTAGCATATATGCATCGCGGTTATTATCGTGACCAACATATTTCTGATACAACCATGGAATTCTGGCAACTTCGTATGGCGTTCCTAAATTCCCCAGATACCATTCCGAAACAATATCCTGCCCGTCGGGATTAAGTGATGGCCAGAGTACAAGAATAACGTTATCGAGAATTGCTTTATATTTTTTTTCGCCTGACCGGCTTAAAATTTCATAAGCAAGTGGAATCATATCCTGCGATCCGGCAATTTCAGAAGCATGTAACCCTCCGCTAATATCTACAATACTTTTACCCTCTTCAGCGAGTTTTCGGGCTTCTTCTCTGCTTAGATTTTCGGGGTGGGCCAGTTTCTGCGAAATCTCTTTGTAGTGGTCTATATTTTTTAAGTTTTCGGGGGATGAGATTAGTACATATTTCCACTCTCTTCCTTCAGTAGTTTTTCCGGCCGATCTCATTTGAACCATATCGCTGGCTGCATCCAGTTTTTCAAAATAACTGATCGACTGTTCGTAATTCACCAAATGAAAGTCGGAACCAACTTCAAACCCGATCACATCTTCAGGTTTAGGAATTGATGCATTTTGAGCGTTCATTGTAAATGGTAAAAGACTCAGTAATAAAAGTCCGATTACATAGAATTTGTAACGGAGCTTTTTAATAAGGCAGGGAGCTGTTAGTTGTTCTGAAGTAAAAAGACAATTACCTCGAACTTTATTTATTTTTCTCATGAGTATTATAAATTTATCTACTATTCGTAATTCGCAATATCAAAATATAAAAACAAAATTGTTCAACTGTCAAGTTGGTATATTATTAATGCAATAAAATACTTGTGTGCAGTAAGATTACTAATATATTTTCAATCTGACACAAAATTAACTTATAACTTATTTTATTGATAATATTCAGTTTCATTTAAATAAAAATAATCATCTGTAATTCGGGTGGCTTTTATATTTTTGAGCTATGATTTCATTTCCTAATGCCAAAATAAATATTGGGTTGAGCGTGGTTGGAAAAAGGCCCGATGGTTACCACAACCTCGAAACTATTTTCTACCCGGTAAAACTGGCTGACGGACTGGAAATGATTGAGTCGGATAAAACAGAATTTACTTCATCGGGGATTAAAATTGACGGCTCACCCGAAAACAATCTTGTAGTTAAAGCATATCAACTGCTGAGGCAGGATTATCACTTACCTCCTTTAAAATTGCATTTACATAAGGTTGTTCCTTTTGGAGCCGGTTTGGGAGGTGGTTCATCTGATGCTGCTTTCGTTTTAAAGATGTTGAATTCGTGGTTTAATCTGGACCTAACTACCGGGCAATTGGAACAATATGCATCTAAAATTGGTGCCGATTGTCCTTTCTTTATCTCCAATAAACCAATCTTTGCTCATGGTATAGGAGATCAGTTTGAATCGGTTGATATTGATTTATCAGCCTATAAAATAGTTATAGTTAAACCAACTATTTCTGTTAGCACTCCCGAGGCTTATCGGAATATTGTTCCTGCAAAACCGGCTTTTAACCTGCGCGAAATAGCTAAAGTTTCAATAGAAGACTGGAAAAAGGTTGTAATAAACGATTTCGAAAAAAGCGTATTCCCGCAATATCCCGAGATTGAGAATCTGAAAAATAAACTGTACGAACTGGGAGCAATTTATGCCTCTATGTCGGGAAGTGGATCGGCAGTTTTCGGAATATTTCGCCATTTACCGATGAATTTCGATAATAAACTACCTGGAGGTATTTTTATTTACCGATAAGCCCGGCCGTTTACCGACCTTAAGAACTCATTAACATTTTTTTTATTCTTTTTAACAAAACGAGATGTAACCTTTGTACTCGTTAATAGTCTTATTAATTGAAAACAAGAAACAAAAAAGTCCTTAACGAAGGCAAATTTGAAAACAAACAATTAGTTAGAAACAGTAAAAACAGAAAACATGAAAACTAGATTTAATTTAAAAACAGTTGCACTTATTATAGCAGTAATATTTACAGTAGGAACAGCTAACGCAACAGAGAAAGTTACAAAAGCCTCAAGTCATGAAAACATTGTTGAAACATCATTGCAATTGGAAAATTGGATGACCGATGAAAATATCTGGGATAAGTCATCTGCATTCAACTATTCAGAAGCAGCGGATTCGAAACTCGAAATGGAGAACTGGATGACCAATAATGATGTTTGGAGTACAGCAGAAAGTTTTGTTTACAACGAGATTTCTGATACTTCGCTTGAAATGGAAAACTGGATGACCGATGTATATGCGTGGAATGTATATACTACATCTGATTTCGAGAATGAAAATGAAACAGAACTCAAATTAGAGAACTGGATGATAAATGAAAATGTTTGGAAAAGGTAGTTAAATAGATAACGCGATTAGTTTTATTTGGATTTTTTGGAGGTTGCCATTTGGCAGCCTCTTTTTTGTATAAAAAAACCGTGTAAAGATCTTTACACGGTTTCTTTATATTTATTTGCCTGTAATTTTTACAGGTTTTACTTTAATCATCAGGTGGCGGTTTGGTATAACCTCACCTTTCTTCACGTGAATTTTTACAATCTCACCATCAAATGGCATTCGAACCTGGTTCTCCATTTTCATTGCCTCGAGCAATAAAAGTGTTTCACCTTCTTTTACTTTTTGTTTTGTTTTAACAAAAATATCAATAATTGTTCCCGGGATGAACGAATAGAGTTCGTTTGGATCAGGTGACGTGTAGTTTTCCCTGTTTTCAAACTTGCTCGTATAAGTTGTTTTATAAACGGCTCCCTGAACAATTAGGTTTTTAAGCTCTTTTTCTTCTGTCATAATAACTGTGTTTAAAGAGTTTAAAACGGTGGGATACCATGTTTCTTCGCAGGCATTGATGCACTTTTGTTTTCTGAAACCTGGAGTGCATGTAGAATGCGTGAACGGGTTTCGCTTGGTTCAATTACCTCGTCGATATAGCCCTGAGCAGCAGCTACATATGGATTTGCAAATTTCTCTTTGTATTCCTGAATTTTTTGCTGACGCATTTCTTCAGGTTTCTCGGCTTCTGCAATTTCTTTTCTGAATACAATATTTGCAGCACCTTCAGGTCCCATTACCGCAATTTCGGCAGTTGGCCATGCAAATACAAAATCAGCACGCAGGTGACGCGAGTTCATTGCAATGTAACCACCACCGTAAGCTTTACGCAGAATGATAGTTATTTTTGGTACGGTAGCTTCGCTGTATGCGTACAGAATTTTTGCTCCGTGACGGATAACTCCGGCATGTTCCTGGTCAACTCCAGGTAAATAACCAGGAAGGTCTTCCATGGTAATAATAGGAATATTAAATGCGTCGCAGTAACGGATAAAACGAGCAGCTTTGTCCGAACTGTCAATATCAAGCACCCCTGCGAGTACCATTGGTTGGTTGGCTACAAAACCAACAGTTTCGCCATTCATTCTACCGAAACCGATGATGATATTTGGTGCAAAACCTTCCATCACTTCCAAAAATTCTGAGCCGTCGGTAATACTTTTAATTACCTCTCTCATGTCGTATGGAATTCTTGGATCTGCAGGAACGATGTCTTCAACCTTTACTCCTTTAAGCGGTGCTTTAGGTTTGTGAGCTAAAGCTTTTCTCGAATTATTACGAGGGATATAGCTTATCAGTGTTTTTATCTGTTCAAAACATTCCTGTTCGGTTTGCGCATAGAAATGAGCGTTTCCGGTAACCTCTGCGTGTACACGCGCACCTCCAAGCTCTTCCATCGAAACTTCTTCACCTAATACCGATTTAACTACTGACGGTCCGGTAATAAACATTTTTGAAATGTTTTCTACAACAAAAACAAAGTCAGTAAGTGCAGGAGAATAAACAGCTCCTCCGGCGCATGGGCCAAGAATTACAGAAATTTGAGGAATAACACCCGAAGCCAGTGTATTACGGAAGAAAATTTCTCCATAACCAGCCAATGAGTTTACTCCTTCCTGGATACGGGCACCACCCGAGTCGTTGATACCGATAAGTGGAACGCGCATTTTTAACGCGTGGTCCATGATTTTTGTAATCTTGCGGGCATGCATCAGTCCTAGAGAACCTCCGGCAACCGTAAAGTCTTGTGCAAAAATACATACCGGTTTATCGTAAATGGTACCGGTACCTATAATTACGCCATCGCCATGCAAAGTTTTTCCTTCCATTCCGAAATCCTTTGCTGCGTGTTCAACAAATAAATCGTATTCGTGAAATGAGTTTTTATCTAACAGGGCCAGGATACGCTCACGTGCTGTGAGTTTTCCCATTTTTACCTGTTTCTCAATGGCTTTATCTCCACCACCTTTTTGTACTTCTTTCTTTCTTTTTCGAAGATCGAGTACGTTACTTCTTAGTGACATAAAGTGTTTTTTTAGTTATAAAAAATTCCCTTTTTAGGAAGGGTTGATTTCTAAAATTAGTGGGGGCAAAATTATAATTTTTTTGCATGACTAAGGTAATTCATTGCATAGTAGTATGCTTTTTCGTCAACTTCGGAAGAATGTATTCGAATTATGGTATTCTTTGTTTGAAAAATTGCAGGACTTTGATGTTGGAGATGCAGATTATTCCAAGAATCAACTTTTTCCGTTTGCCTAGCGGGCAGCCCATTTGTATACAAAGAAGGCAATAACTGCATAAGCAAAGTTTGGAATCCATACAGCCACAACGGGCGGAGTGCTCCCACTAATGGCAAATACGGTTGAAATCTGCATAAAAAGTATGTACGAGAAGCTTAATAATAAACCCAATCCAAGATGTAATCCCAGCCCTCCTTTAATTTTACGTGAAGCTAGCCCGGCTCCAATCAGGGTTAAAATAAAGGCAGAAAAGGGATTGGCAAATCGTTTGTGTTTTTCAATTTCCCATTCTATGTAATTAACACCCCGCATTTTCATTAAATCGATTTCTCTAATTAAATCGGGAGTGATATACGTTTCCATCTCGTTTTTTAATTGCATAAAATCGTTTGGCGACATGTTTAGGGTAGTGTCCATTCGGTAGCCTTTGGTCAGCTCTTCGTAATCGTCGTGTATTACTCTTTTCCAGTAAGAGTTGATAATCCATTTCTGGGTTTTTTCATCCCACCTGATATTTTGTGCAGTAATTTTTTCCCTTAATTTTCCTTCTTCAAAACGTTCCAGGGTAAATTGATTTCCAACATTACTGGTGTTGAAGTTTTTCATGTAAATGTAAAGACCGGGCTCAATCTGCCTGTGTATATTTCGTTCCGATCTTACCCTGCTTCCGCCAATATATTTGTCGCGGAAGTTAATCATGGTTTTATTGGCTGGTGGTATAACAAAATTTCCCAGGATAAAGGAGAAAAGTGCAATAATAAAAGCAGAAACAAGGTAAGGGCGCATTAATCTTGCGTAAGAAACGCCGCTGCTTAAAATGGCAATAATTTCAGTGTTAAATGCCATTTTCGAAGTAAAATATATAACAGCAATAAAGGTAAAAAGCGGACTAAACAAATTCGCAAAATAGGGGATAAAATTCATGTAATAGTCCAGAATAATATCCCTGATAGGAATATCTTTTGATATAAATTCGTCAAGGTTTTCCGAAATGTCAAAAACAATGGCAATGCCCAATATTAATCCAATGGCATAGAAGAAGGTTCCCAAAAACTTTTTCGATATATAAAAATCAATTGTTTTATACCACTTCATTTTTGTTAAAGTCTTTCTTTTAGTTTTATTACCATTTCGTTTTTCCAACTCAAAAATTCGCCATTTAGTATTTTTTCGCGTGCTGTTTTTACCAGCCACATGTAAAATGCAAGGTTATGCTGGCTGGCAATTTGTGCTCCAAGCATTTCGCCCGAAATTACCAGGTGGCGAAGATATGCTTTTGAATACTGGTCGACAAATGAAGTCCCGTTTTCATCAATGGGAGAGTGGTCGTTTTCCCACTTCTTGTTTCTGATATTGATGATTCCCTCACTCGTAAAAAGCATTCCGTTTCTACCATTTCGCGTTGGCATAACACAATCAAACATATCGATTCCCCGGTGAATACCTTCAAGAATGTTAACCGGCGTTCCAACTCCCATTAAATAACGCGGTTTATTTTCAGGTAAATCTGCCGTGCAAACTTCCGTCATTTCGTACATTTCCTGTTCGGTTTCGCCAACTGACAATCCGCCAATGGCATAACCGTCGGCATCGAAAGTTTTTACATGTGCAACAGCTTGTTTACGCAAGTCTGTGAAAGTATTTCCCTGGACAATAGGAAAAAGGCATTGTGAGTAACCATATTTTGGTTCTGTATTATTGAACTGTATAAAACAACGTTCAAGCCAGCGCTGAGTCAGCTCCAGCGACTTTTTTGCATAATCGTAATCAGCATCGCCCGGTGTGCATTCGTCGAACGCCATAATAATATCAGCTCCAATTGATCGCTGAATATCCATCACATTCTCCGGTGTAAACATATGATACGATCCGTCGATATGAGACTGAAAACGGGCACCTTCTTCGGTAAGTTTACGGATATCTCCCAAAGAGAAGACCTGGAAACCTCCGCTATCGGTTAATATGGGGCAGTCCCAGCGATTAAATTTATGAAGACCTCCGGCTTGTTCAAGAATGTGAATTCCCGGACGAAGGTATAAATGATAGGTATTACCTAATATAATCTGGGCTTTTATATCGTCTTTTATATCGCGGGTATGAATGCCTTTAACCGAACCGGCTGTTCCAACCGGCATAAATATAGGCGTTTCAATTTTACCATGATCGGTTGTAATAACACCGGCCCTGGCACGCGAATTATCTTCTGTTTGCTGTAGTTCAAAATTCATTAACACGAAATTGAGTGGCAAATATAGCTATTTAACTCGAATTGAATTAAGATAGGAGCATGTACTTCCTGTTAATAAAATCTAATTGATGTAAACAATTTAGCCAAAGAATTAGAGTGGTTTTCATTTGAATTTTGTTAGTATTGTCGGCGTTTACATTTCCCAGTTAATTTTCATAAATGGTTCAGGAATTTATTGATAATATAAGCATATTAAATCGGGTGCAATTAATCGTGCTTGGAGCTTTCGTATTTGTATATATACTTCGTTTGTTTTATTTGCTGTTATTTTCGGCTCGTCTTACTACTCTGAAAATACCGGGTTTTGCAAACGATGTGGTGGCTCCAACATCTATTTTGTTTGCGGTACGCAACGAAGAAGAAAATGCGAGAACGGTTTTGCCTGGTTTGCTCGAATCGTCAAACAAAAATTACGAACTTGTTGTAATTGATGATTTTTCTCAGGACGGAACTCTTCCCGTTCTGGGGCTTTTTAAACAACGATTTCCGCAATTAAAATTTTCATCCTTGAGCCAGGAAACACGATTTTCTGTTAAACTGGCGCAAAATATTGCACTGAAATCTGCCAGTAATAACTGGGTGATGTACATGCCTATTGCATTAAAAGATGCCGGTGAAGACTGGCTCAATAGTCGCCTGAAAGGAATAAAGGCAAACGATAAGGAAATTGTGATGGCATACACCACGGTTGTTCCAGACTCAGGCATGTTCAATAAATTGTATCGTATTGAGAGTTTTTTTCAGTTTATTAAAAGTGCGGGATTTATTTGTAACAGGATCCCCTTCGTTTATTTCGAAGAAAACATTGCTTTTAAAAAGGAAAAATACTTTGATTTAGGTGGTTACGGAAATAAAATAAAAGAACCTTATGCCAATCTTGAATTAATAATCAACCAATTTATTAAGAAACGGAATACCGCAATTTCGATTGATGGAGAAACAGCTATAAAGAAAAACAGTAAGGTCGGGAAGGCGGATTATATAGATTTATTGAAAAAGAGTAACAGAATTGAAAGTTACCTACCGAAATGGAAAAGGTTTATACTTCGTTTTGAAGAATTAAGTGTGCTTTTATATTTGCCCCTGATAATCATTTGTTTATTGTTTGTTTTTCCTGCATGGCCGCTTGTGGCAATCTTAGCAGGAATCCTTTTGATATTACGATTGCTTATCATAAAAATTATCTTAAATCGTTTGAATGAACGTAAAATATTCATATCTTCGTTAGTATACGGTCTGTTGATGCCATATTTTAAATTGTTTTATTATTGGCACTTTTCTACTAAAAATCGGAAAAAATGGAAGAAAAGGGTTTAATATTGTCGGAAAAGGCTCGTCAGGATTACGAACTGGTGAAAGCCGCTCTTTGTGGTGATGAAAAAGCCTTTGCCCGCCTGTTAACCCGGTACAAAGATGCCATTTATTTCATGTTGCTGAAAATGGTTAATAACCGCAGCGATGCCGAAGACCTTACTCTTGAAGCCTTTGGTAAGGCATTTAAAAGTCTTCACCAATATTCTCCAACTTATGCTTTCAGTACCTGGCTGTTTAAAATTGCCTCGAATAACTGTATCGATTTTTTGAGAAAGAAAAAAGGTGTTCATGTTTCAATTGAAAACAACGATCAAACCGATTCGGAGCCAATTAAATTGAAGTCGAAAGATCCTGATCCTGAAGAAAGACTGATGCGCCAGCAAAAAGCTATTCTGTTGCGGAATGTTGTTCGAAAATTAAAACCACGATACCAGATACTGGTCGAATTGCGATATTTCCGTGAATTTTCGTACGAGGAAATTGCAAAAGAATTAGATTTGCCGCTCGGAACAGTAAAGGCCCAGTTATTCAGGGCTCGCGAAATGCTGTTTAAAATGATTGAAACCACAGAGATTGGTCAAAAAGATTAGGCATTTTATGGATATTATTCTAAAATATTTCCCTCACCTTAGTAAACAACAAATTGAACTTTTTAAAGAGCTGGAGCCTCTTTATGCAGACTGGAATTCGAAAATTAATGTAATCTCGCGTAAAGATTTTTCCGAATTCTATCAGAGGCATGTATTGCATTCGCTGGGAATAGCAAAATTTACCGGATTTGTGCCTAAAACAAAAGTGCTCGATGTTGGTACAGGAGGCGGGTTTCCCGGAATCCCTCTTGCAATAATGTTTCCGGAGGTTCAGTTTCATTTGGTTGATTCCATCGGGAAAAAGATTAAGGTTGTGAATGGCGTGGCAAGTTCGCTTGGACTGAAAAATGTGCTTGCTGAACAAATACGTGCCGAACAATTAAAAGAAAAATACCACTTTGTAGTTAGCCGTGCAGTAACCCGCTTACCCGAGTTTGTTCCGTGGGTGCGAAAAAATATTTCAAAAACGCAGTTTAATGCCTTGCCTAACGGTATTCTGTATTTAAAGGGCGGCGATTTAAAAGATGAACTAAAACCATTTGGGAAACGTATTTTTGTTCAGGATTTGTCTGAATATTTCGATGAGGAATTTTTCGAAACCAAAAAGGTGGTTCATTTACCATTATAAAAACAGAAAGCCGTTTTGAAATACTCAAAACGGCTTTTTAATATTATATCCCAGATTCTTCTTACATGTATTCGTCACCAAAAGAAACACCCATTTTTCGGGCTTTTTCAATCAGCGAATGATGCGGTTGTACTAATCTTAATCTTCCTCCTACGTCGTCGAGTGGTACGGTTGTAAGTTTGTTGTTTTTAATAGCAACCATAGTTCCGAAATTTCCTTCGGCAATGGCCTTTGTTGCAAAAGCTCCGTATTGTGTTGCCAGAATCCGGTCCATAGGAGTTGGAGAGCCTCCTCGCTGGATATAACCTAAAACGGTTTCGCGTGTTTCTATTCCGGTATAAGTTTGAATGGCCTCAGAAATATGGCTTGCAGCAGAGGTTCCTTTCGGATGGTCGATACCCTCGGCAACTACCACAATCGAATAAGGCTTGTTATTTTCGTACCGGGCTTCAATTTTTTTGCAAACTGAGCGGATGTTGTATTCCAGTTCGGGAAGTAAGATAATGTCGCCGCCACCTGCCAACCCGGAATATAATGCCAGCCATCCTGCATGATGGCCCATAATCTCGATAATCATTACGCGTTGGTGTGAGTTGGCAGTTGTGTGTAAACGGTCGATGGCATCGGTGGCGATTTGAACAGCCGAATCGAAACCAAAAGTTACATCGGTTCCCCAAACATCGTTATCAATGGTTTTGGGAATCCCGATCACATTCAGCCCTTCTTTTCCCAGCATGTTTGCTGTTTTCATGGTCCCGTTTCCACCAATACAAACAACGGCATCCAATCCAAGTTTCTTATAATTTTCTTTTATCTTTTCTGGTTTATCGATATCGTTTTTCCCCATTTTAAAAGGCTTCTCTCTTGAAGTCCCCAAAATGGTGCCACCCAGGGTTAAAATACCTGATAATGTAGAGGCTTTAAGTTCGATGTAATCACCATTAATCAATCCCGAATAGCCTGCGTTAAAACCCAGAACTTCCATTCCGTATTCAACAATAGCAGTTTTTCCAACTCCTCTTATCGCGGCATTTAATCCGGGGCAGTCGCCTCCTGCAGTTAAAATTCCAATTCTTTTTGGTTTTGTTGCATTACTCATAATTAATATTTTATGGTCAAATATTTCTACTTTAAACTTCTAAAATACAAAAGATGTTTCGAAATAGTAAAGATAAAATCCCCTGATGACGGTTTTTTACCAAAATTTAGCTTTTTTATTTCGGCGGACACCGTATTATTTATTTTTGTACTTTCGTCGTTCAATCAGCGATAATTAATTTAAATCTTTAACCAATTAAATTGTTTAGAATGAATAAAGTATTTTCATTTTTGTTGGCAGCCGCCTTTATTTTTACAATATCATGTAAAAGTTCAAAAACAGGAGGTTCTGCCGGTTTAAATCAACTAACTAAAAAAGAAAAAGAAGAAGGTTGGGTTTTGCTCTTCGATGGTAAAACCAGCGAAGGATGGCGTGGTAACAACAAAGACCATTTTCCTACAGGCTGGGAAATTGTTGACGGAACACTTCATTGTAAAAGCTCTGGGCAGGGAGAAGCCGGTTCAAGAGATGGTGGCGATATTATTACAACCAAAGAATATTCAAACTTCCGCTTAAAATTAGAGTGGAAAATTGCTCCGGGAGGAAATTCCGGTATTTTCTATTTAGGAAAAGAACACGAAGGATGGCCTGTTTACAAAACTGCTCCTGAAATGCAGGTATTGGATAACGAAAGACATCCTGATGCACGTGCAGGAAAAAATGGTAACCGTAAGGCCGGTTCGTTGTACGATTTGATTCCAGCTGTTCCACAAAACGCAAAACCTGCAGGAGAATGGAATACCGTAGAAATTGAAGTTTATAAAGGTAGCGTTTGGCACCGTCAGAATGGCGAAACCGTTGTTGAATACCACTTGTGGACCGACGACTGGAAAGACCTTGTGAAAGGTTCAAAATTTCCGGGGTTAAATCCTGATTGGGCAAATGTTGCAAAAGAGGGTGTTATTGGATTGCAAGACCACGGTGATGATGTGTGGTATCGTAACATTAAAATTTTAGCGGAATAAGTAAAATTTAAAAAATCAAAAATTTCGGCGTTGTTGCACAAAATTTGAAATCCTCATTAACGTAAGTTAATTCCGGTATTCAAAATTGCTTACGCCTTGTACTTTTCGATTTTTTTGAAATTTTTTAAATGATAGAAACAAGCCCGGTAGTTTTTCTGCCGGGCTTGTTGTTTATTAGAGAATAATATTTTCGAGATTAGCATTTAATAATCTTTTCCAAAGTTCGAAACTTTGGAAAAGTTCTAATCAACTGCCAACTGATACTGACCACTGCGACTGCGAACTGCGACTGTTTTATTTCGGGCTATACCCCGATTCATTTAAAATCTTTTGGAAATCGTAATTATCCATTAATTCGGGCAGGGTAATTTCAGGATGTTTTTTCATGTACTGACGAACAATCCGCCAGCCAATCCAAACGCCTGTGCGTCCCGGCGAATCGGTAGGGAACCCGCTGGTTGATGGTGCATCGTTCACATAGCGGATAATATCCATTCGTTTAGATGAGTATAACATTTTCTTTTCAATCAGGTAGGTCCACATCTGTGGTTCATTCATTTCACACCATTCCAGTTGTGGTCCGGTGTAGCCTATCTTTAGCGAGTCGTTCATTTCGGGCAGCATGGCATCAACCAGGTACATCATTTTCCCTTTTTGTATCATGTTGCCCAGCAGGTTAGTTGCCCGGTCGGGATTTTCATACTCGGTAATCCCCCATGCATAAGCAACATCCGACAGAATTTTGTCTTTATGCATGTTCACTGCCTTATATTGAGGGGTGGTACTTAGCTGCTGATAATAACTGCAATCGCGACCCAGGTATTTGTCCAAACTGATTCCGATAATGTTTTCGGCCGTTACAACCGATTGATTAAATCCCGAAATGTAAGTGTAAATGGTTGGAAGTTCTTTATTCGGGAAATGATAACTGTAGTATTTGAAAGCCTTTTTAAGTCCTTTTTCCAGCTTCGGGTAGTCGTAAAAAACAGAGTCGGTTTTTTGTTTTACATTGTTAATGAGCGTGTCGGTTAAAAACAGGCTCATCATTTCTTTAAAGTTTTCGTCGTCGATGCCGCCAATCTGGATGATTCTGTAAGTGTACAGGTTGAAAAAATCTGGATATTCGTTGCTGAGTTCGACCATCGCCTCCAGTGTGTCTTTTCCTTCAGGAAAAAAAAGCCGGTCGTCGAAACGTACTACCTCAACTTCCTGGGTTATGTTCGAGATGTCAACCTTTAACGGATTCCTCTTACACGAAAAAAAAGAAAGGGTAATTATCCCCCACAAAAAAACATGTTTTAGCACCTTCATTTTACAAGAAATTTAAATCAATACGCTTCTGCCCGTATTTTATTGCAAAACTGAACTAAAAATTGAACTTTTGCAAGGAGAATAGATTGAAAGAGGATTGAATGAGATTGGTGTTTCGTGATTACTTTAAACATTAATCTTTAAACTTTAAACTCACGTAATGAAAGTTGCATTTGCCCAGTTAAATTATACCATAGGCGATTTTGAAGGGAATTCTGAAAAGATTGTCAGCAAAATAAAAGAATCGAAAGAAAAGGGAGTTGATTTGGTTGTATTCTCGGAGCTTTCGGTAACCGGTTATTATCCGCACGATTTACTCGAGAAACAGGAGTTTATAAAAAAGGCAGAAGACGCTGTTGCCGAAATAGCAAAAGTGTGTGTTGGAATTGCGGCACTGGTTGGAGCTCCCCGTATCAATAAACACGAACGGGGTAAAAATCTGTATAATTCTGCTTTCTTTTTGGCCGATGGAAAAATACAAAGTGTGCACAATAAAACGTTGTTGCCCACCTACGATATTTTTGATGAATACCGCCACTTTGAACCGAACCGCAATTTTAATATTGTGGAATATAAAGGCGAAAAAATTGCCATAACCATTTGCGAAGATCTGTGGGACGAACAGCCAACCGCCAACGAGTTTGGTAAGGATAAACTTTATTCTGTTTCGCCCATGGAGGAACTCTCGAAACTGAATCCTGATTTTGTGGTGAACCTCTCGGCATCGCCGTTTTCGTATAACCAGGAAGGGTGGCGAAAAAATGTTCTTATTAACAAAGCCAAAAATTATAAACTCCCTGTTTTGTATTGTAACCAGGTGGGGGCACAAACAGAACTGGTTTTCGACGGAGGCTCGGTTTATATCGATGCCAATGGTGAGATTATTAAGGAGTTGAAATATTTCGAAGAGGATTATCTTATTATTGATACCCAAAATGTGGGGGAAAAAGAACTGCAGACTAAGGTAGATTATATCGAGAAAATCCATGATGCACTGGTTTTGGGTGTTCGCGATTATTTCAACAAGATGGGATTTAAACGGGCAACACTTGGGCTTTCCGGCGGAATCGATTCAGCAGTAACTACGGTTTTGGCCGTCCGTGCACTTGGAACTGAAAATGTGAGGGTGCTGCTTATGCCATCGAAATATTCATCCGATCACAGCGTGGAAGATGCACGGGTGTTAGCCGAGAATCTGGGGATTCAGTACGATGTTGTAAATATTCAAGGAGCAGTCGATCAGTTTGAAAAGGCACTGGCTCCGCTGTTCGAAGGAACAATCCCCGATGTTACTGAAGAAAATATTCAGGCACGGGCTCGCGGAATTTATGTAATGGCAATTTCAAACAAGTTTGGACACATTCTGTTAAATACAACCAATAAAAGTGAGTGTGCCGTGGGTTACGGAACCCTTTACGGCGATATGAACGGAGGTTTGGCCGTGTTGGGCGATGTTTACAAAATGGATGTATTTAAACTCTCTCGTTTTATGAACAAGGATGGAGAGGTAATTCCTGAAAATACAATCGTAAAACCTCCATCAGCAGAATTGCGTCCAGACCAAAAGGATACTGATTCTCTTCCTGAATACAAAGATCTGGATGAGATGCTTTTTAACTATATAGAGCTGAATAAATCGCCAATGGAAATTGCAGAACTCGGGTTCGACGAGCAGGTTGTACGGCGTGTTATACGAATGGTGAATATGAACGAGTATAAACGATTTCAGGCAGCACCTATTTTAAGAGTAAGTTCAAAAGCATTTGGCTTTGGCAGAAAAATGCCGTTAGTGGCCAGATATTGACCCGTTTTATTTGACTTTTTGTCAGGGTTGCGAACGATATTATTCAAATTGGGTGCAATTTAACCGCTAAAAAAGGAGTGATTTTCACTTTTTTTTTTAGCTTTGATGCTATAAAACATACATCGAGTTATATGTTAAATTCAGAAACGGGATTAAAAGATATTGTTGAGAACCCTAAGTCAATTTTTTATCTTTTAAATCAGGATGAAAAAGAAGAGCTGCAACACCATATTTCTCTTTCGCAGTATAAAAAGAACGAATTTATTTTTAAAGAAGGAGATAAACCGAACGGATTTCTATTACTGGTTGAAGGGAAGGTAAAGATTTTTAAAGAAGGTGTTGGTGGACGGGAGCAGATTATTCGAATGACGAAACCTTTGGGTTTAATTGGTTACAGAGCATTGCTTGGAGAAGAAACACATAATGGTACCGCAGTTACCTTGGAGCAATCGTTGATTTGTACTGTTAGCCCGGAATTTATTTTTAACAGGGCGCTGAAAAACAGTGATTTTTCGTATCGGATTATTCGTAAACTTTGTAAGGAACTGGGATTTTCAAATGCCCGCACAGTAACGCTAACTCAAAAACATATCCGCGGACGATTGGCCGAGTCGCTTATCCTTTTAAAAGACAAATATGGATTCGAGCACGATGGAACAACGCTGAGAGCTTTCCTTTCTCGTGAAGATATTGCGAATCTTTCGAATATGACTACATCGAACGCCATACGTACCCTTTCCACTTTTTCAAGCGAAAAGGTAATTGCTATCGACGGAAGGAAAATCAGAATTCTCGATCTTAACCGTTTGGAGAGAATCAGCAAACTTGGATAAAGAAAATTATCACACTAAATATGATTAACCATCTGATTTTTTCAGGTGGTTTTTTGTTTTTATTCCTGCAAATAAACTCTTTTCACCCGCTGCGAAATTCCGGTTAATATTTCGTAAGGAATGGTACCCACCTTGTCGGCCAGTTCGGTAATGGAGATATGCGGACCAAAGAATTCCACCATGTCGCCTGGAGAGGCATTTATTCCCGTAACATCGAGCATTAACATATCCATGCAGATATTTCCAATTATTGGTGCAAATTTTCCGTTTACAAAAGCAAATCCGTTACCGTTCCCAAGTTTTCTGTCAAGACCGTCGGCATATCCCATTGGAACAACGGCAATTTTGCCAGGTTTTTCAACATGCCCTTTGCGGCTGTAACCAACTGTTTCTTCCGGAGTAACTGTTTTAACCTGAGAAATCGTACTTTTTAAGGTGCCAATGTTTTCGAGAGCTAATCCGGTTTGCGAAATGCCGTAAAGACCAATCCCCAGACGTACCATCTCAAATTGTTTCTCGGGAAATCGTTCGATCCCTGCTGAATTTAAAATATGTCTGTCGATTTTATAGGGGAATGCATTTACGATTGTAGCAGAAAGTTCGTCAAATTTTTCAAACTGACTGTGTGTAAAAGCATCCATTTCAGGTTCATCGCTTGTTGCCAGGTGTGAAAATACCGATTGAACTTTTAGCAGGTTGTTTGTTTGCAGATATTGAATTACCGGTTCTGTTTCCTCCATCGTTTTTAAACCCAGTCGATTCATCCCGGTGTCTAGTTTTAAATGAATAGGAAAGTTCAATACCCCGTTTTCGGAAACCGTTCTGGCAAAGTTTTTAAGAAGTTCGAGACTGTAAATATTGGGTTCCAGTTTGTAGTCAACCATATTCTGAAAACTTTCCTGTTCCGGGTTCATTACAATAATCGGAGTTAAAATGCCTGCATTTCGAAGCAAAACGCCTTCGTCGGCAACCGCCACGGCCAGGTAGTCGATATTTTGATGTTCTAGTAAACGGGCTACTTCCACATCGCCGCTACCATACGAAAAGGCTTTTACCATGGCCACAATTTTTGTTTCAGGTTTTAACAGGCCTCTGAATGTGTTCAGGTTGTGGATCAAAGCATTCATGTTGATCTCCAAAACAGTTTGATGTGCTTTCTGCTGTAACAGGGCCGATATTTTTTCAAACTGAAATTGTCGTGCACCCTTAATCAGTATAGTGGAAGATTTGTATGTGTTTTTTTGAAATTGCCTTTCAAAATCGTTTCGGCTCCTGAAAAATTCTGCATTTATAAAAAACTCGTTTTGGTTGTCGTAAATCTCGGAACCAATTCCGGTAAGTTTGTTTATTCCCCAGTCGCTGAGAAGTTTGTTTACCTTTTTGTACAACTGCGGTTTTGGAATACCCGTTTGCAAAATGTCAGATAAAATAACCTGTTTATGATTATGACCTTTTGTAGCCTGCTGATTTAAAACCGAAAGTGCAATTTCAAACGAATTTAAATCAGAGTTGTAATAATCGTTGATTAACAGGCAGTTGTTGATTCCCTGTTTGATTTCAAGACGCATGGCAACAGGTTGCAGCTGTTTAAAATTTGCAAGGAATGTAGCCGGATTTTCTTCCATGGCGACGATGGTGGCAAAACAGTGGCAGGTATTTTCTATGGCAGAATCATCGGTAAAAGGAATGGTGAAATTAAAATCTCCTACCGGTGTTTGTGCCGAGATCAGTGTTTCGTTTTTTTTCTGATTAGCACTGATCCTGATCAGGGCGTCTTTATTTTGCAGGGTCCAGTTATATTGTTCAATCTTGTTTTGTACGCAAAATAACCCGGCTGTTTGGCTGATATCTTTGTTGTCTGCCCTGAAAACAAGCTTTTTCGAATTTTTAAAAAGAAGCAGCTTTTCTGTTAGTTTTTGTTCTTTTAATCCAAAATTTTGCTGGTGTGCATCTCCGATATTTGTGAGGATTCCGATCTCGGGTGAAATAATCGCTTCCAGATTTTCCATCTCTCCCGGTTGTGAGATTCCGGCTTCGAAAATTCCCAGGTTGTATTCGTCGCTAATTAAAAGGACTGAAAGCGGAACGCCCACCTGCGAATTATAACTTTTCGGGCTTCTTACAATTTTAAAATGATCCGATAAAATATCGTGAAGCCATTCTTTAACAATCGTTTTTCCGTTGCTGCCTGTTATGCCAATTACAGGATATGTAAATTGTTTACGCGTAAATGCTGCCAGATTTTGCAGTGCCTTTTTAGTGTCTTTTACCAAAATAAAAGCAGCGTCATTTTTTAAGGCTGTTTCTTCTGATATTACAAAGGCTTCTAATCCTTTTTTTTGAAGTTGCGGGATATAATCGTGCCCATTGTTAACGGGGCCGCTCAACGCAAAAAATATGGAATTTTCTTCTCCGAAATAAGTGCGGCTGTCGGTAACTACATGAGTAATCTGTAAATTTTTACAGTTTTCAGCGAGAAACAGTTTTCCCTTTAAAATTATGGCTAATTCCGAAAGCGGGATTGTTTGCATTACTCATTGGCTTTAATGTAACATCTGCGGCAAAGTGGTTCGTAAATGTCTTTCTCACCCAGCAGAACTACCTGCTCTTTTTCCGATAAACGGTGAGAAAATTGTGCGATGCTTCCACAACGTACGCAAATTGCATGCACTTTGGTAACATAATCGGCAACTGCCATTAATCCGGGAATAGGGCCAAAAGGAATACCTTTAAAATCCATGTCCAGTCCGGCAATAATTACTCTGATACCCATATTGGCAAGTTTTACCACAACTTCAACCAGACCTTTGTCGAAAAATTGGGCTTCGTCAATTCCAACCACATCAACGCCGCTGGCAAGTAGCAGAATGTTGGCCGAGTTTTCAACCGGGGTTGACTGAATAGCATTTTCATCGTGAGAAACTACCTCGTCTTCAGAGTAACGAACGTCGATAACCGGTTTAAAGATCTCCACTTTTTGTTTGGCAATCTTCGCTCTTTTTAACCTTCTTATCAGTTCTTCGGTCTTCCCCGAAAACATAGAACCGGCAACAACTTCAATTGAGCCAACTTTTTTTTGGCTGTTTACATCCCTTTCAATAAACATTCAACGTTACTCTTTCAGATTTTACTACTTTTGCAAAAATAAGATTTAAGCCGGTGACGTTAATTATTTCAACGAATAATTTTCCAACTTTATAAAACTTCCTGCCAAAATGGATAATAAAAAGCTACTGAAATTCTTACAAAAAGATATTGCTGAAATAGAAGAACTTTTCGCCGAGAAAGGTTCGGAAGGATTCGATGAATTTGAAAATGAATTTATTCGAAGCCGTTTCAAGGAAGCGAATCGACTTATTCATCTTCTCAGTGAGCAAAAGGGTACACCTGAACAAAAAATTAGTAAGCCGACCGTGGTAAAAGAGCCTAAAAAAGTTGTTGCCGAGGTACAGGAAGATAAACCGGAAGAAGTTAAAGAAGCAGCCCCGGTTGAGGCTCCACCTGTTGAAGAAGTTAAGGAAGAGTTGGTTGAAGCTAAAAAGGAAGAAGTTTTACTTCAAGCAGATAAAGAGAAAATTCCGGAAGAGGAGATTCACCCGGAAGAAGAGAGTAGGGAAGAAGAACCTGTTAATGTGGAACCTGAAATAATAGAGGAAGAGCCTGCTCCTGAGGTGGTTTCTGAAGAAATACCGGAGTCAGAAGAAGAGGAAGCTAAACCTTCAGAAGAAGGAACAGATGTTGAACTGGAAGAAGAAAAGGAAACGGAAGTTACTTCAAAACGTCTTGGTGACAGTTTCTCAAAAGAAAAATCGGTGAACGAATTGCTTGCGGGCGACAGTAATAACCTTGAATATAAAATATCTAACAGTCCGGTAAAAAGTATTCAGGCTGCCATCGGTATCAACGACCGTTATCAATACATCAGGGAGTTATTTGAAGGAAATGCCGATGCATTTGCCTGCGCTGTAACAGACCTTGACAATCTGAATAATATACAGGAAGCAGTTTCGTATCTTCAGCAGAATTACAAGTGGAAGAAGACCGAAACCAGCCTGAAGTTTGTTAATCTTATTAAACGTCGTTTCCCAAATGGATAGTGCAGGAAGATTGATATTGGTGCCTACTCCCATTGGGAATTTGCAGGATATTACCCTGCGAGCGGTTTCCGTTTTAAAGGAAGCTGATATTATTTTGGCGGAAGATACCCGCGTTTCAGGGAAGCTGTTAAAACATCTCGAAATTGATAAAAGGCTGACTGCTCATCATAAATTCAACGAGCATAAAACGGTTTATTCCATTGTTTCTAAAATCGAACAGGGAAATACAGTGGCCTTAATATCCGATGCAGGAACTCCTGCTATTTCCGATCCCGGGTTTTTGCTTGTGCGTGCCTGTGTTGAAAAGGAAGTTGTGGTTGAATGTTTACCCGGGCCAACAGCACTTATTCCGGCTCTTGCAGTTTCGGGTTTACCTACCGATAAGTTTGTATTTGAAGGTTTTCTGCCACAAAAAAAAGGACGCCAGACTCGTTTAAAAATCCTTGCAGAAGAAACCCGGACGATGGTATTCTACGAATCTCCGTATCGTCTTGTTAAAGCTCTTACTCAGTTTGCTGAATTTTTTGGTGAAGAACGAATGGCATGTGTATGCCGCGAGTTAAGCAAGATGTTTGAAGAAGTAAAACGGGGTACTGTAATTGAACTGGCTGCTTATTACGAGGCACATCCTCCAAAGGGCGAAATAGTTATCGTAGTTGAAGGTAGTCATCAATGATAACTGTATTCATTTCAAAAATATTTTTTTATTTAGGCAAAAATGCAGCAGAATAAAAAATATACACATTTGTTCTTTGATCTCGATAATACTCTCTGGGATTTCGAAAAAAATGCATATTCTGCAATGGCTATTACTTTCGAAAAATTTGTTGGATCCGGCCAGTTAGATTTTGATACATTCTTTCATGTTTATTCGAAACATAACGATGTGTTGTGGCAGAAGTACCGGAAGAGGAGTGTCACAAAGCGTGAACTCATAAAAAGTCGGTTCCAGTTAACTTTCGATCATTTTCAAATTGCCGGATTAGATCCGGAAACCGTCAATGCTTTTTATCTCGCTGAAATGGCAAAACAAAGCACATTGGTTGACAGGGCTTTAGAGGTTCTGACTTATTTGAAAGGAAAGAAATACAAGTTGTTTATTATTACCAACGGATTTAAAGAGGTTCAGCTAAAGAAAATTGAAAATGCCGGTCTTTCGCCGTTTTTTGATAAGGTTTTTATCTCGGAAGAAATAAAAATACCCAAACCCGGGCGTGAGATTTTTGAATATGCCATAAAATCGTCGAATGCCAAAAAGAAACAAAGCATAATGATTGGTGACGACTGGGATGTGGATATTAAGGGTGCTGTTAACTTTGGAATAGATGCTGTCTATTATTCAACCAATTCTATTGATTCTTGTACAAATTATACCGGAGTTCGTGTTATTCGTCATATATGCGAACTTCAGGAAATATTATAAAGATTTGTTTTTCTATATAATATCCTTATCTCTTCTATTTAATTAAATAGTAGTTTGTTAGATTCCTATTCTTTCGCTTGCAATGAGTAAAGTGGGGTGTTTCAATTTTGTAGATTGAAAGTTGTTCTTAAGCGATTATAACAGTGATAGCTTGTACTTATTTTTAACATAAATTCTATTCCTTTCTGTTAATAGTAATGAATCCTTTTTTACGCATTTTGGTGCCAAATTTAACAGTATGTTATCAATATGTGTTGTAAAGTTGCATTTATTTTGATTTTTAATATTTTTTGTCAAAATTTGTAAAATGTTAATGAATGTTAATACTTCTATATGATTAAGGAGTTACGGGTAATTAGTGAGTAATAGAATTTGGGGGAATTCTTTCACGTAAAAAATTTAATATTATATAAACGCTGTTTAATTTTTTAATTTAAAACTATTTCTATGAAAAAAATCATGCTGATGTTTGCAGTTGTGCTTTTTATGGGGGCTCAATTGCTTTATGCGCAAACCAAAGACCTGACGGGGACTGTGACTAGCTCCGAAGATGGTACTACGGTTCCAGGCGCATCAATTATGGTTAAGGGAACAACGTTAGGTACTGTTACCGATATTGATGGTAACTTTAACCTCCGTGTTCCGGATGATGCAGAAATTTTAGTTGTTTCTTTTGTTGGAATGCAAACAATTGAAGTTCCCATCGCAAATCAAACATCTTTTAGTATCGCTCTTCAATCCGATGTATTTGGTTTGGATGAAGTGGTTGTAACAGGTGTTGCCTCAGGTACTGCAACCAAAAAACTTGGATTTTCAGTTGCCAAAGTGCGTGAGGATGAAATACATCAGGTGCCTGCCACAAACGCTGCAAATGCGATGAGGGGTAAAGTTGCCGGTGTTAGAATTGTTAATCCATCGGGTAACCCATCTTCAGATGCTTCAATTCGATTAAGGGGTTCAACAAACATCTCCGGATCACAAGATCCTTTGATTATTGTTGACGGAATTATTACTGATGGTTCTTTAAATGACATCAATATGGAAGATGTTGCTTCTATTGAGGTTGTTAAGGGTGCTGCAGCATCTGCATTGTATGGATCGTTAGCTGGTAACGGAGTTATCCAGATTTTAACTAAAACCGGTGCCGGAAATGCAAAACCGACTGTGACTATCAAGCAGGAATATGGTTTCTCTCAAATTGCAAGAGATTATCCGGTGGCAACACATCATGGTTATGCTTTGGATGCTAATGGTGATTTTGTTTTGGTTGGAGGTTCCAGAGTTCTGGATACAGATATGAAATTCGATAACGAATATCCGGAACTGTATGATAACTTAAGCAATGTATTTACCAGCCAACCTTATTACAGTACTCACGTATCGTTGCAACAAGCTGCTGATAAATACAAATATTATCTTTCTTTCGATAATAATGTACAGGGTGGAGCAATGGAAAACCTGGAGCCGGTAAAAAGGAAAAACTTCAGGGCCAACTTCGATATTATGCCAACCGATAAGTTTACTGCTGCGGTAAGGGTTTTGTATTCAATAAACTCAGGAAACAGTGTTGTTGAGCAAGGTCAGGGAGATAACTTCTTCTATTCTGTTTTAATGTGTGAACCTTTTATCGATCTAACTGAAAAGGATGAAAACGGTGATTATGTGGCCAGCCCAACAGGATACGAAATTCAGGGTTCAAACTGGCAAAACCCATTGTATGTAGGAGGAAACAGTGAGAGAACATTTACTCGTAACAGATTTCTGGGAGGAGCAAATCTTTCTTATGATATTTCTCCGGATTTAGTAGCAAAGGCTAGTGTTTCTTACGATAGATCAGATTATGATGCATTAACATATTTCCCAAAAGGATATGAAACACCAATTTCTGATATTACAAGAAACAATGGTTCTATGCGAATTACTGATTCTAAAAGCGAGGCATTGGTTTATGATGTTTCATTAGCTTATAGGAAGGCGTTTGGAGATTATAACCTGTCAGCTGTTGCCAAATATATGGTGGAAGACAGAAAATATGAGAGGAATTCTGCTTACGGATATAATTTTGCTATTGGCGGTGTTTACGATTTGGATAATACCGGAGTATCAGGAAGGGAAATGTCATCATATCAGCGACAAGATAAAGCTGAAAACTTTTTCTTAAGTGTTGATGGTGATTATCTTGATAAATTTATTGTTGGAGCAATGGTCAGAAATGACGGATCTTCACTTTATGGTGAGAATGAAAGAAGACACACCTATTACAGGGGATCAGCTGCTTATCGTTTATCAGAAGATGTAACTATTCCTAATGTTGATGAATTAAAACTTAGGGTTTCTTATGGTGTTGCCGGTGGTCGTCCTTCTTCATTTAGTGCACAGTACGAAACATATACTGTAACTTCGGCCGGACCAAAACCACAACAGCTGGGTAACGCTAACTTGAAATCGCCCGACATTAGCGAATTGGAATTTGGTTTAAATGCAACTTTATTTAATAAGTTGAGTTTTGAAGCCAACTACGCAATGTCGAATACCAAAAACGATATTATATCAAGACCTCTTCAACCTATTTACGGAGGATTCTCTGATCAGTGGGTGAATCTTGGTAATATTAAAAGTTCTGCACTTGAGTTCTCTTTAGGCGGTAATGTAGTTGATCATAAAAACTTTAAATGGGATTTCAACTTTAACTGGGATAAAATTACTCAGGAGATTAGTGACTTAGGAGGAATGCCTGCATTTACCAGAGAAACTTCTGGTACAGCAATCAATATTTTCAGGGTTGAAGAAGGTCTTCCATATGGTACTATGTATGGTAATCTTATGGCCAAATCACTCGACGATTTGATTGTTAACGAAGCTGGTATGGTAGTTAACGATGGCGGTACTCATCCATTGGCTGATTATATAGTGAATGAATATGGACACATTGTAAGAGCTAATACAATTGGTACTGCCGATGAGCAACCTCTCTTAATTACAGATGAAAACGGTACTGCAGTTGTAGATAAAATGGGAGACACCAACCCCGATTTCAACCTGGGTTTTTCAAATACCTTCACTTTCTTTAATAGTTTGACATTGTATGTATTACTCGACTGGCAGCAGGGAGGAGACATCTATAACTATACAAAACAGTTGATGTATTATAACGAAAGACATAAAGATTTGGAAACATATTGTGCAGGAGGTAAGCATGTTAATTATTCAAACGGATCTTCGGCACTTTACAACAAATCTAATCCGCTCGATTATTATGTTGAAGATGGAACTTTTGTAAAATTACGTGAATTATCTTTAGCTTATAACGTTAGCGCAAAGGCATTCAGTAATATAGGATTAGACTTTTTCAAAGGTGCTACTTTTAGTGTAACAGGTAGGAACTTAATTACATGGACAAAATATTCTGGTTGGGATCCGGAAGTTGCAATTAGTACAAACCCAACAAACTTTAAATTAGATGAGTTTGCTTATCCCAATTACAGGACATTCTCAGGAACTGTGATATTGAAATTTTAATTTAAAGAAATAAATGATGAAGATAAAAATTATAAATAAAATAGGTGCCGCAATATTTTGCACGGCCCTGTTATTCACAGCTTGTACCAACCTGGATATTGAGAACTACAACGATCCGGGGGTTGAAGAAGCATTAGGTGACGCAATAAGCGTTAAGAGTGTTTTGGACGGAGCGATTAATGATGGCTTGGCTGAACACGTTGGTTGGTATGGAGTTCATATTGATGGTTATGCTGACCAAATGACAACAACAAATGCATATGCCGGTTTTTGGGATTGGACTGAAGAACCAAGGTTAAGGATTAATAACCATCCAACTTATGCAAACCTGAATCCAATTGCAATACCATGGGAAACCTTTAACAGTGTTATTGCAACTACAAATACCATACTTCAGATTATTGATGTTGATGGTATGGAAATGATTATTGACGGTACTGATTATACCAATAAACTTAAAGCAGAAGCTTTGTTTATGAGGGGATTTGCATATGGTTACTTGTCGATGATGTACGATAAAGGATATATTGTAGATTATGAAAGTGAACTTCCGGTAGAATCGTCAGATTATAAAGCTTTACTGGCTGAAGCAATTGAAACAATCGACGAAGCGATTTCTTTGGCAAGCTCAACTTCTAATTTTACTTTCGATGTGCACAGTAGTTATTCTATTGATGCAACTGAATTTGTAAAAGTGGCTAATTCTTATGAAGCAAGATTTATGATGGCCGGTGCCAGAACAGATGCTGAAAGACAAGCACTTGATTTTGCAGCCATTAAAACCCATGCGCTTAACGGAATTACTGAAGACTGGGCGCCTCCTGTATTAGAGGATGTACTGTGGAATAACTACCAGGACTGGTCTATCTCAATTTTAAGTGACGGAGCCGGATATTTACCTCCGGATATTAAAATTAATCACCTTATGGATCCTGATTATCCAACGGTTTATCCTGATGCCCCAGCTATCTTAGGACCAATGGTTACCGATGATTTACGCGCAGACTATTTCGGATATACCGATGCTTTCGGATATTTGAATGAAAGTAGAAACAGGGGATTGTTTACCAACTATACACGTCAGCGATATAACAATGAGAGTAACACTGTGAATTTGGCAGGACTCGATGTTCATATGATGTTGTATGCTGAAATTCAATACATATTGGCAGAATGCGAATTAGGTTTAGGAAATCTTGATGCTGCTGCCGGTTACTTAAATGCATCTCCTCGTGTTACTGTTGGCGGTTTGCCTGACGTTCCTGCTTCAGCTCAGGCCATTGAAGATGCTTTGCATTACGAATACAGTGTTGAACTTGATCTAGGTGCCGGAATTGCTACAATCTGGGCTTTTATGAGAAGGTACGATTTGCTTCAAATTGGTACACCGCTGCAATATCCTATTCCTGCCACTGAGCTGGAAATTACCGGCGATGAGTTCTATTCGTTTGGTGGTCCGTCGTATGCAGGAGAAGCTGGTACGGCCGACGGTTCAAACTCATGGACTTTGCATTAATAATTAATGAAAAATATCATACTCATAATATTTGTTTTTGTCATTGCTTGTTCCCGCGATGATTCTGTGGAGTTTACAAAAGTAGCCATCAGTTATTCGCATGCTGCAACTATTAAAGAAGGAGAATGGATTGAGGTTGATGGAAACAGGATTGTTCATGTTGGAAGTTTGAAAGAAATGAATTTGATGACAATACCTGTTAGCGATGTAGTTGTAGATTCAATAGAGAATAAAGTATGCAGACATGAGATAAATTATATAGGAATGGGTATTTACCTGGCCCGCGCTGTTGAGTCGCTTTCTGGTGACAATGTAAAATATATTGTCAAAAAAGATTTTGATTTACACATGCAGGGCAAAGTAAAAATTACCCGTTCTGATGATCATCCCATTAGCATCCGATATTCTGATAACTATCCGGTTTTTGTAACAGAGGATGAATAAAAGCAACAATCAGAATGTTATGAGTGAAAATTTTAAAATTTATTACAGAATGAAAAATATTTTTAAATTATCAATAGTCTCGTTGGCGATGGTATTTTTCTTTGGCTGCGAAGAAAATATGCCTGAGTATTCAGAGATTGATGTTCCAACAACAGTTATTGAAGGAATAAGTGGTTCAAGCGTTGTTGTTGGTAATGGAGCTACCGAATACGAGTATAGTATTCCTCTGAGAATAGATGCTACTTATCAATGGTCAGTTTCAGGAGACGCTACTATTACTCCGGTTGAAGGTCAGGAGTTTAAAGCTTTGTTAGTACCCGATCAGCGTGCGGATACTACTGATATTGTTGTTTCAGTAGTTGAAACTTATAAAGGAAAAACAAGTGATCCTGGAACAATATCTGTTCAGGTTAATCCTTTCTGTCCGTATGATATGTCGTTATACGAAGGTAGTTACACAGGAACAGAACCTGGTATTCACGGACCTACAGTTACAATGGAAGCTACTTCAAACTTAAACGAACTTCGGGTATATAACCTTGCATGGTTTGTTCCAAATGATTGGGGTGAAAACTGGACCAATGGTGATGGTTCTTGTTTGATGCAGTTTGTTTGTGGCGACCAGATTATTATCGAACCACAGTGGATTGGTGATTCAGACTATCCTGATGTATATGGAATTACCGGCACCGGTACTTTCGATCCTGCAACTAAGACAATTGTATTAACTTACGATGTGGCTTATAGTTGGGACGGATCCGGTGGTGGCTGGAATGGTCCTTGGACTACAACATTGACGATGGACTAATAAATTACGATCTTATAAACAAGAGGATGGAACGAGCAAATTTAAATGTTCGTTTCATTTCTCTCTTGTTCCATTTCTAGAATAAATCAGGGGCTTGTGTAAAAGACTGAAACAGATCGGCTGTTTCAGAGTTGGCCAGGTGTGTTTTTGAAATATCTGTCAAACTGTTTTTATTTAAGCTTGTGTTTTCTGATTGTTCGTACATCCTGTTATAAGGGATGGTAAAAATATTTAACCGGGAAGTACTCACTCTATATTTACTCACAATTACCCTTCGTAGTAACTTTATAACTTCCCGGTTTTTTTATTTTTCAGGTTAATGTTAAAAACCTGCAGGTTTAGCTATTCGAATTCATATATACTTACTCGCGTATTTAATTCTGTGTAACTGGTTTCGTTTTTACACACTTTATTTTTATTTCGGGATTTTGAGACTTGATCCCTGGAGTTTATTATCAAAACGGGGACGCTTTTCTTTCGTCTTCGTGCTTCTGTGTCCAGGCTTTCTTAATTTGTTGAAAATGCCTCTCGATTAGTATTCCATTGTAATTGGATTTCTATTTTTATCTACAATCCCGCTTTAAGCATCTATAAGTTTTTAATTTTTTCATATTCTGTCATATTGATATTTTATTTTAATTTATTGCAATAAGTTGTTAATTAATTTAATTAAAAGTTAACACATTGGAAAATGTGTAGCTTGTACACTTATTCGTACTGTAATGTCTTGAAGTTGAGGAATTTATTTTTTAATGTTTTTTGCTGACTTGGTATAAAATTCTCTTAATCTTGTCAAAATGACAAAAAAGATTACTCTTGTCTATCAATTAGGACTTCTGTTGTAAATATTTTGAGATATTTGCAATGTTTAAAAAATGTTAAACCGGAACTTGCAATATGGAATCAATGGGGGATATGATTTGCTAGATCATATTTTGATTTTAGAGAAAACCGGCAACTTTTTAAACAGAGAAATGAGATTACTATAATGCTTTTAATTGTTAATTTAAAACTATTTCTATGAAAAGAATCGCACTGTTTATTCTATTTCTGTGTGCCATTGGCATTTCAGGGGTTTTGGCTCAAACCAAGACAATTACAGGGGTTGCTACCTCTGCATCTGATGGAATGACTTTGCCAGGTGTTTCTGTTTCTGTAAAAGGAACAACACTTGGTACGGTTACCGACATTGACGGGAAATACTCGTTAAAAGTTCCTGACGATGCAACAACCATCGTTTTTTCATTTATTGGTATGAAAACCAAAGAAGTTGAGATTACCAGTACAGTAATCGATGTTGCAATGGAATCGGGAGATATTGCTCTTGATGAAATTGTTGTTACATCGATGGGTATTTCGCGTGAGAAAAAATCACTGGGATACGCTGTACAGGAAGTTGGTTCTGACGACATTGCAAGTTCTGCATCGAAAAACATGATCGATGCGATCAACTCAAAAATTGCCGGTGTTCAGATTCAGAACTCAGGTGGTCAGGCCGGTAGTGGTACCGGTATGGTAATTCGTGGTTTTTCATCTATTAATTACAGTAACCAGCCGTTATACGTTGTTGATGGTGTTCCTATTAACAACGATGTTGTTAGTCACAGTAGTGCGGGTACGCCTTCTGCTAACCGTGCAGTCGACCTCGATCCTGAACAGATCGAATCTATGTCGGTATTGAAAGGTGGAGCAGCAACAGCTCTTTATGGTATTCGTGCAGCAAACGGTGCTGTAATTATCACCACTAAAAAAGGTTCGCAAAAGCAAGGATTGAAAATTGATTACAATTTCAGCTATTCTTTGGATAAACCAAATCATTTGCACGAGTGGAACAGCGACTATGCAAGAGGTCGTTATGGTCAATATAGTAACCTTACTCACTGGAGTTGGGGAGCGCATTACGATACAAACCCTCTTTTTCCAACAGGAACTGTTTTAGACCTGGATGGTGACGGCACTACCGAAGATGTTGGTGGACAAGCAATACCTCAGTATAAAGATAACTATTCAAGATTCTGGCAAGACGGAAATTCAAAAACGCATAGTTTATCTGCTTCTGGTGGTTCTGAAACCGGAACTTTCTTTGTTTCCGTATCTCGTTTAGATCAGGAAGGTATTACTCCTAATCAGGACTACGACAAAACATCGTTTGTAGTAAACGTTAGTCAAAAGATTAAGGAAAAAATTACAGTATACGCCAAGGCCAACTATATTAATACCGGTGGTACACGTTTTAGAACTGCTTCTGGTATTCTTGATGGTTTGAGTTACTGGCACAACATGTGGGATGTAAATAGCTATCCATGGAAGAATCCTGCTACCGGTGATAAAACATGGTTCTCGGGTGGTGTACCTCATCCGCAATGGGTTGTAAACGAAGAAGGTGAAGACTGGCGTTTGAACCGTTTGATCGGTAACATTGGTTTCGACTATAAAATTGCCCCATGGTTGACAATGAAATATACCGCAGGTGTTGATACATATGCAGAAAGCAGGGAAGAAATAAGACCTTTTGGTTCGGTTGAAACTGCAAGCCGTTTAGGTGATATGACTGTTATGAAAATTAATCAGGCCGATTACAACCAGGACCTTATTTTTAATGGTAAGGTTAATTTTGGTGAAGATTTCGACTTAAGTTATCTTGTGGGAGGTAACATCTGGCAAACCAAATATGACCGTCTGTTGGCTGAGGGTACTGAATTTGTGTTGAAAGATTTTTATAATCTTAACAATACTGTGGAAGTACAATCTTCAACGTATAAGTCAGGAAAAATTCTTTACGGTGTTTACAGTGATTTTACTCTTGGCTGGAAAAATGCAATTTACTTAGGAGTTACAGCCCGTAACGACTGGTCTTCAACTTTGCCTGTTGATAATAACAGTTTCTTCTATCCATCGGTTAACCTTGGTGTACTGGTAAGTGAGTTGACTGATATCCCTGGAATCAACTATTTAAAAGTTAGAGGTTCTTATTCGCAAATGGCCAACGATGCGCCTACTATGGCATTGTCTGATTCGTTCTCAAAAGATGATCCGAATATTTACGGTAATCCACGATTTACTATAAGTAACTCGCAAAATAACCCTGCTCTGAAACCTGAAAGAACCAACGAGATTGAACTTGGTATCGAAGCAAGAGGATTAAATGACATTCTTGGTTTGGATTTAGCCTTGTATAATAGAACTTCATTAGACCAGATTATTCGTCAGCCTGTATCTTCAACCACAGGTTACAGTACGAAGTTAATTAACCTTGGTGAAGTAAGTAATAAAGGTATTGAAGCAACGCTTTCTATAATGAACCCGTTTAAAGGAAAAGATTTCAAATGGAATACTTATTTGAACTTCACTAAAAACGATGGTAAAGTGGTTCGCCTTGGTCAATCTACTGATGATGACCTTGACCGCGTAATTCTTACTGACGGATGGTGGACAAGTGCATTGATTGTAGCAGTTGAAGGAGAAGCATTGGGAACCATTTATGGTGACCCATGGCAACGTTACGGACAAGATCTTGATCCTTCTGATCCTGACTATGTTAGTCCTGAAGATGATGATTATTTAGATGCTCCGTTATTGCTCGACGCTGAAGGTAAACCAACGTTGGGTAGCCAAACAACAAAATTAGGTAATGTAAACCCTGACTGGACTTTAGGTATTACTTCTGAATTTGAGTACAAAGCATTTACTGCAGGATTCACTTTAGAACGTCGTCAGGGAGGTGATATGGTGAACGGTATGGAAGCAGCAATGATCTATTCTGGTTTGTCAACAATGACTCAAGATCGTTGGTACGATGGTGATGCAGCCGATGGTAGTGATGGTTATTCGAATACTACCAGACTTATTGAAGGTCGTCATGCTGACGGATCAATAAATACTACTCCTGCAAAAATGGATAATGATTACTGGACCGGACGTTTCCGTTCTGTAGAAGAAGAATTGGTACAAGACGGATCGTGGTGGAGATTGAGAACTGTTTATTTGGGATATCGTTTACCTAACAAACTGTTGAAAGATACTTTCATTAAAGGTCTGAAATTTACATTTACCGGTAAAAATTTATTCCTTTCTACTCCTTACAAAGGTAACGACCCGGAACTTAGTTTCCATGGTGTAGGTAACTACCAGGGATTTGACGAATTGGTTATTCCAAATAACAAATCTTATATGTTCAGCATATCTGCAACATTTTAAACAGTAGAAATCAGAATAATATAAAAAACGAAAGACATGAGATATATAAAAATAACAACAAGTTTACTGGTGATTTTTATGCTGTCGATTGTGAGTTGCTCCGAATTCGACACAATCAACGAGAACTTAAACTCACCGGAAAGTGCTACTATTGACGTTGTGTTAACAGCAGCTCAATACTCGCAAATGGATGACTTTGGCGGTTTTGGTACCGGTTTCTACGGGCTGTTTAGTCAACATCAGGCCGGAAACCACGCAAGAGGTATCAATTACGACCGATATATAATTACGCATAGTGATGAGAACGGCTTTTTTACAGGATTGTATTTGGGGCCACTGAAAGACTATCAGTACATTATGGAAGTTGCTGAAGAGAACGGATCAAATCATTATTTAGGAATTGCCAAAGTAATGACGGCGTTTGGATTAGCATCTTTAACTGATATTTATGGTGATATTCCGTGGACAGAAGCATTTGACACAGAAAATGAAACACCTTCGTATGACAGTCAGGAGTTTATCTATTCCGAAATTATCCGTTTGCTGAAAGAAGCTATTGTGAATTTCGGACAAGATTCTTATCTGGAAGTTGGATCTAACGATTTAATTTATGGTGGCGATATGGATAAATGGACAGCTTTGGCTAACATGTTAATTGCACGAAATTTAAACCACCTGAGTAAAAAATCGTCGTACGATCCTGATGAAATACTAAGATACGTTGATGCTGCGAAAGCCGCAGGTGCCGTTGTTGGAGGCGATTGGGATTTTAAAATGAATTATGAAGGAACTGCCAGCAGCCGTAACCGTTGGGGTATTCACTGGGAAAACAACACCGTAATTGCTTCAAAAGTAATGATGGACATGATGTTGGTTGATACCGGTGAGGATAATCCTAATCCTGTTACACCTGTAGCAACTGAAAATTCAGACCCACGTCTGGAAGCTTATTGGGATGATGTAAACTTCGATGGAATGACAGTTGGGTATAAAGGAAAACCAAACGGGTGGGGTATTACCAGCGAGAGTTTTTCTCCGATTGGCCCACTGGGTGCCTTTGGAGCTTATGATTCACCTATTTATGTAGCAACTATGATCGAGATGTTGTTTATTGAGTCGGAAGCTGCTTATGCTGCCGGAGAACTTGAGCGTGCAGCATCTGCGTTGAATGAAGCTATTACTGCCAGTGTTACACAATTCAGTATGGGTGCCGGTGTAGACAGAGCCCCTGGTTACCTGGCTGAACATGCTGTTGAAACAGCAAGTACAGTTACGCTGGAAAAGATTATGACTGCAAAATGGTTGGGTATTTTCCCTCTCGAACCTGAAGCATGGGTTGATGCACGTCGTCACGATTATCAATATCCTTCAGTATTGGCTATTCCTGTTAGCGACAATGGTAGTCCTATTGCAGCTAACTGGATCAGAAGATTTTTGTATCCTCAGGATGAGTTGGACAAAAACCGCTCGAATGTTCCTGACGCCACTATCTTCGATAAATTGTGGTGGGATCAATAAAAAAAGATGAGAACCGGTTTAATCCGGTTCTCCCCTTTTTATAAATAGTTCGTTAACTCTCTTGCTAAAGAAACTGCCGGGAGGTATACTCACTCTATATTTTTTCACGAATTACCCTTCGTAGAATCCTAAACCCTCCCGGCATCTTCTATTTAATTCTTTCTCCTTCAATTTTATATAAACAAATTTGCTACTCGTTAACGAATGTTAATTGTAGGTTAACGGCTTTCTTTTGTTATTTCTTCATATTGTTAAATATACAAAGTGCTCTTTTTGAATTGTTTGACTTAGATGTATATTTGTATTATGTTCATTTTTGTTTGACTTACCTGTCAAAAAGTGTGAGACTTTTTAAAAAATATTACAAAAGTCTACGAATAAAAACAAAAAGTATAATATTTGTACGTCTGAAATAAAAGAAGAGTAATTAGAATACTTAATTTGTTCGAATAGATAAGCGCAAAATGGATTTTGGGGAATCCAAAGCTTATTTAAAATTAAGGCTAATTCGGTTTTTATTGATGAACGTTGTTTAATTGTTGACTTAAAACTGTTTTTATGGTTGGGAGAGAGATGAGAATTTCGAGTGTTGATGATAATTGCTGTATTGAAAGCTATATCTTTATTATGTTAATAAAATGTAGCAATTTTCTTTCTGCTTGCATCAATTTTATTCGTTTTTAAGAAAATTTGTGACATTTTCTTTATTTTCTCAAATCTTCTTATAAATTTGCAATTGTTAAAAAAACTAAACTGAGCTAAAAAAGTATAAGAGAAATAATGGGTGAGTTGATGAGAATGGGGGAATTCTCATTGTTTAGTTCTCTTTAGCTTAAACTTAAGACTGTTTTCTGTTTAATCACTATTAAAATTGTTTCTATGAAGGGGGAAAAATTTCATTGGATTATCTATCATTTACGAATTCCATCTAAAAGTATGTGTACTTAAAGTACAGATCTAATTATAGTCTGTGCGGTTGTGGCTGTTTGTTTTGCTGTCATGTCCGTGTGTCGTGGCTATATATTGTGTCCGGAACTACGTGCTAAGAGGCACCTAAGGTGCAGTTTTACTGTTTGTTACGATTGCGGAATGGATATTTATTAAAATATAAATTTATTCTATATCCGATTCTGTTCAAACAAAAATATTATAAGCATTAGTGCAATATCACATCGTGCATAATTAATACTATGGTGACAAGAGTTAACTATTTCGATTTTTTTTCCGGAGTTTTATCCGGAAGCAGATCGATTGTGAAAATATTTTGCCGGGAGGTACTCACTCTACATTTATTCACGATTACCCTTCGTAGAATCTTTAACCCTCCCGGCTTTTTTTTTGAATTATAAAAACGAAACATAACTATGTATTTATTATTTGCTGTTTTTAATCATTAATTTAAAATTATTTCTATGAAAAAAATTGCGATTTTATTATCGATACTCCTTTTCATGGGTAATTTGGTAGCAAATGCTCAAACGAGGAATATAACCGGAACGGTTACTTCTTCTGATGATGACATGCCAATTCCCGGAGTTTCGGTATCTGTAAAAGGTACTACACTAGGTACTGTTACCAACATCGAGGGAAATTTCGAACTTAAACTTCCTGAGAGTGCAAAGGAACTTCTTATAAGTTTCGTTGGGATGAAAAATCAAACAGTAGCTCTAACCGGGGCTACAGACTACACTGTTGTTATGGAACCTGACTTGGTTGGTATCGATGAAGTAGTTGTAACTGCTATTGGTATTGAACGTTCGTCACGTGAGGTTGGTTATTCTATGAGTAAAGTAGATGATCAAAAGCTTACAATGGCTAAATCGCCAACTTTGGCTACCGGCTTGCAAGGTAAGGTTGCAGGTTTGCAGATTTCGACTACCAGTACAGGTGTAAACCCCGATCAAAGGGTTGTACTTCGTGGTAACCGTTCGTTTACTGGTAATAACCAGGCTCTTTTGGTATTAGATGGTGTTCCGGTTTCTATTAGTTACCTCACTTCATTGAACCCGAACGACGTTCAGGACATCAGTATTTTGAAAGGGGCTAACGCTTCTGCTCTTTATGGTTCTGATGCTGCCAACGGTGTTATCATGGTAACAACAAAACAAGGTAGTAAACAAAAAATTCAGGTTCAGTTCAGCAACTCAACTACCTTTGATAGGGTAGCTTATTTGCCCGAAATGCAGAATCGTTTTGGTTCAGGTTCATCAAGCGATGCTTATGGAAACCCTGTTTATGAAGCTTACGAAAACCAACAATATGGTCATGAATTCAATGGCGAAATGATCGACATAGGTGTTCATGATGAATATGGTAACATTCAACAGGTACCTTATTCTCCAATCGACGGAGAAAAAGAAGCATTCTTTAAAACCGGTATGACCATGCAAAATGATTTATCATTTTCTGCAGGAGATGACAGAGGTTCATTCTTTATTTCTCTTCAGGATGCGGTTATTAAAGGTGTAATTCCTAAAGATGAATTAAGACGTGATGCTGTACGTTTTAACGGTACACGTAAATACAAAGGTTTTACAGCAAAGGCCAATGTAAACTTTACTCATATTGAGGATGATGTTACTATGGATAATGTATTGTGGTCAGTTTATAATACCGCTCAACACATTCCGTTAACTTCTTATCAGGACTGGAGAACTTTATCAACTCCTGAGAATACAAACTGGGCTGATATTAACCACTATTACAATGCGTACTACGATAACCCATATACGCAAATCGATAAAGACCGCAGAAAAAGAAGAAGAGACCAATTAATTGGTACTTTGGATTTAAGTCAGCAGATTACTCCATGGTTAAAAGCCACTGCAAGAACTTCTATGAACTTAAGTACAAATGTTTGGAAGGAGACTTACGAAGCATGGGATTTCTCAGATTGGGCTATTGAAGAATCAGGCAGATCAATCTCTGGTGATATTAAAGCAGATGTACAGGACGGTTCTATTTTGAGCTGGCGTTGGACCAACGATTTTCTTTTAACTGCTGACCAAGCAATTGGCGATTTTAACATTAGTGCAATCGCAGGTGCATCAACCCGTTCAACTTATTATAATTACTTAAGAACAGATGTTGCTGAACTTGAGGTGCCTGGAGTATATAACTTCAGAAACCGTTTGGGTGAGTTAACCGGTGAGCAGTATTACGAAGAAACCAGAAGAATCGGTGTTTTTGGTGATGTAACTTTAGGTTATAAAGAATTCTTATTCTTGCATGCTTCAGGACGTAACGACTGGGATTCTCGTTTAGATCCAAGTAACTGGTCGTTCTTCTACCCGGGAGTTGATGCATCGTTTATTTTTACCGAAGCGATCCCTGCTTTAAAAGACAATGCTATTTTATCTTATGGTAAAATCAGGGGAGGTATTGCCAAGGTAGGTAGTATCAACATCGATCCTTATGATTTGCAGAACACATTTGGTGTTACAACTGGTTTTCCATATGGAAGTGCAACTGCACACTCTATTGATAATGCGTTAAAAAACAGGTATCTGGAACCGGAATTTACTTTGTCGAAAGAGATTGGTCTTGATTTGAATTTCTATAATTCAAGAATTAATCTGGAAGCAACGTATTATACAATGTCTACTACCAACCAAACACTTCCTGCAGAAATTGCATATTCATCAGGTTACAGCACAATGAATGTTAACGCCGGTGAAATGAAAAACAGTGGTGTTGAGTTAGAATTGGGATTAGTTCCTGTATCAACTAACGATTTGCGTTGGGATGTTAATATAAGTTATGCTTACTGGAAAAGTGAAGTTGTTTCTTTAACTGATGCTTTCGATGAGCTGTACTTAGGAAATAACTATGTATATGCTATAGTTGGCGAAGCTTATCCTGTAAATAAAGCTTCAGATTTTGAACGAGTTACCGATGAAAGTAGCCCATATTACGGAAGAGTGATTGTGGATGCAGAAACCGGTATGCCATCAGCAAGTACCGAATTGAAAATTACAGGTCAAACTGTACCAAAACACATTGTAGGTGCTCAGACTTACCTGCGCTGGAAAGGATTTACTGCTGGTATTTCTGCTGAATACCGTGGTGGACACGTAATGAGAAGTGGTCTTGGTAGGGATATGATGTTCCCTGGTATCGACCAGGTTTCTGCTTCAGCAGGTCGCGAAAGATTTGTTTATCCTAACTCAGTAATTAATGTGGGTACTGCTGATAATCCTGAATACGTTGAAAATACCAACATAACAACAAACGACGGTAACGTAGATTTCTGGACACAGACTTATCGTAATGTCTCAAGACCGTTTGTTGTAAATGCAGCCTTCCTGAAAATCAGGGAAATAAGTTTGTATTACGACGTTCCTGCTCAATTCCTGTCTAACTATACAGGCGAATTTATTAAAGGTGTAAAAGCCGGATTCATTGGACGTAACCTGTGGACCTTCTTGCCTAAATCGAACGTTTACGGTGATCCGGAAGCAAATAACGGAACTGGTAATGCTGTAGGTTACTCTCCTGCTGGGGCAATTCCTCCAACAAGATCTTATGGTTTTAACGTAACAGTAACATTCTAACCAGTTAAAAAATGAGAAAGATGAAAAAAATACTTATATACTCAGTAGTGATGGTCCTGTTCGCAGGATTCACAGGATGTAGCGATTGGTTGGATATTAATCAAGATCCAAACAACCTGACAACTTCTACAAAAGAATTGGTGCTTACAGGTGCCGAAAAGCAGTTTGCAGAGCGTCAGCAATTAGGAAGTCTTTATGATAATGATGATGATGGTGTATGGGATGGAGGCTATATGCCTTTATTCGGAGCATGGATTGGCTATTATGGCCATTCAGGTGGTTGGTCAGGATGGAACGATGTGAAAAGTTACAACATGACATCTTCTTCCTATAATGCCGATTTTCATGATCCTTATCGTAATGAACTTAAAAGTTTGCAGTATGTGAAAGAAGCAGCCATGGAGGAAGGAAACTATGCTTACATTGGCATCGCAAACTTATTAACAGCTGTAACTTACCAAAGGTTAGTTGATCAATATGGAGATGTACCTTACTCTGAAGCAGTTGGTGGTTTTGACGGAAATGTAACCCCTGTTTACGATGATGCTCAGACAATCTATGATGATCTGGTAACGAAACTGGATTCAGCAATCATCTTCTTTAATATGGCTCAGGAAAACTCACAGACCATAGAGGGTGCATCTGATATTATCGGTGGTGGCGATATTGACTACTGGAAACAGATTGCCAATACATTTAAACTGCGCGTACTTATGCGTCAGTCAGTGGCCAGAGATAGCTACGTAGCAAGCAATATGACGTTTGATGCTGCCGGGTTTATTACCAGCTCAGTAACTGCAAATCCCGGATATATCGATAATACTGCAGGAAAAATGAATCCAATTTATTCTATTTATGGAAAAAATACCAGTGGCGATTTAACCAGTGCTAACCAGCAGTATGGTATTAATGTTTTCTTATCAGACCTGTACAAAACATCAAGTGACCCACGTCTGGAACTTGGATGGGAACCTGGTTTGCAAACTCAAAATTACGATCATGCTTTGCAGTTAGGACAAAATGGAGATCCATTAGATCACTGGAACAACGGTTCGGTTCGTATGGGACCTGGTATTTACGGAGGAACAACTAACGGTGATGTTATGGTTCTTTCAATAATGGAAACTGATTTTATGATTGCAGAGGCGTTGGCAAGAGGTTATAACTTGTCTTCAGCTGGTGTTGCCGGTACTGCCAAAGATTATTGGGAAGCTGGTATCACCGCTTCAATTGAATATTATGGAGAAAGAAAAGGAGTGGAGACCGATGACTTGGTAGCAGCTTATTTCGAAAGTGTACGTGGTGCTGCTGCATGGGATGAAGCAAATCCTGTAAAATCTATTATTTACCAGAAGTACCTGGCAATGGTAGGTGTTAACCATTATGAAGCATATGCTGATTATCGTCGTACAGGTTATCCTGAACCTGGTGACCCTAATGCAATTGAAACTTCAATGATCTCATACTATTCTAATATTACACGCGCTCAGGTTCCTGTGAGAATGCTTTATCCACAAAGGGAGCTCGATATTAATTCAGAAAATGTAAATGCAGCTATTAGTAAAACAGGAGTAACCTATAACTCTGAGTTCATTATGGATGCGAAGATTTTCTGGGATGTGAATTAATCATTGAAAATTAAAAATGAAATATAAAATGAAGACATTGAAAAAATTACTAATAGCAATGGCAGCCTTTGCGTTGATGATTACTACATCGTGTCTCGACGACAGCATGGTTGATATTGAGGTTGAGGACTTTGGAGGCTCTCCCTACATTGCCGATTTCAACGAAATGCCTAATTCAGGCGGATACATTAAAAGGTCGTTCCAGGGAACAACCGATCCTACGGTTACCTTCTCTTCCAGTTTCAGAGTGAATTTATCTTCACCATGGCAATTGGACGAAGATTTAACTGTTACTGTTAGACTTGATGAGGCAGCAGTGCAGGATTTTATCGCAAATAAAGATTCTGAATTCCAACTGCTTTCTTCTTCAAAGCATAACTTTACAGAAACTACTGTAACTATTCCTGCAGGCGAACGCGAAGCAGAATTCTCAGTAGACTTTGCTCCGGCAGGTCTTTCGGCTGATGATAAATATATGGTAGCATTCTCTATTGTTGGAACATCGAATCCAGATGTGCTGATTAGCGGAAACTATGGAACCCAATATGTACAAATTGGTGTAACCAATGTTTACGACGGTACATACACTGTTGATCTTGACTGGATTTATGGTGGTAACGGAGGTAATTACGGTGATTATTATACTGATTGGGTTATTGGAACCGGATCAAGTGTAACTTGTATTTCTGATTATTTCTATCCTTACTGGAACTATCCTATTACTATTGCTGTGGATGCTGAAAATCCTCAAACAATTGACGGTCATGAGAATGCATACTATGTAACTCTTGATGCAGAAGGTAAAGATGGTGATGATGACAAACAGTTGGATGATTACGAAGGCGGTGTTTGGAACTATTGTTACCAAAATGCCGATGGTAAATGGGTATTCAAACTTGCCCATGCACTAACAACCGGATCTGGTACTCACGTAGCTTCAGGTGTGTTTGTTCAAAATTAATAATTGAATTACTAATTTAATTAGAGATAAAAGAAGTCACCTGATTTGGGGTGACTTCTTTCTCTTTTTCTGAATACACAATAGATTGATGACAAAAATTTTAGCCTTACCATTATTGTTACTGATTTTTTTAAGCCAGGTGGCAAAAGGTGACAATTCAAAAACCGCGAAAAATATTGCCTCTAAAGATGAGGTAAAAATAACTGATCCCGGGAATTATGCCGATGAAAAATCAATGGTTCGTCTTCAGAATAAATTCCTGGCCGGTATAGAAACGTCGTTTAACCCGGCATGGACAGCTGACGATGAAATGATGTACCGGACTTTAGCCAATTTCAGAATCGGATACCGTTTTAAGCAGCACGTTCTTACCGGTGGACTTGGAGTTGAGTTTACGGATGAAATGTTTATTCCGCTAACACTCGATTATAAATACTACTTTGATTATACCGAGAAATGGTCTCCATTTGTTTATGGACAGGTGGGATATAGCTGGCATTTAAAAGGTAACATCAACTCGCGTTACAATACTTCTCATTACAAGCAGATCGATCCCGGAGCACTGGCTTCAATCGGTATTGGATATTCGGTTACCACCAACCTTAATGAGTTTTATTT
Source organism: uncultured Draconibacterium sp. (assembly GCA_963677525.1). GTDB lineage: Bacteria > Bacteroidota > Bacteroidia > Bacteroidales > Prolixibacteraceae > Draconibacterium. Next base: position 910,922 of record OY781970.1, read on the forward strand.
TGCGGTAGGATATTGCTACCGCGACTATGTAGAAGTTACTGTTGTTAGTTCCAGCGGAGCAAAACAACATTTAGATAAAACCAATAACGGCATGGCATTTACCGTTGGATTTAACTTCTAACATTCATATATTTATGTCAAGTTTGCCGAAAGACAGGCATGTATTACGATAAAAATATTAACCCATGAAACGAGCATGTTTAGTTAAAACACCAAATAAGATAATTAAAGTGCGAGTTCCATCCGTCAGTTGACGGACCTTAGAAATAAACAATTTAAATCATATGAAAAAGTATATTTTTCTGATAGGAGCGTTTTTGATTGTTACGTTCACCGGACATGCACAGTACGATTGTAAAGTGCTGGTGAAAGAATTACAGGGACAATACAACGGCGATTGTAAGAAAGGTCTTGCACATGGTGAGGGGCGTGCGAAAGGTGAAGATGAATATGTGGGATCGTTTAAAAAAGGATATCCTCAGGGGTATGGAGTTTATACTTATAATAACGGATCGAACTATATTGGCAATTTTACTCAGGGTAAAAAAGATGGCTACGGATTATTCAATATTCTTTCTGAAAAAGGTGATCTAATCCAGGAATATGGTTTGTGGCTGGCTGATTCCCTTATCGTTCCCAACGATCCAAAAGCTTTATATAAAGTTAAACAGCGCAGAGGAGTTAGGTTGATTGATCCTGAACTGAACCGAGATGTATCGTTAAAAAACGAGATCTGGATTAATTTTCAAACCAATGGAGTCCCCGATAAATCGGTGGTATTAACGAATACAGAAATCTCTAGCGGACATGAATTAGATACCCAGGATCGTTCGTTGAATACCTTAGTTGCTTTTAGCGAAATTACCGAATTTCCTGTCACCTTTAAACTGGAATATCAAATTCGAAAAACTTCCCATTTCGAAATGACAGACTGTGTTGTGGAAGTAGTCCTGTTTACAAGCGGTAGATGGGATATTGATCTAAACCACTAAGGTTCTCGTTTTTTCTTATTATAGTCCGGGAAGCCTACGGGGCGTGGCTCCCGTAAAATGTCAGGAAACTCTTGCTGCAACTATAGCGAGAATAAAATAATCGTGCTAATGAGAATTCCGGCAATCAAACAAAGATTCTTTCAGATCCTGTTATTCAGCTTAGGGATATTGTTTTTTGTTTCTTGTAATAACGAAAGAAAAAGCACGGAAAGCAACAAAATAAACCCTGAAGTACAAAGAGAGATTGAGTCTGATTCGATAATTAATAAACAACTTCTTATCGGATCATGGAAAGATACCTCTGAATCTGCTTTACATTTCACCCTGTTTGAAGATGGTACTGCGCGTTCTGATAATATGAGAACTCTGCTCTATAAAAATTGGAAAGTAAGTGGAAACCAGATTACATTCACTATCGAAAGTGTTGGGAATGGGGTGTCATCTATCGATGATGTGACTTATACAATTGAGAAACTAAGCAAAGACAAAATGGTTCTCAGAAAGGGTGAGTATTTGTCTGAATACACAAAAAAGTAAAACTGATATCCCGAACTGTTTATTTACGTCTTCCGGATAGCGGCACGTAAAGTTTCAGAAGCTTAATGTAATGGTATACCATGCTTGCCATGCAAATACACCTAAATCCAGCAATTATCGAAAGTGTTTATTCCTGAAATAATTTCATTTGAAAAAGGAGAAAACAGATTGATTATATTTACTCATTGGTTGAAAATTGACGTACGAAGAAATCAGTTTTCAATACCCTCTTTTACCTCTAAAAACAGCTAAATAAGACAACGTAATTTATTTCGTTTTTATTTAAAAGGGTACAATCTTTTTACTTTTTCAATCTACAAGCTTATTTTTACAATATGATTATTGAATTCACAGTGGATAAACCACAAAACTGGCTTCAACATATTGCAGTTCAGTTTGGTGTTGAACTGGAAAACAATACCATAAATTTTCCACCTCATTTAGGCGAGGGATTTTTAAGGCACTACTACCTGGCAAACGGGCTAACACTAAATTATCTGCGTTTTAAGTTTTTCGAGGAAATTACCTTTTCGAGGAAAGCAGGCGAGGAAGTCCCGTTTTCGCCCATCATGTTTTATATTCACGAAAAGAAATTCAAACAAGATATTGAAAACGAGATAACGGAAATATCATCGAATTCGCCTCATGGAATTTTTTGGCCTTCGTCGCATATTAGTTCGGTTTGGCAGTTTCCTGTAAACGAATGGCTGTCGAATATTACCATTGCCATTAACCATGAGTGGCTGCTGAAAAACTGCAAAAAAGGGGAGAGCAATTATGTACATCAATTGTTGAGCTCGGGAAAGCCATTTTACATTTTTGAGGAAATAACACCTCAAATGCACCATATTATTTCCGAAATTATTGATGTGATCGATAATGAATCTCATGCCTGTGTTTCGAACCTGTTTATTGAATGCAAAACCACGGAGTTGTTAGCTGTCTTCATGGAAAAACTTATTGAAAGACCCTTGAATGAAAATACAGCGCACCTGAATTCATCCGATGTTGGGAAGCTTTTTAAGGTAAAAGAATCGTTGTTGAAAAATATTTCGGATACACCCCATTTAAAAGAACTGGCAGCACAGGTTGGGTTTAGCGAAAGCAAATTGCAAAAATCGTTTAAACAGGTATTTGGCAAAAGCATTTATCAGTATGCCTTGTACGAAAAAATGATGTTGGCTCAGAAAATGCTGAAAAGCCGTAAATACAGTGTGTCTGAAGTTGGTTACCAACTGGGTTATTCCAATCTCAGCCATTTCACCAAAGCATTTAAAAACCAGTTTGGGGTAAATCCAAAAACTTTCTCCTCTCAATCATGCGTTTTCTAAAGTGTTGGCACATAGTCGTTTAGGTAGTGCGAGTGCGTTTTAGAGTAAATTAATTTACGTGTCAGGAGTATTTTGTACCACTTAGGGGTGTTAATGTGTTACTTTGGGGTATTTTGCCCCTTTATTGTTGTGTATTTTTGTTAGTGTAAAATAGTTAATCACTTAAAAAGTACCTATTATGAAAGCAAATAAAATATTACCACCGCGCATTTTCCAAATAGCAATTGTAGCCATTGCGGCGATACACTTCCTTTTTCCGGTCTACTTTTTATATAATTCGCCGATGAGGTTTGTCGGTATTCTTCCAATAGTTTTTGGTGCATATTTAAATATTTATAGCGATTGGCTGATAAAGAAGCATGAAACCACGATAAAACCATTCGATAATCCAACGACACTCATCGAGATTGGGCCATTTAAATATTCACGTAACCCAATTTACCTGGGAATGACTTTAATTGTTTTAGGATGTTCTTTTATATCGGGTGCAATTCTGTCGTTTAGTGTGCCGGTTATATTCGCCTTCATTCTTCATCTTAGGTATATTGTAGTTGAAGAAGGTATTTTATCCGATAATTTCGGAGAAGTTTACTTAAGGTATAAATCAAAAGTCCGTTGCTGGATATAAACGATACTATCGTGAAACGAATAGTTGTTCTTATATTGTGCCTGTTTTTTACTTTGGTTTATCCTGAAATAGGCACTAAAATAGCTGATTCTCTTAGTCAGCAATATGGAATTGCCTGGAATTATATTCACCATTTAGTACAGTTTTTATTAGCACTTCTTACCATCCTTGCATTTGTTTTATTTGGGAAACGGTACTCTATTTCTGATTTTGGATTTAACCAAAAAAATAGAAAGTGGTCGTTAAAAACGGTGAGGAATTTTACCATTGGGTGGATAATTATCACAGTTGTGTTAAACCTGTTGTTCAATTTTGGAAATCAAATAGTATTCGAGCCGACTACTGTAAATGTTGTCACTTCATTATTTTTCGATTTTGTTATAACTCCTCTTTCTGAAGAAACGCTTTTCAGGGGATTAATTTTCAGCGTTCTGGTTTTTTATTTTCCCGGGAAACTCCACGTTGGTAAATTATCGGTTTCTTATGCCGTACTGCTTTCCACTTTTTTCTTTTCGGTGGCACATATCGGCATCGATTATCATACATTTAAAATTGTATTTATTGATTATCTTCAACTTGTTTTTACTATTGGATTAGGATTGTTTTATGCCATTATGCTTGAAAGATCAAAAAGCCTGTTAGGCCCGATGATTGCCCATGGCGTTTCGGATGGTGTTATAAAATCCATCCAACTTATTTTAACCTGCCTATGAATTTTAATGATAAGAATAATTTGCCCATCCCGGTTGCCAGGTCCTTCAACCATGTTTTATTGAAAGGGCAAAAAACAGTTAAAAACGTATATCTTGAACATTCAGGATCCTTTAAATCTTCACCAAACGGCAAGTGGATGAAAATAAAAGGGAAACAGTATTTTAAAACTGATTACCCTGAATTCTGCTGGACAGGTAAAACCAGGTTCTTTAATGCAGTAGACAAATTCTATAAAGACAAGGGCTCCTTAAGAGTAAAACTTTTTTCTATTATTCCTATTGTAAATGAATCCGGCAGCCATGTTGACCAGGCTGAATTGCTTCGTTGGTTGGGAGAAAGCGTTTGGTTTCCGACGAACTTCCTCCCTTCGAAGAATCTAAAATGGGAGGTCATTGATTCTTCCACCTCAAAATTGGTTTATGCCACTGAGCAGCTTGAAATCTATTACATTGTTTCTTTTAACGAAAAGGGTGAGATCATTCAGCTCGATACAGAACGGTATAAAGAAAAAGGGAAGCTTGAAAAATGGAGGGGGAGGGTTTCAGATTATAAAGAATTCGAAGGGATGAAAGTGCCAACACATATTGAAGCTATCTGGCTGCTGGAGTCGGGGAATTTCAAATATGTAGATTTTTATGTAAACACAATAAAATATGAATATTGAATATGTCAATTGCAGAAAAGCACATTACCGATACCAACCAATCAACATGCAATAAGGCAGGAGAATAAATATTTTTAATATCTCAAAACCTTACGTCTTCCGCTTCTTTTTCTTCGCTGCCGGGAACAGAACATTGTTCAGAATTAAACGATAACCGGGAGAATTAGGGTGCAGGCTTAAATCGGTTGGAGGGTCGCCAATCAGGTGGCGGTAGTCTTCCGGATCGTGGCCCCCGTAAAAGGTCCAGAAACCTTTACCCTGTTCTCCATGAATGTAACGAGCTTCGCGTGCAGGTTTGTTTTCTCCCATTACCAGAACGTTTGATTTTAATAACTCTTTCCGGTAGGCAGTGGTTTGTCCCATAAAACCTTTTATCAGGTTTTGGTGGTTCTGGCAAAGCATAGTTGGAATCGGGTCCCATTTAGCCGAGAATTCGAACAAAGTAAAGTAGTCGTTTTCGCGGGCTACCTTTCGTGTATCGGTGTCATCTATATTGGAGAATTCATAGACGTAAGGGCTCTTTTCCAGAGTAAAGTTTTTAAACGCAAAGGTATTGTCGAAGTTAAGCTTTGCATCAACATTTGCTTCCATCGGATCACCGTCGAACATGTAATCGCAAATATCTACACCTATTGCAGCCAGGGCAATATCGTAGGTGTCGGTAGCAGCGCACATGGCAAACAGAAAGCCTCCGTTAACTACATAATCGCGAATGGTTCGTGTAACGTACGATTTCATTTCTGAGACCTTCATAAATCCCAGTTTTTGTGCGAGGTCTTTATTTATTTTAACCTCTTCCTGGTACCAGGGCATGTGTTGATACGAACGCCAGAATTTTCCAAACTGCCCGGTAAAATCTTCGTGGTGAAGGTGCAGCCAGTCGTATTCACTCAGTTTCCCGTTAACGATCTCTTCGTCATATATTACATCGTAAGGAATTTCTGCATAAGTCAAAACCAGTGTAACTGCGTCGTCCCAGGGTTGTTTGTTAGGCGGCGAATAAACTGCAATTTTAGGCGCTTTGTTCATGGCAACCGCATCCTGGTTTACATCGGGTTGGGCAATTTCGTTTAAGATGGCGCCGGCACGGGCATCGGTAATCTGCTCGAAACTCACTCCACGCACCACACATTCGTTTTCAATTTCGGGATAATATTGCATTAAAAAGCTACCTCCGCGGTAGTTTAACAGCCATTTTACTTCAACGTCTTTACCCAGCACCCAGTAAGCAATTCCATATGATTTCAGATGATCTTTCTGTGTCTCATCCATTGGAATGAGCAGCTGTGTTGCTTTTGATTGCAAAGACAGAACAACCAGTATAAATAGAATGATTGTTTTTGATTTCATCTGTTTATAATTTATTGTTTTCAATGGTCCGTCAGTTGACGGATGTAACTCCCATGATAATAATCGTCTGCGTTTGTGTATAAGATTTTCACATGGTCGTTTCATAGTATCTCTGTTTGTGACTAATACAACTTTCCCGTGATTTGGTTCATTTAAAACGGAGGAGCATCGGTCGATGATCTGTTTTGACTGTCGAAACCATGATTGGTTGTCATTCCTGCACTCATTGAATCATCATCATCATCGTTCATTGATGAGCCAAATGTTTGAACTTGTCCTCCAAAATCGTTACCAAATTGAGGGTCCATATCAGAGAAGCGCGCCATTTCTTTTTGGAACCTGAGGTGAACGTCGGCAGTAGCACCGTTACGGTGTTTGGCAATAATTAGTTCGGCAACACCAAGCAAGGAATTCCCCGATTCGTCTTCTGTAATACCAAAATATTCAGGACGGTGAATGAAACAAACAATATCGGCATCCTGCTCAATCGCTCCCGATTCACGAAGGTCGGATAGCTGCGGGCGTTTGCCTTCGCGCGATTCAACGGCACGGCTCAACTGCGACAGGGCAATAATTGGCACGTCGAGTTCTTTTGCAATGGCTTTTAATGAACGCGAAATCATACTTACTTCCTGTTCACGACTACCACGTGAGTCGGTCCCTGCTGTCATCAGCTGCAGGTAATCGACAATGATAATGTCAATGTCGTGCTGCATCTTCAAACGTCGGCATTTTGCCCTGAATTCAAAAATAGACAGGGCAGGAGTATCATCGATAAAAATGGGAGCTTCGTCAAGCGTTTTGATTCGTTGGTTTAACTGCGCCCATTCGTAATCTTCCAGTTTCCCGGTTTTAATTTTTTCACCACCCAGTTCCGATTCTGCCGAAATTAAACGATTAACCAGCTGCAGCGAAGACATCTCGAGCGAAAAAATGGCAACTGCTTGTCGGTGATCCACAGCCATATTTCGGGCCATGGACAAAACAAAGGCCGTTTTACCCATTGCCGGACGTGCTGCCAGGATAATCAGGGCAGAACGTTCCCAACCTGAAGTAATGCGGTCTACCGCGGTAAATCCGGAAGGTACTCCACTTAAACCGTCAGGCTTGCTACGTGCTGCTTCAATTTGAAGTACTGCCTGGTTCAGGATGGGTTTAATAGGAACAGTCTCTTTTTTAATATTTCCTTCTGAAACCTGGAATAAAGCCGATTCAGAGAAATCCATCAGGTCGTCAACATCAAGGCTGTCGTCGTATGCTTTTGTCTGGATCTCGGAAGAAACGCGGATCAATTCGCGCTGCATGAATTTTTGTGCAATAATTCGTGCGTGAAATTCGATATGAGCAGCTGAAGCTACCCTGCGTGTTAACTGGGTAATGTATCCCGGTCCTCCAACTTCGTCGAGTTGTTCGCGGTCTTTTAATTCCTGCGTCACCATTAACAGGTCGACCGGTTTTTCTTTTCCTGAAAGTTTTTTTATCGCATCAAAAATTTTCTGATGTTCTTCCTTGTAAAAACTTGGTGTATCAATGGTGTCAGCAATGGTTACATAGGCATCTCGTTCCAGCATTAAAGCTCCAAGAACTGCCTCTTCCACTTCGATAGCCTGAGGTGGAAGTTTTCCGTATTGAGCATTGATTTGGTCAATTGTATTCTGAACCTTTGGGTTTGTTCTTCTTCTTTCTGCCATTTTATTTTTTTGATTCCTGGTTCAAATTAAGTTTGGGTTGGGGCGTTAATTGCTATCAAAAGTAAAAAATACTCTACCTTCTAACAATCGTTTAGGAATGTGTTTTGAACCTATTTTTCAACCTCTGTTATCCACAATTGTTAATTGGTTTATTTCGAGAGTTTTGCTTCAATTATCCTCGTGATAATATTCTGAAGGGTTTCTCCCATGGCTCCAATTTGCTGTGGAATAAAGCTGGTTGCCGTCATTCCGGGTGTGGTGTTCACTTCCAGGAAATAAAACTCTTCACCTTGCAAAATAAAGTCGATTCGAACAATTCCCGAACATTCGCAAAGGTCGTAAATTTCGGATGTAAGTTGCTGGCATTTTTTAAACAGCGGTTCTGGTAAGCGGCCCGGGGTAATTTCCTGGGTAGCACCTGGTGTGTATTTTGCCTCAAAATCGAAAAACTCGTTTTGTGGTATCACTTCTGTAATAGGAAAAACTATTTTTTCTTCGTTGATTCTTACCGCTCCACAAGTAAATTCGTGTCCGTCGATAAACTGTTCAACCAGGGCTTCATCGCTTTCTTTCCACGCCTTCTCAATGGCTTCTTCCACCTGGCCTATTTCTTTAACCTTGGTAACTCCAAAGCTTGAGCCGCCGGCATTTGGCTTAACAAAAATAGGCAGTCCCAGTTGCTCTGCAATTGCTTCACTGTTTATCTGATCGCCTTTTTTGAACTTAAGCGATTTGGCCATTAAAACACCCATGCTACGCAGGTAATTATTGCAGAACCATTTATTAAATGTTAAAGATGAAGAATGTACGTTGCAAGTAGAATACGGAACGTTCAACAATTCGAAATAACCTTGCAGGATTCCGTCTTCTCCCGGTGTACCGTGAATAGAAATGTACGCAAAATCGAATTTTATTTTCTCGTTGTTAAATTGAAAGCTGAAATCGGATTTGTCGACATCTGCAATTTTTTCTTCGTTCAAAAAAACTTCCCATTTCTCGCCAACCATTTGAACCAGCCACGGATTAAACTTTGAATTATCGATTGCTTTTAACACATTGGCGCCGCTTTTTACCGATACTACAAACTCTGACGAGTCTCCTCCTGCAATTACTGCTATATTTGGTTTTTTCATTTTGTTAATGTTGTTTTTTATAATTCGTTGAACTCACATGTTCTGTCATTCTCCCTGTAGGTCATCCCGGCTAACATGCTCGTTTCATCTTTAGTCATTCCTATTTGCTATATAATTTTCCCATCTGTCAATTGCAGTTGCCATATCTTCGGGCAGTTCAGAATTGAACGTCATCTTTTCTCCGGTTTCGGGGTGTATGAACCCGAGTGTTTTGGCGTGTAAAGCCTGACGTGGTAAAATTTTAAAACAGTTTTGTACAAATTGTTTGTATTTCGAGAAGGTAGTCCCACGTAAAATCTGGTCTCCTCCATAATTCGAATCGTTAAACAATGGGTGGTTAATGTGTTTCATGTGAACACGTATCTGGTGAGTGCGACCGGTTTCCAGCCTGCACTCAACTAATGTTACATATCCGATTCGGCGTAGAACTTTATAATGAGTTACCGCATGTTTTCCGTAATCTCCTTCCGGGAAAACGGTAAAAACCTGCCTGTTTTTAAGGCTTCTCCCAATATTGCCGGTAATAGTGCCTTCATCCTCTTTTAGGCTTCCCCATACCAAAGCGTGGTATCGTCGCTCCGTAGTTTTTTCGAAAAACTGAAGGGCAAGTTTATTTTTTGCTTTTTCAGTTTTTGCTACCACGAGCAAGCCTGAAGTGTCTTTGTCAATCCGGTGAACGAGCCCCGGGCGCGGATCTTCGCTGTTAAAAAGCGGGAGGTCTTTAAAGTAATATGCCAGTGCGTTTACCAGTGTTCCGGTGTAATTTCCATGTCCCGGATGTACAACCAGGCCGGGAGGTTTGTTTATAACAATCAGGTGATCGTCTTCATAAACAATATTGAGCGGAATATCTTCCGGAATTATTTTCAGTTCCCGACGCGGGAAATCCATCACAATCTGGATCTCTTCGTTTGGTTTTACTTTGTAGTTCGATTTTACTACTTTCCCGTTTACCAGGATATTACCGGCATCGGCTGCAGCCTGCAACCTGCTTCTTGAAGCATTTTCAATGCGGTTCGATAAAAATTTATCTATCCTGATCGGCGACTGCCCCGGATCCACAGAAAGACGGTAATGTTCGTATAACTCACCACTCTCTTCAAGTTCTTCGTTTTCCTCAATATAATCTTCCATTCAATAAATATTTATTGGTCGTATGCATCGTTTACTTTAAGAGAATCTACGGTTAGCCACAAGTCTACAGAAGAACCCAAATCAACCGTTGATACAAATTTTGGATTAGGAGCTTGCTTCCAGATCTTTGCATTTATTGAATCTTCGGTTGTTTCGATAGTATTGTCGTAAATAAGAACTCCCTGGTTCAATTTGGCATCGGTTAATGTAACCTGTGCTTCTTCGATAGTAAATCCGGTCAGGTTTGGAAGAGGTGTTTTCAGGTTGCCCTTGCTTCTTCCTATAATTAAATCGATGCTGGTGCCTTTTATAATTTTATCGCCGGCTTGAATTTTCACAGAATCTTGCTGGACTTCTAAAACCAGATCGTTGTATTCTGAAGGTTGATAAGATATATTCCCTACAAACAACCCGCAATTATCGACGAGCACCTGAGCCTGTCGATAAGAAATATCAGTGAGTTTAGGCAATATCACAGTCTCTGGTTGTAGTGAGTTTATAGTAATAAATATGGTTCGGTTTTCTTTAACCTCTGAATGGGCAACCGGTTGCTGGTCGAGAATTTCTCCCGGTTTAAATTTTTTATTGTAAACCGAGTCTATAATTTCGATTTTTAAATTTCCTTCATGGGCTTTCACCATAGCTTCTTCAAAACTTAGTCCCGTAAAGTTGGGAACAGGATACGAAGTCCCATGATGCGTGTATAACTTTAATCCCTGCATGGTTATTACAAGTAAAACTGCTACCAAAATAACAGCAGCAAGCAGGTTAATAAAAAATGTACGGCTTTTTAAGAATTTACCTAAACTCATTTTATTTTTTTACTGTTCAATATGAAAAACAAAAATAAGCCAAAAAAAGTATGTTGAAAGTAATTGGGCAATAAACAAATCTGAAATAACGAATTAAAAAACTTCCAGTATGTTGTATGCCGTATCTCTTTCGGCCGGTACCAGGTTCAGGTCTTTAATTAAATGAACCAGTTCGGTGCGGCTGGCAGTAGGTTTCTCGTCGCCTCCGGCCATCGAATATATTTTTGTAGTATCGTCGATGGTCCCGTCGAGGTCGTCTACTCCAAATCCCATCGATAGTTGAGCCGCTTGTTTTCCAATCATTGGCCAATAGGCTTTCAGGTGCGGAATATTGTCGAGAAAAATACGCGAAACAGCATAGTTTTTCATGTCTTCTACAAGAGTAGATTCTTCAATCTTAGAGTATTTGTTATTTTCTCTTCTGAATTTTAGCGGGATAAAAGCATTAAATCCGTTGGTTTTATCCTGCAACTCGCGTAAGCGGTTTAAATGATCTACCCGGTGATTGTAATTCTCCATTAACCCATAAAGCATTGTAGCATTGGTTGGAATACCCATTTGGTGGGCAACCGAATGGATGCGAAGCCATTCTGCTGATCCCGTTTTATCAGGGCAGATTTCGGAGCGCAATTCTTCATCAAAAATTTCAGCTCCACCTCCCGGCATCGATTCAAGGCCTGCCTCCTTTAGCTTTGTGAGACCTTCTTCAACCGTAATATTTCCCATTTTGCACATCTGGTCTATTTCAACGGCAGTAAATGCTTTGATGTGAAGTTGTGGAGCCGTTTCCTTTATTGCGTTCAGCAAGTCTACATAAAAATTTACATCGCGTTTTGGATGCACGCCGCCAACAATATGAACTTCGGTAGCTCCGGCTGCGGCAAATTTTTTCACATCGTTTACCATGTCTTCAATGCTGCATTCCCATGCTCCTTTTTGTCCTTCGCGTCGGCGATAAGAACAGAATTTACAAGAGTTTATGCAGATATTCGTTGGCTCGATATGAAAATTCCGGTTGAAAAAAACATAATTGTCGCTCAGCCTTTTTTTTGTGTGATTAGCCAAAACACCCAGCAAGGCCAGATCTGAACTGTTAAAAAGTTCAATGGCATCTTCGGTAGTAATTCGCTCGTTCTGAAATACTTTTTTTGCTATGTTTTTTATCTTCTCAGATATATTTAGGGACTCCAGTAATTGCAGACTTGAATTCATTTTGCTTACAAATATCTATAAACACAAAAAGGTAAAGAAATACATTCTTTACCTTCCCGCAAAAATATTTTGAAGATATTAACTATCTTTTGTGTCTCGGCTCGTCTGAAACGCTTAGTTTCTTTCTTCCTTTTGCTCTACGGGCTTTAATTACTTTTTGTCCATTAACAGTAGACATTCTTTCTCTGAACCCGTGCTTGTTTTTTCTCTTTCTATTCGATGGTTGAAATGTACGTTTCATTTCTATAAAGTTTTACTTGTTATCGATTCTAAAATTTTCGGACTGCAAAAATAGCGCTTTTTTTATTTCTTCCAAAAACTTGAACGTTTTTTTGTGCGAAAAAGTGCTGCCATAGTTTTGGCTCATAACCAAGGGCTTATCTTTTTTGCCAGAATTCCTCTTAAAATTACTGTCTTTACTGATTTTTTTAATATCCCGATTATATCTTTTTCCTGTTTTTATATAATGGTGTACATGTTATTTTTTTACTGAAAATCTGAATCCTATACCATGTAAATTGGTAATCTTTACATTCGGATCGGCTTTAAAATATTTGCGTAAGCGCGAGATAAAAACATCGAGGCTGCGTCCCAGAAAATAATCGTCGGAACCCCAAACCATTTCCAGAATTTCATTGCGGCTTAAAACTTTGTTGGTATTTTCTGCAAAAAAGCGAATCAGTTCAACCTCTTTTAATGTAAGGTTCCGCGCCTCTCCATCGATTGACAAAGTCAAATCGTCGGGATGGAAATCGAAATTGCCGATTTTTATAATTACCGAGGTTGTTCCGTTAGAAACGGGATTGGCCTGGCTTCTTTTAAGGAAGATTTTAATTTTTAACAGTAGCTCTTCCATACTAAACGGTTTCGGAATATAATCATCTCCGCCAATGGTAAGTCCCGTAATTTTATCCTCGGTCATACTGCGCGCTGTCAGAAAAATTATAGGAACCTGCTCATTGCTTTTCCTGATTTCCTCGGCAACCCTGAATCCATCGATTTTGGGCAGCATTACATCCAGGATTATCAAATCAAAACTGTCGTTTTTAAAATGTTGAAGAGCTATTTCTCCATCTTCGGCAACCTGAACTTTGTAGTTGTTCTGTTCCAGGTTGTCTTTCACTATAAAACGCAGGGCTTCGTCGTCTTCAACAAGTAGTATCTTAAAGGTTATATCATTCATCGGTTAAACAGGAATACAAAGTTTAAATATACTTCCGCCCCCCGGATTTTCATCCACATTAATTTTCCAGTGGTGGGTTTTTATAATTTTATTTACATAGTCGAGTCCCAGCCCAAATCCTTTTACATTGTGAACATTCCCCGTTGGAACACGATAAAACTTTTTAAATATTTTTTTTCTGAATTCTCGGGGTATGCCAATACCGTTGTCTAAGATATGAATTTCCATACGATTTTTATGGCGAAACATTTTAACATTTATAACTGGTGATTTTTCACAATATTTTACTGCATTTTCGAGGATATTGGTAATCAGGTTCGAAAAGTGGAATTTGTCAGCATAAATTACTGTTCCCGGCACTGAAAATTCTGTTATGATTTTGGCTTTCTGTCCGAAAGTAGATTGTTTAAATATTTCGATGGTGCTGTTTACGAACTTTTCGGGATTAATTTCTTCAACATTTAGTTTGATCTTGCTTTTTTCAATAGATGCCAGATTTAAAACCTTTTCCACGTTTTTCGACAGACGCAGGTTTTGTTCCTGGATGATTCGTGCATATTCGAATAAACGCTTAGGCGAATCTAGAATTTTCTTATCGTTGATTACTTTTGCTGAAAGCGCAATGGAAGATATGGGGGTCTTTAGTTCGTGAGTGAGATTATTAATAAAATTCTTCTGAACCTCTGATAATTGGCGTTGCCTGATAATTACCGATAATGTATATCCAAAAAAGAAGATAACCAGAACTAAAAGTCCGGTTAAAAAGTACCATATAGATAAGCGGGATAAAAAATACGAAGAACGGTCGGGGAAGTGAATCCCAAAATAATTGGTGTATTCTTCGCTAAGAGAAAAGTTATAGTCTGATTGTTCTTCCTCAGAGTTGACAAGCACAAGGGTGCCTTCATCCATTTGTTCTTCGCCGGGATTGTAAATGGCAAATTCGAAATCGCAATATATCTCGTGCTTTTTAAGTTCAGTTATTAAATTGGATTTTAACAGTTCTTTGTCGATTGCAACACCAACATTCACAAGGTAATAGCTGTTTGAAATAATCTCAACGGGTGTTATGCTGTCGAAATTTGCCGTTGTTCCGGTTGCCACCATAATTTGCCAGGCCACCTCCTTTAGGGCAACACTGGCACTCTCCTTAAATTGTTCGTCAGAAAAACTATACGTGCTTTTTATAAAAGTAAACTGAATAAGAAAAACTCCGGCAATGGAAATTGTTGCCAGTATTATAATGTATTTTAAAGCCTTATTCTTCATATGAAATAATAAGAGACAGTATCAATGAGCAATAATGGTTATGTTTATAGCGAATCTACACATTTTTTCACAGCGAACCCACGGTTAACAACTCGTTAACAAAATATTGGACACGATTAACACTACTTCTCCGATAGCATTCTTACATTTGTTTCTGAAAAAGAATGTAACGTACAAACTTAAATAAAAAAGAAATGAAAAAATTTTTACAATTAGCCATGATGTTTTCTTTTGTTTTGGCAGTAGGAACAGCAATGGCTCAAGGTAAATCCAAAATTGCATTTGAAGAGCAGACTCATAATTTTGGAAGTTTTAAAGAGTCTGACGGTTCACAAACAACAACTTTCAAATTTAAAAATGATGGGGATGCTCCTTTGGTTCTTTCCAATGTTAGAGCATCTTGCGGATGTACCACTCCAAAATGGACCCGCGAGCCTGTTGCTCCCGGAGAAGCAGGGGAAATTAAGGTTAGCTATAACCCCAAAAATCGCCCGGGTTCTTTTAATAAATCAGTTACTGTAACTTCAAATGCGTCTACTCCTACTGTAGTTTTGCGCATTACCGGAAAAGTTGAACCACGCGAAAAAACACTAGCAGAGCAGTTTCCCAGAAAAATAGGAGCTTTGCGTGTTAAATCGAATTATATGTCGTTTGGCAAATTGACAATGGGTGATAATGCCACCAAAGAACTTGAGTTGGTAAACGATAGCGACAAGCCTGTTGAAGTTGGTTTCCGTACTGTGCCAAAACACTTAAAAGCCACAGCAGAGCCGACTACTATCCCGGCCCATAGTCGTGGAAAACTTATTGTAGAATACGATTCGAAAGCGGTTGATACGTACGGATTTGCTTCACATCGTATTTATTTATCTTTGGATGGAAGTAAAGATTATAAAAGTTCAATTGGTGTTAGTGCAACCATTCAGGAAGACTTTTCTCATTTAACAGAAGAACAATTAGCGAACGCACCGGTTGCTTCATTCGATCCAAAAACTTTCGATTTTGGTGAAATGAATCAGGGAGATAAAAAAGATTGCTCTTTCACTCTGACAAATGATGGTAAATCAGAATTAATTATTCGTAGAGTAAGATCGTCATGTGGATGTACTGCAGTTGCTCCATCGAAAAAAGTAATTGCTCCTGGTGAATCAGCACCTATTAACGTTACATTCAATTCGCGCGGAAAACGTGGTCGACAGAGCAAATCGATCACAGTTATAACGAACGATCCTAAAAATCCAACAACAACTTTGCGTATTTCAAGCAATGTTATTGTTCCAAGCGCTAACTAGAGTTTATTTAAGATAGATTATAGAGAACGGTGTTGCAAATGTTATTTGCAGCACCTTCTTTTTTGCAGTACATTTGCTGCTACTAAAATTAGTTGAACATTGGAAAAAGATACACACCATATTGAAAACGATCCTCAGTACAAAGGATTGAAGGTTAACCAGGGAATTGAGCAACCCGAACCGGTTAGCAACGATTCTGTTAAACGTTTCCTGAAGAAAAAAAGAAAGCTTCATGCGGTTGAAGAATATGTTGACGGAATTTTGAATGGAGATATTACCCTGTTAAGTAAAGCAGTGACGCTGGTTGAAAGTGCAAGTGCCAAACACCAGAAAATTGCCCAGGAAATTATAAAACAATGCCTGCCATATAGCGGAAAATCAGTTCGGATTGGAATTACCGGCGTTCCCGGGGTGGGGAAAAGTACTTTTATTGAAGCCCTGGGAAAATACCTGACCGGGAAAGGTGAAAAACTGGCTGTTCTTGCAATCGATCCAAGTAGTGAAAGAACCAAAGGGAGTATCTTGGGAGATAAAACCCGCATGGAAGATTTGGCTGGTGATAATAACGCTTATATACGTCCCAGTCCGTCAGCGGGCTCGCTGGGAGGTGTTGCACGTAAAACACGCGAAACCATTATTCTTTGCGAAGCTGCAGGTTTTAGTCACATCTTTATTGAAACAGTAGGAGTGGGGCAAAGCGAAACAGCGGTTCATTCGATGACCGATTTTTTCCTGCTGCTGATGTTGGCCGGAGCCGGTGACGAATTGCAGGGTATTAAACGCGGAATTATGGAAATGGCCGACCTGATTGCCATTAACAAAGCCGATGGTAACAACCTTGAAAAAGCTCAAATGGCCAGGGTGCAATATAAAAATGCACTTCATCTGTTTCCTCAAAAAGAGTCAGGTTGGGACCCGAATGTTTTAACGTGTTCGGCATATAATAAAACCGGAGTAGATGAGATTTGGGCGCAAATAGAAAAGTATAAAAACGAAACCATCGATAACGGGTATTTTTACAGAAAGAGAAATGAGCAATCTATTTACTGGATGCACGAAACCATTGAAGAACACCTGAAAAGGGATTTCTACGATCATCCTGAAATTAAAGGACGATTAAAGGATATGGAGAATGATGTTCTTTCTGATAAAATAAGTTCGTTTATTGCCGCCAACGATTTACTTCAATATTACAATACTCTAAAGTAATTTTTAATAGGATTACTTTTAAACTTGAAACCTGCATAGTAACTCACAAGAGTCATTATGCAGGTTTTTTTATTCCCTCAGTAAAGAGGGCAGGGACGGTTTCTTTACCATTCGGGAAGAAAATATTAAATGATACCATATACAACAGGATTATGGTTAGGTTTAAAAACGTAATTTTGTAGAACCTTTTTGCTAAAAAGGTGTTTAATAAACTTAATGTCAATATCAAAAAATAAATAAAATGAACTACGACGTAATAGTAATTGGTAGCGGTCCTGGAGGATATGTTACTGCCATCCGGGCAGCACAACTTGGATTTAAAGTAGCTGTAGTTGAAAAAGAAAATTTAGGCGGAATTTGTCTTAACTGGGGCTGTATTCCGACAAAATCGTTATTAAAAAGTGCGCAGGCATTCGAGTATGCAAGTCATGCAGCAGATTACGGAGTGTCGATTGTAGGAGAAGTGAAACCCGACTTTGAAGCCATGGTAAAACGTAGTCGTGGAGTGGCCGAAGGTATGAGCAAAGGAATTCAGTTCCTGTTCAAAAAGAATAAAGTAGAATCGATATTCGGTTGGGGCAAATTAGTGGCCAAAGATACCGTTGAAGTTACCGGCGACGATGGTAAAAAAACAAATTATAAAGCTAAACATATTATTCTGGCAACAGGTGCCCGTTCGCGTGAGTTGCCTAATCTTCCTCAAGACGGTAAAAAAATAATTGGTTACCGTAAAGCTTTAACACTCGACAAACAACCTGAAAGTATGGTTGTTGTTGGGTCTGGTGCAATTGGTAGCGAGTTTGCTTATTTCTATCATTCAATCGGTACAAAAGTAACTTTGGTTGAATTTATGCCAACGCTTGTGCCGAACGAAGATGTTGAGGTTGCCAAACAACTTGAACGTAACTTTAAAAAGGCAAAGATGAAAGTAATGACCAGTTCTTCGGTTGAGAGTGTCGATACTTCGGGCGATAAGTGTAAGGTTACCATAAAAACCAAAAAGGGTGAAGAAGTTGTGGATGCCGATATTGTACTTTCAGCAGTGGGAATTTCTCCAAATACCGAAGGAATTGGTCTTGAGGAAATGGGAATTGAGACAGAACAAGGTCGCGTGAAGGTTGATGAATTCTATAAAACAAATGTTGAAGGTGTTTACGCTATTGGCGATATTGTTGCCGGCCCGGCCCTGGCACACGTTGCTTCTGCCGAGGGAATTACCTGTATCGAAAAAATTGCAGGCTTAAATCCTGAACCGGTTGATTACGGTAATATTCCCGGATGTACATATACCAATCCTGAAGTTTCTTCTGTTGGTTTAACAGAAGCCAAAGCAGTAGAAGCAGGTTACGAAATTAAAGTGGGTAAATTCCCATATTCAGCAAGTGGAAAAGCAAGCGCTGCCGGACAAAAAGATGGTTTTGTTAAATTGATTTTCGATGCCAAATACGGAGAGTTGCTTGGCGCTCACATGATTGGAGGAAATGTTACTGAAATGATTGCAGAACTTGTAGTTGCCAAAAAACTTGAAATTACCGGGCATGAATTATTGA
The DNA here is from genome assembly GCA_963677525.1 of uncultured Draconibacterium sp. Classification (GTDB taxonomy): domain Bacteria; phylum Bacteroidota; class Bacteroidia; order Bacteroidales; family Prolixibacteraceae; genus Draconibacterium. Next base: position 929,623 of record OY781970.1, read on the forward strand.
AGACTATACATCCGCACCCAACCATGAGTGAAGCTGTTATGGAAGCGGCCGCAGCTGCTTACGACGAGGTGATTCATATTTAGTATAATTATATGTAACATAATAACCCGGGGATATTTTTCTCCGGGTTTTTTCTTATATATTTTTCGAACATGCGACACTATTGTTCTAAAAGTTCATAAAACATTGAAAATCAGCCACCAAATTTTGAGAATAAGAAATAAATTCTAAATTTGCTCCCCGGAAAATCAACGATTAAGGCCGTGCTGTTTTCCACAGCTACTTTTGTTAAATGGGGGTAATATTCTTTTTGTCAAAATAATAATCTATGAAAAAACTTACACTTCTTGTGGCATTTTCTATGCTGCTTCAATTCACCTTTGCGGGCGGATTGTTAACTAACTACAACCAAAGTGCACAGTACATTAGGATGATGTCGAGAAACGCATCGTTAGATATCGATGGCATTTTCTACAATCCCGCAGGTTTGATAAAATTAGAAGACGGTTGGCATTTTGCTTTTTACAGCCAGACTATTTTTCAAACCAGGGAAGTAACTACTTCTTATCCTTTATTGAACAACGATTATTACAAAGGAGAAACCACTGTTCCAATATTCCCGGATTTTTATATGGCTTACAAGAAAGATAAATGGGCTTTTTCATTAGGAATCGGTCCTGCTGGAGGTGGTGGAACCGCAGAGTTTCCTAATGGAATTCCTTCCTTGGAAATCCCGTTTTCTCGTTTGGTTCCTGGATTAGCAGGTCTATCTCAAATCGACGATTCGTACGAAGTAACCGGATATGATTTAGACATGTCGTTGGAAGCTTCATCTACATTTTGGGGAATCCAATTGGGAGCAACTTACGCTATTAGCGATCAGTTTTCTGTTTTTGGAGGAGCCAGGTTAATGCCTGCTATTAATACCTACGATGGCTACATTCGGAACATTCAACTGGAAGTTGGGGGACAAAAGGTTAATGCTTCTACCTGGTTAACCGGTGCTTCCGGACAGGTAAGTACTTTTGCAGGAATGGCAAGTGCCGGATCTGATGTGGCTTACGGTGCTGCTGAAAGTATGCAGCCAATTATCGACGGGGGAGGAAGCGGTTACACCCTGGCACAGTTGGAAGGTGCCGGATTTATTGGTGCTGCCGACAAAGCTCAACTGGAAGGTGGTTTATTGCAATTGGGTATCCCACAAGCGCAAATTGATGCCATGAATGCCGGACAAATTCAGGGGACATACAATACTGCAGGAGATCAATTATTGGCTACGGCTACAACTTTAACCGGAACAGCCGAAACATTAAGTAGTAGAGCTGAAGATGTTGCTGACAAAAAAGTGAAAGTAAAACAAAAGGGAATGGGAGTTACTCCTATCATTGGTTTCAATTTTTCGCCGAACGATGACTGGAACATTGCCATGAAATACGAGTTTAAAACAAAACTTACCCTTGAAAACGATACTGAGGTTGATGATATGGGATTGTTTCCCGATGGTGTTGAATCAGTGAATGATGTGCCTGCTATTTTTACTGCCGGTATTGGCTATCGCGGACTGGACTGGCTGGAAGCTCAATTATCGTACAATATGTATTTTGATAAAGATGTTGATTACGGTTACAACATCAGGTATCTTCTTGATGAGGAACAGGTACATCGCGATATTGACGGAAATTACTGGGAACTGGGTTTAGGCCTTCAGTTTAATTTATCCGATAAATTTGCATTGAGCGTTGGGGGACTTCGTTCTAAAAATGGTGTGACGCCTGAATATCAAAGTGATTTCAGTTATAGTAATTCGTCGTATACACTTGGAGGCGGATTGATGTGGAAAATTACCGATAAACTTACCTTTGATTTAGGTGTGTCAAATACTTTTTACGAAGACGATACTGTTACCTTTACCGATGCATATGTTGGGGATTATACTGAGGTATATGGAAAAACAACCATTAACTTTGCTGCCGGATTATCGTATAGCATTTTTTAAACCAATAACATATATAACTATCCATTGGGCGTAACTTAAGGTTGCGCCCTTTTTTTATAGTTTTACTGGATCAATTCATTTTGCTGTGGAGCAATGTTATTTCGGGCAAGATTTAATGAGGCCAACATCCAAATCAAGATTGTATTCAAAAAGTAACAGGGAGTCTCGGATAAAAAAAACTAAATAAGGGAAATTCACCCAGCAGGTCTAAAAGGCAATTCAAATTATAACAGAAATCAAATCTTATCGGTTAATTTAGATTGCTCCACAACTTTTTGAAGTATTTCGTTTTATTTCTTCCATTTGAATGATCTGTTATTAATTGCTCTTTGAGTTGCCAGGATGCCTTCCAAATGATCGTATTCATGCTGAATAAGTTCTGCCATATCATTTTTCAGGTGGCGGATTTGTTTTTGCCAGTTTATGTTGAAATAAGTGAGAGTTAGTTTTTTGTGCCTTTGAACTTTTACAAGGAGATTGGGGAAACTCATGCAGTCGTCCCACAATTCCATCATCTCGGTGCTTAAATTACTCAGAACCGGATTAATGATTACTTCCGGTTGGTCGATGTTTAGTGCTATGATTCGCTTGGACAATCCAATCTGGGGAGCAGCAATGGCGCGACCAAAACCAAAGTGTTTCCTGATGTCGAGAATACTTTCGTGCATCAGTTGGATTTGTGGTAAAAGTTGGGGGAGTTCTTCCTGCTTAACCTCTTCCGATTTTAGATAAAGGGCTGGATCTCCCAAAAGTAAAATATCGCTTATTGCCATTTGTTTTTGCTATAAAAATAATTAATACCAAATTGACCACAAAATGCCGTATATCAATTGATTCTTTTCCGTTTCTACTGCGTTGAAAAATGATACCGTAGCTATGGCTATGCTATAATATTTCGCCTTGAACAAACGAAAAATGATCGGCATATCCAATGCGGCATTTTATAATCAAATTGGTATAAAAAAGGCTGTCCTGGAAGTAGGCAGCCTTTATAAGAACTAACTGTGCAGCGACAAATCAGGAAGATTATTCCTAATTCAAATCAAATATTTCGTTATATGTTTCGTCGTTAACAAGTTTGGCAGTAAGCACAAATTCGGTTTTCCCTGCTTCTATAATGGGTGTTAAATCAAATCGAAATTCTTTTGTAAAGTAAGCTTCGCAAACATCGCCGTTTGCATTATGCCTGATTTCAAAGGTTGGCACATTTGGGCTGCTGGCTGTCCACGGATGCATATAAGCCAGGTCGATGGTGTGTTCCTGGCAACCTCCGCCGTACGAAACTTTAAAGTAAAGGCAGTTTCCGTCAACATAGGCTTCGTGCAGGTAAACAGGATCGCGCGCCAGGCTGTCGTAATTTTCGAAGTATAAATCAACATAAGGGGCACAAGCCAGTTCCTCAACATATTTAATCTCGCAGGCAATTCCCCGGTCGCAGCTGGTATTAATCGTACTCATTTCAACATATTCAATCAAAACACGCTGACCGTTCGTAAAGGTGAATCCATCGGGGTAGTACAGAGGCAGCAACTTGCCCCCGTCTTCCAGTTCAATAACAAAACCGCAGTCACCGGCACCGGCATAATCTACAACGGTGCCAATTCCCTGAAAGATGGTTTCTTCATCTTCCTGGCAACTGGTAAACACAACTAAAAATACGGATAGTATTACGAGTAATCGTTTCATGGCTTTCAGGCTTTTTGTTATAACGCGAATACCAGATTTTTATTTTGTTAACTTCATTTTTATAAGTTGCAATTCAGTAATAGAGAGAGTAATATTTTAGAAAATTCTTATTCCTTATACTCCGGATTTTGAACTTCGCCAATAAATAAAATGGCTCCGGTATCTTTTTCGGTAATGGCAAATACAAAGGGTTTATTAACCGTAAAATAGATTTTGTCTTCCGGTCCGGCGCTGGTTGTACTAAAAACAATAGCTGTTACTGTGGCGGCTTCAGTTCCCGTTTCGTTTACATCTATATATGTTTTATGAATCACCGAACTTATATAAAGATACTCATCAGATATTTTTGAGAAATCAGCATCTTCTGTTGAAAAGGCATCGATCATGCCCATTTCTTTCAGTATATCTTTCAATCCCTGTTGAAATTCGAATTTAAAACGGGGCATGGTTACCACAACTTTTTCCTCTGTTTCAAACTCTTCGTTCCATTCTGTCCATTTGTCGGCAGTCAATTCGTTTATTAGCGATTCAGATGTCTCTCCATCTGCAGGAAGCATAACAACCATGTTGTATTGTCCGGTTCCGTATGGAAGTTTTACCGCGCTAAACAAATTGTTTGATGTATATTTCAGTTGATCTTGTTTATTCATCATCGCTATTTCTTTCGTACTCCCATCAGGTAGATTGAAAGGTCGCATTTTAGTGCCGTCTTCATCGAATTCATGAGTCCATGTTCCGTAAAAATAAATGGCATTCAATAAAACCAACCTGCCGTAGGGAGATAGACTATCGATAATTTTGGTGATTTTATCGTGAGTTTTATTTGCCACCCAGCCGTTAATAGTCTCCAATGCCGAAGCTGAAAAGAAATCAAGTGATTCAACTTCTGCCTCATAATAATCCTGGTTGATGTCGAGAAAACTTTGTTTTACAGAAAAACCGTCTTTGTAAAAAATGGCGTTGGCAATTTCAAAAATCACATCTTCGTCAAGCGATTGCAAAGCAGCAACCAGTGTTTTATACGAGTTGTTTATTTGCTCCGGTGTAAGTCCGTTTAGTCTTAACACTTCTTCCATTTCGGTTTGAGTGTTGCCGTCGGCTCCATTGTAAGCCATACCTAAAGCCAGCGAAACACTCAGAGGTGAAATCATCAGGTTTTCTTTTTTGCTGACAGAACGGATCTGCTGAAAAAGTTCCAGCCCGAATGCATTATCGGCTTCCACCAGTTGAGCTGATTTCTCATCCAGATTGATAAACTGATTTACAACGGGCTCTTCGTTCTGGCTACACGAATAAAAGGCTGTTATAAGTATTATTAGTAAAAGTATAAAAGAAGTTTTCATGGTTACATTATTTTATTCAAAGTTACAATTCAAAGATGATATTGAAAATGAAAAGGTTGCGTAAAAAACGTTAATTCTTACAGTTGCAACAGATTACTCTTCCTTTGCCGGATTTTTAACCGTTCCCATAAACAAAATAGCTCCGGTATCTTTTTCTGTTATGGCATATAAAAACGGACGGTTAACATTGAACTGTAAATTATGAAGCGCTGCACTATTTTCTCTTATTGCAACAATTGTTACAGCCGCAGCTTCGGTTCCTTTTTCATTCACTTCAATAAAGGTTTTGTGTTTTACATAGTCGATAAAAAGTCCTCCGTTTTTATTAATCCCGGTAAAGTCAGCTGCCGCGGTGAATGATACTCCCATGCCCATTTCGGAGAGTACCTCGTTTAGTTTTATTTCATACCCGTATTTTAACCTGGGGAGCTGCAGGTCGATGTTTGCCGAATCGGTAAAGTTTTCCATCCAGCTTTCCCAACTGCTTGCATTTAATTCGTCCACAAGGTCTTCAACCGAATTGTTTTCTTGAGGCAGAAAAATAAACATGTTGTAGTTTCCTGCTCCGTAAGCAAGTTTTACCACGCTGAATAAATTGTTTGAATAATAGGGGAGCGACTCTGTTTTTTGCATGGTAGGAACATTTATGGTCGATCCGTTTTCAAGATAAAATGGCAAGTCTTCCGTGTCGTCCCTGTCGAATTTGGTTTGCCAGATTCCGTTAAAATAAATGGCGTTCAGTAAAAACATAACCTGGTCGCCACTAATATTATCGAGTATCTTGTCTATTTTATCGTGGGTTTTATCGGCCACCCATTTGTTAATAGTTTTCAGAGCCTGTGAGGAACCAAAATCAAGGGCTTCCACCTCTGCGTCGTAATAATTCCGGTTAGTGGAAATAAAATCATCTTCAACCGAAAAACCTTCGCGGTAATAAATGGCATTGGCGATTTCGAGCACGACTTTCGGATCGAGCGATTTTAACGCAGTTACCAAAGTTGCATACGATTCATTAATTTCTTCCGATGTCAGTCCATAAACTTTCAGTGTTTCTTCCATGGCGGTTTGGGTTTCGCCGTTGGCCCCGTTGTAGGTCATTGCCAGCGCCAGACTTACGCTGAGAGGCGAAACCATAATGTTGTCGTACTTTTCTTCCTGCGAATATATTTTTTGAAAGAGCTCCAGTCCGAATTCATTTTCTGCTTCAATGAGTTCAACCGATTTTTCATCGAGAACAATTGATCCGGGAGGTGTAAATTCTTCCTGCTTACACGAAATTATAGAAAGTAATAAAAGACTCAGTAGAATGGTGGAGATGGTTTTCATTATTTGTTTTTTTTGAATTGTTTAATCGGAAGATGAACTCGGAAAGAAAATGGTTGCGTGAACTTCAAAATTTTAGATGCAGTTTTTTTTCATTCCCGACGCAACCTCTTGAGGCTGTCTTCCGTCTTACCAGCGATTAACAAGAATAAGAACCGTGTAGCAGCAAGGCAATGAGGTAAATGAAGCGGATTTAATTCTGTACATTTACCAAAGATTTGCATGATACTTTGAAAGACCTGAAACAAATAATAGACGAGTGTGCTTCGGGAAACAGACGTGCACAGGAAATACTTTATCAAACTTTTGCGCCAAAAATGTTTGGTGTTTGTATGAGGTATGCCAAAGACCGTACTGAGGCCGAAGATAACCTCCAGGATGGTTTTGTTAAGGTCTTCATGAATATTAAAAATTTCAGGAACGAAGGTTCTTTCGAAGGTTGGATAAGGAAAATAATGGTGAATGTTTCGCTGGAAAAGTTCAGAAAACAGCATGTGATGCATGCCGTTGAGAATGTGGAGGTTTATGAAGCAAATCAGATTTCTGATGATGTTCTGGCAGAGATTTCGGCTAACGAGTTAATCGAACTCATACAGCAGTTGTCGCCAAGGTACAGAATGGTTTTTAACCTTTATGTAATGGAAGGCATGAATCATCAGGAAATAGGCGAGCAGATGAATATTTCGCAAGGTACATCGAAATCGAACCTGGCTCGTGCACGCGATATTCTAAAACAAAAAGTGAAAGAACTTTACAGTGAAGTTGGGACAAATAATAATACCGCTTAATGAAGGATAATACAAATATGGATAAACTGGTCCGTGAAAAGCTGGATGATTTCACGGTTGCGCCACCTTCGCATGTTTGGGGAAATATTCAGGAGCAGCTGGCGGCCGAACGTCGTAAAAAGAGCAGACTTTTGATTGCCTGGATATCTGCGGCAGCTGTTGTGGTTTTTGCATTTATGGCCGGTTGGTATTTTAACGACAGAACAGGAGGTTCAAATCCTGATCTGTTTGAAAATCAAATAACACAACATAATACTAAAGAGGAAATTAAAGAAATCCAAAACGAAAAGTCGAGCCAATCAGAATCAGGAAAGGAAGCCCTGGTAAATGAATCCGGCAATATTCACCTTGCAGAAGCGGTTAAAGGTGAATCCCAAAAAGCAACAATTCATTTAAATGAAAACAGGAACGAAAACAAAGTAATAGAAACCGTTGAGAAAACCAGTTATCAATTACTGGAGAGCCTCGAAGCCATGTTCTCTTTTAATTCAGAAGAAATTTCTCTGGCTGAACACAAAAAACCAAATGTTGACAGGAGAATTACTGCAAACGACAGGTTGTTAATAGCGGAAAATATCAGGAACAATAATAAGCAAAAGCAAAAAGAAAACGGTTGGATTGTTGGTGCAAATTTATCGGCAGCTTATTCGTCTCATTCTGCAAGTTACAGTCAGCAATACGCCAGCAATATGACTTATTCTGACAATAACCATAACAGTAATGTTGGGGGAGGAATTTCCGTTCAGTATAAAACCGGTAAACGTCTGCGTTTCGAAAGCGGTGTATATTATTCCCCAAATGGTCAGGCTACCGATAACACTTCTTCAGGACTTTTTAAATTTAGTTCAAATTCAGATTTAATGTATTCTCCTTCCGATAATGTTTCGGATGCTTTATCGGGGATTGATATACCGGTTGGCATTAGCGATGAAGGAATTAGTATAAACAGCGCTGCCGGAATTGTAAATATCGATGAATCGCCAAAAGGAACCCTGTTAACTACAAGGGCAGAATCGTCGGTTGGCTACAACAATACCCTTTCGTCCTCAGGCGAATTGTCGCAGGTTTTCGAATTTGTTGAGGTGCCGCTTTATGCCCGCTATAGCCTCGTTGACAAACGTTTTGGGTTGGAATTAATGGGCGGTTTTAATGCCGGTTGGCTGGTGGGTAATAATGTTTATATAAACAATGAATACGGGAAACAACAAATTGGAAGCGTTCAGGATATTTCTACTTTGAATTTTTCAAGTACCATTGGTTTGGGATTTAATTACAGTTTAAGTAAACATTTGTCCATTGGTCTGGAACCTCGCCTTAATTACTACCTTAAGTCGATAAGTTCAAATCCTGAGGTGAATTACCGGCCTTATAATATTGGAATTTATACCGGAGTGTATTACGAGTTCTAACTTGTTATTCATCTGGTAACCCAATTTAGGGCAGCTGTTTTGGTTGAGAAAACTTTCACCTTAAAACCTACTTCTTTGTTTACTTCATTCTCAAATATTAAAGAGGCAGCCGTGGAGTACGGATCGGCAACAACTATACTTTGTTTTTTCCCCTCAACGATGAATTTAATATTTTTCATAAAAGTCATTAACTCGGGTAGAAAAGAAGTTGGTATTTTTATTTTTGCGTCGCTGTAATCCGAAAATAAATTATATCCCATTTGGGTAAATTCCTTCATTTTTAAAAATTCGTTTTCCCAGACATATCCAATATCTTCAGCTACTAATAAGCCATCGTGTTTGTATTTGATAAGCTTCAGGTTGTTTTCAATAGTGATCGTGTAATTCATGTGTTTTGCTAAAAGGTTGTGTTGTGTTTCTGTTAAACGTAATTAATTTAAATATTGCAGCAGATTTAGCTTTGTTCTATTAAAAATAAAACAAAAAAATGATATAATTGTTTGAATATGTGTGTTTTATTATTCATTGGTTCTGATTATTGTAATGGATAGTTATAGTATATATTTATAAAGAAAGCCTGGTGACGAATTTCCGTATCTGGTGCGATGTAAATATGCCACCTCAGAAAGGCGCGATCTGGGAGGATTCAATTGTGCGATAAATAGAAGTACCCCTGATTTTCTTCTAATATTTTACAATTGGGAGAAATCTGGTATATTTTCTATTTTGTATCAAAAAGTGTTATTCTTTATTCGGCACATACATAATTTCGAGGCAGAATTATTAATTATTTTAGAAAGATCATAAAAATAAAGCAAGAATTTTCAGTTTGTAATTTATATAGTTTTCAATAAGATATGGTATTGTAACGTATTTGTTAAGCTATGACCAGTTTCTTGTGGTTTCATCAAAACAACGATAAAATTTCTTTATACTTTTGCAATCGATTTCATATTTCTTTTGTCAAAAAATAGAAGTCACTAATTTTTTAATCAATATAAAGCTACAGCTTTATACTTCTTGTATATTGTATTTTTGAGTTGTAGTAGTAATTAAGTTATTTAAATGAAAACGGGAATTTATATTACGAACACCGAGCGTAGAACAGGTAGATCGCTTGTATCGCTGGGAGTGATGAAGCTTATGCTTTCTAAGGTCAGTAAGGTGGGGTATTTCAGACCTATAATCAGTGATTACCCACAGGGCGAGCGCGATAACCATATCGAAACGATGCTTTCGTATTTTAACCTGGACATGGATTACAAAGATGCATACGGGTTTACCATGTCGCAAGTGGTTAAATACAAAAACATGGGGCAGGAAGCCCGGCTGATCGAGAAAATTATTGAGCAGTACAAGGCAATCGAAGAAAAATATGAGATCGTTTTGGTTGAAGGATCCGACTTTGCAGGAAGAGGGATGCAGATTGAATTTGACCTGAATGTTGAAATTGCAAAAAACATTTCGCTGCCAACTATTTTAGTTAGCTCTGCAAGAAATAAAGATATGAAAGATGCTGTTTCAAACCTCGATCTGGCAGTTAGAACTTATGCTGAAAAAGATGTGCAGGTACAGGCTGTAGTAATGAATTTTGTTGAAGAAGGCGAGTGTGATCTGATGAAAGAAGAGCTCGAAAAGGTAATACCTTCCGAAACAATTATTGATGTAATTCCTAAGGTAAAGGAATTAAGTAGTCCGACTATCCGCGAAATTTATGAAGAAATTGGTGGCAAGATCTTGCTGGGCGAATCGCTTATGTGCAAACAAGCCGACAGGTACGATGTGGGCGCCATGCAGTTACGGAATTATCTTGACCGCGTTGAAGAGAACAGCCTGATTATTACTCCGGGTGACAGATCTGATATTATATTGGGAGCATTACAAGCCAATGCCTCATCGAATTATCCTAATATCTCAGGAATTGTAATTACCGGTGGCATTGCACCTGAAAAACAAATTCTTAAACTTATTGAAGGCCTACCCAATATTGTCCCAATTATATTGGTTAATGATGTAACTTTTGAGGCTGCCAATAAAATTGCGCGAGTAAAACCTAAAATAAGACCGGGAATTACCCGTAAAATAGAACTTAGTTTATCTACATTCGAGAAATACATCGATACTGAATACCTGTTAAATAAATTCAGAAGCTTTAAAACCAGTGTTGTAACTCCTCACATGTTTCAATTTAACCTGGTTGCCAAAGCAAAGTCGAACAAAAAACATATTGTTTTACCTGAAGGAACTGATCCAAGAATCCTGCTGGCAGCAACCAGCCTTGTCGACCAGAATGTAGTTGATGTTACCTTGTTAGGTAAAAAGGAAGAAATAATGGCAGTAGCTGCCAAGATTGGAGTTAATATCGACGAAAATATCAATATAATTGATCCGGTACAATCGGAGTATTACGAAGATTACTGGAAAACTTATTACGAACTGCGGAAACATAAAAACATTCCGGAGGAAATGGCTCAGGATGCCATGGCCGATGTTTCTTATTTTGGAACCATGATGGTTTATAAAGGGCACGCCGACGGTATGGTGTCTGGTGCTGCTCATACAACAGCGCATACCATTATCCCGGCTCTTCAGTTTGTGAAAACCCGTCCGGGCGTATCAACTGTGTCATCGTGTTTCTTTATGTGCCTCGACGATCATGTTTCAGTATTTGGCGATTGTGCGGTGAATGTTAGTCCAAACGCCGATCAGCTTGCCGAGATTGCCATATCTTCAGCCGAATCAGCAAAGGCATTTGGTATCGATCCTAAGGTAGCACTGCTTTCGTATTCTTCAGGAACATCGGGAACCGGAGTAGAAGTTGACAAGGTAAAAGCAGCAACCGAAAAAGCAAAATCGTTACGTCCTGATCTGAAAATTGAAGGACCTATTCAATACGATGCAGCTGTTGATCCAAGTGTTGGAAAAAGTAAAATGCCCGACTCCGAAGTTGCAGGTCAGGCAAGCGTTTTGGTATTCCCCGACTTAAATACCGGGAATAATACGTACAAAGCCGTTCAGCGCGAAACCGGCGCTTTGGCCATCGGCCCAATGTTACAGGGATTGAACAAACCAGTAAACGATTTGAGCCGTGGATGTACTGTCGACGATATTTTTAATACCGTTGTTATTACAGCTATTCAGGCTCAGGAAGGTTTTTAATATTATAACGAAAAATCAACAGATTTTCGATAACGAATAGTACAACTCTTTTAGTAAGAGAGTTGTATCTTTTCCGTTACCAAAACTTTAAACGATATATTTAAAATGAATATTTTAGTAATTAATGCAGGTAGTTCGTCTATTAAATATCAGTTGATTGATATGAATACCGAGTTGCCTTTGTCCAGTGGTATTGTTGAACGTATTGGTCTCGAAATGGGATTAATCAAGCATAAAACATTTATCAATGGCACTGAAGAAAAAACGGTTGAAGAATTTCCCATTCCTGACCATGGCATCGGTTTAAAACGTGTTGCAGAATTGCTTATCGACGAGAAAGTTGGTGTAATCAGCGATCCTTCCGAGATTCAGGCTGTAGGGCATCGACTGGTACACGGCGGTGAAACATTTACCGAAACTGTAGTTATTACCGATGAGGTGAAATCGAAAGTGAAAGAACTGTTCCCGCTTGCACCTTTGCACAACCCGGCCAACCTGATCGGTGTTGAGGTTGCCGAAAAGGTTTTTCCAAATGCAACCCAGGTAGGAGTATTTGATACTGCTTTCCATCAGACTATCCCGGAAAAGGCTTTCCGCTATGCACTTCCCGAGAAATTTTATTCTGAAATGAGAATCCGTAAATACGGTTTTCATGGAACATCTCATAAATTTATTTCTGAAAAAGCCATTGAATACCTTGGAAATCCTGAGGCTAAAATTGTTACTATCCACCTTGGAAACGGAGCGTCGATGGCAGCTGTTAACGCCGGTGTTTGTGTAGACACAACAATGGGAATGGGACCTTTATGTGGTTTGATTATGGGAACCCGTTCGGGCGATATCGATCCGGCAATTATTTTCTATCTGGCACAGCAAAAAGGTTACTCTGTTCAGGAAATTTCTGATCTGCTGAACAAGGAAAGCGGAATGAAAGGATTGACCGGCGAAACTGATATGCGCGACGTTGAGAAACTTTTCGACAACGGAGATGAAAATGCAACACTTGCTCTTGAGATGTATGCATATCGTGTGAAATCTTTTATTGGCAGTTATTCTGCAGCTATGAATGGTGTTGATGCATTGGTATTTACTGCCGGAATTGGCGAGAATGATACAACTATTCGTAGAATGGTTTGCGAAGATATGGATTATCTTGGTATCACCTGGGATGAAGAACGTGATAAAAATCGCGTAGACGGAGTTCATGAGATTAACAAGGAAGGCGCTAAAGTAAAAGTGATGATTATTCCTACCAACGAAGAGCTCGAAATTGCAAAACAATCGCTAAAGCTTGTTAAATAGATAACAGTATTTTTTGTTTAAGCGAAGTTTAAGCAGAGGTATAATAAAGGGAAAGGACAATTAATGTCTTTTCCCTTTTTTTATTCCGATTTAAACTGTTTTATTATTAACGAATACAAGTTTTGTTTATTTATAGGTTTTGTAATATAATCGTTAAATCCTGCTTCCAGCGCTTTTATAGCATCCTGTTCCTGCGCGAATGCCGTTTGAGCAATAATTTTTACGTTTTTATTGAAAGTGCGAATGGTTTCAGTTGCATGAAATCCATCAATATTTGGCATCTTAATATCCATTAAAATCAGGTCTAAATCAAGATGAGTTCGCGCCATTTCTATTGCTTCCTGTCCATTTTTTGCAAGCAGGATTTCTTTGCTCATATTTTCAAGCAAAATTTTTAAAAGCTCTATTGAAATCGGGTCGTCTTCAGCAATAAGTATTTTCAGCTTTTTATGGGGAAACAAATCTTCAGGCAGAGCCTCGGTTTTATCAACATGCGAAGATTCTCTTAAATAAGGGATATTCACGTAAAAGGTAGTTCCTGCCCCTTCTGCCGATTCAAAATGGATTGTTCCTCCCAACATCTCAGTGTAGGATTTACTAATCGATAAGCCCAGTCCTGATCCTTCATAAACCCTGGAGTCGGCAATATCTGCCTGAACAAAGCGGTCGAATATGGCATGTTGCCTTTCTTTTGGGATGCCAATTCCAGTATCTTTTACAATAAAGGTTATTGTATTCTCTCCAATTTTATATCCAAATGATATTATTCCCTCAGTGGTGAATTTTACTGCATTTTTTATAAGGTTGGTTATTATTGAATTTAGCTTTTCCGAATCAGTTTTTATTGTGGGAAAACTGGGGTCGTTTGTATTTATGAACTCCAATTTTACTCCTTTTTTCAAGGTTTCCGGTTCAAAGAAAAGCAGAATATCGTTCATGAATATTTTAAGATCGACTTGCTCCTTTTTTATTGTTACCAACCCCGATTCTATTTTCGAGATATCAATGATATCATTGATTGTCGACAACATTCGTTGACCACTTTTCTGAATTATAGAAATAAATTCGTTTTGTTGCTCGCCTGTTAAATCAGGTTCTTTTAAAAGCTCAGTAAAGCCCAGTATGCCGTTCATCGGTGTCCTTATTTCGTGGCTCATATTAGCGAGGAAGGCAGATTTCAGTTTGTCGCTTTCTACTGCTTTGTTTTTGGCTAAGTTCAGATCATCTATTAGCCGGATTCTTTCTACAATCTTCCATACACTATCCATTAACAATGTTAACTGTCTGATATCAGATTGGTTATAATTTAGTACTTTGTTGGCAACTCCAGCTACTGCAACAATTTTATTATCGGAAAATACAGGTATAGTTAGAAATTTGTTCAGTTGAACATGCCCTTCAGGTGTCCCTTTTTTGATTTTGTTTTCAGCTTTGTAATTATTTATAATAATAGGTCTTTTTTGTCTGACCGCTTCACCCCAACAACCTGTTTTATCAAGGTTATAAACTGTATCGGGATTCAGAATTTTGCACTCTTGCATTACATCTTTTGACCATGTGTTTAATGTAAATTGTTTGGTGTCTTCGTTATAGAAATAGATGTACCCAATTTTACTTTTTGTCAGTAAAACTGCTTCATTTAAGGTATAGTCAAGAAGTTCTTGAATTGAGTTTGTACTGAGTTGTGAAATTCTGAACAGACTTTCTAATCTTTCGTTATGAAATTGAATGATGTCTTTTTGTGCAATTACCTTTTGTGCGCTTTTTTCAGCTTGTTCTTTGGCTTGACGCAAGTCTGTAAGTATCTTTTTTTGTTGTGAAATATCTTCTTTAATCGCAATAAACTGGATAATTTCTCCATCGCCATTTGTTACGGGAGAAATACTTCCTTTTTCCCAGAAAAGTTCGCCGTTCTTTTTCCTGTTGTGAAATTCACCTCTCCATATTTTTCCCTGTAAGATGGTATTCCACATTTCCTTATAGAATTCATTTCCCTGTTCCCCTGATTTTAATACGCGTGGATTTTTTCCTTTCACCTTTTCCTGTGTGTAGCCTGTTTTTTCTTCAAAGAAAGGATTAACGTATTCAATGTTTCCATTAATATCAGTAATTACCACACTGGCCGGACTTGCATCAATGGCCTTAGAAAGCATTGTATTTCTTCCTTCAAGTCTCTTTCTTTCAGTAATGTCAATCGAGATACCTCCGATTAGTTTCTGACTATTTTCTTCGCCAATAGTAAATTTGTATGTCAGGAAATCACGAATTCCTTTTCCATTAACCGGAAATTGTTCTTCGTATTTATGTCTTCCCTGTCGCAGGGCTTTTAAGTCATCTTCTATCATTTTTTCAGCAAGGTTGGGGTGTATCACTTTTTTTGTGTTCTTCCCAATCCAATCGCCGGCATTCATATTGTTTTCCATGAATTTATTTACATAAACAAAGTTTAAATCTTTGTCTTTTATAAATGCCGATCCCGGGATGTATTTCATAAATGCGGAAAACTTTTGTTCGCTTTCCTGGGCTTTGTTTTTGGCTTTAATGAGTTCTTGTTCTGCCTTTTTTCTTGCCCCAATATCGATAAAACTCTCAAGTAAGTATGTTTTCCCATCGATATTTATTGTCTGAGCATTTTTTAAGATGGGAGTTGTTTGGTTGTTCTTGCATTTTATTAGAGTGTCCACTCCTGAGAAGGATCTTTCTCCTTTACTTAAAATAATACACTCCTGCGATTTTTGTCCCTTTGGACATACCATATTACAAAGTTGGCCTTCCAGCTCTTCTCTTGTGTACCCTGTAATCTGACAAACCCGATCGTTAACCTTTACTATTTTATAACTATCGTCGATCATAATAAATCCGCTGGGCATACTTTTAAGAATAGTTTCCTGCAGTTTTTCAGAGGCATGCAGTTTTTCTTCGGCCAGTTTTCGTTCGGTAATATCCCTGATAATTCCGGTAGCTCCCCATTGGTTATTGATTTTAGTTGGAGCTAGAGATATTTCAACCGGAATAATATTATTGTTCTTTGTAATTGCCTTTAATTCAGTAGTCTTGCCTATTATTGGTCCATCTCCTGAGTTTTTAAAATCAGCAAAGCCACGCTTGTGTTCTTTTATGTATTTAGCAGGTGCAATCAGATGGTGTAAATTTTTATGAATTACCTCAGATTGTGAATATCCGAACATTTTTTCGGCAGCCGGATTCCAAAATACAATATTTCCAGTATGGTCCAATAAAATAATGGCATCTCTGGCTGAATTGGCAATACTACTTAATTTAAGTTCGCTTTCTTTTAAGGCTCGGTCGGCTTTTACCTGCCAGGTAATATCGATAAGCGAGGTTACACTCTTTTGGGTTCCCGGGATCATATCAACAAAAATATTGATGTGTTTCAGTTGATTGTTTTTATCGATAAACCTGAATTGATAATTTATCAGGGCTTCGTTTGCGTTTTTACGTCTGATTTTGTGTCTGTCTTGCATGGTTTTCAGGTCATCGGGGTGAACAAAATCTGTCCAGTATTTTTTGTTTATGATTTCATCTAAATCATATCCTGATAGTTTTGCGAACTGACTGTTTGCTAAAGAAATTATACCGTCATTCTCCAGAATACATGTCGCGGCACCGGTGTTTTCAAACACCGCTCTGTATCGTTGTTCACTTATAATGAGATTTTTTTCTGCCTCCTTTCTGTAAGTTATATCGCGAATAACCGAGAGTATTAGTTTCTTACCTGCAATTATAAAAATACGGCTACTGATTTCTACAGGTACTATTTCTCCGTTCTTTTTAATCTGCCTGGTTTCGAATGTGCTGTATGGGTGTTCCAGAAGGTTTCCCCGTTTTTCAAATGTAACAGGTATCCTTAAATTATCTTCAGGGGTTAAATCCTGAATGCTCAGTTTTAGAAGTTCCTCACGCGAATACCCATAAAGTTCACAGGCTTCATTATTAAGTTCCATAATAGGTTGTCCCTCAATTCCATCGTAGGGATGAATGAGGATGGCGTCATTAATGGCGTTAAAAAGTGTCCGGTATTTGGTTTCCGATTTTTTAAAGGCATCAACAGCGTGTTTGCGTTTGGTAATATCGGTAATAAGACCTTCAAGTCTCACGGATCCTTTTTGTTTGGTTTGTACTCCACGCTCCCAAACCCATTTTTCTTTACCATCTTTGGATTTAATACGATATTCCAGTTCAAATGGGGTATTGTTTTCAATAGCCTTTTGTATCTTATGCCATACTCTTCTCCTGTCGTCGGGATGAATGATTGCAGAGTAATCGTTTTTCATGGTTTTGGCAAAATCTTCAGGAGTATACCCGGTAAGATCTTCACATCCCTTACTCATAAACTGCATTTCCCAATTCTTGCTGTTCAGGCAAGTGTAGGCCATTCCCGGTAAATTATTAAGCAGGTTATTAAGCTGATGTGTTGTTTCTTTTAGTCTTTGCGTAAGCTGAAACCTGTCGGTTATATTTCGAATTCCGGCAATTCTAACTTCTTTTCCGTTGTTAATTATGCCCTTGCTTTCTATTTCCATATAAACAATCTTACCGGTTTTGGTAATCCCCTGAACTACATATGGAATGCTATTTTGGTGGGCTGAGTGTTTTTTTACAAGATTTACATCTCTTTTGCCCAGAAAAAAATCGTAAATACTCCTGCCAATCAGTTCTTTTCTCTTATATCCTGACAGTTGGGCCATCGCATTATTTAAATCGATTATTATGCCGTTTTCATGAATGGCAATCCCCTCGAATGCGGATTCTGATAAAAATCTGAAACGTTCTTCACTCTCTTTTAGCTGTTGAATGGCTTTTTCTTCTTTAGAAATGTCTCTCAGTATAACCTGTAAAGCAGTTTCTTTTTCATACTCGACAGGAATTACCGTGATTTCAACAGGTATTCTTCCGCCGTTTTTTGTTTTGGCTATCGATTTATAATTGCTTTCGGTGTTTGCTTCGTGTTTTCTTTTATTGAAGGTCGTTAGTACTCTTTCCACCTCCGATTCATCAACAAATTTGGAGAAGTGTATATTGATTAATTCAGACTGTTCATATCCGGAAACATGGCACAATGCAGGATTCACGTATTTAATTAAACCATCCTGTATAATAAAAATTGAATCGTTAAGGCCTTCTACCAGATTTCGGTAGTTTGTTTCCCTTTTTTGAAGTTCTAATTTTTCGTGTTTATCTTTTGTAATATCTTTTAATATACCAATTCTGAATTTTGAAAGGCTGTGTATTTTGCTGTTAATTCTTAAAACTTTGTTTTTGTATTCGAACTCTAAATTGTCAATGAGTGAACCTTTAAGTAATAATTCCAGGGCCTTATAAAGTTCCCGGTTGTCTTGTTGACTGAAATGAAGTTCAATCAGATTTTTAATGTCTTTATTTTTGAAGTATTCTTCATCACGGTTAAAAATCTCACAAAAAGATTTATTGACCATTTTAATGGTGTGGTGCTTATCAAAAATAATGTAAGCATCCTGAGCAGATGAAATCAATTCGTTAAAATCGTTTTTCCCTTTTAGGTTGCTAATTGCGTATCCTAAATTGTCGGCCAGGTCTTTAAAGGTTTCTGCTTCTTTTGGATGTTGTGCATCAATTATCGGAACGGCAGCACATAGCATCCCCTGTAGTTCGTTACTAACCGTAATTGGAGCGATATATGTATAGTATTTTAAATTCTTTTCAGAAAATGGGCAGTCTTCCTGTGGGGTTTTTACTATTGTAAATTTCTGATTATCTAGCGCTTTTTCAAGTTGCACAGGCAGCAATCCCTTAAAAGCATCATTTTTTAATTTGTCGAATCCATTAAACTTCCCAGCATGTTCAATTTGTGTCAGTTCGTTTTTCTGGTTAAATAAACCTACCCATGCAAAATAATATCCACGAATTTCTGTTAATACTTCGCAGATTCTTTTAATAAGTTTGCCGGCATCTTCTTCATCTACCACAACTTTATTAATTGCCTTTAATGTATCAATAATTCGGTGGAGGCGTTCATTTTTTGTTAATGATTTCTGGTTCATCTTTTGTTTTGTTCTTATATACCCCTATTCGTTCTTATCCCTTGAAATAGAATAAGTCGGCTATCAAAATAGAAAAATGGTATATTTTAGCAAAGTAACAATGGATGATTTTGAAGGTTAAAATGCTCATTTATATTCAGCAAAATTGATGTCAGCAGTGAATATGTTGTATTTATTTTAAGGAGCAATGGGTTGATGCTGGGAAATAGAAGAGTCGATTATTTTGTTAAATTGAAGGTGCGAACTATTAAGCCATTTATTATGAATAATTAAGAAATGATTTGTTTTAATCCGGATTACGTGATCGGATAAAAACGCACTCAATTGGGTGCGTTTTGTGTTTATGGTAAC
Organism: uncultured Draconibacterium sp.; assembly: GCA_963677525.1. Lineage (GTDB taxonomy): Bacteria > Bacteroidota > Bacteroidia > Bacteroidales > Prolixibacteraceae > Draconibacterium. The sequence continues at coordinate 949,021 of OY781970.1, forward strand.
TCTGGAATGTGAAATTAGAATCGCCTAATTTTTCTGAAACAGACCTTTAATCATATCAATTAAAATGTGTTTGTTAATTGGTTTGGTAACAAAGGCATTGCACCCGGCTTCAATGGCTTTTATTTTCTCGTCTTCCTGGGCAAAAGCTGTTTGAGCAATAATTTTAATATCGTTATTGAATTCCCTGATTTTTTGGGTTACTGAATAGCCATCCATTTGTGGCATTTTAACATCCATCAGGATTAAGTCAATATCAGGATTTTGTTTAAATGCATTTAAACATTCCACTCCGTTTCCGGCAACAAGTATTTCGCCTGCAACTTCTTTCAGAAAAAGTCTTAACAATTCAACAGAGATCGGATCATCTTCAGCAATCAGTATTTTATAACTATCAGAAACTTTTTCCATTTCTTTATTTGTTTGTATTTGTACATTATTGTTCTGCATCGGGGATTTTTCCTGGAGAGGAAGTCTAACAAAAAAAGTTGCTCCTTCCTTTAATTCCGAACGAAGGCTAATTGTTCCACCCAACATTTCGGTATACGATTTTGCAATGGAGAGACCTAATCCGGAGCCCTCGTAAACCCTTGATTTTGCCACATCAGCCTGAATAAAACGTTCAAAAATATTTTTCTGGTTTTCTTCAGCTATTCCAATACCAGTGTCTTTAACATAAAAAGTAAGCGAATCTTTTGTGGCGGTATATCCAAATTCAATATGCCCTTTCAATGTAAATTTAATGGCATTTTTAATGAGGTTGGTTAAAATTGAATTTAGTTTAACTGAATCGGTATTGTAGGTGCATAAAGGTTTGTTATTGTTTTCATTCACAATTAGTTTTAGATTTTTCTTTTGTGTTTCATGTATGAAAAAAGTGTATATATTATTTATGAATGATACCAGGTTAATTTTTTCCTTTTTAATTTCTACCATTCCCGCTTCTATTTTGGCAACATCTATTATATCGTTTAAGGTACTTAGCATTCTGTCGCCACTTGTTTTTATAATTTCAAGAAACTCATGTTGATTGTTGCGTGATAGGTTGGGCTCCATTAACAATTCGGTAAAACCCAGTATCCCGTTCATCGGTGTTCTTATTTCGTGACTCATATTGGCCAGAAATGCCGATTTTAACCTGTCGCTTTCTTCTGCTTTCTCTTTTGATTTTATTAGTTCTTCTTCAATTTTTTTCTGCTCTGTTATATCTCTGAATTCAGTAATACGCATTTTTTTATTGTTGTAAGGAATCATTTTTCCTTCAATGCGTAAATGGTATTTTTGTCCATTCTTTTTAAGTCCGTATGTTTCATAAGGTTCATGGTATTCGCTTAATATTTTTTGTAATATTATTTCCCGGTATTCTTTAGCAACAAGAAGCAGTCCGTCCATTCCTATTAATTCATTATGCGAATAACCGGTAATTTTTGTTAATCTCTGATTGCAATCAAGTATTAAACCTTTATCATGAATCGCTATTCCTCCAAATGAACCATCTTGCAGGGCTCTATAACGTTTCTCGTTATTTTCTGCATTTTCTTTTGCTTGCTGTAATTCGACCAGGGTTTGTTTCTTTTTTGTAATGTCTTCTTTTAGCAATACATAATGTGTGATTTTACCTTGCTTATTGAAAATAGGCGATATGTCGATTTGCTCCCATAGCGGATCTCCGTTTTTTTTCTTGTTTTTGAATTCTCCATGCAATATTTTTTCATCTTTTAATTTATCCCATTGTTCCTTATAGAAAGAAACAGGGATATCTTCATATCGAAAAAAATACGGAGTTTTTCCAAGTACTTCATCTTTCCGATAGCCTGTTTTTTCTTCGAAGTAAGGATTTACATATTCGATAATTCCTTTCGGGTCCGTTATTATTACACTTATTGTACTTGCCTTTACAGCCTGCGATAACATTTCGTTAGAGCTCTCCAGTTTTTTTCGCTGGGTAATGTCGCTAATGAATCCTTCTAATAAGACTTCACCGTTGTTTTGAACTGCCTTTCCACGTTCCCAAACCCATTTTAATTCGTTTTGTTTGGTTATCACCCGGTACTCCACCTCGTAGTTTTGGTTTTTATTAATTGTTTCCTGTATGGTTTGCCACACGGATTCTTTGTCATCAGGGTGAATAAGTTCATCAAAGTTTGTTGTGCCTTGCTCCGTTAATTCTTCGGGGCTAAATCCAAAAAGCTGGTAACTTCCCTGGCTTACAAAGGTCATGCTCCAGTTTTTGTTGTTTTTACACTTGTAGGCAACACCGGGGAGGTTATCAAGTATGCGATTTAGTCTTTCGCGACTGTCCTTGACTTCTTCCCTTAGGTGGTGGCGTTCTGTTATATCGCGAATGGCTGCAATTCTAACTTGCTTGCCTTTATATATAATTTTACGGCTTTCAATTTCAGCATGTACAGTATGGCCATCTTGTTTTATTCCGGAAACAATAAGTGCCCTTGGCATCTTCTTATCTATGTCTCCAAGAATTTTTGTATTAACGACTTGCGTAACAAAATCGGTGTACAGATTCTTGCCAATTAAATTTTTTCTTGAAAAACCTGTTATGCGAGTGAGCGTTTCGTTAACATCAAGAACAACTCCATTGTCATGTATTATAATTCCTTCGAATGAGGCATCTGATAGAAACTTAAAATATTCTTCGCTCTCTTTTAGTTGTTCGAGTGTTTTTTTGAATTCAGAATTATCGTGCATGATTACCATAAATGCCGGACGATTATCGAAGACAGTATCGACTGCTGTAATCTCAACCGAAAAAGGGATTCCTGTTTTGGTTATGGCCACCGAATCGTAATGCTTTTGCGTAATCTTTCCTGAAATGATATCGATATGCAACTGTTTCACCCGGTTTAATTCTTCAGGAGCAACAAGACTGGTAAACTGTATTTGTTGTAATTCTTGTTTTGAATAACCGGTTAATTTACACAACGCTTGGTTAACAAATTTAATTACACCATCTTGTATAATCAGAATACCATCGTTGAGTGATTCTACCAAACCTTTGTATCGATTTTCACTTTCCTCTATTCTTTTTTTCTGGCGAGAACTGGCCAAGGAATAACCAATATTATTGGCAATATCTGTAAGGTTTATTTTTTCTTTAGCGTGTTCTGCATCTTTTTTAGGAATGGAAGCGCACAACACTCCTTCCAGTTCTTTATCAACAATAATGGGAGTTACAAAAGGGGTCCATTCTTTCAGATCAAGTTCCAGCGGACATTTGAATGAAGTGTCGTTAATAATAACCACTTCGTTTTTTGTAATGGCTTCCAAAAAGGTTTCGGGCAAATTGCCTTTTTTTATCCACGATTTTACTTTTTCAATTCCTTCAATGGGGCCAGCTCCTTCCAGAAATTTTATTTCTCTTTTTTTATCGAAAAGAAGTATCCACGAAAAATAATATCCACGAATATTTACCAAAACATCGCATACTTCTTTTATCATTAATTCAGGATTTTTACCGGAATTTAATATGCAATTTACGGTACGGATAGTATCAATTATTTTATGGAGGTGAAGGATTTTCTTTTCAGATTCTGACATCATCTTAATGGTAGATTTAATGAAGTGGTACTCGCGTCCTTTTGTTGTATGCTTTTATTGATTCGCATTATAACAAAATACCTAAACTGTAGCACAAGATAGAAAAAAATGCAAAATAGAGGTTTTTAATTATATAAAGATTCTGGTGTTTGGAAGACAGATAAGAAATAAAAAAGGTGCCCTGAAAAGAGCACCTTTAAGAAATATATTTATAGTTGATTAAGCCAACATTTCTTTAACTTGGTTATACACATTTTCTCCTGTGTATCCAAGTTTGTTATCCAGAACTCCTGCCGGGGCAGAGTATCCAAACGATGCAAGACCAAATACTTTACCATCGGCTCCAACCAAGCCTTCCAGAGTTACAGGCAATCCGGCAGTTAATCCAAATTTGGCAACTCCGGCAGGTAATACTTTTTTCTGGTATTCGGCGCTCTGGTTACGGAACAATCCTTCAGAAGGAACTGAAACGATTCGGCATTTTACGCCATCTTTTTTCAACAACTCAGCACCGGCAGCCAGTGTACTAACTTCCGATCCGCTTGCCAACAAAATTACATCAGGAGTACCTTCGCAATCCTGAAGAACATAAGCTCCTTTTGTTGCTCCCTGGGCAGTTTCGTATGTAGTTACATCTTTAATTCCCTGGCGCGACAAAATCAAAGCAGTTGGTGTATCTGTATTTTCCATAGCCATTTTCCATGCAATGGTAGTTTCGTTACCATCGGCCGGACGAATTACCAACATCGAATTTTTGTGGCTGTGGTTTTGTAATTTTTCCATCAGGCGGATCTGAGCTTCTTGTTCAACCGGTTGGTGGGTAGGACCGTCTTCTCCAACACGGAATGCATCATGTGTCCAGATATATTTGGTTGTCAGCTCTTGTAATGCAGCAATACGCACGGCTGGTTTCATATAATCGCTGAATACGAAGAAAGTACCACATGCGGGAATTACACCTCCGTGCAATGACATACCATTCATGATAGCTGCCATTGTTAACTCACAAACACCAGCTTGTAAGAATTGTCCGCTGAAATCACCTTTTTTGAACGCAGTAGTATTTTTCAGGAATCCATCGGTTTTATCCGAGTTTGAAAGGTCGGCAGATGAAACCACCATGTTTTCAACTTCTTTTGCAAATACAGAAAGAACAGCAGCAGAAGCACCACGAGTTGCAACACCTGCTTTTTGTTCAATTTTGCTGTAATCAATTGCTGGAACTTCGTTGGCAATAAATGCTTTTAGTTTTGCTGCTAATTCAGGATTGGCAGCTTCCCATTTTGCTTGTTCTGCTTTTTTATCGGCAGCTGCAGCAATCAATTCTGCTTTGCGTTTTGTATATAATTCCTGTACATCTTCAAAAATCTGGAATGGATTTTCAGGATCTCCTCCCAGGTTAGCAATCGATTTCGCAAACGATGCACCGGCTCCACTCAATGGCTGGCCGTGTGTTGAACACTGGCTCTCGAAATTGCCACCATCTTCGGTAACAGCTCCTTTACCCATAATTGTTTTACCAATAATCAGGGTTGGTTTTTCGGTTTCCGTTTGTGCATCTTGTAATGCTTTACGAATTGAAACCGGATCGTTACCTTCAATTGTAATAACTTTCCAGCCCCATGCTTCGTATTTCATTGCTGTATTTTCGGTAGTTACTTCGCTTGTTTCAGTCGATAACTGAATGTCATTCGAATCGTAGAACATAATCAGGTTACTTAAACCCAAGTGTCCTGCAATACGGCCGGCACCTTGTGAAATTTCTTCCTGAACACCACCGTCAGAAATAAATGTGTATGTTTTATGAGCCATCCACTCGCCAAAACGAGCAACCAAAAAGCGTTCTGCAATAGCAGCACCAATTGCCATTACGTGACCCTGTCCCAGCGGACCAGAGGTATTTTCAACTCCGCGCTCAACGTCAACTTCCGGGTGACCCGGTGTTACGCTTCCCCACTGACGGAAGTTGGCTACATCTTCCATACTGTAAAATCCGGCAAGTGCCAGAACTCCATATAACATTGGAGACATGTGTCCGGGATCGAGGAAAAATCTGTCGCGGTTTGCCCATGTCATATCTGACGGGTCGTAGTTGAGGAATTCAGAATAAAGGATGTTTACAAAATCGGCTCCACCCATAGCACCGCCGGGGTGTCCTGATTTTGCTTTTTCTACCATCGATGCAGCCAGAATTCTGATGTTGTCAGCTGCTTTTACGTCAATACTTTTACTCATTTTTGTACTTTTAATTCAAACTAATTTAGGTAGGACAGGAGTGCCAAAAATAGTAAAAATGAGAGACTTTAACTGTTTAACGTTGAGTTATTAATGATTATTTAGCAAAGATTGAGCGAATCTATTCTTGTTAAGAGGTTTATTTTAAGAGCAAAGCAAAAAAATGGGTAACGCTTTTGAGCTGTTACCCATTAATATGCTGTTTGATTTTTTTATGCGTTTATTATACGTACCATAAAAATACCATTAATGGCAAGAAGTTTTTCTTTTACCGTTTCTTCAACTTTAGGAGTATCAACATCGATAATGTTGTAGGCAATGTCGCCACGTTTTTTATTCAACATGTTGTCGATATTTAATCCTTCGGTAGCAAGAACGCTGGAAATCTGACTTACCATGTTCGGAACGTTTTTGTTCCCGATTAAAATTCGGCTTCCTCCGTTACGATCCATTTCGGCAGCAGGGAAGTTAACCGAGTTTTTAATGTTTCCGTTTTCGAGGTAATCGCGCATTTGTTCAACTGCCATAATTGCACAGTTGGTTTCCGATTCTTTGGTTGAAGCTCCCAGGTGAGGAATAGAAATTACTCCATCCATTTTCAGGCAATCTTCATCAGGGAAATCGGTTACATAAGATGATACTTTCCCCGAAGCCATGGCATCTTTCAAATCGGTGTGATTAACAAGACCACCACGTGCAAAATTCAGAATTTTAACGCCATCCTTCATCATGGCAAATTTGTCTTTGCTGATGTAATTTTTTGTATCGGGTGTCAGCGGAATATTAATAGTAATGTAATCGGCTTGCTGTAGTAATACCTGTATTCCTTCAACTACCTTTACTTCGCGGCTTAATTTTAAAGCGTGTTTTACCGACATGTATGGGTCGTAACCAATAACATTCATGCGAAGTGCTGATGCTGCATTTGCTGCTAAAACTCCAATGGCTCCCAAACCAATAACGGCCAGTGTTTTTCCTTTAATTTCCTGTCCGGCAAAGTTCTTTTTACCTTTTTCAACCAGTGAAGGAACTGCATCACCTTCGCCAATTAAAGTTTTTGCCCAGTTGATTGCTCCAACAAAGTCGCGCGACGAAAGCATCAAACCTGCAATTACTGCCTCTTTTACCCCGTTTGCATTGGCGCCCGGAGTGTTAAATACCACAATGCCTTTTTCTGTACATTCGTCAATCGGAATGTTGTTTACTCCCGCTCCGGCTCTGGCAACAGCTTTTAACGACGATGGCAATTCCATATCGTGCATTTTAAAACTGCGCAAAACAATAGCATCCGGATTCGGAAGTTCGCTTGCTATCTCATAATTGTTTAATGGAAATAGTTTTAACCCATCAGGGTCGATTTTATTCAACGTCTGAATTTTAAACATGTAGCTAAGAATTTAAGTTGATACTCTCTGTTTTCGAATATTGACAAATATCAGGATTTAATTGATAATTTGTAAACTCTTGCAATGATAAGTTTTCAATATGAAATTAACATTAAACGAAATCAGTGTTCAGTTGCAGTGATCAGTGTTCAGTAGTCAGATATCCTTTAAGAGTTTTTTTAGACCTTTAAGAGTTTTAGGAATAAAATGAATTTCCCGGCCGGAAAGTTATCCGGCCTTTAAAATAAAAAAGCCACCTGTCCACTGACAGATGGCTCATCAACCTTCAACTACTAACCGATTTTATAACCCAAAAAATTATGAAACAATAGTTATGAACTATTTGTTCTGATTTAATGACACAAATAAACAATAGCTTTTTTTGCCTGTATGTAATTTAAGTCACAGAAGACCGGAAAAATTGATAAAATTTCGTGAGAGTTTAATTTTTTCGTCCTTTTCCAGTTTTTTGAGAAGCCGTGAAATCACTTCGCGCGATGAATTCAATTGAAGAGCCAGATCCTGGTGTGTTCCGGTAAAGGTGGTTTCTCCGGAATGTTTGTAGCGGTCGATAAAATATTTTATAAGCCGTTCGTCAAGTCTTAAAAATGCCACTGCATCGAGCGTGTCTATTAATTCGCGAAACCTGTTCTGGAAAGTTTGCATTACAAATTGTTTCCAAAGCGGGTATTTACTTATCCAGGTATCCAGCATGTCAACCGGAATGAGGAGCACTTCGGTTTCTTCTTCAGCCACCGCATTTAATTCGCTCACCTGGCGTGCCATACAACACGTGAGCGACATGGCGCAAACTTCGTTGGCTTTCAGATAATATAGCAGGAGTTCGTTACCTGCTTCGTTGGTTCGCGATACACGAATGAGGCCTTTTATAACTAATGGAAAACTGGAGATAAACTGCCCCTCGCGAATTAATGTCTCGTTGGCATTGAACTTTTTTCGAACGGCAACTTTCAGTATTTCGTCCCGTAGTTCGGGCTCAAGAAAATTATATCGGATATAAAAATCTTCCACGTTAGTAGTTTTTACAAATTTAGTGTAGTGATTGTTTTATGCAAAAATTTATGAGGAATAGTGAACAGTCACAGATACAGAGATCAGAGAAAAGAAATGGTCATTGGTCATCCGTGATTAGGGAAAATACAGGAAGGCCTGTGACTAATAGCCAGTGACCTGTTGCAAAAAAAGATGGCATCTGATTATGATTCAACTCATGCAGATGCCATCTTCTTCCTAATAACCAATGTCTACTGGCAAGTGACCAGTACCCTGTTGTTTATTCAAACATATCTTTCATTTTCTGAAAAAACGATCTTTCGTGGTCGGATGGCCCTCCCTGGAATCCCGGAGAGTTTTGTATTTTTTCCAGCATCCGTTTTTCTTCGTTGCTCAGTTTTTTAGGAATCCAAACGTGTACACGAACCAGCAGATCGCCCCGTCCGTAACCGTTCACATCCGGAATACCTTTCCCTCTCAGTCGAAGTATTTTTTCGGGCTGAGTTCCGGCTTCAATTTTCACCTTCACTTTTCCTTCAACCGTAGGTATTTCTGCCGTTGTTCCCAGGGTAATTTCAGGGAACGACAAAAACAAATTATAGATGAGGTTATTGCCGTCGCGCACCAGTTCCGGGTGATCTTCTTCGGTTATAACAACCAGCAAATCTCCGTTAATTCCACCACGTCGTCCGGTATTTCCTTTGCCTGAAACATTCAATTGCATGCCTTCGCCAACTCCCGCCGGAATTTTGATGCTGATTACTTCTTCGTCGCGAACAACACCTTCACCTGCACAGTGGTTACATTTATCGGTAATCATTTTACCTTCACCCTGGCATGTCGGGCAAGCCGAGGTTGTTTGCATTTGTCCCAGCAACGTATTCTGGATGCGGGTTACCTGGCCGCTTCCGCCGCAGGTTCCGCAAGTAGAATACGATGAGCCGTTTTTTGCCCCGGTGCCGTTACAGTGCTGACAGGCAACGTATTTTTTTACTTTTATTTTTTTCTCAACACCATTTACGATATCGCTGAGACTGAGTCTTACTTTTACGCGCAGGTCGGAACCACGGCTCACACGACGTCCGCCACGGCTTCTTCCGCCGCCACCAAAACCTCCGAATCCGCCAAAGTGTCCGCCAAAAATATCGCCGAATGCCGAGAAAATATCTTCAATGTCGGAGAAACCTCCTGCGCCACCATAGCCTCCACCGGCAGCGCCACCTACGCCGGCATGACCGAACTGGTCGTAACGTTGTTTTTTCTCCGCGTTGCTTAACACTTCGTAAGCTTCGGCAGCTTCTTTAAATTTCTCCTCAGCTTCTTTATTGTCCGGATTTTTATCGGGGTGATATTGAATCGCTTTTTTCCGGTAAGCTTTTTTTATTTCTTCCGGTGTAGCGTTTTTACTAACCTCTAAAACTTCGTAATAATCTCTTTTTGCCATTGTCTTGCAAGATCAATTTATTCTCCGATTACTACTTTGGCAAACCGGATTACCTTTTCGTTTAAACAGTATCCTTTTTGGATAACATCGACTACTTTTCCTTTTAACTCCTCGCTAGGTGCTGGAATTTTAGTAATAGCCTCGTGCATATCTACATCGAAGATTTCGTTCTGAGCCTGAATTTCTTTTACATTGTTTTGTTTCAGAAATTCCTGGAACTTGCTGTAAATAAGAAGGGTTCCATGTTTTGCAACATCTTCATCATTAACTTCTTTCATAGAGTCTAATGCACGTTCAAAATCGTCGATAACAGGAAGAATGTTTACCAAAACCGATTCGCCACCCGATTTAATCAAATCTGCTTTTTCTTTGATGGTACGGCGACGGAAGTTGTCGAATTCGGCTTGCAGGCGTAGGTGTTTATCCTGTAATTCCTGTAATTTCTGGCCTAATTCTTCAATTTGATCTTCCTTTTTATCCTTTTTCGATTTCTTTTTCTTCCCCTCTTTTTCTTCTGCTTTTTCTGAGGTTTTTTCTTCTGTGTTTGGAGCCTGATCCTGAACCTCTTCTGAAGTAACTTCTGTTTCGTTATTTAATTTTTCTTCTGCCATTTTTACCTATTTATTTTGCTACCCTAAGATTACAAAAATTTTGCCATGCAAATATAAACGACAAATTGGCACCCAAAACTATTATTGAGTGCCAATTTGAATGATTTAGAATATTCTTAAAGTAAACTGTGTGTCAGCCTATTTTACGTATTTTTCCAATGCTGCTTCAAGAGCCGGGCCACGAAGTCCTTTTTCGATAATAATACCGTTCCCATCAATCAGAAAGTTAGTTGGAATTCCTCTCACCTGGTAGATCATCCGGTATTTAGAATTCCATTTTTTTAAGTCGCTGATGTGGGTTGGCCATTCCAGTTTGTCGTTTTTTATGGCTCCTTTCCAACCATCTGCAGAACTGTCGAGCGAAACGCCAAAAACAGTAAATCCTTTTCCGTTGGTGAATTTGGTTTTTTGATATTTATTGTATGCTTTTACCACGTTTGGATTTTCCCTGCGGCATGGGCCACACCAGCTTGCCCAGAAATCGATCAGTACCAATTTTCCCTGAGTGTCGGAGAGTTTAATTGTCTCTCCGTTAGGGCCTGGACCAATTAACTCGGGAGCTTTATCGCCAATATTTAAACCTATTTTTTGTGCAAATGATACGCCGGTACCCAGCAGAATTATAGACAGTAGTAAAACGATTTTTTTCATGATGTGATGTTATAATTTGAGCATAAATATAGTTTGTAATAACAAATTAACGAAACCAGCTCTAAAAAGTTTACGATTAAATTTTGTCAAACTCTTGATATTTTGGCCCCAAGACAGTTTAAACGTCCGTCGATATTTTCGTACCCGCGATCTATTTGTTCGATATTATCGATAGTGCTAATTCCTTTTGCCGACATAGCAGCAATAAGCAGGGCGATACCGGCACGAATATCGGGCGATACCATTTTTGTTGCTCTCAGCGAATGTTTCCTGTCAAGCCCAATTACCGTTGCACGGTGTGGATCGCACAAAATAATCTGTGCTCCCATATCGATAAGTTTATCCACGAAGAATAAGCGGCTTTCGAACATTTTCTGGTGGATGAGCACGCTTCCTTTTGCCTGCGTTGCCACCACAAGGAATACACTTAAAAGGTCGGGAGTAAGTCCCGGCCAAGGTGCATCTGAAATGGTCATTATCGAACCATCGATATAAGATTCTATTTCGTAATGATCGGTACCTTTTACGATTAAGTTATCACCTTCCTGCTCAACTTTTATTCCCAAACGCCGAAATGATTCGGGGATAATTCCAAGATGTTCTATTCCAACATTTTTTATGTTGATTTCGGAAGCGGTCATAGCTGCCAGTCCAATAAAACTTCCAACCTCGATCATATCGGGAAGAATACGGTGAGTGCATCCTTTTAGCGAAGTAACACCTTCAATAGTAAGCAGGTTGGAGCCGATTCCTTTGATTTTTGCTCCCATCGAAACAAGCATTGTGCAAAGTTGTTGCAAATACGGTTCGCAGGCTGCATTGTAAATGGTGGTTGTGCCTTCGGCCAGTACTGCTGCCATAACAATGTTGGCGGTTCCGGTAACCGAAGCCTCGTCGAGAAGCATGTATTCTCCTGATAGTTTTGGCGCAGAAACAGAATACCATTTGTTTTCGGCATCGAAATCGAAGGTTGCTCCAAGTTTTTGTAAGCCAATGAAATGGGTGTCTACTCTTCGTCGACCAATTTTATCGCCTCCGGGTTGCGGAATAAAAGCCTGTCCGAAGCGAGCCAGCAAAGGCCCGACAATCATGATAGAACCTCTTAAAACAACTGCTTGTTTTGCAAATTCCGCACTCTTAAGAAATTCAAGATTTATATTAGCTGTATTAAAGCTGTAATGACCTTTTTGAATTCGTTCAACCACAACACCCAATCCTTTCAGTATCTCTATCAACTTTAACACGTCCCTGATTTCTGGAATGTTTTTAATAGTTGTTACTTCCTGGGTTAAAAGTGTAGCACAAATAACCTGCAGTGCTTCGTTTTTGGCTCCTTGTGGTTCGAGATCGCCTTTAAGCTTATATCCACCTTCTATCTTGAAAGTTGACATCGTTGAGTTTTATTAGGGGTGAAGATTATTTTTTCTTTTTATTCGTCGGTTTTTTCTTTTTCCCAATGAGTGATTTGGCATCGGCAAGCTGAAGATCTTTGGCCGGTTGAAGCGTACCCTCAGAGAGTTCTTCCAGGTCTCCAAATATCTTGTCGTCCTCTACCGCATCCTTGTTCCACGATAAATATGATTTTTTCATGTGATTGGCTAATTGCGTAATCATAATTTCACGCTCTTCTCCTTCAAATTTATCTGCTTCTTTAATCATCAACTCCATGGTGCGGCCATAGTGTTTGTATTTAATGAAGTGCTGGTTATAAGGAACTCTGTTTGGTTTTTCCAGAAGGCTATCTGGAGAAGGCAGGTCGTATGGATAATCAATATCGAGTTTAAAATCGGCCATAATGGCAAGGTGATCCCATAGTTTGTGTTTAAATTCTTGAACATCACGCAAATGTGGAAATAAATTCCCCATAACATCGATAACTGTTTTTGCCGATTTATTTCGTTTTTCACGGTCTTCAATGGTTAACAGGTAGTCAACCATATTTTGTATATTTCTTCCATACTCAGGAAGAGCCATTTTTTTTCTATTCGTATTGTAATCCATCTAAAAAATCTTTTTTTTGATATTGTTTCTGTCTTCAAGTAAAAGAGGATTGTTCCCGAAGTGATACTGCAAAACTAATGAATTCCTGATAAATAGCTAATTAATTTATCTTAAACAGTGCTATCCTTTTATTTTTAGCTTTGCAAATTTAAGTAACAACTGTTTTTGTGTTCCGGATTGAAAGAAAACGGTTGCCTTTAAATCCGGTGCTACTCCTTCCACTTTAAGAACTTTTCCCTCTCCAAATCTTTGATGTTCAACAACCATCCCGGACTGAATACTGGAAGGGTCGTCTCCGATAAATGTATTTTGCGTTTTTCCTGATTCTTTTAGTGAAACGAGTTTTCTGTTAAAAATGTTATGTGCATCGCGCGATTTATACGATGAAAGCGGTTGACGTTGCGAAATGGGTTGAGGTGGACGCTCCTGAGTAAGCGGATTTGGATCGCGGCGTGATGTGCGCGACATGTTTTTAACTCCTGCATTGTCGACGTATTTTTCGTCGAGCTCTTCGAGGAAACGGCTTGGCGTACAGAATTCGAGTTTTCCCCAACGATAACGCTGGTTGGCAAACGAAAGCCAGGCGTTTTCTTCGGCACGCGTAATCGCTACATAAAACAAACGGCGTTCTTCTTCCAGTGCTTCCGGTTTTTGTTCGCCCGACTGGTTAGAAGGAAACAGGTTTTCTTCCATACCAACAATAAAAACGTTTTTAAACTCCAGTCCTTTAGCCGAGTGAACGGTCATTAGAGTTACCTTATTTTTATCTTCCTCTTTTTCGTTGTCCTGATCGGTCAGAAGTGCAACATCTTCCAGGTAATTTTCCAGCTTTTCAGGTTCTCCAAGCTCTTTGGCATTGATGCTGAATTCCTGGATACCGTTTAATAATTCCTGTATGTTTTCGTGCCTGCTCAGTCCTTCCGGCGATTTGTCGTTATAAAGTTCTTTAAGTATTCCGGTTTGTTCGGCAATTCCTTTTGCTGTATCAAAGGCATCGCTTTCCTGTGTTAATTTTTTAAACCGTTCAATCAATGTTACAAAGTTCATTATTTTGGCCACGGTTCCTTTGTTCAGGTTGGCATGATTTACCAATGGCAATTCGCTGATAATGTTCAAGATTGAGGTTTCGTTGGCGCTGGCTGCCGCTTCTATTTTCGACATTGTAGTAGCACCTATTCCCCGCGCCGGGTAATTAATAATCCGTTTCAGCGCTTCGTTGTCGGCCGGATTGATGATCATTCTGAAATACGAAAGTAAATCTTTGATTTCTTTTCGTTGATAGAAACTCAAACCGCCATAAATTTTGTACGGGATATTTCTTTTTCTCAGCGACTCCTCAAAGATCCTCGATTGTGAATTGGTTCTGTACAGAATGGCAAAATCGAGATATTGATAATGATTGCGAAGCTGATTTTGAGCAATTTCCTGGGCAACCAAAAAACCTTCTTCGTTATCGGTAAGTGCCGAAATAATTTTGATGGGATTCCCCGTTTCTTTTTCCGAAAATACATTTTTGGGAATCTGTTTTTTATTTTTTGCAATAATACTGTTGGCCGCGTTAACAATGGTTTGCGTTGAACGATAATTTTGTTCCAGCTTGAAGATTTTGTGTTCCGGGTAATCTGATTTGAAGTTTAGAATGTTTTCAATACGTGCACCGCGGAAAGAATAAATGCTTTGTGCGTCGTCGCCGACCACGCAAATATTTTTATGACTCGCTGCCAGCTTTTTTACTATCAGGTACTGCGAGTAGTTGGTATCCTGGTACTCGTCTACCAATACATAACCAAAACGTTGCTGGTATTTTTCCAAAACATCAGGATGATCGCGAAAAAGCAGGTTGGTTTTTAGCAGCAGGTCATCGAAATCCATAGCTCCCGACAAGAAACATCGTTTAGCATATTCCTTATAAATCTGGGCAATGGCTGGCATTCTCATGCTTTTGTCTGCCGTTCTGATTTCAGGGGAATTAGCGTAAACATTGGGAGTTATCAGGTTATTTTTTGCCATTGAAATGCGCCCGGCAACTACTCCGGGTTTATACATTTTTTCGTCGAGTTGAAATCCTTTTATTATTGTTTTTATCAGGCTTTTACTGTCGGCGCTGTCGTAGATAGTAAAGTTCGACGGATATCCTATAACTTCGTGTTCGGTGCGCAAGATACGTGCAAAGATGCTGTGAAATGTTCCCATCCACAAATAACGGGCAACTTTTTCGCCGGCTACCTGTGCAATACGGTCTTTCATTTCGCGGGCTGCTTTATTTGTAAAAGTTAACGCCAGTATACTTGACGGGCGTGCCCCTTGTTTAAGCAAATGGGCAATACGGTAAGTTAATACGCGTGTTTTCCCCGAACCGGCTCCTGCAATTACCAGCGACGGACCTTCGGTTCGTAAAACAGCTTCGCGTTGGGCATCGTTTAAACTTTGAATATAATCGAACACAAATACTTCTTTTAAATAAATTTTCGCAAATATAGGTCAGGATTTTAAAATAACAGGTCCCGGTGAACTTTGTTTGCGGGATTATTATAACCCGGATTATGTATTACAAATTCTATTACGTGCTGAAACTGATTCAAAACAAGGCGTTTCACTCACTAACTTCAACTCACCAGAACGATGCTATGCCTCGTCTCAGTAAGTGCTTGTTTTATTGCATTTTCAACACTCATTACAAACTTGTAATGCACAAACCGGGTTTTGCCTGAAAATATTATATCTGTCTAAATTAGTTTCCTTGACAAAAATATAGCTTGTTGCAGGTATATCCTGAGCATACGAAAAGCATTTATCAACAAATTATCCCGACATGCCAATTCACCGGTTAATGTTGACTATTTTTGCGGCTCTGAAACAATTAAATTAAAATTATACGTTAATATTGTATTGTAAAGAACGATTTATATGAAGAGAAGTCTTTATTTTTCGCTGATCCTGATTTTATTATCAAATATAGTTCATGCCCAGATTTCGGCTCCGGCTGCTGATACTTTCGATGTCACTCAGTATCCTGTATTCAACGAAACCGACGATATATTTTTGTTTTGTTCCGACGATTCGCTTTCTGAAGCAGGATCGTTGACAGTTGCTACAGAATTGGCAGGTACCAAAACTTTTCTTTGGGAAAAATACAACGAACAAACAGCTTCCTTTGAGTTTTATTTTCAGGAAAGTTCAGATGCCCATACTTCCTACATAAATAATTTGCCGGACGGATGTTATCGTTCTACTGTTACTTTAGGAAGTACCACTGAAATAGACCGTGCCTGGGTTTTTAATAACTGGACCGTTGTTGATGCATCTATTTCTGACTCGAATTGTGAGTCGTTCTACTTAAACGGAAGTTTTACCTCGGCTACACTTACATATTACGATTTAAGCAATAATGCCGCTGTTCCGATAGGTAAAGACGTTCTGGTGGAATGGACTGAAGATGGCAGCAAGGTTTCAAGTCTTCTTGAGTGGACATATTACGGTCCGCCTACCCAAAATACCGACTATACTTTAAGTGTTTTCGATAAATACGAATGTGGCTCTTCGTCTACCGTAACATACGAGTCGGTTGTGACCAAGGCGGAATTTACTGCCGATCCAATGAACGGTGAAGCGCCGTTAACGGTAACCTTCAATAACGAATCGGAGAATGGTACATCGGGTTATTACGAATGGTATTTGTACCGCGACATATACGAAATCAGGGAGGAAAGTGAAGGGGCGACAGAGCCGGTTGACAGTTTTATATTTGATAATCCGGTAATAGACGATGCTCCTGTTTATACTTATCAGAATTCGGGAAGTTATCTGGTAAGACTTGTCTCGAAACATGTTACTGAAAATTTTACCTGTACCGATACCTTTACACTTGGAGAATACATTGTTGCTGATACTTCTTTTATTAGTGTCCCAAATGTTTTTACACCCGGAACCAGTGCCGGAGTAAATGATGAATTTATAGTGAAGTTCTGGTCGATGCAAAGCCTCGAGATTAATATTTATAACCGTTGGGGCAGGAGAGTGCATCACTGGAAAAGTGGCAATGTTGATGGTTTTGAGGATAACATGTCAGAAACTGTTTGGGATGGTAAAATTAACGGCAGATACGCCAGTCCCGGTGTTTATTATTACGATGTAAGAGGGCGGGGACGCGACGGCAGAAAGCGATCGAAACATGGTTTCGTACACCTGTTCACCGAAAAACACTAACCGATACTGTTTTCAGCAATACTTTAATTCTTATTATTCATAAATAGATTCTCCTTCAGGTAATTCTTGGCTTTCAGGTGGAAATACATTGTATTTGTCACCAAATTGAGCAAGGTATTCAATACTGAAAGCTCTGAATGTATAACTCACCGGTAGCAGAATTACAGCTCCAATGTAAGGTATGGCAATTAGTAGCAGTCCAATGCAACAGGTAATTAAAGCCAGTACTATAACCCCAATTGCAACACCAATACCCAATATAAAAATGAATAAACCATAAAGAATAAAATTGAAAAAATACCTGGCAAAAAGAGCTAGAAATTTTCCCCAGCCTTTAACTATGCCAACACGATATTTGTACATGATCGGTACAACAAAATCTTTAAGGAACAGCGATATGTAACCAAAAACAATTATGTACGCAATTAAGAGCAGAATCATCTGGGCTACCGACCAAAAAATAACTATTTTGGGTGCGTGATCGAAATATAGTTCTCTCCCGGCAATAAAACAGTAAATCATAAAAGCGATAAATACTGCAAAGGAAAACCATCCCCAAAGAAATTGAAAAATGAAAAGAGAGTTCCCTTCTTTTCTGTATTCGTGCCATGGTTCGCTAATATCATCCTTTTCGTTAACCACATTGTGCAGAAACATAAACTTTCCACGTGAACTCACCCAGGTTACAACGGTAATAATAATAAAGAGCAGTACGAGCCCCACAATAATCAGGTTGGCCCAAAGCGGGTTGTCGAGCAACCAGTTCCATGCTGTTTGTGGGAAATTAAAAAATTCACTCCAATCGGCGCCGCCTCCGTTATTGCTCCCTGAGCCTCCTCCATTGTTACTGCAATCGGTTAGGCCTGCCAGCCATGCGGTAAATCCTATTCTGAACCATTTTGTGATATTGAAAGGTTGGAACAGAGCCTTTTTCATGCGTCTGTATCCTGCCGAAAGAGGTAAGCTGTAGTTGATGCTCATGGCGATAGTTTTTGGTTTGCTGCAAGTTAGGCTATTCAGGAAAACAAGTCAAGCACAAAGTTGAAAATTAACTTCATCATAAAACAAGAACTACGGTTTTTACAGATAATTTTGATAAGTTTCGGAAGTATTAAAAAAAACAAATTTTTTATGATTGCGTGGCCATCGTAAGGTCGAAATGAATTGGTAACTTAGTCCGAAAGTTGATGCAGGGCTCGTTTACCTGGATCGATTCAGCAATAATGAAAAATAATACCCGTTACATGAATATTAGATTAGTTGAGATGAAAAAAATTGCGGCGCTGCTTATTTGTATGGTTTGTATTGTTGGAGTAACATTTGCTAAAAAAGATGCTGATGCATGGAAGAAGGAGCAAACACTTGAAAAACAGTACGAAATTTTTATTGAGAACCTTAATTTTTGGAACGGGTCCTATTTTTTGAAACCGGATCAGATGGAAGTATTTTACAGGTCGCTAACCGATACAATTGACGGACTGGAAAAACAGGTAAAAGAAAGCGGAAGTAAAATTCAACAATTGCAGAATCAACTTTCTGAGAATAATGCCCAAACACGCGAAATACAGGAAAAACTGGATGTGAGTATCAAAAACCAGGAATCGATAGGCGTTTTTGGTGTGATGTTGCATAAAAATACCTATACTCTTATTATGTCCACCATTATTTTGGGATTGCTGGTGCTGCTGGCTTTTGTTTTTTTAATGTTTAAACGTAGCCACAACATTACCTCAAAAACGAAAAAGGATTACGAAGAGCTAAAGCAGGAGTTTGAAACACATAGAAAGAATGCACTCGATCGTTATACCAAGATAAATATGGAGTTGCATCAAACCCGCCTGGAATTGAAAAAAGGGTCGATTAAATCTTAATTTGGTTTTATTCCCGGTCAAGAATCAATTTTTTTACGACGATGTGTTCATTGTTTTGAACAATTACCAGGTACATCCCGGAAACATGTTGCGATAAATTGAAGTTTATACGATCGGTTGATTCATAGCTTTTACGGAAAATTTCCTGTCCGTTTACACTTCGGATTATAATTTCAAAATTTCCTGATCCCGGCGAGTCAATCTCAACTACCACTTCTCCTTTGGTTGGGTTCGGATATAAGCTCACACCAAATTCATTACTTTCTGATTGGTTAATACCTACCGGAATATCTTTAGCACAGATATCGAATGTGTCGTTAGCTATCCCGTAATTGTTAGCAACACCAAAAACTATGTTTATGCAGCCTGTATCGGAAATAGCGGGTTGACATTCAATAATTATAGCCGAATCGCCTTCTGTTAAATTTATCCATTCAGGCAATGGATTGCCATCAATCTGGCTAAGGCTGTATGTGGTGAATGGTAAGGTATCGCAATCCAAGAATATTTCGTTTTGGAGCAGGCTCAATTCTATGTATTGTGGTTCTGTGGCATTTGTACTCAGAGTGGTGTCTGCAATCGGATTTACCAGCACTGGCAGACACGCTTCAATACATAATTGGAAAGTGTCAGAAGCAGTTCCAAAGGTATTATTAACCTGAACAACAATATTCATACAACCTGTATCCAGAATAGACGGGATTCCATTTATAAAGTATGCGGTGTCTGTTTCTATAATGGTTATCCATTCAGGCAGAATACGACCGTCGTCGAGCAGAATACTCATACAACTATAGTTGTTGTGCAGGCATGATTCAAAAAGATAATCATCCATCAGGCTCAATTCCACGTTTAATGTGTCCCGATCTGCGGTAATATCGTAGTTGGGAACCGGACGTACCAACTGAGGCGGACAATATTGACTGTAACTGTCAACGCAAATAGAGAAGGTGTCTCTGGCCGTTCCAAGCTGGTTTACAGCTTCCATCACAATATTGTAGCATCCTATATTCCACAAATTTGGATCGGGTTCAAGCAGGTAGGCTGTATCTGTTTCTGTGACCTTTATCCAGCCAGGAAGTTCTTCTCCTTGATCTGTGAAAAAGTACACTCCTTCAAACTCTCCGTTGAAGCATACATCAAAAATCTCTTCGGGTTTAAGTACAAGTGTTACCGGTACTGTATCTTCGACGTAAATTGCCGTATCTGCCACCGGATTTATCAGGGAAGGTTCGCAATAACCTGTAGGTACTACTACAAGGTTTAAAATATCTACCGAATCGCATCCGGCAGCATTGATTAATACCTGAGTGTAGATACCTGATGAAGTGTAAATGTTTCCGTCGGTCCAGATAAAATTATCGTAAGTTGTCACGTCAGTTGTGTCAGAACTTGTCTGTAATATGGTTAGATCGAGAGTGATCACTGAATCGCAGCCTTCGTGGCCTGTTAATGTTATGCTATAAATTCCGGATTCGTTGTAGTTTTTACCATCAATCCAGGTTAGGCTGTCGCAGGCGGTTAGGCTGATTATGTTTTCCGTACTGTTATTTACGGTTACATTATAAGTTACAGTTTTTGTACATCCTGAAGCCGTGGTTACAACTTCGGTGTAAATTCCGGAAATATTAATCGTTGTATTATTGATCGTTATGAATTCGTCGCAAACAGTTGTGTCTACCCGGGTTGTATCTCCCTGTTCAAGAATGAGCAGATCTATATTGATGATGCTGTCGCACCCGGCTGCGTTCTGAAGTGTGCAGAAATAATGCCCTGATTGTTCGTAAGTACTGCCGTCGGGTGCTGTGTAAATGTCGCACTCCGCTATATAAATGTCGGAATAGGATGGCTCCAGAATGGTCAGTTCCAGGCTGTAAATGGAATCACAACCGTTGGCTCCAACCAGGGAGTCAGTATAGTTTCCGCTTTCTGTGTAAGTATTACCATCCAACCAGGTAAAGCTTTCGCAGGCTTCTACCTGTTCTTCTGTGTGAACAGGATTGTTAACGGTAACGTTGTAACGGATACGGCAGTCGCATAAGGCGTTTTCGTCAAAGGCTTCTTCGTAAATGCCGCTCTCGGTTATCACCCTTCCAGCATTTGTTACAAAGCTCTCGCAAACTGTGGTGTCGATTATTGTGGTTTCTTCGCCTAATATTGTTAAGTGTAGCGTAATCTCCTTGTCGCATCCTCCTGCTCCCGGAACAATAATGGTGTAAACTCCGCTCTGTGTGTAAGTATTTCCATCCGGTCCGATATAATTGCCACAGGAGACACGATATTCGGTCTCGTATTGATCTTCAAAAATTGTCAGATCAAGGATCAGGATCGAGTCACATCCATCAATCGTGCTCAGGTTCTGACTGTAAATGCCACTTTGCGTATAGGTATTCCCATCAGTCCAGGTGTAACTGTAGCAAGCTGTTACCTTTTCCGTTGAAGAATATTCATCCAGAATCTCCAGCTTTAATATTGCAGTTGAATCACAACCCGCTGCGTTAATATGTTTTTGGGTGTATGTTCCCGAATGTGTATATGTTTTACCGTCTGTCCAGGTATAACTGCCACAAGTGGTGATGTTAAGCAGGGAGTTAGAACTGATGTTAATAGTCAGATGCAGGGTCGCGATCGAATCACATCCGTTGGCATCGGCCAGAGTGACAGTGTATGTTCCCGATCGGTAATAGTCTTCTCCATTCCAGTTGTAGTGATCGCAAGCCGTAACCGTTTTTGTACTTCTTCCCCTGTGGACCGGAATAACGGTATCATACGTTTCAGTTATTGTATTATCGCCCGAATCGAGACCTGTAACAGATGCATTGCTCGATACCTGTCCATTTGAATAATCGTTATCGGTTACCAGATAATCCACCCGGAAAGTATCAGTTTCATCCGGCATCATATCGCCTATGTTTTGATTTGTACCTGTCAGCGGATCATTTAGAACAACATTATTCAGCATTACATTCCCCGTGTTGCTCACAATGTATGCGAAGTGAATGATTTCACAATCGACAATAACATTGCTGGATAAAGCGATTGAAGGATCCACCATTGCATAAACGGTCACAGTATCTGCATCGGTCACAGTTAGTTTAGCAGGATCAGACGCAATAATTGAGGCAATGTTCGTCACCTGGCCGGCATCGAGATCTGCCTGGATAACCGTGTGCGACGTGCTGAACGTTTCAAGCTGTGCAGGATTCAAGGTGTCAATCACTTGAGATAATCCTGTTAAAGGATCCTCCAGCCGGATGTTGTCCAGAGTCACATTACCTGTATTTTGCACAGTGATTGTATAATCTATCAGGTCGCCAATTAGACTGAAATCGCTTCGGCCGGCTACCTTCTCCAATGTTATTGAGGGATTTTGAACAGCATTCACTATGGCAGTATCGGTATCATAAACTTCTGTATCAATAGGTGATTTTCCGGTGGCTGAAATAATATTAGTTACCGATCCATTATCTATATCTGTCTGTGTTACATTGTATAACAAGGTGTCTGCGTAAATCTGTCCGGGTATCAAACTCCCGATATCGCTGGTTGTTCCGGTCAATGGGTCTTCTAAAACAACCTCGGCAAGAGTAATATTTCCGGTGTTTTCCAGGGTAAGCTTAAAGTTTAAAGCGTCTCCAACCATTTCGTATTTACTTTCAAGGGCTTCTTTTTCAATCGATAGGGAAGGGGTTATGATTGCCGTTAAAGTTTCTTCATCTTCATCTGAAATTACTGTATCTTCAGGATCAAGCCCTGTAACATTTGCCGTATTGGTCACGAAACCCTGATCCAAATCAGCGAGTGTGATGTTATAGGTCGCGGTTACCGAATCTTTTTCTCCTTCCGGCAGTGATCCAATAAGCTGGTTCAATCCGGTCATCGGATCGATGATAGTAACATTGTCGAGCATAACATTTCCGGTATTTGTTGCTAACAGTGTATAAGTAATCGTTTCTCCGTTTGTCTGATATGTTGTTTTATCTGCTCTTTTTTCAAGATTGATCTGTGGCTCCTGAATTGCATAAACAGTAAAAGACGAGCTGTCGGTAAGTGAAAGTGGCTCTAATTCATCCCCTCCTGTCATAGTCGCTTTGTTTATCACCGTTCCCCGGTCAAGATCTTCTCGTGTAATGGAATAGTTTACTTCAATTATTTCGCTTGTCAGCGGATCAAGTGTTGGGAAATGTTGAACTGTTCCCGTCAGGCTGTCGGTAACGGTAATGTCGGAGAGGGTTACGTTACCAATATTTTTTGCTTCGAGCGTGTATGGAATAATTTCACCAACTGAATTATAGGTGTTAACTGCAGCCGTTTTCAACAGCTCCAAAGCAGGCGCCCGCACTGCCGTTGACACAGCACTGTCCTGCGATGTGACTAACCTGTTCAGCGGTGTTGCTTCTCTTGCTTCTGCTCGTGCCACGTTTACTACTGTTCCCCTGTCGATATCGGCTTGTGTTACGAAATAAGTAGACAGATATTGAGAAACAGCTCCCGGCAGCATTGAATCGATGGTCCACGTTTGTCCGGGAAGTGAGTCGTTTATTACAACATCCTTTAAAGTTACATTTCCAATATTTGTAACCGAAACATCAAATTTTACCGGATCTCCCGGTGCCAGGTAGGTTAAGTCTAAACAATTCTTTTCTACCTCGATCGCCCCATTCTGTTTAATGGCTACAAATGCACGATCGTTATCTGTTACTGACGATGAATCCGGGGCATTTGCGTTTACTGTAGCCTCATTTATCACCACCAGGTCGTCTATATCAGTTTGAGTGATAAAATAGTCTAACGAATCGGACCAGATCTCCCCGGAAACAAGTCGGGGGATATTTTGGATGTAAGGAATTTTGGCATCGTTCAATATTATATCCGAGAGTGTAACATTTCCTGCATTTTCAATGGTGAACTTATAATTCACAGTATCGCCCAAATTTTCTGCAATATTTGGTCTTGCAACTTCGTTCAGTGCAATAGCTGCGGCCTGCAGAGCCACCACTCTGACACTGTCGCTTGCCGTTACACTTTCTCCGTTCGGGCTGAGTGCTGTAACCAGTGCGGTGTTCACAATTTCACCGCGGTCCAGATCATCCTGATCGACAAAATAACCTCTCAATGAAATTTCCGAAGCGGATGGTTTTATTTCAGGATAAGTAATATGGAGACCTGTAAGCGGATCGGTTAGGGTTACATTAAGGAGAGTTACGTTCCCGATGTTTTTTACCTCAAGAATGTAGTCTAACCAGTCTCCAACAAATTCGTAATTGCTCTCAAGCGATGTTTTTGTAACAGCTACCAAAGGAACTTGTATTGCTTTAATAACCAGTGTGTCAGAATCAACAACTTTGTCTTCTCCCGGATCGGATCCGTTTACTGATGCAATATTCATGATCTGTCCTGCATCCAGGTCTGCCTGTTTTATTGTATAAGTTGTATGCAATGTTGAATCTGAACCAGGTGTCAGCACTCCAATATATTGGATTATTCCGCTTAAAGGATCCACAACCTTAACATTGGTAAGGCTCACATTTCCTGTGTTTTTTACGGTTAAAGCAAAAGACAGTGAATCCCCAACAGAGTTATAGCTAATGTCGTCAGAAGTCTTCGAAATCGTAATTGCCGGACTTTGTTTGCCGTACAAAGTTAAATCGGCGCCGTCGTAAACTATATTTTTTGATGGCGCCGTTGCCGTTACAAATACTAAATTAGTCAGTTCACCGGCGTCAAGATCAGTCTGGGTAGTGGAGTATTTTTTTGTAAAAGACAGAATGGTTCCCGGCGCCATTGACGGAATGTTCTCCGAAAATCCGATCAGTGAATCGTTTACCTGTACATCAGTCAGTGTAACATCTCCTGAGTTTTCAATTATTATCGTGTAGTTGACAATTTCATCTACAGCCGTGTAAAACTCACGATCTGCAATTTTACTAACAGAAATTACAGGCGTTTGATAAGCGTAAAGCCGTTCTGAAGACTCATCTGTCAGTATCAGATCTCTGGACGTAAAGGCTGATGTAGTGGCCGTGTTAACCAGGCTGCCCCGGTCCATATCGGCTTGTGTGATACTGTAGTCGGTAGTAATATTCTGCACTTCACCCGGCGCAATGGTATCAATGGTCTGATCCAAGCCTGTTAAGGTATCGGTTAATACAATATCGTGAAGTGTAACATTGCCTGTATTGGTTAGTTGAAGCGTGTAATCTATTTGTTCTCCAGCATAATAGTAATAATCAACAGAAGCCGATTTTTCCAGCTCAATTCCCCCTTTTCGGAATGCTTTTACTTCTGCATAATCTTCCGAAGCGACCGGTCTTGCAGTTGCTGCATTTTCAACCCCGGTAACGCTTGCCGTATTTATTACAATTCCCTCGTCAATATTGGCCTGGCTTACCGTGTATTGGTTTGAAAAAAGTTGCGAAGCACCCACAAGCATATCCCCAATATTCCAGGTTTCACCGGTAAGTGAATCGGTCAGAACAACTGATGTCAGATCAACATCTCCGATATTGGTAACCTCTATCTCAAAGTCAAGTAGCTGGCCGGGCTGAGAATACGAATTGGTAATAGATGTTTTTACTACCTCGATTGCACCGACATTTGTAACCGTAATCTTCGCACCGTCAGATTCTGAGATTGTATCTCCTAAAGGCGTGCTTGCACTAACAGTGGCTGTATTTAAAATATGTAATTCGTCGATATCTGCCTGTGTAATGATATATTTTGTTGAATCCAACCACACCTCTCCCGGCAATAATACCGGAATTGAATTGGAATACGGGATCTTTGGATCGTCAAGTTGAACATTGGCAAGGCTGACATTTCCCGAATTGCTGATTTCGAAGTAATACATTACGGTATCGCCTGCTGAGCTTACAATGTGTGGCAAAACGTTCTTCGAAATTTCAATAAGTGGAGCCTGTAAACCATAAATGGTCCAGCTATCACTGGCCCGGGCATGAGTTCCATGTGCTTCTGTGCCCTGTACCACTGCAGTATTTACTATTTTACCCGAGTCAATGTCGGCCTGTGTTACCGTGTACGGAAAGTGATATAATTTTAGCTGGCCGGGAGACAATTCTGTAATGATGTCTGACAAACCGGCTAATGAATCGGTTGTTTCAGCATTGTATATGGTAACATTACCCGTATTCTCTACTACAATTTGATATTGTACGACATCCCCAACTGATTTATAGTTAAGTGCGTCCGAAGTTTTAGTCAGGTCAAGGAATGGAAACCTGAACGCATTAATTGTAGCCTGCGCTGTTTCATTCAATACCTGGCTGTTTGGATCGAGTGCACTTACCGTTGCAGTATTTGTAATACTTCCGGCATCAACATCCGGCTGAAGGATAATATACATGCCCGTTATTGTGTCTCTTTTTCCAGGAATCAGTACCGACAAAGTCGTGTCGATTCCGGTCAACGGGTCGTCAACCTGTACATTTGTTAAAGTTACATTTCCTCTGTTTTTTATAATAATCGAGTAATGGAGCGTATCCCCGGCAAATTCATAAAACGATTCTTCTACTTCCTTTTTCACTGAAAGCGAAGCATCCTGAACAGCCGTTATTGTAACTGTATCTGAGTCACTTACCGGGACGCCTAAAAAAGTGCTAGCCTCAACTGTTGCTATATTTGTAATTGAACCTTCGTCTAAATCCGACTGTGATATTTCATAGTTGGCGTAATAATTATGCTCTTTATTGGGTAAAATACTTCCAAGATTATAGTTTGTCGAAGTCAGTGAGTCAACAAGAGTTACATTGTATAAAGTTACATTACCCGAATTTTTTACTGTAAAAGTATAAGTTATGGTTTGTGTTTCTTTGTCATAGGTGTCATCATCCGGTGTTTTTTCAAGCTCTATCTGTGGCCCCCTTATTGCGTTTATTGTAACCGTATCGGAGTCGGTGACAATTAGCCCGTTATTTCCCACCCTGCCAACAACTTCAGCAATATTGGTTATCGATCCGTTATCAAGATCTTCCTGGGTAACGGTATATGGTATTGTATCGATATAAATATCGGCAGGTGCCATATTGGGCAGGGCTTTGGTAATATTGAGCACATCATCAGTAAGAAACACCTGGGTAAGTGATGTGTTTCCTGAATTTGTTATTTCAAATCGGTACTGGATGGTCTCCAAAGAGCTATACTCGGTTTGAAGCGCTGTTTTATTAATGTTAAACGAACTTTTTCGATTTTCCGCATCAAGCGTTATTTCCCCAATTGCATAAACATTTAGTCCTCCCACACTAACACCGGTAACTGTTGTTGAAACGGTCAGCGAACCATTGTCGATATCCTCCTGGATAATGGTGTAGGTAAACGTAGTTGAATCTTTTTCGCCTGCCGAAAGGGTGCCGATATTCCAATTTGTTGCTGAAAATGGAAGGAGAAGTGAAAGGTCGTTAACTGTTACATTGCTGATATTTGTGGGTATCAATTTAAAGGTGATAATCTCTCCTACAAATGAATATGTGTTTTTGTCGGCTTTTATTTCGAGTAATACATATGGACTTATTAGTTCATTTGCGAAAAGTGCTTCTGAGGTATTAAAAATATCAGTTATTAAAGGTGAATCGCTTACTTTATTGATATTGGTTATTTTTTCATAAAGGTTAGAATTGCTGTGATCTGCTAAAAAATCTTCCGCAAAAAGAGTATTGCTATAAAGGAGCATGAATATTGCAGGTAGAAACAATAATGATTTGGATTTAAAAAAACGATTTGTTGCACGCTTATTTTTCATTCTTCCGGTAAAGTTTCTCATGCCAGTTTTAGTTTGTTTATGGAAAGGGGGAAAACTGATTATCCTTTCTTATTCTCAATAATTTAGCGTTATGTTTATAAATTTAAGAAAATCGGAAACGAAATGCACAATGTTCTGCTAAGTTTATTTCATGGATTTTTACAATTTTTCAAATATTCAGTAATTCTGAACATAAGTGTTAATTCTGTATTTGGTTATTATCGAGGAGAATGAAGTGGTTCACGATTTGGGGAAACGATATGAAAAGTCACAGAAGAATATGTGAATCAAACATGATAAAGGGATACTGCATTATTAATTATTCAGCTATTAATTTGTTTGATTATTGCAAAAAACAAAACCCCGGCCAAAACAGCCGGGGCATTTAACTTAGTTTATAGTAAAATGGATTAGAAAATGGTCTATTCTTCTTTCTGCTCTGCTTCGTAAGCTTTAAGCAGTTCATCTTGTACATCGGCCGGAACTTTCTCGTAGCCGTCATAAGTCATACTAAATACTCCTCTACCTCCTGTAATGGAACTCAGAGAAGTGGTGTATTTGTGCATTTCTTTCAATGGCACCTTGGCTGTAATTTTTTCCAGTCCTTTTTCCGATCCCATGCCCATAATCATGGCGCGACGTCCCTGCAGGTCGCTCATGGCATCACCCATGCGATCTGAAGGTACCCAAACATCAAGATCGTAAATCGGCTCAAGAATTTTCGGTCCGGCATTTTTAAAGGCCATGCTAAATGCATTGCGTCCGGCAAGTTTGAACGAAATTTCGTTTGAATCTACCGGGTGCATTTTTCCGTCGTAAACGTATACTACAATGTCTCGGGCATAAGAACCGGTTAGCGGACCTTCTTCCATTTTTTCCATAATTCCTTTCAGAATAGCAGGAAGGAAACGGGCATCGATAGATCCACCAACAATACTGTTTACAAATATCAGTTTTCCGCCCCAATCTAATTTGTGCTCTTCAACAGCGCGCACCGAAATTTTTTGTTCTTTATCACCAAATTTGAACATGGTTTTAGGTTCGGCGCCCTCAGTGTAAGGCTCAATAATTATATGTACCTCTCCAAATTGGCCGGCACCACCAGACTGTTTTTTGTGACGGTAATCAGCTTGAGCAGGTTTGGTAATGGTTTCGCGATATGGAATTTTAGGTCTCAGGTATTCTACTTCAATTTTATGAATGTTGTCGAAATACCATTTTAATATATTCAAGTGATATTCGCCCTGACCGTGTACCAGTAATTGTTTTAATTCTTTTGAGTATTCAATAACATAGGTAGGGTCTTCGTATTTGATTTTGCTTAATACTTCGCCAACTTTTTCATCGTCGGAATCGTTTATAGCTTTAGCTGCAACAGTATGACGCGGAGTAGGAAATTCGATAGGAGCGAAAACAGTTCCTATTTCTTTTGCCGAAAGTGTTTGGTTGTATTTTGTTTCTTTTAATTTGACCGTACAACCAAGGTCTCCTGCATGAAGTTCATCAACTTTTTCGCGGCTTTTTCCATCCGGAACAAATACCTGCGACAACCGTTCTTTATTTCCTGACTTGGAGTTGATAAGGTCCATGCCTTCTTTTACAACCCCTGACATAACTTTAAAATAAGTAATCTCTCCAACGTGAGGCTCAACAGCTGTTTTAAAAACAAAAAGGCTAGTAGGTTCAGATGAATCCATTTTAACCTCTTTACCGGAAACAATAGTTCCCATTTTCTTTTCAACCGGAGCCGGAGCTATGTTGGTAATGAATTCCATTAAACGGCCAACACCGACACTTTTTCTTGCGCCTGTACAGAAAACAGGATAAAGAGTAAGATCGAGCATACCAAGCTTAATCCCTTTCCTCATTTCGTCTTCAGTAAGTGTGCCTTTGTCGAAGTATAACTCCATTAAAGCCTCTTCGTTTTCAGCTGCTTTTTCCACCAGTTCGTTGTGTAGTTCGCTTGCCTTGTCTATTTCTGAATCAGGAATGTCAGAAATTTCAGGTTTGCCACTTTCGTCTTTATAAGTGTACATTTTCATTTTCAGCACATCTATAATAGCTGAAAAGTTAGTACCGGCATCAACCGGGTATTGAACGATAGTGGTTTTGTTTCCGAATGCATTCTTGCATTGTTCCAGCGTGCTTTCGTAGTTCGAATTGTCGTGATCGAGTTGGTTGAAAACCAAAACCAGCGGCGTGTTGGCTTTTTCGGCATGACGGGCAGCTGCTTCTGTTCCCGCTTCAACACCATTCGAAGAATTAATTGTTAATAGTCCAAGGGCAGTAACACTAAGAGAAGAAACAACACCACCGCAAAGGTCGTCCATTCCGGGAGTGTCCATGATATTGATTTTCTTTCCGTTGTATTCGGTGTGCATTAGGGTCGAGAAAACAGAGTTTCCGTAGTCCTGTTCAATTTGGTTGTAGTCTGATACCGTGTTTTTTGCGGTAACTTCTCCTTTGCGATTAATCACTCCACCCTCGAAAAGCATTGCTTCTGCAAGGGTGGTTTTCCCACTGCCGGCATTACCAATTAATGCAATGTTCCGGACTTCATCAGTTTTATAGACTTTCATTCTATTTAAGTTTTATTGATTCGTTAAACTCTTTTATTCTTCAATCATTTGAAGCAAGGACATCAAAAATAGTAATAATTTGTTAACAATCAAGAGGCATAAATCAGCTTGGAAAATTATATTATCCGGCCTGTTGTGTGGCGTGTATGTAACTCTCAGAAAATTAATGCAAAAGGTGTGTTTTGTTAATAAATGTTATTCTGCGAATTGATTATAAATAAGCCTCTGGAATAACATAATGAAATTACTTGAAAAATAACTGCAAAAAATAGTTTGTAGTTCGGTTTTATTTACATGTGATAGATGTTGAGCTGGGATCTTTTCAGGGGGTTAAGTTATTAGCCGGAGTTGGTGGTAACTTTTTGATTTGAATTAAGATAACTTTTTCTTTTTTTTCTATCTTTCCAATTCAAAACTTAACTATGGCAAAATTCCCGTTTTATCAGCAGTTTGACGCAATGGATTGTGGGCCTACCTGTTTGCGCATGGTGGCCAAATATTACGGGAAACATTTCTCAACCGAATCGTTACGAGAAAAATCGTATATCACTCGCGAAGGGGTTTCGTTACTTGGAATCAGCGATGCTGCCGAATCAATCGGCATGCGTTCGATGGGAGTGAAAATTACATTCGAACAACTTAAAAAGGAAGCACCTTTGCCCTGTATTGTTCACTGGGGGCAGGAGCACTTTGTAGTTGTTTATAAATTTCAGAAGGGTAAAGTTTTTGTAGCCGACCCTGCATTTGGGCGAATCGAATACACTGAAAAAGAATTTTGTGAGCACTGGTTGTCGACCCTGTCAAAAGGAGAAGAAAAAGGTATTTGTTTACTGTTGCAACCGTCACCTGATTTTTACCAGGGGGATGACGAGAAAGTCAGTCGCACCGGTTTTCGTTTTGTGCTTAATTATTTAAAACCGTATCGCAAACTGGTTATCCAGTTACTTCTGGGCTTTTTTCTTGGAAGTTGTATTCAGCTTGTTTTGCCATTTTTAACCCAGAGTGTGGTTGATGTGGGGATTAATAACCAGGATATCGGTTTTATTTACCTTGTCCTGCTGGCGCAGATGGTGTTGTTTATCAGCCGCATGTCGGTTGAATTTATTCGCTCCTGGATTTTGTTGCATATCAGTACCCGGATCAATATCTCAATAATCTCCGATTTTCTTATAAAACTGATGAAACTGCCGTTGGGCTTTTTCGATTCGAAAATGATCGGCGACATTCTGCAGCGTATCGAAGATCACGACAGGATTGAGCGTTTTCTAACTGCGCAATCGATAGGAGTGTTGTTTTCGGTTTTTAATCTGGTAGTGTTTGCCATTGTTCTTGCTATTTACAGTTGGACGATCTTTTTTATATTCCTGGCAGGCTCTGTTTTGTACTTTGTGTGGATTTATGTTTTTATGAAACGTCGTCGCGAACTGGATTTCAAACGCTTTAATAAATTGTCGGAGAACCAAAGCAAGCTGATCCAGATTATTAATGGAATGCAGGAAATAAAACTGAACAATTACGAAAAAGAAAAGCGTTGGGAGTGGGAACGTGTTCAGGCAGGATTATTTAAAGTGAGTGTAAAAAGCCTTTCATTGCAGCAGTACCAGGATGCCGGATCGGTATTTATAAACGAAACAAAAAACATACTTATTATTATATTGTCGGCAACTGCGGTTGTGAATGGAGAATTAACGCTCGGTATGATGCTGGCTATACAATATATTATTGGACAAATGAATACGCCGCTTCGCCAGTTGATTAATTTTATGCATACTGCACAAGATGCTAAAATAAGCCTGGAACGATTAGCTGAGATTCATGAGAAGAAGGATGAAAGCGAAGCCGGCAAGTCGTATGTGAAAAATCTACCTGAGGATAAAAGTATATCGGTTTCAAATCTTGTTTTTCAATACGAAGGACCCCGGTCACCAAAGGTTCTCAATGATATAAATCTTGAAATACCTGAGAATAAAACCACAGCCATTGTTGGTACCAGCGGAAGTGGGAAAACTACCCTGATAAAATTGTTGCTTGGATTTTATCCTCCGATTGAAGGTGATATTAAAGTCGGCGGTTCGCGACTAGTGAACTATTCTCCAAAAATGTGGCGCGACAACTGTGGCGTTGTTATGCAGGATGGTTTTATTTTTTCTGACAGTATTGCCAAAAACATTGTAGTAAACGACAATATTGTTGAGAAGGAGCGTTTGCTGAATGCTGTTAAAATGGCAAACATTCAGGATTATATCGAATCGCTGCCGCTTGGTTATAATACGAAAATAGGTCAGGAGGGGGTTGGTTTGAGCCAGGGACAGAAACAACGAATATTAATAGCGCGTGCCATTTATAAATCACCTGAATATTTGTTTCTCGATGAGGCAACAAATGCTTTGGATGCAAATAACGAGAAGGTGATAATGGAAAACATGGCAACGTTTTCGAAAGGTAAAACAGTTGTAGTGGTTGCACACCGCTTAAGTACGGTAAAAAATGCCGATCAGATTGTTGTTCTTGAAAAAGGTGAGATCGTTGAGCGCGGAAATCATGAAGAGTTGATCGGGAAGAAAGGGAAATATTACCAGTTGGTAAAAAACCAGTTGGAGCTGGGAAACTAATTAACAAATGACCAATGGCTGATGACAACAAAATAGAAATTCGATCGGGCGAAGTACAGGAAATACTTGGCGGTGTGCCTTCGCGCATTGTACGATATGGGATATTGGTTTTTGTAGCCATTTTTTCACTGATTATTTTATTCAGTTTTATTTTTTACTATCCCGATATTTTGCGGTCGAACATTGTTGTGACTACAGAGAATCCCCCGGCAACACTTGTGGCGAGAGCAACAGGTAAAATCGATAAGCTTTTTGTAAAAGATAAAGACAAGGTATTGGCTGGCAAAAAAATTGCACTGATAGAAAATCCTGCAAATTTTGATGATGTTCTTGAACTTGAGCAATTAATTGAAAACGTTCAACCGGCCTTCGATACGCTAAGTTTCTGGGAAGATTTGCGTTTTAACCGAAGTCTGCAGCTTGGATCGATACAGGAGTTTTATTCGATGTTTTTAACACGTTATGAGGAATTGAAAGAATTCAATAAGAGGAATTATTACATATTAAAAGAAGAGTCGTACAAAGAGCAACTGAAAAACGCCCGGATCCTTTATGATCGGTTATGGGAGCAAAAAGTTGCCATCGATAAAGAGTATCAGTTAAAACAAAGGAATTACGAACGGCAAAGAAAGTTATTGGCAGGCGAATTTGTTGCCTCCACTGAATTGGAAGCCGCTGAGTCGGAAATGTTAAGTAAAAAATCGGAGCTGGATGGAATTCGGTCTACTCTGGCAGAAGAACAGATAGGTATTAGTGAACTTGACCAGAAAATTATTGAAAACGATAAAGAATTTCATGATAATAAGCTTCAGTATGAATCAGCTCTTATTGAAGCTTTTAATAACCTTAAAAGTGAAGTTAGCAACTGGTTTCTTACTTATTTGATTAGTTCTCCTATCGATGGAATTATAACCTTTAATAAGTTCTATGCCGAGAATCAGAATATTTCGGAAGGCGACCGTGTATTTAATATTGTTCCTGAGGATGTTGGCAGGGTGCTGGGTAAGGTAGAGTTGCCGGTGCGCGGATCGGGTAAGGTAAAAGAGGGATTGGATGTGAATGTGAAATTCGATAATTATCCTTATATGGAATTTGGGATGGTGCGCGGAAAGGTTCAAAGCGTTTCCCTGGTTCCGGAAAATAATTTTTATATGGTTGAAATTGTTTTTCCTGAAGGTTTGGTTACGAATTACGGGCATAACCTCCAAATGCAAAATCAATTGATGGGGCAGGCCGAGATTATTACTGAAGATTTGCGTTTAATTCAGCGAATTTTTAATCCTTTAAAAGCCATTTGGAAAGAAAGAATTGAGTAGCAAACCAGTTTCAGTCTCAGTTGGCAGTGTGTAAAATCCAATTGGCAATTTTCGTATTCAGAGCTGGTTGTATGTTATTTCTGTTGATTTGTGATTAATTAAACCTTAACTCTGGAAAAAAAACTTAGTAGCCAATATGTAATCAAATAATAAAACCTTATTAACCTTATTTGGCCTGTGTCACATTTTGCCTATTGTTGTTTTGCCAACTTTTCGCTTCGTTCTTCTTTCTTCATGCTTCTGGCTTTCATCTTCAAGCTTCTCTTTCTCAATTCCTTCCAATCTTAATTTTTTCAAAAAAAAAGTAAAAACACATTGTACTTTCATTAAAATTCGTACTTTTGCGAGCCGTTTTTTGGGAAAAGTGTGCTTTTCTCAGTGGAAACGATTGATAATTAAGGATTTTTGCATAATTTTGCAGTCCGTTTTGAAAAAGATTATTAACTATATAAAAAACAGGTAGTTATGCCGACTATTCAACAGTTAGTTAGAAAAGGAAGACAAAGTAAAGTGGAGAAAAGTAAATCTCCGGCTTTAGATTCATGCCCACAGCGTCGTGGAGTATGTGTTCGTGTTTATACCACTACACCTAAAAAACCTAACTCGGCAATGCGTAAAGTTGCAAGGGTAAGGTTAACTAATGGTAAAGAGGTGAATGCTTATATTCCTGGTGAGGGTCACAATCTTCAGGAGCACTCAATCGTGCTTGTTCGTGGAGGTAGGGTAAAAGACCTTCCTGGTGTTCGTTACCACTTAATTCGTGGTGCACTGGATACCGCAGGTGTTGAAGGACGTTTACAGCGTCGTTCGAAGTATGGTGCGAAAAAACCGAAAAAATAAGAATTAGAAAAAAAGAGTAATTAACACGTTGTTATTTCTAGTGGTTTGGTTGAGTAAAGGATCCTCTTAAATTGTCTTCCGGAGGAGAATTGAAGACCGCCTTAGGGCAGCCGATTTAGATAACACTAAAAAGTTTTAAAATGAGAAAGTCGAAACCAAAGAAGAGGATCCTTTTGCCGGATCCAAAATTCAACGACACTTTAGTAACCAGGTTTGTAAATGACCTTATGGTTGACGGTAAAAAATCAACAGCATATTCTGTATTTTATGAGGCTATTGATATGGTGGAAAAAAGAGTAAAAGACACTGAGATGACTCCTCTTGATGTTTGGAAAAAAGCATTAGAGAACATTACTCCTGCAGTTGAAGTAAAAAGCCGCCGTGTTGGTGGTGCTACTTTCCAGGTACCGATGGAAATTCGTCCGGAAAGAAAAACCGCTATCAGTATTAAAAACATGATATTGTTTGCCAGAAAACGTTCTGGTAAATCTATGGCCGACAAATTGTCTGCAGAAATTGTTGCTGCATTCAACGAAGAGGGTGGAGCTTACAAGAAGAAAGAAGATACTCACAGAATGGCCGAGGCTAACCGTGCATTCGCACACTTCAGATTTTAGTTTAGAGGAGTATAAAATATAGTTTAGTAAAAATTGGTAAATAGAAAATTGGTTTAAAAATGGCTAAACAAGATCTGAAATATACCAGGAACATTGGTATCATGGCGCACATCGACGCCGGAAAAACTACCGTAACAGAAAGGGTTCTGTTTTACACAGGTTTGACTCACCGTATTGGTGAAGTGCACGATGGTGCAGCTACCATGGACTGGATGGAGCAAGAGCAGGAAAGAGGTATTACTATTACTTCTGCTGCTACTACAACTTTCTGGAATCACAAGGACAATCAGTATAAAATTAATATCATTGATACTCCGGGACACGTTGACTTCACTGTTGAGGTTGAGCGTTCGTTAAGGGTACTTGATGGTACGGTTGCTTTGTTTTGTGCAGTAGGTGGAGTTGAGGCACAATCAGAAACTGTATGGCGTCAGGCCGAAAAATACGGTGTGCCGCGTATTGCATTTGTAAATAAAATGGACCGTCAGGGGGCAGATTTCTTTAACGTTTACAACGAGATTAAAGAAAAATTAGGTGCTAACCCTGTTCCAATGCAAATACCTATTGGTGCTGAAGAAAATTTCGAAGGTGTTATCGACCTTGTAGAAATGAAAGCAGTACGTTGGGAAGATGATGCCGCAATGGGAACCAAGTATGTACTTGATGAGATTCCCGCTGATCTGGTAGAACAAGCCGAAGAATGGAAAGAAAAGTTAGTTGAATCAGTAGCAGAAGTTGATGACGAAATTTTAGAGCGTTATTTCGAAGATCCTGATTCAATTACAAAAGAAGAAATGATGGCTGTAATCCGTAAAGCAACTTTGGAAGGAGTTATCATTCCAATGATGTGTGGATCGGCTTTCAAAAATAAAGGTGTTCAGCGTTTGTTAGACGCTGTATGTGATTTCTTACCATCACCTCTTGATAAAGGTGAAATTAAAGGTAAAAATCCTGTTATCGATAAAGAGGTAACACGTCAGCCTGATGCAGATGAACCATTAGCTGCATTGGCATTTAAAATTGCTACCGACCCA
The DNA here is from genome assembly GCA_963677525.1 of uncultured Draconibacterium sp. GTDB lineage: Bacteria > Bacteroidota > Bacteroidia > Bacteroidales > Prolixibacteraceae > Draconibacterium. The sequence continues at coordinate 985,744 of OY781970.1, forward strand.
TTTGTTGGTCGTTTGGCATTTATTCGTGTTTATTCAGGTAGAATTGATGCAGGTTCAACTGTATACAATTCACGCACAGGTAAAAAAGAGCGTATCTCACGTTTGTACCAGATGCACTCGAACAAGCAAAATCCAAAAGATTTTATCGAAGCAGGTGATATTTGTGCAGCAGTAGGTTTTAAAGATATTCGTACAGGTGATACACTTGGCGATATTAAAAATCCTATCGAGCTGGAAAGCATGGACTTCCCGGAACCGGTAATTGGTATTGCTATTGAGCCAAAGTCTCAAAAAGACGTTGATAAACTCGGAAATGGTTTAGCAAAATTGGCTGAAGAAGATCCAACATTCGTTGTAAGAACAGATGAAGATTCAGGTCAGACTGTTATTCGGGGTATGGGTGAGCTTCACCTTGAGATTTTGATCGACCGTTTACGTCGTGAATTCAAAGTTGAATGTAACCAGGGAGCACCTCAGGTAGCATACAAAGAAGCAATTACTCAGGAAGTTGAGTTACGCGAAGTATTCAAGAAACAGACTGGTGGTCGTGGTAAATTTGCCGACGTTATCGTTAAAGTAGAGCCTGCTGAAGACGGAAAAGAAGGTCTTGAATTTATCGATGCGGTAAAAGGTGGACGTATTCCTCGCGAATTTATTCCTTCAGTAGAAAAAGGTTTTAAAGATGCATTGGCAAATGGTCCGTTGGCAGGATTCCCTGTTGATAGCCTTAAAGTAACATTGCTTGATGGTTCGTTCCACCCTGTGGATTCAGACCAGTTGTCGTTCGAGATTTGTGCGCGTCAGGCATTCAAATCTGCAGCTTCTAAAGCAAAACCTGCACTACTTGAACCAATTATGAAGGTTGAGATTGTAACTCCTGAGGAGTACATGGGTGATATTATCGCCGACCTTAACCGTCGTCGGGGCGAAGTTGCGGGAATGGAAACCAAAGGTAACGCCAAAGTTATTGAGGCAAAAGTTCCGCTTTCAGAACAGTTTGGTTATGTAACCGTATTGCGTACACTTTCTTCAGGACGTGCTACTTCTTCAATGGAATTCAGCCATTATCAGGAAGTACCTCGTGGCCTTGCAGAAAAGGTATTGGCAGAATGTAATGGAAAAGTTGATTTATTAAAATAATTTATAACAATTTTCTCTTATGAGTCAAAAGATCAGGATTAAGCTAAAATCGTACGATCACAACTTGGTAGACAAGTCGGCTGAGAAAATCGTTAAAACTGTAAAAACTACAGGTGCAGTAGTAAGTGGTCCTATTCCACTGCCTACTCACCGCAGAGTTTTCACAGTTTTGCGTTCAACCTTCGTAAATAAAAAATCGAGGGAGCAGTTTCAGTTGTCTTCATACAAACGTTTGATCGACATTTACAGCTCAACCGCAAAAACAATCGACGCATTAATGAAGCTAGAGCTTCCAAGTGGCGTTGAAGTAGAAATTAAAGTTTGATAAATTTAAAGTAGTCGAAAAAAAATGGCTGGAATTATTGGAAAAAAAATCGGAATGACATCCGTATTCAGTGTTGAGGGGAAAAATATCCCATGCACTGTGATTGAAGCCGGTCCTTGTGTGGTAACACAAGTGAAAACGGCAGAGACCGACGGCTACGACGCGCTTCAGTTAGCTTATGGCGACAAGAAAGACAAGCACGCCACTAAAGCAGAAGTTGGCCACTTTAAAAAGGCCGGAACTTCGCCAAAGCGCAAAGTAGTAGAGTTTCACAACACCTATCAGGAAGAATTCGAATTGGGACAGGAAATTAATGTTGACATTTTCCACGAAATGGATTTTGTTGATGTAATTGGAGTTTCAAAAGGTAAAGGTTTCCAGGGGGTAGTTAAAAGACACAATTTCCGCGGGGTAAACGACGCAACTCATGGTCAGCACAACAGGCTGAGAGCACCTGGCTCTATTGGTGCATCTTCATGGCCTTCGCGTGTTTTCAAAGGTATGCGTATGGCCGGTAGAGATGGTGGAAAAACAATTACTATCGAAAACCTTGAAGTAGTTAAAGTTATTCCTGAAAAGAATTTAATAGTGGTAAAAGGTTCAGTACCTGGAGCCAAAGGTTCATATTTAATTATTAGAAAACAATGGAACTAAGTGTACTGAACATCGAAGGAAAAGAAACCGGAAAAAAAGTCACTTTGAACGACCAGATTTTCGGAATTGAACCCAGCGACCACGCCATTTATTTGGACGTTAAGCAATATTTGGCTAACCAACGCCAGGGGACTAGCAAGAGCAAAGAACGTGGTGAAATAGAAGGTAGCACCAAGAAGATCAAAAGACAAAAAGGAACAGGTACAGCACGTGCCGGTAGCATTAAGTCGCCTGTCTTCCGTGGTGGTGGTACTGTTTTTGGACCGCGTCCGCGTAATTATGGCTTTAAGCTGAACAAAAAAGTGAAGCAACTGGCCCGTAAATCGGCCTTAACTTACAAAGCAAACGAAAACAGCATCGTTGTTGTTGAAGACTTCAATTTCGAAGCTCCAAAAACAAAACAGATGGCAACTTTGAAAAGCAATTTGCGAATTGCTGAAAAAAAGGCTCTTTTCGTTTTACCAACTGAAAATAATAATATATATTTGTCGTCGCGAAATTTGCAAGACGTATCGGTTGCAACTGCTTCAGAGTTAAGTACTTATCAGATTTTAAATGCAAAAGCGATTGTGCTTTGCGAGGGATCTGTTGCGAAAATTGAAGAAGCATTTAAACTTTAACGGATAAAAAAAGATGGAAATTTTAGTAAAACCATTAGTTACAGAAAAAATGACCGACCAGTCGGAACGTTTTAACCGTTACGGTTTTGTGGTAGATCGCAGAGCAAGTAAACCGGAAATTAAAAAGGCTGTAGAAAGTCTTTATAACGTTACGGTTGAAAGCGTGAATACCATGGTGTATGGTGGTAAAGTGAAATCGAGATATACCAAAGGCGGTATTATTACCGGAAAAACAAATTCGTTTAAAAAAGCGATTGTTACTTTGGTAGAAGGAGATAGTATTGACTTTTATAGCAATATATAATAGTATATAATTAATAAGTATTATGGCAGTAAGAAAACTGAAACCAGTAACTCCGGGTCAGAGGCACAAAGTAATTGGTGCTTTTGATACCATTACTGCATCTACGCCTGAAAAATCATTGTTGGAGCCCATTAAAAAGTCCGGTGGTCGTAACAACCAGGGACGTATGACAATGAGGTATATAGGTGGGGGACATAAACGCAAATACCGTGTTATCGATTTTATGCGTAACAAAGACGGTGTTGCAGCTGTTGTCGATTCAATTCAGTACGATCCAAACCGTACTGCTCGCATCGCCCTTCTGAAATATGAAGATGGTGAAAAACGTTACATGTTAGCGCCTAACGGGTTGCAAGTTGGCCAAACTGTAATGAGCGGTACAGGAGCAGATCCTGAAGTTGGAAATTGTCTTCCTCTTGCTGAAATACCTCTGGGTACTTTGGTTCACAACATTGAGCTTCATCCTGGACAGGGTGGGGTAATGGCACGTAGTGCAGGTGCTTACGCACAATTGACCTCACGTGATGGCAAATATGCAATTTTGAAATTGCCATCAGGCGAATCTCGTATGGTACTTACGTCCTGCAGGGCTACAGTAGGTACGGTTGGAAATACAGAACATAACATCGAGAAATCGGGTAAAGCCGGTCGCTCTCGTTGGTTAGGAAGAAGACCTCGTGTTCGTGGTGTTGTTATGAACCCTGTTGATCACCCAATGGGTGGTGGAGAAGGCCGAAACTCAGGAGGACACCCAAGATCGCGTAATGGTATGCTTGCGAAAGGTTATAAAACCCGTTCGAAGAAAAAAGCTTCCAACAAGTATATTGTAGAACGTAGGAAAAAATAGTAAAGAGGAATAAATTATGAGTCGTTCATTAAAAAAAGGCCCGTTTATCGATTTCAAGCTAGAACGTAAAGTTCTTGCTATGAATGATACAAACAAAAAGTCGGTTGTTAAAACCTGGGCCAGAGCATCAGTAATTTCTCCTGATTTTGTAGGACATACTATTGCAGTACACAACGGAAACAAATTCATCCCGGTATATATCACAGAAAACATGGTAGGACACCGTTTGGGCGAATTTGCTCCAACCCGTACATTCAGGGGGCATGCTGGTAATAAGAAAAGATAGGCATTAATATTTAAAAAGTAAGTACAATGGGTGCCAGAAAAAGACTAGCAGCTGAAAAAAGAAAAGAAGAAAAAAAGCAACAATATTTTGCTGTTTTAAGAAACTGCCCTACATCACCAAGGAAAATGAGGCTTGTAGCTGATATGATCCGCGGCATGGAGGTAAATAAAGCCTTAGATGTATTGAAGTATTCTTCAAAAGAAGCTTCAGGCAGGGTAGAAAAACTTCTGCTTTCAGCCATTGCCAATTGGCAGGCTAAAAACGAAGGAGTTCGTTTAGAAGAAAGTGAACTTTACGTATCAAGAATCATGGTTGATTCAGGCCGTATTCTGAAAAGGTTACGTCCGGCTCCCCAGGGTCGTGCACACCGAATCAGAAAACGTTCTAACCACGTGACCATATACGTAGACAGGAAAGAAAGTGTTGTTGAAGAAAATCTTAATTAATAGTACATGGGACAAAAAGTAAATCCGATAGCAAATCGTTTGGGATTCATCAAAGGATGGGACTCAAATTGGTTCGGTGGTGATAACTATGGCGATAAACTGGTTGAAGACCAAAAGATCAGGAAATACCTGAACGCACGTTTGGCCAAAGCCAGCATCTCAAGAATCGTTATTGAACGTACCTTGAAGCTAATCACCATCACCGTACACACTTCTCGCCCAGGTATTATTATTGGTAAGGGTGGTCAGGAAGTTGACAAACTGAAAGAAGAGTTAAAGAAAATTACCAACAAAGAGGTTCAAATCAACATTTTCGAGATCAAACGTCCTGAACTCGACGCGAAAATCGTTGCAAATAACATTGCACGTCAAATCGAGGGTAAAATTGCTTACCGTAGGGCAACTAAGATGGCCATCGCTTCAACCATGAGAATGGGAGCCGAGGGAATCAAAGTATTGGTTTCTGGTAGGTTAAACGGAGCAGAAATGGCTCGTTCTGAGATGTATAAAGACGGCCGTACTCCGCTTCATACTTTGCGTGCCGATATCGATTACGCATTGGCCGAAGCACTTACAAAAACAGGACTTATTGGTGTAAAAGTCTGGATTTGTAAAGGTATGGTTTACGGAAATCGCGATCTTTCTCCAAACCTCGGACAAAAGTCCGGTCGTGGTGGAGGTCACAAAGGTGGCGGCAACCGTAACAGAAGAAGAAAATAGAGGTTTAACACTCACAATTTAATTAAGGATGTTACAGCCGAAAAAAGTAAAATTTAGAAGAGTACAGAAGGGCCGAATGAAAGGTAACGCTCAACGCGGAAACCAATTAGCTTTCGGTTCATTTGGAATAAAGTCGTTGGAAGAGACATGGATTACCGGTCGCCAGATTGAGGCAGCAAGGGTTGCGGTAACGCGTCACATGCAACGTCGTGGTCAAATATGGATAAGGATCTTTCCCGATAAACCTATTACCAAAAAACCAGCCGAAGTCAGGATGGGTAAAGGTAAAGGTGCTCCTGAAGCATTTGTTGCTCCGGTGTCTCCGGGTCGTATAATTATTGAAGCAGAAGGTGTGCCATTCGATATGGCAAAAGAAGCTTTAAGATTAGCAGCTCAGAAACTTCCGATTAAAACAAAGTTCGTGGTTAGACGTGATTATGTTGAAGAATAAAAATTAGGTGAATCATGAAAATTACTGAAATCAAAGAATTGACGGACAAAGAGATCGTCGAACGCTTACAGATTGAAAAAGATAGTCTAGTTCGCCTAAAGCTGAACCACGCAGTATCGCCGCTTGAAAACCCTAATAAATTAAGGGAAACCAAGCAAAATATTGCCAGGTTAAAAACTGTTCTTCGCGAAAGAGAATTAAACGAAAATCAGAATTAATTCAACGATGGAAAATAAAGTAAGAAATCTCAGGAAAGAGAGAATCGGGGTCGTTGTTAGTGATAAGATGGACAAATCGATTGTTGTTGCTGAAAAACGTAAAGTTAAGCACCCAATCTATGGTAAGTTCGTTAATAAAACTACGAAATTCCATGCCCATGATGAGAAAAATGAATGCAACGTTGGCGATACTGTAAGGATTATGGAAACACGTCCTTTAAGTAAAACCAAATGTTGGAGAGTAGTTGAAATAATTGAAAGAGCTAAGTAATCATGATACAACAAGAATCAAGATGTTCGGTAGCCGATAACAGTGGAGCAAAAGAGGTTTTGGTAATCCGTGTATTAGGCGGAACCCGTAAACGTTATGCAACATTGGGCGACACTGTAGTGGTTACTGTGAAAAGTGCACTGCCAAGCGGCGAGGTTAAAAAAGGATCAGTTTCACGCGCTATTGTTGTTCGTACGAAAAAAGAAAATCGTCGTCAGGATGGTTCTTATATTCGTTTCGATGACAATGCTGTGGTATTGTTAAACCAAGCTGGTGAAATGCGTGGAACACGTATTTTTGGGCCTGTAGCACGCGAATTACGCGAGAAGAATATGAAAATTATTTCACTCGCTCCAGAAGTATTGTAATAAGAAAAGAGCTCAAAATGCAGAAAAAGTTACACATAAAAAAAGGTGACACTGTGGTTGTACTTTCAGGAAACGATAAAGGCCAAAAAGGCCGTGTACTGGAAGTAATCAGAAAAACCGACAGAGCAATTGTAGAAGGTGTAAATATGATTAAAAAACATACCAAACCTAACGCGGAAACGCCACAGGGAGGTATTGTTGAAAAAGAAGCACCAGTTCATGTTTCTAACCTCATGTTAGTTGATCCTAAAACCGGACAACCTACACGTACAGGAAAGAAATTAAATGACGATGGTAAATTAGTTCGTATTTCGAAAAAATCAGGAGAGGAGATTAAGTAATGGCTTACGTACCAACTCTTAAAAAGAAATATCAGGAAGAAATAATCCCTGCCTTGAAGAAAGAGTTCGATTACTCTTCTGTAATGCAGGTTCCGAAATTAGAAAAGATTGTTCTTAACCAAGGTTGTGGAGCAGCAATCGCCGATAAAAAGCTGATTGACGTTGCTCAAAACGAAATGACACTTATCGCCGGTCAAAAAGCCGTACAAACTGTGTCAAAGAAGGACATCTCTAATTTCAAGCTGAGAAAGAAAATGCCTATTGGCGTACGCGTTACATTGCGTCGCGAACAGATGTATGAGTTCCTTGACCGTTTAATTTCAGTGGCATTGCCACGTATCCGCGACTTCCGCGGTATTGAAAGCAAAATGGATGGAAAAGGAAATTACACTTTAGGCGTACCTGAACAGATTATTTTCCCGGAAATCGTGCTGGATAAAGTAAGCAAGATTAACGGAATGAATATTACCTTTGTCACTTCTGCAAAAACCGATGAAGAAGGTTTTGCTTTGTTGAAAGAATTAGGTTTACCATTTAAAAACGTTAAAAAGAACTAAGCAATGGCTAAAGAATCAATGAAAGCACGCGAAGTGAAACGTGCAAAATTAGTTGAGAAATATGCCGAAAAACGTGCCAGGCTGAAAGAAGAAGGCGACTTTGTAGGTTTGCAAAAACTTCCAAAAAACTCGTCGAAAGTGCGCATGCACAATCGCTGTAAGTTAAGCGGACGTCCGAAAGGATATATGCGCCAATTCGGTATCAGCAGGATTGATTTTAGGGAAATGGCCTCTAACGGTTTAATTCCCGGAGTTAAAAAGGCAAGTTGGTAATCGTTTAAAGAACTTGAAAAATGAGTAAAGTAACAGATCCAATAGCAGATTATCTGACAAGGGTAAGAAATGCAATTATGGCTAAACACCGCGTAGTTGACATTCCTGCTTCAAACCTTAAAAAAGAAATGACCAAATTGTTGAAAGACAAAGGTTACATCTTGAATTACAAATTTGAAGAAGGTGTTGGTGTTCAGGGCAACATTAAAATTGCATTGAAATACAATGCGGAAACAAAAGTATCTGCAATAAAAGCGTTAGAACGCATTAGTAAACCAGGTTTGCGTCAGTATTGTGACAGTACAAATATTCCACGCGTACTAAATGGTTTAGGCATAGCAATTATATCTACCTCGAAAGGTGTAATTACCGATAAAGAAGCTCGTGAGCTTAATGTAGGTGGAGAGATTTTATGTTACGTGTATTAATAAAGGAGGAACGGTCATGTCAAGAATAGGAAAATTACCCATTTCAATTCCAGCAGGAGTAGAAATAAAAGTTAGCGACGAGAACGTTGTTAGCGTAAAAGGACCGCTCGGTGAATTGTTTCAGCAGGTTGACCCAACTATCGAAGTTGCTGTAGAAGATGGCAATGTAGAAGTTAAAAGAACCGGCGAAGCAAAACGCGATAAGTCAATGCACGGACTGTACCGCTCTTTGGTAAATAACATGGTTGAAGGTGTTTCCAAAGGGTACGAGATTAAGTTAGAGTTAGTAGGTGTAGGTTATCGTGCAGAGATGTTGCCTGATAACGTATTAGACCTTGTATTAGGTTTTGCTCACCATACATACTTGCAACTTCCTTCAGAGATTAAAGTTGAAGCAGTATCTGATAAACGTAGCAACCCAATCGTAACGCTGAAAAGCCACGATAAACAATTACTTGGTCAGGTTGCAGCTAAAATCAGATCATTCCGTAAACCTGAACCTTATAAAGGAAAAGGTATTAAGTTTGTTGGCGAAGAATTGAGGCGTAAAGCTGGTAAAGCCGCTGCAAAATAATTTTTTAAAAAGATTAATTATTATGGCATTAACAAAAGTTCAAAGGCGAACAAGAATAAAAAGTCGCGTACGCACAGTTGTTTCCGGCTCAGCAGAACGTCCAAGATTAAGTGTTTTCAGAAGCAACAAGCAAATCTATGTTCAACTTATCGACGATTTGCAGGGAACAACAATATTAGCAGTTTCTTCTTCAGACAAGGCTATTGCTGAAGCAGCAGGTAGCAAAACTGAGAAAGCTGCAATGGTAGGTAAGGCAGTAGCCGAAAAAGCATTAGCTGCCGGAATTACTGAAGTTGTATTCGATAGAGGTGGTTATTTATACCACGGAAGAGTTAAACAATTAGCTGATGCTGCCCGTGAAGGTGGCCTTAAATTCTAATAATTATGGCGAAAGTAACAAACAAAGTAAAAACAAGCGACCTGGAATTAAAAGACAGGTTGGTAGCCATTAACCGTGTAACCAAAGTAACAAAAGGTGGACGTACATTTAGTTTTTCTGCCATTGTTGTTGTTGGTAACGAGGATGGAATTGTAGGTTGGGGCCTTGGTAAAGCAAGCGAAGTAACAACCGCTATTGCCAAAGGTGTTGACGCAGCTAAAAAGAATCTGGTGAAGATTCCGGTTATTAACGGAACTATTCCTCACGAACAGACTGCCAAATTCGGCGGAGCCAACGTTCTGCTTAAGCCTGCATCGTCGGGTACCGGAGTAAAAGCCGGTGGTGCGATGCGTGCTGTACTTGAAAGTGTTGGTATTCACGACATCCTGGCTAAGTCTAAAGGCTCATCAAATCCTCACAACCTTGTAAAAGCTACAATGGCAGCTTTGCTCGAGTTGAGAGATGCCTATACAGTAGCCGAACACAGAGGTGTTTCATTAGAAAAAGTTTTTAAAGGATAACACAGTTATGGCTAAGTTAAAAATTACACAAGTAAAAAGTACAATCGGTTCAACAAAACGCCAGAAAGCCATTATGGAGGCGTTAGGTCTGAAAAAAATGAATCAGACTGTTGAGCACGAAGCTACTCCTCAAATTGTTGGCATGGTTAACAAAATGAGGCATTTGATTAGTGTTGAAGAAGTTAAGTAATATTTCAAAGATTCAAATATTATGAATTTAAATAACTTACAACCTGCAGAAGGATCGACAAAAACATCAAAACGAATTGGTCGTGGTCAGGGCTCTGGTCGTGGCGGAACATCAACTCGTGGACATAAAGGTCAAAAGTCGCGTTCAGGTTACTCAAGGAAAATCGGTTTCGAAGGTGGTCAAATGCCTTTGCAACGTGTTGTTCCTAAAATGGGATTTAAAAATATTAACCGTGTTGAATACAAAGCTATCAACCTGGATGTATTAGAAAATCTTGCAGTTAAGAGTAATTTGACTACTATCGACAAAGAATCCTTGATTAACGCAGGAATCGCATCGAAAAACGATAAAATTAAAATTTTAGGCGGTGGTGTTTTAACTAAAAAATTAGATGTTAAAGCCAACGCATTTTCGAAAAGCGCAAAAGAAGCAATAGAAAAATTAGAAGGAACAACCGAAATACTTTAAACCGTAATGAAACGTTTTATCGAGACCCTAAAGAATATTTACAAGATAGAAGACCTAAGGTTCAGAATTGGAACAACATTGTTTCTCCTGTTAATTTACAGGTTAGGCTCGTTTGTTTCACTTCCCGGAATTGATCCGGCCCAGTTACAAAACTTACAACATCAGACATCTGATGGTTTACTTGGCCTGATTAATATGTTCTCGGGTGGAGCCTTTGCTCAAGCTTCTGTCTTTGCTTTAGGAATTATGCCATATATTTCTGCCTCAATCGTTATCCAGTTAATGGGTATCGCAGTTCCCTATTTCCAGAGGTTGCAGAAAGAGGGAGAGTCAGGAAGGAGGAAAATCAATCAGATTACACGTTATTTAACTGTGCTTATTCTGATTCCTCAGGCATCAGCGTATCTTACTAATCTTCACATGCAGTTACCCGAAACGGCATTCGCAATGAAAGGGCTTTGGTTTAATGCCCCTTCGATTGTGATTTTAACAGCCGGATCGATGTTCGTTCTCTGGTTAGGAGAACGAATTACTGATAAAGGTATTGGTAATGGTATTTCGCTGATCATTATGATTGGTATAATTGCCCGTCTGCCAATGGCAGTGGTTCAGGAATTTGGATCACGAATCAATGGCGGAGGTCTGGTAATGTTCCTTGTTGAGTTTGTTATTCTGTTCATCGTGTTTATGGCATCCATTGCGTTGGTTCAAGGAACCCGCAGGATTCCGGTTCAATACGCGAAACGAATTGTAGGTAACAAACAATACGGTGGAGTACGTCAGTACATTCCTCTTAAAGTTAACGCAGCTGGTGTAATGCCTATCATTTTTGCCCAGGCAATTATGATGGTGCCTATCACCATTGTTGGTGTTGCTAATTCTGAAAATCTGCGTGGTGTAGCGGCTGCTTTATCTAACATCACTGGATTTTGGTATAATTTTACACAATTTTTATTAGTGGTAGCTTTTACGTATTTTTACACCGCTATTACTATTAACCCTACCCAAATGGCAGAAGACATGAAGAAAAACGGCGGTTTCATTCCAGGTGTAAAACCAGGAAAGAAAACTGTTGAGTTTTTGGATACTGTGATGAGTAGAATTACATTGCCAGGATCTATTTTCCTCGGTTTTGTAACTATTCTTCCTGCATTTGCCATGATGATAGGAGTTAGCCAGTCGTTCGCTTATTTTTACGGGGGAACTTCGTTGCTGATTCTGGTTGGTGTTGTGTTAGATACCTTACAGCAAATTGAAAGCCACCTGTTGATGCGCCATTACGATGGTCTGATGAAATCGGGCCGTATTAAAGGACGTCCAGGTATGGGAATGTAAGAAAATTGTAAAGAGATTATCTATTCAATTTAACTTTAAAAAAATAAAATAAGTTTTTTATGGCAAAACAACCTTCCATAGAACAAGATGGAACAATTATAGAAGCATTATCAAACGCGATGTTTCGAGTTGAATTGGAAAATGGCCACGTAATTACAGGCCACATTTCCGGGAAAATGAGAATGCATTATATTAAAATTTTGCCAGGAGATAAAGTTAAAGTAGAGATGTCGCCTTACGATTTAACTAAAGGTAGAATTACGTTTAGGTATAAAAACTAAACATGGTATATGAAACGAGTTCCTGCCAAGGCAGGGGTGAGTTATCCCGGAAATAAATAACGGGACATCCATACAAATAAATTAAAAAACAATTATTGAGATGAAAACTCGTGTTTCAGTAAAAAAACGTAGCGAAGACTGCAAAATTATCCGCAGGAAAGGACGTTTGTATGTGATTAATAAAAAGAACCCTAAGTTTAAACAACGTCAAGGGTAACATTAATCTGTAAAAATTAAATTTATGGCACGTATTGTAGGTGTTGATATTCCAAATAATAAAAGAGGTGAGGTTGCCCTTACCTATATTTATGGTATTGGCCGCAGCAGGGCTGTTACAATTCTGGATGAAGCCGGAGTTGACAAAGACGTTAAAGTAAGTGATTGGAACGACGAACAGCTGGCAGCTATTCGTGGTGTAATCGGAGACAACTTTAAAGTGGAAGGCGAATTACGTTCTGAAATCCAGATGAACATTAAGCGTTTAATGGATATTGGTTGTTACCGTGGTATCCGTCACCGTATCGGGTTACCGGTACGCGGACAGAGTACTAAGAACAATGCACGTACCCGTAAAGGTAAGCGTAAGACTGTTGCTAATAAAAAAATGGCCACTAAATAAGGAATTTGAGTTATGGCAAAAAAGACAGGATCAAGTAGAAAGAGAACTGTGGTGGTGGAAGCCAACGGTATGGCTCATATCCACTCTTCTTTCAACAATATCATCATTACGCTGACAAACATGAATGGAGAAGTTATTTCGTGGTCGTCAGCCGGGAAAAAAGGATTCCGTGGTTCTAAAAAGAACACTCCATATGCTGCACAGGTTGCTTCTGAAGAGTGTGCTAAAACTGCTTATGACCTTGGATTGCGTAAAGTTAAGGTATATGTTAAAGGACCTGGTAACGGTCGTGAATCGGCAATCAGAGCTTTGGCTACCATTGGTATCCAGGTAACTGAAATTATCGATGTAACACCGCTTCCACACAATGGTTGCAGGCCTCCTAAAAGACGTAGGGTTTAATTTTAAAACGAAAAGGAAATGGCAAGATATAGAGGACCAAAATCTAAAATCGCTCGTAAATTCGGTGAACCAATTTTCGGACCGGATAAAGTTTTCGAACATAAAAATTACCCTCCGGGTATGCACGGTTTAGCTTCTAAGAGAAGAAAAAAATCGGAATACGGGCTTCAGTTGAAAGAAAAGCAAAAAGCTAAATATACCTATGGTATTTTGGAAAGACAATTCCGTTCGCTCTTTAAAAAAGCTTCGGCTGCAAAAGGAGTAACCGGTGAAGTTTTATTACAATTATTAGAGTCTCGTCTCGACAATGTAGTTTTCCGCATGGGTATTGCTAAGACACGTGCTGCTGCACGTCAGTTTGTTACACACAAACATATTACGGTTAATGGAAATGTGGTAAATATTCCGTCTTACAATGTAAAACCTGGCGACATCGTTGGTGTTCGCGAGAAATCAAAATCATTGGAGGAAATTACCAGCTCATTGCATTCTCACAGAAGTTCACAATACGAATGGATCGAATGGGATAACGACCAAATGGTTGGAAAATTCCTGAATCGTCCTGAACGTGAGGAAATTCCAGAAAACATCAAAGAACAACTAATCGTAGAGTTGTATTCAAAATAATAAAATTACTTAGAAGATTATGGCAATATTAGCATTCCAAAAGCCTGACAAGGTAATCATGTTAGAATCCGATGAAAAATTCGGACAATTCGAGTTTCGTCCTTTAGAGCCGGGATATGGTATTACTGTCGGTAATGCACTTCGTCGTATTCTGTTATCGTCGCTGGAAGGCTATGCAATTACTACGGTTAAAATAGAAGGTGTTGACCATGAGTTTTCTACGATTAAAGGAGTTATTGAAGATGTAACTGATATTATCCTTAATCTGAAGCAGGTTCGTTTTAAAAACGAAGTGGAAGACTTCGACAGTGAGAAAGTTTCGATTTCAATTACCGGACAGGAGGAATTAACTGCTGGCGACATCAACAAATTTATGACCGGATTTAGAGTATTAAATCCTGAACTGGTTATTTGTCGTATGGAACCGGATGTAAAAATCCAGATGGAATTAACAATCAATAAAGGACGTGGTTACGTTCCTTCAATTGAAAATAAACCGGTAGAAGAAGAATTCGGTGTAATTCCGATCGATTCTATTTATACTCCTATTAAAAAGGTAAAATTCGCTGTTGAAAACTATCGTGTTGAGCAAAAAACCGACTACGAAAAATTAGTTCTGGATATTGCTACCGATGGTTCGATCCACCCGAAAGACGCATTAAAAGAAGCAGCAAAAATTCTTATTTATCACTTTATGCTATTCTCTGACGAAAAGATTACTCTTGATACCGACGAGAAATTTGCAAACGAAGAGTTCGATGAAGAAATCCTGCATATGCGTCAGTTGTTAAAAACCAAATTGGTTGATATGGATCTTTCGGTACGTGCTTTAAATTGTTTGAAAGCTGCCGACGTTGATACATTGGGCGATTTGGTAACATACAACAGAAACGACTTGCTGAAATTCAGAAACTTTGGTAAGAAATCGTTAACCGAGTTAGATGACCTGTTAGATAACATGGGACTGAATTTTGGAATGGATATTTCCAAGTATAAACTTGATAAGGAGTAAAAGGCAATGAGACATAATAAGAAATTTAATCACTTAGGCCGTAAGGATGCCCATCGTAAAGCGATGTTGGCTAATATGGCAAGTTCGCTTATCGAGCATAAGAGAATTTCAACTACAGTTGCTAAAGCCAAAGCTTTGCGTATGTATGTTGAGCCACTTATTACTAAGGCGAAAGAAGATACTACACACTCACGTAGGGTTGTTTTTAGCTACCTTCAGGATAAAAACGCAGTTTCTGAGTTATTCCGCGAAGTAGCAGGTAAAGTAGCCGATCGTCCGGGAGGATACACACGTATTCTTAAAACAGGTAATCGTTTGGGCGACAATGCTGAAATGTGTATTATCGAGCTTGTTGATTTCAATGAAGCTATGATGGCTGCAAAAGAAGAAGCTGCTGCACCTAAAAAACGTCGTTCACGTCGTGGTGGTGCTAAAAAAGCTGATGCACCTGTTGCTGAAGCTGCACCTGCAGTTGAAACTGAAGTTGTTGAAGATGTTAAAGCAGAAGAAACAACTGAAGAGCCAAAAGCTGAAGATTCAACAGAAGAAGAAAAAGAAGACTAATAATTTTCTTTATTATATTGAAAAGCCGGATTGTTTTACAGTCCGGCTTTTTCATTTTTGAGTGGGGTTTTTTGTATTTCCCATTTTCAATTTATTCTGTTAAATTTAAACCAATAAAAATCAACTAAATCGAAATAATATGACTCAAAAAAATCATTCCCTTACACGGCGAAATTTTATCCGTACCACTGCTGCCGGAGCTACAGCTTTGGCATTCGCACCGCTGGCTGCATGCAGTCCTGCTGATTCGGGATCTACATTCGGAGGTGTTCACATTGGTGTTATTACCTACAGTTGGAGAAGTATGCCAAGTACGGCTCAGGATATTATCAACTATTGCAAACAAGGTAATATCACTTCGCTGGAATTAATGGGGCCAGTAGCAGAGGAATTTGCAGGTCTGCCACCGAGTGCACCGCGTCCGCCAAGGGGCGTTGAACAAACGGAGGAAGAAAAGAAAGCTTACCAGGAGGCCAGCCAGGCAGCTGCGCAAAAACAAAAGGAATGGCGTGTAGCCTGCGACTTTGAGAAATATAAAGAATTGAAAAAGATGTTCGATGAAGCAGGTATTCATATTCATACTGTAAAATTTGCACCGGCAAACTGGAGCGACGAAGAAGTAGATTATGCATTTAAAGCAGCTAAAATTTTAGGTGCCGGGGCTGTTACCAACGAAATTGGTGACGAAGCTTGTCGCAGACTGGGTAAGTTTGCAGAGAAACACGATATGATTGCTGCCTATCACAATCATATGCAACCCGGTCAGCCCGGATTTAACTTTGAAGAGTTCCTTGCACACTCGCCTGCCAATAAACTGAATTTCGACGTGGGGCATTATTTCGGTGCTACCGGTAAACATCCGAACAAGATTATAGAAAAATTACACGACCGTATTTACAGTATTCACTTAAAGGATAAAACCGGCAAGGATGCTGACCCTTCTAATACTAATCGCCCGTGGGGAGAAGGAGATACACCACTCGGTGATATTCTGGGATTGATTAAAGAAAAAAAATGGCCAATTTATGCCGATATTGAACTGGAATATCAAATTCCCGAAGGCTCTGATGCACAGAAAGAGATTGTGAAATGTGTGCAATATTGTAAGGATATTTTGGCTTAGCCACATGTAGAGGAGTACGGCCGTACATCTCTACATTTCCGTTATTGTTAACAATTTTTGCTAAAGATGCCATTCGTTTAATTTTACTCAAATACGGATGACATCTTTTTTTAGCTATCATTGGTCATTTGTAGTAAAAGACGAGATGTACCCTCGGCTGCGCGCCCGGGGTCTTTAAAATGGTTCCGTTGAACAGCATGGGGTGAATTTTTGCCAACTACAACTGCTAACATGGAATTATTCACCCAGTGAACTGAAGTCAACGGGTGAAAGGCGATCGAAACTGCCAACTGAGACTGCACCCCGACGCTTTGGTCGGGATTAGTTCCACCTACATCTTTTAGTTCATTCTATTCCTAAAAGCTGGGTGTCACTGAAACCTGCCAACTAAAACCTCTTTCCCCACCATTTCCTCAATCGCTCCAAAATTTTTATTTCTGCAGGGTTGTTCTGTGGCTGATAGATCCGTTCATTAAGGATCTCTTTGGGCAGAAATTCCTGTTCCACAAAATTGCCATCGTAGGCGTGTGCATATTTATAATCTTTCCCGTAACCAACTTCCTTCATTAGCTTGGTTGGTGCATTTCTGATATGAAGAGGAACCGGTAAATCACCTGTATTTTTTACCAGCGCAATGGCCTTGTCGATGGCTTCGTAAGCCGAATTACTTTTTGGCGAGGTAGCCAGGTAAATGGTACATTCCGATAAAATGATGCGCGATTCGGGAGGGCCAATTTTATGCACGGCATCAAAAGTGTTTTGTGCCATCAGCAAGGCATTCGGATTGGCAAGCCCCACATCCTCCGCAGCCAGTATCAGCAATCTCCGGGCAATAAATTTTACATCTTCACCTCCTTCAATCATTCGTGCCAGCCAGTAAACCGCTGCATTCGGATCGCCACCTCTTATACTTTTTATAAAAGCAGAAATGATGTCGTAGTGCATTTCGCCTTTTTTGTCGTAAATGGCCAGGTTCTTTTGCAGCCTGTCGGTTACTTTTTTATTGGTAATAACAATGTTATTCGATTCTTCTCCCAGAATAACAAGTTCAAGTACATTTAAAAGTTTCCGGGCGTCACCTCCTGAATAACGAAGGATTGCTTCGTCTTCGCGAAGTGTTATTTTCTTTTCTTTTAAGAAGGTATCTTTTTTTGTTGCCTGCTTAATAATTTTCAGCAATGCCTTTTTGTCGAGGTGTTTCAATATGTAAACCTGGCAACGCGAGAGCAGGGGAGAGATTACTTCGAACGAAGGATTTTCTGTTGTTGCACCGATCAGTGTTATAGTTCCGTCTTCAACGGCGCCCAACAACGAATCCTGTTGCGATTTGCTGAAACGATGGATCTCGTCGATAAAAAGTATGGGATTTGGTTTACTGAAAAACTGTTGTTTTTTCGCTTTGTCAATTACATCGCGGATGTCTTTTACTCCGGAGTTAATCGCGCTCAGCGTATAAAACGGACGTTCCAGCGTGTTTGCAATAATCCGGGCCAGGGTAGTTTTTCCAACTCCCGGAGGTCCCCATAAAATCAGCGATGTGATTTTTCCCGAATCTATCATTCGTCGCAAAACCGCATCTTCCCCAACAAGGTGTTCCTGTCCGATGTAATCATCCAGTGTTTTAGGTCGTAAACGTTCTGCGAGTGGCTGGTTCATAATTCAAGTAAAAAGTATAAAGTCAAAAAGTGAAAGGTCAAAAGTAAAAAATCAAATTTAAAAGTAATGGGTTTTTAGTTCAGACTTTCGATTATTCGATCACAGTTAGCAGTTCAACAGTTCCTTTTAATCTTGCTGGTCACATTCTCATCTTCTCTGTGCTCATAGTCCTATATTTTCATTTTCTATTTTACCACAGAGTTGCACCGAGAAGTTACAGAGTTTCGCAGAGAAGAATATAGAAAGTTAACAACTACAATTTCACAATCTTCTTCAATCTCCCTGAATTTTTTAATTACAATACCTTTTAATAATGTTATAAGCGCCTTCTATTCCCAATTCCCCGGCGCGGCTTAAATCAATTGCACCTCCTTCAATATCATCGAGGAAAATTTTTGTTAGCCCGCGGTTGAAATACGCTTCTGCAAATTCCGGCTCAAGGTCGATGGCACGATTCAGGTCTTCTACCGCACTTCGGTATTCTCCCAAACGGAGTTTAATATATGCCCTGTTGTAATAACCAAAGAAAAATTCCGGATTCAGGAAAAGTGTAACCGAGTAGTCATCTAAAATATTTTGGTAGTCTATTTCCGCAGGTTTAGCTGTTGTCTCTTCTTTAGGTATCCTTTGGTTTATCGATATCGAAACATTCGATTGCGTTCCATCCAGCAATTCCATTTGTTCTTTCATTTTATAACGGGTGTTGCCACGCGTAAAGTAAGCAATTGTTGCTTTTTCGTCCATTTCTATGGCTTTGTTCAGGTCGGAAAGAGCGTTGTTGTAATCTCCCGTTAAACTGTAAAAAATACCCCGGTTCAGGTAATTGTGGGCATTCTCCTGAATCTTGATTTTATCGTTAAAGAAAAGAATAAAATTTTCGAATACCGATTGATAAGTTGTTTGCGGTTTATTGGAAATAGATAATAGCGGATTGTAGTTATTTTTAACATTCAGATCGTCGATAATAACGTTATAATACTGAAAACGGTCGTAATCGACACCATTCTTCTCAAACGCTGAAACAAGGAACATAGGCTGTAAATCGATAACTATGTTTTTATTTTGAATGCGACCGTCATCCACTTCCACATCCTCTTCTTTTGGAATATCTCTCGTATCTTCAACAACCAGGTTCATCCGGCTTCTTCTTCGACGTTTGGCAGCTTCAAGCTCTTCCTGTTTTTTTCGAGCTTCTTCTGCTTCTGTGTTACTATCCTGGGAGTTTGAATTCTGCTTGTTATTTTGTGCAAGAGCCTGCTGTTTTGTTTGTGACCCTTGCTGATTATTTTGTGCGGCTTGTTGTGTGCCGGCTTGATTAGCTTGCTGATTGTTAGCCTGAGTATTTTGTTGAGAGCCGGCCTGCTGATTTTGTTGTTGTTGTTGTTGTTGTTGTTGTTGTTGTTGTTGTTGTGCGAGCTTTTCTGCATCCAGTCTGCGGTTGTTCAGGTCGAACTGTGGATTTAACTGTGCAGCAATGCGGTAATCGCTCTCGTAGCCCGGGCGATCGAGAATTTCGCGGGCCATGGCACGGTTGAAATAGGCACTGGCCATTTCCGGATTTAACTGAATAGCCATGTCGTAGTCCATAATGGCACTGGCATAGTCTTCGAGTTTATGCTTTACAATCCCCCGGTTATTAAACGCCAGGGCATTTTGAGGATCGAATTTGATACTCTGGTCGTAGTCGCGGAGTGCCGATGCATAATCCTCCAGCTCAAAACGGGCTAATCCCCGGTTAAGATAAGCTGCAGCATAATGCGGCCTGATAATAATTACCTCGTTCAAGTCTTTAATTGCACCTTTAATGTCGCCGCTTACAATTTTGGCATTGCTTCGGTTCATCAGTGCATGTGTCGATTTTGGATTAATCTCCAGCGCCTTGTTGTAGTCTTCAATGGCTCCTTCCAGGTCTTTTAGTGCCAGTTTGGCCAGACCGCGGTTATTGTAAATGGTTTCGTCATTTGGATCGAAATCGAGTGCGCGATCATAGTTTTTAATCGCTTCATTGTAGTTTCTTAAATTATGGTAGGCCATTCCCCGGTTATTGTATGCTCTCGGATAAAAGGGTTTTATTTCAATGGCTTTGTCGTAATCCTGAATGGCACCGCGGTAATCTTCAAGCGAATGTTTGGCCATCCCGCGGTATAAATATGCCTCCGGTAAATGGGGCTTAAATTCTATAACAATATTGAAGTATTCGATAGCTCCTGTATAATTGCCAATAGAAATGCGGGTACGACCGACCCGTATAAAATGGTTGATATTGAGTTGCGCTTCAGCTATAAATGAAAGCGAAAGCAATAACGTTAATATTATGGTAAGTTTCTTCATCCTGATATTTCTGAGCAAACAAAAATAACATTTTCAAAGGTTGTCTGCTTAAGTCGTTAGTTTTATTTAACTTATTCCTCCGAAATTCTAAAAATATGTTCAGAATTTTAAGAAGTGATTGAGTAATTGGGTGAATGAGTGACTAAGGTAAGAGGAAGAAGAGATGTCGGTTTTTGATCACATTTTCTATCTATTGGTTTTTGCCTATTGCCAATTTTCGATTGCTATTTTCCTTTTTGTATTTTATGTAAAACGTTACATTTTTTACTGATTCATTTCATTTGAAGTGGATTGAACCTCTGAATAAAGAAATTTGCTTTGTGTCTTAACGACAGCTTAATTTAAAACAAGTCTATATTTATATCCCTTCCTTAAAAAGAATAAATTGTTATTTTTGACAATTATTCAGTATTAGAGGGGTAAGAATTAAATTTATTAGAATGAAGTTGCGTTTTATGATTACCGCACTTATTGCGGTATTTACAGTACATTTTGTTTTTGCTGAAAGCGAAGATAAGAAGAAGAAAGAAGAAGGTTATGTGTTTGAAGAAGAGATTCAATTGCCAAATACTTCAGTAAAAAATCAATATCGTTCGGGAACTTGCTGGTCATTTTCTGGCTTGTCATTTTTAGAATCGGAAATGCTACGTTTAGGAAAACCTGAAGTTGACCTTTCTGAAATGTTTATTGTTTGGCATACTTATTCTGAAAAAGCAGAAAAAGATGTACGGGTACACGGCAGCCTGAATTTCTCAGCAGGAGGAGCTTTTCACGATGTTACCAATATGATTCGCAAGTATGGTATCGTGCCTGAATCAATCTACGACGGATTAAATTATGGCGAAGATAAACACGTGCACGGTGAAATGGATAATGTGTTAAAACAAAATGTTGATGCTGTAATTGAGAATAAAAACCGCAAACTTAGCACTGTGTGGCACGAGGCTGTTGAATCTACTCTAAATTCTTATTTGGGAGAGTTGCCTCAAAAATTTGAATATGAAGGGAAAGAATATACTCCACAAAGTTTTGCATCTGACTATGTTGGACTTAATATGGACGATTATGTTGAGATTACTTCATATACGCATCATCCTTTTTACTCGAAGTTTATTCTTGAAGTACCAGATAATTGGGCCTGGGATGAAGTTTACAACGTGCCTTTAAACGAATTGGAAGAAATAATCGACTATGCTCTAGACAACGGATTTACGGTGGCATGGGCAGCAGATGTTAGTGAAAAAGGTTTTGCAACAAGCAATAAAGGTGTTGCAGTGCTTCCGGCTGCTCCCAGCGAGGATATGACGGATGCAGAGATTTCTAAATGGGAAGAACTTCCGGAGAAAGAAAAAGAAAAAGAATTATATAAATTAGATAATCCTGTTCCTGAACTGGTTGTTACACAGGAAATGCGTCAAACAGCATTCGACAACTACCAGACAACCGATGATCATGGTATGCATATTATAGGAACAGCAAAAGATCAAGAAGGGCATACGTTTTATAAAGTTAAAAATTCATGGGGCGACTATAACAAGTACAAAGGGTACTTTTACGCCTCAAAACCCTATGTGAATTACAAAACAATGTGCATTATGGTGCACAAAGACGGTATACCCCAGAGTATAAAAGAAAAACTAGAGCTTTAGTTCAGTTGAAACCCTTCAGATATTCTGAAGGGTTTTTTTATTTTTATAACCGGTTAATCATTTATAGATTTACCCAAGGTGCAAAATGGCAAAATAATTTAATCGTTTATATTAAAATAGTTAGATGAAAAAGTTCTGTTGGTTCCTTATTTTTGTTACTGCCTGCCAGGTAACCTTTGGTCAGAACGATCAGTGGTGGAACGAAATTCACGACTGGCAAGAAGGAGATCCGATATGGAAAGAATATATGATTTCTTCGCCGGGTTATCTGGGACCAAATGCACTTCCTGTGCCAGAGGTTATGAGGGGGATTTTAAATCCGAAAACAGAGCTTGAACTTACGTTATCGAATCATTTTTATTCAGGCGATCCTACACAGGATCTATCGGGACGCGTTTTTGTTCCTTTTGCCAACAACAGAATAGCTGTTGAAATGTATGGAGTAATAGTAGAACACTATGCCTACAGCGATGAAATAAGAGATGAGCGTTTTTCTTACGAAGAAGACGGAAAAGGTTATGCTGTTGGTGATTTGTATTTTACTACTATGATACAGCTTATTAAAGACCATAAATTTCCGAATACCTTACTTCGGGCTGCATTAAAAACAGCATCGGGCGAAGTAACCACCCGATATACTGATTCTCCGGGATATTATTTTGACCTTAGTTTTTCGAAGGATCTTGGTCAGAAGGAAGAGTTGTTGTTTCGTCCGTTTTCAATGATAGGTTTTTACTGTTGGCAAACCAACGACGATTATCTTTTGCAGAACGACGCCTTGCTTTATGGCCTCGGAACCGATTTTGAAAAGAAAGGCTGGCGTTTTACATCTTCCTGGTCAGGATTTTACGGGTACAAAGATAATGGCGACAGGCCCATGCAACTTAACTTTGAGTTAAGAAAAGACAATTCGAAAAGAGCCTTCAGAATTCAATATCAGCACGGCTTACACGACTGGATGTACCGTACAGTACGTGTTTCTTACATTTGGAAACTGAATCCTGTAAAATAAAGTGGTTTAAAAGTGCTTAAATGTTTACATTTGAGGCGATTTTCAGAAAACAGAACAGACAAAAGAAAAAATGATCATGAAAAAGTTATCGCTTGTAATTTGCGTTTGGAACGAAGAACCTAATATTAAACCTTTATCAGATCAAATAAAAGCAGCACTTGAAGGCATTGATTACGAGGCTATTTTTGTTGACGATGGTTCTACCGACAACACACGAGGGGAAATAAGGAAGATTAACGACGAGAGGTTTCTTTTGGTGGAGTTAAAGCGCAACTACGGGCAAAGTTCTGCCTTGCAGGCAGGTATCGATCAGGCTGAAGGTGAATTTGTAGCTTTAATCGACGGCGATCTGCAAAACGATCCGGCCGACATACCGATGATGTTAAAGATGATAGAAGATGAAGATTGGGATATGGTGGCAGGAGTTCGCGCCAATCGTAAGGATGGCATGTTTTTACGTAAGGTTCCTTCAAAAATAGCCAACTATCTTATCCGTCGTGCAACCGGAATTTACATGAAAGATTTGGGTTGTACGCTTAAAATTTTCACAAAAGAAACTATTAAAAGCATACATATTTACGGTGAATTACACCGTTATATTCCTGCACTGGTAACACTCGAAGGTGCAACAAAAATTACCCAGGTTGATGTAAACCACCGCTCGCGCGAATTTGGTACTTCAAAATATAATTTAAGCAGAACCACCCGCGTAATGAGCGACCTTATACTTATGGTTTTCTTTAAAAAATACCTGCAACGTCCGATGCACTTCTTCGGAAATATTGGAATTTTTACGCTTGCTATTGGTGTTATTATTAACCTTTATATGCTGGTGTTAAAGATTTTAGGTAACGATATTTGGGGGAAACCACTTCTGTTGCTGGGGATTTTATTGGTTGTAGGAGGTATTCAGTTTATAACTACCGGTATTTTGGCTGAAATGCAAATGCGTACTTACTTTGAATCGCAGCGTAAAACTCCTTATAGAGTGAGACGTGTTTCAACAACAAAAGAAAAATAAGCAGCGACATTTAAGGTTTTTGATGATTGTTTTGTATTTTTATGATAATCAATCAACTCTGACCGATTAAATGAATTTAGCACCGAGTCGTTTAGGCTTATTATTTTTGAGATCCTTTTATATCCTTACGCTTCTGTCTGCAAAATATTCATGAGTAATTGGTAGAGAGAAGTAGTTTTTATTGATCTTATACAATGTCTCTCTTTCGAAAGATTTATGTGTAAAAAACACCAATAAGAATGATGGCTTATTTTTTGCTGAAAGGATAAGGGTAGAACAGTTGTTCGATTGTCAGATAAAGAAGTAAAACTTATAAAATATAACTTATGTGTGCTCGTTCGCTTAAAATTATGTTTATAATAATCCTTACAGGACTGATTTTGCATTTGAATGCACAGGAAAGACCGGTTCATGGTGTTGTTACCACTTTCGACAGTATTGCTGTTATTGGCGCTGATGTTTATGTTAAGAGTACAAAGCAGACTGTAAAATCAGATACTTTGGGGCGATTCTTAGTTTATGTACAGGGCGAAGATAAGCTTAAAATATCGGCAAAAGGTTTTCATACATACAATGTTAAGTTAGAAAATAATACCAAGGTAGTTGCGGTTAATATGAAGTTGAAACAAGGCGATAAAGCACGCGAATATGCCATTGGTTACGGTTATGTAAAAGACGGAGATAAGCTAAATTCCATATCACAAATGACCAGCGATGACTTAGACTTTTCGATGTATGATAATATGTATGACCTTATTCGGGGAAGATTTGCAGGCGTAAATGTTCAGAGTAACGGAGACATTATTATACGTGGTATAAATTCTATTAATTTAAGTAGCTGTGCCCTGATTATAGTTGATGGAGTTCCGGTGGATAAAAACTATCTTAACATGATTCCTCCGGTTACGGTAAAGTCGATTAATGTTTTAAAAGATTCCAGCGCTTCGATTTATGGTGCAAGGGGAGCAAACGGAGTAGTTGTTATTGAAACAAAGAGGGGAGATGAATAGTTCTTACAAATATTTGGAGAGCTAGCTGGTATATTACATCGTGTTGTTTAGATGAGATATTGTTAACCTTTTGGAATTTAGTATTTTGGGGTGAGGTGGCGTGATTTTTGTTGTTCGGACATTATATTCTAAACTCTAATATTCCTGATTATGAAAAGTTTCATTACCATTTGTTTTCTTCTTATTTCGAGCTTGCACATGGTTTATTCTCAAACTCATGCTGTTTATGGTGTGGTGCAGTTTTTTGACAGCATCCCTCTAATAGGAGTGGAAGTTTCTGTTAAAAGTACTAAACAAACAACTATAACCGATTCTACCGGGCAGTTTAGTGTGATTTGTAAGGACAAGGACAAACTTAAAATTGAAGCAACGGGTTTTTATCCCGAGAATGTAGTCATAACAAAAGACGTAAAAATGGTGGCTGTAAATCTTAGAATGAAACCGGGTGAAAAACAGCGCGAATACGCTATTGGTTATGGCTACATTTCTGAAAAAGACAGAACAACTGCTATTTCCCTGATGGAAAATGACAATAAGTTTTCACGATATTCCAAAATGGATGATCTGTTAAACAGTATGGGAGTTCAAATAATTGGCGGACAATATGTGCTTCGCGGAACCACTTCTTTTCAGGGGAGCAGCAGCGCATTAATTGTAGTAGACGATGTTATTGTCGACCCAAGTTTTCTGGAATCTCTCGACCCGAAGGAAGTAAACAATATAAATATCATTAAAGATGGCAGTTCTGCCATTTATGGATCGCGTGGTGCTAACGGTGTGATCCTTATTGAAACAATAAAAGGAGGGGAATAAATTTTTACAAAACATATAAAATAAGAATACCGGGTTTAATTTCCCGGTATTCTTATTTGTAGAGGTTTCAATATTATTAAAAAGATTTTTCCTTTTATCAGCTTGGTTACTCCTCCAATTCATACCCCAGATCAAGACCTTTATTTGTTGCAGGTATACCTTCTTTCATCCATTTAGGCATAGGTTTTCCTTTTAAATAGTGGTCGAAAAATTGTGCAAGCCGGATTTGAAAATCGTGTTTGTCGCGAATTTTTGTTGGCCAGTGATCGGCATCGTTGTAATTCAGTAACCAGCATGGTTTTTGCAGACGGCGTAGTCCGATAAAGTATTCAATTCCCTGGTACCACGGCACGGCTCCATCATCGTCGTTATGCATAATCAAGATCGGAGTTTTTACCTTGTCGAGTGTAAAAAGCGGGGAATTTTCTAAATAGCGCAGTGGCGATTCCCAAATCGATTTTCCGATACGGCTTTGAGTGTGTTCATATTGGAAAGATCGGTTAAGTCCCGATCCCCATCGAATTCCTCCATAAGCACTGAACATGTTAACAACAGGAGCTCCCGATTCAATGGCAGCAAACATATCTGTACGCGTTGCAAGGTAAGCAACCTGATATCCACCCCAGCTGTGTCCCTGGGCACCAATATGATCTTCATCGATGAAACCTTTTGAAACCACGGCATTTACTCCGGGCATTACACAATTATATGCCGATTCGCCCGGGTATCCTTCTTTGTAATAAACATCAGGATTAAATACTACATATCCGTTGCTGGTGTAATAATGATAATCGATTGTTGAGCGGTGATTCTCAGGCATATGGTAACTTAAAAGTTGCTGCGAGCTCTTTTCATAGAAATTCACAATCATCGGATATTTTTTGTTCGGGTCGAAATTTTCAGGTTTGTGTAATGTGCCTTCCAAAACAAGTCCGTCCAACGAGCGCCAGGAAACTAACTCCGCCGTTCCCCATAAAAATTCTTTCTGTTGAGGAGCTGCATCGCTTATTTGTACCTGCTTTTTGAAATTTGAACCACATGCAATCAGGTTGGGATAGGTTTCAAAATTCTCTTTGGTAAAAACAAATACATCTTCGTCTTTTGCTTTTTGCGGCGTATTAAGTTGGAAACTTTCTGCAAGAAGCTTTTTAGATGCAGCCGACTTTTTTAGGTCAAAACTGAGATAACTGTCGGCACGTGTTATTTCGTTATGCGCTTTTAATAATAGTGTTTCTGAATATTCAATTCCCTCGTTCCTTTTCGTATTGAAACGAACCAGACGGTAGCTGAGTTTTTGTCCTCTTCCGTTATTCGTCAGCATCACAGGCTTTTCCGAATTTGTGGGATCCACTTTCCATACATCATACCTGTCGTATACTAAAAATGCCTCGTCGTTTTCTAACCACCCGGCGCTGCCGTATGGATACGCAGGATTGGGAACATCGTTTAGCTCGTTTGCACACTGAATTGTTTGGGCAGTTGTTACAACATACTCTTTCCCTGAAACAATGTCGTATGTATTCCATGTTGTATCGATGGCATTGTACCAATAAAGGAATTTCCCTTCGGGTGAAACCATTGGATTTGCCCGGCAGTCTTTTTTTATAAGTTCAGCTTCGCCGGTATTTATATCAACCAGATAAAAATCATTGTGTTCCGGGCTTCCTTCCCACATGGTTTGCACTGCATAAGGGTAATTGGAGTAGGCGAGTAGTTTATCAGCATTTCCCTTGTTGATTTTCCTTACACCTGAAAATTGTTTTGTTTCCAGCTGCACTGCTTTTTCACTGTCGATATGATAAACCGCAAGGAATGTCTTTTTAAGGTCTTTATTTTTATTATGAAGCTGGACGGTATGTAATTCTTCTTCATTCCAGTGCCAAACATCCAGAACCGGGATTTCCTCTTCCAATACAGTCGTGTCTTTAGGGAGTTTTACAGGGGCTGTTCCATAAAACAATCTTTCACCGTTATCGGAAAAGGTAAGAGTGCCGTTCTCACTTATTTCCCAATTTTCAGGGATGGATGATGAGTTATTGTCTAGTACCGATTCTGCAATTTCTGAATTGTTACTGAGATATAGTTTGTAATCCGGTTCTTTTGCGTCGGTAGTATCACCCAGGAAAGCAACCAGGTTTCCGGCTCTGTTAATAGCCAATTGTTTAAAATTACCTTTCCCTTCCAATATTTTTGTTTCAGATCCAGCAGGTAGTTTATTAATATAAATTCCGGCTTCAAAAGTGCTGTCGCCTTCCGAAATATAAACAAGAACTTCTTTTTCCTCGGCAAACTGGTATTGACTTACATTTGGGATTTTTGCTGTTTCACCTGTACTGAGATTTCTTACAAACAGGGGAAAAAGCTTGTCTCTATCTTTCTTTATTGAATCAGCCGGGTCTTCTGCCTGCCAGGCAATCCATCCCGACCATTCAACAGGAACCTTCGATGATTTTACTTTTTCAATCTGTTCGGTTGTCCCGTTTGTTAAATTGTAAATCGCCAGTTTGTCCTGAGGAAAATCTTCTTTATTTGTTTTTTTAAGTTTTAACGATCGTATTGTGTCTACTGATGGTTTTAATGTATAGACCAGAAATTTGGAATCTGCTGTTATCCGGGCTCCCGATCCGCAGGCAAATGAATTGAGCTTTTCCCCTTCAGGATTTGTAATTTTTAATACCGGATCACCTTTCCAGGGCTCTTCCTTATAAACGATGTATTTCCCGTCGTTGGAAATATGGGTTTCTGTAATTCTGTTCCATTTCAGAATATCGTCAAAAGTGAGAGGCCGCTTTTCCGGCTGTGCCCATAACGAAAACGAAACGAATAATGATAATAAGGTGAAGAGTAAAAATTTCATTTTTGTGTTTTTATATGTTAAAATCATTTTATAAGCAAAAGAGTGAAAGAATGATTTTATTCGAATAGGAATTTGACGAATTGAAAAATTGCAAATAATTAAATCCTTTCACCTGCAACATAAATTATAATCCTCTCAGATATGAAGTAGGTAAAATTAATTGTTATAGAATAAAAACAAGGAGTTGATTATAAAAAAATGAGACTTACAGGGTAATGATTGAATACCGGTGTTCTTTACGTTTGTTAAACCTCTGCCATTAGCATTCGGGCCTCGCTTTTTAATATGCCCGGTAGCTGAATGTTTCTTCTTTCGATGCTCAACAACCAAAGCATGATTTCATCCGTTTTTAAGGTGTAAAGAACATCGCGAAACTGATCTATCTGACTGCTGGTATAAGCGTCCTCGTTAATATTTTTATATTCATCGAGCTCTTCGTCATCGTAATACTCAATGATGCTTTCGTCCACTTTCATCTTGTCGAATTCGCAAACTTCGTGTGCTCCGCAGCAACCCGATGGAGGTGCAGAAATTTCTTGTTGAACTTCTTCTGACTTTTTCTCCTTCTTGTTTACTTTCGTTAATACAACAACGCCAATTACAGTAAACAAAGCTATAAGTATCGCAAAAACTATTAACATGCTGCAAAAATAGCAAAATGGAATAAATCTGATATTGCAAAATATCAACTTTTGTTATGGGAAAAGATTGATTTAATAAACGAAGAAGTCGCTGCTAACTAACGATGTAATTTACATCTCTTTCTTTTAGATATTGAATGATGTAACTAAGGTTTCCGTCTTTCGCGCCAAGCTCTTCAGGGGCATGAACACCTTTTGTTTCGAAGCCTCCGTCTAAAATAAGATTGGCCACAGCATTGCAGGTGTAGCCGGTTGTACGTGCCATTGAAATGGTTTCCGTTTTTCGGTCGTACCGGTCGAGAAGGTTGTAGGTGTATTTTTTGTTTGTGTCATTTTCTATTCCTTCTACTACAATTTGCATTATTGTATAGTCTTCTTCTCCTTTTTTTAATTTCCATTTTGGAAAAAGCAGTTTCGATGTAACATCGATGGGCCGGATTTTTGTTCCGTTTACTTCAATTTCGTCGTAAGAGAAAAAACCCGACTCGCGTAATACCCGGAGATATTCAATACACCCGGGATAGCGGAGTGTTTTTTCAATCATATCCGGAATATTTTTCATGGTATACAGCAAAGATCGTAATCCGTCGGAGTTCCACGATTCAAGAGTGCCAATCCCCTCGAAGTGGACTAGTTCCGGCTCGGAAAGTGCTTCTCTAGTTACCAATTCATAATTCTGAACATAGCGGGCGGGGCGTGTATATTCTTCAATAACATCGATGGGCGAGAACACTGCCTTGTATTCGTATGGCCATTCGCGAACAACAGGCAACCCACCAACCAGACATTCGTAACGTTTTACATGCATCGTTTGGTTATGGTGCCCAAGTATAATATTTCCCATTCCCGGAGCTACACCACAATCGGCTACTATTGTAACATGGTGTTTTTTGGCCAGCTGATCAAGTTCCAGAAAGTTTTCAGGCATAAAAGAAATATCTACCATGTTTTTACCGGCTTCAATAACTGCTTTCATGGTTTGGTAACCCATAAAACCGGGAACTGCACCAATCACAAGGTCGAAATTGCTAACAAGTTGCTTTAAATTGTTTGTATTTTTTAAATCTGCTTTTATGGTTTGTATTTCAGGATAGTTGGTAAATTTCAGAAAAGCCTCATCGTTCTTGTCAACACTTGCGACACTATGATTTTTTGACAGGTCTATGGCAATGGCACTTCCAACCAGGCCAGCACCAAGTACAATAATTCGCTTTTGTTTCGGGTAGAAATTACTTATTGTTTTGGTGTTCATCATCCTTCGATTTTTAGAATTTTACTAAATGGAATGGAGATTTTAGAACATTCAACCATGAATCTTCAAAAAGCATGGTAGAATAAACAAACATGGTATGTTATTTTATTCATCCCGCAAAAGGTATGTACCCGGTTTTGTATTTATCAGAGTACACAAATTGATTTTATGTGGCAGAGGTGAAAGTCTATTCCAGGTTTATCAATCCTTTTTTTAGTGCAAATTTTACAATGTCGGAGTTGGTTTTTAATTCCAGTTTCTCAAGAATATTTTGCTTATGTGTACCAACTGTTTTAACACTGATAAAAAGTTTTTCTCCAATTTCGCGAGTTGAATCTCCTTCTGCCAAAAGCATAAATATTTCTTTTTCTCTTTCCGAAAGTTGAGAATAATTGTCAGAAACCACCTGTTCTGCGTTCAGATAGCCGTCAATCACTATTTCGGTAATATCTTCGCTAAGAAATTTTTTACCGGCATAAGTCGAATAAATAGCATCGGTTAATTGTCGGTAAGTACAATTTTTAAGTAAATAACCATCTGCACCGGCTTCAAGCATGCCTTTAACATATTGCTTGTCGGAGTGCATTGAAACAGCAATGATTTTTAGTTCGGGATTCTTCTTTTTTAATATCTTGGTTGCTTCAATACCATTCATGTTTTTCATGGCAATGTCAATCAAAAGAACATCAGGCTGATAAGTTGAAACTTTATCAATAGCATCTTCTCCGTCTTCAGCCTGAGCGATGACTCTGATGTCTTCTGCTGATTTCAACAAGTTATTTAATCCTTCACGAAATAGTTGGTGGTCGTCTGCAATTAAAACTTTTATCATTTTCTTAGGTTTTATTATTGTTTATTTGGGAAATATTAATTCGTATTTGGCAAGGGAATATTAATCTGTGCAAGTGTACCAATTTTATTTGGCTCTATAGAAAATTCCCCATTTATACTTTCAATGCGTTCTGAAATACTTAATAGTCCAAATCCTCCATTTAATGTTGTTTTTATTTTTTTTGTGTTTATTCCTATTCCATTATCCTGAACACTGAGAAAAAATGAACCATCTTTTAAAGCCATCTCAATGGAAACTTCTGTGGCTTTTGCATGTTTATTTATATTATTAAGTAGCTCTCCCATAATTCTGTACAGGAATATCTTGTATTCCCGGTTTAAGTCCGATTCTGAATCTTTTACTATTAATTTTGTTTTTAGATTAAATTCCTTCTCAAACCGTTCCAGTTTCCAGCGAATTGCCGGAATAAGCCCCAATTCATATAGAATTGGCGGACTTAAATCGTATGTAAGTGAACGCGATTCTTCAATAGCTTTACTAAGCAGTTTCGAAGTAAAGTCGATGGTACTTTTTACTTGTGGTGAACATTTTTCGTCGCAAATCGATGATAAATTCATAAAAGCCAGACTTAGTGTTTGCCCCAGGCTATCGTGTAAATTTTCTGCTATTCGTCTTCTTTCGCGTTCTTCTACCAATGTAATTTCAGAATTCAATTTACGTAGCTTTTCCTGGTAATTTTTAATACGAAGTGCTACGTTTATTTGTGCTTTTAGTTCTATTTGATCAAAAGGTTTTGAGATAAAAGAGTCGGCACCTGCATTAAGGCCTTTAGTTCGCTCTGCACTGTCACGTCCCAGGGCTGAAACCATGATGATTGGAATTTGTTTTGTTTTGTTATTGCTTTTTAAAATTTTACAGGTATCGTAGCCATTTAATCCAGGCATCATTATGTCCAGAAGAATTAAATCAGGATTTTCTTTATTGGCCAGGCTAATTCCTTCCTCGCCTGATACTGCTGATAAATATGTAAATGTTGGGTAATACATCCTAACAATCTGTGAAAGCAATTCCAGATTTATCGTATTATCATCTACTGCAAGTATTTTTTTCATCCTTTATACTGTCCAAATATAATTATACAGAAATGTCCTCATTTAATGTATTAATCATCAATGTTATCACTGGCAAAATCTCTGTTTTTATATACTAAACGTCCCAACCTAATTGTAGTACGAAGGTTACCACTCCCTGTATTTGGGATAAAAATACTAAATAATACAAGAATGTTTATCATAAAAAGGTAAAAAATACTTACAGAACACTCAGTATTTTACCCATGTGATCTCAGTTTTTATGAAGAAAAGGCCATGATTGTGTTAGGTGAGCAATGGAAAGTGATTGAATGAAAATAAGTTATATGAATCTATCTTCGGATAATGCCGTACATGAAACCTATTCCAGCTCCATAATAATTTTGTTCAGAACTTACAATTATCATAGGACCGACGGAAAATCCAAGGGAGTAAAGAAATGGAAATTCAAGTTTGGGATTTAGTGTAAGGCTTGGAAATTGCGAGATATTTGTGGTATAATTATCTCCCGGCAATGTATATTCGGGTTTGCGACTGGTTAATACTCCGGGCCCTCCTTGTATTAATAAGCGAACTGTATTTTTCCGGTTGAGTTTAAAAAAACGACCAACCATTAAGTGAAAGTTCTCAATGTTCTGAAAGCCTTCTGATCCGGCCACCGAAACAGATTGACTGTTGGCAGATTTGGTATATTCGCCTGCAAGTGGGTAAGCAGTTTTATTCGTTGCTGAATAGCCGATGTTTACAAGGTATTTATTGTCGTAAACATAGTTCAATCCCAGCTTTCCACCATTGGTTTCTCCAACCATATAATCACCTGAGGTGTAAAGAAAATGTTTTTGATGCGACATAAACTTATACGACCATTGAGCCTGACTGTTGATGGCGAAAAAACAAAACAATATGAATATTAGTTTTTTCATATCATAATCGTTCGAACTTGCTCAATATAAATTGAGTAAAGTTCATCAATTAACCTTATGGGCGCAGGATTTTTTGATTTCTGTGGTTGTCGATTGTTTATTAACTAATCGATAGTATAAAATTATGGGATATCGCTTTTATTCTTGCAAAGGTGGTGCTGATTGTAGAGGTTAAAAATGACTAAAATTTAATCAGTAATTATGAAGAAAAAGGATATATGTTTATCTGGTTGTTTTTCAGGGAGATTCATCTCTGTTTATTCTTTTGTAACTAAATAAAGAGTGTCGCGTCATAAAACTGATGAATAAACAACTTTTAATTACAAACAGATGTAACGTAATTAAAAAATCTAAGTCTTTAAAACATACTTACTTAAAAAAGCCACGACAATGATTAAAACAAACAACCTTTCAAAAGTTTTCAGTACCGATGAAATTGAAACCACCGCTCTTAACAAGGTAAATGTCCATGTGAAAAAAAATGAATTTGTTGCCATTATGGGCCCGTCGGGTTGTGGTAAATCTACACTGTTAAATATTATCGGGTTACTCGATAATCCAACAAACGGCGAATATTTTTTCGATGGTCAGGAAGTTGGAAAACTAAAGGAACGCAACCGAACCATGCTTCGTAAAGGAAATATTGGCTTCGTTTTTCAGAGTTTTAACCTGATCGACGAACTGAATGTTTACGAAAATGTGGAGCTTCCTCTTATTTATCTTCAGTTAAAAGCGCGCCAGCGCAAGGAAATGGTAGAAAAAGTTCTTGAAAGAATGAAAATCGGGCATCGAAAAAAGCACTTTCCGCAGCAACTTTCCGGAGGACAACAACAACGTGTGGCCATTGCCCGTGCAGTTGTGGCGAATCCCAAATTGATTCTTGCCGATGAGCCAACCGGCAACCTCGATTCAAAAAACGGTTTGGAAGTAATGAATCTTCTTACCGAACTCAACCAGGAAGGAACCACCATTGTAATGGTAACTCACTCGCTACGCGATTCGGAATATGCACACCGTGTAATCAATCTTTTTGATGGTATGGTAATTACCCAGGAAGTTAAAAAGGAACTGGGAGAAATTTACCTTTAAAAACAGCACGGGCCAAAGAGCACAGAGCCATGTGTTTAAGAATTTTTATTTAGAAAGAGAATGGGCCCTTTGCTTTCTGCTCTAAGCAAATTATTAAAAACAAAATACATGTCTGATTTTAAAAGAAACCTGAAACTGGGATGGAGAAACATTCTGAAGAATAAATTCTTTTCATTCTTAAATATTGGCGGAGTGGCAATTGGTATTGCAGTTACAACCCTTATTTTGTTTTGGGTGGTTGATGAATTGAGTTTTGATAAGTTTAACGATAACCTCAGTCAGATATACCAGGTGTACGAACATCAGGTGTATTCCGATGGTCAGGATTTGCATACCGGATGCACTCCTTTTCCTCTTTCAAACGAATTAAAGCAAACTTACCCTGAAGTTTTGAATGCAACCACTTTTACATATCTGGGAGGGCAACCTGTAAAATACGAAGCAATCGAATACAAAGACATTGACCTGATGCTGGCTGATAATGAATTTATGAATATTTTTTCATTTGATTTGGTTGAAGGCGATATCAATGCCATTAAAGCACCCGATAAAATAATAATAACATCAAAAACAGCTCAACTGTTTTTTCCAGGGGAGTCGCCAATAGGGAAAGTGCTTAAAGTTTATGGCAGCTACGATTTTACAGTTGGAGCTGTAGTTGATTTCCCTGAAAAGCATTCATCAACTACGTTCGATATATTGGTTTCTATTAAAGTTGCCGAAAAATTGGGAGCAGATCTGACGCGTTGGGGAAACAACTGGCCCTATACTTGTATGCTTCTGGAGAAAGGCACCGATATTGATAACCTGGAAAGTAAAATTACCGGTTTGCTAAAAGAAAAAGGACAGGACAATACTTCGCTTTATTTGTTCCCCTATGTAAAACGTCATTTATATACATTTTCGGGGAAAAACAACCGTATTCAATATATTTATCAGTTTCTGGCCATTGCAATTATTATAATACTCATAGCATCCATCAACTTTGTGAACTCATCAACTGCCAGTTCCGAAACACGTCGTCCGGAGGTTGGAATCAGAAAAGTGCTGGGTGCTACAAAAGTTAACCTAACCACCCAGTTTTTTTACGAAAAAGGATTGATGATTTTTATGAGTATTATCCTCGGAGCGATTCTCGTGTTGGCTTTCACGCCTTTGTTTAGCCAATTGTCGGATAAAGAAATCTGTTTCTCGCTATTGGGTAATAAATACCTGCTTCTAATGTTGGTAGCAATGGTTTTAACCACGCTGATTCTTTCTGTTGCCTATCCTTCGTTATACATCTCCTCTTTTGCCCCGGCACGTGTATTAAAAAAAGCAGTGAAAGGAAATGGTAAACGAATCAGTTTCAGGAGTCTCCTTGTTGTTGTTCAGTTTACCTTGTCGATAATACTTGTTATATGCACTATTGCTGTTTCTTCACAACTAAAATTTATAAATAATTACGATCTGGGTTATCAGCAGGATAATCTTATTTACATCAATCTTGATGAGGCAACCAAATTAAAACACGAAGCCCTTTCGGCCGAATTTAAAAATATTACCGGCGTAGTAAACCTGGCCAAAGCAGACAAATTGCCTTTTTATGGTGGTAACTCGTCGTGGGGATACGACTGGCAGGGGAAAGATCCTGAAAACAGAGTGTTGATTTGTTTAATGCGGGTAGACCGGAATTATTTCGAAACCCTTGGAATTAAGATGGTTGAAGGGCGCAGTTTTTCTCCGGCGATGGACAATGCGGAAGATAACGATCAGGAATTTCCGGTGGAAGTTATTTTGAACCAGGAAGCTATCCGGCGAATGAAAATGACAGAACCCATTGAAAAGTATTTTGGAAGAAATGCCGAGAATAGAGGCAGGATTGTGGGTGTTGCCAAAGATTTTCATTTCGAATCGTTGCGGAATGGAATCGAACCGCTGGTTATGATTCCTCTCACTCAGAACCCCGATGTATTAATACTGAGGATCAGACCAGAGAATTTTACTGAAACCATGGCATCCATTAACGAAAGCTGGAAAACTATTATTCCGGATACCAACATCGAAATTGGCTTTTTCGATCAACGGCTGGAACGTATGTATAATTCAGAAACTCGAATTGCCGGGTTGTTTCGTTATTTTTCTTTTATCGCCATTTTTATTGCCTGCATCGGATTGTTTGGTCTGTCGGTATTTGCTATCGAACGCAAGCGCAAGGAGATTGGAATCCGAAAAGTGAATGGTTCGAAGGTGTCCCAAATTTTGGCTATGCTGAATAAAGATTTTATAAAATGGGTACTCATCTCATTTGTATTGGCATCGCCCATTGCCTGGTATGCCATGAATCGCTGGCTGCAAAATTTTGCCTATAAAACAACGTTGGATTGGTGGATATTTGCACTGGCCGGTTTGCTGGCTGTCGGAATCGCACTCCTGACAGTGAGCTGGCAATCGTACAGAGCTGCTGTGCGAAATCCAGTAGAGGCACTTCGGTACGAGTAGAGTTGCAGTTGTAATGAGTTTGGTTTATATGGGCAAGTCTTTGTGTTAATCCAGCCTTTTCCTGAATTCAGTGGGAGTCATTCCCACTTTTTTTTTGAACAGGAGACTAAAATAATGTATGGTTTGGAATCCAAGTTCCAGGCTGATTTCCTTGATGCTTTTATCGGTGGAGATCAATAGCTCTTTTGCCCGGATAATCCGAAGTTGCAGATGATATTGTCCGGGTGAAACGCCCGTATATTTTTTAAACATTTTTCTGAAATAGGAATAACCCACGTTATGCTGATGCGCCAGTTCTATTAAATCGAATTCCATCTCGGTATTCTGGCGCATTTGAAAACGCACCTCTTCAATTACTTTGGCTATTTGTTTCCCCGAGAATCCTTTTTGTTTCTCGAACGAAACAATATAACCCAGCAGTTTTACCACCATGGCGGAAGCAATTTGTTGAAAGCCGGGGCGTTCTTTATCCACCAGGTCGTTAATCTTCATGTAGGTGTCGATAATTTCTTCTTTAATCCCACATTGTATAACGGGTTGAGTGCGCGAGAATGTTTGATTTTTTAAGAGTTCATCGGCAATTCGTCCTTTAAATCCCACGTAATTTTCTACCCAGCCGGTTTTTTTTACTGGCCGGTATCTGTGCCATTGGTTGGGAAATATCAGGATTAAACTTCCCGGTTTAACCTGAAATTTTTCGTGCTCGTTTTCAAAAATGCCTGTTCCCTCGCTAATATAGTTTAGCTGGTATTCGTGTAAAATCCGGCCAGTATCCCAATCAAAATAATATTCTGAGGGGTGTGCTTTGGGAGGGTACAATGTGCCGGGTTTTATTTTTGCAGTTCCGGCAACATTTAAATATAAACCCCAGTTTATATCATCTTCACTCGTTGTGAGATATTTGAAATACTCTTTCATCTGTTTAAAATTGTTTGTTTTATATAACAGATGGAATTCGCATGTCCGTCAGTTTGTGGATAACCATCACATTTCGTGTGAATTCCATTCTCATGCTCATTTTGTAATATTAGTGCCAAAAAGTATAAATTTTTTGCCAATTTCTGTATTGATTTGGCAAAAAATCACTTCTACATTTGAGCTATCCAATAAGACAGATAGATATTTCTATAATTTATGTATAAATCAATAAAACAAACAAACTTGAAATTATGAATTTTGTAATTGGTCTAGCAATTATTGCAATTGGAAGTTTTGGGCAATCGAGCTCATATGTTCCAATTAATAAAGTTAAAAATTGGTCGTGGGAAAGTTTCTGGTTAACACAGGGAGTTTTTGCCTGGCTAGTTTTTCCTTTACTCGGTGCATTACTTGCCGTTCCGGCAGGACATTCATTAGGTGAAATAATTTTTGCAGGAGGAAGTACTGCCATTCTTAAAACGATAGGATATGGTGTTCTTTGGGGAATTGGTGGTCTTACATTCGGACTAAGTATGCGTTATTTGGGTATTGCACTCGGGCAGTCAATCTCATTGGGAACATGTTCTGCTTTTGGGACACTCATCCCTGCAATAATGGATAAGAAAGATTTGTTCGGTAAAGATTTAATACTTCTAATTGCCGTAAGTATTGCCATTGCCGGTATTGCCATTATCGGTTATGCGGGAAGTCTTCGTGCTAAAAACATGACTGAAGAAGAAAAAAGAGCAGCGATAAAAGATTTTGCGTTGACCAAAGGTCTTTTAGTTGCATTGCTTGCCGGTGTAATGAGTGCCTGTTTTAATCTTGGTCTTGCTGCCGGACAACCTATTGCCGATGCCGCCTCATCAATGGGGGCTTCCGGTCTTTTTATAACTCTGCCTGCTACCTTACTGGTTACTTTTGGCGGATTTTTAACAAACGCTGTTTACTGTTTGTATCAAAATGTGAAAAACAAAACTATCAAAGATTATATTTCAGTACCTGCAAATATTCTTGTAAATAACTTATTATTCTGTGCACTGGCCGGAGTCCTGTGGTATTCCCAGTTTTTCGGATTGGGCGTTGGTAAAAGTTTTTTCGAAGAGGGTAGTGTTATTATGGTATTCTCATGGAGTATTTTAATGTCGCTGAACGTAACCTTTAGCAACGTTTGGGGTATTATTTTGAAAGAATGGAAAGGTGTAGGTGCAAAAACATGGACTATCCTTATTATTGGATTGGTCATCCTTATTTTCTCAACTTTTGTAATTAACTTTTAAACTGAACACGATGGAAAGATTAGCATTTAAAATGTACCTCAACGAAGGTCAAAAAGAAGAATATAAAAAGCGTCATGATGAAATTTGG
This sequence comes from uncultured Draconibacterium sp., assembly GCA_963677525.1. Taxonomy (GTDB): domain Bacteria; phylum Bacteroidota; class Bacteroidia; order Bacteroidales; family Prolixibacteraceae; genus Draconibacterium. The sequence goes on from OY781970.1 coordinate 1,024,993, forward strand.
CCGGAACTGAAACAACTGCTTAAAGATGCCGGCGTGAGTGAATACTCCATCTTTTTAGACGAAGAAACCAACATTTTGTTCGCTTTTCAGAAAGTAAGCGGAGAAGGTGGTTCGCAAGATCTCGGACAAACAGAAATTGTACAAAAGTGGTGGGCTTACATGGCCGACGTAATGAAAGCCAATCCCGACAACTCGCCGGTTTCAATCCCTTTGGAAGAAGTTTTTTACATGGAATAATCCAGAATCAAATATTTATTAAAACAATCAATAAAAAATAATCAATTATTATGAGTGAATTAATTAAAAAGGCTTACGAAATAGCCAAAGAGCAATATGCCGCTATTGGAGTAGATACTGAAGCAGCATTGAAAAAAATGAGTGAATTAACAATTTCTCTGCACTGCTGGCAAACTGATGATGTAGGTGGTTTTGAAACTCCGGATGCAACACTTTCAGGTGGTGGTATCCAAACTACAGGTAACTATCCTGGTAAGGCAAAATCAGTTGCTGATGTTCGTCAGGACCTTGAAAAAGTAATGTCGATACTACCGGGGAAACAGCGTGTAAACCTGCATGCCATTTATGGTGAGTTTGGCGGCGAGATAGTTGATCGTGACCAAATTGAATTAAAACACTACCAAGGCTGGATCGACTGGTGTAAAGAACAGGGCATTGGAATGGATTTTAACGGAACTTTCTTTGCTCACCCGAATGCTGATGAAGGATATACCCTGTCGAGTAAAAATGAAGAAATTCGTCAGTTTTGGGTTGAACACCTTAAACGTTGTCGTGCAATTTCTGCAGAAGCTGGTAAACAGTTGGGAACTCCTTGTGTCCACAACACCTGGGTGCCTGACGGATCGAAAGATACGCCTATCGACAGAAACGGATATCGCACATTGTTGCAAAAATCGTTGGATGAAGGTCTGGCTACAAAATACCCGAAAGAATACATGAAAGACGCTGTTGAAAGTAAAACTTTTGGTATCGGTCTCGAATCAATGACTGTTGGTTCTAATGAATTCTATGTTGGTTATGCCGTAAAAAATAACATTTTGATGTGTATTGATAATGGGCACTACCATCCAACAGAAATTGCAGGTGATAAAATTTCAGCTGTTCTTCAGTACGTTGATGGTTTGTTACTGCACGTAACTCGTCCTGTACGTTGGGACTCTGACCACGTTGTTACATTGAACGAAGAAATCCAGTTGATTGCTCAGGAAATTGTAAGAAATGACTTTTTGAGTCGTATAAATGTTGGTCTCGACTTCTTCGATGCATCGATCAACCGTATTGGTGCTTACGTAACTGGTACACGCGCTGCACAAAAAGCATTTTTAATTGCTATGCTGGAGCCAACTAAAGATTTGGTAGCGATTGAAGAAGCAGGTAAAAATTTCGAGCGTTTGGCTATGTTGGAAGAATTGAAAACAATGCCTTTCAGTGCAGTTTGGGATTATTACTGTTTACAGGAAGGTGTTCCAACAGGTAGGGATTACATCGCTGATATCCAAAAATACGAAGAAGAAGTTCTTTCAAAAAGATAGATAGTTTGAAGATAATATCTCATCTGCCCGGTTTATTGTTCAAATCCGGGTAGGTGAGATTTTTTATACTTTCTATCCTTTACACCAAAAAATAAACAATTCAAGAAAGGAAGGCTGTTCATCAATTTACTTCCGGCTTCGGTCTTCCGACTTCTAACTTAAACGCAAAAAAAATGACAGAGGTAATCGCTATTTTCGATATAGGTAAAACCAATAAAAAAATACTTCTTTTCGACAAAAACTTTAAAGTCGTTTACCAGCACGAACAGAAATTCCCGGTTATTAACGACGATGACGGATTTGAATGCGATGATATTGATCTGATTACATCGTGGATAAACAGTAGTCTTGCAGAAATTATTGCTAACAAGGAATACGATTTGGTGGGAGTGAATTTTTCAACCTACGGTGCTTCTTTAATGTTTTTGGATGAACAAGGAGAGCGTTTAACTCCTGTTTACAATTATCTGAAGGAGGTGTCTCCTTCCATCTCAGAAGAGCTTTTTTCCAAATACGGAGGCAAAGATGAATTTTGCCGGAAAACAGCCAGCCCGGCTTTGGGATTGTTGCTGAATTCGGGGATACAGATTTTATGGCTGAAAAAAGAAAAGAAGGAAGTGTTTGAAAAAGCAGCTTCTATTTTGCATTTCCCGCAATATCTTTCTTATTCATTAACAAAAAAGGTTGTTTCAGAACCTACTTCTATTGGTTGTCATACCTTTATGTGGGATTTTGATACAATGGAATACCACCGGTGGATTACCGACGAATCAGTATCGCTTCCTGCGCCTGTTACCAACGATATTGTTGAAACGGTTCAAATCTCAGGGAAAGATGTAAAAGTGGGCACCGGTATTCACGATAGCTCTGCTTCGCTGGCGCCATATTTAAAGGCTAGCCCCGATAAATTTATCCTTGTTTCAACCGGAACCTGGTGTATCAACATGAATCCGTACAACACAGAAGCATTAACCGCCGCTCAGTTGGAACAGGATTGTCTGTGCTTTTTAACGCCCGATAAAAAACAGGTGAAATCATCGCGTTTGTTTATGGGGCATTTCCATGAGGTATGGGCCGAAAAACTGGCAACGCACTTCAATGTGGCTGATGATTCGTTTAAAAGCGTAAAAAATGATAACGAACTGGTAAAACAACTTTTACACAAGTTCGAAGGGAAACCTGTATATTTTCCTGACGGGAAAGAGAGTTTTGAACAAGGCCTGGAATCTGTTGATTTGGGAATTTTTGCCAACTACGAAGAGGCATATACCCAATTAATGATCGATTTAACTGCGCTTTGCGTTCAGGCCATTCAACTGGTTATTCCGGAACAGGATGAAACTGAAACTTTGTATATATCAGGGGGATTTGCGCGCAACCCAATTTTTATTGAGTTGTTGAAAACTAGTTTCCCTGCAAAAAAAGTCTTAATTTCAGAGATCGATAACTCAAGTGCCCTGGGAGCTGCCATGGTAATTGCCGACACTTTCAGCGATGCTGATGTTTCGAAACTCGATTTGGGAATTATTGAATAATAAGTTTTTAGTGCTGTTGGCGGAATAGAACTGTAACCCAAAATTATATACTAATTCTACCAACAGGTTTTAGTAATAAAATAGGTAAAGGAAAATGAGAAAGTTAAACACAAAATGGATGCATCCGCGCGACCAGATAATCATGATTATCGACAAAATTTATCGCGGCGGATTAACCACTACATCGGGTGGAAATATCTCGGTAATCGACGATAACGGCGACGTTTGGGTAACGCCATCAGCTATCGACAAAGGAACTTTGCGCCCATCGGATATTATTTGCGTAAGAAAAGACGGAACCATTGAAGGCCGTCATAAACCTTCGTCGGAGTATCCGTTTCACATTGCAATTTACAAGTGCCGTCCCGAAATTAAGGCGGTTATCCACGCCCATCCGCCGGCATTGGTTTCCTTTAGCATCGTTCGTCAAATACCAAATACCAATGTTATTCCACAGGCCAAACATGTGTGTGGTCCCATTGGATATGCACCATACGCCTTACCGGGCAGTAACGAGTTGGGCGATGTAATTGCCGAAGAGTTTAAAAAAGGTGTGAACGCCGTAATTATGGAAAACCATGGAACCGTAGTTGGCGGAACCGATATGAGTGACGCTTTCCAGCGTTTTGAAACCATGGAATTTTGTGCCCGCACCCTGATTAACGGAAGTACCATTGGTACACCCAATTACCTCACCGATGAGCAGATTGGTGATTTCGAAAACCAGATTCCACGTTTGTTACCAGAAATGGAAGAAGTGAGTCACCCGTCGGATGAAAGGGAAATCAGGGAGCAGATTCAGCGTATTGTTTTGCGCGCCTGTAACCAGGGCATGATGATTAGCTCGTACGGTACGGTTTCGGTAAGGTGGAAAGGCAATGATTTTTTGATTACTCCGCCAAATGTGGCTCGCTGGGATATTCAGTTAAAAGATATTGTGCAAATTAAAGATGGGAAACGCGAACCCGGAAAAATTCCGAGTCGCTCCACCTGGTTGCATCAGGAAATTTATAAACGTAACCCAAAGGTAAATTCAATTATCTTAACGCAGACTCCATACTTGATGGCCTATAGCGTAACCGGTGAAAAAATTGATGTGCGTACCATTCCCGAAAGCTGGATATTCCTGCAGGATATTCCGAACATGCCTTTCGGTTCTCATTTTGCCGGAGAAGAAGCAATTCTGAATACCATTTCTGAAAATACACCTGCCGTTATTATCAATAACGACTCGGTTTTGGTAACCGGCGATAAACTGCTGGGTACTTTCGATAAACTGGAAGTGGCAGAATTTAGTGCTAAGTCTCTAGTGATGGGGCAATCCTTAGGAAATCTGGTTCCTATAAACGATGAACAAGTAGAAGATTTAAGAAAGAAGTTCTTATCATAGATTTATAGAAATTGTTTGTATTAAGCTGTTGATTCTTATCAACAGCTTTTTTTTGCTTATTATTTTGAAATCCTCTGTCCTCGAATCGAAAAGATTGATAAAAACCCGAACATAAAGCCGAAGAAATTGTATAAAGAGAGGAACGTATTCATATTATTATATCTGTAAAATAAATCGATTTATAGAATACAACTCGTGCAGGTATAATTATCAGCTGTTCGATAAAACACAGCAAAAATTAAATGCACACATTTTATGAATGTAATTTTAAGCATCGGCATTTTAATATTCACAGGATATATTTTTGGAGAGCTGGCAGAGAAAATAGAATTACCTAAGATTTCGGGTTATATTCTGGCCGGTATTCTGCTCAATCCTGATCTGTCGGGAATTATGTCGAACCAATTTGTCGGTCACACCGATCCCTTGCTGGCTGTTTCGTTGTCGTTTATCACGTTTTCTATAGGTGGCTCGTTATCTGTCAAAAAACTGCGGGCTTCAGGTAAAAAGATTATTTTCCTGACAATTTTAGAATCTGTTTTTGCTTTCCTGCTTGTGTTTCTGTTTCTGTTTATCAGCCTTTATTTTTTCATTCACATTTTCCAATCGGTGTATGTTGTAATAGCCATTAGCCTTGTGCTGGCTTCTTTGGCAGCACCAACCGATCCGTCTGCTACGCTGGCAGTAATTCACGAATATAAAGCCAAAGGCGAGGTGAGTTCAACCATGTTGGAGATAGCCGCATTCGACGATATTGTAGGAATTATTATTTACACACTGGTTATTGCGTTTGCTGCATTCTTTTTGGGAAGTAAGGATCTGGAGATCGGGAAAACACTTTTAGAACTGGGAAAAGGCGTTGGCGGAGCAATTATTATTGGCGCATTAATAGGCTTTTTGTTTAACTACATGGGCAGGTTATTTAAGAAACAGGAAGAAGGTACCGTTATTGTTTTAACCTTTGGATTGATATTATTAAGTTATGGGATTTCGGAATATTTTGGATTCGAATCGTTACTTTCTACCATTGCACTGGGAGCAGTTGTTGCTAATTTTAATCCATTGTCGGGAAAAATATTTAAGCTTATTGAGCGCTATACCGACGAATTAATTTTTGTGATATTTTTTACTTTGTCAGGCCTGCATTTACAGCTGTCTTCCATATCGGGCAGTTATCTATTGATTATCATTTATATCATTGCCCGGGTAATCGGTAAATTTTTAGGAATTTATTCGGGGGCGGTGTTATTTAATGCCGGTTCGAAAATTAAGAAATATGCAGCCGGTGGACTAATTCCGCAGGGAGGCATTGTAATTGGTCTGGCTCTTTTACTTACAAAAGATGCTGCTTTTAAAGAAACCGGGTCGATGATTATGGGGGTTGTTATTGGAGCTGCTCTTATCCATGAAATTATTGGGCCTATCTTCTCTATATTGTCGCTTAAAAAAGCCGGAGAGTTGCATGCGAGATGAGGGCAAATAGCTTAAGGACTTGCTGGCGTAGATCTGCCATCCGTATCTTGTTTGCAACAAAAAGGTCCTGATTACAAATTGGAATCAGTAGAGTACTACTATTGCAGTCGATCGGTTGAGAAAGCGGGGATACGTTCCTTTGTTGGATCTTTACAACGAGGTGAACCAAAATCACCATTGTTTCCTATGACTTAGCGAACCGCCGTATATGCTCCTTAGCAGAGCGAAAGGAGGGAGCAAAGCTTGATTGGCGGTATGTGCTTTATTTTTTTATGCTTTTATTCATTGCTTCAAGAATCTGTTCTCGTGTATATTTTATTCCTATTTTTTTATCATTGTCTACAAGTATATTAAGAAACTTTTGTACTTGAGTTTGACTTGGATTGTACCCAAATTCATCAAGAAACATTCTTTCATATACTTTTATGAAATTCTGAATTTTATATTGAGAATTGTACCTGATAAATTTAGATTTTATGAGATTCCAGTGCTCTAAATTTATTATTCCAATTCGAAATGCAGATTCATTATAATTTGGGAAGTAATGTATTTGATTCAGCAAATCAGTAATCCCCCAAAATGAGTAAGGAGTACTTCTTGTATGACTTTCCTTTTGATAAAATTGAAGTATGTAGTTATTGATGATAAAGCAATAGGGCTTGTCGTATTTTTTATGAATATGTACAAAAGTATTTCCTTTTTCTGTTTCAATCTTTATACACCTTACTGGATAATTCGTTAATTCCTTTTTTTCAGTGTTACTTTCAATAAATGCAATTGTGTCAATTAAATTATCTTGTACATATTTATTGATGAATGATTTCAGCTTTTCTTCAGTTTTCGCATTTAGTGAAAATCCCATTAAATTAGTAATTGAAGCCCTATAAATAAGAGAATAAATAAAAAGGCGAATTAATAAAGGACTAGCTGTTAGAGTTTTTATATTTCCTTCACCCTGATTTGCAAAGTCGATTATGGCTCTATCCACATTATCTAAGAAATAGTCCTCAACTATTTTAAATTTATTTTCGCACTTACGGCACCACAGATTATCTACAACAAGAAAGTTCTTTTGGGATTCAGCTTCTTCTTCTGTTAGTTCTCTGCCGATACTTTCCTCAATCTTATCTGGTTGTAAAGAGCGTCCAAAATAAGGCAATTCGTTGTCTAGTGGGTGAAAGGCATGAATTACTTCATAATCTCTATTCCTACCTTTTTTATCAAAAGTAGATGCTATCATCCAAGCAGGAAACACATGTGCTCCAGTCTGATTGGCTTCATTAATATTGCATATTTTGCAAAGTGTCATTCTTTTTTTAGCATTACCGCCAACAGATGTGTATATGTATTACCCATACACCGCTTATAGCCGTTTTTCCCATTGTTTATCTTAATAAGATGTATTTCAGATACATATTCGTTTGTAAGCGTTTGTAAATGTTTGTTGTCGTTTACAACCGGCTATTTTGTAATTATACTTTCCTGGGGCACGTTCTTACGCTTTTGAATCTTTCTTCACCATGTCCGGGTACGGAGTTTTAAAAGTAGTATTTGTTTACATAAAATAAAAGTGTAGTGCTGTTATTTCTTTCCAAATCCAATCTATTACGCCAACTTTGATTTTAATTTGAGAAATGGAATAAGGATTATAAAAAATTCCTCGCTGCGCTTCCAATGACAGATCTTTCATTAATGCAAAAAATCATTCGATATAAAAATGTCCTTGCTGATGGCAAATTCAACGGGTGACAGTTTTTTACAATTCATAGTCACCCGGTGAACAGCCGTTGCTTTCACCCGTTGATTCAAAAATCAACGGGTGAATAATTCAAGGCGCGTTCTGTCATTTTTTCATTATGCCAATTTTTTAATTGGGTGGACTCTCGGAATGACAAAGATGCTGAAACGAGTTCCGCATGACGTACATGGTAATGTCTCTAATGCTTGTTAAAAATGTCACCCTGTCCGTCAACTGACGGGGAAGTGACAGAGTCTTTTCCAAATTGAAAAATTTGACCGGGCAGTAATATAAAATTTACAAAAATCCTAAAAAATCAGTTTGATCCGGACTAATCAATATCATCGCCTAAAAGACGGTGTAAGGAATAGTTCCGGAGTAATAATGCGGTAATTAATTTCCATTACGGAAGAAATAGAAATGTCCGTCCTCAGCTCCAATTAACAGATCAGGAATTCCATCTTTGTTCCAGTCTACAGTTGTGGGGCTGGTTGTATGCCCTGCCAGTTGATGTTCGAAAAGATTTCCCTGATTTTTGTAGCTGGTATAACCGTTTGATTCTCCAACATTCTCCCACAATTCAATATTCCTGCTGTTGGCAAGCAGATCAAGATCGCCATCGCCATCCCAATCGGTAAAACAAAATTTTCTGCGGCCGCTACTTCCTGCTTCTTTGCTATTTAAGCGAAGCAAACCTGCATCTTCTTCCTTGCCAGATTCTTTAAAAATTCGTTTTCCGGGTTTTACATACAATTTCCCTTTCTTTTTGAATCGTTCGAAAAAGGCCAGGTAACCTTCATTATCCAACATAACCAGGTCCATCATACCATCATTGTTCCAATCGATAGCATAAGGAGTAGTTCTCCACTGAGTAACCAACTCATCCGGCCCCGGATTCCACCAGTTCCATTTTGGTTTGGCATTTTCATGGCCTTCCCGGTCAATTTTTACGCTTCCTTTATAAGTTAATTCGGGAGCGCCTTTTTTACCGGTATTTTTATACCATTCTATTTTTCCCCAGATTGAATTGACAATAACATCCTTGAGTCCGTCTCCGTCCCAATCCTCCACGGAAAGAACAGTATAACCCCATTTTCTTTCGGCAGGCCCCTGGATCGATCCGTTGTATCCGGCCATTATTCTGATGATTTTTCCATCAGCTCTCAGCAATTGTGGTTGGCTCCACTGAGGTGTTTCTTTTCCATTTAGATTCTCGAAGAAACAAATGTATCCAGCTGAATTTCCGCAGATTAAATCTTCATCACCATCATCATCCCAATCGATGCTGTAAGGAGTAACCAGTGCGCCAAATTTCATAAGATCTGCTTCTTGCTTTAAGAAAACGAGCGATTTAAATTCAGGCATGTTATCATTTGTTTTACCTGTGTTTTCAATGAATGCAATTCGGCCATCTTCATCGCCAACCAGCAAATCCATATTTCCATCCCGGTTCCAATCGACTGCAGCAGGACGCATCATTTCCAAATCCATGGAAATAATACCTTCTTTGTTTTTCAAAAACCTTCCTTTTGCAAAAACAGGGTTTTCTCTTGTTCCCGTATTTTCAAACCAGGTAAACCGGTCGACAAACTCGCCGCAAATAAGGTCCAGATCTCCGTCGTTATCAAAATCAGCCATCGAAGGAGTTGTATTTCCTTCCACATCAATATCTTTTCCACCGGCTTGTAATTTCCCTTTTAAATGATATTCACCATCCTCGTTTAGCAGTAGATAAACATAGCCGTGCAGATTTTCATGTGTCCATTCTCCTTTTTCGTTATAAGCATTGTCCCAACCGTATCCGGCCCAATCGTCAATCCCCACTATTAAATCCAGATCGCCATCACCTTCGTAATCCACATAATGCCACTGACTAAACCTTTTTCTTGGATACAGTTTGTGAATATTCTTGGCATTATAAAGGCCGGCAGGATTATCAAAACCATTCTTTCTAAAATCTTTGTATTCCATTCCCGGTGCCAGAAGATGAAAATCATTATCAGTATATGAAATTGTAAGATCCCATTTCCCTGGTCCAATTTTTACTGGTTTTGCCATTACCGTTTCGGCCGACATTTTTCCACTGATATTTTCAAATAAATAAGTGCCTCGAAAAGGAACGTCGGTGCAGCTAACAACCAGATCAAGATCTCCATCGTTATCGTAATCCATCGGGAGCGGGCTTGGCCATAATCCTACTGCCAGGTCTACAACCAAATTTGGATTATTATATGTTAACCGTGTAAGTTCTGTTTGTGAATCCTGTGCAAAAGATGGTTTGTAAAATGTAAACAAAACCATGCAGGTCAGTAATAGAATATTCTCTCTTTTGATCATTTTTGTTGGTTTATCAGAGTTTTATTGTCAGTTATTTAGTAGATATTCATTTTCAAAGGAATATAATTTTTTACAAAATGTATTATCAAAAATTGATTGATTTATATTGAATATTATCCTGTTTTTATGCTTTAAGTTCTGAATTCAGAAAGATTGGGCTTTTGCTTTAATGGCAAATAATACATCGTTTTAATCAGAAAGAAAATTTTTTTGAAGAGATGCTGATTTTATAGTGTATTTTTTACCTTTAATCTCAAAATGAATTAAACTGAACTAATTTAAAAACAGTACAAATGAAAATAAAACACATTTTACTATTAACTATTTTAATTACAGGTTTTTGTGGAGTGGGAGCCAATAGCAAATATGTTCCTTTTGACAAAAGCGATCCGGTAGTTTTTAAAGGAGATTATATTATTTATGACGGGCAAAAAATTAAATTAGGCCCTTCTGCTTATTTTATCGACGGACAGTTTTCGGATGAGGAAGCTGCTGCTTACGACTTCGTTTTTAATTCGGTAAAGGAAGCTTTGGAAAACATCAGCGACGGAACGGAAGAAAAACCGATGGTGTTGTACATTGCACCTTGGGTATACTGGATTGACGATCCCGACGATCCTGAAGTAAGAATTCCAAAACCGGGAGAAGGAAGTCCCTATGGAATGGAGATTGATTGCGAATGGTTGCGTTTTCAGGGTTTATCGAAAAAAGCCGAAAATGTTGTTCTTGCCTGCAACCGGGGTCAGACAATGGGAGCAAAAGGTAATTTTACCATGTTTAAAATTACCGGAAATGGAGCACGTGCCGAAAATATTACATTCGGGAACTACTGTAATGTAGATCTGGAATATCCTTTAAAACCGGAACTCGGAAGGGAAAAACGTGGCTCGGCAATTGTTCAGGCACAGTTGGTTTACATTGTTGGCGATAAAGTATTTGCACGTAACACCCGTTTTATCAGCCGCTTAAATTTATTGCCTTATTATGCTACCGGCCGGGCTTTTTACGATCATTGTCATTTTGAATCTACCGATGATGCCCTTTCTCCGACAGGCGTTTACCTTGATTGTACTTTTGATTATTATTCTTCAAAACCATTCGGGCATACTTCAGGCACAGGAGCAGTTCTGTTGAATTGTGATATTAACTCGTTAACGCGGGGAGAACAGTATTTGGTAAAAGGTAGAGGACCGATTGCCGCAATAGATTGCCGGATGAAAGGCAAATTGGCAACCTACTGGGGATGGAAAAGTGAGCCGGCGCTTGAAGGGCGGAACTACAATTTTAATAATCAATTTAATGGGAAAACGGTTGTTGTAGGAAGTAAACATCCGTATGCAACTGTTGATATGGCCGGTAAAAATATTCTGAATGCGTATCGTTTTGAATATAAAGGTCAGGTAATTTATAATACCTACAATCTTTTGCGCGGAAATGACGATTGGGATCCGATGGGCATCAAACAACTTGTTTTGGATGCAGAAAAAGAAAAAGGAACAACCCTGTCTGAAATTTCGACTCAGTTGATTATAAGTCCGACACGGCAAAATATTGAAACAGGGAAAGAACCAGTTGTTTTGACTGTTAAGATAAATCGTTTCAGTAATGTTGAGAAAAAGGGAGTTCCTGTGAATTGGTTTGTTGATCCTGAATATAAAAACCTGGTTAATTTGAAAGACAATGGTGACGGTACTTGCACTGTAATTCCTGCAAACGAAAATGACGAAACAAAACAGGTTATCATCAAAGCGTCAACCGGTGATGGATTGGAAGCTGCAAGTGTATTATATGTAGCTCCGCGTTTCCTTGATGCTCCGGCATTCATATCAACCCCGATAATCACTAAAAACGGAGATGGTTTTCTTTCTGCCGATTATAAACTGGATATGAAATATGCTGACCAGTCATTGATTACGTGGTATCGTTGCAGTGACGCTTCCGGTAAAAATCCGGTTGAAGTTGCTGTTTCACGTTATAATGAGCCAAAGAAATCGTATAAATTATCGAAGGGCGATGTTGGTTATTTTATAAAAGTATCAGTTGAACCCAAGCATCTGCGTTGTGAGCCGGGCGAACCTGTTTCATACATCCTGCCCGAAGCAATTACTGAAAATGATGTTGATGAAGTTGATGGCATTTATGAAGTTGATTTAAAAACCTTATCTACAAAAATTCAGCAAAAGATAATTCCCGGCTTTTGGACAGTGGATTGTTTTAAACCCGAAGATACCAACGAGTGGAACGATTGGGCAGCCGATAATAGTCAGGATTCGTGGTTTTACGGAGTGGGAGTGAACGGTGCAGCAAGCGATACCGGACTGATTCAGGCCCATAAAGGAGGGCGCTTGCGTTATACTCCGGTTGGAGATGATTTTGGAGACATGAAGATCAGTTTTACCGCTTGTCCGGCAAAAACGGCAGGGCAGGGATTTAGCAGTGCAAAGGCCCAGTACATGGATATTTTTATAAAATACGATACCAAAAATAAGAACGGTTATGCTTTTCGTTTGTATCGAACAACCAAGTATCACAACGCAATCGACTGTGTTTTTATGAAATATGAAAATGGAAAAGGAACACCCGTTGTTGAGGCTGTTTCAACATCATGCTACCGGACTCCGTGCTTTATAACTGTTGGAACAAAAGGCAACAAAATTTATGCACACATGGAATCATCGGCTGAATACTATGTTGAGCCTGGCAGACCTGAGGTGAAATTAAATGTTGACATGGAAACCGAAATCAACCCGAATAAATATGGCGGAATGGGTTTTCAACATACCGGAACAGTTCACAGTGGGGCAACACTTATCAAGGATTTGGAGATTGAATGGGAATAAGATATAGATTATTAAAGGGGTGCTAATTAATGTGGCCTTCTGTTGTTGAAAAATAAAAAAGCTTCTTCATATTGAAGAAGCTTTTTTTTGTCGGGATGACAGGATTTATTTTTAAATGAATCTAATATGGGGAGGGGTGCTCAAAGCCAAAAGCCTTGCTTCGCTGCACTCAGCTTGCTTTTCCGTTTTTATCCTTCATAGGAAATGAATTTCCCTTCAGGTTAAAAACAGAAAAGCCCTTCCGCAATTGCGAAAAGGCTTTTGTCTTTGTCGGGATGACAGGATTTGAACCTGCGACCCCTGGTCCCCCAGACCAGTACGCTAACCGGACTGCGCCACATCCCGAAATGGTGCCCACAAAAGTAATGCTTGAATTCAATTTTGCAAAACTTTTTCGTTAGTTTCACATATGTGAAATTTTGATTATAGAAATTAGCTATGTTGAGTTAATTATTATCGATTGAAATTATGATGTCTCATCCAAGATGTTTTGTATTTTTGGCCAAATAAAAATTTACGAAGATGTTTAAACCACTTGATATTAACGAAAACGAAGAGAATAAAACTGTTCAGGAAACAAATGGAGAACAGGTAAAATGTTTGATTATTGGCTCCGGCCCGGCCGGATATACTGCTGCTATTTATGCTGCACGTGCGAATCTAAGCCCGGTAATGTACGAAGGTTTGCAGCCCGGTGGGCAGCTTACAACAACTACAGAAGTTGAGAATTATCCCGGATATCCGGAAGGAATTACCGGTCCGGTAATGATGGAGGATCTTAAGAAACAGGCGCAGCGTTTTGGAACTGATGTACGGTGGGGATTGGCAACAAAGGTCGATTTCTCAGGCGATGTTCATAAGGTTTGGATCGACGATTCGAAACTGATCGAAGCAGAAACCGTGATAATTGCTACCGGTGCAACAGCAAAGTATCTTGGTCTGGAAGATGAGAAAAAATACGCCGGTGGTGGTGTTTCTGCCTGTGCAACCTGCGACGGCTTTTTCTACAGGGGAAAAGATGTAGCTGTAGTTGGCGGTGGCGATACTGCTACTGAAGAAGCCATGTACCTCGCCGGTTTGTGTAATAAAGTATACCTGATTGTTCGCCGCGATGAATTACGTGCCTCAAAGCTGATGGCAGAACGAACCATGAAAACACCAAACATCGAAATCCTCTGGAAACATCAAACAAAAGGATTATTCGGAGACAATAATGTTGTTGAAGGTGCTACTTTGGTTAAGAATCTTGGAGAACCGGATGAGGAAGAAGTAAAAATCAAAATTGATGGTTTCTTCCTGGGAATTGGACATAAACCGAATTCAGATATTTTTAAAGATTTCATTGAAACAAATGAGGTCGGGTATATTAATACGATACCTGGTACTTCTAAAACAAATGTTCCGGGTGTATTTGCCTGTGGCGATGTACAAGATGATCAATATCGTCAGGCCATTACAGCAGCAGGTTCGGGTTGTATGGCGGCTATCGACGCTGAACGCTATTTATCAGAAAAACACGCTTAATTTATTATCTGACATATTTTTAAGAAAGCAGGATGTTTTATCCTGCTTTTTTTATGAGAATCAAGAAACAGCAGGATAGCCAACAAATAAAAATGTTTTATTTTACAGGCTGAAATAAAACCTGAATCAAAATATGAGCAAGAACCATTTTTTAGCCTTCGACTTGGGAGCTTCCAGCGGAAGGGCAATCCTGGGAACACTTGAAAACGCGAAACTTGAATTAAGGGAAATACATCGTTTTAAAAATCAGATGACCCGGATACACGGTAATTATTACTGGAATATTTACAGTTTGTTTGAAGAACTGAAAACCGGTTTGAAAAAGTGTATAACACAGTTTGGAATTCAACCCGATTCCATCGGAATTGATACGTGGGGAGTTGATTATTCGCTGGTTTCAGGCTCCGGGCAGTTAATTGGTTTGCCTTTCGCTTACCGCGACCACAGAACCGATAATGCAATAGAAGACTTTTTTAAGGTACTTCCCAAAAAAGAAACCTATCTGCTTTCGGGTATTCAATTTATGCAGTTTAATACCTTGTTTCAATTGTTTGCATCGAAACAGGAGAAACATTCGAGATTGAATACTGCCGAAAGTCTGCTTTTCACTCCTGATACATTAAATTATTTATTTACCGGTGTTAAAAAGAATGAGTATACCATTGCCAGTACATCGCAACTGTTAAAACCGGGCAAGGCAGAGTGGGAAGGAAAACTGTTTGAAGCAGCAGATATTCCCGTAAGTCTGATGGCTGAGATTGTTCAGCCCGGAACAGAAGTCGGAAAAATATTACCTGAAATTCAGGAAGATACTGGCAGCAGTGCTATTCCTTGTATTGCAGTTGCCGCGCACGACACAGCTTCGGCAATCGCTTCGGTGCCGGCAGATGGCGGAAATTGGGGTTATCTTAGCTCCGGAACATGGTCGTTATTGGGTATAGAAAGTCCGGAACCTTTGGTGTCAGAAAAGACATTGGAAATGAATTTCACCAACGAAGGGGGAGTGGATCATACTACACGTTTTCTTAAGAATATTATGGGAATGTGGCTGATTCAGGAATGCAAACGTATTTGGGATGAAGAAGGTGAAATGGGATGGCAGGAAATTGTGGATCTAAGCAATGAAGCAGAACATTTCAGAAGTTTGATCAATCCTGATGATTTGTCATTCTTAAATCCCGGGAATATGCCACTTGCCATTCAGGAATTCTGTAAAAAAACAAAGCAACCTGTGCCGGAAACAAAGGGTGAAATTGCCCGCTGTATATACGACAGCCTTGTGTTGAAATATAAATACACCATTAAACAAATTGAATCGGTTACCGGAAAAACTATTGAAAAGCTTCATATTATTGGAGGCGGCGCCAATAATAAAATGATGAACCAGTTAACAGCCGATGCACTTGGAATTCCTGTTTACGCCGGGCCAACAGAAGCAACTGCAACCGGTAACTTAATGATGCAGGCAAAAGCTGCCGGCGTTGTTCATTCTCTTAACGAAATCAGACAGGTTATTAAAAATTCTTTTGAAATTGTTGAATATGTTCCTGATCCAAAATTGAATTGGGAAGCAGCATATAAGAAATTTGAAGAATTGAATTAACAATATTCCTTATCATTAGTGTCCGGTAAAAATTAACCGGACAGCACATTTTGAAGAACTGCCCGGTATGTCTACTTTTAGTTTACCACAACAAAAAAGTAGGACATGGGTAAAAATACAAATTTTAATGGACAGCCGATATTCAATCAACTGTTAACGTTCATTGACAAAAGTGAGATAAGAAAAATAGCGAAGCAACATGGTAGCGAACGGTATGTAAAGAAATTCACAACTTACAACCATTTGGTCGTCATGCTTTTTGTTGTTTTCGAAGGTTATCATTCCATCAGGGAAGTTATACTAGGATTACTTGCCAATGCTCACAAATTGTCCCATTTGGGACTTAATTATTTAGTTCGGCGCAGTACCTTTTCCGAGGCCAATAAACGAAGAGACAGCCAAGTATTCAAGGACATTTACATGTCGGTATATGATAAACATTCTTCACGTTTAGCGGACAGCCGGTTAAAAGACAAGGATATGAAACGTCTCTATATTATGGATTCGACCACAATATCCCTGTTTAAGGACATCTTGAAAGGAGTTGGCCGAAATCCTAAAAATGGCAAAAAGAAAGGTGGCATTAAGGCACATACAATTATCAAAGCCAGTGAGAATGTCCCTTGTTTAATCAGGTACAGTGAGGCTGCAAGGCACGACCATATGTTTTTGCACGAAGTTGAATCCTTACCTGCAGGTTCAATCATTACTTTCGATAAAGGTTATGTCGATTATGAACAATATGAAACATTTACTGAAAAATCGATTTGGTATGTAACCCGTTTAAAGGATAATGCCTTATATAAAGCAGGTAAAGAATTTGATATTCCTGACGATGCTGATTTTGGTGTCCTAAAAGATGAAGAGGTTGTTCTACATTATGGGGAAAACAAATCAAAAACACACAGGGCAAGAAGGATTGCTTATTGGGACGATGAAAACAACAGGCTTTTTGAGTTCATAACAAACAACTTTGAACTATCAGCGGAAAAGATTGCTCTCATTTATAAAAAACGTTGGCAAATCGAACTGCTTTTCAAACAATTAAAACAAAATTTTCCCTTGAAATATTTTCTCGGGGACAATGAAAATGCCATTGAAATACAGATATGGGCTGCAATGCTTGCCAATCTGCTTATTACTTTAGTTAAGAGCAAACTCAAACGCAGTTGGGCTTTTTCAAATATGGTATCGATTATCAGACAACAACTAATGAATTACATCGATATCTATTCATTTCTTGAAAACCCCGAAAAAAGTTGGATTAAACTGATCAAAGAAGACCAAACCAATTACCAACAATCGCTATTCCCCAAAATACGGGGGCTTACTTTTGACAATATGAAAACTTGATACTATGTATCAGTGAATTGAAAAAGAAAAATTAATAATATTCCGGTTTACCGGACAACAATGATTCCTTATAAGAAAAACAGAGGCGCAACTTTTAAAATTGCGCCTCTGTTTTTTATGATATAATTATAAAATTAGTTCAAACTGTAAATCACCGAAAAGAAGTGCATAATACTTCCGGCCAATACAAACAAGTGCCAGATGCCGTGTCCGTATTTTAGTTTTCTCCATGCATAAAAAACAACACCAATAGAATACATTAATCCGCCCAGGAATAAAAACAAAATACTAAGTCCTGGTAAATTTTTCATCATCGGACCAATGGCAACTACAAATAACCAGCCCATAATCAGGTAAATGGCCACCATTAGTTTTCTAAACCGTGTTAAGTATATCGATCGGATTACGACACCTGCAATGGCAACTGTCCAGATAATGCCGAATAATGTCCATCCCAAAGCGCCGCGTAATGCGGTTAACAGAAATGGCGTATACGTTCCGGCAATCAATAGAAATATGGCAGCGTGGTCGAAACGAACAAAAATATTTTTTACTTTTTCTCTTGTGAAACTGTGGTAAAGTGTCGACGAAAGATATAACATTACCAACGTACTGCCGAAAATGGAAAAACTTACAACATGCCAGGCATTTCCTTTAATTGCTGCAAAAACGACCAAAAGTACCAGCCCTGCAATACTTAAAAGAGTTCCAATGCCATGGGTAATACTATTAAATATTTCTTCCCCAATCGACAAGGTTCTGTAACCAACTTCTTTATACTTCTTCTTCATTGCCGAATTCCTTTTCGAATTTCATCAAATGTTGTTCGAAAGTAATTAAAAAATAATACCATTAAAACAGCCCTGACGTATTCCAAATAAGAAATAATATTAACGTATTGTTTTTGAGATAATTGTTGAAATACGATTGTTTGATATTTAGAATGTATCCTGTTTTTACCTGGGGCCCATTATTTCGATAAACGTTCCGTCTGGATCTTGAACAAGGATGAAATACTTTTTATCGCTGAGTTTTGAAGGTTTTCCGCTTAATATTTTCACATTGTTTTTATCGCAACGTTCAATAAAAGGATCGAGGTGATTCACCAAAATACTAATATATTGCATGCCTGTATCGTCACTCATATATTTTTGTTTTGGGTGTTTGGCTTTTGTTCCCAGGCTCATCAGTTTCCATTCTGTGGCATTGGGACTGTCTTCCAGTTTTAATATTGTTACATCCAATTGGTATTTATCAGTTAATCCCAATTCTTTGCACTGTTCTTTTGTTACTGAAAATTCGCCAGTTTTTGTCATCCCGATAACTTCGGTATAAAATTTTATCGAAGTATCGAGGTCTTCAACAACACTGCCCACAAAAATTCCCGGATGCGCGAATTCGCTCTGTGCAAAAGCAAAAATGGCTGATAAAATAAATGTAAATGTAATGATGCTCTTTTTCATAGTTATGGTTTTTAATTGATTTAGTTTGTCTAAAGTTACATATTTTGTATTACCAATACTGACAACTGTCGGGTAAAATATGATATCTTTATCAAAAATGGTTTATGAGTTTACCGCAAATAAATAATTCAAATGTAAGTTCGTATCTGAGTAGGGAAGAGGTAGTTCGCGAGACCGCTGCACAAATAATGAAAGACTTTGGAATGTTCGGAGTTGAAATTAATTTTTCGGGAAATACCGAGGAGGCGTACAAAGAACTGCACGATCAGTTAACCAACCAGATTACAGGATTAATAAATACCAATTACGATTTATTACTTTCCATTTTGTACCAGGTTGATATTTCGAACAGAGATCTGAACCGCGCTCACGATGAATTACCAGATTATTCTCATGTTGAGGTAGTAGCCCACGAGATAATCGTCCGCGATTTAAAAAAAGTTTTACTTCGCAGGTATTTTAAAATGAAAGATAATTCAACTGATAATCGTTTAGAGGATAATTTTTAAGTTTTAGTAAAAATCCAAAACATACCTGATGCTAAATCCAAATCCTGAAGGTTCAAAAGGATCGACATCATTTATTTCATCATGAATAGTGTAAGTAGGCCTCCAGTCGAGCCCCAAAACTATTGGTACAGAGTAGAAGTGGTACTCCAATCCAATTTCACCGGTTGCTCCGTAAATAAGCGGTTTTTCATAAAGGGCATATGCGCCGGCTCCTGCATACACGTAAAAAGTTTCATCGAGCATCGGCAGATAAGCAAAATCCCAGAGCAGATCTAACCCAATACTTTCTCCAAAAGAAAGCGAAGTATGAATCCGGTTAAAATCGCCGGTTTGAAAAGCCCCTGTGATGGCCACATTTCCACCTGCTAAATTGCCCCCCCTGATTCCAACTTCTTGTGCGTTAGTGAATAATGTGCTGGCAATAATGAGAAAAAGGCCAGTCAAGATTTTAGTAAATGAGCG
Organism: uncultured Draconibacterium sp.; assembly: GCA_963677525.1. Taxonomy (GTDB): domain Bacteria; phylum Bacteroidota; class Bacteroidia; order Bacteroidales; family Prolixibacteraceae; genus Draconibacterium. The sequence goes on from OY781970.1 coordinate 1,044,770, forward strand.
TTTCATAGTATTTCATTAAAGTGTCCACAATTTACAATTTTTTTTGAGTTATAATCTTCCCTATTATTTTTTACTACAACGGTCTTATTACCATAATTCCGGTAGCTCGTTTACTGTTCAAAAGATATTCCTCAAGTGTTTCTTCAGAGATAATTACTTTTTCGGCTGCTGAAGAAGCGTGCATTAAATGGATTCTGCCAGCTTTTTTTACCAGTAATCCAACGTGTGTAATATCAAGTCCTTTTATTGATGTGGTAATACCAATAATATCTCCTTCCTGCATCAAATGTTCCTGTTCCGAAATGTTTTCTTTCGGAATATAATACATTGTTCGCGTGCAGATCTCTTTTTCTTTTGTGGCCATTTCCGAAATTAACCCGGGATTGTTTTTCAACTGTTCGTAGCTTTCGGGGTGGGTGCTCATAAAATTCACTTCCAGATTATATTGGGTGTTCCCCATTTCCTTTGAAACACGTTTGATCAATCCTTTGTGAGCGTTTTCAAATATCCAGTCGCTAAAATAATGCAGCCGCGATGTATAACCGTTCACCTTTCCATTGCGATATCGGATTTTTGTTAGTTCACCTGTAAATTTTTCAAAAGTAAGGTCTCCGCTTTTCACCGTGCGGGCGATTGCCAGGCAATTTTCGGCATAAGTAGTGCAATCCAGTTCCCTTAAATTAACAACAAGTTGTTCCTCTTTACATTCCAGGGTATGTGCAACGTAAGGAGTTTCAAGAAATGATTTGCCTGCTAAAACAACTAAATTGGAAGTGGTGTTGTAAGGCTCACTTCGTATTTGATTAAGCAGGGTTGTCAGAATTTCTTTGTCTTTTTGAACAAACCTGACTTCCGGTTCTTTTGTATGAGGTAGTACAGATAAAAAGACTGAGGTTATTATGAATAGTAAGTTTAACATGTTTTAAAATAGTCCAAATAAACGAAATCCAAACCAAAGGGTAAGAATAAACATACAGCATGCAATAATTGCATAAAGTATAATTCTTGAGGTTTTACTGCTTTTTTTACCCTTCTTGTCCATCTATTCAAAATAAATAAAAATAAATTAAACAAACTTTAGGTTGTTTTATAATTTAAAAAAATTTGCATTAAAATCAAAATAACGGATATTTGTAGTATCCATTTGATTGTGAAACCATGCTAATTAAATTTACCTTTTTATCGCTGTTTTTCTTCTGTTTAATTACCGGAAAATGTCAAAATCACCTCGCAGATGTAAATTTGGATAAGATTGAAGATGGTGCGGTTGAGCGTTATTTAAACCATCAAATGGAAAATCATATCAGCACTTTTACAGAATTAGCGCCTTCGTTAACACCTGAGTCGAGTACAAAAGGTTATGCTTTTAACGAAAGAGAATACATTGTAAAAGACAGTTTGAATAAGGTTTGGTCGCATTATGTGAATACCAATCCTGCTGAGGCGTGGAATGCCCGGAAATTCAATTTTGCCTTGTTGTTTTCAAAAAATCAGAATGAAATTTTTTACCCAAATCAACAGGTTGGACAAGTTGAGATAGGACAGATTGTTTATTTAAACTTGAATGTTTTGATAGGAGTAAAAAAATTATGTGCCGCTTTCGAAATAACTTGTGTTGATAAAGAGAAAGGAATAATAGAATTTAGTTACCTGAAGGATAATATAACTCATGGAAAACAACAACTTCATTTTGTAGAAACTCCCAAAGGGTATACCAAAATAGTACATTGCAGTTATTTTAAAAGTAAATCGAGACTCCGCGATCACTTTTTGTATCCGTATTTCCATAACCGCTTAACGAATACCTATCATCGTAATATGAAAAAATTATACGAGGAGGATTCTCATGAGAAGACTTAATTTTTAAACCGAATAGCGAAAGTATATTTTAATTCTAAAATTTTTGCACCGTCCTTTAGGGCGGTGGTCACAAGTCTATGTTGAAGAATGATGAATTTAGTGGTTTTTGTATCTTTTAGAGTAAACAAAAACCTCTAAATTTATTATAATCGTTAAAACCACCTCCTTTGGGGGTGGTCATGTTTAATTGGCTAAGCCTGAAATTTAATTAACTTCGTTACATGAGTAATTTCAAGAAATTAAATCATGTAATTTATAGGTGTACTTACCATGTTGTATGGACACCTAAGTATCGATTTCGCGTTCTTGAAGGCCTTGTTAAGGAACTGCTTCAGCAAGACATCCCGATGTTGTTGGAATGGAAATCATGTGAAATGATCGAGATGAATATACAAAAAGATCATGTACACCTGATTGTCAGTGTTCCTCCAAAGATTTCGATATCACAACTGCTTGGGATCTTGAAAGGCAAAACAGCGATCAAGATTTTCAAAAGTTATCCTCAATTGCGAACAAAACCATATTGGGGCAATCACTTTTGGTCAAAAGGATATTGTGTTGACACAATTGGTCTTGACGAAGACAAGATCAAGAAATACGTGAAATATCAAGAAGATCAAGAACGTTTAGAAGAGCAACAGCGGCTCAACTTTGGCCCCTTATAGGGGCCTTCTTATAAGTCCACCTTCTTTGAGGGTGGATTCTTTAATTGCTGTTATTAAATTCAAATCACCGTCCTAAAGGACGGTGCAAAAATTACTTCTAAATTAGATTTAACTACTCTTTTTTGAAAAAACGATATAAAAAGAAAAGAAGTACGCCAGCAGACAAGGTAATCAGCGTATCTCTGAATTCATTTGCTTTTGAGCTCATTAGCAAACCTGCACAGATAAACATGCCCAACACTGCCAAAATTTTTCCGTATTTAAGTTGGAAAAATGCGGTTTCTTCTACCTTGTCTTTTCTGAGTTTTATTAAAGCCGCGCAAACTATTCCCAAAATCATTACTTTGCTGATGACGCTTATCGATACGGCGTAAACAAAAGTGCCGGTAACGGAAACTAAAAAGGCCACTGTTGCAAAGAATAAAAGAGACCAGGTTGGAGTTTGGTATTTTTTATGAACAAAAGCCAGCCAGCCGGGGAGCTGCTCTTCTTCACTTAAAGCATACGGCAACCTCGATCCGATTAACATCACCGTATTAATGGTTCCTCCAACCGAAAACAAGGCGCCCACTGAGATAATAAAAGCGCCCACCGGACCTGCAAATTGCATGGCGGCATCGGCAATGGGGCGTTCTGATTGGGCGAGACCATCGAAAGTGCCGATACAAACAGTCTGAAGCAATACATAAAAAACAGTTACAAAGGAGAGGGTAATAAATAAAGCTGACGGGATATTTTTTCTTGGTTCTTTTATCTCTCCCGTATTTACAATAATAGCCTCGAACCCTGAGAATGCAAAAACCATCAGAAATACGGAATTTGAGAATTTGAATAAATCGGTGGTAGCAGATTCTATCCTGAAGTTTTCGGGATGTATAAAAAATAACCCGACAACAATAAACATAAAAAGAGGTACCAGTTTGGCAATGGTTAACGAGTTATTCAGAATGGTAGAGCCTTTTACGCCATAATGATTGATCAGAGTAAAAAATAAAGTAAGCCCGAAAATGATACTTATTTTTGCAGTTTGCGTTTCAAAAGCGGGATTAAAAACTCCCAGGTAGGTGACAAAAATATTAACCAGTGCGGCGTAGGTTGCCAAACGTGTGATCAGAATCAGCCATCCTGTTAAAAAGGCGGGGAATTTTCCGAATGCTGTCAGCGTATACAAATATGGACCACCGGTTTTGGTAAATCTGCTGGCAACTTCAGCAAAATTCAGGATTAGAATCAGCATTACAGCTGCACAAAAAACAATAACCAGCAGACTGTAAATTCCTGCCTGGGCAAATATTTTAGAAGGCAGACCAAAAATACCAGAACCAACCAGGCTGTTGATTAATAACAATACCAAATCCCATTTTCCGATAACGCGTTTTAGTTGAGTATTCAATGTTTTTCCGACTTTACTTCGTAATTAGTTTTTGATAAAGATGGTAATTTTCATCATCAAAAACACAAAAAATTACTTTTTCAATATTGGAGTGATGCTTTAAAAACTGATCGACTTCATTAAAAGCTATTTCTGCGGCTTCCTGTTTTGGGTAACCGTAAATTCCGGTACTGATGTTCGGGAATGCAATGGTTTTTACTCCGTTTTGCACAGCAATTTCGAGGCTCCTCCGGTAACACGAGGCCAGTTTTTTATCTTCGTTGTATTTGCCTCCGTTGTATACCGGGCCAACTGTATGGATTACAAATTTTGCCGGCAATTTATAGCCTTTGGTAATTTTCGCATCGCCGGTTTCGCAACCGTTTAATGTACGGCATTCTTCCAACAATTCTTTTCCGGCTGCACGGTGAATGGCGCCATCCACTCCGCCACCTCCCAACAGGCTTTTGTTGGCAGCATTTACAATGGCATCAACCTGAAGTTGTGTAATGTCTCCTTTGTGTAATTGAATCCTTTCCATCGTCAAGTTTTTTTTTAAACCTAAACAAATGTAATGTCTTTTAACCGGATTAATAATAATCAGGAATATACATACGATGAATTGCCTTTTGGAAACAGAAAACCGCAACTGAAAGAAATGTTTTCTACAGTTGCGGTTAAGTTCTAATTCTACCCAAATTCCCTATGATGAATTTTCTGTGACCAAAACAGGTTTTTTAATTTTATTCAATTTGCCAAAGTTTCATAGTCGCTTCTGCATCAAGTGCTTCAGCTAAAATCGTAATTGGATTCTCAACTTTCGCGTTGGTCGACATTTCTATCTGCCACTTGCAGGTTTCGCAATCGGTGGCTACAAAATCGACATTCGATTGTTCGATCTGTTCGAAAAGCGATTGACCAACTCCCTGCGAAGTTTCGTAGTTTTCTTTTTTGAATCCGTAGGTGCCGGCAATACCGCAACATTGCGATTCAAGCTGAACAAAATCAACTCCCGGAATCATTCGCAGTAAGGAGGTTGAGTAAACCGACCATCCAAGTTTCTCCATATGACATGGAGTATGATAAGCAATACGTTTTTTATAGTCTTTTTTGAATACTAACTTGAGTTTCCCTGAATCGATTAATCGGAACAGGAATCGAGTTGCCAGCTCACTTTCGTTACGGATTTCTTTATTGTCGACTCCCAGCAAATGAGGATATTCATCGCGAATGGTGAATATACATGTTGAGGATGTTGAAATTACCGGCATATTCTGATCAACGATTGATTTTTTAAACGACTCGACATTGTGCCGCGCCTGTTTTGTAGCTTGTTTGATCAACCCGTTCGAAATTAAAGCCACTCCACAGCACTTTTCCTTTTCAAGAAGATGAACACCGTAACCGGCAGCATTCATTATTTTAATCAGGTCTTTACCCAGTTGAGGGAAGTTGTAATTCACATAGCAACCGTGGAAATAACTTACATGTTTCTTGTAATCGTTTTGTTTTGCAGCTGCATTCTTTTTATACCATGTTTCAAACTTCTCTCCCGAGTATTTCGGGAATACCCGGTGGTGATCGATTTTGAGCGTAGCATCCATTACTTTTCGAACAGGCTTAAGCGCAACCGTGGCATTTACAACCGGAGCAAAAGTACTTGCCATGGTCCCAACAATGTCGGTATTGGCCAGGATCATATCTCTGACTTTTGGTTTTTGTTTACTATATTTAATGCGCGCCAGCTGAATAATATCACCGATTTTTACGCCTGACGGACAAGCAACTTCACAACGTTTACAATTCATACATAACTTTAATGCTTCATCATAAAAGTCAGGATTTTTTAAGCGCATCCGTTCGCCATCCGGACCTGATTGTTTTGGCCCCGGGTAATCCGGATTTGCCTCAAGCACCGGGCAATAAACAGTACACACGGTGCATTTTACGCACTGTTCAAAATTGTTGTCACTTATATTGAATGGTTCAAATGTTTCTATTCCCATAATCCTGTTATTTTAAAAGTTGTTCGGCTACGTGCAGCGATGTAAGTAAACTAATACCGGCTCCACTGCCTTCTTTAAGTGAGTTTGCCCCGGAAAGTACCGAACCTGCTACACTTAAATTTTCTATTGGCTGTCCGTTTATCGATGCCCGGAACTGACTGTCGGCCTTAACGCCGTAACGCATAAACGGTTGTTCGTTAAATACCTTCTCGTCGAACCATTGATCGCGATCGCTGTCTCCTTCAATATCCAGTCCGAAAATCGGCTCATATAATTTCTCGGGAGATGCCACAATTCCTTTGCTAAAAAAGCTTCCACTTGCCAGGATAAATTGTTCGGCTTCGAGTTTGATGTCGCCATGGTTGTTTGTTTTAATGTCAACCAGTCGATTATTTTTAAAAGTTCCTTCTACCACATTGTCGCCCAGAAAATATGTCCCTCCCAATTCCTGGAATCGTTTTTTTAGCAATATCTGGCTTCGTATTCCCGGAACAGAAGGCGGAATGGCAGGAATCAATAATACTGGTTTATCTACTTTGGCTTTGAGTTCTTCTTCAACTCTGGCGTTAAATAATCCAAATACAGCAGGGAGGATTACAACTTCCGTTTCGGCGCTGAGTTTGTTTACTTTATCGGCAAATTCGTTAATTGCATCTCCCTTGTCGAAAACTTTGGCAATGTTTGTTGAACGCATCTCGCTCGGATTGCGGCGAATGGCTTCAAACTGCTTCATTGCAATGTTTTTGATTTGAGCATGTATTCCTAATTGTGTAAGTCCATCTTTTATGAACAAGGTGTGGAAATCAAGAAAGCCTGTAAAATTCAGGATTAAAGCCTGTTTCCATGGAAATACGTTTTTGTCGTCGAAACGTGTAAAATCATCCAGGGTTAACCAGGTTGGTTTCATAATGCCCATTGGAGTTAGTACATAATGATTTTGGTTGGGCTTGCCATAAAATTTTAATCCTGCACGGTTTAACAACAGAGGTGCTTCTGCCGCCAACTTTATTATGTTTTTAATACCGAGACGTTGGTATGGATGAGTATCAGGTAATAATTTTATTGTTTCCAGTGGATCGGTTACTTCCTGCCCATTAAAATGGCTAAGAAGATCGAAAGACCCGGAAAAGAAATGAATTGCACTTTGTCCTGATGAAACAATCGCACATTTTCGTCCCTGCTCTGCCAGCTTAATTCCACATGTAAGCCCGCTAAGTCCTCCTCCTATAATAATGTTATCAAATTTCATGTTGATGCTTGTTTAATTGTTTTCGGATTTCAATCCATAAATTCCTTCGTAAATCCACGAGGTAAACTGAATTGCATTAATCGTTTCTCCCCAGGCAATTGGCGACATCCCTTTCCAACGTTCCTGTAAAAAGTTTGCCAAATCGTCTTTTGCCTTTCCCGGTTCGCCCATAGCGCTGCAAAGCAATCCTGCAGCCCGGCAGGCACAAAGTTCTCCCTGGCAGGTTCCCATCCCAACCCGGGTGCGGCGGCGCAGATCAATAAGATTGTTAACATTTAGCTCGTTGATTGCATATTTCACTTCGCTAATTGATACGCCCTCACATTCACAAACCATCGAATCGTCGTTGCCATACGAATTGGTGATTTTATGAGCCAGCGAACCGTGACGGTCTTGCGCTGATTTTTGTGCGATACCCTGACTTGAATAAATATTACTGTTGGTCTTCTTCCACGAGAAATCGTCTTTTTCAGAACCGGGTAATGGTTTGTTTGCGGTTTCGCATTGTTTGTCGACAGAGAGTTTTTTGCAGACCAGATCAGTTGCCCATTCTGCCATTAAACGGTAGGTCATCAGTTTTCCACCGGTAATGGTGATAAAACCCGAAAGTCCGTCGCGTTCCTGGTGATCGAGCAATACAATTCCGCGGCTAATACTTCGTCCACTTGGATCGTTGTCGGCTGCAACTAACGGACGAACGCCTGCATAAGCCCGCAATATACGTGTAGTTGCTAATGACGGAGCAAGTTTTTCTCCTTCACGCTTGAGCACATCCACATCGTCTTTCGATACATACATGTTATCGATCTGGTCGTAAGGGATGCGTTCGGATGTGGTTCCGATCAGACAGATTGTATCACCCGGTACCAGAATGTCGGCATTCGACGGTTTTCTACATCTGTTGATTACCATGTTGTTAACACGGTGTCCGAAAATTAGCAGCGAGCCTTTTGCCGGGAACATATTAACTTTTACACCGGCCATATTTGCAATTCGTTGTCCCCAGATACCTCCGGCATTTACAATTATTTTTCCGTAGTATTCAACTTCCTCTTTCGTTTCGTGATCGAAGAGTTTCACCCCGGTAACTCTGTCCTGATTGCGAATGATATCTATTGTTTCGTGTTGCGTTAAAAGATCGGCCCCATTCATTTTGGCATCCAGCGCATTCGACATGGTTAGGCGGAACGGATCAACCGAACCGTCAGGAACTTTTACTGCTCCAATCAAATCAGGATTGACAGAAGGTTCCATCCGGCGGGCTAAAACGGGATCGATAACTTCAGCATTGATACCCGCATTTTTACAGGCTTCCACAAACTGAGCCTGGTAAGCCATATCGTCGTCAGGAAGCGTGATAAACAGACCATCGTTTTCTTCCACGCAGTGGCTGGCAATCCTGCGCAGAATCATATTTTCCTTGATACACTCTGATGCAGATTCCTGGTCGGTAACGGCATAACGCGCGCCACTGTGCAATAATCCGTGGTTTCGCCCAGTTGCTCCTGTGGCAAAATCATGACGTTCAACCAGTAAAACACTCAGCCCCCGCATGGCGCAATCGCGTGCAGTTCCTGCCCCGGTGGCTCCTCCTCCAATGATAATCACATCGTATTCTTTGGTTTTGTTTTCATTCATGATATTTGTTTTATTTTTCTTTTATTGCCGATATCAATGCTGAATTTTGTTTTATAGGATACCAATAACTATTAATGTATTCTCAAAAGTTTTGATCAGCATTTTGTTTCGGTTCTGTTTCTATCATGCCGAATATCAAAATGCCTTATTTTGTACCCAATGCATTTGAAAATCTACTAATACTTCATTAAGTAAAAAAGGGCTGCTATAACAGCTCCCGCAATAGGTCCCAATACAGGTATCCAGGCATATCTCCAATCTGAATTTCCTTTGTTTTTGATAGGTAAAATTGCATGCATTATGCGTGGTCCAAGGTCACGGGCCGGATTTATGGCATACCCGGTAGGGCCTCCCAAACTTAACCCGATTGCAACTACCAGAAATGCTACGGGCAGTGCACCAAGTGAACCTAATCCCACTTTTACGTTTTGTATATCGGAACTGGCAAATTCGAATCCTACAAGGTTGAAAATCACAAAAACGAGAACAAATGTGCCAATGGCCTCGGTAATGAAGTTTTTGGGGAATTTACGAATAGCAGGACCTGTTGAAAATGTTCCTAAAATGCCTGCTTTATTATCTTCTAACTGATAATGGTCGTAATAGGCAAGCCACACCAGTAATGAACCAGCCATAGCTCCAATCATTTCGCCGGCAATGTAAAGACCAACTTTTGCCCAGGGAAATAATCCTCCAACGGCAAGTCCAATGGTAACTGCCGGATTTAAGTGAGCTCCGCTGATTGGACCGGCAACAATTACGCCTGCCATAACTCCAAATCCCCAACCAAAGGTAATTACAATCCAACCACTGTTGTTTCCTTTTGTTTCTTTTAGGACTACGTTTGCAACAACTCCGTTTCCTAATAAAACGAGTAGCATTGTGCCTACAATTTCTGCTAAAAATTCGCTCATGATAAAAATATTTTATTGGTTTTTTTAAGCCGGCTAGAATAAGTTTTAGTTGTGTTGTCGCCGGCTTTACTATTCGGTTATATGATTAATTTTTTTTATTTTGAATTCTATTCTTCGTCATCGTCGTCAATCCAGTCTTTGGCTTTGGCAAGCGCTTTTTCCCATTTACGTACACTTTTAGCCATTTTTTCAGGCTCAACTTCCGGCGTGAAAGTTTTGTCTTTAGCCCATTGTGATTGAAGTTCGTCGAGATCTTTCCAGTAACCCACTGCCAAACCAGCTAAATAAGCGGCACCTAATGCAGTTGTTTCAAGTTGTTTCGGACGGATTACCGGCGACTGAAGTGTTTCCGACTGGAACTGAAGTAACAGATTGTTGGCAGCAGCACCGCCGTCAACGCGTAATTCTTTGATTTCGAGACCGGAGTCGGCCTGCATCGATTTTAACACGTCCATTGCCTGGAATGCAATACCTTCGAGGGTTGCACGGGCAAAGTGTCCGTTAGAAGTTCCGCGGGTAATTCCTACAACGATACCACGAGCGTACTGATCCCAGTGCGGAGCACCCAAACCGGTAAGTGCAGGAACAAAGTAAACGCCTCCATTATCTTTAACCGAAAGAGCAAGTTTTTCGATTTCAGGAGCGCTTTTTACCAGTCCCAACTGATCGCGCATCCACTGAACGGCAGCACCTGCAATAAAGATAGAACCTTCGAGTGCATAAGTTACTTTTCCGTCCACTTTCCAAGCGATTGTTGTTACCAGGTTATTTTGTGATTTGATGGCTTTGTCACCGGTATTCATCAACATAAAACATCCGGTTCCGTATGTATTTTTTGCCATTCCCGGTTGTGTACATTGTTGTCCAAAAAGAGCAGCTTGCTGGTCGCCTGCAATACCTGCAATTGGAATTTCGTGCGCAAAGATGGTGGTTTTGGTATAACCTACTATTTCACTCGATCCTTTAACCTCGGGTAAAATGCTTTCAGGAATATTGAAACGCTCCAGCAATTCTTTGTCCCAGCAGCATTCTTTGATATTATAAAGCAGGGTACGACTTGCGTTGGTTACATCGGTTACATGTTTTTCTCCCCGTGTAAGTTTCCATATCAGCCAGCAGTCCACTGTTCCAAATGCCAGTTTCCCGGCTTCTGCTTTTTCCCGTGCGCCTTCAACATTGTCCAAAATCCATTTTACTTTGGTGCCGGAGAAGTAAGCATCGATAACAAGACCGGTTTTCTCAGAAATGATTTCTTGCAGACCCTGCTCTTTTAGTGAGTCGCAGTATTTGGCTGTACGACGATCTTGCCAAACAATAGCATTGTAGATCGGTTCACCGGTTTCCCTGTCCCAAACAATAGTTGTTTCGCGTTGGTTAGTAATACCGATTGCTGCAATATTTTTACCGTTAATCCCTATTTTAGTAATTGCCTCGGCAGCAACAGCAGCCTGCGACGACCATATCTCATTTGGATCGTGCTCAACCCATCCCGGTTTCGGGAAGATTTGCTCAAATTCTTTTTGTGCTACTGATTTAATAGTGCCTTCGTGATCGAAAACAATCGCGCGGGAACTTGTCGTTCCCTGATCAAATGATAAAATAAACTTCTCCATATTGTTGTTGATTAGTTTAAAATTGTATTGGTTTATTAAATAACTTGTTATATTTAATACATTGTATTGCTATGTAGTTGGTCAAAAAAAGAGTAAATACTTATTCTTTTTTTAACCATCCTTTTGTTCTTCCAACTGCTTTGTGCCAGAAATACAATAGTTCTTCAACTTTTTCGTCTTCCATTTCCGGCTTGTATATACTTATTTCATTATTATTCGCTTCAATTTCCTCTGTCGAACTCCAGAATCCTGACGCCAGTCCGGCCATGTATGCAGCCCCGAGCGCTGTAATTTCAAATATTTCAGGTTTTTTGATTTCGTATCCTAAAATATCAGATTGGAACTGCATCAAAATATCGTTGGTACTTGGCATTCCGTCAACCCGAAGTTCTAAAAATTCTTTTTTCGAATAATCTGCTTGCATGGCCTGTATGAGGTCGTAAACCTGGAATGCGATACTTTCAAGCGATGCCCGTGCAATGTGCCCGGTTTCGGTTCCGCGTGTGATGCCAATAATTGCACCTCGGGAGTACTGGTCCCAATGCGGAGCTCCCAGACCTGCAAACGAAGGAACCACGTAGATTCCACCGTTGTCGTCGACAGAACTGGCCAGATCTTCCACTTCGGCTGTAACATCAAAAAAGTTCATATTGTCGCGGAGCCACTGAACAAGTGCACCACCAATAAAAACACTGCCTTCTAACGCATAGGTTACTTTATCACCTATTTGCCAGGCGATGGTTGAAAGCAGGTTGTTTTGGGATTCAACAATTTCGCTGCCGGTATTTAGCATCAAAAAACAACCTGTGCCGTAAGTATTTTTTAAGGTGCCCGATGAGAAACATTTATGCCCGAAAAGAGCAGCTTGCTGGTCACCAATAATACCACCTATTTTTACCTTCGATCCAAATAAAGTGGAGGTTGTTTCTCCGTAAATTTCGCAGGAAGAATGCACTTCTGGAAGCATGGCTGCGGGAATATCGAAAAAGTCGAGTAATTCTTTGTCCCATTTCATTTCCCTGATATTGTATAACATTGTCCGGCATGCGTTCGATACATCGGTTATATGCAATTTCCCATTGGTGAATTTCCAAACCAGCCATGAATCAACTGTTCCGAATGCGAGCTTGCCTGCTTCTGCTTTTTCGCGGGCACCGGGAACGTTCTCGAGTATCCATTTTATTTTAGGTGCTGAAAAATAGGCATCGATTAGCAGGCCGGTTTTTTCTTTTATGAATTCTGTTTTGCCCGCTAATATTAGTTCATTGCAATAATCTGAAACGCGGTGGTCTTGCCAAACAATAGCATTGTATACCGGCTCCCCGGTTTCCCTGTCCCATACAATTGTGGTTTCGCGTTGGTTTGTAATTCCCAGTGCCGAAATTTCGTTCCCGCTAATATTTGCACGCGACAAAGCTTCAACAGCTACCGATGCCTGCGAGTACCATATTTCGTTGGGATCGTGTTCAACCCATCCTTGTTGCGGATAATACTGCTCGTATTCTTTTTGCGCAAGCGAAACAACCTTACCGTTTTTGTTAAAAACGATGGCTCTCGATGAGGTTGTTCCCTGGTCTAATGCGAGTATGTATTGTTCCATTTCGGATGTTTTAGTTATAGTTTTTTGATCCTTTTTAACGAAGACTCGATCAGATCGAAATATTCATTCATTAAGATAATCTGTTCCGTGCCCTTGTTAGTTATTGTATAGTATTTTCTTGGTATCCCCGATTCAAGTTCCTGCCATCGGGAAGTCAGCATCCCGTCTTTTTTTAAACGGTTGAGTAACGGATAGAGCGTGCCTTCTGCAATTTCAATCGACGACATTACTTTAATCATGTCAATAAGTTCATAACCGTAATATGTCCGTTTTTCCAGTAAGAGTAAAATCATATACTCTATCAGGCCCTTTTTTATTTGCGACCTCCATCGTATGTTGAACTCTTTATCGGTTTTTTCTATGGCCATAAAGTAGATTATTCTTTTTAACGGTTTCAAATCTAAGTAAAAAATACATAGTAATACAAGGTAAGTAGTAAAATAAAATACTGTTTTATAGCATGCTGTTTTTTAAAGAGCCGAATTTACGGCCTTTTTAAATGGTTTTATCAAAGATGATTTTTGAGTTGTTGTGTTTTTTTAGAATTGAAAATTAATTTATTCGAACAATATGTTTCCAAAAAATTCAGGTCTGTGGTAATCCGGATTTTCTGTTTTTACCGGATTCCAGGTTACAAAATGAGGCCCCGAGGTTTCATCGCCGCATTTGAAAAAATTGGCTGTAGCTTTCATTCCCGAAAATGATTTTAATGTATCGTAAGCAAAACATTCAATGGGGATGCGAATCATCATTTCCCACTCAAAAGAGCCAGATTTTTCTTCGAAAGGCTGGTTGCCGAGTGTTGATACTATTTCAATTTTTTCAACGGTTTCAGCCGGAACAAATTTTCGGTTTCCTCGACCCGGACCATGAGCCAGGTGGGTTACACCAATACAGTTGAACTCGAAATTGTAATAATTTTTCCCGTCAACAGAGATGAAGAATTCAACTGTGCTGTCTTTGTAGACATCTCCATTGGTGCGTGTTTCCTGTGCAAGAATATTTTTCTCTTTCACGTAATATTTCAGCCAGATTTCATTTCCTGTGTGTGCTATCCTGAATTTCAGATCCGGTTTATATGGAAATGCTTTTTCCCAGTTAAGAGTGCCAATTGTGTTTGTAACTGTTTGGGTTTCCAGCAGATGGGCTGCTTCTTCAAGTGGAACATTCTCCTTGCTGTCGATCTTTTTTATGTATAAGTCCTTCATTGCTTTGTTTTTTATTTGGATAAAGATAAACATAACCGTTGGAATTTTTGAGATGCATTGTTTTGTTAGCTATTGGCTCAGTCTATGTGAATGCAGTTCTTTATAACTTTTTCTTACCACCCGAAACTTTCAATTCGAAACAGTGAGCCTAAAAGCTCAGCTTTTATATATTTGAGGTTCTTTTGAAACTAATGTTTTTGTTAAATGGCCACATTTTAACTAAAGCATTCTTTTGCAGAATATTGGATGGGAGAATTGGAATTTATAATTGCTTTAACCGAACATCGTTTCCTGGGAATGGTGTTTCAGCCTTTTTTTATCGAGAAGAAAGAACGTTTTTATTCGGTGGTTAGATTGGTAAAACCACGCGAACTGGAAGATAATATTTACCAGTGGAAACCTTACGAGAAAAAGCTCGTGCAATTGATCGAAAAATACAGCGATGAGGTACTGGCAAAGAAATTTTCAAGAGCCGGCAGTGTTTCCGAGTTCTATTCGACTCTTAAAGAATCTTATTTCGAAAAGCAGGTGACTCCCTTCATCGAAAAATGTATGATGGAGGTATGTTCAATTTTAATGCTGAGCCCGGTACGTTTGTTTAAGAAAGAAGCCAAATATTCCAACTTGTACGATGAAGATGAAATTAAGGTACCGCCTTTTTTTGCACGTCCTGAGTTTCATTTCGAACGCACCGATACCCAGACCCGTTACCAGCTAAAAGTATTTCTCGACGAGAAAGAAATGGTTTTATCGAAACGAACGGCAAAAATTGTTACCAACGACCCTTGTCTTCTTCTTTACCGTAACCAGTTGGTTTCTTTCCAGAAATTGAATGCGAAAAAGTTACTTCCCTTTTTCGAGAAAGATTTTGTGGCCGTTCCAAATACCATTGAGGACAAATATTATTCAGGTTTTATTTTAAATACGGTGCGCGATTACGAGGTAAAAGCCAAAGGATTTCAAATAGAACAGGCTGATGCTAAACAAAGAGCAGTTTTGTCGTTGGAGAATAACCTGCAATACCGACCCTGCCTTGTTTTGAGGTTTACATACGACGATGAAAAGTTTTTACCACATTCCGAACGCAGCATTGCTGTAAGTATAAAGAAGGAAGATAGAACTTTTATTTTCAGAAAAACAGTTCGTAACGTGAGCTGGGAAAAACAAATTTTAGAGGCTATTTCTGAAATCGGGCTCATTGAAGATAATGGTTATTATACAGTAAAAGGACTGGAGCTTTTAGAGCAGCAAAATGCGCTTTATTTCCTGATAAACTGGCTCAACGAACATCGTCCGAAACTTGAAAAGCTGGGCGTGATTATAAAGCAGGAACAGTTGGAAAAACGCTATTATACAGGGAAACAAAAACTGGAACTTAAAACAGAATCAAAAGGCGACTGGTTCGATGTGTACGCTGTGGTTCGTTTTGGAGAATTCAGTATCCCTTTTATACAACTGAAAAAATACATTTTAAACGATATTCGTGAGTTTGAGTTGCCCAACGGAGAGGTGGCTGTTTTGCCCGAAGAATGGTTTGCCCGTTACAAGGGTTTGTTGCCGTTTGGAAAACAACATGGCGAAAGGATCCAGTTCGAGAAGCATCATTTTACTTTGTTGCAGAATTCTATACAGGAAGCTGATAAATCGGTAAAAAAGAAGTACGAACAATTAATTAATGCCGAAAAAGAGTCGGTTGTTTTACCCGCAAATCTGAAAGCAACTTTGCGAATTTACCAGGAAGAAGGTTTTACCTGGATGTACGGATTGTACAAAAACGGAATGGGCGGTTGTTTGGCTGATGATATGGGATTGGGAAAAACACTGCAAACGCTTACTTTGCTTTTAAAGTTTAAACGAAAAAAGCAGGAGATAAGAGTTCAAAATCCAGTGGAGCAAGGCGGTCAGTTAGATATGTTTGCCGGTGATAATGAGTCGGTAAAACAAATTCAGCCGGCAAGTTTGATTGTGGTTCCCACGTCGCTGGTGCATAACTGGAGCAACGAAATAAAAAAATTCACCCCCTCGTTACGATTGTATAAGCATGTTGGAACCCAGCGTAAAAAAGCTGTCGACCTCGAAAAGATAAGTACCTTTTACGATGTTGTAATAACCACTTACGGTACCGTTCGGAACGATGCGGAAATACTGACAAAAACCGAGTTTTTTTATCTGATTTTGGATGAAAGTCAGGCCATTAAAAACTCCACATCGAAAACATACAAAGCTATTATGAAGCTAAACGCCAGACATAAGCTGGTGATTACGGGTACACCTATCGAAAATTCATTGTCGGATTTGTGGTCGCAAATGAATTTTTTAAATCCGGGCATGCTTGGGAATCTTGCTTTCTTTCGCAGGGCATTTATTACACCCATTGAAAAACATGCCAGCGAGGAGCAAATGGATAAACTGCAGCTGATGATTCGTCCGTTTGTTTTGCGTAGAAAAAAGAACGAAGTAGCAAAAGATCTTCCACCTTTGATGGAAGAGGTGCGTATTTGTTCGATGGTAGGAGAACAGAAGAAGAAGTATGAACAGGAAAAATCGGTCATCCGAAATACCATTCTTTCGACTATTGAAAAGGAAGGCCTGAAAAAATCGCAGTTTGTGGTTTTACAGGGATTGACCAAACTCCGGCAACTGGCAAATCATCCGTCGTTGGCAGAAAAAGGAGCAGAAGAAACTTCCGGGAAATTTGATGAAATAATTCGTATGCTTCGGAACCTCGTGGCTGAAAAACATAAGGTGCTGATTTTCTCGTCGTTTGTAACTCATCTCGAACTTATTCAAAAACAGGTAGAAGCCGAAAACTGGAAATACAGTAAACTCACCGGACAAACTACCAAACGAGAAGAGGTTATAAAAGCTTTTCAGGAAGATGAGGATAATCGTATATTTCTGATATCGCTAAAAGCCGGTGGAGTAGGGTTGAACCTGACCGAAGCCGATTATGTTTTTATCATTGATCCGTGGTGGAATCCTGCTGCCGAAAACCAGGCAATTAACCGCGCTCACCGTATCGGGCAGGACAAACACGTTTTCGTTTACCGGTTTATTACCGAAAATTCCATCGAAGAAAAAATTCAGAAGCTGAAAGATCGTAAAAGTTCGCTGGCCGATAAGTTTATCAACTCAAACGACCCATTCGAGCAAATTACTCAGGAAGAAATTGTGGAGTTGTTTAAGTAGTTCTTAAAACCTTTTAGTTCGCAATCTGCAGCCTCTTAATGCATTAAATATTGATATTGTAAATTATACAATTTATATTATTATATTTAATGCGAAAATCAAAAACTAAGGAATACTAATCGTTTCTACATTTTACTATCTACTAAGCCATTTAAATTATGAGTTTAAAACTCAAACTTTCATTTTTACTTCTGTCTGTTTTTATTGTTAAACTGTGTTTCGCTCAAAGTCAAGACGAAGGCTGGTTCCCATTCCCAATTACGCCATTAAATACCAACGAAGTTGAATTTGCACCGAAGTTTCCGGTAAATCCAATCGGCGATGATGATTTTGTTTCTGTAAATGCTGACGGGCATTTTGAAGTTAACGGCGAAGAAATACGTTTTTGGGGTAGCCCTATTTATCCTTTTAAAAGTGATAAGAATCTGGTTCATTCAGAAGTAGTTGAGCTGAGAAAAATGGGTGTAAATATGGTTCGGTTTCATCTGATCGATTCGCGTGCATGGTCCGAAAGCGACATTTTCGGGAGTTACGAAGGAACACGAACACTTGATCCAGTCCAGCTTGATAAAATGGATTTTATGGTTTCGCAATTAAAGCAACAGGGAATTTATATTTATATGGATTTGTTGTGCGATAGGCATTATACCGAAAGTGATGGAGTTGAGCATCCTGATTCGGTGATGAATGCTGCAAAAGAAGTCAATTTTTTCGATCCTGTGTTGATCGAACTTCAGAAAGAATATGCCAACCAGCTACTCTCGCATGTAAATCCGTATACGGGTTTAGCGCTGAAAGACGATCCTGTAATGGCGTGTATGGAAGTGGTAAACGAGGGATGGTTTTTACATTCGGTGCGTTGTGATGGGATGAAGCCACAGTCTGAAGGAGGCAGCTTGTCGTGGTACCACTACAATATGCTAACAGATTTGTGGAATGACTTTTTAGTTGAGAAATACGAGTCACATGCAAACCTAATGTCGGCCTGGGGCCTCAAAGAACCTACTGCCATAACGCTGGAAAACAATGGTTTTGAATCGGATTTGGAGAATTGGGATTATGGTGCTTATGGTGATGTTCAGGCCACGCTTGAAACATCCACTGAATCTCATTCGGGATCCAAAGCTTTTCATATAAATGTTACTCAGACATCGGAATTGAATTACGAATGTTATTTGCAGCATCAAAGTCTTCCTTTTGAAGCCGGTAAATCATATACCATGAGATTCTGGGCAAAGTCGGATCAGGAAAATACGATCCAGTTAAACGTGGCTCAAACTGTTGAGCCCTGGACAAGTCTTGGATATAAAGATTTTCAGATTTCAAATGAATGGAAGGAGTATACTTTTACTTTTTACGCCGATCAGGTGTGGGAAAACGATCCGCATTTTATGTTTAATCTCGGTTGGGTAAGCGGGAATTTATGGATCGATAATGTGTCGATTTACGAAGGTATGAAAGAGATCAGCGACGGTGGTTCGCTCGACGATAAGAGTATCAAATTACTTTCTGTTTGGCAGGATAATACCGAGCCAAACAGGCAGCGTCAACTCGATCAGTCGGAATTCTATCTGAAGCTACAGACTGACCATTTCAACGATATCAAATCCTACCTTGAAAATGATCTGAATGTTCGAATTCCCATTACCGGTAGTAATTTTATCACGGGTATTGCAGATGTTTTTGTGAACAGTGGAATGGATTTTACCGATGCGCATGGTTACTGGGGATTGATGAGCCCAAACAAAACATCGATGTTGGAAAGTCCGCATTTTGCAAATGCGATGACGGATATGTTTGCCGGAATTGGAGTTGCCGGAAAACCGCTGGCATCGAGCGAATACAATTACGAAATGCCCAATGCTTACGCGAACGAGGCTCTGTTTTTCCTCACTGCCTATTCGTCTTTTCAAAATGCCGATATGGCCTTGGTACACGGTACGGCATACGAACCTTTGTACAACGGAATCATGTATAACAGTCTGGGAAATTATAACCGTCTGTTCGACAAAGCCATGTATGCAAGCATGGGGTATGTGTACCGCCATCATCTGATTTCGGGTGCCAGCGAAACCGTGACCATGGGGTTTACCAACGAGGATGTGAAAAACCTGGTTTTTCATTCGGGAGATTTGTGGGAGACCGGTTCATGGCCAAACGACTATCCTTTTGAAATGATGTATCAGCATGGATTGCGCAGCAGTTTTGGTGCCGAACAGAGTTATGATCGGAATGATTATCCGGCAACACCTTCCAGTCCTTATATTTCGGATACCGATGAAATTGAATGGGATGATACCGGTTTGTTGTCGATCAACGCGCCGCAGTTTTTGGGAATTGTGGGGAAAATGCATCAGTTTAAAAATAAAGAAATTGGCCCTTTAAAAATTATTGACGCCGATAAATCGTGTGGTTTAACCATTCTCTCGCTTGATGGAAAGGATATTCCAGAGTCGGAAAAAATGCTGATGACTTTTACAACTCAACAGGGAACCGAAGGAATGGTTATCGTAAATGGTTCAGTTACCGACCACGGTAACGGACCAATACTCCTGGAACCGGCGCAAATCGAGTTTCAGCTAAATACTGCAGCATCTGAAGTAAAGGTTACCTGGTTAGACGGAGACGGAAATCCTTCGGATTATTACGAAGTTTTTTCTGCGAATGAAGAAGGTGTCGCTACCATCTCGATAAACACCTACGAAAATCCCGGTTTATGGTTTGGCGTTGAACAGGATGTTGGGATTGAAGAAAAAGTATCAGTGACTTTTCAGGTTGTTATGCAAAACGAAACTGTAGCTCCGGAAGGAGTATTTCTTTGCGGAACTTTTAACGGCTGGGAAAGCTCTACTCCACTCGATGTTAACGGAAGTGTGTATTCAACTACTTTGGAATTTACTGCAGGCGATCAAATTGAATATAAATTTGTAAATGGTTCTACCTGGGAAGAAATCGGTACAGGTTCATGTACCACTGGAGAATATTCGAATCGTACATAC
The DNA here is from genome assembly GCA_963677525.1 of uncultured Draconibacterium sp. GTDB lineage: Bacteria > Bacteroidota > Bacteroidia > Bacteroidales > Prolixibacteraceae > Draconibacterium. Next base: position 1,065,083 of record OY781970.1, read on the forward strand.
TCGGTTCCTGATTCTGATGCGAGTATCGATTTATGCTGCTTCAATAGTTGTTCTGCCTGTTCGGTGACTGCTGTTGCAGAAGAGAGTTTGGGAAAGGTAACCGTTTATCCTAACCCGATTAAGAATGTATTGAATATTTCAGGGTTAAAAGTCGGTAAAAATGTTGTGATTTCTCTTTATTCTGTTGGAGGGCAGGTCGTTAAATCTGTCGAAAATAATGGGCAAGAGAAACTTACATTGGATATGGGATCGCTAAATCAGGGAGTTTATTTGTTGATGCTTACATCTGAAAGCGAAACGGAAACATTTAGAATTGTAAAAAAAACAGATTAAAACGGAGAAGGTTTGTATCTGTAATCCAATAAAGTCAGTTTCCTCAAACGATCCGTTCGAACAGATTACCCAGGAAGAAATTGTGGAGTTGTTTAGTAGTATAAGAATTTTAGCAGCAAAGAAAAAGGATGGCATTTTTAAAAATGCCATCCTTTTTACCCAATAACCCAATAACTCATTCACTTAATTACTTTTTAACTGAATAGCAGGTATTTTTGCTTCCCATATCATGTTGTTCAATTTTGGAATTTCCACTTTTTTAATGTTGGCAAACTCGTTCAATTGAATATCGATAAGTTTTGTAAGTTCCTCTTTTACTTTGTATTGCTGGTCGGTTGGTTTGAAGCTGCCCGATCCAATTACTCCTCCAACTGCAGCCAGTTTATTTCCCAGTTTGATGGGGTAATTTAAAGGATCCTGACTGCTACGGTTTTTGGTTTGATACAATTCATTTTCGATCTTATCCATTCGTTCTGTGAGGGATTTTGAGTAGTTTATTATTTCTTTATTCGCCGACGTGTCGAGACTGGCAGTCAATTCGTTCAGTTGTTTTTTTGCAGCCCGAATATCAATAATCGTTTCATGCGTTTCCGTGATTTTATCCCTGATTTCCATCAACAAATCAAATTGTTCTTTATAATCTTCGTTAGTTGAAGAAAAATTCGGATTGGCCAATAACGTGAATGGTTTTTCCTGAGTCGCTCCGTCAATAGTTAACCTTGCTTTGTAATTCCCGGGTATTGCTGACGGGCCGCTAAGGCCTGCTCCCCACATAATTAAACCCGGAAATCCTTTTGCATTTGGATAACGCAGGTTCCAGGTAAATTGATTCAATCCTTTTTGAACTGTTAGCTTTCCAAGCGAAAGATCTTCTTTTAAATCTTTATCTTTTACTTCGGTTCTAAATGTTTTAATTACATCGCCATTCGATTCAAGGATCTCAAGTTTGGCGGTAGTTGAGTCGCTTATTTCTTTAATGTAGAAATCGATTGCCACTCCCGATGGCGGATTTTGTCCGGCGTTACTACTAATGCCGTAGTAGCCTCTGCCTCCAACTTTGTATGAATTGCGCTGATCAAACAAAACAAAATCCTTTTCAATATTTTCTTTTGTGAGTTGTTGTAAAATGGTAACATCGTCAAGAATCCAGATGCCTCGTCCTTGTGTGGCTACAATTAAATCATTGTCTTTAATTAGCAGATCAGTGATCGGTACAATGGGTAAATTTAACTGGAACGGTTGCCATAACTCGCCGTCGTTAAAAGAAATATACATGCCGGTTTCTGTTCCTGCATAGAGCATTCCCGGACGGTTTTTATCGGCACGGATAACACGCGTAAAATGAGTTTGGTCTATCCCGTTTGTAATTAATTCCCATGTCTCCCCGTAGTCGGTGGTTTTGTAGAGGTACGGTGTGAAGTCGTCGTTTTTATACGAAGTTGCAGCCACATAAACACCTCCCGCTTCAGTGGGGTGGGGATCGAGGCTGTTAATCATCGTCCATTCGGGCATAATTGAAGTTGGAGGAGTTACATTTTTCCAGTGTTTACCTCCGTCTTTTGTAACATGAACCAGGCCGTCGTCACTCCCTGCCCAAATCACATTTTTATCTTGCAGCGATTCGCAGGCGGCAAAAATGGTTCCGTAATATTCCACACTGGTGTTGTCCTTGGTGATCGGTCCACCCGAAGATTCCATTTTAGTGGTGTCGTTCCGGGTAAGATCAGGACTGATTTGTTCCCAGCTTTGCCCTTCGTTGGTGGTTTTGAAAAGTACCTGGGCTGCTGTAAATAGAGTATTGTCGTCGTGCACCGAGAAGAAGATGGGGTAGTTCCACTGGAAGCGGTATTTTAAGTCTTTGGCTCCCCAACCCATTGGATTATCCGGCCAAACGTCGACTAAACGTTGCTCTTTTGTTTTATGATTAATACGAATTAGATATCCTCCGTATGATCCTCCGTAAACAACATCCGGATTTTTAGGATCGGGAGCGATAAATCCGCTTTCTCCTCCTGCTGTTTCTTCCCAGTCGTCTTCTGTAATGCCGCCACTCAAACTCCTGCTTGCAATCCGAACTGTAGAGTTATCCTGTTGGGCCGAATAAATGCAGTAAGGAAATTGATTATCGGCAACCAGCCTGTAGAACTGAGCCGTTGGTTGGTTCATGAGAGTTGAAAAATTACGTGCTCCGTCCATGCTGATTTGGGCGCCACCGTCGTCGCCAATCACCATGTAGTCCGGGTTGGAGGGATTAATCCATAAATCGTGGTGGTCGGAGTGGGGAGTTCTGATTGATTTAAAAGAGTTGCCACCATCCTGCGACATCCAAAACTGAACATTCAGCACATAAACTTTTTCGGCATTTTCAGAGTCGGCATAAATTCTGCTGTAGTACCAGGCTCGTTGACGTAGGTTGCGATCGCTGTTGGTTTTTTGCCATGTTTTCCCGGCGTCGTCAGAACGAAACACACCACCGTCTTTATTTTCAATAATGGCCCATAAACGGTTTCTTTTTACAGGAGAAGCAGTAACGCCAATTATTCCAAGTGTGCCTTTTGGAAGTCCTTTATTTTCTGAAATGTTTGTCCAGGTGTCGCCGCCATCGATACTTTTCCACAGTGCCGATCCTTCGCCGCCACTTTCCAGACTGTAAGCAGTTCTGCGCACGCGCCAGGTAGAAGCATATAAAACCAGCGGATTGAACGGATCGATAACCAGGTCGATAGCGCCGGCATCTTCGTTGGCAAAAAGCACCTGCTCCCATGTATCACCACCGTCTTTCGAACGGTAAACTCCACGTTCTTTATTCGGCCCGAACACGTGTCCCAGAACCGCCGCATAAACGATATCAGGATTAGTTGGATGAACCTTTATTCGCGGAATATTTTGTCCTTCTTTTAACGCTTTGTATTCCCAGGTTTCGCCGGCATCCATCGATTTCCAGATGCCGTAACCATACGAAACATTTCCGCGAACTGTTTTCTCGCCTCCTCCAACATAAATAATATTAGGATCTGACGGAGCTACAGTAACAGCGCCAATTGAACCTCCAAAATATCCGTCGGTAATATTTTCCCAGGTTTGCCCGGCATCCTCTGTTTTCCATACTCCGCCTCCGGTTGATCCGAAGTAATACAGATCGGGATTATCGGTTACTCCGCACACGGCAGCACAACGTCCGCCGCGGAACGGACCAATGTTTCTGTACTTTAAATTGCTGTAAACAGCAGAATCAATTCTAGGAAGTATTTCTTTCTCTTTTTTCTTGCCAATAGCCTGAAAGTTGACAGAAAGAAATAGTATTGCTAAAAAATAATTAGCAAAGTTTTTAAATGTCATGATATGATAGATTTTGTTATTTGCTCGAATTTACAAAATCAAATGATTCAGAAAGTATGATATTCATTTTTTCTCGGCAAATGTTAAATTCAGGTGCCGGAAAAACAACTACCGAATTTGTGTTTTTGTTAATATAAAAAACAGATGATTGTTATTTTGTGAAATGAGTGATCGGGGTTTCGAAAAATGGATTCCGGTTCAAATCTTATCAATCCGGAAATTAATCAGAGGAATCCTTTTCTACCGCTTTTTAATCCTGACGTATATTAATTTATACTTTCCTTTATGGCTTTCGCGTTGGTCAATTTCGTATTTCCCAATTGAGTTGATCAGCGGAGTGAGTTTTTCAAAACCATAATTTCTTGAATCGAAATTAGGTTGTTTCTTCTGCAATAAACTTCCCACATCGCCCAAAAATGCCCATCCGTCTTCGTCGGCTAAATCGGAAATGGTTTTAGAGATTAATCGTATTACATTCGGTGTAATATTATCTTCTCCTGTCTTCTTTTCCTGTTTGCCGGAAGTGCTGCTTTCGCTTTCTTTTGAGTGATTTTTCAGAATTTCGATATAAATAAAACGGTCGCAGGCGACGATAAACGGCTCGGGTGTTTTTTTCTCGCCAATGCCAATTACAAGCATGCCGGCTTCGCGTAAACGAGTGGCAAGCCGGGTAAAATCGCTATCACTCGAAACCAGGCAGAAACCATTAACTTTTTCGCTGTAGAGAATGTCCATGGCGTCGATGATCATGGCCGAGTCGGTAGCATTTTTACCGGTAGTGTAGCCGTATTGTTGTATGGGAGTAATGGCGTTTTCGAGCAACAGGTTTTTCCATTTTGTTAAACCGGGCCTGGTCCAGTCGCCATAAATGCGTTTAATGGTAGGATTGCCATATTTTGCAATCTCTTCCATCATTTCTTTTACGTATGCAGACGGAATATTATCGCCATCGATCAATACCGCAAGTTTCAAATCTTTTTCCATCCCGATAAACTGGTTTTCGTAAAAGTTAATTGAAATATTTCAGTTGCTACCCCGAAATTTTAACATTAATGGCAGTTGGTCCTTTAGGGCCTTTCCCTTCTTCGTAGGTAACGCGATTTCCTTCTTTTATCGTTCCTTCCACCTCGTTGATATGAACAAAAATATTCTGATTGTTCGACAGGTTGCGAATAAAACCATATCCTTTTTGCTCGTTAAAAAAAGTTACTATTCCCTTTTTTTCTTTCGATTCGGCTTCGCCGTAACCACCTTTGGGTACGCTAACATCAATATCTTCGGCTTTAATTTCTTCTTTCACCGTTTCTTCGGGCGGGGTGTCGGTAATATTACCAAATTCATCAACATAGGCAATCATACTGTCAAGTCCCGAATTGCCACCACCTTCTTTTCGAGCAAGTCTTTTTGCTTCTTTTTCTTTTCTTTTTTTCTCTTGTTTTTTTCTTACTTCTTTTTTCCCAAATGTTTCTTTTGATCTTCCCATATATTTTTTTGATTCTATATTTATATGAAACTTACTAAGTTTCTATTTTATTCCTTTAAATTATGTTTTAATAACGTGGCACTTAATGTTTATCCATTATTGAGTTTCACGTGAACTGCATATATTCCTCTTTCGCTGTGTTTTGTATCGTACAGAACATCATCGCCAATTTGTAATTCTTCATTCCGGGAGTTTAATCCTATTCTGTGCACAAAAATATCATTGCCGCTTTCCGATTCAATAAAACCATATCCTTTTAGCTCGTTGTACCATTTTACTTTTCCTTTATTCATAAACTTATTTGTTTTAAAGTGAATAACTGTGCCTTAAAATGACTCGGCGATATCGGATACCGGGAATTATCTTCAGGTAATTAAAAAGAGATTTTAAAAAGAGTGCGTAGCGTCTAAACGGAATCGTTTATAGGCAGCAGAGCGCTAATTCTTAAACCTTAATTTCTGCAAAGGTACGATAATTTTTGAAGCAGCTTAATGAAATGCGTTTTCAATTGGCGAGATCGATGTGAATGGATCAGGATTGAACTTTTCTCTTTTTCCCACTTCCCAATAAATTAATGTATGGTGTTATAATTAATATAGTTAGGTAAAAAAAGAGGTATTATCGATGAGTAAAATTACTTAGACGGCGGTTAATCTAATCTTAATGTTAATTGTCTGATTTTTATGCTGTAAAGCAGGTTTTTAGAGTCTGTTGGTTTGTACCTTCATAAGTTGTTAGCTTTTAAAAGATTGCACAATAAAAAAGAATTGTTTCTTTATTTCAAGTTTTAATTTGTTGTTAAAAAGTGCAAAATAATTACAAATCGTAAGCAGGCTTTATTTATATGTGACAACGAAATATATATTTGCAGATTTTAAAAATCAATATTAAACACTATCGAAAAATGAATGAAGCTTTAAAATTGATGTTGACTGGGATGAGTACTGTGTTCTTCATCCTGATAATGGTGGTAGTGCTTGGGAATATTATTATTCGGATTACCAATAAATTTGCGGTTGTTACACCAGCACCCGCAGGCGGAAGAGCATTATTGCCTGGAGACATAGAGCCCAAGAAATTGGCCGCTATTGTTTCTGCAGTCGAAATATCAACAAAAGGAAAAGGAAAGATAACCTCTATTGAAAGAGTGAAGTAAGAGAGGTTAATTGTTAAATGTCAGGTAAAATCAAAATAGACAGTAATGAAAAAGGAAATTAAATTTAGTTTGCTGTATAGAGATATGTGGCAGTCTTCGGGAAAATACGTTCCCAAAGTAGATCAGTTAGAAAAAGTTGCACCTGCAATAATCGATATGGGATGTTTCGACAGGGTCGAAACCAATGGTGGCGGTTTTGAACAGATTAACCTGTTATTCGGTGAAAATCCAAATATTGCCAATCGTCGTTGGACACAACCTTTTAACGATGCAGGTATTCAAACACATATGTTAGAGCGTGCTCTTAACGGTATCCGCATGAGCCCGGTACCTGCCGATGTACGTAAACTCATGTTTAAAGTTAAAAAGCTGCAGGGAACCGACATTGCCCGTTCTTTCTGCGGTTTGAACGATCCGCGTAACCTTGAAAATTCGATTAAGTTTGCCAAAGAAGGTGGAATGATTGCACAGGCTGCTTTGAGTTTAACTATCTCGAAAGTGCATACCGTAGAATATTACACTCAGCTTGCCGATACTTTAATTGAAATGGGTGCCGATGAAATTTGTGTGAAAGATATGGCCGGTATCGGTCGTCCTGCAATGATCGGTAAAATCATTAAAAATATTAAAACCAAGCATCCTAAAACAATTGTTCAGTACCACGGTCACTCAGGCCCCGGTTTCTCAATGGCAAGTATTCTGGAAGCTGCCCGTGCAGGTGTTGATTACGTTGACGTTGCAATGGAGCCACTTTCGTGGGGTACCGGACACGCCGATGTATTGGCAGTTCAGGGGATGTTAAAAGATGCCGGTTTTGCAGTGAAAGACGTGAACATGAAAGCCTACATGGAAGTTCGCTCTATGACTCAGGAATTCATCGACGATTTCCTTGGCTACTATATCAACCCGAAAAACCGTCATATGAACTCGCTGTTGATCGGTTCCGGTCTTCCGGGCGGAATGATGGGAAGTTTGATGGCCGACCTTGGTTCTAACCTGAAGAGTTTGAACAAGTGGCTGGAGAAACGCAATAAACCAACGCTTACCCAGGATGATCTGCTGATTAAATTATTCGATGAGGTAGAATATATCTGGCCTATGCTGGGTTATCCTCCACTGGTAACTCCATTTAGCCAGTATGTGAAAAACCTGGCGCTGATGAATGTTCTTCAAATGATTAAAGGCCGCGAGCGCTGGAGTATGATTGCCGATAACATCTGGGATATGATTATTGGTAAATCGGGTAAATTGCCCGGAGAATTAGCTCCTGAAATTGTTCACCTGGCAGAAACTCAGGGAAAACAATTCTACACCGGTGTTCCACAGGATCTGTATCCTGATGATCTGGATACTTTCAAAAAAGAAATGAAAGAAAATAACTGGGACTTTGGTCAGGACGACGAAGAGTTGTTCGAATTGGCCATGCACCCTGAACAATATCGTGCTTACAAATCAGGAAAAGCAAAACAAGATTTCGAAGAAGATCTGGCTCGCAAAAAAGAGGCAAAAGCACAAAAACAAAAATGTGCCGAAGGGAAAGTAACCGCAAGTGCTGCTTCGTTCGAGCCTAAATCGATGATTATCGATGTTAACGGTGAAAAATTCAATGTTGGTGTTTCTTACGGTGATGTTGCTGAAGCTCCTGCCGCTGCGCCGGCACCTGCTGCTGCTCCTGCCGCTGCCGCACCTGCTCCAGGTGGAAAAGTAAGCGAGGTAATTGCACCGCTAGAAGGTAAGTTCATGTTAACAAAAGATAACAGTGAAACTCCATTGAAAGTTGGTGATACAGTAAAAGATGGTGACCTGGTTTGTTATATCGAATCAATGAAGACCTACAATGCGGTTGTTGCTGAAAAAGCCGGAACGGTTACTGCCATTCTGAAAGCAAACGGCGACAGTGTTGAAGAAGACGATGTTTTGATACAATTAGCATAAGCTTGATTTATGGGTATTTTATCAGAACTTTTTAATATGACGGCGCTTGGCGATATCACCTGGCAGACTTTGATCATGTGGGCGATATCGTTTGTGCTGCTTTATCTTGGGATAAAGAAGGGATACGAGCCATTGCTGCTTATCCCTATAGCATTCGGTGTTTTACTTGCCAACTTTCCCGGCGGACAAATGGGAGTTGTCAACCCGGAACTGATAGAGCTGGAAGGACACCGTTATATGAACCTTTTTGAGATCGCACACGACTACGGGATAATGAATTATCTCTACTATTCGCTGATCAAAACCGGGTTGCTCCCTCCTGTTATTTTTATGGGAGTTGGCGTACTTACCGATTTTGGTCCGATGTTGCGAAACCTGAAGCTGGCCCTGTTTGGCGCAGCTGCCCAGATTGGTATTTTTACCATTCTTATTGGTGCTATTGCTGTAGGATTCACTCCTAAAGAAGCAGCATCGCTGGGAATTATCGGTGGTGCCGATGGCCCGACAGCTATTTATACCACCATTAAACTGGCTCCGCACTTGCTTGGCCCGATTGCTATTGCCGCTTATTCGTACATGGCTTTGGTGCCGGTGATTATTCCTTTGGTTGCAAAGATGTTTATCTCGAAAAAAGAGTTTACCATCAATATGAAACAAATGGAGAAGCAGTTTCCTGCAAAATACCAGGTTAAGAATATGAAAGCTGCCAAAATTATTTTCCCGATCGCTTTGGGAACGTTGGCTGCTGTTCTGGTTCCTTCGTCGGTGCCACTGCTTGGTATGTTGTTGTTCGGTAACCTGATTAAAGAAGTTGGCTCGTCGACTGCACGTTTGGCCGATGCCGCACAGGGACCGATTATGAACACGGCAACTATTTTCCTCGGACTTACTGTTGGTGCAACCATGACCTCAGAAGTATTCCTTTCGGCAAAAACGCTGGGAATTGTTGTAGGTGGTTTTGTGGCCTTTGCCATATCTATTGCCGGTGGAATATTTGCAGTGAAGCTGGTTAACATGTTCAGCAAGAAAAAGATCAATCCGCTTATTGGCGCAACCGGTTTAAGTGCCGTGCCTATGGCATCGCGTGTTGCCAACGAGCTGGCTTTGAAATACGATAAAAAGAACCACATCTTACAGTATTGTATGGCAAGTAACATTTCGGGTGTAATTGGCTCGGCTGTTGCTGCGGGTGTATTAATATCGTTCTTAAGTTAGCCTAACTAAGTTATAATTTAGAATAAAATCAAGGGGAAGCCGAAAGGTTTCCCTTTTTTTATTAGTCATGAGAAGAAAGTCTTTTGCACCGTACTTCAGTGCGGTGATGGGCTCAGTAAAAAGGAGAAGGCTTTAGCATTTAATCATTCAAAATTAATGGCTAAAGCCTTTTTGTTTATTGTGCACAAAACCACCGGGCTAAAGCCACGGTGCAAAACGGGGAGATGCGCACCAGGCAACAATACACATCCAATCCGTACCGGATTGTTTTAATAACAGGGTCAGGTTTTTCTTGTTACTATAATCCAACTCCTACAGAGTTTATACAGCCTAATATGAATACAAACAGGGGAACCCGGTACGGGTTCGTTTATAGTAGAAAGGTTATTGGTGCAGTTACACAACCCGGTACGGGTTGGATATTCTCAAAAAAAAGGGACGCGCACCAGGCAACGTCCCCTTTTTCTAAACATAAAAAAAATCCCCAAAAATTTATTCACTATCCTCATCCGGCTCATCGTCGTTGTTCCTTCGTTTTTTAACTATTTCGTTGTTGGCCGCAATAATTTCGGCAACGGTGCGCGCATATGGGCCGTATGTTGTATCGTTAATCTGAGCCATTACATTCAGGTATGGCACCACTTTTTTATTGATAAGGGTAACCACTTCTTTTTTCATGGCCGATGCATTTTCGAGGGTGCCTTCTTCGCCTTGTGCTTCTTCGAAACTAAGACGGTTGCTTTCGAAGTCGCTCTGTGCCTGCTGAAACGCAGCTACATAGGTATCGCATTGCGGAACAAGAGCAATACTGTTTTGTGCTTTTGTTTTGGCAAGGTCGGCCAGCAATGAGTTAATCAGCGAACTTTCGCGGGTATAACTTTCTTCTTTTATCTCAAGGCCATAGTTATTAAAAATATTGAGCAGGTACAGGGCAGCATTTTTTATTTGTTCGTCGGGGTGATGCGAAAAACTCAGCAGCAGGTAATTATATGCGTCTACTTTTTCGTCGCGGTTCTCGTCGTACGCTTTTGATTCGCTTTTCTCTTTCATGCGTCGTATAGCAGCCGAAAACTGGGTTGAAAGCGGTTTAAGTTCTCCGAAAATAAGCTCCATGGTAGGGTCGGTGTTCAGGGTAGTGGTATCGAAACCCTGGATAATTTGTGTGGTGGTGCCGTCAACTTCTGTATTGCGGCTTCGTGCCATTAATAATGGAATCATGGTTAATATTTTGGTTTAACATTAGCACCGTGAAACTGGGAAAATTTTGTTTTTTGGGTGCATCAACATTTTGTTGGTACTTAAATTTACGACAAATGATTGAAAAAAACTTTGTTAACTTAATATGTTATTGAACATTACGTGTTTTCCGGAATTTATTTGTTGTTGCCACCGGCAATACGCCAACAAAACATTTTAACAGCCTGTTGCCGGGGGCAATGGCCCGAAAAAATTTCCCGGCATGCTATTGTCGGTGGCAACAGATACATGAAAAGTCTTTTGACGTGATTGCCCGCGGCAATTGGTAGAAATGATTTTTCGCCACTCAATTGCCGGCGGCAACTAGCCCGCGAAACTTTCGGTCAACCAATTGTCGGTGGCAATGCCTTCGCCGAACTTTCCGCCAGGTTTTGCATGTGGGCAATGGCGTATTTTTACGAAATTATGTTTACATTTAGTGCACTAAAAACCAAAAACCGTTGAATACGCACCCTGAAATAGTATTTATGCAAAAACTACATTTATACACCCAAATTGGGGGTATAGCCCAACCCGACAATATCGAAATAACTCAACCGGTTGGGTTCCACATACGTTATGGGCAATATTAAACAAAGACCCGCAAATATGAAAAGTAGAATACTAACTTTTGGACTTTTGATTTCCTTGACAATGTCGAGTTGTATTGTTTATCATCCTATGATGTCAGATATTCCTTTGATTAGCGAAAAACATGACACAAGAATTGATGCAGGCATTTCATCTGTTGTCTCTGCTAATGCCACAATCTCATATGGATTAACAGATAAAATTGCAATTCAGGGTTTTGGAAGTGTTAGACCCGACAACGGTTATTATGTTCAAGGTGCAACAGGATTATATAAAAATAAGGGAGACAATAAAGTCATCGAACTTTATGGTGGATTTGGATATGGATACGGAGACGCCTATAATGATGCTAATCCTGGAAACTTGTATGGTGATTATCAACTTTACTTTGGACAAGCAAATTTCGGAAAAATAGCAAGTAATACTTCAAACTTTGAAACAGGATTTGGAATTAAAGTAGGATATCTCCACTCAAATTTAACAGACGAAAATTATTACGACTGGGGTTTATCCTCTGAACCATTTAAAACCTTTCATGATGAAAGTGTTCTTTGTGAGCCAGTTGGTTTTGTTCGGTTTGGAGGAAATAATTTAAGAATAAATGTAAAGCTTGGAAGCACCTTGCTGTATAAATTTACAAATAAAGATAAAAGACTTCCACATAGTTATTTGAATCTCGGAATTGGATTAAACTATAGATTATGAACAAAATACAGGGCATAACAAATGTAACCGTTGCACAACTCCATAATTTTAAAGATCCTGTTAAAACCACATGGAAAAACGAGCCTTTTTCATACGTTTTTAGCAGGATCTTTAATTTTCTCCGCTGGTGCTATTTTGTATATCGTGCCTCAGCCCGTAAGACTGAAAAATAGTTTTATCGTTTGTAATTTAGTTTATTGATCATTTTTTATTGCATTAAAGCCGCATCTTTTCATACGTTTTGCAAAATCACCAAGAAATTCCTTTCTCCAGCAGTTTACTGTTTTAATTCCAATATGTCCTTGTTCCAGAAATTGGGGAGAAGGATCGTCAACCCACCAGTTTGGATAATTTTCGGATGGATTGTTCTTATTCGTAGATGGAGTGAGATAGGAAACTAATTCCCCTTTCGTTTCATTGAGTGATTTTATATTGCTTTCTATGTTATAGTTCCAGTTACCTGCTCTTTTGGGTGAGAATAAAAACCGTGCTGTATCCTTTTTTATTTCGGCATCAATCGATTGGTTTTCAATATTCAGGTGCGCATATGCTTTTTCAACCTTATCGTTAAAAGGTAATTTCAGTTCCAAAACGCCAAATTCTTCTATAGAATCTGCAATTGTTGTTGTACGGGTAAAAACTATATGCGGACGTTCCCAGGCACGCACATACCGGCCACCCCACGACGGAGTTGTCGGATCTTCCGGATTTCCATTCAAACAATAGGTTAATGTTGGCGTATCTCCCATTTTCATTTCTTTCCCTTTTGAATAAAAATACGCACCCAATGCACCATAATCCTTAATGTGCTTTTCCACAAAGGTTTTATTGCTCCATTCGCCTGTTTGATCGCCGCCGGCAAACCAACCACGGTAGGTCGCATTTGATTCAATCATCCAAAGCTCCGGAAAATTTGTAGCGATATATTGGTAGGCATTTACCGACCACTTTTTATTTGGCCCGCCAACAAAAAGAACGCGCAATTTTGGTAAAATATCAGGTGCATCGTGCAGCGCCTGTGCCAAATCTTCAATTCCTCCCCAAATTAACACATATAAGGGACGCGGATCATCGCGCCGGGCACATTCCACAATCCAGTTCGATCCTTCTGTTGGTTTGTCGTATCCTTTTTGGCTCACAATTTCAGTGGCACCCTGTTTTACAATTTTCCGAATTTCTTCGGGTGACGGGTAATTTTCAGAAGCCTTTTTCAGATTCGGATAATCTATTTCATACGCATCCACACATTCCAGTATATGGGAAATACCACCTTTCCCATACGGCGATGAAATAATACCTTCTATGTCAAGCGTGTCGGCATATAACAGCAGATGCACCATCGATTGATAATCGTCGAAATCTGTCCCGCCAATATCGGATGAAACAATTATGCGGTGCTTATCAGCTTGTTTTTCCTTTGTACAACTACATAGAAAAAGGCTAAGCAGAAGAGTTGTATATAATAACCGAAGACCTTTTTGCATTCTTAATTATTTTGGGTTTGAACAGTATTATTCAATTTCCTTAAGCCATTCCGGATATCTATCCAACACCGACTGAGGCGCTGTGGTGTACCAGCCATAACCGTTTCGGCGCTCATAACCGATTTCGGCAAGCGAATTTTTCTTTATACCATCCCTGTCGCAAAAGAATACTTTTTCTGTTTCCAGATCGTAAAAACGTCCCCAAATCGCCGGTGCATTTTTATCTTCAACAACAACCCTGTTCATTTTGCCATCGGGCTGTTTCTCTCTTCCCAGTCTTATTCCTTCAATTTTATGGTCCTTAAACCACTGAATTGCTCCGTTTACCGATGCAATAACTTCTTTCGAAGGCTGATCGATATCCATAAGCAGCTGAACAATTCTAACCGATTCAGAACCACTGAACGACGGAAGTTCGTAACTCCGGGCTTTTACCGGGGCCAGTGTTTTATAATGATGTTGTGCACACCACACTGTAGGTTTACCATCTACAATAATCTGGGTGTTAAGAATACATTCAACTCCCTTATTGAATGCTTTTATTCCCATTTCTTTTTTCTTTTCCGAAATATCGAGCGATTCGAATGCCTTATTATTGGTAAATATCTCCTTTAAAAAGTTCATGGTATTCACCATTGCATCATCGTTATAGGTAATATGCATCGAATAGGCTTTTGTGTGATCCAGTTTCATCTCTTCATCAGCATCCTTTACCGGAAAAAACTGTGGCCATCCGCCATTTTCGTACTGGGCCATAAAAATATAATCGAGACCTTTGTTAAATGCCTGTTTATATCTGTTATCGGGAATGTGCGAATATACTTTTGCCAGGAACCGAAGCTCAGTTATGGTTGCTCCGTTGTCGAAAGTTCCTCCTATTTCCGATTTTCCCTTAATATATTCTTCTTTTTCTGCCTTGGTTAAAACATGATGATAAGGTTTGTTTTTCGTCCATCCACCCATGTCTTTCTGGCAAATCAAAACATTTTCAGCAACCTGTTTAGCTTCTTCGGAGCCATACCACTCATCGGGCATTTTGGTGGCTACATCTTTCCATCTTTTTTTAAGATAGTCGGGTGAATTTTGCTGGGCGCTGGCTATAAACGATGTCAGGGAGAATACTACAATCGAAATATAAATTATCTGTTTTATCATAATTTTATTGGTTAAATACAACAAGATTTTGGTTTTATAAGTTGATTTAAATATAACGCAATATGCCGTTATTTTACCAATATTAAAACCTGAATAGTACCAAAAAGCAGGGGCATTTTTCCCTTATATAAATTAGTATCCACGAAACTTTGATAAAATGGGATGGTTTGTGTCATTTTATAAATTCCTTTTTGGATTGATTGTCAGATGGATATATTTTATTGAGACAATACGTATAATTGTACGGTAGCAACGCTATAGCATATAGTTGTTGCTGATTTTTTACTGATTAAAAAAACATCTCGGATTATTTCGTTAAATTGAGTTTTTAAAAATTAGAAACCTTAGCGATATGAAGAAAAATATTTTCGTACTCTGTTTATTGTTAATATCAACAATTGTATTTGCAAAAAAAGGCAAAAAAGAAACATTTGCATTTCTTAAAAATGAAAAGCAGCTAAATGTTATTATTGATTATAGTGACGTAATTATTGATGAACTGAGTGAAGTCGAATTTCTAGAAATGCAAGCTATAAAAGGTGGTGATGAATGGAGTACAAAATGGGAAAATGAAATAAAGGATGACTTATATAAAAAATTTACCGGTTATATGAATCTTAATTTTATAGGAGAATATGAGATAAGGGCGGGAAATTTTCCCAATGCAAACTTCCAGGCACTTGTTAAATTAGAAACAATTTCAGAGAGAGGAACAACAAAAGCCAGTGTTGTATTTACTAAGGTTAATTCAGAAGAAGAAATAACAACTGTTTATATATATGGAGCGGGAGGGACATATGGTTCAAGAGAAAATTTAATGGGTGATGGTTTTCAAAGAGCTGGTGATCAACTTGGTGGTATTATTGAGCGAAAATTAAGCAAGATGAAATAGTTACTTCCTTGTCGCAAACAATGGGGAATAATATAAGAGAAGTGCAGATGCACCATCCCGGCGGGCATTTGTTTCCTGCTGAATCCTATTTCCCCGTGTTTGTCATCTCAAAAAACAGTTCTCCACCATCCATTATTTGTTGGTGTGTAATAAAGCGCTCAGTATATGCTTCGCTGTTAAGTGTTACCGATTGTATATAAACATTCTCTTTGCTGTTATTTTTAGTGATTACCGAAAATGTTTTTCCATTTGGCAGGTTAATTACAGCCTTGTCCAGCGACGGGCTACCAAAATAATAAATGCCATTTGCCGGATTTACCGGATAGAATCCCATGGAGGCAAAAACATACCACGCCGACATTTGTCCGCAGTCTTCGTTCCCGCAGTAACCATCGGGTTTGTTCGAATATTGTGTGTCGATAATCTGGCGAACGTATTTTTGTCCCTTTCCCGGCTCATCGGTAAAATTAAACAGGAAAGGAACATGGTGACTTGGCTCGTTTCCGTGTGCATATTGCCCGATCATTCCGGTACTGAAAATGGGCAGTTTATCGTCGGCAGAAGGGTAGAAAGTAAACATGCTGTCGAGTAATTCAGTAAAGCGCTCATTTCCCATTAACTCGCGAAATCCTTCTATATCGTGTTGAGCCGCAAAAAGGTAATGCCAGGCATTGCTTTCGCAATAATCTTCGGTGTATTCTTTCGAAACAAAAGGTTCAAGGAAATTTTCCTCGGTATCTTTTGCCCTGAAGAAATTTGTTTTTTCGTCGTACAGGTTTTTCCAGTTGTCGGCTCGTTTTGAAAATATTTCGTAATCCTTCTCTTTTCCCAACGCTTTGGCAAACTGGGCAATGCACCAGTCATCATATGCATATTCCAGTGTTTTCGATACCGACCAGTTTTCGCCTTCTTCGTTAAACGGAACGTAGCCGTATTTTCGGTATAATTCCATCTCTTCGGTGTCGTTCATTCCCGAGGCACGACAAGCTTCATAGGCTTCTTCTGCGTCCATCGGCAGGCCTTTAAAATAGGCATCAACAATCACGGGAACAGCGTGGTATCCGATCATCATATTGGTTTCGTTTCCGGCCATCGACCAGACTGGGAGCAACCCGGTTTCGTTGTAATGTGCCAGCATTGATTGGATCATGTTCTCCGTTTCATCGGGGCAAATAATGGTGTAAAGCGGGTGCGCAGCGCGGTAGGTATCCCACAACGAAAAAGTATCGTAGCGTTTGAACCCGTTTGTGCGGTGAATTTGTTGGTCGGCGCCTTTATAAGCCCCGTCAACATCGCTTAACAGGCTTGGTGTTAAAAACAGGTGGTAGAAATTGGTATAAAACACTTCCTTTTGGTAATTGCTTCCGGCAACTTTAATGGTTGACAGTTGCTCTTCCCATTTTTGTTCGGCTTCAGCACGCACCGCATCAAAATCCCAATGGTTGACTTCGGCCTGCATATTTTTGCGTGCTCCTTCAACCGATGAGGATGACAGCGCAACTTTTACCAGGATATGTTCTCCTTCTGTTGTGCTGAAAGTAGTTTCAAAGCGGGCCTTTTTCCCTCTAACTTCTGAATCGTTTATCTGATCGGTTTGAGGAGTCAGTTTTATATTTTCGAACGGTTTCGAGAATTCGGCAACAAAAAATACGTGTTGAACTTTGGCCCAGCCGGTTGATTTGCGTACTCCGGAAATGGTATGATCGTTTTCAATTTTAATTGTGGTTTCGGTTGGAGCATCCCAGTTTAAGGCATAACCAAGGTCAAGAATAATTTTGCTTTCTGCATCTTCGGGAAAAGTGTAGCGGTGCATTCCAACACGATCAGTAGTGGTTAATTCGGCTTCAATACCCGAACTTTCCAAAAGTACTTCATAATAACCGGGCGAAGCCTCTTCGTTATCGTGACTGAATTTGGAGTAGGGGCGATAAGCCTTTTGATCGGGCCACAGGTCATCGGTAAAACGAGAGTTGGTTGGAAACAATAACAGGTCGTACATATCGCCGGCACCGGTGCCGCTTAAATGGGTGTGGCTGAATCCTGCAATGGTGGAGTCGGGCCAGAAATAGCCGGCAATTCGATCCCAGCCACCCAACCCATTGTCGGGACTCAACTGCACCATTCCAAAAGGAACAACTGCTCCGGGATACGTATTTCCCGGTCCGTCGGTTCCAACAAATGTGTTCACATATTGAGTGAGTTTTTCAGCGGTTGGTGTTTCCTTTTTGGTGCAGGCAAATAAGGCGACTGCAAGAAGTAGTATTGATAGTTGTTTCATGTTTTGAATTTTTAGCTGCGAGTTTCGAGAATTTAGCATCAAGTTCTAACCCTTACGCATCAAGTATTCGGAATCTTTTCTTTTTACTTTTAGCTTTTTCCTTTTGCCTTTATTAATGTTTTATCTCCAACGTGCCGCCATTCACCAAATCAGCATGATTTACAAAAAATGACTTTTGTGTTTTTCCGTTGAGTTTAATGCTTTTAATTTTTTCTCCGCTTCCGGTATTTTTAATGATCAACTCTTTCCCCGGATAGAAATTTTGATCCAGTTGAATTTTTACTTCATCAAAAAC
The DNA here is from genome assembly GCA_963677525.1 of uncultured Draconibacterium sp. Taxonomy (GTDB): domain Bacteria; phylum Bacteroidota; class Bacteroidia; order Bacteroidales; family Prolixibacteraceae; genus Draconibacterium. Next base: position 1,083,180 of record OY781970.1, read on the forward strand.
AGGTGACGCAACAGCATAATTCATGTCGCCGGGAAGTACCGGGTAAAATCCCATCATGGAATAAACAATCCATGTCGACATAGTTCCGGTGTCGTCATTTCCGGGAAGTCCGTCAGGTGCATTTTTGAAATAAGTAGCCATTAACCGGTTCAACTCTTTTTGAGCTCTCCATTCTTCGCCTTTTACGTAGTTGAAAAGCCAGGGATAGTGAATATCAGGTTCGTTGGCCATATCAAAATGACCATCGTCGAAGATTGCCTGCAATTTTTTTACGAAATTTTTTTTCCCGCCGTTCAAAGCAATCATACCCTTTATATCGTGCTGGGCGCAGAAAGTGTACTGGTAAGCGTTTCCTTCGTGGAATCCGGGACTTGGTTCAAAGTTTTCACCTTGCCGTGGATTAAAATCGGGCATAAACTCGCCGTTTTCAAGTTTCGGGCGTAACATTCCAAATTCTGGAGAATAGTAATTTTTATAGCCTTGCGATTGTTTCAAAAAGCGTTCGTAATCATTTTCTTTTCCCAGATACTTGGCCAGTTGAGCCAGGTTCCAGTCGGCGATGTAATATTCCAGTGCGTGTGACACCGAATTGTCGTATTGTTCTTTTAACGGAACGTAACCATGCGAAATATAATGGTCGATATCGGGGCGAAGTTTGTTTACTGCACCCGGTAGAGTTGCCGATTTAAACATTCCTTCATAAGCTTTTTCAATGTCGAAATCGCGGATGCCACGAAACCAGGTATCCACAATTACAGGAATGGCCGGATCGCCTTCCATAACATGTGTTTCGGTGCTGTTTAGTTCCCATTTGGGAAGCCAGCCACTTTCTTCGTACATCTCTATCATCGATTGTACCACGTTTAACTGCTGTTGCGGAAAGGCCAGGCTCATAAACGGATGCAGATTTCTATACGTATCCCACAGTGAAAATACGGTGTAACGTTCGCCATTGGGATGTGTTTTTATCTCGAACGATTCCATGGCCGGATATTGTCCGTTCACGTCGCTTAAAATATTCGGGTGAATCTGGATGTGGTACAAACCTGTGTAGAATACGGTTTTTTGATCGTCGGTACCACCTTTTACCGTGATGGTTGAAAGTGCTTCATTCCATTTTTTTTCCGCTTGTTTGCGTGTGGTTTCAAATTCGAAATTGTTCGATTCGTGATTCAAATTTAAACGTGCATTGTCGATGCTGACATATGAAATTCCAACCTCAACCAAAATTTCTTCATTGGCTTTTGTGTTGAACGTAAACCAGCTTCCAATGCTGTCGCCCGACATTTCTGCCTTGAAATTCTTATAGTATTTTATTTTATCGCTTGTTAACGACCAAGCAGCTTCGGGACCCATTTTAGGCATTTTTTTCCATACGCCAAACTGTTCGGCAGGTTTGCTGAACCGGGCTACAAAATACACCGGTCGTTCGGTGCCGTCGTTGTAACAAAAGGTTCCTGTCATTCGCCAGCCTTCAATTTCCTGGTTATTTACAATTTTTATTGAAGCGCCGCTTTCATTGGTCAATCCATTTCCAAGATCAATTAAAATATTCGATTGCCCGGCCGGGAAAGTAAAACGGCTGATACCGGTTCTTTCAGTTGCCGAAACTTCTGTTTTAATCTTGTATTTGTTCAGGTAGGTGGAATAATACCCCGGATGTGCTACTTGTTTGCTCATTTCTGAACCATACTCCTGGTGGTCGCCATTCACTTTGCCGGTAGTGGGCATTAGCAGAATTACACCCAGTTCGGGGCAGCCAACACCGCTTAAGTTTACATGCGAGTAGCCGGTAAAATACTTGTTGTCCCATGAATATGGAGTCGACCACCAGCCATCATCTTTATCGCGCTTGTTCAAAGGCGAGTTCCCGCTTACATTAAACGGCACCACTGATACCATTCCTCGAGGAACCACCGCACCGGGATTTGTTGTCCCATAATTTGTAGTTCCGATAAAAGGATTGACCCAGTCGGCAGGTGTTTGAGCTTTTAACATGAAAAAGGACAGGCAAAGGGCACAAAGTATGTAGAGTTTTTTATGCAGTGAATACGGCTTCATAAAATACAAGTTTTTAAAATTTTTACAAAGTGCAAATATAGTTATAAATCTTTCTTTAAATTTGAGAGATGGCGACTTTTCCCTCTTTTTCATCTACTTCTGACGGGATTCAATAGAAAAAGTTATACCGCTAGATTTTGGGTGTGAAAATTTGTGATCGCTTAATCTTTTCTTAATTTTCAGATGTTTTTATTTTAATGACGAACGTGGAAGATTACTCTGTACTACATAAATATTTCGAAATTCTGAAGAAAGAACCTCTCTCTGCTGATGAGAAAGAGAATATCACTTCTCTTTTCAGAAAAGAAACATTTCGGAAAAAGGAATTTGTAATGAAGGCAGGGGAGGCCAATACACGTCATTATTATATCGAAAAGGGGCTTTTACGTTTGTATATTATTGACAGGAATGGAAAGGAATTTAATATTCTTTTTGCCAAAGAAAAGCAGTGGTTGGGCGATTTGGGAACTCCATCGCCAACTTCGTATTATATCGATGCCCTTGAAAATACTTCTGTTTTTTCCATCGACGAAGATGGGTTTAGAAAACTTTCGGATATTTATTTCGATCTGGCAACTAATATTCGCAAATCATATATTTTCCTTCAAAAACGATTTGTTTCTATACTTTCTAAAACTGCTGACGAAAATTACGAAGATCTGATCCAACAAAATCCGGAACTCATCCAACGACTTCCCAATTATCATATTTCTTCATACCTGGGAGTGACTCCTGTTTTTTTGAGTAAGATTCTCGCAAAACGAGCCCGTAAAAGCGATTAATTCAAAAAATATTAGTTAAAAATACAGATAAAAGACAAAAAGGTGTTTTTCTTAAACTAGTTTATTTTTTTCGTTGTTATTACCATATATGTTTGCATTGTATTTAATAAACAAATCAAAAAAAACGAAGAAAATGAAAAAATTAGCAGCATTAATAGTAATAGTAATTGCAGGTACTTTTTCAGTATTTGCATCGGGAACAAGGGGTGAGAAGTCGACATATGAAGTTGACACAAAAGCAAGCAAGGTTTACTGGACCGGTAAAAAAGTAACCGGCGAACACCAAGGGTATTTATCTATCGATAATGGTCAGGTGTACGTGAGCAACAACAAGGTAGTTGGAGCCGAAGTTAATATGGAAATGAATAGCATTGAGTGTACTGATCTGTCCGGAGAATGGAAAGATAAACTGGTTGGTCACCTGAAGTCTGAAGATTTCTTCTCGGTAGAAAAATATCCCACTGCATCGTTTAAGATTACTTCCATCAAGAGTTCAGAAAGCGGGCAGGAAGTTGTTGGTGACTTAACTATTAAAGGTATCACACACGAGATATCATTCCCTGCCAACGTAAGTGTTGTGGAAAACAAGGTTACCGCATCAGGGACTGCTTCTATCGACAGAACAAAATGGAATATTCAGTATGGTTCGGGAAAATTTTTCAGTAACCTGGGCGACAACATGATCAAGGATGAATTTGAAATTAAATTCGAACTTGCTGCAACGGTGCCAACAACTTTATCTGCCAAAAAATAATAAGCAAAAAGTAAAAAATTGGTTGAGGTTTATTAGGGGAGAGGATTAGAAGGTTGGATTTAGTGGGGAAAACCCCGGCCGGTGCCAGTATATCAATTCATGAAAAACTGGTGCCGGTTAAATCCTTGTGTCTTTAAACCCAACAAGAAACAAAAAAACAGAAAAGAAAAGGAAACAGAATCATGAAAACAGTATTGCATAAAGCAGATTCACGAGGCCATGTTAATCATGGATGGCTTAATGCACGACACAGTTTTAGTTTTGCCAGCTATTACAATCCTGAAAAGATGAATTTTGGTGTTCTGCGTGTGTTGAACGATGATATTATTGCAGGCGGTCAGGGGTTTGGAACACATCCCCATGACAATATGGAAATTATCACCATTCCGCTTGAAGGAGATCTGGAACACAAAGATAACATGGGAAACCAGGCAGTTATTCGTCAGGGAGATGTTCAGGTGATGAGTGCTGGAACGGGCGTTTATCACAGCGAGTTTAATCATCATCCTGAAATTTCGCTGAATCTTTTTCAGATTTGGCTTTTCCCAAACAAGCAAAATGTGCAGCCACGTTACGATCAGATTTCTATCCGCGATGTGGCAGTGAAGAATACATTCTACCAGATACTTTCGCCCAATAAGAATGATCAGGGTGTTTGGATCCATCAGGATGCCTGGTTCTTTTTAGCTGATTTTGACAAAGATGCAGGAGATAGTTATTCGCTGAAAAAGAAAGATAACGGAGTTTATCTGATGGTAATTGACGGAGAAATTGATGTAAATGGAATAAAATTGGGGAAACGTGATGCATTGGGAATTTGGGATGTGGATGAGCTGAAAGTAAAAGCCTCTCAAAATGCCAGGGTATTACTAATGGAAGTTCCCATGGAATTAAATTAATATTTGAAAATGGAAATACTTGAAATTAAAAAGCCGAAAAACCGGCACGACATACACCCTTTAATACAGAAAAGATGGAGTCCGCGTGCATTTTCCGGTGAAGAAATAAGCCGGGAAGTAATTAGTGAAATATTTGAAGCTGCATCGTGGGCGGCAAGTGCTATGAATGAGCAACCGTGGCAGTATATTTACGCAACAAAGGGGTCTGAGGGATATAAAAAATTGTGGGATTTGTTGAGTCCGGGAAATCAGCCATGGACAAAACAGGCTCCGGTAATATTTGTGGCTTTACAACGAAACACCTTTGCGGTTAACGGCAGCCCTAATCCATGGGCATCGCATGATGTGGGCATGGCGAATGCACACCTTCTGCTACAGGCTGCCAGTAAAAATGTTTATGGCCATTTAATGGCAGGTTTTGATGGTGAAAAATTGAAGGAAGAGTTTAACCTGTTGGAAGATATTTCTCCGGTTTGTATGGGAGTGTTAGGATATCTTGGTAACCCGGATTCCTTGTATGAACCCTATAAAACGAGGGAGTTGGAAAATAGAACCCGAAAATCGTTGAGCGAGATTGTAACTGAATTATAAGAGAAAGGTAGTTATAAACAAAATCCCGACTTATTTACAAGTCGGGATTTTTGTTTGAATATAAGCTAATTACTATGAGTGTCCTTTTACAACGATCATCATTATTTTCAAATTAAGTCTGAAAAATCGGTAGACTTGAACCAGGAAGCAGGTGCGCCAGAATTTTGTCCAGCGGGTTGGAACGGGAGGATAAAATTCGTCTTTATATGCGGTTGTTACTCTGTTTTGTTTTTCCATTTTTTTTGATATTAGATACTTGATGTTGGATCCTTAATATTGGATTAAAAAATCTGTTTACTGCGACCTACTCCGGCAGCAGCCACCAGAAAGGATAACCTTTGGCTTTGTGCAGGAACATGTAATGCAGGAACAATTTTATCCAGTGACCTGCCGTTCCGATTTCTCCAACAGTGGAGTTGATATTTCGTCCCCATTCCGGGTATTTTTCCCAGTCGGGAACAACCGGTGAAACGGTCATTGTAGCCCCCAACCCTTTTGTAAGGCTATAACCGGCAGAAACAATGCAGGCGGCTCCCATCCGTCCCATGTTCGCGGTGTGTTTGTGTTCGAATTTTCCTTTTTTAATACCCTCTGAAATATTTTCTGCCACAATTTTACCGATAACACCCGACGGCATCCCTGTACGGGGAGGTGCCGGGAAGATAGTTCTTCCGTTTGGGCTTTTCATCGGTTTTGAAATAGAATGCGGTGGAGCAAAAGCGATGCCGGTAGCGTACATATTATCGTAAGCCGGACTCTGATAAGTTTGTGGCCAGTCGTTAATGCTCCACTCTTCAAATGGTTTCGCTGTGTAATCGGCATCTACTTTCATAAAGCCATTTGGAGCAAATACTTTTGATGTAATATCCTCACCTGTTTTGTCGAAGGCTTTAAAAGGTTGTCCAGAGAAACCCGGAATCAGCATGGCAAAGTCGAACTCAATGGTTTTCTCTTCTCCGTCCAATGTTTCATAGTAGGCTTTTCCCGGATCAACTTTATGTACTCCAGCCCGTTTTATCCATTTTATATTGTTCTCGGCAAACACCGATTCTGTAAACACTTTGGTTGATGTTACATAACCACCACGTTTTACAAAAGCTCCTCCCATACCAAAATCTCCAACCTCGTATTCATTCGAGATCCAGGTTATTTCTGCAAGGTGAAGCAATTTTCTTTTTCTCAACTCGAAAGCAATGTTCAGAGCATATTCAAATGCAGCACCCTGGCAGGTTGCCATAGGATGTCCGGTTCCGATGAGGAATCGCTGCTTTTTACCTTTTTTCATCTTTTTAATGCTTTGCTCTAGCTGTTCCCAGGCATGGGCTGCGTGATCGTAAGAACATACAGAAACTGTATTTTTGCCCGGGCCCAGTCCTTCAGTGGCTTCAAAATTAAGTTTCGGGCCTGTTGCATTAACAAGGTAATCGTATTCTACTTTTTCGGTTTGTCCTCTTCTCGCAGGAGAAGTGTATTCAATTTCCACGAAAGGCTTTTCAGAGGTGGCATTCCCTTCCGGATAAAAGTTTGTGGCTTTAGCCTGGCGGAAATCGATACCCCAGCGTTTGTATACTTTTTCCAGTTTAAAACGGACCTGATCAATAGTCATTCTGCCAACACCTACCCAAATATTTGATGGTACCCATTGATAATACTGGCTTGGTGAGACAACAATTACATCGTGTTTTTTACCTAATTTTTTTTTGAGAAATGCTGCTGCGGTATGTCCGGAAATGCCGGCACCGAGAACGACTACTTTCATAAGATTAGAATTTTTGAGTTTTGTTAGTTTAACAAAAAAATGGCTATGAAAGTTTTATGAGAAAATTGTGTAAATGTATGTTGTTTAGCAGTTTGTGTGAGTAAAGTTACACAGGTTTTGTTAACGAAGATCTATATTATATGTTTTTTAATTGACAAACAACATGGTATTTGTTCTGATCTGTGACAGAAAACAATTCTGAATTCGTAATTTTTTTGATGGTATTTTCACGAGGTTGATGACCGTCTTCGATGATAACAATCCCTTGTGGTTTAAGCATTCGGGCGAATTCGGATAATAATTCGCCCGGTTTTTCAATCATGTGGAACATATCGAGAGCATAGATTACATCAGCTGAATTATCGGGGATAGGGCAGGAATAACCATTTGCCAGAACAGCTTCCACGTTATTCAATTTATACTTATCTATTTTGTGCTTTACGTATTCAATGGCTAATGGATGTATATCAACAGCCCAAAGTTTGCCGGTCGAACCAATTGTTTTAGACGCATTTTTAATGTATCGTGCGGGGCCACAACCATAATCTACAACAATTTGTCCCTTTTTAATTGGAAGCCTTTTGAAATTTTGGTTCGCTTGGTTGGCGAAGATATCCATCAACTTCATCGTAAAGGTCATCATTTTAAAAAATACGTTAGGAATGTGTTCGCGACCGGTGCCTGTCATTACCTCACTGATGGTTTTCTTTTCAGTTTTCATTTTTGTTTTGTTAATTGTTTTTGGTTGAAACAAAAGTAGATATGATTCTTTAACCAGCATATTATTTATATGCTGAACAGGTGAATTTTATCGGTGAGATGAGACTTGTAAAAAATGCCGGATTCAGGGGAATAAAAAAGCCGGGGAAACCCGGCTTAATAATATTGGTGCTTTAAAATATTAGCAATCAGTCTTTTTTCCCTCTGCTTGTTCTCTAAACCAACTAAGAGGATGCGAGGTTGGGCGCTCAATTGGCATACCGTAAATCCGATCGTTAACCAACGAGGCCAAAACTCCTAATGCGCGAGAGACACCGAACATTACTGTATAAAAAGTATATTCTTTAATTCCGTAGTGATAAAGCAGAGAACCGCTGTATGCGTCAACATTAGGCCATGGATTTTTTATTTTTCCAACTGAACCTAAAATTGGTGGAACAACCCTATACAACTGGTTCGCCAGGTTTATCATTTTATCTTCTTTAATATATTTATTGGCAAATTCCTGCTGAGCAGTAAAACGAGGGTCCGTTTTACGAAGAACAGCATGTCCGTATCCCGGAATTACACGTCCACTTTCCAATGTCTTTTTACAGTATTCTGCCACCTGTTCATCAGTTGGTGTGTCTGTATCTAATTCTTCAATCATTTCAAAAATCCAGAAAATAACATCTTGGTTTGCAAGTCCGTGCAATGGCCCGGCTAATCCGTTCATTGCCGCCGAATAAGCGTAGTAAGGATTACTTAATGCAGAACCTACCAGATGAGCTGTGTGAGCAGATACGTTTCCTCCTTCATGGTCGGCATGAATAATCATGTACAAACGGAACAAACGACGAATATCTTCCGAATCGAATCCCATCATGTGCGCTAAGTTGCCAGCCCAGTCCAAACGCGGGTTTGGCTCAATGTGGTCTCCATTGTGAAATTGACGACGATAAATGTAGGCAGCCACACGAGGCAAACGAGCAATTAGGTTCATCACGTCTTCGTACGTAGCATCCCAGAAATATTTTTTATTCACACCTGCCCGGTATGCTTTCTGGAAAGTTGATTCTGTTGCCATCGACAGAATTGCAGCGCTAAACTGCGTCATCGGTTTCGATGTTTTTGGCATTGCGTCAATTACGTCAAAAGTATGCTGCGGAACGTGAGCTCGTGTAGCTAAATCTCTCGACAGGTTCAGAGCATCTTCCTGCGAAGGGATATCTCCGATAAGCATTAAATAGAGCAATCCTTCCGGAATCGGTTCCCCTTCTGGATTTATTTTTGGTAACTTTTCGCGTAATTCAGGAATTGAATATCCTTTAAATCGAATTCCTTCTTCAGGATCAAGTTTTGAAGTATCGGTTACCAAGAGCGGTATTCCTTTCATTCCAGTTAATACTTGTCCGAGTGTTACTTGTCCGAGAACGGTGTCAGCGTGTTCTGCTTTGAGTCTTTGAAACTCCTTAGCGCATTTATTCGCTTTTTGATAAAATCTGTACTTAATGTATTCCATCTGTCTTTATTTTATTGATTTAATTATTTATTAGTGAATGCTTCGAATTATGGCATCTGCAAACTCTGAAGTGCTCAAAAGTGTAGCTCCCTCCATTTGAGCATGTAAATCGCTGGTTACCCTGCGTTTTGCAAAAACATGTTCCATTGCGTCGTATACAAATTCTGCTGCTTCGTTCCAACCCATGTATTCCAGCATCATTACGCCGGAAAGTATTAGCGAACCAGGATTTGCTTTTCCGGTTCCGGCAATATTGGGGGCAGTACCGTGTGTTGCTTCGAATATGGCGTAGCCGCTTTTGTAATTGATGTTGGCTCCGGGAGAAATTCCGATTCCTCCGACCATGGCTGCCAACTGATCAGAAACGTAATCGCCATTCAGGTTCATAGTTGCAATTACCGAGTGATCCCACGGATGTAATAACGATTCCTGAAGGAAAGCATCAGTAATGCAGTCTTTTACAATTACTTTTCCTGATTTTTTTGCTTCATCGAGAGCTTTGTTGGCATCAAGTTCTCCTTTTTTGTTTTTAATGGCCTCGTACTGACGCCAGGTAAATGTTTGCTCAGCGAATTCATTTTCAGCCAGATCGTAGCTCCAGTTTTTAAACGCTCCTTCGGTAAACTTCATAATGTTTCCTTTATGAACAATCGTTACAGAAGGTAACCGGCGTTGAATGGCATATTTAATTGCAGCTTTTGTTAATCGTTCAGATCCTTCTTTCGAAATGGGTTTTACTCCAAATGATGAGGTTTCCGGGAAACGGATTTTGTCGACTCCCATTTCATTTATCAGAAATTCGCGAAATTTTTTAGTCATTTCATCGCCGGCCATGTATTCGATTCCGGCATAAATATCTTCTGTATTTTCGCGGAAAATGTGCATGTCAACCATCGACGGATATCGAATGGGAGAGGGCACACCTTTAAACCAGCGAACCGGACGAACGTTAACATATAAATCCAGCGTTTGTCGCAGTGCCACATTCAGCGAACGGATTCCTCCTCCAACCGGAGTTTGCAATGGTCCTTTTATCCCGATGAGGTGTTCTTTAAAAGCTTCAATGGTTTCATCCGGCAGGTAAGTGCCCAGTTCATGGTATGCTTTTTCACCTGCGAATACCTCTTTCCAGATAATTTTTTTTGAATCGCCATAGGCTTTTGCAACGGCAGCATCAATTACCCGTTGTGAAGGATCTGTAATATCTTTCCCAATTCCATCGCCTTCAATAAACGGAATAACAGGGTAATTTGGCACTACCAGTTTCCCATCGATTATTCTTGTTTTTTCTCTCATTTTTTAATTCTCAAGAGGATTTAATTTTTTCCCTCAGTTTTGTATTTTTTATCTGTTGTATCTGCGTGCTAATTTCAATTCAGTTTTGCCTGTAAATTCTCATCCAATGCTTCCAGAAACTGTTCTGTTGTCAGGTAATGTTCTTTTTGCAATTCTCTTCCGTGAATGATCAAGGCCAGATCTTTAGTCATTTTGCCCGATTCTACGGTTTCAACACAAACTTGTTCCAAAGTATGTGCAAAATGGATCAGCTCTTCATTTTCGTCGAGTTTTCCACGGAAAGCCAAACCACGTGTCCATGCAAAAATCGATGCAATGGGATTTGTGGAGGTTGGATTTCCCTGCTGGTGCTGACGGAAGTGCCGTGTAACTGTTCCGTGAGCAGCCTCGGCTTCCATGGTTTTTCCATCGGGAGTTATTAATGTGGAAGTCATTAACCCGAGCGAACCAAAACCCTGGGCAACGGTATCACTTTGTACATCGCCGTCGTAGTTTTTACACGCCCAAACAAAACCACCTTCCCATTTTAAGGCAGCTGCAACCATATCGTCGATTAAACGGTGCTCGTACCAGATTCCTGCAGCCTCGAATTTATCTCTGTATTCATTTTCGTAAACCCGTTGAAAGAGGTCTTTAAAACGACCGTCGTAAGCTTTCAAAATGGTATTTTTTGTCGACATGTACAAAGGCCATTTTTTGTCGAGCGCCTGGTTCATACACGACCGTGCAAAACCAAGAATAGATTCGTCGGTATTGTACATGGCCATGGCAACCCCATTTCCTTCAAAGTCGTAAACTTTGTGCTCAACCGGTTCTCTTCCGTCTTCGGGAGTAAATGTAATTGTAAGTGTACCTTTCCCTTTTGTTCGGAAATCAGTAGCCTTATACTGGTCTCCAAAAGCATGGCGCCCAATGCAAATAGGTTGTTTCCAGCCCGGTACCAATCGTGGAATATTGGAAATCATGATCGGTTCACGAAATACCGTTCCTCCTAAAATATTACGGATGGTCCCGTTGGGTGATTTCCACATATGTTTCAGTCCAAACTCTTGCACGCGGACTTCATCGGGGGTAATGGTGGCGCATTTTATCCCAACACCGTGTTCTTTAATGGCATTGGCTGCGTCTATTGTTATTTTGTCGTCGGTGGCATCGCGGCTCTCTATTCCCAGATCGTAATATTTCAGATCGATATCAAGATAGGGAAGAATTAATTTTTGTTTGATGAAATCCCAAATTACCCGGGTCATTTCATCACCGTCGAGCTCGACAACCGGATTTTGAACTTTAATTTTTTGCATAGTCGTATTCAATTAATTTACTGGTTATGATGAGATAAAAAGCTCTCGCAGAGTCGCAAATACGTAAAGATTAAAATTTAGCGGTTTAGCGTCTTTGCGAGAAATCTTTATGCATTTTGTTGTTTTATTAAATTCAACGCTGAACCGGCTTTAAACCAATCAATTTGTTGCTGATTATAGGTGTGGTTCAGTTTAATGGTATCCGAAGATCCATCTGCATGAACTACCTCAACTGTTAACTGTTTGCCCGGAGCAAAATCAACCAGATCAACAAAGTTGAAAGTGTCGTCTTCCTGAATCAGGTCGTAATCATTTTCGTTATCAAATGTCAGTCCCAACATTCCCTGTTTTTTCAGGTTGGTTTCGTGGATTCGTGCGAACGATTTTACGATTACTGCTTTCACTCCCAAATGGCGTGGTTCCATGGCTGCATGCTCGCGCGACGAGCCTTCACCGTAGTTCTGGTCGCCTACTACAACCGTTGGAATTCCAAACGCTTTGTATTTGCGTTGTACGGCCGGAACTGAATCGTATTCGCCGGTAAGCTGGTTTTTCACTTTGTTGGTTTCGCCGTTAAATGCGTTAACGGCACCAATCAACATGTTATTTGAAATATTATCGAGATGCCCGCGGAATCGTAGCCAAGGACCGGCCATAGAAATGTGGTCAGTGGTACACTTGCCCTGTGCTTTTATTAAGAGTCTGGCCCCGTTGATGTTTGTTTTATCCCAGGCTTCAAATGGATATAATAATTGTAAACGTTTCGACTCGGGTGAAACATTCACTTCAATATCTGATCCGTCTTCGGCCGGTGCCTGATACCCCGGATCTTCAACATCGAATCCTTTGGTTGGTAGTTCATCGCCAGTTGGCAGATCCAGTTTTACTTCAACGCCATCTTTATTGGTTAATGTATCTTTTGCCGGATTAAAATCCAGTCGCCCGGCAATCGCCAGCGCCGTTACCAATTCCGGAGACGTCACAAACGCGTGAGTATTCGGATTTCCGTCAGCACGTTTTGAGAAGTTGCGGTTGAAAGAGTGAACTATTGTATTTTTTTCTTCTTTCTCTGCTCCGGGGCGGGCCCACTGTCCAATACAAGGACCGCAGGCATTGGCAAAAACTTTTCCTCCGATTTTTTCAAAAGTGTCGATAAAACCATCGCGTTCAATGGTGTATCGAACCTGCTCCGAACCGGGAGTTATCGTGAATTCTGCTTTGGTAATCAAGCCTTTTTCTTCTGCCTGTTTGGCAATTGATGCTGCCCGTGAAATATCTTCGTACGATGAGTTGGTACAACTTCCAATCAATCCAACCGAAACCTCCAAAGGCCAGCCATTGGCTTCTGCTTCTTTTTTCATTTCAGAAATTGGTGTGGCACGATCGGGAGTGAAAGGCCCGTTTACGTGTGGTTCCAGTTCTGAAAGATTGATTTCGATGATTTCGTCGTAATATTGTTCAGGATTGGCATAAACCTCGGCATCTGCATCCAGATTTTCTTTTATTCCATTAGCGAGATCAGCTACATCGGCACGACCGGTAGCACGTAAATAGCGTTCCATACTTTCGTCGTAAGCGAAAATACTGGTTGTTGCGCCCACTTCGGCACCCATGTTACAAATAGTGCCTTTTCCAGTTGCTGAAAGCGATTTTGCACCTTCACCAAAATACTCAATGATTGCGCCTGTTCCTCCTTTCACAGTAAGAATTCCGGCTACTTTTAATATCACATCTTTTGGTGCGGCCCAGCCACTTAGTTTTCCGGTAAGTTTAACACCAATCATTTTTGGCATCTTTAATTCCCAGGCCATTCCTGCCATTACATCCACGGCATCGGCGCCACCTACTCCAATTGCAACCATCCCTAAACCACCCGCGTTAACGGTGTGCGAGTCGGTTCCGATCATCATTCCTCCCGGGAAGGCATAATTTTCCAAAACTACCTGGTGAATAATTCCTGCTCCCGGTTTCCAGAAACCGATTCCATATTTATTCGACACTGATTCAAGAAAATCGTAAACCTCTGCATTGGCATTTTTTGCCACACCTAAGTCAGTCTTCCCTTCAACCTGTGCCTGAATCAGGTGGTCGCAGTGAACTGTTGATGGGACGGCCGTTTGTTTTTTACCCGAATTAATAAATTGCAGAAGTGCCATCTGAGCAGTTGCATCCTGCATAGCTACACGGTCGGGAGCAAAATCAACATAATCGGCACCACGGTTAAACACAGCTAATTCCTGTGCTGAAAACAGGTGAGAGTAAAGGATCTTTTCTGCATAAGTCATTGGACGGTTCAGAACTGTTTTTGCTTTTTTTACCCTTTCAGGTAGTTCTGAGTACACTTTTTTTATAAGGTCTAAATCAAACATAAGATTTTAGTTTTTTTGAAAATTGTCGGCGTATTATTTGTCGATTTCTCTAACAAAACAAGTCGTAAATTGTTGACTGGGAGGCGATAGAATTTAACTATCACTCTTTAATTAAATTGAATATAATTAAGATACTAAATTATAGTCATCCATGTCAAAGGTAGATTCCTTGTTTTTTTAAGAAAAGGAATCCGGAAATTCCAGGGCAAATAGTCATTCTATAAGTAGCACAATGAAGTGAATTGTTTTTTTCATAAGGTTTTTTAGTTATTGATTCGTTTTGTTATAAATTACGTTTTTTATTGGGAAGAAGAATGTAACCTTGGTCACATTGCTGGCGTGCATATATGGGCTAATCTTTTAAGATTACTCTGATGCCGGCGGCATCACATGTTTATAGAAAATGACAATGCCAATAAACATACGACTCCGGTCGGAGTCGAACCTTTTCTACGCATAACCTTTTCTATAAATATTCAAATCTGCTGGATTTGGTTGTTTGATTTTGTACCTTTAATTGTTTCACATTGATTTAATTGATATGGCCGATACATTCACACAAATTTATATACAGGTAGTTTTTGCCGTAAAAAACCGGGATGCATTGATAAAAGCAGAATGGGAAGAAGAATTGTACAAATATATAACCGGGACGATTCAGAATAAATGGCAAAAATTGCTGGCAATAAATGGCAAAAGCAATCATATTCATTTCTTCATCGGGATGAAACCAACTTGTTGTCTTTCTGATTTGGTAAGGGAAGTAAAAAAGTCGTCGTGTGCTTTTATTAAAGAAAGACAATTTTCGAGGTTTCAGTTTAACTGGCAGGAAGGTTTTGGTGCATTTTCTTATGGCCATTCTCAATTGACAGATGTAATTCAGTACATTCAGAATCAGAAAGAACATCACAGAAAGAAGACGTTTAAAGAAGAATATTTAGCCTTTTTAAACGCATTTGAAATTCAGTTCAAAAATGAATATTTATTTGAATGGTTGGAGGATCAATGATGCCAGCGGTATCACATGTTTATAGAAAATATTGCTACCGATTGACATACGACTCCGGCCGGAGTCGCACCTTCTTTACGTAACGTTTTTTCTATAAACATTCAAATCCGCTGGATTTGGTTGTTTGCTTTTACACTGAAAGTTGATATAATTCTGTTCGATTTAAAAATGAAAAGGAAAGTCTTGACTTCCTGATGCCAGCGGTATCAAATGTTTATAGAAAATAACGGTGCCAATTTACATACGACTCCGGCCGGAGTCGCACCTTTTGCCTGCAAAATATTTCCTATAAACATACAAATCCGCTGGATTTGAATATTTTATATCCTTACAATACACGAATCCGGTAACCAGCCTTTATTTCCGTCGGCCAGTTTTATTTCGGTCCATTTATCCAGGTGGTCGGTTGTTTCCAGCTTTAATCCTTCGTAAATCAGGAACAGATCGGTTCCGGTTTCGCTTGGCGAACTTTTAACTGTAACCCTTGGGCAAAATACAATGGCATGATTTCGATTGTTGATTTTGCTTTTTTGCTGGGCAGCCATCGAAAATGTAAATCCGGAAAATGCAATCAATAAAATTCCAAGCCAGAACGAAATACGTTTAATTGAAACACTTTTACTAAACAGGAACAATCCCAACAACAACAGGAACAGTATAAAAGCCCCAAGACTTATATGAGCCCATGTATCGGTAGGGAATTTGTTGATAACCGAAGTTTTCCAGCGAAGGAAAAACGGCTTTGGTAACTCTTCAATTTTTGTCACCACATACTGGTTGGCAATGCTCAGGTTAAAATCGATGTCTTCGTCGTTCGGAGCGAGTAATTTTGCCCGTTCGTAATTTAATATTGCATTGTTTACATCTCCTGTTTTATAATAAGCATTTCCCAAGTTAAAATAAAGTTTTGCCGATTCTTCACCGGTGGCTACAATCTGCTCGTAGTTTGAAACAGCCTGCTGATATTCTTCAGTGGTATAAAATGCATTGGCTTTCTCCCAGAGTTGCTCGTTCGTTTCCTGAGCGAAGAGAAAAACAGGAGCAATAACGAATATGAGTAATATAATTTTCTTCATTTTACTAGCGTTTAATTTGTTTTTCAAAACGGCTCATTGTTGTTTCTGCCTTTTTATACAAATCATGGCGTGCCTCAGAACCTCCAGCCGGTGCGTATCGTGCAAATTCGCATTGGTCAACAACCTCTTCGAAGTCTTTGATTACCTCTTCAGCTACGTTTCTGTCTTTCAGTTTCGATACTGCAGAGTCGCGGTTCAGATCGGCAACCGGAATTCCCAGTTTGTCGCTCAAATAGCCCCAGAATGCTTTTAATATGGCATCGTGGAAAGCTTCATTGTTATTCTGTTTCATATAACCGGCGGCCGCTTTCAAACGTTTTGTGGCAACTCGGTTTGCTTTTTTGTTACGTACCAGTGCAATGTTGGCATTTTCGCGGGCTTTCTTTCTGTAAACCAAATAAAGAACAATAAATAATATCGCGCTAATCAAATAACCAAGGTAGAAAGTCAGGCTACCATAGAAAGTCGACCCTTTGATTTTTAACATCGGGGCGCCCTGCTTAATGTAACGGATGTCTTGTCCGATCAAACGAACATCTTCCTTACGAAGCGAGCTTACAACAGTTGTTGACTGCTCTTCTGTTCCCTTTTCAACATGCAAGTTGTATTCCTGTGTTGATTTGGTTACATATTTACCCGTTGACGGATTAAAGTAAGCAAACTTTATAGCCGGAATCGTATAATCTCCTTCAAAACGTGGCTGGAACAGATACTCAATGGTTTTTGTTCCGGAAGCACCGTTGTCTGAAGTGCTGACATTGTCAGTTGTACGCGGATCATAAACTTCAAAATCGGTCGGTAGTTTTAGTTCCGGTGTGCGAACCAGGCGAACGTTTCCGTTACCCGATATTTTTACTTTTAGAGTAACCGCGTCGTTGGTGGTTACATTTTCGCTGCTTATTTCAGAAGAAATATTGAAGTTACCAACTCCGCCCATATAATTGGCGGGTGCAGTTGGCAGATCCTTTACATTAACGGTAACAGCATCGCTGCTTGCTGTAGCTTTTACGGTTCTGTAGTTATCGAAGAAATCATCGAAAAAGCTTCTGGCTTTTACCCTTTGACGGACCAATATGGAAACACTAATCGGATCAATTTTTATTCGTCCGTTCTGTTGAGGGAAAAGAATTGTTTTCTTCAGTATTCCTACCTGGTATATTTTATTGTCGTAAACCTCGCGTGTAAAATTAATTTGCTGAGGTATTTCAATGTCCTGCGTGTAAAAACCTTCGTAAGTTGGCAGATTCACCTCGTCAAAATTATAAATAGGAACATTCGGATTTACATATAATTTTACGGTGGCAATAATTTGTTCTCCCCGGTATGCATTTCGTTTGCTCAAATCAACTTTAACAAACAGGTTATCTTTATCCAGCTGAACATTTTGTGTTCCTCCCTGCGACTGAGTATTTCCACCTCCCTGTTGTTGCTGACCTTTATTTGCCTGGGCTTTTACCACTTGTATTTTCAGGGAATTTGATTCGAAAATTTTACCATTCACTTCAACCGATCCTGGACGGATTTCAAAAGTACCTTCCTTTTTAGCCCTTAAAATATAAGTGTACGAGTAATTTACCGTTGTGGTGGTTTTCCCGTTTATAGTTTGAATACTTGTTGACTGGCCTGTGCTGGGGCCCATCAAAATCTGGAAATTATCGCTTAATCCGGGAGGGAGTTGCAGATTATTTCCCCTTTCGTTTAACGAAAAACTCAGCCGGAATTGTTGTCCTGTTTCCACAGCATTGGGTGCCGACATGGTGAATTTTGTTTTTTCAGCATGTGCAGTCAATACCGCGCAAAAAAGAAAAATATATGTTATCAGTTTCTTCATCATCGTATGAAAGCCTACAAAATTATTGTTTTTGTTTAATTGCTTTTTATTGTTGCCTTATAATCAGTAATCTTTAAATTTTTGTTAGTCATTGGTCTGTAGTCATTGGTCATTAGTAGGACTGCAAACTGTGACTGTGACTGCGACTGATTACTGTTTTTCTACCATTCTTTCTCAGTGCGTGCTCGTTTTGCCTTTGCGGCTTTTGCCTTCTTCACTTTATCCTGAATGTCGCGTTCGTCATTCTGTAAGGCCTGCAACAATTGTTCAGCATCCTGTTTAGAAATTTTATTCTGTTGTGGTTGTTGTTTTTGTTGCTGGTCTTTATTTTGATCTTTGTTCTGATTCTGATTTTGTTTGTTCTGATCTTTATTCTGATCTTGCTGATCTTTGTTCTGATCCTTATTCTGGTCCTTGTTTTTATCCTGGTTATCTTTATTCTGATCGTTCTTGTCTTTATTCTGATCCTTGTTTTGATCTTTGTTCTGGTCCTTATTTTGATCTTTATTTTGCTGCTGTTGTTGTTCCTGTTGTTTTTTCAGCATCTGTGCATAAGCCAGGTTGTATTTGGTTTCAAGATCGTCGGGATTTTCGCGTAAAGCTTTTTTGTACGATTCAATACTTTCGTCCAGTTTCTTTTGCATCAGCTGTGTATTACCCAAGTTATGATTCGCACGGGCTCGCTCAACCGGTTCATCCATTTTTTCAGACAGCTCAGTGAATTTACTTTCGGCTTCTTCAAATCGTTGTTGTTTGTACAAAGCATCGGCAAGGTTGTAATTCCACTTCAAATCTTCCGGCCTTTTTTCAAGTGCTTTCAGGTATTCTGTTTCAGCATTACTGAATTTTACAGAATCGATTTTAGTGGTATCACGAACCGCTTCCATAAACAGCTTGTTCCCGTTTCTGATAAATTTCCTCTCGTTTTGCCCGAAAGCAACAACGGAAATTGTTAGTAGAAATAATATGAAATATGCTTTTCTCATTTCAATTGTCTTTAATCAATTGGCATTGGTCACTTGAAGTCTTCTTGCTCCTAGCTTCCAACTTCCATCCTTTTTATCCAAATAATTTAATATTCTTCAAATACTTGTTCTTGCGTTCAAGAATCACAAATTCAAGCAACAACAAAAACAATCCAACTGCAAAGAAATACTGGAACTGGTCGTCGTACTCCGAATAAGTACGTGATTCCATTTCCTGTTTTTCCATTTTATTTATTTCATCGAACAGGGCATTCAGTCCGACCTGTGCATTGTTCGCTCTTACATAAATTCCGTTTCCGGCAGCTGCAATCTGTTCCAGCATCTGTTCATTTAACTTAGTAACAACTACATTTCCGTCGCGGTCTTTCAGGTAATCGGTTTGTCCGTTTCGTAATACCGGAATTGGAGATCCGGAAGGTAAACCCATTCCAATGGTGTGTACAATAATACCTTCTTCAACCGCAGCTTTGGCCGATGACATTGCGTCGTCTTCGTGGTTTTCTCCATCGGTAATAATTACGATGGCTTTATTGGCTTCTCCGTTGGGTGTGAATGAACGTCGTGCCAGATCGATGGCTGCACCAATTGCAGTACCTTGTTTGGGAACGATCTGCGTATTCACCGAATTTAAAAACAGTTTTGCTGAATTATAATCGCTGGTAATAGGTAACTGAGTGTAAGCATCGCCGGCGAAAACAATCAACCCGATTTTATCATCTTTTAACCTGTCAGTCAGGCGTGAGATAGCTCTTTTTGCACGTTCCAAACGATTGGGCTGAATATCTTCGGCCATCATACTGTTTGAAACGTCGAGAGCGATGATCAACTCAACACCTTCGCGTTTAACGGTTTTTAGCTTCGATCCAAATTGCGGACGAGCAATTCCAACAATAAAAAATGCCAATGCCAGCATTAAGATCATAAATTTTACTACCGGGCGGTTTTTTGAGCTATATGGCATTAATTGCCCCAAAATTTCCTGCTGTCCAAATTTTTTCAATGCCCGCCTGCGAGAGATTCGTGACATAATAAAAAAGACAGTCAACAGTGGAATTATTAGCAATCCCCATAAATATTCAATATTTCCAAATCTAAACATTTCCATACTTTAATCATTTCACAGAGTATGTATTGAACTTATCCTTTTATTCTATTATGCGACTTTTTCATTTATCCTACCGAAAAATCTCCTTAAATAGCTACTGCTATTCTCGTCCATTTTCCGTTGTCTAAATAAAAAATTCATCATAATATCTCTAAAAAATAAATTCAAAACAAACTCATGGGATACTTCTAAAAATGGTTACGCGCAGGAATAAACTTGCTATCAAAAACAGTGCCCCAAGCAAGGCAAAAGGCATAAATTCTTCCGATTTGCGGCTGAATTCGCGAACCTCAATTTTTGATTTTTCCAACGCATCAATTTCTTTATAAATTTCTTCTAATTTGCTGTTGCTGGTTGCACGGAAATATTTTCCGTCGGTAAGCGACGAAATTTCCTGCAGGGTTTCTTCGTCGATTTTAACCGGCATGTCGCGCAACTGAACTCCAAATTGTGTTTGAACCGGGTAGGGAGCCGTTCCAATGCTTCCCACACCAACTGTATAAACGCGGATTCCAAAGGTTTTAGCAATCTCAGCAGCAGTGACCGGCGCAACCTCTCCACGGTTATTTTCTCCGTCGGTTAAGAGGATAACAACACGACTGATTGCTTCGCTGTCTTTTAAGCGGGCAACCGCTGTTGCCAGTCCGTTACCGATAGCAGTTCCGTCTTCGATAATGCCACTTTTTATATCTTTAAATAGGTTCAGCAGAACAGCACGGTCAGTTGTAAGCGGACACTGTGTAAACGCTTCACCTGCAAAAACCACGAGTCCCATTCGGTCATATTCACGTCCTGAAATAAATTCCATAGCCACATCTTTGGCTGCTTCCAAACGGTCGGGCTGGAAATCCTGCGCCAGCATCGAACTCGAAATGTCGAGTGCAATTACGATGTCGATACCTTCAGTTTCACTTTTTTCCCAGTTTTTAGATGATTGCGGGCGTGCTAAAACAACCACGAAAAATCCGATGGAAATTAGCAGGCAAACAAACACCAGGTGGCGTAAATAATGCCGTACTGTTTTTGGGGCTTTAAATACCGAAGCAGTGGATGAAACCTGGATGCTTGCGGTAAATCTTTTCTGCCTGAATATATACCATGCAACCATGGGTACCAACACCCACAGAATATGGAAAAGTTCAGGGTTTTTAAATGTTAATCCTTCAAACATCTTCTTCTATTTTATCACAACTTCTTCAACATCATCATCTTCTTCTCCCTTGTCTTCGCCTTTGCTTTTGCTCTCAACTTTCTTTGGCTCATCTTTTTTCGTGTCGTTCACAAAGAAATAAGCATTAACCAGCGACATATTATCGTCGTCGGGCAGTGGCTGATATTTGGCAAATTTTACGAGGTCGGCCAACTGTAAAAGTTGGGTCAGGTTCGTAAAATGTTTTTCATTTATCAAGCCTTTTTGAATGCGGAAACTTTCAACAGTTTCATCTGTGGTTTGCTCCATTGCCCTTATTCCAAAACGGTCGTCAATATAAATCCTGAGGGCATCGGTGAGCTCGCTGTAATATTGTTTTGTTTTTCCCTTTTGCCATACTTTTTCAGACTTAATTCGATCCAGCTCCCTGAGTGCGACAATGTGTGCCGGCTCTTTGGGTTTTTGCGGACGGGCAAATATTGGCTTATTGTTTTTCTTCCTTTTAATAGAATAGAGCAGGAAGAAAATTATGGCACCAATTAAAATTACACCCAGAATATAAGGCGAAACTTCTTTTAAAGTAAGTGGCGCACCATAAGGCATTTTTATATCCGTCGGACCTTTTGTGGTGTCAATCTGCATGGTAAAAACATCCAAGGTAACACCATTACTGGGCACTGAATCGATTTCGCCGTCAACACTCACTTTAAACCAGTATGGCGGAATGCGGTAACTTCCGCTGTCGAAACAGGTGATGGTATACGACTGGATTTGTTTTATGAACTCTTCATCGTCCAGTTCAAAGGTGTCGATACCCGAGCGGCTGATGACTTCTATTAAATCTACAATCGTATCTGGTACTGCAGGGAATTGAACCTCCATGTCTTTCGGGTGATCCACTTCCAGGAACAGTTTCACCTGGTCGCCGATTAATATCTTTGTAGAATCGAGGCTGGCAGTAGCTTTAACCCGTTGCGCCTGCACCGTTCCGGCAAACAAAAATAACGCAAGAATAAATAGCAGTTTAGCTCCAATTCTTGTCATCCTGAGCGGAGTCGAAGGGTGACTTTCACAGTGAGCGGAGTCGAACTGTGTATTATTCAAGATTAATATTTTATTTTTTAATTTCATCCTAATCTATTTTAATGCCCGTTTCCGAAACAGGGTCATTAACGATTTTACATAGTCTTCGTTGGTATCGATAGAAACATAATCGACACCGGATTTTTTGAACATCACATCGAGTCGGCCCATATGGTTAATCCACCAGTCGGCATATAGCTTACGGGTTTTTCGTGAGCTGCTGTCGACCCAAACATAGTTGCCTTTTTCAGCATCTTTTAGTTTGATCATTCCGATTGACGGAAGCTCAGTCTCGCGTTCGTCGTAAATGTTCAATGCTACCATATCGTGCTTGTTGTTGGCAATGGTAAGTGCCAGTTCCAACTCTTTATTATCATCCATAAAATCGGATATTATAAAGGCTGTACAACGTTTTTTTATGGCGTTGGTGAGGTAGCGCACGGCTTCGCTGATGTTGGTCCCTTTACTTTCAGGGTAAAAGTCTATTAATTCGCGAATAATACGTAAAATATGGCTTTTCCCTTTTTTAGGAGGAATAAACTTTTCAATCTTATCAGAAAAGAAAATAACCCCGATTTTATCGTTGTTCTGAATAGCAGAGAAAGAAAGAATAGCCGACAATTCGGTGATTACATTCTTTTTCAGTTTTTCGAACGAACCAAATTCGCGCGAACCACTTACATCAATCAGCAACATCACGGTAAGTTCGCGTTCCTCTTCAAATATCTTAACGTACGGATGACTGTAACGGGCAGTAACGTTCCAGTCGATATTACGGATGTCGTCGCCAAACTGGTATTCGCGCACTTCGGAAAATGCCATACCCCGCCCTTTAAATGCACTGTGGTACTCGCCGGCAAAAATATTGCGCGACAAACCACGTGTTTTTATCTCAATCTTCCGTACTTTTTTTAATAAATCAGTTGTCTCCATAGAAGAGTTTAAAGTTTAAAGTTTAAAGTTCAATTTTTAAAATTGAACAACTGTAAACTGCGACTTGTTTTAAGGTACTTCTACCTGGTTCAGAATATCAGTAATAATTTCTTCCTGCGTAATATTGTTGGCTTCTGCCTCGTAGCTTAATCCAATACGGTGGCGCAATACATCGGGACAAACCGCACGAACATCTTCTGGAATAACATACCCGCGACGTTTAATAAATGCGAATGCTTTAGCCGCCTGTGCCAGGCTGATTCCTGCCCTTGGCGAAGCTCCGTAAGAAATCATGTCTGAATATTTTTCCAGGCCATATTCGTTGGGCTCACGTGTGGCAAATACAATGTCAACAATGTATTTCTGAATTTTCTCGTCCATGTAAACATCTTTAACCACGTTACGCGCTTTAATAATGTCTTCCGGTTTCAAAATAGTAGTCGTTTCCGGGAATTGAGCCAAAAGATTCTGATTAATGATCTGGCGTTCCTCCTCTTTTTTCGGATAGTTGATAACCACTTTCAGCATAAAACGGTCGACCTGCGCTTCTGGAAGCGGATAAGTACCTTCCTGCTCAATCGGGTTTTGAGTTGCCATTACCAGAAAAGGTTCGCTGAGTTTAAAGGTTTCGTCCCCAATCGTGATCTGACGTTCCTGCATCGCTTCGAGCAAAGCCGACTGAACTTTTGCCGGAGCACGGTTAATCTCATCAGCAAGTACAAAGTTGGCGAAAATAGGCCCTTTTTTAATGCTGAATTCTTCTTTTTTCTGGCTGTAGATCATCGTTCCCAAAACGTCGGCCGGAAGTAAGTCGGGCGTAAACTGGATTCGTGAAAATTTAGCGCTGATGGTTTGCGAAAGAGATTTGATGGCCAGGGTTTTTGCCAACCCCGGAACACCTTCCAAGAGGATGTGCCCGTTTGACAATAACCCGATCAGCAGGCTTTCTACTAAATGTTTTTGTCCAACAATTACTTTATTCATTTCCATGGAAATCATATCCACAAACGAACTCTCTTTCTGAATTCTTTCGTTTAATTCTTTAATATCAACTGTTTGATTCATATTCCTGTGCTAATCTAAATTATTGTCTTATTATTTTGTTTGTCTTGAGTTTTTCCGGTTTTTAAACTTGACCTGAAGACGGAGGAAATTTTCAATTGTCGAATATTTAATTTCCTTCTGATTTTTAACTCCAGGCTGGAATTTCAATACTCATTTTTAAAATTTGTCGTCTTATTTTTCGAAAGCACGAAAATAAACGATTGCAAATATAAAAAGCCTTTAATTGTGTTAAAAAATTTTAAGTATTAAATGAATTTATAAAGAGTTAATAAAGAATTAAGTGCAAATATTTGTTGTGTATTAAAGTTTTACCTGTTTAGCAATCTCCATATGTCATATTTTGTTTGGCATACCATGTCAATATAATTAATAATAATTTATTGTTAACTAACTAATAAGTATTCATAAAAGAAACAGAGTTTGGTTAAGGAGGCAAATGCTTTTTTTTAAATTTACTGCGGGACAAGTGTTAAAATAGGACATTAAATGGATGCATCGAAATATACGATCGATTACAAAGATCGTATTTTATACAGGTATTATATTGGTTTAATTTCAGTAGAAGACATTAAGAATTCATGGTTCTCAGCCATAGAACAGAATTTGATACCTTCTGATACTTTAGGTTTTATTATGGACTACCGTTCGGCTCATTTTGGTTTCGAACCGGGCAGGTACATCGAAATTGCCGATTTTTACCAAAATTTACCTGATGTTTTTGGGAAAAGAAGAATAGCTTTTATTACCGAGCATCCGGATGACATAGTTTACCCGATGCTGATACAAATGCGGGATAAAGGTTATGAATCGATGCCATTTACTACTATGAAGGCTGCTGAACAATGGGTGAGTAAGTCAGTACAGTGGACTGCCGCTGAGCCTGATCGAGACGTTACTATGTTTTAAAAATAAAAGTCGCCCAGATAAAAACTGAGCGACTTTGTTGTAATGATTAAGCGATTTTAATTTGTCTTTCCGGTTGTGGTTTTAGCTCTTCGCGTTTTGGCAGTGTAATATGTAAAATTCCATTGTCGTATTTTGCTGAAATCTTATCGCCGATTACGGCATTTTCTGCTACCGTGAACGAACGTTGGAACGATTGATAACTAAACTCTCTTCGGGTGTAGCTCTCTTTTTTTTCTTCAGTTTCGTTTTTCTTTTCTGAAGAAATGGTGAGAACATTGTTTTTAAAGTTTACTTTAAAATCGTTTTTATCCATTCCCGGAGCCGCAACCTCAATAACAAAATCATCATCGGTTTCTTTTACATTTACTGCAGGTAACGAAGTGTTGGTACTCGAAAAGTTTGAGTAATCCCAATCCATCAGTTCATTATTGAAAAATCTATCGAAGAATGATGGATAATACGGTTCGTTTCTTTTTGCTAGTTTCATGACTTTATCCTCCTTTTACTTTAATGGTTAAACAATTTATTTAACGTTCACATTTATCATAAATCAAAAAGAATACCAGTGTGTAAAATCTGCAAAAAAATCAGTCTTATATGTCTGATTGTCATTGTGTTTGGAGTTTGTTTTTGGAAGTTTTTGAGATTCAGTAAATTAGAAAACTGACAGTTTTTCTGAAAATTTTTTATGTGAAGAAATGATATTGATTATGGATGATTTCTTTCATAACTGAGTGTAAATGCAGAGAGCTTTTATTTCTGCTTTTACTCATCATCTTTCAGGCATCTTACACTTAAACCTATTGTTTTCCCTGTTTTTGTAAATCCTAATTTATGATTGCTGGCTTTGTCCATGAATCGACTTATCGCCTCATTCTCATTGCTTTCAGTTGCTGTCCACCAATGGCTTGAATAATTTGTTAAGAAGAATCCTGCATTTGTTGCTGTTCCTCCGGGAAAGGCTGCAAAACCGTAATCATCTGTTCCGCAACTGTTTTCCCATCCGTACGTCGCTTTTAAGAAAAGTGCGACTTGAAGCCAGCCATCGTCCTCTTTATCAAAAGGCCCTTCAGTCTGGCTTATAAATTCACCCAAATGTTCCCATTCTTCGTTTGTGGGAAGATGCCATCCATCAGGACAACTCGTTTCTGCTTTTTCCCAGCTGTAATATCTGCCATATAATCTGGCTTCCTCCGGATTTTCCGGCAACCAGCAATTCGCATTCGCTTCAAATCTTAAATTTTCAGCCATCCAAATCTGATCGCCAATTTTTATCCACTTATAATCTGTTGTATCACGCGCATCAACATAAAGGCCACTTGTGTCGCTATCAATAAATGTGCAATTAAATGTTTCCGAATTACTTACTGTTTTGGTTATAGGTAGTGAATGAAAGTCTTTAACAAAGGCGGTGACCCGTATTTGATCTCCGGGGTTAAAATTAAGAAATCTATCAGAAGTTGTATTTCCTGATTTTTGATTTACATTTTTATAATAGGTGTTGATTGCTATTGCGTTATCCTTTTCGATACTGCCGTAAGATTTAAATGTTTGCGAAAAGGTGTTGCCCGAAACATGGATTAAAAATATGTTGTTTTTAGTTAGTTTGATGTCAATAATATTTGAATTCATGCTAAGCTCGCGTTGAGAATTGTAAAGTTTCTGACCTCCCAAATTATAAATACCAATATTTACTTTTGTTGGTGTAGTCTTTGTATAACGGAGTTGTAGGCTTCCCGGTTTGTTTTCAAGCAATTGAAGCGATTCTGAGGTGTTCAGTTTATTCGTCTCTATTATTCCCGTGTATTCGCCCAAAGTAAGATTGAAATTATGGCTTTCGCGTTTTTCTATTCCGGTAACAAAATGTTGCTCATTCTTAGTCAGGTTTTCAATGAGGAAGGAATCAAGCTGAATTACTTGATCGGAATGCAGACCTTTAATCGTTAGAATAACGTCGTTTTGGGAAAATGAAAAATTCGATAAAAGTACCAGACAAAGTGTTAAAAAGGTAGTGAGATTTTTCATGGTATTGTTAAGTCGTGTATTTTTGTTATAAAATATGAGGTACTTAACAAAATTAACGATTCACTGTGATTTTTCAAATTTAAGATATTTCTTAAAAAATATATGAATTAGGAAATTAAATGCAAACAATGCCGCAACGCTATTTTTTACAACTCAGTTATAAAGGAACCAATTACCACGGTTGGCAAATTCAGCCCAATGCTGTTTCGGTTCAGGAGGTTATGGAAGATGCCTTATCGAAAATCCTTCGCGAAAAAATAGCAGTGGTTGGAGCCGGGCGTACCGATACCGGTGTACATGCATCGTATTTCATCCTCCATTTCGATGTTGAAAAACCGGTTCCCGAAAACCTCGATGTGGTATACAAACTCAACAGTTTTTTGCCTACCGATATTGCCGTGCAAAAAGTATGGCCGGTAAGCGGTGAAGCACATGCACGCTTTAGTGCTATTTCGCGTACGTATCATTATTTTATTACCACCGAAAAAAATCCATTCATAACTGAAACTAGTCACAAATATTTGAAACCGCTTGATTTTGAAAAGATGAATGAAGCAGCTCAAATCCTTTTTGATTATGAAGATTTTACCAGTTTCAGCCGCCTGCATACCGACGTAAAAACCAACAATTGCAAAATCATGCAGGCCGAATGGATTCGAAAAGATCAGCAACTCATTTTTATTATTAAAGCCGACCGCTTTTTACGTAACATGGTGCGCGCCGTTGTTGGTACCTTACTCGAGGTGGGACAAGGCAAACTATCTGTTCAGCAATTCTGCGAAATCATCGAACGAAAAGACCGCGGTGCTGCCGGTGCTTCAGCTCCTGCACAAGGACTTTTTTTGGTAGATATTGAGTATCCGGAAGAATGTTGAATGAAGAATGTCGATTCGAGAATGGTGAATCAAAAATCGTTAATCTGCAATCCATATTCATCATTCTTTCCAAATTTCCTTATCTTTGCCCGCGTTGGTTACGCAAATAAATGCGTTTAGGGAATCCGGTGAAAAACCGGGACTGTGCCCGCAGCTGTAAGTCCGTTAAGTTGATTGTTACTCACGCCACTGTTTTTTACTGTACGACGGGAAGGCAACAATCAGAGGATAAGTCAGAAGACCTGCCAGCATTTAAATTTTTTGATGAACGAACTTCGGGAATAAAGTTCCGGGAATCACTCAAAATGATTTCTGCATTTTCCGATTAAACAAATTAAAATGAATTTGAAAAAATGTAAACTGGTATTGGTTTTATCAGTTTTGTGCTTCTTCGGATTTGCTCAGGAAGTGAAAAAGGTGATCTCACTTACACCTTCAATAACAGAAAATTTATACCTGATGGGAGCACAGGATAAACTTGTAGGCTGCACAAGTTATTGCACCCAGGCAGTTGAGGACGGAAAAGAGCAAATTGGTTCGGCGGTTAATGTTAATGTGGAGAAGATTTTTGCTCTTCAACCCGATTTGGTATTAACAATGGGATTAACCAAACCCCAGGATATGGAAGCTATGCGTAAGTTGGGGATAAAGGTTGAAGTGATGCAAACTCCGAAAAATTTTGAAGGTATTTGTGAGCAAACTTTACAAATTGGTGAACTGGTTGGAAACAAAGCGGAGGCAGAAAAAGTAGTGCAGGCAGCAAAAAAAGAGGTTGATACCATTGTTGCAAAATCAAAACACCTGCCAAAATCGAAGATTTTCTTTCAGATTGGAGCCAATCCTGTTTTTGTAGTTTTACAAAACACTTTTATGGACGAATTCATCACTTTGTGTAACGGCGAAAATATTGCAGCCGACATGATTCACGGTACAATGACACGCGAAAATGTACTTGTGAAAAATCCTGATGTGATCATTATTGCAGAGATGGGTGGTTTTGGAAAAGAGGAAATGAAAGTCTGGAATACTTACCAGGGAATGGAGGCTGTTAAGAACAAAAAAGTTTTTCTGATTTCTTCTGAAACATCCTGCAGCCCTACGCCGGCTAATTTTGTGAGTGCTCTTAACGATGTGTACAAATTTGTAAGCGAATAAAACATGCAAAAAGGATTGATCCACATTTATACGGGCGAGGGGAAAGGCAAAACAACTGCATCGATTGGTCTGGCCGTTCGTGCTCTTGGCCATGGTTTCAAGGTAGTTTATGCGTCGTTTTTTAAAAAGCCTGAATTAAATGGTTACAACGAAATAAATGTTTTAAAAGAACAAGGTGCAACTGTATTTACTTTTTCTGAAGGAATGCCGCTTGCCAATCCGCAAATAACACCTGAACAATATCACGTTTCTACTCAGAACGGTTTAAGCGAATTGCTGAAATATATTGTAGAAAATAATACCCAACTTCTGGTACTCGACGAGATTTTAATTGCCGTTAAATATGGTTATATTTCGGAGGAGGAGCTCTTTGGGTTTATCGATAATAAACCGGATGGTACAGAGCTGGTATTAACCGGCAGGGGAGCTACCGAAAAAATAAAACAAAAGGCAGATTACGTTACAGTATTGTCAAAAGAAAAACATCCTTATGACAGCGGTATTGTCGCGAGAGTTGGGATTGAATATTAAACACCGGATTTTAAATACTGGATATTGGATGTTTGATGCTTGATATTTGGAAGTAATGAATAAGAGATATTTTAAATGGATACTGTTTTTAGTTGCACTGTTGGTATTGCTGGCAGTGTCTGTTGTTATTTCACTTTCGTCGGGAGAGGTTAAAATATCGTTGTGGAAACTGGGTGAGGTGTTGGCCGATAAAACCAGTATTGAATACACTGTGCTTGCAAAAATTCGTATTCCTCGTTTGTTACTGGGAATTGGCGTAGGCGGTGCTTTAAGTTTATCCGGTGCAGTTTTGCAGGGAATTTACCGGAATCCTTTGGTAGAGCCTTATACTTTGGGAATTTCAGGAGGTGCAGCTTTGGGAGTTGCTTTTGCCATTGTGCTGGGTTTTCAAAGCATTAGTTTTTACTCCTTGCCTGCTGCCGGTTTTATTGGAGCACTGGTAACACTTTTTATTGTGTATTTTTTGAGTTTGAAACGTGGTGGTTTAAGCATAAACAGCATGTTGCTGATTGGTGTGATGGTGAGTTTTGTTTCCTCGTCTGCCATGATGTTTTTAATGTCGATAGCAACCTCCGACGATTTGCATAACATTATTTTTTGGGTGATGGGCTCGCTCGACGAATCAAATAACTCACTGATTGATATCGCTTTTTATTCATCCATTGCCGGATTAATACTAACCTATTTTTTCGCACAAACTTTAAATGCCCTGCGTTTGGGAGAAGTAAAAGCCAAACATCTGGGAATTAATACGGGCGTTGCAATAAAACTGTTGTTTTTTGTGGCTTCGTTGCTAACAGGGATTGCGGTTTCGGTTGCCGGTGTAATTGGTTTTGTGGGGCTTGTAATTCCTCATGTCGTGCGATTGATTATCGGAAACGATTACCGGATATTATTAGTAGGATCGTTTTTAGGTGGAGCTATTTTCCTGATTTTATCCGATACCCTTGCAAGAACAATTATTTCTCCCAATGAATTACCAATTGGTGTAATTACGGGTTTTATTGGAGGTTTGGTATTTATAATTGTATTAAGCCGTTCGAAATCGCATTTTAAACTGAATTAAAATTGAAACAGTTTTTTAAAATAGAAGATTTTTCCTGCGGGTATCCCGGCAAATTTGTGCTGGAAGGTGTGACCTTTGAAATTGCCAAAGGAGATTTTGTTGGAATAATCGGGCCAAATGGATCTGGTAAAACAACTTTGTTTAAGGGAATTTCAGGAGAACTTTCAGCTTTGGCCGGCAGTTTGGAACTTGATGGTAAAGATCTTCGGAAAATGAACCTGAAAGAGAAGGCACGTAATCTGGCGGTGGTTACTCAAACAATTGAAGTGGGCAGCATGACCGTTGAAGAATATGTGCTGATGGGACGGATACCATATCACAGTCAGTTCCATTTTTTCGAGACCAAAGAGGATTTTGAAATAGCCCGAAAATACATGAAACTTACAGGTGTCGACCGTTTGAAAGACAAATATATGAATGCACTGAGTGGGGGAGAGCAACAACTGGCCGGAATAGCACGTGCTCTTACTCAGGAGCCCAAACTTCTTTTACTCGATGAACCCACGTCTCATCTCGATATTACTCACCAGGTACAAATACTGAACCTGATACGAAAATTAAGCCGCGAACTGGGGTTAACAATCCTGATGATTATTCACGATCTGAATCTTGCAGGAGAATATTGCGATTCGCTGGTGATGATGCAAAAAGGAAGAATGCGCAAAAAGGGCAAGCCTTCAGAAGTGCTAAATTACAACGACATCGAAGCTGTTTACGATACAGTGGTGGTTGTCCGCACCAATCCAATATCAAATAAACCGGTGGTGTTTTTGGTTTCAGAAGATGTGATAAAGAAAGAGTAGCCCGTGATCAGTCTCAGTTTGCAGGAAATTTTGAACTGCTGACTGAGACTGATTACTTCCAACTCTACTTATACCAACTGGAGTACATGTGGTAAGCGTTGGCAATTCTTTCCACTTCACCGTGCAATAACTCCGGACTGATATTTTTTATTTTTTTTGCCGGAATACCTGCGTAAACACTTCCAGGTTCAACACGTGTACCTTTGGTAACCACAGAACCTGCCGCAATAATCGAATTACTTTCAACAATTACATCGTCGAGAATAACTGCGTTCATCCCGATCATTACATTGTCGTGAAGTGTACAGCCATGCACAATTGCTCCGTGTGCAATGGTTACGTTATTACCTATGTTTGTAGGAGATTTTTGATAGGTGGCGTGTATTGTGGCATTATCCTGCACGTTGCAATTATTGCCTAATTTAATGTAATGTACGTCGCCACGTAAAACAGCACTGTACCAAATGCTGCATCCATCACCCATTTCTACATCGCCAATTAATGTAGCAGTTTCAGCCAAAAAACAGTCTTTCCCAACTTTGGGGGTCTTGTTATTTAATTCTCTTATAATAGCCATTATCTGAATTGATTTTAAATAGAATACAAAAATAAGAAAACCGAAAAACATTCATATATGTCATTAAAAACTTGTTAAATAATGGTTACATTTGCTTTAGATTTTAATAAAACCATCAACGAAACCGGTTCTGAAATTATGATTTGTTAATTTTAGGGTCGTTTTTTTTATGATTTAAAACTGTCTTTGAGTGAGTAATAAAGATTGTAATTGAATTACGTATTTTTGTAGTTGTTAATACAAGAATAGAGAAAATGCTTCAAGTCTTGGTTTTGAGTAAGTTAGTTACGGGATAAGATATTAGTAAATACAAAATAAGCATACAACTTTAACAGATATAATGAGTGTGAGATAATTTTAATCTGAAAATTACTGTTGACTATTATATCTCATACAAATTGGCCCGGTTTCCCGGGTATATCTAATAGAAAAATAATTATAACATGAAAGAAACTAAAGTAATAGAGCTGGAAGATGTTACCATCCGATTTTCAGGAGATTCAGGAGATGGAATGCAGCTTACTGGTACGCTTTTTTCGGATGCTTCAGCAATTCTGGGAAACGACATTTCAACGTTTCCCGATTATCCGTCAGAGATTCGTGCCCCGCAGGGGACAGTTGGCGGGGTTTCAGGATTCCAGGTACAATTTGGACAAAAGGAGATTAATACTCCTGGTGATCATGCACATGTTTTAGTTGCCATGAATCCTGCAGCAATTAAAGCCAATGCCAGTTTTATTGAGCCGGGAGGTACTATTATTTATGATTCAGATTCGTTTACCGAAAAGAACCTGAAAAAAGCAAATTTTGCAACCGATGATCCGTTTGCAGAATTGAATCTGGAGGATTACTTTAAAATTGCAGTTCCGGTTTCCAGTCTTACAAAAGAAGGCTTAAAGGATTTTGGTCTTGATAATAAGAGTGTTCTTCGAAGCAAAAATATGTTTGCTCTTGGATTGGTTTGCTGGATGTTTGGCCGTCCGCTTGATTACGTTGAAGAATATTTAAAAAACAAATTCAGGAAAAAGCCACTTGTAGTAGAATCAAATATTAAGGTTCTTCACGATGGTTATAACTACGGTATGAACATGCAACACATGACTCCGAGTTATATTATACATCCTGCAGAAATTGAAAATGGTAAATACCGTAATATTAACGGTAACCATGCAACAGCATGGGGTTTACTGGCAGCAGCCGAAAAATCAGGATTGGAGCTTTTCCTTGGTTCTTATCCTATTACACCTGCTACCGATATTCTTATCGCACTTTCTCAAAGAAAAGATCTGGGTGTAAAAACATTCCAGGCTGAAGACGAAATTGCGGGTATTTGTTCTGCTATTGGAGCATCGTTTGCAGGCGACCTTGCAGTTACTACTACTTCCGGTCCGGGACTGGCACTAAAAGGCGAAGCCATTGGTTTGGCTGTAATGGCAGAACTTCCGTTGGTTGTTGTTAATGTTCAGCGTGGTGGACCTTCAACCGGGTTGCCAACAAAAACAGAACAGTCGGATTTAATGCAGGCGCTTTATGGCCGTAACGGCGAGAGTCCTGTAGTGGTTCTTGCAGCCAGCACACCTTCAGATTGTTTCTATTATGCATATATGGCAGCTAAGATTGCTTTGGAAAGAATGGTTCCTGTTATTTTATTAACCGACGGATTTTTAGGTAACGGAAGTGAACCATGGAAGATTCCATCAATGGCAGATTTACCTTCTATTACCCCTCGTGTAGCTAAGGATTCTGACTCATTCCAAGCTTATAAACGAGATATTGAAACACTGGCACGCGATTGGGCTTATCCTGGAATGGCCGGATTCGAACACCGCGTTGGTGGTTTAGAGAAAAATATTGCAGGTAATGTTAGTCACGATCCTGAAAATCACCAAAAAAACAGTGAGGCTCGGGAGGAAAAAGTTCAGCGAGTTGTTGACTTGGTTCCTGATCTGGAAGTATGTGGAGACGAAGACGGAGATGTATTGGTTGTTGGATGGGGTGGTACTTATGGACACCTGATTAGCACTGTTCGCGAGATGCGTATGGACGGTAAAAACGTTAGTCTGGCACATTTTAACTACATTAAACCACTTCCTAAAAATACAAAAGAGGTTTTCAGTAAGTTCAAAAAGATTATTGTTTGCGAGTTGAACCTTGGTCAATTTGTAGCTTACCTGCGTAATGAACTGCCTGAGTTCAATTATTACCAGGCAAACAAAGTAAAAGGATTGCCATTTACAGTGAGCGAATTAAAAGAAAGTATCACCAAACTTCTGGAGGACTAAAAATGACTGACGTAAAATATACTATAAAAGATTTTAAGAGCGAAAACGAAGTACGCTGGTGTGCCGGCTGTGGTGACTTTGCTATTATGAATGCTGTGCAACGTACCATGGCAGACCTGGGAATTCCAAAAGAGAAATTTGCGGTAATTTCCGGTATCGGTTGTTCATCGCGTTTTCCGTATTATATGAATACCTTTGGATTTCATACCATTCACGGGCGTGCTGCAGCAGTTGCTTCGGGAGTGAAGGCAGCTAATCCTGAATTAAGCGTTTGGGTAATGACCGGCGACGGCGATTCAATGGCCATTGGAGGAAACCATTTTATTCACATGATCAGAAGAAATTTTGATTTGAATATAGTTGTTTTTAACAACAGAATTTACGGTTTAACCAAGGGACAATATTCGCCAACATCAGCAAGGGGATTTGTTAGTAAAACATCACCTTTTGGTACAGTTGAAGATCCGTTTGTTCCCGGACAATTGGTAATTGGAGCGCGTGGTACGTTTTATGCCCGTGCAATTGACGGAAATTTGAAACTTAGCCAGAGTATTTTAACACAAGCTCATCAGCATAAAGGAGCTTCAGTGGTTGAGGTACTTCAGAATTGTGTGATTTTCAATAACGGAATTCACGCTGCTATTACTGATCCTGAACATCGTGCTGATCGTCAGCTGATTCTTGAACACGGAAAACCTATGATTTTCGGAGCAGAAAATGAAAAAGGACTTATTTTCGAGAATGGCAAACTGAAAGTAGTGAAGATTGGCGAAAACGGTGTAACCGAAGCTGATATTCTTGTGCACGATGCTAAGGAAGTAGATCCAACGCTTCATTTGGCATTGATCAATATGCAATTACCTGATTTTCCTGTGGCATTTGGTGTTATTCGTGCTGTTCCTGCACCGGTTTACGATGTGGAAATGGAAGCGCAAATCGAGCAGGTTCAGGAAACACGCAAGATTACTTGTATGGACGACCTTCTGAATTCAGGAAATACCTGGGAAGTTACCGGAAACGGTAATGGATCAAAGAAAAAATGTCCGTAAACAATAAAGAAATTATATAATTAAGGGCCTCGCAGAAATGCGGGGCTTTTTTTGTGCTGTTTCTGAATGTCATATTCAGTTTAATGAAATGAAAAATGCCGCCCGAATTCACGGACGGCATAATATATAATATAAAATGTATATAATTTGATTGAGTTAGATGCTATAAATGGTCCCAGTTAATCATTACGTTCCAAAGCATTGATGAATCGTGGTGGTTCATATAGCGTTCCAGTGGATTGAAGGTGAAAAATACTACGTGACCTTCACCAAGAGGCACGTTAAAAATAGCACCTTGTCCAACTATCGCATTTTCGTTACGCACCATTCCTGAAATAACATAGTCCGGGTCTTTCTCTTTTTTTGTTTTTTCTTCCTTTTTAGCTTCTTCTTTTCCCGCTTTCTTTTCTCCTAAAATCTTGCCGGTGTATTCAATTTCGTCTTTTAAAGGTTTGGTTCCGTATTGCAAAACCATTAGGTCGCGGTTGTATTTCCGGGTACTTAAAAGTGAGCCATTTCCTCTAAATAGATGAAGTGTTTCAGGATATCCATATAAAATCGGGCTCCCGGTATTGCGTGCTTTTGCTGTAACAATCGATCCCGGGTGGAATAATCCGGCCGGAGTGAAACTGCTTACCTCACGGCCAATTCCGGCTTCTGCAATTATTCCTGCTGAATTTTCCAACGGAACCAAAATACCGCCTTCTTTAACAAATTGACTGAGGTTATTAAGCCCTTCGAATCCGGGGCCACCAGTCATGTCTTCGGTTGAATCGGGATAACCGTGCGAAGGAAACTCTTTGGTTTTAGTGAATGGCATCGGGCCAAATTTTTCGTCAACACCATTAATAAACGACGAAAGACCTCCCCATTGTTTTGGAATAATAATAAGGTCGAAACGTTTGCGCAACATTCCATCTTTCAGGTCATCTTTGTCGATAGAAGTATATGGAATTTTCTTTTGGTCGAGCGTGAATCGAACCCAGCCTTCGCCCTGGGTACTTGTCCAGGTGTGGTAAACGGCAATTTTAGGTAACGAAATTTCCCTTGTATTTTTTATTTCCGATTTTGTAGCTACTAAATCAAGCCCGAAGTTTCCAGACAATTCCTTAGCCTGGCTTTTGTTTAATCCTTTTAAAATCAAGGATCCGGCAGACAAGGTGTCTTTTCCTACAGTTGTTTCCGAATCAATTATTTCGGCTTTAAAGTTTTTGTATTTATCTGCAGCCGAGTACAAGCCCGGTAAAACAGATGATTGCGCTTTGTAGTTTATCAGGTAATCAGATCCTTCACCTTCGCTTGAACCTATGTATTTCACGTCTTCTGTAACCATCGAAAGTTCATCGTACGAATATTTTACAGCATTGCATTCCTGAACATCAACTCCGTACATCAATCCAAGTGTCCATGCAATGGCATCGTGTGGTGGAAATTTTGCAGAAGACGGATATTTTTGTTTCAGCAATAAATCGCAGGCAAAACGACTGTAAGGCTGGTCGAGTAGCACAACATATTCTCTTTCCGAATCTTTTACTTTGCGCACCTCAATTCCCTGGGCACGTAACTGGTTTACAAGGTAAGCAGCCATTACCGGATCGCGCTGTTCTTCAGGGATAACAAACATTTTTACATCTTTGGTTTTCGAATAATTAATGCTGTTAATTCCCTTTTGATAGAAATTACTCAGGAGCATGCTTTTGTTTTTGGCAGCGTAAAATAACGAAGTCAAAACGCCGGTTTCGGTGTAGTTCACGTTGTTTCTCGATGACCAGTACAATTTTTCGGTAGCAGGATCGGGGCGGTACCATTCGCGTGAGGTAATTTTGTCGCCCGCAAATTGTGAGTTCGAAAGATCACGCAAATAAGTGTCTCCTCCGGCGTTACCAAATGTTTCGTAAAAACGGCCAATTGAATTGTGGTTATTGGCAATCCATAGTCCGTAACCCGGATACCAGCCATCGTAATACGCCCAGTCGAAACCGCCCGGCATGCCTTCTACTGATAATGCTGTAAGTTCGTTATTCGCAAATGTTTGCCATTCAGAAACAGTAATCGGATCGATATTGGCATTGTAAGGTCCTGTTCCGGTTGAGATGTATAGCAATGGCACCGATTCGTGTAAATCGAGCATAACGGTAGGGTGCCAGTCGTAATAAATTTTAAAGATGGCTTTTGTGATTTCCTGTGAGATCTGGAATCCGTCGCGGTTGTTATCGTGAAAAACATATTTTCCCCAATAAGGTGCCGACCTGCTGAATCCATCGTTATATTCTTTCCTGTTAATGGTGTAACGATAGTACCAGTCAGTCTGTTTGTCGCGTCCGTCAGGTTCCGAAACCGGGTTCATCAGAACAATACAGTTTTCAAGTACGCTTTGAACGTCTTCTGATTCATCAGCAACCAAGCGGTAAGCCACTTCCATTAATGTTTCGCATGAACCCATTTCAGAAGAGTGCATACCTCCGTTTAGAAAATAAACGACTTTACCATCGTTGATCATTTTTTCGGCAGCAGCGGTATTTGTTTTTCGCGGATCAGCCAGTTTCGACATGATATCGTTGTAGTAGTCAAGCTTTTCCATATTTGATTCGCTCGAAATGGTTACCATGTTGATTGGTCTGCCTTCTTCGCTGGTTCCTATCTGCTCAATTTTTAATTTATCAGTGCTTTTGGCCAGTGCTTTAAAATAATCATATACTTCATTTGTGCGGTGAATAACGCCCGGCGCACCAATAATAGAACCGAAAAATTCGAGCGGAGAAGGAATTTCCTTGTTTAATGGAATCTTAGAAACGATGGACGAAAGGAAACAACTGTCGGTTGTATATTCCGCAATTTTGTTTTGATACTCGGTATCGATTTTCTGTGCTCTACCGGGTATAAGAATTACCAGGAATAACATCGTTACGATGATTCCTTTAAACGTTGTGTGCAGTTTTTTCATAATTTAATAAAAATGGTTTTTTTTTATATATTCAGTTTTTTGTTGTTTTAACCAGTTGATAATCTAGTGTTTACTTGTTCTTGTAATGATCGAACCAACTTAAAATTGCTGCCACTTTATAAACCAGGCCGCTGGGTTTGTCGGTTATGTGGTGCGATGCTCCGGGAATACGGACCAACGCTGTTTCTATCTCTTGCAGTTTCAGTGCCATATAAAATTCTTCCGAATTGCTCATTGGCGTTCTGTGATCTTCTTCCCCGGTTAACAGCATGGTTGGCGTTTTTACATTCCCGGCCAACGAGAGGGGAGATCTTCTGAAATATTCTTCAGGTTCTTCCCACGGATTTTTTGCAAACATATATTTGGTTGCCCAAATCGGGAGGTCGGCAGAAAGGGCTTCAGTCCTCCAGTCGATAACAGGTTTTGCTGAAACAGCAGCTTTAAATCGGTCGGTTTTTCCAACAATCCAGGCCGTTAATAATCCACCGCCGCTTCCGCCTGTAACAAACAAATTATCTGTGTCGATGTAGCCTTTTTCAATAACCGCGTCTACGCCCGACATTAAATCGTCGTAGTCGTGGTTAGGATAGTCGTGATGAATGGCGTTACCAAAATCTTGTCCATATCCGGTACTTCCCCGCGGATTGGAATACATTACGACATAACCGGCCGCTGCAAACAATTGTATTTCTGCCGTAAAAGAAGTTCCGTACATCGAAAATGGTCCTCCATGAATTTCCAGGATAAAAGGGTATTTTTTCGATGGATCAAAATCGGGAGGAGTAACTATCCATCCCTGAATTTCCTGCTGATCGTAAGACGATTTCCAGGTGATTTCTTCGGTTTTTCCAACCTTGCGAAATGAGAATAAGTCATCGTTTACCTGTGTTAACCGGCTTTTTTTGCCATTAATAAATGCTCCCAAATCGGCCGGATGTTCGGTGGAACCAATTGTATAAGCAATATTCCCGTTGTTTGAAATACTGAAAGTTCCCGAGTTGTAAGGTCGGCCCAAAGACAGGCCTCCTATTCCGTCTAAAATCGTTTGAACTTTTCCGTTTGAAAGGTTTACCAGCGCAACTTTGTTGTCTCCGTGGTCTTCGTATTGGAAGTATATGCCTTTGCTGTCGCTTTTCCACTGGATATTACCCGGATCACGATCCAGCTCTGTTGCCAGTTGTTTGGAATCGGAACCGTCGGTGTTCATTACATACAGGTTGGTAACCTGGTATCCCTGGTAGGTGTCGTCGTATCCCAGGTAGGCAATTTTTTTCCCGTCGGGCGATAATACCGGGTTTTGATCCGGTCCGAAACGATCGGTAAGTTCAGTTATTTTTCCTGTTTCAAGACTCAGTTGACACACTTCCGAGTTTCTTTCTTCAAGGTCGTGTTTTTCGTGCAGGTTAGCCGAGAAATAAATAGACTTTGAATCGTTAGACCAAACCGGTGACGAGTAATTGTGTTTGGAAAAAGTCCATTGACGCGGTGTGCCACCATCTAATGTTAGTGTGAAAATCTGTGTGTTCCCACTTTTTAAGAAACCTCTTCCGTCTGCTTTATAATTCAGCTCATCGATATAAATCGGTGGGTTTTCCCATTTGGCTCCTTCCGGTTTTGCCGGCATTTTCAACAGCGATTTTTTTGGGGCCGGAACAAACATGGTAAAAGCAAGTGAGTTATCGTCTGCCGACCATGAAATATTACCGGGAGCATTTTTTGTATTGGTAAGCGTAATGGTTTCTTTCGTGTCGAGGTACATCAAATACAGTTTTACCTTTTCATCTTTTTGGTTCGATAAAAAGACAATTTTGCTTCCGTCGTGCGACCACACCGGGGCATAATCCCGTTGGTTTCCCTGGGTTAGCTGCCTTTTATTCGTCCCGTCGCTGTTGATGATCCAGAGGTTGGAATAATACTTGTCGGTCATTATATCCATAAACGTACGAACGTAAATAATTTGATCGCCATTGGGCGAAATCTGTACATTACTAACATATTCCATATCGAATACATCAGTAAGTTCAAGGTTGCTTTTTAGTTCTTCCTTATTTTGAGAATAAGTAATGAATGAACTAAAAAATAATAGTGTAATTAAAGAAATAGATAGTAGCTTTTTCATTATGCCTTAAATGTTGTTTGAATTTTGACAATATACTATAAAACGGTAGTTTTAAATATGATATAGTTATTAATTGTGGCTTATTCATATGTATTTTTGAATAATAACCTTAATTTAATGTCAATTTGAAAATATTGACCTTGTGGTTTCTTTATTTGAGCTAATTTTAATTAATTGTAAGTCAGTGCTTTTTGAGATAGTACTTATGTCTCCATATCTACCTGCTGTTGTCAGAAAAGGGGAGTTATTTTTGTGTTATGAAATTGAAAACTTTTGCAACAAACGGAAGTTAAGTTTTAACGTTCATTATATTTAAAATCTGTAGATTTCTAACTGTATATGGACCGTGTTTAATATTCAAACCAAAATTGAATTAAAAAAGGGTAACCCGGCTACTTTCAAAGAAGTATTTCGTTTGTTGTATCCTCGTATGAGAGGATATTGCAAACTTTTTATTTTTGATAATGATCAGGTTGAAGATATTATACAGGATACATTTATTTCTCTTTGGGAAAAAAAGGATTCTATTAAGCCAGAAAAGACAATTGAAAGTTATGTGTTTGTAATTCTGAGAAATAAATGTCTTAATTATGTAAAGAAACAACAGCTTGACGGTGATAATATAAAGCTTGAGGATATTGATATAAATGAACTTCAACATTTATATCAACTTGATTTCACTAATAAGGAAGAAAAAAGTATTGAAGAATTACTTATTGACTCTTTGAAGATGGCTGTTGATGACCTTCCTGATAAAATGAAAACGACCTTTATTAAATGTAAGATTGAAGGTAAAAAACAGAAGGAGGTAGCCGAAGAGCTTGGAATCAGTATTAAGATGGTTGAAAAGCATATTTCAAAAGCCAAACATCAGATCAGGGAAAAGTTAATTGCTAAATATCCGGCACTGATAGCTATTATCATTTTATTATTGGATTAAAATGAACTGTTATTTAGGGTGTGAAATCTTCAGTTATATACCCTTGCATTTTACTAAGATCCCTTAAAAATCATATTAATTCATATAAATTAAAAAACAGAGGTAGGGTTTTATCTTTTTTATTGTACTCCTATTAGAAAACAAATGAAAGAAATTATTACAAAATATCTGGAAGGCCGTGCTATACCTGAAGAACAGGTTAAGCTTCTACATTGGTTAAGGGATAAGAACAACAAGCTATTTTTTAAGAATTATAAGGTGGACTGGAAAAATTCTTCAGATTCTGAACTACTTCCCAAAGGCAGTGAGAAAAGTTGGCATGCCATCCAGGAAACGATGTTACAAAGTAGTTATTCCCGATGGCAAAAGTCGAGGAATATGTATACAATTTTTAAGATTGCAGCCATCTTCTTTTTTGTAATAAGTTTGGCTGGCACGGCCTTTTTTATTAGTAGCCGTAATAAGTTGACATCTGATTTTTACACTCGGGTTGTTGCAGATAATGGTCAAATTTCGAAAGTTCAGCTTCCCGATGGTTCGATGGTTTGGTTAAACTCCGGTTCTGAAATTTCATACAATAATTTATTCGCGGCAAATAACCGAAAAATCGAATTAACCGGAGAAGCTTTTTTCCAGGTAACCAAAAACGAAAAGTTGCCATTAGTGGTAAACAGTGGTGAAATTCAGGTAAAAGTACTGGGAACTCGCTTTAATGTTACTGCTTACCCGGAATCAGAAAAAATAGATATAGTGCTCGAAAAAGG
This sequence comes from uncultured Draconibacterium sp., assembly GCA_963677525.1. GTDB lineage: Bacteria > Bacteroidota > Bacteroidia > Bacteroidales > Prolixibacteraceae > Draconibacterium. The sequence continues at coordinate 1,125,487 of OY781970.1, forward strand.
GAAAGTGGAATTATTAAACTCAAATTTGCCAAGCTTCCAGTACTTTATGAAACCCGGAGAAATGGCAAGTTTTTCTAAGGTAGATTGTAAGCTTGCACTAAGCAGTGTTAATACAAGTAAGTATACTTCCTGGAAAGATGGTGTGATAAATATTTATAACCAAACTCTTGATGAATTGTGCGAACGGTTGGAACTTCGTTATAATCAGAAGTTTATGTATTCTGATGAGTTGAGGAAATATCATTTCACCTTTACTATTAAAAATGAAACACTGGAAGAGACTATTGATTTAATGAGCAAAATAGCACCTATAAAAACAGAGCAAAAAGGTGATGTTATCGAATTTGAAATAGATGAAAAAAGGAAGAGAGAATATCGATGAATAATACAAAAAAACCAGAAGTGCGGTAACACTTCTGGTTTCATACTATCATCGGTAAATGATAATAAAATTTATTAACTAAATCGTGATAAAATTATGAAAAAAATCCGAAGTAGTGGGAGGGGACTGCCTCCTTTTTGGAGTAATTGTTTTAGAATTATGAAACTTACTATCCTATTTATGATGATTGGATTTATACATGTTTCTGCAAGTGTATATAGCCAATCTACTAAACTTACAATTGAAATGACTAATAAAAAGGTCATTGAAGTGCTGGAAGAAATAGAAAAACAATCTGAATTTCGTTTTGCATACAGTACCGAGTTGATAGATGTTAACCGGAAGGTTTCTGTAGCTCTTGACGAAAAAAAGATTGACGAAATTTTAGACCAGATTTTCACAGGAACAGATGTGGTTTATATTATGCATGACCGTCATATTATGCTTTATCCTAAACAAATCGAGGATAGTGTAAATTCTGATTCTGAACAGAAAAAAACGATTTCGGGAAAAGTTACTGACTCATCAGGCGAACCTTTGCCAGGAGTTACAGTGCTTATTAAAGGTACTGTTAATGGTGCTGTTACAAATATGGATGGTCTTTATTCAATTTCAAACTTGTCGGAAAATTCAGTACTTGTATTTTCTTTCGTAGGAATGATGACAGAGGAAGTAGCGGTAGGTGGACAATCAAAAATCGATATCGTTATGCAAGCAGATGCAATTGGTATCGAAGAAGTTGTTGCGATTGGTTATGGTACCCAGCGAAAAGCCGACTTAACAGGAGCAGTTGCATCAGTTAAGAGCGATGAATTAGCCGATATTCCATCTACCTCAGTTGCAGATGTAATGAGGGGTAGGATTGCCGGTGTAAACGTTACAGCCGTAAACGGTAAACCTGGTGCCGGAAGTGATATTAAGATACGCGGTATTACTACTATTAATAATTCAAATCCTTTAATTGTAATTGACGGAATTCCTGTTGAAGGTGCAGGAATGGAATCATTAAATCCCGCCGATATCGAAAGTATTGATGTGCTAAAAGATGCTTCTTCTGCAGCTATTTATGGTTCGCGTGGTGCGAATGGTGTTATTTTGGTTACAACCAAAAGAGGAAAAGAGGGAAAAAGCGTTATTGAGTTTAATACTTATTACGGCTGGCAGTCATTAGCTTCTGAGATGGATGTTACAACTGCCGAACAGTTTGTTACCTTGCAGAATGAGGCAAGAACAAATTCCGGTTTATCTTTATTATTTGATCAATCTCCGGAGTCTTATGAAAAAGGTACAAACTGGGTCGATGAATTTTTTGTCGATGGAGCGCCTCAGCAAAATTACTCGGTTAGTTTCAGGGGAGGCAATGAGAATATAAGCTATTTCGTTTCAGGGGGATATTTAGATCAGGAAGGTATTGCGCCAAATACCGGATTCAAAAAATTGAACTTGCGATCGAACATCGATGCCAAAGTAACCGACAAATTAAAGATTGGAAATAGTCTCAGTTTAACCCGCTCAAATGCGTATGGGAAAGCCGATGGTGCATCAACAGTTTTTTTAATGCCTCCAACTGTTCCTCTCTGGGATGAAAACGGCGAGCCAGTTCAGGGAAAACATGCAGGTGAAGGTACAAATCTGGTTCATCCAATAAGAAATCAACAGCTTGATAATCTTTTTACTGCACAATATAGATTGTTAGGAAATATATATGCAGAATATCAGATAAACGATGAAATAAAGCTAAAAGCTAGTGCCGGAGGCGATTTCATTAATACCCGGGATTTCGAATTTAATGAAGTTTTTCAATATGTAGGTTGGGAGAATACGGTTGCATCTCTTTCTGACAGGCGTGATGAGCTTGTTAACTGGAATACCGATGTGCTGGCCTATTATAACAAAACGTTTAATGATGTACATACATTAAATGCAATGATAGGATGGACTGCTCAGGAAATTAGTGGTGACTGGATGTCTGGTGCCCGTAACAATTTTGTAAGTAACAGCGAGTCTCAACAAGTTTTAAATGCCGGATTAAGTGACCAGAAGAATGGTGGAAATAAAACAGTACAAAGCCTGACTTCATTCCTTGGACGTGTCAATTACAATTTTAAAAATAAATACTTGTTAACTGCCAATTTTAGAGCTGATGGATCATCTAAATTTGGTTCAAATAACAGGTGGGGGTATTTCCCTTCATTTTCTGGTGCATGGCGTATATCAGAGGAGGATTTCTTTAATGTTGGTATAATTAATGACTTGAAATTACGAGGAGGCTGGGGGACACTTGGTAATGATAAAATTACAAACTACGCTTACTCGTCATTACTTTCTTTAAGCAATTATTGGTTTGTATTAGGCACAGATGAGACAAGAACAACTGGTGCCGGCGCAACCAAATTGAGCAATCCTGATTTAAAGTGGGAAACAACGATTAAAACAAATTTGGGGGTCGATATTGTTTTATTTGATAATAAATTAGCTGTAAATGCTGAAGTTTATAATCATAAAACCAAAGATATGCTTTTTGAACTTCCTATCCCGCAAACCGTAGGATTGGAACCGGCAGTTACTAATGCTTTGGAGATGAAGACAAAAGGTCTTGAGTTAATTTTTAACTACCACGATAAAATAGGAGAATTGTCATACAATGTTGGTTTTAATATTGGTACATCTAAAAATGAAGTTACCGATTTGGGAGGAGAAGAGTATTTTGCCGAAACCTTGGAGTGGAATGGACAATATCGTCACGCGATTGGACAACCGGCTTTTTCGTTTTACGGTTATAAAATGGAAGGGGTATTTCAGTCAGAAGCAGATGTTGCATCATCTCCTGAGCAAGATGGAGCAGTTCCCGGTTCTATTAAGTTTAAGGATATTGACGGAGATGGAGCAATAACCTCAGAAGATAGAACGTATCTTGGAAGTCCGGTTCCTGACTATAATTATGGATTTAATCTGGATATGAAATGGAAAAATTTTGACTTTACTATGTTCTGGCAGGGTGAGGTTGGAAAGACACAATACACGCCTGTAATCAGGTGGGGACAACCTACTCTGAAGTGGTGGTATGATAACCGGTGGCATGGTGAAGGAACCAGTAATACTGCACCGGCTGTTTTCTGGGGATCTGCACCATGGCATACAATGAGTGATTTTCTGTTACAAGATGTAAGTTATTTACGATTAAAGAATTTATCGGTGGGATATACTTTCCAAATTCAGAACATCTGTAAAGTCAGGGCATATATTGCAGGACAAAACTTGCTTACGTTCACTAACGATTATGTAGGTTCAGATCCTGAAATGGCTGGAGTTGCACAATACAACCATTGGGACGATGAATATCCTTCAGCGAAAATTTATACGTTGGGATTAAACGTAACTTTCTAATTTTAAAACTGCAGAATAATGAAAAAAATATTAGATAGAATATTTATAAGTGTTTTTACCTTATTGTTAGTAAGTGGGTGCGATAGTTTTTTAGAAGTCGAACCCTACGGTAATGTTACACCTGAAACTTTCTTTACTAACGAAAATGAAGCTATTTTGGCTGTAAATTCAGCCTATTCAGCACAAAGAGCAGCCGTTGGTTGGTGGGCAAGTGGATTCGACCTTTATGGCGAATGGCAAAGCGATGATTTATCTCCCGTTGGCTGGAGTGATGGGATTTTGTTGTATCAGTATGGTAGCACAGGAGACGACCAGGGAGTTTCTTCTGGTATCTGGAGTGCTGCATACAGGGGAATTGCTCAATGTAATGCAGCTATTGAAGGAGTAGAAGGCATGACAGAAGATCAAATAGACACAGATATAAAAAACAGGGTTATCAGTGAAGCGAAATTCCTGCGTGGTTGGTGGCACCTGCGATTAGCTCAAATTTATGGAAATGCTCCGCTCGTATTAAAAACTCCGGAAACAGAAGAGGATAAGTTTCCATTCAGTGTGTCTAAAGATCAATTAATTGAAGCCGCAATTAGCGATTTCAAAGATGCAGTACAATATTTGCCACCTTCATATTCAAATAACGATGTAGGAAGAATAACCAAAGGATGTGCGTTAGCTCATGAAGCATGGGCAAATATGTATCTGGAAAATTGGAGTGAAGCCTTGACTTCTCTTAAAGCATGTATAAATTTGGATGTGTATGAATTAGTTGATTATTTGGATATATGCAATGAAAACAGTAAAAATAACAAAGAGTCTGTATTTGAAACTGGTTTTAACAGCAATGCTACTGGTGAGTTAAACTGGAGACCATATTATTGTGGAGTGGGTGCAAGTGATCAATTGCATTCTAATCATTCAACATGGAATCTAATGGCACCATCATTTAGTTTAATTGAGGAATATGAAGAAGGAGATCCAAGGCTTGATTATACATTTTGGGTAGAAGGTGAAGTTTCACAGGCAACGGGCAATCCTTTTATTCCGTTAAATGATCCAACTCGTCCTTATCAGGAAATTCAGAAAGGTACAGTATATTACCCATCTGCTTACACAGATCCTTCAGTGAATATTACATGGATGAGGTATGCTGATGTGCTTTTAATGACTGCTGAATGTTTGAATGAAACAGGTAGTACTGTGGACGCAAATCAATATGTAAATATGGTTAGACAAAGAGCAGGTGTAGACATGCCTCCTATTGATATTGCAGATCAAGCACAAATGAGAGCCGCAATTATTCATGAACGAAGAGTTGAGTTTGCAATGGAAGGCAGACGAGCATACGATATTAGAAGATGGGGAATTGAAGAAGAAACAATAGGACAAATGGAAGGAACTTCTTACACTGCAAGAAATAAATATTTTCCTGTTCCTGTAAATGAACTAGATGTGAATCCTAATTTGTCTAATGCACCGGGCTGGTAATGTGTGTAAGATTATATTTTCTTTATAGTTTATTCTGATAACCAGAAAGTGTAAATAGATGGAACAGTAAAGAATAAATTTAATACATATCAATTATAATCAAAAATAAAATTAGCATCATCAATTGCAGATGGTGCTTTTTTGTTTTTTATGTCTGTAACAACCTTTTTGTTAAATCTGATGGAGAATCATTAGTACAATTAAACAGAAAATGACATTATTAATATTTGCAAAGATGATTACTTACATTCTAATATAACAGAACTAATGAAGTATTTTTTAATTGCTCTTTCAATAATTACAGTTTTTCAATTTTCACTTAAAGCACAAAATAAAAGTGATTTATACAAACAAAAAGATGCACCCATTGAGGATCGGATTAAGGATTTGATCTCAAAGATGAACTTTGAAGAAAAGGTGCTTCAACTTAATCAGTATACCATTGGTAACAATACAAATGAAAACAACCGGGGAGAAGTTGTAAAAGAAATTCCGGCTGGTATTGGCTCTTTGATTTATTTTAGTTCAGATCCGGAATGGCGAAATCAGATACAAAAGAAAGCGATGGTAGAGTCGCGCTTGGGAATTCCGATTCTTTTTGGATTCGATGTGATTCATGGTTTTCGTACTGTTTATCCTATTTCCCTGGCGCAAGCCTGTTCGTGGAATCCTGAACTGGTAAAAAGTACATGCCAGGTTGCAGCCAAAGAAGCAAGTTTATCGGGTATCGACTGGACATTTTCTCCCATGATTGATATTGCACGTGATCCGCGCTGGGGAAGGGTTGCCGAAGGTTACGGCGAAGATCCCTATGCAAATGCTGTTTTTGGTGTTGCCACAGTAACCGGATATCAGGGAGAGAATCTGTCGGATAAAAATACGATTGCGGCCTGTTTGAAGCATTATGTAGGTTATGGAGAGTCGGAAGGAGGACGCGATTATCATTATTCCGATATTTCTAGGCAAGCGCTTTGGGAAACCTATCTTCTTCCTTACGAAGCTTGTGTTAAAGCCGGTGCAGCAACCCTGATGAGCGCTTTTAACGATATTAGCGGAGTTCCGGCTACAGCAAATCATTATACCTTAACTGAGATATTAAAAGAACGCTGGGGACACGATGGTTTCGTGGTTTCCGATTGGAATGCGGTTGACCAGTTAACTGCACAGGGAGTAGCAAAAGATCGTAAAGAGGCCGGGTTGAAGGCATTCATGGCTGGTGTTGAAATGGATATGAAAGACAACATTTATCAGGAGAATTTTCAGGAATTGCTTGATGAGGAAAAAATTTCGATGGATAAGATTGATAAAGCAGTATCTCGAGTGCTTCGTGTAAAATTTCGTCTTGGATTATTCGATCAGCCTTTCACTACAGTTGTAAAAGAAGTAAAAAGGTATTTACAACCTGAAGATGTTGCCTTGGCTGAGAAATTGTCCGAAGAATCGATGGTTCTGCTTAAAAATGAAAATAGCGTTTTGCCTTTTACTTCAAAAATAAAAAATCTTGCTGTTGTTGGTCCGATGGTAAAAGATAAATCCAATCTTTTAGGTTCGTGGGCGGCAAATGGAAGAGCTTCTGATGTGGTTTCCATTTTTGAAGGATTGGATACCGAATTCGGAAATAAAATTCAATTGAAATATGCCCGGGGTTGCGATTTTGAAGGAACTGAAGAATCGGGATTTGCTGAAGCTGTTTCAGTAGCTGAAAAATCAGATGCAATTCTGGTTTGTCTTGGAGAAAAGAATAACTGGAGTGGTGAAAATGCTTCTCGCTCGACGATTGCTTTACCTGCGATTCAGGAAAAACTGGTGGAAAAACTAAAAACGACCGGCAAACCAATAATACTAGTTCTTTCCAATGGCCGTCCGTTGGAACTGGTTCGGCTTGATCCATTGGCTGATGGAATACTTGAAATCTGGCAACCAGGAGTTACCGGGGGAACAGCTGTGGCAGGCATCTTGTCCGGGCGTGTAAATCCGTCAGGGAAACTTGCTATTACATTTCCCCTTACCACCGGACAAATACCAACTTACTATAATATGAGGCAGAGTTCACGGCCAAATTCCGGAAAATATCAGGATATTTCAACTGATCCGCTTTACCGGTTTGGGCATGGTTTAAGTTATACCGATTTTGAATACGGTGAAGCAAAATTGTCGGCTAATAAGATTACTAAAAATCATAAATTAAAAGTTGACGTAACAGTAACCAATAATGGTTCTGTAAAAGGTAAGGAGGCAGTTCTGTGGTATATTACGGATCCATCTTGCTCCATATCGCGGCCAATGAAGGAATTGAAGTTTTTCAGCAAAAAAGAGATTGAACCCGGCGAAAAGGCAGTATTTACTTTTGAGATTGATCCCGAAAGAGACCTGAGTTATACTGACTCAAGTGGAAAACGTTTTTTAGAACCCGGAGAATTTTATGTACAAGTGAATGGTCAGAAATTGAAATTTGAGTTAACAGAATAAACAAAACTCGTGTATTGCAAGAAATGATTCGAGAATTCATTACCCGGAATTTTATGGTGGCATAAATTCCGGGTAATATTTTAAAATCAGCAGTTGATTTCCTGAAGGCTTGATTCCTGGTTAATGGAAAGCTCCAAAAAATCAGCCACTGTATTTTTTATTTGTTCAATTTCTAATATTGGCATATCTACCATGTCTTGCATGGCATTTATTAACCCTATTTTTTTATATTTCGGAAGGTCGTCTATCGTTATCCTGCAAACCGATATTTTGCCATCTGTAATCAGATGTGCACGTTGAGTTCCCGGTAGAAGGGGAGTGTCGGGCGTCCACCATTTTTTACCGTCGAAAAAGATGGCGTTTGCCGTAAAACTATCGGTAATGCATCCGTTTTTTACAATAAGAATGTCGTCGCAATTTCCTCTTTTTTCGAAAAGTTGCTGAAGTGCTGTTCTGTCGGAATACTTGCTGTGGTACATAATATTGTTATCTTCCACCAATTTCAGACTTCTGATTTCACGAAATTCGTAAGGAATAAATTCAACTTGTTCAACTGTTTCTGAGTAAAGCACCCGGCACCGGAATAATCCTGTTTTACATTCTTCCGGAATTTGAATGATATCTGTTAGCTTTAGTTTTTCCAAATTTGGAAAGAATTTCATACGCGTCACATCTAAACGCGACTGGTGAAATTCCAGGTTATAAAGTTTTCCATCCCTACATTTAATTGTTTCCAATAATTTCATCACTTTAACTTTTTAATCTATTTGTTTTTGTTTCTGTTCAAATCGAAATATATACTTTTTGTATTAATTCTTCGTATTCGTTTTTAGCATCACTTAAAAAAGTAATTCCTCCTCCGCTTTTGTATACCAGTTTTTCGTTCTGTTTTTCAATAAAACGAATGAGCACACAACTATCCAGATTTTTTCCATCGAAATAACCGAAAATACCGGTGTAATAACCGCGGTCGTAATTTTCAGCGGCTTTAATTATTTCAACGGTTTTCTTTTTGGGAGCTCCGCAAATCGATCCGGCGGGCAACATTTTAAAAATTATGTCGCCAATATTTTCTTGATAATTTTCCGGTAAATCGCCTGTTATTTTAGAACTAACCTGCCACAAATCGCGTTGGTTGGTTTTTATGCGCTCGAGATAACGAAATTTTTCAACCGCAACATTCTCGGCAACCAGACTCATGTCGTTGCGAATTAAATCAACAATGGTATTATGTTCGGCCAGTTCTTTCGAATCGTTTAAAATTAATTCTTTTGAATTGGGTATCGTCGCATCAATCGTTCCTTTCATGGGGTACGACGAGATTTTTCCGTCTTCTATCTGTACAAAAATTTCGGGAGAGAAACACACAAACTGATCCTTCAACAGAATTTTATATCGTGCCGAACTGCAATAAAAAATGTCGTTTAGCGAAAGATTGGTTTCAACCTGAGTTGGTTGAGTGTAATTCAGTAAATAAGTATCTCCGTTGTGAATGTGCTCCTGAACCAGGTTGAAGCCTGTCAGATAATCAGTAAATGTAACGGGTTTAATATTCCATTTTTCGAGTTTTTTAGAATGATCTGAGGATTTTAAATTGCTATTGTCATTAGCCTTCCAGAGAATTTTATCACGATCCTCCGGATGAAATATTTCAGCCTGATTTCCATCAAAGTCAACAATAAAAATGAATGCTTCTCCCCTCTGTCCCAACACATTCATTTGTTGTTTTATAATATCCTTCCCCCACATCTCAGGCTGCAAAGGTAAAAAACTTATTGAAGTAGAATAATAATCCGGAAAACGCTGATATAAAAGATAATATCTGCTTATGAAACGCTGTTTTGAAAATATCTTTAATGTTGGCTCTTTTGTCTTCCAACTTATTTTTATTTTTACATTTAAATTCAGCAAGGAATGGAAATAGGGAAGAATATTACTGATATAATACAAAATCTGCCGACCGGCGTTCGACTGGTGGCAGTTTCGAAAACCAAACCCAACAGCGATATTTTAGAAGCCTACCAAGCCGGGCAACGTATTTTTGGTGAAAATAAGGTGCAGGATCTGGCTAAAAAATACGAAGAGCTTCCAAAAGACATTGAGTGGCATTTTATAGGTCATCCACAAACCAACAAGGTAAAATATATTGCTCCTTTTGTCAGCTTGATTCACGGCGTAGACTCAATGAAGCTTTTGAAAATTATCAATAAGGAAGCATTAAAAAACGACCGGATTATAAAAGTATTATTGCAGTTTCATATTGCACAGGAAAGCACCAAATTCGGGCTTTCAGAAGATGAGGTTGATGAAATTTTAAGTTCTGAGGAATTCGCTGAACTTAAGAACCTCGAAATTGTTGGTGTAATGGGAATGGCAAGTTATACTGACGACGAAATCCAGATAAGAAATGAGTTTAGTATGTTAAAAAGTATTTTTAATATGATGAAAAATAAATACTTTTCAGCTACCGAGTCATTTAAAGAAATATCGATGGGAATGTCGAACGATTATCCAATTGCCATTGAAGAAGGTAGTACCCTAATCCGTGTTGGAAGTAAGATATTTGGAGCAAGAAATTAGTAACTAGTCAGTTGAATATTTTTGAAAAATAAAAAGTTGGGAGATTGGTAAATTACACTGAAATAATTCTCGAAACTTTGAATTGACCTTTCTTAAAAAGACAGCAGCGTTAGAAATTATAATAGTATATTTGAGTTATGATAAATTTAGAAACCACATATTTGGGATTACAACTGAGGAATCCTCTTGTTGCAGCCAGTTCCGGCTTAACCAGTTCAATTGAAAAAATAAAAGAATTAGCTGACGCAGGTATCGGTGCCATTGTTTTGAAGTCGATTTTTGAAGAGCAGATTAACAATGAGGTGAGCAATATGCTTGAGAAAGATCAACAAAATATTGGTTATCCCGAAGCTGAAGATTATATTAAAAATTACCTGCGCGACAATACTGTTACCAAACACCTGGAGCTGATAAAAAAAGCAAAAGAGGCAGTTGATGTTCCAATTATCGCAAGTATCAATTGTGTATCATCCCAGGAATGGACATCGTTTGCCAAAGAGTTTGAATTGGCCGGAGCCGATGCCATTGAACTGAATATTTTTTATTTGCCAACCGATAGAAATGAAAAACCCGTTGTGGTTGAACAATTGTATCTTGATGTGCTGGAAAAAGTGAAAAAGGAAGTTACCATTCCGGTAGCGGTTAAGTTTGGTCTTTACCACAGCAATATTATTGGTATGGCAGACAAATTAAAAGCCAACGGAGCAGCAGGAGTGGTGATGTTCAATCGTTTTTATGAGCCCGATATTAATCTGAAAACCCTTGAATTAACTTCTTCCGAGATATTTAGTGCACCCTCCGATATTCGTCGTACGTTGCGTTGGGTAGGTATGGTTTCATCGGCAGTTTCTAAATTGGATATTGCAGCTTCAACCGGTGTTCACGACGGTGATGCCGTTATTAAACAATTACTGGCCGGTGCGCAGGTAGTGCAATTGTGTTCAACGTTATACATTAACGGAGTGTCTGTGGTTACAGAAATGATAAAAGATCTTGAAGCTTTTATGTGCTCATGGAATTTCAAAAACATCGATGATTTCAGGGGAAGGCTTTCTTATAAAAATATTCCGGATCCGATGATGTACGAGCGTTCGCAGTTTATGAAATATTTTTCGAACAGGAAATAAACGATGTAAGAATAAGGCAGCTAATACACCCGGAATTTAGCTGCTTTTGGGACCTCTGACAATTATGTACCTACTGGGTCTGTTAATGGGTAATTCAGTCTCTCTATTTAATAGGGAAACAATATAAATAACAGGGAACTGTAACGTTCGTATTTTAGATTATTTTTAAATAATCTTTAAAACTATTGGCATTTGTTTGAAATAGTTGTAACTTACGCTATCGACAAAATGATACAATCTTTTAAGTTTGCGAGCAAATTTCCCGTTATAGCATGCAATTGATGTAGTTTTTCTCAAATCGGAACTATTAATAACTAACGAGATAATAATGAGAAGAGTTGAAAATGTCAATTTTATGAAAAATCATCCGGGTATCAAGATTTATAAAGGATACTGTGTTCAATCAAAGAAGAATGAAGTTGCCTTGGACCAAAAATATGTTGTTCCCTGGGAATTAATCAATAGGGATAAAACAAAGGTGGAACATTAAATCTTGTTGTCCACATTTATTTTTTATGTGTCTGGCTTTTCTTCCCCGGATAGAATGTTGATGAAACCTCAGGCGAACAGTAACTGTTGCTGGATAATTCAGAATTAGAACCGAATACAAAACGAAATTTAGTTTTTAGGTGGAGCCCAAGGTTTTATTTTTGAATAATATTCCGCAGGGATACTTATTCCTAGGGAGAGTTCTGCAACTATACCTGTATATTCCGAAACGCCTGGAAGTCCAACTCCGGCATTCAACTTAATATTCATGTTTCCCCGGCAATACCCAATGCTGCCACCAAAACAATGAATCTGGTTTTTAAAATCGTTTTGTAAAAATAATCCGTAACTACGGTTGGTATAATTTATATTATAGGATGCCCGGCTTATAAAAAAGGCTTCGTTATAAAATATAATCAGTTCAGGAATTGTTTCAACCGGGCTGGATTTTATTCCTTTGTGGGTTCCATTCTTCTTTCTTGAAAGGTAAAAAGATAAACTAAGTGGCAACTGTTCGTTTTGCTGATATCCATCAGAATCGTCGTTCGATAATTTGAATTTAAGAGGAACAATTGCCGATGCTCCCCAAATAAATGAATTGAAGTCGCAAAGAAAGCCCAAACCGGGTTTAATTAAATAATACCGGGTAAACTTTTTTCCCGGGGCGCTGATTGGCTCATCTCCTTTTATGAATAAGCGGTCTGTTACATAGGCATACCATTGTTTGGTTGCAAGCATTGCCCCTGTGTGAGTAGAAAATATAATTTGATTCGTTTTATTGATTTTTATCGGATGCGAGTATGAAAAACCAATTTCGGAAGTGCTGATGTTGTTTTTGCCAATTATTCCATGTTGAAAATCTATTCCGACACCGCCTTTCAGTTTTTCAGAATAGGTATCATAGGTGGTGAAAAACAGGTTGTAACTTTCATCTTTTGAAAGATAATAATGTTGGTTTCCTGTGTGAAAATTGGTTTCTTTATTAAATCCTGCAAACGATGAATTGTTAATCAGTTGAGCAGAAAAAGGTTGCAGGTATGTTTCGTCTTGTGCTTTGCAGGTTAGGACTATTAGTAAAAAACAACCATTGAACAATATTTTGTTCCAATTTCTCAATTAGATAATACGTTTATGGAGCTAACTTTATAATTTCTTCAAGAAAATAGGCTTTTTGCGAGTCTGATGTTTTTAAAATGGATGCTATTTTTAATTTAATTTGATGCATCTCTTCTTCTGGAGGAAAATGGTCCATGTTTTCGATAAGAGTAAAAGCTTCAAAAGCAACTTCCCATTCTTCTAAAACAATAATATCAATCAGTAGTTCCAGGTATGAACTAAAATCAAGCCCGTTCTGCCAGCATGTAGTTAAAATTTCCTTTCGGATACTTCGGAATTTATCCTCCTGCAGAGCTCCTGCAAAAAGAGGAATGGTTTCTTTATCCTTTATCGTTCCGAACAAGGCCAGGGTCGCTTTTTTTATCTCATCTTCCGGATTATTAACCAACAGCTCGAAAAGAATAGGAAGATAGTCTTTGTTTCCTTTCTCTTTCAGTAAGTTGATAGCTGCTATAACTTCTGCTGTATTCGCCGAGAATAATCTGTTTTTAATCTCCTGATTTACTTTACTCTTTGTCATAAAATTAAAATAGGTGCCGCAAATTTACGTTATTAATCGAGCTAAAACAAAGTTGGGTGATAATTGTTTTCTCGTAAACTTTACCTTTGGCCGTTCATGAAAAATATTGAAGAGTTAAGAGACGCACATGTTGGTCGGCTAATGTTAAAGTATTTTATCCCAGCCTTCATCGGTGTTTTTGTTAATGCTTTATATAACATTGTCGATCGAATTTTTATCGGTCAGGGCGTCGGTGCAGAAGCACTTTCCGGTATTTCCGTTATTTTTCCGGTTATGCTTATTATGATGGGATTTGGTATGCTCATTGGTATTGGCTCCGGGGTTTATGTTTCCATAAACTTAGGTAAAAAGGATCTCGACCGGGCTGAAAAAACACTCGGAACTTCTTTTTTGTTGATGCTGATTGTTTCTGTATTGATAATGGTTATTACTTATGCCCTGAAAGTTCCTATTTTACGTTCATTTGGATCAACCGAGGAAACTTTTCAATATGCCAACGACTATCTGAATATTATTTTGGGAGGAGTGCCGTTTATGGTTATCGGATTTTCGATGAATAATGTAATCCGTTCAGAAGGGAATGCAAAAATTGCCATGATTTCTATGCTCCTGAGTTCTATCACAAATATTATTCTCGATCCGATTTTTATTTTTTGGCTCGATATGGGAGTAAAAGGAGCTGCCTATGCTACCGTTATTTCCATGTTCGTGATTATGGTTTGGGTATTGTACCATTTCCTGAAAAGCAAATATGCAGTAGTAAAACTTCGATATAAAAATATACGTTTCGATTGGGGTATTCTTATAGAAATTGTTGCTATTGGAATGGCTCCATTTTCGATGCAGATTGCCGGAAGTTTTGTACAGGGATTACTTAACAAGAAGTTAATTGATTTTGGTGGAGACCTCGCAGTTGGTGCCATGGGGATTATTAACTCAGTTCTTACACTGGTTATAATGGCTATTGTTGCATTAAATATGGCCTCTCAACCAATTATCGGTTTTGGTTACGGCGCAAAATCGGTTAAACGCATAAAAGATACTTTGAAAATATCTTTATTGGCAGCTACTCTGATTGCCATTGTGTCATTTGTTTTTATCGAATCGTTGCCCGGAATTATCGTAAAAGTTTTTAATAACGACAGCCAGGTTTTATACGATATTTCAGTTAAAGGTCTTCGTTATGTTGTTCTTGCTTTCCCCTTAGTTGGGTATCAGATTGTAGCATCTAATTTTTTTCAGGCCATCGGGAAAGCAGGATTATCCATGTTTGCAACGTTATGCCGACAGGTGATCGGATTGATCCCATTACTATATATTTTGCCTCGTTTTTGGGGAATAGACGGTATTTGGTTAAGTTATCCTGCTGCTGATATACTTGCTGCTTTAGTTGTTGGATTTCTCTTATATCGCGAATGGATACGCTTGCCTTTAATTGTGAAAAATAGCGGTAAGGAAGACCATTGAGTGTGAAGGAAGTTGCTAATATGTTCTATTCCTCGATATTAACCATCCAATTTTTTAAAATTATTGTGACTAATTATTTTGACCTATTTTGAAATTATGTTCTTTATTTGACTAAAGTCATGAAAAATTGGTGTTTTTTTTAGTAGACTTGTTACTTCAATTGTAATATCGTACAATTATTTGCAATTAAAGCGGTTGTGGTAGAAGATGCAACTGTTTAAATAGTGAGATTTTAATGGTTAGAATGCCACCTCAACTGAGGTGGCATTTTTTATGCTCGATTTATAACTTTTCTTTTAATGCTTCGCCGGTGTATGATCCTTTAATTTGTACCAGTTTTTCGGGAATTCCTTCAAATACGAGTTCTCCTCCCTTGTCTCCTCCTTCTGGTCCCAAGTCAATAATCCAGTCGGCAGATTTAATCACTTCCATATTATGCTCGATTATAATGATGGAATGCCCCCTTGAAATCAGGGCATTAAAAGAATCGAGCAGCTTGCGAATATCGTGAAAATGTAATCCTGTTGTTGGTTCGTCGAAAATAAACAGGGTAGGAGAATCCTTTTCTTTTGCCAGGAAGGAGGCCAGTTTCACACGCTGGCTTTCACCACCCGACAAGGTGCTTGACGATTGTCCCAGTTTTATATATCCCAAACCAACATCCTTTAACGGTTGCAGGCGTTTGGTAATTTTCTTTTCGGTTGAGCTTTTTCCTGTTGAGAACAACTCAATGGCTTGGTTGACGGTTAAATTAAGAATATCGTCGATATTTTTATCTTGGTAGTGAACATCAAGAATATCTTCTTTAAAACGTTTCCCTTCGCAGCTTTCGCAAACTAAATACACATCGGCCAGAAATTGCATTTCAACTTTTATGGTACCTTCTCCCTGGCATTCGTCGCAACGGCCTCCGTCAACATTGAAAGAGAAATGCGAAGGTTTTAATCCCTGAATTTTTGCGGCCTGCTGCTCCGACATTAATTTTCTTATTTCGTCGTAGGCTTTTAAATAGGTAACCGGATTGGAACGTGATGATTTACCGATTGGGTTCTGATCGATAAATTCGATGGCATTTAGCATTTTATAGTCTCCCAGAATGGCATCGTGATGACCGGTCCGTTCTCCATATCCTCCTAGAATTTTGGTAAGTGCAGGGGTAAGGATTTTTGAAACAAGCGATGATTTTCCGGAGCCGCTGACACCTGTGATTACAGTAAGTGTATTCAGTGGAAATTTGACCCGGATATTTTTCAGGTTATTTTCGCGTGCTCCAACTACCTCGATAAAGTTGGTCCATTTTCGGCGTTGTTCCGGCACTGGAATTTTTTCAATTCCTGTCAGGTATTGAGTAGTTAGGCTTTCCGGTTTTTGGGCGAGATCTTCATGGTTTCCCTGGAAAACAACCTCTCCTCCATGTTGGCCGGCTAAAGGACCAATATCGATTACTTCGTCAGCTGCCCTTATTATTTCTTCATCGTGTTCAACTACCAAAACGGTATTGCCAATTTGCTTCAAGCGGCGCAGAACTTTTATCAATCGTTCTGTATCGCGCGAGTGGAGACCAATACTTGGTTCATCCAGAATATAAAGCGAACCAACCAGACTGCTACCCAGCGAGGTTGCCAGGTTAATCCGTTGCGATTCTCCTCCTGAAAGGGTAGAAGAAAGACGGTTCAATGTGAGATATCCCAGCCCAACATCGTTTAAAAATTCAAGCCGGTTGGTAATTTCAATCCTGATTCTTTTTGCAATCTCCTGTTCGTGGGGAGTGAGTTCCATTTCCGAAAAGAACTTGCGTAAGACGGAAACCGGCATCAGTACCAATTCCTGTAGCGATTTACTGGCAACTTTAACGTATCCGGCTTCTTTTTTCAGGCGACTGCCTTTACATTCGGGGCAAATGGTTTTTCCGCGATAACGCGAGAGCATAACACGGTATTGTATTTTGTAACTGCTTTCTTCCAGGTGTTTAAAAAAGCGGTTCAGCCCTTTAAAATATTTATTTCCTGTCCACAGCAGGAATTTTTGTTCTTCGCTTAGTTCGTAAAAAGGTTTATGGATTGGGAAATTGAATTTTTCTGCAGAATAAATAAGTTCTTTTTTCCATTCACTCATTTTTTCACCTTTCCAGCATGCAATAGCATCCTGGTATATCGAGAGCGATTTGTTTGGAATAACCAGGTCTTCGTCTATCCCGATAACTTTGCCATAGCCTTCGCAAACCGGGCAGGCTCCCACCGGATTATTAAAGCTGAACATATGAACTGTAGGTTCTTCAAATTCTATCCCGTCAGCTTCAAAAAGGTTCGAGAATTTTTGTGTTTCCGTTCCTTCTTTTTTATAGACTTTTATTACACATTCGCCATGTCCTTCGTAAAAGGCGGTTTGTACTGAATCGGCAACCCTGCTTTGGGTATCTTCATCGTGCCGTACAGAAATCCTGTCGATAACCAAATTGCAGTTTCCGTTGCACAATTCGTCTTCGGAATTATTTAGCAGCTCATCAATTTTTTTTATCTCATCATTGGTTTCAATGCGCGAGAAACCCTGTTGCATTAAAAGTTCTGCCTCCTGTAAAATAGTTCTGCCGTTCTTTGTTTGAAGAGGGGAGGCTATGATCAGCCGTGTACCTTCCTCAAAACGGTTGATATAATCAACTACATCCGACACACTGTTCCTTGTTACAACCTGACCCGAAACCGGGGAAATCGTTTTACCGATTCGTGCATATAGTAATTTCAGGTAGTCGTAAATTTCGGTAGAAGTGCCAACCGTAGATCTTGGATTTCGTGTGTTTACCTTTTGTTCGATGGCAATTGCCGGAGGAATTCCGTTAATAAAATCAACTTCCGGTTTATTTATCCTGCCTAGAAACTGTCTTGCATACGATGATAAACTTTCCACGTAGCGTCTTTGTCCTTCAGCAAAAAGTGTGTCGAATGCCAGCGAAGATTTTCCCGAACCGGAAACACCGGTAACAACAACAAATTTATTTCGGGGTATTTTAAGGCTTATATTTTTTAAATTATGAACCCTGGCATTCTGGATTTCAATATATTTTGTATTTGTACTATTGGACATAATTATTTAAGAAATGCAATTATTTATATAAAAAACTTGCTATTGTCGGCAAAATGTTTCATTTTTGATCGGTACAAAATTAAAATAATAGTTTTACTTCACTTAAAAATGAACGCCTATAGATAAACTTTACTTTTTTATTTCACATAAATAGAAGGTAATGTTCAAACTCGATTCACTGAACGATAATGAACTCGTTCAACGATTTATCAAAGGCGATCATGATTCACTGGAAACATTAATCGTACGACACAAAAGCAGGGTCTATTCCTATATTTTGCTTATTGTAAAAAATCAGGAACTGGCAGAAGATATTTTTCAGGAAACGTTTATAAAGGTTATTCGTTCGTTGAAAAAAGGCAAGTATATCGAGAACGGTAAATTTGTATCCTGGGTACTTCGTATTTCCCATAACCTGATTATCGATCACTTTCGCAGGGAAAAATTAAATGGTACCATTTCGAACGATAGTTGCGAGGTGGATATTTTTAATTCGCAAAAGTTTTCGGAAGATACCATCGAAGACCAAATGGTAAATGAGCAGATTCTGAAGGAGGTAAAGCATCTTGTTAAAGAGTTGCCTGAAGATCAGCAGCAGGTAATTCATATGCGCCATTATATGGGGCTGAGTTTTAAGGAGATAGCCGAGCAAACTGACGTGAGTATTAATACCGCATTGGGACGTATGCGATATGCTTTAATCAATTTGAGAAAGCTGGTTGAAGAGCGAAAACTGACTTTGACAAAAGTTTAACGATTATTAACACAATAATAAAAGTAGAGGGGCGTTTCTAAAGAAAATAATTTTTAAAAATGCCTATGAGAAATTACTCTACTTTATTTTATTTCGTTACTGATTTAAATAACGATTTGGAGACGATCCAGGTCCAAAAAGCAGAAGTTGCTCTCGAAGATCAACATACTGTTGAAGCTTTTGAACCTTCGGAACGTTCAGTACAAAATATTCTGAATTATGCCCGTTCGTACGATGTATTAGAGACAGAGTCGGCAGGTTATGTAGAAATGAATTTAAATTAATAAAGAAGGCACCGAAAGGTGCCTTTTTTTTTTTTTTTTTAATATTTCCTTAGTGATTTTTTTATTGTTCGCTCTTTACCGTTAACCGGATTGCAAAATACCCGAGAGTTCCCGCTACGATTGATCCAAACAAGATTCCCATTTTTGCGGAATCGATAAGTGTTGCATCTGTATAAGCCAGGCTGTTGATAAATAGCGACATAGTAAAACCAAGTCCTCCCAGGAATGAAACACCTGCAAGTTGTTTGAAGTTTACATTGTCAGGTAGTTGGGCAATGTTGAACTTGATTGCCAGCCACGAGAATGAAAATATTCCAAAAAAATTCCCGATTATCATGCTCAAGGCAATATTGGTAGTAAGTGCCAGGTTTGTGTCGCTTGAAAAATGAAATGCCACACCGGCATTGGCAAAGGCAAAAACCGGCATAATAAGGTACGAAACCCAGCCGTGTAGCATGTGCTCGCTGTGTTGCAAGGGAGAAGTTGTATTTTCTGTCAACTCTTCGAGTTCATCCAGTGTGTGTAACTGTTTAGCAGAAAGCACTGTTTTATCCCCTTCGCGTTTGTTGCATTCATCCAGGAAATCATCTAAAAGTTCTTTTCCTCTTTCATAGAACGAACGCGTATCAGTTTTTCGGCTTAATGGAATAGTCAGCGCCATTAAAACTCCCGCAATGGTGGCGTGTATCCCCGATTTCAGGAAAAGTACCCAGACAATAACTCCTCCAATAAAAAACAGATACTTCGAATAGTAATTTAACCTTGATAAAATAATCAGTGCCAAGACTATTCCCAAGCCAATAAAAATGTTCGACCAAATGAGGTTTGAACTATAAAAGAATGCAATAACAAGAACTGCTCCCAGGTCGTCGATAATAGCAAAGGCCATTAAAAAAACTTTGATGCCAACAGGAACACGTTTGCCTAAAAGTGTCAGAATTCCCAGAGAGAAAGCAATGTCGGCTGCCATTGGTATTCCCCAGCCTTCGCCACCGGCATTTCCTTTGTTTAAAATTGTAAACAACACTGCCGGAAAAATCATTCCTCCGACTGCTGCAAAGAAAGGTAGCGATGCTTTTTTTAAGTGACTGAGTTCGCCAGTAAGAATCTCTCGTTTTATTTCAAGGCCAATAAGGAAAAAGAAAATGGCCATTAATCCATCGTTGATCCATTTATAAATGGGTTTCGATAATTCAAATCCCGGGACACTGAACGTAATGTAATTTTTCCAAAAACTCAGATATTGTTCACTCAGCGGACTATTTGCCAGAATGAGAGCAGAAATAGTTGCTCCAAACAGAATAATGCTGCTTGATGTTTCGAGTTTTATAAATTGATTGATAGGGTCTTTTATAAATTTCATTGTTAAATGTTGTCTGTTATTAAAAGTACAAAATGTTAATCAATCCTTTTGTAGAAGGTGTTTCATTTTTATGTAAAAATGAGAGAGGCATACGTGATCATCTTAACGGCGGCGAAAATATATAGAAAAAATTTAAAAGAATCTTGACAATTATTAAAAATTGTTATAATTTAGTGATATCAAAATAATATCAAAATACTAAAAAATTAATGTCATGGAAAAGCAATATTCTGGTATGTCTGGTTACATGTTCCTATTTTTGGAACTGATTCTGTTGGTTTTAATCGTTTTTGCATTTATGAGGGGAATGGTTATTCCTGCAGTTATTCTAATTCCGGTGTTTATTCTTATTTCTATTGGTTTTACTGTGGTCGATCCAAACCAAAGTTGCGTGATGATTCTTTTTGGGGCTTATAAAGGAACCATTAAAACGAATGGTTTTTATTGGGTGAATCCGTTTTTCGTTCGCAAAAAGATTTCGTTACGTGCACGTAATTTCGATAGCGAAACTATTAAAGTAAATGATAAACTGGGTAACCCGATTATGATTGGGTTGGTTCTGGTTTGGAAAGTGGAAGAAACTTACAGGGCTGCTTTTGGTGTTGATGAATACGAGCACTTTGTAGTTGTACAGAGCGAGGCCGCTTTGCGAAAGCTTGCCGGCATGTATCCTTACGATAATATTGAGGATGAAACAGCGAAAGTAACCTTGCGTGATGGTACAGAAGAGGTTAACGAACAGCTTGAAAAAGAAATTATTGAACGGCTTGAGATTGCCGGTATTCAGGTTATTGAGGCGAGGATCAATCATATTGCTTATGCACAGGAAATTGCACAGGCGATGTTAAAACGTCAGCAGGCAACTGCTATTGTTGCTGCTCGTTATAAAATTGTTGAAGGTGCCGTAAGTATGGTTGAAATGGCCCTTGATGAGCTGAGCCAAAAGAGTATTGTAGAGTTGGATGAAGATAAAAAGGCAACCATGGTGAGTAATTTAATGGTTGTATTGTGTGGCGATAAAGATGCAACGCCAGTGGTAAATACAGGATCACTTTATCAATAAAACAATGGAAAAGCTTCTTTTTAAAGAAGAACAACAGTTTAGTAAAAGGTGGTTATGGATTTTGATGATCGTTACAATGTCGGCCGCGGGTATTCCGTTTGTTCGGGGATTGTATTTTTTGTCGGTAGATAATCCGCCAGACGATAATCCAATGAACACGGAAGGATTGATTGTAACAGGAATAACTGTTTTGGTAATGGCATTCATTTTTGCAATGCTGTTTCGATCAAAACTAAAAACAAAAATTACTGCCGATAAACTTTCTGTGTGTTTTCCGCCGCTTATTCGTAAATGGAAACATATTGATCCGGCCGAGATTGAAAGGTATGAGTTACGAGAATATCACTCAAAAAGAGAATACGGTGGCCATGGAATAAAACGTCGCATAAGAAAAGGCAGTGCGTGGACAGTATCAGGACGTATAGGTTTACAGCTTTATTTCAAAAACGGGAAAAGATTTTTGATTGGAACACAAAAGCAACAGGCCCTGGAGTATGCCATGCAAAAATTAATGGATGGGGAGGAGTAAAATGGCGAAGAAAAAAACATTTGTATTACGTGTAAACCCGGAAATGATGGAGGCAGTTGAAAAATGGGCTGCTGATGATTTTCGAAGTATAAACGGGCAATTGGAGTGGATCATTCACAAGGCCTTAAAGGATGCTAAACGGTTAAAGAAAAGTTCAGAAAATGGGTAGGTACGATTATTTGAAAACGCAAAAAACGACAAGAAAGAGCAAACTAAAGTTTTTTTAGGAAGTTGCTACGGTAGTTGTTATTGCGTTGGTGATTATAGGTTACGTAGTACAGTTCGTAATGCAGTTGAAAAGATAACAGATAGAAATAAACAATAGTTAGAAAATAAAATGCGCAGACAACTTACTGAAAAAGACAGATCGGATATAATAAATCAATGTAAAATGGGGATAAGTATATCCTTAATGGTATTCATGTTCGTCACCATCATAGGCGTAACTATTTACGAAATGGCGTTCGATTCAGACAGCACAGCCCTGAATTCCAAAATGGACATTTCAATCGCAGTAGGTGTTTTCTTTTTTGCAGTACTATTACAATTTTTAATAAATAATAAATATTACAGCGATTTACGAAACAATGAAAAAGTACTGGATACAAAAACCTTAGCAGACAAATCAAAGTCGATTGATCCGATGACTCTTAAAGGAGTCAATTTTTCAAAAGGCTATATTAACAGGTTTGAATTTATTGTGGACAATATAAAGTTCAGAGTTGATAAGGAGTTATATGAAAGTTGTGAAGAAGGAGATAAGTTAATTTTTAGTTACGCACCGAAAAGCAAATATTTACTAAATATTGAAAAAAGTAAATAGTAGGTCTTTTTTAAGTTTAACTTGTAATGAAAGTCGTCTGCTTATACTAATCAACTGAAAACAATTATTAAAAAAAACAATGAACAAACATTATTCTTGTCCCAAATGCAGCGGCTGGGACTTCGAGACAGATGAAATAAGAACCACCGGTTCCGGTTTTACCCGCTTTTTTGATATCCAAAACCGAAAGTTTACGGCCGTTTCGTGTCGGCGTTGCGGATATACCGAGTTTTATAAGGCAGGTCGGGGAAGCACGGCAGGCAGTATTTTAGATTTCCTGACATCATCATAATATGAATCGACAGAAACCTCGATCAATAAACCTGTATCATGGTTTATTGATCGAGGTTTCTTTAAAATTAAAAAGTAATGAGAAATCTTATTGCAAACAGATTTCTCATTTTTTGTAAATCCTCCTTTTAACTTTACTTTAAATCACTTCCCGGTGTTTTTTTAACATAGGATTTCACCGCAAATTCCTTTATTTTTGGGACGCTTAAAAAGTTAGAAATCAATAAATCGTAATAAGTTAACACCGGTTTATATCGGGTAAAAACGAAAAATTTAGGGATTTGGCTTACCGTTTTCGGTCTTCCAACTTCCGACTTAAAAAAAACAGACATGAATATTAGTGCATTACAACTGGAAAGGGCTAAATATCAGCCTAAACTCCCTAAATCGTTAAAAGGTGCCGTAAAACTGGTTGAAGGTGCCAAAACCGAATCAGTTGCCGACCAAAAAGAGATTGAAGAATTATTCCCGAATACTTACGGAATGCCGTTAATCACTTTCGAGGCAGCAGATGAAGCTGGCGAACAGGCTCCGGTTAACGTTGGCGTTATTCTTTCAGGAGGTCAGGCTCCCGGAGGGCACAATGTTATTTCAGGTATTTTCGATGGTATCAAAAAAATCAATCCTGAAAGCAAACTTTTTGGTTTCCTTGGTGGCCCTGGCGGTTTGGTTGACCATAAATACATTGAATTAACTTCTGATATTATTGACGATTACCGTAACACAGGAGGTTTCGATATTATCGGTTCAGGTCGTACTAAACTTGAAGAAGAAGCTCAGTTCGACAAAGGTTTGGAAATTGCAAAAGACTTAAATCTGAACGCCCTTGTAATTATCGGTGGTGACGATTCTAATACAAATGCCTGTGTTTTGGCTGAGTACTACGCAAAAATTGATGCAGGTGTTCAGGTAATCGGTTGTCCGAAAACAATCGACGGTGACCTTAAAAACGAAATGATTGAGACTTCATTTGGTTTCGACACTGCAACAAAAGTTTATTCTGAGTTGATCGGTAACATTCAGCGTGACTCGAATTCAGCTAAAAAATACTGGCACTTCATTAAATTAATGGGACGTTCTGCTTCTCATATTGGTTTGGAATGTGCTTTGAAAACACAACCTAATATCACTCTTATCTCAGAAGAAGTTGCTGAGAAAAAACAGACATTAGGCGAAGTTGTTGATTACATGGCCGGTATTGTTGCAAAACGCGCTGCCGACGGTAACAACTTTGGTGTTGCACTTATTCCTGAAGGTTTGATTGAATTTATTCCTGAAATGAAAGTTTTGATTTCGGAGTTGAACGATCTTCTGGCAGAAGGTACAGAATCAGAGAAAGAATTTAAGATGTTGAAGAAAAGTCACCGTAACGAGTGGGTGGCAAATCACTTAAGCGATGCTTCATCAAAAGTTTTTGTTTCGTTGCCGGCGGGTATCGCAACTCAGCTTACTTTGGATCGTGACCCACACGGAAACGTTCAGGTTTCGTTAATTGAAACAGAAAAACTTTTAGGAGAGATGGTAAAAACTCGTTTAGACGAGATGAAAGTAGCAGGAGAATTTAACGGTAAATTCGGAACTCAGTACCACTTCTTCGGTTACGAAGGACGTTGTGCTGCTCCTTCTAACTTCGACGCCGACTACTGTTATTCATTAGGTTATACAGCATCGGTTCTTATTTCTGAAGGAAAAACCGGTTATATGTCATCAGTACGTAATACAACTGCTCCTGCCGACGAGTGGATTGCCGGCGGTGTACCTGTAACTCAAATGATGAATATGGAAAAACGTCATGGACACATGAAGCCTGTTATTCAGAAAGCTTTGGTTGAATTAGACGGTGCTCCATACAAATATTTCGTTTCGAAACGTGGTGAGTGGGCTACCGGAACAGAGTTTGTTTATCCTGGTCCTATTCAGTATTTCGGTCCAAGCGAAGTTTGCGACATTACAACCGAAACATTAAAACTGGAACAAGCAAAATAATTTTGTTTCATAATATATTGGAAAGCCTTCCTGATTTTTCAGGGAGGCTTTTTTATTGCTGCGAACGCAAGAATTTAAGAGTCAGACAGTTTTACAAAGGTTCATGAGGTAATTCTGAACTTTGTGTTGTATCTTTATATAAATCCAAAAAGTTAGTCAGATGAAGAAACTAGTACTTTTTTGCTGCGTTATCACCCTTTTAACATCCTGTCATAACTATAAAAAAGATGCGGAACAGCTGATCATTGAAAGAGATAGCCTGACTCAGGAGGCTGCTGTTAAAGACTCATCAATTGTAGAATTTCTGAATGATTTTAATGAAATACTGGTTACTCTCGACTCGATTAAGAAAGTAGAGAAGCTGGTTACCGTTCAATCTGCACGCGGAAAAGAAATGAGTTATCGTCAGAAGAAACAAATTTTGGAAGACATCGCCCTTTTAAATCAACTCATACAGGAAAATAAAGAACAAATAGCCCAACTTCAGAAAAAACTGAACAATGCAAACTATAAAATTGGGAATCTGAATAAAGTTATAGCCGAATTGGAACAGCTGGTTAATAACCTCGAAAAACAGGTAGATCAGAAAGATACAGAAATTGCTGAACTGTCGGCAGAGGTTAAAAAGCTCACGCAAAATATTACCCAACTGAATCAGAAAATTACAGTTATTGAATCGGAAAGCGCGGCCAAAACCAGCACAATCGAACAACAAAAAATCGCTTTGAATACAGCATATTTTGCGTTCGGAACCATAAAAGAACTGAGAGACAATGGGGTAGTAGAACGCAGCGGTGGTGTTATCGGAATTGGTCGTTCAACAGCAATAAAGGAAGACTTTAACCGCGATTATTTTACTGAAATAGACATCCGTGAGGTAGATTATATTCCGTTAAATGTTAAAAAGGCAGAAGTTGTTTCGGTTCATTCTCTGGGCTCATTCCATATTAGTGGTGAAAATACTGCCGATACTTTGTATATCGATGATAAAGCAGAATTCTGGAAAGCTTCCAAGTTTCTTGTAGTCGTAATAAAATAAGATTCAGTAATCTTTTCCAAAGCTCCGAGCTTTGGAAAAGATTTTGTTTAACCAAGTTTTTTCATTACCCAGGCCATATTTTCTGCCAGAGTGCGTATGGTATTTATACCTTCTTCGTCTTGCAGAACATCGCCCGGATTTTTCCCAAACGCAAAATTCCAGTAACTCGAACCAGGTACAATCATCTGATTGATGAGAAAGAAGCGGTTCATGGTATCGAAAGTGGGCATAGCTCCCCCACGGCGAACAGCAATAATTCCCGCAGCTACTTTTCGTTTTAGCAAATGACCATTGCCCCGCGTAACATAACCGGCTACATCCATCAAAGCCTTTATTTCTGTTGTAACGTCAGAAAAATAAACCGGTGAACCTAAAATAATTGCATCAGCTTCGATCATTTTTTCAATGCAAAAGTTGAGATGATCGTTTTTAATGTGACATTTCTTGTCTTGTATTTCTCTGCATTTACCACAACCAGTACAACCATGAACCGGTTTGTTACCAACTTGAACGACTTCTGTTTCAATTCCTTCCGATTGAAAGATCTTAAACATTTCATCAATCAAAATCGATGTATTTCCGTTGCGTCTTGGGCTTCCGTTAAAGGCTACTACTTTCATGGTAAAAATTGTTAAACTGTTAAATTGAGAAACTGTTATATTGAAAAACTGCTTAGTTGCTGAAGAATTACTGGTTAAAAACAAATGAGATAATATTGGCACCCATTTTCAGGGCTTTTTGGTGCAATTCTTCCGGGTCGTTGTGAACATCGGTATCTTCCCACCCATCACCCAAGTCGGTTTCGTACGTGTAAAGGAACACCATCCGGTCGTCGATAAAAATTCCAAACGCCTGGGGTGGTTTATTATCGTGCTCATGGATTTTGGGAACACCTTCTTTAAAATCGTATTTCTGATGA
The DNA here is from genome assembly GCA_963677525.1 of uncultured Draconibacterium sp. Classification (GTDB taxonomy): domain Bacteria; phylum Bacteroidota; class Bacteroidia; order Bacteroidales; family Prolixibacteraceae; genus Draconibacterium. Next base: position 1,152,638 of record OY781970.1, read on the forward strand.
AAAATAGGGTGTGTTGGCGGAAGTTCAACAAACTCTTTATCGGGGAATACTTTTTTCATTTCCCGGCGGATATATTCGTCGAGTCCGTAATTATCGTCAACATGAAGGAAGCCGCCTCCTTCGAGGTAAGTGCGGAGGTTAAGGGCATCGCTTTCAGAAAAAATAATGTTCCCGTGACCGGTTAAGTGCACAAAAGGGAAATTGAAAATCTCGGGGCTGCCAACTTCAATCGTTGATGGCTCCGGATTGATGTTGGTATTCAGATTTTGGTTGCAATATTCAATCAGGTTGGGGAGGGCAGTTGGATCGGAATACCAGTCACCACCTCCGTTATATTTCAGTAGTGCGATTTTTACACTGCTGTTTTGTGCCGAAGTTCCCAGTGTAAACAGGAGTATTATGAATAAGAATGAAACTCTCATTGTTTAAATTTTCCGAAAAATACGATTACTGTTTGAGATGTAAAAATGGATTACATCGAAAAGTCGGCAGAGCACAATAATTTACAGAATTATTAAAATTCTTTTTTCCTGCTGAGGCCATACTATTTGGCTTGATCCAAATAGTATGCACAAAGATAAAGGCTGCTTTTTTTCTTCACCTTCCATCTTCATTCTGCCTAAGTACACGCGAGTGATCTCCTCAGATTCCTTCGGAGCTTCTCGAGTTCTCTAAGGCCAGATTTCGATTCCTGGTTTGATAAAAAGAGGCCATCACCCGCTGAACCTTTATGCAGAACCGAACTATGCGGCGGCATTTTTGCCAACTTTTTTTGCTGCAGAAAAAAGTTGGTCGTAGCGAAGCGAGAATGAATTTGCTACGAAGCAGATACGAAAGTGTATCGTATTATTGTAGCAGTCAATATTTACACCATCGGTTTTTTTAAACTGGTCAGTAGCTACAGGCTAAATATTACAACTACACCCGAGTATTAACTTTCAATTGTTCCCTGCATGAGCAAATTAAGAGCTTCGTCGAATGAACCCGCCGCCGTAATTTCTCCTGAGTTCACAAAGAAGATTTCATCGGCATTTTCGATGGTATTCAATCGGTGAGCGATAATTACCTTTGTTGTAGAGGCCGGCAGATTATTTATAATAGCTTCCAGTTGCTGTTCAGTAACGGTATCTATGTTAGCCGTGGCTTCGTCCAGAATTAGCAATTCAGGTTTGCGTAATATCGCCCGCATAAAAGCGATAAGCTGCTTTTGTCCAAGGCTTATTCCATCGCCTGTCATTTGGATAGGCGTTTCCAGTCCTCGATCGAAGCGTTTGAGCAAAGTTCCCAGTTGTGCTTCTTTGAGTGATTGTTCAAGCTCTTCGTTACTCAACGAATTAAGAGCTTCATTTCCGTATAAAATATTTTCTCTAACCGTGCCGGAAAAGAGGATGGGCTCCTGTAATATAAAGCCGATTTTTGAAGCTTTTTCACCGGCATCGTACGATTTTATGTTTTTGCCATCGAGCAGGATGGTGCCTTTTGTTGCGTCGTACAAACGGGCAATTAATGAAGCGGTGGTTGTTTTACCTCCACCTGTTGGCCCGATAAAAGCATAGGTTTTACCCCGTTCAAGATCGAAACTTACTTTATGAAGTACCTCTTTGCCGTTGGGATAACTGAATGAAACATCTTTAAAATGTACAAGAGCAGAAGTGGTGTATTTTTCTTTCTCTTCGGTAATAACCAGATTACTTTCGAGCGAGAGAAGGAAAGAAATCCTGTCCCAGGCTGCCAGTGCGAGCTGGAAGTTCGCCCAAAGCGCTGCCAGTTGTCTCAGTGGGTTGTAGAAATTTGCAATATATGCGAGGAAGCTAATCAGCAAACCGACTGAAAAGTAGCCTTTAATGATGAACCAGATTCCCAGCGACAATACAATCAGTTGTCCAATATTTGCAGCAAAAGTGTAAACAGGGTTAAGCATAGTATTTGCAATGCCAGCCAGCACCGAACGTTTATAATTTTCCTGGTTTACCTCAACAAAACGTTTGCGGAAATAATCGCGCCGGTTAAAGGCAACTACCACTTTAAAGTTTGCCAGGCTTTCCTGAATTTCGGCTGACAAGTACCCCAGGCTTTTTAGGCTCGCTTCATTTTTTCTTCTGATCCACGGAGAAATTGCCTTGGTAAAGATCCAAAGTATAAGGGCAGGGGAGAGAGCTGCTAAACCCAATGGCAGATTAATTGACAGAAGAAGGATTCCTGCACCTGTCATTGTTATTATTCCCCCAATAAAGCGCATCAGCGATTGTGAAAAGAATTCGTTTACTTTTTCTGTATCGTTATTTATTCTCGAAATCAAATCTCCTGATTTGTTTTGGTTGAAAAAATCGAGAGGCAATTCCTGCAGTTTGTTGAATACTGAATTGCGCAGTCTATACAACATTCGCTGGCCGATTCCGCCCATCATACGCATTTGCGTATAGTTGACAATAAACGCAAGCAGGTACATCGAAAGCAGGATCCCGGCAAAAATCAACACACCGTGGTAGTTTTTGGTTTGCACATAATTATCTATTGTATATCCAACTACGTAAGCTCCCGACAAACTTAGTCCAGCATTCATGAAAATGGCTATAAAAGCAAGAATCAGGTTGCGGCGCTCTCCGCTGATAATACCAACCAGTTTTTTCAGTGAAACGAGAAACGGAAGTTTCTTCGCATTTTTATCCGGTGTTTGATTCAGATTATAATTCATAGCGATTGGTACTTTTTTGTGAATTGTAAATCTGAATATATTCAGGCGAATGCTCTTTTAAAAAGCTGTGCTTTCCTGAAGCCACAAGTTCACCTTCCATAAGTAAAATGATCTGATCGAAATCTTTAACCGGCTCTATTTTCTGTGTAATCGAAAGAAGCGTTAGTTTCGGGTAATTTTTATGGATGTTGGCCAGAATTTTATCTTCAGTTTTTCTGTCAACTCGCGAGGTGAAATCGTCGAGCAGGAGTATTCTCGGATTTAAAGCAAGTGCTCGGGCCAACATGATTCGCTGTTTTTGTCCGCCGGAAAGACTGGTTCCCCTTTCCGAAACTACAGTATCCAGTTTCTCGGGTAAGGTTTTTATAAAATCAGCCAGCTCTGCAGTCTCCAGGGCTTTGTTCATGTCTTCCTCCGAAACCTCGTCGTTAAAAGCGATGTTTTCCTGCAGGCTCATATTAAAAATCACATTGTCCTGAAATACAAATCCAACCTGCCGGTTTAATACTTCTCCTGAATAGTTTTTTACATTGATATCATCAATCTTGATTGATCCCGAATCAGGCGGAATGAGATTGGTAAGCAAATAAAGCAACTGGCTTTTTCCCGCTGCTGTTGGACCAATAATGGCTGTTTTACTACCCGCTTTTATATTGAAAGAAATATTTTTCAGCACCGGTTTTTTATCGTAGCTTAAGGTTACATCCTGCAAACTAATGTCTCCTTTAATGTCCGATGTTTCAGTTCCTGTGTCTACAGGTAAAGGAGTATCCAGAACCTGTTTGATTCTTCCATACGAAGCGGATGCCGAAGCAATAATGTTGCTCATAAATCCGATCATCATAACCGGAAATATCAACATCATTACATAGCTGTTAAAGGCGGCAAAATTACCAAGTGTGAGTTCTCCTATTACAACATAATGACCGCCTAGTGCAAGAATAATCACCAAGGCAAAGTTGGCTACAAAACCAACAATGGGAATAAGTACCGAGAAAAGGCGTACAATGGAAAGCCCCAGTTCGCGCGAATCTACATTTTTCTCCAGGAACTTTTGTATTTCAGGTTGTTGTGAGTTGAGCACCCTGATCAGTGCTGAACCCAGGATGCTTTCGTTAATGATCCTGTTAAGGGCATCGATAATTTCACGGCTTTTTTTAAAGAGAACCCTGACTTTTCGGAACACAATAAAGAATGCACCTGCAATAATGGGGACAATGGTTAAAACGGCCAAAGCCAGTTCCCAGTTGATGGAAATGAGCAGAACAGCAACACCTATAATCACAAATAGTGACGAGATAATGGCAACAAAAGCGTGTGCTACAAACATCTTTACCGAATCCATATCCGAAGTCATATTTGTAAGTAATTTCGAAGGATTCGATTTCAGTATAAACGAATAGCTTTGTTGCGAGATTTTAATTGCCAGCTTGTTGCGGAGGTCTTTAGCCACTTTTTCTGCGGTTAGCGTTTGAACCACTCCCTGAAGAAACGTAAAAATAAATATTCCTCCGGCAGCTAAAAGGAATTCAGTAATAACAGTTCCGGCATTGAATTGATTGGCTGTAAATGCATCAATTCCGCGGGCAATAATACGGGGGATGAGCAGGTTGATGCCATTACCGGCCAGCGCCATAAAAGTTAAGGCAGCAACTAACACTTTGTAAGGACCAAGTACTCCAAACAAACCTGACCGCTTTTTTTCCTCTGCTTTCTTATTTCTTCCGGTTTTGCCCATGTTTTAAACTGTCGCACAAATCTACCCAATAATAACCGTTTTAAAACAAATAATGATTAAGCGGAAGTCAATAAATCAAATTAAATTGTTTTTCGTTCAGGTTCGGTGAAACTGAGAATAAAAAGCCTGGTACTTCTTCATCCCTTACAGGAAGATAGAAATACCAGGCTTTAGTAAAAATAGTTCAGATGCAAAGTAATCGGAACTTTGCATGAATTTATTATTTGTCTACATCTTTCACAATAACATCGTGCGCTCCGCCTTCGATGATACTGGTAGAAGAAACCAATGTAATTTTTGCTTCAGTTTGTAATTCTTTGATAGAAAGAACACCACAGCTGCACATGGTGGCTTTTATTTTCCCGGTAGTCTGTTCCAGGTTGTCTTTCAGTTTTCCTGCATAAGGAACATAACTGTCAACACCTTCTTCAAATTTCAGGTTACTGTTTCCTCCCATATCATAGCGTTGCCAGTTTCTTGCCCTGTTGGAACCTTCTCCCCAGTATTCTTTCACATAATTTCCTCCAACCAGTAGTTTTCTTGTTGGACTTTCATCGAAACGTGCAAAATATCTGCCCATCATTAAAAAGTCGGCACCCATTGCCAGCGCAAGGGTCATATGATAATCCTGTACAATTCCGCCATCGGAACAAATAGGAATATATTCGCCTGTTTTTTCGAAATATTCATCCCTGGCTTTGGCCACATCGATCAGTGCAGTTGCCTGGCCTCTTCCGATTCCTTTCTGCTCCCTGGTGATACAAATAGAACCTCCGCCAACACCAACTTTTACAAAATCGGCACCTGCTTCTGCCAAATAAAGGAAACCTTCTTTATCAACTACATTCCCGGCTCCAACCATAACTTTATTCCCGTAATTTTTTCGGATAAATTCGATGGTGTCTTTTTGCCATTCCGAGAATCCATCCGAAGAATCGATGGCAAGAACATCAACTCCGGCTTCGATCAGTGCAGGAACACGTTCTTCGTAATCTCTGGTGTTGATTCCGGCACCAACAATCAGGCTTTTTTTCGAATCAAGCAATTCGTTCGGGTTTCTTTTATGGCTGTCGTAATCTTTACGGAAAACGAAATATTTCAGGTTCTGGTTTTCATCAACAATGGGCAGGGTATTTAATTTGTGATCCCAAATCACATCGTTCGCCTCGCTCAGTGTTATCCCGTCTTTGGCTGAAATCAGGTTTTCGAAAGGTGTCATAAATTCTTTCACCTTTTTATCCGGGCTGTCTTTGCTTACCCTGTAATCGCGGCTGGTTACAATACCAAGCAGTTTCCCTGACGGTGTTCCGTCGTGTGTAACACCAACGGTTGAAAAACCTGTTCTGCTTTTTAATGCTACAATATCTTTTAAAGTATGCTCGGGTGTAATGTTGGCACGGCTCTCAACAAAACCGGCTTTGTATTTTTTTACTTCAGAAACCATTTTGGCCTGAGAAGCAATGGTTTGCGAACCAAAAATGAAAGATAAACCTCCTTCTTTTGCCAAAGCGATTGCCAAACCACTGTCGGAAACCGACTGCATTATGGCAGATACAAACGGAGTATTTAACGAGATTTTTGGTTCCTCACCTTTTTTAAACCTAACCAGAGGGGTTTCTAAACTCACATTGTCTGGTGTGTTCTGTTTGGTTGTTAATCCAGGTATTATCAGATACTCATTGAAAGTTCTCGATACTTCATTTATAATTTTTGCCATAACTTTAATATAAAAAATTGCGCGAAATTAGAATTTAAATTCCATTTTTCAGCTACTACTCTTTTGTATTCTCCCTCTTAAATAACAAAACAATAACAAGAAGAACTTGATAATACTACAAAAGTACATAAACCTGCTCAATCAGGTCTTATGGGTTTAACACTTCGTGGAATTTTATATACAAGTTAAATTAAAATTTGTTTAGTTTTTTATGATTTTGTGCAATGTCAGTTGCGAACCGGATATTAATGACTACTTAAAAAATAATTTTGCTGCCGTTGCGCGATTTTATCGCGTTTCAAAGAAATAACAGTACAGATTGCCCAAAGCCCGATTCTGGGCACTACTATTACAGTTGATCGGTTGAAAAAGCGGGGATACGTTCCTTTGTTGGATCTCTACAACGAGGTGAAACCAAAATCACCGTTGTTTCCTATGACTTAGCGAACCGCCGTATATGCTCCTGAGCAGAGCGAAAGGAGGGAGCAAAGCTCGCGTACGTACTTTTTATGAAGTAAAAAGTCGTGGTGTGAGAGGCTCTCCCCGCTAGCGTTTGCTAGTGGGGCAGTCTACTCGATGTGTGCTGTGAGTTGCGAAAGCAACGAAACTGCAATAAAGATGGAAGCAGTCCTTCCGACCAGGATTTTTAGGGGTACTGGTCAAACCACTTCTATGATGTATTGAAGGAAACTATAATGCATGAAGCGATAGGAGAAAAGGCTGTTAGAACAGTCAGGTGTGAATAAGAGAGATGAGCGAAAGCGAACCTTCCGAAGAAGTGACGAAATGACCGTTGTTGTCAAAACCTGATAGATATCGAGATGTCAGGGATAAGTGCAGAGGGAGCCTAATTATTGTCTGTGCGGCAACCGTCATAAAGGGGGCATGACTCTTACTCAGGCTTTATTGCGGAACACAGGAAGCCTTAGCAATATACAAAAGGGAAAAGTCAAGCAGGAAATACCTGTAAGATTATTACCAATGATTGTTAAGGTGGCGGATGAAGCCGTAGTAGCGATGATACTTTAGTAATGGAAGAGGAGCAAAGGGCTTCAATTATGCAGTTTTGAATTAAAAACAACTTAAATGTTTAAGGATGATTTTTAAGGAACAAACAAAGTCAATTCCCATAACAAAAACGATGGTTTGGGAAGCGTACAAAAAGGTGAAAAGCAACAAAGGGAGCGCAGGAATCGACCAACAAACATTGGAAGATTTCGATAAAATCCGTTCTAAAGAGTTATACAAACTCTGGAACAGGTTAGCCTCAGGAAGTTATTTTCCACCAGCAGTAAAACGGGTTGAGATTCGAAAGCCAGAGGGGAAACCTCGTCCGTTGGGAATACCAACCGTAAGCGACAGGATTGCACAACAGGTGATTAAAACGCTTTTGGAACCAAGGCTCGACGCTGAATTTTTAGAAAGTTCTTATGGCTACCGACCAAACAAGAGTGCACTTTCAGCAGTAAAGAAAGTACAAGAAAAAGTACGTGAATACAGCTGGGTAATCGATTTGGACATTAAGGAATTCTTTGAAAATGTAAATCATGAATTAATTTTTAAAGCACTGAAATTACATGTCTCGGAGAAATGGATATTGCTTTACATCCGAAGGTGGTTCGAAGCTCCTGTTCAATATCCAGATGGAACATTAATACCATCATCAGGAAAAGGAACGCCGCAAGGTGGGGTTATCAGTCCTTTATTGGCCAACCTATTTATGCACTACTGTTTCGACAAGTGGTTGAGAATCCACTTTCCCGAAATTGAAATGGTTCGATATGCCGACGATATTATAGTTCACTGTCGAACGCAACAGGAAGCTGCCCGATTACTTATAGCCATAAAACAACGCTTGAAGGATTGCGGCCTTACAGCCCATCCTGAAAAGACCAAAGTAGTTTATTGCAAGAAGTCGGGAAGAAGCTTAAAAGGCTTCCCAGTTCAATTTGATTTTTTGGGCTTTAGTTTTCGTCCTATACGGATGAAGTTAAGAAAGGGAGGGAGTTTTCTTCAATTTGATTGTATTATGAGCCGCAAGTCCAAGGTTCGAATCACAGGACAACTACGAAAGTTGAATTTTCACAACAAAACACAGCGCACTATTCAAGACTTGGCGACATTGCTAAATCCTAAAATACGGGGCTGGTTAAACTATTATGGGAAAATCAATCGTAGATGTTTGCGACCAGTTTTTTACTACCTGCACCATCGTACGATAAAATGGGTTCTGAACAAATACAAACGTTTCAAACGGAGCAAAGTTAAAGCTGTTCGCTGGCTGAGATGGGTGTATAAATCGTATCCAAACCTATTTTATCATTGGGCATTAGGCTATCAATTAGTCTAATAAAAAAAAAAGTTGACTGCATAATAAGAGCCGTATGAATCGAGAGGTTCACGTACGGTTCTGTGAGAAGTTAGGGGTGAAATTCCCCTAGCTTACTCGACTGTGGGTAGTTATTCTATAATTTTATTTATTTTCAACCAATCGGTCATAGCTTCATAATATCCGTCACAAGCTTGCCAATTGAACTTACTTAAATCCTCTTCAATTCCACCACTTTCACATTTTTGCAAATTATGGTTGCTCTTTTCAAATGTCTTAATGGTTAAACGATTTGGTGTTTTATTTCCAATCGTTTTTTCATAAAGTTGCTTCGTTTTACGCCAATCCACCTGACTGTCATTTTCCCCAAAAATTGCTAATACAGGACAATCAACCTTTGATAAAGTAGTCTCGAAATTTGGAACATATATCTGTAATCCCGATTTTTTATCAAAATCGATTACATTTTTCTGATTTGAATAATACAATTCTTTATCCTCTTCGGTAATCTCCGGCGAAAATCCGAATAGTTTATGACATAAGGAATCTTGCATCAAGGGTATGGTTGCTTGATAAAAATCCTCAAAATTTCCTCCTGTACATAATATTTTATGCCCTTTCTTCCACGATTTATACAAAATACCAGCTTCCTTTTCACTTTTCCCATAAATTATCAGATTCGATTTTAATAGGTAACCAAAAGACTCTTTATCATCGGTACCGCTAACCGAAATCCAAAAGTCAAACGGATATAGTTCATAAACTAAAGGGCAAATAAATCCTGCTCTACTGATGCCCCAAAATCCTATTTTGAGATTTTTATATTCATCGATTTTTTTTATTTTCTGTATTGCAGAAAATGCTTCTTGGGCAGAATTTTCAACCGGTTGCTGATTATCAAATTCTCCTTCGCTATCACCACAACCCATTTTATCCCAGAAACACACTGTTAGTCCGGCTTGTACAAATTTATCCCTAAGTTCCGAATACCAATTCCCATTTACAAAATCGGTTCTCCCACTTCCCGGAATAATAATTACAATTGCCGAAGTCTTTTGGTCAATAGGAGATTCAATTAATCCCCGAAGCGTTTTATTTTCAAATTGGAATTCAAATTTTTCAGAATTTTTCTGTCCATAAACCGATTGAGTTGTAATTATTAGGCTAATTACAATAAAAACTTTCACTATCTTTTTACATCCTTTCATATTATTCTTGTGTAGTATCGTTACTTTTAATTACCCACAACGGTTTGGCTATGTGGAGTGCGGGACTTTGAAACGCTTCACAGTCAGGCTGCCACTGAGCCAATTCGTTTATTCATATTTTAGTTTTTATAGCCAAGTCGTCAAAGACGAATTGGCGTTGTTGCTAAGAAGAACTGCGGTTGATTTACCCGCTGTTCCCCGCATTACATATAGCTTTTGTGTGTGCCCAGCATGAGCATGTGCCCACTTACTTTAAAGCTCTGAATAAATTCGTAAAATACAAATTTTTGATGGGAATTAAACATAAGTGTGCATGAAAATATTCCAGAGGGTGAAAGTCCCTTATGCACTGAGGTAACGCTTGGAAGCATTAGTAAGTCGCAAGCTGGTTTACCGTAAGGTATGCAGTGAAGGAAGCGAGACTACAAAGTCCGGTACTGACGAACAGGAACCGCATACGAGGCTATGAAGCATGGATAAGCAAGCACATCATTGTAACGTCCTATAATTTGTTATATGCTTTATAGTAGATGCGGCAGCGATTGGAGGAAGGAACATGCTCTTACCTGGGGAGATCCTGGTATCCGCCAGCTGGCGGATCGTCAGGAAGTCAGCAGAAGCCATAGTAGGTTTTGGAAACGAGCTGCCAAAGAAACGGTGGAGGTCTCACAGATAAACTGAAGGGCTGAACGTTAAGTTGTCGCAAATGTTGCAGGGAGGCATTTTCCAGCCCTGCATTAAGCGCGGCAGGGAAACAAAAGAGAAACTAAAATGATTGAGCAGATTTTAACGCGAAAGAACCTTTTACAGGCTATGTACAAAGTCCAGCGGAACCACGGTTCAGCAGGGGTGGATGATATGCCCGTAACTAAACTGTCGGAATTGCTTGCCATCGACAAGGAAGAACTGACAGCCACGGTGCGGAGCGGGAAATACTTGCCTCAACCCATTTTAGGAGTAGAGATTCCGAAAGGAAAAGGGAAAACCCGATTGCTGGGGATTCCCACGGTAACTGACCGTTTGCTACAACAGGCGGTTTTACAGGTAATCACGGCACGTTTTGAATATGAGTTTTCGGACTCTAGTTTTGGGTTCCGCCCAAAGCGAAACGTCGGGCAGGCAGTGCAGAAAGCACAGGGTTACATCAACGAAGGGTTTCAGTATATCGTAGATATTGATCTGAAAACCTTCTTCGACGAAGTAGACCATTGCTACCTGCTGCAACTGCTTTACCGAAAAATTAAGTGTCGCGAAACCTTGCGTCTTATCCGCAAATGGCTGCGCTCCCCGATACAGATCGACGGGAAACTGGTAAAACGACGGAAGGGCGTGCCACAGGGCAGCCCACTGAGTCCCTTACTGTCGAACATCATGTTACATGAACTGGACAGGGAACTGGAACGGCAGGGTTTGCGGTTTGTCCGTTATGCCGACGATTTCAGCATTTACCTGAAAACAAAGGCAGCCGCCCGGAAGGTGGGGAATAACATTTACCGTTTTCTGAAACGGAAATTAAAGTTGACCATCAACCGTGAGAAAAGCGGCATCCGCCGCCCGGTGCATTTTACCTGTTTGGGGTTTGGCTTTGTGCCAACCTACAAAAAAGGAGAACGTGGTAAGTATCAACTGGTGGTATCGGCCAAGAGTTGGAAAAGCTTAAAGCAAAAACTGAAAACCATCACCCGAAAAACCACCCCGATGAGTTTCGATGAACGCATCGGAAAACTGGGCGAAGTACAGCGCGGCTGGATCAATGCTTTCCGTATGGCAAGCATCCAGACTAAACTCGCTGAACTGGACGGGTGGCTCAGAAACCGGCTTCGTTATTGTATATGGCATCACTGGAAGAAACCAGACCGGAAAAGGAAAAACCTGATTCGTCTCGGGGTTGAACCTCAGCAAGCCTATGCATGGAGCCGGTCACGAATGGGGGGCTGGGCGATTGCCCAAAGCCCGATTCTCGGTACTACTATTACAGTCGATCGGTTGAAAAAGCGGGGATACGTTCCTTTGCTGGATCTTTACAACGAGGTGAAACCAAAATCACCGTTGTTTCCTATGACTTAGCGAACCGCCGTATACGAGACCCGTACGTACGGTGGTGTGAGAGGCTCTCCCCGCTAGCGTTTGCTAGTGGGGCAGTCTACTCGATGTGTGCTGTGAGTTGCGAAAGCAACGAAACTGCAATAAAGATGGAAGCAGTCCTTCCGACCAGGATTTTTAGGGGTACTGGTCAAACCACTTCTATGATGTATTGAAGGAAACTATAATGCATGAAGCGATAGGAGAAAAGGCTGTTAGAACAGTCAGGTGTGAATAAGAGAGATGAGCGAAAGCGAACCTTCCGAAGAAGTGACGAAATGACCGTTGTTGTCAAAACCTGATAGATATCGAGATGTCAGGGATAAGTGCAGAGGGAGCCTAATTATTGTCTGTGCGGCAACCGTCATAAAGGGGGCATGACTCTTACTCAGGCTTTATTGCGGAACACAGGAAGCCTTAGCAATATACAAAAGGGAAAAGTCAAGCAGGAAATACCTGTAAGATTATTACCAATGATTGTTAAGGTGGCGGATGAAGCCGTAGTAGCGATGATACTTTAGTAATGGAAGAGGAGCAAAGGGCTTCAATTATGCAGTTTTGAATTAAAAACAACTTAAATGTTTAAGGATGATTTTTAAGGAACAAACAAAGTCAATTCCCATAACAAAAACGATGGTTTGGGAAGCGTACAAAAAGGTGAAAAGCAACAAAGGGAGCGCAGGAATCGACCAACAAACATTGGAAGATTTCGATAAAATCCGTTCTAAAGAGTTATACAAACTCTGGAACAGGTTAGCCTCAGGAAGTTATTTTCCACCAGCAGTAAAACGGGTTGAGATTCGAAAGCCAGAGGGGAAACCTCGTCCGTTGGGAATACCAACCGTAAGCGACAGGATTGCACAACAGGTGATTAAAACGCTTTTGGAACCAAGGCTCGACGCTGAATTTTTAGAAAGTTCTTATGGCTACCGACCAAACAAGAGTGCACTTTCAGCAGTAAAGAAAGTACAAGAAAAAGTACGTGAATACAGCTGGGTAATCGATTTGGACATTAAGGAATTCTTTGAAAATGTAAATCATGAATTAATTTTTAAAGCACTGAAATTACATGTCTCGGAGAAATGGATATTGCTTTACATCCGAAGGTGGTTCGAAGCTCCTGTTCAATATCCAGATGGAACATTAATACCATCATCAGGAAAAGGAACGCCGCAAGGTGGGGTTATCAGTCCTTTATTGGCCAACCTATTTATGCACTACTGTTTCGACAAGTGGTTGAGAATCCACTTTCCCGAAATTGAAATGGTTCGATATGCCGACGATATTATAGTTCACTGTCGAACGCAACAGGAAGCTGCCCGATTACTTATAGCCATAAAACAACGCTTGAAGGATTGCGGCCTTACAGCCCATCCTGAAAAGACCAAAGTAGTTTATTGCAAGAAGTCGGGAAGAAGCTTAAAAGGCTTCCCAGTTCAATTTGATTTTTTGGGCTTTAGTTTTCGTCCTATACGGATGAAGTTAAGAAAGGGAGGGAGTTTTCTTCAATTTGATTGTATTATGAGCCGCAAGTCCAAGGTTCGAATCACAGGACAACTACGAAAGTTGAATTTTCACAACAAAACACAGCGCACTATTCAAGACTTGGCGACATTGCTAAATCCTAAAATACGGGGCTGGTTAAACTATTATGGGAAAATCAATCGTAGATGTTTGCGACCAGTTTTTTACTACCTGCACCATCGTACGATAAAATGGGTTCTGAACAAATACAAACGTTTCAAACGGAGCAAAGTTAAAGCTGTTCGCTGGCTGAGATGGGTGTATAAATCGTATCCAAACCTATTTTATCATTGGGCATTAGGCTATCAATTAGTCTAATAAAAAAAAAAAAGTTGACTGCATAATAAGAGCCGTATGAATCGAGAGGTTCACGTACGGTTCTGTGAGAAGTTAGGGGTGAAATTCCCCTAGCTTACTCGACTAGCGGTTGTTTTTATTTATTCCATTCAAGATTTCTGTATTAACTGGTTCTCGGTCATAATAGTAGTGCTTATCCTTAAATTTATATCCATTATTTACAGGGTAAATTCCGTTTAGTTTAGCATATGAATGGTAATAATAATCTATCTCTGTATTTGTTGAGTCGTTACAAATAAATGTAAAACGTTCTGGTGCATAACGTTTGGCATTATTCACTTCTTCTTCTGTATAATTTTCTGTGTCAAAACAATGGAACATTTCAAGACTGTCAATGTGGTTATTGGTCAGATGATAGACTGTTTTACAATTAATGTCACACTCGTTGGCGATTGGTGGCGTACTATCCCAAAATAATTCTTCAATTATTTTATTTGGTTGGTATGCAAAGGTCACTCTATTTGCCAGATAGCACAAATGGTCAGATATTAATTTCCCATTTTTTAGAAATTGAAGTTCTTTAACTCTACCTTTCTCATCGACAATCTCTTTCAATACCCAAATTACATTTGTAGTATCCCTAATATTGCGCTCAATTATTTTCCAGCTTGAAGCTGTTGGCGAATAGGAATGGAAAAGTGTTTTTTCTTGTCCATTTGCCAAGAACCCAAATATTGTAAATGTTAATATTAATATATTTTGTTTCATCTCTCTTTTTCAAATAACCGCTAACGGTTGGTACATGTTGTCGGGGCGGATTTCGGAGTGCGTTCCTGTCCGAAGGACACGGAACTGCGAAACGAGAATCCGCAGTTGGCGTACCACCAAACCCCGCCCTGCAATATGTACTGTGTTACCGGTAGTTGTTTATTCTTCTTTATTTTCAATCAATTGTTTTAATTTTTCTTTGCTTGGTAATACAGTTTGATATTTACTTGCAAAAATCTGCTCGTTATTTTCAGGAAGCGTATATTCCACAACTGCTTCACTTTTATTTTGGCAGAGAATTAATCCAATTGTTTTGTTCTCATCTTTTAGTCTAATTTCCCGGTCGTAATAGTTGACATACATTTGCATCTGTCCGATATCCTGATGTTTTAATTCTCCAATTTTCAAGTCAATTAAAACGAACGATTTCAAAATGCGGTTGTAAAAAACTAAGTCAATGCGGAAGTGTTTTTCGTCAAACGTAATTCGTTTTTGTCGGGCAACAAACGTGAATCCAGTTCCTAATTCCAATAGAAAATGTTCCAGTTTGTCAATTAGTTTTTGTTCCAGGTCATTTTCTGAGTACGATGATTTTTCGGGCAAACCAATGAATTCTAAAACATAAGGGTCTTTTATTGCATCTTTAGGTTTTTCAATTATTAAACCTTTTTCCGATAATTCTATGATTTTCTTTTTGTCACGGCTTAAAGCCAATCGCGTGTACAATGCGCTGTCGTATTGCCTTTGTAATTCTCGAAGGCTCCAATTATTTTTCAAAGTTTCTATTTCATAAAAACGACGTTCGTTTTCGTCGTCAATCCTCATTAATTTTAAATAATGCGACCAACTTAAATTGAATTCGTCAGACACTGTCTGACTTTTTGAGTAAGTGAGGTAAAAACTCCTCATTTGCTTGATATTTGTCGAAGAAAATCCTTTTCCAAATTCATTTAAAAGTCTGATTGAAAGTTCCTCAATTAACTGCTGACCATATTCAGCTCTTTCTTTTCCTTTTTGTTCTTCTTCAACAATCATTTTTCCTATCTCAAAATAGGTTTGCACCATTGTTTTATTTACTGTTTGAACTACAGTATTTTGGGCAAGTTTTAAAAGTTCGGCAACTTTATTATAAAGATTTTCTGGACTATGTTTGATTTCGGTCATTTGTAATAATTTCAGTTATTACACAAATTTAGTTTTTTAATTTTCATCTTTATTAAACGGCAGATTTCCTTTTTCCTCACAATTACCGGTAACGGTTGGTACATGTTGCGGAGCGGATTTCGGAGAGCGTTCCTGTCCGAAGGACACGGAACTGCGATGCGAGAATCCGCAGTTGGCGTACCACCAAACCCCGCCCTGCAATATGTACCGTGTTGTGTGGCGTAATTTTCTTTTTATTCATTTAGAAATTCATTTAGTTTTTGATTCCATTTTTCTTGTCCTTCTAAATTTTTACCATGTTCACTTTCATTATCATAATCGTCTTGTCTATTGTTGTTTAGCTCAATAAAATACTCATGAATATTTTCCATGGTAATTTTTGAGAGCCTATCCGCATTATCTAATGAGTCTTTAAATTCTCGTCTTGTCCATTCTGTAATATCAAAGTGAATTTTTTCATGGTTTAAAAGATTGTTGCTATTGTACTTTGCGGAAAGTGCAGATGCCCAAGAATTAGATTTCCTCATTACAGTAATGGTTAATACTCTAGGTGTATTATAACATCGATTATATTTCCAATAGATTTCAGTACTTATCTGTGCTCCATATTTCTTAGCATTACTTGGCCGTGTGCCTTGAAAATCTGTCCATTTAATATTGTCGGTCCAAACCTTTACATCTTCTGGTAGAGTATAGTGAAACCATAAAATTGAAGGGATAAGTAGAACAACCAAGTTTATTACCACTAGAAATGTTAACCGGTCAAGTAATTTGTTTACTTGATTCTTTTTTAAAACAATCATTATAAAGCCTGATATAATGACTAATAAATGAAATAGGAAATTATAATATATAAAAATGAATTTAGTAGTAAGAACTAAAAACAGTAAGGCAATGACTATATAAGTCGTGTTCCATTCATTTGATTTTATGCCTTTAATTAAATATTTCACGATGTTAATGCAAGCAAATATGGAGGGTATCGTGATTAAAAAGAAATAAGACAAAGTTGTATCAAAAAACCAAATTATAAAATGAAGCACAAATATCAAACCTACAAACCATATAGTTTGACGTTCCTTAAATGCATTCACGAATCTGGACTTAAAATATTTCGAAAAAGATACTTGCATTTATTGTTCAGAATTTGTGATTGACTCTAAAGTAATTTGTTTAATTTTTAGAAAGTCAACTGCTATTTTTGACTGTCTTGAAGTAAATAATCTCAAATCCTGCCAGGATTGAACATTAAATTCGGATTCGCCTATTATGTAATTATTTACCAGCAAAATGAATCTTTCTCTATTAATTGCCAGTTTGATTGATATCTCATTCTCATCCATTGAATAATTTGAACTTGCAGAAATTAGTTTTCTTACTAAACCTGAGTTATAGTCATATTCTAATACTTCAACTTTACCCGACATATGTAATTCTATAGAATATTCTAAAGTTGCTCCTCGTAGAATTATACCATAACTGACATCTTTTAAGTTTGACTCAATAAGTTTAATTCTTGTCTCAATCTCGTATTCTTTAGGTAAATCAATTAAGTATGAGTTTTCTAAACTAGCAGTACTAGTGCGATAAGTATCATCTGTTGTATCCTTAGATTGAATATAATAAAATCCAGAGTCAATTTTCAAGCAATGAAAATTAGAGTTTTCTTCAATCCAACCCAAAGTATTATCATAGAACTCTTCATCTAAAATTGGAGGCTCTTTAGTTTCACATGAAATAAGGATTACAACACAGATGAAGTAGAACCATGTTTGTTTTAATACGGAGTTAATTCTCATTGTTACTGTCTTTATTATTATGCCACACAACGGTTGGTGCAAGTGGAGTGCGGGATTTTGAAACTGTGTCCAGCCAAATATGCCACTGAGCCAAGCCGGCGTACTACCAAATTTTATTTTTAAACCGATAATCCGTCAACGACGGATTGGCGGTGGTTGAACAGGGCGAAAACGTTGGAAAACCACGCCCGCCCGCATTACATTTGCACATTGTGTGTGCCCAGCATGAGCATGTGCCCACTTACTTTAAAGCTCTGAATAAATTCGTAAAATACAAATTTTTGATGGGAATTAAACATAAGTGTGCATGAAAATATTCCAGAGGGTGAAAGTCCCTTATGCACTGAGGTAACGCTTGGAAGCATTAGTAAGTCGCAAGCTGGTTTACCGTAAGGTATGCAGTGAAGGAAGCGAGACTACAAAGTCCGGTACTGACGAACAGGAACCGCATACGAGGCTATGAAGCATGGATAAGCAAGCACATCATTGTAACGTCCTATAATTTGTTATATGCTTTATAGTAGATGCGGCAGCGATTGGAGGAAGGAACATGCTCTTACCTGGGGAGATCCTGGTATCCGCCAGCTGGCGGATCGTCAGGAAGTCAGCAGAAGCCATAGTAGGTTTTGGAAACGAGCTGCCAAAGAAACGGTGGAGGTCTCACAGATAAACTGAAGGGCTGAACGTTAAGTTGTCGCAAATGTTGCAGGGAGGCATTTTCCAGCCCTGCATTAAGCGCGGCAGGGAAACAAAAGAGAAACTAAAATGATTGAGCAGATTTTAACGCGAAAGAACCTTTTACAGGCTATGTACAAAGTCCAGCGGAACCACGGTTCAGCAGGGGTGGATGATATGCCCGTAACTAAACTGTCGGAATTGCTTGCCATCGACAAGGAAGAACTGACAGCCACGGTGCGGAGCGGGAAATACTTGCCTCAACCCATTTTAGGAGTAGAGATTCCGAAAGGAAAAGGGAAAACCCGATTGCTGGGGATTCCCACGGTAACTGACCGTTTGCTACAACAGGCGGTTTTACAGGTAATCACGGCACGTTTTGAATATGAGTTTTCGGACTCTAGTTTTGGGTTCCGCCCAAAGCGAAACGTCGGGCAGGCAGTGCAGAAAGCACAGGGTTACATCAACGAAGGGTTTCAGTATATCGTAGATATTGATCTGAAAACCTTCTTCGACGAAGTAGACCATTGCTACCTGCTGCAACTGCTTTACCGAAAAATTAAGTGTCGCGAAACCTTGCGTCTTATCCGCAAATGGCTGCGCTCCCCGATACAGATCGACGGGAAACTGGTAAAACGACGGAAGGGCGTGCCACAGGGCAGCCCACTGAGTCCCTTACTGTCGAACATCATGTTACATGAACTGGACAGGGAACTGGAACGGCAGGGTTTGCGGTTTGTCCGTTATGCCGACGATTTCAGCATTTACCTGAAAACAAAGGCAGCCGCCCGGAAGGTGGGGAATAACATTTACCGTTTTCTGAAACGGAAATTAAAGTTGACCATCAACCGTGAGAAAAGCGGCATCCGCCGCCCGGTGCATTTTACCTGTTTGGGGTTTGGCTTTGTGCCAACCTACAAAAAAGGAGAACGTGGTAAGTATCAACTGGTGGTATCGGCCAAGAGTTGGAAAAGCTTAAAGCAAAAACTGAAAACCATCACCCGAAAAACCACCCCGATGAGTTTCGATGAACGCATCGGAAAACTGGGCGAAGTACAGCGCGGCTGGATCAATGCTTTCCGTATGGCAAGCATCCAGACTAAACTCGCTGAACTGGACGGGTGGCTCAGAAACCGGCTTCGTTATTGTATATGGCATCACTGGAAGAAACCAGACCGGAAAAGGAAAAACCTGATTCGTCTCGGGGTTGAACCTCAGCAAGCCTATGCATGGAGCCGGTCACGAATGGGGGGCTGGGCGATTGCCCAAAGCCCGATTCTCGGTACTACTATTACAGTCGATCGGTTGAAAAAGCGGGGATACGTTCCTTTGCTGGATCTTTACAACGAGGTGAAACCAAAATCACCGTTGTTTCCTATGACTTAGCGAACCGCCGTATACGAGACCCGTACGTACGGTGGTGTGAGAGGCTCTCCCCGCTAGCGTTTGCTAGTGGGGCAGTCTACTCGATGTGTGCTGTGAGTTGCGAAAGCAACGAAACTGCAATAAAGATGGAAGCAGTCCTTCCGACCAGGATTTTTAGGGGTACTGGTCAAACCACTTCTATGATGTATTGAAGGAAACTATAATGCATGAAGCGATAGGAGAAAAGGCTGTTAGAACAGTCAGGTGTGAATAAGAGAGATGAGCGAAAGCGAACCTTCCGAAGAAGTGACGAAATGACCGTTGTTGTCAAAACCTGATAGATATCGAGATGTCAGGGATAAGTGCAGAGGGAGCCTAATTATTGTCTGTGCGGCAACCGTCATAAAGGGGGCATGACTCTTACTCAGGCTTTATTGCGGAACACAGGAAGCCTTAGCAATATACAAAAGGGAAAAGTCAAGCAGGAAATACCTGTAAGATTATTACCAATGATTGTTAAGGTGGCGGATGAAGCCGTAGTAGCGATGATACTTTAGTAATGGAAGAGGAGCAAAGGGCTTCAATTATGCAGTTTTGAATTAAAAACAACTTAAATGTTTAAGGATGATTTTTAAGGAACAAACAAAGTCAATTCCCATAACAAAAACGATGGTTTGGGAAGCGTACAAAAAGGTGAAAAGCAACAAAGGGAGCGCAGGAATCGACCAACAAACATTGGAAGATTTCGATAAAATCCGTTCTAAAGAGTTATACAAACTCTGGAACAGGTTAGCCTCAGGAAGTTATTTTCCACCAGCAGTAAAACGGGTTGAGATTCGAAAGCCAGAGGGGAAACCTCGTCCGTTGGGAATACCAACCGTAAGCGACAGGATTGCACAACAGGTGATTAAAACGCTTTTGGAACCAAGGCTCGACGCTGAATTTTTAGAAAGTTCTTATGGCTACCGACCAAACAAGAGTGCACTTTCAGCAGTAAAGAAAGTACAAGAAAAAGTACGTGAATACAGCTGGGTAATCGATTTGGACATTAAGGAATTCTTTGAAAATGTAAATCATGAATTAATTTTTAAAGCACTGAAATTACATGTCTCGGAGAAATGGATATTGCTTTACATCCGAAGGTGGTTCGAAGCTCCTGTTCAATATCCAGATGGAACATTAATACCATCATCAGGAAAAGGAACGCCGCAAGGTGGGGTTATCAGTCCTTTATTGGCCAACCTATTTATGCACTACTGTTTCGACAAGTGGTTGAGAATCCACTTTCCCGAAATTGAAATGGTTCGATATGCCGACGATATTATAGTTCACTGTCGAACGCAACAGGAAGCTGCCCGATTACTTATAGCCATAAAACAACGCTTGAAGGATTGCGGCCTTACAGCCCATCCTGAAAAGACCAAAGTAGTTTATTGCAAGAAGTCGGGAAGAAGCTTAAAAGGCTTCCCAGTTCAATTTGATTTTTTGGGCTTTAGTTTTCGTCCTATACGGATGAAGTTAAGAAAGGGAGGGAGTTTTCTTCAATTTGATTGTATTATGAGCCGCAAGTCCAAGGTTCGAATCACAGGACAACTACGAAAGTTGAATTTTCACAACAAAACACAGCGCACTATTCAAGACTTGGCGACATTGCTAAATCCTAAAATACGGGGCTGGTTAAACTATTATGGGAAAATCAATCGTAGATGTTTGCGACCAGTTTTTTACTACCTGCACCATCGTACGATAAAATGGGTTCTGAACAAATACAAACGTTTCAAACGGAGCAAAGTTAAAGCTGTTCGCTGGCTGAGATGGGTGTATAAATCGTATCCAAACCTATTTTATCATTGGGCATTAGGCTATCAATTAGTCTAATAAAAAAAAAAAGTTGACTGCATAATAAGAGCCGTATGAATCGAGAGGTTCACGTACGGTTCTGTGAGAAGTTAGGGGTGAAATTCCCCTAGCTTACTCGACTATGGCGTCGTAGTTTGTTTTTTAGGTTTGGTTTTTGCATTTATTAGTTAATTGTCAATCCAAGTTTTTTCCCTAATCCTTCTTCAAAAATTTTAAACAGTGTCGAAATCTGAATATCAATTTTTCCATTTTCAAGTCGGGAAATGTAACTCTTTTTTGTGCCAGTTTTTTTAGCCAGGTCTTCTTGGGTGAGATGAGCTTTTTTTCTTTCTTCTTTTATCATTTCTCCAACAATAAAAGCTTTTGCTTTCATCTCGAATTCATCACGTTTTTCTGTCCCCAGTTTTCCATATTTGATGTCTAATAATTCATCAAAATTTGTTGCATCTTTTATTGTTTTCATTTTCCTTCTCCTTTTTTATTTTTAAAATAATCCTCTTTAATTTTTAATGCCTTTTCAATTTCTTTCTTCGGTGTTTTCTGGCTTTTCTTCTGAAATCCGTTAAATAAAACAACAATTCGCCCGGAGTCAAAGCAGCAAAATACCCGATAAATGTCAGAACCAACTTTTATTCTTATTTCATAAAGTCCATCTGTGCTTTCAATATGTTTCAAAAATTTCTGAGGAATTAAATCCACAGTTTTAATCACTTTAAAAACATATTCTATTTTTTCTTGTACCGATGAATCGAGCGAAATATAGAAGTCAATAAAATAGTTTTTATAAAATTTTATTTCTCTGGTCATTTTGCAAAGTTAACAAGTTTGTAAACATTTTGTTATATGAAGACAAAATATTATCAAGGACTTTTCTTCTTTTTACTATGCGCCATAACGGTTGGTACATGTTGTCGGGGCGGATTTCGGAGCGCGTTCCTGTCCGAAGGACACGGAACTGCGATGCGGGAATCCGCAGTTGGCGTACCACCGAACCCCGCCCTGCAATATGTACTGTGTGTGTGCCCAGCATGAGCATGTGCCCACTTACTTTAAAGCTCTGAATAAATTCGTAAAATACAAATTTTTGATGGGAATTAAACATAAGTGTGCATGAAAATATTCCAGAGGGTGAAAGTCCCTTATGCACTGAGGTAACGCTTGGAAGCATTAGTAAGTCGCAAGCTGGTTTACCGTAAGGTATGCAGTGAAGGAAGCGAGACTACAAAGTCCGGTACTGACGAACAGGAACCGCATACGAGGCTATGAAGCATGGATAAGCAAGCACATCATTGTAACGTCCTATAATTTGTTATATGCTTTATAGTAGATGCGGCAGCGATTGGAGGAAGGAACATGCTCTTACCTGGGGAGATCCTGGTATCCGCCAGCTGGCGGATCGTCAGGAAGTCAGCAGAAGCCATAGTAGGTTTTGGAAACGAGCTGCCAAAGAAACGGTGGAGGTCTCACAGATAAACTGAAGGGCTGAACGTTAAGTTGTCGCAAATGTTGCAGGGAGGCATTTTCCAGCCCTGCATTAAGCGCGGCAGGGAAACAAAAGAGAAACTAAAATGATTGAGCAGATTTTAACGCGAAAGAACCTTTTACAGGCTATGTACAAAGTCCAGCGGAACCACGGTTCAGCAGGGGTGGATGATATGCCCGTAACTAAACTGTCGGAATTGCTTGCCATCGACAAGGAAGAACTGACAGCCACGGTGCGGAGCGGGAAATACTTGCCTCAACCCATTTTAGGAGTAGAGATTCCGAAAGGAAAAGGGAAAACCCGATTGCTGGGGATTCCCACGGTAACTGACCGTTTGCTACAACAGGCGGTTTTACAGGTAATCACGGCACGTTTTGAATATGAGTTTTCGGACTCTAGTTTTGGGTTCCGCCCAAAGCGAAACGTCGGGCAGGCAGTGCAGAAAGCACAGGGTTACATCAACGAAGGGTTTCAGTATATCGTAGATATTGATCTGAAAACCTTCTTCGACGAAGTAGACCATTGCTACCTGCTGCAACTGCTTTACCGAAAAATTAAGTGTCGCGAAACCTTGCGTCTTATCCGCAAATGGCTGCGCTCCCCGATACAGATCGACGGGAAACTGGTAAAACGACGGAAGGGCGTGCCACAGGGCAGCCCACTGAGTCCCTTACTGTCGAACATCATGTTACATGAACTGGACAGGGAACTGGAACGGCAGGGTTTGCGGTTTGTCCGTTATGCCGACGATTTCAGCATTTACCTGAAAACAAAGGCAGCCGCCCGGAAGGTGGGGAATAACATTTACCGTTTTCTGAAACGGAAATTAAAGTTGACCATCAACCGTGAGAAAAGCGGCATCCGCCGCCCGGTGCATTTTACCTGTTTGGGGTTTGGCTTTGTGCCAACCTACAAAAAAGGAGAACGTGGTAAGTATCAACTGGTGGTATCGGCCAAGAGTTGGAAAAGCTTAAAGCAAAAACTGAAAACCATCACCCGAAAAACCACCCCGATGAGTTTCGATGAACGCATCGGAAAACTGGGCGAAGTACAGCGCGGCTGGATCAATGCTTTCCGTATGGCAAGCATCCAGACTAAACTCGCTGAACTGGACGGGTGGCTCAGAAACCGGCTTCGTTATTGTATATGGCATCACTGGAAGAAACCAGACCGGAAAAGGAAAAACCTGATTCGTCTCGGGGTTGAACCTCAGCAAGCCTATGCATGGAGCCGGTCACGAATGGGGGGCTGGGCGATTGCCCAAAGCCCGATTCTCGGTACTACTATTACAGTCGATCGGTTGAAAAAGCGGGGATACGTTCCTTTGCTGGATCTTTACAACGAGGTGAAACCAAAATCACCGTTGTTTCCTATGACTTAGCGAACCGCCGTATACGAGACCCGTACGTACGGTGGTGTGAGAGGCTCTCCCCGCTAGCGTTTGCTAGTGGGGCAGTCTACTCGATGTGTGCTGTGAGTTGCGAAAGCAACGAAACTGCAATAAAGATGGAAGCAGTCCTTCCGACCAGGATTTTTAGGGGTACTGGTCAAACCACTTCTATGATGTATTGAAGGAAACTATAATGCATGAAGCGATAGGAGAAAAGGCTGTTAGAACAGTCAGGTGTGAATAAGAGAGATGAGCGAAAGCGAACCTTCCGAAGAAGTGACGAAATGACCGTTGTTGTCAAAACCTGATAGATATCGAGATGTCAGGGATAAGTGCAGAGGGAGCCTAATTATTGTCTGTGCGGCAACCGTCATAAAGGGGGCATGACTCTTACTCAGGCTTTATTGCGGAACACAGGAAGCCTTAGCAATATACAAAAGGGAAAAGTCAAGCAGGAAATACCTGTAAGATTATTACCAATGATTGTTAAGGTGGCGGATGAAGCCGTAGTAGCGATGATACTTTAGTAATGGAAGAGGAGCAAAGGGCTTCAATTATGCAGTTTTGAATTAAAAACAACTTAAATGTTTAAGGATGATTTTTAAGGAACAAACAAAGTCAATTCCCATAACAAAAACGATGGTTTGGGAAGCGTACAAAAAGGTGAAAAGCAACAAAGGGAGCGCAGGAATCGACCAACAAACATTGGAAGATTTCGATAAAATCCGTTCTAAAGAGTTATACAAACTCTGGAACAGGTTAGCCTCAGGAAGTTATTTTCCACCAGCAGTAAAACGGGTTGAGATTCGAAAGCCAGAGGGGAAACCTCGTCCGTTGGGAATACCAACCGTAAGCGACAGGATTGCACAACAGGTGATTAAAACGCTTTTGGAACCAAGGCTCGACGCTGAATTTTTAGAAAGTTCTTATGGCTACCGACCAAACAAGAGTGCACTTTCAGCAGTAAAGAAAGTACAAGAAAAAGTACGTGAATACAGCTGGGTAATCGATTTGGACATTAAGGAATTCTTTGAAAATGTAAATCATGAATTAATTTTTAAAGCACTGAAATTACATGTCTCGGAGAAATGGATATTGCTTTACATCCGAAGGTGGTTCGAAGCTCCTGTTCAATATCCAGATGGAACATTAATACCATCATCAGGAAAAGGAACGCCGCAAGGTGGGGTTATCAGTCCTTTATTGGCCAACCTATTTATGCACTACTGTTTCGACAAGTGGTTGAGAATCCACTTTCCCGAAATTGAAATGGTTCGATATGCCGACGATATTATAGTTCACTGTCGAACGCAACAGGAAGCTGCCCGATTACTTATAGCCATAAAACAACGCTTGAAGGATTGCGGCCTTACAGCCCATCCTGAAAAGACCAAAGTAGTTTATTGCAAGAAGTCGGGAAGAAGCTTAAAAGGCTTCCCAGTTCAATTTGATTTTTTGGGCTTTAGTTTTCGTCCTATACGGATGAAGTTAAGAAAGGGAGGGAGTTTTCTTCAATTTGATTGTATTATGAGCCGCAAGTCCAAGGTTCGAATCACAGGACAACTACGAAAGTTGAATTTTCACAACAAAACACAGCGCACTATTCAAGACTTGGCGACATTGCTAAATCCTAAAATACGGGGCTGGTTAAACTATTATGGGAAAATCAATCGTAGATGTTTGCGACCAGTTTTTTACTACCTGCACCATCGTACGATAAAATGGGTTCTGAACAAATACAAACGTTTCAAACGGAGCAAAGTTAAAGCTGTTCGCTGGCTGAGATGGGTGTATAAATCGTATCCAAACCTATTTTATCATTGGGCATTAGGCTATCAATTAGTCTAATAAAAAAAAAAGTTGACTGCATAATAAGAGCCGTATGAATCGAGAGGTTCACGTACGGTTCTGTGAGAAGTTAGGGGTGAAATTCCCCTAGCTTACTCGACTAGGCACTGGCTTTTATCATGTTTTGTATTCGTCATTTTCAATTTTACCGCAATATTTGTTTTGTGTCTGCTTCGGAGCGGGAAGGGCTGAAAGACTCTTTGGCAAAATTTGGTTTTAGCGTCGGCTTTGTGCGTTTTGCCAATGTGCCTGAAAGCGAAGCGGCGGAGTGTGTCTGGACTATCATCATTCTCCTTTTATCCGTTTTACTTCCTTGTCAAAATCCGATTCGTAGTCTTCATCCTGAATTACCCTGAACTTTTCAAATTCTTTTGTTGCCAGTTCTTTTGCTATTTCTGCCGAAATCGACCCTGCATTTTTTAAAACCGAATAGTCGTTAAATTGTAAGAAAGCATCCAGTTTTTCTACCCAGTCTTTCATTGTCATTGGAATTTGCCGCGCTGCCTGATTTTCCGCATAGTCCAGATACATGGTAACAATCCGGTTGAGTTCGTCAATTTCCTTTTGGTTCAGGTAATTTTTGGCAACCGAAACATCCGATTTTAGAACCTTACCTTTTGGCGAATTTTTCCAGGTTGTTAACCCCATGTTTGGCAATTCTGCTTTTGCCCTCGACGAAATGATTTCTGCGGCAGTTTGTCCGGTAATTGCCCAGTGCATTTTGTTTTGTACGGTTTTATAAAATAATTGTGTGATTTCCGATTTGGGTTGATAATCAATACTGCATTCGGCGTAAATGTCTGTTATTTTCTGGTAGAACCGTCGTTCGCTTGCCCTGATTTCCCGAATCCGTTCGAGCAATTCATCGAAATAATCTTTGCCGAAAAGTTTTTTTCCTTGCTTTAAACGTTCGTCGTCGAGCACAAAACCTTTAATTATAAACTCTTTTAAAGTTTTTGTCGCCCAAATTCTGAATTGTGTTGCCTGATGCGAATTTACCCGGTAACCCACCGAAATAATGGCGTCGAGATTATAAAATTCAAGATTACGGGTAACCTCTCTTTCCCCTTCATTTTGAACTGTCCGGATTTTCCGGACAGTTGCTTCACGTTGCAACTCATTCGATTTGTAAATGTTTCCCAAATGCTCGCTAATGGTTTTCTTCGAAACCCCAAACAATTCACCCATCGCACGTTGCGTAAGCCAAACTGTTTCGTCCTGAAGAAAAACTTCTATTTTAATTTCTCCCTGAGGCGTACTGTACAATATGATTTCTGAACTACTCATTTTCTTCTTCTTTTTTATCTCTTAACTCTAAATGTTCCTTTTTATGACAACTTGGACAGAACACAATAAAATCTTTAATATTTACAGGTTTGTATTCTGAATCGAAATCAATTTTAACGGTGTCGTGAATTTCAAGAAAATAGGGATAATCCGATTTTAAACCGCACGAAGCACACTGACTGTTTTCTTTTGGAAGTTTTTTATTCCAGAAGTA
Organism: uncultured Draconibacterium sp.; assembly: GCA_963677525.1. Classification (GTDB taxonomy): domain Bacteria; phylum Bacteroidota; class Bacteroidia; order Bacteroidales; family Prolixibacteraceae; genus Draconibacterium. Next base: position 1,180,081 of record OY781970.1, read on the forward strand.
ATTTATCCATTGTTCCCGCAAAATATGAATGTAAAAACCCCAATACCTGTCACTTAAAAAGAATGGCGGACCTGAACTTGGATTAAAGTCATACGAAAAACGGTATTGCAAAAATGATAATTCCCAGTGCATTGCACCAGCCCAATTTAAGACAAAAGGATTAAAAGGTTTTTGATATTGTTTGCTGTTATATGACGGAAAATGTCTTAAATGGCGAATATCAATAATGGGTTCAACGCTACCACTATGAATTCTTACTTTAACTTGAAAATAATTTCGTTCCAGAAACTTTATTTTTTTGTTTGGGTCAAGTTGCGATGATTTTTCAGCTTTATCGTGCATTATTTCACCAAACCCGAAAATCCCTTCGCCGTGTTTATTTTTGGCATAAATGGCAACTTCCCCAAAGTGCAAAGTGTAAACAGGAGACTTTTTAACTGAAAGATAATTGAAATCGAATTTCTTTTTGTTGGGGTATAAATTGCATTTTTCGGGAAGTCGGTAAATGTAGCTCATAGAATTAGAATTTATCAACGAAAGCAATATCCAAATATCACTTTCTTTCGCTGTTTATTTTTAAGTTCCGATTTACCGCATCCCCCAAAGGCACAATGTAAATCCCATCCAATTTTTGCAATACCCATTTATCAATCGGTTTTGGTTTTTAAATCTGCAAAATCATCGTAAAACGCTAAGGGATAATCATCTTTCGAAAGCAACTTCTTGTGTTTCATAAATTCAGAAATGTTTAGCGTTGTATCCTTAAAGTTCTTTTCAACTTCTTTTAAAATACTCTCCCAATCGTAATAATCATAAGCTAAGTATTGTGTTTCTCCCTGGTCATCAAAATAAAAAGTTTCTGAACCTCCAAGCAAATTGAAGAAATCCATTGTCTTTTTGCGGTGGTTATTAACGTTGCTCAAACATAATTCCTGTGCTTCATTTTCGACAAATGCCCTGCAAAACGAAAACCACCTGTTGAAAAAGTAGTTGTACCAGTCGTGAAAAGTATCGTTAAAAAAAGTTCCGTAGTCCTCGTCTTCTGCATTGTCCCGAAGCTCGAAACAAATATTGTTTACAGCTTCTTTCAATTCCTGTTTGTTCGATTCATATTTTGAGAAATAGGGCAATTGCCATGCTTTTTCGCCATAGCGTCCCCAAACAATATGATACATGTAAAATTCGTCGGTAAGCCAAAGTGTCTTTTCAGCTTCCGGAACAATTATTTCTCCAAACGCCTGATATTTGTTGGATGACTTTCGAAATAATCCATCGCGGTCGAACGAGAATTTGTCGAAAACACCATATTCAACATTCACTTTTAAACGTTGCGAAATATCTTTTGCCAAAGTTTCAATACTTGATGTGTCAAGATTATGCCGCCCTACTATGTGAACATCGTGTCCCATAATTTAATTGATTGAACTTTCCACAATTTCAATTTCGTCCTCCGACAAACCGTACAACTCATAAACCAACCTATCAATTTCTTTGTCGGTTTTTTCAATTTCGGTTTTGATGGTTTGGGCATCTGTCTTTTTGGTTTCAAAAAGCTCCATCCATTCCATTTCTTCTGATTTTGAAAGTTTTATTGAACCTGATTTTTTTATTGCATTGTTGAGTTCTTTTACAAATTCAGAGAATTCAAGTTCGTGATAGTTTTCAAGTTTTCTGCTTAGTTTTTCGGAACTGGTTTGCACGAGCAGATATTTTTTGAACCGGACAACCGCATATTGTAATTCTTCAGTAAGGCGGGTGCGTTCGAGTGCCAGTTTTGCCAGCCGTTCCTTTTGTTCGTTGTTGGCATGAGGGGCTGGAAAATGTTCGAAATAAACTTTGCGGATTTCGCGCGTTCCTCCCTGCAACTCGGGGCAATTGTACCAAATCCAGCGTTTTGCCAGCACCGAATTAAACAAAGCCGTTAGAAACGGCAGCGAAACGGAATCGTCGAGCGCAGTGAGAATAAATGTTTTATTGTTACAAATCATTCCACTCTCATCAAGCATAAATGGGAAAAATGAGGTTATCTCGGGATACATGATTTTTGGTTTGGCAAATTCTTCGAGATAAGCGCAGTTACGCAAATTATAAGGAGTTTCTCCTTTATCACCTCTTTTGGCTAACTGAGGATAAAATGAATCCAAATGATTTTTTAATGCCGGGTAATTCTTAATATCAACTGGTGGAACCGGGGGAGTTTTATCTTTTATTCCATTGTGTGTATTTATTAAAAATTCGCTGTCAGTGATTCCATACGCCGAAATATCGCGTCCGCGTACCATCGGTTTTATCAATTCCTCGCTTTTTGCATCGGCTCCGACCAGTTTTTTTCTCGTTTCGTTATCGATATAAAAAGCATCGTTGTAACCAGTTTTTATTCCATTATTTATAAATATTGGCAGTTCTTTTAACTCCGAACTGTTTTGTTTCATTTTTTCAAGGATTATAAAATCGCTGTGTGGCTGAATGCTCCATTCTTTTTCCCCAAAACGGGAGAAAGGATAATCGTAGCTATTTGTTTTTACCTCGAAAAGAAAGTCGCCCCGGTAGGTTTTCCTGTTCAGCGATAGAACTTTTACATTCTCTGGCATTTGTTCTTTCTGAATAACAAAAATGCACACATAAGTGGTGGCTTCTTCAAAAAATTGGATATCGCCAAAATTTAATACCTGTCGTAATCCAGTTTTCGATAAAAACTTCCGCAATGGTTTTCCATAAGCAACCAACATCCATTTGTTTGGCATGATAAACGACTGCATTCCACCTTTTTTAAGCAATTTATAGCCGCGTTCGGTAAACAAGCAATACAGGTCGGCGCCTTTGTCGAAAGTTTCGTAACCGCAGTTTTTAAGTTTTTCGCTCATTTCACCCATCGACTGTAACTGCACATAAGGCGGATTTCCAATCACAACATCAAAACCACCATTTTTAAATATTTCAGGAAATTTGTTTTGCCAGTTAAATGCTTTTTCTCCGGCAACCTCGGCATCGTCAATCAGCGAGTTTCCGCATTTTATGTTGTTGCTGAGCGTGTTTAGTTTCCGTCCCTTTTGCGCAGTGCGCAGCCACAATGAAAGTTTGGCAATTTCAACCGATTCTTCGTTCAGGTCAACTCCATAAATATTTTTCTCTAAAATGTCGGTTGTAATGTCGGAGAAAATAATTGCACCGCCTAAAAGTTGCCCGCGCAACTCGTCAATTTTACGGTGTTCGTTTATCAGGAATTCCAGCGCTTGGTTTAAAAAAGCCCCTGAACCACAAGCCGGGTCGAGAATGGTCAACGTTAAAAGCCAGTTCCGGTAATCGTCCAGCTTTTTGTCAAGTGTGCGAACAGTTTCCTTTTTCCGGTTTTTCCTGCCTTTGGCATATTCTTCGTCAACAATTCCGAGTTCAGTTCGTTTTTCCTCGCAAAATTTTCCAACCGTATTTTCAACAATGTATTTGGTAATGTATTTGGGCGTGTAAAAAATGCCGTCTTTTTTGCGTTTTGTTTTCTGGCTGTCTATTTTTTCGCCTTTTATCTCGGCTTGCACGTTTTCAATTTCGCCCAGCGAGTGTTCAAAAATGTGCCCGAGAATGTTTACATCCACATCGGTTTCAAAATCGTAATTACTCAGTCGTAGAGTGTGTTCGTACAAAATATCATCGTCAATAGTGATATTGTCCAGAACTTCGTCGGGTTTGAAAAGTCCGCCGTTATACGCATAAATGTCGTATTTCTTTCCATTGTACCCGGTATTCATGTACCCGAAGTATTTTTTGAAACGGGAATACAACGGGAAATATTCGTCGTATTTTTCTTTTAAGTCTGCCCACTGCTTTACAATCTCGCTGATTGAATTGGGTGGGAGCAACAACCTGTCCTCGGCAAAAAAGATAAACAGAAAACGGTCAAGCAGTTTTTGCGTTTTTTTTAATAGCAGAAGTTTGTCGGTTTCGGGATTATTTTTTACAAGGTTGGTGTAAATCGCTTCCCTGAATTTTGAATAATCGGCGTACAGTTTTTTTGTAATATTTTCCTCCTGTAAAACCGATGATTCCTTGATTTTTAAAGGTAAATCGTTTAACAAATTGTCTTTTGCCATACAAAGCCAAAGCAACGAAAATTGTTCCCGTGTCAGGTTGAACAAGTCAAAATCAATGTGGTCAACTGCATTTTGAATGTAAAAACGGAGTTTCTCAAAATTCGAGGTAATTACGTATTTACATTTTGGATGGTGGTTTTTATAACCGAAAGCCTGCGTTTCAATTTTGTCTAAATCGGTAGTGTCTGTTCCTTTTAATTCGATTACTGCGGTTGCATCTTCACCTTTCAAAATTGCACCGTCAGCTTTTTTGCTGTTGGAAATATTTTTTAATTCCGTTGTCAGGTTGAAATTTGGAGTCGGATTTTTTGTGTACCCCAAAATATTTACAAATAAATCAATTAAAAATTCTCCCTGGTATTGTTCTTCTTTCGAATTTCGTATGTTCTCCTGAATTTCTGGATTGCCAAAATATTTTTGAAAATCAGCATAATTTTTATCGATTAACGCAGTGTCGAGGTCGTTTAAATATTTCTTTTCAACTGATTTCTGAAACAAACTCATATTTTGGTTTTCTCTGAGGTTTTAAATTAGTTTACTAAAATACTATTTCTTTTTTAGCACAAATTAATCAATCAGCACAAAAGTGTGCGTCGGCAAAAAAGCATGTGTTTGACAGCTAAGCGACGGTTGTTGGGAAGGGCTGGAAAACTTATGCTTTGTGCGTTGGCATTTCTGTTTTTTTCTCTTTTTGATTGCGGTAAATTCACTTTCTCTGTTCTTTTTTCAAGCTTGTGCCTAACGGTCACTTGTAAGTTGTCGTTGCGGATTTCGGAGCTCGTTCCTGTCCGGCAGGACGGAACGATGTTGCGAGAATCCAGCGAACGACACACCACGAACCCCGCAATGCAATTTACAATTTGTTACCCAACGTTTTTATTTGATATTCCAATTCCTATATTCATCAGTATATTTATTTTTAAATCTTTTCATAGAAGCTTCAAACTGCCCGATTACCAAAATTGCATCACTATTTGTTGGTAATGTTTCATTGTCCAATAAATCGAGAAACCCTATTGTTGGTTCTTCGGATAACAACTCTTTCAATTGTTTAAGAACTCTATTGACGTTATTCACTTTGAAGGAATTAAGAGGTTCGTCAGGTTTCTTTTTAGAAAATTCTTTCATTTCAGTATAAATGGAATTTAACAATTCACTTAACATCTGAAATTTTTCAACCTGCTCTGCACTAATTGGATAATAGATTTTTTTTGCCATTATTTTTTTATGTTTTTTGGTGGATAAGTTTCTCTTTTTGTGCCGCTCCAGTACCAATACGTTTTATCAATTCTTCCATTGGAGTATTCAACTGATGAAAAAATATTTTTTTCACGGAAGCTTTCCATACAATTAAGATACTGTGATAGTACAAGAGCAACATCACTGTTAGAGGGTAATTCTTCCTCATTGAATTTTTCAAAATCTGAGAAAGGCTTATAGTTGTTACCCAGTACCTTATTAGATTGCAACAAGACTTGATTTACTAGATTCAGTTTAAATACGTTTAGGGCATCGTTTTGAGATTTTTTTGAAAGGATTGAAATCTCAATATGTAATCCTTCTAGTTGATTAATTGTTTTTTCAAAAATATCAATTTCCTTATCTGTCATAATGTTTGTTTTAAGAAGGGCAAGACCGAACAAATTCAATATATTTTTTCTTTAATACCTCAATAGGATTTCTCTGTTTACTTGTAAAAACCTGGGTCATTAATTTCAAATCCGAATCATCTAAAATTAGAATACATCTTCTTTGTCCTGACCATAAATCAATTGTATTTTTGAATACTTTTTTGGGAGGAGGATTTCTTGTAACAATTATACCAAATTTGCCAAATTGGTCATTTAAATACCTATTTAATTGGAAAATATGTTCTCTTGAAACTTCCGATACATTCTTAAGTTCAAATACGATTTGCTTTGATTCATAAGACTCATAGATGTCTTTCAAAAAATCGGTAGATATATTGTTATAGAATACTAAATCTCGAATTAATACTCCTGAGTCTGTTCTGCTTTGTTCAGCAGCAAAATCAAGATGGGGATAGAGGAGAGATGCCAATAGTTGACAAGTTGAATCTTCATATTTACGGTCTGCATTATCAGTTTTTCCCTTAGGGAGTTTGACAATTGTAGAAATCTTCCTTTTTGCCGAGGTTATTGGTATTTGTGAAAATAATGGATCGTGCTTACAATGTTCGAATTGTTTTTCTTTTATTGCTGTATAAGCTTTTACAATATCATAATTGTGCCTGTTAAAATTCAACAACTTAATTTTATCAGGAAATTCTTGTCCATCTTTATGGATATTCTGGATGTAGTAATTTTTAAAATAGTCATCTGTATTTAACCAAGGTATAAATTTTAACCACCTCTTCGGAACAAATAGAATAGGTGTTTTTGTGCTAGGGTTTAATGGAAGATGAGTTTCTTCTTCTGTAAATTTATTTGTCTTTAAATCATATACATTACTAAGCATTATCTTTTCAATCGGAATTCCATATTTTTCTGATTGTTCAATTGTAAAATCGACTAAGAATGATTGAACAAAATTACAAGCAATGTCGCTCACTCTGTCTTTGGAAAAATTGTCTACAAGTAACTGAATCTCCTCAAAGTGATGAAAGCCATTTTTCTTTAAGTGAGGAATTTCCTTAAATTGATTTAACACATTTTGTGCTATCGTTTTTCCAATTCTTTTACCTACTTTGGATTTTGAATTTCCCAAACCAACTTCATCGCATTCAGAGGCTCTTATTAATATTTCCAAAGCTTCATGCTCTTTTCCTTTAGAAACTAAATGACCAAGATGATTGAAACTATTTGTAATTAGAAGATGTAATGAATTATCTTGCATTGATGGTGATTTCCAAAGTAGAAATGGGTCAACATACAATGGGATATCTTCGTCTACAAAAGGAATGGCAAAATCAACTTCTTCCTGTGTAATTGGAATATTATGAAAATCGTTTAGTCTTGGTCTAATTATGCTCATTCGGTTCTTTTTTCAAAATGTTGGGTAACGGTGGTGGTATGAGGTCGTGGCGGTCAGACGAGAGTCTGAGTGTCCGACCGAAACGAAGGTTGGGACGAGATTCGACTTGTCGAATCCGCACAAACCCAGCCATGCCTTATACCACGTGTTACCGCAAGTTTTTTTAATTTTCATATTTCGGGCAATATTTCTTTAAGTTTATTTTCGGCTGTGATTGGCATTCCAGCATCTAAATAATCTTGTACCTGTTTTAAGTTCGATTGTAAACGCTCAACCTTAACCTTTTTATAGTCAGGAAGCCAAAAGGTTGAAAGACCATTAGCAGCCGTAAAAAAGTAGTCTTTTAAATTTGTGTCTAAATAAAATGATTTCCCGATAATATAGGTTTCTAATTCATACGACGTATAAACTTTACCATTTCTGACATTCCAATATTTTAAGACTCTTACTAAGGGTTTGATTTTATAATTGTTATCGGTGTTTTTATTAGTAAGGTCAGTTTTCATTTGACTGGGATTTGTTGAAATCCAATCTGAATAACCTGAAGCCGGCGCTGGAATATATAGTGTTCCAAGCCAACTTTTATATGCTGGTACTAATTCAAACTTGATGTGATTTAGTTTTAATACCATAGTTGGCGATGATTGATAAACTTCGGATGTTGAATAATAAGTGTCTACAAATCGCTTTAATCTAGCTATTAAAGTTTGGGGTTTGTATTCTGCTCCATCGTTAAATACAATCATGAAGTCAATATCGCTGTTTGCATCAACGCTTCTTGGTAATATTGTACCTCTGTCATAAGAGCCAAAAACAAAATACTGTTCAATATTATCAAAGTAATAGTTAAGTCTTGTTTTTAACGTTGATATTGAAGTAGTAATACTTGAGTTCTCATTAGCAGACAAAATTAAATTGCTGCCGAGGCTGTCTAAATGGGTTAGAACTGACATAATTATTTGGTTATTTCGGTTATTTTCATTTTTATCGATTCATCAGTCAAGTTTTCAAATGAATCCTTAAACATTTTATAAAACCAGTCTGGAATTTTATTAGCACTATTTCGCAAAGTATATATTGCGTTTTGTAATTCTCTTAATTCAATTCTCTCAGGTTTAATCTTATTTTCCGCGTAATTATCAAATAGTCGATTTATTTTGTTCGTTATTTTTTCTTTTTTTCTAATTATCTGATTTTGATTAGTAATTAGCTGAACCTGAAACTTTAGAAATGTAAAAGAGGGCAATATCAGTAGAGTTAGATTTTCGAATGGAAGATTTTTGATATAACCAATTACAAAAAAGATTAGATAATAGAAAGCCAGTGCAGAATACAACAGAAAATTATATTTTTTACGTAAATCTTTATCCCAGAATACATTTGACTTTTGGCAAAATAAAACTGCGATTTCATGGTCAAGCTCAGAAGATATCTGTTTTGAATACCAGTTTTTTAAATCAAATTCTTGATATTTTTTTGCAAGTCGAATAATAGTTTCATTTTCAACCTTGTCTTCGCATAATAAATCATTCCATTCTAGCTGGAATAATTTGTTGTCAAACTCTTCTTGTATTTTGGATGCTATTGAGGTTCGACTTTTCTTGTAATTGTCAAGAAGAATTGAAAGAATAATCAGGGCAGCACTTAAAATAATTATAAAACTTTGCGAGTTTAAATCTGATTTAAAAATTAATACAAAAGGCAAAACCATGGAGATAGAAATTAGTACGTATTCTACAATGGAACACCTTTTAGAAATCGTATAAGCGGCTCTTTGTGCTTTCAAAAGCTGAATAAATTCAGGTTTGTTTTGGTCAGTTTTTATAGTATTCATTTCGTTTTTTTCAAAATTTGCGGTAACGGTCACTTGTAAGTTGTCGTTGCGGATTTCGGAGCTCGTTCCTGTCCGGCAGGACGGAACGATGTTGCGAGAATCCAGCATACGACACACCACGAACCCCGCAATGCAATTTACAATTTGTGTGTGCCCAGCATGAGCATGTGCCCACTTACTTTAAAGCTCTGAATAAATTCGTAAAATACAAATTTTTGATGGGAATTAAACATAAGTGTGCATGAAAATATTCCAGAGGGTGAAAGTCCCTTATGCACTGAGGTAACGCTTGGAAGCATTAGTAAGTCGCAAGCTGGTTTACCGTAAGGTATGCAGTGAAGGAAGCGAGACTACAAAGTCCGGTACTGACGAACAGGAACCGCATACGAGGCTATGAAGCATGGATAAGCAAGCACATCATTGTAACGTCCTATAATTTGTTATATGCTTTATAGTAGATGCGGCAGCGATTGGAGGAAGGAACATGCTCTTACCTGGGGAGATCCTGGTATCCGCCAGCTGGCGGATCGTCAGGAAGTCAGCAGAAGCCATAGTAGGTTTTGGAAACGAGCTGCCAAAGAAACGGTGGAGGTCTCACAGATAAACTGAAGGGCTGAACGTTAAGTTGTCGCAAATGTTGCAGGGAGGCATTTTCCAGCCCTGCATTAAGCGCGGCAGGGAAACAAAAGAGAAACTAAAATGATTGAGCAGATTTTAACGCGAAAGAACCTTTTACAGGCTATGTACAAAGTCCAGCGGAACCACGGTTCAGCAGGGGTGGATGATATGCCCGTAACTAAACTGTCGGAATTGCTTGCCATCGACAAGGAAGAACTGACAGCCACGGTGCGGAGCGGGAAATACTTGCCTCAACCCATTTTAGGAGTAGAGATTCCGAAAGGAAAAGGGAAAACCCGATTGCTGGGGATTCCCACGGTAACTGACCGTTTGCTACAACAGGCGGTTTTACAGGTAATCACGGCACGTTTTGAATATGAGTTTTCGGACTCTAGTTTTGGGTTCCGCCCAAAGCGAAACGTCGGGCAGGCAGTGCAGAAAGCACAGGGTTACATCAACGAAGGGTTTCAGTATATCGTAGATATTGATCTGAAAACCTTCTTCGACGAAGTAGACCATTGCTACCTGCTGCAACTGCTTTACCGAAAAATTAAGTGTCGCGAAACCTTGCGTCTTATCCGCAAATGGCTGCGCTCCCCGATACAGATCGACGGGAAACTGGTAAAACGACGGAAGGGCGTGCCACAGGGCAGCCCACTGAGTCCCTTACTGTCGAACATCATGTTACATGAACTGGACAGGGAACTGGAACGGCAGGGTTTGCGGTTTGTCCGTTATGCCGACGATTTCAGCATTTACCTGAAAACAAAGGCAGCCGCCCGGAAGGTGGGGAATAACATTTACCGTTTTCTGAAACGGAAATTAAAGTTGACCATCAACCGTGAGAAAAGCGGCATCCGCCGCCCGGTGCATTTTACCTGTTTGGGGTTTGGCTTTGTGCCAACCTACAAAAAAGGAGAACGTGGTAAGTATCAACTGGTGGTATCGGCCAAGAGTTGGAAAAGCTTAAAGCAAAAACTGAAAACCATCACCCGAAAAACCACCCCGATGAGTTTCGATGAACGCATCGGAAAACTGGGCGAAGTACAGCGCGGCTGGATCAATGCTTTCCGTATGGCAAGCATCCAGACTAAACTCGCTGAACTGGACGGGTGGCTCAGAAACCGGCTTCGTTATTGTATATGGCATCACTGGAAGAAACCAGACCGGAAAAGGAAAAACCTGATTCGTCTCGGGGTTGAACCTCAGCAAGCCTATGCATGGAGCCGGTCACGAATGGGGGGCTGGGCGATTGCCCAAAGCCCGATTCTCGGTACTACTATTACAGTCGATCGGTTGAAAAAGCGGGGATACGTTCCTTTGCTGGATCTTTACAACGAGGTGAAACCAAAATCACCGTTGTTTCCTATGACTTAGCGAACCGCCGTATACGAGACCCGTACGTACGGTGGTGTGAGAGGCTCTCCCCGCTAGCGTTTGCTAGTGGGGCAGTCTACTCGATGTGTGCTGTGAGTTGCGAAAGCAACGAAACTGCAATAAAGATGGAAGCAGTCCTTCCGACCAGGATTTTTAGGGGTACTGGTCAAACCACTTCTATGATGTATTGAAGGAAACTATAATGCATGAAGCGATAGGAGAAAAGGCTGTTAGAACAGTCAGGTGTGAATAAGAGAGATGAGCGAAAGCGAACCTTCCGAAGAAGTGACGAAATGACCGTTGTTGTCAAAACCTGATAGATATCGAGATGTCAGGGATAAGTGCAGAGGGAGCCTAATTATTGTCTGTGCGGCAACCGTCATAAAGGGGGCATGACTCTTACTCAGGCTTTATTGCGGAACACAGGAAGCCTTAGCAATATACAAAAGGGAAAAGTCAAGCAGGAAATACCTGTAAGATTATTACCAATGATTGTTAAGGTGGCGGATGAAGCCGTAGTAGCGATGATACTTTAGTAATGGAAGAGGAGCAAAGGGCTTCAATTATGCAGTTTTGAATTAAAAACAACTTAAATGTTTAAGGATGATTTTTAAGGAACAAACAAAGTCAATTCCCATAACAAAAACGATGGTTTGGGAAGCGTACAAAAAGGTGAAAAGCAACAAAGGGAGCGCAGGAATCGACCAACAAACATTGGAAGATTTCGATAAAATCCGTTCTAAAGAGTTATACAAACTCTGGAACAGGTTAGCCTCAGGAAGTTATTTTCCACCAGCAGTAAAACGGGTTGAGATTCGAAAGCCAGAGGGGAAACCTCGTCCGTTGGGAATACCAACCGTAAGCGACAGGATTGCACAACAGGTGATTAAAACGCTTTTGGAACCAAGGCTCGACGCTGAATTTTTAGAAAGTTCTTATGGCTACCGACCAAACAAGAGTGCACTTTCAGCAGTAAAGAAAGTACAAGAAAAAGTACGTGAATACAGCTGGGTAATCGATTTGGACATTAAGGAATTCTTTGAAAATGTAAATCATGAATTAATTTTTAAAGCACTGAAATTACATGTCTCGGAGAAATGGATATTGCTTTACATCCGAAGGTGGTTCGAAGCTCCTGTTCAATATCCAGATGGAACATTAATACCATCATCAGGAAAAGGAACGCCGCAAGGTGGGGTTATCAGTCCTTTATTGGCCAACCTATTTATGCACTACTGTTTCGACAAGTGGTTGAGAATCCACTTTCCCGAAATTGAAATGGTTCGATATGCCGACGATATTATAGTTCACTGTCGAACGCAACAGGAAGCTGCCCGATTACTTATAGCCATAAAACAACGCTTGAAGGATTGCGGCCTTACAGCCCATCCTGAAAAGACCAAAGTAGTTTATTGCAAGAAGTCGGGAAGAAGCTTAAAAGGCTTCCCAGTTCAATTTGATTTTTTGGGCTTTAGTTTTCGTCCTATACGGATGAAGTTAAGAAAGGGAGGGAGTTTTCTTCAATTTGATTGTATTATGAGCCGCAAGTCCAAGGTTCGAATCACAGGACAACTACGAAAGTTGAATTTTCACAACAAAACACAGCGCACTATTCAAGACTTGGCGACATTGCTAAATCCTAAAATACGGGGCTGGTTAAACTATTATGGGAAAATCAATCGTAGATGTTTGCGACCAGTTTTTTACTACCTGCACCATCGTACGATAAAATGGGTTCTGAACAAATACAAACGTTTCAAACGGAGCAAAGTTAAAGCTGTTCGCTGGCTGAGATGGGTGTATAAATCGTATCCAAACCTATTTTATCATTGGGCATTAGGCTATCAATTAGTCTAATAAAAAAAAAAAAAAAAAAAAGTTGACTGCATAATAAGAGCCGTATGAATCGAGAGGTTCACGTACGGTTCTGTGAGAAGTTAGGGGTGAAATTCCCCTAGCTTACTCGACTAGCGGTTCGGTGTTTTAATTTATTTTTATTTTTTAATACGTTCTCCTTCTGTTAATTATAACATTCATCATTGCAACTATTTCATTTACTGTCTTGCCGTCAGCACCAATTGGAATTCGAATTATTGGGTCAGATAAACTATCTACGTTTATAATAATTGTATAATCATGATACACTTTGTCATTTTCTTGCGTTGAAACTGTAGTTTTTTTTGCAGTTGCACCCCCGACTACCGCACCAGCTCCACCCGTTAATACTCCACCAACGACAGCTCTTTTTACCATGTTTTTATTATTAGTTTTGGTCGTTGAAGTTATTTGACCTTTTACAACTTTTTTATTGTCCGAGAATTTACAACCTAAAATGCTTCCCATCGGAAAGTCTTTGCCGCAAATCCAAACTCTGTTTGTTTTCTCAAACGCAATAATTTCTTTATTGATGTCATACTTTTCTAATATGAATTCCTTTGTCGGGTCACCATATTTGTTAATTAATTCGGAACGAGAATTATTGTAGGCTGGAATAATTACATTCTTTAATTCCTCTTCCTTTTTTGCTTTTAACTCTTGCTCTTTTCTTTTTCGTTCTTCATCTTTTTTATTGTCATTATTTGCCGAAATTATGGCGGCAACAATAATAATTACAGCAATTACAGTAAGAATTGTTCCTAAGGTGTACCAGCCTGCTGCAAAGCAGATAATAACGAAAATAATAAATAGAAAAACGTATACCATGTTGGTTGATTTTTAAGATTAGTAATATTTATTTGAGTCTTTCTTAGTTAAATAATTTAGTTTTTGTTCTCACAATTTTATCTATTTGTTCAACTTCAATTTTTACCGATAAAGTTATCCCTACACATTTCTCTCTTTTTTACACTGACCGCTAACGGTCACTTGTAAGTTGTCGTTGCGGATTTCGGAGCTCGTTCCTGTCCGGTAGGACGGAACGATGTTGCGAGAATCCAGCGAACGACATACCACGAACCCCGCAATGCAATTTACAATTTGTTAGGGCATCGTATTTTTTATTTCTTCATAAGTCTCAATAGCTGGGTTTATTACTTTTTCAATTAATTCATCACTCGAATTTATGTCAAGCAGATTAACTTTTTTAAATTTTCCTTTTAATTTGAAATTGCCATCTTCATAGTCAATGTCGGGAACCTGGGAGAATAATTTGGAGTCCACATATTCAAACTGTCCCATTAAATTCTCGAATTTCTTAATCCATTTATCTTTAAATTGTTTGATATTATGGAATACTCCAAAAATTAACTGAGGTTCTGACTCATTTACATCATCCAGTATTACTCTGAAATAAAGAACTTTTAAATTCTCATTTATTTCTGTGAAATTTTGACCTTTTACTAATTCTGTGCTTGTTTCATCCACAAATGCAACTGCAAATCTTCTTAACAACCAGAAATTCACATTATTTTGTTCTAAGCCACTTGAACTCCTTGAACTTATCGCATAACCGCTTGTTCTCAACAATTGGAATCTATATTCACTTTCGGCTAATTGTCCTTCAATTTCTTTTATCAAATATGAAGATTCATTGTAGAGTTTTTGGATGAAATCAAATGCGTTTTGTATCTGATTTGCAATTTCTGCTTTTTTGGAATTAGTTGTCATGGTAAAAAATTATTGAGTAGGTTTTAAAATCAATTTTTCTCAGAGTCGAGAAATAAGGTTTTGACATAAACTTATTGAATGGTCTAATTTTTTTAAATTCATCTAGATTATCAATGAAACCAGAGAATTCGCCTTTGAACTTTGAGGTTTTAACATTGTAAAAGATTGTTTTTAAAAATCGTTTTTCGAGGTTTGAATTTATATTCACTAAGCCGGTAAAACTCCTCAATCTCTTTTTTACCAACAGTGAAAATAAATCAAAAGCAAATTCTTTATCTCGCTCTAAACTTTCTGTTTCAAGTTTGTCATTTATGAAACTTGCAATTGTTTGCCAGTTTGACCAAATAAATGGAAAACCGGAATTCTCATATTTTGAGTATTTTAATTTGTTTTTATAATATTCTGCAGTCAGGGCGATATACACGAATTCTTTGTCTAAATTTTTTGCGGTCAATTGCCCCATTCTAATTTCTCTTTCAATTTGAGAATCTACTGTTTTTGTTTTAGGTGAAAAATCTGAATATAATTTTGCTTCAAATAATAGATAGTAATCTCCACAGATTATTATTAAATCAGGTTCAGTCCCATCTTCATAGCTTATCCAGAAATCAAAGACTGCATTTTCGCAATCTTCAAGACTTACAATTAGTCCTAATTTCTCAAGGTAATCTTTAAGATTTTTTCTGTTCGAATATTTAAAAAAGGAAAATACATTTGATGTTAGAATATCTTCTTTGTCATCAAGTTTACTTGGTATTTTCCCATTTAATTCAGCTATTATCATTTTGGTCGTTTAATATGTCTAGTCCTAGAATACGGCTACAGGTTAAACATTAAATTAAGCTACATTTTGAAACACCGTATTTGGTGTTTTGTATCTTAAAGATACATGAAGCCTTTTATTATTATAAACTTTAATTGCACTTTTTGTTGCCCGTTTAGCATGTGCTGTGGAAAAAAAGCATTGGTCGAGGTAGAATTCGTCTTTTAAAATGCCGTTAACCCTTTCTGCAATAGCATTTTCATAGCAATGTTTTTCTTCTGTCATGCTGATTTTTATGCCTTTCCTTTTTAGCTCATTTACATACATATTGCTGCAATACTGCACCCCCCTGTCGGAGTGGTGTATAAGCCCGGCCGCTGGGCGGACATGCCACAGGGCCTTTCGGAGGGCCCGTAGGCAGCCCGCCAGCTCCAGCGAATCGCTGAGGTCATACCCAACTATTTTCCGTGAATACATATCTGTAATAAGGGCTAAATAGCAAAAGCCTTTTATGGTTCTGATGTAGGTAATGTCCGAGACCCACACCTGGTTGGGCTTTGTAACTTCTACTCCTTTGATTAGGTTGCTGTATTTATGGAAATGATGGTAGGAGTTGGTTGTTTTGGCATAAGCCCTCTTCCTTTTTACCAACATATTATTAGCTCTTAGGGTATCAAATAGCGAATCCCTACCTACCTTGATATGTGCAGATTTAAAAGAAGGAAGCAAGGTTTCGTATAACTTGCGTACACCAACCCTAGGCTGGACCTTCCGTTCTTCTTTCACAAGCTGTATTACCTGCGATTCAACAGACTTGTAACGTTTCCACCGTCTTAGGTATTTATAGTATGCGTCGCGTTTTAGGTTAAAGCAAGCACATACTTTTGATATGCTTGCTATGCCTGTGTGTTTTGTAATTGTAGTAGCCTTCATCAGGGCTTGATGTTTAAATTTTTTTTTAACTCATCCACGTTCTTATACCCCAGTTTTTCTGCTGCTACTTCCAGGTATGAATCCAGGGTCAACTTGTCAAGGTCTTTCTTTATCAGCAACTCTTTTAGTTGCTTGATCTCCTTTTGCAAGGCTTTCAGACGTGATGTTTCTCCTTCTGTTTCCACTAGAATTCTTGTGTTCATTAAATCTTTCCGGTTGTACTTTTTTACCCATTCATTTATGGTAGTCCGGTTAACGCCATAAATGTCCCCTAGTTCTCTTTTGGAATATTTTCCTGTACTAAGTTCGGCTAAAATTTTGAGTTTGAAACCTTCGCTGTATCTTCTTAGGATACCATCATTTTTATACATATTTGCTACATTTTGTGTAGCCTTTTTTTAGGACGGGTCAATATGTGCCCTAACGGTTGGTACATGTTGTCGGGGCGGATTCCGAAGAGCGTTCCTGTCCGAAGGATAAGGAATTGCGAAACGGGAATCCGCAGTTGGCGTACCACCGAACCCCGCCCTGCAATATGTACCTTGTTACCGCCTGGTTTTTATTTTTTTAAATTTTAATATGTATCATATTCTACTGCATATAAGTCGAAACCACCTTTCCCACCTGACCTGTTTGATGAGAAAATCATTAAGTTATGTCCTAATACATCGAATGTTATTGGTCGAAATTCATCTTTACTTGAATTAATTTCACTTCCAAAATTCTCAGGTTCTGTCCATGCTCCATTTATATAAAATGAATACCATAAATCGTAACCTCCATAACCTCCTTCTCTGTTTGATGCAAATACCATCATATTATCTTCGCCAATAAACGGACATTTATCGTCACCAGTACTTGATAAAGTTTCTATTTTAGTTATTGATTCTATATCCCCGTTCACCAAAGCTTCGCTTGTAATTTCAGAGTTGAAAGAAGCATCGTAAATGTCGAATACTCCATCTTTATTACTGCAAAAAATTAAGTTCTTTTTATCTGCTGTTAAAGTTGGGTAAAGGTCATCTGAATATTCATTTATTTTGGGGATTGATTTTGGTATTGAATCGTAAGTTTCTAATTGTTCATAGTACCAACCTGTCATATCCACAAATTGGATGTCATAACCAGAGGAATTTTCAGTAGAATACATCAATATTAGATTTCCTCCAGTGGCGGTAAAATATGGACCAAATTCATTTTTATCGGTATTAATGTTTCGCAAAGCAACTTCAAAATCATAGGGATTGCCATAATCCAAGACTTCGCAGGTTAGGTTGTTACTCGTTGAGTCTTCGGTAAAAAATAATCCTGCACCAACTATATCGAAGTTTTCACCTTGACTATTCCTGTTTGATGAAAAGATAATCGAACCACCTTCTTCTCCTTCTGGCTCATAGTTTGAGTTATAATCATCATATACAGTATTTAAATCAGTTAGATTGGTTGGAGTTTGAGTAATAACTGCCGATTTCTCAATAACGTCTTCATCGTCATTCCAGAAACATCCTGAAAGTGATATGGTAACGATTAGTAGGATAATAATTTTTTTCATTTTGGTTTTTATTTGGTTGAAAAATTAATTTTTTAATATATCATCATTTTGTCTTTTTAAACTTGGCGGTAACGGTTGGTACATGTTGTCGGGGCGGATTTCGGAGAGCGTTCCTGTCCGAAGGACACGGAACTGCGAAACGAGAATCCGCAGTTGGCGTACCACCAAACCCCGCCCTGCAATATGTACTGTGTTAGGCAACGTTTTTTATTCATTTATTTTTACTTCTCTATAAATTGCAATTGGACTAACAGATATCTTAGGAAAACTAGGTGCAAAAAAGAATTTCTCAAATCCTTCGAATGAAGAAAATACTCCCCTAAATGCTTTTTCAAAGGCAGCTTCTTCTGTTAATTCGGATTCATCAAATCCAAGATATTCGTCTTTTAAATCAATTCTTATATCTTCTTTTTGAGGACATGAAGTAATTATCCCAAGAATTGATAATTTAATATTTGGTCGGCTCCCATAAGTGTAAATTATGTTTTCAAAGTCGCTGTTTACGAGGTATTGACTTTTTAAACTTGCAAGTATTTGAAAATTATTATAGGAGTCAAAAGGTGCTATACGAAAGTTTAGTCTGTTGGGAGAAAAAGTGTCCATGAAGGTTTTAATCCTGTCGATAAAAATTTCATCAAGGAATATTGCACCAGCTTCTTTTTCTATTGTTTTGTCAAAATTCTTTTCTATTGCTTTTAGACGTTGTAACTCCTTATGAGTATTTCCCTTATTTGCTTGATTTAATGTCTTTTTTATGTCGTTAATTTGTTCCTTTAATTGTATGATTTCAGGATTATTTTCTAATGCAGAAGCAAATATTAATCTTTGAATTTCATTGAAATTTGACATAATTCTCTGAAATCTATCAAAATCTTCAAATGCACTCCAACCAGAAGCAGTTATGTAAGTATAATTTGGGATTGTTTCTAAAAAGTCATTAAAGGATTTCTCAAAATTATCCAGAGATTCGTTAAGGTTTGTCAATATTTTATTTTCAATTAAAGCTTTTTCTAATTGATTCAATAATTCGTGAAAGATTTCTATCCTTTCTGTTCTTAGGTTCTTATCTTTTTCTCCAGCTCCAATTTTCCCTTTTAAAAGCTTTACGTCAAAACCTATCTCAGAACTTAGTCCTCCCTCATTCTCAATTGCTTTTGTAATCTCATTTATGATACCTCCACTCAATTGACTATTGATAGATTTAGCTTTGTCATAGTCGAAATAGATTAAGTCTTTTATTGATTTCATTGGTTTTGTTTAAAATGTTGCCTAACTAGTGTGCATCATCACTAGTGATGTTATTTCGCTTATATTAATTAAAAAGGTAATGTTATACCACCTATTTGGAGGGATAACAACACTTATTATGTTAAAACTTTTCTCTTTCGGTAAGGTAATCATCGCATTGGTGGATTTTTGCTTCCTAAAAGTAAACATAAAAAATATATATTCTCCGGTAAATTGGCAAAAATTGTCCGGGCTTGCTCCTTTGTTTCCATTAAACGGTTGTTCAAAAATTTGTTGAAACTGCGCTGATTAACTCAAAGTGCTATTTAACGGGGATTACAGAGCAATATTTTTTTACAAAAAACACCTAACTGCCTGATTACAACACCTTCCTGGCCACCAATTTGTAACTTTTGTAGCACTGCGAAAGCTTCAAAGTCATCAATTTACTCCTTTCGTATGCGTACAACGGCACCGGATTGGTTAATTTACTGCTTTTGTTGGGCTGCAAAAGCTTCGCAGTCTCCACTAAACTACTTTCGCAGCCTTACAACGGTAGTTTTGTCAACAATTTGATGCTTTCGTACCCCTGCAAAAGGACTTTAGTCATTACTCCGGGCATTTCGCAGGTGTACAACAAGAGCAAATTACCGGCCGGGGAATAATCTGTATTCAACACCAATAGTTTATTCTTTAATTTATTGTTTATGCTAAATAACACAAGCTCATTTATTGACTCTGGTAACCTTATGTTCTATATTGCATCAACATTACTGAGCAATTAAAACCATGCACACAGCAAATAATCAACAAAATACACATACACCCATACATTCTTAAATTATAATTTTATGGATTTTATACAACCAATCCCTTTAACGCGTTTGCGCAACAACGACTATTTTCAGTACATGGCTGATGTAAAAGGTCTGGTAGCGCAAGCCACCCCTACAGCACTTAATGTGGAGGAAGAATCGGTATCTTTCGACAATAGTTTTACCGATTTGGACGAAGCAATAAATGTTGACCAGGGAAGTGTACTCACCGAAAAGATTCAGGATGCCGATCACCGGCGCGACAGTACCTGGACTGCACTAAACGAACGGGTAAAAGCAACACTTTTTAGCCCGATACCTGAAGAAGTTGAAGCTGCCAAACACCTTGAGCGTGTTTTTAATTTATATGGAAACATCAGATACCTGTCGTTAAAGGAACAAACAGCGGCTGCAACCAATCTGAATAACGACCTGAAAAAATAAAAAATGGCTGTGCATTGCGAAACCATTGGAATTACACCATGGGTTTTGGCACACGAAGCCGAAAACAATACCGTAAACGACTTGCAAAACCAACGCGACAGCGAAAAAGCAAATCGCAACACCGCAAAGGTGAAAGAAGTTCGTTTGGCTTTCGACGAGGTTTACAATGCACTGGTAAACCGGATTAATGCCATAGTTACTTTGCGCATGGCAACTCCCGAAATCGGGAACTTCATTATCGAGGTAAACCAGAAAATTAAAAACCTCGAGACTCAACTCGCAGCTCGCCAGGGCCACAGTGATAACGGAGAAGAAGAACCATCTGACACTCCTGTAGAGGAATAACAACAAAAGTGGTGTGTGTATAAAAAAGGAGCATCCTCCCTGTTGGGTTGGATGCTTTTTTAATATGCCTTCTTACCATTTTTCGTATCCCGAAACACCTGTAAAATCCAATGGATTAGAATCAGAAATCTAAAAATTACTGCAGGCAAAGACCAAAAAGAGGCCGTTTCGCTTATGTGAAGCCGTTATCGCGTAGCTTTTCCGAGCGAAGTGGGCGCAGCCTTGGATTTTCTGTCTACTCTTTGGGCTAAGCCAAAGAGTAGAATCTGCCCTAAAAGGGCAAAAGCCTGTTTCCTGTGGTGGGCGCTTTACACCTCCTTAAATTTCATTAATCCCTTATCCGCCAATCTCCTTCGCTGGCGCATATCAGCTAACTGTGTTTTGTTTGCAGAAACAAAAAAAATAAAGGAATTAATCCTGTTTGTAATACTATCCTTCAAGGTTTTAGTATTTTTAAAATGTTTTTATAAAAACTGTAAACAGAATAGTTACAAATAAACTAAAACCAATAAACCATGAAAAGAAGAAATTTTTTCAGCATGGCGGGAGCAGGAGTTTTGTCTGCACTGGCACCAAAAGTATTTGCAGGTAATAGCAAAGGAAATGTTTCGGATAAAAAAGATCTGATCAATCCTTTCGAGATTAAAGGAAAATGGTACAAGGCAGCGCTGCACGTGCACACCACCACCAGCGATGGAGATGTAGATGTGGCAACACGCATAAAACAATACCGCGACAAAGGTTTTGATATTGTTGCCATAACCGATCACCGGAAAACCAACGACCTGTCCGGTTTTTCAGTACCCGGTTTCCTGGCATTAAGCAGCATTGAGTTTCATCCTAAAACATACTCGGGAGCACCAACGCATCATTTTCTGGGTTTGGGATTACCGCATCCTTACGAATACAATGGCGATTTACCTGCCCAGGATATGATCGATGATATTAAAAGCAAAGGAGCAAAAGTGTTTTATGCACATCCGTACTGGACCGGCCATACTTATGTTGAGATGACTGAGGTTTCGGGTTATATTGGTGTAGAAGTGCACAACCAGGTGTGCGAAGGGGCCAACAGTGGTGCCGGTCACGTACATTGGGATCAGCTGCTGAACAAAGGACACATTTTATCGGGCCTGGCCACCGACGATGTGCATAAAAGCTCGGAAGTAGGTAAAGCCTGGACCATGATAAAAACCGAAAAGCTGGACGTAAGCAGCGTTTTGGATGCTTTGGAGAACGGCTGTTTTTATGCCACTAAAGGTCCGGTGATAAAAGATTACCAATTGGGAGAGGATAAAAAAATAAAGATTGAATGCTCGCCCGTGAAAAAGATTGCTTTCAGGACTAGTGGTGCCGGAAACGGGGCTGTTTTCCAGGCAGAAGACGGAAAGGATTTGCAACGCGCTGAGTGGGATCTGAGCAGGAAAAAGCCGGCATGGGTGAGGTGCGAGGTTACCGACGAAAATGGAAATACTGCATGGACAAATCCGGTTTTTCTTTAACGCATATTAGATACAATTAGGCGTGCATGGTTATGCGGTTTAACTCATTCATCAATAATTTCTATAAGCTGAGGTTTTGACTGAATATTATTTTATATTTGCAGTTCAGAATAGAACAGAACAGTTGTAACTAAAACTTTAAATAATGAAGAAACTATCCATCTTTTTTGTCCTGATCTCCTTATTTGTATTTAAAGGATTTTCGCAGAATACTGAATTTGCCTGGTTCGACTACAATCTCCCCATGGAGGAACGTATAGAGGCTTTGGTAAATTCAATGACTACTGAAGAAAAAATTACCCAGTTAATTGATGAGAGCGCAGCAATTTCGCGATTGGATGTGCCGCGTTATGGTTGGTGGAACGAATGTTTGCACGGTGTAGGCCGCACCGGGCGTGCCACTGTTTTTCCGCAGGCCATTGCTCTGGGTGCTACATTTGACGAAGATTTGATTTATCGGATTACATCGGCAATTGGCGACGAGGCACGTGCTAAATTCAATGTGGCAATTGCCAACAACAACCGGTCGAAATACTCTGGTCTAACATTCTGGTCGCCCAACGTAAACTTATTTCGCGATCCACGTTGGGGACGTGGCCAGGAAACCTATGGAGAAGACCCGTACCTGACATCGAGAATTGGTGTTGCATTTGTAAAAGGATTACAGGGCGACAATCCAAAATATTTGAAAGCAGCTGCCTGTGCCAAGCACTATGTGGTACATTCGGGACCGGAAGCTTTGCGCCACGAGTTTGATGCAAGGGTGTCGATGAAAGACCTCTGGGAAACTTACATGCCGGCTTTTAAAGCTTTGGTTACCGAAGCAAAAGTTGAAGGTGTAATGGGCGCTTACAACCGTACAAATGGTGAAGCCTGTTGCGCCAGTCCATACCTGATGACCGAAGTATTGCGCGACGACTGGAAGTTTGATGGTTACTTTGTTTCCGATTGTGGAGCCGTTGAAGATATTTACATGCGTCATAAACTGGTTGAAACACCTGAGGAAGCTTCAGCAATGGCAATAAAAGCAGGTATGAATGTAAATTGCGGAACAACGTTTAATAGTCTCGATAAAGCGCTAAAAAAAGGTCTGCTTACCGAAAACGATATTGACAATGCGTTGAAACAATTACTTAAAACACGTTTCCGTTTGGGCATGTTCGATCCGGAAGATGAAGTACCTTTCAGTAAAATCGGGCCCGAGGTAGTTGGATGCCAGAAACATGTTGATTTAGCACTCGAGGCTGCACGGAAATCAGTTATATTGGTTAAAAATAAAAACAATGTTCTTCCTCTGAAAAAAGATTTGCGCACACTTTTTGTAACCGGACCTCAGGCCGCCAACGAAGATGTCCTGCTGGGTAACTATTTTGGCGTTTCAGGAAACAGCGTAAATATCCTTGATGGAATTGCATCAAAAGTGAGTGTGGGTACCAGTATTAACTATAAAATGGGGCAGATGCCCTGGCATAAAAATGCCAATCCAATCGACTGGACAACCGGTGCTGCAGCAGCTGCTGATGCCTGTATTGCGGTTATGGGAATTAACGGCATGTGGGAAGGTGAAGAAGGTGAATCCATTGCATCAGCTAACAAAGGCGACCATACCGATGCCCGCTTACCTCAAAATCAGGTTGATTTCTTAAAGAAGATCAGGAAACAAAGCAACAAACCGTTAATTGTGGTTATTACCTGCGGAAATCCGCTTATCATTCCTGAAGTATACGAAATGGCCGACGCGGTTATTTATGCTTTGTACCCGGGCGAGCAGGGAGGAAATGCAATTGCCGATATTATTTTTGGCGATGTTTCTCCATCGGGCAGACTCCCTTTTACCGTACCTTATTCAATCGACGATTTGCCAGCTTACGAGAATTACAATATGGCCGGAAGAACCTACCGGTACATGGAAAAGGAACCTCTTTTTCCCTTTGGTTTTGGATTAAGTTATACCGGTTTTGAGTATTCAGATGTATCGTATAAAATTGATGGCGACGCAGTTGTTGTTTCTGCTGAAATTAAGAACACAGGTAATGTTAAAGCAGATGAGGTAGCTCAGGTTTACATTTCTTCGCCATTGGCAGGAAACGGTTATCCTTTTTATTCCATGAAATCGTTTAAAAGGTTAAATCTGAATCCCGGAGAGTCGGAGTTGGTTAACTTCCGTTTAACGAAAGACGCATTTCTACAAGTCGACGAAAATGGAGAGGGTTTCTTGCCAAAAGGAGACTACAAGATAATGGTAGGAGGGGCAGTGCCCTCACAACGCAGCGCAGAACTTGGTGCAGCTAAATATGTTCAAACAATACTGGAGTCGAAAGACATTAAGAAATTATAGCAATAAACGAATTCATAAAAATCCGGGTACGCTAATGCCCGGATTTTTTTGTTTAAAAACTTCCCTCCGTTTACCTGTCTTGTACCTTCTTTACTGGGACAATATATTCCAGGTTTGCCAATGATTGCAGGGCGGGTATTTTGTATATATAAGTCACTAGATATTTCCAGAATTATTGCGCATAAGAAATCCAAACCGTCATCTCGCTAGCGCCTCTGTTATCCCAGGCATAATAAGGAATCAAGCGGATTTTCGTTTTTTCTACAGGTAGATTTGAAACTTCGCGATATAGCTTATTCTTCCAGTTTGATGGGGAAGAGGTGATAAGGTCGCCTTCGAGTACAACCAACGAGGCATCTGCTATTTTTGTTTTTTTTGCCTGAAATTTTATGTCCGACGGAATTTTATAATCGAAGATTCGTTTACCTTTTTCCACATCGGGCGATTCGAGGCAATAAACAACCGGGCCGCGTTTAACGGCTACCTGGTTGCGCGTTTCTTCTACAAGAGGATTGGCTTCTGTTAATACAGTTTTCATTGGCAAGTAGAGTTCAATTACATCTCCTTTTTCCCAACTGTTTTTAACTTCAGCATAATTTCCCGCTTTTATTTTTGACGAAATGGATTCTCCGTTTATTTTAATTTCTGCCTGTTTTGCCCATGCCGGAATGCGGAGGCAGACAGTATAATCAGACGGAAGTTTTTCAACTGTGATTTTAATATATCCTTCCCATGGATAATTGGTTTCCTGTTTAATTCGGATTTCTGAATCCTTCCCGGTCTTCAACTCGTTCGAACCATAAAAGTTCACCCAAAGCATTTTGTCTGATAAAGAATAGGCGTACTCCTGAATTTCGGCAATGGTGCGAATGGTATTGGGCGGGCAACAATTGCAATAACTAATGTAAGGTTCGCGGTCTTTCGACCAGCGCAGATCATCGCTCAGTTCATGGGCAACACATAGCGGATTGGTATAAAAATATTTTGTCCCGTCGAGGCTCACACCGGCCAGCAGACTGTTGTACATAACTGTTTCCATAATATCGGTATACATCGCATCGCCGGTAATTTGAAACATGCGCCAGTTCCAAAGTAAGTTCCCGATATTGGCACACGATTCATTGTGGGCTGAAATATTTGGTAATTCATAGTCTGCACCATAAGCCTGGTGTACCTGCTGGATAGATGCAGGGTCGTAGCTTGTTCCGTTGGGCGAAACTCCATCGTATAAAGCTCCGCAACCACCTGTGATATACATTTTCCGTTCTACCAGATCGTGCCAGATATTTTTAAGGGCAATCATAAGTGAATCTTCACCTGTTTCAGCATACACATCGGCAACTCCGGCATACAGATAGTTGGCTCTTACTGCATGTCCTTCCGCTTTTGTTTGTTGGTTGAAAGGAATGCGGTCCTGGTTATGGTCGGTACCATTTTCCACCAGGCTCCTTATTTTAATAAGGTTTTCGGCCAGTTCGAGGTACTTTGGTTTTTTTGTGGTGCGATACATTTCCACAACGCCCATGTAATGCGACGGGCAGATGGCATTTCTTGCCAGTTCCGTTGAAGCTCTCTTATAGAAATCATACAAAAAGTCTGTGGCTTTTTCAGCAATTTTAAGTAATTGTGTTTTGCCGGTTGCCCGATAATGGATACAGGCAGCTGTCATCAGGTGCCCCATGTTGTATGTCTCAAAATCAAGACGTTCGTTAAATTCATGTTTTTTATCCGGATTTTGAAGCTCGTTAATGGAAGTTGGAGTGTGAATGTATCCGTCTTCGCGCTGTGCCTTGCCAATCATGGCAATTATTTCGTCGATCTGTTTTTCCTGTTCTGCATCTTTGGTGATGGCATAAACCATAATTTCGGCTTCCAGCATCTTGTAGAAATCTCCATCGTGAAAAGGAGGCCCAACGTGAGAACCGGTGTCCAAACCTGCCGCTATTTCAAAGTTTTTATAGGCATGACTGATTTCGTCATCCAGATAGCAGCCCATCATGTGAGGCACCATTGAGTTTTTACACACTTCAAAACGTTCAGCCCAAAAACCTCCGGTCCAGTGCACGTCGCCAATATTGGTGCTTTGCAGTTTGGCAAATTTGCTGTTTGTAGTGTTGGTAAGTGCTTTTTCCTGCGCACTTAATACGTTCGTAAAAAGAGATAAACTTAATATTATGGACAAAAAATATATTCTCATTTTAATTTATTTCTGATTCAGGAATAATAATGTCAGGTCTTATTTTTTGAATGCTCCGGCCTTACTTTTTTTGAGCTAATTTCTGTATTACAAATCTATATTTATTTATTACGAATTGCAATGAAACGCTTGCAATGCAGTGGGTAGATATGCTCCATAAAAGTCGCGAATATAGGGAGCAGCCAAAATGAGGACTTGGCATTTATTTTTATATTTGTGAAAAGGCTGTTTGTTTGAAGAACCTTGGATAACTAAACAAATTAGAAGATGACTAAATCAATGAACCTGATTTTTATTTGTGTCCTGTTTTGGGGATTGGCAAATTATTCTCTGGCACAAACTACTCAGAAAATATATTTATCAGGAACGGGAAGCGACAATACGGTAGATTGGCAGTTTTACTGCACCGAAGGGCGAAATGCCGGTGAGTGGACTACCATTCCTGTGCCTTCGAACTGGGAACTGCAGGGTTTTGGCAAATATAATTACGGTCATGCCAAAGATGAGGAGCGAGGCAAGGAATCGGGTTTGTACAGGCATGAATTTGATGTTCCGGCAGATTGGAAAGGAAAACAGGTTGAGATTGTATTCGACGGTTCGATGACTGATACTGAAGTGAAGATTAACGGAAAACTAGCCGGTCCAATTCACCAGGGGGCTTTTTATCGATTCAAATACGATATTTCTTCGCTATTAAAATATGGGAAACAAAATCTTTTGGAAGTTAAAGTTGATAAACATTCAGCAAATGCATCAGTGAACAAAGCAGAGCGTTATGCTGATTTCTGGATATTTGGCGGTATTTTTCGTCCGGTTTGGCTGGAGGTAAAACCACCTGAAAATATCGACAGGGTTGCGATTGATGCCAAAGCCGACGGCACATTTATTTCTGAAGTTTTTCTGAATAATATAAAATCAGCTGATCGTGTTAAAGCACAAATGTTTACGCTGGAAGGAGAGCCAGTTGGTGAAAGTTTCTCGGTTTATCTGGGAAAAGGTGAACATTCGGTTTTGCTGAACTCTGAAATTGATGGAATAGAAACATGGAATCCTGAATATCCCAACCTTTACAATGTGAAATTTAGCCTTCTTAAAAATGAACAGGTGATTCACGAATTTGTGGAGCGTTTTGGATTCAGAACCATCGATGTGCGTAAACGCGACGGGATTTATGTGAACGGCGTAAAAATTAAAATCAAAGGTGTAAATCGGCATACTTTCTGGCCAACAACCGGGAGGGCTTCCAGCAAACAAAGGAGTATTGAGGATGTGAAGACCGTGAAAAGCATGAATATGAACGGCGTTCGTATGTCGCACTATCCACCCGATTCTCATTTTCTGGATGTCTGCGATTCGCTGGGGCTTTTTGTGTTGGACGAATTAACCGGTTGGCACGATGCATACGATATAGAAGTCGGAAACAAGCTGGTAAAAGAGATGATAACGCGCGATGTTAATCACCCGTCCATAATTATTTGGGACAACGGTAACGAAGGAGGGCACAATTACGACCTTTTGCCTCTGTATTCGAAATATGATATTCAGAAAAGAGAAGTCATTCACCCATGGCAAACTTTTAATGGTTTTTCCACCGAGCATTACCGTGGTTACGACTATGGCGTTGGAACATTCTGGCACGGACACGAAATTGTGTTGCCAACCGAATTTCTGCATGGTGTTTACGATGGAGGACTTGGTTCCGGCTTGTACGATTTTTGGGAACAGATTTGGAAGACACCCGTTGCCGCCGGAGGTTTTCTCTGGAATTTTGCAGATGAGGGAGTGGTTAGAGTTGATCAGGACGATAAAATCGATACGTATGGTTCAAAAGGTTGCGATGGAATTATGGGGCCTTTTCACGAGAAGGAGGGAAGTTATTTTGCCATAAAAGAGATATGGTCGCCGGTTCAGTTCGAAGACCGAAATCTGACAGAAAAATTCGATGGGAAATTGTATCTCGAAAACCGGTACCTCTATACCAACTTAAAAGAATGTTCATTTACCTGGAAATTAAGTAAAGTACCTTTGCCCGATGTGAGCAAAAAAGTGAAAGAAGTGGTCGGCATAGCTGAATCGCCTGATGTTGCACCCGGACAAAAAGGATATTTGTCGCTTGATTTGCCCACCGCTTGTCACACCTACGATGTTTTGTATGTAACGGCTACCGATCGTTACGGGCAGGAACTCTACACCTGGAGCTGGCCGGTTTCGTTGCCTGAGGATGTGGCCGAAGAAATGATGAGTGACAGTAAAAAAGAGGGCGCTGTAAAGTACACAGAAAACGATTCCGTTTATCAAATTACAGCCGGTGAAATTAAATATGAGATTGGGAAATCGGATGGTTTGCTAAAAAAAGTGGAGAATAAACTTGGAGAGATTCCTTTTAATAACGGCCCCGTGTTATCTGCCGGAAAAACAGCATTTAAAGAAATTACTGTAAAAACCTTGGAGGATACTTTGGTCCTCACTTCTTCTTTCGAAAAGGAATCAAGAATGAAAGAGTTTTCCTGGACTTTTTTACCATCGGGATTGGCAAAGCTTGAGATTTATTACCTGCCTGAAAAATATGATGTTCCTTTTGATTATATGGGCGTGAATTTTTCATATCCCGAAGAACTTGTAAAAGGTGTGAAATGGTTGGGGCACGGGCCTTATCGTGTTTGGAAAAACCGCATACAGGGAGTTGAGCTCGGGATTTTTCAAAAGGATTATAATACAACAAAAACAGGCGTTTCTCCGCTGGTTTATCCTGAATTTAAAGGGTATCACTCAAATTTGTATTGGGCAAAAATCGAAAGTAAAGAGCAGTCGTTTGTTCTGGCCACTGCGACGGAAGATGTTTTTCTGAGACTTTATACGCCCGATCAGCCTGAGGATTACGACAGGCGCCTGACTCCGCCTTTCCCTGGCGGTGATATTTCTTTTATGCAGGCTATCTCAGCAATGGGAAGCAAAACCAACGATGCTTTCAATCTGGGGCCGTCGGGTAAACAGAATGTGTTTTTCGATTTTGGACCCTATGACCACTGGCGTTTGCGTTGTAAAAAAATGGTACTGTTATTTGACTTTTCATCGAAAGATTAAATCCTGACTTATTACTAACACCGTCCTTTAGGGCGGTGGGGTACAGGAGTTAGCTGTTAAAGGGATTTTGAAATATTTTGTATTTTGATAAATTACAAAATATTTCAAAATCCAGGGTATGTATAAGTTTGCCTTTCACCGCCCTAAAGGACGGTGTTAACCATTGTCTCTATTTTGTAAGATAGAATTGTTCCATCTAAAAAAATTGAAAGTCTGCACTAATAGAGCCTAATACTTGTGCCAACGATTTCATATATATTCATATATTTATAATCCTAATCTTATTTGAACGATGAACCTAATGAAATCAAACTATAAACTGTTGTTTTATCTGATATGTTCGTTTTTATTGCTCTTTGTTTCCTGCAGCAAGGAAAAAGTTACAATAGTATGTAAGCCTAATAGTCATGTTCGGGTTAAGTTTGGGGAAAACAAAGTGGCAGTTGCACTTAAAAATGCGGGATACGATGTTATTCTTTCAGAGTCACTAACTCCTGATTTAAAAGGTAAGGTTATTCTTGTTGGAGAGTTTGGAGATGATCAGATAAAAGAAAACGACTGGATTTCTCCGAATACCAATAAAGAAGGATTTTCAATTCAATCGAATAAGAATGTAACTGCAGTTGCCGGCGCAGATGCAAGCGGTACTTTGTACGGTTGTATGGAATTATGCGATCAGATCAAAAAGGAGGAAAATCTT
Organism: uncultured Draconibacterium sp.; assembly: GCA_963677525.1. Lineage (GTDB taxonomy): Bacteria > Bacteroidota > Bacteroidia > Bacteroidales > Prolixibacteraceae > Draconibacterium. Next base: position 1,210,495 of record OY781970.1, read on the forward strand.
CCTGAATCTGTAGCTATTAAAGATCAACCTGAAATGGTTTTAAGAGGTACCTGCATCGGTTTGCAAAAAACAGAATACCTGCCTGGTCGTGGTGTTTACGAATATCCTTATACCCCCGAAAATTTCCCATGGTTTTACGATAAAGAACAGTGGACCGAATATCTTAATATGATGGTAGAAAATCGGTTCAATTCGTTGTATTTATGGAACGGCCATCCTTTTGCATCGCTGGTAAAACTGGAAGATTATCCTTATGCGGTTGAAGTGGATGATGAAACCTTCAGGCTGAATGAGGAAATGTTTGGTTTTATTACCGAAGAGGCGAACAAGCGTGGAATTTGGGTGATACAAATGTTTTATAATATCATCGTTTCGAAACCGTTTGCTGAACACAATGGCATTAAAACACAGGACCGAGGTCGCCCTATTTTGCCTTTAATTTCTGATTATACCCGAAAGTCAGTCGCTGCATTTATCGAAAAATATCCCAATGTTGGTTTGATGGTTTGTTTGGGAGAAGCCATGAATACCATTGATGATGACGTGGAGTGGTTCACTCAAACAATTATTCCCGGAGTAAAAGACGGGCTCGAAAAGCTGGGCGTTGAAGAGGAGCCGCCTGTTGTACTTCGTGCCCACGATACGGATGGAGAGAAAGTGATGAAAGCTGCATTTCCTGTTTATAAGAATTTGTACACTACTTCAAAATATAATGGCGAATCGCTTACTACCTACGAACCTCGTGATTCCTGGGAAACCATTCCCCAAAGCCTGAGCAAATTGGGATCGGTACATATTTCCAATGTGCACATAATGGCTAACCTGGAACCTTTCCGTTACGGAACGCCCGATTTTATTCAGAAATGTGTACAGGCTATGCATGATATTCAGGGGGCAAACGGTTTGCATTTGTATCCGCAGGCATCGTATTGGGATTGGCCTTATACGGCAGATAAAACAGATCTGCGACTCAAACAAATCGATCGTGACTGGATTTGGTACAAAGCCTGGGGACGATATGCATGGAACTGCCGCCGCGACCGGAATCAGGAAATAAATTACTGGTCGGAAGAGCTGGGAGATTTTTATGGTTGTCAGCCGGGCGGTGAGGATATTCTGGATGCTTATGAACAAACAGGAGAGATAGCGCCCAAGTTACTCCGGCGTTTTGGAATTTCCGACGGAAACCGGCAAACTCTCTTGCTTGGGATGTTCATGAGTCAGCTGGTAAATCCTTATAAATGGAATGTTTACAGTAACTTTTATACGTCGAACGGACCGGAAGGAGAAATTCTTTTGGATTATGCCCGAAAAGAGTGGAATGGAAAAGAGCATCATGGAGAACTTCCCCCGCAGATTATTGACCAGGCTAAAGAACACGGTCGACTTGCTGTTGATGCAATTGACAGGGCTGCTTTGCATGTGACTATAAATGAGGATGAATTTAAACGCCTGAAAAACGATGTGTATAGTTACAATGCTTTTGCCAATTTCTTTTACGAAAAAGTGAATGCAGCTCTTTGGGTGTTGCGCTACAAATATTCAAATGATGTGGCTGATCTGGAAAAGGCGGCACCTTATCTCGAAAAAAGCCTGGATTACTGGAAAGAGTTGGTTGATCTAACCAAAGACACCTATTTGTACGCAAATAGTATGCAAACCCAGCAGCGCCGGGTTCCGATTACCGGGCGCGACGGAACAAACAAAACGTGGGCCGAGATGCTACCACATTATCAAACCGAGCTGGAAAACTTTAAACGAAACCTGGAAACTTTAAAATCGGGTGGACAGGCAGGTACAGAAGCTCCTGTGTTACAACCTGCAAAAGTTAAAGTCTTAGATCCGGGAATAGGAACTTATGCCGTAGTTCCGGGACAAAAAGCTTATACTGATAATAAAGCTGTTATTGAAGAAGCAGCGCCGGAACTGAGATTGTTGAAAGGAATTCAGTTTGAAGATAGAAAACAACAGGATGAAGGAACGCTTCTGCATTTCGAAAACGACACTCCGGTTAAGGTTATTGTGGGCTATTTCAATACCAACAGTTATTCTGTTTTGCGTCCTCCAACGCTGGAAACCAATGCTTCTGCAAACGATCGTGGGCAGGCAGATATAAAAATTGCAAATGCCATACGTTTTAATGGTTTGTATCCGGTGAATATTTATACCTACCATTACGAGCCCGGCAAGAATGAATTAAAACTGGGAAAAGGCCGCGTGCTTGTTCTTGGTTTTATCGATGGAGATGTTGATATAAAAGTTCATGATGCCGGAATTTCAAAAAGCAACGACGGAATTCCGATTGATTGGCTGTTTTACTAAACCGGTTATTTTAAAAATGAAACGAACGAACTATCAACTATACGATTTCCTGGATTTTAACCCGGAAACTCCTGATGCGGAATCACTTTGGAGAGCATGTCAACCAACTTCCTTTTTTGTGGAAAATGGCGATGTTATTCTTACTTTGCCTTTTCAAAAACAAAAATCAGGGAATGATATTTCTCCGGATTTAAATACTGCCCGAAAAGAATACCAGTTGCGACTTCGTGCTTATGGAGATAAAATTTTGAGGGTGGCCACTGGTTTCGAAGGTGAGGCCATGCCGGATTCAGAGATGTTGCAGATTCATAAAGATTTGCTGCAGACTGATCTGTCCGTTATTGAAAAGGAAAAATGCTGGAGAGTTGTTGATGAAAATGGCATTAAAAGAGCTGAATTTAATTTTGAAGAGCTGAAAATTGATTTTTGGAGTGAGTTGCTTCCTCCACCCGAAGAAACTTTGGTTGCATCCTTTTTCCCGGAAGGTGAAAAGGAAATAAAAGTGAGTGCTTACGACCAGTTTTTTCCGGCACGGCACGATGCTTTTGCATTGGCTTTCGTTGAAAAAGAAGCTAAGGTTGATCGTGCAACTTTATCGTTTCATGCTGATGCGAATGAAGTTTTTTCAGGTACAGGTGAACGTTTTACCAAAATGGATCTGGCAGGGCAAACCTTTCAGTTAAAAAACCAGGACGGGCAGGGAGTTAACAATCGAAGGACCTACAAAAACATTCCGTTTTATATTTCAAATAAAATGTACGGATGTTTTTTGCATACGTCAGCTTATTCCAAATTTTCTTTGGCAGATCATTCCAGCCGTTCGGTCCAGATTCTTTCAGAAGAACCCAAGCTCGATCTGTTTTTATTCGGAGGTGATTCGCCGGAAGAAATCTTGAAAAATTACCGAAAAGTAACCGGTTTCCCGTCGATGCCGCCGTTGTGGAGTTTTGGAACCTGGATGAGCCGGATGACTTATTTTTCGGCCGATGAGGTGGAAGAAATTTGCGATCGCCTGAGAAAAGAAGATTTTCCGTGCGACGTAATTCACCTTGATACCGGCTGGTTTCGTACCGACTGGCTTTGTGAATGGAAGTTTAACCCTGAGCGTTTTCCCGATCCGCCGGGATTTATTACCAAACTAAAAGAAAAAGGCTTCAGGGTAAGTCTTTGGCAAATGCCTTACGTGGCAGCCGAAGCTGAACAACTGGAAGAAGCTGTTTCAAATAATTACATCTGCAAACAACGTGAAGCCAAACAACAGGGCGGCTCCAATTTTAGTGCGCTCGATTATGCCGGAACCATTGATTTTACTTCCCCGAAAGCAGTGGAGTGGTATAAGAATCTGCTAAAGAATTTGCTGGAAATGGGTGTGGTTTGTATCAAAACCGATTTTGGTGAAGACATTCACATGGATGCCGATTACCATTCCATGAAACCGGAACAGCTGAATAATTTGTATGCGTTGCTTTATCAGAAAGCGGCTTACGAAATTACAAAAGAAGTTACCGGTGATGGGATTGTGTGGGCGCGTGCCGGATGGGCCGGATGCCAGCGTTATCCGCTTCACTGGGGTGGCGATGCTGCCTGTTCGTGGAATGGAATGGCCGGTTCATTAAAAGGTGGTTTGCATTTGGGGCTTTCTGGATTTGCATTCTGGAGTCACGACGTGCCGGGATTTCATAGTGTCCCCAATTTTATGAATTCAGTGATTCCCGATGATTTGTACGTGCGCTGGACCCAGTTTGGCGTTTTTTCATCGCACATTCGTTACCACGGAACATCGAAACGCGAACCGTACGAATATCCTGCTATTTCTGATATTGTGAGAAAATGGTGGAAGCTGCGTTATGCTTTAATTTCGTACATTTTAGAACAAAGTAAACGGGCTACAGAAACCGGCTTTCCGATTATACGAGCACTTGTTTTTCATCACCCTGATGATAAAATGTGCTGGCACATCGATGATGAATATTATTTTGGAGATGATTTTTTGGTGGCGCCCATCATGAATTCCGACAACAAAAGAGATGTTTACCTGCCCGAAGGTGAATGGGTGAATCTTTTTGATGGAAGCATTATTAAGGGCGGAAAATGGTTGAAAGATTTTGAGGTGCCTCTGGCCGAAATGCCGGTTTGGGTAAGGAAAGATGCTGAAATTCCATTTTATCTTCTTCCGGTTAATTGTACCGATGAAATGGATCTTGATCAATCAGAAAAAATTGTAATCAATAATAAGTTTGGAGGGGTAAAAAGCATCCTGAAAAACTTATGGACATAAACAACTAAAATAAACCATTATGAACTTAACCTTTTCTAAGCGAAATCGAATGATAAAGATTGTCTTAAACTTTCTTTTGGTCGTTGCCAGCCTCGGTGTATATGGACAATATACCGAATATCCGCTTTATCCTGAAGGAATAAAGGATAACTTCATAAAATACGATGAGAAAGAATCGTATGTTGATGAGGCTGTGAGTCCGATGTCGTTAAGCGGCAAAAACCGGGTGTACAGTTTTGTGTCGGAACCAACTTATATGCTTTTTCCGGCAGATAAAGAACAGAATAAACACATCGGTTTGGTAATCGCCCCGGGAGGTGGTTTACGAAATGTTTGGCTCGATAAGGAAGGTATCGACATTGCCCTTTATCTGAGCAAAAAAGGTATTAATTGTTTAGTGTTAAAATACAGGGTGAATCACCGTGATGATAACGGGAAAAGGAGATTCGACACCGGAGCCTATATGAATGAGGTTGAAAAGGATGCAAAACAAGCTGTTGTTACAATGCGTTCGCTGGCCGGTAAAATGGACTTCGATCCACAAAAAGTTGGCATGGTTGGCTTTTCGGCAGGTGGCTGGTTAACCGAAGGTATTACCATCAGAAAAAAGGATGAGTACGGAGCAAAAAAGAGTGAATGGATGCCTGATTTTGCCGGATTGATTTATCATGGTAACTCAGAACGTTTTGTAAAAAAAGAAGATGAATTAAAAAATTTGCCTCCCATATTTATGGCCATCGCACGAAACGATGAAAAAATGCCCATAGAAAACTTAATGACCTATTTTACTAAAGTTTTACTGAATGTGGATAAATCGGAATTGCATATGTATAATTCAGGAAACCACGGATTTGGACTTGCATACGATAGCGGCTTTTCAGTTGGCCTGTGGAAAGACAGTTTTTACAGCTGGATGCTTGATGTTACAGGTAAATAGACCTGCAAAACCGAATAGACAAATTGCAAAATGAGTACCTGGAAAACAAATTGGGAAGAATCGAGAAAGCGATACATTGATTGGTGGAACAATAAAGGACTGATCATTTCCATGTGGGAACACATTGAAAAAGACGGCATCCCGCATGAGGTAATTAAAGCTCCTGAACCAGCAAAAGATTTAGATCAATTGTGGTTCGATGTGCAGTGGCGTGCCCAAAATTTACATTATTTGCTTTCGAGAAGTTCGTTTAAGGCCGATATTTTACCGGTTGCCAACACACATCTCGGCCCCGGTTCGCTGGCTGCCTGTTTAGGGGCGGAATTGGTAGGAGGGGAAGATACAATCTGGATAAAAGAGAACCCTGCTTTTAACGGAGAAATCAAACTCGATGAAAACAATCGTTGGTGGCAATTGCATCAGAATTTGTTGAAAGAATCGAAAAAGTTGTCAGGTGGAAAATATTTTGTAGGCTGTCCTGATTTGATTGAAGGTCTGGATACGCTGGCAAGCATTCGCGGCACAGATACGGTTTTAATGGACATGCTGTTGCAACCCGAGGTGCTGGAAGAGCAGTTACAAAAAGTAAACGATTTGTACTTTGAGGTTTTTGACCGGCTTTACGAGATTATTCGTGAAGGTGATGAAATGGCTTTCTGTTATTTCTCAATCTGGGGGCCGGGCAAGGTATCGAAGCTGCAGTGCGATATTTCAGTAATGATTTCGGAAGACGATTTTCGCCGTTTTGCCCAGCCATATTTACGCGAGCAGGCCCAAAAAATCGATTATGCGCTTTATCATCTCGATGGCGTGGATGCCATGAGGCACGTGGATGCCTTGCTCGAAATTGACGAAATTAACGCCATTCAGTGGACTCCCGGTGTGGGGCAGCCACAGGGCGGCGATCCGCAATGGTTCGATCTTTACAAAAAGATTATGGCGGGTGGTAAATCGGTAATGGCCAACTGGGTTACACTTGAGGAACTGGACCCACTGATTGATAATGTTGGCAACCAGGGATTGCACATCAATATCGATTTTAAATCGGAAAAGGATATCGACAAAGCTTTAAAAATTGTAGAAAAGTACCGTTGATGAAATAGAAAACATAAATAAACTAACCGAAAATAAACTTTAACTAAAACCAGAGGATCGAACCTTATTATGGAAAACATTTATGAACTGCTAAAACCACTTGATTTTATTATTGTTGGAATTTATTTGCTCGTTTTAATCGGAATCGGTTATTGGGTGAGTTTTATTAAATCGCGAAACAAGGAAGAAAACCTGTTTTTGGCCGGCCACTCGCTGGGATGGAGCAGTATTGGATTAACCATGTGGGGAACCAATGTTGGACCTTCCATGTTAATCGCTTCTGCAAGTATTGGCTACACAACCGGTATTGTTGCCGGTAATTTTGCCTGGTATGCTTTTGTTTTCATTTTTCTGCTGGCTGTGGTTTTTGCACCCCGCTATCTTGATGCCAAAGTTCTGACACTGCCCGAGTTTATGGGTAAACGATTTGGACAATCAACCCGAAATATCCTTGCCTGGTATTCACTTGCAACAATTTTGATTTCGTGGTTGGCATTAACACTTTTTGCAGGTGGAATTCTTGTTGGCCAAATTCTGAATCTTCCCATGTGGCTTTCAGTGATTGTTCTGGTATTGATTGCCGCCTTTTTTACCATTGCCGGGGGATTGAAAGCTGTCGCTTATACCAATGTTTTTCAAATGTCGCTTCTTATTGTGGTTTCTTTAATTCTCACACTAGTTGGTGTAAATAAAGCCGGAGGTTTAATGGCGATTTACGAAAATACCCCTTCACATTTTTGGAATCTCCTGCGACCGATTGATGATCCCAATTATCCATGGCTGGCCATTGTTTTGGGTTATCCGGTTATGGGTGTTTGGTTTTGGTGTACCGATCAATCGATGGTTCAATCGGTACTTGGTGCGAAGAATTTACGACAGGGGCAGCTGGGAGCCAACTTTACCGGCTGGCTCAAAATTCTGGATGTGGCGCTTTTTATTATTCCCGGAGTCGTGTGTTTCCTCTTGTTCCCCGATCTCGATAATCCCGATGAAGCGTATATGACTTTAGTGACGCATTTATTCCCATCGGGAATGACCGGCTTGGTAATGGCAGTGCTGATTGCGGCGCTGATCAGTACCATCGATTCGGCACTGAATTCGTTGAGTACTGTATTCACCATGGATATTTATGTGAAAAAATATCAGCCTGATGCCACACAGAAACAGATTGTAAAAATCGGTAGAATCGTAACCGTTTTGGGCGCAGCTATTGCCATTTTTATGACTTTGGCCATCGACAGTATAAAAGGGCTGAATCTTTTTGATGTGTTTCAGGCCGTACTTGGTTTTATTGCACCGCCAATGTCGGTTGTATTTTTATTTGGCGTTTTGTGGAAACGAACAACCACCAAAGCAGCCAATTTTGCACTATCGTTCGGAACTGTTTTTAGTATTGGAACCGGAATCTTCTACTTGTGGATTTTCCCTAATGAGAAATATGATTTTTGGCCTCACTTTCTGTTGCTATCTTTTATCATTTTTGTTATCCTGGCTTTTTTAACCTGGCTGATTGTGGTTCTGGATGAAAATTCAAAAGAAGAGGCTAAAAAAACAATGAGCTTTGAAAATCTGCCAAAACCCGATCGTAAGGTTTGGGTTGTGTGGATTGCTCTAATCGTTGTGATGATTGGTTGTTACATATTTTTTAACGGACACTAAAACAAAGAAATGCAGAAGACAATTATTCTTTTACTTACAGTTTTTACAATATCGGCTCAGTTATCAGCTCAAACAGTAACGGGTGAGCCTGCCGGAATTCCACCGAAACCGGAGGTTTATAACCTTGAGCCATGGGAAAATCCATTGATCAACGGAGTAAACCGACAGCCGGCAAGAGCAACAGCCTATTCCTATAAAAATATTGAAGATGCTTTAACCCTTGACCGTACAAAGTCAAGATTCCAGTTGTTGAATGGTGAATGGGATTTTCGTTTTGCCATCAATCCGGCTGAAGCCCCGGCCGATTTTTACAAAAAACGGGTTTCCGGTTGGGATAAAATAGAAGTGCCGTCAAACTGGGAAATGAAAGGCTATGATATTCCGATCTATGTGAGTTCTGTTTATCCTTTTCGTCCGGTAAATCCGCCCTGGGTGCCTCATGATTACAATGCCGTGGGCTCTTATCAGCGTACCTTTACGGTTTCCGATGACTGGAAAGACATGACTGTAATTCTTCATTTTGGAGGTGTTAGTTCTGCATTTAAGGTGTGGCTGAACGGTAAATTTCTGGGTTATTCGGAAGACAGCTGCCTCCCATCGGAGTTTAATGTTGCCCCGTATTTAGTTGATGGTGAGAATATTTTATCGGTACAGGTAATCCGTTGGAGCGATGGATCGTATCTTGAAGATCAGGATCACTGGCGAATGAGTGGCATCCATCGGGAAGTATTTTTAATGGCCGAACCCAGGTTGCGAATTTCAGATTTTTTCTATCAAACTAAACTGGAAAAAGATTATAAAAATGCCGTTTTGAGTATTCGCCCGCAACTGGATAACCTCACGGGTGATACTGTTAAAAATTATGTGGTTAAAGCGCAGTTGTTCGACGAAAACCAGCATGCAGTTTTTGAAAATCCGCTTGAAATAAAGGCTGAAAAAATTATCAATGAAAGTTATCCGCGGCTGGATAATGTGATGTTTGGTTTACTTGAAATGAAAGTGGAAAATCCGAAAAAATGGAGTGCCGAAACACCAAATTTATATACCCTGACTTTATCGCTGGAAAAGGAAAATGGAGAGATTGAAGAAGTAAAAAGTTGTCGTGTTGGATTCAGAAGTATCGAGTTCTCAGAAGAAAACAGCAAATTACTGATCAATGGAAAAGTTACCTATTTGTATGGGGTGAATCGTCACGATCATGATCCGGTTAAAGGGAAAGCTCTCTCGCGTGAAGATATCAGGGAAGATGTGCAACAAATCAAACAGTTCAACTTTAATTGTATTCGTACCTCGCATTATCCAAACGATCCATATTTCTATGATTTATGCGACGAATACGGAATTTTTGTAATGGATGAGGCCAACCTTGAGACACACGGTGTTGGAGGAAAGTTGAGCAACGATCCGCAGTGGACAAGCGCTCATATGCAACGAATGACAAGAATGGTTTATCGCGATAAAAATCACCCGTCAGTAATTATCTGGAGCCTGGGGAACGAAGCCGGCCGCGGCCCGAATCATGCAGCAATGGCTGCGTGGGTGCACGATTACGATATTACACGACCTGTGCATTACGAGCCTGCACAGGGAAGCCACCAGATGGCAGGTTACACCGATATGACAAGCCTGCCCAACGTGGGGCGTTTGCCCAATCCTGTCGATAAGTATTATGTGGATATGGTGAGTCGTTTTTATCCGTCCATACCATTTATTCACCAACTGGCTGATCATCCCGGAGATGATCGTCCCATTATTTTTGTGGAGTATTCGCACTCCATGGGCAACTCAACGGGAAACATGAAAGAGCTGTGGGATATCTTTCGAAACAATCCCCGGTTTATCGGTGGTTGCATCTGGGATTACAAAGATCAGGGCCTGCTGAAAACGGATGAAAACGGAGAACAATTTTATGCTTACGGTGGCGATTTTGGTGAGAAAATACACAGTTCCAATTTTTGTATCAACGGAATTGTAGCCTCCGATGGAAGACCGAAAGCAGCCATGTATGAATGTAAGCGTGTTTATCAACCTGTTTGGTGTGAGCTGACGGATAATTCTAAAATTAAAATAGAAAACAGGCATTCCGTTTTGTCTCTCAACGAATACGATATGGTTTTAAAAATCAGGGAGAATGGTTTTGAAATTATCTCAGAAAAACTTCCGGTTTCTGACCTGACGGCAGGAGAAGTAGCAACACTGGATATTGCCTCTTACCTGCCAAAGTTTAAGGAAGGGAGCGAGTATCTGGCTGATATTCATTTCCTTTTGAAAGAAGCAAAAAGTTGGGCGCCAAAAGGTTTCGAAGTTGCTGCCAATCAGTTTGCCTTAACGCCTGTAGTTTCAAATGTTTTAAAAGAACAGAAATATCCGGAGTTAAAAACTGTATCGAATGCTGATGCGATGATTGTTTCAGGAAATGGTTTTGTCATAGAATTCAGTAAAAAAAGCGGGGCTTTAATCTCTTATAAAAACGATGGTGGAGAACAGGTTTATAGTCCATTGTTGCCCCATTTTACAAGGCCGTTAACCGACAATGATCGCCGAGGATGGAAACCGCAGCAAGTGCTGAAACCATGGTTCGATGCCAGACCGGAACTCAAAAATATGCAGGTTCATAAAATTGAAAAGGATCTGATAAGTATCGAAAGCGAATACACTGTTATTGAAGGTCGTGCCAGTGTAAATATTACCTACCTGGTGAATGGTAATGGTGTGGTGAAAGTGATGTATAACCTGGAGGCTGATTCTAACTTGCCAAATATTCCCCGGGTTGGTTTGACCTGCGGAGTAAAAGATGATTACCGGAATATAAGGTGGTACGGACGAGGTTTATTAGAAAATTACATCGACCGGCGCTGGGGTTTTGATGCCGGTATTTATTCGCAAAACATTGAAGAATTTATGGAGCCATATGTAATGCCACAGGAAAATGGTAACCGCACCGATGTACGATGGATGTCGTTTGTTGATAATGAGGATAATGGTTTGTTGGTGGTGGCTGACAGTTTGTTAAGTATGAGCGCCTGGCCCTATACCGAAGAAAATATTAACGAGGCCAAACATACAAATGAACTTAAAGAAGCGGGATTTATCACACTGAATATCGATTTGATACAGATGGGAGTTGGTGGAAATGATTCGTGGTCGGCAGTGGCACAGCCCATTGAGCAGTACCAGGTTCCCGCCCAAAATTATTCGTATTCGTTTTACCTGGTGCCCGGCAAGTTCCCGGTTGAAAAGTTGAAGGAATTACCGTCGTCAATAAAATTTTAGGAATGTAGTAGAATACTTACTGTACCGTAATTCACAACTATTGTTTGACCTTGGAGACCTGCGCTATTCTTTGTTATAGATTTCTTTCATTTTTTTACGATAGGCATCGTACCACTTATCGCGGGATTCCAGCAGATTGTTAACCCGATTATTATAAACCAGTTTCGTTTTGTCCCAGGTGTTTTCGGGATGGGCATAATCCCAGTTATCTGTTCCTGCATCGTCGATCCAGTAATTGGGGCGTTCATTCGGATAAGGATTAACGAATTTCCCGGCCCAGGAACCTGTTGCAGGATTATCAATGTCGATTCCGGGTTCCAGCAAATAAAGTAAAGTAGGAGTATCGCCGGCCCTGAAATAATGAGCCCAGTCAAAAGGCTGAACAACATCCCAAATGTAGTAACCCAAAGCTCCGTATTCTTTTATTTCGGTTAGGAAATCGCGTGGAGCCTGTCCTTCAAACATCCCGTTGTAGCCCCAGTCGTTTTCGAGCCACCATAAATTATCAAACCGTTTGTCGTTATATATTTCGTCTCTGCCCTGATGGTTCCAGTTTCGGCGTAATCCATAGCTGGTTGTATCTCTCGAGTTGATGAGAGCGTCCTCGTTTTCAGCCATGCGGTGAGTTGCGATAGTATAGATCCGGATGTTATTTACAATTTCAGGTGCTTTGTATAAAACAGCTTTTACTGTGTTCATATTTCCCCATATTAAAATATGAACAGGCGATATACTTTCTTTTTTTGCTTCTCTGATAATTGTATTGATTGCCTCTTCCTTGTTTTTGCTTACACGTCCTCGCAGTTGATCCGGCGCAGGATAATTCAGTTTTTGGAAATTGTAATCAGGGTTATTGAAGTCTTTTTCATAGGCATCAATACATTGCATCGTTGCTTCTACTCCTTTGCCATTCCACAGGTCGGGGATGATACCCACTATATCGACTTCGTTTGCATACATGAATAAATGGGCCATTGATTGTTTGTCGTCCGGATCGCCTCCCACATTATTGATGTCGGATAAAACGATTACCCGTGGCTTTGGTTTTTCAGATTTGCAGGAAACAATAATCGCAATCAACAATACAAAGATCAGTTTATTCATAAATATTATCCTTATTAATCGTTTTTATGTAGCGCGAATTAAACGATAATATTTAATTCTGTTCGGGTCTAATCTTTTTACTTTATATTTTCTTAAAAACCGGTTAATATTGACGATTCCGGTTTATCGGTCGAGCTCTTCGGCTGCCAGAATAAATGGTCCAACTCCTTTTGTGTCGTTTTTTACAATTTTTTCGTTTACGTAATATTCGTACGAGCCATCACGATAAGGATTACCTCCAAGTCCGCAGCTTCCGCAAATATTTACCATGCTTGGCAATCCGTCTTCATCGGTAATAATAAAGGTTTTTACCATATCGTCGAAAGCCGAATTGGCAAGATCGAAGTATGATTGGTCGAGATATCCTTTTTTAGCTCCTTTTGCCATGGCATAAATATACATGGCCGTTCCCGAACCTTCTAGGTAATTTCCTTCTTCGCCACCCATGTCAAGTACCTGGTACCAAACACCTGATTCCGGATCTCTGACCTTTATAAGGGCATCCAGCGTTTTTTTCAGAATTTCAATAATCTCGCCCCTTTGCGGATGATCTTCGGGTAAATAATCGAGGACATCAACAATTGCCATTACATACCATCCCATGGCGCGGCTCCAGAAATGAGGCGAATGCCCTGTTTCAGGATCGCTCCAGGCTTGTTTCTTGCTCTCGTCCCAGGCATGGTACAAAAGTCCGGTTCTCGAATCTAGTGTTTTTTCGTAGATGAGCGTTATTTGTTTTGTAACCACATCGAACCACTGAGGTTGATCGTACTCTTTAGCGTATTGAGCCAGAAACGGCGAACCCATGTAAATTCCGTCGAGCCACATTTGCCACGGGTATCTTTTTTTATGCCAGTAACCTCCTGCATGTGTTTTCGGATGGTTTTCCATTTGTGTTATAAACTGAGGAATGGCCTTTTTGTACTTTTCCTCGCCGGTACGATCTGCCAGCATTAAAATGCAGGTTGCCGGACGGATCAGATCAATATTATAGCTTTCCATATTATATCTATCAGAATGGCCATTTTCGTCAATCAGCATATCGATAAAAGTTTTTAAATACGCTGAATATTTTGGGTCGATCGATCCCAGTTTGTCAATGGCGGTACCCAGTAGCGCAACGTCATACGACCAGCCTGCTCTTGTGCGTCCGTTGTAATAAGCCAGTGTGTCGTAACGCTGCATCACAGCATCAGCCATTTTTATGCTCCACTTTGTTTCTTCTTTAGCCTTTTTTTGAGGCGCTGAACAGGAAGAAATAAGTAAGGAGAGCAGTGCTATTAGAGTAATAAAAATTGATTGTTTCATGGTTAGATGTTTTTTGATGTTGTAATTTTTATCGGTTCAATAAATCCAAAGGGTATAAAGTTATAAATATCAGTCCAGATGGCATTATCAGATCCTGTTTTTCGAAGGTCGTACCAGTTTTTTTCTCCTTTGCCATCGGGAAAACCTCCGGCTCCTGTAAAACTTTTTGGTCCAACTTCAATCAGCTCTCCACCTTTGTGATGATGAGGTCCGAGCAGGTTTCGCAATGAATTAACCAGTGTGATTTTAACGGTGTTTTCACCGGTTTTGAGGTATTTGGTAATTTCAGTCCTAAAGGGAGACCAGACCAGCGTATCGGCAATCTGTCCGTTTATTTCAATCACAGAAGCTATGGCTTCGCTGTTTGGAAGTTCCAGGTAATATTTTTTATCTGCATCAACCGAAGGCATTTCAAAATCCTGGCTTAACGCAAAACTCCCTGCAAAAAACGAATAACCTTCCAGAGTCAGGTTGCCTTCCACAAATTCTTTTTCAGTAGTAATCGAAAAGTTGGTAAACTGATAAACCGGGCGAAGCTGAAAATCGCCACTTCGTTTGCGTTGTGTGTCGAATGTTTCTTTTTCTGAATTTCCGGATATAGCAAAATCTCCGGTTAAATAGATGCTCTCTGTTTCAGTGCCGTAACGTTCAACCGGATTTCCGCTTAAAGGAATCGGGGCTTTAAAATCAAGCGTCAATTGAATGTTGTTTTTTCCTTTGTTTATCAAGGATGAAACATCAGTGCTTTTAAATGTGCGGTCGATATAATACGCTTCTCCGTTAAAATGAATATCCTTCCCGTTGATTCTTATGTTTGAATACATTTCAGGTTGTTCCAAAACCAGTTGACAACTTTTGGGCGCAGATATTACATTAACCGGGTAATTAAGTTGTATTTCGCCGTTATAATTAGTATCCGACAAGCGGCTGAAGATGCCAATTACCGGTTCCGGCTGGCTGAAGGTTTTTCCTCCATCGGTTGAATAGCACGCAAAATCAAGTGTAATGGCATTGGGTGAAAGCCGTTTGCCTTTCCATTTGTTTTTAAGGACAAGTACCTCATTTGACTCATCGGGTAACTGATACGTTCCTGAAATTTGTGCCTCTTTGCTCAGCGTCCCGGAGGTGATCCAAATATTTGAAGATGCAGCCATTTTTATGCTGTAGCTTCCTTTTTTATTGGTTTGAAGCGAATAACATTTTATTTCAGAAGGATCCCATAATACTACATCTCCTTCATTGAAATCAGTAGTTAGCTCAAAATAAATCGGCTCGGTGTGCGAGCTGTTGTATAACAGAACCAGCTTCCCTTCTTCTACTACTCTTGTTTGCGACCAGATCTTTTCAGCATTCCCTCCTGAAATTTTTACATGAGGAATTATTTGTTTTTGCAGTTCCGTTCCCAGTGATTCAACCGGAATGGAAATTACAGACTTTTGAAGTCCACTCAATACACCGGTGTCGGCTTTTCCTTCAATAAATGAAGGAAATCGCCCTGTACTAAAAACCTTGCCTCCCTGCTTTTGAAGCGCCTCAATCAGATCCAGAGTGCTTTTGCGAATGGAGATCATGTCGGGCAAAACAATGTGCCGGTATTTCATTTCTCCCACAACCAATTCGTTTCCTGAAACATAAGCTGTGTCTGCTAAAATCTGTTCATCGCCAACATCGTAATCGTAATGGGCAGCCTGCAATTCTTCAAGAACGGCAAGCATTCCACTTGTGAATTCACCGTCTGCTTTCCCTTTTATAAATTCACTTTCCAAGGGATTTATAACCAGAATCTGCGGATCATATTTTCCAACAGAGGCTGCATAAGCAATCCTGCCAAGGTAATCTTCAATTTTTTTGTTGTAGCTCCAATAAGGTTGCTGATACGAAAAGGTGGGCGGGTAATCGCGTTTCCGATGACCTTTCATGCTGTAAAGAGTCAGGTGCGGACAAAAATGATTTACTCCAAGAATGCTGTGCCAGCCAGCCAGCCATTTCCTGTCTTCAAAATTCATATTCTGGCCGCTGATCCCGAATAACTCACTCAGGCGTTTTTGCTGTCCGAATTGGTTAGCGACGCTGCTCAGGTTGCGGGAAGTAATGAGTTTATCAGCGATACTCAGCCCCAGAATATCCATGCCGGGTTGTTGCATGCTTCTGTAATGCAACATGGTGTTTGCTGCCCGGTCGCGCACCTTTTCCAAAATGTCCTCGGCCAGGTAATGTCCGGTATAATCAAAGTCGTTGTCGCCGCAGAAACGGGCAAGCTGTTTCGTATAACTCTCTTCAAAGGCCAGCGCTTTTGCCCGGTAGTACTGCATTCTAACTTCGCGCCAGTTTTCTTTTTCTTCAAACAGCAGGTTGAGCTTTTCGCGTAGATCGTAACCGTATAGTTTCTTAAATTTTTTTTCCAGCCATGGCGAATAGGAGAGTGTTCCCAGGTTTGGAGTTTTTTTATCGAAATACCGGGCGTGCACATGTGGCTCATCAGAAAATATGGCCGGACGGTACCCTTTTATCTGGGTTTTGTAATTTTCAACGTATGGTTTGTACGAGTCATTAATAAATGCCTGAACAGCCTCCGGGTTGAACAGGTCGACATAGCATGTGCCGTTAAAAATATCGTAACCGAATTGAGATGTATATAACACATAATTGTATAATTCGTCGCTGCCGATAATTTCTGATCCCTTCGGCAGAGGAGTTTTTTTATCAAGGCGGGCAAGGCATTTCGACCGGTAATCTATACTCATTTTTGGAACAGCTCCACCTGCAAATCCACTTGGCCATTTGTCTTCGTCGTAAAACATACAACGCAAGCCCACTTTGTTTGCCGCATCAACCGAGGCCTGCATAATTTTCCACCAGTCATCTCCCAGAAATTCAGTAATTAAACCCGAACGGCTGTGAAGGTAAAAACCTCCGAATCCCGCATTTTTAAAGTCGATAATTTGTCTTGATATTTCCTCCTCGGTTAACGAATCATTAATGGAGTAAAACGGATGTGAACGAAATTCGTTGGGAGGATCCACGAAGTTTGAGAAACTCATTGTATTGAGCTGTCCATCTTCTTTTGAGGATGGGTCAGGATTTTCGCTGCATCCAAAAAATAGAATAAAAATCAGAAAAAATACCGGTTCATAAATTGATTTACACAACATTATCGCTTAGTTTAGTTTTTCAAAAATAGAAAGTTTTAAATAGATGTAAACTTTGTCACCTGTTTTCCTGCATATTTTAAATGAAGTTATTATAAGCCGAAATTTGTTTTGTATAGTTATTTAAAGTTAAATGACTTTGTATATTTATGCTGTTGTAAGCCAATGTGTCCAATTAAAGAACGGAAAATCGGCATAAATGTGATTGATAATATGAACTAAAAATAAACTAAACTATGAGAATAAGTATTTTACTATTTGCAATTCTGTTACTTTTTGGTTGTGCTCAGCCGGAAAAGAAAAAGCCGGAAGAAAAAGCCAAAATGCCTTTGTTGAAGGTGTCCGAAAATGGAAGGTTTTTGATGGATGAAAACAGGAATCCTTTCTTTTGGCTTGGGGATACCGGTTGGTTGCTGTTTTCTAAATTAACCCGCGAGGAAGCTGAAAAATATCTGGATAACCGCGTTGAAAAAGGTTTCAATGTGATACAGGTGATGGTTGTTCACAGTTTGAACGTGTGTAATGTTTATGGCGATTCGGCGCTGGTGCAAAGCGATGTTTCAAAGCCGGCAGTTACTGAAGGTGCTTCGTTTGAAGATGCTGAAGCCTACGATTTCTGGGATAACATGGATTATGTAATTGATTTAGCCGAACAAAAAGGATTGTACATGGCCCTGGTTCCGGTTTGGGGAAGCAATGTTAAAGCAGGTGGTGTTAGTCGCGAACAGGCCGATGTGTATTCAAAATGGCTGACCAAAAGGTATGCTGACAAATCGAATATCATCTGGCTGAACGGAGGCGATACCAAAGGCTCGGATTCTACTGCAACATGGAACATTATCGGGAACAACATACACGAGTTGGCGCCCAATCATCTTGAAACTTTTCATCCTTTTGGGAGGATGCAATCGTCGCTTTGGTTTAATAACGAGGATTGGCTCGATTTTAATATGTTTCAGTCGGGGCACCGCCGTTACGATCAGGATGATACCGAGAAGGCTTATGCACAGGATAATTACAAATATGTGCAGGACGATTATACTTTGGTTCCGGTAAAACCTACCATTGATGGCGAACCTTCTTACGAAGGAATTCCGCAGGGTTTGCATGATCCTTCAGAGCCGTTCTGGAATGAAAACGATGTGCGTAGATATGCATACTGGTCGGTTTTTGCAGGGGCTTTTGGATTTACTTACGGAAACAGCGCCGTGATGCAGTTCTATCGCCCTGAAGATGAAAATCCGGCTTACGGTGCCAGGGAATATTGGACCGAAGCAATCGATATGCCCGGTGCTGGTCAGATGGTTCATCTGAAAAACCTGATGCTCTCGAAACCCTTTTTCGAGCGTGTTCCCGACCAGTCAATTATTGTTTCCGGACAAGGTGAGAAGTACGATTATCAGGTGGCAACACACGGAAAAAATTATGCCCTTGTTTATACGTACAACGGGCGTGAAATGCAAATTGCCTTGGGAAAGATTACCGGTGAAATGGTAAAAGCATCGTGGTTTAATCCGCGCAACGGTGAGTATACAGAAATAGGAGAATTCTTAAATAGTGGAAGTCAAACTTTCGATCCTCCCGGGGAGGTGGAAGATGGCAACGACTGGGTATTGGTGTTGGAAACATTATAAAAGTATTGCGACTTCATGACTAAGCTAATAAACGATGAAATATAAAATATTTATATACCTGGTTCTTTTGACATTTTGCTTCTCCTGTCAAAAGGAAAAAGAAGTGTACATGTTCAGCACCTTTCGCGAGCCTGCAGATGAAGGTTTGTATCTGGCATATAGTTACGATGGTTACACCTGGAATGATCTGGGTGGTCCCTGGCTGGCTCCTGAAGTCGGGAATCAGAAAGTAATGCGCGACCCTTCTGTTGTGAAAGGCCCTGACGGAACTTTTCATATGGTTTGGACCTCCTCGTGGCGTGGCGACCTTGGGTTTGGTTATGCCAGTTCAAGCGATCTTGTTAACTGGTCGGAGGAACAATTCGTTCCGGTAATGGCTTTTGATACTTCCACCGTAAATGTGTGGGCGCCCGAGCTTTTTTACGATGATGAAAAAGACGAATACATCATTATTTGGGCTTCCACTATTCCGTATAAATTCGAAAAAGGATTAGAAGAGGAGCGTAACAACCACCGCATGTATTACACCATTACAAAGGATTTTAAAACTTTTTCGGATGCCGAATTATTTTTGGACCCCGGTTTTAGTATAATCGATTGTGTGATAGTGAAACGTGGCAAAGATGATTATGTGCTGGTATTAAAAGATAATACGCGCCCCGAGCGAGATATAAAAGTTGCTTTTGGAACATCTCCGCTTGGTCCCTGGGAAAATATTTCAGAACCATTTACCGACCAGTTTACAGAAGGACCAACGGTTTTAAGGTTGGGAGATGAGTGGCTGATCTATTACGATTCGTATCGTAAAAAAACATATTCAGCACAAAAAACGATTGATTTTAAAACCTTCACTGATATTTCTTCTGAAGTAAGTTTCCCGGAAGGGCATAAACATGGAACGGTTTTTACTGTGAATGAGAAAATCCTTAAAAACTTACTTGAGAATAAGAAACATTGATACCCTCACTCGTAGTGAGGGTATCAATAAACAACACAATAATTAGTCATAATTTCACTCTGAGTGAGACTATAACTAAACTCATAAAGAATAGGAATGAGGATTATCTATAAATATTTATCGAATATCATTTTTTTACTGCTTCTGATCGGAGAGATAAATTCAGTTTGTGCGCAGGATACGGTCCATTATGTAGGAGAAATGCAAGTAAACATCGATTATCATCACGGACAGCTAAGTCCGGCGTTGGGTGTGCATAATATTCAGGTGATGCGTGCTAATCGTGAGTTGCCCGAAACTGCTGATAATTTGGGATGGACATACAACCATGCGCCCAATCTTGCTTACTGGAACAACAAATTTTATTACCAATATCTGAACGATCCCGTGGGAGAACATATTCCTCCTGGCAGAACCATGTTGGTGACTTCGGAAGATGGTTACAACTGGTCGAAACCAATTACCATATTTCCCGAATACAAGATTCCCGATGGAACTACAAAAGAAGGCGTTGAGGAAGTGGTTAAAAACCTGGTGGCGGTTATGCACCAGAGAATGGGTTTTTATGTGTCATCCGACAACCGCCTGCTTTGTCTGGCTTTTTATGGTATTTCGCTGAATAGAAAAGACAGCCCCAACGATGGAAACGGCATTGGCAGGGCTGTGCGGGAAATTTATAAAGACAGCACCTTCGGTCCTGTTTATTTCATCCGTTACAATCATGGATGGAACGATAAAAATACCTCTTTCCCCTTTTATCAGAAAAGTAAGGATAAAGGTTTTGTAGCCGCCTGCGACGAATTACTGGCCAATCCTCTGATGATGCAGCAATGGGTGGAAGAAGCCGACCGCGATGATCCGCTGATACCAATAAAAGAAGAATACAAAGCCATGTGCTTTTATCATCTTCCGAATGGGAATGTGGTGGCTTTGTGGAAACATGCGCTTACGGCTACCAGCATCGATGAAGGCAAAACCTGGACTGTGCCAATGCGTGCGCCGGGTTTTGTAAATGCCAATGCAAAAATTTGGGGACAGAAAACCAGCGATGGCAAATATGTTACGGTTTATAATCCGTCTGAATTTCGCTGGCCACTGGCACTTTCGCTCAGTAATGACGGGATTAAATATGATAAACTATTGCTGGTAAACGGCGAAATTACAACCATGCGTTACGGCGGAAATTACAAGTCGTACGGACCGCAATACGTTCGCGGAATTCAGGAAGGCAATGGAGTTCCTGCTGATAAAAACCTTTGGGTGGCTTACAGCATGAACAAGGAGGACATGTGGATTGCACGGGTGAAAGTTCCCGTTTTGGATAAGGAAGCAAGTCCGGTAAATGATGTCTTTTCTGAAATGAACCCGGGCACAGAGCTCGACCGATGGAATATTTACAGTCCGGTGTGGGCGCCCGTAAAAATTGAAAAGCTTGATGGGCAGCGTTGGCTAACCTTAAAAGACAAAGACGAATTTGATTATGCCAAAGCAACACGTTTGTTTCCTGCAACGGAAAATGCAAATGTGGAATTTACCATAAAAACCGCTCAGAACAACACCGGCGTTTTACACATCGAACTGCAAAATGAAGAAAATACACCGGCCTTGCGATTGATTTTCGACAATGACGGAATGATAAAATACAAAGCAGGTTATCGTATAAATAATCTGCGTGAATACGAGGCCAACAAAGAATATACAATTCGGATTGAAGCCACAACTGCCAATCGTTTTTATAACGTTTACCTCGATGGACAAAAGGTAGCGAGTCGATTGTTTTTTGCACCGGTGCATCAGTTGGATAAGGTTGTTTTCCGTACCGGGGAAGTGCGTCGTTTTCCCAATGCTGACACCCCAACCGACCAGGATTTTGATGTGCCGCAAAACGGGAAACCTGTGCCGGAGGCTACGTTTTATATTAAAAATCTGAAAACCACAAAAGCGTCGGGAGATGCAGCTGTTTTAAAAGCCGATGATTTTAAACACTATGTGGATTATTTTAATCGCATGGAAGATGAAAACATTATTCAGGCTATTCCGAATGCCGATTCGTGGGAGTGGATGAAAGCAAATATTCCATTGTTCGAGTGCCCCCAGGATAACTTCGAGGAGATGTTTTATTATCGCTGGTGGACGCTGCGAAAACACATAAAAGAAACACCGGCAGGAATGACCATGACCGAGTTTTTGGTACAGCGTTCTTATGCCGATAAATACAACCTCATTGCTTGTGCCATCGGGCATCATACCTATGAATCGCGCTGGTTGCAAAATCCCAAATATGTAAAGGGAAACCTGAAAGTTTGGTATCGTGGAAACGACGGAAACCCCATGGACAGACTGCGAAAGTTTAGCAGCTGGACTGCCGATGCTGTTTACAATTATTATCTTTTAACTTTTGATAAAGATTTTGTAACAGATCTTCTTCCTGACCTGGAAGCTGATTATCGTTTATGGGAAGCTGATCACAGAAAACCCACTGGCATGTTCTGGCAGGAAGATGTGAGAGATGGCATGGAAGAACAGATTTCGGGCGGAAGACGCGTTCAAAACGAACGGCCTACAATCAATTCATACATGTACGGCAATGCAGTGGCTTTGTCGAAACTGGCAGAACTGGCGGGTAGAAATGATTGGGCAAAATTGTATGCTGCCAAAGCCGACACTTTGAAACAGTTGGTACAAAAAAATCTTTGGAATCAGGAAAGCGACTTTTTTGAAACGGTAAAACAGGAAGGTGGTTTCGCCAATGTGCGAGAAGAAATTGGATTTATTCCCTGGTATTTTAATTTGCCCGATGCCGGTTACGAAAAGGCATGGGAACAGGTAAGAGATACGGAAGGATTTTTAGCGCCTTTTGGATTGACAACCGCTGAGCGACGACATCCCGAATTTCGAACCCATGGATGTTGTAATTGTGAGTGGGACGGGGCAGTCTGGCCTTTTGCCACATCGCAAACCTTAACCGCTATGGCTAATCTACTTAATCGCTACGAGCAGGATGTTGTGAATAATTCCGTATATTTCGATTTGCTGGAAACCTATGTGGAATCGCAACATTACAGGGGGCGGCCTTATATTGGCGAGTACCTCGATGAAACCACCGGTTATTGGTTAAAAGGCGATCAGGAGCGAAGTCGTTATTACAACCACAGTACTTTTAACGATTTGCTGATTACCGGTTTGGTTGGTTTGCGTCCGTGCGATGATGATAAAATTGAAGAAAATCCTTTGCTGCCTGAAAACAAGTGGGACTGGTTTTGCCTCGATAAGGTTTTGTATCACGGAAAAATTGTAACCATTGTTTGGGATAAAACCGGAGAAAAATACCAGTTGGGAAAAGGACTGTTTGTTTTGGTTGATGGCAACGTCGCCGGACATTCTGAAAAACTGGGAAAGATTATTTGTGAATTGAATCATTAGAACTGAGCAAAAGCCTAAATAATAAGCTATGAAAAATCTGCTAATCATTTTACTGACTTTTTTAAGTTTACAAGTTGCTGCCACAGAAATTTGGGTGTCGAAAAACGGCAATGATAAAAATCCGGGCACTAAAGAGAAGCCTTTAAAAACCTTGCAGATTGCACAAGAAAAAGCAAGGGAATTAAGAAAATCTGCAGGTCCTTCCGTAGAAAATGGTATTCAGATCATTTTAAAAGAAGGGAATTATTTCTTACAGGAACCTTTGATATTTGAGCCAATAGATTCAGGTACTGAAGAATCGCCCACGGTAATTATGGCCGAGAACAAGGATAAAGTTGTAATCAATGGTGGAGTTGAAGTTTCAGGATGGCAGCAGGTAGAAGGCAATATTTACAAAGCAAGCCTGGACCGGGACAGTAAACTCAGAACACTTTTTGTTAACGGCAAAAGGAAACGTTTGGCCGGCACCGATGTTCCAGTTAACGGTTTGGGTAATTGGGGCAGTTTTACAATTAACGGAAACGAACCGTGGGCTTTTGGAGCGGGATCAGCAATTGACGGGATAAAATTTAGTTCCGAAGAAGTTAAATCTTATTCCAATCCTGAAGATATTGAACTGGTGCAATTTAATGTTTGGACAGAAAAGATACTTTGTGCCAGGGAAATGGAGGTATTTGGTGATACAACTATTGTGAAATTACAACAACCTTATGGCGCAATTGCAACTACAATGGCATGGGCAGGCGCGATCAACTATGAAAAAAGTTTTGTGATAAGAAATGCTTTTGAATTGCTTGATTCTCCGGGGGAATTTTATTTCGACCGTAAAACCAAAACGCTTTATTATTACAGCGATGGTGAAAATATGGACATTGCAGAGGTTATTGCTCCCACATCAGAAGGATTGATCCATATTAAAGGGGAATCGACCGAAAACAGGGTAGAAAATATTCGTTTCGAGGGAATAACATTTTCATACGACCACTGGCCATTGATGAGGGTTGCTGACTCGTATGGATTTGCTGGTATTCAAAGTTTGGGCCTGGCTGTAAAATATATTCCAGATGGCAACTGGCACCCGACAAAATACAACAGTACCGATGTCCCGAGAGGTACAGTGCAAATTGAAAATGCAGAAAATATTCATTTCATCCGAAACCGTTTTGAAGGCATTGGTTCTGCCATTGCCATCAACCTGGTGAATGATGCAAGAAACTGTAAAATTGAAGGAAACTATTTTCACGACATGCTTGGGAATGCAGTAAATATCGGGCATCCGCAGCATTATGAAATTGGAGATGGGGCAATTTACGGGAAAGGTATTGAAGGACTTTGCGAAGACAATGAAGTCAGTAACAACTATCTCCGAAATGTCAGCCTCGATTTCAGGCAGGTGGAAGGCATTACCGCTTTTTTTGTTGCCAACACTAAAATCGAACACAACGATATTGAAGGTACTCCATACGGTGCAATTACTTGTGGCTGGTGGTGGGGGAATGCGGGAATCCCTGCGTCAACTCTTTCTAAAAATAACAGCGTTAGTTTTAATAAAGCCGGAAATACTCACCAGGTTTTGGACGACGGTGGAATTATTTATTCTCTGGGAGAACAACCCGGTTCGCGCATAGAAGAAAATTATCTTTTTAACGGGCCAAGATGTATTTATCCCGACGATGGTTCGGCCTACCTGACAATTACGCGAAATGTAGTAGATAACGACAGTTATAAATGGATGTGGCTGCACCTTTGGACCAAAAGATGCCACGACATTGTTGCCCGTGAGAACTATGTGAAAAATAACCTCCTGATGAACAATGGTACCAATATTACTATTGAGCAAACCCGGTCGTTCCGCGAGGATGAATTTTCAGAAGAAGCTAAAAAGATTATTGAAAATGCCGGTATTGAAAAAGAATTCAGAGATATAATCCCCGGATCAGAACCGGAAAAGATTCGTATTCATCCCGCAGGTTTTAAAGAAAGAGATGTATTTCATTAAAAATGTTTTATGCGTTTAAATAATCTCAAAATAGTCAACTGCCTGCCATTTTTGATCATTGTTTTCGTGTTTGTGGCCTGTGGTCAAAAAAGTCAAAAAACTTCCGGCGAAACAGTGATTGAATCAGAGCAAGAGCAAGTCGCTATTGAATTTGTTCTTGAAAATGAAACATTCAAAAATTCTTTGATAGATATCTTGAAAGGAACACCGATGGAACTCTATGTGTGGAAAAACCATGTTGTTTTATTTGGAAATGCAGCGGATACTTTGGGCATTGGGGAATTAATTCGGGAAACTGACTTCTCTGTAAATGTGAAGAAATACATTGCTCCTATGTATGTTTTCAACAGGGCAGATCGGTGTAATGATACAACAATACCAAAGCCTTGGAAAAATTACTTGCTCACAGCTAATTTAGTAGAAGACACAGTTCTTCAGCAGGAGTATATGAACTACCATAAAACACAATTTGAAGAGTGGCCGGAAGTTGCAGAAGGATTTTGCAGGGCAGAATTTCAGCAGCTTTTGGTATTTTTGAACGGAAGGCAGTTGATGCTGATAATTTCCATTCCTGCCGATAAAACTCTGGATGAGCTAAATCCTAAAACGGTTGAAAACAACCCCCGGGCTGTTGAATGGAACAACATTATGGGCAAATACCAGGAAGGAATTGCGGGCACAGATCCCGATGAAACCTGGGTTTTTTTGGATAAAGTTGAATCTGATTAAACAGGTAAAATGTAGCAGATATTCTAAAGAACGCTGTATTTTTACATGATTTTTAAACGTTCTTTAGTCAGGTTTTTTATCCACTGGTTTACCACGAATTCGTTTTGCTCCATCCAGTTTTTCACGCCAATTACAGGATCTTCGCTTACCCTGATTTCGTACTCAAGGCTGTTTAATTGCTTTTCAGTTAATTGCATACGCTCGAAAAAGCGAACCGCATTCGGATGACTCTCTTCGAGGCTTTTGTTTGCAATGGTGTAAATATTTTCCTTCTGACCAAAAATATTATCAGGATCATCTAAAAAACGAACATCGTAACGCGCAAATATCCAGTGAGGTTCCCAGCCGGTTACCACAATATTTTTTCTGCGCTGAATGGAATCGTTCAGTTGTTCTACCATTTCTTCTTCCGAAAGCTGAAGAAGCGAATTCGCCAGCGAATATTTGTCCATAGCGGTTTTGGCTTTTTGCATGATTCCTGCGCCCGCATCAATTCCGACAATCGGATGTGGATAGTTTTTTAGATCGGAAACCGATTTCAATTTGCTGTAAGCGGGAACAACCAATCCTGTACGCGCTTCGGGATAGGTAATCCCCAGCATTTCTAATTTGTCCTTGTGTTCATCGAAATATTGCTTTTGTGTTTCGGGTAGCCACGCATCTGTAAAAACATCAGCCTCGTTGTTGGCTACTTCCCGGTATGCAGTTTCAACATCAGTCAGCTTCAATGTAACCTTGTAATCCATTTGTTCTTCGAGCAAAACATACGACAAATAGGTGATAGCAACACTTTCCGACCAATCGGTATAAACAATTTTCAGAGAACGCTCTTCTTCCGGCTTTGTACTGGTGCTGCACGATGCAAAAACGGCGAACAATAAAAACAGCGCTATTATTTTGGTTTTTGATGAATATTGAATCATGTCAGTTTGTTTTAATTGAACAATGATTTTAGAAATCCCATCGATTGTTTACGGTCGTTAACGATGAAAACTGGTATATTCTTCTCAGATTCCGCCAGTTTTTCCGAAGTGGAATCCACAATAATGTCGGATAGTTCGGATTTAATTATTGAGCCGATCACAATCATATCAGCGCCGGTCATGAGTGCTTGCCGGTACAAAATCTGGGCTTCTTCACTTTCAGTGTCAAGCGAATACGAGAAAGGAAGTTCATCGTTCTCGTGTTTATATCGTTTCACAAATTTCTGGAACTCTTTATTACTGATTTTTGCAACATATCGCTGCAGTTTTTCATCATCTTCCGACTGGGTTTGCGGGAAATAGCTCAGTGGCAATTTGTGTACGTGGTGGCAGGCTACACCGGCACCGGTCAGTTCCTTGATTCGAAGTGCCATACGTAAGGCCATTTCGCTGATTTTTGAGAAATCCATCCGAACCAAAACATTGTCAATTTGTTCGTGAACGGTTTCGCTAACCAGCAACACCGACGAAGGAATCAGACCTAGAATCTTTCTCACAATTCCACCACTTCCTTTGTAGCCCATTTTCTTCCCCATTAAAGTAAGCGTAATGTTATTCTGCTGCGTGAACTTCACAATCGTTTCAATAGGATAACCTTCCTGTACTTTAGTATTGATTTTTAGATCAACATCGGTACTGAATTGTTCGTCTATTTTTTCTTTCAGCTCTTCGCGAATAATTTCGGGTATTGGCTCATCCAGTTCAGGAAAAGCTTCCAGTATTTCCTGAGGAATATCAAAAGGCCTCATAACATGCAGAAATGTTATACTTTCCGGCTGAATTTTATTGGCCAGAAAACCTGCGTAACGAATAAGCGAATCGTCCATCTCCGTTAGGTCGAGGCACACCAGAATATGATTTAATTGATACATGTTTATACTTTTTAAAGGGTTGAATTATTTTTATTTTCTTGTGGCTTAGCCGATTGTATTTTTCCGCGTTTTTGCAGCATTCTGGAAATCGTATCCAGGTATTCCTGATGCTCTTTTTCGCGTTTCACTTCCATCAAATCCTCATGTTCTTCGCGCAATCCTTTTAACAGGCTCCAAACCACAAAAAGCAGAATAATGGCAAATGGTAAACCGGTTGATATGGCAGCTGTTTGCAAAGCTCCCAGTCCGCCGCCAATTAACAAAACTGCCGCAACCGCGCCTTCGGTTAATGCCCAGAAAATTCGCTGAGCAACCGGAGCATCTAATTTGCCACCGGCCGTTAATGAATCTACTACCAACGATCCCGAGTCGGATGAGGTTATAAAAAAGCTGGCAACCAAAATCACTCCAACCGTAGAAGTTACGGCAGATATGGGAAATTGTTCCAGCAGCACATATAGCGATGTGGCAATATTATCGGTTACTGCACCGGCAATATCGGCCATCGAGTTGAGCTCGATAAACATGGCACTTCCTCCAAATGTCGATAGCCATAAAAAAGTAAGAAGTGTTGGTACGATCAAAACACCCAAAACAAACTCTTTTATTGTTCTTCCTCTTGAAATTCGGGCTATAAACATTCCAACAAATGGCGACCAGCTGATCCACCAGGCCCAGTAGAAAACTGTCCAGTCGTTTTGCCAGTTAGATTGCTGGTAGGTTTCTGTCCATGTCGACATCTCAAAGAAGTTCTGAACGTATCCTCCAATATTCTGAATAAACGAATCGAAAATAAAAAGCGTTGGGCCCACTATAATCATAAAAAGCAGGAAAACTGCACCAATTATCATGTTTAGTTCACTTAAGCGTTTTACCCCACTGCTTAATCCGGCTACAACCGATGCTGTTGCGGCAAGAGTAATAACGGTAATCAGTATCACCTGCAAAGTTAAAGTATCGTGCATATTAAACAGGTGAGCCAGGCCGGCACTAACCTGCTGTACGCCCATTCCGAGCGATGTTGCCAGACCAAAAAGTGTAGCTACAACTGCCAGTACATTAATTGCTTTTCCCCATGGGCCGTAGATTTTTTTGCCTAAAAGTGGATAAAAAATGGAACTGATTGTAAGCGGTAATTTTCGGTTAAAAGTAAAAAATGCCAGTGCCATTCCTACTAACGCATAAATTCCCCAGGCATGCAATCCCCAGTGTAAGAAGGTAATTTCCATCGACATGCGGGCTGCTTCAACAGTTCGGGGGGCGCCGCCCGGTGGATGGATAAAGTGATTGATGGGTTCGCCAACACTCCAGAATAAAATACCAATACCCATACCCGCACTAAAAAGCATGGCAAACCAGGCTGTTTTCGAGAATTCGGGTTTGGCTTTGCTGCCTCCCAATTTAATTTTGCCAAATTTGCTAAAGGCAATAAACAATACAAAAAAGAGGAATAGATTTACAGAGATTACAAAAAACCAGCCGCCATAATCTGAAATTGAAGTTTGAATGGTGGAGAAGATTTTGTCCATTGGCTTGCCAACAATTAATGTAATTGCAATAAATAGAATGATCAATATTGCAGCCGGCCAAAAAACAGGTCCGTCTACATCAAAATATTTCTTGTTGCTTACCAGGTGTGCTTCCCCTTCGTGAGGAATATTTTCTTTTTTTGCCATAATCCTTTTTTAATTGATATGTGCCCGATCTTTAAGTCGTTTTTCTATGTTATTCTGATTTCTTTTCACCGGTCATTTTAAGTTTGATTTTGAGTAGATCCTATTGCAACGAATAAAAAAGATGGATACTCAAAAGCTGCTGAATAAGATTTCAATTGAAGAGAGAATACCATTTTTTTTGCAGAAATCCAAAAATATCACATGTAAGTTCAAGTGTTTAGCATTTCATTCGAACTTTAAACCTATGTATTGCCAGAGAATAGGTGTTTCGTTTAATTCAATCAGTTTTGAAAATTTCTACTGTTCAGGGATTTGTAAATATAATCCTGTAAAAAAATATGTTAATAAACTGGACTTTCTCTTTTATATGTCGTAAATTGATTGTGATTCCGCCATAATTTAATGAAGATTCATATTCTAACTCTAAGTGTTAACAATAAATAATTACCTATTATGAAAAAGAACAAATGTACATTTCAACGATCCGGTATAGGATTAGTTGTTATGGCTTTTTTTGTATTAACAGTGTGTGGAGTTCCAAAAACATTGCATGCACAGAAAAATGAAAAACCCAATTTCCTTGTGATCTGGGGTGATGATATTGGTTGGAACAATATTAGTTGTTATAATCATGGTATTATGGGTTACAAAACTCCCAACATCGACCGTATTGCTGAAGAAGGAGCCATGTTTACCGACTGGTATGCACAACAAAGCTGTACTGCCGGACGCGCTGCCTTTATTCTTGGCCAGCACCCATTTAGAACCGGTCTTTTGACGATTGGTATGCCTGGGTCAAAACAAGGTATTCAGGACAATCAGGCAACGATAGCTGAACTTTTAAAGCCGCTGGGTTACACCTCCGGCCAGTTTGGTAAAAATCACCTGGGCGACCGCGATGAACATCTGCCTACCAATCATGGATTCGATGAGTTTTTTGGTAATTTGTATCACCTGAATGCAGAGGAAGAACCAGAATCTTATTATTATCCGAAAGATCCTGAATTCCGTAAAAAATATGGTCCTCGTGGAGTTCTTCATTCATACTCTGATGGTAAAATTGAGGACACAGGACCAATGACAAGTAAACGCATGGAAACAGCAGATGACGAATTTACAGATGCTGCTATTGCTTTTATTGAAAAAGCGCATAAAGAAGGAAAACCATTTTTTGTATGGTTAAGTGCTACACGTATGCATGTTTGGACACACTTAAAACCAGAATCGGATGGTGTTACCGGAATTGGATTATATGCAGATGGTATGGTTGAACACGATGGACAAATAGGACGCGTTTTAGCTAAACTTGAAGAATTGGGTATTTATGATAATACCATGATAATGTATTCTACTGATAATGGTGCTGAAAAATTTTCATGGCCTGATGGTGGTTGTACTCCTTTTGCAGGAGAAAAAGGAACAACATGGGAAGGAGGATTCCGTGTACCTTGTATAATAAAATGGCCGGATGTTATTGAGCCCGGAACTGTTTCAAACGATATTCATTCGCATGAGGATATGATGCCTACTATACTTGCAGCAGCAGGTGTTCCTGATTTAAAAGAAAAAATGCTAACAGGTTATAATGCAGGTGACAAAACTTTTAAAATTCATTTAGATGGATATAATATGTTACCTTTATGGAAAGGCGAAACAAGCGAAGATCCCAGAAAAGAAATATTCTATTTTGATGCCGGAGGAAACTTAAATGCCATTCGTTATAATAATTGGAAACTTCATTTTACTCTTATGGAAGGTTCTATTAACGAAGCATATAGAAAAACTCCATCATGGCCGGTTGTAATTAATTTAAGAGCCGATCCATATGAGGTATCCTGGGAATCTGCCATGTATTTACGATGGATGGCAGATAATATGTGGTTGTTTGTTCCGGCACAGGAAATAACAGGTCAGTTCCTTGCAACGTTTAAAGACTATCCTCCGGTTGGAGGTTCATCATTGGGAATTGATAAGGTTGTTCAGAGTTTAACAGCAAAACCACAAAATTAGAGTTTTAATTTTCTTAAAATATAGGAATTCTAATCGTTTCAAAATAGGAATAGGGGTGAAATTTTTTCAGCCCTTTTCTTTTTGTAAACACATCTGGGGCAGATTTTAAAAAAATAATACCAGCTATATACGATCGAAAAAATATGTTAATAAGCTGGTATTTTACTCGAAAATACCATAACTTGTTTACTGTCAAAAAAATATTTTAAATGTTAAATCCATATTTATGATTACAATGAAAACTAAACAAACAGGCAGCTGGATGCTCTTTATTGCACTGTTTGCAGTTGCAGTGTTTGTATCGCCTCAAAAGGCACAGGCTCAAAGCGAGAAACCCAATATCCTTGTGATAATGGGAGATGACATTGGTTTCTGGAACCTGAGCTACAACAACAAAGGAATGATGGGGTATAAGACTCCGAATATCGATCGCCTTGCACACGAAGGAATGCAGTTTACCGATTATTATGCCGAGCAATCGTGTACGGCAGGTCGTTCTGCTTTTATTACCGGACAAATGCCGGTGCGTACCGGTATGACAAAAGTTGGATTGCCGGGATCGAAACTGGGTATTCAATCCGAAGATCCAACTCTGGCTGAATTGCTGAAGCCACTGGGTTATGCAACCGGTCAGTTTGGTAAAAACCATCTGGGCGACCTTGATGAGTTTTTGCCTACCGAACATGGTTTCGACGAATTTTATGGCAACCTGTATCACCTGAATGCTGAAGAAGCTCCTGAAAATCCGGATTATCCTAAAAATCCAAACTTCAGAAAAAACTTTGGCCCGCGTGGTGTAATTCGCTCCTTTGCTGATGGCCGGGTAGAAGATACCGGTCCATTGACCAAAAAACGAATGGAAACAGTAGACCAGGAATTTTTGGATGCTGCAGTCGATTTTATGGAAAGGAAAGTGGAGGATGATACGCCGTTCTTTTGCTGGTTTAACACCTCGCGCATGCACTACGTTACTCACCCGCCGGAAGAGTACGATGGTAAATCAGGCCTGAATTTCTATGCCGATGGAATGATGCAACATGACGACCAGATCGGGCAAATTCTGGATAAACTGGACGAAATGGGCATTGCTGAAAATACCATTGTAATTTACACTACTGATAATGGTCCTCACTTTAATATGTGGCCCGACGGAGGAATTACTCCTTTCCGGGGAGAGAAAAATACCAACTGGGAAGGTGGTTACCGCGTACCATTCTTAGTACGTTGGCCGGGTAAAATTGAAGCCGGTAGTATTACCAACGAAATTGTGGCCGGAAACGACTGGGTGCCAACTTTAATGGCTGCTGCTGGCGAGCCAAATATTAAAGAGAAACTGTTAAACGGTTACCAGGGAGTTGATCGGACTTATAACGTACATCTTGATGGTTACAACTTACTGCCCTACTTAACCGGAGAAACGGAAGTTGCAAAAGATCAGTATGGTTTGTCGAACTGGCCTCGTCACGAATTCTTTTACTGGAGCGATGACGGTGATTTGGTAGCTATGCGTTATGCCCGTTGGAAAGTGGTATTTATGGAACAAAAATCTGAAGCCTTTGGTGTTTGGATGTATCCATTTGTAAAACTCAGATTGCCACTGATTTTTGACCTTCGTATGGATCCATTTGAAAAAGCACAGCACAATGCCAACGACTACTACAGTTGGATGGAAGAACGTGCACAGTTTGTTGCGGTTGGTGCGCAGGCTTATGCTGCCCAGATGATATCTACATTTGCTGATTATCCGCCACGACAAAAACCGGCATCGTTTAACCTCGAACAAATTATGAGTAGTTTTATGGAAGCTGGTTCAGGTAAATAGTCTGTAATTCTGTTTATTCCTTAGTTAATTACTAATGAATACATGAAATTAGAATATTAAAGACGTGGAATTGACTATCAACATTGGTTGCTAATTCCACATTTAAAAATTTACTGTTATGTTAAAACGATATTTTATTCTGCTATTCGCTTCAGCAATTGTATTTGGCTGTACCGTAAAAGTTGAACCGGTTGTAGTTGAAAAACCGCTTTCGTTATGGAATGATTCGGAAGTTAGAACAGCAATCGTTGATTTTGTGAAACGGGTAAGCGATGAGAATTCTGCAGATTTTGTCGCCGAAAAAGAGCGAGTAGCAGTTTTTGATAACGACGGCACGCTTTGGTGCGAAAAACCGCTTTACATTCCACTTGAACTGGGATTTGCTTACATAAAAAAAGCATTTCCCGAAAAACCGAAGTGGCAGGACGATGAGTTCTTCAAAGGAATTGCCAACGATGACCTCTCGGTTCTGAGCAACTATGGAACTGCCGAGTTGATTGGAAAACTTTTTGGAGCAAATGTGGGTCAAAAAGAAGAAGACTATAAACAGTTTGCTTACGAAACCCTTTCTTCGGTCAATCACAAAAAGTTCAATCGTCCTTTAAAAGAAATGACCTTTTCGCCAATGGTGCAATTGGTACATTACCTGCAGGAAAACGGATTTAAAGTGTATATCGTTACCGGTGGTGAAATAACATCAGTAAGAACAGTTTCGGAAGAGATTTACAATATACCAAAAGAAAATGTTGTGGGAAGCAGTGTGGTGTTGGAATACATTTCTGATGAAACAGGATCTTACCTGGTAAGAACCGAAAAAATCCAGTCGGCCAACGACAAGCAGGTAAAACCAACCAATATTGAATTGCATATCGGACAAAAACCCATATTCGCAGGTGGGAATAGCGACGGTGATTACCAAATGATGGAATACACACTTTCGGGCAACGGACCATCAATGGCCATTTTAGTGAACCATGACGATGAAGCGCGTGAATACAGCTACATGCACGGCACCGAAAAAGCCGTAGAAGATGCTGCTGAAAAAGGATGGCACGTGATCAGTATGAAAGATGATTTTAAGGAAATTTTTAAGGAATAGTTTATAAACCACAAAGTCACAAAGAGCACGAAGGAAAGAAGATTCGAACTTAGTGTTCTTTGTGTCTTAGTGGTAAAAATAAAGATCAATGACCACACTCGAAAACATACAAGACCTGCAGAACCGGATGAACCAATCCATTATCGGGCAGGAAAAACTAGTTGAACGAATTCTGATCGGGCTGCTTGCAAACGGCAATTTATTGTTGGAAGGGTTGCCCGGTTTGGCAAAAACACGCGCAGTTAAATCGCTCGCCAATGAACTGCAGGCCAGGTTAAGCCGCATTCAGTTTACACCTGATCTTTTGCCATCTGATATTACCGGATCGGAAGTGTATCAGCCTGAACTAGACGAGAAATTTGTTTTTCAACCCGGGCCGATTTTCAGTAACCTCATTTTGGCCGATGAGATCAATCGTGCACCTGCAAAAGTGCAGGCTGCCTTGCTTGAAGCGATGGAAGAGCGTCAGGTTTCGGTAGCAGGTAAAACACATAAAATGGAACCTCTGTTTATGGTGTTGGCCACCCAGAATCCGGTGGAGCAGGAAGGAACGTATCCGCTCCCGGAAGCACAAATGGACCGTTTCATTATGAAAGTTCTGATTGATTATCCTGATACGGAATCTGAAGCCAAAATTCTTCGCCTCGTGCGCGATGAAAGTAAAAGCTCAGCTCCCAAAGCAAAAGCAGAACTACTTAGTCAGGAAGTTGCTTTTAAAGCGCGGGAAGAAATTCAGAATGTGAAAGTTTCTGAAGCAGCCGAAAAGTATATTGTTGATCTGATCTTTGCCACCCGTTACCCGGAAAAATATAACAAAGAATTGGGCTCGTGGATTGATTTTGGCGCCAGTCCACGTGGAACGATCGCACTCGACAAATGTGCCCGTGTGGTGGCTTGGATGAATGGCCGCGATCATGTTCTTCCCGACGATGTGCGTTCTATTATTCAAGATGTTTTGCGCCACCGGCTCATTCTAAGCTACGAAGCAAATGCCGAGGGAGTTGGGCCGGATAAAATTATTGATGAGATTCTTAAAGTTGTGGCGGTGGTTTAAAAATTGAACCACTAAGACACGAAGAACACAAAGATTCCTTTCAAAATATCTCTTCGTGTCCTTTGTGTCTTCGTGGTAAAAATGTTTTAGAGTATTTCGTGTTTTCATGGTAAAACGTAAAAAATATGACTGGATATATGCCGAGAGGAACTAACTTTTCGGTTCAGATTGAGGAAATTGAACGAGTCGCTAAAGTTATTGTGGATTGTGCATACAAAATTCATAAAGTTCTGGGCCCAGGTCTTCTGGAAAAAGTTTATGAAGTATGTTTTTGTCATGAATTGGATAAGGCCGGATTATCATTTGAGCAACAAACTAAGGTTCCGGTTGTATATGATGGGCTAGAATTTGATGAGGGATTTCGGTTGGATGTTTTGGTAGAAGATATGATAATCTGTGAACTTAAATCAGTAACAGAAATGCATCCTGTTTACACTGCACAAATATTGAGTCATATGAAATTAATGGATGTTGAAATTGGATTTTTGATCAACTTCAACGTACCGCTTATAAAAAATGGAATTAAACGCTTAAGACTATAAATCATAAACCACAAAGTCATGAAGAGCACAAAGATTAATAGCATAATATTATCTCTTTTTAGATGGAATTAAATGATTAACACTATAAATTTTAATGTACTTGTGGGGGGATATGAAAAATCTATGACCACGAAGATACTAAGACCACAAAGAAAGAAATTAAAGATTCTTAAATATTAAACTTAGTGTTCTTAGTGACTTAGTGGTAAAAAAGTTTTAGGGAATAGTGTCTTCACGGTAAAAAAATATGAAAACAAACACCCAAAATATTATCCCAACTTTACGGGAACTTTTGAACCTGGAGCATTTGGTTGTGTCAACAGCATTTTCCTTGTTGCCAAAGCAGCCGGTTCACAGTGTGCTGGCAGGTAAACATGCTTCCAAGCTTCGTGGTCGCGGACTTGATTTTGATGAGGTGCGAAAATACGTGGCCGGGGACGATATCCGAAATATCGATTGGAGAGTTACTGCAAGAACCCGATCGACACACACCAAAGTTTTTACCGAAGAAAAAGAAAAGCCGGTTTTTGTAGTCACCGACATGACTCCGGGGATGTTTTTTGGCTCAAAAGTTTATACTAAAAATTTTATTGCCGCACAGCTGGCCGCTATCACAGCTTTTAAAGTGCTGAAAAATACCGACCGTTTTGGCGGACTTGTGTTTAACAACGATGGATGCAGAACATTCGCTCCTCAGCGAAGCCGAAAAGTGGTGATGCAATATCTGCAAAAACTAGTCGATGAATCGGAATTATTTCTCAAAGAAAATAAGCTGATTCAACCAAAAACTGAACTGCTGGACAAAGCTTTTCTCCGAACAGTGAATATGACAACACACGATTTTGTGATTCTTATCATCAGCGATTTTCGTGGAATTTCTCCGGCCAGTAAAAAACACTTGATCCAGTTAAGTCGCCACAACGACGTTATCCTTGCCAGAATAAGTGACCCGCTTGAAGAACAGCTTCCTAATGAAAAACTGGTATTAAGCGATGGCGACCTGCAGATTTTATGGGAGGCTAACAAAAGAAAAGCAGGAGAAAAGTATATAAAATACACCTCAGAAAGCAAGAGTACGTTCCTGAATGAAATGGCAAAATATGGCATTCCAATTATGGAATTCAATACGGTTGAAGACATTCGCTCGCAGCTGAAAAATCTGTTCAAAGCAAAACTAAATACTTCAAAATCATGAATGAAACCGGGGTAAATACATCAGCTTTAGGGCATCTGATCGAACCTGATCCGGTGCGTTACAGTTTTAATACACCCGGCTGGCATACAGTTTTGATTTTGCTGTTGATCGTTATTTTGCTGATCGCGTTTTTTCAATATCGGAAGTATCGCAAAAATGCTTATCGAAGAGAAGCGCTCCGGAAGCTGGAACAAATTGAAAATTCCGGTAACCCTTTGGTATATTCCATCAACCTGCTTCTGAAAACAATGGCTATTCGCCTGTTTGGACGGTCAATAGTCGCTGCATTACATGGATCGGACTGGTTTTCATTTCTTTATTCAAAACTGGATAAAGCACCGGATTTAAATGGGCAGTCGATAGAAGACTTTAACCATGCGCTCTACAATGAGAGTTATATTTTAAGTGAAAGCAGGTCGAAAGAACTCGTGGATTTTGCCCGGCTCTGGATACAAAAACACAACGTGAATGTTTGAATTTGGCTACATATGGGTATTTTTTCTGGCTCCGCTACCGTTCCTGGTATTTTGGCTGATGCCACCGCTGAAGCAAAGAAAAGAGGCGCTGAAATATCCGGGATTCAGGGAAGCTGAAACCGCCAGCGGGCAGAAAGCAAGTTCCGGGGCATGGATTTCAAAACGAAACATTCTGCAATGGATTTTTTTATTGCTGATCTGGTTGTCTATTCTTACTGCTTTTGCATCGCCACGAATAGTCGGTGAACCTGAAATGAAAGTAAAAACCGCCCGGAATTTTGTTATCGCCGCCGATATCTCATTCAGCATGGCAAACAAAGACTGGGAAATTGACGGGCAACGCGTAACACGCTGGGAAGGCGTAAAACAAGTATTACGTGAGTTTATCAATAAACGAGAAGGCGATCGGCTGGCATTGGTTTTTTTTGGATCGAATGCCTATTTGCAGGCGCCGCTCACCACAGAATTGGAGGTAATTGATTTTATGCTAGACGAAACCGATGTGGGAATGGCCGGGCAAATGACAGCCATTGGAAAAGCAATCGGATATTCGCTGGATATTTTTAAAGGCGACTCGTTAGATCAGAAGGTCTTGCTTTTATTGACCGACGGACAGGATGATGGCCGTGGAGTTTTTCCGTCGGATGCCGCAAAAATGGCTGCCCGCGACAGTGTAACCATTTATACTATTGGAATAGGCGAAGCTACCGGTAAAAACGACGGACTGGATGAACAGACCTTGAAACAAATCGCCGAAATAACTGATGGAGAGTATTTTCTGGCACAGGATCCGGTACAACTGGAGAATGCCTACAATACTTTAAATGAACTGGAACCCATCGAATTTGAGGCGGAAGAAAATGCGCCGGTTACCTTGCTTTTTCAATATCCGCTTGGGCTGGCTTTATTGCTGGGTCTTCTGTTAGCATTGATTCGGGGAATACAAAAACTGATAACGGGATGAAGTCAACGAAAAAAGAAAAATAACTCACCCCTGCAGTCCCCTCAAGGGGACAATTCCTCCCTTGAGGGAGGTGTCCGTCAGCTGACGGACGGTGGGTGAATAAAATATTTTATTAATGAAAAATTTTACCGCGGAGTCACAAAGAACACAAAGATTATGCTTGTTCGGATTTTTTAAGAATCCCTTTGTGTCCTTCGTGTCTTTGTGGTTAAATAAGGAACATGTTTGAATACCTGAAAGATATCGACAATTTTAACGCAGAACAATTTCACTTTCTGCGCCCTCTATGGTTTTGGGCATTTATTCCTGTAGCCGTGATTATTGTGCTGATTATTTTTACGGCAAGGGAAGACAAGAAATGGAAAAAAGTGATTGCCCCGGCCTTGCAACCTTTTATGTTCACGAAAGAAAAACAAAGTGCACTCACATTCCCGCTTATTGTTTTTTCGCTGATTTCCTGCATTGCTATTTTAAGTCTGACCGGGCCAACATGGAGTAAAGAAGAAGTCCCCGGAGCAAAAAGCGAAGCAGTGTTGATGATTGCTGTCGACTGCTCACTTTCGATGATGGCAGAAGATATTCAACCCAACCGATTGGAACGGGCCAAATTTAAAATTCGCGACTTGCTGGATGCCAATCCCGGTTCGAAAGTAAGTTTATTTGCTTATTCAGGTACGGCACACACGGTAGTTCCTATTTGCAGCGATTACCGGATCATCACCCATCACCTGGAATCGCTTTCGCTAGGAATTATGCCGGTGCAGGGAACTAACCTCAACATGCTGCTGGAAATGGCCGATTCGGTTCTAAATCGTGTAGAAGCACCAAGTACTTTGTTACTCGTTACCGATGCGATCGATCAAAATCAGGCTCAATTGCTCAAGGATTTTGTTCAGGATTCAAAAAACTGCATAGAGATTCTTGCCATGGCAACACAGCAAGGCGCTCAAATTCCGAAAAATGAACGAAAAGATCCGGTGACTGATGCCAGTGGTAACTTGGTAATTTCCAAACTGGATCCGCAGGTTTTATTCAACCTTCAAAAAACGAATGGAATAAATGTAAACACATTAACACTGGATAATTCCGACATGGAACTGATCGCAACGAATGTGAGAAAGAACTTGTCGTACCAGGCCGATGACGAACAAAGCGAAGAACAGTGGAAAGACATGGGTTTCCTCCTGCTGATTCTTTTGGTGATTCTGGTTCCGTTTTGGTTCCGTAAAGGCTGGATGATTCGTTATGCCTGGATCCCGTTTGTGTTGACAATGACCTCCTGTTCAGACTCAAAAAAGTGGGAAGATTTGTGGTACTCGAAAGATTTCCAGGGGCAAAAGTTATATAACGAAGCAGAGTTTGAAGAAGCCGGTAACACCTTCGAATCGTCTGTGCACCAGGGAGTGGCTTATTACAAAGCAGGTAATTATGATTCGGCAGCACAGGCTTTTGCACAGGACAGTTCTGCAAATTCGCTTTATAATCTGAGTCTGGCATACACTCAGCTTGGTCGTTACGATGAAGCTTTGCAGGCCATTGAACTTGCAGCAGAAAAAGATCCGGATAACGAACAATTCAAACAAGCTATAAACGAAACACATAAAACGATCGGTATTGTGGATTCGTTACGAAATGAAGAAGGACCGATCCAGTTGCCGGATGAGGAAGAAGAAACAGGTGAGTTGAATGAACGAAAAGCGGCCACGGAAGATGAGGAACTGACTTCGGATACCGAAGTGGATGAATTACCGAAAGAAGGTGAACGTGTAACAGATGAGGTGGAAACCGATAAACGCAAAGCGGAGGAGATGGAAGAAGTGCCGGAGGATTTTGAAGCGGGAAGCGGGGAAACGCCGCAAAATATTTTGTTGCGCGAAATTTCTGCCGATCCGGGAGAATTCCTGCGACGACGTTTTCAATACCAGGTAAAAAAACATTATCCTGATATAAAAGAAACAGCGGAAAGATGGTAAAAACTTAGTGTACTTGGTACTTTGTGGTTTAAAAATTTACCACTGAGACGCGAAGAGCACAAAGAAAAATGGGAAATGAAGAAAAGTTTGAGTCATATTATTTTTATTCTTGGAGTTCTTCTGATTATTCTTGGAAGTAGGGATGCTTCTGCCCAAAAAATTGATGCTTTTGCGCGGATTTCGGTTACGCCTCGCGAAGGTGTGGTTCGTCAACCGTACAATGTAACGATCACTGTTTATTCGTCAACCTGGTTTGCCGAACCGCTTAATTTTACAAACCTGCAAATCGAAAATGCCTTTATTATTCCCTTTACCCGAACAGTTAGCGGCATCAACTACATCAACAAAAAGAAATACGCGACCCTCACATTTTACTACCTGGTTTTTCCTTATGAAGCCGGCAGTCTGGTCATTCCGGAACTCGAAATCAATACCAGCATTCCGCCCGAAGGCGATTACAAAGGGAAGCCGACTACCATACGAACAAAGCAGCAAAACATTCGCATTGCACCTGTCCCTTCATCAAAAGAACAAGAGGTTTGGATGGTGGCCAAAAATGTATCGGTGCGCGAAAACTGGAGTAAAGACCTGCAGAACCTAAAAGTTGGTGATGTGGTCGAACGCGAAATCGTTATTTCTGCTGAAGGAACCCTGCCATCGTTAATCCTGCCACTTGAAGTAGAAGAACCGGATAACGTAAGTATTTATCCGGCAGAACCGGAATTGCAGGACAAAAGAAACGACAAAGATGCAAACGGAGTACGTTCTGAAAAATACTCGTACCTGCTCGAAAAGGAAGGAGAACTGATCATTCCCGAAGAAACAGTTCTTTGGTGGAATCCAATTACTAAAAAAGTATATCAGCGAACTTTGCCCGAACAAAAACTGAACATCGCTGCCAATCCTGATATGACAATGATGGAAAGCCTGAAAGATTCGTTGCTGGCCATGAATCCGGGCGTTGTAAGTGAAGAAGATTCGGAAACTTTTCCCTGGTTACGATTGATTTTTATCATTCCTGTGATTTTGATTCTTTATTTTGGATATTATTTGATTCGAGGTTTATTACTTTATATAAAGGCCAGAAAGAAGGAGTATCGGCAAAGCGAAGCATGGTATTTTAAGCAGGCAGAACATGCGTTAGTCAACAATAACGATGTATTTATAAATGCTTTATATAAATGGTTTGATAAAACTCGTTTACCAACGCAAAATGCTTCAATTTCATCCTACTTAAAGGACGATGAACTAAAGATGTGGGAGCTGACCGTCAGGAACAGCTCACAAAAAGGCACAGAAGTGGATAAAATCAAATTAGCCCGTCTCATAAAAACGTTACGAAACAATGTACTGAATCCGGACAATGATCGACCGTCACTCAATAACATAAATCCTGTTTGATTTATTCCGGGAGAAAGAGAATAAAGAAATCGAACAAAAAATTGTTTCATTGTGGCTGTTTTTTATGCAAAGAACTTCTTTTTCGTTTAACATCAATGTCTTTTGTACCCTTCTCTTTTCAATCTTCTTCATGAAATATTTTTTAATAAAGGAAAAGATTTGTTATTTAGTAAACTGAACCTAAGTAAACTAATATTATGAGAACTCATTCCTTGATAATCCTTTTTTTTAGCCTAATATCTTTATCCGCTCTGGCTCAAAATCAAAATGCTCAATACAATGTGAAAGATTTTGGTGCTGTTGGCGATGGAATCCATCTTGATACAGAAGCAATAAATGCAGCCATTGAAGCAGCCTCAAAAGCCGGAGGCGGTGAGATTGTTTTTCCGGCAGGTGAGTACCTGAGTTTTTCCATCCATCTGAAAAGTAATATAACCTTGAATATTGGTGCCGGTGTAACCATTGTTGCTGCAAATATGGAAGAACACGAAGGCGCTTATGATGCACCGGAACCAAATGTTTGGGGAGATTCATTACGCTACCAGGATTTTGGACACAGTCATTTTCATAACAGTTTAATCTGGGGTGAAAATCTTGAAAATATTGCCATCATCGGTTCAGGTCTGATTCATGGAAAAGGCCTTCAAAAATGGGGAAGACCAACTCCCGGATTAGGAAATAAATCCATTAGTTTAAAACTTTGCCGGAATGTAATTCTAAAGGATTTTTCTGTATTACACGGTGGGCACTTTGCCATAATTACCACCGGCGTGGATAACATGACCATGAGCAATCTGAAGATTGATACTAACCGCGATGCCATTGATGTGGATTGTTGCCGGCATGTGCGTATTTCCGATTGTTCGCTGAACTCTCCAAACGATGACGCCCTGGTATTAAAAAGTTCCTATGCCCTTGGTTATGCTGCGCCAACCGAAAATATTACCATCGTAAATTGTGCGGTGTTCGGCTTCGATGAAGGAACTTTCCTCGACGGCACTTATCAAACAACCCAAAAAGCTGCACCAGACCGAGGCGTTGTTACAGGCCGTATAAAATTTGGAACCGAGTCGAATGGCGCTTTCCGGAATATTGCCATCTCCAACTGTACCTTCGAACATTGTCGCGGACTGGCGTTTGAATCGGTGGATGGAGCAATAATTGAGGATGTTACAGTTTCTAATATTGTGATGAAAGACATTTTGAACGCACCTTTCTTTTTCCGTTTGGGAAGCCGGATGCGTGGTCCCGAAGAACTTCAAATCGGAACATTTAAACGTGTATTGGTGGATAATGTGATCGTGAATTGTTCGAATCCACAATACGGATCGATGTTGATGGGAATCCCCGGACATGATGTTGAGGACGTGATGTTTTCGAATATCTGGATACGTGTAAATGGAGGTGCTCCTGCAAGTCAGGCAGAAGTGGAAGTGCCTGAACATGAAAACAAATATCCCGATCCCCAGGAATTTGGCGATATCTCTGCTTATGGATTTTACATCAGGCATGCAAAAAACCTTCGTTTCAATAATATTCATATTGAGTATGATGAGCCCGACGCCCGCCCGGTTTTTATTCTTGAAGATGTTAAAACGGCAGATTTCTCAAATATCCAATCTGAATCAATAGGTGAAAATAAAACCTTCTGGCTGAAGGATGTTTCAGATTTTTCTATTCACAGAGTAAATAAGCTGGAAGATAGAAATCTGGGAAAAGTGGATGCTGCAAAATTCTAGCAAAGTGAATTTATTTATTTTTCCTTTTCCCGGTTTTTAAGTCTGTAGTCGTCGCGTTCCTTGCTTTCGCGAATCATGTCTTCTTTGTCGTCCATTACAGGCGCTTCATCAAGCGCTTTCCAATCAAAGTTCTCGTCGAAAGGATCGAGTGCTTTTTGTGGATCGAAAATACGCGCATCCACCGGCACCGCTTTGTAAGGAGAAAAATCCGGGGTGTCGGTAAAAAAGTCGGCCATGTCATTGGCTCCCGCGTCGTACTGGTTCAAATAGGGCAAACCCAGAATATTCCAGAATGTTTTGAAGATGCTGCCAAAGCTGTAATGTACATGGCTCACATAATCGCGTTTTACCCAGGGAGAAATCAGCATTAAAATACTACGGTGCGCATCAATGTGATCCACCCCGTTCTGGGCATCGTCTTCGGTAATTACAATCAGCATGTTCTCCCAGTATGGAGTGTGTGAAAGGTATTCTACAATCCTGCCAACTGCCAGGTCGTTGTCGGCCATATAACTTTCGCGGAAAGGATAACCGGCTTCAGGACGGTCGCCTGCACCATGATCGTTGGGAATGATTACAGTCATAAGAGCTGGCATGGTATCCTGCCCGTTTATCCATTTTTCTTCGAATTCCTTTTTAAACTGATCTATTCTGAACTGATCGGGAATAGCCGTATTATAGGTCGGATATTGTTTTGAAGTGCGGTTCCAGATAGGTTGTGGTAACGGGTAGTTGATATAATGACGCAACCCTTCGTATTTGTATTTTTCATCGTAAATACCCGGCTCGAACATAATACTGAAACCAAAGTTGTAGAAATCCACACCGTTTCGTTCAAGGTGATCCCACATCGATCCGGCTTCGTTGTAATCTTCCGGATAAATGGCTCCGGCAGCACCGTTCATC
Source organism: uncultured Draconibacterium sp. (assembly GCA_963677525.1). Classification (GTDB taxonomy): domain Bacteria; phylum Bacteroidota; class Bacteroidia; order Bacteroidales; family Prolixibacteraceae; genus Draconibacterium. Next base: position 1,255,075 of record OY781970.1, read on the forward strand.
GCGTACACTCCGGGCGCTTTTGAATCGAATTTAAACTTGCGATTTCCCCCGTAACTGGCTGCCGTGCAGGTTTCAGTCCACTCGTTTGGATAAGTATTTACCAGCCAGCGGTGTCCATCTGCCGAAACATCAGAGTCGACATAAAAATTATCCGATATCGCAAAATCTCCTGCAATTTTAAGATGATTCACCATCACATCTGCATTCTGAACAGAGTCTGTTCTGTCTGAATTTCTAAATGAAACTCCTCTTCCGTAGCGCGCAAGTCCCGCCTCTCCTTTTCCTTTTTCAACCTGTCCAAGTACTTCGTCGTAGGTGCGGTTTTCTTTCGAAATGAACACAATGTGTTTGATGGGACTTTCTTTTTCGCCCGGATACAGTGGCACCGGATTCGTTTTCCGCCAAGCGAATTCTGTTGACGAAGCTTTCTTAAAATCGAAGTTATTCGTGATCACTTTTTGGGTCATCGCTTTTAGTTCCTCATCATTTGGAATGTCAAGCACCTGCACTGTTCCTTTCATTAACGAGCCAATGTAACTTCCTTCCGGGCTGCGCTGAAAAGTAGAGCCTCCGTTCGGGCCGCTTCCAAAGCCCTTGGCATTAGCTACAACCAGTTTTTTACCATCGGTACTGACTTTTAGTTTTGCCGGGAACCAACCAGTTGGAATGTAACCGATAACTTCTAATTTGTTAACGTCGACAACTGCCACTGCATTTATCCCGGAACAGGCAACAAACAACTTTTGCTGATCGGGAGAAAGTGTTAATCCAAAAGGAATTACTCCGCGAAATTGCTTAATTCTCTTATCGGGTTTAAAATAAATGGTGCTAACAACGGTATCTTTTTCAATGGAAATAACCGAAACATTGTCGTTGGTTCCGTTGGTAACGAACACATAATCGTCGGTGGCAACCAGCGAATTCGGACTTGCTCCTCCCACGGCAGGAATACCTTCTACCAAATCACCAACCAAATGGCCGGTTTTTGTTTTGGCAATTACTTCAGGTTTATTCTCATTTTCAATATCAATGGTGAACACTGAGAACGCTTCGGGTGAATTCATTTCTCCCAAACCGGGTACAGTTAGGCTGTCTTCTGTAATGTAGCCTTCCTTCATTTCTTCGCTTCCATAAGCCGAAGTGGGAAATCTGCGTGCTTTTTCACCAACATTTTCAGCAGTAATTCCTTCCAGCATACTGTACTGGAACATGCCAACATTGGCCACGTAAACCTTTTTCTCGTCGGGAGAAAGGCAAATGCCAAATGGATAACGCCCAACCGGGATGTTATAATCGATACTTTCAGACTCGGTATCAACTACCAGCATTCGAAACCCGATTTGATCGACGGCGTAAAGTTTTTTTCCGTCTTTCGACAGCGCTAGATCTCCGATGTAGCCGTGAGAATAATCAGCTAATTCACTAACAAACGAACAATCGATAGTGCCCTTTTTCTGCCCGGTTCGCAAATCGAAAATATAAATACAATTTTCCTGGCCGCCTGCCACATACACAACGCTGTTATCGTTTGAAATGGCCAATCCCATAAACACTGATGCCAGAACTCCTTTGTCGGTTGCCGGCCCGGGGGGAATTTGTTGAACCTCGGGATGATCAGAAAGAATATTTCTAATGATGGTAATCGACAAAGGATTGACTCCTGAATTGGCCGTAACGGCAGTGTTCCCGTCGGGACTGAGTGTAAGTCCGAACGGATGCGGAGCAACTACAGTGCTTTTACCTGCAGGTGTAAGAATTCTACCGTTTGGAATTACTGTTTCGTTATTATGATCGATTTCAACATAACGACTGCCGGCCGGAGCTGTGGCAATCCAGGGATCGGGATTATTTTGTTTTGAACACGAGAGAAGAATAAGTCCGGTGAATAACAGAAATATTAGATTTTTCATTTTCAGATTTGTTTAAGCTAACTAAATATACTCAACTCTGATGAAATCAACATTTGATTAGTATCAATAATTCAATAATTTTTATTGCAAAGTGTATCTAATAAGTTAACATATAAATTTAACCGATTAGTTTTGAGATTAAACAACCGGCTAACTTAGGTCAGAAGTAGAAGTGTTACTTGGTTTTAGTAACGATATTGTTGTAGGTTAGGGAATTATATCGCTGTCAAATAGAATATATTAAAAATATAAATAACAGATAAAATGAAAAGAATACAGTTTTTCAGAATAATTACGCTGCTGATTGTGGTTTTCGGTGTTGGATTGGAAACTCAGGCTGCCGAGGTTAAACATTTAACTACACACAGTGAATCTATGGACAAGGATATTGGTGTTGTGGTTGTTACTCCCGAAAATTACACTCCCGAAAATCAGTATCCGGTACTTTACTTATTGCATGGTTACAGCGGAAACGAGAACGATTGGATTACCAAAGTCCCGGCAATAAAAGATTATGCCGACTTGTATCACTTCATTATAGTTTGTCCTGACGGTGCTTACTCCAGCTGGTATTTTGATAGCCCGGTTGATCCGAAAATGAAATATGAAACTTATGTTTCAAAAGAACTTGTCTCGTGGGTCGATAAAAATTACAGCACTGTTAAATCGAGAGAGGGCAGGGCAATTACCGGGTTGAGTATGGGCGGTCACGGCGCACTTTATCTTGCCTTTCGTAACCAGGATGTATTCGGCGCTGCCGGAAGTATGAGTGGAGGAGTGGATATTCGTCCGTTTCCCGGAAACTGGGAAATTTCGGAGCGGCTTGGCAGTTATGCAGAATATCCTGAAAACTGGGAGAAGAATACGGTTATCAACCTGGTTTATAAATTACAACCGGGTTCTTTGAAAATAACTATTGATTGCGGAACAGATGATTTTTTTTATGGAGTAAATTGCCGATTGCATGAAAAGCTGCTCGAACGTAACATCCCTCACGATTTTACGGTCAGGCCGGGAAGCCACAGCTGGGAGTATTGGGCAAATTCGATCGCTTATCAAACACTTTTCTTTCACAATTTTTTCAGTTTGAAGAAATGATAAAAGGATGAGTTTTTTATCTCAATCAGCTGTCAAACCTTTAACGGTTTAAGAAATAGAATTCTAATCCTGGTTATTGTTGACCGGTGCCGGGAATCGTAACTGAATATAATTAAAGCAGAAGGTCATTCCATATTCTGGAATGACCTTCTGTTATATTGTTTGCATTTTGTTACGAAATTTGGATAATCTTCAGTTTTCTTTCTTTTGGTCGAGGTTGGCAGAATTGATTTTGTCCTGTATACAACGAATACAAAAACCATAACCGGGAGCATGAAAGTTTCTTACGATGGTTGATTTTGTTGCCAGAAAACCATGGAGTATTCCTTCGCGGTTTCCATTGTTGTTGTAACCTGTAGAAGTCCAATAATTATTGTCGGTATTTAGTCCTTTATAGCTGCCTGATGGTTGACGATAGCCGGTTCCGAGAGCTGAAAAATCAAAGGAGTTGGTTCCTCCATATTCTAACGATTTTAGTTTGGTTCCTTCGTCGGTTCCTCTCCATGCTGTCAGTTTCCCGGTTTCATTGGTAGTCATGCCCAATACTTTTTCCAGTTGTTTCCATTCTGCGTCGCTTGGTACATGCCATCCTTTCGGGCAAATTTCCCTATTGTCATCAACAACAAACCAATTGTATAACAAACCGTACTTGTTAATATTGTTTTTGTAATTTTTGTAATAGCAATAGGCTGCAGAAGATGTTGCCGCCCAGTCATCATTATTCTCCACAAATAAAATCGGATCACCATTGTTGTAATTAGTTGCGTGCAGGTTCTCTGCCATCCATATCTGCTCTCCAATTTTAATCGTTTTATAGTTATTCCCGTTAATGTCTTTAATTGTTCCCGTTTGGGCCGGCGTAGTGAAAGGCAGAATAAACAGAAACACAATTAATCTTATTCTGCTGAATTTTTGAACATGATTTGATAAAAGGTAGTTCCATGTTTTAATATCGATCATAATTATGTTTTTTAAATTGTCCAAAATACGAATGTATAGTATTGCCAAATAATAAAAAAAGCAGGAATAAGCGTTGCGGAACTTTTGATACAATTACGAAAAAGATTGGAATAAATTGAGACTATTCCGGAAATATACTACATGTTCTTTTTAAACTGCAAAGGCGTAATACCTTTCTCCTTTTTAAATAGTACAGAGAAATTACTTTGGCTTCCAAAACCACACAAAAAGCTTATTTCTCCAAAGTTGTCGTTTCCACTTTTTATTAGTTCAATGGCTTTGTTAATTCGGTATTTGGTAATAAAATCCTTTGGAGAAATGTCCATGATGCTCATAAATTTTCGATAAAAACTGGTGCGGCTCATGTTCATTTCATCTGCCAGGAAATTTACATTCAACTTGGGCGAATGATATTCTTTCGACACGATAGTTTCGATTTTTTTGATAAAGTTTAGTTCGAACTGGTTTGAAATTTCAACTTTGTGTTGATCGAAAATACCTTGTTTGTAAGATGCCTGCAGTTTTTTACGCAATTGAATGAGGTTGTTAATACGGGCTTTTAGAATACTTAATTCGAAAGGTTTTGATATGTAGTCGTCAGCGCCGTAATTATACCCTGATATTTGGCTTTCTATATCTGTTTTTGCAGTAAGCAGAATAATCGGAATATGAGAAATAAGCTCGTCTTCGCGAACCAGTTTGCAGAGTTCCAGACCATCTACTTCCGGCATCATTATGTCGGAAATAATTATGTCAGGAAGATGATTTTGTGCCAGTTTTATACCTTCTTTTCCATTGTAGCACGAGATAACTTTAAACTGTTCTTTCAAAAAGGAACTTATAAAACGGTTGAGTTCCAGGTCGTCTTCAACCACCAGAATGAGATTTTGGTCTTTTAAAGGCTTCGCATCTATTATTTCTTCTGCTTCAATTTCATTGGTAATTACTGTTGTTTCACCCGATGGTTTTGTTTCAATCAAAATATCGTTTTCGTACGCCTCGTCATCAAGCGGAAGCACAAAGGTGAAAACAGTTTCTATATGCTCCTTGCTTTGAACCGTAATTGCACCATGATGTAGTTCAACCAAATTTTTGGTAAAGTCTAAACCAATTCCGGTGCCCGAATAATCGGGTTTATTGCTGTCAATTGTCGATTGTGCAAACCGATTGAAAATTTTGGGAAGATCTTTATCCGGAATACCGATGCCATCGTCTTTTATTGCGATTTTAACAAAAGAATTGCCGGTTAGCTTTTTAGCGTCGTTAAAAAAGTTGCCTGTTTCAGAGGCCTCCAGCATTTCGATATTAATTACTATAGAGCCGTTTTCTTTGGCGTGTTTTAATGCGTTTGACAAAAGATTACTCATGATTTTTTCATACTTATCCTCGTCAATTAACATTATCAGCTTCCCGTACTCTGATTTTAAATCAATTGAAATATTTCTGTTGATAGCAACATAGCGGAATGCCTGTAACAACTTACTGGTGATAGAAATAATATCGTCTCGTTTCACCTTTAAATCAAGTGCATCGTTTTCGAGTTTTCGAACCGAAAGCAACTGATTTACCAGGGCAAGTAACCGATCGGTACTGTGCTGCAATCCATCAAACGATGAAAACTTGATGTTTTTTGAAGCCAAATCCCGCGACAGAATATCAATATTCCCTTTTATCAGAGTTAACGGAGTTCTTAATTCGTGGGAGATATTGGTAAAGAAACGCATTTTCATTTGCGCAACTTCATTTTCTCTAATCCTTTCATGATGCTCTAGTTTCAATCTGTTTTTATATAATTTGGCATTCAAAATAAGTTTGAAACTAATGTATATTATTGCGAAGGCAAGCAGAATATAAATGGCAAAGGCCCAGATTGTTAAGAATGGTGAAGGTTTGATTTTTATTTTTAGAAAGGACACATCGGACCATTTTCCATTATTGCTTTGTGCTTTTACTTTAAAAAAATACGTGCCTGCACGAATATTGGCATAATTTGCAAAATTACGTTCACCAACATTATGCCAGTCCTTGTCGAACCCTTCCAGCATGTATGCATATTTTACTTTGTTGGCACCTATATAGTCGAAGGCGTGGTATCCAATTGTAAATACTTTTTGTTTATGGTTAAGGATAATTTCTTTGGTATTATTTAAACCCTGAGATAGTATTTTTGTATCATCGCCCGGCAATATCTCTTTGGTGTCAATATTCAGACTTTTTAGAATTATTTTTGGTGCTGTTTTATCGTCTGATTCAGAAAGAATTCTGGGATTAAAGAAAGTTAGTCCGTAATTTCCCCCCATAAAAATGGTACCATATTCATCAATCAGTGAGGCTTTCTGGTGAAACTGTATGTTTTCTAATCCTTCGTTTTGAAAGTAATTGATAAACTCCTTATGTTTATCGAAACGTGATAGCCCAAATGATGTTCCAAGCCATAATTTACCATAGTTGTCTTCTTCAATACAAACCACATCGTTATTGGGCAATCCATCGTGCTCGGTGAAGACTTTAAATTCGTTGTTTTTGAGGTTTAATTCATATAAACCATAGTTAAAGTTACCAATCCATAAAATGCTGTCTTTGTCGAGGTACATGGTAATTGCTTCCCTAAGTTTGTTATTGCCATTTTTTATGGAGCTTTCTAAATTTCTGTATGTTGCAGTGTTGATATTGTAAATAAACAAACCAAAGCCATATGATGTTAAGAGGATTTCTTCTTCTCCAATCGGAATAATTTTGGTTATATTATTCCCCAGCCGGAGCTCATGATGAATAATATTTCCATTGTAATCAAAAATAAAAAAGCCTTTTGCATCAGATCCTGCAATTATTTTTCCGTTCTGTTCACAAAAGCATACGATACCTTCGTTAGGTTTGGGAATTGCCAGTTCTTTTACTTTTTTTAATCTTAAATCGGTTAATTGGAGAGCCTTTTCAGAGCCGATCCAAAGTTGTTTTTTCGTATCGATAAAAATAGAGCGTATATGGTTGTCTACTAATATACTGTTCTCCTTGTTAAAGTGCTCACCTTGCCTTACCAGCCCGCCATGGTAAATGTATAATCCATTTGAGCGGGTTCCGATATAGTAGTTCACGTTGGAATCGGTGGTAATACAGTTTACAAATTTATTGCTTGTGAGGTTGTCCAGCTGAATTTCGAAATTAAAATTGTTGCGTCTTTTAAACGAAACATCAGCTCCCTGGTCGAATGTTCCCAGCCAAATGTTATCATCCCTGTCTTTAAAAGCAGTTGTCAGGTAATTCGATTGCAGGTTTGAATTTTCTTTAGTTAAATTTAAAATTTCGTTTACAACAGGATTGAAAATAAAGAGCCCGTTTGTTTTGCTTCCTATCCATAAAAAACCACTGCCAATTTCTTTAATAAAGGTTATATCTATATTTTTTAGCTTTTTCAGTTTTTTGTATTCGTTAGGGAGATTCGTGTATTTCAGAGTAGAAATATTAAAGTTTTGAATCGTACTTCCTGCAATAATGATATTTCCGTCTGTTTTTATCATCGCACCGCCCTGGTACATTGCTTTACTTCCTGGAATGGGATATTTATTAACACTTCCGTTTTTGGGGTTATAATTTACAAGTGTCATGTTGTCGATTGTTTTTCCCCAAATTCCGGTTTCTTTATCAATAACAAGGTTTTCAATCGTAACTTCTTTCGGGAAATTCTGAACACGATCAAACGATTTTTTGTCTTCGTTGTAAACAGTTAATCCTCCAACATAACTAACTCCGTATGTTTTCCCGTTAAAATCAATAAAGTCATCGTAAAGTTCATTGTTCGATTCAATGCGGTATATTTTATCAGTTGCAGGATCAAATACATTTACTCCGTAAGGTGTACTGCAGAATAATTTCCCTTCGAAGTTTGTGTAAAGTTTTGCTACATAATTATGATATAGAGAATGGTCATTATCGTTAAATAAATAATGTTTAAATGAAATGCCATCATATCTGTTTAAACCTCTTGCTGTACCAATCCAAATATAGCCCTGGTTGTCTTGCTGAAAAGCATGAACTGATAAGTTGGAAATCCCATTCTCGTAATTTAGGTTTTTAAACTTTGGTGCTGCCGGATTGATATTGATTTGAGAGATTCCGGGCAAAAAAGTTAGTAGAAGTATAAGCGTAAGTATTGGCTTCATAAATCAGGTCCCCTGCCGCAAATGTATTTAATTATTTGTACTAAAATTAAAAAAAACAAGATTTCTCCAGCATGAAATTGCTGTATTTATATATTACCGTAAGCGACCTGAAACAAACACGAAAAATCTGAAACAAATGCGACAAAATCCTTGCTGTACGTACAAACTTTACAAAATCTGATACAATTCGGATAAAATAAAAATGGCAATATAAATAGTTTCACTGCCGAAAACTAAATTGATGAACTACCCGTGATGAAAATGTTTCAAACTTTTTCACACGGTAAAAATCTTAAACTAAACAGATGAAGCGAAACATTCTATTATTCTTATTATCATTTTTCTTAGTAGGAAATGTGTTCGGGCAAGGAGGAAATATTGTCAAGGGTACAGTCAGCGACGAAACAGGGGAGGTTCTTCCGGGAGTAAATATTATAGTTAAAGGAACTGTTACTGGTACCGCAACTAATCTCGACGGACAATATGAATTGAGAATTTTGGAAGATAACCCGGTGTTGGTATTTTCTTTTATTGGATATCAGCAACAGGAAGTTCCGGTAAACGGTCAACAACAAGTTGATGTTGTATTAAAGTTCGATACCGAAAATATTGAAGAGGTTGTAATTACTGCCCAGGCAAAAGGGCAAAAAAATGCCATCCGGGAGCAAATTAATTCCAATACCATTAAAAACGTTGTAGCATCAGACCGTTTGCAGGAAAACCCTGATGCGAACTCGGTAGAAGCCATTGGCCGTTTGCCCGGAGTATCAGTAATACGTGGAGGAGGAGAAGGAACCGGTCTGGTAATTCGTGGTTTGGAACCAAAATATTCTTCAGTAACATTAAATGGTGTACAAATGCCATCAACAGGCGGATCGAGCCGCGAAACCAATATCTCTGGAATATCGCAATATGTGTTGCAGGGAGTTGAGGTTTATAAAGCGTTAACTGCTGACATGGAAGCCAACTCAGTTGCGGGCACTGTTAACCTTAAACTTCGCGAAACCCCTAAAGGAATGCATTATAATGCCATGGCTCAAATGGGGTACAACGATATGAATAGTTATTGTGGAAATTATAAACTCCAGGGCGATTTCAGCAACCGGTTTTTTAACGATAAGCTTGGCGTGTTCTTTTCTGCTAATGCAGAACGGGTGAACAGAAGTACACAGACAATGAGCGCCGGTTATGGTCTTGAATCGACAAATGAGGTGAATATTTTACTCAATAGTACAAGCCTTAACGATATTGAAAAAATTAAATACCGGAGATCGGCAATGTTGTCGCTCGACTACAAGGTGCACCCATCTACTACCTTATCGTTATATACTTTATATAGTAATTCGAAAGACGAAACAAACAGTCAAACAAAAAATTACGGAGCAACCGGTATCGGTGGCGTAAGCTACAACTTTGCTTGTAATCCATATTATAAAAATAATGTAATACAATCTGCTTTGAGTGGTTTAACCAAAACAGATTTTTTAAACCTGGAAATTGATTATGGTGTAGCTTATTCATACAGTAAAGTTGACGATCCTAAATCGAGGGGCTGGAGTTTTAATTATATGACTTCTCCTACTGATGCAACTTTTACTCAGGAAATAAGGAAGAAGGATCCTTCGGAGATAATTCCAATGTACTATGATAATACTGCCGACCTTGACGATTTGGTATTGAATTCAATGTCGGAAACAGCGGATGACGTTTCGGATAAAAACCTGACAGCCTATTTAAATATTGAGAAAACTTTTAAAATTGGTGATTTGATAACAGGACGTGTCAAAACCGGGGGAACATACAGAACAAAAAATCGTTTTCGCGATGTAGTTTCAGGTTATACTGCTGTTTCTACTAACCAATTTGCCCAACCTGTAATTGCCGATGGTTTAGATTGGATCGTACAGGATCCGGTTACAAAAAATATTACTGCAAATGGATTGGTTGATGGTTATGTTGGAGATTTCCTGAACGGAGATTATACATTCGGTAATACCTATAATTTCAACAGGTTGAATGAGATTACTGATATCTGGCAAACCACTTCACAATACTGGTACGATCAGGGCGAGGAAGTCTGGAGTCAACACTTTCCTGCCGAAAAGCTTGGAATGGCACAGAATATTCAGGCTTCAATGATTAACGATCAGGATATAACAGAACATTATTATGCAGCTTATCTGTTGACTGAATTAAATTTCGGGAAATGGTTAATGGTTCTTCCCGGATTACGCTACGAAGAAACAAAAACAGATATGAAAGGATGGACTACAGTTCAGCCAACTTATTCGGGCCCAATTTACGATCTGCTGCCGGGAAGTGCAACAACTGCAAGCCATAGCGATAAGTTTTGGTTACCAATGGTGCATATGAGGGTTACACCAATGAAATTGTTATATGCTCATTTTGCTTACACCGAAACACTTAGCCGTCCTTCGTTCAGCGAGATCTCTCCGAATACATGGTATAATTCGGGTTTCCAGCCTTTTGCATACGTAGCTCAAAATCCGGAGTTAAATGCTGAAAGATGGACAAATTACGATGCTCAACTTACATTCCATGGTGATAAAGTTGGGTTAATATCGGTGAGTGGATTTTATAAAACAGTTGAAGATAAAATCTGGACAAGAGCATATAAACGTATTAAAGGAGATCCTATTATCGACCCGTTTCCTGATGCATCGCTCGTAAATGTTTCTCAACCAGAAAATCACCAAAACGAGATTTTTGTAAAAGGAATAGAGGTTGAAGTTCAAACATCGTTCTGGTATTTACCAAAACCATTTAGCTATTTTACAGCCTCGGCCAACTATACTTATACCCAATCAGAAACTCAGTATCCATTATCATGGATTGAAAATGTAATTCCTGAAGGAGGTGGCAGACCAGTACCAACCCGTATTGATAGTAGTGCGACCGGGCCTATGCTTTACCAACCAAAACACATTATAAATGCTTCGCTTGGTTTTAACAGAGAAGGTTTAAACGTGTGGTTGTCATTCCAGTATAATGGCGACATTTTCACAGGTAAAAACTATCAATTAGATGAACTGGACCCATTAAAAGAAAAATTTTACAGATGGGACTTGCAGGTTACACAAAAATTAAAGGGAAAATTCAGCGGATTTGAAATCATCGGGAATTTTGCCAACCTGACAGACTTTATGGAAAAATCGAGGTTACGTGGTGATGTTCGACCAACTTACCTTGAAAATTATGGTTGGACTGCTGACCTTGGACTACGTTATCGTTTTTAATTAATTAATTGAATAATACAGATTGTATTAATGTTAATCCCCTGCAATGCTGATAGATAGTGAGTTCTTGAAACAACAAATCAATAGTGTTAAATAATTAAAATACTAACTAAAAAAATCAGAAATTATGAAGAAGTTTACTTTAGTTTTTTTTCTTGTTACACTGTTACTAAGTACAGTAACATTTGCTCAGGATATCCTTGTCGTTGATCCGGGAGTAGGTACATTAAATGCTGCTATTGCTGCAAATGGTGGTAATAAAATCTATCAGCTGCAAGCTGGTGAGTGGTATCAAATTGATGGTGTAATTGAAAACGTAGATTATCACCTTCAAATAATTGGTGAAGAACCGGAAGCCGGGGAAATGCCTGCAACATTACAAACCAATGCTGATGCCGGAGGTGGAGTTTTTGGAAAAATGTTTAATGCGTTTGGCGATATTACTGTTAAAGGAATTTATGTGGTAAATGCCGATTTGAACGGTGTTGTGGCTCCTAATTTTATTGAACAAAATATGCATGGTGGCCACGTTGTTGTAGACAAATGTATTCTTGATCCGGTAACCACTGCCAATGGAGTTACAGATATTGGTGGTAATGCACGAATCTATTTTACTAACAACCAGGTTTTACGTATGGGACATCAGTTAAACCCTAATGACGGACACTTTTTTAACACTGGAGGTTCCGGCGATGGCGTAGATACATTATATGTGGAGAACAATACATTCGTTTGTATGGGTACAAACATGTTTGCAGGTAATTTTAATAATGCAGTTCACAATTACATTAAGTTTAACCACAATACCTGGGTAATGCAAAAAAGCCAGATAGAATGGGTTGATTACGAAGAAACTTTCATCTTTACCAATAACCTGATGTTTGACTACAATACACAGCCATGGGCTGCCAATTGGCAACCTATGCCGGGTGCTGATGTGAATCAACCTAAACCTGCTTTAATTTATGCCGATACAATTCCTGGAGAGACTTTACCTTCAACTCGTCAACAGTTTTGGGAGTACAATATGCTTTATCGAAATCCTAAATTCTATGACCTGCTCGATGAGTTAAATGTATGGGCTGTAACTAATGGGAAACCTGTATTAAACTATCAGCCATTTTTGTGGCCTGTAGATTCCATTAATGCAGTTGATCCGAATAATATTCCTAGAGAAACTGTTCTTTTTGCCAACGATGAGGCATTTCCGAATTGGAAAGAAGGAAATAATTTAGCTGATATTGACCCAATGTTCGAAGATCAGGAAATATATACGTATTCTGATAAATTTGTTGAATGGACCCGTCCTGCTTCTATGATTCACGCTTTGGGCGATGCTGCTGACAATTATCCACCTGCTTCTCAATGGCCACAATGGCACTGGGATCCTGATGGTGACCCAGCAATTAACAGTGCATGGCCTGTATTTAATGGTAAATATACCAATGAAGAATTGTTAAAGGCATCAATCGAGAATCTTCCTTTGGGTGACTTAAACTGGTTTCCTGAAGCAAAAGTCAGATGGGAAGCTCAGAAAGACGAAATTGATGCACATGTTGCAGCCGGAAATGAAGAAAAATTCATTTTAACGAGTGCAAAACCTGAAATTAAAGGAACATCATTTTCTGCAGAATGTTATCCAAATCCATTTTCAAAAGAAACAACCATCAGTTTTGAACTGCAAGCTCGCACTGATGTTAACGTAACTATTGTAAACCTGGTTGGACAAAAAATAACCACTTTAATGAGTAGTGAAAAATCAGCCGGTTCGTATAAAGTTAGCTGGAATGGTACCGATAACAGTGGAAATATGGTGAACAGTGGAATTTATTTTTACACTATTTCAACCGAAACCGGATCTCAAACCGGAAGAATAGTTTTATCAAAATAAGGTAGTATAGTTTAGCATTGATTTTTAAAGAAGTACAGCAGTTTGTTTTAACTGCTGCTTCTTTTTTCTCTGATTTGATAATTAAATAGTTATGTCCGTCTCAGCATGAAGAAAATATCTGGAATATTGTTTTTGCTTTGTTGTTTTCTGTTTCAATTAAATGCACAGAAACAGGATGATTCATCAAATGTAATTTATCGCGATTCACGTGTGCGTGAGTATTTAATTCCCGCATCAATTGTTTGGAAATCGGATGATACCGGACAGTTTGTTAAAAATGCTGAGAAGTTGTTGCATGGTGGTAACGGACAGGCTGATTTAGCGAAAGACAGCCTCTGCTGTTTGATAAATAAGGGAAGTAATCAAGCTTCCATTATTTTCGATTTTGGGAAAGAAATTCATGGAGGATTACAAATCGTTACCGGAAATTTTACGAAAAATAATGACCTGAAAGTACGATTGCGTTTTGGAGAGTCGGTATCGGAAACACTGTCTGATATTGGAACAGAAAGCAATGCAACCAATGAGCATGCCATCCGTGATTTTGATATAAACCTCCCGTGGCTAGGTAAATTAGAGGTAGGAAATACCGGTTATCGTTTTGTGCGAATTGATCTTTTGTGCGATTCAATAGAGGTGATATTAAAAGAAGTTAATGCAATTTCAATATACCGCGATATTCCTTATCTGGGAAGCTTTAAATGCAACGATGAGTTGCTAAATAAAATATGGAAAACCGGAGCATATACCGTTCACTTAAATATGCAGGAATACCTTTGGGATGGCATAAAAAGAGACCGTTTGGTATGGGTTGGTGATATGCACCCTGAAGTAATGACCATTAACTCTGTTTTTGGTTATAACGAAGTGGTACCAAAAAGCCTTGATCTCATACGTGATATTACTCCTGTTGAGGATTGGATGAATGGGATATCGTCTTATTCCATGTGGTGGATACTTATTCATAAAGAGTGGTATCAGCATAATGGAAATCTTGAGTATTTAAAACAGCAACAAAAATACCTTGTTGCAATGCTTCGGAAATTTACCTCAATGGTTGATGAAAACGGAAAAGAAACCCTGGATGGACAGCGTTTTTTGGATTGGCCAAGCAGTCCTTATCCTGAAGCCGTAGATGCAGGGTATCATGCGCTTTTAAAGATGGTTTTGGAAGCCGGAAATGAACTGTGTACAATCTTAGGAGACAAAAAAACAGCCAAACTCTGCAAAGATAAAGCAGCATTGATGGAGAAAGTAACACCTGACCCCGTCGATTCAAAACAGGCTGCAGCTCTGCTTTCTTTATCCAATTCAATTTCAACAGAGAAAGCAAATACCATTATTGAAAAAGATGGTGCAAAACGTTTTTCAACCTTCTATGGTTACTACATGCTTAGGGCAATGGCAAAGGCCGAAAATTATACCGGCGCCATGGATATTATACGCGAATATTGGGGTGGAATGCTTGAATTAGGCGCCACAACTTTCTGGGAAGATTTCGATATGGATTGGATGAAAAATGCAGGAAGAATTGATGAAATGCCACAACCTGGTTTTATAGATGTACACGCAACATATGGTAATTACTGCTACGAAGGATTACGTCACAGTTTCTGTCACGGCTGGGCATCAGGGCCAACAGCCTGGTTGTCGGAATATGTTTTGGGTGTAAAAGTATTGGAGCCGGGCTGTAAAACAGTTGCCATAACACCTCATCTTGGCAACTTGCAATGGGTGGAAGGTTCGTACCCGACACCCAAAGGCGTTATTACCATTCGCCATGAAAAAATGAAAAATGGGGAAATTAAAACGGATATAACTGCTCCCGAAGGAATTAAAATTGTACAACCATGATGACTAAATTAACTAAACCTCGGATGTGTAATGAAATAATCCCTTATGTTGAAGATTCAAAAAAGCCGGACTATAAAGTATTTTGGATCAACAGGAAAACAAATGAAAAAGGATCCCTGACTTTTTTCATCTATGATTATGGAGTAGAAATGGTAAAAGCTGTTTTTAACACCATGTATCCCGGACGGGAAATACTGCAAATCTGTGAAATGGAATTACAACAGGTTTCATAAAATAATTGCAGACGAACTTCAGCAGGAACCAACTAAATAATAATATCGATAATTCCCGTGAAAATAAATGAAAATGAAAAAATTAAGAGAGTATATAAACATTCGGTTGTTGCTATTTGGGATTGTATTGTTAGTTGTTCAGTCGGCATTTGTTTTTATAAAATACGATACAAATGACGGCGGTAAAAACAAAATCCCATATTTAAAACAAGCGAGTTATGCCGGAGAATGGCTTTCTTTGAAAAACGATTTCATTGAATTTGATTTTTACAAACGAATTAACGGCTGGGGCTGGGGAGAAGTTGTAACTCCTTCCGGAAAAATGATGGGAGTTTTGGAACACCTGGGCGAAATAATGTTGCGCGATCAGGACATTCCCATGCGATTTGTTTCAGATTCACATACAAAAAAACAGACAGATGATGGTGAAACCATTGAATTTGATGTTCACTCGGTTGTGGTACGCGATGTATTAGACGGAACCTCTTTCGATAACTGGATGGTTTATCCTTTCACCGAACCTGCAATAAAAGGAACAGTTTCTATAACACTGTCGCCAAATTCATCGGTTTTAAAATTAAAATACCGGTTAAAATCAACCGGGAATTATTATGCCCGTTACATTCGCGGTCCCTGGTTTAAAGCCGGCGAGGCATCGTTCGGAACTGAAAAAGACGACGCCATTTTACCCGGTGTCGATTGGGCGATTAAGGATGAGTGGACCAGTGGAACCGACTTTTTTAAAGATCCCTGGGCTTTGCGTGTTGCGCCTCATCCCAATAAAGTTACGCTTCCTGTAATGGCAGTAAGTAATAAAGGCGATGTGGTGGCCATGTCGTGGAACCCAACCCAACTGGCCTCGCGGTGGTTTAATTACCGCGAACACGTTCAGCAACCTGTATTTGCTTCTCCCAATTTTGTTGATAGAAAAAATAATCAACTAATGGGATTAATGGTGCCTGATGCAACAATTGAAGGACACGAAAATGAGATTGTTGCCGATATTCCGTTGGAACTTAAAATCGGTCAGCGAATAAATTTCGATGCGGAACTGTGGATTACAAAAGGAAATTCGGTAAATGCTATAACCGAATGGGTCGACCGAAACGGATTACCACAACCATCGGAAACAAGGTGGTTATACACCGAAACGTTAGATAAAATTGCAAATGCTTATAATACCAATTTCTGGCACGAAGGAGAAGGATTTGGAATTATTCAGCGACCGGAGGAAAAAATATATCCTAATGTTCCCTCTTTTTTATCTCGTTATGTGGCTGAAAACAAAAAAACAAAACTGGCAAAAGAATTAAAGGCAAAAATTGAGTGGTCAGAATCTCAAATAAAAACATCAGAAACAAGCAAGGAAACTTTAATTAAAAGGGGAGAAAGTATTCTAGCCAGGCAAAACGACGATGGTTCATTTCCTTTCGATCCTGATATGGTTGGGAAAGATGATTTTAAGGTAGCCACTTCGTTTATCGAGCCGATGGGATTAACAGGCGAGACTGCACTGGACATTACGATAAAACCTGCTTTGCAGCTTTTGGATTTAAGCAGACAAACCGGTGAAGAGCGGTTTTACATTGCAGCCAAAAAAGCAGTCGATTTTACTATGGATATGCAACGTCCGGAGGCCGGCGATTATTGGGAAACTCCGCTTCATGCAGCAAATCTTTTGGCTGCAGGCCATGCCGCAATTGCCAATTACCTGGTTTATGAAAGATCTGGCGAGCAACAATACAAGACTAAGGCTATTTACTGGATGCGAACATTATTTGCTTTCACACATATGTGGGAGCCACTAAAAATGCCAATGCTTTATGACACGAAACCTGTTTTAAGCTCAAGTGACTGGTATTTTGCCAATTGGGTGCGCGATCATGTGCAGTGGGAGGTTCTTAATGTTTTTTCCGATTTGGCATCGCGCAAAATAGATTGGGGAAAAGTTGATCCTGAAATCGATTGGTTAACCTATCAAAAAGGGATTACAAATGCTGCTATTCGATGGATGATTGTACATGCCGACAAAACCTGGTTCCCGCATAATTTACCCGAAACCTATGAGCGTTATGAAAACGGGGAGTACGATTACTGCTTCCCTGATACACACAACAGTACAAGCGGCAATTATGGAGGTATGATGATTATGCCGGCTCCTATCGCCGATAATATTTATAATATTTTGGACAAGGAGAATAAATAGGGATTGAGATAGTTGAGAATCTAAATTGGGTGAAAATATACAAACCAGCTAAATATAGATCATGAAAATGAAAAAGGCATCTTTATTAATATTACTAACATTATTTTCATACTCGGCATTTTGTCAGAAGGATAATTTATTAGTTCCCGAACCGGTAAAATTTATCCAGAAAACCGGGAATTTTCAGTTGTCAACAGACACACGAATCGTGATCCCTGATGATAATACAGAAATTAAAAAGGTGGCAGGTTTATTTAATGATCAGTTAGTGGCGCTTTGCGGTATTCGATTGGAATCTTCCAGCGTTAAAGATGAAACAATCGTTGAATTTCTCTTAAATAAACAACCCGACAATGAACTGGGTGACGAAGGTTATTTTCTGAATATATCGTCAAAAAAGATTACGATTTCAGCCAATAAACCTGCCGGACTTTTATATGGTTCTGAAACGTTATTGCAAATGATTTCTCCGGTACTGGCTGATTCGATAGTAAATATTGCCTGTGCCGAAATAACCGATTATCCGCGTTTTGGATGGCGGGGTTTAATGTTGGATGTAAGCCGTCATTTTTTCACAAAGGACGAAGTAAAAAGGTTTATCGATCAAATGGTGAAATACAAATACAACGTTTTTCACTGGCATTTAACCGATAACAATGGCTGGCGTGTAGAAATCAAATCGTATCCCAAATTAACCAGCGTTGGTGCATGGCGGGCTAAACGTACCGGTTTGTATACTGGTTATGAAACCGCAGAGCCGAACGAGTCCAAAACAGATGGCGGATTTTATACTCAAGATGATATTCGCGAAGTGGTGCAGTATGCAGCTGATCGTTTCGTTACTATTGTGCCAGAGGTTGATGTCCCCGGGCATTCTAGTGCACTGCTTGCAGCTTATCCCGAATATTCCTGCCTGGGAACACCAACGTATGTATACGAAGGGGGAAGAATTACAGATATTGGCGATAACGAATTATGTGTGGGCAATGAAAAGGTATATGAGATGCTTGATAAAGTTTTCGGCGAAATTGCTTCTCTTTTCCCAGGCGAATATATTCACATGGGAGGTGATGAGGCTTCTCGCAGATATTGGGCTGAATGTCCCAAATGCCAGAAGTTAATGAAGGAAGAAGGGATTGAAGACGTTTCGGCTTTGCAAAGTTATTTTTCGAGTAGGGTTGATAAAATCATAAGGTCGAAAAACAAAAAGATGATCGGCTGGGATGAAATAATTGAAGGCGGTTTGGTCCCGGATGCAACAGTAATGTCGTGGCGTGGAATTGAAGGTGGAATTACGGCTGCAAGCACTGGTCATCACGCTGTAATGTCGCCAACTACATATTGCTATTTAGATTATTTGCAAGGTGAAAAGAATATTGAACGGGTTTCGTTTGGAGCTTTACGTGCAAAGCGCGTTTTTGAATTTGAACCGGTTCCTGAAGGAGTCGATCCTTCGTTTATATTGGGTGGACAAGGAAATGTATGGACGGAATTTATTCCGAACTACAGAAGAGTGGAATATATGACATGGCCCCGTGGTTTAGCTTTGTCTGAAGTGCTTTGGTCGCCAAATGTTAATCGCGATTGGGATGAATTTGTGCCTCGTATGGAAGCCCAGTTTCCCCGTTTCGATCAGGCCGAAGTAAATTATGCACCTAGTATTTACGATCCGGCCATTGAAATGATTTCCGGTGATAACGGGAAAAAACAAATTGTATTTACACTTGAAATTAAGGGCCTGGATGTTTACTATACGTTTGATCATACATTCCCCGATAATTTCTCTCTAAAATATCAAAACGAACCCATCGAAATTCCGAAAGGAGCTTCCGAAATATGGGCCATCACTTACCGGGATGGAAAACCACTTGGGCGATTATTGGTGATTACACTTGATGAATTGGAAAAAAGGATGTAACTGTTGATGAAAATAAAGTTGATATTGAAAATATGGATAGCGGCAAGTCTTTGCTTGTTAGTAACAACATGCTCCTTTGTAAGAAACGTAGATGTTGTTGCAAGACTTTCTTGTGAATACTGCGAAAATCCGCTGGATATTGAAACTCAACATCCCCGTTTTTCATGGACTCTTGAATCCGATCAACGTGGAGTAACTCAAAAATCGTATGAGATTATTGTAAGTGATGACTGTAACAGTATTTCAGAGAAGGAAGGAAATGTTTGGGAATCAGGTACGATTCATTCGGATGAAACAATAAATATCGCTTATAATGGTCGCACTTTAAAAAGTAATTCAACGTATTATTGGCGGCTTCGGATTGTTACAAATACAAACGAAGAATACTGGAGCCAACCTGCTTTTTTTCATACGGCTTTACTTGATTCATCAGATTGGAAAGCCGGTTGGGTTACTTCAAAAACAGCGATTGTGCATGCCAGTCCTCTTTTCCGAAAAGAATTTTCAGTTGAGAAGAAAGTCAAAAGTGCTTATGCTTATGTAACTGCCTGTGGCTATTATGAGTTGTATTTGAATGGGCAGAAAGTGGGTGATCATGTTATGGATCCGCCAATAACCGACTTCAACAAACGTATCTTATACTCTACTTACGATATTTCAGAATATCTCACAAAAGGGAATAATGCCGCCGGCGTGATGCTTGGCAATGGAGCTTATAATTACCGCACTACTCCGGGACGATATGGCATTGGAAGTTCTCGCGAAAACAATCCGTCGTTTATTACTCAGATGATTATAAAATACGAGGATGGTAGCGAAGAAATGGTTGTTTCCGATGATTCGTGGACCACGGCTCCCGGACCAATTACCTACAACAATTTTTATGGCGGCGAAGATTACGATGCTACCAAAGAATTACCCGGGTGGAATAAAGCCAATTACTCTGAAAAAGGTTGGGAGAAAGCCGTTCCTGCAGAGCGGCCCAAAGGGAAATTAGTTGCGCTGTCGTCACCACCAATAAAGGTTACAGAAACCATCGAACCTGTAGCATCTGTAAAAGTGAAAGATGGTGTTTATCTGTTCGATCTCGGACAAAATATTGCAGGTTGGTGGCAAGTTAAAGTTAGTGGCAAACCCGGTCAAACAATTCGCATCAGAGGAGCTGAAACACTGAATGACAGTTTGTTTGCAAAACCGCTTGGGCAAGGTGACCGCCTGAGCGAAAAATACACTTACCATTCGCAGTCGTGGAGCGATTATACATTGAAAGGAGAGGAAGAAGAAGTTTTCGAACCTCGTTTCTTTTACACCGGTTTCCGATATGTGGAAGTTGCCACAAGCGATCATTCTGATTTAACGAATATAAACGTTGCGGGGCGTGTTGTTCATTCGGACATAGAGCGTACCGGATACTTTGAATCATCCGACTCGTTGCTGAATAAAATATACAAGGCTGGAGTGTGGTCGCAAAAGGGGAACCTTGTTGGAAATCCGACCGATTGCCCGCATCGTGAAAAAGGTGCTTATACCGGCGATGGACAAGTGATTGCCGAAACATCGATGCACGACTTTCAAATGGCTTCGTTTTATAAAAAGTGGTTGAACGATATGCACGATGCTCAGGAACCAAACGGCCGTATTCCAAATACCTGCCCAACGTTGGTTGGTGGAATGGGAGGCGGTATTGCCTGGGGAAGTGCGTACATTTTAATTCCTTACTGGATGAGTTGTTACTACAACGACACGCAGATTCTGCAGGAAAATTATTCGGGCATGAAACGTTACATTCAGTACCTGAATAATCTGGCAAAAAGCGATGAGAATCCGAACGAGCCTTACATTATCAATTATTTTGATGGCTACTGGTATTCGTTGGGCGAATGGTGTGCTCCGGGACAGTCTGACTGTCCCAATCATGAGGTAGTTAATACATTCTATTATTATTACGATGTAAAAATGCTTTCGGAGATTGCGAAGAAAATTGGAGCAAAAGAAGATTTGATGCACTTGGATTTATTGAGCGATTCAATTAAAACTGCTTTCGTTCAGAAATTTTTCGATCCGGAAACCTGCAATTACGGGACAACAGAAACGTATCAAACTTATCAGCTTCTTGCAATTTTAGGCGATCTCGTTCCCGAAGGATACAGAGACAAAGTATTAAAAACAATCGTTGACGATATTTCCCGCCGTAATAATCATTTGAATACTGGTATTATCGGGACAAAATATTTGTGGCCTACGTTGGTTGAAGCTGGCTATTCTGATTTGGCATATGATGTTGCAACTCAAAAAACATATCCGGGATTTGGGTATTGGATTGAAAATAATGCAACAACCTTACTTGAAGCGTGGGAGGGAACCAATTCGCACAACCACCAGATGTTTGGCTCGATAGTCGAATATTTCTACAAATACCTGGCAGGCATCCAGTCTCCTCTCGAAGGCAATACATCTGCAGGTTATCATCACATTTATTTAAAGCCTTGTATTCCTGGTGGTTTAAACAGTGTGAAGGCTTCGCTTGAAACCATGTCGGGAACCATTATTTTGTTTTGGAAAAAAGAAGGCAAAACGTTGTTCTATGATGTGGAAATTCCGGCAAATACAAGTGGAACAGTTGTGTTGGAGATTCCGGGTAACAGACCTTATAAGTTAACGGAAAGTGAGACACTCATTTGGAATGGAAAAGAGTTTGAAAATGATATTGACGGAATATTAACTATTAGTGTAAGGAATGAAGAAATTCATATTCAAATTGAATCAGGACGCTATCAGTTTGAGCTTAAGGAAAAGTAAATGAAAAGGGGAGTTTATTTTCATAAAACAAGTAGTAATGATGAGAATAAAAGTCTCATTTGTAATGAATTAATTAATTTTAAATATCTTAATGGTAGTTATTTTTTGAGAATAACACTTAATAGACGGATAAATCAACTAATAATAAATCACATCTAATGAAAGCTAATCTAGTAGTAATTGTTTCTCTCATATTCGGATCATCACTTTTTGTTTCATGTAAACAAACTGGAAGTGATAATCTCACAAAGGAGTTAGAAACTGTTTTTGTAAATCCACCCGATTCCATTCAAACCAGTGTTTACTGGTACTGGATTTCAGATAATATTTCGAAAGAAGGAGTAGAAAACGATCTTATATCAATGAAAAAAGCCGGTATTAACCGGGCATTTATTGGTTACATCGGTCAGGATGATGTGCCTTACGGAAACGTAAAAATATTCAGCAATGAGTGGTGGGATATCCTTCATGCAGCGCTTAAAAAGGCTACTGAATTAGACATTGAAATAGGCATCTTTAATTCTCCGGGCTGGAGCCAGTCGGGTGGCCCATGGGTACGCCCCAACGAAGCAATGCGTTATCTGGCTTCATCGGAATTGCATGTAAAAGGTCCACAAAAGCTGAGTCAGAAACTCGAAAACCCGGTAGAACATTTTCAGGATGTAAAGGTGATTGCCTATCCCGAACCAAAATTCTTTGACCAAGTTTTTGATTCAAAAACAGGAAGTATTAGCTCTTTACCCAAAGCAGCAGGTTTATCAAAACTTACGGATAAGAATACCACTACCGGGATGAACTTTCCTGCCGATGGTGATTTTATTCTCGATTATGAAGCCCAAAAGCCTTTTACTGCGCGCAGTCTTTCAATCGTTCCTCTAGAATCAGGGATAAACAATCCGGCAGTACTTCAGGTGAAAGAAAGCAACGGCACGTATCGTACGATTTCAGAATTTCAGATTGACAGGTTTAATGCTGCTTTAAATGTTGGCTTCAACCCATTTGCTCCGGTGGTTGTGTCGTTTGCTCCTGTTACCGCAACCTCATTCCGTGTTATTGTGAAGAATATTAATGCGGAAATGGGATTAGCTGAAGTGGAATTATCGTCTGCCGCCCGGGTAGAACGTTACCCTGAAAAAACACTGGCAAAAATGTTTCAAACGCCGCTGCCATACTGGAAAGATTATCAGTGGCGCCAACAACCAGAACCCGGAGAAAAAGATGCTTTAATTGATGCCTCCCAGGTAATTGACCTGTCACTGCGATTGTCTGCCGATGGTACTCTGAATTGGGAAGTGCCTGAAGGAAACTGGGTGATTCTGAGAACGGGAATGACACCAACCGGTGTTACCAATGCCCCGGCATCGCCCGAAGCAACCGGTCTGGAAATTGATAAAATGAGTAAAAAGCACGTAGAAAAACATTTCTACGCATACATTGGCGAGATAATGAAGCGCATTCCTGAAGCCGACCGAAAAACCTTTAAAGTGGTGGTTCAGGATAGTTACGAAACCGGAGGACAGAATTTTACTGACGACTTCTTGAATGAATTTAAAGAACGTTATGGCTACGATCCGCTACCTTTTTTACCGGTTTACAATGGTTTTGTAGTGAACAGCCAGTTGGAATCCGACCGCTTTTTGTGGGACATTCGCCGGATGGTAGCCGATAAAGTAGCCTACGATTATGTGGGTGGTTTGCGCGATGTAAGTCATAAACACGGACTGAAGACATGGCTCGAATGTTACGGACACTGGGGCTTCCCAAGTGAGTTTTTGATGTATGGCGGTCAGTCGGATGAGATTGGCGGCGAATACTGGAGCGAAGGCGAACTCGGGGATATTGAAAACCGAGCAGCAACTTCCTGCGGGCATATTTATGGAAAAACAAAAATATCTGCCGAATCGAATACTGTTGCCGGAGGTTCTTTCAGCAGGTACCCGGCCAGGTTCAAACAGCGCACTGATCGTTTTTTTGCAGAAGGAATCAACAACACACTTTTGCATGTTTACATTTCGCAGCCATATGAAGATAAAAATCCTGGTGTGAATGCCTGGTTTGGAAACGAGTTCAACCGGAAAAATATCTGGTTCGAACAAATGGATGTTTTTGTTGATTATCTGAAACGCTCGAACTATATGCTTCAGCAAGGATTGAATGTGGCCGATGCAGCTTATTTTATTGGAGAGGATGTTCCTAAAATGACAGGAATAACCGATCCTGAACTTCCGGTAGGTTATCAGTACGACTATATGAATGCTGAAGTGATTGAAAAAAATATGACTGTTAAAGATGGACTGTTAACACTGCCACATGGAACTCAATACCGGATTTTGGTTTTGCCAAAACTCGAAACCATGCGCCCCGAATTACTGGCTAAAATCAAACAGCTTGTTAATGACGGAGCAGTTGTATTGGGGCCGGCACCTACACGTTCACCCAGTCAGCAGAACCAGCCTGAAGCAGATCAACAGGTTGCTAAAATGGCTGCGGAATTGTGGGGCGATGTTGATGGTGTGAATTTAAAGACTCGTAAAGTGGGTAAAGGATTAATCATGAATGGACTATCGATGACAGAGACTTTCGCATTGATTAATTGCGTCCCCGATTGTAAGCTTCCTGAAGACCGAAGTGTTCATTTTGGTCATCGTACATTGAGTGGTGCTGAAGTTTATTTCGTGAGTAACCAAACCGAAGAAACAAAACTGGTTACACCTGAATTCAGAATAAGTGGATACCAACCTGAACTTTGGGACGCAACTACAGGAAAAATAAGGGAATTGCCTGCCTTTGAGCAATTTAAAAATACAACATCTGTCCCTCTAAAACTAGCTCCATTAGAAAGTGTGTTCATTGTTTTTCGAAAAAAAGCCGGAAAAGCCAGGACACAAAATATCGATGCTAATTATCCCAAGGCAACCATTCTTGCAGACTTAAATCAGGATTGGAAAGTGCAGTTTGATGAATCGCAACGCGGACCAAAAGAACCTGTAACTTTTAATACTCTAATCGATTGGACACAATCTGCCGACGACCAAATTAAATACTATTCAGGAAGTGCTTCGTATCAAAAAACGTTTAATATAAATGCCTTGCCGGTTGACAAAAGGATTCTCATTAGTTTGGGTGATTTAACAGCTATGGCCAAAGTTTATTTAAATGATGAGTATGTTGGTGGAGTTTGGACACCTCCTTATCAACTCGATATAACTGATTTTATAGAAGCAGGAAAAAATACATTACGAATTGATGTGGTAAATACCTGGAAGAACAGACTCATTGGTGATTTGAAACTACCCGAAAGCCAGCGAGAAACATGGTGCCCTGTTAACGAATACAATGCTGACAGCCCGTTGCAAGCCTCAGGTTTGTTCGGACCTGTTACTATTTCATCTTTAATTTATTAATGTAAAAGGATTATTTCATTCCATTTCTAAAATGAAAATCTTCAAAGTAATAATCCTATAAACTCAATTGTCTAAAGTCCAGGAAATGAATAAGTTAAATATTATATCAATATCTTTTTTTGTTCTTTTATTACAATTCAATGCATTTTCTCAAATTTGGGATGAACGTCCGGCTTTAACTTTGGAAACTCAGTATCAACAGGATTTTACTACAGGTTCGTGGAATGAAACAGCATTCTATAATCAGTGGGAAACTATGATTCCAGGTTCTTTTACAGCATCTGACATTGCTTCTGGTTACTTGCAATTTGTATGGTCTGAAAAACGTGTTATTGCAACGCATAATATTTATTCTGCACCATATAGTTTTGAGGCTAAAATAGATTATAGTGCTGGAAGTAGCAGAGGTGGTCTTGTTATTAGAGCTATACCTGCTACTGATATTGATGTTATGCAGCAAGCTCCAAAAGGAGATCCCGGATTTAACAGTGAAGGTATTGCTTTTTTCCCCTCTGATGATGGTTCTTCCTTAATGGTACAGTTTACAGGAGTGTATGTAAATAATAATACGGCATTTACACGTATTGCTGTTCCTGCTCCAGATGCTGTTCCTAATCTTCGTGCAGGTGCTATAATTATGAGAGTTGAAGATTATGGATCATCAATATATGTTTTCATCAATGATAATCCTGCTGCACTCATAGAACTAACAAGTAATGTTTATACTTCTGGTATTGTATATAGTTCGGATATGAGTGTTGCCGGTACTTTTTCGGGAATGGAAGTTGAGAAAGTGGGACGATTATCTGTAGCACAACGTGATGCGTCTTTACGTTTATTCAATGTGGAAATAAAAGGTAAAAATTTGGAAAAACAAACGATCGCGTTTAATAGTATTGGAAAAAAATGCATTACTGATGCACCTTTTGATTTGGAAGCTTCTGCCTCATCGGGACTAGACGTTTCTTTTGTTGTTGATGAAGGTCCTGCAACCATTTCAGGAAAAACCGTTACTTTGACAGGAGAAACCGGTATTGTTTATATTCGAGCAAAACAAAGTGGAGACTATACAACATATGGACCGGCAGATGACGTAATAAGAAGATTTTATGTGGGTGATGAACAAGCAGCAAATGTATCTCCTAATAGTCAAATTTATACTGATGATTGGGTCGCTACAGATGCTCTTGGTAGAACTCTTCCAACTTATGACGAAGTAGGAGATACTCGTGATGAAAAATATATTGGTGTGTTCTATTATATATGGGAAGGATTCCATGGTAATACAGTATATAGTATCCCGGAAATACTGAAAAACTATCCATCAGATCCTCTTAGTAGTTCCAATACGGCTTGGGGCCCCCTTTATGCTTTCCATTTCTGGGGTGAACCTGAATATGGATATTACCGTTCAGAAGATCCTTGGGTGATCCGTCACGATTTACAAATGTTAGCGAATGCTCATGTGGATTTTATTTACTTGGATGTAACCAATTCTCAGCTTTATATTAATACAGTTATGGAATTATGTAAAGTTTCGATGGAAATGCGTTCAGAAGGAATTTATACTCCGGCTATTGTATTTACTACTCATGCTTATAGCGGTAGGGTTATGAATGAACTATATGATTATATTTATGCTGATGATCTATTTAAGGACCTGTGGTTTATGTGGGATGGGAAGCCACTTATCTTAGGAGATAAAGATGATTCAGTCTTACGTCCTGAAGTAAAAGATTTCTTTACCATTAAATTTAGCTGGGCTTGGAGTGATACAAAGAATAACCCTGACCATTGGCAGTGGGTGGATACTTATCCTCAGGATTATGGTTGGAATACTAATCCAGATGTTCCTGAACAGATAGCAGTGGCTACAGCATCGCATCCAAATATTTCTTTAGGTAAAAGTTATCATAATGGAGAGGAACCAGAAGTTGATTCTGACTATTTAACGCCTTATACAGCTCAAGGCTTGTGTTTCAGAGAACAGTTTGATTGGGCATTGGAAGTAGACCCCAAAGTGATAATGATTACTCAATGGAATGAATGGGTTGCTCAACGTTTTATTTGGGATAGTGGTAGCAGCATATTTGCCGGGCGTTCTATTGTAAATGGAGATAGTCACTTTGTTGACTTGTTTAACCAAGAGTTTAATAGAGATATTGCTCCTATGAAGGGTGGTCATACGGATAATTATTATTACCAGATGTTATCGTATATCCGTAAGTTTAAAGGAATGGAAAAACCACAATCCTTTTCTTCTCTTACTACCATTTCAATTGATGGGGATTTTTCTGAATGGGCTGATATTCAACCATTATTTCATGATCCAATTGGTGATGTAACTCACCGCGATTTCCCCGGATATAATCCAAATGATAAGTTAGTGAATACTTCGGGTAGAAATGATATTATTGAATCTCGGGTAATATATGACGATGACAATTTATATTTCTATGTTAAAACAGTGGATGATATTACAAGTTATACCGACAATAATTGGATGTTGTTGTTTATAGATGCAGATCGTAAAAAAGGTACTGGTTGGGAAGGATATGATTTTATGATAAACAAGGCTCCTTCTTCATCTTCTCAGACTAGTCTGCAAACATATACACCTACAGGATGGGGCGATGCAACAAATCTTTCATATCATGTATCTGGAAATGAAATGGAAATTAGCGTGCCTCGTACAGCTCTTATGATGGCAGATTCAGTTCCTGAATTTTATTTCCATTGGGCTGATAATTCGCTAAGCCTCGATGATATCTCAGCATTTTTTCTCGATGGAGAATCTGCTCCTGACAGAAGGTTTAATTTCAATTTCAGCACTAGAAGTATAAGCACACCTCAAACACCATATAAGGATATGTCGATTCCCGGAACTATTGAAATGGAGGATTTTGATAATGGAGATGGTTATCGTGATTTGGATATAAGTAATACGGGTGGAACTTATAGGACGGGTGAGTCTGTAGATATTAAAGAAAAAGGTACAGATGAATATTTTGTAACCGATATGTATAATGGCGAATGGCTTGAGTACACGGTCGATGTAAAAGCAATTGGAATATTTACTGCCACCGTGTATTATGCAACAACGACTGATAGTCAACGCATTTCGCTACTTATAGATTCAGATACAATTTGTAAAGATTTAATTTTGCCGAATACCGGATCAGAAGATAAATGGGCGAGTATTTCAACGGATGTAAGATTAAGTTCAGGCTCACACTTATTAAAAGTATTTGTTGAATCTGCCAATGGAGGACTTCTCCTTGACAAGATAGTTTTTGAGGAAAAGAATGCTGTGTATCCTGGAGACGGAACAGGGCTTTTTATGAGCTTATTTGAAGGGTCAATAGGAGGAAGAACCTGGTTTGTAGATTCAATTTGTGGTAGTGTAGATTCAATTGTCTATCACAATTGGAAAGCTAACGAATCTCCCGGATGTAATCTTAGGAGTACTTTTTGGAATGCCCGGTGGGAAGGATACCTTGAACCTCTGTTTACTGAATTGTATACAATAAGTATTACGGCTGACGATTTAACACGGGTGTATTTAGATAATGAGCTAATTATTGATGCCTGGACAACAAACGATGCAGGTCTGACTCATAGTACATCTGTTGAACTTAAAGCATACGAGAAAGTACCTATTCAGATCGATTATGCAAATAAAACTGATGAAGGTTCTGTTAAGCTTGAATGGGAAAGTGAAAACCAGGCACGTGAGGTTATCCCTCAACCTCAGTTATACCCAAAAGATGCAGATGTTACAGGTATAAATGAAACCACAAGTAAACCCCATGTATTAATATATCCAAATCCTGCCTCCGAACAGCTATCAGTGGTGATTGACCGTGATGAATTTACCATAGTAGTTTCGAATCTGGAAGGTAAGGTGATAATGGAAATCAAAAATGAAAAGAAAATTGATATATCCAACCTCAAATCAGGTTTTTACCTGGTAAAGGTGTGCTATGATAAGGGAGAGAAAACTCTAAAACTTATTGTGAACTAAAAGGCATTTTCAAAATATGAATGGACAAATTCCTTTAGTGGAGATTTCTGAAAGGTAGATAATTTAATCAACACCGAATTGAATATGGAAACTTTGAAAAATAGAAAATTATTACTTCTTCCGGTTATTTATTTTCAACTTTTTTTTTAGATAGCAATTCCCTGTTAACGAATACAATGCTGACTGCCAATTGCAGCCTTCAGGGTTATTTGGACCGATAGTCATTCAACGTGTAAAATACCAGTCAGTTATATTCTTAAATGATGTTCTGTAAATAGTTGAGAAACAGAGGAAGATTAAAATGTAAACACAAAATATGAAATCAATTCTAAAATCTAAATTATTTCTTTTTATTCTAATGTTGGCATTGGGAGTTACTTCCTGCCGCACAGGGGAGAAAACAGACACTTCGTCGATTTCTGAAAATAAGGACATGTACTATCGTGATATTTATCCGGACACCTGGGTGGCAAACGATGCGCTGGGCCGTAAAATGCCCTCGTTTTCTGATGTCGGTTCGGTAAAAGATGACCAGCGCCGCGTAGTTGGAATTTTTTACATTACCTGGCATACTCAAGATTACCTTTCGCTAAAACAACCATATTCTGCAGATGTTACACAAATTCTACAGCAAGATCCAAATGCCCGTTTCGAAGCAAATAATCGGCTTTGGACTGAAAGTTTCTATCATTGGGGAGAGCCTGAAAACGGTTACTTTCTAAGTCAGGATGAATATGTGATTCGTAAAGATATGTCGATGCTGTCTGATGCGGGTGTTGATGTTTTGGTAATGGATGTAACCAATGCCGTGCGTTACTGGGATGAATGGGAGCTTACTTTTTCGACAATGGAAAAGATGAAGGCAGAAGGAAATAAGGTGCCGCAATTTGTTTTTTGGGCCTTTAACGGTCCTGTAATTACAGTTGTTCAGGATTTGTACGATCGTATTTACAAAGAAGAAAAGTTCACTGACCTTTGGTTTTACTGGGACGGAAAGCCTTTGCTACTTTACAATGGAGAACCTACGGTAGATGCGAATGGCGGCGGAGTAAAAAATCCGAATCCACATTATGATGCAGCTGCCAAAAACGATAAAGACAATCCTCATTTTGGCAATCCGGATTATGCGGAAGAGTTTTACCAGGATTACACCAAAGAGGTAAAAGAGTTTTTTACACTGCGCACCATGTGGTGGGGCTATTACAAGTGGGCAGGCAAACGCTTTGTTGGCTCTGAAGATAACTGGAGTTTTGGATACAGCATGGCCAATGAAGAAGTTAAATCGATGACTCCGGAAGAACTTATATCGAAACATAAAGGGACAAAAGAAGAGTTTGCAGTTACTCCGGCACAACATCCTGTTACTATGACCAGTGAAAATATGGGCGTTGGGAAATCTTGGTCTAAAAAGGATGGAGAACCCAAATTGAACCAATACGATTTACCTGATTCTGCATATGTCCCTTGGTTGGGAGAAACCGTTAAAGACCCGGTTGGATATGGTATTTATTTCCAGGAACGCTGGGAAGAAGCTTTGGAAGCCGAACCACAATTCCTGTATATCAACGATTGGAACGAGTGGACTGCCGGAAAATACCAACCTGAAGACGGAGGCAAGATGGCCTGGCTTGGCCGTGATAATTCTTTCTTTTTTGTCGATCAGTACAACTCTGAATTCAACCGTACTGTAAGCCCGATGAAAGGTGGTTACACCGACAATTATTACATGCAGATGGCACAAAATATCCGTCGCTATAAAGGTGTGCGACCGATACCGGAACAGGCTGGTTTCACATCAATAAAAATCGATGGAAATTTTTCTGATTGGGATAAAATAAAAAATGAATTCAGGGATACCCAGAACGATATTTTTCATCGCGATGCGCTTGGGTATGCCGATATTCACTACGTAAACAGCTCGGGGCGAAACGATATTATAACCGCAAAAGTGGCAGTTGGCAAAAAGGTAATTTCTTTTTATGCTGAAACAAGTAATAATTTAAGTAAGCCAACGGATGATAACAATTGGATGCTGCTGTTAATTGATGCCGATAAAAATCCGGAAACAGGTTGGTACGGTTACGATTTTATAATAAATAAGCGTGTGAAGAACTCAAAAACAACAACCTTAATGCGTTACGATGAGGGTAATTGGGAAGAAGTTGCTGAACTTGAATTCAAAACGTCAAAAAAACAACTGGAGTTGGCAGTTCCTCGTAACCTTCTGGGATTGACCGATGACCAGTTTACTTTTGATTTTAAGTGGACCGATAATCCAGAAGAGCTGAAAGATCCGATTTCTCTTTGTACACACGGAGATACTGCCCCTAACCGAAGATTCAATTATCGTCTGATTTGGAAGAAATAACAGTTACCTTTTTTGTAAAAAACATTAATAATGGCTATTCGACGCGTTTTGGGATTTCGATATTATCTTCTATTTCTTTTGGCTGTTTTATTCGCTGGTTGTAATCAACGGAATGAAAAATTCAAGGTATCTGATCTTCGGTGTTGCAATCTGGTCAATCCTGAAGGAATTGAGAGCCCATCGTTTAGCTGGAAAATAGAAACATCAAAACAAGGAGTTGCACAAACTTTCTGGGAATTAGAAATAGCAAGCTCCGAAGATTTGTTGACCAGTGGAAAAGCCGATGTATGGAAATCCGGAAAGCATGCATCTGATGCGCAATTTAATATTGTGCCTGACAATATTTCACTCGAGGAAACCGGAAAGTACTTCTGGCGTGTTCGGGTATGGGATAATTTGGGAAGTGTTTGCAACTGGAGTGCCTCTGCATCTTTTTCTGTAGGGTTGCTACAGGAAAAATCATGGGCAGGCAAATGGATTACTTACCCCTATTCAAAAGAACTTGCCTTGCCTTACTTCCGAAAATCATTTAAGACGAATGAATTGCCGGAGGCCGAAATTGATCGGGCTACCTTATATTTTTGCGGTTTGGGTGCAGCTGAAATTTATTTGAATGGACAGTTGATTGACTCAACCCGTTTTTTGGATCCTGCCCAGACAAATTATGAACAGTATGCCTTGTATAGCACCTTTGACGTTACAAATCTGATAAAGGAAGGGGAGAATTGTATAGGTGCGATGCTGGGAAACGGTTGGTTCTCCCAGGATGCAGCCTGGATAGGAGCCCCTTTTAGTTATGGTTCTCCTATGTTAAGGGCGCAGTTGGTAATTATTTATTGCAATGGGTTGAAAGATATTGTTGCCAGCGATGAGAGCTGGAAATGGAAGGAAGGTCCTGTTTTAAAATCAAATATTTATTTGGGAGAATCGTACGATGCCCGGAAGGAAATTGGCGGATGGAATTCTTCGGATTTTAATACAGATGATTGGAAAAACGCATTGCTGGCAAAAGATGGAATGCCTCCCAAATTATTTCCTCAGTTGATAAATCCGATCCGAAAAAAGCAGGTGATTAAAGCGGTTGAAATGTGGCAGGATCCTTCGGGCAACTGGATTTTTGATTTTGGAGTTAACGCTGCCGGAATAGCCCAACTGCAAGCCGAACAACCCACGGGTGCAAAGCTTCGTATTCGGATGGCAGAAGAAACAAACAAAGATGGAAGCCTGGATTTTTCGACATTTGGTTGGATTCATCACGGAAAAATTTTCGAGAATGAATATACCTGCAAAGGCTCTGGAATTGAGAGTTGGATGCCTCGTTTTACCTATCACGGATTTCGTTACGCTGAACTTAGCGGTTTTAAAGGAACTCCCGATCTTTCTACTTTAAGTCTGGTTGTAGTGCATAGTGATTTGGAAAATACGGGAACATTTGAATGTTCGGAGCCACAAATCAACAGATTGCACGAACTGGCAATGCGGACTGTTCTTAGCAACGTTCATGGCATTCCAACTGATTGCCCCGATCGCGAAAAATGTGGATGGCTGGGCGATTCTCATGCTTATGTGAAAATGGTAAATGTAAATTTGCAGATGAATAACTTCTGGGAAAAGTACCTGAACGACATCCGTTCGGGAGCAAATCCTGAGGAAGAGAATACGCTGTTCCACGAAAGATTTAATACGACCTTTTATTTTACTGAAAAACCGTCGGGTTTGCCTTACATGATTGCTCCCGGAAAACGTCTTTGCGGGGTGGCTTCTCCCGACTGGGGAACTGCCATCGTTCAATTGCCCTGGTGGTTGTATGTTTACTACGGAAATTCAGAGGTGTTGAAAGAATTTTACCCAAAGATGAAGCAATGGACAGATTATGTTTCTGGTTTAGCCAGTAATCCGGAGCGCACCGGCAAATACAACAAGACAACAAAGCATATCGTTTACCAGGGGCTGGGAGACTGGTGTCCTCCGGTAGGAGACGACAGTGTTGGTACCCCAATCGAATTTACTTCCACTGCTTTTCATTACCTCGATGTTTGCATTATGGCTCAGGTGGCGCAATTGCTGGGTAATGATTTCGATGCAAAAAAATATACTAACGAAAAGAAGTTGATCGCAGCAGAAATGTTATCCACCATGTACGACGCTTCTGAAAAGACATTTGGAAGCCAGACTGCAAATGTTATGGCTCTCGACTTTGGTCTCGTTCCGCAGGGCGACGAGCAGGTTGTGGCTAATGCGGTAGTTCGGAATATGAATGAGAAACACGATGGTTTTATGCACTGTGGAATTTTCGGGATTGGGCGTATTGGCAGCATGCTGGCTCGTTATGGAAATGCAGAGGCGGCTTATAAAATGTTTACTAAAACGGGTGAAAACAGTTTTGCCAGGATGTGGAACGAAGCCAACGCAACATCCCTTTGGGAAATATTACCGATAAATAAAGAAAGTGAAGAAAGTGCCCGCGATATTTCGCATAATCATCCGATGCAGGCCGGTTACGACATTTGTTTTTATGAAGATATTGCTGGCATTCGAACAGATTCCAAAGGATATGGTTACAAAGTTGTTCGGTTTGAACCTTTGTTTATGGATTTAATGGACTGGGCCAAAGCTTCGATAGAATCTCCATATGGAACAATTCTTAGCAGTTGGAAACATAAAAATAAGGATATCGAATGGCAGATTAATATACCGGCAAATTCATCCGGTTTGGTTGCCTTGCCTAATGATAAGACGCTGATGATTAATAAAGAGCCTTTGGATGAAAGTAGCTTCAGAATATCCCAAAAGTTAGATAATAAAACCTTATATCATTTCCCGTCAGGAAATTATACGATTCTAATGAGTAATTAAATCGAATAAAATTCTCAAAATGAATAAGTTAAAAATAATATCAATCTCGTTTTTTATTTTGCTATTACAGTTAAAACTATCTGCTCAAACTACTGACAGCGATATCTTCGAGAGTCCGTTCAGGGATCTTTATTCGGATACCTGGGTTGCAACAGATAATTTGGGAAGAACATTGCCTGATTACAATGAAGTGGGGCCGGTAAAGACTGACAAAGAAAGAGTCGTCGGAATTTTTTATATAACGTGGCATATTCAGAGCCATTACACACGATTTTCAAGTCCATACTATGCCGATGTAACTAAAATTTTGGAAGCTAATCCAAATGCTCGTATGGATGCTTACGATCCTTTATGGCATTACAATAGTTACAGTTATCACTGGGGAGAACCCGAAATGGGCTATTTTCTTAGCCAGGATGAATTCGTCATACGAAAAGATATGGCCATGCTTGCTAATGCCGGTGTTGACGTTCTTATCCTGGATGTTACCAACGCTGTAATGTATTGGGATGAGTGGGAGGTTCTTTTTAGTACCATGGAGAAAATAAAAGCAGAAGGAAACAAAGTTCCCAAATTTTGTTTTTGGGCATTTAACGGACAGGTTATAAATGTAGTTCAGCAATTATATGAAGCTTTCTATAAAACGGAACGTTATAAAGACCTTTGGTTTTATTGGAACGATAAACCTCTGTTACTCTATAATGCAAAACCACTGTTGGATGGATCCGGCCGCGAAGTACTTCATCCCAATCCTCATTACGATGCGGATGCTGTAACTAATCCTGACAATCCGCATTATGGCGATCCTTATTATACAAAGGAATATTATACCGATTATTCTCAGGAAGTAAAAGATTTCTTTTCGAAACGAAACATGTGGTGGGGATATTACTATTGGATAGGACAACGTTACGTTGGAACAGAAGACAACTGGAGCTTTGGTTATAATCTGCATGATGATTTAGTAAAAAATTTAGATCCTGATGATTTAGTTTCAACACATAATGGAAGAAAGGAGCAGGCGGCAGTAACACCAGCACAGCATTCTTCTGGTTTAGTTGGAAAATGCTGGACTCGTGAAAATGGTGAACCCTTGCTTAACGAATATGATCTGCCCGTTGATACATATGTGCCATGGTTAGGGAAAACGGTGAAAAATCCGGAAGGCTATGGCATTTATTTCCAGGATCGCTGGGATGAGGCGCTTGCATCAGACCCTGATTTCCTTTACCTGAATGACTGGAATGAATGGACTGCTGGCAAATTCCACGATGGCGCTGTAAATCCGTTTATGCGCAGGACGAATAACAATTTCTATTTTGTCGATCAATACAATGGTGAATTCAACCGAACGATACAACCGATGAAAGGAGGCTATTCTGATAATTATTACATGCAAATGGTTCAGAATATCAGAAAATACAAAGGAGTTCATCGTCAAACTATTCGAGAAGTTGTAAGCGATATAAATATCGACAATGATTTTAGTGATTGGAACGCAATTACTCATGAATTTCACGATGCGATTGGTGATACACGGCACCGCGACCATAATGGATACGGAGGATTGCATTATACCAATACAACCGGACGAAACGATATTATGTGCAGCAAAGTTACTTTCGACAAGGATAGTTTGTTTTTCTATGTAAAAACGGTTCGCGATCTTACAAATCATAACGATCCGAATTGGATGCTGCTTTTTATTGATGCCGACAGAAATAAAAAAACGGGTTGGGAAGGTTATGACTGGATGATAAACAAAGCTCCTTCGTCGGACAGTGTAACCAGTATGCAGTCTTATACTCCAAATGGTTGGGGAGATATACATACAATTGCATACAAATACTCGGGAACAGAAATGGAAATAGGGATACCTCGTTCTCTTATTGGAATGAGCGATGTTATTCCCGAGTTTTATTTTCATTGGGCCGATAATCCCCAAAGTCTTGACGATATTTCTGCATTTGCTCTCGATGGAGAATCAGCTCCCGACCGAAGATTCAATTATTCGTTTAAATTAACTGTTAGCACCGATGGGTATTATTATCCAACACACCCTTTTAATATTAATCAGGGTTTGAAGTGCGAATTATACGAAGGTATTTTCGATACGATCCCGGTTTTTAATACCATCAAATTATCAGAAACCTATTATCCTTCGAAGCTTGAATTACCGGCAACCAATAAAACTGATTATGCTCTTAGGTATACCGGTTTTGTTGATGTTCCCGATAAAGAGACTTATACTTTCACTTTAAATGCCGGTTTGGCAGCACAGTTATTTATTGATGATGTTTTGGTTGTTGAAACGAAAGATGGACAAGGAGAACAATCAGGAAGTATCAACCTTATGTCGGGTAAACATACCTTGTTTTTAGCATACATTACAAAAGCCGGGAACACACAATCGTTAAATGTTTCTGTTGAAAGTGCTTCTTTAAGCAAGGATATTATTACCAGTTCAATGCTTTATAAACACAATGTTGAACCTGATATAGAATTTTCTTTTTATAACCAACAAAATTATTTCTGTGAGCTTGATACCGTAGCCGTTCTTGAGGCTACTGATCCCGATGGCATCATAAAAAAAGTTGAAGTTTACGAAAATGACTCCTTACTTACAGACGACATTGCAAGTAAGTATTTTAGCAACTTTAGTATTGGTGAACATTCAATTTATGCAACGGTTACTGATAATGACAGTGTTCAGATAGAATCGAGCGTTCTAAACTTTAATGTTAAAGCGGCTTTTGCCGTTCCGGGTTCGATACCTGTTGAGGATTATCGGGCAGGAACATCAAATTATATTATCGATTCTGATGATACAGATGGAGGCATAAGTTTACGGAATGCTTACGGATCGGTTAACTATCCGATTAATGTTACTGAAGCGGGAACCTATACTATCCGTTTAAGAGTGCCGGCTTCGACATCTAAGAAAAATATGATTATTCTGATAAATGGGAATGAAATCAAAACAGTGAATGTTGGACAAAATAATACAGATAACAGCTGGTGCGATGTATATACCAATATTAATCTGGAAAAAGGGGTTCAATTGCTTGGCTTTGATTTTAAATCATTGATTACAATTCATCAAATAGAATTTCAAAAGATAACGTCAAATGGTGCCGAATATCAGTTTGATAATTCGTTGGTTATTTGGCCAAATCCTTCTTCCGGAGTTTTTAATGTCCACTCACAAAAAAAGATAGCAAATATTACACTTCTGGATATGACTGGAAGAGTACTTGAACAACTTGATGTTGTTGATAAGACAGCCGTTCTGAATGTTGGAGAGAATTTACACGCCGGAACTTTTTTCGTGACAATTAATTATGCTGACGGATCAGTCCAAACACAAAAAGTTATAAGTGTTCAGAATAAATAAAAGAATTAAATACAAGCATCCCCTGATAAATAGTGTTGAAACAACCTCGTAAAAATAATAAGACATAGATTAAATCAAGTTAGATATGTTTGACAGAATATCAGATCCCATAGGGCGTTTAATGGGTTTGCGTTATAAATCCCATCCCTGGCACGGAGTTTTTATCGGCGATAAAGCCCCTGAAGAATTAACAGCATTTATAGAAGTAGTTTCTACGGACACCGTTAAGTATGAAATTGACAAGGACAGTGGTTACCTAAGAATTGATCGTCCCCAAAAGTTTTCGAATGTAGTTCCGGCGCTTTACGGTTTTATTCCGCAAACCTATTGTGGAAAAGGAGTTGGTGACTTGTGCTGCGATAAAACCGGGAAAACCGGAATCGTGGGAGATGGCGATCCGATAGATATTTGTGTGTTAACCGAAAAAACATTGGCTCATGGCGATTTACTGGTTAACGCGATTCCCATTGGCGGATTTAGAATGATTGACGGCAACCAGGCAGATGACAAGATAATTGCAGTTCTCAGGAATGATACGGTTTATGGTCACTTTAAAAATATTTCGGAAGTTCCTGAAATTGTAATTCAACGATTAGAGCACTATTTTCTTACTTACAAGGATATGCCTGGAGAAGAAAAGGACACAGAGATTGCCGGTATTTACGGAGTTGAAGATGCTCATCAGGTAATTAGAAAGTCAGTGGAAGATTATATCCAACGATTCGATAATTTGGGAAAATTTCTTTAGTAGAAAACATTTTAATATAAAAATTAGAAATAGACAAAATGAAGATTGCAATAGGTAATGATCATGCAGGATTTCAGTTGAAGCAGGAATTAAAATCTTTATTGGAAGAATTGGATTATAATATAACTAATTTTGGAACCGACTCAGAAGAATCAGTAGATTATCCGGATTGTGTTTACCCGGTTGTAAAAGCACTTGACAATAAAGAAGCTGATTTTGGAATTTTGTTGTGCGGTAGTGCTCAGGGCGTAGCTATTACGGCAAATAAATCTGAAAATATTCGTGCTGCTGTTTGTTGGGAGACAGAAATTGCAATGTTGGCAAGAAAACACAACGATGCGAATGTTTTGTGTTTGCCGGCGCGGTTTCTTACCGAAAGAAAGGCAAATGCAATTACGCTGATTTTTTTGAATACTGCATTTGATGGTGGAAGGCACTTCCGAAGGTTGCAGAAAATTAATTCAACACCTTGCGAATAACGCTTCACAGATAAATTTAGATATCGTATTAATTAGAAACCTTACCGAATTCATTTAAACACTGAATCCCATAAATATTAAAGCACACTGTTCGATCTGAACAGTGTGCTTTTTTATTCCTGTAATACATATATTTTTCCTGATTCAGATGGCTTTGAAATACGGAGAGACGAATCTTCAGAAAATGTTGCGACATACATTTTTCCGTCATTTATGGAAATAAAATAGGGGACTTCATTTTCCTGAATAAGAAAACTCATATCCTCAAATTTCTCGTCTTCAAAATCTTTCCACGATTTCCAACGAATAAATCTAAATTCGTTGATATCAGTTCCTTTCCCATATTCATTACAAAAGAAATTAGTTCCATACCAATAACCCTTAAAATACGCCACATCGTTAAGAACATTTCCGGTTTTGGAAAAAGAACCTGCTGCGGCTGGCTTTCTGTCCTTGTATCCCAGGTAAGTATATGTGCCTTTCTCAAAATTATTAATGCGAATCACCTCTCCGTAACTCGACAAAACAATATATATTTTGTTTTTATATAGTGTTATTGCCCTTGCATAAGCATAATCTTTATGGGGAATGATTGAAGTTATATCTAACTTTTCATACCCTTTTTCTAAATCCTTAAAACGTAACAGGTATTTTTTTTCACTAACTCCATCAGAATTTATTACATAAAAATAACCGTCTTTTGGATTGAATAAAATATCGTGAGGGCGTAACAGTTCAGGAATATCTTCTGTTGTAAACACCCGGGGGAGACGATTGATATCGTCGAATTTTAACAATTGGTTTTTATTTGTTCCAACAGCATAATAAACACTTTTACCATCTTTGTTTTTCTTCCAGCTTATATTATGGGTTCCTGTTGCTTCGGCCGGACAATTAGACCATGTATGGTTACTTCCCTTTTTTCTATACTGAAAAACATCTCCGGAAATAATTTCCAGACTGTCGGTAAAAGTAATGCTGAGAGGTTGAGCCATTAAAGGAGTACTAATAATTTTATCCAGCTTTAATCGCTTCTGCGCAAATGTTGTTTCTAAAGCAAAAAGAAACAACAAAATAAAAATTATCTTACTATTCATCATATAAAAATTAGTTCTAAAAATAATAATTAAAGACCTAATAGAAAGGCATAAAAACATTAATAATATGGGCGTCGGGGGAATTAATTCACCATTTATTGTTGATAGTTTTATTTTGTTCACTGTGATTGTTCATGTTTTAAGGTTATTTTGTTGCTGTAAAGGTGTTTAGGATTTAATTATGATGGTGTGTGTTTTTTAATATGTCAATCTATTATATTGGTTTGTAGTTATTGGTGAAAGTTTTATTAACTAAGCATATGTTGTAAATTGTTCGATAAAATCAGATCAGGAAGTTCATTGTGTATTTTTATAATTTCAAAAAGGAATGTAGACTTACAATAGGGTGAATTATCAATTGATTATTTAACCTGTATTTTTTTTATAAGATGTATCTCTT
This sequence comes from uncultured Draconibacterium sp., assembly GCA_963677525.1. Lineage (GTDB taxonomy): Bacteria > Bacteroidota > Bacteroidia > Bacteroidales > Prolixibacteraceae > Draconibacterium. Next base: position 1,296,131 of record OY781970.1, read on the forward strand.
AAGTTTATAGAAAAATTAGTCAATAAGGCCTGACGTAAAACACTTTGACTAAAATAACAAACTTTACCTAAAAGACTATATCATGAAAAAAATGCTTTTTATAATTCTTATTTTCTTTTCTCAGCAAATATTCTCGCAACAGATTAAAGAACTTGCACCAACTCCTCCAATGGGGTGGAACAGCTGGAACTGGTTTGGGAAAAATGCTGTTAACGAAGAAGTTGTTAAAGAATGCATGGATGCAATTATTGCCGAAGGATTACTGGATGCCGGCTACGAGTATTTTGTAATTGATGGTGGTTGGCGCGATACCAAATTAGGTCCCAATGGCGAGTTGCTGTCACATCCTGTAAAATTTCCAAACGGAATTAAACCGTTGGCAGATTATGCACATTCTCTTGGGCTAAAATTTGGATTACATACTGTTCCTGGTACACACGATTGTGGTGGCGATTTTGTTGGAGGATTTGGTCACGAGGAAGTGCAGGTGCAACAATTTGTCGACTGGGGGCTCGATTTTATCAAACTTGATAAGTGCAAATATGCAGATGGCTGGAATGAAGATCTTGTTAAACAGACCTATGAGAAATGGCGGAATCTGTTAAATAATAGTGGTAGAGATATTGTTTTGAGTATAAGTGCTTATGTGTGGCGTGATTGGTATCCTGAAGTTGGGCAAATGGCCAGAACCACTGGAGATATTATGGCTAAATGCAATAGCGAGGAGGGAACACTGTTTGATCCTCCGTCTGATTATCAGAAACGTTTTTTGAGTGTGATGGAAATAGCCGAAATTAATAATCGGGCAGCAGAGTTTGCCGGAAATAATTACTGGAATGATCCGGATATGCTGGCTACCGGGGAACAGGGTTTATCAATTGAAGAACAAAAAGCTCATTTTGCATTATGGTGTATAATGTCGTCGCCACTATTTCTGGGGAACGATCCCAGAAACATGACTCCTGATGAGAAAACGATAATAACGAATGAACTGGCAATTTCAATAAATCAGGATCCGTCAGAACAAGGGCAAAGAGTTAAAGTAAATGGGAAAACCGAAGTGTGGGCAAAAGATTTAAAGGATGGAAGCGTTGCTGTTTTGTTACTTAACCGCGAACCTGAAAAAACAAAAAAAGTTGAAATTTCGTTGAAAGAAATTGGCTTAAAAGGAAATTGTAAGATCTTAGATGTATACAGTTCAAAAGATTTAGGAAAAGCCGCGAAATTGATCTCTTATAAGATCGGTGCTCATTCCTGCAAATTTCTATTAATTGAATCCGAAAAATGAAGTCGAATTTTGCCGGCATAATATGAAAATTAGGAGAATTATGCATTGATTTTTTAAGTTGAGTTAGAAGGTTTTGTATATATAAAATTACTCAAAACTGAATTGTTTATCTTAAAAGAGTGAAAGGCAACAGCTTGAAAATGAGTTTTGTGTCTCTTGCTTTTTCCCCGGTTTAGAAAGAGCTATGTGAAATTGTAGGAAAATGATATTTATTAAGTTAATCAAGTATATTATTTGATTTCATTGAATAGTACTTGTGATACTATTTGTTATTCGTATTTTAGAAGACGAAATTGCGTATTTGCAGTTTCTCTTTTTACATTTATTGATTCGCTGTCAGAAATGTTTTAATGGAAAATTATGTAAATAAATATAAAGAGACGTGATACTAGTATTTAAACCAATTAAACTAAAAAACATGAACAAGTTTACCCGAATTTTGATTTTAACAATAATTGTTGGAGTTTATTCATCAGCAGTATTTTCTCAAAATAACAACAAGCAAAAAACTCAGGATAAAATATCTCCGGCAGAAAGTATAAAAGTTGATCTAGACAGGATATTGGATTATCTGGAGAAAACTACACCTGCCAGCATAGTCGACAGGGAGACAGGTAATATCATCAATAATTATAAGGATATTGACGAAAATAGTGTTCTGAAAAGGGGTGATTTTGGTTTAACCACTTATGAATGGGGTGTAACCTATTCGGGAATGCTTAAGGTTGCTAAAATAACAGGCGACGAAAGATATGCAAACTATACTTACGAGCGATTTAAATTGTTGGGTGATTCTTACCCGTACTTTGTAAAAGTGCAGGAAGAAAAGGGTAGAAGCGGTTTACGTGGATTAATTACTCCCAAGTGGCTCGACGATTGTGGTTCAATGGGGGCAGCTTTTATAAAGGCCTCATTTGAAAATCCCGAAATTGCCGAATGCGTTCGTCCAATTATCGATAATGCTTTTGATTTTGTAATGTATAAGGAATACCGTTTGTACAACCGAATTCTTGCCCGGCTGCGTCCGAATAAAAATTCGGTTTGGCTCGATGATATGTATATGGGAATTCCTCCAATTGCCTATATGGGCAAACTGATTGAAGATAAGGAACCTGAAAAAGCGGCGGCTTATTACGATGAAGCTGCGCTGCAAATCGAATTATTCAAAAAGATACTTTGGCTCCCTGAAAAAAATATATTCCGTCACGGATGGATCGAAATGATGGAAGAACATCCTTCTTTCCATTGGGCCAGGGCAAACGGATGGGCATTGCTAACTATGAGCGATGTTCTGGATGTGCTGCCTGAAGACCATATTGCAAGAGATGAAATAATGGAGCTGTTCAAAAATCATATCAGGGCTTTGGCTGCCCTGCAATCAGGAGAAGGATCGTGGCACCAGTTGCTCGATCGTAACGACTCTTATCTGGAAACCAGTGCTACTGCTATGTACACGTATTGTATGGCACACGCTATAAACAAAGGATGGATTGATGGTATGGTATACGGCCCGGTTGCTACTGCCGGATGGAATGCTGTTGCCAAACAAATAAATGACCGTGGACAGGTAGAAAACACTTGTGTCGGTACTGGGTTGGGATTCAATCCCGGGTTTTATTACAAGCGTCCTGTAAGTGTTTTTGCAGCTCACGGATATGGCCCAGTATTACTGGCTGGCGCTGAAATGATTCAGTTGCTCAAAAATACAAATGCCATGATAAACGACAGTGCGATTATGTTTTACAAGGAAAAGGTGAAAAGTAATAAGGCTATTTTTGAGGTAGAAAAATAGTATGAAAGCAGTTCTTAGTTCGCTTTTTTGTGTTGAATGTTACCAAATTATAATGAGCAAAAAGGTATATTCTGATGTGCAATGAATAAGTAACCTTGTTCTTGGATGGCGTGAAATAAAAAAATGCAACAATCTAATTTCTAGATTGTTGCATTTTTATTTTTGTGCCCAGGACGGGACTCGAACCTGCACGGCCAAAATCGGCCACAAGGCCCTCAACCTTGCATGTCTACCAATTTCATCACCTGGGCATTAAATTTTTGAACGTGCCTGCAAAACTATAAAAAATCTTGTAATCGTAAACTTTCAACGAAAAATATTACTTCAGAATCATTTTTTCAGAAGAAAAGGTGCCTTATGTGTGCTGTTTCTTTCTGGTTTGGATTTGAATTCCGGTGAGCGCATTCCCCGTCAGCTCTGCTGCGGGGTTAGCGATACTAAAAAAGTCCTTGACGGAATCGGATTCCTCGTCAGCTTTGCTGCGAGGAGTTTCAATAAAGGCAGAATAATTCTTGCTTTAATTATCTATTTTGTAACCTTGCGTTCGTATTCGCTCTCCAACTTAATATTGCTAATTATACCATCCTTTACTGTTACATAATAGTGCATTATTTTTTTTGCTTCAGGAGTAACCATTGGATCAAGAGTAAGTTTGTGCTGGCTAATTTCGGTGCTTTTTAAATATTCTGTTTTTTCAAAAATATATAATGTTTCTCCGTTTTTTTCAAAAATTGATTTTGCTTTTCCATATTCATCTTCCATAGAGGACAGTGGCTGACCAATATATGTTTTATGAAGTTTATGTAGCGGCCCGCAAGAAATCATAAAAATTAACAGTACGAAAAGTAATATGCGATTCATATTAAGTGATTTTGGAACAAAGAAAAGCAGAAATTTTTAATAGTAATATCTTTTAAAGGTCTTTAACTTTTCTAATATTGTTGAAAACTACCCTCTTATTCTGAAAACTTGTCAGGCTCCACAATATTTATTTTTTATCTTTGCAGCGTGTTTTATAACATGTTTCGTTAATAAATATTTCGCTGCAAAATGATTCAATTCTTTAAAACTCAAAGTAACAGTATTATCGCAGTTAATTCTGCAAATTCACTAAGTGAAGAAAACATCGATAAATTAATATGGCTTTTCTCCGGAGCCGAGTATTTAAAACCCCAACAATTGGATGGATGGTTTGTAGGACCACGTAAGGAAATGCTTACTCCGTGGAGTACCAATGCCGTTGAAATTACCCAGAATATGGGAATTGATGGGATTATCCGGATGGAAGAGTTTTTCGTTGTAGAAAACGAAAACGCAAGATACGACTCAATGCTTCAAAGGTTGTACAACGGACTTACACAGCAGGTTTTTGCCATCAACAAAAAGCCCGATCCGATTTTAAATATTGAAGACATTGCAGCATATAACGAAAAAGAAGGATTGGCATTAAGCGAGGATGAGATCCAATATCTGAATAAGGTGTCGGAAGAAATGGGACGCCCGCTTACCGATGGTGAGGTGTATGGTTTCGCCCAGGTGAACTCAGAACACTGCCGTCACAAAATATTTAACGGAACGTTTATAATCGACGGAAAAGAGATGCAATCGTCGCTTTTCCAGATGATTAAAAAGACTTCAAAAGAAAATCCGAATAAAATTATTTCAGCATACAAAGACAACTGTTCATTTGTTCAGGGACCGGTGGTCGAACAATTTGCTCCGAAAACACAGGACAAACCTGATTTTTTCGAAGTGAAAGATATTGAAACGGTTTTGTCGTTAAAAGCTGAAACTCATAATTTCCCAACTACTGTTGAGCCGTTTAACGGTGCTTCTACCGGAACAGGTGGTGAAATTCGCGACCGTATTGCAGGAGGAAAAGGAAGTTTGCCGATTGCCGGAACCGCTGTTTATATGACTTCGTATCCGCGAACCGAAGCACAACGTTCGTGGGAGCAGGCAACCGAAGAACGAGACTGGTTGTACCAAACTCCTGAAGAGATTTTGATCAAAGCATCGAATGGCGCCAGCGATTTTGGAAATAAATTCGGACAACCACTGATTACCGGTTCACTATTAACTTTCGAGCATTTCGAAAATTTTATGAAGTATGGTTACGACAAAGTAATTATGCAAGCCGGGGGAATTGGTTTCGGTAACAAAAAGGATAGCCTGAAAGATGATCCGGGAACAGGAGACAAAGTTGTATTGCTGGGAGGCGACAACTACCGCATCGGTATGGGAGGTGGTGCTGTTTCGTCGGTAGCAACTGGTGAATTTGAAAATGCCATCGAACTGAATGCGGTTCAGCGTGCCAACCCTGAAATGCAGAAAAGGGTATACAATGCTATTCGTGCCTTGAGTGAAGCTGATGATAATCCGATTGTTTCTATTCACGACCATGGTGCCGGTGGTCACCTGAACTGTTTGTCGGAGCTGGTTGAGACTACCGGGGGGAAGATTGATACGTCAAAACTTCCTGTTGGTGATCCAACATTGTCGCAAAAAGAAATTATCGGTAACGAGTCGCAGGAACGAATGGGACTTGTTATGAAACCCGAACATGTTGATTTACTCCGGAAAATTGCTGACCGCGAACGTGCACCGATCTACGAAATTGGTGAAACAACGGGCGACATGCAGTTCACTTTCGAAAACTCAAAAACAGGTGAAAAATCTATCGACTGGCAATTAGGATACATGTTCGGTAATCCTCCGAAAACAGTTTTAGAAGATGAAACAATTGTTCCAGAGTTTAAGGAATTAGAATATAACTGGGAAGAAATATATGATTTAGTGGAGCAGACCATTCAGTTGGAATCGGTTGCATGTAAAGACTGGCTGACCAGCAAGGTCGACCGCTCTGTAACCGGTCGTATTGCCAAGCAGCAATGTGCAGGTGCTATACAACTTCCATTAAACAACTGTGGAGTTATTACTCTCGATTACCAGGGAAAAGCCGGATTTGCTACAGCCATTGGTCACGCTCCGATTGCCGCTTTAGTTGATGCTAAAAAAGGATCGGTTCTTTCTATAGCCGAGTCGCTGACTAACATTATCTGGGCGCCAATGCCCGATAAAATTAAGAGTGTTTCGTTAAGTGCCAATTGGATGTGGCCTGCTAAAAATGCTGGTGAAAACGCACGTATTTACAATGCAGTTCAGGCAGCCAGCGATTTTGCATGCGCTTTGGGAATTAACATCCCAACCGGAAAAGATTCCATGTCGATGACCCAGAAATACAAAGACGATGTTGTTTATGCTCCGGGAACCGTTATTATTTCATCGTCGGGTGAGGTTACTGACGTTAAAAAAGTGGTTGAAGCTGTTCTGGTTAACGACGAAAGCAAAGAAATTCTGTTTATCGATCTGTCGTTTATGGAGCGTGCTTTGGGAGGAAGCGCATTTGCACAATCAATTAACAAACTGGGTAAAAATGCACCGACAGTTGCCGATCCTGCCAAGTTTGTAACTGCTTTTAACAAAGTTCAGGATTTAATCGAACAGGAGTTGATAATTGCCGGTCACGATGTTGGTTCGGGTGGTTTAATTACAACTTTGCTTGAGATGTGTTTCAGTAACACCAAAGGCGGAATGAAGGTTGATGTTACTGCATTTGAAGAAGAAGATCTGGCAAAAATATTACTTGCAGAGAACCCTGGAATTGTTATTCAGTGCGCCGACAACGATGAGGTGAAAAAACAACTGACAGAAGCTGGTGTTAATTTTATGTCTTTAGGCTTCCCGGTTCCATATAGGAAAGTACGTGTTGTAAATCGTACAGTTGAAGCTGATTTCGATATTAATACTTTACGCGATTTGTGGTTTAAAACTTCGTATCTGCTCGACAGGAAACAGAGTGGTGAGGAAAAAGCGCTTGAGCGTTTTAAAAATTATAAAGAACAGCCACTGCAATTCGATTTCAAAGATTTTACAGGCAAAGCAGCAGATCTGGGAATTGACCTGAAACGCAGAGAAGCGTCAGGAATTAAAGCTGCAATTATCCGTGAAAAAGGAGTAAACGGCGACCGCGAAATGGCTTATGCCATGTACCTCGCCGGAATGGATGTGAAAGATGTTCATATGACCGACCTGATTGAAGGACGCGAAACACTGGAAGATGTTAATATGATCGTTTTTGTTGGCGGTTTCTCCAACTCCGATGTTTTAGGTTCTGCAAAAGGATGGGCCGGGGCATTTAAATTCAACGAAAAAGCCCGCATTGCTCTTGAGAAATTCTATCGCAGAGAAGATACGTTGAGTCTGGGAGTTTGTAACGGTTGCCAGGTGATGGTGGAACTGGGAGTTGTTTATCCAGAACACAGTATTCAACCTAAAATGTTGCATAACGAATCGGGAAAATTCGAGTCGGCATTCCTGAATGTGGATGTTCTTGAAAATGAATCAGTGATGCTTGGTAATATGGCCGGAATGAAACTGGGAATCTGGGTGGCTCACGGCGAAGGTAAATTCTACTTGCCGTTTAACGAAACCCAATATAATATTCCGATGAAATACAGCAATGAAGGTTACCCGGGTAACCCGAACGGTTCTCATTTCGGAGCAGCTTCGCTTTGTTCCGACGATGGCCGCCATTTGGTAATGATGCCTCACCTTGAGCGTGCTTTCGTACCATGGTTATGGGCAAACTATCCTGCGGACAGAAAAGGTGATGAGATTGCTCCGTGGATCCAGGCATTTGTAAATGCCAAAAACTGGATTGCTGAAAAGACAAAATAAACTAAAAAGTCATAGTATCACTCCAAGTGATGCTATGACTTTTTTTCTATACCTGTTTCACTATCATTTTTCTTGCCAGATCATCGGCAAGTTCTTTTCCTTTTAGCATTTCAACAATTTTTAATGCAAAATCAATGGCAACGCCTGCGCCTTTCCCTGTAATAATAGTTCCTGTTTGTTCGGTGTACCCGCCGGTAACTTCGGCTCCTATTAACTCCTCTTCAAAACCAGGATAGCAGGTTGCTTTTTTACCTTTTAAAAGATTCAGATTTCCTAAAACCAGGGGAGCAGCGCAAATGGCACCCAGTGGTTTTCCTTCGTTGTTGAATTCAAGAATTTGCTTCTTAAGTCCTTCGTGAGCCTGAAGATTTTTTGTTCCCGGCATTCCGCCCGGCAAAACGATCATGTCGATGTGTTTGTAATCAAGATCTTCAAACAATGTGTCGGCTTTTACAGTAATATTATGTGCGCCGGTAACCTCCTTCGATTTGTTAACTGAAACTACTTCTACTTCAAATCCTGCACGGCGCAGAACATCTATAATACTAATGGCTTCAATTTCTTCAAATCCTTCAGCTAAATGAACAGCAATTTTTTTCATATCGTTCTTTTTTAGCAAAAATAAAAAAGGTCTCCGAAAACGAAGACCTTCAAAAACCAATACTTTTCTATTATTAATTATTCGAATATTCGTGTAACGCTTTTTCCAGTTTTTTGCGGGTAAAGAAAATGCGGCTTTTAACAGTTCCCAAAGGCAACCCAAGTTCTTCTGCAATTTCTTTGTATTTGTACCCGTCTAAGAACATTGTAAATGGTACTCTGTATTCATCTTCCAGTGCATCAATGCTTTTGTTTATCTCTTTTGAACTGTAGAATGAATCCGGAGCAGGATAAACTTTGTCTTTTGAAAACATTAAGTGGAAATCATTGTTGTTTCCATCGAATGTGTTCTTTGTTTTCACGTTTCTGCGATAGTCATTGATGAACGTATTTTTCATGATGGTATAAATCCATGCCTTGAAATTAGTGTTCTGCGTAAATTTATCGCGATATGTTAAGGCTTTGAGGAATGTCTCCTGCAAAAGGTCTTCAGCTTTTTCGCTGTCTGAAGTTAAACTTAGTGCGTAATAGTGCAATTTGTCACTCAATCCGAGTAAGGCGTTGTTAAATTGAATCTGAGTCATGGCGTCTTATTTTTAATTTGTCTAAACAAATATAGTTCTAGATGAGTGTGATTACCAAGTAAAACCTGATAAATGTCAGTTGATTTTTTCTATGCGATATCAAGATTATTTATAATGATTTATGCTTTATAAACTATTGTGCAATAAGCGTCTACGGATAGACGAGAGAAAAGTTTTGTTTCCTGAATTAATTATAAATCAAATTGTATCTTTGCGGCTCGAATTTTATTTGCGATATGAGAAACTTAAAACAAAATCATGACGCGCAAACTGTGTTAAATTTCAGAAAGTGGGGGAGAAAGAATTATTCTTCGTTCCTTACACTGAACAAACAAGTTGTTATTTCCGTGCTTTCGGTTGTTTACTTTTTGTCGACACCGGTGGTATCAATTGCAACTGTTCAGGATACTTCTGAAGTTAAAATGGAGTACGACCTTGATGAGATCGAGGTGAGCGCGCAACGAACACCTGCTATGTATTCGCAGGTGGCACGGATAATTTCCGTGATTGAGAGTAAAGAAATTGAGGCGGCGCCGGCCCAAAGTGTTCAGGACCTGTTGGAGTACATCGCCGGAGTTGATGTACGGCAACGAGGAACTGAAGGAGTACAGGCGGACATTAGTGTTCGTGGAGGTACTTTCGACCAAACGTTAATCCTTCTGAACGGCATCAATATTACCGACCCGCAAACCGGCCACCACAATTTAAATCTTCCCGTTAGTTTAGCCCAAATCGAGAGAATTGAGATTCTTGAAGGACCGGCAGCCCGTGTGTACGGACCCAATGCTTTTTCAGGGGCTATTAATATTATTACAAAGCAACTGTCCGGAAAATCGGTACAAGCTTCTTTGGCAGGAGGTAGCTTCGCTTATTTCGACGGCAATCTTTCCGGAACTTTTCAAACCGGGAAAATGAGCCACATGCTGGCAGTGAATAAAAAACGTTCCGACGGCTACATCGACAATACCGATTTCGATGAGTTGAACGCATTTTATTCCAATCGGTTAAACAGTAAACGGGGAAACCTTAAATTCCAGGTGGGAGCTTCTGAGAAAGGATTTGGTGCCAACAGTTTTTATACTCCAAAATATCCGAATCAGTACGAAGCCACGAAAACATTATTTACCTCTGTACGTTGGGAAGGGAATTGTAAACTACACCTGACTCCGGTTGTTTATTATCGCCGTCACCAGGATCGCTTCGAGCTTTTCCGCGATAATCCGGCTTCGTGGTACACCGGTCATAACTATCACCTCACTAATGTTTATGGTGCCAACCTGAACTCATGGATAAAATGGAATTGGGGTAAAACGGCTTTTGGCCTCGAATATAGGTCGGAGCATATTTTAAGTAATGTGTTGGGAACCGACCTGAACGAACCCGTTGACGTGCCGGGAGAAGAGGCCCAATTCACAAAATCGGATGATAGGAATACGGTATCTGGTTTTTTCGAACATGCGGCGTATGTTGGAAACTGGACATTAACTGCCGGATTAATGGCTAACTATATTTCCGATAGTGATCTTGGAATTAATGTTTTTCCGGGAATCGATGCAAGTTACCAGGTTTCGGATGGTTTAAAGTTTTACTCAAGTTACAATACCTCGTTGCGAATGCCAACATTTACCGATTTATATTATAGTGGACCTACAAATATTGGAAATCCGGACTTAAATCCTGAAAAGTCGGCAACCATAGAAGGAGGAATAAAATTGAACAGGGAACTGGTTCGTGGCCATGCTGTTGTATTTTATCGCCATGGAACAGATATTATCGACTGGGTAAAAACTGAAAGCGACGAGGTGTGGCAACCTCAGAACCTGACAGAAGTAAATAATTTCGGATTGGAAATTCAGACCCAGTTTTTATTTCGAAATGTATTTGGGAATAAATACCCCAACCTGCAATTAAATTATTTACATAATAATCTCGAAAAGATTGAGTCCGGTTTTATTTCAAATTATGTACTCGATAATTTAAAAAACAAGCTGGTGGCTTCAGTTAATCAGCGAATATCAAAAAACTGGAATGTTGATTTAAGATGTGTTTACCAGGACAGAGATGGTACATATACCAAATATGAAGATATGGTTTCTGTTGGTGAAGTAAATTATGATCCGTTCTGGATTTTTGATGGGAAAATATCATATAACCAAAAAGGACTAACCATTTTTGCCAGTGTAAATAATATTTTCAATACGGAATATAACGATATTGGAAATGTTGTTCAGCCGGGTAGATGGTTAAAAGCAGGAATATCTTACAGAATTGATTTTAAAAAGTTTTAACCTTCCATGTAAGTATTTTTGGATGAGTTTGTTAAGCAGGAAGATTTTGATTGAACAGGTCTTCCTGCTTACTACTTTTTATATCCTGCTTTTAATAAATAACAAAAATTGTATCTTCGCGAAAAAAAGGGATAAGTCATGTTGAAAGGAATATTAGCAATTTCAGGACAGTCGGGACTTTTTAAAATGGTTGCCGAAAGTAAGAACAGCATTATTGTTGAATCGTTGGATACAAAAAAACGGATACCGGTTTATTCTTCTGCAAAAGTATCGGCTTTGGAAGATATCGCTATTTATACATACGAAGGTGATACGCCTTTGAAGGATGTTTTTAAGGTTATTTCTGATAAAGAAGAAGGTGGAGCAGCTATCTCTCATAAATCTTCAGGAAAAGAATTGAAGGCCTATTTTGCAGAAATATTACCTGATTTTGATCAGGAGCGTGTTTATGTTTCCGATATTAAAAAAGTACTGATGTGGTACAATACGCTTCAGGAAAAGGAGATGCTTGATTTTTCGGAGCCTGAAGAAGCTGAAGAAGAAATAAAAGAAGGAGAAGAATAGAAATCAGAAAAGTTTGTAATTGTTAACAGCTTTAGGATTTCCCAATACTTTATTCTTCTCTAGCAGGATATCAAAAAGCTTGGCAGTGGCCAGTGCATCGCCGGCGGCGCGATGTCGGCCATTGATTTCAATCCCAAGATCAGAACACAATTTCCCAAGAGAGTAAGAACTATGACCAGGTAATAATTTACGTGATAGTTTTACTGTGCACATTGTTTTCCTGTTATAATCATACCCCAGACGAGCAAATTCTTCTTGTATAAATTTATAGTCGAAACTTGCATTGTGGGCTACAAATGTGCACCCGGTAGTCATTTCAACAATGGTTTTCGCAACTTCGTAAAACTTTGGGGCATTTTTTATCATATTATTATCGATCCCGGTTAGCTCTGTAATAAAATAGGGGATGTCCATTTCCGGATTTATCAGAGTTGAAAAAGAGTCGGTGATTTTTTGTCCATTATGCTGATAAATAGCAATCTCAGTTATTTTACCATATTTATAACTATGTCCTGTAGTTTCTATATCAATTATTGAAAACAAAATGAATTTTCTTTTATTTTATGTGGTATAATTAGTTAAATTTGCTTCAATAAATCAATTATTCCTAATAATTAATGTTTTGCTAGGTGAAAATTAATGTTTAAATTGCCTGTAAAATACAATAAAAACAATACTCAAAATAAAAATCAAAATTATGAAAAAATTTACTTTTATCTTTTTGTCTCTTATGTTTGCTGTGGGCGCATTAGTAGCTCAAAATGCAGATAATAAGTGGGCTATCGGCCTTGGCCCTGGTTTGGATTATAATTTGGAAACAGAAGAGTCTGACTTCCTGGCTGACTTTTACATTAGCCGTTATTTAAGTCCTTCTTTTGATTTGATGTTAGAAGGTCGTATGTCATGGTGGGAAGAAGGAGTTGAAACCGGTAATCCACTGTTGAACCTTCGTTACAAGTTGAGTAACGGTTATATTTTTAAAGAAAACAGTATCATTCAACCTTATTTGTTTGGTGGTGTTGGTATGTTGTATGACAATCAGGATAATGGAGTGAATTTTGACGGTGGTGTCGGATTTAAAGTACCGATCAGTCAGAATGTTTCATTATTTGTTGCCGGTTCATACGTAAGTGGTATCGACGGTGAAAGATACCAGGCAGGTGCCGGTAAGGTTGCTGTAAACGACGATCATATTAACGTAACCAGTATTATTGAATTCAGTTTGGGTAAAGGTAAAGATTCTGACGGTGACGGAGTTCCTGACAGAAAAGACGAATGTCCAAATACACCTCCAGGTGTTAAAGTTGACGATAAAGGATGTCCTATCGATACAGACGGAGACGGAGTTCCTGATTACAAAGATGACTGTCCTACAGAAGCAGGTCCTGCAAATCTTAACGGATGTCCTGATAAAGACGGTGACGGAATTGCAGACAAAGACGATGACTGTCCTGATGTTCCGGGTTTAGCAAAATTCAATGGTTGTCCTGATACAGATGGTGACGGAGTTCCTGATTCTAAGGATAAATGTCCTGATACACCAAAAGGTTGTCCTGTTGACTCAGATGGTTGTCCTCTTGATTCAGATGGTGACGGTGTAATCGACTGTCAGGATAATTGCCCACAACAGGCAGGTCCTGCAAGCAACAATGGTTGTCCTGACTGGAGCGAAATCAGTATCCCAACTATTTATTTCGATTTCGATAGCGATAAACTGAAACCTGAAGGAACAGCTGAATTGGATAAATTAGCTGATCAATTGAATGCTGCAAAAGAATACGATATTGTAATTGGCGGTCATACCTGTAACATAGGTACTGAAGGCTACAATATGAAACTTTCAGAAAAACGTGCTCAGGCTGTTGTTAAATACTTACTGAAAAAAGGTGTAAACAACGCTTACGTTGGTTCAAATAATTATGGTGAGTCTAAACCGGCTGTACCGAATACAACAATTGCTAACAAGAAGAAAAACCGTAGGGCTGAATTCGAAGTAGCAAAAATTCGCAAATAGAATTTGATTAAATATTTCAGAAAAGCTCTGTCGTAAGGCAGGGCTTTTCGTTTTTATGGAGAGTAAGTGTTATATTTGCGAACTTTTAAAGAGGTTTATAATGAGCATTGAAACAATCATACAAAAGGCTACTGTCGAAGCTGTAAAAACACTTTATGCGGCAGAGGTTAGCGAGAAACAGGTACAGGTACAAAATACAAGAAAAGATTTCGAAGGCGATATTACCATCGTTGTATTTCCTTTTTTACGTCTTTCCAAAAAATCGCCCGAATTAACGGCTGAAGATCTGGGGCAATATCTTACCGAAAAGGTTGAGCTTATTGATTCGTTCAATGTTATTAAAGGCTTTCTCAACCTGGTAGTCAGCAAAGATTACTGGTTGGGGATTTTAACCGAAAGTTTCGGTAATGAAAATTACGGATTCCAACAGACCGGAGAAGATTCTGAGCTGGTAATGGTGGAGTACTCGTCGCCTAATACAAACAAACCTCTTCACCTGGGGCACATCAGAAATAATTTGCTGGGGCATTCCATTTCCGAAATCTTAAAGGCAAATGGGAAAAAGGTGATAAAAACAAATATCGTTAACGACCGGGGAATTCATATTTGTAAATCGATGTATGCCTGGAAACAGTGGGGGAATGGAGAAACTCCCGAAAGTTCAGGAATGAAAGGCGATCACCTGGTTGGAAAATATTACGTAGAATTTGATAAACATTATAAAGCCGAAATAGCCGAATTGGTTGAAGGAGGGATGGAAAAAGAAGAAGCCGAGAACCAGGCTCCTTCGATAATTGCTGCACGCGAACTGCTGCGTAAATGGGAAGCAAAAGACGAAGAAACCGTTGAGTTGTGGAAAACCATGAACGGGTGGGTTTATAAAGGTTTCGATGTAACTTATAAAACACTTGGAGTTGGTTTCGATAAGATTTATTACGAATCGGATACTTATTTGGTAGGTCGCGATGAAGTGCTTCGTGGATTGGACGAAGGTATGTTCTTCAGAAAAGAGGATAATTCGGTGTGGGCCGATTTAACCGGAGAGGGGCTTGATCAAAAGATTTTATTGCGTAGCGATGGTACTTCGGTATACATGACACAGGATATTGGTACTGCAAAAATGCGTTTTAACGATTATCCAATCGATAAAATGGTATATGTGGTAGGAAACGAGCAGAATTATCATTTCCAGGTTTTAGCCAAACTTCTCGATAAGCTTGGATTTAAATGGGGAAATGATTTGTACCATTTCTCTTACGGTATGGTTGAACTTCCATCCGGGAAAATGAAGTCGAGAGAAGGTACAGTAGTTGATGCTGATGACCTGGTAGAAGGAATGGTTCAGGTAGCACGCGATATGTCGGCAGAATTGGGCAAACTGGATAATTTATCGGAAGAAGAATCTGAAAATACTTTCAGAATGATTGCACTGGCAGCTCTTAAGTATTTTATTCTGAAAGTGGATCCACGGAAAAATATGATGTTCAATCCGGAAGAATCTATCGACTTTAATGGAAATACCGGTCCTTTTGTTCAATATACTTATGCCCGGATTAAATCGGTATTACGCAAATCAGCGGAAAAAAATATTACTATTTCAGATTCTATTGGCGTTGAATCGATTTCGGTTAAAGAGAAAGAATTGTTGAAACGAATTTCTCTTTTCCCATCAGTTGTTACCGAAGCCGGCGATAATTACAGCCCGGCAGTTATTGCTAATTATTGCTACGAACTGGTGAAGGAATTCAATCAATTCTACCACGATCATTCTATTCTGGGAGAGACTGATGAAAATATCAGAAATTTCAGACTTTTACTGGCATCTTCAGTAAGTAGTGTTATACAAAAAGGTATGGGCTTGCTTGGAATTGAAATGCCTGAAAGGATGTAATCATGGATCACATGAAATTTCCGGTGGAGAAGCGAATAAAATGTTTTTTTTTTCAGAAGTTTACAAAACAAGCATAAGAAACAAGCTTTTGTCTTATCAGACGGATTCTACTCTTTGGTTTAGCCCAAAGAGACAGAAAATCCAAGGCTGCGCCCGCTTCCCTCGGAAAAGCTACGCGATGCCGGCTAAAATTCCTGAAACTCGTCGTACCTCCTCAAACAGCAGTAATTTTTTAACGCCGTCACCGCTTGTTTTCCGGCTCACCGGACGAGGCCAAAGCTTCGAACAACATTTTAATTGTGCTGGCTTTGCATAAGAGGAACGGCCTCTTTTGGTATTTGTCCGTAGTTGCATCAAGGCAAAAATGAAGGCCTCGGCAGGGAATTAATCGCAATTGATTTTAGAATTATTCTTTAAAACTTTAATCCACCGGATTTTACGGGTGATCCGTAATCATTTTGTTCAAAATTAACGTCATATAAAAAAGAAAGGAGGCTAATGCCTCCTAAAGTTTCTTCTCGCAATTGATGTTACGTAATTGATTTAATGGTCGAAAGAGGTTTGCGTCATCCTTCCTTGTCCACTAGTATATTCTGAAAAAGGGAAAAAGGTAACCTTGAAATTTTCAAATTACTGCTATTTAAATCCATTCTAATCTTATAGGAAGTATATTGTAAAATTGAATCTTTATTACATTTGTGCAGAAATTTTCCAACGAAAATAGAAAAATCTGTAGCTATGTATAAAATTTGCACTGTATGCTTTCTTTTTGTAATCCTTTTTTCTGCATTCGCAGTTAAGGCGCAAAACAAATCAAATGAAGTTAAGACTCCCAAAGAATATTTTGGATTTCAGCCGGGAGCCGATCGAATGTTACTCGACTATGAATCGTCGGTAGGTTATTTGCAGCAGTTGGCAGCTGCTTCTCCCCGTGTTAAAATGATGGAGATCGGGGAATCGCCAATGGGGAAAAAGATGTATATCGTTCTTCTTTCTTCAGAAGAAAATATTAAAAACATCGACCGTTTAAAAGAGATTAATAAGGAATTGGCCACAAACCCAAATCTTTCTGATGCTCAGGTTGAAGAATATTGCAGCGAAGGAAAAGTATTTATTATGGCAACCCTTTCGATGCATGCATCTGAAGTTGGCCCTGCCCAGGCCGGTCCTTTGGTGGCTTATACACTGGCCACTTCTGAAGATCCCGATCTTGTAAATCAATTGAAGGATGTTGTGTATATGATGGTACCAAGTTCTAATCCTGATGGAATGGATATGATTTCTCACCATTACATGGACTCAAAAGATACAAAGTACGAGGGTGGAGGTTATCCCGGTGTTTATAATAAGTATGTGGGGCACGATAATAACCGCGATTTTGTAACACTTTCGCAGAAGGATAACAAAGCAATTGCCCGAATTTACAATACTAAATGGTATCCCCAGGTTTTAATCGATAAACACCAGATGGGATCGACAGGTGCACGTTATTTCGTACCACCAAACTGCGATCCTATTGCAGAAAACGTTGATGAAAAAGTTTGGAACTGGTCGTGGATTTTTGGATCGAATATGGCCAAAGACATGACTGCAAAAGGTCTTCGCGGAGTAACTCAACATTCTATTTTCGATAATTACTGGCCAGGCTCAACCGAAACAGGTATTTGGAAAAACATGGTTTCGATGCTAACCGAGTGCGCAAGTGTTCAGTACGCAAAACCAATTTTTGTTGAAAAAAGTGAGTTGAGTGCCGGAACCACAGGATTGGCAGAATATAAAAAGAGTATTAATATGCCTGCTCCGTGGGAAGGTGGATGGTGGCGTTTGGGCGATATTGTTTCGTACGAAATGGCATCGTCGTTATCGCTTATAAAAACAGCCTCGTTCCATAAAAAGGATGTTCTTTTAAACCGTAATATTCTTTGTAAGGAAAGTTACGAAAAGGGAAAAACGCTCGCTCCTGCCTATTTTATTATACCTGCAACACAGCACGACGATAGTGAGTTGATTGCTATGCTTAGCTTGCTCGACGAACATGGTGTGTATGTTTATAAAACTTCAAAAGAAATAATTTACCAGGGAAAAATTATAGAAAAAGGTTCTTATGTTGTTCCACTGGCACAGCCATATCGACCTTTTGTTAAAGACGTGCTCGATAAACAAAAATATCCTGAAAGACATTTTACTCCGGGGGGGAAATTAATGCGCCCGTACGATATTACAACATGGTCGCTGCCTTTGCATCAGGGAGTGGAGTCGTACAAAATCGATGAAATTGTTACAGATATCGAAGACAATGTTACAAAGGTTAGTTTCCCGATTGAGTGTAGTTTTACTCCGTCGAACGATTGCAAAACGCTTGTGTTCCCGGCTAAGAACAACGAAAGTTTTAAAGTGGCTTTTGCTGCAATGGAAAAAGGAATCGATGTTGCACGCGTAACTGAAGATTTTACAGTTGGAGAAACTGAGTTAGAAAAAGGCGACTTTGTTATTGCAACAGGAAAAAGCAAATTAAACGATATTTATGGCGAACTAACTGTAAAACCAATCGAGCTTACAGAGAAAGTTTCAGAGCATGTTAAAACGCTTGAATTACCCAAAATTGCTTTGGTAGAAACCGTTTTCTCTGATATGGATGCCGGTTGGACGCGTTTTATTTTAGATTCTTACGATATTCCGTTTACTGTTTTAAATCCGGGAAAAATTAAAACGGAAGATTTAAGTAAATTCGATGTTATTGTATTCCCCGATAGCAGAAAATCGGTACTGCTGGAAGGCAAAATGGACCGAGGCAAAGAGAAGTCGATTCCTAATTACGACCAGAAATACATTAAAGGAATGGGGAAAGAAGGACTTCAAAAGATAATGAAATTTGAGTATGAAGGTGGTACTGTGGTTAGCTGGGGATCATCAACTTCGTTATTTATGGGAATACAAACCATTAACATTTCAGACAATGAAAAAGAAGAATTCCAGTTGCCGGTAAAAGATATCTCTTCGCAAATAAGTGGAAAAGGATTCTATGCTCCGGGAACTTTGTTGAATATTAATTTGATTGAGGATCATCCTTTAACTTTGGGAATGGAGAAAACAGCCCGGATATTTGTGAAAAATTCACCGGTTTTTGGTACTTCAATACCTTATTTCGATACCGACAGAAGAGTTATTGCAACTTATCCTGAAGATGATATCGTTGCCAGCGGATACGCCGAAAACGAAAAAGCTCTGGAAGGCAAAACTGCAATGGTTTGGGCTCAAAAAGGTAAGGGCAATTTTGTTTTTTATGGGTTTGCTCCTCAGTTCAGGGCATCTACATCTGTAACATATAAATTATTGTTTAATGCCCTGTTGCTTGACGAAATGAATTAAGAAGAATAAACTTTCATTAGATTTTTAAAATATTTTTTTGATTTTTTTTTTGACCCCTGGCAATTATACTAAAATATATTGCCAGGGGTTTGCTTTTTGTTGGTTGTCAGCCTGTTGGAGGTTTTAGTGTTGTCTTTTGCGGCCCGTCGCTTTTGTGCGTGATTTTACGCATAAATGAATAATTTTTAACTTTTTTTAATTTTTGGATAGTACAAAAAGATAGTTGTTACATTTATATGGCGAAACCAAATTTATAGAACTTGACTAAGACAGAAAGTGACCTGAGAGTATGGCAGAGTTTTAGAAAAGGAAACAAAGATGCCTTTCAGAAAATCTATTTTGATCATTATAGGTTTTTATATAACTATTGCCGAAAATTTACTTCCGACACTTCATTGGTAGAAGATCTGATTCAGGATCTCTTTATTAATATTCTTGTAAAAAAAGACAGACTTAGCGATACGGATAATATTCGTCTGTATTTGCTTAGTTCAATACGTAGAAGTTTGTTTAAAGCTTTAAACGAGAAAGTGAATAAAGTAACTGATTTATTCGATCCGTTAAATCCATCCTTTCAGTTCGACGAAGGTATTGAACCTGGATTTGGGAGTAATGAGGAAGAAAATAAAACGTTGAAAATCATCTATAAATCGGTGAATAATCTGGGAGCCCGGCAGAAAGAGATTATTTACATGAAGTATTTTTCAGGATTAAATAATAAAGAAATTGCCGAGGTTTTAGGAGTAACGTATCAAACTGTTCGTAATACTCTGTGCAATGCATTGAGAAACATCAGGAAAGATTTTGATGATGAACAGCCAAAAGGGAAAATGGTAGTATTGTTTAATTTATTTAAAAAATTGAGATAGTACAATACGGAGGTTTTGGCATTCCTATAATAAAGAACGATTTTAATGCAAAAAGAATACATACATAGCGACGATTTTCTGTTTAGTGAAAACTACAATGAGTATGTGCTCGAGAATTCTGTGATGCAGCAGAAGAAATGGAATGCTTATTTTAAAGAATTCCCTGAAACGAAATACGCTGCAGAACAGGCTGCTAAAATTATTTTGGGATTGCAGTCGATGGAAGATCACACTTCTCTGAACGAAATCCCGGATGCTAAACTTCATAATCAATTCGAAGAAACCTGGGATAAATACAGGGGCGAAAAATCAAAAACGGTTTTCCTAAGGACATCAAAGCTGGTTTCTCGGACTGTTGGAATAGCGGCAGCTGTGGTTTTCCTGATGGTTTCGTTTACTCTTGTAAGCAATTATATCAGCAACAGAAATACAAAACCCGAATACTTTGGAGTTTATGTGCCAACGGCAGAACAAAGCAGGTTGACACTCCCTGACGGAACCCGGGTTTGGGTGAATTCGGAGACTGAAATAAAATATTCAAACCAGTTTAATACAAAAGATCGCGACATTATTCTTTCCGGTGAAGCATATTTTGAGGTTGCCCACAACGAGGAGTTACCTTTTTATGTGGTTGCTAACGGAGCGAAAATAAAGGTAACCGGAACAAAGTTTAATGTTAAAGGATATGATGATGAGAGAGAAGTAGAAACCATATTGGTTGAAGGGAGAGTAGAGTTGAGTAGAATTGGCGACAAATCGGGGAGAAGTATTGAATTACGTCCGGGAGATAAAGCAACTATGAACCTTGAAAATAGTAAAGTAGCTATATCGCGCGAGGATGTAATGGATGATGTAGCCTGGAAAGATGGGAAGCTGGTATTTCGGAATATTCCTTTAGATGAGGTGTGTAAAACACTTAAACGTCATTTTGGAGATGATATCATTTTAGCCGGAGATACCGAAAATCTGCATAATCACCCTTTCACGTTCACTATCGAAAATGAAACATTACCGATGGTGTTGGAATATTTGTGTAAAGCAGCTCCGTTAATGTACAGCACAAAATATATTGATGAGGATGGACAGAATGGAGTTGAAAAAATAGAATACATTGTAAGTGCCAGATGATCTGTAAAATCAAAAGCGCTTATTTAATTAAAAGAAGAAGGGATAATAAATAATTTATGATAAATATTACTTGCCGGCCAGTTGGCAGGCACGATAAAAAAAATATGCTAATTACTAATAAAATTAATGTGCCAATGAAATAACACTATACTATGAAAAAAGAAATGGAAAGTGCTGCAACACCTTCCATCTCAAATCTGAATTTTTACGAATAAAATACGATTAAACTTGTCAAATTCAAACCATCACAAAATTATGGAAAAAAATCGAAAAATGGTTGGATCGGTCGGTTTGTGTCCCGGTCTGACAAAATTGATTAGAATTATGAAACTAACAGCCTTTTGGTTATTTTTCGCGGTAATGCAGGTTTTTGCAGTAGATTCCTACTCGCAGGTAACCCGTTTATCGCTGGAAATGAAAAATGCTACTCTTAAAGATGTACTTTTCGAAATTGAAGAAAGTAGTGAGTTTTACTTTATTTACAGCAACAAACTTATTGATGTTGAGAGGAAAGTTGACGTAAATGTTAACAACGAAAAAATTGAACAGGTTCTTGACCAAATTTTTAAGGGTGAAGATGTAAAATATACGATCAACGATCGTCAAATCATTCTTAGACCTGAAGGAATGCAACTGTTGAAATCCGGAGATATTTTTCGACAAGCTCAAACAGTTACAGGTGTAGTAAAATCTGAAACCGGAGAAACCTTGCCTGGAGTTACTGTTATGATAAAAGGTACAACTGTAGGTACAGTTACCGATGTCGATGGAAAATACAGTATAAATGTAGAAAACAAGACACAAGTCCTGGTTTTCTCATTTGTGGGAATGGCCAGCCAGGAAATTGTTGTTGGCGACCAAACGGAAATTTCGGTTGTAATGCAATCGGAATCCATTGGAATTGAAGAGGTAGTTGCCATCGGTTATGGAACGATTAAAAAGAGTGACCTGACCGGTGCAGTCGCAAGTGTACAGGGCGAGAACCTGGCCAAACGTTCAACCCAACAGCTTTCTACCGCGATGCAGGGACAGATGGCAGGGGTTCAGATAACACGTTCATCGGGTGCTCCTGGAGCTTCAGCCACAGTGCGCGTACGTGGTGTCACTACTCTTTCAAACAACGATCCTTTGGTGATTGTAGATGGTGTCCCATCGTCGCTTAACGATGTGGTAACAGCCGACGTGGAAACTATGACAGTGCTAAAAGATGCTGCCTCAGCGGCAATTTACGGTTCGCGTGCAGCAGCAGGGGTAATTCTAATCACCACAAAACGCGCTAAACAAAATGAATTCTCATTCGATTACAATTACGAATACGCTGTTGATAAACCAACTGCGCAACCAAAGAACGGTGACGTTATCGACTGGATGAATATACAAAACGAAGTAAAATGGAATGATGGCGCTTCAGATCCTTATTCGCAATATTCGCAGGAAACCATTAATTCGTGGCTCGGCAATAATGCGACAGATCCTTACCATTATCCTAATACCGACTGGGTTGACCTGTTACTTAAGAAAACTACTTCACACGAGCAGCATACGTTAAGTGTTACAGGAGGTACAGAAAAACTGCGTACGAAATCCACTTTCAACTATCAAAAAGGCAACGGCTATTACATGAATAAGTCTTATGAACGTTTTTCAGGCCGTATCAACAACGACTATAAAATTACAGATTGGTTAAGCGCGAATTTCGATCTCGACTTTTCAAAATCAACTTCGGTTTCTCCCTCTCAAATCAATGCTATTTACTGGGCATATTTAATTGCGCCTTATTACAATGCTTTTTGGGAAGATGGACGCTATGCCGACACAAAAGATGGAGGTAACGCGCTTGCTGCACTCGAACAGGGTAGAACAAACGATGTGGATCGTTATAAGCTCGGTGGCAAGGCGCAATTTGACGTCACTCCTTTGGAAGGCCTTAAATTGACAGCCATCTTTGCACCACGATATTCGTTTACCAAAGGCAAGAGATTTACCCGCGCAGTTCCAACTTATTACGAAAACGGATCAATCGTTTACATGCAGGCACACCGGACTACCAATCTCGAAGAAACGCGTAATGATAATAACAGTATGACATACCAGTTCTACGGAAATTATCAAAAGAAACTGGGCGATCACTCATTCAGCGCCATGGTAGGTTATGAAGGCTATTCTTACGAATGGGAGAACATGGGAGCTTCGCGTACCAATTATCTACTTGACACATATCCTTACCTAAACATTGGTCCTGAAGATTATCAATATAATTCAGGAAGTGCAGGACATAACGCCTACCAATCGGTATTTGGACGACTGATGTATTCATTTAGAAATAAGTATATGATTCAGGGAAACGTTCGTAGCGACGGTTCATCGCGTTTTTCAAAAGATTACCGTTGGGGTACATTCTACTCCATGTCGGCAGGCTGGGTAATGTCGGAAGAATCGTGGTTTAAAAATGATGTGGTTGATTACCTGAAATTACGTGGCTCTATCGGCCAGCTCGGTAACGAGCGTATTGGTTCGGAATTCCCGTATCAGGCAGCAATGAACTTCGGAAATAGTTACATGTACGACAAAGGTTCACAATCGGTAACAGCCGTACAGAATGCCGCTCAATGGTATTATGCTTTCGAAGATATTACATGGGAGACTACTACAACATATGGCGGCGGCCTTGACTTTAATGTTCTTGATAATCGTTTACGTTTTACCGGTGATTACTATTACAAAAAGACCAGTGACATGTTGCTCGAACTTGGATTCCCATCGTATGCGGGATTTTCGGCACCACAACAAAATGCAGGCGATATGCATACCAAAGGCTGGGATCTGGAACTTAGCTGGTCTGACAATATAGATGATTTCTGGTACAGTGTTTCGGCAAACGTGTCTGACTACCGTTCAAAGATGGGCTATTTGGGCGACAAACGTACGATCAATGGAAATTATATCTACGAAGAGGGATCATACTTCAATGAGTGGTTTATGTATAAAACAGATGGTTTGTTTCAGACTGATGCTGACCTCTACGATGCTGAAGGCAACAAATATCCTACGCTTACAGCAAACGATAAAGCCGGTAATATTAAATATGTAGATACAAACGAAAGTGGAACCATTAATTCAGACGACAAGGTACTCCTCGGCAACTCACTTCCTGAATATCTTTATGGAGGTAATATTGCCATGGGGTGGAAAGGATTCGATTTCAATCTTTCATTCCAAGGGGTTGGCCACCAACGTGTACTATTCAATAGGGCATGGATTCAGCCTCTGAAAGAACAGTGGGGTGCAGTTCCCGAACTTCTATTGGGTGACTATTGGAGCCAGCATAATACAGAAGAACAAAATCTCAAAGCCAAGTATCCACGTCTGACTTATACCAATACTACCAATACCTATTCCGGTTCGGATTACTGGCTGTTCAACGGCGCCTATTTCCGTGTAAAAAATATCACGCTTGGCTATACACTGCCCAAGGATCTGATGAGCAAAGTTAAGGTTAAGGATATGCGGTTGTATTTAAGTGTGAGTGATTTACCGGCCATCAGTAACTATCCTAAGGGATGGGATCCAGAAGTGGGCTCATCGTCAGATTTCATATCAACATCTTTCATTCTTGGTGTTAATGTTAAATTCTAAAAATTCAATCGCATGAAAAAGATATTATTTATAATCACCATATTTTCAACGCTTACTTTTTCGTCCTGCGTTGATCTCGACCTAAATCCCTTATCTGAAGGATCTAGTGGAAACTGGTATTCGTCAAAACAGGAGATAGAAATGTCGGTAAATGATTTTTACCGTACTGCTTTTTTCCCCATCGATGATATGACCTGGGGAGATGACGTGACAGCTCGTAATACTACCTCTGGCGTACAGAACGGAACAATGACTGCAGAGAGCTGGACTGCTGCCAATCGTTGGCAAAATTACTATAAAGGTATTGCACGCGCATTGCGAATACTCAGCAATATGGATAATGCCCGCTCTCTGGGAGTGTCGGAAGCAGACATCACACAATACGAGGGGGAAGCCTATTTTTACATTGGATACGCCTACGGTATGTTGGCATTCCACTGGGGTGATGCCATTCTTGACAAAACGGGTATGACACTTGACGAAGCCTATACTGCATCACGTTCACCTAAAGCCGATGTTTTGGCATTTAGTTATGAGTGTTTAGATAAAGCAGCCGAACGTCTTCCTACCAGCTATTCTGGTATTCAACATGCTACAAAAGGCGCTGCTCTCGCATTTAAAGCGCGTATTGCTCTTTGGAATGGAGACAACCAAACGGCTGCAACGGCTGCAAAAGCATGTATGGATCTGGGTGTTTATAAACTTCACAGCAATTACCGGGATTTGTTTACCGCTTCGTGGTCGGACGAATGGATATTCTTCTTCCGTGGCGACGTTACACTGAAACAGTATTACTGGGCTGCTTCCGACATTAAGAACTGTATTTCCCGACTTTCAGGAGGCTGGGGTGGTCAGAAGGCTCCTTCATACGAACTGGTATGCGCCTATCCCTGCACTGACGGCAAACCGATAGATGAGTCGCCTTTATACAATCCCAAGGACTTATTCGAAAATCGCGACCCGCGTATGGCTATGACTATTGTGCCTTTTGCAACGGCTCACAATAAGAGCGTTCTCGATGGAACGTATAATCCTGAAGATTATGTTTGGCTTGGTCATGAGTATTGTCCTGCCCCGAATCGTACTACTGTTTACCGTGCGTCTGACGGTGCATATGTGGGTAATAACGATTCGAAAGCCCATGCTGAACACGCATCTTACGACGGATTCTTGTTTAAAAAGTATATCGACAATACATTTTTGGAAAACGGAAAGAACGGTGCACCCACCACATATCCGATGTTACGTTATGGCGATGTGCTGCTGATGTATGCAGAAGCAATGATCGAACTGAACCAGTGTACTCAAGACGTGTTGGATGAGACAATTAATAAATTGAGAGAAAGAGCTTATTCTGGCACAGGGCTTACTTACCCGAAAGCTACACTCGATACACAGAGCGCTATGCGTACAATGGTTCGTACCGAACGTTTTATTGAGCTTGCCTGGGAAGGTCATCGTTATGCGGATTTGATTCGTTGGAGGCTGGCAGAACAAGTTTACAACACTCCTAGTTATTTCCTTAAACGTGCCTGGTCCGGATCTACATCGTGGGATGGTGATGAGTCTACTGTATCTGATGAATACCGTCAATTAATCCAGAATTGGGAAGACGGAAATTATCCACTTGGAGGTATACCTGAAATTGATGAAAACGGCATAGCTGATCTCAGCGATATGGTTACTGCAGGTTATATCGTTATTGCAAGTGAACGAGTGTTTAATGCAGAACGGGACTATCTGTGGCCTGTACCTGATGCTGATCGTCTGATTAACGAAAATCTCGATCAGAATCCTAACTGGTAATAGTGTGATAAAATAATAAGAGGTTGATTTTATATTTCTCATCAAGTTATTGGTCAGCTTCTTATTGTTTGAATTAGTGAAATGAAAATCTGGTTCAAAATCCAGGCTGTTAATAGTTTAGTTAGATTAATAATAAAAAAAGCCTGCCTCTTTGGGCGGGCTTTTTTATCATATAAATTCTTTGATTCATTTATATAAGGTTTCTATTTTTCATTAATTTTGAAATTGTTTCTCTATTTAAGAAAATTACTTGCAAATAGGTAATTAATATTCCGGAGAGATAAAAGCATTTTATAAGAACCAACTTAACCATTTACAATGAAATTGCCTTCAGTAAACATTAAATCCGTTAGCAGAGTTTTATTAATTGTTACATTCTTGTTTGTTTCCATTTCTTTTGGGAATTGCCAACCAAAAGCATTTTTAAAAGGAGACACGTTGACTCTTTCAAATTCGTTGATAAAAAGACAGTTTCTCTGGAATAATGGGGAAGTGGTTTCTCTCAGTCTGATTGATGCTAAAAGTGGAAAAAATCTCTTTCAGAATTCAACTCAGCCTGCATTTAAGGTTGCTGAAAAGTTTTCGGTTCAAAAATCTTCATTTAATACTGAACAGCTTGCAGAAAATAATACTCATTATGCCTGTTTAAAGGCAGAGGTTTTACTCGATTATGGAAGTTTTAAACTGAAACGAATTTTTCGCATTTCAGAAAAGGTTCCTGCAATTGCCTGCGAAAATTATATTTGGATCGAAAAGAATTCCGGTTTCGAAAGTGCCGGCGATTTTTTGCAGATCCCGGTTAAGTTGGAAGAAATTAATTCAGCCATTAAATATCCACGTTTAAAAGCAATTGAGTTTTTCGACAGAACCGATCATAACAATAACCTTGTTAGCGTACAGGAAGTTGAAGCTTTTAGGAACGATATTGCACTTAAAGGCAACCTCTTGCAGATTGCTTCGGGAGACACTAATGAACCCGGCGCTTTTGTTCTGAAAGAAGCTCCATGTTCTTTTGTTCAACTGAGTTATCCGGGGTACGATTTTAAGTCGGTTCGAAATACAGTAACAGTTGAAGGTGCAGGAATTGCAGATGAAAAATTGATTGAAGGAGAATGGGTAAAATTATACGGAACTGTAATTGGTGTTTGCGATGGAACTGAAGCCGGGTTCACACATGCACTACACACGTATCAGAATTCCATTCGCCGAACCATTCCGGAACGCGACGATATGATTATGATGAATACCTGGGGCGACCGGAATAAAGATGCAAGTATTAGCGAGCCATTTTTAAAAGCTGAACTGGATGCCTGCGAAAAACTGGGTGTTTCGCATTTTCAGATCGATGATGGCTGGCAGCAGGGACTTTCGAGTAATTCGGCCCAGTCGAGCGGAAACAAATGGGATGCGTGGGATAAAAACGACTGGAAACCACACGCCGAACGTTTACCAAACGGCTTTAAACCCATTGTTGAATATGCCCGTGAAAAAGATATTCAGCTGGGACTCTGGTTTCACCCGAGTAATTACAATAGCTACGAAAACTGGGAAACTGACGCTGATATTATTCTGGGTCTGTATAAGAATTACGGCATCCGTTATTTCAAAATAGATGGTACGCAGTTACCCGATAAACTGTCGGATCACCGTTTACGCTTACTTTTTGATAAAGTCTCGACTGAATCTGAAGGGAATGTTGTTATAAACCTCGATGCAACTGCCGGAAACCGGACCGGTTATAATTACCTGAATGCGTATGGCAATATTTTTCTCGAAAACCGCTATACCGATTGGGGAAATTATTACCCGCACTGGACACTGCGCAACCTTTGGCAGTTATCGGCCTATGTGCCTGCGAAAAATTTCCAGATTGAATTTTTGAATAAATGGCGGAACAACGATGTTTACGGTGAAGACGATCTTCTTGCACCCTATAATATTCCATTCGAGTACCAGTTCGCCATTACCATGATGGCCCAGCCGCTGGCCTGGTTCGAAGGAACCGGATTACCACAGGAAGCCCTTGAAATAGGATCCGTCATTAAAAAATACAGAGAAATTCAGACAGACATTCATTCAGGCGATATTTATCCCATCGGCGATGAACCTTGTGGGTACGGATGGACCGGCTTTCAATCTGTAAAGAATGAAAAAAGCGGATACTTGCTGGTATTTCGTGAGAAAAATGAAAAAGCTTCTTGTTCGATGAAAACACAATTGCCCGTTGGTAAAAACGTTGTTTTGTCTCCTGTTTTGGGTGAAGGGAAAAAGATCGTTTCCTCTCCGAATTCAAGGCAGGAAATTCGTTTTGAATTGCCACGGGAGTTTACGTATTGTTTGTACAAATACGTAATTGACGATTAAAATTTAAAAACTGATTTTATTAAAATGTTTAAAAATAAATTGCCCTTTTATATTTCCCGGTTGCTATTTGTTGTTTCTGTTTTTGGGGTGTTGGGACTGAGTTCATGCAGTAGAAATAAACAAAAGGAAGAAAAGGTTGAAAATACCAAACGAATAACAATCCTGGGATTGGGAGATTCCATTACAGAAGGAGGAGAAACCTTTCATTCTTATCTGTTCCCTTTGTGGGAACGGCTTTTTACAGCAGGATATCACGTCGATTTTATTGGCCCGCGAAGCAGTAAATGTCGTACCGGAACCATCAATCATTGCGGATTCAGCGGTAAAAGTGCGGAGTTTTTAGAGACTCAAATCGATAGTATCTACAGAATTTATCCGGCCGATGTGGTTTTGCTTCATTCCGGGCATAACCATTTTAACACCGAAAATCCGGTGGATGGAATTATTAGTGCGCATCAATCTATTATTGATAAAATATTAACCATTAATCCCGATGCAAAAATTATAGAGGCGAAAGTTATAGAAAGTGGTAAACTTCCGAAGTATTCTTACATCCCGGAGTTGAATAAACGTATTGAAAAGATGGTGTCGGATATTAATCTGCCCAATGTAACATTGGTTGATCAGTCAAAAGATTTTAACTGGGAAATTCACAGCATTAGCGATAAAGTTCATCCCAATCCCGACGGTGCTGACTTGATGGCCGAGGTTTGGTTTAAGGCTTTACAAAAGATTTTACCGGCACCGGAAGAGGACTATGATCCTGAAATTGTTAGCTATAAAAATACGGAACAGGGAAATCTTGATCTTCATATTTTTACATCGAAAGAGTTCGATAAAAATGAAAAACATCCGGCTATCGTATTCTTTTTTGCCGGTGGCTGGAATTTGGGAACACCCTTGCAGTTCTACCGCGAGTGTGCTTATTATGCATCAAAAGGATTTGTGGCTATTTCTGCCGATTACCGCATTAAATACCTGAACCATACAACACCTTTCGAAAGTGTGGAAGATGCAAAAGATGCCATCCGCTGGATTCGTAAAAATGCCGATAAATGGAACATCGATCCCAACCGGATTGTTGCGGCCGGTTCTTCTGCCGGAGGACATCTGGCAGCTGCCACAGGTACCTTAAAAGAAAATGGGAAAACAGGCGATTACAAACCGAATTTAATGCTGCTGTATTATCCTGTAATTGATAACAGTGAAAGCGGTTACGGTCCAGACACTATTAAAAGTCGGTACCGGGAAATTTCCCCCTTACATAACATTGATTCTACAACTCAGCCTGCTCTTTTTATTTTAGGAACCAAAGATTCGCTTATTCCTGTAAAAACAGCTGAAGCGTTTCAGACTCAGATGGAAGAAAACGGTGTTGATTGCGAATTGCATTTGATTGAAGGAGCCGGGCATCCGATATTTTATTATGCAAAAGATTTAACTCCGGAATTTTATACCATTCGAAAACTTACCGATGAATTTTTAACGAAATATGGATATTTAGACAATGAGTAATCAGCTTTTATATAGATGATTAGTTGTGTTGCTAATTAAACGATACTAACAAAAATAACCGATTCTAAACCGATGAAGATAATTACATTCATTTTTATAGTTTGCACTATTCTGCCAGGAATAATATGTGCAAAGGAAAACAATTCCAAAAAAAGATCTCCTGTTGTTCGTAATGAAGATCCGGAGAACGGAGTAATGAGTAAAGCATATTGGGACTTGTGGAATCCCGAGGTTCAGTCGAAGATTGACAGAGATATTGAACAGAACCGAAAAGCCAACGCAGTTTGTCATCTTTCTGATGTGAAGAAGGGAACGGAGGTAAAAGTTGAACAAATTTCTCACGATTTTATATTTGGTGCGCATATTTTCAATTTTAACCAGCTGGGCTCTCATGAATTGAACGAGAAGTATAAAAATTTATATGGGACTCTTTTTAATTCTGCCACCATTGCATTTTACTGGAAGAAGTTTGAAATGCAGCCCGGACAGCCACGTTTTAAAGGCGAGTTTCGTGATACAGAGGAGTATTGGAACTGTGTGAAAGAGCCCAAAAAAGAAGCACACTGGCGTCGTCCGGCTTCCGATCCGGTTGTGGAATTTTGCGAAAGCAAACATATAAGACTTCATGGTCATACCATGATTTGGGGAAACCGAACCTGGCAGCATCCCGAATGGTTATACAATGAGTTTTGTCCTGAAAAAGAAAAAGAAGCTTTGGGTAAATACACTCAGGAAGAACTTTATAAGATGTCACCAGAAGAGATCGCGTCACTGGCTCCGGTTTATTGTGAAGAAATGGACCGGCTGTTTACAAAACGGGTAACTGAGCTGAGCGATTATTACGGTGGACGTTTGCAAAGTTGGGATGTGGTTAACGAGAGTTCTTCTGATTTTCATGGAAAAAGTATTACCGGAGATCCTGTGTGTAAAAGCACGTATGGAATGATGCCCGGTGATTATGTATATAAAGCCTTTCAAACGGCCGATAAATTATTCCCCCAAAGTGTGAAAATAAATATTAACGATTGGGCCACTAACGAAAATTATGCAAACCAGGTTAAGGATTTACTGGCCAATGATTGCAGGATTGATATTATGGGATCGCAAATGCACCTGTTTCAGCCCCAGCAGTGCCTTGATATTGCCTCAGGGAAGCCAATTCAAAGTCCGCAGCAGGTTTGGGATAGAATGGAAATACTTTCGAAAGCCGGGCTGCCAATTCATTTAAGCGAGATAACCATTACTTCGCCGGGCAGCGATGAACGCGGATACCAGATCCAGGCAACAATAGCTCGTAACTTGTATCGTTTGTGGTTCAGTATAAAACCCATGATGGGAATTACCTGGTGGAATGTGGTTGATGATTGCGGCGCTCCCGGAGAACCTTCAGTTTCCGGTTTATTTACCCGCGACATGACGCCCAAACCATCTTTTTATGCCTTGGATCAACTGATTAATCATGACTGGAAAACAAAAGAAACTGTAGTGGCAGAAAGAGATGGGACAGTAAAATTTCGTGGTTTTAAAGGTGCTTACCGTCTTAGCTGGAAGGATAAGAATGGAAACGATCAAAAGGCCGAGTTTTATTTAAAGAATGATGGTGACGGCATTTGATTTTTATTTTAGTCAGGCGACGACACTTTTGAATAGTACAAAACGGCTGCTCCTGCATTATATAGGTAATAACCAAAATAAGAATTAAACCATGTTAAAAGTAATCTCATTGATTGTTGTTCTGGCTTTGATAGGAGCTTGTCAACCAAAGAAAGAAATAAAACAAAAGCCGGTTCAGGTAAGCGGGATTTACCCCGGATTAGCTTATTATAACAACGAAGGAGAGTGTGGAACCGGTGCAGTTGTTCCCTGGGCCGACCGTTTATGGGTTATTAGTTACGGACCGCATCTTCCATTCGGCTCATCAGATAAATTGTACGAAATTACACCCAACTTCGAACAGATAGTGAGGGAGGAAAGTATCGGTGGAACTCCAGCCAACCGAATGATTCATAAAGAAAGTAACCAGCTTTTTATTGGGCCTTATGCCATCGATTCAGAACGTAATGTTCGGGTTATTCCATGGGAAGTTATGCCGGGACGTCACACCGGAAATGCACGCCATTTAACCGATCCTGAAAATAAAATTTATTACGGAACAATGGAAGAAGGATTTTATGAAGTGGACGTGAACTCTCTGGACGTGAAAGAACTGTATAAAGACGGGAACAGAAGGGAAGGGAATACTATTAAGCATGATGATACTGGTGTGAATCCACAGAATGCAACCTTGCCCGGAGCACACGGAAAAGGCCTTTATTCCGGTCAGGGAGTAATGGTTTTTTCAAACAATGGAGAGGCAACCCCGGAAGCCCAGCATCATTTCGATGTAAAAGCCGGTGTTTTGGCTGAATGGGATGGAAAAGACTGGAAAGTGGTTCGCAGAAACCAGTTTGTTGAAGTTTCAGGTCCCGGAGGAATTTATGGGAATGCAAATCCTGAAACCGACCCTATTTGGGCAACCGGATGGGATCATAAATCATTGCTTTTGGGTGTAAGAAATCCAAAAACGGGATGGGATTTTTACCGTTTGCCAAAAGCAAGTCATAGTTATGATGGTGCTCACGGCTGGAATACAGAGTGGCCGCGAATCCGCAACGTTGGAACAGATGGAAATCCGGATTATTTAATGACCATGCATGGAATGTTCTGGCGTTTCCCGGGAGATTTTACAGCAAAACATTCTGCCGGTGTTCGCCCGCGAAGTGCGTATTTAAAAGTGATTGGCGATTATACACGCTGGAACGATCAACTGGTATTTGGATGCGACGATTCGGCACACAAAGAATTCCTCAATAAACGAAAACAAAAAGGAAATATAGAAGGCCCGGGCCAGTCGAATTCGAACCTATGGTTTACTTCGCCCGAAAAACCCGATCAGTTGGGACCTGCAACTGCCGATGGCGCTGTTTGGTTAAACGAAAAGGTGAAAGCCGGGGAATATTCAGAACCATTTTTATTTTCGGGATGGGAAAAACGTTGTGCCTGGATCAACAACAGCGGGAAAAGTAAAGTTGCCTTCAGTTTTGAAGTGGATAAAAACGGAAACGGAAATTTCAGCAAGTTGAAAACCATTGAAGTGGCCCCCGGAAGTTCAGAATTTATTGAATTTGCAGAAAACGAAACAGGAGAATGGGTGCGTGTTCAAACAAATCAGGCTACCACTGCTACACTTAATTTCAATTACACTGATCCGGATGAAAGAAAATCGTCTCCGTCAAATATGTTCGCTGGAATTTCAACGGTTGATAAAACCGGAGGGACAGGCGGCTTGTTGTACGGATTAGGAGATAACCGCAGAGCTCTGGGAGTTTCAGCTATTAATATTGAAAATGGAATCATCTCTGAAAATGGATATTACGAGCTGGATGAGAATTTGAACCTGGTTCGTAAGGATGATCCGGAAACCAACCAGTTTATAAAAGAAAAGTTTGCAATTCCTGAAAATGTGGTTCAATTCGATAATTCATCGGTTCTGGTAATTGATGACAGCGGTCGTCGCTGGAGATTACCGCTAGGAAACGATTCGTATCAAAAATTAACCAATGCTGCACAGTTACGCATTTGCAGGGAGGTGGCAACTGAACGTGACTTGTTGAATTGTGCCGGAACGTTCTATGAACTTCCTGCCGAAAATGCAGACGGATTTGCCAAAATAAGGCCCGTTACTTCGCACAACTTCAGGATTCACGATTACGCCTCGTATCGCGGAATACTGGTAATGACCGGATTGGATTCAGATGTGGAAAAAGGTGAACATGTTGTTGTTTCGCAAGATGGGAAAGCTGCTGTTTGGGTTGGAGTTATCGACGATTTATGGAAAATGGGAAAACCAACCGGACACGGTGGCCCGTGGAAAGAAGCAGACGTGAAAGCCAACACTCCGTCAGATCCATATTTAATTGGATTCTACGATAAACGGAGCCTGGTAATTTCGCACGATAAAGATCAAGCGGTGACTTTTAGTATCGAAGTGGAACCGATTGGACATGGCCCGTGGATGTTGTACAAAAAAGTGACTGTTAACCCGGGAGAAACATTTAAATACGAGTTTCCTGAAAGTTTCCAGGCTCGCTGGATACGGTTCTCTGCTGATAAAGATTGTATTGCAACAACCTGGCTTGACTATAAATAAGTTTGATTGTCCCGGTTTTGACTTTAACTTTCTTATGTATATTGAATAATTGAAACTGATAATTAAATACACTTACAATATGAAATACATTTTTTCAATCGCTTTTTTGTTTTATTCGATTTTGCTTTCAGCTCAAACAGCCTCTCTGTTGGTTGAAACCGAAAGTTTCGACGAGAAAGGTGGCTGGGTAGTCGATCAACAGTTTATTCCATCGATGGGATCGCCGTATTTGCTGGCTCATGGAATGGGAGAACCTGTTGAAAATGCCAAGACAACCGTCTTGTTCCCCGAAAGTGGTAAGTATTATTTTTGGGTAAGAACAAAAGATTGGGTGCCGGATCGTGCCGAAACTCCCGGTACTTTTAAAGTGCTTTTCGATGGAAAAGAATTCAACCAGACCTTTGGTGTAAACGAAGGCTGGCAGTGGGTAGATGCCGGAAAGATCAAAGTGGGAAGTTCCAAACAACTTCAGATAGAATTAAAAGATGAAACTGGTTTTGAAGGCCGGTGCGATGCCATTTATTTCTCGAAAGATAAAAACGATTTTCCTCCGGTAGAGTTGGAAGAAATGACAACATGGCGAAAGGAAAAACTGGGAATAGCTCCACCTGTGAATGCCGGCAATTTTGACCTGGTTGTTGTAGGCGGTGGTCTGGCCGGTTGTGGAGCGGCAGTTGCTGCAGCGCGTCAGGGATTAAAAGTGGCCTTGATTAACGATCGTCCGGTGTTGGGTGGAAATGCCAGTAAAGAGATCAGGGTACACACCGAAGGCCTTGAGTTTTATACCATTGTTCAGGAATTAAGTACCGAGCACTATCCCAACGGCGATGCTGAAGCTGTTCTGGCCAATGATACGATTGAAAGTGTTGTTCGGGCAGAAAAAAATATCTCTGTTTTTCCGAATACACGCGCTTATACCGTTCATAAAGAGGAAAATAAAATTACGAGTGTTGATTGTTTCAATACACATACTCACAAAGAAACCCGGTTCGAAGCTCCATTGTTTGTCGATGCCACCGGCGATGGCTGGATTGGCTATTGGGCAGGTTGTGAAGTGCATATGGGACGTGAATCGCGCGATGAATTTGGAGAATCGCTGGCTCCGGAAAAAGGAGACGGCATGACCATGGGAAATTCGATTCTTTGGAATTCTGTTGAAGTGGAAAAGGTTAATAGCACAGATCCGGAAAACAAAGTTCAGGTGGGCTGGCAGGAAGTTCCCTGGGCCATGGATGTGGCAAAAGACTATAAGGCAACCCGTGGAGAGTGGTTCTGGGAATATGGTTTGTTGATGAACACCATTTATGAAGCCGAAGATATACGCGACCACCTGTTTCGTGCCGTTTATGGAAACTGGTACAATGTGAAACAGGATCCGGAGAATGCAAGTTTAAGATTGAAATGGATTGCCTATGTGGCCGGGAAACGCGAATCGCGCCGGATTATGGGCGACTATGTTTTAAAAGAAAGCGATGTGGTTAACCGTCCCGATTTTGAAGATGGTTTTGTGGAAGAAGCCCGTTCAATAGATATTCACTACCCGCGCGGAGGTAAATACGACTTTTTAACCGAAGCCGATTTTACCCGGATTGAGCAGTATAAAATTCCGTATCGTACTTTGTACTCAAAAGATATCGATAACCTGTTTATGGCAGGCCGTTGTTTTTCGGCTACACATGTTGGTTTGGGAAGTCCGCGTGTTATGCACACTACAACTCAAATGGGGGTTGTGGTTGGATACGCAGCTGCCATTTGCAAAGAGAACAATTGTTCCCCTCGCGATGTATATAAATATCACCTCGACACCATGCGCGAGCGGCTTGATAAGATTAAATCTGGCGCGAAATTTAAATATTAAAACAGACAATGTATTAGGGCGTAACTTTGGTTATGCCCTATTTTTTTAGAATCCCCACTTTCCCCTTTTATTCAAAATACCTATGTCTCTCAAACAAATCAGCGATGTTATACCAGTTATTTGGATAATCTGTTCAGATAAACGATAAAAAAAATCATTAATAAAATTTTTTACGAAAGAATTTTAAGTGTATTTGTGAAACTTAAAAATATCTTGGTTAATTTTGAATCTAATATTTATAATCCTATTTTTTCATTGAAGAAATAACATCAAATAAGAATTTAAACGAATGAAAATTTATAAGCTTTTTGTTGGAATAATACTATGTTTTTGTGTTTGGGGAACAACTTCAGTACTTGCACAAAGCGGAGATCAGATTTTAGACGGAATTGGAGAAACAGCATTAATTGCCCGGTATACTTTTGACGGTAATGTAAAAGACTGGTCGCGTAATAATTTACATGGCAGTATTCAGGGCTCCGATTACAAATTTATAGATGACGACCTGTTTGGGAAAGTACTTTCTTTCCCCGAAAATAGTGAATCGTTTATTTCAATTCCTGGAGAATCGGTTATCGGTGAAGAATCGCTAAGTTTAACCGGATGGATTAATCTGTATTCTGCAAAAAGAGGACAGTTGTTTTTCGATCTTGGAAAAGACAGCAAGTCGCATTTTTTTATAGCTCCCACAGGAACAGAGAACGAAGAAGGTTGTAAGGCTCAGATCCTGAATAAATCCGAAAAATTTACGGCAAGTTCACAAGCTGCAGCAGTTTATAAATGGAGTCATTTGGCTGTTGTTTTTAATGCCCCGTCGAAAACATTAAGTACGTACATTAACGGAAAACTTGTTAGCGAGACAAAGAATGTTGACATGGAGTTGGAGCAACTATTCGATAGTAATTCAGCGAAAAACAATAAATTCTATATCGGGAAATCAATTGCTGCTGATAATGCCGGTTTAAATGCCAAATTACACGATTTTAGAATCTACAGAATCCCGTTGAGTGAAATTCAAATAGCCAGGATTCATGATAATTCTTTGAAAAAGGAGGAGGCAACAGTGAGAACAAGAGTAGAACCGGATCGCGATCTTCCGGTGTTTCCTCCAACAACTCCACAGTTGTATAATGCCTATCTAAAGAGCGTTCCTGATATCCAGGTGGAAACTTTTGTAGGGGATCTTCCGAGATTACCACGTTTTGTACAGGGTATTTACAGCAACAATATTGAAGGGCCGGAGGTAAGAGTGCTCTGGCCGGCACCTGAAAATAACAGTCAGGTACTTGCTCCAGACACATATACAATAACAGGAAGTGTTGCCGGAACAGATTTGCACCCTAAGGCGATTATTACGGTTAAAGACACGAAAGAGCCTGCAACTCCGGGTCGTACGCTTGAGGTTTTCGATCTCGACCAGGTTTTATTAAATAATGATATTTATAATAACAAAACAAAATTTATAGAGAACCGCGATAAATTTTTAAACGGGATTGCCAATACCAATCCCGACAATTTCCTTTATATGTTCCGTAATGCTTTTGGGCAGGAACAACCGGAGGGAGCAGAACCACTAGGTGTGTGGGACAGCCAGGAAACAAAATTGCGTGGTCATGCTACCGGGCATTATCTTTCTGCATTGGCCCAGGCGTATGCTAGTACTGGTTATGATAAGGCGCTCCAGTCGAAATTTGCCGATAAAATGGACTACATGGTGAATACGTTGTATGAATTCTCACAAATGTCGGGCAAACCACAAACAACCGGAGGGAAATACGTATCGGACCCAACAGCGGTGCCACCGGGACCGGGTAAATCAGATTTCGATTCAAATTTGAGTGAGGATGGTATTCGTACAGATTACTGGAACTGGGGTAAAGGATTTATCAGCGCCTATCCGCCAGACCAGTTTATTATGCTGGAAAATGGTGCCAAATATGGAGGTGACAGTACTAAAGTCTGGGCGCCATATTATACCTTG
The DNA here is from genome assembly GCA_963677525.1 of uncultured Draconibacterium sp. GTDB lineage: Bacteria > Bacteroidota > Bacteroidia > Bacteroidales > Prolixibacteraceae > Draconibacterium. Next base: position 1,334,607 of record OY781970.1, read on the forward strand.
CATAAGATCCTTGCCGGGTTGATGGATGTTTATGAAATTAGTGGCAACGAAAAGGCGCTGGATATAGTAAAAGGCATGGGCGACTGGGTTTATGCCCGTTTGAGCAAGGTGCCAACCAATACACTTATTAGCATGTGGAACAGGTACATTGCCGGTGAGTTTGGGGGAATGAATGAAGCTATGGCGCGACTTTACAGGTTGACCAACGAGCCCCGTTATATGGAAGTTGCGCATTTGTTCGATAACATCAGGGTGTTTTTTGGCGATGCAGAACATTCAGGTGGGCTGGCTAAAAATGTTGATATGTTCCGAGGATTACATGCCAATCAGCACATCCCTCAGATTATGGGAGCAATAGAAATGTATCGCGATTCGAATGATCCGGATTATTATCATATAGCTGATAATTTCTGGAATATGGCAACAAATGATTACATGTACAGTATCGGAGGAGTTGCAGGAGCACGTAATCCTGCCAATGCCGAATGTTTTACCAGTCAGCCGGCAACACTTTACGAAAACGGTTTTTCGGCCGGTGGTCAGAACGAAACCTGTGCTACTTATAATATGCTAAAATTAACCCGAAATCTTTTCCTCTTCGATCAGCGCGGTGAGTTAATGGATTATTACGAGCGCGGACTTTACAATCATATTCTTGCTTCTGTTGCCGAAGATACTCCTGCAAATACGTATCACGTGCCACTGAGAGCGGGTTCTGTAAAATGGTTCGGTAATCCTCATATGGACGGTTTTACCTGTTGTAACGGAACGGCTCTTGAAAGCAGTACAAAACTTCAGAATACTATTTATTTAAAAAGTGCCGACAACCGGGCTTTATATGTGAACCTTTATATTCCTTCAACATTAAGCTGGACAGAAAAAAATATAACTGTTACACAAACAACTGCTTACCCAAAAGAAGACCATACATTGTTAGCCATTAAAGGTAATGGCAAGTTCGATCTTAATGTTCGCGTGCCACATTGGGCAACCAAGGGATTTTTTGTAAAGATAAACGGTAAAACCGAAAAAGTTGATGCTGTACCGGGAAGCTATCTTACTTTAAGCCGCAAGTGGAAGGACGGTGATACTGTTGAATTGCAAATGCCGTTTCAGTTTCATTTAGAGTCGGTTATGGATCAGCAGAATATTGCCAGTTTGTTTTACGGACCGGTGTTGCTGGCTGCCCAGGAAGATGAGTCGCGAAAAGAATGGCGTAAGGTAACTTTCGATGCAAAAGATTTAGGAAAATCGATATCAGGAGATCCTAAGCAGTTGCAGTTTACAATCGATGATGTTGTTTTGAAGCCTTTCTACGAAACCTACGGCCGTTATTCGGTTTATTTCGATGTAACTTTAAAATAGTACAGAATATTCGCGAGAGCTGAGTTAAAGGAGAAAAAAATCGCTATAATTTAATTCTTTTACCGGTATGCGAGATAAAATTATCATAAATAATATAGATATGTAGATTTGTGTATATTTGTCGAAATAAATCTGCATTATGGAATTCAAAAAATTAGATATTAAATCAGATGAAAGTTGGTTCAAACGAACAATCTGGACTTCTCATGGGAAGAAAACTTTGATTTACACTTTGTTGGGTGCGGTGGTCGGATTCATCTTATACTTCGTTTCAGATGATAAACAATTTTCGAGCATGACTTTGAATGATGTTTTTCCGAATATAGCGATGGGGGCATTATTTGGATTTTTCATTACCAACAGTCCTTGTGCCAGGAACAAGTGTTGATTAATATCTTGTAAAATATATTTAAGAGTTTTGTAGAAACCCGGACCTGTACCTCATTGCAAATGAGGTGCAGGTCAGGAATTGTTTTGCTTATTCTGCAGATGCGGCATCTATTACTCTCCACAATTCAGAACGAACCATATCTCTTGAGTTAACTATTTTTTCTGCAAGATCCGACAATTTTTTACCGGGAAGTGCTTTTTGAACAGCTTCATAATAATTACCTGAACCTATTTTTGTAAAATCCGAATAAGAATCAACTGTAACAAAATTCGATTCCATTCCTGATCCACTTGGAAAAACATTTGACCACAAGCTCCAACCTGTCCTGTCTCCGTTTTTTATTAATTCTATGGCAGTAGGTTTGCCTATATCATTTTCAACCATTACATAATTGCCTCCGGCTTTGCTCTTCATGTAATTTACAATAATGTATTTGGTAAGAGCAGCACTTCCGCCATCTTCAGGATCTGCATAGTTCACTCTTCTCATAAGTTGTTCTTTTACTATTGTTCGGGCATTTAGCGTAGTCTCCATTATTTTATTAATGTCCTTTCCCGGATGGATTTTTGCATAGTCAATTCCCTCGTAAGACGTTTCAAGCTTAGACGGATCAGTATAAACATTTACAGTGGCAAAGTTGTAACTATCATCATCGCCGGTATACATAACCTGATATAAGTACCACCCAACAATAAGTCCCTGGTTAATTCTTTCCTGATGAATTGGTTTCCATATCTTCTGTTCAAGATCAACATATTTCGCTTCATCACCAGATTTTACTTTCATTAAATCAACTACGATAAATACGGTTTCATTTTGCTGTGCGAAACAGTTTTTTTGCATAAAACTAACGGCCATACATAGTACCAACACATATAACACGGCCTTGCGGAAACGTAAATAAAATTTTTTCATAATAACTAATTTTTGGTTAATGAATAACTGGTTATCGCAAAGCAATTGGGTCGGAAAAAAGACTATATAAGTTACAAAATAATCGCCTGAATTGCAACATGATGACAATACTTAGCTTGTAGTATAAGACCTTAATGATGCATCTTTTATGAAGTCATATTATTAGGTTTTCTGCTTTCGTCGGGGATTACCAAAAAGCATTTAAAAATTTTCGCCGCCGGACGAGAACCATTCTACTCACACAACACCGTGTTTCACTCGGGGCTATTCACATTTGATGCTTCCTGCGTTATAATCCATTATTACAGTCTCTGTCACTGGTTACAAAAAGAGGGGGCATAAAGGTGTATTATAGAATCAGGCAACCTCAGCAAAAAACAAAAGCTTGCATTATTTTGCAAGCTTTTTTGTTGACCTGCTAGGGCTCGAACCTAGACTCTTCTGAACCAGAATCAGACGTGTTGCCAATTACACCACAGGTCAATTTTGTGTCGCAAAAATAAACAAAAAATTCATATTCGAAACATGTCGCTTCTAATTTTGTTAAATTTTTTATTATGCACTAAAGTCCAAAACAATTCTTGCAGATTAATGCGGGAGGGGAGAGAATAAATCTGAAATTCCGTGCCGCTTATTAATTCCTTAAATTACATTTGTTTAAAATTTTTCTTATTGTTAAATTTGATGGTTCAGAAACCCGGTGACACAGTAAATGATTCGTGAAGTTGGCAGCCACCCCAGGAATTCGGAATGGATTTTAATTATCCGTTTGTAAATGTTTATCCGTCAGTTGTCGGACTTATTAAACGGTTGAAGCGGTTAAGGTTTTGAAAACAAATAGTTTGCAAATGGTAAAACGATCGTTTCTAATAAAGAAGTAAGAGTAATACATATACACATACGTTAGCAGTAAGATTAAAAGAGTGCACCTTCGAATGAAAAGTAAGATTAGAATATTGAATATTTTTATTATTGCAATTATTGTAATATTGGTTGTTCCAATAGGAATAAATTTCTTGCTTCCTATTGAGATTGACAGATTTAATATACTTGGAGATGTAAAACAATGGTTTAATTTCTGGAGTGCATATGCTGGTGCAGTTGTAAGCGGATTAATAACATTATGGGTTCTGTATAAGACTTTACGCCAAAATCAAGAGAATCACATTAATCAAAAAGAATACACAAAGAAATTAAATGAAGAACAAAGAATATTTCAAGTCAATCTTCTAAAAAACCAAGCAAAACAGAAATGGCTTGAAAACTTAAAACAGACAGTTATAGATAATTTAGATTTAATCGATTTTAGGCATATTGAAAGATTATCAAAACGAATTACAATAATAAATTCGAACAAAGAAATACTTGACGAGATATCACAATTAGAAAGAAAAGTAAAACAGATTGATATAAATTTTTCAATCTTATATTCTAATAGTTTTATAACAAATGAGCAAAAATTATATAAGAATCAACTATCTAAAGCTGCCGAGAATATGATTAAAATACTATCTACATTCTCAAGCTATTTAATCAAATTAGATAAAACTATTACAGAAACAAATAGAAGAATTGACAACTTTGAAAAATTAAAAGAACCAGATAAGAAAAGTCAAGCAGCACTACTTATTGCTCGAGAAAATGGAATAAAGCAAAGCGAAGAACACAGAAAGAATATTATTTCTGTTGTGGAGAATTATAAAGAAAAAGTTGAAACGATTAACAAGATCTTAAAATATTCAACACTAAATTTAATTATTTCGGAAGAGAGAATGATAAATAAAGAATTAAAATCTTACTGCTAACAATCTGTCAAAGTGCATAGCGCGTGAAGTGGATATTTGAGGCTTTGGTGCTTTCTACAGCACCGTAGAAGCGCAGCTTCGACGGCGAGTCCAAATTGTTGGTGTCAAACCTGCGCCTCGGCTACTTAGCGGCATGAAAAAATAGTGATTTCTAATGCTCTACGTACAATCCTGTTCACCGTTATACGAACAAAAACGCCAAACGATCCAGTCGCGAGGCAACAAAGGAATAAATTATGAAAGACAAACAAATAAACGCAATTATTGGAATAACCTTTATTGTTGCGGCAATACTGGTTCTTGCCGGAGCATTTTTCAGAATACGATATTATCCGAATGGCTCGCTGATACTACTGATCGGCGCCATTTTGGGAACAGCAGCCACTGTGGCCAATGCAATAAGGTTAAAGAGAAAAAATAAGGAACTGGAAGAACAGCTCAAACAAAATAAATAAAAATTTTTACGCTGTTTAAGGCGGCGGTATTAATTAGCCGGATTCTTGCTGAGTTCTGGCCACTGTTCATTTTAAAGACTAAAGCCTGCCTGAAAGGAGATATGCTTAACGCCGGCATTAATGTCGGGGTTAGTGATGCCACCCCCGGAACCGGACTTCAACCCTCAGATGGCTCCGTGTTTTGTTTTCAACAAAAGGTATCAATTACAAATTGGCGCCAGCGGTGTAGTGCAGCAATGGAGGCCAATAAAGACAATAAGAGATTAAAAAAATGTCGATAAATATATATTTAGCTGTACTTGCAACATTAATTTTTGCAGCTATAATAGTAAGATTCATAGTCTGGAACAGGGCTGAAAAGCTTAGGGTTGATTATTTGAAAAAGTTCGAGATCATTAAGGATCTTGATGTGTATGAGGAATCAAAGCCTTCATTCCATTTTGGCGGAGAAAAAATAAAAAAGGCGGTTTTGTTGCTTCATGGTTTTACCTGCTCAACACATGAAATGATCTCACTGGTAACGGGATTGGAAAGGGAAGGCTACACTTTTTACGCACCTATGCTTACCGGTTTTGGTACAGGCTCATTTGATAAGTTATATAAAATAAAAGCCTCTGATTGGATGAGAGATTCTGTTTGCGCATATGATATGCTTGCTTCCGTTGCCGAGGAGGTAAGTATTGTAGGACAATCAACGGGAAGTGTACTCGCAGCGTATATTGCATCCGTCAGAAAAGTTAAGAATCTGATTTATGTAGGTCCAAATTTTTATACATCGAAAAGGTACGTAAAGCAAAAGCGCATTCTGCAGAATACATATATCGGAAAGCTGGTAACCTGGTTTTTACCGGTTAAATCTAAACCAATTCAGCCCGGACGTGTCACTTTTACTGATACACTGGAGCCATTTGCAGCGCAGAATATATTGCATTACCCTTCCACTACACTGGTAAGTATATTGGAAATGTGGAAACTTCAAGATAGTGTAAATGTCTTAGAGGCTAAATATGATACATTATCAGTATTGTATGGAAAACATGATATAACTGTTGATATGTCAAGCTTTATTGAATTTTTGGATAAAAATCATGTTACATACGATAAGTATGCATTTGAAAATACAGCTCACAATGTTTTGGAAGATTATGAAAAGGAAAAAGCTGTTGAAATCATTATTAGCATTTTAAATAAATAGGAGATGAAAGAAAATGCTACAAAAAATTGCAACAGTTACATATAGATTTCTAGCCCGAATTATCTACAAAATAGAAATACACGGGATGGAGAATGTTCCGCAGAATGGTAAATTAATACTGTGTTCGAACCACAAAACCGGTATGGATCCGTTTTTTCTCATGGCCTTTTTCCCTCGTTATCCATTATTTATGGGAAAAGTTGAGGTTTTTAAAAATCCGTTTATAGGTTATATATTAAAGCACTTAGGGGTATTTCCTGTTTCGAGAGGTACCGGCGATGAAAAAGCAATAGAAACAGCACTTGAGATACTAAAAGCTGATAAAGTTTTAGCAATGTTTCCCGAGGGAAGACGAGTAAAAGAAGGAGTAAGAATTCATGCTAAAAAAGGTATTGGACTTATTTCAACTACTGCCGACGCGCCTGTCATACCCGTTTTGATTCTAAGTAATTTTAAGCCTTTCACAAAGGTTAAATGCATAATAGGACAACCTTTCTGTATTTGCAAGGATGATTACGAGCTGCTTGATAAAGCTGCTTATTATAAAATAAGCGATGAAATCCTTGATAAAATCTATATGTTGAACCCGGCTATCGCACAATAAAAAAATTAAATGAGTAGCGCTGCTGCCCAGTTGAGCGCAGGAGGTAAAAAAAGTGACAGGGTGTTCGGCGTAGTGTTTATCGATAGCGGTGACTTATTTTTAAAAAGATGGGGTAAGAAATGGTTCATCGTTACACTCTCAAAAAAGGCTGCCCCCGAGAGACAGCCTGTAAAAAATACGTTTAAATCAATTGCGCTTTAATGGCATTTAACAATCATTTTTCTAAACTCAGTAATTACTTCTCCGTCTGGATTTTTTGTCATATGATTTGTACCGTGCATAATGGCAAATGGCTTCCCGTTTAATTGTAAATGTGCTGTCCATGTGGAAGTAGCACGGTCAGCTCCTACAAGATTTGGTACCCCCCAATTCCTGTCGTGTACAACTCTTTGAAATGTATATTCTCCATCTTCGCCGGTAAATACCCCTTTAATTTTAGCGTTATGTTTTATTGGTCCAGGAAAGGTAGGAATCTTCCAAAAAGTATTAATAATGAAAATTTCTCCGCAAACTACCTCTCCGGTGCATTGAATAAAAATACAGGCAGGACGAGGACCGTCTATTTGTGTCTCTTTTGTAACCTGAGCATTTGTCATCAGAACGGCAAAAACGGAAAACACGAATAAAAATGCTATTTTTTTCATGGCAGTAAATTTTTGGTTAATAAAATATTCCGGAAATCACAAGGAAACTGGGACATGGAAAGGATATATAAGTTACAAAATAATCAGCTAACGTACAATTCTTTAGCAGGGTAAATCAGTCTCGGATACTGCCGCGTGCCAAACTGTTTTCGACTATTTAAATCTGATTTTCAAAATGATTATTTCAGAAACAGCACTTTTGTAACCTTTACCGAAGATGTAGTGTAAAAAAGTATGTTATTACAAGTACGTTTGTAATTTTTGTCGAAATCAATACTAAAACAAATACGATGCAAACAGGTATTAAAATTCTTCACTGGACACCACGAATCATTTGTATACTAGCTATTCTGTTTATTAGCTTATTCGCATTCGACTCCTTTAGCCCCGGTTTGACAATGTGGCAACAGATAGGAGCATTTCTCATGCATCTCATTCCATCTTTTATTTTAATAGCCTTGCTGGTTGTTGCCTGGAAACGTGAATTTATTGGCGGTATAATTTTCGCCTTAATTGGGCTTGCATTCAGCCCGTTCATTTTTTTGCATAATTATAAGATGAACCACTCTGTTTGGATGAGTTTAAGCGTTATTCTGATTATTAATATTCCGTTTGTAGTTGTTGGTATTCTTTTTATCCTGAGTTATTTGAAAAAGAAAAAACAAAATCGGGATAAGAACTAAGAACGTATAGCAATTATTTTTATCAGCTCTAAAAATCCTCAATATTTGATTCGTGCGACTTACTACTTACGACTTGTAACTTATCACTAACTACGCAATCTTCCGTTCCTTCTTAATATTTTCGTAAGCCTGGTTTACTTTCTGGAATTTTTCTTTTGCGGCATTTTGTACCTCTTCGCCCAGCGTGCTTACTTTGTCGGGATGGTATTTCATGGCCATACGGCGGTATGCTTTTTTCACCTCGTCGTCGGTGGCCGAACGTTCTATCTCAAGTATTTTGTAATCGTTATCGGTATTTGGTACGAACATGGCCTGTATCGATTCGAAATCCTGGTTCCCAATTCCCATCTGGTTGCAGATGTGGGTAATCAGTTGCAGCTCTGTAGGATCTACATGTCCGTCGGCCTGTGCAATTCCGAACAGAAAATGTACCAGTTGCAGACGCGCAGAATAATTCATATTGCTTTTAATCTGCAGGCATACTTCGTTCACCGGAATGGTTTGTTGCAGAATATCGCGCAGCATTTTAATGGCTTCCTGTGCCGATGCTTCGCCGAAATTGTGCACCATGAATTTTTTTACGTAATCGAGTTCCGATTTTAATACTTTGCCGTCGGCTTTCATAACGGCAGCTACCAGTACCAGCAGGCTCATTACATAACCACCTGTGGTTGTTCGCGATGTGTATCCGGTTCCGGCTCCGTGTTTTACGGCTTCACTTCCGCCGTCGAACATCGATCCCACTACAAATCCAAATATTGCTCCAATGGGGCCTCCAAATGCCCATCCCAGGCCGCCGCCTATCCATTTACCAAATTTTGCCATGTGTTTTTAATTGCTTGTCAATTTCAATAATGCGAGGGATGAGTAATTCCCTGTTATCGTTTGTTAATTCAATGCTTGCCAGTTTTCGTTTTTGTTCGTCGTTCCATTGTTTGCTTATGCGCTCTTTCACCTCCTCGGGTGTAGCACCATCGCGTTGACTCACCCTCTCAATTCGCATTTCTTCGGGCGCGGAAACAAGGATGGTAAAATCCATCATTTTATAGAACCCGCTTTCGAATAAAATGGCTGCTTCGTGAATCACGTAAGGTGTTTCTTGCTGATGTGCCCATTTCAGAAATTCAGCCCTCACTACAGGATGCACCAGCTCGTTCACTTTTTGCAACTGAATTTCATCATTAAAAATTATGCCAGCCAGTTTTTTTCGGTTAATTGTGCCATTTGGTGTATAAATGTCACTTCCAAACAGGTCAATAAGTCCGCTTTTTATTTCGGGGCTGGTATTTGTAAGTTCTTTGGCCGCCACATCGGCAACGAAAACCGGCACACCCAGCAGCCTGAAAATATTACAAATTGTTGATTTTCCACTGCCGATCCCTCCTGTTATTCCTACTGTAATAGCCATGTGTTTTAATTGGTTTCAATCAGAAATTCGACAGCTTCAGGAGTATGCCGTGATGATTGTACAAGCGATGTTTTTTGTTTAACCGTTATTTTCAGGTTTTTTGTGTCTTCCTTTATGTCGTTGTAGTCCACAGAAGCACTGAAGTCTTCAGCAGTAATATTGTCGAACCTGCTCAGGCCTACCATGCAGCTAACCCGAACCTCAGAAGGAAACAGTTTTATTTTAACATCTTTGGGTTTGTTCTTTATCTGAAGTGGAATTTTTATGTCTTTTTCGGTGAACTTTTCTACCTCAACTTTAAGCAATACTTTTTCAGGTGTTATGTCTGTTTTTTCGGGGTGAAGAATTTCAACATTTCTTGCCAGGGAATTATCGATTTCTTTGAACTCCAGTTTTTTAGTAGACACAAAGTTTATGGTGTCGATAACATGTGCTGGCCCTGTTATTTTTATCTGATCGGGATCAAGAGCAACCGGAATTCTCAGGTTAAACTGTGGTTTAAAATTAAGATCGATATCGGCCTTAACAGGAACATTTTTAGATTTCAGGCTGTCGAGCTCAATAACAAGTATATCGGGATGGATTTCTCTAACAGTGATTTCGTTACTTATCTGGCTGCTCACTCTTCTAACCAGACCGGAACTGGGGATGTAGTATTTCCCTTTGTTCGATTCAATATTTTGTGTGATGGTATTCAAATTCAATACGATGGGGGAGAACGACAAACTTAATTTATAGCGCAGCAGGGTAAATCCGTGTGCATCCACTTTTAGCTCCAGCTTTGACGGAGGTTCGTTTGCCAGGAACTGGCTTTTGGGTGGATTCATGTATTTTACCGGGTATAAAATGTTGGTGGAGTAATCTTTTCCCAGGGCGTTAAGAAACCACAGCACTGTTGCAATTAGCAGGCATACCAGAAAAACGACAACCTGTTTATTGTTTTTGAGTTTATCGACTTTTAAAAATTGTAATATTTTTTCCAAGTATTTAATCATAAGTTGAAATGCTTATAACTATTTGTAACTTATGTTTTTGCATTGTTTTGTCTGTACCTGTTGCAATGGAATAAATTTCATCCTGATCAGGCAAATTTAACCAAATGTATTGATTAATGTTGATTTCTTGCCCCGGGCGGGTTAATTTATGTGTTTTGTTTTAGAAAATTTAGGACTTGGCGGAGGAATTAAACTATTCTCCCGTTGAATTTTCCATTACACTACCGGAATTCATTATGTAATTAATGGATAAAACCCTGCAATTTTATTGCAGCTACTATAGTTTCTATTAATGTATCTGTCAAATTTATTACCACAAAGAACACCAAGACACAAAGTTGAAGAAATTAATTTTCGAGTTTTTTTTGTGAACTTTGTGACTTTGCGGCTTTTCTTTCGAATTTTATTCGTTTATTTTAACCTGATGATTTTCAATCTATAGAGGTTCAGTTATCGATTAGCAAGCTCGAAATATGTGGGGTATAATTCGATTCATCAATAATCACTGTATTTCCTACTGAAATATCGCGTGCAGAGAATACTCCCAGAACTCTTTTTCCGTTACTGGCAGTAAGGTTGCTGGGTAAATTAGCCGGTGGAACGCTAAACGGACTGCCGGCAAAAGCCTGATCAGTCAGTATCCAGTAAAACTTGTAAACTTCCCTTGAAATAGAAAGTTGCTCAACGACAACGGTGTCGCCAAGTCCCATAAATTTATCCTCTTCATCTTCTGCCCAATCCATGGCAATAAGCAGGTCGTATATATAATTTCCGTCAACCAGATCATCGCTGGCAAACGAAAGATTTTCGCTTTCGTTCAACAGTTCTCCGTTTATATATATATCCCATTTGTAAAAATGACCCGCACCCGGTGTTTCTTGCGAATTGATATAAATGCCGAGGTATTCGAAATTTCCTCTTTCACTCTGGTTGATTTTTACGGTATCCAGTTTTTCAACTTTTTGCAGGTATTCTTCTCCGGTTATAACCGTTCCATCGGGAGTGGTAATGGTTAATTGGTAAGTTCTTCCCGGAACTGCTTCGTAAGTTGTATTGGCCGGAAGTTTGTAAACTCCTGAATTTCCGTCTTCTTCCAAAAGAATCGTGTTGGGAATGGATTCGTTATCCGAAATCTCAACAGTAGCATTGCTTACCGGAGGATTTACTCCCGCTTCATCAACTGCCTGAGCCTGTTCAATTTTTACATAAATGTTATCGGTATTTTTGGTGTTGAGATAGGCTTCAACGGCTATCAGATCAACATCTTCGTCGTTTAATTCTACGTCAACAACATCTTCGCACGAAACCAGTGCCAGCATGATCAGGATAATTAAACCTATGTTTTTGAATTTATATATATTTTTCATGGCGTTTAAAATTTGATGTTATAGGTAACTGAAGGAATTGGCGCTCCGATGATGGAAAGCCTTATAAATTCTGTTTGATTCGGATTATCTTCGTTTGCCCGGGGGGTAATTGAATATGCATTTCTTCTGCCATAAACATTGTAAATAGAGAAGTTAAGCGATTGTTTTACCCGGCGGTTGGCATTGCGTTTAAAATCGTAAGTAGCCGATAAATCGAGCCGGTGGTATTCTGGTAGCCTGTTGCTGTTTCGAGCTGAATATTCGTACACCTGGTTTCCCTGGATGTAGTATTTCGCCACGGGGTATGAGGTTGGATTTCCCGAGGCAAAAACAAAGTTGGCGGCAAAATTCCATCGGTCGTTGAGCTGGTAGCTCGAAACAACTGAAAGATCGTGTGTGCGGTCGTAAGATGAAGGATAGGGATCGCCATTATTGATTCCTTCAATTTCGCGGGTGGTGCGTGCCAGGGTGTAACCAACCCAGCCGGTAAGTTTTCCCTGCGATTTTTTCAGCAGCAGTTCAACTCCTTTCGACTCTCCTTTTCCGTGCAGCAACTCCGTTTCAAGGGCATCGTTTAAAAATAGTTCGGCGCCATCGATGTAGTCCAGCACATTTTGCATGTTTTTGTAATACACTTCCACCGATGTTTCCCACATGTTCTGTTTAAAGTTGTGGAAATATCCCAGCGCCACCTGGTCAACTACAAGTGGTTTTATGTAAGTGCTCGATGGCAACCATACGTCGAGCGGAGTAGGAGACTGGGTATTGCTGATAAGGTGCAGGTTCTGGACCATCCGGTTATAAGAAGATTTAATTGAGCTGTTCGCTCCAAGTGTAAATTTCATGGCTGCACGCGGTTCAAGGTGAACAAAGGCATTACCTATTTTTTCTCCTTTTTCGTAGCTGATGGTTTCAATAATCTCTTCCGGATCTGGTTGGTCAGGATTGGAATAAATATTCACTTCGCCTTCGCCAATCTGTTGAAAATGGCTTAATCGTATTCCATATTGAATGGATAGACGATCAGAGATTTTTTGTTCGTTTGAAAAATAGGCAGCACTTTCCTGTGCATTGTAGTGAGCCAGTTCCAGGTCGGCATACATCGAATTATCTCCTTCAGTTGAGATTTTTCCCGGCCTGAAACTATGCATTATCATATTTCCCCCGAATTTAATATTGTTATTGGGATTCAGAAAATAGGTAAAATCGACTTTCCCGTTGTAGTCACGTATTTTGGACGCCCAGTCGAAGTTGTCAGCATCTTCACCGGGTATTCCTAAATTGTACTTGTAATTGGAGTAAATGGCCGAGATATTCATAAAGAGTTTGTCTCCAAAAATATGATTCCACCGGGCTGTTGCCGTTGAATTTCCCCAACGCATGTACATCGATTCTGCCAGTTCAAAAACATCTTCGCCCATGTACCCCGATAAATAAATCCGGTTGTTGTTATTGATAATCAGGTTCGATTTTCCGTTTAAATCGTAAAAGTAAAGTTTGTTGTCTTGAAGTTCGTCCAACCCGGCAGCTTTCCCCAGTACATCGTAATATGTGCGCCGCCCGGCTACAATAAAACTCCATTTGTCTTTAATAATTGGGCCTTCAATCATTAATCGGCTGGAGAGGTTTCCAATTCCGGCATCTATTCCAAAGCGTTGTGAATTCCCGTCTTTTTGCCTGATGTCGATAACCGACGAAGCTTTTCCGCCAAACTGTGCAGGTATTCCACTTTTATAAACCTGAATGTCTTTTATGGCGCTGGAATTAAATACCGAGAAGAATCCCATCAGGTGAGAGGCATTGTAAACCGGGGCTTCATCCAAAAGCATCAGGTTTTCGTCGGGACCGCCGCCGCGTACATATAACCCGGAACTTGCTTCGCCGCCGCTCTGAATGCCGGGAAGTAGTTGTATGGTACGGATAATATCAACTTCGCCCATAAAAGCAGGCAGTTTCTGAATGGTTTTAATTGGCAGTTTTTCCATGCCCATCTCTATCCGTTCAACGTTGGCGTTGGCAGCTTCTCCCTCTACCGTTATTTCTTCCAGTTGTTCGGTATTTTCACTGAGTGAAATGGAAATGTTTTGACTGGCATCGGCTTTAATCTTTTTCTTTATGGTTTTGTAACCTATAAAAGAAAATTGGATGGTGTAATCTCCCGGAGGAATAGTAAGCGAATAAAACCCGTAAGCGTTGGAGGCTGTTCCCTGTTGGAGTTCTTCAACATAAACCGTTGCCCCAATGAGGCCTTCGCCATTTGAGGCGTCTTTTAAATAACCGCTTAAGGTTATCTTTTGTGCTGAGGCTGCAGAGGCTATAAAGCACAGCAGCAGGAGGATTTTCATTTTGGTCATTTTTGTTTTCTGTTTTTTGTTTTCATAATTGGTTTACCCGTTTTACCCGGATTAACCCTGTTTTGTTTTCATTGGCACCCAAAAATAGAGTGAAGTATACTATCGGATAAAGTATTATCGATTAACAGGCTAATTTTTTCGGCGAACAGTTTTGTATAGTCTAATATTCTTTTGTTTTCGAAAGTAATGACAAGATAGATTTTGGAAAGTTGCACGAGGGATATTTTTTTGGAATTTAAAAGCCCGCAATCCTCATAAGAACATCATATTTAACTCAAAAAATAAGTTTTTGAATAAAAAGGGATTAAACCATATTTTTCTTTATGTGTCTGTAATGTGTAGGTTGTTAGTTAAATAGGAGTTTTTAGAGCGAAAAGGCCCTACTATTACAAACAATTGACAGGAGAGCAAGGAGTCTCCTTTATATGATTCATTAAGGTTGAGAGGTCCTATTATTTTTATAGGTAAGGCAACTCATACATTTGGAAACATAATAATTGATTATATTAGGGTTTCGTTTAGTTTTTTTGAGACATACCTTTTAGAACAGAAAATAGCTTTATACCTGTTTTTATATCTGTTTGCGTAGATATGAAAGCATAAGAAGTAAACATCGTTTTAACCGAAATAAGCCAATTAAACAGGATCCTGCGAGCAAGAAAATTTATAGCAAATCATTTTTTTTGAATGACATAAACTACGATTAATATAAACCTAAAACTATGAAATTGAATATAACAAAAAAAGTATCCTTACTCGGTATCGTAATGCTGTTTCTTGTATCAGGAATTTGGGCACAAACGTTACCGTACAATAACGATTATGCGTTCGGGCTCGACTTGTCATTTGTTAAGCAACACGAAGACAATGGTGAGAAATATTATGACGAAGATGGAAGAGAGAAACCGGCATTGCAAATTTTTAGCGACCATGGTTATAACTGGGCACGGATAATGATATGTAACGAACCAGTTTCCCAAAGGCTTGTTCAGGATTTGAATTACGTAATACAAGCTGCAAAAGACGTTAAAAAATACAATTACCATTTTGCATTAGATATGATGTTTTCGAATGGATGGGCAAATCCAATGGTTCAGCCAACTCCTTCACTTTGGGTCGATATGACTCACGAAGAACGGATTAGTGCAGTGTTCGACTATGTATTTCATGTAATTTCTTCTTTGAAAAAAGATGGTGTAATGCCTGAGATGGTACAAATTGGTAATGAGATTGGAAATGGATTTCTTTGGCCTGACGGTCGTATCAATTATGCACCGGAAGTTGACAGCAAATGGGAAAATGTGGCTGATTATCTTAAAGCCGGGGCCAGGGCAATAAGAGCTGTTGAAGATGAAAATAGCAAAATAAAAATAATGCTCCACGTCGATCATGGAGGCGACATCGAATTTTCAAAAACATTTTTTGATAAAATGAAAGAGCTTAATGTCGATTACGATATTATCGGTTATTCATTTTACCCCTGGTCGCACGGTACTTTACTCGATTTAAGAGATAATCTTAGAATGACTGCGCTGCGGTATGGAAAAGAAATAATAGTAATTGAAACCGGTTACTACTGGCGTCAAAGTCGATATTTTAAAGATTATCAGCCACCGTTCCCGGAAACTCCGGAAGGACAAAAAGAGTGGTTCGAAGCTGTTAACGAGGTGGTACTCGATACCCCCAATGGATTGGGAAGGGGAGTTTTCTGGTGGGAACCCATGTTTAGAGGAAGAGGATTTTTTGATAATGAAACCCATGTTGCCAAACCGATTGTTAATGCTTTCCGGAAATATACTTTCCCAAAACAAAGACCTGATGGGCAAAAGAGAATACAATAGTGATTGAAATAGAATAATTATGAAAAAAATACTTTTAATAATAGGAATAGCAGTCTTATTTGCACGTACGAACGGGTATGGGCAAGACATTTCGAAAACGATTGATCGCGATGGCGTTGCTTACATGTTGGCAGACAAACCATTATATGTCGATCCGGTTTATAATGGGTCAACGGATCCGATGGTTTGCTATAACACCAACACGAACAGGTGGTATATGTATTATACAAGCCGGCGTTCAAATGTTCCGGGGCTTAATGGCATCGAATCGATTCATGGTACTCCCATTGGCATTGCTGCATCCGACGACGGAGGTGCAACATGGAAATACATTGGCAACTGTAATATTGATTACCACCCTGATGAAGATCCCACCTATTGGGCACCTGAAATAATTGAATATAAAGGAACATACCATATGTACCTTACATATGTGCCGGGAATTTTCAACAATTGGGAGCATCCGCGTGATATCGTTCACCTTACCAGTAACGATGGTATTAATTGGGAAACACAATCGGTTTTAAAACTTGCCGTTAACAAAGTTATTGATGCCTGTATTATCCAGTTGCCCAGCGGTACATGGCGGTTGTGGTATAATAACGAAGCCGATAACAAATCTATTTATTATGCAGAGAGTCCCGATTTATATAATTGGAGCGACAAAGGAAAAGTTGATATCAGTACAGTCGGGGAAGGTCCAAATGTAATTTTCTGGCATAATAAATATTTTATGATTGTTGACGAATGGAAAGGGCTTTCTGTGTTTAGTTCCGACGATGCATTAAACTGGTCGAAACAGGAAGAATACCTGGTTGCTGGTGTTCCGGTAGAAGGGCAGGAGGAAACAAATTCAGACACCAATCCAAGAAGGAGAGTCAGGATGGTTGACGGAACCAGGGGAAATCATGCAGATATTGAGATTGCCGACGATCATGCTTATATGTTTTATTTTAGTTCGATCCCCAGGGAAATGAACAAGCGTGGATCAGCTGTTTATGTTCAGGAGTTGATTTATAATGAAGACGGAACCATTTCCTGTGATCCAGTTGCTCCTTGTTATATAAATCTTTTTAAAAAGTAATTTGAAAAAGAGAACTATGTAAGTGTTCTCTTTTTTTGTAGTGGGAAGGGGGCTGCTTTAAAAGTGGACATATTGCATTACAAGATCATGTTAAGACGGCATATTAAAAAAATAGAAATACGGCTTCGTAAAATCTTGTATCTTGTTTCAAAATTTATTTAAGATTTTTCATCATTCAAATAAAGCTGCCATAATTCAGGGTAAGACGGAAGAAAATGTTTTTTCTAATAATATTATAAATAAGTTGTTATGTTAGATTACTTTGTTTTTAAGATAAGAAAGAGTGCGCTGAGAGTACCTGTCTTGGTATTTGGATTAATTATTATATACAGCACCCTTTGTGGACAGAACAGGTTAACAGGGGAGAAATTTGCAGGACGTTCAGAAGTATTCGCACAAAACGGAATGGTCTGTACCAGTCAGCCATTAGCCACAGAAGCTGCAATAGATATTTTAAAAGCAGGAGGGAATGCGATTGATGCGGCAATTGCTGCCAATGCCGTTCTTGGGGTTACAGAGCCAAATAATTGTGGTATAGGGGGAGATTTATTTGCAATTGTCTGGGATGCCAAAACAAAAAAGTTATATGGATTAAATGCAAGTGGCCGTTCCCCATATGGTTTAACGCTTGACTATTTTAAGGAGCATGGATATTCCTCGATACCATCGAGGGGCCCTGTTTCACTATCTGTACCGGGCTGCGTAGATGGTTGGTTTCAGTTACATGACCGGTTTGGGAGATTGTCGATGGATGAAATTTTGTCTCCGGCGATTGGCTATGCCAGGAATGGTTTTCCATTGCCGGGAATAGTTGCCGCAGAATGGGCGAGGGACGTAACGAAGTTTGACGGTTCGGATGATTTTAAAGCTATATTTATGCCTGGAGGGAAAGCCCCTGTGAAAGGGGAAATTTTTAAAAATCCCGGGTTGGCTTCGACTTTGGAAGAAATAGCCCGGGGTGGCCGGGATGCTTTTTATGAAGGTGAAATCGCAGAAAAAATTGTTGAATATGTACAAAATCTAGGTGTTTTTTTTAGCAAAAAAGATTTTGAAGACAATGTTTCGCAGTGGGTAGAACCTGTTTCTACAAATTACCGGGGATATGATGTATGGGAGCTTCCTCCCAATGGACAAGGCATAGCGGTTTTACAGATGCTTAATATTCTTGAGAGCTACGATATAAAAAATATGGGGTTTGGTTCTCCAGAGTACATGCACCTTTTTATTGAAGCAAAAAAGCTTGCATTTGAAGACCGTGCGAAATATTATTCAGATCCTGATTTTAATACATTGCCAATAGCACAGTTGATATCAAAGGATTATGGAAAGGAAAAGGCCTCGTTAATTAAGAAAAATAAAGCTGCAAAAGATTATTCTTCGGGGAAATTGAAGAATGGCGATACAGTTTATCTGACAGTTGCAGATAAAGAAGGGAATATGGTATCTTTAATTCAAAGTGTTTTTGTAGGATTTGGGTCAGGTATTGCGCCGGCCCAATTGGGGTTTATTTTACAAAACAGGGGAGCGCTATTTTCTTTAGAGGAAGGCCATTTTAACGTATTTGAACCACACAAGCGGCCATTTCATACTATTATACCAGCATTTGTAACCAAAGAAGGGGGTCCTTATATGAGTTTTGGATTGATGGGTGGAGCAATGCAACCGCAGGGGCACGTACAAATTTTATGTAATATAATTGATTTTGGGATGAACCTTCAGGAATCAGGAGATGCTCCCCGGATACGGCATGACGGTTCAAGCCAGCCAACGGGTGAAAAAATGACCGATGGAGGTGTAGTTAACCTTGAATTTGGTTTCCCAGAAGAGTCAGTAAATGCGTTAAAAAGAAACGGGCATGTAGTTCATGTAGTAAGTGATGGTGGCTATGGTGGTTATCAGGCAATCAGATGGGATGCAAAGAATAAGGTTTACATTGGAGCCTCGGAATCAAGAAAAGATGGATATGCCGCAGGCTATTAAAAGCACACTTACATTGGTTTGTTAGGAATTTCTTGTTCTTTTCTCTATTTATTTTTAACCAATATTTTAGATGCAATTAATCCAATTGTAAGAGAAAGTTTTCAATTAAGCGGAGCAATGACAGGTGTGCTACCCTTTTCTTTCTTTATAGCTTATGCGTAAATGTCAATTCCCTCAGGGATAACGATACAAAAATACGATGAGAAAACAAGTATGTTGATTGCTCTCTGCTCAACTTCCTGAACTACTCCAGGTTTAAAGGACATGGGATAGTTCTATTGTGTACGCTTAACCTACTGTGAATGATTTTTTTCTTCCATAACATTACTTTTTGTGTAACGCTATTTCAGGACGAGACATAGTGCAAATTAAAAAGGGTTATAACGTTTTGATGTTATAACCCTTTATTCTCAGTAGCGAGAGGCGGGCTTGAACCGCCGACCTCGTGATTATGAATCACGCGCTCTAACCAGCTGAGCTACCTCGCCATTTGTTTTTCAAAATTGCGGTGCAAATATAGTATTTATTTTTATTTCACTCTATATTTTCTGAAAAAATTGAAATGGAGTTTATTTTTGTTATTTTTTTTAGTTTGTAAGTTCCGATCAGATTAATTATATTGCCGAAAATCAAACTTATGACCGACAAAATTAAAATTCAACTTGAGTATATAATCAATTGTTCTCCAAAGGTTTTGTACAACCGTTTGAGTACCGCTTCCGGATTAACAGAGTGGTTTGCCGATGATGTTCGTGTAAGGGGAAAACAGTATACGTTTATCTGGGAAGGTTCGGAGCAGGTTGCAGAAATGACTCTACATAAAGAAAATCGACTGGTGCGTTATACGTGGTTGGAAGACGATGAAACTTATTTTGAATTTAAGATTACCCGCGACGAACTCACGGGAGATGTATCGTTGTTGGTTACTGATTTTGCTGAAGAAGATGAACAGGATGAGACCCGTGATTTGTGGAATACTCAGGTTGCCGATCTGAAACATGTTCTAGGATCGTAATGTTAATAATTGTAACCCAAGTGCCTTTTTACCCCCCGATAAATGTTTCTTAACTTTTTTTACTTTCCAAATTCCTAAAATAACTTAGTTTTGTACACGTTTCTGAAACAGAGAGCAAGTAACAAATGAAGCGTTTACATCGATATGTTATAAAATCCTTTCTCGGGCCATTCGCAATGACCTTTTTTATTGTAGTATTTATACTACTCATGCAATTTCTCTGGAAATATGTGGATGACCTGGTTGGTAAAGGACTTGATTTTTCGGTGCTTGCAGAAATGATGTTTTATGCATCTTTTGCATTGCTGCCGTTTGCGTTCCCATTGTCTATGCTATTGGCTTCAATTATGGCCTTTGGAGCTTTGGGCGAGAACTATGAATTAGTGGCCATGAAGGCTTCCGGAATTTCACTTTTCAGGATAATGAGACCTCTTATGGTTATCGCCGTTATAGTTACGCTTACAGCTTTTTATTTCGCCAATGATATCCTCCCGAAAACGAATCTGCGTTTTTCAACATTGCTTTACAGTGTGAAAAAGCAGCGTCCGGAGTTGGTTCTTAAACCGGGTGTATTTACAAACGATATGGAT
Organism: uncultured Draconibacterium sp.; assembly: GCA_963677525.1. Classification (GTDB taxonomy): domain Bacteria; phylum Bacteroidota; class Bacteroidia; order Bacteroidales; family Prolixibacteraceae; genus Draconibacterium. The sequence goes on from OY781970.1 coordinate 1,355,298, forward strand.
GATTACAGTATTAAAGTAGGTCGAAAGAATAATAAAACGAACATGCTGTACGACTTACTAATATACGATCATACCAATCAAAAAGCGAATGAAAGCGTTACTGTTGCCGATTCCGGTTTTTTGCGAATTACGGAAGATAAAAGGTATATGGTGCTTAATCTATACGATGGTGTAAATTATAGCGAACAAAAACCAGAGACTTCCCGAAGGCGAAGAGTCAATAAAGACAATCATGCCTATCGGCGGGATCGATTCAAGGAACAGGTTATAAGGGTGAGGGTTAAAGATTTTGAATTTAACAGGCGCGACGAGGGTATTTTCCGAAACCAGTACAGGATGTTGAATACAAAAGAACTTCGGTTAATGGAAGACACCCTGTTTACTGATTATTATAAAAGGCTCAGGGATTACATGCTGCAGATTAATGTAACTCCAACCCTCACTAAAAAAATGTACAATCTAACGGCAAGGCACGACTCGTTAAAAAGAGACGTAACTATTCCTGCTGCAGATTCTATCTTTAATTTGGATGAGCATTTTTCGAAATACGACAAGTGGGTAAAAGCAGAAATAACTGCAAGCGCATTAGAGAATGCCCGGTCGGTTGTTCAGAACGTAAGTATGTTTCAGGGGCAATTGTATAATCGGAAAAAGACCTTGAATAAGTATAAAATGGAGCGGCACCGTAAATTTACTCTTTCTTTTGCCGTATTAATATTCTTTTTCATAGGCGCTCCTTTAGGGGCTATTATCCGGAAAGGAGGACTGGGCATGCCCGTTGTTGTTTCCATATTGCTCTTTATTTTATATTATATTGTTTCGATGAGCGGTGAAAAAACGGCCAGGGAAGACGTTTGGGGTATGTTTAACGGAATGTGGTTCTCTTCCTATATTTTCCTGCCGGTTGGAATATGGCTTACTTATAAAGCGGCATCTGACTCGTCAATAATGTCGGCCGAAACATATACCAAGTTTTTTAATCGTTTGGGACTGGGGAACTTGTTTACAAAGAAGAAAAAAAACGAAAAAGAGAGATGAGAATTCCCAGGGAGCTCCAATATATAAGAAATAAACGTATTTAATTAGATGAAGATATTACAGGTTACAAATAAAGTACCTTACCCGACTAAAGATGGAGGTGCTATAGCCTGTATGAACCTGACAAAAGGATTTGCTTTTTTAGGACACGATGTTACTGTCCTTGCAATGAACACCGAAAAACATCACGTCGCACTTGATGAGATACCTGATTCCGTTAAGGATTATGCAAGGTTTATTTTGGTAAATGTGCCGGCGCGTATTTCAGCATTTAAAGCTTTGCAAAACCTATTGTTTTCACGCCAGCCTTACAATGCAATCCGTTTTATCACCCGTAATTTTGGTAATGCATTAAAGCAGTTGCTATCCGATGAAAACTTCGATGTTATTCAGTTGGAAGGTTTATATGTTTGTCCTTATATCCCTTTAATCAGAAAATATTCGAAGGCAACCATTGTTTACCGGGCTCATAATATTGAGTTTGAAATATGGCAGAGGGCTGCAAAAATGTCGAAAGGGCTGGTGAAGTTTTATTTGAATAATTTATCTAAAAGAATAAGACGGTTTGAGGTGGAACATATAAACAGTTACGATTTGCTGGTGCCAATAACCGAAAGGGATGGTGCCATTCTGAATGAACTCGGGAATGTAAAACCTCAACATGTTTCGCAAACCGGTATCGATACATCGGTGCTTGTTCCCAACGCAAAAAATCTTGATTGGAATTCGGTGTTTCATATCGGATCGATGGAATGGGCTCCCAACCAGGAAGGACTTATTTGGTTTGTTGAAAATTGCTGGCCTGAGTTACATCAAAAATATCCTGACCTGAAGCTTTATATTGCCGGAAGAAATGCTCCTGCATGGTTAATCAATAAACTTCATTATCCCAATATCGAATTTGCTGGAGAAGTGGACGATGCCTACCAGTTTATGAATTCAAAATCGATTATGATAGTGCCTTTGTTTTCCGGAAGTGGAATGCGGATTAAAATTATTGAAGGGATGGCGCTGGGAAAAACTATTGTTTCCACAGAAATAGGTGCAGAGGGGATTGAGGTAAATCATAATGAAAATATTATGATCGCCTCTGATGCTGACAGTTTTGTGAAAACGATATCGAATCTTCTTGACAATCGCGAACTTTGCGAGCAAATTGGTAGGAATGCAATAGACTTCATCCACAAAAAATTTGATAATTTAGTGGCAGCAGAAGAACTTATCGGGTTTTATAAACTTCATACCAAATGATATTAGCCATTTTTTTCTGGGTATTATTATTCATTTTATTCTATACTTATGCAGGATATGGAATAGTTCTTTGGCTTTTGGTAAAGCTGAAAAAGACATTTTCCCCGGGAAAAAGAATGGATGTTGATGTTGATTTCGAACCCGAAGTTTGTTTGTTCGTTACTGCTTACAACGAGAAAGATTATATAACCCGAAAAGTTGAAAATTCATTTGCCTTAAATTATCCCAAAAGCAAAATTCAGTATTTGTGGATTACCGATGGTTCAAATGATGGTTCTACGGAAATGCTTCAGAAATACGAAAATATGGAAGTACACCATCAGCCCGAAAGAAGAGGAAAAATGCATGCCATGAACCGGGGAATGAAGTTCGTAAATGCTCCCATTGTTATTTTTTCCGATTCGAATACAATATTGGGGAAGAATTCAATACGAGAGATTGTTGCTCAGTTTAGCAATAAAAAGGTTGGCTGTGTGGCCGGCGAAAAACGTATAGTTGAACATGCTGCTGAAGCTGCTGCAGGTGCAGGGGAAGGATTGTACTGGAGAATGGAATCGTGGATAAAACAAAAAGACTGGGAGCTGAATTCTGCGGTTGGAGCAGTCGGTGAGTTATTTGCTATTAGAACCGAACTTTTCGAGGATGTGGAAGCTGATACTTTACTCGACGATTTTATAATTTCGCTTCGAATAGCACAAAAGGGCTATAAAATAGCTTATGCGCCCAATGCATATGCTGAAGAAACTGCATCGTTGAATGTAAAAGAAGAACTGAAACGGAAAATCAGGATAGCTGCCGGAGGCATTCAGACTATTCTTCGATTAAAAGGATTATTAAATCCGTTTAAAAACGGAATTCTCTCGTGGCAATATTTTTCACATAAAGTGTTGCGTTGGGCAGTTGCGCCACTTTCTTTGTTCCTGCTTTTTTTTGTTAACCTGTTTATGGTATTAAATCAAACATCTGCAGGTAACTTGTTTTTCTATAATGCTTTTTTTTATTTTCAACTGTTTTGTTACCTGGTAGCAATATTGGGGTGGTTTTTCGAAAATCAAAAACTTAGGTTGAAGTTGTTTTTTGTACCCTACTATTTTGTAATGATTAATTATGCTTCGGTTCGGGGGATCTTTCGTTATCTGAAAGGGAAACAATCGGTTAACTGGGAAAAATCGAAACGGGCAAACTGATTCAGTGCTTTTGATTTTTAGCTATTCTCTTCCCAGAATCTTTTTTCGATCAGTTCGCTTCGTTTTATTGTTTTTCGTATCCATTCGAGTTTTAGTTCGTCCTGTTCCTCTTTGGTAAGTTTCCAATTGATGTTTGGGTTTTTACGCAGAGACAACGTTAGATGGTGAAGGATGACGGCCGCTGATACTGAAATATTAAAACTTTCGGTAAATCCGTACATTGGAATTTTTAGGAATTCATCGGCCTGGTCCATTAGGGAGTCCGAAATGCCGGGCAGTTCCGATCCAAAAATTAATGCTGTTTTCCCTTTCGTAATATCGAAATTGGGCAGTTCCTGGTCGTTTGTATGGGGAGTTGTTGCAACAATTCGGTAACCATCTGCTTTTAAGGTTTTTATTACCTCAATGTACTTATTATCTTCGTTGTACTTATGTAAACTGAGCCATTTTGAAGATCCCATGGCAATTTCCCGGTTTGCTTTAAATTCATTACGGTCTTCAATAATATGAACATCCTGAATGCCAAAGCAGTCGCATGTACGTAACACTGCACTGGCATTATGCGATTGGTAAATATCTTCCAGAACAACTGTAAGGTATCGGGTGCGCATATCTATTATTTTGTTGAACAGCTCCAGCCGCTCTGGTGTTATGTATCCCGAAAGATGTTCCAGTAGTTTGCTTTTCATATTAATGTCTATTGTTTACCAGGAAGGTTATAAAACAGAAAAAGGGAAGCAATTGCCTCCCTTGTCCAATTTTTTTTGCACGTATACTTACGATACTGCATCAGCTAATTCAGCACCAGCTTTGAATTTAACAACTTTTTTTGCTGGAATAGTAATTTCTTTACCAGTTTGTGGGTTTCTACCAGTTCTTGCACCGCGTTCAGAAACTGAAAATGAACCAAATCCAATAAGAGCTACTCTGTCGCCACCTTTAAGTGCGTCAGTTGTTGCAGCTACAAATGCGTCGAGAGCTTTTTTAGCGTCAGCTTTACTTAGGCCTGCATTTTCGGCCATAGCATCAATTAGTTGTGCTTTGTTCATAAGGCAAAATTTTAAATAATTAATTAAGTAATTGAAATTAAGTAATTTAGTTCTTATTTCTACATGGAGAATAATTTGAATAAACCTTCTGTATTTTTTTGGTAAAATCTTCAAACATTCAGTAAAATCAATAGTTTCAGAGAACCTTTTTACAGATTAGCTAAATTCTGAAATAAGTTTCAAAAAACCAAACCCTGAAAGTGTTTTTTTTACAGTAAAACATGAAAAATTTGTCAAAAAGTGTTTTGTACTTTAAAAAAATAGTCTACTTTTGCACCGCATCTGGAGAGATGGCAGAGTGGTCGAATGCGGCGGTCTTGAAAACCGTTGTACCGCGAGGTACCGGGGGTTCGAATCCCTCTCTCTCCGCAAAGATCCATCGGATATTATACGGTGGATCTTTTTTTTTATATCCTGTTGATAACTTTTTTGCTCTAATCCCTTCTAACGATCAAGAAATCAGGTGCTTTTGTTTTTTTAGTTATCGAGCCTAAGCGAAAAGTCCGTTTTTGAATGGGATATTCCCGTTATGTTAAAAGAAAATGTCTGACAGCTTTAAAAAAGTGTCAATGATAGGGGGAATTGTTGGTTTTTAAATTTTTTCAGAAATATCTTAAGATATGAGCGCTGCTGCTTCGTCGTCTAAAAACCAAATGAGTTCTCCATGGTTTGGAGAAATATAATAAGCAGGTAATAATTTTGCTGCTTCATTATCATTCATTATCTCCGCAATCCGCATTGCTTTCTTTTCTCCAGTAACTAAAAAGAAAATTTGGTTTGCATTATTAATAACCTTCCCGGTAACTGTAATTCTTTTCTGACCGGTAATAGGATGTTGTGCAACGGCACAACTTCTTTCTTCTTCCAAAAGTTCAATTTGATCCGGAAAAATTGAGGCAGTGTGTCCGTCGTCGCCCAAACCTAAAATAATAATATCGAATACAGGAGTGTTGCCTCTCGAGTTCAAGGTCGTTTCCATTTCCCCAGCGTATCGTAAGGCTTCCTTTTCCGGGTTTGCTTCTCCTTGAATGCGATGTATATTTTTTTCAGGAACAGAAATTTGCGAGAATAAATAATCGCGGGTCATTTTGTAATTGCTTTGTGCGCTATCTGGAGCCACACAACGTTCGTCGCCCCACCAGAAGTTGATCTTTTTCCAGGGGATGTCGTCGGCATATTTTTTACTTAACTTTTTAAAAAGTCCTTTTGGCGAATTCCCTCCGGACAAGGCAATATCGAAAACTTCCTGATTTGAATTTTGTGTCAGTTTAATGATTTCTTTCGCAATGGCGTTGTAAACGTTTTTTGGCTTAGCAAAAATCCGTACTTCGGTTTCGGTTCCCATATTGTTCTATTTATCTTATAAACAAATATATATAGTTTATAGCTCACAATACAAACCATCGTGGGTTAAATTTTTACAAGGATATCTCCAAGTCCCTTTTTCAATGAGCTTGTCTGAATTTTCGGGGCCCCAGGTTCCTGCCGGATAACCGTAAATAGGAATGTCGCAATTGGTATTCCATGCGTTTAATATGGGTTGCACAAATTGCCAGGCAGCTTCAACTGCATCGCCTCTTGCGTATAAAGTTGCGTCGCCTTGCATGCAATCGAGCAGCAGGCGTTCGTAAGCTGCCGGAACCTTGGTTTCTGCTAGGTCGGAATAGTGAAAATCCATATTAACCGTTTGCACATTAAAACCGGCACCCGGAGTTTTCATCCCAAATTTCAACAGGATGCCCTCATCGGGCTGGATGCGAATAATCAACTGGTTGTTGTGATGCCCTACTGAAGGCCCACCAAAAAGATTGTGAGGTACGTTTTTAAAATGAATCACGATCTCGGTAACACGGGTTGGGAGTTTTTTCCCTGTCCGGATATAAAAAGGAACCCCTGCCCAGCGCCAGTTGTCGATAAAAAACTTCAAGGCAACGAAGGTTTCTGTTCTCGATTTTGGATCAACGCCCGGTTCATCGCGGTATCCAATAATTTTTTCGTCTTTAATTGTCGATTCTGTGTATTGTCCTCTGATTACATATTTAGAGACATCTTCTTCCGGAATAGGCCGGAATGACTGGAATACTTTTAATATCTCGTTTCGAATGGCGTTGGCCTCAACTATTACAGGTGGTTCCATGGCTACGAATCCAACCACTTGCAAGAGGTGGTTCTGCAACATGTCGCGCATGGCTCCTGAATGATCGTAATAGCCGCCCCGTCCTTCTACTCCCAGGCTTTCGGCCGATGTAATTTCGATCCGTTCAATATATCGCCGATTCCAAAGCGGTTCAAATATTCCGTTCGAGAAACGGGTTACAAGCATATTTTGTACAGTTTCTTTGCCCAGGTAATGATCGATTCGATAAATCTGGTCTTCAGAAAAATAACTGAGTAACTGCACGTTTAATTCTTTGGCCGATTCGAGTGTGGTCCCAAAGGGTTTTTCTACAATCAGCCTTCTGAAATATTTATCTGATTTGCTTAAGCCATTTTTTGCCAGAAACAGAGGAATTACACTGTACAGAGATGGAGGCGTAGAAAGATAAAATATATAATTTTTTTCAATTTTATGAGTTTCCGAAATTTCGTCCAGCTTGTTTTTTAGCGGGATAAAATCATCCGCCGAATTGTTTTGAACAGGTTGATAGTGCAGGAGCTTCATAAACTCAGTAACCTCCTCGTCTTCGGGCAGAAATTCGTTAACCCTTTTTCTGAAATCATCATCTGAGAGTGCAGAGCGCGAGGCTCCCAAAACTGCAAAATTGTCGGGAAGCAGGTTTTGCTGATACAAGTCGAAAAGAGCCGGAATTAGTTTTCGTTTTGTTAAATCGCCTGAGGCTCCAAAAATGACTAATATTTGATCTTGTGGTTTTTTCATTGTTTTATCTTTTTAGCATTCACCAAACTTAGATTGCTTACCGGTGAAGCAGAAAATACTTGTTAAATTACGTATGGGCCCGGTAATTTGTTTAGACAAATTTCTTTTTTATTAAAGCCGGGCAGTTTAATACTCTTCAATACAATAAACCATAATGTTGTTCTTGAAGAACCGATATTTAAGCAGATAATTTATTTTTTGTTTGTTATATAAAAGGCTGGCTTTAAACTCTCCTTCAGTTTTATTTAAGTTAAACGGATGAATAATAATTTGTTCGTTAAACTCTATTCCCTGAAATTCGGAACATTTAAATATAGCCTCTTTGGCCGACCAAAACAGTATTTTTGCATTTTGCTGGTTCTCCTGCTTCGAAATAAATTCCTGTTCAGAAGGGTGTAGAAAACGTTTTGCAACCCTGTCGATATTTCTATTTGTCTGTTCTATATCGATGCCAATTTTTTTATCAGAAACTATTACAACTGCAAAATCGAGCGAGTGCGAAATACTGATGTTCTTTTTGCTGTTTTTTAAAAAAGGCCTGCCCGTTGAATCAGGATAAACAATCTCGTCTTTGTTTTCCAAAAGCGAGTGAAGAAGAATTCTTGTGGCCAGAAATTCTTTTTTTCTTCTTTCTGCTGTAAATGTTTCAAATCTTTGTTGTTCAAAATCAGATAATGAACTTTGTTGCTGCAGTTCTTCCACCGAATCGTCAAGATCCCAGATGGCAATGTCGCCATGAGATGTGTGTATTTTTTCTTCGAAAGGCATTAATTCCAGCTTGTTGTTTCAATCATTTTTATAATATCCGGCTCAATGAAATTAATAACCGGTTGCAGTGAGTCAATATCAGGAACCTCGCGAATATAAAAAGCGCCACGCAGGAAATGTTTGGTACTGTCGGTTAAGAAAAATTGCATGGGAGAAGCAGTATTCCCTTTAATATTATAAATCGTTCCATAAACTTTTCTGGCAGGATTCATAAAAACCTGTTCTTCTATTGCGTCTGCCTTTATCGAATGTTTGTAGGCCAGGCTTCTTGATTCTTCCATGAATTCGATAAGTGACTGGTGGGCTGACGTTTTTTGTTCGGTTAAATCGTAATAAGAGATGTGTATTTCAACCTTGTTTTCGGGAACAGAAATATTAATCCAGTTGGGTTCGTCTGGATTTCTTCTGTCATTGTTAATCACCGAATAGGTTGGTATTTCAAAATTATAGGGGAAGTGCTGGGTTATTTCTTCATAATTTTTCTCGGGGAAATCGATCCTGAAAAAGCCCCGGGGCTTAGGAGTGTAAGTTTCGTTGCATGCCGAAAAAAACAATAATGCGATAATTAGTTTCCAAAGCTTCATGCTGTTATGTTTTTCCAAGAAACGTACAAAGTTGCTATTTATTGATAATAACTTTGATTTGTTTAATTCTTCGGTTGTCTACCTCTTCGATGGTAAAAGTAAACGATTTGCAATTGATTTTTTCGTGAAACGCCGGAATTTCTCCTTTTAATTCCAGTATCAGCCCGGCAAGGGTGTCTGCATCTCCTTTCACATTGTCGAAAATGGTATCGTCGCAATCCACAATTTTATAGAAGTCTCCCAAAAGTACTTTTGCATCGAAAAGGTATTCATTGTCGGATATTTTAGAGAAGAAGTGTTCTTCCTCGTCGAACTCATCAACAATGTCTCCTACAATTTCTTCGAGAATGTCTTCCAGTGTTACAATGCCCGATGTGCCTCCGTATTCATCAACAACAATAGCCATATGGACTTTTGTTTTTTGAAATTCTTCAAGCAACGAGCTGATCTTTTTTGTGTCGGGCACATAAAATGGAGGCCTTATAAGGGTTTGCCATTTAAACGTGTTTGTTTTGTAACTGTGGGGTAATATGTCCTTAATGTAAAGTATCCCGCTCACATTATCAAAAGAATCGATATAAACAGGAATTCGCGAATAACCTGACTCGTTGATTATCTGGAGCACTTCATCAAAACGTGTTTTGATATCGATGGAAACAACATCAACACGTGGTTTTATTATTTCACTAACATTCTTATTTCCGAATTTTACAATACCTTCCAGTATGTCTTTTTCATCCGATAGTTCCTGATCAGAAGTTAATTCAAGTGCCTGCGAAATATCATTAATTGAAAGATTCTTCTTGTGTTTTTGAAGTCGCCTGTTTACAAATCCGGTGGAATAGATAAGGATCGCATTTATCGGGCGAAAAAGTTTTTCGAGGCTTTGCAATGGCAAGGCCATAAATTTTGAAAAACGTAAAGAAAAATGTGTAGCGTAAACTTTCGGAATAATCTCGCCAAATAACAGGAGGAAAAAGGTAATGAGTACAACCTGGAAAATAAATTCGAGCACCGGAGCGTCGACAAATGTAATCAGGTTGTCCGCTATGTAGGCTGTTAAAATTACAATGCCAACATTTACAAAGTTATTGGTAACGAGTATGGTTGCCAACAATTTTTCCGGGTTCTCAAGGTTTTTTATAACCCTTGTATTTGTTTTGCTTTTCTTTTTCAGGCGTTGTTTATCGCTGGCCGAAAGCGAAAAGTAGGCAACTTCAGAACCACTTATAAAAGCAGAACATAAAAGTAGCACCAAAACAACAAATAATGCAATGGCAATTCCCGGAGTTACAGTATTAAATTCAATGTTCCAGTTGCCTAATTTTGCCGTTTCAAGAAGTGGATCTGTTTCCAATAGTATTTAATTTAAATTAGAACGGTAAATCATCGTCGCCTTCCGGCTCTTCAATCTGAGGTCCACTTGTCCCTTGAGTTGGCGTATCTTGTCTTGGCGGCGGAGGAGTTGGATCTCCCATATTTTCACGCGAACCTTTTGAATCGAGCATTACCATGTTATTGCCAACGATTTCTGTAAAATATTTTGTAATACCATCCTGCTCATATTGGCGGTGTGTAATTTTTCCTTCGATATACAATTTCGAACCTTTTTTTACATATTGTTCAGCTACTTTGGCCAAGCCTCTCCAAAGAACAATGTTGTGCCATTCGGTGGTTTCTATTCTTTCACCATTTTTAGCTTTGTACGATTCCGATGTGGCAAGAGTAAATCTGGCAAAAGGAACATCTTGTTCAACGTATTTTACTTCGGGATCTTTTCCTACGTTGCCTACGAGAATAACTTTGTTTACTGACATAATCTTTATTTTTTTAGGTTAACACTTAAAAATGAAAATTTAATTTATTCACTTATCAAATATTTATCGGTTTACCAGATTAAAGTCTTCAAGAAACAATTCAACCAATCTGGATACAGCAAATTTAGAAATATCTTTTTTATTTACCTGTATTAAAGGGCTTGTAATATTAATATTAGCATTAACCCGGACAAAAATTAGTTTGGCAAAAATAATCTGGTGACTTAAAACGTGTTTTTTTGTTGAACTGATTTTAATTAGCGTGCAGTTGCTGTTATTAATATATGGAATTCCTTTTTTTAATAGTTGTTCATCGTTTAGTTCTGTTTTGCTTTCCATTAATGGAAACTGATAAAGATTTTTCCAGATATCATTCCCTGTTCTTTTTTCCAGAAATACAGATTCTCCTTTTTCAATCAGGTAATAATAAAAGAATCTCTTTTGTTGTTTAGTTTTATTCAATTTTACAGGAAGTTGCTCAACCAATTTATTCTGAAAAGCATAACAACTTTCTATGAGCGGGCAATTCGCACAATCGGGATTTTTAGGAATACACTGAAGTGCACCAAACTCCATTAAGGCCTGGTTGTGATTGCCGGGGTGTGACTCAGTCATTAATTCTTCGGCCAGTTTCTGAAACTGTTTTTTCCCTTCGTTACTGTTAATCGGCGAGTCTATTCCAAAATAGCGCGAAAGAATTCTATAAACATTACCGTCAATAGTTGGGTAGGGCAGGTTAAAAGCAATGGATGCAATGGCAGCAGCAGTATAGGGACCTACACCCTTTAATTGAATAATTTTTTCGTAGGATCCGGGGAAAACAGAATGGTGTGATTGTTCAATTTGTTTTGCCGCTGCATGAAGATTTCTTGCGCGAGAGTAATAACCCAGCCCCTGCCATAATTTTAGAACCTCGTGTTCATCGGCATCGGCCAGGTGTTTCACCGTTGGAAAAGCTTCAGTAATCCTAAGATAATATTTAGTTCCCTGGGCGACCCTCGTTTGCTGGAGAATGATTTCCGAGAGCCATATTTTGTATGCATCTTCTGTGTTTCTCCATGGAAGATCTCTTTTATGTATTTCGTACCAGGTGTAAATTTGCCTGCTGAAATTGTTCATTTTACGCTAACTCATTAAATATCTTGTAAAAAAACAAAAATAATTTATTTGAAATGCTTTCTGATTTTATAATTATTTATATTTTTGCACACTCAATTTACGTGATAATACATTGAAAATTAAATATTAAAAGAGATGACTAAGGCAGATATTGTAAATGAAATTTCTAAAGAAACAGGAATAGAAAAGGTAACTGTTCAAAAGACTGTTGAAGCTTTTATGGAAACTGTAAAAGATTCGTTGGTTGATGGTAAGAATGTTTACTTAAGAGGTTTTGGTAGTTTTGTTGTAAAACAAAGAGCTGAGAAAACCGCTAGAAATATTTCAAAGAATACCACTATTATTATTCCTGCTCACAATATACCTTCGTTTAAACCAGCGAAAACATTTGTATCAGAAGTTAAAAATCAAGTAAAATAAGAGTTATGCCAAGCGGAAAAAAGAGAAAAAGACACAAGATGGCCACTCATAAGCGCAAAAAAAGATTGCGTAAAAACAGGCACAAGAAGAAGAAATAAGATTTTATTATTAGAATAAAATCTTGCGATATTGATTAAACCTAAAGCAATAGCTGCTTTAGGTTTAATCTGTTATAAACATTAGTAATAACAAAAATTAAAGTTTAAATTTAGGTTGTGAGTAGCGATTTATTAATTGATGTAACTCCATCCGAAATTGTTATTGCCTTACAGGAAAATAAAAAGCTTGTTGAGTTAAGCAGAGAGAGAAGCGGGGCAAAATTTGCTGTCGGGGATATATACCTTGGCAAAGTAAAAAAAATTATGCCCAGTTTGAACGCTGCTTTTATCGACGTTGGTTACAGCAAAGATGCTTTTTTACATTACCTCGATATGGGGCCGCAATTTGCAACATTAAACAAATTCCTGCGAATTGCTTCTTCACGGAAAAATAAAATTTCTTCCATTTCAAAAATTCATTCCGAACCCGACATCAACAAAGAAGGTAAAGTAAACGAGCTGTTAAAAGTGGGTCAAAAAATTTTGGTACAGGTTGCCAAAGAACCTATTTCAACAAAGGGCCCTCGTTTAACATCTGAGATTTCCATTGCAGGCCGGAATCTGGTTTTAATGCCTTTTAGCGAAAAGATATCTGTTTCGCAAAAGATTAAATCTTCAGAAGAAAAAAACCGGTTGAAGAAATTGATCCAAAGCATCAAGCCCCGAAAATATGGGGTGATCATCAGAACAGTAGCCGAAGGTAAAAAAGTTGCCGAACTCGATCAGGAACTGAAACGCCTGGTTGAAAAATGGGAAACAACATTTAACAAGCTTCGCAGGGCTCAGGCTCCGTCGCTGATTATTGGCGAAATTGACCGGACAACAGCCCTTTTGCGCGACATTTATCATCCTGATTTTAACAGTATTATTGTAAACGACCAATCGGCAAGTAGCGAGATTAGCGATTACATAGGTAGTATCCAGCCTGACAAGAAAAAAATTGTCAAGTATTACAAAGGACGTCAACCCATATTCGAACATTATGGAGTTGAAAAACAAATAAAAGCGTCGTTTGGAAAAACAGTATCGTTTAAAGATGGTGCCTATTTAATTGTTGAGCATACCGAAGCGTTTCATGTAATAGATGTTAATAGCGGGAACCGCGCACGAGCCGGAAACGACCAGGAAAAGAATGCTCTGGAAGTTAACATGGCTGCCTGCGACGAGATAGCAAGACAATTACGGTTGAGGGACATGGGTGGAATCATTGTTATTGATTTCATCGACATGCACGTCGCTGCCAATCGCCAGAAAGTGAATGATCACATGAAGGAGGTGATGGCAGACGACCGGACCAAGCACAACATTCTGCCTTTAAGCAAGTTTTGCCTGATGCAAATAACCAGGCAAAGGGTGCGTCCTGAAGAAAATATCGAGACAGCTGAAAAATGCCCAACTTGTAACGGAAGCGGAAAAGTGGTGCCTACTGTATTATTTGTCGACGAATTAGACGGCAAAGTAATGTATGCTCTTAAGGAGTTGAACAAGAAGAAATTATATCTGAAGGTTCACCCTTATATAGCGGCTTATTTAACCAAAGGATTTAAATGTCACAAGAACAAATGGTTCTTTCGATATTTGAAGTGGGTTAAAATTGAAGCGGTTAGTTCATATTCCTATCTGGAATATCATGTTTTTGACGAGAATGAGGAAGAAATTATTTTATAAGGAAAAGCCGTTCGTTTAGAACGGCTTTTTTTTATTTTCGCATCAGAGTTCGGAATGATCATGAATATTAAGAAGCTTTTTCAAATAATTGTGGTATTGTTTTTTGCCGTTTCTGCACATGCAATGGAAATTAAAGGAACCATTGAGTTGCAGGACGACTGGCAGCCTATTGTTTATCTGGCTTCATTAAATTCTCCTGAAAATTTGTTTGTGGCTTCCCCCGATTTTATTATTGCAGAATCGTTTATTCAGCCCGACGGGACATTTCTGATTAATACGACAAGTATTCCTGCTGATAAACGTTTTTACCGTTTGTACCTGGTGAAAGGCAAAAACTCGCTGGTTGAATTTAATGCATTGGCTCACCGAAACTATCAGCATCTGTTGCTGGATCGGAATTCGCAGATTGAGATTAAAGCAAAGGTTGCCGGCAATTCATTAATTATAAAAAGTTTATCAGGTTCGGAAGAGAACAACGAAATTTTAGCCTTCGATAAAGAACTGGCCAAGCGAAGACAGCAGTTTACAAATGATCTGACAAAAGCAAAACGCGAATATCTAACACAAGATTTGGGAGGTTTTATCAAGGGATTTGTAAACGAAACTTCAAATAGCCTGGTTGGTTTGTATGCTTTATACCATTTAGATGAAAAGGATGTAAATTTTCTGCGGAACAGTGATTTCTATTTCGATTTTCAAGAGAAAATAGAAGCTCAATATCCTGATTCTTATTACGCCCGGGCTTATTCCGAATTATTGGAATCATTAACCGGGTTTCGAGATTTGGTTTGTGAAATGCCGGGTATTCAGCCAAAATGGAAAGACAACTTGTTAATTGCACAGGGCATTATCATTTTTGTTTTACTTCTAACTATCGTTTTTTTACTGGTATATCTTAGAAAGAATAATCTGCAAAAACAAAAAAGCGAAAACGAAGAGTGGCAGGATTCTTTCTCTAATCTTACTCAAAAGGAACGGGAAATACTTCAATTGCTGGCTGAGGGAAAAACGAATAAAGAAATAGCCGCACAACTTTTTGTAGAATTGAGTACCGTGAAAACGCATATCAACAGCATTTATAAACAGTTAAAAGTAACGAACAGAAAGGAAGCTATTGAGTATTGTCATTCCTTGAAACCGAATTCTTAGGGGGGTCTAGTCCCAATATCAACCCCGTATTAATCAGTTTTTTATCAACTAAAGTGCCTTTTTTTTGTTTTCTCATTTAATTTTGCATTTGTCATAAATAAAAACGATAAAAAACTGACTGGAATGAGAAAAACATTATTCACCTTTATTTTGATGTTGGGAGCTTGGTTCGCAAACTCTCAAATTGTAAATCCAACTTCATGGACATTCGACTCAAAACAAAATGGAAATCAAGTAGACTTAATTTTTAATGCAACCATTGAGCAAGGTTGGCATTTATACGATACTTACCTGCCGGAAGGTGGTCCAATTGCAACAAGCTTTGTTTTTGAAGATTCAACATTGTTTGATTTTGTGGGAGAGATCCAAAAAACTCCGGCTCCGGAGATTCATTTCGACGAAACATTTCAAATGAATGTGGGCTATTTTGGAGGTAAAGCTAATCTCGTTCAGAAAATTAAATTGAAATCTTCCGATCAGGTTGAAATTAAAGGTTATGTCCAATTCATGAGCTGTAACGATGAAACATGTACTCCTCCTGATGAAGTTGAATTCTCATTTAAATTTAACCAGGCAGAAACCGTAAGTGCAGAACAACCTGTAGAAACTACGCCCAGATCGAATGCCGGTAGCGGACAGTCGTTGTGGTTGTTTATTATAATATCAGCGCTTGCTGGTTTAGCTGCTATATTAACTCCCTGTGTTTTTCCTATGATTCCAATGACGGTTTCGTTTTTTATGCGCGGTAGTGAAAACCGGGGGAAAGCTATAAAAACAGGAGTGTTTTTTGGCCTTTCGATTGTCGCCATATTTACTTTGCTAGGGGCTTTATTCTCCTTTGGTATTTTTGGACCAAATGTGGGAAGCATTTTAAGCACTCACTGGATTCCCAACCTCCTTTTCTTTGTTTTGTTCCTTGTGTTTGCGATTTCCTTTTTTGGAGCGTTCGAGATTATTTTACCAAACAGTTTGGTGAACAAAACCGACTCAAAAGCCGATAAAGGTGGATTGATAGGAGCATTTTTTATGGCATTAACAACAGTAATCGTTTCGTTTTCTTGTACCGGGCCGTTTATAGGTGCATTGATTATTCAAGCCGTTCAGGATGGAGGAATGAGACCATTATTAGGAATGTTTTTCTTTGGATTGGCATTTGCCACGCCTTTTACCTTATTAGCAATATTCCCGTCAGCATTAAACAAATTACCAAAATCAGGAGGATGGTTGAATGCGATTAAAGTAGTTTTTGCTTTTGTATTGCTTGCTTTCGGTTTAAAATTCCTGAGCAATATCGACCAGGTTTACGGTTTCGAAATACTAAGTCGTGAGATTTACCTGGCAATCTGGATTGTTATTTTCTTCCTGCTGGGAATGTATTTCTTAGGAAAGATCAAGTTTTCGCACGACAGTGATTTACCATATGTTAGCGTGGGAAGATTATTCCTGGCTGTAATTACATTTACTTTCGTAGTTTATTTATTTACCGGTTTTTTGGGAGCTCCGCTGGAAACAGTATCAGGACTTATACCTCCGAAATCGGAACAATCATACATTTCAAATTATTCGGGAGGACAGGTTGCACCGGCTGTGAAGCAGGAAATTTGTGAAACTCCAAAGTATGCCGATAAGCTGCATTTGCCGCACGGTTTAGCAGGATATTTCGATTTTGAACAGGGACTGGCTTGTGCAAAAGAACAGAATAAACCATTGTTTGTTGTATTTAAAGGACACGCATGTTCTAACTGCAAAAAAATGGAGAATACAGTTTGGGAAAATCCTGAGGCGCTTGCTTTATTATCGCAAAAGTATGTAATAGTTGGTTTATATACCGACGACAGAACGAAACTGGACGAAAACGAATGGTTTACTTCGGAATTAGACGGCAAGGTTAAAAAGACATTAGGCAAAAAGAATCTCGATTTTCAGATTTCTCATTATCAAACAAACAGTATTCCTTATCACGTAATTATTGAGCCAGATGGTTCGGAACATACGATGGGAGTTACTTTTGAAGATGACGAATTTGTGGATTTTTTGGAAGAAGGATTGTAACAGAAATAGCAACATAAATGAAAGCCCGGAATAATTTCCGGGTTTTTTTATGCCTTCATTTTTCGATTCATTAATTTTATCCTTTCAATTTAAATAAATGGAAAATGGATAATTCTGAAATATTGTTCTGGAATGTAGATACTCAGGTTGATTTTGTTGAACCGAGTGGTAAACTTTATGTGCCGGGTGCTGAATTGTTAAAACCAATCTGGACGAATATTACAAAATTGGCACAGGAGAAAAATATTAAGGTAGTGAATACTGCTGATTTCCATTATTCTGATTCCGCTGAACTAGCCTCAGAACCTGATTTTGTAAACACTTTTCCCGAACATTGTATGGCAGAAACTCCGGGAGCTGAGTATATTCCCGAAACCCAACCTGAAACTCCGGTTATTTTCGATTGGAATAAAAAATATTTTACGCTTGATACGGTGAGAGATTCTAGAAATATTGTCATCAGAAAAGATGCTTTCGATGTTTTTACAGGCAATCCATACACCGAAGAAATTCTACAGATTCTTGCACCTAAAACGGTTGTAGTTTTTGGTGTTACAACCAATGTTTGTGTAAACGATGCAGTAATTGGTCTGGCAAGTAGAGTAGAAAAGGTTATCGTTATTAAAGATGCAATTAAGGAATTGCCTAATATTCCGCTACCTTTTGAAAAGTGGAAGGAATTGGGTGTGGAGATGATATCTTTCAACGATTTGCTGTCGTTGCTCTGATTTCTATTGAAAAATGAAAAACAGAGATTATAAAAAAGAGCCGCTTCCAAATGAAACGGCTCTTTCTCTGCCAACTGTGACTGATCACAGCGACTGGCAACTGCGCCTATTTCATACAGTCTTTACAAGCGTTGTAAATTCCTTCAAACATTTCTTTTACATCGCTGGCAGCAACTGCCGAGAAGGCAATTCGCAACACATTCCCCAGGCTGATTAATCCGATGCTGTATTTTTCGATTAACACCTGGCGAACTTCTTCTCCGTTCAATCCCTCGGCTAATTTTACACACATAAAATATCCCGAGTTAAAGGGGAGAGCTTCGAAGTATTCTGTATATTTTTCTTCAGTTAATGCCTCTTTTACCGCATCGTATCGTTTTTGCATAATGTGGTATTTGGCTTCTTTTTGCGCGGTATATTCTTCGCTGCTAAATGCTTCCAGCAATAACGATTGCGAAATATTGGCTGCGTTCGAAATATTTCCCCGAATGGCGCCGGCTGTTTTGGCTTCGAGAGCCCCGAATAATTCTGCATCGCCACCTTTTATTCCGTAGGTAATAAATCCAACACGGAATCCCCAAACATAATCTTCTTTGGTTGCACCGTCAACTTTTACGGCAAGCACATTTTCGTGCAACTGGCTCAATGGCGAAAAAATACTTTCTTCAGCAATTCCGTTTTCGTAAACCAAACCAAAGTAAGCGTCGTCGCTGATAGTTACAATTTTATTTCCGGCTTCTGCAACATTCTTTATAACCTCAACAATGGCCTCCTGTTCTTCGAAAGTTGGTGTATAACCCGACGGATTATTGGGGAAATTCAGGATAACTACCTTTTTACCAACTTCTCCTTTATTTAATGTTTCTTCAAATGATTCAAGATCGAAACCACCGTTCTTGAACAGGTTGAATTTTACCAGTTGCGCGCCATAGGCATTGCTAAGGGTAAGGTTGTAGTTCCCCCAGAATAAATCGGGAACAATTACCTCGTCGCCTTCATCAAGGAACATATAACCAGCCATGCTTATCCCGTGAGTGAGCGCATTGGTAACAACCGGAAGACTCAGTTCAACATCTTTCAGCGAAGCATTTTTTTCGTAGATCATGCTTTTCCATTTTGCTCTGATATCGGGGCGACCAAAACTCGGAGCATAAGGGAAAATCCTTGATGGATCCATGTTTATTTTTGAAGCAATGGCTTCGAGACGCATGGGTGTACCATCGTCTTCAATGGCTGCACCTATGGTTGCATTTATTTTGGTCCCTTTTGCTTCGGCGGTTTGCCCCAAAATACCCTTTTTAGGGAAGAAAATGTTTTTCCCTCTTTCCGAGAGCAATTCGAAAACTGTTGTGTTTTTTGCCTGGATAACATTGTTAAGTTCTGCAGCCTGTGGATTCATAATATAAATCGTTATAATTTTCTGGTGCAAGATATGAAATTGGAAGATTAAGAACCAGAACTTATTGGAAAGTTGATTTTATTTTTGATAATAACCTAACATATTGAAAACCGGAGATAGTTTTGGCTTTCGGTTTTATACTTGTATTTACTTTCTGGTTAATAATATTTGAAAATACCGGTTGTGATTTTTAGTTAAAGTTTTGGTTCGGTTAAAATGTATAACCGATCCCAATTGACGGGACAAAAATGGGATCAATGTTCATATAAAAATTGGCACTTGCCCTAAATGTAAATCCTTTTTCCCCTAGCAACCTATAGGCAACTCTAATTCCGGGAGAAGAATCATCGTCGATCCCGACAACCAGAAGTAATGCGGTATCAAGGAAATGTTTCGGGCCGAAAAAGAGGCCCCCTGCTTCTCCTGCAATCCAGTTGCTGCCATAGCCAAATCCGGTTCCCATAATGTAGCTACCTCCAATTGTTGCTGAAGTTTTTTCCTTTAGTGGAATTATCCTGTTATACGAAACCGAAGTACTTGCAAGCAGGTTTGTTTCTATAATAACAGAATTTTTTTTCTTCTCGTCTTGTGCGTAAAGAGCATTAGCAATAATTAGAAATCCAATAATAATAATGAATGTTCTCATATGATTGAAATTGCTTATTTATAAGCCCCGTCAGCTGACGGATTAAACTCGCACTTTAATCATCTCCTTTGTTGTTTTGACTAAACATGCTCGTTTCATAATAAAATATTATAGCACAATGCTGTTGAATTTTTCAAATTGATTTTACGAAGAATAGCATTAAATGTTATGTCCTGCATTTTTCTGCAATCTTAACTTGTTTTGATTTGTTAACTGTAAATTACTGGCAGCAAGTTCGGGGGCTGAAGTTGCGTTTGATTTAAATAGATTTTATTGCTCCAACAATAATAAAGAACCCTAATAATGCAACAAATCCTGTCAAGACAAGGAAAAGTTTGGCATACTTCTTTTCTTTCCAGTCAAGAAAGAGTGAAGGGATTGCGATAATTCCTGCCGCAATAAAACTAATATATGCCGGTAAGAGCCTGGCTTCAATAGGAACTTCGTCCATAATTATATCATCGAGTTCTTCGCTTGCAACTTCTTCGGGGGTCAGAAACTTTCCGGGTTCAAGAAAATCGCCGGCAATTATATAGATTGAAAACGCTGCAAGCAGTATAAAAATGAAACATCCTATCAGCCGAAAAGGCTTTTTATCTTCGATCCATCCGTAGATAACAACAAATATGGCAGCAAAAACAAACCATTGGGGAAATGTGTATAGAATAGCGTTAGTCATGCAATATTAATTAATGAAGAACAAAGTTTAAAATTTTTCTTAAATGTAAAAAGCTTTTTTTCGGGAGGTGTTATAAAAGTTTAGTTTTGCGCAAAATTTTTTACAGATGGCAAATAAACTTGATATAAACCCCAACGCAAAAGGTTTGATTTTCGATCTCGACGGAACACTTGCAGATACCATGCCCGTACATTTTATGGCATACCAGAATATTCTGAGTAAATACGGTATCGATTATACCTGGGAGATATTTATATCGCTGGCCGGCGTACCGGCAGTTGGTACCATCGAAAAGATAAACGAGATTTATGGAGCAAATTTAGATCCTGAAGAGATTGGTTTTATCAAGGAAGCCGAATATGAAAGGCTGATGCATAATATGAAACCTATTGATCCGGTTATTGACGTGGTTAAAAAGTATCACAGAAAACTTCCCATGTCGGTAGGAACGGGTGGATATCACCGATTGGCCTGGAAAACACTTGAAATAATTGGACTCGAAAAATATTTCGATATTCTTGTTTCTGCAGAAGATGTAGAGAAACATAAACCGCATCCGGATACATTTTTACGATGCGCCGAATTAATGGGAGTTGACCCAACTTTGTGCCAGGTTTTTGAAGACGGACAACCGGGAATGAAAGCAGCTAAAACTGCCGGAATGATGGCAACTCTTGTGACTGACTATTTAGAGGTTACTGTTGAATAATCTGTTTTCGTTTTTAGAAGAAATATTTGCCCTATAAAAAAGTTTACCATCCCATTGCATCACAAATGCTTTGCTGAAAAGTATGTTCAATTAAGAATTTTGTCCGGCCATCTTCCAGAACCTTTGTTTCAACCTTCGATCTGGTTGTGTTAATGTTTTTTTCAGAAGCATCGAAAGCAGTTGAGAAATTAGTCGTTTCCCATTCTTCTTTCCAGAGTAAGCGTAATTCGTAGTTTTCACCAGGAACTGCCAGAATATCGGCAACTCCTCCCATCATGTCAATTCCCTGCCAGTCGTTACCGCTGTCCTTAATACGATAATAGCCGCTGTAAGTAGGCGCAATAGCTACAAGAGTGTTATCAGAACATAGCGCTTTTAAAACGATCTGATATCCTTCGTAGCCAAGTGAAGGTAAAATTTCAACTTCGTAATCTCCCGAACATAGGTCTTTAATGTTTAAATCTGAAATAGCCTGGAATGAGGGATTATTATTCTTAAACTCCACTCTGGCACTTCCCGAAGGAACATTCTCGAGAGTAAAGGTTTCAGGAAAACTACCTTTAAAATTTGTTGTCAAAATTTCATATCCTTCCCTGTTGTAAAAAACGGCGTCGATGGAAAAACTCGATACTATATTCGATATGAACTGAATATTGCTACCCAATTTGCATAGCGGTTGCATTGAAGCACTGGCCAGGGTATATGTAAAGTGGAGGTTACTGTATGATTGGCTTGTGCCTGAAAATGACCAGCTGTCATCTCCAAATTGTGTAAACCCGAAAGTGTCAGGAGTTAGAGATTTAAGGCATGTCGCTTGTTGCTGAATAGTTCCTCCGTTCAGGTCGGTAACCCGCCTGCCTACTAATACTATGTCTTCCAGTATTCCTGTTTCCAGTTTTTGGAATGTTACCAGTTGCGTACTCTCGTCAAAACTGACTCTGTCGATAATTTGTGGGAAAACGGTATTCTTGCCAATTACTATTTTTATAAAATGTTCGGGATCGCTTTTGTAGGCAAGATCCGCTTCTGCAATAGATTCGAATATTCTCCTTCCATAAAAATCTTTAAATTTAATAAGGTCTGTTTTTTTTATGGAATAATTAATTCGGTAGGATTGGCTGGTTTCTGAACCGGCAGATTTGGTTTCCGCGAAGGCCGAGAAAATGAATGATCCATTATCTTCTGTGCCTGTTAACACGTCGTCAGATGTTGATTCTTTTGCTATTTGTAATTCAAAGGTTTTTTTACCTTCACGGTTAATTTGTATTCCCTGCGAAAAGGTTTCGTAACCATCAATTTCAACGTGTACGGCAAATTCAAGTGGCGATGATTCTGAAATTTCAACATTGGGATCGAATGTTAATTCCACCTGTCCTTCAGATATATTGTATTCTTCGCTTTTTATTCCCGCAAAATCAACGATATCGTTTGCATTACTTCCGGTAAACCACATCCTGGCTGGTTTCCTGATTGTTGAATTATTGGAAACATCGATAAGTTTAAAGGTAGCACGTGTAGTAAAAAAATTGAAGTCGACAATCAGAAAATTAACGTCTTCTCCGGTTTCTTTATCAATGGTAGGATTATCAAGCATTTCGCCACAAGCTGATGCCATAATGAGAACTAACAACGATAGTACAATTTTTTCGATATTTCGTTTTGCGTTTTTCATAAAATCTCTGTTAGATTAAAATAGTTTAATTGCCAGATTCAATTTAACAACAGGATAGATCTTATAGGCATTGAACTGGTATTCCAGGTATTCGTCTTGCCCAAGTGCAGGATCAGCAGTTGGAGCAAGTAGTCCATCAGCTTCGATGTTCAAATCAGGAGGTCCCATGTAGTAAATGCCGGTTTCGAAATTAAAAACGATACGTTCGCGTTTTCCTAAATATTTTTGATAGCCGGCGCTAATATATGGTGAGGTTTTTAACTTCGACTCAGCTTCTATTTTAAAAGATCC
Source organism: uncultured Draconibacterium sp. (assembly GCA_963677525.1). Taxonomy (GTDB): domain Bacteria; phylum Bacteroidota; class Bacteroidia; order Bacteroidales; family Prolixibacteraceae; genus Draconibacterium. The sequence goes on from OY781970.1 coordinate 1,378,500, forward strand.
GATATCTTCCGACTTAATTACAATATCTCCGTATTTATAATCGCTTACTGCAAAACCTGAAACTTCAGGATTAAAAGAATTTAAAATGACACCCGCAGAAATATAGAGGTCTTTTGCATAGCTGAAATCTGCCAGTATCATAATACCTCCGGTTTTATAATCCATATTGGCACTGTAGCTGATGTCGTATTCTTCGAAGTTGAAATCGTAAGAGAGATTCAGATTTTCGTATCCCGATTTTAGCGAGAACCAATCGTTTAATGCAAGTCGCGCATTAAATCCCCATCCATTGGTTGAGGCTTGAGATCCAATATATAATCCACTGTATGAGCTGGTTTTATGCCTTGTTCTATGTTTTTGTTTGGAATGTGCCTTTAAAAACATTAACATAAAAAGTAAGATTAAACTATATTGTGTAATCCTTTTCATCTTCGATTCTGTAGGTTTCAGAGATAATAAGCGTCCTGTATCTCTTTTTAAATATGTCCGATTTCAATGTCTGTAACAAAATTAGTTTAAGGATCAGTTTACCATAAGTCCAAATGGATGATTTTTAAGTTCAATTTTGCCTATATTCGCCTAATGGATTTTAACATTGTATCGGATTATAAGCCTACCGGAGATCAGCCAGAGGCGATTCGTCAACTGGTTGAAGGAATCAATGCCGGTGAAACACACCAGACTTTACTTGGAGTAACAGGATCAGGGAAAACATTTACTGTTGCAAACGTTATCCAGAAGGTTGAGAGACCCACGCTTCTGCTTAGTCATAATAAAACACTGGCTGCTCAACTTTACAGCGAGATGAAACAATTTTTCCCTGAGAATGCAGTGGAATATTTCGTTTCGTATTACGATTACTACCAGCCTGAAGCTTATTTGCCTTCAACCGATACATACATCGAAAAAGACCTTTCTATTAATCAGGATATTGAAAAGCTTCGTTTGAGTGCAACTTCTGCATTGCTCTCCGGACGACGGGATGTAATTGTTGTTTCGTCCGTTTCCTGTCTTTACGGAATTGGTAATCCTGAAGATTTTCATGCTAATATCACAGAGCTGAAAGTGGGAGAGGACGTTTCGCGAAATGCCATGTTGCGCCAGTTGGTAGATGCATTATATTCGAGAAGCGAGGTCGATTTTCAACGGGGAAATTTCAGGGTAAAAGGAGATACGGTTGATATTTATCCAGCCTATGCAGATGTGGCTATCCGAATCACTTTTTGGGGTGATGAAATTGAGGAGATTTCAAGTTTTGATCCGGTAACCGGACATATTATTGAAACACTGAATGAGGTCGTTATTTATCCGGCGAATATTTTTGTAACCACAAAAGAGCGCATGAAATCTGCAATTAATCAGATTCAGGATGATTTGGTGAAGCAGGTTGATTTTTTTAAGGAAATAGGAAAACCATTTGAAGCCAAGCGGATTTTGGAACGCACCGAATACGATATGGAAATGATGCGGGAACTGGGTTATTGTCCGGGTATTGAGAATTACTCGCGTTATTTCGACGGGCGTGCTCCCGGTTCGCGCCCCTTCTGTTTAATCGATTATTTTCCGGATGATTTTTTGGTTGTTATCGATGAGAGTCATGTAACAATTCCGCAGATCAGGGCTATGTTTGGAGGTGACAACTCGCGAAAAGTGAATTTAGTGGAATATGGTTTTCGTTTACCGGCTGCCATTGATAACCGGCCGCTGAAATTCGAAGAATTCGAAGGTTTAATAAACCAGATTATTTATGTCAGTGCTACTCCTGCCGATTTTGAACTAACAAAATGTGAAGGAGTGGTAGTTGAGCAAATTATCCGTCCTACCGGCTTGCTCGATCCAATTATCGATGTGCGGCCAAGTAACAACCAGATCGACGATTTAATGCACGAAATAAATCTTCGTACAGAAAAAAACGAACGTGTTTTGGTTACTACTCTGACAAAACGAATGGCTGAAGAACTTACAAAATATCTGGTAAATATGGGGGTAAAAACCCGGTACATCCATTCCGATGTTGACACACTTGAGCGGGTTGAGATAATGGAGCAACTGCGCAAAGGAGAGTTCGATGTTTTAGTGGGAATTAACCTGCTTCGCGAAGGTTTAGACCTTCCAGAGGTTTCGCTTGTTGCCATTCTCGATGCCGATAAAGAGGGTTTTCTCCGCTCCGAACGTTCGCTTACCCAAACCGCAGGGCGGGCAGCCCGTAACCTGAATGGTATGGTGATAATGTACGCCGATAAAATTACAGATTCGATGCAACGGACCATCGACTCGACAAATTACAGACGCGAAAAACAATTAAAATACAACGAAGAAAACAATATTACTCCAAAACAAATTGTAAAACCAACAAGGGAAATCATTGGATATGAATATCGGGAAGATAAACAGGCACAATACGACGGGGGAATGGGACAACCCGATATTGCTGCCGATCCTGTTGTTCAATATATGAACGTGGATGCTTTGGAAAAGGCAATCGAAAAAACCAAAAAGCAGATGCAGTCCGCCGCTAAAGAACTTGATTTTATTGAAGCTGCACGGTTAAGAGACGAAATGTTTGCTTTACAAAATCTGGTGCAGGAAAAAAAACGAAATAGTTAAGGCCGGGCTTATTCATCCGGTGGAAACACCGTCTTATATAAAAAAGTGTATTTTTGCGGCAAAATTTAAAGGAGAATGGATTTTTCGTTTTCAAATATCTTAACAGAAGTAAAGGAACTGGTAATTGAACCAAAAGAATTTTGGAAAAAGAAAAGTAAGGTTGAAGAGGGAAAAGCGGTTTTGCTTTTAACCTATTTTTTGCCCATTTTATTGGTTGTGGCAGTTGCCGTTTTTGTAGGAGAATTTTTCCGACGTACAGATTTTTTTATCGAGTACCCTTTATTAAAAGCATTGCGCGAAATGCTTCTGTTTCTTTTGCAGTATGTAATAGGAGTCTATTTTACTAATGAACTGGTAAAAACTTTCGGAGGAGAAAAGAATATTACAAAAGCACGAATTCTTGTTATTTATTCGATGACACCTTTTTTGCTGGTTTCCATTGTAACCGGATTATTCCCGTTTTTATATGTAGTTGACATTTTGGGACTCTATAGTTTCTATTTGTTCTGGATTGGGGCAAAAGAGTTATTTGTTTTTCCTGAAAACAAGGAACACAGCTATATTTTAATTACTATTGTTGTTAACTTTTTTATCTTTAGCTTTTTAAGTGTTTTCTTATCGAAACTGCTTAATGCATATTATTAATAAGGATTGAAGGAGCTGAAAGATTGAAGAGTTGACGAATCTAATGTTTGAAATTAGAAATTTTAGACACCCGCAACTTTAAACATTAAACATTAAACATTAGACTTTAAACATTAGACTTTAAACTTTGAACATTAAACTTAAAATTCAGTACTGATTATGGCACAGAAACCACAGCAAAATATTAGCATTAAAAACAGAAAAGCGTCGTTCGAATACGAACTGGTTGAACGTTTTGTTGCTGGTATGAAACTGGTTGGTACCGAGATTAAATCAATCAGAACCGGAAAAGTAAATCTAACGGAATCGTATTGCCAGTTTGTGCGTAACGAGTTGTACGTGATTAATTTACATATAGCGGAATACGAATTAGGTACTTGCAACAATCATATTGCACGCCGCGACAGGAAACTTTTATTGAACAGAAAAGAGTTGCAAAAACTGGATAAAAAAGTTAAGGAGTCTGGATTTACAATTATTCCTACCAAATTATTTATAAACGACCGTGGATTGGCCAAACTCGAAATTGCACTGGCCCGTGGTAAAAAAACATACGATAAACGCGAATCGTTAAAAGCCAAAGATGCCAAACGCGACATCGATCGTATGATGAAGTATTAAAACGGATCAGCTTAAAAAGTTGTAATGTTGAATAATTTTCAGAAATTTTAAGAGTACAATTATCGTTTTTTTCCTGCCGGAAGCCATACTCTTTGGCTTAATCCAAAGAGTATGCAGAAAGATCAAGGCTGCTTTTTATCTTCACCTTCCATTTTCACAAAACTTAAGTTCGGACGGGTGATCTCCTCAATTCTTCAGAGCTTCCCGCTCTCACTAAAGTTTTGTTTCGATTCCAGGATCGATAAAAAGAGGCCATCGCCTGATGAAACAATGTGTTGAATTTGTCAACGGATGAGGCACGCACCTCAGTCGCCTTCGGGAAAAAGTGTTAAGAAAATGAATGCAGTGAGCGTTAAAAAATCAAGGCTGTTTGACGAACTTTAGGCCTGAGGAACGAAGGACTAAAAGGAGGAGCTCCTTGATTTTAGTGAGCGGAATTTATTTTTAACTTTTTAACGTCAGCGACGGCATTTTTGCCAACTTTTTTTGCTGTAGAAAAAAGTTGGTCGCAGCGAAGCGAGAAAAATATTACTCCAAAACCGATAAGAAAGTGTCTCGCATCATTTTATTAGGTATTATTTATTCCGGCGGATGTAATTCTATTAAAACGTCAAGCGTTATTCTAAACGCTTATCAGTTTATCAAAAGGTATAATTTTATCTCCTTTATACTTCAATAATAAATTGGCAACTGCCAGTGTGTCTTTTTCACAATACATAATAATCCGGTCAATATCGTGGTCCTCCCAGTAAACTTTAGATACCTGGCTACCGTCAATATCGTCTTTCGGTGTGGGAATGTTGAACAGTTCGCATAAAAGCGATAAGGATGTATAATGTTTGTAATCGCCAAATTTCCAAAGCTGAAGAGTATCTATCAGAACATCTTTTACCTCCCACGGTTTGGCGCCGGCAATATCCAGTATTTTGGGCAAGGTGAGGTTGTTAACCAGTGCCCGTCGCGAGATATACGGAAAGTCGAATTCCTGGCCATTATGGGCACAGAGTCTGCGTTTCCCCGAACGTGAAAAACCGTCAAGAGCATTAAAAAAGTCTTGAATGAGCTTTTTTTCATCATCTCCGGCAAACGACTTTGCCCTGAAAAAAAGCTCTCCTTGTTTTTGAACAACATAACCAGCCGAGATGCAGATAATCTTTCCGAATTCTGCATAAATCCCGGCACGCTCATACAACTCGTTGGCAGGCTCTCCATTGTTTATCTGGAACTGCATTTTGTGTTCCCAAAGTTCCTGCCATTTTTCAGTTAATTCGGTATACTCCGGTGCAAGTGGTACTGTTTCTATGTCAAGAAAAAGAACTTCTTCGATATTTAAATTATGTAACATTTACTGTTCGTTTAAGGTTTGCAAAATGTGATTTGTTAAAATCTGGATGGCAATTTTATTTTTGCCTCCCTGTGGCACAATAATGTCGGCATATCGTTTTGTGGGGTCAATAAATTGCAAATGACTGGGGCGAACTGTTTTTTTGTAACGTTTCAAAACCTGTTCAACATCGCGCCCTCGTTCCTGCATGTCGCGCTGTATAACCCTTGCAAGTCTAACGTCAGAATCGCAATCAACAAAAACTTTAATGTCCATGAGGTCGCGAAGTGCTTTATTGGTTAAACACATAATTCCTTCAATAATCAGAACTTTTTTGGGCAGAATAGTATGGGTTTCTTCTGCCCGGGTACACGTTATAAACGAATATACCGGCTCTTCAACCGATTCTCCACTCTGTAATTTTTTAACATGTTCGATCATCAGATCAAATTCAATAGAATCGGGGTGGTCGAAATTTTTTTGTCGACGTTCTTCGAGACTGAGATTACTGTTATCGTAATAATATGAATCGTGCGAGAGTATAGCAACTTCATCTTTCGACAGTTTCTCGCTGATTTTTTTAACAACGGTTGTTTTGCCGGAGCCTGTACCGCCTGCAACACCAATTACCAGCATATTCCTGTAATTAATTGTTATATTTCAAAAATTGAAAACCTTTCATAAATCCTTTCGCTAAGAAAACATTAATTTCGCAGCATTAAAAATACAAGTTACAAAAATAGACAGCAATGGTAAACCACGTAGTACTTTTTAAATTAAAAGAGTATCCGGCAGAAGAAAAAAAAGCAGTAATAGCCGAACTGAAAAGTATGTTGTTAGCCTTAAAAGGCAAAATAAAAGAGTTGAAGCACATTGAAGTGGGTGAAAATTACGAATTAGACTCAAAAAGCTACGATATGGCTTTGCTTTCTCATTTTGATTCAGTAGAAGACTTGGATGTTTACCGTGTTCATCCCGAGCACCTGAAAGTGGTAGCACGAATTGGCGAAACAACTGTGGCACGTGCTGCGGTTGATTATAATTTCTAAAAAACAGTTATAAACAGGCAGCAACAATAAATTTCAAATGAGCGGACTTTATCCTATAAAATTTAAACCCATTTTCCACGATAAAATTTGGGGCGGAAACCGAATGAGAACCATCTTGAACAAAGATTACGGCAGCCTGCCTAATTGTGGTGAAAGTTGGGAACTTTCTGGTGTTGAAGGAAATATATCGGTAGTTAGCAACGGTTTTTTGGCCGGTAACGACTTGAACGAAATCATAGAGATCTACATGGGCGACCTTGTGGGTGATAAAATATACGAGAAGTTTGGTAATGAATTTCCACTCCTCATTAAATTTATCGATGCGCAAGACGATCTTTCAATCCAGGTACATCCCAACGACAAACTTTCGAAAGAGCGTCATAATGCCTATGGAAAAACCGAAATGTGGTATGTGGTAGGTACCGAAGAAGGTGCGCTTATCAATTCAGGATTTGGGCAGGAAGTAACCCGCGAGAAATACCTGGAATATTTTGAAGCAGGTAAACTTACTGATCTTTTACATTACGATAAAGCTGAAGTAGGCGATGTGTTTTTTATCCCAGCCGGTCGGGTTCATGCCATTGGAAAAGGATGTTTGGTTGCCGAAATACAGCAGACTTCGGATGTAACCTACCGGATTTACGATTACGATCGTAAAGATGACGAAGGTAACCTTCGAGAATTACATACTGATCTGGCTCTCGATGCCATCGATTTTTCGTATGCAAGCGAATATAAAGCAAAATACAGTATTGAAAAAAATGAATCATCACAAATAGTAAATTGCCCGTATTTTACCACCAATATTGTTGAATTCGATAAAGAACTGGACAAAGATTATATTGAGCTTGATTCGTTTGTAATTTATATGACTATGGAAGGAAGCTTCGATATTGTATGGGAAGAAGGCAGCGAAACTGTTGAAATGGGAGAAACTGTTCTTGTTCCGGCAAGTCTTGAATCTGTACAGCTAAAACCGAAATCGGATAGCGTAAAAATTCTGGAAGTTTATATTAAATAGGAGAATAATTCTTAACTTAAGAATTCATTCTAAATCTATCTTTTATGGAGGTAAAAGAAGCGCGGTTTGTAATGAGCAATACCGATGTTAGAAAATGCCCGGCGCCTAATCGCCCCGAATATGCTTTTATTGGCAGGTCGAATGTGGGCAAATCATCGCTCATTAACATGCTCACAAATAAAAAAAGCCTGGCTAAAATTTCAGGACGACCCGGAAAAACCAGGCTCATTAATCATTTTCTTATTAATGATGAATGGTATCTGGTCGATTTGCCGGGGTATGGCTATGCACAGGTTCCGAAGGCCGAACGTTTAAAATGGGAGAAGTTTTTGCGGAAATACATTTTAGAGCGCGAAAACCTTTACTGTTTATTTGTATTGATCGATTCGCGTCATCCGGCTCAGAAAGTTGACCTCGATTTTATGGAATGGCTGGGAGTTAGCGAAATTCCGTTTTCAATTATTTTCACAAAAACCGATAAGCTGCGGCCGGAGGAACTGGAACAAAACCTGAAGGCTTACGAAGAAAAATTATTTGAGACCTGGGAAACCATGCCCGGTTATTTTATTTCTTCGTCAGAAAAGGGTGTTGGTAAAGATGAGATTCTGGATTTTATAGAAAACATAAACCAAAATGAGTAATTGTTTATTTCTTGTGAATGCAAAACAGCTAATAATTTCTTAAGATACAGTTAAAGTTTTTTAACTTTGCCCGATATTCCTATTTCAATCAAAATTACGATTTCAGAATGGAACAAGCCTTGCAAAAAATCAGAATCCCGAAGAAACTGCAGGGAAATAATCGTCAATTTGCAACTAAAAAATTCAAAAATATAAAACATGAAAACTCACCCGCTTAAAATTTTCACAGGTAGAGCAACAAGGTATTTGACAGAAAAAATTTGCGACAGTCTTGATGTTGACTTGGGACTTTCGTCGTGTCCGGTATTTGCTGATGGCGAATTTGAACCATGTTACGAAGAAACAATTCGTGGATCGCACGTATTTATTGTTCAGTCAACTCCGCCTACTGCTGATAACCTGCTGGAACTTTTACTGATGGTGGATGCGGCCAAAAGGGCCAGTGCCTATAAAGTTATTGCGGTTGTTCCGTACTTTGGTTATGCCCGTCAGGACAGGAAAGATAAGCCCAGAGTTTCAATAGGAGCTAAGTTGGTTGCCGATTTGTTGTCTGTAGCCGGTATCGACCGTTTAATTACAATGGATTTGCACGCCGATCAAATTCAGGGATTCTTCAATGTTCCGGTTGATCACCTCTTCGCATCAACATTGTTTGTTCCGTTTATCGAAAAAATGGGATTGGAAAATGTGATTATTGCATCACCTGATGTTGGTGGAACAAAACGTGCCAATACCTATGCAAAAATGCTTGATACCGGTATTGTAATCTGTCACAAAACAAGGGCGCGTCCGAACGAGGTTGGAAACATGACTGTAATTGGAGATGTTGAAGGTAAGGACGTTATTATTGTCGACGATATGATCGATACAGCAGGTACCATAACAAAGGCAGCAAACCTGATGAAGAAAGAAGGTGCCAGAACCGTGCGTGCATTTGCTGCACACGGGGTTTTATCGGGGCCGGCGGTTGAACGTATTGAAAAGTCGGAACTGGAAGAGGTTTATTTTACAGATTCTATCCGTCCAAAAGGAGGTAGCGAAAAAATAAAATATATATCAACAGCAGAAGCATTTGCTGAGGCTATTCGAAGGGTTTATAAAAATCAGTCAATTAGTTCGTTATATTATAAATAATTTATACTTTTGCACCGCTTTTTCCGTAAGCAGACGCATTAATAATGTGCATGCTGTTTGTCCCGATTCTAATCGGGAAGGACTGAGTACCATATTTATTAACGTAAAGTATTAAAAATGAAATCAATTGTTTTAAAAGGGGAAATCAGATCATCCCTTGGAAAAAAAGATGCGAAAAAACTTCGCGCCGAAGAGAAAGCTCCTGCAGTATTGTACGGAGGTGAGCAACCTATTCATTTTGCAGTTTCTTTTGCAGAATTGAGACAGATAATTTATACTCCAAATGTATATTTAATCGACCTCGATTTGGATGGAACAGTATACAAAGCTATTATGCAAGATGTTCAGTGGCACCCGGTTGAGGAGATGATTCTGCACATCGACTTCCTTGCTGTTCAGGAAAATAAACCTGTTAAAATTGAGGTTCCTGTTAAAATTGAAGGTTACGCAAAAGGTTTAAGAATGGGTGGTAAATTAAATACCAACCTTCGCCGTTTGAAAGTGAAAGCATTAGCTGAAAACCTTCCTGATACTATTAATGTTGACGTTACTGAACTTGATTTAGCTCAGAGTATTAAAGTAGGAGACTTGAATATTGAGAATGTTGAGTTGCTAGATGCCAAGTCGAACGTTGTAGTTAGCGTTGGTATTACAAGGGCTGCTAAGTCTGCTCTTGGTGCAGCTAAAGCCGCTGGCGGCGAATAATATTATAAAAGATATATTAGGACGAAATGAGTTCTTATCCGTCAATTGTAGGAGGGGCTCATTTCGTGTATTACCAATGGAAATAAGTAATTTGAATACATGAAGTACTTAATTGCCGGACTCGGTAATATAGGACCAGAATATAAAAATACTCGCCATAATATTGGCTTTCAAATATTGGACGCTCTCGCTGAGGCGTCCAATATTCATTTTAACGATAAGCGTTATGGCTTTGTGGCTGAGTATAAATTTAAGGCTCGTACGTTTGTTCTGCTAAAACCAACCACTTACATGAATTTAAGTGGACGGGCTGTTAATTACTGGTTACAGAAAGAAAAAATAGATATAAAGAATCTGCTGGTACTGGTCGACGATCTTGCATTGCCATTTGGAACTTTGCGTGTGCGCGCCAAAGGTGGAGCAGGCGGTCATAACGGCCTCGATAATATTAACCAGGTATTAGGGCGTAACGATTATGCTAGGTTGCGCTTTGGTATTGGCGATGACTTCCATAAAGGGTTTCAGGTGGATTATGTCTTGGGCGAGTGGTCGAAAGAAGAAAAGAAGGAACTCCCTTTTAAAATTGATGATTCCATTGAAATTATTAAAAGTTTTGGAACCATAGGAGTTGAACCTACCATGAACTTCCACAACAAAAAGTAGATGGCAGATAATGTTCGCATAGATAAATGGTTATGGGCTGTCAGGATTTTTAAAACCAGGAGCCAGGCTACCGAAGCATGTAAAAAAGGGCATGTTTCTGTAAACGGGTTGCCAATTAAAGCTTCGCGGTTTATTCATTTAAATGAAGTAATTCAGGTAAAAAAGCCTCCCATTACCAGACATTTTAAGGTGCTTGGGTTATCTGAAAAGAGGATGGGAGCCAGGTTGGTCCCCGATTTCCTTGAAGATGTAACTCCTGCCGAAGAAATAGAATTGCTCGAAATGCAAAAAAACATGCGCTGGAGTGTTCGCGATAAAGGAACTGGTCGTCCAACCAAAAAGGATCGCCGCGAACTGGACGATTTTTTCGACTGGTAAATAATTGCACCGTACTTTAGTGCGGTGATAATATGAGCACGGTATTAGAAAATTCCTTATGAAATTTTGTAACTTTTATCCTACAAAATTTCATAAGGAATTTTTCGCAAACTAAAAATTGAATACAACACCGCACTAAAGTACGGTGCAAAAGATAAATCAAAAACTATGTTAATAGCAAAACAGAAACGCAAAGAAAATCTCGCTGAATACATTCTTTACCTCTATCAGATTGAAGATTTGATCCGTGCTTTTAAACTTGATATGGACCTGATTAAAGATAAGTTAGTATCGAGCTATAACGCTGATGAAAGAACTTCTGAGGCCATTGCCAACTGGTACGAAAACCTCGCACTGATGATGGAAAAGGAACAGATTCAGCAAAAGGGACATTTGCAGTTTTTAACGAACCTGATTTCCGACCTTAACGAATTTCATCTAAAACTGATGGAAACAGGGAAAGATGCCATGTATTTGCAAATTTTTAAAACAGTAGCAGGATTAATTACTGAACTGAAAGAGAAAAATCCCGAAGCGAAGAATGATGTTGAACTGGGAATCTCTGCTGTTTACGGGTTTCTGTTACTAAAAATGCAGCAAAAACAAATCTCAATCGATACAACCGAAGCCATTAAACGAATCAGTAAATGGCTGGCAGAGCTGTCGAAACGTTACCGCGATTTCGAAGCCGGAGATCTTGAATTTTAACCGGGGCAGTTTTTATTCTTCTTCCTGTTTTCGCTGTAATTTATAATTACTCTTTTGTGAATGAATTTCACAAGACTCTTTAATTCCGAACCAGCGGTAACGATTTTCTGCTATCCAATCGTAAATTCCATTTCTCCATTTTTGGGGAATCAGTTTAAAAACAACGAACCATTTCCAGGGGCGGGGAAGGAGCCTGCAAATTTCGAGGGTTGCTTCTGATTTTGTAAAAACCTGATTATTAGAAAAGAGTATTACCGAATCTGTTTCAGCCGGTAGTTTGTATTTTTTTACCCATTCCTTTCCTTCTTCCGAATGTAAAGCAAGGTATTCGAACTGATTCTTCTTATCCCGCTTGTTAATAAAACGAACCGAAGCATGGCACAGATTGCAGATGCCGTCGAAAAGAAGGATGTGTTTTGTGTTGTTCATTTTGTTTAAACAAACAAGATGCCCAAGAGTTTGAAAAAGAAAACGGGGAAGTTTCACGCAAAGATTGGAAGGAGCGCAAAGGGCGCGGAGTTTCTAATATACGCGAAGCTTGTTAGTTCTGGTAAATATTCACCGGGTAACTATGAGTTGAAACTAAGAGTCACCCGATGAATATCTTTAAAATATCTCGGGGAAATAAGGATGCAGATCCAGCGGATCGTCCATCATTTCCATCTCCTTTTTAAGTTTTACAATGAGTTCTTTTTTTATTTCCTTATAGGCAGTATTCTCAGCCAGATCATTCATTTCCAGCGGATCGTTATTCAGATCAAAGAGCAATAGTTTTTTCGCTTTCGGGTACACAATCAACTTGTAATCGTCGGTGCGGACCATTCGCTGCAATTTTGTGTAAGCGCCGTAAATTTCCGGATAAGCGCTTTTTTTGGCGCTTTTGTCTATCATCGGAATCAAACTGTTGAATTCCACATATTCCGGTTTTTCAACGCCTGCCAAATCAAGCGATGTAGCCATAATATCCTGAAGATAAACCTGCATGTCGCGTTTTTCATTTTCAGGAATATCTGGGCCCACAACAATGAGAGGAACACGCATGCTGTGGTCGTACATATTTTGTTTTCCCACCAGCCCGTGGTGTCCTACCGAAAGCCCGTGGTCGGCACTGAAAAGGATGTAGGTATTTTTATCCAGCCCGGTTTCTTTCAGGTGAGCAATAATACGGCCGATCTGTTCATCCATGTGAGTGATAATGGCATAATATTCCTGTCGGTGCACTTTAATGGAATATTTGGTGCGCGGAAACGGCGCCAATTTCTCGTCGCGCAAGTCGGGGCCACAGCCAATACTGTCTTTGTAAGGGTATAGTTCCAGGTAATTTTCAGGCACGGCAACATTTTCCAGCGGATACATATCTACAAACCTTTTTGGCGACTGGCGCGGATCGTGCGGGGCATTAAAGGCCAGGTACATAAAAAACGGGTTTTCGCTCTGTTTAGCGATGTCGAGGTAATCGATTGCGTTGTCGCCCACTACTTCGCTCCAGTGTTTTCCTCCGCTCCAGTATCCACCGTATTTTGTGTGCCAGGGCAACCAGGTAGTATCGCCCGGAGATTGAGGCCTGTTGTAAGCTTCGGGTACCGATGGCGGCATTCCGGGGCGTACATGACGAACATGCTGAAATATACTGTCGGCCGGCATTTTTACGTGCCATTTTCCGGTCATGTAGGTATCGTATCCGGCATTCTCCATTAAGAGGCTCCAAAACTGGTTGTTCGTTTTCATATCCGGGTAGTTCTTTTGCGACTCGTTGGCACGCCATAAAAAACGCCCCGTGTTCAGCATGCAGCGGCTGGCTACACAAATGGCGCCGTTCCAGCCTCCCATGTTGTAGGCGTGGGTAAAAGTAACGCCCGATTGGGCCAGTTTATCGAGGTTGGGAGTAATTACCTCGGGATTGCCGAAGGCATGAATACCTTCGTAGGTTTGATCGTCGGCAAAAATGAACAGGATGTTGGGTTTTTTCTTCTCATTTTGAATCCCGGTACAGGAGACAAATAAGAATAAAGCTGCTGCAACAGCTAAAGTTAGGTTTCTCATAGTTGATTTGTTTGTTCGTGTAAATGTAGTAAGATTTTGGAAGAATAGTGTTCAGTCGCAGTCGCAGCAAAGATTCCATCTCTTCAAAAAGATGGAATCTTTCGTTGAAGTGAGTGAAAATCAATAAAAAAAAGATGGCATCTGTTTATGAATCAACTCATACAGATGCCATCTTTTCCTAATAACTAATGACCAATGACTCGCAACTACTTATTAGTAGCAAAATCCTTCTCCAGCCCTAAAGCCAGCCAGTTGGCCACAGCCTGCCGGTTGTCGGGAAGTATCAGGCGTTTTACATCGCGCTGGTGGTTCATGTTCCCCAGTTCGATAAAAACGGCCGTGGGCCAGGTATTTCGTACTACGTATAAAGGCCGGGTAGATACTGTGCCCGTGTAACCGCGGTTGGGTTGATGTTCGCGGTATTTTTCTTCTATTGTACTACGCAGGATATTACAAGCTTTTTTACCTGTTTCGCTACGTTTATCGTGATAGAAAAAGATATCGATGTTTTCGCCTCTGCTCCTTGAATCAACATGCACGGCAATCATCCGTTGAAAAGAGCCTTTATGTTTTTTATACAGCTGGTTAATAGCATCGGTGCGTTGTCGCAACCGGCGCGTTTGATTTAGCGGAATTTTACGGTTCGGATAGCATACCTCGTCTTTATCGGCTTTTAAGTACTGAGCATCGCGTATTCCGTCGTTTTTGTCGCGGGTGATGAGGTAAACTGTAGCGCCTTCCGAAATCAGGTTGCGAGCCAAACGCAGGGTAACGTCGTAAGCATATTCGTCTTCGCAAACCTGGAATCCGTTATATTTTCCAACAGCACCCGGGTCCGGGCCTCCGTGTCCGCCCAGCAAATAATATACAGCCCCTTTTAATTTGCTGCTGGTAATTTCAATATCGGCATAATCTTTCCCGAAAATATCGTAATGAACGATTTTTCCGGTGGTTTTTGCTTTTGTTGGAGCCGATGCCTGAGTCTGTTTTTTTGATGCTGCACCTGCTTCGGGTAATTTATATTTTACCCCGGCAATTAATGTGTTGTTTTTACCTAAAACATTTTTGTTCAGCGCAATAAATTCATCCATGTAATCCGACACCGAAATCCCGTGGCGCGTTAACAAGCGGTAAATTCCATCTCCTTTCAACGCAACAACTTCTTTGTTTTGAGCGGATGCATCAAATGGGAAAATATTTATCGTTAAACAAAATATAATAATAACTTTGAGTACAGATTTTATATGTAAGTTTGAACCCAACATAACAGACTTTGTTTTGTATGTGTAAATAACTTTCATGCTAAAATAGACGTAACTTTTAAAACATTATTTTATTCATGCGACAATCTTTCAGCTATATCCTGTTGATAACTTGGATGATTTTCTTCGTTTCGTGTAAAACAAACTTTGTGCAAACGGGTTACGAAACAAAAAACATCACCGTTTCAAGCGAAGGAACTCCAATCGACAGCAGCCTGGTAAAACTATATTTGCCCTATAAAACAATACTTGAAAAAGACATGAACCGGGTGATTTCGTATTCCGAACGGGAAATGATAAAGGATAAACCGGAAAGTTACCTGACCAATTTTTTAGGCGATTTGTTGTTGGATGAAAGTGCAAAGGTAGCGCAGAAAAACGGATTGGATATTGTTCCTGCAGTTTCGTTTTTCAACTATGGTGGAATCCGGACTTTCCTCCCTAAGGGCGAAATAACGGTTGGGAAAATATTCGAACTTATGCCTTTCGAAAATGAATTGGTTTTTGTTGAGTTGAAAGGAGATAAAATGCAGGAATTTTTAGATTATATCGCGGCAAAGGGAGGAGATTCAGTTGGCGGCGTACGATTTAAGATTTCAGGTAACAAGGCTACAAATATTTTCATTGGAGGAAAAACGCTCGATAAAAATAAAACGTATTGGCTGGCAACAAACGATTATGTTGCCGGAGGTGGCGATGGCCTCGACGTTCTTAAACAACGGGTTAATTTTGTAAATACCGGAGAAAGAATCAGGGATATTATTATTGCTTACATGGAAAGCAAACAGGAAAACAAGGAAAATTTGACAGCTAAACTCGACGGGAGGATAACAGAATAATGAGCTCAAATACATTGAACAGAAGGATTTTTATTAGGAATGTAGTAAGCGGAGTAGCCGGGATCAGCCTGGGAGCTGTGCCTTTCGATCTGTTTGCCGCCGACGATTATACAACCATTTCTATTTTACATACCAACGATATACACTGTCACATTGAGCCATTTGAAGGAACCAACGAACGTTATTCCAATAAAGGAGGTCTGGCTCGCATTTCAGAAATTGCCAGGCAACAACGTTTGAAAAATCCAAACACCTTGCTGCTTGATGCCGGCGACATGTTTCAGGGAACGCCGTACTTTAATTATTTTAAAGGTGAGCTGATGCTGAAATTAATGAGCGCAGCAGGTTACGATGCCGGAACAATTGGAAATCACGAGTTTGATAACGGATTGCAGGGAATTCTTGATCCTTTACCTAATGCAAAATTCCCGATAATAAATTCAAATTACGATTTTTCGAATACTGTTTTAAATGAACATATCGGAAACTTTAAAATTTTTAAACGTTCCGGAATTAAGATCGGAGTGTATGCTTTGGGAATTGAATTGCATGGATTGGTAGGAAAAAAACAATACGGGAATACGGTTTATAACGATCCGCTCCAGGTATCCCTGAAGATGGAAAGCTATCTTAAGAATGATCACAAGTGTGATCTGGTTATTTGCCTGTCGCATTTGGGATTGAAGTATCGCAATAATAAAGTCAGCGATATGGTAATTGCCAGCGAAACATCGATGACTGACCTGATTGTAGGAGGGCACACACATTCTTATTTGGAAAAACCGGTTATTGAAAAGAACAAGGCCGGAAATCCTGTAATTATTAACCAGGCCTGGTGGGGAGGTCTGGTCCTCGGAAAAATTGATTTTGTTTTCGAACGTTCGAAGAATAAGAAGGTTCATACCTATTCAGAAGTGCTTGAATCGTAAATGAAAAGATTTGAAACGAATACATCGGCTATTATTATCGGCGCTTTCGGGGATATTACTTAGTTGCCCCTGGTTAGGTTTGCCCGGTTGGATAATAGTGTTAGCCTTTGTTCCCCTGCTTCTTCTCGAAAATTATTTTTTTAAGTATAAAGAGAGTTTTCCCGCGATTTCGCTCTGGGGACATGTTTTCTTTGCTGCTTTTATCTGGAATATTCTCGCTTCGTGGTGGATGGCCAAAGTATCGATTTTTGGCGTTGGAACGGCCATGATATTCAACTCTTTTCTTATGTCGCTTGTTTGGTGGGCTGCCCATTCCATTCGTCGAAAATTCTCTTCGGCTTTGGGATACATTGCTTTGGTTGCATTTTGGATATCGTATGAATACCTTCAGTTCAACTGGGATATGGAGTGGCCCTGTTTGCAATTGGGAAGCGCCCTGGCCGATAATCTAAAAATGATTCAGTGGTATGAATTTACAGGAACATTTGGCGGAACACTTTGGATTTTGATGCTGAATATTTTACTGTTTCGAATTGTGCATCATATTCAGCTGAAAACGATCTTTCAAAAATCTGCACCGACATACGTTGCATTCTTAATTTTATTGATTGTGCCACTTGCGATTTCCATTCGGATATATTATTCTTATGTCGAAACGGAAAATCCGATAAATATCGCCATTGTTCAGCCCAATGTAGATCCGTATAACGAAAGTTTTGATATGGATGCGGAACATGAAAAACTGAACCGATTTCTTCGTTTGGCAGCAGAGGTAACTTCCAATGAAACCGATTTCGTATTAGGACCTGAAACCGTATTTGAAAATCCGGGATTTTGGAATGAAGAACAGTTGGATACCAATGCTTTCATAAAACGCTTAGAAACTTTTTTGGATCAATACGAAAAAGCAGAACTGGTTTTTGGCGTGTCTTCGTTTCATGTTTATAACAGCAAAGAAGAGGCTTCCATAACAGCCCAAAAAAGAGATGGAGTAATTTACGACCGTTATAACACTGCTTTGCTTCTTAACCGCGAAGGAGATATTCAGATTTATCATAAATCTAAATTGGTAGCAGGAGTGGAAAAAACACCGTTTCTAAAATATTTTCCGTTTTTGAAGAATTGGTTTATTGATCTTGGCGGGGCATCCGGTAATTTGGGACGACAAAAAGAAGCCAACAATTTAATTTCAGAAAAAGGATGGAAGATAGCTCCGGTCATATGTTTCGAATCGGTTTTTGGAGAATACCTTACTGAATTCGTTAAAAAAAGTGCTGAAGTAATTTTTATTATCACAAATGATGGCTGGTGGAAGAATTCGCGCGGATACAAGCAACATTTGCTGTTTTCGCAATTGCGGGCCGTTGAAACGCGCAGAAGCATTGCACGGGCTGCAAATACCGGAACATCTTGTTTTATAAATCAACGGGGCGAGGTTCAGCAAGCCTCGGAATGGTGGAAAGAAGCTTCGTTAAAAGGAAGTATTAATGCCAATGATGAGATGACATTCTATGTGGAATATGGTGATTTTATTGGACGTATTGCTTTGTTTTTCAGTGTATTCCTGGTGTTGTTGCCAGTAGCAAAACGGTTCAGATAAAGACAAAAAAAATCCGCACCAATTCAATTGTGTAAAACCCCTGTATAACAGGATTTGAGTGCCCGGTTGATCAAACTTCCATCGGTCCGAAGACTCATCCCGATAAATCGGGACTACAAGGCCTGTTTTAGCAACCATAAAAGAGCTTTCTCGGTTTAATTTTTTCTGTTGAGTTTACCAATTTATGAATTAATGCGGACAATATTTTTTTCTCTTCAAAGAACTCTGTTTATACCATCAAATGTAGGTGTTGGCTTTGGTATAACCAAATTTTAAACGACTTTTTTATAGGGTAAAATTCTAAAGTATTGTTGGATAGTTGATTAATTAACGAGCAAATTTGCTGTTTTTATAAGAGAAATAAATCCTGTTTTACCTAATGTTATTTTATGACAGTAATTTTGATTCTTTCTTATTGATTATCAGCGTGTTTGTGTTTGATTCAAGATTATGTTCAAATTGTCTTGTGATTAATGATCAGGTCATAATCTTCCCGAAAAATGGAAAACGTTGAAAATGACCGTTCAATAAATTAAGATTTCATTTTTTAAAACAACAGTATTGCTGATGTTGCCTTTCCCGGAACGGAAACAATTTTTAGATTTCCTCCATGCATTTGCATAATTTGTCTGGAAACACTTAATCCAATACCCGATCCGGCTTCTTTTGTTGTAAAAAATGGTACAAAAATTTTATCCATCAATTCTTCTGAAATTCCGGGGCCGTTGTCGGTTACCTTAATTTCAGGGCGTCCGGAATCTCCAATTTTTGCACTTATTTTTATCTTGGGGCGATCGTTCTCCTCATTTGCCTGAAAGGCATTTTTTACGAGGTTGATCAGCACCTGCGATATCTGTTTCTCATCGGCATGGAGTTCCAGTTCCATGGGAGTCACATCGCAAATGAGTTCAACCTGCTCTGCATTTATATACGATGATGAAATAATGCGAATATTATCGATGAGGTCTTTCACCGGGAATATTTTCTTTTTAGGAGCAGGCAGTCTTGTAATTTTCCTGTACGACTCAACAAAATTAATCAATCCCTTTCCTTGTTCTCTGATAACTTCCAATCCACGAATTGTGGTGGTAATGGTTTTCTCATTAATTTCGGTTGGCGATTTTACTCTGCCTTCCGAATAGAAATAACCGGCCAGGCTTTCAGAAAGAGACGTAATTGGCGTAATTGAATTCATTATTTCGTGCATCATTACACGGATTAGTTTGCGCCACGAATCCAGCTCTTTTTCATCCAGTTGATTTTTAATATCGTGTACCGAAAGAAGCATCAGTTCTTCCTGGTCGGAAATAAATGAATTGGATTTAATCAACAGTTGAATGATCCCTTTTTCGTTATGCAAAGTTATCAGCCTTTGTTCGGAAGGTTGAATTTCTTTTACCGTTTGGTACAGTTTCGAATCGATGCGTTCGAGTTGGTTGATATGGGTTAATACATCTACCTCGAAAAGTTGTTTGGTCAGATTATTCGAGTGCAGGATAAATCCTTTTTTATTAAACGTAAACATGCCTGTTGCTGCGTGTTCAAGTAAAGCCTGAAAATACTGTTCCTGCTGGCGGTTCTCGACATAAATCTGCTGAATCTGTTTATTTACCTTCAAAAGGCTTTGGTTCAGATCGTTTATAATTATATTATCAATGTTTTTAGGAAACGACAAGGTCGAATCTTCGTTTTTAATGGCATCGAAAAAATAGAAAATCCGGCGGTTGATCCGATTCAAAAAATAGATCAGGTTAATGGTTGATATAAGAATTAATAAAACCGGGATTATAGAAATAATGAAGGCCTGTTTTGTGAATACTGTGTAACCCAAAAGGAGGGCCATTGCTACCATCAGCAAAACCCTGATGATGATTTGGACATACAGGTTTTTACTAATCATATATCGTATTTTTTTATTTTGTTATACAGGGTTTGGCGTGTAATTCCCAGTTTATCGGCTGCAAGACTCATATTTCCTGCATTTTTTTCGATAGCCGAAAGAATCATTCGTTTTTCCATTTCTTCTATGGTAAGGTGCTCATCATCAAACTTGGTTGAAAGAACCTGTTTAAAGAAAAAGTCTTCCGATTTTAAAACCATTGAATCGCTTAAAATTACAGCTTTTTCGATGGTGTGTTGCAGCTCCCTGATATTTCCGGGCCAGGGATATTTAAGCAGTTTATCCTGCGCAGCCTGGTTGATTTTTAAACCGTGTTTTTCATATTTTGCAGCGAATTTTTTCAGGAAGAAATCGGCCAAAATAATAATGTCTTCACCTCGTTCGCGTAAAGGTGGAATTTCAATTTGAATGGTGTTGATCCGGTACAACAAGTCTTCTCTGAAAATTCCGTCGGCCACCATTTGTTCCAGGTTTTTATTGGTTGCGCAAACCAAACGGATATCCACAGGAATTGGTTTGTCGGAGCCAAGGCGCATAAATTGCCGGTTTTGTATGGCTGCCAGTAATTTGGCCTGCAGGTGAAACGAGAGGTTCCCGATTTCATCGAGAAAGAGAGTTCCCTTATGCGCTGTTTCGAATTTGCCGGCGCGGTTTTCGCGGGCATCGGTAAACGCACCTTTTACATGGCCAAACAGTTCGCTTTCGAAAAGGGTTTCACTAATGGCTCCCATATCCACGCTAACCATTACTTCGTGGCTTCGCTGAGATAAACGGTGTATTTCGCGGGCAATGAGTTCTTTCCCTGTTCCGTTCTCGCCTGTAATTAGAATGTTTGCATTAGTTTTTGCCACTTTGCGCACTACACTCATCACCTTCATTAACTGTGGTGATGATCCAATAATATATTTATGTTCGCGGTTGAGTTCTGCTTTTAAACCCTGTTCTTTTTGTTTGAGTTTTCCCACTTCAGTTTTGGAGAAGTTGAGCTGAATTGCAGCTTTTACGGTGGCCAGAAGTTTACTGTTATCCCATGGTTTTGCTACAAAATCGGTGGCACCCTGTTTCAGTGCTTTTACTGCCAGTTCTACTTCGCTGTAAGCTGTTATTAAAACAACAGAAATATCGGGGTAACTCTTTTTTATTTGGTCGAGCCAGTATAATCCTTCATTCCCGGTATTTATCCCGGCTTTAAAATTCATGTCGAGAATAACGACATTGTAATCTGTAGTCCGAAGCTCATTGGGGATGAGGTTTGGATTGGTAATACCTTTTACCTCATCAAATTCAGGCCCGAGAAGAATCTCCAGTGTACTGATGATACTTTTGTTGTCGTCGACTATTAAAATGTTTCCTTTTGGCATAGCGAATATTAAGTTGCCCTTTCAGGGCGCTGTTTCATTTTTTTGTTTTATCCCCAACGCGTTGTATTGGGCTGAAATAATCTGCCACTTCGTGGCGTTTTTAATATTGTTTTTGTTGTTGTATATAATTAGAATGTTTCCTTTTGATATTACAAATATTTAGTTTCCCCTATATTGCTTTTTTTTATTATTGTTGAATAAAATCGTGGGTGATATTTTGTGCTATTTATTCGGGCTGAAGGCTTGGTTAAATTCAGCCCGGTAGCAACGCCCCGGGAAATAAATGTCTACCAATAACCGGGCGGGCTGAAAGCCCAGCTTAAATTAATCCTTCCACAAATATTTTTCATTATAATCAATCCCATATTCTTTTAAAAACAATAAATATTCTTCTTTAAAACTCATTTTTCTGTGATGCTCTTCCTGTTTCTCAATATATGTTTTGGTTTTGTCGTGGATAGAGGGACTAACAGAAAATCCTCCATATCCTCCTTGCCATGCGAAATATTTATAAGTATCTCCTTTTGATTTAATCCATCTGCTACTGTGACGTTTGATTTCTTCAACCAATTTTACTAAAGCTATATTTTTTGACATAACACAAAGAACATGAACATGGTCTTCCACTCCATTTATTATGATTGGAATTGAATCATTGTCTTTTATTATAGCTCCCATGTAGGCATATAATTCCATGGAATCTTCTCTCTTGATTTTGACATCATTGTTTTTTGTGTGGAAAATGATGTGTGTAAATAATTTTGAAAGAGACTGTGCCATGATAGCTTGTTTAAATTGCCCTTTCAGGGCGTTGTTCAATTATCGTATCATATTTCCCAATGCGTTGCATTGGGCTAAATTAAGCTGCCACTTCGTGGCGTTTTAGATCAAATGTT
The DNA here is from genome assembly GCA_963677525.1 of uncultured Draconibacterium sp. Lineage (GTDB taxonomy): Bacteria > Bacteroidota > Bacteroidia > Bacteroidales > Prolixibacteraceae > Draconibacterium. The sequence continues at coordinate 1,400,826 of OY781970.1, forward strand.
TTTCGGGCTGAAAGCCCAAATTATTTTAGCCCGGAGGCAACGCCCCGGGAATTAAGTTTCAGCATAAAAAAGCGGGCTGAAAGCCCAGCTTAATGCTTCAATTTCTCCTATCCAAAATTAGATTAAGCCTGAACCATTTCCAATCACCTGTAAAAATATTTTACAATATTCTGTAAATAATTTTAACGAGTTCGATTTCGTGCGATTCGTAATGTGTACTATTTCAGTGCTTTATGTTTGTGGCATCATTATGGCACATTAAGTGAAAACAAAAACTAGAAAATGCGAAGAACTCGAATAGTTACATTTATATTTTTTTATTTGGTTTTTGGAAGTGCGGTTCAGGGACAGCAAAAATGGACCTTGAACCAGTGCATTTCCTTTGCTATTGAAAACAATATCAATTTAAAGGAATACGAAATCCTGGAAAAGATCTCGTTGGAATCATTACAGCAGTCGAAACGTGAAATGTTACCCAGTATCTCCGGTTCATCCAGCGCAGGATGGAATTTTGGGCGTTCGGTAGATCCCAACTCTTACGAATACGTTAATACACAGTTTTTTAATAATAGTTACAGCTTATCGTCATCTATTGCTGTTTTCGATGGTTTTGTCCTTCAAAACAACATCAAATATCAGAAATTCAGAAAACAAGCCAGTGAATATAACCGGATAAATGCCACCGATGATCTGGCTTTCAGTGTAATGTCGGCCTTTTTCGATGTGGTATATTACAGGGGAATGCTCGAAATAGCAAAGGAGCAGGTCGAAGCCTCAAAGCTTAGTTTGAAAACAACAGAAAAGATGACAGAAGTTGGTTTAAAAGCCAAAACCGATTTATTGGAAATGCGAGCCAACCTGGAACTGGAAGAAGTGAACCGGATTCAGATTGAAAATGCCGTGGAAACAGCTACTTTAAAGCTGAAACAACTTATGAATTATGTTTCAATTGAGGAGATGGAACTGGTTGATGAGTCGTCCACGGTTTTTAGCAAGACTGTGGAAAAACCCATGCAGCTTTTCGAGCAATACACCAGTTGGTCGCCGTATTTCCAATCGGTTCAGACTAATGTGAAATTATCTGAAAAGAACCTGGCTGTTACCCGTGGATCTTTGTATCCTTCTGTTTATGTGGGAGGTTCATACGGAACCGGTTTTTATGAAACCAGTACTGATGGAGACGGGAATACGGTTGCTTTTAATGAACAGTTTAAAAATAACCAAAATCAGTATTTGGGAGCTTCTCTGAGTATTCCAATTTTTAGTAGGTGGGGAAATCGTTCTCATGTGAAACAGGCAAAATTGCAGTTGGAACGTGCAAAAAACAATTTGGAAGAAGAAAAACAAAAATTGCTTTTCGAAATGGTGAATAACCTTACCGATCTGGAAGCTTTCTACAAGGAACATAACCAATATGTAGTTCGCACAGAGGTGGATCAGCTGGCATTTGAAGCTGCCGAGAAAAAATTCGACCAGGGATTGATTGATATTAATGATTATTACGTTGCAAAAAACCGGCTGGCAAATACAAAAAGCCAGGTTTTACGTTCGCGTACTCAGTGGGAGATTAAAATGAAAACACTGAAGTTTTATGAAGGACAGCGCTTTTGGGAAATGGAAGAAAGTGGTCAGTGATCAGTCGCAGTCTCAATAGGCAGTGAAGAAAATAAGGCTTGAATTGCCTTCAGAATGAAAAAAGAAAATAAATAAGAATAGCGTGGAAAGAAAAGCACTCTGCTCTTTGCTCCATGCACAAAGCAAAGTATAACCATGGGAATGGATAAAAAAATTGAGAAGAAGAAAGGCTTAAAAACCAAGCATATTATCTGGATTGTTGCCGGAGTGGCATTTGCCTTTCTGTTGTACAAAGTCGTAACCGGAAGTAGCGGTTCTGTTTACAGGGCTGAAAAAGATAAGCTTACAATCAGCAATGTTACCGACGGAGAGTTTAACGACTACATAACGGTAATCGGTCAGGTTGAACCTATTACAACCATTTTCCTTGATGTGGAAGAAGGAGGGAAAGTGGAAGAAATATACATTGAAGAAGGCGAGATGGTAAAAAAAGGCGATGTTATTCTGAAACTGAAAAACAATGATCTGAATACAACCATCATGAACAGTGAGTCGAATATGGCTTACCATTCAAACGAGCTCAGGAATACGCAGATTGCCATTGAGCAACAGCAGATCGGGAATCAACGTGCCAAGCTACAGATCGATCTCCAGGTTACACAAGCAGAACGTAAATTCAAACAGTATAAAGCATTGTATGATGACGATCTGATTGCCAGGGAAGAATACCTTCAGGCAAAAGAAGATTACGAACTGGCACTGAAAGAAAAAGAGTTGACTTATTTAAAGTTTGAACAGGACTCCATTTTCAGGGCAAACCAAAAGAAAAACATGGACGAGAGTCTGGATAATATGCGTGATAACCTGGCCATGGCTCGTTTAAGGCTGGAAAATCTGAATGTGAAAGCACCTGCCGATGGACAACTCGGACTTTTAAATGCTGAGATTGGTGAATCGATAGGACGTGGTCAGCGTATTGGGATGGTAAATATTTTAACTGATTTTAAAATTAATGCATTGATAGATGAACATTATATCGACCGGGTGCGTCGCGGACTTAATTCTTCATTCGACCGTGGAGGTGAAACTTACAACCTGTCGGTGAAAAAAGTATATCCTGAAGTACGTGAAGGTCAGTTTGAGATTGACATGATTTTTGAAGGACCGAAACCGGATAATATTCGTACCGGACAAACTTATCACACAAAACTTCAGTTGGGGCAGTCGGAAAAAGCAGTGTTGATTCCCAAAGGTGGATTCTTCCAAAGTACAGGTGGCCAGTGGGTTTATGTGCTGAATGCCAACGGAAATGAGGCTGAAAAACGCAGCATCCGTATCGGGAAACAAAATCCGCAGTATTACGAAGTGCTGGAAGGTTTAACACCGGGCGAGAAAGTAATAACATCAAGCTATGATTTGTTTGGCGATAATGATAAGATCGTTTTTAAATAGAGAGATGGTGAAAGGGTAACAAGGAAACAAGGTGATATGGCGATAGGAAATAGGGGCGTAAAAGTTTAAAGTTATGGCTGAACGGATTGAAAAGTTTGAAGATCTGAGAATTTGGCAGGACGGAATTGATTTGGTTGTTAAAGTTTACAGCTTGCTTAACGATTGTAAAGATTACGGTCTGCGTGATCAAATGCAACGATGTGCAGTTTCAATACCGTCAAATATTGCTGAAGGATTTGATCGAAAATCAAATAAAGAGTTCATTCGGTTTTTAAGAATTGCAAAGGCGTCTTGTGCCGAACTTCGAACACAACTAATTATCGCACATAAAATAAAGTTGTTTAATACTGAGACAATAATTGAAGACACTAAAAGATTATCAGCTATGATCCAGAAAATGATAAGCTATCGCGAAAAACAAAAATAATTATGCAAATATAATGGTCGGGTAAAAAGTCATTTAGTTGATATTGCAGCAAACAGAAACAATCATGTGCTCATTCAACCTTTCTACCGTGTATCCATTCCTCCATGTAACCATAAACAAAGTGAAAATTAATAAACAAAAACATATAAGATGATAAAAACTGTAGACCTGAAAAAAGTATTCCGCACTGAAGAAATTGAAACCAGTGCGTTGAACAATGTGAACCTGCATGTAAAAAAAGGCGAATTTGTGGCCATTATGGGACCTTCGGGTTGTGGAAAATCAACCTTGCTGAATATTATTGGCTTGCTGGATAATCCAAGTGGTGGTGAATATTTTTTCGATAACGAAGAGGTTGGAAAGTTAAAAGAGCGCAACCGTACCATGCTTCGTAAAGGAAACATCGGTTTTGTATTTCAGAGTTTTAACCTGATTGACGAACTGAATGTTTACGAAAACGTGGAATTGCCATTAATCTACTTGAAACTAAAAGCCCGCGAGCGTAAAGAAATGGTTGAAAAAGTACTGGAACGAATGAAAATTGCCCATCGTAAAAAACACTTCCCGCAACAACTTTCGGGAGGTCAGCAACAACGTGTAGCCATTGCACGTGCCGTGGTTGCCAATCCAAAGCTGATTCTTGCGGATGAGCCAACCGGTAACCTCGACTCGAAAAACGGTCTGGAAGTAATGAACCTGCTTACTGAACTCAACCGCGAAGGAACCACTATTGTAATGGTGACACACTCGCTTCACGACTCGGAATTTGCCCATCGTGTCGTAAACCTGTTCGACGGTATGATCATTACCGAAGAAGTGAAAAAAGAAATGGGAGAGATCTTGCTATAACATTCCGAATAAAGAGGGAATCCCTGGATTAGATCCTCAATGAACAAATAAGCCATGAAAAATTTACGATTTATATTCAGAATGTTTCGGCGAAATCCCTTGCTGGTTTTTGTAAACCTGCCCGGATTAGCCATCGGATTAAGTGCAGTATTGTTATTGTCGGTTTACCTGAAACACGAGTTAAGCTACGACCAGCATTTTCAAACAAAAAACAATGTTCTTCGTCTTTACAATGCAGTTGCCGAAAATGGAAACACTACCAATTACGCCATTTGTTTGCGCAAAGCTTACACCGAAATTCCATCGCGGGTTCCGGAAATAAGATCGGCCACTCAGATCTATAACGGTTGGAATACGACTGCAGAATTCGAGAAGCAAAAATTCCCAAATGTGCATATGTTGTTTGCCGACAAGGATTTCTTTGATGTGTTCGGACTGGAGCTGATTCAGGGAAACGTCGATGATGCTTTGGTGGGTGAAAACAACGTGGTTATTACCCGGTCAACGGCACTAAAAGTATTCAATACTGTGGATTGTGTTGGCAAGGTTTTGAATGTTTCGGAAGATCCGGTTACTGTAACGGGTGTAATAAATGATTTACCCAATAACACGCACTTTAATTTCGATTTGCTGCTATCGATGCAGACTGTTCATCCTGAAAACTGGGGAGGACTGGAATTGTACACCTATTTCCGAATTGATGATAATGCTGATTTGGCTTCGGTGGGTGAAAAAATAGCCGCTGCAAACAACGAGCTTATGAAACCGTGGGGAGAACCATTTAATCTCACGGTGGAAACAGGCACCGAGCTGCTGGCAGATCTGCATTTGCATACCGTTGTTGATTTCGATCTTTCGCCAAAAGCCAATTTAACGCACGTGTTTATTATTGCAGGCATTGCCTTTTTGGAGCTGCTTATTGCCATGGTAAATTACATCAACCTCTATGTTTTGCATGGCGAAAAACGAATTGCCGAAATTGCTTCCCGAAAATCGTTGGGAGCAACGCAGAGCACGCTGAGTCGTTTGTTCTTTACCGAAACATCTGTGATCAGTCTCTTATCGTTTGTGTTGGCGTTGGGATTAACAGCACTCGTTCAGCCTGCGTTTGCCCGATTAATGAAAAGCCAGATCGAGCTGTCGGACATGTTTTCCTTCTCAGGCATTTTGCTGGTGTTGGGAATTCTTGCCGTTTTAATACTGGTTTCAGGCGCTTATCCAAGTTATTATTTGTCGAAATTAAATCTTGTAAATGCGCTTAAAGGAAAGTCTTCGAAAGTAAAACGCAAAAGCACCTTGTCGCGTATTGCCGTCATTTCGCAGTTTTCTATATCGGTTTTTCTCATTAGTGCGCTGGTAATTGTTTTTGCCCAGGTGAATTATTTAAAGGAAGTGCCACTTGGTTTTAATCCCGAGAATGTAATCGGAATTACCAACCTGAATAACGAGGTGCGAAGAAGTGCGTCGTCTATCGCTCATGAATTGTCGCAACTGGCATTTGTTGAAGATGTGGCGTCTTCAGATCATGCGATGGGACAAGGCTCAAGCGGGCAGGGAATTAAAAAATATGGTGCTCCGGGAAATTTTAAAAGTATTGATGAATACCGTGTACTTCCCGGATTTGCAAAAACCATGCAGCTGGAATTGGTCGATGGTCGTTATTTTAATAATTCGGGAGCAGATAAAAGGGCAGTAATTCTTAACGAAGCGGCGGCAAAAATGCTGGGATCGGATGTGAAAGTGGGGAGTTTGCTCGATATGTTTGATGAACCTTTAACAGTGATCGCCATTGCAAAAGATTTTTACTACATCGATCATCCGGGGGCACCAATTGGGCCACTTGTTCTCACCAATTACCGCAACAACGTAAACAACATGTATGTGCGGACAAAAGCAGGGACTACACCGGCGCAACTGGCTCAAATTGATGAGGTGATTAAAAGTTATTCTCCGGAATTGATCATCAGTAAGTTTCAGTTAACTGATGTTTATGCGAATAAATACACCAACGAAGAGCGCATGATAAAACTGGTTACCACCGGTGCCGGACTGGCGATCATCATCAGTTTTATCGGGTTAATGGCACTTTCGGTGCTGAATGTGAACCGACGAAGAAAAGAGATTGGAATACGAAAAGTAATTGGAAGTACCGAAACACAGGTTGTTCGCGAGTTACTGAAAGAAACGTTTATCCTGGTTTTGATTGCCATTGTTATTGCTTTTGTTGGCAGCTATTTTACCATGCATCAATGGTTACAACATTTTGTAAACCGCGTTTCTATCAGCCCTTTATATTTTCTGGTTAGCGCTGCTTTTGCACTGTTTATCGCTTTTATGGCAGTTGGCTGGCAAAGCTGGCGTGCTGCTACGCGGAATCCTGTTGAGGCACTCAGATATGAGTGACGAAATCCCGATCGAAGTACTTCAAAGCGAGTAAACAAGTTGATTAAGAGAACAAAACACTTGAAAAATGAAAAAAATACACACAAATATTGTCCGCTTTATAAAACGAAATCCTTTGTACACTTCCATTAATTTTACGGGGCTGGTAATTGGTTTTGTTTGTGTTGTTTTTATTGGTCTTTGGATAAAGAATGAATTGAGTTACGACAGGTTTCACAAAAATGCTGACCAGATTTATCGCGTTCATCGGTATTTTTACGACAACAACGGAACCGAAAATCTTCATTTGCCTTATGTTGCGCCACCCATTGCGCCACTATTGAAAGACGAATTTTCGGAGATTGAAAATATTGCACGGGTATCGCATACCGGAATGCTTTTTCGTATCAACGATCAAAAGGTTATGGAACCAAACGTTTGTTTTGCCGAACCCGATATTCTGAACATTTTCTCTTTTGAAGGGATTTCTGCTGAAAACAATTTGCTGAACGAACCGCTAACCGCAGTGGTCTCTTCAACTATTGCCAAAAAGTATTTCAATAACGAATATGCCATTGGTAAAACAATGGAGTTTTTCGATGAAAATGGGAATAATTATAATTTAAAAATTACCGGGGTCTTTAACGACTGGGAGCAAAACAACCATTTCCGGCCTGAAATCCTTATTTCTTTTTCTACCTATGAAAGTGTCGTTGGAGAAAGTGAGTTACAGGATTGGGGCAGCAATAATTACGAAACATTTGCCTTGATGAGAAATAAACCTCAGCAATTGGACTCCCGTCTCGATGAATTCATCAACAAACAATTTGAAAATGGTACCAGTTGGACAAAACTCAGGATGGAAAAATTATCGGATATACATTTTAACTGGTATGGAAGTCGTTCAAGTATTTATGTGTTGTTGTCGATAGCTCTGTTGATTTTGCTTTTGGGAAGCATCAACTACATCAACCTGAATACGGCTATTTACACTAAACGGATTAAAGAGATTCAGATTAAAAAAGTTATTGGTGCAACGGGTAAACGCATCTTGTCGTTACTCATGCTCGAATCGGTTTTGTTCTGCATTGTGTCGTTAATTGTTGCGCTTCTTATTGTTAGTGTGGCCATTCCTTACCTGGCTGGTCTTTTTAACAGTAACCTGGCATTTTCGGTAGGTCAGAATCTAAGTATGATCGCTGTGTTTTTCATGCTGTCAATTTTTATCGGAATTATATCAGGCGTTTATCCGGCGAAAATATTGCTGACCAGAAAAAAGAATATTTCCACAAACAGTAAAATGTCGTTTCGTAACGGGATGGTTATTTTTCAGTTCTTCGTTTCCATTGCCCTAATTATGTCGTTCCTGACTGTGAATAAACAGTTGAATTATTTGCAGACAAAAAATCTTGGACTCAACCAGGAGAATGTAATTACGGTGAGCGCATCGCCCAATCATATTGAAAAGCTGGATGTGTTTCGGGATCAGCTAACAAAAAATCCGAATATAATCGATGTATCCGGTTCTAAAAGAATACCATCGCAACGTCTTGCTGACAGTAATGGAATGAAAGCTTCCAATAACGGAAAAATGGAACCGCTTGGATTTCGTGTGGCCAATATTCGCGGCGACGAACATTTTGTTCCAACATATGAAATGAAACTGGTTGCCGGTAATAATATTAGCAGTCAAACAAAAGAAGAAAAGGAATATTTGGTTAACCGATCGGCTGTGGAGAAAATTGGCTGGGAATCGCCCGAAGCAGCAATCGGGCAGTTTGTTGAATATGGAAATGAAAAGGGCAGGATAGTTGGCGTGTTGGAAAACTTCAATTATGAATCGTTGCACAATGCAGTATTCCCGATCATCCTGTACAAAGATGCTTCAAGCTACAACCGCATTTCAATACGAATAACTCCGGCTAACTTATCGAATACAATCGGGTTTATAGAAAGCACATGGCAGGAATTTAATCTGTCGGGTTCGCCATTTTCCTATCAGTTTATCGATGAAAGGTTTGAACAATTATATCAATCGGAAAAATATACCAAAACAATATTCACCTGTTTTATGGTGCTGGCTATATCTATCGCAATTTTGGGATTAATCGGCTTATCGCTTTTTGTAATGGAGCGGCGAACCAAAGAAATTGGAGTTCGAAAGGTAAATGGCGCGAAAGTAACAGAGATACTTGCCATGCTCAATAAAGACTTTGTTATTTGGGTGGCAATTGCTTTTGTATTAGCCACACCAATTGCATGGTACGCCATGAATAAATGGCTCGAAAATTTCGCTTATAAAACCACCTTAAGCTGGTGGATCTTTGCGCTGGCCGGAGTGTTGGCTTTGGGAATTGCATTGTTAACAGTGAGTTGGCAAAGCTGGAGAGCTGCTACACGTAATCCGGTTGAGGCATTGAGGTATGAATAAATTATTAAAAACAGATTATAATAAAGTATGTTGCATTTTAAACGTATACTAAAATCAATCCTGAAATACAGAACATCGTCAGGACTAACATTATTAAGCCTGGTAATTGCTTTTACCGGAATAATTATTTTGGCATTATATGTATCGTGGGAAAAAAGCTTCGATAAATTTCATGAAAATGCCAATGCTGTTTACCGTTTCGAAACAGCCCTTTATAACGACCATGTTCCGGCAAAAATAGGAGGAGTTATAAGAGATAAGGTTCCTGAAGTAGACAAACTCACTTCGCTGTGGACTTATAGGGGAAAAATTACTACTCCAAAACTGAAAGAGACCAATGTTGGTTTCGAAAAATCAGCCATGTTTGCCGAAGAGTGTTTCTTCGATATTTTTACTTTCCCGTTACAAATTGGCGACAAGGAAACCGCTTTGGCAGAACCTCATTCGGCCGTAGTTTCCGAATCGTTTTCAAAATCGTTATTTGGCGATGTAAATCCTGTTGGCGAAAATATTATTGTTCAGGATATTCAATATGTTGTAACTGGAGTAATGAACGATTTTCCGAAAAACTCTTCGTTACAAACCGACTGTCTGCTATCGTTTTCTACCTATAAAGAGGAACCCCGATACAGTTATTTTGATGAGTGGAGCGAATGGAGTTTCAACATTTTTTTAACCCTGGTTGACGGTGCCGAAACACGTTCTGCGATAGAAAAGATTAATGAAATAGAGATTGTAAAGCAGATAAAGGAAGAGATGGGGAGTCAAAAAGCAGAAGGTGAAGAGTTGATTATTCTGCGTCCCTTAAAACAAGTGCACTTTGTGCCGGGATCAGGAAGTTACGTTAATCCGGTTATCTTAAATGTTTTTACTTTACTAATCGCTATCCTGATTATTATGGGAGCCGTAAATTTTATCAATTTCTCCACTTCACAGGCTCCGTTGCGATCAAAATCGCTTTCAATTACCCGCGTGCTTGGCGGAAAACGGATGTCGTCGATGGCGCAAATCATTTTTGAGTCGGTTTTGCTTTCACTGTTTGCAATGGCTGTTTCATTGTTGATTTACCTGTTGTTATACCATCGCATCGAATCGTTTTTCGATATTCAGGGTTTAAGCCTGAATGGCCGTTATTTCTTCCTTATACTATTTGTTGCTTTTGCCGTGGTGTTTGGAATAATGGCCGGTTTTTATCCGTCTCGTTATGTTACATCGTCGCCACTTGCACAAAGTGTAAAAGGAAATGCACATTTCTCAGGAAAAGGAAAAACAATTCGAAACGCCTTGGTTATCGTTCAGTTTGCTTTTACAATTGGTTTAATAACTTCGGCATTTGTTATTGAGAAACAATTAAACTACTGGCGGAATTTTGATATCGGTATCGATAAAGAGCATGTTGTTTATTTAACTACAACCAAAGATTTGCGCGATCATCACCAGGCTTTTGCCGATGAGTTAATGAAGAACAATGAAATATCGGATTATACTTATACTCAGTTTATTCCCGGCCAAGTGTATATGGGGTGGGGAAGAACTGTTGAGGGGCAACATATTCAAATGAAATGCTGGCCAATCGACGAACGTTTTCTTTCTTTCTTCGGAATTCAGATTGATGAAGGAAGAGGATTTAATCCCGCTGTTCAGTCTGATATTAATGCTTTCATTCTAAACGAAAAGGGAAAAGAAACATTTGGGTGGGATAAACCACTGGAACGCCAGATAGATGGATTTGGTTTTTCGGGGCCATTGGTAGGTATTGCAAAAGATTTTAATTTTCTGTCGCTGAAGGGCGAAGTAGAGCCTATGATTTTTTGGCGAACCAACGAACGTAAAAACAGGCTTTTGCTTCGTCTGCAACCCGGAAACTATACACAAACTATTGCTTACATAAAAAATACGGCGCAAAAGTTCGATCCTAAAAATCCGGTGGAAGTTCAATTCCTCGACGATTCGTTAAACGCACTATACAGCAAAGAAGAGAAAATTGCTCGTTTTATCGAGTTTGTTGCATTGTGGACTATTCTGCTGTCGATTACTGGATTACTGGGTTTGATTGTTTTTATCAGCCGCGACAGGATTAAAGAAATTGGAGTACGTAAAGTAAACGGAGCAACAATTGCAGAAGTTATAATGTTGCTCAATAAAGATTTTATAGTCTGGGTGATAATTGCCTTTGTAATTGCTTCACCACTTGCCTGGTATTCCATGAATAAATGGCTTGAAAATTTTGCATACAAAACCACGCTAAACTGGTGGATTTTTGTCCTTGCAGGAGTGTTGTCTTTGGGAATTGCACTGCTAACGGTTAGCTGGCAAAGTTGGCGTGCTGCAACGCGGAATCCGGTTGAGGCGCTTCGATACGAGTAGTGAGAAGTGCGGAGATCACGACCGAAGCGTCGAGATAGAGACGCTGAGATATGAATAATAATAAAGTAAAGAGAGAGGAGTTGACTGAGTTATGACGCTCTTTGCTCTAAAATAAAAACCATGTTACGATTCAAACTTATTTTAGCCATTCGAAACCTGTTAAACGACAAGTTAAACGGGGCACTTATTATTGGCGGATTTTCCATAGGATTTACGGCCTGTATTTTAATCGGCCTGTTTTACATGTCGGAGCACAGGGTAAATAACGTGTTCAATAATTCAGAGAATATTTATCGTATTTACGATGCGAAACAACAAACTGTTAACCTCGATTTCGATTTGTATCCGACACTCTGGCAGGAATATCCTGAGATTGAAAATGCCTGCCCCATGGAATATACGGGAGGTTTTTCCATTGTTGTAAAAGATGCTGAATTGGATGCCAGCGCTCGCCTGGATCAGATAATCGGAACCACAGAAAACTTTTTCGATATTTTTTCGGTAGAAGTGGTTTCCAGTCTTTCAGACAAACCTTTTGCTTTCGACAAATCGGTGGTGATAACCGAATCGGTGGCAAAACAAATGTATGGTTCTGTAAATCCGTTGGGGAGAACCTTAAAATCGGATTGGTTTGAAGGAACCATCACCGCAGTGATAAAAGACTTACCCCGAACAGCAAGTTTTAAAGCCCAGTTAATTATTAATTCTGAATATGAAGACTTTCGTTTGTCGCAGTCGTGTAACGATGGAAAATGCTGGTTTATGACTCCGCATTTTGTGGTATTGAACAAATCGGTCGATCCGAAATTGCTGGCCGACAAAATCAATCCTAACATTAAAAATATCAGTACCCATGTCGACAGCCTTGCATTTCAAAATATCGAAGATATTTACCTTTCTGAACTTCAGATAAAGGATGCACACGCCAAAGGAAATTCTAAAGTTTTATCTGTTTTTTTTGTAATCGGGATACTGATTCTTTTGCTGTCCAGTATCAATTTTGTGAATTTTACTGTATCCAAGCAATTCAGTAAACTCAAAGAATTTGGCATTAAAAAAACCAATGGAGCCAATGCCATGAACCTGTTTTCAGGATCGCTGGTGGAGGTTTCGCTGGGGATTGTTATTTCTGCAATTATTGCTGTTTTGTTAACCGTACTTGTACTCCCATATTCCGAAATGTTGTTTGGCAAAGAGATCCATTTTTCTGATGTGAATCCAACTATTTTTTTATCTCTGTTATTTGGAACAGTTGCCCTTGTTATTCTCATAAACAGTCTGGCGCCGGCTTACGTATTGGCTCGTTTACGAATAACAGATTTTTTGTCAGGGAATATAAAAAGAACCGGCAAACAAATCGGGCGGCAAGCCATGCTTACATTTCAGTTAGTGGCATCAATAATTCTTATTGCTTGTGTTTTAACCATTTTTAAACAGCTGGAATATGTAAAACATTTCGATCTTGGTTTTAACGAAGAGCACCTTGTTCGTTTCGATTTACCATATACTTATGAATCGCCTACAACCATAAAAGAAGAGATCGGGAAATTGCCTTTTGTTGCCGGAAGTGCTTTAAGCGACGGTTATCCGGGGCATGTGAAACTTCGAATGGGAGCGGGAGAAGGTGACAATAGTTTTATGATGCATTGTATTACCATTTCCGACGACTACCTTGAAACCATGGGCATGAAATTGTTGGAAGGCAGAACTTTTCATTTGGGCGATGAAAACAGGGCGTGTTTTATTAACCAGGAAGCTTATAAACGCTTTGGCTGGGATAATATTGAAAATAAGAAGTATGACCAGGGAAGCAAAGATGGATTCCAGGTTTTGGGGATTGTTGAAAATTTCAATACACAATCGTTACATTCGGGAATAGAACCAGTTGCTTTGTTGTATCGTCCCGATGAAACTTTTGGTTCCCTTTCGGTAAAGTTGGCCCCCGGAAATGTAACGCAGCAGTTAAAAGACATCGAAAAGGTTTGGAAAGGAATTCTTCCTCACGAGCCCATGTATTTTACTTTTTACGATCAGCAGTTTCAGGCTATGTACGAAAAAGAAGAACGACTGGCAAAGTCTATTTCTTTTTTCTCTGTTATTGCCATTGTGCTTACCTGTATGGGAGTTCTGGGGCAAATTCTGTTAGTAAGTTTTGCCCGAACCAAAGAAATTGGCATTCGTAAAGTCAACGGTGCCAAAATTTTAGAAATACTTGCCATGCTGAACAAAGACTTTGTAAAATGGGTAGCTATTGCCTTTGTAATTGCCACACCAATTGCTTGGTATGCAATGAATAAATGGCTCGAAAACTTCGCCTACAAAACCACTTTAAGTTGGTGGATTTTTGTACTCTCTGGAGTGTTGGCTTTGGGAATTGCGCTGTTAACAGTTAGCTGGCAAAGTTGGCGGGCTGCAACGCAAAATCCGGTTGAGGCTCTCCGGTATGAATAACCGAAAATAGAATTTTCAATGAATAACATATTAAAACCAATAGTCAGAAATTTTATTCGCAAACCGGCGATTAACCTGATTAATTTGTTTGGCTTGGCAATAAGTTTGGTGTTCGTGATTATTTTATCGGTTTATTGTTACAACGAATTAACAACCGACACTCACCATGTTAACGGAAATCGGATTTATCTTATTGGTAAACCGGGCGCAGGAATGAATACACCGGCTGTGTTAAAACCACATATCGACATGGAGGTTCCGGGAGTGGAAGCATCCATTCGAGTGGCCGGTACCTGGCAGGCTCCGGTTTTTCAAACAGAAAATGGTGAGCCGATTACGTCTGACCTTATTTTTTCTGATCCCGATTTTTTTAGCTTTTTTAATTACAAAACCGTTGAAGGAGATTGCGCTACGGCACTTAATAATCCTTTATCGGTTGTAATTACCAAACCGCTGGCAAATAAACTCTTTGGACGCAACTCTGCAATTGGAAAAACAATAAAATACAATAACGGAAAATTGTTAACGGTTTCGGCAGTTATTGAAAAGCCTACCGGGAATTCGTTTCTCGATTTTAGTGCCCTTACTTCTATCGAAACCCGCAAAATTCTTCAACCAAGTGAGGGAGAATTTAAGGAATGGGGCTGGTCTAATTTTCAAACATTCCTGCTATTACGTGAAAATATTGATCCGGCCCAGGTTGCCAATACTATTTTTTCGGTATTCCCTGAAGAATTTCAAAAGTGGGTTGAAGAGATTCATTTAATAAAATTGAAAGATGTCTATTTCTCAAATTTGCAAACATTTGGAGCTCATCATGTTCGGATGGGAGACAAAGCCAAAGCTTTAATTTTATTATTTGTGGCAGGTCTTATCCTTATTATTGCATTGGTGAACTTTATAAACATCTCGTCGTCGCTATGGATGGAAAAGATAAAACAAACAGGTGTTTTAAAGGTTATCGGGGCAACCCGGATCATCATTTTCCGCAAAGTGCTGAGCGAAACTTTTCTTCTCTTTCTCGCAGCCGTAATTTTGGCCCTGGTTATTATGGCCGGAGTTACACCAATTATTCAAAACTACACCGGTATTCAATTCAGTACAAAACTTATTACCAGACCGGAACTCTTTGTTATTTTGTTTATATCAATCCTGATGGTTAGCCTGATTTTAAGTTTAATTCCCGGCTTGCGGATTTCGTCATCAAAGGCAGTTGATAATCTTAAAAAATCAATCGATCAAAATTCCCGAAAATCGTTTTTGCAAAACGGATTGATTACCATGCAATATGTGATTTCTATTGTGTTGATTGCTTTTACAACACTTATTTATAAACAAGTTGAATTTGGAAGTGATAATCTTGTTTTTAACAAGGAGAATACAATTGCAGTAAAGCTTACCCAGCAACTTGATAAAAACATTGTTAAAGAGGAATTTAAGAAAATACCTGAGGTGCAAAATGTATCAATGTCTCAATTTTATCCGGGTAAACAATTGTCGAGTTGGGGAACCAGGTTAAATCTGAATGGTGAAGAGATGCCTGTTCATTTTACAACTTTTAGTGCCGACGCTGAGTTCTTTTCAATTATGAATTTGGAAATAATTATGGGGCAACTCTATTCCGACGATTTTGAAAATGATAAGAATAAAGTAATTGTAAACGAAACATTTTTGAAGGAATTTAATATCAACAATCCAATTGGAGGAACCTTCGAAATGAATAATAATTTCGATTTTGAAATAATCGGGGTAATGAAAGATTTTCACTTTAAATCAGTTGAGAAAGAGATTGGTCCACTGGCAATTATAAATCAGGGGTATGCATCGTATTGTCTGGCAACCATCCAAACAGGCGATTTTAAAACACTTTCTTCTACGTTGAAAAAGATTAGTACGGTTACATCGCAGCTTTCTCCCGCATTTCCTGTTGAAGTAAGTTTCCTTGATTCAGCTGTTAAAAATATGTACGAATCAGAGGTTCGGTTTCGCCGCACTTTTTCATTATTCTCGATAAGTGCAATTATTATTTGCGCCATGGGAATTCTGGCAATGTCGATTTTTGCAAGTCAACGCCGGATAAAAGAAATAGGCATCCGCAAAGTAAATGGTGCAAAGGTGGTTGAGATTCTTTCAATGCTGAATAAAGACTTTGTAAAATGGGTTGCCATTGCCTTTGTAATAGCTACACCAGTTGTTTATTACACAATGAATAAATGGCTGGAAAATTACGCGTACAAAACAACTTTAAGTTGGTGGATTTTTGTTTTGGCCGGAATGCTGGCTTTGGGAATTGCTTTGCTGACGGTGAGTTGGCAAAGTTGGCGGGCAGCAACACGGAATCCGGTGGAATCTCTTCGTTACGAATAAAATAATAGTAACTATTCCAAAAGTTTGTCGTCTTATAACTAATAATCTGATTAAACAATTAAATAATTTTAGTATGAAAACTCCGAAGAATTTTAAAATGTACACAATGATTGTGATGTTGACCACGCTGCTTTCATTGACCGGATTCTCGAAGGATGACCAACCTTCCATCACAAAAACCTTTGATATGAACCAGCCGGGAACACTGAATGCATCTTCATCCGGAGGTGGTGTACGTGTAACAACACACGATCAGCCGAAAGTAATTATTCAGGCATTTGTACGAAAAAATGGCAAATTATTGTCTCCTTCAGACAGAGACTTAGATGAGATTTTGGATCTTTACGATATTGACTTTTCAAAAAACGGAACTGCTGTTTCTGCTATTGTTAAACGCAGATCGCATACAAATTTTTGGAGAAATAATGTGGGTATTTCATTAACCATAATTGTGCCGGAAGAAATGTCGTGTGATGTTTCGTCGAGCGGAGGTGGTGTAAAGATTTCGGGCGTAAAAGGAACGCATGAATTCTCAAGTAGTGGCGGCTCCGTAAAACTGGAGAATACTAGCGGAACTACAAAGGCAAAGTCATCGGGAGGTAGTGTGAAAGCCACAAACCATAAGGGTGATATCCGTTTAAGTTCAAGCGGTGGCGGTGTTTCTGTTGATGGCGCAAAAGGTAGCGTGTATGCCCGCAGCTCAGGCGGTGGTGTGCATCTGGAGAATATTCATGGCGATGCAGATGCTTCAAGCAGTGGCGGCGGAGTTAGTGTTACAGGAGAAGCACCTTCAGTAAAAGCAACGTCCAGCGGCGGATCGGTTCGTGTTGATATTCGAAATCTAAAAAAGGAATTATACCTGAAATCAAGTGGAGGAGGAGTTTCTGCCGTTATTCATGATGGCGAAAAACTTGGCCTCGATCTGGATTTGCGTTCAGACAGAGTGAATATTGATCTTCATAATTTTTCCGGAACATCTAAAAAAGATCGCGTTGAAGGCAAGATGAACGGTGGGGGAATCCCATTTTATATGCATGCATCAGGAGGAAATGTGAATGTTAGTTTCGAAAATTAAAGGAAGTTTCGCTTAGAATTGGAATTCAAATTTTAAGAAATACCAAAGACTTATTAATGAGGACTTCACGATTTGTGAGATCCTCATTTTTTTATGGTTAAAAAATAGACAGGAGGTGTCAATAATTTTTACATCTAATATAGTTTTCAGATCGTAACATGCTGGCAATGTTTGTTTAACAAAAACGGCACTGTAATTGAATAAACAGGTTCACTAACTTGATTCTATAAAATGAATATTAAAGCGGCTTTTAGAAGCCTGAACCGAAACCGTTTAAACAGCTTCATCATTATCAGTAGTCTGGCTACTGGTATGGCTTGTTTTTTTATAATTGCAATATTTATATGGAGCGAATTAAATCCCGACAGTTTTAATCCTGATAAAAACAGAATATTTGCATTACAATCTGAAAATCCGTTTGGATCAGTTGGGGGATCAAGTACCAAAATGATACATACCCGTTATGGTTCAGCCGAGTTTATGGAAGAAAATTTTACGGAGGTTGAAAGCTTTTGCCGTTTAATTCATAACAGTGTCAAACGTGTTAATGCAAACGAAAATGCCTTTTTCGATCAACCTGTTGTAATAAATGCGTCATCTAATTTTTTCGATTTTTTTCATTATCGTTTAATCGATGGTAGTCAACAAGCCGTTCTTGCTTCAAAACAAGATATAGTTATTTCAAAAGAATTGGCTCATAAATATTTTGGAGATGAAACGCCAATTGGAAAGCCTGTTCAAATTACATTCAGAAATGGCGAACAAAACTACTTTGTTAGCGGGGTGTTCGAAAAACCAAAAGAAAGCTCCCAAATTAATTTTGATATGGTAACGCTAATCGGGGAACAGGATAGTCGCTGTTATTTAAAACTCGATTCGCCTTTAAGTAAAACGAAACTGGAAGATGAGTTCATTCGCCTGGAAAATGAAATCCCAATAATAAAAGGTGATAATCCAAATCATTATTCACTTGTGCCAATGACTGACGCATATTTTAACACTTTACGAAGAGCTAAGTTTGAAGTGTTCCGCGATAAATCTGATTTGTGGATTGCCATGATTGTTGCGGTAATGATTATGGGAACTGCTATATTCAATTACCTTATTTTGATTAAAAACAGGTTAAACAACAACATTAAAAACTATACAATTAGCAGAATACAGGGGGCCGAAAACAAAGATTTACTTCGTCTTTTTATGAATGAGAATATAATAGTTTTGATGATATCTTTTCTCGTCGGATTAGTTCTTCTAAAATTCTTACTGCCTTTTTTTAACCAATTAATACAAACCAATCTTTTCTTTCCTGTTTTTATAAAAATTAGTAGTCTAATGTTTTTTTGTATTGTATTGGTTTTTATTGCCGTAGTTTCGTATTTGTTTGCACTGGTTCATATTAAAAATCATTTAACTACTAACAATATTAAAGGAAACATTCCCGGTCAATACCGGCAAATTACAGGATTAACTGTTTTTCAGCTGGTAGCAATGGTAGTTTTAGTAATATGTTCAACAGTTATTATTAAGCAGATTAATTTTATAAATAACAAAGAAATCGGGCTTAATAAAAACGTTACTGAGATAATGATCCCATCGGCATATAACGATAAAGCGTCTGTTTTTAAAGAGCAGCTGATGGCCAACTCTGCCATCGAACAACTTAGTTTAACTCCGGCTTCACCTTTACTTGAACACTTTATATTGCTTTTGTCGTACGAAGAGAGTGGTGTGAAAAAAGAATATTATCCGTGCGTTTTTTTGGGTGATGTGAATTTTATTGAAACAATGGGCATTAAAATTTTTGAAGGAGATAACTTTTCCGGTAACCCTGAAACCGACAAACACAAATGTCTTGTAAATAAGTCTTTTGCTCACCTGTTTCCTGATCGCCAGCTAATTGGTAAAAGTATGCCCGGAAATACAGATAAAATTATCATTGGAGTTGTCGACGATTTCCATTTTTCAAGTTTAAAAAACGTTATTGAACCTGCTTATATTGAATATAACGATCAGGGACCACACATTCTTGTAAAACCGTTGGAGGATAGAAATCAGGAAGTTGAAGCAGCTATTGAAACCATTTGGAATGATTTAATTCCAGATTATCCGGTGAGTTACGAAAATCTGGATATGCTTTATCAAAACAAGCATGCCGAGAACAAAAATTTTATAAGGTTGATCGGCTCGTGTTGTTTTATAAGCATCCTTTTATCAATGATGGGTTTATTCGCAATCTCTGTCGATAAGTGCAGAAAACGTGTGCGTGAAATCGGTATTAGAAAAGTGAATGGTGCCAAAATAACTGAAATACTGGCTTTATTGAACAGAGATTTTGTGCTTTGGGTAATGATGGCATTTGTTGTTGCAATACCTGTTTCGTGGTTTGCCATGAATAAGTGGCTCGAGAATTTTGCTTACAAAACCAACTTAAGCTGGTGGATTTTTGCTTTGGCCGGAATGCTGGCTTTGGGAATTGCACTGCTGACGGTAAGTTGGCAGAGCTGGCGGGCCGCTACGAGAAACCCTGTCGAAGCACTTCGATACGAGTAGTGAGAAGTGCGGAGATCCAGACCGAAGCGTCGGGATAGAGGCGCTGAATGAGTAAGCAGGAAATTACCGTCGATAAAATAACGAGATTACTATTCTATAAATAACAAATTTGATATGATTAAACTGAATCTTAAGCTCGCGATAAATAACCTTCTAAAAAAGACAAATAATACAGCAATCAGTATTGTCGGGTTAGCAATAGCATTTGCTGCTGTTTTTCATATTTTTTCGGTTGTTGAATTTGAAAATGGATACGATGGACAGCACAAAAATGCAGATAGGATTTTCCGAATCAGCGGTGATATTATTGCGACTGAAAATACAATGACTCACGCGGTTCTTGGACCGTTAATGGGATCCGGATTAAAAGACGAATTTCCGGCAGTGGAATCGTTTGTAAGATTGATACCCGTGCGTCATACTGTTAAGCTGGAAACCCATAATCACATCTTTGAGATAGAAGAGGCCTACACCGCCGACACATCGGTATTTCATATTTTCTCGTTCAATTTTATTTACGGCAATGCCAGGCAGGCACTTCAAAATCCGAACGAAATTGTAATCAACAATAGCCTGAGCAAAAAGATGTTTGGCGACTCCGATCCTATTGGCGAAATTATTGTCAGAGACGGAACCCCGCTAACTGTTGCAGGAGTCATAAATGATAGTCCTGAAAATTCACATCATAAATTGAATGTTCTGTTCTCGATGGGAAATCATTGGACGGATCTTTCAGGAATTCCAGCTGTTAAAATATCGGAAGGTTATTGGATGCCGGTTTGTTATACTTTTGTTTTGTTGCGAAAGAATGCTAAAATACAAAGCGTTACCGATAACTTTGAACCGTTCTATGAGAAATACATGGCAGAATTTGGCAAAGCGCTGAACGCAAAGTTCGCGCCAGTTGCCGTTCCGTTGAAAGATGTACATTTTTCACGAAATATGAGTTACGACTATCCAAAAGGGAACCGCACTTATTCTTACATATTTTTAATCATTGGAGTATTTATTTTGATTGTTGGTTTTATCAATTATTCAAACCTGCTGGTTTCGCAAAATATTATCCAATCAAAAAACATAGGTATACGAAAAATTATTGGTGCAAAACAGTTGGATATTTATTTGCAACTGTTTTTAAACTCAATGACGATTATTCTGATCGCACTCATTTTTTCTGTTGGACTTTATCGGTTGTCTATCCCGTTGTTAAATGACATTCCGCTTATTCATTCCGGTACATTACCATTGCAAACACTTCTTGTTTTATCCATTGTTTTATTGTTGAGTTTTTCCCTGATTTCATCTTTTATCCCGTTTTTTAATCAAACAAAAAAAAGTGGGCTAACACTCATTTTGAAAAATAAAAATAATAAGGTAAACTCGGGACAATTGAACTTCGGAAGGGTATCGACCGTTGTACAGCTTTCGCTTTCCATAATGCTGTTGATTGCAATTTTATTGATTGGAAAACAACTCACATTTCTTTCGGAAAGCAATATGGGATTCGACAAAGAAAATGTGGTAATGTTGAAACTCAATAAAACGATATGCAATCCAGAGTCGGTAAATTCTTTAAAACAGGAAATAAGAAGAAACCCGAATGTTGAATCGGTTGCTTTTTCGAGATATGCTCCCGGAGAAGTAATGAGTAGTCATGCATTTCAGATAAATCGCGATGGTAAAGACGTAACCAAAGTTGTTAATGGCATGGAAATCGATTACGACTATATTCCATTAATGAACATGGAATTTTCGGAAGGTAGAAATTTTTCTCGCGAATTTAATGACGCTAACAGTACCGTGGCAATTATTAACGATGCATTTATCAGTTTTTGTGGTTTTACTTCTCCGGTTGTTGGTGAAGAAATTCAGGGGGGCGTAAAAATTATTGGAGTATTAAAAGATGTGTGTTTTAATTCTCTTCGTAACGAAACTGAACCAATGATTTTTTATCTCGACAAGCAAAAAGATGGTTATTTAAATATTCGGATTAAAAGCAATACCGATATAAAATCAGTACTTGCAAATATTCAAAATACCTGGCAGTCGTTTTTCCCCGAAGAACCATTTACAACCCAGTTTCTGGATGCCCGCATAAAAATGATATATGAGGATGATTATTCAAAAAGTAAATTAATTAAGCTTTTTACGATTATCACAATGCTTATTTCTTTGATGGGGCTTTTTAATATTTCGTTGTTACAAAGCAAACAGCGCACCAAGGAAATCGGCATCCGCAAGGTAAACGGCGCGAAGGTGTCTGAGATACTGGCTATGCTTAATAAAGATTTTGTAAAATGGGTAAGCATCGCCTTTGTTATTGCTACACCAATTGCCTGGTACGCCATGAATAAATGGCTCGAGAATTTTGCCTATAAAACCGCTTT
Organism: uncultured Draconibacterium sp.; assembly: GCA_963677525.1. Taxonomy (GTDB): domain Bacteria; phylum Bacteroidota; class Bacteroidia; order Bacteroidales; family Prolixibacteraceae; genus Draconibacterium. The sequence continues at coordinate 1,423,139 of OY781970.1, forward strand.
AAGCTGGTGGATTTTTGTGCTGGCCGGGTTGCTGGCACTGGGAATTGCGTTGTTGACGGTAAGCTGGCAAAGCTGGAGAGCTGCAACAAGAAATCCTGTCGAAGCTCTCCGATATGAATAGAGGAGAGCAGAGATCCTCGATAGCGAAGCGTATCGGGATGGAGGCATTGAGGTACAAATAAATAGAAACTTTGAATTACCGGAAATAACCCGACAAAAAACGAATAAAAACAAATCTGGAATGAGACAATTTTACCATATTAAAATGGCGTTCAGAAACCTGATTCGCGAAAAGAAAAATTCAGCCTTTCTCCTGCTTTCTCTTTGTATTGGCTTGGTTACCTTTATTCTGGTATCGGGCTATGTTTTTTACGAAAAAGGATTCGACCGTGTTTTTCCCGACAACAAACAAATTTACAGGGTAACCACTGATATTTACAGCGGAAACGAACTGAGCATATTTATTCCTGAATGCGAACGCGGTGTGGCAGCCACATTAAAAGAGAAATATCCCCAAGTTGTAGCGGCTGGTTACCTTACTGGAACAAACAACCCGCAATATAAGATTGGCGACGAAATTTTTTCCAATAATCATATTTATCACGCCTCATCCGGTTTTCTTGATGTGTTTTCAATAACTTTAACACAAGGCGATAAATCCGGAATTCTTACCAGGCCGTATACTGCCGTTATTTCGGAAAGCACTGCTAAAAAATATTTTGGAGATGTTAATCCTGTCGGACAGATTTTATTCAAATACCCTGCTTATGAATATACCATTGAGGGTGTTTTTAAAGATATTCCTGCACAAGCTCATTTTAATGCCGAGGTTTTACTTTCGTTTCACGACGATATGCACCTTCCGCCGCCCGCAAAAGCCCAGTGGGGCGAAACCGGATTTTATACTTACCTGAAACTTGACGAGAATGCAGATGTAAAACAGGTTGAGTCAGCAATAAATAATATTGTAACAGAGAATAAAAAGATTCAATTCGAAAAAAGTAATATCAGTCATCTGTACCATTTGCAGCCGCTGAATGATATTCATCTGTATTCGGATATGAAAAACGAACTGGAAACAAACTCGCGGGCGCAATATGTAACCCTCATTTTTATTATCGGGTTCCTGATTCTTTGTGCATCGGGATTTAATTACATTCAGTTTGCTTTTTCGAGGTTGATTCATTCAGCGCCCAAAACGGGAATCAAAAAAATAAACGGAGCAACACGTTCCGAGATTTTATGGGCATCCCTTTCCGAATCGTTGATAATCCATTTCATTGCTGTTTTTCTTTCGCTGGTAGCTGGATGGATGTTGATTCCTGTTATGAAAAACCAGTTTGGAATTTTTCTGAAACCTGTGTTCTCCAGCCCGGTTTTTCTGGCGACATTGTTTTCAATCATTTCAATAAGTATCATTGTCAGTGGTATTATTCCAGCATTAATGATTAACCGTTTTAATAGTCTCGAACTGCTTAAACTACGCTACAAGCCTGTTTCCAAAGGACTCTCTTTTCGCCAGGTAATTGTTGTAGCTCAGTTTGTTATAATTATTGCCATTGTTGCTGGAATTGCTGGTGTTAATAAGCAGGTAAATTTTCTGATGGATAAAGACAAGGGGTTTGATGTAAAAAATACCCTGGTGATTAAGGTTCCTGCAAATCTTCGAAAAACATCACAACGAATAAATAACCTGCAGGCCTTTGAAGAAGAGTTGCTGAGTAATAGTGCGATACTGGGATTTTCGAGTTCGAACGTAGTACCGGGTGATTTGTCGGCCTACAACTTTAATTTCACCGAAACGCTGTCGGGAAAAGGCGGGAAAGCCGCACTTATTGTTGCCGACGAAAATTTTATAAAAAACTATAGTATTCCGCTCCTGGCAGGAACGAATTACCGGGGGAAAGGAACTTCCTCTCAGAATAATTCATGTATTATCAATCGCGCCGGATTACAATATCTGGGTTTCCAAAATCCGGATGAAGCCATTGGCCGGAAAATTAAAATGGAAGACGAAAGCGGCATGCAAAAGTTCGAGGTGTCGGTTGTTGGTGTGGCTGAAAATGTGGATTTTAGCAATGCAAAAGAGAGTCACAAACCCATGGTTCTTATTAACTGGACCGAAAATATGATCTGGGGAAATTACTCTGTTAAAATTGCCAGTGCCGATTTTGCTTCGGTTCTTCCTTTCATAAAAGAGAAATTTAGCGGCACTTTCCCCAATTATCCGTTCGAATATTTAATTGTTGAGGATTATTACAACCGGCAGTTTGATAAAGAAATTCAGCTGGTAAAAATATTCCGTTTGTTTATTGTGGTTGCCATTTTTATTAGTGTTATCAATCTGTTTTCCATTGCCTGGCTGATATCGTTGGCCCGGGTGAAAGAAATAGGCATTAGAAAAGTAAATGGCGCCAAAATCACAGAGATACTAACCATGCTCAACAAAGACTTTGTAAAATGGGTAATAATTGCCTTTGTAATTGCCACGCCCATCGCATACTACGCCATGAATAAATGGCTCGAGAATTTTGCCTATAAAACCGCATTAAGCTGGTGGATTTTTGCTTTGGCAGGTTTACTGGCTTTGGGAATTGCATTGCTCACAGTAAGCTGGCAGAGCTGGCGGGCAGCTACGCGCAATCCTGTCGAAGCACTTCGATACGAGTGAAATTTTCATCCCGGTTATAAAGAAAGAAGAAAACTATAATTGAAAACATAAAAGCAAACAAGATGAATTTTATAAAACAGGCTTTTAGAAATATTCGAAGCAAACCCTCTCATTTTTTTATCAATTTGAGTGGTTTATCGGTGGCGTTTGCCGTTTTCATGCTCATTATGCTTTATGTGGTTAACGAGTATAATTTCGACAAATTCAATACTAAGGGTGATCGGATTTACCGCATTGAAGAGGGAAGCGAAAACCAGGTGCCAATGGCGGTCAGTCGCATATCGCAAAAAACATTCCCTGAAATTGAAAAATCAGCCGTTCTGAAATTGTTTAACAATTCGTGGATTAGTTACAAACAGGAATTTTACGAAATAGATGAGCTGAGTTTTACCGATAATTCGTTTTTCGAAATTTTTACCATCCCTTTTATTGAAGGAGATCCTCAAAATGCTTTGAAAGAACCTTTCTCCATTGTGCTTTCCGAAACGTGGGCGAAAAAGATTTTTGGAAATAAAAGTCCCATTGGCGAGCAGCTTAATTTTAAAGGTCAGGATTTGTATACCGTAACCGGTGTTATCCGCGATTTGCCCGATTTTCACCTGCCGGCCAAAGCACTGGCATCTTTCAAATCGGTTGAAAATAAATACGGACTCAACGACGATACCTGGAGTTGGGGATTGGTATCGTATGTGCTGTTAAACGAAAATAGCGATTCCAAAATGCTGGAAGGAAAGATGAATACGTTTTTCGAACAGATGGAGCACATAAATGCCAGCGATGTAGATTTTAAACTGCGTCCTTTTCATTCCATTTACCTCGCCACCGACACCAGTGCGAACGACGAAACCAAACACGGAAGTTTTTACCTGCTTGTTGTTTTAGGTATTGTTGGTGTTTTAATCATCGTTGTGGCCAGTATTAATTTCATCAATTTATCCTTGTCGCAGGGAATGAAAAAAATGAAGGAAATATCAGTGAAACGAATACTGGGTGGTTCGGGTGTTACCATTTTCTTTCAGTATGTAATCGATTCGTTGATTTTATGTTTTAGTGCCGTGCTGGTTTCAGCGGTTTTTGTTTTTATGATTTTGAATTCCTACGAAAATCTGATTGGCAGAAGCTTAAATATAGAACAGGTTTTAAGCCTAAAATACTTTCTTTTTGTTGTGGGGGTGATTTTGCTTCTTGGGATTATTTATGGGTTTTTGCAGGTGCAATTTCTTACATCGACCGATAGCAGCTACTTTCAAAAAGCAAGCAAGACACTTCTGAAAACGAAAGGGTTAAACAAAGGACTAATCACCTTTCAGTATGTAGTGTCGATTGTTCTGATTATTGGAACAGCCTTTATTTACAGGCAACTCGATTTTATCCGCAACCAGGATCTGGGTTTCGATGATAACCAGCTTTTAAGTCTTGATCTGACTCCGGATATAAAAAATAATTTAACCAGTTTTAAGTCTCGGTTACTCGAAGATTCAAATATAAAAGGGCTTTCTTTTGTCTCCGATAATATTACTCAGTTTAACCAGTATTCGCAAGAATTGGAAATCGACAACAAACGAATTTCTATGAATTATGCTGCTGTCGATCCCGATTTTATTCCGTTGCTGGATATTAAAATGGTGCAGGGCGAGAATTTTTCGTGGGATATAAAAAGTCAGGCAAACAGTGGATATATTTTGAACGAAGCCGCCTGGGATTTGCTTAAAAATACCTCGTTAAAAGACAAAGGATTTGAATTGGAAAACAGGTCGCTGCTGGGTGTTGCCGGGAACTTTCATTTCGAATCGTTCCACACCAAAATAAATCCGGTGATTCTTTACTGGAACAGCAATGAGCTTTCAACAAATCGGGTTTTATTAAAACTATCCAGGAACTCAGTTATTCAAACACTCGGACACATCGATGAGGTTTTTCACGAATTCGCTCCGGGAAGTTTGTGTAAATACCGTTTTGTTAACCAGGAATTAGACTATTTATACAAGGCCGAAAATACACTGGTGAAATTGTTTAGCCTGTTTTCTTTGTTGGCTTTATTTATTGCAGGTCTGGGTATTTTCTCTCTTTCGCGGATTACGGCAGAAAACAGGATTAAAGAAATTGGCATCCGCAAAGTCAACGGTGCCAAAATCTCTGAGATTCTTACCATGCTCAACAAAGACTTTATAAAGTGGGTAGCCATTGCCTTTGTAATTGCTACGCCCATTGCCTGGTTTGTCATGCATAAATGGCTCGAAAATTTTGCTTACAAAACCACATTAAGCTGGTGGATTTTTGCCCTGGCCGGATTACTGACACTCGGAATTGCATTGCTTACTGTGAGCTGGCAAAGCTGGCGGGCAGCAACACGAAATCCTGTCGAAGCTCTACGATATGAATAAATAAATATTTTCTAAAATAATGCGCTGTTATGAATCTAAAATTTGCGAAACGAAGTTTACTAAAGAATAAAACCGTTTCACTAATAAATATTGTTGGTTTATCGGTTGGAGTGGCCGTTAGTATGCTCATTTTTACGTACGTATACAACGAATATTCTACCGACAAAACAATTCCGGATGTGGAGCATATTTACTGCCTTACAAAAGATGGTGAGGCTTCCATGTCGTATAATTTTGTGGAATTAATACGGAAAGAAATCCCCGAAGCAAAGAAGTTAACACTTTGTTCTTCCGACTGGTCGTCGCAGATTTATTTTAAAAATGGTGATTCGAATTTTAAAATAGAGAAAGCACTTTGCGCCGACTCCTGTTTTTTCAGCGTATTTCCATTAAAGGCCGTTTGGGGAGATCCGGCCACTGCCCTAGATAAACCAAATAGCGTGGTAATATCTGCAAAACTGGCCCGGAAAATCTTTGGTAACGAGAATCCGGTAGGTCGGGAACTCATTTATAATGCGTCCAATTTTCAGGATATCAGCATCCAGGTTGGAGCTGTAATCGAGGATCTGCCACAAAATTCTTCATGGGATTTTGAAGCAGTAATATCGCTTCCAACCTATTTCAATTTGAGCTGGTACGAAAGGAACATGAGGTCTTGGGGAACAAATTCATATAACTCTTTCCTAAGAACGGAGGAAAATGTTTCGGCAGCGCTTTTAAATGAAAAACTCGCCGGTTTATCAAAAGAAAACATCCCTGACTATTTACAGGATGAGAAAATAAGTTCCATTCCGTTTTTGAATGTGTATTTCGATTTTCCTCAGGCGGGATTATTAAAGCACGGAAACCGGCTGATTTTATCCATCATCCTGATTACAGGGATTCTGATCATTCTGCTTGCCTGTATCAATTACGCGAATTTGGTTACTGCCCAGCGCGAAAAAAGATATAAGAACGTTGGAATTATCAAATCGCTGGGAAGTCAGCGGCTGAGTATCGTTAAGCTTTTTACAACCGAGTCGGCATTGAGCTTTGTTTTGTCGCTTGCCATTTCGGTTCTATTACTTGGTTTTTTGCTTCCTGTTATCAATCGTTCTCAGGCTTTGGGGATTGATTTTCATTCGTTCTTATCCGTGCAGAATCTAATCATACTTTTCATCATTTTTGCCCTGACTTTGCTGGTAACCGGTATCATTCCTGGTTTAATTTTCAGCCGTTACAAAACACATCTTCTGCTTAAGAAACAGACAGGAAACAATTCGAAAAGTAATTATTTACGAAACGGGATGCTGGTTTTTCAGTTTGTGGTTTCCATCGTTTTAATAGCAGGAATCCTGTCTATTCATCGTCAGTACAGATATATAAACAGTTTTAATACAGGTTTCGAAAATGAGAATATAGTTTTTGCCAATACCAATATCGACTTGGGGAAGAATATTCAGGCTTTTAAAAACGAGATGGAAAATATTGCAGGCATAAAAGAAATTACTTTTTGCAGCGATGAGCTGGGGTATATGAGCGGAGAATGGGGCCGTATTATGGTAAAAGACGGAGAAAAGGAACAAGTGAATTTTGCAAAGCTGACTGTTTCACCCAATTTTTTCAATTTTTTTGGGATTGATATGCTGGAAGGACGCGGTTACACCGAAAGTTCTGAAAAATTGAATGAATATATTTTCAACGAAACGGCAGCGCGTCAGTACAACATCAATACAGAGGGAGGCCAACGAATAAACTATGGCGATACGAAATTGGGCAATGTGGTTGGTATTATTAATGATTTTAATATTGAATCGTTGCATGTTCCCATTCGTCCGACCGGTATTACCTGCTCCAACGATTTTTGCGATGTGGTTTATCTAAAAACGAATGTAAACAGTTTTTCGCAGTTAAACGAAACGATGAATTCGGTTGAGAAAATATGGAATCAACTTTCTCCTGATTTTCCGTTCGAATATACCTTTCTGAATTCATCGCTGGAGGCGCTTTATTCAAAAGAAAAACAGTTTCAATCCATTTTAAGTTTTGCCACCATTATTTCCTTGTTTTTGTCGTGCCTGGGATTAATTGCACTTACCTTTTTTATAATGGAACAACGGACCAAAGAAATTGGCATCCGCAAAGTAAATGGCGCAAAAGTAGCTGAGATTTTAACCCTGCTGAACAAGGACTTTTTAAAATGGGTAGCAATTGCCTTTGTTTTGGCCGTGCCCGTTTCTTATTTTGCTTTACACAAATGGCTCGAAAATTTTGCCTACAAAACCAACCTGAGTTGGTGGATTTTTGCTTTGGCAGGTTTATTATCTTTAGGTATTGCCTTATTAACGGTAAGTTGGCAAAGCTGGCGGGCAGCAACACGAAATCCTGTCGAAGCACTAAGGTATGAGTGACGAAATCTTGTTAAAGTATAGCAGAAGTGGTATTGAGAAATGAATATTTAGGTATTAAAAGTGAAGTAAAAAGAGGATAATTAAATAGAAATGAGAATATTAAAAATTAGTTTCAGGAATCTGTGGAAGAATAAAAGTACTTCACTTATCAATTTGCTGGGATTGACGATTGCATTAACTTCATTTGTATTCATTTTTATGTGGGTTTATCACGAACTCAATTTCGACAGGTTTCATAAGAATTATAAAAATATTTACATGGTGGCTTCCGAGTGGAAATACTCCGATGGCAAATCGGATTTTATTATGGAAACGCCAACTCCGCTGAGTCCGTATTTAAAAGATAATTTCCCTGAAGTAGTTCAGAGTACGCGTTTTGCCAAACAGTTTGGAGGACGTAATCTTGAATCTGGAAACAAAAAATTTCTGGAACAGGGCCTGGCCATCGAACCTTCGTTCTTCGATATTTTTACCATTGATTTTGTAAGTGGCGATCGCAAAAACATCGAAAGTAATCCGAATGTCATTTTTATATCGCAACGGCTGGCCAAGAAGTTTTTTGGGAATGAGATTCCTTCGAATCAATCAATCACATTTTATATAAATGCCGATAACACCAAACAATATGAAGTGGCAGGAGTTTATAAAGATCTGCCCGACAACTCATCGCTCCAGTTCGACTTTTTAATCCCGATTGCCATTGAGGATGCCGACAATTGGTTTGCTTTTGGCTACTCCACCTTTGTTTTATTGCCAAATGAAATCGACAGAACACAGATGAATGAGAAAATTGCACAGTTTTACGATTACAAAAAACTGGGTTTCGATATCGACTGGTACCTGCACCCTTTAAAAGACCTGCACTTTAAAAGCGATTACCAGCTATTTGTGTATCATCCGGGAGACATTCAATACGTTTATATTTTTTCCATCGCCGGAGTTTTTATTCTGCTGATTGCCATTTTGAATTTTATGAGCTTGATTGGAGTGCTTGGCGCCAATCGGATGAAGGAAGCCGGAATCCGTAAAATATCGGGCGCACAAAAAAATAAAGTTGCGCTTTCTTTTTTGGCCGAACCGCTTCTTCTAGTATCTCTTTCAGTCATCCTGACTTTCATTTTTGTGGAAGCGCTACAACCCTCGTTTAATACTTTTTCAGGGAATAATTTGCCTGATCTTCATCAAAATGCACCGGTACTTATTATCCTCTTTATTTTGGCGCTTGCTATCGGGAGTTTATCAGGAATACTGCCTGGTATTTTCATTGCTTCGCTGAAACCTATCGATTCCATTAGACAACAAAAAACTATAGGGAGAGGGACTTTTCGTAAGTATTTTATCGCGTTTCAGTTTACACTTGCTATCGCTTTGTTGAGTTCCACATTTTTGATCAACAAACAGCTGAATTATATTTTTCAAAAAGACCTGGGTTTTCAAAAAGAAAACATCGTTCATATTCCGCTAAAAGGAAAAATTACGGAAGAATATGCATTGATAAAACACGAACTCCTCAGCAATCCTGCCATAAAAGACGTTACAAATGCTTCACCTTTACTGAGTTCAGGCATTGAACTCCCCGGCTGGACCTGGGATGGAATCAGCGCCGATGAAAAACATTCCATCGCCCGGATTTATGCAGATTCAGATTTTCTAAAAACCTTCGGAATGCATCTGGTTCAGGGGACTAACTTTTCCGAAGGAAAGCGCAATCATGTTATTATTAACGAAGAGGCTGCCCGGGTGATGAATATGGCGCATCCTTTGCTCAGGCACATACAGCTTAAAGAAGAGGATTATGTAATTGTAGGTGTTGTCAAGGATTTTCACAGCCGCCATTTTGCAAACCAGATCAGGCCTTTGGTGATTATGCCTGATTTTAACGCCCGGAATTTGTATGTTCAGTACAATGCGGGTGTCGACAAAACCGGTCTTATTAGTGATATTAACCGTCTTTATAAACAGTTTAATCCAGAGGTGCCATTCGAGTATCATTTTTTTACCGATGAATTTATTGCCACCTACCGCGACGAAAACCGGATGTTGGAACTCTTATTTTATTTTGTAATCGTAGCTTTTATGATTTTGAGTTTTGGCCTTTATGCTTTATCGAAACAGGTTGCATTAAGTAAGACAAAGGAAATAGGAATTCGCAAAGTAAACGGCGCCAAAATTTCCGAGATTTTAACCATGCTGAATTTCGATTTTATAAAATGGATTGCTGTTTCATTTGTAATTTCCACGCCCATTACATATTACGCCATGAATAAATGGCTCGAAAATTTTGCCTATAAAACCAATTTAAGCTGGTGGATTTTTGCATTGGCCGGAGTGTTGGCTTTAGGAATCGCATTGCTGACGGTGAGTTGGCAGAGTTGGAGAGCAGCAACGAGGAATCCTGTGGAGGCACTTAGGTACGAGTAGTGAGGACTTCACTTGAAGTGAAATCCTCACTAGACAATAAAATAAAGAATAAACTATTTAAACATGATTCGATACTACTTAAACCAGATTTTTCGGAACTTTAATAAACACAGGCGTTTTTTTGCCATTAACATCGTTGGGTTGTCCATTGGTATTGCTACTTCGCTGATGCTTTGGATGCATGTTCGTTACGAAAAAAGTTACGATCGTTTTTATCCGCAAACTGAAATTTTATATCGCGTAACTTATCATGCAACAAAAGATGGCAAGTTGCTTACCAATAGTTGCCGTTCGCATTCGGCATTGAGTCCGGTGTTGCAAAGCGAATCCGAACTGATTGCTGCAAGTTGCAGGGCATTTTACGAAAGCTGTTACATGTACACCGATAACGTTCAGTTGTATAATCAGAATGTACTTTGGGCTGACAGCGCTTTTTTTAACGTCTTTCAAAATAAGCTGATTCAGGGAAATCTTTCCGATGCTCTTGCCAACAAATATTCGGTAGCTATTTCGGATAAGGTAGCACGTTTGTATTTTGGTAATAACGATCCGGTTGGAAATATTATCAAATTAAATGAAGGGATACCTTTTACGGTGACTGCTGTTTTTGAAACGCTCCCGGGAAACTCGCATTTGAAATACGATTTTGTGGTTAGTTTTAACACCTTGGAAGATTATGGTGTTAGTCAGCAGGGAAACTGGAGATCGCTTTTTGTTTCTACTTACTTCCGAAAAATACCATCCGCGTCGGAACAAGATCTTTCGCGAACCTTATCCAATCTATCTGAGAAATATATTACGAATAATGGAAAAGACGGATTGGAAGCCCAATATTCAATGATGCCGGTAAAAGATATCTATTTGCATTCCGATCTGGAAGGAGAATTTGTTCCGCAAGGCAATCTAACCAAGGTTAAACTTCTGCTTGTAATTGCTATTTTCATCATTGTAATTGCCTGGACGAACAACATTAATATTTCAACAGCGCTGTCGTTTGAACGGGTAAAAGCAACCGGAATCAGAAAAATTAACGGGGCCAACAATCTTTCGTTAGTAAAATATCATTTAGCTGAACTGCTGTTTGTTAATCTGGCTGCTATTCTTTTAGCACTTGGAATGATGATTCTTGCTATGCCTGTTTTTAAGTCGTTTGTAAATAACAATGTGGGATCACATGTTTTTCTGCAGCCCTGGTTTTGGATTTCGTTGAGTGTAATCCTTGTTGGAGGCGCTCTTTTTACCGGGCTTATTACAGCCTTCATTCAAACTTCATTTAAGCCTCTTCAGCTTTTAAGCAATAAAATTACCAGCAACACAAATCTTAGTTCAGTTCGGTACAGTTTAACGGTATTTCAATTCATGTTGGCTATTATTTTAATCGGTTCAACTACCTTAATTTTTAAACAAATTAATTACCTGGAGAAGAGCAACCTGGGAATGAATCCGGATCAGGTTCTGGTTATGCGTGGTCCTGCCACCAACAATACCACAGGCGACAGGCGATATCATGAATTTTGCGCTTTCCGCGATGAGTTGTTACAATCTCCGTATGTGCAAAAGGTGACAGCCACAATGAATATTCCGGGGCAGGCCAACAAGTACAACAACGTTATGGTGAGCCGAAATGGGAAACAGGTAAACACCACGTTTAATATTCTTTTTCCGATGAAAATTATTTCGAAACCTACCAGGTATCTATTGTTGCCGGACGAAATTTTTACAACTCAATAAGCAACGAAGCACAATCGGTCATCGTTAATGAAAAGGCTGCTGAACTAATTGGCTTTGAAACAGCAGAGCATGCAGTGGGAGAGAAGATAAACATGGGGAACCGGGAGGTGGAAATTGTTGGTGTCGCTAAAAACTTTCATCACGAGTCATTACAAAAAGAACTGGAACCTTACATTTACCAGTTCAGGCATCCGCACGAATTTGGTTATTATCCGGCACTGGTTAGCACTTCGAATATTCCGGCATTGATGAAAATAGTTGAACAGGTTTGGGCGAAACATTATCCCGGGGCGCAGGCCGATTTCTTTTTTCTTGATGTGTATTTTAATCAGCAATACGTTTCGTATAAACAGCTTGGGCAACTGGCTGGTATGAGTTCATTTCTTGCCATTATCATTGCCTGTCTTGGTTTGTTTGCTTTGGTTTCGCACACAGTAAATAAAAAAGTGAAAGAGATAGGTGTACGGAAGGTGAATGGTGCCAGAGTTTCTGAGATTTTGGTGATGCTCAACCGCGATTTTATCCGTTGGGTGATTGTAGCTTTTATCATTGCCACTCCCATTTCGTATTATGCCATGAATAAATGGCTGGAGAATTTTGCTTATAAAACGAATCTTAGCTGGTGGATTTTCGCTTTGGCAGGATTTATGTCGTTGGGAATTGCACTGTTAACGGTGAGCTGGTTGAGCTGGCGCGCCGCTACCCGAAATCCGGTTGAAGCCTTGCGATATGAATAAATTAAACCAATAAAAACCATGATAAACTACTACCTGAAAACTACGATCCGAAACTTAATTAGAAACAAGTTTTATTCACTTGTAAATATTGTTGGCCTGGCCATCGGAATTACAGCTTGTATTCTGATTATGTTGTATGTTCAAAACGAATTAAGCTACGATAAGTTTAATGAAAAAGCAGATCGGATTTACCGGGTGAATTTGTTATCTGTTAGAGATAACAACACCTTTAAATTGCCGCAGTCAAGTCCTCCTCTGAGAAATACCATAAAAGATGAAATCCCTGAAGTTGAAGAGGCGGTTCGCGTATCGCAGTATTGGGAACCGGTTATGCGGTACAAGGACAAAGTGTTTAACGAAACCAGGTGGTGTTTTGCCGACGACAATTTTTTTAAAATCTTTTCGACATCGTTTATTTACGGTGATCCGAATACGGCTTTGATTGAGCCTTACACCGTGGTTTTAACTGAATCGACAGCCAAACGTTATTTCGGAAATGAAAATCCTATGGGGAAAACGCTTTCGCGAAAATATAATTACGATTGGACGGTTACCGGAGTGATTAAAGATTTTCCTGAAAACTCGCATTTAAAACCTGATTTCCTGGGATCTATAAAAAGCCGGCCAGACAACAATAGTACGAATTGGCTCAATAATATACTTTATACTTATGTTCTTTTAAAAGAGGGAAGTTCCAATCAGGATGTAGATTCAAAGCTGGAAGATGTGGTTAAGAAACATGTCGGGCCGTTTATGGCGAAAGATAGAGGAGTATCTCCTGAGGAATTCGCCGCAAAGGGAAAACAGTATAAATATTATATACAACCTTTAACTGATATCCATTTAAATAGATCAGTTATTGCAGGCCCTGAGCGATCAGTAAATACAGGTTATTTGATAATCTTCTCGATAATTGCCGCTTTTATATTGGTCATTGCCTGTATTAATTACATGAATATGTCTACCGCACGGTCTGTAAATCGTGCCAAAGAAGTTGGAATCAAAAAATCATTAGGATCAAACCGGAATAATCTTGTTCTGCAGTTTTTATCCGAATCAGTTTTAGTTACTTTTATTGCATTAGCGATTGCTTTGGGCCTAATACAAGTAATGCTCCCGGCCTTTAATCATTTAGTAGATAAACAACTTGTATTTGATTACTTCGGTAAGTATAGTACCATACCACTGATATTGACCTTTGGAATTGTAATCGGAATAATTGCAGGAAGTTATCCCGCTTTCTTTCTAGCGTCGTTTAATCCTTTAAAAGTTATAAATGGGATTCATAAATCGGAAGGCTCGCATGGTAAGCTGCGAAGCGGATTGGTTGTTTTTCAATTAATTGTAAGCATTGTCCTTTTTTCAGGAACCTTTTTTATAAGTAAACAACTTAATTTTATTCAGAAACATGAATTAGGATTTAATAAGGAAAACCTGATAATCATAAATAATGCACATTACCTGTGGACTAGAAAGCCTTCGTTTAAAAGCGAGTTACTTGAACATCCGGGTATTTTACAAGTAAGTAACTCAATAGATATTCCCGGACGAAGCAAATTTAATAGCACCTTTTTTCATGAATTACCAAGTGAAGCTGTGGGAATGAATCAAATATGGGTTGATGAGGATTTTTTAAATGCCTATGAAATTGAATTGAAACAAGGCCGTTTTTTCGAAAAGGGGAATCCTTCAAATGAAAAATTGATTGTACTCAGTGAAATGGCACTTAAAGCACTAAATATAAAAGACCCGATTGGTAAGAAACTTTATAAGAAGTTAAAATCAGAAGAGACTACTTTTACCATTATTGGGATAATAAAAGACCTTCATCTCAGCTCGTTACACCAGGAAATATGGCCTTTTGTAATGTTCGATAATTATAAGGCATTAAAGTCAAGTGGTGCTTTCTTTAGTGTTCGAATAAGCGGAGATATTCAGGAAAACCTGAAAAATATCGAACAAACATGGAATAAATATGCTGACGGTCAACCACTGGATTATGCGTTTTTTGATGAAGATTTTGGTCGTTTGTATGCGGCCGATGTACAGACCCGAAAGATCGTTTCAGTCTTTTCAGTATTGGCAATATTTATTGCATGTTTGGGGCTGCTGGCTTTGGCTGCCTTTGTTGCCGAACAGCGAACCAAAGAGATTGGTGTGCGAAAGGTTAATGGAGCACGCGTAAGTCAAATTCTGTATGCATTAAACAGCAACTTTATGAAATGGGTAGCAATTGCCTTTGTAATCTCCTGCCCGATTGCATATTATACGATGAACAAATGGCTCGAAGACTTTGCCTATAAAACCAGTTTAAGCTGGTGGGTATTTGCACTTGCAGGAGTCGCAGCATTGGTTGTTACTATAATAACGGTTAGCTGGATTAGCTGGCGGGCAGCTACACGGAATCCTGTCGAAGCACTTCGATACGAGTAGTGAGAAGTGTGTAGATCCTCGATAGCAAAGCGTATCGGGATTGAGGCACTCAGATATGAGGGAGCTATAAAAATTAAGCCACTGCTTTTGCAAAATTAGACCTGATGGCCATTGAAATAAAAAACATGGTTATAATGCAGCAGATAACAATTGAAATTGATGTGGAATAAATAATATTTCCAAGTCCAACTAAAGGAGAAACAACACTCCCCGAAAGAAAAGGTAAAAATCCCAGGATAGCCGAAGCGCTCCCGCTGTTATCGCGTTCCAGGTTTAATCCCAACGAGGCTGTTGTTGGTAAAATCATACCAAGTGCTACCATTTGGAAAAAGAAAACAGCTTCCAGTACAATGATATTTCCACCTGAAATTAAAGTAAAGGAGAGTAATGCACCCAAAATCACCAATCCAAAACCGCCGGCCAGCAGTGCATTTTTTTCAGAAAAAAGTGAAACCAGCCAGCTCCCAACCATAGTGCCGAAAGCGTTAAAAGCAAAGCACATGCTGAACATTAAGGGACTTAAATGATAATGTTCCTGAAAAATAAACGGCGATGCCGAAATATAAGAGAATAAAAATCCCATGGCAAAGGTTTGTGCCAGCACGTAAAACATGAACCGACTGTTTTTCAGAATTGGAATGAAATTTTTGAAGCTGTCCAGAACATTTCCGTCCACTCTTTTTTCAACCGGGTGCGACTCTTTGAAACCCAGGTTTAACAACAAAAGGATAATCCCCAAAATGAACAGGGCCCAGAATATTCCCTGCCAGGTTGTGAAATTAATGAGAAAGCCTCCAAAAACCGGCGCGGCAATCGGTCCCAATCCATTCACAACCATCAGTAATGAAAAGAATTTGGTAAGTTCTCTGTCTTTATACAAATCGGCGGCTACTGATTTTGATATTACCACACCTCCCGAACCTGCAAATCCCTGGATTAAACGATAAACCACAAATATTTCAATGCTGCTTGAATAAATACAAGCTACAGTGGAGATCGAATAAACCACAAGAGATAACAAAATCAACGGTCTCCTTCCATATTTGTCGCTTAACGGACCAATTAGTAACTGGCCGGCTCCAAGCCCGAGCATTCCTGCAGTCAGGCTTAACTGAACCATCGAAACCGATGTGTTAAAATAACCGGTAATGGTAGGTAATGCCGGCAAATAAAAGTCGGTGACAAAAGGCCCAAATGCCGACAAAAGGCCCATCACAATTAATAAATATAACTTAGAATTTTGTTGCTTTTGCATGAATTTCTTTCTTCTTCAAAGCGACAAAACTACTCAATATATAACTATCCTGTAGACTAAGAATTGTGTTGAATTAACGTTAACTTCATCTTTAAGTGTGCCTGATTAATGGCCGGCTAAGTCAGCTAAAAGTTCACTGAAATGTTTCATGTCTTCATTCTCCGGTTCCACCAAGCTGTAAACCATTAAAATTTGTTTCAGATGAGGGATGTCTTTTTGATTGGCAAACTGTCGGGAATACGAATAACAGATTATTCCCAGGAACCCTTTCAGCCGTTTGAAGGCCATCTGTTTCATGGTATTCGATTCCGTTTCAATCTTATTATTCAAAACTGAAATTTCATTTTCCCACCATGCTTCATCCTTTTGTAATAAGGCATCGGAGTACGCCTTTCTAACTTTCATTTCAAATTGCAAACTACCTGCAAGTTCTGAAAGCTGCTTTTTATAAGCTGGTTTTTCTGTCATATTTTGGTTTATGGAATGGAATGAACCGGCTTTTTCGAACTCCTTTTCCTGCGACATGTTTCTGGCAATGCAGGCTGCCTGTAATATTTCACCTTCTCCGGCCAGTGAGTCGATTCGCATTTGTTGTTTTTTTACATAAGTTTTTATTGTTTTACGGGAAACTGAATTTTCCGACAGGTAATACCAGCCAAAAACATCGCTCAGTTGTTTGGGTGAAGGCCATTCGTGAGAAGCCAGGCTGAGTTCGATTTGTACATGGGGGGGGGTGGTTTCCGGCTGTAAAATATACCCGGCAACTTCCGGGAAATTAAAATCATCCATTCCGAGGATTCCCGTCACCGAACATCTTATGGCAGCCAGTTGCTTCGGGTTGGCAAAAGCTCCGCAGGCAATCACCCCGTTTGCCGGATGATTTGCGGCATATGTCAAAGCCATACGCGCACCTCCAGAAAATCCGGTTAAATAAATGCACTCTCCAACGGAGTAACGGCTTTTTACGTCAGCAATCAGTTCTTCCAGTTCCTGAATAAAGTGGGGATCGTTATTTTGAATGAGGTTGGAAGCGACCAGAATTGCCGGATAGGTTGATACAGCTTCTTTTAAATGATTAACAGCATTTTGTCCCGAACCATGCGAATCGATGGCCACGAGTACAGGTAGATTTTTTGCAGACCTTTCACCCGCCGGAATAAATATTTGATATGTGTGAGCGGGATTGTTTAAACAAGTTTCTCTTTTATCAATTGCAGGACCCTGTTCTTTTTTATTACCTGGCGACTGGCAGGAGATGATGTTTCCGCAGAGAATAACGATAAAAATATGCCGGAGAATTCGAATCATAGGTATAGCATTATTTTGAAATGCTAAAGTAACTAATTAGAGAAATTTTAACTCCGATTCAGGCAACTACTTACCGAAATTTACCACCTCTTCTTTTGATTTTCTTGGAGACGCAGACGAAACGGCATCCACACTGTTTTCGATATTCCCGATTTGGAGTATGGCGATTGGCCGGTAGCCTGTTGGAATACCATATTCCAGTAACTTTGATTTTACATTTCTTATTGGCCCGGTGTAAATATGCGCTCCAAGTCCCAGCCCCTGTGCCGCTACAAACATGTTTTCGGTTGCCAGTGCGCAGTCGAAATCCACATTCATTCCCTCTTTGGTTTCTTCCGCTCCCGACACAATAATCATTACATTTCCGGGCGTGGCATTTCGTACAGTCTGCGAAACGAGTGCAGTATCTTTGATAACAGTAAATTTCCAAAGCTGGCTATTCCGCGCACTGGGCGATTTTATTCCACACTGAAGGATCAAATCGATATCCTGATCCGAAACAGGATCTACAGTAAAAGATCTGGCTGTGTATCCCGAAAGGATAGTGTTTACTACTTCGTTTTCGGAATTTTGTGCAAATAATTGAATGTTTAGAAATAGTGCAATTACTAATAAAGAAAATTTTGTTCTCATTTTGTTCTTAGTTATGGTTACCCAAAATTAATAAAAACAGTTTGATTGAAATTATTTGAAACCAGCTCAAAATAACAATTACCTTCTTGTTTTATAAACTCTTTTATTTTTCGCGGAAACGGAAATATTAAGTCTGTTTGACTTTCATGCTCTTTCTTTATTCTTTCAGCTTTTGTCTTTTTTATATTTTATAATTTTGGGCCCCGATAATACTACAGACTTTTTGAATATTGATCATTTTTGGAAGACTTGCTCTGATTTTATTTTAACGAATTTCTTCTCAATGAAAATTCTACTGTTGGGCTGGATTTTAAAAACCTCGGCAGATCTTCTTTTTGCACGCTTATTAAAAAATTTATATGAATAATAATATCTTTTCAAGGTCGTTGACCTTTATTGTTGGGCTGTTTATTATGGCGGTTGGAGTTACTTTATCTGTTAAAGCTAACCTGGGAGTTTCCCCTATTTCGTGTATTCCTTATGTGTACAGTTTGAAATATCCTCTAACATTAGGGCAAACAACGATTATTATGAATGTAGTGCTCATTTTATTTCAAATAGCACTTTTGCGAAGAAATTACCAGTTGTTTCAGCTGATACAGTTTCCGGTAGTTTTTCTTTTTGGTTTTTTTATCGATTTTACCATGCGCCTGTTATCATGGATGCAGCCAGCACAATATTTCGGACAAGCTTTTATCTGTTTGTTGGGATGTGTTGTTCTTGCACTTGGAGTATTTTTCGAAGTGAAAGCAAAACTCACTTATCTTCCCGGCGAAGGGTTGGCTATGGCTATTACCAAAACGTTTAAGATTGAGTTTGGGAAATCGAAAATCGGAACTGATAGTTCGATGGTTATTATCGGATTAATCAGTTCGTTTGCACTTTTATATTCATTGGAAGGAATAAGGGAAGGAACTGTTGTTGCAGCGGTGCTGGTTGGATATATTGTACGGTTTTTCAACGGCAAGATTAAATTTCTTGATAAATGGATCGTTACAGAAATAGTGGATGAAACAACAGAAACACAGAAAGTACCGTTGCAACCCGGCAAAAATCTGGTTATTACCATTTCCAGGGAGTTTGGCAGTGGCGGACATGAAATCGGTCAGAAAGTGGCTCAAAAACTGGGAATTAAGTTTTACGACAAAGAACTTATTCAATTAACTTCTGAACAGAGTGGGTTTACTGAAGAATACATCAACCAGCACGAACAGAAGCTGGCGCACAATTTACTGTATCAGCTTTACGAACAAAATTATGCCTACATCGATGAGAGGAAACCACCTTTGGATGCATTATTCCTTGTTCAAAGCAAAATTATCAGGGATATCAGCCAGAAAGAATCCTGCGTGATTATTGGACGATGTGCCAACTTTGTTTTGAAAGATCAACCCGGATCTTTCCATGTTTTTATTCATGCAGATGAAAAATCAAGAATTCAAAGAATTATGAAACAATTTGGTCTGGATAAAGATGCTGCTGCCCGTGAAATTGAAAAAACAGACCGTGAGCGTGCAAATTATTGCCGCCACTATACCGGGAAAAACTGGGGCGATGCAGATAATTATGTTCTGACTTTAAACAGTTCTTCGCTGAGTGTTGATAAGTCGGCTCATATGATTATTGAAGCTGCACAGGAATTTCATACAGAGAAATAGTTCCCAAAGTTTTTTGGAGTATAAATTGAATTCCGGGGAGCTCCTCGTCAGCTTTGCTGCGAGGAGTTTCAATCTTACAGGGGATTAAAAACTACAGGTTTTATAACCTCCTTTCTTCAAGAGTTTAACAATGTGTATTTTGAAGCAATGATATTTGTCTGCATCATTCATGGAAAAAATAGTATATTTCGTACAGTAAATATTCATTAGATATTTTCCTTAAAATGAAAAGAATAGCTTTGTTTTTCTCCATTCTTTTTGGTGTTTATAGTTTTTCAGAGGCTCAGAACAGCAAAAAATCAGAATTAAAATTTAACGACGAAGGCAAATTCAAAATCCTTCAGTTTACCGATATTCATTTTAAATACAACTCATTCCGTTCCGATAGTGCTTTGTTGTTAATGAAAGCAGCAGTTGAGGAGGAAAAACCAGATCTTGTGGTGTTAACCGGCGATGTGGTTTGCTCGAAAAACACTAAAAAAGCCTGGCTCGATTTGGTACAAACTTTTATCGACGCAAAAGTACCATGGGCAGTAACATTGGGAAATCATGATATTGAAGGAGAACTCAGCGGAAAAGAAATTATGGAAACCATTTGCAATCTTCCATACTGTGTTACCGAAGATGGCCCGGAAAATATCTCAGGAAATGGTAATTACGTTTTAAAAGTGAAATCACACTCTTCTGCAAAAACGGCGGCTGTGTTGTATTGTATCGACTCGCATTCGGGTTTGAAAAAGGAATTAGGTTTGGGAACTTACGACTGGATAAAATGGGATCAGGTGAACTGGTACCGTGAACAAAGCGAAAAACTGACCAGCGAAAACAATGGAAAGCCTTATCCTGCACTGGCATTTTTCCACATTCCACTGCCTGAATACAACGAAGTTTGGGGGGCGAAAACAACGGTTGGTGTAAAAAACGAAAAGGTGTGTTCGCCAGATATCAATTCGGGGATGTACAATGCTTTTCTCGAATCTAAAGACGTGATGGCGACGTTTGTAGGGCACGACCATGTGAATAATTACATTGGCGATTTACGTGGGATCTGTATGGTTTACGGACAGGCAACCGGACGCGAAACCTATGGCGGAATTCCAAAAGGCTACCGGGTAATTGAACTCTACGAAGGTCAGCGAAGATTCGATACCTGGGTGCGCGAGAAATACGAATGCGACCGTGACAACGATACCTGGAGCCCAATTTATAATCAGGAGAAAAAGTACTTTGTAACTTATCCCAATTCATTTTAAAAATGGATTTTCTTATTATAAAGGATGTCATCTTTTTATCTGGAATAAAGAAAGATGACATCCTTTCTTTTAATAAGCTTGTATTTACCTCCTGACAAAAAATCTAACACCTCTTGTCAAAAATATTTACACTGTTTTATGTAGTTGAAAAGTTAAGTGTTTGTAATATAGTGTGTTGTATTTGAGGCATTGGTTTTGGTTAATCCATACTGTATTCATTAATTAATCAATATTGGTCTGAAAGCCTGGGTGAAATATTCACGGCAGACTGTCTTATTACATGATAAAAACAATTCGGATAATATGGCGTAAAATACGAAACGACAAAGCCTTATCGTTTCTGAAATTCGCGGGGCTGGTACTGGCTTTCGTGGTTACCATTCCATTAATATGTAATATTCGTTATCAAACTTCTTTCGATCGGTTTCACGAAGGTGCCGACCGTATTTACAATGTCTACATTGATGAAGTGTACCATGGAACTGCCGACATTTACGGCGAGTGTCCACTTGCAATGGGCGCTTACTTAAAGGATTTGTATCCCGAAGTGGAAAGTATGGTACGTACAAAAAACAAGTCGGATGTGATTATTTCGAAAGATGATGAAACGTTTTTCACAGAAGATGTCATCTGGACTGATCCTTCGTTTATCGATGTGTTTTCTCTTGAAATTCTTTCCGGCAACAAGCACTCTTTCTTACATCAGAAGAATACGATTTATATTTCAAAGTCACTCTCGGATAAACTGTTTGCCGACAAAGATCCTATTGGCCGAATGATAAAAGCTGAAGACAAAGAATACATTGTTTCCGGTGTTTTTAAAGATTACCCACGCAATTCGTTTCAACAATTTTCGGCACTGGCTTCTCTCGAAGGTTATGTTCGAGGATTTGATAATTACAGTTGGGAGAGCTACGAATATCTTACCTACGTGAAATTAAAATCGACGGGTATGGACGTTGATTTTGAACGCAAAGCCCAAACGGTGGTGAGCGATTACCTGGTGCCCTGGCTTAAAACTCATTACAATCTCGACTATGTTGTCGACGATAAAAACTCCATGAGTTTGAAACTCCTTCCGGTCAGCGATATTCATTTGCGCGGTTCGTATATTTCTTCGTTCGAAAAAGAAAGCCAGGTTTCTGTGGTTTATATCAGTTTCATAATTGTCGTGGTTATCCTTTTAATTGCGTATTTTAATCTTCTTGGATTTGCGTTTTCGAAAGGGAAAAAACATCATTTTCAGATTAATATCAAACGTTTTTTAGGAAGTCCCAAAAGTGAAATAATAAAAGCCTTTATTGCTGAGAACCTTTTTTATACACTGGTTGCATTTATGGTTTCGTGCAGCATATTTTTTATCGGATGGGAATTTGATTTGCCATTATTGAGTGAACTTTCAAATGTCCCTGCCAGCAATTATTTGATTCCAGTATTTGGTTTGTTGCTGTTTGCCGGGATTATTGCCGGAATAAGCGGCATTGTTCTTGGCTGGTATTTTAATCGAAATACTGCAAAATTAAAGGAGTCGGGCAACGGAAGTTATTCAACTTTCTGGCTCAACCGTGCCATGTTGATTACTCAATTGGCAGCATCAATTGTATTGTTCATTAGTATCAGCGTTATTTATAAGCAGATGAAATATATTTCTGAATTCGATTTGGGAATCGATACTCAAAATGTAGTTGTGATTAACCAGGCCTATAAAATCAGAAATCAGTTTGATGCTTTTAAGAATGAACTAAAAAAATCGCCTTTCATACAAGAAGTTAGTCGTTCTAATTCGATACCTTTTTCGGGGATAAACACCGGAAGTTTTATTCCGGGAGACGCACCGGATCAGACGCCTTACCCTTTTCCCTATTTTCAAACAGATATCAGTTTTCAGGATATTTTTAAATATGAGATGAAAGAAGGACGCTGGTTTTCGGAAGATCTGGCTAGCGAAGCCGATGCGATTGTAATGAACGAAGCAGCTGTGCAAAAAATGGGTTTTACTGAACCGTTGGGAAAAGAATTTTATAACCTGGCGAAGACTAAAAAGCTGAAAGTGATTGGTGTAGTTAAGGATTTTAATTTTCAGTCGCTGCACCATAAAATTCAGCCGTTGGTATTGGTTTTCTTAAATAAGGATAATTACTATCGGAATATTGTGATAAAAGGAAATACAGCTGACCGCGAAAATTTCTTGGCAGAAATAAGTGAAGCCTGGGAAAAAGTGCTTGGGAATGAATATATGAACTATTCTTTTTTGGAAGACCGAATCACCCTTTTGTATGAAAAAGAAGCCAAAGCCAAACAGTCTATTTTCCTATTCAGTTTGGTTGCCATTTTAATTTCATGTTTCGGGTTACTGGGTACGGTTTTAAATATTTCAAACGAAAAAACCAAAGAGATAGGAATACGGAAAGTAAATGGGGCCAAAGTATATGAAATACTTGCAATGCTCAATAACGACTTTGTAAAATGGATAGTTATCGCATTTGTTATCGCCACACCAGTTGCGTATTTCGCCATGAATAAATGGCTCGAAAATTTTGCCTATAAAACCAACCTGAGTTGGTGGATATTTGCGTTGGCAGGTGTGCTGGCGTTGGGAATTGCACTGCTGACTGTGAGTTGGCAAAGCTGGAAAGCTGCTACGAGAAACCCTGTTGAGGCACTTCGGTACGAGTAGTGAGGATTTCACTAAAAGTGAAGTCCTCACTAGCTACACAAATATTGATTATAAAAACAAAAAATAATATATGAGTTTCAAAAATAACCTGATAGTAAGTATCCGACATTTAAAAGCCGATAAAACAAATACCTTCATTAGTATAACCGGTTTGATCCTGGGGCTGGGAATTGTGGCTGTTATTTTGGTTTATGTATTAAACGAGTACGGATACGATGCCTCGTTTGCCAATAACGACAGGATTTTCAGAGTATTGAATTATAACAAAAACGATAACAATACCTGGGCAAATACGCCATACATAATAGGCGAAACAGCCAAAGAACGATTTGCAGAAGTGACTGATTATGCTCACCAGTATAACATCGGAAATATTGAGGTGAAAAAGAATAGCGAATTTATTCCGGAGCCCGACATGATTTGTACGGAAAGCTCCTTTTTCAGCATGTTTGGTGTTGACATTTTGCAGGGAAGTCTGGATGATTTCGACGATACGGATGGACAGATCCTTCTAAGTAAAAAAATGGCGGAGAAGTATTTCGGAACTGAAGATCCGATTGGTAAGATACTAACACTTCGTTATAACGGTAAAGAATCAGATATGGAAGTGGCTGCCGTTTTTCGCGACATTTCGCAGAATTCAAGTATAAAAGCAACGTTGGTGGCCAGTATTGATTATGGAATGAAACATTTGGCAGATAATATAAAATCCAATGGAGCAATCCCCGACGAAACAAGTTTCAGAGAAGCGTGGACTGGCGTTTTCTTTACCAATTATTTATTGCTGAAAGATGGTATCGATGTAACTTCCTTGGATGCAAAATTGAAAGAAATGGGAGAGGAGTTTGAAACTGAAAATTCTGATATTGACCTGTCGTTGCAACCCCTTGGAGATATTTATTTTGGTTCGGAAAAAATTGTGGACAACAACCGTAAAGAACAGGGAAATTTGTCAATGTTGTTTGTTCTGGTATTTATCGGAATCCTGATTTTACTCACCGCATCTATTAATTACCTGAACCTGGCTTCGGCAAAAGCTATGACACAGCTGAAAACATTTGCTGTACGGAAGGTGTGTGGTGCCCATCGGAAAACTATTATTGGGCAAATGATTTTTGAGTCGACTTTAATTACACTCATTGCATTGCCTTTTGCGGTAATTGCCGCCCGGTTGGCTTTGCCCTGGTTAAGCGATATGCTTGGAAAAGATTATGCCATTGAAATGAGTGGACAAGCAGCTATCAGTTTTTCTATTCTTGCATTAATAACTCTGGCAACCGGGATTTTATCGGGAAGTATAGTGTCGTTCAGAGCATCGCGGTTTGGACTGGTGAATGTGTTGAAAGGGAACAAGGTTGATAGCCGCAATAAACAGTATGTTCGTAAAGCCATGGTTGTTTTTCAGATAGCCATTTTTATAGCACTTATTTCTTCGGTATTTCTAGTTCAAAAACAGGTTCGTTATGCTTTCAGTAAAGACCTGGGATTTGCCAAAGAAGGATTGATCAGGGTGCCTTTGGGCGATCATAATCTTGATTTGTTTAAAGAAGAAATTGCAAAAAATCCGAATGTGTTGAGTGTCAGCGGAACCTTATGGATGCCACCAAGCGATAATAAAATGTACGTAACCATCCCGAAAGTAAGCAACAGCACCGAGATGGTTAAGGTGAACGGACTTTTTGTCGATTATGGTTTTGCCGAAACAATGGGCATGAAGATTATAATGGGGGCAGATTTCGATAAAGAGAAAAACAATAACGGTGTTTTAGTGAACGAGTCGGCAATAGAAACGCTTGGATTAACAGATATACTGGGCGAGAAAACAGCTTTTGGGACAGTAGTTGGAGTAGTGAGTGATTTTAATATGTTCTCCATTCACGAAGCCATTACTCCAATGATTATTGGCCTGAATCCGGGAATGAGTCAAAATGTTGCCATCCGGTTGCGAACAGAAAACCTGCCGGAAACCATTAAATTTTTGGAAGAAACGTGGAAGAAAACAGGAGGAACAACCACTTTTACTTTTGACTTTACCAACGATATTCTGAGAGAGATGTATGAATCGGATATCCGTTTTTCGAAAATGATTGGATTGCTGGCTGTTATTGCCATTTGTATCGCAAGCCTGGGCTTATTTGGTTTGTCGTTGCTCATGAGTAAACAGCGAATTAAAGAAATAGGTGTCCGTAAAGTCAACGGTGCCAAAATATCCGAAATACTTAGTATGCTCAATAAAGACTTTGTTATTTGGGTGGCAATTGCATTTGTATTAGCCACACCAGTTGCCTGGTTTGCCATGAATAAATGGCTCGAAAATTTTGCCTATAAAACCAACCTGAGTTGGTGGATTTTTGCACTTGCCGGGGTGATGGCCTTAGGAATTGCATTGCTGACAGTTAGCTGGCAGAGTTGGCGGGCGGCTACACGGAACCCGGTGGAAGCGTTACGTTATGAGTAACCCGCTTTTTTTCCAAACATCTAACTCTCCCGATGTACATCGGGAAGAACTGAACAAAAGATACAAATGATCGGAAGATTAAAATATGCAGAAACTAAAAGTCCCCCTTGGGGATTTAGGGGAAAAAATTACTAATTGAAAAAGGATGAGCATCACAAACTTAAAAGTATCGATACGAAACGCCCGAAAGAACGGGGTAATTTCGTTTGCTAAAATATTTGGATTGAGCATTTCGTTTGCCGTTATTTTATTTGCAGTTTGCTATGTGTATTACGAAACAAGTTTCGACAAAAGTGTGACTGATGCCAATCGTATTTATCGCTGCCTGATGCAGGGAAATTATAATAATGAAGTGATAGATTATGCAGTAACCAGTGCAGCTCAAGGATCATCGATGGTTGCCGAAGTGCCTGAAATTACCGAATCGTTACGAATGTTTTATCAGGGAGATGGAGATATCACAAGCAATAAAAATGATTTTCTAAAAGGAAAATTGTTTTATTCCGATGCCAATTGTTTCAGTTTTTGGAATATTCCGGTCAAGAGCAATATCACTGGTTTGTTTACCGATAATAACAGTTTGGCGGTTTCTGAGAGCATTGCTCAAAAGTTATTTGGATCTGCTGAAGATGCATTGGGGGAAAGCGTTACTTTCCGCAGTAACAGTTGTGTGATTACTGCTGTATTTGAAGATATCCCCAAGAACTTCCACTTGCAATTCGACTTTCTGCAACCCATAGAAAAAGAAATAAAAGGCAATCCAAGCTGGAGCAACCAAAGTTATTATACGTACATAAAAACGGTTTCTCCCGACATGAACATTGATGATTTGAATTTCAAAATCTGTAAAAATGTTTATACTCATTTTGATAACGGAGTTGATGGAGCAAAGGCTCAAACGCTTGACGACCTAAGATATGACGACAACAATTACTGTTTTTTTACTGCTGAACCGCTAACTGCCATTCATTTTAGCAAGCATAAATTCGACTCGGCAATAACCGCCAACAAAACGTATGTGTATGGTGCTATTATTTTAGCGTTGCTCGTGCTTCTGATTTCATCAGTCAACTTTATCAACCTGTCCATTGCCAATCTTTCTACACGCTTTAAAGAAGTGGGTATTCGGAAAACAATTGGGGCTTTTAAAGAGCATATTTTAAGTCAGTTCATCAACGAAACCATTGTTTTCTTTGTCATTTCACTTGTTGTTGCCATTGGGATTTTCGTTGTATTTGGTAGCTCGTTATCGCAGCATTTGGGCTTCGATATCAATTTAACAACCATAAGCCTGGTTAAGATAATCGCCGTTAGTTCAGTGTTTTTGCTTCTATTTTTGCTCAGTATCAACATCATTCCAATTTGGATGACCTCACGCAACGAAACGCTTAACCTGATAAAAGGGAAAAGCAACAAGCGAAAACAACAATGGGGCAGTAACACGTTTGTACTTATTCAATTTATGTTGTCGGTGGTTATTATTCTGTCGTCGGTAATTATGACCAAACAAATCAATTATATGGTTACCAAAGACAAAGGTTACACTTCTGAAAATGTAATGTCAATCAATCTTTGGCGCTTGGGCGAACAACAGCGCGAAAGTTTTATGAAACAGTTGGAAAACTATCCGGCGATTCAGTCGGTAAGTAGTTCAATGCGTGCCATTGGCTACGATATTGGGATGGATGGTGCTTATTTTGAAAATACAAACGACGAATCGAATTATTTCCACCCCAGCATTCTGCCTGTTGATGCCAATTTTGCCAAAACCTTTGGAATGGAAATGAAAGAAGGACGTTTTTTTAATACGTCCCTTGAAACAGATAAAAACGCGGCCATTATTAATGAGGCAGCTGCTGCTGAATACAAAAAAGCAGGCTCGCTCATTGGAAAAAAACTCATTGCCGATGGCGATTTTGAAATAATAGGCATTGTTAAAGATTTTAATTTCCGTTCGTTGCATCATGCCGTTGAACCATTGGTAATAACCTATTCAAAAAATCAGGGGAATGTGTATTTAAAAATCTCAATGGAAAATTCGGCTGAGGTTATCGCTACCGTTCAGAAGCTATGGAATGAATTCAATATCAACCAGGCATTTGATTATAAATTTGTTGATGATATTTTGGCTTATAATTATGCCAAAGATCAACAAGCCAAAAAACTATTGATGCTTCTTTCGCTCATTTCAATCATTATTGCGTGCGTGGGACTGTATGCCGTAAGTTTCTTTACCATTATTCGAAAGACCAAGGAAATAGGCGTTCGAAAAGTGAATGGTGCCACCATATCGGAAATTATGAAGATGTTGAATATCGACTTTGTTAAATGGGTTTTGCTATCGTTTGTTATTGCTACTCCAATTGCATGGTTTGTCATGAATAAATGGTTGGAGAATTTTGCGTACAAAACCACACTCAGTTGGTGGATTTTTGCATTGGCAGGTGTGTTGGCGTTGGGAATTGCGCTGTTGACGGTAAGCTGGCAGAGTTGGCGGGCGGCTACAAGAAATCCCGTAGAGGCTCTTAGATACGAATAGAAAAACTAGCTAAAAATGAAAAATCTAAAAATTATAATCCGAAGTTTGTTAAGGCACAGATTATTTACTGTGCTCAATCTTTCTGGGCTGACAATTGGCCTGACCTGTGTTTTTATTATCCTGGCATGGATATACAACGAAGCAGGCTACGATAAGTTTAATACGAACTATGCCGATATCTACCAGATTAATTTCCAAAATCAAAAAGGAGAGATGTCGATGGCGGGAACTCCTAATCCGCTGGCGCCTGTAATCGAAGATGAAATTGCAAATATAGAGTTGGCTGCGCGCTTAAGAAATGCTCCGGGATTTGCCTTCAAATACAAGGATAATATGTATTTCGAGGAAAACGGAATTACTGCCGATCCACAGTTTTTCCGGATGTTTAGCTTCCCGACGTTGTATGGTGATCCGGTAAAAGCACTGGATCAGATGTATGGAATAGTTATCACCGAATCGTTTGCCAAACGCTATTTTGGGAATGAAGATCCTTTGGGAAAAGAAATTCAGATAAGAGGGAGTGAGTTTGTTACTATTAAGGCAGTAATCAAAGATTTACCGCCACAATCGCATATTCAATTCGATTATGTTTTACCGCAAAAACTGCTGGAGCAATATCATTTCTGCGGATTGGAATGGGGAGATCCCAATTTTCGTACATATGTATTATTAACTCCGGGCAGCGATCCCGAAAGTGCCGGACAAGAAATTACAAGAGTTGCAAAGTCGAAAGGAATGCCACATTTGCAATCAGGTGAAATTTCTGCTTCCCTTAGGCCATTGGGAAGCATTTATCTCGACTACTCGGTTAACAACCGTTTGGGCGAAACCGGCGACTACCGCTATTTATATATTTTTGGTTCTGTTGCTTTGCTGATTTTGTTACTTGCCTGCATCAACTTTGTAAATCTTACCGTTTCGATGTTTGCCAAAAGACAAAAGTCCACATCTGTAGCAAAAGTTTGTGGAGCAAGCCGTAAAATGGTTTTTCTGAATAACGTTACTGAAAATGCTGTATTGATAATCGTTGCGTTCATTTTGTCGATAATAGCAGTAGGTTTTGTTCGTACTCCATTTCAAAACATGATTGGAAAGGCTTTTGGAGAACATATTTTTACGGGTGAATTTACCGGCATCGTTGCACTTGTATTGATTTTCACCTTGTTTCTTTGCACAATATATCCGGCAGTAGTGTTTTCACGGGCTAAAGCCATCGAACTTATGAATCGTTACAACAAGCAAAAGTCAGGTGTTTTGAAAAGTATGGTGGTTTTTCAGAATGTTATTGCTGTTTTGCTTATTGTGGCTGCCATTGGTGTAAATAAACAGATGCAGTTTATCAGTCACAAAAAACTTGGATTTGAAACGGACCAGATTGCATATACTTATTTAAGGGGAAATATAAATCAGAAAATTTCTGTGGTCAGGCATTCTTTAACTGAAAATCCGAACATTACTGAAATTAGTTTAAAAGATTGCCTCCCGTATCGTCAGGTGAACGGAACTGTTGGTATTTCGTGGAAGCAAAACGGAGAATGGCAAAACCAAAACACTTCGCATCCTGTGGGAATGGAAACCACACGCATCGACGACCATTACCTGGATATGATGAATGTAGAGTTTGTTGCCGGTCGTAATTTTTCAAAAGAGATTTCTGCCGACAAGCAAAATTATATTGTAAACGAGGAAGCTGTGCGTTTAATGGGATTAAAAGAGCCTGTTGGTGCCGAATTTTCGCTTTACGGGAAAAAGGGAGAAATTGTAGGTGTAATTAAAGACACCTATTTTAAATCACTCCATCAAAAAGTCAATCCCCAGGTATTTCATTTGTATAACAACGAAGCGGAAGAATCCTATTTCAGTTCCCTGTTTTTCAGAATAAACGGCGATATTCCGGCAACGATTGATTTTGTTGAAAATATATGGACTGAAAATAATCCGGGGATACCGTTTGAGTATCATTTTCTTAATCAGGATTACGAAGATTTGTACAGGAAGGATAATCAAATTGCCGGGATCCTTAACTTTTTTACCATGTTGGCGGTGTTTATTGCCTGTTTGGGACTTTTTGGCCAGGCTGCAATTTCGAGTGAAAATAAGATCAAAGAAATAGGCATCCGAAAAGTAAACGGAGCCAAAGTCTCCGAAATACTAACGATGCTCAACAAAGATTTTGTAACGTGGGTGGTAGTTGCCTTTGTAATTGCGACACCTGTTGCGTACTATGCCATGAGTAAATGGCTCGAGAACTTTGCCTACAAAACCAATTTAAGCTGGTGGATTTTTGCGCTGGCAGGCTTGCTGGCACTGGGAATTGCATTGTTGACTGTTAGCTGGCAAAGTTGGAGAGCGGCTACCAGGAATCCTGTTGAAGCTTTGAGGTATGAATAGAAAATAAGTCCAGCAAAGAGCATAACCCAGCCTTTGCTGGAGTTATTAAGTAACAGCTATAAATTTCAGCCTATTCCTCAACAAAAGTGGCCGGCAGACTCAATAATTGATACTTGATGGTTTTTGCCAACCGGTAATTCCCCAAAGAATTGGGGTGCAGACGATCGGTTTTTTCATTCATATAATATTTCACATGCGAGTCTTCCAAAGGATAAAGTCCGCTTATGGAATAAAGGTCGATAAGTGGTACAGCCCAAAAGGAAGCTGCCTCCCGCAGGGCATTTACATAAGCATCCTGGTAAAGGCCAAGGTCGTTCGAAAAATTTTCATCGGGTTGAACATTTTTTTCTCCAAATGTTGCAAATGCCCGGTGAATTGGAGTCATGATAATAATTTGCTGGTCGGGATAATTTGCTTTCAGAAAAGCCATTACTTTATTTATCCGTCCGCAAAAGGTGGAGTCGTTGCTTTCATGAATCCGGTATTTCCGAACTACATTGGTTCCGTTAAAGTTGGTTTCTTTGGCGGTTTCGCGGAAAAAATTACCCAGCGGGACGTTGTGGTTATAATCGTTAGTTCCTGCAAAAATAAAAATGGCATCAACATCCGTTCCGTGCTCTTCTTTCAGTTTCAGCGCCTGTCCGTAAACACCGGTCCACTGGTGTCCGCTAATTCCATAAACATAAGGTTCGATGCCCAGCATTTCTGTCAGGTATTCCCAGTAAACGGTCCGCGGAGTATTATCTCTTTCCCACTTTTGAGTCATTGAATCTCCCAGGAAAGCTACTTTTTTGCCTTTCCATTGTGAACTTTGAGGAGTTATTTGCTGACTGTAACCTGATAATATAAATGCGACAATATAAAGGAATGTGATGGTTGTTTTTTTCATAACGGGAATTATAATTTATTATGGTTTTGAATATTTCAGCCTAAAGTTAATCTAATTTTTTTAGCGTGTTTTTTTATTTTCAGTTCAAACAGATAAAGGGTGGTAAGAAATTATACACTTTTTGTAAAAAAAATTTACACTCGAGTTTTGGTGAATATAGTTAAGTGCTTTAATTTCAGCTGTTAACGTTTGAGGCACAAGAGTTGATTATATTCAAGTCGTTTTAATAGTAAACAACGCTTGTGGCTTGTGGCCAGAAGCTAAAAGCTAAAAGCTAAAAAAATGTACAGCCTAAAAATTACCATACGACGACTGTTTAAAGACAGGGCTTTTTCTTTCATCAATATTTTTGGTTTAGTAATTGGAATTTCGTCATTCCTGGTTTTGTTTGTTCACGTTTCAAACGAAAAGAGTTTCGATAAGCATTTTTCCGGTCACCAAAATATTTACCGTGTAACTTCGGTTCCCGGCGGACTCGATAATGCGACATGGGCACGTAGTCTAGGGATAATCCATTCTGCTGCTGTCGAAATTCCTGAAGTAGAATTGGCCACACAGTTTACGCACTGCGATGAAGGAACAATAAAAATAGATGACACTTCTCTCTCTCAGAAGAATATTATGTCGGTTGATGAGGCATTTATTGACATGTTTGAAGTGAAATCTGTAGTGGGAAATCTTTCAGAAATAACGCAACCAAACACGGTTTTTATTTCCGAAGATTTTGCACGGAAACATTATGGCAACCTCAATCCTGTCGGGCAAATTATTACCATGGAAGCACTTCAGTACATGCGGAATGTGGGCGATTACGAGATTCGCGGAATAGTAAAAAATACGCATCCCAAAACACATTTTCGTTACGAAATGTTATTGTCGCAAAAAGGAGGAATGCAGGAGCGTTATACCTCGTTGCCAAACCGGAAAATTCAGTGGACTTACAACTATTTTAAACTTCAAAAAGATGCAGATCCAAAGTTGGTAGCTGATAAAGTAACTGCTTTCTACGATAACAGCAGTCTGAAAACAACACGCGGCCCCCAGGAATACGATTTTTCATTGTTTCCGATGGATGATATTCATTTAAAATCGGATTACCGTTTTGAGTTGCGCGAAAGTTCAAGCAAAATAAATATTGGATTGTTTGTCGTGATTTCTTTGGTTATTCTGATGATTTCTCTGTTGAATTTTACCAATATGTCCATTGCAAAGCTGATTAAGCGTTCAAAAGAATTGGGGTTGAAGAAATCAATAGGAGCGACTAAAAGACAGATTATCAGTCAGGTTTTAACGGAAGTATTTATTGTTTGCTTGCTGGCTATTGGCATTTCTTTGCTTGCAGTTGAAAGCATAAATCCTTTTATTAATCGTTTATTCGATATTGAATTCGATATCTATTTTTCAGAGCCGGTTGTATATTTTACCATTATTGGAGTTTTGGCTACCTGCCTTTCGATCACTGCTTTTTTTGTTGCCGTATTTTTACTGACGCGAAATTCAGCCATCGATATTCTGTCCGGGCGAAATAATTTTTCGGGAAGTTATGTGTTGAAATCATTGCTTGTGGTGCAGGTAAGCATTGTAATTGTCCTTATTGCCGGAACTTTTCTTGTAAATAAACAAATCAACTTTATTTTAAATAAGCCTCTTGGTTTCGATAAAGAAAATGTGGTTGTTATGCATGTAAAAGACCTTTCGAAAGACCCCACTGTATTTGCCCGGGAGCTTGAAAAGCAGAGTCAGGTAGTTTCGGTAGGCATGACTGCACAACATTTTGGTTACCCGGCTCAGGGTATGAAACTCGAAGGGTTGGGAATTGAGGGTTCGGCTGAATTTGTTTTTGCCAACTACGATTACCTGAAAACAATGGATATTAAACTATTACAAAACTGGATAAAACCGGATACTGATACCATTAGGGGAATGGTAATAAACAATCACCTGTACAAGCGCCTGATGGAAAAACACGGCAGTATGGAGAACCTAATGGCTTATCAAAAAGCTCAACCTTTGGAACCCGGACAAACACGAATTAATTTTATTGGAGTTGCCGAAGATTTTAACTACAGTTCGGCGCACGAAAGTATCGGCGATTTTGCTTTTTGGCTGGATGAAGGAGGAAACAGGGCTCGTTTTACCCATGTTAGGATAAATAACCTGCATGCCGGAATGGAGGCAATAAAAAGAACCTGGAATGAATATTACCCAAACCAGGAATTAGACTATTTCTTTTTGAATGATAGACTGGCAAATCAATATAAGGCAGAAACCATTTTAAGTCGTATTCTTTTTGCCTTTTCTGCAATTGGAATTCTTATCAGCATTATCGGAATAAGTGCAATGGCCTTGTTTATTTCGCAGCAAAGAACAAAAGAGATCGGTATACGAAAAGTAAACGGAGCCACGGTTTCAGAGATTTTAGGTTTGCTCAACCAAAGTTTTGTAAAGTGGGTGGTTGTTGCTTTTGTAATCGCTACTCCAATAGCATATTTTGTCATGAGTATATGGCTTGAGAATTTTGCCTATAAAACCAGTCTGAGTTGGTGGATTTTTGTACTGGCTGGTGTGCTGGCATTGGGAATTTCTTTGGTGACTGTGAGTTGGCAAAGTTGGAAAGCTGCCACGCGAAACCCGGTTGAGAGTTTGAGATATGAATGAAAAAGCAAAATGCAAAGAGCAAAGAGCAAAGAGCAATGCAAATCAGCGTGCTCTTTGCTCTTTGCACTCCGCTGAAAAACAAGAAATATGATTAAACATTTTATATTAATAGCCTGGCGGAATATCAGAAGAAGGAAAACGCTTTCTACCATCCAGATTTTGTGCCTTTCAGTAGGATTGGCAGCTTTTATTTTGGTTGCCCGCTATGTTCAGTACGAAAAGGACTACGATAAATTCAACGAAAATTTTGACAGGATTTATCGTGTTCAATCGTACAAAATAGATGATCGTATGCGAGATGGTGCACAGGTGGTTGTTCCTCTGGCAAAATATATTCGTGATAATGTTCCGGAAGCCGAGAATGCCATTGCTACCAACGAAGCGTGGGATGAATATTTATCTCCCGACGATGACCATGTATTTAAAGAGCAAAGAGGAATTATTGCACCATCGGCCATATTTGATCTTTTCTCGTTTAAATTAATTCGCGGAAATAAAAATAATGTGCTCGACGATCCCAATTCAATTGTATTGAGTGAATCGATGGCCGCAAGATATTTTCCCGGGCAAGATGCTATGGGCAAGACAATTTTCGACGAGAAAAAGAGGGAACTCCATGTTACCGGAATTATGCAGGACATTCCGGAACAATCCTCAATAGCAGCAACCTATTTTCGGTCTAATGCAAATCTTCTAAAGAACAGGGGCGAGAATTGGGGAAATAGTTCATACGAAATTTATGTTTTGCTCAAACCAAACGTTTTGCCCTCCACAGTATCCGAAAAAATAGAAGGAGTTCTTCGGGAACACGACAAAGAATCGAAACAAGTTCTGTATCTGCACCCACTAAGTAAATTGCATTTAAAAGAGCACGCTCGTGACGACAGAGGCTCGGTAATCTTTTTCTTCTCGTTTATCGGAATTCTAACGCTTTTACTTGCCAGTGTGAGTTTTATGAATCTTACAACCTCTTTTTCAACATTGAGGTCTGTTGAAATTGGTATCCGAAAAGTTTCAGGAAGCAACCGGAATATTCTTCGATTACAGTTTTTAACCGAAGCTGTTCTGATTGCTTTACTATCGCTTGTATTTGCAATACTGATAGCGCATTTAATTTTGCCACTTTTTAACAGCGTTGTAAACCGGAATATAGAACTTCATCTGGTTAAAAATCCATTACTAATTTTATTTCTGCTGGCCACGACATTAATTACAGGTTTTATTGGGGGAAGTTATCCTGCGCTGATAATATCGGGATTTAAACCGGTTACTGTTTTAAAAGGAAATAATCAGTTGAGCAAGAGCAAGGTGAAAGGTTTATCTGCAATGGTTTATGTCCAGTTTGTTTTGTCAGTTGTACTAATCACCTCAAGTATCTGGATGTATAAACAGGTTTCTTTTATGAAAAATAAAGATCTTGGATATGTGAAAGAGAACCTTTTGCACTGCCAGCTTCCCGGTTTGAAATCGAATGTTTCGTACGAACAGTTGCGGCAGCGGATACTTGAAAATCCGGGTATCGAAAATTTGACACTCTCGATTAATTCGCCATTACACTCCAATTGGGGGACACGCTTAACATTTGAAGGAGGTCCAACTGATGATTACATAAATTCGCACTGGAACCAGGCATGTGTAAATTACCTGAATACCATGAGTATGAAGTTGGTTCAGGGACGAAATTTTTCAACTGATTATTCGGCCGACACCAAATCGTGTTTGGTAAACGAAACAGCTGTTAAGAAGTTTAATTGGGACAATCCCATCGGAAAATGGATTGACAACGGAGAGCAACGTTTTACGGTAATTGGTGTTATAAAGGATTTTAATATCGAGGATGTACATAATCCTATACCTCCTTTCTTTTTATTATTGCGCGATTGGGATTTTGACAACTATAACGACCTGACTTTTAAAGTTAACCCCGCTTCTGTGGAAAGTAGTCTGGCTTACATAAATTCGGTACTAAAAGAAACCTTCCCCGATGTTTTATATGAAGTAAACGGCTATGATGTAGGTACGTATAGAATGGATCTCCAGATTTGGACCAGTGCAAAAAATACCTTTGCCTTTTTTACGGTAATGGCGGTTTTAATAGCAGCAATGGGATTGTTTGGACTGGTTGTTTTTGCCTCACAACGTCGAGTTAAAGAAATTGGCATCCGGAAAGTTCAGGGAGCAAAAGCTACACAAATATTGCCTCTTATTACCCGCCAGTTCGTTGTTTTGGTTGTTGCTGCAAATATTGTTGTTTATCCGTTAGCACGCTTTCTCGAAAACGTAACTCCCGGGCATTTTAAGTATCAGTTTACAGTATTCGATTTGCTCATAGTGTTAGGAATTTCAGTAATTGTAACTTTAGTGTCGAGTGGATACCAGGCATTAAGAGCGTCGTTGTTAAACCCGGTGGAGGCCTTGAGGTATGAATAATATGTCGGAGTGAGGAAAGGCAGGATTTTAGGATGAACAGGATTAAAAATGAGAAATAAGAATAATAAATATGTATAAAAATGAGGGCTCGCAGCTCGCAGCTCTCTGCTCAAAGCTATTTTTATGATACAATTAAAAGACATCGACAAATACTACGACGCTAAATTTCAGCGTACGTTTGTGTTAAAAGGAGTAAACCTTGATATTGAACAAGGTGAATTTGTTTCTATTATGGGACCCAGTGGAGCCGGTAAATCTACCTTGCTGAATATTATAGGTTTTCTGGATGAGCCCAACGAAGGGGAATATTTATTTCTCGATCAACCGGCCAACAAACTAAAAGAAAAACAGAAAGTTCAGTACCACCGCAGTCACATCGGCTTTATTTTTCAGGCCTTTCACCTGATTGAAGAAATGAATGTGTATGAAAACATTGAAACGCCGCTTGTGTATCGGGGTGTGAAAGGAAAAGAACGCAAAGCCATGGTTGCCGACATGCTCGACCGGTTTAATATTGTGGCAAAAAAGGATCTGTTTCCAAGTCAGTTGTCAGGTGGGCAACAACAACTTGTAGCTATTGCACGCGCTATTGTTGGAAGTCCAAAGTTATTGCTGGCCGACGAACCTACCGGAAACCTGCACAGCGAACAGGGACAAATGATTATGGAATTACTGAAAAAACTGAACGATGAGGGAATGACGATCATCCAGGTTACCCACTCTGAAGAAAATGCAAAATACGGAAACCGGATTGTTCGCTTAAAGGACGGGTATTTGAAAGAGGACCAATAAACTTCTCTTTCATCCTTCAGAGAGGCGATAACAAAAACAAAATGAACCTTTTTGAAAGTGCGTGTATAACAGATAAATTAGCCTGTTTATACCGCACTTGCCGTGCAAAAACCAAAATTTGTTTTTTATGATTTTAAAAGTCGTTTTAAGAAACCTGTTGAAGCATCCATTTCTAAACCTTGTAAAAGTTATCGGACTTGGATTGGCTTTAGTCGGTATTATTTTTATCGCCCTGTTCCTGAAAAATGAATTGAGTTACGATGCCTACCACCGGAATTCAGACCGGATTTATCGGTATACTATTACTGATCCCGACTTTTTAAGCGGAAAACATTTTGCCCGGACAATAAATCCGGGATACATTGATGAAATGTGTGATGCACTTCCCGAACTGGAAGATTTTGTGCGGCTGCGTCCGGTGAGTGGCGGATTGATGAAATATGACGAGCGCTACTATAAAATTAACCAGGCCTTTGAATGCGACAGTACTTTCTTCCGCGTTTTCGAGGCTGAATTATTGGTAGGCGATAAAGAAAGCGTACTGGAAAATCCTGCATCGATGGTGATTTCTAAAAGTTTCGCGCAGAAGATTTTTGGGAAAAATAATCCCGTGGGAGAGGTGTTAACCTTACCTCCGGGGCAATATTACGGTCAAGCCCAGGAGTTTACCATCGTTGGCGTAATGAATGATTTCCCTTCGAACAGTCACTTTCATCCCGATTTTGTTACAACTCCGGTTAGCGACCGCTTTACTTACGGATGGGCCTTTACCTACCTCGTCCTGTCCGAAAATTCAAATGTAGAAAATGTGAAGTCCGGCATTTACGACTACCTGAAAAATAATGTGGAGTCGAAACCGGAGGAAATGGATACAGAGGTGCATTTGCAAAGAATAACCGATATTCATTTAAACTCGCATAAACTGCGCGAGATAGAAGAGAACAGCAACATTCGCAACGTTTATGTGCTGGCCATTGCAGCTTTGATTCTGCTTTTAATTGCAATTATTAATTACGCTAATCTGAATATTGGGATGGCCGGATTTAGTGCGAAATACCTTTTTATCAATAAACTACTCGGGTCATCGAGGGGAGCCGTTGTAACCTATTTCTTCCTGGAAGGATTGTTTATTGTGCTGGCAACCTTGCTATTTGCGGTGGTTCTTTCATTGCCTGTAAACGCCTTAATTTCCCGGTTTTACTACCTAAATCTGTTGAATGGGAATTTCATTTTTTCAGCCTCACTTATTTTAGTGTTTAGTGGGTTGACACTGGGATTTGGAATGCTGCCTGTTTTAAAGTCGGTTTTTTCGTCTATTAGTTTGGGCGAGAACGGTGGCTCCTCTCAATCGTTTAAACGTCATGGAGTAAGTCGTGTTCTTATTGTTTTTCAATATGCTTTTTCCATTGCGTTAATTGTAACGGTTATTGTTATCTCGCGGCAAACCGATTACGCTTTAAAAAGCAGCCTCGGAGTTCAGGAAGACAATGTCATTTGTTTTGAATCTGTTCATGCCAGCATTCAGCAAAAGTTTGATATTTTTAAAGAACAGCTGCTTCAATACAACAGCATCGAAACGGTTTCGGCCATGCTGGAACCTCCGGGTGGCGAGGCAAACGACATGTTCCCTTTTGAAATGGAAGATTATGAATCCGATGAAGCCAATGCCCAATTTGATGGGATCGGTGTTTTTCCCTGCGATTATTCTTTTGTTTCTATTTTTGGTCTTCGTTTTTTAAGCGGCAGTAATTTCTCGGAAATTAATAAAGACAACGAAGGCTCGGGCGAATATATTATCAACGAAGCGGCCATGAAACGCCTGCATTATTCCAACCCCAATGAAATTGTTGGCAAAGAATTTAAGTTGAATTTTGTCTCTCCCGGATCGGGGATTGTTATTCCAAAGGGGAAAATAATTGGTGTGGTTGAAGACTTTCACTTATCGAGTTTGAGGAAGCAGGTGGAGCCATTGGTGCTCTTTAAACGCGACAAATTGTGGCTGATTAATTTTGTGGTTTCATTCAAACCCGGAATGAAAAAGGAAGCCCTCGCTGATATGAAAAAGGTGTGGAACGATCTGTTTCCGGAATACCCTTTTCAATACGAACATGTTGACGCCATGTATAAAAAGGTGTATAAAACCGAGTTGTTGCAGGCTCGTTTATTGTCGGTATTTACCATCATTGCTTTATTTATTTGTTCCATGGGGTTGTTCGGATTGGCATTAATAATAACTCAAAATCGTACCAAAGAAATTGGTGTGCGAAAGGTGAATGGTGCCCGTGTTTCAGAAATTCTAACCTTGCTCAATAAAGATTACATTAAGTGGGTAATTTTAGCATTTATAATTGCATGTCCGGCAGCCTGGTTTGCCATGGATAAATGGCTCGAAAATTTCGCCTATAAAACCTCACTTAGCTGGTGGATTTTTGTTTTGGCCGGAATAGTAGCTGCCGGAATTGTATTACTTACCGTTTCAATTCAAAGCTGGAAAGCGGCAACGCGCAATCCGGTGGAGGCGTTACGATACGAATAGTGAGGATTTCATTTTTAGTAAAAATGTTTTAATTGTAATAATCAAGATTCCTGTCTTTTCACTGTCATGAAACAGGGGGTAGCTGCAAAACTGAAATATTGGTTGTCCTCTAAATTGTTTTAGCTGTTTAACAAGTGTTTCGCTGATGCTGTAAATTTATTTATGAGGAAACCATTCATTGTTGAAAACCGATCTTAACTCGCTAAGTTTTTCTGCATATTCAGGATCGTTGGTAAAATGTTTTGTTTCATATGGATCTTTATTCAAATCGAGCAGGTTTTCTTCAATCCCGGCCACATCGTACCTGATGTATTTATAACCATCGGCATCAACAACCATTTTCCCTACCTGGCTTTCAACACCAAGATATTGTCTCCAGTCGGTTTTTTCCCCTTCAAACAGCAGGCGAAGACTTTTCCCCCGTGGATCTGATTTCCCTTCCATTCCGGCATAATCGCAAACGGTTGGCAATAAGTCGAGGCCATTCGAAACCAAATGTACACTATCAACTTTCGATTCGGGGATATGTCCTTTCCACATGGCTACAAAAGGAATATTTGCCGATTCTTCATATAAAAGGCTTTTATGTTCCAATCGGTGAGCAGAATCCATATCTCCGTGATCGCTCGAAAAAAGAATAAGCGTATTTTGTTCCTGTCCGCTTTCTTTTACTGCATCCAATACAATTTGTATTTGTTTATCAACAATTTCGGTTAAGCGACAATAGGCCCAGCGATGTTTTCTCCAATCTTGTTCTGTATAATTTTTACGCGCTGTTTTCTGAAAATATCTTTGATCGTTTCTCCAGGAAATGGCTTTAGGTTCATCTTCCTGTATTTCGAAGTTTGGTGGTAAAGGCGGACAATACTCAGCAAAAAAATCTTTTTCGCTCACTCCTTCGGGCATGGCAAGCGCTTTGTCGAGCGTAGCAAGTTCAACTTTCCCATTTTCCAGAATTCTGTTTTCTTGTTCGCTTCCGGCAAAATCGCGAATAGCCATGTAACAAATGTCGTGTGGATTTATCAATGAAACAACCATAAAATATGGTTCTTTGGGATTCGACTTTATATAGTTGGCGGCTGTTTCAGCTAACATGTCACGCTCATCATTGGTAATATCCTTAAAGCCCAGTTTCGCAGGGATCAGGGGGGCCGGGAGGTGTTCTTTTCCACCGTAAATCAGGTTATACCCGGCTTTTTTCATGAATGCTGCGATTGTCGTATTTTTAACTTCTTCAGAAATCTCAGGGATTTTCATTGAACCGGCATTCTCTTTTACTGGATTTCCTTTGTCGTCGTTGAACTGGCCTGGAAATCTGCCTGTTATTAAGCTTACTCTTGATGGGGAGCAAACCGGGTTAGTAGCATAAGCCCGGGTAAAACGTATTCCATTTTCGGCCAGGTAATCTATTGCAGGAGTATGAAGCCATTTGTTACCGGCGCAACTCATCATTTTTGCTCTTTGCTGATCGGTATAAATGTAAATGATATTTGGCTTTTGTTCCGATTCCTTTTTCTGAACTTTACAACTCAATAAGATAAAAGGTAAAATAGTAATCAGTAAGACGATTTTCCCAAATAGTTTTTTCATTTTATTAGAGTTTAAATTCGATTAGATTTTGGCTTGAGTTTTCTCTGTTTATTGCAATGTTAACGGTTTTTGTTCAAAAATGGAAAGCGGCATCGTGCACTCCTGTTAAAACGTAATGCTGTTGATAGTGAGGATTTCACTAAAAGTGAAGTCCTCTCTATTATACAATTCTTATAAATTTCTAAGATTCTTCATTCTTAACAGCGCCTCTAAAAAATAGTAGTCGCCATAAATTAGCGG
Source organism: uncultured Draconibacterium sp. (assembly GCA_963677525.1). Lineage (GTDB taxonomy): Bacteria > Bacteroidota > Bacteroidia > Bacteroidales > Prolixibacteraceae > Draconibacterium. The sequence goes on from OY781970.1 coordinate 1,465,213, forward strand.
AACATCTACTTCACTATTATGCGGTTTATGTCCGGTGCAGTGTTTTAATATGAAATTATTATTTGTGCCGGCTTTGGCCAGATAAGTATCAGTCGACAGATTTTCCAGCATTTTTTCAGCATAATGAAAGTATTCATCTGCTTTTTCTCTTTCCGAAAGTGTACTCAATTCAATTAAAGCCGATGCAATAACAGCTGCTGCCGATGCATCTCTGGGCTCGCCCTCTACTCCGAACATTTCGTAGTCCCAAACCGGAATCAAATCTTCAGGAGTAGAAGGTTGATTAATAATATAGTTGGCAATATTTTCAGCCATCTGCAGAAATTCAGGATCACCGGTTTCGCGGTAGCAAAAGGTAAATCCGTACAATCCCCATCCTTGTCCGCGTGCCCACGACGACTCGTCGCTGTTCCCCTGGAAGGTTCTTTTGCGGATTACTTCGCCGGTTTCAGGATTATAATCCACAAGATGGTACGAGCTGTAATCGTCTCTGAAATGGTTTTTCATTGTTGTTTTAGCATGTTTGATGGCAATGTTTTTATAGGTCTCATCACCACTCAATTCACTCGCTTTAAAAAGCAGCTCTAAATTCATCATGTTATCGATAATTACCGGGAAGGACCAGCCCTGTTGTTTTTCTCCCCAACTCCATGATTTGGTACAGCCTACTGTATCGTTGTAACGGGTAGCCAGCGATTTGGCAGCATTGATGATTACCGATTCGTATTCCTTAATTCCTTCAAGACGGTAACCTTGTCCATAACTGCAATAAATCATAAATCCCACATCGTGGGTTCCTGTATTGAATTGTTCTTTCGATAAAGTTGAGGTCCATTTGGCGGCCGCATCTTTCCATTTTTTATCTTTCGAATATTCGTACATAAACCACAGGCAACCCGGATAAAATCCGCTAACCCAATCGCGGGAAGGAACATAAATGGTGTTTCCATTTTCGTCAACCGACCTTGGTCGCTTTGTTGTATCTTCGTTTGCCTCAAGCATTAAGCTTAATTGTTCGCCAGCCCTGATCAAACTTTTCTCTACGTAGTCTTCTTCCTGCTGAACCGTTTTATTACAGCCCATAATTCCACTCATAAAAATTAGAAGAATAGTAGCTGAAATGAATGTTGATAATTGTTTTCTATGCATATAATAAATTTTAATTGTTTAAGTCCAGTTTCCATCGCGGTACGTTGGTTGCATCCATTGAAGGTTTCTATGATTGAAGAATGGTGTTAAATTTTGAGCCATTTCTGATTTTTCTTCCTCGCTCATAGGAGTGAAGTTTCGTAGTAAATCGAGGTTTTTCTGAACTATCTTTTTACTATCCATGCCTAGAGCCAAACCTGCCGGCCCTTTCAGCGAAAGTGCAAAACGAATCAATTTATTTGGGTCGAATTCAGGATTGTTATCTCTCGGGCGAACAGCTTTCATCAGCATCACACCCATTCCCTGTTTTACTCCTTCGGGAATAGCAATGTTTTTCCGGTTGTTTTGATAATTTCCCCAGTGATTCATGGCCATCAACATGGTATCAAAATCACCACGGCTGGCCATTGTTTTTAGAGCCTGTGCATCGCCGTGCCCCGAAAAACCAATAAAGCGGGCAACTCCCTGCTCTTTCATTTTGTGGACAATTTCAATCAGTTGACCTTTTTGGCTCATTTGGTCAATATCTTCAAGCGATTCAATGGAGTGAATCTTTAATATATCGAGCTTGTCTGTTTGCAAACGTTTCAGGCTAAGTTCTATTTGTTTCATCGCTTCGTCGGGATTACGGCTGGTAACTTTGGTTGAAAGGAATATTTCATCTCTTCGTTGTTTTACAATATCTCCAAGACGTTCTTCACTTATCACTCCATTTTTTTTATTCTCATAAATGTGTGCAGTATCCCAGTAGTAAAGTCCGTTGTCGAGGGCAAAGGTCAGCATTTCGTGGGCTTCTTCTTCCGAATCGATAGTACAAAAACGGCTGCCCAAACCTAAAGCTAACCGGGGAATTTCAACCCCTGTTTTTCCCAAAATAGCTGTTGGTAATCCTTTTGCATCATAAGGGCTGCACGATACAAAAAGGGGAGATCCGGCCAGGGCAATACCTGCGCCTATAGTTCCTTTTATAAAGGTTCTTCTATTTAGTTCTGATTTAGTCATAATATTCTGATTTAGGTTATTTTACGGTATGAGATTCAGTAAACTCTACTTTTGTTCCATCGCTATTTGTCATATTTAACAACCATCTTTTTCCTTTTGCAACCATCGGTTTGCCAAGACGGTGTTTATCTCCTTTGCGTTCTTTTAAGGTGTAGATGGTTTCCTGCATATCGTCAACCATAAAACAAGGATGGTTAAAGTTAATATCATCCAATGGATAATGCTCAATGTTTTCAACACAATCGGGGAAGTGCAGGTAATTCATTTGAACCTCTTCGTTGTGCGATTCGGGGTATCTCCACAGTTCTTTACATCCTAAAATTCCTACGTAAAACGGATCTTCATCCAACACTTTTGTACAGTACAATCCTACATGATGGAGACGTTTCGAAATGCGTCTGTCGCTTAGATATTTGCCTTTTGATTTACGGTGTAAAGAGTTATCCTTTAAATCGATAAATTCTACTGGTACGCCATAAGGATCGTGTACCAATATTACTTCATTCCCGGCTCCGTCGATGCTTGTTCTTTCCGGTACGTCTATTTTTTTATTTTGCAGATACCGGCGCATTTGTTCCACATCTTCAGTTTCGAATGAAACAGAAACCAGTCGGGCTTTATTTTTGGCATCCTTATCTTCAATAAATTCCAGGAACTGGCGATCGTTTACTTTGAAGGAGATTACTTTTCCTTTGGGTGAATCGTATGAAAAAGCTTCATCAAAACCCAGAAAATTTCCGTAGTAATCGCGGGCCAGATCGTAACTGCTTACCAGGAAAGTCATCTTGGCAATGCCCCAGATTTGTGGTCGGGTTACTTCCTGAGCACAAGATAAAAATGAGTTTGTGAGTATAACTAAGGTAAGAAAGACATAGGTTTTCACGAGTAGTTATTTAGGTTATAAATGCAATACAATATAATAATAAAAAGCTTCCCGCTAAAAAAACGGGAAGCTTTTAAAAACTAACTAAACTATTAATAGCCTGGATTTTGTGGCAATAAATTTGGGTTTCTGTCTAATTCATCCTGAGGCAAAGCCAAAAGATAATCGCGCGATGAATTGAAGTTTTCATGAGGTTCAATCGAATTTGCACCTTTGAATACTTCATCACCTAGATTCCTACGTTTAATATCCCACCAGCGTTTCATTTCGAATGAAAGCTCAAACCTTCTTTCTTCCAGTACTAAATCGCGGAATTCTTCTTTCGATAACCCAGAGGCTACATCTTCAGGGAAATCGTTCATCACACCTGCAGCATTGCGGGCGCGTGCACGCACCTGGTTTACATATCCCTCAAGTTCAGAATTTGGACCGGTAATTTCGTTTCCTGCTTCAGCAGCCATTAGCAATACATCAGCGTAACGGTAAATGGCATAATTGGTATCGGTGTAACGTTTGTCGGCATTTGCAGTTCCCACATAGCGGGTATATTTTGCAATGTGCGGACGTTTTTCGTTGGTAAACTCAGTATAAGGGATCATAACTCCGTCTTTTGCTGCCTCAGAACTGAATGCCACGCTTTTTCTGTAATCGCGATCATCCCAGCTGTTGTAAGCTGCCATAGATGGAACACCTACTCCCCAGCCTTGCATATCGGCACCACGAACTCCGGTTAAAGGTCCTAAAAGGTCGTCACCTTCACTTCCGCTACCGGTTTGCTGACCTAAAAAGTCGATCACATAAATGGGTTCTTTTTGACCATCTTGTAATTCGGCATTAAATAAATCCTGGTAATCAGCCACCAGGTCGTAATCGAGGCTTGCAGCATGATCGATTACCCATTTAGCATTTTCGTATGCTTTTTCGTAATCGCCCAGAGTAAGGTAAACATCGGCAAGCATGGTTGCGGCAGAACCGGCCGAAGCTCTTGAACGTGCATTCTGTTTCATTGGTAAGTTTTCTTTACCAAATTCCAAATCAGAGATGATATTTGCATATACTTCTGTTGCTGATGTTTTGGATAAGTCGGCAACAGCCTCAGGATCGCTAACCGATTCGCCTAAATAAGGAATATCTCCAAACTGACGTACCAGGTTGAAATAGATAAATGAACGGGCGAACATACCTTCTGCTTTCAATGCATTTTTAGTATTCTCGTCGACATCAATTACTTCTGCCCCGTAAATAGCGTTGTTGGCAGCACTTATTATTTCGTATGAACGCGGCCAGAATGCACTTACCATACCACTAAAAGCATCGCTGGTGAAATCATTGATTTGTATTCTTCGGGCCGGTGTTCCGGGATTCCCAATATCAACCATATCGCTGGCCAGCATAATGGTTAACGATTGTTTTCTACCCCAGTAGCTTTCTGATGCCATTCTTCCATAAGCTCCGAAAATGGCTGCTTCTACATCGCTTGCAGTTTTAAAGAAACCATCAGGTGCCAATTCTCCAATTGGGTCTTCTTCCAAATCCGAGCAGGCAAAAACACTCAATATTATTAGTAATAAGGAAAATATTTTTAGATTCTTCATTTTAATTCTTTTTTTAATGTTTAACATTTTCGAATTAGAAAGTAACTTTTACCCCAAGCGTAAATGATTTGGCGTTTGGATAACTACCATAGTCAAAACCCAGGTTTGTATTAGAACCTGAACCATTATAGTTGACTTCCGGATCGTAACCGCGGTAATTGCTAATGGTTAACAGATTTTGAGCGCTCACATAAAAACGAACATGCTCCAGACCGATTGACTGAACAGTTGCTTTAGGTAAGTTATATCCTAAAGAGATATTTTTTAGGCGAACATAACTACCGTCAAAAATCCAGCGCGAAGAAGAGTGATATCCACGAGCTGAATTGGCAACAGGTATGTCGGTGTCAGTATTTGTAGGAGTCCAGCGGTTTAGTGCCTCTGTGGTAGAGTTACATGTTCCACGCATTGTCTCAAGTTCCTGCAGCGTATAACTGTAAATATCATTTCCCTGAGAGCCCTGGATAAAGATATTCAAATCTATTCCTTTGTACTCAAAAGTGTTGTTAAGGCCCCAGATAAAGTCAGGGTGAGGATTTCCGATAATTGTCCGGTCGTCGCCGCTGATTTTACCATCAGCTTCTCCTGTCAGGTTCCCCTCTGCATCCACGGTCCCATCAATGTCGCGGTATTTTTCACCTCCGACATATTGATCGAAGTTACCTGGTAAAATAGATTCGCCTTCCTGGTAAACACCATCATAAACATATCCATAAAATATTCCTACAGGTTCTCCTTCGCGCAGAACGTTGGTTGCATTAACTCCCACCATGTGACCCGGTAAAGTTCTGTAAAGGATGTCGTTGCCGTCAGGTAATTCCAGAATTTTATTTCGGTTTCGTGACAAGTTGAAATCAGTAACCCAACGGAATTTCCCGTTCATATTAATAGTAGAAAGAGTGAGTTCGAAACCTTTATTTTCGAGACTTCCAATGTTTTTAAGCATCGAACTGTAACCCGAGTATTCAGGTAAAGGCATGCTAAACAAAAGATCAGTTGTCTTTTTAGAGTAGTAATCACCAACTAACGAAACACGTTGGTCGAAAAGACCCAAATCGAAGCCGATATCTGTTTGAGCAGTCGATTCCCATGTAAGGTTATCGTTGGCAACTGTTGTTGGTCTTACTGCATTTACAATCGATGAGTTTTGAACAGAATGCACTGTTCCTAAACGGGCAAGAGACTGATATGGACTAATGGCCTGGTTACCTGTAATACCGTAGCTGACACGCAGTTTCAGCTGGCTTACTTTTTCCACATCTTGCATAAACGACTCTTCCATTACGTTCCATGCAATAGCACCGGATGGGAAGAAAGCCCATTTTTCGTTTTTGGCAAAACGCGAGGATCCGTCGTAACGAGCATTTAAGGTAAGCATGTACCTGTCGAATAATTTATAGTTAATCCTGCCGTAGAAAGATGATAGTTCAGTTTCGGTAAGGCTTGAACTTGGACGGTTATAGGTTGATCCTCCATCGAGATTATACCATAATGAGGCATCGGTTAAAAAGGTCTGACTGCTGGCATACCAGTATTCGTTGCGTGTCGATTCATACGAATAACCGGCCATAGCAGAAATATTATGGTTGCCCAGTTGTTTCGTATACGTTAAATAGTTTTCGTTTATTAACCCCGTATATTTTCCAGAGCTGATTGATGCGCTACCACCTGTCTGTGCTCCGGCATTTAAGGTTGTCGGAATATAACTTCCATTTCGGTAATTATTGATGTTGGCTCCCAGGGTTACTCTCAATTTCAGGTCGGTTATAATTTCATACTCACCAAATAAATTGGCTTGAAAACGATCTTCAACCCGGTTGTTACCTCTTTCTTTAGCAACAGCAACGGGATTATCGTTTGGATCGCCCAGCCAAGAAATGGTGTAACTACCATCGTCGTTATATACCGGTAATGTAGGTTCTCCCTGGAATGTTGCAGCAATAACACCTGTATTGCTTGTACCACCACTGTTCTCCTGGGTTAATACTCCGTCTTTTTCTGTCCGTCGTGCAAAAAGGTTCACTCCCAGATTCATTTTTTCTCCAGCAACAATATCCAGGTTACTTGTAATTGAGTATCGTTTATAATTTGAATTAATGATTATTCCGTCATGATCATAAAGTGTTCCCGACACATAGTATTTTAGTCCTTTATTTCCTCCTGTTACTGACAGTTGATGATTTTGGATTGTCCCTGCACGGAAAATTTCTTCCTGCCAGTCGGTTCCCGGACCAATGATCGTTCCATTCAAAGCATTTGGATCTACCTCTGTTATATAATCTGTAAATTGATCTTTGTTCAATAAATCGAGGCGGTTAATTTCCCTTTCAGAAGATATCGAAGAGTTTAGTTCAATACGAGCTTTTCCTTCAGTACCGCGACGGGTAGTAATCATTATTACACCGTTTGCACCACGCGATCCGTAAATCGCAGTTGCCGATGCATCTTTTAAAATTTCGATAGATGCAATATCTTCTGATGGAGGAGGAGTGGCTCCCGGAAATCCATCTACGACATATAATGGAGAACTTGATGAATTAATGGAGCTTGAACCGCGAATACGAATATTGAATGAAGCACCCGGTTCACCGTTATTCTTTTGAATTTGTACACCGGCGGCACGCCCTTGCATGGCCTGGGTCATTCCCAGTGCAGGATAAGCTGAAAGATCTTCGCCTTTTACCTGCGACAACGCCCCGGTTAAGTCGCTCTTTTTAACTGTACCGTAGCCAACTACAACCACTTCGTCTAAGCCAACTACATCTTCTTTCAGTGTAATAGTGTAAGAGCTACCGCTGCTTACTGCAACCTCTTGCGACGAGTATCCAATAAACGATACAATCACTACTTGCTCTCCAGCTGGCACATTCGTTAGAGTGTATTCACCGTTTATATCGGTAATAACACCAATAGTTGTACCTTTAATTACCACACTGGCACCGATTAAAGGTTCTCCTTTTTCATCGGTTACTTTACCTTTTACAGTACCTTGCTGAACGGCATCTTCTGAAGGAGAAATAACAATCAGGTTGTTTTCAAGAACTGAATATTTACTTCCCGTTCCTTCAAGAACATAATCAAGTATTTGTTCAACGGTTTTATCATCTAACTGAACATTTCCGTGATTTTTGTTGTCGAGTAAATCGTTGTTGTAAAGGAATTTAAATCTGCTCTGGTCCTCAATTTTTTCAAAAATATCCACTGTTGTGGCATTATTAATATGAATCGAAAGTTTAGTAACCTGGGAGTAAGCTGATCCGAATACCTGAACAGTAGTTAGTAAAAACAATAGCAGCGTAAATTTCATAGCTATTAAAAGTTTTAGCAGGCTTCTTTTTTTATAATAAAAGCCAATACATTCATAGTTTTTTTTCATAGTTTTAACGTGCTTATAAATTATTAATAAGTTATTTGCTCCGCTGGCGGCGGAGTGAAGAGTTGGAATCGGGGGATGTTGGCGCATTTCCCGATTCTTTTTATCAGAGTATCTAAGTCATAGGCATAATCGTTTTTAGTTTGTTAGTTTTTAAGATTTATTTTTTCAGTATTGTTATCCGGTTTTTGTCAATGATGTATGTAAAGGGCAACGATAAACTGAGCGCCTGCATGGCCTGTTCAATACTTTCTTTTTCAAAAGTACCTGTGTAACGAGAATTCTTCAGGTCTTTGTCTTTAATAGAAATTTCTACATTATACCAGCGTTCCAGTTTTATGGCAAGGTCTTCAAAACGTTCGTTTTTAAACACCAGGATATTGTATTTCCACATTATAAAATTTTCGGTCTCAATTCCTTTGCTGATTTCAATTTTTGGTTGAACAGCCGGTAATGTTGTCACCGTTTGAGTTTCTTTGGTATCTGTCTTGGCTTCGGCTTTTTTAGCATCAGAAGAAGCCACATTTACAGTTTCTACACTTTTGGTAACAACTGCCTGTTCGTTGGGTTTCAGGTAGATTGGTTCTTTAATTATCCGGTTACCCACTTTCCCGCTAATTGAAACAGAACCTTCCAATAAGGTAGTTTCAACAACATCATCGTCGGCATAGGACCTTACGTTGAAAGTAGTTCCGTGAACCTGAATGTTAATGGTAGAAGTTTTTACATTTACTGCACGTTTGGGATTTTTGGTAATGTCGAAAAAGGCTTCTCCTTCCAGATAAATATTCACTTCTTTACTGTTCAGGTCGGTCGGGTATTTTAATACAGAACCTGAATTCACCCACACTTTACTTCCATCTGGAAGTTCCAGTTCCGATTTGGCTCCGTAAGGTACATTTACACTGGCATACTGCTCTTCTTGTGGCATATATTTCTGAACCATAAAGCCTATTCCGAAGGTTACTATTACAATTGCGGCAATTTGAATTACCCGGTAAAGTGAACGTTTAACAGATTTCTTTTCCTGGAAATGGCCGCTTTCCTCCTGAATAGCAACCATCGCCAGTTTTTCCCATTCGGCATCTGTATTTGCTCCTTTTGCAATGCTTTCGTATTGTGCTGTTTCCCAGATATCTTTCAGGTGGTAAAAGAACTTTTCGTTCTCCTTTTTTTCGTACACCCAGTGAAAGAGTTCTTTCTTTTCCTGTTCGGAAATCTCTTTCTTCAGGTACCGGATAATAAGGCTTATATATATATCTTCGATTATCATTTTTTCGTCTTTGCTATTACGACAACCGAAGAGAATAATCTACGTCAAAGATTTTTATATTTTTTTTGAAAAAGAAACTGGAAGAGTATAAGTCCTTTATTTATAAGGTCTTCGCGAAGTATTTTTAACGCGCGATAAATTTGAGTTTCAACTGTTCTAACGGGCAAATCCAGTTTTTCTGCAATTTCTTTGTTCGAAAGTTCATCAAAACGGCTAAGCTGAAACGGGACCTTGTATTTTTCTGGAAGTGCGCTGATTGCTTCGGTTAACTTTTCCTGCAGTTCTTTTTCAACCAGTGTTTGATGAGTATCATAAAAATTAATCTCCCGGCTGATTCGTTCCTTTTCGGTCTGTGCAAATTCAGATGTTACAAGAGTATGTTTTATGTGGTTTAAACAGTTGTTCCTCACTGTTCTGAAAAGATATGCTTTCAGATTTTCGATTTGGATTTCATCACCCGATTTAAGCAAGCTCAGAAATGCATCCTGAACGATATCTTTTGCATGGTCATTATCATCGATAAACTTAAGGGCGTAAAAATACAAGGGAGCATGATATTGCCTGAATGCATGTTCCAACAACAGATTTGAACCTTGTGGCCGTTTAAGTTTTGTCATAGTCTTTCAGTGGGCTAAATATAGAAATTATATCAACCGAATGAGTAATCCTAAAGAACAGAATTAAGAACAAGAATGAGATTCCGAGCTTGTTAAAACGGAAACCGACTGTCGCTGTTAATCTCAGTATGAATATATTAATAAGTCTCGTTGAAGTCCGAAACTCCTATCGCGAACTTCTTTTTTTGTAAAAATTATAAAAAAAGTATAGTCCCATATTTCAGCTCGTACGTATACATTCTAAACTATGGCGTAGAAGATTGGTTTCATAGTTTAGTTAAGTTAGGTTTCAAAGAATGTACCTCCCTTTTTGGGAGGTACCTTTTATCGTAAAATCCTGATCACCTTAATATAATTATGCAAAAGAGAAAAATAATGAAACAGCTTTTATATGTCGTGTTATTGATGATGGTAGGTCTTTCTTGTAATCAACCAACCGGAAAATCAGAACCAATAACCGATTTTGTTAATCCTTTTATCGGAACCGATGCACATGGTCACACTTATCCCGGAGCGCTTGTCCCTTACGGAATGGTACAATTAAGTCCCGATACCGATACAGAAGATTGGGACTGGTGTTCTGGATATCATGCTTCAGATAATTCTTTAATGGGTTTTTCTCATACACATGTTAGTGGAACCGGTGTTGGGGAGATGGGCGACGTGATGTTTATGCCCATTACAGGTGAAGTGAAATTTGAACCGGGATCAAAAGAGAATCCCGATGAAGGTTATCGTTCCCGTTTTTCAAAGGAAACAGAAATTGCTAAACCCGGTTACTATTCGGTACATCTCGACGATTATGGTATTAAAGCAGAGTTGACAGCCACCAAAAGGATCGGATTTCATAAATATACTTTTGAGGAAGATAAAGAAGGAAAGATTATAATCGATCTCGATCACGGTATTCAGGATAATACAGTAAAGAGCTACTTAAAGGTTCTTGATAAGAATAAAGTTACAGGATTCAGGCAATCAGCAGGTTTTGTAAAGAATCAGTACATTTATTTTTATGCCGAATTTTCGGAACCTTTTGAAAGTTATATTACTTACGTTGATGGAGAAACGGGTAATAAAAGTGAAGTTGAAGGAACAGCCTGTAAAATTGTTTTGGATTTTGGAGCAAATGATGAGATAAAGGTAAAGGTTGGAATTTCAACTGCCGGTGAAGAAGGTGCCGTAAAAAATACACAAACTGAAATTCCGGGATGGGACCACGAAAAAATTGCTGAAGATGCACGCAAAGTTTGGGAAACAGAACTCTCAAAAATTGAAATTCAGTGCAACGACAGCGACAAGAAAACAATATTTTACACAGCACTTTATCACAACATGGTTTCGCCTAACCTTATTTCTGATGTCGACGGTGGTTATCGCGGCTGGGACGGTGAAGTACATCACGGGAACCGAGATTATTATACCAACTATTCGTTGTGGGATACTTACCGTGGAACCCATCCTTTATACGTGCTTATCAACCACGAAAAAAACAATGAATTTATAAATTCAATGCTGCAGCGTTACCGCGAAATAGGAGAATTGCCCATTAACGAGTATGGAATTAATGAAACATTTTGTATGATCGGGAACCATTCGATTCCTGTAATTGTTGATGCGTATTTGAAGGGTGTTGATGATTTTGACACGGCTCTTGCTTACGAAGCCATAAAACACAGTTCAACCAGCAGCGAATACAACTTTAAAACCGACTGGCCCAAGTATATGCGTTACGGCTATTTACCGGCCGATTCTATTAAGACCGAATCTGTTTCGCGAACGCTTGAATTGTGTTACAACGACTGGTGTGTGGCCCAAATGGCAAAGAAACTGGGAAATGAAAAGGACTATGAATATTTCTCGAAAAGGGCCGGTTTTTATAAGAATCTGTACGATGAGAGTACATCGTTTATGCGTGGCAGAAATTCAGATGGAAGCTGGGCAACTCCTTTCGACCCGTTTAAAATCTCTCACTCAGGCACCGGCGGTGGAAATTATACCGAAGGAAATGCCTGGCAATACAGCTGGCACGTTCAGCACGATGTTAATGGCTTGATTGAATTATTGGGCGGAGCAGAAAAGTTTACATCGAAACTGGATTCACTGTTTATTCTGGAGCCAAAAGTTTATGGCGACGGGCTCACGGTAGATGTTACCGGTTTGATTGGGCAGTATGTGCAGGGAAACGAGCCGTGCCATCATGTTCCGTATTTATATAACTATGCCGGAAAACCATGGAGAACACAGGAAGTACTGAACGAAATTAAAAAGACGCTTTATTTCAATTCGCGCGATGGATTGTGTGGAAACGACGATTGCGGTCAAATGAGTGCCTGGTATCTTTTTGCATCACTGGGATTTTACCCGGTTTGTCCCGGTTCCGACATGTATGATATTGGTACTCCTTCTTATCAGTATGCAAAGATAAAACTCAGTATAGGAAGCGAATTTGTTATTAAAGCTGATAATTTGAGCGATGAGAATTTTTATATCCAATCGGCTAAACTGAACGGAAAAGAATTCAATAAAACTAAAATTAGCTACAAAGAGCTGACAAAAGGTGGTGTTTTGGAATTTAAAATGGGATCGGAACCTAATAAAGAATGGGGGAAGAATTAACAGCATACAGTTTTTATTTAATTAATCTAAACCAACTAAATTTATGAATATGACTAGGATGAAACTCATTGCTTGGGTATCGTGCATTTTTATGCTTACAACTTACAACTTAAATGCAGAGGGATTTACCGATGTTGCTTCTTTTGGATTTTCAACCGAAGCCACAGGATTAGAGAATGCCGCAGCCATGCAAAAAGCACTCGATTTGGGAGGAACGATTGTTGTTAGTCAGCCCGGCGTTTATAAAATTGCCAAAACTTTGTATATAGGAAGTAATACCAGTGTTATTTTTGGAAATGGAGTTTCGTTGAAAAAAATGAATGAGCAAGGTAGTTTTGCTCAATTGTTTATCAACCGCGGAGCTTTAACAAAAAAATACGACGACCATATCACCCTGGAAGGATTGCATGTAATTGTAAATGGCGTGGATAATTGTTCCGATTTGGTATTGGGACTTCGCGGGGTACTTGGTTTTTTGTATGTAAAAGATTTGAAAATAAAAGGATTGCGTTGTTTCGATCTCACCGGTTGCCAGTATTGTTTGCATATCAGTCGTTTCGAGGATGTTATTATTGAAGATGTTATAATTAAAGGACGAAAGGACGGAATTCATTTTGGACCCGGCAAGCGATTTACTATTAGAGACGGCGTTTTCCAGACTTTCGATGATGCCATTGCTTTAAACGGACAGGATTATTCCACATCGAACCCGGAGATGGGGTGGATTGAAGACGGAATTATTGAGAATTGTTACGATCTGAACCAGGAAAAAACGGTTGGCTTTTTTTGCAGACTGCTTGCAGGAGCATGGATCGACTGGCAAAAAGGAATGAAGGTTCAGCAGTCGGATGCCGTTGTTTCAAACGGGAAAATTTACCGTGTAAAAATGGAACCCGATGGCAAACTTTATGAATCGGTTACCCGCCCCGATTTCGAAAGTGGAACTAAAGTGCTCGACGGAATTACATGGGTAAAAACTCAGGATGAAGTTGCTTATACTGCCGGAGTCAGGAACATTATTTTCAGGAATATCCAGCTCGAAAAACCCCGCATTTCTTTTTCCTTTGAGTTTGATATGGGTAGGTACAACCGGTCGTATTATCCGGGAGCCGAAGTACCTGTTCAGGAAAATATTATTTTCGATAATGTAAAAGTGGTTCACAACGAAAACGTCCCTTTAATGATGATTACTACCCCGATTAATATGATTATGCTTACTAATTCCAGGATTAAAAATGATGCAATTGTAATTTATGGCGAGGAGGTATATCCTGATTATCTGAGTGATATTAAAGTACCTGATTTTTATGAAACAAACATTAATATTCACGGGTGTATTTTTGAAAAAGATGGAGAAATGATCCTGATCAAAAATAGTTGTGAAGGGAAAAAAGTTCGTTTAAACACATCTTCAAATATGGAAATAGGAAAGAATTTTTCTGCCAAAATTATCGAAGGAGGAGGCACGTTTAAAGTGACGTCTGATTTAACAGGATTAACAGAAAAGTAAACGGAATGTAACTTCTTTTTCGAAATAACGAAGTAGATTTACAAAACCTGAATTATGAAGAACAAAAAAAGATTGGTAAGCATCGTTGCAATAACCGTTTCAGTGTTGCTTATTCTGATATTAGTCTTAATCGTGGATTATCAATCCGGCGTATCCGGGAGTTCTTCAGCATCTAACAAAATGTCGGTTGATTGTTCACCCAACAGGAGTTTTCACGAGGAAGTTGACGCAACAACCGGTGCCACCTTGCTCTGGAATCAACAAAGGAATTTCGAAAATATTCAGGTTACAAATGAAGAGAAAACAGTCATTATCTATCCCTTTATGAATTCGGTTTTCCCGGCAGACTTTTCTCCCGCATCTTTTATCTGGAAATCAGCTGGAGAAGGAGACCAAAAGTGGAAGATACAGTTTAGTGTTGCAGATTTTTCATTTAAAACCACCACCAGCGAAACTCAATTTAAACCCGATGTTGAATTGTGGGAAGAGCTGAAACAAAAGTCAAAAAATCAGGATATTCAATTTGTAATAAAAAACAAGAACCTGGAAAGGAGTGTCACCTTCCGTTTTTCAAAGGATTCGGTAAATGCTCCCATCTTTTATCGGGGAACGCCTTTGCCGTTTTCTTATGCCAATACATACCGCGATCGATTGCAATGGTACATCGGCGATGTATCGAAAGATAAAAAGCACATTATGCTGGAAAATATGCCGGTTTGTGCTAACTGTCATAGCTTTTCGAAAGACGGGACCAGTTTTGCCATGGACGTGGATTACGGAAACGATAAGGGTAATTATGCCATTGCACCCCTTGAAAAAGTTACAAAGCTGGGGCTTGAAAATATTGTTTCGTGGACTGATTATAAACGGGAAGATAATGTCCCAACATTTGGTTTGCTTGCCAAAATATCTCCCGACGGGAAATATGCCATTAGTACCGTAAAAGACAAATCCATTTTCGTTCCTGTGGACAAGAGTTTTTGGTATTCGCAGCTTTTCTTCCCGGTGAAAGGAATGCTTGTTTATTACGACATTCAGAAAAAACACTTTTGTGAAATGCAGGGCGCAAGCGATCAAAAGTATGTACAGAGTTCTCCTGCATGGGCGCCCGATATGAGCGAAATTACCTTTTCGAGGGCAGTTTACAACAAAGATACTTCGTTGGAAGCTCAAACAAATGTGGTGCTCGACATGCGTTTTGCAGACGATTATATCAACCGGAGAAAGGATTTTAAATTCGACCTTTATCGTGTTCCCTGGAACGATGGAAACGGTGGCGAGCCTGTGGCAATAGAAGGAGCTTCTGACAATGAAATGAGCAATTATTTCGCACGCTACTCTCCCGACGGGAAATGGATTGTATTTTGTAAAGCAAAGAATTTCATGCTGTTGCAATCCGACAGTAAATTGTACATCATGCCGGCAAAAGGAGGAGAGCCGCGTTTAATGAATTGCAATACAAACGAGATGAATTCCTGGCACTCGTTTTCTCCAAACAGTAAGTGGCTGATTTTTTTAACCAAATACTTTGGTCCGTATACGCAGCTGTTTCTCACTCACATCGATGAGAATGGCAACGACACTCCTCCGATTTGGCTGGAGCAGCTGACTGTGGATTTGAAGGCAGCCAACATCCCTGAATTTGTAAATGTCGACTACGACGACTGGCACATGATAAAGGACGAATATACCGGCACGGAGAATTATGCCAATACCGTGGCCGAGTATAACATGCGGACAAAAGATTTAAGCACCATTATTAATGATGCGGATGCTCAGATTGCCGAAAATCCGGACGATTATCACGGCTACTATCTGAAAGCAGTAATGTTGAGCGAGTCGGGAGATCAGGCACAGGCAAAAAGGTATGCCGGTGAGTGTATTAAAATGATTGAAAAGTTGGAAACGAAAGGTGTGAAAGAGTATGGCGATATGGGACTGGCTTATTTTATTGCGGGCGACATTCCAAAAGCTATTGAAAAAAGTCGGAAGGCACTGGAGATGGATCCTGAATATCTTTTCGCATGGATGACTCTTGGCGACTTATATTACCAGCAAAGAGATTACGAGAACACCAACAAGGTTTACACTGAAATTATAAAATTAAATAACAGCGAGGATTACAGACTGAAAAGGGCGGAATTAAAAATTAGGGCCAAATCGCTTTACAATGAGGCCATTGAAGATTTGGAATACATTCTGGCTACGGAAGATTGTCATGTGGTGGCGCTGCAAATGTTGGTGAGTTGTTATTCTGCTTTAAAGGATTTTGATAAGGTAGACGAACTACATGAAAAACTGATTGGTTGTGAACCGTATGTAGGTTACTTTTCAAGAGGTCGGTACAATTTCCAGATGGAGAAATACCAGGAATCTGTAATTGATTTTACCGAAGGATTGAAGTATTTTAAGAACGACAAAAGGGCTCTGTTTTTCAGGGCGATGGCTTATATCGAATTAAAAAAATTTAGGGAAGCCCGGGAAGATTTACAAAAAGTGAAAGAAATGAGCGCCATTCTTCCTGAAAATCAAAGATCGGTAGATGCTGCACAATTGGATGCCATGATTGCAAAATGTGAAGAACATATGTAACTGTAATGTCATGATGAACAGGATTTCACGCAGAACATTTTTGTATTTTAATTCAGTAGCGGGACTGAGTGTTAGTTTTGGTGGAGTATCCGCAATGATTTTTCCTGAAGACTTTTCTGATCCTGAATCGAAAATCAGTATCTTAAAAAGGGGAGAGAAGCAGATTTTTGCCGATTCAACTATGATTTCCCGGTCACAGGAAGTTATTCGCAAAGTTCATCCTGCAAGGAAACTGGAGAAGCCTGTTTTGGAGGCCGATATGTCCTGGGAACAAGGTAAAGAATACGATGGGAAAAAAGACAGGCGAATTTATATTTACGGTTCTGTTATACAAGAAAAAAAAAGCGGTCTGTTTCAAATGTGGTACAATCGTTTAAAGAGTAATTATTTCGCCACTTCTTCAGATGGTATTCACTGGAATCGTACTGAACTTGGCCAGTTTGGAGCAACGAACCAAATCAATCTGTTTCATTTTCATAGCCCCAGTATCATTTTCGATAAGATTGAAACTGATCCTAAAAAAAGGTACAAAGCGGTTGGATGCATCAAAAGTTCATTCTCCGAAAAAGATTTTCTTCAGCTAAAACAACGTCATAAAAATTTTAGCTGGTACAATAAAAGCAGTGCTTATTCTGCAGCTTATTCAGCTGATGGTATAAACTGGAATTTATACCCTGAGCCAATTATTATGGGCGGAGATACAATAACGCTTGCACAAGATCCTCGAACCGGAGAATATCTGGCATTTCATAAAAATAAAAGCACCCCGGATGATAAGGGGAGAAAGGTATTTCTGTCGACAAGTAAGGATATGCAAAACTGGACGGAGCCAAAACTTGTAATGGAAGCCGATGAAATTGATAACCGACAGGCCCGTAAACTGGATGGTGGTACACATGCCGAAATCTATGATATGTCGGCTTTTTATTATGGCGGACAATGGTTGGGGTTGATTACGCTTTTTCAAAGAACCGGGTCGCCTAAAGTGAAAGGCCCGGGACAAAGTGGCGATGATGGCCCCATTCGTGTGCAGCTTGTTTGCAGCCGTAACGGGAAAAACTGGCAACGATGTTCCGACCGCTCACCTGTCATCGATTTAGGACCATATCCGTATGATTCCGGCAGTATTCTGGGGGTTTGCAATACCCCGGTAATCGTGGGTGACGAAATGTGGATGTATTACACCGCCATGACGACCACCCACGGAGGATATTTGCCTGAAAAACAAATGTCGATTGCGCGTGCAGCCTGGCGAATCGATGGGATGGTTTCTTTACAAGCGGCGAAAGCACAAGGGATTGTTGAAACTACTGCTTTTATTCCTGAAGGTGATGAATTGTTTATAAATGCAGATGCATCAAAGGGAGAAATACTGGTTGAGTTGCTCAATCCGGATGGAAGTGAAATTCCGGGTTATACTAAAGAAGATTGTATGGTTATTACTACTGATTCCGTAAATCAAAAAGTGAAATGGAAGAACCATACAAATCTGCCTTCCGGGAAAACGCTTCAGCTGCGGTTCTATATGAAAAATGCTGATTTGTTTAGTTATACAATTTCATAAAGAAAAATTGAAATCTAACAATAAACCTAATGACCGATAAACTAACAAGACGATCTTTTTTATCCTCCTCGCTTTATGGAGTCGGAGGAATGGTTGCTTTGGGAAACCTCACTTCTTTTACCACGCTCAGCGAAACGAATCCGTTTGAGAGCGGTGAAAAAATGCTAATGGCAACTACTGATTATACCGATAATATTATCATTAATCACAATGGAAGCAGGTATGGAACACCTGTTCCCAGAGACGAAGATTATTACCGGCAAAACAAATGTTTTTTTAATAAGGAACAGCTGGACGGGCTACATAAATTTCTGGCATCGATCGGTGTAAAACGACATCAGTGGATTATTGATACCTACTGGAATTTGTATGAAGATTATCCGCACGGTTTCGATTTGCTGGAAGAAGCTGCAAAATCAGCTCATAAATATGGCATTGAATTTTATGCTGAGATAAAACCTTTCGAAGGGGGCGGTTTTGGTGCGATACTCCCTTCAACCATGCCGGTTCCCGAAGGAGCTGTTGCTTACAAAGATATACGCGGTATTTTTCCGATTGTGCGTCCTTTTGTTGCAGCAAATCCCGATAAAACGCTGAAGCGAAATCCGGCTGTTACTCCAAAGAGAAAAACAATTTCTGCAATCAGGTTGGTTAAAGGCGACCACAGGGAAACCCGCATAAAAAAAGAGCACCTGTCAATTTTTACAAGTGCCTCAAATAATAACTTTAAACCTTATCAAGGGACTTTTTCCTTTCGCGTTTCGATGGAAAAAAGGTACCGTTTTCCGTATTGGAGAGAATGCCGGATTCTTCATCTCGAAAATCTGGAAATTCCAAAAGGTCATAATTATGTGCTCATAAAATGCTCTCTGGCCGATGAACAGGGTAACTTCAGTAACGAAAAAGGAAATATTGTTGAGCTGGTGGAGCCTGATAATGAAATTCTACCTCATACTTTAAGTACCGGGCCGATAACACTGGAAGAACACAATAATACATTTTACCACTCAAAAATCCGCAGGCAGATAATGAGATATTTTCAAATGCCTGAAGTAATTAAAGAAATTAATGATCCGGACAAAATGAAGTATCATTACCGCGATTATTATGCTTTTGGCGATTACAATGAGGCCGATTATACAACACTGGACAAAGAAGGGTACCTGGCTTTTGTTCAGGGCAAGCCGGAATATTTGCCCGGACATTTAAATCCCATTTATCCGGAAGTCAGGGAACACTGGCTGGGAATGGTCCGGTTTTGTCTCGACCGCGGTGTGGATGGTATTAATTTTAGAGGATCGAACCATGCGCATTTACCGGATTACTGGAATTATGGATATAATGAACCGTCGGTAAAAGCTTGTAACGGAAAGGTTGATTATACAACGCTTAGTCGTGTAAATGGCGACGCGTATACAACATTTTTGCGTGAAGCCCGGAAGCTGATCAAATCAGAAGGCAAGAATATAACGATTCATCTTCTCTCGAATTTAATAATGCCCGACAACCGTCCCAATAAATTACCAAGCCTTCCTCCAAACATACAATGGCAGTGGAAAACCTGGGTAAAAGAAATTGCAGATGAACTGGAATTTAGAGGTGTTTTTAAAGTGCGTCCCGAGAATTTAGACCGGATTCTAAATATTTTTGCCACCGCCGCTGAAAATGCCAATAAACCTTTTTATTTTCAAGGCGATTTTCACGGAGTTGCTTTCGAACGGCCATTTTTAAGTACTGAATCAGAATTGCAAATGGTGAAAGGAAATGATGAAATCAAAGGTTATGTTTTATACGAAACAGCTAACTTCACCCGCATTAACGAAGAAGGTAAAATTGAAGGAAGCCCTGAATTGCTGAAAGTTTTGAAAACTCTGAATGATTAAAATATATACCAACTGATACCTAAAATATGATGAAGTCGTTTTTTTTATTGTTCGCTTTTTATCTGTCAATTCAGATAAGCATTGGACAGAATTTAACAGAAAGTAAGTCGGAAATAATTCTTCCGGAAAAAGGATTTTGCGCCCATCGGGGAGCTATGGGAACGCATCCTGAAAATACAATTCCAGCTTTTAATGCCGCAGTGAAGGCCGGCGCTCATATGATTGAAATGGATGTGTGGCTGACCAAAGACAAGAGAATGGTTGTTCTTCACGATGCCACAGTCGACCGTACTACCAACGGCACAGGAAAGGTTGCGGATCTCACACTGGCAGAAATAAAAAAACTGGATGCAGGCAGCTGGAAATCTCCAGAGTTTAAAGGCGTACAAATCCCGACTTTCGAAGAAGCTCTGGCTGTGATGCCCCGAAATATCTGGTTGAATATTCATGTAAAAGGGGAAAAAGAAACCCCGGTAATGGCTGCTGAATTATTATTGGAAAAGGATCGTCTGCACCAGGCTTTTTTAGCTTGCGGCGCAGAAGCTGCCAAAAATGCAAAAGAACAGGTTCCTGCTATAATGATCTGTAATATGGACCGGCAGGATGCCAACTGGGATTATGTGAATGCTACCGTTGCCATGAAGGCTGATTTTATTCAGTTGCGCCGGAAGATTACTCCTGAATTTAAAGAATTTGCACGTGTTCTAAAGGAAAACGGAGTACAGATAAATTATTTTGGCACAGATTCGTTGGAGACTTTAAAATTGTTATTTCAGTACGGTTTTGATTTTCCTCTGGTTAACGATATTGTTAATACTATTAAATTCGCAGACGAACTCGGTATTCAACCGGTTAAACCACAGTTTTAAAAAAGTTCAAACTAGATTCAAAATCATTTATTGGAATGAAAAATATTGACAGGAGAAATTTCATAAAAAGCTCTGCATTGGCTGGTGTTGCAGGTATTATAGCAACTGATGCCACTGCAAATATTATAACAGAAGGAGTAGGCGATTCAACTCCGGCTGCATTATTAGGAGAGGATTTCACGTTTAATAAAAACGGAAAATTTAAAATACTTCAATTTGCCGATACGCATTATATTGCCGGAGATCCCCGCTCGGAAAGGGCATTGAAAAATGTGAACGAGATGCTCGACCTGGAGAAACCTGATTTGGTTATTCACACGGGAGATACCATTTTCGGAGGCCCGGCTGAAGATTCTATACGTCAGATAATGGAGCCAATATCACAGCGCAAAATTCCATTTGCTGTTACCTTTGGAAATCATGACGATGAATTTGACAAGTCGCGTGAAGAATTATATAATATTCTTAAAAGTATTCCTTATTGTGTGAATTCTAGTACTGAAGGAATTTACGGTGTTACGAATTCATTTTTAACACTTCGTTCCCCAGAAGATGATAAAATTAAACAGGTATTTTATCTTTTCGATTCAAATGCCTATTCTACAATTGAAGGAATAGAAAGTTACGGGCACATTCATTTCGATCAGATTGCATGGTACCGAAAAACAAGCGAGGCTTTTACCAAACAAAACGGGGGTGTTCCGATTCCATCATTTGCGTTTTTTCATATTCCGCTGCCCGAACACAAAGAAGCTTCGAAAGATGAGGAGAAAGGATACATGAGAGGAACACGAATGGAAAATGTGGCCTCTCCAAAAATTAATTCAGGTATGTTCGTTTCGATGAAAGAAATGGGCGATGTTCAGGCTGTTTTTGTTGGTCACGACCACGACAGCGATTTCGCGGTTAAATGGAATGATATGTTTTTTATTTACGGACGTTATAGTGGCTGCGATACGGTTTACAACAATTTGAAACCAAACGGAGCCCGCGTGATTGAGCTGACAGAAGGCGAGCCGGGATTTCGTTCCTGGATTCGTTTGTCGGGAGGAAAAGTTATTCAGGATTTGCAATATCCGGGCGATTTTAAAAATTAAGGAGGAATGAACCAATAGATATACTTAACTTACTAAACTTAAACTAAACCAACATTTATGAAAAACCTTATTTTGCTCCTTTTGGGATGCCTGCTTGTTTGGAGTTGTGGTAGAAATAATGAGGCTCTGAATGTGTATGATCTTAAATGCGAAAATCTTTCCAATCCAACCGGAGTAAATACTACTGTTCCCCGGTTTAGCTGGAAGATCAAAAGTGAACAAAATGGCACGGAACAATCGGCTTTCCAGGTTTTGGTAGCCAGCGAAAAAAATTTGTTAAAAGAAGGCGAGGCTGACCTTTGGGATTCGGGAATGACAGAATCAGAATCGTCGGTTTGGATAGTTTATGAAGGTAATGAACTGGAAGCAGGAGCTCATGCATTTTGGAAAATTCGTGTTAAAGATGAAGCAGGGAATATCTCAAATTGGAGCGAAACTGCTGAGTTTGGTATAGGCTTGTTGAATGAAAACGACTGGCAGGCCGAATACATCTCGTTTAATACCGGTGCCGGTTACCAGGAATGCCCACAGTTATACGAATCATTTGAATTACTGGAGATCGATTCAAAATTCTTGCTACATGTTAATTCCCTGGGTTATCACGAGGTATTTGTAAATGGGGAAAAAGTTGGTGACGGGGTGCTTACTCCGGCAGTCTCGCAGTTTAACAAGCGCTCGCTGGTAAATACCTACGATATTTCTTCTTACGTAAAAAAAGGAAAGAACGACTTAATCCTTTGGCTGGGGAGTGGCTGGTACACCGAAGGTCTTCCGGGAGTTGTGAATAATGGTCCCGTTGTAAAAGCACAGCTTGAAGAGGTGCAGAATAATCGTAGTGAAATCATAGTAAAAACCGATTCATCCTGGCAGGGCAGAAAAAGTAGTTATACCCGGCATGGTAACTGGAGACCGCATCGTTTTGGCGGAGAAATCGTTGATGGTTCGCTAATTAAAACCGATCTAGCGGTGGATGACATAAACCGGAGCTGGCACAAAGTATCAGTGATAGAAGTTCCGGAACACGAGGTGAGCCCACAGATGACAGAATTAAATAAAATTCAGGACACCCTAAATCCAACTGCGGTAGTGGAGCTTTCAAAAGACACATTTCTTGTTGATATGGGGAAAAACCTGACCGGCTGGGTGAAAGTGCATTTTAAGGATTTGAAAAAGGCTCAGGAAGTGAAGCTGGAATACTGCGATCATCTTACTAACGAAGGGATGTTCAATGATAGAAATCAATACGATAAATACATTGCGTCGGGCGCATCTCCTGAGGTTTTTCAGAATAAATTCAATTATCACGGATTTCGATATATTCGGATAAGCGGCCTGGAAGAGATGCCTGATCCCGATTCAATTAGCGCTTATCTCATTCATACTGATTACGAGCTGGCTTCGGGGTTTGAATGTTCCGATCCGGATTTGAATGCTATTCACAATATGATTTTTTACACGCTTCGTTGTTTGAGTATCGGGGGCGATCTGGTAGACTGTCCTCAAATTGAGAGGCTTGGTTATGGCGGCGATGGAAATGCATCAACTGTAACAGCGCAAACCATGTTTAACCTGGGGCCGCTTTACACTAACTGGCTTCAGGCCTGGGCCGACGTAATAAGGGAAGACGGAGGTATGCCACACACTGCCCCCAATCCGTATAATGCAGGCGGAGGTCCTTACTGGTGTGGATTTATTATATCGGCAAGCTGGAATACTTATTTGAATTACGGCGACAAACAAATTCTTGAGAAGTATTATCCTGTAATGCAAAAATGGCTGGGATATGTTGATAAATACACTGTTGATGGTTTGTTAAAACCCTGGCCGAATACCGATTATCGAAACTGGTATCTGGGTGACTGGGCGACTCCCGATGGAATCGATCAAACTGCTGAAGAATCGGTTCATGTGGTAAATAATTCGTACCTGGCCATTTGTTACGATCAGATGTTTAAAATTGCACAGGTGTTGGAAAAAACGGAAGATGCGGATTTGTATAAAAAGGAAAAAGAGCAGCTTCAAAAGAAAATTCATGAAGTTTATTTTTCTGAAACAGGTAATAGTTACGGAACAGGTACACAGATTGATCTGGCTTTCCCGATGATTGCCGGTGTGGTACCTGAGAATCTGTACGAGAAAGTAAAGCAGTCATTTTATAATGAGACAAATATAAACTGGAATGGACACCTGGCTTGTGGATTGGTCGGAATTCCTGTGATTACACAGTGGGCTGTGGAAAATCAGGAAGCAGATTTAATGTATTTCATGTTGAAAAAAAGAGATTATCCCGGGTATTTGTATATGATCGATAACGGAGCAACAACAACCTGGGAGCACTGGAACGGCAATAGAAGCCGCATTCATAATTGTTACAACGGAATTGGTTCGTGGTTTTATCAGGCAATTGGTGGAATACGTCAGGCAGAAAACATTCCCATGTATCGGAAGGTAATCATTCAACCTCAGATTCCAAAGGGAATAACATGGGCAAAAACTTTTAAAGAAACACCTTTTGGCAGAATCTCTGTTAACTGGGAACTGGATGGAGAAATGATTAAAATGTCTCTTGAAATTCCTGTTGGGATCGAGGCTGAAGTTGTATTACCGGAAACCATAAAAGAATATATTTTGGACGGGCAAAGAAATGTTTATCAAAATATTAATTCTTGTGTGAACCTAAAGAGTGGAAAGTATATTCTGAGCTATTAGCTGTATTAAAAGCATACAGAATCTCTGGTTTAATTAACTATTTTGTAATAAATTTATGTTTTAATCTTCTTTTTAATACATCTATATTTGAACCATATGTAAAAAATGGTTTCCGATAAAAAAATATGGAATGATTTTAGGGCGGGCGAGTCATATGCACTTTCCCATATCTATTATAACTATGTTCAATTGTTGTTTGGATACGGGAAAAACTTCATGGATGATGACGATCTGATCAAAGATTCAATACAGGATATGTTTTTCGACCTGATTAAATCCAGAAAAAATCTCGGCGAAACCGATAACATCAAATTTTATTTGTTACGCTCTTTAAGAAGAAAACTTGTCGCTAATCTTAAAAAGCAAAATTTATCAGTTGGTTACGAGCCTGAAAAACAATGGCAAACTACTTCTATTAATTCTGCCGAGAGTATTTATATTGAAGAGGAAGATCGTTTGTCAAGAGAAAAAACTATTTCAAAAGCCCTGCAAATATTAACTCCAAAACAACGCGAGATATTATATTACAAATACATCTGTGAATTTGAATATGTCCAAATTTGCGAAATTATGGCTATAAAATACGATTCTGCCCGTAAGCAGGTCTGCAGAGCAATAAAAGAGCTAAAATCGGTTTTTTCTGAAGCAGAAATTCTTTCATTGTTTTTGCTTTTTACTCCACAAAAAGAAAAATAAAAAACATACATTTTTTTGTCCACAAAGTTGGTGAAGTCTTCTTTGTACTGTTAGAAGAATTTATTTACCAGTTATAATGGTCGTAAATATTTTCTGGCTAACTAAACTTATTTATGCAGTTGAAATAAGGATGTAAAATTTATTTATGGATATAAAATATTTAAACTATAGTCTCGAAGAGTTATTGGAAGATAAAGCCTTTTTAGCCTGGATATTACATGACGATAAATCTGATGAGTGGAATGAGTTTATTGAAGATAATCCGGATTTTAATCGTCGGGTACAAAAGGCCCGTAAAATAATTTCGTTGCTTCAAAATAATTCCAAAGCTTTAGACGAAGATTCAATCATATTAATGTGGCAGAAGATTGAAGGTTTTGATAGGTTGAATCAACAAAAAATCAAAAGGTTTAAAACATTTCGGACTTTAAGTTGGGCAGCTTCTTTTATACTTGCTATCGCCTTAGGCGCATTGGTTTATTATTTAAATCCTGAGAAATCTGCTTATAAATTTACTAGTGCCGAATTCCCCGGGAACAGTGATGATGCCTGTTTGGTTTTAAGTAGCGGAGAGTCTGTCGCCCTTGAAAAAGATAATTCTACTGTTTCATTAAGTAACAATCAGATTGTAATAAATGAAGATAGTATAATTGATATTTCAGTAGAGAAATCGAAAGAGGATGTTCAGGTTAAAATGAATGAAGTGATTATTCCGTTCGGAAAAAAATCTGAGATATTACTGGCAGATGGGACCCGGGTTTGGATAAACGCGGGGAGTCGCCTGGCATTTCCATCGAAGTTTACGAAAAAAAACAGGGAAGTATACCTGGAAGGAGAAGCATATTTTGAAGTAACAAAAAATGAAGCACAGCCTTTTATTGTAAAAACTGAAGAGGTTGATATTAAGGTGTTAGGAACTCATTTTGATGTTCTTTCCTATAAAAATGATGCAAATATTGAAGCAATTTTAATTGAAGGTAGTATTGTTATGACTACCGCCGGATCGTTTGGTTTAGGGAAAAAGGAAATTGCACTGCGGCCTAACCAACGTGCCAGCTTTAATAAAGAAGCTAAAAATGTTAATGTAAATTCTGTACCGAATGCCGAAGAATATATTGCCTGGACAGTTGGTTGGTTCGAGTTCTCAAGAGAAAGTCTTGATCGTATTTTCAGAAAATTGGAAAGATATTACAATGTGGAAATCATTACTCCTGAAGATTTTCCTACCAACGAGCTTATTTCAGGGAAACTTGACTTAAAAGATTCAATTGATAAAGTGATGACAGCATTAAGCGATGTTGCCAAGATAAATTACAGACTTTCAGGAAATAAAATATACGTAGAAAAGAAAATGAACTAATAAACGGCTAATAAAATGAAAACCGGAAGGCCTGCCCGCCAACCGGTTCTCGAAATCATTTAAATAATAATATTTAAAATCTAACAGTTCAAAATTATGAAAAAAAAGAGAACGTTGCTGCACTTTCCCAGAGGAAGTATGGCCAAAATTCTATTAAGAATGAAACTACTAACTGTCTTTATGCTTTGTGTATTCGCAGTTTCTGCGGCAGAAAGCTATTCTCAATCAACAAAATTCAACTTTAGTTTGAATGATGCTACAGTTCGCCAGGTTTTCCAGACGATAGAGGAAAACAGCGAATTTATATTGCTGTATAATGAAAAATCAGTAGATGTAAGCCGAAAGGTTAATGTGAAGGTAGATAACGAAACTGTTGAATCTGTGCTTGATCAGGTTTTTGAAGGAACTGAAAATGAGTACCGGATTTATGACCGGCAAATTGTGATTTTGAAGGATGAAAATGCTCCTATTCCATCAATCCTGAAATCAAAAGACATTGACTCAGAAACTTTACAACAGAAGAAAGATATTTCAGGACAAGTAAAAGATAAGGATGGATTACCTCTTCCCGGAGTGTCAGTTATTGTATTGGGTACTACTATAGGAACAGTTACTGATGCCAATGGTGAATTTACTCTAAGTATACCGGTTGATAGCGAAACTCTCGAGTTTTCGTTTGTAGGAATGAAAACCCAGGACGTTCCGATTGCAGGTAAATCAACTTTTGCTGTTGTTATGAAGGAAGAAACGGTTGGTGTTGATGAAGTTGTAGTAACTGCTTTGGGGATTGAGAAAAGTAAACGATCGCTTACTTACGTTACCCAAAAAGTAGATGTGGATAATCTTGCGACTATAACAAAAGGCGATGTTGGTGCAGCACTGGCAGGTAAGGTTGCAGGTGTTGCAGTTATGACCGGATCAACAGGCGGATCTCGTATTATTATTCGTGGTGAACGTTCAATTAACGGAAGCAATACACCATTGGTAATTATGGATGGTGTCCCTTCAAATGAAGGATTTGGCGATGTTGATAATATTGAATCTATTAACGTACTTAAAGGTGCTTCGGCTTCAGCATTATATGGTGCTGCTGCAGCTAACGGAGTTGTAATTATTACAACTAAAAAAGGGAAAAAGGGAGCACCCAGAATTGAAGTCAACTCGCAGACTCTGTTTGGGATACCGTATTTGTATCCCGAAATTCAAAACGTTTACGGACAAGGTGATGCCGGAATCTACTCTCCAAATGCTGCACTCTCCAGTTGGGGGCCAAAAATGGACGGTCAGATGCTTACAAACTGGACAGGAGAAGACGTTAAATTTCTTCCCCAGGAAGATAATATCAAAGATCTTTTCAGAACATCTTACAGCCTGAATAACAGTTTCTCATACAGTACAGGAAATGATAAAGCAACAGCTTATTTTTCGTACAAGAATTCGAAAAGTCAGGGATTAATTCCGGTAAACTCAGCTAACAGTCATAAGGTGAATATGAGAATTGATACTGAATTAATAAAAAATTTGAAAATGGATGCTGTTTTAACCTGGGTGCACAGTACTAATAAAAACGTGCCTGAAGCAGGTGATGATCTTTTCAGCCCGATGTGGCAATTGGTAAAAATGCCACGAAGCATTCGTACCCAGGATATTGAAGATGCCTACTATTACGATTCTGCAGGTTCTAAAAAACAATTAACCTGGGCTCCGGGAGTTACTTCAAACGTTAACCCTTATTGGGCAATGGAAGGAAGAGAAGCCGGTGCAACCAGCAACAGGGTAAATGCCGTAGCTTCGTTAAGATATGACTTTAACGATTGGCTGTATGTACAGGCCCGTGGACGAATGGCTTTCAATAATGGAGACGAAGAGTACAAATATTATTGGGATACTCAATATGTTTGTTCAGGTTTGGGTAAATACGAACTGGGCTATTCAAAAAGCCAGGCTCTTAACGCAGATGTATTACTGGGAATAAATAAAGATCTCACCGAAGACTGGCATTTAAGTGCCAACCTGGGAGCAGAAATTAAAGACAATCAAAGTTCTTCAATCTATTCTGAAACCGGTGATGGCGGCCTGGTAATCGAGAATAAATTTTATTTGGGTAACGGCTCATCAGTTAGCACAACAAACAGGGCTGCACACACTCAGATTCAATCGGTATATGGAACTGCACAACTAGCTTTTCGTAACTATCTGTTTTTGGATGTAACAGCACGTAACGACTGGAGTTCTACACTTCCTTCACCGTATAATTATTTTTATCCGTCAGCTGGATTGACAGGTGTGGTATCCGACATGATAGATTTACCGGAAGCAGTTTCTTACTTCAAACTTCGCGGATCGTATGCCGAAGTTGGTAACGGAGCTGGTTTTGCCCAAATATTCCAGACTTATTCCCGCAGCTTGAACGGAACTCAGGGATATGTTAGGCCTAATACTACAAAAGTTGCTTCACAGTTGATTCCGGAGAATACAAAATCGTGGGAAGTTGGAACGGAAATTCGCATGATAGAAGATAAGTTTGGTATTGATTTTACCTGGTACAAATCAAATACATACAACCAGTTGGTTAGAGTAACATCGGCACCTTCATCTGGTTACAGCAGTGCATATATTAACTGTGGTAATATTCAAAATAAAGGGATTGAAATTATGCTCAATGCTGTACCCGTTCAAACCTCTTCATTGAAATGGGATATCGGTGTGAATTTCTCCCGTAACTGGAGCGAGGTTATCGAACTAACAGAAACACTGGATCATTATGAATTAAGTTCGCCTAGCTTGTCAATGGGTGATAACTATATAATTGTAGGCAAACCCTACGGTGAAATTTTATCAAAAGGTTTTAGACGTAATGACGCAGGCCGGATAATTGTTGATGATATTGGAATGCCTTCTGTTACCTCTGAAGATTATGAGGAAGCAATAGATATCGGTAATTTTAATTATGATTTCAGAAGTGGGCTTACCAGTAATCTACAATATAAAAACTGGAACTTATATTTTCTTATTGATTTGAATTATGGGGGAATAAGGCAATCTGCTACAGAAGCACAAATGTTGCTTAGTGGTACAAGTAAAGAAACTTTATACGGACGCGATGGTTTTGTGTTCGACGGGGTAAGAGAAGTAACCGATTCGGAAGGAAATGTTACCGGGTATGTTGAAAATGATATCCAGATTGATGCCGAAACTTATGGAAAATCAATGGGAGGACGTGTATCAAGTGGTTGCGGTGAGATATTTACCCACGAAGCTACAAACTCTCGTCTCCGTGAATTATCAATAGGGTATAAAATACCATTAAGAAGCTCATTAATAAAAGATCTGACTGTTTCTGCCGTTGGAAGGAATTTATTCTACATCTATAATGCATGCGGATGGTTCGATCCTGATATTAGTTATGATCTTACACGAAACGGTCAAGGATCTGAAAGCGCTTTCCTGCCCGGAACAAGATCGATCGGTCTTAATATTAAACTGACCCTATAGTGATAACTATTAAAATTTTAAGACATGAATAAAAATATTATATATAATAAAATGAAATTGTGTTGGTTAGTTCTACTGCTTCTGGTATTATTTTCCTGTACCGATAATTTTATGGAAATAAATACAGATGAAACACAATTTATGGAATTATCAACCAAAGAATACGGAGAGTTATTTTTTAGGGCTCAGCATAAAGGAATTGCCTGGCAAACAACAGATGATGGAAGCCGTATGCATAGCACCCATGTTTCGCATTATTGCGGATATACAGCATGTGGCATTTATGCCTACGATCAAAATCAAATGAGGGCCAGTTGGGAAAGAGCCGGTTTTACTGATATATATGTTGATGCACTTCCGTGTTTATTTAGCATGATGCAAGTTGCAGAGCAGTCAGATGATGTTGGAGTATATAATTTAGCATTGATCTGGAAAGTATTTCTTATGCAGAAGGTTACTGATATATGGGGGCCTGTTCCTTATACAGAAGCGGGTAGCGGTAATCAATCTGTTCCATACGATACCCAGAAAGATATATATTATATGATGTTTGATGAATTGACCAGTGCTGTTAATGCATTAAAAGGATTGCTGCAAAGTAACCCGAGTCTTAATCTTTTTGGGGAAAATGACCATATCTATTCCGGGGATGTTTCTCAATGGGTAAAATTTGCCAATACCCTGCGTTTACGTATGGCTATCCGTATTTCTGATATCGATCCAGCAAAAGCCAAAACAGAGGCAGAGGCTGCTATAGCCGCCGGTAATATGCTGGAAAATAATAACGATGATGCCTTATTTCTGGTAACAAATCTTAGTGGAGAAGGAAATGGTTTGCCTCGTTTGGAATCTTTTAACCAGGATGTGATGAGTATCAGTATGGAGAGTTTTATGAAAGGATATGGCGATCCCCGAATGGAAGCATATTGGGCTCCGGTTGAAGAAGGTGATATCGTTAGTACTTATCCTGATGAATATAAACAAAATGTTGGAGGCTATCATGGTTTTGCAAGTGGCTCGGAACCTGCTGAGTATAACTATTTCTATGCATATTCTCTGTATGGTCCTCGTTTTAAGGATGGGAATCAATATGTAACACCAATAAACGTAATGAACGCTGCTGAAACCTGGTTCTTAAAGGCTGAAGGCGCATGGTTGGGCTGGAATATGGGCGGTACTGCTAAAGAATTCTATGAAAAAGGAATTGAAGTTTCTATCAAACAATGGAGAGAAAATGAAATTTCCGGTGATTCGATTCAAAGCTATATTAGTAGTACTGCAACTCCAATTGCTCCCGGAAACTATCCTTATTACGATGAGCCTGCAAGTGATATTCCTGTTCAGTTCTCTTCGGATGCAACAATTCAGTACGAGCAGATACTGACGCAAAAATGGCTTGCTCTGTTCCCAATTAGTTTTGAAGCATGGGCTGAAGTACGCCGAACAAGATTACCAAAGATATACGCTAAAAAATATTCGGTAAATGCAAATGTATTGCCTTCGTCAGGACAAATAATTACTCGTTTTCCTTTCATCGACAGAGAATATAGCGGTAATGCTGATGAGGTTGCAAAAGCCATTGAATTAATAGGTGGTCAAGACCTTGAAAATATCCCGGTTTGGTGGGATACCAATCCGAACGGAAATTAACCTTTTAATAGTTTAAGATAGAGTCTGCTCCGAAAACAAAAAAAAGATTATATCCAAACACAATTTTGTGAGAAGATCTTATTTTCGGAGTAGACTCATAATAGCAGAAGTGGTTCATTATGATGAATTCGCTTCTGTTATTTTTCCATAATTCGTATTCCTGTGAATTTTTGAATTAGAAATCAAAGACGGAATTCTTAATTAAAAAAAAAGGAATTACGGTATTCCAATTCCTTTCAGATGTTATAGTCCTACATGAGTTTTTATACGTATTGATTATATATTGAACCGATTGAACCGACTTTATGAAACTCGTACTTTCTATATTTTAATCATTACAGCCCGTTAAAGTTCTACCTGCACTAATGAGAAAAGAATAAATATATTATGATACAATCGATAAAAGGGAAAAACAATGAAGGCGAAATACACCGCCGAAAGTTTATCCAATCTGCTGTGGCCGCTTCCATTGTTTTACCGAATATTATTACAAATGGAGAAGTGTTTGCATCTCAGTCAACACCTGTTTCATCTCAATTTGCAGAGCCACAAAAAGATATTCCTGTAATCGACAATGTTGACGTTATTATTTGTGGAGGAGGCCCGGCCGGAATTGCAGCAGCAATAACTGCTGCCCGCAGCGGAGCCAGTGTCCGTTTATTCGAAATGCACGGATGTTTGGGCGGAACATGGACTGCTGGTTTGTTAACCTGGATTTTCGAATTCAACAAACCTGGTTTAACATCTGAAATACTTCAGAAACTTGATGAACGCGGAGCCAGGAGAGGTACTGATACCGACAATTTTGTATACGAACCCGATGAGATGAAACTTCTTCTGGAAGATATGTTTGTTGATGCCGGTGTGAAATTCAGATTGTTTACCAGTGTGGTTGCTGCTTATAAAGAACAAAACCGGCTGACAACTATCGTTACAGAATCAAAATCGGGCAGGGAAGCCTGGCGTGCAAAAGTTTTTATTGACGCAACAGGCGATGGCGACCTTGGTGCAATGTCGGGCTGCCAGTGGGATATCGGGCGCCCCGAGGACAGCCTTTGCCAACCTTTAACCATGAATGCACTGGCAGTTGTCCGCGATGTAACACAGCTTCAAAAATATATCTGTTTTTACGGGGGCGACCAGTCGTGGCGCGGTGAACCTAACCGAAATTTTAAAGGAGAAGTTCGCCGGGCGGGGATTGAACCGTCATACAGTGTGGCAAAACTTTTTCATGTGCGCGATAATATCATTTTGATGATGGTTAACCATGAATATGGCGTAAAACCTTACGATACCGATGCTTTAACTGCGGCAACAGTCCACGGGCGCCGAGAGGTATTCAGCATTGCTAAAGGATTGCGCAGTTTGGGCGGTGTTTGGGAAGGTCTTCAGGTTGTAGCTTCTGCCGAACAAATAGGCATCAGGGAAGGCCGCAGGCTACATGGTTTATATACAATATCTGCCGATGATATTGTAAAAGGAGCAACATTTGACGATGGGATTACCAGTGTAACTTTTGGTGTTGATATTCATGCTTTAACTAAGGCCGGAAATAAAAGGGAAGGTTACAGTAAAATTACGACAAAACCTTATGAAATTCCCTTGCGATCATTGATTGCCAAAGATGTTGACGGGCTTATGATGGCCGGACGTTGCATTAGTGGCGATTTTGTTGCTCATTCAAGTTACAGGGTCACCGGTAATGCCGTTGCAATGGGTGAAGCTACAGGAGCAGTTGCCGCCCTGGCTTCAAAAGCGGGATGTTTGCCTAATGATATAAAATGGGCTGAAGCAGAAAAACAATTAAAAGCCATCGGGCATCGATAAAATCAAAAATAATGAAGGATATTACCAGGCGAAGTTTTCTTACAAAAAGTGCAGGGATTGGAATTGGCTTTTGTTTGCCTGCAATCGGTTTGTCAGAATCTTTTTTTAACGGCAATTCTGCAACTGGATCAGAAAAAATATTCAAATTAAAAAGGGGGGAAAAGCAGATTTTTGTTGACGATGTTATGATTTCAAAAATAAAAGGTTTAGAGAGGAAAGTGCATCCTGCCCAAAAATTGTCCAACCCCGTACTTGAAGGGGATAAACCCTGGGAGTTTTTTGAAGATCAATATATGAAAATCCCGTACGCTGCCCTTTACGGCACGGTTCTCCGGGATGAAAAGTCAGGACTGTTCCGGATGTGGTATAATGTTCACAAAAAAAGTTGTTATGCAGAATCTGTTGATGGTATAAACTGGGAAAAACCGGTGCTTCATCAGGTTGGGGAAACAAACATGCTCAACCTTTTCGACTTTCACAGCCCCAGTATAATTTTTGATAAGAAAGAAACTGATCCTGCCAAACGGTACAAAGCCATTGGTTCAAAAGAAGGATTCAGTAAAGAAGAAATTAATAAGCTAAAAGCAAAATTTAACTCTCCGGAGTGGTATAAAAGAAGACATGCGTATTGTTACGCCTATTCCCCTGATGGTATTACCTGGACAATGGCTCCTGAACCCATCCTGATGGGGATGGACACAATAACATTTGCCCAGGATCTGGTTAGTGGTGAATACCTCGCTTTTCACAAGCAAACAAAAGATCCGCGTTCGTTTGGGAGACAGGTGTTTCTTTCTACGAGTAACGATATGCAAACATGGTCATTTCCCGAACTGGCCATGTCAACAGATGAAACAGACCATAAAGCGGCACGGAAACTGGAAAGCGGCACACATGCTGAATTTTATAATATGTCGGCCTTTTATTATGGCAGCCAGTGGCTTGGAATGGTTACCCGTTTCAGGTGTATTGGCGAGCCCCTTGAAAACGGGAAAGCACGGGCCGGACAAAAAGGAATTATTGATGTTCAGCTGGTTCATAGCCGCGACGGTAAAAATTGGAAACGGTGTTCCGATCGTTCTCCGATAGTACCTGCCGGTCCATACGAATACGATAACGGGATGGTATTTGGAATTTGTAACACTCCTGTTATTGTGGGAGACGAAATGTGGATGTACTATTCCGGCTCTACCGATATTCATTGTTGTTCCGATAATAACACGAAAGTGTCGATTGGCAGGGCAGTCTGGAGGCTGGATGGAATGGTATCGATGCATGCCGGTGATAAAGAAGGATTCCTTGAAACAGCAACTTTTTTGCCGGAAGGAAATAACTTAATAGTTAATGCAAATGTGTTGGAAGGCAGTCTGGCTGTTGAAGTTTTGGATGCAAAAGGTAACCCATTGGAAGGTTATTCGAAAAAAGATTGTTTGAGATTTAAAGGTAATGAAATATACCATCAAATAAAATGGAAAAGAAATACATCAATTCCCTCAGGAAAGCCAATTCGATTACGTTTCTGCTTTTCAAATGGTGATTTGTACAGTTATAATCACGAATAAAACCGGACTTAAATGAGAAAAATATTTTTAAGCATATTATCAGTTATTGTTCTAACCTGCTCGTTGCGATCAGAAAACAACATAAAAACGCCCTTGTCTTTTAATGAGGGAAATGTTCTGGTTTTAAACGGCACCTGGGATTTCAAATACATTCCTTCCGAAAAAATTGGGAGAGACTCGCTGTTTTATACAAAAGATTTTGATGTTTCGAAGTGGGCCAATATTCAAGTTCCCGGGCATTGGGAATTGCAGGGATTTGCAGAACCAACTTACAACATCATAGATGAAGGTACAGGATTGTACCGCCGGACATTTAAACTTCCTGCTGACTTTATAAACCGGCAGCTGTTTATTCAGTTTAATGGCGTGCTTTACGGATATGATCTTTTTATAAACGGGAAGTTTGTTGGAAACTGGTCTGGTGGATTTAATGCAAACAGTTTTAATATAACTGATTATGTCGATTTTAATGGTGAGAACCTTTTGGCAGTGCGAGTTTCGACTCATCCCAAAGGCTATCTTTTCGATATCAGCGATTGCTGGGCAGTGTCGGGCATTTTTCGCGATGTTACCGTTTTTAGCACCCCGGATATTTACATTCAGGATTATACTGTACTGACGAAACTAAAAACAAATGGATCGGCTCAGGTTGATGTATTAGTTGAACCGGGAGGTGCACTAAATCAGCTAAAAGATCAGTATAAATTACAACTTGAACTGCAGTCGCCTGATGGAAAAACAATAATTAAAACAAAACAGCTTCAGTCTGCTTCGGATAATATTTTTCATCTAAATGTAGAATCGCCGGTTTTGTGGACAGCTGAAACGCCGGTTCTTTATACATTAAAAATTAAGCTGATAAAAAGCGGAGAAATATTCCAGGAAAAGAAACAGGTAGTTGGAATCCGGGAGATTAGTATTGATAAAGCTGTTTTAAAGTTGAATGGCAGCCCGGTAAAATTGCGCGGCATCAACCATCACGATTTAGTACCTGAAACAGGAAGGACGATGACCCGCCAACAGATTTTGGACGATTTAATGTTGATGAAGGAGGCAAATATCAATTACATCCGAACGTCTCATTACCCACCTGATCACCGCTTGCTTGATATGTGCGACAGCCTTGGTATTTATGTCAGTTGTGAAGTCCCGTTTAATGCAGGTATGCATTTGTTACCGGACACGACTTATCAGGATGTGTTATTGAGAAGAGCAGAAGCAACGCTGTACAGAGATAAAAACCATCCTTGTATTATCATCTGGACCGTGGGCAATGAAAACCCGTCAACAAAAATTACCGAGGCAACCGGCAGATATGTACAAGAACACGATTCTACAAGGCCGATGTGTTTTGCCGGTTTGATTTTGAGAAGTTCAAAGCGCCCAACTATTCGTCCTGACGAACCAGGTTTTGTCGACATAAGTTCGTCCCATTATAAATCGGTAGAATGGACAAGGGAACATCGGAAGAATGCGACTAAACCATTTATTATGACAGAATATGCTCATGCTCTGGGTACAGCATTTGGAAATATGGAAGATACCTGGAAGGAAATGTTCAGGAGGGATGATCTGGCAGGCGGCGCTGTGTGGATGTTCCAGGATCAGGGAATTTACCAAAAAGCTGATAAACCAGTTGATATCAATAATCCTACCACTTTTGCCTGGCTCGATTCAATTACTTATTACGATACAAAAGATGAAAATGGCGTTGACGGAATCGTATATTCCGACCGGACACCACAAGTTGATTTCTGGCAGGTTCGTAAAGTTTATTCACCTGCGCAGATTATTGAAAAAGAATTGCCGGTTATTTCAGGAGAACAGGAACTGAAAATATCGATCTATAACCAGTACGATTTTTTAAATCTGAATGTCCTCAATAATAAGTGGACCTTATTTAAAAACAGGGAAATCTATCAGTCTAGTAGTTTAAATCTAAGTTGTAATCCGCATGATACCATAACTTGTGAGATTCCTGTGGTATTACCCGAAAATCCGGAAAATGATGTTTGGATCCTTCAGTTTAAATTCAGCGATAAGGAGCAAAATTCGATTTATGAGCACTCTATAAAACTTTTGCCTGAACAAGGATTGAAAATAGTTAAACAACAATTCATTTCTGATAAAGGGAAACT
Organism: uncultured Draconibacterium sp.; assembly: GCA_963677525.1. Lineage (GTDB taxonomy): Bacteria > Bacteroidota > Bacteroidia > Bacteroidales > Prolixibacteraceae > Draconibacterium. The sequence continues at coordinate 1,502,673 of OY781970.1, forward strand.
AAATAAGACAGGGGAAAAACTTGTTCTGGGCGATTTTCAATTTGAATTTTCGAAAAGTGATTTATCGGTAAAAATTGAAAATAAATCAACACAAAAAGGTCTGATTACAGGAGGTTTATATGCCCGGGGCGGACGACTGGGAACTGTGAACGACAAAACAGTTCGTATGAAGAAATTCTCAGAAACCGGCGATTATCCGTGGAATCCTCATTTGCTTCCGGCTGATGAAGTTACAGAGGTGGCTGAATCTTTGGATGATAAAACATACAACCTTTCCGGGACGGCAACATTTAAAAAAGGAGAAAAATTCCCGGGGCAAAATATTAAAGGAGCCATCAGCTACAAGGTTGAAAATAACGGCATTTTTACCGTACATTACAACCTGGTCCCTGAAAATACAACCGGGATTTTGCTTGAGGCCGGAATTTCATTTAAACTTTCTGAAAACATTAGCGATTTTATCTGGTTGGGTGACGGGCCTTTTGCTTCGTTTCCTGATAAACACATGCTGAACGATTTTGGTGTACATTATATGAAAAAGGGCGACATTAATTTTAACGGGAATCGAGCAAACGTTGAGCTTGCCGTTTTAACAGATATCGAAGGGAACGGGATAGCCATTATCGGTGATCGTTCCAATATTTCGGTTGAATTGATCGATGGGCAAATAGTTGTTAGTCACAATGCTCTGGTAAGTGGGAACGGGAATAAAAAAGCAACGGCAATTCCTGCCTACCTGGTTGATGCTGCCCAAGTGAAAAATATCAGCGGGACAATTCAGATTATTCCTTTGCAGGCTAATCGCTGGCCCGAAAAGTTGATCGAAACCATTGGCCTGCCCGATAAATCGAAAAAGCCGTTTGCGCCTTTTTATCATTGTTACGACTGGTCGAGATAATGAAATTTAGAGTTAAAACTATAAAATGGAAAATAATATTAATCTAAAATCGTCAGGCAGAATTATTTCGTGTTTAAGAATCGCAGTTATCCTCGTGATTCTAAATCAGACTGCTTTTTCTCAAAACGATCAGAAGCCTAAAAAAAGCTGGCCTTCGGAATGTAAAAAAGTGGAAATTATTTCAACAGTGGATCAAAACGTACAGCCTGCGTATTTTTTTCACGCAAAGTCGGATCAGCCCCGACCGCTTGTTGTTAGATTGCATGCCTGGAGCAGCGACTATTCTAAAGTTGATGGTGTATCGCAATTGTGTATCGATAACGATTACAATTATATTCATCCCAATTTTCGGGGTCCCAATGTGCAGCCGGAAGCCTGCGGCAGCCCATTGGTATTCAGCGATATTGATGATGCGATTGATTATGCCATTAAAAATGCCAATGTCGACACAACGCAAATACATATCGTTGGGGGCAGCGGCGGCGGTTACGCTACCTTGCTTTGTTACATGAAAATAAAACATCATGTGAAAACTTTTACGGCATGGGCTTCCATAACAAACCTGGTGGATTATTATTATCAATGCAACGGCCGCCGCGAGAAGTATGAAAAATATATACACCACCTCGAACAAGTTACCTCGGGAATGCCGCTTGATGGTTTTAAACCTTATTTTGATAAAGAAGAAGCTATAAAACGTTCTCCAGTTTTTATGGACACGCCTGTTGAGGAGCGCAAAAACAGCAAACTGTTTATTTACCATGGTATACACGATGGATGTTTGGGAGGCGATGTTCCTTTTACCCACAGCCTGAAAATGTTTAATAAGATTGTCTCCGATTTTGATTACACCGAACATGAAATCCTTTTTTCTGCTGAAGAAATGTTGCGTTTAATGGACTGGCAAACCACAGGAGATCCGGTTCCAAAAGAAAAATATTCAGTTTTAGACGAACGGACATATCTCGATAAAGTCAAAATAACCCTTTTCGAAGGAGGACACGAAATGATTCCGGGCCGGGTATTGGATGGTGTAAAGGGAGAGAATGTATTGGTTATTGGTGATTCGAATGGAGCACTGGAAAATGGTTGGGTGAACCAATTAAAGAAAAAAAGATTCACCGAATTTATTTACAACACATCTGTTTCGGGTAATACCATTGGATTTGACAATTTGGGAAGGGAAAAGTTGAATACACTTCGCCAGGTAAATCAATACATGGATGAGGCCGGCATAGTTTTAAAAGGGATGGATAAAATTTTTATCATGTTAGGAACAAACGATTGTAAAGCCGTTTTTGATGATAGTTTTAAGATCGTTCCTAAAAATATGAAAACTTTACTGGAGAAAATTAAAGCCCATCCGGTTTATCAGAAATACCATCCTAAAATTTATGTGATTTCTCCTCCTCCGTATTCAGACGATGATAAACTGCTTGAGAAATACAAAGGAGGTAATAAAAGAATTGCCTGGTTGCAGTCCCAATTAAAAAGGGTAGTAAAAGATGAAGGTTGCGTTTTTATCGATACATATTCAAAACTTTTTCCCATTTGGGAGAACGTTACACTGGATGGAATTCACCTGAACGGAAACGGACAAAAATTAATTGCCGACATGTTGATCCGGGAAGTTTGGGAATAATTTACGAGATAAAAGTTGAGGATATAAAAGATGATTTTTTATCACAGAAAATAAAATTATTGTAAAATAATAAACGCAGATTCTACGGGATGCGTTGTGTATTAATATTCCGTATTTTTGAAATAATCTTAAAACCAACAATAACTTAATAAACTAAAAATAAACTCATGAGTGAACAAAAATCGGAGCGACTGGGCTCGCTCGATGTATTGAGAGGATTCGACTTATTTTGCCTGGTGTTTTTCCAACCCGTACTTACCCGATTGGCCAGGGCTTTAGATTGGGGACCAACAAATTGGTTCGCCTCAAACTTTTCTCATACACAATGGGAAGGTTTTACTTTCTGGGATATCATCATGCCATTATTTATGTTTATGGCAGGTGCGTCAATGCCTTTTGCATTTGCCAAGCACCTTCGAACGGGCACCAAAGCTCATTTATATAAACGTATACTGAAAAGGGTAATTATTTTATGGATTTTTGGAATGATGTGCCAGGGAAACCTGCTGGCGCTCGATCCTCATCAGATTTTCTTTTATTCCAATACCCTGCAGGCCATTGCCATGGGGTATCTCATTTCTGCAGTAATGTTGATGCACCTGAAAAGAAACGGACAGATTATCGTTACGGCAAGTTTGCTGCTTATCTATTGGGCGCTCTTAACTTTTGTGAAAGTTGGCGATTGGGGAGGCGGTAACTTTGGACCTGACAATAACCTGGCAGAATACATCGACCGTATTGTTTTGGGGCGTTTCCGTCATTATGCTTCTGTTTCGGAATCCGGAATTGTGTTTGGTGAGAATTATCGTTATACCTGGATTTTAAGCAGTCTGAATTTTGGCGTTACCGTAATGAGCGGTGTTTTTGCAGGGCAGATAATGAAAGGCAGCCTTTCAAAAATGAAAAAAGTGCAATGGCTTGCTATCGGAGGAGTTGCTATGATTATAGTTGGGCAGTTGTGGGGACTGCAAATGCCGGTCATTAAAAAAATATGGACCAGTTCAATGACCCTGCACAGCAGCGGAATTTGTTTTTTGCTAATGGCTTTGTTTTATTATTTAATTGATTATAAAGATTATGGCAAATATTTTAACTGGCTGAAGATCTATGGAATGAATTCCATACTTGCATACATGCTTTACGAGATTATTCACTTTTCAGGTGTTGCTACTTCGGTTTTTTACGGAACTGAACAGTATCTGGGGAATTACTATGGAGCGCTTATAAAACTGGCAGAAGTATCCATTATCTTCTTTATTCTTTTGATTTTCTATCGCAGAAAAATATTCTTGAAAGTATAATATTAAAGCTCTAAAGGTTCCGGAAAATGAAAGATATACATTATTGCTTCAAAGTTTCGTGTTTGCTTGTTTTATTCTTTGTTTTTCATCCTTCTTTTGCTGAGAATAATTCGACTGATTCAGAAAAGAACAAGCCGGGAATCAAAAAGGTAAAAGATGTGGTTGTTTATAAAGATACCTCTTTTTATTCCAGTTTTCCTTCCGTTGTGAAACGACCAAATGGCGAGTTGATCGTAGCTTTTCGTCGGGCACCCGACCGCCGAATTTTTGGGGGGAAAGGCAACAAACACGTTGATGCCAATAGTTACCTGGTAAAAGTTCGTTCAGGCGATGGTGAAAACTGGACAAAAGAGCCGGAGTTGATTTATGCGCATCCGTTTGGCGGATCGCAGGATCCATGTATGCTGCAATTAAAGGATGGAACAATTCTTTGTTCCAGTTACGGTTGGGCTCCTTTAAGAGAGGATGAAAAAGAAACTTTGAAAAAACCTTATGGCGAAAATAACGGATTTATTTTCCTTGGTGGCTACCTGGTTAGATCAACCGATGGCGGTAAAACATGGCAGGGACCAATTTATCCGCCTCATATTTCACCGGAATTACATATCGGCCCAACGGGAGAACCTTTGCCGGCATACAACAGGGGTGCATTATGTGAAGGTAAAAACGGACGGATTTACTGGGTAGTTGCAGCTTACGATAACGAAGAGCCGAAAAAATCGTCCACACACTTGCTGGTTTCCGATGATAAAGGACTGAGCTGGAAATACCCGTCTGTTGTTGCTTCCGACGAGAAAGCTTCGTTTAATGAAACATCCATCTATGAGACTCCAAAAGGTGACCTGGTAGCGTTTTTACGCACTGCCGGGTTGGATGATCAGGCTTGTATTGCCCGCTCAAAAGATGGCGGGAAGACCTTTGAACCGTGGCAGAGAATGGGATTTCAGGGGCATCCGTTAAATGCACTTCGTTTGCCCGATGACCGTGTACTTCTGACTTATGGTTATCGTCATAAACCATACGGAATCAGGGCCCGCATATTAAATGCTGAATGCACCGATTTTGCAACTGCACCGGAGTTTGTTTTGCGTGATGATGCGGGAAGCTCTGATATTGGCTACAGCTGGCCCGTATTACTCGACGATAACCGGGTGTTGGTTGTGTATTACTTTAATAAAAACAGAGGGACACGTTACATTGCGGGAACAATCCTTGAAATAGAATGATGATAAAACACCGCAAAATTATGGAACACCGTTAATAAAATGATATGATAGTTTTATAACCTAAATTAACTTAATTAAAATGAGAGACCTGTTACATTGTTCTTGTTCAAAGTTTACCTTTATATTCCTGTTGTTTCTTCTTTCAAATTTGATTTCCTGTAAATCTCCTGAAATATCAGAAACAGAATTAATGAAAAAAGCAATCCCTGTGTGGGCCGAGGGCCGTGAAAAGGAGATGAATCTTACACTTGGTTTTCATGGTGCTTTTCAGGCAAAAAAGAATCAGCATATCAAATTAAAAATTACTGCGTCCTCACTTTATCGTGTTTTTCTGAATGGTGAATTTTTAGGCTACGGCCCGGCGCGCGCGGCTCATGGTTTTTATCGTGTTGATGAATACGATTTGGGCAAATTGGCAAAAAGTGGCGAAAACGTACTTGCTATCGAAGTGGCAGGGTACAATGTAAATTCATTTTATACCATTGATGAGCCTTCGTTTTTACAGGCAGAAGTAGAAGCTGATGGCAACATTTTACTGGCAACGGGTGCAACTCCCGGCTTCGATGCTTTTCAGATAGAAGAGCGTTTGCAAAAGGTGGAACGCTATAGTTTTCAACGCCCGTTTACAGAATATTACAGGCTTGCTGAAGATTTTGATAATTGGGAAACTTCAACACAAATACCGGAAAATACGGTGAAACTTGCAGAACAACCTGAAGTTGAACTTCTGCCGAGAAATATTTTAAAACCGGAATTTGATATTGTTTATCCTGCACAGGTTTATGCTAAAGGTTCTGTCCTGTTCCAGAAACCGGAGAACTACTTTAAAGATCGTTCGCTGGTTAATATCAGCGAGAAATTTAAAGGCTACAAGGAAGATGAACTGGAGGTTTTGCCATCTCAATTGATTCAGGAAGTAAATAATAAAACGTTCGAAAAAGAAGAGAAACCTTTTGCAGGGCAGCCAATTTTTTTGAATAAAAACGAATTTGTTACACTCAATTTTGGAACAAATCTCTCCGGTTTTATTGGAAGCAATATTGTTTGTGAAGAACCAAGCACTGTGCTTTTTTATTTCGATGAGTTGTTGACCGACGGCGATGTGAATACAAAAAAGCGGATGGCAGACGTAAATAATCAGGTGGTTTACGAATTGCAGCCCGGAATGTACAATCTGGAGACTTTTGAATCGTACACCTTTAAGTTTTTAAAGGCAATTGTATTGGATGGAAAGTGCCAAATCAACGATATCTATCTGCGCGAATATGCTTATCCGATAGGGACGGTGGCGGCTTTTAATTCGAATAATAAAAAATTGAATGTCATTTTTAAGGCAGCACAACAAACCTACCGACAAAATGCAGTAGATATTTTTATGGATTGTCCTTCGCGCGAACGAGCTGGCTGGCTTTGCGACAGCTATTTTACGGCCATCATGGAAAAAGATTTTACGGGTAAATCGGCTGTGGCGCACAATTTTTACGAGAATTACGCTCTCCCCGATAGTTTCCATTTTTTGCCGGATGGAATGCTTGCAATGTGCTACCCGTCAGATCACAACGACGGAGTTTTTATCCCGAACTGGTCCATGTGGTTTGTTATTCAAATTGATGATTATAAACAACGGGGAGGGGATCCGGAATTAGTGGCAAAACTCCAACCTCGTATCACAAAATTGTTGAATTATTTTGAAGGATTTGAAAACGAAGATGGATTGCTTGAGGACCTGGATAGTTGGATATTTGTGGAGTGGTCGAAAGCAAACGATTGGGTGAAGGATGTAAATTATCCGTCGAATATGCTTTATAGTGCGGTGCTCGAAAAGGCGGGAGAACTTTATAACAACGATGTTTGGAAGAAGAAGTCGAAGAAAATAAAACAGACTATTCTTCAACAGTCATACAATGGCGATTTTTTTGTGGATAACGCAGTCAGAAATGAAGAAGGGAAACTTTGGGTAACCGAGAATACAACAGAGGTTTGCCAGTATTATGCCTTCTTTTTTAATATTGCCACCCCCGAAACGCACCCGGAATTATGGAAAAAATTAACCACGGAGTTTGGCCCGAACCGCGAGGATAAAGTTACTTACCCCAATGTTTTTATTGCCAATGCATTCATTGGAAATTATTTGCGCATGGATATTCTTTCTCGCTATGGGTTGCAGTCGCAGTTAGTAAACGAAATTCAGGATTATTTTTATGGAATGGCAGAACAAACCGGCACTTTGTGGGAAAATATGAAATCGAGCGCCAGTTGCAACCACGGTTTTGCTTCTTATATCGGGCATGTGTTGTATCGCGATGTGCTGGGAATTGAAAACGTAGATTACCTGAATAAAAAAGTGACAGTACGTTTTTCTGATATTGATCTGGATAAATGTAGCGGAGTCCTTCCTGTTGATGACGAAACGATTGAATTAAAGTGGAAAAAAGAGGATGGAAAGATAAAATATTCATTAAAAGTTCCTGCAGGATTTAAAGTAGAAATTGAAAATCTTAGTTCGATGGAATTAACGGTTTTTGACTAATTGAAAAAGTGACCTAAATAATGAACCCGATGAAAAAATATTCTATAATTATCCTTCACTTTGTTGTTACAGTATTTGTGTTATCTTGTTCTACCAACAACTCTGGTGAACTTTTCGTTTCTCCAAATGGCAGCGATTTATATCCCGGAACGGAATCAAAACCATTTAAAACTCTGGAAAGAGCCCGCGAAGCTGTACGTATTCATTTAAAAGAAAAGCCCGGAAAGACAGTCGTAGTTAACATTAAAGGTGGAAATTATTATGTGGAAAAACCGATTGTTTTTACTGCCGAAGATTCAGGAACTGAAAATGCTCCTGTTATTTATAAAGCACCAGAAGGCGAGGAGCCTGTTTTTACAGGAAGTGTACAATTGAAAAAATGGGCGCCTCTCGACAATGTGTCAAAATTAAGAATGTTTCCTCCTGAAATTCAATCGAGATTATTTGTAACAGATTTGGTTTTAGATGGAGTAACTGATTTTGGTGATCCTGTGGAAATTGGTAAACGTCCCGAGTTGTTTTGTAACGGGCAAGTTCAAGCGCTGGCACGCTGGCCAAACGATGGTTTTGTTAAGGCAGGAGTTGCCAGAGGAAAGACAGAATTACCACCAAGATATATAAAAAAGCACGGAACAAAGGAGGGGGTTTTTGAATATTTGGAAACCAGACAAGATAGCTGGGCCGAAGAAAATGACGTGCGGCTTGGTGGTTACTGGTTTTGGGATTGGAGCGATGAATTTCAAACAGTTGAAAATATTGATGTTGATTCGCATACTTTTTATTTGAAAGAACCATATCATAATTACGGTTATGGAGACAGCCTTCGTTATTTTGGTCTGAATTTATTTTGCGAGATCGATCAGCCGGGCGAGTGGTACCTCGATCGTCTGAAGAAAAAACTGTATTGGTATGCTCCACAAAGTGTAGATCCCAAAAAAGAAGAAGTGGCTCTTTCTCTATTTAGTGCGCCTTTTATGGTAGAAATCCGGGATTGTTCAAATCTTCAACTTGAGGGATTAACATTTCGTGAAGGGCGGGGAAGTGCTATTCTTGTTAGTGAGGGTGCAAATTGCTTGCTTGCCGATTGCCGAATTGAACGTTTTGGTGAAGATGGTATTCACATTGATGGAGGAACCGGTCATGGTATTTCAGGGTGTTATTTAAGTACCTTTGGTTGCAGCGGAATCCACGTTAAAGGAGGCGACAGAAAAACCCTGGCTCCGGCCAATCATTTTTTAGAAAATACAGTTGTTACCGATTTTTCGTTGTTTAAGCGCACTTACGAACCGGCAGTTTATATTGATGGTTGCGGAATTTTAATTAGCCACAACCGCTTCCAAAATTCATCATCATCTGCCATGCGTTTGGAAGGAAGCGATATAACCGTTGAGTACAACGAGGTGTATCATGTGGTTAATGAATCGGACGACCAGGGTGCGCTGGATATGTGGTTCAATCCTTCGTATCGTGGAAATGTAATCCGTTACAATCACTGGGCTGACATAAAAGGAGGAACAATGCACGGCGCGGCAGGTGTTCGCCTCGATGATATGATTTCGGGTGTAAACATTTATGGAAATGTATTTGAAAGGTGCGGTGCATTGCACTTTGGTGGTGTGCAGATTCATGGGGGAAAAGACAATTTGATAGAAAATAATCTTTTTTACGATTGTTTGTCAGCAGTTAGTTTTTCGCAATGGAGTGAAGAAAGGTGGCTTGAACAATTGGATTCTCCGGTAATCAAAAAGAAAATTTTTGAGGATGTTAATATCAACTCGGAAATCTATCAGGAAAAATACCCGGAATTAAAATCGATTCGTGAGAATGTAAATGTGAATACGGTTAAAAATAATCTGGTTGTGAATTGCGAGCAGGTTTTATTAAAGGATAATGATAAAAATATCACTGAGAATAATACTTCTGTTAGCTCCGAAGGCAGGTCAGTTGAGGAATTTTGTAAAACTGATATTTTGAAAAAATATGGTTTGGAACCTATTCCTTTTGAAGAAATTGGCCCTTCAAATAATAAATGGATCAACTGATCTGTGCCGGATTTTTTTAGAAAAACAATAACTAAAACCTAAAACCATGACTAAAAAATTGAAGCTTCTGTTTTTCATTTTCTTTATTCTGACCATTTTTTCGTGCAGTAATAGTTTAGAAGAAAAAAAGGAAACATCATCAGAAAACGCGATCCCGCAAGGTTTTGTATTTATAAAGGGAGCAGCATTTCATAGTGGCGACATTGTTACAAATTCCAACCGGCCTTTGGTCAGGGTTGATGATTTTGAAATGCTTGATCATCAGGTAACCAATGCCGAATATAAACGATTTACCGATGCAACAGGTTTTGCGGTGCCACAGCATTGGAAAAACAGACAAATTCCTGAAGGGAAAGAGGATTACCCTGTAATATTTGTGAATCGCTACGATGTAGAAGCGTATTTAAAATGGCTTTCGTCTTTGGATGGAAAAGTTTATCGTTTACCCAAAATTGCTGAATTTGAATATGCTTCAAGGGGCGGTCTGGAAGATAAAATATATCCATGGGGAGACGAAGTTAGCAACAATCACGCAAATTACGATTCAAACGAATCAAGGCAATTTGATCAGTGGCAGGATTACCTGCAGCCTGCACGCTCGAATAATCCCAATGGTTACGGATTATACAATATGGCCGGAAATGCCTGGCATCTTACTGTTAACCTGCTCGATCCGGCGGTTACTCCTTACAAATACCGGATTATAGATGTGCCGCTTCTCGAAGGCAGCCGAATGGGAGGCTCCTGGGCCCGCAGCAAGGAATATTTGCGTTGCGGAAATGTGTCGGAGTTTTCTGCCGGAATTCGTCACCCGGATGCCGGATTTCGTCCAATTCGCCAACCTGACGGAGTTGACTGGCACAATCAAAACAGAAAACTTTGTGCTGTTTCAACCGGAAACGGAAATGTATTTTTAAGCTGGGCAATGCTTCGCAGTGACTCAAAAAATACAGGCTTTAATGTATATCGCGCCGATTCGCGAAATCATTCCGGCTTTTTAATCAATAAAAAACCAATATCACAATCCTCAACTTTTACCGACAGCAACCTTGAAATCGGGAAACGGTATCATTATTACATCCGCGAGGTTGACGAAATCGGGAAAGAAGGCCAGCGTTCTCATTGGGCCGGAATAACAGTGAAAGAAGAAAATTCAACTGCAATCGTATCATTCAAACCAATATGTATTTCGGGTGGTGAAGTTGCCCCTGTTTTTGGCGATTTAAACGGCGACGGCAGTTTTGATTGTGTAGCCCGTTTATACAATGGAAATCATGAGGAATCGCAGAATCCCGGAATGCCGGTGCAAATTGAGGCTTTTTCGTCATATGGCCGTTCCATATGGCGAAAAGATATTAGTTTCCACGATCATTGTTACGGAAGCGGCAGCAATGTTGCTTTTAATGTTTGGGATATGGATGATGACGGCAAGGCTGAGGTTATTGCGAGATTACAGATTGATGATGATGATTATCTGGCCATACTTGATGGCATGACCGGAGAAGTGAAAAATAAAACGCCCTGGCCCGAAATGGCAACCGACAACATGCGTTCATCAACCCGGATTCACCTGTCGGTTGCTTATCTCGACGGAGAACATCCGGCAATTATTACTCAAACCGGATTATACGAAAATGAGATTTTGGTGGCTTACGATGCCGATTTGAATAAGCTGTGGCAATTCAACAGTCTTGCTGAAACCAACGGAAGCGGGGCGCATAAAATTGAAGTTTACGATGTTGATTCCGATGGCAAACAGGAAGTTTTTGACGGGACTACCTGTTTAAATTCTGATGGCACAATGCGCTGGTCGATTTACCGACAGCACCCCGATAAAGTGCGTATTCACGACTTCCTGCCTAAGCGACCAGGACTGGAGGTTTATTATGTGGTTGAATCGAATGCCCACGCCGGTGTTTACATGGTTGATGCCAATACCGGAGAGGTGATTTGGAAAGAAAACAGGGCTGATGATCCGCGCTGGGTGCATGGTCATAGCGGTTGGGCAGCCGATATTTGGGAAGGTTCTCCCGGAATTGAGTGTCTTGCCAGCCATAGAAGTGGTGGTTCCAACCCTGGTCTTGTACTTTTCTCGCCAAAAGGGGAGAAGCTGGCTGAGCCATTTCCTAACTATCATCCGTTTGAATGGGATGGAAGTCCGGCCCGTGAGCTTCTGATGAAAGGAGGCCACGCTGTTGGAAAATTTAATGGTAAAGAGGTGGTTGAAGTGCCGGGGACAGAACCTAACACAATTCCAGGCAGCAGGGTTTTAATGACTGCTGATTTGTATGGTGATTTCCGTGATGAACTGGTTGTGCAAAAAATTGCCGAAAATGGTTTGCCGGAAGTAATTGTGCTAACTGCAACCGACCCAATTAACTACAAATATGTTGCTCCAACTGAAAATATGAATTACCGCCTGTGGTTAGCGCGCAACAAGGGAGGCGGCTATGGCTCTGATTATTTTCAGGAGCTGGAAAAATTGGCTGACTAAGGAAAAATTTGGCAACTTTTTTTTGATTATCGGGATAAACATGAATAAAAATTATTGGATAAAAGAAGATCTTGTTTAAAGCACGGGCTGAAAGCCCGGATTATTTCAGCCCCACACAATGTGTAGGGATAATTGGGGCAAATTAAAACACGCTCTGAAAGAGCAATTTAAATATTTAAATTGCTCTTTCAGAGCGTGTGGCAGATGGTGCTGATGTTTCCCAAGGCGTTGCCTTGGTCTGAATTAAAAAAGGCTGAAAGCCTTTTTATTTTTTTAAGCCAGAAAGTCAAAAGTTGGGAGATTTACCTTCTTCCAACTTCTGACTTCGAACTACCAGCGTATTAATTTTTACCGGAATAATTAAGTACCGGCCATTGCCATCTTTCCAAAACAACTCCTGTTTTTGTTTCAGAAATGCTGCCATTTGTTAATGTGACCTGGTATTCTCCTTCGTTTGCTCTGAAGGTAGGCCAATATATTTTGGCAATTCCCTCTTTCTTTGGTAAGGTTTTTTCGAAAACCACTTTCCCTGAATTGTCTTTAATCTCAATTTTGGGTTCTCCTGCCAATGTTTTTCCAAGTTGGTACCAGATTTCCAATCCGATGGGTTCATTTGGAGAATTAAGATGATTGCTTCCGGTCATTTGATAACCGCCCCACATCCTCTGCTCTGAGAAGTTCATTTGAGGTTTTGGCTCGATATCAAACAAATGCAATTCTTTCTTTTCAATTTCTGGATTAAGTTGTTGCAACGGACTGATATCTGTTATCCAGGCTGCCCGGCCATAAGTTCCCACAACTAAATCGTTTTCCCTTGGATGGATCACCATGTCTCTTACAACAACATTTGGCATGTTCGCATTAAACGATGTCCAGTTTTCGCCTTTGTCAGTCGATACATAAACTCCCATGTCATTTCCTGCAAAAAGGAGAGAAGGATTTTTTGCATCTTCAATGATAACATTTACCGGAGAAGCAGGTAATCCGTTTGTTATCTTTTTCCATGATTTTCCATAATCGTGGGTGACATAAATGTGCGCATCCATAATATCATCGGTAAAACCACATTTCGAAATGTATGCAGTGGCAGCATCGTAGTTCGATGGAAATACTTTGCTAACCCAAATTGATTTAGGAGCACCTGCTTTTTCAAGGTTCGAAGTGAGGTCTGTCCATGAATGGCCAAAGTCGGTTGTTAATTGAACATGACCATCGTCGGTACCGACCCAAATAACGCCTGGTTTTACCGGAGACTCATCCAACGTTGAAATGGTACAATATTGAATATGTCCCTTTCCCCAGATTTTATCAGGATCGTTGTCAGTCAGGTCAGGGCTGATTTCTTCCCAGTTTTCACCGCGGTCCAGCGAACGTAAAACTTTCTGTGCCCCTGTGTAAATAATAGCACTGTTGTGTGGAGAAATAGCAAGTGGGGTAGTCCAGGTAAAACGGTAGCGTTCGCCTTCTTTTGGTTCAGGCAAGATAGAAACTCTTTCTCCTTTTGCCTGATCGACCCGTTGATGCGAGCCAAATTGCGTAGTAATATAAATGTTCTTGTTGTCTTCAGGATCAACCTTGGTATACATCCCGTCCCACATTCCTGTTATTACCCAGTCGGCAGGAGTGATTTGCCCCGACCAGCCATTCGACGGAGCTTTCCAGGTTTCATGATCTTGCAAGCCAATGTAAATATTGTACGGAGTTTCGTTGTCAACTTCAACATTATAAACCTCGCCCAAAGGCATGTGGTAATAATGGTTCATTGTTAATCCTCCATCATAAGAAGTGTAGATTCCACCATCGGATCCCAGCATCATATGGCGCGGCTCTTTTGGATCGATCCAAAAAATCCGGTTATCGCCAAAGTTTGATCGAAATAACTTTTGTTCACGATATCCCGGCCAGGTTTTACCTCCGTCGAGCGTATAATACATTGAAGAGCCGATGATATAAATTTTATCGGGATCAACCGGGTCGATTGCGATTCGGTTAAAACTGTAAGCAGCTTTTCCACTAACGTCGATTTTTTCCGGATCGTTTATCCGTTTCCAGTTATCACCCCCGTTTTTTGTAATATAAACTTCGCCACCAATTAAATTGTCGAACGAGTGATCGGTAAATTCATCAAATGGAAGTGGCGCGTTGGGATCAACTCCTGGTTTTACATCCAGGTTTTGAACAACAGCCACAACAATATCGGGATTCGCGCGATGAATATCCAGACCGATTCTTCCAATCGGACCGGTTGGTAACCCACCTTTTAAAATATTCCAGGTATCTCCGCCGTCGGTTGATTTGTAAATGCGGCTATTTTCTCCTCCCGGTACAAAAGTCCAGGCTGTGCGTGTTTTCTGGTAGGTGGCAGCATATAAAATGTCAGGATTTGAAGGATTGACAACTAAATCGGTAACACCGGTTTCGTCGTCAACATATAGAACTTTTTTCCAGCTTTTTCCGCCATCAGAGGTTTTAAAAACGCCTCTTTCTTTGTTTTTAGAAAATAGATGCCCCATTGATCCTACCCAAACTACATCCGGATTTTTTGGATGAATAACCACTTTTGCAATGTGGTGCGAATCGTGCAAACCCATGTTTTTCCATGTTGCACCGGCATCGGTCGATTTCCAGATTCCATTTCCGTAGTACGACGAACGGGCATTAAAAGCTTCGCCGGTTCCGGCCCAGATAACTTCAGGATCGGAAGGGGCAACGGCAAAGTCACCAATTGATGAAGTGCCAAAACTGTTGGAAACACATTCGAAGGTTGTTCCGTTATTTACGGTTTTCCATATTCCTCCACTACGCGGGCCAACATACCAGGTGTATTTGTGTTTTTCTCCCGGGTTTTCAGGAACAGCCAATGAGCCAACCCATGCGCTTATTCTGAAAGCGCCAAGATTACGGTATTGAAAGGCTTGATAAGGATCGGCCTTCTTTATTTGTGCAGAAAGAGATAATGCCAAAAACAGAATGATGAATGTCGCAATTGGTATTTTGATGTTTTTTCTCATTTTAAAAATATTTTATTACAAGTTTGAAGTTTATTGGTTGAATAATTTAGTCAGATTTTTTTATAAAAATAAGGTCGCCCATTATAAAATGTGGGCGACCTTCGCATAATTTTAGTTATTACATCGTTTTATCTCCATGAAAAAGATTTTGTATCCCAGGAAACTCCTTTGATAAAGTAATCGGGTTGGCCGATTGCTGCAATCGAAGGGTTCTTTTCCAGTTCATCCGGTGGGTATGGATTTCTGCGTGGGAAAGTATTTGTATTAATTACCTGGTTGATAATTGTAAAATCAAGTTTTGGATATCCGGTACGGATAAAATCGAAGTATGATTCAGTAGTTTCAAAAGTATTGGCAATATACTTCTGAGTCATAACCAATTCTTGTGCAGCTTCAACATCAGAAGGAACAGAAAGTTCTGGCTGTGCAAGATAAGCTTCAATATCGGCGTCGGCTACACCATGGTATTCCATATCGGCTCTAACCGCTGCGTTAAGTGCTGTTTGTGCCGAAGCGTATTCTCCTTTTAAAGCATATGCTTCTGCTTCCAGGAACAGACATTCTGAATACATCATAATCATATCAGGATAAGATTGAGTACAATAACTCATTGACCAGCGACTTGGTCTTGAACCTTCAACTGAAGAACTTCCGCTGTTATGACCGATGTAGCCACCTTGTTGTGCTTCTGTCCAGAAAATAGGTCTTCTTGGGTCGTTTAAGCCGTTAAGCAGATTAACGATATAAGTAGAAGGAGTCATTCCTTCAGCTGAATAGTCGTACATTGATTCTTCGTAAATATAACTGTCGAAAGTTAAATTATCTAGGTGATCCCATGCACACATGTCATCGTTAGAGCTCATCCCGTTTTGAAGATATTGCAGTGCAAGATCGGCCTGACCTGCAGCTGTTTTCCCCGGTAAATAAGTAAGACGCATTGCATAACGTGCTTTTAATGAATAGCAAAGTTTTGTCCACTTGGCATAATCGGCACCAAAGATATAGTCTTGCGCTGCAGTAGGTTCAAGATCTCCCGGATCAGAAGTATTAAACAATTGAATTGCTTCGTCGAGCAGTGCGTTGGCATGCGCATAAATTTCTTCCAATGAGTTAACATTTGGATATGGGAATTCTGCACCATTTAAAGCTTCATCAAGAGGAGCCTGATCGTAGTAGTCGGCCATGTTAAACCAGTGCCATGCCGAAATTGTTGCCCCGATAGCCTGGAAACGATTGTTGCCGTTTTCTTTTGCTTTTTCGTACATAGCATTCGAATGCATTAATGCTCCCGAGTATGCATTCCAAATTTCATTACCATAATCCGTAGCAATTTCAAAGCGGGTTTCATAACCTTGTGTCCCATCGGCAGCATACCAAAGTAACCAGTCTTTCATACCGTTCCACCATACGAAAAAGGTTACGGCTTGCTGAGTCCATTCTGCTTCAACACCTGTTAAATAAATTCCTTCGTTAATCGAGGGAGAATCGGTTATAGCATTCGGATCTTCGTCAACATCAATCCAACTGTCGCATGCCGTAAATAGCATTAACATCGACAGTGCAATACATATTTTTGAATATATTTTTTTCATCTTTTATCCTTATTAAAGAGTTAAACCAAGTGTAAATGAATAAGTTTTCATTGCAGGGAAACTGTAGTTGAACCACGCGTTTCCGTTGTCAATTCCACCGGTGTTGGTTTCTACGTCAGGTCCGGTAAATTCGCTTTTGAATTTTCTCCAGAGGTTTCTTCCAGAAAAGGTTAAATCGATACCTTTTACATGAAGTTTTTGACAAACAGAAGAAGGCATACTGTATGATAATGAAACTTCACGGAGTTTAATAAAGTCGCGAGGTTGAATGTTTTCTTCATCAGTAGACTGACATACAGTTTGGAAATAGCTACTGTAATAAGTCCATTCTGTATTGTTCTGATCAGAAATAACAACTTCCTGTTTGTCGTAATCGTAATGTCCCATTACTCCGTCAAAAACAATTTTGTTATCTTCCGGGCGATCTTCCTGCAGCGGAGACATACCATAATAAGAAAGATAGTGTTCATCGAAGTTCACAACTAAACCACCTTTTTGGAAATCAATCTGGGTAGTAAGTGTAAAGTTTTTGTAATTAAATGAATTGCGAAGTCCTCCCATCCAGTCAGGAGATACTTTACCCAAAATTTTTCTTCCGCGAGGATCAATCATCGGACGACCATAAGTGGTTCTGCCTTCTGATTGGTCACCTTGATCACTCAATACCAGGTTCCCATCATCATCGCGAAGGAATCCGTCACCATAAATTACAGGGAATGACTGTCCAACGATTGCATAACCTGACGATCCCAGATAAATTGGTTCATCGTTTTCTCCCAGGTCGTCAACTCTAGAGTTGTCTTTCGACCAGTTGAAAGTAATATCCCAGCTGAAGTTTGATGTTTTAACAGGAGTACCGGTTAAAACCAATTCAATACCTTTATGAGTGATACCACCAATGTTTATGTATCCGCCTTCGTAACCTGTTGAATTTAAAAGTTGTTGCCAAAGAATCTGGTTGTCACTCCAGTTTTTGTAAAGAGCAAGGTCCAGTCCTAATCTGTTGTTGAAAAATTTCATTTCCAATCCACCTTCAATTTCACTTTTGAACTCATTCTGAAGGTCTTCATTCGGGTAAGTTGAACTTGGCAGGTAGCTGTTTTGTCCGTTAAATGGCCACGAGTAACCTAACCATGATTCTGCAGCAGCTTGTTGCATAACAACATTTGTTGCATAGGCACTGGCAGGAGCACCAACTTTTGCATAACTAAGTCTTAATTTACCAAAATCAAGGGTTTTGTTATCAGGGATTAGTTCGCTGAAAACAAAGCTAAAGCTGTGGCTCGGATAAAAGTAGTCGTTTTTAATACTTGAAGCCCAGTCGTTTCTTCCGGTTACAGAGTAGTACAACATACTTTTATAACCGATACTGGCTTTCCCGAAAAGTGACCATGAACGGAATTGTCCCCAGTTCGATCCGGCTGTATAGTTCGATACGTTTGATGAATTATAGATGTTGGCAACAACGAGGCCCGATCCGTCAAAATCCATACCTTCCCAGTAGTTAGAAACAATGTTATGTCCTACCATAACATCGAAAGAGAAGTCGCCAATACGGTTGTCGTAGGTAATCATTTCAGTCGACTCGATGTCTTTGCTGAAACGGGTTTCTCTTGAATAAGTTCCTTCAGTATTTACTAACCCGCCTTTGTTTTTGTAGCTCTCGGTTGTTGAGTGGTTTGTACTAACACCGGTTACAGACCTGAAATTTAAATGGTCCATAATTTCGTATTCCACAGTGATAGAACCGGCAAATCTTTCACGTTTGATATTAATACCGGTATTATCCATCATGTACAGGTAAGGTTCGCGACCACCTCCACGGTATAAACGAATCGTTCCGTCTTCCCTGTAAATAGGATTTGGATTCCAGGATGGAGGAGAAGCAAGGAAGGTATTCATAAACGCGTAGTTCTCATTACTTTCTTCAAAGCGGTCAATATCCTGGCTTGCATATAACGCATTCGAAGAAACTGTAAGTTTTTTTGTGAATTTGAAAGAAGTGTTGGCGTTTACAGCATTACGTTTGTAGCTAAGTGGATCAAGTACTCCGTTGTTTGAAGTATTTGTGTACGATACAAAGTACGTAGCTTTATCGTTACCGCCGTTTACACTAAATGTATTGTCGGCAGTGTAACCGGTTTTAAAAGTCTGCCAGCGATCATAATAATCCACACCATCAAGATCCGATATTCTTGGTCCCCACGAAGATGAAGTATATTGATTGTCGCCGTCAACGTAATTCCAGTCATGTGCACCAAAATCGTAATAACCTTGCGACCATGATTTTTGTAATGGAATTTCGTAAGGTGAATCAAAGGTAGAAGTGTGTTTGAAACTCACTTGTGGTTTTGAATCCATGGCTCCTGCTTTTAGCGTAATAAGAATTACACCATTGGCAGCGCGGCTTCCGTATAGTGCAGATGCAGCAGCACCTTTCAATACGCTTAACGATTCTATGGAGTTTGGATCGATATCTGCTAAACCAGAAGATGTTCCCTGGTTATCGGCGTCAAAAGGAACCCCGTTAACAACAAAAAGAGGCTCGTTCGATCCGGTAATTGAAGATCCACCGCGAAGTACAATACGAGTTCCTGATCCTCCTTGGCTTGACGTAGAAGAAATATTAAGTCCGGCTACCTTACCTCCAAGTGCAGTTGCAAAGTTACCTGTACGGGTAGCCATAAGCTCTTCCGATTTTACTTCGCTAGTTGAGTACCCAAGTGCTTTTTTCTCACTTTTTATACCCAACGCAGTAACAACAACTTCACCAATATCTTGAACGTCTGATTCGAGGATAACGTTGATTGTAGTTTGTCCCGCAATTTCAACTTCCTGGGATTTCATCCCAATATAGCTAAATACTAAAGTTTGTGCATCGGAACTAATTTTGATGGTATAATTTCCATCCATGTTGGTTACTGTCCCCAAAGTTGTTCCTTTTACACTAACGGTAACACCAGGAATGGCCATACCGTCATCCTTCGAGGTTACAACACCCCGAATTTCCACTGTTTGGGCAAACACTGATATTGAAGAAAACAAAATCAGTGCGATTAGCAGTGTCATGATTTTTTTCATAAAGAATAATATTAAATTGATAATTGAATAATTAATTAGCTGTTTCCATCTCAGTAGCCATGTAATATCTACGTCGTCTCATTAATTCTTCCTTGTTATTTATAGGATCTGCATCCATAACAAATATTCCACGTCCATGTGTAGCAATAATAATCATGTTATCGCGTGGATGAACCTGAATGTCGTGTACATAGGCAAAAGGAAGATCTCCGAGTACATTCCAGGTGGCTCCTTTGTCTTTACTGATATAAACAGAAGCATCGGTACCGAGGTAAAGAATGTCAGGATTGATTGGGTCTTCGCGAATAACATTTACCGGACCAACTGGTATTTCTCCTGAAATATCTTTCCATGTTTCGCCAAAATCAATTGATTTCCATACGTAAACCTGGAAGTCATCATCGCGTCTTCCGGTTTGTGTCATATAAACGGTTCCTAAATCGTATTTCGAAGCGATGATTCTGGAAACCCAACGTTGTGGAACTGCTCCACTTCTGATTTCATCCCAGTTTTTACCACCATCTTTGGTTCTCCAGATGCGGCCATCGTCAGTTCCTGCATAGAGTAAGCCTGCCAGTAACGGAGATTCATCTAAAGATTGAATAGTTTGATAATTGATATCTCCAAATTTATCAGGATCGTTAAAGGTTAAGTCAGGACTTATTTTTTCCCATGTACTTCCTTTATCTATCGATTTCATAACATACTGAGTACCAAAATACATAATGTCGTTGTTGTGTACAGACATTACAATTGGCGATACCCACTGCCCGCGTAATGCAGGTTCATCAGGATAGTTAGGAGGCAATACCTGCTTGGTGCTCGCCGGGTAGTTATCCACTTCAGCACGTGCCAGATTTCCGTAATAAACACTGGCAAACACAGTGTTGTTGTCGCGTGGGTCAACAACGTGTGTACTTCCTTCTGCTCCCAGAGTATGTTCAAATGCAACCGGCTGAGCATGGTCTCTTCCCCACGATAAATCTACAGTTCCGTAATAACTGTGATGATCCTGGATTGAACCGAAAACACGGAACGGAGTGCTGTAGTCGTAAGCTACATTATAAAACTGAGCTAGCGGTAACGCTTCAATTGGATTTTTCCATGTTGCGCCTTTGTCGTATGAAATAGCAATTCCTCCGTCGTTCGAGTCAATAAGGTAGTTTGTATTGTTTGGATCGATCCAAAATCCGTGGTGATCGGCATGTGGATCACGGATGGCAGTAAATGTTTTTCCGCCGTCAGTTGATTTGTTTATCCATAATCCTAAAGTATAAATGGTATTTTCATCTTTAGGGTCGATTCTGATTTGCCCGAAAACCCATCCGTAAGTTCCCGAGTGTCTTTCCATGTATAATTTTGTTTCGGGAGTTAAACCGCTGGTCTGTTCCCAGGTTTTTCCTGCGTCAGTCGATTTATAAACTGTAGCACCTTTAATAACGTCTTGTTTCTGACGGTTATACGAATCAAGTTCTCCTTTTTTTGCCTTATAAGCAATTTCGTAATTATCGAGTAAGGCATACAGTACATTCGGATTTGAAGGAGAAACGTCAACTCCAATACGGCCACGATTTTTTGCTTCTGGCAGACCATTGTTTATTTGTTCCCAGTTTTCTCCACCATCAGTCGATTTCCAGATTCCACAGTGTCTTGTTTTTTCGAATGTTCTTGGGTCATTCCATTTTAAACGCATTCTTTCCCAGCTTGTGGCATAAAGTGTTTCCGGATTTGAAGGATCGAGTACCACATCAAATATCCCTGTGTTCTCATCAATCTCCAGTATTTTTGACCATGATTTTCCTCCATCTGTGGTTTTATACAATCCGCGTTCTTCGTTTGGAGTCCATTCGTGACCGGTTGCAGCTAAATAAACAATATCAGAATTTTTAGGATGAACCCTGATCCTACTAATTGTGTGAGTGTTCTCCAGTCCCATTAATTTCCACGATTTTCCTCCGTCGGTGGTTTTATAAACACCGCAGCCGGCATTCGAACTCCTGAAAATGTTGGCTTCACCGGTTCCAACCCATACTACATCCTGGTTTTGAGGATCAATGGCAATGTCGCCAATTGAAGCAGTCGGCATTTCATCAAATACAGGTTCGAAAGTCGTTCCTTCGTTAGTCGATTTCCAGACTCCTCCGGTTGCAGATCCAACCCAAATAGTGTATTGATCGCCTCTGGGCGAAATGGCTTCCACATCGGTACACCTTCCACTAATATTGGTTGGCCCAATGTATTGCCAGTGATAGTCTTTGTAAGGAGATGCTTCAATGCATTCCTTTTGTTTGCTAAACATTTTTACCCTTTCAGCTCCTAAAAGAACAGGTTTTTTTTCTTGTGCATTACTTATAAAAGTAGCAAGAATAAGAACTAGTGTAAGTCCCCTTGAAAAGTTGGTTTTTAAATATTTTCTCATAGAGTATGGTTTTAATAAAATTACATTTTTGCAGTATAATTATGTGAATATATTTAAAATGTAATTTTTATGAATTATTTCGTGTAAGAATGACACCTGTAGTAATGTTTTGGTAACATATGGTCAGAAAACATGACAAATATCATTAAAATATGACAATTTGTAAGATATCATGCTTGTTCGGATACAATTTGGACATATGCTGTTTAAAAACCAACGCTTAATGATAATATCTATTGGTTAAAATAGAAAATGAAGATACTTGCTGTTCTGCGTTTTTACAGCTTTGGAATTATATGTAAGTAATATGGATATGCTAAATTTCTTATTCCCGCTATTGGTATACTATATTTTTTTATAGTTTTGCTAAACCGGTTAAGCTTGATGTTGAATCACAATAAAAAATTATGAAACGAGCTTGTTTAGTCAAAACATCAAAGGGGATGATTAAAATGCGAGTTACACGTGATACCTTAATCAATAAACAATTTTAATTATATGAATTATTACCAGATGAGAACTACGACTTTTATTTTAATGATAGCACTATTTGCATCTTGTACTAAAGATGTTCGAATCGGAAAAAAAGCACCTGTTGACTACGTTGATATGTTTATGGGTAGCGGCGACGATTATGGACAGAACGATCCTGCGGCCTGTGTTCCTTACGGAATGGTAAAGTTGTGCCCCGATAGTGATCCTCCAAACCATGCAGGCTACAACTTTGAAGAACCGAGAATTAGTGGCGTGAGTATTAACAGGATTTCCGGAGTAGGAAGTAATGGGAAAGGCGGAAGTTTAAGAATAAAACCGTGTACAGGAGATTACATTGATGAGGTTCGTATAGTCAAAGAAACTGAAGAGGCTGTTCCCGGTTATTATGCAACAAAGCTCGACAATGGAATAACCATGCGTTTAACAGCTACAAATAATGTGGGAATCGAAGAATTTGCTTTTCCTGAAAATAGTGCCGCTTCGTTAGTTATCGATTTACATTCCACTTTTATAGAGTTTAATGCTGCCTCCTTTAGAGAAATTGCCAAAGATGAGGTAAGCGGAATGGTTTCTTCCAGAAGAGGGAAAGGTAATGTATATGTACAATATTTTAATATCAAATCAAACGTAGCTTTCGACGCGATCGAACAGGATTCGAACCTGGTGTATCTTACTTTTAATGAAGCACCCAAAGAAAAGGTTGAATTACGGGTTGCAGTTTCTGCTATCGACGAAGAAACAGCTACCAAGGAGAATATTCGGGAAAAACGTTCTTTCGATGAAATAAAAGATGATGCTTATTCGCTTTGGGCAGAACGCCTGGCTAAAATTGAACTCGAAGGAAACGAGGAATATAAAACGATTTTTTACAGTAGTCTTTATCGGAACTTTCTGACACCGGTTAATGTAACTTCTTTAGACGGAACTTTTTTGGCTCTTGATGGTAAAATAGAAAAGGCCGATGGTTTTACGTACTACAGCTCGTGGTCTACCTGGGATACGTATCGTACCAAATTTCCTTTGATGACGATTGTTGAGAATGATCTGTTCTCTGACATCTATCGTTCGCAAGTTGAAATGCTTGGTAAGACAAAGAAGATTTGGCCAACACCTACTGTTCGGAACGATCATGCCATACTTGTTATGGCCGATGCTTTTGCCAAAGATATTCCTGGTGTGGATTTAAATAAATATTACGATATTCTGAAACGTGGTAAAGACAAAATGCCCGACAGTGATCCGGGAGGAAATCTTGAAAATGCCTACGATGTTTGGGCTTTTGCACAGATTGCGAAAAAGTTGGAACACAAGGACGATTATGAAAAATATATGGAAATCTCAAAGGATATTTGGGAAAGAACGTGGAAGGAAAAGTTCATGGAAATCGATCCGGCAACTTTCGATACTGTTCATGGAGGCGGACTTTATGAAGGAACTCTTTGGCAGTATCGCTGGTCAGTACCTTTCGATATTGACGGATTAATTCAAATTGGAGGAGGAAAGGAAAAATTGGCCGGACAGTTGGAATACTTTTTTGAAAACAATCTTTATACTCATGGTAACCAACCTGATATTCAGGCTCCTTTTATGTTCAATGTTTTCGGGAAACCATCACTTACTCAAAAATGGGTGAATACGATATTAACCAAGGAGATGGTACACCGTTATGGTACGCACGATAAGTTTCCTACACCTTATATTGGTAAAACGTACAAAGCCGAACCACGTGCTTTTATTCCCGAAATGGATGACGACGATGCAACCATGTCGGCATGGTATGTTTTGGCATCAATGGGAATTTATCCTTTAACGCCGGGAATAGCAGAATACCAGATCTCTTCACCGATTTTTGAAAAAATTACCCTGCATCTCGATAACGGAAACACTTTTACTATTAAGTGCAATAACCTTTCTGATGAGAATATTTACATCCAGTCTGTTCATTTAAATGGGAAGAACCTGCCTTCATTGGTAATTGCGCATAAAGATATTATGGCCGGAGGAGAACTTGTATTTAACCTGGGCCGCGAGCCTGTAAAATAAATCTTGTAACAATATTGATCAGGATATTTCTTAATTTAATTGTAAATCGACTAACCTATTTGAGAATGAAAGTATTATTCGTCTTTATTCTGGGAGTAATTTCATTGAATTCATTTTCGCAGAAAGATTTTGTAATTACCGATTTTGGTGCTGTTGCCGATGGCAAAACATTAAACACGAAAGCCATCCAGGCAGCCATCGATAAAGTATCTGAAAGAGGAAAGGGAAGGGTAGTTGTTCCTTACGGAAAATTCTTAACAGGAACCATCAGCCTGAAAAATAATGTAGAACTTCATTTGGAAGAAGGCGCAACAATTTTAGGAAGTACAGATATCTGGAATTACTATAGCGATTGGTGGAGAAAAGGTTTAATAGTTGCCGACAGTCAAAGTAATATTTTAATCTCGGGGAAAGGTACAATTGACGGGCAGGGAATGAAATTGGGCCTGGCTATTGATAGTTTGCATCACACAGGAGAATTGGTTGATGAGCATTATAACGAAGTAATGAAGCGACCCGGGAACAGGGCGCATATTATACAAATAAGCCGTTGTAAAAATGTAAAAGTTTCCGGGGTGAATATCAAAAATTCATCATACTGGACAAGTAGTTATCGCGAATGTGACGGATTGGAAATCGACAGCATACGACTGGAAAGTGACGCCTATTACAACAATGATGGAATTGATATTTTGGATTGTAAAAATGTGCGGGTTACCAACAATTCTATTAATTCTCATGATGATGGGATTTGCCTGAAATCAGAAGTTGAGGACTTATTGTGCGAGAATATTTATATTGCCAATAATAAAATCCGGTCCAGCGCCAGTGCCATTAAATTTGGGACTTCTTCAACCGGCGGATTTAAAAATATTACCATCGAAAATATTGTGGTTTACGACACTTATAGGAGTGCTCTTGCTTTGGAGGTTGTAGATGGAGGTACAATGGAAAATGTAACTGCAACAAACATAACTGCCATCAATTCGGGGTGTGGTATTTTTATTAAGCTGGGACAGCGCAGAACCGACCGTGAAACCGGAACTTTAAAAAACATCAAAATCAAAGATGTATTTGTTCAGGTTTCGCTCGATCCCGATAAAGAATACAATATGAAAGGACCAAAACTTGGATTCTTCCATAATACAATTCCTGCTTCAATTACTGGTATTCCGGGGCATTATGTAGAAAATGTAAGCCTCGAGAATATTGAATTTTCCTATCCGGGCGATGCCTATAAAGGTGATGCCTACATGCCTTTGTGGCGTTTGGATGATGTGCCGGAAAAGGAACACGATTATCCCGAATTCAGCATGTTTGGAGAGCTTCCCTCCTGGGGATTATATGTTCGCCATGCACATGGATTAACGATGAAAAATGTTCGAATGTCGCTGCGTGATGACGATTTCAGGCCGGCTTATGTGTTTGATGATGTGACGAATCTGAGTTTTCAGGGAGGAGAGATTCATTCAGGAGAAACTAATCCGCAGGTAGTTATTAAAGACATGAAAGATTCGGAAATAACAAATGTTTTTGTAGATAATAAACCATTGAAAAAGGTGGTATCTTTTGGAGAGAACACTAACGTACAAGTAGATATTTTGAAATAAAAGTACACGAATATGATTGACAAAGATAGTATTGAAAGGTGTTGCTTTTTTTTATGTGCAGTATTCGTAGCGGTGTTTCTTATTAGTTGTCAAAATCAATCGGAATCGACAAGCAATCCAGTTGTTGATAATGGTATTCTTACTTTAAAACTTGATTTAAGCAGGGGAGGAGCTATTTCCTATTTATCACTGTCGGGCAGTGATCGAAGTATTATAAATATATGCGACGAAGGACGCTATATTCAACAGTCGTATTATGCAGGCAAAAGTCTCAACCGACAAGACGAAGGACAATCGCCGGATTGGTCGCCGTGGAGTTGGAACCCGATACAAGTAGGAGATGCTTTTCGAAACAGAGCGGAAATTAAAGATTTTCAGAAGAAAGGGAATCTGTTATATGTGAAATGTGTTCCGATGTTATGGGATATGAATAATTGTCCTGCAGAGGCTGAGATGGAACAATGGACAACACTTGAAAAAAATATATTAAAAGTAAAGAACCGTTTAACCTGCCACCGAACCGATACCATTTATGGAGACAGTATAACAAACTCGCAAGAATTACCAGCAGTCTATCCCATATCATATCTTAGCAACTTGTACACCTATAAAGGTGATAAGCCATTTTCCAACGATACGTTGAGTAATCTTGAGGTAATAAAATTATCTAGTGGTTTTTGGGGAAGGTACTCCGATATCAGCGAAAACTGGATGGCCTTTGTTGATTCAACGAATTGGGGAATGGCTGTCTATAACCCTACTTGTACCAATTTCCTTGCAGGTATGTCAGGAGTTCCCGGAAAAGAAGCCTCCGATCCGGCTACCAGTTATATTGCTCCTATAAAAAGAGCAATGCTGCTAAAAAATTGTGTTTACGAATATGAGTACTATATCATTGTTGGTTCACTCCAAGAAATGAGAGAGGATATTTATGATATAAAAAATAACATCAGTGATGTTGATGGAAATGAATTGTAGAATAAGGAGCTTAGCAAGAAATACTCATAGATTATAAAACAAAAAACAAACTGTTTTTTTTATTTTTTGGTCATCCTTTCTAATTTAGATTATATTCAAATATCAAATAATATTATGCTAAACCTAAAAATAATGAAGTACATATTAGCGTTCTTTTTTTTCATTCAGATTACCGGTTTCTCCGGATTTGCACAACAGGTAATTCCTTTGTATGACGGGCCAATTCCCGGAGAGATTCCTGCCGAAAATACGGAGATTGATAATAATGGGATTCTTAGTAACGTTTCGAAACCAGAGCTTACTGTTTATATTCCGGAAAATAACGATAACGCAAGACCTGCAATTGTAATTTGTCCGGGTGGAGGTTATGGCGTTGTTTGTGCAAGTTATGAAGGACATAAAATTGCCCGGGCGATGAACCAAAAAGGCGTGGCCGCATTCGTGTTAAAATATCGTTTGCCCAGCGACAGGATATGCAGCAATAAATCGATTGCGCCTTTGCAGGATGCCCAGCGTGCTATTAAAGTTGTGCGTGATAATGCAGAGAAGTGGGGTGTAAATCCAAATAAAATTGGAATTATCGGTTTTTCTGCCGGTGGGCATTTGGCTTCAACTGCTGGTACTCATTTTTCGAAAAGCTATATTCAAAATGAAAAGTCGACAAGTTTGCGACCAGATTTTATGATACTTGTTTACCCGGTTATAACGATGGAGTCTAAGCTAACAGATGCCGGTTCGTGCAGAAGATTGTTAGGGGAGAGTCCAACTCCGGAATTATTGGATTTGTTTTCAAACGAAGAACAAGTGACCGAGAATACACCTCCCGCATTTTTAACCCATGCGATGGACGATGATGTGGTTCCAATTGAAAACAGCATTCGTTTTTACGAAGCTTTAAAAGCTAAAAATGTGCCCGCAGATATGCACCTGTTTTCAACCGGTAAACATGGCTTCCCACTCGAACCTGCAAAATCAAACTGGCTTGATTATGCATTTCAATGGATGAAAGAACAACATCTTATTGATGGTAGATAAGTATTCGTAAATCATTGGGATATGCTAAAAAAAATATTAATATTAGTTATTTGCCTGGCCTGCTTTTCAATTTCCAAAGGGCAAGAAAACAAACCGTTTTTAAATCCTCCGCAGATCATAAAAGAGTCAGATTTCAAAACAAATCATTTACCGGAAAACAGAAAATTTACCGGAATATCCAGTTTGGCTGTGAGTCCCGGAGGAAGGATGTGGTGTATTTGGTATGCAGGGCCAACTCCGGGCGAGGATTTGAATAATTATGTAGTGCTTTCAACCAGCGGCGATAAAGGCAAAACATGGAACGAAGTTTTAGTTGTCGATCCCGATGGAGCAGGACCTGTGCGGGCTTTTGATCCTGAAGTATGGATCGATCCCAACGGAGAGCTTCGGATATTTTGGGCACAGACAACAGATGATGATCATAGGATTCTTGGTGTTTGGTCGCTAAAAGCATCAGACCCGGAAAGTGAAGATCCGGAATGGACCGAACCTCTACGATTGACCGACGGTGTGATGATGTGCAAGCCAATTGTTCTCTCAAGCGGAGAGTGGATTCTGCCTGCATCAACCTGGCGACACAATGATTACAGCGCAAAAGCAATTGTTTCAACCGATGAGGGGGAAACCTGGCAGGAGCGGGGAGCCGTAAATGTTCCTGTTAAGTTCCGGAATTTTGATGAGCAAATGATTCTGGAAAAAAATAACGGGGATCTCTGGATGCTGGTTCGAACAAAATACGGGATCGGGAAAAGTATTTCTTACGACAAAGGAAAAACCTGGACTCCTTTAATTCCTTCAGGAATTCAAAACGCTGTGGCACGTTTTTTTATTCGAAGATTGAATTCAGGAAATTTGTTACTGGTAAAACATGGCCCTGTTGAAATGCAAATTGGGCGTTCACATTTAATGGCATTTATTTCAACCGACGATGGTTATACGTGGTCGAATGGTTTGCTCCTTGACGAAAGGTCCGGAATTTCATATCCCGACGGTCAGCAGACAAGCGACGGAACAATCTACATTACTTACGATTACAACCGTACAAAAGAACAATATATCTATTTCACCAGCTTCAAAGAAGAGGATATCCTGAATGGGACAGACTATAATATACTCGAAGTTTTCAATCAAAGAACTATTGTGAGCGATGGGGGAGATAAAGAGAATTAATCATGCTTTAATAATTATTTTAACTATTTTCTTTAGGTTTGTTCAAACTTTGAACCTGATAAATTTAATATCCAATACCAACAGTCTAAAAGACAAGGAATCATGAAGAAATATACATCTGCCATCGTACTGTTCCTCCTGATTATTTCAAAAATCGCTTTTTCGCACGATTGGCCCATGTGGAGATACGATTATAACCGTTCGGCATCAACACCTGAACAACTGGCAGAACAACTTTATTTGCAGTGGCAGGTTCAGTATTCTCCCCGAAATCCGGTTTGGGACGATCCGCTCAACAGAAACCTGATGCATTATGATCGTTTGTTTGAACCGGTTGTGGCAGGAAATAAACTGTTTATTGGATTTAACGATCAGGACAAGGTTGTTGCTCTCGACTTGGATTCAGGAGAGGAATTGTGGCATTTTTATGCTGATGGGCCGGTTCGTTTACCTCTTGCCATAAATAAGGATAAAATTTATTTTACCGGAGACGATGGTTTTATTTATTGCCTGAAAACCGATAGCGGAGAGTTGGTTTGGAAAAGACTTTTGGCACCTTCTGAAAATAAATTACTGGGAAATAAACGACTTATTTCAATGTGGCCGGCAAGGGGAGGTGTTGTTATAAAAGATGATTTTGTTTATACAGCTGCCAGTATTTTCCCTTTAATGGGAACTTTTATTTATGCCCTTGATGCTGCCACCGGAGAAATTGTTTGGAAAAATGAAGGAACTGGCAGTAATTATATTTTGCAACCACACCGCTCGCCTGCTTTTGCCGATGTTGCTCCACAGGGCGCTTTTACAATCAGCGGCGATAAATTACTGGTAGCCGGAGGTCGTTCAGTTCCAGCCGCTTTCGATTTAAAAACCGGCAAGGAACTTTATTATCATCTGTCGGCCAACCAGAAAACCGGAGGTGCTTTTACCTGTGCCAACGACAAGGTGTTTTTTAATCATCTGCGGGGGCGGTTTACCAATATGTATGATTCTGAGAGTGGAAATATGCTCATTCAGGCTGTTGGCAAATATCCTGTCGTAGACGGCGATGAAATTTATTTTTCAGGTGAAAAAATTTGGGCTGGACATCTTAATTCTTCTAAAAAACTGGATACTTTATGGACTAAAGATATTGCTGCTAATAATGACCTAATAAAAGCAGGCAATTATATTTATGCTGCTGATAGCACAGGTATTTCGGCAATTAAATTAAATAAAGGGAAAGCCTCAAAAGTAATCTGGAATTATGCTTCGGAAAAAAACATTGAACGTCTGGTTGCAGCCAACGGGAAATTGATAGCTGTTACAAGTGACGGAACTCTGATGATTTTTGGAGATAAGCCGGTTGATCAAATAGCTGACGTAAGTGTTAAAACAAAGTCAAAAGAAACAGAAAAAGAGGGAGGCATTACTCAGAAAACCGGTGTGAAGGAAGGATATTGCTTGGTGCTCGGTGGAGAAGACACTGACCTTTTAAAGGATTTGGTTTACGGATCTTCCCTAAATATTGTTGTTTATGAAAAAGATCAGCAAAGAATCAATAGCCTAAGGGAATATTTCGATAAGGAAGGAGTTACGGCAGGTCGTTTGAGTTTTCAGCACTTTGGAGAAAAATTTCCGGAGCTTCCCAAATATTTTTCTTCACTTACAATTATAAATGACCTTTCATATGTGAATGAAGGGGAAACGGGACGGCTTGAAAAAGTATACGAATCATCGCGGCCTTACGGAGGAAAGATTTTGGTAATGGCAGAAGGAAAGAAACAGAATCAATTTGCACAAAAAGTTGAAGAACTTAAGTTTTTCGGAGCAACTGTTTCAATCGAAAAAGATTATTCTGTAATTACAAGAAGTGGTGCTTTGAAAGGAGCTTCTCCCTGGACGCACAATTACGGAGATATTGCCAACACGGTTAAATCGGATGATCAGTTGGTAAAAGCCCCTCTCGGAATTTTATGGTTTGGCGGTAATTCAAATCTGGATGTACTTCCACGTCACGGACATGGTCCCGGAGAACAGGTAATCGACGGAAGGCTGATTATTCAGGGGATGAACAGCATCAGCGCACGCGATGTTTATACCGGGCGGGTTCTATGGAAAAGAGAGTTCGAGAACCTGAAAAATGATAACTGGCTTATTTATTACGACGAAACTTACGACGAGGAAAATCCGCTTATCCCAAAATATAACCAGGTACATTTACCCGGATCGAATGCACGGGGAACCAATTACATCGCCACCAGAGAGTTTGTTTACCTCATTGAAGGAAACAAATGCAACGTAATTGATATTAATACCGGAGAGACAATGTATGTTTTTACCACCGGCGATGATAATACAAAGGAACTGGGCTACATTGGAGTGTATAAGGATTATTTAATTCTGGGGAATAATTTTGCTGAATATTCAGGAATGGAAAATGATTCCATAAAAATTAAAAATCCCCGATTCACCAATTATAATTTCACTGCCAGCAAAGAGTTGGTTGTATTAAATCGGTTCACAGGAGAGAAAATGTGGAGTAAAACCGCTAATCATGGTTTTATTCATAATTCAATAATTGCAGGCGACGATATGATTTTTTGTCTCGATAAGCTTCCTCAATATCTCGAAACCAAACTAAAAAGGAGGGGAATGGATTTGCCTGAAGGTTCAAGACTTTTATACCTGGATGCGCCAACAGGTAAGGTTATAAAAGAAGAGACGAAGGATGTTTTCGGGACGTGGCTTGGTTATTCCAAAGAACATAATTTACTTCTGCAAGCCACACGCCCGTCGCGTGATATGCTTCACGGAGAGGTTGGTATCCGGATGATAACTTATGATGTTCGTACGAAAAATAAAATTTGGGACAAGGCGATGAGGTATACAAATCCTCCAATTATTCATAACGATAAAATTTACACCGAAGGGCAAGGCTTTTATCTTCTAACCGGTGATCCGCTCACAGAAAAGGATCCGGTTACCGGTGAAGATTTAAAATGGAGTTTCAAGCGCGGTTACGGCTGCGGTATTGTGGCTGCCAGCGAACATCTTCTAACTTTTCGGTCGGCTTCGGCAGGTTTTGTTAACCTCGATGCATTCGACGGAACTGGTAGCCTGGGCGGATGGAAAGCCAGTTGCTCTACCAATCTGATTCCCGCCGATGGAGTACTCAATTCTCCCGATTACACCCGTACCTGTCAGTGTGCATACCAAAACCAGACTTCCCTGGCGCTTATAAATATGCCCTGGATGACGTACTGGACCAATAGCAACTATCAGTGGAACGGGAAACCTGTTCAGCAACTGGGATTGAATTTAAATGCCCCAGGCGACCGGAGTGCAGATGATGACGTTTTATGGTTTGAATTTCCAGAGGTGGCAGGAGCGCCATCAGGAATTCCCATAAAAATTGATACTGCGGGATATTACCAAATTAGAAAAGAACCGGTGAGTATTGCGGCTGATAATACGCCCTGGATAAGTGCAAGTGCTTTGGGAGGTATAAGGTCGGTTGAGATAACACTGAGCGAGGACGAACTCACCCCGGAATCGTTGTATACGGTGAAATTGTATTTTGCTGAACTGGAGGATAACAAACCGGGAGAACGGATTTTTGATATCGTGATTCAGGGGAAAAAGGTTTTAGGCGGATTTGATATTGTTAAAGAAGCAGGAAAAACCGATAAAGAAATAGTAAAATCGTTCAGAGGAGTCAACGCAGGTAAAACGATAAAAGTTGACTTGATCCCAGTAAAAGGAAACACCTTGATTTCAGGTATTGAATTAACACAGGAACAACTGACCGAAAAATGAAACGAATCTATCTGAAAATAGTATTGGGTGCAGCATTGTTAAGCCTGGCCTGCACAACCAAGGTGTCGGAGTGGATTTTGTTGAACGAAGTTCCTGATAAATATGTGCTTGTTTATTATCACAACAACCCTTTAACGGAATCTGAGAATTCGCAAAATGAGGAACTTCAGAATCACCTCAAACAGGCAAATATCTTGTTTACAACTGATAAAAAGGATGATATTAAAAGATCGTATTACGCTTTGTATTTTAGAAATGAACTGATTGCTGAATATGAAGATTTTAATGCTCTTGAGGGATTAGCGGTTTCTACTATTCGGAAGCAGGCTGCGGAAATTTTAAAAAGCGGGAAACTGAGTGTAATGCTTTATCTGAAAACCGGGGACGAGGAAAAAGACAGGAAAGGATTGGAGACGATAAATACAACACTTAAGAAATCGCCATTTGGAAACATCATTTCAGTAGTTGAGCTTGACCGGAAAAGTGTGGAAGAAAAGCTTTTTGTTTCAATGTTATTGAATGTGGAGGATGATTTGAAATACATTAACGAGCCAATGTTATTTGGTGTGTTCGGTCGTTTTCGAGCGCTTGAACCACTTTTGGCAAAAGGAATTTCGGAAGAAAATATAAACCTGATGATCGATTTTTTAACTGCCGATTGTAGTTGTCTTATTAAAGACAATCTGCCCGGAAGAAGCATTCTGTTTAACGACGATTGGGAAAATCCGAAGCCGGCGCTGGTTAATGCAATCCTTGATGCAAACCCTGAACTCATGCATAATTAATGCAACAAGATACTGTTACATACGATTCGCTGGAAGCAAGGCCTTTACCCAAATGGCTTACCGATCAAAGAGATGGGCTAAACACATATCAGCCACAAAAACTGGAAATGAAAGAAGACCGTACTTTGCAGATTTCCATTATTTCTACCGGCGTGGTAATCCTGTTGACAGTTGCAGTTTTAAGTATCTGGATGATTAGAAAAAATAAAAAACGAAAGCAATATGAATCCTTTTAAACTGGTGCTAAAAGAACTTTTTTACCGTAAAGTGAGCTCGTTGATAATTTTGCTCACTATGATTGCAGCCAGCACGGTTTCTGTTGCTGTTTATACTCTGAGTAAAGCCAGCGAAAACGAAACGCGCAAAATAATGAGAGAGCAGGGATTAAATCTGTATATTTTTTCGAAAGGCACCGACCTGATTGATTTTTACACGGTGAACAATACCCCAACATTTCCTGAAAATTATATTGATACCCTGGCAGAATCGAAAACCTTTGATGCGGTAAGGCATTTAACGGGAATTCTTCAGGTAAAGTATCCCAACTGGGTTGATCCAAACGGATCGAAACAACAAATTGTTCTTATGGGATATAAAGACGAAGCCATGCAGCGTTTTTTGTCGAAGCAGCAAACCATGGGATTCGACGTTGCCAAAGGAACAGTTCATGTAGGTTCACTTTTGTCCGTGAATATTCCGGAGGGTGAGACCTTTAAAATTACAGGTAAGGATGGCGAAGTGTATGAATATAAAATTGCCAAAAGGCTGGAAGAAGGAAAAGGAATGCTGGATCAGGGAGTGGCGTTCAACCTGGCAGATTTACAGGAGGTTTTAGATATGGAGGGACAAATCAATAAGATTGAAGCGCTGGGGTGTGTTTGTCACGATGGTAGGATTAAAAATGCGCGTAACCAGGTGCAAAGTATCTTTTCCGATCTTGAAGTAACCGAAGTAAGCAGTATCGCAAACGCACGCGAAAGTCAGCGTCTGATGATGAATAAATACGGTTCATTCATTATTCCTTTTATACTGATTGTTTCAATGTTGATATCCGGGCTCCTGTTTTATGCCAATGTAACAAGCCGAAAGTACGAGATTGGAATTTTGAAAGCGATGGGAAAAAGCAATTCCCATATTTTGTTCATCATTCTGTTGAAAGCATTTTTAATGGGACTTTTGGGGAGCATTGTCGGTTTTTTTGCAGGCAGCCTGGTCGCACAGTATTTTGGAAAGGAGATATTTCTGTTTACCGCCAAATCGATAAAACCACTCTGGAATTTATTTGGGTACAGCCTGATTATTTTTCCGGTTTTGTGGATGTTGTCGAGTTGGATACCGGCACTTTCTGCCACGCAGATCGATGCTGCAAAAACACTTAGTCAGGAATAAAAATTGAATAAAGAATGTTGGAATTAAACGATATTACCAAGATCTACACCAAAGGAGGAGAAAAATTTACCGCTCTCGACCATGTTTCTTTACAAGTAGAACAGGGTGAATTTATTGCTGTTGTTGGCCCCAGTGGCTCAGGAAAATCTACATTGTTACATGTAATAGGAGGATTGATTCATCCGGATTCGGGGCAGGTTCTGTACCGGGGGAATGATGTTTATAAAATGACCGGAAAACAAGTGAATCAGTACCGGAAAAGGAATGTGGGTTTTGTTTTTCAGCAGTTTCATTTGATGCCTTATCTTACAGTTTCAGAGAACATTAAAATAGCTGCAGTAGATACAGGTAATGACCAAAAAATAATAGAGGAGCTTTTAAAAAAATGTTCTCTTTATCAGTTGCGAAATAAATATCCTTCAGAATTAAGTGTGGGTGAAAAGCAACGAACGGCTTTTATCCGCGCCATTATTTCAAATCCCGACATTTTGCTTGCTGACGAACCCACAGGCAACCTGGATCCAGGAAACAGCCAAATTCTTATGTCGTTAATTCAGGAATATCATAAAAACGGAGGGACGGTTCTTTTAGTCTCTCACGAAAGTGATACCTCAAAATATGCCTTGCGGACTATTAATCTTGATTCTGGAAAATTAGTTAATGAGAATCTAAATTA
Source organism: uncultured Draconibacterium sp. (assembly GCA_963677525.1). Classification (GTDB taxonomy): domain Bacteria; phylum Bacteroidota; class Bacteroidia; order Bacteroidales; family Prolixibacteraceae; genus Draconibacterium. The sequence goes on from OY781970.1 coordinate 1,538,888, forward strand.
GTATCGATACAGAATACTAAACATTCAATATTCAAAATCAAATAAACAAACAAGTTAATTTTATGAAAAATCGATTTATATATTTCATACTTACATTATTTGCCTTTTTAGCATCCGGTACTGTTTATTCTCAAAAAACAGTTACAATTAAGGGCAGCGTTTACAACATTGAGAACAACGAACCGGTAATAAATGCAAGTGTTTCTGTTGTGGACACGAAGTCTGGTACTAGCTCGGATACCAAAGGAAATTTTGAACTTCGTTTGGCAAGTGGTGAATATGAGATCAGTATTACATCCATTGGATTCGCTGCCAAAAAAATAAAGCTGAACGTTACAGAAGAAAACAACGATTTTTTAAGGATTGGACTTCAGCCGGAAAAGCAGGAGATTGATGGTATTGACGTTTGGGGGAATTATTCCATTCCGGCTAGAGATACTTCCATTAACAGGGTTTCGTTGTCTGTTTTGCCGGCGATAACAACAGTAACCGCAGTGGAGATTGAAAAGCAAGGTGCTGTTACCTTAACCGATGCCCTGAAGTATGTTCCCGGCGGATGGACGGAAACAAGGGGGAGGAAATCGAAACAATTCTTTTCTGTAAGAGGACAGAAATATCCTTATCCCGATTATTCAATTGACGGTATTTGGCAAAAGGAATTTGAGGAAACAGCTTATTTCCTTTCGGCACTCGATATTGAATCGGTTGAAATTGTGCGTTCGAGCAATGCATTGGTAAAAGGTCTTTCGGGATTGACCGGGGTTGTAGAAGTAAAAACAAAAAAGCCGGAACGGGAGATGGTTTCGCTGCTAACAAAATATGGCGAGAACAATAATTATGTGGCCAATTTGCAATACGGAAACAAAATAAAAGAATTCTCATTTAATACCGCTGCGGCATTCTTTGGAACTGATGGAATTCCGGACAGAAATGGGAAGGAAAGAATTGCGAATTTCCATGGGAACATGGATTGGGCAATTAGTAAAAAGCTCACTTTAAAGGCCGGAGTTACCTACATTTCAGGTTCGCGCGAATTTGTTTCTATTGTAGAACCCGGTTCTCCCAAAATAATGAACCAGGAAGAAAAGTTCGATCCTTTACAAACTTTAGTTTCGTATGCGAAGCTTAGTTGTCGGGGGAACGACGGTTCGCAAACCGACTTACAAACCAATTATACATTTCGCGACGCCAATTATCAGAATTATAATATAAAGAACGAAACAACTTCAACGCACCACGATAAAGACCATGAATACGGATTGAACGTGTTGCACAGCCGGCCGTTAAGTTCAACCAACACTTTTCGGATCGGGGCACTTTACAATCACTGGGTAGCACCCAACGGAAAAAGGTATTATGCAGGTCGCCGTTGCGATGTGCACACATGGTCGGGAGTTGTTGCCGATGAACAAAAATTTGGCCGCTTGTTACTGGATGGGGGGTTTCGATTGATTGGAGGCTACATTAACGAATGGGGAGGATTTGGCATTGAAGGAAGTGGGTCCGGATTTCAGGATGTTACCCCTATTATAGATGAACCGGCTCCGATTGAATGGCAATCAGCGCTGGGAGGAAGTTATATTTTGTCGAAGGCAACATCGTTGCATTATAATTTTTCAGGAGGATCGGTCGCTCCCCGAAAAGGCAGTCTGAACGAGGATGGAATGACTCCGGATAATGAAACCCGTTTTCAGCACGAAGTTGGATTCAGATATAAGGCAGCCAGCCAAAATGAAATTACCGTGAGCACTTTTTATACCCAACGAAAAGATGCACTCGATTTAAGTGGTGAAACACTCACCTCCGAAAACGATCTGTTGGTTGAATTGTATGAGAATGTGGATAAAAGAAGTTACGGGCTGGAAATATCGGGCAACCTCAACATTCCATCACTTAACAGTTCCGTTTTTGCCAATGCAACTCTAATGAAAAATGAGAAAGATGAAAATGGAGAGATGGTTAAGGACGAAAAAATACCAGGTGTAATTTTAAATACCGGATTTTTGTACGAACATTCAGGAGTGGATGCCAACCTGTTTGTCCATTACACCGGACCGTATTCAAATAATCGTTTTGTAAATCCGACCTGGGTGGCAGAAAACGGCGATTATCCTCTCGGTGATTATGTTTCCATTGATCTTACTGCTGGTTATACTTTCTCCGGTAAGTTTCCTGTAAGAATATTTGCAGAAGTGAAAAATATTTTAGACGAAAAATATGAATCGGTTGCCGGTTATCCCGATGTAGGAAGATTGTTTATGGCAGGGATTAAGTTGAGTTATTAATTTGTAAAAGCTGGAAAATGATTTATTTTGTGGTTCATTTTAAAATTATTGGAGATTAAGCTTCTATGAAGAAAGCATCAATTCAGGATATTGCAGATAGGTTAGGCGTTTCGAAAGCTCTGGTTTCTTTTGTGCTGAACGGGAAAGGAAAGGAGAACAGGATCAGCGATCAGATGATTAAAAAGGTTTTCGAGGTTGCAAGGGAACTGAATTATAAACCCAATCAAATTTCTAAATGGTTCAGGACCGGCAAAACGCAAACTATAGGTTTGATTATTGCTGATATTTCCAATCCATTTTTTGGAAAACTGGGGCGAGAAATTGAGCAGGAAGCCTATAAAAGCGGTTACAGAATAATTTTTAGCAGCTCCGATGAAAATCCGGAAAAATCGGAAAGACAATTGGAGATGTTAAAAAAGAGTATGGTCGATGGGATAATTATTGCACCACCTCCTGGCAGCAATGTTCAAATCGAAAATCTCAGGCAGGAAAAAATTCCGTATGTGCTGATTGACCGTTACTTTCCTGAAATTGAATCAAATTATGTGATAATTGACAATTTTACTGCTTCATACGATGCTACCAAATATCTAATTAATAAAAAATACCGACGAATAGCATTTCTTACGGTTAACGACGAACTGGTGACGATGAACGAGCGGACAAATGGATACCTAAAAGCCATTAAAGATGCCGGGGATTCATATACACCCATGGTAGAGAAATTGCCGTTTTCACATAAGAAGGCTGAAGTATATGATGCTATAAAAGTATTGTCTTCAGCAGGCGATGGAATTGATGCTATTTTGTTTTCGTCGAGCAAGATTGGTTTGATGGGGATGGAAGTAATTGCAGAACTCGGTCTAAGAGTTCCTGGAGATATTGCTGTGGTGAGTTTCGATGATCCTGATTTTTTCAAAGTTTGTTATTCTCCCGTTACGGCAATTGCACAACCTTTGGAGGATATGGGGAAGAAAGCTGTACAGTTACTTATTAAGGAAATTGAGTCGAACGAGATACAACCAAAATCTGAAAAAGTTGCACTTAAAACAAAATTTATTGAAAGAAAATCAAGTGGATAATATATTTTTTCTATTTTTGCTAAACCGGTTAAGCAAGCTTTTTTAATCTAAACCAATAAATAGAAAAAGAATGATAGAAAATTACTACCTGGGATTTGATATAGGCGGAACCAAATGTAGTATCTCGGTAGGAGGAGAGGATTTGGAACTTTTTGAAAAAAGCGTTTTCCCAACCAATGTCGAGCGTGGTCCCTACGAAGTAATAGATGAGATAAAACATAATGCACATCTCTTAATCAGGAAATATGGAAAAGAGGGATTGAAAGGTATCGGTATTAGTTGCGGTGGACCGCTTGATTCTGAAAAAGGGATTATCTATTCGCCTCCCAACCTGCCCGGGTGGGATTCAATTCCAATAACAGAAATTTTTAAGAAAGAATTCGGTGTTAAAACTTCGCTGCAAAACGATGCCAATGCCTGTGCTCTGGCTGAATGGTTAATGGGATCGGGGAAAGGAACCGATAACATGATTTTTCTGACATTTGGAACAGGAATGGGGGCCGGATTAATTCTGAACAGAAGACTCTACAGCGGAACCAACGATTTAGGAGGAGAAGTGGGACACATTCGTCTTGCTGAAGATGGCCCTGTGGGATTTGGGAAAGCCGGCTCCTTCGAAGGATTTTGCAGCGGAGGGGGTATCGCTCAACTGGCTGAATCTGTTGTATTAAAGAAGTTGGAATCAGGACAAAAAGTGTCGTTCTGCGAAAACGTGGAAGATGCCTCAAATATTACTGCAAAAACAGTTGCTGAATATGCACGAAAAGGTGATGAAACAGCCAAACAAATAATTGAGATTTCAGCTACTTACCTGGGGAATGCCCTGGCTTATCTTGTGGATATTTTAAATCCGCAGTGTATTGTTATTGGTAGCATTTATTCGCGTAACGAAGACATGTTTAAACCCATTGTGGATAAGGTGTTGGAAGCAGAAGCAATTCCTTCGGCCCGTGAGGTTTGCAGAATAGCTCCGGCTGCTCTTGGCGAAAAAACAGGGGATTATGCCGCTTTATGCGTTTCATTGTATAACGATCAACTAAGTAGAAACTGACTGAACAGTTGCATGAACAACGATTTTAATATCAAAGCTCTCTATAAAACCTTCCCGGCTCTTGAGGTGTGTGGAAAGGATATTCTGGCAGCATGCGATGCTCTCACATCGTGTTACCGGCAGAATGGCAAATTATTGGTGTGCGGGAATGGTGGCAGTTGTTCTGATGCAGGTCATATTGTGGGAGAACTGATGAAAAGTTTCCAATCAGACCGGCCTGTAACAAAAGAGCTGGCAGAAGAGTTGGTTCGTATTTCTCCTGAGCGGGGAACTGAAATCGCCTCAAAACTGGAAGTTGGGCTGCCTGCTATTTCTTTGAACGCACACGAGGGTTTACTTTCAGCTGTATTAAACGACATCGGTTCTGATTTTGTATTCGCCCAGCAAGTGGTTGGATACGGGAATAAGGATGATGTGCTGATTGCCATAAGTAGTTCGGGAAATTCGCAAAACGTTTTGGATGCTGCCTTAGTTGCCAGGGCAAAAGGTTTAAAAATTATCGGGCTTACCGGTGTAAGTGGTGGCAAGCTTAAGGAATATTGCGATATTACGATTTGTGTACCGGCGACAAGTACAGCAGTTGTTCAGGAGTTTCATCTTCCGGTATATCATTTTTTGTGTAAAACAGTAGAACAAAATATTTTTAATTCAGGAACCTAAATGGAAAAGAAAAATAGACTAAATAAGATTTTACCTGTATTTCTGGCCTATATTGTAATGGGCTTTGTTGATATTGTTGGAGTTGCAACAGGTTATATAAAAAGCGATTTCAATTTGTCCGACAGTATGGCCCAGCTAATTCCGTCAATGGCATTATTATGGTTTTTTCTTTTTTCGGTGCCGGCAGGTATTTTACAAGATCGTTTGGGTAAAAAGAGAATGCTTAATATTGGAATTGGAATTACCATGTTGGGCATGATCATCCCATTTACTTATTATTCGTATCCGGTAATGCTTGCTTCATTTATATTTTTGGGTATTGGTAATACGATTGTACAGGTTTCTAGCAATCCGCTTCTTCGCGATGTTGTATCGAAAGAAAGATTCTCGAGTTACATGAGTTTAACGCAGTTTATTAAAGCACTGTGTTCGTTGTTAGGGCCTATTATTACTGCGGCCATGGCTTCTTTTACCGGAAACTGGAAATTGGTATTTGCCGTGTATGCCTTAACTTCACTAATCTCGATGGTTTGGTTAATGTTCACTAAAATTGAAGAAAGTCAATCGGTTGAGAAACGGGCAACCTTTAAATCGTGTTTTGGATTGCTTAAGAATAAATACATCCTGATAATGGTTGTGGGAATATTCTTCGTTGTTGGATCTGATGTGGGAATGAATTCGAATATTGCCAACTATTTGCAGAATATTTTTAATCTCTCACTCGAAAATGCATCATTGGGAATAAGTATTTATTTTACGGCATTGATGATCGGGCGCTTCCTTGGTGCCATTGTTTTAAACTGGATTTCTCCCGGAAAATTCCTTGTAGGAACTGCTTTTCTGGCCGTAATCAGCCTTGTATTAATGTTATTTGCTCCAAGTCTTTTAATTGGAAGAGTCGCCATTTTCCTGGTAGGACTGGGATCCGCAAATTTATTTCCATTAATTTTTGCATTAAGCATTGAAAAAATGCCAGACAGAGCAAACGAAATTTCAGGTCTAATGATAATGGCTGTTTCCGGTGGTGCTTTTATCCCTCCAATTATGGGAGTGGTAAGCAGTAATGTAGGTGTTATTGCCAGTTTTGTTGTTTTGCTAATAATCTTGCTTTACGTTTTTGGGGCAGGTATTTATGCCTATAAGAAACAATAGAAATAGTAAAGAATATGGGATTAGTGTCAAAGAAACAGGGATGGATCGGGCAGAATGAAAAAACGAAATATGTTTAAAAACAAATGTCTATCTTATTGAAAAAGAATGTTCTTAACTAAATATTATAATTTAGTTTTTATTAACTTTATATAATTGTGGGCTAGAGATCGTAATTATGCATATCCAAAATTCCGGTTAATCCGGATATAAAAATTCTGCTGCAGCGTATTTTAAAAAATTGAATAATGGGGCTTACAAAGGAAAAATCAAACAACGAATTGGTCAAACTTCTTAAAAAAGGAGATATGGCCGCCTTTGATTCCATTTACCAATGTTATTGCAAAAGAATTTCAGGGTTTATTTTTCGATATGTAAAACATGAAGCAGATACAGAAGAAATTGTTCAGGAAGTTTTTGTGAAAATCTGGATAAACCGACATAAACTTGATTTGAATGCCTCTTTCGAAGCCTATTTATTTACTATTACCTACAATTCGGTTATAAGCCTTATGCGCAAAAAGGTGAATGAAAATAAATATGTTGCCCATGTAAAATCGATGCAACAGGTTTATGATTCCGACAAAATTATTAATGACATTCAATATAAAGAATTGAATAATAAGGTAGAACGGCTATTAAATCAGTTGACTCCCCGACAAAAACAAATATTTCTGTTGAGTAGAGAAGAGGGCCTTTCGCATAAGGAAATTGCAGAAAAGCTTAATATCTCTTCAAATACCGTAAAAAACCATTTGGTAACTACTCTTTCATTCCTGAAATCGAGACTGGCAAAGGATATGATTCTGGGAGTTTTATACATGAGTTTATTTCTTTAAAAAAAAAGGATTTTTAGATAGTCCTCCTTTCACACTTAAACGTTGTACATATTAAACAGCCAGAAATGGCAGAACAAGCAGCCGACTTAAGAGTAGGGATTCTCTATGTTTGGAATGTTATATAAATAGAAAAAATGAGAGAAGAATTACTGATAAAGTATTTAAACAATCGTTGTACCGAAGATGAAGTAGATGAGGTGCTAAACTGGTTCAAATCTGAAGCCTCTTCTGTAAAGGGGAAAAAGATAATTAAAAACGATTGGGACTTGTACTCCGAAGAGGAAGAGCTTGCTGTGATAAAAGATTATGATGCTTTGCTGGATAAGGTGCATCATAAGATTAACACGGAAACGAAGAGGGATGTAGCTAAAACCGATAACGGAATTAATCTGAGAGTATTTACAACCTGGGTTACACGAGTTGCTGCAATCCTTTTACTTCCCGTACTTGCATTGTTGTTTTATATATTAGCCAATAATACCCAGGTGCAGCAGAACGATTCCGAGATGCTGGTTCAAACTATAGAAATTACTGCTCCAATTGGTTCGCGTACAAAAATGGAGTTACCGGATGGTTCGGTTGTGCATTTGAACTACGGCAGTAAACTGGAATATCCGCTAACCTTTACCGGATCCACCCGGGAGGTGTCGTTAACTGGTGAAGGTTTCTTTGATGTGGCCCATAATCCTGAAAAACCTTTTATTGTTAAAACTAAAAATCTGAATGTAAAGGCCCTGGGTACAATTTTTAATGTTACTGCTTATCCCGGGCAGGATAAAGTAAAAACTACCCTTGTTGAAGGTAAAGTTGTATTAGAGAAAACCGAAAATAATGTTGTCACTAAGTCGATTGGGGCAATGGTTCCGGGGCAGCATGTTGAGTATGATATTAAAACAGAAAAAATACACAGCGAAAAAGGTGATATAGAAAGGTTTATCGGATGGAAAGACGGGAAGCTGGTTTTTTATAAAGCCAATATAGCAGAGGTGGCACACAGGCTAAATCACATGTTTAACGTAGATATTGAAATAGATGATGAAGTTAAAGATTACTCTTATTCTGTAACTTTTGTCGACGAGCCTCTGTTTCAAATTCTTGATCTCATGACACTTGCAACACCAATTGAGTATAAAACTTATCCCCGCAAGAAACTTGCCGACGGAACATTTTCTAAACAAAAAATAGTAATAACGAAACGCAAATAAACGATGCAGCTAAACCAATGAAAGTTGTAACTGAAATATCGAACCTTATTTATGTATCTGTTCTCTTTTTGAATGGGCATAAATATATGAGCTCCGGTATTATTAATTGAAGAAATACTAACTAATAACTATAAATTTTTGCCAATGAGAAAATGACTAACGGATAATAAAACAGGGAAATGCGGCAACATCTCCCTGTAAAGCTTTTCAAAAAATTATCCCTGTAGAATGATACAGGGCAATTTAAAATCTAAACATTACAAAAATATGAAAAAAATCAAAAGAGAAGGTGTATGGGCTATTGGTATACCCAATACATTAAAATTATTTAGAATCATGAAACTAACTACCTTTTTATTATTTATATCGGTATTTAGTGTTTTTGCCGGCGAAACCTACTCGCAGAGCAAAAAATTGAACCTTGATATGAAGCAGGCAACTGTTTTGGAAGTACTGAATCAGATTGAAGCTCAGAGTGAGTTTTATTTTATGTACAGTCCTAACATTATCGATGTTGATAAGCAAGTTTCTGTAAATATTGAGGACAAGAAAATAGACTACGTTTTAGAAACATTATTTGCCGATTCAGATATTGAATATTTTGTTAAAGACAGAATAATTGTATTAACCACGAAAGAAAATTCCGTGTTCGATGCGGAAATGGCAATGCAGCAAAAAGCAGTGTCGGGTAAGGTTACCGATGAATCGGGACAACCATTGCCGGGTGTTACTGTAATTGTTAAAGGAACATCGCAGGGAACTGTTACCGATATCGACGGATCTTATACTATTACAAATGTATCTGATGATGCTGTTCTTCAGTTTTCATTTGTGGGGATGAAAGCCCAGGATATTGAAGTTGGAAGTCAATCTTCGATTAATATTGTTCTGTTGCCCGACTCGATTGGCTTAGACGAAGTAGTAGCAATCGGTTATGGTACATTGAAAAAGAGTGATATTACCGGATCGGTTTCTTCTGTAAATATGGAGAGTTTAAAAAATCAACCTGTAAGAGGCCTTTCTGATATGTTATCAGGTAGGGTAGCAGGTATGAATCTTTCTCGTACTTCAGGTGATATTGGTTCTCCAACAAAAATTCGTGTAAGGGGTGCAAACTCAATTTCAGGAAGTAACTCACCACTTACTGTTGTTGATGGAGTTATCGGAGCGCCTATTGGCCCCATTCAGGACGTTGAATCTATTGAAGTATTAAAAGATGCATCGGCAACTGCAATTTATGGTGAAAGAGCATCAAATGGTGTGATTCTCGTAACAACTAAAAAAGCTACTTCAGCAGAACCAAAAATCAGACTATCGTTAAATACCGGTTTCAGTTACAGGAATATCGATTATCCTGATAAAATGAATGCAGCCGAATATGCCGAATATATTAACGACTTTAACCAGGCCCAAACTTTTTCTGCAGCCGAAATAGCAGAATTTAGAAAAACTGGTGGTACTGATTGGCTCGACGCCATTACACAGGTCGGAATAAGAAATGATCATCAGATTTCATACTCACAAAAATTAGATAAACTTAGTGTGTATATGTCAGGTCGTTATGCTGATGAAGAGGGAACAATGGTTAACACAAAAAGTGGTGGTAATTACAATTTAAGATCAAAAATCGGATTCCAGCCATCAAAACGCCTATCTATGGATTTGGATATTACTGCATCAAAATCTAAAACAATGAACGGTGGATTATCAACCGGTACAAGTAAAGCTCATCCATTCTTCCAGGCTTTAATCTGGTCTCCAACAGAACCAATCTGGCTCGATGAAGAAACCGGTGAGTACAATAATACTGACCACCATGGAGCATTACTCGATAGTCCGTATATGTATGCCATGGAGCAGAATAATTTTTCAGAGAACCATAGCGTAACCTCGCTTCTTAATGCAAATTATAAGATTACCGATTACCTGACTTATAATGTAACAGGATTTGCAGCAAAGTCAGGTAAACAAGAAGGAAGTTATAAAAATGCATGGTTGGAGCCAAACGATCCTTATGCACAACGTAAGTCAGAAGAGAAATTTAGCTGGAGACTTATAAACAAAGTCGACTTTAATAAAACGTTTGCTGATGCTCACAATGTAATAATTACCGGTGTGTACGAAGCTGAATCTTATGATATATGGACACTAGCTGGTGTGGGAAGAGATATGCCATTACCTGATCTCGCTTCTTATTATACTATTGGTTTGAGTAATGAACAAAGCACCTCATCAGGTTACGAGAAGGTTAGTCGTATAGCCTATATGGGACGTTTGAATTATAATTACAAACAGAGATATTACTTCACTGCATCTTATCGTGTTGACGGAAAAAGCGGACCGGAGAACAGGGTTGAAGAAAATAAATTCGGTGCATTCCCTTCCTTTGCGGCCAGCTGGCGTTTGTCGGAAGAACCTTTTATGAAAGATAACGGAATGTTCGATAATTTGAAGATTCGTGCAGGATGGGGACAAACAGGTAATCCTTGCCCGTTCGTTTATACCGTAATGAAATCGAACAATTACGATTATGGTGTTGGTGCTAATGTTCTGGGTTATATTCCTGGTACACCTGCAAATCCATTCCTGAAATGGGAAACAACCACTCAAATCGACCTTGGTATTGATGTAACTACATTAGACGGAAAACTGTCTGTATCGTTAGATTACTTCGATAAATTGACAGATGACCTGTTAACTTTACAGGAGTTACCTTATTACTATGGTTATGCCGACAAAGGATCTTATCTGCAAAATCTGGGACAGGTAAGCAACAAAGGTTTCGAATTCACTATTGACTACAAAGCTATTCAAACACGTAACTTCTTCTGGGATATTAACTTTAATCTCTCAACTGTGAAGAATAAAGTGCTTGACTTAGGAGATCAGGCAGCATTCATGTCTGGAACAAACGGAAACGGATTCTTATCTGAAAAAACTTACAGAGTTGAAGAAGATCTTCCTTTAGGTACTATCTGGGGATACAAATATTTAGGAATATGGCAGGAATCAGAGGCTGAACAAGCAGCTCAATATGGTCTTGCACCTGGTGACTATAAATACCAGGATCTTAATAATGACGGAGCTTATAACCTGAACGATGACGGTCAGGCCATTGGCGATGCTAACCCTGATTTTATATGGGCTTTAAATAACTCTATTTCATATAAAAATTTCGATTTCTCGTTATTACTTCAGGGAATGCACGGACAGGATGTATTAAATCTGGCACGCGCTTGTATGTCAACCGTTCATGCTGATTCAAGGACCATAATGTTAAAAGGGCCGGCTACTGATTACTGGACCACATCAAATACCGATGCTGAATACAAGAATATCCACAGTACTTCTGATGCAAAACGTTTGAATTCATCACAATGGGTTGAAGATGGTAGTTGGGTAAAAGTGAAACACGTTGGGCTTACATACAACGTTCCCAGAGAATGGATCAAATTCGGAACACTGGCACTTACACTTAGTGCACAAGAGTTGTTAACCTTCTCGAAATATAAAGGGCTGGATCCTGAGGTGTCGGCTTCCGGCGCGGATGACTTATGGGGAGGATGTGATTTTGGTACTCAACCATTACCTACAACTGTTACATTCGGAGTTTCACTGGAATTTTAATCTAACAATTTAAATTTATTAAAAGATGAAACGAGCTTGTAAAAATGATTGCACACAGGAGGATCTTTATAAGCGAGTTCCGTCGAATACATTTAAAAATTAATAATAATAATAAGATGAAAAAGATTTTAATCATACTTATAATAAGCAGCATATTTGTTTCATGCTCCGAGGATTTTTTGAATATTTCTCCCAAAGGAGATATTTATCCTGAAACATTTTACGCTACAGCCAGTGATTTGGAAATGGCTGTTACAGGAGTATATGCAATATTTAATGATTTATATTTTTATGGAAATGCTCTTGCATATACTACTGCGGGCAGAGATAAAACCTCTCAGTTTAATAATTTTGTAGAGGTCGATGTATTTAATACAGAAGGAGACAATGGCGAAATGCTCCGGTTCTGGGGATATGCTTATCAGGCAATTAATGCGTGTAATAAAATTATTAATAACTACGAAGGTGCTGAAGCTTCTGACGCAGTAAAGAAAAAAGCAGCAGGACAGGCACACTTTCTTAGAGGATATGTTTATTTCCAGTTAGTTAGGATGTACAACGAAATACCATTTTATCTTAGTGCAGAGGAGCTGTCAAACGAGATGCCTCTTACTGGCCCACAAGAAGTGTATGACTTAGTTGTCGATGATTTAAAAATTGCTGAAGAATATCTTCCTTCAAACTGGGATGGTGACTCAAAAAGGGCAGGTGTTGCGGTTACCAATGGTGCTGCAAAATCATTATTGGCTTACGTTTATCTTTCAATGGCCGGATATCCTTTAAACGATGCGTCGAAATATGCTCTTGCAGCTTCAAAAGCAAAAGAAGTTATCGACGGTGCCGGTACATGGGGATATAAACTGATGGAAGACATCGCTGATTTGTATTCAAAAGATTATAATTATGAGAATATGGCATGTGAAGAAGTAGTGCTGGCATTCCATAATGATAATGAATGGGGTTGCCCGTTATGCGGATTACCTGGTGAATATGGTGGATGGGATGTTTATTATGCTGATCTGAACTTCTTCAAAAGCTACCCGGAAGGCCCAAGAAAAGATGCCATTTTTATTTGGGAATTCCCTATGGCAGACGGAACTGTAAAAGATTATACTGAATTAGCCAAAAAACATCCGTATTACAAACAATACTACGATGGTAAATTCGATTGGGATCAACCATGGAATGGAATGAACTGGAAAAACAGCCGTCCTCAGGTTGCACTTACTCACTCTAATAACCTGTTGGTTTATGCCGAAGCACAAGCTATGTCTGCTTCACCTGATGCAACAGCGTACAAAGCTATCAATGATGTTAGAAACAGAGCAGGACTTGCTGACCTGACTTCGGGTTTGTCGCAATCTGATTTCCGCGATTCTGTAGTTCAGGAGCGCGCCTGGGAATTCTGTGGAGGCTATTTCTGTACCGATCCCTGGTACGATTTAGTACGTCTTGAAAGGGTTGAGGCTTCAGTGTCTGAACGCGATCCTAGTGAAAATGCAATTGTTAATCAACCAAACAAGGATCGTTATTTTGCTCCGTATCCATCGGTTGATGGAGAGAAAAATCCGAACTTGTTAAACTAAGGTTTTAAGATAAAATTTGAACCAATTAATAATCTTTGAAATAACAGACGTTGGATCTTAACTATATCCAATGTCTGTTTTTCTTTTTTGTCCTGTTTTGATGTTTTTATAAATCAATACAAAATATAATTGTTAATCTAAAATGCTGAAAATGAAGTGTTGGGAAAATAGAACTTGTAAGATTATGAGATTATCGGGATTTCTCATTTTTCTTTTTAATTCGGTTTGTTCATTATATCAACTTTCTGCTCAGGAAAAAGAAGTCCTTAAACCTGATTTTATAGTAGCTCCGTATTTGCAGGATGTAAATGATAACTCTTTTTGTGTGATGTGGGAAACTACTTCTCCCACAATCGGGCAGGTGTTTTTGGCAAAAGCCGATCGTCATACTTTAAAGCCTGAATTACATTTTGCAGTGGCGGAGAGTGATGCTGTTTTATTACATAAACTGGTTGTTAAAGACTTAAAACCCGGAGAACTTTATTTTTATCAGGCGATAAGCATTGATGAAAGTAAGGACACATTAAAAGGCCCTGTTACGCAGCTTGTTATTCCTGATTACGATCAGTCGGCAGTTAATTTTACGGTGGTGGGCGACAACCAGGGACACACCGATTCGTGGGAGCATATTTCTCAACTTATGTTCGAGGAGAGTCCGCAGTTTGTTGTTCATGTTGGCGATATGGTTGCCTACGGTCACAACAAAGACGACTGGACGGATGAACTTTTTTTACAGGCTCGCGAACTGCTACGCCATGTTCCGATGTACCCGGCTATCGGAAATCATGAAATGAACGATGAAAAATATTACCAGTATTTCAACCATCCGTTCGACGATGCTTTTTACACCGTAAAAAAAGGTGATTTACGATTGATTTTTATTGATACGAATAAAGATCTGCTGCCCGGTTCGGCGCGTTACAAAAGACTTGAAGAAACTCTGGCGAATTGTAAAGAACGCTGGAAAATTGCCATTCATCATCACCCGGTTTTTACTTCTGATATTGCTTCGTACCGCAGTTCGTTGATGGCAACTGCCGACAAAGGAGATCCGAATATTTTTCAACTCAAAAAACTCTACGAAACGTATGGTGTCGACCTTGTTCTTTCGGGGCACGTGCATGGTTACGAGAGAAGTTTTCCGATTAGCCAAAATCATATCGATCAGGAAAACGGAGTGGTTTATATTATTTCTGCTGGCGGAGGCGGTGGATGTAATCAGTCATCATCGTATAAAGAGTGGTTCACACAGAAAACCAAAAAGAGGGTTCACTATTTGAATGTGCAGGTTGAAGGAAATAAAATGACAGTTGAAGCCATTGACACTTCAAGAATTGTGTTCGATAGATGGGAACTTAAAAAAGAAAATGAAATCTCGCTTAATGCACCAACTATTTCTTATTCTCCAAAATATTTTATCGACAGCACTTCGGTTAAAATTGAAAATACAAATGAAACGGGTGCAATAAATTTTAGTGTAAACGACGAAAATTATCAAACGTGTTTCGAGAAATCAGTTTCTTTTTCAATAAAAAATACAACAACAATTTCAGCGCTTGTAAGCAAAGCCAATAATAAAAGCAGTGAGCTTGTTAAAACGGCGGTAAAAATGCCGTTAATGGAAAAACAGAAATCTGCAAACAAAAAAGTTACTGCAAAATATTACGAAGGATATTTTACTGTTTTACCCGATTTTCAAAAGTTAAAACCAACAAAAACCTTCGAACTCGAGTCGCTGTCGCTTGAAGGGATAAATCCAAGAGCGAAAGACCATTTTGCTGTTTGTTTTAATGCAACTATCTCGGTTCCCGAAACGGCTATTTATCGTTTCTTCCTTGAGTCATTCGACGGAAGCAAACTTTATATCGATGGGAAAGAGCTAATTGATAATGACGGAGCCCACTACGAGATTTTTGAGGAAGGATACGCGGCTCTTGAAAAAGGAACCCACAATATCGAGGTTCGTTATTTCGATTTTTTACGAAGGGAAACACTCAACCTGCAAATGGGTAAACAGGATGAAAAGATGTTTGATATAAACCATTATATCAGCCAATAAAAAATTTTTACCAACTAAACCAATTATTATGTTTTTACTTAAAAATGGCATTTGCCGTAATTGCTGCAAAATTGTTCTACTTTGCTTTAGTATTGTAAGTTTTGCTTCATTAAGAGCGACCTCTCAGGTTGAGCTGGTTAGCTCGCAGTCTGAATGTAAAATATGGTGGACAGGCAGCACTTATAAAATCAAACAACACGAAGCTGTACCTGATAAAAAAGGAAAAGTATTTATTCAGGCAGCAAAAAATGAAACCGAAAGTTTTCAGTTGGTTTTATCTTCTTCTGAGAACATAAATATATCCTCTGTTTCCATTTCTGATTTGGAAAAAAAAGATGGTAACAGAATTTCATCGGAGAATATAATCATCCGAAAGGTTGAATATGTTCATGTTACCAAACCGTCGGGGAAGCTTCACAAGGCAGGCTGGTATCCCGATCCGTTACCATTGCTCGAAATTCCTTTCTTAGCTTCAGCTGGAAAAAATACGCCTTTGTGGTTTACCGTTAAAGTTCCGGAAGACGCAGCTCCCGGAAAATATAAAGCGAACATTTTTGTAAAAACAGACTCGTGGCAGGAAAGCATCCCTGTGGAATTAAATGTTTGGGATTTCTCGCTACCCGAGTTGCCTTTTATGCGTTCTGGTTTTGGAATGAGTACAGCGCGGATTAAACAATATCATAACCTGGAAACGAAAGAAGAATTGGAGCAGGTAACCGACTTGTATTTCAGGAGTTTTAAAGATTACCGGATATCTCCGTATCATTTCGATGCACTGTCGCCGATTAAAAGAACTGTGAAAGGAATTATTTGTACAGGGGGCGTGTTTGATCTGGAAAATACTTATTCCGGAAAGTATTCATACAAGTTGCAAGCCAACAGGAACGGACGTTTTTCAAAACTTGTTCCCATCGATCCTGCTCATCCGTATTTTTTAAAATGGCAGGCAAAATCCAATACTGAAAGTGATCGGTATACAGTTTCTGTTCAATGTTACGACGAAAATAAAAAGCCCATTTACTGGTCGTTGAAATGGATGAAGTACACAGGTAATGGAGAGTGGCGACAGGATACAATGCTTATTGATACCACCGGTTTTTTTGCAGAACTGGACTTGCCCGATTACCGGCCTTTTCCCGAGAATACGCGTTATGCAAGTGTTCATTTTCAGGGACCTCCGGGAGGTGATGTCTGGTTCGATGAGTTTCAGTTCTTGGATATGGAAACCGGTGAAAATATTTTAAAATGTGGTGATTTCGAACAGGATTTGGATGCCCTGGATATGGACGTTGATTTCACTGAGTTCGATAAAGCCGGACGAAAATACCTCGATGGATTTGGATTTTCCGGATTCCGGTTTAGTGTTCCCGGCCTGGCGAAAAAATCAAAAGGAATCTGTGAAGGATTTGTGAGTGGCACGCCGGAGTATAAAAAGTTGATGAAGCTTTATCTGAAGACAGTGCAGGATCATTTGGAAGAAAACGGCTGGCTCGGAAAAGAATATTTGTACTGGGCCGATGAACCGGATCATGAGCATTATAAGTTTGTTCGCGAAGGAATGGAAACCATACATGAAGCCGCACCGAAACTTACGCGTTTTATTACCGAGAATAATCCGGGACCGGAGATTATGGATGTCACTGAAATAGGATGCCCTGTTCTTTACCAGGTAAATCCTGAAAAGGTGAAAGAATGGTCGGGTACCGGCCGTAAATTCTGGTCGTATTTGATGTGCTGGCCCAAAGAACCACACCTGAATCTTTTTATCGATTCTTACGCCATTAACATGCGAATGTGGTTGTGGATTTCGTATAAATATAATTTGGAAGGTATTTTAATCTGGAATTTAAATCAATGGAACGGAGCCAGGGGGGCGGCTCCCAACGGAATGGTGCAAAACATCTGGGAAGATCCGATGACTTATAAATCGGGATGGGGGACTCCCCGAAATTCTGCTCCGGAATTTGGTAATGGTGACGGAATGCTAATGTATCCGCCCAACCGGGATCCCAATAACGATAAAAGTAAATACATGACCGGACCTGTTCCTTCTTTAAGACTGGAAATTCTTCGTGAGGGACTCGATGATTACGATTACATGATTACGCTCGAAAACTGTATTCAAAATGCCAGACCTGATCAGAAAGCTTTGGTTGAAAAAGCGAATAAGTTACTGGCTTTTGGTACAGAAGTATTAGTTAGCGACAGAATGTATTCAAAAGATTCTGAAATTTTAATGAAATATCGAAATCAAATGGGTAAATTGCTTGAAAATTTCTATCAATAATAATACCTAAACCAACGGTGAGCTTAATATTATACAAACGAATATTTTTTGTTTCTGTCTTATTTGATTTCCCGTTGTTTCTATACCTGAATTAAATTTTATGGGTGAAACTTATTGCATTAAAAACGATAAAGGATTTTCGAATAGAGTAGAATATAACCGGATATCCGAATTCAATTTTAATAAATACATCACTGCATTGGCATTCCTAATCGTGATGTTTATTTCTCCTAATTATTTGTTGGCGTCAAATGTTAATCGTTTAGAAGAAACACAAAGAAATACGATAAGCGCCATTGAACATCAGGTAAAAATTGAAACAGATGTTTGTGTCGTTGGTGCGGGAAGCGCAGGAATAGGTGCTGCCCTTGCTGCTGCAAGATCTGGTGCAAATGTAGTACTGGTTGAAAGAGAAGCAATAGTTGGAGGAACAAGTACCATGTCATTAGTCAGTAACTGGGAGCCTGGGCCGGGGGATTCATTTGCTCGAGAAATTTATAATCGGATGTCGGTGAAAAAAAATGCAGTTGGCGTTGCTCACTTGGTGCATACCTATCAAAAGGATGCGCCATATAGCCTTGCTATGATTAGCGCCGATTTGAACTATAATAATTCATTAAGGCGTTCCGATCTTGATTCAAAAACACAATGTGCCAGTGTTTTATTCGATATTCATCAATTTGATGAAATAATCAGACAGATGCTTCAGGAAACGGGAAAATGTCAGGTATTGCTTAATACAACATTCACAAAAGCAATTACAAAAGAGAAAAGCGTAAAAAGTATTGAAGCAGTTTCAGCTTCCGGAAAGAAATATATAATAAAAGCAAATGTATTTATTGATTGCACAGGAAATGCTACTCTTTGTCGAAATGCCGGTTGCGAAGTGATGTTGGGAGAAGAATCTCAGGCTAAGTTTGAAGAACCTTCTGCACCTGAGGTCGCGGGCAATTCATTAAATGCGATCTCTCTTTCTTATTACACTAAAAAATCAGGAAATCAGCGAACAGATTCGAAGAAGCCTGAGGATTTTAACTATAATGTAAGTGCACATATTACTGGTCCGATTGGTGAGTCTGATATTCTGACCGTAAATCCTTTGGGTATTATTGAAGGAGAAATGTGGACTCGGTTAAGCGCTGATAGTCTGTATGAATATAGTAAGAAACAGGTGGACAAACATTGGGCAAAACTTCAAACTTATCCGGACTTTAAAGATTATGAATTTGAAAGTTATGCACCAAGACCCGGAGTTCGGGAGAGTTATAGGGTGGTTAGCGAGTACATTCTCACTCAGCATGATTTATTGGCTGGCTTGTCCGGACAACAACATCCCGATATAATTTCGATAGCTGATCATCCGGCTGATTTACATGGTCGAAATACAAGCCTGAAAGTTTTGAAAGATGCCTATGGAATTCCTTACCGGTGTTTAATTCCTGAGAATTGGGACAATTTGTTGGTTGCAGGACGCTGTGCCGGATTTAGCCACATTGCAGCTTCCAGTTGTCGTTTGTCGCATACAATGATGAGCTTGGGGCATGCAGCCGGATTTGCAGCCTGGTATTGCGCAAAAAATGATGAAGCTACATGGAATGTCCCTGTGGAAAGAATTCAGGCAGAGATGAATCTGAAGTTGCGTCAAAAAGAGGAATTAAGCAATTCCCCTGTACCAATTCAAAAAAATATTGGCACGGCTGATTTTAACTTTTATTGCTGCGATAACGGAAATGATTCCATATTTCAGATTTCAAGTACCGGAGAAATTGTTTGGAGTTATCCGGCAAAAAATTGTCAGGATGTTTGGGCTTTGCCTAATGGGAATATTTTATTCACCTATCACCACGGAGGAGATGGTCTTGGCGGAGTTTGCGAAGTTACTAAAGAAAAAGAAGTGGTTTTTTCTTACGAAACTTCAGGAGAAGTACACACCTGCCAGCGTTTAGCAGACGGGAATACTTTAATTGGAGTTAATAAGAATGCGACCTTGATAGAAGTGGATAAAACAGGAGAAATCAGAAAAACCATTCAGTTAAAAACAGAAAGGAGAGGCCACGATGCCATTCGTATGGCCAGTCAGCTGCCGAATGGAAATTACCTGGTTTGCCAGGAAGGAGACAAAGTTGTGGCAGAATATAACGAAAATGGAGATCTTGAAAATACATTCTTTTCTCCCGGGAAGTGTTTTGAAGCAATTCGGGTTGAAAATGGAAATACTCTGATTTGCGACGGTTCTGCCAGTTCAGTGCGGGAACTGGATAAAAAAGGAACAGTAGTCTGGCAAATTACAAAAGATGATTTTCCGGAAATTCAGATGAACTGGCTGACGGGAATGGAGCTTCTGCCAAATGGAAATATTCTTGTTTGTAACTGGCTTGGCCATGGAAAATACGGAGAAGGTATCCCCGTTTTTGAAGTCTCAAAAGACAAGAATATCGTGTTTTATTTCACAGATAACTTGCATACAAAATCAATCTCTAATTTATCTGTAGTTAACCTTTTAAATTAAACTGAAAATCAATCAATCAACTAACTTATATATGAAATCTTATAACATCTTATTTCTTGCTTTTTTGTTTCTGGCCTCTTGCACATCATCTGTTCAGCAAAAGGATAATAAACCGGTCGATTTACCTCATGTTTTGGTAATCGGTATAGATGGACTCGGGGCTCATGGAGTTGGAATGGCACAGACCCCTATTTTGGATGAAATGAAAAAAAACGGGGCATACTCACTCGAAGTCAGAACAGTAATGCCCAGTGTCAGCGCTCCTGCCTGGAGTTCGATGATTACCGGTGCAACGGTCGACCGACACGGCGTGGGGAGTAACTCCTGGCGGGTAGATAACAAGGTTTTGGAACCTGTTTATAAAGGGAAATACGATATGTTTCCAACTATTTTTGGAGAGATTCGCGACCATTATCCCACCGCGAAAATTGGCGCTGTTTATCATTGGGGAAGTATAGGGGATTTAATTGAAAAAGATGTGTGCGATTTTAGTGTTCATTGCAAAACCGAAGATGAAACAACTCAAAAAGCATGTGAATTGCTGGCAGAAAATCAGCCGAATTTTATGTTTGTGCACCTCGACCATCTGGATCATGCCGGACACCACGGTGGGTATCGATCAGAAGAATACGCCCGATCTGTGGAAAAAACAGACAGTCTGATTGATGTTTTTATGCAGACCTTACAAAGAATCAATCTTCTGGAAAAAACCACTGTGTTTGTTATTGCCGACCATGGAGGTATAAACAATGGGCACGGCGGTTCAAGCCCTGACGAAATGATCGTTCCGCTTTTTATTTACGGGAAAGGCGTAAAACAGGGTTATGAAATTACGCATCCGGTTTTTACCTACGATTTGGCTCCAACTGTGGCCAATTTGTTCGATATCAGTTTGAACGAATGGGTGAACGGAAGTGTAATCGGGGACGCATTTGATAAATAAATGGTAATTAGGTTATAATCAAAATAGATCAATTCTTAAAATGAAAATTATTCGAAACACTTTCCTGTTGCTTGTTAGCGTTATTTTTTCTTACTGTCATCAGGTGGATGAAACAGTTCCCGAGTCAGTTATGAATCAGATTTACGAGGAAGTTAAAACGCCTTACAAGTATGGTTTGATTATGGTTCCTGAAGATTCCACAAAAATGCTTGATTGCCCGAGTGTCTTTCGCCATAACGATTCCTGGTACATGAGCTACATTGTTTTCGATGGAAATGGATATGAAACCTGGTTGGCTGAAAGCAGTGATTTGTTGAATTGGAACAAGTTGGGAAGAATAATGTCATTCACCGAAAATACCTGGGATGCCAACCAAAAAGCCGGATACATTGCCCTGCAGGATTTTGACTGGGGTGGCTCGTATGGAGTACAGAAATATGATGAAAAATACTGGATGTCCTATCTGGGTGGAGCAACCAGTGGCTATGAAGCGGGTACACTGGGAATTGGAATGGCGAACTCCGATAATCTGACTCAGATCAAAGAATGGAATCGATTGGAGAATCCTGTGATCTCAGCTAAAGACAAAGATGTGAGGTGGTACGATAATATTACGATTTACAAAAGTTCGGTCATTTGGGATAAGAAAAAAACTACCGGACACCCGTTTGTAATGTATTACAATTCCAAAGGAAGCAATAAGGATGAAGGGAAAGGGGTTGCTGAGCGCATTTCCATGGCCGTTTCCGACGATATGATTCATTGGAAACGGTTTGGTGAAAGCCCGGTAATCGATCATGAAACCGGAATTTCGGGCGATGCATTCATAACAAAAATCAACGATGTGTGGGTAATGTTTTATTTCGGAGCTTTTTGGAAACCGAATGCTTTCGACCGTTTTGCCTGTTCGTATGACCTTGTAAACTGGACCGATTGGGAAGGCGAAGACCTGGTAAAACCGTCAGAAGATTATGATCGTCAATATGCGCACAAGCCATTTGTGATTAAGCACAACGGCATTGTGTATCATTATTATTGCGCCGTTGATGAAAATGAAAACCGGGGAATTGCAGTGGCGACCTCGATCGACATTGGAAAAAGCAAACTCAACTTTTAAAACGATAAATCAAAAACAACTACACCAATGAAAGCCAGAATTCAGGTAATTTTATTATTTATCTTAAGCTTAGGCATTTTCCTTTCGTGTTCTGAAAAACAAGGACCAACCGATGAGAATAACCGACCGCTCATCGTAAAAAAAGGAACCATCGATTGCGATGTGGTAGAAACTTCTCCCATTGTATTTAAAAATAAAGTGTTTCGTTACGAATATGTGCGGCCTCGTTACTGGGATAACCACACCGGCGATTCATATTCTCGTTTTATCGATCACGAAACAGGTGAAGCCACAACTTCCTTTGCAAAAGGCTATCACCTGGGAAGTGCTTTTGTTGATAATAATACAGTTTATGTAACGGCAGTAAATATTTGGGATGGGGAAGAAATACACATCTTTTCATCAACTGACATGAAAAACTGGGAACACTGGATGGCCTTTCAACTTCCCGGATACGGCATTTTTAATACTTCAATGACCAAGGCAAATGATAAATATGTATTGATGTTTGAAATCGGGAAACCGGAAAGTGAAGCGGGAAAAAGATTTACTGCCCGTTTTGCAACATCTTCCGATTTAAAGAACTGGGAAGTACTTCCTTCGAAATACAACTACGCAAAAGACCGGTACACAGCTCCTCACTGCCTGCGTTATCTCGATGGCTGGTATTACGATTTTTTTCTCGAAAGGCACGACGGCTACGAAGCCCGGGTAGTGCGATCGAAAGATCTGGAACATTGGGAGACGAGTCCTCTAAATCCGGTGTTAAAAGCTTCGGATGAGGATAAGCAAATCATCAATAGTAATTTGTCGGAGGAATTAAAACAACGCGTAAAAGTGGCTGAAAACCGGAATAATTCCGACATCGATTTTTGTGAATACAAGGGGAAGTTGGTCATTAATTATTCGTGGGGCAACCAACGGGGAGAGGAGTTTTTGGCTGAGGCTTCTTACGATGGAACAATGAAACAATTTTTAAAAGGGTGGTTCCCTGAGTAGAAAGTTTTGTATTGAATTTGAATTATTGAAAAAATGAATAGCCGATTTAGCAGACCTGAACGTATTACAAATATTGGTTCAGGTTGCTGATTTTATTACGACCTGAAAAATACAATATAAAGTGCAAAAAAAACATCAGATAACCAGACGAAGTTTTCTTTTCTCAACAGGAAGCATGAGTCTTGCGGGATTTCTACCATTTACTGTTTGGGGTAATACGAATATCGATACTCCGGATGATATTTCTGACTTGAAGGCCGGACCATACATTCAGTTTTCCGGCGAAAATCAAATAACGGTTCGGTGGATTACCAATGTCCCTGCCACCGGTTGGGTAGAATTCGGAAACCGGGAAAATGACCTATCGCAAAAAGCTGAAAGTATTTCCGATGGATTAGTCGATGCCAATCAGACCATTCATGAAATAACTCTCAATGATTTATTACCGGGAGAAATGTACTTCTTTAGCATCTGTTTCAAAACCATAGAAAAATTTGATCCTTACAACGTGGTTTTTGGCGATGAATATTCCAGTCAGGTTTATTCTTTTAGAGCCATAAACAGACAAATGGAAAAGGTTTCATTTTTGGTTTTTAATGATATTCATGATCGCCCTGAATCGTTTGCTCATTTAATGAAATACAAGGAATCAGCGCAAACTGATTTTGTTCTTCTTAATGGCGATATAATGGGACACATCGATGGTGAAGATAAGATTGTTAAAAACGTTATTCAGCCGTTGTCTCAGGGTGAAAGAAAAGTGCCGTTTGTTTATTCTCGCGGAAATCATGAGACAAGAGGGAAGTTTGCACGTCAGTTACCTTCGTACATTACCAAAAATTCCGACGATTATTATTTTTCTTTTAAAGCCGGACCGATTTACTGTATCGTTCTCGATTCGGGAGAAGATAAAGAAGACAACGATAAAGAATATTTCGGCCTTGTAAGTTTCGATTCGTACAGGGAAAAACAAACCCAATGGCTGAAAAACGAAATTAAAAAGAAAGCTTTCAAAAAAGCGAAATATAAGCTCGTTTTCAGTCACATTCCTCCTTTTTATTCAGGATCGCGACATGGTACTTTGCACTGTCGCCAGCTTTGGGCCGATGTGTTGAATGAAGCAAAAATTGATATGTTGATTTCAGGTCATACCCACAAATATGGAATTCATCCGGCGAACAAAGACCATTATTATCCCATCGTAATTGGAGGCGGTCCAAAAGATGGTACCCGGACAATAATTGAAGTGAATGCAACAAATGAACAACTTAACCTGAAACTGATGGATGATCAGGGAAGAATACAGGGGAAGTTGAATCTTTGAACCGGAAGTAATATGAACTACAGACAAATTATAATTATAAGTGTACTCTTTGTTTTTGCCTTAAGCTGCACAAATGATAAAAGTATCCGGGATGAAAAAAAAGATATAAAAACGGATGTTTATGCTTGTGTTCCATTGCAGCCTGATCTGTCGACCAGCCTTCAAACGAAGTGGGAGAATAAAAAGATATTGAAGGAAAATGTTGTTGATCACATGGAATCACTGGATAAATGGCAGGGCAGAGCTTTTATCCCCGGAAATAATAAAAATGTGCCCAGAGAGAATGCATTTGTCGATTTTAGTTTATCCGATCTTTATGCTTTCGAAGGTTCGCATTCCATCAAATTAAAAACACCAACAAGACTTCCTTCTCCCATGCAGTCTGATCAAAGAATGTGGGACTGGATATTTTTGACAAGAGAATTCAACGACGAAGATTTTACTGATTATACACGAATATCAGCAAAAATATACCCTGATTGCCCCGGGCATAAAAAGATACATTTGTTTATGATTTTACAGAATGGAGACAATGTCCCGGATAAATATCTCAGGGAAGGGCTTCACACTGTTATGCTAGAAAATAACAAATGGAACGATGTAATTTTTGAGGTTCCTCATTTAAAACGCGATCAGGTAAAAAGTATTTCGTTTGTTTACAGGCAGCAGGGAAATGAAATTGATGCTTCGGATACTGTAGCATTTTATATCGACAGGCTGGCCTGGCAACAGGCTGAAACTGAACATTTCGAGGGTTGGGATACCGCTGATGATATTGTTTTTTCGCATACCGGATATAATTTGGATGATTCAAAAACTGCGTTCACATCAGCTTCTGAAGGAAACAGATTTAAAGTGCTATCTGTCCCCGGAAATGAGGTGATTTTAGAAAAGGATATAAAATCGGTTGAAGGAGCTGTTGGTAAATTCTCGGAATTTGATTTTACGGAGATTAACAAAGAAGGATTGTACCGGATTCAGTACAACAATAAAACAACAGAGCCATTTCCCATTAAAAATGATGTTTGGAACACGACCCTTTTGAAAACGATGAATTTCTTTTTCAGCGAACGTTGTGGATATGAATTACCCGGAATTCATGGTGTTTGTCATTCCGATTGTTACACTTTAAATAATCAGGATACCGTATTCATGAACGGGGGCTGGCACGATGCTGGAGATCTATCGCAGTCGTTTGCCAATACCGCAGAAGCTACCGGTACGATGTTCCGCCTGGCACGAAATTTTAAAGCTAATGATTCGGAACTTAGTAAAAGGTTGCTGGATGAGGCAATGTGGGGATTAAAATGGTTGCATAAAAACCGTTTTGCAGATGGGCAGAAAGTTAGCTGGACTGTAATTGACCACTGGTCGGACGGTCTAGTTGGAAACAGCGACGATAAAATTACATCATTTAGATTCAACGAGAGAGACAATCGTAATTCCATCGTTGCGGAAGTTGAAGCAATGAAAACCTTGAAAGATTCGAATCCTGATCTTGCAAAAAAATGTCTGGAATTTGCCATGGAGGATTGGCATTGGAACGAAGAAAAAGTTCATTCTGCCGACCTTGCGGTTCTTGCCCGAGGGGTATGGGCCGGAGCGACATTGTATGAAGTAACTAAAAGTGAGGAAGTAAAAAATAAAATAATTGGCTATGCTGATGAACTAATGAAATGTCAGCAAAAAGAACCTATGGATTGGAATATACCGTTGAACGGATTTTTTTATACTAATAGTAAAAGTGATATTCTTTTTGTTCAAAGGCATGTAGTTAGCCTTATTTCACCCATACTTGGTCTGGTGCAGTTGTGTCAACTATTCCCTCAGCATGAGAATTACCAGGAATGGCATACTTCCATAAAATTATATGCAGAATATTTAAAAGCTACAAGTTCGGTAACTGATCCGTATAATGTTATTCCGGCCAGCGTTTATAAACTTGGTTCAACTGACAATGACCAAATAGTAAACGGTATTGCAATGAATGACCAGTATTATCTTCGAATGTTTCCTGTTTGGGAAGCTGGCAGGGGAAATTCTCCGGTAATTCTTTCATATGCTGTTGGTTTGGCAGAGGCAAATAAGGTTTTAAAAGAGGAAGAAATTGAGAAAATATGTCAGTCACAACTGGAGTGGATTGTAGGAAAGAATCCTTTTAATCAAAGTCTCATGTATGGCGAGGGCTATAATTATTCTCCTCAGTTTTCAGCACCATGCGGTGATATTGTAGGTGGAATTCCTGTGGGAATTCAGACCAAAGGGAATAAGGATATTCCGTATTGGCAACCTGCAGTTCTTTATAATTTTAAGGAACTTTGGGTACACGTGTCAGCCAGATGGTTGTACCTGCTTGAAAGTATGTATTATTCAGAGAAGGAAGAAATTTAAACTTATACCAAAATAAATCAATAAACCATGATAAAGAAGAACATTTTTAGACACAGCACACTGATCCTGTTACTTTCTGTTTTAATGGGATCTTGTACTACAAAAGAGAAACAACCGGTAGATTATGTCGATCCTTTTATTTGTACTCAAGGCGATCACGGCCATTGGTTGCCGGCTTCCCTTGTACCATTTGGGATGGTGGAACTTGGCCCCGATACTTACCCGGGAAGTTTAACTGCTGACGGCGATTTTGCGCACAGCGGATACGATTATTCCGATCATCAGCTTCGCGGATTCAGTCATGTTCACCGGGGAAGCTCCGGTGGCGGTAGAATTGGAGACCGCGCCGGTCTCATCTCATTTGTCCCTTTTACTAATCCTCCTGCCGATACATTTTTTGTAAATCCTGTCCTTGATTTTGATAAAAATACGGAAGAGGCAAATCCCGGCTATTACAAAGTACATCTTTTAAAAGATAACATTTGGGTTGAACTAACGGCAACGGAACATGCCGGGTTCCATAAATATTCGCACACCGGCGACTCTCCGTTCAACTTATTTATGAATTCTGGGAACCGGGGAAACGTTTATACATGCAAGCAAACTTCAGCGAATTTTATTGAAGGTAAGGTCAGCAATTATTATTTCGTTACAGAATTTAGTGCTCCCGTTTCTGAAACAAAAATATGGAACAGGAATTCGCTTGAAGACAAATCTGAAATACAAAATCAGCCATTTGGCGGAATTGTATTTAAGTTTGATGAGTTAAAGAACAACGAACTTTTGGTAAAAGTTGGATTATCATTGACAAGCATTGACGCTGCAAAAAAGAACCTTGAGACCGAATGTAAAGATTGGAATTTTGATGGAATTCGAGAAAAAGCTTCGATTTTATGGAACGATAAACTTTCAGGAATTAAAGTTGAGGGCGACAACGACGATGATAAAACCATCTTTTACACGGCGCTTTATCACACTTGTTTTTTACCATACGTTACCAGTGATGTGGACGGTACTTACCCCGGATTAGACCAAAAGAATCATAAAGCTGAAGGTTATAAAATGTATAATAATTATGCATTCTGGGATTCGTTCCGAACAAAATATCCTTTGTACAGCCTCTGGATTCCTGATGTTTACCGCGAAATTGCTAATTCGTTACGCGATATATACGAACAGGCCGGCAACTGGGACCCATTCCCTGATAACGATCATCCTCCACATGGTTTTTGTTACACAGTAAGAGGAAAGGATCATTATAATCCATGTTCAACTTGCAGGCACGAACACATGTTGATGGTAATGGCCGATGCATATTTTAAAGGTTTATTCGATTTCCCACTGGCTTCTGTTTATCCTTATATGAAAAACGAAGCGATGATTCAGATGCCGGAACGATATGATTCCATTCAGTTTATTCCTGCCCGTCCCGACCAAACCGGCGAATATTCGTGGGACAACTGGACGATGGCTCAACTGGCGAAAGACCTGGGCAAAGAAGACGAATATTCGTACTTCCTGAAACGGTCAGCATATTGGGAAAATACCTGGGACCCATCCATCCGTTTTTTCCGTGCGCGCGCTGCCGATGGAACCTGGCTCGACTTCCCGGAAGATCCAACTGTTAATCGCGAGAAATACACCTACGAAGGAAGCAAGTGGCATTGGCGCTGGAATATCGTTCATGATATTCCTGCTTTGATTGAAAAGTTTGGAGGCAACGATGCTTTTATAAAAGAACTCGAGTACTTCTTCGACAATGATTTGTATACAGCCGGAAACCAGATCGATTTGCATGCTCCTTTTTTATTCAACCAGGCAGGTGCACCGTGGCTGACCCAAAAATGGGTAAGAACAATACTAACAGAACCGATCGTGCAGAAATACGGAACCCATAATTTTTTCCCGGAACCGATTTTCGATCGCGTGTACAAAACAACACCCGACGGGTACCTCGAAGAAATGGATTGCGATTACGGTTGTATGGCTGCCTGGTACAACATGGCAGCAATGGGACTTTACCAGGTTTGTCCGGGAAACCCTGTCTATCAGCTGACTGCTCCTATTTTTAAGTCGGTTACAATAAGACCAGATAATTCAAAGGACAGTAAACCTTTCACCATAAAATCTCAAAACCTGAGTAAAACAAATATTTACATCCAGTCGGCAACCTTGAACGGAAAAGAGCTGAACCGCTCATGGATCTCACACGACGAAATTATAAATGGTGGAGAGCTTGTATTTGTGATGGGAAGTGAACCCAATAAAGAATGGGGTACAAGTGCACAGTAAATCGAAACTTCATGTTGTTTCGAATGATTAAAAAATTGGCGCATCAAGAATAATAGAATTATGAAATTACGAATACTCTTTGCCATCCTGTTTCTTGTGTTGACAACTCCGGGATTTGCTGCAGAACCAGATACCTTGTCTTTTTATCATTTATCCGATATTCACCTGGTTTTTCAGCTTGAAACTTTTCAAAAAGATCTTGCCAAAAATCGGGCGAGTTGCGTTAAAGGTCTCGCTCCTTTTCGTGATTTTATTAAGTATAACAACAAAGAAAAAGATGCTGATTTTTTAGTAGTATCTGGCGATCTCGTTGATATATACAAAGGAGAAACCGAAAACGGAGGAATGTTTGGTGAGCAAATAGAGTCTTTTTCGCGCTTATTGAAAAAAAGTAAAAAACCGGTTTATACCATACTTGGAAATCACGACATTACTGAATACTCATGGGATACTGCGCGGGTTTCATCGCAAATTGAAGCAGGCAGTGCCCGTGCGGAATGGATACGTAATTTGTCATGTTTTGAGAATGGTACTTATTACAGTAGGATTTTTATGGTTGGAGAAACAACCTACCGGTTTATTTTTCTTGATAATGCATTAAACCGTTTTGAAGGAAAAACAGAAACTGACATTCCATACATTGATAAGGCTCAGCAGTCCTGGCTGAAAAATCAATTCGATGCATCGGCAAATGATGTGGAAATTGTCATCATGCATATTCCCCTCCGAAAAGAATCATGCGATGTTCCGGAAAACAGTATTTATTCGGTTCTTGGTATTCAGTCGACATTGAAACTGGTTTTGGCCGGTCATAATCATAAAAACCGTATTACAAAGTTTGGGGAAGACATGAGTAGTTTTTTTCAGGTGCAAACTGCTGGTTTTGGATCAAATCCGGATGCCTGGAGAAAGATCCGTTTGACTGAAAATGAGATACTCATTTCTGAACCCGGGACATTGGAGAATGAATTGAAAATTCAAATAAAATGAAGAGAATGAATTTGAAGTATAAATATCTCCGGTTTCTTATTTGGCTAGTAATTTGGGTAGTAATTCCTTTCACCCAAATAAAAGCACAAACTCAGGTTGGAAGTGTAATTCCGGCCTGGTCTAAGGGATATATGGACATACATCATATCAACACAGGAAAAGGAGAATCCACTTTTTTTATTCTGCCTGACGGAACTACCATGCTGGTTGATGCCGGAGCAACTCAAAGATCAAAACCGCGCGTTACCGATCCCAAACCGGATGGAAGCCGAACACCGGGAGAATGGATCGCCCGATATATTGAATTTATAATGAAGCCACTGTCCGGCTCAAGAATCGATTACGTATTGCTTACCCATTTTCACGACGATCATATTGGTGAACTGTATCCGGGAGCAAAATCATCGGAAAAGGGTGATTATAAGTTGAGTGGAATTACAGAAGTGGCAGAATCGATCGCAATAGGTAAGTTAGTTGATCGTGGCTGGCCTGACTATAATTTTCCTGTGCCTGCCAGAGGTGATTATTTGGAAAATTACATCCGGTTTGCACAATGGAGTGCTGAAAATGGTGTTGAAGTAGAACAGTTTAATATTGGTTCCAACGGCCAGTTTATTTTGTTGAATGAGGCTGCCAAATATCCTGAATTTGAAATGCGAAATATTGCAGCAAACGGACATGTCTGGACTGGTGTGGGCAATGCCGAACGAAATCATTTCCCTCCGTTGGAAAGCCTGAACCGGTCTGAATATCCCGGAGAAAACCAGGTTAGTTGTGCATTTCGTTTGTCTTATGGCAAGTTCGATTATTTTAACGGTGGTGATTTAACCACGGGCGCCCCCGAAAGCTGGCAGGATATTGAAACCCCGGTTGGAAGGGTAACAGGCCCGGTTGATGTGTGTGTCGCCAATCATCATGCCTACTACGATGCAATGGGGTATTTGTTTTTGCAGGCAGTTCGTCCGCGTGTTCATTTGATTATGTCATGGGCGCCCAGCCATCCGTCTCCTTCCGTTTTGGCCCGCATGATGTCTGAGGGAACCTATCCGGGGCCTAGAGATGTATTTTCGACCAACGTAATGGAAGAAACACATACCGTAATCGGTGGCAGGGTCGATAATATGAAAAGCCTCCAGGGACACATCGTAATCCGTGTAGCTCCCGGAGGAGAAACATATACCATTTTTATCCTTGATGATTCGGCTGAAAACTTCAAAATTAAATCTGTTCAAGGACCTTATTCGTGTAACTAATAAAATGATTAAAAAACTACAAGTAGAAAATGTATAAAGTATCCAACATAAACCGGCAGTTAATTGCCTGTGTTTCACTGATAATAATAATCTCAATTATATCTGCTTTTTCAGTAACGGCACAACTGGTTCAGATTGAAAATGAAAGGGATAACAGTCCAAAGAAATTTTATTTAGGCATTGATAATTCAGGCGACAGGTTTGGACCTGATGAGTTTTTTAATCCCGCCTCTATTGACGCCATGGGCGTAGACTTTGTGGTTTTTCATTACAGAGGTCCACGTGGTACCATTGCCGATGAGGCAAAAAGGATGGAGGAACTTGGTAAACGTTTTAATGAGAAAAATCTGAAAGTGATCGTAAATGTGGAATGTGGCAACTGGGCCTTGGATATGAAAAGTAACGATGGTTTTGACTGGGTACAACAAAAAGATGGCCTGCATTTATTTAAATTCCCTCCCGAAGTGCTTCAGTCGTTAAATAAATCGCCTGCAGTTTGGGGAGTTCAATACGACGAGCTGGAACATTCGTTGCTCACCCGTAATCTTTCCATAACACTGCGTAACCCCGGCGTTGAACTGGCTACTTTGGCAGAAACAACAGGAATGACTTTTAAGGAAGCTGATAAAGCCGTAAACGAAGGGGCAAAAAAGTTGGTTAGAGAATGCAAAAAATATGGTTCCAACAACGTATTAGGGGAACATGTTTGGCCGGTACTTTTCCATAATTTTGCCCGGGCAGGAATTCCGCCGGTATACAAACAAATGAAGGAAAACTGGTCGAATGTTTGGGCTGCATGCGCTATGGGCGCCAGTTTGCAATACGACCAGGAGTTATGGACCTGTATTGATTTATGGAACCATAATTCATTCCCCGGACACTCTGCCAAAGAGTTATGGAACAACCTTTTATTCGCCTACTTAATTGGCGTTGACAAGGCTTATGTTGAAGGACTCAGGGCAGATATGTATGAATTGGATGAAAATGGAAATATCAGTTTGCTTGAACGCGGAGAGGTTTTCAGCCGTTTTGCAAAAGATTATTTGCCCCATAATAAACGGAATTACACGTTCAGGGATTTTGAGCCGGAGATTGCCATTATTCGTTTCGACGATACCGAGTGGGGGCAAAGTCCGGATACATATTGTACAGTTGATTCTCATGGACAAACAGTTAATTTATATTGGAAAGACTGGCTTTTCGGAGCGTACGACCTGAATACAAGTCCTGAATCGGAAGAATGGTTAAAAGCCTGGAACACCATCACTCACGGTTGGGTTAAAGAAAAGAGCCTTTCGTGGAATGCCGGAAATGTTTACAAAGGTATGCCTCACCGCTCGTTTGCTCCGGCAAATTCTCCGGTTGTTTTCGATGATAAGGTTACAAAAGAATATTTGAAAACAGTGAGACTGGCTTTTCTGTGCGGCCTGTATATCAGCGATCAAACGCTGGACGATGTGGCTTCGCTGGTAAAAGATAACGGCTTGGTTGTGGTTACTTCCAAACGTTTTGCTCCAAAAAGATTTGTAGAAAAGTATAGCGGAGGAACGCAGGATTTTAATGATGGAACCGGGAAATGGATCATCACCGACGATATGGCCGGGGATGAAATGAAAGAACTGGTAAAACCATGGCTGGGTAATGACAATGAAATCGTATATAAGTTCTCGGGTGGCAGAAAAATAACCATGAAAATTTCGTCGGACGGAGATGAACTGGAAATCTTCAAAACCAATTTTTAATCTGAAAGAATCCATAAAAGTATACGAAGAAGATACTTTCTACTATGTTAAATTTAATCTGTATTTTTACGTCTTTCAATAACCTGTAATCAACTAAGAAGAAATCAAATGAAACGAATCTCCTTTTTATCCATTTTGTTTATTTTTTTATTTGCCTGTACTGCTGAAAAGAATTCTGTTTCCATTCAGAATATGACGTGTGAACACCTCGAAAATCCTATTGGTATAGACGCAAAGAAACCACGTTTTTCGTGGCAGTTATTTTCCGAAAATCACGGAGTTGGACAAAAAGCATATCGTCTTGTTGTGGGAACTGATCCTGAAAAAGTTTCCAATGGACAAGGTGATTACTGGGATTCCGGAAATATTCTGGCCTCAACTATTCCTGCAGTTTACAATGGACCGGAATTAAACGCTTTCACCAAATATTACTGGAGTGTTCAGGTGCAGTTGAACGATGGGAGCTGGTCTGCTTTTTCAGATGCAGCCAGTTTCGAAACAGGAATGATGGATCAAACGAACTGGCGGGGCGACTGGATTTCGGATACCTATGATTATAATATTAAACCTGCTCCCTATTTCAGAAAAGAATTTAGTGTTGGCAAAAAAATAAAGTCGGCACGGGCTTACATTGCCGTGGGTGGTTTGTACGAATTGTATCTGAACGGCGAAAAAGTTGGCAATCACCGGCTCGATCCCATGTACACCCGTTTCGACAGGAGAACACTGTACGTAACTTATGATATTACGAACAATCTGAAAGATGGAGACAACGCAGTGGGTGTTGTTTTGGGTAACGGTTGGTACAACCACCAGTCAACGGCCGTTTGGTATTTCGACAAAGCGCCGTGGCGTGCCCGCCCGAAATTCTGCATGGATATTCGTATTTCTTACGATGATGGTTCAGAGGAAATCGTTTCAACAAACAGAAGCTGGAAAACTTCGCCTTCTCCAATCATTTTTAACAGCATTTACACAGCCGAACATTACGATGCCCGCCTTGAACAGCCGGGTTGGAATAAACCGGGTTTCGACGATGAAAAATGGGGTCGGGTGATGTGTACCAATGCACCGTCGCAAAATATAGTGGCTCAGACTATGCAACCGGTGCGGAACGTAACAGAGGTTCCTGCCAAAACGGTTACCAAATTCAGCAACACCAATTATGTTGTTGATTTTGGACGCAATATTTCCGGTGTTATTCAACTGAAAATTAAAGGAAAAGAAGGAACTACAGTTCGTTTAAAACACGGCGAGCGTTTGTACGAAAACGGGCATGTTGATATTTCAAATATTGATATTCACTACCGCCCTACAGATGATTCTGATCCTTTTCAAACCGATATTGTGATTCTGAGCGGCAATGAGGATGAATTTATGCCCAGGTTCAATTACAAGGGTTTCCAGTATGTGGAAGTTAATTCTGATAAACCCATTGACTTTTCGGAAGAAAATCTGACCGCCTGGTTTATGCACAGCGACGTTCCTGTTACAGGCGAAATCAGTTCGTCGAACGAAACGCTGAATAAAACATGGAAAGCAGCAAACGCATCCTATTTGTCAAATTTATTTGGGTACCCAACCGATTGTCCGCAGCGCGAAAAGAACGGCTGGACCGGCGACGGGCAAATAGCCATAGAAACCGGCCTGTACAATTACGATGCAATTACCATTTACGAAAAGTGGATGGCCGACCACCGCGATGAGCAACAACCCAACGGCGTAATATGCCGCATTGTGCCTACCAGTGGCTGGGGTTACACATCTCACGGTCCCGACTGGACAAGCACCATTGCTGTAATTCCATGGAACGTTTACCTGTTTTACGGCGATAAAAAAATTCTGGAAGACTGCTACGACAACATTAAATTATATGTTCGTTATATAGATGAAACATATCCTACCGGATTAACAGATTGGGGACTTGGTGACTGGGTGCCGGTAAAATCAAAAACACCGCGCGAGCTGACTTCAACGGTTTATTATTATGTTGTTGTCGATATATTGAGAAAAGCGGCCACCGTTTTAGGTGAAAAAGAAGATGCTGAAAAATATCTTGCACTGAGTGCAAAGATAAAAAATGCTTTCAACGAGAAGTACCTCGATCGCGAAACAGGAATTTATGGAAGCGGGCTTCAAACCGAGTTGAGTGCACCTCTTTACTGGGGTTTGGTACCTGAAAATATAAAAGAAAAAGTTGCCGCCAATTTAGCCAAAAGGTTAGAAGCCGACGACAAACATATTGATGTGGGTCTGCTGGGAACCAAATCGATTTTAAACGCGATGAGTGAAAATGGTTATTCAGATTTGGCGTACGAAGTGGCTGCACAGGAAACCTATCCGTCGTGGGGATGGTGGATTGTAAACGGCGCCACTACTTTTTACGAAAACTGGCCGCTCGATGCAGGCCGCGATATTTCGATGAACCACATTATGTTTGGCGAAATTGATGCATGGTATTACAAAGCGCTTGGTGGAATTTTCCCCGATGAGGACCAGCCCGGCTTTAAAAATGTGATTCTGAAACCCAACTTTGTTGCCGGCCTCGATCATTTTGAAGCGAAACACAAAAGTCCTTACGGAACCATTGTTTCGTCGTGGAAGAAGTCGGAAAACAGAGTGAATTACAATGTTTCCATTCCTGCAAACAGTACGGCAACTCTTTATGTCAAAGCCGGAAATCTGAAAGAAAATAATCAGGATATATCTGAAAACAGTCACATCGTTTTGGTTAAAAATGAGGGTGGAGATTACATCTTACAACTGCAATCGGGAAGTTATTCCTTTACTATTGAGGAGTAGATTTAGGATTGATAAATTTTGGAATAAAATTAAATTTTGAAGTATGTCTTTTTGTCGTTTAAAGGTTTCGTTCATTACAATATTTGCACTATTACTTTTATTTTCCTGTTCAGCACCAAAAGCTGAGAAGGCGGAAAATTCCGTAGAAAATCAAAAACCTAAAATTGTAAATATTATCAATTTTATTCGCTTGCTGGAACCTCGGAGCGAGGAGATTACCGAAGACGTTTTATTTCAAACGGTAGTGAAACAGGTGGAGTTGATGAAAGAAAACAACTTACGCGGAACTTTTCTTTTGCAGTACGATGCCTTAATGGATTCCCGTTACCAGGAGTTGCTAAAGAGTTTGCCCGAAAGTTCGTTTGAAATTGGCGCTTGGTGGGAAATTCCGCAGCCATTGGTTGAAAACGCCGGGATGAAATGGCGCGGCCGTTATCCGTGGGACTGGCATGCCGATGTAGGTTTTGCAACCGGTTACACCCCTGCCGAACGCGAAAAGCTGGTGGATGTTTACATGGCCGACTTTAAAAAGATTTATGGTTATTATCCCAAATCGGTGGGCTCGTGGTTTATCGATGCGCACTCGTTAAAATACATGTCTGATAAATACGGAATTGTGGCTTCGTGTAACTGCAAAGACCAGGTTGGTACTGATGGTTATACCATGTGGGGCGGGTACTGGAACCAGGCGTATTACCCGAGTGTAAAAAATGCGTACATGCCTGCACAGAACAGCGAAAATCAGATTCCGGTACCGGTGTTCCGAATGTTGGGCAGCGACCCGATTTATCAATACGACTCCGGTTTGGGAAGCAGAAGGCAGGGAGTGGTTTCGCTTGAACCGGTTTACACAGAAGGCGGCGGCGACACAACCTGGGTGAACTGGTATTTTAAGCAATTTGTTGAAGGTGAATGTACTGAATTTGCCTACGTACAGGCCGGACAAGAGAATTCTTTTACGTGGGAGGCGATGAAAACAGGTCTTGAAATTCAGTTCCCGTTAATTGCCCGACTTCGCGATGAAAATAAGGTTAAAGTGGAAACTCTGGCCGAATCGGGCGAATGGTTCCGCGAAACGTATCCCACAACACCGGCAACTTCCGTAACAACTTTAGACGATATTCAGGGGAATGATCAGAAAACGATTTGGTTTAACAGCCGTTTTTACCGGGCCAATTTGCTTTGGGATAAGGGAGCGCTGCGTTTTCGCGATATTCATTTGTTTAATGAGGATTTTGAATCGGCTTACCTGACAAAAAAAGGTACTTCAAACCAGTGTTTGTATTACACACTTCCCTTTGTCGACGGTTATTTCTGGAGCTCGGGAGAAAAAAGAGTAGGGCTTTATTTTAAAGGCAAAGTCGACGGAAAAGAAGTGAATTTAAGCGGGGAAAATGTACAAACAGAAAAATCAGGAAATGGAATTTTGAATATCATATGGCAACTGGATGGCGGAGTAGGAACTTTTATGTTGCAAATGGACGAAAACAAAATGGAAATCGTGTTTGAAAGTTCAAATGAATTGGATTGGTATCTTGACCTGGAAACATGTGAGAATGTAGAACTCCCTTTTACAAAAATTGAGAATCAGAATATTAAAGCGCAATACAGTTCAATGGATTATCAGGTCGATGTTTTATCGGGGCAGTTTACTGTTCCTGAAAATGATGTTGTATTTCGTGTAAATCCGGCGAATAATAAAATCGCACTAAATTTTAATCAGAAACATTAACCCTTTTTAAACGAAATAAAATGAAACTCAAAACTCAATACATTTATTTGCTGCTGGTGGTTCAGGCAGTTTTGGCATATATGGCACTCCACGGATTTGGATTTCTGTTTAAATCGGGAACAGCCATTGCAGGTATTCTCATCCTCCTGTTTCTTTTTCTGAAAAAACCGGCTCAGAACAAAGATGTTTGGGCAGTAATTGCAGCCTTTGTATTTTCCATTGCCGGCGATTGGTTTTTGTCGAATATGAAAGGCGATTCAGGCATGTTTGTAACCGGAATTGCACTTTATTTTGTTGCGCATGTGGGCTACCTGGCTTTCGCTTTATTAAACGGAACTTTTCACAGAACATTTACTGCTCTGTTATTGGCCGGATTTCTTGTGTTTTATGCTTTTACTTTGTTCCCTGCCATAGACGGACTGGTAATGAAGATTGCCGTTTTGATTTACCTTCTTATTTCCTGTTTGTCGCTGGGGGCTGCCTATGGAATTAAAGCCGCCTCGCTGATTAAGTGGAGCTACAGCTTTGGAATTGCCTTAATTTTGTTTTCCGATACGATTATTTCGTTCAAAGAATTTGTTGGTTATAAGGATTTGAACTATTTGATTCTACCCACTTATTACCTGGCACATATTGCAGTAACTTTTGCCGTACTGAAACGGTTTGTTGGTAGCAGTGTTGCAGAAGAAAATAGTTAATGTAGTACACCCTAAATCGCTGTCTTTACTTTTTATAACCTTACGGTTGGTGTATGTGGCGTTGGGTATTTCAACGCTCTTCACTTTCAAACCGCTACTATTTTTATTAGATACGCTCATGTTGCAATTTACCACTACCCGCCCAATGACATATGACACATTGTGTGTGCCCAGCATGAGCATGTGCCCACTTACTTTAAAGCTCTGAATAAATTCGTAAAATACAAATTTTTGATGGGAATTAAACATAAGTGTGCATGAAAATATTCCAGAGGGTGAAAGTCCCTTATGCACTGAGGTAACGCTTGGAAGCATTAGTAAGTCGCAAGCTGGTTTACCGTAAGGTATGCAGTGAAGGAAGCGAGACTACAAAGTCCGGTACTGACGAACAGGAACCGCATACGAGGCTATGAAGCATGGATAAGCAAGCACATCATTGTAACGTCCTATAATTTGTTATATGCTTTATAGTAGATGCGGCAGCGATTGGAGGAAGGAACATGCTCTTACCTGGGGAGATCCTGGTATCCGCCAGCTGGCGGATCGTCAGGAAGTCAGCAGAAGCCATAGTAGGTTTTGGAAACGAGCTGCCAAAGAAACGGTGGAGGTCTCACAGATAAACTGAAGGGCTGAACGTTAAGTTGTCGCAAATGTTGCAGGGAGGCATTTTCCAGCCCTGCATTAAGCGCGGCAGGGAAACAAAAGAGAAACTAAAATGATTGAGCAGATTTTAACGCGAAAGAACCTTTTACAGGCTATGTACAAAGTCCAGCGGAACCACGGTTCAGCAGGGGTGGATGATATGCCCGTAACTAAACTGTCGGAATTGCTTGCCATCGACAAGGAAGAACTGACAGCCACGGTGCGGAGCGGGAAATACTTGCCTCAACCCATTTTAGGAGTAGAGATTCCGAAAGGAAAAGGGAAAACCCGATTGCTGGGGATTCCCACGGTAACTGACCGTTTGCTACAACAGGCGGTTTTACAGGTAATCACGGCACGTTTTGAATATGAGTTTTCGGACTCTAGTTTTGGGTTCCGCCCAAAGCGAAACGTCGGGCAGGCAGTGCAGAAAGCACAGGGTTACATCAACGAAGGGTTTCAGTATATCGTAGATATTGATCTGAAAACCTTCTTCGACGAAGTAGACCATTGCTACCTGCTGCAACTGCTTTACCGAAAAATTAAGTGTCGCGAAACCTTGCGTCTTATCCGCAAATGGCTGCGCTCCCCGATACAGATCGACGGGAAACTGGTAAAACGACGGAAGGGCGTGCCACAGGGCAGCCCACTGAGTCCCTTACTGTCGAACATCATGTTACATGAACTGGACAGGGAACTGGAACGGCAGGGTTTGCGGTTTGTCCGTTATGCCGACGATTTCAGCATTTACCTGAAAACAAAGGCAGCCGCCCGGAAGGTGGGGAATAACATTTACCGTTTTCTGAAACGGAAATTAAAGTTGACCATCAACCGTGAGAAAAGCGGCATCCGCCGCCCGGTGCATTTTACCTGTTTGGGGTTTGGCTTTGTGCCAACCTACAAAAAAGGAGAACGTGGTAAGTATCAACTGGTGGTATCGGCCAAGAGTTGGAAAAGCTTAAAGCAAAAACTGAAAACCATCACCCGAAAAACCACCCCGATGAGTTTCGATGAACGCATCGGAAAACTGGGCGAAGTACAGCGCGGCTGGATCAATGCTTTCCGTATGGCAAGCATCCAGACTAAACTCGCTGAACTGGACGGGTGGCTCAGAAACCGGCTTCGTTATTGTATATGGCATCACTGGAAGAAACCAGACCGGAAAAGGAAAAACCTGATTCGTCTCGGGGTTGAACCTCAGCAAGCCTATGCATGGAGCCGGTCACGAATGGGGGGCTGGGCGATTGCCCAAAGCCCGATTCTCGGTACTACTATTACAGTCGATCGGTTGAAAAAGCGGGGATACGTTCCTTTGCTGGATCTTTACAACGAGGTGAAACCAAAATCACCGTTGTTTCCTATGACTTAGCGAACCGCCGTATACGAGACCCGTACGTACGGTGGTGTGAGAGGCTCTCCCCGCTAGCGTTTGCTAGTGGGGCAGTCTACTCGATGTGTGCCCAGCATGAGCATGTGCCCACTTACTTTAAAGCTCTGAATAAATTCGTAAAATACAAATTTTTGATGGGAATTAAACATAAGTGTGCATGAAAATATTCCAGAGGGTGAAAGTCCCTTATGCACTGAGGTAACGCTTGGAAGCATTAGTAAGTCGCAAGCTGGTTTACCGTAAGGTATGCAGTGAAGGAAGCGAGACTACAAAGTCCGGTACTGACGAACATCATGTTACATGAACTGGACAGGGAACTGGAACGGCAGGGTTTGCGGTTTGTCCGTTATGCCGACGATTTCAGCATTTACCTGAAAACAAAGGCAGCCGCCCGGAAGGTGGGGAATAACATTTACCGTTTTCTGAAACGGAAATTAAAGTTGACCATCAACCGTGAGAGGACCGACTGTTAAGAATTTGTCCGGTGGACAAATTTAAGGAGGGGCCAGCTTGTAAGGGGGCTTCATCCGTCAAGAATATATGAATTTTCTTCCCTACAGTCTGGCCCTTCCCTAAAAAGCTTCACTGGAGCTTTTCTTAACGGTCAGCCCTGTGCCAACCTACAAAAAAGGAGAACGTGGTAAGTATCAACTGGTGGTATCGGCCAAGAGTTGGAAAAGCTTAAAGCAAAAACTGAAAACCATCACCCGAAAAACCACCCCGATGAGTTTCGATGAACGCATCGGAAAACTGGGCGAAGTACAGCGCGGCTGGATCAATGCTTTCCGTATGGCAAGCATCCAGACTAAACTCGCTGAACTGGACGGGTGGCTCAGAAACCGGCT
This sequence comes from uncultured Draconibacterium sp., assembly GCA_963677525.1. GTDB lineage: Bacteria > Bacteroidota > Bacteroidia > Bacteroidales > Prolixibacteraceae > Draconibacterium. Next base: position 1,580,387 of record OY781970.1, read on the forward strand.
TCGTTATTGTATATGGCATCACTGGAAGAAACCAGACCGGAAAAGGAAAAACCTGATTCGTCTCGGGGTTGAACCTCAGCAAGCCTATGCATGGAGCCGGTCACGAATGGGTGGCTGGGCGATTGCCCAAAGCCCGATTCTCGGTACTACTATTACAGTTGATCGGTTGAAAAAGCGGGGATACGTTCCTTTGTTGGATCTCTACAACGAGGTGAAACCAAAATCACCGTTGTTTCCTATGACTTAGCGAACCGCCGTATATGCTCCTGAGCAGAGCGAAAGGAGGGAGCAAAGCTCGCGTACGTACTTTTTATGAAGTAAAAAGTCGTGGTGTGAGAGGCTCTCCCCGCTAGCGTTTGCTAGTGGGGCAGTCTACTCGATGTGTGCTGTGAGTTGCGAAAGCAACGAAACTGCAATAAAGATGGAAGCAGTCCTTCCGACCAGGATTTTTAGGGGTACTGGTCAAACCACTTCTATGATGTATTGAAGGAAACTATAATGCATGAAGCGATAGGAGAAAAGGCTGTTAGAACAGTCAGGTGTGAATAAGAGAGATGAGCGAAAGCGAACCTTCCGAAGAAGTGACGAAATGACCGTTGTTGTCAAAACCTGATAGATATCGAGATGTCAGGGATAAGTGCAGAGGGAGCCTAATTATTGTCTGTGCGGCAACCGTCATAAAGGGGGCATGACTCTTACTCAGGCTTTATTGCGGAACACAGGAAGCCTTAGCAATATACAAAAGGGAAAAGTCAAGCAGGAAATACCTGTAAGATTATTACCAATGATTGTTAAGGTGGCGGATGAAGCCGTAGTAGCGATGATACTTTAGTAATGGAAGAGGAGCAAAGGGCTTCAATTATGCAGTTTTGAATTAAAAACAACTTAAATGTTTAAGGATGATTTTTAAGGAACAAACAAAGTCAATTCCCATAACAAAAACGATGGTTTGGGAAGCGTACAAAAAGGTGAAAAGCAACAAAGGGAGCGCAGGAATCGACCAACAAACATTGGAAGATTTCGATAAAATCCGTTCTAAAGAGTTATACAAACTCTGGAACAGGTTAGCCTCAGGAAGTTATTTTCCACCAGCAGTAAAACGGGTTGAGATTCGAAAGCCAGAGGGGAAACCTCGTCCGTTGGGAATACCAACCGTAAGCGACAGGATTGCACAACAGGTGATTAAAACGCTTTTGGAACCAAGGCTCGACGCTGAATTTTTAGAAAGTTCTTATGGCTACCGACCAAACAAGAGTGCACTTTCAGCAGTAAAGAAAGTACAAGAAAAAGTACGTGAATACAGCTGGGTAATCGATTTGGACATTAAGGAATTCTTTGAAAATGTAAATCATGAATTAATTTTTAAAGCACTGAAATTACATGTCTCGGAGAAATGGATATTGCTTTACATCCGAAGGTGGTTCGAAGCTCCTGTTCAATATCCAGATGGAACATTAATACCATCATCAGGAAAAGGAACGCCGCAAGGTGGGGTTATCAGTCCTTTATTGGCCAACCTATTTATGCACTACTGTTTCGACAAGTGGTTGAGAATCCACTTTCCCGAAATTGAAATGGTTCGATATGCCGACGATATTATAGTTCACTGTCGAACGCAACAGGAAGCTGCCCGATTACTTATAGCCATAAAACAACGCTTGAAGGATTGCGGCCTTACAGCCCATCCTGAAAAGACCAAAGTAGTTTATTGCAAGAAGTCGGGAAGAAGCTTAAAAGGCTTCCCAGTTCAATTTGATTTTTTGGGCTTTAGTTTTCGTCCTATACGGATGAAGTTAAGAAAGGGAGGGAGTTTTCTTCAATTTGATTGTATTATGAGCCGCAAGTCCAAGGTTCGAATCACAGGACAACTACGAAAGTTGAATTTTCACAACAAAACACAGCGCACTATTCAAGACTTGGCGACATTGCTAAATCCTAAAATACGGGGCTGGTTAAACTATTATGGGAAAATCAATCGTAGATGTTTGCGACCAGTTTTTTACTACCTGCACCATCGTACGATAAAATGGGTTCTGAACAAATACAAACGTTTCAAACGGAGCAAAGTTAAAGCTGTTCGCTGGCTGAGATGGGTGTATAAATCGTATCCAAACCTATTTTATCATTGGGCATTAGGCTATCAATTAGTCTAATAAAAAAAAAAAGTTGACTGCATAATAAGAGCCGTATGAATCGAGAGGTTCACGTACGGTTCTGTGAGAAGTTAGGGGTGAAATTCCCCTAGCTTACTCGACTGGCGTTTCGTTGTTTTTTTCTAAGGTTCAATTCCTAATATCAATAATGGAACAGGAGGATTATTTCTACCATGTCTGAGTACATTATAAACTTCACCTTCATAATATGCTACTCCACTACTCATTTCAGATTGCATCTTTTTTGTTGGCAAGACCTCAATTCCTAAATTAATTACGCCACCAGAATAGAAAAGTAAATGTTTTACAAAAAGGTCAAAAGCGACAAACGCATATTTTCCAAATTGCACTTCAACGGCAATTTGTTCCTTAACGAAGTCTGTTTGTTTGTAAGATGAGATTGGGTCATTAATCCCTTTTGATATTAAGAATTCTTTTTGTTCTTCGTAAGGAAGCGTAATTAATTCAGGTAAAAGTTTTTGTTCAGTTGTAACGTAATATTTGTATCGACTTTCATACCATCCTAATTTATTGAACTTTTCATTGAACACTTTATTCAAATCGACAGGACTATAAAGTTTTTTCCCTGTCATTGTTTTTTCCTTACTTACTTTTGTTAGATATTTTGATGCATCAATACTCTGAATAACATCGACGATTTCTTTATACAATTTTTTATGGTGAACTAGTAAATATTCTTCACCATTTAAATGTGAATACTTTTGGGCGATTTTCATATTCTGGTTTTATTTAGTTCCATTTTCTTTACTTAATTCAAGTTGCAACCATTCTTTTGGAAACTGAGAAACCTTATCATTTCCAGATGGTTTATGGATGGGTTTATTTATTGGTCTGATTTTTAAATTTCCTTCATTGAAATCAACAATCCGTTGATTGGTTATTTTACAGTATTCTTTCTCTTTTTCAATTCCTATCGCATTTCGATTATTTTTTAGTGATGCAATAATTGTTGAGCCAACTCCAGAAAAGGGGTCAAGTACCCAACTTCCTTCATTTGTCAAAGCAAGAACACAACGTTCAACCAATTCAATTGGAAATTGGCAGGGGTGTTCAGTTTTCTCAGGATGATTTGATTTTACATTTGGAATGTCCCACATGCAAGATTCCCAATCTTTAACAACAATTTCCCAAATGTCTGAGGGATTTTTCCCCTTTGGATTTCCCGATAATTGTCCTTTTTTTGCTCCTTTGAAGTGTCTTTTTCCTGGGTATTTTGCAGGTACGCGAACATTGTCAAGATTAAAAATATAATTATCGGTCTTGCTAAACCAAAGTATTGTCTCGTATCTTCCACTAAATCTGTTTGATGCATGTAGTCCATGACCAAAATGCCAAATAATACGATTTCTTAGTTTTAATCCATGTTTTTTGAAAATCTGATAATAGAAAATATCTAATGGAAATACTTCTCCTTTGTCAACGTAATTTCCAACTTGCCAACATAAATTTCCTTTTTCCGAAAGTGTTCTAACAAGTTCGTCAATAATTTCTTCTTGTGTTTCGAGGTATTTTTCAATACTTGTTTTTGTTTCGTATGATTTACCAACATTGTAAGGCGGAGATGTAATAATAAGGTCAAATTTTCCGTCTTCAATTGATTTTAATACTTTTAGGCTATCTCCATTTAAAACTTGAAAATCATTCTCTGGATTTATATAATCAAATATTGGCTCTTTTACTTTCATCTCAAAACAAATTTTTGTGTAACAAATATAACCATTATCAAGCAGAGGTTGTTTTATAAATTTTTCAAGTTATCAACGACTGTTTTTTCTCTTTTTACAATGAACGCCAACGGACGGCGGTAAGAAATAGTTGCGCCATTCATAGCGCTTCCGTATCCAGGTACACCGACCGCTAATGTTTTAATTTCAGTTTAAATATAGCATTTTCCCTGCGCAATTTTTTTTACCGCTTGTGTGTGCCCAGCATGAGCATGTGCCCACTTACTTTAAAGCTCTGAATAAATTCGTAAAATACAAATTTTTGATGGGAATTAAACATAAGTGTGCATGAAAATATTCCAGAGGGTGAAAGTCCCTTATGCACTGAGGTAACGCTTGGAAGCATTAGTAAGTCGCAAGCTGGTTTACCGTAAGGTATGCAGTGAAGGAAGCGAGACTACAAAGTCCGGTACTGACGAACAGGAACCGCATACGAGGCTATGAAGCATGGATAAGCAAGCACATCATTGTAACGTCCTATAATTTGTTATATGCTTTATAGTAGATGCGGCAGCGATTGGAGGAAGGAACATGCTCTTACCTGGGGAGATCCTGGTATCCGCCAGCTGGCGGATCGTCAGGAAGTCAGCAGAAGCCATAGTAGGTTTTGGAAACGAGCTGCCAAAGAAACGGCGGAAGTCTCACAGATAAACTGAAGGGCTGAACGTTAAGTTGTCGCAAATGTTGCAGGGAGGCATTTTCCAGCCCTGCATTAAGCGTGGCAGGGAAACAAAAGAGAAACTAAAATGATTGAGCAGATTTTAACGCGAAAGAACCTTTTACAGGCTATGTACAAAGTCCAGCGGAACCACGGTTCAGCAGGGGTGGATGATATGCCGGTAACTAAACTGTCGGAATTGCTTGCCATCGACAAGGAAGAACTGACAGCCACGGTGCGGAGCGGGAAATACTTGCCTCAACCCATTTTAGGAGTAGAGATTCCGAAAGGAAAAGGGAAAACCCGCTTATTAGGGATTCCCACAGTAACCGACCGTTTGCTACAACAAGCGGTATTACAGGTCATCACGGCACGTTTCGAGTATGAGTTTTTGGATTCCAGTTTCGGGTTCCGCCCAAAGCGAAACGTCGGGCAGGCAGTGCAGAAAGCACAGGGCTATATCAACGAAGGGTTTCAGTATATCGTAGATATTGATCTGAAAACCTTCTTCGACGAAGTAGACCATTGCTACCTGCTGCAACTGCTTTACCGAAAAATTAAGTGTCGCGAAACCTTGCGTCTTATCCGCAAATGGCTACGTTCCCCGATACAGATCGATGGGAAACTGGTAAAACGACGGAAGGGCGTGCCACAGGGCAGCCCACTGAGTCCCTTACTGTCGAACATCATGTTACATGAACTGGACAGGGAACTGGAACGGCAGGGTTTGCGGTTTGTCCGTTATGCCGACGATTTCAGCATTTACCTGAAAACAAAGGCAGCCGCCCGGAAGGTGGGGAATAACATTTACCGTTTTCTGAAACGGAAATTAAAGTTGACCATCAACCGTGAGAAAAGCGGCATCCGCCGCCCGGTGCATTTTACCTGTTTGGGGTTTGGCTTTGTGCCAACCTACAAAAAAGGAGAACGTGGTAAGTATCAACTGGTGGTATCGGCCAAGAGTTGGAAAAGCTTAAAGCAAAAACTGAAAACCATCACCCGAAAAACCACCCCGATGAGTTTCGATGAACGCATCGGAAAACTCAACGAAGTACAGCGCGGCTGGATCAATGCCTTCCGTATGGCAAGCATCCAGACTAAACTCGCTGAACTGGACGGGTGGCTCAGAAACCGTCTTCGATATTGTATATGGCATCACTGGAAGAAACCAGACCGGAAAAGGAAAAACCTGATTCGTCTAGGGATTGAACCTCAGCAAGCCTATGCATGGAGCCGGTCACGAATGGGTGGCTGGGCGATTGCCCAAAGCCCGATTCTCGGTACTACTATTACAGTCGATCGGTTGAAAAAGCGGGGATACGTTCCTTTGTTGGATCTCTACAACGAGGTGAAACCAAAATCACCGTTGTTTCCTATGACTTAGCGAACCGCCGTATACGAGACCCGTACGTACGGTGGTGTGAGAGGCTCTCCCCGCTAGCGTTTGCTAGTGGGGCAGTCTACTCGATGTGTGCTGTGAGTTGCGAAAGCAACGAAACTGCAATAAAGATGGAAGCAGTCCTTCCGACCAGGATTTTTAGGGGTACTGGTCAAACCACTTCTATGATGTATTGAAGGAAACTATAATGCATGAAGCGATAGGAGAAAAGGCTGTTAGAACAGTCAGGTGTGAATAAGAGAGATGAGCGAAAGCGAACCTTCCGAAGAAGTGACGAAATGACCGTTGTTGTCAAAACCTGATAGATATCGAGATGTCAGGGATAAGTGCAGAGGGAGCCTAATTATTGTCTGTGCGGCAACCGTCATAAAGGGGGCATGACTCTTACTCAGGCTTTATTGCGGAACACAGGAAGCCTTAGCAATATACAAAAGGGAAAAGTCAAGCAGGAAATACCTGTAAGATTATTACCAATGATTGTTAAGGTGGCGGATGAAGCCGTAGTAGCGATGATACTTTAGTAATGGAAGAGGAGCAAAGGGCTTCAATTATGCAGTTTTGAATTAAAAACAACTTAAATGTTTAAGGATGATTTTTAAGGAACAAACAAAGTCAATTCCCATAACAAAAACGATGGTTTGGGAAGCGTACAAAAAGGTGAAAAGCAACAAAGGGAGCGCAGGAATCGACCAACAAACATTGGAAGATTTCGATAAAATCCGTTCTAAAGAGTTATACAAACTCTGGAACAGGTTAGCCTCAGGAAGTTATTTTCCACCAGCAGTAAAACGGGTTGAGATTCGAAAGCCAGAGGGGAAACCTCGTCCGTTGGGAATACCAACCGTAAGCGACAGGATTGCACAACAGGTGATTAAAACGCTTTTGGAACCAAGGCTCGACGCTGAATTTTTAGAAAGTTCTTATGGCTACCGACCAAACAAGAGTGCACTTTCAGCAGTAAAGAAAGTACAAGAAAAAGTACGTGAATACAGCTGGGTAATCGATTTGGACATTAAGGAATTCTTTGAAAATGTAAATCATGAATTAATTTTTAAAGCACTGAAATTACATGTCTCGGAGAAATGGATATTGCTTTACATCCGAAGGTGGTTCGAAGCTCCTGTTCAATATCCAGATGGAACATTAATACCATCATCAGGAAAAGGAACGCCGCAAGGTGGGGTTATCAGTCCTTTATTGGCCAACCTATTTATGCACTACTGTTTCGACAAGTGGTTGAGAATCCACTTTCCCGAAATTGAAATGGTTCGATATGCCGACGATATTATAGTTCACTGTCGAACGCAACAGGAAGCTGCCCGATTACTTATAGCCATAAAACAACGCTTGAAGGATTGCGGCCTTACAGCCCATCCTGAAAAGACCAAAGTAGTTTATTGCAAGAAGTCGGGAAGAAGCTTAAAAGGCTTCCCAGTTCAATTTGATTTTTTGGGCTTTAGTTTTCGTCCTATACGGATGAAGTTAAGAAAGGGAGGGAGTTTTCTTCAATTTGATTGTATTATGAGCCGCAAGTCCAAGGTTCGAATCACAGGACAACTACGAAAGTTGAATTTTCACAACAAAACACAGCGCACTATTCAAGACTTGGCGACATTGCTAAATCCTAAAATACGGGGCTGGTTAAACTATTATGGGAAAATCAATCGTAGATGTTTGCGACCAGTTTTTTACTACCTGCACCATCGTACGATAAAATGGGTTCTGAACAAATACAAACGTTTCAAACGGAGCAAAGTTAAAGCTGTTCGCTGGCTGAGATGGGTGTATAAATCGTATCCAAACCTATTTTATCATTGGGCATTAGGCTATCAATTAGTCTAATAAAAAAAAAAAAGTTGACTGCATAATAAGAGCCGTATGAATCGAGAGGTTCACGTACGGTTCTGTGAGAAGTTAGGGGTGAAATTCCCCTAGCTTACTCGACTAACGGCTGGTTTTTAATCATTTCGTGCTTTTATTTTTAGATTCCTAAGTTTTTTCGCATTTGTTCCATTTTTTTCTCGTGCGCTATCGCTTCTTGTTTTATCCTCTCTTCTTCCAGTTGAATATGTTTGATAATTGAAGAAATTTCATCATTTGTGAAAATCTCTGAGGTTTTATTATCAGTTGATTTGTTTACTTTTTTAAGTAGTTTTTCTTTCCTTTTTAAAAATTCATCTTTACTTCCACAACCATGTTTTGAAAAATGAAATTTCTCATCTAATACAATGTCACAAATTTGTATGGCTTGATAAATTTTATTTTGTTTCTCAAGTCCAATTGCAAGCTTCTTTTGAACATATCCAGTATTGTGTCCGAAGCGCATAGCAAGTCTTGCATGATTAATATGTTTATCATAAAATTCTGGATTCTCATCTCTTACCTTGAAATATGCATCCATTAGATTGACATGAACACCCGCGGAGTCGGGTGTTTCTGTTAAAAGTTTTTCCCCTAATTCGATAGCTTCATGATATTTTTTCTCATAAATCAGGTTGCCAATTGAGCAAAATGCTGGAATCTGAGATTCTGCAACAATTTTTGCATTTGACGGAATATCACTGTTTGTCGCAGAAGATATGTTAACCATAACCTCTTTTTTTTCGTGTGATTTCGTAGGAGTTTCTGAATTTCTACCAAATAGTTTTTTAAACAAATTCATATCTTTTCTTATTCTCCTTTATTTTTTAGTTTCATTTTGGCTATTGCATTCTCAAACCAATCTGCATTTTCTATTGTGAATTTATAAATACTTGGTGAGCTATACTTGTCTGCTTCTGCAATGAATTTTATTTGACCTCCTGCCAACAGAATTTTTCTTAAAAGGTAATCATGTTCTTTCTCGATTGAAGTGTTACCATAGTCATTATTATAAGCTCTAATATCATATTCCTTGTTGTTTTTATCTCTTACTTTAAAATAAATAATGCCCTCACCTTTTATAGGATGATTTCCAGCATACTCATAAAGTTGAATTCTTGAACTGTTTTTATCAATCATAAACCTGACTTTTAATTCGGAATTTGTTGTTGCGGAATTACTAAATGTGCCATTTAAATATCTTGATACAAAATACTCACCTGTACGCTCTCCAAAATCGTCAACATAATATCCTATTTCCCAATCTCCAAGATTATTAATATTTGCAAGTTTTATGCTGTCTTGGCGAGCCTTTTCTATTTTTTCAAGTTCAGTTTTTATTTTTTTGTCAATAGTTGGTTGAAGCTTATTAAAATATGGAATTTCTTTTGATTCAGGATGTTTGGTTTTAAGTTGCTTAATAAATTTGTCAGCTTCAATGTAATTGCCTGCATCAATAGAATTTTTTGCAAGATTAACCAACCTTTCTTCTCCATTTTTCAATTCATCAATCTGAGTTTTAAGAGTAGCAACTTCCTCTGTCAAAGCTTCATACTTTTTTTCTAATTGGTCATAGTCTGATTTTGGAACACAAGCTGTTGCTATTAAAACTAATGTAAAATAGAATAAAATCTTTCTCATAATTTTTGTTTTAGTATTATTTGGTTTGTCGGCTTTCAAACTTGCCGTTAACGGTTGGTACATGTTGTCGGGGCGGATTTCGGAGAGCGTTCCTGTCCGAAGGACACGGAACTGCGAAACGAGAATCCGCAGTTGGCGTACCACCGAACCCAGCCCTGCAATATGTACCGTGTTAGCTCTCGTTTTTTTCTGTGTCACAGTCTCAAATTCATTTTATACATGAAATTCGGATAATGAAAGTCTCCTTTTTCTCCAAGTCTCACCATGATTATGTTTTTCTTAGGATTTACATATAGTACTTGTTTCATGATTCCAAGAGCAAAATAATTATCACTATAAATATCAATCCACCATTTATTATTATGTGAATTATCCTGTAATATCTGATATTGTGTTATCTGGTATTTATCAAAGTTCATTGAATCCATCCTAGTTTGTGCACTAATAGAATCAGGAAAGTAGACTTGTCCTTTGAAGTTGCCCATGAAACTGAAATTATACCATTGGTACTGGTAGCCATCATTTTCCATATTTGGATTGATAGATTTTTGAATCCATTCTTCGGAAATTATTTGTTTTCCATTCCAGTTACCATTGTTGAGATAAAGTCTTCCAATTTTAGCTAAATCAATAGCGGTTGCATTTAATCCACTAAATGACTTTGCGGAACGGTGCTTTTTATCATCAAGACTCCATGTTGCTCCATTTTCCATTCCTAATGGAATCCAGACCTTTTCTTCTAAATATTTTCCTAATTCTTTACCTGTCGCATTTTCAACAATAATTCCTAATATAGCTGTTGAAATACTCTGGTAATTATGTTTTGTCCCAGGTTCACATTCAAATTTCATTCTTTTAATTTTTCCAAGTTGATTTGTCCCGTAATACAGTCTTGTCATTTTGGAAAATGGTGTAGAATATGTTTCTTTAAATTTCAACCCTGAACGCATATTAAGAAGGTCTTCTATTGTCAATTCCTCAAACTTAGAATCTTTGTTTCTCAATTCTGGGATATATTGGGTTACAGGGTCGTGTACACTTTCAATAAATCCATCATCAACAGCCAAACCAACAAGAAGTGAGGTTACTGATTTCGACACAGAAAACAAGGTTGATATTTGTTCCCTGTCATAACCATTGTAATATTTCTCAAACAATATTGAATCATTCCTTATAACTAAAAAAGCTGTCGTCGATGTTTTAGAAAGATATTCATCTAGCTTTAACGATGAGCTATCTTTTTTGTCAATAAAATATTCCCCCAAAATCTTTTTATTTCCAGCTTCAAATGTAAAAGGTTCATTTCCTGTATTAATTTCTACAGAAGGAAATATTTTGTAATCATCAATGTCGGCATGTAAGTATTTTACACTTCTTGTCATTACAGTACAAGAATAGCCGAAAGCAATAAAGATTAAAAGACAAATTAGATTTTGAATTTTCATTGAGTTTGGTTTATTGAATCAAACGATTTGGTTTTAATAATATTATGTAAAAACCGTAATTATATAAGTTGTGACATCTTCAAAATGAGAGCTAACGGATGGGTATATGAAACGTTTGGCATTTCAAAGCGATTTCCTATCAAACCGTTACAAAGTTTATTAAATGTACCGCTCTTAAAATTAGCACTTTCCGCCAAATGTTTTATATACCGTGTGTGTGCCCAGCATGAGCATGTGCCCACTTACTTTAAAGCTCTGAATAAATTCGTAAAATACAAATTTTTGATGGGAATTAAACATAAGTGTGCATGAAAATATTCCAGAGGGTGAAAGTCCCTTATGCACTGAGGTAACGCTTGGAAGCATTAGTAAGTCGCAAGCTGGTTTACCGTAAGGTATGCAGTGAAGGAAGCGAGACTACAAAGTCCGGTACTGACGAACAGGAACCGCATACGAGGCTATGAAGCATGGATAAGCAAGCACATCATTGTAACGTCCTATAATTTGTTATATGCTTTATAGTAGATGCGGCAGCGATTGGAGGAAGGAACATGCTCTTACCTGGGGAGATCCTGGTATCCGCCAGCTGGCGGATCGTCAGGAAGTCAGCAGAAGCCATAGTAGGTTTTGGAAACGAGCTGCCAAAGAAACGGTGGAGGTCTCACAGATAAACTGAAGGGCTGAACGTTAAGTTGTCGCAAATGTTGCAGGGAGGCATTTTCCAGCCCTGCATTAAGCGCGGCAGGGAAACAAAAGAGAAACTAAAATGATTGAGCAGATTTTAACGCGAAAGAACCTTTTACAGGCTATGTACAAAGTCCAGCGGAACCACGGTTCAGCAGGGGTGGATGATATGCCCGTAACTAAACTGTCGGAATTGCTTGCCATCGACAAGGAAGAACTGACAGCCACGGTGCGGAGCGGGAAATACTTGCCTCAACCCATTTTAGGAGTAGAGATTCCGAAAGGAAAAGGGAAAACCCGATTGCTGGGGATTCCCACGGTAACTGACCGTTTGCTACAACAGGCGGTTTTACAGGTAATCACGGCACGTTTTGAATATGAGTTTTCGGACTCTAGTTTTGGGTTCCGCCCAAAGCGAAACGTCGGGCAGGCAGTGCAGAAAGCACAGGGTTACATCAACGAAGGGTTTCAGTATATCGTAGATATTGATCTGAAAACCTTCTTCGACGAAGTAGACCATTGCTACCTGCTGCAACTGCTTTACCGAAAAATTAAGTGTCGCGAAACCTTGCGTCTTATCCGCAAATGGCTGCGCTCCCCGATACAGATCGACGGGAAACTGGTAAAACGACGGAAGGGCGTGCCACAGGGCAGCCCACTGAGTCCCTTACTGTCGAACATCATGTTACATGAACTGGACAGGGAACTGGAACGGCAGGGTTTGCGGTTTGTCCGTTATGCCGACGATTTCAGCATTTACCTGAAAACAAAGGCAGCCGCCCGGAAGGTGGGGAATAACATTTACCGTTTTCTGAAACGGAAATTAAAGTTGACCATCAACCGTGAGAAAAGCGGCATCCGCCGCCCGGTGCATTTTACCTGTTTGGGGTTTGGCTTTGTGCCAACCTACAAAAAAGGAGAACGTGGTAAGTATCAACTGGTGGTATCGGCCAAGAGTTGGAAAAGCTTAAAGCAAAAACTGAAAACCATCACCCGAAAAACCACCCCGATGAGTTTCGATGAACGCATCGGAAAACTGGGCGAAGTACAGCGCGGCTGGATCAATGCTTTCCGTATGGCAAGCATCCAGACTAAACTCGCTGAACTGGACGGGTGGCTCAGAAACCGGCTTCGTTATTGTATATGGCATCACTGGAAGAAACCAGACCGGAAAAGGAAAAACCTGATTCGTCTCGGGGTTGAACCTCAGCAAGCCTATGCATGGAGCCGGTCACGAATGGGGGGCTGGGCGATTGCCCAAAGCCCGATTCTCGGTACTACTATTACAGTCGATCGGTTGAAAAAGCGGGGATACGTTCCTTTGCTGGATCTTTACAACGAGGTGAAACCAAAATCACCGTTGTTTCCTATGACTTAGCGAACCGCCGTATACGAGACCCGTACGTACGGTGGTGTGAGAGGCTCTCCCCGCTAGCGTTTGCTAGTGGGGCAGTCTACTCGATGTGTGCTGTGAGTTGCGAAAGCAACGAAACTGCAATAAAGATGGAAGCAGTCCTTCCGACCAGGATTTTTAGGGGTACTGGTCAAACCACTTCTATGATGTATTGAAGGAAACTATAATGCATGAAGCGATAGGAGAAAAGGCTGTTAGAACAGTCAGGTGTGAATAAGAGAGATGAGCGAAAGCGAACCTTCCGAAGAAGTGACGAAATGACCGTTGTTGTCAAAACCTGATAGATATCGAGATGTCAGGGATAAGTGCAGAGGGAGCCTAATTATTGTCTGTGCGGCAACCGTCATAAAGGGGGCATGACTCTTACTCAGGCTTTATTGCGGAACACAGGAAGCCTTAGCAATATACAAAAGGGAAAAGTCAAGCAGGAAATACCTGTAAGATTATTACCAATGATTGTTAAGGTGGCGGATGAAGCCGTAGTAGCGATGATACTTTAGTAATGGAAGAGGAGCAAAGGGCTTCAATTATGCAGTTTTGAATTAAAAACAACTTAAATGTTTAAGGATGATTTTTAAGGAACAAACAAAGTCAATTCCCATAACAAAAACGATGGTTTGGGAAGCGTACAAAAAGGTGAAAAGCAACAAAGGGAGCGCAGGAATCGACCAACAAACATTGGAAGATTTCGATAAAATCCGTTCTAAAGAGTTATACAAACTCTGGAACAGGTTAGCCTCAGGAAGTTATTTTCCACCAGCAGTAAAACGGGTTGAGATTCGAAAGCCAGAGGGGAAACCTCGTCCGTTGGGAATACCAACCGTAAGCGACAGGATTGCACAACAGGTGATTAAAACGCTTTTGGAACCAAGGCTCGACGCTGAATTTTTAGAAAGTTCTTATGGCTACCGACCAAACAAGAGTGCACTTTCAGCAGTAAAGAAAGTACAAGAAAAAGTACGTGAATACAGCTGGGTAATCGATTTGGACATTAAGGAATTCTTTGAAAATGTAAATCATGAATTAATTTTTAAAGCACTGAAATTACATGTCTCGGAGAAATGGATATTGCTTTACATCCGAAGGTGGTTCGAAGCTCCTGTTCAATATCCAGATGGAACATTAATACCATCATCAGGAAAAGGAACGCCGCAAGGTGGGGTTATCAGTCCTTTATTGGCCAACCTATTTATGCACTACTGTTTCGACAAGTGGTTGAGAATCCACTTTCCCGAAATTGAAATGGTTCGATATGCCGACGATATTATAGTTCACTGTCGAACGCAACAGGAAGCTGCCCGATTACTTATAGCCATAAAACAACGCTTGAAGGATTGCGGCCTTACAGCCCATCCTGAAAAGACCAAAGTAGTTTATTGCAAGAAGTCGGGAAGAAGCTTAAAAGGCTTCCCAGTTCAATTTGATTTTTTGGGCTTTAGTTTTCGTCCTATACGGATGAAGTTAAGAAAGGGAGGGAGTTTTCTTCAATTTGATTGTATTATGAGCCGCAAGTCCAAGGTTCGAATCACAGGACAACTACGAAAGTTGAATTTTCACAACAAAACACAGCGCACTATTCAAGACTTGGCGACATTGCTAAATCCTAAAATACGGGGCTGGTTAAACTATTATGGGAAAATCAATCGTAGATGTTTGCGACCAGTTTTTTACTACCTGCACCATCGTACGATAAAATGGGTTCTGAACAAATACAAACGTTTCAAACGGAGCAAAGTTAAAGCTGTTCGCTGGCTGAGATGGGTGTATAAATCGTATCCAAACCTATTTTATCATTGGGCATTAGGCTATCAATTAGTCTAATAAAAAAAAAAAAAGTTGACTGCATAATAAGAGCCGTATGAATCGAGAGGTTCACGTACGGTTCTGTGAGAAGTTAGGGGTGAAATTCCCCTAGCTTACTCGACTAGGTGCTGGGCTTTATTCATTTTCAATCACTTACGCTTCATTTATGCACTTTTTTTGTTTTATCAGGGTCGGCAATTTTCCCGTGTGTTTGGGCAGGCATACTCTTTGGTAAGTTTTGGTCTGCGCTTTGGCTCGTGCGACTTACCAATGTGTATGACTGCGAAGCGTTGGATATCATGTTATCCTTTTAATAATTGTTTTAAATTCTTCATTGCATCTTCTACAATCTTACCCTGTTTTTCAATATTTTCAATCACCTCTAAGGATGTTCTTGTATCAACCTTTTGTACTGCATTAGGATTTACAGCTTTAAGGTCAAATACTTTAGCATCAATATCTGATATTATTGCTTCCTGTTCACGAACTTCCTTTTCAATATCACCTATTTCTGTTTTAAGTGCTTCAATTTCTTCATCAGATTTCTTTTCTTTTTTGAAAACTTTAAGCTGCTCTTTCAATGGAATAATATCCTCTCTCAATTGAGCAACTTTGTCTTTATATGGTTGCATTTGCTCTTTTGCATCAGCTCTTCTAGCTGCAAAATCAACTGTCCATGAATATCGGCTTTCTCCCTTATCAGATAACATTTTAGCATAGGTTGGGAAGGATTCATTTTTTACTTCTTCGTCTTCCAGCCAATCACTTGTCAATGTCAATGGTAGAAACTGGTCTTCAATTTGGTTTCCTGATTTATCAAAGCCAAAATGAGCCAAAGTCATAGGTGTTTTCTTACCTACTTTAACATGAGATAAATCGTAATACCAAACCTTTTCGGTGGTTTTGCCTTTGGTAAAGAATACAAGGTTTGTTTTGACTCCTGCACCAGCTGTTGAAAACACACCTCCGGGCATACTTATTATAGCCCAAACATTACACTCATCAACTAACTTTCTCTTGGTTTCTACAAAAGCACTTTCGTTAGTACGGAATAATAATCCTTCATCTAATACAATAGCACAAGTACCATCTGATGCTAAATGTGAAAGGATGTCTTGTACAAAAAGCACTTGTGTAGAACTAGTCTCAAAAGCATATCGTTTTTGTGCGTCTTTACCTTCTTTGCCACCAAATGGAGGATTTGTAAAAACATAATCGAAAGTTGAAGGTGCACCATCAAATAAAGCGCCATAGGTAGCTCGATTTGTTAGTGTATTTCCATGCCACAAGTTTGGCTGGTCAATGCCATGTAAAACAAGGTTGGCGAGAGCTATAGGAAAAACAAGGTTTTCTTTTTCTCTACCGTAAAAGGTATCGTGTTTCAAGATATCGATATCGGTACTTGAAATATCAGCTCCAAGTTTTTGATGCAAATACTCGTAGCCTACTGCCAAAAATCCACCAGTACCACAGCAAGGGTCGAAATAGGTTTTACCTGTTTCGGGATTAACTGTGAGTACCATAGCTCGTATTACCTCACGCGGAGTAAAGAACTGACCACCGTCACTGTTTTTCTCACCCATTTTAAGAAGTAAATCTTCATAAACCTGTGAAAGAGTGAAAAAATGAGTGTCATCTACATGGTCGGTATTAAGTTGGTTTACCTTATCAAAAATATCACGTAGGTTTGTTTCACTATCTACTCGAACTCTTTCTACGGCAGTCATTGTACGACCTATAATACGCTGTTTAGCCGTTGCATTTGGATTGGGTTGGCCTGTTGATTTATCAATATCTAACCCGTGTAAGTAGGGCAACAATTCACCGTTTATAAAATCAAATAGTTCTCCGTCACCTGATGCAAACAATTCTTGTCGTTTCCAGCCAACTGGTTTTCCTTCTGATGTTTTAGGGTGTTCTGGTTTATCACTGTACGGTGCAGCCCAGTCTTGCCAACGGTAAGGAC
The DNA here is from genome assembly GCA_963677525.1 of uncultured Draconibacterium sp. GTDB lineage: Bacteria > Bacteroidota > Bacteroidia > Bacteroidales > Prolixibacteraceae > Draconibacterium. The sequence continues at coordinate 1,597,155 of OY781970.1, forward strand.
TAACTAATGTTGGTGTATAACTATTCCCCAATACTTCTGCTTCTTCACGTTCACGTTGTTCCTGAGAATCAAGAATACGCAAAAATAATATCCATGTAAGTTCAGGTACATATTGCAAAGCACTGGCACAGTTCGACCTGCGCATTACATCACAAACAGACTTAACATATGCTGAAAGCGACTGTGTTGTGGCTATTTTTTTTGATTTTGTATTTTTTACTTTTCCCATTATTTTAATTCAAACACTTCGTTTAACAACTTAGATGGCAATAGTTTTACCTCTTCAAATATTATCTTCAATGAATCTTCAGCACATTTAAACTGTTCAGAAGTATCTTCAAATAATTTTATTATTTCCTTCTGCTTAATAGAATTAGCATCAGGCACAGGTATTTTATTAATAGTTTTTTGCGAAATATTACGCATTGAATCACTTGTTCCAGTTGCGTTCTCCTCTATATGATTACGAGCTTCAGGTAATTTAAGTACATGTAATAAAAACTCAGGGTAGATTTCTTTTTCATTAGCAATAATTAGTCTGAGAGTTTTATCGGAAAGTAATCTATTAGGATAATCTTGCTCAACTAAAACAACAGCACCAACTAATTCAATAGTGTTAGCCCTTGAAATAATCAAATCCCCTTGCTTTACTCTATGGTGTTCTTGAGGCTTATAATTAGGATATACTGATTTTGCTTCATCGGATTGAAATTTATTCCAACTTACAGCACTTACCTTTAAAACGCCCAACTCATCTTTTTTAGCAGGTAACTCTGTAGTTTTAATACTTTTCCCTGCCTCAATTCCTTCTAAAAAATGTTCCAATGGAAGTCTTGGCACATCTTTTAAAATATCCATTGCTTTTTCCTGAAGTTTGACTTTAATTTGGTCTAACTCCTTTAATTGCAACTCCACCGCTTCTCTTGTTTTTTTAATTTCAGAAAGTTGAAGCTTATATTTCTGTGCAATTGTTTTTTGTTCTTTTAATGTCGGTTTTGGAATTAATAGATTCCCCATCATGTTTTGAGGAAGCTTTAATCTTGTTGAGCCAGTTACAGCATTTGAATAATCTGCGTAATTTAATGCATAACAAAGAAAATCATCATCGCATATTCCTTCTTTTCCTTTTAATACATGAGCATGGTTATTTACCCAACATTTACCTTCTACAATGTAAGCTTTGACTTTATTAGGTTCTAAGAATGGTGCTCCATCTTCCCCAAGAAGGACATATTTTCCTTCTTGTTTATAATCATCAATTGTTCCGATTTGGCCTGTTGCACCATAATAAGGAAATGAACCAATCCTTTTATTCCTCTCAGCTTGACTAACAGGTTCACGCAAATGGTCAAATATATCCGCCATCTTAGTAAGTGGCACTAATTGAAACTTACTCATTCTCCAAATAACCTCCCTTTAGCTTCTTTCATAATTTCAATTGGCGCTCCAAGTAAACCAAGCGCTTTGATTCCTCCAGCTGCTTTAATCTCCGGCACTTCCCATAATGCTTGTGTTTCCAATGATTCTGTGCCTCCTAATTTAAACTGGTGTCCAAATGCTTTTAAAACAATAGCTGTGTTTGGGTCAATGCTATTAAACCAACTTGTGTTTTTGGTAATATATTCTGTACCACGTTCAGCACGTTTTAATGCTTTTGCTTTATATCCTAAGTGTCCAAAGAAATCATACATATCGTAATCGTTCATTTGGTCAATTTCTTTAATCACTTCTGGTGAGAAATTGGCAGCTAATATATGGTCAATGAGTAATTTTCGTTTTTGAGTTTCTATCCAAAGCTGGCGAAATTCATCAAGGTTGTGAGCTTCGCTTACTACACGTTGAATTACTTCCCTACGGTATTCATCAACCGGAATAGCAACTTCTTTTCCATCGCGGCTTCCTAATATAAACCTGCCTTGTGGGGTAATTTGAACAGCATGTCCTTTAATTTCACCAACTGCTGGTGGTTCATCTCCACCGCCTCCTGTATCGCCACCATCGTCACCACCACCTGTTTTACCTCCAGGTTTTGGTTTTCGTGGTTTGGAAATAAACTCTGTACCAAATAAGTCAGTAACGCCTGTATAATCGTAAAGCCAAAATTTGTATTTTTCTGTTTCTTCATGAATACGAGTGCCTCGACCTACCATTTGGTAAAACTTAATGGCTGATTTTAAGTAACGGAAGAAAACAACAGCATTTAAACGTTCAATATCCACACCAGCTTCTAATAAATCAACTGTACATGCAATAAATGCCCTTTGTCCGGAACCACGCATAGGTTCAATTTTGTCGGCTCCATTATTTGTGCCTCCCATGCACTTAAAGGCATAATCATCTTTAATAACCTGATTATTTTCTTTACACCATTTTGCATAAAGGTTGTTCATATACATTACCACACGGTCGGCATGGATTTCACGATTACAGAAAATGATAACTTTCTGCTCAGGCCCTCCATTGGCGATAAGATGCTGAAATAAGTCCTCGCACATTGCAGGAGTTCGCATTTCTACAAATATTTCGTCATCGAAATCTTTGCCAGTATATGTATCTTTCGTTAATTTCGCTTCGGTTAAAGGTTTACCTGTTTTGATATTAGTTACTTTAGCAGCAAGTACTTCAGCCTTGGTAAACTCCCGATTATCAATATCGGCTTTTCGTTTAACAATTTCACAGGCTGCTAAATATCCGTCTTCTTGTGCTTGTGCCAAAGTGTATTCATAAACAGGCTCACCAAAATAGGTGAAATTATTAGCCGATATTTCAGCATCTTCCGCTGGTAATTCTTTTTTAGTAACAAGCTTTTTGGGTGTGGCAGTCAACCCCAGATGAATTGCATTTGGGTTGCGTTTCAAAACTTCTGACCATTTTCCCCAAGCTGAGCGATGGCACTCATCAATTATTATAATGCTAAAAGAATTCTCAGGATAGTGTTCTGAGAGAAAACTTGCAAGATTATCTTCTGAGGCATCATCATCAATACCTAAAGTCTGATAAGTTGCAATATGAATTCTTGCATTCTTTGCTGCATTTTCTCCTTTCTCAGTTTTTACAATTCGTACATTATCACCGAAAGCCGCAAAAAGTTTTTCATAAGCTTGTGTCCGCAGTTCATCGCGGTCACAAATAAAAAGAGCTGGTTTTGGTAATTGTCCAGCTTCATTTAATCTCCATAAAAGATTGGTAGCTATAATTGTTTTTCCTGCACCGGTGGCAAGAGATAATAAAACTCTTGGGTCTTCACCTTCTTGTATTTTAATCAATATTTTTTCAAATGCTGCACGAATTGCAGCATCCTGATAATATCGTGATTTATTCCATGCTGGACTATCGGGCTGAAATAATATGGATGCTTCTGAAGTATTTAAATCAATACCTGCATCTTTTGCATATCTGGCAGTAAGGTCTGGGTGAGTTATGAAATCTTCTAGTGGCCATGTACCATTTTGCAGATTAGTGAAATGGTCGTACTCACCATATAAGTGTCCATTACTTGCAAATACATATTTTACCTCAAAACGCTGACACTCTGAATATTTTTTTGCTTGTTGCATCCCTTTTAACGGGTCTTCATCCTCTTTTTTTGCTTCAAGCACAGCAACAGGTAATGGTTTTGGCATATCGCCAACTTGAACACAAAGCAGATAATCTGTCCGTCCGCCTCCTTTTTTTCGTCTTCCTTTTGGGCCTGTCGGCTCAACAGGAGCAGGTGTTTCGCATTTCAACCATTTGATGTCATCGTAGCCCTTTTTCCGAAGAATAGGGTCAATCAAGTGGTAGCGCGTTTCTTGTTCGTTCATACCCATAATTATAAGGTATTAGGTTTTAATAATTCAACAGTTTGGTACCAGTAATAGAATGAAGATTTATCCGGTTGCCGCTTCAATCGGTTCAAAAAATTCCAATCTGGATTTTCAATATTCCAATCTTTCATATCCTGTCCTTCGTAATAAGCTAAAGGACTCAAGTCATTTACCAGTATTTTGGATGCCATATAGGCTATCCGAGCAGATGCCGGTACCGCATCATCAATTCTAAAATTGCCAGACATTAAATATCCGGTACCAAACGCAATAATTCCTTTTTGTAATAATGTAAACTTTGCTTTCTCATCTACTGTTCCTCTTTCCCTTTTTGTAATAATTAAACAAGTATCAATAGTGTCTTGAAGAACTTGCTCAGGTGTTAAATCCGGGTGTGTTTCTTTTCTGTATTTGATTTCATGTTTTGCAAAGAGTTGAAAACTTTTTGCAACTACCTCAAAAGAAGAAATTTTCTCAAACAGTTTGCTTAAATCATAAAGTTGTTTGCAAATTTCCATTGTAGCAGGTTGACCACCTTTTTCGTATGGAATACCAATCGTATTTGGTGCAAATGCAGTTAACTTATCCCCTGTAATGGCATCAATTGTTGGTACCGAAACCATAGTTTTATCTTCGGTTTCAATCCACTTGGCTTTTATCTCTTTTTCTGCTACTTCAGGGTAGGGAGAATCTTCAATAAGAATATCTAAAAGTACGGTACCGGCATACGCTCCTTTTATAGAAGTTTCATAAGCAAATGTATAATGTGCTTTTGGAACTCCGGGTTTGTAACTTCTGTGTTCATTAAGTTCAAAACCTGTAAACCTTGATGAGTCAATTATTTTTGTCAATATAGTTTCAAGTTCCTCTTTTTTAGTATTTGAAATGATATCAATGTCAATAGAAAACCGATTTCCTTCCTCTAAAAGCAAAAGTAAACTGGTACCACCTTTAAAAGTGAATTTCAATCCATTTTGCTGAAGTTGTTCTAATAAATACAATGCGTAAATCATTTTTTCTAAAATGATTACATCAATTCTTCTGTGTGCAGCCTGTCGTTTAAAGGATTGCAACCATTCTTCTGTAAAACACTTTTCTTTAAACATCCAATATATCTTTTACTAAATAGTGCATGTAATTGCTCAAAAACAATTTGATATCATTGTCTCTTTCTCGTCTCTTTGCATAACTAAAGAGTTTTGTATAATTAATATCATAGCTCTTTAATGCATTTTCAAAAATGTGAACCAGTTCTGAGCCTTGCGAGTAATAAAAAAGTTTATCCTCTGAATAAATGTCAACTAATATTTTTTCTAAAAAAGGTGTATGGAATTTTAATTTCTTTTCAGTCCGTTTACTTATTGGAGAGCGAGTCACTAGCCTTTTTATTACAATAGGTTGCATGCTTTCAGCTATGTAAAAATTAATAGCTTTCTCATCTGGTGTCAAATAAACCTCACCTTTATAAGTTTCTTTAAGCTCGTAGAAAAAGGAATCTAAAAAGTCTTTTTCGGTCTCAATTATGAATATCTTTTTACTAGCCTGATGCTGAGAAAACTCATTTAACCAATTTGTTTCCCAAATGCAATATTTTACATCTTTGAATTTATCATTGATTTTTTTAGCGAGTTTCAGTAAATCTTGTGAAACATCGGGTTTATATTTTGGCTTGTATGAAATAGTATATAAACCACGCATTAATGGTTTAATTATATTTTTGTTTTTCAAGTCATAGATTCTCCAACCAAAAGTTCCCTCTTTTAGGTCAGGTTCAAAGTATTTAAAGAATTCAAAAAGCTCATCCCTGGAGAATGACTCTTTGTCTTTAAACTCTTCTATCAATCTATTTTCTATAATTTTCGGCATATTTAAAACCCAATTTTTGCCAAATATACAATATTCTGGTGAAATTTAGAAATCAAAAATATGCCAGTAAATAGAATTTCTGGTAATTTTTTGAAATCTGTGTGTCGGTAAAAATTTGGCTCTTTTGCAAGCTGAAGCATCGGATTGTGTGTTGGAGCTTGCAAATGTGCCAAATGTGCGTTGGCTATCTTATCTTTTATCGCGGGTCGGCAAAACAAAAATTCTTTCAAGTTAGCACTATGTTTCATTTTTCCAGCCTTGCACCTAACGTTTAGTATAAGAATAGTAGCCGACTGCGTGGCACTTTCCTGTCAAGTTACAAGAAAGTTTAAGCGGGCTACAACCCTTGATTTTACTACTGTTTCGGCTATTATTTTTATACATTGTGTGTGCCCAGCATGAGCATGTGCCCACTTACTTTAAAGCTCTGAATAAATTCGTAAAATACAAATTTTTGATGGGAATTAAACATAAGTGTGCATGAAAATATTCCAGAGGGTGAAAGTCCCTTATGCACTGAGGTAACGCTTGGAAGCATTAGTAAGTCGCAAGCTGGTTTACCGTAAGGTATGCAGTGAAGGAAGCGAGACTACAAAGTCCGGTACTGACGAACAGGAACCGCATACGAGGCTATGAAGCATGGATAAGCAAGCACATCATTGTAACGTCCTATAATTTGTTATATGCTTTATAGTAGATGCGGCAGCGATTGGAGGAAGGAACATGCTCTTACCTGGGGAGATCCTGGTATCCGCCAGCTGGCGGATCGTCAGGAAGTCAGCAGAAGCCATAGTAGGTTTTGGAAACGAGCTGCCAAAGAAACGGTGGAGGTCTCACAGATAAACTGAAGGGCTGAACGTTAAGTTGTCGCAAATGTTGCAGGGAGGCATTTTCCAGCCCTGCATTAAGCGCGGCAGGGAAACAAAAGAGAAACTAAAATGATTGAGCAGATTTTAACGCGAAAGAACCTTTTACAGGCTATGTACAAAGTCCAGCGGAACCACGGTTCAGCAGGGGTGGATGATATGCCCGTAACTAAACTGTCGGAATTGCTTGCCATCGACAAGGAAGAACTGACAGCCACGGTGCGGAGCGGGAAATACTTGCCTCAACCCATTTTAGGAGTAGAGATTCCGAAAGGAAAAGGGAAAACCCGATTGCTGGGGATTCCCACGGTAACTGACCGTTTGCTACAACAGGCGGTTTTACAGGTAATCACGGCACGTTTTGAATATGAGTTTTCGGACTCTAGTTTTGGGTTCCGCCCAAAGCGAAACGTCGGGCAGGCAGTGCAGAAAGCACAGGGTTACATCAACGAAGGGTTTCAGTATATCGTAGATATTGATCTGAAAACCTTCTTCGACGAAGTAGACCATTGCTACCTGCTGCAACTGCTTTACCGAAAAATTAAGTGTCGCGAAACCTTGCGTCTTATCCGCAAATGGCTGCGCTCCCCGATACAGATCGACGGGAAACTGGTAAAACGACGGAAGGGCGTGCCACAGGGCAGCCCACTGAGTCCCTTACTGTCGAACATCATGTTACATGAACTGGACAGGGAACTGGAACGGCAGGGTTTGCGGTTTGTCCGTTATGCCGACGATTTCAGCATTTACCTGAAAACAAAGGCAGCCGCCCGGAAGGTGGGGAATAACATTTACCGTTTTCTGAAACGGAAATTAAAGTTGACCATCAACCGTGAGAAAAGCGGCATCCGCCGCCCGGTGCATTTTACCTGTTTGGGGTTTGGCTTTGTGCCAACCTACAAAAAAGGAGAACGTGGTAAGTATCAACTGGTGGTATCGGCCAAGAGTTGGAAAAGCTTAAAGCAAAAACTGAAAACCATCACCCGAAAAACCACCCCGATGAGTTTCGATGAACGCATCGGAAAACTGGGCGAAGTACAGCGCGGCTGGATCAATGCTTTCCGTATGGCAAGCATCCAGACTAAACTCGCTGAACTGGACGGGTGGCTCAGAAACCGGCTTCGTTATTGTATATGGCATCACTGGAAGAAACCAGACCGGAAAAGGAAAAACCTGATTCGTCTCGGGGTTGAACCTCAGCAAGCCTATGCATGGAGCCGGTCACGAATGGGGGGCTGGGCGATTGCCCAAAGCCCGATTCTCGGTACTACTATTACAGTCGATCGGTTGAAAAAGCGGGGATACGTTCCTTTGCTGGATCTTTACAACGAGGTGAAACCAAAATCACCGTTGTTTCCTATGACTTAGCGAACCGCCGTATACGAGACCCGTACGTACGGTGGTGTGAGAGGCTCTCCCCGCTAGCGTTTGCTAGTGGGGCAGTCTACTCGATTAGCGTTTCGTGCTTTGTTTTAGAATCCGGGATATTTTTCAACCCATTCATTGTCTGTATTAAAGCTATCTCCTTTAATTTTGATATATAAATCTTCTCCAACTTGCCGGACTATTTCTTCTCCAATTAAATTTCTTCTCCATTCAAAAGGAATTTGGTTATAACCATTTATTAAACCAAGAATATTTCCCGTGATTGCTCCAGTACTATCACTGTCTCCACTATGATTAACTGACAGCAAAACTCCTTTTTTAAATTCATTCTCAAACATAAGACTTGCGAAAAGAGATATTGATAATGCTTCTTCTGCAACCCATGCCCCGCCAAGTGATTCTATATGTTCTGCTGAAATTTCGTCTTTATTATCTTTTAATCTTTGATGCAAATTCAGGGCTTTCTCAATTGCTCTTTGTGTTTCTTCATGGTTACGCCATGTCTTTAAGATTATAAGTGCATTCTTTATTGATTGGATTAATGACAAACCATTTGAAATATCTGCAATAATTGATGCTAAAACTCCAGCACTTAAATATCCTGTAGGATGGCCGTGAGTAATTGCAGATATATCACAGGCTGTTTTAAATGCCTGTTTGTTATTACCATGAAACATTAGGCCCACTGGAGAAACTTTCATTATTGTTCCACATCCTTTGCTACTATTTATCGGCCTGTCAATATTTCCACAATATCCACTACTTAGTGAAGAAACTATTGTATTACCCGGAGCTCTTTTTTTATAAAGGATTTTATTTTGCAATAACCAACCTTTTTCAATGTCATAAACTCCCGTTGGTATATTTTTCTTGTTTACATCTATTCCCTGAGTATAAAGCCAACGCAAATAAGAATGATGTGTTATTGCAATTAGAGCCCCTCCAATACCTTTTATAGTTTCCCTGTGATAAGCTCTCAATAGTCCTTCTGCGGAAAAAAGTGTCATTTGTGTGTCATCAGTAAATTCACCTTTATTATTATCAAATTCAACATAATTACTCACTCCATTATTTCCATATTTGGCACGTATTGATTTAATTGAATCAAATTCTATCGGCGCGCCTAAAGCATCTCCAACTGCGCCTCCAACTAAGCAGCCAGTAAAATGTTCTAATGAAAGTTTTTTACCTATCAATTTGTAATTTAAAATGAATTTCCTCTGTTCCTCTGTTTCAGGACTTTCTCTGTGGCTAATTGACGTGGTGCGTTTTAGATGCGTAATAAAATCAAAAACATTTGTTTTTGTAGCCATTTGAGAATGTAATAAATAGCATCCCAAAACGGTTCCTGTTCTGCCAACGCCACCCCAACAATGGAAATAGACAGGTTTATTTTCGTTTAAACTACTATCAATAAGATCAATAATATCATCCATTTCATTTTTTGCAGGAATGGAAATATCCTTTATTGGTTTTCTATGTGTTTCTATTCCAAATGATTTTAACTGAGAAGTATAATCATATAGTTTTATTCCATCACGATTTTTTTCGTTGTCTTCAGTTAAATTAATAACCGTCTTTATCCCAACAGTTACTAAACTATCAAGTTTCTTTTGAGTTTCAGATTCATTAATTGAAGCTGGGTATTCACCGGCTAATAGTTTCCCTGGTATTATCCAGTACGAACGTTCAAAAGGCAGTACTTTTTCCATTATCAATATTTTTTCTAATCTTTCAATGTAAATAATCATTAAAAGAAATTTCAAATTCACTTTCAATAAAATTTAACGTGTTAATCTGATTGTCAAGGGAAGCTCTTATTTGCTGAGTAGTAAATAAATTTGATTTTCTTTTCCATTTAGCTTCATTTCTGTCAAATGTTTTTATCCATTCTATCTTAATTAAAAATTCTGATTTTTCATTTTCCGAATTTTCAAACATATTTGGAGCTATTAACGGAAATTCTCTCAATGTTTTATTGTTAATTTTAAAGTCATTTATTGGCAAAGCTTCTTCAATTAATTTTCCAATTCCAACATAACCATGACTCTTTAAATAGGCTACGATTAAATCACCTTTGTTTAAAGACTTTAAAGGGTCACTCCATTTTTTATCCTGTCCCGCAGACAGAAAACCAAACTTTTTGCAGTCTTCCCAACACCGATGTTCTCCTTCCCCTACATTAACATAAAAAATTCCGTTTTGGAAATCAAAACCAGATAGATTCAAATGGTATTTATTATGTGGTCTAAATTTGTCTGCAAAATGACCTGATGAAATATTAGTCAATGTTTTTCCTAATTTCCAGATTAATGTTTTCTCTACAAGGAAAGCTTCTTTTTCAGTCAAGTTTCTAGCAACCACTTTGATAATTGGTTCCAATCCTTCCTTATTAATTGCCTTAATTCGTTTTGCTTTTTCGGAATCACCTTTGTCGAATTTATGTGCATCCTTCCTGTTCCCTTTCCCTTTTCCATAATAAAATTCTTCAAAGTTTCTCGGGTCAATATAAACGTAAACATAGTATTCTTCCATATGATTAGACATTTTTGGTTTTTCAGCATGAACGCTAACGGTCACTTGTATGTGGTCGGGCGGGATTTCGAAAAGAAATCCTGTCAGACCCGCAGGGAAGTGGGAACGAGGTCTGACTTGTCAGACCGCTGAAAACCCCGCCTGCCATATACAATTTGTTACCACACGTTTTTATTTATTTTCTTATTCCTTTTATAACTTTCACGTAAAAATCCTCCAATAGTAATGAAAGATATTCCCAAAATTAACCTATACTCTTTCAGTGGATTTTCAGGGTTTGAGCTAGTTAATGCAATTGTCAAAGCAATCAAGTTTGCTATTAGTAAAACAATGGCAGTCCATTTTATAATTTCTCTCATATCACTAGTTTCATAAAGTATATATTTTCAGCAGGTTCAGTCCATTTAAAATTATAGTTGCCTTTTAATTTTATTGGTTTTCCATAAGGTTTAGCTGTATTATAATTTAATATCATTCCTTTTTTGTATTCCACGCCATCTCTAAAATCAAAGTCAGCAGTATCGATTGAATATTGTTTTTGATTTACGTAATGGGAATGGTCTGTTGAAATGTAAAAATAACACAAGTCAATTCCATTTTCCTTATAAGCTTCAAGGTTTGAAATATCTTTAAAAATATCATATCTATTATTTGGTTCTCTATGATTTTCTTTTTTCAAAAATTTAAGTTCAATTGCACTTTTAATTCTCTGGTTTTCATTCCCAAATTCTAGATAAATATCAACACGAGCCTTTTTAGATTTACTTTTTATACTTTGAGTTTTTAAGTCAATGTAATTTTCAACTTCTAAGTGAAATTTTTCATTTGGGTGAAATTCATATAGTTGTCCAATTACTTTTAAAATGTACGCTAATTCAAGCTGAAATGAGGCTTCATTTTTAGAAATAATACCACCATTTGCTATTTTCATTTCTAAAAGTCGAAACGAAGTTTCAATGATTTCACTTAGTCTATTTTTGAAGTTCTCATTCATAAAATGTCACTTTCATTTAAATGTCTAGTCCTAGAATACGGCTACAGGTTAAACATTGTGTTAAGCTACATTATTAAACACCATATTTGGTGTTTTGTACCTTAAAGATACATGAAGCCTTTTATTATTGTAAACTTTAATTGCACTTTTTGTTGCCCGTTTTGCATGAGCAGTTGAAAAGAAACATTGGTCGAGGTAAAACTCGTCTTTCAATATTCCGTTAACCCTTTCTGCAATAGCATTTTCATAACAATGTTTTTCTTCAGTCATGCTAATTTTTATTCCTTTTCTTTTTAGCTCATTTACATACATATGGCTGCAATACTGTACACCCCTATCGGAGTGGTGTATAAGCCCGGCCGCTGGCTTTGTGTGGCACAGGGCCTTTCGCAGTGCCCGTAGGCACCCTGCCAGCTCGAGCGAATCGCTGAGGTCATGTCCGATAATTTTCCGTGAATACAAATCGGTAACCAGGGCTAAATAGCAAAAGCCTTTCACCGTGCGGATATAGGTTATGTCCGAGACCCACACCTGGTTGGGCTTTGTAACCTGCACCTCTTTTATCAGGTTATTGTATTTGTGGAAATGGTGGTAGGAGTTGGTTGTTTTAGCATAAGCCCTCTTCCTTTTTACCAACATATTATTAGCCCTTAGGATATCAAATAGCGAGTCCCTACCTACCTTGATATGTGCAGATTTAAAAGAAGGAAGCAAGGTTTCGTATAACTTGCGTACACCAACCCTTGGCTGCACTTTGCGTTCTTCTTTTACAAGCTCTATTACCCGTGATTCAACGGACTTATACCGGTTCCACCGTTGCTGGTATTTATAGTATGCATCGCGCTTAAGGTTAAAGCAAGCACATACTTTTGACATGCTTGCCATACCTGTTTGTTTCGTAATCGCAGCAGCCTTCATCAGGGCTTGATGTTTAAATTTTTTTTTAACTCATCCACGTTCTTGTACCCCAGTTTTTCTGCTGCCACTTCCAGGTATGAGTCCAGGGCCAATTTGTCAAGGTCTTTCTTTATCAGCAACTCTTTTAGTTGCTTGATTTCCTTTTGCAAGGCTTTCAGACGTGATGTTTCTCCTTCTGTTTCCACTAGAATTCTTGTGTTCATTAAATCTTTCCGGTTGTACTTTTTTACCCATTCATTTATGGTAGTCCGGTTAACGCCATAAATGTCCCCTAGTTCTCTCTTGGAATATTTTCCTGTACTAAGTTCGGCTAAAATTTTGAGTTTGAAACCCTCGCTGTATCTTCTTAAGATACCATCATTTTTATACATATTTGCTACATTTTGTGTAGCCTTTTTTTAGGACGGGTCAAAATGTGTGGTAACTAGTGTGCATCATTACTGGTAATGTTATTTTTATTATATCGTTGTTAAAGGTAATGTTATACACCCAAAATGGAGGTATAACATTACTTATTATGTTGAATCGGAAAAGATATCATCTAACGGATTCTTAATTCCTTCAATATAACGTTTCGAAACATGTGTATATATTTCTGTTGTTTTCGATGAGCCATGCCCCAATAATTCCTGGATATAGCGTAAATCAGTTCCTTGTTCCAGCAAATGAGTGGCAAACGAGTGCCGTAACATATGTGGTGTCACCCTATTTTTAATTCCTGCCTTCAACGAAGCTTCCTTTAAGATCTTGCCGATGGTACCGGCGTTGTATGGTTGTCCGGGTGATTGACCTTCAAATAACCAATATTGCGGGCGATACTGCTTATAATACACGCGAAGTATTTTTAACAACGACGAAGAAAGAAGTGAATATCGATCCTTTTGTCCTTTGGCAGATTCAATCCGGATTAAACCCCGATCGGAGTGTATATCAGTTAACTTCAGTTTAATAAGTTCACTCCTTCTTAAACCGGCAGAATAAATAAGAGACAATATGCATTTGTGTTTAATATTATTGCAATTAAGTATAATGTTTTGGATTTCTTCTTTACTTAAAACCTTGGGAAGTTGCTTTAATTTACGTGGTCGTTCAATAGAAAATATACGGCGTTCCCCTCTTTTTACCCTCTCGTAATAAAATTTAATAGCATTGATACGTTGATTTTGTTGACTTGCAGAAATCTTCTCGTTTTGTACCAAATTCAATATATAGCTGTTTATTTGTTCCAGGGTAAGCAGATCCAGATCAGTATTGCAGAAATGATGCATAAAATCCTTGAAATAGGCGCAATAACTACGTATGGTACTCTCACTGTATCGTTTTTGCTTCAACAATTCAAGATAGCCTTTTGGAACATCAATTTTCGATCGGTGTGAATAATCATGCTTAGCAACTTCATGAAATGGAGATTGTGCTCTTGCTTTTAATGCCGAATAATCGATATAAGCAATATCTCTGAATGCTTCGAAAAAACGGCCAAGGTCGAAATCTTCCTTTTTTATTATCCAACTCGAATGCGAAGAACTCCATCGTGTGGGGAATAATTCTTTCAACCTTTCTATAATCGCTTTGTTGTACAGAAACTTTACAAGAATATTTTCCTGCTGTTGGTGTTCTCCTGGTTCAAGTTTTATTTGCGGGCGCGTATTCAACGGTTTAAAGTTTTTGGTGCTTTAAAGGTAAACATAATTTTTAAAATGCATTGAGTTATTCCACATTGTTGAGCGTAAATGTTTGGAGATTAAAAAATAAGGATAGAATGTACCCTCTTTATTCGTTGGCCAAATTTACAATATGGCAGGCCACCACACCGGCGGTTTCGGTGCGCAGCCGCGCGCTGCCCAGCGAGATTTCTTCAAAACCTTTTTCTTTGGCCTGTTCCACTTCCTCTGGGCTGAAATCGCCTTCAGGCCCAATGAGGATAAGTACATCGTCGCCTTGTTTTACCAGGCTTTTCAGGTGTGGTTTATTACCGTCGTTGCAGTGGGCAATGTATTTCTTCGGTTCTTTGGATTGTTGCAGGAGGTCTGATAATTTGGTTAGCTCATTCAGTTTTGGCAGGTAGGCTTTTACCGATTGTTTCATGGCCGAAACCAGTATTTTTTCCAGCCGCTCGGGTTTAATCACTTTCCGCTCCGAATGTTCCGAAAGGAGAGGGGTGATCTCGTCGATACCTATCTCGGTGCATTTCTCGAGAAACCATTCTGTTCTGTCGATATTTTTGGTAGGCGCAATGGCAATGTGCAAACGGAAATCTTTTTTGCCGAACTCCGTTTCTGATTCAACAATGCTGAGTTTGCATTTTTTAGGATGCGCACTGGTGATTTTGGCTTTGTAAAATCCGCCCTTGCCATCAACCAGTTCAATCTCATCGCCTTCGCTTAAGCGCAGCACACGAACGGCATGTTTCGATTCGGTTTCATCTAAAATAACTTCGGCACCCGAAATATTTGGAACGTAAAATAATTGCATTAAAAACAGTTTAAAGTTCAATGTTGAAAGTTTAAAGATACGAACAGGCTTCGGTCTTCCGACTTCCATCTTTCTTCCTGGTGCCAAAGTTACTAAAAAAGCTTATTCTGATTTTAAAATCTATTTAAGCTCCCTGGGTACCAGGTGAAATGCCATTTTTCCGCTCCGTGTTTCAATGTTTTCCCATTTGTCAACATCGAAGTTGATTCCAACGGTTGAGGTAGTAGGCATGTCGGCGTAAAATTCGTCGAGTAAATTGCAAACGAAATAGTAAAAGCCCGGATTGTGTCCAAAGAAAAAAGCAGTATCCGCATCATCCGGCAGTTTTTGTATTAAATCAACAAACTCGCCGGTACTCAGTCCATCGTAAATATCCTCGACTTCAATTATTTTTTGTTGCTCAAAATCCAGGTTCTCGGCAAAAATAAGGGCAGTTTTGATGGCTCGTTTTGCCGGGCTCGAAATAATGAGGTCGGGAGAAATTCCCTGTTTCTTTAACTCGTGGCTTACACGATTGGCATCGTTAACACCCCGCTCCCTTAAATCGCGCGTGAAATCATCTTCGTAACCGTAGGGGACTGCTTTTCCGTGACGTACTATTACTACCTGTTTCATATATTTAAGTTTGAAGACCGAAGCCGGGAGCAGGAAGCAACCGACAACGGTCTGGTTAGTTTTTGCTATAACGGCTCGTATACATCGATGCTTATTTCAGCTAATTCTCCCAGCTGAGGAATCGCATCTGTAAAATGAGGTGTGTTGTTGTGAATATCGATGGCTTCCTGGTCTTTCCACCTTTCAATCAAACAATAGGTTGATGCTTCTTTTACATCTTTGTGCAAAACATATTCAATGTTTCCTTCTTCTGCGCGGGAGGCTTTTCCCAGTCCGTCGATAAGTTCCAGGAATTTTGATTCTTGTCCTTCGTTTACTATAAATTTGGCTACAATCGTAATCATAATTTGTTTTTAAATATTTTGTTATTCATGTACTACTTCAAAACATTTTGAAAAATTATCTTGTTCCCCTGCAACCCTGTAAGGATCAGAATGATTTTTCTTTCTCTTCCTTTTTGCCTGATGTAAAAAGAAGAAAAATTCATTTTTTAATGAACTTGTCAAAGTACTACTCTAACAAATTTAACTTAATTTGTAGCAATAAGACAAATTTTAATGAAGCGAATTGGGCTGTTATCGGACACACATGGATTTATACACGAGCGTATTTTTAATTTTTTCGAAGGGGTGGATGAAATATGGCATGCCGGCGATTTCGGAAATATAGAAACGGCAGACAAGCTGGCTGATTATAAACCGTTACGAGGTGTTTACGGAAACATCGACGGGCAGGATGTGCGTGTTGTTCATCCTATGCACCAGCGTTTTAAATGCGAAGAAGTAGATGTTTGGATGACGCACATCGGTGGTTATCCCGGCCGGTACGAGCGTTATGTAAAACCCGATATTTATACTAATCCTCCCAATCTGTTCATCAGCGGGCACTCGCATATTTTAAAGGTGATTTTCGATAAAAAGCTCAACTTTTTGCATATAAATCCCGGTGCTGCTGGTTACAAAGGTTTCCACAAAGTGAGTACGGCTTTGCGTTTTATCATCGACGGGGCAGCTATTCGGGAGCTGGAGATTTGGGAAATGCCAAGACATGAAGCAGTGCCGAGATTACCTTAATTCTAATACTCGAATAACTCTTTCCAAAGCCTTTCGAATTCTTCGTTGTACTGTTTTACAATTTCGAATTTCGTTGTGGCCAGCAGGTTTTCCTGGTTGTGTTTGGTAGCAGTATAAGTCCAGTTAAAACTTCCGGTAATGGCAATCTGTTTATCGATAATACCAAATTTATTGTGCATGTGGTAATGCGAATGATCTATCTTAACAGGTATCCCGGCTTGGGCCAGTTTTAAGATTTCCGATCCGTTATCTTCTGTTTTTTCATCGTCGGTTATAATACGCACTTTCACTCCTCGTTTGTGGCAGCTTTTTATTCTTTTGCCCAACTCATTGTCGGTAATTGTAAATATGCTCAGATCGACTGTTTCTTCCGCACGATCGAGCAGCAATTTTATTTCATTTTTTATCTCATTTCCGGGGCTGAAAAAAACACGGTTAAAGTGAAATGCATGTTCGTTAATAAGCGTGATGCAGGTTTCCAGCCAGGTGATAACATTTTTATGCCCTGAATTTTCCAGTTGTTTACCTTTTTCTATGAGCATATCTTTTAGAACTTCCCTGTCGTTACGGTTAAGTTTTCTGAGTCGGCCGATGACAGATTTGGGAACGTGCTTTTCATTTAACGAATCGCTGCGCTTGGCAAAGTAGTTAAAAAGGTCTTGCATTGAGTGTAAGTTAAAAGTTTAAGGTTGAAAGTTCAAAGTTCAAAGGCAAAAGTTGAATCATACAATTTAACATTTTAACAATTTCACAATTGTCTTCATTTTTTAATAAACGAATGTGCCACCCAGTTGTTTTTCTCCACAAAACCGGCATCTTGTAGACCAAGGCTTTCGGCTTTGTCTTTAATGTCAGGAATGTCTTCTGTATAAAATCCGCTCATTATCAAAGTGCCTCCATCGTTTAAAACGGAAAAATACGCTTCCATGTCATTCAGCAATACGTTTTTATGGATATTGGCAAAAATAAGGTCGTATTTTTCGTCTCCCAACAAAGCAGCGTCGCCCAGTTTAACTTCAATATTGCTGATATTATTAAGTTGAGCATTTTCCAGTGTCCCTTCATACGACCATTTGTCAATGTCGATGGCTGTAATGTGTTTGGCTCCTTTCAACGATGCCAGAATACTGAGGATCCCGGTTCCACAGCCCATGTCGAGGATGGTTTTGCCGCTCAGGTCGTTTTGCAGAATTGATTCGATTATGGTTGCTGTTGTTTCATGGTTTCCCGTTCCGAAAGCCATGTTCGGCTCAATAACAATTTCGTATTTTGCATTGGGGTATTCTTTGTGAAACGGCGCCCTGATCATACATTCATTGCCGATTACCAGTGGCTTAAAATAATGCTTTTCCCATTCCTTGTTCCAGTTCTGATCAGCAATAAATTCTGAATCTACCTTGAACGAAAAATCGTCAGAGAAGGCCTTTAAAACTTCATTCAGGTTCTCTTCTGAATATAAATTAGCCGGAATAAAAGCTTCAAATCCGGTTTCGGTTTCAACAAAACTATCGAACCCAATCTCCGCCATTTGTGCATTCAGCACATCCCGTAACCACTCCTGAAAGGGAGTGATCTCGATATTTATTTTTTTGTAATCCATGGTCTGCTATTTGACGGCGAAGTTAAAAAAAAACGGCCATCTGTAAGCAGATGGCCGTCGGTCTGTCCCGTTCCCTTAGTTAAAAAACTTATTCGGGAAGAAGTTGACGGCAATAAAGCCGAATAATCCTGTTATACCAATCAGTACAAGATCTAATATCTGGTTCTGAATTTTTTCTTTTCGTTTCCTTATAATGAGGAAGTGTATTGTAAGCAGAATCAAACTGAAAATTATCCAGCGTAGGGGAGAATGAAAACTTCCAAAAAATCGGATATAGGAAGAAGTTTTATCGGTTAATTTTAATTCGAATGGGAAGATAACTTGTGCGATTTTTCCTTCAATGCGCTCATCGCGTATTGGCCAGGTTTCTTTGTATTCGTCAACAAGTTTGAAATCTTTGTTTAAAATAGTGGTTGAAATAAAACCATTTCCAAGGCTTGTTATACTGTAATTAAACAGATCTCCCAAAATACGCACTTCGTTCAATTCGGGGTGCACATCTTTCACTTCGAGTTTCTGCAGAACATAATCGTATTGTGTTAAAACATACACCTCGTGGTTGGTTGAAAATAAATATGCATAATAAAGTTTATCACTAAAATCGACACAGGCAATGTGTTTAAATTTTATCCCTTCGGGCAAGTCTACCTTTCGGACATAAGGTTTCCCCTTTATCATTTTAACATGAAAAAGCTGATCTGCGTTGTCGAGCACCAGGTAACCTTCGTCGCACGATTTGCGGGTAGTTGGTATCCCGTTTATCGATTTTGCAGGGAACTGAAATCCCCGGTTATAAAGCACCGCCGAAAACATGCGGCTTTTTTCTTCGCGTATTTTATTCGTTTCTGCATCGATGAATTCCATTCTCCATGTAATTCTGAAAAAGTCATCGGGCATTTCAAGGTTAGCCCTTCCTGATTGCGATTCGAAGAGTGGATACAATGAAGGTAACGGCGAATCGATATCTTTCGGGCGTACTCTGAAAAACGAGCGATTCCGGCTTATTTCATGAATATCCATTTCAACACCTTTAATAGAATCGGGCATTGTTCCGTTTAATGTCAGCTGACGGCTGTAATTCAACGGAAGTTTCAATTCAAATTCTTCGCGCGTTAATTCTTCACCCTTTGAGTTGGTTTTTTTACTGTCTTCTGCCGGCCGAATCATGTAAAAATCATTATCAACACAGCTGTAAAAAACACTGGGTGCTTTTATTGGTTTTTCAAACGAAATCCAATACAAACGAGGTAGGGCAATAGCCAGACTGAAGATGGCTATTATTACTAATATATATCTGCTAAATTTTACCATCTTACATTTCTCCTTTTCTAAACCGGTAACCCGAAAACAACAATGAAAAACTACTGAATAAAACCAGAATGGTCATGAATGGATTAACCGGAGAAAATCCGTCGGTTAATACACTTTGCAAAAGAAGGGGGAGAAAAAGAACTGCTATCACAATATAGAAGACTCTGTATTTCCATACCGGTTCGAGCACTATGAGTGCAGTAAGATTATAGCATGCCAGTCCGGCCAGGTACCATGGTACAATCGACGATAAGGCCGGCACAATGATATCGGAAGGGAAATATATAAGGCTTAACCCACCGAATAATAATAGTTGTATAAGATAACTAATCAGCAAACTCCCTGCTCCTAAAAGCCACATAATAAGCAAGGCTTTATTTTCGTTAACCGGTAAGTGAAACGTAAGTTTTATTCGTTTACTAACTGTTTCGGGAAAGTATTGCGCAATGGCAACAGCAAGAGCACCGATTCCCGGAATAAATTTGATTAAGCTAAAATACTGTCCTCCCATAAACAGAAGAAAATACCAGTACCCGTTTGGCGAACTGAAGGTGATATCGTGTTTAACCTTAATAAAAGTGTAGATTACGGCCAATATTCCCAGTCCTGCATAAATAAGTAAAAACCATCTGATTTTTAACCACTCTTTATAGATCATTCCTTTCCACATATTCTTAATATTTTCCGGTTAAACCAATAAATGCATCTTCCAGTCCCATTTCTACTTTTTGAAAGTTCTTATACGCAATGCCGTTGTTCTTTAAAAAGTTCAGAACCATATCTTCCGATTCGTAAGTGTAAATTTCCACTTTGTTATTTACCTTCTCGAAATTGGCCACAAAGTCTTCATTCGACAGGTCGATGGACGGATTTTCCACTTCGAGGTAGAATTGTTTAAACTGGGTCATAAACTCATTCACATCGCGCTGTGCAAGCACCCGGTTGTAGTCCATTATCAGCACATCGTCAATCAGTCGCTCCATGTCCTGGATGATATGCGAAGTGGTGAATATCGTTTTGTTTTTCGATTTTGCGTATTCGCGCAGGTAGTCGATAAACAGCCTCCTGTAACCCGGATCCAAACCCATCGAGAAGTCGTCGAGGATAAGCAGGTCAGGGTCCTGGGCCAGAATCAGGCCAAGTGCCACCTGCGAACGCTGACCACACGACATGGTAGAAATTTTCTGTGTTGGCGTTACTTTCAGTTTCGACATCAGTTCCCAGTAAGGCTCATTGTTCCACTTCTCGTAGAATTTTGAATAAAATTTTTCTATCTGGTGAATATTCATAAAAGCATACTGTACATGCCCTTCTATAAGAAAACCGATCCGTGCCTTGTTTGCCGGTGTCAGATGTTGCGTATTTTCACCATAAATCAGGCACTCACCGCTTCGCGGCTGCAGAAAACCATTTAAAATATTAATGGTGGTGGTTTTACCTGCGCCGTTCTTGCCAAGAAGCCCCAGAATACTTCCTTCCCGAACTTTGATATTCAGGTTTTCGTAAACCAGTTTTTTCCCGTAATAATGGGTCAGGTTGTTACATTCAATTGCGTAGTCGCTCATAGTATTAAAAGTTAATTCCGAATTGCAGATTAAAGTAGTTTCGTGTTGGGTTATCAGGCATTTGTGAGAATTGTATGTTATAACCGGCGGAAAGGTACAGTTGCATCCATTCCTGGTATATTTTTATTTTTTTACCTAAGGCAAGGTTTGCTCCCGCTTCCGACATGGCTGAGTTGAAATAGTTATAATCGGTTTCAACAAAATCAGAATTAACCGTTTCCAGAAGTGTTTCTTCATCAACGATCTGATAAGTGCTTTTGAAGCCTTTACGATACTTCCCGTTCATCTCAAATACTACATCCGCAAATGATGTAATCAGCTCTTTTTTCAAGGCTGCATGTAGCAAAAAGTAGTTGAGTTCCTGGTAGTTTCTTTCCGGCACAAAATAGTACGAAGTTTCGCTGGTATAAATTTGTCCTCCAACGCTGGTGCCCCAGTTAAAATGATTGTTATCCTGGAGTTTGAAGAAATCGTAATTTACTCTAACCGAATTTTCCTGGTGCCAGTAAAGCAGGTATTTGGCAACTGTTGACCATTGAAAATTTTCCTGTACCTGGGTTGGTTCTATTACCGGTTCATGTCCGTAAATGTGTTTGTCGGTAAAGTTTAAGGTAAGTTTATTAATGTTTTTTTCTTCAGGTTTAAAAAGGAATACAGAACTTACTTCAGTCTGAAATTTTTCGAGAAGAACAACCTGTAAGGGTACACTTACACCCCTTTTTATATCTGTTTCTTTTTGAAAGAAGCTTACCTCAGTTGTGTTCTGAAAAGAAGAGCCATTGTATCCAAATTGTAATCCTCCTCCAAGTACTATCGATTCATGACTCCTTTCTCCTTTATCTGTTGTGGAGGTAAAAGTGCCCAATCCTTTAAAATGATAATAAGTAAATGTAGAATCGCCAACCAATTGAATTTCCATATCTTCTTTCCCGGTTTGGAAATTCAGATTCAGACCCAATTTAAAACGATTCAGATTGTAAATAACTCCGGGTTTTATTTTAAAACTAGTTGTCTCATTTACAGGTCTCGGGTCTTTCCTTCTGGTTCCAACTCCTGTCAGGTAATTTACTTCGAATCCAAAGTCCAGCTTTTCACTGGCATGCCAGGAGGCTTTGGCATTCATATCAAAATATTCCTTGATGTATTTGCCTCCCATGTCGTCGCCAAGCGTATACGGATTATCGTTGTATGGTTCCATAACGTCAACCCATTTTACATTCTTTTCAATGTCGCTGTAATAGCTAAAATCGCCGTAGAATTTCCAGTTTTTTAATTTAGTGTATCCATTGGTGTAAAAGCCGTATTGCAGGTTTTCTTTACCATTCAGAAAACGATGGTAATCACCCTTGTTATTATTGTAGAATAACTCAACTTTTCCTATTCTTTTAGGAATTGCAAGAAATTGAAGTCCTGCTGCATTTTCTGAACCTGACCACGGGCTTTTTAGTAAAAATATTTCTTCTGTTGACAGGGAAGACTGTAAAGAATCAGCTTCGCTCGATATCGCTTCTAATGCGTTCAGCGTTACTGCAAAAAGTACAATACAAAATAATATTTTCGATGTTATTCTCATTATTCAGTTGCAATTACTCCCGGAGTTGGATCCTGGTTGGTAAGAAAATCGTTTGTTGAGTTATTTGTATCCTGGTAAATGGTACGTCCGTTTATAACTTCTTTTACTTTTCGTTTGATTGAGACACCTTCGTAACTGCCTCTGTGTTGAATATATCCAACATCAATGCTGTTTGGTAATCGTTTATATACTCCACGGTCGTCAAGTTCGGGATTCTCAACACCATCGATTACCCAGGAATATGGTACCATAAAGCAGTTGTACGAACCACCGGGCTCAATCATAAAATTATTAGCATCGGTGAATATTTCTTCGTAGTCATCAGAAGGGAGACGGAATAAAATACAAACCATACCTCGTACATCCATTATCATGGCACTTCCTTGAGTTATCCTTTGCATCAGGCAATTGGAAACTCCCGGAACATCAACATACTTCCCATCTTCCACATACATTTCCCAGGCAGAACCCGATAAATCGATAGAATTGGGATTGCCATTGGGATCGTCGCGGTGATTCAGCCCTGAAAGTGCTATTACAAACGATTCACCCGGTTGAATCGGATAATCCTGACCGGAGCCAGGAACAATAACAACAAAACTCCACAGTGGAATTCGTGGCAGCAAATTGCCGTCGTCGTCAATCCAAGGAGTAGGTTCGTAGGTTTTTGTATAACGGACAGCCCCAAAACAGAGTCCGTCGGAGTATAAAACCTGGTCGGTGTTGTTATATATTTCTACAAACTTGTCGGCGCCATACGATTTTCCTTCAGGTGTGCGGCTTCCTGAAGAATAAAGTTCTTTTATTATAAAACCTTCACTTTCGATAGAGTATTCCGTGTTAATTGAAAGGGAAATATTGTCTTCCATTATCAGTTCACCGAAAAGGCTGCCACTGAATAAAAGAGTTTTCTCAGCCGGATATCCGTCGATCTCTATCTGGTGTTTCTCCTGAAAAGAAACGACCAGGTCATAATTTCCACCCCGCACATCGAAAGTGGCCATACCATTTTCATCGGTTTGTTGAGTGTATTCCCGCCCTGTTTGCACATTTCTTACAACCACTTCCTGGTTGGCAATAATACCGCCATCGTTTATATCTTCAGGATAATTGACTGAAACAGAAAGTGAATATGTTGATGGTACGTCATACGATTCGCATGAAACCAGAAAAATCAGTACCAGATATAGTAACTTTTTCATTTCTTTTGATTTACTGTTTTAAAACTGCATTTTAATATCTGCACCAAAGAATGGCTTACTGTTGCGGCGTTTATACGTGCCTTCCCGTTCATTTAACACCCACGGGCGTATGTTCAGGAAATTATTCGCATAAAACGATAACTTAAAACGTTGGGCAATATCTTTCGAGATTTTAATATTACAAAGAAATAAAGGTGGCCAGGTAAGCGTATCGAACCTGTAGCGTTTTTGCATATCAATTGCCTTCTGGTTTAACGATTCAGCAAAATCACTTATCTGATATTCATATTCAATACCATCGTATCCCCGGTAACTAACAGGCAGATAATAGTAATAATCATCTTCATCGTGTGTGCTGAATAAATCCTGCTGATTAAGGTAATTGCGTAATTCGGTTAAGGTAAATAACTTATATTCATCGTAACGTTTTCGCCAGTCTTTTTCGTACCAAACCACTTGTGTTGTTAAGGTTACAAGCATCTTTATTTCAGGAATGTGGGTGATAATATTCAGGTTGGTATTTAATCTTTCTTTTACAGTACCGTAACCATAACGGTTAGGATATTTAACTACAAATGATTCCTGGTTACTTGTGTTCCCTTCATAGGTTGTGTATTCTATCTTTTCCCAGTATGGAGCATCTTCTGAATAAGATTCGGTTTGAAGCCAGGCACCGTTTAGTACAAATGAAGTGCGCAAGGCCTGAATTCTCCCAAAATCAATAGTATATTCAACACCTCTTTTGATTCTGGCACTTGCATTTCGGTAAATACCATAACTTTTCCATTTTTCTTCTGTTTCGTATGGAACCTTGACTGTTTCTCCTGTTTCAGGATCGTCGTAAAATACACCTTCTCCTTCAACATAATAAGGATGAACATCGGCATCAGGTTGTTCGTAATCTTTGTATGTCATCAGGTAAAAGTTCCTGTCTTTTATAAAGCCCCCTTCATATTTTTCGTAGAAACCGGTTAATCGCGATTTTATCCTTCCCAACTGAAAATCGATGCCTGCTTCGTATTTTTTACCATGAGAAGCTTTTAAATCGTAGTTTCTTGTATCTTCAAAAACTCTGGTTGTGGCCAAAACTAAATCGGGGTAATAATCAAAGTTTTTAATGTCGTTATATACCTTGTCTGGATAAAGATGGGTGAGGGTAGGCGATTTGGTTGTTTTTCCATAACCTAAGCGCAGCGTCAGATTTCGGAAAAAGTAGTTTCTGCTTCTGTCAAGAATATCGTAACTGATATTTAACCGGGGATCAAAACTCAGGCTTCCATCGGTTGAGAAAACTCCGGATGGCTGAATGTTATCCATACGTATTCCGGCCATTATATTCAGATTTGTCGATCCCAGTGCGATGTCAATTTTATCTTCGGCAAAAAACGATAACTGGTTTAATGCAGGTATGTCGGTAAATGGTCGTGGGCGTGTACTTTCTCCTGCAGGGGGATTGTTTACGTCGAAAGTGCGTCCGTTGCCGTTATTGCCGGTAGTTCTCCATTCTGAACCCAATAAAATATTATTGGTGATTTTATCAGTTTTGTTGTAAAATCTGGTTTTCAGTTTGGCATAAATATCGTAAGGTCTTCCATCGTAGGTAACTTCTGAATAATAACTTGATGGCCCGTAAAGGGCTTCGTATTCGCCATCAACTTTCGATGAAATGATTATGTTGGCACCGGAACTGTTTGCTTCCAGCGTTTTTTCAAAACCTTCCTGCCATGTTTTGGTATAACCGGCATCCAGTGAAACGCTTTTTAAGAAAGATTTATTTAGTGACCAAAGTGCAGAAAGTTTAGACTGAAGTTTTCTGTCTTTGGCATAATGTTCTTCCTCCGCTTTCATATCCGGATCCCATTTTTCTCCGTCCAGCGATTCGATAAAATCGGCTTTCACTTCGATGTTTAAAGGGGTTTGATTTCGAAAGAAGGTATTGTTATATTTAGCTGATGAATTAATTCGTTTAAAATGATCGGTGTTTTTGAAAATGTACTGATAGGAATCAGTATAACCGCCATCGATATTGATTACTCCATTATCGTTTTTTAATAAATATCCTTTGCCCAGAGAGAATTGTTTGGTGTGCGGGTCGGCCTGAAGTTTTACATTATAAGGAGAACCTCCTGATTTTGTTTTAATATGTACGGCTCCCGATGTCAGGTTTCCATGTTCGGCAGATGGTATCCCGACATCAACTGTAATAGATTCGATATTATCAACAGATATTTGCCGCAGATCGATACCTGTTCCTGCTGCACTGGAAAAGTTATTCATGGTTTCAATACTTTCCTGCATGTTCCCGTCATTCGACATTGGAATTCCGTCAACAATAACTGCCGTTCCGAGGGCACTGTTTATATCTGCATCTACTTCTCGAATGCTAATTTTTTCGGGTGAAGCCAGGTTGGGATTATCTGATAAGTTTCCCGGAATAAGTTGCATAATTTCAGTCAGACTTGATGCCTGAACATGGTCAATTGCTTCTCGCTGAATTTTTGATGCTGTGGTTCCTGATGAGGAGTTTTGGGCCGTAACAATCACTTCCTTTAAACCAAGAGACTGTTGTTTTAGCCTGATGTTCAGATTAACATCTTTTCTTAATGTCATGTCGAGGGAATACTCCTGGTACCCGATGTATGTAACAGATATTTTTTGTTGGCCTGAAGGGACATTTTTTATGGAGAATTCTCCGTTTCCGTTTGATGAAGTTCCTATGCCCAGATCAGGAAAGGCAATATTGGCATATATAATCGGTTCCTGGGTGGCAGCATCGCGAATCACTCCACTTACGATTACTTTTTGCTGAGCATTAGCCATAATAGTACCAATAACAAGCAAAAGCAGTGTTAAGATTATGTGTTTTTGTCTCCCTGACATTGACTATAGGAAATAAAGAGTTTTGTTAAATGGCGTCATTCTGGAATATTCAGAATGACGCCTATAACTGATTGGTTCTTATTTAAATGCGATTTTATTTATGTAACGTTTTCCTTTTACCAGTGAATTTACAATGTATATTCCCGGTTGGAATTCGTTTTTATTGAAGCTGCAAATTGTACTGTTTGGTTCAACTAAAGAAACCATTTTCCCACTGATTGAATAAAGTGCACAACGGTCAATTTCGCCATCGGTTGAAACAAGGTCAATGGTACTGGCTTTGTAGAATACATTTAATTCGGCTTTTGTTAATATTGTTGGAATTCCGGTTGTTAGATCAAGAGCCTCAACGCTAGTTGCAAAAAGCGAACCTTTTGCCAGTCCGTAAATATATCCATCAAGTACCCCTCCAATTGAATAACAGGTTGTTCCCGGGTGGCAATCGATCCATGTAGTTGTATCGTTGGTAAATTTCGATTTGCCTGCACTTCCAAGTATCATGAATGAATTTTTATCAAAACGGTAAATGTCGTTTCCTCCTTTAGAGTCACTAAAAGTAGAGAAGGTCATTCCTCCATCGTTTGATCTGTAACAACTGTCTAACATAGTTGCGACAAAGAGTTCATCACCTTCAACCCAAATAGAATTGATAAACATGTTGTCATCTTCTCCTTCATCCAGAATTGGATAAAGATCGGTAACTTCAATAGTGTCGGTTGTAGATTTTAAATTGGCAGTTGTTGATTTTAGCAATAAATTACTACCTGCAATGTACAATGTGTCTCCCATTACCTTAATATCCTGAACAAATTTGCTTCCTAAATCACCGGTTATAGCAGTCCAGTTTGAACCTCCATCTGTTGTTTTAAATACCCTCGAATGTTCTGTTTTTTTAGTGGCATCTGTAACATAGTCGTACCATTTTACATAGGTTAAAAGTACATCGTCGCCAAATGTAAATACCTGCGGACTAACGGCATTGCAGTTTTCATGATTTGGATAAATGCTTACATCATCGGTATTTTCTTTTCCAATTTTTGCAACGTCAAGGTCATCCCATGTTTTCCAGTTGTCATCTGTATAAAAAATGGCTCCAGACCAGTAAATATCCTCCTTATCTTCATAGTCGACAAACTTAATCCGGTTCAAACTAATGTATCCTTCGTCGCCCACCATTGTAAGCCCGTCAAAATCTACCTCTTCCATAAATGCATCAACAGCTGGCATTTCTGGTAATGATAAAGATGTCCAGGTAACACCTCCATCGGTAGAAGACAAGAAATTATTGTCGTTTCCTACAACGATAACGTTATTTCCATTAGCGTAGGATTTCTGCAGGTTAGCGTCTCCAACTTCCTGAATGACAAAATTATAATTGCCAGCTAATAAATCGCTTAAAGCACCTTTGTAGATTTTTGCCTTAGCAAGTAACATGATGGTGTCGTTAACTGTTGAGCCAATTTCCCAAATTGATTCGCCAATTCCAAGTGGATTCCAACTTTGTCCGTTATTTGTTGACAAGTAGGATTTATTTGAATTACCCGTTACAATAATTGTTGAATCGTTAATCCGTTGAATGTCGTTTGCTCCTTTTAAGTCACCCAAGGTTGTAAAGGATGCACCACCATCGTTAGAAATAAACATACTGTCGGCAGTTGTAGTTAGTAATATTTCTGTCTCACTAACAAAATCGATATCAAAAACGTATGCAGTTCCATCGCCCGGCAGATCATTAAAAATATCAGTAATTGAATCCAAAGAAGCATCAGCTGAGTAAAGCTTTTTGTTACCTCCCATCAATCCTTTTGAACCATAAAAATCCATTGAATAAATCGGAGAGCCAATATCACCACTTACATTCACCCAGTTTTGTCCACCATCAACAGTTTTAAAAACTCCGGCATGACTATCTGTGCCGTCTAACTGATATTCGTACCACTGTGCAGAACAAAAAGCCACTGAATCGTTAATTGCAGATACAGTTGTAAAATCCATTCCAAAACATAAGGTGTCTGTTGGATTTATTGCCGGATCACTTTCTGTACCAAAAACCGGATCAACAATTGTGGACCAGGTAGTTCCACCATCGGTAGTTTTTAATATTGATCCACTTAAATAAACATCCGGTGCTGCGTCGTACAGTTTTTCTTTGCTGGTAACAATATAACCGGTAGAACCTTCAACGCTAATATCGGATAAATTAAAATATGGTTTTAAAAGGTCAAGAGTATCCCAGGTTGCCCCTCCATCAGTAGTTTTAAATACTGCATTGCTGTATCCTGCAATAATAGCATTACTACTATCAATTGACATCACTTTAAGGTTATTATCGCTGAGTTTCGTTTCTTGCCAGTCGATGACCGGATTTTGGGCAGTGGCAATTAATGCCACCAGACTGATTAAAATAGTTAAAGTAAAGTTTTTCATACGCACAGAGATTTTTTTGAGTTGATATTTAAATTTTTATTCGTTGTCGGTTTTTATTTCTTCTGAGAAATCGAACATGTTTTTTACCTTCCCTTTTTTCCCGTTTGAGTAACTAATGCTTAATGAGTCGGAAAGTAGAGCAGTGTTAATATTTTCTATCGTGGTCATTGTATCTACATATGAAATCTCTGCAACCTCCTTGTATTCATCGTCGAGTTTGGTTTTGAACTCAACAATTCCATCGTCGTTCGACAGGTGGCTAACCATGTACGATAAACGGTTACGTACCTTAGCATTTGCCCCCATTGGAATGGCATAAGTTTCAACCACGTCGTCGGTATATGAACTTCGGTAATTAAATGATCTCTCGAAAGGAGTAAACATGGTTTGAATATATTCCTGACGGGAAATACTGAAATATTCCGGTTCAACTGCTATTTCGTAACCCAGACTAAGTTCTGTAGGACCATTGGTGGTTTCAATCTCAAATGTTTTTGATTCTATAATATCTAGAAGTTCCTGGTTGCCTTTAATTTCTTCGGGGAAGAATATTTTAACCACAACCGGGCAATCGAATTCTGTAAGCAAGCCAACGGCATTTGTTTTGCCGCTTAGTAAATAACTCAGATAATTGAAATCGTAGCTGTCGAAAAAGTTTTCCAGTTTCAAAGTAACTCCGTATACGGTATTCGCTTCTTTCGCCAAAGCTTTTATAGGTTTCTTTTGAGGTGTAAATAATTTCTCCTGAAGTTTCTCTTCACTCAGAATACTGTCGTCGTAATAAATCTTTACCTTATGATGTTTTACATAGGTAGCTACTCCGTAAACACCGTCTACTCCCTTCATTTTATTAGCGAAAGCCATGGAGCTACCATAACATTTTACGTTTTTAAGTCCCGACATGGAGAAAGTAGTTGCTTCGTCAATTACTTCTGAATCGGCCCATTTTAAATCAATGGTAGGCACTTCAAAAATAGTTCCCAGGTAAATACCTCCAACTACAAGCAAAATGATAGCAATAACAGGGAGTCTTTTTAATTTCGGTTGTTTGTTTATAGTAAGTGTACTTTTTACCGGGCAAACCAGCAAACAGTCGCCGCAAAGGTTACAGTCTACATGTTTTACTTTTTCTACCGATGCAATATCGATGCCTTGCGGGCATTTTTTACTGCATAGTTGACAATTGGTACAGGTATTTACATCGCGGGTAATTTTTGCAATTGGAGTGAAACGGCTTTTTAATGCTCTAATTTCAAGAATATATCCGCCTGCACAGGCAATTGCCAACGGCCAAACGTAACTAATTTGTACTCCAACTTTCAGCAGAACAATATAAATAACTAATAATGCAACAAAGAATACAGAGAATTTAAAAATGTTTGAAATTGCTCCAAGAGGGCAGAGGTATTTACACCAGAATAATCGAATAAATATCGATCCGATTACGACCAATACAATCGATATAATGGCAAATTGTAAAACCACATCGATGTTAAAGCCTGATGCCAAAGCAAAATAAGGATCGAATTTTTTACAGAACAGCTCGTTTGACTGAAGCGTGAAATAAAGAGTTATAAATAAGAGGATGTATTTTAACGATCTTAGAATTTTATCAGCAATGCCTTTTATGGTGTATCTGATTTTGAGTTTCTCCCCCAAAGTTCCGAGCCATTCGCTTACTGTCCCTACAGGGCAGATATATGAGCAGAATAGTTTACTAAACAATAAAACTGCCACAAAAAGCAGAATTCCCATCACTATTTGAGCGCTGGTCATTGTACACGACAGTGCCTGGCTTAACAGGTAACTTCCCAGAGCCTGTAACCCTCCAAAAGGGCAATAAGCTTCAAAATCGGGTGCACTAATTTTCGTTAGTTTAGGAAAAAAAGCAAGAATAAGAATAAAAGCTAATACTCCCCACTGTACAATAAGTCGTGGCCAGTTGGTACTTTTGGTTTTTCGTTTCATAATACGTCGATATAAAACCTTCTCAGGTCTAATGTTTTAAATATACAGAATTAACCAGATTTACGGTTGGTTCCTGCACTTAATTATAAACTAAAGTTTACCGAACGAATTATAATCAGAAAGGTGGTGTTTGTCGCGTAATTCAATCAAAGCTTTTTTGTCAGGATTTTGCTTTTTTTGGGTAAACATAGTATTGGCATTCTTTCCCATCAATACACCAATAAAAATGGCAGCAACAAGAACAACAGCAATTTGCAGGTATTTCGAAAAGTCAATTTTGGATGAGGGAATTAACGTGAGTTTATTTTTTTCCTGTATTACTTCATCTACCAAACCATCGGGAACAGATACTTGCATATCAAGAACCGAAAGTATTTCATCCGTTAGCCGGTCTATACGGTTTTGTTGATCTTGACTTTCAGATTCAAATTTTAAATTACTATTTTCTTCCTGTTTTATATTCATTCTTGTTATTTAAGACGAAACTAAAACCAAAATCCGGCGCTCAACATGAAAAAAATTAATTTTTTTCTATCATTTTTCTTCTTGAGCAGTCTTCTTTGTTGCAATACTGGCATTGATCTCCCGCTTCCATCATTTCAAGTAGCAGGTTGTTAAGTAGTTCTTGCTGAGAAGGATTACATACACTTCTTACATTTTCGAAGTGCTTAACCGTTTGACGTTTTATGGCTGTATGATAGGTGCCCAGTTTTTGCGTTAATTCTTTCATTTTTTCTTCTGAAACATTGGGCGAAGAAAGTTCTTTGATAAGTTCGAAATTGGTTTCGCACTGGATATCGATTAGTACCTGGTAATTCCTGAAAACTTTCTGATCCATTTCGATGATCTGCTCAAATTGTTCTTCAGTTAGATTAAGCCGTTGTTTCAGATATTCGTCCGATTTGTATACATCGGTCACTTCCGAATCACTGTTATTGTTTTGGTTCATATACAAAAATGTGGCAAATGCCGACAGGTTGATTACCAGCAAAAAGATGTTGAGCCACTTCAGTGATTTTTGTTTCTTTTCCATTTTATCAGGAATTATGGGTTAAATAGTCCTTTAATTTTTGCTTTAAATTTTTCTTCGCCCGGTAAATCAACGATTCAACCGAGTGGGCAGACATATTTAAGTTCTCGCAAATTTCTTTTTGCGAAAGACCTTCGAATTTGTGCAGTAGTAATATTTTTTTCTGATTGTCGGGGAGTTGGTCGATTAAGCGATAAAGAGCGCTAATGTTTTCTTTTTGTTCCAGTTGTCTGGCCGGATTATTTTGGTCAATCAGTTGAGGATTGTACTGTTCTTCCTCTGGTTCGCCAGATTTACTATCAACTCTGGCCGGATTCTTTTTTCTTAGAAAACTTATTGACTTGTTATAGGCTATTTTATAAATCCATACGGTAAGGTCTTCATCAAACCTTACCGCATCGCACGATTTATATATTTCCAGAAAAACATCCTGGAAAATATCCTGGGTATCTTCAGTCGATTTTACCAGCCGAAAGGCCGTATTATATACAAGGTTCTTATATTTATTAATAAGAGCCCTAAATGCCAGATCATTGTTTTGTCTGATTTCTTTTATGAGTTGACTGTCAGTCATACCCAGTTATAATATCAGCTAGTCTACTGTTACTTTATCCGAGATATCATATAAGTTCAGCTTTTTTAAAGCGTTAATAGCTTCTTCCAGCGTCAAATACAAATCCCCTTCGTTTTCATCCCAGGTTTGTCCTTTGGTAAGTCCCATTTTTGAGCATCCTTTTACTTCAACCAGGCTTACGGTTTCAAGAGCTTTCATTTTTACAGAATTCTCATTTATCTGAACTACTTTTGCTTTTATGGGTTTTCCCTTAACAGGTTTTTTATTTTCGTTTAGCTGAACCACAAGGCCATAACAGATTTTTCCCTCTTCTACCCAATCAGGAATTTTTGCTTTTAATTCGTTATTCATCTCAATTTTCTCTTCCTTATAAGAATAAGAAGCAACTTCATCTGATTTTTTTGAAGAATTACAGCTGAATAGAATAAAGGGTGTTAACAAAACGAGAAAATATACCAGCTTTTTCATGGATATTAATTTAAAGTGTAATAAATATGTTAAAAAATACGTAACGTATTGTTTCTGATACAATAACATTAATTGGTTATCTGAATTGTGCTGAAAACGGCAGTAAATGTAGCAAATATGTATGAATTCGAATTGGTTCGTGGATTTTTGTTAAAATAAAAAAGCCATTCCTCTAATAAAAGAAGAATGGCTTTTAATATCTTGAAATTCTTTTTTTAGAATCCGTTGATGATTCCGATGAAGTCTTCAGCTTTTAATGAAGCACCTCCAATTAAACCACCGTCAACGTCTTTGTTGGCGAACAGTTCTTTTGCATTGCTTGCTTTACAGCTACCTCCGTAAAGGATAGATGTTCCTTCAGCAACTTCTTCACCAAATTTAGCAGTAATAGCAGCACGGATGTTTGCGTGCATATCTTGTGCCTGGTCAGAGCTGGCTGTTACACCTGTTCCGATTGCCCAGATTGGTTCGTAAGCAATAACGATTTTTTTGAAATCTTCGGCTGAAAGCTGGAAAACAGTTTCTTCCAGTTGGTTTACTACATATTCGTTGTGAGTACCGGCTTCGCGAATATCCAAAGCTTCACCACAGCAGTAGATTGGAGTTAATCCGTTTTCTAAAGCAAGAGCTACTTTTTTATTCAGGATTTCACTGGTTTCACCATAGTATTCACGACGTTCAGAGTGACCAAGAATAACATATTCGGCACCTGTTGATTTAACCATTTCTGCAGAAACTTCACCGGTGAAAGCACCTTTTGCTTCGGCTGCACAGTTTTGAGCAGAAACACCAATTCTGTCGGTATTTACTGTTTCAACTACTTTGGTAATGTGGGTAAAAGGAGTTCCTAAAACAACTACTACATCGTCGGCACCTTCGCTTGCAACAATTGCATCAACGGCTTTTGCCAATTCAATACCTTCCTGCAAGTTTGTATTACACTTCCAGTTTCCTGCAACTATCTTTTGTCTCATATTATTGAATTTTAGTTTATTAGATATAAATAAATCGTACACAAATTTAGCTGATTTCATTGAAATGCAAGGCAATGTAAAATAGGATATTTTACAATTAACTATTTATTTAAGTCGGAAGCCGGAATACCGGAGTTGGAAGGTATCAGTTGCCACTTCTCCCGTTGAACAAAATTCAACGGATGAATAGTTTTTTGTTTGACTTCCAGTATCTAGTATCCAGCATCGAACATTCAGCTTCTATTTCATGAATTCGGCCTCAAATTCTTCGGGAGTTGGAATATCGTTGAAATGCCATTTCCCCATAACCGTTCCATCTTTAAGAAGAACCAACCCCGGATTTGAACGAATGATGGTTTTTAATGTAATTTCGTCGCAATTAAAGAATTCATAAGGAGCTCCGTTTTCCTCAGCAAATGCCATCGATTCATCCGGCAAAGTAGAAGTCAGGCAGCAAAACGACAGGTCTTTCTCCATCGCCCAGTTTGCCAAAGTGTTAATTTTTTCCTGCGATTTGGTTTCCGATTTGTGAAGATCGTAAGCAACCAATAAGAATACGTAGTTCTCGTCGTAAATAAAAAAGTCTTTTATGTCTTCGCCGTCAGGTGTTTCTATTGTAAAATCGTGGATCGGTGGTTCATAACCTTCCTGTACCAGAACCGATTCCATATCTTCGTAAGCCCAGTTTACGGTATCTTTCCACGGATAATTCTTTTCCGTAAACTCTTTAACCTTGCCCGTTTTTTTGTTTTTATAATAAAAGGTGTTCTCGTAGATCGGTTGTGGGGCATCCTCAGGTGTTTTCATCGACTCCGGAATATTTGCCCCAACTTTATAAGGTCTGAAATCGATAACCGGAAGATGATTGTATGAATAATAGACAATACCAAAGTAAATAACAAAAGTAAGAATGCTCAGAATTGCCGGAAGTTTGCTTTTTACCTGATCGCTATACCACTTTCTGTAGCCGACTGCAATAATTGCCAGAGTAATAATAACCAGGTTTTTATAGAATGTTTCCCAGTTTGAAATAACCAGCGCGTCTCCGAAACATCCGCAATCGCTAACCGGATTTTTTAAGGCTATCCATAAGGTTAATGGGGTGAAGAATACCATAAAAAGTAATCCAAGCCACGAGAATAATTTCATTTTCCAGTTAAACAGGAAAGCAATACCAATGGCAAATTCGGCAAATGCCATTATTACGCCAAGTGGAAAAGCTGCCCAAATCATCCATTCCAGTCCCATCGCATTGAAATAATCGGTGAATTTGTATGTGGAGCCCCAGGGATCGATACCTTTTACAAATCCTGAAAAAATAAATACGATTCCAAAAAGGATGCGGGCTGCGTGTTTTATAAATTTCATAATATTGTGTGCAATGTTGTTTAAATTATTTTATTAGTTACAGGTCATTAGGTGATCGAATTTTGCGTTTTTGACTTCCGACTATTCGTTTTCGAATTCAATTTTAATCATGGCAAAAACGGCGTAGTTAATCATAT
This sequence comes from uncultured Draconibacterium sp., assembly GCA_963677525.1. GTDB lineage: Bacteria > Bacteroidota > Bacteroidia > Bacteroidales > Prolixibacteraceae > Draconibacterium. The sequence continues at coordinate 1,632,763 of OY781970.1, forward strand.
CCATGTAGTTGGCATCGATGCCTTCCGAAACAATCGTTTTTCCTTGATTATCTTCAATCTGTTTGGTTCGTTTAATTTTCATCAGAATTAAATCGGTGTACGAACTGATACGCATATTTCGCCAGGCTTCTCCGTAATCATGGTTTTTATCCATCATTAACTTTTTGGCCTGCGCAAAATAATTGTCGTACAATTTAAGTGTCTCCTCTCCGGGCATTTCTTCGTCCGATGGCCCCAGTTCAAGCTGAATAAGACCCATAATACAGTAATTGATAATTCCAATGAATTCAGGGCGTATTCCTTCACCCACTTTGCTTACACCTTTTTCTTCGATGCTTCTTATGCGCTGAGCTTTTATATAAATTTGGTCGGTTAACGATTTGGGTCTTAGAATTCTCCAGGCCGTACCATAATCAGTCATTTTATTTGAGAATAATTCGCGGCATATCGATATAACCTGGTCGTATTGTTGATTTGTTTTTTCCATGCAATGTTGTTTATCTTTTCGAAATCAGGGATTTTGAGATATGAACTTTAATCTGAAAAATCCTTCGCTAATTCGTTAAAACGAAAGATAAAAGTATTAAAAAATGAGAAATTTGAACGGTTTTATTTTACATTTGTAGTTAACGACTTGTTAATATAATTTTAGGCAATTATCTGGTTCAAACTCAGTTTTTGAATTGTATTAATACCGATGTTAAAAAAGACACTTGCAAATTGCTGGGAAACAGGTTTTTTATAACCGGTATTAAAAATTGTAAATGAATTTGTAAAACATAAAATTTTTATCTGATGTTGATTACGCAATCGGCCGGCAAATTTTTAAAACGAAAAAGTTCTGTCCAGTTAGGTAACGATGTGATCGATCTTTCGATCCCAATAGTAATGGGTATCGTTAATATTACTCCCGATTCTTTTTACGACGGGGGTAAGATGGAAGACGAAGCTACCATGTTAAAAGCTGTAGAGGAAATGATTGAAGATGGCGCGACAGTTGTTGATGTTGGTGCTGTTTCAACGCGTCCCGGAGCCAATAATGTTTCAACTAAAGAGGAATTAGGTCGTTTATTACCTGCCGTAAAAGCTATTCGTACACGTTTCCCGGAGGTGCCGGTTTCTATAGATACCTTTCGTTCTTGGGTAGCAGTACGTGTAATCGACGAAATTGGTCCGATAATTATTAACGATATATCGGGTGGTTCTCTCGATAGTAAAATGTTCGAAACGGTAGCCCAGCTAAAGGTCCCTTACATCCTTTCTCATATAAAAGGAACTCCAAGGGATATGCAGGAAAATCCTGAATACGAGGATTTAATAAAGGAAATTTCTGTTTATTTTTCTGAAAAAGTTAAAAAGTTGAGTAAACTGGGAGTTGAGGATGTTATTCTTGATCCGGGTTTTGGTTTTGGAAAAACACTTGATCATAATTTTGAATTGTTGAACAAACTCGATTCTTTTAAGGTTTTTCAGTTGCCGGTTATGGTAGGTTTAAGCCGCAAATCGATGATTTGGCGTGCCCTTGAAATTAAACCGGAAGATGCATTGAACGGAACATCGGTTGCCAACACTCTGGCTTTAATGGGAGGAGCCGACATTTTACGCGTACACGATGTTAAAGAGGCAGTTGAGGCTGTGAAGATTTTTTGCGAAATTAAAGCAACACTTATATGATGCTTACATTTATAACCATACGGTTTCTTGATATTCTCGACATATTCCTGGTCGCATTTTTATTGTTCCAGTTGTACCGTTTAATTAAAGGAACGGTGGCTTTTAATATATTAATCGGTTTATTTTCACTGTATCTGTTTTGGCTTATAGTGAAAGCGCTCGATATGGAGCTTCTTGGTACGATTATGGGGCAGTTTATAGGGATGGGAGTACTGGCATTATTAATTGTTTTCCACCCGGAAATCAGGAAATTCCTTGTTTTTATTGGTACTAATTACAATGTAAACCGTATTCTTTCGCTCGATAAACTTTTCGGTTCCGGCAAAGCAAAAACGATTAATCGTCAACAGATTGATAATCTGGCAGAAGCTTGCGTGTCGATGGGGAAAACAAAAACCGGGGCACTGATTGTGATTGCCCGTGAAACGGAATTAAATGAGCAAATTAATACCGGCGAAAAAATTAATGCCCGAATATCTTCTGCTTTAATTCGTACCATTTTTTTCAAAAATTCACCTTTACACGATGGTGCCATAATTATTAAAGGAAATAAGATTGTTGCAGCAGGGTGTATCCTTCCGCTAACTCAAAAAGAACTGGATAAGGCATTGGGACTTCGTCACCGCGCGGCAGTTGGCATGACCGAAAATTCGGATGCACTTTGTTTAATCGTATCAGAAGAGAGAGGTTCAATTTCTGTTGCCCAAAAGGGAGAAATAAAACGGAGAGTATCTAAGGAAACACTCGTTCAGATTTTGGAAGAAACGATGGTTGAGGAGAATGCTGAAACAAAGTGATTTCCTTCCTTTAATAACAATTGATATTTTTTATTTAGTCTCCAATCCCGCCTTTTTCCCTTCATTTATAAACATTATAACGAATCAAACGGAAACAGAAATATTGATATTTTTGTGCTTAAACATTTAAAAAAATAAAGCATGAACAGCGTTTGTAAACTTTTTAATATAAAATATCCCATCGTTCAGGGTGGAATGGTTTGGTGTTCGGGGTGGAAACTGGCTTCGGCAGTTAGTAATAACGGAGGACTTGGTTTGTTGGGAGCGGGGTCGATGCATCCTGAAATTTTGGAAGAGCATATAATAAAAACGAAAGCAGCAACAACTAATCCTTTTGGAGTAAATGTTCCCTTGTTATATCCCGAAACTGAACGCATAATGGATATTATTGCCAAGCATGAGGTGCCGGTTGTTTTTACTTCTGCAGGAAGTCCGAAAAAGTGGACCGGATGGTTAAAAGATAAGGGAATTACTGTGGCTCATGTTGTGTCGAGTGCCTTTTTTGCTGAAAAGTGTGAGTCGGCAGGTGTTGATGCAATTGTTGCTGAAGGTTTTGAAGCCGGAGGTCACAACGGCAGGGAAGAAACTACTACCATGACTTTGATTCCTTCGGTAAGAAAAGCAACGAGTTTACCGGTTTTGGCTGCGGGAGGAATAGGTTCCGGTGAGGCTATGTTTGCCGCTATGATACTTGGTGCAGATGGTGTACAAATTGGATCGGCTTTCGCGGTATCGGAAGAATCATCGGCACATCCCGATTTTAAAAAACGTATAATTGAACTGGGAGAAGGAGGAACAAAACTTGCCTTGAAAAAACTGGCTCCTACACGATTGATTAAAAATAGTTTTTTCGAGCAGGTAGATGAGGCTGAAAAAGTTGGGAAATCTGTTGAAGAAATGCAGGAACTTTTAGGAAAAGGCCGTGCAAAGAAAGGAATGTTTGAAGGTGACATGAACGAAGGCGAACTCGAAATAGGGCAGGTTTCAGCACAACTAAATGAAGTTCTTCCGGTTGCTGTTATTATGGAAAAACTTGTTACCGGATATAGTTCAGCAAAGGAAAAAGTAATAACCGGTCATCTTGATTTTTAAGTTGAAATGGATTAAAAGTAAATTAATAAACATATAAGTTCTTATGACCATTGAGTTATAGTAAGGCCTTTTTTATACTTTTAGAAGATAAATTATAAAACATAAACCAAATGAATCTATCAAGAAGAAATTTTTTATATAAATCGACAGCAGGTGCTGCGGCACTGGCAAGTATCCCTGCAATTGTTTCATCGTGTAGTACTTCTGAATCCGGTGAAAAGAAAGAATCGATTTTTGCAACCGGAAATACAGTTCTTTTCCAAGGTGATTCAATAACCGATGCCGGAAGAAATAAAAAAGTTCAACTTGCTAATAATGCCGGCTCTTTTGGAGGTGGATATGCCTTGTTGGCAGCATCTTATATACTAAATGCTTTACCTGAGCATGGTCTTACAATTTATAACCGTGGTATTAGCGGAAATAAAGTTTATCAACTGTCTGACCGCTGGAATGAAGATTGCCTGGATTTAAAACCTGATGTATTAAGTATTTTAATTGGTGTAAACGATTACTGGCACAAACGTAACGGAAATTACGACGGCACTATTGAAATATATGAAAACGACTACCGGGCTTTGTTAAAAAGAACGCAGGAAGCACTTCCCGGAGTTAAACTTGTACTTTGCGAGCCTTTTTATGTGTTGGAAACCAGGGCCGTTGACGAAACCTGGGTAGAGCCAATGAAACAGTATCAAGCTGTAGCTAAAAAGATTTCCGATGAGTTTAATACCATCTGGGTTCCTTTCCAAAAAGTTTTTGATGAAGCCATAAAACATGCACCGGGCAAATACTGGACAGCCGATGGAGTACACCCATCGATGGCCGGCGCACAACTGATGTCGCAGGCATGGCTTAGCGCAGTTGGACTATTATAAATATCATTCATTCTTAAAGTCTGAAAATTAATATCCCGTTGAACCAAATTATTATTTTTTGTTCAGCGGGATTTTATTTTCTGGTTTTTGGTTAAAACCTCTGAATTGGATTCGGAGCAGGCTCTGCAATTTTTTTGCAGCTACTTTAGTTTTTATAAATTTTATTACCACTAAGAACACTAAGCCTCAAAGTTGAAGAACTTTATTTTGACGTAATCTTTGTGTCCTTTAAAACTTTGTGGTTTTTCTTGCGAATTTCATTCGCTTATTTTAACCTATGGATTTTTAATCCATAGTGATTAAGTTTTGAAAACTGATAATCTAGTTTGAAAACAAAGGATTTAATATGGACTTTTTATATAATATGGAAAGAATGACACCTCGCGAAAACATAAACAGCAACATACCCATCCAGAGAGCATGGTTTTCCCAAACCGGGTTCAGAAAATAATAAACCGGAGCGAAAACGATGAATGTTGATACAAGCAGGCTGTTTCGCATGGGGCGTGAAGCTGTTGCCCCGATATAAATACCATCCCACACAAACGACCCAACACTGGCTACTGGTATAAGAACCACCCAAAATAGAAAAGTCTGGGCTGTTTCGATTACATCGGGTTGCGATGTCAGCAGTTTTATAATAATGTTTACTCCTGCCAGATAGATCAATGTAAAAGCTACTGCCAGGCCCAGTCCCCAGTATAAAAGCATTTTTACAACTTTTTTCAGGTGTGAAATTTGTTTGGCGCCAATAAATTTTCCCACCAGCGCTTCGCCGGCAAAGGCAAATCCGTCGATGAAAAAGGAGAAGAACATCAGGAATTGCAGTAAAATGGAATTTACGGCAAGAATGGTGTCGTTCATACTGGCCGATTTCGATGTGAAAAAGGTGAATACAATTATTATGCACACGGTCCGGATAAAAATATCAGAGTTAACCTTGAAAAAGTCTTTCATAAATTCCACATCAATAATTCCGGCCTTGGTTATCCGGGGTAGAAGATGTCGGTATTTTTTCAGCAGTAAAACAACAGCTGTAATTAATCCTGCGTATTGCGAAATGGCCGTTCCAAGTGCCACCCCGTCTGATTTCATTTTTAAACCAAAAACAAAAAATACGCTTAAAAGAATGTTTACGATATTTACAAGAATAGCAATTATCATTGGGTAACGTGCATTCTGCATCCCTAGAAACCAGCCGCTGAAAACAAAAAGTCCAAGAGCTGCCGGTGCCGCCCATACTCTTATTCTGAAATATTCTTCGGCAAGTGTTTCCACTTCTTGACTGCCACCAATCAATTTAAAACTTCCCCAGGCAATAGGTGATTGTAAAATCAAAATAAAAAAGCTGATAACAGATGTTAGTATTAGCGCCCTGATTAGAATTGTGATTGCTTCACTTTGATTTTTTTCTCCAAAAGCCTGCGCTGTAAATCCGGATGTACTCATGCGCAAAAATCCAAATCCCCAGTAAATAATGTTGAAAATGACGCTTCCCAGGGAGATGGCGCCAATGTAAACTTCCGAACCCAGGTGTCCCATTAGTGCTAAATCAACCAATCCCAGCAACGGAACTGTAATGTTGCTGATGATGTTTGGAATAGCAAGTCGTAGAATACTTCGGTTCATACTTTTTTTAATTGGAGGGCAAAGGTAATTAATTGTGTGAAAGTTGGAAGTTGGAAGACCAAAGCACGAAGTTTTAACCCGATGACTTTTGCCCTCCAGGTGAATTGTTGCATGTTGTTCTGAATTCCAAATTGTGACTCGATAAAATTCTTCGATGAACAATAAAAGATATCAATGTGTTTATTCTTAAAAAGATTTGGATTAATTCTAAATAGCGTCTATTTTTGCTTTCAAGAATAAAATACATTTAAATCTTTTAATAAAATAAAATATGGCATTTGAATTAAAAAAATTAGGATATGATTATGCGGCACTTGAGCCACATATCGACGCAAGAACAATGGAAATTCATCATACAAAGCACCACGCAGGTTATACCAATAATTTGAATGGAGCTGTTGACGGAACCGATCTTGCAGGAAAAGCAATTGAAGATATTTTAAGTAATGTATCCGCTCATTCGGTTGCAGTGCGTAATAACGGTGGTGGTTTTTATAACCACAATTTGTACTGGGATGTAATTGCACCCGGTGGGGCACCGGCTCCGGAAGGAGTTTTGTTAGATGCAATTAAAGAATCGTTTGAAAGTGTAGAAAAATTTCAGGAGGCCTTCTCCAAAGCAGCTCTGACTCGTTTTGGGTCGGGTTGGGCATGGTTGGTTCTTCAAAACAATAAACTGGTGGTTTCGTCTACGCCCAATCAGGATAATCCGCTGATGGATGTGGCCGAAGTTCAGGGAAGGCCAATTCTTGGCATCGATGTATGGGAACATGCATATTACCTGAACTACCAAAACAGACGTCCGGATTATGTGAATGCATTCTGGAATCTTATCAACTGGGACGAAGTTGCCAGGCGGTTTAAAGGTTAGTTGATTTTTGGTTTTTTCCCCGGGGCAGTGGCTCCGGGGTTTTTGTTTATTTTAGTTTCTTGTCCCGCCAAATCGTGATCAATATTACACTAAATTTTAGAATCCCATTTACTTAGCAGGTACCTTAAAAGGGCTGGTTTGTTTTTTTTCTTTTGGTTTTTGAAACATAATAGATTGTGGTTGTGTTTCAGTTTCCTTTTTTGCAGCAGGTTTCTGAGCAGCCGGTTGATTTGTGGTAATCGTCTTTAATAATTCCTGAGCTTCGCGATTTATAGGGTCAAGTTCTTTTGCTTTTACTAAAAGTTGTCGAGCTTGTTCTTTTTGATTTTGTTTTAACACATACATAGCACGTAACACATATAAATCGGCATTGTTGTTAATACGCCTTGCCATATTTAAATATCTACCCGCGCTTTGCATATCGTTTTTGCTCATCGCAATCCTGCATCTTACCTTTATTACTTCCAGGTTATTTTGATTTCTGGCCGGTAAAGAATTCAGTAATTCTTCGGCTTTTTTGTTATCATTTAACAGGTGATGGCATTTTGCACTTAAGGCAGTTGTATATAAATCACTTTTTTTGAATTTTAGTACCTGATTATATATACTGAGTGCTTTTTTGTATTGCTTGTAATTAATTAGAATTTCTCCAATTTGCATGAATGCCTGGTAAAATTCTTTTTTATGCCTTGTTGCAATCTGAAATTCCTTAATTGCTTCATTAGGCTGGTTTAGGTGTTTTAATGCCTGTCCCCGATGGAAATGTGCTTCTGCAAAATCATCTTTAATCTCAATCATTTTATCAGTGCAAGCAAGAGCTTCCTTATATTTCTTTTGTGTATTTAGAGCAGAGGCTTTTAGTACAAGTGCTCCAAGTTGACGGGGATTGTAAGTCAGAGAACTGTCGGCATAAACAATTACGGAATCGAGTTTTCTTTCCATTAATAAGGTTCGGGCGTAACCTTCCAGTACTTCTTCGTTTTCGGGATAAACCTGTAAGAAATTTTTGAAATGTTGTTTCGCTTCAGCAACCTTTCTTTTTTTCAGCGCATCAAAACCTTTTAGGTCTTCTTTTGATACTCGCTTTATAACTGCTCCAATGGGAACACCATCAACGTCCATGGTGTGAATAGCCTTTTTAGGAGGCCAGTAACCTTTCTCAAGTTGTAACGGAGTAATGTGGGTATTAGCCCAAATAGCATAATCCCAGTCGTTTTTCCCTTTCTCATAAAAACGGCAGTAATGCACTTTTACCTGGGGATAATTTCGGAAATAGTATCCAGTAATCCTGCTATGATTGGTAGCTACAATAACAGTGTCTTCACTGAGTTCATTTTTAATAAACCAATCAACACCGGCCCTTAAACTGTGATAGTAATAATCCATTTCGTATTGCCCGTATGCCCCTTTAACTCCTCCAACCAGCTGATTGTAATAAACGTATTCAAACGGGTGGTTTTTGAACGTGTGTTTAACAGGATGGAATAAGAGAACAGCAATTACAGCTATGGTCCCATACTTGATGTATTTATTTTCTTTTTTTAGGAAGTAATCGAAGCCCCCGGCAGCAAGAATAACAATGGGACTATATGTCCAAAGAAGGTGTCTCCAACCTCCATATAGGTTAGAATGTTTATATATTGTATATGCAATAGGAAAGGCAAATGCGAATAATAATAATGAAAAAAGGAGATAATTTTTTTTGATATCTTTTCGGAAAGGTAGAGCTAAGAAAAAAAGTATCACTCCTAAATGAATAATTAAAGGAGTAGATATTATCATATATTTTATTCCGTAATACCAAGGGAAGTGATTGGATTGAATAATTTGACCTTCAAATAATTGATTGATAAACATTTGAAAATCCGTCATTTTAGTCAAAGCCTCAAACGGATTTTTTAATGGATTGCTAAGGCCATAAGGCCAAAAGATTAATCCTAATAAATATCCCGCAAGACTTATAAGGATAAAAACTCCAACAGTTTTTAAAGCTTCTATAAATCCTTTCTTTGTGTAGAAAATTTTATGTGTTATATAATAAATACCTGTAAATAGAAATAGGTATGGGAAAACTATTAATCCCCCGATTCTAAGACTTAAAGCCCATGCAGAACCTAGTATGAAAAGAATTATAGAAGTTCTTTTGATTTGTGGAAGTTCAGTTAATATTTTGGTAATCGCATACAGGGCAAACATATATGCTGCAGCGAAGGGAGGATCTTTTAAGTTGTTCCAAGAATGTCCAATTAGCTTTGGAGAAAAGAAAAGAAATAAGATTGTAATTATTCCAGCTTCCCAGCTAAAAACAGTCGCAGCCACTAAGCCTCCAAGAAATATTATGAGCCATCCAATGATGGAGTTAATAACATGTCGGGAAGTATAGATGTCCTTAATACCAAAAAGTTTGTTGAATATATGAATTTGTGTATCTAATGATTGCCCATAATATTTAAGGGCTTCCTTGTCAGAAGGCGGATTAACAGCAGAGGTGTCTTTACTAAAAGTTTTATAAAAATTAAATGTATGTTCAGAAAAGTCGACATGGAAATATTCGTCTCCACTACTTCCTGCCGAGAGTGAGAGTATTAACATTACCCCAAATGTGATTGCTGCCAGTAAAAAAAAAGATTTTTTTGATAGATTGATTATTGGAAGTTTCATCTATTTTAACAGTTTAAGAAAAAAAATTAATTTGTTGTTCAATTATATACTCAGGTCTGTTCTTTGCCTCATCAAAAAGACTTCCAATGTATTGACCTAAGACACCTACAGTTAGTAATTGTATCCCTCCAAAGAAAATAATAATTGTAATAGTTGATGTCCATCCTGAAACAATTTGTTCTGGATTAAATATTTTGTTAATAAACAACCAAACTAATAATGCAATACCTATTAGAATACTGAAAAATCCAAGGGTGATAGCCAGACGTAAGGGTTTTTTTGAGAAATAGAAGACTCCAATAGATGCAAATTTTATCATTTTTTTTAACGGATATTTTGTTTCACCAGCAAATCTCGCCTCTCGTTCATAATAAAGAGGAGCTTGGTTAAATCCCATCCAGCTTATTAATCCCCGTATATATTTATTTTTTTCATTAAATCCATTAAAAGTATCAATTACATTTCTATCAATTAATCTGAAGTCACCAGTATCAACAGGAAACTGAATGTCGGAAAGTGAATTCAAAATTCTGTAATAAAGTTTTGCAGTTAGCAATTTGAACTTACTTTCGCCTTCCCTTCTTTTTCTTACACCATACACTACATTGTATCCGTGATCTTTATGAAGTTTAATCATGTTAGGAATTACTTCTGGAGGATCTTGTAAATCTGCATCAATTATCACTGCGACATCTCCTTTACATTTATTTATTCCTGCGGTAACAGCGGGTTGATGTCCAAAATTTCGCGAGAACGAAATAACTTTAACATTTTTGTCTGATTCGGCAATTTGGGTTAATAGGTATAGGGTGTTATCATTACTACCATCATTAATAAAAATTAATTCGTAGTTTTTAATATCCGCATTTTTAAATACAGCAATGAATCTTTGGTAACTTTCTTTGATAACCAATTCTTCGTTATAAACCGGAACTATTAAGGATATTAACATATTTGTTAGTTATTGCATTAAAAAAATTATATTTCTAAAGATATTCTTAATAAAGGCGTACATATAAGATTGGATTAATTCTTGTTTTGTAATTTTAAAATCTCCTGATTCATATAATTTGTGTACAAACTCTATAAAATACTTGTATTGCTTAAATCCCAACGAATTACTTATTGATGATTTTGATACTCTGAAATTAAAAAGATATTCATCAATGACAAAAAGATCTCCGTGTAAAAGTAATCTGCACCACAAGTCCATATCAATTAAGTATGGATTTTGACCATTATACAAACCTGTTTTTTGTAAAATTTTAGCAGGGAACATGCCAATTCCTGGTTCCCCTATAATATTTGTTCCTTTTTTTATACTAGCTCTTACTGCCTTAATTCCATTTGTTTTCCCTGTTTTCCACGGAAATTTAATACTTAATATTCTTTTGCCTTTCGCGTTAATAATATTTTTATAGGAAGATACCAGCGAAATAGAAGGATCGTTTTGGAGTATTTTAAGTTGTTTTTCAATACAATCATTCTCCAGCACATCATCAGCTCCGATCATTTTGATATAATCTCCGCTACATTTTTGCAGGGCTTTATTCCAGTTCTTTTCTATTCCCTGGTTTTTTGTCGAGGTATATATTTTAATTCTCACATCTTCGTATTGATTGATTATTTGTAAAGTACTGTCGGTGGAGCAATCGTCTGAAATTATAATTTCTATATTGTCGTAGCATTGGTTCAGAAGGCTTGAAACTGTTTCGTGAATATACTTATCACTGTTATATGTAGGTATGCATATGCTGACGAGAGGAATTTTTGTCATAATTTATTTTAATATTGTCGGGATAAAGTTATTATCAATAAATAATATTTCCTATTATTGGAATTAAATAGAATTCAAACACAGTAATAAATGAAAACAGAATCAAACGAATACAATGAATATTTAAAAAGAAAATATTTGCCGGGGAGGAGTATGTATCTCAGAACTTTCTTGTTTCCAAGATATCTTAAAAAGTTTGAAAACCATATGAATGAGGTTATTTATGATTTAGGTTGTGGGACAGGTGAATTTCTTAATTATTGCAGATCAAAAAATATTCCGGCTGTTGGATTTGATTCAAATTCATTTTTGGTAGAAATGAATTTAAAAAATGGATTAAATACAGAATATGCAGATATTTTAGAGATTCATAAGAAAGATTATTTGATACACTATGCTATATGTGATAATGTTTTAGAACACTTGAGTGAAGATCAACTTATATCCCTTTTTCGTAATTTAAAAAAGGTTTTTGTAAAAGGAGGAATATTATTGATTATCGTTCCTTGCGAAAAAGGATTTAAATCTGACCCTACTCATAAAACATTTGTAGATTTGGGATTAATGAAATCGATATGCTATAAACATAATTTACATTTAGAATCGTCTTCATATTTACCCTTGAATATCTCGTTTTTTAACCAACTTCTCTATCTGCAAATGTCTATATTCAAGATTGTTTTTTAATTATTCAAAGTTATGGCTCATTTGATGCTATTGACTTTGCTTTTTGAATAAATCGCTTGATGTTAGAATCAAGCATGTAAGGTATTAATAAATCGATTTGGTCTTGACTCATATCCCACCAACGAATTCTAAGCAATTCATTGATAGTTTCCTCATCAAATCGATTTTTAATGAATCGTGCAGGATTGCCTCCGCAAATTGAATATGGCTGAACATTTTTAGTAACGACTGCTCGTGCGGCAATAACTGCTCCATCCCCAATATTTACTCCTGACATAATAATAGCCTCCGTCCCGATCCAAACATCGTTTCCAATATTAACATCACCTTTAGAAGTAGGATGTCCTTTAATATGTTTGTACTTAGGATTTAAATCGCTAAAGGGATAAGTTGTTACCCAATCTAATCGATGCTCCCCTCCTAAAAATATTTTCACATTTGCAGCAATAGAACAATAAGAACCAACTTTAAGAGTTGCCCCTTCTCCCCATGAGTAAATCCTCGGATTGCCATATGTGTGATTACCAATGTGATAATTTGGATTTCTGCGTTGTAGAGAATTTGTTCGTATTAAGATTCTGAAGATAAAATCTTTTAAGTCTTGAAGAAGTTTAAATTTCTCATTCATATGTTTGTCGATGTCAAAAGTGTTAGCCTAAAATAGAACATTTTTTTATTTAACTACCACTTAAATTAAATAAATGTTTACTCTATTACAATCAAAAATTGTGGAAGGATTAGGTGTTCATTTTATACTCAAATATAACTGTGATTAGATAGAGTTTCTCTTTTATGAAATAATGGACGTCTGATAAGGGCTGGTAATTTCCTCAAAAACCCTTATTTAAACTCCTTCCAAATTAACTACTGAGCTAATCTTTTTCTTGCAATATACGTTGTATGTGTAGTTATTTTAGAACAACAATTATTAATAACTTTTAATCGAAATAATTATGGCATTTAGTTTACCAAAACTTCCATATGCAAATAATGCATTGGAACCAGTAATAAGTGAAAAAACAATCGAGTTCCACTACGGAAAACACCACCAGGCTTATGTAAATAATGTGAATAACCTGATTGCAGGAACTGAGTTTGAAAATGCAAGTCTGGAAGACATTATTAAAAAAGCTGAAGGAGGCATTTTTAATAACGGGGCACAGGTTTGGAATCACACTTTTTATTTTATGCAGTTTAATCCCGATGGTTGTAAAGATCCTAAAGATGAACTAAAAGCAGCTATCGAAGGGAAATTTGGCTCGGTAGATGCATTTAAAGAAGAGTTTTCAAAAGCAGCGGCCACTTTGTTTGGCTCGGGTTGGGCATGGTTGGTTGTTGATAAAAAGGGTGAGCTGGAAATCGTTCAAACCAGCAACGCCGGAAATCCGTTGCGCGACGGTAAAAAGCCGTTACTCACTTGCGATGTATGGGAACACGCGTATTACTTGGATAAGCAAAACGCACGTCCTGCGTATGTCGCAGATTTTTGGAAAATTGTCGATTGGAAAGTAATCTCAGAACGTTTTGCAGAATAAACCAATTATTAGAAAATGAGTACAGAAAAAGTATTGGCAGCGATGCAGGCTGCAGGAAAACCAATGAAAGCCGGAGAAATTGCCGAAGCGGCCGGTTTGGATAAGAAAGAAGTTGATAAGGCAATGAAAGTGCTTAAGGCTGAAGAAAAAATTGTTTCACCAAAACGTTGCTTTTGGGAACCAAAATAGTTTTAATAAATGAGGGCCTCACTCAGAGTGAGACCCTCATTATCATCTAAATCGTTTCAACTAAAAACTATTTCTGCCAGAGAGTTTCCATCTCTTCTAAAGTTTTTCCTTTTGTTTCGGGTACCATCTTCCAAACAAAGAAGAACGACAGTAAACTCATTAATCCATAGAATCCATAAGTTACAGCGCCGCTAAATTCCATCATAGCCGGATAGGTAGATGAAATAAAGTAGTTAGCTGCCCATTGTGCAACAACAGCAATTGCAACTGCGCGACCACGAATTTTATTCGGGAATATTTCTGAAATAAGAACCCAGCAAATTGGTCCCCACGACATCATGAATGAAGCAGTATACACAATAATGAATACAAGTGTGCTGATTCCAATAATCTCAAAAAAGGCTAAGCCAGCAATGGCGAACATACCAACGGCCATACCAATTGAACCAACCATCAGCAACGGTTTACGTCCCCATTTGTCGACAGTTACAATGGCAATAACAGTAAAAATAACGTTCACCAGTCCCATTACAATTGTTTGTAACATCGAAGCATCTTTAGCTGCTCCCATGCTTTCGAAAATACGTGGTGCATAATACAATGCCACGTTAATTCCTACAAATTGCTGAAATACAGAAAGGAGAATGCCAATGATGATCACTAATTTTCCGTACGACCATAATTTACCTGAATGGTGTTCAACGGTAGCTTTAATATCGCTCAGAATTTCTTTTGCTCTGCTTTTCCCATTAATTTTTTCAAGAATGGTTAGCGCTTCACTATCTTTTTGTTTCAAGGTTAGGTAACGCGGAGTTTCAGGAACAAGAAACAGTAAAAGTCCAAATAATCCGGCCGGTATCGACTCCGATAAGAACATTCTTCTCCATCCAATTTCATTGATCCATTCCAAACTTTTACCGTTGGCAATTCCCCAGTTTACAAAGTATACAACCAACATTCCAAAGATGATGGCAAACTGGTTAATTGAAACCAAACGTCCACGAATATGTTCAGGTGCAATTTCTCCAATATACATCGGAACAATAGCCGATGCCATACCAACACCAATTCCTCCAATTATACGATAAACATTGAACATATATAACAACCCCATGGTAGCATGGCCTTTTTCGAAAAATAAGAATTCGGGATATCCTGATCCCAATGCTGAAATAAAGAAGAGTAAAGCCGCAATCATCAGCGATTTTTTACGGCCGATTTTTAGAGCAAAAATACCGGAGATTCCACCACCAATAATACAGCCAATTAAGGCACTTGAAATGGTTAAGCCGTGAATTAAGGTACTTAAACCCTGGCTGTCGATCAGGAATGCCTGCACTGATTTTTCGGCACCTGAAATAACAGCAGTATCGTAACCAAAAAGCAAGCCTCCAAGGGTAGCTACAATGGTTATCGAGAAAATATAAAAACTATTGTTTTTCATAATAGTGGTAATGTTAGTATTGTATAAAGAAGCCCAATTCAAACTAATTTTTGAACCGGGCTTACTTTAAAATATGGTTTAAGATAAGTCTTTATCTATCGGAATCTGATATGTTTTAAATATGTGCATTTAGTGTTCTAATTAGTCATTCTTTCCACATATTCGTTTTACATCAGATCCAATAAAAGATTCAAAATAATCTGGTTTTCCTGATCTTATTAAATGTACATATTTACAATTGCTTCGTACAATTCTTGCTTACCACTAATTTGTTTTGGTTCGCCATTGGCTTTTGCATATTCATATACATCTTCGAACGAAAGTTTTCCTTCTTCGAATTCTTTACCTTTACCTTCGTCGAACGAAGCATAACGTTCAGCAAGCATTTTTTCGTAAGGAGAATCTTCCAAAATGGCTGCAGCAGTTTCCAATGCACGGGCCATAACGTCCATTCCACTGATATGCGCAATGAACAAATCTTCAAGATCGGTTGAGTTACGGCGAAGTTTAGCATCGAAGTTAGTACCACCACCTTGAGTACCACCACCTTTTAGAATAACGATCATTGCCTGAGTTAATTCGTAAAGGTCAATGGGGAATTGGTCGGTATCCCATCCGTTTTGAACATCTCCACGGTTGGTATCAATTGCTCCCAGCATACCATTGTCAACTGCACATTGTAATTCGTGCTCGAATGTGTGACCTGCCAATGTAGCGTGGTTTACTTCAATATTGATTTTGAAATCGTTTTCTAAACCGTATTCTTTCAAGAATCCGATTACAGTTTCAGTATCCACATCGTATTGATGTTTTGTAGGTTCCATTGGTTTTGGTTCAATAAGGAATGTACCTTTAAAACCTTTTGCACGGCCATAATCACGAGCCAGTTGCAACATTTTACCAAGGTGCGCTTTTTCACGTTTCATATCAGTGTTTAACAACGACATGTAACCTTCGCGTCCTCCCCAGAATACGTATGCTTTACCGCCTAATTCGATGGTTGCATCAATTGAATTTTTAATCTGAAGCATGGCACGTGCAGCAGTATCAAAATCAGGGTTTGTACTGGCACCATTCATGTAACGAGCATGAGAGAATACGTTTGCAGTACCCCACATTAACTTGATTCCTGTTTCAGCTTGCTTTTGTTTAGCGTAAGCAACAATTTCTTTCAGGTTGGCTTCGTATTCTTCAATACTGCTACCTTCGTCTACTAAGTCGATATCGTGGAAACAGTAGTATTCGATACCCATTTTTGACATGAATTCGAAACCTGCATCCATTTTTTCTTTGGCAGCCTGAATTGCATTGTCAGCACTGTTCCAGTCGCGAACGATAGTAGCACCACCAAATGGATCGCCACCATCGGCACAAAGTGAGTGCCACCATGCCATTGAGAATTTGAACCATTCGGCCATTGTTTTTCCGTATACTACTTTTTCAGGATCGTAGTAACGAAAAGCCATTGGATTTTTGCTGTCTTTTCCTTCGAATTTGATTTTTTCCACTGATGGGAAATAAACTTTTGTACTCATATTGTTTATTTTAAATTAATTATTGTTTGTATTGATTTGCAATAAGTTCTGGTCGTATTTTTATATGGATTTTTCCAACAGATTTTTCCAGTTACCGTAAGCTGCTTCATATTCTGCTTTTTTACTTAAGTCTGGCTCAATAGTTTCCAGTTTTGTTAAGCTTCCAAATGCTTCGTTAAACGATTTATAATAACCCGATCCAACTCCGGCACCGCGTGCAGCTCCCACTGAACCGTCGGTATTGTACAATTCGATAGTGGCTCCGGAAATTCCGGCAAGTGTGTCTCTGAAAATAGGAGAGAGGAACATATTGGCTTTACCCGCGCGAATAACTGATGGGTTGATTCCAATATTTTTCATGATATCCATTCCGTATTTGAACGAGAATACGATGCCTTCCTGTGCCGCACGCAACAAGTGTCCTTTCCCATGAATATTAAAATTAATACCCGAGAAAAGCGAACCAATATTTTTGTTTTGAAGTACGCGTTCTGCTCCGTTTCCAAAAGGTAGAATAGAGATGCCATCTGCGCCAATCGCAATGTTAGAAGCCAGATCGTTCATCGCTTCATACGAAAGATCTTCGGCCACCATTCGTTTTAGCCAGGCATTTAATATTCCGGTTCCGTTAATACACAAAAGAACGCCAAGTCTTGGGTCTTCCTGAGTGTGGTTAACGTGGGCAAATGTATTAACTCTCGATTGCGGATCGTATTTAATCTCGTCGCTTACACCGTAAACAACTCCCGATGTTCCTGCTGTGGTGGCAATTTCTCCCGGATTTAATACATTAAGCGATAGTGCGTTATTTGGCTGGTCGCCGGCACGGTAACTTACTTTTGTTTTGGTTGAAAGACCAAGTTCTGCCGCTGTTTTTGCTGAAAGTTGGCCCGATATAGCAAATGTCGGAACAATTTCAGGAATCAGTTCAGAAGAGAAACCGTAGTTGTCGAACAGTAAATCTGCAAGTGAATTCTCCTTGAAGTTCCACATAATTCCTTCCGAGAGTCCACTAATTGTGGTTTGTGCTTCACCGGTAAGTTTCATGGCAATGAAATCACCCGGAAGCATAATTTTATAAACCTTTGCAAAAAGTTCAGGCTCATTTTCTTTTACCCATTTTAGTTTCGAGGCGGTAAAATTACCCGGCGAATTTAACAGGTTAGTTAAACAACGCTGTCCTCCAATTTCTTCAAAAGCCTTGTCGCCGTATACGGCAGCACGACTGTCGCACCATATTATTGAGGGACGAATTATTTCCAGATTTTTATCAACCATAACCAAACCATGCATTTGGTATGAGATACCAATGGATTCAATACTTTCTTTGTCCACTTTCGATTCTGCCAGCACATCTTTTAATGCCAGTTTCAGGTTTTCCCACCAAAGTTCGGGAGCCTGCTCTGCCCAACCTGCCTTGTGGGCAGTTATTTTCATTTCCTGTTTTGGGTGAAACGAAGAAGCGATCAGTTTCCCGTTTTCTCCGTCGATAAGTGAAACTTTAACGGAAGAGCTTCCAATGTCGAATCCTAGTAAGTTCATGATTTATAGTTGTTTATAAAATAGTTCATATTAATCTGTTCTGTTCTGGTATGTTTGCAAATTTAATCGCATTGTATTTGCTTTCAAAATTCTAAAAAATGTTATAAAACATATTACGAAGAAGAGCGAATTTTCATCTCAATGGGCACTTCAAACCTGATAGGTTTACCCTGGGTAATAAACTCTGCCGCTTTTTGTCCCATAAGTTCAAAATCGGTAGAAATAACGGTTATTCCGTTTTTTACATACTTTTTCATCGGGGTTTCGTTGTACGAAATTACACCCACTTCTTTTCCCGGTTCATATCCTTTTTCGGAACATTGATCGAGAAAGCGTGCCAGAGTTCGATCGCTTACCAGCAGATACAGATCTCCCGGTTTTAAAACAAACTGATCGTTATCGAAAATTACCTTGTGTTTGATTTTGTTTTCGGTACAAAACTTTTTAAAATATTCAACCGAAATTTTCGGATGATAGGTAAACGACGGGTAATAGAATGTAAATTCCCGGTATTTTTTAATGGTATCTGTATTTTTGCTCAGGCAGTTATATAGCGATTCTCCAAAATCCTGGTAGATAACCGATTTGTTTTCGGATGCATTAATTTTCCAGTCGATAACCAATAACTGATCGGATGGAATTTTATCGATAATTTTAGAAACTTTTGGGTGGTCGAAGTTCATTACCACATATTTGCTGTATTTTCCGATGCTTTCTTTAATAATCTTTTCAAACACGCCAATATTGTAATGGTGAAAGTGCAGATCTACACTGACCCCATTTGCCAGGTGGTTCAAGATTGAGTGATACAGCACTTCTTTGTAGGCCTTAAAAGTATCGAGAAAGAGAAATACTTTGGTGATTTTTCGTGTTACAAAATATCCACGGTTAGGCACCGATTCAACCACGCCGCGCTGTTTTAATTCTGCATATGCTTTAAAAACCGTGTCGCGCGAGAGTTGGCACTCTTTCATAATCTGGTTCACGGAAGGAAGCATTTCTCCTTGTTTAAGCTCATTCTGGCTGATGGAATCGATAATGGCATCAACCAGTTGCTGAAATTTTAAAACGCTGGAATTGTCGTCAACCGTGAATTTGAATTTACTCATACTAAGTTTAGATTTATATCAGAACAGTATCCGTTCTGTTCTGTTCTACAAAACTACAAATATTTCATTGAGAACATAATTCTGTCTTTTCTTTTTGTATTATTTCATCTTATTAAAATTGTTTATTTTCTAAGGAATAAGATGGAACTCGCATGATTATAATAATTCGCGTATGTGTAAAAATTTTCTCATGCTCGTTTCTTTTAACATTTATTAATTGCGCTAAAGGCAATAGTGAATTCTTTTGGTCGTTTTTATCGAAAGGATAAAACGAGGCTATTTTTCTAGTGGTTAAGTTTGGTCAGCAATTCTTTTTTGCTTCGTTTTTATCCTTTTTTTTGACTTATTTCAAGATTGATTTCGGTGCAGACTCTGCAAATTTATTGCAGATACTTCAGTTTAAAAAATAAAGAACTTTACCACAAAGACTCGAAGGACACTAAGGTTCTAATAGAAAACTCTAACAAGAATACATTTTGTGTTTATAGTGACTTCGTGGTTTTTATTGCGAATTTTATTCGCATATTTTAACCTCTGAATTTTCAATCCATAGCGGTTAATTTTTTTCAGATATCTTTGATGGAAAAATAAATTCGTACAAATGATTCGAGACCTAATAATAAAAAACCGCAGCTTCAGAAGATTTGATCAGTCAGTAAAAATTTCATCAGAGAACATTGTAAAATGGATTGAACTTGCCCGTTTTTCTGCCAGTGGAAGAAACGCACAACCTTTAAAATATGCCTATTCTGTTTCTGAAAAAGTAAACGAACAGATATTTTCTCACCTGGGCTGGGCCGGTTATTTCAAAGACTGGAAAGGTCCGGCTGAAGGTGAGCGTCCGGTAGCATATATTACGGTATTAAAAGATATAAGTATTTCGGATAATCATTATTGCGACGATGGCATTGCCATGCAAAGTATCTTGCTTGGAGCGGTTGAAGATGGTTTTGGTGGTTGTATGATTGGTTCGGTAAATAAAATAAAAGTAAAGGAAATACTGAACTTGCCCGAACACCTTGAACTATTGTGGATAATTGCTCTTGGGAAACCCGCTGAAGAAGTGGTGCTGGAAACGGTAACCGATGACGATATAAAATACTGGCGCGATGAAAAAGACGTGCATCACGTGCCTAAAAGACCACTTAGTGAAATAATCGTAAATTCTGAGAAATAAAAAAAGGATGGTTTTAGCCATCCTTTTTGTGCAGTTTAACTCCTAAAAATTAACCCTTTATAAAAAGTGCCTTAATTATATGTTGAGTCATTTTTGGATTCTCTTTTAATCTTCTGGTTGAATAGTTGAACCAATGTTCTCCATACGGAACATATACCCGCATCAAATGTCCTTTGTCAACTATCGACTGGCGCAATTCGGGTGTAACTCCATATAGCATCTGGAATTCGTACATGCTTTTTGGAATATTCAGTTCTTTAATCATCTTCATTGCCTGTTCAACCAGGTATTTATCATGTGTGGCAATTCCCACATGCATTTTGTTTTCAAACATGTATTTGAGGTCTGCCAGGTAATTGCTGCGTATCTCTTCGTAATCTTTAAACGCAATATTTTCAGGTTCAACGTAAATTCCTTTACATAGTCTGAAACTAATAGGATGTGCCTCGGTATTTAACTCGTTCAATGCTTCAATATCGCTTAAGGTTCTGCGCATATAGGCCTGTAAAACCAAACCGACATGTTTTGGAAATTCTTTTCGTAAGCGTCGGAATAATTCAATTTCCATATCAACGCATTGCGAGTCTTCCATATCGATTCGAATGAAAGTATCTTTCTTTGCAGCAGATTCTACAACTTTTCGTACATAATTATAGCAAACTTCCTGATCGATTAATAGACCAAACATTGATGGTTTTATCGAGAAGTTTCCTTTTACATTTTCTGAAGTAAAACGGTCAATAATATTCAGGTATTGTTTTGTATTCTCTTCAGCTTCATCCAGGGTCTCAATAAACTCTCCAAGTAAATCGATTGTAACCTCTATCTTTTTTTCGTTTAAAAGTTTCGCTGCCAGTAAGCCCTCTTCAATAGTTGCTCCGGCAATGTACCTTTTTGAAAATACCCAAATCAATTTTTTGGGCATGTATGGTAAAATATTTGCAATAATTTTATTTATCATTTTTAGTATATATTATTAAGTAAAGAAATCTAAAGATGTCGTAAAAATAGTAACCACATCATCTTTAATTCTATGATGTTTATCAGTCACGTACTATGATTTTATACAGTTTTTTGAGGAAGTTGTTGATTATTAAACACATGAAAAAAGTGTTAAAATCAGGTTTTGATATTCAACTAAAAAATTATCTTTGTCGGCTATAAACAAAATGTTATTCTGTAAGCACTGTTACTATTTCAGTGTTTCGTTAAAGTTTACTGAAGAAAAGATGAAAGAAATGAAAGGAACATCGTTAATTGTAAGTGTAGTGCTTTTTGTAGCTGTGGCGGTTTTATACGTTTTGCATTTTACCGGAGGTAATAGCGTTGAAAGTAAGGGGATTACCCGTGTAGCCAGTTCAACTGGAGGATTAAAAATTGCTTATATTAAAGCAGATTCGGTAATTCTGAATTATAACCTGTCGCAGGATTTACACGACGACTTCACTAAAAAGCAGGAAGCTTACACTACAGAATACGGAACCAAACGTCAAACAT
Organism: uncultured Draconibacterium sp.; assembly: GCA_963677525.1. GTDB lineage: Bacteria > Bacteroidota > Bacteroidia > Bacteroidales > Prolixibacteraceae > Draconibacterium. The sequence continues at coordinate 1,654,854 of OY781970.1, forward strand.
TCGAAAAAGAAGCTGCTGCATTTCAGGAAAAAGTTCAGCGTGGAGGTTTCTTAACCGAGCAACGTGCGGTTCAGGAACGCGACCGTTTAGTAGGAAAAGAACAGGAAATTGTAAAATTAGATCAGGAATTGTCTGCTAAACTGGCAGAAATCCAACAGGAAAATAACCAGAAGATATCGGAAAAACTGATGGATTACCTGAAAAGTTATAACGAAAAAGCCGGGTACGATTATATTTTTAATGGCGCCAGCATTTTAATTGGCAATGAAGCACATAATATTACTGCGGAAGTATTAACAGCATTGAACGAAGAATACGACGCAGAAAAGACCAAATAAAAAGATCTTTTTAAGATATTAAAATCCGGGTAATACCCGGATTTTTTTTGCTCTCAATTCCCGGGTTGGTTAATCAGATTTGCTCTTCGAAACGATTTTAAAAGCTGCGGATACGTTTCTGGTTATTTTAAAGTAGTTTTACCAAATGTTTGCTGACAAGTATCTTATAAAAAATAATAATAAACCTTTATTAAAACGGGATGCAGAAAAGGAAGTAGGAATAATCGTGGTAATTCCATGCCTGCGGGAACCCGACTTGTTGCAAACCCTGACTTCGTTAAAAAACTGTTCTCCCACATCTTCAAAAGTTGAGGTACTTGTTCTTATAAACCATTCGGAACTGGCAGATGAACAAACAAAGGAAATTAATTTTGGAACTAAAAATGAAGCTGAATTGTGGATTAAAAATAATCCGGTTGAAGGAATCAGCTTTTATATTATTGGTCCGCTTGAGTTAAAAAAGAAATGGGCAGGTGCAGGTTTGGCCAGAAAGAATGGGATGGATGAGGCAGTCAGACGTTTTAATCTTATCGAAAAACCGGATGGAGTTATTGTTTCGCTTGATGCCGATACGCTTGTTCCGCAGAATTACCTGTTTGAAATTGAACGTTACTTTAGCAATAACCCGCAAAAAATAGGAGCTACTATTGCATTTGAACATCAAAAAAAAGGGTTGGAGAAAAAGCAATTGGAAGGAATTGAGCTCTACGAAGAATATCTGAAGTATTATAAAGAGGCATTGGATTTTACAGGTTACCCTTATTCGATGTTTACTATTGGATCGGCCTTTGCCGTGAGAGCTTTAGACTATGTAAAACGAGGAGGAATGAACCGCCGGCAGGCAGGCGAAGATTTTTACTTTTTGCAAAATTTGGTACAGGTAGGAGAGGTGGGTGAAATAACCAACACAAAAGTTTTCCCATCTGCGCGTTTATCCGATCGCGTGCCATTTGGTACCGGACCAATTCTGCAAAAGTGGATGATCGGAGAGGAAGACCTGACACAGACCTACAACTTTAATGCTTTCGAAGATCTTCAACAGGTTTTTATAACCAGGGATAAGTTTTATCAGGTTGATGAGCGTGAATTTTTAAGGCTGATTGATGGATTAAATAAGCCGATTAAAGATTTTATTGTTCATGATAATTTTTGGCGCGAACTGGAAGATCTGAATAAGAATTGCGCGACTCTGGACACTTTTCAGAATCGATTCTTTCAAAAATTCAATGCATTCAAGATTCTGAAATACCTGAATTTTTCACACGATAAATATTATAAAAAAGAAGATTTGAAGACTCAGTTTTTACTTTTAAATCAGAAAAAGCAGGCTTAATGCCATAACCACCATTCCTCCGGTTAATCCATAAATAGCAATGTGGTGTTCGCCATATTCCTCAGCAGAAGGTAATAGTTCGTCGAGCGAAATAAATACCATGATTCCAGCAACTCCGGCCATAACAACTCCAAAAACAACCTCACTGTTTCCCGAATTCAGGAAGGGCATTAAAACCAGGTATGCCAAAATTGCTCCAACCGGTTCAGCTAACCCTGAAAGGAAAGAATATATAAATGCTTTTTTCTTATTTCCGGTTGCGTAGTAAATAGGCACCGAAACAGCGATTCCTTCGGGAATATTATGGATTGCAATCGCAACGGCAATGGCAATACCAAGCGAAGGATTGTTAATTGCCGACATGAAAGTGGCGATCCCTTCCGGAAAGTTGTGGACGCCAACAGCTAATGCGGTCATTATCCCCATTCTGTAAAGTTTATTAAAGTGTTTGGCTTCGCTTTTATTATCCATTGATTCGAGTGATCGTATTTCGTGGGGGTTTTCAAAGTTTGGTATGAACTTATCGATAAGAGCGATTAGTAACATTCCACCAAAAAATGCAATTATTGTATATAGAACTCCCGTAAATTCGCCAAAGTGTCCGGTCAGGCTTTCTTTGGCTTCCTGAAAGATTTCAACAAACGAAATATAAATCATTACACCGGCTGAAAAACCCAGTGATAAAGTGAGGAGTTTTGTGTTGGTACGCCTGGCAAAAAATGCAATGGCACTCCCGATTCCTGTAGAAAGACCGGCAAAAACTGTTAGTAATAATGCAGTAATAATATGGTTTGTCTCCATAGTAATATTTATAACCAAAAATACTAAAAACTAGATTAATTGTATATTAATAGTGTAAAAGTGTGTAATTGTCTTGTTATTAGTGTTTTATGCCATTAGTCTGTAAAACATCATAAATTACTGAATTGTGAACTTTGATTTTATATCAAACTTTGTACATTTGCTAAAACGTTAATGTTTAACTTAAAAAATTCATTGTTATGGCATACAAAATTTCAGATGAATGTATTGCATGCGGTACTTGTATCGATGAGTGCCCGGTTGACGCGATTTCGGAAGGTGATGTTTACACCATCGACGCGGAACTTTGCACTGACTGTGGTTCATGCGCAGAAGTTTGTCCTGTTGAAGCAATCGCTATCGAGGAATAGTCCGCTCAACATAAAGACATTGAAGCTCGCGCATGCGGGCTTTTTTTGTGCCCTAAAGGGAGTAAGGACTGAAGGACTGAAAAATTGAAAACCAGCAACCCTTAATTTTAATTGGCAGAAGGCAATTCGCAATAGGAAAATACTCGCAACTTGTGGCTTGTTGCTCAAGATTAAAAGAACTAAACAATTGTAAAATTATTTCCCGGTCTAAAAACAACTACTGTTGTTTCTAAATGCAAATAATTTTAGTTACTAATTGTATGATATTCCAACTATGTGGTTGAATTTGTTTAAATTAGAAGAAGCAATTAGAAACCATCCACTACCTGTAAAATGCGAAAATGTACCATCTTTATATTAATGTCGCTTATTTCATTTACGATTCTGGGTCAAACGGCAGTAACCGACAGCATTTCTGATAATCGGGCAAAAGACGAGAAAAATTTTGATTTTAATGTAATGCCGTTTATGAGTTATAATCGAAATCTTGAGTTTATTTATGGTGCTCTGCCGATGGCAATGTATAGATTAAATCCAAACGATACGGTTTCACCCAAATCCTTATCGGGAATGACGGCGATTTTTACCACAAATGGTTCGAAATTTGTGAGCTTCTTTAACCGGTTTCATTTTGCCGAAGACAAGTGGAGGATTCATTTGGTTTGCGCTACCGGAAATCATTTCTCCCAGTTTTATTATGATAAGGATGTCCCGGCAGGTTTTTATGATTATGAAACCAAAACAACAATTGTTAGTGGAGGTGTTAAGCGAAAGGTTTTTAAAACACTTTACGCAGGTTTTAATTATACGTATGCTCATCATTCAACATCTTACGAAGATGACATTATATCAGAATCGAATACGGTTACCCATTCTCTGGCGTATGTGGCTTTGTGGGATAGTCGCGATGCGGTTTATTATCCAACCACCGGAAATCAGATCAAGTTAAGGTGGAATTCGTATCCATTGTGGTTTGGCAACGATGTAAAATCAAATAAGATTATTTCTGAGTACAACCAGTATTTTCCGGTTCGGGAAGGAACAGATGTGGTAGCCGCGCGCTTTTCAGGTACGTTTGGATTGGGTGATATCGCCTTTGAACAACAGGTTGTTATCGGAGGAAAGGATATCAGGGGATATTCCGAGGGGAAATATCGTGGAGATGGAATGATGGCCTGCCAGGGAGAATACCGTTTTAATTTTGCGAAAAGAATGGGACTGGTTGGTTTTGCGGGAGTTGCTACTATTTATGGTTCAACAAATGAGGATTTCGACTGGGGACTTTATCCCGGCATAGGAGTGGGGTATCGTTACCAGGCGTTTAAAACAGCAAAGTTTAACGTTGGCATTGATGCTGCGGTTGGCAAGGACGACTGGGGAATTTACTTTCGGATAGGTGAAGCGTTTTAGTCGTTGTTATGTGAAAATCCATACACTTTATTCAAAAGAAACAATAAGGATTGCCCTGCAAAACAGGAGAATCCTTTTTAATTAGTTCAACTTTTTCCCAATATAAAATACATAACCATAGTAGGCTTTATACTTGTTGTATAATTTCTCCTCGTGGTTCTGATTTGCAATAAATTCTTCGGCAGCTTTGTTGCCTGCATGTTTTTTCAGGAAAAGTTTTTTTGCTTCAACTTGCGGTGCATAAAAGTCCTCGGTCCAGCATTTATCTGGCAAAATGAAAGATGCAACCGGTACGTAACCTGCTTGTTGCATTTGTGCTACTTTATTTGGAATTGTATCGATCCCGGGATAAGCATCCATCCAGAATTCTTCGATTTCCTGCGGCCGTTCTTCCGTAAACCACGACGCTTCGCTAACTGCAACGTATCCACCCGGTTTTAGAAACTCTTTCCACTCTTTCAACCCACGTTCAAAACCAATGTTGTAAATGGCTCCTTCCGACCAGATCAGGTCTAACTCTTCGCGATGAAACGGAAGTTGATGCATTGATCCGACTAAACCCTGAACACGATTCTGAAGGTTCTGTTTTTGTGCGTTAACCTTAAAAAGATCGATAAATGTTGGAAAGAGGTCGATCCCTTTTATCTGCCCCGGTGCATGTTGTGCCAGTACCATGGTTTGTCCACCTGTACCGCAACCAAGATCCACAATGCTGGATTCTTGCGTAAGGTTATCGATAAAACTTAATGCCTTAATTGTTACTTCGGGGCTTCCCGGTCCCTGGCGTTCCAGGTTTGAAAAATATTCGCAGATTAAATTTACATCGAATTCGTGTATTGATTTATTTTCGTTACTCATTTTGTAATAATTTGTGCCCAAACCAATATACTATTATTGTGTTTTATGGTTTCAGGCGGTTTGTAATAAACGGGTATAAAAATAACTCCGGCAAGAATATGCCTGAGTTCAAATAAAGGATAACCGAAGGCCAAACACCTAAGGTTATTTACTTCACGGAATCCAAATTAATTTTTAACATGCATTAATTTTACGCGGACAAAGATAGTGTTTTTTGTTAAATGCAGGAGTGAACAAAAGTTTTTTTCAATATCTTAAATATGGGAAATCAGACGTTCAAACTTCGGGTTCGTGAAAAAATAATTTGTATTTTAATCTCCTTCAAAAAAATCTGTATTCACTATGAAAAATCTGTTGCTCATTATTGCACTCTGTATTGGTATTTCAACCGGAGTTATTGCACAAAACACCTTTTCTCTGAAAGTAAAAACCTCTGTTTCTGAAAAGGTAAAACAACAATTTCAATCAAATGGAAGGCTGTTTTTGTTTGTGAGCAAAAACGAGGGCGCCGGCCGGGGCCGAATTATGGAACCTCGCCGAAATACATGGCCCAATATCAGCAATAAGATTTTTGCCCTAAATCTCGATTGGGAAGAAACCAAACCTTTTGTTTTTGATGCCTCAAAAAAGCTGACAAAATCGGTCGAAACCAACCTCGATGAACTGCCGGAAGGAAGTTACAATGTTCAGGTTTTATGGGATCAGGATACAAAAGAATCGGGGATAAATGCTCCGGGGAATTTGTATAGTAATGTGGTTTCACTGGAGTTGAATAAAAATACTACGCTGGAAATACCGGTGGAGAAAATAATACCACAGAGAACTTTCAACGAAACAGAATTCCTGAAGCTGGTGGATTTAAAAAGCGAATTGGTTTCGGAGTTTTGGGGAAAAGAAATGAAGATAAAGGCTGCAGTTTTGCTGCCGTCGGGTTATTATAAGAACCCCGGTAAAAAATATCCGGTAAGATATAACATAGCTGGGTATGGTGGCCGCTATTACCGCGCGCAACAGTTGGCCCGGGAAGGAAGCGCGTTTTACAATTGGTGGATGTCGGACGAAGCGCCGCAGATTATTAATGTATTCCTCGATGGCGAAGGACCTTTCGGCGATTGTTATCAGCTCGATTCGGAAAACAGCGGACCATATGGCACAGCCCTTACTGAAGAACTGGTTCCATTTATCGAAAAAACATATCGCGGAATAGGAACACCTGAGTCGCGTTTTGTTGATGGATGTTCAACCGGCGGCTGGGTTTCGCTGGCATTGCAATTGTTCTATCCCGATTTTTTTAACGGTTGTTTTTCGTACAGCCCCGATCCTGTGGACTTTGAGGAAAATCAGTTGGTTAATATTTACAAAGATGAGAATGCTTTTATTAACGAATACGGCTATTTACGACCCATTGTAAGAGATGTTGACGGGGAACCGCGCATTTCGCAGAAAGCGTTTATCCAGTTCGAAAATGTTTTGGGAAGTTCCAACAGTTATCTCAACTCCGGAGGGCAGTTCAGTGCGTTTACGGCCCTCTATAGTCCCAAGGGAGAAAACGGTTTGCCAAAACCACTGTTCGATCCGGTAACGGGTGATATCGACAGGGAAGTTGCAAAATACTGGGAAAGGCACGACCTGAAACGTTATGTCGAAAATAACTGGGAAACCCTGGGCCCGAAACTTCAGGGTAAACTTTGGATTTGGGGAGCCGATATGGACAACTTTTATTTAAATCCTGCTCTCCGCAAATTCGATGGCATGCTGAAACGAATGAAAAATCCTGAATCTGATGCGGTAATTTCGTTTACACCAATGGTAGGTCACTGTGCCGAATACGACCACATGGAGGTGGTAAAACAAATTGCCGAACGATGGGAGAGAGTTAAGGACTGAGGTGTTGAAGGACTGAATGCTGTAATGCTTGAATGCTGTAATGCTTGAATGCTAAAATAAGCAATAGGCAAATTTCTACACTCCACTCGAAATTTAAAGAACTTGGAGTTGAATTAATGCCCGAATGTTTAAATGATCTGTCATTGAACATTCGTTATCTGTTAACTTTCACGTGCTTATTCCGTAATTTATATCAAGTAACCAAAATAAACTGTTATGAAAAAGATCATCTTCATTTCAGTGTTATGCCTCCTTGTATCATTCGTTCAGGCTCAAAAGCCATACTCGGTTGAGAATCTTCAAAATCTTTCACAGGAAGAACTTGATGTTTATTATAACAATGCATTGAAACTTCAAAAAACAGGAAAAACAATGACTATTATTGGGATTTGTGTTGTTGGGGGAGCAGGTGTTTTTAAAATCTTAGGCCCCAATGACCTAAGTACTGGTGTTCTTGCTGGAATGTTAGGTATTGCAGGAATTGGAGTATTAGGTGTAGTAATTCCAATGAATCTTACAGGTAAAGCTAGGCTGGAACGAATACATTCAATAAAGAATACCGCTTTTAATGATGTTGGGATTAAAATTCAGCCTTGTGTACAATATAATTTGGCAACACAAAACTATCAGCCTGCTGTTACGCTTCTAATAAGGTTTTAAAAGCTGGATTTTCCTACATCCCCGGCAAAGCTGGATTTCCACTACCGGGATTTGGCTATTCATTTTAATCCTTGCTGCCGCAGAAGATATAATTAATGAGTATTATGTTGGATAAAAGAAAAATTATTTGTAATTTTAAAATAGATGATCGTTCAGATCATCTGTGTGTTTGGGGGTTAACATTAGTAAGGGCAGTTGTTGAACTGCCCTTTTCTGTTTCTCAGATATTTATAACCTTCCAGTTTCTTCCCTTAATCTTTTATCAATCCTTGAAAAGAGAGGAATCTATGTTAAATGTGGTGGAACACTAACGACCTGCAACATATATTAAAGATAAATCATATTAGTGGTACATCTTGCAACATAAGTGCTATGTTGCAAAACGTATATTGTCGTAACTTATTCTCTAACATTTTAATACCGGAAAGGAGGTGAATTAACAGGATTCAGAACTAATGTTTAACTAAAAATTTATTACCATGAAAACTATATTCATTATTTTTTTTGTAGTGTGTTGTACAATTTTTTGTACTGCACAAAAAGAAACCCGGGAGTTTAGAACCAACATTAACGAAGTGGAAGTTTCTCCACCACTTTTTACAGGAGTTAGAAATATTGTTTATCTTGAAAATACAGGTACTAATCGTTTTCGCGATTACATTATCGCCAACTTAGACTATGTTGTTGACGAATCAACTCCTGAAGGAACCGAGGTTGTGAGCTTTGTTGTAACATCAACCGGCCAGATTACCGATTTGAAAGTAGTTAATAGCGTATCATCTGATATAGATGAAGAGTTTATAAGGGTTATTAAAAACACAAACGGAATGTGGAAACCCGCTTTAAAGGACGGCAAATATGCAGCAATGCCACAAGAGGTGTCAGTAACCTTTTCATCGAACGGTGATTTAAATACTACAATAGAAACATTTAAACAAAGAGCTGAAAATTATTTCACTAAAGCATGCATCAACCTTTATGAAAAACATAATTTGAGAAAAGCCGAAAATATGTTCGATCAGGCAGTTCGTTACTTGCCCCACGATTGTAGCACTCTGCTTTTAAGAGGAATATGTCGGTATGGAAGAGGAAATAAAGATGGAGCTATGGAAGATTGGTCGAGAGTAAAAGAACTGGGAGGTATTAATATGGCTGAATCATATTTGGCTGAAGACATCAAAGAATTGGATGGCTATAAAGAACTTATGACTTTCCTTGAGGAATGATTTTTTATACAGCTTCGTTATTAAAGGAAGGAGAATGCCGGTTTGGGAGGTGTTCTCCTTTTTAATAATTGAAGAGTTGAGTGAATGAAAGGTAGAAGGTGTGAATTCACGCATTTTTGCATTCAGCCCTTCAACTCCCAAATATTCAAAAACATACTTATTCAAAAATTTTTACTTTCTTTAATCCTAATTAACTCGAAAAAGTACACGAATGTCTTCATTAGAAAATCTTCATATTGTTGAAAGTCTGGGGTTACTTATCGTTTCGCACAACAACCTGGTGGATCAGAGCAGTGTAGATAAAATAATTACGAAAATAAAATCCAATCCTTTTTTCAAAGAAGAATATTTTGTTTTAATAGATATTACGAAAGCAAACATTCAACAGAGTTCCGAAGATATAGAGAACCTGAGTAATTTCGTGTATGATAACCTGAAAGAAACAGGCCTGAAAAAATTTGCCATTTTAGCAACTTCAGCGCAACTCAACCGCGCTGTGGAGTTTGTTCATAATTATAAACAATCTTCAAAATACCAGGTCTTTTCTACTCTTGAGGCTGCACTAAACTGGTTGAGAATTCCGCAACAGAATAAACAACAGATCGAGATAAAAATAAATTATCTCCGACAATTCTCTTAATTAAAAGGCAACGAGTCAACATTTTATCTGCTTATTTCAGATGATTTTTTGATATTCTAATTACTGTATTAAAACAACGGTTAGACTTTATGAAGAATTTTATTTTAATAATGGGAATTGTCTTGATTCTTTTTTCTTGTTCAACAAGCAGAAATACCATTGACCAATCTTTTGATAATGCGCTAATTGGCCGGAATGAGATGGCCATTTATAAATTGCTTGGAGCTCCAACCCGCATTGAATCGGCATCTGACGGTGGAAAGATATTTATATACGAGGCTTACAGTAAAGGCATGTATTTAACTCCCAATAAATCAAAAATAACGTATAATGCCCAAACTGATCCAGCTGGTAACATTAAGGGATGGACCTTTACCAGTAACGTTAACACAGCAACTAATGATCCTGAATATACAATCTACCAACAAAATCAATCTTACCTGAAAGTGTTCATTGATAAACAAGGTATTTGCACACGCTATGAGCAGGCTTTACCTAAAGAACAGTTAGAAATTTACCATGAGCGTTTCAAACATTTTTCGCCTGAAATAAAATAAAATTCACTGCAAATTCGTGCGGTAGCCGGGTTGATCGGTTGAGATATACATCGCAATATCGGTTAACTTTCAATTAGTTATTTCGTAGCTTATTTCAAGAACCCATAATTTGCTGTCATGAAAAAGATCATCATCATTTCAGTGTTATGCCTCCTGGTTTTTTCTATTCAGGCTCAAAAGCCATACTCCATTGAAAATCTTCAGAAGCTTTCAACAGAAGAACTTGATGTTTATTATAACAAAGCATTTGATTTGCAAAAAACAGGAAAGATCTTGAGCATCGCTGGTACTGTTTCTGCTTTTACAGGAGTTCTGTTATTTGATGCGGCTTGGTCTGGTAGTATGGGGGATGAAGGGACAGCGGCACTTGGAGGACTTATGTTGCTGGGAGGAATGGGAGCTACTATTATTGGGCTACCAAAACTTATTACAGGTTCATCAAGACTTAAAAGAATTAATGATATAATTTCAATAGCTGACAATAATATTAAACTTGATTTAAAACCAAGTGCTCAATATAATCTGGCAACTCAAAACTTTCAGCCTGCTGTTACTCTTTGTATAGGGTTTTAGAGTGTAAAAAAGAATAGGCACTCTTCACATGTGGAGCAGATCTGCGATCCGTGTCTTGTTTTGAGGGCTCTAAATCTTATGATTTTGATTTTTTGTTGTCAGCAAAAACGCTCCGTTTACAAATTGGCACCGGCGGTGTCCCGATTGACAGACCCAGCGAAGGATTTAAGCTTTTGATCAATATTGTTAATCGTTTTATTTATTCGTAAATTCATATATCCAAAAAGTAAAGGCAACTGTTCACTAAAATTTATCCTTAATGGAAAGCGAATTTTATAAAAGAATTTGTGAGATCATTCATGAGAATATTGCTCATGAAGATTTTTCTGTAGAGGAATTGGCCGAAAAAGTGGGCATAAGCCGGTCGATGCTACACCGCCGACTTAAAAAAATTACGGGCAAATCGGCTTCAGAACTCATTACTGAAATGAGGTTGGAAAAAGCAAAGGAACTGCTTGAAAACAGCGATTACACTTCTGCCGAAATTGCCTATAAAGTTGGGTTTAACAGTCCCAGTTATTTCAACAAGGTTTTTAAAAAACACTACCAGGTTTCTCCCGGCGAGGTACGGAAAGGTAATAAAGTATTTGTTGGTCAGCAGTTTAGTTCTGGAGCTAAAGTCAGCAGCAGAATAAAATGGCCGGTATTATTTTTCGTTTTTGTTTTACTGGCAACTGTTTTAACCTGGGCTGGAATTCATTTTTCAAAAGGCAAAACCAATCGTTCAGAGATCTCCATTGCCATTCTTCCTTTCGACAATTTAAGCGAAATTGAAAATACGCAATATTTTGCCGATGGTGTTGTGGAGGATCTGCTTAACCGGTTGGCAACCATAAAAGATATAAAAGTGATTTCGCGAACCTCTTCTGAGATGTTCCGCGAAAAAGGCGAAAAAACAGTGCCTGAGATTGGAAAACTGCTTGGCGCCAGTCATGTTGTGGAAGGTTCGGTTCAACGGGTTGAAGACAATATCCGAATATCAATTCAATTGATCGATACAAAAACCGACAACCACGTTTTATCAAAACAATACGACCGGAATCTGTCCGATTTTTTCAGAATTCAAAGCGAAATTGCAGGTGAAATTGCTTCGGAATTGTCGCTGGCATTAACAAACACTGAATTGGAATCGTTAAAACAGGATCAGACAAAAAGTTTGCAGGCATTTGAATATTACAGGTTGGGGCGTTTCTATTCCTCAAAACGCAGAGTGGAGGAGCTTCTAAAAGGAATTGAATATTACGAGCAAGCACTTGAGATTGACACTGAATATGCCCAAGCATACGCAGGATTGGCAGATAATTATTACCTGTTAACTTTATATAGTCCTGATGATCGAAAAGCCAGATTTAATAAGGCGAATGAAATGGCAGAAAAAGCCTTGGAGATTGACCCAGATCTGGCAGAGGCACATACAGTAGTCGCAGATATAAACAAGACATACAAACGAAAATGGAAAGAAGCTGAAAAAGAATTTCAAAAAGCATTGGAGGTTAAACCCAATTATTCAACTGCTCATCAGTATTATGCAGAACTTTTAAATATCCTGGGGCGAAATGAAGAAGCCCGGGAGCATATTGACAAGGCTATGCAATTGGATCCGTTTTCCATAATCATTCGGTTTCAAAGTGCTCGTTTCTATTATGATCTGGAACAATTTGATGAAGCATTAAAAGATATACAAGTGTGTCTTGACCTGGATAGTGAATTTGCCCGTGCACTTAGCCTTGAATTTGATATATACCTTGCCTCAAAGAACGATTCAGGAGTTTTGGATTGTATGAAAAGATCAACTGACGTAATGGGGTTGTGGAACAAAGAACAAGTTGACAGTGTTTATCAAACAGGAGGAATTGATGAAATTAAAAGGTGGGTTACTTCGTTACAGAATTTTGAGCCTAAATGTACTAAGGCGATTTTTTATGCCATGCTGGGAGAGTATGAAAATGCCATGGATATGCTTGAAGTAGCATATGAAACTGGATACTTAGGACCATCATCTACCACTTTCCTTGAATATAAACCCCTTCGTTCCAATCCCCGTTTTATGGCCATCCGCGAAAAAATGGGTTTGCCTCAACTGGAACCGTAAACTTCGGATCCCGATGCGTTTCATGATCGGGATCAGTTCAACTTAATAATATCATTTCTCCGTCGCCTGACGGATTCTGAAATTATTGTTTCACTTATTCAACCAAAGTACAACTTGCAACATTTATCCCTCTGAGTTTACAAGCATTTGCAACCAGCTTTCTATGTACTGCCTGCCGGTTCTTCAGAACTTGTATATGGATTAAATCAATTTCAATCCGCATTGTATAACTTAAAAATTTAATAAAATGAAAGCAAAAGTATTTATGTTGGCGTTTCTGTTTATAGGATTTGTCACAAGTTCGGTTCCGGCTCAGGACAAAGCAAATAAAGCAGAACAGAGTTGGAGTGTGGGGACTTTTTGGTCTCCCGTTGTTTGCGATGGAGAGGTGGTAGATGTATTGGCAGGAGGTGAAATTACGGTACACACTATTTTTCGCGCCTTTAAAAATGGATCAATACTGGCCAAAGAAATTATTCAAATTAAGGGAACTGTGGAGAGCGCATCTGGTGAAGTATTTAAAATTAAAGAATCTGATAAGTGGATAAAAACTGATCACTGGGAAGGCTACTGGACCTATAATTTAATTGGTGATCAGGGATCGCACTACATCGGGACATTATACTATGATTACAGCACTGGTGCATTAACGGCTGGTAAAACAGTTTGTAACTAGGAATCAAGAATGTTTTAACCTTTAAAATCTTGGAAAATGAGACTATTTAAATTTCTTTTTTTGATTGTAACCTTTGTTGGTTTTCTAGCAGGCTGCCAGAAAGATGAACTGTTCCCGGATCAACCTGATCCAATGCTGAAAAAGGCTGTAAAAGTAATGGTGCAGCCATGCCCTTCTACCGATGTATCCACCAAAGCTGAAACTGATTGGCAAAATATTAAAGAAGCACTTCAAAATGCAGGACCGGGTGAAACGGTGCAACTGGCACCTGGAACTTTTTACCTGCATAGAAGCGTTATTTGCTGGGATTTTAATGGAACTTTAAAAGGCTCTGGAATGGGAAATACGATCATTCGAACTGCCCCTGGTTTGTTGTTCGACAGAACCGAAAGCCCTTCAATAAATTGGAAACTGGAATCAAATGACGGGGGATTTATGTTTTGTTTTCCTCATCAGTACAATACTGAAATAAGAACAGTAACTGTTTCAGATTTGTCGATTCAGGTAGATGAACCCTGTACTCCTTATCTTCGGTGGAAAGGAGAAGCTAAGGAGATGGAATTTAATTCGTTACAGGCTATTAATGTGCACTACGAAAATCTGGATAACGATATGGGAAATCCTATTAATCTTAATGTTTGTTATAAAAATATTGCGATAACGGGTGATAAAGATGAAAAGTACAATTACAACGATTTTAGCGTTTTTTACGGGCTTGCCGCATTTGGTAATTCAAGCGGAACTTTTGAGGCTAAAAATGTAAAGGTTGAAAATGCCAGCGGGTGCATAGCTCCAAGTGCTTTTTATCATGAGAATGCTTCGGTGACTGTAAAAAATTCACATTTAAAATCGTGTCAATTTGGTGTCTTTTCTTTCCTAAACCATAGTTGGACAATCTTGAATAACGAGATTAAAGATGCCTGGAGACCAGTTGTTCTTCTAAAAAGAAATGCCTGGGGCGTATCTGTTGACGGACCTGACGGACATTCGGCTATTAAAAATAACTACATCCAGTTTACCGGAGATTTGGGTTTGGGTGTTCAGTTTGTAAGCAATGTCGAGGTAAAGAATAATTGTGTTGAAGGAAGCGGAATGTATGGTGGAATTGCATGTATAGTTGGTAATAACTGGGTTGTTAAAGACAATAACCTTTGTGGAGTTACTCCTCCAACAATTCTTCTGAATAACATCAAAAATTCTGAAATTAGAAATAACTTCAACCAGGTAATTTTCGGCGCCGGGGCTTCAGAATCTACCAATATAATTGGCGAAGGTCTTGAATGCCATGAATAACAATAATTTCAAATATGAAGTTGGAAAAACTGTATCGGGAACCAGTCAATTTATGATTTAATCCATTGGTTCCAAAAATCACAACAGTTTGCCCTCCGTTGTTTCGGCAGCGGAGGGTTTTTATTTTTTTGAGGTGGTTACCTCGGCTGACGGATCACACGCCGGCGTGGATCTGCGCTCCGTGTTTTGTTTTACAAAAACAAAAGAATTAAAAAGATACTTTTAGGTATCGGGCTTATTGGTTTTGCGGGTTCTGAGCTTTGTAATTTTGATTTTTTGTTTTTAACAAAAGGCACTAATTACACCTGCCTATGGCAAGCCGAAATTGGCACAGCAGTGTTTTATATCAGACTTCTTGTTGAACTAAGGATTGACGTTTTTGAAATTGATCTTCGAATCTAAATTTCTATAGAGGATTAAATTTTTTATGATTTTCTAAATAAAATACTCCCTGCAGCAGTATCGGTATGCCAAATACTATCCAAGGTCCTAATCTCATAATTTCAGAGTAGGCAAAAGTTCCAAATATCAAAATTGCACACCAAACCAGAAATATATATCCTGCAATAATTTCCCTTTTCCATGATAACAGAAAACCTACCACAAATATCAGAAGCAACAGAGGAAATATAATAAAAGGGAAACTGAAAAAATTGACTCCTTCTCCGGCAAAAAGTTCTGAAAGGACAACAATGGAGTATAAAACAGCATAATTGATTAGAAGTACACGAAGTATGAATTTCAATTGCTGAGGTTCCGATGGCACAGTTGCCTTGGAGGTTTTATACCATTCACGAAGGAAAAATGCACCAAGAATCATATAAGAAGACGCCACTGCACTTAACATGCTGTAATCCTCTTCTCTGATTACATAAAGATCAAGAATCCAGATTCCTGCATTCCATATCATTAATATAATACCTGCAGCCTTATTCTTATCCGCCCAAGCCAATACAAAACCTGCAATGAAAATAAGCAAGAGTATTTCTTCTAAACCGAATGGTTTAAAAATAGGATACGAATCAATAAATATAGTCAATGCTACAAAAAGTAAATACAACACTGCACCAACAATTAATAAAATTTTTAAAGTTCTGGTTGATTCTGATTTCATTTTTTTGAATTTTTGGTTAGTGATCAAACAGGCTGTAATGTATCTTTATATACTTATCGATACTTATATTCTTTTTCTAATTACGAGAATCATTAGTAAAGGTTCAAATAGTTCTCCAATGAGAACCTGTAAATATTTGGATTATGTAGACTCGTATTATGATAGTACTGAAGACCTGTAAGATTAAATTACTTTTGGGTATCGAGCTTATTGGTGTTGCTGGTTCATAATTTTTTTCAGTTGATCTTTATATTGGGGCAAGCTGTATTTTAAAAAAGACATTAGCTGAACCATTTATTATAAGTTCTCGTAATTGAATAGAAAAGCAAATTCTGTTAGCGTTTATATATTGATGCAAAAAGTCTCTTGCAAATATTTAAAGTTCTTTAGAGCGAACTTTAGACCGCAACAATCTGAATAACAAAAAAATGTAAAGTTATTTACAATTTTTAGATACTTAATCTTGAACCCAACAATATGAAAAGCAACAAGTATTTCTTTACGATTTTTATTTTGTTTATCGTATCATTCAATATTGTAGCCCAGGAAACTGGTAGTAACGCATTTCAGGGACCCTTTTTCAAAATTTTTCAGGAAACAAAAGAATGTGTATTAATCAAACCTACAAATGCACCAGATACTACAAAATCAAGTTTATTTAATCCGATCATTGATAGGCTTAGCAAAATTATCCCAAATTCACAGGTTGTTACAGATTCCCAGGCTATTAATATGGATTCGAGTAATCAGAATGTTTTTACAATAGGAAATCAAGATAATAATATATGGATTAAGAATAACCTACACTATTTTCCTTTCCAGGTTTTAGATACCCAAATTATAACAGACACCTCTTATAATGGTACAGACATGCTGTTGACCAGTTGTATGCCAAATCCGGGTAATAATTCAAAAGCCTGGTTTTTTATGCTTGGACAAACTAATAAGAGTTATAATTGTTTGGAAACTGCGGATCCTGGGTTTGTACAAAGCGATTGGGCTGTTTTGGATACAAATGGGGCAATTGCATCAGGTAATTATCTAAAAAACGAAGACCGCTGGAAATTCCCCGCTTTCAAGGATGTTGATTATTCTGATAGCGCCAGGTGGATTTGGTATCCGGGAGATTTTGAAGTCTTTCTAAATAAAAAAACATCCTTACTCAGGAAAGAACGAAACCAAATTTATCCTCCATTGTGGCGTGTTGATGCACCTTATGGTAAAGTTTTATTCTCAAAAACGGTTACGGTAAATAGGCCGGAAATCATTTCAATATACGCCGATGGTGATTTCACGCTAATGATCAACAATAATCGAATTTATGATTTTGATCCCGAAAAAGTCCAAATTCCCAGAGGTACACACAATCTTCAAATTGAAGTCGTAAATTATAAAACTTTACCATCGCTCCTGATAAAAGGTAAAACTGTAATAACCGATACAACATGGAATGCATCTTTTGGTTGGCGATTCAAACAGAATACTCCGGGAATCTGGACCTTTAACAAGCCTGACAAACCTCCGGGAGAATTCAGCTTAGAAGAAAAAGAGATTGAACCTCTTAATTTGCAACGTAATGACACTTCTGTTTTTGCCGATTTTGGACAAGAAACATTCGGACGCCTTCTATTGAAAGACATTAAAGGTAACGGGAAAATCCTTATTGTTTACGGCGAATCGAAAGAAGAGGCCCTTGCAGGAAAAATTGCAGAAACCTGGGAAACAAGAAGCATTGATTTTATGTCTCCAGGCAATGACACGCTACCTGTACCAATGGCTTTTCGTTACGTGTCTGTTCAACCTGATAGTGGAATAAGTATAGGTAATGTTTCTCATTTATATGAATATCTACCGGTAAAAAAGAAAGGGACATTCGAGTGTTCTGATACTTTACTTAACCAAATATTTAAAGCATCGTCGAGAACACTTGAATTGAACACCCGTGAATTAATGACCGATGGTATAAAACGTGACAGATGGTGCTGGTCGGGTGATGTGTTTATTGGCCTTCCATTAAATTATTACCACTATTTCGATGAAGATATTGTACGCCGTTCACTTATAGCCCTTAGGGGGCACGATCCTGTTATACATCACATAAACACCATCCCTGAATATACTTTTTACTGGTTTATAAACATTTACAACCATTTTCTTTATACTGCAGATACCAGCTTTATTTATGCAAACTTCGATAATATGAAATCTATGATGGATTATTGTTTAGAAAAAACAAACGATGATGGTTTTTTTGACGTTGATTGGAATGTTGATTGGGTTTTCATTGATTGGAGCAAGATAAGACCTGGTTATGGGATAATTTCCCTGGAGCAGGTGCTGTTTTGGAAAAGCCTTACTTCGATGGCTGAAATGGCAAACATCATCGACGAAAAAGAGGAAGCTGCAATATACGATTCATTAGCATTCCGATTAAAACCACAAATTAAAGAAACACTTTGGAATGACAGCCTTAACGGCTTTGTGTATCATGTTGTTGATACGGTTAAGGAGAAGGACAAAATAGAACTAAGTCCTTATAATCCCTCCCTGGTAACGAGGTATGCAAATTACTATGCGCTTTTAATGGATATGCTTGATGAACGGGAAAAATCACTGGTGAAGAAGCATGTACTTTTGAACGATTCGATACCGGAAGTGAAAGCACCATTTCACAGATATTTTGAATGGTCTGCCCTTTGCGAAATGAACGAACATGAATATGCTGTGAATAAAATGAGGGAGTATTGCAAAGGAATGCTGGAACTTGGCGCAACCACTTTCTGGGAAGATTTTACTTCAAGCCTTGTAGGCGTTAACCATTATAAATGGAGCGGACGACCGTATGGCAAAAGCCTCTGTCACTTGTGGGGTGCCGGCCCTATTCTTATCATTGGTAAGTATATAGCCGGAATAAGGCCATTAGAACCTGGATATAAGTCGTACCTTATTGAACCAAACTTATCCGGCTTAGATTGGTTTGATGCATCGGTTCCGGTAAAACACGGATTTGTAAAAGTTTATATGGACAAAAATACCATTAAATTAAAAGCAGATATGCCAAATGGAATTTGTCGTTTCAAGTCTTCAAAAAAACCAAAATCATCAGTTGGTGAAATTGTTAAGGTTGACAAAAATTTATACGAAATTGTACTAACTGATAATATCGAATATCAAATAACATATAAAACAATGTAGATTATACACCCCCCTGGCGCGATTTTGTAAATCGTGCCTCAGCTAACAAGGTTGAAAAAATAAAAATGATGTAATGTTTTTTGTTTACATAAAAAGGTCCCAATTGCAAATCTGAACTAGCAGGGGATTCATTAAGATGACTTAAATGAAACAGATATTAATTATTTTATCAGCACTTATCGTTTTGATATCATGTAATAGAGAAGATGATGATATACC
Source organism: uncultured Draconibacterium sp. (assembly GCA_963677525.1). Classification (GTDB taxonomy): domain Bacteria; phylum Bacteroidota; class Bacteroidia; order Bacteroidales; family Prolixibacteraceae; genus Draconibacterium. Next base: position 1,674,097 of record OY781970.1, read on the forward strand.
AGACTACCTACCGGGAAGAATAACCGAAGTGTCTCATGAAGCTTACAGTTAGTTAGGATTGGTTTACCACAAATATGAATATTCTGGGGAAGATGTGACTGACTTGTATTGTTATTCATCTCCAAAAATTTTTATTTCAAAATATCGTTTCAATAACAAGCAATTAAAAGAAATTCATTTCTCATTCGAAAATACAAGTAACGAATACGATTTAACTGACTCAATTAAATATATCTATTCTGACTCTCTCGTAGTTGAGAATTACTTTGATTATGGGGAAGGTCATAAAGAATTTTATGGTTTAAAAAATGGAAAAATAATTTCTTCTTCATGGAATTTGCCGTATAAATTTATCGAATTTTATTATGAATGGAAAGGTGATAACCTGATTCGAATCGTAAATGAGTTTTGGCTGCAAACCAGATCAACTCCAATTATCACAGAATATGTTTATGAGTATTCAGATATTGAGAACCCGTTTTATTTCAGCAATATTCCCCGTATAATGAAAGAGTTTACAAATCCACATAATATCTTTGATGAGTTGACAGATTTAATCCCAAAGTGCAGCAAAAATTTTCCATTAAAGCTTACGGTAATAAAGGATGGCCCCACAATTTTTCGTGAATTTTTTTTTGAGTGTAAAACATTTCTGTATGCAAATAAACCATTTGAAGTTAAAATGACACAAACAAGAACAAGCGGATTTGAAATACAACACGATTATTATCTAACCTATGAAGAACTGTAATTCCCTCTGTTGGTAATGATCTGCGATCCGTGTTTTGTTTTGCGGGTTCTGAGTTTTGTTTTCAACAAAAAGGCACCAATTGCAAATTGGCATCGGCATTGTGAAAATTTGCATAAAGGCTTGAATTGTTGCCATATATGTTGCAAGATTATTGTGTTTCAGTAGATTCTTTTGTAACTTATTAAGTCAGCTCTGTATTCCATTTACGTTGTTATAGCCAGATAATTATTAACCAAAAATTAACTGCCATGAAAAAAATCTACATATTTTTAATTGCAATGTTTTTGTGTGCTCTCAGCAATGCACAGTTGCAAAAAGGAACAATCTTAGTAGAAGGAGATATCGGATTTGATGGAGCACATTATTCAGATCAGTTTGATGCTTATTATGATGATCAATATGACGTTGATGCCAAATATTCTGCTATATATTTAAACCCAAAATTTGGATATTTTACCTCCGAATCACTTGTTTTAGGAATAGGTATTTTATATCGTTATGAAAAGGAATATCGTAATTACCAAAATTTTAATTACGATATTACTGATATAAGAAAGGAAAAAGAGTATTTACTTCAACTCAATCCATACCTGACAAAATATAGTAAGTTAGGAGAGAATATATACTTCACATCAACAGTAGACTTATATGCAGGATTTGGAAAATCAAGGAGCACTTATGAAGACATTGAAAAGGAATCAAATATTTTAGAACTTCAAATAAGTGCAAGGCCTGGTATTATATATTTCATTTCAGATAATTGGGCACTTTCCGGAAGTATTGGTCAAATATATTACAACTACAGAGTGGAAAAACCTGATACTAATTACGATTTTTCTGAAAATGTTAAAAATGTACATAACCAATATAGGTTAGATTTTAGCTTAAATGATTTTTATGTCGGAATAATATATTATTTCACTAAAAATAACTAAATCAAAATTAGTTTCATTTTAAACTGAACCAATTTCAAAATAAAATCCTCTGCTGACGCAACTCCGGAGAAACGAGTGCCGAGTGTCGAGTGCCGGATCAATCAATGGGCCCGATTAAAACCTTCTTGCATAAAAACAATTTTTCAGCTCTTTAATCCATGCAGCAGGTATAGAAATTGAAGAAAATATATTACAAACTCAAACTAAAAGTTTATAACGAGCCTAACTCCAAAATTATTTGCTGGTTGATTGTATGCAGTTGAAAATTCAACGTTGGGTAATAACCTCAACGAAATATCATTATTCCGTAGGGCAAGATTTTTCACTTTGGCAACTTGTACTGCATCAAAAATATTCCAGATATAGAAAATAACAACTCCTGCTGCTCCTGCAAAAAAAAATGGAGCTCCAAGTGGAGAACCATCCCATGCCATGGCAAATCCTCCAACCATAGTCCAAAAGGAGCCAACCATACCACCAAAAAATGCAAGACCTCTCAGCGGTTCACCTGTATATATATGCCCAACACCGGGAATCAGGGCAAGAAATCCTGCTGCATCCGGGCTGTACCTGTCTGATTCCCTTGTTTTATAAGGAATTTTAGCATATTTCTTCCTGAGATATTTATAAGTTCCGTCATTTTCACGGTTACTGTATTTATTGGTATATTTTAATAAATATTGTATTTCAGACACAAAATCGTAGGTGTAAGATTCTATATCAATCATTTGAAATCCGTATATAACCTTGTTGTTTTCATTGGCATCCCGATAAAAAATATTTGAATCAGTTACACTATCTATTCTGCAAATTATGGAATCGTTTTGATTTGTTACAATCAGATCCAGGTTCTGAGAATAGGAGTTCATACAAAAAGACAGGATAAATATGGCAATTAGCAAAGTTCTCATCAGTTTAACTTTTAGGTTTTTATAAAAGTTACAATAAAAATAGGTAAGAACAAATTTGTGGTTAGTAGCAAGTAGTAAGTCGTAAGTTTTTGTCTGATGACGAATAAAACCTGAAGTTTCAGTTCTTACATCAACTTTGAGCTTACTCGCGAAGGGAGGCCCGGTAGCGCAATAATTCAACCAAACCACTATGCATTGGAAATACATAGGACTAAATATCGAATGAAATTCGATGGATTAGAAGTTAATGAATGATGAATATCGATTAACGATTGTAAAGAAGGTACGAGGAAATTCATACTAGATACACTTCTGCAATCATAATTCGTTAATCATCATTTGATATTCAATGTTTCCAGAAACTAAAGTAGCTACAATATATCGCAGGGTTTTAAGCATTAGCTGGAAAATAAAAAAGGGCTACAAATCAAGAAGAAACCCCCTGTCCTTTTTTATTACTCCTTTTTTTATTGCGTCGAGAAATGAAGACCTGTATTTATCGCTAATCAGTGCTTTTTTTACAGGATTCAGACTTAGGAATCCACCTATGAAACCTTTTAAGAATTTTTGTGATATGTTTTTGGGATTTCCGAATAACTGATGCTTCAGAGTCCCTCTTTCCAGAGTTTGTAGAATAATTCTTTCAAAGGTATTCTCCGGAAGTATTACTCGCTTTTCACGTTTGGTTAGCCTTATTGAATCTGTTTTGTTACAGCTTAAAGAACAAACGCCACAACCTATACAAAAGTTCTCATCAATCTTAGGTCGCAATCTCTTTTTTTGATCGCCATTTTCTACAGGTATCATTTTTATGGCATTAACAGGGCAAGCTTTCGCACATTTGCCACACCCGGTACATGTCTCCTCATTCACTTTTGAAATATAATTCGAAGTAACCAATGAATTCTCATAACCATATTCTCTGATACCCAGTAAGGCATTGCAGCAGCATTTACAGCAATGGCACATAAAGGAAACGTTGTTTTTAACATTGTCGCAGGTAAATACCAATCCGCTTTCTTTCGATCTGGCAAGGATCTCATACATCACTGGTTTTGAAATTTCCTTTGCAAAATTGTTCCTGACCATAAAATCTACTGTACTACCCATTGTGGTACATGTTTCTAATGGAGTATCACATTTTTTTTCACCAACATGTGATTTTTCGTGTCGGCAGGCACATAATCCTACTGCAAACTTCTCATGCGACTCAACAATCGATTTTGCTTTTTCGTAATCCAATACTTCTGTGAACTCCGATTCCCTTATTGTTTCTTCATGGGGGAGTGTCCTCATTGGTGCAATCTGCTCACTATGTGAGAAATTAACGGAGAAGAAATTATCATCGTTCATGTATTCGTGAAACAGCTTTGCCATCCGTTTTGAATCTACATCTTTACCTGTCCTCATCATTGTAAATTCAAAGATACCTACTACCATGGGGGAAGGTGTGTAATGATAAGCACCGTTGATGTATAAATCTGCAACCAATCCTTTAGAACAAAGACCTTCAAGCAGTTTTAGTAATTGATTTTTATCATAGTCTGTTTCGCTTTGGATTTCTTCTATTGTTGATAACTGGTATGGTAGTTTAACTACCAGTTCTGCTTCTTCTGAGGAATACAACTCCTTTAAAATAGTATAAAAAGTATCATTCTTATTTACCCTGTAAGCAAGGTTGTCAATTTTATTTCCAAGTGTTTTGTATATGTCTTTGCCAACCAGATGTCCCATGATCGTATATATTTTTACGGATATACGAGTGTGCCCTAAAACAAGTTTTTAAATTCTCTAATTATAACTGCTTTGTTCTATAATTTTTATATGGACAAAATACTTAACAAAATATTTGTTGTAATTGTCAAAATTTTCGGAACTTATTTCATTGAAAGGAAGAACAAGTTCCGAATTCAAAAAATGTTTAATCCAAAGAATACCTTTATGACAGGAGGAATGTTTTGTATAAAGTCAGACAACACGACTATTTTTCAAAGGTTAACAAAAATGGTAATCATAACCGTTTTATGTCTGGCATCAACTCTTGTGTTTGCCACCACCAACGATAAAAAGGAGAAGAAAGATAAGAACTTGTCGGTAATACCTTTGCCTGCAATTGCCTATAACCCTACAAACGGATGGTTGCTGGGTGTAGCCCCCGGTGCTAGCTGGTTCATGGGGAACCAGGAGAATACCAGTATTTCTTCGGGATTGGGAACGCTGATTTACACAACGAAGAAGCAGTTTTTATTTACGGCCAAAACAAATGTCTTTCTCGAAGGCGACAGTTGGAACCTGATGGGAGACTGGCGTTATTTTATCACCTCGCAGCCAACTTTCGGGTTGGGAACCGGGCCGCAATCGGGGAAGCCGGTCGGTTCAGGAATAGAATACGGTGAAGGGCAGTTCAGCAAGGCCATCCCCGATGCCCAGATGATGGAATTCAATTACCTGCGGTTTCACGAAACCGTTTTGAAACGAATTGCAGACAGCCGGTATTTTGTCGGGCTTGGTTATCACCTTGATATTCATACAAAGCTTAAAGACAATTTACTTGATCTTGAAGCTGAAGAACCTGTGATTACCAGTCATTATTCCTTCCAAACGCTGAACGATTTTTCAACCGAAAAATACAACTTGTCAGGCATGTCTCTGAACGCTTTGTTCGATAGCAGGGATAATGCCATTAATCCGTACAGCGGTCGCTATGCATTTGTTAATATGAGGATGAATCCTGAATTTCTGGGCAGTTCAAAAAGCTCGTCGTTGCTATGGCTCGAATACCGCGATTATTTACATTTTGATACGGCGAGGCCACGTCATCAGATCGGTTTCTGGACCTATGGCTGGTTTGTAACTTCGGGTGAGGTTCCGTACATGGATTTACCGGCTTTGGGCTGGGATCAGTTTGGCCGCTCGGGACGTGCTTATACTCAGGGGCGGTTCAGGGGAGAAGATCTGTTGTACGGAGAGGTGGAATACCGTTTTCCGCTGCAAAAGAACAAGGAGACTTTTGGCGGAGTAGTGTTTGTTAACTCTACCACTGCCAGTAATCGTAGTGCAGGTATTGGCTTGTTTAATTACCTCGATTATGCGTACGGAGCAGGTTTGCGGGTGATGATAAATAAAAAATCGCGCGCTAATTTAGCCATCGATTATGCCATTGGAAAGTATGGTGCCGGTGGATTTTATTTCGGAATTAATGAGGCGTTTTAAACAATTTTTCGTGTATAAGAAAAACGGCTGTATGATTGACTTCCTTAATAATTTCTGTAACTTGTATAGCATTGCAGGGTGTTTATATCTGTAAATCCTAATAATATTAGCTAAACATAATAATGAAAATATGATGAATCCTAAAAAATACATTATTGTTATTCTCTTTATTTGTGTATCGTTTGTCGGCTTTGGCCAGTATTCCCAACTTCAGATAGGCGATACCGCAAAAGCAGTATATCCTTATAAATTTCCTATTCTTGGCGCAAAAGCTTTCGAAAAAGGATTCGATATTCCTTATCCCTGTGGTGGAATGTTAAATTATTTTGTTGCCAAACAAGATGTTGAAATTCCTGAAATTGCGGTAGGTTTCAATAACAGTGATATGCTTGACCTTTCTGATATTATTGAATTTGGTAAGGTTAATGCCATTGCCACTTCTATTAATGTAAGACCCGATTTGTGGGTGCTGCCTTTTTTAGATGTGTATGGAGTTTTTGGTAAAACGTATGCCCAAACGGAGGTTGAACTTACTTTCCCTGTACAAATGAAAGCCAAAGCCGACCTTGAGGGAACAAGCGTTGGACTTGGAATTACCGGAGCCGGTGGCCTGGGACGGTATTTCTTTGTTTTGGATGGGAACTGGGTGTGGACAACGATGACTAATTTTGAAGATCCGGTGGGCACCAAAAACTTTTCTGCCAGGATTGGAAGGGCTATAAAAATTGGTAAAAATCCTGAATCGAATTTTGCGTTTTGGCTGGGCGGCATGCGCATTAAAATGGGCGGTGTTACCGAAGGTTCCATATTAATGGGCGATGTAATTCCTGATGAAACATGGGAAAGAAAAGATGAAATAGTTACTGATTATTGGGATTGGTACGACAATGATGCAAGTATTACGCAAAAGGTAATTGCCGACCAGGTTTTAACTCCAATTGTAAATTATCTCGATGATCGTGATGGCTCGGGGAACATAAAATACCGAATTAGAAAACAGCCCAAACAAAAATGGAACATGATAATAGGAGGACAGTACCAGTTGAATAAGCACCATCAGCTCAGAGTTGAAGGAGGAATTCTCGGAAACCGGAAATCCCTGTTGATGTCGTATAACTATCGCTTTGGGTTTCGGTCAAAAAATTAATCCTTAAAATCCCAACGGGTTCGTATTTGCAGTTGCAGAACGTAACTGGCTATTCCAAAATCAACGTCGGGACCCGAACGCGATTTCTGGCGAATAAACATCAGGTTGTAATTCCATTTATTAGAAGGATTATAACCAACACCAATGGCTTCGCGATTCCGGTTATGAAAGAATTCATTGCTTAAATCGTTAGCAGGAATGAACAGCTCTATATAAGCCGGAATGCTCCAAATTCCGCCTTTTTTATTTGGTTTAAATCTGTAGCGGGGGGCCATCCGGTATCGGATTCGCAGGTCGAAATTCGACGACCAGTTATCATCGATTAAAAACGAATTGCGTTCTTCAAGTCGAACAGTGTTGGTAAAACGAAGTGCTTTTATATTGGGCCAGTTCAGACGAACTCCTTGCCAGGGAGTTATCTCCAGCCGATCAATTTTTTGGTCGTAAATAAAATAGAACAAACCCAGGGCACCTTCAATTTTCCATAAGCTATTCAGGCGGTAGCAGGCAGTCGGTCTTATATAAAATCGTTCCCACATGTTATCTTCAAACATAATCCGAAATCCTCCATCTCCAGAAATCTGAAGCCTGTCGCTAAGAATGAAAGTGGGATAATAATCTATCCAGAGTTGTTCTGCTTTTCTGGTGTTGTTCTGTGCACTTATTCGATTAACATAAAACATAAATACAATTAAAAAGGCTGTAACAACTTTTAAAAAGCAGACCGTATTTATTTTATTGAAATGCATGAGTTATGTATAAAAATACTTTATTCTTTTGATGTATAAAAATGAAATTCACGGTAACCTTTTCTTATTCTTGATGCTTTTATTACCTTAGATGTCAGATTGGTATAAGAAAAATAGAGAGTGTAACCAACAACAACAAATAAATCTTAGGAAATGAAAAATTTTACCCGAATACTCATCCTGTTTATTTTGCTTCCTGCATCATCCTGTATTTTCGAGGATAAAGACGATTGCCCGTATAGTTATGTATTTGTTGAGCAATTTACTACTCATTCCGGGGTACTCCTTTCGGGGCCAGAACCACCCTCTCTGCAAATTGATTTTCCAATGTATCAGTATAATGAAGGAACGAAAACATTGAGTGGGCAAATGGATTTTGATATAACTGACGATTTGAAATTGATATTTGGAAGCGGAACCTGTTTGTCGGGGACAGCAGGAGGAGGGTGTGCATCTGGTTTAACAGGTATCTACGAGATTCCGTTCGAGCAAGGCTTGTTCAAAATAAATAAAGTAGAAAACGACGGGAGCATTATTGGTGATTATAATGGCAATGAATACACGCTGGCTGCCGGCGAAGAATATAGTTATTCTTACAGCTATCAAGATACAGTTGATGTGGACGGATTAAGCAGTATTTCAGAAATAACAAGCACACTTACCATTTCTAATTTTGGATTCATTGAAAAAGAAAATATAAGTACCTGGGAGTGGTAATTACTAAAAAGCATCATCCATTTTTGCATCAGTATTTTGCATAAAAAAAACCTTCCCGGATCATTCCGAAAAGGCTTTTTGCTTTTATTTAAAAATAAACTGATTAATTGCCGGTAATAAAGTTTGCCACATCTTTTTTGAATTTAGCCAGCTCTTCTACATTGGTATAGAACATGTGTCCGGCTTTGTAATAATTCATAGAAATATGGTCTTGCAACTCTTCAGGCAAGTTTAAATGACTGAAAGTGTACTCTGTGCCAAGGAATGGAGTAGCCAGGTCGTAATATCCGTTTTCTACCATTACTCTCAACGATGGATTTCTTACCATTGCCCTTTTTAAATCTTCAACAGTAGAACGACCGTTTCCGCCGCCTCCTAAAAATCCACCGCGGCCGCGTTCCCATTTCCAGTTAAATCCTTCCGATGAATAAGCAGAGAAATTATATTTTTTGTCCAGTCCAAACTTCAATTCATTGTGATAGTACGACATAAAAGCCATTTGATAAGCAGGAGAGATTGCTTCGCTTTGTGGATCGTACATTGAACTGGTGCTAAGTGGATCGAGTGTTGAACCAAGATAACGAGAGTCGTAACGACCTAAGGTTTTACGCTCATCTTCAAGAAGCTTAACAAAGAACGAGCGTACATTAACACGAAGATTGGCCTTTTCTATATATTCTTTATCCAAACCGGTAAACTTAGCCATTTTGTCTATAATAGCAGCTTTTTCGGATGCAGGCAGGTTATCTCCTTTCATAAGAGCTGTGTTATATTCTCCAAGGGCAAACTCTCGGGCATCATCTAAAAAGGCTTCAAGATTTTCAGGTTTCGGCGATATTTTGTTGTGATACCAGGCTGATGCTGCATATGTTGGCAAAAACAACGGGTAAGAAATATCGTCTCCGCCGCCAAAAGTAATCGTTCTCAAATCGAGCACACTTGAAACCAAAACTATTCCGTCTAGAGCAATGCCGTATGTGTCGAGCAAATAAGGTGCTAAACCTGCAGAACGGAAAGTTCCGTAGCTTTCGCCCAATAGAAATTTTGGCGACGACCACCTGTCGTTTTTGCTGATATATGAATTAATAAAATTGCTGATGGAAGAAATATCACCTTCAACTCCCCAGAAATCTTTATTCTCACCTTTGCCTACTGAACGTGTTATTCCGGTACCAACCGGGTCGACCATTACAATGTCAGTAACATCGAGAATAGAGTATTCGTTCTCAACAAGCGTAAATCCGGTTTCGTTGAAATTAGGATCGTTAACTACAACACGTTTTGGACCAACAGCCCCCATGTGCAACCAAAGTGATGATGAACCCGGGCCTCCGTTATATATAAATGTAACCGGCCGGCTTCCTAAATCCTGCACTCCATCGCGGGTGTACGCAACATATCCGAATTGTGCAATTGCTTCGTTATTTGCATTTTTAATATTTAAAGTAGCTGCCGTTGCCGTATAGTTGATGGTTTTTCCATCAATTTTAACACTGTGCTGAGTAATGCTTTCCTGCAGTTCCGGAATTGGTTTCTCAGCTTTTTCTCCTTTCTTGTTATCAGGCATCGCCTGAGTTGGTTGAGCGTTTATTGTGGTTGAAATTCCAAATGCCAACACCACTGCCCACATAAAATTTGAGATATTCTTCATTATTTTAAATTGTTTTTGAGATGTGAAATATAATAATTGATGATGTACTTTTTGATACTAATGTTGTGTTTTTTACAACATAATAACATTTAAGTCAGATTAATTTGTCCTATTTCCATGGTTTGTGGTTTGTGAAAAGTAAAAATGTCTGGAATATTATTGGTTTAAATTTTTAATGTTTGTGAAAATGAATTAAATGGGTTTTTAAGATAATATGCGGATGGGGAAAGGAAATATGAGCTGAAGGATGGAATGTATAAATGCTTCTGTAATCAGATTTGAAATCAATAACCGAAAACAAGTGATCCTTTTGGTGTAAAAATAAGAAGGCCATCTCAAAAATTATGTTTTGAAACGGCCTTCCTTGAATACATTCATGTTGTGAATGAATGTGATGTTATTTGGTTGCTAAAAGTTGTTTTAATTCTTTGTAGGCTTTAATGTTTTTTAAGTTTTCAGCAAGGTTCTCATCTGTGATATAATCTGATCCTCCTAATTTTTTAATTCTGTCAACATACGCTTGCGCAGCCTTTGAATTGTTCAAGTCTAATTCGCAAAGAGCCAGCATGTATAATGTACTTTGGTCGTATGGTTTGTAACGCATGGCTACTTTAAATTGCTTAATGGCTTGCCTGGTTTTATGCTCAACCAGTAACTTTTCGGAACCTTTTGTGAAAAAGCCCCTGGCAATTTCCGTAAAATTGCGTTGGTGAGCCGAAGATTCTGTTGCTCCATGTTTAATCTGAATAGCAATTTCTTTTTCCATGGCAACCGGAACTCCATTGTTTTTACCCGGTATCCACATGTAGTCGGTCGACTGTAAAACACGCTTGATCGCTTTGTCTGCCGAAGCAGAAACACTGTTGACGACTTTAATATCAGACAAACTACCATCAGTGTTTATCACAAACTGAACAACTTCGGTACCTTCAAGAGCTTCTCCGAACTCTGGTTGGTAATCAAAGTTTTGTGTAATGTGGGTTTTAAGCAAATTTTCGTGAGCCGAAGCTGTGTACTTAACAGCTGTAAATTTCGGAGGAGTAACCTCAACACCATCCATTACATAAGGGGGGACACTTTCCTGTGCATGTGCAAAAATAGCGGCAACTATGCAAATGAATAAAATTTTAATTGTTTTCATGACTTTGAATTTTAATGTTTCTAATTGTTTCTGAATTTTTTTTCTTTTTAACTGTTTTCTCTTTTTGTTTCTATTGTTTCTGTTTTCCTTTTAAGTTCTTTTATAAGGTAATTTTATAACTGCTGCATAGATAATTTCAATAAAACGAAATATAGTTCAAGGTGTTAGCTTTATATATAAGTACCAGTTTAATTAACTATTTATAGCAAATTTACGGCAGTTATAGATACGAGTAGTATCAATTTTGATTCAAAAAAAGGTAATAAAAGACCAATAGGTATTTTATTAAGGAGTTATGAATTTTCGTTCTCAGTTAAAAAGTCCGACGGTTTTATTCCATATTCTTTCTGAAAGCATTTAGTGAAATACGATGGACTGCTGAAACCGGTGTCGAAAGCAATTTCAGAGATGTTTCCGCTTTTATTTCGCAATAGTTCTTTGGCGCGGTTAAGGCGGTATTCTTTTATAAATGAATTGGTAGACTGGCCAATAAGCATTTTCATTTTCCTGTAAATCTGCGATTTGCTGCAGCCAAGATGACTTTCAAGTTCCGGAGCATGTAAATCGTGATTTTTCCAATGCTTTTCCATATAATCCATTAGCAATGTTAAAAACCTAACATCATCGGGAGAAACTGATTTTATGCGGTTGCCTTTAATAACAACTTTCATGCTTTCGCTTTGGAACAAATTTCGTACTTCGAGGGTAACCAGAATTTTTGATTTAGAAATGTAGCACAATCTTTTTGCCAGTTTTACCGAACTCTGAAATTCAGCAGGGTTGTTACTGCCGGGCAAACATCCGCTTATGCCAACTTTTAGAAATAGATTGTGGTCAATATTTTTTATAAATAGTGTAAATTCTTTATGAATTTTTAAAGCATAGTTAACAGCTGCCGGCACCGAACTAAAGGTCAGCAGGTAGGAGTAATGGTCGCGTACAATAATGGTTCCGTTAAAGTGTTGGCAATACTTTAAAACCAGGTTTTTGTATTGTTTTTGTACTGCTTGCCGCTCTTTTGTTTCAAGCGAATGTAATTCGTTGGTTTCGATACTGAGCGCCATAACAGTAGTAAGTGCATGTGGGGCAATAACAGTAATATCTGCTTTCTGCTCTTCAGTTTGCAATTCAATTTGTTTTAAAAACTGTTCAATTGTATCTAAGTCAACTTTAATAATGCGGTTGGGTACATTATTGTGTTCGTGTTTATGCAGTTTTTCTATATTGGAACGTTCCGGGGCTTCGAATAAACAAAAAGCCGTTTTTCGTTTTTCGTCGAACCAGTAACATAGTTTCCGACAATTGTAGAGGTGTTGAACTTTTAAATCGTTGAGGTGCTTTTGGGCAATCGTTTCAGCTGAGATGGCACCATTTAGCTCGTGACGGTCGATAAAATAGGGCATATTTTCAAGCTTTAATTAATGGTTAAGCACAGTAGATTCTCCGGAATGTGGATCTGATAAAAGGATTAACATGTTTGTCACGGGCGTAAAATAGAAACGCGTTCACATTATAAATGTTCATATTGTTTAAGGAATCTTTTCAGCCGTTTATTTCGTAACTAATTTAGTTGTAAGGCCGGACAGTAATCCATCGGGTTATTTATCCGGCACATTAAAACTCGAATTAAAACTAAAAATTATGGAATGTTATATTGAATTATGGAGCGCTAAAGACTCCTGGAAACAATTATCGCACGAAGAGCGTGGCAATTATCTTGGTCAGATCGGGCCGCATATACAAACTTTGCTCGAAAAGGGAGTAGAAGTTGTTGGCTGGGGCGAAAATGATCTGGCAACGTCGCATCGTGCTGTTTTTGATTTTTATGCAATCTGGAAGTTCCCAACCATAGAAATGAAAAAAGAATTCGAAGAACTGGTAATGGAAGCCAACTGGTATAATTACTTTCACCAGGAAAATATTTCCGGTGCGATAACTACACCTGATGAAATTATTGGCAACTTACTGGCTATGTAATTTTAAAAGGGTATATCGTTTTGATTTTAGTATAGATCATTATTGAATTAACATATTTAATGTTAACCTTGTATATCAAGAATCGTATTTTAAGTGCTTATTTACGATCCGGACTAAATTTCAGAAAAGTTACAAAAATGACTTCCGACTGATTTCTATCATTCCAAAATTCTTCAGCAAAGGCTTGATTTATCACAACATTTTTGTACCTTTTTTATAACAAACGGACTAATATGAAACTTTTGCTCGAAAATATTAAGGAACTGGTTCAGGTTGAGGACAAAGAAGTGCATTTTAAGGCGGGAGCGCAAATGGCACAGGTAAACACTATTAAAAACGCCTTTCTTATTATTCGTGATGAAATAATTGAGGAGTTTGGTCCCATGGAACATTTAAAAGATGTTTACCGCGATGATGATTTGTTGATTGAAATTGATTGTTCCAACCGCCTGGTTTATCCAAGTTTTTGCGATTCACACACTCATTTGGTGTATCCTGCACCGCGAGATAAGGAATTTGTCGATCGTATAAAAGGCCTTTCGTACGAGGAAATTGCCCGAAGGGGTGGGGGGATTCTTAATTCAGCAAAATTGCTCCACGAAATGTCGGCAGAAGAACTTTACAACAGTGCTATGGATCGTGTGATTGAAATTATGAAAATGGGAACCGGAGCTGTTGAAATAAAAAGTGGTTATGGACTAAATACTGAAGATGAGCTAAAAATGCTCCGGGTTATCCGGTGGATAAAAGAGACTGCCCCAATTTGCGTTCGCGCTACTTTTTTGGGTGCTCATGCTATTCCGTTGGAGTATAAAAATAATCCCTCGGAATATGTCGATATAATCATCAATGAGATGATACCACAGGTTGCTGCCGAGGAACTGGCCGATTTTATAGATGTTTTTTGCGACCAGGGATTTTTTTCGGTTGAAGATACGGAACGCATTCTAATGGCCGGAATGAAATATGGTTTGCGGCCTAAAATTCATGCCAATGAACTGGGGTTAACCGGAGGAATTCAGGCTGGAGTGAAATACGACGCACTTTCGGTCGATCACCTGGAATTTGTGGGAGAAGAAGAAATTGCTTCTTTGAAAAATTCACAAACCATGCCTACCGTTTTGCCGGGTGCTGCATTCTTTTTAGGGATGAAATTATCACCCGTTCGCGAAATGATCGATTCCGGGTTGCCGGTTGCACTGGCTTCTGATTTTAATCCGGGTTCATCGCCAAGCGGAAACATGAGCTTGATATCGGCAATGGGCTGCATTAAATATAAAATGTTGCCGGAGGAGGTGATCAACGCAACTACCATCAATACAGCTTATGCCATGGGAATCGGCGACAGTTATGGCAGTATCGCCAAAGGAAAAGTCGCCAACCTGTTTATTACCAGTGAAATTCCCGGAATTGAGTATCTTCCATACTCTTACGGTTCTAATTTGGTTGAGACGGTTATTATAAATGGCGAGGTGCAAAATTTATAGGTTTTCACTCCACTCAATCCGACATTATTATTTTAGGACAATCTGGCTGTTTAATACTGTGAAAAATCATAAGTAAAATCTTGTCATATTTCTACTTTCGCGTTGTCAAGGGAAATATAAACTTCGGACTTCGGTTTTCCGACTTCCGACTAAATTTCAACTATGAAAAAAATTATCGAATGCGTACCGAATTTTTCTGAAGGGCGCGATATGAGTATAATCAAAGAAATTACCAATGCTATTGAAAGTGTGGCAGATATAAGTTTGCTGGATGTCGATCCCGGTAAAGCTACCAATCGTACGGTAGTAACCTTTGTGGGCACTCCCGATGATGTGATCGAAGCTGCTTTTCGTGGAATAAAACGGGCGGCAGAAGTAATTGATATGCGTCAGCACCACGGCGAGCACCCGCGTTTTGGAGCCACAGATGTTTGTCCTTTGGTACCGGTTGCCAATGTTACAATGGAAGAAGCGGTTGAATATGCCCGTAAACTTGGTCAGCGAGTAGGAGAAGAACTGGGAATCCCGGTTTTTAGTTACGAGTTTGCAGCCTTTACAGAAGAACGCCGCAGCCTTGCGAATTGCCGTTCGGGTGAATACGAAGCCTTGAAAGAGCGGATCACTTCAGAAAAATGGAGACCGGATTTTGGCCCGGATCAATGGAATGAACGTGTTGCTGGAAGCGGTGCAACTGCCATTGGTGCACGCAATTTTTTAGTTGCCTATAATATTAATTTGAATACAACTTCAACCCGCCGTGCAAACGCTATTGCTTTCGATATTCGCGAGGCCGGGCGTGTAAAAAGAGAAGGAAATCCGGTGACCGGAAAAATTGTTACGGATGAAAACGGAGAGCCGGTTCGTATTCCCGGAAGCCTGGAAAAAACACGCGCCATTGGCTGGTACATCGAAGAATACGGTGTTGCTCAAATCTCTATAAATTTAACTGATATTACAGTTACACCGGTGCATGTGGCTTTCGATGAGGCCAGTAAGAAAGCCACTGATCGCGGAATTAGAGTAACCGGTTCAGAGTTGGTGGGATTAATTCCTTTGCAAGCCATGTTGGATGCGGGAAAATATTTCCTCCGAAAACAACAACGTTCAACCGGTATTTCTGATGCTGAGATCATAAAAATTGCCATTAAATCACTTGGCCTGGATGAACTTGCTCCGTTCGACCCTGAGAAAAAAATTATTGAATATGTTATTGAAGACAAATCGGCAAAGAAGCTGATTGATATGACCTTAACTCAATTTAAGGATGAGACTGCTTCTGAATCTCCTGCTCCCGGTGGCGGTTCCATTTCTGCTTATGTGGGAGCGCTTGGTGGAGCACTGGGCGCCATGGTTGCCAACCTTTCGGCACACAAACGTGGCTGGGATGAGCGTTGGGAAGAGTTTTCCGATTGGGCAGAAAAAGGAAAACAGTATCACACTGCTTTATTAAAGTGTGTGGATGAAGATACCGATGCTTTCAATAAAATTATGGCAGCTTTTAGTTTGCCTAAAGCAAGTGAGCAGGAAAAGGCTGAGCGCAAACAAGCCATCCATGATGCTACTAAAAATGCAATTGAAGTGCCGCTGAAAGTAATGCAACTGGCTCACGATTCGCTGGAAGTTATGCAGGCTATGGTAGAGTTTGGTAATCCGAATTCGGTTTCCGATGCCGGAGTTGGAGCATTATGCGCAAGAACAGCAGTGGAAGGTGCATATCTGAATGTAAAAATTAATGCTGCCGGATTTGCTGATAAATCTTTTCTGGATGTTAGTTTGAGTAAGGCGGAAGAGTTGTTGAAGTCGGCAAAAGAAAAAGAAGCTGAGATTCTTGAGGTTGTGAAGAAAAAAATTGAAGGATAATAGAACAAAGTTGCCATTTGGATCCGTCAACTGATGGATCCAAATGACTCTCTTTTTTGTTTTTTTTTAACAGTATTTGTTTTCGGTTCTAAATAGATATCATTCTGCTTCTTTCCAGGTGGCAGCCCCAATATTTTTTCGTCCCGGACAGGCATCTTGAATAACAGCAAGAGTCAGCACCCCGTTTTTGTATAAAAACTCATATTCGCCATTTACATTTTTCTGACAAGCAATAGGACCTTCGGTGTCGGTAAAAGTGATTTTTTTGTCCTCAATTTTATAATTCCCTTTTACTATTACCACAGCAGCCGGGGTAGATAGCTCGTACACCTTTTCTTTGAATTCAAGGTTAATTTCGCCAATGCCTTCTAAAGTCGCACTAAATTTTTTCCCCTGAAGTTGGGCGTTCGCACTAAGCGACATCATTATCGATAATAAAATCAAAAAGAATAGTTTTGTTTTCATATTAACGCTTCGATTATTAATTATTGGTTTTTATCGAATTATTTTTCCTGATATTTATTTAATTGTTCGTTTAAATAAGGAATTCCGCACATAACACCCAACTGACCTTCTGCACCTGAAACAAGCCCAACCAGGTACCCGTTTTTATCGATTACCGGCGATCCGCTTCTGCCCGCAGGATCAACATTTTTAGTCGAAGTAGTGGTATAGAAATAAGGACCAAGGTTTCTGAAAACCTGCATCTTAATAAGCGACGGATTTTCGGAAGTTTGTTTGAATGCCCATCCCAGTGCATAAACAATTTCGCCGTTCGAAACCGGGCGCGTTCTAATTTTTAGAGGCGTAAAATCAGACTTGTGATTTGTTTTAAAAATAATCCAGTCTCTGCTTTTTAGAGTGTTAAACTCACCTGTTTCTTCATTTCTATTTTCATTCACTAATTCGCCTAAACGAATTGCTTTTTGTGGTTTCCCTTTTGGGTAGATTTGCCATTGCTTGAAATTGTTGCCGAGGTTGATGCTGTTATTTGTTTCTTCTCTAAAAAGCATAAAAATATGTTTACAGGTTACGGCAAATGTATCGGAGCCTGCCTCAATAAGAAATGCATTCCCCAAATTGGTATAGGTGGAATCAATAAATTCAACCTTGTTAGTCATTACCAGTTCTGGCCACTCTGAAACAGGTTTTTCTATCCATGTTTCTTTTGGAATAATTTCAGTTTCGTTTTTACACGAACAGAAGCAAACTACAATAACTAGCACCTTTATATAATACGATCTCAGCATTTTTTATTGTTTGAAATTCTCCCTTTGTTTCAGCTTCCGAAAATGAGATGCGCCAAGCAGTTTTCCCACGTACCGCATTAATGAAATGGTTTAATTGTTCCCGAAATATTTGGCTACTGCGGCTTATAATCTTTTTGCAGTCCGATTAGAATCAATATTCCAATTCGAGCTAAAGCAAACACAAGAATGCCCATTAACGGATCAACCAGTGCCATTTTTAATCCTTCCGACAATAATTTTGGAGTCAATTCTCCAACAGCCGATACCATGTCGAAAGCCATGATTAGTCCAAAAGTACGACCCAGAAATCCCCAGGCAACGGCAAACCAACTCACTGATTTTATTAGATCAATTTCTTTGTACTTGTCCCCTTTACTGATAAGTGCTTTCACAAATAATGCGATTATCACAAAAAAGGCGATTAAAATAATGTAGGTGAAGACGGGGCCGCCATCATTCATTTTTCCAAGTATTGCATTCATAATTTTAGTTTTTAATGATTTACTGATTCAAATGTAAATCAGAAAAGCATTTACTTTTTTTAATTGCGATAGATGAAGCATTTAACCTGTTTTTCATCCAAAATAGTGTTATAAGCTAAAATATATATAATACTTATACAACAAAACCTGCTTAACCTGCATTTCATCGATAAAAAACCGGAAATACATCATTTTTCAGTAATATTGCTTATATGATTCATCTGAATAAAATACCATTTAAGCTCATCTTTTTTCACATGTTATTTTGGGTGGCAGTGTGGTTTTTCTTCTTTTATTTTTTTAGCTATAATTCTGAAGTAACAGCTTACGCACTCTGGTTTTCCAGTGGTTTGCTGCCACCAACCATTGCCATTACATATTTTGTGAATTACCGTTTAATTCCGAATTACCTGCTAACAAAAAGATATTTCAAATTTGGATTGTACATTTTTTATACCCTGGTTTTTGCGTCGTATTTTATTGCTTTGCTTATTTATACCTGCCTGATTTTTATACTTAAATTTGATACGAAACTTATGCCGCCAATGGGCAAGAACTTCTTTTTTATTCTTCTGCTTGTTTTTCTTGTGGTTGGCATCATTAGTTTTGTAAGTATTCTGAATCAGAGTTTTAAAACAGCATCGCGAAACAAGGAGCTGCAAAATAAAATACTTGAAACCCAGCTCCAGCTAAAAGAACAGGAATTGAATTATTTGAAGCGGCAGATACATCCTCATTTTCTTTTCAATACTTTGAATACGATTTATGGATTTGCGCTGAAGCAGTCGAAACAAACACCCGAGATTATTTTGAAACTTTCGAACCTGCTCGATTATATTTTGTACCAGGTGAACAAACCTTTGGTGAGTTTAAAGGAAGAGGTGCAACATATTCAGGAATATATAGATTTGGAGAGAATCCGGTTTCAGGATACTTTGCGGGTAGAATTCAATACTTCGGAGGTTAATGAAAATATCCAGGTCGCCCCCATGTTGTTAATCCCATTTGTAGAGAATGCCTTTAAACACGGGAATCTGGTGGATGGTTTTTTGCAAATTGCTATAGATATAAAAGTCGATCGTAATTGTCTTGAGTTTGCGGTTGCCAATTCTTTTGTGGAACAAGATGAAGAGCAACAGAACGCGGGATTGGGACTGGCGAATATTAGAAAGAGGCTTGATCTGAATTATCCAGACAATTACGAATTATATTACGATATTAAAGATAACTGGTATAAAACGAAATTAGTTATTTGGGACTTGAGTACCGTTATTAAACCGGATGAACGAAATGAGTAAAAAAATACCCTGCATAATTGTTGACGATGAACCGATGGCCCGGGAGATTCTTGAAAATCACCTGGAAAAGATTGATGCCATTGAAGTTGTTGCTTCGTGTAAAAGCGCCATTGAAGCTTTTAATATAATCAGTACCCAAAAGATAGATCTGATTTTTCTCGATATCAATATGCCTGAAATATCAGGGCTTTCGTTTGCCAAATCCATCAACAAAAACATTAAAATTATTTTTACTACAGCCTATCGCGAATATGCGATTGACGGTTTCGATTTGCAGGCCGTGGATTACCTGTTGAAACCTATTTCTTTTGAGCGCTTGTTGCAGGGAGTAAATAAATACCTTAATGAAAACCAGCAGCTCCCGGTTTTGGAAACGCAGGAGATTGAACAGGATAAATGCGAATCATTCTTTGTGCGTTCCGAGCGAAAAATGATAAAGATTAATTTCTCCGAGATACTTTTCATCGAGAGTCTGGCTGATTATATAAAAATCCACCTGGTCGATAAAAACGTTGTTACACGTGAGACAATTTCCAGCATTGAAGCTAAATTGCCGCAAAAGGATTTTTTACGGGTCCACCGTTCTTTTATTGTTGCCATTAATGCCATCGATTCGTTTACTGCAGAGTTGGTAGAGATGGGTAAGAAACAAATACCCATTAGCAGGAGTTACAAAGACGGTGTGCTTAAACGGCTTGAGGGATAGTTTCTTTTATACAATGGTTTGATCAGTTGAGATATTAATGTTTTCAATCCTGACTACGTCGATGTTTTTCGTTTTATAATTTCTTTTCCTCCGGCAAACTTCGTATCCCTCGCGCGATCCCTCGTCGTTGGTATTTCCTTCAATAGTTTCAAGCCAGTCGCCGTTTATTCCGGTAATAATTCCTGTGTGTGTCCAGTCGCGGGCTGTTTTTACATTCATAAAAATATCGCCGGGTTCAACCTCCGAAATTCTTTCCGGTAATTCATCTTTTCTGATTAAAAGCTTGTGTTTTAATGCGTGTTCCCCAACCACATCGCAGCTGTATGTTAGAGGCAGATAATCGTCGAACTGCTGACCAAGCGTAAAGATTGACTGGTCGATAATAGTTTGTACAAAACCCATACACCATGGAAAGTTTCGTCCTTCGTGTCCATCCATATATGCACGCACCCACGGACCTTCGTTTTGTTTGAATTCGCGGGGGAAAGATTTCAGGTGTTGTTCTGCATATTTTAGAATGAGTTGGTTCAGACTTAAATCTTCTTCAATACGTGTAAAGGCCAGTCGCATAGGTTTGGTTAATGCCCGCCAGGTTTTGTTACCGATCACTCCATCAATCTCCAGTTTTTGGTATTCCTGAAACGCTTTTACTACCGTGAGTGTGTGGTTCCCAAAATCACCGTCAATGGCAACCGAAATATTCCATTCTGAATCGAAATACTTCCAAAGGTTGAGCCATTCCTGTACCTTTCTCACGTCGTTGTCGTTGTTCTGACCTAATTTAACGTAAGGCTTTTCGGTTTTTAATTCTAAAATATAATGGTTCTTAATCATGACGATAATTTTTAGTTTTTACCAAATAGTTTTTGAATGAATTTTGCCGTTTTTTTTGCTTGCAGCTTTTGGGATTCCTCCTTCATCTCAGATTTATAAAAATTTGTAATCGTATTCAGTTCTTGCTGATTGTATCCCTCCTTTTTTATTTGCAGGGAAATTGAATCGAGATGAGTGCAGAAATAGTCATAATTTCCATCTGCTTTTTCAATTAGCGTATCTAATGCAGGTAATATCGGATACTTATTATTGTTGAATTTGAATTTTCGGTCTGTTGTTTTGTAAACCACGCCCAGATAATGTATCGAATCGGGGTTGCCGGGATATGGAATAGTGTCGAAATTAAAATCGGCTTTGGTTAGGTTTAGGGCTATAAGTTTAGATTGATTCACGGTCATGGTGTCTGCCCGAAATTTGTCGACTTCCGAAATTTCCTTTTCTAAAAAATCTATCATATAGTTAAATTTTCTGGCAAAATCGGGGTATGAACTGCCGTAATAGATACTATCGAAGTAAGCAGTTGTAAGGGTTTTATTTTCATCACTTCCTTTTACAATTATTGGTTTGCGAAGGGCATAAATTTCGGATGTGTCTTTCGGGGTAATAAATCTTTTGTGGTCCAGAATTCTGGCGGTTTTAGGCATAAAATAATTAAAAGTTACTCCTTCTTCTATAAAGTTTAAACCTTCAAGTTGACTCAGAAAGATTTCCAAACGTTTGCGCAAATACTCTTTTTTTGAGTATTCTGCATCCTCTATATTTTTATTTTCAGATATCATGATGGAGTCGAGCCAAAGTGCTTCGTTTAGTGTAATGAGTGTATCTTTTTTTATAAAATTAAGTTCGCTTTGGTAAGGAATGTCATGAAATCTCACTTTCAGGTCGGGAGTGTCGGTAAGCAGTGCAAAAAAGCTTTGCAGCGATTCAACTCCGTTTATTTTAGCTTGTGCCAATATTCCGGCATTTCTGGCCTGATCGAGTAATTCCTGTTTGCACCTTATTTTTACAGTTTTAGCTTCTTCGAAAGTCGCTTTTTGGTAAAAGTCAACCAGTTCGAAACCTTTTACCCGTTTTTCAGGAATGAACCAGGGATTAATGTCGTTGTCGAGTATTTCCGGCGACAGTCCGTAAAAATGAATAATGTGGTTTTGTTCGTCGTAGTAAAAATTCCTTTTATTAAGTTGATCGAATTTGAATCCGGCCTTCACCCATCCGCGGCCAATAAAAACAATATCGTGTTTTGGTTTCTTTATTTCGCCTTCGTTCAGATTATAATGAAAATCAATTATTTCATCAAAATACGGTGGAAGCGAATAAATGTATTCTGAAAAAGCGGCATAATTTATCGCTTCATCGGCATCTGAAAGTTTTTCAAGATATTGTAGAGTTTCTTTTAAGAGTTTGTCTGCAATTTGTTCGTTGGCTTTATCTTTTAGAGGATTGTCGCTTTTGCGTTTGTAAAAAGCCGATGTTTTATCGCGAATTTTTTTCACACAAAGAAATGTGATCAGATGGGGGTAAATATTGTTTTTGTTGTAAGTGTTGCTGATTGTTATAAAATAATCGTCTCTTGCTGCCGCCTTTGTTAATTTTCTTATTTGTTTATTACTCAATTCCGATTTGTCGCCCAATTCTTTCAAAACATCAACAACAATTTTACTTTTTATCTCAATAATACAGTCTTCAAAATCCTGATAAACCACATCGGGTTTTAAATCGTAAACCTGCGTTCCGTGCAGGCTTGAAATAACTTCTCCATAATATTCTGCAGTAACCAGTTCGCCGATGCTTTTTACTCCCGATAATATGGTAGCCGTACTTTTTAGCGAGCGTTTGCTGAAAACACCAAACGGATCGAACATGCTAAACAGGACAATGGCCGCCACCACAATAACGATGTCGATAAAAAGTTTCCAGTTTTTTAGTAGCCAGGCTATCATTTGTTGGTTTTACGATTGAGTTAATTCGCTTAATTCTTCCACTTCAGGAATAAGTTTCCCTTCTTTAAAGTCGATGTATATTTCGGTATATCCAAGGTTTCGTAACATTGCCTCCAGCATAATCCGCGTTTTTTGTTGGGTGGTTTCAACAATTCCCATGTATTTCAGGTTGTTCCTGATATCGATTTCCGCCTCCCTGAAAAAGTGTTCCTGGTCTTCAAGGTTAATTCGTGTGGAAAAAGCATCGTAGGTAAGGAGTTCAATTTTCTCGAACGACTCGGGAGGGTAAGAGAAATTCAATACTTCAACGGGAGGAAGTGTTATGCTGATTCTGTTTTGGTATATTTTTATATCTTCTTCCTTGAGTTTTTCAAGGTTGATCCCGGCTTTTATGGTTGCCTGCGATTTTGCCAAAAACTGGGCTTCGTTCAGTTTAACAACCCACAAAATCCGTTTGTTCTTAACGCCAAAAACCAGCTTGTCGACTGTGAATTCAGACGTGGCCAACTTTGATGCCTTTTGGATTTTACCAACTACCAACGCCCGTTTGTCGTTACACGAAACCAACAAAACAAGGAGTAAAAGAATGGATATACTATGAATGATGTTTTTCATGATTTATCCTTTTGGGGCCATTGGATCTATCGCGGTAATTGGGGGCATTTTTTCAGTATCATCCGGCTCTTTGTTGCTGTCGGGTTGAATGACCACAAAAGGTTGAGAGGCCTGCTTGCTTTTCGGTGCGGCAGTTTCAGTCTCAGTGTAAGAATTGTTATGCCCCAATTGTTTTGGTTCGGCCGGTTTCAGGTATTTTAATGAGTGGGTTCCAAAGTAGAATGCAATCATCATTAAAAAAGCTTTTTTGAAAAAATCGAACTGATCGATGAAAAAACTATCAGATTCCACCTCATTTTCCATTCCGAAACTAACAATCAACATGGAAATCGATCCAAACAGCAGAGTAAAAGCGATCATGCCGCGTACTGTGCCACCTGGGAGTCCAAAGGTTTCGTCTTTATATGGATTGTATTTAGGTTCTTCATCAATATCTTCCTGACTGTAGAAATTGCCCTTCGATCTGTTCTCTTTTGCCTGGTCTATCTTTTTCCAGTCTTTTCTGGAGAAGCCGTAATTGAAATTGTAGAAATAAACGGCCCAGATAAAATAGCAGATAAAAATACACACCCAGATCATGATCATTCCAAAACCAATGGCTTTGTATAACTGGCACGATGTAGTTCCCTGGTTCATTATTTTTAATGTTCCCACGATCATAAGAACAAGAAACAGAAAGATTACACCGCCCATGAGCCAGTAACTTGCGTTGGAGTCAAAAGCTCTTTCTTTTAGCTTCTGCCAGTAGCTTTTTTTATCGCTTTGCGACATTCCTTCTTTGTCAGGTTTAGTTTCTGTCATCGTTTTTCTTCTCAAGTTGTTTAATATACGATTGGATCGAGCCTATAATTCTTTGGATGAAGGCAATAATTGGTCCGATAAGCCCAACTATCCATAGCCAAACATCTTCCAGTAAATCGGGTCGGTAAAGAGCAAACATAATTGCCATAGTTATAATGGCAACAATAAGTATAATTATGAAGTGTTTCATAGGATTAAACTCAATTTTTTGATTTAATGGTATGTACAAAATTAAGTCATAATCATTTAAAAGTCAATATCAATAAATAAACATCTGCAGAATTCTTAGATAATAGATAGATATAGTAGTCTTTTATTCGATTTTTAATGGTAAGTAATACTTTTAAGGGTTGCAAATTGGGGGATTATTGTTATGTATTTTAACGAGAAATAGTATTCCTGAATAAATATTATATTTTTATTTTGAAGAAAACAGTTTTGTAATTTATGAGTCGCAATAAAATTCAGAAAGTCAAGAATGTGAATATTTTAGTATGTAGTGTGAGTCATTCTGTTTTCCGATTTTCTCAATAGATGTTTTGCAGCATATTTGTGCTAAAAGTTTTAAAATAGTAATAAAAGTTAAACTTACTTTTATAGTTTTACTGCACGAAATTTTATTATGAAGCATTACGAAGGACATCCAAAATATTTTGTAGCAGTCGATTGCGTAATACTGGGATACAACGAAGGTGAGTTGTGTCTTTTGTTGTACCCTCGTGGTTTCGAACCGTCGAAGGGGGCGTGGTCGCTTATGGGAGGATTTGTTCAGGATAATGAGTCTTCGGATGACGCAGCCAAACGGGTTCTGAAACAAACCACCGGGCTTGAAGATATTTTTTTAAATCAAGTGTCCACTTTTACTGAGCCGAATCGTGAACCGGATGAGCGTGTGATCAGCATAGCATATTATGCGCTTATTCGAATGGATGAACATGACAAAGGACGGGTAAGAGAATATGGTGCACATTGGTGGCCTATATCAACCTTGCCGGAAATTATCTTCGATCATGGAAAAATGGTTGAAAAAGCATTGGTAAAACTACAGCAGGAAGCAGGGGATCGTTTGATAGGGAATGAGCTTTTATCCGACAAGTTTACTTTACTGCAGTTACGAAAACTCTACGAAGCTATTTTTCAGCGTGAATTTGATCCCGGTAATTTCAGGAAGAAAATATTGTCGCTGAATGTACTTGAACGCCTCGATGAAAAAGATTCATCAGAATCCAAAAAAGGGGCGTACTTCTATCGTTGTAAAAATCAACATATTGAAAAAGGTCTTGACCGCATTGTCAAGGTCTGATATTTTTTTTGTCAATTAATATAAACGTTAAAAATACATTTAAAATCGTATCTTATGAACACTTTAAAACAAATGGAAGTTTGGTTCGTTACAGGGAGTCAACATCTTTACGGACCTGAAACACTAAAGCAAGTTGCAGAACATTCAAAAGAAATAGCTGCTGCTTTTGATGCATCTTCAGAAATTCCGGTAAAAGTTGTAGTTAAACCTACAGGAACCGGATCGAAAGAAATTCATACTATTTGTAAAGACGCAAACAGTACAGAAAATTGTATTGGTATAATTACCTGGATGCACACTTTTTCTCCTGCAAAAATGTGGATTCACGGACTTCAGGAATTACGTAAGCCAATTCTTCACTTGCACACTCAATATAACAAAGAGATTCCATGGGATGAGATTGACATGGATTTTATGAACCTGAACCAAAGTGCTCACGGAGACAGGGAGTTTGGTCATATTATGGCACGTATGCGAATGAACCGTAAAGTTGTTGTGGGACACTGGCAAGACGAAAAAACGATTGCAAAAATTGCAATTTGGGCTCGTGTTGCAGCTGCTTACGCCGATTCGCAGGATATGCTGATCATTCGTTTCGGAGATCAAATGAATAACGTTGCAGTAACCGATGGTGATAAAGTTGAAGCTGAAAGAGTATTTGGTTACCATGTTGATTATAGCCCGATTGCAGAATTAGTAGCAGTTCAGGATGAAGTATCCGATGCTGAAGTGGCCGAAATGGTAAAAGTATATGAGGCAGAATACGATTTTGCAGATAACTGTAAAGAAGGTGGAAAAGATCGCGAGCAGGTGGTGAATTCTGCCCGTATTGAGATTGCGCTACGTCGTTACCTGGAATCGAAAGGAGCAAAAGCATTTACTTCTAACTTCGACGATTTAGCCGGTGTTGATCAGTTACCGGGTTTGGCATCTCAGCGTTTAATGGCTGAAGGTTATGGTTTTGGTGCCGAAGGTGACTGGAAAACAGCTGCGTTATGCCGTCAAATGTGGTTCATGAGCCAGGAGCTTCCTGAATACAAAGGTTGTTCTTTCCTTGAAGATTATACATTGAATTTTGACGGTGAAAAGAGTGCAATCCTGCAAGCACACATGTTAGAGGTTTCGCCTTTAATTGCCGATGATAAACCAAAACTGGAAGTTCACCCATTAGGAATTGGAGGTAAAAACGATCCTGCACGTTTGGTATTTACAAGTAAAACAGGACCCGGTGTTGCTGCAACAGTAATCGATATGGGCGATCGTTTCCGTATGATTGTAAATACAGTAGATTGTATCGAATCAAAAGATCTTCCAAAACTTCCGGTGGCAAGTGCACTTTGGATTCCACAACCAAATTTCGAAATTGGAGCTGCAGCATGGATTTTAGCAGGTGGTACTCACCACACAAGTTTCTCTTACGACCTAACTGTTGAATATCTTGAGGATTTTGCAGAAATGGCTGGTGTTGAGTTTGTGTTGATCGATAATAACACTACCATTCCTGAGTTTAAGAAAGAACTTCGCTGGAACGACCTGTATTACCATTTGGCCAAAGGATTATAATATAAACTAAATCAAAAATTAAATCAACTTTTATGGAATTACTAGATTGGATTGTAATTGGCCTGTTTGGAGTTGCACTTATCGGAATTATTGTTTGGGTACTTAGTCAGAAAGAGGAAACTTCCGGTGACTATTTCCTGGCCGGACGAGATGCGTCTTGGATCGCGATCGGTGCTTCAATTTTTGCTTCTAATATTGGATCAGAACACCTTATTGGATTAGCAGGAGCCGGTGCTTCAAGTGGTATGGCCATGGCGCACTGGGAAATACAGGGTTGGATGATATTGATCCTTGGATGGGTATTTGTTCCTTTTTATTCCCGAAGTATGGTGTTAACCATGCCTGAATTCCTGGAACGCAGATATAATAAAGAATCCAGAACTGTTTTGTCTCTTATTTCGTTGGTGAGTTATGTGCTTACAAAAGTTGCGGTAACTGTTTATGCCGGCGGATTGGTATTTCAGCAGGTATTCGGTATCGAAACCATGTGGGGAATCGATTTCTTCTGGATTTCTGCCATTGGCTTGGTGTTGTTGACTGCACTTTATACCATTTTTGGAGGAATGAAATCAGTGTTATATACTTCTGTGCTTCAAACACCAATTCTTCTCGGAGGTTCATTGGTAATTGTGGTGCTCGGTTTAAAGGCTGTTGGAGGCTGGGATCAGGTACTCGAAATTGCAGGTGCTACTAAAGTTAACGAATATGGCGATAGTATGATTAACCTGATCAGGGACAACCGTGATCCTGATTTTCCATGGCTGGGAGCTTTAATCGGTTCCAGTATTATTGGTTTCTGGTATTGGTGTACCGACCAGTTTATTGTACAAAGGGTGCTTTCCGGTAAAAACGAAACACATGCACGTAGAGGAACAATCTTTGGTGCCTATTTGAAATTATTACCGGTATTCCTTTTCCTTGTTCCAGGTATGATTGCCTATGCAATGAGTGCAAAAGGAAATATTATGTTGCACGGAGAATTATATCATTTGCCAAGTGCCGATGCTGCTTTCCCATCGTTGGTAGCCCAATTGCTGCCTGCCGGTATTAAAGGATTGGTAGTATGTGGTATTCTAGCTGCTTTGATGAGTTCGCTGGCTTCGCTATTCAATTCATCGGCAATGTTGTTTACAATCGACTTCTACAAGCGATTCAAACCGGAAACTCCGGAAAAGAAACTCGTGAAAATCGGTCAGGTTGCAACCGTTGTAATTGTAATTCTGGGTATTTTATGGATTCCGATCATGAGAAGTATTGGAAGTGTTCTTTACGAATATCTGCAAGATGTACAATCCGTTTTGGCTCCGGGTATCGCTGCAGCATTCTTACTGGGTATTACCTGGAAACGTGCTTCAGCTAAAGGAGGATACTGGGGATTGATGTCTGGTTTTATTATTGGTATTACTCGTTTAGGTTCTAAAGTATATTACGAGAATGTTCATGATGCGGCTGACAGCCTGTTTAAAAGCGTATTTTTCGATACAAACTGGTTGTTCTTCTGCGGTTGGATGTTGCTTGTATGTTTGGTGGTAGTTATTGTTGTAAGTTTGGTTACTGAAGCGCCGGATCAAGAAAAAATTCAAGGTCTGGTATTTGGAACTTCAACACCTGAACAAAAAGCTGCGACTCGTGCCAGTTGGAACGGCTGGGATGTTTTTCATACTGCAATAATTCTTGGATTAACAGTAGCATTTTACATCTATTTCTGGTAGAATAAAAACAGAATAAATTATGCTTGAGCAATTAAAAGAAGAAGTTTTTAAAGCGAATATTGATCTGGTGAAACTCAATTTGGTGGTATTCACCTGGGGAAATGTTAGTGCCATCGATCGTGAAAAAGGGCTGGTAGTTATTAAACCAAGCGGCGTGTCGTACGACGATATGAAGGCTGAAGCCATGGTAGTTGTCGATCTTGACGGTAATGTGGTGGAAGGAAAACTGAAACCATCGAGCGATACACCAACGCACTTAATTTTGTATAAGGCGTTCGAAAATATCGGAGGTGTTGTTCATACTCATTCTACATGGGCTACAAGCTGGGCACAGTCGGGGAGAAGTATCCCTGCCCTGGGAACTACACATGCCGATTATTTTTACGGACCAATACCCTGTACCCGAAAATTAACTGCCGAAGAAGTTGAAACTGCATATGAAGTTGAGACAGGAAATGTTATTGTTGAAACTTTTGCGGGGATGAATCCTGATGCTGTTCCCGGCGTAATAGTGAATAACCACGGGCCTTTTGCCTGGGGAACTGATGCCGGAAATTCGGTACACAATGCCAAGGTAATGGAAGAAGTGGCCCACATGGCGTATAATGCTTTGCAGTTAAATCCGGATGCTGAAATCGATCAGTTTCTGCTCGATAAACATTACAACCGGAAGCATGGCAAGAATGCTTATTACGGACAGAAATAGTTGTGTAAGCAAAATATTATTAAGTAATGGGAAGTTGGTTAATATCGTTTTGAATTAACCGGCTTCCTTTCAAACACTAAATCAAAAAAACATGTCAAAATATACAATTGGATTAGACTACGGTTCGGACTCGGTTCGTTCGTTAATCGTAAACACTGAAAACGGTGAAGAAGTTGCCAGTGTGGTGTTCGAGTATCCACGCTGGAAAGAAGGCAAATTCTGCGATGCTCCCAATAACCAGTTCCGTCAGCATCCTTTAGATTATTTGGAAGGACTAGAATATACTATTGTGGAAGCTTTAAAACAGGCTCCTGCAGGAGTTGCTGAAAATGTGGTTGGCATTTCTGTTGATACCACCGGTTCAACTCCGGTTGCTCTCGATGAAAGTGGAACTCCGCTTTCGTTAACACCCGGTTTTGAGGAAAATCCAAATGCAATGTTTGTGCTTTGGAAAGACCACACTGCAGTAAAAGAGGCTGCCGAAATTAACGAACTAGCCAAAAAGTGGGATATCGATTTTACTAAATATGAAGGTGGAATTTATTCATCAGAATGGTTTTGGGCCAAGTTATTGCATGTAACACGCGAAGATGCCGGCGTTTACCGTGCAGCTTATTCTTGGGTAGAACACTGCGACTGGATTCCTGCCATTTTAACCGGAAATACAAATCCAAAAACGTTAAAACGAAGCAGATGTGCTGCAGGTCATAAAGCCATGTGGCACGAAGCATTTCAAGGTTTGCCATCAGAAGAGTTTTTAACTCAGCTCGATCCGATGCTGGCTGGATTGAAAGACCGTTTGTTCAAGGAAACTTTTACCTGCGATGTTTCTGCCGGAACACTGACAGAAGAATGGGCACAGAGATTAGGTTTATCAACTGATGTGGTAGTTGGTGTTGGTGCTTTCGATGCTCACCTTGGAGCTGTTGGAGCTCAGATTGAACCTTACTACGTTTCAAAAGTAATGGGAACTTCAACCTGCGATATGTTGATTGCACCCATGGAAGAAGTGGAAGATAAGCTGGTGAGTGGAATCTGTGGCCAGGTTGACGGTTCAATCGTTCCGGGAATGATGGGGCTGGAAGCCGGGCAATCGGCATTTGGCGATATTTATGCCTGGTTTAAACGGGTACTGGAATGGCCATTGAAAAATGTTTTGGTCGATTCTGAATTAATTGATGAGGAAACAAAGGCAAAACTTATCGAAGAAACTTCGGATAAAATTATTGCAAAATTAAGTGAGGAAGCTTCGAAACTGGCTATCGATGATAACAGTATTGTTGCCATCGACTGGATGAACGGACGACGCACACCCGATGCCAACCAGGCTTTAAAAGGTGCCATTGCAGGCTTGAACCTTGGTTCTGATGCCCCACGGATTTTCAAAGCTCTTGTTGAAGCAACTGCTTTTGGTTCGAAAGCAATCAACGATCGTTTTATATCAGAAGGTATACGTATTGATGGTGTGATCGCCCTGGGAGGTGTTGCCAAAAAATCGGCATTTGTAATGCAAATTGTGGCCGATGTATTAAATATGCCTATTAAAGTGGCTTCATCGGAACAGGCCTGTGCTTTGGGAACGGCCATGGCTGCAGCTGTTGTTGCCGGAGTTTACGATAAATTGAGCGACGCTCAGGAAAAAATGGGAGGTGGTTTCGAAAAAACCTATTATCCGATTCCTGAAAATGTTGAAAAGTATCAAAAAGTATACGACAAATACGTAAAATTGGGTGGCTTTATCGAAAAAGAACTCACCTAAACGTATGATATTACAAAACAGATGAAACCCGGAAGTTTAGCTTTCGGGTTTTTTTATATATCTTTCTTAATGACTTCCGGGTATCCGGATGATTTCATAGTAGTTCGTAACTGATATGATGCAGCCAAATTTAATATCCGTGAAGTTGGTATTCGGTAGGGTAAATTATTCCTGATCTGTATAGTTAGTGTAAAATATTTATAGAACTGTTTTCCGAAAAATGTTTTTATGCCAGGTTTTGAGAAGAGTGATTTTATAGAATTGTTTAACCAAATGTATCAGCCCATAAAAAACTTTATTTATTATAAGGTGGGCGATATAGAAGTGGCTGAAGATATTGCACAGGATACCTTTACAAAGGTGTGGGAAAAAAGGACCGAAATAAGAAAAGAAACTATCAGGTCGTTACTTTATACCATAGCCGGTAATTTGTGCAAGAACAGGTTCGAGCATCAACAAATAGTGTTTGATTTTGCAAATAACTACAAACACATGTTTGATACCGCCTCGCCTGAATTTGAGTTGGAACTAAAAGAGTTTAACGATAAGCTGCAAAATGCAATTGGTGGTTTAAACGAAAAACAACGAACTGTTTTTCTGATGAACCGAATTGATGGATTAACATATAATCAAATTGCTGAGAATTTAAAAATCAGTGTAAAAGCCGTTGAGAAACGGATGAAAAATGCACTGGATGGATTGAAAAAAACGATTGAATACAAAATTTGAAAGGATGCAAAGTAATTCCAAAAACAACATTACGCCACAACAGTTCAGGGAAATGAGTTCAGAAGAAAGGATCCTGACAATGGCAAGTGGATGGCAGCCACCGGCAGGAAAACCACAAAATGAGGTTTTGGACTCGATACTAAATAATACGGTTGAGGAAACTCCTGTTCGTAAAATTTATTCTGGCTGGGGTAGATATGCAGCTGCTGTTGCTGCTGTATTTATATTGCTTGTTTCTATTAAAGTTATTCCACAAATGCTTTCGGCGCAACAATTAAGAACGTCGTATGCCGAAAATGCTGAAGTTGTATTACCCGACGGAACAGAAGTAACCTTAAATGCCGATTCGAAGATTAAATGGGATAAAAACAAATTTAACGACAACAGGTACCTTACTTTAAAAGGTGAAGCTTACTTTAATGTTAAGAAAGGTGACGAGTTTGTAATTAAAACAAAAAACGGAACAGTTGAGATTTTAGGTACTCAGCTGAATGTTTTTTCAAGAGACGATAACTTTTGGGTGAGCTGTATTAGAGGTAAAGTAAGGGTTACAGCCAATAAAGACCAAAAAATAATAACTCCGGGCGAATGGGTTCGTTTAAGCAATACAGGATTAGTAAAATACAAATCAGAGTCGATTGCAAACACTATTTCGTGGAAAGATGGTATCTTACATTTTGAAGATACAAAACTCGACATTATTTTAGCCGAGCTTGAAAGACAGTTTGATGTAAAAATTAAGTTTGATGGAAACGGTTTGCGCAAAGCTACCATCGATTTCTCGAATGAGAATCTGAATGATGCATTAGACATTGTCTGTATTCCAATGGAGTTAAGTTATGAAATCAAAGACAGAAAAATTAATATATCAGAAAAGAAATAGATTCTGTACAGTCATTTCTTTACTCATTTTTTTACTGTCTGTTTCGTTTTCAGGATATACACAACAATTACATTTCGATTTTAACAATACCCCGGTTTCAGAAGCTTTGCTAAAAGTGGCCAGAACCGCGAAACTAAGGATTGCTTTCGATGCGGGAAATCTTGAACGTTTTTCTGTAACAAAAACCATTGATTCGGACCGCATTGAAGAGGTTCTTGCAGAAGTTCTGGAGGGAACCGATTATATTTCCGGTTACAAACATAATACGTGGTTGATAATTAAATCTATTCCTGATGCCAGGAGGGAAAGAACTGAAAAGAAAAGAATATCAGGTGTTGTTTATGATGAAACTTCGGGCGAACGTTTGCCTTACGCATCCATTTATATCTGGGATAATAACCAGTTTCTCCCGGCCTCTGTCGACGGTACATTCACTGCCAGTGTGAAAAATATTCCGCAATCATATTTCCAGGTAAAATACCTCGGTTATCAAACTTTCGATTCTATTGTTGATATCACCCAAATAAATGATGTGTTACTTTTTGGCCTCAGACAACAGCCACAGAATATTACAACTATTGACATTGAAGGCGATAATCTTGAAATGTTGAAATACGGCGATGAAGCCGGGCATTTTACGTTTAACCCACGGCGTTTTACCGACTTACCCAATTACGGTGAACCCGATATATTCAGGGCGCTGCAATATTTGCCCGGAATAAGTGCACAGGAAAATTCTTCGCAACTTAATATCAGGGGGAGTTCGGCCGACCAGAACCTTGTTAAATTCGATGGTTTTACACTTTATAATCTCGACCATTTTTTTGGTGTGTTTTCTGCAATAAATCCGAATGTAATAAAAGATATCCAGGTTTATAAGGGCGGATTTGATGCCTGTTATGGCGAACGTGTTTCTGGTATCGTGGATATTACCGGGAAGTCGGGGAATAAATCGAAAACCGAAATTTATGGAGGGATAAATTTAATTAGCGGAAACCTTACTGCCGAAATTCCAATCTCGAAAAAACTGACGCTGGTTACCGCAGCCCGCAGAGCATATTCCGATTTGTACTCTAGTTGGTTAACCGATGCTATTCTTGCCGATAAATTCGGACAATCTTTTGCTCCTCGTGAGGGGGATAATGAAATTAAACCTGAATTTTATTTTAGCGATTTTAATACCAAACTTACCTGGGCGCCCAACGATAACGAAAATATTTCGTTCAGCGTTTATGGCGCTAAAGATTATCTGAACAGTTCAAACGCTTCGTATAGAGATTCTGTGTTAATCGATACCGACGATAAGAATAAATGGGGAAATTACGGTATGGGATTATCGTGGAAGAAACAATACGGCACCAGGTATTTTACAAATTTACAGTTTGGGTATTCGGGGTACTATAACAAATACAATAACACCACAACTGTTCAGGGGACCAGTCCGGGGGCAGACATGCTGCACAATACTTCTGATAAAGAGGATAACAGGCTGTCAGATTTTTCTCTGTCGTACGAAAATACTTACCTGTTAAATCAAAGCCACTTTTTTGAATTTGGATTATTGTCGAAATACAACGAGTATAAATATTACAAAGAGGCTAACAACAGTTTTATTTACAGCGAACTTTATAGTGGAGCAATGCTTTACACTGCCTATTTTCAGGATAAAATGAGCTTGTCGAAGAAATTGATTATTAAACCGGGCATTCGATTAAATTATTTCGATAATACCAACAGGTTTTATTTTGAACCGCGTTTTTCGGCAACGTATAATTTTTCGAAAGAGTTTCTTGTAAAACTGGCAACAGGCAGATATTATCAGTTCTTAAATAAATCATCGTCGGAGCAAACGTTTGGTTATAACCGCGATTTTTGGGTAATTGCCAACGGTGATATGAATCCTGTGGTATCGTCGAACCATTTTATTGTTGGCGCAAGTATTGAGAAAGAGAAGTTTTTTTTCGATTTGGAAGCCTATTATAAAACAATGGATGGTTTGCAGGAATATTTATTTTTTGATAATCCTGATAACAGGCCTGGTAGAGAAAATATTATTCATGATATCATCGATCCGAATCTGAGTAAGTTTGTTTCGGGGAAGGGCGAAGCTTATGGAATTGATTTTCTTGCAAAATATACGAATACAAAATTTACCAGTTGGGTGGCTTATTCTTTAAGCAAATCGACCCGCAACTTTTCAGAGATTAACAACGGCGAAGATATTCCTGCCATTTTCGATCAGACCCACGAACTTAAATGGACGAACCTTTATGATCTCAACAAATGGAACTTTTCAACTTTAATGATTTATAATACGGGGCATCCATATATAAAAACAACTTCTAAAAACGAAATTTTTAATACTGTGAGGGAATACGAAAGGCTGCCCGATTATTTCAGAGTCGATTTTTCTCTAAATTATAATTTCAATATTAAAAAGGTTAACATTAAACCGGGACTGTCTGTACTAAACATTTTTAATACCGAGAATTATCTCGATGTCTATGTGCGCAATTTTAATATAGATGGTATACCCGTGAATGAAACTACTCTTGTAAAAGCGCAGGAATTGACCTTCAATTTCTTTGTTAATTTTCGTTTTTAAATTTTAAACAATTCCCAAATATTTGTCATCTGATCCGCCTCGAAGTTGTGAATCTGATTAACTAATAAGCAAAAAAACGCAATTGTCAGGAAGGGTGAATTCTAATTTAATTGTATTCTGTCTTATATAGAATAGAAATCTTTTGCATGAATAATAGTAGGAAAGCCTTGTTTTGTTTGAAATGGGACAATCTTTTTTAACATAGGTTTTAGACAACTTTAACACCTGTTATAACATCTTAGAGTTTTTTAAAATCGGTTAACATGCCTTAATCTGTATTAGTGTTTAAATTGCAGTATAAATATTACAACCTGTATTTACTGAAAGGTTGAAATTAACATTTAACGAATATGATGAATTGTATTTTAATTGAGAAACCACATTCAAACAGCCGTATTAAAGACTTTATTAATATGGTTCCTTACTTTAATCTGGTTTCTTATTGTTCATCGGTTTTTGATGCTTACGAGATTCTTCAAACACATACAATCGATATAATTTTTGTTGACACAGAACTTCCGAGAGTTTCAGGAATTGATTTTATTAAAAGCCTGGACCAGCGACCACACCTCGTACTTATTTCGCAAACTCCCGAGCTTGCCGTAGAAGGATTTAATCTGAATGCCCTCGATTTTTTGCTAAAACCTGTTGCTTTCGACCGTTTTTTAAAAACAGCAAACAAGGCATACGAAGTATTTCGATTGTATCAGAAAAAAGAGATACTAAAAACAGAATCAATAGAGGCAAGCAATGTAAATAAAACAGTTCTGGTTAAAACCGACTATAAAAATCTTTTAATTAAGGTAGATGAAATACTTTATATCGAAGGTTTAAAAGATTACATTAAGATTTATACTTTGCAGAAAGAAAAACCAGTAATCACCTTGAATTCGCTAAAAAAATTACAACAGAACTTACCTGCCGAAAAATTTTCCCGGATTCATAAATCATATATTGTCGGACTGAATCATATCAAATCAATCAATAAAACGCAGGTAATGGTTCACAATAAACATATCCCGATTGGTGAAAGTTACCGCATCGGTTTTACTCAAAAAATAGAAGAGCTTCGAATATAATATCCGAAGCTCTTTTTCTTATAAATTTTGTAGATATAATTTCTAGTCAATAACCCTTTTCAGGAATGCCATTTCGTTAAAGCAGAATCCAAGATTGAATTTCAGGTACCTTTCATTCATCAGGTTATTAGGCGAGGTTCCGTATACTCCTCCTGTAATTGAAAAGTCGAGTTTTGATAAACCTCCGTACATTGGGATTCCAAAGCCTAATGTAACATTCTTATTGGTAACAGGAGTCCCGTTCAATTGTATATATGAAGATTCGTAACTTACTCCGCAGCGGTAAGTCCAGTTCTGGTAGAACTTATTCATTGCGCTAAAGTCCCAGGGTTTAATTTCCAGCCCGGCCGCAAATTTATGTGAATCTTTAAATTTTTCGTATTGCATCGGATACTCAAGTCCTTGCCATCCCTGATAAGTATAATCTAAAGCAATACTGTAATTTTTCCCTTTTACTCCCAATCCTGTACCAATTGTTTCAGGAATTACAAGGTAGTCCATTTTCTCAGAATCGCTTTGTATTACCGATTTGGAATTGTCGTATACTGTAGTGTAATGTCTCGATTTTAGACTTTGTTCGATGGCATAGGTTAATCCCAGCGAATAATCGGTTTTTGCCACATTGAATTTGTACTGCAATCCAAAATCAAAATAAGGGCTGTGCAGGTAATCTTTTCGTTCAATTAAAATATCAGGGACAATATCTGTTGGCATTAAATCTTCTTCCTGGGTCAGAGTTCCGAACATATAAGAAACATTAGCACCTAATGAAAGACTGTGAAACAGACGAATGGCATTGGAATAATAGAATTTTGTTATACCGCCTTTCCCTACATAATTTGATGCATATTGTTGGTACATACCTTCAATATCATTTACCCGGTATAACGAGTAGCCAATACTACTAAAAGGCACTACTCCGAATGATCCTGCCATCCAGGAAGTGTATTTAAAACCCATGGCAACATATGCCAGGTTGGCATCGAACCCGTTTGTTGAGATTTTACTGTTGTTCAAATTATAGGCTTTTCCTTCAATTCCAAATTCAAGAATAATTCTTAAGCTGTCCATACCCGCATAAGAGGCCGGGTTCAGGTTGTTCAGATAGTTCCCCGATTCAAGCGCAATACCTGCACCTCCCATACCTTTATTGGTACCAAAACCGCCATTCTGAATTTCGCCTGCACCGAATATCGACAGAGGCGACACTGTATTCTGCCCGATTGAGTTAAAACCTGTTAGGATTAAAGTAAGAGTAATTATCAGCGCTATATTGTATAACTTCATTTTTTTTATATTTCGTTTCATTTTTTGATGTTAACTCCGACTATGTTATTCGTAAAACACGTAATATAATTTTAAGAACGGACGATATTGTGAAGCAGAGCGTGTGTCGAATACAACCCTGTCCATTGTTCCACGAAATGAGTTATCTGCCAAGGCAATGATAAGTCCGCTGTTTGGATCTACAATACCATCACTTAATTCCTGGTAAATATGGTCGGTGATATCAAAACTGTAATATGTATCATCGTTATAAAATTCATCGTAATTGAGGGTTGCAGTAACAGCATTTCCATCACTATCGGTTAACTGCGATTCAAGGGCGTTATATTTATTAGTTGTATATAGAACCAGATCTTTTGGTAATGCAACTAAATTTTCGCTCGATTTAACAGGTCGCAAAACTAATTCCGCTTTGAATAATATGTTTTTTCTTTCTTCCTCTAGTACCTTTGATATATTCAGAAAATCGGCTCTCATGGCAATTCCCATACCTCCCTGAATATAAGCCTTGTTACCTAGCAATGAAGAAGAAATGGCTTCTTTTTGGGTGGTCAGTTGTTCAAGTCCGGTTCCTGTTTGGTCGGCAGTTATATGATTAGAGTGATTTAAAGTTGTAGTGAAGGAGAAAGTGTACGATTTTTCAACCTTATATTCTTGTATAAGGTGGGTATATAATACTGCTTTTAATGAGGTGTCGGCAGCAAATGCCAGCAGAGAGTTGTTTTCGCTACCCGGAACAGCAACAAAACCATGAAAAAAGTCAAGGAAGTCAGAGGTGCCATCCAGTTGGTCCTCATCATCGATTAAATATTTTAGAAATTCTTTCCCCAGATCATCATCAAGTCTTATCTCAATATTATCATGGAAATTTGGTTTTGGCTTTACTGTAATCGAGCCAACCGGATCAGCATCGTATGCAAATGTGGTTGTATTAAAAATATACGATTCATCATCTGCCTCTTCAATGTCTTCGGTAACCCTGTGTATATTAATAGTCTGCGGCTTCAGAGTGTCTCCATACGAAATCCCGCTGTGTGGAAGAAACAGAACCAATGAATCAAATACTTCCTCATCATCAACAGCCGAATTTGGCATTTCAACCTGGAAATATCCGGACGATGACATAGTCCCAAAATAATTGTCGGTATAACTACCTGCCAAAACATAGCTGGTACCCGATGTTGCAATGGAATCTATATTAAATGTGGATAGATTTACTGAGATAGTGTCAACAAGAGCTATCGTTGTTTGAGAATTAAGATAATTATCTCCCAGACTCATTAAAATATCTTTATCCTGACAGGAGAATAATAAGACTAAACCAACGATAACTATTATCAGTTTGTTTTTCATGCTTTTTAATTGTTTACTGTTAAATTTATCCGCGAATGTTCCCAATCCAGATAACGCAGGGCATAATTAATCAATTTATGGTTATGAACGTACCCTTTCTAAAAATTTCTGCAAATTTATTCTGTTTTCTGACACAAAAAAAAAAAGGAAAAGTTTTTTGTGAAAAGATTATATACCAACACGGTATTATAGGAGATAAGTGGCGGATTTATTCGTCTTTTAAATGTTTTTAACTTGAAATAAGTACGAAATCGGGCACATTTCTTTTTTGATAGATAAAAATTTCGATTTTATCTATATATTTGTCGCCTTAGTCCAAATTCCTTTTTTATAATTGAGATGTAATTTAGGTTTGTATGGAGAATTTAATGAAATTAAATAAAAATAAATTGATTTAGGTCATGAAGATTACAGAAACTAAATTTCTATTTTACCTTTTCGTAATAATGTTTGCGCTTTCATCATGTAATGGTGATGATGATGATGAAATTACTGATGGAGACTACTGGGAACTGGCCGGTTTCCAAGGATATGCCAGAAGTGCCGGAGTATTGTTCGTTATAGATGATAAAGCCTACTTTGGAACTGGTCGAGATGCCGACGACCGTTATAACGATTTTTGGTGTTATGATATAACCGGTAATTTCTGGAAACAGGTTGCCGATTTCCCGGGATCTGCCAGAAATGGCGCAGTCGCATTTAGTGCTAATGGAAAGGGATATGTCGGAACAGGTTACGATGGTGAAGATGAATTAAGTGATTTTTATGAATATGATCCATCAAGTAATACCTGGACGCAGATTGCTGATTTCCCTGGAGAACCACGCCGAGAGGCCGTTGCCTTCGCAATTGATGGTATCGGATATGTTGGTTCAGGTTCCGATGGTCGTGACTATAATGATTTTTATTCTTACAATCCTTCAACAGGAGAATGGACTGAAGTTCTTGGTTTTGGAGGAAAAAAACGTCATGGTGCCACCTCTTTTGTAATTAACGGCAAAGCTTATATCGTTTCCGGACAGGAAAATTCATATTTGGATGATATGTGGGAATATGATCCTTCAACCGGGTTATGGACACAAATGCGAGACATTTCTGCAACTGATGACGACTCCAGTTTCGATGACGACTATACTTCTATCGTAAGAATTAATGCTGTAGGATTTACTATTAATGGTAAAGGTTATCTTATAACAGGTGCAACCGGTACAGCAATCGCTAATGTTTGGGAATATGATCCATCTGATGATACCTGGACAGAAAAAACATCTTTTGAAGGTGGTACACGTACTACTGCTGTTGGTTTCTCATATGGCAATTATGGATATATAACATCAGGGAGAGCATCCAGCCAATACTATTACGATTTGTGGGCTTTTGGTCCTGATATTGAATATGACGAAGACGACATTTTTGTAGGTAATTAATGCCGTTCATATATTTAGGTATTTGTATAGCGAAACAACTATCAATAAAAAGAAAAGCCTGGTTGGTGTTTATCAACCAGGCTTTTCTTTTTATTGAATATTCATGCCAAAAGGGCTGTATAAAATATGTTATCGGTGTCGTTGTTTTTATAAATCCTTCATCCAAATATTGCGAAGTTCAGCAGTTGTTATCCAGGTACAGATTCCAAAAGGTTTTGAAAGAGAAACTTCCGGGCGGATACTTAGTTTCCTGTTTGTGTAATTGAAGTCGACAATTTTTTCATTGTCGATCCATCCAATAATTTTTTCAGGGGTAACCTGTAGTTTTATTTTATACCATACATCTTTGTCTAAGCGCATTATGGTATTTGTTTCGTTCTCTCCGGCATCTACACCATCGATGCAACTTAACCCGATTACGGGGCCGCCCCAACCGCCAACAATATAAGAGCAATACGAATTATTAACCGGAAAGGTAAGCCCGCAAAAGAAATCGTTACCAACTGTTCTCCTGGCTTCCAGATTAATTTCGTAATTCACTTTAGGGAAGTCTTTTGTCCAGGTAATTCCGCTGCATCCATCCCCCATATTTATAATAATTTTGCCTTCAGAAACCTGTACAGGGCCTTCTGTGCCAAAATTTGTAATCTTCCAGCCATCAAGATCTTTTCCGTTAAAGAGTAGTGTTCCTCCTTCAGGAACGGTAAATTGATTTTGGACGATATCTTTTTTTTCTTTTTCAGTTTTATTGCCCGAAGAACAAGAAGAGATGATTGTAGTTATCAGTATCAGGAAGATGAAGTTAAATTTAGATTTCATATGATTAAAGTTATTTATTTATAAGGTCCGTCAGCTGACGGATAGAACTTGCACTTTAATCAACACTTTTGGTGTTTTGACTAAACATACTCGTTTCATTGGAAAAGGTTTTTTAATTGTGTTCTAAGTTAAAGAAGAATTCAGGTTTATCCAATAAAAAATGGCTCTGCAAATTTTGCAGAGCCATTTAGGAAATTATGGTAAATGTCTGTTCAATTAGATAATCGCTTCCATTGCTTCCATTGCCTGGCGCAAACGGGCACCAACAATTTCAACATTGCTTTTGCGGATTTTATCGTTCACTTCGATCAATTCTTTATTGTCAACGTGAGCATCCATTTCTGTGTTGAAGTTTTTACCAATGATGTTAGTGTCAACCGTTTTCATAAAGTCAGCCAGTAATGGTTTACAAGCATGGTCGAAAAGGTAACATCCGTACTCTGCAGTATCAGAAATAATGCGGTTCATTTCGAATAATTTCTTACGTGCAATTGTGTTGGCAATTAGTGGTGTTTCGTGCAACGATTCGTAATAAGCCGATTCGCCTTTAATACCTGATTCGTACATCACATCGAAAGCCAGTTCAACGCCTGCTTTAATAAAGGCAACCATTAATGTTCCGTTGTCGAAATATTCCTGTTCAGTGATTTCCATTTCGCCGGCAGGAGTCTTTTCAAAGGCTGTGTCTGCAGTGGCAGCACGCCATGTAAGAAGATTTTTGTCTCCTGCAGCCCAGTCTTCCATCATAGTTGAAGAGAACGTTCCAGACATGATATCATCCATGTGTTTTTCGAACAATGGGCGCATAATGGCTTTTAATTCATCTGCAAGTTTGAAAGCTTCAATTTTTGCAGGATTGGAAAGGCGGTCCATCATGTGAGTAATACCACCTAATTTTAATGCTTCAGTGACGGTTTCCCATCCGTATTGTACAAGTTTTGATGCATAACCTGCCTCAATTCCTTTTTCAATCATTTTGTCGAAACAAAGAATAGATCCGGTTTGCAGCAAACCACAAAGAATGGTTTGTTCGCCCATTAAGTCTGATTTTACCTCTGCAACAAACGAAGAGTGAAGAACACCTGCTTTATGACCACCTGTTCCGGCTGCATAGGCTTTGGCAATTTCCAGACCGTCGCCGTTAGGATCGTTTTCGCGGTGAACAGCAATTAACGTAGGTACACCAAATCCGCGCAGGTATTCAGCACGAACTTCTGATCCCGGAGATTTTGGCGCTACCATAATTACAGTAATATCGTCGCGAATCTGCATTCCCTCTTCAACAATATTAAAACCGTGTGAGTACGCCAAACAAGCACCTTTTTTAAGTAAAGGAACTACTTTGGTAACAACCGGTGAGTGTTGTTTGTCGGGAGTTAAATTCAATACCAAATCAGCAGTAGGAAGCAACTCTTCGAATGTTCCAACTGTGAATCCGTTTTCAGTTGCATTTATATACGAAGCACGTTTTTGTTCAATAGCTTCAGGACGTAATGCATAAGATACATCCAAGCCGCTGTCGCGAAGGTTAAGTCCCTGGTTAAGTCCCTGGGCACCGCAACCCAAAACAACAATTTTTTTTCCTTTTAACTTGTCAACGCCATTTGCGAATTCTGATTGATCCATAAAATCGCACTGTCCCAATTGTTCCAATTGAAGACGCAGCGGAAGTGAGTTGAAATAATTTGCCATCTGTTATATTATTAGTTAAAAATCATTATGTAGTTCATGCTTTGCATGATTATAAACAAATTGTACCGAATCGTATCGGTAATAAATCTACATTACAAAGCAATAAAACATTCATTAATAAGAAATGTAAAATTACATGAATTTTAGGTAATTTTCATGGATTGCACTTTAAGATGAAGTTAATAATGGGAAATCACAGGTTTAGTTTTCAGTAATTTACCCTAAACCGATATTTGCAAATTTGTAAGAAAATTAAAACGATTTATCTCTGTATTGTAATGGCGATAATCCTACTTCGCGTTTAAAGAATTTGGCAAAGTAGCTTGGGTCGGGGAAGTTTAGTCGGGTTGCAATTTCAGAAACACTTAGGTTGGTATGAACAAGCAGGCGTTTTATTTCCAGAATTTGTTTCGATTTAATGATTTGCCCTGAAGTTTTACCGGTTAACTGGCTTACGGTATGCGTTAAATGATTTGGAGTTAAGGCCATTAAATCGGCATATTGCGCAACCGACAGATTATTCTGATAATTTTCTTCAACCAACTGGAAAAATTTTTTGACAACCAGGTGCCCTTTTCCTTTCAATGTATTTTCGTCGGTTTTATAGAGCGAAGCACACGTTGTTAGAATTAAATCGAGCGTTGAGCGAAGCAGTTCAACAGGTATTTCAGTTTCTTTATCTGCTTCTGCTATCCCTTTCTTAAAAAGGATTTCAAGAAATTCGATATCCTCTTTTTTCTCAAGAATTAATGGCGGATTATCCTGCCGGATGGTGAAGAAAAAGGGAAACTCTATTAGGCGGTTTTGATTGTTTTGTGTAATCAGGTAAAATTCGGGTGTAAAAATGTAAATGTAACCTTCAATATCTTGCGAAAACTCAATTTTATGTGCTTGCCCGGGCGACATAAAAAATATGCAGGGTGGCTTAATTTCATATTTGTTCCCGTCGATTATATGGTAGCCTTTTCCTTTTTGCAGGTATAAAACTTCGTAAAAATCGTGGCGGTGTGGATATTTAACTGCAAAATGCCGGTTGGCATCGAACACCTCTACCTGGAACTGCTGGCTTGCACGGGCTTCCTTGCTAAAGTTATGAAGGCTGTAAACCGGTATTTTTTCGAGTTGAGGCTTCACCTTTGATCGATAGATTAGTCATTTAACTTTAAAGTATATCCAA
The DNA here is from genome assembly GCA_963677525.1 of uncultured Draconibacterium sp. GTDB lineage: Bacteria > Bacteroidota > Bacteroidia > Bacteroidales > Prolixibacteraceae > Draconibacterium. Next base: position 1,718,656 of record OY781970.1, read on the forward strand.
TAGAAAGACGGACTATTCTGGTTTTTTCCTCCCTGATTTCATCCAGTGTAACAATATTGGGAATACCGTAATCGTATGAAAGAGACAGGTTTAATCCATTGTCCATTAGAAATCCGATTTTACCGGTAACACCATAATCGAGCCTTTTATAATCATCTTGCGCTTCATCGTTCCCCCAATCAATACTTTCGTTATTGGTTATTGGATCTGTACCTTCGTACGAATAAGTATATTGTGTATTGCCAAATAATCCGTATCCTACAAATGGTCCTGCGCCAAAGTAAATTTTATTTCGATTGCGAAAACGGTACCTGTATTTTAAATAGACTGGTATATCAAGATAATAAAGAGTGGTTATATTGTCAATGTTTAATCCATCGTTTGAAACATCCTGGTTATAACCTTTGTTTTCGAAAATTAATCCCGACTCAACAGTAAATTCTTCATTGCGGTTCTTTTTTAAGACATGGTCGTATAATGCACCTGCATTAATTCCCAACAACATTTTGTAAGAATCCTCCATTGCAGTGCTGGTACTTCCAAGTTTTACTGACATGCTTGCGCCATTAACTCCTCCAAAAAATGTTACGGAAGGATATTGTGCCTGTACCTTTGTAACAAGCATTACTAAAGCTGTAATAATTAAGATTCTGACTGGTTTCATTATGTGTTTACTTTAAATTGGCACCGTAAGATAAGGAATATTTATAAAATTTTTGAAAATTGTATTTTAGTGTCTGTTGTATTTATCTATTGTAAGCAGGTTATACTCAGGCTCATTGCAACATCTTGAAAGTCAAAAGCCCGAAATTGGTATTTTCCAACTTCGGGCTTTTGTTAAAACTGTTGAGTATTATTCTACTCTATATATTGATTTCATCCCGGGATGAACAGTTGATTCAATCTTTCAACTTAATTTCCCCGTAACGGCTTTTTACATAAATTTTACCACCTTCTCCCGTTCCAACTTTTCCCTGAAGTGTACTGGTGTGATTTTCTTTTATGCGGTTGCCTTTAAATTCTTCTTCAGGATACGAAATACCACAATAATCGCAACTGGCGTCGATTGAATAGTTGGCTTCATCAAGTCCCAATGAAATCTGTCCGTAGCTGTTGGTAATATCTATCAGTTCGAAATCGGACGATACTTCATCTACTTTAATGCCACCATAACCTGATTCAACTTTCAGTTTTTTGTCTAATTCCCCAATTTTTATGTGACTGTATTTGGTTGTAGCAGTTACCGATCCTACTTCTTCAAAATTAAATTTATCGTATTTCGATTCGATCTTAATTTCGCCGGCTTCTTCAACATTCACTGTCGAGTATTTCGATTCAACTCTTAGTTTATTCAACTCTTCAATGGTAACTGGCGAATAACTCACGTCCAGATCAAGGTATGATGCTTCCCCAATATTGGCATTTCCGTAAGCCAGATCAAGATTTAAATTTCCGGTTTCAGGAGTAGAAAGTTCATAGGCTGTAAAGTTTCCGTACTTGATACTGAAATTTCCGTTGGCAGTTAATTTCCCAACTATCGTATTCCCGTATTTGTTCGATATGTTCAGATTTTTATCCGAAGGGATATTTACTACATAATCGATACTAAATTTTTGGCTTTTAAAGTTGTTTTCGATTTGAGTAACAGCTTTTACGAGGTTTCCGCTTTTGCTAAATTCTACCTCAATCTGATCAAGCAGCTCTTCCGCTCTTCTTTCGTTGGCAGCATCAACAGTAACCACAACATCGATTGTTACTTCGCTTCCTCCTTCGTTGTTAATTCTAATCTCCCCAAAACGATTCGAAATTTCCAGAGTCGACACGGCTTCTGCAGGCCACGACTCGTTGTACTCTTTTGTTTTTTCTTCTGCATTTGCTGTTGTTGCGGCTGATAATAAACCAACCAGTAACAGCATTGAAATAAATTTTAAAGGTTTCATCTTATGTAATTTTTAATTGTTCTGTATTTTGGCCTCAAACAATGAACGTTACAGTTCTGTTGTGGCCGGTTCGTAATTCATATTTTTTCTGAGTTGCACTTCTTCCAGTTTGTCGACAATAATATTAATAATACTGAGTTTTGCCTGATAATATTCGAGCATAGCGTTAATAACACGCTCGTCGTTTGGATTTGCCTGTAAATCCTGCTGCAGGTTTTTATATAAATCTTCGAACTCCTTCAGTTCTTCATTCATCATTCCCTGTTCTTCGTCTGAAATTAAACCTTCTGCATTCATTTTATTCCAGTGCTCCAATCCTGTATTAATTGCACTGGTGTAATAAAATTCTACTTCCTTGTATTCCGGAGAAATAGAAGCCAGTGTAACTGCTTGCTTATTGTTGGTTGGTATCAATCCCTGTCCGTTTGGCGAAAAGTATATAAATGCCTGGTTAGTTGCCAGGAATACAAAAACAACAGCCGCTGCTATTTTTAATATAAACATTGGTGTTATTCTTTTTTTCTTATTGGTCTGGGCGTTTAATTTTGCTTCGAAACGAGCGAAGTGTCCATCCATTGGTTCGTTATCGTTTAACTCATCAATGTTTGTCAAAATTAATTCCTCTATGTAATCTTTTTCTTTCATCGTGTATCTTAATTGTAAGAGAAAATTTCTTTCCCTTTCAGTAACTCTTTTAATTTGTTTTTTGCCCTTAATAATTGTGTTCTCGATGCCGAATTTGAAATTCCCAGTATCTGGCTGATTTCTTCATGATCGTAGCCTTCAATCAGGTAAAGGCTTAACACAACCCTGTAACCGTCGGAGAGATTTTGAATAGCCTTTTTTAACATCTGCACGTCAACTTCTTTCACCTTTATTGCGTAATCGGCTATTTGAGTAGTACGCTCATTTACCTCTTCAAACTGTACCTTTCTTTTTTTTAAATAATCCAATGAACGGTTTACAACAATTCGTTTTAACCATGCCCCGAAACTTACCTCGCCTTTGTATGTGTTAATTTTGCTAAATGCCTTTAAAAAAGCTTCCTGCATCACATCTTCGGCTTCCATTTCATCGTTAACTATCCGCAGGCTTACACTGTACATTGCTTTATAATACAATTTGTACAGCTGGAATTGTGCCTTTTGGCTTCCTTCCTTGCACTGGTCGATAATCTCCTGGTGTATGTTCTTGTATAGTGTATTCAAACTACTTAATTTCTGATTCAATGACGAGCACAATATTTCAATGTTGCATACGTTCGCAAATTAATTATTGTTTTTCAGAAATTTGTTATAAAACGACAGAAGTAAGTGGATGTCGTCTTCGCCTAGAAAGTTGATTCTTTGCAAAAACTAGATATAAATATCCGATTCTTTATTACGCTTTTACGTGGTATTTTATAACGAATTATAGTATTTCACCAGATCTATAAGTTTGTCGGCTTTGCCTAATTTGGTCTTGTTTTTTTTGATGAAAGCCTCGATTTCTTTTTTATGATCGGGAAATTGTTCGATCAGATCTTTTTTGTTTTCAATTTTTACCGCTGCTTCCTGTCCGTTTCTAAGGTAGTAGTTATCCGGCTTTTTTACAAATTTTGCCGGTTCCGGATCTTTGTAGGCAGCAGCTTCTTTTGCTTCCTGAAATACTGTTTCGTGCCGTGTATACAACGAAACGGCTCCTTCTTCCAATATTGTAAAAAAGCCTCTTTTCATTTTTTTTCCAAGGAGGTACGGAATATAACTCATCGAATTATCTCCAAAGTCAGCTTTTTCAACAATCTCCGGAGTTGATAACGCTAATACCTGGCCCTCCGGTGTCTGGAATTCCAGTTCATCGTTATAAATATTATAACGTAAAGGTATTCCATTGTATTGAATTTTTTGGTTGGTGTAAATTGTTCCTTCTGAAAATTCTTTGTTTAAATAAGGAGATCCCTCTATGTCGCTTTCTGACAGTGCTTTAATTGAACCGTCCTTTGTGTGTTTGTATATGTTAAAAAAATCAATCGAGTTTCGAATGTTGTAATTGCTTTGTGCAAATGTTCCGGTTGTTGCAGCAAATAGGATGAGAAAAAATAAGCAAAGTCGTTTCATCGTCTAAATTGTTTGGTTTTTATTCTAATATATTCCTAAACCTGCTATTGCCTGGTCGAGTCTCCCGAAAACAGTTTTTTAGGTTAGTCAATCCGCAATAACTAAGCCAAAATTATTCAGCCAATGCGTATTCTGCAATCACTTTTGCATGAATATCAAGCGTGCTGAACAGTGGAAGTTCGTAATCGTCCTGCGAGATGAGTAAAGGGATTTCAGTACAACCTAAAATTATTCCTTCTGCTCCCTGTTCGCGCAATTTGTTCATTATTGATATAAAACCGGTTTTGGTTTCCTCTGCAAAAATTTCTTTTAAAAGTTCGTTCATTATGGAGTAGTGGATAAACTCTCTTTCGGGTTTGGCTGGAGTTATTACTTCAATTCCTTGTTGTTTTAGTCGTTCTTTATAAAAATCCATTTCCATGGTTTCGCGGGTACCCAGCAATCCCACTTTTTTAAATCCTTTTTCTTTTATAGCCTGACCGGTTGCATCGGCTATATGCACAAAAGGCAGGTCAATTTCACCGGCAAGCTGGTCGTAAGTAAAATGAATGGTATTGGCACACAGGGCCAAAAAGTCGGCTCCGGCACTTTCCAGAGTTTGGGCCGCTTTTTTAATAATGTTGTAAACGCCTTCACGGTCTTCTTCCTGGTTGCAGGCATATATTTCACCATAATTAATTGAATACAGAATAATCCGTGGGAAATGCATACCTCCCATTTTTTTATTTACTGTTTCGTTGATGATTTTATAGTATTCGTTAGTTGATACCCAGCCTGTTCCTCCAATTAACCCGATTGTTTTCATTTCCTGTTTTTAATGAGATTTTAAAAGTGCTAAATTATTTCTGACGGTAAAAATTTATTATTCGTAATTTTGCATGAAATTCAGTGTATGCAAAAATCGGAACTTCTTTTACCCGTTGGAAATCCTGAGGCCTTTTATGCAGCCATAAAAGGTGGAGCCGACGCCATTTATCTCGGATTAAAACAATTTAATGCCCGTGGAAGAGCAAAAAACTTTACCAACGGTCAGCTTTTTACCATTTTAAAAGAAGCCAAAAAGAATGGTGTTCTGGTATATGTTACCGTAAATACGGTTATTAAAAATCAGGAACTCCCTGAATTAATCGATTATCTTCATTTTTTGAATCAGGCCCGGGTAGATGGAATAATCATCCAAGACTGGGGTGTGTATTTTATTGCAAAACGCTATTTCCCAAATTTGGTGTTACATGCCAGTACACAAATGGGAATCCATAATTCAGTAGGAGCCAACCATTGCGGGAAAAAGGGGATGGAACGAGTTGTGGTGGCCCGCGAACTTACTTTTCATGAATTGGAGAAGATTTTGAAAAAGACTAAGGTTGAAACAGAAGTTTTTGTTCATGGTGCTTTGTGTTATTCTTTTTCAGGGATGTGTTTATATAGCAGTTATGCCGGTGGGCGAGGGGCTAACCGAGGTCTCTGTACGCAACCTTGCAGAAGAACTTATTCTGGTACTAAAAATAATCAGTATCTGTTTAACCTGAAAGATAATCAGTTGCTGGATTGGATCGATCGTTTTGAAAAAATGGGAGTAAGCAGCCTGAAAGTTGAAGGGCGCATGAAATCGGGAGAGTATACATACCGGGTTGCCAAGGCGTATAGAATGGCCCTTGATGACAGAGAAAATCTGCCTGCTTCAAAAGAATTGTTATCGCTCGATTTTGGACGCGAAAAAACGGCTTACTTCATGGGGAAAGATGTAAAAACTGCTGTTTCTGATAAAACGGTTGCCGGTGTTCTACTCGGAAAGGTTGTTAAGGTTCAGGGGCCGTATGTTTATTTATCGTCGAAAATGAAGATCGAACCCGGTTTTCGTTTGCGTTTCCATATTCCGAATACCGAAAAACAGGAGAGCGTAAAAGTGAGGGAAGTGGGCTTTGAAAATGGCCTTTACAAAATTCATTCAGCCGAAAAAAGGGTAAAACCAAAGAGCCTGGTTTTTCTGTCGGGAATTAGTGATGTGAAATTTCCTTCGAAACTGGAAGAAACCAGGCAGCATGTTCCACAAATTAAATTTGGAGCGAAACAAAAAATACTTTCCGAAATTAAAACCAGCAAGAAACCTCAGAAAGAAGAATTTTATTTCAGGATTAACTCGATGGAATGGTTAAAGAAAATGAACCTGAATGAAATGGAAGGTTTGTTTCTTACTTTCTCGAAAATTACCTGGAGCCGTTTCGATCCGGAGGTTCCGTTTATACAAAAGTTTAAACACAAGATTTTTATTGAGTTACCAAAGTTTATCCAGGAAGATGCTTTGCCGTTTTATCGCGATCTGATTTCCCGAATGGTAAAGAGTGGGATCAGGAATTTCGTTATCAGTCATTTATCGCAGATGGATTTGATCCCACAGAAATGCAGGATATTTACCAACGAAAATGTTTATGTTTTTAACGATGCTGCAGCCAAGTGTTTTCAAAACGAAGGTGTTGAGGTTTTTAGTTATCCCCAGGAGATTGATTTTGAAACACTTTTTTCGTTAACATATAAAAACGGAATCGTTCCTGTTTATTTTTATCCGGAGCTTTTTCATTCACGTATGCCAATCGCACTGGATCACGAACACGAAGATTTTTTAGACGATATGAACCATAAATTACATCGTTACCGAAAAGACGGAGTCACATCCATTGTCACCCGTATTCCTGTGTCCATTTCGCAATCGAAAAATAAGTTGAAGGCGCAGGGATTTTATCGTTATTTGATCGATCTGTGTTACGAGCCGGTTTCAAAAAACAGGGCCAAAACTGTTAAAAGCCGGATACTTCGCTCGGAACAGATTCAACCATCAAATTCGTTTAACTTTAATAAGGGGTTGAAATAATTTTCGGTTATTAGGATCCACAAAAAGAGATTGTATTCCATTGATCAAAAAAAAACAGGCCAATTGACCTGTTTTTTTTAATATGTTTTTTGTCTTTTTATGCGTCGTTCATCGAAGCAAGGAATTCTTCTATACTGGAAGTCCGCATTAAACGGTGTTTCATAAATTCCATTGCTTCCAGCGAATTCATATCGCCAAGGTAGTTGCGTAAGATCCACAGTTTATCAAGCACCTCTTTCGAGAATAAAAGATCTTCGCGACGAGTACTTGATGTTGGTATGTCAACCGATGGGAAGATACGTTTATTCGATAATTTCCTGTCGAGTTGAAGTTCCATGTTACCGGTTCCTTTAAATTCTTCGAAAATAACTTCGTCCATTTTCGATCCGGTTTCGGTTAAGGCAGTTGCCAAAATAGTTAACGAACCACCTTCTTCAATATTTCGCGCTGCACCAAAGAAACGCTTAGGCTTGTGTAAAGCGTTGGCATCAACACCACCTGAAAGTACTTTTCCCGATGCTGGTTGTACCGTGTTATAGGCACGCGCCAAACGGGTAATCGAGTCGAGCAGAATAACTACATCGTGTCCGCATTCAGTCATCCTTTTGGCTTTTTCCAGAACGATATTTGCAACTTTTACGTGTTTATCTGCCGGTTCGTCAAATGTAGAGGAAATAACTTCTGCATTTACACTGCGAGCCATATCGGTTACTTCTTCCGGGCGTTCATCAATAAGAAGAACAATCATGTAGACTTCAGGATGATTGGCTGCAATTGCGTTGGCAATTTCCTTTAAAAGAACTGTTTTACCTGTTTTTGGTTGTGCTACAATCAATCCACGTTGTCCTTTCCCGATAGGAGCAAACATATCAACAATACGTGTTGAGATATTATCGTGTCCGCTTCCTGTTAACTGGAATTTTTCATCCGGGAAAAGAGGTGTTAAGTGATCGAAAGGTACGCGGTCGCGAATGTATTCAGGACTGCGACCGTTAATTTCCAGAACCTTAATAAGCGGGAAATATTTTTCACCTTCTTTTGGAGGACGTACGGTACCTTTTACAGAATCTCCGGTTTTTAAACCAAACAGTTTTATCTGCGACTGAGATACATAAATATCGTCAGGAGAGTTCAAATAGTTGTAATCTGATGAACGTAAAAATCCATATCCATCCTGAAGAATCTCCAGAACGCCGGTATTTGTAATAATTCCTTCAAATTCAAATTGACGGGATCTTTTACCACCCTGGTTCTGGCCTTGATTTGTATTTTGTTTTTGTACAGGTTGCTTTTGAACCAAAGGTTTTTGAGACGGCTGTTTTTGTACGCTCTCGGTTTTTGGTCCATCTTGTTTTGCCTGCTGCTGTGTCTCTGCTTTTTGTGGTTTGGGTTGATTTTGCTGCTGTTGTTGCTGTTGTTTTGGTTGAAAGACCGGTTTCGCTTTTATAGGTTTTTGCTGTTCCTTATTCTCAACCGGAGCTTGTTCTTCAACTGGTTTTCCTTCGTCGTCTGGCAATTTTTCGCGGTTAAAACCTTTAATAATTGCTTTTATTTGTTCCTGACGGGATTGAACATTGGGATCTTTTACTTCAACGGTTTTCTTTTTAGGACCGGCTCCAACTTTTTCGCGTTTAATAGTTTCTACTCTTTGACGGGGACGTTTTCCTCTTCGCGGCTCTTCTCCTTTCTTTTCAGTCTCTTCAGCCGGTTTTTTCCGAAGTCCTAACAAACCACCTTTTTCTTCTTTGTGCTCTTTGGGTGCATTTTTCTTTTCCTTTTTCTCTGCTTCGAGAATGGCTTGTGTATCTAAAATCTTATAAATTAAATCTTGTTTTTTATAAGACTCAACACGTTTGATTTTTAGCTCTTTAGCTATTTCTTTAAGCTCAGGAACAAGCTTTTTGTTCAGTTCTAATATATCGTACATATTCTATTGTAATACTTTTCTCGATTAATAATTGTTGAAATTCTAATGGAACAATCGACGAGGAGAGCGATTTCGATGAAATCGGGTGCAAGTATAATTAAATACTCAATACCAAACAAAAAATCGTGTAAACTTTTTTACTTTCCTCTTTTATCCTTAACTAAATTACTGTTTTGCTGTATTTTTACAAAATATTTCCGTATAGAAATATGATTTCAAATGAATTAGCAAATTGCTATTAACTAAATGATATACGATTGAAACGTATAAAAGTTTATATTCTTGTTGTTATTGGTGTTAAAAACAATTAAATCATCTAACAGGAGCTAAGATTGCTATTTATTGATAAAAGCAATTAATCAGGAAATGTTGGCCATGGTAAATAAGATTGAATTTATACCATATAATTATTCTATTAGTATAATCTGTTTTTCGGTCAGTACAGTGGTTAAGGGTTGATGTTTAACGGATAAATTTGTGATTAGAAACGGTTGTTTTCCATAATATTTCACTTTTATATATTATTTTAATAAATAATATGTTCGTTATTGTGTATAATAGTTATTTTAGCTTTCAAATTAATGCACACAATATAAAAATTAAACTGTAACAGACCTATTACCTCATTCCCAATGCAAAAAATCTACCATCGTGTTGTATTCCCGAATTGCTTGTGTTTCATCGTATTTATTATATCCGAATTTAGTTTTTTTCAGGGGATTGCTATGGAACAAAATTACATAAATCCTATCGATTCGATTCATTTAAAATATGATGACCTGATTAAGGAAGTTCCCGATAGCCTTCAGAAAATACAAATATATTACGATTATAGCCATGCCCTCAACGTGGAAGGCGATTTATCGGGCTCAATTGAAAAATTGGAGATTGCGCTTAGTATTGCTGAAAATATTCAAAATCATCAGGAAATTGCCAGAGTTGCTAATTCTTTGGCTACCAATTATATTATGTCAGGCGATGTAGATAAGTCAACCAAAACATATCAAAAAGCACTCGCCAGTGCAGAATTGACGGAGAATAATTCTGAGATTGCAAAAATCAGTATGAATATGGCCGGAAACTATAATTTTCTGGGAGATTACAATAATGCCATAAAATATGGACTAAATGCTTTAAAAATTAAGGAGTCGAATAATTTGTGGGAGCGGATCTGCTATCATTATATGGCAATGAGCAATATTTTTAAAGAAACCGGAGACCTCGACAAACGCGAAGAATACGTTATGCAAGCTTATCGTATGAAAGATGTTGAAGGCTGTGCTTCGGTTGGCGATATTGCAAAAATTTACAATGGATTGGGCGGAATTGCAGAACAACGCTTCGAACACGAAAAAGCCCTGGCATATTATGATACATTAAAACAATTTTCATTAAAAGAACATTTTGAATCGGGCGTGAATACTGCCCTAGTGAATAGTGCATTGATATATCAGGAACTGGAGCAATTTGAAAAAGCCCTGGAACTGCTGGGAGAAGCCGAACAATTCTCGAATCGAACACCTTACGATACTATTTTTAGTAACAACTGTAAAACGGAACTTTATCTTTCGCTGGGACAAACTGAAAAGGCCCTTGATCTGGCAGAAGAGAATTATGCAAAGGAAGAATTGATTTACTATTCAGCCGAGCGGTTGAAATGTCTCGGTTTTTTATATGAAGTTAATTTCCGTCTGAAAAATTATAATGAAGCTTACAGGTGGAATGATTCGCTGCAGAACTATGAGGATTATGTACGCGATGAAGATGTTAGAACAACCATTGCAGAACTGGAGATGCAATATCAGACCGAAAAAAAGGAACAACAAATAGAACTGCTCCAGGCTGAAAACAGGATAAGAACACAGGAAAAATATGTTTATTTCTCATTGTCGGTGGTTTTATTATTGTTGTTTTTGGTGGGAACTCTGTTGTATTTTAAAAACAAGCGAGAAACCCATATTCAACATTTGGAGTTGCGCCAGCAATTATTACGTTCACAAATGAATCCTCATTTTTTGTTTAACGCTCTGGGCAGCATTCAGAATTTTATGTATAAAAACGAAGCCAAAAAAGCGGCCGTATATTTGGGCAATTTTGCTTCGCTCACCCGTTCAATTCTTGAAAATTCAACAGCTGAAAAAATTACGCTTGAAGAGGATATTGCCACCTTGGTAAATTATATAGAACTGGAAAAGATGCGATTTAAGGATCAATTTCATTATGATATTTTTATTGACGAGAAATTGGATACTGAATGTATAAGAATACCGCCAATGCTGGTACAACCTTTTGTTGAGAATGCTATTAAACACGGTCTGAAAAACCTGGAATATAAGGGCGAGCTGAATTTGTCGTTTAAAGAAGAAGATGCTGGAAGTCTGGCCATAACGGTAAAAGATAACGGACATGGGTTGAATCATAAAAAGGATTTGGATACAGAAAAAACACACCGTTCGATGTCGATGTCTATCTTTAAAAACCGAAGAACTATTTTGTCTAAAAAATACAATAAAGAAATAGAATTTCAAGCAGTAGATTTGGGAGAAACAAATCCAAACAAAAAAGGAACAGAAGTACGAATTGTTATACCTCTATAAATTATGATAAGAACTGTAATTATTGAAGACGAACCTCATTTATGCGAGATAAACAGAATGCTGTTAGTTGATAATTTTCCAGATATAGAGATTGTTGGAGAAGCCGGTCGTGTTGCCGATTCAGTTGATTTGATTAAATCGGAAAAACCTGATCTGGTGCTCTGCGATATCGAACTGGAAGATGGAAACTGTTTCCAGGTTTTACAAAAGTGTAGACCATATAATTTTCGCCCTGTGTTTGTAACTGCTTTTAACCAATATGCAATTAAGGCCATTAAATTTAGTGCCATGGATTATATTCTAAAACCGGTTAACGAATTCGAGTTTTGTGAAGCCATTCAAAGAGCAATCGACAGCATTTCCGATGGAAAAACTACCATTCAGACCGAAAACCTACTGGCCTTTACAAACAATTTGAACGGAGCTAAAAAGGTTGTGCTGCGCACTTCCGATTCTATGCATTTGGTTGATGTGAACGAGATTTTATATTGTAAGAGCGATAACAGTTATACTACATTCTTTTTGCGCGAAAAAAAGGAGATTACCGTTTCTAAAAGCATTAAAGAATTTGCAGAATTGTTCAGCGATTACAATTTTTTACGTCCACATCAGTCGTTTCTGGTAAACCTGAACGGAATTACTAAAATCGATAAAACCGACGGGGGATTTATTATCATGGAAAACAAAGCGGAAATTCCAATTTCTTCGCGCCGTAAACAAATGATATTCGAACAATTGGAAAAATTGTAACTTCCTGATAAGGTGAACATTACTACTTTTTATATAACCCGATTAGCGGGTATAGTGGAATAAAATACGTTTTCAAATTTAATCCCGGCACATTCAAATTTTAGTGCTTGTAATCCATGTGAAAATTGTTATTTGTTGCTAATTTCAATTTGAGAAAGATGCAGCAACTTAATTCAAAACTTGTATTATCAACCCCCGATTCATATTATCTCCTTGAAGTAAATCAGATTGTTTATTGCAGGGAAAGCGGGGCCGAAACTACGCTCTTTTTTAAAAACGGCGAACAACTTAAAGTCGGTCTTCCAATTAAAAGAATTAAGGATAAAATTAGACGCGACACCTTTTTTTATACCGATGATTCCTGCCTCGTAAATGTTTTATATGTACAGCAGTTGCAACAGATTGCTGCCGGTGAATTACTTCTGAGCAACGGGACGGTGCTTTCTATAAGTTCGCAGAAAAAACAAGCGGTTTTACATTTTCTGAAGAATACAGCACGAATTCAAATTTGAGAACTGCGAATTCATATTTGCGCGAAACACACATTATACATAACATATTTTTGGGAAAAACTAAAATATCATTCTACGATGAAACGAAGTATATCATTATTAACAACCATCTTAATTTTAATCCTTGCATTATCGGTTGATGCACAGGTGAAAAATGTGAAAAATGAAGCCGAAAGGCAGGGGACCAACCGGATAAACCGAAAAATTGACCAGGGCATTGATACCGGTTTTGATAAAATAGAAGACGGTATAGGAAGTCTTTTCGGAAAAAAGAAAAAGAAGAATAAAGGGCAATCGCAAGCTACAGAGGTTTCATCAAACAATCAGTCGCAGCAAGTATCAACTGGTGGAGATATGTCTGTTACCGGACAAGATCCCGATGCTTTATTTCAGCAATACGGAATGTTTCCGCCTGATGGAGCAACCGATGTGCCAATTCCTGTAACTTTAAAATGGACTCCAATGAATAGTGACGGATTTAAGGCAAAAGGGTACGAATTGTATTTAAACAAGGAAGGAAATTCTGAAAATAAAATGATAGGTGGTCCTGTCAAATCACAATTTACATGTTCTGATTTGGAACCCAATACCACTTATTGGTGGCGGTTTATCGGACAAAGTGCTAGCGGTCAATATCAACCCGGTGGCGGCGGAACTTTTACAACTGGAAGCGGCGGAGCTGCTGCTCCCAAAATGGACGTGAAGTGGAGCAGATTTGACTTTGTGCCCGGAGATGAGGTTATTTTCGAAGATGCTCCTGATATTATGGAAGAAAACGGAGAATTTCCAAGCCGTTGGGATTTGCATAAAGGTAATTGCGAAATTGTTAATGTAAATGGCGAGAATGTGATCGCCTTTCCTCAGGGCGGGGCAATTATGCCATATCTCGAAAATGCCAAAGAGGATTACTTGCCCGATGTGTTTACAATTGAAATGGACGCCTATTTCCGCCCCGGATATGCACGACGTTTGTGGTTAACCTTCAGAGATGTGAAAAATCAATCTAATAACGACTCCGAATGTATTACATTTTACATCAATTCGGCAAGTCTGGATAAAACAGATACCGAAGGACAATTGCCAGGAGTAAAAGGCAATTCAAGTGAAAACGGAGGATGGAGACACTTCTCTGTCGCTTATACAAAAGGAAAATTGAAAGTATATATTGGCGAAACACGTGTTATTAATATTCCAAGATGTTCAGGAAATCCTTCAGGAATAACTCTGGAAATGGATGGCTATTCTGCCGACACGCCGGAAGATCTACAATACATAAAAAATATCCGCATTGCCAAAGGTGGTGTAAAATACTACGACCGTGTTTTAAACGAAGGGAAAATTGTTTGCAACGGAATTCGTTTCGATGTGAATAAAGCCACGTTAAAACCCGAAAGTATGGGACCCATCAATAAAATTTACGAACTGATGCAAAAACAGCCCGATCTGAAATTCAGTGTTGAAGGCCACACCGATAGTGATGGCGATGATGTTAAAAACCAATCCCTTTCGGAGCAGCGTGCAAAAGCGGTTATGGATCAATTAATTTCTATGGGAATTTCTCCCGATCGCTTAACCTGTAAAGGCTTTGGCGAATCTACTCCGGTTGATAACAACACTACTCCCGAAGGAAAAGCGAATAATCGCAGGGTTGAATTTGTAAAATTTTAAATAATGAGAAAAAGACAATCTTTTTTAGGAACACTGGTATTGGCTGTTGTATTTTTTATTGCTGGTTTTACGGCTTATCAGTACTTAACAAAACCCATTGCAGAAGAAGCTGAAGCCTCTAAAAACTGGCCAACAGTTGAAGGAGTAATCACTCATTCCGAATTAATAAAATCGAGAGACAGCGATGGAAAAGATATGTACTCGGCAAGTGTGCGCTATGAATATTCGGTTGACAATAAAAAGTACAGCGATTCCGGCATTCGGGTTACCGACAGCAAAACAAATGTGAAAAGCAGTGTAAAAAAGACCTTGAAAAAATATGCAAAAGGAACCCACGTAACAGTTTATTACGATCCGGAATTTCCGGGTACTGCAGTTCTTGAGCCGGGCACCGGTTTGTTGTTGGGGATACTGTTAAAGCTACCGCTGCTCTTTTGTGCCATTTCTGTATTAATGGTTTTTGGCTTGTTTAAAAGACTGTTTTTAGGACGTTAACTTTAAAAAAATGTAACAATTGGGGAAGAGCCTTTTTGGCACTTTGCTCCAGGCTCGCTGCCCTAAATAAAAAAAATAAGATTATGAATTCACACGAAGTAGACTACAAAATCGGAGGTCACGATATTCAATACGTAGAAATTGAACTTGATCCGAATGAAACTGTAATTGCCGAAGCAGGTGCCATGTTATACATGAAAGAAGGCATTGATTTTCAGACAAAAATGGGCGATGGCTCAGATCCCGGCAAAGGCCTGTTTGGCAAATTAATGTCGGCAGCTTCACGCAAAATAGCGGGAGAGTCAATTTTTATTACACATTTTACTCATCGTGGTATCGGAAAAAGCCATGTCGCCTTTGCTGCACCATATCCCGGGACAATTGTACCTCTCGATCTTAATGAGTTGGGTGGTAAAGTTATCGTTCAGCGCGATGCTTTTTTATGTTCCGCTTTCGGTACAAAAATAAGCATGCATTTTAACCGGAAATTGGGAGCCGGATTTTTTGGCGGCGAAGGTTTTATCCTGCAAAAACTTCAGGGCGACGGGAAGGCGTTTATTCACGCCGGAGGTACACTTATTGAGCACGAACTGAATGGTGAAACCATCCGTGTTGATACTGGTTGTGTAGTTGGTTTCCAGGAAGGAGTAAACTTTAATATTGAACAGGCCGGCGGTTTAAAATCGATGGTTTTTGGCGGCGAAGGTTTATTTCTTGCTACTCTCAGCGGAACCGGGAAAGTGTGGCTTCAATCGATGCCAATCAATAAACTTATAGATCAGCTGTCGCCCGGAAGTTCGAACAGCGAAAAAGGAGGTGGACAAGGTTTGTTAAACAGTTTACTTGAAGGATAAAATGTAAAAAGGATCGTCTTCAATTAGGAGATGATTCTTCTCCCTGATTCAAAAATATATAAAAAAATTATGAAAAAGTTTTTATTCCTCTTGGTCGCCGTCGCCTTATTAACAAGTTGTGGCGGCGAAAAAACGGCCAACGATAAGCTTGGTAAGCTTAACGTTACTATTCCCGACGAATTGAAAGATAATAAAGAAGTTGTCGAATTCATCGATAATATGGTGGAGCTTAGTGATGAATATGCCATTTTACTTGACGAGACCCTTGAAAAAACACAGGAATTTAACGGAAAAGAAACCGAAGACCTGAGTATGTTAGAGCAAATGAAACTAATGAAAATTACCGGCGAAGTGGCTATAAAATCAACTTCCGTAATGGCAAAATGGGGAGAAGCCCTGGAGCATCGTACTCAGCTTGAAGAGCAACTTTCTGACGAAGAAATAGAAGCGTTGGAATCGGTTTATGTTCATTTCGAAAAGAGAATGGAACAAATACAGGAAAAATACGGTGAAATAACAAACGAATAAAATTAAGAACTCCTTTTCTAAATGTATAACTCGCTTAAGGTTCTGTTCGGTTTATTTGCCGGGCAGATTGTCTTTAAAATTCCCTCTAAATGAATTTACCGGCTGGGAATATTCAGAAAATATGGAGTTAGACACACAAAATTTTTGCGGCTATAAAAGCACGGTAGTTGTTGATGGAGAAGAAAAGAATTTCGGCGTTTATTTGAAAGGTAATCAGATTTATGCCGTATCGTGTGGTTTCGATAAGGCCGGTATCTCGCACGAAGACGAAACCAGCGAATCAGCTGACTTTTGGTATTTCGAAAAAGCTGGTGGAAAAGTGCGCCTGGCTAAAAAATTTACCATTGAAACTTCAAAAAGGAAATCGGTTCCGGTTTTGAAAAAAACAACAGATAACTATCAATATTAAAATCCAATAAAAATGAAGCAACTATTTATTCTTTTGGCAATGCTTTTAAATTTTTCGGCTTTTAGCCAGCTTAGCGATGCCGAAAACAAAGCGCTCGACAAACTGATTGCGGACAAGGTTGAAATTGAGGCTGATGTTTTAAAATCATCAGTGCTGAAAAAGATGTTCGACACTGAATTTTATACCATTAAACGCACCCCGCATTACAAAGCCAATGGCGGTTATTTTGAATTGATATTAATGAAAAACGACGGCAAAATGACTGAAGTTGAAGATGCTGCAGCACTGGTTCCTTTGTTCAAGAGCGACTTTAAAATGAAAGAAGAAAGCAACGCCCGCGATTTAAAAATGGCCCTCGCACTGCTTTTATCATCCGGTTCCGGAAGCGAGGATGAAATCATTCATAAAGAAAACCAATGGATTTTGGTTTGCGAAGAATGGTTTGGTGAAAAGAAAGGTTTTATCGTAAGCACAGAACCTGATGGCAAAGTGAGCAAAATTGAATATTCCTCAAAATTAGAGATTTAAAAGAATGAAAAAATTAATAACACTACTTTCTCTTATAATTATTGTTATATGTGTTGACGCTCAAACAAATTATCCGGTTTTAACGCTCGAAGAATGCGGGGCAGTAACAATTATTAATGAAGGCAGCATAATGGCTGTGGTCGAAAATATTGGAGGCCTCCCTAATCTGGCTTTGTATAATCTCGAAGAGAAAACTTTAATGCAGAAATTCTCGGCCAGGCTTCCCGAAAATCCGGTTTACCACATCATTCCGTGCGATAACGGCTTGTTGTATTTGGTAACCATAAAAAAGAATCCCGAGCAGGGACCTCCGTTGTTCGATGCTATTTATTCGTTCGATCATAAAACGGATAAAATGGCTAAAGTTTATACCGAAACAGAATCGGTTTATATCCCCAATTTTGCTGCGGTTCGTATCAGGTTGGTTTTAAGTACCAATCCTTTTAAAAACCAACCCCGCATTTTTAATGTTGAAACCGGGAAATTTGAACCTTTTTCAGCCGACGAAAATTTACGTATGCTTTGTGCGTCCGATTCTCATAATAGTTACGTAGTGATGAAAATAAACGAGTTAACCGACGATGACACCGTTCCTGTTTATGTAATGGATGAACACGGGAAAATAGGTGAGAGTATAGGTACTTACGATTCGCGCATGGTGGCTTCCACTGACGAAGACGAAAATCGAATGCCGGGTTTTACCATTACAAATTCCGATTACGAATGGGTAAAACAAGCGTACGACAATAGTGGTTTCCCGCTTTCCGGTTTTGGTATTGCCATGCACCCGGGGCTGGCTAAAAAATATAACCAGACCGATCATCTTTACGATATTAGTTCAATTGTTGCAGCCAACGAAACTTATATGGCAGCCAAAGGTAAAGGTCTGTTGTGGGTGTATAATACTAAAAATCCAACTACGACTAAACCGCAAACAGTAAGCAATGAAGATTTTGAAGCGATAAAAAACTATCTCGATAAAAGAATTAGCTACGTAAAAAATCCGGTTCAATCGGCGGCCTTAAACAGTGTGTTCGATGCCAAATTTTATTCCATCACCGAAAAAGAAAAGATGGGTGATTACGGATTTAGCGAATCATCGTTTATAGCCTTTTCAAAAAATAATTCTTACGAAGTATTAGTAGATAAAGAAGAGCTGGCAGGATTGGTGGCTTCTTCTTTCAAATTGGATTCTGAGCAGGATGCAGCTCTGTTTCAGGATGCATTAAATGCACTTTATCCACCCGATACTTTTGCCAAAAAACATGTGCAGTGTTTTGAAAAAAATAATTGCTGGTGTTTTGTTCGCGACGAATCGTTTGGCGAGAAGAAAGGATTTGTAGTTTCTGTAAATCCACAGAATAAAATTGAAAAAATTGAATACAAAGACAAAATAGATTAACAACTAATTTAATTCAAATGAAAAATGTATTACTTATTTTATTAGTAGTTTTTAGCCTGAATTTGCAGGCGCAGGAAGCAAAAAAATATGCCGTTAAATCGGGCTATGTTAAATACGAACTTTCGGGGAATACCACCGGAACTAAAGAACTTTGGTGGGATGATTACGGCCAAAAAACCTGCGAAGTGGAAAAGTCGACAACCACGACTAAAATGTTTGGTATAAAAAATACCGAAAAGAAAAATATGTGTACTGTTTTGGTAAAAGATAAGTTTTGGGTGGCCGATTATATTGAAGGTTCGGGAACTACCGGAACTGTTCCGTTTTACCAGGAAGGACAGGATTTTGCAAACAGCATGACAGAAAAAGAACAGGAAGAATTTGCCGATCAGATTCTTGTCCAAATGGGTGGCGAAAAACAGGGAACCGAAACATTGGGCGGTTACAAATGCGACATTATTAAAATAATGGGGGCAAAATCGTGGATATACAAAGGTATTAGCCTGAAAATTGAAGCCAAAGTTATGGGCATTGAATCAAACGAAATGTTCACTGATTTTAAACCCAATACAAAAGTTTCTGCTTCGAAATTTGATCCGCCGCCGGGAGTAAACTTCAAAGGAATGCCCAAACAAAGTGAAATGGGAGGTTTAGGAGGCTTGATGTCTGCCTTTGGTGATATGCCAAGTATGGAAGAAGAGGAAGATGATGATATTCTACCTGTAAATTATGAGTTCGATAAATTTAAAGAGGTGGTTGATAATTGCCAGATCGATGGTTATAAAAACTTTGGAGCAGCCAATTCGGATGGTGTTTATGTGGCCACTTTTATGAAAGGTATGCAAACCATTGCAATTACTTTACAAGCCGACCGAAATATTGAAGATAATGAAGAACTGGAATCATTCGGTCGCCTGTCGCATCGGGAGAGAGACAAGCATTACGCAGAACTTACCGAAGAAAACGGAACCGGATTGCTGGTTGAATATCCTTCGCAAAGTATGGTTTTATTAATTGTAGCAATGCCGTCGATGTCGAAAGATAAAATGCTGGAAATAGAAAAGAAACTTCGGTTTTAATAGAAGTGATCTGGTAGAATGATCCCTTGTACGATTAGCTTTTTGTTAAGAGGTACAAGGGATTTGTTATGTTTACAAACTTTTATATCCGACCTTTGTTTTTATTTTCTTAACTTGAGTATCAAATAAATTACCAAACAAAAATAAAAATGAAAAAATCGTGGATTTTATTTCTTTTACTTCCTGCAATTACTTTTGCACAAGAAAAGAAGGACACACTTTGGACAACCTCAGGAAACACTACGCTGAATTTTTCGCAGGTTTCGTTAAGTAATTGGGCTGCTGGCGGAAAGAGCTCAATGTCAGGAATTTTTATGGTAAATTATGCTGCTAACTACAAAAAGGATAAAGTTAGCTGGGATAATAGTTTCGATTTTCGTTACGGTTTTTTAAAAGAAAAGGAAACCGACCTTCGCAAATCGGATGATAACATTGATATTAGTTCGAAATTAGGATATCAGGCCAAAGGAAACTGGTATTATTCGGGACTGTTGAATTTTAAGTCGCAGTTTGCACCGGGGTATAATTACACAGATGATGAAAAAGGTGATGCAATTTCGAAGTTTATGGCGCCGGGTTATTTAACGGCTGCTTTGGGTATGGATTACAAAACCGATGTATTCTCGGCAATGATTGCTCCGTTATCCGGAAAATTTACTTTTGTTACCGATGAAGACCTTTCAGATGACGGGGCTTTTGGAGTTGATGAAGGTAGTAAGGTAAGAGGCGAACTGGGGGCCACTGTAAAACTGGAGCTCAAAAAGGACATCATGAAAAATGTAGCCTTGAACACCAAACTCGATCTGTTTTCGAATTACCTCGATAATCCTCAGAATGTTGATGTCGACTGGACAGTGAAAATTAATATGAAAGTTAACGACTATTTATCGGCAAACTTAATTACTCAAATGATTTACGACAAGGATATTGAGTTTGAAAATTCTGACGGATCAGTAGAATCCCGATTGCAGTTTATGGAATCGTTTGGAGTGGGATTAACGTTTAAGTTTTAAAGATAAAATGAAATGCCTTTAGAAAAGAGCTTTCTGCAATTTGTGGAGAGCTTTTTTGTTTTTGGATGTAAGAATGCGAGAATGCAGGAATGCTTTAATGTTTGAATTGGGAAAAGGCAAAAAGCAGTAGGCAAAGTTGCCGGGGACGAATCAATCTCATTCAATCTTATGCAAAGATTGCTTCTCCCGATGCCAAAAGGATTTGAATCAGGATCGTAATGACTCCACTTTTATGAGAGAAAGCAGCGGACAGGAATAAATTCGGGTTAAAGCAGATAAGTTATTGTCCGCTGCCTGAATTTCCTAATTTCCTGTCATCGCGAGGGATTTGTTGGCAGACAAAGACCGTAGCGATCTTTGTTGTTCTAGCAGCTTGCAACTCTAAACAGACAGTTGGCAAAATAACGATAGGCAAACTCGCCACTTCAGGGATTGAAGGATTGAAGAAATAGCCACTAGACATTGGTCATTTGTTAACTCGCCAAACGCTACTTGCAGCTTGTGGCTTGAGGCTGAAAGCTCAGTAGGCAAACTCGTCACTCGAAACTCGCGACTCACCTCACAACACCGTACCCAGGGTAATCAGCAAAATACCCGTTAAAATACCCAGCAGCAGCAATCCTTTCTTTTTTAGGTTTTGTTCGCGAAAAAGCAGGCCGCCAACAACAAATGCCACCAGCACACTTCCCCGGCGAAGTGCCGAAAGGATCGAAATCAAAGCATCCTCGTTACTGAGTGCAAAAAAGTACAGGTAATCGGCAATTATCAGGAAAATACCGATCAGCGGAATTGTCCAGCGCCATTCAAAACTGATATTTTTTCTTTTTCTTATTGGCTCATTCAGCAAAGCAAAAGGAAGAAGAACTACCACCTGATAAACCGAAAACCAGGCTTGCACAGCAACCCTGTCTATCCGGCGAAGGATGAATTTGTCGTAAAGGCCACTGGCAGCACCCAAAAGAGTGGCTATAACAATAAAAAAGATCCATTTATTTTTTCTGAATTCGATTCCTTCCAGTTTGCCGGCCGTTGAAAACCGGTAGAAAAAAAGGAGAGTAATTACAATTCCAATCCACTGGAAAGCATTAAGTCGCTCATGAAAGATCAGCAGTGCACCAATAAGTGTCCAAAGCGGGCCGGTAGCTCTGATTGGAGCCACAATAGTAATGGGCAAGTATTTAAGCGCAAAAAAGGCAAGTACCCAGCTCGATACAACAATCGTCGATTTTATAATCACCATTCCGTGTTCGGCAGCTGTAAGTTCCGGAACAAATAATCCCGTGTTTAGAAGAACCTCTGGCGAAAAACGGGATAAAAGAATAAAAGGTGTAAAAAACAACGCACTGGTAACGGTCGAGAAAAACAGTGCCGGCATAACCGCATTGTTGTTTACCGATTGCTTTTTGAAAATATCATAAATCCCTAAAAACAGAGCCGAAGCTAATCCAAATAATGCCCACATAATATCTTATAAAGCGCGCAAAAGTAATTTTTCAGTTTGGATCGAATATTTCGTAAAGGTTAATATTTCGAAGAAATCTATTTTCAATATTCTTTTTCTATCAGCTCCCATAAAACTATATTCCAGTTACTTTGTTCTTTGAAATTATACATGGAAATAATAAAACATAAAAAGATGCCGATCCTGGTTATGGTGCTTGGTGCTATTAGCGGGTTTTTGTACTGGAAATTTGTTGGATGTAACAGTGGTACATGTCCAATTAAATCGGTGTGGTACTGGAGTACAATATGGGGCGGAGCAATAGGTTACCTGCTTGGTGATATTGTGAATGATTTTATCGTTAAGCGAAATAATAAGAGGGGAAAATGATGATTGGGAAATTCAATAGTATAATAAATTCAAGTCGTCCGGTTTTGGTCGATTTTTATGCCGACTGGTGTATGCCGTGCAAACAAATGCCTGCTATATTAAAGGAGGTGAAAGACGAATTAAAAGATCAGGTGAAAATCATTAAGGTTGATGTTGATCGAAATCCGAATATTGCGTCAAAATATCGGATAAAAAGTATTCCTACCGTCATGTTATTCAGAAATGGAGAATTGAAATGGACCGGCATGGGAGTGCGGCCTGCTTACGAATTAAAAAATATTATTGAGCAGTACTTGTAAAAAATTTCTGTTTTAATTCCTCAATTTATTTAATCAAAGTTACCTGAAATTTTTTTGACGATAATTTGATTGTTTCAATTGATACATAACAACAACTATTTTTACTGATAAATTTGTTTTTATTCTGTATAAATAAGCGTTTCCTTAGATAATAACTTATCTGTTATAAGCTGTTTATTGTATTGTTGTTCAAGCAATATTTGTTTGCTGTAATATCATAAAAAACATGACATTTATAATTGCAGGCGTTCTGCATTTTTCTACTTTTGTTGCCTTCGAAAATTAAACCAAGATGCATAAGAGTCTATTTTTAGGAGTTGAGGCCATTGGCCAGGGAGCTATTGATGGTGGCATTTCAGGAGTATTTGCTTATCCGGGAACTCCATCAACAGAGATAACAGAATTTATACAGGATAGTGAGCTGGCGGCTCAGAAAGGAATTCGCAGCAAGTGGTCGGCAAACGAAAAAACAGCTTACGAAGCTGCTTTGGGAATGTCGTATGCCGGCAAGCGCAGCATGGTTTGTATGAAACATGTGGGGCTTAACGTGGCAGCCGATGCTTTTATCAATTCCGCTATTACAGGAATAAATGGAGGATTGATTGTAACAGTTGCTGATGATCCGTCGATGCACTCGTCGCAAAATGAGCAGGATTCAAGGTTTTACGGTAAGTTTGCTATGATCCCGATCCTTGAACCCAGTAATCAACAGGAAGCTTACGACATGGTTCGCGAAGGTTTTGAACTTTCTGAAGAACTGGAAGTACCGGTGATGCTTCGTATTACAACCCGTATGGCGCATTCGCGTGCCGGTGTGGTTCGAAAAGAAGAGAAGCCTCAAAACGATTTGAAATTACCGGCCGATCCAACTCAGTTTGTATTGTTGCCGGCAATTGCCCGCCGACGATACAAGGGATTGCTTCAGAAACAGGAAGTTTTTGAAACGGCTGCTGAAAAATCGGAATACAATTCGCTAACCGTAAGCAAGGATAAAAGTTTTGGAATTATAGCCTGCGGTATTGCTTACAATTACCTGCAGGAAAATTATAAAGAAAGCGAGTGTCCATACACCGTATTAAAGTTAACGCAGTATCCTTTGCCACCGGCTTTGCTCGAAAAAATGGAAGCAAGCTGTGAAGAGATATTGATTCTTGAAGAAGGTTATCCGGTAGTTGAGGAAACCGTAAAGGCCTTGTTGAAGAAGGATGTGAAAGTTTCAGGTCGATTGACAGGAGCACTTCCACGCGATGGCGAACTAAATGCCGATTTGGTAGCTGCAGCACTTGGAAAAGAAACCAAGGTTGGTGCAGATGTACCTGAACTCGTTGTTAACCGTCCTCCTGCACTGTGTAAAGGTTGCGGACATCAGGACATGTACAGAGCCCTGAACGAATCTCTCGAGAAATATGGCAAAGGACGTGTGTTCGCCGATATCGGTTGTTATACGCTTGGAGCGCTTCCTCCTTTTAAAAGTATTTATTCGTGTGTTGATATGGGAGCTTCCATAACCATGGCTAAAGGTGCATCCGATGCCGGGTTGATCCCTTCGGTTGCCGTAATCGGTGATTCCACATTCACTCACTCGGGGATTACCGGTTTGCTGGATGCTGTTAACGACGAATCGAATATCGTAGTTGTTATTTCCGATAACGAATCGGTATCGATGACAGGTGGACAGGATTCTTCGGCATTCGGAAAAATTGAAAACATCTGCCAGGGAGTTGGTGTCGATCCTGCTCATATCCGGGTACTAGTTCCTTTGAAAAAATACCATGATGTAATGGTTCAGACCTTTGAAGAGGAAATCGCCCACGAAGGAGTTTCAGTGATTGTTTTCCGTCGCGAGTGTATTCAGGCAGCCGCCAAACGAATGAGGAAAGCGAAAAAAATAAAAGATAACCCCAAAAAATAGAAACAATGAAAACAGATATAATTTTAGCCGGAGTAGGCGGACAAGGTATACTTTCAATTGCATCTATTATTGGAGATGCTGCATTAAACGAAGATTTATTTCTTAAACAGGCCGAAACGCACGGAATGAGCCAGCGGGGTGGAGCTGTGCAGTCGCATTTGCGTATTGCTGACAACGAAATCAATGCGGACTTGATTCCCATGGGAAAAGCCGATTTGATTCTTTCGGTAGAACCAATGGAAGCACTGCGTTATTTGCCGTTTTTATCATCGGAAGGTTATGTGGTTACAAATACAACGCCTTTTATAAATATCCCGAATTACCCGGAAGTGGAAAGTGTGCTTGCTGAAATCAAAAAACAGCCTCACTTTGTTGCAATCGATGCCGACAAAATTGCTGAAGAAATTGGTAATAAAAGGGCTTCGAATATGGTTATGCTGGGAGCTGCAACTCCATTTATCGAGTTGGATCCGGAAAAGATTTTGGCCGGAATCGAGCATATATTCAGCAGAAAAGGTGAAGAGGTTGTAGAAATGAACCGCAAAGCCTTTAAAGCCGGAAGAGAGTTCGCACTGGCAAACAAGTAGATATTTTTAAAACTAAATATTAGAATCCATTCACTGAAATACGGTGAATGGATTTTTTTTGTTGTATTGTTTGAAATCAGAATAAATAAGAACTGAGTAGTTGCAATTTGTAAGCATTTCATTGTGTGCGCTTCCAAAATTATTATTTTTGAATTCCGAGTTTCTGACAGACAGTAATTATGATCTTTTAAATGAAATAATACCTGCCCTGATGATATTTATTCATTTCAGGGATTTTGAATTCTTTATCAATCAATAAAACAACTATCTATCTCTATGAAAAAACGAATAGCAATAATTGGGATATTTTGTATTCTTTTCAGTGTAGGTTTTTCACAGGAAAACAATAAAGTAAGCGCAAAAAAATCATCGATTGAACTCTATGGCTTTATCAGAAGCGAATATTACTACGATTCATATAAAGGCCTGAATGCTGCCCAGGATAATTTCTACCTTTTCCCTTTATACAAAGGACTTGATGAGAATGGTGACGAAATAAATAAAATGGGTCTCCATGGTTTTACGGCCATGGCAACACGTT
The DNA here is from genome assembly GCA_963677525.1 of uncultured Draconibacterium sp. Classification (GTDB taxonomy): domain Bacteria; phylum Bacteroidota; class Bacteroidia; order Bacteroidales; family Prolixibacteraceae; genus Draconibacterium. The sequence continues at coordinate 1,744,493 of OY781970.1, forward strand.
TTGGATTTAATATTACCGGCCCTGAAATTCTGGGAGCAAAATCGTCGGCAAATATCGAAACCGACTTTGCAGGTATTGTTAATTCATATCCGGAAGTGCTTCGTTTAAGAAAAGCATATCTGAAACTCGACTGGGAAAAATCGTCGCTTTTAGTTGGACAAACCTGGCATCCTTTATGGAACGGTAGCGGTGCATTCTTTCCACAGGTGGGAGGACTGAATACCGGAAGTCCGTATAATCCGTTTAACCGATCGCCGCAGGTTGATTTCGATTATAAACTGAGCAAAACAATGACTTTGTCGTTAACTGCTTTGTACGAACAGCAATATTGCTCGAAGGGATTTTATACGACAACAAATACCAACACCGCTAACCTGGCCAAACGAAATGCCGGTATCCCGGAACTAGTGGCAGGCTTGTACTACAATTCCAATGGATTTAGCGGGGGAGTGGCCGGTCAGTTTAATGCCATTCAGCCCATTGATGTTGTAAGTCCTTTAGAAGATGATCCGAATACAAGTGTTGATGAAACCAAATTGGTATATAAGACTGATGAACTGAATACCAGCCTTGCTGCAATGGCTTATTTCGGTTATAAAAAAGATAAACTGTTTATCCTCGCCAAGGGGCTTGTGGGACAGAATCTGGCTAATATGCTGATTATTGGCGGGTACGGTGTAACGGATTATAACGAAAAAACAGGCGAAATGAAGTATACCAATTATACTTCCTATACATCGTTGTTCAACCTGGTTTATGGTACCAAGTACCAGTTTGGCTTTTTTGCAGGTTTATCAGGAAATCTTGGCACAGCAGATAAGTTGTATGAATTCGAAGATGGATCTGCCAAAACCGCAGGCTTAGTTGTTAGTATGAAAACAAGTATGAAACAGTGTTACCGTGTAGCCCCTTACTTCGCATATAACTATAAAAATTTTCGGTTTGTAGCTGAATATGAAATCGATTCAGCAGATTACGGAACCGGTAATTTTGATTTCTCAAACGGTTTATACGACAATAGTGTTAACGCAACCAACAACCGACTTTTATTAATGGTGATGTACAATTTTTAAATAATAATGAAATATTTTTGGCAAGAGGAGTTTGAGACGCTGGAGAAAGGAAGCCTGCAGAAGTTACAGGTTGAGCGCCTGAATAAGACCATAGAATATGCGGCGCAATCGCCTTTTTATGGGGAGTTACTAAAACAAAAAAAGATTAAAGCCGGCGATATAAAAGATGTCGCCCAAATAAGAGATTTACCTTTTACAACAAAGCAGGATCTCCGTAACAATTTTCCGTATGGTTTTCTGACCATGGATAAAAAGGAGATTATTCGTTTGCACAGTTCAAGTGGTACCACGGGAAATCCAACGGTAATTTTTCACAATCGTCACGATATTAAATCGTGGGCAAACCTGATGGCACGATCGTTATTTTGCGCCGGGGTGCGCGATACCGATGTTTTTCAGAATATTTGCGGTTACGGATTGTTTACAGGAGGTTTGGGATTTCAATATGGAATTGAAACCCTGGGAGCTTTAAGTATTCCCGCCGGTGCCGGTAACAGTTTGCGCCAGATAAAACTGATGCGCGATTACGGCACAACGGCCGCCCATGCAATTCCGAGTTACCTGGGGCGTTTGTACGAAGTATTTCAGTCTGAAGGGCTGGATCCTAAAACGGATACCCAACTTAAAACACTTGTGATTGGTGCCGAGCCACACACCGATGAACAACGGAAACGCATTGAAGAAATGTACGGGGTACGCGCATTCAATTCATTTGGATTGTCGGAAATGAACGGACCGGGAGTTGCTTTTGAGTGTACCCATCAGTATGGATTACATCTTTGGGAAGATTCGTACATCGTGGAAATTGTAAATCCTGATACACTGGAGCCTGTTCCTGACGGAGAATATGGTGAGCTGGTATTAACAACACTCGACCGTCAGGCGATGCCGCTCATCCGCTACCGGACCAGAGATATTACACGTATTATTCCGGGCAAATGCGAATGTGGAAGAACACACCGGAGAATCGACCGCATTACCGGCCGTTCCGACGATATGTTCATCATTAAAGGCTGTAATGTGTTCCCGATGCAGATAGAAGGTGTGTTGATGAAAATACCGGAAGTAGGCTCCGATTATTTGATCACGCTTGAAACCATGAACGGTGTAGATGAAATGATTGTGGAAGTAGAAGTAAAACCGGACTGGTTTAAAGGTGATATAAATCGCCTGGATAAGCTTACGAAAGTAATTACTGCACAGATCAGGGATGAAGTACTGGCCAAACCTATAGTAAAACTGGTGGAAGCAGGTTCGCTGCCAAAATCAGAAGGGAAAGCAGTACGTGTGGCTGATAACCGTAAAAACGGACTTTTAAAATAATAACATTGCCTTGGGCAGAGGGCAAAGAGCTTAGGAAAAAGGCTCTGTGCACTGTGCCCTTAGCGCTAAGCAAAAATAACATGGCTTACGAAGTATCAATTTTTCTTGAAAATAAAGTCGGACATTTCGAGAGGATTACAAAAATTCTGAAAGAGGCTCAAATAAATATCCGGTCGATGGCAATTAACGATACAGCCAATGGCTGGGGCATATTAAACCTGTTGGTAAACGATCCGCAAAAAGCGTACGAAGCTCTTACTGTGAAAGGTGTTTCTGTAGCTTTACGAAAAGTGATTGCCCTTGAAATGAAAGATGAGGCCGGCGGGCTCGATGAATTGCTTTTTCAGGTAGCACAGGCCGGGGTGAATTTTAATAATGCCATTGGGCGAATTATTCAGGCTACACAAACAGCTATTTTAGTGCTGAATGTAGAAGATTATGATGAATCGATTGAGAAGTTACAAAAGCAGGGTTTAACAATTCTCAACGATGAAAGGGTTTACGGAATCAAATAAACCAAAATAAAAACCAATAAAATAGAACTATGCTTGGAATTGACGATCCCGGGATTTATCTCGGCTACCTTTTTTCGATATTGGGTTTGATAGCCTGTGTCGTTTACGGTATTATGTACTGGAACAAAGGTATGGAAACCAGTACCGACGAAATTCAAAAAGACCTTGACTGGGAAGAAAAAGATGACGAAATAAATAAAGAAATTTAAATCAACTATCATGAATACATTTACATTAGGATTGGTAGTTGTAATCTACCTTCTTGTTATTGCTTACCTGGGATACCGGGGATATAGTCAAACCAAAACAGCTAAAGATTATTTGCTGGCCGGACGGGATATTCACCCGTTTGTAATGGCCATGTCATATGGCGCTACCTTTATCTCCACTTCCGCAATTATTGGTTTTGGCGGGGTGGCCGGCGTTTACGGAACTGGTCTTATCTGGCTTACAGCACTGAATATTATAATTGGGGTGTTTATCGCTTTCGTATTTTTCGGGCGGATGACGCGAAAAATGGGGCACAACCTCGATGCGCACACTTTCCCGGAGTTTCTGGGAAATCGTTTTCAGTCGAAAAAGATACAGATCATCAGTGGTGTGGTAATTTTTATTTCCATGCCATTGTATGCCGCGGTAGTGCTGATTGGTGGTGCCCGTTTTATCGAAAGTATTTTCGACATTGATTTCTCTCTTGCACTTACCTTCTTTTCCATCATTATTGCAGCGTATGTAATTGCCGGCGGGTTAAAAGGAGTAATGTACACCGATGCTCTTCAGGGAAGCATAATGTTTTTGAGCCTGTTCTTTTTGCTCATAGTAACTTATATAAAGCTTGGCGGTGTTACTGCAGCTCACGAGGCATTAACCAATATGGCGAACCTTGTTCCGGAGAATTTAATAAGCCAGGGACATGAGGGCTGGACCGCCTTCCCCAAAATGAACTCGGCGTGGTGGTGGGTACTTACCACAAACATTATTTTAGGAGTTGGAATTGGTGTGTTGGCACAACCACAACTGGTAGTACGTTTTATGACCGTTAAAAGTAACCGCGAACTGAACCGCGCAGTATTAATCGGCGGTATATTTATTTTTGTGGCAACCGGATTCATTTATACAGTAGGAGCACTTACCAATGTTTATTTTTATAACGAAAGTGGTGAATTGGCCATTCAGTTTGCCAAGGGAAATGTCGATTTGATTATTCCCGAATACATCAGTGCTGCCATGCCGGAATGGTTTGTTTACCTGTTTATGCTGGCCCTGTTGTCGGCCGGAATGTCAACACTGAGTTCTCAGTTTCATGCCATGGGAACATCGCTGGGAAGAGATTTTATCGAAAATCTATTTCCACATAAGAAATTCAACAGCATGCTGGTATCGAAAATCAGTATTATTGTAGCAATTATCATCAGTATTATTATCGGTTATAAACTTCCGGGAAGTATTATTGCGCGCGGAACGGCCATCTTTTTTGGAATCTGTGCCGCTACCTTCCTTCCGGTTTATTTTGCTGCCTTGTATTGGAAACGCGTAACAAAAACTGCTGCTGTCTGGAGTATTCTATCCGGTTTGGTATCGAGTGCCTTTGCACTTGGCTTTATGCACCTTAAAGAATCGGAGCCACTGGGAATTTGCCAGGCAATTTTTGGCAAACCATCACTGGCATCCGAATTTCCATGGATGATAATCGATCCCATTGTAATTGCAATGCCGATATCTATCATCGTACTGGTGGCAGTATCACTGGCAACACAAAGAACATCTGACGAACATCTGGCCAGGTGCTATAAAGGAATTAAGTAGTTTTAATACCGCGGATCAGGCAAAACATGATTTCCGTTTTGAAATATTTTCGCTATAAACGTTAATTTTACAGGTATTATGTTGAATAACAAAAATGAAACGAGCATGAGAAAATTTTCACACATATGCGAATTATTAAAGTCATGCGAGTTACATGAGTTTCCTCTAAAAAATTTAAATTATAAACGAATGAAAGATTATGGCATTTGAAGTATCAGTTTTTCTGGAAAATAAGATAACTCATTTCGAGTCGATCACAGCTTTGCTGAAAAAGGAAGGGATCAATATCCGTTCGATAACACTGAACAGTATGTCGCATGGCTGGGGAGTTCTGAACATGTTGGTCGATCAGCCGGAGAAAGCATATAAAATCCTTTCCGATCACGGTCACTCAGTTTCCATACAGGAAGTTATTGCTTTGGAAATGAAAGATGAAGCAGGAGGTTTGGACGAGCTGTTGTCGAAGATTTCCCGTGCCGGAATCCATATCGAAAATGCTTATTCGCGTTTAATTACCGAAAGTAACCAGGCCATTCTTTTGCTTGAAGTGCCCGATGTGCTGGAAGCAATCAGACGACTGGAACTTAATCATGCAAAAATTTTGGACGACAAAACCGTTTACGGTAAATAAACAGTAAAAACAAAATCCCGGGTTTTTTTGATATTTCAAAACGATTCTGAAATCAGGTCCGGGAAAACAAACAATAATATGCTAAAAATCAACAATATTTATGATTTGGAACGAAAAAATTGAATGCGCCAGTCGAGAGGAGATTCGGGAAATCCAGTCGGAAAGATTGGTCGAAGCGGTACAGCGTGTGTATCACAATGTACCGGCTTACAGAGCAAAAATGCAGGAAAAAGGTCTTACTCCTGCCGATATTAAAAGTGTTGATGATTTGCACAAACTGCCGTTTACCATAAAAACGGATTTGCGCGATTTCTATCCTTTCGGATTGTTTGCTTCGCCAATGAGCGAAATTGTAAGGCTTCATGCTTCGTCAGGGACAACAGGTAAACCAATTGTTATGGGGTATACCCGCAAAGACCTTGATATTTGGTCGGAAGTAACCAGCCGTTGTCTTGGAATGGCTAATGTTTGTAAAAATGATATGGTTCAGGTGGCTTATGGCTACGGATTGTTTACCGGTGGTTTGGGCTTACACTATGGTTGCGAAAACTTTGGGGCAACAGTTATCCCAATTTCGGGAGGTAACACTGCAAAACAACTTCAGCTGATGAAAGATTTTCAGACTTCTGTTCTTGCTTGTACACCTTCGTATGCTTTGTATTTGGCAGAGGCCATTAAAGATGCCGGAATTACAAAAGAAGAACTGAACTTACGCGTGGGGATTTTTGGTGCTGAACCCTGGACTGAAAATATGCGTAGAGAGATTGAAAGTAAATTGGGAATTAAAGCAATGGATATTTATGGTCTTACTGAAATAATAGGACCTGGTGTTGCCTGCGATTGCGAATTCCAAAACGGAATGCATATAAACGAAGACCATTTTATTCCTGAAATTATTGATCCGGAAACATTAGAACCACTTCCTGCCGGAGAAATTGGCGAGTTGGTATTCACAACCGTTACAAAAGAAGGTATTCCGATGATGCGTTATCGTACACGCGACCTTACCCGTTTGGTGTACGATAAATGTGAATGTGGTCGTACCTTGGTGCGTATGGAAAAATGCAAAGGACGTTCCGATGATATGCTAATTATCCGCGGTGTGAATGTATTCCCAACGCAAATTGAAAGTGTATTGCTTGAAATGAGTGAAACAGAACCACATTACCTGATAACTATTGAACGCGAAAACAACCTGGACATCCTGAATGTAATGGTAGAAGTTCAGGAACAGTTCTTCTCTGACGAGATAAGACAAATGGAAGCTTTACGTAAGAAAATTGCGCACCGCATTCATGATGTGCTTGGTATTTCTGTAAACGTGAAATTGGTTGAGCCAAAAACCATTGAACGTACATCAGGAAAAGCAAAACGTGTAATTGATAATCGTAAAATCTAAACGCAATGATAACTAAACAAGTATCCGTATTTCTCGAAAATAAATCGGGAAGATTGAACGAAGTAACAAAGATTTTGGGCGAAGCCGGTGTAAATATTTCGGCGTTTACCATTGCCGACACTTCCGACTTCGGGATTCTGCGCATGATCGTTTCCGATCCCGACAAGGCCCGTGCGGTGTTAAAAGACAGCGGTTTTTCGGTGCAGACTACCGATGTTGTTCTGGCAAAAACACCCAACGAACCAGGCAGCCTGGGTAAACTCTTAGACATTTTACAGCAGGAAGAAGTGTTTATCGAATATATGTACGCCTTTTCGATGCAAAACGAGGGTGCAGTTACCGTTATTCGTCCAACACGTGTGCAGCGCTGCCTCGAAATGTTGCAAAAGCACAAAGCCAATTTGCTGAGTGCCGATGAGTTGTACCAGTTGTAAGAATTGATTCTAAAATAATTCACCGGTGACTATGTGTTTTTACTTTTAGTCACCCGATGAATATAAAAATATTAAGAGCACGGATTTTTGTCCGTGCTTTTTTGTTTTTATTGAATTTTATGCTGCCGAACGCTGGCGCTGATCTGTGATCAGTGCCTTTTTGAAAACAAAAAAGGTTCCTGTACAAATCGGACCCAGTGGATATTCTAACGACAATATCTTATATTTGAAAGAACGAAAATGTAACACAATGAGCCGCAAATACAAGTTTCATAATCCCGAAGGTGTTTATTTTGTTTCGTTTGCCGTACAAGGTTGGGTGGATGTATTTACGCGTAACGAGTACAAAGATATTCTTGTAGAGAATTTAAAGTTTTGCCAGGAAAATAAAGGATTGGAGATATTTGCCTGGTGCATTATGACCAATCATGTTCATTTAATAATTCGGGCAGCAAGTAATATTCTGTTACCTGATATATTACGCGATTATAAGAAATTTACAAGTAAGGAAATAAAAAAAACGATCATCACAAATTTTCGCGAAAGCCGGAAGGAATGGCTGTTGAAACAATTTGAGACACCAGAAGGGTTTCGGTTTTGGCGGGGCGATAATAAACCAATTGAACTTTGGAGCAACAAGGTAATCGACCATAAAATTGATTATATCCATCAAAATCCGGTTGAAGAAGGACTTGTGTTTAAAGCTGAAGATTATGTGTATAGCAGTGCTATTGATTATGCCGGTGAAAAAGGATTGTTAGATGTAATTGTGGTTAAATAATTTGGTAAATGTTTTTGTTTTCAACAAAAAGGTACCGATTGCAAATCGGCACCAGCGGTGGTGGTATTTCATTAAACATCACTATTTAATTTTTGTAAAAGTATTTTTGCCTATATATGTCGGAAAATTATTTGGGTTAACACAGTCATACCAATAGCTTTCTAATTTTATAGGTCTTCTTCTGCTACTACCTTTTTCTCTTTCCGTAACTCTGATGTGTTCATAACCAATACCATGGCTTCTTTCACTCATCCTTTCCAGATCTGGAAGATCTGTCATTTTATATAAGGTTTCAATTACATTACCATCTTCAGATACTGTTGCTGATAACCAGTCCCATCCTCCCAAATTATTATTATTACTTTTTAGGTTGCAGTTTATTAGTTCAATTTTAAAAGGGGTCTGGCGAATTTCAATAATTCCATTATTTTTTATATCAACTTTTTGGGGACTACCGTCTGTGAAATCATATTTTAGGTCACACTCAACCTGCCATTTACCGTTGAAATCAATATACTTAAATTTGCGTCTCCAAGCTCTTTTTTCAAAATAATTAAGCCTCCAGATAGCAATAAAAGAAAGACTTGGTATAGATAAGATTAATCCGAGCATTGAATACTTTGACCAATTAGTATTTAGAATATCATTGATGAAAATTATTAATGCAGCACAGAATAATGTTGCAATAGTTTGCGCAATTGCAAGTCGTTTTATTGTTTTTTTTGTTTCTTCTCGAAATCCTTTTCTTGCCTTTCTCATTTGGAAATAATTAATCTAATAATGATTTGTTGCACTAGGTTATTGTATTCGCAAGGCTGAATTTACATTGTTACCATCCCCCGCTGGCGCTGATCTGAGATCAGTGTCTTGTTTTGCAAAAACAAAGAATTAGAGAGGCTCTAACGTAACAGGTGTTTGTTTAGCCACTTTTAGATTTAAAGGATTGTTTTTTGTTTTTAACCAAAAGGTACCGATTGAAAATTGGCACCAGCGGGGACACGGGCTAAAACCTTTGAAAATATTATTATCTCGGCTATTATCTTTATACAATGATATAAACAGGCTTTTCTATTTTTAATTTCATCTATTTCTTTACAATAATTGTATTTAGAATCTCAATTTTTCCATTTTTATAGGAGTCAACCTGCCTTTTCCCAATCTTATTAGTAGGAATAAAGACTTTTAATGGAATTATTTCAGGAGTATTACAAAATGGGCAGTCAAGACGCATTAGATAAAGATATTTTTTATAAACCTGAGCAATTTGGTAACTTTTATTAATAAGGTAATTGGCTTCCGTATCTGTAGGGATATCAGGAAGTTTCATTGATATCTGAATTGAGGACTCTGATTTAAACCTTGAAGAAAACAACGTTCTGAATTCAGTATTTAACTTAACACTTAAGTCATTTTTAAATGTTATTGGTAATTTCTTCATTGTAATTGAAGATTTATTTAATGTTTCAATAAGGGTTTTATTTTCAAATTTAATTTCTTTTTCATACGTGTATGTCTCTGTCTCACTGTAGGTTTTTCCGGCATCAATAGATGCAATCTCTTTCCAATCATCTTCAAAAATATAAGACATATCTATTGCGATTCTCGATATTCTATAAACTTTCATTTTTTTGGAAAAAGATAATTTTGATAACCGAAAAGAGCCTAATAATTCTTTATTTCTGTCAGTGTTATTTTTAATAAGGTCTTTGTCATATTTATGAATTGCATCAACAACTGTTTCAGGTAAGGAAGCAATACCATCTAGTTTATTAATGAAGGTGTAAAAACCCATTTGCATTGCTTCACCAACTTCTGTATTCTCTGCAACTGCTGAAAGAAGAATTGCTACTATATCTTTTCTTCTTTTTGTAATTTTCTTGAAAATATCAGTTCCTAGTTCATTATTATCTAATCTCTGGTCAATTATTGCGACCTTTATAAGCTCATCTTCAATAATATTTAAAGCTTCTTTCTCGTTTTTAGCATGAAATACAGAAACGTTAAGAGACGATTCTAAAGCATCAATATAGAGCTTTGCTGATTCAACTTTATTTTCAATTAAAAGAATTTTAGTTTCCATTATTATTGAGATTAGTATAGAACTTAAACTGAACTCCGTTTTTTAAATTTTCATATGAAATTTTACCATCTAAAGCATCTTCGACTATTTCCTTTGCCATTGAAAGACCAATGCCATTTGATTTTTTTGTTGTATAACCTATATCAAATACTTCATTATTTAAGATGCTTTGACCTCTGTTAAAAAATTCAAAATATGTTTTCTCTTCTTTTTTATAAATTGATATGTCAATTGAGGAATTATCTTTTGATGCTTCAATAGCATTCTCAATAATTGATACAATGGGAATTTTAAGTATATCAAAACAGTTTTTTGTACATTCTAAATCTTTTTCAATTTTATAATTGAAAGAGATTTTCTTTTCTTTTGATAATTCTGTCAACTTACATATATGCTCTATTCCTTCATACAATTTAATTTTCTCTTTTTCTTCAAGTTGTCGTTTTTCATTGTAAAGATTTGAGAATCCGTTTAGAATACTCTTTATTTGAATAATATTATCGTTAAGTCTTTTCTTTAATCCTTCGTTAATATCGTTACTGTTTAATATTAGTAGCTGAATTGCAGAAATTGGAGTTCCAATTGCATGTGAAACATTCGATAATACTGAAGTTGTAATGGCATTCTTATCATTAATAAGCTTTAAATAATCGTCCTCTTTCAAATTTTCTTTGAGTCTTTTTTCTTGGGTTATTAATTGCTTTGCGATTTTGTCCATTAAATAGACGCTTTCGTTATAATTTCTAAAAAATTTACTAAAATCTTGATCTCTCAATGAAAAGTATAAATCATTATTTGATAGATAGAAGTCTCTAATCATCTTTTTACTTTGACGTTGCTGTTTAAGTAGCAACAACACAAGATAGCTAAGAATGAATGTGATAATGACAGATATTATTATTACAATATTGTCATTAAATTGTTGAAATAAATATTCCATGTTCATTGTATTTTATTAGATTTACTTGTCTTTCAGGTTTGTTTATAACTAGTTTATATGGATATTGTGTTTATTTCGTTTATAGCATTTATATGTTTTATTTAATGTAATCAGCTTGTTTATCAATATTATATCCGTTTTAAACGCTTAACAAATCCGTCAACCGACGGATAAACATTTACAAACGAATAACCATAATAATTCTTCGAAATCCTGGGGTGGCTGCCAACTTCACTGATCTTTGCTATGTGTCACCGGGCTTCAGAGTCTTCAAATTTAACAATAAGATAGGAAAAAGAAAATAGTGTTGGTATAAATGGGTAGATTTTTTTGTTGCAACTTCACGGTGTAATTCAGTAGACGCAGATTTATTTTATACCAAGTATTGGAAAGAAAGGATTACATATCTGCGTTTTCGACGCTTAATAAATACCATGTTTTTTCCAGATACTACGCGCTTTTTCGGTGTTTAAGAACTCGTAGAATTTTCCTGATTGTGTATTATTCTTGCATAATGCAGCTATAAAATTTATGGGTTTGTGCGATTTTGCCGGGATGACAGCCAGTTGCTTCACTTTTTTCGATTTAAATGCCTCCGAACGAAATACGATGCCTGCCGGAGCCTCGCCGAGTTCAACAACCCATAAGGCAGAACGCACGTCTCTTGCAGGTAGTAATCGGTTTTTAACATTGCTGTAAAGTTTGTAATACTCGAGCGATTGTTTTGCATAGGTGCCAACCGGAACAAAAGCGGGATCTCCGGTTGATAAATAGCCCTTTCCCAAGATTTTGTCGCAATCGAGGTTTTCATTAAAAACAATCGTGTCCAAAGGCGAATCGAGGGGAACCACCAGCACCAGCTCATTTTTTGCAACGTTCATCTTTTTATTGTTGGCTATAAATCCGAGGCTGTCGACAAAATCGATCCACTTTTTATTTGCCGATATAAAAACATCGGGTATTTGTCCCTGCGAAATTTGTTTGGCAAGTATGCCACTTGCAGCCCAGTTGGCAACCACCTCGGTTTCGGGATTATGAACCGTAAAAGAATCGATGATCTCCGAAACCGCGTTTTTCATTCCAACACCGGCATAAATCATTATTTTGTTGTCGGTTTGATGGCGTTTATTACAACTGTATAAACACAAAAGGCTAAAAAGGACGATTACATATTTCATCTTATTAAAATTGTTTGTTTTCTATGGAATAAGATGGAACTCGCATAATTATGTTCCTATGTATTAAAAAGGTTTTTATTATGCTCGTTTCATATTTGATAATGGTTTTACGTTTAATGCTAATCTTAATAACTGTTCACAAAACATGAAAGAGATTCCTCGCTTTGCTCGGAATGACATGGGAGTTGGGTGTTGATGGGAAGGCTTTGGATGACGGGAAAGCCGCCATCCAAAGCCCCTAACTCTCAATGTCCTGTCATTGTAATCTGCCAGCTGGCGGAGAAGCAATCCCGGGCAGTAATAATAATCTTAGCAAATCTCCGCTTTTACATCAGCCGGCGGGCCAAAATACATCCACGAGGTAACAAGAACATCGGCTCCGGCTTTGGCATACGAAGCAGCGTTTTTGCCGTTAACGCCACCCGCTGCCAGTACAAGAACGTTCGCATTCATTTCGCGGCATTTTTCGGCAGCGTTTTGAAACTCTTCTGCCGGCAATTTATCGAACTGAATGGCATCGGCTCCGGCCTCGATTGCCAGAAATGCCTGTTCCGGTGTATGCGCTTCAACAACAATTTTGCGCTCTTTTTGCCTGTTTTTTATCTGTTCGATAACGGCAGGTAAATTATCGTAGCCACCTTTAAACGCCAGGTGTTCCTTAAATATCAGTATTGTATCCGACAGGCCCGTGCGATGCGGCACACCTCCGCCGGCCATTAATGCTTTTAAGGCAATTTTTTTCATAAACGGAGGATGTTTCCGTGTTCCGGCCAGCGTGATTGAGCTATTCTCTTTCCTCGCATTTTCGAGTAAGGAATACGTGCGGGTAGCAATTCCCGAAGCAAATTCTATCATGGCTCCGCCGGTGCGCCAGATCAGGTGAATGGCATCGGCTTTTCCTTCTGCTTCGATGATCAGATCGCCGGGCCGGATAAAAGTGCCCGAGGCGGTAACATTTTTTACGGTCAGCCCCACTTTTTTATAAATACGTTCGGCTTCTTCGCTGCAGCAAACCACCATGGGATTTCGCGCCAGAAGTCTTATCTGTCCATCCTGACCCGAAAAGTCAAGCATCAGCGAGGTCATGTCGCCCATCGGGACATCATCTTCTATAATACGGTCAATTTCTTCTTCAGTAAAAAATATCATAATTGAAATATTTAATTTATTGATGAAATACTTTACAAAAGTTCAAAACTAAGTATAAAAACTGTGCCAGTATTATAAATGCTTCATTTTATGCATAAAGCAGTTAGCATTTCTTACATTTATGTAGGGAAGCGGAATAAAAAAGACAATAATGTAAAGTTAAACTTGGGGGATTGACATGAAAATTTTTAGTTGTGGCAAAATTCCAAATTTTTTAGCAATTGTCCGAAGATCATATTTAATTCAGCCCGGTGGCAATGCCCTGGGTATTGAAGAGCTATTTTTTTATCGCCCTGGAAGGGCAGGTTAAATTGCCCTTTCAGGGCGTAATTTTAAAATAAACCTATTCCCAAGACAACGCCTTGGGCTGAATTAATAAAGGCTTTCAGCCTTAATTTAATGACATTGCCTGGATTTTTAATTGCAGTCGTAGGGGAACTTTTACAATTATTCATCGGGTGACTTTTATTTTCAACACATAGTCACCCGGTGAATAATCAGGGATATAATATTTAGGGAATTTTAATCGCGGTAACGTTTTGTCAGGTCGTCGTATGCATCAATTCTGCGGTCGCGCAAAAATGGCCAGATTCGGCGCACATCTTCGCTGCGTTTCTTATCGATCTCAACAACTTCAATTTGTTCGAATTCTGCCGTACATTGTGCAAGGATTTCTCCCTGTGGACCGGCAACAAAAGAATTTCCCCAGAACGCGATACCTTTTCCCACTCCCGACGGATCGACTTCGAACCCGGTGCGGTTCACACTGATTACGGGTAGGCAATTGGCAACTGCATGTCCTCGCTGCGAAATGATCCAGGCGTCGAGTTGGCGCATTTTTTCGTCTCTGGTGTCTCTGGGATCCCAGCCAATGGCCGTTGGGTAAATAAGCATCTCAGCGCCGGCAAGCGCCATTAGTCGGGCTGCCTCCGGGTACCACTGATCCCAGCAAACCAACACGCCCAGTTTTCCAACCGAGGTTTTTATGGGGTGAAAACCCAGATCGCCCGGAGTGAAGTAAAATTTTTCGTAAAACGCCGGGTCGTCGGGGATGTGCATTTTTCGGTATTTTCCTGCAATGCTCCCATCTTTTTCGAAAACCACAGCCGTGTTGTGATACAATCCGGTAGCGCGCTTTTCGAAAAGTGAAGTAACCAGAACCACACCCGCATCTTTGGCTGCCTTGGCAAAAACATCGGAATCAGGTCCGGGAATGGGTTCTGCAAGGTCGAACAAATTTGTATCCTCAACCTGGCAAAAATACAGGCTGGTATGCAGCTCTTGTAGAACCACCAGTTCTGCTCCCTGCGAAGCACATTCGTGAATGGCTTCCACACTTTTTTGTATGTTCTCTTTTTTATTGGAAGACCGTTTTTGCTGTACCAGTCCCACTTTTATCTTGCTCATCGTTTGTGAAATTAAAGATTTAACTTAACGGCTTGTGGATATTGCATCGTAACGCAATGCAGCGAGCCGTGCTGTTCGATTAGAACCCTGCAATTTACCGGAATTATTTCTCTTTCGGGAAAAATATTTTGTAAAATTTCGATGGCTTGTTCGTCCTGCGAAACACCGTAAACAGGCACAAGCACCGCTCCGTTTATAATGGTGAAATTAGCATAAGTGGCAGGCAGCCGGTTGCCTTCTTCGTCGTAACAGGCATCCGGGAATGGCAGTTCGATCAAACGATACGATTCCCCTTCGCTGTTTGTCATTTGCTGAAGGTCGTTTTTCATTTGTTGCAGGACCTCAAAATGCTCGTCTTCCTGATCGTTGCAGCCAACATAAGCAATGGTGTTTTCGTTGCATAACCGAGCTAAGGTGTCGATGTGCGAATCGGTATCGTCGCCTGCCAGGTAGCCGTGATCGAGCCAGAGGATTTTTTGCGCTCCGAAATTCTGTTTCAGGATATTCTCTATTTCGTCTTTTGAATACTGCGGATTGCGGTTTTTCTCCAGCAGGCAATCTGAGGTTGTCAGGATAGTGCCGCGGCCGTCGCTTTCGATGGAGCCGCCTTCCAGTACAAAATTGAAACTTTGAAGTTGACAATTCTTCAATATATTTTGTTTGAACAGGGCAGGGGTGATCTGATTATCCAACTTGGCTTCAAATTTCTTTCCCCAACCGTTAAAGATGTAATCCTGAACAACGGCTTTCCCGTCTTTAAAAACAGTGATGCCGCCGTGGTCGCGCGCCCATGTGTCATTCGACGGCGCTTCGATAAAATAAATATTACGGCTGTTGTTAAAAAACGAACGCACCCGGTTCACGTCGTCGCAAACTATCAGCACCGGCTGAAAACGTGCTGCAGCATTTACAATGTTTATAAAGCAGTCGGTGGCTTCCTGCAGTAAGTAGTTCCAGTCACTGTCGGCATGAGGAAAAGTAAGCTGCAAAAACGACTGTGGCTCCCACTCAGCGGGCAAACGGGTATTATTCTGAGTTATGTTCATTCTCTATTGTTCATCATATTACACCGACAAAAATACAATAAACCGGCTGATGTTATTCTGAAAAATAGAACATAAAAAACATTTGTGATTTCCGGGAAATACCAAATGAAATGAAAGTTTCATCATTTTATTTTCACGCAAAGAAAAGAAGAAGCGGTAAGGTCGCAGAGATTTCATTCATCAGCAAATAACTTTAGCGTTCTTTGCGAAAATTTGCGCACTCTGCGTGAAATTTTTTCTATTTAGATGGACTGTTGCAAGAATCACATAAAAAAGGGCCTGCTTTAACAGACCCTTTTGAATTCTTATCCTTCAAATTCTTTAAATGTTTTTTTTATGATCTCGATAGCCTCCATCAGCTGTTCTTCGGTAATTACCAGCGGTGGTGTAAAACGGATGATGTGTTCGTGTGTCGGTTTGGCAATCAGGCCGTTTTCTTTTAATGCCAGGCAAACATCCCAGGCCGTTTTGCCATTGGTAGGTTTTATGGCAACGGCATTCAACAGACCTTTTCCGCGCACAATCTCGATCATGGGCGAATCGATGGCTTTCATTTCTTTTCGGAACAGTTCTCCCAGTCGCGCCGAATTTTCCACCAGCCCTTCTGCCTGGATAACATCGAGAGCTGCCATGGCAACTTTCCCTGCAATAGGATTTCCTCCGTAGGTACTTCCGTGCTCGCCCGGTTTAATGGTCAGCATAATTTCATCATCGGCCATCACGCACGACACCGGGAAAAATCCTCCTGACAATGCTTTTCCCATCACAAGGATATCAGGGCGGACACCTTCGTGGTCGCAGGCCAGCATTTTACCCGTACGCG
Source organism: uncultured Draconibacterium sp. (assembly GCA_963677525.1). Taxonomy (GTDB): domain Bacteria; phylum Bacteroidota; class Bacteroidia; order Bacteroidales; family Prolixibacteraceae; genus Draconibacterium. Next base: position 1,761,078 of record OY781970.1, read on the forward strand.
CTAGTCCGGTCTGAACTTCGTCGGCCACAAACAGCACGTTGTATTTTTTACACAAATCCGATGCCTTTTTCAGGTATCCATCTTCGGGCACATACACTCCGGCCTCTGCCTGAATGGGCTCTACCAGAAATCCGGCAACATTCGGATCCTGCAGCTCTTTTTCGAGGCGTTCAATATCGTTGTACGGAATATTCACAAATCCCGGTGTGTAAGGTCCGTAATGGTTGTACGCATCCGGGTCGCTCGACATAGAAATAATAGTAATCGTACGTCCATGGAAATTACCGTCGCAAACCACTATTTTGGCTTCGTTCGCCGGAACTCCTTTTACTTTGTAAGCCCATTTGCGGATGAGTTTCAGCGCTGTTTCGTCAGCTTCGGCACCCGAATTCATGGGCAGCATTTTATCGTAGCCAAATAGTTTGGTCATATATTCTTCCCAATCGCCCAGAACATCGTTGTAAAAAGCCCTTGAAGTAAGAGCCAGTGTTTGAGCCTGGTCAGTCAGTGCCTTCAATATTTTTGGGTGGCAATGTCCCTGGTTAACGGCAGAGTAGGCCGCCAGAAAATCGAAATATCTTTTACCTTCTACATCCCACACGAAAACACCTTCGCCTTTTGCCAGAACAACAGGTAGCGGATGGTAATTATGAGCGCCAAATTTATCCTCTTTGGCCATGTAATCTGCAGTAGTCAGTTTTGTCATAGTGCTAAGTTTAATTTTTATACAGAAATACGATTTTTACGTTGAAAAAGCAATACGAAGACCGTGTTAAATAGCAGTGAGAAATGTCAGGAGATTGATGTTTAAAGTTCAAGGTTTAATTTTTAAAGTTGCGAGCCACGAGTCACGAGAAGCGAGTGGTAAGTTGGAAAGGCGTTAACAATAATCTACAAATTGTCAAACTTAAAATAGGCAATAGGCAATAGAATCGAGTATCCAGAATCAAGTTTCCGGCATCTATTTCCAGAATCGCGCAAGCAGAACTTCAGCAAGGATGAAGAACAGGGCAAGCAGGATGCACATTTTCCATAACTGTTTGCCGTTTTGAAGATCTTCCAGGATCTCGGCAAAATTGCGGTCCACTTCCTCCACAATGGTTGCATTGTTCTGATGGTTTTCTTCCAATTCTCTCTTCAATTCATCTTGCTGGAAATAACGCAGATCCGACTCGCGGCGGTTGTAATTGAAGGCCATTGCAGTAATGGTTGTTTCCTCGCTGCTAACCAGGTAGTGCCCGTCGGTAGTAATCTGATCGTCGAAATTGATACGGATTCCTCGTCCAATAATGGTTTTCGACGGAATGAACTTATCGTGGTTTTTAAGATTTTCAATTTCCAGTTGGGTGGTCATATCCAGGTTACGGTTACGCGGAAGATCATAAAAGGTGTTCGTACCAACCGTAAACGAGATTTCCTGTTTTGGCAAACTGTTCAGAACAATGTTGTAAATGGTGGGAACAAACAGCACATCGTGGGCAAAGCTTTCGTTTTTATTGCTGAGGGGAAAGCTGAATACCCAAAATTTTCCATTTTCATAGTCGAGTTCCGAAAGAGCCTTGTCGCCGTTTTGAAAACGAAGCAGGTTGTGTTCATCCGAGCGGGTCAGTGTTTCGAAACGGAGATGTCCTTTTATTTTGGGCAAGACAGGGTTTTTCTCGCGTTTTTTGAAGGCGTCTTTATAAAAGCTATTTTCAAAATCGATGCCCGAAATTTCCTGTGTAGTGGAATCAGTTCCCACAATACGGCTGGCATTAAAGCTTGTCAGCAGTTTATTGCTTAACATTGCATTGCCCGAAATTTTTGGAAAGAAAACCACCGAAGTACCATTTTTTACCACGCTGTTCAGCTCGTTTAAAAAGCCGCTGGAGTAGCTGTCGAGGTCCACCAGAAAAATGGTATTATACTCGTTTAAACGGTTCACCTGAAGACTTTGAATGTTCATCTCTTCGAGCTGCACATAATCGTCGTTTTCGAAGAGAGCCTTGAGGTAAGCCAGCCCTTCCTGCGATTCGTCGCCGGTATTGTAGATGGCCAGCGCCTTTAAATTCTTTTCAACAAAATAACTGATGTAAAAATTATTGTCGTGGGTGAAGGGGTAATCAGTAATCTCAATTTTCCCCAATTGCGAGCCACTTGAGTTGTTGTTATATTTCAGGTTGGCTACCATCTCGTTCTGTGCCTCCACCGAAAAGTTGGTAATCGATTTTATGGAGTCATTCAGGATCAGTTTCAGCGGTAAATTCTGGTAATCCTGGTTGGAACTGTTTTTAATACGTACAAAAACATTTTCTTCCTGTCCGAGGCGGTGTGCCGGAATCTCAACCCAGCATGAATCAATGTAAAGGTTGGCCACTTCGTTTGGAACCAGTGGCATGTAATAGCTGAAAATACTGCTTTCTTCAAACTGGCTTATATCGGTAATACTACGTTGAAAATCGGAGATAAAGTAAAGGCTTTTGTCCGTGTTTTCTGTCTCTTCCAGGTTCTGATCGGCATATCGGTTATAAATAACAGAAAGCGGAATAACCGTTGGAGAAGGTTGTATTTCTGCCACCTGCTGAATGAACTGTTCCTTGTTGTAAATATGCTGGTGTTTGGGCAACAAATCGTTTGTGAATAATCTGAACCGTGTTCCGGCAGGATAGGCCATACAAATTTCCAACGCTTTATTACGTGCAACCTCCAGCAACTGCCCCTGTTCAGAAAGGGCATTCATGCTGAATGAATTGTCGATGTAAATTCCAACCAACTGGCTGCTGTGTTTTTGTGCATCGCGGTTAGTTGGGAGGTAGGGTTGGGCAAAGGCCAATACCAAAAAGAAAATGGTCAGGATCCGGGCGGCTAAAATTAGCAGTTGCTTGAGCCGTGATTTCTTTTTCGATTCCTTTTTAATGTCTTTCAGAAAATCAACATTACTGAAATAAACGGTTTTGTACCGCTTAAAACTAAACAGATGAATAATGACCGGAATTGCAATGGCCAGTAACGCAAACAGAAATGTTGGATAAAGAAATTTCATATTTTAGAAGTCGGAAGCTCGAAGCCCGAAGTTTTTTATTCGCCCTTAAAAATAGCAACTTTTTTCTCGCCGGTCGATTTTATATAACCACGAAACATTCCGCTTGTGTTAAATTCCATGGCAATATTCCCGTCTGCATCGAGGCCTATCACTCCTCCGGTGCCTTCCAGTTCGCTAAGTTTTTCAATCTCTTTTTTACAGGCTTCGGTTACAGTCAGGTTTTGATATTCCATCATGGCCGAAATATCGCGGGCAAAACCAAGTCGGATGTAATATTCGCCGTGTCCGGTGCACGAAACGGCACATGTTTTATTGTTGGCGTAGGTTCCGGCACCAATTATCGGTGAGTCGCCAATACGACCGTATCTTTTGTTGGTCATTCCTCCGGTTGACGTACCAGCAGAAATGTTTCCGTATGTATCGAGAACAGCACAACCTACTGTACCGATGTTATCCTTTTTCGTACGTTCGCGTTCTTTTTTTAACAGTTGCTGCAACGATTGATAACGGTTTTCGGTGTAGAAATATTTATTAGGAACCATCTCGAGACCTTGTTGTTTTGCAAATTCTGAAGCTCCCTTACCACTTAACATCACGTGTACAGAGTTGTCCATTACTTCGCGGGCGGCATTAATCGGATTTTTAATATCCTGCACACCTGCCACAGCACCTGCGTTTAAGGTTTTTCCTTCCATAATGGATGCATCGAGTTCGTTTACACCATCATGAGTGAAAACGGCACCTTTACCTGCGTTGAACAGGGGCGAATTTTCCATCACATTGATTACTTTCACTACAACATCTGTAGCTGTAGCTCCTTCTTTAAGCATTTTTTCTCCCAGTTCCAGCGCCTCGTTCAGTTTGGCTTTGTATTCGGCGCGACGTTCTTCATTCATTTTATCTTTCGACATAACGCCGGCCCCTCCATGAATAACGATGGAATACTTTTGCTGACTATAGCCGGAAACGGTAAGAAATAGAACAGTTAAGAAGGATAGAAATACTTTGTTAATCATAACTTGTGAATTTTACTACAAAAATGACATAAATTTTAAAACAGAAGAGATTTCCGGGAATAATCTTTTCAAGCTTAAAGTTTGAGTACGGTTTGTAAGTTGTATGATGTTTTTTAAATGATATTTCTCAGTAAAATGATTAGGCGGGTAATCGAAATAGAAAAGGAATAACATTTCTTAATCGGGGACATGCTTTTTGCCGGTATGGAAGACTGACAAATGTATACTGATTAAAAGAATCATTAAAATAAAAACGATTCCCGTGGCGGAATAAAGTATTATTCGATAAACTTGTTCGTTGTCGAATAGAACCGGGAAAACGAGTACCAGCGCTACCAAAAACAGTAACAGACCCATTATAGTCCACTTATTAAATTTATTATTTTTCATTGTCCCCTGATAACTAATGCAAATTACGAAAATCATCATTATGAGTCAATAATATATAGTCGGAATATTTCATTAATTATCAATAGGTTATGAACATGTTTGCGTGAGGTATTTTCGCCTCTGTATTTTACTTCTCAACCTATGTTTAAATCAGTTTTTGCAGCTTTTTGAGGAGTGGAAGATGCTATTTTATCTCTCCTGATATGAACCAAATTCAGTTTAAGCCGTAATAATGGAACAGACTAATAGAAAAATATCCTATTTAATGAACAGAAAAAGTGTAATACAACAGGAGATTTTAAAGGCTGTAAAAGAGAAATTACCACCGGGTGTTTCTTTGGTATTTGAATTGTCAAACCTATTTGGAATTAGTCAGGATTGTGCATATAGAAGAATAAGGGGAGAAAAAGAACTAACAGTAGACGAACTGTATCTTTTAAAAGATTTTTTCGAACTGTCGCTTGATCAATTCGGTGCTGAGAGGTCGTAACATGTGAGTTCTCAATTAATTCATTTTAAGTTAAGTAATTTGAATATTTACCAGCTGTAGCCTATACTGATTCCCACTAAAGGCAGGAATCAAATATTGATACGTTGAAATGACGTAAATCCGACACGGAATAAAAGTCCGTTTTCTTTTTGGTACCTGTATCCAATAACTCCATGCAGTAAAACAGGTGAATAATTAACATAAATGTCTTTCCCGAACACCGGATGTACACTTACATCTGCTCCCAGTTCAGAAAATGATTTCTAATTAGGTTTCTTCGGTCACAGGTAGGCGGAATAATATTTTCGTAAAATTCTTTCGGGAACAGATTTAAAGATCTATCCCTGAAATTAGAGTCTTAACGGATTGAAGATTTCTGTTATCTAATCCAGTTTAAATTCAATGAACCAACTCTTTCTTCAGAATCGATTTTATTTCACCCATTTGGAATTCGTTGAGTGGACCAAACTGTAAAGCTCCTGCATTTTCTTCCACCTGTTTTACGGTTTTAAAACCGGGGATTGGAATCGTTCGTTTGCTTTTTCCCCAGATCCAGGCCAGTGCTCCCTGTGCCAGCGTGCGGCCATCGCTCCTTAATATTTCGCCAATGTGTTCCAGTTCTTTCAGCAGTTTGGCCTTTGGTTTTCCTTCTTCGAAGAACATATAATATTCATCGCCAAGAAGATGTACAATTGAACGGCAGTCGTCTTCGGAAACGATGGATTGGTCGTTGTATTTTCCGGTTAGCACGCCCATGGCCAGTGGCCCGCGGTTAATGCTTGCTAGCTTTCGTTCTTTGCACAATTTGAGTATTTTTTTGTTACCCACAAAAACATTCAGTTCGTGTTGCACTGCAATGCAGTTTTCTCCATCGGCAAAAAATTCTGCCCGCTCTTCATCGTCGGTACTCCAGCCGTAACCCCTTATTTTTCCTTCCTGAACCAGGTCTTCAAGTGTGTCGCGAACAAGTCCTGCAGCCTCAAGGTTAAGATCGGCAATGTGCAGCTGGTATAAATCGATGTAATCGGTTTTCAAACGAGCAAGGCTGCTCTCCAAAGCTTTCCGGGTGTATTCGGGTGTTACTTTAATCCCAAATACAGCCTCTCTTGTTTGTGAATTATACCCCATCCCGAATTTACTTGCTATCACTATTTTGTCGCGGCGACCTTTAATTACCTGTGAAATCAGTTTTTCTGAATGACCGGCGCCATAAACATCGGCCGTATCGATAAAATTAATACCCATTTCAATTCCTTTATTCAGTGCCCGCAACGATTCTTCGTCGTCTACTTTTCCCCATCCGAGGGGCAAAGTCTGCAAAGTTATCGGACCTCCAATTGCCCAGCACCCCATTCCCATGGCACTTACTTCAATCCCTGAATGTCCCAGTTTTCTTTTTAAATTGTTTTCCATGATTTTAAACTTTAAATTATTTTACCACATATCCCACATAGTTATTAAATCGCATATCTGTACCTGGTTCTTTTTGTCGTGATACTTATCGGAGAATTTTTCATTTACGATTACATCTTCATCCATGAAAGCGGCAACCGGTTCAGCCACAAAAACGGTGTGATCGCCGGTAACAATCTGGTCGATTACTTTGCATTCGATGTTCATAAAACACTCCGCTATTAAATGTGCGCTAATTTTTGTGCCGGGTAGGGGAGTTAATCCGGCTTCTGCAAATTTGTCCACTTCGTTGCTGTGTGTTGTGCCAACTTTAAATATAGCTTCTGTAAGGTCGGTTGTTGGAATATTCAGCCCGAATTCTTTGGTTTCGTTAATCAGCGAATGGCAAAAACGATATGCTTCAGTATCCTTTTCTCCATTTCCAATTGAAGCTGTAAGTAATAGTGGATTATGGGAGGTTGGAGTTATCCAGCAAGCGGTGATGATTCCGTTGACAGTTTTTTCGGTATTTGTACAAGTTAGCATAAAAATCTGCCCGTTACTGAGTAACCAAGATAGTTTCATTATATCGGGCCCACTCAAATCAAATTCTGTTTTGTTCATGATTTTTTTGGTTTTTATTTGAATAATTAGTCATACCCTCACTTTAAGTGAGAGTATGACCGGATGGTGATCAATTTTATCGGATCTCAAATTCGATAGAATTGTCCTTCATAATCTGTTTGAAGTTTTCTATACTTTCTGCGTTGGCAAATACCGATTTGTCGACAGCAAATAGATCCATTAATCCGATTTTTATCATCACGATAGCAAGTCCGGCAACAACATCCGATTCTTCTACAGTGCAGTGACCATAATTATCAACCGGAATTCCGGTGTGTAACAAACTGTTGCCCTGAAAAAATATTTTTAACCGGTAAGCCGGGTTGTGAAAGAATGGTGTAACATGATCTCCGGTGGTGTGAATGGTTACAAATGGAATCTGGATGTCGCCTGTGGTTTCGTATTTTTTTACACTGTTTTTGGCGGTGAGATAACTGCTTTCGCCAATGCGTTGAATAGTGGCATTCAATGCCTGATCGTTCAGTGAGCCGCTGTAATACGTATTTATGTTATTAAAAGGGACAACACCTCCCAAACGTTTAATCATGTCGTCGGTAATCATTATATTATAGCGTAAACATTGCAAGGTTACAGTTCCCATTGCAACAGGATCGGTCATGTCAACCGGTACTTGTGCACAATTTAAAAGTTGCATTAGTTTTATGCTATTATTTTGCATTACATCCATAGTCAGAATCGTTTGTACAGCGTTTGGCAGAACTCCTGTCCTCCATAGGTTCATAATATCTTCTCCAACTCCCAATGGATTACCTGTTTGAAGCCCAAACATGGTCATCAGATCTTCTCCAAAAAAATAATTGAATAATACGTGGAAGTTTCCGTTGTACTGCAGTTGTTTGAAAAAGTTGCCAATTGGACCACAAATTGATAAAGCACCATCGAAACTATCGGGATATCTTTCGAGTGTTAGCGCAGTTACCAGTCCTCCTTCTGACGGGCCTCCAAGGATACAAACATCTGGTTTCATTTTTTTTAGAACTTTAAAAACCTTGGCTCGAAGCAATTGGATATCTTCCACCGCTTCGTAAGCAATAAAACCGTCATCGCGGTAACTGGTGGTGGCGTAACCAAATCCCATTCCTGTAACAATCTCTTCGACGGTTTTGCCTGCTATTATTTCATCATAAGGCAGGTGTGCTCCTTCTCCCGGATCTTGTAATCCATGGGCATAAAAAATCATATACTTTGTACCCGGTTCATCCCAGTTTTCGGGTAGCGAGATATACCACTGGGCTCCGCTTTTCAGGGTGCCTTCAGCATATTCACCCGGGCCGATTACAACACTTTTCAATGATTGATCTTCAAGGTTCGGGTCACTAATAAAATCATCCTGCAAACACGATGTAACCGTGAACAGCAGAAGTGCAATTAGAATTGACAAATAAGTTTTCATAATAATCAATTTTGAGTTTAATGGTAAATTGATTTTATCACAAAAACCGGGTGAATAAGAGAACAAAAACAGGATCAGAAAACCAGGTGTTCCAGTTTTTTTTCATTCATAACATCGCTCATGGTCCAGAAGTGTACATCGCCGGCGGTAACTTTTAAAATTTCGCTTACCGGCTCCAGGTTTTGGCCGGCTATGTCGTCGAGGAAAATGCGTTCCTCGTGCATGCGATGAATCATATCCGGATCCTTCACAAATTCAACACTGCCGGCTAAACGCATTTGTTTGGCCTGGGCAACGTCTTTTGGATTGTTATAAAAACAAACTTCAACTTTTGAATTGTTGTGAAGTTGTTTCGACATGTCTTTAGGAGATAAAGTTCCAAAATAGAAGCCGGTTTTATCGGCAAAGTACATTCGGAGAGCGCGAACGCGGGGCCGATCGCCGTCGCATGTGGCTAAAAAACAACCCGGGTTTGCAGAGGCAAACGCGATATAGTCGTTAAAATTCATGTTAATAGATTTTTGGTGTAACACAATAAGTTACAAAAAAACAGGATGAAAAACAAGACATTTGGAATCATGTGTCTTGAACAATTCACAGTGTGACTTTTTTGTTATAATTTAAAGTCTTCCTGTGAATATTTTGTTCTATTTAACGGGCATTGGCGGTTTCTTTTATAGCCAGAAATCGATACAGAGAATGACGTGTTTTAAAACGCAATTCATTCTTGTTTTTGAATTGAATCCAAAGGAATTGCGTTAATCGTATCTTTTATCGTAGTAATTCCGGGGTAAAGCGATATCTTTTTAATATCGGTAGTAAATATTTCAAGCATTTCATCGTCGTCGTTTCTGGCAGTGGTACTAAAATATAAATTGTAACTGGCGTCGATGGGTACCATAACCTTACACTTTTCGTGTGGAGGAATGCGGATGTCCATAAAATCGCAGTAATTGTTTGCGTCCCAGTAAACGTCGGTTAACATGTTAACATACATCGTATCCCCGGTAATATTGGTAAGTTTTAATTTTTTAAATTGTTGATCGGTTGGTGCAAATTCTATCTCTGTTTCAAGGACAGCCCCTGCTAAAATACAGCCAAATCCTGTCATTATATCTTCAAATATATTGGATGAATGAGAATCTCTAAGCTCTTTCTGACGCTTGTAGCTCGATTCGTCATAAAAATACTTTGGGCTGGTACAAGCCTGAAATATCAGAAGAATAATTAAAAGAAATATGATGGAAGAATGGTTCTTCATGGCTTTTTGTTTTGTTTTTATTTCGCAATTTCTATGCCTGAATTTGGTGCTATTTATATATCTTGGTCTCGATTTCTCAAAAAATATACTTGATTTTAATTTCAAACGTTATAGCATAAACTATTTTACATGAAACGTATCTTTTTTATAACTCTTATTCTGTTTTTTGCAAATTTAACATATGCACAGCTAATTTTCGATGTAGGACTGAAAGCAGGTGTGCACACTTCAACGCTTAAGGTAAAAGAAGGAGATTTGCTAAATGATTACGGTATTAATTTAGGATCGGAATCGATAACAAGAATGCACTGGGGTGCTTTTGGACGGGTCGGCGTTGGCCGTGTATACTTGCAGCCGGAAGTATATTTCAGTAAAAAAGGTGGAGAATTATCGAATGATCTGTTGCAAATGACCGGTGGTTTTGACTATAACAATGTGGATGTTCCGTTTCTTTTAGGGTATGAAATTATTAAAGGAAAAGCTTTTGATTTAAGAGCTATGGCCGGACCGGTTTTAAGTTTTATTACCAATGCAGATTATCCCGAAGAATTAGATCCATATTTACATGATGAGTTTTTTAATGATCATTTTATGGGTATTCAATATGGACTTGGCATTGATGTTTTATTCCTGACTTTTGATGCCAGAATTGAACATGGAAGTAATTTTTATGATGATCCCAATGTGGTTAGCGGGAAAAGTACCACTTTTATGTTTTCCGTGGGATTTAAGATATTATAACCGAAATATAGTTTATAAAGAGAGGCTTCGTAAAAACGGAGCCTTTTTTATTTTCAGGTAAAACCTCCGAATTAGATTCGAAGCAGGCTCTGTAATTTTATTGTAGTTACTTTAGTTTCTGTAAATATATATGTCAATTTTATTACCACGCAGAACACCAAGTTACAAAGCTTGTGAAATTAAATATTAAGAGCACTTTGAGTCTTCGTGATTTAGAGGTTTAGTCTACTTTATTCTTTCTAAACCAGCTGACCGGATTTAATTGTTTTTTGTATTTGGTGAATAATTCTTTTCCAACCAGCAAACCTCCTGCCCAAAATACAACTTCCATTAAAATAAAACTTGTAGTAGAAGCAATTACCCTGGTTTTGGCAGGGAGATCAAAAAAAGGAATAATCAAAGTTGCGGCGAAAAACACACCGGAGAAAATCATCATAAAAATACCTGCCCTGATTCGATTGTTCTTTCGTTTCATGAAAACAGAACAATCTGCCGGAGGTATTGTTCCGCTCAATCAATTCGTTTGCCTGCCCAGTTTATGGCATTGGAGATGTGTTCGATAATTAATTTATCCCGGAATGCTTCATGTGTATGTCCGAACACGGTGTAGAACGATCGGATGTTATTATTATCTGTCCACCAGATTAACGGGTGGTCGCCCATTTTCCATTTGTCGTTACTCGCTCCTGAAATGGTATTTTCATCCAAACGGGCCAGCACATTTACTTTCTCCCGTGGATTTTTTCTGAACGAATACCATTCATCAACGGTGGTGTAACTTTCCATACCTTTAAATGGTTTCATTGCCGGATGATCGAAGTTCTCGAAAATTACAGTTGCCTTTTGTGCCGGCGGGTGGGTGAGGAAGTAGCCTCCAACCAGGTTGCCGTAAAACGGCCACTCGTATTCGCAGTCTGAGGCCGCATGAATTCCAACAAAGCCTTTTCCTTTATTCATCCATTTTTCGAAGGCTTGCTGACCTGCATCGCAAATGGCATCGCCTGTGGGATTTAAAAATACGGCAACATCGATAGTAGAAAGCAGATTGTCGTCTAGTAATGAATCGTCTTCAGTAGCAGTTATTATCCAGTTTTGTTTTTCACTCTGATCGTAAATCATTTTTAATCCTGAAGAAATGGACTCATGACGAAATCCTTCTGTTTTGCTGAAAACAAGAATATGTAAAGATTCTTGTTCCGCTTCGTTTTTTTGCGCACACGACATGAATGAAAACATTATGGTTATTAATAAAAGGATTGAAATCTTTTTCATTTTTAGTGGCATTAGGTTTAATATTGCTAGATTACGAAAATAAATGCAGCTGAAAAAATAATCAGTTTAAATAGGCATTTATGAACAGTGGTTTTATTACGTTCTCAAACTTTGGGTGAGGATTGTAAAAGCATTCGGACCTTCGTTAAACAACAAATCGAGAATACTTAAATTGGGTAAAAAGCCAAATTTTTCAGTAAATACCTGTGTGTATGGCTGTGGCTGAAAATCCGGGTCAGGCTGTTTCTTGTTTTTAGGTGAAATCACCTCTCTGAAATTCAGCGTTCCTTCCGGCACCTTTTCAAAGTCGTTGGTCAGAGAAACTGCATTACTAACTTCCAGAAAATCGCAAATGGTTCCGTGGATTTGGTTGTTGAGATCGAGCAGGTAAGTAAATTTTTTATCGAAAAACGGAACCAATTCATCCTGGTAATATTCGAAATAAGGAGATGAATTATAGGCTGAAACTATTGTTTGCCAGTGCGTGCGTTGCCAGTTTTCATCGTACGACACTTTTAGATCTTTAATACTGATTTTTGGGCCACGTCCTTTTACCACAGGAATAACAAGAGAGATAAGTCCGTTACCGCCCGAAATAGTACATCGGTTCCTATATGTTTGTTTTATAAAATGTTCGAATTGTTCGATGTGAACTTCCGAATGATGTATATATCGGGTATAAAAATGAATCGGTGCAAAATATGCGGTACTAAAAAGAATGGGTTGTTTTGTCATTATTAATCTTTAAAAAAAGTGCTGTTGTCATCGTCGTCATCAAGTTCAATGCCTTCCGGATCAGCGGATACATCTTTTGTTTTTTTCGGTTTCTGATTCATTTCGTGCAGCTCTTTCAGTTCTTCGTTAAATTTGATGAGTTGTTTATATTCCCTTTTCAATTTCCATAACCGGGGATAAAAATAGAAACCGGCAACCAGGTAACCTACAACAATACAACCCAGCAGAACAAGCACCAAAGGAGCGTCTTTAATCTCCCAAAAGAAAAGACTGATCGTAATTTCGATGGAGTTTTGCAGTGTGAAAATTACCAGCAAAACCGCGAGGATGAGAAGAATGATGATAATGACCTGCATAATATTTTGTTTTTGTAAAAATAAAAAAGGATAACAGATTAACTATTATCCTTTTAACGAATATTTTTCTTTCGAGATTGTGAGTAGTTTATATAAAGTGTTAAGGTTTATATGATTAAACCCGAAACATTTTATTAGCAATTACCCCAATCTTTTTTTATCTAACCCTGGTAAACAATCGTTTAAACCTGATATTGGCAGGGAAACTCTTGTCTTTATCGAGCGATAACCAGATGAATTTGGCTTTTCCAACCACGTGGTCTTCAGGAACAAAACCCCAGTAACGTGAGTCGGCCGAATTATGGCGGTTATCACCCATCATCCAGTAGTAGTTCATTTTAAATGTGTAGCTTGTTGCCACTTCTCCGTTTATCTTAATAACATCTCCGTCAACTTCCAGGTCGTTTTCTTCATAAATGTCAATGATTCTTTTGTACAGAGGAAGGTTGAGCGATGTTAGCTGAACGGTTTCTCCTTTTGCAGGAATTTTTAACGGACCAAAGTTATCTACGTTCCAGTCGTACCTGTTATCGTGTGGAAAGATATCAACTTCTTTTTTCCCCGGATCTTCCAGTGTTTTGGTTACCGAAGTAACATTGGCAAAATTTTCCAGTTTAGTGGCCGCTGATTTGGTTAAAGGGAAAAGGTATTGCTCGCTGGAGAAAACGCCTCGGTCGTCTTCAGCTATGTCAAGTTTGTCGAGCGCCTTTGGATTAATGGAAGTACCGTTGGTTTTAACCACATAATCGTATTGCATCCCCGGTATTTCCTTTTGTGGCTTCCCGTTCACATACAGTTGTCCCTCTTTTATTTGAATCTCATCTCCCGAAATTCCAACACAGCGTTTAATGTAATTCTCGCGTTTGTCGACCGGGCGCGATATAATTTTACCAAAATTTCGCGTGTCAGACCAAACTCGGTTTCGTCCGTAGCTTCTTACCAGCTGGTAATAACTTTGGGTTGGGAAGCCCATTGCAACCGTATCTCCTTCAGGAAAATGGAATACAACCACATCGTCATTCTTTATTTTGGTGAATCCTTTCATACGGTGGTAAGGACGTTTAATGGCTTCAGAATACGATTTTCCGCCAATTACCGGCATGGTATTGTGTACAAATGGAAACGACAGCGGAGTATTGGGAGTTTTCGGACCGTATGCTGTTTTGCTTACAAAAAGATAGTCGCCAACCAGCATTGATTTCTCCATCGATGAGGTTGGAATGGTGTAAGCTTCAATAAAAAACATACGAATAAACGATGCAGCGATTACCGCAAAAATAATGGCATCGATCCATTCAACAACTTTGGTTTGTTTGCCATCAGGCGGATTTTTCTTTTTCCAGAATGCCCAGTGTACCTTCTCTGTAATGTAAATGTCGAAGATAATGGCCAATCCTAAAAACCATAAATAACTTCCGAGCCAGATGACCCATAATGAATATAGTAAGCCAACTGCAATGAATTTAAACCATTTGTTGGTAAGAATAGAACGTATCATGTATACTGTCTTTTTATATTTTTAATAAGTCTTTCATTGTTAGAATGCCTTTGTTGTCAAGGCAATACTCGGCGGCTAAAACAGCTCCGAATGCAAATCCCTGCCTGCTTTTGGCACTGTGGGTTATTTCAATGTAATCCACATCCGATTCGTATTTAATTGTATGAATACCCGGAATCTGTCCAACGCGTTCCGATTTAATATTCATCTCTCCTTCAGCAGGAGTTTTATCATTAACCCAGCTGCTTGTTTTCGGTAGTTTTTCAATAATATCTTCTGCCAGGCTAATAGCTGTTCCGCTTGGAGCATCCAGTTTTTGAGTGTGGTGAACTTCTGTCATTTCAACGCTGTACTCACTGCGCGGAGCCATTAATTCTGCCAGCTTTTTATTTAGTTCGAAAAACAGGTTTACACCTACCGAAAAGTTACTGCCATAAAAAAAGGTGCCGTTGGTTTCGGTACATTTTTTATAAACTTCTTCTTTTTTGTCGAGCCAGCCTGTAGTGCCGCTCACTACCGGAATACCTGCTTCAAAACAAATATTGTAATTCTTAACGGCTGAAGTTGGAATCGTAAATTCGATTGCTACATCGCAATTCTTAAGGTTCTCAACTGTTAAATCTTCTGGGTTGTTAATATCGATAATTAATCCTGTTTCGTGGCCGCGCGAAAGGGCAATCTTTTCGATTTCCTTTCCCATTTTGCCGTAACCGATTAAAGCTATTTTCATGTTTATTTTTACTATTTTTTAGAGGATTGCATTTTAGCAAGCCTGCTTGTTTTTATAATGTCATCAGTAAGTAAGGCTCAGAGCAGGGAGCAGAGAGCACGAAGAATAAATCCATACTGTCTCACTGCTCAAGTCTTATAAATCTATAGTCTCAATTAAAACAGCCACAAAGATAAAATATTACGCTTCAAATTTAAGTTGTGCGGTTTTAAACTTTAAATTATTTCGATAAACAATGATTTTGTGGGGGTGAATGAGCGAATCAAAAAATTACTTTCGTTTGTTAATTGGCTTGTAAAATCGTTATTTTTACTACGCATTATTCAGAAAGATGGAAAACATAAAACTGGTAGCAACCGATTTGGATGGTACTTTTTTAAAAAACGACAGAACCATAAGTAACGCTAACATTGACGCGTTGCAAAGGTTAGGGGAGAACAATATTATAAGGGTGGCGGCCACCGGAAGAAATCTTTGGAAAGTTAAAGACGTACTGAACGAACACATTCCATTTGATTTTGTGGTGTTCTCTTCAGGAGCGGGAGTGTACAATTGGAAAGAAAAAAAACTCATTTTTAATCAGAATATTAATCCTTCGTCGGCGCAAAAACTGTTAAAACATTTTGTTAGTAAGGATGTAAATTTCCATGCTTTTTATCCGGTACCGGAAAATCACAAACATTATTATTTCAGGGGAACGACAAACTGCGAAGAGTTTGAAAGGTATTTTACCTTTAATGCGGTTCATGCTGAAAAGCTTGACCCGGAAAATTTGCCGGAAGGAGAGCTGTGCCAGTTTCTAGTGATTATTCGCGAAGATGAAAAACGATTTCAGCAACTCAAATCAGAAATAGAAAGTTTGTGCCCCGAAATTCGGGTAATCAGAGCGTCGTCGCCTATTACCAAAGGTTATATTTGGATTGAGGTATTTCATAAATCGGTTTCGAAGGGCAACGGTGTGAAGGAGATTTGCCGGATAACCGGGATTCATAAAAATGAAACGATGGGATTGGGTAACGACTATAACGACTTTGATTTGCTTGAATTTACGGGCTTTTCTTTTCTTACTGAAAATTCGCCCAAAGATATTCAGCACAAATATCCTCTGGTGCCAAGTAACGAGGACGACGCCTTTGCCCGGTCGGTTCAATCGTTAATAACTTAAAAAGATTGTAATATTCAATCCTAAACAAATACACATTGTTAAACTAAATACATTTAAGATGAAGTTATTTTTTAGTGCAATTTTGATGCTCAGCTCAATTTTGCTGACAGCCCAAACAGATTTTAATTTAAAGAGTTTATTACCCGAAGACCCACAAGTTAGTAAAGGTGTTCTGGAGAACGGTATGACTTATTATGTTCGTGCCAACGGAACACCCCAAAACCGTGCAGAGTTAATGCTGGTAGTGAAAGCGGGATCCATCGATGAGGATGATGACCAGCAGGGACTGGCGCATTTTTGCGAGCACATGGCTTTTAACGGAACTAAAAATTTTCCAAAACACGAACTCATTAATTATTTCGAATCGATAGGAATGGAATTTGGTCCTGAGATAAACGCGTATACCAGTTTTGATGAAACCGTGTACATGTTAAAAGTACCGCTCGACAAGCCCGAATTTATGGAAAAAGGCTTGCAGGTTTTATACGACTGGTCGTGCCAGATTACCGATTCCGACGAGGAAATTAATAACGAACGTGGAATTATTCATGAAGAGTGGCGGGGTGGACGCGATGCCATGAATCGTATGCAACAGGAGTGGTTGCCTGTTTATTTTAATCATTCGCGTTATGCCAACAGGCTTCCCATTGGAAAAATGGAAATTGTAGATAATTGCCCGCCAGAAGCGCTGCGCAGGTTCCGTCACGATTGGTATCGCCCCGACTTGCAGGCAGTAATTGTTGTAGGTGATTTCGATCAGGATGAAATGGTAAAAACAGTGAAAGAGAAATTTTCTGTGATTCCAAAGGCTAAAAATCCACGTGAGAAGAAATATTATGAAATCCCTGATAACAAAGAAACCCTGGTAAAAGTTGTAACCGATAAAGAAGCCCAATACCCTATTATTTATTCTTTGTACAAACATCCTGTTAAGAAATCGAAAACGGTTGATGATTACCGGGAATCTATAATAAGAATTTTATACAATGGGATTATAAATAATCGTTTGGCAGAGAAAACTCAGGAAGCCAATCCTCCGTTTTTGATGGCACAATCGGCTTATTCAAGTTTTGTTGGACCCAAAGATGCCTATCAATCGGTAGCTGTTGCCCACAATGGACGTATAGAGGAAGCATTAAAAGCTGTACTCCTCGAAAATGAGCGGGTGCGTAAGTTTGGTTTCACTGAAACAGAAATGGAACGCCAAAAAACAGCTGTGTTAAATTCCATGGAAAAGGCGTATAACGAACGTGGTAATCAAAAGTCTATTAATTATGCCAACGAATATCAGCGCAACTTTTTATTCACCGAAGAACCATTTCCGGGAATCGAGAAAGAGTATGACTATTTCAAAAAATTTATTCCTGAGATTACTGTTGATGAGGTAAATGCACTTGCCGACAAGTGGATTATAGATGAAAACCGTGTAATTGTTGTTATGGCTCCCGAAATTGAAGGAACAAAAGTTCCATCAGACAAGGAGATAATGGCAGTTGTTAAAGACGCCGAAAATACCGAGATTGAACCATACGTTGATGCAGTTGCCAACGTTCCGTTAATTGAAGATGAACCATACGGAAGCAAGGTAGTTGACGAAAAGAAACTTGATAAAGTGGATGCTGTTGAGTGGAAACTGGAGAACGGTGCTACAGTTGTGATTAAAACTACTGATTTTAAAGACGACGAGATTCTGTTTAACGCATGGAGCCTTGGAGGAAATTCGCTGTATGGAATGAAAGATGATGTATCTGCCGATCTGGCTACTGATGTTATGACAGAAAGTGGTATCGCTGGCTTTGATAATATCACCTTAAACAAAATGCTTTCTGATAAAGTTTTCAGCCTGTCGCCATATATTAGCCAGTTACGGGAAGGTTTTAACGGGAGCTCTTCGGTGAAAGATGTAGAAACAATGTTGCAGATGTTATATCTCTATTTTACCGAACCGCGTTTCGATGAAACAACTTATCAGTCATTAATGACCCGTTATGCAGGAATTCTTGAGAACAAAGCTGCCGATCCGATGTCTCATTTTCGCGATACTTTGAATGTTACTTTGGCGAACTATAACAAACGTGCCCGCCCAATGTCGAAAGAGTTGCTAAAAGAAGCAGATTTGGATCGAATTAAAGCTATTAGTAAGGAACGTTTTAAAGATGCTGCCGACTTTAAATTCTTCTTTGTGGGTAACATTAACCTGGATGAATTTAAACCACTGGTGGAAAAATACATCGGAGGAATTCCATCTCTTGAGAAGAATGAACATTGGAATGATCTTGGAATTGAAGCTCCGAAAGGGATAGTGGACAAAGTGGTTAAAAAAGGACAGGAAGAGAAAAGTATTCAGTACCTGGTTTTCCACGGCGATTTCGATTATAATGCACAAAATAAAGTTCAATTGGACGCGGTTGGGCGAATTCTTTCAACCAAACTTTTGGAAGTTATCCGCGAAGATAAAAGCAGTGTGTATTCTATCGGAGCCAATCCTTCAACATCAAAATTTCCAGAACCTGAATATACCCTTTCCATTTATTATGGTACTTCGCCTGCCAAACTCGATGAGTTGAAAACGGCTGTATTCGATATTATAAAAGAGTATGCCAAAACAGGGCCAACAAAAGAAGAGTTGGCAAAAGCTCAGGAAAAAATGTTGCGCGAACGTGAAACTGCAGTGCGCGAGAATAGTTTTTGGATGAATGTTTTAAGTAGTACTTATTACATTAAAGACGGTGATTTTTCGCAATTTGGAACGTACGAAACAATGGTTAAAAATCTCACCCTGGATTCAACCAAAAAGGCTTTTAAACAATATTTCGATTTTAAAAATTATGTTGGGGTAGCGCTAGCTCCCGGTGAATAAAATAAAGATTTTTACAGAAAGCCGATTTGTAATTTTAACAGATCGGCTTTTTTGTTCCTCAAAAATTATAAATTCGCTTAATGAACAGACGTTTTTGATTAAGAAGCTCAGTCTTCGGTCTTCCGTCTCAATTATTACGTATGAAAATCTACTCGCCGCTTTTTATTGTACTACGTGTATTTGTTTACAGCCTGCTTATGTTTGGCATTGCCGAAGCCATTTATTTCGATGCTGCCTATCCAATGGAAGACGGTTATTTTGGCGAAATTACACTTACCGAAATGGGGCAGGAACTCATGCTTTTTTTACTCTTTGGATTTTACATTTTTATCGGTGTCAAATGGAAAGAGATCCAGGTTGTATCAAATTTTATAGGCTTGTTTTTTTTGATGGCTTTTATACGGGAATTCAATTTCCTGATCGATCACTGGATTTATCCGGTACTTGTGGTTTTTGCTATTATGGTGTGGTTTATTATCCGCGATTTCAAAAAGATAAAACAATCCACCGTTGCATTTTTTAGCAAATCTCCGTCGCAATGGTTTTTGGCGGGTTTTATTATTACTCTTGTTTTTAGCCGTTTAATGGGCAGGTCAAAATTCTGGAGACTTCTTTACGACGAAGAAACATATCGTCTGGCTAAAGCGGCTACCGAAGAAGGTCTGGAATTATTGGGCGATACACTTATGTTGATCTCTGCTATTGAATTTTTGCTTTACTATCTTTTCGAAAGGAGAAAATCATGAAAGTCTGTGGTTTTACCTTTATCCGGAATGCCGAAAAATATGATTTCCCTATTGTGGAAGCAATTACTTCGGTTTTACCTATTTGTGATCATTTTATAGTTGCTGTTGGTAAATCGGATGATAACACCCGGAAGATAATTGAAGAAATCGCTCCGGATAAAATTACAATTGTGGACACGGTTTGGGACGAGTCGTTAAAAGAAGGCGGTTTTGTGTATGCTTCGGAAACCGATAAGGCTTTCAATGCTGTTCCAGCTGAATATGACTGGTGTTTTTACATCCAGGGAGATGAGGTGGTTCACGAAAAGTATTTACCGATCATCGAAGAGGCGATGCAAAAAAATCTGGATAAAAAAGAAGTGGAAGGGCTTCTGTTTAACTACAAACATTTTTACGGAACATACGATTATGTGGGCGATTGCCGGCACTGGTACAGGAAAGAAAACCGGGTGATTCGAAACAATAAAACAATCCGTTCATACAAAGACGCGCAGGGGTTCCGGAAAAATAATGAGAAACTGAATGTGGTTCCTGTTGATGCGGAAATTTATCATTACGGTTGGGTACGGCATCCCCGATTTATGCAGGAAAAAATCGATTCGGTAAAAGCCTTTTATCACGGAATTTCGGAGGAAGAAGCATTAAAAAAGGCATCTCAACAGGAATTTGATTATAACGAAAAATACGATGCTTTGGCCAGATTCGAAGGCACTCATCCAAAAGTAATGCAGGAACGGATCAAACGACTGAACTGGGAGGTGGAAGTCGATCTCAGTAAAATTAACATGAAACTGAAATACCGCATTTTGTATCGAATAGAAAAAATGTTTGGAGTGCGGCTGTTTGAGTACAGGAATTACAAGATTTTAAAATAGTTTTCTTGCTTCCTCCAATTGCGCTGGTTTGCCCACATCGATCCACAAATCTGAATTATCGAAATAACCTTTAATGCGTTGTGTTTTAGCCAACTCTAAATATACTTTCACGATTGAGAAACGATCTTCATCGGGCATGAATTTAAAAATATCCGGTTGTACCATGTGAATGCCGCTAAAGGCCATTTCTGTACCTTTTTCGAATTCTTCCGGCCTTGATATTTTTGTTTCTCCTGTTTTTTTGTTCAGCCAGCCCACCAAATTTTTTTCAGAATCGAATTTAAAATAGCGCTGTGTTTCCCTGTTACGAACGACTACGGTTGCCAGTGCCTCCGATTTGATGTGTTCCTTCTCTAAAGTTTTCAGATCAAAATTGCTCAATATGTCAACATTGTAAATCAAAACCGGTTCGTTGGTGGCAAAAAACGGAGCCGCTTTTTTTAATCCCCCGCCGGTTTCCAAAAGTTTATCACTTTCATCCGAAATAAATACCGGAATTCCCCAGTCCTTACTTTCGATAAATGAAATTACCTGCTCTGAAAAATGATGAACATTCACTACGGTTTTCGTAACTCCATCAGCTTTTAACTTCTCAATGGCATGTTGCAACAATGGTTTCCCGCCAACTTCAACCAGGGCTTTGGGTTTATCAGCGGTTTCTCCCTGTAAACGGGTGCCTAAACCTGCGGCGAAAATCATTGCTTGCATATTTTTTATATTATTAGATTGTAAGATGAGAGAAGTAAGATGCTTTGCCCCGCATCTCTTAGCTCTCTGCTCATTGCGCCATGCTTGTTGGTTAGCGGATTCGATCCAAACTTCTCACCATCGCTTCGTCTTTACCAATGGCACGGATGGCCAGCCAATCAAGAATAATAGATGCGATGGGCAGAACAACGGCCACTTTAAATGCAATTTTGGCATCTTCGAAACTGGCATAGGTAAAGTAGAAAAACATTCCAAACAAGCCCAGCATCAGAATAATTGAGAAGACCATTATCCTGATTTGCAGAATACGTTTTTTATATAGAAAGATTGCAACCAAGTGCAAAACAGCTATTAATCCGATAAAAATCAGTAATGGCATCCCACTGAAAATCAGTTCTTCTCCTTTGGAAATTCCAAAAGCATTGAAAATATACAACTCGTTATTTACAATTATATCGGCAAACTTTTGTACATATAATGAGCCGATTAACATGCCGGCGGCCAGCATAAATATAGTCTGTATTCTTTGAATCATCGTTTTAAATTTTTTGGCAAAAATAGCCAATCCTACTGTTTCTCAAAATCAAATCGAACCGGGACAATAAAAATCATCAGAAAAGCCTAACTTTAATAGGAAAAAACTATCGATTCTGCTAAACAATAAAAATACTCCTTTGTTCCTAAAATATCAGTAAAATTAAAATTAAGAATCAACAATGGATAAATTTTCGTCTGTGGGAAATCAGGAACTTGAGGCGATAGAAGATCTTTACCAATCTTATCTTGAAAATCATGAATCTGTTGACAAGAGTTGGCAACAATTTTTTAGTGGTTTTGAGCTGGCCCGGAAAAACTACCCTGAAAAGCCTTCTTCTGTTAAACTGGAGAATATCGATAAGGAATTTGCAATTCTGAATCTGATTCACGGTTATCGTCAGCGTGGACATCTGTTTACAAAAACAAATCCTGTAAGGGCGCGTCGTAAATATTCGCCAACTCTTGACATCGGGAATTTTGGTTTGGAACAGAAAGACTTGAAAACAACGTTTCAGGCAGGTAACGAAATTGGTATTGGCCCAGCCAAATTAGAGGATATTGTAGCACATCTTGAAGATACATATTGTCGCTCGGTTGGGGTTGAATACGTTTATATGCGTCATCCCGAGGTGGTACAGTGGTTGCGACAGCGTATGGAAAGTGCAAAAAATTCTGAGTCGTACACCGATGAAAAACGTAAACATTTCTTCTATCATCTGAAACTTGCTGTCGGATTCGAAAATTTCATTCATAAAAAATTTGTTGGTCAGAAACGTTTTTCTCTTGAAGGTGCCGAGGCTTTGATCCCTGCTTTGGATGCGGTTATCGAGCGCGGAGCTGAGCTTGGAATGGAAGAGTTTATCCTGGGAATGGCACATCGCGGCCGTTTAAATGTACTGGCAAATATTCTTGAAAAACCTTACGAGAATATTTTTAAAGAATTCTACGGAACAGAGTACGAAGATGATATTGCACAGGGTGACGTAAAATATCATCTGGGATACGAAAACGAGGTGGTTACTGATTTTGGGAAAAAAGTAAAATTGAAACTTTTGCCCAATCCGTCGCATTTGGAAACCGTTGCCCCGATTGCAGAAGGTATGGTTCGCTCGCAGATTGAATACGAATATAATCGCGATTATAACAAAGCAGCAGCCATTATTATTCACGGTGATGCAGCCATAGCAACGCAGGGTGTGGTTTACGAAACGATTCAAATGTCGCAACTTCCGGGTTATAAAACCGGAGGAACCATTCATTTGGTCATAAATAACCAGGTTGGTTTTACTACGCCATATCTCGAAGCCCGTTCGAGTACATATTGTACCGATGTGGCCAAGGTTACCCGGTCTCCCGTTTTTCACGTAAACGGCGACGATGTGGAAGCATTAGTCTGGACCATAAAACTGGCCATGGAATTTCGTCAGAAATTTCATATTGATGTGTTTATCGATATTTTATGTTATCGGAAATATGGCCACAACGAAGGTGATGAACCGCGTTTTACCCAGCCAATGTTATATAAAGCCATTGCCAAACATAAAAATCCGCGCGATATTTATGCCGATAAACTGAATGAACTTGGCATTTTGTCGCATGACGAATCGAGACAAAAGATCCGGGAATTTGATCAGTTTCTGGAAAGTAAATACAAGGAATCGGAGAAAATTGAAAAATTACAGATCCGAAAATTTCTGGTGAAAGATTTTGAAGCTTATGAAATGCCGTCGAAGGCAATTTTTAATGATGTTGTTGAAACCGGTGTGGGTGAAGAAACCATTCGGAATATTGCTGAAAAGTTAAACAACCTACCTGCGGATTTGCCGTTTTTCAAAAAAGTGAACCGCATTATATCTGACAGGAAGATGATGATTAACGACAATAAACTGGATTGGGCAATGGGAGAACTTCTGGCGTATGGAACATTGGTTGCGGAAGGTCACCCGGTTCGTTTAAGCGGGCAGGATAGTGAGCGGGGAACATTTGCACATCGTCATGCAGCCTTTGTAATTGAAGGAACAGAAGATAAATACTTTCCGTTGAAACATGTTTCAGAAAACCAGGCTCGTTTTAAGGTTTACAATTCGCCGCTTTCAGAATACGCAGTGTTGGGTTTTGAATATGGTTACGCGTTGTCAGAACCCAATGGATTGACCATTTGGGAAGCGCAATTCGGTGATTTCCATAATGTCGCCCAGGTAATGGTAGATCAGTACATCACATCTGCGTTTGAAAAATGGGGACTGATGAATAATCTGACTCTGTTTTTGCCTCACGGATTCGAAGGGCAGGGACCTGAACATTCCTCGGCACGTATCGAGCGTTTTCTTCAATTGGCAGCCAATAACAATATTCAGGTTATAAATCCAACAACTCCGGCAAATCTGTTCCATTTGCTGCGTCGCCAAGTGAAAATGAAAACGCGTTTACCTCTTGTCGTTTTTACTCCTAAAAGTCTGCTACGTCATCCAATGGTTCATTCAAAAATTGAAGATCTGGCAGAAGGACATTTTCATGAAATTATTGATGACCCTGTTTCTGAATCGGAATTAGTTGAAAAAGTGGTATTTACTTCGGGCAGGTTGTATTACGATCTGGCCAAGTATAAAACTGAACACGGGATTACCAATACTGCAATTGTCAGGTTGGAACAGATTTATCCGATTCCGAATAAACAGATCAATGAGATCTTAAAAACATATTCCAACGCTTATGAATATGTGTGGGCGCAGGACGAACCCGAAAATATGGGAGCCTGGCCATTTTTAAGCAGAAAATTGGATTGCCTTGGATTTAAAGTTGTTGCCCGACCCGAAAGTGCAAGCCCTGCAGTGGGATTAATGGAGAAGCATAAAAAAGGTCACGATCAGCTGTTGAAATCCATATTCAATAAAACAGAAGTTGTTGAGTCATAAAAAACTAAAATATGATAATCGAGATAAAAGTTCCCAGTCCGGGAGAATCCATAACCGAAGTTGAAATTGGCAGCTGGCTTGTTGAAAACGGAGCTGTTGTTGCAAAAGATCAGGAAATTGCAGAAGTTGAATCTGATAAGGCTACTTTAACCATTGTTGCCAGCGAAGGTGGTAAAATAGAGATTAAAGCGGAGGAAGGTGAAGCTGTTGAGGTTGGTTCAGTTGTTTGTACCATTGATACAAGTGTACAGCCGGAAGTTGGAAGTCAGAAGTCGGAAGAAGAAATTACTCAGTCGCAGTTTGAGCGAAGCGAAATCCCGACCGAAAGCGTCGGGGCACAGTCTCAGTCTCAGTTGGATCCAGCATCCAGTATCGAAGATCCAATATCCAGTTCTGAGCACGATAAAGTGAAGGTTACTTCTGTTGCCAAAGAAATAATGAAGGAGCATGGACTTTCGATTGATGATGTAATAAATGGTTTGAAACGTTTGGGTAAAAAGGAAGTGGAAGCAGTGGTTAATGTTCCGCAATCTTCATCATCAGTTATTCAGCCTAAAGAAGCCAGTCGCGATGAAGAACGTCAACGGATGTCGAGTTTGCGAAGAAAGTTGAGTGCCCGCCTGGTTTCGGTGAAGAACGAAACTGCTATGTTAACCACCTTCAACGAGGTTGACATGAGTTTTGTAATGGACATGCGTAAAAAGTACCAGCAGAAATTTATAGACACTCATGGATTTAAACTGGGATTTATGTCGTTTTTTACCAAGGCAGTAGCTACAGCCATGGATTTTCATTCGATGGTGAATGCACAGATCGATGGCGAAGAAATTGTAATGCCCCGGTTTGTTGATGTTGGAATTGCCGTTTCAACGCCAAAAGGTTTGATGGTTCCCATTGTCCGTAACGCAGAAAGTAAATCAATTCCGGAAATTGAACTGGAAATAAAACAACTGGCTGAAAAAGCCCGGAATAAAAAAATATCGGTTGAGGAACTTAGCGGTGGAACATTCACCATTACAAACGGAGGTGTATTTGGCTCACTTTTGTCAACCCCAATTATTAATCCTCCTCAATCAGCTATTCTGGGAATGCACAACATTGTAGAGCGGCCTGTAGCTATTAACGGACAGGTTGTTATCCGCCCAATGATGTATGTTGCCTTATCGTACGATCACCGTATTATCGACGGGAAAGATTCGGTAGGTTTTCTTGTTAAAATAAAAGAGTTGCTTGAAAATCCGGAACGAATGTTCACCGGAGGTAAAGATGCCGGGGAATTATTACTGGGGATTTAATTAGTTTATAGTCTTAGTCACAGTCTCTGTTTTCATAACTGTTAACAGAGACTGCGACTTTGTTGCAATTGGTTTTATTGAGGTCTACCCTGACCTCTTCTGGCTCTTCTTTCTTCCTGCATAACCTGGTATTTTTCCCATTGCTCCTCAGAAAGTATTTCTTTTATTTTTTTGTTTTGTTCTTCGCGTGCTTGTTGCATTTGTTCGCGCATTTCTTCAAATCCTCCACCGTTATTTTGCATCTCTTCGCGCATTTTTGCCATGTTGTCGAAATTATCCAACATTATTTCGCGGAGTTGTTTTTCCTGGTCTTTGCTTAATTCCAGAGTTTCCGTGGTTTCTTCCATCATTCGGTCAACCATTGCTTCAGGATCGAAATTGCCGGGTCCCATTCCCCCGCTACGGCCAAATGGCATTTGTTGCGAATTATTGCTCCCATTATTACACGAGATTACCAGTGCTGTTACAAGCATCATTATTACAAATACAAGTCTGTTCATTTTTATAAATTATTTTTTTATTGAAAAAGTATTAAAGTCAACTGTGAAAATTTAATTCTATTAGATGGTATTTTCCCTAATTGGTTTAACCTTTTTAAAATTATTTTTTGTTGAAATGTTATTTCAGTCTCTTGCCGTGTGTTGTACTTCAAAAAGATAATTGAAATCAATTGATCATAGTCCGATATTGGTAGCTTGGAGATAATCTATCTTAATTGTTCAAAAAATATCCCATTTTCTATGTTTTTTCAACAATTTGCTGAATTAAAATGTATTACCTTTGAACTTTCAAAAATTTAATTCAGATACAGATGAAGAGAGATACTTTGGTTTTTGATATCATTAAAAAAGAACACGAACGTCAGTTAGGTGGAATTGAATTAATTGCTTCTGAGAATTTTGTTAGCGAACAGGTTTTGGAAGCGATGGGTTCGGTTATGACCAATAAATATGCTGAAGGTTATCCTGGAAAAAGATATTATGGCGGCTGCCAGTTTGTTGATATGACCGAACAATTGGCCATCGACCGTATTAAAGAAATTTACGGAGCAGCCTGGGCCAATGTTCAGCCTCACTCAGGGGCACAGGCCAACGCAGCAGTGTTAAGTGTAATTCTTAAACCTGGTGATACTTTCCTGGGACTTGACTTGTCGCATGGCGGTCACTTATCGCACGGTTCGCACGTAAACTCTTCAGGTATTTTGTACAATCCAATTGCATACAAAGTAAAAGAAGATACCGGTCGTGTTGATTACGACGAAATGGAAGCGCTGGCTATCGAACACAAGCCAAAATTGATTATTGGTGGAGCTTCGGCATACAGTCGCGAGTGGGATTACAAACGCATGCGCGAAATTGCAGATAAAGTAGGTGCTATGATGATGATAGACATGGCTCACCCTGCAGGTTTAATCGCTGCCGGCTTGCTCGATAACCCTGTAAAATATGCGCACGTTGTAACTTCAACTACTCATAAAACGCTTCGCGGACCTCGTGGCGGTATTATTTTAATGGGAGAAGATTTTGAAAATCCATGGGGAATTACAACTCCAAAAGGAGTGGTTCGTAAAATGTCTTCTTTGTTTGATTCTGCTGTATTCCCCGGACAACAGGGTGGCCCGCTGGAGCACGTGATTGCTGCCAAAGCTGTTGCATTCGGTGAGGCTTTGGAACCAGAGTATGTTGAATACCAAACACAGGTTCAAAAGAATGCTGCTGTTATGGCGCAGGCTTTTGTTGATCTTGGTTATAAAGTTATTTCAGGTGGTACCGACAATCACTCGATGTTGATCGACTTGCGAACCAAGTATCCCGAGATTACAGGAAAACTGGTTGAAAATACTTTGGTAAATGCAGAAATTACCGTAAATAAAAATATGGTTCCTTTCGATAGCCGTTCTCCATTCCAGACCTCAGGTTTGCGTGTTGGTACTCCGGCCATTACAACCCGTGGTGTAAAAGAAGATCTTATGCCTGTAATCGTTCAGTTGATTGACGATTCAATTGCAAACATCACCGACGAAGCATACATAAAAGCAGTTGGAGAGAAGGTTCATAAATTAATGAAAGACTTCCCACTGTTTGCTTATTAGTTGAAAGTTTAACGAAGAAACTATACAAAGCCCGAAATTTTTCGGGCTTTTTTGTATTCATTACTTTCTTTAAATATTCAACTTTACACTTTAAACGAAAGTCATGGAATGGTACATTATACTTGCACTTGTAGGAACCGGGATTGCCGCCGGATTTTTTAATACCACTGCCGGAGGTGGTTCTATGCTAACCCTTCCTTTGCTGATGTTTATCGGGCTGCCGGCCAACGTTGCCAACGGAACCAACCGGATTGCAATTCTTTTGCAAAATGTAATTGCGGTAAACACATTCAGGAAAAAGCAGGTACTCGATATCAAAAGCGATTACCGACTTGCGATTCCTGCCATTATTGGATCGATCATCGGTGCATTGTTTGCTGTTGAAATAGATGTGTTGCTTCTAAAAAAGATTATTGCCGTCTTAATGGTGGCCTTGCTTTTTGTAGTTATTTTAAAACCTGATGTGTGGGTGAAAGAACATGCCGGGAAAGTTCAAGCCAAACCTTCGATATTACAGTACTTTATTTTTTTTGTGATTGGTTTTTACGGAGGTTTTATTCAAATGGGAGTCGGGTTTGTTCTCTTGTCCGGACTTGTTCTGGGCTGTGGTCATAACCTGGTCCGGGGCAATGCAATTAAGGTTTTAATTGTGTTGATTTATACAGCTTTTTCACTGGGGATATTTATTTTTCATAAACAGGTTGATATCGTGGCAGGATTAATACTTGCCGCAGGAAATATGTTTGGTGCCTGGTTAGGTGTACACTTTCAGGTGAAAGGCGGAGTTAAATACGTGCGTTATATATTGATTCTGGCTATGGTAATCGTTATTCTGAATTTGTTTGGAGTATTTGGGTAAGAGCTTCGAACCACGAGTCATGAGTAAAGATTGATTTTTGGAAAAAGAATAATATCCTTTCGGCAAGGGGAGTGCCCGTGGATGAGAACTGAATATCGTTGAGATTAAATAAAATTGTTTTTTTGAAAATAAAGTACAGGTAATAATTACTCTTGGCTTTCCCGGAACCGGTATAACTATCTTCATTGATAATTTCTTTAAACAGAATCCGGATATACATTATGTTCTGACCTAAAATGGTATTGTGAGATTTCCGTCGAATCAAAGCCAAATAAAGGAGCCTTTTTTTATATGAGTTTTTCTTATTCCAATTCATATTTAAAATCTTGCAGATTTCTTGAACGCAAGGAAAGTAAATTTGTACTTATTGAGTCGCAAATATTTGTCATACCAATTGGAGAAAGTTGAGTGGAGGAATAACTTGTAAAAACGAAACATGATTAAAATTTACTAATGTGTTGTATTATTGTGTTCTATAAGGGCTGCGGCTGGTTGGTTTACCTATCGTTTATTATTTTTTCAAGAAAAAGCATGTTTGTTTTTTGTGTGACACATAAAAATATATAAATTAGTTGCCTTCCGTTCTGTGTATAACTAATATTATATTAATAATGTGTTGTGTTTAATGGGATTTCTGTATTATTCTGTAAGTTTTATTGGTTTAAATATTAAAATGGTAAATAATTCCACATAAAACGAATATAACCTCTAACCCGAGAAATAAGGGTAAGATTTTAATTTGGGGTGTAGAATAAGTCAGATAAAAGTTTAGCATTGTTCACTTATATAACAGTAAAAAAAAGGACGCTTAAAATTATATATTTTTTTAACCCGGAGTTATGAATATTTCTACCAGAAGATACTTTGTGATTATTACCATATTATCACATGGTTTTTCTTTTTTCGAAAGTTTATTCCGATAAGACATAAATGTTTTTTACATCATTTTGAGTTAAAGTATTGCATGGAAAAGTTATGATAAGTTTCCTATGTTGATGTTTTTTCGTGCTATTCTAATAGCCCTGAATCTGAAGATTGTATTGTTTATAAACCTAAATAAAAGTAGTATGAGTATAAAAATAGAGGATACTAAAATGTTTAATCATCTACATTTTAAGTTGTTACTGATATCATTTATTTTTGTCTTTTTGGGTTCCCTCACTGCATATGCAGCAGATGGATTGGAATTTATTAAATCGTCGAATGTAGTTGTTATTCCACATCTGGCAGATGGATATATTGAGTTAAAAATTCCGTTTTACACTTCGGTAGGAAACCAGGAATCTTTACTCAGAGATTCGTATTTTGAAGTTAATGGAAAGAAATGCCTTGAATTTCGTTCTTCAAACAAAAATGGAGACACTGATATATGGCAACAAGTTTACACTTCTGATGATGATGAATTTTACAGGATATGGGTGAAAAGATATCCTGAAGGTACTGTAAAATCTTTTACCGTTGGAGCTTTTTCTGATAATGATTCAGATTTGTTGACAACTGATTTTGCAGAAAGATTTTTTCAGAGGGTAAATGGTGAAAGTTATGCAACCTTTATAATTTATCTAAATGAAAATTTACTAGGAAAAGGTTTAGAATATAAACTCCATTTAAATCCGGATGAAAATGATGATGATGCTGGTTACGAAGATAATGATTTTGACGTTACCGGAACATTTTCCGGAATAACGTATGCAACACCCGATCCGGATTGGTCCTATTCTAATAATGCAGGGAAATTCAATGCAAAGTTTTCAATCACTTCAGTAACCCCAGGTTCTAAATATATATGGGATACAGATAATCGAAGCACAGCAACAGTTTTTTCCGGGACGACAGCGACTATCGAGTTTTATATAGCCAATACAGAAAAGAATCATACCTTGTATTTGTATCATAAAGTTTCAGATTATCAGTATTATAAGGTTACAGCGAGTCTTGCTTTGCCGGCTTACCCACAGGCTGAGAATTTTACTGTAATCCAACTGTCAAACGGTAATAGCAGAATCAGCTGGAATGTGAATACGACAAATCTTGGCAGTGATTATATTAAGGGCGATCAGTTTGAGATTCAAAGGGCGGATAATGAAGGATTTAGTAATCCGATAGGCATCGCAAGAGTTGACTACGTTTCTTCTCAAGGTAGTTATTCTATTGAAGACGAAACTTCTGAAGAAAATTTAAATGGCAACTATTATTATCGTATACGTCGTACTGCGTCCCAGAATGAATGGGGGTGGGAATTAATAAGAACTGCATTGGTTAATTTGCAGATGGCTCATAAAAATATTGTATCTGCAAATGCACAGCTACTGGAAGGAAACATTTCGCAGGTTACCTGGGATTATGATGATGGAAATGTATGGACGGAAGGTACATCAGTTATTCTTGAACGGTATAATGTTAGCAATGGAGGAGTTAAGGAAGTAATCACTATTCCTGCAGACTCATTACCGGGGAGGTCTTATTCCGAAGAACTCTTTCAAATGTGCAACAAGTTTAATTATAAGATTTATGTTAAGCCTGGTTGTTCAAATTATACTACGGCAGAGGCCACTAATGTTGAGGGGAATATCGTTCCTGTAGAATCAGGACAACTTCTTTCAGTGAATGCATCAAAAGGTTATTTCTCCGATCACGTTGAGTTATCGTGGAAAGCAGATGGCTTACCAATTGACTATTTTATTATTAAAAGCCGCATATACGAATCGGGTAATTCTTTCAAACAAATTCTGCAGGTTTCAGGTACCGAAGGTTCTGAATTATATCAGACAAACGATGAGCAGGCCAATCCCGGAGAGATTTATGAATACCAGGTTATTGGAGTTACAAATTGTGCCGATGTTACCATTTATACCGATACACTTTATACATATGGTTTCCGTGCTCCAACCGGAGATATATACGGACGCGTTACTTTTGAGAACGGTCAGGCCGAGAAAAATGTGGAAGTACGCATGGAAAGTGATGGCAGTATTCTTGGAAAAAGTCTTGTATTTACATCCGCAGAGGTGGCTACGGTTACCGACACGGCATTTCTTAAAAATAATACCGATTCAATTACCATTCAGGCATGGATTGCACCGGATGACTTGACCGGTAACAGAAAAATTATTTCAAAACCGGGGATGTACGAATTGGGGATAGACGATCAGTATTTTTATTTTTTGGCAGGGGCAGATAAGATCTTTTCACAAGAATCTGTTGGAAGTCTTTCATCCGGCTCTGATTTTGTTCATGTTACAGGAGTAAGTACAGGCGACAGCCTTTTTATTTATGTAAATGGTGAACTCACCGACAGCACTATTCAAACCGGATCAGTCAGCGGAAATTTAAACCAGGTAACCATTGGTGATAATTTTTCGGGTGCTGTAGATGAAGTGCGAATATGGAGCAGAGCCCTTTCTGCAAAAGAGGTAAAAAGAGATTACAATCGTTACCTTACAGGAGGTGAAGAAGGATTAATCGCATATTACACTTTTAATTATACAACAGCGAATGATTTTTATGACAGATCGTATGTAAACAGCAACTATAATGAAAATCATGGACAATTGAACGGAGTCAGCTCTGATCCTACGCGAATTCCAACCAACGATCAGCTGGGGTACCGGGGAGTAACCGAAGAAGATGGTTCGTATTCCATTCGTGCAATACCTTACAGCGGAAACGGTACCGTTTATACTATTATCCCCCGTTTGGATATTCATAAGTTTGAACCAGAACAGGAAATCCGGTTTATTGGTGAAGGCTCTGAAACTTTTACTGTGAATTTTACCGATAAGTCGTCTTTCGATGTTACCGGAACAATAACTTACGAAGGAGGTACAGTTCCGGTACAAGGCGTTTCTTTTACTATAGATGGAGTAGCGGCCATGGATGGAAAAGGGAACGTTTTAATGACAGATGCCAAAGGAGAATTTGAAATTTCGGTACCTGTTGGTTCGCACGAAGTGATTGCTAAAAAAGCAAACCACGTGTTCGAAAACGATGGAAGAATAACCAATAGTTATGGAGTAGATCTGAATTATCAGGATGAAATTCGTGGACTGGAACTTACTGATATAACAAAAATAAAATATATCGGGAGGGTTGCAGGAGGTGCCATCCAGGATTCTTTGCCGTTAGGGCATTCACTGTCGACAAATAACCTGGCCGATGGAATTACAGTAACGCTCACTACAAAAAATCCGGCCTATGCAATCAGCAGCAAGGATACAACAATTGTGTTCGAACACTTTGTTCCTTCAAATAAAAGAGGCACTGGATGGTCGAAGAATAATAGTGTTATTTATTCACAAGAGGATATTACCATCTACCCGAATATTGAAACCGGAGAATTTATTGCCGAAGTAATTCCCGAATCATTTACGGTAACAGTAAATGTTCCCGGTCACGACGATATTCCCGGATCGGGTGAAGATCTTAATCTTACACAGCAATTCACAGTTTCAGCAGTAGTTAATAATTATGTCGATTCTACTTTGAACGATACAACCTGGATTAAAACCGAGTATTCCGATACAATTACCTATCAGAAAGCGCAGAAATTTATAAAGAGATATTCTCCTGAAGTTAGAATAACGCAGGTTAATCCAAGGAATAACCAATCGCTACCATACTTTGGAAATGATACGATAGCCGTAACCACTTTAGATGGAAGTATTACCAATGTGCCTGTATATAATTACAATTTAGATGGTTATGTTTTAGGATATCCGGTTTTCATACAAGGCAAAGAATATAAGCTAAAAGCCGAAATTTTTGAAAAATACAATTACTATAATCAAAACGGAACCATTAAGGCCAATAGAAAAGCAGATGAAATCCCGACTCAGGATGCAACGGTAAATTATATAAATAATATTGCGGAAAGTTCAAATTCAGAAACATCGGTTGAGGCCAATGATGAGGGGATTGCTTATTATACATTCAATACAGGAGAACCCGAATTAACATCAGCAAAAAGGAGGATAACAGCCACCATTTCTTATGGCAGTAATGCATCGGCTACATCTATTCCGTGGGCAGACCCGTTTGAAGCGATTGTTTTGGGGTATCGACAAACCGGAAAAAATTTTGTTACTGCAGGGCCTGATGAAGTATTAACAGTGCTTCGCGATCCTCCAGGGAGTAACAGTTATTCATATTTAGAGAAAGGGACAACAATTTCAAGCTCAAAGACCTATTCAAATTCGGTCACTCAAAGTGGTTCTGAAACTGTTACAACAGGTTTTAAACAAGAAGTTGTTGTATTTACAGGTGTTGGGGTAGGAACGATTGAAACTGCAATGGAGACGGAATCGGGAGTGGCAATTGGAGTTGAGCATGAAGAACAATGGCAGGGCGAAAATAGTAAAACAACATCGACAAGTTTTAGCACAATGTTTCAAACCAGTAGCGATGAAAGTTATGTTGGTGCCGATGCTGACGTTTATATCGGGTATTCAACAAATATTACATATGGTACAACGAATAATATAACTATTGTTTCGAAAGAACAATACGGGAATGGGGATGGTTATGAATTATATGATAAAATAACACCGCTTGGAAGTAATTGGTATCTGGTACAAAAAACAGGACTGGGAGTTGCTCAAACCTTCTCCACTTTATTTGCATATAGCCAGCGACATATTGAAGAAGTGTTAATTCCGGAATTAACTAATATCAGAGATAATATCCTAATTCAACCCGGATTATACTCAAAGGCGCAATTGCAGCAAATTGCCAATGATAAGGATACCGTTTTGGTTGTTTCAAAACTGGAATCATCGGATGAGAATTACGGTAAGAGTAATAGTGATCTTTGTTTTCATAATCCTTATTTTGCTGGCTACGACGGACCTAGTTATCAAATCATATTTCCTGATAATTATGAGAAGTCGAAAAATGATACAATTTTGTATTTGAACCAAACAATTAATAATTGGATAGAAAGAATGAAAGAAAATGAAGAAGCAAAAGTGAATGCGGAGCTTCTTCAGAATTATTCATTTCAGGGAGGAGCAAGTATTGAATATAGCGAACAGTATTCAACCCAAAAATCACATGAAAAAAGTTGGGATTTAATGATTGGGCCAAATGTTAGTAACGATTTCGATACGAAGATTTTTGGTGCAGGTGTTAAATTCGAATTTAATGAATCAATCCAGTATTCACATGGTAATAGTAGTGCAACAGAACAAGAAGCGAGTCACTCCAAAGGTTTTGTATTGGAAGAAAGCGGAGACGATTACATAAGTGTGGATGTTTGCCGGGAGAGAGACTGGGACAAAGATGATGAGAAAAACAATAATAATAATTTGTTGGACGATAGCGATGCAGATAATTATTATTCGAGTTTTATTTTTAAAACCAAAGCAGGAGCAACATCTTGTCCTTACGAAGGTGCATATACCACAAAGTATTTCGAACCGGAAAAAGGGCATGTTATCAACGAGGCAACCATGAAAATAGAGGTGCCGGAGATAGCTGTTGAAAACGATTTTATAGAAAATGTACCATCGGGAGGAACTGCTTATTTTACTTTGTATTTAAGAAACAATTCGGAGGTGAAGCAGGATAACTGGTTTACTTTAAAATTAGTTTCCGAATCGAATCCTGATGGAGCCAAAATGTATATTGACGGAGCTCCTATTGGAAACGGACTTGATTTTTCTGTTCCGGCCGGAGAAACATTAGTTAAAACGCTTGAGGTTACCAAAGGCTCTGTTTTAAACTATGATAATCTGAAACTTGTTTTGGAATCGCAATGTCAGTCCGATATTGCTGACACGGTTTTACTCTCTGTGCATTTTATTCCTTCGTGTACTCAGGTTGAAATTATAAAACCTGCAGGTACTTTTACTTATAATACAAAGTTGCCAGCCGATTCAATTGATGGTGTAGAGCAGCATTACCTTGAGGTTCGTATCAGTGGATTTGATGTAAACTACGATAATTTTAATCATATTGGGTTACAGTATAAATCGTCGGCAGAATCGGACGATAAATGGAAAACCCTTATGAAGTATTACAACGATTCTGTATTGTATCAGTCTGCAATTGATGATGGAAGTAATGCTGCAATGATTAATTCTGCTGATGCCGGCACAATTAAATATCTGTTGAAAATGGATGATCTGCCCGATCAGTTATACGATTTGCGTGCTGTATCGGTTTGTGAGATAAATAACGAGTTCATAGAATATATTTCAGAATCGGTTAGCGGAATTAAAGATATGTATTGTCCGCGATTGTTTGGAAGTCCTCAACCTGCCGATGGAATTCTTACTATTGAAGATGATATCCGACTTAATTTTAACGAACAAATTGCAGATGGATTATTAACAAAAAATAATTTCCAGGTAAAAGGTATCCGTAACGGAGCCCAAACTGATCATTCGGTATCCGTTCATTTCGACGGCATCAATGATTATATGGCTACCGAATTTGAGAAAAATCAGGTTGGTAAGGATATTACCGCCGAAATGTGGATTAAATCGGATGAGCCTCAGAATGCTACTTTGTTTGTACACGGTGATATAAATGAATCAATCGGTATGGAATTAACCAGCGACAACCATCTGAAAGTTTGGGTTGGCGGAAATGAGATTGAAAGTAGCAATGCTGTATCGTTCGAAGCAGGTACGTGGGCTCATGTAAGTTTTGTTTATTCTGCCGATGGTTATATTTCCGCATATTATAATTTCAATGAGGTGATAAGCAATGTTTTCGTTGGAACTTACAGTGGAATCGGAAACTTTGTATTGGGAAGTGATATTACTTCAAGCGATAACTTCTTTAACGGTTACATGCATAATGTGAGGGTTTGGAATACTGAACGTACTTCAGGAGAGTTACAGGTAAACAGTTTGTCGAAATTATCGGGTAATGAACCCGGTTTGCTGGCATATTATCCAATGAATGAAGCACGTGGCGATTTTGCTGAAGACAATGCAAGAGGTGCCAATATGTTAATGAATGGCTGTACCTGGACTACACCTGAGGGACGCGCAATTTCGTTAAACGGAAGCGACAGTTACGTGAAAATAAACACCGGAAGCTCGGCTGTTATCAGAGACGATATGGATTATACCATTGAGCTCTGGTTTAAAGGTGAGCCCGGACAATCGAACGCTGCGTTGTTCTCCAACGGAAGAGGCGACGGACAGGATTATGGCGGTTCTGACGATTTATTCTTCATTGGATTCGATGCCAACGGAAAACTTGTATTCCGCAATAACGGTTTCGAGAGCGCAGTTGACGGCGATTACCTGGACAACGACTGGCATCATCTTGCCATTAATGTGGGACGTACTATTGGACGCGGACAAATTTATGTAGACGGAGAAATGATGACCTATTTCAGTGCTGACGAGTTGGGTGGAATTGCATCAGCATACATGTACATTGGAGCCCGTGGATGGTACGATAAAAATGCTTCCTCAATTTTGAAGCTTGATAATTATTTCAAAGGGCAGATCGATGAAGTGAGAATCTGGAATTTGTACAAGTACGAACAACAGATTCAGGATTACAACAATGTAAAACTCGATGGAACAGAAATGGGATTACTGGCCTATTATCCTTTTGAATATTATAAAGAATGGATGGGCGTGGAAGAACTCGATTATACACTTGCCGACATGAAAATTCAGGAAGATCCGGCCAATAGTGTTCCTGAGGCCTCCGGTATTAACGTTGAGCAGGTTTCTGATATTCCACCTGTAAAAGATAAGGGACCGGTTTCCGATCTCGATTTTGATTTTGTGGTAAACAACGATGCGCTTATAATTTACCTGGAAGAAACTCCGGAAAAAATAGAAAAAACCATTGTAACATTTACTGTCGACGGGATTCAGGATATCAACGGAAATGAAATTATTTCACCGGTTACCTGGAGTGCGTATATCGACCGGAATATGTTAAAATGGGGTGAAACAAGCATTAATTTAACCAAACCGCTCGATGAGGCATTAACGTTCACGGTAAAAGCTGTGAATAAAGGTGGTGCAATAGAGAATTATTACATTCAGAATCTTCCGTCGTGGATGTCGGCAAGTCCGGGCAGCGGAACAATTGGTCCGAACTCTTCAATCGATATAACATTTAAAATCGACGAAGGATTGAATGTGGGAACATATAATGAAAATGTTTATCTAACCAACAGCGATAATGTTTCAGAAGTACTCGAAGTAAATGTTGCGGCAAAAGGTAATACTCCCGACTGGAGTGTTAATCCTGCTGATTATGAATATAACATGCCTATATATGCAAAACTTCGTATAAATAATCTTTATTCAAACGATCCTGAAGATATGATTGCCGCCTTCTCGAATGGAGAATGTATTGGTGTTGCACATGTTCAGTACGAAGAGAGAAACGATATGTGGTATGCCTTCCTTATTATTTACAACAACCAAACGAGTGTAGATGATATTGATTTTAAAATCTGGGATGCAAGCACCGGAACGGTATATTTTGGTGATCCGGGAACAAGTATTGATTTTAAAAATA
Organism: uncultured Draconibacterium sp.; assembly: GCA_963677525.1. Classification (GTDB taxonomy): domain Bacteria; phylum Bacteroidota; class Bacteroidia; order Bacteroidales; family Prolixibacteraceae; genus Draconibacterium. The sequence goes on from OY781970.1 coordinate 1,799,569, forward strand.
ACAGTACTGTTGGTTCTCCCGCATCTCCAAGGGTATTTAATGCGGGCACCATGGTTTACCAAAATATAGATTTGGAACCGGGATGGAACTGGATTTCTGTTAATCTGGATGCCCCTGCCATGAATGACATCAACAAATTACTGGATGATATGAACTGGGATTCCGGTAATTTCTTCAAAAGCGAAGTTGACAATATGAGTGCAAACTACTCGGCAGCTCAGCAACGTTGGATCGGTCAGAATTCGCTTAGGTTGAAAAATGAACTCATGTATAAGTTATCATCCAGTGTTAATCAATCTATTCTGGTTTCAGGTACAGAAATCACACCGTCCGAGCAACCAATTAATATAACCGGTTCACTATGGAATTATATTGGTTATCTTCCTTCGGTAAGGATGAAAATTGATGAAGCACTTGCCGGTTACGATGCCGCAGAAGAAGATGTTATTAAGTCGCAGGACGAATTTGCCATGTTTGCCGGTAACATTGGCTGGGTAGGAAGCCTCACTTATATGGAACCGGGAGAAGGTTATATGCTTTATCGGAAATCGGGAGATAATACAACAATTACATATCCTGACAGCCAAGGAAGTTTGACTACAAAAAGTGCTGTTGGGTTCCTGAATAAGGAATTTGTAAATCATGATTACTCGCGAAATATGAGTCTTGTTGCCATTAGTGATGAAAAACCACAGGATGGAGACCGGATTTTGGTTTATTCCGGCAACGAACTAAATGCCAAAGTAAGTTTGCGTCGCGTTAAATCGCAACCTGTTTATTTTATTACAATCCCTGGTTATGCAGGACAAGATGTTTGGTTCGAACTCGAGCGAAACGGTGAGGTAATAGGGCGCACCAACAAGGTATTTAATTTTGTTGCTAACAACGTAACCGGTACTCTTAATGAACCATTCCTTTTAGAGTTCTCTCAGTCAGATGATTTACTGACAGCTTTCCCGAATCCAGCGAAAAATGAGGTAATGCTGTTATTTTCTACGGAGAAAACAGGACGGGTTGATATCAGAATCACCGATATTACCGGACGTACAGTTTACACCGGAGTTGGAGAGGATGTTGTTAACGGTCAATCACGAACTACTGTCGATTGCTCCGGCTTCGAGCCCGGAATGTACTTCGCTTTGGTTACAGTGGAAGGTGTAACCAGGGTAATTAAAATTGAGAAACAATAATTTTTTTGAAGGAATTGAAACATAATCATATGAAAAATATAGAGAAATATAAAATCTGGATAGTGGCTTTGGTACTGCTGGTTCTTGGAAGTTGCAGCAAAGATGATGAACAGTTTACTACGTCGCCCGAGCCTGCGTGGTCGGTTCAATCGCCTGAATTACTTCCCAGTAGTTTTACGGCAATAGTTGCTATTCCTGATAATCTGAATGTATATGCTGACGATAACGATAAAGTAGCTGCTTTTATTAATGGTGAATGCCGGGGAGTGGGAACTCTTATAAAAGAAGAAGACAGTGGAAAAAGAGTTTACTTTCTTACTATCAGGGCGTCCGATACTGAATCGGGAGAAATTACGTTCCGGTATTTCAATACCCGGTTATCATATCTCTACCAGGCTGAAGAGACTGTTGATTTTGAATCTGACGGAACTTACGGCAGCTACGATACACCAATTATTCTCGATCTTCAAATTGTATCATGATAAAAGGGTGTTACACTTTAGAACAATGAATGTATATAAGAGGGGATCGGCATGAAATTAAATCATGCCCATTCCATCTTAATCATTATCTAAAAAACAAATAAAAAATGAAATATATCCTATTGATGATTGCCGGTTTCCTTGCCTGTCAAATAGTTTGGGCACAGTCTGAGAAAACTGAAATACCGGAGACTGATACAAGCGAATCTTTTAGCGTTTTTGATAAATTATATCTGGAACTGGCTGGTGGTTCGCAGATTCTGTTTTCGCAAGATGCCGATATCCTTAAAATAAAAGACCGCTTAACTCCCCATGCTTTCCTGTCGTTAGGAACGTGGTTCTCTCACTCTTTTGGCGTTGAATTAAACGTTCAGGGAGCAATGCTCAATGGATTTACTTCCCTTGAGAGTATGTCGAATACAAGCGGGGAAGGGTTCGCTGACGATCCGGTTAGAGATTATGTTACCATCCGTCCCGACGGGAGTTACCGCCATTTTGTAAAATACACCAACGCGTCGGTGAATTTATTTGCAAGTATGGCGAACCTCTTCTCGCGTAAAAAGAAGGAACATCAGTTCGATCTGATTCCTTCGGCTGGAGTGGGGCTGATGCACGTTTTTGAGTACAAGGGAATTCCTGAAAATGATTTTTTGTCCTACAATTTTGGTGCGTCGGTAAATTGCCGTATTTCTCCCCGGTTAAAATTTATTTTGAAAGGGAAGGGAATAATGGTTCCGAACGAATTTGAAGGAAGAGACGCCGGAGATAATGCATACGATTGGATAGGATCGTTAGATGCAGGATTTGTATGGTATTTAAGAGCTGTAAATTAAATTTATACTGGAGGATGATTGCCGGATATGGCAGTCATTCCTCTTTTTTTACCCCAACCACACCATCCAAAGCGGGATAATAAAAATGGATAAAAAAGTACCCAGAACAACAATGCGGGCTGCCAGTTTCGACTCCAGTTTGTACTGTAAAGTCAAAACATAAGGAGTTAAACCAAGTGGCATAGCTGCATCAATAATAGTTGCTTTTGTGAACATGGTTTCAAGTCCCACCATTTTAAGGTAAGAGTAAAAGCACAAAGGTGTTATCAACATCGTAACAACAACAAATGTCAGCACGATATACCATTCTTTCAGCTTGCCAATTTTCTGGCTTCCCAAAAATATTCCCAGGGCAAACAAAACTACGGCAGTAACCGAGCCGGAAAATAAGTTGATGGTTTTCTCTGCAAAATCAGGTAGCTTAATTCTGAAAAATACAATTGCAATTCCCACAAAAACAGAAATCAGCAGTGGATTTTGCAGCAGGCTTTTTAGCAACTTTTTCGGATGAATTTTGTTGTCGCCAAATGCTTCAATTAATATAATCCCAAGTGTAAGCAACCAAAACAGGTAAACTGCCGAGAGGATAGCTGCTGTGGGAAGAATCTCATCACCAAAAGCATTCTGGAGAACCGGAATTCCCAAATAGGCAACATTCCCAAAAGAAAAAACAAGGAAAAGTGTACGCATAATATTGCGCGATAAACGAAATATACGGGCCACAGGAAAGGCCAGCAACATGCAGCACACAATGTACAACGATGTGTGCAGAATCAGCGGACTAAATGATTGGTCTCCGGGCTCCAGCGACATCAGCGAGGCAATTACCAACGCAGGGAAACCAATGTACAGCGCGTATTTGTTTAAAATATCAATCCATTGAGGAGTGCAAACCTTTGTGCGCGAAAAAACGGTTCCCAGTCCGATGACCAGGAAAAGCGGAGAGACTGTTTTAACGGCAATTAAGAAATGAGCCATGATGATAAATGCTTCATTTTATGAATTCCCCTATGTCGAATTGCATCGAATGCCACTGATATATTTTTATTTATTGAGATGAAAGTGCCCATTCGCCATATTTAATATGTGGACGCACATCGGTAATAAACATCCCTGCTTTTTTAGCCGCTTCAATTCCCAAATCACCGTCTTCAAAAACCTGGCAATACTGTGGTTCAATTCCCATCAGCCTTGCACATTCAAGGAAGGTTTCCGGTTCGGGTTTGTGTTTTGTAACGTCGTCGGCAGAAACAATAAAGTCGAATAAGTGGGTTATTTTAAGTGCCCCCAGTTGTACCTCAGCACTCTTGCGACTGGCACCTGTGCCAACTGCCATAGGAAGTTCCCCGTGATATTTTTTTACAATAGCAACCACTTCTTCAACAGGCTCCAGCAGATAGTCCAGGTCCCAAAACGATTCCTGTTTCATTTTAACCAGGTTCTCGGGAGTTTCGTTAATACCATAACGATCAATCACGTGTTTGGCAAACTCAATGGTTGGTCGCCCGGTTAGGTCGTGAATAATTTGAGGATCAAAATAAAAACCATATTTATCCCCGATCATCTGCCAGGTTTTTATATGTACAGGGAGTGAATTCGACAGGGTTCCGTCGAGATCAAATATAAGGGCTTTTACTTCCGGATAAACTGTTATTGACATTGTTGTAATTATTTGCGGTCAAAAGTAAAACAACCTTGTCAGCTGCGTATGGTTCACTTCTGTTTCAGAATAGATTTAATCATCACTTAAAAGAATTATATTTGAAAAACGAAAAATGAACCAACTATGAAATGAGCATGGGAACGAATTGATTCCAAACAATGATTATTAAAAACCATGCGACTTACATCTGATATCGTTGAAAACTAACAATTTTAATTATATGAAATACCTGATTCTTTTATTAACAGCCTTTATATCGAATATAGCCTGCAGCCAGAATTTAAATTCTGCAGAAGATTTAAAAACAATAAAGTGGGAGCTGGTTTGGGAAGATAATTTTGATGAAGACGGTTTGCCTAACCCTGATATCTGGAGTTACGAAGAAGGATATGTGCGAAATAACGAAGCACAATATTATAGTAAACTGCGCCTAGAAAACTCAAGGGTGGATGACGGCAACCTGATTATTGAAGCCCGGAAAGATAACTGGAAGGAACACGAAATTACTTCAGCAAGCTTACACACTTACGGTAAAAAGAGCATTTTGTACGGAAGGATCGAGGTGCGTGCCAAACTTCCCACCGGAAAAGGTACCTGGCCCGCCATTTGGATGTTGGGCAATTCTATTCGTAATGGAGTTGGCTGGCCTGCTTGTGGCGAGATCGATATTATGGAAAATGTGGGTTTCGATCCCGATGTTATTCATGCCAATATTCACACAAAGGCATACAACCATGTTAGGGGAACCAACAAAGGCAGCAAAATAACCATTGAAAAACCGTACGCCGATTTTCATGTGTATGCTTTGGAGTGGTTCGAAGATAAGATGGACTTTTATGTCGACGATACCTTGTATTTTACTTTTCAGAACGAAAAAACCGGAAATGACGCGTGGCCTTATGATAAACCGCATTATCTGATTCTTAACCTGGCCATTGGCGGTGGCTGGGGTGGACAGCAGGGTATTGCCGAGGATCTGCTTCCACAAAAGTATTATATCGATTATGTAAAAGTTTTTAAGGAAGTGGCTGAATGATTGAAGGGCTGAAAGGCTGAATGATTGAAAGACTGAAAGATTGAATGCTTAAATGCCTGAATGCCTCAATAAAATTACTCCGGAAATCAATAATCCTGAAGTAGATTTCCCATTATCACAAACAAAAATATAGTTGCTTGTTATCAGTGCAACCGATTTTATGCTCTGTCGTATAAGTAATTTGCTATAATCTTTCTTATTAACCAAAAATTGGAGGAACATGAAATGAGTGACTACTGGGAACGCCGTGATCAAAAGAATGCTGAGTTAATGCACAGTGTTAGAGCAGCAAACGAAAGACGCAGAGTAATGATGCGTCTCGATAACAGAATAAAAAGAATAAAGAACGATTATTCAGGTCAGAACGATTGGCGAAGAGTTAAGATTGAGATTGAGAGACGGGGCGGAACCTGGGTGGCAGAAAACGGTACAAAGTTCTTTCTTCAGGATAATATTATTTTTGGGTATACCAGCGAAAAAGGAGTAAGTACCTTATTACTGAGTGCATTTGATGCACCGGTTCCTTATATCGCCGAACTAACCGTTGATATGCAGTTTGTTCAACCGGGAAACCGGGTGGATTTTCTGAGGGAACTAAACAGGGATATCGAGAGAAAAATGAGAGCAGAGAAGGAGGCGGACATTATTCCTATAGTAGAACATGACTGGCTTACCAAGATATCGAAAAAACGTTGGGGAACACTGGATTGGAAAAGTCATATGAAGCCAACCAAAGCAACGCTTGATTCTCCTAAAAGACGGGGTAAAAAATTCGATGAGAATATGATATATCCCGGAGATACCTTTGAAATTATTCATTAATGAGCCTGTTTCCGGGCACTTTATTTTTAATTCGCAACTCCTGAACAGATGAACACCAAACATCAGATGGATTTGTATTTAAGTTCACGGCAAAATCGCTAAGTTTGCCGCAAAAAGGAAATGGATATTAGCGGCATCTGGACATACAACGAGGATTTTGAATACGGCAAATCGGTAGGGGAGGTTGAGATTACCCAAACCGGCAATGAGGTGAATGCTGTTTTTACTTTCACCGAAGAGGTAAAAAACGATTACCGCATTGATGTGTTTGAAAAGGTGAAAGGCACCATTTCCGATAACAAAGTTATACTGGAAAGCCAGGAAGTAACCGCTACCCAAAACGGAAAAGAAATCACCTATCTTCCCAATAATTTTGAGGTTTTCCTTGTTTCGGAGAACAAATTGGTGGGCTCTACTTACGACAGCGACGAGGTTTGCGGAGTGTTTGTTCTTGAGCGAAAAGTATAAATCCATATTATCGCTTCCTTTGTTTTTATTACTTTCATTTGCTTTAACAATTCACACTATAGTTTGATTTTTCTTTTTTCTGCCCTAACTTGTAATGAATTGAACAGAAATTGTTTAACTCTTAAATAAATAGATATGGGACTTGAAGAATTCGAAAATCTCATCAGGCGTAAGGAGGAGATGGAAGCTCATTACAATAGATTGTATAAGGGGTTTAGTTCAAAACTTCCTCCTGCTTTAACCGAAATTGTATTTCAGTATTGGCCTGAGATGGCTGCCAACCGAAATAAATACAAACCTTTGTTACTTGATATTGGTAAAAAATATGTTGGAGAAATTTGGGAGGACTACAACAACTGTTACTCGTTAAATGTAAAGGATGGACCAATGGCCGACCTTAATCCGGTTGAAACACTTGAGGAATTCAAAAAGGGATTTAAAGAACATTGTAACAAATTGAAAAATATGGTCCCGGAACAAAATCAGGAATATTTGGAAGAAATTTGTCGGGAGGATTATGAAACTGAAAAAAAGATTCTGTTATTTAAGCTCGATATTCACAAAACAATGAAAGGAGTTTTTGTTGAATTTTATATCGACGACATAATGGAATTCGAAAGTCATATTCTGCGTTATTTCGATCGTGGACTTTATCTTACGTGCACCCTGATGTATGTTGATGAAGTGTTTTCCCTGGATTAATTGGCAGAGAAAGTCTGGAAACTATGCGCAGTATAAGATAGCAATATATAGATCGGATTTTTTTTGCACCGCAGCTTCAGTGCGGTGATTTCAGATCGAATATAGAAAAGGCTTTAGCGTTTAATTTTCAAAATTAATGGCTAAGGCCTTTTTATTTCTTGCTGCACGAACCACCGGGTTAAAGCCACGGTGCAAAAGAATCCGGAGGATTCAAATATTTATAGAAAATGGATGTACAAATCTGTGGTACGACTCCAGCCGGAGTCGAATTATTTTAACCGATAATTGGCTATAAACATCTGTTGCCGCCGGCATCATAAAAAACCGACCCACCCAAAACGGGCAGGCCGGTAAACCTTTGTTAATCCTTATGATTCTACAATGAATCTAACCCCAAATAAAAAATTATGTCGTTTCGTTGTTATCGTCTTCTGTATTGTTATTGCCCTTACTTTGTTTGGCTGCGGCATTGGCTTCGCTGATGTATTGCGACACCTCGGCTACCACTTCGTCGATACCTTCCGGATCGCCCATTGCCTGCATGGTATTCAGAATATTTTCCAGTAGCTCGAGCGATGTTCTCAGGTTTTTAAATGCCTCGTTGTCGTGTATCGTATCGTCGGCCGAACGAACAGCGCTACGTTGTGCCGATGCAGCTACATAGGCCTGGTTATCGTTGTCGAGCTCGGTTACCCAGTCGGTAGTGTTGGTGGTAACCAGGTGTGGCTGGTTTTTTTGTTTTAGCAGGTCGGCAAGCAAACTGTTAATGGCTGCGGTTTCAGTATCGCGGGCTAAGCGGTCAATTTGTAAACCGTTTTTTTCGAATTCAGGCCAAAGTGCTTCGCAAGCGGTACGGTATGCTTCGTTTTCTCTGTTTAGCCCTGCTTTAATATGGTTGCGTAACGATTTGAAACTATTGTCTCTGCGAGTGTCGGCCGCAGTTACAGTTTCGGTAAGCGGAGTTTTGGTGGTGCTGCCAATGGCCTGCAAGGCTGTTTCAACCTGGGGTTGAAAACGGGCCAGCAGAGTAATTACCATCTGGTTGTCGGGAAGTTTTACATTTAAAAGAGTAACGATTTTCTGCACCAATGCAGTTAAAGCTGCAAGTGTGAAATAGGAGAATACAATCTTTTTCATTATTAGGAATTTTATTATGTGTTAAGTAATTACGCTGTAATTTACAATCATTTGTGCATAAAGTCAATAATTTGAGTCTTTTTTTATCCTCGTGCAAAATTGCAGGGCCAATCTTAATGGTTTGTTTTTTCGATGTAAAGTTGCACAGGCTATCCTGATCGTTAATTTTCTTCAAACAAATTTGCAAGAGCCATTCCGATGGTTTTTTTTCTTCTTGCAAATTTGCGAGAGCCATTTTTATGGCTCATTTTCTTGGTGCAAAATTGCGGGAACAATCCTGATGATAATTTTCTTTCGTGCAAATTTGCATGGTGCATTCTAACGGTTATTTTTCTTCATGCAAAACTGCACGGAGCATTTTAATGGTTGTTTTTCTTTGCCCCGAGCGGAAACACGCTTTTTATGTTAATAAATGCCCCGGTATAACTACCTGAAACATAAAAAATATGATTACTTTTAGAAAACCAAAAGCCGCCAATGCGATGATTACCTTACCGAAAAAGAAAAGTTTTAACATAACAAGTGTTGTTATCCCTCCAAATAGGTGGTATAACATCACCTTTTTAATTAATATAAGCGAAATAACATTACCTGTGGTGATGCACACTAGTTAGCAAAAATTATAAAACCAAGATAGAGTGAATCGACTAAAGAAAATTAGAGGCTTTAATAGGAGAATAAAAAACATTAAACGGTGGCGGACTGACAATCTCGTTCTTGACATTGATTTACTAAAAGAAAGAAAATATGAATACGTCAAGTTTTGGGTTAGTCCTTGGGACAACTTGAGATATAAAGAGAGAAATTATATCGGACCAAAATCAAAAGTGCGGACTTTAATTATTAATTCACTTTTGGACATATATGATAATTGGGAACAACAATTAGAGGAATTAGAAATCCCGTATTATCTAAAAATTTGGCTTTATGAACCTCGTATGACAAGTTCCCAGGTTGTTTGTGGCATTAATGACAAGATATCTCATTATGAGAATGTTTTCACGAAAAGTGATAAGAAAATCATCTTTCCAAGCAAAAGATACGGAACAATAGACGAACGCTTAGAAAAATATGCTTGGACAGTTGCGTTAGATGAGGAAATAATTGAAAATGATTTCTGGCCAAAAGAACAATATATAAGCGAAGCAGACTACAATGCAGACCAAAAACTGTTTAGACAGCTGGAAAAGAAGCAAATTAAAAAAGAAGATTTATCAAATTCGGATGAAAAACTAATTCGATACTATGTGCCCAAAGGATACATTTGGATTGGAAATAAAAAATAACTTTTGCTAACACAGTACATATTGCAGGGCGGGGTTCGGTGGTACGCCAACTGCGGATTCTCGTTTCGCAGTTCCGTGTCCTTCGGACAGGAACGCTCTCCGAAATCCGCCCCGACAACATGTACCAACCGTTGAACCCAAGAAAAATTCTACAATATGAGACAACTAATTGGAATCCTGATTATATTCAGTTTTATAAGTTGTAAACACCAAATAGATTGTTCTTACAAAATCCCTGTTGGCAAAAATGATGGTTTGAAAGTTTCTACGCTGGAAAAACACAATCTGGAAAGAAATACTTTTGAAAAAGTTAGTAAAGATATTTGCAATGGAGTTTACGGCAATTTGCATAGTATTCTTGTTATTCACCAAAATGAACTTGTAATAGAACAATATTATAACGGCTGGGATGAGAATCAGATTCATTTTTTAGCATCTGTAACCAAAAGTTTCAGTCCGATTATTACAGGTATAGCAATAGAACAAGGGAAGATTAAAGATGAAAATGAAAAAATGCTTGATTTCTTTCCTGACTATTTATCTCAATTAAATGACACATTAAAAGAGAAAATAACCATTAAGCATCTGTTGACTAATACATCCGGATTTAAATGGGACGAAGTTTCATTACCTGTTGACGACCCAAATAATATGGGCTATAAAATGGAAAGAGCAGACAATTTGTTTAAAGCTTCAATTGAGTTGCCTATGGAGACTATGCCAGGAACCAAATATGCTTATAGTGGACCGAACAATATCATTATAGGAGAAATAATTAAAACATCGACCGGACAAAATATGGCTGAATTTACCGAAGCTAACCTTTTTAACCCCCTTGGGATAAACGATTATAAATGGTTCTCAAAAAATGGAATTTATGATGTTGGAGGTGGACTAAAACTAAAATCAAGAGATATTGCGAAATACGGATTGTTACATCTGAATAAAGGGAAATGGAATAACAAACAAATTGTTTCGTCAGAATGGATGGACGAAATATTTAAACCATACATTAAAATAAAAAACTCGTTATACAGCTGCTGCCAGTGGCAAATGGTGAAAACTGAATACGGATTTAATTCGTGGTTTATACCCGGAAATGGAGGACAAATAATAAATGTAGTACCAGACTTAGATTTGGTAATTGTAATAAATGCCGACAACAGAAGGATTCCGAAAGAAAAGCGCAATTCATTGGAGGTTCTGATTAAAGATTTGATAAAAATACATCCTGATTTGAAAAATTAGATAAACAATTACACTTAACGTTATAAATTTAATTGTGGTTTTTACTTAAATTCAGCATTTTAATTCGCACTTGTTTTGTGCATATTCTCACATGGAAACGGCCCGTAATTCACAACTAACCTAAAAAATAACAAAGTTGATTAATGAACGATATAAACTATTCCAGAGATAAAACAGACTAAAATCGAAACTTAAAAATGAAATCTAAACTCATTACATTCATATTTATAGTGATAAGCACAAATTTATGCTTCCCTCAGAAAGGTACGGTAAACGTTGATTTTTCATCAGAAAACTGGAAAACATTTGGCTCAGCAGCTGTAAAAGAGTTTGAATCGGAATTATCTACTTGTGTTTCGGATGGAGTTGGAATCGCGTATTTGGATGGAGCAGATTTTCAAAATGGAATAATAGAATGTGACTTGTTTTCGCCTTCTCCTAAAGCATATTTAGGTATCGCATTCCGAATTGGTTCACTCACCAACTTCGAATGTATCTACTTTCAACCACATACCAGCGGAAAGAGAGATGCCGTACAATACGACCCAATTTTTAATATGTCGGCTACGTGGCAGCTTTATAATGGAGAATCGTTTCAAGCAGTGGCAGATATCCCCACAAAAAAGTGGTTTCATGTAAAAATTGAGGTTCTGGGCGATTTTGCAAAAGTGTATCTCGACAATAATCCAATTGAAACGTTAACTGTAAAATTAAAACACAACTTAACCTCGGGAGGTGTTGGTGTTTATAGTTATCATCCGGCAATCTTCAAAAACTTCAGAGTAACAAATCTCTACACTATCTATGCTTCCAAAAAACAGCCTGGAGCAAACACCGAAAATAAAACATATATCAAAAGCTGGCTTATATCTGAACCCTATGATAATTCTGATTTTAAAATTGAAAAGCCGTTTTTGAAGGATAGTTTAATCACAACATACCATCAAATTGAAACAGAAGAAGGTTATTTAATGAACCTAAACAGGCATTTTACCAAATCGAAAACAAAAAACACAGTTCTGGCAAAAGTAGTTTTGAATTCAGAAAAAGCTCAAAAAAAGAATTTCCACTTTGGATATAGTGACAAGATTAAGGTTTACCTAAATTCAAATGAATTGTTTAAAGGGAATAACAGCTTCCACGAATCGGAAAGATATGAGGAAAGAGGATATGTTTCGGATAAACAAGAAACCATAGAATTGCCATTAGTTAAAGGAGAAAATGAATTAATACTTGAAATATCAGAAGAAAAATTTGGTTGGGGATTTATTGCCCGATTAGATGATTTAGAAGGAATTGAGATTACATCGAATTGATTTGGGAGTTTTTGAATTCAATAAACCTGCGATTAAATGCTACGAAAAATGTGGATTTAAAATTGAGGGTTTACTTCGCAAAAAAGAGGATAAAATCACATGCACGCAACTTGCCGTTAGATAAAACAACGCGCAACCAATTGGCAGCAGTAACCGTCTTAGCATTGAATGAAAAATGAAAACAATGAGAACAATTAAATTTTTGTCTATTCTCTTTTTGTTGGTGATTGGTTTGGGGTCTTGCGAGAAAAATACTGATGACATACCGGATCCCTTTCATGAACTGGAAAAAACAGCCTACTACGATTCTGAAATATTTGATGAGCCCTATTTGAAGGTTTATGGGAAATGGGAGTTGTTCGATGTTTCAGGTGGTTTTACCGGTATGGGGCACGATTTGAATTTTGAATACCTGGAAATAAAAGAATTTGGAATATATGGTTTTTTCAGCAACGACAGCCTTCTGGAATACGGCAAGATATCGCCTGCCTTACAAAGCGCCAATGAAGTTTACCTGAAAGTGAATTTCGAAAAAGATGAAAACTCCGGTTCATTTTTTAGCGATTACGAAAAGTATATCCTGTTTAGCGGTAGCGACACCCTTCATTTAAACTCTCCTTGTTGCGACAGGTATAATTACCATTTTAAACGAGTTGAATTCCGGTGAGCGCATTCCCCGTCAGCTCTGCTGCGGGGTTAGCGAACAAAATACTAAAAAAGTCCTTGACGGAATCGGATTCCTCGTCTGCTTTGCTGCGAGGAGTTTCTATAATCGTTTTTTCTGCGTTTAAAATAGATTCGAAGAAAAGTTTGTTTTGAAGATTTATACAATTCTCAGATCTTTCTTACATTTGAGCAACCTTATAAATAAACCTAATGGCAACATCAAATTCATCGCGCAGAAATTTTATTAAGCTTGCAACAATAGCCGGAGCAGCCACTGTCGGATGTATAACTTCATGCACCAATTCAGGAAAGAATTTTGAAAAACCCGAAAAAGAAAATCTTACTTTTTTATTTCAGGGCGACTCCATTACCGATGGGAACCGTGGACGAAATGAAGATCCGAACCACATTCTCGGACACGGTTATTGTTTTGCTGTGTCGAGCCGTATCGGAGCTGATTTTCCGGAAGCAGGTTTTAAATTTTTCAATCGCGGAATAAGCGGAAATACAGTAAGCGACCTGGCCCGGCGCTGGCAACCCGATGCGCTGGACCTAGAACCGGATGTATTAAGTTTGCTTGTGGGGATTAACAATGTGAATGCTTTGGTTGAAGAAAGAGAAAATGCTATTAATCTGGAGACTTTCGAGGCCACCTATCGCTTATTATTGACCAGGTGCAGGGAACAAAATCCCGATCTGCTTATCGTTCTTGGATTGCCCTTCTTTTTTGCTTCGGGATGGCGAAAAGACCAATTCGATAAATGGCACCCTCTAACACTGCAGCATGCAGAAGTAGTTAAGCGAATTGCCGCTGATTTTGATGCCATAATAATTGACTATCCCAAAGTATTTGAAGAGGCACAACAACGGGCTCCAATCGATTACTGGATTTGGGACGGAGTGCATCCAACAGTATTTGGCCACGAACTGATGGCCCGGGAGTGGATCAGGCAGGTAAGTTCTCGTATGGAATTTTTAAAGGTTTATACAGACTAGTCCCGTGTGTATTTCGCCGGTTGTGACATGGCAGACCTTAAATCGGTTTTTATTGATACTGGATATAAATCGGCTGAGGTTTGAGTTTCAGTATTTCTTTCGGAGTAAGCATTCGGTAGGGCGGTTTTCTCAGGTCGTTTTTATAAAAGAGTTTGAATCCGGTAAACTGCACCGGTTCCTTGCTGATATACTCCCAGTATGAACTGCACTTTAAAGTTGGCGGTCCCCAGCCATCCATGTTAATTACAAGTTGTACTTCGGGCCGGAGCATGATATCGCGGTAATTTTGCAGCATGTTTTGAGTAAAACGGTGAACCACCAGTATTTTTGGCGGCAGGTTGTTTCCCTTAACGAGCCCGGCCAGGTAATCCGAACAGTAATTGATATCGGTTGCATCCAAAGTCCCGATTTTTTGGCCGGGAAGAGACCCGTTTTTCATCGAAAATTCCGGGTCGAGGGCCAAATGTACCTGCGGCAATTTCAGGTATTTTTCCAGGCGGGGCACTTCTGTTTCTAAAAGGCTCCGACCTCGCTGCAGGTCTAAAAATACAATTGCATCTCCCATTTTTGCAATGGCAAGCACCGAATCGATCTGGCTGTTGGGCATCCGGAAACAACAGTCTTTAAAACTGGTTGTATCACTCTGTGCCACTAGCGCAATATAATGAAGGGCTGGCTGTACCGCCGTAGTTGTATCGGCTTTTTCCCAGGCCTGAACTTCCTTGTTTAAAAGTTGCCACATTTGTTGGGGAGGATATTGGCCGAGCGCCCCCATTCGTTGAGAATAGAGATTTCCGTAAAAGGCTACGATCCGTTTAAAGGGGAGAATGGCACCTTCCAGAGGATAAGGCTGCGGTACCGGCCATCGACCTGAGTTATCGCCATTGGCCAATGCCGTAATTTTTTGCAGGAAAACAACGGTGTCTATCGATGCCGGAGTTGTATCCTGTTTTTGAACTGTCAATTGTTTTTGTGGTCGATTATGATCTCTAAATTCTCCGTAAACGGTAATAAAACAAGTTACCCCGTTGAGGATTGTAATTATGCTTATGATCTTTATATAATCCACTGTTTATTGTTTCATAGCCTTTCTGGTTTTTACTAATTTTTAGCAATAAAAGTTATAAAGAAAGTAATCCCTTCAGCGGAGATTCAAAGTTCTCCTGCTTTTGAGAATTAGGCGTTTTGTATTAAAAAACAAACATCAGGTAAGCTAATCCGTATAAATTTCCGAAACCAATAATCAAAAGATGAAACCAATTATTTTTCTTAGCCTTTTTTTATGCCTGGCTTTAACAGCAAAATCACAAAACAGTCTTGATATTATAAACTTCTCGGGCAGGTACGGTTTTCCGCAGTCATATGAAAACACGTACAACGGCACAGCTACTGAATACGGGACATATTTTAATTTTACCCGGCCTGTACCGATTAGCGAGAAGACGATCTGGTACAACAGCCTGAACCATTTTTATTTTAATGTGCAGGGCGATAGCGATATTCCTGAAACAGAATTAAATCCTATAAAACTTCACGGTCTTATCCTGCGCACAGGACTGTATCAGAAGTTTAACAGGGGACGTGGAATCCAGTTGCTTTTTGCACCGCGATTGATGTCTGATTTTAAAGATTTTGATGGGCACAGTTTTCAGTTTGGAGGTGTATTTATGTACGAAAAGGTTTATAATCCTGATCTTCTGGTGAGTTATGGAGCCATGTATAACCAGGAACTTTTTGGCCCGTATGTTGTCCCGCTAATTAATATTTATTGGAAGATTTCTGATAAATGGAATATAAAAGGGCTTTTCCCGGTTACGCTTAAAGTGAATTACCTGGCAAATAAAAATCTAACTCTCGGATTGAGCCATTTTGGGTTGATAACTTCCTATTATCTCAGCGATCCCTTATACAAAGGAGATTATATTGAACGAAAAAGTATCGACCTGTCGCTTTTCTTCAGGCAACGGCTGTCAGGTAATTTCTACATTGAAGGGAAAGCCGGCAGAACTTTTGGACGAAGTTATAGCCAGTTTGAATGTGATCAGAAAGTGAATTTCAGTCTACCTCTTGTCGGATTCGGTGACAACCGGGTGGCGAAGAATACCACTTTTAACGATGGTTTTTTTATCGATTTTGGTTTCGTGTATAATATTTCGCTGGATAACAGATAAAATAAGAATAATTATTTTCCATAATAATACTTCGCTAATAGCAAATTATTATCGTTTTATTGAACAATAGATTTGAAATTATAAATCCTCTGTTGGATCTAGATTTCCCAAATTATCTGTAGATTTTTTTTCTATGCCCAATAGCAATAACATTCACTATTAAAATACTGTCTTTTATTTCTTAAATAATCCGATAGTTATTTTTGCGAATCCTGTATGCATCGCGGCCTTTTAATTTTATATATCCAACAGGTCTTGGATATTGGAAAGGCTCAGAATAACCTCGATCAGGGAATCAGCAATTTGATTTGGTAATTTATTTAATTGCTTTTGTGCGGTTTTGGTAATGGTTATCGAATACTTAGTCATTGCTTTTTATTACGCTTTGCCAAATATTCTTCAAAAGAATCAGCCACTTCATTTTTGGTTTTTACTTCATCGTAAAGCCTGATGTCTTCTCATTCTTCTAATTTTTTAAGTATTTTTTCATACTCAGCTATGGGTATTATAACAGCTACCTTATGACCTTGATCATCCTCAATATATTGTTCTCGTAACACTCCCATAATTGATACACGAATTTTTTTATTATTCACAAAGGTACAAATCTATTTTTTAAAATCGAGGCACAAAAAAAGCCGCTTCAAACGAAGCGGCTTTCAATATTATCTTAGAATAATTGTCTATTCTTCATCTTTTGAATAATCCATTGCTGCCATACGTAAGTAAGACTTATAACGCCATTTGGCATTTTCTTCAGCAGCAGTAAACAATACATCAGCTTCAGCTGGGAACGATTTCTTCAATGAAGTGTAACGAACCTCGCCGGCTAAGAAGTCCTGGAATTTGCTCCAATCCGGTTCTTTGCTGTCTAATGTAAATGGATTTTTACCTTCTTCTTCCAACGCTGGGTTGTAACGGTACAAGTGCCAGTATCCGCTTTCAACAGCTTTAGCTTCTTCTGCCTGAGTTTTACCCATGCTTGCACGTAATCCATGGTTGATACATGGAGCGTAAGCAATGATCAATGATGGACCAGGATAAGCTTCAGCTTCTTTCAATGCTTTGAAGTATTGAGCCTGGTTCGATCCCATTGCAACCTGAGCAACGTAAACATAACCATAAGTCATGGCCATTGCACCAAGGTCTTTTTTACGGATTTTCTTACCCGAAGCAGCAAATTTAGCAACAGCACCAACAGGAGTTGATTTTGAAGCCTGACCACCGGTGTTAGAGTAAACCTCGGTATCAACAACCAATACGTTAATGTCTTTACCGCTGGCTAATACGTGGTCTACACCTCCGTAACCGATGTCGTAAGCCCATCCGTCACCACCGAATACCCAAACAGATTTTTTAACCAGGTATTGTTTCAGCTCAGTGATTACTTTAGCAGTTTCGCTGTCAGAACCTTCGATGGCAGCTAAAACTTTAGCAGTAGCAGCTTTCGAAGCATCAGCGTTGTCTTTACCTTCGATCCATGCAGCGTAAGCTTCTTTTTCAGCATCGCTTGCACCATTTGCCATAGCTGCTTGCATTACCATTTCCAAACGGTCGCGTTGAGCAGCAACACCTTCAGCCATACCTAAACCGTACTCAGCGTTATCTTCGAATAATGAGTTAGCCCAAGCTACACCTTGTCCGGTTACTTTGTGCTTACAGTAAGGAGTTGCTGGAGCAGAACCACCATAGATTGAAGAACAACCAGTAGCATTAGCTACCATCATTTGCTCACCGTAAAGTTGAGTAATTGTTTTAATATATGGAGTTTCACCACAACCTGCACAAGCTCCTGAGAACTCGAATAATGGTTGAGCGAACTGTGAGTTTTTAACAGTTTTGAATTTGTCAACAACTTCTTTGTAGCCCACTTTTTCGTCCATGTACAAGTAACGTTCTGCTTCAGCTTCCTGAGTTGCAAGCGGTTTCATTACAAGTGCTTTTTCTTTCGACGGACAAACATCGGCACAGTTACCACAACCAGTACAGTCAAGTGGCGAAACCTGAATGCGGAATTGTAATCCGTTGAATTGTTTTGCCGGAGCAGCAGCCTTTGTTTTTGTGCCTTCCGGAGCAGCAGCAGCCTCTTCTTCTGTTAATAAGAAAGGACGAATTGCAGCGTGTGGACAAACATAAGCACATTGGTTACACTGGATACAGTTTTCGTCTTGCCATTCAGGAACATTTACTGCAATACCACGTTTTTCGAATGCCGTAGAACCTGCCTGGAAAGTACCATCTTCTGCACCAACGAATGTAGAAACAGGAAGACTGTTACCATTTTGTGCGTTGATTACATCTGCAATGTTTGCTACAAAGTCAGGACGACCGGCAACTTTTGCATCTTCAGCAACTTCAATTGATGCCCATTCAGCAGGAATTTCAACTTTAACAACATTTTCACCACCTGCATCAACTGCGGCATAGTTCATGTTTACAATTTTTTCTCCTTTTTTACCGTAAGACTTAACAATGAATTTCTTCATTTGCTCAACAGCCTGGTCGAATGGAATTACACCGGAAATTTTGAAGAATGCTGATTGAAGAATGGTATTGGTACGGTTACCTAAACCAATTTCTGCGGCTAATTTTGTTGCATTGATAATGTAGAAATTGATGTCGTTCTCAGCCATGTATTTCTTCATTTTAGCAGGAAGGTGTTTTTTAGTTTCTTCTGCATCCCAGATTGAGTTCAACAGGAAGCTACCACCTTTTTTCAAACCTTTCATCAGGTCGTACATATGAAGATATGCAGGAACGTGACAAGCAACAAAGTCAGGAGTTGTTACCAAATATGTTGAACGAATCGGGCTGTCGCCAAAACGCAAGTGAGAACAAGTGAAACCACCTGATTTTTTCGAGTCGTATTCGAAATAACCCTGGCAATATTTATCGGTTGATTCACCAATAATTTTGATTGAGTTTTTGTTTGCACCAACAGTACCGTCAGAACCTAAACCGTAGAATTTAGCTTCAACCAGGTCTTCTGGAGAAACTTTTACTTCAGGAAGGATTGGAAGAGAAGTGAATGTTACATCATCTTCGATACCTAAAGTGAATTTATTTTTTGGCTCGCTCATTTCAAGGTTATTGTAAACCGAAATGATTTGCGATGGAGTAGTATCTTTCGAACCTAAACCATAACGTCCACCAACGATGATTGGCCATTCTTTGAAAGGTGCAGTACCTGCTTCCAATGCTTCGCCAATTGCGTTACGTACATCCAGGTACAATGGTTCTCCAAGAGCTCCAGGTTCTTTAGTACGGTCTAATACAGAAATACGCTCAGTAGTTGCAGGGAATGCGCCCATTAAGTGTTTAATTGAGAATGGACGATATAAGTGAACTGCAACCAAACCAACTTTTTTACCTTCAGCCACTAAGCTGTCGATAACTTCTTTGATAGTTTCGGTAACAGAACCCATTGCAACAATAATGTTAGTTGCATCTTCAGCTCCGTAGTAATCGAACAAGTCGTAGTTACGACCGGTGATTGCGCTAACTTTTTTCATGTAATCTTCTACAATAGCAGGAACTGCATCGTAGAATTTGTTAGAAGATTCTTTAGCCTGGAAGAAGATATCAGGGTTTTGAGCAGTACCACGGGTAACAGGATTCTCAGGATTTAAAGCACCTTTACGGAATGCTTCAACGGCATCCATATCAACCAATGGTTTCATGTCTTCCATATCGATTGTCTCGATTTTTTGAACTTCGTGAGAAGTACGGAAACCATCGAAGAATGAAAGGAAAGGAACCCTTGATTTTAATGTTGCCAGGTGAGAAACACCCGCCAGGTCCATTTCTTCCTGAACCGAACCGGCAGCCAACATTGCAAAACCTGTTTGACGACAAGCATAAACGTCACTGTGGTCACCAAAGATTGACAATGCATGAGCAGCAAGGGCACGTGCACTTACGTGGAATACTGTTGGTAATAACTCACCTGCGATTTTGTACATGTTAGGGATCATTAACAACAATCCCTGAGATGCGGTGTAAGTTGAAGTTAAAGTTCCACTCTGAAGTGATCCGTGTACCGCACCTGCAGCACCACCTTCACTTTGCATTTCTGCAAGGCGTACAGGACGTCCGAACATATTTACTTTGCCATTTGCGGCCCATTCATCAACATATTCCGCCATCGTCGACGATGGAGTAATAGGATAGATGCAGGCTGCTTCACTGAACATGTAACTCATATACGCTGCTGCGTAGTTCCCGTCACATGTTACCATTTTTTTTTGTTTTGCCATCTTTATACGTTTTTAATTTATCTTAGATTATTCTTGATTTCTAGATACTTGCTACTTACGACTTACTACTTGCGACTTACGACTAGTAAAGGAATCCGAAAAGCCATAACGGAATTTTATTTCCTTCTCCAACCTCAATTACATCAGATGCAGCATATATTCCTTTTTCTGGTTCCAGTTTTCTTCCGCCAACATAGAATTTGTGTTTCCCGTCGACACAGAAATCGGCAACTGGCGATTTTGCCAGTTTGCATACATATCCTACCTGGTTGTAAAAGAACGTTTGTCGTACTGTATTTTTATCGAAGTTATTCGGAGCAATAGCGTTAAGCAAATTTGTATTTTGCAAGTACACTTTGTCCGGTTTTTTCATCTGATCATTATCACTGCCCTCGTTCTCGTAAAGCAGGTTAATGAGCCTTGCATTCTTCAGGTATTTCAGATAGTTCATAATCGTTGCACGTGATGTCTCAACATAAGTCGCTAATTTACTAACATTTGGTGTAAATGGCGTTTCTGAGGCAATGATGTGCAACAGCTTTCTGAGTTTGGGTAGGTATTTAAATTCAATCTGGTTGATGTACGGAACATCGATCTCCAGTGCCAGGTTGATATTCTTTAAAAGTTTATCGATATAAAAATTCGAATCGTGTATATAATAGGGGAAATAGCCATGCTTTAAATAATCGTCGAAATAAGCCAGAGGCTTTATTTCGTTAACAATTTTTTGGGCAATTTCAATATGGTTGTTTAATAGTTCTTCAAAAGAATAGGTCTTAAACTGGGAACCTGTTTCATGGTTCAGGTATTCGCGAAACGATAATCCTTCAAGGTGATAGATATTGGCTATTCCTTTAAGATCAGGATTATCTTCAGTAATCCGTAATACCGGCGACGAAGTAAAAATGATTTTCAGATCGGGATTGTCATCCAGACATTTCCGCAAATCGGCCGACCAGCCCGGATATTTTTGGATCTGATCGAGGAGAAGTACTTTCCCGCCGCGCTTTACAAATTCATCGGCAAAAGAACTGATCTTTCGTTTGGTGAAATAAAAATTGTTCAGATTTAAATATAGAATTTCGTTGCTCTCAGGATAGTTCTGTTTGATATAATCGAGTAAAAATGTAGTTTTCCCAACTCCTCTGAATCCTTTTATACAGATCAATCTCTGGTTCCAGTCGATACTATTCATCAGTTCTCTTTTGATTGTATCTTTCAAACCCTCCAATAATGATCTATGTACCTGTTGAAAAAATTCCAATGTATTCGATTTTTAGTTGTTGGGGCAGATAGTCGGTTTTGCTATCTGCACATAGCAAATTTAATAAATTTATGTAAGGTGTACGTGTTTATTTTGTAACCATGACAAAAATCATAAATGGTTAATATTAGGTTAATCTTAGAGTAACCTACACTAAGCCAGAAAATCCCATAAATGCCATGGCCAAAATTCCGGCAGTTATAAGAGCAATCGGTGTACCTTTTAATCCTTTTGGTACATTTTGTAAATCAAGATGTTCGCGAATTCCTGAGAATACGATCAAAGCCAATCCAAAACCAATGGCATTTGAAACAGCAAACACAACACCTTCCAAAAGATTAAATTCATTCTGAACGGTAAGGATGGCCACACCTAAAATGGCACAGTTTGTTGTAATCAGAGGAAGGAAAATACCCAAAGCCTGGTATAATGGCGGGCTCACTTTTTTCAGGATAATTTCAACCATCTGAACCAGGGCTGCAATAATCAGGATAAATACAATAGTTTGCAGAAAGCCCAACCCAAACTGATCGAGAATATATTTTTGGATAAGGTATGTAACAATTGTTGACAGGATCATAACAAAAGCGACAGCCCCTGTCATGCCAATACCAGTTGAAACGCGCTTGGAAACACCCAAAAACGGGCAGATTCCCAAAAACTTCATTAAAACAATATTGTTTACTAATATGGCGCTAATTACAATTACAAGATAATTCATCTTATTTCCTCCTAGTTCTTTTTAAGCCTGTTGATTAATGCAATTAAATAACCCAAAACGATAAATGCTCCCGGTGAAAGCACAAAAAGCAGAGTTCCGTAGTTTTCGGGATAAAGAGGGATGTCGAAGATTTTTCCACTTCCCAGGAATTCGCGAATACCGCCTAACAGAACTAATGCGAATGTAAATCCCAGGCCAATTCCAATTCCGTCGACTGCAGACGAACCAACTTTGTTTTTTGACGCGAATGCTTCGGCACGGCCTAGTACAATACAGTTAACTACAATTAACGGTATAAATAAACCAAGGCTTTTAAACAATGCCGGAACAAAAGCCTGCATAAGAAGTTGTACAACCGTAACAAAAGCGGCAATAATTACAATAAAACTTGGTATTCTGACTTTATCGGGTATTACATCTTTAACGAGTGAAATAACAATGTTCGACATCATTAATACAAACGTTGTGGCCAGTCCCATACCCAGTCCGTTAATGGCTGATGAAGTTACACCAAGAGTAGGGCACATTCCCAGTACCAAAACAAATACGGGATTTTCTTTAATAAGGCCTTTTGTGAAGTTTTTCCACTGATTCATCTTCAATATTTTTAATTTCCGGATGCGCCGGAAGTTGTATCAAGATTATTATACGAATTATACGCTCTGTTCAGAGCGTCGAGAAATGCGCGCGACGAAATAGTTGACGCTGTAATTGCATCAATATCGCCACCATCTTTTGAGACGGTGAAGTTGGTCGTTCCCGGATTTTTACCAATTACATTCTGATTGGGTTTGTCTGGATTTTTAAACCATTCAGTCATTTTTGAACCAAGTCCCGGAGTTTCGGCATGTTCCAGAACGGAATATCCTGAGAAATTTCCGTCTTTATCGATTCCTGCCATAATTGAAACAAAACCACTAAAACCAATTTTTGAATAGGTTTTTATAGCAGTACCAACTAACTTTCCATCCTTATATGCCGGGAAAAGTTCCACAGGATCACCTCCGTCGGCAGGTGTGGTTGTTTGTGCTTCCCCCAGCTCGTCGAATTCGGGAAGAACTGCTTTTATCGCTTCCGTTTGTGCTTTTAATTTTGCTACTTCAATAGGGCCTTTGGTAAAGTCGTAAACAAAACCTAACGCTGCTGCAGCAATTCCTGTAACCAACACGAGGGTTACAAGCATATTTACAAATGATGATTCACGTTTTGCCATCTTACTTTCCTCCAAATCGTTTAGGTTTGATGTACATGTTTAAGAGCGGTGTAACTGCATTCATAATCAGAATAGCAAATGAAATACCTTCAGGATAGGCCCCGAACATACGGATTGAAATAGTTATAACTCCAATCCCGATTCCATAAATAACTTGTGCTTTTATCGACATTGGCGATGTTACCATATCGGTTGCCATAAACACGGCTCCCAGCATTAATCCACCTGTTAAAACATGATAGATCGGATTTACATAGCTCTGCGGGTCTATTAACCAGAAAATTCCTGAATATACAATAACAGTAAGTAGAATAGAAACTGGAATATGCCATGTAATTACTTTTTTCCAAAGCATATACAAACCTCCGATGATAAGAAGTATTGCAGATATTTCACCCAGCGATCCATGACCAATTCCCAATAACATATCAGACATTTTTGGTAATCCTTCTATTTGTGAAATTGGAATGCCGTTTTTAACACCTTCTTTAATTAATCCCAGCGGAGTTGCAGCAGTTACTGCATCAACATCGGTAAGGCTATTAACCGGCCATGATGTCATCTGTGCAGGGAATGATATTAATAGGAATACACGTCCAACCAACGCAGGGTTGAAAATATTTGCTCCCAGTCCTCCAAACGAAAGTTTTCCGATTCCCATGGCTGCAATGGCACCGATAATGATGATCCACCACGGCAGGTTCGACGGAACGTTAAATGCAAGCAAAATACCTGTAATCAATGCTGATCCGTCAGTAACTGTCGGTTTAACTTGTAAAATGTATTTCTGCACCAGAAATTCAACGGCCAGACACGACACAATGGATATTAATCCAACACGGAGGGCATCGAGTCCGAATACCAAAATTGCCCAGATCATTGCCGGAATCATCGCATATACAACCCGGTACATAATCTTTTGGGTAGTATCGCTCGAATGAACGTGCGGCGATGGTGAAACTGTTAATAATTTATTCATTATTAATTTTATTAAATCTCAAGTTCCAAACTCCAAATTTCAAGATTCCAATTCTGGTTATTGAGAATTTGTTATTTGGATTTTATTTGTTTTTTGAGAATTGATATTTGTTTATTCTTAAGTTTTATTTTTTACGTGAACGCATTATCGCTCCAACTTTTCCTTTTCCGAAACGGATGTAATCCAGCAACGGACGGTTCGACGGGCAGGTGTAACTGCATGAGCCACACTCGATACAATCCATGATTCGTTCGTTTTCTGCACGATCGAAAATTTGCTTTTCTCCCAATGTCATCAGCAAGTAGGGTTCCAGTCCCATTGGGCAAACCAATGTACAGCGCGAGCAGCGGATACATGCCTGTACGTCATCGCGTTTGCTTTCTTCTTCCTGCATAAGAAGAAGTCCCGATGTTCCTTTTGTAACCGGTACATCGAGCGAGGCAATGGCACGCCCCATCATTGGACCACCACTGATGATTTTACCTGTGTTTTCAGGAAGACCGCCGGCAGCTTCAATCAATTCAGAAGTGGCAGTACCGATACGAACCAGGAAATTTGAAGGTTTCTCTACACCTTTACCTGTTACGGTAACCACACGTTCAAAGAGTGGTTTATTTTTTTGAATAGCCTCGTAAACAGCAAATGCAGTACCCACGTTACTAACTACGGCTCCAACTGCAATTGGCAAACCTCCTGATGGAACTTCTTTTCCGGTTACGGCATTAATCAATTGTTTCTCACCTCCCTGCGGATATTGGACTTTCAGCGCCTGAACGCTTACTCCTTTATATTCTGCACATTTTTCGGTAAGTAATTTTATGGCATCCGGTTTATTGTTTTCGATACCGATTACAGCCTTTTCAACATTCATTGCTTTCATCAGCAATTGAATACCGACCATAATTTCATCCGGTTTCTCAAGCATCAAACGATGGTCGGAAGTGAGGTAAGGCTCACATTCCACTCCGTTGATTAAAAGCACCTCGGCTTTCATACCTTTTGGTGGTACCAGTTTAACATGAGTAGGGAAGGTTGCACCGCCCAAACCAACGATACCGGCTTCCTGTATCTTTTTAACGATCTCAGGGCCGTCGATGGAGAATTCTTTTATCAGGTCTATAGAGCGGTCGATTTCCTCCACCCATTCGTCGCCGTTAACAGTAATAAAAATACCCTGTTTCGGATAGCCCGAACTGTCGGCTGAAAAATCTACTTTGGTAACTTTTCCCGACACAGATGAATGGATGTTGGTTGAAACAAAACTGCTGCTTTGTGCAATTACCTGTCCCACCTTTACTTCATCACCCTTTTTTACAACCGGGGAAGAAGGTGCTCCAATATGCTGTGCAACCGGAATAAATACTGTTTTTGGAAGATCAAGAATTTCAATCTTTTTATCTTTCGATAATTTATTTTCGGGAGGATGTACCCCGCCAATTTTGAACGTCTTTAACATCCTGATTTAATTTACGGGTTCAGTTTCTTTTTTTACTTCTGGTTTTACTTTCCGTGGAGGAAAGTTTTCTTCGATAATGGCGCCTGTTGGGCAAACAGCTACACATTTCCGACACAATTTACATTTGTCAGAATCGATGTATGCCAGGTTGTTTTCGATGGTTATTGCATCGAAAGGACATTCTTTTGCACATTTGCCGCAACCGATACATGCAACGCTGCAGGCTTTACGGGCCACGCCACCTTTGTCTTTGTTTTGACACGAAACCACAACTTTGCGGTTCTTAGGCATTTTCTTGCGCAGCTCAATCAGGCTTTTCGGACACGCATCGACGCAGGCACCGCAGGCCACACATTTATCATCGATAATTTGCGGTACTCCAAGTTCAGGGCGCAATTCGATGGCATCGAAATCGCAGGCCGTTACACAGTCGCCATAACCAAGACAGCCAAACTGGCAATTGGTTTCGCCACTGTACACCGATGAGGCAATGGCACAAGTAGTAGCGCCGTCGAAGCTGCTTGTTTTGGGACGATTGTCGCAGGTTCCGTTGCAACGGATATACGCTACTCTCGGATCCTTTTTTACCGCTTCCAAACCAAGAATGGAGGCTACATTGTTCATGGTGTCGTTTCCTCCAACCGGGCAGTTTAAATCACCCAGTTCGCTGGCTTTTACACAAGATTCGGCAAAAGCCCGACACCCTGCAAAACCACAACCTCCGCAGTTGGCTCCCGGAAGAGCTTCTTCCACATCATCGATTCGCGGATCTTCAAAAACTTTGAATTTCTGTGCCACAAAGTAAAGGATTACCGCAGCAGCGGCACCAATAACGGCTAATGTGACAATGGTATATACAACAGTGATACTCATTTGTTAATCAATTTCTTCGAGTTCGAATTTCAGTACTTTTTTTAATAAATGACGAAAAAAATATAATGTTATATAGTATGGTATCAGAATGATTAATGAAAGAAGTCCGGATTTTAATTCATTGTTGGTCACCTCAAGAGCAATAATCAAGGTGAGCAGAACAAGAAAAAATGGGATTACATATCCCCAGATAACTGCAGTAAATCCTTTCGATTGTTTAAAAAGTATGGTAACCTCTTCTCCAATCTCGTAACTGTTTTTATAACCGCTTACTTCAACTTCTTTGTCCTGGTAATCGGCAGCCGTGCAGGCTCCTTTGGCATGACAGGTAGAACAGGCTGATTGGCTCACAATATTTACAATCAATGAGGCGTTTTTAACCTCTTTCACAAAACCCTTATGTCGAATAATAGAATCCGTATCTTTAAATTTTGCTATTTGCAGATTGCAAAACTATATATTAATTTGAATCTGTATGTGTCAAAAAATCAGTTTTTCTGAAATGTGCTCTATTTAGAAATAGTCTAATTTAGTTGTGTTGATTTTGCTAATGATCATATTGTTTTCAGGTCATTTTAAAATTGATATAAGGCCGATATTTAGAGGGTAGGACAATTACGGCATATGCATTAGCGGTCTAAAAACTACGCTAATCGGCATTTGTCGAATCTTTCAATTTTTGATTCGAAAAGGTGGGAGAAGTTTAAAGTTGAATGTTTAAAGTTGAATGTTTAAAGGGGAATTATATGATATGGAATTTGAAGTTCTGGCGAAAATATTGATAGCCTCACTCAAAGTGAGGCTATCAATATATAACTCATTTCAGTATTTTAAGTATAAAACTAATTTCCTTTTTTCGCTTCATCCTTTAACGAATCAACATCCCATGCACAGTCGGTTTCGTGAATAGAATAATTTTTTTCAGACTGCAGGATATCTTTTAACTGCTCTTCGAAACGACGTGTTTCCTGAATAAATTTACCATGGTCTTCTTTCCAGTGGCTGTAAAGCTTTTCGCTTACCTGGTTTTCGTGATGTTTAAAAGTACGTGTAGCACGATATGCTTCGTAGTTCGAGAATCCTAATTCAACAAGAGCCCTGCTACTTAGTTCTGCTGCAGAGTGGAACGTTTCGCGTTGAACTTCATCTATATTCAAATTAAGGTATTCAAAAACGTGGAACAGATCTTTTACCCTCGCCATAATTTTAACATGCGGATATTTTTTTCGCACAATCTCAGCTACTTTCAGTGCGTTTTCATGTTCGGCCATACTCAAAATCAGTAAACGGGCGTTTTTTATGCCTGCCTTCTCCAACAATGTTGGACGTGTAATATCTCCATAATAAAGTTTGAATCCGTATTTTCTCAGTGTTTCAACATTCGAAGGATTATCATCGAGGATAGTTACTTTAATTCCATTTGCAAGTAAAATTCTTCCGACAGTAAGTCCAAAACGTCCAAATCCGGCCAGTATCACCGGGCTTTCGTTGTCCTCTATTTCGTCGTATTCCAGTTTGTTTTGCCAGCGGGCAAGAATAGGACTAACGGCTTTGTCGTTAAAAATTAGCAGGAGAGGGGAAATGCCCATCGACAAGGTGACAACAAGCAGCAACATTCCCGATGTTTGTTCATCGAAAAGTTTGTTTTGCTTTGAAAATGAAATCAGAACAAAAGCAAATTCGCTGGCTTGAGATAACAGGAAAGCAAATAGAAATTCAAAACCCTTTTTTAGATGGAACATTCGTCCCAGAATTAACAATACCACAAATTTTATGAAGATAAGCAGTAATACAAACAGGATTATTTGCATCGGATTTTCAACCAATAGTGTGAAATTAATACTGGCTCCAACCGAAATAAAAAATAAACCCAACAGTAATCCTTTAAACGGATCGATGGTTGTTTCAAGTTCGTGGCGGTATTCGCTATCAGCCAATACTACACCTGCAATAAAAGTTCCAAGGGCAGGCGACAGGCCAATTGCATCCATGCCCAGAGCAATACCTATAACCATAAATAATGCGAGAGCCACAAAAACTTCGTGTAATCCGGTTTCTGCCACCAACCTAAAGATATGTCGTGCCGCAAAACGTCCAATAATTATTATTGCTATCATCGCTCCAATAATTATAAGTAATTGCAACCACCCCGGCATTTGGGCAACTTCGCCGATGTTATTTAATGCAGAGTCTGATAAATTGGCAGGTGTGCCCAAGGTTGCCACCAATGGTAGCAGGGCCAGAATAGGAATTACGGCCATGTCCTGAAACAATAATACCGAGAAAGCAGAACGGCCGGCAATATTACGTAACAGTCCTTTTTCCGATAGGGTTTGTAGTACAATGGCAGTTGATGATAATGCAAGTATAAGACCAATTGCAACTGCCCGGTTAACCTGAAAATTCAGAAGCAGAGCTATTCCTGTAATAACCGCTGCTGTAATAATAACCTGTAATCCTCCCAATCCAAAGATAGACCGACGCATTTTCCACAAAAGTTTAGGTTCAAGTTCCAACCCAATAATAAATAGCATCAGTACAACACCAAATTCGGCAAAGTGCATTACTTCTCCTGCTTCGTTTCCCACTAACTTTAAAACAAAAGGGCCAATAACAATTCCGGCAAGCAGGTATCCCAATACGGATCCTAGTCCTAGTTTTTTTGCAATGGGAACCGATATAACAGCTGCTCCCAAATAAATTAATGCGCTTAAGAAGAATTCGTAATTATGCATCGCCAGGTATTATTTGGTTGATATATTCTATTGAATCAAATTTTGGAGAATCGCAGGTTTCGTCTCTTAAAGAAAGAATGAGTTGTTTATAATCGGAAGCATGTTTTTTCAGGTCTTCTTCCGACAAGGTGTGCGAACCGTGCACCACAAATGGCGGCAGGTATTTCATTCTGCACAAGTTAGCCGATTGTTTAAAAGGAGCCAAAAACTGGTTAATGGTAAATTGGTTTTTTCCTTCGGAACTATAAACTTCTTTTCTCCCACCTGTTGAAATGACCGACAATATCCATTTATCTTCCAATGCCTTCCCATATGTACCATAGGCAAAACCGTGCTGTAAAACCAGGTCCATCCACTCTTTCAGAATGGCAGGTGCACTGTACCAGTAAAATGGATGATGCCAGATAATAATGTCATTTTCCAATAAAAGTTTTTGCTCTGTAGGTACATCAATAAAAAAATCGGGATATTTTTCATACAGGTTATTGACGGTAACACCTTCGATGTTTTGAACGGCATTAATCAAAGCTTTATTGATACGCGATTTGTGATAGGCCGGATGGGCAAAAAGAATCAGTATTTTTTTCATACACTTTAGCTGTTTGAACCTGATATTAAGTAAATAAAGTTATCAAACAGAATTAAATTAGAGAATGTTTTTGTGAACTAATTTTTTCTGGTTCTAATAAAAAA
Source organism: uncultured Draconibacterium sp. (assembly GCA_963677525.1). Lineage (GTDB taxonomy): Bacteria > Bacteroidota > Bacteroidia > Bacteroidales > Prolixibacteraceae > Draconibacterium. The sequence continues at coordinate 1,829,775 of OY781970.1, forward strand.
ACAAATTATAAATTTTAAGTGTATAATTTGTTTTTTCAATACGATTTACTGAAATATTACTGGTTCTGATAATGAAAACAAAAAATACAACACCTTGTTTAAGTCGGTATTTCCTTGCAGAGTTAAGACATGTTAGAAGGCTGCAATGTTATATCGGCTTCAAGAATGGAACGATGTAATGGGGTCAATTCAGAAAACTTTGTAATTTTGCACCTGATTTAAACGGGCAGATATGACAGATATGACAGACATAAAGCTAAATACCATCCCCGAAGCCGTTGAAGCTATTAAAAAAGGAGAGATGGTTATTGTGGTTGACGATGAAGACAGAGAGAATGAAGGGGATTTAATTGTTGCATCGGAATTAATAACTCCGGAAATAATCAATTTTATGGCTCTGCGCGCCAGGGGCTTAATCTGTGTCGCATTAACAGAAGAGCGCTGCAAGAAACTTGATTTGAATTTGATGGTTGGAAAAAATACGTCGGCAAACGAAACAGCTTTTACGGTTTCTGTCGATGCTATTCATCCGGAGGTTACAACTGGAATTTCGGCAAGAGACCGTGCCATAACCGTGCAAATGCTGGTCGACGATAAAACCCGCCCTGAGCAGCTGGGACGTCCCGGTCATATTTTTCCTTTAAAAGCCATGGAACGTGGTGTACTACGCAGAACCGGTCATACTGAAGCGTCGGTTGACCTTGCCCGTTTGGCAGGTCTGAAACCATCAGGTGTTTTGGTTGAGATTATGAATGAAGACGGTACAATGGCCCGTTTACCACAGCTATGTAAGTTTGCAGAAAAATACAATTTAAAAATTGTTACAATAAAGGATCTTATTTCTTACCTGTTTAAAAGCGAAAGCCTGATTGAAAGGGGAGAAGAAGTTCCGCTTCCTACTCAATACGGAGATTTCAGAATTGTTCCGTTCCGTCAAAAATCAAATGGAGCAGAACATGTTGCATTAATTAAAGGCGAATGGGAACATAACGAACCGATTCTTGTACGTGTGCACTCGTCGTGTATGACTGGTGATATTTTTGGATCCATGCGTTGCGAATGCGGCGATCAGTTGCACAAGTCGATGGAAATGATTGAAAAAGCAGGCAAAGGTGTTGTTGTTTATATGCTGCAGGAAGGAAGAGGAATTGGATTGCTCAATAAAATAGCCGCTTATAAACTGCAGGATGAGGGCATGGATACGGTTGACGCCAATCTGCACCTGGGATTCAAAGCCGACGAACGTGATTATGGCGTTGGTGCTCAGATACTTTGTGATTTAGGTGTTACAAAAATGCGCCTTTTAACCAATAATCCGGTGAAACGTGTCGGTTTGGAAGGATATGGTCTGGAAGTAATGGAGATTCTTCCTATTGAAATTGAACCCAACGAGTATAATCAGCAATACATGAAGACAAAGCGTGATCGTATGGGGCATCATCTGAAAGGTTTTAATTACGACATTTAGCCCCTTTTTAAATTTTTTATAAAGCAGTTGGTTTCTTTGGATATTTTTACAATAATTGCATAGCTTTGTAATTATTAAACTATACCAATGAAATCATATCGTACTATCTGTCTGTTTTTTCTGCAATTATTTATTGTTGCTCTGTTTGGAATTTTAACCTCCTGTTCTTCAAATAAGGAGGAGGTCGGACCCAATATTCTTTTTATTTTGAGCGACGACCACACTTCGCAGGCGTGGGGAATTTATAGCGGTATATTAAAAGATGTGGTACATTCTCCAAATATTAGCCGGCTGGCCGATGAAGGTTGTGTTCTGGATAATTGTTTTTGTACCAACTCTATTTGTACTCCAAGCCGTGCATCAATCTTAACAGGGCAATACAGCCACAGGAACGGAGTTTATACCCTGACCGAAGCATTGGAACCCGACAGCATGAACATTGCAAAAGTTCTTCAAAAAAACGGTTATCAAACTGCTGTTGTCGGAAAATGGCATTTAAAAAAGGAACCCACAGGATTCGATTATTATAATATGTTACCCGGTCAGGGCAGATATTGGAATCCCATTTTAAAAACAAAAGAAAACTGGCAAGATCATAATGCCGGTGGAGTTGAACACAAAGGTTTCTCCACCGATGTGATTGCAGATCTGTCGATCGACTGGATGAAAAACCGCGATAAAACCAAACCGTTTTTAATGATGTGTCATTTTAAGGCAACCCACGAACCATTCGACTATCCTGAACGATTTGAACATTTATTAGATGGTGTTGAAATTCCGGAACCGGCAACATTGTACGATTTTGGCCCTGAAACAAATGGCAGAACTTTTAGCGGACAAAAACTGGATGCACTTATGGAACGCTACCTGGAAAATACCAGAAATCCTGATTATTGGGCGCAATATCCCGGATTGCCCTTTTCGGTTGAGGGGCTCGATAGTATCGCGAAACGGAAGAAAACATATCATAAATTTATTAAGGATTATATTCGTAGCGGAGCTGCCATTGATGATAATATTGGTAAACTGCTTGATTTCCTGGAAAAAGAAAAGATCGCCGACAATACAATTGTAATTTATACGGCAGATCAGGGGTATTTTCTTGGCGAACATGGTTTCTTCGATAAAAGGCTCATTTATGAAGAGTCGTTACGAATGCCTTTTGTAATCCGCTATCCAAAGGAAATTAAACGAGGAAAAAGGATTGACGATATTATTTTGAATATTGATTTTTCTGCTTTGCTTGCCGATTATGCAAATGTTAAAAAACCAGCATTTATTCAAGGTGAAAGTTTCAGGGAAAATCTGGAAGGCAAAACTCCGGAGAATTGGCGCCAATCGATGTATTACCGTTATTGGCTGCACCAGTCTAACCGTCCCGGACATTTCGGGATTCGGAATAAGCGCTATAAGCTGGCCTTTTTCTATGGTCAGAACCTGGGGATGTTAGGTGCGCAACGCGAGAATACTGAACCTGCCTGGGAGTTTTATGATCTTAAAAAAGATCCACACGAAGGTCACAATGCATACAACGATGAAGAATATGCAGATATAATTGCCGAAATGAAAATGGAACTTTTAAAACTGCGTAAGGAAACCGGGGATACCGATGAAAAGTATCCTGTAATGCAGCAAATAATCGAAAAATATTGGGATAACTAAAAAACGGAATTTTAGCCGTAATATCACTGGCCTTTTTATTGGGATGCAACTTCTAAGAGAAACACGAAGTTGTACCCCAATATTTTCGATACTCCTGCTGATGATTTAAGTTATGCAGAGATAGAACGTTTTAAAATAGAACAGCTTGGAGATTTTTAGGAAATAGTTTTGCTAAATTACTTTTATTCCCGAACTTGATTGAAACTTTAAATCTCAAATAATATGGATGGAAAGACAAAAGCAATTGTTGCGCACCTGTTCTGGATAGGCTGGATTATTGCCTTGGTACTGAATTCGAATGATAAAGATGAATTTGCAAGCTTTTATATCCGGCAAAATTTAGGATTAATGCTCGCCGGTACTATTTTAACACTCATCCCTGTCATAGGAATTTTTATCGCTATCGTGGTTTTGGTTTTTTGGATTATGAGTTTGATAGCTTCTATTCAGGGAGAAAAAAAGGAAACACCATATGTGGGAGCATATTTTCAAGACTGGTTCAAAATGTTATAATATAAAAAAAACAGGCCAAAAGCCTGTTTTTTTTATATCCTGTTATTATTGATTCTTTGATTCTTCTTCTCGGCGTCGCTGATCCCTGAATTTTCTAATCATATACATTCTGAATTCTCCTTCTGCATTATAAAGTTTCAATACTTTTTTGGGAGGAAGGATTTTTAAGAATTCTTCATTGTATTTGATGTCTATATCACCCTCTTCTTTCATTGTACCAACAAAGTCTCGGGTAAGCTGGATAATTTTTTTATCGGAAAGGCTTTCTCCTCCATCGCGAAGCTTTCGTTCCAGTTCGTGTCTTTTCATCTGAGTTTCCGATTTTTCTTTTTCCATCTGATTATATACCGGCCAGAATTTTTGAGCTTCTTCAGGTGTTAAATCAAGACTGGTTGTTAAGAACGAAATTTTTTCCGTTCTGTATCTTTCCCATCTGTCTCTGTTTTCATTCCTGTTTTGTGCAGATAAATTTAATTGGGTAATTAACAATACTATAAAAGAGATAAGAAATATCTGATGTCTCATGGTAGAATTAGTTTTCAATTTTTTCAAAAATTTCGTAATCAGTAAAATTAGTGCTCACATAGGCCATCAAATCCTCATCAGAGAAGGTTTCTTGATCATCTGATGATTCTTCAAGAAGAGCGAAAAAAGAATTTTCGTCTAATTTCTCAAGTAAATTTATTAACTCGGAATCAGAGTATTCACTGTTTTCCGCCACTTCAGTTACTTCCGAAGGGGTAAATGTTTTTAACGGCACGTAAACCAAAAGAAAAATAAGAGCAAAACTTGCCGCCAATCCTAAAGCAGGCTTTAATAATTGTATTAACCTGGTTTTTTGTTCAGCAGGAGCTGCTTTCTCTTTTTCAAGCTCGGTATGCAAACGTGCTGAAAAATCGTTAAAGTAATTTTTAGGAGTTCCAAACGGATTCTCCTTTTTTAATTTCGAAAGTTCTGGTGCTATGTTCTTTAATTCATCCATTTCTTTCATTTTTCCATTTGACTGATTTAAACTAAAAAGGTTTAAATTCAATTACTTAATCTGAATTTTTTAAAAATTCTTCTACTTTTTTCACTGCATGATGATAGGAAGCTTTTAAGGCACCAACCGATGTATCAAGGATTTGGGCCATATCTTCGTACTTCATTTCATCAAAATATTTCATATTAAAAACCAGGCGCTGTTTATCGGGTAAGCGAACAATAGCCTGTTGAAGTTTTAGCTGAATCGCGTCGCCCTCGAAATAGGGATCCGACATTAAATTGTCGATCAGGTATTCGCTTACGTCGTTCAACGGCATTATACTTTTTTTCTTTTTCGAATTTAAAAAAGTTATCGACTCGTTTGTCGCTATCCGGTACAACCAGGTGTATAAGCTCGACTCTTCACGAAATTTATCAATACTTCTCCAAACCTTCATAAAGGTATTCTGAAGCACATCGTCCGTGTCGTCATGGTTCAATACAATTTTTCGGATATGCCAATACAATCGCTCCTGGTATAAATTTACCAGTGTATGAAAAGCAAGATCGCGCTTGTTTTCATCTTTTAAATCAGCGATGATGTTTTGCTCTGTATCCGGCATAAAATTTACTGTAAGACACTCTTGGCCGGTAAAGGTTTAATTAATTTTTCAGATTCTGAAATTTAAACCTTCTTCTTTTAATTTGTTGTAAATTTTAACATCGAAAGAGTACAGTTTTGCAGCCCGGTGTGCAACATTGGTCTGTTTTTCGTTCGTGTCGATGAGCAGTCCCATATTCTGGATTTTTTTTCTGAAATTTCGGGTATCGAGCTTTTTGTCCAGAATAACTTCATACAAGGTTTGTAATTCGGTTAGCGTAAATTTTTCGGGAAGCATATGGAATCCAACCGGGTAGTATTGTACTTCGTTGCGTAGTTTTTTTAAAGCTTCCTGAATTATTTCACCGTGGTCGAAAAGTATTTTTGGTAATTTATCTATTTCAAACCAACTTAGCACTTTGGCCATTTCCGATTGTTGTAAGTCGTGGTATTCAGGATTGATAATGGCATAATAGGCAGTAGTTAGAACCCGCATAAAATCAACACGGTCGACTTTGCCAAAAGTTTTAACCTGTTGCAGATAAACATCGCTTAATCCTGTGGCTCGCGACAGAATAAATTTAGCGTAATCGTCGAGGTCTTCGTTTGTTGGAAGGTGGGTTCCTATTAATCCCCAGTAATCTTCTTTTCTGTGAATCGGATTTCCTTCGAATAATATTTTAACATCCTCATAATTATCGCTTTCTTCAAAAAATTTCTTTGTTATTTCATCGTCTACCTGCCATAATAAAACGTTAAGTTTATTGTCTTTAAAACCGAAAATAACGCAGTCGACTGAATTGTGTTTTAATAGCATAAGTTAATAGTTTTAACAAATGTAACGATTGCTTACGTGAAAACAAGAAGATTTCTCAAATTATGCTGTTAAATATACAATAAGTACAGAACAGGGCTTTTCTTTCGAATGTCAATAAAAATCAAAAAAAAATTACCTTTGCACCGCAATAAAAATAAAAGAGTAAAATGGCTTTGAAATGTGGTATTGTTGGTTTGCCAAACGTGGGAAAATCAACACTTTTTAATTGTTTGTCGAGTGCAAAAGCGCAATCTGCAAATTTTCCTTTTTGTACAATCGAACCTAATATTGGTGTAATTACGGTTCCCGACGAGCGCCTTGCCAAACTTGAGGAACTGGTAAATCCACAACGCGTGGTACCAACAACCGTTGAAATTGTTGATATAGCAGGTTTGGTTCGTGGTGCAAGTAAAGGTGAAGGTCTTGGAAACAAATTCCTTGGTAACATTCGTGAAACCGATGCCATTATTCATGTTTTACGTTGTTTCGAAAACGATAACATTACCCACGTTGATACCACCATCGATCCGGTGCGCGACAAGGAAACCATCGATATCGAACTTCAGCTGAAAGACCTGGAGACCATTGAAAGCCGGATTGCTAAAGTTGAAAAGCAGGCACGTACGGGAAATGACCCGGAAGCTAAACGTCTGTTCCGTATTCTTTCAACCTACAAAGAGGTGTTAATGCAAGGGAAATCGGCGCGTACAGTTGAGGTTGATCCAAGTGATGCGCCAACAGTTAAAGGTCTTCAGTTGTTAACGAACAAGCCGATTTTATATGTGTGCAATGTTGATGAACCTGCGGTTCTGAAAGGAAATGCACATGTTGAAGCTGTAAAAGAAGCCATTAAAGAGGAGAATGCCGAAATGCTGATGATTGCCGCAGCAACCGAATCGGATATTGCAGAGCTGGATGATTACGAAGAACGCCAGATGTTTTTGGATGACCTGGGATTGGATGAGCCTGGTGTGAGCAAGCTTATTAAAGCTGCTTATAAATTGCTGCATCTGGAAACCTATTTTACAGCGGGCGTAAAAGAGGTTCGAGCCTGGACTTACCGAAAAGGTTCGAAAGCGCCACAAGCTGCCGGAGTAATCCACTCCGACTTCGAAAAAGGATTTATCCGTGCAGAAGTGATAAAATACAACGATTATATAACACTGGGTTCTGAACTGGCCTGTAAAGAAGCTGGTAAAATGTCGATCGAAGGAAAAGAATATGTGGTGACAGACGGCGATATTATGCACTTCCGTTTTAACGTGTAAGATGATTTAGACGAAACATTCTAATTAAGATATAAAGTGAGACCTGTTACGAAAGTGACCGGTCTTTTTTTGTAAAAATTTATCACGTATTGAACTAGTGTATGAAATTGTATAAGGTGTTTACGCATTAAAGCGAAAAACGAATCACTTTTAACCTCTTGTGTTTCTGTTTCCAATGTCGTAACTTGATTGTCAATTAGACATAATTGTTCAAATATACCAACATGCAATATCACAGAAAGACTAATTCAAACAATTTTACAATGAGACATTTATTTACTTTCGTTTCCTTTTTACTCTTTGGAATGAGCCAGTTAATGGCGCAGGAAAATAATGCGGCACAGGCCAATAACCCGTTGGCTAATATGACGGCCCTTAATTTTCACAATTACTTCATTCCGAAACTAACGGATGCACCCGCCGATGCTTATCTGAACACCTCATGGATTCGCTTTGCCAAACCATTAGCAGGTGGCAAATTTTTGTTTCGTTTGTCGGTGCCGATGAGTACGGTTGCCATGCCCGATGGGAACGGGTCGATTGACGCCAAAAACGGACTAGGTGATATCAATGCCTTCTTATCCTACAGTTTTGTGTCAACTGCAACAACTACAGTTGGAATGGGGCCGCTGCTTGCGGCACCTACAGCTTCTGAAGATGCTCTGGGCTCGGGAAAATGGCAGGGAGGAGTTGCTTTTGTCGCCTTTATTGCAAAATCTCCGGTCTTTCAGTTTGGTGGTTTGGTAACCTGGCAAACCTCTTTTGCCGGCGACGAAGACCGCAGCAGTACCAACCTGGCTGCTGTTCAGCCTTTTTATTTTTTCCAGCTAGGAAAAGGAACTTACCTGCGTGGTGCGCCAATATGGGCTTTCGATATCGAAAACGAGGCTTATCATACGCCTATTGCACTTGGTATTGGCCAGGTTGTAAAAGTTGGTAATACGGTTTTTAACCTGTTTGTTGAGCCGCAATATTCGATGTTGCACAAAGGTACACAACCACAGTTTCAGGTGCTGACAGGTATTAATCTGCAGTTTTTAAGTCAGTAAAAATAAAGATATTGAATCAAAAAGAAACAACCATTCGTCAATTGACGAATGGTTGTTTCTTTTTGAATATAGTTGAAGCGTTTATTGAACTGGCTTACTCTGTTACTCCCGCTTTTTTATTTCCACTTCGGTAAAGTCCTTAGGTCTTTATCCTTTTCTACTGATTGTTCTTCCGGGATGTAAGGCAGTTCTTCACTCATCCATTTTTTTAATTCAGCACCTTTTAAATAGTGATCAAAATATTCTTTTAACCTTCTCTGGAGATCAAGTCGATTGGCTTCTTTTTTTAACCCGTGATCTTCGCCTCGATACGAAAGAAAAACAACCGGTTTTTTCAGATAGCGCAAGAGGTTATAGAATCCAAAAGAGTGTTCCCATTTTACAACTTTATCAGCCGTGCCATGAAATAATAATAAAGGTGTATTCATCGTATTGGCATTAAAAACAGCCGATTCTGAAATGTACATTTGAGTATTGGCAGTTGGATCGGCCGCAAGCCTTCCTTGTCCGGTCATATAATAATCCTGTTCGTTTGTGCCATCCCGCACAATATCAATGTCGAAACCCTGAACCAGGTTGCTTACTCCGGCTCCGGCAGCAATCGCCGCAAACTTGTTCGCTTGTGTCGACATGTACATCCCGCAATGGCCTCCAAAGCTAAATCCCTGGTACCCGATATGCTTTTCATCTACATATCCCAGTTCAATTACCTTCTCAATGGCCGCATTTATACATTCATACATGTCAGAGTGCGGTGTCCCGATATTAAAGTGTATATCAGGCTGAAGAAATAAATACCCGTTAGAAACATACAGCATTTCAGGTACAGCTTTCCCATTCAGATAAGGCGTTGCATAGCTATACATATTGTCCGACCTTTTTTCGTAAGAATAAACAATCATGGGTAGTTTTTGTCCTTTTTTATAACCGTCAGGAATATTTAAAATGCCTTGTAATGGTACTCCGTCGTCGTTAGTATAATTTATTAAAATACGCTCGCCCCATTTGAACATTTCCTGTTGCGGGTTGGTATTGGTAATTTTATTAGAGTTTGAAAAATCCGGTTTGCTTAAATATGCTTCGGGGAAGTTTTGGCAATCGCCCATTGTATAGATAATGGCATCCGAATCTTTACTTTTTATAATTTTTGATCTTCCCTGTGAATTCGCGAATGTTGCCGGTTTATAGATAAGCTCTGTTAATTTACCTCCTTGTAAGTTATAGTAGCCGGCATATTTGGTTTGTGGATTAAAGGCGGTTAAAAGATTTGTAGAAGAAAGGTCGATATAGCGTTCTTCAATCTCCGGCTTGTCGTCAAAACCTAAATCTTCAAAACGAAAACGGATTGACTCATTTGAAGTAACAGAAGCTGTAAGGTTTTGCGCTTGTGAACGATCATCGAGCGGCAGAAGCCATAAGTCGAACTTGTGGTTTACAATTACCGCATTTTGGTTTTTTACCCATCCCACAAAACCGTAACTTGGGGTATAGCCAAATTTGTCGTATTCTTTGTTGATGAAAGATACGTCTGCTCCTTCTGAAATATTCTGCTTCGAATCTTTCTTAAATTCATAACTCCAGTAATTTTCCCCGTCCCAAAAAATTATCTTTTCACCGTCAGGCGATATTACTACATCAGAACGGTATGATGAACTGTGTTTTTTCTCAATGAGCTTTTTCTCCCCGGTTTTCAGGTTGATACTGTAAAGGTCACTTTTATTTACGTCCCAGTCAGATATGTATTCCCGGTTATCTGTTCCAATCGCCCAATTGTCAGTTCTCTTACTGCGGATTAATTTCTGAATTTCGTCGCCGGTTAATTGTACAAGGCTATTTGATTTCGGGAAAAATATAGCATCATAAACTTCATTCTTTTTGTTTTCACTTTCCACTATTCGTGCAGAAAGCAGTTTTTTGTCTTTCCAGTGCCAAACCTGAACGGTCGGTTTTTCTTCGTTGTCAGTATCTGTCTTTTTTTCATCTTGTTCGTACTCCTTGATTTTTAGGAATAACCGATCACCATCGTTGCTCCAGGTAATTTCGTTCGGGTATTTTTTCGATTTTACTGCCAGTCCCATATTTTCAGGAATACCTTTTATGTTTTTTACAGGATACTCAGCAGATTTGCTCTTTTCAGAATCGATTCCGCTAATCACAACAATGTTCATATTGGAATAATCGATCTTCTTTTCAGTTTCATTATACTTATAAGCTGCCAGCGCATTCTTGCTGCTATTCCACGACAGGTTTGAATAAATGAAATTACCGGTTTCGAGCGCCCTGGTCGTCATTTTACTGAGATCGTAAATGTAGATTCCATTGCCCAGTTTATCTTCCGAGGCTATTGTATAAGCAATATATTCCGACTCCTTATCTGTTACGTACTCTCCAATGTTTCCGATGTAATGTTCTCTGCGATTATCCAGATCATATATCAAAAGGCTGTTTTTATCTGCGCTTATGAAGTAATTTTTATCCTCAAAAAAGCGATATGTTGCGCCACACTCGTATTTAACTGTAAACCCGGATTCGAGGTGTTTTAGCTCTATACTGGTTTTGTCCTTTTTATCTTTTTTATTTTCCGATTTGGGCTTAACCTGGTACGCAATCCAATCTGATGCCGCTGAAAATACAGGATTACTACCACTGGGAATCTCGTATTTTACACCGTCTTTCGAACTACAGATATAGAGTACATCCGTCTGGTTATCTTCCTGGTAATACTCATTAATTTTTTCTGCAGACTGGTTTTCTTTTGTGGAGTCCTTTTGGGTTTCAGGTTTATCGAACAAGCTGTAAAGTTTCGTGTACCATTCACCATCATCTGATAATGTAACCGAAGAAGTTCTCCATTGTCTCACGTCATCAAAAGAGAGCGATTCTTTTTTCGATTGTGCATTAAGCTGATTATTGCCTGCGAATGTCAATATTATAATAATACTTATAGAGATAAAACTTCTCATAAAATTCCATTGGTGATTATTCAAATCGCGCATATTTTACTATTATTTTTTAGTTGGAGCCAACGACAATGGCTCAATAGAAGCTTTAAAAATGCAAATTATTTTGGTGCAAAAGTAATTTAACCTCCATAAACCAGGGATGAGGTTAAGTGGCTGCATAAGCAAGCTTAACTTTGTGCAAAGTAAGGCCTTGATTACAAGTGAAATCCGGCGGGATTATAAAATGTTATTTTTAAAGAAATTACTTCGTCCCTTTATCGATATGGATTGTTTCTTTCAGTTTGATATCGTTTGATGCAGCTCCCACCATAAGGTTAAAATCGCCGGCTTCAACAACCTTTTCGTAGTTGGTATCAGTCATGCTGAATGTGTCTTTGCCGGTTGTAAAGGATATTTGTTTGCTTTCTCCTTTTTTCAGGAAAATTTGTTTGAAGTCAACCAACTGTTTCATGGGGCGAACCGTTGAAGCATATTCGTCTCTGATATAAAGTTGAACTATTTCCGTGCCATCAGAATTGCCTGAGTTTTTCAGGTCGAAAGAAACCGTATAATTGAAATCGTCGTTTTTGTTGATCTGCAGATTAGAGTATTCGAAGGTGGTGTAGCTTTTTCCGGTTCCGAAGGCGTAGAGTGGAGCAGAGTTACCTTCAACATAATCATGGGCTTTCGGATTTTTCTTGTTGTAATAAACCGGAAGTTGCCCCGTACTGGTTGGAACAGAAATCGGCAAACGACCGCTTGGATTGTAATCACCAAATAACACATCGGCAATACCATTTCCTCCCTGTTCTCCCGGATACCAGGAGGTAAGCAGTGCATCGGCATTTTCCGATGCCCAGTTCATTGTTAACGGACGGCCTTCGATATAAATAACTACCATGGGTTTTCCTGTGTTTTTAATTGCCTTGAGTAGTTTCATCTGGTCTCCCAGCAGGCTTAGTGTTTTGCGGTCGAAACCTTCACCGCTCTCCATATCGCTTATTACGTCGCTTTTGGCAATTGCAGCTCCGGTCGCCTGGAAATCGGTACCAAAGTCGCGGGCGCTCGATCCTCCAACTACAACAACTGCAACATCAGCATTTTCTGCAGCTTTTACTGCTGCCGGAATATTGGATTGTGTGGTGTCGCGGATGGCACATCCTTTTTCGTAGATCACATTTTTTGCTCCCAGTTTCTCAACTATTCCTTCCAGAACAGTTACAACTGATTCTGCAGGCTGCGGAGAAGTATAGTCGCCAAGCTGGTTGTACATCATATCAGCATTGGGACCAACAACAGCTACTTTTATTCCCTTTTTTGAGAGAGGTAGAATTCCGTTATTTTCCAGCAGAACAGTTGATTGCTGTGCCATTTTTCGGGCAATTTCGATGTGCTCTGCGCTGTGAACTTCTTTCTTTGCCTTTTGGGGATCGACATAAGGATTGTCGAAAAGGCCCATGGCAAATTTTAATTTTAATACCCAATATGCTGCGGAATCAATCACATTTTCCTGCAAAGTTCCATCTTCAACAGCTGCTTTCAGTTTTGCAAAAGCCTGTCCGCCCAAATCAACATTCGTTCCGGCTGAAATTGTTTTTATGGCTGCTTCCTGCACCGACGGAGTAATAAAATGCGAGCCCGAAATACCTTCAATACTAAATAAATCTGATACTGTATAGCCTTCAAATTTCCATTGTTTTCGAAGTATGTCGGTTAAATATTCTTTGTTCATGGTTGAAGGAATCCCGTCGATAGAGTTGTAAGAGGTCATCACAGAAAGTGCTCCTGCGTCGATGGCTGCTTTAAAAGGCGGGAAGTAATTTTCAAGCAGATCGCGACGACTCACAATCGAAGCATTTCCGTTTATTCCTGCTTCAGGAACTCCGTAGGCCACAAAGTGTTTCAGTGTTGAAATAACACTGTTGGCCTGTGCCAGATTGCCGGCGCCAAGTCCCTTAACCATGGCACTTCCCATTCGGGCAATTAATATTGGATCTTCACCAAAGGTCTCTTCCACTCTCGACCAGCGAGGTTCGCGTGCCAGATCAAGAATCGGTCCATATGCGATGTGTGCGCCTTGTGCACGTATTTCTTTCCCGATAGCAAGCCCCATTTCTACCATCAGATCGGTATTAAAAGTGGCAGCCTGCCCTAAACTGGTAGGGAATACGGTTGTTCCGATAGCCATGTGACCGTGGGCAGCCTCTTCCGCAAAGAAGATGGGAATTCCAAGTCGTGAGTTTTCGATATTATATTTTTGCAGGGCGTTGGCAGCCTCGGCGGCTTCCTCCGGACTCAATCCATTTGTCAACGTCTTTTTAGTCCATGGATCAGCGCGAAAAGTGGCCCAGAACATACCCGGAAGTTTTTCTTTTTGTAAGGCTTTGAATTTTTCTGATACACCAACCTCATTTCCTGTGTTATCGTACATCTCCCAGCCCATAAAACAAAGAACCTGTCCTACTTTTTCATTGAGGGTCATTTCTTTGAGAATATCTTTCGCCCTTTCTCCGGGAGTGGCGTTTGTATTTTTATATAGTGGTTGAGTATTTTGAGCAAATACAACTTCACAAATTACCAACAGAATTAAAAACATTCGAAACCTCATATAGCTAATTTTTTTGTAAAAATACCGAATTGATTTGAGCGGCAAAAATATTTCAAAAATCAACAATACATCCTTGATGCATGTAATGATGCTGATATTTTAAAAAATAATAATTCTTGTTACGATGTGGTTCGTAAAATAGTTTAAGAAAACGTTGAGAAGAATAATGAAGATGTTAATGGGATCTTTTTTTGAGAGCATGTATGATTATTTCTGAGCTACAAGTCTCAAGCGACAAGCTACAAGTAGTCAATGCCTAAATAACGTTGACCGTTTTTGTTTGTATTTGTATTAATTTTTTTAATTCCTGCATTTAAGCATTCATTCATTCATTCAGTCCTTCAATCCTTACAAAAAAAAGGGTCGCCACTCAAAAAATGACAACCCTTTTTCATAAAAAGCAACAGAACCTACTTTTGTGGTTGAACGTCGCTCATATCTTTAACGATACCGTTTTTATCCACTTTAATAACAATATCTTTAGCTATTTCGAGGTGAATAACAGTCTCTTCAATTTTGGCAACTTTTCCATAGATACCGCCAGTGGTAACCACTTTGTCGCCTTTTTGTAAACTCTCGCGGAATTTACGGGTTTCTTTTTGGCGTTTAACCTGTGGACGGATCATAAAGAAATAGAAAACTACGATGATCAGCAGCAAGGGTAAAAAGTTCATGATTGGATTGGCTTCCTGTCCTTCAGCCGGCTGCATCATTAATAAAATATTGTTCAACATGATTATAATTTTTAATATTTAATTTCCAATAATTCGTTCTTTACCTCAGCAAAAATAGCTAAATGTTTTAATTCTTTGGTATTTCCGAGCACTTCTATTGTTTTGTATTCCCTGCCAACCAATCCTGAAGTGTCTAATTCAACTTCAATCACACCGGTTTCGCCGGGTTTTACGGGTTGTTCCGGGAAGTTGGTTTTTACACATCCACAATCAGAATGTAATTCTTTTATGAGGTAATCGTTTGGACCTTCATTGGTAAATACAAAGCTGAACAATACAATTTCTCCGGCTTCCAGTTTCCCAAAATCATGAGAAGGCTCGGTAAACACAATTTCAGTATTTCCAGGTTCGGCAGACGAAGAAGTGACATCCCTTTTTTTTTCGGCCTTTTGTGTACACGATAACAGGGTAATTGTAAGCATGAAAAGCGTTAATCCGCGCATTATACCAATTCTGTTACTATTTTGTTTGTGATATATGAGGTATAATGCCGATGTGTATTTGGCAGACTTAAAAATGCGAAGCGTATTTTAAGGCTTAACCCAAATAACTATCGGTATTATTCACCAATTAATCCACGTCCTTCTTTATTAATCTTTTCTGTTTTTTTCAGATCTTTTAAGGTCTTATCCAGAATTCCGTTAATAAAGTTCCGGCTTTTCTCGGTACTGTAAAACTTCGAAAGTTCGATGTACTCATTCAGCGAAACCTTGGTAGGAATAGTGGGGAAGTATAAAAATTCGGTGATGGCAAGCTGCATAATCAGAATGTCCATAAAAGCAATACGTTCCACATCCCAGTTTCGCGAATGTTCTTTAATGAGTTCGCGCAATTCGTCGTGGTTAATAATTGTTTTACGAATCAGGTCTTTAGTAAAATCCTTGTCTTCCTGATCTTTGAACATGGGCATCAGTCGTTGTTCCGCATCTGACAATTCGTTAAAGCGTTTCAGTGTTTTAACAATCATCGAGATCACAAAATCAACGTCGTCGTTCCAGTAAATGCTAAGTTCTTCCAATACATTGTACAGGTCTTCAGAAACCAATATGGTTTTATTGAACAGCCTTTCAATGAATTTGCGATCGTCGAGGAACGAACGGGTTTTATCAGCCATATACGCTTTATAATGATCAGATTCAATCATTAACAGGTATAGCTCTTTTATCAGCTCAGGATGGTCCTGCCAGCTCATTTTTTTTGTTTCAAGATAAGTTCTGAGTTGCCTGTTTTCGCGCAACTGTTGAATTACCTGGTTTGAAACGAACTTGGTATTTGGGTGCAGATCTTCGTATGTAGGTTGGTGTTTGTTTCTTTTTATTTCAATTCTGCTTTCGGCATAATCGGCAATGTCAATCACTATAGAAAACAGATAATGATAAAGATCGTATGCTTTTTGGATGCAGAAAAAGAGTTCTTTTTCGGTGTTATTAATTGACTTCTCATCTGATGAGTAATAGGCGTACAATACTTGTAACACCTTGGTTCTGATAATCCTTCTGCTAATCATTCTAATGAACTTCGTAATATAATTTACTGCAAAATTAAATCTTTTTTTGAATACCAATACAGAAAATGATTCAATTAGCAGAAGTTAATGCAATGTAAAATTTGAGTGATTTTTTAAGAATGAGAGAGTGTGATGAGATTGAAAAGATTGATGTAGATTGAATAAGATTGATTAGGGAAGATTTTGAGTAGTATTTATTAAAACTGATCAGTGCGACTTTGGTTTTCCTTAGGGAATTGTTCCTGCGACTTTTTATCTGAGTTTTCTTCCCCTTCTTTGTCAGATAATTCTCCTTCTGAATACTGCGACTGAATACTGTGACTTTCTTCTTCCTCCTCTTCGTCTTCCATTTCATATTCCCAGTCGAATTTTTCACGGCGTATAATGTATTTTCGGTAGTAAAATGCCAGCACCACTCCCGAAATGGCTCCCGATAAATGCCCTTCCCACGAAATTTCGGGGCGGATGGGCAGCAGGCCCCAAACCAATCCTCCATACAGAAAAACCACAACTACCGAAAGGGTGAGCAAGCGTACATCTGACCGGATTATTCCGCTGACAAAATGAAAAGCCGCTAAAGCATAAACCACGCCACTCGCACCAATGTGCCAGGCTTCGCGTCCCATCAGCCAGGTACATAAGCCGGATAAAAAATACAGGAGAAAAAAGATGCGGTACGAAATTCTTCTGTAGAAATATATGAGCATAAAACCCAGTATAAAAAACGGCAGCGAATTGGAGATGAGGTGACTATAATCTGAATGAATAAAAGGTGAAAACAGGATGCCCTGTAACCCATTAATGTGAAGTGGATATATACCCAGTTTTACAAAGCTTATCCCCGATGATTGTTCAATAATTTTAAGTAACCAAAAAACCAAAATAAACGCTGCCGGAAAAAGAAGGCTATGGAGAAAGATTTTCTTTTCTATTTCCGGGTCGAGGTTTTTGGGATTACTTGGATAGTATTTAAATAAGGCCATATATTATTTTCCATTTTGTGGTAGAAAATTACAAATAGGAAATGAATATCAAATATCCATGGTGAATTTATTGTTTTACAATTTCTAAAAAATTATGCTGCGTAATAATAATTCACGGAAAACCGTGAGGTGAGTATCATTTTTTTATGTCAAATTGCCAATGTTAAATTCAGTTAAAATATTGACGAACCAAATATATAAAATCATTTGTGACTATAGGCCTAACACTGCTAATATATAAAAGATAGTAATTATCGATAACTTGTAGTGAGTGGTTTTTATGATGAAGAGAATGTGAATATACATAAATAAATGTGGAGCCTGATTACCACCCAGAAAAAACGGGGCGATACCGAAAAGCCTAATGAGTAGGGAAAATAAAAAAAAACACAATGAGTACAATTTTAGGTAAAGATGAGCAAAAGATTAAGGATGCAACGTTTACTGCTAACCTTATTTTATTCTGGCTAAAAGCCGATTACGTTTTAACTAATAAAAGAGTAACAGGACATACGCCCAATACCCTTATGGGAATAATTCCGTTAGGAAAGGCACAGATTGCTCAACCTCTTAAAACAATTGCGTCTGTTTCCAGTTCTACAAAATTTTCTTTTTTACGATTATTAATTGGGCTTATTCTTGTTGGTGCAGGTTTCGGTTTTATAACCTCATTTGGTATTATCTTATTACTTCTAGGCGCAATAAATGTGCTTAATTGTTACACTGCAACTTTCGTAATTACAAATAATGCCGGTCAAAGTGTTGGATATGAGATATCTATCCTTGAGAAGGCAAAAGTTGTGGAATTTGTGAACGAGGTAAATACTGTTATTGCAGATCTATAAGTTAGGAAAGTTAAAAGTTTGTAATGATGATTTTAGACTGTGGTATTTAATAACAGATATTATCAAGTTGCCTTATCTTGAAAATAACTGTTTTTTGATTTTATTTTTCGTAAGAACTATATTTTATTCCATTGAATAGTTCTTCAGGTTCTAAAACGGAACATGGTTGTTGATTTGTCATAGTCTGAATTAAAAATTGTTTAATCAATTAATCTTCCATACACATTGAGATTTAAAGTTAGAAAGCCCTGTGTTGACAGGGCTTTTAATTTCTTATGCTAAGTAAAATAGAATGGTATCCTCAATATATGTAAATCAATCTTCTCTAAAATTGCAAATACATATAAAAAAGATATCTTTAGTGAACATAAAATGATAATTCCAGACTCAATATGATTAATTTTTTAATAGCTGACGATCACCCTTTAATTGTTAAGTCGGTTTCTGATCTGATTCTTGATGCATTTCCAAAATCAAAAATACAAACCGCCAATAATTGGAAAGAGGTTCGTGGAGTAATAAATAAATGTGTTGATGTTTGTATACTCGATCTGGAGATGCCATATGGAAAGGCAGAAGAAGAGATCGCAAAAATTAAAAAGAAATACCCTGAATCGAAATGTATTTTGCTTACAAATCACACTCAATCATGGATTTTTCAGGGACTTTTGAATTCTAAAATTGATGCCTTTGTCTCAAAAATTTCTGATCCAAAATACATAATAGATGCAATTAATTTTGTAAACAAAAAAGATATATATATGTGCCCTGAGTTTAAACGTGTTTATTCAAATACCGAAACTAAACTTATTGGGTTTAACGAACTTACCAAACGCGAAAAAGAAGTGCTTTTACTAATTTTAGAAGCTAAATCAACAAAGGAAATTGCAGAAGTTCTGTCAATTTCAGTTAATACCATCGAAACTCACCGAAAAAATCTGTTTCTGAAATTCGATGTAAAAAATGTAGTTGGATTGGTAAACAAGGCCGCTGTTTATGGAAACACAGAGCGAATAATTTAGCGTTGCTCACAAAAATGTGATCAAGCTCTTTAATTCTGGTACAAAAATTTAATTTGAGTACCATTATTATATTCCGATGTAATTATTAACTGGCCGCCAATTGCCTTAGCCCTGTCCTGTATATTTTTTATTCCCATGCCTGAAATATTGGATTCAGAAATTCCCTGGCCATTGTCATTAATTTGAATCTCTAATCCTTTTATGCTTTTATCGATAGTAATTTGCAATTTTGTTGCCTGGGCGTGTTTTATGGTGTTTGTAACTGCTTCCTGCACAATTCTGTACATTTCGTTTTGGTGATTTTCCGGTATAATTTCCCAGTTAATTTCCGGATTGTTATAAAATTCGAACTCAATTTCTTCTCCGTTAATCCAGTTTTTTTGTTCCAATATTAGCTGAGGTAAAGTGTAGTGCGAAAATTGTGGCCGCGCTAATTGATGCGATACGTTACGAATATATTTTTGTACACTTTTTAACTCCGTTTTTAAAAGTTTTTCGTCGTCGCCTTTAAATATTCCTTTTTTTGAGCTCACAAAATAACAGAGGGCAGTTAACCTGCTTCCCAAATCGTCGTGTAATTCTTTTGCCAGCCGAGCCCGTTCTTTTTCCTGCCCCTGCAGGTTAGATCTTAAAACGCTGCTTTTGCTTTGTTCTATTATCCTTTGTATTTCATTTTCTTTGCTTTCTTTTTCAGCTTGTAACCTAACAAAATTAAATTTTTGACGGTTACGATAATATAGCATCAGGGTGGTAGCAATTAACAAAATGGCTACGCTTGAAAAGGAGAAATTGCGCAATCTCGACTTTGATAATTGGGTTTCTAATCTTTCTTTTTCAACCTGGTTGTTAAGGCTCGCTATTTCTGTTTCTCTTTCCGTAGCTTCGAATTCTTCCTGGAGTATTGCAATCCTGTTTAATATTTGTTTATTTCTTAATGAATCGTCAATTATTTTATAAGCTTTATGGAAATGAAAAGCTTGTTTGTACTTTTTTTTCTTTTCAAATAATACGGATAGCCAATAATAATAATCCATGTACATTGAGGACTCTTCAATACTATTCACTAATTTTAATCCTTGTTTTAAAACTTTTTCAGCTTCATCCAGCCTATCATAGAAAATTAAGATTTCGGCCTGCATAACTCCAATATAGGGTGTTCGGTTACTCTTTAATAATTCATTTGTATTGTTAATAAAATTAAGGCCTAATTCCTTATGATTGTTTTTCTCTAATAAGGTAGAACATTTCCAATAATGAAGATAGCTATTGGTTGGTTGATAGTAATATATCCAATTTTGACCTACCAATTCGATAACTTTTTGAAAATATGTGTAGGCCTCTTCATTATTTTTTGCTTCAAAGTTGTACAAGCCCAAACCATATAGTGAATTGATTTTTGTTATTTTATGATCTGGATTTATTGAAAGTGCTTCGTTAAAATATTGTTGGGCTTTATCATAAATTTTAAGTTCTAAATACAGTGCTCCAATCTGAGAATTAATCTCTGTTAAATTATTAATATTGTTTTGTGCGTAGGTTCTGGCTTTTAGCCGGTTTTGTATTGCATGAATAAAATAGCCCGAATTAGCTTGAATTGATGACAGTTGCAGGTAAATTTTGTCAAGTCTGTAATTATTATGCGTTTTACTCAGAACAATTGCTTCTTCAAAAAGTGCAATTGATTCTTTTGTTTCTCCTTTTAAACCAATAAACCACGCATATAGTCTGTGGTAGTCAATAATAAGTTTAGGATGGAATGAAGTATCCAACTCCGTTTTTAGTTCATTAAAAAGGAGGCTGCTTGTTTTAAAATCATTTATTTCAACATAACGGTTTGCCAGTAGTAATTTGGTTTTAAACGACAGCGAAGGGATTCCTGTTTTTTTTGCTATTCGATGTGCATTTAACGTAATGATGGTTGCGCTATCCTTATACTGCAATAAATCTGAGGCTCTTCTTAATTCACTCTCAACATAGGTGCTATCTAAGTATATGGCATCCTGTCTATCTTGCCTCAATACAGGTTTATTCATTTGAAGAAACAGTGAAATAGAAAGAGTTATTAGAAGGTGGGTTGGCATTTTATTAAGGTGTTAACTATTTTAATAACTCCCTCACCAGTTCCGCAAATCCGTAAATTTCTTCTTCAGTTGTGTCGAAAGACGTCATCCATCGCACTTCTGAATTCATTTCATCCCACATGTAAAAGAAGAATTGTTCTTTCAGCGGTTCAATGATTTCAGGGGGGACTATTGCAAAAATCCCGTTGGCATTTACCGGCTGGGTAATTTTTATTTCCGGTATTTTTAAAATTTCAGCTTCCAGTAATTTGGCCATGCGGTTCGAATGGCCTGCAGTTTCTTTCCATAAATTGTTTTCGAAATATGCCAGGAACTGGACTCCCACAAAACGCATTTTTGAATAAAGCTGCATGCTTTGTTTCCGAATGTATTTGGTGTATTTCGCCAGCTCCGGATTAAAGAATAACACTGCTTCGCCCAGCATCATACCGTTTTTTGTACCACCAAACGAAAGAACATCAACGCCGCAATCTTTTGTAAAAGACCGAAAATCCATGTCGAGGGCAACAGCTGCGTTGGCAATCCTTGCTCCGTCCATATGTAATAGCATGTTGTGTTTGTGAGCCAGTTCGGCCAGTTCCTTAATTTCATCAGGTTGATAAACAGTTCCCATTTCTGTTACCTGCGAAATGGATATAACTTTGGGTTGCGAGTGGTGTTCAAATTCAAATCCTTTTAAGTGGGGCAGAACAGCTTCTGGAGTTACTTTTCCGTTTACGGGTTCCACAGGTATTAATTTACATCCTGTAAATTTTTCAGGAGCACCGCATTCGTCTTCCTGGATGTGCGCAGTTTCGGCACAAATTATTGAATTGAAACTCTGCGTTACTGAAGATAAACTTAAAACATTGGCTCCGGTTCCGTTAAATACAAAAAATACTTCGGTTTCCTGTCCGAATTTTTCTTTAAACACCTGGATTGCTTTTTGGCAATACTGATCGTCGCCATATCCAACTACATGTCCTGTGTTGGCTTCCGCCATGGCCTTAAAAATGACCGGGTGAACACCTGAATTATTATCGCTCGCAAAACCTTTTTTCATAGTATCGCAATTTTTTTTCTTTATTTTGTTTGAATGAATTTTGTAACTTTCACAGTATAATTACTACCGATAAAGTAAGGAAAAATCAAAATCAATAAAAAATGGAACAGTCAATTCCTATTTCTCAAAAATTGTATTTTCTGGGAATTCATCCCCAAAAAGGAGGTATTATCTCTGCAGCTTACACTGCTATGGATTATGTTATTTTGGGCAGCCTGTTCCTGGAGCTTTATCAAAATAAAAATATTCGATTTGAGAATAAACGGATTATTGTGCTGAAAACCAAAGCAGAAAATGAATTGCACCAGTTGTTGATGGATAAGATGGTAAAGGCAAAATCGCCTCTAAAAATTTCAAGATGGATCAATAAACTATATTTTTCTTTGAGTACAATTAGAAAGCAAGTTCAGCAGGGGTTGGTTGATAAACGGTTGATAAAAATGCAGCCCAAACGTTTCCTGGTGTTTAAATGGAAAAAACCGGTGGTGTTAAATAAACAGGTCCTTTATCATCTGGAAAGTGACGTGAAAAATCAAATTTTAAGCGGGACTTCGAATGAAGATGAATTGATTTTATTGTCGTTTATTAAACCTGCCGGATTGATGCGCCGCCTGTTTCCCGAAAAAGACAGCCGAAAACATGCTACAGAAAAGCTAAAAGCAATGATGGTGGAAAACCAGGTTTCACAGGCAGTGGCTGATGCAATTTCAGCAGCGCAGGCAGTGGCTGCCTCTGTGGCTGCTACTTCTGCGGCAACGGCAGCAACTACATAATTCGGTATCGTGGAAAGATTTAAAAAAATAATTTTGCTTGTTGCCGGTCCGGGAGTTCTTCTGATGGAGGCGGTAGCTTTGTTCATTCATATCTTCGCATCTGCCAATGTTCGTCCCTGGTTAATCGGTGGCTTGATTGTGTTTTTTGTTGTTTTTATTCCGCTTTATTCATTCGAATATTTCAGGCAGGAATTTAAGAACGATAAGAAAAAATCGATTCGATTCAAAAAAGATAACACCCGAATCGAGTGGAGAGGAGGAAATATTCATGGTAAAATTCCTTACAAAGAATCACGTCCCGGTAAATTGTTTAAAAACGGGAAAAAGTAATTTATAAAAAGACCTGTTTAAAATTCTTTATCATTTTTTTTAATTGCATTGCGTGTTTTCATCTCTACTCTAATACTAGGAATATGACAATTAAGGTTTGTGGACATAAGGTTAAATTAATGTCGTATTATTGTATATTTTCAGGGTTTGCAAGCAAATTTCTATTTTTCAAAATGTAAAATTATACATTTGTTGTAGATCAAAAACAAATGGGGAATTGGAGAAAAAAAATATCAACTATTTTAACCTACTTTTTTCTTATTCTTTTTGTGTGGTTCTACACCGGGATAACCATGTTTTATCACACTCACCGGTTGTATGGTAATACAATTGTCCATTCTCATCCCGATTACTCATCGAATAAAACGAATGATTCAGAAGAATCGCATTCGCATAGTCCGGAGGTTTTCAATCTTATTCAACAAATTGATTCAATTGATTGGGTAAATGATGTATTTATTCCTGATGCACCAGAACCAGTTGTATTTGATTTAAGTTGTTCTTTTGAATTGAAATTAATACCGGGAAAAACCAGGTCAAAAAATGTTCTGTCATTAAGGGCTCCTCCTGTTTCAATAACGACTACTTTTTTCTGTTAAAAGCAAAAAAGCAGGTCGTAAAATTACTACTTTTTACAAAAAATAATAAACCCAAAATTGGGTCTTAGAGTATTTGTTATTCAATAAAACTTTGAGACTACTTTACCTTTAATTATATAAAAATGAAAAAAGGAATATCGCATTTCTTCCTTTATATCTGTGTCCTGTTAATTATACTTGTTTCCTGTAAGGGAAAGAACACGGAAGAATCAACCAACCAGGAAGCTGCAATAAAAATATCAGGAGATACAGTTCTTATTTCCGAAAATTCGTCAGTAAAAAATAAATTGAATATTTCTGCAGTTACCGAAACTGCTGCAATCCAAAATTTTTCAACTACCGGTACAGTAAGAATTTGTTCGGGCAGCGAAGCACAAATTGTAACGCCTTTCGAAGGAATAATTACCAAAACATTTGTGAAATTGGGAAGTAAGGTTTCTACGCATGCTCCTTTGTTTGAAATTAACTCCGCAGGTTATCATGATGCCGTGGGTGATTATCTTGACGCACAACAACAAAAACAACTGTCTCTTTCAAATTTTCAGAGAAAAAAAGATTTGTGCGAACATGGTGTGGCTTCAAAAAAGGAACTTGAAGAGGCTGAAACTGAATACAATATTGCTGAAAAGGGTTATGAGAAATCGATTGCGGCATTAAACGTTTATGGCGTTGATCCAGAAAAAGCAGATGTAAATAAGCCACTTACGATTAAATCACCCATCGCGGGAGAAGTTGTTAAAAACGAAATTACTGTAGGACAATATCTAACCGCAGATTCCGATCCGGTTGCTATGGTTGCCGACCTTGATAATGTTTGGGTTGTAGCAAGGGTAAAAGAGAAAGACCTGTCGAAAGTAAAACTCAACAATTTTGTTTGTGTTACGGCAGAATCGGATCCTGAAAATCCGATTGCAGGTACCATCTCTTATATTGGTAATATAATGGATGAGCAGACCCGCTCGGTGGAGGTATATATAAAATGCCCGAATGAAAACCGGGAATTAAAAGCAAACATGTTCGTAAGTGTAGGTTTTTCGTGCGAATACGACAACCAAATTGTTGTTCCGAATACAGCCATCTTACAGAATGAAGAGAAAAGCTATTTGTTTGTTGCTGGTAACGACAATACTTTTATTAAAAGGGAAATTGTTGTTACAACGTCAGAAAATAACAATTCGATAGTGCTTTCCGGTTTGAGCAGCGGCGAGAAAATAGTTATGAATGGAGGGATCTATTTACATTAAAGGAAAGCAATGGAAAAATTATTCAGACTATTTATCGACAAGCGGTTTCTGATAATCACTTGTTTCGTTGTTATAGCATCAATTGGAATTTATTCATGGTTTCAATTGCCCGTAGATGCTTATCCCGATATTGCCGATGTTACTGTTCAGATTGCTACCCAGGTTCCCGGGTTGGCTTCCGAAGAAATTGAACAACAAATTACAATTCCGCTCGAACGCGAATTGAATGGAATGCCGGGCCTGCATACTATGCGTAGTAAAAATATGTTCGGAATTTCGACCATTATCCTGGTTTTTGATGATGGTATTGATGATTATTGGGCGCGGCAACGGGTTCAGGAAAGAATAAACGGTGTAGATCTTCCTTTTGAGGCTCAACCCGAATTGAATCCGCTAACTTCGCCAACCGGCGAGGTTTGCCGTTATATTGTTGAGAGCGACCAGAAAAGTTTGAGAGAGTTAACCGATATTCAGAAATGGATCATCATTCCAAAACTCAAACAAATTACAGGGGTTGCCGATGTTTCAAATTTTGGAGGAATTACAACACAGTACCAGATTGAGATTAATCCTGAAAAACTTGAGAAATACAACCTGACACTCGATGATGTTGTTTCGAGTATTGAAAAAAATAATACCAATGCAGGTGGAAGTATGCTCAACCGGGGCGATCTGGCTTATGTTATCCGTGGAATCGGGCTCATAAAAGACCTGGAAGATCTGGGGAAAATTGTAATAAAAAGCGAAGATGGCATGCCGATCTTCCTCGATGACATTGGTGTATTAAAATACGGAAACCTGGAACGAAAAGGTGTACTCGGATTCTCTGATAAACAACGTAATTATCCCGATGGAATTGAAGGGATTGTACAGCTTTTAAGATACCAGAATCCTTCAACAGTACTCGAAGAAGTGAGTGCTGCCATTACTGAATTAAATGAGAAAGTACTTCCCGACGATGTGCATATTCACGTTTACATGGATCGCACGAATCTTGTAAATGCAACGTTGCACACTGTTTCGCACACGCTGCTTTTCGGGATGCTGCTGGTTATTGCTGTTCTTATTGTCTTTTTGAAAAGCTGGAAAGGAGCACTGGTAATCGCCATTTCGATTCCGCTTGCTCTGCTCATCGCTTTTATTCTGATGCACTTAACAAATATTCCGGCTAACCTTCTTTCACTGGGGGCCATCGACTTTGGGATTATTGTTGAAGGGGCAATTGTTATGCTCGAAACAGTATTGAAGAAAAGAGAAGACAATCCTGATATTTTTCTTCCAAAAGATAATATTATCAAACGTTGTGCAGAAATGGGCCGGCCCATTTTCTTCTCCATGCTGATTATTATTATGGCCTATCTTCCTTTGTTCACCTTCGAAAGGATTGAAAAAAAGATGTTTACGCCAATGGCATTCACGGTTGGATATGCCATTTTGGGCGCCTTGGCTGTGGCCATGATTTTAATTCCGGGGCTTGCATACATCGTTTATCGGAAACCGCAAAAAGTGTATCACAACAGAACAATGGAGAAGCTCATAGCTTCATACAAAAAGGCAACAGTAAAAGTTTTGGAAAAACCACGTAAGGTATATCTTCCGTTGACGGCTATTCTTGTATTAACGATTTTTCTGTCTGTAATTGTTGGGAAAGACTTTTTGCCAACTCTCGACGAAGGAACACTTTGGTTACAGGTGCAATTGCCGCCGGGTATTAATGTTGAAAAATCGAAAGAAATGGCGGATACATTAAGAAGCCATATTCTGAAGTACGACGAAGTTACCTATGCCATGACACAGGTTGGAAGGGACGATGAGGGAGTTGATCCTTTTTCAACTTCACACGTTGAATGCTCGGTGGGATTAAAACCTTATGATGAGTGGGAGAGGGGTAAACGTAAAAATGATCTTATTGCTGAAATGTCGGCTGATTTGGCCAGACTTCCCGGATATGAGATAGGATTCTCGCAACCGATTATCGATATGGTTATGGACCAGATTGCCGGTTCGCACAGCGATCTTGCCATTAAAATTTATGGCGACGATCAGCGAGAAGCCAGGAGGATTGCAGAAGAAATCGAAGAATTGGTGAAAAAAACGGACGGTGCAGAAGATGTAAGTATCGAACAGGAACCACCACTCCCGCAACTGCAGATACATGCTGACCGTGAAAAAATTGCCATGTATGGATTAAATGTTTCAGATGTAGCCGATCTTATTGAAATTGCCCTGGGTGGAAAAGCTGTTTCGCAGATTTTTATGGGAAACAGGGTTTACGATGTTATTTGTCGGTACAATGAGGAGTCGAGGAGTACTCCTGAAAAAATAGGTTCACTGTTGTTGACCAGTTCTTCGGGAGCGAGAATTCCACTTTCGCAAATTGCTGAAATAAGAACCAGTACTGGTGCCGGAATTATAAACAGGGAAAACAACAACCGTTTTATTACTGTACGGGTTAACCTGCGTGGCAAAGACATCACTACATTTATGCATGATGCCAATGCTCAGATTGAAAATAATGTAGCCTATAATCACAGCGATTTCCATATTCATTGGAGCGGACAATTTGAAAATCAGAAGCGGGCCTACACCAGATTATTGCTGATTGTTCCCTTGGCTCTTGCCCTGATGTTTTTATTGCTTTTTGGAAGTTACGGGAATTTCAGACAGGCAGGGCTGCAAATTGCCATGTTACCCTTCTCTGTGTTTGGTGGAATGATGGCACTCTACTTTTCAGGAATGACATTCAATGTTTCATCGGCAGTAGGTTTTATCGCACTTTTCGGTGTATTTACAATGGATGGCGTACTCATGTTGTCGCATGTTAATAATCTTCGGGCCGGCGGTCAGGAACTGAAAGATGCGGTAATAAATGGTTCGATGCACCGGTTCAGGCAAATAATAATGACTGCCACTGTTGCAATACTGGGACTGATTCCGGCATCTTTATCAACAACCATCGGGAGTGATATTCAACGTCCGCTGGCAACTGTAATCGTTTACGGACTTGCTTTTGGTACGGCAATTAATCTTTTCGCTCTTCCCGCACTTTATTATATGATGGAAAAAAGAAATATGGAGCGACGTAAAACTGTTAATTTGAGTGAATTATGATGAATCGAATATATAGCATACTATTTTTATGTATCCTGATTGTGTTTTTTAGCGAATCTTACGGTCAGGTGATATTATCTGAAAATAATCAGGACGAAACTTTGACTGAATATCTTTCGAAGGTTGCCAAAAGCAATTTGAGTTACCTTTCTGAACAGCTCAACATAAACATTGCTGAAGCAGAACTTAAATCGGCAAAAGTGTTTAACGATCCAGAGTTTTCGATTGCATATTCAAACAACGAAGACTGGAAAATGGAAATGGGTACAAGTTTTGAAACCGGTTTGAGTTACGAGATAAATCTGGGAAATAAGCGCAGGGCTGGCATTAATCTTGCAAAATCGCAGTACGAATTGACTTGCCTGGAACTGGATGAGTTTTTTAGAAATTTAAAGGCCGATGCGTCAATTGTATATTTTGAAGCATTGAAAAATAAAAAGCTCGTTGACATTGAGGAGGATTCCTATAAAATAATGCAAAAACTTGCCTCTGCTGACAGTATTCGTTTTGCGACAGGCGAAATAACAAAAATCGATGCCATGCAGTCGGCACTCGAAACCAATGCGCAGATGAACAATTTTCTGGAAGCCCGAAAAGAGTTTCAGAATTCGTTGGTTACACTGGCAGAAATGCAGGGGGTAACAAAAATTGATTCGATAGGAATTCCTTTTAGTGATTTCGATTTTAACGATAATCCCTTTTCGCTTTCCGATTTAATAAGTAACGCACTTGAAAGCAGAACGGAATTGATGATCGCTGTTAAAAGCAATCAAATTTCGGAACAAAATCTGCGACTTATAAAAGCGGAAAGAGCTCTTGATATTGGTATTGAAGCCGGATACGCACATAGTACCATCGTAAACAATGAAATAGCACCTGCACCTGCTTTTAATTCATATAGTGCAGGAATTTCGGTACCACTTAAGTTTTCAGGATTGAACAAAGGAGCAGTTGAAGCGGCGAAATACGATATTGAAAAAAATAAGATTTCGTTGCATGAAGTTGAACAGGCTATTTCGATGGAAGTTACACGAGCTTATAATGATTTCGTTTCGCAGAGAGAAAAAATGGTTCATTTTACCAAAGGATTAACCGAAGATGCCCGGGAAATTCTTGATGGAAGGACTTTTTCTTACCAACGCGGAGAAAACAGTCTGATTGAAGTAATTGATGCACAACGAACATATAACGAACTCCAGCAGGAATATTACAATACCTGGTTTGGATATAAAGCTGCTCTTGTTGAACTTGAACGAGTTAGCGGCAAAAAGCTGGTAATCGAATAAATTGTAAAAAAAGGCTATTGATTTTGGGCATTTATTTTCCTCTTTTAATATCAGGAGAGTAAATGCCCAATTTTGATTTATGTCGTAGATGTACTAATTTCTTATTCCTGTAACCACTCTATAATTTTCTGATTTTTTGGGCCTTTTATTGGTGGTACAAAATCAACTACGTGTCCCTTTTCATTTATCATAAATTTTTGGAAATTCCATCGTACCCTGGCATCCAGTACTCCGTTTTCGCTACTTTCGGTGAGCCATTTATACAAGGGATGAATACTGTCTCCTTTCACTGTTATTTTTTCCATCAGCATAAAACTTACATTATATTGCTGGCAGAATTGTTTTATTTCTTCATTTGATCCTGGGTCCTGATTTGCAAAGTCATTAGTGGGAAAGGCAACAATTTCGAAATCATCTCCGCCATACTCTTCGTACAACTCCTGAAGCTTTTCGTATTGAGGTGTCAATGCACATTGTGAAGCAGTATTCACAATCAAAACTTTTTTCCCTTTCAATTCTGAAAAGTAGAAGTCTTTCCCATCGATTGTTTTGGCCGAGAAATCATATAAAGTTTTATATTGCGCGAATTGTTGTGTTTGAACAAGGAGCGCAAAAAGAAGTATTAAATATTTCATGTTACAGTAACAAATTAAATATCAGTTTGTTTTAAAAATACGACCTTGTTGTTAATAAAAAAACACGGCCACCAAGGTATAATTAATTATCTTTGGTCAACCTCATGGTGAGATAAGTTATGGAGAATTTTATTGTATCAGCACGAAAATACAGGCCCGATTCATTTGAAACAGTTGTTGCCCAGGCATCTATTACAGGAACATTAAAGAATGCGATTAAAAGCGGACAGTTGGCTCATGCCTATTTGTTTTGCGGACCGCGTGGAGTCGGAAAAACAACCTGTGCCCGTATTTTTGCGAAAACAATAAACTGTACCAATCTCACTCCCGAAACCGAGGCTTGTAACGAGTGCGAATCGTGTAAGTCGTTTAATACAAACCGCTCATTTAATATTCACGAGCTGGATGCCGCATCAAATAACTCAGTTGACGATATTCGTAACCTGACCGACCAGGTTCGGGTTCCTCCGCAAATGGGGAAATACAGTGTGTATATTATCGATGAGGTTCACATGTTATCTTCGCAGGCATTTAACGCTTTCCTGAAAACATTGGAAGAACCGCCAAAGCACGCCATTTTTATTTTGGCAACTACCGAGAAACATAAAATTATCCCGACTATTTTATCGCGCTGTCAGATTTTTGATTTTAATCGTATTGGCGTACAGGATATTTCGAATCATCTGGAATATGTTGCGAAAAACGAAGGGGTAGAGGTAGATGGCGAAGGTTTGAATATTATTGCACAGAAGGCCGACGGAGCTATGCGCGACGCCCTGTCAATTTTCGACCAGATTGTTAGTTTTTCTGGGAAAAAAGTGAGCTACCAGGATGTGATTACCAACCTGAATGTGTTGGATTACGACTATTATTTCAGATTGGTGGACCAATTTATGAAAAATAACGTTCCCGAAACTTTGGTTATCTTCGATGAGATTCTTAATCATGGTTTCGACGGACACCATTTTATCACGGGTTTAAGTGGTCATTTCAGAGATCTTTTGGTTTGTAAGGATCCGCAAACAATCCAGCTTCTCGAAGTTGGAGGAGAAATAAAAGAACGCTATAAAACACAGGCAACAAATTCGGAAAGCGAATTTTTACTGGAAGCGCTTCAAATTAGTAACGATTGCGATTTGAAGTATAAATCGAGCCAGAATAAACGTCTTTTAATTGAACTTGCCCTGATACGGATAGCGCAGCTAACCTTAAAAAAAAAATAGCTGAAGGAGAGGATGATATTCTAGAACCCATTTTTACCGGGATAGGAAATCAAAAGAATTCAAGTGTAAATAAAACTTCAGCAGGCAGTAAGAAAAGTACACAGACGACATCTGCGGCACCAGCTGCCGAACACCCAATGACATCTGAACGCCCTAAGCGAGTTGTAAGACGAAGTTCAAAATCCAGGGGAACACCATCAATAAAGAAAGCTCTAAAGGGCGAATTTGAAGATGAGCAAAAGATGTCTACCATTGAACAGTTTCAAATGTATTCAAAGGCTGATGAAAATGAGCCCTTTACCGAAGAACAGCTGAAGGAAAAATGGAACGAGTTTTTGCCACGACTGGATGACAGACCCAGTATTAAGGCCACGTTGTCTAATTTGCCTAAGATTCAGAAGGATTTCTCTCTGATTCTTGAAATTGATAATAGAATTCAGGAAGAAATGCTCGTAACTGTCAGGCCCGAATTGGTTTCGTGGTTACGGAAGGAATTGCACAATTCAAATATAAATCTGAAGACTCTAATCACAGAGGTTAAACATGATAAAATAATCTATTCTGATATTGAAAAATACCAGGAAATGGCAACAAAAAATCCGAATCTGGCACTTTTAAAACGCACTTTAAATCTGGACTTTTAATCTACTACGGGGCTAATCGTTTTATCTTCCAGCTTTCTGATATTTTTTCATAAACAATACGATCGTGAAGACGCTTTTCCCTGCCTTGCCAAAATTCAAATCGTATTGGTGTAACTACATAACCTCCCCAGTTGGATGGGTATTGGGGCGGTTTGTCGTTAAGTTGTTCTTGTAATTCATGAAATTTATTTTCAAGGAATTCTCTTGACGGTATCTCTTTACTTTGTTCCGAAATACTTGCCGCCATCTGACTTAAAAGAGGACGGGAATAGAAGTATTTTTCAGAGACATCAACAGCCGTCTTTTCTGTATATCCCGATATGCGAATTTGTCGTTCCATCTCAGGCCAGAAAAATAATAAACTCACTTTCGGATTATTTTCCAGTTCTTTTCCTTTATTGCTGTTGTAGTTTGTAAAAAAGGTAAATCCCTGTTCGTTGAAATCCTTTAAAAGAACTAGTCTGGATTGAGGGAATCCGTCAACTCCAATCGTTCCCACCGACATGGCAGTTGCATCGTGTAAGTTCATATGAATAGCTTCTTTTAACCAAATTTCAAATTGTTTAAAAGGATTTTTATTAATGTCGGTTTTCGATAATTCCGCTTGTAAATAATCTCTTCTTATTTCTTCTAATTTCATTTAATGTTATTTCCATCAAATAACCTGTTTCAGTCATTTTTGTTTAAACTGTTTTGTGAACCTTTTTATAAGAAGTATTGTTTTGTTTTAAGACAAAAAAGTATTAATCTGAAAATTGTGTACATGAAAAGGGTTTGGTTTCTTTTATTAATCTTCATTTCTTTAAGTGTCTTTGGAGAAAATAACAAGCTTGAAATTGGGGATAAGGCAAGTTTAACAGAGCTAAAAATGCTGGATGTTTCGGGTGAGAAAATTTCATTGGCTGACGTTAAAAAGGAAAACGGATTGCTTGTTCTGTTTTCATGCAATAATTGTCCCTTTGTACTTCGATGGGAAGGACGATATAATTCGATAAAAGAATGGGCTGATAAAAATGATGTTGGCATGATTGTTTTAAATTCTAATCATCAGAAGCGAAGCGGGGATGATTCATACGAAGCAATGCAAAACAAAGCAAAAGATAAAGACTATCGTTTTTATTATGTATTGGATGAGGATAGCAGGATTGCCAATACATTTGGGGGGCAGACCACACCGCATGCATTTTTATTCGACGGAGATTTCAGACTGGCATATAAAGGTGTCATTGACGACAGTTATAAAAGTGCCAGTGAAGTAAAAAAGGCCTATTTAAAAGATGCTATTTCCGATTTGGGTAAAGGAGAGAAGGTTTCTCTGGCAGAAACAAAACCTGTTGGTTGCAGCATAAAAAGAAAAACAGACTAAGTTGTACTAATAAATACAAAGCCATTTGGAAGATTATACCATTAATACATTTTTAATGGTTTTCATTATAGATTAGAAAATGGTTTTTGGTTTTATTGATTTTTATGAATTAGCCTTTGTCAATTTATGGCAAAGGCTTTTTACTTTTCGAAAAAGGTGAAGTTAACCTTACCGTAAATTCGTTGTTCCTTAAAATAACGGTGATTCGAAAAATTAAATTCTTTGGGGTGTTCAAGTATAAATAAACCTTCCGGTTTTAAAATAGTGCTGTTTAAAACGCGATCCGGAATTTCATAGAGCTCGGGAAGATTATAAGGAGGATCGGCAAAAATAATATTGAATGAATCGCCTGTTTTTTCAATGAATTTAAAAACATCAGCCTTAAAAACCGTAGCGTTGTCAATTTTTAATTCTGAAACCACATCAAGGATAAAACGGTAATGCTGAAAGTCTTTTTCAATCAATGTGGCGTGCTCACAACCACGACTGATAAATTCGTATCCCATACTTCCTGTGCCGGAAAAGAGGTCGAGAATATTCTTGTTTGAAAATTCGTAACGGTTTTCAAGAATATTAAAAAGCGCTTCTTTGGCAATATCCGTTGTAGGTCTGGCTTTAAAATTCTTTTTGGGCTTGAATATTCTGCCCTTATATTTTCCTCCAACAATTCTCATGACTTTAAAAATTGAATCAGATGTTCATTAATTAACTGGTCCGATATTGTATTATTTGTATTTAATCCGGAGGGTAATATTTCCCTGACAGAAAGAAAGGTCTCTTTTAGATTTGTTTGTGCTCCGGATGAGTAAGGCGATTTTCCGGCGTAAGATAATTTGATTTCTTTCGTTGCTATTCCCAATTGTTTTAAAGTGGTTAGAACAAAGTATATAATATCGTTGGCATGGTTAATCCTAAAATTATTAGCCATCATAAGACTTCTGTTTTCAAATAAAACGAAGTATAAATTTTTATCATTAAAAAACAGAACTAACGATTTCCCTTCCTCATCTTCAGGGAAATGCTCAGCAATTAATGAAAGCGGATGAATGATTTCGCATTCTTCATATACTTCATGGATCGTTTTTTCCAGTTCTTCGGGGATATTGAATAACAGGCTTGCATTTATTTTTTCAATTCGGTTTTCAGCCATATTCAGGTTACTGCCGTTTTCGAACAAGATATTTGTAAACAGATTGTTGTGTTCGCTGTCGTAAAATTTAGAGGGGACGAGTGTGAATTTATCGCTAAAAACTATAATTCTTGTTTTTTGAAATGAGTTTTGCAATATGTTCTCAGAATCAGTCCATTCTTTAAAACGCCTTGCAAGTAGTGAGAGACTGCTTATTTTTAATTCAGATTTTTTAAAACAGAGCAGTCTTTGGTCAGAAGGACGCACTACAGAAAAAGAAAATCCATCCAGGCTAACCTGGATGGATAATATATATTCTTTGGATTTTTTTAAATCAAATGAATTTTCAAAAAACTCATGCATGTGGTTTACTCCCAGTTTCCGGCATTGTTATTTGTTTCAAGTAATGAACCTACTTTTAACCCTGGGTATTTATCGTTAGTTCTGCGTTGATCATTTAAGTTTATGATCAGTTGTTCATCAAGACCACGAAGAATTACATTGTTGTGAGCTTTCGCTTCAAATACAGGAACTTTAATTCCTGAACCAGTAGTAATAATTGTTTGACCTAAGTGGAACTCTGTAGGTTCACCAGGAACAGGAACATAACGAAGACTGTTGGCATCGTAATTTCCTCCAAAAAGGGCATCGATAACACCTACTTTAACCGTATCACGAATAATCAAACCCATTTCAATGGCTTTTTTCTCCGAAATTTTTGCTTCAATCATACTATCTGTTAATTCTCCAATTGCTTTTACGTTTCTTACTGAATCGTGAGTAACAAAATGAATTAGGGTATCCCAACTACCACAAAACTGGCCATATACATCTTTATATGCCAATTGGGCTTTCCTGATATCTTTAAGTTTAGTAACTGTAGCCTCGTAGCGCGCATCTTTGGCTTTTCCAAACTCGATAGGGCGCTGAATGCTCCGATAAATATAATAGGTTAGCGCAACAGCAGCAATAAAAAGTAAAATCTGAATAACGGTTCTCATTTTTATTTTTTTATAAGTTCATTTTTTCGTTTGCCTGCAAATTTAAAAAAAAAAATAACTTAGCTTCTTTTAACGATAGTTATTTTAGCCAGTATGATTAAAAATCACATAAAAGCTTTACTAACCGAAAAATTACCTTTTACGCCAACCACTTGTCAAACTGGCTTAATCGATGAGTTGGCTTCATTCATAACCTCAAATGAGGCAGATGAAATAATGTTAATAAAAGGCTACGCGGGTACAGGAAAAACAACTATGCTTTATTCGCTAACCCAGGTTTTAAGATCCCTCAAAATTCGTTCCGTATTATTGGCTCCTACAGGAAGAGCTGCTAAAGTTATGGCCGGATACACCGGAATATCTGCATTTACCATTCATAAAAAAATTTACAGACAAAAAACTTCGTCAGACGGAATGGGAAAGTTTGTTTTGGATAAAAACCTATACAAGAATACTTATTTTATCGTTGATGAGGCTTCTATGATTTCCAACGAATACAGCCAGGGCTCAGTTTTTGGAAGTGGGCGTTTACTCGACGATTTAATAGAATATGTTTACTCGGGCGAGAATTGCAAATTGGTTTTGGTTGGAGATACTGCCCAATTGCCGCCGGTTGGTTTAAGTATAAGTCCGGCTTTGGAAGCATTCACTTTGGAACAATATGGTTTTGGAGTAAATGAAGTTGAACTCACCGAGGTGGTTAGGCAGGAAAAAGATTCCGGTATTTTGAGCAATGCCACCGAAATTAGAAATTTAATTAGTGAGCCGGGAATGGAAGGTTTCTTCCCTATTGAATTGAATTCATTCGAAGATATATCAAAAATTACAGGAGGAGAATTAATTGAAACACTCTCCACTTGCTATGATCGATATGGTTTTTTTGACACGACTATTGTTACCCGTTCGAATAAACGGGCCAACCTTTACAATAAAGGTATCAGAGGTTCAATTTTGTATAAAGAAAATGAAATTGAGAGAGGTGATTTGCTGATGGTCGTTAAAAACAATTATTTCTGGCCCAACGAAGATATAGAACTAGACTTTATAGCCAACGGTGACATTGCTGAAATTGTTTCTATTTATGGTTACGAAGACTTATATGGTTTCCGTTTTGCCAATGTTAGTCTGCATTTTATTGATTACGAAAATGTGGAACTCGACTGTAAAATATTTCTCGATACTCTTTCTATTGAAACGGCATCATTTTCTTACGAACAAAATCTGAAACTTTATGAGGCTGTTTCGGAAGATTATCTGGAGATAAGAAATAAAAAAGAGCGATGGAAAAAGATTAAAGAAAATCCTTATTTCAATGCTCTTCAGGTAAAATATGCCTATGCTTTAACATGTCATAAGGCGCAGGGCGGGCAGTGGAAAGCAGTTTTTATCGATCATGGATATTTAACAGAAGATATGCTCGACACAGAATATTACCGGTGGTTGTATACAGCTTTTACTCGTCCTACAGAGAAACTGTACCTGGTAAATTTCGATAAAGGTTTTTTCGAGGGTAGTGAAGAGTAATATTTAAATTTTATATGTTTTCCCTTCAACAGCTGCTTCAACATTCGAAAAAACTTCCCGGGCTTCTCTAACAAATGGCTCAATTTTTTTGAAGCGGGCCGAAAAGTGGCCTACCAGTAGTTTTTGAGCTCCGCAAAGTTTTGCCATTTGCGCCGCATCTTTTCCCGTAGAGTGAAGCGTTTTTTCTGCCAGATCCCTTAACTCCTCTAAAAAGGTCGACTCGTGGTACAATAGATCCACGCCTTCTATTATTTCGGCGATGGGAGGATGAAAGGCAGTGTCGGTACAAAAAGCATACGATTTTGGGTTGGGCGGTTGTATGGTTAAGTTTTCGTTTGGAATCGTCCTTCCGTCTTCGGT
The DNA here is from genome assembly GCA_963677525.1 of uncultured Draconibacterium sp. Classification (GTDB taxonomy): domain Bacteria; phylum Bacteroidota; class Bacteroidia; order Bacteroidales; family Prolixibacteraceae; genus Draconibacterium. Next base: position 1,867,105 of record OY781970.1, read on the forward strand.
AATAAAATCAGCGCCGGCTTTTATATCCTTTATTTTAGCTATTGGGATATGATGTGTTTCAATCATTTCCTTTTTAATATTCAACGGTTTTGGTTTTTCTCTGAATAGAAAGCCTGATGTGGGGATGCTGTGTTTTACGGGAAAGGATATTACTTCCAGTTTTTTATCCTCGAAAATTGTTTGGGCTTTTTTGAAGTTAAGAGGATGAAAGATCGGTTTTACTGTCATGTCTCCTCTGATATAATCGAGTTGCGGTTGAATCAATGATTTTAGTTCGGAGGGAGCATAAATGTGCAGATCATTTTTTATTCCCATCAGGTTCATCGTTGAGATTAATCCGATAAGACCATAATAATGGTCGCCATGAAGGTGGGATATAAATATGTGCCTGATTTTAGCGAAACTGATTTTGTTTCGGCGAAGTTGTATTTGGGTTCCTTCGCCACAGTCTATTAAAAAACAACGCCCAGGTACTTCAAGTACCTGGGCTGTTGGATATCTGTTCGAAGTTGGTAATGCTGAATTACTTCCCAGTATGGTTAATTCGAAAGACATTCTGTTTTTACAGCGTTTCTTTCTTTTCCAGTAACTTCTCTGCTTCTTCAGCCGTTTTGGTAATTAATAAAACGGTATGAAGCATCGAAATTTGTACCAGGTTTTCTACATCGGGTTGCAGCCCGCAAAGGATAAACGTACCTATTGCATCTTCGCACATGCGGTTCGCTACCAGAACAGCTCTTAACCCTGACGAGTCGCAATAATTTACGTTACTCAAATCAAGAACAATGTTCTTTTCTCCTTCATTGCTAACAACAACCAATTCCGATTTTAGGTCGGGTGCATTGTTGGTATCTAATCTGTCGGCGTTTACCTTTACCAGAGTAAACTTTCCGTTCTTTCGAATCTCGAATGCCATAGCTTCAATTTACGAAATTCAAATTAATTATACCAACTGCTTATTTATCTTTTTTCTCTTGCTCTTCCATTTGCGATTTCAAAGCAGCCAATTCGCTGATATCGCCAAGAGTTGTTTTTTCGATATTATCGCTAACTGATTTCATGGCGCGTTTAGTAGTGCCTCTTTGAGCCTTACGCTTTTCGCCTTCTTCAGCACGCTTCACATCTTCGAAAATACGTGAGTGAGAAACAATGATTCTTTTTGCAGACTTATTGAACTCGATAACTTTGAAATCAAGTTTTTCGTCTTGTTTAACTGAAGTACCGTCTTCTTTAACAAGGTGACGTGGAGTAGCGAAACCTTCAACACCGTATGGCAATGCAATAACAGCACCTTTGTCCATTAACTCAACCACAGTTCCTTCGTGGATAGAATCGGCAGTGAAAATAGTTTCGAATACATCCCATGGATTTTCTTCCAGTTGTTTGTGACCCAGACTTAAACGACGGTTTTCTTTGTCGATGTCAAGTACAACTACTTCAATTTCTGCACCAATTGCAGTGAATTCTGATGGGTGTTTGATTTTTTTCGTCCAGCTCAGGTCTGAAATGTGAATCAAACCGTCAACACCTTCTGTAATCTCAACAAATACACCGAAGTTAGTGAAGTTACGAACTTTAGCAGTGTGTTTGCTTCCAACACCGTATTCTGTATCGATTTTTGCCCATGGATCTTCTTTCAATTGTTTGATACCCAGTGACATTTTGCGTTCGTCGCGGTCTAAAGTAAGGATAGTTGCCTCAACTTCGTCGCCAACGCTCAGGAAGTCTTGTGCACTGCGCAGGTGCTGGCTCCAGCTCATTTCTGAAACGTGGATCAAACCTTCAACTCCAGGAGCAATTTCAACAAATGCACCGTAGTCGGCAATAACAACAACTTTACCTTTTACTTTGTCGCCAATTTTCAATTCAGCATCCAGGTTATCCCATGGGTGAGGAGTTAATTGTTTCAGACCAAGAGCGATACGTTTTTTGTCATCATCGAAATCAAGAATTACAACATTCAGTTTCTGATCTAATTCTACAATTTCGCTTGGGTGAGAAATACGTCCCCATGAAAGGTCAGTGATGTGGATCAATCCGTCAACACCACCAAGGTCCATAAATACACCGTATGAAGTAACGTTTTTAACTGTTCCTTCAAGTACCTGACCTTTTTCAAGTTTAGCAATAATTTCTTTTTTCTGTTGTTCAAGCTCTGCTTCGATAAGCGCTTTGTGAGAAACAACAACGTTACGATATTCGTGGTTGATTTTAACAACTTTGAATTCCATTGTTTTACCAACGAATACATCGTAATCGCGAATAGGTTTAACATCAATTTGCGAACCTGGCAAGAATGCTTCAATACCAAATACGTCTACAATCATACCACCTTTAGTGCGGCACTTGATGTATCCCTTGATGATTTCATCGTTTTCAAGCGATTCGTTAACACGTTCCCAAGAACGAGTAGCGCGCGCTTTTTTATGCGAAAGGATCATCTGTCCTTTTTTATCTTCAAGACTTTCGATGTAAACATCTACTGCGTCGCCTACTTTCAATTCCGGATTGTAACGGAATTCGTTTAAGCTAACGATACCGTCTGATTTGTAACCTATGTCAACAACAACTTCACGTTTGTTCAACGAAATAACTTTTCCTTCAAGTACTTCTTTTTCAGAAACAGTGTTTAATGTGTTGTTGTAAAGGTCTTCAAGATTGCCTCTTTCTTTTTCTGAATAAGCATCAGTTCCTACTTCTAGGCTGGCCCAATCGAAATCAGCATCTGCTTCGGGTGAAGTTTCAGGAGCCTTTTTTACCTTTTTTGCTTCAGCTGCAGTTTCTGCAACCGGAGCTTCTGTAGTTTCTGCAACTACCTCTTTTTTTTCATCCTGAACCGGAGTTTCATTTACTTCTTGTTCAAGATTTTCTTTTTTCTCTTCAGTCATGTAATTCTAATAAAATTAATAAGTTAGACTTTATAATTGTTAAAATGCGGCGCAAAATTATAACTAAATTCAATTAAAACAAAAGTTTTCGGTGTATTTTGTTGAAATTGAGGGAAATTGAACGGTTCAGATAACAGACATTTAAAAGAAAGTAATATATATTAATTATTTATTACAATAGGGGCAGATTGTAATCACTGTATCTTTTATTACTTTTGGATTCTCAATCAGGTGGCTAATAGAAAGAAAACGCAAGAATAAACCCATAAAATAAAGAATATGAAAGGTATCATTTTAGCCGGAGGTTCCGGCACTCGTCTTTATCCAATCACACGTTCCATTTCAAAACAAATAATTCCGGTTTACGATAAACCAATGATTTATTATCCGTTATCAGTGTTAATGTTGGCAGGTATACGCGAAATATTAATTATCTCAACACCAACCGATATTGGTTTATATGAAAAATTGTTTGGCGACGGATCTCAACTGGGATTAAAGCTTTCGTATAAAATACAACCTTCTCCCGACGGACTTGCACAAGCTTTTATTCTTGGGGAAGAATTTATTGGCGATGACAATGTTTGTATGATTTTGGGTGACAATATTTTTTATGGTTATAAATTCAGAAAGATACTGGAACAGGCTGCAACATTGGAAGACGGCGCAACTGTTTTTGGATATTATGTGAATGATCCGGAGCGTTACGGAGTGGTTGAGTTTGACGATAAGGGTAAAGTTACAAGTATCGAAGAAAAACCGGACGAGCCAAAATCGAATTACGCGGTAACCGGCCTTTATTTCTACTCGAACGATGTTGTTGAAAAAGCAAAAGCTTTAAAACCATCAAAACGAGGGGAGCTTGAGATTACCGATTTGAATCGTATTTATCTTGAAGAAAACCGATTGAAAGTGAAACTGCTCAGCCGTGGGTTTGCCTGGTTAGATACCGGCACACACGATAGTTTATTGCAGGCTTCTAATTTTATATCAACCATTGAGCAGCGCCAGGGACTGAAAGTTTCGTGCATTGAAGAAATTGCATGGAAAAAAGGCTACATCAGTACCGAACAACTTATTGATTTGGCTAAGCCACTTAGTAAAAACCAATATGGCGAATACTTGTTAAAAATCGCCAGCAAAAAAGCATTTACATTTTAATAGAGAATGAATATAGTTGAGACAGGAATCCCCGGATTAGTTGTAATTGAGCCGCGGGTGTTTGCAGATGACAGAGGATATTTTTTTGAAACTTTTCACGCAGAAAGATATCGGGGAGCCGGTATTATAAAACCATTTATTCAAGATAATGAATCGCGCTCGACAAAAGGAGTGGTGCGAGGTTTACATTACCAGTTGGGTGATGCGGCGCAGGCAAAATTAGTGCGCGTTGTGCAAGGTGCTGTTTATGATGTTGCTGTAGATCTGCGTAAAGGATCACCAACTTTTGGAAAGTGGTTTGGCGTTCAACTCGATGAGAATAATAAAAAACAGTTATATGTGCCACGTGGTTTTGCACACGGCTTTTCTGTTTTAAGTGATACAGCTATTTTTGCTTACAAATGCGACAATTTATATAATCCGGCGGCTGAACGTTCAATTAATCCCTTTGATAAAACAGTTGGGGTTGATTGGCAATTAGGTGAGAGTGAAAAAATTGTTTCAGAAAAAGATTTGGCAGCACCTGAATTTGCAGATGCAGAAATGAATTTTGTGTATTAAATGAAGATATTAATAACAGGCGCTTACGGACAACTTGGGAATGAGATAAAATTACAAAGTAAAGATTATCCCGGGTGGCAGTTTGTATTTACAGATGTTGATTCGTTGGATATAACAGACGAAGAGGCAGTAAAACAGTATTTTTTAGCTAATAATTTTGATTTTGTAATTAATTGCGCGGCTTACACTGCTGTTGATAAAGCCGAATCAGATTTTGATACGGCGCAAAAAGTAAATGCGCTGGCTCCTAAATTGCTTGCAAAATATTCGAAAAGTATTGGCGCGAAGCTAATTCATGTTTCTACTGATTATGTTTTTGCCGGCGATGCACATCTGCCTTATCAAGAGACTGATGCGGTTGCTCCAAACGGCGCCTACGGCAAAACAAAACTCGAAGGAGAACAAAATTGTCAGACTGAGAATTCTGAAACAGTAATAATAAGAACGGCTTGGTTGTATTCTGCTTTTGGAAATAACTTTGTAAAAACCATGCTGCGTCTCGGAAAAGAAAAAGAAGAACTGGGCGTAGTTTTCGACCAGGTGGGATCGCCAACTTATGCGGCCGATCTGGCAGCAGCAATTTTAAAAGTGGCAGGGAGTGGAAAATTTGTCCCCGGCATTTATCATTATTCCAACGAAGGAGTTGCCAGCTGGTACGATTTCTCCAAAGCAATTTTCGAACTCACAGGTATTGATTGTAAAGTAAATCCGGTACTGTCAGAAAATTTTCCGACACCTGCCAAACGGCCTGCTTACAGTGTCTTGAATAAGTCGAAAATAAGAGATACTTTTGATTTGGATATCCCTTACTGGCGCGACAGTTTAAAAATTTGTATCAAACAATTAGAAAAAGAATAACCATGGAAAATCAAGAATTAATGGAAGTAAGAGCGAAAGCCCAAGAATGGCTTTCTGATACATACGACGAACAAACAAGGGCTCAGGTTCAGGCTCTTTTAGATGCCGAAGATCCTTCTGAACTGATCGATTCATTTTATCGTAGCCTTGAATTTGGTACCGGAGGTTTGCGCGGTATCATGGGAGTTGGTACCAACCGTATGAATATTTATACTGTTGGTGCTGCTACACAGGGATTGAGTAATTACCTGAAAAAGAATTTTGCTGATCTCGATGAAATTAAAGTTGCGATTGGTCACGATTGCCGGAACAACAGCCGTTTGTTTTCTGAAACCAGTGCAAAGATTTTTGCCGCCAATGGTATAAAAGCTTATTTGTTCGATGATTTACGTCCTACTCCTGAACTTTCGTTCGCTATTCGTGAGCTGGGTTGCCAAAGTGGAATTATTCTTACAGCATCGCATAATCCGAAAGAATATAACGGGTACAAAGCTTACTGGGAAGATGGTTCGCAGATTGTTGGTCCACACGACGTAAATATTGTTGAAGAGGTTGCAAAAATTAAACCCGAAGATATTAAGTTCGACGGTCCGGATGAATTGATTGAAATTCTTGGAGAAGAAATGGACAACAAATTCCTGGCTGAAGTTAAAAAGGTTTCCATTTCGCCAGATGTTGTTGATCGTCACAAAGACATTAAAATTATTTATACTCCAATTCACGGAACAGGAGTGAAATTAATTCCATCGGCACTACGCGATTTTGGTTTTACCAATATTATAAATATTCCAGAACAGGATGTGGTAAGCGGTGATTTCCCGACAGTAGTTTCTCCAAATCCGGAAGAACCTGCCGCAATGGAAATGGCTACTAAAAAAGCTGCTGAAATTGATGCGGATGTTGTGATGGCTTCCGATCCGGATTCAGACAGGCTTGGAGTGGCGGTAAAAAATGATAAAGGCGAATACATTATTATAAACGGTAACCAAACGGCGCTGCTTTTCTTCTATTACATCATTGTGAAAATGAAGGAAGCCGGCAAACTAAAGGGAAATGAGTTTGTGGTAAAAACTATTGTTTCTACCGAAATGATTGCCGAGGTTGCACGCAGAAATAACATTGAGTATTTCGATGTTTACACCGGATTTAAATTTATTGCCGAGGTGATTCGCGATAACGAAGGCGTGAAAAAATATATCGGAGGCGGCGAGGAAAGTTTTGGTTTTATGCCTTCTGATTTTGTTCGCGATAAAGACGCTGTTTCGGCATGTGCTTTAATGGCCGAAATTACTGCCTGGGCAATTGATCAGGGCAAAACATTGTACGAATTGTTGCAGGATATTTACCTGGAATATGGTTTCTCTCGCGAGAAAATGAAATATGTGGTTCGTAAGGGGAAAACAGGTGCCGAAGAAATTCAGCAGATCATGACCGATTTCAGAAGTAATCCTCCAAAAGAATTGGGAGGTTCGCCAATGGAATGGGTAAAAGACTATTCAACATTGATTGCTAAAAACCTGATTACCGGAGAAGAAAAGAAAATCGATCAAAAAATTACTTCAAACGTACTTCAGTTCTTTACGCAGGACGGAACAAAAATTTCAGTTCGCCCATCGGGAACAGAACCAAAAATTAAATTCTATTTTGAGGTTGCCGGTAAACTGAACTCGCGTGAAGAATTTGATGCTGAAGAGAAAAAGGCAGATGCCAAGATCGACGCAATAATGGAAGAACTTGGATTGTAAGTTATAATATTCACAGGGTGACACTTTTAGTCTCCCTGTATTTTTTTAGAATAAATAATCTAAATCAACAAGAATGAAATTCAAAATTTTAACTGTAGCACTGCTTTTTATAGCAGTGTGCGCGGTGGCTCAGGAAGAGTTGCCGTCAATGGTTCCTGAGATGACCGAAATATGGGATCCAGAAGTGCCAATTATTACACCGGGAGAAACTCCGGCTGATGCACCTTCGGATGCTATTGTTTTATTTGATGGAGTTGATATCGACCGCGAGTGGACCAGCGAAGACGGAGGAAAGGTTAAGTGGAAAGTTGCAGATGGTTGCGTAACTGTTGAAAAAGGAACCGGTATCATTCAAACAAAACGTGTTTTTGAAGATTTTCAACTCCACATTGAGTGGAGAACGCCTGCTGAAGTAATTGGCGAAAGCCAGGGACGCGGCAACAGCGGTATTTTTCTTCAAAAACGTTATGAGGTACAGGTGCTTGATAACTACAATAACCGTACTTACCGCAACGGTCAGGCCGGAAGTCTTTACAAACAACATCCACCATTGGTAAATGCCTGCAAAGGTCCGGGCGTTTGGCAGGTGTACGACATTATTTATACAGCACCTCGTTTTAACGACGATGGTACGTATTTTACACCTCCAACTGTAACAGTACTGCAAAATGGAGTATTGGTTCAAAATAATGTAAAACTTCGTGGACCAACAGAATATATTGGTATTCCTGAGTATTTTGTTGAAAAACACGGTGCTGATGTTATCCAATTACAGGATCATGGAAATCCGGTAAGTTACCGTAACATCTGGATTCGCGAGTTGTAAAAGAATTACATAAAATAAATGAAGACCGGGAGTTTCTACTTCCGGTTTTTTTGTGTATTAAGCAGGGGATGTGTAAGTGTAATTGTATTTTGAATAACCCGATTATTTGCATCGAAATAGGATTTTGTGTACAATTGTAATCGGATGTTAATCACAAATATGTGATTGTATTTATACTCTTAATTCGAACCGATGAAGATATTTTGTTGTATTGTTCTGTCTCTTTTATTGCTTAGCCCTGAGTTGATTATCTCCCAGACAATTAAAATAGATAGCTTAAAGAATGAAATCCCAAATGTTCATGGAATTGATCTGGCCAAACTTAATATTGAGATTGCAACAGAATTATTTTACCTGAATCCTGTTGACGCAATAGCTTATTGTGATAAAGCAACAGAAATTGCCAAAGGAGGAGCTTTCCCGTATCAGGAGGCGGAAGCCCTGGTTATTAAAAGCGGTGCTATGATGATAAGTGGTCAGGCGGAAAAAGGTTTCGCCCTGGCTGATTCAGCAATTCAATTTTCAAAGAAATTGGAAGCTCCTAAGCTTTTTTGCAAAGCCTTAAATATAAAAGCTATGTATTTTTTCTATATGGCGAATTTCGATGAAGCATTAAAACTTTATCAAGAGACGAATACCATTGCAAAAGAGAATGATTTTTCAGATTTGGCTGCTATGGTCCAGGTGAATATTGGATCGATATATACCCAACAAGGTGATTACGTTAAAGGAATAAAAGCTTATAAAGAGGCTTTGGAATTTTATCAGGGGCAGAATGACAAGCATGTAATGGCTGTGTTATATGGCAATATTGGTACAAATTATTCAATGTGGCTACCTCCTGCCAGAGCGCGTGAATATTATTCGCAGGCAGTACTTTTGTACGGGGAAGCTAACGAACCCATAGCTAAGGCAACTACGCTTAATAATATAGGCGACACCTATTCTGAAGAGGAAAATTTTACAAAAGCTATTGAATATTACAAAAATGCACTTGAAGTACTTGGTAGTTCTACAAATTCGGTAGTTGCGGCAGTGCCCCAGATTGGACTGGGAGAAGCTTATTGGAAATTAGATGATCTTGAAAAGGCAAAACGGTATTCGAAACAGGCATTAAATTCATTTATCAGTAGTAGTCACAGCGAGGGAATAGCCAGGTCGAAGGCCGTATTGGGAGGAATAAAAATTAAGGAAGGAGATTACTCAGGAGCGAATAGTTTATTAAACGAAGCTCTTGAAATTGCAAATACGAATAAAATTAAAGATCTGCAAGCTGAACTATATGCTGAATTGGCCGATCTCAAATTAATTGAGAAAAATTATAAAGCAGCGCTGGAATATACAAAGGCTCATTTTGCTATTAAAGATTCGTTGCTGAATAAATACAAAGGACATCAGCTTAACGAGCTTTTAGCAGAAATGGAGGTTACTCAGAAGCAATCCGAAATCGACATCCTTCAAAAGGACAGTGCCATTAAGAGTTTGGAACTTAAACGAAAATCGTCTCAGGTTTTGGCTCTTGTATTCGTGGCAATAGCTTTGTTGATTCTGTCAGTTGTTATTTTATACTTTCAACGGTTAAGGAAAAAAACATTACAATTGGTTAAAGTTCAGAATCAACAAATATCACATCAGAACGATAAATTAATTGTTGCCGGCGAAATGCAAAATAAAATTTTATCGATAATCGGGCACGATTTGGTAACGCCGGTGGGAGGGTTAAAAGAGCTGTTGAATCTTGTTGACGATAATCCGGAATCATTTACGGCGGAAGATTTATTGTCTTTAGTTCCATCAATGAAGAGTGCGGTTGATGAGACCCACTTTTTACTAACTAATTTATTGTCGTGGGCAAAAAGTCAGGCCGGAAATTATAATGTGGAAATTGAAAGTTGCAATGTATTAAAGGTTGTGGAGCAGAATCTTTCGATTCTGGAAAATAACATCGTACAAAAATCAATTAATGTCGAATTGAAAATAGAGGATGACTTGATGATTCAGTTCGACAAAAATATGTTGGGTATGGTTATTCGGAATTTGGTTTCGAATGCTGTGAAATTCACTCCAAGAAATGGTAAAATCTGTATTTATACTGAAGAACATAATGGGAAATTAATGTTCTGTGTACAGGATACCGGAATTGGTATTTCAGAAGATAATCAGAAAAAGCTGTTTAGCAAGGAACATATTTCAACATTTGGAACGGATAATGAAAAAGGTACCGGATTAGGGCTTGGTTTGTGTAAAGAGTTTGTTGAAAAAAACAACAGCGAGCTTATGATACAAAGTAAAGAGAACGAAGGAAGCCTCTTTTCCTTTTTTATTTCTGAAGAAGCTTGATACTTGATTTTTGATGCTCGATACTGGATATTTGATGTTGTGCCTATCAGGTTATACAATTGATAGTTAAGTCATCCTGAGCGAAGTAGAAGGACGACTGCGAACAACAACTGATCACTGACCACTGTGACTGCCTACTTCTTCAACTGGTCTTTAAATATCTTCCTAAATTTTTCAACTTTAGGGGCAACCACAAACTGGCAATATCCCTGCGTTTTATTCCGTGCAAAATAGTTGATGTGATAATCTTCTGCAATATAGAAATGATCGAATTTGGATATTTCAGTAACAATGGGTCTGTCGTAAACATGTTCTTGTTCAAACGCTTTTATCACTTTTTCTGCAGTTTCTTTTTGCGCTTCGTTGTGATAAAAAATAACGGAACGATATTGTGGCCCCACATCGTTGCCTTGCCTGTTCAGACTTGTTGGATCGTGTGTTTTAAAAAATACTTCCAGTATTTGTGAAAAGCTTACAATTTCAGGATCGAATGTAATTTGAACCACTTCGGCATGCCCGGTTGTCCCTTCGCAAACCTGTTTGTAAGTGGGATTTATTACATGACCACCACTGTAGCCTGGTTTCACATCAACAACGCCTTTTAACTCAAGATAAATAGCTTCGGTGCACCAAAAGCAACCACCTCCAAGCGTGGCCTTCTCTAAATTTTTTGCCATACTTAAATTTGTATAGATGAGTAAGATTATTATTACAGAAGTTAATCTCATTGTATTCTTTTATTAGTTCTTCTAATATTCTAACAAAAGACAATGAGGTATGTGTGTGCCCAGCATGAGCATGTGCCCACTTACTTTAAAGCTCTGAATAAATTCGTAAAATACAAATTTTTGATGGGAATTAAACATAAGTGTGCATGAAAATATTCCAGAGGGTGAAAGTCCCTTATGCACTGAGGTAACGCTTGGAAGCATTAGTAAGTCGCAAGCTGGTTTACCGTAAGGTATGCAGTGAAGGAAGCGAGACTACAAAGTCCGGTACTGACGAACAGGAACCGCATACGAGGCTATGAAGCATGGATAAGCAAGCACATCATTGTAACGTCCTATAATTTGTTATATGCTTTATAGTAGATGCGGCAGCGATTGGAGGAAGGAACATGCTCTTACCTGGGGAGATCCTGGTATCCGCCAGCTGGCGGATCGTCAGGAAGTCAGCAGAAGCCATAGTAGGTTTTGGAAACGAGCTGCCAAAGAAACGGTGGAGGTCTCACAGATAAACTGAAGGGCTGAACGTTAAGTTGTCGCAAATGTTGCAGGGAGGCATTTTCCAGCCCTGCATTAAGCGCGGCAGGGAAACAAAAGAGAAACTAAAATGATTGAGCAGATTTTAACGCGAAAGAACCTTTTACAGGCTATGTACAAAGTCCAGCGGAACCACGGTTCAGCAGGGGTGGATGATATGCCCGTAACTAAACTGTCGGAATTGCTTGCCATCGACAAGGAAGAACTGACAGCCACGGTGCGGAGCGGGAAATACTTGCCTCAACCCATTTTAGGAGTAGAGATTCCGAAAGGAAAAGGGAAAACCCGATTGCTGGGGATTCCCACGGTAACTGACCGTTTGCTACAACAGGCGGTTTTACAGGTAATCACGGCACGTTTTGAATATGAGTTTTCGGACTCTAGTTTTGGGTTCCGCCCAAAGCGAAACGTCGGGCAGGCAGTGCAGAAAGCACAGGGTTACATCAACGAAGGGTTTCAGTATATCGTAGATATTGATCTGAAAACCTTCTTCGACGAAGTAGACCATTGCTACCTGCTGCAACTGCTTTACCGAAAAATTAAGTGTCGCGAAACCTTGCGTCTTATCCGCAAATGGCTGCGCTCCCCGATACAGATCGACGGGAAACTGGTAAAACGACGGAAGGGCGTGCCACAGGGCAGCCCACTGAGTCCCTTACTGTCGAACATCATGTTACATGAACTGGACAGGGAACTGGAACGGCAGGGTTTGCGGTTTGTCCGTTATGCCGACGATTTCAGCATTTACCTGAAAACAAAGGCAGCCGCCCGGAAGGTGGGGAATAACATTTACCGTTTTCTGAAACGGAAATTAAAGTTGACCATCAACCGTGAGAAAAGCGGCATCCGCCGCCCGGTGCATTTTACCTGTTTGGGGTTTGGCTTTGTGCCAACCTACAAAAAAGGAGAACGTGGTAAGTATCAACTGGTGGTATCGGCCAAGAGTTGGAAAAGCTTAAAGCAAAAACTGAAAACCATCACCCGAAAAACCACCCCGATGAGTTTCGATGAACGCATCGGAAAACTGGGCGAAGTACAGCGCGGCTGGATCAATGCTTTCCGTATGGCAAGCATCCAGACTAAACTCGCTGAACTGGACGGGTGGCTCAGAAACCGGCTTCGTTATTGTATATGGCATCACTGGAAGAAACCAGACCGGAAAAGGAAAAACCTGATTCGTCTCGGGGTTGAACCTCAGCAAGCCTATGCATGGAGCCGGTCACGAATGGGGGGCTGGGCGATTGCCCAAAGCCCGATTCTCGGTACTACTATTACAGTCGATCGGTTGAAAAAGCGGGGATACGTTCCTTTGCTGGATCTTTACAACGAGGTGAAACCAAAATCACCGTTGTTTCCTATGACTTAGCGAACCGCCGTATACGAGACCCGTACGTACGGTGGTGTGAGAGGCTCTCCCCGCTAGCGTTTGCTAGTGGGGCAGTCTACTCGATGTGTGCTGTGAGTTGCGAAAGCAACGAAACTGCAATAAAGATGGAAGCAGTCCTTCCGACCAGGATTTTTAGGGGTACTGGTCAAACCACTTCTATGATGTATTGAAGGAAACTATAATGCATGAAGCGATAGGAGAAAAGGCTGTTAGAACAGTCAGGTGTGAATAAGAGAGATGAGCGAAAGCGAACCTTCCGAAGAAGTGACGAAATGACCGTTGTTGTCAAAACCTGATAGATATCGAGATGTCAGGGATAAGTGCAGAGGGAGCCTAATTATTGTCTGTGCGGCAACCGTCATAAAGGGGGCATGACTCTTACTCAGGCTTTATTGCGGAACACAGGAAGCCTTAGCAATATACAAAAGGGAAAAGTCAAGCAGGAAATACCTGTAAGATTATTACCAATGATTGTTAAGGTGGCGGATGAAGCCGTAGTAGCGATGATACTTTAGTAATGGAAGAGGAGCAAAGGGCTTCAATTATGCAGTTTTGAATTAAAAACAACTTAAATGTTTAAGGATGATTTTTAAGGAACAAACAAAGTCAATTCCCATAACAAAAACGATGGTTTGGGAAGCGTACAAAAAGGTGAAAAGCAACAAAGGGAGCGCAGGAATCGACCAACAAACATTGGAAGATTTCGATAAAATCCGTTCTAAAGAGTTATACAAACTCTGGAACAGGTTAGCCTCAGGAAGTTATTTTCCACCAGCAGTAAAACGGGTTGAGATTCGAAAGCCAGAGGGGAAACCTCGTCCGTTGGGAATACCAACCGTAAGCGACAGGATTGCACAACAGGTGATTAAAACGCTTTTGGAACCAAGGCTCGACGCTGAATTTTTAGAAAGTTCTTATGGCTACCGACCAAACAAGAGTGCACTTTCAGCAGTAAAGAAAGTACAAGAAAAAGTACGTGAATACAGCTGGGTAATCGATTTGGACATTAAGGAATTCTTTGAAAATGTAAATCATGAATTAATTTTTAAAGCACTGAAATTACATGTCTCGGAGAAATGGATATTGCTTTACATCCGAAGGTGGTTCGAAGCTCCTGTTCAATATCCAGATGGAACATTAATACCATCATCAGGAAAAGGAACGCCGCAAGGTGGGGTTATCAGTCCTTTATTGGCCAACCTATTTATGCACTACTGTTTCGACAAGTGGTTGAGAATCCACTTTCCCGAAATTGAAATGGTTCGATATGCCGACGATATTATAGTTCACTGTCGAACGCAACAGGAAGCTGCCCGATTACTTATAGCCATAAAACAACGCTTGAAGGATTGCGGCCTTACAGCCCATCCTGAAAAGACCAAAGTAGTTTATTGCAAGAAGTCGGGAAGAAGCTTAAAAGGCTTCCCAGTTCAATTTGATTTTTTGGGCTTTAGTTTTCGTCCTATACGGATGAAGTTAAGAAAGGGAGGGAGTTTTCTTCAATTTGATTGTATTATGAGCCGCAAGTCCAAGGTTCGAATCACAGGACAACTACGAAAGTTGAATTTTCACAACAAAACACAGCGCACTATTCAAGACTTGGCGACATTGCTAAATCCTAAAATACGGGGCTGGTTAAACTATTATGGGAAAATCAATCGTAGATGTTTGCGACCAGTTTTTTACTACCTGCACCATCGTACGATAAAATGGGTTCTGAACAAATACAAACGTTTCAAACGGAGCAAAGTTAAAGCTGTTCGCTGGCTGAGATGGGTGTATAAATCGTATCCAAACCTATTTTATCATTGGGCATTAGGCTATCAATTAGTCTAATAAAAAAAAAAGTTGACTGCATAATAAGAGCCGTATGAATCGAGAGGTTCACGTACGGTTCTGTGAGAAGTTAGGGGTGAAATTCCCCTAGCTTACTCGACTTTAAACAATGAGATGATTTTTTGTTTCGATTTTTTTTAGAGGATTAACCACCGAGGTATCTAAATCTGATGCGTTTGAAAAATAATGTAGCCATAAATGGCAAACCTTAAAATCCGAAACAGAGCATATTTTAAGTAGCGTTTTGAAGGATAACCGGCCGATCCTACCAATAAACTTACTGCAGCCCAGGGAACAGGGGTGAGTGCAGCAACAATAATCAGAAACAGACCATACTTCTTTAATAATGGCCATTGTTCTTTAAAAATGCTTTTACTGAACCTTTTAAAGCCATCGTGCTTGTAAAAGAAGCTGCCAATTATAAATGTTACATATCCCATTAAATACGACACAAGTGTAAAAAAGGCCAGGTTCATAAAATAATGGCT
Source organism: uncultured Draconibacterium sp. (assembly GCA_963677525.1). Taxonomy (GTDB): domain Bacteria; phylum Bacteroidota; class Bacteroidia; order Bacteroidales; family Prolixibacteraceae; genus Draconibacterium. The sequence goes on from OY781970.1 coordinate 1,882,457, forward strand.
AATGGTGGCTTTGTTGATGGCCCAGATCATAAAAAACTCAGGAGGAATAAGTCCGAAGAAAAACTCGGAGAAGCAGTATACAAGGTACACCAGCATTGGTTTGGCGTAAATTTTATCCATCCATTCATCAGGAGCATGCGATATAACAAGCTCCTTAAACAGAAAGTATGCTCCCAGAATAATCAGGAGCCAGATAAAACCTTTTATGCCGTTTTTTAGAAGAAATTGTATGCGTGAACTGAGTTTCATTATTGGTTTATGTTTTCGCAGTTCAATGTACAATAAATTATAGAAATCAGAGGATTAAATGCCTTAATGAGGTTCTAAGTAACAAATGATTGTTATTTAAACCAATTCAACCACCGTTATTTCAGGAGGCATACCAATTCTTCCCGGAAAACCAAGATATCCAAAACCCCGGTTTACATACAGGAATTGTTTCGCCTCGCGATATAATCCTCCCCAGCGTGGATATTTGTACTGAATCGGGCTCCATTTTATTCCGGCACGTTCAATTCCAAACTGCATTCCATGAGTATGCCCCGAAAATGTGAGATCGATATCAGTTTTTTGTAATACCTCTGCATCCCAGTGCGAAGGGTCGTGGCTCAGCAGAATTTTAAAAGGCTGATGTTCCGTATCTTTATATGCTTTTTTCAGGTCGCCGTGTTGAGGAAATGGTGGTGCCCCCCAATTCTCCACCCCAACCAGGGCAATTTGTTCCCCGTTTATGGTAAGCGTTTCCGTTTCGTTAAGCAGTAACCGAAAGCCTATTTTTTTGTGAAAGCGTTTTATGTCAGCCAGATTTTTGGCCTTGTCTGTGGGAGATTTCCATTCCGAGTAATCACCGTAATCGTGGTTTCCAAGTATCGAATATTTACCAAGCTTTGCTTCCAGTTTCGATAGCACAGGAGCCCAGCCATCAGTTTCTCCTGCAAAGTTATTAACCAGGTCGCCGGTAAAAAGCAGTATGTCAGGTTCCTGATCATTGATCAGTTCAACAGCTCTGGCCACTTGTTCAAACTTTCTATTAAAACTGCCCAGATGCATGTCTGATATCTGAACAATCTTTAATCCTCTGAATGATTCCGGCAATTTTTCAAAATCTAATTTCTCGCGCATTACCCGGTAATTGAATTTACCTTTTGTTACTCCATAAAGTATGGATGCAAACGGAATGGCTGCCACAGCCAATCCCATTTGATATAAAAATTCTGTCCTCTGCATTTTTCTACTCGAATTTATCGGTGAAATATCCTTCTCTCTTTTCTTTTTTATCAGGTTAATTGCTTTTGATATAATCAGTTGAATATCTTTAAGCAATACAAATACAATGAATAAAAGTTTTGGCAAATAAAACAATAAAAATGCAACTACAAGGTAGCCGGCATAAATATATGCCTCAGATTGTTTAACATGTTTAACTCGTAACGTGAACAGGCAAAATCCTGCAAACACAAGAATTGGAATTCCCCAGAAAAGTCGTTTTAGTGTTTTTTTTATGAAGGGAAATCTGATTTTAGCGAGCAAAGGTTTTATACCACGGTATGTGTAACTATCTACCACCAGCATAAATATAAACAGGGGAATTAATAATATAATACTCGCTCTCATTTAATATTCAATTCTTCAATTAGGTAAACAACAGGTTTGTCATTAAAAAGTTTTTGAGTTTCTGCTTTTACCTTCCGCGACAAATATAATATCTCTGCAAAGCATTGTATTATTCTGTCTGTTAAATCAAATTTCACTACAAATAAACTATTTATTACTGTAATTATTGTGTGGGATGTTCGGGGTAATATTTTATATAACAGTCTGTTAAAATCAAAAATGTTGTATTTGTTTTTTTGGGGGTTATTTAAATCCACCATTCCATTTTAATTCCAAAGTAATAACCCCACTGTTTGTGCCCTACTAATTGAAGATATGGCGAATACATTGCTTCTTTTGCTGCATCGTTGTAATGCGAGAGTGAGCATACAAATCGAAAATGAGGTCGCGCTCCGCTATTTTTTAATCCTGTTGGAACAAAAGTTGGACAAAGGCTCACTTTCTCACAGGCATATTTGTCGTCTTCACCATCGGTGCGTTCCGAGTAATGAAATTCGCTAATAAGATGCATCTTGTTCGAAATATACTGTACGTCTCTGAATCCAATAGTTAAATCCTGTTTCCGATTATAAATTTCGCGGCCAAGGTAAGTCTCCGCTTTGTGATTTGATGCAGCAGCACCTTTACTTTTTGTGAAAATCAGGTAGGCGTTAAAATTATTTGACTCCGAAATATTAAATTTCACTTCATCGACCAGCGAAAGAGAGTAGGCCCCTTTGAAATTGAGCTGGTCGAGGTCGGGAGCACCGAAAGTTACCCATGTTTTTGATTGACCGCCATCGCCTCCGTTAGCCAAACGAGTTCCATATCTTACCGCAAGTTTGTGGTATTCACCTGCATCTTCGTTTCCTATCTGGTTTTTCATCAAAAGTCCGAATACCAGTCCAAAATCAGAAGGATAATTTAGTATGACATCGGAATTGTCGCGTGGTTCAATGTTCGTTTCAAGTTCTGTATCACCCATTCGGTGGTATTCGAATAATCCCGTTAACATGTTGTTCTCGTTAAGTTTTAGGTCGTGTTCAAGAATGAATACAACACGTTGCCTTAATGCCAGATTTGCAACCCCATTCCCAATATTCAGGTAGAAATATGGAGGAGTGTTGGCAGTGGTGTCGGTAGATGAGACAAAAACAGAACTGAACCGTGTATTTTTATATTCAATACCAAATCCCTGACCTGCGTGATCGTCGAAATAAAAGTGATCGGCAATGTGTATTTCTTCGCTTCGGTATAGTCGTGCGCCTATCCAAATGTTTAAACCTTTTCCATTAATATTTTTAGCCTCCGCATAAATTTCCGGCATGGCAAGGGTAAGTCCTCCAAGGCTGCTGGTGTTTGAGTTTCCGAACAACGACAAGCTTCTTGAATAGACTGCAAGGCGGGTTTGTACCAGAATTTTTGTGGGATCGTCCTCTTTAAACGGTTTAAAATGAAAAGCCGGTATTAATTCCAGGTAGTCCTGTTCTTCAAGCCTTCCACCAATGCTGCCCATATTGTTCAGATTTAAGCGACGGCCGATTGAACCTCCGTTTTCAAAACTCCAGTCTACGCCAACTCTTCCGTATGATCCAAAAGAAAATCCATTCTCATTTTTAGGTTGGTACATTACCTGAGCTGATGAAAAGACAGAAAACGTCAATAAAACAGCTGCCAAGAGTAAGCATTTAAAATTCATATTATTTGTTTGATTTGGTTTTCGGTTATGTAATTTAAGGAGAATACTTTACAGATAAGGAATGTATTGAGCTTTATTTTTAAAAAAGAGCCCTATTATTTTAGCTTGATCGTACTATTTGATAAAATACAGGGGTTTGATTCAATAAATGATCAGGGTAGAAATCGTGCTTATTCGTTAAATAGAAATTCTGCTACTTTTTGATTTACAGATTCTGCTTGTTCTACAGCAATCAAGTGTCCGGAGTTCAGAATTTCAATTTGAATATCTGGATAATCCAATGCAGTTTTTTTTGCCAGCTCAGCGTTTCCAACAATGGCATCTTTTGTTCCCAGGAAAAGTAAAACGGGTAAATTCATTTTTTGCTTTTGGTCTGTTGTCATCGGAACCGGTGCGGGCAACGACGGAATTGTTCCCCTGAGAATACAGTTGAACCAGTCGCCATAATTTTCAAGTACTTGTTGGCTATCTCCCAAAGCCCATTGAGTAACAGAATTTCTTATGTAATCGAGCGGATACATGGTTGCTGCACCCAGCATAAAAATACTTTTACCGCTCAGCTGTGTTAAACCCATTGGACCGAACAACGCTAATTTTTCAACTTTTTCGGGGTAGTAGTATGCATAGTTTTGTGCGATAAAACCGCCGTTTGATGCGCCAAATACTGGACAGCTTTCAATGCCAAGTTCATTTGCCATTGTTGCGTACAAATCAGCCAGTTCTTTACCATTTTTAGGGAAAACAGTGACATCATCCAGTTCGCTTTTATTGCCTTCGCCAATATTGTCGAAAGAATAAATATGGTAACGATCGAGAAGCGGTTCAAGGTTTTCGAGCCACGAATGTGCCCCCATCGATGCAGCGTGTATCATTATTAGTGGGGGATTATTTTCTGATCCACAACTTAACACATGAACCTTTCCGTATTCGGTGTCGAGGAAAATATCTTTGGTTCCTGCGGGCCAGCTTTCTACGTTTTCATCGTAAATGTTGTAAAGTTCGGTTTTCAGGTCCTCGTTTAAATATATGCTGTTTTTAGGTTCCGACGGAAAAATGAAAAAACGGATCAGAAGAAGAATAACAATAAATCCAAATCTTGAAATGAGGTATGTTTTTTTATTCCATTTCTTGTCAATGCATCGGGGCCAGTAAATCAGGGCTGCAGCTATTAGCCAGAAGATAATTGTTTGTGGATAAGATTTGTTTAATAAGGTTGCCAGCGAGAATAAAACAATGCCGGTTATAATAATCCATTTTATTATTTGCAGGATGACTTTTACGATTTTCATGATTCAGTTTTTAGGTGCGGTGACTTAATTCTCGAAAAGAACTGCCGGCCAATTGTTATTTAAAATGATGGAATAAACAATCGTAAGGTTTACGGCAATTGCACCAATTTTGTTAAAGAATTGTGCAAACCCGTTTGGAAAAAGTACAAGGCAAAGAATAGAAAAAATGGCTGTAATTACTGCCAGTGTCTCCCAGTTTGAAATTTGAAACAGGATTCCTCTAAAACTTAAAGCAGTTAATATTCCTAAAATTCCTGTTATTAGAAACAGGATAAAACAAATTTTGGAATTGGTACTTTCTCCAAGCCTTTTCAGCAACCACGAAACTCGGACATTCGAATTATTTATTTTTATACCAAAACTGGCAACAACTCCCTGGAAGTGTCCTATTCCATGAACAAGCAGAAGTATGAATGCGATGAGTTTTACGGTTTTTGTAGTCATGATTTCTACTATTTTCGATTGTTCAACTTGATTTTAATTTCACACTACAAAGTTTTAAAATTGCAGTCATTCAGAGCTTATCATTAAATTCCATAAATTTGTTAGATTACGACAAAACCAAAACCTATGTTCGTTCATTCTTCCCGAATAAAAAAGCAAATTGAGTATCTCCATTCCAAAGGCGTAAATACTGATTCGTTATTAAAAAATGCGGGATTTACGGAGACAGAAATTGTTGATCCTGAGAAAGTTTTTTCGTTCGAACAATTTCAACAGGTTATGGAATTTGGAATGAAACAAACAGGCGATTCGTTTTACGGATTGCATTTTGGACAGGAACCACACATTGCAGGAACAGTTGGAATGCTTTGTGCCAGTTGTAAGAATTTGAAAGAGGCTTTTAATCAGGGATGTAAGTTTTTTAAGATTCAGGGCGATTTTGCGGAAATGAGTTTTGTTGAGCATCATCAATTCCCGAAAATAGTTTATGAGATAAATAATGCCTGGTTGTTAAACAGTCCTGAAACGGCTCTTCACGAGGTGGATGGGATGTTTGCTTTTCTGGCTGTAATTGCCGGAGTAAATTCCAATGGTTCGGTAAAGCCATATCGTATAAATTTAACTCATAACAAACCTAAGTTATTTATTGAATATGAAGAAGTTTTTGGGGTTATTCCGTATTTCAATCAGCTGCAAAATGAAATGATTTTCAGAGAAAGAGATTTATTGATTCCGATGAAAGCATTTAATCCCGAAACATTTGGATTGCTTCAGTCGCATATGGAAAATCAGTTGCGAAAAATGAGTTCGGAGGAATCGGTAGCCGACCGTGTAAAAACCGTACTCTTGTCAACTATTCAGTATCAGTTTCCCGATATGGAAACCGTTGCATCGAAGTTATGCTTGAGCCCGCGCACTTTACAACGTTATCTTTCGCACGAAAATACATCGTTTAAAAATATTTTGCAGGAGACCAAATTCGAATTGGCCAGGCAACTTCTAAAACAAAATCACCTGACCATTTCCGAAGTTAGTTTTACTCTCGGTTATTCTGAACTGGGCAATTTCAGCCGTTCCTTTAAAAAGGTGACAGGAAAAAGCCCACAGGAATACCGGAATTCATTGATTTAAATGTGGCAAATTATAAATTATCAAGCCAGACTTCCAGTTTATCAATAGCGTGAACAATTTTGCTACAGTATTTTTTCAGGAACTCTTCTGTTAACGGCATATCTTTATATTCGTTCATGGCTGTTTTTAACACGGTTTCACCATCGAAATCTACATAAGCCATCCGGCATGTTAATTCTTCCGGTTGGCGTCCAAAATCCATTCCGGGGAGGAAGGCAACACCAGTGTCGCGAAGAACTGCTTCACACAATTCGAATGAAGTTAAAATGCCTTTTGCAGCAAGCCTTTCACGATATAGGTTAAAGTTCGGGAAGAGATAAAATCCTCCTCTTGGCGTAGGTACAGTAATGTATTTCTCTCTCAATCGGTTGGCAAAGTAATTTCCAAGTGTTTTTAATATCCGGCGCGAGTGAACCAGGTATTCATCAATCTCAGGATGGTCTTCGAATGCAGTAATTGCGGCATACTGAATTGGTGCACTTGTAGATGTAAAAGTTTCGCTGGCAACAATGGCCATGGCATCGCGCAGCCATTTCAGGTTGGGAGGAAATGTAAATGTACCAAGTCGCCAACCTCCTGCACCTGCCCATTTACTTAGGCCACTGCTAACAATGGTTCCTTCAGGATAATATCGTGCTATGGAAACATGTTTCCCGTTATGGTCGAGCAAGCTGTAAATTTCGTCTGAAATAAGAATAATATTGTATTTTCGGGCAACCTCGGCCAGTTTTATTAACCGTTCCTCTGTATAGGTCGATCCGGTTGGATTAGAGGGGTAGTTGAGTATTACAACCCGGGGCCGGTCGGGATCAGATCGGCAGATCAAATCCAGTTTTTCAGGAACAAGCTTCCATTCATTTTCTTCTGAAGTTGGAACCCACGTTACATGTCGGCCGGCAATGCGCGCCTGAGGCGAATATGAAACCCAGCTGGGAGTTGGAATAATCAATTCTCCATAATAAACGAGCTGTAAAATAAAAATCAGTTCCTTCGAGCCCGGGCCAATCATAATGTCATCGGCAGAACATTCTATTCCCTGGTGCCGGTAGTTAAATTCCGCAATTGTTTCACGTAATTTCGGTAATCCTCTTACCGGCAGATAATCTTTCTGATGGGCATTCTTACGCAATGCTTCCTGAACGATTTCCGGCACAGGAAATGGCGATTGCCCTAATCCCAGCTTGTAAACCGTTTCTCCTTTTTGAATGAGTTCGTTACTTCGTTCGTTTATCAACAGTGTAGCCGACTGGCTTAAACCTCTGACGTTTAAGTTGAGGTTTACAAAATGATTGCTTTTAAGTCCTTTTTCCATCTTGCTGCTTTTTATAATTGTTGAACTAATTCAATTTGGCAGTAAAATTAAGCTATAAATGCCAAAATGATTAGTTTTGACTTATTTTGTGGATATATGACTTTTAATTTAACGTTGGATTGACATAGGTGTTACATGTCCGGCCGTTTTTTTGTTTTTATATCTGTAGTTTTTAGGTAATATTCAGGAATTGTTTGGTTCTGTCGGTGATGACAATTTTTATGAAGCAGTCTTAATACTATTTTGGATGAGATCCTTCTTTAATTCGGTTGTAGTGGCAAAACAGCAACTCTCCGTTTTTTTCATCGCGTAAATGAAGACCGTTTCCTTCGCAATATTTAAAGAATTTGCAGGAGGCACATTCTCCGGTTTTTGCCCACGATCTGTCGCGGTGTTGCTGAAATTTATTTTCCCAAATTTCTTTGAAGCTTTCCTCGTAAATATTTCCCTGGATAAAATTTTCGCGCAGGTTGGGGCAGGCCGAAACTGAACCGTCGATCAGCACTGAAGCCACATTGATTCCTGCACGGCAGAAAAACAGGTTGTCGCGTACTTCTCCTTCGAATTCGCCGAGGAATCCTTCACAGCCGAAGTTTACTTTCATCTCTTTTTTCTTTCGCTCGGATGCGATAAAACCGAATACGCTTTTAAACTCTTGTGGAGGTAACTGTAATTCCTGCATTTGGGCAGCTCTACCGATTGGTGCGATGGTAAAAATGCGCCATTCTTTCACTCCCAGTTTTAGTAATAACTCTTTTATCAGCGGGAGTTCACTCACATTTTTGCGATTCACACAGGTTACCACGTCAAAACGTAAATCAGGAATTTTTGCCAGGTTCGAAATGGCTGCAACGGCATTTTTAAAACTGTTTTTGTTTCCGCGCATCCAGTTGTGCGATTCTTCCAACCCATCTAAACTAATGGTTGCTGCCCGCATTCCTGCCGTTAATAACGAGCTGATCCTTTTTTCAGTTAAGTGAAAACCATTGGAAACGATTCCCCATGGAAAACCACGGTTATATAACTGTTTTCCGCATAATTCCAGATCTTTTCTAAGAACAGGTTCTCCTCCGGTAAAAACGATCATGGTTTTATGTGGAATTACAATTTCTTTTATATCATCAATAGCAGCCAAAAAATCGGTAATGGGCATATCTTTTTTGTCGGCTTCCTTTTTGCAGTCGCTTCCGCAGTGAATGCAGTTAAGGTTACAGCGCAGGGTGGTTTCCCAGAAGATGTAATTTAACTGATGAAGTTTTTTTTCGTTTGCCCGGTATTTTCGGTACAGTTCAAGTGCAATGGTTTTGCGAAGTGAGAGTTTTTCGCTCATTATTCTTCCTCTTTCATCGTAACATCGAAGGTTTTTAACGTTTCACCTTCATACCAGTGTTTATCTCCGTTTTTAAATTCAGGATCAACAAAAACAACTGTTGTGTCTAAGGTTTGCAATTTGCCGTTGTCGTCACCATCTATATCGATAAATTGAATCGGGAAAGTCTGGTCGGTAGGAAAATCTTCGGCTACTATATCGTAATCCCCGTTTGCATCGGTATAAGTTGAATCGTACATCATCAGAACTTTTACCCCGTTAACAGTTTCTCCTGATTCATTTGTAACGGTTCCGCTTATTTTGAAATTGGCATGCGGGGTTCCGTATTCACAACCTCCGGTAACAATATCACATGCTGTGAATGTTGCAGAACTTCCTAAACCCAGAATTGATAGTAAAAAGGCGATAAATTTGTTGTACCCTTTTATTAATTTATGGCTCATAATTGATTGATTTTATTGCAAGATACATTCAGGCAATAAAAGGTTGCGTCTTTTACATAAAAAAATTACAATTTATAATATTTGGCTCTTATATTAATTGAAATTAGTAGCAAGTAAAAAGTCGTAAGTCGTAAGATCTCCATCAATTTTTTTTAATCTTACATCAATCCTACTCTTCTACAGTTCTATCCCCAAATACTTAATTACCGCCTCGTCGCCTTGCAGCATGTTTTCAGGACGTGGATGTTCTGCATTAAAAACCTCCAGATCTTCGCGGGGCAGAATTTTTACAAAATCTTCCTTATAACCATCTTCGTAAGGAACATTCCCGGCATTCAATTTTAGATGATGGGCAAAAAAGTTATAAGCTGCTGCCCGTTTCGAAAAACCATAATCGTGTTTTTCGAGCGGAAGGTGTACGTTTTCAACTTTGTTTTCTGCATTGTAAAGGGCATACACTTTTTTAATGTAAGGGTATTCAATATTCGGAGTATTTCGGGTCCAGTCGGCGCCATTCGAGATAAGCAGTAGTGGGCGAGGGGCGCACAATGCCGCTATTTCTACATTGTTAGTTTGGTGCGTTGCACTTTTGTGAATAGGCATTCCGCTTTCGCACACGCAGCCTCCAAAAAAGTGGGCTGACACCTGAACTACGGGCACCGACACTTTTATGCGGTCGTCGATGGCAGTGAGAACAAAGGTTTGTGTACCTCCACCGGAACCTCCTGTCATTCCAATACGTTCAGGATCAACATCGGGGCGTGAAAGTAGGTAGTCGAGCACGCGTTTGCTGTTCCATGTTTGTAGTAACAATGCAATTGGCATTTTATGATTAACCTGTGTACTCTCAGCGTAACCTATCATGTCGTAGGCAAAAACAATGGCTCCCATTCGGGCCAGTACAGCTGCCCGTTTTTGTATATAATCTGTAAAACGCTTGTCGGCTAAGTGACCATGTGGAGATAAAACAGCTGCATATTTTTCCGCTTTAAATGCAGGGCGGTACAAATTACCTGTAACATAAAATCCCGGAAAACTTTCTATAGCAATATTTTCAACAATGTATCCATCCATTTCCTTTGTGCTGTGAAGTATGGTATTAAAATTCCCTTCTATTTTGGGCATTTTATCCAGTTGCATTCCTTCAATAATGCCCTGTTTAATTCTTTCAGCTCGTTTTTCCCAACTCTCCAGATCGTTCCAGTCCGATGCAAATTCTTTCATTATTTGGTTGGCTTCATCTTCTGTCCAATGGCGGCCAACACAAAGCATGTTTTCCTGAGCCAGCGCAGTAATGCTGATTAATGCTGCTAAAAATAAGGTCGATAGTTTCTTCATAGGTTTAATTTTTAGGTGGATAATAAACGGACTTCTATTCAAAATGTCCTTTTATTATTCCTCGTTTAGAATGAGTTATAAAACTAATAATTTTATCTCTTTCCAGGGTTTGTTTGAAGTTATTTTCGATAAAACTGATGGCGTAAGAAATATTTCTCTTTTGCTGAAAAATTATTCGGTAGATTTCTTTCAGTTCATTTAGCTTTTCCTGTTCAAATCCCCGGCGTTTCAGTCCAATTACATTAATACCAGCATACGAAAGCGGTTCGCGGGCTGCTGTAATATATGGAGGAATATCTTTTGCTTAATCCGCTTATCCCGATCTATTTTATGTTGTTTTTAACGGTTCTAATAAGTTGTTCTATTCCAAAGGGAACAGAAATATAATCATTGCATCCGGTATCGAGGATGTGTTGACTTTCTTCTTTTGTGTCATTATCAGTTTGGGCAATGATTATCATATCTTTGTTCATGGCTCTGATTTCGCGTGCAACCAGGTATCCGTCCTGGCTTTGCATCTTAACGTCAATAAAAACCAGGCTGATTTCGGGATGTTGTTTTAATAGATTTACGGCTTCATCAGCATTTTTAGCATTGAATATATTTTGTACCAGGGGGCTTAAAAGAACAGTTAGATGATATACATTTATTTCTTCTTCAGCAACAATTAATACCTGAAGATTTTTCTCCAGCAGTTCTTTGTTTGAAATTAATTTATGCGAATTAAATGAATCGTTCTTTTCCTGAGAAGATTGCCAGGGGAGGGTAAATGAAAAAGTTGATCCTTGCCCTTCGTTACTTTCCACCCATATTTTTCCTCCCAGCATTTCTACGTATGATTTTGCAATGGCCAGTCCCAGTCCAGAACCTTCCAATGCTCTTTTGTCGTAAATATCTGCCTGGATAAATCGTTGAAAAATAGCATCTTTTCTATCGTCAGGAATTCCTGTTCCCGTATCAATTACCTGGCAAAGAAAGTTATTATCCTGTTTCCCGTATTTTAGTTCAATCGATCCCGAATTCGTGTATTTAATGGCATTTTTAATAAGATTGGTGAGAATTGAGTTGAATTTGGAAAGATCGGTTTGTATCAACTGATTTTCAAGCTCATCTCCTGAAAGATTTAATGTCAGCTCTTTCTCTTCTGCCTGAGTCTTAAAGAACGTATAAAGCGAATTAATTTCGTCAACAATGTTTATTTCACTAATATGTACATCCATTTGCCCGGCATGGATTTTCGAAATATCAATAATGTCGTTAACGGTATTGAGCATCCGCTCGCCGCTTTTTTGAATAATCTCTATATACCGCAGCCGCTCTTCATCTGTTAATCCCGGTGTTTTTAATAAATCGGTAAATCCGATAATTCCATTCATCGGAGTTCTGATCTCATGGCTCATATTTGCCAGAAATGCAGATTTTAACTTTTCCGACTCTTCGGCTTTTTCTTTTGCCGCTGATAACCTTTTTAACAGTTCAATGAGCTCCTGATTTTGTTTTTCAAGAATTTCCTTTTGCCTTTTTACCTCCTCAAATTGTTCTATTAATTGAGTATAGTAGTTTTTCTGATGAGAAAGTTCCCCTAATCCTATTATTTTATCTCTTATGTCTGTTTGTTTTTTACCAGGCATTTCTGAATACGTTAATTATGTCCTCAATATTACTATCATGGGGATTGGTAACAATACACGGGTCTTCTATTGCTTTTTCAGCAAGACTCTGAAAATCGGATTCAACAATTCCTATATCTTTTAATGATGAGCGGATTCCACATTCATATTTAAATTCCCTGATTTTTTCGATCAGCAACCTTTTTACAACGTTTTTGTCTGAATATTTTAGATCGACTCCAAAAGCGCTGGCAATTTCTCTGTATTCTTTTGGTGCTGAATCAAAATTGTTATTTATAACATGATCAATCAGTATTGCATTGCATATACCGTGAGCCGCATCCTTTAATCCGCCCAGCGCATGTGCCATGGCATGAACGAGTCCGAGGCTGGCATTTGAAAAGGCCATACCTGCCAACAAACTTGCCAGCATCATTTTTTTTCGGTATTCAATATTCTCGGGCGAATTTAATGTTAGCGGCAGGTATTTGGAAATAATCCGAATTGCTTCCAGCGCATTAATGTCGGTAATGGCCGAACTTGCATTCGAAACATAAGCTTCTATGGCATGAACCAGTGCATCTATTCCTGTGGCAGCAGTTAGTTCGTTGTCCATGGTTAAGGTTGTTTCAGCATCAATCAGTGCATTATCAGGAACAACAGCTTTGCTTATTATTGCCAGTTTTTGTTTCGATTCAGAATTTAAAATAATAGCAAATTGTGAAATGTCAGCAGAAGTACCTGCCGTGGTTGGTACACAAATTAGCGGAGGAATTGGAACTGATATTTTATCCACTCCTTCGAAACTATTAATATGTTGATGATTGGTACTAACAATTGCAATACCTTTGGCCGCATCCATCGGGCTGCCTCCTCCAACTGCAAGAATTACATCGCAATTATTTTTCAGATAGAACTCACTTCCCAGCATAACCTGGTAATCGCGCGGATTAGGTGTTATGTTGTCGTAAATAAGGTACGGGATCCTTTCCGATCTTAATTGTTTCTCAATTCGGGGAATCAATCCAACTTTAATTAATCCCGGATCGGTAACTAACAGAATTTTTCTGGGGTTATAAAATTTTACATATCGGCTTATTAAAGACGATGCTCCCTCTCCCAATACAAATTCAGGTACGAGGTACTTTCGTAGCGTATTACTCATAACCAATACCTATTATTAATTTCCTAAAGATGCAAAATAATTGTTCTTGAAACAACCTGTTGTTTAAGGAAATTATGGGAAATGTAAGCTTTCTGCCGCCTTATTCTTGAATCCGGAGAGTGTGAAATATAATCAGTCAGATAATTTATTTTACCACAATACTTTTCAAACTTTTAAGATAGTCTTTATTGATAGATGCTCCCAGGCCGGGCGTATCAGGTAACGAAATTTTTCCTTTTTCTTTGTATTGAATTCCACCTTCAACCGGGTCTTCTTCCATCATAAGCGGGGTGTCGAAATCGTAATAAACAATGTTCTCGCTTGCCATTGAAAAGTGTGCAGATGCAGTAAATCCAAGCCGTGTTTCAAGAAAACCTCCCACCTGTATTTTTATGTTGGCATCTTCTGCATATTGTGCAATTTTTAATGCCTTGTAAATACCTCCCGATTTGCTGAGTTTGATATTGATCAGATCGCAGGCATTAAGAGCAATCAGGCGCTTTGCATCGTGATGGTCGCAACACGTTTCGTCGGCCATAATTGGAATTGGGCTTTTTTTACGTATTTCTGATAATTCCATAAAATCCCACCTGGGGATGGGTTCTTCGCAATGTTGTATTTTATAAGGAGCCAGGCTTTCCAAAATTTCCGATGCCTCTTCTGCACTCCAGCCCTGGTTGGCATCTAAGCGAATGGGAATTGCATATCCCACAGCTTCCCTTATTTTTTTTATACTCTCAACATCCTGTTCTTTCGAATGCCCCAGTTTAACTTTAATTATTTCAAAGCCATTATTTACAATTTTAACAGCATCGCGGGCCATTTTCTCGGGATTAGTGAGACTTATTGTGTAGTCGATCTGGATTTGTTTATTATTGGTGCCTCCCAGGTATTTATACAACGGAAGCCCGGCCTTTTGAGCGGCAATATCATACAACGCCATATCGAAGGCACTTTTAATACTCGAATTGCCATAAATTGTTTTATCCATGGCAGAGGTGCATTCTTCAATGTTCCCAGGATCTTTTCCTTTCAGCACCTTTGCCAGGTACTGAGCCACCACGAAACAGGTTTCCATACTTTCTCCGTTAATAGTCATAAACGGACTGCATTCACCATAACCTGTAATTCCATTGTTAGTATGTATGACAACTACAACATTTTGTGCATGGTCCATGGGGCCTAATGAAATTACAAAAGGTTCTTTCAATTTGATTGGGGACTGGTATATCTCAACTTCAGTTATTAAAAGGCTCATATTGTTTTGTGCAATTTTTAATGCAAGATGCTAAAAAATTCAACAAAATTTGTATGACAAATGATTAATTTTCGTGAAGATCGAGATTTTTTAACGTGAGACAAAAAAAAATACCCGACAGAAAAGAATTCTGCCGGGCAGGTATTTATGACAATAAAATCTGTTATTAATCAAAGCTATTCAGAAATGCATCTCTTTCCTTTAAAAATTCAGAAAGACGTTCGATCGGATCGCGGGTAATTGCAACACGACCGGAACGAATAAACTGCATTACCGAGAATTTGTTCAGTTCTTCGAACAAAGCTTGCGTATCTTCTTTATGCCCGGTTTTTTCAATAACCACATAATCCTTGGTTATTTCCAGGATGCGAGCACCGGCTTTCCGAACTATATTTTCAATGGTATCGCTTTCGTAAATGGGTTCAATGGGAACTTTGTATAAAGCAATTTCCTGAAAAATCATTTCTTCGTCAGTATGGTAAAATGCTTTTAATACATCTACCTGTTTTTCAATTTGGCTTACCACCTTAATTGCCATTTCTCCTGTACACTTAATAACGATGGTAAATTTGTAAATTCCCTGTATTGCTGATTCTGAAACTGTTAAGCTGTCGATATTTATTTTTCTTCGTGTAAATATATTGGTGAGTCTTGTTAATAAACCAATATTATTTTCTGAAAAAACGGTGATAATATATTCTTGTCTCATTTTGTTCGTTTTTAAATTTGTTCTATAATTTGGAACTTTGAACTTCCTTTATGCTTCCAGAATTACTTCAGAAACAGAAGCACCGGTTGGAACCATAGGGAACACATTATCTTCTTTTTCAATTTTAATCTCAAGCAGATACGGACCATCATGGTCGATCATTTTTTGGATACTGGCATCAAGGTCTTCACGTTTATCAACGGTGTGGCCTTCAATTCCAAATCCTTTACCAATCGTTATAAAATCTGGATTATGAAGTTCTGTATATGAGTACCTTCTCTCGAAGAACAATTGTTGCCATTGACGGACCATACCAAGGAAGTTGTTGTTCAGCAACATTATTTTAACCGGAAGTTTATTTTGTGCGATAGTACCAAGTTCCTGTATTGTCATCTGGAAACCACCATCTCCAATCATGGCAATTACGGTACGGTCGGGTGCTCCAATTTGAGCTCCCATACTTGCAGGAAGTCCAAATCCCATGGTGCCCAATCCTCCGGAAGTTACATTACTTCTTGTTTTTGTGAATTTGAAATAACGCTGGGCAATCATTTGTTGCTGGCCCACATCGGTAACCAAAATGGCTTCGTGATTCGTTTTTTCAGATGCAATACGAACAGCTTCACCCATGGTTAATCCCGGCTTGGTTGGATACAAATCTTTTTGCCAAACCTTTTCGTTTTCAACTTCATCGCATTTTCTGAACTCTTCCAGCCATTCATCGTGTTTGTTGGGTTTTACATTATCAATAAGCATTTTCAACGACTTTTTGGCGTTGCCTAAAACACTTACATCTGTTTCAATTATTTTGTTGATTTCTGCCGGATCTATTTCAAAATGAATGATTTTGGCATGTTTGGCATATTGACTAACTTTTCCGGTAACCCTGTCATCGAAACGCATTCCGATTGCAATAATCAGGTCGGCTTCGTTTGTTAGTTTATTTGGCCCATAATTACCGTGCATACCTAACATTCCTACATTAAGTGGGTGCGCGCTTGGCAGAGCTGAAAGGCCCATTAATGTCCAGGCAGCCGGAATCCCGGTTTTTTCGATAAATGCTTTCAGTTCTTCTTCTGCATTACCAATTATTATCCCGTGTCCGAAAAGTAAAAGCGGTTTTTGAGCTGCATCAATTAAGTCGGCGGCAGCTTTTATCTGGTGCGGATCAACGCGGCTTTCCGGAACGTATGACCTGATTTTTGTACATTTTTTGTATTTAAATTCCAGTTCTCCAAATTGTGCATCTTTAGTAAGATCAATAAGAACCGGTCCCGGACGACCTGTTGTGGCAATATAAAAAGCCTGAGCTATGGCTGCCGGGATTTCTTCAGGTGTTGATACCTGGTAATTCCATTTTGTGACCGGTATAGACATGCCCACCACGTCTGATTCCTGGAACGCATCTGTTCCGAGCAGGGGAGAAGCCACCTGCCCTGTGATGCAGACCAAAGGAGTTGAATCGATCATTGCATCGGCTATACCTGTTAACAGGTTGGTCGCTCCGGGCCCTGAGGTTGCAAAGCAAATCCCAGGTTTTCCGGTTACGCGTGCATAACCTTGTGCGCCGTGTATAGCTCCCTGTTCGTGGCGTGTTAAAATGTGCCTAACTTCTTTGTCATAATCATACAACGCATCGTAAACGGGCATTATCGCACCGCCGGGATAACCAAAAATAGTATCCACTCCTTCTGCCAATAAAGAAAGGATCAATGCTTCTGAACCGGTAACTTTTTTAGTTGTCATGTTTGTTCTATTTAGATGCTAGCTTCTGCTTACTAGCTTTTTTATTAATAATTAGTCGTTAGCTTTTGGTCTCTTAATCTATCAATCTAACTGCTCCCTGATCAGCTGAGGATACCAGACTAGCATAAGCTTTCAAAGCTTTCGAAATTTTTCTTTCACGCGATTTCGGTTTCCATGCATCTGCTCCTTTAGCTTCTTCTGCTTTTCTTCTTTCAGCCAGTTCTTCATCAGAAATAAGCAGATTGATAGAACGAGCCGTAATATCTATTGCGATTTTGTCGTTGTTTTGAATCAATGCAATCGCACCTCCACCGGCAGCTTCCGGAGAAACATGTCCGATTGAAAGCCCTGAAGTCCCTCCTGAAAAACGTCCGTCGGTAATCAGTGCACAATGTTTATCAAGCTGCATCGATTTCAGGTACGAAGTAGGATAAAGCATTTCCTGCATTCCCGGTCCGCCTTTTGGTCCTTCGTAACGAATTACGATAACGTCGCCTTTTTGTACGGTATCTCCCAGGATTCCGTTAACAGCATCTTCCTGCGAATCGAAAACCTTTGCAGTTCCTGTGAACTTATAAATAGATTCATCAACCCCTGCAGTTTTTACAATGCAACCTTTCTCTGCAATATTTCCAAAGAGTACGGCTAATCCGCCATCTTTGTTATAGGCATGATCCATGTCGCGGATACAACCTTTTTCGCGGTCATCGTCCAGCTCTTTATAAAAGGTTTCCTGCGAGCCCATTACAAGATTTCTGCCTCCGCCCGGTGCCGATTTAAATCTTTTTATCGCATCTTCGGTGGCTGTCTCTCTTTTTATATCGTATTCCGAAATAGCTTCAGCCAGTGTTTTCCCGTCAATTCGTTTAACGTCGGTTTCTATCAATCCGGCGCGGTCTAATTCTCCCATAATTGATAAAATACCTCCGGCGCGGTTTACATCTTGAACGTGGTACGGCGAACTTGGTGCAACTTTACACAGGTTTGGTGTTATGCGCGAAAGCTGGTCGATATCATGCATGGTGAATTCTACTTCAGCCTCGTGAGCAATTGCTAAAAGGTGAAGAACTGTATTCGTAGAACCTCCCATGGCAATATCAAGTTTCATGGCATTAAGGAATGCCTCGCGGGTGGCAATACTTCGTGGAAGAACCGAATCGTCTCCTTCGAAATAGTAAGCTTTGGTTGCTGCAACAATTTTTTCAACGGCTTCTTCAAACAGCTTGTTTCGGTTGGCATGTGTAGCAACAATGGTTCCGTTACCCGGAAGTGACATACCAATTGCTTCTGTTAAACAGTTCATAGAATTGGCAGTGAACATACCTGAACACGAACCGCAGGTTGGGCAAGCATT
Organism: uncultured Draconibacterium sp.; assembly: GCA_963677525.1. Lineage (GTDB taxonomy): Bacteria > Bacteroidota > Bacteroidia > Bacteroidales > Prolixibacteraceae > Draconibacterium. The sequence goes on from OY781970.1 coordinate 1,900,878, forward strand.
CGCTTCTACTTTTGCGATTTGCTCGTCGCTTACTTTGTTGTCGGCGGCCATAACCATGGCGTCTACCAGGTCGTAGAATTTGTTGTCAACCTCGCCGGCTTCCATTGGGCCTCCTGAAACAAACACTGCCGGAATATTTAAACGCATGGCAGCCATCATCATTCCCGGAGTAATTTTATCGCAGTTCGAAATACAAACCATGGCGTCAACCTTGTGGGCGTTGCACATGTATTCAACGCTGTCAGCAATTACATCGCGCGATGGAAGCGAGTACAACATTCCGTCGTGTCCCATTGCAATTCCGTCGTCGATAGCAATTGTGTTGAATTCAGCCGCAAAATAACCCTGTGCATCAATAAGTGCTTTAACCTGCTGGCCAATTTCGTGCAGATGCACGTGACCCGGAACAAACTGAGTAAACGAGTTTACAACTGCAATAACAGGTTTCCCAATTTGTTCTTCTTTCATTCCGTTAGCTCTCCAGAGGCTTCTTGCGCCTGCCATTCGACGGCCTTGTGTGGTCGTATTACTTCGTAAAGGATACATACTTTTTTGTCTTTTTTTGTCTGTATTTCATTAAAAAAGCCTTTCTCTGTTTTCTGAGAAAGGCTTGTAAGTATCTTAGTTATCTATACAAATTATTGGCCTCTCTCAGGAATTCCAAGAATGACTACTAGAAGGACCACAATATTGATAGATAAATTTCTCATCTGATTTTGTTAATGATGAAGCAAATGTAAAAATTAAAATTTATTTGCAAAACGATTTGTAATTAAAATGTTCATTTTTGAACGAAATCTAAATAAAAACGGGATTTAACTTCTGAATCGTAACTATTTAAATTGTAAATCTGATAATTTTTAGAGTTCTTTTCCGGGTGGTTTTTGTTTGATTTTTATTATTTTCAGACTTTTCTTTAAGCTGATATAAACTATTACTTATGAGCCTGAAATACAGTTTTATATATCTTTTCATAATTTTTTTGATAAGCTCCTGCACTTCTGAACCGGGAGGGGAAGTGATACCGGAAAAGTTGCCGCTAGGTATGTATCCTGATTATTCTGATGTTACCATACCTGTAAATATTGCTCCTTTAAATTTTTTAGTTGAGGAAGAAGGTGATTCATATTATGTGAAAGTTTCAGGCGAAAATAGTGGACGTTTAAAAATAGTTTCCGGTAATGGTGAGTTTCAGTTTTCAAAGAAGAAATGGGAAAAGTTATTGGCTGCAAATGCAGGGTATAAAATTACATATGATGTTTTAATAAAAAAAGAGGACGGATGGCACCAATATCCCTCTTTTAGTAACAGTGTTTCATCCGATAAAGTCGACTCATATTTGTATTACCGCATGTTGTATCCCGGCTACGAGAGCTGGACGGAATTGAGTATTGTGCAGCGCAGCCTCGAAGATTTTACAGAAAAAGCAGTAGTTAAAAATAATGTTGTTGGGCAGAATTGTGTGAATTGCCATGCATTTAACTATCAGAATTCCGAAGATTTTATGTTCCATATGAGGGGAAATTTAGGTGGAACCTATTTTTATTCAGACGGAGACTTAAAAAAAGTGAATATAAAAACTCCTGAAATGCAAAACGGTGCGGTATATCCGCGTTGGCATCCTTCCGGGAAATATGTGGCCTTTTCTTCAAACAAGGTCGTTCAGCAATTTCATTCCATGGAGCCCAAAAAAATTGAGGTTTCCGATTTAAATTCATCACTCATTCTGTATGATGTTAAAGAAAATGAGATAATGCAAGTACCGGTGGATAAGGAAAAACAATTTATGGATACCTATCCGGAGTGGTCGCCCGATGGGAAATTTTTGTATTTCTGCCGGGCCACACAAATCGGAAAAGAATACGATTATTCCCAAATAAGATACAATTTATACCGAGCTGCATTTAATCCAGATAACAGGACATTTGGAGAACCTGAACTTATTTTTAATGCCGACACACTCGGGAAAAGTGTTTCTTTTCCACGTATCTCACCAAAAGGAAATCAGCTGATTTTTACGTTACACAATTACGGATGTTTTCCGATCTGGCATAAAGAAGCCGATTTATATTCGATAGATCTGGCCAATTTTGAAATCTCGAAATGTAAAACAAACAGCAACTTTTCGGAAAGTTATCACAGTTGGTCGTCGAATGGGAGATGGCTGGTTTTTAGCAGTAAACGTGGCGATGGATTAACAGCACGACCTTTTATTTCTTATATCGATAAAAACGGAAAGGCAACTAAACCTTTTGTGCTGCCACAGGAAAATCCCGGATTTTACAAGGAGTTTATAAAGACTTTTAACATTCCTGAATTTGCAAATGCCGATGTTGATTTTAAACCCGGGAAAATAAGAAATGCGGCCAATCGGGAGGCTATTCAGGCAAAGTGGGCACAAAATTAAATTGAAATCGATGAACGTATTAAAACATAAACCGAACCAACTTATTTCTATTGCAGCGTACCTGATCTTGTTTTTGGCGGGTATCTTTTATCTGTATTATTTCACGGGGTACCTTTTTTTCTACCAGGAAAAATCATCCATGTTTTTGCTTACGTTCTCTTATTTGAAGGAACATTTAAGCCAACCCGGAGGTTTTTTGGAATACCTTGCTCAATTACAAACTGCATTTTATTATTATCATTTGCCCGGTACTATTATAGTAATGCTCGAAATTTGCGGCATCATTTATTTGCTGGCAAAAACGGGATATATTCTAACCGGGCGACGTTTGTATTTTCTGCCTTTTTTAGTTGGAGCGGGTCTTTTTTATTTGCAGACGAATTATCAGTACCGGGCATTTAATAATTTGGGGATTTTAATACAGCTGATCTTATTTTACTGTGGAGTAAGCTACTCCAATAAAAAATACGAGTGGTTATCGGTTATATTGTTCCCGATATTCTATTTCCTGTTTGGAGGTTTCTCGCTTCTGTTAATCGGATTGTTCTCTGTTTATTCTATATCCCAAAAGCAGTGGATAAAAACAGGTGTGATTTGGGCGTTGAGTGTTCTGTTTTTTTACTTTGGAAGAGAAATCCTGTTTTTTCAAACCACAGAGAGTCTGATCCGCTATCCGTTTTCAATACCGCATATTGGAGACCAAACAAAGTTGTTCATCCCGATAATTGGATTGATCGTTCTCTTCCCGCTTTTGATACGGATTGAGATAAACAAATTTTCTTCATTTTCCATAAAAAAAGTAAAGGTTTGCCAATTAACTCCATTTGTGGTTCTTCTTGTTCTGACTTTTTTAGTTATTCCCCGTATCGACAAAAAAAACATGCACTATTTTCATGTTGAGAAGTTGTTTTATGAGCAAAAATACGACGAGCTGATTCGTTTTAATCTGCAGTTTCCCACAACCAATACATTAACAGCTTTCTTAAACAATGTTGCCCTTGCAGAAACCGGCAATTTAAGTAGTTCTTTTTTCCGTTTTCCGCAAAGTCCTGATGGTAAGAGTTTATTTTTAGATTGGCAAATCGTAAATAACGTGTTGGAGCGCGGAGGTTATTTTTATTATGCCCTGGGAATGATAAACGAGGCACAGCGCTGGGCCTATGAATACATGGTGATGAAAGGAAATTCGCCCGAAGTGCTGAAGATGATGATAAAAACTGAATTGATTAAGGGGAATTATAAAATAGCCGAAAAATACATTGATATTCTCGAACATTCATTGTTTTACAGAGATGAGGCTAAAAAATACAGAACTTTGTTATACAACGACAAGGCGGTTGAAGTGCATCCGGAGTTGGGAAAAAAGAGAGCTCTGGATACAAAAGTCGATTTTTTTGTGCTTTCTGAAAATCCTCCTGCAAATCTTGATCTTATGTTGCAGGTCGATTCCACAAATATTCCGGCAATTGAATACAAATTAGCTTGGCTCATGTTTAATAAGGATATGGAAGGTGTTGTTAAAATGTTGCCAATAATGGAACAGGCTGGTTATAAAGAATTGCCCCAAAATGTGGAGGAAGCGGTGGCTACTTATAAACTGTTAAAGGTGGGAGAGATGCCTGATTTAAAAACTCTACGGATAAAACCGCAGACAGAACAACGATTTCAGCAATATTACAAGATCTTTCAGCAAAATCAGGGGAATAAACAAAGAGCGCAACAGGCTTTGGCAAAGAATTTTAGAGATACTTACTGGTATCATGTATTTTTCGATTAGTTAAGGTTTTGTACTGGCTAGTGCATATTTTTACTCATCTTCGCATCGTGCATTACCGAACAGTATCTTTACCTTAAACAGTGAAAAATACATCCCTGTAAATCACAACAAATTAGGAGCTGGTTGTAATATTGTTGATCATTAAAATTTAGGCATAAAAAATCGCAGAGCAGATAGTTTATCTGGTATAAAACATCTTTTCGTTTTAACAATTAAGGATACGCCAGATTTTGGTGCGAAAAAAAATTACCGGATCACATGAAATTTCCGGTGGAGAAGCGAATAAAATGTTTTTCTCCAGAAGTTTACAAACCAAGCATAAGAAACAAGCTTTTGTCTTATCAGACAGATTTTACTATTTGGCTTAGCCCAAATAGTAAACACAAAACCCAAGGCTGCGTCCACTTCACTCGGAAAAGCTACACGATGTCGACTAAAATTCCTGAAACTCGTCGTACCTCCTCAAACAGCAGTAATTTTTTACGCCGTCACCGCTTGTTTTCCGGCTCACTGGCCGAGGCCAGGCTTCGATGTCGCTGACGTTGCATTAGTGGACGGCCTCTTTTGGTTGTTGCCCAGAGTTGAAGTAAAACCTTAATGAGAGCGGGAAGCTCCGAGGAATCGAGGAGATCACCCGTCCGAATTTTGGTTTTATAAAAACGGAGGGTAAAGATCAAAAGAAGCCTTGATTTTTTTGCTTCGTTTTTGCATCAAGGCAAAAATGAAGGCCTCCGGCAGGGAATTAATCGCAATTGATTTTAGAATTATTCTTTAAAACTTTAATCCACCGGATTTTACGGGTGATCCAAATTACCTGGTATCAGATTAATAAAAAAGGCCGTCTCTATAGAAACAGCCTCTTCACATTTTTTCTATTTAATTACTTAAAATTATCTAAAACTGCCCTTACAGAACCATGAAGTAACAATAAGCGTTTTGCTTCTTCATATTCTATTCCCAGTTCATCAACAATCATTTTTGCACCGCGTTTAACCAGTTTTTTATTGGTAAGTTGCATGTCAACCATTTTGTTGCCTTTAACACGACCCAATTTAATCATCAGCGAAGTGGTGATCATATTCAGTACCAGTTTTTGAGCTGTCCCAGCTTTCATACGAGTACTTCCGGTCAGGAATTCGGGGCCAACAATTGGTTCGATGGCGATTTGTGCCACTTTTGAAATAGCAGAATCCGGATTACAGGTGATGCAGGCGGTCAGTAGGCCATTTTTATTGGCATCTTCCAGAGCACCAATTACATAAGGTGTCCCGCCCGACGCGGCAATTCCCACAACTGTATCTTTTTCGTTAATGTTATACTCTTGTAAATCATCCCAGCCACCTTGAATGCTGTCTTCTGCAGATTCAACAGCTTTTCTGATCGCAGTATCTCCGCCGGCAATCAATCCTATTACAATTCCGTAAGGCATCCCAAATGTGGGAGGAACTTCGGAAGCATCAAGAATACCCAAACGCCCGCTGGTTCCGGCTCCAAGGTAAAACAGTCTACCTCCCGATTTTACGCGGTCAACCAGTTGGCTAACCAGTTTCTCTATTTGTGGTATTTGGGTTTTGACAGCAAGGTGTATTTTTGCGTCTTCATTATTAATATTCGTCAGGATTTCGTTTACCGACATCTTGTCGAGGTTATCATATAATGATGATGATTCTGTAATTTTCATTCTAATTTTTATCGTTTGTATGCTTTTGTTCCTGTCACTATTTAGGGATTTGCATACGTCTTATTTTTTTAATTTGTTTCTGATTGATGAAATTCTTTTAATCCGTCAATCGGTTTATCAATGATTTTTCCAATACTTATTCCACGGTCGAACGCTACTTCTTTTAACAGACCTGCATAGTGAAAAGCAATGGACCCAACAAAATTTACCTCCACGTTTTTATAATCTTTATAACGTTCAATATTTCTGAAGAAAAATTCGGTAAAACTCCTCTTTACAAGGTTCTGAACGTAATTATGATTTATATTCTCAAATAGAAATTTTGAATATCCTGCCAGGTAACGATTCGGATATTCTTCTCTATATATTTCATGAAGAACACCGGCCATTTCAAGATTGAGATTTTTGTCTGCTTTTACTTTTAAATCGTCCGGAATAGCCCTTTTGAAGTAATCGTTCAGGAATAATTTTCCCATATGGTTACCGCTTCCTTCATCACCAAGAATAAATCCCAGGGTTGGCACTTTATCTGTGATTTTTTCTCCATCGTAAAAGCACGAATTCGATCCGGTTCCAAGAATGCAGGCAATACCTTTAGAGTTTCCCAGAACTGCACGTGCAGCACCCATCATATCGTCCTCTGCAAAAATCTGTGCATGAGGAAAGATTTTTATGAGAGCTTCGGTAACAATAGAATCCGATTTGCCTTTAATGCAACCTGCACCGTAAAAATAAACTTCGGTAGTTTGTTGTTTTGATTCATCAGAAAACAATGGATTTTGTTTCTCATATATCTCCTGAGAATTCTGAAAAAAGGGATTAATGCCCGGACTCTGAACAGAGATTTCCTGCTCTCCTTCAACAAAAAGCCAATCAGTTTTTGATGAACCGCTATCAGCAATTACTATCATCGATACTATAATTCAATTAATTTAGTTGCCGTTAAATTCAGTTGGCACAAATGTACAATTTTTTTTGGCATTTGTAATATGTAATACAAATTTTGATATATATTTGTTTTCCATCTTGAAATTGTTCTCGTAATGAACCAATTATACGATAAAAAAAAACAAAGTTTTAAAATTAAGTTGCTGATTGCCATTGCACTCATGTCGTTTTTCTCAGGGCTCGGTCTCAACGGAATGGCTCAACCTGTTGATTCCCTGAAAATCATATTAAATTCCCAATTAAAAGAAAAAACCAGTACCGATTTTTATATCGGTGATCAGAATTATCGTAATGGGAAAAAAGTAAAAGTTGATACTGTGTTTTATAATGAAACCCGCGATACTTTAATTATTTCGTTTAATAAAGCTTTGGCTGAAATGCCGGTTCGGGAGCAATATCTTGCAAGTTTGACGGATTCTTTCAGAGTTTTATTACTCGTAGATTATTCTCAGATTCCACTTAAAATAGTAGCTAACAAAGAAGAATTATCAGAATTAGTTCCAAATTATTATCGTACCGATTTAGATGAAACTAAATCAAGATTAACGCCAAAAGGAGAATCTGCCTTTAGAAAAAATGTGGTTCACAGACAAAAACCATTTCAAATTACAGCGGGATTAAACAAATCGAATATTGCTCTGTGGAACAGTCATGGCTGGTATTACGAGCCAAAATTCGATCGCTGGGAATGGCAGCGCGCCAGGCTGTTTTCAACTCTTGAAGATATTTCGCCCACGGCTTTTGTAATTCCTTTTATTGCTCCGATGTTGGAAAATGCCGGCGCCAATGTTTTTATTCCGCGCGAGCGTGACTGGCAAACTAATGAAGTAATTGTTGATAATAATGGTTCAACAGGAAAAAGCAAATTCAAAAAACCAAAAGGAAAGAAATCGGAGGAAACTGGCTTTACCATCGGAAATCAGCCTTACAAAAATGAGAATCCATTTCAGTTGGGAACCTTCATTCAATTCAAAAGTTCTAAAAGAGCGAATGGGGCAACTTATATTCCTGATATCCCGGAAAAAGGTGAATATGCCGTTTACGTTTCTTATGGAAAAGGTGATGGAAAGGTTATTTACCGGGTTCATCATACCGGAGGAACGACAGATTTTGAAGTGGATCAACGAATGGGTTATGGAACGTGGATTTACCTCGATAAATTTCGTTTTAATAAGGGACTTGATAAAAAATCAGGTAAAGTTGAGCTGATCGTTCCTGAAGGTTCTGACCATTCTTTTTCAGCCGATGCGGTTCGGTTTGGCGGAGGAATGGGAGTAATAGAGCGAAATGGTAAAACTGCAGGCCGCGCGAAGTTTTTCGAAGGCGCCCGTTATTATACACAATATGCCGGAGCTCCCGATACATTGGTGTGGAAACTCAACGATAATGATGATTATAAAGACGATTACATGTGTCGTGGCGAATGGGTTGACTGGTTAATGGGAGCGCCCAATGGACCCGTAAAAAACAGGCAATACCTGGGATTGGGAATTCCAATTGATATGGCTTTTGCATTTCATACTGATGCCGGCATTCTTCCCGGTGACGATATTGTGGGAACGCTCGGTATTTATTCCACCAATCGCGATACAAGTGTGTTTGCCAACGGTCAGTCGAAATATGCATCGCGCGATTTAACGGATTTGATACAAACGCAGGTTGTGGATGATATTAATGCAATTTATAAATGCAACTGGACAAGGCGTGGAATGTGGAATTCGCAATACAGTGAAGCTTATCGCCCGCAGGTGCCAACTATGTTGCTGGAATTGTTGTCGCATCAAAATCTGAATGATGTAAAATATGTACTGAATCCGAAATTTAAGTTCGATGTTTCGCGGGCAGTTTATAAAGGAATGTTGCGGTTTCTGGCAACACAAAATGGTTACGAATACGTTGTTCAGCCCTTGCCGGTTGATCATGTTAAAGCTGAATTTTTAAATGAAAGTTCTGTTAAGATCAGCTGGCAGCCTGTTGAAGATCCGTTGGAATCGACAGCAAATCCGGATAAATATGTAGTTTACAAACGAACCGGTGATTTGGGGTTCGATAACGGAACTGTGGTAGAATCTCCTGAGATTACAATTTCCAATCTTGAAAAGGAAACAGTTTACGGTTTCAAAATTACAGCATTAAATGATGGTGGCGAAAGTTTTCCGTCTGAAATTATTTCGTTGGGAATTGCAGATAACAGCAAAGGCGAAGTACTGATAGTAAATGGATTTGATCGTGTTGACGGTCCGGAAATTTTCGTAACGGATTCTTTATCCGGCGTATTGCGTCAGTTGGACCATGGAGTGGCTTATGGTTTCGATATTTCAACAACGGGGGACCAATATGATTTTAACAGCAAATCTGTTTGGCAGGATGATGACAGCCCGGGGCACGGTGCCAGTTATGCTGATTTGGAAACAAAAATTTTTCGTGGAAATACCTTTGATTTTTCGTATGTACATGGAAATAGCATTCTTTCAGCCGGTTATAGTTTTGTTACTAGCAGTGACGAGGCATTTGAAGATGGACAAGTTGAAATGAATAAATATGAAATGGTAGATTTGCTCTACGGAGAAGAAAAAACAACGCTTTTACCGGGAAAGGATTCAACAAAATATTTTGAAATTTATACCGATAAGATGTTAAGCGCACTCGAAGATTTTACGGAAAATGGTGGGAGTGTCCTTATTTCGGGGGCAAATATTGGTTCGGAGATTTCGAAAGACAAAAAACAAGTGCAACGGATTGGCAATTTGTTTGGCTTTAAATGGCGGACCAATCATGCTGTGAAAAACGGGCAGTTTTATGCCAGTTCGGAAAAATTAAATTTTACGGGTGAATTCAATACGGATTACAACCTGGAACAATACCCCGTTGAAGCACCGGATGGAATTGAACCATTTGATAAGAGTGGGCAAACTGTTTTCCGTTACAATGAAAATAATGTGAGCGCCGGAGTTTTTAGCGAAAAGACTCACAAAGTTGTTGCTCTTGGATTTCCGTTTGAATCGATAAAAGGAGAAAGCCAACGAAAAAAATTAATGAAAGAAATACTGGAGTTGTTTGACAATTAGTTTAAAGAATATAAAAAACTAGTAGCTTGAGGCTTGTAGCTAAAACATGGCAGCTCGTGGCTCGAAGCTCGTAACCAGAATAAAAATCATGATAAAAATAAACTGTTTTATACCTGCCGATAATTTTGCCGGAGTATCAGAAATGATAAATGAATTGCAGGCAAATCCTTCGGTAGAGAATATTTATCTTCCTGAAAATATTGTGGCTGAAGCCGGTGAAAAAGCAAAACCGTTTTCGTTTGAAAATTTAAGCGGTACAGAAACAATCCGCGCAATTTCGGACGCGTCAAATGGAGTTGATTATTTGTTGATGCTCACCAAAACTACCGATGTAAAACTCGGGCAATTTGCGGTTGAACGGATGGTGGAAGCGGCAGAATCGACCGGCGCAGTGAAATTATATTCCGATTATTATGAAATAAAAGAAGGCAAGCTGGCCTTGCATCCTGTTATTGATTACCAGGAGGGAAGCTTGCGCGACGATTTTAATTTTGGGCCAATGGTATTGTATAAAGCTGACTCGCTGCAAACAGCCGTAAAAAATATGACTCAGGATTTTGATTTTGCCGGATTGTATTACCTGCGCTTAAAAGTCGCTCAGCAGGGTGAATTTTTACGGATTCCCGAGTTTTTGTACACCATCGATGAAACCGACACCCGAAAAAGCGGGCAGAAGATTTTCGATTACGTTGATCCAAAAAACCGACAGGTGCAGATTGAAATGGAAAAAGCCGCAACCGAACATTTAAAAGATGTGGGAGCTTGGCTGAGCCCTGATTTTACTCCTGTTAATTTTAACGAAAAGGATTTTGAAAAAAAGGCTTCAGTTATAATTCCGGTTCGTAACCGTGAAAAAACCATTGCTGATGCCATCAAATCTGTATTAATGCAGAAAACGAATTTCGATTTCAATTTGATTGTCGTTGACAATCATTCAACAGATAGAACCACTGGAATTATCAGTTCGTTTGCAGAAAAGGATGAACGGGTTGTTCACATTATTCCGGTACGTGAAGATCTGGGAATTGGCGGTTGCTGGAACCTTGCTGTACACGATTCTCGTTGCGGGATGATTGCGGTTCAGCTCGACAGCGACGATATTTATAAAGATGAAAATACGCTGCAAAAGGTTGTGGATGTGTTTGAAAAGGAAAAATGTGCCATGGTTGTTGGAACTTACCAATTGGTGAATTTCAATCTGGAAGAAATTCCTCCGGGCATTATCGATCACAAAGAATGGACTCCCGACAATGGAAAAAATAACGCGCTTCGGATCAATGGTTTGGGAGCGCCCAGGGCATTTTATACACCGGTACTTCGCGATGTAAAGATCCCGAATACAAGTTATGGTGAAGATTACGCAGTTGGACTGGCCATTTCGAGAAATTATCAGATTGGACGTATTTATGATAATCTTTATTTGTGCCGCCGTTGGGATGACAACTCCGATGCTGCTTTGGATATTGTAAAAATGAACGCGCATAACACTTACAAAGACCGGATTCGGACTATTGAATTAAAAGCCCGTCAAAAGAAAAATAGAAGTTAGGAATTTATTTCACGCAAAGGATCAAAGAAGCAAAAAGTGAGCAAAGGAGGTTCTTTGTGGGCTTTGCGACATACTTAACGAATTTTGCGTGAACCAGGAAAGAATATTAATGAATTCAATTTCAACCGAAATAAATCAATTGCTTGCTTCCCAGATGGAAGAATGGGAGCTGGCCGGAAAAAACTTTGCAGGGCTTGAACAGGTTCAAGTGCGCGAGTTTGCGTATGTTGGATTTACCATAAAAGTACAGTTTAATCCCGGCCGGATTGTTTCTTCGGCAGCAAAAGTGGATAAAAAATCAATCGAGGAGCGTGCCTGTTTTTTGTGCGAGGCAAATCGTCCTAAAGAACAACGTGGAATTACAATTGGAGATTTCTGTGTGTTGGTAAATCCTTTTCCGATTTTCCCAGAACATTTTACGATTCCTTCTTTTAAGCACACACCGCAACGAATAAAATGGAACTTTGGAAGTATGCTGGATCTGGCGAAGAAGATGGAAGGTTTTACCCTATTTTACAACGGACCTAAATGTGGCGCTTCCGCTCCCGATCATTTTCATTTTCAGGCAGGAAACCGTGGTTTTATGCCACTGGATAATGAAATAGAGTTGCTTAAAGATAAATACGGTAAAAAGGCAGAAGAGAAGCATCCGGAACTGTGGTCGGTAAAAGACGGATTACGGAACTTCCTGGTTTTAGAGTCGGATGATAAAGAAATCCTGGTGTCGGAGTTTGATGTTGTTTATAAAACAATCGAAGAAATGGTGTTTGCGGAAGAAGAACCCATGATGAACATTCTCGCATCTTTTGCTGAAGGAAAATGGAGAGTTCTTATTTTTCCTCGTGCTTTGCATCGACCGTCACAATATTTTGAGGAAGGAGAGAACAACATACTTTTAAGTCCAGCATCGGTTGACATGGGTGGCGTTTTTATAACTCCCCTGGAAAAGGATTTCAAAAAAATACAAAAAGAAGATATCGAAAGTATTTTCAGGCAGGTTCTTTGGGCGGACGATAAATTTGATCAGTTAACAGAATTAGTACAAAAATGAACAAACCAAATATCCACGTCGGCATAATGAACGCCGACAAAATTGATTTTAACTTTAAGGGAAAATACCGGTTAAACGGAACCGAAAAAGTTTTGCAAGGGGGACAGTGTGTCTGTCTCGAAAACGGGAAAATTAAACTGGAAGGTTCTTCAGAATTGATGGACGAAATGAGTTTTTTCCCAGTTGATTTCGAAACCTCGGAATTCGAATTAAAAGATGTGACCATTGGGGTAAATTTCCACTGGGAACAAAAGGAAACACAGAGCTTTCGGGGGAGCTTAAAATTCATTATTGAAGATGGAAAGTTGACAGCAATTAACGTCTTGCCAATAGAAAATTACCTGATTAGTGTTATCTCTTCGGAAATGAGCGCTAAAAGTTCATTGGATTTGCTTAAAGCGCACGCTATTATTTCGAGGAGCTGGCTGATCGCCCAGATTGAAAAACAGGACAACCTCACCGAAACCGAGGTTCAATATGAAAGTACTTTCGAATCGGAAGATGAATATATAAAATGGTACGATCGCGAAGATCATGTGAATTTTCATGTGTGTGCCGACGATCATTGTCAGCGCTATCAGGGAACAACGCGTTCACATAATCCGAATGTTGTAAAAGCTGTAAACGAAACTGCAGGAATTATTCTTTCATATAACGGAGTGGTTTGCGACGCCCGTTTTTCGAAATGTTGTGGTGGAATTGCTGAGGTTTTCGAGAATTGCTGGGAACCTGTTAATCATCCGTATTTAACTGCGGTAATCGACAACCCTGAATTTACACAAGGATTTGAAATGGATTTGACAGTGGAAGAAAATGCAGTTCCGTGGTTAAAAAATGCACCGGAAGCCTTTTGTAACACCAATGATGAGGAAGTATTAAAACAAGTGCTGAACGAATACGACTGGACCGCTAAAGATTTCTATCGCTGGACGGCGGAATACAAAAACGATGAATTGTCGGATCTGATTTTACGTCGTTCTGGCCGCGATTTTGGGAAAATAATCGATATGATTCCTGTTGAACGTGGTGTTTCGGGACGATTAATAAAATTGAAAATAATCGGTTCGAAAAAGACGTTGACCGTTGGTAAAGAGTTGGAAATCCGTCGGTGGTTGAGCGAGTCTCATTTATACAGTTCAGCTTTCTTAGTTGAAAAACAGGATGTTGTGGATGGTGTTCCTCAGAAATTTATCCTTCACGGAGCCGGTTGGGGACATGGAGTGGGACTGTGCCAGATCGGTGCGGCAGTAATGGGACACAAGGGATATAAATACGACGAAATCCTGCATCATTATTTTAAAAATATAACTTTGGAAAAACGCTATTAGAAGAAACTAAAATAAAACAATAACCAAGATTCAAAATAATCACAATTCATATAATTCCATAATTATTAATTCAGGTGTTGGTAACCTGGAGATTGAAATTTGGTTATTATTTGTGATTTAACATTTGAGATTTAATTATAGAATTATGCCAATAAAAAAAAGATCGCCCTGGTTTTGGGTGCCATCGCTTTATTTCGCAGAAGGATTACCTTATGTTATGGTAATGACTGTTTCCGTTATTATGTATAAAAAGCTGGGTATATCTAACGCTCAATTCGCATTATATACCAGTTGGTTGTACCTGCCCTGGGTAATCAAACCTCTTTGGAGTCCGATCGTGGATATTCTGAAAACCAAACGATTCTGGATTATTATAATGCAATTGCTAATTGGAGCAGGTTTGGCAGGAATTGCATTGACTATTCCTTCAGGTAATTTCTTTAGATATACGATGGCTTTTTTCTGGCTGCTGGCTTTTAGTTCGGCAACGCACGATATTGCTGCAGATGGTTTTTATATGCTTGGGCTTTCGCAGGGCGACCAGTCATTTTTTGTGGGAATCCGCAGTACTTTTTATCGTTTTGCCATGCTTGCCGGACAGGGATTGCTGGTTATACTGGCCGGGACGCTTGAAACCGCAACCGGACTGGAACCATTAAAAGTTGAGGTAACTACTCAAAATTCATCGGTCAATGAAATAACTTTCAATCCGGAAACCTATCAGGGGCTGGACAATACCGGTGATATTTATTTCGTTTCGCAGGATGAGTTGGAGATTCCCGTTGGAGTTATTAAAAAAGAAGAAGCTGCTGAGCTTTCGAAAGAAATAGAAAACTGGAACGTTCAGAATAAATTTTATGCAGGTGAAACTCCTGTAGCTGCTAAAGATGCCGGTTGGTGGACCCGGGAAATTTCAATTCCGTTAAAAGAATTTTTAAAAGAGAAATTCAATAAAAAGAATATAATAGTAGGAGATAAGGTTGGAAATATGGCAGTTATCCCGATTCAGTTGTCAAAAAAACCGGAGCCGGGACAGGAACTGGTTTTGAATTTTGGATATGATAAGGGAGATAAAAACATTCATCTTATTCGAGAATATCGTTTCGAATTCAACGAAAACAACTGGGATAAGCCGGCTTTTGCCATCGTTCAGCTCGATCCGAAATTAAAAAAGATTACCAGTGCCACTTTTATTGGCCGTTCAGGGAATATCAAGTTTGCGTGGTCGGTGGTGTTTGGCTGTATTGCAGGTTTATTTGCGATGTTCTTTTTGTACCATCGTTTTGCATTGCCACGCCCGGCAACCGATGTTTCCAATCAAACAGAAGGTAAAAGCATATTTGGTGAGTTTTTTGAAACGTTTGCAGCCTATTTCCGCAAAAAGGAAATTGTTGCAGGCTTGCTGTTCCTTTTGTTGTATCGTCTGGCCGAATCGCAGTTGGTAAAAATGGCTTCTCCGTTTTTACTGGATGCCCGCGAAGTTGGCGGTCTGGGTATTACAACCGGAGACCTTGGACTGGTTTACGGAACTGCCGGAATGATTGCCCTTACCATTGGCGGAATATTGGGAGGAATTGTTGCCTCTCGCAAAGGTTTGAAATATTGGTTGTGGTGGATGACTGTGGCAATTAACTTACCCAACGTTTGCTACCTGCTTCTTTCGTGGTTTACGCCCGATTCATTATGGTGGATATCAGCAGCAGTAGTAGTTGAACAGTTTGGTTACGGCTTTGGTTTTACTGCGTATATGTTGTTTTGCATTTATATTTCGGAAGGGAAATACAAGACGGCTCATTATGCCATATCAACCGGTTTTATGGCTCTGGGAATGATGATCCCGGGGATGTTAAGTGGCTGGTTGCAGGAAATTATTGGTTACCAAAGTTTCTTCGTTTGGGTGATGCTTTGTACGCTCCCTATTTTATTTGTATTGCCTTTTATTAAAATTGATCCGAAATTTGGAGTAAAGGAAAACACGTAATAAAAAATTGAGATACTTCGTTACACTATTAATGAAGTGTAGCGAAGAATCTCTAATACCGATTTAACAACAAAACTATAATTTTATTGGATCAGTTTTAATCATTGATCTTTCCTTTTGGGGAAGGAACAGCCGAAAATTATACTAATTTTTCTGCTCCGGAATAAATTTCCAGAACATCGAGAATAGCAACTCCGCGACCTTCCAAATGTGGTGGATTCCACTTTTTCATATCATCGAATTCTTTTCCCTCTGTTTTGTAGCTTACGCATCCTTTAAACTGGTATGCTTTTTTGAAATCTTCAGAAATAAATAAAACAGCTGCTTTATCACATCCCAAAATATTATTGTATGTTTTTTGAAACAAATTGTTGGCGATCAATACTTTATTGCCTTCGAATAAGGCAGCGCAAGTAGCATAAATAGAATTTGGAATCCCATCGTTAGATACTGTTGTTAAAACCACTGCCTTCTGTTTTTTTTCCCATGCTTGTACTACTTCTTCAGGAATTATAACCATCTTTATGTGAATTTATGTTCAAAATTATTTGTGTAAATATAAATTTAATTTGACATTTTTAATAACAGATTTGCTATAAAATGGCTCCAGTCGTTTTTTGTCTGTAATATGATCTATAAAAATGTCAGACCAAATAAGTCCGCCATTTTGTTACTTTGTCAGGTTTCTTCATTGTTTAATCCGCCAAATCAACAGCAAATAAATATTGGATTGTTTTTTGAATATCTTCCGTCATTCAACTAATTTTGATATAGAATGACTGAAAGGGAACTTAAAATACAATACGATCAGATTTGTCGCAATCTTGAGATTCACAAATTGAAACCTGCTTTCGATCAGCTGGAAAAACTGATCAAAGATAGTGGTTTACTTGTTTATCTTGATGAATGGCGAAACCTGGAGCAGACCTACAGCTACATGTTGAAATATACAGTTGAAGGAATTAAGGATCCGGAGCGGCAAAAGGTATATCGGAAATTAATTGTTTCGGTTTTTAATCTGGTTGATAAAATCAATGATGAGATTAAAACACAAATATCATCAAAACTGGAATTTGAAAAAAAACGAGGGTTTCCTGAAAGTTCTGTTGAAGTGACTTCATTGCTCCCGGAGCTGGAGGATTTTTATTTACACAAAGAATTACAGGAACTGGTTGATAAAACTGGGTTTGTATCGTCTTCCGATGTTTTGAATGCCCAAACGCACCAGCAAAAGGTTGTTTCGCTGTTTTACTATTTATGGTTCAAAAATAAACTCGATCAAAACGATATTGAATTGTTACTTGCTTTTTTAAAAAGCGAACTTCTTTTAAAATCGTATAAATCGTTTATTGTTACCTCGCTTATTTTAAGCTTGTTGCGCTATTTTAGTGTAGATAAGTTTAACTTGCTATTCGATGCTTACGAACATGAGGAACCGGAGATTAGCCAACGCGCGCTTATTGGTTTATTGGTTGGTTTTTACAAGTACGATGCACGACTGAAGTTTTTCCCTGCAGTTACCGGAAGATTGAATATTTTAAGCGAAAATCCAGATTTTAAACAGAACCTGGAAAGAGTAATTGTACAATTGATCAGGAGTAAAGAAACCGAAAAGATCCAGAAAAAAATTACGGATGAAATTCTCCCCGAAATGATAAAAATTAGTCCTAATCTGAAGGATAAGATTAATCTAGACAGTTTGATGGACGATAGTTTGGGCGAGGATAAAAATCCGGAATGGGAAAAGATTTTTGAAGATTCGCCGGGACTGATGAATAAAATGGAAGAATTTTCAGAACTGCAGATGGAAGGTGCCGATGTTTTTATGGGATCGTTTGCCATGCTGAAAATGTTCCCGTTTTTTAGTGAATTATCCAATTGGTTCATGCCTTTCTTTTCCCAAAATCCTGAGATATCATTGATGCTTAATAAAGACGATGAAATTAACAGCCGCTTTATAAAAGCTATCGATTCGGCGCCTATTTTATGTAATTCAGATAAGTATTCGTTTTGTTTCAGCATTCAGAATCTGCCTGCCGAAAACCGGGAGTTTATGGCCGAAGGAATGAATGCAGAGATGGATCAGTTTAACGAGTTGCAAAACGATGAGGAGTTAACCGATCCAGGGAAAAAGGCTGGTTTTATTTCAAATCAGTTTATTCAGGATCTTTACCGTTTTTACAGGTTGCATCCCCGCAAAAACGATTTTGAAGATATTTTTAACTGGCGTTTCGATTTTCATAATAAACTCTCGCTGGGCGAGCTATTAAACGAAGACGAAAAAGTTCTTCGAAATATAGCTGAATACTATTTCACAAAAAATTATTTCGAAGAAGCGGCGGAGATATTCACATTCCTGTTGAATAATGAAAAAAGTGGCGAACTTTATCAAAAACTGGGATTCTGTTACCAAAAACTAGGTAATTACAAACAGGCACTTGAAGCATATAAAAACGCCGAACTTTTTGATTTGAACAGAAAGTGGAACCTGAATAAAATTGCACTTTGCTACCGCAATTTAAAGCAGCCAGAAAAGGCGCTGGAATATTACAGAGAAGTTGAAACTCTTGATGAGGATAATTTGAATACCCAGCTTAATATCGGGAATTGTTTACTGGAACTTGGACGTTTTGATGAGGCCTTAAAAACCTATTTTAAAGTTGAATACCTGGCGCCCGGGAATAAAAAAGTATGGAAACCGATCGGCTGGTGTTCTTTTGTTACCGGCAAACTGGAGCAGGCTGAAAAATATTTCCAAAAACTTATTGATAACGAGCCCAATAAACACGACCTGATGAATATGGGACACGTGCAATGGAGTTTCGGACGTAGAAAAGAAGCGCTCGATTATTATAAAAAGTCAATTCTTCAGACCGAATTTTCTGAGAGCGAGTTTTTCGAAGTGTTTGAAGAAGACTTAAATTACCTGGTAGAACAGGGGATCGATAAAGAAGATGTGCCAATCATGCTCGACCAGCTGAGATACTTTGTGGAAGAGTAAAAGATTTTGTTGATTGTTCTGGTACTCTTTATGTAGAAATAAGGAGAACTTTGAGCATTGATTCATATTGTTTATAATATGTTCAAGATGATGTTCTAATTATACTGAAACTTATTGTCCCCCTTTGTTTTTAGTTTTTTCCTGTATATAAAGTTTAATCCTTCTATTTTGCTTCGGATTTTATTACCGGTATAATCCAAATAATTTTAAGTCGGCTTAAATATCACGCGCGTTTTTTTAAGCTCCTTTACACTCATTCTATGATATCAGTAGAATAGTTATAAATAAAGAAAACCGGAACTTATAACTGATCATATAAAATTCGATCAAATGCATGTTGTATAACTCAATAATATGCAATTATTTAACCATAAATTAGTTGACTAATAAACAATTTTCCTGTAAATTTATAAAGCTAAGCGTCAGTTAAATAAACCACTATTTTAAATTGAAATACTATGGGAAGCCAGTTTTTACTCATTATTTTTTGCATAATCTTCTTAATTCTCCTGGGAATCGTATTAAAAAATAAAGAAGTAAAATCATATACTTTTAGAACCATTCTATATGTAATTTTAGCAGGAGTAGTGCTTGGGTTAGGGGGATTTCTGGGACATAAGACAATTGTGGAATTAACGTATTTCGTAATATATCTGTTACTATGTGTCTGGATGCTTGGTATGGGAATTTTACATGTTTTTGCTGTTAAGGAATTACTTCCCTGGGCAACCGATAAGAATTATTCTACTGAACTTGTTTTTACTATTCTTATAGCTTTTCTTGGAGCTATCATTTTACAACTCTTATTTCGATTTATTGGATTTCGGTTTTACATCGGAATAATTCTTTCATCGTTATTCTTGTTTATTCTTCCCTATGTATTTTATGGAAGCTTATTACGCTACATGAGCATTCCTGTGAAAATTTTAAGAAAATGGTACTATCCTGAGAAGCATATCGAAGATCCATCTGACCGGGAAATGGAAATGCCTTTGGTAGTTGGATTTGAATTTAAAAAGAAGAAGGAAGATAAAAGTATGACCACATTCAGGGCCAAAGCACCCAAAGAAATGGTCTTTGGAAAACTGTTTTATTACTTTATTAACGATTATAACCATCGTAATCCTGACGAGAAGATTGAATATCTCGATGAACATGAAAAACCATTGGGATGGATTTTTTATTTCAAACCTAAAATGTTCGGGAAAATAAGATATATCGACCCGGAAGAAACTAACAGCTTTAACCTTGTTAAAGAGAATTCCGTAATTGTATGCAAACGCGTAATTGAAAATTAAAATGCATAAAGATTCTATCAACCTACCTGTCAACTGGATTGACGGAATGAAAATAAATAAGAGTCATTTTATTGCTACCGACTTAAATGTAAGACATCAGGTACAAAATACATACCTTTCGTTTATCAATCCGTACAATTATGGGATATTACTGCGCCACGATTCTCATAAAAAAGGTGTAAATATTATTACTGATATAGATAATCAGGGATATGTTCACGTTAAGATCGTGAATTGTTGTGCTGTAACAAGGGGAGGCATTCGAATAGATATAAACGAAGATTATTTTAGCGACAACGAATTGAGCTATCAGATTCCTGATGTAAAAGTAGATTCAGAAGATATTAAGAAACAAGAGTATTACATCGCTCTAAGTATCAATTCGCAGGAAAGAGTTCCCTTTGGAAAGACCGATCAGAATGAAAATCCGCCCCGATTGCCTTATGTTTTACCTGGCTATTATTTGTCGGTACATACTTCCAGTGAAATCGAATCGATAAAAACCGATAATTGTTTGATTATAGGTAAATTAAAATTTGTTGGAGAAAAACCGGAGCTGGATGAGGATTATATACCACCATGCCAAACTGTATACAGCCATGAAAAGTTAGTCGAGTACCATTCTCAATTGTTAAAAGTACTGGGGCAGATCGAGATCGATATAATAAGTATTTTAAAACGAATAAAAGATAAAAAACAAACTACCACTATTGCCCAGACAGTTGCCGATTTATCGAATTCGATGCTTGGTTTTATGAGTGTGAACCTGGTTGAATTCAGGAAAATGGCCAGGTACTATCCTCCAGTATATATTTTCGAACAAATGGCAGCGCTTGCCAGAACTATTAATAACGGTATAAATAAACAGTCGACAGCTGATCGCGAAGAGTTGCTTAATTATATTCAGGATTGGAGTAATCTGAAGCAGGGAGAATTTGAAGAAATGTTAAGTAATGCGATTGAATACTCATATAATCATGATAATATTTCGCAGTCGATAGAAGGATTGGCACCATTTGTTAATTCTATCTCGAAAGTGTGTAATACGCTGAGCAACCTCGATTTTATCGGCAAGAAAAAAGACCGTCAAATTTTCGTGAAAGAACAAAAAGAAAAGCCGGGAAGCAGTTTCCTGGTCGATTAAATAAAGTAACATCTTAAATATTATTACTCATTATGGATCCACTTAACAAACAGGAAAGAACTGCAGCCACAATTAAAATGCTTATATTTTTTATTCTGGCGGTAATTATTGTGGCCATTCCCATGTATTTTGCATTTCAATTACCCGAAAAAGAGGAGCAATGGAATAAAGAACAGTATGAAGATGTTTTGAATCAGCTGAAATATAATCAGCAGTTCGAGAGAGAATTTCTTCAAAAAACCGATTCGGCCATTGCCTTATTCTCTGCCTATCAAAAAGAGGAAGATGAAGTTGTCAGAGATAAAATACAGTTGAGGTATTCGAATGCAACAAACCAAATGGAAGATTATCTTCAAAGAATAGAACAGGATACCGTTAAAGTAGATTTATACGACAATATAATCTTTACTTTCAATAATTTGTTTGGTGCCTGGAACATGAAAAATGAACTTGAAGCTCAATTGGAAGAATGTTTGCAACAAAGTCAGAGTAAACAAAAAGAGTTGAAAGGTATTATTAGCGAACATACCGAGAAGGTTGAAGCAGAGGCATCAAAATCGTTGCAGGAAAAGGAAATTGATCTGATTCAAAAAGCACTGACTAAACACAACGGTAGCAAGCGTCTGGCTGCACAAGAGCTTGGTACAACCGAAAGAAAATTAAGAAAGCGAATGAAAGAGCTTGGGATGATCGATTAGCAACCTGTTTCCAATATGCATATCATCATTTAAAAACTTCATGGCAGATACTGATGAAATAAAAGGAATTGTTCAACAAGTTTTCTATGATATTAAGGCAGAAGTTGTTATTGCCGATTTGGTAGAAAATGGTTTAAGTATTGATGATCTTGTTACCACTCAAAAAGGAATTTTTAAACGTCGATATACGCGTGATATCGATTCGTTGAGTGATTTGAAATTAAAGAATGGTCAGGAACTGGTAGAAATTTTATTGAACCGTGATGGTCTTTACGATTCGCTTCCCGAAGGATTATTTCATGAAAGACGCCAGAAATCTTCAGGCGAAAAAGAGGAGTCTTCAAAAGAATCGAAAAGGATAAAACAAGAAGAAAAGGCAGCCCGTAATTTTTTCCTTCCATTTGAAAACGAGATTATTCGCCAGGGAATAATGCTGGAACTGGAGGAAAGAAAAGTATTAGGCGAGTTTAGCGAAAAGCTTTTTTATGATATTTATCCCGATATCTGGGAATTGCATCACAATTTAAATCGAAAATATATTTACAGGTTAGCGCTGCTGCTACACTTTGCACACAAAATTGCCGGTAAAAATAAACTTATGGCTAAGTGCCTGTCGACTATAATTGAAGAGGAAGTTGACATTAGAATTGTGAGCAATGATGGCTTAAACCATGCGGATTCGGTAAATATCTTTACCGATAATAAGAAATGTGAACTGGGTGCAGGAGAGTTGGGAGTTGATTTTGTTTGTGGCGACCACGGTGAGAATTTTGGGAAAACGATGCAATTTATAATCGGGCCGCTTAAGAAAACACAAATCACCGATTATTTGGCCAATGGCCCTTTAGCGAATTTTTTACAATGTTTTTACGGTTATTTTGTCCCGGTTGATTACGATGTTACACTTGATGTTCTTGTGGATCCTGAAAAACAGGGATTTGAGCTAAGTGAAGAATTTGGCGGACCGGTTTTGGGATTCGAATCATCGATTTAGCGAATGAGATAATAGAAATGATTACTGATTACTACAAATTGCCTTTACAATTGAGCAAGGTGACCCAAAAAAGGGAGCATCCAAAATGTTCGTTGTACGATTCGATTGCGGATATGGTTCATTTAATTTCTATTACATATTTTGGAGAGTGCAAGCACGATGAAACTTTTGGTTGCGAAATTTGGGAACATGATTTCGAAAACATTACCAATTCACAAAAGCACAAGGAAAAACTAATTACTTCTATCCAGGCTACCTTAAAAAAACAAGAACCCCGTCTTACAAATATTCACGTTGACATTCAGATTGAACAAATTGATTATATGTTGTTGCAAAGGAGGATCAAGAGCCGTATAAAAATGAAAGTAACAGGAAAACTTGCTTCTACCAATGAGCCTTTTTTGCATCGCGACGAGTTTTTTATTGGCCCATTATCATATTACTAATAAACCATGCAGGAATCAAAGGAAAAAATAAGTAGCAGAATGATAAAGAATGCTTCCAGGTTATGGGGATTTCAGGATACCCAGTCTGAAAGTTCATTCGATCCGATAGTTGGCTTAATCCTTGGTGCCTTAGCCAGCGAACTCGCAAAAATTTCGTCAGATATCAACACTGTTGAAGCACGGATACTTGAAAAACTGGTTGATTTGCTCACACCGGAACCAATAACAGGACCATCTCCGGCACATGCTCTGGTCAGGGCAAAGTCGGTAGATCCGGTTTTTGAAATATCTCCCGATTACCAGTTTTATATGAATAAAAGGTATGTGAATCCGGGAGAACACACTGCACACGAAAAACCTGTTTTTTTTACACCTGCAGGAAATTACAGGATTTTTAACGGAGATCTGAGATATTTGGTATCGACTTCAAAAATATTCCAGTATCAAAACGAGTTAGAGAAAGAAGTTATTGCAGTAGGGAAGGGGGCCAAAACGTTAAAGTCTTCCGAAATATGGTTCGGACTTGAATTAAACGATGATGTAGAATTTTTGGATGGCCTGTCGTTGTGTTTCGACCTGCGGAATGAAGCCTACGAAGAGAGTTTCTATAAATCGCTTGCAAAAGGAAAGTGGGCGGTTAACAATAAGGAAGTCACTTTTGTTTCAGGAGTTGGGTACAATTCCAATGATCCGGACAGTCTTAATTCATTGTTGCAGAATGAACTTGATGTGACTACCAAAGTAAATGGCCACATAAACAGGTTTTATAAGAATAAGTTTCAAACACTGGCTGCTAACAAAATTCAACGTCCTGTATCGTTACCCGGGAATTCGTTGCCTGAAGAATTTCACCAGGTTTTTACGGCCGATGATTTGGGACAGATAGAAGATAACCTGGTTTGGATAAAAGTTGAATTTCCTCAAATTATTCCTTCAGATGTTTTTGATGATCTGTTTTGTTCGATCAACTGTTTTCCGGCGCTTAACAGGCATTTGAATGAGTTTACACAATCGTCGCGCGATTTTATAAATATTATTCCAATGCTTACCGATGAAGTATTTCTGGCCATGAAGCAGGTAAGCAGCAGCGAGGGAAAAATGTTTACAGAAAAGGCCTTTTCCGGAATAAGTGATGTTGAGGAAGGTGCTTATATTATCAGGAATGGAGGAGTCGGGCGTTTCGATTCAAGAAATGCAGCGGAACTGGTTAGTTATCTGTTAGAACTGTTGCGCGACGAAAGCGCTGCTTTTTCAATTATAGGAGCTGATATGATATCATCTGATTTGCGGGAACTTAACCAGACAATCACTCGTTTGGAGCAGCGTTTAACAAACAGCAATGTGGTTAAAAAAGATATTCCGTATCTGTTACTGAAATCGCGTCCCGGGAATGACACTCTTTTTATTGAATTCTGGACTACCAATGGTGAGTTTGGAAATAAAATTAAAAGCGGCGAGAGTTTATATGTTTACGAAGGCAGTGGTTTATGGCCCGATAGTATTATGCTTGTAAGCAATACTGTTGGAGGTCGCGAAAGGATGGATACTGAAGAACGTGTTAACGCATATCGAAAAGCACTCTTGTCGCATGGCCGTGTTGTGACTAACGAAGACATAAAAGCACTTTGTTTTGAACACATGGGTAAGTTACTCGATAGTGTTGATATCAGAAAAGGGCTTCAGACCGGACAGTCAACTGATAGCGGTTTTATTCAAACTCTCGATATAACTCTTAACCTGAAAAAACAGGTTGATGATATTGATATTGAAGAACTCAAGTTCTTAAAAAAAGATTTGCTAATTAAACTGGAAGAACAATCAGTTAGCATATTGCCTTTCAGGTGTTTTATCAAGCAAAAATAAGCACCTGGAATACAACATATGTCAGCAAAGGAAAATTCGTTTTTATTGTTTTTTTGAGCGTGTAAGTGGTTGATAATTAGCTGTATATTTTGTAACTTATACCATTGGCTAAATTCGAACATCAAAAAAAGTAAAACCAATGAAAAAACTAATACTAAACCTTGTAATTGGAGGCTCGATGCTTTTGATTAGTGCATGTGCTTCGCAAAAGGAGGTATCAACACCCGTTCAGGACGAAACTCCGGCAACTATTTATACAACCGATGATACCGTTCAACCTGAGCCAGAGGTAATAAAAGAGGAGAAAAAACAAGAACCCATAATTCACATTGTTCAGAAGGGAGAAAGCTTATGGGTAATTGCACGAAAATACGGAGTAACAGTTCAGGCAATTGCCGATGCCAATAACATTGAAGATAAAAGCCTGATCAAAATAAATCAGAAATTGATTATCCCGCAAAAATCAGAGGAATAGCCAAATAATTTTAACCGTAATTTTTTCAATATTGTTAATCGAAAAGAGTTTTTATTTAGCACTATCTTTACGTTTTGTTAGATAATGTCTTTAAATGGAGGATAGAAGAAAAGGTATTTCTTATATCAGTTATTTTCCTGATCTCATAAGTATGGCACTTGCAAATTGACCGTAGTTATCGGCATTTCTAATTGCAATAGCCGGAGCAAAAGCAGCAAGATCTTTATCAAGTTTAGTAGTACTTGCCTGTACGCTATTATCTGGACTAGCCCCATAATCTTTATCATTTGGATCGAGATTTGGTATTAATTGCCACACTCCACCAATTACCGGCGGAGCATCCACTGCATTGATAGCACCATGTGAAAATTCGTGAATAAGAGTTCCAACAGTGCTGTCGGTTGATGATTTATATGAACTTGTACCGGAAAGAAATGATCTCCCAAGAAACATATCAACTTTTCCTTTAAGAGCCAGGCGGTCATCTCTTATTGTTCTCAGGTCATGGCGAAAACAAGCAGCGTAACAGGTTTTTCCGTATATTGTGTTTCTAAGATCTATTATTTTAGGTCCGTTTTGAAATGCAAGATACAATACTTTATAATTATTAAGTACCCGTTTAAAACGATCTTGATTATATGCTCCAAAGAAATCAATATATAATTGCTGATCCGGATTAATATTTGTAACCCAGTTAGCGTGATTAACTCTTATTAAAGCATCCCTGGAGACTTCTACTGCGTATTTGGCTCTTTTTAGAGATTCGTTAATCCTTGTGATCTCTGATTTATTCAATTCGGGAAGAAATTCAGGAGGTGTTAAAGGTGCGGTCCAGGGTTGGTCTCTTCTGTTATAGCTAACATATTCCCAGCCAATTGGCACTATCCCCATTCCGGTAGGACGAACTCTGGGGGGAACTCTGGGAGGTGTTCGCGGAGTTGTTCTAAGTTGACTGGCAACACCAACTTGTGGCATTACCCTAACACCTCTGTTCCAGTTAGGCCAGTGTATCGCAACATAATTTAAGGCATTCTGATATTTTCTGGAATCTTTAGGACTTTTTAGTTCCAGGGTGTTTCTTATTTGTTCGAACCTTATTTTTGTTAGGTTTTTTGTTCTAATATCATCTCGTAAGGCTATAACCATATGTTTTAAACAGCTGGTTTTTTCATTAAATTTTAAGAAACTTTTTTCACGTTCAGCTTTAGCCATTCTGATAAATTCATCGAATACTTGTTGATGTGTCATAGTGATTAAATTAAAGATTGTAATTAAGTTATCCCCCAATCAAAACAGTCGGACATCCTACAGCAATGGTACCTCCGTGTGCTGTTTGGTCGCCCATACGGGCTGCGGGGCGGTTTCCAATTAGTACTGTGGCTGATCCCTTGGCAATAACATCAGGAGGACCAACACAGGTGCACATGTCACCCATTACTGCTGCCGGCATGCCACCAATAAGAACGGTTGGAACTCCGGGACCGGTAATTGGTCCTCCAACATGTGGAATAGGAGAGGGGAATGCAGGTGTCTGCATCGGGCAGGTATGCATATCGCCAAGTCTTGCTGCCGGTTGTCCCATAATTTCTAATTTATTTTTACTATTATTCCTTTTATTGTAGTAGCAGCTCCTCCATCGAGGGTGGCACTTGCATCTCCTTTAAATGTGGCTGCTGCACCGCTCACTTCAGCAGTAGCACTTCCTTTTGCTTTAAATCCAACATCGGCGGTATGGTTGATATTCAGTCCTGAAGTATTTATATCGCCTGCTGATGTCGTAATGTCAATTCCATTCATCCCATCAATAGTAATTTTCCCATCCGCTTTAATATTGATGTCGCCCGGGCTTTTTAAATCAATTCCGGAAGTGGTTAACTCAACTTTATTGTTGCTTTGATCTTCTATTAATATGGATTGTCCGTCCTCGTCTAATATTATTTTATTTCCTCCGGGAGTATCGATGGTTGTTATTTTTTTGTCTTCGTCGAATTCCAATCTCATGCCGCTATTTGTAACAAGACCTTTGAAGCTGTTCTTGCTATTGGGCCATGCATCGTTCGGTTTTTTCGATCCATTGTATAAACTTCCCATAACATAAGGTCTTTCAGCGTTGCCTGCTTCAAATCCGACCAATACCTCGTCGTCAATCTCAGGAATAAAAAAGAAACCTCTGCTCCCGCCTGAATAGGGGCTTACTATCCTAAGCCAGTCAGTGGTTTGTCCTTCTTCCTGCCAGAAGAAATGTACTTTAATACGACCCAGTTTTTCAGGATCGTTGTTGTCCATTACAAGGGCACTTTGCGGCTCACTGTTCGGAACTGCCTCCGGATTAGCATAAGCCGGTATTTTTGCATCTGACGGTATGGCTGTAAAAGAGTTTTCGTAAACAAGCAGGTTATTGCAGTTGTGTTTTACAGATGTAACAATATATTCGCCATAATCTATTTCGCCATTACCTCCCGGTTTGGGCTCTTTAATGGTGATTTTGGTTCCGGGAACAAGAAAAAGATTTTCGCTTACTCCTGAAATGCCGCACATATCCATTGCCGAGGCTGATGCAAGCGTTTCTACCGAATTATTTTGGGCTTTCGTTTCATTACCAGTTGGAACATTCAGATGTGGGAAAAACTGGCTGTCGATCTGACCCATTTTTTTCCAGGAAGTATCGTGGGCAATCTGGCCAACTTCGTTTAGCTGCATCTTCCCCATGTTTTTTCCCGATTCGGTTTCAAAAGGTTCAGCCTTTAAATAGTCGTACGAAATATATTTAAAACCCGATGCTTTCAGGTTAATCGAGAAATCAAGATTTTTTAGATCCTGGTTTAGAATCAGGTTTTCCTTATTGCCGGATGCATTTCCAAAAATAAATTCTTTACCGTTGTAGTACATCCATTCTCCATATCGTGCTGCCAGTCTTTTTAAGAAGTCGAGGTTGCTTTCGTTGTATTTTACACAATACGGAATTGGATCGGAATAAGTTGGATTGACGTTTCTTGCCAGTACATCTTTTACATAGGGTTTCAGAACGGTCTCAACAATTTGTTTGAGCGATTTATTGGTAAATGAACGACACCCGGGATGGTTGGTTAGCAGATATTCCGGGCTATATCCTTTTAATACGACTAAATCTTCTTTATCTGTTTCTGTTTTTACTGCTTTAACCGAGTGGATTATCCCTTTAAATA
Source organism: uncultured Draconibacterium sp. (assembly GCA_963677525.1). Taxonomy (GTDB): domain Bacteria; phylum Bacteroidota; class Bacteroidia; order Bacteroidales; family Prolixibacteraceae; genus Draconibacterium. The sequence continues at coordinate 1,929,772 of OY781970.1, forward strand.
ATAAGCCGGGTTTGGTATTTTGCCATCCATCGGTATAAGATTCAATTTTAATTATTATAGTGGAACCAATATAGTTTTTCGATGTATTTAATACCGAATCACCAGTTTTTTCAAAAGTATCCATCCTGAAAAGAACTGTAAATTCCTGCAGGTCGTGCATTTTCTGGTCGATATTGACGCTTAGAAAATCTTTTATTTCCGTGCCTTCAATTTCTATGTTTAATGATGATACAAGTCCCATATTGCCTTATTCAGAATGTTTCTCAGTTTTCCAAAATATAATCATGTTAACAGTTCATTATGCACCCGGCGTGAATGCACTATTATACATCGTAGTTTGTCCATTGATTGGAGTGAGTAGTACCGGAAACCTTAATTTCTCTGGTTGAAATGGTTAATCTGGTAGTCATTTCACCATCGCGATAAAAGGAGTCGTGATAGTAAACACATCTGGCATCTATGAATTCCAGTGTTTTAAATACTTTTTCTCCATCTTCTCCTGAAAAGATGATTTGGCCACTTTTGTCTGATTGGGAAGTAACCATCCAATACATGATATCAGAATCGTCGATACTGATAAAAGAAATGTCTATCAATCCTCCTTTTACTTTTGATACAGGCAATCCACGTTCGTCAATTTCTTGTTTAAAACTGTATTCACACGATAAAAGAGGAATTCCTTCACTTTCTTTTTCATGTCCCAAAATATGTAAACGAGCAGTTAAAATCATTTTGTACCAGGTTAAGAATATAACTGCATTGAAAGGACCTTTAAAAATCCTTTCAATGCAAATAGTAAATTAATATTATCCGGTCGGATAACTCTGTTGATACTGCAGCGGAACTATTTTATTTTATCGCTGCTGAGTCATGTCGACAGGAACACCGTCAACTGTCACTTTTTGAGCAACCAGTGACAATGCTATTTGAGAACCATATTCAGAAACCGATTCATTATATGATTCTAGACAAACCTGTTCAAGTTCCAGATCTCTTGATTTTGCATCCATTTCCATTGTGCTGATTTGGAATGTGACTTTGGATTTAACTTCGTGAGAAACCAGCCATTTGATTAGTTTTGTTACCGAATCTTTATCGGGTTCCATAATTGAAAACGAAAACGGTGAAACCATAACCGGGCCAAATGTAATTTGCTTGTTATTGGCGGCATTGGTTACAATTGCCTGTGAGTTATATCCAAAACTTAACCCACCTTCAAGTTCCAATGGATTTGATATTCCATCAACTATACACTTAATTACTGTTGCCATAACGATTTAATTTTTAGTGATTAATACTAGCTTGTTTATTTTATGCCTGATCATATGATGAATCCCACTCAGTTCCGTCATCACCTTTCTGACCGTCCATTTTAATCATGAAGCTTTTTGCCGGGAAATAAGGCGTCATATGAATATCGAGGAAAATCCTGTCTTTCTGATTTGGATCCTGTTCGAAGCGTTTAATAGTAAAATCTTCGATCAGTTTTCCCGGGCCTGCAATGCTGTTTAAGAACTTGCCAATCTGGCTTTTCAGATCTTTTTGGGTTTGATAATCGAAGTTCTCGAAAGCCCTTCTGTTTAAGAAATCCATTAATACCTTGGTTACATAATCGAATACGCGAACCACTGAATAGGTTTGTAATCCGAGGTTGTCTCCGTTAAACAGGGTTTTTGCAGAGAAAGCCATTACTTTACCATATTCGTTCACCATGGGGATTAAACCCATTTTCTCGAGACTGGCGATTTCACTTTTCTTAAGGTCGAACCGTACTCCGTCGACTTCGTTTAAACCGCCGTGTTTTTTCCCGGCTGCCACCTGCGACATAAGGGTATTGTAAATGGTTCCGGCCAGCGCTCCTGATGGTGGTACAAATAATTCTTCTTCTTCGCCCACTTCGTCGAATTTATCGCGTCCTACCAGCCAGTTACATGCCATCATTACATTCGAACGATACATATCGCCTCCGGTAAGATTTGCCATCTCGAATAAATCCATTACGTCGTCGGGATTATCAAGGTCTTCGAAATCTGTTACGAGCATAACTTTATTTTCGTGAGCTATTTTTGCCCATTTTTCAACAACCTTATTCGAGCCCAGGTAACCCGGCACATGTAAAATCCCGTAATTGTCGCGCAGATCGAGGCGGTCGTAATTGTTTACCAGTTCTTCTCTTACTGCGTCAATAAAACGGGTATCGTCAAGATCTTTCAACTGTTCCAGCTCTACATTCATTAGCGAAACATTTTTAAGCTTGGCGGCTTCAGTATTTTTAAAGAACAATGCCATAGTTCGGTACGATTGTTCCAGTTCCCGGGTTTCATCAATAGCCTTTTTCATGTTCGATTTAAAAGTGCTGTCGGCTACTTCAATGTTTTTATCAGCAGCGTCAACCATCGACGATATACTGTCTGATGAACTAAGGACAGCCGCCCATAATTCGAGCGTTTTTTTCAGATTGTCTCTTTCTCCTTTATATGCCGATTCTGAAAGGAAGATCCTTTTTCTTGCTTTTCGCTCAGGATTCATATTTTCAACTCCTGAAAATGCCATCTCCAGTAAGTCGAAACCGCCATTGGCGGCAAGTTTATTAAGTCCTGTTTTTAGTTGTTCTGCAGGATTCTCAACTTCTTTTACTTTTTCAACAACCTTTTCTTTGTATTGAGCAATATTTCGTGAACTTTCTAATTCTGCCATAATTGTAGTTTTTTAGTGTTAATAGAATTTGAGCGAAAAATTATTTGGCCTCTTCCAATTCTTTAATTAAAGCATACATAACACCCAGCAAATCGGCTTTTGATTCCGGATTTTCCAGTGTTTTGCGTAAAAGCTTATTGCTTTTCAGCTGCTTAATTATTTTTTGGTATTGCTCTTTTTCGATTGTTAAACCTTTAAGGAAATCGCTTTGGGCTGTAATTCCTTTAATTCCAAAATCAGATAGACCCGAAAACGATAAAGTTTCCTCTTTGCCGGCTCCCTCACTATCTTCAAAATTTACTTCAACTTTTGGTTTGTAGTTTTCAAAAACGTCCTCAATAGTTTGTAATCCGTGTACTATTTCAGGTTTAATAGGAGCATCTCCAGTAAGTTTCTCACATAGTAATGTCCTGTTTTGCGGTATCTCGGCAAATGCTTCACTGGCATCGCCTTTCACTTCCGTTCCGCCTATTCCGTACTCTTGCATAATATCGAATTTTATAAGTTAGTATTTAATGTTATAATCGTCACATCTTAAATTTCTTCCCAAATCAGTTCCTGATTTTCGTCGATCTTCAGATTCAGTTTTGTGCCTTTCCCAATTTCTCCTGCAATGATTTTTTTCGATAAGGGCCTTCTTAATTTATTTCGGATAACACCAATTAAAGGACGCGCTCCGTATTTTGGTGTAAAACCCGATTTTGCCAGAAATTCTTTGGCATCCTGTTCAATATTGAGTTCGATGCCTTGTGCCACCAACGATTTGAAAAGATTCTTCAAATGAATATCGAAAATTTTAACCACATTTTCTTCGTTGATAGGAGCGAAGGGGATAATCTCGGTCAATCGTCCCAAAAACTCCGGTCTGAAGTAGCTTTCCATAATCTCGGCCAGTTTATTGGAAGGAGGAACATTGCCCTTATTAAATTCATCGACAATATATGAGCTCCCAATATTCGATGTAAAAAGTATTACGGCATTCGAAAAGTCGCCTTCTTTTCCCAGCCGGTCGTGCAATTTTCCTTCATCCAGTATCTGCAGGAAAATATCGAATACCGAAGTATGCGCTTTTTCTATTTCGTCGAAAAGAACGATGGAGTATGGTTTCTGCCTGATTTTATTTACCAGCAATCCTCCTTCTTCGTAACCAACGTATCCCGGAGGAGCTCCGTACAGCAAGGCAGCAGAGTGTTCTTCCTTAAATTCCGACATGTCGAAACGAATAAGTGATGTTTCGTCGTTGAAAAGGAATTCGGCCAGTGTTTTGGCCAACTCGGTTTTACCGGTACCCGTCGGACCCAAGAAGAAAAATGAGCCGATAGGCTGACCGGGTTTACTTAATCCTGATCGTGATTCGCGAATTGCCTCGGCAATGCTTTTAATTCCGTGATCTTGTCCGACAACTCGTTTTTTCAGGTGCGACTCGATGTTCAGCAGACGCTCTTTTTCCTGGGTCTGGACCTTGCCGATTGGTACGCCTGTTTTATGTGCGACAACCGCAGCCAGATCCGATTTATCAAGCGAGTCGCTTGTTTCTTTCGACAGTGTTTCCAGGTTTTCCAGAACTTCATTTAGAATCTCTAGAATTTCAGCTGAAGTTTCGGCTTTAGCAGCATCTTTTTCGTCGTTCAGTTTGATTAAAATTACCGGGCTTATTCTGTCTTTTAACTGGGAATTGAACCAAAGGAGTTCTTTTTTTAATTCTTCTTCCGAAAGACTGTTTTTATTTTCGCTCAGTGTCTGAAGTTCCTCTTTTAATGCCTGCACTTCACTGCCGGTTGTATCCTTCATCATTTTAACCACAGCCAAAGAACGGTCGATTAAATCGATTGCAGCGTCGGGCAGGCTGCGTTCTTTCAGATATCGTTTCGATAAGGTAACGGCTTCTTTCTGATTTTCTTTATTTACTTTAATCTTATGGTGTTCTTCATAAACCGGGATAATTTTTTCCAGCATACGAATGCAGGTTTCTACGTTGGGTTCTTCCAGTTTTACCAGTTCGAATTTGCGGTTAAATGCTTCATCGCTTTCAATCGATTTGGTATAATTGTCAATCGATGTTGTTCCGATCACCGTTAGATTCCCTTTATCGAGTTCAGGCTTTAATAAATTGGCAGCACCGGAAGCACCGGCCTGGCTATCCAGAATCATGTGTATTTCGTCGATAAACAGGATGGCTTTTTCGAATTGTTCTATCTCTTTAATGATGTTTTTCAAACGGTCTTCAACTTCTCCTTTGTAAGAAGCGCCGGCAATGAGAGAGCCGAAATCAAGTTCGAATATTTTTGTGTTTTTAAGATTTTCGGGCACCTTATCTTCTATAATATTTTGGGCAAAACCATGAACCAGCGCTGTTTTTCCAACACCCGGATCGCCAATAATAATTACATTGGGTTTTGAACGTCGCCCCAGAATCTCCGACATCATCCGTATTTCCTTATCGCGGCCAACAACCGGATCGAGTTTTCCTTGCTGGGCCATTGCAGTAAGTTCTCCGCAGTATTTTAAAAGTGCATTCTGTTTTACTGCTGCCGGTTCCGATGAACCGCTGTCGCTGCTTGTTCCAACTACATTTTCGATAGTAGTATTTTCAATAATTTTATCGAGTAGTTCCTGCTCTTTAAGGTTGAATGTTTTTAATTGTTCGTACGAAAATCCCACTCCCGGAATGGTAAGCGCAATTAACAGGCTTTCAGGAGTAATCGTATCTTCTGATATTTTTAAGCGAACATTATCGGCTTCGTTAAATACTGCTTTAACATCGATGTCGGCTTTGGGCTGGTCGACAACTTTGGTTGCTTTCGGATAAGTTTCGATTCGTACTTCGGCCCATTCTTCCATATAGTAGAAATCTTTTCCCATCTGCTCAAGCATTGGTATCAGACCGATGTCTTTGTGGAGTAAGGCTTTTAGAAGATGTGCCGGAGAGAATTCGGCATTCATAAATTCTTTTGCAATGGATTGAGCAATGTTTATTGCCTGTTTAACCTTATCAGAAAGTACAAAATCCATAATCAGGTGTTTAGTTGTATTAATTAATTGGTTTTACGAGCATGATGCTACATGAATTTTGATTCGTATAAAAGACGGAAGCAAAATGTTCTTTTATCTTATACCCAGATTCAAAAAAAACCTGTACAGGACAACAGTAAATTTATTTACTACTTGTTGAGTTTTAGAACGTTATTTAAGTACAATTTACGGCAATATTAGCATTAAGTCAAGTGTTTAAGTTATTTTATGATTAGTAACATATAGATTTATTTTTTTACGATATGGGGGTATTTTTTAGTGATTTGCAATATGATTTATAAATCGTTAAAACGGGAGAATTTGCTTGAAAAAGAGCAGCTTATAAATCGATATGTTTTTGTTGGTTTTAATGTTTGTCAATATGGTAATAATGTCGTTTAATAATTAGAAACGAAAATGTTGACTTTATATCTGTTTCCAATTCAATATTTTTAAGAGTCTGTCCAATTGGTTATCTGCGAGCCGGATTGGAGCCTCAATATTATATGCTGAGGAAAATGTAATAAAAACCCGTTAACGTTAACGAAGTGATGGATTTTTTTATAATTTCAGCATGTTATTTGTGCTTTCAGTTTTATATCAGGGAAGTGTACAATTTGATTGAACAGACTAATTCTGGTAGAGTGATCTCTTAAAAACCGGATAGAAAATAAGCTGAAATTGAAAGCATGAATGATTAATACTATCGACCTAATAAAGCAATTGATAATGTCGTGAAAAAGACAGACTTAACCAGTATTCTTTCTATTTTTCATATTCGATACAATTTACCTGATTCTTTTTTCAGTAATAGTGAAAAAGTTCTGAAGAGATCTTTTTTGCTCTTTTTATTCATGTTGGCAAATCTGTGCTCTTCTAAGGTCTATTCACAGCAATCTTTGGATTTAACTGCGTTTTCACCGGCTTATTTCGATTCCATCAGGGCAACGGTTTACGATACTACTAATCAGGATTATTTAATTAATGCATATCGGCTAAAGGAAAATGAAAAAATCGAAATAGATGGCAGCCTGTCGGAACAAGCCTGGAAAACGGCCGATCATCGGGGGGATTTTATCGAGAAGGAACCTTATCCGTTAATACCCATGCGCGAAAAAACAGAGTTTGCAATTTTGTACGATGATGAGAATTTTTATCTCGGTGTGTGGTGCTGGGATAGTAAACCGGAAGAGATCATTCAGATTTTATCGCCAAGAAACACTTCTGCTCCCGATCATCTTATGTTTTTTATTGATAGTTATTTCGATAAACGAACCGGTTACAAGTTTATGGTAACCCCGACCGGCGTGCAAGGCGACGAGCTCAGGTACGACGATGTAAAAAGAGATCAAAACTGGAATGGAATATGGTATTCAGAAAGTTCGGTGGATGAAAAAGGGTGGTATGCCGAGGTGAAAATTCCGTTTTATAATTTAAGATTTTCGCGCAAAGAGGAGCAAATCTGGGGATTTAATATTATGCGATCCATTTCGAGGTTAGCTGCACGCGGACAATGGAAACCACACTTGCCCGAATGGGATAATACCACCCGGATGTCGCAGTTGGGAGAAATAAGGAATATGAATAACATTAGTTCCGGAAGAATGTTTGAAATAAGGCCTTACGGAACACTTAGTTCTGCTGAGTCGCTGGAGTCCCCGAGGGCAAATGCTTTTAATTTTGGAGGAGATGTACGCTTTTGTCCCACCCCAAATATTACGGCAGATTTTACATTCAATCCTGATTTTGCCCAGGTTGATGCCGATGTTTTTGAAATTAATCTCACTCGTTTTCCAACCCGTTTTAAGGAACTCAGGCCTTTTTTTACTGAACGAATCAATGTTTTCAATACTCCTCTTGAATTATTTTACAGCCGCAGAATTGGTGTGGACGGAGATATTCTGGGAGGTGTTAAAGCTACCGGAAAACTAAACCACGGAGTTGAATTTGGTGTTATCGGCAGTCTCACCGGCGAATCTTTGTTTTCAAGCTCTTCTGCTCTGGAAAAGGCTTCATTTGGTGTGATGCGTGTAAAAAAGGATATTCTGGGATCGAGCAGCATCGGTTTTATGGGAGCCACAAAAGAAGAGGGAGATGCTTACAACCGTATTTTTGGTGTTGACGGAAGTTTTGTGTTATCCGATCACGACATTATTGATTTTCAGATGGCAACCGGACAGATTGAAACAGGCTACGATAAAAATATGGCCTACATATTTTCTTATATGCGAACAGGCGATTTGTTTGGAATTACCTACAACATGGAGCGCGTTGAACCCTTTTTCGAAATCAACCGGGTAGGTTATATTCAGAAGGAAGAATCAAGGGGATGGAATAAAGCTGACGGTATTTTTAGGGTAAGTCCGCGTATCAATAAACATAATATTCATAAGTTTATTGCGAATGTTGAGATTGGATATAACCAGGATGTTTACAGTGATGTTTATATCAATGACTGGTTGGCTTCAAATACTGAGTTGTTCCCTGATAACGAATTTGGCGATGTTCAGGTTTCCGGAGGGGAGAGGTTTATTACAGAAGGGAAACGTCAATATAATAACTTTTTGTATGGCGGCGATTTGTCGTTGATTTCTCCTGATAATGCCCAAATATTAGTTGGTTATCAACGGATAAACGCCAGTGAACTGACCGGAAGCTATTCGGGCAATATATATTCTTTTAATTTAACTACCCGTCCGGTTAAACAAGGAGCCCGGGTTGCCGGTATAATTGATGCGAGCAGTGGCGTGATGTATAATTTTGCTCAAAAATATGTAGGAAAGCAGAAGTCTGTTTCTTTAGATGGAGAAGGAAGACTGGGACGTGGTTTTTTAACGGGATTACAGGGAGAATATACACAGACTTTAAATACTGCGGGAGAAAGAGATGGCCGATATTATACCATATCTTCAAATTCTACACTGATGTTCTCGAAATACTTTTATTTTCGGTTACATGCCCAGGGAATATTCGGAACAACCTGGTACGATGAGAAAGAAATTTATAATGAGTATTTATTGAGCGGACTTTTAAGTTGGGAATACCGGCCCGGAAGTTTTTTGTATTTAGCTTATAATGAAGGCCGTTTCGATTCTTCAGGAGTTGATGGATCAAATAATATGAAACTCAGCAACCGAACTCTAATTCTGAAACTTTCTTATTTCTTCAGCCTTTGAATTTTCTTCTTCTGTAAAATAATTATTGATGAGTTTTATTCGGTCAGTTGTTATATTCAAGCAGAAAAATAAGAGGAAACACTAATTCCTGAAAATCGTATAACCAAATGAACTTCTTCAGTATTGACTGAGTTAGTTCCGTAAATTTTTTCATAGAAATAGCCTGGTTTAGTTAGGCGGCATCCCGGTGTGAGTAGACCGGGATGCTTGTTATAAGGCGGTTGATGAAGTAAGTGTTTGCAACTTAAGCATGGTGAAAACGTAGTTAAGAGAGACCGGAAATCACATAATTAGTAGTAATAATTAGGTGAAGTTTGCTCTTAAATGATTTTTCCAGAAGTAAAATAATTTGAGTGTTTTCTCTGGCAGATGTATGATGATTAGTTCTTTTGTTGACGTATTTTATTCTGATTAGTTAGAAAATGAAACATATTATTATCCTTCTTACAATTTTAGTTTTCCCTCTTTTTGTTATAGCACAAGATACCATTCAGAGTAATAACCTGGAATATTATCAGCGACGGTTTGAACATTTCAATCAAATGAAAAAAAATGGTAACGCACTAATTATTGCCGGTTCGGTGGCATCAGTTGCGGGTTTAACCTTGTATTTAAAAAGCTGGGAAAGTTATTACTATTATTATGATGATGAAGCCGGGGAAATGATAACAGCAGTTATTCTAATGATTATTGGCGATGCAGCACTGGCAGGGGGAATTACCTTGTCTGCTATTGGAAAAGCTAAATCTGATCAATACCGGCGGTTAATCGAAACCAATAAAAATACCTTGAGTTTACACATGACCAATAATGGTTTAACGCTTCGCTTTAGCTTTTGAAATTAGATTTACAGTTATATAAGTTATAAACGATGCGCCAATTCCAAATATGTTTGCGTCAAGCCCTAAAGGCAGTTCCTGTCCTGAAATAATAAGGAAAAGCGTTATGCTTCCTCCGGTTAACATTGATAACAGTGCTGCCACAGAATTAGCTTGTTTGGTAAATAATGCTGCTAAAACCGGAATAATCATGCCAGAAACCATAAATGCGTAAGAGTGAAGCATTAGTTCAAGCACGCTCTCCATTTTGAGTGCCAGCAAAAGGGCGATAATTCCAATTATTAATGTTGTTAGTTGTGACAGGCGAAGGCTGTTCCCCGATCGATGCAAATGAAAAACGTCTGTTAAAATATTGCCGGATGCAGCCATTAAACAACTATCGGCTGTTGACATAATTGCTGAGAAATAAGCAGACAGAACTATTCCCAGGAACCCGACCGGCAAAACTGTTTTTAAAAGGACAGGAAGCCCCATTTCTGCATCCAGGTTCGAAGCATTGTAGCCCGGTAACATGTGGTTTTCCATGGCAACACGGGCAAACATTCCCAGAACAACACCAATAAATGCCATTATTGGGTATTCGAACAGGCCGGCGATAAACCATCCTTTTTGTGCCGTTTGAGTACTTTTCGATGCATAAATACGCTGGTATAAAGTCATGCCAATAAACCAGATTGGAATAATGGTAAACGTCCAGTTAACAATCTGTTGCCATGTAACTGATTTTAATGAAAGAAATTCGGGTTGAAGAGTTGAAACAATTGCTTCGCTACCTCCAATTTTATAATACGAAAACGGAAGTCCTACAAAGATTAATCCTGCCATTAAAACGATCCACTGTATGGTGTCGGTATAAATTACTGCCTTTAATCCTCCCAAAACAGTGTATCCAACGGCAATTATCCCCATAATCAGCAGAGCGTATTCAATTGACAATCCGTCGAAAGTTGATGCTGCGAGCTTGGCTCCGGCCAGTATTTGCGAACTGGTAAATCCCAAATAACCGATTGCTGATATTATTCCTGCAATCAATGCCACTTTTCTGTTAAAGACGAATTCAAGGAACTGGGGAAACGAAAGAAATCCTTTTCTGCGGGCAAGACCTGATATTCTGGGAATAAGGAGAACCCCACTGAGCCATGCTCCCAGTAATCCGGTAAATAGCAGCCAGCTTCCCGAAAGTCCCATGGTAAATCCCAGTCCTCCAAGTCCGATCGAAAAACCTCCTCCCACATCGGTGGCTACAACCGACAGCCCGATGTGCCAACTACTCATTTTTCGGCCCCCAACGTAATAATCTTCCGTGTTTTTATTCGATTTCAGAAAATACACACCTACTCCCAGCATCGCCAGCAGGTATACCGAGAAAATACTTAAATCAATCCAACTCATTATTTTATGTCGACATTGAGTTTAATAAAGGAAGATTTTTCAGCCTGTTTTATAAATCCCTGACGAATGAGAGAGAATATGCTGCTCTGTCCCTTGGAAACTGAAATTTGTAGCTCTCTGATAATGTCGCCGTAAAAACAATTTCCTTTGGTTTTAAGCAGTAATAATATGTCTCTTTCTGATGGATCTTTAATATTTTGGATATCTATAGTTTTTCTATTTCCCATACATTTTCTATTTGTTCAGGTAGTTTCTTCTCCTGTTAATTTATTATATCTGTTACAGTTTTTCCAGCCCTTCATTCCCCGGTTACAAAATACATTTCTGAATACTGGTAATGGGGTATCTATTGTTTTTTCTTCACCTTTAAAAATTGGGCAATCCTTGGCAAATTTGCATCTGTTTCCTAAGTTGTACATAGTCAAATGTGTTTATAATAAACGTTCATACTTTCAATATTTCCGGCAATATTGGTGTTCTTAATAAGTGTTCCCGAATAGGTGTAGCCCATTCTTAAGAAAGTTTTATTCATCCCGACAGAATTTAGTCTGGCGATGGTATATAAGGTTTTTATGCCTTGCTTTTGCATTTCTTTTTCCTGTTCATCAAGCAGGGAGAGTGAAAGATTTTGTCCTCTGTATTGTGGTAAAGTTGCAAAATCAGTCATCTCTGCATTCAGCCCTTCTTTGTCGATTTCTGCAGATGCAAGGGCGACTATTTTCCCTTTTATTTCTGCTCCGAAATACTGTACATTTTCGTCTTGTGTTCTGAGTATATATTCGTGATTAAAAATAGGAAAGGGATAAGTGTCGAATACCTCACGATAAATTTCCGAAATTCGTTCAGCATCATTTTTGTCTAACTTTTTTATGTGAACAGAATTTTTGATTTCAGCAGATTTTTTTCGGCTATTTTTATCTTTCAGCATGTTGCTTAAAAACTGCAGGCTTTCAGTTTCGATATTGAGTAACCTGTCGGAGTTTAAGAATTTCGATACCATAAATGCTGCCTCCTTATTTGAATAACACCTTGGAATTTGTGCCTCAAGTAAAAAACCATTGGCATAAAATTGTGGCGCTGCCCATTCCGGTATTTTACAAAATATTTTTGTGTACTTATTTTGTCGGGCCAGCTTATTAATCTGATCAATTATATCCGGACAATCTTTTTTGTCCAGTTTCATTAAATACACTCTCTTATTTAAATCTCCATGCTGTATTATTGATCCAACTCCAAGTGTCTCAATTTTATCCTTCATCTGTATATCTCCTCTGCATTCGTTCGTTATCCTCCGGAATTAGCGATATTGCATCGTCTTTATCCGAGAGTAATTTTTCAATTCCAATTGCGTGCGATTCATCGACTTCGTTCAGGTTTAGGTCGAGATTGCAGTTGTCGCAGTCTCTGTCACACATTTTGGGCTCATATTTATCCGGCTCTTTGTAGGTTGTAATCACCCCTTCGTAGTTTCTTAAAACAACTTTGTTGGTAGACCACGATATTATATAATTTGGCATAGCCGGAATTTTTCCTCCTCCACCGGGTGCATCAATAACATAGGTTGGCCGTGCAAAACCACTGGTGTGTCCGATAAGGCTTTCCATAATTTCAATCCCTTTTCCTATAGGTGTTCTGAAATGAGATAACCCTTCCGATAAATCACATTGATACAAATAATACGGACGAACCCTGTTCTGAACCAGTTTATGTAACAAGGACTTCATAATTCGCGGACAATCATTTACGTCGGCAAGTAAAACCGATTGATTTCCTAAAGGGAAGCCTGCGTCTGCAAGTTTTGCTAATGCTTCTTTTGATGATGTGGTTATTTCTTTCGGGTGATTAAAATGCGTATTGATCCAAAGTGGTTGATATTTTTTTAGAATTGAAACCAATTTATCGGTGACTCTGTACGGTAAAACAACCGGGATTCTGGTTCCTATACGAATTATTTCAACATGAGGTATTTTACTAATCTCCGAAAGTAACCAGTCTATTCTTTCGTCGGGCAGCATAAACGGATCGCCACCAGACAATAGTACGTCTCGAACCTGCGGATTATTTGCAATATATTCTATCCCTTTGCTTAACTGGTCTTTTGAAGGGACGTAATCGATATCACCAACCTTTCTTTTGCGGGTACAATGCCTGCAATACATGGCGCAAATGTTACTCACATGAAACAATACCCGGTCCGGGTAACGGTGGGTGATGCCTTCTACAGGGCTGTCGCGGTCTTCCGATAATGGATCTGCCAGTTCCGACTGCAAAGTGATGAGTTCTTCAACTCCTCCAAATGATTGTTTGAAAACCGGATCATTTCTAAAATTCTTTTTGTCGATTAAAGACAAATAATAAGGTGTTATTGACAAGGGAAATTTATCAAATGTCTTTTCCAGTCCTTGTCTTTCCTCTGCGTTAAATTCGATTCCGAGTAATTCCTCAAATTTGTCAAGCGATTTTATAGCATGTCGTAGTTGCCATTTCCAGTCTTTCCAATTTGTTAATTTCGATTCTTCTTCAATTTTGTGTGCGATTGCCTGTTGTCTGTTGTTGTATATCATATATAAATCAAAATTGATGTCTGTTTTTTCTGAGTAAAATGTAGAGCAAGAGTGTGCTATGAATAATTTTTAATTGGGAACAAACAGAAGTTTGATGTTTCTCAGGTCGTTTTCAATTATTAATTGTTCTGCCTTGCTTATATATGGTTCGGGGACAACTACATAAAACTCACCTCTTCTCAGTTTTGTGTAGAGTGATAAAATTTTCCATTTATCAGCATTCATATGCGAATTGAGTTCAATTTCGTAAATATTAATTTCCCCTTTTTCAGAGGTTAATATGTCAGGATAATATTCAGCCTGATTTGATCTTTGAACAATTTTAGCTGGTGAATTGTATTTTTTTAGTAAGCGAGTTTCGATTAATAAATCGTCCGTTTGTTCTTCTAATTGTGAGATTATTGTTTGTGCTATCTGTTCTTTTGTAAGAGATGTAATACCCATGAAAATTGAAATGACTCCTAAATAGTTTCTATGCGAACAAAATTAGATAAAAAAACAAGCTCTGCAAAATATGTATTAAGATAAAATCATTATTAATATTGGGTTTAAGTGGATTTAGATTTAGTTAAAATTGAATATTGTATATTTGTAATATAATTTGTTTTCTGTAGAAAAAGAATCATATGAGTAAGTTAATAATTGCCTCCAACAGGCTTCCTGTTACAGTAGAAAAGAATAATAATGAATTAAATATTACTCCCAGTGCCGGGGGATTGGCTACCGGATTAAAATCTTATCATAAAGGAAATGATAGCATTTGGATAGGATGGCCCGGAATAACACCCGACTCTGAAAAGGAATTAAAAGATATCGTTAGATTATTGAAAGAAGAGCAATGTTTACCGGTATTTTTGCAGGAAGAGTTGATCTCAAATTATTACGATGGTTTTAGTAATGCAACTTTGTGGCCTCTCTTTCATTATTTTACAGAATTTACAGAGTTTAACGAAGTGTATTGGGATGCATTTTGTAAGGTTAACGAAATGTTTGCCGAAGCCATAATTGAGAATGCTGAAGAAAACGATACGGTTTGGGTACACGATTATCAACTACTGTTATTACCCAATATTTTAAGAGAAAAACGACCTGATTTGAATATCGGATTTTTTCTTCATATTCCTTTCCCATCGTACGAGATTATTCGGATTTTGCCCTGGCGCGAAAAAATAATAGAAGGTATACTCGGAGCCGATTTAATAGGTTTCCATACGTACGATTATGCCCGACATTTTATCAGCTCAGTTAAAAGACTACTGGGGTACGATGTTGATTTCAATCAGATAATTTTGGATAACAGGAAAGCACTTGCCGATGTTTTTCCGATGGGTATCGATTATAAAAAGTTTGAAAAATATGCCAGTGAAATTCAAAGTAAACCTATTCAGGAACGTTCGAAAGAGCATCAGGATATCGATCGGTTTTTATTGAGTATGCCCGACCGGAAATTGATTTTATCGATAGACAGGTTAGATTATACTAAAGGAATACCACAACGATTAAAAGCATTCCGATATTTTTTGGAAAAGTACCCTGAATATCTGGAAAAAGTTTCACTTGTTATGGTTACAGTTCCTTCCCGAACCGATGTGGAACAGTATCAAAATTTAAAAGACGAGATAGATATTTTGGTGGGAAATATTAACGGAGAGTTTGGTACAATTAACTGGAATCCTGTTATTTATTTTTATCGTTCGCTACCGTTTGAGAATTTAATTGAATTATACAGCTCTGCTGATGTGGCTCTGCTAACTCCGCTGAGAGATGGTATGAATTTGGTGGCCAAAGAATACGTAGCGTCGAAGGTAAATCATCGCGGTGTGCTTATTTTAAGTGAAATGGCCGGTGCTACCAAAGAGCTTGGAGAAGCCTTATCTGTTAATCCCAACAACATTGCAGATACATCGGAAGCCATATATAAAGCATTAACTATGCCGGATGCAGAACGCGAAAAGTCGATAACAGCAATGCAGAGGCGTATTAAGCGATACGATGTTCATAAATGGGCATCTGAGTTTATGAATAGCCTTGACACAATGGTGCAAAAAGAAGCCGAACATCATGCACGAAAAATATCGCAACGCATAAAAAACAGCATTAATACGAAATTTGAAGAGGCTGCAACAAGAACCATATTTCTAGATTACGACGGTACCCTGCAACGATTTTTCGATAATCCCCAGGCTGCCGGTCCCGATAAGGAATTGTACGAGTTACTTGATAAATTAGCCAGCTGCAAAAACACAAAACTTGTTCTGGTTAGTGGCCGCGACAGAGAAACGTTCGATCGATGGTTTGGTAACCGGAATTATACTTTAATTGCAGAACACGGTGCCTGGTTGAAGGAAGTTGAAAAAGGCTGGGTAGAACGTAAACCGGTGCATTCTGAATGGAAAGAGAGCATTTTGCCCGTACTTGAATCTTATGTTGACCGTACTCCGGGAAGTTTAATCGAAGAGAAAACCTATTCGCTGGTATGGCATTACCGTAAGTCTGATATTGAGCTCGGAGTTCTGCGGGCACTGGAATTGGTACACGACATTTCATCCTTAATATTTAACCAGGATTTGGAAATTATGGAAGGGAAGAAGGTAATTGAAATAAAAGTGTCGGGAATTAATAAAGGGACAGCAGCAACAGAGTTCTTACATATTAATCCATCCGACTTTATAATGGCTATAGGTGACGACTGGACCGATGAATTTTTATTTAAGGAATTACCCGAGAATGCGCAGACCATAAAAGTAGGTAACGACAATTCAGCGGCAAAATACTTCCTTAATAATTATAAGGAAGTTAGAATTTTCTTATCTGAATTGGTTTGTTAATAATATTACTTTAAAAAGTATGTTCAGTATAACGTTTGTAATTTCGTTTTATGGATAATTTGAATTACGCTATTATAGGAAACTGCAAGAGTGCAGCTTTGGTTTCAGATAAAGGTTCGATCGACTGGTGTTGTCTGCCTTATTTCGATTCGCCTTCGGTTTTTGCTAAAATACTTGATGAAGAAAAAGGTGGAAGTTTGGAAATTCTGGTTGATGAAAGTTATACAATAACTCAGTCTTATATCCGAACAACAAACATCGTTTCTACTCTTTTTAAAAACGAAAAGGATTGTTTCGAAGTTGTTGATTTCATGCCACGGTATGTAAATGGATTTGGTTACTATACTCCACCCGATATTATTCGGTTTATTAAGTATAAATGGGGCGACCCGGTATTTAAAGTTCGTTATAATCCGAAAGTGGAATACGCCAGATTTGATATCGACCTGGTTGATGCGGGTGAGTATATAAAATGTTATACAACCGAGGGAGACTACGACTCGCTGTATTTATATAGCAATTTAGATAATCAGGCGATTTTAAATGAGAGCCCCATTCATTTAAAAGAGAATGCTTTTTTGTTGGTTTCTTACGATCAGAAATTGTTAAATCAAACACTCGACAGCCAGTATTTGAAATTGCAAAAGACAAAGGTTTACTGGCTCGACTGGGCCCATAAACTTACTTCGTTTACAAAATACAATTCGGAAATTGTAAGAAGTGCGCTGGTATTAAAACTTTTAAGTTACGATAAGTCAGGTGCTGTATTGGCTGCAGCAACTACCTCGCTGCCTGAAACTATAGGAGAGGAGCGCAACTGGGATTACCGTTTTTGCTGGATTCGCGATGCATCGATGGTGATTAAAGTAATGTCGAGTTTGGGGCATTTAAATACGGTGAAGCGTTTTATGAAATTCATAATCGATATTATTCCTGATAAGGATGAAAAAATACAGATTATGTATGGAATCGACCGTCAGAAAATACTGGAAGAAGAAACGCTCGACCATTTGAGCGGATATCAAAATTCGTCTCCTGTAAGAATTGGGAATGCTGCTTATCTGCAAAAGCAAAACGATATTTACGGAATTTTAATGGATGTAATTTTTCAGCAGTTTACCGAATTTAAAATATCGCTCGAAGACAGTGAGTCGCTGTGGACAATTGTAAGAAGTATCGTTAAAATAGTTGCTAATAACTGGCAAAAACCTGATAAAGGTATTTGGGAGATCAGGACCGAAGAAAAGCATTTTACTTTTTCGAAGGTGCTGTGTTGGGTGGCCATCGACCGTGCCATAAAAATTGCCGAATTTATTCATATGGATAAATATAAAGAGAACTGGCAACCTTTGGCCGATGAAATTAAAAACGACATTTTAAAGAATGCCTGGAATGAAAAAGTAGAGGCTTTCACCCAATTTTATGGTTCCGAACATTTAGATGCCGCAACCCTTTTAATGCAGAGTTACGGTTTTATTGACGGTACAGATGAAAAATACATAAAAACCGTAAAAGCAACCGAAAAGGAACTTTGCGTTGATGGTTTAATGTATCGTTATAAAAATGAAGATGACTTTGGATTACCCAGTTCATCGTTTACCATTTGTACTTTCTGGCTGATAAATGCGCTCAATGCAATAGGGGAGAAGAAAAAGGCAAAAAATTTATTCGATCAGTTGCTCTCGTATAGTAACCATTTGGGGCTTTTTAGCGAAGATATTGATTTTAAAACAAAGCGGCTTTTAGGAAACTTTCCGCAGGCATACTCACATTTGGCACTTATAGAAACAGCTATTAACCTGGCTAAAGGAGAAACAACTGAAGACGAACAAATACTGGACGCAATTCACTAAAAAGTTGAAGTTTACTGCTCGGGTAATTCTTCCGTATTAATTTCAAGTTCAGAGTCGCTGGTAATCATTGGTGAGGCTTCAACTTGTTCAATCTGAAGTATTCGAACCAGGGTTTCCAGCCCATTTTCAACGGTCTCCAGTTCTTTTTCGCTTAAGTTTTGTAGTTTTTCCGATAATTCTTCGTGCAGAAGAGAAGGTATGGTGCTAAGTAGTTCATCGCCTGCCGATGTTAAAGCAATATTTACAACACGCCGGTCGCCAAGTTTTGGCAAGCGTGCCAGATAACCCTTTTTTTCAAGTCGGTTAATGATACCGCTGACCGTACTCGGATTTAAATTCAGGAACTTTCTTATTTCACCCTGAGTCGCTTGGTAATTAGGAGATTCGTGTAAAAAATTAAGACATAAAACCTGTGGGATACTAACGCCATAATCTTTTTGAATTTTCTTCGATTCAATATCTACTGAACGAACTATCTTCCTGATTTTTATTAAAATATCGTTGGTATCCATGATTTTCGATTTGGCGTAAAAATACAAATGTTTTTTTATTCAGAAATTCAACTTTGAGGCTCAATGCCTTATGTCGCCTGATTTTTTTGTGAATATTAATTTTATCTAAATTCATTCCAAATAAGATTGCGTATTTAAAAAATCAATCTATATTTGCTGCATACAAAATCGACAAGAATGAATATTGACAAAAGAAATACAGCTTCTCATACTGCAGTAAACAACTGCGGAGCTATGTTCATGTCGTCGATGTATATGTTTATGCGCTAGCCTTCTTTCGATGGTTCCCGTTGATGGAAGGCACATTCATACAAAGCGTTTAATAATCACAAAACAAATTTCTTAAATATCAGTTATGTCGGATCATGTTATTCGATTGGGTGGAAGTCATATTGGCAACCCAACATCTTTGCATCATTTAAATGCGTATCTAAATAAACTCAGCGGACATAAATTTCTTGTAGTATCTGCTATTCCGGAACTGTTGGAATTTATCGATAATTGTATTGATACAGTGTTTCAAAACAAAATAACAGAAGCTGAGTTATTGGCAACTGTTGAAGCAGTGTACACAAAAAATACCAGCGACGAGCTAACAAAAAGCTACAAAGGACTGGCTCAACAGTTGTACGGATTGTTAAAAGGTATTGCTTTGATTGGCGATTATTCGCTTGCCTTAAAAGACCAGGTTTTAAGTTTTGCAGAAAAGCTTTCGGTGGAGGTTTTGAAAGCTACCTGGAAAGAGGCGTTTGTTTTACAGCCCGAAGAGATTGAGCTTATTGCTACCAGCGATTTTGGTAATGCAACCTTTTTAAACGTTAATAACCGGAAATTAAAGGATCTTGCAGATGGGATTTATATTATTCCCGGATCGTTTGGTGTTACGGAGAATGGTAAAGTGGTTCGTGCCGGGAAATCATCTGCCGATTATACAGCAGCATTTTTAACCCGCGAACTGGGAGCTGACAACCTTCGTCTTTGGGATTTAGATTCTGATTTTCAGCGTACAAATCCGGAGATCATTGCCAATCCTCCAAAAATTAAACGACTGACTTACGCAGAGGCCAGTGAGCTTGCGTATTTCGAGCATTATTCTTTTCATCCGCGTACCGTTGAACCTTTGGAGCAGGAACATATTCCTATTCAGGTAATCAGTTCCGATTCGGCTGAAGGTTCGGTTGAAACCATCATTAATACGGAAACATTTATAGAAGAGCAGATTGTAAAAAGTGTGGCCTGTTCCGACGATATTTCTCTTCTGAAACTTGATGGTCCGGGAGTAGGTTTAAAACCCGGTATTCTTGCAAAAGTTACTACAAAACTGAACGAGGCCGGCGTGAATATTAAGTCTGTAATTACATCGCAAACATCCATCAATTTTATTTTAAGCGAAGAGAATGGAGATAAAGCGCTGGCTTTAATTCATGAACTGGGATTTTCGGCCGTTACCGAAATTTCGGTGGTAAAAGATGTTTCGCTGATTGGCGTTGTTGGTCACGGAATGCAACATGCCTATGGCGTGTCGGCAAAAATTTTTGCTGCGGTTGCAAACAATCAAATAAATGTGCTGTTAAGTGGTTCAGGGGCTTCCGATTTGGTAAGCTACCTGGTCGTTCATAAATCCGATAAAGAAAAAAGTGTTCGGGAAATATATAATGCATTTTTTGCCACGGAGCACGAATAGTCTCCCCTCCCTGAGGGGAGTGCCTGAAGGGCGAGGGGTGTTTTGATCCCTCACAAAATAACAAGTTTTTAACTCAAAAAATTATAGTAAAATGACAACAGGAAAATTAAATTTCGAAACCCTGCAACTACACGCAGGACAACAGGTTGATCCGGCTACCAATTCGCGGGCCGTACCTATTTATCAAACAACATCGTATGTTTTTAACGATGCAGAACATGCTGCAAACCTTTTTGCTCTGAAAGAATTTGGTAATATCTATTCGCGCATAATGAATCCGACCAACGATGTATTCGAGCAACGTATTGCTGCTCTTGAAGGCGGCGTTGCAGCTTTGGCTGTGGGATCGGGGCACGCTGCACAGTTTTTGGCACTGAACAATATTCTTGATATTGGCGACAACATTGTTTCTTCTCCGTACTTGTATGGCGGAACCTACAACCAGTTTAAGGTAACCTTTAAACGCCTTGGAATTGAAGCGCGTTTTACTGACGATCTGGAGCCGGCATCGTTCGAGAAACTGATAGATGAAAATACTAAAGCCATTTACATGGAAACCATAGGAAACCCGGGATTTGTGGTGCCTGATTTCGATGCCATCGCTGCGGTTGCCAAAAAATATGATATTCCTTTTATTGTTGACAATACCTTTGGCGGTGGCGGTTATCTTTTCCGTCCAATCGAACACGGTGCTGATATTGTTGTTGAATCGGCAACAAAATGGATCGGTGGACATGGTACCAGCATTGGCGGTGTGATTATCGATGCAGGTACTTATAATTGGGGTAATGGCAAATTCCCCGGATTTACTGAACCTTCTGAAGGTTACCACGGATTAAAATACTGGGACATATTCAATTTTGACGGGGCATTCGGAAATATTGCTTTTATTACCAAAGCCCGTGTTGAAGGTCTACGCGATTATGGATCGGCATTGAGTCCGTTTAATTCATTCCTGTTGCTCCAGGGACTGGAAACCTTATCGCTGCGCATGGACCGACATATTGAAAATACACTGGCCCTGGCAAAATGGCTGGAGCAGCATCCAAAAGTGGAAAGCGTAAATTATCCCGGACTTGAAAGCAGCCCGTCGTTTAACAATGCGCAAAAATATCTTCCAAAAGGTGCCGGCGGTGTGCTTTCTGTAAATGTGAAAGGTGATAAGGAAATTGCCAACCAGGTTGTTAATAATCTGAAGTTAGTTAGCCACCTGGCGAATGTTGGCGACGCAAAAACGTTGATTATCCAGCCGGCGGCAACCACTCACCAGCAGTTGTCTGAAGAGGCTCAACTGGCAGCCGGAGTTTCGCCAACCCAGTTGCGGGTAAGTGTTGGCTTGGAACATATCGACGATATTATTGCCGATTTTGAGCAAGCGTTGGAGAAAGTATAAAGTATAAAGTATAAAGTTTAAAGTTCAAAGTATAAAGTTTAAAGAATTCACCCGATGACTAAAAGTCACCGGGTGAATAAATACTACGTTTCTGTCCGTTAATAAAAACTAAAATAGAATGCCATTAAATATTCCCGACAAACTGCCGGCCATTGAAATACTCAGAGAGGAAAATATATTTGTGATGAACGAAACCCGTGCATCGCACCAGGATATTCGTCCTCTGAAAATTATTATTTTGAATCTGATGCCTTTGAAGATCTCAACAGAAACAGATCTGTTGCGCTTGCTTTCGAATTCGCCGCTTCAGATTAAAATCGATTTTATGAAAATTAAAGGGCACACTCCTAAAAATACATCGTTGCAGCACATGAAAGAGTTCTACCGGAATTTTGATGAGCTGAAAACTAAGAAATACGATGGAATGATCATCACAGGGGCGCCAGTAGAACAGTTGGATTTTGAAGAGGTTACCTACTGGGAGGAGATGAAACAGATTATGGACTGGGCCGAACACCACGTAACATCCACTTTGTTTATCTGCTGGGCCGCACAAGCCGGATTATATCATCATTACAATATCCCGAAGTATCCGCTCGATAAAAAAATGTTTGGTGTTTTCGAACACTGTTTGTCTAATCCCAAACTGCCCATATTCAGAGGGTTTGATGATGTTTTTTATATGCCACATTCACGACATACGGAGATTCGGAAAGAAGATGTGGAAAAAGTAGACAAGCTGGAAATAATTTCGTGTTCCGACAAAGCCGGGGTTACTATCGTGAAAGCAAAAAACGGAAAACAATTGTTTGTTACCGGTCATTCAGAATACTCGCGAAATACGTTAGACACGGAATACAAACGTGATGTGAAAAAGAAACTTCCCATCGATATCCCGTTGAATTATTATCCCGATAATGATCCGGAAAAGACACCGGTGATGCGTTGGAAATCGACCGCTAATCTTTTGTTTTCGAATTGGCTGAACTACTATGTTTACCAGGAAACGCCGTACGATCTGGAAGAGATAAACTGAGGGCGACGGTAATTTCAGCTGCATGAATAAACATTAAAATAAAGTTTCATAGGACTGGACTGTATCTATTACATAAATACAGCCCCAAATGTGAAGAAGATTTTTGCGCCGTTCTTCAGGGCGGCGATTTTTTTAAGGAAAGAGTAAAAGCTTTAGTATTTAATTCAATTTTAAAGGCTGAAGCCATTTTTTTGTCGATTATTCTCATCATTAGGCTAAAGCCGCGGTGTAATAAAAAGACATACGCCATTCAATAATGTGCATCCAACCCGTACCGGGTTGTTTAATAATAGTTGTTGGGTTTTTATGTTACTATAATCCAACTCCTACAGAGTTTGTTCATCCTGATATGAATTCCGGTGAGCGCATTCCCCGTCAGCTCTGCTGCGGGGTTAGCGAACAAAATACTAAAAAAGTCCTTGACGGAATCGGATTCCTCGTCAGCTTTGCTGCGAGGAGTTTCAATTAAAAAAGGTGAACCCGGTACGGGTTCGTTTATAGTGGAAAGGTTGTCAGTGCAGTTACACAACACGGAACGGGTTGTATATTCTCAAAAAAAGGGATGCGCACCAGGCAACATCCCTTCATAAACTTTACGTATGATTGAAAAAAACTATTCACTATCCTCTTCCGGCTCATCGCCGTTATTACTTCGTTTTTTAACCACCTCGTTGTTCGCTGCAATAATTTCGGCAACGGTGCGGGCATACGGTCCGTATATTGTGTCGTTAATCTGCTGCATTACATTGAGGTAAGGCACCAGTTTTTTATTAATAAGCGTTACCACTTCTTTTTTCATAGCTGAGGCATTTTCCAGGGTGCCTTCTTCGGCCTGTGCTTCTTCAAAACTCAGTCGGTTACTCTCGAAATTATTCTGCGCTTCCTGCAGTGCAGCAATATAAGTGTCGCATTGCGGAATAAGCGCAATACTGGCTTGTGCTTTTGTTTTGCCCAGGTCGCTCAGCAACGAATTAATCAGCGAGCTTTCGCGTGTTAGACTTTCATCTTTTATTTCGAGTCCGTAATTGCTGAAAATTGTGAGAAGGTACAGGGCTGCATTTTTTATTTGTTCGTCGGGGTGATGCGAAAAACTCAGCAGCAGGTAATACAAAGCGTCGATTTTTTCGTCGCGGACTTCGTCGTAAGCTTTTGCCTCGCTTTTTTCTTTCATCCGGCGTATGGCCGAGGAAAACAGGGTTGAAAGCGGTTTCAGTTCGCCTAAAATTACGTCCATGTTCGGGTCGGTGTTCAGGGTGGTAGTGTCGAAACCCTGGATAATTTGTGTAGTAGTGCCGTCGACTTCTGTTACGCGGCTTTTCATCATTAAATTAGAAATCATTTTTTAGAATTTTAGGTTTAACATTAGCACCGTAAAACAGGGAATTGACTTGTTTTGGGTGCATCAACATTTTGTTGTTGATGCAATTTATGACAAATGATTGAAACGGAACAAACGGTTTTGTAATGTTATTGAGCATAAGATTTAATAATTTTTAGCTACATGGCAAATTGCCACGAAACTAGTTTTATCGGATTAAGGCATGGCAAGTTGCCAGGTGTTGAAAATTTTACCCGAGAGCCTGTGGCAAATTGCCAAAGCTTCACCGGGAGTTTCGGCATGCAATGGCAATTTGCCAAAGGCCCTCCGGACATTTTTTCGTTAAACGGCAAATTGCCAAGCCGTGTCGGAAGGTTCTGGCTAATAACGGCAAGATGCCAAATCATGAATATTTCTTCGGGCATGTTGTGGCAGTTTGCCACGCCTCGCCGAACTCCCTACCGGATTTTTGCACGTGTGCCATAATACATTCTTTCGAAATTATGTTTATATTTAGTGCACTTAGAACCAAAAACCGTTGAATACACGCCTGAAGATAATATCGAAACAAGAGGTTGGGTTATAGATGCGTTACCTGCAAGTCTAAAGAAAACCGAAATTCAATGAGAGTAATTCCAATCATAATTTTGATATCTTTTATAGTAAGCTGTCAACCTAAAAACAAGACTTATAAAGCTGACTTTGATAAAGAGTCTGATTCAGGTGCAAATATCGAAATGCCGGAATTAACAGATGATTTAATTGACAATTTAGCCTTATTGGGCAAGGTTTGGGGTTTTTTAAAGTATCATCACCCTGAAGTTGGAAAAGGTAAATATGATTGGGATGATGAACTGTTTCAGTTTTTGCAAGAATTCATGAACGTAAAAAATACCAGGCAGCGGGACGAATCACTACTTCGATGGATAGAAAAATACGGTGAATTGCCTGATTGCACTACCTGTAAGGAAACAGCTGCTGATGCTTATCAAAAACCTGATTTTTCATGGATTGAAAACGGAAATATGAGAGCTGCCTTAAAAGAAAAGATAAAAGAAATCTATCTGAACAGGCACCAGGGAACTCATTATTACATTAAGAAGGCGTACTATGATGGTAATCCTGTATTTTTAAACGAACAATCTTATTCAACTTCTTTTCCCGACAAAAATCTTCGTTTATTGGCGCTGTATCGGTACTGGAACATCGTCCAGTATTTTTTCCCATATAAGTATTTAACGGACAAAAAATGGGATGAAGTATTGAAAGAATACATCCCTGTATTTATTAACGCAAAAACAGTATTGGAATATCAATTGGCAGTACTTCAACTTGCAGGCGAAACCAATGATACACATGCAAGACTTCTTTTATCAGAAAATGAAACAGACTTGGTGAGAGGGACAAGGCATGCGCCTCTTCGGACAAATGAAATAGACTCATTGAGAGGAACAAGGTATGCGCCTTTCCGGGTTCGGTTTATTGAAAATAAATTAACAGTTACTGACTATTTCATGCCGAAATTGAAAGAAACTGCAGGTTTGGAAATTGGCGACTTCATAACCCATGTAAACGGCAAAACGATAGAATATATCATCGATAGTATTAATTCATATTATCCGGCATCGAACGAAGCAGCAAGAATGTATTACATGGCTCCCGATTTGGTACGATCGAATAATAATTCAATTCATATTGTCTATAATTCTTCAGGAACAATAAAACAAAAAGAATTAGCAATGTATGAAAGGTCTGATTTGAATATTGACGAACCAAATAGTAAATTGTCCTACGGCAGTATAATGATTGGTAAAGATTCTGTGTTTATCGGTTATATTACACTTGCAACCATTAAAGACATAGAAATACCCCAGATTAAAAAGTCTTTTATGAATGCAAAAGGAATCATCATTGATATTCGGAATTATCCTGCCACTTTTGTGCCTTTTGCATTGGGTGAATTTTTTACTTCGAAAAGAAAGCCTTTTGCGAAATTTACAACAGGAAATATAAATAATCCGGGAGAATTTACTTTTAGTCGTAATGTGTCGTTTTTAAATAGTAACGCAGGAAACCGTGCTAATTTATATGATTTTGAAAAACCAATATCAGAAAATTATTTTCAGGGAAAATTAGTCGTCATTGTGAATGAAGAAACCATAAGTCAAGCCGAATATACTGCAATGGCATTCAGGGCTGGAGATAATACGGTTATAATTGGCAGTCAAACGCAAGGAGCTGACGGAAATGTCTCATTAATCCCGTTACCGGGCGGAATAAAAGCCGGGATTTCAGGTATTGGTGTTTACTATCCTGACGGGAGAGGAACTCAGCGTATTGGCATAGTTCCGGATATTGAGGTAAAACCTACCATTCAAGGGATTCGGGAAGGACGAGATGAACTCCTGGAAAAAGCGATTGAATTAATACAAAAAGAATAAGAACCAGAAGTACTAAAAAAACAATACGAATATGGCTGCTCTGCTGCCGGGCGATTGCACCTAAAATCATTCAGCAGCGAGCTGATGGTTTAAATGACATTGTATTTTGACGGTTAAAGTGGAGGAGACCCCGGAGAAATATCTATTTTTTTAAATGCCGGAGCTAAATTCAAAAAGGTGTTTGCTGATTATCAAGTAATTTTGAAAACTAAGATTTTAAAAACGCTTAATGACAACTTGTAAGTAACCGTTAAAACCAGCTTAATCGTATGAAAAGACTATCATTTTTATCACTAGTATTGCTGTTACTGGCAGCATGTAGTTCTGAACCTA
The DNA here is from genome assembly GCA_963677525.1 of uncultured Draconibacterium sp. Lineage (GTDB taxonomy): Bacteria > Bacteroidota > Bacteroidia > Bacteroidales > Prolixibacteraceae > Draconibacterium. The sequence continues at coordinate 1,956,850 of OY781970.1, forward strand.
ACCAGGATCTGGTACTCAACGATCTTGAGTATTTCGAAACACAAGGTGTGAATGTGCTTGTGTACAGCAACCTTTTTACCGGGGGCTTTAACGATGAGAAGACCGCCGGAATAGAATTGATCCACCATGGAGTAAGAACTGCGCAAGGTGGCGCCGTGCGACTTTCGAACACCCCGGAGCAGTGGGATCTTGTACCTGAAATACCAACACGAACAGTTGACAGTGTTTCGAATACCATTGAGGCAACATTACGGTATAACGATTACGATTTCGACTCGCGCGTGGTTGTTGCGGCTAAGGGCAAAGGTGTTGAGATATCAGTTTACCTCGATAAACCCCTTCCTGAATCGGTTGAAGGGAGCGCCGGGTTTAACCTGGAGTTTCTGCCCTCGCAATACTGGGGAAAAACCTATTTGATGGATGGGTGTATCAACCGGTTTTCGCGCTACGTGGCAGGCAATACCACTACAAGGCCCAACAGCGAAAAACCCAAACAATTTAAAGGATATGTAACTTCCGACGACAGGGGGACCGGCAAATTTATCGATCCGCTTCCGCTCGAAACCGGACGAACAATGCTTCTTGCTCCCGAAGATCCCGAGCGTATGGTAAAAATTACTTCTGCTGATGCCGACATTATGCTTTTCGACGGCCGCGTGCTGGCACAAAACGGCTGGTATGTAGTTCGCAGTTTGCTTCCTGCAGGAAAAACAGGTAAGGTTTTAACCTGGACAGTTGAGCCAAATGCTGTTAAAGGCTGGGTAAGAGAGCCAAATATTGGTTTCTCGCAGGTGGGCTACCTGCCTTCGCAACAAAAAGTTTCGGTTATTGAACTCGACAAAAAAGACAAACCGCTGGCAAAAGCATCTGTTTACAAAGTTGGAGACGACGGCACTGCTACCGAAGTATTCAGCGGCAAAATCGCATCGTGGGGCGACTATTATAAATATCACTATGTGAAATTCGATTTTTCTTCGGTTCAAACACCCGGCATCTACTACATTCAGTATGGCGACTTTAAAACAAATAACTTTATAATAGAAGATAACGTTTACGATTGGATTACCGACGCCACCAGCGATGTTTGGATTCCGATACATATGAACCACATGTTTGTGAACGAGGCGTACAGGGTGTGGCACGGTGAGCCTTTTAAAGAAGGTTATCTGCAGGCTCCGCCAAACACCGATCACTTCGATCTTCATGGTCAGGGGCCAACAACCGATAGCAAATATAAAGCGCTGGAAACGATTCCCGGGTTAAACATTGGCGGTTATTTCGATGCCGGGGATTTTGATATCGAAACAGGCTCGAACATTTTCGTGGTGCAGAATTTTGTTCAAACATGGGAATATTTCAAACCTTTGCGCGATCAGACTTTTATTGATGAGAAACAGCGGTATGTCGATCTGCATCGTCCGGACGGAACACCCGATATTTTGCAGTTTATCGAACACGGAACAATGAACCTTGTCGCCCAGGCAGAGATTATCGGTCACATGGCACAAACGCTTTCCAATTCTGTTCTCGATAATTACCATCACCTTGGCGATGCTGCCTCGATTACCGACGGCCTTCCGTATAATCCGAACCTCGGGCCGTACGAAGTAGCCCGCGACGGAAAATCGAGTGGTGTAAAAGATGATATGTGGGCATTTACAAGCCGCAATCCCGGCCTCGATCTCCGGGCAGCAGCTATGTTTGCTGCAACAAGCCGTGCATTGAAAGGCTATAACGACGATCTTTCGGAAAGGGCGTTGAAACAGTCGAAAAGACTTTTAAAAGAATCTACAGAATTACTGGCCAATTTGCCGGAGGACCGCCGTGGCAGGGGCCGTGGTGCAGATATGGGCACCAATCTTCAACTGTACATTTCTACCGGCGAGCAACAATATCTCGATAAATTTCAGGAACTTTTATGGCCGGCACTCGATAGTAACGTAAGTTTCAGTATTTTAACAGCATTACACGCCATACCACACATGGATGCATCTTACAAAGAAAAGCTTCGTCCGTATGTGTTAAAATACAAGGAGTATATCGATGGGCTTGAAAAGGATAATCCGTATGGAGTGCCGATCGGTCTTGGTAACTGGGCAGGTAGTGGCGGTGTTGTAAGCTTTGGAACCACCGTTTGTTTTGCCAGCAAATATTTCCCTGAGATTATTGACGCAAGCCATGCATTTAAGGCTACCAACTGGTTGTTTGGCTGCCATCCGTATCACAACTATTCGTTAGTGGCAGCGGTGGGCTCCGCTCGTCCCAAAGCAGTGTTTTATGGTAACAACAGGGCTGATTTCTCATTTATTCCTGGTAATGTTGCCCCGGGTATTTTGTTCAGAAAGCCCGACCATTTTGAAAACTACGACGACTGGCCATTTTTGTGGGGACAAAACGAAGGTACGATTGGTGGAAATACCAGTTACTTAATTTTTGGATCAGCTTTTAAGAATTTGGTAAAATAATTACAGCAGGTGTCGATTATAGATCGGCACCTTTTCTTTCAACAAAAAACAAAACTATTCCTGAAAAAAACAGCTGTTTTTTATAATCGCCTCCTGACAGTTCTTTTGTTTGCAAAACAAGATACAAATCACAAATCAGCACAAGAAGCACATAAAAAGTATCTTTTTTTATGTAACATAAGTTTAAAAAATTACCTTTGGTTCCTCGAAAAAGACGGTCTGTAGCTCAGTTGGTAGAGCAGCTGACTCTTAATCAGCGGGTCCAGGGTTCGAATCCCTGCAGATCGACATCGGAAAATCAAAGAGTTGTAATTTATATTGCTGCTCTTTTTTTATTCTCTGTAAATAGTCTTCCTTTTTCCTAAGGTAAATCCAACAACAGCGGTAGAGATTTTTTGAATTCCGGTGAGCGCATTCCCCGTCAGCTCTGCTGCGGGGTTAGCCAACAAAATACTAAAAAAGTCCTTGACGGAATCGGATTCCTCGTCAGCTTTGCTGCGAGGAGTTTCAATAATAATTTCCCTGAGTTAAGTTTAAGTAATTGTAGAAGATGGAAACCTAAATCCAGTTTATAAAAAGGAATCTCCTGTGTACTCTTCCATGTTTTCGTTTTATCTTTTAACTTTGATATGGAAATTCAAAAAAAGAATAAGATATGACGAAAATAGCAGTTGTTTTAGCCGGAAATGGTGTTTACGATGGAGCCGAAATACATGAAGCCACATTAACATTACTGGCCATTTCTCAGCAAGGAGCCGAGTACCAGTGTTTCGCCCCTGATATGGATCAGGCACATGTGGTTAACCATCTTACCGGCGAAGAGATGCCCGAAACCCGAAATGTATTGGTTGAAGCAGCCCGTATTGCACGTGGAAATATAAAAGCTTTGTCGGAGTATAAAGCCGCCGAATACGATGCCATCGTTTTTCCGGGAGGATTTGGTGCTGCAAAAAATCTGTGCACATTTGCTTTCGACGGGCCCGACTGCAAGGTAAATGCCGATGTTGAAAAGGCTATAAAAGATACAGTAGAAAATAGCAAACCGGTTGGTGCACTTTGTATATCGCCGGCTTTAATTGCCAAAGTTTTGGGAGATGTGCAGGTTACCATTGGCCAGGACCAGGGAACGGCAGATGCTATTGAATCGCTGGGTGCTACTCATGTTAAAACAAATCATGGCGAAATTGTATTGGATGGAAAATACAAGGTTATTACAACTCCTTGTTATATGCTCGATGCCAATATTGCCCAAATTGCTGATGGAGCAAGTAATGTGGTGGCTAAAATTCTGGAATTGGCTTAAAGAAACAAACTGCTAACATTTTTAAGAGCCATCCTTTAATTACTTAATATCAAATAAGTGAAACCTATTCCGTTCATCGATATCCATACCCATCCGTTTCATAAAGAGACAGATACTGTAACAGTGCAGAATATTTTCCCGGGGGATGGATTTGCAGCCTTTACGGGACGAAACTTTTATTCGGTGGGGCTTCATCCGTGGCACATCGGTTCGAAAAACGAAAACAACGAAGCGCTTCAAATGATTGCGCAAGCCCTTGAATTCGATCATGTGATTTTCGTGGGAGAAGCCGGTCTCGATAAAGTTGTTGATACCGATTATTTCGAGCAAATACGAGTTTTTGAGGCGCAGGCAGTACTTGCTGAAGAATACGAGTGTCCTTTAATAATTCACTGTGTAAAAGCGATGAATGAGGTTATTGAGCTGCGAAAGAAAATGAAACCGGTTATGCCCTGGATCATGCACGGTTATAACGGAAGCCTCGAAATGACCAAACAAATGATGGATAAAGGATTTTTGTTCTCATTCGGAGAAAATTTGTTTCGGTCGGGCGCGAAGACAATTGATTCGTTCACATATCTACCACTTAATAAAATCTTTTTCGAAACTGACGAATCGGATGTTGAAGTGGAAAAAATTTACGAGGAAGGAGCCAGACTTAAGAAAATTTCCCTGGAACAGATAAAAGATGCTGTCTGGAAAAATTTTAATCGCATTGAAAAATATTTGAACAACAATCAGGTTTAATCTGCAATTTTATTTCTTTTGCCATTTTAACGCATTGAACAGGGAAATATGAACTGGTTAGAACGTACAGAGTTGCTTTTAGGGAACGAAAGGCTGGAGAAGTTAAAGAACGCCAATATTCTTGTTGTGGGGTTGGGTGGCGTAGGAGCTTATGCAGCCGAGCAGTTGTGCAGGGCAGGTGTCGGAAAAATGACCATTGTCGATGGCGATGTTGTTGAAGAAACCAACCGGAACCGCCAGCTTCCGGCATTGCAAAGTACAACCGGCAAACCCAAAGCAGAAATCCTTGCTGAACGTTTCCTTGACATCAATCCCGATGTAAAACTTACTGTTCTGAATGAGTTTATTCGCGACGACAGAACCATAGAATTATTAAAAAGTCAGCCTTTCGATTATGTGGTTGACGCCATCGATACGCTGTCTCCCAAGGTTTTTCTTGTTTATCATGCTTTGCAACTGGGACTGAATGTTATTAGCTCGATGGGAGCTGGTGGGAAAATGGATCCCTCGAAAATTGAAGTCACCGACATTAAAAAATCATACAATTGCAGGCTGGCAAAAATGATGCGCAAACGCCTGGGGCGAATGGGGGTAAAAAAGGGAGTAAAAGTGGTTTTTTCTTCCGAAGAGATTGATGAAAATGCTGTTCGTTTGGAAGAGGGACAAAATAAAAAATCTACTGTAGGAACCATTTCGTATATGCCGCCTGTTTTTGGTTGTTTTATTGCCAGCGCAGTTATACGCGATTTGGTTTCAGAATAACTCAAAAATACTTGTTAAAGTTTGAAAGTCAGGTGTTTTTAAAATTGCAATCATGGCAGAATATTCAAAATATTTTCATTTGTAGTTTTTTAGTTCAAATAATAGATTACCTTTGACCCGTTAATTTTTGGAAAACCTCCGATAATTAGCAGTAGGTCTTTCTTTATTGATTCATATTTAAACCGATCAGTTTATCTCTCTTGTGTATTTCACGATGTTATTTCAATCGCTATAAAAGTTTCTTTTCTATGTATTCAAGTAACTCCTGGATGTAATCCATTTTGACAGGTTACTGCTGGTTATTTAGGCAATAGATTAAGAAAAATTTTAATTATAATTATAGTATAAAATGAACATTTACATTGGAAATCTTCCATTCAATTTGGATGAAGAGAACTTAAGAGAGATTTTTGAAGAGTATGGCGAAGTAACTTCTGCTAAAATTATTATGGACAAATTTACCGGAAGAAGCAAAGGTTTCGGTTTTGTTGAAATGTCAGATGATAGCGAAGCGAACAAAGCTATTCAGGAGTTGAATAACGCTGAAGTAGCAGGCCGTAACATCAAAGTTAACGAGTCTAAACCACGCGAAAACAACAACCGTGGTGGTGGTTATAACCGCGGAGGCGGTGGTGGTTACCAACGTCGTGACCGTTACTAGAATTTGCGAAAAGCAGATGCAATTAAATATAAAGGGATTCACTCAGGTGGATTCCTTTTTTTTGTGCTATGATTTTGTTAGCACGTTTTTTGGGAGAATAAAATCGATAAAATGTAAAATGATCTAATCATTTTTCTAAAATCCCTTTTAGGTGTACGCCTTCCTCCAACAAAAAATTTAATTTTAGACCTTCATTCTATAAATAACCCATATTATGAGCAATATCGTTTATCTGAACGGAGAATTTATTCCAAAAGAGGAAGCAAAAATATCTCCCGACGACCGGGGATTTCTTCTTGCTGATGGCGTTTACGAAGTAGCAAAATATTATAACGGCAAGGCTTTTCGTTACCGGGATCACCTGCAACGTTTGGATCGAAGTCTGGCTGAAATTAGTATCAATTATCCCGAAACAGATAAACTGGAGGCTATTTTTATGGAGCTTATTACAAAAAATGGACTTCAAAATGAGCACGCCGGTATTTATTTGCAGATAACACGAGGGGCTGCTCCACGTTCGCATTTTTTTCCGAAAGACATTGAACCAACTGTTTATGCCTATGCTTTTCCAATGCCTTCTCCCAAAGATAAACTGGAGAGTGGTATAAAAGTGATTACACGGGAAGATATTCGCTGGTTCAGATGCGATATTAAATCGGTTTCGTTGTTGCCAAATACCATGTTGAATAACGAGGCATATGAAAACGGTGCAGCAGAATGTGTTATGGTTCGCGATGGTTATATGACCGAAGGAACCCATTCAAGCCTTTTTGCAATTAAGGATGGTGCATTAGTTACACGGCCTTTGTCGAATTTAATTCTTCCGGGTATTACCCGTAAAGTGGTGTTCGAACTTTGTAAAGAAAATTCTATCCCGGTTGAAGAAAGGCTGTTCACAAAAGAAGAACTTTTTCAAATGGACGAGGTGTTTCTTGCCGGTACCGGAAGCGAAATAATGCCGGTTGTTGAAATTGATGATAAAGTTGTTGGTAATAAAAAACCGGGCGAAATTACCCGGTTACTGCAAGAAAAGTTTTTTGCTAAAGTGGCTGAATTAACCGCCTAAATATTTTTACTGTAATTCAAGTTTATTCAGTTCATCATTGATAAAAGTGATTTCTTCCTGGCTCAGATTTAGTTCTGAAGCTTTTAAATTATCCATCACCTGTTTCTCGCTGCGGGCACCGGCTAAAACGCAGGTAATTCCGGGTTGAGAAAGTGTCCATTTTAAAACCAGTTGCGCCAGTGTCGCACCGTGAGAATCGGCAATTGGTTTTATCTGGTTCAGAAAATTGTTGATATTGGCCAGGTTCGGATTTTGAAAGAAAGGAGTTGTTGGCCTGTGATCTCCTTCATTAAATTTATAATCGGCTGTAATCTTTCCGGTTAGTAATCCGCGTTGAAGCGGGCTGTATGCAATAATTGCCTTGTTGTTTTCTAAACAAAACGGTACCACTTCCTTTTCTATTCCCCGGTTTACCATACTGTATGGAACCTGATTGGAAGTGAGTTTAAAATATTTTTCTGCTTCCTGCATTTGTTTAACTGAATAATTACTCACACCACCTGCACGAATTTTTCCCTGGTCTTTTAAAATTTCCAGCGCTTCCATTGTTTCTTCAATTGGACTGACGTCGTTGGGCCAGTGTTGCTGAAACAGGTCGATATAATCAGTTCCCAGTCTGCGGAGACTGTCTTCGCATTCTTTAATCACACTTTCTTTGCTGGCAAGACGATATAACGTCAGCTCATTTCCCTGGTTATCCTTGGTTTTTTCGTAATGCAGATGATTGCTTTTTTTATCCCAAACAAGTCCGAATTTAGTTAGAATTTCTACTTTGCTTCGTTTGCCTTTGATTGCTTTTCCTACAAACTCTTCACTCTGTCCAAAACCATAAACGGGTGCTGTGTCAATCGTTGTCATTCCATTGGCAATGGCAGCTTCAATTGCTTTAACCGATTCGTTTTCTTCAGCGCCACCCCAAAACCAGCCTCCAATGGCCCAGGCCCCAAACGTAATGGGAGTAATATTTACATCCGATTCCGGAAGTTTGATTTTTTCCATGATAATTTACTTGTTGGTTTAATAGTTCATTAAAATAACTATTTTTTTCAACTTATCGAACTCCAGTCGAAGCGCGTGTCTTTCGAGCTGAGGATATTTTTGAGTAAAAGCTGGTTTTCTTCTTTTTGCAGGAAAGGGTCATCGTCGAGGATATCGTTGGCAACATTACGCGCCATTTGCAGTATCTCTCCGTCTTTTCCCAGGTTGGCAATTTTTAGGTCGAAGCCCATACCACTTTGTTGTGTGCCTTCCAGATCGCCCGGACCGCGCAATTTCATATCAACTTCGGCAATATCGAAACCGTCGTTGGTTCGAACCATCGTTTCCAGACGTTTTTTGCTTTCTGTACCAATTTTATACGACGACATCAGGATACAAAAGGATTGTTCGGCTCCGCGGCCAACCCTTCCGCGAAGCTGGTGTAACTGCGATAACCCAAATCGTTCAGCACTTTCAATTACCATAACTGCAGCATTCGGTACATCAACACCTACCTCGATAACCGTGGTTGCCACCATTATTTGAGTTTCGCCGCGTTTAAACGCCTGCATGGCATTTTCTTTTATAGCCGGTTTCATTTTACCGTGTACCATGCTGATTTTATAATCGGGGAATTCCTCTGAAATGTGCCGGTATCCTTCTTCCAGGTTTTTTAAATCCATTTTTTCCGACTCCGAGATCAATGGATACACAATATAAACCTGCGTGCCTTTGTCAATTTGTTGTTTTAGGAAATTATTCAACTGTTTTCTTCTGTTCTCGAAAAAATGCATGGTTTGTATGGGCTTGCGTCCGGGGGGCAATTCATCGATTATCGATACATCCAGATCGCCGTAAACGGTCATTGCCAGTGTCCTGGGAATGGGAGTTGCTGTCATCACCAGGATATGCGGGGGAATTAAATCATTCTTTTTCCAGAGTTTGGCACGTTGCGCCACCCCGAAGCGGTGTTGTTCATCCACGATAACAAGTCCGAGCTGTTTAAACATTACCGTGTCTTCTATCAATGCGTGTGTGCCGATAATGATTTGCATCTGGCCGCTTTGCAGATCCTCGTGTATAATCCTGCGTTGTTTAACCTTTGTTGACCCGGTGAGCAATCCAACGTTCACGTTCATTCCCTGCAACATTTTTGAAATGGATTGAAAATGCTGCTGTGCTAAAATTTCAGTTGGCGCCATCAAACAGCTTTGAAACCCGTTATCCATGGCCAGTAACATGGTCATTAATGCCACCAGGGTTTTTCCGCTTCCCACATCTCCCTGAAGCAGACGGTTCATTTGCCGGTTGCTGTTCACATCGCGCCGGATTTCTTTGATAACTTTTTTCTGGGCGTTGGTGAGTTCAAAGGGCAGAAAATCCTTGTAAAAAGTATTAAAGTTATAACCCACTTCCCCAAAGTGAAATCCTTTGAATTTTTTATTGCGGTTGTGTTTTAATGCCAGAATTTTTAACTGAATGAAAAACAACTCTTCAAACTTTAATCTGAAAGTGGCGTTTTTTAGTTCGACCGTATTTTTAGGTTTGTGGATGGCAGTTAGTGCCATTTCCAGGGGCATTAATTTCAATTTTGTTGTCAGAAATTCAGGCAGGGTTTCCTTTATCTTTCCTTTTGCCAGTCCGAGCAGGGTTAACTGGAATTTATGTATTGTTTTAGAGGTAAGAAACTGTTTTTTCATTTTCTCGGAGGTATTGTAATACCCCTGAAAAAGCCCGGAAGGCGTAAGTTGTTTTTCTTCTTCTGTCTCCAGTTCCGGATGGACCACGCTTATCTGTCCGCCAAAAATGGCAGGTTTCCCAAATACTGTATAGGTTTTGTTGATGGTTAGGTTTTTTATCTGCCATTTTATTCCTCTGAACCAAACCAGTTCAAGTGATCCTGTTTCGTCGAAAAATCGTGCACTTAAACGTTGTTTTGCCCCGGTGCCAACGGTTTCCAACGATCGTAGTACACCTTTTACCTGTATGTAAGGCATTTGTGCATGAATTTCAGAAATCTTATAAAATTTTGTGCGGTCGATGTATTTGTATGGAAAAGTATAAATCAAATCCCCGAAAGTTTTAATCTTCAGTTCTTTGAATAAAATCTCCGCTCGTTTAGGCCCAACGCCGGGTAAAAATTTTATTTCCTGATCGAGAAATTCTGGCATGGCACAAATATAATTAAAGTTCAGATTTTGGAGTTACGAGCCGCGAGTTTCGAGTTATATGTTTCATGTTTTCAGGTTATATTATTTAAGCATTTAGGCATTTCTGCATTCAAGCAATAATTCCGTTTTCCAATTCTTCAGTCCTTCAATTTTCCTTTTAGGTATAGTTTTTGTTATTTTCGAAATACAATTTATGATAATAAATCTTAAAAAATATTCATAATGCCTTTTTATAATCGGGAAAGAGATATCTTTATTTCAAATTCCTGTTTTATGTAATGCAACAAATTTTTTAACTACCAATACAAGAAACAAACCATGAAGGAAAAGATCATTCATTTAGAAAACATTGTTAAAAGTTATAAAGTAGGTACACAGGTGGTTCGTGCCTTACGATCAGTTTCAATTAATATTTATAAAGGAGAATATGTTGCCATTATGGGAGCATCGGGTTCCGGAAAGTCGACCCTGATGAATATAATTGGCTGCCTCGATACTCCAACCAGCGGTCATTATGTATTAAACGGGAAAGATGTTAGTCGTTTGTCGGATGATAACCTGGCTGAAATTCGTAATTCTGAAATTGGCTTTGTTTTCCAGGTGTTTAACCTGTTACCACGAAATACTGCCCTTGAAAATGTGATGTTACCCTTGGTTTATTCGGGCGTTCGAAAAACGGAACGCAAGAAAAGAGCAGAAGAAACATTGGTTGACGTTGGTTTGGAAGACCGAATGACACACCGTCCCAATGAGCTGTCGGGCGGGCAACGGCAACGTGTGGCTATTGCAAGGGCACTGGTTAATAAACCTGCACTTTTGCTGGCCGATGAACCTACCGGGAACCTCGATTCGAAAATTTCGGAAGAGATAATGAAACTTTTCGCTGATATTCACAGAAAAGGAAATACCCTGGTAATGGTTACACACGAAGAGGATATTGCACTGCATGCACACCGCATAATCCGTTTAAAAGATGGCGAGGTTGAATCGGATGTAATCAATGAAAATCCTGTTTATTAAAAAAAGTTTTTTTGAAAAAGATAAATGTCCCGGTAAACTGTTTATCGGGATTTTTTGTTCATTATTGCAACTGAAAATGTGAGATTATGTCTAAAAAAGCAAAAGTATATACAAAAACCGGCGACGATGGAACTACCGGACTTGTTGGAGGAAGCCGTGTTAAAAAATACGATTTAAGGTTGGAGTGTTACGGAACAGTTGACGAATTGAATACATGTATAGGAGTAATTCGTTCGTATAATATTTCGGATGATGTAAAACAGGTTCTTGTTCAAATTCAAAATAAACTTTTTAACATAGGTTCAAGATTGGCTTCCGACAAAAAAGGCGATTCTTTTACTGCAAATCTTTCCATAAAAAAAGAAGATATTGAACAGCTCGAAAGTACCATCGATGCGTATGAAAATAGTCTCCCTGAATTGAAATCATTTATACTTCCGGGTGGCGAACTGTCAGCAGCTCAGTGTCATATAGCTCGAACTGTATGCCGGCGTGCAGAGAGAAGAATTGTGGAATTTGCGGAACAGAATCTTGTGCAAACAGAAACTGTTAAATATATAAATCGTTTATCCGATTTTCTATTTGTTCTGGCTCGAAAATTAAGCTTCGAAAGCGGGACAGAGGAAACAGAATGGAAGTATTAATAATTTTTTTTGCATAAAGTTTTTTCATATTGTTTTTTTATTATATTCGCGCCAAATCAAAATTGAGTTTAACCACGTAAATTTTAGACACATGTATTGGACACTGGAACTTGCATCAAAATTAGAAGATGCGCCATGGCCGGCCACAAAAGATGAATTGATCGACTTTGCGATTCGTTCAGGTGCTCCGCTGGAAGTTATTGAAAATCTGCAGGAGATTGAGGACGAAGGGGAGATGTACGAAAGTATTGAAGATATTTGGCCTGATTATCCGAGTAAGGATGATTTCTTTTTCAACGAAGACGAATATTAAGAGAAAGATCAGATAAAAGAGCACTCATCGCGAGACGAGTGCTCTTTCATTTTAGTTATTAAGTGTGATAAATCAGAGGCTCAGAGTACTCCATCCACTCTTTAAATAGTCAGAAAGAGGGATGCCCGTAGCTTTTACTTCAACGCCTAAAGCTTCAAGTGTTTTATCAACACCATACATTTTTGCACAATTAATACATGCTTCGGTTATTACACCGGCATCCTGTATTTTTTTTTTGTATTCTTGGATCATTGAATTTTCAGCCGTAAGTTTTGCGGAAGGTCCCCAAATAATCAGAACCACTTCATCGAACCAGTTGTTACATTTTGCATTGTGGGTATACATAAATACCATTTTTTCGGCCAGATCGGGATTGTCGCTGGTCCATAATACTGCGAGTTTGTTTTTGTTGTTATTCATCGTTTTGTTCTTTTTCTTTAAAAAAATCATCCATAAATGGAGTTATACAACCGATAAAACTACGTTTTGAATTGGATGAAATATGTTTTTTAAGTTCTTTAACAGGGATCAAATCGAACTCTCCAAATTCTTTTTCCGTGTATGTTGAAATAAATTCTCTGTTCAGCATAAATAATTCACTATTGAATTTATCCTGTGGAAAAGTATTCTTACTATTGAAATTATCCATATCGAATTCAGTAAAGTTTAATTCACAAGCCGATAATTCCCAATTTCCATCTTCGCTCATATATAATAGTGGCAGACCATGCGTACGACAAATAATCGGACGTTCAGCGTAAATGGTGCACTTGTGATCTTTTAAAAAGATACATTCATCATCTTTAGTTGCAGAGGCTGTTTCAGGTGGAGTTCGATACTTTTTTAGATCATTAAGAATGCTGTAAAATTCAACCGGGAAAATACTGTAATCCATGCAACAAAGGTCGCAACCCGCTTTGCATTGCATATGTTTTTGATGTTGGTTCTCAAGTTGTTTACTTAGCGAGTCAATCTCGTTCCTCAGTTCTTTGTATTTTAAAAATTTCTTTTCCATGCTTTTTGGTTTTAATTTAATATACACTATTTTTTGTTATTTCAAACTGAAAATTATTATTTTTGGCAGACCAGAACAGAACAGTAATTTAAATTTAAACTGATGAGAAAAACCATATTAAGCCTGATCCTATGTATTGTTAGTTTCATAACATTCGGACAAGAAGAAAATTTTGAGTTTTTAAATTCAAGCCTGCCCGTTGAGGAGCGTGTTGATATTTTAGTGTCGCAAATGACATTGCAGGAAAAGATAGACCAAATGGTTTACACTTCGAAAGCAGTTGAGCGTTTGCAGGTTCCTGAATATAACTGGTGGAACGAGTGTTTACACGGTGTTGCGCGAGCCGGTTACGCAACAGTTTTTCCTCAATCGATTACCATTGCCGGTTCGTGGGATTCGGATTTGGTTTATCGTGTTGCTACTGCCATTTCAGATGAGGCCCGTGCCAAACATCACGAATTTGTAAGACGAGGGAAAAGGGGAATCTACCAGGGATTAACATTCTGGTCGCCCAACATTAATATTTTTCGCGATCCGCGTTGGGGACGTGGACACGAAACATACGGAGAAGATCCATATTTAACCGGGCAACTGGGCTCCGAGTTTGTTAAAGGACTCCAGGGGAACGATCCAAAATATTTGAAAGTAGTAGCCACTGCCAAACACTACGCAGTGCATTCCGGCCCGGAACCACTTCGACACGAGTTTAATGCCAAAGTTAGCGAGCGCGATTTGCGTGAAACATATTTACCTGCTTTCCGCGCGTTAATAAAAGATGGTGGTGCATATTCGGTGATGGGAGCTTATAATCAGTTTCGCGATTTTCCGGCTTGTGCTAGTACTGAACTATATGGAATTTTGCGTGATGATTGGGGTTTTAAAGGTTATATTGTTTCCGATTGTGGTGCTATTTCTGACTTTTACAGATATCAGGGATTTTCGAAAGATGCTGCCGAAGCATCTGCTGCAGCAGTAAAAGCAGGAACTGATTTAAATTGTGGGTCTACCTATGCCAAACTGCCGGAAGCTGTAAAAAGAGGTTTACTTTCTGAAGATGATATCGATGTTGCTGTTAAACGTTTATTTACCGCTCGTTTTAAGTTGGGAATGTTCGATTCCGACAAAGATGTTCCCTACGCGCAAATTCCGTTCTCAGTAAATACCTCAAAAGAAAATTCAGAACTGGCCCTGGAAGCTGCCCGTAAAAGTATCGTCCTGCTTAAAAACGAAAACGATATCCTTCCTTTAAATAAAGACATTAAAACCGTTGCTGTAATTGGTCCGAATGCCAATAACTGGGAAGCGCTGGTTGGTAATTATAATGGTATTGCCAAGAATCCGGTTACTGTGCTTAAAGGCTTGCAGAATAAGTTGAAAAATACCCAAATTTTATATGCTGAAGGAAGCCATCTGGCCGACGGAGTAAGTAATTTATCTGTTATTCCTGCCAGTTGTTTGCAAACTGCTGATGGTAAACAAGGTGTTGTTGGCGAATATTTTAGCAACGCGAAATTGGAAGGCGAACCTGCTTTTACGCGCGTTGATAGTAATATTGATTTTTACTGGGAATCAGGATCTCCTGCTCCTGAGCTTGACGACGATGATTTTAGTGTTCGGTGGACAGGTTACATTGTACCGCCTGTTACCGGAACATACAACATTGGTTGTTGGGGAATGCCAAAGCTTGATATTTGGTTTGAAGGAGAAAAAATATTAAGGCACAGTTCAGAGCATCATGCCTTCTATCACCAAAAGGCCATAGAACTTGAAGCTGGCAAAAAATATAAGTTTGTTTACGAATACATAAACGGGTTTGGCGATGGTGATGCCAAATTGTTGTGGACCATGCCAAATAAAAACATGCAGCAGGAAGCAGTGGAAGTAGCCGAAAAAGCAGATGCAGTTGTTTTAGTGCTTGGTTTGTCGCAGCGTCTGGAAGGCGAGGAGATGCCTATTACCGTGGATGGTTTTGAAGGTGGCGACCGTACTCATTTAAAGCTTCCTAAAACACAACGCGATTTAATGCAGGCGGTTGCAAGAACCGGGAAACCGGTTATTCTGGTTTTGCTGAACGGAAGCGCTCTCGCCGTTAACTGGGCCAACGAAAATCTCGAAGCAATTATTTCTGCGGGATATCCGGGACAGGAAGGCGGAAATGCGGTTGCCGACGTGTTGTTTGGCGATTACAACCCTGCAGGTCGCTTGCCTGTTACATATTACAAATCGGTTGATCAGTTACCTGCCTTTGAAGATTACGAAATGAAAGGAAGGACATATAAATATTTCGAAGGTGAACCTTTGTACCCATTCGGTTATGGTTTAAGTTATACGAGCTTCCAATATTCAGACTTGAAAATGGCAAAGAAGGCAAAAATGGGAGAAAAAGTGAAAGTGTCAGTAAATGTTACAAATACAGGCGATAAAGATGGTGAAGAAGTTGTTCAGCTCTACCTGAAAGATATGGAAGCTTCAACACCTCGTCCAAAATATCAGTTGGATGGATTCAAGCGTATTTCGTTGGAAGCAGGTGAAACAAAAACTGTTGAGTTTGAATTAACTCCACGTCAGTTTTCCATTATTGGAAAAGAAGACAAACGCGTGATTGAAGCCGGTGATTTTACTGTTTTTGTTGGAGGTAGCCAACCTGAAGGTAAAGGTGCAAATGTTTTGTCAGCTGAAATTACCTTGAAGGGAAAAGATATGGAAATAGAATAATTGGGTACTACAAGTGATCTGGTTTCCAAACCGCATCTTTTAATGCAGCGGATCGAAATCCGCTGCATTAAAGATGCGTTACCCTTTCTCTGTGTCTTGACACTTTTTCTCTTGCTTGCGCCCCGTTGGGGCTGGTATATTATTTTCTATTTGTTCACAGGGCGTTGCCCTGTGCTATTGCTAAAAGGGCTTTGCCCTTTTTATTGATTAGCACCTTAATGCTGCATCTTTATACGTTTACAAACACAAATGAGATGATAAAAAGATGGAGCTAAATAAACCCCACAGGGGTTACAGCAACAGCATCGGGCAGCGCCCGATGAAAATATGTGTATGTAAAATAAGCCCCAACGGGGCGAAAGCAAATAAGTTAATCCCATAAATAACGTTCATCGTAATCCACCTTATATTTTTTTAGAAACGTCAATAATTCTTCTTCAAACGTTACCTTTTTATGGTGTGCTTTCTGATTTTCGATATATTTTACTACATCAGGAACCTGCATTGGATTTACCGAAAATATTCCGTAACCATCTTGCCAATAAAAGTTAGAGTAATCCGACCCTTTCGTTTTTACCCATTTCGAAGATTGTTTTTTTAACTCTTCCATTAATTTCATTTGAGAAATTTTACGGGAAAGGGTACATAAAACATGAACATGGTTTTTATAACCACCAACCTTTACCGGATTACATTTCAATCCTTTACAAATGCCACCCAGGTATTCGAGCAGGGATGTCTCAATAAATTCATCGATTAGATTATGGCGGCGTTTGGTACTAAAGGTAATGTGGATATAGACTTTTGATAATGATTGAGACATGGTATTTGGCTTGCGCCCCATTGGGGCTGGTTTATAATCTTCTATTCGTTCACAGGGCGTTGCCCTGTACTGTTGCTTAAAGGGCTTTGCCCTATTCAGTCTGTAATAGAACCATAGATAATAGCATACAATTTATCCCAGAAATCGTTGTGGTTGAACGGTACTATTTGTGTCATTCCTACAAAAATCAGATCTTCTTGCGGGTCGATAAAAAATTTTGTATTAAAATAACCAGCCCATTCGTAGGTTCCTGGCGATTTTACTCCGTTTCCTTTGGCGTCTTCAGTTCTGAGCGAAAACCCCAGTCCGTATGTGAAGCCGGGCTTTTTACTGTACCCGGTTCCTTTTTTATTCAGGTCTATCATTTGGTCGGCCGTCATTACTTCAATGGTATTTCGGCTTAAAAGCTGGTAATCGTTAAATTTGCCGTTGTTTAGCAGTGTCTGGATAAATTTGGCATAATCTATTGCGGTTGAAGATAATCCGCCGCCGCCGGCAAAAAGTTTTAACCCTTTTGTTTTTGGATAGTTAAGAGTCCCAAAACCGTTCTGGTCTTCTGCCAAAGCATAACCTTCTTTGGTTTGAGTATAAACCGGAACCACTCTCGACCAATTATCTTCAGGCTGGTAAAACCAGGTGTCCTTCATGCCAAGTGGATCAAATATATTCTGTTTGAAATATTCATCCAGTTTTTGTCCGGATATTACTTCAACAATACGTCCGAGAACATCAATATTAAGACCGTACATGTACTTTTCGCCGGGCTGGAAACAAAGTGGCGCTTTTGCAATCCGGTCAGCCATTTCTTCTGTGTTTAGAGTAGGATGTGACAACCCGAATTCATTTAACCCGAATTTTTCGTAAACAATTTGAATTTTGCCGGGATTAAACGGGCCATAAGCAATACCGGAAGTATGAGTTAACAGATGCCGTATGGTAACCGAACGTTTTGCATCAACCAGAGTGAAAGAAGAATCGGCTTCGTTAAAAGAGTCGAGAACCTTTTGACCTTTAAAGGCGGGAATGTACTTGTAAACAGGTTCATCCAAACCCAGTTTCCCCTGTTCGTATAATTGCATGATGGCAACAGTTGTTACTGCTTTCGTCATCGATGCAAGTCTGAAAATATCGTTGAGTTGATAGGGTTCTCCTTGTTTGTTTTTTGTTCCAAAGTTTTTGTAATAGACAATGTTGCCTTTTCGTGCCACTAAGAAAACGCCTCCCGGAACTTTTTTATCATCAATGTATTTCTGAATAAAACCATCGAGCTTTGAGATTCTTTCCTGGTTAACTCCAACTTTTTCGGGAGATCCAGTTACTAAGTTTTGCGCCTGAATGGTTGTGACGAATGCAACTACGAAAAAGCAGATCGCGAGAGTTTTTAAGTTGATACGTATCATAATGTTTTAGTTTAGTTTTATAAAAATAGCTATCTGCAATTATATTCTGACAATTACTGAATAAAAAAAGCACGGACCAAAGCCCGTGCTTTAAACAAAAAACAAATTACCCTTCGCAAAGTCTGCTTATCGACCAATTCTGTATGAGAATTTAAGCAGAAAAATATTGTGTGGCTCTTCATCGAAAAGATCTTTCATGTTATCGTTAAAATTAAAGGTTCCTATGTTTTGAAAAGCGCTGCGGTTTTGAGACCAAACCAGGTAAATCATCGATCCCGGCCGGTATTCCCAACGGATAACGAGGTTCGATAAAAATTCTTTTACATTAAAGTCGGGTTTATCGAAACTGTAGTCAATTGTTCCATCCCGGTTGTCGTCTATCTGGTAAATTTCATCCTGTGGATTATAACTTATCTGGTCTGCAGAATAGAGCGAATACCGATCTTCAACGTTATCGGCCGTACTGTTGGTTATGTATTTATATTCAGAATAATCACCGGAAGCAATAAACGGTTGTCCCCAGTACTGAATGGTCAGGTCGGGTGTAATATTGTAATTCAACCTGACCGACATACTTAATGTTTTTCTGTTGATGGTTCCCATTACGTATCGTTTGTCATTCTGGAAATCCAGTTGATCAACATATTGAAGCTGATCATCACGAACCATATATTCAGGTGAAATTTCGATCTGCATAGCCTTTATCGGACGATATCCAATTTCAAGTTCCGCTGATTTCCAGGATTTGAACCCTTTTTCGTTACTAAAGTTCATTCCTCCGTCCAGACCGTAAGTCAGCTTTTTTTGAGGATTGGAGAAAAGGCCTAAATAAAATTGTTTGTAACCGGGAGATTTTAATGAAGGTCCTCCGCGTAAAGCAGAGTGAGACAATGATCCTCCATCGACATTGAATGATAAAAAGCTGCTCCAATAGTTTTTAAACTGGGCGTGTCCGTTAAAATTACCCCCAACATCAGTCAGATTTCCTCCAAAATCGTATTCGGTCCACTGGTTAAAATTGATATTGGCATTCCTGAAAATGGAAAATGGTTCGAACCAGCGATAGCCAACCCAAACGGCTTGAAGAATGTTATCCACCGATGGAGAATATCCAATGTCGTTTATTTCCAGTCCGGGAGATTTCCAGTTGAAAATAGCTGCATATTTCAGGCGGCCTCCAACCTTCCCGATGGTAAATTTACCCCCTGTACCACTCAGTGATGTGCGTGTTGAATCAAGAGTGACGTAATCCGCATCAGGACGTTGGAACGTTCTGGAGTAGGCTGTTTGAGTATTTAGAATTGCTTCTTCGGTTCCTTCAACCCGGCTGAAATAAAAGCCAGCGTCAATCAGCCAGTTTTTATCGTTCCATTTATGAACAAAGTCTAAGCCCCCAGAATAGGCATTTTGGTGTAAGAATTCCAGATGTTCATCATTAATGTTACGATTAACGGCAGTAATAATTCCTCCAAAGTAAGTATTTCCTTCATTAATATCTTTTTGAACCCGCCCAACAAAGTAATTGGTGAATGGTTCTACAGTTTGTTCTTTGTTGTTTTGAATTCCTTCTATTTCTGCATTTTCTTTCGCCGTAATACTTTCCAGTACACCAACCGACCAACCAGTTTTTGTTTTTCCGGTAACTTTAGCAGCTCCTAAAATTCTTGTAAATTCCGGTGAGTCAATATATTCATCATCAGCTAAGTCGGGAGAATAATGGGGACGTCTTCCAATTCTTCGTGAATAGAAAAGGTTATTGGAAGATTGATCGCCGTCGCCAAACGATAAACCATACGAAAGAATATTTTTCCCCTCAATAAAAAAGGGCCTTTTTTCTTCAAAGAAGGTTTCAAAGGTGGTTAAATTTACCTGAGAAGGGTCGGCTTCTACTTGTCCGAAATCGGGATTGATAGTGAGGTCGAGAGTCAGGTAATTGGTTAGCCCAATCTTTGCATCGAGACCGGCATCCAAATCACTGCTTTTCCCTGAACTTCTGAACGGATCATCCGGGTCTTTTTCAAATCGTTCGGTTTTGGCTACAACGTAGGGAGTAACATCAAGCGTATTTTTAGGTTGGATATTCTTTATTCCGTTCATCGTCCCAAATTGCGATGTAAAACCCGAAACTTCTCTTTTCATCGGTTGCCATGCCGATAATTCGTCTTTTCTGAAGATGTAGCGTAAAACCTGAAGCCCCCAAAGTTGTTCCTCACTTTCTTCAAAACGTAACTGTGTAAGTGGTATACGTATTTCTGCATTCCAGCCTTTTTTTGTAACAGTGGTTTTTGTATACCAGATCGGATCCCAGGTATCGTCTTCATTATCGCCATCGCTGCTACTAATAATATCGGAACGAACTCCTGCAGCCGATACAATAAATGCAAAGTGAGTGCGCTTGTCGAAATAAGAATCTAAAAATATTCCAACCAGGTCGCCGTCAATTTCATCACGTCTCGACATTCGCATAGAAATGCTATCCGGCTCATCATACGAACGGATTGCGACATAGATATTATTGTGATCGTATAAAATGGCAAATTCGGTTTGTTTCGAAGGTTGTTCTCCTTCTGTGGGTTCGTACTGGATGAAATTATTTTCCCAGCTGGCATTTTGCCATTCAGGCTCATCAAATACCCCGTCAATATTAATGTTAATATCGTTAGAGGTACTTGCCGTGTAACTTCTTTTTTGTTGGGCAAATAACAGGTTGAACGATAAAATAAAGAACAGTACAGCAACAATCTTCATATTCATGGTTTTTCAATAAGACTGTTTTTCTAGTAAAGCGTTACACATCAATGTATTTTTTTCAAAAAAACAGGTTCAATTTTGGCTTTTTTTTACAAGTTTCATTTCTATTTTGCTTACTCCAAGAAAGAAAAAGCAGGCAGCAACGGCCATTAATACGTGGCTTAAAGAAGCATAGTTGAACCATTGATGTGGCGATATTTTATTCATGAAAACCAAGGCTGCCAGAGCGGCAAAAAATATACCTGTAAGTAATAATTTGCTTGCTTCATTTTTTGTTTTTATAAATAGAAAACCTTCCAGAGATAGAACTACAAACATGAGCCCGTATCCTGAATGAAATTCAACAAAAAAGAAATCGAGGGAAGTAATTGTAAGAGTAAGGAACGTAAGAAATTCAATAATATTCAGTATGCTCAGTCCCCTTACAATTTTTGGCGATAGTTGAATCCGGGTGTGTTCGATGGTTGCACGTTCAACAAACATAATTGATATCATGCTGGTAATCCAACCCGGGAGTTTCCAGTAAAAACTAAAGTTATACATAAAAGCATGACCAATAATTCCTCCCATTGCCGTAGCAATGCCCATTACAAAAAAGTATATTTTAAAGTAGGTAAATACTTTTCCTTTTTTTCCTGATTTGTTCAGTTTGTGTGCGAAAATGAAACATAGCACCGAAACAAGAAGGTCGGTCAGGGTTACAACAGGTTCATCAATTCTAATGCCTGACAGAAAGATTGTATTTATTTGTTCTGTCGTCAATACGTTTATTTTATTCTAACAAATATCGGAACGAACTGTTTAAAAATGAAATAATTATAAAAGTTGTTTCTCGTGTTTGTATTTCCTCATTGTAATAATTGAAAAATATACAGAATAAAAGATGTGAGGAATTAATATATATTCTTTCTCGTAAATTGACTTATAAGTAAATTCACTTAGCTAATTTGTTGGTAATGAATCATAAAAGATCTTTTATGTGTTGATTTTTAATGTCTTTTTCTTAAATTAGTTATGTAAAATTTAGATTCTAGATTAGAATTAAGGCACAAAAAACAATGACTTCTCAGAAAATTTACCCGATATCAAAAATTTACCGAACTCATTTTAAATGGCAACTTATAGTTGTGCTTATGTTATTATTGAGTTTAAATTTTCAGAGCATTGCATCAAAAAAAATTGTCTATTTTATCCCCGGTCAAGGAGCTGATTCCCGTCAATTTAAGAATATCGAGCTGGATTCTGTTTATGAAATCAGATACATAAAATATTTTACGCCGGACAAGGATATGAATCTGCAAGATTATGCGAAAGAACTGGCTAAACAAATCGATACTACACAAACATTCTCAATAGTAGGAGTTTCTCTTGGCGGAATGATAGCGACCGAAATGAATAAATTTCTTAATCCCGATAAAGTTATTTTAATATCAAGTGCTAAATGTCGTTCAGAATTGCCTTTTCGCTATCGTTTCCAGAAAAAACTGCCTATCTATAAAGTAATGCCAAAAGGAATGGTAAAAGTTGGGGCAAAAGTTTTACAACCTATAGTAGAACCGGATCGTCGGTACGATAAAGAAACCTTCAAGGCCATGTTAAATGATAAAGATGCAGCCTTTATGAAACGAACGGTTAAGATGATAATGGAATGGGAACGTACGGAATATGACCTGAAAATTATTCATATACATGGCGATAACGACCACACGCTACCTGGTCGAAATATTGATTATGACTATTTAATTGAAGACGGCTCGCATATGATGGTTTTAATAAAGGGAAAAGTAATTAGTACACTGCTAAATAATTTATTGTACGAACCGTAATTACGGAAAAATTTTTGGATGAAGTAGGTATAGAATCCATATTTTCAGTAACTTGATGAAAAATATGCTTACTCAAAAATATCGCTTATGAATTTTTACAGAACGAAAAGTCTGCTTGTGTTGAGCATTATTTTTACAGGCTTTTTGGCAAATGCACAGATTGAAACCACGGTCTTAAATCAATCAATCAAATGGGAAGAAAATAAGGTCCCTTTTTTCACAAACCGTACGATTATTGTTCGCGATGATAATTCTTTTGATTTTAAAAACAGTACAACCAAGCAAACCAATACACTATATTTTTGCAATTATAATTTCGACACAGACTCTATCGAATTAGATTACAGGGCTGTAAATCTGTCGGATAAGTATCCTGTTGAAAAAACGAAACACAATGTTCTTTACGAAATGTACGAGAATAACCGCCTGAAGCGAGGCGTGAAGAATTTTTATTTTATAGTTGGAGGATATGGAAAATCGTTCAACAAGCAGATAAACAGTTATATGCGCAGGCTTAAAACCAACTACGGTGATTCTTTGTTTAATAAAGCTGTTATTTGTGTTTTTGCCTGGGGAACCGAAGAAGATGCCTATCAGTATTACAATGCATTACGGGCTTCGAAAAGGGGAGCGGCCGATTTTGCAATTTTCCAGCATATGTTAGACGAATTTTTGACCGATTCGGATTATTTTAAAACACATCCGAAAGATATTACTGTTTCAATTTTATTCTGTTCGATGGGTAATGAGCTATTTCGAGATTATCTTATATCGAGAGCAGAACAAAAAATTCCACTGGTAAAAACATATCACCGGATTTTGTTTGTTGGGAGTGTTGCTCCACGTAATGAGTTCGAGAAAGGAAATGCATTTTATAATTTGCATGAAATGACAGACACTGTTGATGTGTATGTAAATTCTAAAGATATATTATTAAAAATGTCGAGCGTGGCCCATTTGAAGAATCGTATGGGAAACAAGGGGCCAAAAAATCCAGAGAAATTGCTTCCTTATATTAATGTTGTCGACATAAAAGATGTCATTAATTTGCAAGATATGAAAGGATTAGGACACGATTATCTGTTAACAAATCCTGTATTACAGGATGAGATTCTGGAATCGATAAAACATAATTTGGAACAAAAGGAATAGAGCTTGTGGTCGTAAAGGATTGAGTTGCAATATAATTAATAGTTGAAGAATATCAACCTCTACGATCAATTCTTATTAAAAATGATTACTTTAATAACTTCAAACTACATGTAATGCTATGGAATTGTATGTCTTTTGACCATTAAAATACTAATACACCCTTGATAAATGAGTAAACTTGAAAACCATAAACTAAATCAATCTGTAGAGCATTCAGATGCAGCTCTTCGTTTTTTTTATAAGAATGCCCCGATAGGTTTCCAGTCATTAAATGAAGACGGGATTCTTATTGAAGTGAATAGTGCCTGGCTAACTACTTTTGGCTATTCGTACGATGAAGTAATTGGCTCTCCATTTAAACGCTTTTTAATTCCGGGTCAGCAATCTAAATTCGATACTAATTTTATGCGTTTAAAACGTGAAAAATATATTAGTAACGTAGAGTATGAAATAGTAACAGAGCATGGTGAAGTAGTAGCTGTTTCATTTTCAGGAAAGAGTATTTACGATGAAAGCGGAGGATTTATATGTACCTATTGTATTTTTCAAAATCAAACACAGTTACGAGAAGCCAAAGACGCTTTCTTAGAGAGTAAACGAACAGCAAGAGCTTTAATCGATGCTTCCGGCGAGCCTGCATTTCTTATCAGAACCGACGGAACTTTTGTGTACCTGAATGTTCATGTTGCCAAATATGCAGGAAAAAAAGTTGAAGATTTACGCGGGAAGAATGCGTTCGATTATATGCACCCGGAGATTGCAGAATCGAGACGAAAGATTGTTGCTGAAGTTGTTGAAAAAAGAACTCCCAGAAGTTTTACGGACACAAGTGGCGGAATAATTTTTGATAATTATTTATCTCCTATTTCTGATACTTTGGGTAATGTAAAATTACTTGTCGTACAATCAAAAGATATCACCCAGGAGTTGCATGAGAAAGTACAAACAGAAAGGCTCAACCAATTAAATAAGAAACTCCTGAATTTTGGTGTGCTTTCTGATAAACTTGACATGATAACCAAAGGTGTTATAGAGATATTTAATGCTGATTTATCTCGTATTTGGATACGTAAATCTTGCGATCACTACAAGGAGGATTGTCCCTATTTTAAATTATATAATGAACAACAGTTTTGTGATCAAAAATACGGCTGTTTACATTTAATGTCCAGTTCAGGAAACTATAGCGATAGTGACGACATTCATAAGCGACTTCCATACAGCAGCTTGAAATTAAGAAAATTAATGACTGCCGGCAAGAGTCATTTTATTATCAATAATTTATTGGATGAACATAACGAATTTTACATGGAATGGGCTAAAAAGTATGGATTTAGATCGTTGGCTGGTTATCCTTTACTGTCGGAACAGGGCGAGCCAATCGGCATTTTGTCATTATTCTCAAAAAAAGAAATTGATACTTCAACAGAGCAGAAAATTTCGGCTCTGGCCAATACAACTTCGCATATAGTTCAAACAGCATTAAAACGCGAAGAACTGGAGGACCTTATGCTGAAACAAAACGAAGCAGTAAGAGCTTCAAATGTTGGTATTTGGGAGTGGGATTCGTGCACAAACCAGGTGAAATTATCGCCTACATTCAAAAGACAGATCGGTTATGCTGAAGATGAATTTGATGATTCTTTTGAAGAATGGAAGAATCGTGTACATCCTGATGAATTGGAAAGAGTAGTAAAGGTAATTGATGATTCTATGGACAAGAGAAAATCCGGTTTTCGGGTTGAGTTCAGGCTTCGGCATAAAGACGGCTCATATAAAAATATTCTTTCCAATGCTTCAATATTACTAAACGAAAAGGGTCGTGTTTCCCGTATGGTTGGTTCACATATCGATCTTACCGAGATAAAAAGAATTGAAAAAGAGTTAAGGGAGGCAAATGCAACAAAAGACAAGTTTTTTTCGATTATAGCACACGATCTAAAAGGGCCAATTGGCGGTATGTTGGAGTTATCGAAACTTATGATTAGTGACCAGGGGAATATAACCCGTGAAGCACGCGTAAGAATCAACAATATAATGTATAAGTCCCTGGAAAATGTTTCAGGATTGCTACAAAATCTTTTAACCTGGTCGAGGGCACAGCGTGGATTAATTGAGCTTGCTCCTGAAAAAATCGGTATCTCAGAATATTTTAGCGAGAATATTGCCGTAATGTCGCATTTGGCAAATAAGAAGGAGATTGAGATTGCGATGGATGTGCCCGAAAATTTGTACATATATGCCGATTTGTATACTATTTCATGCGTTATTCGAAATCTGCTTTCAAATGCGATAAAATTTACCCCGCGTAAAGGCAAAATAATCCTGGGAGCCGGTAAAAATATCGATAGTTCTGATATGGTTGAAATTTGGGTGGCAGATACCGGTGTTGGAATGGGTGAAGACCACGTCCGCTCGATTTTTGAGTTGGGATCTAATAGTTCGACAAAAGGGACTGAGGACGAAATGGGAAGTGGATTGGGGCTAATTTTATGCGAAGAGTTTGTAGTTAAAAATGGCGGAGTAATTCATGTAACGAGTGAATTGAATAAGGGATCGAAATTTACATATACTGTGCCAATGGCGAAGTAAAACATATTCAGTGTATTACTTGTGTTAAGGTATACCCTGCATTAATTTTAATTCGGGGAGGCTTCTAAAATTTTTATGTAGTTTTGAAACCTCAAAAAATTGAAATAAATGAAAACGTTAAATCTGTTGTGTGGGGGAATAATGTTGATGCTGCTAATTTCTTGCGGAACTTCAAAAATGGTAAGTACCGGAAAATCAGAAGCATCTACTTATGAAGGAGTCGGGAATTACAGTCAGGCAGTTACTTCCTGGACCAGTTATTTCAGCAGTATTTCGGTGGAAAATGTAGAAGGGGAAGATTTTGCACACGCTGCAAAAACAGCTTTCAAAGCAGGAAATAATCCACAGGCTATCAGCTGGTTCGACCAGGCCCGTTATAAAAGTTATTCCGATGCTGAGATGTATAAAACACTGGCAAAAATATACGAAGCTGACGATAATCTGTCGAAAGAACTTTCAGCACTGGAATTTTATACCGAACATTTTGGAGATTTGGATACAGAGGTGAATTCTCGTTTATTTGAATTGTATACCGAAATCGATTCGAATGAAAAAGCCCTTGAAATGTGGGGGAAAATGAATCCGGAATCGCAGAACACCGAATCAAATTTAGAGAGGTATTTTAAGCTGAACAGCGTTCTTGAAAACAATGCTGTGTGCGACTCGGTTTCAACTGTTTTGTTGGAGAAGAATCCCCAGAATATTGCTGCTCTCGAATGGTTTGCTAAAAAATATTACTGGGCCGGTCAAAATCGCTACGAACGCGAAATGGCCAAGTACAATCAAAACAAAACGCGTAAAAACTACAACGTCCTTTTAAAAGAACTCGATCTTGTAACTGCTGATTTTAAGAAAGCACTTCCGTACTTGAGCAAGCTTTGGAAAATTCAGCAGGGAAAAGAATACGCCGGGTATCTGGCTAATATTTATGCCCGTTTTGGGGATGAGCAAAAAGTCAATTTTTATAAACAATATATGAAGTAAAAATGAGGCTGCTAATTTTATTAGCAGCCTTGTTTTTTTTGAATGTTTATCTTGAATTCCGGTGAGCGCATTCCCCGTCAGCTCTGCTGCGGGGTTAGCGAACAAAATACTAAAAAAGTCCTTGACGGAATCGGATTCCTCGTCAGCTTTGCTGCGAGGAGTTTCAATTTTTATTATATTTATTTACTGCCTTCATCGTTTTAGCACTTTTCTCCTCAAGTTTTTGTAAATAGTCGGCTGCCTGCTTTGCCACATAACGATTTGGGCTATTTAAGAGTTTTACAGTTTCTTTTTCAGTATAATTGTCTTTAACCTGATTTTCCGAAAATAAATCCAATACATTTTTTATAAGCGTCCCGTTCAATTCAGACATTTGTGAGCTGAGAATATTTACCGTTTGAGGGGAAAGTTTATTTGCACTTTCTAATTTTTTAAGGATCAGTTTTTTATGTAAATAATCGGCATCGATAAATATACTTGAAAGTTGATTTTGTATTCTTTCAGATAATAATTTGGGAGGAAATGCATTTAGGGCTCTTTCTGCCAAGTAAATATCTTCTCCTCCGATAAATTGTATTAATTTTTGTTGAAGTTCATCGGAGACTTTCATTTTTCCAGGGAAATGGTTAAGTGCCCAAATTTGATCTTTCTTGTTTTCTGAGTTTAATACTTTAAGAACAAGTTTTGAATCGAGCCGGCTTGTTGTTTGTTTTTCAATCTCTCGTCGTGTTGGGCCATAAACTATGTGCCACAAGGTATAAGTTGTGTAAACAGCATCTTCAACAATGTATTGCAAAATAGCACTAAGCGTTGCTGACGAAACAGCATCCACTTCTGTATTCTTTTTATCTTTTGTTGGTACTAATTCGTCAATCTCATATTGCGAAAGAGGTGAATTTTCTTCATTGAGGATGAGGTGCAAACGATCATAATCTTCATCTGTAAAAGGATCGTGTTCTTTTTTGCTTAAGAATTCTTTATCAGGAAGCTCAAAGCCCAGGTAGCGACCGTTCAGGTTCCAGAAAAGAGTTATCAGAACCAGACGACATTCTCCGTCGATACAAACTCCCGTTTCAATGTTTCTTGAATATTTGATCGGGTGATTTTCGTTATCAAGGTAAACGACCAGGTTTTTATCAGGAATAGTATCATTAATTGAGGTATAAATGGTATCAGTTTTTACTGTTTCTCCCGAAAAGGAAGGAGTATTCATGCGAACTATGTTCGGATTGTTTTGGTCTGCAAAAAGTCCAAATAATACCAATAATATGATGCTTAAAGATTTCATTGAAATTGTACCTGCAAAGAGAACAGAATGTAGGTAATATGGTTTAAATTGGTAGTGGTTTAATAAAAAAAAGTTCCGCAATGCTATCGCGGAACTTTTGTGTTTTCACATATTTACCACAGTTATGGCTGCATTAAATTTTCTTTCAAGAAGTTTGTCAATTTGGTGTACAGATGCATGGTGGTGTTTCCTCCCCTGATGCCATGATTTCTGTTGGTATAAACAGCCATGTCGAATTGAACCCCGGCCTGTACCATTTTTTCAGTCATTTCAAAAGTGTTCTGTGCATGTACATTATCATCTGCAGTTCCGCAAACGATTAGCAAATGCCCTTTAATATCACCGGCATGCGAAAGGGGAGAGTTGTCGTCGTATCCATCCGGGTTTTCCTGTGGAGTACGCATGTATCTTTCGGTATAAACACTATCGTAGAATCTCCAGCTGGTAACCGGAGCAACCGATATCCCTGCTTTAAAAAGTTCTCCTCCTTTTTCCATGGAAAGTAAGCTCATAAATCCTCCGTAACTCCAGCCGAAAATGGCGATATTTCCTGCAGCAACGTATGGCAGGGTAGTCAGGTATTTTGCTGCTTCCACCTGGTCGTCAGATTCGTATTTCCCCAACTGCTGGTAGGTTACTTTTCTGAAATCTTCGCCGCGTGCTCCGGTACCTCTCGGATCGACACAAACTACAATAAATCCTTCCTGTGCCAGGTATTGGTACCAACCTACTCCGCCCCATGAATCGGTTACCTGCTGAGAGTTGGGCCCGCTGTATTGATACATTAATACCGGATATTTTTTTGAAGCGTCGAAATCGACTGGTTTAATCATCAATCCGTTTAATTCAATACCTTCCGATGTTTTAAATGTGAAAAATTCCTTTTGCGGAACATTCATCGTTTTAATGGTATTTTTCAATACTGTATTGTCTTGCAGAAAACGGATTTGTTCCCCTTTTTTATTTTCGTGTAAAGTGATGTAATTAGGAGTCTTTGCGCTACTGAAATAATTAATAAAGTACTTGAAATTTTTACTAAAAACAGCCCGGTTGGTTCCTTCCTTGGTTGAAAGTTTTCCTTGTTCTTTTTTATCCTGGCTGATGTAATACACTTCACGTCGCAAAGGAGATTCGGCTGCGGCCTGGTAATAATACACTTTTTTTGCAGGATCATATCCGTAAAAATCGGTTACATCAAAGTCTCCTTCCGTTAATTTTGCCACTTCAAATCCCTGTCTGTCGTAAAGATATAAATGCGACCAGCCATCGCGTTCGCTGTTAATAACAAAGCTGCCGTCTTCAAGGAAAGTAAATGCATCCAAGAAGTTTTCGGCAATATAACGGTCATTTTTTTCAGTAAGAATCGGACGGGTATCTCCTGTATATGGATTGGCATAAAGAATATCCATTTTATTTTGAAGCCGGTTCAAACGCATTACCACTAAATCGTTGGCATCGGGTGTCCAGTTTAAGCGTGGAATATAAATGTCCGTGTCTTCGCCAATGTCAACTGTAATAGTTGTTTTCGATTTAATATCGTATGAATGAACCGAAACTGTTGAATTGGTTTCACCTGCCTTCGGATATTTAAAGGTGTATTCGCCGGGGTACAGTTTATTTTCTTCCAGCGTAGGAGCAGCACCTGCATACATTGGCATGGAGAATACCGGTACTTTGGTTTCGTTAAATCGGATAAAAGCCAGAAATTTGCTGTCGGGCGACCACCAGAATGCTTTGTTAAATCCAAATTCTTCTTCGTAAACCCAGTCGGGAGCTCCATTGATTATTTCATTAAATTTCCCGTCGAAAGTTGCCTGGTGGGTGCTTCCGAATTTTAGGTTTTTAATAAAAATATTGTTGTCTCTCACGTAGGCAACTTGCAACCCGTCCGGCGAAAAAGTTGCCAGTTGCTGTGCTCCTTTATCCGATAGTTGAGAAAATTCTTCTGTTACCGAGTTCCATATATAATATTCAGCCGTAAACGAACGGCGGTAAATCGATTTCCTTTCTGTTGTGAGTAACAGTTTTGTTTCATCATCACTGAACTCATACGACAAGAAAGATGAAATGGGAGCATCTTTTACCTTGGTAATATCAAATAATACTTCCACCTCTTCGCCGGTTTTGTAACTAAACTTAACAATTTTTGTGTTGCCTTCCAATGTTGTATAATGAATGCCGTCGTTCATAGAGCGCAATCCATAAACCGATTGTGCACGGAAGGTTCCTTTTTTAAAAATGTCTTCTAAAGTTATTTTTTGTGATTGTGCGTTGGCTGAAATTGCCAGAAGAATTGAAAATAATAATCCGAGTATCTTATTCATAATGAAATTTATTTTGTCTTATTACGTCAATCGCAAATGTAAGAAAAATAGGTTGCCAAGGTATTTAATAACTTAAAAAATAGTGGACATTGCCAAGGGAATTATTGACTTTTCTTTTTCAGATTTATAAATATTAGATAACAATTGAGGGACCGTTTTTGGTGGCATGTATTCGGTAAAATTAACGTGGCTTACTTTAATCACGCAGTAATAAAAAGATACCGCATTTTTATAAGATTTATTTAAGATAACAGTTATCCGTGGTATAATTAAAAAAAAACGCCACCAGCTTATTTCGCTGATGGCGTTGAAATATTTGAAATCTGATTTAGTTTACTCTAGCAATTCGTAGTCGTGCATTTCTTTCATAAACGAAACGAAATCGTCTTTTTGAGGCGAATCCATCCATTTCATGGCACTGCGAGGGTGCTCATTCATAGCACCGGTAATAAGATATGGAACATGGTAACCCCAGTCAATTTTTTGCTGCCAGGGTTTAACATGGTTCTGAATTACATCGAGCAACGGTAACAAGCGGTATTTCGGATTTTTCAAAAATGCAATCAAAATTTCAATGGGGCAGTTACCTGCACCGCGTCCCATTCCAAGTAAGGTTGCGTCGAGCATTGTAACGCCGTTAATCAACGATGTTACTGTATTCGACATGGCCAGTTGCATATTGTTGTGTGCATGAATTCCCAATTCTTTGTCAGGCATGGCTGCTTCATATTTTTTTACAAGTTTCTGTATGCTTTCGCAATACAGGCTGCCAAAACTGTCAACTACATAAATAATCGGAACACGCGATTTTGCCAGGTCGGCCAGGGCTTCATCCAGTTCTGCTTCGTTCACTTTCGAAACTGCCATCAGGTTGATGGTAACTTCGTAACCTTTATCCATACAATGCTCTGCAAGCCAAATGGCTTTGTCTACCTGGTGAACGTAACAGGCAACTCGCATCATGTCTATCAGACTTTCGCTTGCAGGAGGAATATCTTCCGGGGCGATACGGCCAATATCGGCCATAGCCGAAAGTTTAAGGTTTGTATCGTTATCGCCAACAATCCGGCGAATATCTTTGTCGTCGCAAAATTTCCAGGGGCCTACTTCATCTCTCGAAAATGCCGACTCACTACTTTTGTAGCCAATTTCCATGTAGTCAACACCTGCGTCAACACAACCCTTGTAAACTGCTCTTACAAAATCATCACTGAATTGCCATTTATTCATTAATCCTCCATCGCGAACGGTGCAATCCATTACTTTTAAGTCTGCTTTATACATTTTATGAGTTTTTCGTTTTTAATAATTCCATTTCATGTTTGATATTGCTTTCTACCAATAAGGTGTAAATTTTTTCAAATGTTTCGGCATTTAATCCTTTCTCCCGGGCCCATTCTTTTCGCTGGCTGATAACCTGATCTTTTCTTTCCTGGGCTATTATTGCATCCTTATCGTTTTTGAACCGGACAATCGCTTCCACATATTTATGTCTTTTAGAAAACAAGGAAATGAGGTATTCGTCAATTTTATCAATCTCATTCCTGATTTCTTCCAGAGATTTACACTGATTCGGATCTTTGAATTCCATACGGTTGTTTTTTAGTCAATTAAGATCTGTCTGTTTTCCCGCAAATAAAACAATTATCAATAGAAGTCTCTAATAATCTGTAATTAAAATGATAGAAAAGTTGTGAATTTAAAATGAATCCAGACAAAATGGCAATAATTTGAAACGATTTCACATTAGTGTTTTTACATTAATTCCAAAAACGAAAACCTTTTTTATTGATATTTTGTTTCATCAGAAGCCTTTTAACAGCCTAGTGTTGAAAAAACGTTACAAATGATTCATATGCAGCATAACAATTCATGAAAGTATAAATGTATTGATTATCTTTGCCGCTCGAATGAAGACAGGAGTCTGGATTTGGAAATCAAAAAGGTGCATAAACATCGAATTTAAAAGGATGATAAACCTTGTTGGAGACTTCGGTGTTCCTTCGGAAGAATGAATAATAGACAGGTTTCAATCTAGGTATTGAACCATAAAAATAGTTTTTGGAAAATGATAAAAATTACACTTCCTGACAGTAGCGTACGCGAGTTTGCAGAGCCTGTAAGCGGATTGGAGATTGCAAAATCAATTTCGAACCGTTTGGCTAAGGATGTTCTGTCTATTTCGGTAGACGGAGAAGTTTGGGATTTGTCGCGTAAAATAGAAAGCGACACAGCAATTAAATTGCACACGTGGGAAGACAGGGAAGGAAAAGATACATTCTGGCACTCTTCGGCACACCTTATGGCTGAAGCGATTGAAGCTTTTTATCCGGGAACCAAGTTTGGTATAGGCCCAACTGTTGATACCGGTTTTTATTACGATATCGATTTGCCGGAAGGAAAAGTATTGACAGAAAAAGATTTGCAAAAGATCGAGCAGAAGATGCTTGAACTGGCTCGTCAGAAAAACGAGATTGTTCGTTCCGAAATTTCGAAAGAAGATGCAATGTCGATGTTCACAGAAAAGAATGACGATTTAAAGCAGGAACTTATCAGCGAATTGGAAGATGGGACCATTACTTTATACAATCAAGGGAATTTTACTGATTTGTGTCGTGGACCACACTTGCCCAATACCGGCTACATTAAAGCAATTAAATTAACAGCAATTGCAGGTGCATACTGGCGCGGTGATGAAAAAAATAAAATGCTTACCCGCGTTTATGGGGTAACTTTTCCTAAAGCAAAAATGCTGGAAGAGTATCTTGTAATGATAGAGGAAGCCAAAAAACGCGATCACCGAAAAATTGGTAAAGAAATGCAACTCTTTACCTTTTCAGAAGCAGTGGGGCAAGGACTTCCATTATGGTTGCCAAAAGGAGCCCAGTTACGCGAACAATTAGAAAATTTTCTGAAAAAAGTTCAGAAAAGATATGGATACGAGCAGGTAATGACTCCTCATATCGGAGATGTGAATTTGTATAAAACATCGGGGCACTTCCAGAAATACGGACAGGATTCGTTTAGACCTATTTCTACTCCGGCAGAAGGAGAGGAGTACTTGTTAAAACCGATGAACTGTCCGCATCACTGCGAGATTTACAAAGCCTGGCCACGTTCGTATAAAGATCTTCCTGTGAGGATGGCCGAATTCGGAACGGTTTATCGTTATGAGCAAAGTGGCGAGCTTCACGGTTTAACCCGTGTTCGTAGCTTTACCCAAGATGATGCACACATTTATTGTCGTCCCGATCAGTTAAAAGATGAATTTAAAAAAGTAATCGACATTATATTTATCATTTTCAAAGCTTTAAACTTTGAGAATTATACTGCACAAATCTCTTTGCGCGACCCGGAAAAACCAGAGAAATACATTGGTTCTCCTGAGAACTGGGACAAAGCCGAACAGGCCATTGTTGAAGCGTGCGAAGAAAAAGGATTGAATACCATCACTGAGTTGGGTGAAGCAGCCTTTTATGGTCCAAAACTCGACTTTATGATTAAAGATGCATTGGGAAGAAGCTGGCAGTTGGGAACGATTCAGGTTGATTATAACCTTCCGGAACGTTTTGAATTGGAGTACATCGGAGCCGATGATAAGCGTCATCGTCCGGTTATGATTCACCGTGCACCATTCGGATCGATGGAACGTTTTGTGGCGGTTTTAATTGAACATACCGCCGGAAAATTTCCACTCTGGTTAACTCCGGAGCAGGTTGTTGTGTTGCCAATCAGTGAAAAGTATAACGATTATGCTAAAAAAGTTTCAGATTTTCTAAATATTTCCGATATTCGCACCGTCGTTGATGACCGTAACGAGAAGATTGGTAGGAAGATACGGGACAATGAATTGAAACGGATTCCATATTTGTTGATTGTTGGCGAAAAAGAAGCAGAAACAAACTCGGTTTCAGTACGCCGGCAAGGTGAAGGAGACAAGGGAGTAATGACAAATGAGGAGTTCGCTGATTTTATAGGAAAAGAAGTAAGAGAACAGCTTTCAGGATTGTATAACTAACTTAAGGAGGAACGTACTATAGCTATTAAGAGAAGAGGTCCGAGAAGAAATTTCCAGCCGCGAAGAGAGCTGGAACCTCAACACCGGATAAATCACAAAATCAGGGTGCCACAGGTGCGCTTAGTGGGTGATAATATTGAGAACCCCGGAGTATATCCTTTACGCGAGGCACTGCAAATGGCAGATGAAATGGAGTTGGATTTGGTTGAAATTTCGCCAAAAGCTGATCCGCCTGTTTGCAAAATTATTGATTACTCTAAGTTTCTTTATCAGCAGAAAAAGAAACAAAAAGAGATGAAAGCAAAAACCACCAAAGTAGTGGTTAAAGAAATACGTTTTGGCCCACAGACCGATGAGCATGATTTTAATTTTAAATTACGTCATGCTGAGAAATTCCTTCAGGAAGGTGCAAAAGTAAAGGCTTTTGTGTTTTTTAAAGGACGGTCGATTTTGTTTAAAGAACAAGGAGAAATTTTGTTGCTAAAATTGGCAACAGCCCTTGAAGAACTGGGATCAGTTGAACAAATGCCAAAACTGGAAGGAAAACGAATGACAATGTTTATTTCACCTAAGAAGAAATAATATAGTTCTTTGATAACATTTTAATTAGTAGGAATTATGCCAAAAATGAAAACGAACTCCGGTGCTAAAAAACGTTTTAGATTAACCGGAAGTGGTAAAATTAAAAGGAAGCACGCCTACAAAAGTCACATTTTGACTAAAAAAAGTACAAAACGTAAGCGTAATTTGACTTATTGGACAACTATCGATAAGACAAACGAAAGCAACGTTAAACTTTTATTGTGCATGAAATAGTCGTCGCGAGACAGACTTTTCATAAATATCCTTTTAAAGAGAAGGTAAATAAAGTTAAAAACCAGATGATTGTGCTTTAAAGTGTTCGTCAGCCGACGGAACGCCGATTGTCAAAAAAGTAAAAAGTATGCCAAGAAGTGTAAATCATGTAGCATCACGCGCCCGAAGAAAAAAATTACTGAAAAAAACTAAAGGTTATTTCGGTTCGCGTAGTAACGTTTGGACGGTTGCAAAAAATACCTGGGAAAAAGGTCAACAGTATGCATACCGCGACAGGAGAGTTAAGAAAAGAACATTCCGTGCATTGTGGATTCAGCGTATTAATGCTGCTACCCGTTTGGAAGGAATGTCGTATTCACAATTCATGGGATTGTTGAAAAAGAACGAGATCGAGATCAACAGGAAAGTTTTAGCCGATTTGGCAATGAACCAACCTGAAGCGTTCAAAGCAATCGTTGATAAAGTAAAATAGTAGAAGACTATATTTAAAGGTGAAATATACTAACCCGGTTTGTCAATTGACAGACCGGGTTTTTTGTTTTTAGATATTTAGTTCTGAAATGATATTTCTTTTTAGGTGATACAGTTTCAGAACGTGGCAACAAAGCAAAAAAAAGGCCTCTTTGCAGAGACCTTTTTTTGATATTAAAATTTTTCTTAGAATCTTTTTTCTTTGATTCTGGCTTTTTTACCTGTTAAGCCGCGTAAGTAGAACAGTCGTTTACGGCGTACACTTCCGAATTTATTTACTTCAATACCTTCGATGAAAGGTGAGTATAACGGGAAGATTCTTTCTACACCAATGTTTCCTGACATTTTACGGATAGTAAAGGTTTTTGTTTGACCGCTACCACGAAGTTGGATAACAACCCCACGGAATTTCTGAATCCTTTCTTTACTACCTTCCTTAATTTTGTAACTAACAGTGATTGTATCACCTGCTCCGAATTTGGGAAGTTCTGTTTCTACCGCAAATTCTTGTTCAACCAATTTAATTAAGTCCATATTATTTCTTTTTTATAGTTGGCAATGTATTCCGATACATTTCGGGACAGAGATTGCATAAAATCGGCTGCAAAAATAGTATTTTTTTTAATACCTCAAACATCTATGAATAAGTAATTTGGTAATATTCGAATGTTTTTCAGAATTAAATGTCAAAAAGTAATTAAAGATTGTACTAATGTTTTTCTTCCATTACCTTAAAATGATCTCCTGTTGCATGAACAATGGCCTTATACCACCACTCGGGATAACCATTGAATATGGGACGGGCAGGCATTCCTGTTTCCGTACGTTCGAATTTCCCGTCTTTTTCGCGTTTTATGTTCCCGTCGGTATATTTTACTATTAAGTATTGGCCCAGTTTCTTCCAACGCTTCGTCATATTGTTGGCTTCATTTACCGAATATTCGGTAATAAATTTACGGGCCTGATTCTCGCTAGTGCTGTAAAGTGCCTCGGCAGTTTTGTCGATAACCGGAACCCAGTCAACAAATTTATCCTCGAGTTCTCTTTGAACCAACTGGATATCTTTAATCATATCATCGTAACGGAGGTAGGCGTAATTGGCCACCTGGCTGAATGTCCAGAAAGCTGATGTTTCGCTGTAAGTCAGTAGATCACCATTTCCAACTGCAAAACACTCAGGAATTTCTGTAATTCCGCAATAAATAGGTGCGTAACAGCAAGAATAGGTATCGTCAACTCCGAACCAAAGGATGCCGCCTATCGGATTGGGCAACCAGTTGCGACACTGTGCTACAAACGAAAAACCTGTTTGTTGTGTTGAAATTGCCCTTTCATTGCAGTATGTAACCGAATCAACTTCCCATGTTAATCCTCTCCATCTGTAAGGTAATTTAAACGGTCCGGCACCAAGGTCTTTGGTCATATCCAGTTTTGTTCCTTCAAAATGGTCTCGCATCATGCCCATCACATCTTTTGCTGAAAGTTGCTTGTCGGGTTTAATCCATAATGGAATTCGGTTTGTCGGGAAATTGTTATCCCCGCCGTGTTCCACATTACCCATTGCATATTCCTCGTAAGAGTCCATACTATTTGAAACCTTGTTAAATCCTGCCCAAACGCGTGCATCACAGAAACGCGCGCCTTCAAAATCGACAGGTGCGTAAACATCAGAGAAACTGAAATCTTTATTTGTTCCGTTATACCATCCTTTTTCGCGGGCAAAGGATATAACATCTGTTGAGTACAAACAATTTTTTGAATCGTTTAGCGGGAAAGTGGTAATGCGAGCCTGGTTGGCATGCCCGCTGATAAATCCATCAGGAATACGCTGGGCTACCCAAACTGCACCTTTTTCGCCTTGTCCTTTTCCAATTAATTCCATTATCCAAACCTCTTCAGGATCGGCAATTGAGAATGACTCACCGGAACTGTAATAGCCGAATTCAGCTACCAGGTTACTCATTATTTCGATGGCTTCGCGGGCTGTTTTAGCTCGTTGCAATGTAACATAGATCAAACTGCCATAGTCCATAATTGCTCCATCTTGTTCCGCTAATTCGCTCCTGCCTCCAAATGTGGTTTCGCCAATGGCAACCTGAAATTCGTTCATGTTCCCAATTACGCTGTAAGTATGTACCGGTTGGGGAATCTCGCCCAGAAAGGTACCGGTATCCCATTCGTAAATTTTACGCATAGCCCCTTCGGGATAGTCTGCTGCCGGCTGATAATACAATTCACCGTAAAGAGTGTGCGAATCGGCAGCATAAGTTATCATGGTTGAGCCGTCGATTGTTGCTCCTTTTGAAATTAGAAAGTTGGTGCAGCTGTACGAAAACTGCTGATTAAGAATCAGGAACGCAAGAATAAGCATTCCAACTATTGAAATTTTCTTCATTGTATGTCTGTTATTTTATGAAAAGAACAAAGATAAAGAAATGCAACTTGTAGTTGATGATTTTTATCGTATGAAAACGACATATACATTATATATTTTAAATTGCTTTTTTAGTTTTAGTTTTTAAAGGTTATTATCTTATTTTTCTTTCCAGGTCTTTAAGAAATACAACTGCTTATTCGCTTAAATATTTCCTCAATATTATTATCCAATCCAACCGAGAATCGAACCAGACCATCAGATAATCCCATTTTTTTCTGTACCTCAACCGGAACTTCAGAAGAAGTACTGTGACCGGAACAACTGAACAGGGTGCGGAAATAACCCAGAGAAACGGCCAGGTACCCCACGCCTGCCTGTTGCATTTTGCACATTACATCGTTGGCCCGTTTTTCAGTTTCAAAATCGAGCGAAAGCATGCCGCCGTAACCGTATTCCAGATTCATCTGTTCGGTATGCAACGAATGTTGCGGGTGGTTTTCCAATCCCGGGTAGTTTACCCGAAGATCTGTTTTTTCAAGTTTCCTGGCTAGATACATGGCGTTTAAACTATGTTGTTTCATGCGCAGGTGTAATGTGTGCAGGTTTTTTAATATGCTCGACGAACGCAACGGATCGAGCACCGGTCCAAGCAACATGGCAGTTCCATCATTTACGTTTGAAAGTTGATTGATGAATTCTGTTGATCCGCAAATCGCCCCGGCTACACAATCGTTTTTACCGTTGATGAATTTAGTCATGCTGTAAACTACAAAGTCGGCTCCGAGTTTAGCAGGCGTAAAAATCATGGGTGTAAATGTGTTATCAACCATTAATTTGGCGCCGTGAGTGTGGGCAATTTTTGAGAGTTCAGGAATATTCGAAACCTGTAGTAGCGGGTTTGTTACAGTTTCGGTATAAATAACCTTGGTGTTGGATTTCATGGCATTTCGTACCTGTTCCAGGTTGGTTATGTCAACAAAACTAACTTCGATGTTGTATTTCGGTAACCAGTTTTTTAGAAATGCATAAGTGCCGCCGTAAGTGGTTACACTTGTAACAATATGATCTCCTGAACTGCATAATTGTAAAAGAGAGCAGGTAATAGCCGCCATTCCCGAAGAGGTTATCCAGGCCGATTCTGTTTCTTCCATCGAAGCCAAAGCCTCTGCCAGGTATTTGTTACTGGGATTCCAGTGCCTCGAATACAGAAAACAACCTTCCATATGCCCCAAAAAGGTTTCTTCCATTGTTTCTCCTTCCAGAAAAGTATAAGTTGAAGAATCGGTAATGGATGGATTAACACCGCCAAATTCACCAAATTGCTGAAGGTCGTAAATTCTTTTTGTCGGATCTGAACTCATTTTATTCGATTTTAGTTTACCCCAAGTTACATGGAATCCTAAACTTGAAGAATGATTTTCGTCGGGTTTTGACTTGATACTTGATGCTGGGATATTGGATACTGGATGTTGCTTCTACGCCTGTGACTGACACTGGCAACTGAATGCCGCAGGGGCTTATGACTGAAAAATAATTCCTCCACTGTGGTCTTTTGATGCTCCGGTAACCGAAGCCAGGCAGTTGTTTATGTTATTAATTCGCAACACTCCCAGAAAAGCAAAAATGATAGCTTCTTTAAAATTGATTATATCTTTTGATGGAATAACTACTTCAATATCTGAAAGTGATTTAATGCGTTCGATAAGAAATGAATTAAAAGCGCCGCCGCCGGTTATCAGCATTTTTTTATTTGAAGAAAGGCTTCTGTTAATTTGTACGGCGATATGTTCGTAAACCGTGCGGATTTTATCTGAATCGCTGATGTTGAATTGATCCAGCACCGGGAAAAATTCCTTTTCAACCCACTCTCGCCCCAATGATTTTGGAGCAGGAATGTCGTAGTATGGAATTTGGTTCAAACTATTCAGAAGTTCAGAATTGATTTTACCTTTTCTTCCCAAATTTCCGTCCTTATCGAAAGGCAATCCTTGTTTCTCTGCAAAATGATTTAGAACAAAATTCACTGGGCAATTATCGAATGCGAGTCGAAATCCATCCTTTTCGAAGGATATATTTGCAAATCCGCCAAGATTCAAACAATAGTCATACTCTGAAAATAACAAGCGGTCGCCAATGGGAACCAAAGGCGCACCTTGTCCTCCCATGGCCACATCTTCGGTACGAAAATCAGAAATGGTCAGGATATTTGTAATGGCTGCAATGTTGGCACCGTTGCCAATTTGCAAGGTGTAACCTTTCTCCGGCTGATGAAAAATTGTATGGCCATGCGATGCAATTAAATCAGGGACTATATTGTTATTCTGTATAAAATGATTGATCTCGTTACCCAGAAATTTTCCGTATTCAGAATTGAGTGAAGTTAATTCCTCACCCGAAAGACCATGTGCATTCTTTAATGCGTTTTCCCATTTTGTTATATAGGAAATTGTGTCGGCTGCAACAAGTTCAAAATCCCACTTCCCATTATTGAATTCGAAATCTACTGCTGCAATATCCAAACCATCGAGCGATGTGCCCGACATTGCCCCGATTACTTTATATTTTTCTTCCATTTTTAATCCTCTTTAACTTCGGTCTTCCGACTTCCAACTTCAATCTTCGTGCTTTTTAAACTATTCGCCGGGTGAAGTGAAGTCAACTGGTGAAGGCTTCGCACTTCTAGCTCCGTGCTTCAGACTTCCATCTTCCAGCTTTTTCCCCTATTTCCAGAAACTGGTTTCATAAATCGACTTATTTCCACGATAGTCAGTAACTGTCAGTTTTAGATGATGTCTTTTATTAAATTCAAATCGTTCTTTATCAAAATAGTGTGTTATTCTGTTGTATCTTGGGTCGTACTCAAACAGGGCCCATTTATTGTCAAGCAAACCTTCAATTGTTTTTATACCTGATAATTCATCTTCAATTTTAAATCTAATCCGGTTTGGTTCTGTCAAAGCCCCTTCTTTTAAACTTAAGGCTGTAATTGAAGGAGCAATAGTGTCGACAACTACTGTGTAAACACCGAAATTATTGATTTTTCCTTCCATCCAACCATTATTGTATTTTCCTCCTGCTGAATAATATTTTCCGGTTACCGGATCAACATTTGCAAGAAGAGCCTTTGGCTGGAGGTTTTTCGGCAAATTCTCAACCTTTAATTTTAAACTCGCACCGGTGTGTAGCGGAACATTCTTTTTGTGGATAAAATGATAAGCTGAATAGCAATCGGGGAAAGAAGGTTCAGAGGAATAAACAAAATCGAAATCGTTATACAAAGCACCTTTCGGAACGGAAAGCTTTATCTTTTCGTTTTCAAAGCGATTATCGCGATCGTATTTAAACGGGACAGCGTTTCCCGGTTCTGCGGCAGCGATCTCGTTCTTAACTCCTTTTATTTTTAATTCAAGCAAAGATTTGTTGCCGTAAGTGTCCCGAATTTCAATCTCAATGTTTTCAACCTGGTTTTCTCCGGGACTGAGAATTCCTTCCGATCCGTTATGGTTATAAATTGGAAGTTTATTACCCGGATCGAGCCATGTTTTAATGAACCGACGTTTGCTGTCGATGAATTCACTATATAAAATATGACTGTTTATATAGCGCGAATTGCCAAATGCAAAGCGGTTGAGCTGAAAAGTAAACTGAGTTTCTCCATCCACTGACATTCTCAGGAGATTGATTCCGCATTTGTTATAAGTGTCGTTAAAGTAATCGTTGGTTTGAATGGCGACTCCAATCTGGCCCCAGACCGGAATTGTCGGGTTGTTTTTTAGATGATATTTTCCATCGTAAAAAACCACCGGAAAACTTTTAGCGGCGGTATTCGAGTCAACATTCGAATTTTTATCAAGAGGATCAAGTATTACTGAAAATATTTTGGGCGCAATATTGTCTTTTACCGGGAAATTGTATTTCAGCGGGTTTAACGGCTCTTCGGTTTGTGTGTCACGTATTTCGAAATGCAGGTGAGGACCTCCCGAGCTTCCGCTGTTTCCGCTTTTAGCTATCTCTTCATCTTTTTTTACAGGAAATAGAAAATTGGGAATCTGGAGATTCACCCGAAACGACTTCTTTTCGTATTGTTTATCCTTCACGTATTTTGCCACTTCTGCTGTAAAAGCTGATAAATGCCCGTAAACAGTGGTGGTGCCATTTGGGTGATTTATATAGAGTGCATTCCCAAATCCTGTTGGCGAAACCGAAATTCGCGAAATATATCCATCGGCTACGGCATAAACAGGTAGTCCAGTTGTTCCCTGGGTTTTTATGTCAATTCCTGAATGAAAATGATTGCTTCTTAATTCTGCAAAGCTGCCACTTAAAAATAGGGGTATTTTTACAGGGCTACTGTAGTAGTTTTCTTGTGAAAAAGATGGGAGTGAAAAAAGTAATAGCAAACAAAATAGAATCCTTTTCATAGAGGCAATTTTTCGAAAGGCGTAAAATTAAATATTTAAGTGAGTCAACGGGGTAATAATTATGTTTGTTGTTTAAATGTTTAACAAATATTGACAGGAATAATTGGATGTATGAGATTTTAAAATCCTGATATATGTTGTTTAACAAGTGAGTGTTGGTAGAATTTGTTTGCAATCGTTTACAATTGCTTTTAC
This sequence comes from uncultured Draconibacterium sp., assembly GCA_963677525.1. Taxonomy (GTDB): domain Bacteria; phylum Bacteroidota; class Bacteroidia; order Bacteroidales; family Prolixibacteraceae; genus Draconibacterium. Next base: position 2,000,148 of record OY781970.1, read on the forward strand.
AATAAGGAAAAAAGGTTAACTTTGTCCGTGAAATGCAGCTAAAATGACTGATGAAGATCGCTTGCTTCTTAATGATTTAAAAGCTAACACACAGCAACTGTTCAAGGATTTTAACGAATTGGAAAATGAAAAAAGGTTGCTGGAAGAAAAGATTTTAAATCTGAAAAAAGAAATTGAAGAACTGGAGCAGGAGAAATCTGATTTAAGTCGGACAAACGTGAAACTGAAAATAGCAACCCAGCTTTTGTCGGAGAAAGAAGAAAGCAAAGAAGCTAAACAGAAAATAAACTTTTTAGTACGGGAAATTGATAAATGTATCGCATTACTAAATAAGTAATGTAGTGAAAGATAAAGATTTTAGAATACATATTAAGATTGATGGAAGGACATATCCTTTAGATATCAATCGGCAAGATGAAGAGAGATACCGGAAAGCTGCAAAAATTGTTAACGAAACAATTACCGGGTTTAGACGGATGTTTCAAGGTAATGATAACCAGGATATAATGGCAATGACTGCCTTCCAGGTAGCTTTAAACTATACCGAAGAACAGGAACGTCGCGATTACACTCAATTCATCGATGATATAAAAGATATAAACGACGATATTTCTGATTTTCTGCAAGAGAAGAAGAAATAGTTGCGATAAGATAAACATTTAAAGCCCGTATTAGGCTCATTCAAAAGAGGATGGGTTTATTACGGGTTTTTTAGTAACTAATAATTTGAAATATGGATATAAATTTAATAATAGGAGTAGCCGTAGGGTTTATTGTGGGAGGAGCACTGGCGTATCTTATTTGGGATAAGGCCCTTAAGGCGAAAAAGAACAAAATTATCAGCGAAGGGGAGTCTGAAGCTGAAGTTATAAAAAAGGATAAGATTTTACAGGCAAAAGAGAAATTTTTGCAACTAAAATCGGAACATGAGAAGTATATAAACGAGAAAAACTCTAATCTTTCTCAGCTGGAAAACAGGCACAAACAACGCGAAAATTCATTAAATCAACGTCGCGATGAATTGAACCGTAAAACAAAAGAATTTGAGACCTCACGTAAAGAGGTAGAAGTTATTCGTGAGAATCTGAATTCGCAATTGGAACGTGTTGAGCATAAAAGTGAAGAGCTTGATAAACTGCATAAACAGCATCTTGAAAAGCTGGAGCAGATTTCAGGATTATCAGCCGACGATGCCAAAGCGCAATTGGTGGAATCGTTAAAAGAGGAAGCCAAGTCGGAAGCAGTAGCTTACATTAATGAGATAATGGAAGAAGCCAAGCAAACAGCGAATAAGGAAGCTAAAAAAGTTGTGGTAAAATCTATTCAGCGTGTAGCTACTGAAACCGCTATCGAAAACGCAGTAACCATTTTCCACATTGAAAGTGATGAAATTAAAGGCCGGATTATTGGTCGTGAAGGCCGAAATATTCGTGCGCTTGAAGCTGCTACCGGTGTTGAGATAGTTGTTGACGATACACCAGAAGCTATTGTTTTATCTGCTTTCGATCCGGTACGCAGGGAAATTGCCCGTTTGGCACTTCACCAGTTGGTAACCGACGGAAGGATTCACCCGGCACGTATTGAAGAAGTGGTACAGAAAGTGAAAAAGCAAGTGGAGGAAGAGGTGATTGAAACAGGTAAACGTACAGCAATCGACCTTGGAATACACGGATTACACCCTGAGTTGGTTCGCCTTGTTGGTAAAATGAAATACCGTTCATCGTACGGACAAAATCTTTTACAGCACTCACGCGAAGTTGCAAACTTAAGTGCGACCATGGCTTCGGAGCTTGGTTTAAATCCGAAAAAAGCAAAACGCGCCGGATTATTACACGATATTGGTAAAGTGCCCGACGACGAGCCGGAATTGCCACACGCAGTTCTTGGTATGAAGTTGGCTGAGAAATACAAGGAGAAACCCGACATCTGCAATGCAATTGGTGCTCACCACGATGAAGTTGAAATGCAAACTTTAATGGCACCTATCGTACAGGTTTGTGATGCTATTTCAGGTGCACGTCCGGGAGCCCGTCGCGAGGTTGTTGAGTCGTATATTAAACGTTTGAAAGATCTGGAAGATTTGGCTCTTTCTTACCCTGGAGTAATGAAAACCTACGCTATTCAGGCAGGTCGCGAGTTACGTGTAATTGTTGGTTCTGATAAAATGAGCGATCAGGAAACAGAACAACTGTCATACGATATTTCAAAACGTATCCAGGATGAAATGACTTATCCGGGACAAATTAAAATTACTGTAATCCGTGAAACACGTGCAGTTAGTTATGCAAAATAAGTTTGAAAACTAAGTTGATATAAAAAAGCTTTCCAATTCGGAAAGCTTTTTTTATGAAGGTCATTTTGCTAAATAAAAAAAGTTCACGCAGAGATCGCTAAGTTTTTTGCAAAGCACTCAAAGTAATTTTTAGATCCTTTGCGAATTTTGCGCTTCTTCAATTCTTTGCGTGAAACAATATTGATATTCTTTTATTCCATTTGATAATTCCTGGAAATCATTTATTTTTTTTGTGTCTCCCGGGAAAATAAAGAAGAATAAATCCTTCGGCTTCCTTCGTCAGTCACTTCCTATTAAAAGGAGGATTATTCGATAAATCTTACTTCAGAGTGGTAAAAACAATTCCAATGAATGGTGAATGTTTTTTTATAGCGTGAAAAAGTCGAGTAGCAGATTTATTTTTTCCTGTTTCTCAGTAAACCCAACCGAAAGGTACGAGTCATGCAAGGTCTCTAATAATCTTTGTATAAAAAGTTGGTCGGGCATTGGCTCTGAATAGTCGGAGAGGGGTGTGTAGTTATTCTTTTTCAGGTGGTATTCAATTTCTTTGCGGCTGGTAATCGATCCTTTGTTCGAAGGATTGATATAAAAAAGCACATCAGAATCCTGAGATTTTCCATGTACCTTTCTGGCCAGCTCACGATCAACAACGGCCACCAGCGGGTTTTTGGGGAAATCAACCATTTGAACCGGTAACTCAAGTAAGCGTGCAATTATAGTATAGAAAATACTTGTTGAAATTGAATTCCCTTTTTTTGTGTCGAGAATCTGGTTTAAAAAGCAGTTTTGGGGCGAATGCGGGTTTGTGTGATTAACAGAATAACCATGCAGATTAAAAAGAAAATGGTTTAAAATAGTTGTTTTTTCGAGTAGAGTGAGCGAATTATTTAACTCTAACCATATTGTTTTTCTTATTTTTTCGATTTTTAGCTGCAGATTCAAACGGCTTAAATCTGGGTATTGAAAATGATCGACAATACAAAAACCCTCCATTAAATCTTGCTTCTCTGCAGGCATTCTTAACCATTCTTCCAGCTTCGAACAGGTCTTTTTAAATTGCAGATTTTGAATGATATTTTCTATTCTTGCCTGGTTGTGTTCATCGAAACTTTGTTCCCATTTCTTTTCCAAAGCAGGAATAATTTCTTCTCCTTCTTTCAGCAACTCCTTTTCAACCATGCCAAACACTAAATTATCAGGGTCATCCAGGAGATTAATTAAGGCGTTTAGTTTGGTATTCTTCATAATCGATTAATTGGTTAATGTATCGAATACTTTTTTTATCAGAACTTTCATTTCCTTTCTGTAGTTTTCGTTTGCCGTTCGGGTAACCCTGTTCGCAATAATCAAACAGACGGTTAGGGCGTGGTGTCCCATCATCTTCGACAAACCATAAATGGCTGAACTTTCCATTTCAAAGTTTGTAATCTTTAATCCCTTATAGCTAAACGATTCAATTTGGTGGTTAAGATCCGGAAATGCCAGAGGCAATCTTAATTCGCGTCCCTGGGGTGCGTAAAATCCGGGGGCCGATATTGTTACACCTGATGTGAATTCATCGGTATTAAATTTGGTCAACAGTTTCTCCGAAGCATTCACTGTATATGGCGCTGCCAGAAGCGAGCTCCAATCTGTATATTTTTTAAAGGCTTCTTCAAATTCCATGTCACAAAAATGGGTGCGGTTACCGTAAAAATTCAATAGACCATCAAACCCGATTGATTTTTGTGAAACAACAAACGAATTAACAGGCAGGTCGGGTTGTAATCCTCCAGATGTGCCAATTCTAACAATATTTAATGACCGGCGTTCCTTTTTTATTTCACGTTTTTTCAAATCGATATTGGCAAGGGCATCGAGTTCATTTAAAACAATGTCGATGTTATCGGTGCCGATTCCTGTAGAAATTACCGAGATCTTTTTATTATTGTATATGCCTGTAACCGTTTTGAACTCACGGTTTTGTGTGCTAAATAAAATTTCGTCGAAATATGAGGAGATGGTATCAACCCGTGCCGGATCGCCTACAAGTATAATCTGGTCCGAAATATCCTCCGGTTGCAAGTGTAAATGAAAAATAGATCCGTCATTATTTAATATCAGTTCCGAATGTGCAATCATAATTTATTCTCCCGTTCACACCAAAACTATTCAAAATTAGGTGAATAGCAAATATTCGACATCAAAACATATAAACACCTAAACCTGCAAAAAATTTTAATAAGTGAAATTTTGTTGAAAACATATTTTATGATAAGTAGATAGCGAAAATATTCGGCTTTCTTTCATGATTATTGCGTTTTCATGAAAAATAATGCGTGAAATTTATATTTTTGAGAATAATACGAATCTAATAGCAAACCGATGTCATTTAAAATTTTTTCACTTCAGTTAACAGGTAAAATTAAACCCGTAGCAACTGTCGAGCAAAGACGAAAAACTTTAGCGGAAGATTATGAAGAGTTTCAAAGGGTTGAGAGTTCGGATGAGTTAAATGCTTTTATTGAATTGGAAAGGCAAATTAATTCTCAGGAATTTCAGCAAAAGAAACGCGAGGTGGAAAACCTGAAGTTTAAAGGGAGTGAAGAAGAGAGTCAGTTAAAAGAATCTCAGCGTTTGAAAAAATCGGGCAAAATCCGTAAATATTTCAAAGTTGAAGGATCGTCTGATTTGGCAAAGTATGAGTCTGAAAAGGATTCGGACAGATTGAAAAATTACTATTTATTACTGGAATACGTAAAAGAAGGCGAATTCGAAAAGGAGAAAAGAGAGATAAAGAGCCAGGTTTTTAAAGGATCGGTTGAAGAAAAACATCTGAAAGATTTTACACGACTGGATAAATCAGCAGCTATAAAGGCTTATAACGAGCTTGAGGGGTCTGATAAACTTGCAAAACATAAAAAGCTGGAAGATACTGATAAGTTTAAAAGGTTTGTTGAGTTAAAAAATGTACCAGAAAAGGATAAAGAGAGAAAGAAAGAATTTAATTCCTTAAAACGAGATGCAGAAATAAAAGCATATTTCAGATTCGAAAAATCGAAGAAACTAAGATTATACCGCGAAACGAACGGGAGCCATGATCTGAAGAGGTATTTTGAACTGAAAGAATATTTAAATACAGAAGAATTTAAAAAGCGTGAAGCGTTCTTAAAAGACAATAAGAAATTTGAAAAGAGCGAAGCTTATAAAAAGCAGGCTGAATATAAAAAACTGGCTGCTGATTCAATCGTAAAATTTGTTTTAAAATACGAGAAATCAGCTTTGTATAAGAATTATCTCGATGTGAAAGATTCGTTTGATCTGAAGCGTTATCTCGAACTGGATGAGATTATAAAATCAGAAGAATTCAAGAACCGTAAAAAGTGGCTGGAAGATAAGAAACGTTGGGAGAAAACCGATGAATTTGAAGAGGAACAACGCTATCTCGAGGAAAAGAAAAAACCGGAATTCGTAAAATACTTCAAGTATAAAGATTCCAATGATTTTGATTTCTTCAAACAATGGGAAGTTGTTTTTGAAGATGATTTTAAAGCCAACGAAATTGATAAAGGCAAGTGGGGAACCTGTCATCCGGTTGCAGAAAAGATGCTTGGCGAGAATTATGCAATGCCGGGCGATTTGAATATTTATACCAATGGCAATAACGTTAAAACCGGAAAGAATTTAACTATCCAGCTGAAACACGAAAATGCAAAAGGAAAGGTTTGGCAAATGCCTGCAGGTTTTGTTCCAACCGATTTTGAATATACATCGGGAATGGTAACTACCGGCGAAAAGTTTTCGATAGAAAATGGCATTCTGGAGGCTAAAATAAAATTCAATCCGGTTAAACAAGTGGCAAGTACTTTTTACCTGTCGGGAAAAGAGGTAATGCCAAGAGTTAACCTGCTCGAAATGGGCGTAAAAAATTACCTCGGAATTTCAACACTTAGTAACGGAAAAATAACCAGTTCAGGACTTGAAATTTCGAACCTGAAAAAAGGAGCTTATATTTTTACCTTGGAGATGCAGGGCAATTCTTATAAGTGGAAAATTAACGATACAGAAGTGTGGCAGCAATCGAATGGCGAACTAAAAGAAGGACTTCATCTGAATGCATCCAGCTTGTTAGTTAACAAGATTCCAGGATCGCAATTGCCGGCCAAATTCGAGATTGAATGGGTTAAATGTTATAAGAAGAAATAATTCGAACCTGTTTTATGAAATTAGAGGGAGTTGACGTTAACTGGGCAGAAGAATTTAACGGTGCTATCACCGTTTGCGACCGGAAAGGTATAATTGTATACATGAACCGTTATTCGGTTAAACAATTTGAAAAATACGGGGGAGAAAAGCTGCTGGGAACAAATCTGCTCGACTGCCATCCTGAACCATCCAAGTCGAAACTGAAAGAAATGTTGAAACACCCGGTGGAAAATATGTACACCACCGAAAAACGGGGAATCAAAAAGATAATACTGCAAACACCCTGGATGCAAAATGGTGAATTCTCTGGTGTAATTGAAATCTCATTTCATCTGGATCCCAATATGCCACATCACATTCGGAAATAGAATTATAATCCACGTTTATTAAAAAGGATATATCCGAAATTAAGTGTTACATACCAATTGGTACTTTCTTTATCGTAGTAATTAACTGATAAACTGATAGGCCCGATTCCGGTTTGGTACACCAGCGAAGCCATTCCCTGTAAATAGTAGTTACTAATGTATTCTTCGTTTTTATAAGGCGTAAGGTCAGTGTTTTCCAAGGTTTCATGAATAGGTAAAAATGTGTAACCTTCTATTCTGAAGTGCATGTCCGGACTAAACTGGTAAATAGCTTTTAACCCCCCTGCCATGTAATTATTGGCCCTAAAATTATCCATAAACAGCGATTTACTATGTGGTGTAGGTGTAAAGGCCGGTGCAGATAACATGTTGCCCTTGTAATCAGAAAACAGCTCTTTATTGCTAATAACACCTTCTACATGTGTGCCTAATGTTATGCTTTTTGTTAGCTTGAAATAGCGAAGTATTTCGGCCTGTAACTGGAAATAATTATGATTGGTTTCCGATTTTCCAATTCCGGTTGTAGTTGAACCCGGAGTATGGTTTTCTTCTCCTGTAACAAATTTGCCATTGATACTCCGGTGTGCTCCTTCTGTTGCATATTGTTTGTAGTTCAGCGAATTATTATCGATTCCTGCATGTATAACAAATGCATCAAATGAGGTTTTATCCGGCGTGTCTGTTTTTTTATAAGTGGAGGTTTGATAATACTCATCACTCGCGCCTGAGTAAGCCATGCCCGCATAAAGTTTACTGTGTAAGCCAAGTGGGAATCCTGTCTCTACTCTGAAGTTGGTTTCGTCCTGAATAATATAAGGAGGTTGTACATCTTCGAAAAACAGTTCAGTACTCGACGCAAAATAATCCCAGCGGTTCAATGTAAAATACGACGCCAGGTAAAACGGAAGTCGGGTTGGGTAGTCGATTCTTCCTCCCAATTTAAAGGAACTATAGAAACGACCGAAATACAGGTTGGAGTTTAATGTGTATGCCCGGCTATTATATGTTCTGTAATTAAAGCTGGCAAAACCTTGGTTAATCGGCTTTGTTGAGAGGTTTCCTCCAATACTTACATCCACACTTTTTTCAGGCTCAACTATCAGGTGCAGGTCGAAATAACCGGTCTCGGGATTATATCTTGTTAAAGGTCTGATTGATTTTAAATGATCGTCGGCAACTAATTTAAAGTATTCGGTTTTTAAAGTGGAAAGGGAAACCACATCGTAGCCATGTTTCATGCTCTGAATAATAAATTTACGTTGCATGGGATCAGAAACTCCTTCTACCTGGATATTCTGAAAGAATAGTTGTGGTTTTTTTGCATTGAACTCATCTCTTTTTTTTTGTACATCTTCTTTTGATACTCTTCTGGAAATTAGCGATTTAATACTGTCGATAGCCGAATTTGCAGTCTCTGTACCCTGCGCTAAAACGTCATCGATCTTATCAAAATCCAGCAGACTAACGTCATCGAAACGTGTTTCGAGTAATATCCCATCCTTTGCATCTATCTCAAAATCAGTGCGTCGCATTACCATGTTCGATATTTGTGCCATCAGGTCGTCTGCTTCAGCTTTCTTTGCGTTGTTGGCTACTTTATGACCAATAATAATATCGGGTTTAAAGATTTCTTTCATTTCCCCGGTCGGGAAATTGTTAAGCAAACCTCCGTCGAATAACAGTTTATCGTCGATGGTAATTGGCTTAAAATAGAGAGGTACTGTCATTGAAGCCCTCATGGCGCTTCCCAGGTCTCCGTCGCGTAAAACTATTTCTTTATTATTATTCACATCGGCTGCAATACAGAAATAAGGCACCATTAGATTATTGAAATCGTAATTGCATGCGGCATTGGCAGATGCAGCAAGTTCCATATATGCAAAATCCATTTGTTCCGGGGGTATTAGGTTTGTGGGAGGAAGTACCTTCAGTTTTTCTTCTTTTTTGGCAACCCGCAACTGCAACCACGCAGGACTAGGCTCGGGACGTTTAAAATAATAACGGTATTCGCGCTGGATTTTTCCGGTTGACCAGAAATAAAAATCATCCGATTTAAAAAGTTCTTCCATTTCATCGGGCGAATAACCGGCAGCATATAATCCGCCTACAATAGCACCGATCGAGGTTCCTGCAATGAAATCGATAGGAATATTATTCTCTTCAAGCACCCGTATTACACCAATGTGTGCCATCCCTTTTGCACCTCCTCCACTTAGTACAAGCCCCACAGATTGCGCATGAACCTGTGTAAGAGTTATGAATGTGCAGAAAACGACAAGCAGACTTTTTTTCATGGCAAATAGCGATGTTTTCAGTGCGTTTTCAAATTTACAAAATTCATTCATTGTTAAATAGAATATGTCCGAATTTTCAGGAATATTCGGTAAAAAGCGGATTTTTAGGTGTGAATTTGATAGCTTTGTAATAAACGTAATATAAAGCCTAAATCATGAAATATTTCATCGTTACCTTGTTTGTTATTCTTTCCTGTTTTTCTGCTTATCCACAGGCAGGAAAAGTGCTGGAATCTCTTCAGTTTAAAAGTAATCTGGTTGATTATCCGGTTGACTATTCTATCTATTTACCGCCCGATTATGATAGTTCGGATAGAAGCTATCCTGTTATGTATCTTTTACACGGTTATTCGGATGATGAAACGGGCTGGATTCAGTTTGGAGAAGCAAATGTGATTGCCGATAAAGGAATTGCCAGCGGCGATTTTTCATCGTGTATAATTGTTATGCCAAATGGTAAAGTTACGTGGTATTGTAACAGTATCAATGGTGCTGATCCGTGGGAAGATATGTTTATAAAAGAGTTTATTCCCTTTATTGAAAAAGAGTATCGTATTCGTTCAAAAAAAGAGTTCAGGGCCATTGCCGGTTTGTCGATGGGAGGAAACGGTTCGCTCGTTCTGGCAATGCATCATCCCGAATTATTTTCAACCTGTGTAGCCATGAGTGCCGGAACTTTTACGGACGAGGAGATAATTGAAAATGATACATACGATCATTATTTTGGAAAAATATACGGAGAAAAACCCAAAAACGGATTGAGCGACTACTGGAAAGCAAACAATCCGCTGCATTTACTCGATACGGTCGATACGGAAAGTTTAAAATCAGTTCGGTGGTACATCGATTGTGGCGACGATGATTTTTTATATAAAGGAAATTCTGCTTTGCACGTAAAAATGCGCGATTTGGGAATTCCTCACGAGTTTAGAACGAGGAACGGAGGTCACGAATGGGGGTACTGGCGTACAGGCTTATACGATGGGCTGAAGTATATCTCCCAAAAGTTTCGTCGATAGCACGGTTTTTATAAAGGAATGAAATAAGCCGAAATATTGAAACAGTCTATTATCATAGTGTTCCTGATTTTTGCCTATCAGTGTATTCGGGCACAAGAGGATTCTAAACCCGATTTTCAATGGGGAAATGCTTCGTATTATAATTTGAATGTTGGAGATAGTATTGTTTTCAATAAAGTAGGCATAGAACTGCTCTCAATGTACAATCACTTCAATCAAATCAGGGTCGGAAAAGATATTCTTTGGTTGAAAGTAAGTAAACGAAGTTTACCTTCAGGGGCGTCAGGTATTCAAATATTTGTTGCGGATAATATCAATGTAAAGAACTTAACAGATGACAAATTGGTGCATGGATTGCTTACCAAAGATGCGCTTTTATGTGTTTCGAAAGGTCAAAATCACATGTTAGATCCTTTTCAGTATATTTTTCCGGTAAGTTATAACGATGGTTTTTTGTGGAAGGCAGAAGAGGATAACCATATGTTTTCGTACATGGGAGAAGATAATTCATCAGCGGGGCAGGGCAGGTTCAAATCTTACGAGGGAATAGGAATCGATTTGCATGATGCACGGGGAATAGAGAAACATTGGATTATTGCCATTGAAAATAGCGAAGTAGTTTGGGTTGAAAGTAAGAATACGGATCAAACGGAACAGGAGGCTTGCGTGTTACTTATAAGCGAATCAAATCCCTGTATTTTTTACCTGTATAATCATTTGTATAATAAGAATATTGAAGTAAGACCCGGACAGAAACTTGTTCGGGGAGAGTTAATCGGAACCTGCTGGGGAGATGAAAAGTGGGGGCATCTGCAATTGTTGGTTCTAAAGTCGGATACGGTTCCGGCCTATAAAGACAGGTTTGCCAACTCTGTTAATTTCTTTCCGCAATTGTATGAATTATATTTTAAGCAGTCGTTTAGCTTGAATAAATATTTCTCAAAAGGTAAGATCGAATTTGGAAAGCCGGCACCTGCTAATCAAGATCAAAAAAATACGCTGGCTTTTGAATCATACTCCGGAAAAGGATGGATGCTCGGAAGATGGAACATTGCTGATAAAGTGGAATGGATCGGCAGCGGCTTAAAAGGGAATGCGCGTTTGAGGAAAACATTATTTGCTCAAACAAAAGCACAAAGCACAAATCCTGAGGATTATTACGATTACGAAATTAACGTACGAAACGGTGTTTACCGGATTCGGGCACAGGTTGGGGATTTAGAGCTCCCATCGTGGCAAAAAGTGGAGTTCGAAGGAATCGATGCCGGAACATTTCAATTAGAGGCTGGTGAATACAAATGGACCTCGGAACGGGTTGTAACGGTTAAAGATTATAAGCTATCAGTTCGGATTTACCTCGATCCAAACAATCAGAAGATGGCCGGATTAACCGATATTGTTTTTCAAAAAGCCTACTGATTTTAAAATGTAAACGACATCCCGGTTTTTACCGATGGAATTTTAAATGCATCATAAAACACTGCCAGAGCAGGCAATTCTGTACAATGCGATGGAATGATTGTTTCTATTTTATTCTGTTTAAAATAATCGATGGTAAGTTGTGTTTGCTTGCCTTGATTTTTTAAGTGAAAACCACCCAGCACAGCTTTGATTTTTGAAATTCCCGTAACCGATTTGGCATATTCACAGATGTTGCAAATTCCTGAATGAGAACACCCAGTTATAATAACAAGTTCCCGGTTTTGTACGACTGCAATTGCTGAGTCATCGGGAATAAAATCGTCGGAAAAATCATCAAATTCAAAAGGTGTGGTCTGGCTTTCAAAATTGTTTTTTCTAGGGACCTCTCCCAAAAAATAAAGGTTTGTTGTTACCTGAACAGGGCTCGCAGAAGTTATTATCCGGAATTTGTTTTCAAGCTCCTGTTTGGAGAGATTTAGCCCGATATATGAGTGATCGCGTTTTCTGTAACGCTTTACAAAGATTCCGGGATGGGCAAGGAGTTTTTTATTGTTGAGATTTGTTAAACCGTTACCATGGTCCCAGTGCCCGTGACTTAGGATGATCTGTTGTACCTCGTTTTCAATATTTATTCCCAGTTTTTGTGCGTTTTTCAGGAATACATCGGAGTGTCCGGTGTCGAATAATATTTTTTCTTCATCAACTTCAATCAGGTACGAAAGTCCGTGTTCGGCAAGAAAAGTACTGCCTGCTATGTTTTCTGTTAAAATATGTACTCGAATCATGTTTCGTTTATGTTGAAAATAATGTTGGAATTTTTGAGTCTTTTTTATCGAACATTATTTCATTATTGGTGTAAAGATAACCCTTTTGGTTTTATCTTTTCTCAAATTTATTTTTACATAATGGAAAGCCCTTAAAAACTTGTCACTCTAATATTTGATCAAAAGAAAATGAATCTATTCAATTTTAATAAAACAGTGTGAGCCTTTAGCATAAAATTTATTTTATTTGTAAAGTAATAAATTGTTATACTTCAAATTATCAAACTATGAGAACATTAATGACAAGCATTTTTCTGTTTCTTGGATTTGCTTTATCAGCACAACAATGTGGCGGATTTTTACCGGATAAAAAGGGCGCAAAATGGGAAATTACAACCTTTAACGCTAAAGATAAAGAGATTGGGAAGGCCAATTATGAACTGGTTGATGTTGCCAAACAGGGTGACGTAACCACTTACACTGTTAAAGTTACATCGAAGATTGGTCGTAATAGTCAGACTCACGAAAGCATGTATACCGCAACCTGTAAAAATGGCAAGTTCGAGTTTAGTATGAAACAGGCAATGACTGGCATGGCAATGGGCCCATACAAAGACATGGAGTGGGATGTTGACGCTTCTGCCCTGGAAATGCCGGATATAAATGCAGAACCGGGAACAGCACTTAAAGATGGAAGCCTGATTATGGATGTTACGAATGAAGGTGCCAAAGTGTACCACATGGAAATGTTTATTACCGAACGCCAGGTTGAAAATCATGATAAAAAGGAAACACCAGTAGGCACCTACGACTGTATTCAAATTAAGCAACGAATAACTACCAAAACCATGTTTACAATCGATATGGTAACTAAAGAATGGTACACCGATGGAATTGGATTGGTAGCTTCGGAAGTTTATACAGTAAAAGGCAAACTGGCCAGTTATACCAGGCTAACCAGCTTCGATACTAATTAAATTATTGTATTTCAATCCAGATTTTTTGAAATATGTTGGCCAGATCTGAGTCCGGTGCGTATTCAACTACGGTTTTTTCATGAATCATCGCTTCAACCATAAGATCTGAAAATGGAATCTTTCCGATCAGCGGAATATTGTTTTCTTCCAGGTAATCTTCAACGGTTTGTGTGAATGCTTCATTAATATCAAACTTGTTGATTACAGCATACATTTTAATAGCGAAGGAATTCACCAGTTTGACTAAACGCTGTGCATCGTGAAGACCTGAAACACTGGGTTCAATAACCAGTAAAACCGCGTCGGTGCCCGTAATCGAAGAAATAGCTGTGCATCCTATTCCGGGAGGGCCGTCGTTTATCAGATGGTCAACTTTTCCTGCAAGTGCCAGTTCTTTTGCTTTTTCGCGGATTTTGGTAACCAGTTTTCCCGAGTTTTCTTCGCCTGGTCCCATATGGGCATGCAACATGGTTCCAAAACGTGTTTCTGAAATATACCAGTAGTTGTTGAGGTTTTGTTTAATATCGATGGCATCGGCGGGGCAAATTCGTTCGCACAAGCGACAACCTTCACACTGAAAAGGATTCACCTCCGGAATTCCATTCGGATCTTTATGTATGGCGGAAAAACGGCACGAATCCTCGCATATCCCGCATGAAATACAGGTGTCTTTATTAATTATTGCTATTTGACCACTGTCGAATGTGTAGGTTTCTTTGATTTCCGGTTTGAAAATTAAATGCAGATCGGCAGCATCAACATCGTTATCACAAAAAACTGCATTTGGTGCTACTGATGCCAGCGCTGCAGCAACTGTGGTTTTTCCGGCACCTCCTTTTCCACTTAAAATTACAATCTCTTTCATACTATTAAAATTGTTTGTTTTTAAAGGTATAGTATGGAACTCGCATGTATTTTATTTTCCTTTTGGGCGTAAATGTTTTACATGCTCGTTTCATGCCGGTATCTTTGATATTAGTTTATCTGCAATTCCCTCGTAAACTTTAGTTATTTCCGTAGGTATATTTTGAAGTAATTCGCCTTTCGAGTAGTTCTGTGCGTACTCTTTCGAAAATGGGATTTCGCCAATCAGTTCAATGTTCTTTTCTTTCAGATACTGGTACACTTCATCGTTTCCCAAGCCGGCTTTGTTAACAAGCACACCAAAAGGTATTTTTAAATCGAAAAGCAAATCAACGGTTAGTTTCAGGTCGTGAAGTCCGAATGGTGTAGGTTCTGTAACCAAAATGACATAGTCGGAATCAGAAACGGTTTCTACAACCGGGCAGCTGGTTCCCGGAGGAGCATCGTAAATAACTATTTGTGCATCATCGGATATTTCTTTTTTAACCTCTTTTATAAGCGATGTTTGCATGGCCGAACCAATTTCCAAACGACCTTCGGTAAACGACATCCCAAAACCCGTATCGTATTGCGAAATAATTCCCAGCGGTTTTTTGTATTCCTTTATCGCTCCATTAGTACATGCAATCGAGCAAACTCCGCACGAGTGGCACATGTCTGTATTGACTTCTACGAATTTTACGCTTTTTACAACTGTAATGGCATTAAATTCGCACCAGTCTGCACATTTTCTGCAGAACGTGCATTTATTTACGTCAATTTCAGGAACGAGTGAGAAAACCTGTTCTTCTTTTATTTGTGGAGGATTATTAAAAAATAGTAAGTCGTTTGGTTCTTCCACATCGCAATCGATGAGTTGTACCTTCTGATCTGTTTTTTTACTTAGAAAATAATAAAGATTAACCGAAACAGTTGTTTTTCCGGTACCTCCTTTTCCACTGGCAATGGCAATTTGCATTTATTTGTAATAAAAAATTGGTGGAACAAATAAGTTATTTAAAAATTCCCCGAAGTATTCACCTCGGGGAATTGCCGATTTAGTAGCTAACGTTTCTGAATATTTGGTTATACCCAAATTCCAGATTCTTTGACACAATCAACCGTTTATAACGGTACCCTGTTAAATTAAAAAGTTATGGTTCTAAACTTCAAACTCTTTTGTTGGCACTGTCAGTTAATGGTCGCAATAATTGGCAGTAAATTCAATACTTTTATTAAGGAACCCTTTTACAAGTTCATCTGCAGAAAGTTGTGGGGCGCCAACAAAAACATTTACATCGTTGTAGTTGAAAATTTGTATGGCTTTGTGTCCCATTCCTCCGGCAAGTACATCGTTTACTCCTTTTTCTGCCAACCATTTTGGCAGAAGTCCCGGTTCATGGGGTGGAGGTGTTACCATTTCCTTGGCAACAATATTATTTTCTTCCACATCAATCAATGCAAAAAATTTGCAATGGCCGAAATGGCCGTCTAATACTCCGTTTTCATCAACCGGAACAGCAATTTTTTTCTTCATATACGTAATTCATTAATTATCATTCTGGCTTTGTCTCCAGCCCATTCCAAAACGAATTCCACGACCTCTGCCGCGGCCACGTCCTCCAAAATTTTCTTCGTAGTTTCCTTTGAAATTCCGTCTGCCAATACCTCTTCCTGCACCCCTGAAAAATCTTCTTCCGGGCATTAAAGTATCATCGACCTCATTTCCACTACATTTTCCCATTCTTCTGCCGGTTTGGGCACCTTGTCCCATTGGTCCGGTACTGTCTAATCCTGGCATAATTCTTTTTTTTTATTTGTTCTCTAATTTTGCTATAATATCATCAACCTTAAGTTGATCATCTTTTATTGCTACCATTTGTATGTTCAACTTTTCTAACATCGTTTTGGCTTTCGGGCCAAAATCTCCGGAGATAACCTTTGTGGCTCCAAGTTCGGCAGCCATTTCAGAAGATTTGGTACCTGCACCTCCGTTTGCATTTTTAAAGCTGTTTTCAATAAAGTGTGTCGACTTTGTTTCACTGTCGTACACACAAAACCATCCGGCACGACCGAAGCGTAAATCAAATTTCGATTCAGTGTTATCGCCACTTGCAGTAATAATTACTTTCATACAATATTCTTTTTTGTATCTAATTTAAACAATTGTTCATTGCAAATTTAAATATAATATTTCAAACGTACAAGTTTTTAGTGAACAAATGTTTGTTTTGTATTTTGTGTGATTTTTTTGTTTTAAAATGAATCGCTTGTAATAAAAAAGTGTTGTAATTAACAATATTTCTGTTTATTACAACACTTCGAATAATAGATGATTTTAACTTCGTTTTATCAATTGATATTTGATTCAGCTTTCTTTTTTATTCGATATGTAACAGCAAGCGTTATGATTCCGGCCAAAAGTGTAAATGATCCAATAATTTTTATAATTACCAGCGCTGATGTAAAAGGCGACGACATTAAAATAAGCCCCAGGATAAGAGAGAATATTCCTCCCCAGATCATGGTTCTTTCGTTGCTTTGTTGATTTTTTAGCCTGATCCCTGTTAAAAGGCTTGTGATTCCGTTAATAACGGCAACAATACCAAGAAACCATATTAAAAAAGAAGTGGTTAAAACGGCGCTCGAAAATGGTTTCGCCAGAACAACGAGCCCGGCAATAATTTCGATCGCCCCGTTAAAAAGGCTCCAACCCCAGCCTTTGTATTGTTTTTTTGTTTGCAAAGCATTGTATGTGTTAACAATACCATCAATTAACCAATAGATACCCATTATGAAAATAAGTGTAGTTAGTGTTGCGGCAGGGAAAATAAGCAATACAAGCCCGACGATACACAGAACGATACCTCTGGCCATCATCAGTTGCCACATTTTATTCACAAAATTTTTAGTAGATTCAGGAGAAGAGTTATTCATAATATTTTGATTTTAGATTGTTACCAAATTTAAGACAAATACATTGTTATTTCCAATTTTTTGTTTGACATCATTCTTTAATAATCTTATTAAAATGATTTTTGTTTGTGAGGAGTGGGTATTAACTTGTATCCGGATGTTTTTTACGAAAAGCTGCTGCGTTAATGAAATAATTGCAGTCTGTTTTAGCAATGATGCAGATGTCTTTAAATATCTTTCTAAAAGCCTGTGATATTTATATCCCCTTCCGTAACCCGCATTTATTGCGGAATTGGGAAAATCGTCCCGCTTTCTGATACTAAAATAACAGGCCCATATTCTTGCTCGGGGTAGTTTTGTATAATCACAAAATTAAACCAATGAGGACAACATTTATACTTGTACTTTTTCTCTTCCTATTTGGATGCACTTCAAAAAAATCAGCTAATAAACAACCTGAATTATGGTCGGTTAAATTTGCAGAATCGGTCATGCACGAAGCCGACAGCCTGATTTATTATCAACGGGAAACTCCCAAATACGAATATGATTATGCTCTTTTGGGCGATGCCATATATAAATTGAAAGATATCGATCCCAAATATGGCGCTTACATGAAAAATTACATCGATTATTTTTTGCACGACGATGGCGAAATTGACGGACAAAAAACTTCGGATTACAACATCGATCGTGTTCGCCCCGGAAACAGCATGATTACCCTGTATCGGGATTACGGTGATGAAAAATATAAAAAAGGAATTGAAACACTGGTAACTCAAATGGAAGGCCAGCCACGTACCAATGCCGGAGGATACTGGCACAAGAAATCTTATCCGTATCAAATGTGGCTCGATGGTTTGTATATGGCTTCACCATTTTTATCCCGTTTTGCAAAAGAGTTCGATCAGCCTCAATGGTTTGATGAGGTTACCTTTCAATTGCAGGAAGCTTATAAACGTACGCTCGACGAAAAAACCGGTCTGATTTACCATGCATGGGACGAAAGTCGCGAACAACGCTGGTGTGTAAAGGAAACCGGCCAATCGAAGCATTTCTGGAGCCGCGCTACCGGATGGTATATGATGGCATTGGTTGATGTATTGGAGGTACTTCCTGAGGCTCACAAAGATCGCGAACATATTCTGACTATATTAAACGACCTTAGCGAGGCTTTATTAAAAGTAAGAGATCCGGAAACCGGTTTGTGGAGTCAGGTTATAGACAGGGGAGGAGATGAAGGAAATTATGTGGAAGCTTCAGGATCTGCAATGATTATATATACCTATGCGAAAGCGGCAAAAAACAGTTGGCTCCCTCCAAAGTTTTTAACCATTGCTAATGCGTCTTTCGATAGTATGGTTAAAAATTTGGTTAGGAAAGACGATGAAGGTTTTGTAGTTTTAACCAATACTTGTGGAGCCTGTGGTTTGGGTGGAAATCCATACCGCGAAGGAGATTACCAGTATTATGTGTCGGAAAAAAAGGTGGACAACGATTCTAAAGGTGTTGGCCCGTTTATTCTGGCAGCTATTGAGTTGAATAAATAATTACAAACGAAACAAACTTAGAAAGATGAAACGAATAAGCATAGTATTATTTGCGATTGCCCTTATTTTACAAGCGCAGGCACAGAATAAAACCGATATAAGTTTATTTATGCGTTCCGATAGTGTGCAACAATCTGAAATAAGTGCTGCATCGGGTGACCTGTATACTACAATCGGACATCACGGTCCGGCAGTGGAGAACGAATGGATGGCTTTGCGTATTTATTTTAGCCAGAAGGCAGCCATCGATGTTTATTCAAAAGCGAAACCTCAGCTTGAGCTTAAAGCAAAAGAATGGTATCCGACAGCAGAAGACCAAAAAGCAGGTTGGGGTGCCGATTACTACAAAGCTGGTGAAACAGTTGGTTTGGGCGGTGTTCGTCTTTGGGATGGTGAAAAGGTAGTAAAACTAAATCCTGTTTCGAACCGTACGGCACGGGTTGTTAAAGAAAGCAATTGCTCATACATGGAAATGTTATCGGAAGATGTACCTTATATGGGACGAAAAGTGGACGTGTTGGTGCGTGTTACTGTTTATTCGGGAGAAAGAAATGCCAAAGTTGAAGCTTTTGCATTGACCGATGAACCGGTGCAGTTTGTAACCGGAGTAAATTATCACAAAGGTCAGGAGATTTATAAGAAGGACGGGCTTATCGCAGCCTGGGGGATTCACCCTGAAGATGTGGCGGCAGAACTGGTTGAAATTGGTGCGGCCATTTTGTACGATCCGGCCGACTTTGTAAAAACAGAAGACGATGGCACAGAGTTTTTACTGATTAGTAAACCGGGCAAACAATTAAAAACATGGATATCGTCGGCTTGCGCCCGTGAGCTTGAAATTAATACAATGAAAAAGTTTATCGGCTTTCTTGAAAAGTGATAAATTGTTCAGAATCATCTATAATGAGATTTTTATTCGTTCTTCTTTTGGTGCTGCCCTTTGTTGGTTTTGCGCAAAAAGGCGATGTAGATTTCCCGCGCGACACCACTTTTAATGTAAAAAGTACAGCCAAAAAAATTGCAAAAGATTTTCCGCATGCAGTTGCGGTAGAGGAGTTTGATATTCCGGTGGTCAATGAAAAACGGAACCTGGTTTATCAATCGTTTGGTGAGCGTAAGTTACACATCGATGTTTTTTACCCAAAAATCAGTAAAATAAAGCAGGCTCCCGGCGTGTTGTTAATTCACGGTGGTGGCTGGGCGTCGGGCACCAGGTCGCACCTGGTTCCAATGGCGCAGAAACTGGCTGAAGCCGGCTATGTGGCCGCAGCGGTAGAATATCGTTTGTCGCCCGAAGCGAAATATCCTGCCGGTATGATCGATTTAAAAACAGCCATAAAATGGTTGCGGATCAATGCTGCCGATTTTGGATTGGATACGGCAAAAATAGCCACATTGGGAACCTCGTCGGGGGCAACGCAGGCTTCGTTACTGGGGACGACCGGGGGAAATCCTATTTATCCGTCGCATGCAGTTAGCATGCCGGCAAGCGATAAAGTGCAGGCAATTGTAAATATCGACGGGATTCTCGATTTCACTGATCCCAACGAAAGCGGCAAAGACGATAATCCCGAAAAACCTTCGGCCGGGGCACGATGGTTTGGTGCCACCTACAAACAGAAACCGGAATTGTGGGTGGAAGCATCACCGCTTACTTACGTGAGTAAAGACACTCCACCGACTATTTTTGTAAACAGCTGCTTACCACGTTTCCATGCCGGGCGCGAAAAGTACCTGGAGGTGCTGAACCGCTACGATATTTACAACGAGGTACACACTATTGAGGAAACACCACATCCGTTTTGGCTGTTTCATCCCTGGTTCGATGAGGCTGTTCCTTATATTGTTTCCTTTTTGGATAAAGTATTCAAGTAGATAAGACCAGGTACGAAAAATTGTATCTTATCGTATCAGATTACGAAGAGTTTGCTTGTCGGTTGGCTGATCGTCGAATACGAACAAGGCGAGAATCAACCTTACACATACAATTGCAACCACGATGCCATTACCAAAATATTCTGCCAGGTTATTTTGATATTATTCTATCAATCAATCGGATTAAATAATGAAAAACAATTCCGCTAAACAGTAATCCATTAGAAAATACTAGAAGATACAATAAGTGACTTTCCTGATTTAAATGTTGCATGTTCATGTTGAACACTAAAACCATGATACTGTTCAATGCCAGGAACAGAATTATAATCAGTCGTTTAGTATGATTATTGCCTTTTAAAAAAAGGTATATCATTCCACTCATTATAAAACCAATTATAAAATCAAAATATCCGATTTTAATTCTATTGTGCGATATATTGTTCGCCATAAAAAACAAAATCAAAGATAAAGCTGTAGATAATCCTACTCCCAACAAAGCGGCCGAATGCCAGTTCTTTTTTGTAATGAAATAAAAAATGGTCAACCCAATTACGATAGAAAATATCAGTATTGCAATTTCAAGTACAGAAGGTAATCCAAACGAAGAAGTGAAATTTATAAGTACTAAAAATCCAATCATTGAAGTTGCAATCCAGATTATACTCCAGTCAGGAATTCTCTTGATTACTCCGAATACGCCGATCGCTCCAATAAACAGGGCAATTAGTCCGCCAAATGCAATTCCGGAGTACAGCCTCCACGAAGGTATTTCATAACAAGCCCCGCCGGCAATCAAACAACCTCCGGAAATTCCTAATCCAATTAGAAAAATCGGAAAAGCAGCAATTAGATTTTGTTTGGTTTGTTCAGTAATCATCTGATTGTTTTGAATTAAAACGGTGATTCAATGCATAATATTTCTTGACTGCCATATCCGAAGGTAACACAATACATTCACCCGATTCAACTTTTGCTTTTGTATACGATAATATTTTTCGCAGATCATTTTTTGTAACCCGTGAATTTCCTTTATCATCAAGGTAGCTCGATGGTATTTTGTGCCCGTAAAAAACAAGCAGCTGATTATTCAAAATTGCGGTATCGATTCGTGCAGCAATCTTGTCAATATTGTGATCAATGGAAGAAATGTTTGATTCAATTCCGTATCTTGAAAGATGGTGTTTGTTCACAGATCTGTTGAATACGTCGTTATTGTTATTTGTAAATGCATAATCATATATCGAATCCAGTTGAGTTAGAAAATCGGGATGCATAAAAGAATAAGGAGTTACAAAACCAGTTACATTTATACCATAACTTTCAATAATCTGTTTCGACTTTGTTAATTCCAGCAATAACTCATCTTTTGTAATTGTTTCAACAGAGTTCATTCTTGGATGAGAATAAGAATGAGATAAAATACTTATTCCTTCATAAAAAAACGCCTTGTATAATTGAATTGTTGATGAATCGATTTTATTGGCAGTAAGGGCAAAAGAGGGCTTAAAACCGTATTCGTCAAAAATTGATTTCACATCAAAATCGCAGCTGTTCAGATCGTCGAATATAAAACTTATAACAGCTGTTTCTTTATCTTTTTCGACTTTTTGTCCCGAGGTTTTTGTTATCACCACGCTTGATAAAAACCAGACGAATAATAGTAGTGTTTTAAAAAAATAATGATTCAGTTTTTTCATAGTTGGTTAAGTTGGTGAAATTCTTTTTTGTGTATGGTAAAGCTAATAAAAAGCACTTAAATCGGATTGTATTATAGTTCTGTAACTATTCTATACTTACTTTATCCCAATCATTTGTCCTACCCCGTGTTCTAAATTAACTTTTGAAATAATAGAAAAACCGGCATTTTTCATCCAGGTACCCACTTCGTTTTCGGAATAGCAGTCGCCACCATCAACGCCTACTAACATATTAATAGAAAAAATGGCGCCTTGAAAAGGTTCTGTTTTTGAATTATTCATTATCCAGTCCTGAATTACTATTTTACCGCCCTTGTTTAACGAGTTGTAGCATTTTTTTACCAGGGCCTCGTTTGTTTCATAAGAATTACTGTGTATAATGGCCGATAAGAACACCAGATCGTAACCCTTTGGAAGTTCATCAACCGTATAGTCTCCGGTATGATAATTAATCCTGCTGGTGTATCCTTCTTCTTCAACTATTTTCTTTGAAATAGGAACTACATTTGGGAGGTCGAAAACGGTAGCTTTTAAACCGTGTTTTCGTTTTAAAAATTCCATACTGAAACATCCCGAACCTCCTCCAACATCCAACACCGATTTTACGTTTTGCAAATCAATAGCTGAAATCTGAGAAGGAGCTTGTTTTTTCCCTCTGTAATGCATGGCATGAATGAATGCATTCAGCCACTCTTCTCCTCTTTCATTAATTTTGTCGGTGTGGGCAACATTTCCGGTTTTTACTACTTCGGTTAAATGGCTCCAGGTATTCCACAAATGATTCGAGTGCATCAAGCCGGCCATATAAGCAGGACTATCTTTTGAAAGGAATTTTAAACTGTCTTCAGAATTGCTGTAGCTTTCGTTTTCCTTGTGTATCAATTTTAACGAAACCAAGGCATTCAGTAATCGTTCAGTCGCATTTTTATTTAGGTTTAGTTTTTTCGAAATGGTTTCAGAAGTAAGGCTGTTTTCTCCAATAAATGTAAAAATGTCTAACTCGTAAGCAGTTAATATTATCCTGCTTTTCTGAAATGCCACTACGGTTTCTCTTAGTTCATTAGCATTCATATTATTTCTGTTTCAATAAGTCATTCAGTTGTTGGATTTTTTACCCAAATCACAACAAACAATACGGCTGTTAAGCTCCGTGGGTTCCATTTTGTAAACGTTACCTTATTTTTACAAGCAGAAAACGAGGTCTAAACTTTTTTTCAATTTTTCGGGCTGAGGCGTTTTATTTAGTTGTCTCTTGGATCGTCTTCAACAATTGCGTAATGATAATTGTCTTTCCATTCTCCTCTAATGGGCAGTATTTTTCTTCGCAGTCCCTCGCGGGTCATTCCCGATTTTTCAAGTACCCGCATTGAGGCAATGTTTCCGGTTGCTACTCCGGCCTCAACTTTATGAAGTTTAAAATCGTTGAATCCTGCTTTTATCAATGTTTGCGCAACTTCTGTTGCATAGCCGTTTCCCCACATTGCGGGTAAAAACTTATAATAAATTTCACCCAATTTGAATTTATCCAACGACAGAGTCATGCCTGCAATGCCAATAAATTCATAGGTTTCTTTCAAAAGTATTGTCCAAAGATATAATCGTCTCTTTTCTGCTTTTTGATCATCGATCGCCGGGCGGATCACTGCCTTTGTTTCAGCAATGTTTTTGGGTAAGCCAAGCGTATTAAATTCATCTACTTCGGGATAAGAATGCAGACGGTGTATTTCTTCAACATCGTTCCAGGTAACCTCTTTTAATTGTAGTCGTTTTGATTCTAATTCCATGGTTGTTAATTTGCTTTGAAAAATACTAATATCTCATCTTTATTGTATAAGCTGTCGATAAAGAAATTTCTAATTTTAAGTTTTTCATCTTATCTCAATTTTTAGGTTTCGAACACTTCTGATTTGCAAAATCGTGACCTTTTTGTTACAAAAAAAATATTGTCTTAACCAACTCTGGCGTAACTGGCTGATGCACGATTTATATAATCGCTACAACGGATTTATGGTTAATTTTTTATTCTTCAAAATATTCATAACGTAAAACATAACTCAAGGCAGAACTATACGATAATAATTCATTCGATTCTTTAATGATTAAATTGTTATTTTCATCGTAGGTATTAAATATTTCACGTATATGTATTTTCATATCCTCTCCTCCAAAAATATCTGATTGAATATTTAATCCATTTTCGTAAGAATATTTGGTATACGAATAAGGTTGATTATCCGGGTCATAAGCAGTTTCTTTTATGAGGTTGCCTGAATTATCGTATTCATACACTGTGTATCTTTCCAATTCATCAGAGCTTCCATATTCTTCTATTCTCGTTAATATGTTATTTTCATATTTGTAGAGGGAGTAATTATTCGAGACTTCTATTTTCTCAATTTTGCCGTCGTCCGAATAGGAATACACATAATTTTTTAAATTGATAAAACCTGTTGGAGAATTTGTAGAAGCATGGTAATTTTCGATTTTAACCAGCTGTTCATTGGAATTGTAATTATACAAATCATAAGAATACAATCCTGTTATTTCACCATTTTCATATATTGGAGAGTTAATCCTGCTTATTCTTCCTTTATCATCATATTCATATTCCTTATCAATACTGATAGCTTCAGTGCTTTCAATTGTGGAATAAACCAAAATCCGTTTCAGTTTTGCATTGTTCGGGAATGTTGGATTTTCAATTAAATTATTTTCTTTCTGGCAGTTTGAGTTTAGGATAAAAATTAAGCTGAAAATAAAAATCATTAATTTTTTTGGTTTCATAGTTTTAGTCGTTTGGTTTTTCCATAAGATGCTTTTTTATGTTGATTGGTTGCGTTAAAACTTAGCAACTATGTATCTGTAACTCATGTCGCCACATTTACCTTCTTAGTTGCTTCTGTTGTAAGTTGTCGATAGCGTATCTTTTATTCGCCCAATTGGCAGTATCCATGTTTGTTATTAATATGAGTTGTTTTCAATGTTGCGGGTATTTTGGCTTTTGTTCATTAAAAATAGGGAAATTTTTATGACATTGGAAAAAATAGTTTTTTGAAATGTCATAATTACACAGAAAAAACCGTGGTCGACGCGTGTCAGCGCAACATTGCCCGAAAACTTTGTGGCGAAGGTTTGTTCGTTTAGTCACGGGCCGAAAACTTTGTGGCAAAGGTTTGTTCGTTTAGTCACGGGCCAAAAACTTTGTGGCAAAGGTTTGTTCGTTTAGTCACGGGCCAAAAACTCTATGGCGAAGGTTTGTTTGTTTAGTCACGAGCTAAAAACTTTGTGGCCGGTGTTTGTTTGTTTAGTCATACGGCAAAAACTTTGTGCTTTTAGTTTGTGCAAAATTAAATCGCGCTGGTTCTGCTGTTTTGCATAGCTACCTCTTTTTTCCGACCAATGTTTTTCTGAAATTTCCTATTTATTGCTGAATATATAATTCATCCACAAATAAAACGACGACAACAAGTTTGGTCAATTCTGTTTCCTGCCCGAAGTAATTCCAACTTTAATTTTACACTCAATCTCGGTCGAAAACCTTTCACTTAGCGCATAATTCGTATATTTGGTCTGCTTAAAAGAATTGAATGAAACGGATAGCAATACAGGGAATAGCCGGCTCTTTTCACGAAGATGCGGCCCAGAAATTTTTCGGTGATGATATTGAGGTTGTTGAATGTAAGACATTTACAACCGTGTGCGAAAAAATAGATAAAGACGAGGTGGAATTTGCCGTAATGGCCATCGAAAATTCCATCGCAGGTAGTTTGTTAAATAATTACCAGTTAATTCGCGATTATCACTTACGCATTATTGGCGAGATTTATATTCATATACAAATGAATTTGTTGGTTAACGATGGTGTAAAACCAGAGGATATAAAAGATATTCATTCTCATCCCATTGCCTTGAGGCAGTGTATGGAATATATCGAACACAACTATCCCGATGCCCAGTTGCACGAGAAACTCGATACCGCAGCATCGTCGAAACTGGTGGCTGATAAAAAATTAAAAGACGCCGCATCAATTGCCAATCTGCGTTCTGCCGAGTTATATAACCTCAATGTTTTGGAAACCGGCATCGAAAGCAATAAGAAAAATTACACCCGGTTCTGGATTCTTTCGAAACACGGAAATCCAACTGTGGGAACAAATAAAGCTTCTGTGTGTTTTGAAGTTGGGCACTTTTACGGCTCGCTGGCTGCAGTGTTAAATACATTTGCCGAAAATGAAATTAACCTGACAAAGATCCAGTCGGTTCCGATAGTTGGAAAACCCAATGAATATACGTTCCACGTAGATATTGAGTGGGATAAGAGCGAGAACTACGACAGGGCAATTCACCAGGTTCTTAAAAGTGCTTCGAGTCTCTCTATTTTAGGAGAGTACAAGAAAGGAGACTTGCATAATCAGTAACAAATAAAACTATAAGATATGAATAAAATAGCCATTTTTTACGGTCCGGTTGGTGGCGCAGTAAACCGCGTTGCAGACAAAATGAAAGAGATTATCGGTGAAGATAAAGTTGAAATGGTAGAGGTGAAAGGTGCTTCTGCTGCTGACTTAGAAAAATACGACAAAATAATTTTTGGAATTTCAACAGTAGGTAAAGATACCTGGGATTCTGAATTTTCGACCAACGACTGGGGCAAATTTCTGCCCGAAATAAGTAAGGTGGATTACAGCGAAAAAACGGTGGCTGTTTTTGGTTTGGGCGATCATGTAACTTATGCTCATGCTTTTGTCGATCATATTGGTTTGCTTGGCAAAGAGCTTATGAAAAACGGTGCTGTTTTGGTTGGTCCGGTTGATACCGAAGGTTACGAGTTTGAAGAATCGGAGGCTTTAGTTGACGGTAAATTTATTGGTTTGCCCATCGACGAAGATTTTGAGCCGGAACAAACTGAAGAAAGAATCGGTGCATGGCTGGAGCAAATTCAACCCGATTTCGGCTTCTAATAGTTTATTATCAGGTAGAATAACAGTTTTAAGAAACAGAAGGAGATACTTTTATTTAACAAAGCATCTCTTCTTCTATAAATAGAATTGCGTGTAGGTTCGAAACGTTAAACTTTCAACCTTCAACTTTAAACTCATAGTATGAACAATTCACCTCTCGACAAAAATCTTGTTGAAGAAAAAATAGCGGAGCTGCGTATTTCTGATATTGGCAAGGCATCAATCCGCGAAATTGTAGCTTTGGTAAATCTGGTTGAAGAAGCCAGCGATTTTAAATATGTCCGCATGGAAATGGGCGTGCCCGGATTACCACCAACAAAGGTTGGGATTGAGGCCGAAAAAGCAGCCCTGGATCGCGGAGTGGCGGCTATTTATCCAATGGTTGACGGTATAAAACCATTGAAAGAAGAGGCTTCGAAATTCATTAAAAACTTTATGGATATCGACGTTGCACCGGCCGGATGTATCCCGTCAACCGGATCGATGCAGGGAACCTACGCAGCTTTTATGGCTGCCGGGAACTGCAATAAGAAAAAAGATACCACTTTGTTTATCGATCCGGGTTTCCCGGTTCAGAAACAGCAGATGATGGTGCTGGGCCAGAAATACGAAACCTTCGATGTATTCAACTTCAGGGGCGATAAGTTAAAGGCCAAGTTGGAATCGTATCTCGAAAAAGGAAATATTAACTCCATCGTTTATTCAAATCCCAACAACCCGTCGTGGATATGTCTTAACAACGAGGAACTGAAAATTATTGGCGACCTGGCTAACAAATACGATGTAATTGTTATGGAAGACCTGGCTTATTTTGGCATGGATTTCCGTACCGATTTTTCGAAACCGGGTGAGCCTCCTTATCAACCTTCGGTGGCTAATTATACCGATAATTACATCCTGTTTATTTCCAGTTCAAAGATATTCTCATATGCCGGTCAGCGTATTGGTATTATGGCCATTTCCGATAAACTGTTCAACCGCGATTATCCCGATCTGCAGGAGCGTTTTAAAGGAACTACTTTTGGCGCAACTATTTCTTTGCGTTTGCTTTATTCGCTTTCTTCGGGTACCAGTCACTCGGCGCAGTGGGCTCTGGCTGCCATGTTTAAAGCAGTTAACGATGGCGAATATAATTTTGTTGAGGGCATAAAACCTTATGGCGAACGTGCCAAAGTAATGAAACGTTTATTCCTCGAAAACGGCTTTCATATTGTTTACGAAAAGGATCTTGGTGTTCCTGTTGCCGACGGTTTTTATTTTACCATTGGTTATCCGGGGATGACAGGAAACGAACTGGTTGCCAATTTACTTTTTTATGGTATCAGTGCCATTGCGCTCGACAATACCGGCAGCGATGAAGAAGGTTTACGCGCCTGTGTTTCTTTTGTATTGCCAGAGCAGTTTGAAGCCATGGAAGAGCGACTGAAACTGTTTAACGAGAATTTTTCAAAATAAAATGTTTATCACCGGATGGCAATTCCTTTAAGGTTTTACATCCGGTGAATAACTTTTAGCTATGGACAAGAAAAAGATAATTTCACGATTTGAGCATACCCTGAGCCTGGTTGATTCTTTCAACCTAAAAAAACCGGAGGTGCTTAAAAAAGGGGAGTTATTTATCGACTATGGTGAAAAGAACAAAAAACTGGGCATTCTTGTAGATGGTTTGCTCTACGCTTCTTACCTGTCAGACAGCGGTACCGAGTGGGTGTCGCGATTTTTCTTTCCTCCCAATAACTTTATTGTAAGCAACCATCGCGGTTTTGTGCTGGGCAAAGATTCTACCGAAGCCATTCGAGCTTACGAAGATTCGAGGCTTATTTATATCGAAAAGGACGAGTTTAAAAATTTACTCGATACAAATCACAAGTTCGAGCGCACCGTTCGTATTCTGGCCGAAGAAAGTTACATACAGGCCATGGACCGTATTCACTCTTTTCAGTCGTTGAATGCCGAACAGCGCATTCGCAAATTTTTTGTGGAATATCCCGAGCTGGCACAAAAACTACAACGCCAGCATATTGCATCCTATCTGGGGATTCACCGAAACATCTTAACACGGATACTTTATAAATTGTAATTCTTTTCAAGTTATTTTTTGTGCTTTCTTTTAAGGCGGCGATATTGATTCGTCCGGATCAAATCACAGACTTATTTCTGTTCTTATCACTGCTCAAAACAAGTTGTATGAAAATATTCTTTTATGCTTTGCTGTCGGTTTCAACCGACGGTCACATATAATTCATTTAAGAGGTTGCGGGGCTAAAAGTCCCGCAACCTCTTGTTAGATATATACTTTATACAATCCGTTGGCTAAAGCACAACGGTAAAGAATAATTGATTTCTATTGAAAGTGTGTAAAAACAATATAATAATCTTATGTTGGAAACATAAAGGGGAAGAGCAAGAAGAAAATTGCATCTTATCCCCTGCAAATTTTAGTCTGCAAGGAGGTTTTGCAACATTATAGTTAATAACGCAACATTAGTTGCACACATTTTATGTTGTAAAAAATAGTTTTGTCAGTATAGTAAGAACTCAAAAAAAATTACTGTGATAAAATTCGAATCTGAAAGCAAAATTCCGTTAAAAGTTAAGAACTCAAACCTCTTGTAATATAAGTCTAATAGCCTGACTTTTAATGGTTTTTTTAAGTCGTTCAGATTATTAATTTTGTTAGAAAATCTATAGAAATATGGCAAAAGTTAAAGGAGCAGTTGTTGTTGATAAGGAGGGCTGTAAAGGATGCAGTCTGTGTGTGGAAGCTTGTCCGCACGATGTATTGGCATTGCACATAGAGGTAAACAGCAAAGGGTATCATTATTCGTATATGAAAGATCCTGATGCTTGTATCGGATGCGCTAATTGCGGCGTTGTTTGTCCTGATACATGCATTACTGTATATCGTGTAAACGTAAGCTAATAAAGGATTAATTAAAAGGATTAAGGATTAATCGATCAACAATCGACAATTAAAAAATTAGATATGGGAGAATTAAGATTAATGAAAGGAAACGAGGTGTTGGCCGAGGCTGCCATCCGCTGCGGGTGCGACGGTTATTTTGGCTATCCCATAACACCTCAGTCGGAAGTGATGGAAACACTAATGGCTCGTCAGCCCTGGAACGAATCGGGCATGGTTGTTTTACAAGCCGAAAGTGAAGTTGCTTCAATTAACATGGTGTACGGTGCAGCTGCAACCGGAAAAAAGGTAATGACTTCTTCTTCGAGTCCGGGTATTAGCCTCATGGCCGAAGGAATCTCATACATTGCGGGAGCTGAGTTACCCTGTTTAATTGTAAATGTGCAGCGTGGCGGCCCGGGATTGGGAACCATTCAGCCATCGCAGGCCGATTATTTTCAGAGTGTAAAAGGTGGTGGTCACGGCGATTATAAAATGATCGTACTGGCACCGGCATCGGTTCAGGAAATGAACGACTTTGTTGATCTTGGATTCGAACTGGCTTTTAAATATCGCAACCCGGCAATGATTCTTGCTGATGGTGCCATTGGTCAGATGATGGAGAAAGTTGAGTTGGCCGACCAGAAACCGCGTTGGACAAAAGAAGAAATTGCTGAGATGAGTGGCGATTGGGCAACTATCGGGAAAACTGCCAGCCGTAAAAAGAACATTGTTACTTCGCTCGAAATGGATTCGGATAAAATGGAAGATAACAACAGACGCTTCCAGGAGAAATACCAAAAAATGGAAGAAGAGGAAGTGCGTTACGAAGCCATCGAATGCAACGATGCAGAATTCATTATCGTAGCCTTCGGAACTTCTTCACGTGTTTGCCAAAAAGCTGTGGAGATAGCACGCGCCAAAGGACTGAAAGTTGGTTTGCTTCGTCCGATTACACTTTTCCCATTCCCTAAAAAAGTTATAAAAGAACTGGCACGCAAAGCCAAAGGTTTCCTGTCGGTTGAGATGAGTGCCGGACAAATGGTGGAAGATATAAAACTGGCGGTTTACGAAGCCGGCAGCAATGTTCGTGTAGATTATTTTGGTCGTATGGGCGGACTTATTCCAACACCTGATGAGGTAGTTGAAGCATTGGAAGATAAATTTTCATGGGAGTTAAGTTATGGAGTTAAACGTAGTTACTAAACCGGAGGAGATTATGGATATTAAAGAAATTATAAAGCCGGAAAACCTGGTTTACGGAAAGTCGGAAGTTTTGAATGACGACATTATGCACTACTGTCCGGGATGTTCTCATGGAGTGGTTCATAAAATTCTTGCTGAACTGATCGACGAGATGGGACTTCAGGAAAAAACCGTTGGTATTGCACCTGTAGGTTGTGCGGTTTTTGCTT
This sequence comes from uncultured Draconibacterium sp., assembly GCA_963677525.1. Taxonomy (GTDB): domain Bacteria; phylum Bacteroidota; class Bacteroidia; order Bacteroidales; family Prolixibacteraceae; genus Draconibacterium. Next base: position 2,031,632 of record OY781970.1, read on the forward strand.
ACAATTATATTGACATCGACTGGCAGGAAGCTGCTCACGGACGCGCTCCGGCAGTGGCAACCGGTGTTGCCCGTTTAAATCCTGATAATTTTGTTTTCACATACCAGGGTGATGGCGATTTGGCATCAATCGGGTCGGGTGAAATTATGCATGCCTGCAACCGCGGCGAGAATATTCTTGTCGTGTTCATCAATAATGGAATTTACGGAATGACAGGAGGCCAGATGGCGCCAACAACACTGGAAGGAATGGTAACATCTACTACTCCAACCGGACGTAATGTTGATTTGAACGGTTATCCGATGAAAATTACGAACTTGATTGCACAACTGCCTGGAACTTCGTATGTAACACGTCAGGCAGTGCACACTGCGGCTTCGACTCGCAAGTGTAAACGGTCGCTAAAAAAGGCTATTCAGAATGTGCTGGATAAAAAAGGAACTTCGTTTGTTGAGGTGGTTTCAACCTGTAACTCAGGATGGAAATTGAGCCCGGTTGACGCCAACAAATGGATGGAAGAAAACATGATTCCTTATTATCCGTTAGGCGATTTGAAAGACAGTGTGAAAGGTGAACATTCGGAAAATTAAAAAATTGAAGCTATGACAGAAGAAATGATAATTGCCGGATTTGGAGGACAAGGTGTACTTTCAATGGGTAAAATTCTGGCCTATTCAGGCATTATGGAAGACAAAGAGGTTACCTGGTTTCCGTCGTACGGACCCGAGATGCGCGGTGGAACAGCCAACGTTACTGTAATTGTTAGCGATACCCGCATCAGTTCGCCTATTTTACAGCAATTTGATACCGCCATTATACTGAACCAGCAGAGTATGGATAAATTCGAAAAAGCGGTAAAACCCGGCGGAACTTTATTGTACGATCCGAACGGCGTAATTAATCCGCCAACACGTAAGGATATCAACATTTTTAAAGTTGAAGCCACAAAAACAGCTGTTGAGATGGGTAACCCAAAAGTGTTTAACATGATCGTTTTTGGCAGCTACCTGAAAGTGCGACCTATCCTTTCGCTGGATAACGTTGAAAAGGGACTGGAAAAATCGCTTCCGGAACGTTACCACAAGCTGATTCCACTAAATCTTGAGGCCATTAAAAAAGGACAGGAGATTGTGGAAGATATACAATTGGTTTAAAAGATTAACGAGATTTATATTAAGCCTTTCATCCGCATGGTTGAGAGGCTTTTTTATGCTTGTAAATGTTTGGAAAGTGTGTCGATAAGTTTGTTTTTATGGATCGGCTTGCTGAGGTAACCAACACAACCAGCTTCGAATGATTTATTCTCGTCATCGGCAGACGCGTAAGCGGTTTGGGCGATTATTTTTATCCCTGGTTTGCGTTGTAAAATTTCTTTTGTTGCAGTATACCCGTTAATATCAGGAAGTTTTATATCCATTAATATGATGTCGAAGTCTTCTTTCTCGGCAATATCTATAGCGCCTTTCCCGTTCTCAGTCGTTTTGATATTCAGGTTGGTCGATTTTAATAGTTCCACCAAATATTTGGTATTGAAGGGATCATCTTCAACGATGAGAACGGATTGGTGGTCAAATTTTATTTCTTGAGAATGGATTTGTTTTTTCTCAGAAGTAGCAGCTGTCTGCGGGAAATGGTTTTTAATTGTGAAATAGAAGGTAGTACCTTTGCCTACTTCCGATTCGAGCCAGATAGTTCCTCCAAGTAATTGTACCAGTCCTTGTGCAATTGGAAGCCCCAGTCCGGTTCCTCTCAGGTTCATTTCCGAAGTCGTTTCAAGCTGGTTAAATCGCTCGAAAATTGCTTCGTATTTGTCTTCGGGAATGCCGCATCCAGTGTCTTTTACGTAAAATTCAATAAGTTTTTCGTCGTAAGTATATCCGCATTCAATGCTCCCGGTTTTTGTGAATTTTAGAGAATTGCCAATAAGGTTGAGTAAAATTTGTTGCAGTTTTCGTTTGTCGGTATGAATTTCCTTTTTCAGGTCTTTGTTATCCCAGGGAAAAAGTATATTGATATTCTGTTTGTCTAACTGTGTTTGTTGTGTCGACAGGTTTGAACCAAGTTCGATAAAAAGTTCAGACAAATTGCAATCACCGATTTCTGTTTTAGAATGTCCCGATTCTATTTGCGAAATTTTAAGGATATCAGTAATAATATCTAACAAATAGCCACTTCGCTGATAAATGATGTCAGCAAATTTTTTGAGGTTTGTTTTGTTGTCTAAATTATCGGTAAGCAGACTGGAAAATCCCATTATCGCATTCATTGGAGTACGAATCTCGTGGCTTACATTTTGCAAAAAACTGGATTTTAACCGGTTGCTTTCCTCTGCTTTTTCTTTGGCAATAACCAGTTCCTTGGTTCTGTATTCCACCTCTTTCTCCAAATGTTCATTCAGTTTTATTAGCTCATTTTGATAATAGTTCCGCTCGAAATTGGTGGTAAGAATCTCAACAACCTGTTCCAGTAAATTTATTTTTTCTACCAGTTTAGGATCATGAGAATCGTCTATAAAAGCAAAAAAACGGTTGGGCAGTGTTTCAGACTGCATCGGAATTATCAAGGCTTTTGTTGGAGAAAAATGTAAATCTTTTGCCCTGAAGTTAAATTGTTCTTCCGTACTGTTTAATAAGCAGGTTACCTCCGTTTTTATCTTGTTTAAATATGCATCAGAAACCTTTAGTTCAATATTTGTTAATTGTTCATCGGTGAATAATGCATAATAGTTCTCGCAAATAAAAGTATTGTTTTTTAACAGGAACATGCCCGTTATCGGAATGTTCAGTAGGATAGATATACTTTCAAGGGTATGCTCAATAACTTCATTAATTCCTTCTATATGAGTAATCTCGTCGAATGCTCTGCTTAAAAGAAGATTCTCTTCTGCTTTTGCCGATAAGGTTTCATTTTCGAGTTCAAGGATTTCAATTTTGGCTTCAAGTTCCAGTAATTTTTTTTGTAAATCCTTTGTCATTTAGTTTTAATAAAATTGAGTATATGTTCTGCTACTTTATCAGGTACGTCAATTTGAATAAAATGGCCTCCGTCTTTAATTTTTACCAGTTGACTGTTCTTTATTTCAGAATGAAGTTTTTCAGAGATTGCCGAACTGAGGTAAATATCCGCTTCTCCCCGGATAATAAGAACCGGTATGGTAAGTTTTTTTAGTCCTTCTTCTATTTCTGTGAGGTTTGAGTTGTCGAGGCATTTGGCAAGGTGTAAAAATCCCTTACGTCCTGAAGAAGTTTTCATTGGTTTCTGAAACATCTTCATCCATTCATCATTTAGTTTTTCTTTGTGATACAGGCCTCGTTTTACAACAATCTCAAACATCCCTAAATCGAGTGTCGCCATTGCTAATTGTCGGATAATAGGAGTGCGCATTGCAATAATTGGTTGTACGGGCCAAAAGTTATAAGCAATGGAATTAATGACGGTTAAATCGTAAAGCAAATCGGGCCAGTTTACAGCAAATATTTGTCCGATTCCGCCACCGATATCATGGCAAACCAAATGAATTTTTGAAAGTTGTAACTGGTCGCAGAAATCTTTAATTACGTGTGCCTGCTTTTTTATCGAAATATTCTCGTTTAATGAGCTGTCGGAGTCTCCGGTCCCCAGTAAATCGAGCATAACTATTTCATAATCATCTTTAAAAAAGGGTATTATTTCTTTCCAAATAAACGAATAGGTTGTTATGCCATGAACAAACAATATGGTTTCTCCTTTTCCGTGTCGGTAATAAGTGATCTTTTTACCCCGGACTTCTATATTCTGCGGATGATTATAAATGTCCATATTTAAAACTCTCTGCGCTTAATTATTCGAAAGGTAAGTTAACGATTAAATATGAAAAAGCAAGAATTGCTTTTATTTGAATGAGCATTTCTGTATTATGTTGATCTCGAAATAGTTTTTGTTCTACTGTTTATTTTAAAGGAGTAATTTATACAATAAATCAGTACTAAATCAATCCTTTTAATTTTAACGATCGCTCAGTCCGTTTATGATAATCGTTGAAATTGGCTTCTATTTTTCTAAACACCTTTTTAAACTGAGGATGTTTTTGCATGTTGTCTGACAGCGGATCGATTGGCGTAAAGAGAATCGTCCAGTAATGGAAGTTATCTTCTTTTGTAAATTGTTCTAAATGCTCAATAGATTTGTTAGCATCTCCCTTATACGAATAATACAGGGCCAGATTGAAATTCCTGTAGATAGACTGATCTTTATTTGCCCAATCAAGAAATTCCTGAAAGTATTTATCCGCTAATTCCTGCTCGCCTGTTTTTTCAAAAGTAACTGCTATTTTTCCATTTTCCGATGGATAGATATCTAGATTATAGTTTTTCCTGGCTTCAACAAAAGCCTGGTAGTAAATCGATGCGGTTTTGTAATCGCGCAGATAGTAGTACGATTTTGCAACTTCCTGCAAGATGTCGAGACGGGTTTTGTCTTTTTCAAAAACAGCCAGCAATGTTTTATTCAGCTGTTCCAGGTTTTCATTTTGTGCAAATTCGATATAGGCTTTTACATATTGCGAATAGAGATTTTCAGGAAGATATTCCAGTGAAATATCGATGTATTTTTCAGCTTCATCAATAAAACCCGATTGGATTAAAGCATTACTGATATGCAGGTAGCTGTAACTTGCCGCTGATGAATCATAGGCCGCAACAATGTCAATTTCAAGCCCTTTTAAAGCATACTCGAGGTACTTTTTGGTGTTGGGTAAATAGTTCACATATAATTCAACAAGGAAAATTAAAACCACATCAGAATTGGGACTGATTTCCAGTGCTTTTTCAAGGTAGGGAAGGGCCAGCTCATACTCTTTATGCTCCATGTAAAAAAGAGCCTTGGCAGTTAAACTCTGCGGTAGTTTCGAGTCGAAAAAAAGTGCCTGGTCGGCATAATAATTTATCGAATCGGCAAACAGTTTTATTGTTTTGTTTTGGTCCAGTATATAAAATGAGATAGCAATGCCGGCATAGGCACGTGCAAATTCTTCGTCGTGTTGAATTGCTCTTTTAAAATAGGGAATTGCCTGTTTCAGGTTTTCTTCGGTTGGTTTTCCAAGCAAATCGAGTCCTTTCAAAAACAAGTCGTAAGCCACCAGGTTGTTGGTCGGCGCTTTTTCAATCCGTTCTGTTTCTTCGGGAGTAACAATGGCTTCTATTTGTTCGGCAATGTTTTTTGCAACATCGGCCTGCAATGCAAAAATGTCTTTGGTATCGCGGCGGTATTGCTGGCTCCACAAATGTTTATCTGTTTCTGCTTCAATCAACTGAATATTAAGAAGTATCTGGTCGCCAATTTTCTGACCGCTGCCTTCAACCAGGTAGGTGGCATTTAACTCACGTGCAATTTCTGGTGATGTTTTTGGATTGTTCCGGTATTGCTCAACAGAAGTGCGGCTGATCACTCTCAGATCGTTAATGTGTTGAAGGTTATTCAAGGTCGCCTCCATCAGTCCGTTAATAATGTAGACGTTAGTGGTGTCGTTACTGTCGTTTAAAAATGGAAGCACTGCAATTGACTTCGTTTTTTTGCTATCCCCGGAATCGGGACGTAAAACAAAGAATAAAACTACGGTAATAATGACAACCGAAAATAAGGAGATCAATAAAACCGGAAACTTCTTTTTCGGAACGGGCGCTTGCAATTCAGGCTCCTCTTCTTTCTCCTGTTCATCCAACTCTCCGTGTTTTCCCATTTCGCCGGGAGGGTAACCATATAACTCGCGGAAGCATTTTATGAAGTAAGAAGGGCTGCTGAATCCAACTTTATACGAAACTTCGGATACAGTGTACGAACCTTCCTGCAGCAATTCAGCTGCATATTTTAAACGTACATTGCGAATAAACTGGCTGGCAGATAATTCGGTTATTTTTTTGATCTTTCGCAAAAGGTTCGAGCGGCTCATGTCCACCGCTTCCGCCAACTCCGAAACGCCAAACTGTTCGTTCGAAATATGCTCCTCAATAATTTGGGTGATCTGCCTGATAAAGTTCTTTCCTGCCTGATCCGGATTTGGCATAGTTATAATCTTCAGTTGAAATAAATTTCATTAAAAATACAAATAATCTTTTTTTCATCATTTTATGAATTTAAGAATGTAAACTCATATCATCTATTTATGAGTTATAATGGTTTAAAAAAGTAATCATTGGTTTGGAGAATTCTGACGTGATTTTTTTTGGCTGACTACGGTTTTAATTTTCGTAAATATTCTTAAGTCCCGAAGGGATTAAATATGAATAACCACGGGCAAGGACGATAGTCAGCAGCCCGTGGTAGATAATAACCTTCACAATACATCTCTGGAAGGGGTGAATCATCCTCATTAGAAAAGGTGCTTTCACATTCAGCCACTTCGTAGCTGTTGTTTTGATGAGTATCCAACCACGGGTTTTACCCATGGTTATTTAATTTTTACCACTTCGTGGCATTTTTATTTCGATAAAAGTTACGTTGAATTATTCACTCGTTGATTCAAAATCACCGGGTGAAAGTAACAGTAGTTCATCGGGGATTATGAGTTATAAGCATATTGTCACCCCTTGAATTCCGGTGAGCGCATTCCCCGTCAGCTCTGCTGCGGGGTTAGCGAACAAAATACTAAAAAAGTCCTTGACGGAATCGGATTCCTCGTCAGCTTTGCTGCGAGGAGTTTCAATTTGTTCTTAAAAGAATCAAAATAATCTTCACATTTTTACTCTGTTTTCAGACCTTTTCATCAGCATTTGCATCATAATTTATATGCCTGCGTCATAAGTTTTATGTACTCCGCAAACTTCATACATGTGGCAGCATAGTTTATTAGACTTGCGTCACGCTTCACCCGACCTTTACACTATCGAAAAACTTCGGACTTCGGGCTTCCGTCTTCCGACTAAAAACAGAATCATGAAAACACGAATTTATTTTCTCGACCATTTAAGAACATTAATGATCTTTCTTGTTGTTGTACTGCACGCAGGATTGGTTTATGAATATGTTTTGGAAAACTCATGGATTGTTGTCGATCCTGTAAAAGCAAATTCAATCGGAATGATCCGTTTGTATCTCGATCTTTTTGTAATGTTTATAATCTTCTTTATCTCCGGGTATCTTATCCCGATGTCGCTGAAGTCAAAAACATCAATTGAATTTATTAAATCAAAAGTGAAACGTATTTTGATACCCTGGGTAATTGCCGTATTTACATTGATTCCTGCCTACAAATTTATCTTTTTATATTCAAGAGGATTGCCACAGGAAGAATGGTTCTCGTACTTCCATTTTTTTGAAAGGGCCGGAAGCGATCTTAGTTTTTATGCCAATAATCCGGCTCAAAACTGGCTGTGGTTTTTGCCTGTTCTTTTTATGTTCCAGGTGATTTACCTGCTGTTTTCAAAAACGAAAGTGCTTTCCTTAAATATCAGTTTAAAATGGGCTGTAATTTTCACTTTTATTATTGGAGTTATTTACAGTGTTACTATTTCAGAGTTGGATTTAACAGGTTGGTACGATTCGGCGATCTTGCATTTCCAGCGCGAGCGTTTACTGGTTTACTTTATGTCATTTTTGCTGGGATCGTTGTGTTACAAACTAAAGGTTTTTGAATCAAATATTAAGAATAAGCGATTTTACATTATTGCCAATGTTGTTCTTACTGTGGTTCTCGGAATTTTCACTGCCGTTGCCTTGAATACCTTTTTTAATATTATCGATCCGCAACGTAATTATTATTTTATTTCAGAATTTGGCGATAAAGTGGTTTATTATTCCTCTGCAATTTTGTCTCAACTGAGTGTTTTGTATGTATTCCTTTATGGTTTTAGGTTCAGTCTTAATAGAACCAGTGTTTTAATGGATGAATTGAACCGTAATTCCTATTCAGTTTATATTATTCACACCATTGTTCTTGGTATTTTGGCGCTTATCATGATTGATTTACCTGTTCCTTCTATGATCAAATTTTTGATGTTGACCTTTCTGACTTATACCATTTCGAACCTGCTGGTTTATTCGTGGCGACTGACTTTACAAAAACAGGTTAATGTAAAAACAGTGGTAACAGGAGTTTTGTCGATTGCTATTCTATTCTTCGCATTCAGAGGATTTCCTGACAATAAAATTAAGGAAGACGCGCCTGCAGTTGCCGAACAGAAGGCAGTGCCTCAAAACGGAAAAAGTATTCATGCAGCAGTTATTTCAGGAGATTTGGAAACAGTTGAACAATTGATTGCATCGGGCGCCGATCTGAATGAAAAAGAACCTGCCGGTGGATCGAGTCCGTTAATGACTGCCTGTGTGTTTGGTAAGACCGAAATTGCCCTGGCTTTAATCGATGCCGGCGCCGATCTTGATATTACAAATAACGACGGATCGACTGCTTTACATACGGCAGCCTTTTTCTGCCGCACTGAAATTGTGGAGAAGTTACTAAGCAAACGAGTTGATGTTTCCGTAGTTAATAACGCGGGATCGACAGCCGCACAATCAGTAATGGCCCCTTTCGAAGCGGTTAAAGGTATCTATGAGTATTTTGGTAAGATTTACGAACCTCTGGGTTTTAAACTCGATCTCGAACGGATACAGAAAACGCGTCCCGTAATTGCCGGGATGATTCTGAATCGGCAATAAAGCGTTTAGCGTGACTGGCGTATATACTAATAGCCTCACACTGAGTGAGACTACCAGAACATCAACGATTTTTGTGTTTTTCATCAGCTAATGTTCGAATTAATTTTGTTCTGTAAAAAATATGATGTAAAATATATTTGACATTAAGTAAAAAATAAATAACTTTATGTCTGTAAAATTAGTCATTAAGTAAAAATATTTAAACAATTAAGCTATGTCGTATCAGGAAAAAGAAAACGTTGTAAACATTTTTAGCGGATTGATAATTACGCTTGTTTACGGATGGATCGTTTATCAGAAGCACCTGGCAGGTGTGTTCGATCTAACAGAAGATTTTAATAAGTGGGGAGTTATTTTCCTTGTGTTTGTGGTAGTGTCGGTTGTGGCACGAATTGTAATTTACATTGTCTTTCACATTATTAATGCAATTGCAACGCACGAAGAAAAGATTCCGGTTGAAGATGAAAGGGCAAAAATGATAAAACTGCTTGCTACACGTAATTCACACTATGTTTTTTCAGGCGGATTTGTACTTGGAATTGTTGGTCTGGCAATTGGACTTCCGGTGTACACTATTTTTATCGTTTTTATTATCAGTGGTTTATTGTCGGAGATTATGGATAACGGAACCCAGTTGTATTTTCATCGCAAAGGAATTTAATCATGTCAAAAAAGTTTATACAAAATAATATCCGGCGTTTACGTTTCGATGCCAACGAAATGACTCAACAGGAACTGGCTGATAAGGTTGGAGCCTCGCGGCAAACCATTATGGCTATTGAGAAGGGGAAATATTCTCCATCGCTGGAGCTGGCATTTAAAATTGCCGATGTATTCGAAAAGTACATTGGTGAGGTATTTTCATACAAACCAGAAAACAATTAAATAATTAAAAATGAATGAACAAAAGACGATAGGAAGAACTGCGAAGAAGTTGCTTTTCAAACTGGGATGTGCAGGAGCCGTAAATGCTGTTTTAAATGAAAAATTTGAAAATCCACACTCCACTCTTGAAAAGGCAACCGGGCCGCTTTGTGGTGGAATTTTGCAGGAAGGACACCAGTGTGGTATGCTTTGGGGAGCATCTCTTGCAGCCGGCATCGAAGCCTACCGTCGCACTGGTGACAAAAGCCGGGCAACAGTACTTGCTGTTGAAACTTCGAAAGCCCTGGCAGATTCTTTTTTACAACACGCCAAAAGCGTCGATTGCAGAGTAATTACACGATGCAATCAAACTTCTTTGCTGGGACAGATAAAATATGTGATTACAGGAAAACCATTGGGATGTGCTCGTTTAATTAAAAAGTGGACACCAGAAGCTGTTGAAACTGCAACGATAAATCTTGCTAATGAGGCGCACGCTTTTTCGGAGCCGGTGGTAAGTTGTGCTACTGTTTTCGCCGAAAAAATGGGCGCAAGTACAGATGAAGCAATGATGGTGGCCGGTTTTGCCGGCAGAATTGGCCTTACAGGTGGTGCCTGCGGAGCACTGGGAGCTGCCGTTTTGTTAAAATCGCTGGACTGGCAGAAGAAAAATCCGGGTGATACAACCTTTAAAATTCCCGAAGGACAAAAAGTACTAAAAGCATTTTTGAAGGAAACCAACTCAGAGGTGTTGTGCCATAAACTGTGTGGAAAAAAGTTTGCTTCAGTTGAAGAGCATTCGGAATTCGTGAAAAAAGGAGGATGCGAAAGAATAATCAGGGTATTGGCAGAAGCTTAAAAAGTTTCCGCCGCTACCCGGAGGATATGTGGTTATTCTGAAATTAGCCAGGAAATAACAATGTTTGTACGCATTTCAATTTCGTTGGGAGAAAGTACAGATGTAATATTGGTTTTTGCATCAAGTCTTACTGACATGCTTTCAGCTTTCATAAGTTCCATATTGGAGTTGCCGAGACCAATCAGACGGGGTTCTCCATATTGGATCGATTTGATTTTGCCCAGTTGAACATCAGTGCTTCTGGAAATTACAGTAGCTTTTTGTTTGGCATCTTCAACGGCCAGTGCAATCAGTTTTTCTTTTACTGTTTCCATTTGTTCCTCCGAAAGCGCAAAATTCAGATTGAGATCCGACTGAAGATTGTCTTTTATCAATTCAAAAATCTTATCATTTTTTTCATAATCTTTTTTTGTGCGGATGGTAACCGGAATAGTGGCTTCGTAGCCTTCAAAAACCGATTTGCGCAATACAGGATCGTATCTTTGAACGTCCCTGATTGAGAAACTGTTCGTTTTAATCAATTCTTCGTCAATTCCGTTTTCAATAAACAGTTTTTTTATCTGGTCCATTTTATCAACCGACATTTCAGCACATTTTGTGTAATTCTCGTCTTTAACACTAAAATTTACGGTGAACGATATATCTTCGGGAGCTAATTTGACTGATGATTTTCCTTCAACTGTGATAATTCCACCTTGATTATTTTGAGCGAACGAGCCGAGCGAAATAACAATAACGGCTAAGGATAAAAAGATTTTCTTCATGACTTACTTTTTAATGATTTTTACTGTATGTCTGTTACTTTGGTTCCTTAAAGTTACAAAGTATATGCCAGAAGGCAGCTCATCCACCGAAATCTCATTCAGATGATTTGACAGTTGCCTTTGTTTTACAAGTTGTCCCTTGATATTCATAATCATAAGTTGCTGGAAATCATCTGTATTGTTAATAAATAGCTTGTCCTTTGTTGGATTTGGGAAAACACGGCTCTTAACATTTTTTACAAGTTTAGCAGAAGTTGGCAATTGCAATTCAACCGATTCCAGCGTAACAAATTCAACCGAAATATCGGGTGTTGCTGTTCCCAGGTCAAAAACAATGCGGGCGTTGTTATCGGTGGTAGTCATGTCGAAAACAGTTGAATACACTTTAAAAGTATCAGACAGACTAATATTGTTGTAATCGCTGTATGCACTCCATGGCGAAACATTCATTCCTACATATGATGTGATGCTCCTGTTTTCGGTTGATTTAGCCTTAACAGTAAGTCGGTATTTTTTCCCAGCCTCCAGTTTTATTCCGTATTTTAATAGTTGAATGTGCCAGCCCGTACCATCGGTTGATGAGATTGATATAACCATCTGATCGTTAGTGTTTTGTTTAAAGGAAACGGCATCGCCGTTATTTCTCAGATCCCATTCTGAAATTCCGGTTGAAAAGTTGGATGTGTAAACTGGTGTTGCTTCATAATGTGCCGGTTCCGGTACTGTATTGTGTAGTAAAGCATCTACTAAAAATTGTCTGTAATTTTTGGTGTTTGGATCGTAAATACCAAATCCGGCACAAAACTCCCAATAGGCCCAACTCCAGCCCTGCGACTCGATGTAACGTGCCATATAAGTGGTCCATTTTTCCCGCGATACTTCGTCGGCTGTACTGTAAGAGCCAAATTCGCCAATATGAACGGGAATGTTTTGTTGCTCTTCCAAAGTTTTTAACGGAGCAAATTCCTTCTGAACTTTCTGTCTTTCAGTTTCTGTGTCGTTCCATTTGGTCCCAAGCCAGGCATCAGCACCGTCCACCCAGCTTGCCCCCTGATGTGTAAAACTAAAAGGATTGTAATAATGGATGGAAAGAATAATGTTTTCATCGTCAGGAAGTTTGAGCTTGGAAATACTACTAACACCTCCCCATTCGGGAGAACCAATTAAAACAACCCTGTCCGGGTTATCTTCACGAATGACAGAAAGTGCATCAGCCAGAAAAATATTCCATTTTTCAGCATTAAGATTCCCATGAGGCTCATTGAGAATTTCAAACAAAAGGTCATCAGGATACTCTTTAAAAAATTCGGAGATCTGTTTCCATTGCGAAAGAAATCGTTTTTTTTGTCCGTCGGGATCAGCAAACAATGCTTCTTGATGGTGCATGTTAATAATGGCCATTAAACCGTTGTTCAGGCAGGAGTCGACAACTTGCTTTATTTTATCCAGAAAATCAGGATTGATGTTGTAGGGCGCTTCGGGATTGCTTCGTCCTTCCGGCTCCCAGCGAATAGGAATACGTACATGATTAAACCCAAGTTCGGCAATCATTTTGGCATATTCGGGTTTCCATGCACTTACCGAAACAGAATTGGTATTGTCTTCGTACATGTTCCCAAAATTTATTCCGCGGCCCAGTTGTTCGTTTATTTCAAAAGCCTTTTCGCGATTTTGGGCAGATAATAGTAAGCTAGTTACCAGAAAAAATACACAGATTATGATTTTCATCTAATTTAGATTTGATCAGTTCTTTTATTGGTTTTAATAATAAATATTCTTTCTTATTGTTTGTACTACAATAATAAGATATTTTTTATGATCAGTTTAATAGATTGTAGGTTCTCCGAATTTATACCTAAAGAGAACGTTTGTTTTGACAATCAGTTTGCTCCTTGGGTACAGAAACGAATATTTATTAAAAGTTACAAAATGACAGTTTTTATAGTCAAAAGAAAAATACTAGTATTTCGGATTATTCCGCAGTTCTACAATCTTTTCTATTGGCAAGGCTTCAATTTTATGTCCGTCTCTTCCGGTTGTTGTTTTTGCAGCTACCAATGAATTTAAAATTGCTTCTTCAGTTGCTTCTATAGTGGCCAGGAACAGGGGAGACATTTTATCGTTATGTAACTCTTTTAGCTCAATTTCAGGATCTTTTACATTGTAAGGAATTCGGTTTTCCTTTGCCGTTGAAAAAGCAATCACATAATCGCCACTTCCATTCGATGCAATTCCTCCGGTTTTTGCCAGTCCCATAATCGCTCTTTTTGCGAGACGTTTCAGGTTGCGCGGACCGATTGGTGCATCTGTTGCAATTACGATCATACATGAGCCGTCTTCCTGGTTGCGAATCGATTCGCTAAAAGGAAATTTTCCCAAAGCTTGGCCGGCATTAAAATCATCGATCTTTAAATCGCCGCCAAAATTACTTTGCACTAACACTCCAACCGTGTAACCTCCCAAATCATCCGGTAAAACTCTCGATGACGTTCCAATTCCGCCTTTAAAACCAAAACAGATGGTTCCTGTTCCGGCACCCACATTTCCTTCTTTAACAGGTCCGTCGGAGGCAGTCTCTATAGCTTTCAAAACGTGTTCTTCTTTTACGTGGCGGCCCCTGATATCGTTCAACCAGCCGTCGTTGGTTTCGCCAACTACAGCATTAACAGAGCGAACATTTTTGTTCTGATTTAGCGTGTAAGTTATCAAAGCATCGCAGGCCACCGGAACGCTCAGCGTGTTGGTTAGTACAATAGGCGTTTCAATATTTCCCAGTTCTTCTACCTGACTGTAGCCGGCCAACTTCCCAAAACCGTTTCCGATATAAATCGCTGCAGGCACTTTCTCCTGGAAAATATTTCTCGGGTGCGGAATAATTGCCGTAACACCGGTACGAATATTCTTTCCTTCAACAAGAGTTGTATGTCCAACTTTTACTCCTTCAACATCGGTAATGGCATTAAATTTTCCGGGAATCATAACTCCAGGATTAATATTATAATCACGAAGGCGTTGGGCATGAGAGATTTGAACAGTAAACAGAAGGATGGAGAATACAATAACTCGAAACATGGTTCTGAAATATTAAAGTAAGCCTAAAAATAACTAATTTCGAAAAGCAAATTCGAACACGGGAAACTTAAACTATAAACCAGGGTCCTTTTCATTCATAATTAACAAAAACAATATTTTCTATAGTTATATATAGAGGATCATGCGTAATAGATTTGAAATACCAATAAAATTAAAAATCAGAAAAATGAAATTAACATTTTTAGCCAGTCTGTTACTTATTACAACAATTGTAACAGCCCAAAACAAATGGGAACCTTTGTTCGATAAAGAATTAAGCAATGCCATTTATCCAGAAGGAGTGTGGACTTGTGAGAATGGTGTTCTAACCGCATCGGAAGACCAATGTATTTTTACAAAAAAGGAGTACGAAAATTTTGTCCTCGATCTGGAGTTTAAAACAGCAGACGGAACAAACAGCGGCGTAATTGTTTACTGCAGCGATTACAAAGACTGGATTCCCAATTCGGTAGAAATTCAGATTGCCGATGACTTTTCGGAAGAATGGTCGAAGGCCGATAAAACCTGGCAGTGTGCAGCTATTTTTGGTCACCTTGCTGCAAGCGAAAGCCGTGTGAAAGAGCCAGGCGAATGGAATAAAATGACTGTAACTTGTAAGGGAAAAGATATTTCAGTGAAGTTGAACGGAAAGGTTGTTACTGAAATGGACATGTCGCTTTGGACCAGCGCAAAAAAGAATCCCAACGGAACAGATATTCCTTCGTGGTTAAGCACTCCTTTTGCAGAATTGGCTACCAACGGAAAAATTGGTTTACAGGGAAAACATGCCGGAGCTCCTATTTGGTTTAGAAATGTAAAAATTAAAGAGTTGTAATCTTTAGCTGCAAGCTACCAGCTACAAGCTTCAAGTTATTTATAGGAACAATACTTGAGGCTTGTTTTTTATTGGAAATTCAGTGTTCTGCCAATCTCCCTTCCAAATCCTTCGATTTTAATCTCTCTTTTTGAAAAAGACAGAATTGAATATGAATTTTCTTTTTCTGTGTCAACCATGCCCTTCATCGTAATAAAATGAATCCCGTTTTCGTAAGCGTAACCTCCTGCATGATTATGCCCGTTTATCCATGCTTTTACGCAGTTGTAGTTGCCGATCAGCTCAAGAACTGCTTCACTGTCCCAAAGAGTATGAGCTTCGTGAGGCAAAAGAGGGTAGTGACAGAAAATAGCCACTTTTAGGTTTCTCTTCGTAGCTGCTTTTAATTGTTTTTCCAGCCATTTAATTTGTTTCTGTCCAACACCTCCATTCCAGTCATTAGCATTGGGTTGTCCGTTTTCTTTTAATTCTGCCAGTTTTTTTTCTGCCTGCTCCACTGTTTTTTTATTGTTCGAATGAATGGATATTTTATTACCGTCGAGGAAAATGAATTGCCAGTCTTTATGCGTAAATGTATAATAGGTATCCTTCAGGTTTAAGGCTTTCGGTACTTTATCCAGGTTGTTTTTATCCACTGAAAAGTCGTGGTTACCTGTAACCTGAAATACCTTCTTGTCTAATTTTTCTAGCTCATGGTTTACTGTTTCGAAACTCGAAAAATTGTTATCGATCAGGTCTCCCAAACCAACAACAAAATCAAGCGGGCGCTCATTAAAATCAGTAATACATTCGTTTAATTTGGCGAGCGAGTTGCGATAATAGCGAACACCTTTTGAATCGCAATCGGAATACTGACAATCGGCAAAAATACCTATTTTAAACTGGCCGTATATCGTTTGTGTTGTGGTCATTCCCAAAATAAATAGAATTATAAATATGA
The DNA here is from genome assembly GCA_963677525.1 of uncultured Draconibacterium sp. Taxonomy (GTDB): domain Bacteria; phylum Bacteroidota; class Bacteroidia; order Bacteroidales; family Prolixibacteraceae; genus Draconibacterium. Next base: position 2,047,597 of record OY781970.1, read on the forward strand.
TTTGTCCGGAATATTTCTTTTTCATTTCTAACAGAATCTTTTCAGTTTACTAAATTAGGCGATTAATTATTTACTGAAACTATGAAAAAATATTTTGTTGTCGTTTTTATACTGCTTTTTGGACTTACTGCAGGTGCTCAGAATAAAATTACCAAATCAGAGAAAGAACTAATAATGGGGTTGCTCGATAAACAGGTGCAAGCATGGAACGAAGGCAATCTGGAAAAATTTATGGAAACCTACTGGAAATCGGATAAGCTGGTTTTTATGGGATCGCGCGGACCAACATACGGCTGGCAGGCAACATTGGATAGTTACAAAAAAGGATATCCCGATAGAACTGCGATGGGACACCTGGAATTCAAAATTCTGGATTTGAATAAAATTGACACAAAGACAGTTTTTGTAATCGGCCGTTTTGAACTTACCCGCGAAATTGGCGATCTGGCCGGCCATTTTACGCTCGTTATTCAAAAAATTGATGGGAATTGGGTGATTATTAGTGATCATTCAAGCGGTGAAAGTTGAATGAACCACCTCAATTAAATCATTTTTAAAACTAACGAATGATTGAAAACTATGAATCCCTGTTTTTTCTCATAGCTTGAAAATCATAAGTTTTGCTACTTTCGCACCTTTAATTTTTAACTCAAGAATGATGTTTCGATATTTAATTTTTCTGATCCTTTTCATCCCAACCATAGTTTTTGCCCAAACCAAACAAATGAGCCTCGAAGATGCCGTGTACGGTCGGTATACTTATTTGTATCCGGAATCTATGACTGGTTTGCAATGGCAAAACGACGATCATTTTTCTTTTGTTGAAGAGCAGGCAATTGTTTCCGAGTCTGCAAAAACAGGTAAAGAAATTGATGTCATTTCATTAGACGAATTAAATAGCATTACCGGAGCGTCGTTTAACAGATTTCCGGCGTATCGATGGATCGATGGAAATAAGCTACTAATCAGAAATTCACTCAATTATTGGGTGGTTGACCCGGCTTCAAAGGAAGTGAATGTGCAGATTGAACTTCCTGAAGATGCTCAAAATACCAATTATTCAGAATTTGGAAAATTTGTGGCTTTCACGCAGGGAGATGATTTGTTTGTTGCCCTCGCTGATGGAACGACAAAACAAATTACAAGCGATGGTGGAAACGGAATTGTAAACGGACAAACGGTTCACCGTAATGAGTTTGGTATTACAGGAGGAATTTTTAATTCGCCTGAAGGAAATTTTGTGGCTTTCTACCGCAAAGATGAAAGTATGGTAAAAGATTATCCGCTCGTTAATTTTATGGCTCGCGAAGCCGAATACACACCGGTAAAATATCCGATGGCGGGAATGGCGAGTCACCATGTAACTTTGGGCGTTTATAATATTGAAAGCGGAAAAACAATTTTTCTGAAAACCGGAAAACCATTGGATCATTTTCTTACAAATGTGGCCTGGTCGCCCGATGAAAAGTACATTTACATGGCGGAGCTGAACCGCGAACAAAATCACATGCAGTTAAATTGTTACGATGTGGCAACGGGTGACAAAGTGAAAACACTTTTTGAAGAATCGTCGGATACTTATGTTGAACCGCTTTATTCCATTCAGTTTTCGAAAGTAAATCCAAACGAATTTTATTACCTGAGCCGCCAGGATGGATGGTTTCATGTGTACAAATACAACACCGACGGCGAGCTGGTTCAGCAAATTACAAAAGGAGAGTGGGAAGTAACCAATATGCTTGGTTTCGATGCCAAAGAAAAGACCTTGTTTATTGAGGCCACGCTCGATGATCCGCTGCAAAATAACATTTATAAAGTGGATGTGAAATCGGGGAAAGTTGAACGACTTTCTTCGGAAACCGGTGTTCATGGCGGAACTCTTAGTCCCGATGCCAATTATCTGATCGATAGCTGGTCGGCAAATGAAGTGCCCGGAAAAGTTGATTTGCTTTCGGCAAAAGGAGAGCTTGAAAGAACGATTTTCGAGTCGAAAGATCCGATTGCAGACTACCAACTGGGTGAAAACAAACTGGTAACATTAAAAACAAAGGACGGTAAATACGATTTACACGGACGTTTGATTTTGCCGGTTGATTTTGATCCGGCGAAAAAATACCCGGTAGTTGTTTACGTTTACGGCGGGCCTCACTCGCAACTGGTAACCAAAGGCTGGCACAACCAGGCACGCTGGTGGCAATATTATATGGCGTCGCAGGGATACATTGCTTTTACAATGGATAACCGCGGAACTTCAAATCGCGGGCGCGCTTTTGAAACGGCCATTCACCGAAATTTGGGCGTTTTGGAAACCGAAGATCAGATGCAGGGAATTGAATACCTGAAATCTCTTCCTTATGTTGATGCCGATCGGATTGGAGTTCATGGTTGGAGCTACGGTGGTTTTATGACCCTGAATTTGAAACTGAAACATCCCGAAGTTTTTAAAGTGGCGGTTGCCGGTGGTCCGGTGGTTGACTGGAGCATGTACGAAGTGATGTACGGCGAGCGCTACATGGATATGCCGCAGGAGAATCCGGAAGGTTACAAGAATGCAGATATGACCAACTATATTAAAAACCTGGAAGGGAAACTCATGTTGATTCATGGTGTGCAGGACGAAACCGTTGTGATGCAGCACAGTATGAAATTCTTGCGCGAATGTGTGAAAGAAAATAAACAAGTCGACTTTTTTGCTTACCCAACTCATCCGCATAATGTGCGCGGAAAAGACCGTGTGCACCTGATGGAGAAGGTAAGCCAGTATTTCTTTGAGAACCTTTAGATCTTATCGCAGGAATTACCTGCGTAGTGATTTTAAATTTGCGACTAAAATTGTCTGAAATTCGAAAAAGTTGAACAATCTGGCGCAAAAAGCAATAACTTTGTCTTAAACTAACCAATAGAAATTAAACATTATGAACGGACAGATTAAAGAAATAGCCTTAAGGCTGAAAGGTTTACGCGATATGCTCAATATTTCTGTTGATGAAATAGCAACTAACTGTAAAGTGTCTGCCGAAGAATACGAAGGATACGAAACCGGGAAAAACGATATTCCGGTAGGCGTTCTTGAAAATATATCAAAGAAATATAACATTGGGTTAACTGCATTGCTATTTGGCGATGAGCCCCATATGAAATCATATTGTTTGACCCGGGCAGGCGAGGGAACAGCCATGGAACGTACCCGGGCGTATAAATATCAGGCACTGGCATCAGGGTTTGTCGGACGGAAAGCTGATCCGTTTGTTGTAACCGTGGAGCCGGATGCTGAAGAAAAACCAATTCATCTGAATAGTCACAACGGACAGGAAATGAACTATGTTTTGGAGGGCAAACTGCTGCTGAGTGTCGGAGGACACGAATTAACATTGAATCAGGGAGACAGCCTTTATTTTGATGCAACACTTCCGCACGGAATGAAAGCATTGGAGGGGAAAACAGTAAAGTTTCTGGCCGTAATTCTATAAAAAACTTGATGCAAAATGATTGAAAAATATTTAAAACAGACTGCTTTTACCGATTTCGAGGATTTTAAAGCCAATTATGAGTTAATTATTCCGGAGGATTTTAATTTTGCCTACGACGTGGTAGACGGGTGGGCAGAAAAAGAACCGAACAAAAGGGCTTTGCTCTGGACAAACGATAAAGGTGAAAGCAGAACTTACACTTTCAGAGAATTAAAAGAAATTACCGACCGTACTGCCGGTTATTTTTCTTCGCTGGGAATTGGAAAAGGTGATATGGTAATGGCTATTCTAAAACGCCGTGCGGAGTTTTGGTTTACCATTATTGCATTGCATAAAATTGGCGCCGTAATTATTCCGGCCACACACCTGTTGACGAAAAAAGACATTGTTTACCGTAACAATGCCGCAACTATAAAAGCCATTGTTTGCGATGGTGACGAACTGATTACGACACACGTAAATGATGCATTGCCCGAGTCTCCATCCATTGAAAAAGTGGTGTCGATCGGACCGGTTATTCCGGAAGGTTGGGAAGATTTTCATAAAGGAATTGAAAACGCCGAACCATTTCAACGTCCTGCGGAACCTACAAAAAATGACGATCCGATTATCGTTAGTTTTACATCGGGAACTACAGGCGATCCAAAAATGGTGGTACTCGACAGTGTTTATCCGCTGGCGCACATTGTTACCGCTAAATACTGGCAAAACCTGCACCACGACAGTCTGCACCTTACAATTGCCGATACAGGCTGGTTGAAAGCTGTTTGGGGAAAACTGTACGGACAGTGGCTGGTTGGTGCATCTGTTTTTGTGTACGATCATGAAAAATTCACACCTGCTGATATTCTGGAAGTACTTTCCAAAAATCACGTAACATCGCTTTGTGCTCCGCCAACTATTTTCCGATTTTTAATCAGGGAAGATATTAGCAAATATGATTTGTCGTCACTTGAATGGTGTACCATTGCAGGCGAAGCTTTAAATCCTGAGGTTTACAACAAGTTTTACGAATTAACAGGAATAAAACTTCGCGAAGGTTACGGACAAAGCGAAACAACGCTGTCGGTGTTTACTTCGCCGTGGGTAGAACCAAAGCCGGGATCGATGGGGATTCCAAGTCCGCACTACGATATTGATTTGCTGACTCCGGAAGGACGATCGGCCGAAGCCGGTGAGCAGGGACAGATTGTAATTCGTTATGATAAAAAATATCCGGCCGGATTGTTTGATGGTTATTACCGAAACAAACAATTGACCGACGAAGCCATGTCGGATGGAATCTATTACACCGGCGATTTGGCCTGGAAAGATGAGGATGGCTATTTATGGTTTGTGGGCCGGGCCGATGATGTGATTAAAAGTTCGGGCTACCGTATCGGGCCTTTCGAAGTGGAGAGTGCATTGATGACTCACCCTGCTGTGGTAGAATGTGCCATTACCGGTGTTCCCGACGAAATTCGCGGACAGGTGGTAAAAGCTACCATAGTTTTGGCACCGGATTATAAAGAGCAAGCTGGCGATGAGTTGGTTAAGGTGTTGCAAAATCACGTGAAACAGGTAACGGCTCCTTATAAATATCCACGTCAAATTGAATTCGTTGATGAGTTGCCAAAAACCATTAGCGGAAAAATACGTCGGGTAGAGATTCGCGAGCGCGACCATGAATTAGCATAGTCTGTCTTTTAATATTTGGCAGATGTGTTCCGCCTTTCAAGCCTATATGAATATGACTAACTCCAACATCCCTGCCCAATGTTAGGCAGGAATGTCGGAGAATTATAGATAATCGACAAGACAGGGCTTAGTGATAATATTAAGAGCCTTTCTATTTAAAACATCACTAAATATAGGAGTAAAGCCTCGTTGAAGAAATATTAATAATCCAACCCGTACCGGGTTGTTAAATTAACAATTTTGGATTGGGTGTTATTATAATCGAACGCATACTGCATTCGCTGCAATACCAAATTATCAGAACCCGTTACGGGTTTGTTTATAGTAGAAAGTTATGGTATGCCCGATTTTCAACCCGGTACGGGTTGGGTAGTTTTAGAAGAAATTTCAGAGCTGTTCTTCAGAGCAGTGATAATTAGGCAATGAAGCAATCTGTTTAATTATTTGCATATTTATTATACAATAAATTCAGAATGATTGTGGGCTGTTTAATCTGAAATCATATTTTTGCGTATCATTTTTTGCAAAAATTGTATTTGAAACGATTCGAACAAAATAAGCCGGGTTCTTTAATTGGAATTTTTGTGGTTTTACTGTTGTTTGTTCCCCTGTTAAATTGGGGGCAGGACAGTATTAACGGCGAGGATTTTCAATTCCGGTTGCTGCAATCGATACAAAATCAGGTTACAACTTATCCTTGGAACGAAGCTTCTTTTTTCTCCGGAGAAATAGAAAGATCAGGTGGCGCGCAAGAGCTGAATGATGCAAAAAATTATGCACTCAATCCTGAAAGATTCGGAACCTGTTTTTATTCTCTGAATAATTTGAAATCATCAGAAAAGGAAGTCTTTGTAAAATCATACTATTATTACAATTCCTTCATAAAAGAAGAATTAATAAAGGCAGGTGTTAGCGAAGAGCTACAATACTTGCCTGCGGTTTTGTCTGCAATGAATTTGCAAATCACAAGTAAGTACAAGCGGGCAGGAGTGTGGCAGTTAACACATTTTCAAGGCGTGCTGAACGGTTTGAAGGTGGATAAACTGGTTGATGAACGCCTGGAGGTAAAAAAGGCAACTCATGCAGCGGTTCAGGAATTGAAGAAGAATGAAGCGTTATTCGATCATCCAAAACTGGCGCTGCTGGCATTTGTTTTTGGAAAAACAGCCGTGAAAAATTTATGCGTACGTGCCGGAGAAGATTTTACGCTGAGCGATTTTTTCGCAGTCGCTCCGGCAGAAATGGTTGATTTTATCTCGACCTATCAGGCTGTGGCTGCTTTTTTAAACGATAACAATTTTATTACCTCACAGGAACTGCAAAAAACGGTGGAGGCAAAAGTTCGGTTTCAAACACATTTCGATCAGATTAGTGCGGTACTGCCGATTTCTGCAGAGGAACTTCGCTTTTTAAATCCGCAATATCCATATTCAATTGTTCCTGAACAGGCGTCGTTAACTTTGCCTGAGAATATGAAACAAGACTTTTTGTTTCTGCAGGACTCCATTTACAATGGTGTTGATTCAACGCTGTTTGAAGTAGTGGCACAAAAGATAGAATATCCGCCGGCACCCAATCGCCAGTATGTGGGGGAGCCTGTTAAAGATCTGGAAATTGAAGGCAAGACAAAAATTAAATACACTATTAAATCGGGCGATGTATTGGGCTTTATTGCCGAAGATTACGATGTGCGTGTTGCCGATTTAAAATATTGGAACAACATTTACAACGAACGCAAAATCCAGGCGGGTAAAACGCTGGATATTTTTGTTGACGATGAAAACGCAGAATATTATCGCAGCCTTCAGAAACAAGCGGCGAAAAAAGAAGCGCCCCAAGCAGTAGTCCCTGATTTTACATCCGGAACTCTGCCGGGAATTTCAATTCCGGAAACGGCCAAAAAAGTGGAACACATTGTAAAAAGTGGTGAGTCGCCATATGTTATTGCCCAAAAATATGATGGAGTAACACCCGAGAAGATACTGGAATGGAACAGCATCACTGATGCCCGTAAAATTCAAATAGGTCAGAAACTAATCATATACGTTCAATGAAGCCATTGCAGACATTAACATTTACTTTGGGCGTAATTGCTTTGCTGGCAGGTGCTATGTGGTTGACACCCGACGATGGTTTCGAAGTGGGTGAAATGACCTTTCACATGCCGACTTTTTCAGAAATGATTGTTGGCGACGATGTGGAATATGCCGACGTTTCCGAAATTATAGCACAGCAGTTTGAAATTGATTCACTGGTTGATATTGAACTGGACACCATTGCCGGAGATACGATCCTGGAAGTTATTCACCGGGCAGATTATGATACGTTGGTTCAGTCGATCCACCGCATTGAAATGACACAGGCTGGAAGAGAGAATCTTTATCGCTTTTTTGATCACCTGAACAACGATTCTCTGGTTCGGATTATGCATTACGGCGACAGTCAGATTGAAGGCGACCGCATTACTTCTTTCCTACGAAACAAACTTCAGGTTAAATTTGGCGGAACCGGTGTTGGTTTGCGTCCTGCATTGCAACCTTACGATTATGTGTTTAGTGCCAATCAACTGAACTCAGATAACTGGAAACGTTACCCGATTTACGGCAAAGTGGATTCTACGGTTGAGCACAGTCGTTACGGTGTAATGGGAGCTTTTTCGCGTTACGCACCTTTGGCAAGCGACACGATTCCATTTAAGGATTCGATTATTTATGAGGCAGAAATGAATGTCTCGAAATCAAATATCTCATACAAACTTACCCGCGAATACGAAAACATGCGGTTGTTCTATGGGCATACAAAACGTCCGGTTGCTGTTCAGTTAATGGCACGTGGCGATACGGTTTTAAGTGATACGCTTACTCCCGACGTGGATTATGCGGTGCTTGAATGCGAATTACCCGACTCAACAACGAGTGTAACCCTGAAGTTTTCGGGGTACGATGGACCGGATGTTTACGGTATTGAACTGGCTTCGAAAAAGGGAGTGATAGTTGACAACATTGCTTTGCGTGGCAGTTCGGGTACCATCTTCACAAAAGCAGACTACCAGCACAGTCTGAAAATGTACAACGACCTCAATCCAAAATTCTTTATCCTGCAGTTTGGCGGAAACGTTATTCCGTACATTGCAGATAAGAAAGCGATTGATCGTTATGGCCGCTGGTTTGCCAGTCAGATACGACGAATTAATTCATTGTGTCCCGATGCTGCGATTCTGGTAATCGGGCCAAGCGATATGTCGACAAAGAAAAAGGATAAGTACGTTACCTATAAACATTTGCCGCAGGTGGTTGAGATGCTCAAGCAGGTGGCACTCGAAAATAACTGTGCTTATTGGGATATGTACGAAGCAATGGGTGGCTACAACAGTATGCCATCGTGGGTGAATGCCCAACCCGAACTGGCGCGTCCCGATTATGTGCATTTCTCGCCTCGCGGAGCCCGACTGGTTGCGTATATGTTCTACAATGCATTGATTTTGGAGTATAACAATTATTTGGAGGAGGAAATGTAATGGGGAAGAAAAACTGGAAGTTGGAAGACGGAAGACGGAAGCAACAAACTCGAAACTCGAAGCTCGTAGCTCGTGGCTCGTGGCTGTTTATTCTTGGTCTTATTTTACTGTTGACTTCATCTGTTTCCGCTCAGGAAGACTGTTATTTTTACCACGTTAACCAATACAATTTTGTACGTTACGACCTGAATGAAATGCATTATCCCGGAGGCCTGACAAATGCTGAAAAGTTTTACTCAAAGCTGGAGCAGCTGGTAACTACCGGAGAAGGGCGCGTGAACATTGTGCAAATTGGTGGCTCACACATTCAGGCCGGCTCGTTTTCGGGGCAAATGCGCAACCGTTTTCAGCAGATGAATGGCGAAATGAATGCAGGCTGGGGATATATGTTTCCTTATCGAATTTCACGCACCAACTCGCCTTTTGGTTATTACATCCGCTACAACGGATACTGGAAAAGTTTCAGGAATGTGGAACGAAAGAAAAGCGGAACACTCGGTGTGGGGGGCATGTCGGCAACTACCAGTTCGCCAAAAGCAGAACTCACTATTTTGCTGGAAGAAGAAAATGAACTGGATTACAGCTTTAATAAGCTGAGGATCTGGTATGAAAATAAAGCAAAGAACTATTCCGTAAATATCGATCATGCCTTGGTGAAAAACAAGGTGGTAGAGGACGGTTATATTGATTTTGAACTCAACCAGTGGGTCGACAGTCTGAAAATTACTTTGGAAAAGAAATACAATTCGCAGGGCAATTTTACTTTGCTGGGAATGACCACCGAATCGAATCCAAACGGTGTGATGTATCACAGTATCGGTGTGAATGGAGCGCATGTTCCTGCATTTTTGCGTTGCCAGCTTTTTACCGAACAACTGGCCGAACTGAAACCAGATCTGGTAATTCTGGGGCTGGGAATTAACGATGCTTACGGACGCCGATTCTCGCAGGCTCGTTTTGAGGATCATTACGGACAACTGATCGATAAAATAAAAGCAGCTGCGCCAAATGCATTAATTGTATTTACCACCAACAACGACAGTTATTTGTACCGCCGATATGTGAACAAGAATGGCGAAAAGGTGAAGGACAGCATGTTTAAAATGGCCCAAAAATACGATGCCTGCGTTTGGGATATGTTCTCAGTAATGGGAGGTTTGAATTCCATTGTGCTGTGGCAAAACAACGGCCTGGCACGAAGCGATAAAATTCACTTCACCCGCGAAGGATATTTGATGATAGCCGATTTGTTTTTTGGGGCAATGATGAAAGATTTTGAGACGTTTTTAATCGATAAAAAAGAACTTACAACGAATAATCATTTTGAAGAAAGGGGAGAAGAAAGAAGCTTAGACAGCCGGATTTCTCAGTCGATTGATTCTTCAAAATAAAAGATAATTAAGAATACTTGGATTTACTAAAACAAATAGAACTGAACGAACTGCTGCGGAATATTTTCCTGTACGATAAAACAGCACCACTTATATTTACACGCTTTTTCTTTTGGGCGTTTTTTGCTTTTGTACTGGCTGGTTATTCGCTAGTTTATAAAAACAAAAACCGAAGTGTCCGCGCCGGGTATTTGTTCCTGGTAAGTTTGTTCTTTTATTACAAGTCCAGTGGATTTTTCTTTTTCATTCTGTTATTCAGTACGCTAACCGACTTTTTTATTGGCAAGGCAATATACAAATCGAAGAGAGAGCTGATTCGGAAACTGCTTATTGCGGCAAGTGTGATCGTAAATCTTACACTGCTGGCCTATTTTAAATATGCTTACTTCTTTATTGACAGTATAAACATCATGTTCGGAACCGACCTGCACGTGATCAACCACCTCGCATTGTGGGCCAACGAAGCTACCGGAACACATTTCGAAGTGAACCAGATTTTGCTGCCGGTTGGTATCTCGTTCTTTACATTTCAAACCATAAGTTATTCGGTTGATGTGTATCGAGGCGAAACCAAACCCGTAAATAATTTGGTAGATTTTGGTTTTTACGTGTCCTTTTTCCCGCAGTTGGTTGCCGGTCCGATTGTGCGAGCATCGGGATTTGTAAAGCAGATTTACGAAGATTACCGCCTTTCGAAGGAAGAATTTGGCTGGGCCATTTTTATCATCTTGAAAGGATTGATCAAGAAAATATTTATTGGCGACTACATTGCTGTAAACTTTGTCGACCGGGTTTTTTCCGATCCGGTTACACATTCCGGATTCGAAAACCTGATGGCACTAATTGGTTATTCGTTGCAGGTTTATGTCGATTTTTCGGGGTATACCGACATTGCAATTGGAGTTGCCCTGTTGATGGGCTATCGCTTGCCGCAAAACTTTAATTCGCCGTACAAGGCAAAGAGTGTTGCCGAGTTTTGGAAACGATGGCACATGTCACTTTCATCGTGGTTGAAAGATTATTTGTACATACCAATTGGTGGAAACCGCGAAGGATCGGTGTTTAGTTATATCAGCCTCGGAATTATTCTGGCAATCATTGTCCTTTTGGCCGGGAAACTGATCTTAGTGCCGATTTTTGCAGCTCTTGTGCTGATATTCGCTCTGCTGGCACATTTTTTCCCCAATATAAAACGTAAGATAAATACCAACATCAACCTGATGCTTACCATGTTGCTTGGAGGACTATGGCATGGCGCATCGTGGCAATTTATTATTTGGGGCGGACTAAATGGTGTTGGTTTGGTGATCTACAAATTCTGGCGAAAGATAAGTCCGTGGGAGCAACGCAGCAACTGGTTGGTGAACATTTGGAAAATAGCCGTAACATTTAGCTTTATAACCTTTACCCGGGTATTCTTCCGCTCTGCTTCGATGGACGTTGTGCGTGGCATGTTGCATCAAATTGGTACCGACCTGAAACTGTCGATGATACCCGAAGTGCTTGTAGCATACAAGTGGGTATTCCTGGTAATGTTATTCGGTTTTGTAACGCATTGGCTGAGCTACGATTTAAAAGACCGTGCTAAAAACTGGTTCATCGCATCGCCAATTTGGGTGAAAGCAGCTATATCGGCAGTCGTAGTAATCATCGTTTACCAATCAGTTTCGGCCGACATGCAACCGTTTATTTATTTTCAGTTTTAGCAGAAAGAATTATCAAAAGATCATAGATCATTTACAAATAAGCTATGTATACTTTCTATAAAGCATTGTACACTTTAGATAAAGCATTGTACACTTTAGAAAGAGCATAGTAATTTCTCGAAAGAGCATCCTACACTTTCGAAAGAGCAATGTAATTCTTCGAAAGAGCGTCCTGCACTTTCGATAAGCCATCCTGAAAATTAAATAAACGAAGTGTAAAGTTCGAAAGAGGAAGTCTAATGTGCAAATAAGGAAGTACATTGGGGAAAAAGGCTTCTGAATGGAATAAATAAGCTAAAATGGTGGAGCATATTGCAAAAATACCTTGGAACCAGGCAAAAACAATAAGCTATAAAACAAAATGAATGCTGAATAAGGTATAATGATATATTCATAGACTAAATTGTTTATGAAGAAAAGCCAGAGGCAAACAAAAAATCACTCAAAACGCATAGGTTCCGGGCGAGTTGGCTGAAAGGAGTTAAATTGTTTTTTCGATTGTTCCTGCAGAGAAAAATTTACCAGTGTCATATCGGCGGGATGGAACGGATAAAAGGCTAACCTGAGGCGAAAGGTTTCAAAAACAAGGTTTTCGTTATGTAACCTGAGCCCAAGCCCGATACCACTGTAATAATCCTCTTTAAATATGAGATTGTTGTTTGATCCAATAATTCCGAGATCGGCAAATCCAAAAAAAGCCAGGTTAAACTGGTAATACTGTCGCGGGAGGAAGACTACATGTTCCAGCTTTAAGCTTAGCCGTTGTTTCCCGACTGCTATTCCGCTGTTGAATCCTCTTATATGATCGAGCCTTCCCAAGGTAAGGTTTTCAATGTCGTATCGTCTGATGCCAACGGTGTAACTTAGGTTGGTAAATGTCCTTACCCGTTTTGTTCCGACGGCTTTTAGTTTTGAAATGAAATTAATATTGGCTTGAACCTGTCCCTCCTCAAATCTTTTTCTGTTAAAATAACCTCCTATACCAGCCGATAGGTATAAATATCCTTTCTGATTAAGTAACAGGTTGCCGTTTGAAGTGAAAAACTGAAGGTAGTGCCTGTCGCCAAATTCATTTGAATCGTAACCATAAATGAATTCATTTTTAAAACCTTCGGGTATATCCTCTGTAATTCCGTAGCTGTAAATCAATTGGTCCTGAACAAAACGCCGTTGGGAAAGAGTGATACTCGCCATATATAATGTGTGGTCAGAAAAAAAGTGTCTGTCACCTTCCTGTATTAGCGGAGTTTCAAAATAATGCCAGTTATCAAACGCCATAGAAAAAACCAGCTCGAGGGAGTTCTTATATTGTTGATTGATATTAAAATTTCTTCCACACCAGACATTGTTGAAAATGAGATTTAACGGATCTTCAAGGTGAACGGGATCGCCAGTAGAGATTCGGTCGGTACGAAACATTCTTGCTACTGTTGTTCCGTATCCCCATCGGCTGGTTTGGGTATAAAAAGGTTTGTCCATCTGCATTACCAATCCTTCCGATCGATAGGTATTCAGATATCCCAGACTCATATCAAGGTATTTACCTGCAATGTTGTTAATGTTGTAGAAGGTTTCTACACCCAGGTATGGTTCCTTGTTAATATGCCCGACAAATTTTACAGAAACTTCGTGACCTACACCAAAAATGTTTTGGTTGTAAACTTTTACCTCTCCTGAGCTGGTTCCGTTTAAGCCTCCTGATGCCCCGAACGAAAAACGGTCTTTTGTGAGCACTGTAACGTTCACCAGGTCTGTAAAGGCCGTATCTTGCTGGATGATTATTCGCACATCTTTAATATAAGGCAGGTTCCTGATAAGTCGTTCATTTTCGTAAATTACTCCCGGCTCTACCAAATCGCCAACTTTAAATAAGAGATGTCGTTTCAGCGAATTTAGGTTCGATTTTGTGTGAATTGAATTGGCCGCGCGTTCAATCCAATGTGTGGCTTTTATTGTAGTATCGGTTATGGAAGGGCCGAATACATCGAGAGCTTTAATATTGATATTGGCAATCACTTTACCTTCGTAAGGTTTAAAGTAATCGAGCGCCAGTGTTTTATCCGAATAGGGGCGGGCAGGCGATATCAGCAAATCGTAAATCCATCCGGTAACTTTTTTCTGGTTGGCTCTGTATTCAAGACTGTCGTAAAATTGTTCTTGTTTCAGAAGTTTTATGGTATCGATAGAGCTATGTTGTGCATATAAAGGGGTACAAAAAATATGTATCCCTAAACATGCAATAAAACATATTCGATAAAATAGTACCATTAATAATTATCTTAATACGCTTACTCCGGGCCTGGTTTTGTTCAGAAAAGGAAATTAGCGAATTTATTCGTTAACATTTTTATTTAACGCAGTTAATTTTCGTTAAACCGAATAATGTGATGTATGAATGCATAAAACCACCCTTATTATTAAGGATGGTTCTTATTATTTCCCGGATATTTTAATCGTCTTTTATTTATTTCGGTGTTCCAGGTAAGCTTTTAAAAACTTCTGATCATTTTCATCGCTGTCGCCATAATACTTGCGCAGTTCATTCAATCGGGTATGCAGTTTTTTTTGAACGTCGGCATAGGCAGGATCGTTGTATATATTTTTCATCTCACTTGGATCGGTCTGAAGATCGTACATTTCCCATTCGTCGATGTCGTAATAAAAGTGAATCAGTTTGTACCGTTCGGTGGCAACACCATAATGGCGTTTTACCATATGTACCGAAGGATATTCGTAATAAGTGTAATAAACTGCATCGCGCCATTCGCCGGTTTCTCCGCTTACCAGTTTTCGGAACGATTCTCCCTGCATGTCCTGTGGAATTTCTACACCTGCATAATCGAGGAAAGTAGGAGCGAAGTCGAGATTTTGAACCAGTTTGTTGATTTTTGTACCCGGTTTTATTTCTTTGGGATAACGTACCAGCAATGGTGTGCGGAATGATTCTTCGTACATAAATCGTTTATCGAACCAACCGTGTTCACCAAGGTAAAAACCCTGATCTGAAGTGTAAACCACGATGGTGTTTTCAGCCAGACCCGATTCTTCAAGGTAGTCTAAAACCTGTCCGACTCCATCGTCTACCGATTTAATAGTACGCAGGTAATCTTTTATGTATCGGTTGAATTTCCATTTCCCCAGTTTTTTCCCTTCGAGCTTTGCTGCTTTCATGGCATCGTTTTTAGGCGTGTAAGCTGCCAGCCAGTCTGCTTTTTGTTTTTCGTTAAAGCGTTTTAATTCGTTAGCGAAACCTGTTTCATTACCATCCGGATCGGTGATCATTTTAAAATCGTGTCCCCACTGTGCATGGCCGTCAACTTTCATTTCCTGGGTGTGGGCTGCAGTGCCCCTTCCTTCATATTCGTCGAAATAATTAGCCGGCGGATCGAATGTTTTATTGTCGTAAAGAGTCAGGTATTCAGGTGCCGGTTTCCAGTTACGGTGTGGAGCCTTCTGGTGATACAATGCACAAAATGGTTTATTCTTATCGCGTTTGTTTTTCAGCCAATCGAGCAATGTCTCGGTTATAATATCAGTGCAATAGCCTTCAATACGTTCCCATTTTCCACTGCCGTTGATCATAAATTCAGGATTGTAATAATTTCCCTGACCTCGCAAAACCATTGAATAATCAAAACCCTGAGGATTTCCGTCAAGGTGGATTTTTCCTATCATGGCTGTTTCATAGCCATTGGCCTGCAATAATTTTGGAAAATTATCCTGATCCCAGTTAAATGGTTGCACATTATCAACTTTCCCGTTTATAAAGCTGTGTTTTCCGGTTAGAAGAACGGCGCGACTAGGCGCACAAATTGAATTGGTAACACAAGCCCGGGTGAAAATAGCTCCTCCTTCGGCAATACGATCTATATTAGGAGTTTCGTTTAATCCATAACCATAGGCACTAATGGCCTGATAGGCATGGTCGTCGCTCATTATATAAAGAATATTGGGTTTGGGTGTTTCTTGGGGTTTGCACGAAAAGGCAAATACAGCCACCAGTACTGCCAGAATTAAGTTTAGTCGATTTTTGTTCATAATTGAAATATTATAGAATTGTAGATTAATTGGCTATACAATTTTATAAAAAAAACAGGAGATCGCCTTTTTAAAATACTGAAATCCATCCTCCAATATGCTTTCCGACCGATGATCGCAATGAATTGAAACCATAAAATATCTTATTGTATAAAAGACACTAAATCTTTATTTACTCAGGTTTTTGCTTAATATTATTCAGTAAGAGTTAATACTTATTAAAAAAATTTAATAATTGCTTGACTTTAATTTAAATTATTCCGTATATTGCACCGCATAAAGGAATATAACTAACTGAATGATACTTGTTGAAAATATTCACGAGACAAATCTCACAGGTAATGAACTTAAAAATTACCGCAGAAAGAAGAAGATTCTTACTTTGTTGTATCATAATGATACTCTTTCAGCAACATACATTGCAAAAAAGATTGGGGTTAGTTTACCCACAGCCATTTCTCTTTTAAAAGACTTAACTAATTTAAAATTTGTTGAGGTTTGCGGAAGCGGAGAATCGAAGGGGGGACGGCGCCCAACTTTATTTGGTCTGAAAAACGACAATATTTTTGTTATTGCATGTGAATTAGGCCGTTATAAAGCTAAAATTGGAATTTACGATTCGCATAATCAGTTGGTAGCTCCGGTAGTAGTTATCGAAACGAATATGGATGACGACGAGATGGTTAATAAAGTTTACGAAAACTCTCTTAAGATTATCAACGATAACCAGATCGATGTAAACAGTGTGTTCGGAATTGGATTGGCTATGCCCGGGTTGGTAGATGCAAAAGAGGGAATTAATTACACCATTAAGAAAAAAGAATACCAAAATGTAAAAGAGCGCCTGGAGCAAAAACTGGGTAAACTGGTATATATTAATAATGATGCACGAATGCAGGCTTATGGTGAGTTTGTTTTCGGTCAGGCAAAAGACTATCAAAATGCGTTAATTATTAACTGGAACTGGGGGGTTGGTCTGGGAATAATTATCAACGGAAAATTATATAACGGAGGATCAGGTTTTGCAGGCGAATTGTCGCATATAAAATTTGTTGAAAAGGGTGATCTGTGCATTTGTGGAAAAAGAGGTTGTCTTGAGACTGTAATTTCAGCCTACGTTTTAATAAATAAGGCGAAAGAAGCCATAAAAGAGGATAAGGTTTCTCAACTCACCGCAAAATTTAAAGGTAACGAAGATCAGCTTAAGGTAGAAGATATTATTAAGGCTGCCAAATCGGGAGACGAGTTTTCCATTTCTTTGTTAAATTCAGTGGGACAGGCATTTGGGAAAGCTTTGGCCAATACCATTCAACTTTTTAATCCAGAAATAATTGTATTGGGAGGTTTGGTTTCAAGTGCAAATCAGTTTGTATTAGCACCTATTCAGCAATCGGTAAATCATTATTGCCTCGAACATGTGTCGGGGAATACTAAAATTGTTATATCAGACAAGTGGGAACAAACAGGCCTGCTTGGAGTTACGGCTAAACTATTTCAGAAGCTTTTTAGTGATATGTTAGACTAATTAAATAATTAAAGTAAAAACGAATTAAACGAAAACTTTAACTATGCGAAATAATTTTAACCATTTAGTTTCTAATAAAGTATGTAACCGAAAGATAATGACCTTATTAAGATGATGTGCCTGGAATAAACATCCGGATTATCGGTGTTCTCTATTTTTACGAAACTTTGGACTTGAAAAATAGATAAATATCAACACAAGTGCCGTTAAAAAAGGACACTGATAAGAAGTAAGAATATTAATATACAATCTTTGCGAAAGATTTTTATGATTGTGGAAAAGTATTCTGCTTTACCCGACCCATTCTGGAAACTATAATCGTGTGGCTTAATAACTAATTCAGTGCCGAACATTTCGGCACTTGGATTAGAGTATAATGTGTAAGAACATATCTACATCTAAAATTATTCAATATTATATTAAGTAATATGTTTTTTATTAATCAAATTCAATTCTATTAAAAACCATTTAAACAAAATCTATGCGAAAGATTTTATTGATTTTGGGAATGTGCTTTGCCCTGCTAAGCAGTGCAGAAGCACAGCAAAAAGTAACCGGAAAGGTTATTGATGAAGATGGCGCCGGAATTCCGGGTGTTTCCATCGTAGAGAAAGGAACAACCCATGGTACAATCACCAATATTGATGGTGATTACACTATTGATGTACCTGGTGATGCCACTTTGCTTTTCACTTTTGTTGGTATGACAAATCTTGAAGAACCGGTTGGCAACCGTTCTGTAATTGACGTAACAATGAAAGTAGATGCAATTGGTATCGACGAGGTTGTTGTTACTGCTCTTGGTATAAAAAGGGAAGTGAAAGCCCTGGGGTATGCCATGACAGAAGTTAAAGGTGATGAAATTGCCTCGGTGAACACCGTGAATCCTGTACAGGCGCTGCAAGGTAAGTCGGCAGGTTTGAGTATTGGTTCTTCCGATGGTGGTTTAACCGGTAACAGCAAAATTCAGATTCGTGGGGTATCGGTTCTGAACTCCAACAACAACCAGCCAATTTTTGTTATTGACGGAGTGATTCTTGAAAATGGAATCTCGAATGCCAGTGCCGACTGGAGTGGAAATGCCAATGACTTTGGTAACATCCTGAAAAACTTAAACCCTGATGATTACGAATCGGTATCAGTATTGAAAGGTGCTGCAGCAACCGCACTTTATGGTTCTCGTGGTATCAATGGTGCAATCGTTATCAAAAACAAAGATGGCCGCGGCCGCAAAGGGTTGGGTGTTAAAGTAACTCAATCAGTTGGTATCGATCATGTTTATGCTCAGCCTGACCTTCAGTACGAATATGGTCCGGGTACACTGGCCGGTTATGTTGGTTATGGTGAAAAAGACGCCAACGGAAATTACTACAGGTATGATGTTAACCAGGCATACACCCGCGAAATCAACGGTCAGCAGGTAATGACCAAAATTAATAACCCGAACGGCGACGGATTCCTTTGGGGACCTAAATACGATGGTCGTCCGATTGAAGATTACGACGGTGTTATAAGAACTTACCGTGGATTTGAAAGTGCCATGATGGATGCTTACGATGTCGGTGTTAGCTCAAATACATCAATTGCAGTGAACGGTGCCAATGATAAAGGAAGTTTCTATTTATCTAACTCATACAATTTCCGCGAAGGAACTGCTCCAACCAACGAATTCGAAAGATATTCATTGTTGTTTAAAGGTTCGTATAACCTGTCAACCTGGTTAAGGGCCGATGCTTCTGTATCATTTACAAATTCGAAAGTTACTAATCCTGGCAACGATTTGGCTGCCAGTTATGTAACCGGATCATGGGCCGGATGGTACGATACCAAACGCTGGAACAAACGCGAAGTTTGGCAGGCAGCTCACGGTGGTGTTCCAAGTAACAGTTATGGAGATGATTATGCCTATGTTCCGGGTAACGGCACATGGTTTAATTATAACCTCGACAAAACTGTACAGAATGAGCAGGTTACCCGTCCAATTGTTCGTTTAACCGCAGATGTTACTAACTGGATGTCGATTACAGCAGAAGCCAACATGAACCAGTACACCAAATTCTATGAAAGTAAAGATTTGGGAACCGGTTATGCAATGGAAGGTGGTTCGTATCAGTTACGTCACGATCGTGATGTGAGCCGTACCGGAAAATTGGTGATCAACTTAAATAAAGATTTTGGCGATTTTAATACCAGTGCAATGATTGGTGGTGAATTGTGGGATCAGGAAAAATCATTTACCCGCACATATACCAATGGAGGTTTAATTGTTCCCGGTAAATTTTATATGAGTAATTCGAAAGAAACACTGGGAACTGAAGCTAAGGTATACGGAACCAAGCAGGTTAATTCGTTGTATTTCCTGGCAAGTGCCAGCTGGAAAGATCAGTTATTCCTCGATATTACCGGTCGTAACGACTGGTCTTCGGCATTGGTTTACACCGATGGAACAGGTAACTACTCTTATTTCTATCCGTCAATAAGCGGTTCGTGGATTTTTACTGAAACTTTTGATATGCCGGCCATGTTCTCGTTTGGTAAATTACGTGCATCGTGGGCACAGGTAGGTAACGATACCGATCCTTATTCTATTAATAACGGTTACAGTTCATCAACCTGGGAAATTGAAAACGGTTACGTATACACAAACGAAAAGTCAACGACCCTGGTTGACCCGAATATTAAGCCTGAACGTAAAAATTCATTCGAAGTTGGTTTGGACATTCGTATGTTCAACAACCGATTGAGTGCAGATATGGCTTACTATAACGAAGCAATTACCGATCAGATTTCAACCATTCCGCTTCCTTCAGCATCTGGTTTAAGCAGAATGTTAACCAATGTTGGTACTTTAACCAATAAAGGTTTCGAGTTAACTTTCGGTATCACACCAATTCAGACTAAAAACTTTGAGTGGGAATCAACATTCAACTACTGGCACAATACAACAATGATATCAAAGTTGGTTGACGAAGTGGGTGATTACAAATTATTGGATGGTTATGTTGATTACGGAAACTATCGGGTTGGTTCTGTTGCATTTGAAGATGGCGAATACGGTGTATTGATGTCAGATACCAAACCACTGGAAGATGCCAATGGTAATAAAATTCTTACCTGGAGCGACAGCCGCAGAGGTGCTTATCTTACCAGAAGCTGGGAAGTTCAGGAAGTTGGTAAAATCAATCCTGATTTCGAAGGTTCATGGGACAACACTTTCCGTTATAAAGATCTGACAGTGTCGGTATTACTTGATGCTCGTTTTGGCGGACATATCGCTTCTTACTCAAACAAATACGGTACTGCTTACGGTATGATGGAAACATCGAACAAATGGCGTGATGCAGAACACGGTGGTATGAGCTGGACAAGCCAGTATTCCGATATTCAGGGACGTACATATAATGATGGTTTGATTCCTGACGGAGTGTTTGCTGAAAATCAGACTGTTACCACACCAGGCGGAGAAACCGTTAATGTTGGAGGAATGTCGTATCAGGAAGCATACGATGCAGGTTATGTTGAACCTACCCACGCCAGTTTTTATACTTATTTCAACAGCTCATGGAGCTCGGGTGTTGTAAACGATAATTGGTTTAACGAAGTGAAATACATTGCTGTTCGTAATGTTTCAATAGGTTACAATTTACCAAAGAATTTAGCACAGAAATTGAAAGCACAAAACTTGTATGTTGCATTGAACGCCCGTAACCTGGGTTATCTGTACAACTCATTACCTAACCACCTGAATCCTGAAAGTTTCCGTGGTACATCGAGTAGTGCATCTTATTACGAACGTTCGTTTACACCGTATACTGCAACTTATACAATGACACTCAGTATTGATTTCTAAACAATTAAAAAATGGTAAATATGAAAACAACATATAAATTAATATTTGCTCTGATTTTTATTTTCGCTATTGGGTGCGATAAGGATAAGTTCGCTGAACTGAACTCCGACCCGTCCACACTATCAGAGCCTGATTTAAGATATTCTATGACCAAGGCCATAGAACAGATGTACAGTGATTATTATACAGTATGGTTTTATAATAATTTTCAGTATGTATATCCCTGGGTTCAGGTTGGAACCGTACAAGGAGGAAACGATGCCGATTTTAACACCATGGGTGCAACCGGTGGGCAGAATATTTATGGTTCATTAATTCCGCAAACAATGGATATCAGGGCTCGGATCGATGCCTTGCCGGAAGAAGACCAGCCCAGTTATAAAGCTTTGCGTGCACTGACTTATCCTGTGCAAATTGCTGCTGCAATGACCGTTACCGATAATACCGGTTCGTTGGTTTATACAGAAGCAGGTTTGGCACCATATACCAATCCTCCTTTATTGACTCCGGTTTACGACAACCAGGAAACTTTATTCAATACATGGTTAGAGGAACTGGACAATGCCATTGACGGATTGACTGCCGATAACCAGTTTGCCATGGGAAGTCAGGACCGTATTTATAGCGGACAATATGCTCAATGGGCAAAATTCTGTAATCTTTTAAAATTGAAGATTGCCGCGCGTTTAGTAAATAAAGATCGCTCAAAAGCGCTTCAAATTGCCGAAGAAGTTGCCAATTCTTCAGCCGGTTATATGGATGCACTTGATGATGATTTTATTTACAAAAGAGATATAAAATTTTATGGAACTGGTAATGGAATGTGGATTGGTTATGGCAGCAAACATCTTATTGATTTTCTGTTAACAAACAAAGATCCTCGTTTGCGTTTCATCTTTGAGAAGAATCAGTTTAACGGAGAAGTAGTTCAGGCATTCATCGATGCCGAACAAGCTTTGCCGCCATACATCGAGCCGCTTGTTGAATACGACGCAGACGGAAATTTTGCAGGATGGAAAGGCGATGGCGAACCTTGGGTACGTTACCACGGTGCTCCGCTTTCTCCTGATGCAACTCAGGATCCTGCCAACGAGATGTATTTTAACCAAAGTGCTACCAACCAACTGGAAAGCAAAACTTATGCTGCAACATCTATGTATTCAGAAAAACTGACACGTACAGCATATAATTTTACTTATCCGACCAAACCTGGTGGCCGCGTATTGGAGCTGAAAGACAACGATCCTCCACATTATGTGATTTTAGGTTCTGCAGCTGAAACCAATCTTTACCTTGCCGAATTTAAATTGTTGGGTGCAAGCCTTCCAAAAACTGCACAGGAGTATTTCAACTGGGGTGTGGAATTATCGGTAGAACGTGCTGATAAATTGGCAGAACACCAGCAAATGCCATACTACAATGGCGATCCTGTTTATACCGACGATGCTGAAGCCGAGGCAGCTGCTACTAAATTACGCGCTGGCGAAGTTGCAGATCTTCTTGCTCAGGATGTTATGGACCTTTCAACCGATGGTTTGGAAAAAGTTTACATTCAGCAGTATATCAACTTTATGAATACGCCGAACGATATCTGGACTACAGTTCGTCGTTCAGGTTGTCCGAAAAAAGGAAGTACATACCTGGCTTGGGAAGACTTCACTATTTCGGGTAACGAGATGCCAATTCCACGTCGTTTTACAGTGGCAACACCTACTGCAGATGATATTAACTATGATAATCAGATGATTTCAGTTCAGGATCAGGGATTTACAACTGGTACAAACGATCCTGCAGTACTGAATTCAGAAAGACTTTGGTTCGATCAGGAAAATCCTGAATATGGTGAAGGACCAAAAAACTAATAGTTTGAATCGTTTTTTTCATAAATAGTTAAAACTGGTTAGTTTTGGTATGATTAAACCGCTGTCCTTAATGTACAGCGGTTTTTTTTTAATTTTTATCATTACTGTCCGGTTAAAGTTTAAGATTGCTTCGCTATGCTCGCAATGACTTGTATTTCAATGATTTCCATTTTGGGAGGAGTCGGTTGGCGGCAACACCGCCAACCGACTCCTCCCAAACGCTAACTATCTAATATATAGTCATTGCGAGAGTTCACCCAATTTTTTTTGGGCATAATGAGGTAATGACAATAGATATAATAAACTTTGCAGCAAGCCTGCACAGTTTGACCGTTCTTTCGCATAGTGTATTCAACCTGCTTGCGAGTTTGGTTCCAAAAGATTGAGGCATAATGAGTGGTACTGTTTGTTTATCAAATATGTCCGAATGGCAGCCTGCCGACGTATAGTCAATTTGCCCTTTTGGGTGTAGGTTTTTGTGTAATTTAATTTTATTGACATGAAAAAAATCAGGACTAACGCAGCAGGCATCGATATTGGTGCCAAGAAAGTATTTACAGCCGTAGAAGGGCAGCCAGTAGTGAGCCATTTTACTTTTACCGAAGATTTTTACAAGTTACGTGATTATTTGCTTGAGCATAAAGTTGAAACAGTTGCCATGGAAGCCACCGGTGTTTATTGGGTAATCCTATACGATATACTGGAAGAAGCCGGTATAGATGTTTGGCTAGTGGATGGTCGCCAAACCAAACAGGTCCCGGGGCGAAAGACCGATGTGAAAGATTGCCAGTGGATACAACAACTCCACAGCTATGGATTGTTAAACCGGTGCCTTGTTGTTGATGCCGACATTAAAGAGTTAAGGAGCTATCTACGATTACGGGAAGACCACATCAGTTCTTCGGCAATGTATATTAACCAGATGCAAAAAGCATTAACGTTAATGAATATCAGGCTTAAAGAAGTTTTGAGCCAGGTACATGGGGCAAGCGGTATGGCTATAATAGAAGCCATTCTAAATGGTGAACGCGACAAACAAGTTTTGGTTAGTTTATGCCACCGCAGTGTTCTTAAAAAGAAAGCGGATTTGGTTTTAAAAGCTTTGGAAGGAAGGTATACCGATGCCGGACTTTTTGCTTTAAAACAAGCTTATGATGGATATCGATTTTGTTTGCAGCAGATTGAAGAATGCGACAGCAAGATAAATGTTGTAATTAACAGGCTCGGAAAGTCAGGAGAAGGTCAGGACTTTAAAAAAAACGTAAAGCAGTACGACACCACAAACCGGACATTGAAAGGCTTGGCCCAAACCTGTTAAATATTTTTGAAGGCAATGATGCAACATTGATATCAGGCATTACTGATTATACATGGATGCAACTATTGGCAGAAACCGGACCTGACTTAACAAGATGGCCAAGCGAGAAACATTTTACCAGTTGGCTGGGACTTTCTCCTGGGCAACATAGTTCAGGAAAGATGCGAAAAAATGCAAGAAAAAAAGGCAAACCCAAAGCAGGTCAAATTTTTAGGGTTATTGCACAGGGACTAATAAACAGTAAAAATATTGCAATAGGGTCTTTTGGGAGACGCTTACGTGGGCGAAAAGGACCAAGGATAGCAATTAAAGCCATGGCCAGAAAATTGGCAGTAATTTACTGGAGAGTAATGGTAAAAGGACTCGATTATGCAGAACAGGGAGTCCAATTGTACGAAGAACAAATAATGATAAATAAAATGAAAACAGTAACCAAATTAGCAAAAGAACTAAATTTAGAAGTGACTGACTGCCAACCTGTGACGTGATTCTGTCATTGGCAACGCAGTGAAGCAATCTATTTTTTCATATTTGTTTTTTTATCGGATAACAATAATTTTTTAAATCAAAAAAGTGAAAATAAATAGTAACCCAGCATTTCTGATAGCCTGTTCTCTTTTTTTGATCTGCAATATTGTAGTTGCACAGGAAAGAATTGTTGAAGGAAAGATTACCACTTTCAAAAAAATACCTTTGAATAAGGTTTCCATTATTTTAAAAAATAGTGGCACCGAGTTATTAAGTAATGAGGAAGGCTGCTTTAAATTTACCTGTGCTGAAAACGAGAAAATTTCTTTTTCAGCGAATGGATTTTATACCGAAAAAGTAAAAATAGCGGACTTCCCTGCAGGCGACTCTTTAAAAATAGATTTACGTTATAAACAAGGGCAGAAGAACTTTAAAGTGGCAACCGGCTACGGGCACCTTAGCGAAAAGCAGCTAACTTATGCAATCGATCATTTGGAATCGGGACCGGATTACAGCAATTACCGAAATATTCTGGAAGCCATTGAAGGAAAAGTTTCAGGAGTAACGGTAAGCGGCAGTTCGATAAACATTCGCGGCACTTCAACTTTAAATGGAGGGGCCACTCCTGCATTACTGGTTGTTGACGGTACTGTTGTTGAATTTCCGGTATTTGTAAATATACCTCCTGCCCAGGTAAAATCAATCGATGTCTTAAAAGGCGCAGCTGCATCGGCTCGTTACGGTTCGCGTGGCATGGGCGGTGTAATTGTGGTAAAAACCAAAACTGCAAATAAGTAGTATTTGTTTAGTAACTAGTTTTTTATGAGCCCTTTTGGCGCAATTTTTGTTAGATTAATTTAGCTTTTCGAACCTTAAAACTTTTTGTTATGAAATTATTACACTCATTCTTCGCAGTTCTTTTTCTGCTAAGTATCTCAATGCATGTTTCCTCAAAAAACACAGAGTTCAACGGAAAAATTACAACCTTCGACAAGATTCCATTGAATAAAGTTTCTGTAGTGGTAATGGGAACAAATAATGAAGTTTTTACCGGCAACGATGGTAATTTTCGAATTACTTGTAACGAAGACGACAAGTTGCTGATTAGTGCCAACGGATTCGTTTCAAAAAAAGTTTCTCTTTCCAGTTTCGATGGCGAAATGCCTATCACGGTTAATCTGAAACTGAAAAAAGGGGAGAGAAATTATGAGCTTGCCACAGTGCATGGACATGTAAAAGCGGAAACATTATCGCATGCCATTGATCTGGTCGATTCAAAACTCGATTATGGTTCGTATGCTTCGATAATCGACATTTTAACTGAAAAAGAAAATCGGGTTAATGTCGGTCAATCCGGTGTTAGTATCGTCGGAATGAAAGGAACGCCACTTTATGTTGTTGACGGATCAGAGGTACATTATTCTTATTTTAAAGGTATCCCAACATCCGATATTGAATCTATTGCTGTTCTCCGAAATACAGCTTCGGCTCGTTATGGGATGAAAGGTTATGGAGGAGTTATAGAAGTAGTTACGAAATCGAATTAAAGATAATTGTTCAATTAAATACAGGATTAGAACCGCTCTTTTACCCGAATGAGCGGTTTTTTTATTTGGGCTTAGGGGTAAATTAATTCAGAAATGTCCTCAATTATGTAAAGCCTGAAAACAGATTTTTTTCATAAGTTTGACGTACATTATTTGGTTTGAAAAAAGGGTAGTTGATTGACTACTCTTTTTCTTTTGCTTCTTTTCATTTTAAACCCATTTAACAAGGTACAAGCCTCTATAAGATATATCAGTGGTGATTTAAATTTAATTTTATTTATATTCGTTACCTGTTCAGTGATGTTCTTTTATGAATAGTTCTGTTTGAATAAAGTTCTAATCAAAATCTAAACTCATGAAACGTATTCTGTTTTTCATTTTAATCCTTGGATTTTTCACTTCAGGTGCACAAGATGATTTGACCAAAACAGGCTGGAATTTTGGTGCTTTGCCGACTATTACCTTCGATAGCGACCTTGGATTTCAGTATGGCGGGTTAATCAATTTGTTCCATTATGGCGATGGAAGCCGCTATCCAAAATACGATCATTCACTCTATCTCGAAGTATCGAGGTTTACAAAAGGGAGTGGTATTAACCGTTTGTATTACGATTCCGACAAGCTGATTAAGGGATTACAGACTTCGGTTGATATTAGTTTTTTAAGCGACAAAGCATACGATTTTTATGGATTTAACGGTTACGACGCTGTTGTTAATGCCGGTTGGTTCGACGATGAAAACGCTGATTACAGAACACGCATGTTTTACAAGTACGACCGGAAAATGTTTCGGTTTAAGGTAGATTTACAAGGCAAACTGGCTGGCGAACATGTAAGGTGGGTTGGCGGTATTAACCTGTTAAACTTCGATTTGGGTTTGGTTGATATCGACAAACTGAACAAAAACAAAGATGACGAAGATGCGTTGCCTTCGCACGAGGAGCAACAGGGTTTGTTCGAAAAATACCGTGATGAATGGGGAATTATTTCGGCAGAAGATGCCGATGGTGGTTTTGTGCCTACCGTAAAAGCCGGGGTAGTTTACGACACGCGCGATAATCATCCAAACCCGATGAAAGGAATGTGGACCGAGGCGGTGTTAATGGGCTCGCCTGAATTTTTGGGAGGAGAGCATAGTTTTTCAAAATTGAGCATCATACATCGTCAGTATTTTACCATTATTCCCAAAGATCTGTCGTTTGCATATCGCTTGGCATACCAGACTACTCTGGGCGGAGATGTGCCGTTTTATTACCAGACTCAGATGATTACTTCGGTTATGACCGGCGCCAGCTCTGAAGGTCTTGGCGGTGGTAGTTCTTTACGTGGTATCCGCAGGAACAGGGTAGTGGGAGATGGTTACTTCTTGGGAAACGTGGAAGCCCGATGGAAATTTGTCCGTTTTCGGTTTATAAACAATAATTTTTACCTGGGATTAAATGCCTTTGCCGATTTTGGCCGGGTAACGGATAAAATAGATGTTGATACTTCTGAAGTGGAAAATAAAGCCGACTATTTTGATTTAGATAGTGAAGCTATGCACTATTCATTTGGATTGGGCTTGCGTATCGCTATGAATCAAAACTTCATTATTAAGTGCGATTATGGTATGGCAGCCGACGATCGCGATGGTAATTCCGGTATTTATATCGGGTTGAATTATCTGTTTTAGACAAGCCTGGATAGCACTTTATAATCCAATCTACCGGTTAAGATACTGCATCTTGTCTGGCGACAGTCCGGTTTTATTGCAGGTACTTTAGTTTTTATAAATGTATCCAAAACCTTTACCACGAGAAGTTACAAAGTTCAAGAATGGGATTTTAAAATCACTTTGTGTCTTCGAGACTTCGTGGTCTCCTTTCTGAATTTCAAAAAGAGTTATACTATTTGTTGTTCTGTCTTGAAATGGAATAAATATCTGTTCTGCGGTCCTTTAAATTTCGAACGCTACCAAACTGATTTAATTCCCGCAACATGTCGATATCCACGTCGGCTATCAGAATCATTTCGGTGTTTGGTGTAGCTTCTGCTTTTATTCCATTGGTTGGAAACGAAAAATCGCACGGTGTAAACACCATCGACTGTGCATACTGGATATCCATATTGTGGACTTTGGGCAGGTTCCCGACACTGCCGGCGATGGCTACATAACATTCGTTTTCAATCGCTCTTGCCTGCGCACAGTTTCTAACCCTGGAATATCCGTTTTGGGTGTCGGTTAAAAACGGCACAAACAGGATATCAATACCTTCTTCCGATAGAATCCTGCTCAATTCGGGGAATTCAATATCATAACAAATCAGGATTCCTATCCTGCCACTGTCGGTTTCGTATGTTTGAATGGTATTCCCACCTTGTAATCCCCACACTTTTATTTCGTCGGGCGTAACATGTAATTTTTCAAACCGTTCAATACCGCCGTCTCTCTTGCACAAATACCCTGCATTATAGAGATTGTTATCCACTATCTCGGGCATACTTCCGGTAATAATATTAATGTTGTACGAAATGGCCAACTCCGAAAAACGATTCACTATTTTTTCGGTGTATTCAGCCAGTTTGCGTATGGCTTCCGGTTCGGTAAGATGATTATAGGCAGACATAAGCGGAGCATTAAAAAACTCGGGGAAGAGCGCAAAATCAGCTCTGTATCCTGAAACCGCGTCAACAAAGTATTCTGCCTGTTGCATGAGCTCCTCAAAGTTTTTATACAAACGCATTTGCCACTGGATTAACCCAAGTCTGATAATCGACTTTTTAATAACAGCCTTGTTCGACTTTTTCTCATAATAAACATTATCCCATTCAAGAAGTACGGCGTATTCTTTCGATTCTTTGTCTCCTTCAAGGTAACCTTGTATGACCCGTGCCGGATGAAAATCGTTCGACATTTGAAAGTTTAGTACCGGGTCATGGATTTCTTTTAACCTCACCTTGTCGATATATTCACGTGGTGACATGGTTGCGGAATACTGATGAAAGTTGGGAATCCTGCCTCCAAATACGATCCCTTTCAGGTTTAACTTTTCGCAGAGTTCTTTTCTGTAATCATACAAACGTCGGCCAAGGCGTAATCCCCGGTATTTAGGCCTGATGAATACATCAATTCCGTAAAGCTTGTCTCCTTTTGAAGTGTGAGTGTTAAAGGTGTATGCGCCAGTTATCTCGCGGTAAGTATGTTTATCATCGAATTTTGAATAATCAACAATTATGGATAAAGCACAGCCGGCCAGTTCGTTGTCGATCTTAATACCAACCTGTCCTTCCGGAAATTTATCAATTAAGGTTTTTATATGATGCCTTTTCCAATACGCTTCCGGCATATTCGGATAGGCTTCCTGCATGGCATTTTTAATTTCCTCGTAATCTTCCATTTTCAGGAAAACCAACTCGATGTTGTCTATCGACTGAATATCTTTTTTTGGTTCCATGTTGTTTTTCTTTTAATCCCAAATTATCTGCCAGATTTATTTAGATTCTGGTCAGCGCCTTTCTTTGTATGTGATTATTTACAGGAACAAACCGACTTTGAATATGTTTGTTTTTGCCTGTTTATCATTTCTCGCTTGCATGTGATCACAATGTACGATTACTTTTGTTGCTTATTTTATTACATAAATCATCCCATCTCCTTTTTCAATGCAATTACCTATATGAGTTGCAGATTTAATACCGGCATTTTTAAGTTCTGATACTATTTTATCCTTTTCATTTCCGGGAACAGTAAATAGCAAACCGCCGGAGGTTTGTGCATCACAGAGGATAATTTTTGTGATGTCTGATATGTTTTTATTCCAGGTAACATGTTTAGAGAAGAATTTTAAATTATTCGTTGAACCACCGGGAACAACATTGGCTGCTGCGAGGCTCACTGTTTCATCGAAAACGGGAACACTGTCAGCAAACAGCTCAACATTCATTTTGCTTGCAACTGAAACTTCGCTCAAATGCCCGATAAGACCAAATCCTGTAACATC
Organism: uncultured Draconibacterium sp.; assembly: GCA_963677525.1. Classification (GTDB taxonomy): domain Bacteria; phylum Bacteroidota; class Bacteroidia; order Bacteroidales; family Prolixibacteraceae; genus Draconibacterium. Next base: position 2,077,946 of record OY781970.1, read on the forward strand.
AGTACAGGCATGAATTGGATATTTTCCTATTATTTCCGCAGCTTTTTTATTTAATTCCGACATCGACCGGATCACTTCCGTTTTTGTTTTATCATCGACCAACCCACGTTTTAAGGCTGTGGTTAAAATACCTGTTCCAATCGGTTTTGTTAATATAATGGCATCGCCTTCTTTTGCCTTTAAATTTGCCCATATTTTATCGGGGTGGACCAGACCGCTTACTGCCATTCCGTATTTTGGTTCGGGATCGTCAATGGTATGGCCACCTAAAATACTGACTCCTGCTTCCTGCACTTTATCGCTTGCTCCTTTTAGTATTTCATTCAGAACCGAAACAGGTAGCCTGTTTGTAGGAAAACCAACAATATTTAACGCAAACAAAGGCGAAGCGCCCATGGCATAAATATCGCTCAGGGCATTGGCTACAGCTATGGCACCAAAATCATAAGGCTCGTCAACAATCGGGGTGAAAAAATCGACAGTCTGCACAATAGCGGTTGTTTCATTGATTCTGTAAACTGCCGCATCGTCTGAATTTTGAGTGTCGATTAAAATATTGGGATCAATAGAAACAGGTAGGTTTTTTAATAATTTCTCTAATTCCTGGGGGCGTAATTTACAAGCACATCCAAGTCCCTGGGTATATTTCGTAAGTTGAATGTTGTTGTCATGTGTGTCAAATTCTTGTAATTGAGGTGTTTCTGTCGGCTTTAACCGGTTTACTACATCAACAATTATCTCTGATGCCTGGTTTATTTCATCTTCTGTGGTATTTCTCCCAACGGAAAAACGGATGGTCCCCATTGCATAATCAGTATCCAGCTTAATTGCGGTCAACACGGGCGAAACATCAATCGAATCGGTATGACAAGCTGCCCCTGCCGATGCGGCAATACCATTTAATTCCATTTCGTTTAACAGGATATTGGCTTCCAGTCCTTTAAAACTCAGGTTTAATGTATTAGGAAGGCGCAATTTGGGATGGCCGTTTAACTTGATCTCAGGAAGTTTTTGCAACAGGTTATTATGAAGCAAATCCCTCATTTTCTTTTGATGCTCCATATTTTTAGTTAAATCGCGGTGTGCAATTTCACAGGCTTTCCCCAACCCGACAATTTCAAGCACATTTTCAGTCCCGGCACGTTTATTTTGTTCATGATCAGCTCCATGGATCAATTTTTCGAGAGTTACGCCATCGCGGATATATAAGGCTCCAATACCTTTTGGTGCATATAGTTTATGGCCAGCAACCGACAATAAATCAACATTCATTTTCCTGACATCAACAGGATATTTCCCAACCGATTGTGCAGCATCGGAATGGAAAGTGATATTGAACTTCCGGGCAATTTCACCAATTTCAGAAATGGGCTGGATTGTCCCGATTTCGTTATTGGCATGCATTACTGATATGAGAATGGTTTGAGGTGTAATAGCTGCTTCCAGTTTATCCAATTGAATCAAGCCGGATTCATCAACCGGAATGTATGAAATACTAAAACCTTTTTTCTCCAGGTATTTACATACTTCAATTACTGCCGGGTGTTCGATTGTTGAGGTTATGATATGTTTTCCTTTATGCGCATTTGCATAGGCAAATCCTTTAATGGCATAATTATTCGACTCTGTGCCCCCGCTGGTAAAAATTACCTCGTTGGGCTGGCAGTTAATTAAAGCAGCAACCTGTTTCCGTGCATTTTCAATAGCTATTTTTGTTTCTGTACCAAAACTGTGAGAACTTGAGGGATTGCCAAAATATTCATTCAGATAGGGTTGCATTGCATTTACCACTTCTTTAATAATGGGAGTAGTGGCATTATAATCAAGATATATTTTCATTTGTTTTTAATAAATAGTGCAAATTAATTTTACCAAAATAAAGCTTAATATAAGTATCAATCTTTTTGGATTTTAGTGTTTTAAATATAAGCATTACTGTTTATAGGCGCGTTATTTTTCAGAATTGATTATAAAAAAAGCCCGGCAAAAATACCGGGCCCTTAACACAAAAATTTATGTTAGCCTTTTTTACTTAAGCGAGATTTTTTTCTGGAGTTTGATATCTGCTGAAGATGCACCCACCATCAGCATTACATCGCAAAGGTCGTCGTCCCATGCCTGTGTTTTTTCATTCCAGTACCGCAGATTTTTTACAGGAATTTCCAGGTTTACTTTTTTGGTTTCGCCTGTTTTAAGTGCAACCCGCTGAAAAGCTTTTAACTCCTTGTATGGCCATTCTACAGATGGGTTTATACGATGGATATAAACCTGAACTACCTCTTCTGTATCCATTTTTCCTGTATTTTTCAAGTCGAATGAAAGCGAAATATTTTCATCGGCAGAATAGGTGTCTTTAGTTGTGGCAAGTTCGTTGTAATCGAAAGTTGTGTAACTCAATCCATGTCCGAAAGCGTATTTTACCGGAACTTTTTTTGTGTCGAACCAGCGGTAACCCACCAGCGATTCTTCGCTATAATAAGCTGTGTTCGGATCATTTTCTGAAGTCTCGGTTTTAGACGTGTTTTCTGTTTCTTTTTCATCTACCAGGTCAACAAAAATATCGCTGCTTTTTTCACCCTGTGGATAGTTGCCAAGAGCATAAGCTGGCGAATCTTCAAGTTTTACGGGCAGAGTAAAAGGCAGTCGGCCGCTTGGCGAAATGTTACCTACAAGAATATCAGCCAAAGCATTTCCTCCCTCCGTGCCGTTAAACCACGACTGTACCAGTGCTTTCGAAACCGGTTCTACTGTATTCAGGTCGTTTGGTGCACCGCTTACCAATACGGTAACAATATTCTTATTTACTTTCGCAATTTTTTTGATCAGGTCATCCTGTCCCGATGGCAGGAAAATATCTTTGCGGTCGTTAGCTTCAGTTTCAACGGCACGGTTATCGCCACCGATAAACAACACCAGGTCGGCTTTGGCAGCCAGTGCAACGGCTTCTTTGTTAAGCTTTTTATTTAGAACTGCCTTTTCTTTTTCTTCCCTGTCAACTTCTTCCTGTGGTTTGTTGCCAAAAATACGGGCATAATCCAGTACAACAGGTACATAACCCTGGGCATAAACAATGTTCGCCTGATCTCCGATTTTATTTTTCAGACCTTCTAGGGGAGTAACTTCATACAATGTTTTAACACCTGCACCAATTCCGCCGCTTCCCATTTTGCGAACAGCGTTTTCGCCAATTACAGCAATGGTCGGTTTATCTTTTAATTGAAGCGGCAGGATTCCGTTGTTTTTGAGTAAAACAATTGATTTGGTAGCTACTTCGTAGGCAATTTTCTGGCTTTCAGGTTGCGATGTAACAACCTTGTTGGCTTGTTCTGCCGGAATAGGTTCAACGGCCATTCGTACACGCAGAATCTCTCGTACACGCTGATCGATAATGTCTTCAGAAACAGCTCCGGTTTTTACCGAGTCGAGCAGGGCTTCTCCCATATATTTTTTATCGGGCATTTCGACGTTTAATCCGTGTTTTACTGATTCTACGGTTGAGTGGGTTCCGCTCCAGTCGGATACTACAAAACCTGCAAATCCCCATTCGTCGCGAAGGATTTTATTGAGTAGGATATCGTTTTCGGCACACCACCAGCCATTTACCTTGTTGTAAGCCGACATAACACTAAATGCATCAGCTTCCTGAACGGCTGCCTTAAAAGGAGGCAGGTAGATTTCGCGCATGGCAGGTTCGCCAATAATTACATTCACAGTCCCGCGGTTGTTTTCCTGGTTGTTCATTGCGAAGTGTTTTAAACAGGCTGCCACACCATTATCCTGAGCTCCTTTGGTATATTGAACCGAAAGCTGCGAACTTAAGAAGGGATCTTCGCTCATGTATTCGTAGGTTCGTCCTCCGGTAGGTATACGCTGAATATTTATTGCAGGTCCTAAAATTACATCCTTGCCTCGTAACCGTGCTTCTTTTGCCATTCCTGTGCCGTATTTATAAGCCATTTCCGGACTCCAGGTTGCTGCCAGTGCCGAACCGGTAGGAAAGAAAGTGGCTTTGTCGGTTTCCCATCCAAGTCCGGCCCATCCATCAGCTTCCATTTCTTCGCGAATCCCAAACGGACCGTCGGCGTAAACCATGTCTGCAATACCCAGTCGTTCAACTCCGGCCGATACAAACATGTGTTTGCCGTGTAGCATGTTTACTTTTTCTTCAAGAGTCATTTGCTCTATAATTTCATCAATCTGAGAATCGTATTGGAGCAACGATGACTGGAATACCGTTTTATCGGGCCCTTTTACAGTGCATCCAAAAAATAGAAATACCATCATTAAAATGGTGATAAATTTGTTGTTCATATAAAGTAATTTATTGTTTTTATGCATGTTTTAATTGATTTTACTTACCTGTTCATCTCTGTTAACCTGAGCAATTATGCTTTATCTAACAGTCGATATTTTTGCTTCAAATGCTTTAAATTTATTTGATATTGTAAAAATAACAAAAAGCATTAAAGTCGCAATTATATATTTTTATCCAGGGATGATTTTGGACGGTTTAATTGAAATGCAAACTCGTTTTAAGATGTTAGTTATTAGAAGCTTTTTCAAACTGTATTAGTGAGGGGTGTAACAGTGGGGACAGAAATTTCCTTTAGGAAATTATTGTAAATTTAGAGAAAATTATGTGCCTTGGGAGGAATGGATATTAGTCATAAAGCCATATTGAGGACATGCACTTTTCGGTTTTACGAGGAGCTGAACGAGTTTTTACCTGTTCATCAGCGTAAAAAATCGTTTGAATATAATTTTACAGGTACACCATCGGTGAAAAATAGCATTGAAGCAATTGGTGTGCCGCATACCGAAGTGGACTTGATTCTGGTTGACGGTGTTTCTGTTGATTTTGAAATTTTGCTGGAAGGAGGGGAGCAGGTTTCTGTTTACCCGGTTTTTGAGTCGTTGGACATATCTCCTGTCGTTCGTCTACGCCCGAAACCTTTACGCGAATCGCGTTTTGTAGTGGATGTTAATCTGGGAAAACTGGCGCAAAAATTACGCTTGCTGGGATTTGATACCCTGTTTCGGAACGACCTGGAAGATGATGAAATTGTGCAAATATCAGTTAATGAAAAGCGCATAATTTTAACACGCGATAAAGGCGTTTTGAAACATACAGCGGCAACACACGGTTATTGGGTACGCAATAGCGATCCCCAAAAACAACTTCGGGAGGTAGTGGAGCGGCTGCAATTACAAAACAGTTTCCGGCCATTTTCACGATGTTCCATTTGTAATGGTAGTTTAACAGAAGTTGATGCAGAAGCGGTTAAAGGTAAAGTCCCTGAAGATACTTTTTCTATGTGTAATGAATTTTGGAAATGCTCTGGATGTGGACAGATTTATTGGGAAGGTACCCATTTCGAAAAAATTTTGAGGTGGATTGAGAATCTTAAAAAGTAGGCAGTCACAGTCGTCAGGTTAAATCAAGTATCGAACATCTACTATCCAGAATCATTTCTTCTTCCTGAGTTTTATCCTGTTTTATTCAGCCAAAACTATTTACATTATATAAAAATCAAAACTTAAGTATTATGAATAAGAAACGTGTGATAATTCTGGGTGCAGCCGGAAGAGATTTCCATAATTTCAATACTTTTTTTAGAGACAATGATGAATATGATGTTGTTGCATTTACAGCCGCCCAAATTCCCGATATAGAAGACCGGAAATATCCTGCAGAGCTGGCAGGAAAACTTTATCCCGAAGGTATCCCGATTTATGCTCAGGATAAACTCGAGGATTTAATTGCTGATTTGGATGTTGATACCTGTGTATTTTCCTACAGCGATGTGCCCAACCAATATGTTATGCGCATGAGTGCCCGGGTGAATGCAGCCGGTGCAGATTTTACGTTGCTGAGCCCGAAACATACCATGATAAAAAGTACAAAACCGGTGATTTCGGTTTGTGCTACACGTACCGGATGCGGAAAAAGTCAAACAAGCAGGAAAATAGTTCAGGAGTTGATGGCAAAAGGACTAAAAGTGGTTGCTATCCGCCATCCTATGCCTTATGGGAATCTTGTGAAGCAGAAAGTACAACGTTTTGCAACTCTGGATGATTTAGTGAAACACGATTGTACCATTGAAGAGATGGAAGAATACGAACCGCATATTGTACGTGGAAATGTTATTTATGCCGGTATCGATTACGAGGCAATTTTACGTGCTGCCGAAAACGATCCTGATGGTTGCGACATAATTCTTTGGGATGGAGGAAATAACGATTATTCATTTTATACGCCTGATCTATTAATTACCTTGGCTGATCCGCACAGGGCCGGAGCAGAGTTAACTTATTATCCCAGCGAAGTTAACCTAATGACAGCTGACGTTATTATTATAACAAAAATGGAAACTGCTGAACCGGAAAAAATTCAACTTGTTCGCGAAAATATCGCAATGATTAATCCCAAAGCGATTGTTATTGATGGTGCCAGTCCTATTAAGGTTGAGAAACCCGAATTAATAAAAGGGAAACGTGTTTTGGTTGTTGAAGACGGGCCAACGCTTACTCACGGTGAAATGAAGATTGGCGCGGGAACGGTTGCAGCAAAAAAGTTTGGAGCGGCTGAAATGATTGATCCGCGGCCATACGCTGTTAGGAAAATTGCACGAACATTCCGAAGATATCCGGATGTTGGTACACTCTTACCTGCAATGGGTTATGGCGAAGAACAGATAAAAGACCTTGAAACCACCATTAATGCTACCGATTGTGATTCAGTAATTATTGCTACACCCATTGATCTGGGGCGAATTATAAAGATCAACAAACCAAGCACAAGAGTAATTTATGATCTGGAAGAAATCGGTTATCCTAAACTTACAGAAGTACTGGATGAGTTTGTGCAGAAGTTTAAACTATAAACCTGCTGTAGCTTCGTTTACTTTCGCTTGTTGCGTCTGCGTACAATGTATAGGATTATTATTAAAACCGGGATTACAATGAAAAAAATGATGTTTACCAGGTTCAATTCCAATGGCTCAGCTTTTCCGGTAGGAATGCCACTGGGAGCCTGTGCTCTTGTCATTAGCGAAACAAAAAGCAATAATAAGAATATGCCAGATTTTTTTATCATTGCGTAATAAAGTTTATTCAGTCTTTTTATAAAGCAAGCAAGTTAGGTGCTTTGTTCATGTATAACTTATTATTTCTAATCTCGCAATTAATTCTAAGGACATAAAGTCACATATCTTTCGAAATACAGTTTTATTACACCATGCTTTAGCTTGGTGAATTCCTGCATGCAAATAGATTTGGGCTCATAGCCATTAACACTAATGATTAAAGACTAAAACCATTTTATAATGTTGAAATTACCACCGCCCTAAAGAACGGAGCAAAATGGATCATTTGAAATGATTGGTTCAGGAAAGGGCAAAAAAAAACCGTCTATCAAACGAAAGACGGTTTTATATCTTCTGGGATCGAATGTTTATAACCTCCGGATTTATGCGTTTTTAAACCGCAGATCCCTACTTCTTGTAGATTTTTTTGTATCCGTAGATAGCGCTAGCTCCCAGTTCTTCTTCAATACGAAGCAGTTGGTTGTATTTAGCCATACGGTCTGAACGACTCATAGAACCTGTTTTAATCTGACCAGAGTTGGTAGCCACTGCAATGTCGGCAATGGTTGAATCTTCAGTTTCACCCGAGCGGTGAGAAGTTACTGAAGTGTAACCGGCACGGTGTGCCATTTCAATTGCGTCTAACGTTTCAGTTAGTGTACCAATTTGGTTTACTTTGATAAGGATTGAGTTAGCAGCACCCAATTCGATACCTTTTTGCAGGTACTCAACGTTGGTTACGAAAAGGTCATCACCAACCAACTGGCATTTGTCGCCAATTGCAGCGTTCAGTTTTACCCATCCGTCCCAGTCGCCTTCGTCCATACCGTCTTCGATTGAATCGATTGGATATTTTGCAATCAATTCAGCCAAATAAGCAGCTTGTTCGTCAGAAGTACGTTTTACTCCGTTTGGCTCGAAAATGCTGTAATCGTATACACCATCTTTGTAAAACTCTGATGAAGCACAGTCCATTGCGATTGAAACATCGCCACCATCTTCTGCACGACCCGGTTTGTAACCGGCGTTTTCAATTGCAGTAAGAATTGATTCGATAGCTTCTTCAGTACCACCTAACATCGGAGCAAAACCACCTTCGTCGCCAACTGCAGTTGAAAGGTTTTTAGCAGCCAATACTTTTTTCAACGCGTGGAATACTTCAGCTCCCATACGCAAACCTTCGCGGAAAGTAGGAGCACCAATAGGGCGAATCATAAATTCCTGGAAAGCGATAGTTGCATCAGAGTGAGAACCACCGTTAATAATATTCATCATTGGAACAGGCAATGTTTTTGCGTTAGTTCCACCAATGTATTTGTACAATGGAAGTTCTGAGTACTCAGCAGCTGCTTTTGCAACAGCCAATGAAACACCCAACATAGCGTTTGCGCCTAAGTTGGATTTTGTTTTTGTACCATCAAGTTCCAGTAATTTGCTGTCAAGAGCTACCTGGTCAGTAGCATCCATCCCAATAATTTCTTTTGCAATAACGTCGTTAACGTTTGCAACAGCTTTTAAACAACCTTTCCCTAAGTAACGGCTTTTGTCGCCATCACGTAATTCAAGTGCTTCGTTTTCGCCGGTTGATGCTCCTGACGGAACAGCCGCACGGCCAAATGCACCACTTTCGAGTGTTACATCAACTTCAACAGTTGGGTTACCACGAGAATCGATAATCTCTCTTGCTTTTACGTCGCTAATTAACATGTGAGTAGTTTTAATTTATTATTTAACTTACGTTTGTATGTTTTGAATTTCTGAAAAGTAAACGCGGCTGACTCTAAATTGTTTCAACAATTGGGCAAGATTAATGGATTTTTAACTCTGAATTTAGCTGCCGTTTTACAATCGTGGTAAGTTACTAATTTTTACACAGGTGTGCAATGATACTTGTGGTTGGTATACAGTGCATTATTCAGGCAGAAAATGTTAGGGTTTAAAGTATCGGTATTAGAAATGTATTAAAGTTACAGACCTTAATTAAATTTTCTGTTCATCTCTTAAAATATCGAAAACCAATCCGGCGGCATCGCCAACTACTTTTCTGCAAATAATTTTATGATGTTTTCTGTCTTTTACCTGATCTTCTGTGGCGTGTTTAATTAGAAGTTGGCGGCAATTAGTGGTTCCGTGAATATTAGCAACCAGTTTATTCAATTCACGAACTTTTCGGTAACTGTTAAGTTTTGTATCCATGTCTTTCGGTTCTTCATTCCCAAATGCCAGGCCCATAACCATAAATCCTCCTGTTACAGCGCCACAGGTTTCACGCAAGCGGCCCATACCTCCTCCAAAAGTAGCTGAAATACGCTTGGCCGTGGTTTTATCTAATTTAAAATGATCGGCAAAAGCAAGTAAAACCGACTGTGAGCAGGCATAACCTTCGTCGAAGTTTTTTTGAGCTTCTGCAATGAATAATTCTTTTATATTACTCTTCTCCATTATTAGCGTATGTTTAAAAAGAAAGGCACAAAGCTATGGATTTATCCTAAACTTTGTGCCTTTAAATATATTTTTTTCACAACAAATGTTGCGAATGGTTTTACTACATAGCTTGCGATACTGCTACTGCAACAGCAACAGAAGCACCAACCATTGGGTTGTTACCCATTCCGATCAATCCCATCATCTCAACGTGAGCAGGAACTGAAGAAGAACCGGCGAACTGAGCATCAGAGTGCATACGTCCCATAGTGTCAGTCATACCGTATGAAGCAGGACCGGCAGCCATGTTGTCAGGGTGCAGTGTACGACCTGTACCACCACCTGATGCTACAGAGAAGTATTTTTTACCTTGCTCAACACATTCTTTTTTGTATGTACCTGCAACTGGGTGCTGGAAACGTGTTGGGTTAGTTGAGTTACCGGTAATGGATACGTCAACACCTTCTTTATGAAGAATTGCAACACCTTCGCGTACGTCGTCGGCACCGTAACAATTTACTTCGCCACGAGTACCTTCTGAGTATTTTTTACGGCTAACTTCTTCAACTTCACCGGTTTTATAATCGAATTTAGTTTGAACGTAAGTAAAACCGTTGATACGTGAGATGATTTTTGCAGCGTCTTTTCCTAATCCATTAAGGATTACACGTAAAGGCTCTTTACGAACGCGGTTTGCGAAATTGGCAATTTTAATTGCACCTTCAGCAGCAGCGAATGATTCGTGACCAGCTAAAAGAGCAAAACATTTTGTCTCTTCGCGAAGCAACATGGCAGCCAAATTACCGTGACCAAGACCTACTTTTCTGTCATCAGCAACCGATCCCGGAATACAGAAAGCCTGTAACCCTTCACCTAAAGTAGCAGCAATTTCAGAAGCTACTGTTTGTCCTTTTTTAATGGCAATTGCAGAACCTACAATATAAGCCCACATTGCATTTTCGAATGCGATAGGCTGTGTATCTTTTACAATCTGGTATACATCAACACCTTTATCGTCGCAAATTTGTTTTGCTTCTTCTACTGAAGCAATTCCATATGAATTTAAAACAGTTTCAATCTGTTTAATCCTTCTATCGTAACTTTCAAATAATGGCATAATTCTTTCCTCCTATTCTTTACGTGGGTCAATGGTTTTTACTGCATCGGCGAAACGTCCGTAAGTTCCTGTAGCTTCTTTCAAGGCTTCATTAGCATCTTTACCCGATTTAATCATGTCCATCATTCTACCAAGCTGAACAAACTCGTAACCGATAATTTCGTTATCAGCATCTAAAGCAATTTTAGAAACATAACCTTCTGCTACTTCAAGGTAACGAGGTCCTTTTGCAGATGTTCCGTACAATGTACCGGTAACACCACGTAAACCTTTACCTAAATCCTCAAGACCGGCACCAATTGGCAGACCACCTTCAGAGAAAGCAGTTTGTGAACGACCGTAAACAATTTGAAGGAATAACTCGCGCATTGCAGTGTTGATAGCATCACAAACAAGGTCGGTATTTAGTGCTTCAAGAATTGTTTTTCCAGGAAGAATTTCAGAAGCCATTGCAGCTGAGTGAGTCATACCGGTACAACCGATAGTTTCAACCAATGCTTCTTCAATAATACCTTCTTTAACATTCAGTGTTAATTTACATGCACCTTGTTGTGGCGCACACCAACCAATACCGTGGGTTAAACCCGAAATGTCTGTAACTTCTTTGGCTTTAGTCCATTTTCCTTCCTGAGGAATTGGAGCCGGGCCATGATTTGCTCCCTTAGCAACGCAAATCATACCTTCAACTTCGTGTGTAAAACTCATATTAATATTTATTTTCTGGTTTTTTTGCTGAAACAGCTGAAAAGACTCTTTTTTTCGAGCTTTTAGGTCTGTTTTAACTGCGGCGTGAAAATATTAAATAATTGTTCTACCATATCCCCGGAAAATGCTAATTGGAAACAACATTTTGTTTATTAACGTTTAGTTAAGGTATTGAAGATAAAGGATTGAAAGGTCTTTTATTGAAGGTGCGATTGATAATGAATAGATAGTATTTTAAGTTTTCATTTATTGTTTAAAAATGAAGTATGAAGATTTGCAGGACCTTATGATAATTTTGGATTGTTGTGTATTTGAATTCCGGTGAGCGCATTCCCTGTCAGCTCTGCTGCGGGGGTAGCGAACAAAATACTAAAAAAGTCCTTGACGGAATCGGATTCCTCGTCAGCTTTGCTGCGAGGAGTTTCAATTGTGTTTGTTTATTTGTTTTTATATAGAAATAATCTTCCGAAATAATAGAAAATGTTTCAATATGTCATGTAGTGTGTAAAATGTCATTGTTTTTGTAATATCTGTTTGGCTTTTTTGTGCCCGAAGTTTTTAAATAAAATCAATTATACGAGTTTCATCCGTCAGCTGACGGAACTTTGAAAACAAACAATTTTAATAAGATGAAGAATATTGCATTTCAATTTGCTTCCGTATTATTTATTCTGATGTTTTTTGCTTGTAGCCAGAAAGAGCCGGCAAAAAAGGAGAATAAACCTGACCCAATTGATCCGCAGTTAGTGCAGGATCAGGACGACATGACATGGGATGATTACAAACCTATTCCCGGAAAAAATTGGGCCGACCCATCGTTAAAACCTAAGCGTGGATTTAAAATGGCTGTAGTGGCAGTTGATTTTCCCGATCAGCCTTTTGTTATTACACTGCCGAAAGGTTCAGATTTATTCGGAAATCCTCAAATCGATCCGATAAAAAGAGAAGATGTACCCCAGTTTTATCGCGATTTTTATGTAAAACCATCAGAAGTCAACCATGGCCAAACCATTAACGGATACTGGATGGAGCAATCGCGCGGCCAGTTTGGAATTACCGAGGTGGATGCTTTCGGGCCTTATCGTTTGCCAAAAAATCTGTGGGAATATGGTTTGAATGAATGGGGCCAAAACGATTTTACGCCTGATGGAAGCAAGCCAAACGGAAGAATGGAACGCGATGTTGATGCCTTATGGAGTGCCGATGCCGGAGATTTAAAAAAGAATTACGACGCCATTCTCCGTATTTATGCCAGTTACGACGAAACCGGTGTTTGGCAGGAATTCGGTGAAATGAAGTTTAATTCGAAAGAAGATATTCCTGCGGAGTGGGGGAACCCTAATCCGGAAAAACCACGTTGGGTGTCTACAAGATATGTTCCCTGGACTTCGTGGAAAGCCGGTGCCATGCAATGGGGAATTTCATCGTTGCGCCAGGGAGAAAATTCGGGAACCATTACTCACGAATTGGGACATTATGCATTCCGAATCGGCGATAACAATAATAATCCGTATGTTACTCCTTATCGCAGAGCAGGTTCTGGTACTTGGGATATGATGGATCGAGGTTGTTTTAATGGCCCCGGCGGACCTCATAACCGTTGGGTTGTTCCGGCTATTGGTGGAGCAGCAATGCCGGCCGGATTAATGCTTCGGAACAGAATGAAAAACGGTTTTATAACAGATGAAGATGTATTGACACTCAGCCGCGACAGCCTGGCAATTACGGGATTGGCAGTGGCAAAAGTAACAGCCCGTGCAGTCGATCCTCTGCAAGGTGAATATGCAGGTATGATTGTAAAACTTGATGGAAAAGAACCGCATGATCGCACTCCTGCAGATGATCCGGCTGAAAATCCGCTTTCACCGGGTATCCCCAATTACGACTATTATTCTTTAGAGGTAGTACAAAGAATTGGTTACGATTCTTATTGTCCGGATAATGGTGTGCTACTGGCAAAAAACAGAGATAAAGAAAGTACCAATGGAGGTGTGAACGGATTTAACTGTTTTAACTGGGTTATTGATGCTCATCCTGAAGATATTGACATGGTAGATTACGTTAAGCCCGACGGAACAAAAGTGATGCGTACCATTGCTGATTACCGCCAGTTGAACGATGCACTTTTTCACGCAGGATTAAATTCAGGTAGTCAATTTGAGTATACTGATCCTTACAACCGCCTTCAGTTCTATGTGATCGATATTGCGAAAAACGAAGACGAAATTCTTTCTTACACACTGGGTGTAAAATCGCTCGATGGTAACGGTTCGCAAAAAAGAGATTTTCAATTGTCGGCTCCTAAAAAAGCAGAAGGAAATGTTGTAATGTTTACCTTAAACAATAACGATGACTCTTCTTCGAAATCAGCATGTTATAACAACGATATCTATCGTTTAAAAGTGGCAATTGAAGGTGATGGATGGAAATCGGAAGTTTTGAATGAACTTGCTGTTGCAAAAACCGGTGGTCAAACTTCTGTTCCTGTTTATTTTGAATGTGGTGATGGCGCAAGCGATGCGGCTAAAATTACCTTAACAGCAGTTTCTGAAAGTGATCCGGAAAACCAGGTAACCGCTTCTTTTGAATTGATTAAATAAGAAAATCCAAATAAATTCATTTATACTGTAAAGAAAAGACCGCTTCAGCTTTTTGAAGTGGTCTTTTCTTTTAACAACGTATTGCTATGTTTAATTGGTAAATCCAATTACAATAGGGATTAGATATAATTTTCACGATATTTTTCACCCTTTTCGTAACGCACAACGCTCAGTTCCTGGAATGTGACTATTCCGCCTCGTTTGCTTTTTTCCATTATTTCGTTCACTTTTTTGGTGAACTCATCCAGTTTTTCAATGTTGTCAATAATCTCTATTACAATGGGAAGGTCGCTCGATAAGGCAAATATCTTCATGGTATGTATCGAGTGGCTGGCCCCAAACGACATAATTCCTTTGTAAACTGTAGCTCCGGCCAAACCTGCATTCCGGGCTTCGAAAACGATTTCCTCGAATAAAACCCTTCCGTTTATTTTATCCGATTCACCAACGTAGATTTTAAGAATCCCTGTTTTTTCTGATATTTTCATGGCCTTTAGTTTTTAAGTTTAATAATGAGAGAACTATAGATTTTTACAGAAAATCAGGATAAGAAGTTTCAAAAAGAGATGTAGAAAACGAAACTTTTTTATTGTTATATAATATGGGAATGATATGAAGATTTGAACGGCGTTGGGGATAAGTTTATTTCTATTTGTTTGAGCAGTGGATTTAAAAAATAACCTTTATTAATACCATTCCAAGGTAAACAGCCAGCAGACCGAAAAACAAACTGCCCCCAACGTTCCAGATAAACTGTCCGAAAGCTTGTTCTTTCAGCATGGTTAAATTATTGTAGGCGAACGAAGAGAATGTAGTAAAACCACCACAAAAACCCACAGCCAGAAACATTCGCCACTCGGCATTTAACAGGTTCCCTTTTTGTGCCAGTGCAAATACCATCCCTATAATAAAACTTCCTGCAATGTTGGCCACAAAAGTTCCCCACGGAAAAGTTGATGACATTCCTTTCTCCACAAATATCTGAACCAGGTAACGCATCACACTGCCTATAAAACCTCCGGCTCCCACTATAAAAATTGTTCTCAGCATTGTTCTTTGTTATGTTTACCAGTTGACCGTAACATACTTGTTGGGTCAGCCTTTCAATGTCGTTAAATCTGTTATTTTTGAGAACTCAAATGTAACAAAAATGATGAAACGTATTTTTTCCCTTTCAATTTCTCTTTTTATAGTGTTTCAGTTATGGGCGCAAAATAGTTTTGAAACTGCGGTATCCGATTTATTGAAACTTCCCGAATATAAAAATGCTTCTGTTGGAATGCATGTGGTTGATTTGGCCTCAGGAGAAACTGTTTATAATTTGAATGCGGATAAAATGTTGGTGCCGGCATCAACAATGAAATTAATAACCACTGCCACAGCTTTCGAAATTCTGGGTGCAGATTATCGTTTCGAAACAAAAGTTGGATTTACAGGAAATATTGGGAAAGAAGGTGAGTTGAACGGCGATATTGTTTTAATAGGAGGTGCTGATCCGGCTTTAGGCTCGGAATACTTTCAGGAGCATTACACCGATTTTTTGATAAACTGGGCCCGAAAAATTAAGGATGCCGGCATAAAAAAGGTAAATGGAAACCTGGTTTTGGATGGTTCTGTTTTCGATTCGGAACGAGTACCTGACACCTGGATTTGGGGTGATATTGGTAATTATTATGGTGCCGGTCCAAACGCTTTTACGGTTTACGATAACATGTTTCGTATCACCTTTTCATCGCCTAAAAAGGTGGACAAGCTTACAAAGGTTATTGCCACTTATCCGAAAATTGAAGGAATGACCATTGATAATGAAGTTCGTTCGGCCGACGATAATATTGATAATGCTTATGTTTTTGGAGGCCCGTTCGATAAAACCCGAATCATCAGGGGAACTATTCCCCGAAATCGTAAAGCATTTACTATAAAAGCTGCCATGCATCAACCTGAAGAAATTTTAGCAAATGATTTTCTAACTGCATTAGCAACTGAAGGAGTATTCGTAAGTGGACAAATAAGTTACGAAAAGGTTCGTGAGAAGGATTTTGAAGTCGTTTATATTCAGGAATCGCCAAGCCTTACAGAAATTGGAGAAGTGCTCAACCACGAAAGTGTGAACCTGTTTGCGGAACATTTCTTGAAACAAATCGCAGTTGAAAAAAATGGATATGGAAACAGGAACGAGGCCATTGATTTGTTGAAAGAATTCTGGGAACAAAAAGGAATTTCAACAGAATACTTATTTATGGAAGATGGTAGCGGGTTATCACATTTCGATGCCGTTTCTCCACGATTTTTTACTCAGTTATTGACTTATATGTCAGACAATGATGATTTTATAGCCTCACTTCCGGTTGCAGGAGAAGGAACCTTAAAACGTTTTGATAAAAAATTGTTACCAGGAAGTACATTTCAGGCAAAAAGCGGATCGATGACTCGCGTGCGTTGTTACTCGGGTTATTTAAAGGCAGACTCCGGAAAAACACTTGTCTTATCAATGATGTTCAACCAATTTTCTGGAAGTCATTCGGAATTGATCAAGCAAATCGAAAAACTTGTTGTTGAGTTAAAATTGGCGAACTAATTTTTATATCGAAATATAATTTAAGTAAAAAAGATCGCCTCCAAACGATTGAAAACTAGTGGCTTCTCTTTTTTATTGTCTTTTTCAACTAAAATAAGGTTGACTTGTGTTTTATATTGTCGTAACTTGCAGCCACTGTTAAATCAAGGAGTTCAATTATTGGATTCAAAAGTACAGAAGATAGACGCCAAAGCCCTTTTTCATTAGTAGTTTAGAGTTAAAATGCCATGTTATAGGTATGGTATAAAGCTAAATGTTTGTTTAAACTAAACTGTAATGAATGATTTACGAAAGCCTTCAAATTTTAAAAGAGCAACTCGGGAATTGCCTCGATGAAGCAGGTCTTGGAAAGATTGTGACGCTTAATAATGTGGCCATGCTGGAATCTGGTAGCGATAACGCTCCAGACCTGGAAGGAAAGGTTATTATAACTCTTCTAAATGTTGAAGAAGAAAAAGCATTAAAAAATACTTCAGCGGTAAGAGTTGTCAATAATAAAGCTCAGTACCGAAATCCACCTGTTAATATTAACTTATATTTTTTAGTTAGTGCTAACTGCGATTCCTATAATAATTCATTAATCAGCATCTCGAAAACCATTGAGTTTTTCCAGTGGAAAAAAATTTTTACCTCGGCAAACACAATTTATAACCGCTCCAATGCATCTATGAGTGTTCCCGACTATTTCAAATTTGTAATTGAATTGTATACTCCCGGTTTCGAAGAATGGAACAACATCTGGGGAACTCTTGGTGGCCGGCAACTGCCATCAGTTATGTACAAAGTTCAGTTAATCCAAATTGAAAGTAATAAAAAACTTGCGGGTTCTGAGCTGATTAATCAGGTTAGCGGAAAATTTAACGATATCAATTAATGTCATTTACAATAAAATACAGACCGCTATTCGAAGTGAAGATTCTTCACAAGTATTTTTTGAATAAGGGAGGTGAAGAATTTCTGAACATGAGCGAAGCGGATAAAGAAAAACAGCTTATCGGTTATCATTTTTCAAAATTCTTCCATGTCTCAGTTTCAGCAGAATCTCGTCGAAAGCTTGACGGCCATCGTATGGTTTTCAAGTCTACTAATGCAGGTTTCACTGTTTGGACGAAAGTCTCCGAGGTCAACGAACATGTCCCTTTTGTGCCCGTTAATGACAGCCTTGAATTCACCTTTTTGTTGAAACTCAACAACCACACATTCTATAATTACACAGATTTAAGTTTTGAAAGTACCGGTAAGCTTTTTTTCTTTTCAAATAAACGATTGAACACAGAAGCCAATAATTTTCCTTTAATCAAAAAAGACGGATCAAACAGCACGGTTAGCGATGATTACATTGTTAGTAATGCCGGTGAAAGAGCAGAATTTAAAAAGTTATCGGTTTCCGAAAAGAAAAACCTGTTTGGAATTGTACGAATTTGCATGAAAGGCAATTCCGCTAACCTTAATGTGATAAATAACCAGGGAGAAATACGTGATCCATACCAGGTCTATCAAATCTGTTTTTCAAATAGGGAAACAATATGGCGATATTTTTTTGAAGAAGATCAGCAGGTGAGTGGTTCAGATGATGTTAAGAAAGAAGATGGGAATTCGAGGCAGTTGGTTACCAGAAAAAAACAACCGTTAACGGCGCAAGGGTTTGTTTCAATCGAACTTGATGGTATTGAACTTCCAAATCCTGATGCGAATCTGGTCAAGCCCGAAAGTGCAACGAATAAAATATATTCTGAAATATACATGTAAAATTTAAACCAAAACAATTATGGCAACAACGTACAAAACACCAGGCGTTTATGTAGAGGAAATATCAGTTTTCCCGCCTTCGGTGGCTCAGGTTGAGACCGCCATTCCCGCCTTTATTGGCTATACTGAAAAAGCAAAAGAAGTTGTTGACAACGATTTGCTTAATGTTCCGAAAAGGATTACTTCATTACTCGAGTACGAGCAATATTTTGGTAGTGCCGCACCGGAAGAGAATATTACCGTTGAATTAGATGATGTTTACGATACATCAGGTAATTTAACCCGTACGATCCAAGTACCCGATCCAAACACAAAGTCTCCCTTCCTTATGTTTTACTCCATGCAAATGTATTTTGCCAATGGCGGTGGCCCCTGTTATATTGTTTCTGTAGGTGACTACACCGGAGCAAGTGTTAGCAAATCGGCGTTGGGAGCTAATGGTGGATTAGCAGAAGTCGCCAAAGAGGATGAACCGACACTTATTGTTTTTCCAGATGCAATCAATGTTTCATCTTCAACCGTTTTTTATGAGTTGATGAGGGAAGCAGTTACTCAAAGTCACGATTTACAAGATCGTTTTGCAATTATAGATACTTATAATGAGGCCGCAACATTTGCTGAAACTCTGCGTTCGGGAATGAGCCTGGGAACAGAGTACCTAAAATACGGTGCGGCTTATTATCCGTGGTTAAAAACTACATTACCTTATGTTTACGATGAGGTTGATGTTACCATTAATCATACTCAAACCGATGCTCCCGCAACAGCTGCAAGTTATGATAGTTTGAAAGTAAATGATAGCACCGTAACTGCCAATACTGAACTATACAATCAGATTTTAGTTGAGCTGGCCAAATTAACTGTTACCCTTCCTCCATCAAGCGCTGTTGCCGGTATTTATGCCCGTGTTGATGTCAATCGCGGAGTGTGGAAAGCACCGGCAAATGTTGGTGTTAATAATGTTATCGGACCCGATAAAAAAGTAACCAACGCCGAGCAGGATAGATTGAATGTACACGAAACCGGTAAGTCGATTAATGTTATCCGCACTTTTGCAGGTAAAGGAACTTTGGTTTGGGGAGCCCGCACGCTAGCCGGTAACGACAATGAGTGGCGTTACATTCCGGTACGTCGTTTTTTCAATATGGTGGAAGAATCTGTAAAAAAGGCAACATCTCAGTTTGTTTTCGAACCTAACGATGCCAATACCTGGGTGAAAGTGAGGGCAATGATCGAAAACTTCCTGACACTTCAGTGGAGAGCAGGAGCTCTTGCAGGTGCGAAACCCGAAGAGGCATTTTTTGTGAAAGTCGGTCTTGGTCAAACAATGACGGCGCTCGACATTCTGGAAGGCAGAATGAATATAGAAATTGGGATGGCAGCTGTTCGTCCGGCTGAGTTTATTATCCTGAAATTCTCACATAAAATGCAGGAATCTTAATCAATAACTAAAAAGCAGAAATTATGGCAACAGAATATCCACTTGTAAAGTTTCATTTTCAGGTTGAATGGGGTGGAACGAAAATAGGATTCACTGAGGTTTCAGGATTAGATGTGGAAACCGAAGTAGTTGAGTACCGTCACGGTGCCAGCCCTGAGTATTCTAAGACTAAAATGCCCGGAATGCAAAAATGGGCTAACATTACTCTGAAAAGAGGAACGTTTGCGAGCGATAACGAATATTTCAATTGGTGGAATACCGTGAAATTAAACACCATTGAGAGGCGCAACATAACAATTAGTTTGCTGAACGAAGAACATTCTCCGGTAGTGGTTTGGAAGGTTAAAAATGCCTGGCCAACAAAAATTCAGTCAACAGATTTAAAGGCCGACGGAAACGAAGTGGCCATTGAAAGTATGGAGTTGGCTCACGAAGGTTTATCCATTCAAAATGAATAAAAATGGCTGATTATTATCCACCTCTCGGTTTTCATTTTAAAGTTGAATTTACCTCATTCCCGGGTGAATTTGAATTCCAGTCGGTTTCGGGCCTGAGTGTCGAAGTCGATACGGAAGAGATTGCCGAAGGTGGAGAAAATCGTTTTAAGCATAAAGTTCCGGTTCGCTCCAAATATCCAAAACTGGTATTAAAACGCGGGTTGCTGATTGATTCCGAGTTGATTGACTGGTGCAGATGTGCACTTGAAGATTTCAATTTCGAACCAACAGACCTTATTGTGAAGCTGTTAAATGAAGAACACCAACCTTTAATCAGCTGGAATGTGGTTCACGCTTACCCGGTAAAATGGAGCATCAGCGATTTTGATGCCGAACAGAATAAACTGGTCATTGAAACCCTGGAACTGAATTATAACTATTTCAACGTACTGTAGCGATGCCTATCGAAATTAAGGAGATGCACATTAAAATTGTGGTGGGTGAGAATTCTACTTCAACACCTGCTCCCGAGCCGGACGGTGAAGATAACGAGCAACGAATAATTGAAGCTTGTGTGGAGCAGGTAATGGAAATTTTAGCTAAAAAAGACGAACGCTGATATGCCTGGAGAATTGACAAAACTGCAAATTAAGGCTTATTCTGACGAGACGTTTCAAACGGAAGTGGCAAACGGAGAGTTCAGAACTCTGCTGAATCCTGAGAAATATATTTACAGGTACAAAGTGGAGCAGAACAGGCGTCAGGCTTCCGGGACAAGTTCGTCTTCGCCGAGATATAATCGTACGCCTCCTGAAGATTTGGAACTGGAGTTTATTTTCGACCGGACCGGGGTGCTGATTAATTATGGCAAACCGGGAGAGTCCGACGATCAGCTTTCGGTTGACGAAGGCGTTGGTATTGCCGATGATATTGATCTGTTTAAACGTGTTGTTTTCGATTACAACGGCGACGAACATCGTCCAAATTACCTGGTAATTACCTGGGGTGCACTATTATTTAAAGGCGTTTTAACCCAGATGGATATTACATTTAAATTGTTTAAATCCGACGGAACTCCTTTACGGGCAACGGTAACGGCAAAATTTAAAGGTTTTATCGAAGACAATTTACGTGTAGCTCTTGAGAATAATTCTTCACCTGATTTAACGCATGTTAGAATCGTAAAAGAAGGCGACACCTTACCGTTGATGACCTATCGCATTTACGGAGATTCGAAATACTACCTTGAAGTGGCCAGGGTAAATAACATTAATAATTTCAGGAAGCTGGAACCCGGCCAAAAGATTTTCTTTCCACCCATTGAAAAAGTATCGTAAGAATGCCCGAAGAAAGAGTCATACAAACTGAAGCTTCTGCTGATCTTGCTACTTACAAAATTTTGGTGGAAGGCGAGGAATTGTCTTCTGTTTACCAGGTTTTGAATATCGTTGTAGAGAAGGAACTGAACCGAATTCCCTGGGCAAAAATCATTCTGCTCGACGGCGATCCTTCAGCTCAGGATTTTGCTTTGAGTAATGAGGAATACTTCATGCCTGGCAAAGAAATTGAGATTAAGGCCGGTTATCATTCTCAGGAACAAACCATCTTTAAAGGAATTGTAATCCGGCACAATCTGAAAATCCGTTCAACAGGAGCTGTCTTGATTGTAGAGTGCAGAGATAAAGCCGTAAAACTTTCAGTGGGCAGAAAAAATAAATACTTCTACGAAAGTAAAGACAGCGAAATTATAGAAACGATACTTTCCGATTACGATCTGGAAACAGAGGTGGAAGAATCGAACGTAGAGCATCCGGAAATGGTGCAATACAACATTAGCGACTGGGATTTTTGCATTGCACGTGCACAGGCAAACGGGAAAGTTAGTGTGGTTGATGATGGTAAAATTTCGGTTGTTAGCCCTGATTACAGTCAGGAAGAAGTCGTAAGCCTGGTTTATGGTGCTACAATTCTGGAATTCGATGCAGAAATGGATGCCAGAAATCAATTTAATTCCATCACATCTTGCGGTTGGGATCAGGCTAACCAGGATCTATTTGAAATGGAAGCAGATACACAGGGAGTGGATTTAGGTGGTAATGTTTCTTCTGCAGAACTGGCATCAGTAATAGGAATGGATAAGTTGGAGTTAAGAGATGGAAGTGCATTTACTGATGCCGGTCTGCAGGAATGGGCCAATGCTAAAAGCCTTTTTAATCAGCTTTCCAAAATCAGGGGGCGTGTAAAATTTCAGGGAGTGCCAAATGTAAAACCAAATACCACAATTAATCTTGCCGGAGTGGGAGACCGTTTTAACGGCAAAGCTTATGTCTCTGGAGTGAAACATCAGATTACCGGTGGCAACTGGCTGATTGATGCACAATTCGGAATAAATCCGAAATGGTTCACCGAAGAGGTGGATGTGAATACCAAACCAGCTTCTGGATTATTAGGAGCAGTTAATGGTTTGCATGTGGCTATTGTATCTCAACTTGAAGAGGATCCGGCAGGAGAGTACCGTGTATTGATAAAGATGCCGATTGTTGATAACGAAAGCCAGGGAGTTTGGGCAAGAGTGGCAACTCTGGATGCCGGTGATAATCGTGGATCTTTTTTCCGTCCCGAAATTGGAGACGAAGTGATTGTAGGATTCTTAAATGATAATCCAAACGATCCGGTTATTCTCGGAATGTTACACAGCAGCGCCAAACCGGCACCAATTGAACCTGCAGACGATAACCACGAAAAAGGATTTATTACCAGAGAACAGTTAAAATTGATGTTTAACGATGATCTCAGATCCATTGAATTGGAAACTCCAAATGGCAATAAAATTACTTTGAGTGATGAAGGAGTGATTGAGCTTGTTGACGAAAATGGCAATAAAATTACACTGAATTCAGAAGGAATGACCCTTGAAAGTAGTGCGGATATTAATATTAAGGCAACAGGAGATGTGAATATTGAAGGTACAAATGTAAATCTGACAGCCAATGCTCAATTTAAAGCTGATGGTAGCGCCGGTTCAAGTGTAACATCATCGGCAACAACTGAGATAAAAGGTTCGATGGTTCAAATTAATTAGAATGGGAGCAGCAGCAAGAATAACAGATATGCACACCTGTCCGATGGTAACAGGAACAGTGCCGCACGTTGGCGGACCAATTTTACCACCGGGTGAACCGACAGTGCTCATGGGAGGTATGTCGGCCGCAAGAGTTGGAGACATGGCAACATGCACCGGACCTCCCGATACCATTGTTATGGGCTCGGCAACCGTGATGATCGGTGGTATGCCGGCCGCCCGAATGGGTGATTCAACAACTCATGGTGGAGTAATAATCGCAGGTTGTCCAACGGTAATGATAGGAGGTTAAAATGGCAAACGAACAATCTTTTTTAGGAACCGGCTGGAGTTTTCCTCCTGAATTTCAGAAGGAAAACAAAACGGTAAAAATGCTTACTGACGAGGATGATATTAAAAGCAGTCTCGAAATTTTGCTTTCTACTCGTTTGGGTGAACGGATTATGGTTCCCGGTTATGGTTGTAACCTGGATGAACTGTTGTTTAAGCCTCTTAATTTGACTCTGAAAACTTATGTCATCGATCTGATTAAAACGGCTATTTTGTATCATGAACCAAGGATTGAGGTGAATAAAATAGCGATTAATTCAAATAGCGAACTGGAAGGCGAACTGCTGATTCTGCTCGAATATACTGTAAGAACAACTAACTCAAGGAAAAATATGGTATTTCCCTTTTATAAAGGCGAAGGAACGTAACTTTAAAAACAATTAAATGGCGAACTGCGGAAAAGACATATTGTTATCGCGCGAAGGAACAGAGCAACAGCAGCGTTTTATCGAGGCTCTTGATCCGTCTTCGGTTAAATTAAACGATTTCGAATTAAGAGACTGGTTGTTGTTTGCGTATGAATTTGCATCGCACGTTAATTTTTTCGATGTTTCCAACGAACAGCTTGCTGCCGGTACCTGGCAGAGTTTTTTTAAGTCGGAAGTCGAATTGGAAGATTTCCTGCAGGAAGTTTCCTCCGGAGCTGAAATAACTCCGCACCTTGCATTGTTCGTTGCTTTTGTGAAGCTTATTGAGATTAGCAAACAGCGGTTTAACAAGCTAACACAAAGACATCTTGATTTTTATTTTGGAGAGGTTTTAAAAATCTCGAAACAAGCTGCCACACCCGACAAAGTTCATGTTCTTTTCGAGCTGGCAAAAAATGCTGTTTCAGAAAAAATTGCGGAAGAAACCGAACTCGACGGTGGCAAAGATACCGATGGCAAAAAACGAATTTATAAAACCACCGAAGAAATGGTTGCAAATCAAGCGAAAGTCTCGCTGTTAAAAAACGTCTGCAACGATCACGACAAGGAAATAATAAAAGGAGCTTCGGTTGCAAATTCCTACGATGGAAATGGAGAAGACTTTCCTGATGATGAAATAAGCTGGTGGCCGTTTGGAAATCCGGAACTCAAAGATGCAAAAATTGGTTTTGCGTTGGCCGGAGAAATACTGGAACTGGGTGAAGGAGAGAGAAATGTCAGGATTTCTGTAACTTTTAAAAATCAATTAAGCAGTTCAATTACAGCTGATGATTTGATCGAAAATCTAAAAATTTACTGTACCGGAGAAAAAGCCTGGACAGATTCGCTGGACATAAAAGAGAAGGTGCTGGATGAAGATGGGGAAGAGGTTTATTCTTCCGGACTTGCAAGTGATAAAAAAACACTGAATATCGTCGTTCAAATTCCACGCGAAAAAGAAGCTGTTGTAAATTATAATCCTGAAATTCACGGGCAGGCTTTTTCAACTGATCATCCGGTTTGCCGTGTAATTATTGATACTTCAGATTCAGGAGGACACCGGCTTTATCGTAAACTGATTCAGCAGCCGATAGCAAAAATCAATATTGATGTTGATGTGAGGGGTGTAAAAGGATTAAGTCTTTCGAACGATATTGGCATGCTTAAAGCAGATAAACCTTTTTATCCCTTTGGAACCCAGCCAGTGAAGAAGTCGAAATTTTATGTCGGTTCCCAAGAGCTGTATAAAAAGAAATGGACGAATCTGAATCTGCGTATTCTGTGGAAAAATACACCCGATGATTTTAAAACATGGTATTATGCTTACCGGGGAGAATTTAAAAACACGGTATCAAAATACCAGTTTCTGGATGGAATTTACGATAAGATTTCAGTAGAAGATTTAACGTCAGTCACAGAGGCTGTAGAAACGTTAAATGATCAAGTAAATGTGACAAAAGATGTTGCTGATCTGGCTTCCGATCTTCAGGAAAATATTGCTCAGGTTGCAGCTGCGGAAAAATGGCAGATCGTTTCTGATCCAACCAACCTGATTGTTACCGGAGATGATTATTTTACAGCAAAGGTAGAATACAAGGATAAAGAAGAATGGAAGAACGTTAGCGGATTAAAGAGCGTGCAACTCTTTAAAGAATCGACAGATGACTCTACAGAATTTGAACTTAATTTGCTGGTTTCAAATCCAAAATCTGAAGAGCAAAATGTGGGCCCGATCAGGCTTTCACTTAATCAAACCTTCCTTCATGAAATGTTTGCCCGGCTTTATGCTTTGGCCATGAGCAGCGATGAGGAGGATACTTTAATTCCCAATGAACCATATACTCCTTTTGTTGAAGAAATTGATATTGATTACCAGGCTTCAGCTTCTGTTGTTCCAAAAGTTTATAACAAAAATGAAGCGGATTTTGTGTTGTTCCACGAACATCCTTACGGGCAATCGAAAGAGTCTGTCAATCTGAAAAAAGAAAGTGGTTTGTATTCTGCTGAAGAAGCCGGTGTTTTAAATGTGGTTCCAACTTATTGTAAAGGCGGTGAGTTATACATTGGTTTGGAAAATGCTGAGGTTCAGGAAACTGTTTCTTTACTTATTCAGGTGTTGGAGGGAAGCGAAGATCCTGAAGTCGATACTTTTGTGGGGAAACAAAAAGTGGAATGGGCGGTTTTGTGCAATAATTTTTGGAAAAATTTAAGCTCGAATGAAATCATTAAAGATAACACCGTAAATTTCCTTCAATCCGGAATGTTCAAATTCGTGATTCCGAGGGATGCAACTGATACAAATACTTTATTGCCGGCGGGTTATATTTGGCTACGCGCCAGGATTCACAAAAAATACAATGCCGTTTCGAAGGTGTTAGGAATTCATGCACAGGTTGTTACTGCTGAATTTGAAAATAACGATAATAACCTGGAACATCTGGAAAAAGGTTTGCCTGAAAAGACTATTTCGAAAATGGTTAAACGAATTCCTAAGGTAAAAGGCCTTACTCAGCCATACAATTCGTTCGATGGTTTGCCGGAAGAAAGTGATTCCGCCTATTACCGGAGAATAAGCGAACGTTTGAGGCATAAAAACCGGGCAATTACAAGTTGGGATTACGAGCATCTTGTCCTTCAGAATTTCCCGGAAATATACAAGGTAAAATGTTTGAACCATACCTGTTTGAAGGTAGTGGAAAATGTAACCAAAACCAACTACCTCGTTCCCGGACGGGTGGTGCTGGTGGTTATTCCAGATATCGTAAATAAAAATGTTTTCGATATTTATCAACCCAGGGTGAGCCAGGCGACTTTAAATAATATCCAGGACTATTTAAATAAACTGAACTCTCCGTTAACCGGCGTAAAAGTGATCAATCCGGGTTACGAAGAGGTACGTGTCGATCTTCAGGTGCAGTTTCATAAAGGTTACGATGAGGTGTATTATAAAACTGTTTTAAATGAGGATATTACCCGCTTGTTATCGCCCTGGGCTTTTGATAATACCGCAGCTATTCAGTTCGGACTCTCATTGCATAAAAGTGTGATAATAAATTATATCGAAGAACTGGAATATGTCGACTTCGTGAGCTATGTAAAATTGTTCCAGAGAACTGAATCAACCCAACCCGAAAATTTAGTAAATGTTGCCGTTCCTTCCCGACCTGAATCGATACTGGTTTCAGCAAAAGAACACGGAATACATGATATTATTAATTATTGTTCGAACTCAACAGCAGAACCACCGGAAACATGTCAGGCATAAACAAACATATTACTATACCAAAAGATGTTTCCAGTCGTAACGATCTGGATTACCAGTTCTTACGGGAAATGGGACAGCAGTATATCGAAAAAATCTCAGGAAATATCTGGACCGATTACAATTCGCACGATCCGGGTATTACCATTTTGGAAATGTTGTGCTATGCCATAACCGATCTGGCATCGCGTATAAATATGCCCATCGAAAATATTCTGACGCCTGAAGAAAGCAGCCGTTCCATCGAGGATCAGTTTTTCAAAGCAATCCAGATATTACCATCAAAACCCGTTACTGAAGCCGATTACCGCAAACTTTTTATCGATATTGAAGGGGTGAAAAATTGTTGGTTGCAGAAGTATGAGAAAACGGTGTATGTTGATTGTAAAAACGATCTTCTTTCGTACGATAAGGATGATTTTGTTGATGTTGAAGAGCAAAATTTATCCGGGTTTCAACTAAATGGTTTGTATAAAATTATAGTTGATTTTAATGAACTCGATGACGATAAATTTCCGACAACTGCCGAAAAAAAGGATGAAATTGCTCGCATTAAAAATGAGATAATTAACCTTTATCATCAAAACCGGAATCTGTGTGAAACCTTGGTTGAGGTGAGCAAGATTGAAGAGCATGCCATTGAAGTATGTGCAATAATTGAGTTGGAACCTGAAATTGATGAGGAAAAGGTTCATGCGAAAGTGCTCATTGCAATCGAAAAATATTTCTCTCCGGATCTCTGGTTTTATTCCCTTCAGGAAATGTTTGATAAAGGATATACAAGCGACCAGATTTTTGAAGGGCCGACTTTGAAAAATGGTTTTATCGATCCTGAAGAACTTGACAACGCCAGGCTGCGAACAGAGGTCAGGCTTTCCGATCTGATCAATATTATTATGGATATTGAAGGTGTGAAAGTGATACGTGAAATTTCGATCAACGATTGCCTCGATCCTGATAATGAAAACGATGCCTGGCAGATTTGTATCGATCCGGGCAAAAAACCACGACTTTCAGATCAAAGTGCATTC
Organism: uncultured Draconibacterium sp.; assembly: GCA_963677525.1. Taxonomy (GTDB): domain Bacteria; phylum Bacteroidota; class Bacteroidia; order Bacteroidales; family Prolixibacteraceae; genus Draconibacterium. The sequence continues at coordinate 2,106,194 of OY781970.1, forward strand.
AGTTATTACAAAGATGTTTTGCCGGTTAATGTAAACAGCAAAAAGGTAAAACAATACAAAGCAGCTTTGGAGGCAGAAGAAAAGGAAAAACAGGAACTGGCCAAAGTTGGGATGGAAATTAAGGTTCCGAAGGGAGAATATTTGAATACCGGCGAAACTACTACGATACAGAATGATTTTCCGGAAACATACGGAATCGGTCAGGTTGGATTAACGGCGAGAGCAACCACAAAACGAAAAGCCCTTGCAAAACAGTTAAAAGCTTATTTATTGTTTTTCGACCAGGTTTTTGCCAGCTATTTTGCCCATCTCGATAAGGTGAAAGATTTGCTTTCGGTAGATAATAAACTGGCTGCAACCTATTTTACACAGACGGTAAAGGATATTAAAGATTTCAGCGCATTGGTTAACGATTATCCTGAAAACGACGATGAAGAACTAACCAAAATATTGCTCGCCGAATTAGATAATAATATTGAACGGAAAAATGAATTACTCGATCATTTGCTGGCTCGTTTTGCAGAGAAATTTAGCAAATATTCTTTCCTGATGAAGGAACTTTATGGCAATTATGCCGATCGTTCGGTTATAAAAGCGAAAGAGGTTTTTTTATCAGAGTACGGCGAAATTATTGATGCTGATGGGAATATTACGAACAAAGGCATCAGCAACTGGCGTGGGAGCGCGTTTAATTTCTACGAACAACAACCCGAAAATCTTTGGGATACTGAAAATGTAGCTGGTGTGCAAAAGAGAATTGCTCGTTTGTGTGGAGTGAAAGATTTTTTGCGCCGGAATTTATCAGAATCCTATATCGAGGTGTACAATTTAATCAATTCTGATGGAGAAAAAGTCTATCGCTGGCACATTAGAAATAAGGAAGGTGTTTACTTTTTATCGGCTACTGAAGAATATTCTGCACCACGTTTTGCCGAAGAAGAATTGTACCAGTCCATTGTTAAAATAGTTGAAACCTTGCCTGAAACAGTAACAGCAGCTTTCGAGGCCGGTGTGGCAGATGAAAGTGAGGTTGGTAATTTTGAAATTCAGGTTTCTCCAACCGGAAAATATTCGTTCGATGTAATTAACACCAATGCCGATCCAGGCAGCACCGACCGGATTATTGCCCGCCAGTTTTTGTATTACGATACCGCCGAAGAACTGATGGCTGCCATTCTGGAAATTATCCGGTTTTTTACAGTCGATTTTGCAGAAGAGGGGATGTTCATTGTTGAGCATGTTTTACTTCTCCCAGATGTTACCGGTACCGATGGTTTGCAAACACAATTTATGCCGGTTTGCACCGAAAACTGCGAAAGTTGTCAGCCTGTAGATCCTTATTCTTATCGGGTAACTATTGTGCTTCCCGGCTGGACTTATCGGTTCAGTAATATGGATTTCAGAAATTACATGGAAGAGTTAATCAGGAAAGAGCTGCCGGCTCACATACTTGCCCGTATTTGCTGGATTGGAGACAGAAAAGGAAAGGTAGAGGATGACAAAAATGACATGATCCTTTTCGAAAATGCTTACCGGGAATTTCTTCTTGCAAAAACAAATCTCGGACAAGATCAGGATGCAGATAAATTAAATGATTTGATAGAAATTCTTACAGAACTAAATACCATTTATCCGAGCGGAAGGCTTATCGATTGCGAAGACGAAAATGATAAGCTGGAAGGTCGGATTATTTTGGGCCGTACGAACATTGGAAACCTTTAAATAACAGAAGTGATGGCATCGAAACTTACAGAAATTACAACCAAGTACCATACATTTGTCGAAAACCAGGTATTAACCGAGGGGCAATTAAACGAGTTTATCGATTATTTTGATGCCCAGGATAGACTATCTCGGGTTTTCCTGAGCGGGGTGGGAATTGTATGTGGTTTTAAAGTTTCAATATCAGGTAATGTAATTTATATTACTCCGGGTGTCGGAATTACAACCGACGGCGATCTCATTCAGTTGAAGAGTGATAAAGACAACTCAACAAATAAGGAGCTGGCAATAAGCGCCCTTTCCTTTCCATATTTTAAAAAGTTTGATGATAGCGAAGCTCATTACGATCAATTTAAGAGACTTATCGGTAAAGGGAAGTTGCAATATTCAACCATCGATTTGTACGAACTTCTTCCCACTCAAACCAACAATGCCGAACCACTCACAGGGCTTGAAGGCTGGAAAGAAATGGTGCTTGTTTTGTATCTTGAATCGTATCCGAAACAAGGCGACCTTTGTACGGCCATCGATTGCGACAACCAGGGAATTGAGCAGGTGAACCGTTTGCGCGTTTTACTTATTTCGAAAAGTGATGCGGAGTTTGTTTCAAGCAACGATTCCATATTTTCAGAACACAACATTTTTGATGATTATCTCAATCTGCCCTCGTTAGCCGTTAAAAGAGTAATTCTGAATCAAACGAATGCTTCTAAATACGAAGAATTAAAACATGCCTATTATACTGCGATTCATGGAAGTGCTAAAAAAGGCGATGATCTGATAATAAATTTAAGCAAGGCAATTACTCAGCTTGTTACAAATTTTGGAAGTCTTTTAAATATTCATCAGGGTAAATCGGTTCTGCTTATTTTGTTGAACAAATTCAAATCGTATTTCGATTTTGATGCTTATAACGAACCTTTTAACATTCAGTATCGATACGATTTTTTAAAGGATTTGGTAGATACCTACAACGAGCTTAAAGAATTGCTGTTACAGTTGAATGATCTTTGTTTTCCTGATATTACTGCATTTCCGAAACATCTATTACTGGGATATTTACCGGATATAAATAATGAGTATCCAACAATGAGGCATGGCTTTTACAAATCGAAGGCCATTAATTCCGGCTGTGAAAAAATACAAAAGGCTCAGAGTCTTGCCGCGCGTTTGTTTGAAATGATTAATAGTTTCGAAACAAAAACGGGAGATATCAAAATAACACCTTCCAATAAATTGCCTGAACTCAGCAAGCGAAGCATTCCATATTATTACAATATTTCGGAAACGCTCTTAAAATCGTGGGATTTTGATAAAACTCTTAGGTTTGTTTCCGATACCAACCTTTGTTATCATAAAGATCTGCTAGCTTCCTATCCTCAAATTCAGGAGCCGCTGAATTACAATATCGACAACTTTGATTTTTACAGAATTGAAGGACATTTGGGAAAAGACTACCGTGATGCCTTGGAGAAACTGATTGAATTGAAAACAAGGTATGGATTATCATTTGATGTAAAAGCCTTGTCGGTAAATATCAACAGCGAACCCATTGATATTGATGACTACGAATGTGAATTTGAAGATTTATCGGTAATGCTTGATGCCTGGACCGCCGAGCAGGATTGTATTTTGGCTCAGGTTGTCAGTTTTTTCTCAGGTTTTAGTACAGCCGTGCCTGGGGCAAATGTAAAAGAAACTGAACTGGATATTAAAACCGGATTGACAACCGGATATTCGCGGGCAAGTGATTTTATTTCAGCAAAATCAGCTGGTGTGAAAGGGGATTCTGTCTCCTCATCTGTCTCAAAAGTACTTACAAAGACATTACTCGTTAAAGATGTTGTTACTGAAAATTTGATTACCACTGAAAATACTATTGGCGCAGAAGTATTTAACGCCATTGAAGCAAATAAAGGAGGTTCGGTGAACGATATTATTGCTACGGCCGGCGCCTCTTTAAAAGATAAAGTGGATACCGATGAGTGGAATGCCGATCTTGATTTGAAAGAATTTGTAGTGAATAAATCTGTGGAACTTCTTGCTCATGCACATGTAGTAACCCAGTTTATGCCGGGTAGTGTGGCTGCAGTTGATACAACAACGATAACTGATTTTAAATTATCGCTTTCGCAATTGTGTGCATTGGTGAAAAAACTTAAGGCAGGATACCAGTCAACGAAGCTTTCTGTTGGTTTGCGTGCATTTATTGGATTGTTGATTAACCAGCTTTCAACGGTATGCTGTTCGGGTAAAAAACTGGAAATATTGCTGGCAGAAGTTAACAAGCGTAAAGAAGAAATTCTATTGCGTTTACAACTTTCAAAATATATTGAACAGCACCCGGGACTGGAACACAAAGCAGGTGTTGAACCCGGTGGAACCTTCGTGCTGGTTTATAAAAACAAAGAAGTAAGCTCCGATTCGTCAGCTTCTGTTACCGGTAGAATAGCAGGAAAACTAATTGCAGCAGAAGAATTGACAGCAGCAAAAACAACTATTTCTGGCAGCATTTCAAAATTGGATACACTTACAACTGCCGAAAAGTATTCCCTGTTAAAAAGTACGAGTAATTTATTGAAATACGGGACTTATTTCGATAAATTAAAAGGAATAGAAAGGCTGGAAAAAGTTATTGGAACTTCGAAAGTGCCCGATAATTCTGTAGTTGCCGATTTTGCCCTGCCTTATATGTGCTGTTCCGATTGTGCATCAATTAATTATATAATGGCCAAACCTGCTGCCACGCTTCGCCTCGAAGCTGATAAATACTGCCTTTTAACCGATACCGACCCTATTTTATTTGAAGTCTCGCCAGTTGATGGTGTGGTTCAGACGGATCCGGCAACGGCGGGAATTAAAATTGAAGGGAATAGGTTAGTTCTTATTCCCGACAGTTTCCCGGATGATATGCTGGGAGTTCCCATTGGATTTACGGTGAACAGCCAGATTACTGATGCCAAACTTACCGTTTATATGGGGATTCAGGCTGATTTTAAAGTGCCTGAAGAACCAACAAGCGAAGTAACTCATACCTTTGTTCCAACCGGAAATTTAGAAGGCGCAACCTTCCTCTGGGATTTCGGCGACGGGAAAACATCAACCGATCAAAGTCCGACTCATACGTACAGCCTGCCTGCTAACGATGAAAACAAGGTGACAGTTACCCTTCGTGTTACGGCAGCAAACGGAATTTGTAAAACAACTGCTCAGCACAATATTGAGTTTGTAGAGGTGGCTTCTGAAATCTCTTTGAAACAGACTCAGTTCTGTGAAAATGATAAAAATTCGTATGCTTTTATTATTACTCCTGCTAACAGCAAAGTTGAAATTGCTGGAAATGGTGTTAGCAAGGATCGTACCGGTGCTTATGTTTTTGTGCCCACTGCAGCAGGAGTTGGAACTGTTGAATTTCTATTGAACGGAGAATTGTCCGGTGTGAAGGCAGCAGTTAATGCAGCACCTCAGGCATCGTGTAAGCCCGAGCAGGTGGGTAACCAGTTGATTTTGAGTAACAATTCGAAAAATGCAGTTAAGTTTGAATGGAACATTAACGGAGAAGGATTTACATACGAATCGTCCGATCCGGTAATTATTGATTTAACACCCGACAGCCCGAGCCGATGGAAAATATCACTTGTTGCTTATGGTGCTGATCCATGTCCGTCAAGTACTTCAGAACTGGAGTTTGTGACAAAATATGTGGAAGAACTTCAGGGAGATAATTGCATTGATGAAGCAAAGGCAGCCATTATTACTGATTTTAAAACTCTCCATGAATTCAAACCTGTTGATTCCGGAATTGTCAATGAAATTTTGGACCGTACTTTAAAATTATATGGAGGTAGCGCTGATTACAAAGAAGGTATCCTCGACAATATCGATAAGTTTTTGAATGGAAGTGAGAATAGTAGTCTCGAAGAACGATTCCTTGAATTGATTAGTTATACAGGAATGATGATTAACGAAATGCAACGGCAAAAAGAAATTGTTGCGCAGTTATTACTGTTACTCGAACTTCAGCTTCGTTTGCTTTATAACGTTCTTGGATGTCAGAGTATTGAAATTATTAAGAAATATAACGATTTAATTATCGGTTTGCTAAAACAGGTTTTAGAGACACTTTCTTTGATTAAGAAATTGGAACTGGAGTTCAGCGTGACAATGAAGAAGTTCATTGAAATTTATGCAAAGAGGGTGGAGCAGAACGAATTACTCGTGTCTCATATAAAAGTAATTATCCGCCAAAGTTTAATCTGAAGTGACAGAAAATAACCATATTATCCATAAGGTTTTTCTCGAAATAGATGTTCAGCAAGGAGAGAAAGCTAATCACATCAAAAACAATATCAGTGCGTTTTTGAACGAAGAGTTTTTTCCCCGGCTTGAAGAGATATTAAACAGGTATGTTGACGAGGACAGGATTATCAGATATGATCGGCTAAATATAGATGTTAGCACCCGCGAATGGGAAAATACTGGGAAATTGAAAGAGGATTTAGTTCTGGAGATTGAGCGAAAAGTCTCACTCTTAGAGTCTTCTGTATCTGTTGGTGACAAAACAAAGCAATTATATAAATCTTTGTCGCTGAATGGATTTGATATTTCTTATAATGCCAAAACAAACTCCGGCGAAAAAAGGGAAAATGAAATACCCAAACAAATTTTACCGGATGAGAATTACCGGTCAACATTTTTATTTTTTCTTGAAAATGGTTTTTTGCCCTGGTACGGAAAAGCGGATTACATCAAAGAGTTAACAAAACCTGAGATTTGGCTAAAAGATTGTAAGGACCCGGGATTTCAATTTTTATTAAAAGAAACTTTTCAAAAAAGTCCTCAGTCACTGTCTCGGTTTGTTCTTCAGTGTTCCGATGAATTAATCGTTGATTTTATGGGAACATATGGAAGTGATATAATTAAGGATAAAGCAGGTTTGCTACTTTATTTAAAAAGGTTGGAGTCGGATTACAGAAACCTGTTTTTACAACTGATTCTCGACCTGTCTATTTCTAAATCAAATAAGAAAGAACAGATTAAAGGATGGAGAAAGTTGTTTTGGTTCAGGCAAAGTACCAAAGGGATAAACAACGAAGATGCAATTCAGGAGTTCATAAAAAATACGACTAACGAATTATCTCCTTTTATTGGAAATGAACTATTAATAAATTTCATCTCTTTGCTTGAAGAAGATGTAGAAGTTATTTTGAAAAGTGACATCGCGGAAATTAAGGATACTCAGGTAAATGAAAATCCTGAGGCCTCTGATAATACAATTCTTGGGAATATTCCAACCATTTTTTCACAGGAATCGCACAGTGGAGAAGAAAAAGAACCACTGTTTTTTGAAACAGGTACTAACAACTTAATGGTTCAGAATGCAGGTTTGGTTCTTTTTCATCCATTTTTAAATTCATTTTTTAAAAAGTTCGATTGGATAAACAAAAAGGGAAAGATTAAAAAAGAATACTTGTTTAACGCCATTCAGTCTTTGCATTATTGTGCTACAGGAAGCGAAGACTTTTTTGAGGGGAACATGTTGTTGGAGAAGTTTTTATGTGGAGTGCCGTTGAAAATACCTCTGCCCGCAAAAAGTTTGCTTAACGCAGAAGTAAAAGATGAAGCTGAAATTCTTTTGAAAAATATTGTTTCGAACTGGCCTGCATTAAAAGATACATCGCCTGATGGTTTAAGGCAAATGTTTGTACACCGCGACGGAAAACTAATACAAAAAGATAAAGGATATAAACTAATTGTTGAACGTAAAGTTCAGGATGTGCTCCTGGATCGTTTACCATGGAATATTTCCATTATAAAATTACCGTGGAAGGATGAATTGTTATTTGTAGAATGGTAGGAAATGAAAGCAAAAACGGATAAGACGAATAGTGCTGTACAAAACAGTAAGGCAAATAATGGTATTGGCGATACCGGATTTTTTGCAGCTCAAGCCAAACTGGAAGTTGGAGAACCTGATTATCAACATAAACAGGAATCTCACCGGGGGGGTGAAAGAGTTGTAGCCGGACAAAGTGAAACATCCTCCTTTTTTACACCTGTCCAATCTACAACCATTCAATCAAAATCGATTTCTCAAACAATAAGCGGCTTTGTTCAAAAACAGGAAGAGGAGGAAGAAGTGCAGGCAGAAATCGACATTCAAAGGCAGGCAGAGGAGGAAGAAGAAGCTGTTCAGACTCAACCGATGGAAGAAGAGGAAGTTCAAACAAAACTGGCAATTCAATTTCAAGGGGGGGAAGAAGAGGAACTCATTCAACCGAAAACTGAAAAAGTAACACAACAAGTTCATCATATAGCAAAGAAAGGATTTTTTGGAAGTTCTGGTTCTTATCCTTTTTTTAACAAGATTCAAACTTCATTTGGAAGTCACGATATTTCAAATATTCAAGCATTTAACGATTCATATGCCAGAAGCTCTAACTTGAGAATGGGATCTTTGGCGTATACTTCTGGTAACAAAGTCGCTTTCCAAAAAGCACCAAATTTGCATACCGCAGCTCACGAGGCCGCGCATGTTGTTCAACAACAAAATGGTGTAAATCTAAAAAGTGGAATTGGACAAAGAAACGATGCTTATGAAAAACATGCCGATGCGGTTGCTGATCGGGTTGTACAAGGTAAAGGTGCAGCCGATTTATTGGCAAAAATTCCGATATCAGAAAATCATTCGTCTAATTCAGTATTACAATTTGCCGGATTAAGTTCAGGACTTGCGTTGGGTGCTTATTGGGACATGTACATAAATCCGGGCAATCATCCCGGAGTCGACCAGGGATTTAGAGATGTTGGACGTCAGGTACGTTCATTTCAGAGGTTAAAAAACCGATCGAGCCATAACGAAGCGGGACAACGGATAATCGATGTGAATGACAGGAGAGTAACAGCGGGTCAAACCTTAAACGATAGCGAGCAGATTAATCAACCGGGAGCCACCGGCCCAAGAACATGGAATATTACATTAACAACACATGAATTATTTGACTCACAACCGGAACTGGCAGATGTTCAGCAAGGTGGAATAGGTGATTGTTATTTATTGGCCACTCTTCAATCCATGTCGTCAACAGGTGGAGGCAGAACAATGCTTACGAATATAGTCAGTGAATCGGCAAATGGCTATAGTGTTGAATTTTATCGTCTTCAAGTTATTGGTAATCAGGCTTTGGTTGATTCAAATTCACGAATAAGAGTTGGTATTGGCCGCGGATATAATCCGCAAGGAGTTCGGCTTAGGGAAAAGGCCGGAACAATGACATCTGCAGATGCCAGACAACTTGTATTGAATAGCGAACATGGTCCGCAGGTTCAGGCAGGAGATACATTCAATGTAAACTGGACAAAACGAATAGTTTGGCCGTGGGCAATAGAACGTGCTTACGCATCGGTTGCCGGTGGTTATAATCGTATTGAAGGAGGCTTTGCATCTTTGCCTATGATGGTACTAACCGGTAGGATACCACATCGAATTTATAATTTTGGAGCCTTTTCAGATGCCGATATTGCTGCAGCTTTAACCTATATCAATACCCTTACGGATGATGATTCAACGGTTACGTCGGCTACTTATAATAATCTTCAAAATATATATAGCAGAACTTTCTTAGTAGAAGCGGCTGACAGAAGACGGGGAATTCGTTTAAAGGGAGTTGATGGTGTAATCACATCCTGGATACCATGGGATGAGATAATTAATTACATCTCAACATTTATTATTTTAGATCCTTTGGGACCTTTTAATGGACGGTCAGCTATAACAACAAATTCTGATTATCCCAATTATAGAGATGCATTAGTGAATGCGATGGCCAGAACCGGAGTGTTTATTACCGGATCATTAGCTACTGTTTGCCTCGGACAAGGACTTGTTTTGGCACCGGGGCATGCATATTCAATAACTTCACTTTCGGCAGCCGGTGCTCAAACTTATAATCCTTGGGCAAGTCTTCATCCGGGATTGGTATCGCCAAATCAATTGAAAAGAGCTTTTTCAAGAATAATAATCAATCCTTAGTGAATAGAATTGGAGTAAATTAAGTAATAATGATAAAACAATACATTTTCTCTTTTCTTACCGAAGTACTTAAAACCAGATTAGAATATGCATTAACTGGAGTTGAAAAAAAGTTGCCTGAAAGAGAAATTGAAAAGATTGATTCAATAGCATTGCGTGATTTTGTAGAATTGAACAATCTTTCGGGTACAGAAATGGTTACTTTGTTTATCGCATTAATCCCTCATCTTTCCCCCTGTTTTTTTACAAACATAATTGCCGAGTACCTTCCCAATGGTGGCGATTTTCCCGAGTTTGGCGGGGTGAAAGTAAAAAATCACCGCGGAATTATTCCAACGGGTGAAACCGTACTTTATATTCTTGCCGGAAAAGATATTGAAAAGCGTATTGAGGTTGCACAAATATTTGAAGAAGACCATCTTTTTGCACAAAAAAGTGTTTTATACTTAGAACAGGTTCCGGCAGGAGAACCAAAAATGAGCGGCCGGCTGATACTTGATGATGAATACGTTGATTTATTTACAACAGGAAAAATCTCACGGCCAAAATTAAGCAGCGATTTTCCTGCACAACTTATTAAAACTGAGCTGGAATGGAAAGATCTGGTACTTCAGGATAAAACTTTTGCTGAAATAAAAGAAATAGAAACCTGGCTGAAATACAACAATATTTTGCTTGATAGCTGGAAGATGCGCGACAAAATAAAACCGGGTTACCGTATTCTTTTTCACGGGCCACCCGGAACCGGGAAAACAATGACTGCCTGCTTGCTGGGAAAATATACCAACCGCGATGTCTTCAGGGTAGACTTGTCGATGGTGGTTTCGAAATACATTGGCGAAACAGAGAAAAATCTTTCGAAATTATTCGACAAAGCAGCACACAAAAACTGGATACTGTTTTTTGATGAGGCAGATTCGCTTTTTGGTAAACGCACGAACGTTCGCGATGCGCACGATAAATACGCCAATCAGGAGGTGTCGTATCTGTTGCAACGAATTGAGGCATACGAAGGATTGGTTATTCTGGCATCGAATATGAAAGGTAATATCGATTCATCTTTTACAAGGAGATTCAATACCATTATCGAGTTTGAAAATCCTGATGCAAAAGAACGACTGAAGCTTTGGGAAAATTATATACCTGATATAATTGATTTGGATGAGAAAATTAGTTTGAATGAAATTGCCCGTAACTACGATCTCACCGGCGCAAATATTGTTAATGTAATTCAATATGCCGGTTTGCAAACCCTGCAAAAAGGGAATCCCGTTTTAATGGCAGATGATCTTTTTGGAGGAATTCGGAAAGAGTTCAAAAAAGAAGGAAAAATGCTTCGAAAGAATTTGAATAATCATCAGAAATAAAAGTAAAAGCCATCTTAAGTAAAAAGATTTTAATGCTTTTCAGTGAAATTTGTGCAATTGGTTTTGGATTCACCTAACAAAATGCGAATTTTAAAAGAAATTTGAAAACTGTCATCTTTCCAGCTAAATGTTATGAAAAAATTCGTATTTCTTATTTTCCTGTTATTTGTTACTTTTTCTTTATCTGCTCAGTTCGAACCTAATTACGATGAAAGTAAGGTACCCGAATTTAAACTTCCCGATCCATTAAAAACCTTAAAAGGGAAAAAGATTCGAAATACAAAACAGTGGGAAAAGAAAGGCAGACCTGAACTTCTGGATTTCTTTACTGAAAATATGTATGGTAAAATTCCGGGAGAGCTTAACATTTCGTCGATTGATGTGAGAGAAGAAAGTGAGAATGCTCTAAATGGAAAAGCCAAAAGAAAACAGGTTACACTTACTTTTAAAAAGAATAACAGATATCTCGATTTTACAATTTTAATATACACTCCTAAAAATGAAGAGAAAGTTCCGCTTTTTGTGGGGTATAATTTTTATGGGAATCATACCATTGCCAAGGATGTAAATATTATTATATCGACTGCATGGGCGCAGGATAACCCGTCATTTGGAATAATAAATAATCAGTTAACGGAGCAATCGCGCGGGGCCCGTTCTAATCGCTGGCCTGTGGAAAAGATTATCGATGCCGGTTATGGACTTGCGGTAATTTATTATTGCGAAGTGGATCCTGACAGAGATGATTTTTCGGATGGAGTGCATCCGTTCTTTTATGTCGACGACCAGCAACAACCAGCTGATGACGAGTGGGGATCCATTTCTTCCTGGGCATGGGGTTTGAGTCGTGCCATGGATTATTTTGAAAAAGATGAAGATGTGGATGAGTCGAGAGTAATTGTTTTCGGACATTCAAGGCTTGGAAAAACCTCGTTATGGGCCGGTGCCAGCGATCAGCGTTTTGCAGGAGTTATTTCCAACTGTTCAGGTTGTGGCGGAGCGGCACTTTCAAAACGTCGATTTGGAGAAACTGTTTGGAGGATTAACCGGAGTTTTCCTCATTGGTTTTGCCGAAATTTTAAAAATTACAGTAAAAATGAAGAATCATTGCCGGTCGATCAACACGAATTGATCGCGTTAGTTGCTCCTCGTCCTGTTTATGTTGCCAGTGCTGAAGAAGATCAGTGGGCCGATCCGAAAGGCGAATTTCTTTCAGCTTATTATGCGTCTCCGGTATATAAATTATATGGTAAAAAAGGAATTACCCGGAAAGAAATGCCGGAGGTGAATAAGCCAATTCAAAATACAATCGCTTATCACATTCGTACCGGGAAACACGATGTAACTGATTTCGATTGGGAACAGTACATAAAATGGGCCGATAATTATATTAAATAAAACATTCGTAATCTTATTGTATTTCAAGATGGAAACAATTTGTAAATGAATGTGTTATGGTGAAAATTGAATGATATGAAGAAGTTGATTTATATTTTGATTTTAACGTTCGTTCTTTTTTCTTGTAAAACGAATGAGACCAATTCCCGGAAACTTTTTAACGGCGTCGATTTATCAGGATGGTATGCGGATGTGCCGGCTGCAGATGGCAATCCTTCAATTGAAAAATCTTTTATTGTGCGTGATTCATTGCTTGTAAGCATGGGCGATCCGCGGGGGCATTTGATAACTGATTCTTTTTTTCAGAATTATCGTTTGGAAGTGGAATACCGATTCGCAGGCAAACCCGGAAATTGTGGTGTCTTGGTTCATGCATCAAAGCCACGGGCCTTATACGGAATGTTCCCAAAATCGTTGGAGGTTCAAATGCAACACAAAGATGCAGGTGATTTCTGGTGTATTGTTGAAGATATTGAAGTCCCGAACATGTTGGAGCGTCGTGGCTCGAAGGAAGAGTGGGGAATTACAGAAGGGAAAAAAAGAAGGATTGTTAATTTGACGGATGATTCTGAAAAACCGCTGGGCGAGTGGAACAATATGGTTATAGAATGTGTTGCCGATACCATAAAAGTTTGGGAGAATAGCGATCTGGTAAATTACGGTTATAACTGTACTGCTACCAAAGGACAGATTGCCATTCAGGCCGAAGGAGCTGAAGTTGAGTTTAGAAAAATTAATCTTACGCCCATCATAAGAACGACTCCTGTTGAATAGATTATTTACTTTACCTTTATATTACTAAACCGAAAAACTGTGATAAAATTGAACGATCTTAAAAAGTGGAAGCTATCCTTTTTATTTGTAATCACTGTGTTGGTGTCCTGCCAGCAAAGTACAAACCTGAATCAAATGGTCAGGATTGAAGGCGAATTAAAACAATGGCATAAAATAACATTGATTATTCAAGGTCCGGAAACAGCGGAATGGGCAAAAGAAAATCCATTTTTGGATTATAAATTGGAGGCAACTTTTACCAAAGGAACTAAAACGTTAATAGTTCCGGGATATTTTGCAGCAGATGGAAATGCCGGAGAAACATCTGCTGAAGAAGGAAATATTTGGAAGATACATTTCAGACCCGATGAAATTGGTGAATGGAACTATAAAATATCATTCAGAAAAGGGAAGGATATTGTAGTTGTTGATAATGATGAATTGGGTGATTCTGCTTTATCTGATGGTTTTGAAGGGACTTTGGACATTGAAGAGTCGGATAAAAAATGTGATGATTTTAGGGCAAAAGGAAGAATTATAAATGGAGAAAAAGGCTATTTCCGTTTTCAGGGATCTGATGAAATCTGGATTAAAAATGGTGCTGACAGTCCTGAAAATTTCCTGGCATATATGGATTTTGATCAAACTTACAGATATTCTTCAAACAAGGTGCTTCGTGAAGGAGAAGCCAACCCGAAAGATGTTTTGCACAAATATGAAACTCATATAGCAGATTGGCATGAAGGTAATCCAACATGGCAGAATGGCAAAGGGAAAGGAATTATAGGAGCTTTAAATTATCTTCATTCAGCAGGTGTAAATTCTGTTTATATGCTTACAATGAATATAATGGGCGATGGGAACGATGTTTGGCCTTTTGCCGATTACAACGAACGTTATCGTTTTGATTGTAGCAAATTAGACCAATGGGAGGCTGTTTTTGATTACATGGAAAGTAAGGGCATAATGTGTCATTTCGTACTGCAGGAAACGGAAAATGAATGTTTGCTAGACATGGGGTATGCCGGAGTTCAGCGAAAATTATATTTACGTGAGTTGGTCGCTCGTTTTGGGCATCACCTGGCTATAACCTGGAATTTAGGTGAAGAAAATGGAGCCACAAACTGGTCGCCAATCGGACAAACCAATGAGCAGCGCAAAACAATGGCCGGTTACATAAAACAGGTAAATCCCTATCCTTGTAATATTGTCGTTCATACACATTCAAACGATCAGTACCAGAATTTGTATCTTGAACCTCTACTGGGTTTTAACGACCTGGATGGCCCGTCGATGCAAATCGGCGAACCGTATCGTGTACACGAGCGTATCAAAAAATGGGTTGAAGAATCAGGCATAGCAGGGAAACGGTGGATCGTTAATTTGGATGAAATTGGTCCGGCCGGTAAAGGTGTGATGCCCGATTCGTTTGATGAAGCGCACGATACTATCCGGAATCAGTGTTTGTGGGGAACTTTTCTTGCAGGTGGGGCAGGAGTAGAATGGTATTTTGGATATCGATATCCTCATAACGATTTGAAACTGGAAGATTTTAGAAGTAGGGAGAAGTGGTGGAGTCAAAGTAAAATTGCCACTCAGTTTATGAAACAGTTCCCTTTGGAGGAAATGATTTGTATGGATGAGTTGGCTAGCGAAAAAGGTGTTTGGTGTTTGTCCAAACCAAATGAAGTTTATGTGGTTTATGTGCCATCCGGAATAACCAATCCTAAATTGAAACTTTCAGGGAATAAAGTTTTTAATGTAAAATGGTTCGATCCCCGAAAAGGAGGTCCGCTTCAAAATGGATCAATTACCGAAATTTACGGTAAAGGATTTATAGATTTTGGAAATCCGCCTGCAGATTTTGATAAGGACTGGGTGGTTGTTATTCAATAAATTTTGGATAAAAGTTCATTTTCAGACAATAAAAAAGGGAGCTTTTGAGCTCCCTTAATTTATATAATAAGTGTCGTTTACATATCAACTTCAACCTTTGCAATTTCACCGGTGCGGTATTCACCAGCAACAAGTTTTTTGCGTACTTCTCTAAAGGCATCTAAAGTTAATTTAACATCATCCAGCGTATGCATTGCTGTCGGGATTAGACGTAATAGAATTTCGCCTTTAGGAATTACGGGATAAACTACCATAGAGCAGAAAATACCATAATTTTCGCGAAGATCAAAGATCATTTGAGTTGCCTCTTCTTCTCCACCTTTCATATAAACAGGAGTTACCTGTGTATTTGTTTTACCAAGGTCGAAACCGGCTTCTTTTAATCCGCCTTGAAGAGCTTTAACAACTGTCCACAGTTTTTCGCGCAATTCCGGCATTGTGCGGATCATATCCAAACGTTTCAATGCACCCATGGTCATCGCCATTGGCAACGATTTGGCAAAAGTCTGCGAGCGCATGTTGTAACGCAAAATGTAACAGATATCAGTATCGCATGCAACAAAACCACCAATACCTGCCATTGCTTTAGCAAAGGTTCCAAAGTAGATGTCGATACCATCTTGAACACCAAAATGTTCGCCTGAACCGGCACCTGTAGGTCCCATTGTTCCAAATCCGTGAGCATCGTCAACGAACAAACGGAAATCGAAATCTTTTTTCAGAGCTACAATTTCGTCAAGTTTACCAACCTGGCCGGTCATTCCAAAAACACCTTCAGTAATTACCAAAATACCTCCACCTGTTTCGGCTGCACGTTTTTGAGCAAAACCTAACATTTTACGGCATTTTTCCATGTTGTTGTGTTGATACACAAAGCTTTTACCACCTTTTGCTTTATGAAGGAAAATTCCGTCCATAATGCAGGCGTGTGCTTCCGAATCGTAAACAATAACATCATTGCGGCTTGCAAGTACATCAATGGCAGAAACCATTCCCTGGTAACCGTAGTTTAAAAGAAATGCATCAGGTTTGCTAACAAAAGCAGCCAGTTCTCTTTCCAACTGTTCGTGTTTAACTGTTTGTCCCGACATCATTCTGGCACCCATTGGGTATGCCATTCCGTACTGTGCTGCTGCTTCTGCATCAGCTTTTCTAACTTCCGGGTGGTTGGCCAGACCCAGGTAGTTATTCAAACTCCAGGTTAATACTTCTTTGCCGCGAAAGTTCATTCTGGCTGCAATCTCACCTTCCAGTTTAGGAAATGCGAAATAACCGTGAATTTGGTCCATCCACTTACCAATATCACCTTTATTATTTCTGAATTTTGCGAATATATCCACGATGATTCGTTTTTAAGTTTTTATAATAAGGTTGCAAATGTAATCTTTTTTAAAATCTCAGCAAATGTGTTAAATAATACTAAGCAATGAACTTAACATTGACGTTCATGATTATATTCACAGTCGCAATTTTGAAGTTATAAGTGATATTTGTTTATTAATGAGGTGTATATCTGTGAAATAGACAGTTAAAACAGAGTTAAAATTTGCGGTTTAATTAGTTTCAGATAAATAAAAAAAGTATATTTTTGCGCCATGTTTATGAAAATGAGATTTCTGGGAATAGGATTAGTACTGTTTACTATAATTTTAAGTTCATGTGGAGATTACAATAAAATTGTAAAAAGTACCGACTATGAGTTTAAATACAAAAAGGCAATCGAGTATTACGAGGACGGTGAATACGCCAGAGCCGGTAACCTTTTTAACGAGTTGGTAAATATTTACCGCGGTACTACCCGGGCCGATAAGATTTACTATTATTATGCTAAAAGTTTAATCGGACAAAAAGATTATCTTTTATCAGGACATTATTTTAGCTCTTTGGTAAAAGAATTTCCGACCAGCGAATTCGTAGAAGAAGCACAGTTTATGATTGGTTATTGTGCTTACCTTCGTTCTCCCAAACCAAGACTCGACCAAAGTGTAACCACGGAAGCTATTGATGCTTTGCAATTATACATTAACTTATATCCTTTTAATGAAAAGGTAGATGAAGCTAACCGCTTAATCGATGAATTGGAAGATAAGTTGGTGTTTAAATCATATTTAAGTGCTAAATTGTATTACGATTTTGAAAATTACAAAGCAGCTGTAATTGCATTAAATAATGCTATTGAAAAATATCCCGATAGTAAATACAGGGAAGAACTAAAATATATGCTTTTAAAATCGAAGTATCTGTTGGCATTAAACAGTGTTACTGGAAAGCAGGAAGACAGATATTCGAGTGCTTTGGATGAGTATTTCTCATTTATTGATGAATATCCAAATAGTAAATACACCAAAGAGGTGTCTAAATTTTACGAAAAAGCCAAAGACGAATTACATTATCAAGAGGAAGAAATAAATATTAATTAGAATATGGATTACAAAAAGACAAAGGCAGCTCCGTCAACAATTTCACGCGACTTGGATGTATTAACCCAGGAAACCGGAAATATTTACGAAACCGTAATGTTGTTGGCAAAAAGAGCAAACCAGATTTCTTCAGAATTAAAAGAAGAATTAAATCAGAAATTGCAGGAGTTTGCGTCATACACCGACAATCTGGAAGAAATTTTTGAAAACAGAGAACAAATTGAGATCTCAAAATTCTACGAACGTTTACCAAAACCAACGTTAATTGCGTTCGAAGAGCTTAAAAACGGCGAAATTTATCACCGTAACCCTGCCCGCGAAAATAAACAACGCATTTAATTTCTTGCCCAATGAGGCTTGAAGGAAAAAATATTATACTTGGAATTACAGGAAGTATTGCAGCGTACAAAGCCGCAATGCTTCTTCGTCTTTTTATTAAGGAGGGGGCTGAAGTTCAGGTAGTTATTACTCCGGCAGGAAAAGAGTTTATTACTCCTGTTACATTATCTGCACTTTCAAACAAACCGGTTGTCAGCGAATTTTTTGGAGCAAACGATGGTTCATGGAATAGCCATGTTGATTTGGGATTATGGGCCGATTTAATGATCGTGGCTCCGGCAACGGCATCAACTATTGGTAAAATGGCCAACGGTATTGCTGATAATATGCTGATTACAACTTATCTTTCTTCAAAGTGCCCGGTTATGGTAGCTCCGGCTATGGATCTCGACATGTTTGCCCATCCCTCTACTCAACGTAATATTTCTATTTTAAAAGAATATGGAAATATTATTATTGAACCTGGAGAAGGTGAGCTGGCTAGTGGTCTGGAAGGAAAAGGACGAATGGAAGAACCTGAAAAAATTCTGGAAGTAGTTATTCGTCACTTTTCAGGAAAAAAAAAACTTCTGAATAAATCATTTTTGGTAACAGCAGGGCCAACCTTTGAGAAAATTGACCCGGTGCGTTTTATTGGTAATTACTCTTCTGGTAAAATGGGATATGCCATTGCTGAAGAGTTGGCCGATCAGGGCGCCAGTGTTACCTTGATTTCGGGGCCTGTATCAGTTACAACCTGCAGAAAAGACATTCGTTTGGTAAAGGTGGAATCGGCGGAAGAAATGTATCAAACAGCCGTTAAAACATTTCCTGGGTGCGATGGAGCAGTTATGTGTGCTGCTGTTGCCGATTTTACTCCCGTTGTAAAAGAAGATCAGAAAACCAAACGAGGAAAAGAGAACTGGAGCATAGAACTGGAGCCGACTAAAGATATCGCGGCAGAGTTGGGAAAATTAAAGACAGATAACCAGCTTTTGGTGGGCTTTGCTCTTGAAACCAACGATGAACTTCATAATGCAACCAAAAAGCTTGCAAAGAAAAATCTCGATTTTATCGTATTAAATTCTTTAAATGACAAGGGAGCCGGGTTTGGTGTAGATACTAATAAAATTACTATTATTGATAAAGACAATAATCGACAAAATTTTGAGTTAAAAACTAAGACGGAGGTTGCAAAAGATATTGTTGATAAGATCGAAGACCTTTTGGTGTAGTTAATTCTGGGAATGTAATGGGGTTAAAAGGCAGTATTTATCAGATGAAGAAATATATATTTAGCATTTTATTATTGATTGGAGTTGCCCTTTCAGGCTATTCGCAAGAGCTAAGGTGTAATGTTACCGTTTCTGCATATAGTATTCAGGGAGCAAACCAGAATTTGTTTCGTACCATGCAGTCCGATTTGTACGATTTTATGAACAACCGTAAATGGACGGAACATGTATACAGTTACGACGAAAAAATCAGGTGCAATATTATGATCCGTTTGGATGAACAGATTTCTGCTGATGAATTTAAAGGATCTATACAGGTGCAGTTAACACGTCCTGTTTTTAATTCAAGTTATACGTCAACTGTATTAAATATTAAGGACAATGATTTTCATTGTAAATATGTTGAATTTCAACCTCTTGAGTTTAATGAAACATCGAACCGCGACAATCTGACCAATATTATGGCATTTTACGCCTATGTTATTTTGGGATTCGATTATGATACTTTTTCAGAAGAAGGTGGAACAGAATTTTTTCAAAAGGCGCAGGCTATTGTAAATAATTCTCAAAATTTACCTCAAAAAGGATGGAAAGCCTACGAAAGTGAAAGAAACAGGTATTGGCTTATCGAAAATGTTTTAAATAAATCGTATTCGTCGTTTCGTTCCTGTATGTATAATTACCATCGGAATGGACTCGATTTAATGGAATCGCGTGTGGAAGAGGGCCGTGCAAATATCGCGGATGCCCTTCGCGATATCCAAAAAGTTTTCCGACGCCGGCCTTCAACTTATATTCTGCAAATGTTTTTCGATGCCAAATCTGATGAGCTTGTGAATATATTCTCGAAGTCGTATCCCGATGAGAGAAATCGTGTAATGGCTATCCTGAATGAAGTAGATCCTTCAAATGGCAGTAAATACGAAAAGATAGCAGAGAACGAAGGATTTTAGTTCATCGTTTTTCGACAGATAGAATGTAGGTTTAATAGCTGATGAATGTTTTTTTGCTATTTTAATGAGCCACAGATGAAATAAATTCTGTCGATAAAAAAATCCGGACAATTAATCATTTCTTTTTAGCTAAATTAGTTCCTTTGTAGGAAGTAAACATAGTTTTTTATGCTTAGCAGGTTATCCATTTCAAATTATGCCCTGATACAAAATTTGCAGGTGAATTTTCATAAAAGAATGAATTCAGTTACCGGTGAAACAGGTGCGGGAAAATCCATTATTTTGGGTGCTCTCGGCTTAATTTTGGGAAACAGGGCAGATCCTTCGGTTTTAAAGAACAAAGATGAAAAGTGTATTGTTGAAGGACAGTTTGAGGTGGAAGCTTATTCATTACAATCGTTTTTCGAAAACAATGACCTGGATTATGAACCTTCTACAATATTGCGAAGGGAAATTACTCCGGCCGGTAAATCAAGGGCTTTTATTAACGATACGCCAGTTAACCTGGCAATAATTCGGGAACTTGGACTTAAATTGATCGATATTCATTCGCAACATCAAAACCTGGAATTAAGCAACCAGCTTTTTCAACTTAATCTGGTTGATTCGGTTGCCGGATCGGGTGCGGTAATCGAAGAATACAAAACCCGTTTTAAAGAATATAAAGCGGTGGAAAAGTTATTGGCAGAAACCATCGAAAAAGCCGAAAAAGCTAAAGCTGATCTTGACTATTTTGAATTTCAGTTTAACCAGCTGGAAGAAGCCAGGCTTATTGAAAATGAGCAGGAAGAACTGGAAACAGAGTTAGAGAAGCTAACACATGCCGAAGATATTAAACGTGCCTTTTCCGAGGTAACTGGATTGCTCGACAGTGATGGTTTTTCTGTTGTTCAGAATGTAAAAGAGGCACAACGAACAATCGAAAAGATTAAAGATTATTTGGATGATGCTGCCAGCCTGTCAGAACGAATTCAGAGCGCCGCAATAGAATTAAAAGATATTGCTGAAGAAGCTGAAATGCAGTCTGAAAAAATTGAGTTTAATGCCGCCAGGATAGAGGAAGTGAACGATCGTTTGAGTCTTCTGTATAATCTTCAGCAAAAACATAACGTTGCAAGTGTTGCAGAGTTAATTGCCATACGCAACGATTTTGATGCTAAAATTAACAAGGCCGTTGCATACGACGATGAAATTGCTGCCTTGAAAGATAAGCTTGAACAAATAAAAGCTCACCTCGAAAAAAAGGCTCAGCAATTGTCGTCTGTCAGAAAGAAATCATTTATGATTATTGAAAAATCGGTTGTTAATGATCTGCAGCTAATGGGAATGTCGAAGGCCAAATTACAGGTCGTACATACTCCACTCAAGGATTTTAGTGCAACCGGGAAAGATGCGGTTTCGTTTTTGTTCAGTGCAAATCCTGATTCCAGGCCTGATGAGATTTCAAAAATTGCTTCGGGTGGAGAAATGTCGAGGTTGATGCTGGCCATAAAGAATTTGCTTCGTAATTCAAAAGCGTTGCCGACTATCATTTTCGATGAAATTGACACCGGAGTTTCGGGAGAAATAGCTATGAGAATGGGAACGATAATCAAATCATTCTCAACTTCAACACAAATAATAAATATTACCCATCTTCCTCAGGTTGCGGCCAAAGGTGATGCGCATTTTAAGGTGTATAAACACGAAGCGAACGGTAAAACATTTACCTCGATAAAACAACTTTCAGATAACGAAAGGGTGGAAGAACTGGCCATGATGGTAGGTGGTGAAAAACCAACAGAAACTACCATTAAAACGGCAAGGGAATTAATGAAAAATTAGTAAATAGTTGCCTAAAATTAAAAATATGGCTGAAATTGGAAAATATAATACACTATCGATTAATCGTGAAACAGAAAACGGAGTGTATCTGGACGGGGGAGATTTAGGAGAAATTTTAATGCCTCAGAAGTTTGTAACCGAAGAAATTAAAGATGCCGGCAGAGCCGACGTTTTTGTTTATACCGATTCGGAAGACCGTTTGGTGGCTACAACAGAACAACCTTTTGCTATGGTTGGCGAATTTGCCTGTTTAACGGTTCAGGAAGTAACCAAATTTGGCGCCTTTTTGGATTGGGGATTACCCAAGAACTTATTGGTCCCTTTCCGTGAGCAAAAAAGCAAAATGGTGGAGGGAAACAGTTACTGGGTTTATGTCTATCTTGATATTGTATCTCAGCGCGTGGCTGCTTCAGCTAAACTGAATAAATTCCTCGATAACACACCTCCTGAATATAAACAGGGAGAAGAAGTTGATTTGATAATTATTGAAGAAACAGATTTGGGATACCGGGCAATCGTTAACCTGGAACATACCGGAATGTTGTATAAGAACCAGATTTTTAATAATTTGGAAATCGGAAATAAGTGTAAAGGTTATATCAGTAAAATCAGGCAAGACGAAAAAATTGACCTCCTGTTGGAAAAGCCAGGCTATGAGAAAGTAGATGCCATCTCAGGAAAGATTTTAGAGGAATTGAAAAAGAATAACGGTTATATGGCTGTTTCCGACAAATCATCACCGGAAATGATCAAGGCCCTGTTTGGGATCAGTAAAAAGAATTTTAAAAAAGCCATTGGAGGATTGTACAGGCAACGACTGATTGTTTTTGATTCAGAAGGAATCTGGTTAAATGAATAAGCGAACATATACTTAAAAACATGTGTAAAAATTTGGAACTTTGTGATAAAAAATTCTAAATTTAGACAACAATATTTTCATGTTGTGATTTTTGGTTAAATAGGGAGGGGAACACAGGTTTCCCTCTTTCTTTTTGCCTTATCTGAAAGATTTTAATCCATAAAAGAGAAAGTCTGTAATCCTAATTCAATGAGGTAACCAGTTAAATATGAAGTTTTTCCAGAAGTTTGATGAATAATTTAATCCCGGCTTTAATTTCTGATTTATAAATATATTCGTCAGCAGTGTGAGAACGTGCTGAGTCACCCGGCCCCATTTTTACAGATAAGAATGAAATAATGGCCTGATCGGATGTTGTTGGAGATCCGTATATATTAATATTCTCTCCTTTTACCAATTTGGCAAAAGGATGATATTCGGAGATACCTGAAGAATTTAAACGCACCGAACGGGGTTTTACTTCTGAATCAATGAGGCGGTCTATTATTTCGGCAGCTTCCTTATTGGTGTAATGCTCGTTTGTTCTTACATCAACAACAAAATGGCAAATGTCGGGAACTACATTGTGCTGTGTTCCGGCTTCAATCTGGGTTACCGATATTTTTACCTTTCCCAATACTTTGGAAACTTTTTCAAACTCAAAGTTCTTAAGCTTCTCTATATCCTGAATGGCCTTGTAAAGCGCATTGTCTCCTTCTTCGCGGGCTGCATGACCTGATTTCCCATGGGCATAACAATCAAGTACCAACAAACCTTTTTCGGCAATGGCCAGTTCCATTTTTGTTGGTTCTCCGATTATTGCAAAAGTGATTGGAGCAACTTCGGGTAAAACAATTTCCAATCCTCGTCTGCCTGATATTTCTTCCTCAGCTGTTGCTGCAAAAACGATATTGAAGGGCAAATCATTACGATCGTAAAAGTGGATAAAAGTAGCCAGTAGCGAAACCAGCGGACCACCGGCATCGTTGCTCCCTAATCCAAAAAGTTTATCTCCTTCTTCAATGGGAGAGAAAGGATCTTTTGTATATCCTTGAGCCGGACGAACTGTATCGATATGAGAATCGAGTAAAACAGTTGGTTTGTCTTTTGAAAAATACTTGTTAAGGGCCCAGGTATTATTTTCTTTGGTTTTATATGGAATCTGTTCTTTGTCAAGAAATGCCCGCATAGCAGCAGCTGCATCTTTTTCTTCTTTACTGAACGACTGTTTGGAAATCAGTGTCTTAAGCAGGTCGATGTATTTCTCCATAGTTCTAATCTATTCGCTTGCAAAAGTGGGAAAAATTTAGATAATAATACAGACTCTTTACATTTTTCGATGTATGGTTTTTTAATGTGTAATTACAAGTTTGTAATTGTTTTTATTGGTTTGATGCCTGTTGTAATTGCTCTTTATATCTTACTTTCTTCTGTTATCTTTGTACCTCAATTTTAAAATGTAATCATGCACGAAATATTATTCTGGATCATTATAGGAATCCTTGTCGTTGATTTTATTTTCGAAAAATACCTCTCTTATTTGAACACCACAACCATGAGTGAAACTGTTCCCGATGAAGTGAAAGGTATTTATGATGAAGAGAGATATAAGAAGCAGCAGGCTTACCAACGCGAAAATCATCGTTTTGGAATTTTAACCAGTAGTTTTAGCATGCTGATTACGCTGGCCATGTTTTTATTTTACGGCTTTGCGCTGGTGGATGGATGGGCATGGAGTTTTACCGGAAATGCCATTCTTGCTGCTTTAATATTCTTCGGAATTATCATGTTTGCTTCCGATATTATTGATATTCCCTTTGATATTTACGATACCTTCAAAATAGAAGAGAAATACGGTTTTAATAAAACCACGCCGAAAATTTTTGTTCTCGATAAAATTAAAGGCTGGCTGATAAGTGCCTTGATTGGTGGAGGATTACTTGCTCTCGTTATTTATATTTATCAGCTTACCGGACAACTATTCTGGATTTATGCCTGGGCAGTGGTTTCAGCTTTTTCCATTTTTATGGCCATGTTTTATTCCAACCTGATCGTTCCGCTTTTTAATAAACAAACACCACTTGAGGAGGGGGAATTGCGCGATGCAATCAGTGCTTTTTCGAAAAAGGTGGGTTTTAAGCTTGATAATATTTTTGTTATCGACGGATCGAAACGCTCGACAAAAGCAAATGCTTATTTTACAGGTTTGGGAGCAAAAAAACGTATTGTTTTGTACGATACATTAATAAAAGATTTGGAAACTGAAGAACTGGTGGCTGTTTTGGCGCACGAAATCGGACACAATAAAAAGAAACATGTTGTACAGGGACTACTGATTGGTTTGGTGCAAACAGCAATTGTATTATTTGTTTTCGGATTGCTTATAAGTAATCCAAATCTGAGCCGTGCGCTTGGAGTGGAAGAACCCAACTTTCATATCGGGATGGTGGCTTTTGGTATGTTGTATTCGCCTATTTCGTTTTTCACCGGTATTTTTATGAATATTCTTTCAAGGAAAAACGAATACCAGGCCGATCGTTTTGCAGCTGAAAATTATAAACCCGAAGCATTAATGTCGGCATTAAAAAAGCTATCGATAAATAACCTCAGTAACCTGACGCCACATAAAAACTATGTCTTCTTTCATTATTCTCACCCAACCTTGCTGCAGCGTCTGGCATTTCTGAAGACATTTGAAAAATAGTTTAATTGTGAAGAGCCTGGTAATTTTTTTGTTGGCAGATAAATTTCTTCCCACTTCGAGCTTTTACAAGTTTATAACCTTTTGGGCTACTTTCTGAAACTCGATAATATCCATCATTGTACTAATGATACCGGTTTCAACTTTGTTAATTAAATTAAAGTGATTCAGACAGGTTTTGCAAACAACCAGTTTAACACCTTTCTGTTCCAGTGTTTTCAATATTTCAATTACAGGGGAACCACTGCAAACAAATTTAACCCCTTCGTTATAAAAGCTGATTACATTTGGCAACTCCGATTCTTCACTGATTAATGTCAGGTAGTTTTTTACCAGGATTAAACCTAGTGTATTGTCGCCTGAGCCCATGCCATATTGGTTGATTTGAATAAGGGTATTTTTAAAAGTACTCATTTTTGTTTTTTGTTGATTTTAAAAGAAAACAAATATAATCGATTTAAAAGGAGAAACGTGGAGCATCAATAAGAAAATATTAGCCTTCCACTAAATGTTATATTGAAATAATGTTTATAACGACGTTTATGTAAATGTGACATTTTGAAGCATAAAAAAAGACGGAATCCAAATCCTGACTCCGTCTTTATTACGCAATATATTTGAATATTCTATTCCACCATAATCTCATCAACAAACAACCAGGTTGGATCTCCCTCGCCGGCGTGTCCTTTTGGGCAGATTCCCAGGTTTTTAACAGTCACCCGAACATAACGTGCCGAGGCTTTTTTCTTTATCACTAAATTCTGGGTCATTCTTCCACCTTCGTTATAGCTAACCTTGTTTTTAACAGAACCCAGTTTTTTGAATGTTTTATCGTCAGTTGAAATTTCCACGATCATTTGAGTAGGATAATAAATCCAGGCTCCGGTATTTTGCAATACTCCAACTTTTACCGAGCTAAAATTTTTGCTCTCGCCCAGATCAATGGTGCCCACGAAGTCGTCTCCTTCAAAACCTTTCCAGTTGCCGTCGGCATGGTTTTTTGTTCCTTTAACACCGTTGACCAAAGCATATTCTCCGGTTGAATTATAACTTTTACTGTTGGGATATTTTTGATCCACTTTGCAGGCAATCGCTTTGTGTATATAAAAGTCGGTTGATAACGGTTGGGTTTTTAATTTGCCATCTTTAATCACAACAGCTTTTACTGTTCCCGATTGTGTAAGATTAAACGGTTCTTTGTATTTTTTTGAATTTGCATTTGGTTCCGAACCATCAGTTGTGTAATAAATATCGGGGTCCCATGCTTCTGTATTTAATGAAATTTTGATCAACTTATTCTCGGGATCTAGTTCCGGTTTGGCAGAAACCTGGAAGGCACTGGTTGCGTAGTTGATTCCCATTTTATCGAAACGACGGTATTGTGTTTCCATCCTTTTTGAGAAATCTCCCCAGTCTTTTGAATTTTTGGGCGACCATAATACTTCTGAAAGGGCGCTCATGCGAGGCATAATCATGTATTCAACATGGCGGCCGTTTGGCATTTGTTCCGTCCAGATATTTGCCTGAGCTCCAATTATGTGATTGGCTTCTTCTTCGTTCAACTCTTCAGGAATTGGTTCGTAATTATACACCTTTTTTAAGGTGATATGTCCTCCAAATGCTTTGGGTTCCAGTGCCGGATCTCCCTGGTAATAATCGAAATAGCAGTGCGAAGTTGGCGACATTACTACATCGTGACCGGCTTTGGCAGCTCTTATCCCCGGATCTGCTCCCCTCCACGACATGATAGTTGCAGTTGGATTCAGGCCTCCTTCAAGAATCTCGTCCCAGCCAATAAGCTTGCGACCGTTTTTATTCAGGAATTTCTCGATTCGTTTTATAAAATAAGCCTGAAGTTCGTGTTCATCTTTCAATCCTTCATCTTTCATGCGCTTCTGGCAAAGCTCACATTTTTCCCATTCGGTTTTGGTAGCTTCGTCGCCCCCGATATGAATGTATGTTGATGGAAAAAGTTCCATCACTTCTGTCAATACATCTTCCAAAAAGTTAAAAGTTTCTTCTTTACCCGCGCAGAAAATGTGGGTGATAGGCCACACTCCACCCGGAGGAACCGGTTTATATTCTCCTGTACACGATAATTCGGGGTAGGCTGCCAGTGCCGACATTACGTGTGCCGGCATTTCAATTTCAGGAATAACTGTTACGTGTTTTTTTGAAGCGTACTCAACAAGCGCTTTCACATCGTCCTGGGTGTAAAAACCTCCGTATTTTGGCTCGTTTCCTTTAACCGGTTCTTTTCTTGAATTCCAATCCAGATCTTCGCGATCGGCGCGCCAGGCACCCACTTCTGTCAATTTTGGATATTTTTTTATCTCAATACGCCATCCCTGATCATCAACCAAATGCCAGTGGAACACATTCATTTTGTGCATAGCAATGTAATCGATGTATTTATAGATAAATTCCAAAGGCATAAAATGCCGGGAAACATCGAGATGCAGGCCACGCCAGCCAAAACGCGGGTAGTCGGTTATGTCCATGCAGGGCAGGGTAGTACCATCGTTTGCTGTTAGCAGTTGCCAAATACTTTCCATTCCGTAAAACAAACCGGCTGTGGTGTTGGCATTTAAAAATACCCGGTCGTTTTTTATTGAAAGGGTATAACCTTCATCCCCAATTTTGGTGTCGAAAGGTTTATTCAATTGAATAAGAATATTCCCATCTTTTGAATTTGAAGGAGAAATGAACTCCGTGTTTTTGCCCGTTGCATCTTTTAAAATGTCTGCGGCAAGACTCGCAAAATCCTTTTCCTGATCATTCGATATATGGAACAGTACTTTGGTTTTATTTGTAATTTTAAATACTCCTTCCTTTATACTAACAGATACCGGTTTTGGTATTATGTCGGCTGATTGGGCAAATATTCCCAAACTGATTATCATGATAACGGATAAAATAACTGCTTTCTTCATTGTTCTTTTTTTATTCTGAAAATGACAGTATGACTAGAAGTCATGCTATCATTTATCTTTTTTGCTATTTAATTAGTGATAGCATGACTTCTAGTCATACTATCACCATGCTTCTTTTAAATTAAAATATCGGTTCAATGGTAAAACTATATTGATAATTTTTCGCCGGGATTTGATATTTTTCCATAGGTTGAGCTCCCCATGAGTCGTCGCCGCCCACACCCATTTGTTTCAGGTCGGTGCAGATAAACACCCCGTCTTTTTTTACGATATCGTTGGTGTGGCGATAGTCGTTAAGGTCTTCCATATCGAAATCTTCGATGGGATTATGCAAGGTTGAGAATCCAATAACCGGGTCTCCTGATATTTTTAATCCCATTCCGTTTTCATTGCGTAATTCGAACCAACGAACATCGGTTTTGTAGCCATTCTCCTGAGGACGTACATAGTTAAAATACTGGTCGGCCACTTTGCTTTCGTAAATTCCCACAAAAGCACTGTGGTTACGGTCGATGTAGTTTTCCTGTGGCCCGCGCCCGAAATATTTCAGGTTGTCGAAATTTACCGGCATTTCCCAGCGCATCCCAACTCTGGGCATGTTTGGTAAATCTGTTTTTGACGTTTCAAAGGTGCTGGTAACTTCTATTTTCCCTTTCCCATTTATAATCTGGACAACAGTTTGTGAAGCTTCTATTGCTTTGAAATTATACTTTGTTGTAAGGTAAACCCTATTCTCGTCGGTTTTATACGCCGTAACGTTTTCCGGTTTTAAGTTTCTCGAAACTTCACGCCAAATACCCAGCCTTCCCAGCATGTTGCTGCCTTTGTCATTGTCATTAGCCGGACGCCAGAAATTCACCTGCGGACCTTTTTTTATCAGTTCTGTACCGTTCATTTCGTATGATGAAATTGTGCCGGATTCTTTATCGAACATAATTGTAAACTGGAGTCCTTTTATAATGAAATTGTTGCTTGTTTCTTCCATTTTTAAAGCTGGTGAATTATCTTCAGCAATGTCAGATTTTTGAATGACTACTTTTGTACTCGGAGTGAACTGCTCGTGTGCCACTTCAAAACCGGCTTCTCGAAAAGATTTGTCCGATTTTAATTTAACTGAAAAATCAGTAAAAAATTCATGATCTTCCGGATCATCGAAACTTATTTTTGCTCCGGTATCAATAAAAATATCTTTTGATTCGCCGGGTTTTAAATTTATATCTTCCAAAACACCAGATTTCCAGAATTTACCGTCGCGAGTGGTAGTCCAACTTATTTCGTAATCGCTCAGATCAATAAAATCGTGCATATTGGTAATTCTGTATTCTCTGTCAACCCGTTCAATTTTTACATTCTGGTAAGCATATTTCACTTCCCAGATGGCCGGGTGCGGAGTATAATCGGCTGAAATAATTCCGTTGCAAACAAAGTTATAATCGGTAGGCATGTTTTTGCCAAAATCGCCGCCGTAAGCCCAGAATTCAGTTCCGTCTTCAGCTTTTTTCACCAGCGCCTGATCGATCCAGTCCCAGATATAACCGCCTTGCATTTGGTCGTTTCGGTCGCGGTTAAACACTTTCCAAAGATCAACCAGATTGCCATTGCTGTTTCCCATGGCATGCGAATATTCACTCGAAATGTATGGTTTTGTTTGATGTTTCGAGGCATAATTTTCCAATGCTTTTACACTTGGATATTGCGGACAAAAAATGTCAGTATTATCACCCATAATTGCTCGTTCGTAATGAATAGGGCGCGATGGATCACGTTCCTTAATAGCCTTGTAAACTGCTGTAAAAACTTCTCCGTCGCCGGCTTCGTTTCCCATCGACCACACAATAACACAAGGGTGGTTTTTATCGCGTTCAACCATGCGCATGTTACGATCTACATGAGCAGGTGTCCATTCGGGCTTTTTAGCAAGTGAATATTTTCCATAGTACATACCGTGCGATTCCACATTGGCTTCGTCGGTCACATACAATCCGTATTTGTCGCACAAGTCGTAAAAGCGTTCGTCGTTGGGGTAGTGGCACGTACGCACTGCATTGATGTTAAATTGTTTCATCAATGCAATTTCTTTTATCATGGCTTCTTCGCTAACAACGTGCCCTTTATATTGGTCGTGTTCATGGCGGTTTACACCTTTAATGGTAACCGGAACACCGTTGATATGAAATACCTCATTAATAATCTCAATTTTGCGGAAACCGATTTTAGAACTTACCGTTTCTACTGTTTCTCCATCACTGTTCAGTAAACTAATAACCAGTGTATACAAGTCTGGCGTTTCAGCAGTCCATTTTTTTACATCTTTAATTGTGCCTGACAAATTAACTGTAGCGCTTTCTTTCTTATTGATTTTTACTTCTGCTTCCTGACTTGATAGTGAAAAATTTCCTTCATCATAAATATTGTACTTAACGGAGTAATTTCCTGATTTTAGTTTTGAAGTGTGATTGGCTAATTCTACATCCAAACTGAACACCCCGTTTTTATATTCAGTATCGAGATCAGGTTTGGCGAAATAATCCCGGATTCGAACTTTAGGTGTTGAATAAAGGTAAACATCGCGCTCTATTCCGCTTATTCTCCAAAAATCCTGGGCCTCCAAATATGAGCCATCTGACCAGCGGTAAACTTCGGCTGCAATAACATTTTCTCCTTCTTTTAAATAGTTGGTGATATCCCATTCTGCCGGTGTTTTACTTCCCTGCGAATAACC
This sequence comes from uncultured Draconibacterium sp., assembly GCA_963677525.1. Taxonomy (GTDB): domain Bacteria; phylum Bacteroidota; class Bacteroidia; order Bacteroidales; family Prolixibacteraceae; genus Draconibacterium. The sequence continues at coordinate 2,137,327 of OY781970.1, forward strand.
TACTTTTTGTCCGTTAATCCACAGGTAGAATGCAGATTTCACTGCACCGAACTGGATAAAAAACTGTCTGTCTTTCCAGTCCTCAGGTACAGTGAAAGTTCTTCTGTACGATCCCACCGGGTTATAATCGTGAGGTACTTTGCCCGGATTCGCCGGATAAATTTTTTCCACAAATTTCATTTCAGAAGAAACTGGCCTTTTATAATCTGAAAATGCATACTGATGGTTCACATAAATAGGTATTCCGTAGCCTTGCAGTTCCCAGTTGGCAGGAACAGGAATTTCGCTCCACCCGGAGACATCGTATTCCGGTTTGTAAAAATCAACAGGACGATCTGCCGGTTTTTTTACCCAGTTGAATTTCCAGGTTCCACTTAGTGTTTTATAGTAAATGGATTGATGTCTTTTTTGTGTAAGCGCTTCATGCTCCGTTTGGAAAGGTATGAGTGTAGCATGTGGCTTTTCTTTGTTTTGATCAAACATGGCAGGATTTTCCCAATCGGGAGTTTTTGCCTGGGCATGTGCTGAAATTGAAAGGATTAACGACAAAAATGCGAATAACAATTGTTTCATTGGTTTTGAATTTATTTTAAAAGTAAAATGCTCGAGAACTAATAATTTACAAAGATAAGATTTCTGTAAATTGTCCGGTTGATTTTACAGAACTTTAACAAGAAAATCGAGGCAATAATTAAATGGAAAACTGCTGTTTTTCATTGTTGATTTTGCAAGTTTCTGTTTTGTAGGTGGATATGTTGAATAACAAGTGAAAAAAAGTGAAAATCAGTTATTTCTATTTGCCAGTCTCAAAATATGTTTCTACTTTCGTGCACGTACACGGAAAATATTTTTTCTTATAAAATTATAACTAAACAATAAGCAATATGGACTTTGGAAAATACAGTTTTGGAGTGGGAGACCGCTTCAATCATGAAGGTCAGGCTCAGTTACGCGCCTTAATTAAAGCTACTGAAAAAGGAATTGCAGTAACACCTGTCTGGAACAAATCGAATCGTGAACACGATATCGTACACTCTGAACCTTCAGGTACGCGTGTTGAAGCTGACGAAGCCGTAAAAGCTCTTGGATGGGATAAACCATATTGTGTTGATGCCGATCATATCAATTTAACCAATGTTAATCGTTTTATCGGTCCAAGCGATTTTTTTACATTAGATGTAGCCATTTATATCGGCAACGAATCGCCTGCAGAAGATGTAGCTGCATTTAAAGCATCTTGTAGGGAATTGGGAACAGAAGTAAGTGTTCCCGGTATTGATGAGCCTATTGTTATTACAGATGAATTACTTGAAGAAGTTGCTACTAAATACCTGGCAGCCATAAAAGAAGCTTCAAAAATATACCAACACATTGAGTCGGTTAAAGGCAAGGGTAATTTTATTACCGAGGTGTCGATGGATGAAGTAGAATCGCCTCAGACTCCTGTTGATATGTTTTTTATTTTAAAAATGATTGCCAATGCGGGTATTCCTGCTCAAACCATCGCTCCAAAATTTACAGGTCGTTTTAATAAAGGTGTTGATTATGTGGGTGATGTTGATCAGTTTACAAAAGAATTTGAGCAGGATGTACTTGTAATTGATTATGCCGTAAAAGAGTTTGGGTTACCTGCAGATTTGAAGTTGAGCGTACATTCCGGTTCCGATAAGTTTACCATTTATCCGATAATGGCCGACATTATTAAAAAGTACGACAAAGGTATTCATGTAAAAACTGCCGGAACTACGTGGTTGGAAGAGGTAATTGGTTTGGCTATTTCGGGCGATGAAGGATTGGCAGTGGCCAAAGAAATTTATGCAACTGCACTGAGCAGAAAAGATGAACTTTGCGGACCTTATGCCGATGTTATTGATATCGATGATTCTCAGTTGCCAACTGTTGAAGAAGTGAAGTCCTGGTCGGGTGAGAAATTTGGCAATACTTTACGTCATATACCCGGTCATCCTGATTACAATCTTAACTTTCGTCAGCTCATTCACGTAGGATATAAAGTTGCATCAGAGATGGGAAATAAATACACCGATCTGCTTAAAAAATATTCGGATGTTGTTGGCGGTTGTGTAGAAGAAAATATTTACGATCGTCACTTAAAAAGATTATTTAATTTATAAAATAAATTTGGTAGCACGATTAATTCTCACGTTAAGAGGAGATGTCCAACGACGGAGAACAGAGGGATGATTTCGTGCGTCCAGCTTTCAACAAAAATGTTATGAAAAAATTTATGGATAAAGATTTCCTTCTGCAAACCGATGTTGCAAAGGAATTATATCACAATCATGCGGCAAAAATGCCAATTTTTGATTACCACTGTCACATAAATCCACAGGAAATTGCAGAAGATAAGCAATACAATAACATAACCGAAATATGGTTGTATGGCGACCATTACAAATGGCGTGGTATGCGTACAAACGGAGTGGATGAACGTTTTTGTTCGGGTGATGCCAGCGACTGGGAAAAATTTGAAAAGTGGGCAGAAACTGTTCCGCATACTTTGAGAAATCCATTATTCCACTGGACTCATCTTGAATTAAGACGTTTTTTCGGAATTGATAAAGTATTAAATGCTGATACGGCAAAAGAAATTTACGAAGAATGTAATGCCAAATTAAGAACACCTGAATATTCATGCAGGGGTATTATTAAAATGGCTAATGTACATACTATTTGCACTACTGACGATCCGATCGATTCGTTGGAGTATCACCGTGCAATTAAAGCTGATGATTTCGACACTGCTGTATTACCTGCGTGGCGCCCTGATAAAGCGATGGCAGTTGAAAATGCAAAATCATATAACGAGTATATTGATAAATTAGAAGAAGCAGCTGATATGAATATCGGAAGTTTCAGTTCGCTGATGGATGCGCTGGATGATCGTCATGCCTTTTTCCATCAAAACGGATGTCGTTTGAGCGACCATGGTATCGAAACTGTTCTTGCTGAAGACTATACAGAAGCCGAAATTGAAAAAATATTTTCAAAGGTACGTGGAGGAAACGAGTTGACTAAGGAAGAAATTCTCAAATTTCAATCGTGCATGTTGTACGAATTTGGAATTATGGATCACTCTCGTGGTTGGACTCAGCAGTTTCATCTTGGAGCATTGCGTAATAACAATACCCGTTTATTCAAAAAATTAGGACCGGATACAGGTTTCGATTCAATTGGTGACTTTGAAGTGGCTCGCCCGCTTTCTAAACTTTTGGATCGTTTGGATATGGAAGATAAATTATCGAAGACTATTCTTTATAACCTCAATCCTCGCGATAATGAGCTGATTGCAACTATGATCGGTAATTTCCAGGATGGTTCAGTACCCGGCAAAATGCAGTTCGGTTCAGGATGGTGGTTCCTCGATCAAAAAGATGGTATGGAAAAACAAATGCAGGCACTTTCAAACCTTGGTTTGTTAAGTCGTTTTGTGGGAATGTTAACTGATTCCCGTAGTTATTTATCGTATTCTCGTCACGAATATTTCCGTCGTACTTTGTGTAATTTGTTAGGCAACGATGTTGAAAATGGTGAAATACCTAACGATATGGAATTGCTGGGTAGTATGGTTGAGAATATTTCTTTTAACAATGCTAAGAACTATTTTAATTTTTAGTAAAAACTGACTGATTTATAAGGTAATAATTTAACTTTTTTGAATGAAATAGTATTTTTGCAATCGATTGCATAAAATTAAACAAAATCATGACAAAAATGAAAATCAAATCAAAATCAGAATGCACTTACGATTGTATTTCACTTGGTGAAGTAATGTTAAGACTCGATCCCGGAGAAGGCCGGATAAGAACTACACGTCAGTTCAGGGCTTGGGAAGGCGGAGGAGAATATAATGTATCACGTGGTCTCCGTAGGTGTTTTGGCAAGAAAACGGCTATTGTAACAGCACTTGCTGACAATGAAGTTGGAGCATTAATCGAAGACTTTATGCTTCAGGGAGGACTGGATACCCAATTTGTAAAATGGGTAGATTACGATGGTTGTGGACGTACTGTTCGCAACGGATTAAATTTTACCGAAAGAGGTTTTGGTATTCGTGGTGCAAAAGGTGTTTCCGACCGTGGAAATACTGCAGCGTCTCAGTTGAAACCCGGTGATATTGACTGGGAATATATTTTTGGAACACTTGGTGTTCGCTGGATACACACCGGTGGTATTTTCGCAGCCCTTTCAGAAACAGCAGCCGAAACAGTTATAGAGGCAGTAAAAATAGCCAAGAAGTACGGTACTATTGTTTCATACGATTTGAATTACCGCCCATCACTTTGGAAAGCAATTGGAGGAGAAGCTAAAGCGCAGGAAGTAAACCGTGAAATTGCCAAATATGTGGATGTAATGATCGGTAACGAAGAAGATTTTACTGCTTGTTTAGGTTTGGAAATTGAAGGTAACGACGAGAATCTGAAAGAACTGGATTTAACCGGCTATAAAAACATGATTAAATCTGCGATAAAGGAATTTCCGAACTTCCAGGTTATAGCAACAACATTGCGTACTGTTAAAACAGCAACTGTAAACTCATGGGGTGCAATTTGTTATTCCGATGGTGAGATACATGAAGCTCAGCACCGCGAAGATCTGGAAATTATGGATCGTGTTGGAGGTGGCGATAGCTTTGCATCTGGTTTAATTTATGGTTTTCTCGAATTTAACGATGGAGCAAAAGCAGTTGAATATGGTGCTGCACACGGTGCGTTAGCAATGACTACTCCGGGTGATACAACCATGGCTACTTTATCAGAAGTAGAGAAAATTATTGGTGGCGGAAGCGCACGTGTTGATCGCTAAATTGTGAAATGAAATAAAAATTAAAAAAAAGGGATAGTCAGAGGTAAAATTATAAATACTTCTGACTTTTACCTTATAACTTATTTATATAGAAAATTATGGCTCAGTTTTCAAGAATAGAAGTAGCATTAAAAATGAAAGAAACCGGCATGGTTCCGGTATTCTACAATAAAGATATTGAAGTATGTAAAGCAGTTGTAAAAGCATGTTACGATGGTGGCGTTCGTTTGTTCGAATTTACCAACCGTGGCGACTTTGCTTCTCTTGTTTTTGCCGAATTAAATAAATGGGCAATTCAGGAATGCCCTGAAATGATAATGGGTGTAGGTTCGGTAGTTGATGATGCAACTGCGGCCATGTACATTGCATTGGGGGCCAATTTTATTGTCGCTCCGTTAATCGATGAGGCCACAGCTAAAGTTTGTAACAAACGTAAGATTGCCTGGAGCCCGGGTTGCGGATCGGTTACAGAAATTGGCCGTGCACACGAACTGGGGGCCGAGGTAGTTAAAATATTCCCTGGTTCACAAGTTGGTGGGCCAAGTTTTGTAAAAGCTGTTAAAGGACCAATGCCATGGGCAAGTATTATGCCTACCGGTGGTGTATCTCCAACGGAAGACAACCTGAAACAATGGTTCGAGGCAGGTGTAACTTGTGTGGGAATGGGTTCTCAGTTATTTCCAAAAGATGTTTTGGAAAGCAAAAATTGGGATTATATTAAGAATAAATGTAGCGAGGCGCTTGCAATTATTCAAAAGCTAAGTTAAGTTTACGCTCTGATCAATTAAAACTAATTTCAATTATAAAAAACTTTATTTTATGACTATTAATCAAGCTGTTGAAAAAATGTCCAAATATCGATGGACGATAGTCGCCATGTTGTTTATGGCTACGACTGTAAACTACATGGATCGGCAGGTTCTTTCATTAACATGGAAAGACTTTATCGCTCCAGAATTCCACTGGACTGATAGTGACTATGGAACGATAACTGCCATGTTCTCCTTATTTTATGCTGTGAGCCTTCTTTTTGCCGGTCGTTTAGTTGACTGGTTTGATACCAAGAAAGGGTATATGTGGGCTATCGGTGTTTGGTCGATAGGTGCGGTATTGCATGCCTTTTGTGGAATTGCAACATCAGGAATCTTAACCGGACACTGGTTGGTAGGATTTGAGCAGGCACGTCATTATATTTCACAAGTTGAAGATGTTGCAAGGGTCTTGAATGTTAGTGTAGTACTATTTATATTTGCTCGCCTTGTTTTAGCAATAGGAGAGGCCGGTAACTTTCCGGCAGCTATTAAAACAACTGCAGAATATTTTCCTAAAAAGGATAGAGCTTATGCAACATCAATTTTTAATGCCGGAGCAACAGTTGGTGCTTTAGCTGCTCCTGTAACCATTCCTGTTTTAGCTAAACATTTTGGTTGGGAAGCTGCATTTATTCTTATTGGAGCTCTTGGTTTCCTTTGGATGGGATGGTGGGAATTTGGCTACAAAAAGCCTTACAAACATCCAAAAGTGAATAAAGCAGAATTGGATTATATAAGACAGGATCAGGAAGATGAAGAAGTTGAAGGTGGAAAAGATTCAACAGCAGGTAGAAAAATCAGTTTCTTGAAACTGTTTAAATATAAGCAGACCTGGGCTTTTGCTTTTGGTAAGTTTATGACCGATGGTGTATGGTGGTTTTACCTTTTCTGGACTCCTGCTTACCTGAGTTCTGTATATGGAATGGAATCATCAGACCCAAGAGCTCAAATTGGATTATTTGTATTGTATGCAATTACTTTACTTTCAATTATAGGTGGTTGGCTTCCAACATATTTTGTCGATAAACAAGGAATGCATGCTTATGCGGGTAGAATGAAAGCAATGTTGATTTTTGCATTTTTCCCTCTGTTAGCTGTAGTTGCACAACCATTAGGACATTTTACTTATTGGTTCCCGATAATTATTATTGGTATTGCAGGTGCTGCACACCAGGCATGGTCAGCTAATATATTTACAACCGTTAGCGATATGTTCCCGAAAGCTGCTGTTGCTACTGTAACCGGAATTGGCGGTTTAGCAGGTGGTTTAGGATCGGTTGTTATTAATAAAGGCTCGGGTGTATTATTCGATTATGCGCGCGAAACAGAAATGACTCTTCTTAATTTTAAAGGAGTTGAATCAGGATACTTTATTATTTTCTGTTTTTGTGCATTTGCTTATTTAATTGGATGGGTTGTTATGAAAGCTCTGGTTCCTCACTATAAGCGAATTACTGATTTGGTTTAAACTAAATATTGTTATAATATGAAAGGGTTGGTAGTTTACCAACCCTTTTTTAATACATATAAAGAATGAAGCTTTTTGTTTTTGATTTGGATTTTACTCTATGGGATGCCGGCGGAACCTGGTGCGATGCAACCAATCCTCCTTATTTTTGGGAAGGGAATAGTTTACTTGATCAATCGGGTAGCGAAATGCAATTGTATCCTGATGTGAGAGCTATTCTGGAAGAGTTAAAAGAAAATAATCGTAAAATTGCAGCGGCGTCACGAACATATGAACCCGGCTGGGCGCAGGATTTGCTTCATCTTTTTGATATTGATAAATATTTCGATCTAAAAGAAATATATCCCAACAGTAAAATTGCACATTTCAAAAAGATTCAAAATCATTTTAAACTTCCTTATTCAGAAATGATATTTTTCGACGATGAATACCGGAATATTGAAGAGGTGAGGCGATTAGGTGTTAACGTTGTTTTTGTTGACGAAGGGATACAGGCTCCAATGGTTCAAAAGTACCTATAATCGCTATGATTTAGTTTGATCGTAAGTATAACTTCCCGGAATATCAGTTTTGTTGAAGTGCGAAAATCAGTTATTAGTACGCTGTTTTTCAGATTCTTTCCTCAGGTTATAATTGATAGTGTAAATATATTTGTTCTATACAAACCCTATATTTTAGTTTAGAAGGATTTATATACAGCATTCAGTTTTAAACAACGAGGAGAAAAGAAATCCTGGAATGGACGCCGGGATTTTTTTATGCATGGATATTATGTCAGAATTCTTTTAATCACCTGTCAATTTTTAAAATGCGAAATAATGGACTAGTTTCAAGTCAGTAAAGTTGAACATAAAAATCAGATATTTAAACTTTCTTTTAAGTGATTTTGTCTGAGGAGGAATTGTTAGTGTCCCTTATCTTTGTCTTATACAGAATTGGACGCGTATACTATTTTTTTAAATTAATATTGTATTAAGATGAGAATATAATTCCGGAATGGGCGCCGGATTTTTTGTTTAATGGTAATTGCTTTAATGTAATTATTAGATTCTGTGAAAAATGGAGTGTCGGTGTTGACCGACACTCCCTCACAATAAAAATTAAACAGCATTTATAATTGTACAGACGTAATAACGATTTTCGTTTTTTCTCTATTTAATACAGCCTAATATCAGTTTTCCCTTCCATTATAAGTTATTATTTTACTTCGCTGCGGCCACATATCGTAAAAATTGAATATTTACCCTCTTGTTTTTTCATTCTCCATGTATCAAAAAGTGTAAAAAATCTGTCACTTTATCTATTGGAAAAGCCTTGGCTATATGTTAAATTTACAGATTCGAAATCAATTTAAACCTAATATCGATAAAATGAATCAAATCAAACGTTTTTCCAGAATTTTAATTCTCTGTCTCTGGGGTGTTTCACTTTCAGTAATTGCAATGGCTAAAGTTCAGGTAGTCAATTTGATATGCGAATATCATGAAAACCCGGTTGGGATTGATGTTCAGAAACCACGCCTGAGCTGGCAACTTTCTTCTGAAGAAAAGAATGTGATGCAGTCGGCCTACGAAATAAGAGTGGCAAAATCAAAATCCGACCTTTCGAAAAAAGCAAAACAAATTTGGAACTCCGGTAAAGTTGAGAGCGACAAATCGGTGAATGTAGTGTACGGAGGACCGGCACAGCAATCGATGGAGAGAATGTATTGGCAGGTTCGTGTGTGGGACAACAGCGGAAAGGCCAGCAGCTGGAGCGAACCGGCTTACTGGGAAATGGGAATTCTGGGGCCTTCGCTTTGGAAAGCTTCATGGATAACTTTACCAAACGAACCCGCTTCTGACGGCTCTAAACCTGCTCATTATTACAGGAATGAATTTTCGGCTTCAAAAACGGTAAAATCAGCCAGGGTGTATATTACTTCATGTGGACTTTATCAGATGTTTTTGAACGGAAAGAAAGTAGGAGACGAGTTGTTTACTCCTGGTTGGACGAGTTACAATAAACGTATGCAATATCAAACTTACGATGTAACAGCAATGTTGCAAAAAGAAAATGCTGTTGGTGTGATTATTGGCGATGGATGGTACCGTGGAAATATTGGATGGAGCAGCGCCGACGGTTATTACGGAAAGAATCTGGCACTTTTATTCCAGATGAAGATCGATTATACCGATGGCACCAGCGAGTGGGTTGTAAGTAATAAGGACTGGCATGTAAATATCGGGCCTATTCTTGAATCGGATATTTACAATGGCGAAACCTACGATGCCCGTCTTGAGCTGGACGGATGGGCTGGTACTGGTTATAATGAAAGTGGCTGGAAAAGTGCAGAGGAGGTTGTTAAAGCAAAAGATTTGTTAATTGCCCCACAAGGTGTTCCTGTAAAGGCTGTTGAAGAAATAAAACCAATAAAATTCATAACAACTCCAAAAGGCGAAATTGTTTACGATATGGGCCAGAATATGGTAGGATGGATCCGTATTAAAATGAAAGGAAAAGAGGGGCAGAAAGTTCAGTTGAAATTTGCTGAAGTTCTTGATAAGGAAGGGAATTTCTACACTGCCAATTTACGTTCGGCCAAAGCAACCGACACCTATATTTTCGGGAAAGACGGCGAAGTTACCTATGAGCCAAAATTTACTTTCCACGGGTTCCGTTTCCTTCAGTTAATTGGTTTCGAAAAGGTTCCGTCGATGGAAGATATTACCGGTGTGGTAATTTATTCGGATATGGAGCCAACAGGAACTTTTTCGTGCAGCAACGAATTGGTCAACCAACTACAGCATAATATTCAGTGGGGGCAAAAAGGGAATTTCGTTGATGTGCCGACCGACTGTCCGCAACGTGATGAGCGTTTGGGCTGGACCGGCGATGCCCAGGTTTTCAGTATGACAGCCGGCTACAATTTTAATGTGGCTCCTTTCTACACCAAATGGATGAAAGATGTAGCTGCCGATCAGCTGGAAAATGGAGTTATCCCTCACGTAATTCCTGATGTTTTGAACGGACAAGGCGGTGCTACCGGATGGGCCGATGTGGTTGCTATTATTCCATGGTCGGTATACAAAATTTATGGCGACACCCGTATTCTGGAAGAAAGCTACCCTGCCATTACCAAATGGGCGGACTATATGAATGAAAGAGCCGGCGACGATTACCTGTGGACTGGCGATACACATTATGGCGACTGGCTGGCTTTTGCCACTACCCGTTCTGACTATCCGGGAGCGACCACGGAAAAAGACCTGATTGCAACAGCCTATTTTTATTATACCACCACATTAACCGCTAAAATTGCCGCAATCATTGGTAAACAACAGGATGCTCAAAAATACAGCCAGCTGGCTGCTAATATTAAAAAAGCTTTTAATGCAGAGTTTACTACTCCCAACGGGCGACTGGTTTCGCATACGCAAACAGCATATGTTCTGGCACTGGCATTTGGTATTTTACCCGATAATTTGGTTGATAAGGCTGCTGATTATCTGGCAGGAGATGTTGAAAAATTCAAACACCTTACCACAGGCTTTTTGGGAACACCAATTTTGTGCCCGACCTTATCTGCTATCGGCCGCGATGACCTCGCGTATATGTTGCTGAACCGCAAGGAATATCCTTCGTGGTTGTATCCGGTAACACAGGGCGCTACTACTATTTGGGAGCGTTGGGACGGACAGAAACCTGACGGTAGCTTTCAGGATGTGGGAATGAACAGCTTTAACCACTATGCCTATGGCGCAATAGGAGAGTGGCTGTACAACCATGTGGCAGGTATTATGGTTGATGAAAATAATCCGGGTTATAAAAAATTCTTCCTGGCTCCAAATCCGGGAGGGGACCTTACAAATGCAAAAGCCGAATTTGAATCGATTTATGGTAAAATTGTGTCGGACTGGACTATCAGTTACGGACAGATGAGTTATACCATTAAAGTGCCTGCCAATACTACTGCCGAGGTTGTGCTTCCTAAGGCAAAAGCGGCTGATATTACCATGGATGAGAATTTGAAATCAGCAGCCACACAAAAAGGAACTGATGTAGTCGTTTCGGTTGGATCGGGGACATACAATTTCAGTTATCCTATGGAAGACTGATAATTATTAATAGCATCTTTGCTATAGACCCGATTTTATCTCTAAATAGAAAGAACCGTTCTGTAAGCGTTGTTGCAATACAGTACGGTTCTTTTGCTTTTCGGCTACCTGGACAATAACATTTTTTAATTCTTCCGAACACTCCTGCTTGTAAATCGGCGCGAGTAGATAAAATAATACCAGGAAAGAGGATAGTTATGATGGTTACTTATGAACATCTCTAAATTTATTATAATCGTTAAAACCACCTCCTTCGGGGGGGCATGTTTAATTGGCTAAGCCTGAAATTTAATTAACTTCGTTACATGAGTAATTTCAAGAAATTAAATCATGTAATTTATAGGTGTACTTACCATGTTGTATGGACACCTAAGTATCGATTTCGCGTTCTTGAAGGCCTTGTCAAGGAACTGCTTCAGCAAGACATCCCGATGTTGTTGGAATGGAAATCATGTGAAATGATCGAGATGAATATACAAAAAGATCATGTACACCTGATTGTCAGTGTTCCTCCAAAGATTTCGATATCACAACTGCTTGGGATCTTGAAAGGCAAAACAGCGATCAAGATTTTCAAAAGTTATCCTCAATTGCGAACAAAACCATATTGGGGCAATCACTTTTGGTCAAAAGGATATTGTGTTGACACAATTGGTCTTGACGAAGACAAGATCAAGAAATACGTGAAATACCAAGAAGAACAAGAACGGCTTGAAGAGCAACAGCGGCTCAACTTTGGCCCCTTATAGGGGCCTTCTAATAAGTCTACCTTCTTTGGGGGGGATTCTTTAATTGTTATTGTATTTAATGTCAGTGATTTCCTGCTCCAGCCATGTCCAGTTCCCTTTATCAAGTTTCCATGTTGCGGTCATTTTTACCGGAATTTTAATACCATTCAAAACAGCGTGTTTCTTTACATCAATTACCCATTCATAACGTTTTGCATCGGGATGGTTTTCTTTAAACCGGGAGGCGCTATATCTTATAAAATCACCTTTTTCGTTGAAAGAAAAAATCCCGGAATCTGTTGTCCCCTTGTGATTTATGGTGGCTTTTGCAGATAAGTTATTTTTCGATTCCCATGTTATGTAGGGACTTAACGCAACTGAAGGAAACCATACAATTTCACCTAAAAACCGCTGGATTGTTCCTTCATTTATTTTGGTTCCTTTTTCGTTTACAATATTAATTGCAGAAAACATTTTAATTTGCATTTCCCCCTTTCCATCTATAAACTTATCGCGACCGGCTAACTGAAAAAAAGGCGGTATCTTCATATTCACGCGCCACACGAATGCCGGATTCTGAATAGTAAAATATTGTTCAGCAGCAGCATCGTTCCATTTGTTCTGTCCGGGTTTCATTTTCATTCTGATGTTTTGTCTCAACCATACAGACTGGATTTTTTTTTGTCCAATAACTCCTGAAGTCTTTAGCCAACGCTTAACAGGTTCAGGTAACGCTGAAATATCTTTTTCGCTAATTACTGTTGTGTCGATGCTTTTTGCATGTTCCATAATTTGCGAAATTTCAGTTTCTGTCTTATTATTAAAACGAACCGCCAGCAATGAAAGAAAAGCAACAATCAGAATTATCAGATTAGCTATATTTCCGTATTTCGTATCTTGCCAAACCGTACTTATTAAAACGGATGAAATGATTACAGAAATAATTGCCAGCCAGCTCCAACCGCTTTTCATTTTAATAAATCCAATTCCGGTGATGCATAACAACACAGTAACAAATAACCAGAGCAGACCGGATAATTTAGAAATATTGCCGGAAAAATGAGGTAAATAGCTTAGCTCAAAAGCTTTTACAAATCCAAGCAAATGAATTGCTCCATGCAGGAAAATGATTGCAGAAAATATGTATTTCATCGGTTTATAATTTTTATATCGGTTAAGTTGGAACTCTCTATAAATAATAGTCATTCTCGTGTGTATTGTAGAAAGCTAAAATTCATGTTCCTTTCATTTGTTTGATTTTATATTTCTTTATCTTGATTAAAAAACAGAAGCTAGTTTTATAGCATTACTATAAGGCTTTTAGATTCGTTTGAAGAACATTTCTTTGTCTTTTATTACCAAATACACTGAAACGATTAAAAGCAATCCGGTTTGAATAACTTTACTCATAGGGTGAGTAGCAAAAATTTCGTTAAAAAAACCAGCAGTTATATGAAATATTACTGGCAACAGAATATTTCTATTTGTTTTGTAATACAACCAGTTCATGATAATAACAAAAGGAATCATGCTAACTACAAAGTTAACCGAGTAAAGTACCCCCGATTCAATCAGGTTGCTATGGTAATAACCTTTAATAAACGATAAAGGCACATGCCAGAATGCCCAGTAAACGGCAAATATCATGCTGGTATTAAATAAATTGAAACGTGATATCAAGCTGTCGGTTCCGTATGAATGCCATGCCAATTCTTCTATCATTGGAGCAGCAATAAGCAAAAACCAAACAGGAAAAAGAGCAGATGTAAATGTGAAAGTTCCCCTTAGCTCAAATTGGTTTGTACTATACCCAAAAAACAGCGAAATTGCCTGAGCTGCCAAAATGCTGAGCAGCATAAGGAAACATGCAATCAAAATATATTCGCGTTTTATACTGTTGAAATTGAAAAAACGTCCTAAAAAATCTTTTCTGAGTTCAGTGACCGGTATCATAAAAAATAGAGCCAGTATAAACGGGGTCAGTAAGCCGGCAAAACTACATATACCGGTTACCCATTCAAATGTTGGGGTAAAAGGTGTTCGATGACTAAACCACGCACTCAAAAACCATAGAGCCCATGGAATGGTAATGGATAAAAAATAAAAAACAAAAGGACTTTTGTACTTTTTGATAATGTGACTTTCTTGTTTAATTGTATTCATGGCTAAAAAAGTTTAAATATTTTTGAGCAAAGTAAAATCAAATGCAAAAGTCAATCGCTCAAACTTACAGGAATGAACGAAAAAGGAGTCCGAACTTGTAGGTCTGGAACACAAAGGTTCACACTGTCAGGAACTTATGTGATTTGTGTATTTTTTTAAGACTGAAGTTGAAAATTATGCTTCCAAAACTTTGTTTGAGTGTTTTGATAAGTATTGAGAAGGTGTTATTCCTTTTTGTTTTTTAAAAATAGTATTAAAAGAAGATTTGGAGTTGAAACCCGAATCGAGAGCCAGGGAAAGTAAACTAAATTTTTTGTTTTGGTTGGCCCTGCTAATAAATTCTTCAACACGGTAATAATTTATAAAATCATGAAAATTAACCTGCGCTTCCTGGTTGATAATCTGGGAGAGCTGGTTGGGCGAAATATCAAGTTGCCGTGCTAAACCAGCCAGGCTAAGCTTTGGGTATAAGTAGGGTTTCTCTTCTTCCATAAGACTCAGCAGTTTTATGTAAAGTTCACCAGCCACCTCTTTAGTCATTCCTGAGTTTCTATATTTTTCAGTCTGGTCTTTTTCTTTTGAATTCAAATTCTCTGATTGAGTTCTGTTCGTAAAAATATTTTCATGTTTTATCCCGAAATATCCTATATAAAATACAAAGCCAATTATTATAAGGTAAATAATGTATTCGGCATTAAATGAAAATGAAATACCGAATGCATCTCGCAAAATATAAACCATAGTTGCCGAAATAAATATAAGTCCGATACTTATTATGCAGTACCGCAACCATTTCATATTAATGCCTTCGTTATATGAAAAATAATTGTCGATTTCTTGTTCGTGTTTTATCGTAAGCCGGTATGACAAAACTGTATATGTTAATCCTGAAATTAAAATGGCAATTAATAAAATAATTGCAAAAACATAGTAATCCCGAATTTCTCCTCTGTCTATCATTCTCTTTTCTTCTGCAGTGTAAAAGAAAAAGAAATTTGACATATATAAATAGGCGGCAGTAACGGGAATAAAATGCAGATAATCAACCTGTCGTAGTTTATGGTCGCTGCGTAAGGAATAAAGTGTATATAAAAAAAGCATTGGTCCGTGCAGCAAAGGAAAAGGAGCAGTTACTCCAACCAAATGTGGATAGATTTCCCAGTATCCTTGCAGATAATAATAATAACCCAGAAGATGAATCCCAATAATGATGAACCAAATCGCCAAAATTTTATCGGTTAAGGCTTTGTGTTTTTTGGTTAGAAGTAAAACAACAATAAAAAAAGTTAAAAAAATACCGCTAATAAAAATAACTTTCATTGTAGTATATGGATTTAGTAGATTTTATTTGTCATGATACAATATAATCTATGTTTTATTTTCAAAATGAACATTATAAACTCCGGAGCAAGGCCCCGTTAAAATGTGTTTTATGCATTATTATAGAGCTGTCTGTTAGGGCAGCTTAGAGGCTTGCTCACTTGTTAGCGTTTCGTACTTATATTTCCTAATTCTTCAAACTTTCCTTTTTAAAAAATTCAACCAGGATATCAGACAATAATTGAGGACTCTCAATAGCGGGACAATGCCCTACGTTGGGAATAATATGGAGTACTTTTTTGCCTGGGGATAAATTAGTTAATGCATTGTAAATTAATTCAGCGTGTCCTGTTCCAACAACGTAATCTTGTGCGCCCTGAATAACAATTGTAGGTGTTTTTATTTGTTTTAATTCAGGTTCAATATTGATATTGTTGTACGAAGGAGTGTTTCGAAATGCGGCATTTACTATTTCTGCTTTTTCGGCAACTTTAGCGTATTCCTCTTCTGAATATTTCATCAATCGCATTAAGGCTGTATCCTCCACTACATCTTTAAATGAAATAATTCTGGAAGTATCTGCGAAATAAGCGTTAAATCCGAGTTTTGCAGGAACTTCATGTTTCATCCAGTTTACATCGGTGTGAAATTGTTCAAAATCACTGTTTTTAATCCGTTCCAGTTCTGTTAATATATAGTCTAATTCTGCTTTCTTTTCTTCAGAAATGTTGGTTTGAAGTATTTCATTTGCTCTGTTAGTTTCAAAATCGATGAGAGAATGGTTTTGGTAAGAGCTGTTAACTTTTCCATCAATGCAAGCATAAGAAAGTACTTTGGTTTGGTGTTTTAAGAGGTATAAAAAGCCATACATTCCACCCCATGAAGTTCCCATAATATGGACTTTTTCTTTATTGTATTTTTTACGCAAGGAATCAATTACTATATCCAAATCTTCAACATACTGCTGAACTGTAAGTAAGTCCTTATTTTTGTTTTCCAAAGATTTTCCACATCCGCGTTGGTCTAAATATGCAACCAGAAATTTGTCTTCTAATCCCGGCCCCATTAATTTTATATCGATACCGGAATATCCGCCCGGTCCACCATGTAGATTAATAATTAAGGGTTTTTCAAGGGTTCCGCGTACTCTTACATAAAGTTTTGATTCGGGCACATTAACCATTATCTCATGGTCGATTTTTTTAATTTTTTCACTACATGAAAAAGTTAATATTATAAAACCAGTAACACATAGTATGTAAAAGATTTTGAAAGCTTTCATTTTATCTATATTAATTTTGTTTCAACTTTTTTCAGGCAAATCATTCTACATATTTATTATGATTGAGATTATTGCACTCTCAATCGATTTTCTGAATTAACATTAACTTGTTTGTAACAACAATGTGGTTGCCATTTTTATAGATTTATTCTTATATCGTGATTATAATTCGGAATAGGAAAGTATAACCACTATTGTACTGTTTAGTTTATATTTTAACATTATTAGTGAGAGTCTATTCAACTGTTTCAGTCCTTTAAAGTTAAATATTATTTTGTAAAACAAAAAGGGGCAATTATATTGGACCTTGCAGCCTTAACTGCTGAGGTCTAAGAAGTAAGAATTTTCACGCAAAGAGCGCAAAACTTAAAACGCGAAGCACGCAAACCACTTTTTTTAAGCATATTTACTTTGCGTTTTTTGCGAAAACCTATGCAGCCTTTGCGTGAACCGTCTTCCTATATAATCTCGGCTGCGCGATCAAGCTCTTCAAAGGTATTTCCTTGAATATCATTGGGTAAAAAAGAAAGCCCCGTTTTGTATCTTTTGCATTTACAAAACGAGGCTTCAACTTCGAGCTTCGTGCTCCCGGCTTTCTATGCCATCAATTTCTTATACTTAAAACGTTTTGGCGCTTCGTTGCCCATACGTTTCCGACGGTTTTCCTCGTATTCCGAGAATGAGCCTTCGAAGAAATGAACGTGTCCTTCACCTTCAAAGGCCAGGATATGAGTGGCAATACGATCGAGGAACCAGCGGTCGTGCGAAATAACAACGGCACAGCCGGCAAAGTTATCAAGACCTTCTTCCAAAGCCCGCAAAGTGTTTACATCAATGTCGTTGGTAGGCTCATCGAGCAGCAACAGGTTTCCCTCCGATTTTAGTGCCAGCGCCAGGTGCAAACGGTTTCGCTCACCGCCCGATAATACACCGCATTTTTTTTCCTGGTCCGATCCGTTAAAGTTGAATCGTCCAACGTAGGCGCGTGCATTGGCCTGCTTGTTACCCAACATAATGGTTTCCGTTCCGCCTGAAATAACTTCGTAAACCGTTTTTTCCGGATTGATAGCTTCGTGAGTCTGGTCAACGTAGCTTACCTTCACAGTATCGCCAATGTCGATACTTCCGGCCTCGGCTTCCAGTTGTTTCATTATTAATTTAAATAACGTGGTTTTTCCGGCGCCGTTGGGACCGATAACCCCGATAATTCCTGCCGGCGGAAGTTTAAAGGTAAGGTCTTCGAACAATAGTTTTTCTCCAAATCCTTTTTTAACGCCTTCCATTTCAACCACTTTATCGCCCAAACGCGGGCCGTTTGGAATAAATATTTCCAGTTTTTCTTCTTTCTGACGGGCGTCTTCATTCAGCATTTTATCGTAGGCACTCAAACGTGCTTTGCTTTTTGCATGACGGGCTTTTGGAGCCATCCGCACCCATTCCAGCTCGCGCTCAAGTGTTTTGCGTCGTTTCTGGCTGCCTTTTTCTTCCTGTTCAAGGCGTTTTGATTTTTGTTCCAGCCACGAGGTGTAATTGCCTTTCCACGGAATTCCCTGTCCACGGTCGAGCTCCAGAATCCATCCTGCAACATTATCAAGGAAATAGCGGTCGTGGGTGATGCAGATTACAGTTCCCTTGTACTGTGCGAGGTGCGCTTCCAACCAAAGGATACTTTCCGCATCGAGGTGGTTGGTAGGCTCGTCGAGCAGCAAAACATCGGGTTCCTGTAACAACAAACGGCACATTGCCACACGGCGGCGTTCTCCACCCGACAGTTCGCTTATTGGTTGTTCGTTTGGCGGACATTGAAGTGCATCCATGGCACGTTCCAATTTACTGTCGAGGTTCCAGGCATCGAGTACATCCATTTTTTCCTGAAGCTTGGCCTGTTCGTTCATCAACTCGTCCATTTTATCCGGATTTTCGTAAACCTCCGGCAGCCCGAACATCTGGTTAATTTCTTCGTAGCGGTTCAGAACGTCAACAGTTTCCTGCATCCCTTCTTTTACAACCTCAATTACGGTTTTGTTCTCGTCGAGATGCGGTTCCTGTTCAAGCAAGCCAACCGAATAACCCGGAGCAAAAACCAACTCGCCGTTAAACGATTTATCCTGCCCCGCAATAATGCGCAAAAGGGTCGATTTCCCTGATCCGTTTAAACCGATAATACCGATTTTGGCTCCCAGAAAAAATGAAAGTGAAATATCTTTAATCACAGTTTTATTAGGTGGGTAGGTTTTACTCACCTTGTACATCGAAAAGATGATCTTTTTATCGTCGCTCATTGATTCATTTTTTTATTTACTGCAAAAGTACGATAGAAAGGGAAAAGTAAAAAGCAGAGAATTAAAAACGGGAATATTATTATTCAGTTCTCTTCTGGCTGTTTTGATCCCCGAAAAAGCAGTCTCAGCAAAATTCCTAAAAGAATTGCGCAAATATGGGCAATAGTAGTAATAAGAGGTGCTATAATTGCAAAATATAGATCGCCGGCAAGAACAAATAATAATACCAAATAAATGGTGATCTTCTCTTTTGTATCCAGACCTTTACGACTACGAAGATAATCGAGAAGCAACATTCCTGAAATCGCATTCCAGATTATAGAGATTCCCTGCACTTTTAGCAAAAACCAAAAAAGAACCTGTAAAATTGTAGCTAACAGGGTAGGGATCCACCATTGAGTATTTACTCTTTTCAATTTAGTGAAAAGATAAACGAACAGGGTGCACGATAACAAAAAATAATTGATTAACACAAAAATACAGTTGCCCGAATAGCTTAATGCCTGATAAAGCGTTCCCCAAAAATTATTCATTGTAATAGTTTAAATATTATTTGTATGTGTCATTAAAAATCAGGTTCTAAATCGTTTAACAGGTTTTAAATTCGGAGTCTGATTGTACGTGTAAATATATCCAAAATTAACACCTGTGATAATAAGAAAAGCATTTTATGTAAAGTTGATTTTTCGAAATTCTTGTGCAGTTATTATAAAATCAGTCAGTTACAAAAGGAGTTGTTGTAAATGCCTGCATATCAGTTAACATTGGTTTAACTCTCCAAAAAAATATAGTCATTTTTATTCATTCCAAATAAGAAGTGTAACATGCTGATAATATGAACGTAATGTACTTATGTTTTACTAATTAATTTTGATTTTTAGAGATTTTACGAAGTTCCGTTAACGTTAACGGAAGTTTTATAATATATATTTGCGCACTCAATAAAATGGAATTATTAATAGGTTATTGCTCTTAAAATAAGAGAGGTAAGTATAAGTTTATAGAAAGATGGAAAAATTAAATCGTACAAACGTTAAAGAAGCAGTAAGTTATCCCACAAGGGTACTACAGTTTGGAGAAGGAAATTTTTTACGCGCTTTTACCGACTGGATCGTTCACAAAATGAATAAAGAAGGTGATTTTAACGCCGGAGTTGATGTAGTGCAACCATTGCCAAACGGTATGGTTAATATGTTGAACGATCAGGATGGTTTATATCATGTTTACCTGAAAGGGATAAAAGAGGGTAAGCCAATCACCGAATTTACCATGGTTGATTGTATCAACAAAGGGATCAATCCATACAGTGAATTTGAATCGTATAAAGAGTCTGTATTAAATCCTGATCTGCGTTTTGTTTTTTCAAACACAACAGAGGCAGGAATAAGCTGGGATGAAACCGATAAGCTTGATATGGAACCTCAAAATTCATTCCCGGGAAAAGTGGCTGCCATGTTGTACATGCGATACAAAGCTTTCGACGGAGACATGTCGAAAGGTTTGATCTTTTTTGCCTGTGAGTTGATTGACAGAAACGGCGATATGTTGAAAAAATATGTGCTTCAACATGCTGAAAACTGGAAGCTTGAAGAAGGATTTATCAAATGGGTGAATGAAGCATGTTGTTTCTGCAGTACGCTTGTAGACAGGATCGTTCCCGGGTTTCCACGCGATGAAATAAAAGAGATTCAGGAAGAATTGGGTTACGAAGATAACCTGGTTGTTGTAGGAGAATATTTCCACTTGTGGGTAATTGAAGCACCTGAGTGGGTTAAAGATGAATTCCCTGCCGAAAAAGCCGGACTGGAAGTGAAGTTTGTAAAAGATATGAAGCGTTTCCGAGAACAAAAAGTTCAGGTGTTGAACGGATGTCATACAGGAACTTATGCTGTGTCGTACTTGAGTGGAATAGATACTGTTCGCGATGCCTACGAAAATCTAGAGGTAGGTAATTTTATGAAGGAAATGGTGTACGAAGAAGTTCTGCCTGTTTTGGATGGTACTGAAAAAGAACTTAAAAAGTTCGCCAACAAGATTCTGGAACGTTTTGCCAACCCGTTTATCCGTCATCAATGGCAAAGTATTGCATTGAATGCCATGTCGAAGTGGGAAACCCGAAATCTGCCTTCGTTGCTTAATTTTAATGAAAAACACAAGATGTTGCCTCAAAAGCTGGTGTTCTCACTCGCAGCCATGATTGCATATTTTAAAGGAGAAGCTAACGGAGAACAGTACCAGGTTCAGGATGATGCCTGGATTCTGGATTTTTACGAAGAGGCCTGGGGTGCTTGCGACGGACGTCCGATTTCGATTTACCAGTTGTGCGAGAAAGTTTTAAGTCTTGATAAAGTTTGGAAACAAAATTTGAATGATATTCCAAATCTTACTATTACAGTTAGTCACTATTTGTTCCTTATTACACAAGTGGGTATGAAAAGAGCGATGAAAGCAGTACTGGACGAAAAGAACCCATTGATGCAGATTACTATCGATAAAATGAGCAATTAGATTTTATTCTGGTTTAAATTATAAAATAGAATGATTATTAGCCTCGTACTTATGTGCGGGGCTAAATCAAAAAAGATTAACTGAATATTCTTTTTCGTATATTCAGTTTCTAATCAAAAACTACAGCTATGGCAGACTTTATTAAAATAAATCCGGCAGACAACGTTATAATTGCCCTAAAAGATTTTTCCACGGGAGAAATAATATCTATTGAAGAGAAGGAACTGGAGGTTGTGAACGATGTTCCTAAAGGACATAAAATTGCATTGGTTCCGATAGCCGAGAACGAGGATATTATAAAATATGGCGCGCCAATCGGTCATGCCACTCAAGCCATTGCGGCAGGAGAACACATTCATGTGCAGAATCTGAAAACCAATCTTTCAGGCACTATTTCCTATTCGTTCGATCAAAAATTGAATGATCTGAGCGTTACACAGCGCAACCTGACATTTCAGGGATACAAGCGTTCCAATGGTAAAACTGGTATCAGAAACGAGCTGTGGATTGTGCCAACAGTTGGATGTGTAAACGGTCAGGCACAGCAGATACTGGATTTGTTTAAACAGGAAGTCGCTCCGGATGATATCGATGGGGTAGAAGTGTTCAAACACAGTTATGGATGCTCGCAATTGGGCGACGATCATACAAATACCCAAAAAGCGCTGGCCGATGTTATCAATCATCCGAATGCCGGAGGTGTATTTGTGCTGGGACTGGGTTGCGAGAACAACCAGATTGATCAGCTGAAAACATTTATTGGTGATTACGACGAAACAAGGGTGAAGTTTTTGGTTGCCCAGGATGTGGAAGATGAAATAGAAGCGGGCCTCGAGATAATGAAAGAGATTTACGAGGTAATGCGCAAAGATCAACGTGAAGCTGTTCCGCTTTCGGAACTGAATGTTGGTCTGAAATGCGGCGGCTCTGACGGATTCTCCGGAATTACTGCCAATCCGCTGGTAGGTGTTTTCTCCGATTTCCTGGTGGCGCAGGGTGGAACAACTATCCTTACCGAAGTACCTGAAATGTTTGGCGCTGAAACCTTACTGATGGAGCGTGCAAAAAACACTGAGGTGTTTGATAAAACCGTCAGCCTGATCAATGATTTTAAAGATTACTATTTACAATACAATTTGCCTGTGTACGAAAACCCGTCGCCGGGAAATAAAAAAGGCGGTATTTCCACCCTCGAAGATAAGTCGCTGGGATGTACGCAAAAAGGAGGAACAGCAACTGTTGTTGATGTGTTGAAATATGCAGAGCCTATAAAAACAAAAGGTTTGAACTTGCTTTCTGCCCCGGGTAACGACCTGGTTGCTGCGTCGGCACTAGGATTCAGTGGTTGCCAACTGGTACTTTTTACAACCGGACGAGGTACCCCGTTTGGCAGTTTTGTTCCTACCATGAAGATTTCTACCAATTCTGATCTGTTCAATAAAAAGAAAAACTGGATAGATTTTAACGCAGGTAGTTTACTGGAAGGAAAAACGATGGATGAATTGCTCGAAGAGTTTATCCGATTTATCGTTGAAGTTGCAGGTGGCAAACAGTTGAATCACGAAAAAACCGGGTTTAAAGAAATTGCGATTTTTAAAACAGGGGTGACCCTGTAATCCATAATAGCTTTTTAGTTATCTTAATTTTAGAATTCAAGCAAAAAGGTGGTTAATTTTTAACCACCTTTTTTAATGATGTCTTTTCGCTGGTCTATTCCTACAAATTCAATGAATAAACTTTTGTTCTACGTTTATTGTTACGAAGTGATTACTAACAATAATTAAAGAATCCACCCTCAAAGAAGGTGGACTTATAAGAAGGCCCCTATAAGGGGCCAAAGTTGAGCCGCTGTTGCTCTTCTAAACGTTCTTGATCTTCTTGATATTTCACGTATTTCTTGATCTTGTCTTCGTCAAGACCAATTGTGTCAACACAATATCCTTTTGACCAAAAGTGATTGCCCCAATATGGTTTTGTTCGCAATTGAGGATAACTTTTGAAAATCTTGATCGCTGTTTTGCCTTTCAAGATCCCAAGCAGTTGTGATATCGAAATCTTTGGAGGAACACTGACAATCAGGTGTACATGATCTTTTTGTATATTCATCTCGATCATTTCACATGATTTCCATTCCAACAACATCGGGATGTCTTGCTGAAGCAGTTCCTTGACAAGGCCTTCAAGAACGCGAAATCGATACTTAGGTGTCCATACAACATGGTAAGTACACCTATAAATTACATGATTTAATTTCTTGAAATTACTCATGTAACGAAGTTAATTAAATTTCAGGCTTAGCCAATTAAACATGACCACCCCCGAAGGAGGTGGTTTTAACGATTATAATAAACATCGTAATAATTATAAAAAGATAAATCCTTAAAATTTGAAGTCCCTCAAATGAGAATATTAATTTTGGGCTTCAGTAAAAAACGTTGTAAAGCCGCTATGTGACTTCCAACATAAAACTAGTATAAATGAAAGCAGAAATAATTACCATTGGAGATGAAATATTAATCGGGCAAATTGTTGATACCAATTCGGCATGGATGGGTGAGCAATTTAACCTGAACGGAATTGAAATTTATCAGATTACATCGGTTCACGATGACCACGATCATATTGTTGAAGCTATTCGTAATGCTGAAAAGAAAGTGGACCTGGTTGTTATTACCGGCGGGCTCGGCCCAACTAAAGATGATATCACTAAAAATTGTCTTTGCGAATATTTTAATACCAAACTTGTTTTTCATCAGCCAACGCTCGATACCATTACCGAACGCTTTAATTTGCGTGGTATCGATATGAATAAGTTGAACCGCGACCAGGCTATGTTACCCGAATCTTGTACTATTTTACCTAATAAACTGGGAACTGCGCCCGGGATGTGGTTCGAGAAAAACGATACTATTTTTGTTTCCATGCCGGGTGTGCCTTTCGAAATGAAATATCTGGTTGAATACGAACTGATTCCTCGTCTGAGAGAAACCGGTAAAACCAAGGCTATTTTTCATAAAACAGTATTAACACAGGGTGTTCCTGAGTCGATGCTGGCCGAAAGGCTTGAAAAGTGGGAAGATGCTTTGCCTGCACATATTAAGCTGGCCTATTTACCAAATCCCATGGCAGTGCGCCTGCGATTGTCGGCAATGGGTGATAACGAAGATGTGCTTCGCGAAGATGTGGAGGCTGAAGTGGAAAAACTACATGAAATAATCCCGGAAGCAATTTACGGATACGATTCGGATACCATGGCCGGAGTAGTTGGCCGTATGCTCACAGAAAAAGGGCAAACACTGGCAGTTGCCGAAAGTTGTACAGGAGGTTATATTTCTCACCTGATCACTTCTGTTGCAGGAAGCTCGGATTACTATAAAGGATCGGTAACATCTTATGCAAACGAGATAAAAGAAAATATTCTGGGTGTTAGCAGTGAGTCGTTAGAGAAGTTTGGCGCCGTTAGCGAACAGGTAGCCCGTGAGATGGCAGAAGGTGTAAAAGATTTAATAAAGAGTGATTATTCGATTGCCACAACCGGAATTGCAGGGCCAACCGGCGGAAGCGAAGAAAAGCCTGTGGGAACTGTGTGGATCGCCGTGTCCGGTCCGGAAAAGACCTTTGTAAAAAAATACGTATTTGTGGGTAAAAACCGTGAACGAAATATTGTTCGTTCGGCACAAACATCTTTACAGTTACTCAGACGTATGGTGTCGGGTGAACTTTAGGCAGGAATCAGCGGTTATTCTTATAAAATTCGGTTTTTGAACTTTATGCATTTTAACAATTTCTAACTTTACTTTGCGTTTGTATTACGTACATTTACCTGATTTTTCGATCATTAATAGTCTCCGCTTTGGGAAGAAAACATAAACAGATGAAGAAAACAATCATAATTATACTTGTCGTTGTTGTCGTATTAATAGGAAGTCTTTTGGTAATTCCTGTTTTTTTTAAACAGAATTTACTCGACGCAGCAAAAAATACGCTCAATAAACAATTAAATGCCGAAGTTCAACTGGCGGATATTAATATCTCGTTGATCAAAAATTTTCCGAAAGTAACAGTTGAATTTCAGGAAATACAAATTCTTGGCAAAGGAGAATTCCAGGGCGATACACTGCTTGATGTTGCCTACATCAGAACAAAAATGGATTTGGCTTCCTTGTTCCGAAAAACCGGGATGAATATTGACGAAATCATTCTGAGTGAGCCTCGATTGAACCTGATCGTTGGCAAATCGGGGATGGGTAACTGGGATGTTGCCCCTGTGCAAAAATCATCCGCTGCTGAAAATACAAAAGATGACAGTGAATTTAAATTGGCATTGGAAAAGATTGAAGTAAGAAATGCAAAGTTGATCTATAACGATAAAGCAGAGAATATGCTGGCAACCCTTTCCGGCATCGATCTGGATATTTCAGGAGAAATGTATGGCTCTTCAACCCGTTTGCAAACGAAGGGTTTGGTTTCTGATGTCGCATTTCAATATCAGGATGTGAATTACCTGTCGAAAACAACCATTGAAATGAGCACGCTGCTGGATGTAGATTTTGAAAAGATGAAATTCACCATTGCCAATAATGAGTTGCTTTTGAATCGTTTGCCATTGCAACTTGAAGGTAATGTTGAGATGCCGTCGGATACCACATTTATGGATATTCAGGTAAAAACAAAAGCTTCAGATTTTAACAACTTCCTGGCTTTGGTTCCTCCAGTTTACGAGGAGTATCTGAAAGATATCCAAACCGACGGATCTGCTACCATAACAGGAAAAATAAGTGGATTTTATTACGGTGAAAGTTACCCGGTTTTAAATATGGAAATGCTGGTTTCTGACGGAAAGCTGAAATATGCCGACATGCCGGAGCAGATAAGTAACATAGCGGCAGAGGTTCGTATTTCAAAACCTCAGGGCGATCTCGATTTAATGAAAATTGATGTTAAAAAGGCTCATGCTGCCATCAGGAATAACCCGGTTGATTTAAATCTGACAGTTACTACACCTGTTTCCGATCCGTATTTTGACGGTACTTTTATTGGAAAAATCAATCTTTCGCATTTAAAAGATGCCTTACCTATCGACAGCGTGAATATTTCAGGAATAATAGATGCCAACCTGTTCGTAAAAGGCAATTATTCGGATATTGAAAACGAAGCATACGACAAAATTAAATCGGATGGAATAGTGAAACTCGATAATTTTATTTACGATTCACCCGACCTGACGCAAAAAATAATTGTCCCCGATGGTCAACTCGATTTTTCTCCAAAAAGTATTAATCTGAGCAGGTTCAATATGAAAGTTGGGCAAAGCGATTTTCATCTTTCCGGCAAGGTTTACAATTATTTGAATTATGTACTCAAAGACGGAATTTTAAAGGGCGATTTGCTGTTAAGTTCACAGTTTACCAATTTCAATGAACTGTTGAGATTGCAGAAAGTGCAGAATGGTGCGCCTGCTACAGAAAAATCAAAAACAGAAACACAGGAGCAAGAGGAAGTTCTCGTATTCGATGTGCCCGAAAAGATTGATATTACTTTTCGTTCGAAAATAAACAAAGCAGTATTCGATCGCCTGCCCATATCCTCAATCAATGGAGAGATTAGGGCTGTTGATGAAAAACTTATTCTCGAAGATTTGAGCATGAATACCTTGGACGGGAAGCTAACAATGAATGGCTCATATCAGAATACGCCTCAAAATCAGCCACTGTTTGATTTTGGTTTTGACATCGCGGGTTTTGATATCCCAATGATGTATAATACACTTTCGGGGGCAAGAAAACTGCTTCCGGGAGCCGGAAACAGCCACGGAAAAATAAGCTCGGGAATGCAGATGAAAGGAAGGCTGAGCCCGCAGTTAAAACTTATTCCGGTTTCGGCAAACGGAACCGGCTCATTTCAAACGCGGAATGTCGAGATTAAAGATTCTCCTTTGTTTAATCAACTTGGTGGAATTCTAAAAAAGGAGAAATTAAAGAATGTCACTATCGACGATTTTACCACCCGTTTTACTGTTGAGGATGGAAACCTTATTTTAAAACCTTTCACCACGAAAGTAATCGGGCAGGAGACACGGATCGAAGGAAAATTGAATTCAGAAAGTCTGCTTGATATGAGGCTTGATTTTAATGTTGAACGTGACATGTTCGGCCCCGATATTCAAAAAATCCTGGCAATTATTCCCGGAAACGAGAAAATAAAAATACTACCTGCCGGCGTTGAATTAAAAGGACCTGTGGGCGATGCAAAGGTGAACCTCGATTTAAGCGCTACTCAAAAAGCAGTGACAGATGCAACGAAAGATGATCTGAAAAAGTCTCTCGAAAAGCTGGGTAAAGGATTAAAAAAGTTTTTTTAATAATAGGAATCTAATACTGTTTTACATATTTCTAATTGGAGTTTTTAATCTGATTTATAGTGAAAAAGCTCTTGGATACTGCCGTTTTTCAACATTTTTAGCTGTTAATTCTTTTTGAATATTCCAATTAAACGATATAAACAAACGGAAAAATGCGTATTTTGCCGACTGATATTTAACTTACAAAAGACAGCAATTTCAATAAAAACTTTATGCGAGACAAAGTAGTTGTAATAACCGGAGCTTCTTCCGGGATTGGTAGAGCATTGGCTGAAAAATATGCGGCTGAGGGATTCAGACTGGTACTTGCAGCGCGGAGAATTGAACGTTTGGTTGAATTGCAAAAGCGACTCAGTAACGTAGATGTCTTACCTGTAAAAACTGATGTCTCGATTGAAGAAGATTGTAAAAAGTTGATTGATAGTGCTGTAGAAAAGTTTGGGCGAATAGATATTTTAATCAATAACGCCGGAATCTCGATGCGCGCAGCTTTTGAAAATGTGGATACGGCAGTTTTGCGACGCGTAATGGATGTTAACTACTGGGGAACAGTTTATTGCACCAAATATGCGCTTCCATATATTTTGAAACAGAAAGGGTCAATTGTTGGTGTTATTTCAACAGGTGGATATATTGGATTGCCGGGACGTACAGGTTATTCAGGTTCAAAATTTGCTGTTCGTGGATTTCTCGATACTGTGCGCATAGAGTATTTACGGGCAGGATTGCACGTTCTGGTTGCTGCTCCCGGTTTTACCGCTTCCGAAATTCGTGAAACCGCACTAGTTGCCAACGGCAATCAGCAAGGAAAAACTCCAAGAAACGAAAGCAAAATGATGTCGGCTGAACGCTGTGCTGCAATTATGTACCGGGCTATTAAAAATCGCCGGAGAAAAATGATTATTTCATTCTGGGATGGAAAGGTTGTTGTTTTGGT
Source organism: uncultured Draconibacterium sp. (assembly GCA_963677525.1). GTDB lineage: Bacteria > Bacteroidota > Bacteroidia > Bacteroidales > Prolixibacteraceae > Draconibacterium. Next base: position 2,166,109 of record OY781970.1, read on the forward strand.
TGCCAAGCTTTGGGCCTGGATTGTTGACCAGATACTTTATGTTGTTTTCTCAAAAGAACCCGATTCTCCTTTAAAATAGTTGTTCAATCGTAAGCAATGCGAAGCTCTAACGTAATTGCATTCCAGGGGCATTGTCAGCTCGTTTCTTAAACCCGAATTTCTCGTAAAATTCGAATTTGTCTTTTGTCGAGAACAACTGAATATCCCTGATATTTGATGATTTGCATTTGTTTATCAGTTTCTCTAAAACTTTGCTTCCTAAACCTTGTCCCCGAAAATTAGGATGTATAATTAAATCAACGATAAATGCATGATGGATACCATCTGAAATAATTCTTCCAAAACCGATCAGTTTGTTATTGTTGTACATCGAAATACAATACCAGCTTTGTTCCAGTGCTTTGTTCAGTTCCTCTTTTTTCAATTGATAATTTTCATTCCATCCGGTTGTCTCGAATAATTGCCAGTATTCATCTTCACCGGGAAGTTGTTCTATTAATTCAATTTCGTTTTCAGTTGGTTTCATTAATCTGTAATAAGTTTATGTCCTCTTTCTTTAAGCGCTTTTACGGCTTTGTTCAGGTTATTTTCTTTTACAAGAATATAATCGGTGTCGTAGGTTGAAATGGTAAATATTGAAATTTGTTCCTGTTTCAGAATACCGGCAATATCAGCAATAATGCCCACCAGCGAAAAATCCAGAGGCCCGATGATCTTTATTACGCGCCACATACCGCTACATTTTACGTTATTTGGGGCTATAATTTGTTGACTTGTAACTACCGAAATTTCGTCGCTGGTTTTGGTTATTGAATAGAATTCAGATTGATAAATCCATTCCGGCAGTTGTGCATTTGTGTCAAACCGATAAATGGCGTAAAGGTAGTTAAGTACTTCGAGACTAAGATTCATAATTTATCAATTATAAACGGCTCCATTTGCATAAATGAAGCCGTTTTGTTTTATAGGTCGAAAACCTTTTTACGTGAGTTTATGGCTTATTTTATTTGAATATTCGATGGTTTTTCTTCGCTAACCGGTTTCTGGTAATCACCCTTATTCGAGTTTTTAATAACGATGTCAGAATTATCTCCAGATAAGCTAACCATAGTTTTACTTTCTGATTTTAGTTTGATCGTATCGAAATCCATTTTTTCGCAATTATTGAGTTTTATTGGTTCCGAATTTTCAACTTCTATATCAATATTATCGAATTTGCAATTTTTGGCATTCGAAATGTTAATACCCGTGCCGCCGTGCATCTTAATATTTTTAAACGACATGCCTTCGATTTGCTGATTATCGAGGCCAATAATATTTATACATGCTCTCGAATTTGAAGAGGTAATATCTTTAAAGTTGAAATTACTGAAAACAGGCGTTTCATCACCCTTCGGCATAATTGAACTTGCTCCGTATTTTAGGTTTATTTTAACAGCTTCGTTTTGCATGTTGTCCATTCTGATGTTTTCCATCCACAAATCTTTTACATAGCCACCTCTTCCTTTCATCGACTTTATACGAAGTCCACGCTGGGTGTTACTGAAATTACAATCGTAGGCATAAATATTTTCTACACCACCCGACATTTCGCTGCCGATAACTACACCTCCGTGGCCTTTTTCGGTGTTGCAGTTTTTTATCACAATTCTTTCGCTGGGTTTTCCAACCCGCCATCCATCTTCGTTCAGCCCCGACTTAATTACAATACAATCATCGCCGGTTGAAAAGAAACAGTTATCGATTAAAACTTTTTTCGATGCATCGGGAACGATCCCATCGTTGTTTACACCCTGGGTAATTACCTTCAGATTTTGGGCAATCACATTTTCGCAATATACAAGATGTACCGTCCACATTGGACCGGAGCCAATTTCAATACCTTCTACCCAAACATTTTTTGAGTTAAAAAATTGAATTAGCGAAGGCCGCAGATATGAATCTGTTCCATACGAGAAGCAATTCCTTTCTTCGGGAGGAACATTTTCTACAACCTGGTTATAAAGTTTCTCCAGTGTTTTAATCTGTACCCTGCTAAGAGGCCACCAGTTTTTGCCATTTCCAACTATTTTGCCTTCACCTGTTATGGCAACATCGTGTTCGTCTTTAGCATAAATTAAGGGATGATAGTTCAAACATTCTATCCCTTCCCAGCGGGTAAAACTAGGAGTTTTATACAATTCAATATCATCTAAAAACGATAGCACAGCTCCTTTTTGCAAATGAAGATTTACATTCGATTTTAAAGTGAGGTACGAAGTTTCCCATTCTCCGGCAGGGATTATAACCAACCCCCCGCCACTTGAATTACACTTGTCGATGGCTTTTTGAATGGCAGCCTGGTTATTTACACCCGGTTTGCTTTCAGCCCCGAATGCAGTAATTACAAACTCCTTTTTTCCAATAGTCGGATAGGTAAATGTTTCTTCTCCCCACGGTGTTTTTTCAACTATTTTTTGAGCCGAAACCGTTGTTGAAATAGTGCTTACAAAAAGAGTTAGTATTAAAAGTGTAATTTTTTTCGATAGAAGGAATTGTTTTGTCATTGTTATCGGTTTTTAGGTATTCGTTTAATGCTATGTCGAAAATACTTAATTTTTTTGGCTTTCTTTTAAAAATCTCTCATTACATAGATTTTTGAACTTTACAATATGTCAGTCATGATAAATTTATATGCCTGTTCAGAGGTAGAAATTTAGATAGATCTTCCTCAGTATGGAAGAAAAATTTTACTTTTAGGCTTTTCGAAAAATTGAATATAATGGAAGATTTAACAGTTGGCACAAGAGTAGAACATCCACGATACGGAGAAGGAATTATCAGCAAAGATAATTTAACTGCCTACGAGATTTTTTTCGAGCGGGGCGGGAAAATAGAAATCACCAAAAGAAATACAGATTTAACAGTTTTGGAAGTTAATGAATCGGCTCCCAAGTCAACACTTTCGATTAAAGAAATAGAAAAAGTACTGAACTACGTGCTCGATAAACATAGTGTGCTAAACGAAATTGTTCCTTTGGGAGATAAATGGATTGGAGGTACCATGAGTTTGCAACCTGCTAATCCTGAATTAAAACCCAAAGAGATTCCAATCGAAACTTTTTTCCATAAAATAGTAATGCTTCGTGATCGTTTGCGTGTACTCGAACAAAATATTAACAGCAGCAAATCGCTTACCGACGAGGAAAAAGTTGATATCCAGCAATACATTACGCGTGCCTACGGTTCGCTAACCACATTTAATGTCTTATTCTCTGAAAAAGAGCATTATTTTGTGGGCGCAAAATCGAAATAAATTTAACCACAAACGGAAGCGATTTCCACTTTTTATAAATATATAAAGTTCAAATAGTAGTTTTAACTTCCGTTTATTAATTCATAAACCAATGAAACGTCTGAATCTTTTAATTTTTTTACTCTTGATAGTAACAATAGTTAAGGCCCAGGATAAGGAGCTGAAAGTATGGCCCAACGGAGCCCCAAATGATAATGAAATAACAGAGCCAGAAGAAAAATACGATGGTGTTCGCGTGCGAAATGTTTCGGAAGCAGAGATGTATGTGTTTTTACCCGAAAAGGAAAAGAACACAGGAGCAGCAGTTGTAATTTGTCCGGGCGGAGGTTACCGCATTGAAGCAATGGATCATGAAGGATACGATATAGCACGTTTTTTACAGAAAAAAGGCGTTGCCGGAATTGTATTGAAGTACCGTCTGCCTAATGGACATCACGAGGTTCCGTCGAGCGATGCTCGCAGAGCGATACGTACGGTTCGTTATAACGCAGCAGAATGGGGAATAGATCCGGAAAAAATTGGTATTGCAGGTTCTTCGGCGGGAGGTCACCTGGCTTCAACTGCTGGAACTGTCTTCGATAAAGGAAATCCAAATAGTTCCGATCCGATTGAAAAAGTGAGTTGTCGCCCCGATTTTATGTTACTGCTTTATCCGGTTATTACAATGGATGAAGAGTTCACACACCTTGGATCAAGAGAAAATCTGATAGGAAAAGGTCACAATAAAGAATTGATCAGAAAATATTCGAACGAATTAAATGTGAGTGCCGAAACACCTCCAACATTCTTAGTGTTGGCCGATGACGATGGCGGTGTTCCTCCCAAAAATTCCATAGAATTTTATATGCATCTGAAAAAATATGGTGTACCTGCCGAAATGCATATTTTTCAGAAAGGGGGCCATGGTTTCGGTATTCGTAAAAACGGCATTCCGGCCGATAACTGGCCCGAAATGTTTTATACCTGGTTAAAGGCTATAGAAGTAGTGAAGTAGAAGAAGGAAGCACGAAGCACGAAGTTGGAAGATTTCACTGGGTGATTTAAAGTGCACCCGATAAGCAAAGGTGAAAGGATTGATTAATGAATAAAACTCACCCTTTAAAAGTTTTAAAATTTTGTCCGAAATGTGGCTCTCCTGAATTTAAGTCATCGGGAGACCGGTCGCTAAAATGCAGCTGTTGCGGTTTTCATTTTTTTATTAATTCTGCTGCAGCTGTTGCTGCACTTGTTACTGATGAAGATGGAAAGCTAATGCTAGTAAAAAGGGGAGTAGAACCCGGTTTCGGGAAACTCGATTTGCCGGGTGGTTTTATCGATCCGCTGGAGTCGGCAGAAGACGCTGTTAAACGTGAATTGAATGAAGAATTGGGGCTGAAAGTAAAAACACTGGAGTACCTGAAATCTGCACCCAACGAATATGTTTTTTCTGAATTCACAGTTTTTACTCTCGATATGGCTTTCAGGGTTGAAGCTGAATCGCTGGAAGATTTAAAACCCATGGATGACATTTTAGGATTTGAGTTTTATTCGGAAGAGAATCTGAATTATGAAGATATTCTGGCCCCGTCGATAACACAATTTGTGAAGGATTATTTTAAAAGTTTGTAGGAAAAAGGAGAAGGAAAAATGAGCAACATCATTCAAGCAAGGGTGGCTGCCTTACGGGCCGAAATGCAGAAATTAAATTTAGATGCCTGGTTTATTTCGGGAACGGATCCACATTCGAGCGAATATCTGCCGGATAGATGGAAAACACGTGCTTTTATTTCGGGTTTTACAGGTTCGTACGGAATGGCGGTAGTAACCCGAAACGAAGCAGCTTTATGGACTGATACCCGGTATTTTTTGCAGGCTGAAGCTCAGTTGGAAGGAACTGAAATCAGTATGATGAAACTGCGTGTTCCCGATGCTGTCCCTCCAGAAGTTTGGCTGGCAGAGAAATTACAGGAAGGAAGTCGCGTGGGAATGGATTCGCAAACGGTGTCGGTGGCTGGTTTCAGAAGCTTTAAAAATACATTGGAAAAGAATAACATCGACTTGGTTGAAACTCCCGATTTGCTGGAATATGTTTGGGAAAACAGGCCTGTTATACCAACAGACAAAGTTTTCGAATTAGATATTAAATACGCGGGAAAGTCAAGAAAAGAAAAGCAACTGGAGATAGGAGAGGCGCTGGAAAAAAGGGGTGCCGATTTTCATGTGGTAACCATGCTCGACGAGCTTGCCTGGCTTTATAATCTGCGTGGTTCTGATATTGGTTACAATCCTGTTTTTACCGGTTTTGCTTTAATAAGTAAAGAAAAGAGTTATCTCTTTGTCGATGCTGTCAAAGTAGATGCTGTTGTTAAAACTCGGTTGGAGAATGACGGGGTAGAATTGAAACCTTACACTGATTTTTATAATTTCTTATCTGAGCTAAAAGGCGAAAGAGTATTTCTCGATGCAGGCACAGCAAGTTATGCTGTTTATAGTTCACTGGCAGACCAAAATGAAATAGAGGAAGGCACTTCGGTGGTTTCGTTGTTAAAGGCAAAAAAGAACCCTGTGGAGTTGGAAGGTTTTCGAAGGGCTATGAAAAAAGACGGTGTTGCTTTGGTTCAATTTCACCACTGGCTTAAAGAAACTGCAGGAAAAGAAAACATCAGCGAATACGATGTAGGTGTAAAACTGAAAGAGTTCAGGGCTAAACAGGAAGGTTTCAAGGGCGAAAGTTTTCCTCCCATTGTTGGCTATAAAAGCCACGGAGCTATCGTGCATCTGACTGTTGGTCCCGATGATGCTTTACCGGTAGAGATGGAAGGTGTTGTACTTTTCGATTCGGGAGGACAGTATTACGATGGAACAACAGATATAACACGTACCGTTGCGCTGGGAGAGGTTACCGATCAGCTAAAAAGAGATTTTACGATTGTTCTGAAAGGAATGATCGGTTTGTCAAATGCCCGGTTTCCATACGGAACCAAAGGATGTCATCTCGATATTTTAGCTCGTCAGCCGATGTGGAATGCCGGAATGAATTACGGTCACGGCACCGGACACGGAGTCGGGCATTTTCTGAATGTGCATGAAGGACCGATGGCCATTCGTCAGGAATACAACGAAAATAAGATAGAACCCGGGCATGTAATGTCGAACGAACCGGCTTTTTATCGTGAAGGCTTGTATGGTATTCGTACTGAAAATATGATGGCATGTGTTGAAATCGAAGAAACCGAATTTGGCCGTTTCCTTGGGTTTGAAACACTTACTTTATGTCCGATTGACTTAAACCTGATCGTGCCAGATATACTAACCAGGGAAGAAATTTTATGGATAAATAATTACCATAAAAAGGTAAACCAGGAATTGAAGCCTCTGCTCGATTCCAAATACCATACTTATCTCGATGAATTAACGCAAGAGATTTAAATTACTGCCGGCAAGGTAAAACAGAAAGAACTTCCTTCGTTTACCTTGCTGGTAACAGATATTTCTCCACCGTTTTTTTCAACAAATTCTTTGCAAAGTATTAATCCCAGTCCTGTACCACTTTCCTGCGATGTTCCCAGTCGTTGGGTTTTACTGTTGAGATTGAAAAGTTCTTGCCGGGTTTTTTCATCCATCCCGATTCCACTGTCGGTAATACAGAATTTGTAGAAGTTTTCTTTTATTGACGATGTTATTTTTATAGTATCCCCCGAATGGCTAAACTTGATAGCATTGGAAATGAGGTTCCTAAAAACGGTCGAGATCATATTTTTATCGGCCAGGCATACATAATCAGGATTTACACTGCTAACTATTTTTATGCCTTTTGATTCGGCGTGTTGATTTAAAACATCTAAGTTCTGGTCTAACACATCGCTAACTAAAAAATTAAAGGCTTCTACTTTAATTCTACCGGTTTGCGAACGCGACCATTCCAGCAAATTCTGTAATAAAGTAAAGGTATTCTTCGAAGCTTTGTTTATATCTTGTACAAACTCCTGTTTTTCTTCATCAGTAAAACCTTCCCAGTTATCCAGCATCAGTTCTGAAAAGCCTAACAGTGTATTGAAAGGACTTTTTAGATCGTGTGCTATAATGGAAAAGAATTTGTCTTTAGCGGCATTTGCTTTTCGAAGTTCTTCGGTCCGGTCAATAACCTGTTGTTCTAACGAAGCGTTGAGGGTAAGCAATTCTTTGTTTTGTTTCCTTATTTTAATCTCTTGCAAAAAGCTTTTAACTGCTTCTTTTACAGTTAAAACAAGATCGGCTTTGTCCCAGGGTTTCGAAATGAAACGATACAATTTTGCATTGTTAATGGCATTGCTGATACCCTCAATGCTTGCTTGACCGGTCAATAGTATTTTTAAGGAATCGGGTGAAAGTTTGTGTATTTCTTTTAAAAGTTCGTCTCCTTTCATCCCCGGCATAATATAATCGGAAATGATTACAGGTATCTGTTGGCCTTCTTCCAGCAGCTCTCTAAAAAACTCGAGAGCGTCTTCTCCGCTGTCGGACGTTTCAATGTTATATTCATCTCCGAATGATGAATCGAGCTGTTCCTGCAACGCTTCCAGGATTATCTCCTCATCATCAACACATAATATAGTTTGTTTTTTCATCACCCCTTATTTTCAATTTTCGCCAATCCTGATTTGATTACGTTTTCTAAATCTTTTGCAGTCCATGGCTTACTCAAATATGCATGAAGGTCTGCATTTTTTATGGCATTTTGGATGGCCGATTCGTTGGCCTGACCGGTTAGCATAACTTTTACAATTTTAGGAAACTTTTTGTGAACTTCAATTAAAAAGTCGTCTCCTTTTTTCCCCGGCATCAACCAGTCCGATACAATTACCAGCACATCGATATCTTCGTGGGTGAGTTCGTCGATTACCTCCAGACCTTCTTCAGCATTCTCGGCCGATTCGTAAAGGTATTCTTTCCCGAACATATTTTTGATTTGTTCCCCGAGGCTATCTAAAATAATGCTTTCGTCATCGACGCATACTATCGCTTTTTTCTTCATTTTAGCTAATTTACTGGTAAAATAATGGTAAAAGTTGTTCCTTCTCCAACAGTGCTTTCCAGGTCGAGTGTTGCCTGGTGTTTTTCAATTATTTTGGCAACCAGATCAAGTCCGATACCTGTTCCTTCTCCTGCTTTTTTAGTAGTAAAAAACGGTTCGAATATTTTTTGTTTATTTTCTTCCGGAATTCCGCAACCTGTATCAGAAATCTGTACCTGTACACGTTCTCCCAGGTTCCTTATTTTAATTGATAGTTTCCCAATATTATCCATCGCCTGGATGGCATTTGAAATAAGATTAGTCCAAACCTGTACCAGTTCGTCGGGATAACAGCTGATAAGAGGAACAGTGTCGTAATCATGAATTACTTCGATGCCCTGTTTCAGCCTGTTATGGTGAAGGGTAAGAACCATTTCAATATTTTCAACGAGATTTGCCTTTTCTTTTTCGCCTCCCTGATCTTTATGAATAAAGCGCTTCAGTGCAAAAACAATTTTTGACGCTTTATCAACTGCCAGCTTGATATTCTCTGAGTTTTTTCGAACGGAGTAAATATCCTTTAACGATTTTAATATGAACTCCGGATTTTCAACGTTTAAAAGAGGAATAATTGTATCGACCTTTTCGTATAGATTTAAATATAAAATGTAATCAGTACTATTATAACTACTTTCAATACCAGCTTCTTTTAGTTTTTCATTGATAGCTTTTTTATATTTTCTTTTTTCTCTTGAAATGAGCGGCGCCTTTTCGCGGTCAATCATTTCTAATATTTTCAGAAAGACCTCTAACTCTTTTTTTGACAGTTTTGTAATAAGATCGTAAAGGTTTGCCAGCGATTTGTCGAGCGATTTTGAGATATTATCAACTGAAGCATTAATGGCACCAATTGGGGTATTAATCTCGTGGGCAATTCCTGCAATCAGGTTACCCAGCGCTCCCATTTTTTCCGATTGTACGAGTTGAGACTGCGTTCTTTTGAGGTTATCAATCGTTTTTTCCAGTTCCTCGGTTTGACGCTTTAAGAGCTTATTCTGTTTTTTTATGGTCTTCGAACGTTTAACACTTTGTGTAATGTCGTGCGCAACACCTTCAATCGACAACAACTCTCCATTGTTATTGTATAGTGGCGATTCAGTAATTTCGATTACTTTTTTTGACTTATCCTTTGCATATAACTTTAGCTGAAAGGTTTTTTGTTTTTCACCTGATGCACTTTTTTTGAGAATCTTAACGGTCTTTTTATTCAGTTTGCTGTTGGTCATGTGCTTTACAAGGCCCTGTTTGGCTTCCTCAACCGAATAACCCAGTACTGTTTCAACCGATGGACTCATGTACAGGTATTCTCCTGCCAGGTTGTGCGAATAAAAAAAGTATTCATTCCCAAGGCTTTCAATAAGCTTTTTGTATTTTAAATCGTCCATAAGTTTGTTGTATCTTGTTTCTCAAATAGTATTATGCAGCGTCCCCTTTCTGCATTGGTATATAAAATGATGGAAACATTTTATAATGCATAAATATATAATTTATTCGTTTTCATCCAACATGGAGTTCTTAATATAGCATAACTTATTGACAACAGGCTGAAATCTGTTTGTAATAATCGGATTAGAGATGATTGTTGCCGGCCTTTTGTTTCAGAAATAAAATAGCTCCGTTAATAATATAACTGAAAATAATCACGAGGTTCCCAATCAGTGCATCACCGTTTATGTTTATCAGTTTCCCGATAAGGGCTGTTACTCCTCCGGCAAGCATCGCAGGAATTACATATTTTTTACCTGCATTTAGTTTTAACAAACCGGCAAGCACAGGAATAACAAAAGCTCCCGAGAAAAAGCTAAGTGCAAGTAACAGCGATTGAATTATAGAAGTCACATACAAGGCAATTACCAAACTTAAAATACCGATAAGAACGATTAAAATCCGGGTTTGTAGCAAGGCCGATTTCTTATCTAAGTTTCCGCTGATTAATTCGCTTAATATCATCGAAGAAGTTAACAGGGTAGTGTCGGCCGATGACATAACTGCCGAAAGTAAGGCCGCAATAAATAATCCGTATGCCCACGAAGGGAGGAGGTGTTCTGCAAAGGAAATAATACCAGTATCGCTCTGTTGTGAAAAAAGTCCTAGATAGGTGAGAATAAAAGAAATTGGAATTAGTAACAGTGCCACAAGAATGATACTTCGGGAGGCTGTTTTTTCATCTTGCGCGCAAAATACCCGCGAGTAAATATCCGGTCCAACCACAAAAGTTACCGAATAGGTTAGTACCAAAACTGCCAGGTCGAGGATTGAAAATTTATTGTTAAACAGGGCCTGAAATTTTAACGGTTCAATTGAAGCTGTGTCTTTATGTTGGGGGATAAAGACCAATAATGCAACCAGACCGGCTATAATCAGCACCGACTGTAAAGTGTCTGTTTTTAAAATACTTAACTGGCCTCCCAATAAAGTGTAAACGATAAACACTGCACCCGAACCCAGTGCCGCCTGCTGATAGGAAATTGAACCAAGACCTGTAAGAATTTGTGCGGCAGCAATAATCTGGGCAGCTACAATTCCCAGCCACGCAAGTGGAATAATAAACGATGCAATTGTTTCAGCCTTTTTCCCGTAAAACGATCCCAGTAATTCGGGCAGAGTATAATGCCCGTAACGGCTAACGTATTTCGATAATGGCACGAGAACAAACAAACCCAAAGAGGCGCAAAACAAAAACCAAAGGGCTGCCCAGCCTGTATCTTTACTTAATTCTATTGTCCCTAGAATGGCCGATCCTCCAAGAATGGTTGCCAGTAAACTTCCCGAAACAGGTATTAATCCTGCTTTTTTTCCTGCCACATAATAATCTGACGGTTTTTTTATACTGAAGGCAGAATAAATTCCAATGCCTACTATAAACAAAAAGTATATGAATATGGTTATTTCTGTTTGCATAGAATACTAAGCGCAAATATCGTAAATTCTGTTACAAAGATGTAAATTAGGACCAGGTTTAGCAACTATGCAATTAAACTATAAGAAAATACACCTTATGAAAAATCTAATTTCACTGCCGATCATAATCTTTCTATTTTTGTCGGCTTGTACCAAAAACGAAAAAATTATGCCACCGGTAGCAAAGAAAATTCCAAAGGAGTTAACGACTCTTGGTGATACTCGAATTGATAACTACTATTGGATGAATGAGCGCGAGAATCCTAAAGTTATCGCCCACCTCGAGGCAGAAAATGCATACAAGGAAGCGATGATGAAACATACGGAAGCGCTTCAGGAAAAATTGTATGATGAGATTAAATCGAAGATAAAGCAGGAAGACGAATCGGTTCCATATAAACACAACGGATATTATTATTACTACAAACAACTTCCGGGAAAGGAATATGATGTAAACTGCCGTAAAAAAGGAAGTCTCGATGCAGAAGAGGAAGTTCTTTTAGATGAGAATGCATTGGCTGAAGGACACGAGTTTTTTATGCTTGGAGGAATGGAGGTGAGTCCTGATAACAAAATATTGGCGTATGGAACAGACATTGTTAGCCGAAGAAAGTACACCATTTATTTTAAGAATCTGGAGACAGGTGAAGTGCTGGAAGATGCTATTCCGTTAACAACAGGCAGTGCAGTTTGGGCCAACGATAATAAAACGGTTTATTATGTGCTGAAAGATGATGTTACACTGCGTTCCGAAAAAATTATGAAGCACGTACTCGGAACACCGGTTGAAAACGATGAGCTTGTATTTTTTGAGGAAGATGAGACTTTTTCAACATTTATCTATAAAACCAAATCAGAGAAATACCTGGTTATTGGAAGTGAAAGTACCCTGACTTCAGAATACCGGTATTTAGATGCAAATAATCCTGGTGGTGAATTTAAGATCGTGCAGCCACGCTCTCGCGGATTGGAATATTCTGTCGATCATTTTAACAACGATTTTTATATTCGTACCAACCTCGATGCTCAAAATTTCCGCCTGATGAAGACTCCGGTGAACAAAACCACCAAAGAAAACTGGACAGAGGTTATTGGTCACAGAAGCGACGTATACTTTTCAGATTTCGATATTTTTAAAGATTATCTCGTAGTATCGGAGCGTAAAGAAGGAATTATGCGGTTGCGTGTTATGCCGTGGAAGGGCGAGGAGTATTATATCGATTTTGATGAGGAAGTATATACAGTTCGTTCAAATGTGAATCTCGATTTCGATACCGATATCTTTCGTTTTAGTTATACATCGCTTACCACACCCAACTCAATCTACGACTATAATCTGAAAACCAAAGAACGGACCTTACTGAAGCAAACCGAGATTTTGGGCGGATTCAACAAAGACAATTACGAAACAAAACGTATTTATGCTACAGCCGGCGACGGGACTAAAATTCCCATGTCAATCGTGTACAAAAAGGGCATGGTGAAAAACGGCGATAATCCGACTTTGATTTATGGTTATGGTTCGTATGGACATACCATTGACCCGATGTTTTCGTTAAGGCGTTTACCTTTACTCGACAGGGGATTTATTTATGCCATAGCTCATATCAGGGGAGGACAGATTAATGGCCGCCAGTGGTACGAAGATGGTAAATTGCTGAAGAAAATGAACACCTTCACCGATTTTAACGATTGTGCCCAATTCCTGATTGATGACGGTTATACCAATCCCGGAAAATTATTTGCCATGGGCGGAAGTGCCGGTGGTTTATTAATGGGAGCATGTGTTAATCTTCGACCTGAATTATACAAAGGAGTTATTGCCGCTGTTCCTTTTGTTGATGTGGTTACAACCATGCTCGACGAGAGTATTCCTCTTACCACCAGCGAATTCGATGAATGGGGAAATCCAAAGGTGAAGAAATACTACGACTACATGCTTTCGTATTCACCTTACGACCAGGTTGAAGCAAAGAATTACCCGGCTTTACTGGTTACAACCGGCTTGCACGATTCGCAGGTACAATATTGGGAACCTGCAAAATGGGTAGCTAAACTGAGGGAATTAAAGACCGATGATAATCCATTGATTTTCCAAATCAATATGGATTACGGTCATGGAGGTGCCTCAGGTCGTTTCGAATGGATTAATGAAACAGCACTTGAATACGCTTTTATCTTCGACCAGATTGGAATAAAAGAATAGCTTGTGTAAGATTTATAACTTGCTCATCAGTTAAAATACCGGATGATTCACATTTTTTGCAGTGGACATCCGGTATTTTTTTATATAAATATATGAAGAATAATGTTGTTGCAAATAGGTGTTTATCAGACACTTGTATTTTGCTGGTGTGTATTTGGTTCATTTTCAGGGGAATAAAAATGAATGGAATAATGTTACTCCTTAAGTATTCTTTTATGTAAAAAATATAATCATTCTGAATAAGCAAAACTGTTATTAAACATTGCTGCTACTATATAAAAATAATTAATTTTGCCTTCACCGTGTTCGTACACGGAATTATGACCAACGGAAAACTTAATTCAATAAATCAATGAAAAATCTTATCTTAATTCTGCTTATTACCCTTTCCGGTAGTAATTTAGTAATGGCGCAAAACGACTGGACTTACCTTTTTAATGGCGAAAACCTGGATGGTTGGGTTCAACGAAATGGAGAAGCCAAATACGAAGTTGTGGATGGTACGATAGTTGGAACTACGGTTCTGAATACACCCAACTCGTTTTTATGCACTGAGAAAAACTATTCAGATTTCGTTTTTGAAGTTGAGCTTTGGGTGGAACCCAATATGAATTCCGGGATCCAGTTTCGGAGTTTAAGTTTACCCGAATATAACAATGGCCGTGTTCATGGCTATCAGTGTGAAGTAGATCCTTCAACACGTGCATGGAGCGCGGGAATTTATGATGAAGCCCGGCGTGGTTGGCTTTATCCTCTAGATCTGAATCCAAAAGCCAAAACAGCTTTAAAAATGGGTGAATGGAATAAATATCGTATCGAATGTATTGGAAATTCAATTCGTACATGGTTAAACGGTATTCCTTGCGCTCACGTTATCGATGATATGACATCTGAAGGATTTATTGCATTGCAGGTTCATGGAATTGGCAGTGATAAAAATAAAGTTGGTCATCAGATTAAATGGCGGAATATTCGTATTAAAACGGAAAATCTGGAGCCTGCACTTTATGCCGACATTCATGTTGAAAACCTGGTGGCGAACGATTTGAATATAGTTGAAAGAAAACAAGGCTTTAAATTATTGTTCGATGGCAAATCAACCGATTGCTGGAAGAGTGTTAAAGCTGATGAATTTCCAGATAAAGGATGGGAAGTAAAAGACGGCATACTATCTGTATTATCAAATGGCGATGGTGGCGATATTATTACGAAAAAAGAATATGGTCCTTTCGAGCTTAAATTCGACTTTATGTACACTGAAGGTGCAAACAGCGGTGTAAAATATGGAATCGGGAATAATGGGCCGGCGTTGGGTCTCGAATACCAGATTTTAGATGATGAGAGACATCCTGATGCAAAGAAGGGGGTAGTTAATAATCGTACCATGTCATCGCTTTACGATCTTATTCCTTCAACAAAAGAAAGGCGTTTTACAAAAGGGCCAAACGAATGGAACCGTGGACGCATTGTTGTTTATCCAGGTGGTAAGGTTGAGCATTGGTTAAACGGACGAAAAGTGGTTGAATACACCAGGGGAGACAATATTTACAAGGCACTTGTTGCACGAAGTAAATATGCCGAATTCGAAAATTTTGGGTTGGCAGAGAAAGGTCCTATTTTACTTCAGGATCACCATGATACAGTGCATTACAGAAGTATAAAAATCAGAGAACTATAAAACATGACTAATAGACGTAACTTTTTAAAAGCTGCCGGAATTGGTGTTGCTGCTGCTGCAATGCCGGGTTTGGCAGGAGCTTCGGTATTACCTGCTGGAGGCAAGAAAACTAAATTTGATTTCACACTTGGAATTGCTTCGTATTCATTACGGAAATTCCCTTTGGAAGAAGCTTTGGATATGACTTTACGATGCGGAATCGATCGTATTTGTTTTAAAAGCATGCACCTTCCGCTTGATTCGGATGAGGCCACTATTAAAAAGGCAGTTGCACTTTGTAACGAAAAAGGCATCAAACTATACGGTGGCGGTGTAATTTATATGAAAAGTAAAGCAGATGTAGACCAGGCTTTTAAGTATGCTAAAGCTGCCGAAATGGAGATGATTGTAGGTGTACCTGCCCACGAACTCCTCGAGTATGTTGAAGGCAAAGTAAAAGAATACGACATAAAATTAGCTATCCACAATCACGGTCCCGGCGACAAAGTTTATCCGAGTGCCGAAAGTGCATATGTTCGTATAAAAGATATGGATAAACGCATGGGACTTTGTATTGACATTGGTCATACTAAACGAATCAATCGTGATCCCGAACAGGACTTAAAAGATTTCTTCGATCGCGTTTTCGATGTTCACATTAAGGACGTTACAAAAGCTGCTGCCGATGGGCAAACATGTATTATTGGCCGCGGTGTTATTAATTTCACTTCTTTCATAAAAGAGGTTATAAAACTGGGATATAAAGGTAATCTGGCACTGGAATATGAAGCAGAGGGAGATGACCCGCTACCTGGAATGATGGAAAGTTTCGGTTTTATGAGAGGAGTATTATCAACTTTATAATTCAAAATAACTACTACTAATATGAGTTCAAACAGAAGAGATTTTTTAAAGAAAGTATCTGCCGGAGCGGCAGGAGTTGCTGTAGCCGGATCAACAATGGGAATGTCAGCAAAAAGTTATGGTCGTATTATCGGTGCCAACGATAGATTGAATATCGCAATTATGGGTCTTGGTCGTCGTTTAGTAGCCTATTTCGAGCCAATTGGCATGAAAGAAAATAACGTTGAGCTTAAATACTTATGCGACGTTATGGAACATCAGCGCGAGCGTGCTGCAGTCAATTTTGCAAAACACATCGACTATAAACCAAAGCTTGAAAACGATTTCAGAAAAGTTTTGGCCGATAAAGATGTTGACTGCATTATTAACGCAACACCAGACCATTGGCATACTCCGGGTTCAGTTATGGCAATGCAGGCTGGTAAACATGTTTATGTTGAGAAACCTTGCAGTCACGATATGAATGAAAACGATATGATTGTGAAGGCTGCCAAAAAATACAATAAAGTTGTACAAATGGGTAACCAGCAACGTTCGTCGGCTCATACTATTGAAATCATTAAAGATATTCATGACGGAATTATCGGAGTGCCTTATCGTGCAGTTGCATTTTACTGTAACAGAAGGGGAGAAGTTCCTGTGCAGAAAAAAGCTCCGGTACCTAAAGGATTGGATTGGGAAATCTGGCAGGGACCGGCCGTTCACCGCGAATATACTTCTGAAACCTGGGATTACAACTGGCACTGGTATGGTTGGAATTATGGTACTGCAGAAACAGGAAATAATGCAACACACGAATTAGATGTGGCTCGTTGGGCCTTACAGGTTGCTTACCCGAATAATGTGCATGTTGAAGCAGGTAAACGTCATTTCTTCGACGATGGTTGGGAAATGTATGATACCATGGATGCTACTTTCTTATTCGAAGGCGACAAAGTAATTAAATGGGACGGCCGCAGTCGTAGCGGACACGATACTTACGGACAGGGAGGTCGTGGTACTATTATTTTTGGTAGCGAAGGAACTGTTTATGTTGACCGTGGAAAATATATTCTTTACGACAGAAACGGAAAGATAATTAAAGACAGTAAATCTGCAACACAGGAAGCCGGAACCGCTCTTGGCGGAGGTGGTGCTACTACTACAAGGCACATTGCTAACTGGTTCGACGGAATACGAAATAACGGTAAATTGAATTCACATATTGCCGAAGGTGCTATTAGCCAGGCAATGGTTCACTATTCAAATGTAGCTTACCGTATTGGGCACGGCTTTGATATTTGTGATAAAACAGGTATTATGTACGACCGCGAAGCAATGGAACTTTGGGGACGTGAATACGATCCGAACTGGGAACCGAAAATCTAATAAAATTCAGAATTAAAAATTGAGAAAGGATTTTAATTAAAATCCTTTCTCGTATATTTTCTGCACTATTCTCTTCTCGAATAATAAATTATAACACTTCTAATGCATACTTAAAAACGGATTTCGTGTGGTTAAATCAATATAATGGTAGGTTTTGTACTTGAGTTTTTTAATTTTACTCATTTAATTGAACTGCCAATAAAACTAAAATTATGATTGAACCTACTATATTTAGCGATACATTTTATGCTATGGGTAGCCACTGCGATGTGGTTCTCCCAAATGTTGATGCTGATTTTGCCAAACGAATATTCCAGCAAATCAAAAAAGAAGTAGAACACCTCGAAAATTCAATAAGCCGGCATAGCCTGGTTTCTTCCATTTGGGAGCTTACCCATGCTCCAAAATCAGAATGGCTTAAGGTGGAAGATGAACTTTGGGAAATTCTAACAGTTTCAAACGATTTTTTCCAGATTAGTAGCGGAGCATTCGATGTTACTGTGGCTCCATTGCAAAAGCTTTGGTACGAAAAAGAACATCCTGAAGAGAAGGAACTGGAGGCGATCAGGGAAAAGTGTGGTTTTGATAAAATCGAATTTGATACAGAAAATCAGCGAATTCGTTTTAAACAAAATGAAATGGAACTGGATTTTAGCTCCATCGAAAAAGGATTTGCTTTGGATATTGTTAAACCAATGCTTCTTGATGAGGGAGTTAAACAAGCCATTGTTAGCTTCGACGAAGATGTTGTTCTGGCAATCGGTTACCATCCCAACGGAGAACCCTGGCCAATAGGAATCAGAAACCAGCAAAAACCCAACGATTTTCTACAAGTATTTCAGGTTAGCGGCGAAACTGTGACAACGTCGGGAACTACTTTTATTCGCGATGATGGAGAAGGAATGAAATCGCGGATAGTTATAAGTCCTGCCACCGGTTTGCCTGTTGAAGGACGTAAAACGGTTTCGGTAAAAAGTCCATCTGCCACAATGGGGGCATTTATCTCAACCATATGGCTCATCTTACCGGAAAATGATAAGGGTATTTTGGCGGATCAATTTAGCGGTGTTGAAATACTTGAATGCGAGTATCAGGATAACGATGTAATTACCAAACTTACTATTTTAGAAAAGGAGGATGAGTAATGAAGTTTAAAAGTATCTATTTTCTTGCAGCTTTTATGGTTTGTTCTTTGGTGTCTGGTGCACAATTAAGAATGGTAAAAATGAATGAAGGGATCCTGATAACAGAAGGAAACGATAAAGTTCTTTTTTACCAGATGACACCAAAAAGTAACGATGGACAATATGAACGTAATAATTATATTCATCCTTTATGGGGAATTAATGGAAAAGAATTAACCGAAGATTTTCCGGCCGACCATCTTCATCATCGGGGTGTTTTTTGGGCCTGGCACCAGGTTTGGATTGGCGATAAGCGTATTGGCGATCCCTGGGAAATAAAAAATTTCGAGCAAAAAATTGTTGAGTTTGAATTTATTAAACAATCATCGGGGGAGATTGTAATGCAAACCGAAGTGGATTGGTTGTCGGATTTGTGGAAAAAGGCTGGTAAGAAAGTTCCTTATATCAAAGAATTTGGGAAAATAACTGTTCATCCCAGTGGAACGAATTACAGAAGAGTTGATTTCGAAATAAGGTTGGAGGCATTGGAAAAGAATTTGAAAATTGGCGGTTCTGAAGATGAAAAAGGATACAGTGGTTTTTCAGTGCGAATGGCTTTGCCGGAGGATGTGTTGTTCTCAGGGGTAAATGGAAATGTGGTTCCTGAAGTTACCGCTGTTGAGTCTCCCGGGTATATAAATATTGCAGGTAAAGTTGATGCCAATAATAAAAAGGGAGGAATTGTTATTGTCGATAATCCTGATAATCCGGGGTATCCGCAACCGTGGATATTGCGCGATAAAAACAGCATGCAAAATGCAGCCTGGCCGGGACGAGAAGCGGTCGATATTCCGAGAGATAAACCTTTGGTATTAAAGTATTCGCTAATTGTATATTTAGGGAAAATGAACGATTCGAAAATTGAAAAGATAATGGAATAAAAGCCAAACAGAAGACAGGTTATTATACTGTAATAAAAAATACTTAAACGAATAAATCAAATAAATCTAATAAGGCATTTCAATATATTGAAATCGCCGGAAAAATATTAAATAACTAATAAAATGAATACGAATAGGAGAGATTTCATTAAAAATTCGGCCATGGCAGCAGCAGCAGTTGGTGTAGCTCCAACCATTTTAAATGCGTGTGCATCGCCAGCCGAAAAAGTAAATGTTGCATTAATAGGATGTCGGTCGCAAGGCTTTAGCGACCTGAAGAGTTTTTTGGTAAAAGGAAACAATGTTGAATGTGTTGCATTATGCGATGTAGATAATAATGTATTGGAAAGCAAGGCAGCCGAGGTTGAAAAAATGACTGGTAAGCGTCCTTTAACCTATAAAGATTTCAGGCAGGTACTGGATAACAAGGATGTTCATGCAGTAATAATCGGTACTCCTGATCATTGGCATGCAATTATGATGATGATGGCTTTAGAAGCGGGGAAACATGTTTACGTTGAAAAACCGATGGGGCATAGTATTGAAGAGTGTAATGCTATGGTTGCAGCACAGGCAAAACATCCTGAGTTGTATTGTCAGGTGGGAATGTGGCAACGCAGTTCGAAACACTGGTTCGAGGCTTCAGAGATTGTAAAATCAGGGATTCTCGGAGGTGTGCATCTTGTTAAAGCCTGGATTTATAAAGGCTACGATACACCTTACCCTGTAATGCCTGATGCAGAAGCTCCCGAATATGTAGACTACGATATGTGGCTCGGACCTGCACCTAAACGTCCGTTTAATCTTAACCGTTTTCACTACAATTTCCGTTGGTGGTACGATTACGCCGGTGGTGCAATGACCGACTGGGGAGTTCACCTGCTCGATTTTGCTTTGCACGGTATGGATGCCGGAATGCCGGAGTCAATAAGTCCTGGTGGCGGTATTTTTTATCACGAGGAAGGTGCTATTGAAACACCTGATATTCAGCAGGCTCTGTATAAATATCCTACACATATGATGGTTTGGGAATGCGGATTGAATCCCGGAATTGGTCCATACAAACGTGGACATGGAGTGGCATTTGTTGGAGAGAAAGGTACACTGGTCGTTTCTCGTAGCGGATATGAATTGTTACCTGACAATAGTAAAGAATTAAAAGGGCCGTTTTTCGAAGGGAAAGTGCAGAAAAATTATGGCGATGGTCAGAATGAGCATGTTAAGAACTTATTGTCGTGTATTCGTGAAGGTGGAACATTAAATGCTCCGATAGAAGTTGGTGCCAAAACAACTATTGTTGCAGAAATGGGGAACATGGCTTACCGCGCAGGAAAACGAATTCACTGGGACGATACAACTAAATCGTTCAAGGAAGATATTGGTAATCAATTATCGAAAGTTACTTACCGCGAGCAATGGCAATTACCTAAGGTATAAAGAGCAGTTAAATTTGATTAATATGAAAATCCATTCCCGTTGGCGGGGATGGATTTTTTATTTGCTTTGAAAAACATATTCTATCTGTTTCCCGAAATATTTCTATTTTAGTTAAATGAAGAAAATCATAGTAGCACCCGATAAATTTAAGGGTTCGCTTACCGGAATCGAGTTTTGTAATGCTGTTGAACGCGGTATTAAAAAAGTGGTAAATGATGTGGAAATTGTAAAACTCCCGCTTGCTGACGGAGGAGATGGAACGGTTGAAGCCCTTCAGTTTTATACAGGTGGAAATCTCATAAAAGTTTTGGTGAATGATCCTCTGATGCGCCAAATTGAGGCTACTTATTTATATTCTGCCTCCGAAAAAATGGCGTTTATTGAAATGGCTGAAGCGTCAGGTATTCGTCTTTTAAAAACAGACGAATTGAATCCTTTACAAACCAGCACTTTTGGAACGGGTGAATTGATTCTCGATGCCATTGAACGAGGAGCTCAGCAAATTATACTGGGAATTGGCGGAAGCTCCACCAATGACGCTGGAATGGGCATGGCCAAAGCACTTGGTTTCCGTTTTTATGATTCTGAGGGAAACGAGTTGAGGGGAAAGGGAGAAGATTTGAATAAACTGGCTTTTATCGATACTTCTGAGGTTCACCCCAAACTAAAATCCGTTCATTTTAAAGTAGCTTGCGACGTTGATAATCCCTTGTATGGACCCAATGGAGCAGCCTTCATTTATTCTCCTCAAAAAGGTGCATCGCCTAAAATTGTAGAAGAGCTGGATCGTGGATTACAGAACTTTAACAAAGTGGTAATTGAGCAGTTTTGTAAGGATTTACAAAGCATTCCGGGCGCCGGGGCTGCAGGAGGCTTAGGAGCAGGTTGTATCCTTTTTCTGAATGCAGAGTTAAATTCAGGTACGAGCCTCATAAAAGAAGTGGCCGGTTTTGAAAAGAAGATTGTAAATGCTGACTGGATTGTAACAGGAGAAGGAAAGTTTGATGAACAGACTTTTTCAGGGAAAGTAATAAAGGGAGTACTTGAATCAATTACAAATCAGAAATTAGCGGTTTTTTGTGGGATTAGCGAATTGAATGATAATCAACTGAAAAAATATAAGATTGATTATCTTTCAGAAATGATGGAGCAGGCTCTGGATCCGGAGGATTCCATGAAGAATTCCGGCAGATACCTCGAAAATGCCGCTGAAGAGTTTGCCCGAAACTTTTTGTGAGCTTAGAAATAAACCTAATAATAAACCAAAATGAAACCAACAATCTTATTAGTTACAATTTTACAGTTAACCTTAAGTTCGTGTAACGAAAAAACGAATAAGGAAGAACAGAAACGGCCCAACATTCTTTTTTGTATTGCCGACGATGCATCGATGAAAAGCTTTGGTGCATATGGCTGCGATTGGGTAAATACACCGGCAGTTGACCGTCTGGCAAAAGAAGGAGCTGTTTTTACAAATGCATACAACTGTAATCCTAAATGTGCACCTGCCCGCGCGTGCCTGGTAACCGGGAAATACAGCTGGCAGTTGAAGGCAGCCTGCAATCACATACCACATTTTCCGGCTGAATTTAAATTTTACCCGCACTTGTTGATGGATGCCGGATATAATGTGGGATATACAGGAAAAGGATGGGCTCCCGGCGTTTACGATACGGAGAATAATCCGGCCGGACCTGTTTATAACGATATCAAACTGGATCCGCCATACTCCGGAATCGCGAATATAGATTATGCTGCCAATTTTAAAGCTTTCCTGGATAAAAACACCGAAAGTAAACCATTTTGTTTTTGGCTTGGAACAAAAGAACCTCACCGTGTTTATGAGTTGGATTCCTGGAAAAAAGCAGGTAAAAATCCGGCAGAAGCTGAAGTTCCTGATTTTTATCCTGATAATGCTACTATCCGTGGCGATTTACAGGATTATGCCGTTGAAGTGGAGTGGTACGATACGCATATTGGGCGTGCTATCAAAGCGTTGGAAGAACACGGTTTGTTGGATAATACGCTGATACTGGTAACATCTGATCATGGTATGCCTTTTCCGCGTGTGAAAGGACAAATTTATGAAGAAGGGTTCCATGTTCCTCTGGTAGCTTATTGGAAGGGTGTGATTGAACCCGGACGGAAGATTAGCGATTTTGTAAGTTTCCCTGATGTGGCTCCAACAATAATGGAGGCCGTAGGACTGGAGCCGCATGAGCAGATGACTGGTACAAGTTTTTTGGATTTGCTGAAGTCAAAAAGTTCGGGAAGAATCGATAAAAATCGTGATCATGTTTTGTTGGGAAAAGAAAGACATGATGTGGGCCGGGCCAATGCCGACGGGATTGATTTGGCATATCCTGTTCGCGCTATTCGCAACGATCAGTTTTTGTATGTGCACAATATTAAACCGGAACGTTGGCCGGTTGGGAATCCGGAATATTATTACAGGAATTGTGACGATTCTCCAACCAAAAAATACCTGACAGAATTACAACCGGAGGATGAAGAATATCCTTATTTCGAAATGAGTTTTGGAATGCGGCCGGAAGAGGAATTATACAATATTCAGGACGATACGCAATGTATAACTAACCTGGCAGAACTTCCTGAATATGCAGATATAAAGGCTAAGCTTCGGCAACAAATGGAAGCCGAATTAACTGCACAGGGCGATCCCAGAACCCTTGGCAATGGAGATATTTTCGATAAATATCCTTACATGGGGAAACAGCTGGATTATAAATTAGAAAAAAAGGAACAATAGATTTATGAGGCTTTTGTAACCATCCCCTTTGATCCTGTTTTATCCGCTTGTAATTCGTACACTTGTTTGGGTGCCAGTCCGGGTTCTGTGCGATGAGAAACAAATATGATTGTGGTTTGTCCTTCCTGGGCAATTTTGTTCACAAGAGCTGACAACACAGACGCATTGTAATCATCCAGACCATGGGTGGGTTCATCAAGAATGAGCAATGGCGGATGTTTAATCATTGCGCGGGCAATTAAAACCATACATTGCTGTCCCTCGCCAAGAGTGGAAAAGCGGGTGAGTTTGTGTTGCTCCAAACCGATCAATTTAATCCATTCATCGGCCAGTTGCCGTTGTACATCAGTTGGTTTCTGGTAAAGCCCGATTGAATCGACCAACCCTGAAATTACCATTTTTTCTACGCTGTTCCATCCACGAAACAAGGTTGTCATGGCAGGAGTGATGTAGCCAATTTTCTTTTTAATATCCCAGATACTTTCTCCTGTTCCACGTTTATTCCCAAAAAGAACCAGATCCTGTCCGTAGGCTTTGGGATTGTCGCCGGTAATCATCGTCAGCAGGGTTGTTTTCCCTGATCCGTTTGGGCCTTTTAATTGCCAAAAATCTCCTTTGTTTATGGTCCAGTTTATATTATCTACAATTTGCCTTTCGCCGTAATTAACCGATACATTGTTAAATTGTACAAGCGGATCAGAAACATTTACCAGTTCTCCTAATGGAGCCGGAAGATTGCCTTCAATCGAAAAAGCATTTTCAGTGAAATACCGGTTCATATAATCTCCAATGCTGCCGGCGAAAGATATTTGCTCATTTTCAACTAACAACGCGTTATTTATAAAGGGGAGCAGATTGTCTTTTCGTTTTACCCTTTGTATGATGGGAAGCTTTTGGGCTATCTCCACCAACCTGACCAACAAACTTTGTTGAGACGCAACATCGAGCATATCAAAAGCATTGTCGAGAACCAAAAAATCAGGGGTCGATGAAAGTAAATGTTCAAGCAAGGCCTTTCTTTGTTCTCCGCTCGAAAAGGTTTTTATGCTTCTATGGGCGGCTTCTGATAATTGAAAATTATCGTGTCGAACTTCTTCATTAATAAACTGTTCCAGTGTATACGTCGAGAATAGTGCTCCGCGTTTACCTTCGAAACCCGACAATTCTTCAGCAACATTTCCTTTTAATAAATCCTGAATAAACCGGGATTTCATCGATAATCCGGTACTGAAAACAGCCCAATGATTTTTGCATTCCATTCGGTAAATGTATCGAATTTTTTATTGGGCTAACTGCTTTTGAGGGGTGAATGGATCAAGGAATTAATACTTACTTTTTATTAAAACTGTGTGAGTCTGAAAAATTAGTTTGTGTCATCCTGCTTTTTAGGTTCGATTATAAAAAATGTAATTTGTGTCTCTTTTTTTTCTATGTATTTTTATCACGTAATATTAAACCTACTAAAATCAGACTATGAAATCAATATCATTTTTTATTCTTTTTTTCATTTTATCGGTAAGCCTTTCTGCCAAGAAAAAACTATGGTGGGCCGGAATAACATCACAAGGCCAGTTAATGCCGGTTTCCGGGAAATATGAAGCCAACTTAATTGGAAATACCTATGGAAATCAGGCACAACCGTTGCTTTTGTCGAACGAAGGAGATTTAATCTGGAGTGAAGAACCTTTTCATTTTAAAATAGAAAATGGTGAAGTAAGCATTCTGGATTCGAAGGGAGAGATCGTTCGAAAAAAGGTTGGAAATACGCTTCGCAGTGCCTACCTTTTTGCTTCTGAGAACTATTTTCCACCACAGGGTAAAATGCCCGATGAATTGTTGTTTGCCAAGCCGCAATACAATACATGGATTGAATTAATGTATGATCAGAACCAGGAAGATATTTTAAAATATGCCCACAATATTATCGATAATGGTTTTCCGCCCGGAGTGCTGATGATTGATGACAACTGGCAGGAGGATTATGGCAAATGGGTTTTTCATCCCGGTCGTTTTTCAGATCCGAAAGCAATGATTGAAGAATTGCATCAGCTTGGTTTTAAAGTTATGGTTTGGGTATGCCCGTTTGTTAGTCCCGATTGTGACGTGTATCGGGCTTTGGCAAAAAAGGGAGCATTTTTACTCGATGCAGGAGCTGAAACTCAAAATACAACAATGCCCTCGGAATTAAGGGGGAAGTTGAAACCACAAATGGTTGCGTGGTGGAATGGATTTAGTGCTGTGCTCGATCTGTCGAATCCGGTTGCCATGGATTGGTTTAAGTCGCAGCTGGATTATTTGCGGGATGAATACGGTGTTGACGGGTTTAAACTGGATGCCGGAGATGCACAATATTATACAAAAGGTTTGAGCTATGGTAATGTTAGCGCCAACGAACAGGCTGCTTTGTTTGGTAAGGTGGGTTTGAATTATCCATTAAATGAATATCGCGCCATGTGGAAAATGGGAGGACAGCCTTTGGTGCAACGATTACGCGATAAGGCTCACAACTGGACCGATCTGAAAAAACTTGTTCCTTCCATGCTACTTCAGGGAATAATGGGATATTATTTTAATTGCCCTGATATGATTGGCGGAGGTGAATTTACTTCATTCTTAAATGCTGAAACCATTGATCAGGAGTTGATTGTTCGTTCTGCTCAATGCCACGCTTTGATGCCTATGATGCAGTTTTCAGTTGCTCCGTGGAGAATACTTGACCAGTCGAATTTTAATGCTGTAAAAGAATGTGTTGCACTTCGCGAAAAGTTCAGCAATTATATTCTGGAAGAAGCAAAAAAGAGCTCTGTTAGTGGAGAACCTGTTATTCGGTCGATGGAGTACATGTATCCCGGAAAAGGATATGGATTGCTGAATCAGCAGTTTTTTATTGGAGAAGATCTCCTTGTGGCGCCTGTGTTGGAGAAAAATGTAAGCCAGCATAAAGTTACCCTGCCTGGAGGGAAATGGAAAGCTTTTAATGGAAAAACATACAAAGGTGGAAAGGAAATAACCGTTGCGGTAAGCATAAACGATTTGCCTTATTTTCAGAAACTGTAAATCTGCTTTGAGATAAAACTATAACTAACCTGAGGAGTTTAATGGAATCATTTTCAAGTGGCTTGCACATAAATCGTTAAAGAACGGAAGGAATAAAATGATTCATTGAAAATATCTATTATCTTGTTAAAAGTTAGAAATATTTGGTGGCTTTCAAGTCGTTTTATGATGGTGATTTCGGAATTATTCCACAATTTTAAAGCTCAATTTTAAAATATACAGCAATGAGTAAAAATAGTTCGATTGGATGGATTGGAACAGGCGTAATGGGAGCATCGATGGTGAAACATTTGTTTGACGCTGGTTACGAGTGCACGGTTTATAATCGTACGAAGGAAAAAGCAGAAGCCTTATTAAGCGAAGGATTAAAATGGGCTGACAGTCCTGCAGAAGTGGCTGCCCAGTCGGATATTATTTTTACGATTGTTGGTTTCCCCAAAGATGTTCGCGAGGTATATTTTGGTGAAAATGGAATTCTTTCATCCGCAAAACCCGAAGCTGTTTTAGTTGATATGACTACCACAGAACCAAGTCTTGCCAAAGAAATTTATGAAGCTGCCAAAGCGAAATCAATCCAGTCGGTTGATGCGCCTGTTTCCGGTGGAGATGTTGGTGCAAAAAATGCAACGCTTTCCATAATGACAGGTGGCGACAAAGATGCATTCGATAAAGTGCTGCCTCTTTTCGAAATTATGGGAAAACAAATTGTTTACCAGGGAAAAGCAGGAGCGGGTCAGCATACAAAAATGTGTAATCAGATTACCATAGCCGGAACAATGATTGGTGTATGTGAAGCATTGCTTTACGGACAAAAAGCCGGCCTGGATTTAACAACGATGTTGTCTTCCATTAGTGGTGGAGCTGCCGGATGCTGGACGTTGAATAATCTTGCACCAAGAATTGTTAACAGGAATTTTGACCCCGGTTTTTTTGTGGAACACTTTATCAAAGACATGGGAATTGCTTTAAAAGAGGCTGAACAAATGGAATTATCTTTACCCGGTTTGGCACTTGTAAAACAATTGTATTTAGCAGTTCAGGCACAGGGACACGGAAGACTTGGTACCCATGCTTTGACACTGGCGCTGGAGAAAATTTCGGGAATGTAAACCTGAATTTGGACAAAAATTTGGGGTGTCGCTGAGTTATTTTTTCGCAAACTCACTCGGCGACATTCCAAACTGGTCTTTAAAACATTTTGTGAAATACGAAGGCGATGAAAAACCAACTTCGTAGGCAATTTCGGAAATGGTTTTTCCACTAGTTTTAATCAGATTTAACGAGAGTTTCAATTTCACGGAACGTACAAATTCGCTGACTGACATGCCCGTTAGTTTTTTGATTTTTCTGTAAACATGCACTCGCGACAGTCCCAGCATTTGACTTAATTCTTCCACCGAAAACTCTTCCTTGTCGCGGTGTTCTTCCACTATCTGCGAAATTTTATTGAGGAACTGCCGATCGAGGCGTGAAAGGTCCTTGTCGTCTTCTTCAATAAGTAGCTGTCCTTTGTAACGCTCCTGCATTTTCTTTCTGAGTTCCAGTAATTTCTTCACCCTGATCTGCAGGTGCCGGCTGTTAAACGGTTTCGGAATGTATGAATCGGCACCTTCTTCCAGCCCCTCGAACTTTTGCTCTTGTGAAGCTTTTGCCGTAAGTAAAATAACAGGAATATGGCAGGTTTTCAGATCTGTTTTTAAAGTGCGGGTCAATTCGAGCCCATCCATTTCCGGCATCATAATATCGCTAACAATAAGGTCGGGTTCATTATCCCGAATTATCTCCAGCGCCTGTTTGCCATTTTCAGCTTCCAGAATGTGATAATGATCGTACAAACTTTCTTTTATATATTCCCGGACACCGTTTTCATCTTCAACCAAAAGAACTGTCGGTTTTTCCTCAAAATTTATCTCGATACTCTTTTCGCCGGAATCTAAAACCGGGTTGAAATGAATTTCATTATTCCGTTGAATCTGCAGTTTTTTAGCCTCGTTTATTGGTGTTTGTATTTTTTCGGATGCACTCAGATGTGCGTCTCCAATTGGCAAATGAATCGTAAAAGTTGTTCCTTCTCCAAGGATACTTTTTACTTCAATTTCTCCGTGATGCAGGTCAACAAATTCTTTTGAAAGGGAAAGCCCCAGGCCTGTTCCCATAAAACCGTGTGAGCTTTCGGCCTGGAAAAACCGATCAAAAATATGCTCAATCTGATCAGGTGGGATTCCGTTGCCCGTATCGGAAATCTTAATTTCCACCTCTTCGTCCCAAATTTTCTTTTTTAAAGGCTTAATAACTTTAAGAGTGATATTGATAGTTCCATTAACGGGAGTGAATTTTATGGCATTTGAAAGCAGATTGAAAATAACTTTGTCAAGTTTATTTAGGTCGAACCAGGTATTTAATTGACTTCTTTCTGCGTCGCAAAGAAGAGAGATCTTTTTCTTTTCCGCCAGATCATAAAAGGGCATTACAATTTCTTTTAGAAAACCAACAATGTCGTAACTGGCGGCCTGCAGCTGCATTTTATTGTTTTCTATTTTTCTAAAATCCATCAGTTGGTTGATCATGTGCAGCAGGCGAAGTGAATTCTGGTGCATCATGGAAACCTGCTTCCTAAAACGTTCGGGAATGTCTGCCGAATCGATCATGTCCTCCAACGGGCCGATAATAAGTGTAAGCGGCGTTCTGAACTCATGCGACATATTGGTGAAAAACCGAAGTTTGGTTTGTGTGGCTTCCTCCAGTTTTTCCGAAACCTCAATAAGTTGGTCTCTTTGTTTTATTATTTCCTCATTTCTCTTTTCTATTTCGAGTTTTTGATGCTCCAGTTTTTGGTTGGCCGCTCGTTTATTTTGATAGGCCCTGAAGGTTTGAATGACCAGAATAAAAATGGCTGCCAACAAAACCAGTACTACGATTAAGAAACTTCGTTGACTTTTAAAACGGGCAATCTGGTTTTCAAGAACAGATTTTTGGTCTTCAATTTTTCCCTGAAGGTCGGCAACAGCTTCGTATTGAAGTTTTAATATTTTGGCGTTGTTGTTATCGATAACCACCGTTTCAAGAATATTAATACGATCAAAAGGCTGCTTGTTCAGAATTTTATCGGCCAGTTGAATGGCTTCAGCTCCTCCGGTAGGATAGAGAAAGGTTGCATCAATTTTTCCGTCAATAACGTCTTCTATTCCCCCGTCATCTCCCAATAATCCATCGATACCCAGAATAAATTTATTTCCCATATTGTTGGCATCGATTACTTCGTAGGCTGCTCTGGCAATTCTGTCGTTATGCGAAAAAACAAGATCAAAGTCCAGTTTCCGGTCGAGGAAATTTTGCATGAGCGTTTTACTGTCGCTGTAATTCCATTTACCTGATTCCGATGCAACCAGCTCAATACCGGGATATTGCGAAATCACTTCCATAAAACCATTGTGCCTGTTAATTGCAGGCGAGGAGCCTTGCAGCCCGGTAATCTCAACTATTTTGCCTTTGCCATTTAAAAGTTTTACCGCATAATCACCAGCCTCTTTTCCGATCAAATAATTGTTTGCACCTACATACGCCGTGTAAGCTTCGGAGGTAATTTGCCTGTCGATTACAATAACCGGAATCCCGCTGTTATAAACCTCCTCAACAATGGGAGTTATTGGTTCCGATTCATTTGGGGAAACAATTAGCAGGTCGATTTTCTCTTCCAACAACTGCCTGATGTCTGCTATTTGTTGGTCGTTATTATCGTTGGCATCTTTTATTACCAGTTCAAAATCGGGATAAAATGCCAGTTCAATCATCATTTCGCGGTGCATCGATTTGCGCCAGTCGTCGCCTGTAGTACATTGCGAAAATCCAATTTTGTATTTTTCTTTCGACGAAAGACTAAAGAATGAGAATAAGAGTACGAATAGAAATATGGTCGTTAGTTTCTTCGTCATATAGCTTAGTCTGATTAATATACTTTTGTGAAAGTAATAAATTTCAAATAACCAATATCTCAATTCATGCAATAAAGTGAAAGAAATTTGCCATTAATTTTTCAATTTGTAACATAGTTGATATTGATGTTACATAATTGCAAACGCGTTGATATTTAGGGGAATAATGTTACATGTTTTTAACACTCTGTAACATTTTTGAAAGCAGGAAAAAGGGGGCCCCCGTACCTTTGATTCAGAGTTTTAAACCAATAATTCTGAATCGAAATGAAAACACAAAACGTATTTTCCGTTGCAATAATAATCGCTCTTGGCGGCTTTCTTTTTGGTTACGACATTGCAATGATGTCGGGTACCACCTCGCAATTGGAAACCTTATTCAACTTAAATAGTTTTTGGCTGGGTTTTACAGTTGCTGTTGCCATTATGGGTACCATAGTTGGTACTATTATAATAGGTAAACCGGCTGAAAAATTCGGGCGCCGTAAATCATTAATAGTATTATCCGGACTTTTTGCATTGTCGACACTGGGCAGTGCATTTGCCATTAACTGGGGAATGTTGCTGGCCTGCCGTTTTATAACCGGTGTTCTTTTGGGTTGTATTTCGGTGGTTACTCCTATGTTTATAGCTGAAATTTCGCCGGCGAAAAAGCGCGGACAGCTGGTTTTACTGAATCAGTTTTTTGTGGTTACTGCCATCTTTCTGGCGTTTGCTGTAAATTACCTTCTGGCAAATATTTTGGAGAGCGGTTCGTGGCGCTGGATGATCGGTGTAGAAGCAATTCCTGCTGCATCTTTCTTTTTATTGCTGAATTTGGTTCCTGAAAGTCCGCGTTGGTTGGTAAACAAGGGACATACCGATGAAGCACTGGCAGTATTTCAGCGTATTCAGGCTGAAAATCCACAGGAGGAAGTACGCATCGTAAAACAATCGGTGGAGGAGGAGGAAGCGATGGGACACGGAAAGTTGTTCATAAAAGCTTACCGTTTTCCGATAATGATAGCCTTTTTAATTGCTGCCTTTAACCAGTTGGCAGGTATAAATGCCATTATGATTTATGCTCCACGAGTTTTCGAAATGGCAGGTTTTGGAACCAATGCATCGTTGCTGCAATCCATTTCTGTAGGAGCCACCAACCTGGTTTTCACTTTCGTGGCACTATTCTTAATCGATAAATACGGACGAAGAACATTGCTTATGGCCGGATCTGTTGGTATGGTTCTGTTTCTTGGCCTGCTTTCCAAGTCATTTTTTACCAATAACTACTCCGATTTTGGCGGCTATGGTGTAATGATCTACCTGATGGGATTCATCGCATTTTTCGCTTTTTCTCAAGGCGCTGTTCTTTGGGTAGTTATTTCCGAGATATTCCCTAACAAAGTACGCTCGCAGGGACAGGCGCTGGGAAGTTTTACCCACTGGATTTTTGCCGCAGCACTTATCTGGGGATTTCCGGTACTGAACAACACCGTTGGAGGCGGTATCTCCTTTGGCTTTTTCGCAGTGATGATGGTGCTGCACTTCTTCTTCGCCTGGAAGGTTCTTCCCGAAACCAAAGGCAAGTCGCTGGAGGAAATTCAACAGGTAATGAAAAATCGAATGAAATAAACTGAACAAACATGAATATTAAAAACAACGAAATACTGTGTTTTGGCGAGGTGCTTTGGGACCGTCTGCCATCCGGAGCAAAAGCGGGTGGTGCGCCGATGAACGTGGCACTTCACCTTAATGCAATCGGTCTTGATGCTACTATTGCAAGTAGTGTTGGTAACGATGAGCCGGGAGCTGAACTTAAAAAATTCCTCGAAGATTCAGGAATGTCGACTGCATACGTGCAGACCGATGAACAGCTACCTACCAGCGAAGTACTGGTTCATTTGGATGAAAACAACAATGCTACCTACGAAATTTGCGAACCGGTGGCCTGGGATAATATCCGTTTAACTGATTCGCTAATGAAAAAAGCCAAACAGGCAGGTCTGCTGATTTACGGGTCACTGGCTTCACGTAACCCGTTAACCCGTGAGACACTAATGAGCCTGCTGGATTATGATGGCGTGAAATTGATCGATGTAAATTTTCGCAATCCTTACGATTCTCAGGAAGTAGTTGAAAAGCTTCTGGCTAAAACAGACATCGTAAAACTAAACGATGACGAATTGGAGGTTTTTGCAGGATGGTATAAGCGCCCAAATTCAGATGAACACAGTTTGATAGAATGGTTCGTAACAAAGTATCAGATTGAGTTACTGTGTGTAACCAAAGGAGAAAAAGGAGCTTTGTTGTACTGTAATGGCGAATTCTACGAACACCCCGGATTTAAAGTAAATGCTGTTGATACAGTAGGAGCGGGAGATGCATTTCTGGCAGGATTGATTGCTTCTTTGTTAGCCCAAAAAGAACCGGCAGAAGCTCTTGCTTTTGCATGTGCTACAGGTGCTTTTGTTGCATCGAAGGCCGGTGCTACACCCAAATACGACATGGAAGAAATAGGAAAGATCTTATCAACAGATCAACCAACTATTGAAAGGAATACTCTTTAATTAATTAAACTATCTATTATGGTAAAACAATTCAAATTTAAAAATGTAATCCAGGGGATTCTTCTTGTCCTCTTTGGAATGTTTTCACCGGCAGCATTTGCGCAACAGGTAACTGTTTCGGGAAATGTAAAAGATGCTGCAGGTATGGCTTTGCCTGGAGTAACTATTGTTGAAAAAGGAACAACGAACGGTACCATTACCGATCTTGATGGTGTCTACACAATTAAAGTTCCGGGTGCCGATGCAGTACTGCAGATTTCTTTTATTGGAATGAAATCTCAGGAAATTGCAGTTGCAGGCAGAACCTCTATTAATATTAATATGGAGGATGAAACCATCGGTTTGGCAGAAGTTGTGGCCGTTGGTTATAGCGTTCAGCGTAAAGCCGATTTAACCGGTGCGGTTGAGGTGGTAGCAATGGATGCGATTGAAAATGTAAGTTTAAGTTCTGGTAACCCGATGCAGGCTTTGCAAGGGCACGTTCCCGGACTTTATATCGAGAAAACCGGTACGCCGAGTGCAACCAGCAGTCGAATTCTTATTCGTGGTGTAAACACGCTGGGAGATAACAATCCATTGTATATTATCGATGGTGTTCCGACCAAAAGACCGGAAGTTTTTCAGGGACTGAGTGCCGGTTCAATTGTTTCTGTTCAGGTACTGAAAGATGCGTCGGCTTCTTCTATTTATGGTGCCCGCGCATCAAACGGTGTTGTTATTGTTACCACCAAAAACGGATCGGATAAAAAAGGTGAAGTAAAAGTTGAATTCAACTCAAACTTCTCGGTTCAGAGCGAAAAGTCGCAACGTTTTAATATGTTGAATGCTGTTGACCGTGGTCGCGCTTTGTGGCAGGCTTCGGTAAACGACGGCGTTGATCCAACAAGCGGATACGGCGAAATTTACAACTTCGACTGGAACGGTGATTACAACAATCCGGTACTGAATGGCGTAACTGTTCAGCCTTATGTTGGTGGTGATCCTAATGTTCCTGCAGGTGATACCGATTGGCAGGATGCAACTTACGAAACGGGTTTTGTGATCAATAACGACCTTACCGTATCCGGAGGAACTGAAAAGTCTTCGGTACTGATGAATATTGGCTACATCAAAAATACCGGTATGCTGAAATATACCAACTACGATCGTATTACAGCTCGTATTAACGGACAAACCAGCATGTTGGATGATAAATTAAAATTTGGAATCAATGCACAGGTTGTGTCGTCGAACGAAACGTTGGAAACTCCCGACCTTGGTAGTTCTCCAACTCCGGGACTGGCCATTACTTTAGCTCCAACAATTCCGTTGTACGATTCGAATGGAAATTATGGTGGACCTCTTGGATCAGGTTATTCAGACCGTAACAATCCGGTAATGATGCAGGATATAAATCGATGGGATAATACAAACCGCAGGTATTTGTTTGGTAGTGTATTTGCGGAAGTTCGGCCGGTAAAAAACCTTGTTTTACGTACCAATCTTGGAATTGACTACTCGATGGTTAAAGATAAAGATATTGAACCTGCTTTTACCAATGGTTTTATTGCACGTTCAGTGAATAACCTAAGAATTTACAACAGCGACTTTACCAGTGTAACCTGGTCGAACACTGCACAATATCAATTGAATCTGGACAAAAGTAGATTTAATTTTCTATTAGGTATTGAAGCGGTTAGCGATAACTTTCAGGATTTCACCGGATATAAAGAAGGTTTTTCTTCGCAAACCGAAGAATTCTTTGTGTTGAGTGCCGGAACCAGTAACGGGAATAGTTTTGGAACAGCAACAAGCAGTCGTTTATTCTCACAATTCGGTAAGATAGATTATAATTACGATGAACGCTTCCTTGCGTCGTTTACACTGCGTAGGGATGGTTCGTCACGATTCGGAGCCGATAATCGTTACGGTTTCTTCCCTGCAGCCACCTTCGGATGGCGTTTGAGCGAAGAAGAGTTTATGACAGGAATGGAGAAAATTTCCAATCTGAAATTCCGTGCCGGTGTTGGTCGTGTTGGAAACCAGGATGTTGGTGACTTTGCCAGCCTTGGATTATTTGAACCTCGTTACGGAGCTGTGGCCAGTCAGGTTGACGGAGTATTCCACAACGACTTTTTTGATGACTACTGGAATGTTGGTTCGGCTTATGCTTTAGATGGACAGGATTCAGGAAACTTACCTTCGGGTTTTGTATCGGTACAAGCCGGGAACCCGGCCTTAAAATGGGAAACTACAGATGAATTGAACCTGGGTATTGATTTCGGATTTTTCGACAGTCAGTTGGTAGGAGCATTCGATTGGTACACACGTAAAACCACCGATATTTTGATTCAGCCACCGGTAGCTTCTGCTTTAGGTGAAGGACAATTGCAGTTCCTGAATGGAGCAACAAAGAAAAACACAGGATGGGAATTTGCGTTGAGCTACAGAAAACAAGTGAACAACGACTTCTCGTACGAGATTGCTGGTAGTGCCAGCCACTTTGCCGACAAAATTACTGAACTTCCTGAAGAAGTTAGAACAGCTTATCCCGGTAACTCGGAGCAAACAGTTCTTGGACATTCTGAACTTTCGATTTTTGGCTACGTAGCTGATGGTATTTTTAAAGATCAGGGAGAAGTTGATTCACACGCCAGCCAGGTTGGTGCTGCACCCGGTCGTATCCGCTGGGCCGATTTGAATGATGATGGCGTAATTAACTCGCTCGACCAGAAATTCCTTGGAACACTGCTTCCAAAACTGGAGTACAGTTTAAGAGTTGATGTGAATTACAAAGCTTTCGATCTGTCAGTATTCGGATCGGGTGTTGCCGGAAAAACCGGTTACGATCCTTATACATTCTATAACGATTTTATTCGTGGTCGCGATAACGTAGGACCCGGTGTTTTCAGGGCCTGGACTACACAAAATACTGGCTCAAATGTGCCTGCATTAACACTGTCGGATAGCAACAACGAAACCCGTACATCAAGCTATTTGAATGTAAATGCATCCTATTTCAAATTGCGTAACATCCAGGTTGGCTATTCGTTGCCATCAAATACACTGGATAAAGTTGGCATGGACAAAGTTCGCTTTTATGTAATGGCTGAAAACCTTTTCTGGGTTAAGAGCAACGAATTCCAGGGACCGGATCCGGAACGTACGGATGTAAATACTATTCCGATTCCAAGGACATTCTCTGCCGGCGTAAATGTTGCATTCTAATCAATACAAACTAAAGAATAATGAAAATGAAAAATATTAAAATATATATAGTTGCACTGATTGCCCTTTTGGCTGTCTCGTGTGAGAATTACCTGGAAACTGAGCCGCAAGGTTTTATTTCCGCCGGAAGCCCGACTGCTGAAGGTGCTGAAGGTTTGGTTACTGCGGCTTATGCCGGAATTGGAAACAACGATATGATTGGTCCAATTGCAAGTATGTGGGTTTATGGTAGTGTGCGTTCTGACGATGCTTACAAAGGAGGCGGTGGTGTTTCCGATGTTGAACCTTACAACTTTTACGAGCAATACAATTTAACTCAACCTTTCCAGAGTTGGTTGGCCGGTTTGCCTTATACCTGGGAAAATTATTACCGTGCTATATCGCGAGCCAACTCGGCTTTGAGAACATTGAATGAGTTGACCGACGAAGAATTTGCGTTGCGTCAGACACGGATTGCTGAAGCACGTTTTCTGAGAGGACATTCACATTTTATGTTGAAAGTGCTGTTCAAATATGTTCCGTATATCGACGAAAATCTGAGCAACGAAGAAATTCTTCAAACTTCGAACCGCGAATATTCAAACGATGAATTGTGGAACAAGATCGGTGAAGATTTCGAGTTTGCGATGAATAATCTTCCGGAATCACAATCACAGGTTGGAAGAGCGAATAAATATGCAGCTGCCGCTTATCTTGCCAAATTAAGATTATACCAGGCTTACGAACAGGATGAAAACAACCAGGTTGTAAACATTAACCAAAGCCGCATGCAGGAAGTTGTTAACCTGTGCGAAATGGTTATTGCATCCGGACAATACAGTTTGCAGGCTGATTTTGGTGAAAACTTTATGGGTGGTTACGATAATGGACCTGAATCGGTTTTTGCTATTCAGTTTTCAATTAGCGATGGTACAACCTCA
The DNA here is from genome assembly GCA_963677525.1 of uncultured Draconibacterium sp. Lineage (GTDB taxonomy): Bacteria > Bacteroidota > Bacteroidia > Bacteroidales > Prolixibacteraceae > Draconibacterium. The sequence goes on from OY781970.1 coordinate 2,203,366, forward strand.
GGTCGTTTGAATTTCGAAAATGGTTTGAACTACCCACACGGAGCTCCACAATACGGATGTTGCGGTTTCCACCAGCCAAGCCAGAATATGGTAAATGCTTTTGCTACTGAAAATGGTTTGCCAAAGTTCGATACTTTCAACGATGTTGAGTTGAGTGCAGCCGACATTACTCCTGATGGTGTAACTGTTGACCCACGTATCGATCACTCAATTGGAATCGATGGTCACCCTTACAAATACCGTAACGAAGAATCCTATATTTTCAGCAACAGCTGGGTACGCGATCCGGGTGTTTACGGTTACTTCCAAAGTATGAAAGAGCAGCAGGCTGCCGATTGTTCTTGCTACAAAAAGCAAGGTCCGTTTATGGGCGTATCAAAAAACATCGATATCATTCGTTATGCCGATGTACTGTTAATGCAGGCTGAGGCTTACATCGAATTAGGACAGCAGGAAATGGCACGTCCATTGATCAACCAGGTTCGTAAACGTGCCTCAGAAAGTACCGACAGAACACGTTTGGCCGATGGTACAGCTCCATCAAATTACATGATCTCGGAATACGACGGATCGAACTTGGCATGGACACAGGATAATGCACGCAAAGCTTTACAGTGGGAGCGTCGTTTGGAGTTTGCTTTGGAAAGCCCGCGTTTCTTCGACCTGGTTCGCTGGGGAATTGCAGAGCCTACTTTAAATGCCTACCTGGATAAAGAAAAGACAAGAAAAGACTTCTTGAATGATGCTCAATTTACTGCCGGAAGAGACGAGTATTTCCCGATTCCTCAGCGTGAGATAGACTTTACAAAAGGTTTGTACGAACAAAATGTTGGGTATTAATAAATAGAAAAGGATCATGGTTGGAAGACGTTCTTCCCGCCATGATCTGTTTTCGTAACTTTACTAATTAAAAGTCCATCTAATGAAAAGTCCGGCGTCAATTTTATTGCTGATTTTGGTTGTTTTGTTGGGGTGCACAGGAAATCAAGAACAGAAAACTGGTGTTTCCTTACATTTCAATCCCGAAGATTCAGTACTTCAGAATCCGATAGCTTTGATTTATGCAGAAGACAGCTATCACCTGTTTTTCAATTACACGCTTGATGGTGAAGAAAAATGTGGGCAGGCTGAAAGCAATGACCTGGTTAAATGGAGCAGTAATCCAATTAATTTTGAGTCGGATGAAGCCGGAATTCAGAACATTAAAACGGTTGTCGCGGATTGGAATCAAACTACCGATTATAGCGCAGAAACTTCGGCATTGATAGCTTTCGGAACTGCAGCTGATAACAATGGAGAACTGACAATCTTATACAGCAACGACAATGGCTCTTCATGGAAAATGGACGCAGAAAACACGATTGTACTTGCTGATTTTTATGAACCGATTCAGGATGTAAAAGTGTATTGGAATGATGAAACACAGAACTGGACCCTATTAACACTTTCAGGTTATGAAGTGCGTTTTTATTCATCGGCAGATTTAAAAAACTGGGAGTACTTAAGCCGTTTTGGCGATGAGGTAGCGCTGAAATCGGGACAGTGGACAAGCATTGATTTTTTCCCGATGGAAATGGCTGAAACAAACGAAACTAAATGGCTGCTTTTTATAAGCGCCGATAGTGGTTCTCCAAATGAGGGCAGTGGTGTTCAGTATTTTGTCGGCAATTTCGATGGCTATGTTTACCAGGCTTCACACAATAAACCAAAATGGATCGATCACGGAAGCGATCTTTATCAGGCCGTAGTTCTATCCGATTACCGACTCGCTGCTAAAAAGCCTGTTTTAATTGGAACCTTGTACAATTCTATCTATGAAACATTTAATATCCCTAATAATTCTTCCACTGAGTTTTCACTTGCCCGCCAATTGACCTTAAAAGAAAAATTTTACGATTACTATCTGACTTTAGAACCTACACAAGCCATTGAAAAACCGCTAACAGAAACAATTACAGAAACCGAATTAACCAATGATAAATCAATCGAAAAGAACCTGAATCTGCCAATCCGAATCGATCTGACTTACGATGTAAATAACCGTTTGTATCTGGGTATGGCGGAATCTTTTGGCGTCAATATAAAAACAAAGGAAGGCAAGGAGCTGATTTTAGGTTATCAGGCCGAGCGACGCTATTTTTATATTGCCGATCCGTCGATACAACGCGATTTCCCCGATAGCTGGGATGGTTTCTATTACGCCCCTTATGTAACCACTGAGCCTCTGCTGGATATGACATTGATTATTGACGAGAACTCCGCTGAATTATTTGCCATGAACGGACTGATTTCCTTGTCACGAAAGTTTTCTTTTAATGAAGAATCAGTTCATGTGAGCTTATTTAGTGAAACAGGAACCGTTAAATTATTGGAAGGAACAATTACTGAATTTTAATACAAAAGACGATAAATAAACCATTTAAACGTAATGATATGAACCATAAGTATTTCAATTTTCTGGCTATGATATTACTGTTGTTTGCCGTGGCCTGTTCATCCGGACCGAAAAAAACAGTTGACACTGAAGAAGTAGCAAAACCATACACCGAAAAGTACCGTCCGCAATTCCATTTTTCGCCGGATTCTGCCTGGATGAACGACCCGAATGGAATGGTTTATTACGATGGTGAATATCACTTGTTTTATCAATATTACCCCGACAGTACGGTTTGGGGACCGATGCACTGGGGACATGCAATCAGTACTGATTTGGTACATTGGCAACACCTTCCCATTGCTTTATATCCCGATAGTTTAGGATATATTTTCTCGGGAAGTGCAGTGGTTGACTGGAACAATACAACAGGTTTTGGTTCTGCGGAAAATCCTCCTTTAGTAGCAATTTTCACTTATCACGATCCAAAAATTGTTGAAGCCGGTGGTGTTGATGTTGAATCGCAAGCCATTGCCTACAGTTTGGATAAAGGACGCAGCTGGACAAAATATGATGGAAATCCGGTAATCCCGAACGATGGAAACCAGGATTTTCGCGATCCGAACGTAATCTGGAACAATGATACTAAGAAATGGAACCTTGTACTTTCAGCGCATGACCATGTTCAGATCTATTCTTCCGCAGATTTAAAAAGCTGGAAACACGAGAGTGATTTCGGTATTGACGCCGGAACACATGATGGAGTTTGGGAATGCCCTGATTTATTCCCGCTGCAAGTTGAAGGAACGGATGAAACAAAGTGGGTATTGATCGTAAATATCAATCCGGGGGGGCCGAATGGTGGCTCCGGTACTCAATATTTCCTGGGTGATTTTGATGGACAAAATTTTACCGCAGACTCAAAAGAAACCAATTGGGTGGATTGGGGACGTGATAATTATGCCGGAGTAACCTGGTCGGATGTGCCCAAAGAAGACAGCCGTCGGATTTTCCTCGGCTGGATGAGTAACTGGGCTTATGCAACAGTTGTTCCAACTGAGGAATGGCGAAGTGCAATGACCTTGCCCCGTTCACTTTCGTTGATTAAAAAGGATAACCAATACGTGCTGAAATCTACTCCTGTAAAAGAAACAGACCTGATTACAGATAATTCAACAGCAGTAAATATTGATGAAGCTTTGAAAATTTCGGGAGTTAAGGAGTTGGATATTCATGAATTAACATTGAATCAAAGCCGTTTGTCGCTGGAGTTCGAGGTGGGTGAAACGCTACCCGAATCATTTGGAGTGCTGCTTGAAAATGAATTAGGCGAAAATGTCACACTCAGTTATTCTTCGTCGGCCGGGCAGTTTCAATTCGATAGAACCCAATCCGGAAACATGAGCTTTTCAGAAAAGTTCTCCGGAATCTCGGTTGCTCCTTACAAAATAGGATCGACAGTAAAACTTGAAATATTCGTGGATGCCGCATCGGCTGAAGTTTTTGTAGATGGCGGTGATCTGGTAATGACAGAGATATTTTTCAATTCTCAACCGTTCAGCAAACTAAAGGTTTTTGCCGATGGGCAACCACTTACCTTAATAAACGCAAAGTTTGCCAATATAAATAGCATTTGGTAAAAATATAAGATATGAAGATCTGTTTCAAAATGATTATTTTCAGCCTTTTACAGGTGGTTTCGCTTGGTTTTGTCTCGATGGCACAAAATGCAAAAGTGATTGAAATAAATACCAAATCAACGTCGTTGGTTTATGCTGTTGACCAGAGTGCCCGACTCATCTTTCAATATTACGGTAAGATAGTGGAAGCACCTGAGAATTTCAAACAGCAACATACTTATCCAAAACCCGATACCAACCGTGATTTTTCGTATGAAGCTTACCCAACTTTTGGATTGGGTAATATAAACGAGCCGGCTTTGGCTGCTATTCATTCCGACGGAAGTTTAAATACAGAACTGGCTTTTGAGGCAGTTGAAACCAATAGTAATGAAGGCTTTTCGGAAACAGTTATTCACCTAAAAGATCGTGCTTACGATTTTGCTGTGGAGCTGCACACAAAAGCTTATTGGAACGAAGATGTTATCACTCAATGGATCGTTACTAAAAACGACGAAAATGGCGTGGTAAAACTGAATAATTATGCGTCATCGTTTCTGCCACTGAAAGCTGAAAGTTATTATTTGACACATTTTTATGGAGCATGGGCCGGCGAGATGAGTGTAGCTGAAGAAAAGCTGGAAAATGGTATTAAGGTGATCGAATGTAAAAAAGGCGTTCGCACCACGCAGACAGAGAATGCCTCGTTTATTTTAAGTATGAATCATCCGTCGTTGGAAAATTCCGGCGATTGTTATGGTGGGGCGCTGGCCTGGTCGGGCAATTACCGACTTGCTTTTCAGGTTGATGAATGGCGCACCTTAAATGTGGTTACCGGCATCAATCCTTTCCTTTCGGCCTGGAATCTGAAACCGGGCGAAAGTTTTACTACTCCTGAAATGATCTATACTTTTAGTGACGCCGGTCGCGGACAGGTTTCCCGGAATTTGCACGATTGGGGGCGCAAATACGGAATGACAAGCGGAACAGAAATTCACGATATTGTACTCAACAGTTGGGAAGGAGCGTACTTTACTTTTGATGAAAATACCCTGACCGGAATGATGGACGATGCTGCCGAAATGGGCATTGAAACTTTCGTTTTGGACGATGGCTGGTTTGGAAATAAATACCCGAGAAACAACGACGATGCTGGTTTGGGAGACTGGCAAACAAATACAAAAAAGTTACCCCGCGGATTGGATTACCTGATTGATTATGCACATTCGAAAGGCTTAAAATTCGGACTGTGGATTGAGCCGGAAATGGTGAATCCTGAAAGTGAACTGGCAGAGGATCATCCCGAGTGGATCGTTCAGAGTAATGGACGCGAGAAAATTACCTGGCGAAACCAGTTGTTGCTAGATTTGTCGAATCCAAAAGTGCAGGATTTTGTCTATAACGTTTTCGACAGCCTTCTTACTACTCATCCTGGAATTGAGTATATAAAATGGGATGCAAACCGTCATGTAGAACAAGCAGGTTCTACTTATTTGCCGGAGTCGGAACAGACTCATTTTTGGGTGGCTTATACACGCGGACTTTATGCTGTTTACGATCGCATTCGTGCAAAATATCCTGATTTTGTGATCCAGGATTGTGCCTCCGGAGGAGGTCGTTTGGATTACGGAGCCTTGAAATACCACAACGAATACTGGACTTCGGACAACACCGATCCTTTGTCGCGGATATTCATTCAATACGGAACAAACCTGATTTATCCGCCTGCAGGAGCGGCATCTCATGTATCGACCAGTCCGAACCACCAAACACAACGAATGACGCCGTTGAAGTTTCGTTTTGACGTTGCAATGACCGGTCGTTTGGGAATGGAATTGCAACCAAAACACATTCAGGGAGACGATCGGATTTTTGCTGAAGAGGCCATTAAAAACTATAAGCAGTTTGTACGGCCATTGGTTACTACCGGCGATCTGTACCGCTTAAAATCACCTTATGATGATGGCGGATGGGCATCGCAAATGTATGTTACAAAAGACAAGGCATCAGCAGTTTTGTACGCGTTTAGTTTAGAACCGCATTTGCGTGGAGTTTACCCAACCATAAAACTGAACGGTCTAGATTCGAATAAAAAATATCAAATAACAGAAATCAATAAAAATGGGTTAAGCCGTTTTTGGGGCGACGGTCAAACTTTTTCGGCCGACTACCTGATGAATGTTGGCCTGGAATTACAAATCGCTGATCAATACGACAGTGCAGTGTTTATGCTGAAAGAGGCAAAAGAATAATTAGGGTAAAATGATAAAATGGTGGACTATTAGTTCGGCGGAGTGAAATGGAAAAAGTGTTATATGCTTTTTTTCGGAGTAATTGTATGGTTTAAGTAATAGGAGCCCGACGTTTGGTCGGGCTTTTATCTTTTATATGCAGTATTTAGGTTTTCAAAATATAAATTAACCGAATTCATAATTCCATTTAATTTCGTATTTTAACTGAGTACAAAATACCAGGGTACATCTTATAATTTATAGATTCCTATATTTTAAAAGTCATATTTCGTATCAGACTTTTAATACGGTTAAAAATATTATTATGAAAAACCAACGGCCGGCAATAATCTTATTATTGATTCTTTTTTTACAAGTATTCACTTTAAATGCACAAAACTATAAGAATGCAGACCTGCCCGATGCCATGACTTTCTTGAATGGCGATAAAGTAAAAACAAAGGCAGACTTTGAAAAGCGAAAAGCTGAAATAAAAGATTTATGGTGTAAATATTATATCGGTTATTTCCCCAAAAAAGTTCCTGCGTTATTGAATGCTGAAGTAATAAGCGAACGGAAAAATGAGGATGAGGCAGTTATAATAAAAGTCAATTTGACTTTTGATACTCCCCGGAAAAGATCCTTTGAAATAGAGGTTTGGGAGCCTGCTGAAAAGACCGGATCAACACCTTTGTTGCTCGTGGCTCCGTTTCCGAAGCAACTAAAATGGGGTGAGGAGGCATTAAAAAGAGGTTATACCGTTTGTATATTTCCCGGTTTGGACGAATACCACGAAAGTGAAAATTATTCGAAATATAAAGAAGCGTGGAAAGCTTTTAAAAACGAATTTCCCGAAGCCAGCTGGCATTCTTCTTTAGCCATTCAGGCCTGGTTGGCCAGCCGTTCGCTTGATTATTTACTTGACCCAAAATATGGTTATAATATTGATACAACAGCGGTAAGTATCATTGGTCATTCGAGGTATGGAAAAATGGCCATTTACGCCGGGGCTTTCGACGAGCGGATTACCTGTGTTGTTGCCCGTAGTTCGGGCAGTCCAACAGCAGCTCCGTATCGTTTTGCATCGCGGCAAACATTTATGGAATCGGTAGTCGATTTCCCGGAAGTTTGGGCTTTGCCATCTCTGAAAAATTATTTGGGAAGGGAAGATGAATTACCCGTTGGAGGGAATGACCTGATTGCGTCGATTGCTCCCCGTTATGTGATGCTTCACACTGCTTATAACGATGGTTGTGATCCTACTTTTGCAGTTGAACGATCGTATCTGAATGCGAAAGAAGCATTTACTTTTCTTGGTCTACCGGGGAATTTTCGTTTGGTTTACCGGAAAGGGAATCATAATCCGATTACTCAGGAACATGTCGAACTTAATCTTGATTTTATGGATTGGGCTTTTGGTAGGGCCAAACTGGATGAATCAAAATTTAAGGAAAGATTATTCCATCAGTTTGACTGGCAGGTTTGGAAAAATGAACAATCAAAAGCAGACTTAAAAGTTGCTCCGGAAGCGTCTGTAAAAGAAACAATTAACTGGATGCTTGGTCAGCAACCGGATCGTGTAGATAAAGAACAAACCTATCATATTCCACAGGCTGACGAATTGGGAGTGTCAAACGAAGACAGGGACCGCTGGAATCCGGGAGGTTTAAAACGAGTGCCTTTTTCGTTTGGAGCGGATATGAACGGGAATGTTTATTTCGATCCAGCCCTGGAAAATTATAAGGCAACTGTGGTTTGGTTGCATCCGTGGAATTACTCGCAGGGGAGCAATGAAGGTTATGGAGTAGGGAAGGGATTACCTGTCTACTGGCGTCTGGCACAGGAAGGGTATATCGTAGTTGCATACGACCAGTTTGGATTTGGTGATCAATTAATCGCTGGTGTAGACTTTTATAAAAAATATCCGCATTGGTCGATACTGGGACGTGCCGTTTATGATGTGCAAAAGGTGATCGATTTTTTAGTTGATGGCAAGGGAATTACAGAGAGCCCGGTGCCCGAAACTGATCCTACAAAGATTTACGTTTGTGGATTTTCGTATGGAGGAATGGTTGGTTTGTATGCAACAGCCTTGGATGAACGGATTGCAGGACTCGCAGTTTTCAGCGGATTCACACCAATGCGCACCGATGCTAACGATCAGCCAACAGGTGGTATTCAGCAGTATTATCAATGGCACTCTATTTTGCCAAAGCTCGGCTTGTTTAATGGAAATGAGAGCGAAATTCCATACGATTATGATGATTTAATAAAAATGGTTGCTCCACGAAACTGTCTTGTTCAGGCTCCTTTGAATGACCGTTTTGCTAATGCTAATGACGTGAAAAAATGCGTTGAAAAAGCGCACAAAGCCTGGAAAGATCCATCGAAGATGGTTTTTAAAAATCCGGACGAAATTTGTCGTTTTCAAAAAGATCAGCAGGATATTTTAATTGGATGGTTGGACAAAGTATCAACGTTATAAAATCCGGCATCAATGTTTTTACGGCGACGGAATATTTAGAACTTACTGAAATATGTTCTTCTGATAGATTTCGATTACCTTCCTTTAAATTTTTTATGTTTACATCAGATTTACAAAAGTTAAGTATTAATCCTCTTTAATGTTAATTTGGTTTCTTATGCAGATATTCTTTTTAGATTTGCTTTTGAATTAGCAAACAATTATCATTTTTGCTATATGTGGCTATTTATATTTTCGCCGCAATAAAAACTGCATGAAATGAACAAGGGAAGTAAATGTGCATGTATGGCACAAAATCAATCGGAGAGTACAGAACTGATGGACAAGAATGATAAACGGTATTCTGCCTATATTGATATTCTGCACGAAGAACTTATGCCGGCCATGGGCTGCACCGAACCCATTGCAATTGCCTATGCCGCAGCGATGGCTCGTAAAGTGTTGGAACAATTGCCTGACCGTGTTCACATTGAAGCCAGCGATAACATCATTAAAAATGTAAAGAGTGTTGTTGTGCCAAATACCGGAAACCTGAAAGGTATTGAAGCAGCCGCCATTGCTGGAATAGTTGCAGGCGATGCTGATAAAGTGCTCCAGGTTATTTCTGAAGTTGACGATGAAGGCCGAAAACAGATGGCTGAATTCTTGAAAACAAAGGAAGTAATCGTGGAGGCATCGAAAAGTGGTTTGATCTTCGATTTGGTTGTAAAAGTTTATCATGAAGATTCGTGTGCGTCTGTTCAGATTTCGCATTATCACACAAATATTGTCAAGGTTACAAAAAACGAAGAGGTCGTTTATCACACGCAACCTTGCGACGATGTTAATGCAGCGGTTTCCACTGACCGTTCGATAATGAACGTGGAAGATATTTTGAAATTTGCAGAATCTGTTGATATTTCGGAAGTAGAAGAAGTTCTGCAACGGCAGATTGATTATAATTCAGCCATTGCCCAGGAAGGAATTAAGGGAGACTGGGGGGCAAACGTTGGATCAGTTCTTTTAAATACCTGGGGAAATGATATTAAGATCAGGGCAAAAGCTTTTGCTGCTGCCGGTTCCGATGCCCGGATGAGTGGCTGCGAACTTCCTGTGGTTATTGTTTCTGGGAGCGGGAATCAGGGGCTCACTGCATCGGTCCCTGTTATCGAATTTGCCAAAGAATTAAAAGTTGACCGGGAAACATTATATCGGGCTTTACTTGTTTCGAATTTGGTTACCATTCATCAGAAAACAGGAATCGGACGTTTATCAGCTTATTGTGGTGCCATTTCTGCCGGAGTTGGAGCAGGAGCGGGGATTGCCTGGTTGAATGGTGGTCGTTTTAAGGAAGTTGCCCATACCATTGTAAATGCTTTGGCCATTGTTTCCGGAATTATTTGCGACGGAGCTAAACCTTCGTGCGCCGGGAAAATTGCCTCGGCTGTTGAAGCAGGAATTCTGGGATATTACATGTACAAAAATGGCCAGCAATTCTACGGGGGAGATGGAATCATTCAAAAAGGAGTGGAAAATACCATTAAAAATATTGGCCGCCTTGGAAGTGTTGGAATGAAAGAAACCGACAAGGAAATTATTCGAATAATGTTGGAAGGTTAAATATTGCCTTTTTTTATATCAATAGTTTTGACCCGTTCATTTTCGATTTCTCTATAAAGAGAAAAGCCGCTCATTAAGCGGCCTTTCTGTTATAAAAAGAAATCACACTTATCCATTTATAATGGATACTTTTCTCTATTAGTGATATCAAATATTTTCTGCATTTTTCGGAGAAGATTTAATTCTGAATTATTCAATTCCCCATGATCTGTTTGCTATCGATCCCATTTCCAGAACCAGTTTACCTCCATTTTCAATCGCTTCATGCGAGATCCATGGTTTATTAAGTTGTTTCCCGTTTATTGTTGCCGCTTGAATATATTTATTATCAGCAGAAACATTGTGAGCCTCTATCTCAAAGGTTTTTCCATTTCCCAGATCAATGGTAATATGGTTAAATAATGGACTGCCAATTGAATATTTAGGGTTTCCCGGGGTAACAGGATAAAATCCCATGGATGAGAATACAACAAATGAAGTAAGTCCGCCTCCGTCTTCATCTCCCGGAATTCCCATCAAATCGTTACGGAACCACTCATTTAATAAATTCCGGATCAGCTTTTGTGTTTTCCAGGGCTGCCCTGCATAATTGTATAAATACGGAATGTGTAATGATGGTTCGTTCGCCATTGTAAATTGCCCAACATTTCCTGTTTGATCGGGGAGTTGGGTGTAAAATTCACGTTTGCCCCTTCCCATAGGAGTTGTGAACAAGGCATCTAGATTTTTCAGAAAATCGTTTTTCCCGCCCATTAAACTAATCAGGTCAGGTATATTGTGCTGAACATCCCAGCGATAGGTCCAGCCATTGTTTTCATCATAATAATCGCGAACACCAACTCCGCCGGAAAATCTGTAATCAAAAGGTTCAATGAATTTGCCTTTATTGTCTTTCGGATGGAAAAATTTTGTTTCAGGATTGAACAGATTGCGGTAATTAAAGGAAGCTTTTGAGAAATATTCGTAATCCTCTGTTTTTTCCAGTTCTTTTGCAATTTGAGCAAGACACCATTCGTCGTACGAAGTTCCAAGTGTTACCGCAACTGTCTGGCGACGTTCAAAACGATTGACTTCCGGAACGGTTTCTTCTTCTCCTTCGTGCAGTGCGGGAATATAACCGTGTTTTTTATAAAACTTATCCAGTTCACCTGCCGGTTTCCCCGACCAGGGCGATAATGTTTTTTCAGTAATTGCGCCTTTACACGCCTCGTAAGCCTTTTCTATATCAAAATTCGTTAAGCCTTTTCGGTAAGCATCGATTACCGATGCAACTCCGTGATTGGAATTCATCCGGCGGCTATCGCCTGTAATCTCAGGGAATGTTGGCCACCAATTATGATCCATTTGTTCCGACATGCGCACGAATGAGTTCAGAATATCCTCTTCTTTTTTTGAATCGATCAACACTCTCAGTGGATGATGTGCGCGGTACGAATCCCAAATCCAGTCGTCGGTATAAAACGGACGTCCTCCATCGTCATGCACTTTTCCGTCGAAAGCGCTGTAATATCGTCCTCCTTCCGAAATGCAAACCGGGCGCTCATAACAGCGGTATAACGAGGTATAGAATACGGTTTGATCGTCTTCAGTTCCTCCGTCAACTTTTATTTTTCCCAGTTCATCATTCCAGATTTTCCTGCCCGTTTCCTGTAATTCAGCAACTGATTTGCCTGAAACTTCACGCTCCATATTGGCTTTGGCCTGTAATTCATCGATAAATGAAATTCCGTAACGAATATTCAGTTGTTTTGTATCTTCCTGATACTTTAATACCAGAGCGCTATTCTTTCCGTCAGCTTTATTTGCTTCAGTTAATTTTCCGTCAGCTAATTGGTAAACTTGTTTCGGAGACTCATTTAAAACAAGGTAGATATAAACTTTTGTGTTGTTGTATAACAGCTGGTAACCGCTTAATGCTGTACCATCCCATTTTAGGGTGCCGTTTCTTGAACTCAAAACCAGATAAGCCGGTTCATTTTTTTTATATTGAATTTCATAGGCTGCAGATTGATGAGACAAACCATAATTGACATTTATCTGCTGCTCATCGAGATAAACAGAATATGAATACGGGGTGAGTTTTTCCAGGTCGTAACTGTAATTAATAACAGGCTTTAATTCACTTTTATCTCCCTGAAACGGGCTAAGACTAAATGCCGAGCTTCCGCGATGACTTGTAACTATTAATGGCAAAGCATGTAGTTCTGCCTGGGTAAAATCGCCACGTTCGGGATATACGCGTAATAAACTGTTCGGTAAATGTATTGTAGGAAAGGTGGGAACCAGAAGATGGCTGATATTTCCTATATATGGATTTACATAATCCACCGGATCTTTTATCGCTGTACTGCTTTTTGTGCTCTCTTTCGAACAGGCATAAAAAAACAAAGCAATAAAGATTATATATTTAATTGAATGATTCATTTTTCTTTAATTTTCAGGTTGATTGGCTGGAGGTGCATTTTATATTGATAGAATCGATCTATAAATTGATCAAACTTTCTTTCCCTTCGTTGATCACCTTCAAAATCAACTCGCCAAACAAGGTGTTTGCCCAGGCAAACCATGAACGCGTAAAATTTTTCGGATCGTCTTTATGGAATGTTTCGTGCATAAAACCGGTGTCGGCATCGGTATCGCGTAATGTTTTAATGCACCATTTTATTTCCTGGTCATCAGAACTGGTCATGGCGCGCATAATAATGCTCATGGGCCAAACCATGTCGTAACCAACGTGCGGACCACCAATTCCTTCGGCAGCTTTTCCTTTGAAGAAATAAGGGTTGTCTTCGCTCCAAACCAGTTTGCGGGTATTCTTATAAACCGGATCATTTTTTGAGACACTGTCGAGGTAAGGCAAAGCCAGCAAGCTTGGAACGTTGGCATCGTCCATGAATGTATGGTTTCCGAAACCGTCAACCTCAAATGCATACACTTTCCCGTATTTTGGATGCTCAACAATTGCGTATTCTTTAATTGCTTTTTCCACTTCTCCGGCAAGTGTCTTACACTCTTTTGCAAAAGTTTTATCTCCGGTTACTTCTGTGCTGATTTCAGCCAACTGGTTCAACGACTTTACTGCAAATAAGTTTGATGGAATAAGGAATCCATAAGTTGATGCATCATCCGAAGGGCGGAAAGAAGAGTTAATCAAACCAACAGGTTTTAACGGACGGCCGTAACCATGGTTTGATACAGTGTCGTGCTGGGTAGTTGTTTCACGTTGAAATTTATAGGGGCCCAGACCGTCTTTACGTTGTTGTTCTTTGAATGTTTGCACAATCAGTTTTGCTGCTTTTTGCCAGTCGGCATCAAAAACCGATGTGTCGCCTGTTGTTTTCCAGTAATTATAGGCCAGACGAACGGTGTAACACAATGAATCGATTTCCCATTTGCGTTCGTGCAGGCCTTGTTTCATATCGGTAAGGTCGCTCATCCAGTGCACCTCTTCTTCTTTTGTTTTATTGAATGCATTGGCATAAGGATCGAGCAAAACACATTGTGTTTGACGATTTACAACTCCTGCAATCAGACTTTTTAAATGTTCGTCTTTGCCGGCAAGAGGTAAATAAGGCCAAACCTGGGCTGTTGAATCGCGCAGCCACATGGCATGAATATCGCCGGTAATTACAAACGTGTCAGGTTTGCCATTTTTAGTATCGTATTCAACCGTGGTATCCAGCGTATTCGGGAAACAATTCTCGAACATCCAGGCCAGTTTCGGATCTTTAATTTTTGTTTTTGCCTCTTTAATGGCCTGTTCAACTGCTTCTGAAGTGAAATTTCGTTCACCGGCAACAGGTCGTTTGCTAGTATAAGCAGATTGTTGTACTGTTGCCCAGGCACCTTTTGTTCCGGCAAGTGTTAATCCGGCAACAGCTACTGTACTTTGTTTTATAAAATTTCTTCTTTTTATCATTTGTCTATAGTTTGTGAATTAAAGATTAATGTGATGTATCTCATTTATCTATAGAATCAAACATCAACCTTTTCTTCCTGTTCTGATTAGATCCTCTGGCTTTGCGCATGCCGGGAGAGATACCGCTTTCTCTGGCTTTTGGGGAAGTGTTTTGGGTTACTATTTTTTAAAAGAGACTGCCTTTTATTGACAGCCTCTTTCTAATTTACTTAGTTATAGTATTTGGAATTGATCTCCAAAATTATCTTCAAACAGTTACACTGTTATTTTGATGCATATCCAGTATTCTGAACAAGGTTTGGATTACGTTGCAATTCGCTTAAAGAAATCGGGAAAACCAAATCAGTTTCTTTAAATGTTGCACCGGCAGCGTTTTCTTCGCCAATCAAATCAACATAGGTAACTTTTCCTTTTTCTGTTTCTGAAACAACAGGGAATTTCATTGTACGAACACAATCGTCCCACAGTTTAAATTCTAAAGGGAATTCTTTTAATCTTTCTGTCCAGCACGTTTCGATGAAATCATTAGCTGATAATGCCAGTAATTCTGATTTTATTTCAGTTTCTGTTTTACCTTCAGTATTGGCACGTGCCTGAATTTTTGCAAGGTAGGTTGCTGCTTCATTGTTAACTCCTTCGGTTTGTGCAACAGATTCGGCATAATCTAAATAAGCTTCTGCCACACGGTAAAAATTCCAGTCTTTTGTACTAATTCCTGTGGATAACAATGCATCTTCATCATAATAATACCAGCAGCCTGCCTGTCCTTCCGGAGCGGTCCATGTTTTACCGGTATTAGGATTGGTGTATTCCCAGTGGAAAAACTGGTTGGGTTGAATACGAAGGTCAGTATCATCATACACATTTAAGAATTGATCATTGGGACCATAAACTCTTTCAAAAATAGAATATGTACTGAATACGGCTGTTGCGGCAGAAGAGAATGAATAAGTTGGCCACCAACTTCCGTTGCTAATGCTTGCATCATACTCCTGGCAATAAATAACTTCGTCTAAATCGTCGGTTGTACGTAATTTATTGTATGCGCTATTGCTTGCTAAATCGGTATTTGACGCAAGAGAATGTGGTGAATCGATCACCATTTTGGCATACGTTTTTGCATTGGCGTAATCTCCCTGGTGAAAGTATACATCGGCCAGTGTCATTGCAGCAACATATTTCGAAATACGATGTCCGTTGGCAGCAAAAGTAACTGCAGGCAACGCATCAACAGCGTCTTTCAAATCGCTTTCAATCTGATCATAAACAGCAGTAGCAGCTGTTCTTTCAGGATAAAGATTTTCTAATGTAGCCGGCTCAACCAATAAAGGAACATCGCCAAATGTTTTTACTAAATAAAAATAGTTGAATGCCCTGAAAAATTTGGCTTCTGCAATTAATTGGCTTGCAGTATTCGAATCCATACTAATATTAGGAATGCTTGCAATGGCATTGTTGGCAACGTTAATTGATCTGTAACAATTGTCCCAGATATCATCCGAGGTATCAGATATTTCATTTGTGTGATCCTGACGGGTTAATAACCGAGAGTATCTGCAAACTACTTCCTGTCCTTCGTAGCTGTTGCTGAAATAGCCGGTTAACATTCCAGGAATAGAAGCTTTCGGTCCAATATATGCACTTGAAGCATAAGATATACGACGTGGTGCACCATTTCTGTATAAGTAATTTACATTTGCCGTAGCCTGAGCTTCTGTTTTATAGTAATCCACATCGGTTAACGACGATTTTGGACTTTCTTCAAGAAATTCGTCACACGATGTCATGAATAAAAGGCCCAATGATAAAAATGCTAATATCTTTTTCATATTCATTTTCGTATTTTAAGTTAATTAAAATGTAATGTTTAATCCCACAGTCCATGTTCTGGCTCTTGGGTATGAGAAGAATGTCATGTTCTGCCCGAATTTATTAGTATCGCCCTGTGATGTTGATTCAGGATCGAACCCGTTAAAGTCGCTTGAGCAGAGTAAAAATGCATTATTCACATTAGCATATAAACGTAATGCAGAAATACCTAATGACTGACATTTTGCACTGGTGAAATTATAACCCAATTGAATTAAGTTTGCTCTTAAGTAAGAACCATCGGCAATCCAGCCTGAATCTACAGTAGTGTTTTGTCCGGCATGGCCAGAGTTACACAAGTAAACTGCTTGTTCCATTGTATTAGGATTGGTTCCATCGTAAGCATCGTATAAAATATTCGATAATCCGTTTGTAATACCAAAGCGGTCGTAAGTTGAGTGATAGAATTGCTGCATGGTTTCAACACCCCAAACAAACTGCATATCAATTGTTAAATCGAAATTTTTATAGTTGAAAGTGTTAATAAAACTACCAGTCCAGTCAGGCATTCCTTTTCCAATAATTTCTTTTTCAGTAGTACGTTTTGCGCGGCCTACATCGCTTTTTTCGCATGTGCCGGCTTCGTAATCTTCAATTGTATAAACGCCTAATCTTTTGTATCCATAGAAACTGCTCAGGTTTTCGCCAACACGTAAAATACTTTCAGAACCACCAACCCAGCCGTTCATTTCAATGTCTTCATCGTTGTCGCCAAGGTGAAGAATTTTGTTTTGGTTGTAGTTGAGGTTAAGATTGATATTCCATGTAAAATCGTTTGTGCGAACCGGTGTTGCATTTACCATCATATCCATACCCTGGTTTTGAACAGAACCAATGTTTTTATAAATAGAACTGAAACCGGAAGATGTTGGCAGAGGAGTATCAAGCAACAGGTTAGTTGTTTTCTTATGATAGTAAGCGATATCGAAATTCAGTTTGTTTTCGAATAAACCTAAATTGAAACCGAAATCGAATTGAGCTGTTTTCTCCCATTTCAGATCAGGGTTCGCAAATGAACTGATGTATGAGTACGGTGCACGTGATCCGTTTAGAAGTAAAGTACCCGAACTTACAGAAGCTAACGATTGATAAGGATCGATTTCTGAGTTACCGGTTAAACCGTAACTTGTATGAAGTTTCAACATGCTGATTGTTTCGTTGTCTTGCAGGAAGTCTTCCTGCGAAACGTTCCATGCCAAACCGGCAGAAGGGAAGAATGCATATTTGTTATTCTCACCAAATTTAGACGAACCGTCGTAACGGCCGGTCATGGTTACAGAATATTTGTCTTTTAAAGTATAAGCCAAACGCAGGAAGTATGAATTCATAGCCCAGCGGTTGTAATCAGAAGATGGTGAACTTGGATTAGTTCCTGCTCCCATATTATTCCACTGAAAAAAGTCATCGCTAAATCCTTCAGTTCGCGAGTAGTCGTAGTTGTATGTGCGCTCCTGCCACGAAAGACCTGCCATTGCATTTATACGATGATCGCCAACAACTTTATTGTAGGTCAGGTAAGTTTCTTCCTGCCAGTAAAGCGTATTTACATGTTGGATGTATGCCCAACCGTTTGGCATCGAAATGTTATTCAACGAAATAGAAGAATAACCTCTGTTTGTTCTGTTGTGGTTATCAATACCGAACTGAGTTTTAAGATCAAGTCCATCCATCAGGTGAAATGTTAACGCTGCATTTCCAAAAATCTGTGTGTTGTAGCGCATACGTTTTTGTAAATCCAGAATCATCACCGGATTCGACATACCTTCAAAACCAAAAGTATCAGACATTGATGAAGATGAAGAAGTTGTATAATTTCCATCGGCATCTCTTACAGGCAGCCATGGCAACATTTCAATCATTGTACGACGTGCTTCCTGTCCACCACCGGTTTCTGGAGTATAACGTCCCCATGAGTGGTTTACCATTAAATTTACAGCAGTAGACAACCAGCTTGTAGGATCGGCATCGAAAGTGAGTTTAGCATTCACACGTTTGCTGTATGTATTGTTAACAACACCTTGCTGATCGGTATAATTCAAGAATGCTCCGGTAGAAGAATTTTTACCGGCCTGCTGAACGCTTATTTGGTGGTTATGGGAAATAGCTGTTCGTGTGGCTTCTTTTTGCCAGTTGGTATCGTATAAAGGATTTCCCTGTGCATCGAAATAATTTCTGTCGGTAAACCAGTCAGTACGATCTAAAGACCAATCATATCCCATATACTCATTTTCATTTGAAAGTCCTTGCATAAAAGCATCGGTCCACTCCTGGGCATTTAGTACATCCATGTAACGAGCTACCTGACTTAGACTTGTAGATCCCTGGTAGCTTACACGAGCACCTTGACCATCAGTTTTACCACGTTTGGTGGTTACCAGAATTACACCGTTTGCACCACGAGCACCATAAATAGCAGTGGCAGAAGCATCTTTCAGTACCTCAATTCTGTCGATATCATTTGGGTTCATTAAACCAAAATTTTCCATTACTACACCATCAACAACATATAATGGTTCTGATGAAGAGTTAATGGTAGACAAACCACGTATTACAACACGACTTTGATAAGCGCCTGGCTGGCTTGAATTTGAATAAATATTAACACCGGAAACTTTTCCTCTTAAGTTATCTAACGGGCTAAAGTTTTGTGCTTTCATTAATTCTTCGCCTTTAGCCTGCGAGATTGATCCGGTAACATCCTGTTTACGCATTGTACCATAACCGATAGCCACAACTTCTTCAATGCCAATGGTTTCTTCTTCCATGGTTACATCGATTATTGTTTTTCCTGTTACTGCAATTTCCTGTGTTTTCATACCAATGAAAGAAAACTGCAAAATGGCATCCGATGCAATGTTAGCTAAGGTATACTTTCCGTCAATACTGGTTACTGTTCCGTTAGTAGTGCCTTTTACAATAACAGAAACTCCGGGAAGTGGCTCGCCATTTTGATCTTCAACTACCCCTGATACAGATTTTTGCTGAGGTAATGAAAATTCAGAATCTTTAACTTCAGGAGTGGTAAGTAAAATAAAACGATCTTTAATGATGTAGTTTACATTTGTACCATCGAAAAGTTTATCAAGCACATCATCAATATTTTTATTTCTGATATTTACTGATACTTCTCTTTCTACATCAACGATCTTTTCGCTGTACATAAAATAAAATTCGCTTTGTTCTTCAATATTTTGAAGAACTTCTTTCACAGTGCTATTCTCCATCTTAAGATTGAGTACAGTAGTTTGTGAATAAGTGCTGCTTGCAAACACACTTACTACCGATAATAGCATCAAAAAAATAGTAAGTTTCATTACTTTCAATAGTTTTTTAAATTCGGGCATAATATTTCCCCGAAAAAAACATAGATTTTTTTTCATATTTTTGTCTTATTAAGATTAGAAATTGTCCTGTACCGTTATACAGGAAAGATTTTTAAACTCTCCGGGGGAATGTGGGGCATTTCCCCGGTGTTTTTTACCGTGATTAATAAATTTCGTTTCTAGTTCATTCGCAGAATAATTTAAGTTTATAGCTCTTTTGTCTTTCCTTTTATAATAATTTTTTGTTTAGTAAATCTACCGTCTGATAATTTCTTCCGGGGTAATACATTATACGTTACAGGAGTTATTTCCTCCATTAAATCAAGTATAAGATATAACGGATCGTCGGTAATGGTAGCTGTGTATGTGAAATCCATAACGTTCTTATCGACTTCTATATCAACATTAAACATGCGACTTAGTTTCTTTGCCACTTCGCTTATTGGCTCATTGTCAAAAATAAGTTTGCCATCTTTCCATGCTATGTATTTGGCAATATTCCCCTGTGTGGAAGATATTTCATCAGAAATGGAATTATACGAAACATGTTGTCCCGGAATCATTGTTCCAAGCGAAATGTTTTTTTCTCCTAAAACTATTTTTTCCAAAGCAACTTTCCCATTAACAAGGGTTGTTGAGATGAATTCATTATCAGGATATGACTGAACATTAAATTCAGTTCCCAGTACTTTTACCGATAATGCGCCGGCCTGAACAGTAAAAGGTTTCTCGGGATTGTGCGTTACATTAAAATATGCTTCACCAATTAATTCAATATCTCTTGTATTGCCGATAAACTCTCTGGGATATTTTAATCTGCTGCCATAATTAAGATTCACTTCAGTTCCGTCGGAAAGTTGTGTTACAACGCGTGAACCAAGTGGCGCAATAATTTCAAGTGTATCAACCCTGGCAAAAGCAACTTCATTTGATTCAATTTCAGTATTTGACATCATATACAAAAAAAGTCCGAGCAGAGGCAAAAATAAAATAGCTGCAACACGGCTGAATAATGAGACAATCCTTGTTAAGTTAATATCTGACTTTTGTTTGTTGGTTTCGCTGTTCAGATTTATCTGGTGATGGATTTTGTCGAGTAATGAATTGTATTTCTTAGCATCTTCCATTTTTTGTTCGGGAGCAAAGTTTTCCCAGCATTCAAGGCTCCAACTTCGACCTTCAATGTGTTTATCTTTCTGTTTCGCCCAACTTACAAATTCATCATACTCTTTTTCAGTACAACTATTATTTAAATATTTTATGAGTAATTCTTTTTTCATATATTTTTTTCAGATTGTTTATCGCCTGAAGAAACAGGGTGATAAACGCAAACTAACAATGTCTCTGAAACACCATTTCCTTATTTAGTGCATATATTACGCACGAAAAAAAGATGATAACTATATAAAAGTGACTTTTTTTTTCTAAAAAAACAGGCAGAGAAATAAGATATTGATAGCCAGTGTTGTATCGATATGAGATTTTAGATATTTTAAAGTACTTACCAGGTGATTATTCACGGTACTCTCAGAAATACCTAATTTTTTTGCAATTTCTTTGTGAGTTAATTCTTCTTCCCGGCTTAACAGATATATTTCTTTCTGACGAGGTGTTAACTGATCTAGTAATGTTTCAATTTTATGGCTTAATTCTTTGAATTGTAATTCGTCGATTACCTGCTCAGCCTTGTTGATTTGTTGAACAGATTTTAAATATTCCCTTGATTTAGCTTCACTTACTCTTTTGCGTAGTAAACTCATTGTTGCATTGTAGGCAATGGTAAATAAAAATGATTCAAAGGATGCATAAACATCTATCTTTTCTCTTGATTCCCATATTTTAATAAAAACTTCCTGAACAATCTCTTCTGCATCTTCCTCCTGTTTTAAATACATCATTACAAAACCATGTAACTTAGAACAATACATGTTGTAAATAGAATCAAAAGCAGACATTTGACCCTTTTTCAATTGTTTTACAAGTTCTGTATTTAGTTTATTTATATACAAGGCTTATCAAATTTGTTGGGTCGACAAAGATATTGATTCAAATAAAAAAACCAAGATTAAATAGAAGTATAGATAATACTTTCAATACTATATCTGTTTTATAATATAATGTCTTTTAGAGGCTTTTTCATTTGTAAAAACTCTTAATTCTGTAACTTGTTGCCATTCTGAGTGTATGCGTCTGTCGACGGAGAACGAAAGAAACTATTTTACGAACTAAAAATACCGCTATGTCAACTAAACGAAGAGACTTTATTAAAATGGCAACCATGGCAGGCCTTGGTATTGCCTCGGCCAATGCGTTGTATGCCCAACACGAAAAGGACGTAAAGAAATTCAACGAATTACCCAAACGAATAGAAGAATATCAGAAAAATCACAAGCAGGTTTTCAACATGTCGGGTTATGCAGCTCCAAAAATCAGCACTGTTCGTCTTGGCATTATTGGTACCGGAAATCGCGGTTCTCATCATGCCGGAACCATATGCCGGATTTCAAATGTGGAGATTAAGGCTGCGGCAGATGTTCTTCCCGAGCGCTTTGAAAAAATAAAAAAGACACTGGAAAATACAGATCACAATCCGGAATATTATTCAGATTCGGATGAAGCCTGGAAAGAATTATGCGAACGCAATGATCTTGATCTTATACTGATTACCACTCCAACCTATATGCACGCAAAAATGGCGGTTTATGCCATGGAGCAGGGGAAACATGTTATTACAGAAGTTCCGGCTGCCGTAACAATCGACGATTGCTGGGATATTGTAAAAACATCGGAACGCACGAAAAAGCATTGTATGATGATGGAAAATTATTCTTATATGCCTTTTCATATTACTACGCTGAACATGGCAAAACAAGGCTTCTTCGGAGAAATAGTTCATGGCGACGGTGCTTATAATACCAGTAAAATGGCGAATAATTTCAATAAAAATATGTATTGGAATATGTGGTGGCTGAGGATGTATGGCTCACGAAAAGGCAATATATATCCAACTCACGGAATGGGGCCCATTGCACAAATGATGAATATTAACCGGGGCGACCGTTTCGATTTTGTGGTTTCGGTGGAAAGTAAAGATTTTATGATGCAGAAAAAGGCAAAGGAACTTGCAAAAGATGATCCGTTTTTCGAAGAATTTATCCAAACAGAATACCGCGGGAATATGAGTTCGATGCTAATAAAAACCAAACAGGGACGCACACTCAATATTCAGCACGATGCCACCTCGCCTTCGCCACATAACCTTATTCATGGCGTGTACGGAACAGAAGGTTCTGTACTTTACGATCCGGCCCCGCCACGTATTTGTACCGGAAATCATAAATGGGCCGACAAAAAGACCTACGATGAATTAATAGAAAAATATAAACCCGGCTTGCTGCATAAATTTGAAAGCTTCAGAAAGGGATTGGGTGCAACCCTGGAAAGTGGGCACGGTGGTTCCGACCTTATCAATGTTTGGCATATAATCGATTGTTTGAGGACCGGTTTGCCGCTCGATCAGGATGTGTACGACGCTGCTGCCTTTAGTTCGGTTGTTGAACTATCGGAGTGGTCGGTATTAAATAATTCCAACTCGATTAAAATACCCGATTTTACTGCAGGAGCATGGGAAACCAACAACCCGAATATGGATATTAACCTGGATAATGGTTGCGGCGATACAAAAGTTCTGGGATAAAAATTTTTAAAAATTGAAACAAAGAAACGGTATGAAACAAGCGAAAAAAATACCTGTTGATATAGTTTTGGCTCCCGAATGGTGGCATAAAAATACAGGAATAACCTTCGATCGTGATTTCTTTTTTCATCCTCTAAAAAGGGTGGAAAGCGAGCAACGGATGGAAAAAGAACTCTATGAACGCTGGGGAAAATACGGCCTTGGTGCAGATAAAGATACGGCACGGCCAGAAGTTGGCGCGATACACCTGGCTGCAGGTTATTTGCTTTCGGAGATGTTGGGATGCGAAGTAAGATATGCCGAAAATCATCCTCCTGCTGTTGTTGCAGCAAACCGTGAAACGCTGAAAATTGATACCGAATCAGCATTCAAATCAAAGGTGTATAACGATTTTGTGAATCTAACTGAAAAGCTGAAAGCAAAATACGGCTACCTCACAGGTGATGTGAACTGGGGAGGAGTGTTTAATATTGCCATGGACTTGCGCGGCGATCAGATTATGATGGATCTTCTGATGTCGCCTGATGAAGTACAACAGTATTTCAATTCCATTGCCGGAGTGATTGAAAAGTTTACAGGGCAGGTAGGAGCGGCAACCAGAACAACATCAATTTCTGTAACACGGAGTGTCAGGCATTTGCCCAAGGCTGTGTTTTTACATTCTGAATGTACACACACCATGATTTCATGCGAAGATTACGAGCAGTTTTTAATGCCCATTGATGCAAAATGGAGCCGGGAAAAAGAATATTTCGGAATACATTATTGTGGCAACGACCCACACAGATACGCTGAGTCGTTTGCCAAACTTCCCAAACTGGACTTCCTGGACCTCGGCTGGGGTGGGGATGTGGCTTTCCTGAGAAAACATTTGCCCAATACCTTTTTTAATATCCGTTTGAGTCCTGTGGAATTGGTAAATATGTCGGTAGAAGAAATTAAGTCTACTATTACAAAACTGTTTGCCGAATCGGCCAATCCTGATCTTACCGGAGTGTGCTGTATAAATATGGACGATAAGGTTTCTGACGATAAAATTGATGCTATTTTTAAAACGGTTGAGGGATTAAATGTAGGGTAATTCTTATATATAATATTTTTCATAGTTATATCTATGATAATCATTTGTGAGATGTGCTGCATTTGACTATACGGTAATTAAAAACTATACCAGTACTTTTTTAATTCAAAATCCTTTCCATAATTATAATTACTAATGTTCAATAACTATGTCTTTTATTAATGAGCAATTGGTTGACAATGAATTTGTTTATGTGGGTGTTGATGTTTTAAATAAACCGTTGTTTTAGTATTTGGGTTATATTCTCTAAGTTAAAGCTCTGTTTTCATTCATATTTCTTTTTCTATATTAGTAGCAGAATAAAATAACTATGCCTTTAAAAAATCAGACATCTGACAATGAATTAATGCATAATCTTAGTAGAGGTGACCTTGAAGCTTTCGATCAGATTTTTAGCAAATATAGCGATCGTTTGTTTGGGTTTGCCTTAAGTTATCTGAAATCAAAAGAAGATACTGAAAATCTTGTACAAGATATTTTTATAAAGGTTTGGGAAAACAGGAAAAATCTAAAAAAGGACTCCTCATTAAAATCGTACCTTTTTACAATTGCTTATCACGACATCTGCAGATACTTCAAAAAAAAGCAGATACATGAAAATTATATTGGGCACAAAGGCATAACTCAGGATTTATCAATCAATATGGAAGAACAGTTGGATTACAAGTCAACTTTGGACCAAGTGAACCAACTTATCGATAAATTGCCAAAGAAGCAAAGACTGATTTTCATAAAAAGTAGAATGGAAGGCAAAAGTACAAAGGAAATTGCAGATGAATTAAACCTGGCACCTGGTACAATTGACAATCAAATTTCTGCAGCATTAAAATTCCTGCGAAAAAATTTATCTGAAAGTAACATTGCTTTATTGCTGTTTTTCTCCATTTTTATCAGTTAAAATTTTCCACACAAGGCGCTGATAGTTAGTGTATTATTTTGTGTTTTTAAAAAAAAGAAGAAAAAAATCATTTTTTTTAGTGAGATTCTTCTCTGAAAAGACTATTACTATTATAGAAAAAAACATCGGTCTTTTTTCATAAAAAGAAGGTAGTTAAGTTAATTTTAATATCCTCCTTGAAAAACAGGAGGATATTTAAACAAAGAGAAATGATTAAATCATCCGATATAAAGCATCTTGAACGTTATAAAAAAGGGCTTACTAATTCAAATGAGGATAGATATGTTTATTCACTTTTCTCCGAAAACGAAGAAAAGAAGGATTTTAAACAATTAATTCAAAAGGATTTCTATGATCATCTAAAAAAAGATACAGAAGAAGATTACAATCTTTCTTTTTTGTTAGATAAAATTTATCGAAATATCCATATAAAAGAAAGTCAGAAAAAAGACACTGTTGTAAGAAAAATATATAACTGGTACTCTGTTGCCGCAGCTATTTTAATAATTCCAATTTTAATAGCAGGTGGAATTTGGTTTACGGTAAAAAACCAGGAAGAAACACTTTTAGTTGAAGAGCCGGTCATTTCAACATTAATTGCACCGTTAGGATCGCGTATTAATTTTTCTTTACCCGACGGGACAAAGGGGTGGCTAAACAGTGGTTCATCATTAAAATATTGCTCCCCGTTTAATGCAAACAGGCAAGTTGCAATATCAGGAGAAGCCTGGTTCGACGTTGCTCACGATACTGAGCATCCTTTCGAAATTGCAGCCGGAAATTCAAAAGTAAAAGTATTGGGGACGAAGTTTAATCTCTGTGCTTATCCCCAGGATAAATATGTAGAAGTGGTTTTGAAAGAAGGAAGTGTTGAGTTTACTACTCCTAGACTATCTTCCGGCATTAAAATAAAACCAAATGAACGTTTAATATTTAGCAACGACAGTATCAATATTGACATTACAGATGCATCTAAATTTGCTGCATGGATAGATGGGAAACTTGTATTCAGGGGGGATCCAATGACAGAAGTGGCCCGGCGGATTGAGCGTTGGTACAACATAGACGTGGAGCTGGTTGATAAAGAATTGGAAAAGTACGTGTTTCGAGGAACTTTTCAGGATGATTCCATCGAAGAAGTCTTAAATTACCTTAGTATGACTTCGCCAATTCGTTATCGAATTATTGGCCGAAAAATATTGGATGACGGAACGATAGTTAAAAAGAAAGTACTACTCTATAAAAAACGAATATAAAAGTCTAATTAAAACTTTAGAAAGATGAAACTAAGAGACGGACCTTAAAAACAAAAAAAGGAAATCGCGCCAACGATCTCCTTCAAAAAACTTTTTCCAAATTTTTTAAAAACAAATTATTCAAATTTATGAAAAAAAATAGATTTTTTTATGAATGTAATTTCAATTGTATAAAGAAAACATTCAGAATTATGCGAATTACCTTATTCCTGATACTCGCAATATTCCTCCAAACATTTGCTAACGACTCATATTCTCAGAGGACAAGGTTGTCAATTGATTTCTCTAAAACAGAACTTGTTGATGTGCTTGATGAAATTGAAAATAAAACGGAATTTTATTTTCTTTTCAATGAAAAATTAATAGAAACGAACCGCGAGGTTACTCTTTCTGTAAATAATGAGACAATTAATGAGATCCTTGATAAATTATTTGAAGGCACTGATGTAGTTTATACTATAACAGACAGGAAGATAATTTTGTCTCCAAATTATTTATCCGAAAGTGATCAACAACAAAAAATAACAGGTAGAGTAACAGACGAATCTGGTGACCCTTTACCAGGTGTGACGATAACAATAAAAGGAACAACACAAGGTACAATTACTGATGTGGATGGTAATTATTCTCTTGGAAATGTTCCTTCGGATGGGGTACTTGTATTCTCTTTTATTGGCTATACAGCAAGAACAATTGATGTTAGCGGGCAGAATACTTTAGATGTAGTACTTGCCGTAGATACAAAAGAGCTTGGTGAGGTTGTTGTAACAGCCCTAGGTATTTCGCGTGAGAAAAAAGCGCTCGGTTATTCCGTAAGTGAGGTTAAGGGTGAAGAATTTACCAAAGCAAGAGAGGTTAACGTTGCTAACTCTTTAACGGGTAAAATTGCTGGTGTAAATGTAACGGGTATGGCAACTGGCCCTGGTGGATCAAGCCGTATTGTTATTCGCGGTAATGGTTCTTTTAACGGAGATAACCAACCGTTATACGTAATTAACGGTATGCCTATCGATAACAGCACACCGGGTGGAAGTGCCTCTCCAAATGGTGGTGGCTTAAATATCGACCGTGGTGATGGTATTTCTGGTATTAACCCTGATGATATTGAAAGTATTAGTGTATTAAAAGGAGGTACTGCTTCGGCTTTATATGGTTCGCGTGCATCGAATGGTGTTATTTTGATCACCACCAAAAAAGGACGGGCACAAGATGGAATTGGCGTTGAATTCAATTCTTCTTTAACGTTCGACGATCCTATTTCATACCAGGATTTTCAGTATGAATACGGTCATGGTAAATTGGGAAGAAAACCAACAACACAAGCAGAGGCAATCAGTTGGGGACGTCATTCATGGGGAGCAGCAATCGATGGGCAACAATATGTGTCAATTGACGGAAAAAACCATGCCTATTCTCCTGTACATGTGAAAGACAATATCAACGAATTCTATCGTACCGGAAGAACGATGGTAAATACGCTTGCATTTAATGGAGGAACAGAAGCAATTAATTTCCGTCTTTCTTTATCAAATACCGATAGTAAAGGTGTTCTTCCAAGTTCTTCTTTAAGCAAAAATATTATCAATGTGAATGTTAATGCAAAACTTGGTAAGCGATTAACAATTGAAACAGTTTCACAATATAATATTGAAGAAGTAAATAACCGGACAATGGCCGGCGACGCAAACGGTAACCCTAACTGGTTGGCTATGCTCGCTAATACAATCGATGCTCAACAGTTAGCTCCCGGTTATTTTGAAGACGGAATGGAATTTCAATGGAATGAAACTCCGTATGCTACCAACCCTTATTTTGTATTGAACCGTTACAAAGAAAATGATAAGAAAAATCGTTTTATCGGACAAGCAAATATTAAATACGATTTTACTGATAATTTATTCCTGAAAGGAAGTATTACCCGCGATTATTACGGTTATGATTATGTTGGGATTATTCCAACAGGAACACAATATACTACTCCTGCAGGAGGTGGTGAGTATCATGGTATCAGATCTACCGTTTCGGAAACAAATGCCATGTTAACAGCCAATTATTCTTTTCAGTTTTTTAATGATTTTAATGCAACAGTTTTAGCTGGAGCAAATCGTCGGAAATTTGAAAACAACGAAACGTATATTGATGGAAATCAGTTCATTTTACCTTTCTTTTATAGTTATACTAACATGAATTCCTTAACCATATCACCGAATCAACAACGTTCTGAAACAAATTCGGTTTTTGGTTCGGCTGATATTGATTATAAGAATATTGTTTATTTAACAGTTACCGGAAGAAAAGACTGGTTTTCAACTCTTAATCCATCAAGCAATTCAATTTTCTATCCATCTGTTGGAGGAAGTGTATTGTTATCTGAAGCTTTTGAGATGCCAAGATTTGTAAACTTCCTGAAATTGCGCGGATCCTGGGCACAGGTTGGTGGTGCGGTTCCTGATGCTTATGCTGTAAATCTTACTTATAGTATGATACAAGGTGGACATAACGGACAGGCATTGCAAGGCGTTACTTCTTCAACTATTACCGATTCTAATTTGAGACCATTAACTTCAACAACAAAAGAAATTGGTATTGAAACCAGGTTGTTCAATAATAAGGTAAATCTTGACCTGACTCTGTACGATCGTAAAACTTCGAATGACATTGTACAAACGGCTATTCCTATTACTTCCGGTTATAGTTATGCACGTTTAAATGCAGGAGAGTTACAAAATAAAGGTATCGAATTCCTGATTTCAGGGAAACCGGTTCAACGTCCTGATTTTTCATGGGATGTTAGTTATAATGTCGCATACAACAAGAGTGAAGTTCTGAAATTAACTGAAGGATTGAATACAATTCAGATGGCTTCAAGTGTTGGTGGATGGGCCGGAGTTTACAACGATGTTGGTCGTCCTTATGGAATTATTAAAGGATACCGGATGGCTAAAGATGAAAATGGAAACCAGATTTATGCTTCATCTGGTTACGAAAAAAGAAGTGATCTGGTTGAGTTGGGGAACGGTGTTGCTCCGCTTACCATGGGGTTAACGAATACATTTAACTACAAACGTTTTTCATTAAATGTATTGATTGATGGTAAGTTTGGAAATAAAGTATTCTCTGTAATGAATACTTATGCAAACCGTTTTGGTTTGTTGAAAAGAACTCTTGATGGTCGTGGCCCAAATGGTTTGACTCTAAAAGGAGTTGATGAATCGGGAGCTGCTTATGAAAGAAATATTAGTTATACTACTGATGCCTTCCGTTTGTACTACGATAATCAAAAAAATTACTCTGAATTGTTTACCTACGATGGTGGTTTCGTAAAACTTCGCCAGATAATTTTTAGCTACGATGTTCCAACAAAACTATTGAGCTATATTCATGCAAAGTCTGCATCAATATCATTCGTTGCAAGGAATGTTGCTATTCTGTATAAAAGCACAGAAGGATTTGATCCTGAAGTGAGTATAACTAACAGTAATGCTCAGGGTTTTGAATCATTTGCATTGCCTCGTACTAGAAATCTTGGTTTCAACCTAAAGGTTAACTTTTAATTCTAATCAATCATTTAAAATTAGGAAATATGAAACGATCATGTTTACGCAATACAGACTCTTATGAGAAAAGAATCGTGGGAGTTCCATTCGGAAAAACAAAAAAATTTCGAATTCAAAAATACCTTTTAGTTCCTTGTGCCATGTTGCTGATGGTTGCCTTTACTTTTCAGTCGTGCGACGAAGGTTTTGAAAGTTTAAATACGAACCCGGATGCTGTTTCTGAGATCACTCCGGAATTCATGTTTACATTATCCCAGCTTGATGCTCTCAATGCTGCTGTATTTTCTGCCTATATAACAAGCACCGGCGGTTTTATGCAACATTATGCCACTTATAAGGATGTTCCCAGTTTAGGCGACCGTTACACCTGGTCTCAGGGAGGTTATCCTTATGATTTTTTTAATACAATTTATCCAAATGCGATTAAAGAAATCGGTGAAGTGATTCGTGCTGTTGCCGACGATCCTGAATTAGTTAATATGTATGCTGCAGCTCGTGTGTGGAGAGTTCTTATTATGCAACAATTAACCGATTTTTATGGAGATATTCCATATTCGGAAGCAGGGAAAGGTTACTCTGAAACAATTTATACTCCGAAATATGATAGCCAGTCTGATATATATGCCGATATGCTAAACGAGCTGGAAGAAGCTGCCAATGCTTTTACCGGTTCGAAAGAAACTTTTGGCTCTTCAGACTTACTGTATAGCGGGGACGTAACTCAGTGGAAAAAGTTCACTTATTCGCTAATGCTTCGTTTGGGTTTCAGGCTTACAAAAGTTGATGCAACAATGGCAGAAACCTGGATCAAAAAAGCAATTGCCGGAGGTGTAATTACTGAAGATGTTGATATTGCACGGATCGCATATACCGATGGACCTCAGACTATTAATTATAATCCTTATGCTCATGCATTGGTTGGTGGTGATTATGGTGTAAGCAACGGTATCGATAATAAAGAAGGTGGGAAATTAGCAGAGACTTTTATTTCTCACTTGAAAAATACAAACGATCCTCGTTTAAATGCAATTGCAGTTGTTTGGAACAATGGAGTAGCTGATACTGCAACCAGTTTGCAAAAAGGTATGCCTAATGGTTTAATTGGAGGAAGTGCACCCGATGATTTCGTTACATTCTCTGAACCTAATCCATCAACCTTACTGAAGTACGATTCTCCATTTCTGGTTCTTACAAATGCGGAGGTTAATTTGCTTTTGGCTGAGGCCTCTGTCAGGGGATGGTATTCAGGAGATGCCAATGCGGCATATCAAAAAGCAATTAGTGCTGCACTGGACTATTGGAGCTTGTACGATGCAAGTGCCGGTGCAATTTCTGATGCAAAAAAACAGGCATATTTGGCAAGTAATCAGTTAGATGGTGCAACTTTCGATGAAAAAATGGATCAGATTCATACTCAATTCTGGGTTTCTGTATTCCCTAATGATATTGAAATTTATGCGAATTGGAGAAGAACAGGATATCCTGATTTAGTTCCGGTTAATGTTCCTGGTAACCTTACAAATGGAACTATTCCTCGTCGTTTGTTATATCCACCGGCTGAAGAAAGCCTGAATGGTGATAATTATGCAGCGGCAGTTGCAAAAATCGATGGAGGAAATGTTCTTACCGGCCGTGTTTGGTGGGATGTTGAATAATTAAAATAATACAATTACACATGCCGGAAGATACTTTTGTATCTCTGGCATGTGGCTTTAAAACAAATAAATCATGATAGAAGAAAGAAGATCAGTAATAAAAAAAATACTAGCTGGAGTTTTGGGTGTAGCAGGAGTAGGAGTGATTGCAAATAAAGCACAAGCATCTGAAGGAAAAGTAGGAACCGGAATTAAAAAAGATGATGAAGTTCCGTTGTTTTCAAGCGCTGTAACTTACGGCGATTTTGTTTTTATCGCTGGAAAAGGAGCTCATTTCGAAGGCGATATCGTAGATCACACCAAATTTGTACTTGATGATCTTGAGAAAGAACTGAAGAAAGCCGGTTCATCAATGGAAAAAGTAGTTAAGGTAAACGTTTATCTGAGTGATTTAAATGACTATAAAGCAATGAACGAAGTGTACCGTGGACGTTTTGGTGCGGTTCCTCCTGTAAGAACTACAGTTGCTGTTTATGGCGGTGTTCCCGGAAATTCATTAGTTGAAATCGACTGCATTGCACATTTGTAAAGGATCTTGAGACTAAATTAAATTCTTTTTTATTAAAATTCTTTTTGTCGACATCCTTGTTGGATGATTGACCTGGGAATTATATGCTTAAATTTTTAAAACGACACAACAATGACATCTCGTAGAAATATATTAAAAGGCCTGGCAGTATTGCCATTTGCAAACTCGCTGTTAGGTTTCCCTCAAAAGAGCTATGCTGCTGCAACAACTCTGCCTTTTCGCGACTATTTTAAAGAACTGGGAGTGCGAACATTTATTAATGCTGCAGGAACCTATACCTCAATGACAGGATCTTTAATGCGCCCTGAAGTATTAGATGCCTATCAGTATGCAACCACTGAATATGTTATGATTGATGAACTTCAGGATAAAGTAGGAGAGCGTATTGCTTCATTGCTCGGTTGCGAAGCAGCTACTGTAACTTCGGGTGCTGCATCTGCTATTACTTTAGGAACAGCCGGCGTGTTAAGCGGAACCGATCCTGAAAAAGCAGCTTTACTTCCTCATCTGGAAGGAACCGGAATGAAAACTGAAGTGATAATGCAAAGGGCACATTATATCGATTATGCTCATGCATTAATTAATTGTGGGGTAAAAGTTGTATATGTTGATACAAAAGAAGAACTGGAGAAAGCTATTAATAAGAACACTGCAATGTATTATTTTGTAAACTTTCTCAATTATGAAGGGCAAATTCAGTGGGATGAAGTTCTTTCAATCTGCAAAAAACACAATGTACCAACTATGATAGATTGTGCTGCTGATGTACCTCCTGTAGAAAACCTCAGTAAATACACTAAAATGGGCTTCGATATGGTTTGCTTTTCCGGAGGGAAAGGTCTTCGCGGACCACAAAGTGCCGGGTTACTTTTAGGTAAGAAAAAATATATTGAAGCAGCTCGCGTAAGTGCTCCACCACGTGGAAACACCGTTGGCCGTGGGATGAAAGTAAATAAAGAAGAAATTCTGGCCATGATGGTTACTATCGAATCATATCTAAGCCGCGATCACCAGGAAGACTGGGATATGTGGGAAAAACAGATTGGATTAATTGACCGTGCAATAAAATCAATAGATGGAGTTAAAACGTCAATTGATGTTCCTGAACTGGCCAATCATGTACCCACATTAAATGTTTCTTGGGATGTGAAAAAAGTGAAAATTTCAGGAGACGGAGTGAAAGAAAAATTACGTAGTGGTCATCCTTCCATTGAGGTTGCCGGAGGCGGTGAAAACTCGGTAAGCATTACTACCTGGGTGTTGGTTCCAGGAGAAGAACGAATTGTTGCCAGTCGTATTTCTAATATTTTAAAGGAGGCAGCGGTTTAATTTTTGTCTCTTATTTTTGAAAGGAGGGTATTACAGATGAAGAAGGACGCTTAATAAAAGCGTTTAATTCTGTAATGCCATCCACTTCGAATATTTAAACATAAATTAAATCTTTTAATCTTAAAACTTAGGGTGATCACTAATTCTATATATAGAAGTTTAGTCTATATAAAGTCTAATATAATGAAACTCCTTGACGTAAAAATTATCAATTTCTGTACAGTATGAATTTTTACAAAAGGTGAATTTCATCTGACAGTTAAAAATTAAAAAGAAAATATGAAAACGATAAAATATTTCCTGTTGCTGGTTTGTACTACACTGTGCAACTTATACGGGGAAGCCCAACCTTATAGTATCTTAATACAGGGAGGACATCTTATTGATCCCAAAAACAATATTGATAAAAATATGGATATTGCATTGAAGGATGGTGTAATCGCTAAAGTTGCAGACCATATCGATCCGAAAAATGCAACACTTGTAATTGATGCAAAAGGACTATATGTAACTCCCGGAATTATTGACATGCATGCCCATCATTTTTTCGGGACAATGCCTGATCGATATTTATGTAATAGTTTTGATGCTTTGCCACCTGATGGTTTTACTTTCAGGTGCGGTGTTACAACAGTGGTAGATGCCGGTAGTCCGGGCTGGAAAACGTTTAAAACCTATAAAGAGCAGACTATAGCGCATTCGAAAACACGTGTCTTCAGTTTTATAAATATTGTTGGCGAAGGTATGCGTGGAGGTCCGCATGAACAAGATACCGAGGATATGAATGCCAAGATGACGGCTTTGGTTATTCAGCAGAATCCCGAAGCAATTGGTGTGAAAGTTGCTCATTATTCAGGGGCCGACTGGACTCCGATTGATAGGGCTGTTGAAGCAGGTAAGCTCGCAAATGTACCGGTAATGATCGATTTTGGGCAACACAATCCTCCTCTTTCTCTTGAAGAGCTTTTGCTTGAAAAACTCCGTCCCGGCGATATTTTTACCCATGCATTTGCTCATGTTGCTGGCCGTATGTCTGTGGTTGATGATAATGGAAAGGTATTGCCATATGTCTGGGAAGCACAAAAGAAAGGTATTATTTTCGATGTGGGCCACGGTGGTGGTAGTTTCGCATTCGGCCAAATAGTTCCAGCAATAAAAGAAGGTTTTTACCCACAAACAATCAGTACTGATTTTCATACAGGAAGCATGAATTCAGGCATGAAAGATATGGCCAATCTTATGTCGAAAATGTTGACTGTGGGAATGAGTTTACCGAAAGTAATTGAGTCATCTACATGGATTCCTGCCTGCACAATTCATAAAGAGCAGTACGGCCATCTTTCGGAAGGAGCTGTTGCCGATATTGCAGTCTTCAATTTGCGTGAAGGCAATTTTGGATTTACAGATGCGTACGGATTCCGTTTGAATGGAAATAAGAAATTAGAGTGCGAGCTAACTATTCTGGGAGGCGAAGTGGTTTATGACCTCAATGGAATTTCAAAACCTGAGTGGCAAGCACAATAAAAATTAATAACGAATAAAATAAATAGACATGAAATATATATTCTTGAGTTTATTATGCATTTTTTGTTTCTCTTTTGGGAACGCGAATGCACAAATAATGTCAAAAGACGAATTGATATATCTGACGTCAGAATGGAAAGGTGCACGTTTTGACGACGGAAGACCCAAAATACCTGAAGATTTAATTGAACGTGCCAAACATATCACGATTGAAGATGCCTGGTTGGTACTTCGAAACGAAGGTTATCATTGTCAGTTTGAAGGCAATTTTAAGGTTGCCAACCCTGATGAAGCGATGGCGGGGAGGGCCGTAACTGCACAGTTTTTACCAACCCGTCCCGATATTGAAAAACTGATAAAAGAGCGGGGCTGGGCCAATGAGTTTCAGGGAAATACAAATTCATGGCCAATTGCAACACTGGAAAAAGGGGATGTTTATGTGGCAGATGCAGGTGGAAAAGTTATCGGAGGAACTATGATTGGTGATAATCTGGCAAGTTCAATATTTAAAAAATCAGGGAATGGTGTTGTATTTAACTGCTCGGCCCGCGATCCCGAAGGAATTTCTCAAATAAAAGGTTTTAATGCCTGGATTCGCGACTGGGATCCGTCATTTCTTGAAAATACTGTATTAACAGGATTAAATACTCCAATAACACTGGGGCGTTCAATTGTTATGCCGGGCGATTTGGTTCTTGCGAAAAGTGAGGGAGTAATTTTTATTCCGGCACATTTGGCAAATAAAGTCGTTATTACGGCAGAATTTCTAAGTCTGAGAGCTGAATTTGCAAATATGGTTTTATCTGAAGGGCGTTTTACTGCCGGACAAATTGATAATCAGTGGACTGAAGAAATCAAGAATGCATTTTTATCCTGGGTAGAAAAAAATCCAGACCTTCTGCCAATGAAACGTGAAGAACTGGATGAATTCATGAAAAACAGAACCTGGTAATTGTGTATATAACCAATTAATTAAACTGATTTATTTATGAATTTTACAAAAAATATTATTTCCCGTTTATTATTGTTTTCTGGTTTTAGCTTCGCTATTGCAGCATTACTTTTTGTTGCCGGTTTCAGTAAAATTTTCTTTGTCTTGTTTGCTGCAATTGGGATTGTATTTTCTGCTTTTGCTTTTAATAAGTCAGAAAAATTCAAAGGGTTAACGTATCCGTTAATGATAATTGCATCGGTTGTAATTGCAATGGCTTATCCTGATATTTTTGTTAGTATCCGGGGATTTCATTTAGCTGTTCTTATTACACCGCTTTTGCAAATTATTATGTTTGGAATGGGTACGACAATGAGTGTTCAGGATTTTGTAGGTGTGGTAAAAATGCCGAAAGGGGTTATAATTGGTGCAGTTTGCCAGTTTTCGATTATGCCATTAATTGGATTTTCGCTGGCAAGTATATTCAATTTCCCTCCCGAAATTGCAGCCGGAATTATTTTAATTGGCTCGTCGCCCGGTGGAATGGCCTCGAATGTGATGGCTTATCTGGCCAGGGCCAATGTGGCTTTATCAATAACTTTAACAACTGTATCAACGTTGTTGGCTCCTTTTCTCACTCCTTTCTGGATGAGAGCAATTGGTAGTCAGTTTATTGAGATTGATGCGTTTAAGATGATGCTTGATATAATTAAGATTGTTATTATTCCTGTTGTTGGAGGAGTACTGTTTAACCACTTATTTAAGGGAAAAACCAAGTGGATTGATGTTGTTATGCCACGTCTTTCGATGGGAAGTATTGCTTTTATAATAGTAATAATTACAGCTATCGGGCGCGATAGTCTTATGGAAATAGGAATACTGCTGTTTTTTACGGCTCTGATTCATAATATTTTGGGATATTTTGTTGGCTATTCGGTTGGTCGTTTGTTCAAAATGAATGAAAAAGATTGCAGGACAATTGCAATTGAAGTGGGGATGCAAAATGGAGGATTGGCTTCAGGCATAGCAAAGGAGATGGGAAAAGTTGCCACAGTTGGTTTGGCTCCGGCCATTTTCGGTCCGGCGATGAATATCACAGGTTCGTTGTTGGCAAGCTTTTGGCGGGGAAAAATCCCTTCTAATCTAAAAAATGTTAAACTCAACATTCTTTCGAATAAATACTGACACAAGTTGTAAATTCTAGTATTCTCTCAATAATGGACAAATATATAACACCCTAAATAGTTACAATTCAGATTATTTATAAAGAAATGGAAAGAGCAACAAGCTAGAAATTAGGTTGTTGCTTTTTTTGTACCCTGAAAAGAAAATTGAATAAATTACTGGTCAAATTTTAAAATTAAAGCAGGAGTGCATTCCGTATTCTGGAATGGCATACTGTTTTTTATCCTGTTTGCACAGGAAAATTATGCTTATAAGACAAAAAAACTCCCCGGTCTCTCCAGGGAGTCAAAGTTTGTTAGAGAAATTTTATCCTTAACAAACTAAACCATATCTTAAAATTTTTTAATGTCAATTGTTTTAACTGCACAATAATTACTGCTTCGGTAATTTAAGTTGCGAACATTAATATTTTGCGTATAATTTGATTAGTTCAAACCTAAATTATACTGTTCGTAAAATCAAATTTCTGCGATGAATGTCCTTATTGTTGCGATGTATGGTGGTATTGATGAAGCATTGTTTTTTCTAACTGATTTGGAAAAATTAGTATTTTATACATTCAAAGTGTATTTACTTCCAAACATCGCTGTTATTCTATCATTCGTCGCCGGGATTTGTTAGTTTGTTACATAAAAATTAAGTTTAACAGATAATGGTGTGTTAAGATGACAAAGAATCAGACTCCAATATTTTTAAAGTATCGAATTTGGTGGCATGTCCTGTTTTGGATAGTTGTTTTGGTTGTATTCTCGCTAATCTACGCAGTACACAGGGGGCAATACTATGAGCAGTTTATAATTAACCTGATTCAGCTACCTGCCAAAATGATCGGCACATACACTTTTATATACCTGGTGTTGCCGCTGGCCTTTAAAAAGAAAAAGTATGTTCTATTTGGGATTTTCGTGCTGATTCATTTTTTTCTGTATGGTATTTTAGATCGTGCCATTATTTTTTATATCAGTCCCTTTTTGAAGGATACTATTTTTCCGCGGAATGAGTTTTTTTATCTGTCTAGGATTCTCACTAAGTCTGCCTCCGACTATGTTCTGCCTGGCATCGCTTCTGCTATCTACATTTTTAAAAGATGGTATGTTGAAGAACAGAAGAATAAAAAATTGGCAGAAGAAAAAATAGCCGCAGAACTGAATTTTTTGAAAGCGCAGATACACCCGCATTTTTTGTTTAACACGTTGAATAATTTGTATACGCTAATTCTGCTAAAATCTGAAAAAGCACAGGATGTCGTATTAAAGTTATCAGAATTGCTTGATTATATGATCTATAAAAGCAATGTTGAATTTGTGCCACTGGCAAATGAATTGAAAATAGTAGAAGGGTATATTGAGCTTGAAAAAATGAGGTATAGCAAAAGACTCGATCTGTCTTACAAGGTGATAGGGGAGGCTGATAAATATAGAATTGCACCCCTTATCTTATTGCCATTTATTGAGAATTGTTTTAAACATGGTGCAAGTAAGGATCGTATAAACCCGTTTGTTAACATTGAAATAAGTATTATGCCTGGGTTCCTTACCTTAAAAGCTGTCAACTCTGTTTCTGAAAAAAAAGAACAGGAAAAACCTGAAACAGAAGGCATAGGTTTGAGCAATGTAAAAAGAAGACTTGAATTGATTTATCCTGATAAATATGAACTTGAAATTAAATCAGATAACAAGTTATATGAGGCGAATTTAAAAATATCTTGGGTGTAATATTAAACTATGGAAAGCAAAGTACAATGTTTGATTGTTGATGACGAACCTCTGGCTATTAAGTTACTGAAGTTGCACTTGAGTAAGTTTAGTTCAATAGAAATTATTGGAGCAGTTGAAGATGCAGTTGATGCAATCGATTTTTTGAACACCCATAAAATTGATCTTATGTTTCTTGACATCCATATGCCTGAGATGAAAGGAACAGAATTACTAAGAACACTAAAAAATCCCCCGGCCGTTATTTTTACTACGGCATACCGTCAGTATGCACTTGAGGGGTACGATTTGAATGTATTAGACTATTTGTTAAAACCAATTTCATTTGGACGTTTAGCTCAGGCAGTTGAAAAATTTTTTGCTTTTCATAAACAACAAAATGGTAATTCTTTGCCTGATACTGAAATAAACGAAGAATTTCTTTACCTCCAGGAAAGAAGTTTTATTCACAAAATTCCGCTCGGCGAAATTATATATGCGGAAAGCATGGGAGATAACATGACCTTTTATCTCAACGACGGGAAGATTACCAGCCGATGCACGGTTTCTTCAGTAGAGAAATTTTTGTCAGAGAACGGTTTTTTAAGGATACACCGTTCTTATATAGTAGCTCTTAAGCGAATAACAAGTATAGGCCCGGTAAGTGTCTTTATCGGGAAAAAGGAATTGCCCATCGGAAAAACTTATAGGGAAAAAGTGCTTGTTCAGCTTAATTACAAGGCATTTTTTAACAAAAAAAAACTAAACCAATGAACCTAAGGAATGAAACGACTTGGTCAAAAAAAATTATTTTTGGATTGGTATTACTGGTAGGTATTATTACTTTATTTTTTGCCTGCAACAAAGTCGAAAATTATCAGAAAGATTTGATCCTCTTGGTTCCGGGAAGGTTAAGTGGTAAGAATTAAAGACTCCGGAAGGTTGGACCGAAGTGACCAATGAAGACGGGGCTACCCTTGGCTATTCAAAAAATTCGGAGTTAAAATTTATTCAGGTTGATGGTTACGCATTCAGAGATCTCAACAGAAATAATGCTCTGTCCAATGGTAATTTATTTATCCGTGATCCAATTTCTTTAAACGAAAAGAGTCTGTGTTAGGGTATGACTAAAAAATAAAACCGATGTAATATTTTGTAATACATCGGTTTATGTTTTTTATGGTGCCCAGTAAAGGACTCGAACCTTCACGTCCATACGGACACTAGTCCCTGAAACTAGCGCGTCTACCAATTCCGCCAACTGGGCATTTTATAATGAACTTTCCAAATTATCGGTGTTTACTCCGTTTTGTTTTTGGACGTGCAAATATATAAAAAATCTGTTACCCTGATCGTTATAAAAGGCGGATTTCTATACAAATTTTGACAAGCTAAACCATTGTTATTTGATCTTCGGCAGTGATTTTTTCGCAGTACTTACATTTTAACGCAATATGTTCCGTGTTAATTACTTTAAAACAGGTAGTTATCTCCTCGTGGTTAGTTATGCACTTTGGATTGAAGCACTTTACTATACCCGTTATTTTTTCAGGTATTTCAACAATTTTTTTCTCTACAACCTCATAATCTCTTATAATATTGAGTTTGGCGTGTGGAGCAATTAAGGCAATTTTGTTGATTTCGTTATCTTCAAAAAATTTGTCCGACACTTTAATAATTGCTTTCGCTCCCAGCTTATCACTTTCCAGGTTTGTGCCAAAGGTAATCTGGTTGTTAATTTCATCGAGTCCCAGAATGGAAATAACCTTAAATAAACTATTGGCGGGGATATGGTCGATTACTGTACCGTCCTTTATTGCGCTAACTTTAAGCTTCAGTTTTTTCTTTAATTTATCTTTTGAATCCATGTCTTCTATTTTAGGTTCATTACGTGGGAAATAATTGCTTCGCGGGTATACATGCCGTTTAATGCCTGGTTAAAATAATATGCTTTTTCGCTGCTGTCAACATCTGTGCTGATTTCGTTTACCCGTGGCAGAGGATGTAATACCCGTACATTTGGTTTGGTATTTTTAAGCATTGCATTGTTAAGAATGTAAACATTTTTAACTTTTTCGTATTCGATTGGTTCTGAAAAACGCTCCTTCTGAACCCGTGTCATGTAAATGATATCTGCCTCAGAAATAATGTCGGTAAATTCTTCATGTTCAAAATACCTGATTCCTTTTTCTTCAAGATGGTGTTTGTATCCCCTTGGCATTTGCAGGCTGGGTGGTGCGATAAAGTTAAAAATCGGATTTTCGAATTCAGACATGGCCTGCAACAGAGAATGTACAGTTCTTCCATATTTTAAATCGCCTACCATAAAAATATTCAGGTTATCGAGTGTGCCCTGTGTTTTTAAAATGGAGTAAAGATCGAGCAAAGTTTGAGTAGGGTGCTGGTTGGCACCATCTCCGGCGTTAATTACCGGAACACTGGCAACCTCGGAAGCATAACGGGCGGCTCCTTCAAGAGGATGGCGCATTACGATCAGGTCGACATAGTTACTTACCATTTTAATAGTATCGTGCAGCGATTCTCCTTTTGTTGCACTTGAACTGCCGGGATCGGCAAATCCAACAATTCGTCCTCCTAAACGACTTATTGCTGTTTCGAAGCTTAAACGTGTTCGCGTTGACGGCTCAAAAAAAAGGGAAGCAACAACTTTACCCTTCAAAAGTTCCTGATTGGGATTTTTTTCGAAATCCGCAGCCAGCTCC
This sequence comes from uncultured Draconibacterium sp., assembly GCA_963677525.1. Lineage (GTDB taxonomy): Bacteria > Bacteroidota > Bacteroidia > Bacteroidales > Prolixibacteraceae > Draconibacterium. Next base: position 2,244,844 of record OY781970.1, read on the forward strand.
ATAATTCGCAGATATTCGTCTTTCGAGAAATCTGTAATTGAAATTAAATCCTTCTTCATCGCCTTAAATATTGAATTTTAAATTTTGAATGACATAGAAAAAGAAAGCCAACATTTTTAATAATTAAATGTTGGCTTTCAATAAATTGAAAAAAAGTAGAACCTCTTTTGTGTAAAAACACGAATGCTTTTAAAAATCGTTCGATGCAATGGTCGGAATACAGAACCTTTTTCCAGAGATGTTGTGCACCTCGAGCGATAAAAGTTGATAGGAATAACACTTGTTGCATCATGATTTCAAAAATAACTTCTTTCATGTTTACTTGTAAATATATACTTGTGCTACTTATTAGCATTTTATTAACAGTGTCTAAATTTAATTTAATTTTTTGATCGTAACTCCATATAAATCAGTGAATATCTTAAGTGCTCTTGCTGCCTCAGTTTTTCGTACAGAAAAAATTAATTCACACGATTCTTTAAAATCGGTTGAAACTACATCTAGTCCTTCTTTTTTTAGTGTATTCATTACTGTATTCAGCATGGCATATTCAAATTTCAGGTTAAAGCTGTTTTCAACAATTTTTGTTTCAATTTCAGCATTGTCTAACACGTCAACGGTTGCGCTTTTATAAGCATTTATCAATCCACTTACACCCAATAATGTTCCTCCGAAATAGCGTATAACAACCACCAGAATATTGGTAACCTCGTAGCTTTGTAGTTGCCCCAGGATTGGCTTCCCGGCTGTTGAAGATGGTTCTCCATCGTCGTTGGCGCGGGTTCTTATATCTTCTGTTCCCAATCGCCAGGCATAGCAATGATGCCGTGCACTGTGGTGTTCTTTTTTCAGTTTTACAATTATGTCTTTAACCTCGTCTTCGGTTTTAATCGGGTATGCATAAGAATAAAATTTACTGCCTTTATCTTTAAAATAGCCTGTAAATTCTTTTTCTATGGTTTTGTAAACGTCGCTCATTATAAAAGAAAATATAGACTGACTATTGCCAGTACAATTCCTGCAAAATTAATTTTATTCAGCTTCTCTTTAAAAATAATTGTTCCAATAAGTGCAGTAAGTGCAACAATCGACATGTTGTTAACGGCAAAAACAAGGGAACTTTTTAAACTCGATTTGTTCAGTGCATTGATAAAAAAATATAAAGATCCGAAATTAACAATGCCCAGTGCAAATCCGAGAAGCAGAGTGGGGCGGTGGCGTTTTATTTTTTTCGGTCGTTTTAAAATTGAAATAATAATCCCACACAAAAAGGCCATAAAAAATACGCTAATGGTGTAAAGACTAACTTCATCTTCAGAGATTTTTACAGCCTGCACATATTTAACAATGGAATCGACCAGGCCACTTCCAAAGAAAATTATAACGGGTAACACGATAAACATGATATTGGTTTTGTTTATCTCTTTCTTGTAAACAGTAAGCAACACTGAAATAAGGGCTCCAGCCAAACCTATATATTTAATTGTACTGACCTGCTCGCTAAAATAGATCAACGAAAACAGCACAGGAAATACAAGAGATAGTTTGTTTGCCAGTGTTGTGACAGTGATTCCTGCTTTCTGAGAAGATATTCCTATAATAAAAAACATGGCAGTGAACAGAATACCCAGTAGAATACCAAATGGGAGCCAGTGTAAAGATTGTTGTAATAATTCTGTATCAAATGGCCGGAATAGTAGTAGCCCGAGTACGGTAGCGAAGAAGTAATTGTAGGTGATAAGTGTAGTAAGATTGCAGCTGTAGTTTTTGGCTATCCGGAAGATAACAAAAATGAGTGACGACGAAACTATGCTGCAAATCAGATATACCATAAAATCAAATAAAAAAGGCAGACTTAATTGTCTGCCTCTATCTACATTTTTAATTTCTTTTCAATGTCCTCTACAAATTGCCGGAAGTTTTTATCGGTATCTTTCAGATTATTAACCGTCTTGCAGGCATGGAGTACCGTGGCATGGTCTTTACTGCCAATTTGAGCTCCAATACTTGCCAGAGAATATTTGGTTAAACTTTTTGAAAAATACATGGCAATTTGCCGCGCCTGAACAATTTCCCTTTTCCTTGTTTTGGTTTGAAGGGCATCAACAGGCATGTTAAAATAATCGCAAACAACTTTTGATATATATTCTATCGATAATTCGCGTTTTGAGTTTTTTACCAGCTTGTTAATAAGTTTTGCAGCCAGTTCGAGCGTAATCTCTCTTTTGTTCAGCATCGATTGTGCCAGTAACGAAACCAGGGCTCCTTCCAATTCTCGAACATTATTTGTTACGTGCGATGCGATATATTCCATCACTTCTTCCGAAAGTGTAATTCCGTCTTTATAAACTTTGCGTCGCAGAATTTCCATCCTTGTTTCAAAGTCAGGAGTCTGCAGGTCGGCTGTTAGTCCCCATTTAAAACGCGACAACAGTCTTTGTTCCATTCCTTTAAGTTCTATCGGCGGTTTGTCTGATGTTAAAATCAGTTGCCTGCCCATTTGGTGTAAATGGTTGAAAATATGGAAGAAAGTTTCCTGGGTTTTTTCTTTGCCTGCAAATTCATGAACGTCGTCGAGAATTAGCACGTCAACCATTTGGTAGAAATGAAGAAAATCGTTTCGGTTATTGTTGCGTGTAGCCTCGGTAAATTGCGTTTGAAATTTGTTTGCGTTTACATATAATACAACCTTATCCGGAAAACGTTCTTTTACCTCGATCCCAATTGCCTGTGCAAGGTGTGTTTTTCCAAGTCCCGAATTACCATAAATCATTAATGGGTTAAAAGCTGTCCCTCCCGGGTTTTGCGATACTGCAAAACCGGCACTTCTGGCCAACCGGTTACAATCGCCTTCAACAAAGTTTTCGAAGGTATTGTCGGGTTTCAGCTGCGGATCGATATGCAGCTTTTGTATACCGGGTATAATAAAAGGATTTTTTATGGTAGCCCTTTCTTCCGCTTTTAAAGGTACAGTAAGCGGTTTGTTCTGTATTTTATTGTTGTTATTGGTAGGGTAATTAACCGTGTATGGTTCATTCCCGTTTTTATTGCCTAAAACAACATTGTACTCCAACTTGGCACCATTGCCAAGTACCATTCGAAGAGTTTTGCGTAAAATGTCAATAAACTGTTCTTCGAGGTACTCATAAAAAAATGCACTCGGTACCTGAATGGTTAAAACTCTATTGTCTAATTTTACAGGTTCTATCGGTTCGAACCAGGTTTTAAAGCTGCTGTTAGGAACGTTATCCTTTATAACGTTTAAGCATTTTTCCCATGCAGATTTGTGTTCACTACTCATTTAGAATTGCTGGATATCGAGGTTTTACAAATATTTTCCTAGTGGTATTCCTTGCACAAAAGTTGCTAAAAAAAAGTGAAAAAAAAAATCGCTTTTCTATTGACTTTTTCCATTGTATTATATTTAATTATCTATCAGAGCTTTAAAAAGTAATTTTTTTTTAATATTTTTAATGTGCTGTATATCAGCAGGTTACTTTTAATTGCTTGAGTTTAAGCAATATATCCGGTAGGTAATGGTAGGGTGCGTTAACTTTGTGATTTTACAACTAACACGAGATGGTTAATTACTTTAATGAGCGCAAAGCCTTTTCCAGCTTGATTAAGCGGCCATTTTTAAAAGCAACTATCGACGAATCAGGGAATTTGGTCCTTAGTGAATTATGAATCTCTTCAATTTCAGAATAAATTCCAGTAGAACCAACCAAATACGAATAAACTCCATTTGAAAAATATTCTTCTACTTCACCAATACCTTTAAACAGTTCATCGTTAATATCGATTCGTGTTTTGGCAGACAGAAGATGTACTTTAAACAGAATATCTTTTTCAGATGCATCGTCTTTAGTATTAATATATACTTCTTTGCCAAGATCGAAAGCTGAAAACTGCAAGTATCGTTTTGGATTCTGCTGTATATCTCTTACAAGGAAGCTCAGGTTTTCAGACAGGGAGGCAATTGACTGGTATAATTCATCATCGTTAAGTAATAAACCCGCGGTGTTATCAGTGCCTTCAAATTTTTCCAGAGTATTTACTATTTGATTCGATGCATTAGTAAGGTTGGTAAGGAGCGGAGTAACCGAAATGTTCGACAATGTATCGCTGAAATCATTTAAGTTTTGCATTATCGCTTCGAGGTTTTGTGCGTTGGCTTTAAATGTGGTAGTTACATCATCGAGATTGTTTATTATGTGTTTTATGGTATCCTTTTGAGTTGTTATCAGGTCTTCCAGTTCCGCTGTTGTTTTTTCCAGGTTATCCATTGTTCGGTTAAAATTCTGGAAACTTTGTTTCAGATTGTCTCTTGCATCTTCGTTCAATATTACTGTAAGAACAGTTATTGCCGAGTCAACTGTGCTTAAAAGTTCTTCTGCTTTCGATTTGAGCGGTAGAACCTGCAGACTAACCTGTTCTTTTAAATCGCTTTCAACAGCACCGGGAATGGTATCGTTTGATTCATACAATTCCTTTTCATCGCTTAAGATTATTTTGATTGAACGGGTTCCCATGATATCGCTGCTTACAATTCGGGCAATTGAATTAACCGGAATGCGAAATTCTGACTCAACCGAAAATGTTACAATTAGGCGACCGCTGTTATCTTGAGCAAAAGTAACATTGTTAACCTGCCCGATCTGGTATCCGTTAAGTGTAACTTTATTTGATTTTTCCAGTCCATCAACCCGGTCGTAATATACATGATAGTAATCGCGTTTTTCGAACATATCATTTCCTTTCAGGTAACTTAATCCCCAAATTAAAACGGTTAGCGAAAAGACAATTAATATTCCGAGACGGGTAAATTTTGATAACTTCATATACAAAAAAAGCTGTTTTAATTGTAAAATTAGGTATTTCGCACCTGATTATTTTTCTTCCAGTGCTTTTTTAACCGAAATTAACGAATTGTTTTTGAATGCCACCACAAAGGCATTTTTATATTTTTTTCTTATTCTGTCCCTTTCTTTGTTTGCCATTTCCAGCGAGCTGAATTTTCCAGAAAAATAGCGGCTGATTGTGGGTGCATCTACTCTGAAAATTTCTTGTTCGCCTTTAAAATTACCGGGTGTGGTTTCTATTTTTTTTCTCAGCGCCATTATCTGAACCGAAAAATACAAATCAGATTTTTCTTCTGTCGCGGGAGTATTTGTAGTATTGGTTTCCTCAATTATTGCGAGCTCCGATTCTTGAGGAGATGTGACAATCTCTTCTTTTTCTATCTCCAGAGCTCCGTCTTCAGTAATAATATTGAATTTACTTTTTTCCTCAATCTCGGTTTTATATATATCGAAAGCTTTATATATGGAAGAAGCCAGTTGATTCTGTCCTGCCTGGCTCAATAAAAATTCTCTTTCTTTGGGATGACTGAGGAAGCCGGTTTCTATTAACACGCTTGGCATGGTTGTCCTTCTTAGTACCAGAAAGCCGGCCATCTTTACGCTTCTGTCTAAACGCCTGGCATGTTCACGAAATTCATCCTGAATAATTGAGGCCAGCATCACACTTTGTTCCTGGTATTCGGCCTGCATCGTTTCGAACATGATATACGACTCGGGCAGGTTAGGATCGAAACCCTCGTAAGTAGTTGTATAATCGTCTTCGAGTAAGATTACAGCATTTTCTTTTTTGGCAACTTCCAGGTTATCCTCGTTTCGGTGCAATCCCAACACAAAAGTCTCGGTTCCCTGCACCGATTTAGCGTCTACAGCATTAACATGAATGGATATAAATAAGTCGGCACTGTTTTTATTGGCAATGTCAGCTCTCTTATGCAGAGGTATAAAAATATCAGATGTTCGGGTGTAGACCACTTTAATATCGGGGTAATTACTTTTTATTTCGTTGCCCAGTTTTAGTGCAATATTAAGAACAATATCTTTTTCTTTTGCTCCGCCAATTGAAGCCCCCCAGTCTTTTCCTCCGTGCCCCGGATCGATAACCACGACTGAAATTTTGGTATTATCTTTCTCTACAGGTATATTTGCCGAAGAATAATTCCAGTAAAAACCAAGAATAATAAAAAATATATATGTAATAACAGTCCGGTTCATTATAATGAATATCTCTATTGTAAAACCAATCAAGATGATTTTTAGTATTCTTTCCTGCTTTTATTAGCGCTTCTGTTCAAACAAGTTCTTATTCTGGCGTAAAAATAGAAATATTAGAATTATTTTGCATTTATTAGGTGAATTGTAATGTCCATATTTTTATTTTTGTCCAGCCAAAGTTAATTTGAAATTCAGAAAACATTTTGCACAAATTATTTCTCACATATATTGCATTCATTCTCCCACTCGCGCTATTTGCACAGGAACCGGTACAAAAAGTTGCCGGTGAGAATGAATTATCCAAAGATACCTCTCTCTTTCAACAGGAAATAACAGATACTCCGCTGGTCGACACAACACTACAAGACAGTATGGTTGCCGATTCGGTTGATATGTCGTTTTTGGAAGATCCGATAACATACAGTGCCAGCGATTCAATGATTGTTTCAATCGACGGTCAAAAAGTCTATTTATATAATGAGGCAAAAGTAAGCTATCAGAATATTGAACTTGAAGCCTATTATATAGAATTAGATTTAGAGACTAAAGAAATTTATGCTGAAGGAGTAATCGATTCAACCGGCGAAATGGGGCAAAAACCTTTATTCAAGCAAGGTTCAGAAGAATACGAGTCGGAAACCATGAGGTATAACTTTGATTCTGAGAAGGCTTTTATTACAAAGGTTGTAACACAGCAGGGCGAAGGCTTAATTCACAGTGACAAAACAAAAAAGATTGGAGAAGAGGTTTTTATAACTGAAAATGCGAAATATACAACATGCGATGCTGAACATCCGCACTTCTATCTAAACTTAACAAAAGCCAAAGTAATATCGAACAAGAAAATTATTACCGGGCCAGCTTATATGGTATTGGAAGATTTTCCGATTTATTTTCCTCTGATACCTTTTGGTTATTTCCCAAATTCTCCAACTTATTCGTCGGGTATATTAATGCCAACTTACGGTGAAGAGGCGAATCGTGGTTTTTTCCTTCGCGACGGTGGATATTACTGGGCTGCCAGCCAGTATTTCGACCTGGCAGTGCAGGGCGATATTTATTCAAAAGGATCATGGGGAACGCGCATAAAAACCAATTATAAGAAACGTTATAAGTTTGGCGGTAATTTTTCGTTCGAGTATGGTTTGAATAAGTATGGCGAAAAAGGATTGGATACTTATAGCAAAAATAAGCAATACAAGATTACATGGTCGCATTCGCAGGATGCAAAGGCGAATCCCAATCGTACGTTCACGGCCAGTGTTAATATGTCGTCGAGCGGTTACGATAAACAGAACTCTTATAATATGAACGATTACCTGACAACGACAAAATCATCGAGTATTTCGTTCTCACAAAAGTTCGAGAATACACCGTTTAACTTGTCGATGAACCTGAGGCAATCGCAAAATTCAAGAGACAGTACTATGTCGTTGTCTTTGCCCGAGATGACAGTTAGCATGGCAAAAATTTATCCTTTCAGGAAAAAGGAAAGGAGTGGGAAATTAAGATTCTACGAAAATTTCGGTCTTACTTATACTGCTAATTTTAAAAACTCTATAACAGCTAAGGAAGATGAAATATTGCATACTTCGTTTTCCAAAGACTGGAGAAACGGTATTAAACATAGTTTACCAATTTCTTTTCCCAGTTTTAACTTGCTCAATTATATAAATTTTAGCCCGGGAATCAGTTACAACGAAAAATGGTACTTCAAAAAATATAACTACACTTATGTCCCCGGAGCTGAATTTGATAATCCTTCGGGTATTGATGATAATGTGAGAATAGATACAATCACCGGGTTAAATCGTGTTTACGACTATTCATACAGTATTAGTTCATCTACCAATATTTATGGAATGTATTTGCCTTTAAATCCAAATTCGCGAATAAAGGGAATCAGACATAAGATGACTCCGTCGGTTAGTTTTAGTTATCGCCCCGATTTTGGGCAGGATAGGTTTGGCTACTGGCAGGAAACCACAATCGACTCGTTGGGTAATACCGCTTATTACGATGTAAACCGAAATGGTATTTACGGTGGTTCTCCTGGAAGGGGAGAGTCGGGTGCAATTTCGTTCTCGCTAAGTAATAACCTCGAAATGAAAGTGCTTGACACAAAAGATTCAACAAAGACAGATGAAGAACAGAAATATAAAAAGGTTAAACTTATTGACAATTTAAGTATTGCATCATCGTATAACCTGATTGCCGATTCTTTAAACCTTGCTCCATTTTCAATCAGGGCGCGTACTACTGTGGCGGGGGTGAGTATTAACCTGGGTACAACACTCGATCCATATATGCTGAATGATAATTATGTGAAAGTTCATAAATATGTTTGGAACGAACGAACAGGTATTGGAAGATTGGGACGTGTAACCAGTGCGAACCTGTCGTTTGGTATGAATTTTAATTCGAAAAAGAAAAACCAGGGGAAAAATAATGAAGGTAGTACAGAATCATCTGGGGATGAAGAAGCACTGCATCCTGCTATTTACGATAGCTATATGGATTTTAGTATGCCCTGGGACTTTGGTTTCGACTATAGCTTGAATTATACCGGGGCATCCAGAAATTATCCAAACGGAAAGGTAACGCAAACGCTTGGACTAAGAGGTAACTTAAGCATTACAGAAAAATGGAAATTAAGTGCCAATACCAACTTCGATATTCAGGCAGGACAGTTTTCTTTTACAACATTTAATGTTACGCGCGATCTGCACTGTTTTGGAATGTCGTTTAACTTTGTTCCTTTTGGATACAGAAAAAGTTACAGCTTTACTATTAGTGCCAAATCGGCAATGCTTGCAGATTTGAAAATTAACAAACAGAAAAGCCATTACGACAATTTCTAATATTAGCGTAATCTTTTATTAATGGTAAGGGCTAAAACCATTAGATTGGCTTATCTTATTTATTCAGGTAATTATTCTTATAATTTTAATGAAAGAATATGAAACGAACATGAATTTTATTAATCATAAATACAAGATCAAGTATGATTAAAAAATTTATGTGAGAGCGGAGCGGTTCCATCCGTTCTCAAATTTTAAAGTAAATAACTAAAAACTTAAAAATTTTAAACGGATGAAACGAATCATTTCAACATCAAATGCACCTCAGGCTATTGGCCCGTACAGCCAGGCGGTTGAGGTAAATGGTACATTATACATTTCGGGGCAGGTGCCTCTTGTTCCGGAAACTATGCAAATAGTGGAAGGTGGTATTCAGGAACAAACACGCCAGGTTTTAAAAAATATTGAAGCTATTTTGGACGAAGCCGGTTATTCATTCTCCGACGTAGTAAAATCAACCTGCCTGTTAAGTGATATGGCTGATTTTAAGGCGATGAATGACGTTTATGCTGAATTCTACACAGAAAATCCTCCGGCAAGGGCTGCGTTCGCTGTAAAAGAATTACCGCTGGGGGTAATGATCGAAATTGAAACGATAGCAGTTAAATAGTGTCTGTAAGAAAAGTCCAACTGCGGGTTACATTTGTTCGACTAATATTTGGAAACATCTTTGGATTCCGTTTCCTGGGCCTTAATAAGAGTTAATTTGAACTTTTCTTATCGGAAACTGTTCTCCTTCGTTGTATAATTAGTATAAAAGAAACAAGGGACAACTCAACAGCCGTCCCCCGTTATTAATATATAATCTTTGCGAAAGATTTGATACTAAAGCTACAGATTTAATTTGAAATAGCTAATTTAAATAACAAAATAACAGGTAATACATCGTTATTTTATCAATTTTTTATTGTTGATTCTTAGTTTACCTTGACTTACTTAATTTCCCAGTCGTCAGTACGGAACGATGACGCCGGTAATCCTTCTGTATTATACAATTCGCCAACAACAAAGTTTTTCCATGCGTATCTAACTGCAACAGGCTTATTTACTCTAGGAGAAGAAACGAATATTCCTTCTCTCGTTAAATAAGCATTGGCCGGATAGAATTTTTGATCTTCTCCTGCAATAGTGAAGTTTGTTAATGGTTTTCCAAAGGTTGTTAAACCATTTTCAGCAAAATCGAATGTAAGTTTAACTACGCTGCCTTCAATGCTCATGTCTTTGTACACTGGTCCAGAATAGGCAAATCCTTTTTTGTTGTATGTTTTTGCCAGGGCAATGTAAGCCATTCTGTGGCCTGTAATTTCTTTATTTTTAGGGTGAATACAAAATTCTTCGCCAACATCCATTAAACATGCCATGCCGGAGTTTTTTGCAGTAAAAGATACTTGTTGTTGTACCTCGCGTATAAATGCGGAATTCAATCCTTTGCCATATCCATAAGGAGCAATCTGGCAATAATAAAAGGGGAAATCACCGATGTTCCATAACGATCGCCAATCGTCCATTATACCTTGCATATACTTAAAATAGTTTTGCGGTTCATTACGGTTGTGTTCTCCCTGGTACCAAATTACTCCGCGCATACCATAACCCACCATCGGGTTAATCATTCCGTTAAATAACACTGTTGGCGCATTTGTGTTTGGATTTTCCTGGTCTTTGGGTGGAAGCTTAAGCCAGTCGTATTGTTTAATTGAATTTTCACTGGTCCATGCAAGTATATCGGTACCTCCCCAGCTTGAACATATTATGCCCACCGGAACCTTTAAAACACTTTGCAGCATTTTCCCAAAATAATAAGCGGTTGCACTAAAGTTGGCTACATATTCAGGTTCACAGTGTGTCCATTCTCCGGTGAATTCTTCCTGGGGAATAACTGTTTTTTGTTTTTTCACGCGAAACAGACGAATTTCAGGATTAGCAGAGGTTGCAATGGTTTTATTTGAACCCAGAACCGGCTGACTATTATATCCTTTTATCGGCATTTCCATATTCGATTGGCCCGAACATACCCAGACTTCTCCAATTAAAATGTCTGATAAAATTACTTCTTCTCCATCGGAAAAAGTGATGGAGTAAGGACCACCCGCTTCCGGCGTTTCAACTTTTAATCTCCATTTTCCTTCGCCATCTGCTTTGGTTTCATAGGTTTTATTATTCCATGAAGTAATAACTGTAACAGTTACCTTTTCGCTGGCTGTGCCCCAAATGGCAGCTTCAGTTTTTTGTTGCAGAACCATTCCGTCTCCAAAAATGGACGAGAATTTTACTTTGGCTTCCAGTCTTGCTGAGAATAAAAATAGGCTTGTGATTAACAGGATTTGAATTTGTCGTTTCATTGATTTTGGTATAAGATTTTAAAAAAGCAAATATATCAAATTTGAAATGTTTGAGACTTAAAAGTTATTATGTCTTATAACCCGATCATTGCAATTTTTACGCTTTTCTATTTATGGAGAAGTTAGAATTCAATTTAAAATGCGACGACCTTAATTATTTCCGGCCATATTTAATATTATTCAGTAAAAGCTGAAGTGATTCTAGTTGATTCGTGTAAGTTCCTCGATAATAGAATAACAAACAATCGATTCTTAATTATCTTCTCGTGTAGTTCTCGTAAAAAAATAGTAAAATTGAGGTCACAATTTAAACCTTAATAAATTACTAAAATGAAACAAACCTTGATTATTGCATCCTTACTCTTCTCCATTTATTTGATGTTTGGATGCCAAACCAAGAATTCCCAAAAGAATGCAGAGCAAGCAAAACCAAATGTTGTAATCGTTTACCTTGATGATTTGGGATATGGAGATGTTGGAGCATATGGCGCGACACAAATAAAAACGCCCAACTTCGATAAATTAGCTGAAGGAGGTGTAATGTTTACGGATGGGCATGCCACTTCTTCGACCTGTACACCAAGTCGTTACGGTTTGTTGACAGGCGTTTATCCGTGGCGCGAGAAGGATGCCAAAATTTTACCCGGAACAGCACCTTTGATAATTGGAACAGAGCAGCTTACAATACCAAAAGTGTTTAAAGAAAAAGGATATTATACAGGGATTGTGGGAAAATGGCACCTCGGTTTAGGTAACGGCAATGTTGACTGGAACAAACATATCTCTCCCGGCCCCAACGAGGTTGGTTTCGATTATGCTTATATTATGGCTGCTACTCAGGATCGTGTTCCAACTGTTTATATCGATAACGGTTATGTTGATGGTTTGGATCCGAATGACCCTATTGAAATAGATTATAATAAAAACTTTGATGGCCAGCCAACCGGTAAAGACAATCCCGAATTATGTGAGATGATGTGGGATCACGGACACAACAATACTATTGTAAACGGAATTCCCCGGATTGGATTTATGAAAGGAGGAGAATCGGCCAAATGGACTGATATTGACATGGCTGATCACTTTTTAGCCAAAGCCCAGGCATACGTAAAAGAACACAAAAACGAACCGTTCTTTTTGGTTTATACCATGCAACAACCTCATGTTCCACGTACACCACATCCTCGTTTTAAGGGAAAAACAGGCATGGGGCCACGAGGCGATGCAATTGTTGAAGCAGATTGGTGCCTTGGAGAATTTATGAAGACATTGGACGAGGAAGGTGTTTTGGAAAATACGATGATTATATTTTCCAGCGATAACGGACCTGTAATAAATGATGGTTATCGCGACGATTCGGTTGAAAAACTGGGTGACCATAAACCTGCTGGAGTACTTCGTGGTGGAAAATACAGCTTGTTTGAAGCAGGAACGCGGGTTCCAATGATTACGTATTGGAAGGGGAAAATACAGCCGGCTGTTTCCGATGCCCTCGTTTGCCATGTGGATGTTCTGGCATCACTGGCATCGTTAATCGGTAGTGAAGCTCAAACCCAGGATAGCCATAATTTATTGGATGTATTAATGGGCAAAAGTCAAACCGGACGTGATGAACTAGTTCTTGAAGCCACCAGCAGAACAGCATTCCGTAAAGGGAACTGGGCGTTGATTCCGCCTTACAAAGGTCCTGCGGTTAATCCTTCAGTAAATATTGAACTGGGAAACGACATGGAATGGCAGTTGTATGATTTAAGCCAGGATATTAGTCAGCAAAAAAATGTTGCCGGCGAAAATCCGGAAAAGCTAAAAGAAATGAAAGCAGCTTTCGAAAAGATTCGGGGAAAAGAATATTCAAAAGTCAGTGATCTGGAGTTGAAATAGAAGTTCTAAATTATTAGAAAAACCGGAGCAGAAAATCATTTTCAGTTCCGGTTTTTTTTTATTGTAATCAATATAATTTTGAAAAGATAAAGGAATGACATAATTTGTCTCAGAATTATAGAAGTAGTTGATGTTTAGAAAGATCATTTTTATATTCTTAACTTTATTTATATCAGTTTCGTGTTCCGATGATATTGAGAAAGATGTAGATAATCAGAAAATGTATTTCCCTCCAATCGGGTCTGATGAGTGGGAGACAACCTCGACAGAAGACCTTGATTGGGATGCGGCTGTTCTGGAAGAACTTTATGATTTTCTGGAGAACAACAATACCCGGGCATTTATGGTTTTAAAAGACGGGAAACTTGTTGTTGAAAAATACTGGGGAAAGAATATATTGAATCTCACGGCATTCAATAAAAATACCATCTGGTATTGGGCATCGGCAGGGAAAACAATTACTGCTTTTTTGGTTGGAATTGCACAAGCAGAAGGTTATATAGATATCAACAATAAAACTTCCGACTATTTGGGTAATGGTTGGACAAGTATGTCTTCAGAAAAAGAAGATTTAATTACTGTAAAACATCAGTTGTGTATGACTACGGGGATGGCATATTCTGCGGATAATTTTTACTGTATTGATCAGGGGTGTTTAGAATACAATGCTGATGCCGGCACACAATGGTATTACCACAACGCACCTTACACCTTAATCGAAAGTGTAGTGAGTAGTGCTACACAAACCGATTATAATTTGTACACCGACCAAAAGCTGGAACAAAAAATCGGGATGAATGGAACCTGGATTTACGGCGAATCAAACAATGTTTACTGGAGTACAGCCCGCGATGCTGCCCGTTTTGGTTTGCTCATATTAAACCAGGGAATCTGGGACGAAAATCCGATTCTGTCTGACGAAAATTATATTGACGAGATGCTGAACACCTCGCAGGATTTAAATCTTTCGTACGGTTATTTGTGGTGGTTAAACGGCAAAAGCTCCGTGATATTACCCGGAGTTACATTTCCTGTTAACAGAAGTTTGTGTCCGAATGCGCCATCAGACATGGTTGTTGCAGCCGGTAAAAACGGTCAGATTATCGATGTAATCCCCGGCGGAAATATGGTAGTAGTTAGAATGGGAGAGGCCCCCGATAATTCATTGCTCCCGGTTATTTTTCACGACGACATGTGGGAAATACTGGGCCGTTTAATTCAATAGTGCTTTTAGAAGATTGTTTTTATCTTACCGTGTTGGAAGTATAAAATAAAATTCTGTTCCTTCGCCTGCAATTCCGGTACTTTCAATTCCAACCGTTCCGTCCAGTTTTTCAATTATTCGTTTAACAATCGAAAGTCCTAACCCGTACCCAACAGCTTTCTCCGGATTTAAACGGGTGTGTTTTTTAAATAGTTTTTCCTGATCTTGAGGAAGAATACCGTTACCGTTATCTCGAATCCAGTATTTTACTTTATTCCTCGTAAGTTTTTCACTTCCTATTTTTATAACAGGAGGATTGCCTCCGTATTTAATGGCATTGCTAATATAATTTATCCACACTTCTTCAAGCCAGGGGGCATATCCAAGTGAAGAATTCCAGACAGAAGGCAGCTCTATTGTGGCATTGTATTGTTTAATAATATCATCCAGTTGTTTCATTGATTCTGCCAGAATTAATTCCATATTCACCGGAACCTTTTCCACATCGTGATGCCCTGCAGTTGCCATCTTTAGCATTTCGTTGGTAACCTGCACCGTTTTTTGCGACATCTCGCGAATAAGTTCTGCAATCTCTTTAGTTAATTCTTTATTGCCATCTTCAATACTTTCGGTAATAACTTCAGTAGATGAATAGATTGATCCCAGCGTGTTTTTTAAATCGTGCGCTACAGTATGGGCAAATGAATCCAGATCTTCAATCAGTTTTTCATTTTTTTTGATTTCCCTGATCAATTGCTGGTTCGAGTGTTTCAGTTTTATTTCGGCTTCGCGTATTGTGGTAACATCGTTAATAACAATCAGTTTCCCTGATACAATGCGGTTGCGGTTTATTATCGGAGATATTCTCACCTGGTAATAAAGAGTATGGCCATTCTTCCCGGTTGCAAGCTCAAGGGTTTTTTCTTCTGTAGCATTTAATGACTGAACCAGCTGAGCATGTTCTTTTAATACATTTTGAATTGGTGTGTTTATAGACTTCTTTTTATTAACTCCAAGAATTTTAAGTGACGCAGGGTTCAGGTCCTCTACCAATCCTTTTTCGTTAACAACAATAACGCCATCGCCCATAGTGTCGATTAGCTTCTTTTTAGCGAGAGGGACCAATTCAAAAATTTGATATTTATAAATTCCAAATGTTATAAATACCCCGGTGATTACGAATGATATGGTTGTCCAGTCAAATCCGGGAAACGGATTGAATTTGGAAACATAAAGTATATTCGCAATTATCGGAATAGATGAGCCGGTAAATAAAATAACAATTTGGGACTTGTAATAACTTGTAAAGCTACCAACAGAGCTAAACAAATTATAAAGGCCTGAGGCGATTAGAATTAATGTGTAGGAGTAGAATATCCAAAACCACCATCCATACTGGTAATGGATGATATTCGTTTCAACGGTATATGTAATTTTTTCCCAAATAAAATGATGACTTCCATTGGTAAAGACCATAACTAACGTTGCAATGGGAATGATGTAGCTTAGTGTAAGATATTTTACATTTATTAATTTGCTCTTTTGGCTGAATGAGGTTGTGAAAAAGAAAAAATAAACAGGAATAAATGCGATTCCCAAATAGGATAATTGTGACCAAAATATTTTATGCTGCAAGTTATTTGTAACAAATTCTCCGGCATAAGAAATCGACCAGACTGCAGCACACAGTTCAAGTGCGATAAGGAACCTTACAGTTAAACGTCCCCTGTATTTCCACAATATAGCGACAAGACCAATGGCCGCCATTGCATTAATAATCTGAATTATACTTTTGATTGGTACGCTTTCAAGCATCGTCTGTATTCTGATAATATTGTCACAAATGTAGAGAAATATTGCTAACTTTTGTTTAATTTTTAACCTGATAGAAAATCAAATATCAGATTTAGATAAATATATAATCAATGGTATTTTCGTTTGATGTTTATTAACATTGTTTTTTTTAGCAATTTTGTTCTTTTTGTTATACAAAATCAATTTTACGATGAGAAAAATTACACTTCTTTTCCTTGCCTTAGTTATTATCAGTCAGTTATCAGCCAAAGAGGGAATGTGGATTCCCATTTTGCTGGAAAAATACAACTTTGCAGAAATGCAGGAGATGGGCTTTAAACTAACAGTTCAGGATATTTACGATGTCAACCACGCGAGCATGAAAGATGCCGTAGTTATTTTTGGTGGTGGTTGTACGGGCGAACTAATCTCCGATGAAGGATTATTGATAACAAATTACCACTGTGGCTATTCCCAGATACAGTCTCACAGTTCGGTAGATCACAATTATCTTGCAGATGGTTTCTGGGCTAAGAATAAAGATGAAGAACTTCCAAACGAACGATTAACGGTGAGTTTTCTTGAATATATGGAAGATGTTACAGATAAGGTAATGGAAGGTGTTGAAGGGAAAGAAGGCGAAGCAAAAAAGGCGCTAATCGAAGAAAATACTGCCAGAATTTTAAAAGATGCGCGACAGGGAGATAAATTTTCAGCATCGGTAAAACCCTTATTTTATGGCAATCAGTATTTCCTGTATGTTTACAAGGTTTTTAAAGATGTTCGTTTGGTAGGAGCACCGCCATCAGCCATTGGTAAATTTGGAGGTGATACAGATAACTGGATCTGGCCCCGTCATACCGGAGATTTCTCAATATTCAGGGTGTATGCCGATAAAAACAATGAACCTGCCGAGTATTCTCCTGACAATGTTCCCTATAAACCGAAGAAGTTTTTTCCGGTGTCGATGAAAGGAATACAACCCGGTGATTTTACTATGGTATTCGGAAATCCGGGACGTACTATGCAGTACTGGCCTCACCAGGAAGTGGATATTACTATGAATCAGCGCGATCCTGACCGCATTATGTTGCGAGATATTAAAATGAAGATTATGAGTGCTGATATGGAATCTGATCCTAAAATCAGGATTCAGTATTCGGCAAAATACCAGGGAGTTACCAATGCCTGGAAAAAATGGCAGGGCGAAATTAAAGGATTAAAACGTTTAGATGCGGTAAATAAAAAGTTGGCATACGAAGATGAGTTTAAAGAGTGGACCAGGCAGAACGGAACATGGGAATCAGAGTATAAAACGGTTTTTGAAAATTTTGACAGGCTTTATCCGGAGTATGCAAAATTTATTAAAGCTTACGATTATTATTCGGAAGTAGTATTCCGTGGTGTTGAGATTTTCAGGCAGGCCAGAACATTGAATACCATCGTTAATACTATTGAGAATAAACAGACTGATAAAGTGGAATCGTTGCGGTTGGCAATGCTTAAAGGGCTTCCCGGATTCTTTAAAAATTACAATCAACCTACCGATGAGAAGCTGTTTGCCGAATTGATACCGGAACTTTATAAAGGGCTGGGAACAGATTTTTTACCTGCTGAATTCAGGCAAACTTATGAAAAATACGGTGCCAATAAACTGTTGGATAAGGTTTTTCGAAAATCGATACTTGTTAATCGTAAGAAATTGGAAGATCTGTTAGAAAATGGTTCAGAAAAACAACTTTTGAACTTGCGTAAAGATCCGATTGTTGCCATGTTTAATGCGCTTAATTTTAAATACGAAACCGATATTATGCCGGCAGTGAACAAAGTTTCCGCAGAAATTACGGCAAATATGAAAATATACATGGCCGGATTAATGGAAATGAAAAAGGATCAGGCTTTTTATCCCGATGCAAATATGTCGCTTCGTGTAGCTTACGGAAAGGTTGAAGGTTACGAACCCATGGATGGCGTGAAATACAAGTATTTTACAACATTAAAGGGGATTATAGAGAAGGATAATCCTGAAATTTACGATTATGATGTTCCGGACAGGTTAAAAGAAATTTACGCAACAGAAGATTTTGGAAAATACGAAGTAAATGGCGATGTGCCCGTAGCTTTTATTGCATCAAACCATACCACCGGTGGAAATTCAGGAAGTCCCGTGGTTAATGGAAACGGCGAATTGATCGGGGTGAATTTCGATCGTTGCTGGGAAGGAACCATGAGCGATATTATGTTCGATCCTAATCATTGTCGTAATATTTCACTCGATATCCGTTACGCGTTGTTTATCATCGACAAATTTGCAGGTGCCGGCTATTTATTGGACGAAATGGAGATTGTTTACTAGTTGGCAATATTCACCCGAAGACTAAAAATTACCGGGTGAATAGTTTCTGGACATTTTGGTTTTAAAGAATTCTTACAATTATAAAAGTGTGATTGGGGGAGGGCTTCGCTGAATTACTGACTGTTAAACCCAAAACGAAGCCCTTTTTAGCTGTTTAATCATTTTTAATGATTTTTATAGTAGAGTTTCCATCGTTGGTGCTTAATTCACAGAAATATATGCCGTTAGCAGTAAGTGTATTTGAGATTGGAACTGTATACTTCCCTGCGTCACGGTATTCATTTAAAAGTGTACAAATTTTTTGTCCCTGATTATTAAATACAGAAAGGGTAACTTTCCCGCTGGTTGGGGTTTGAAAGGTGATGACAGACTTGGTAGTTAGTGGATTGGGATAACATGTAAATTCAAAATTTGAACAGACTTTGTCTATCCCCACAACCATATTTTCATAATCGACAACACTTTTGGTAATGCGTACTTCATCAAGGTATCCATCTAGTTCAAAGTTGCTTCCTCCACCCAGTCCTCCAATTGTTACAATGTTTTTATCCTGTCCATCATTAATGTATTCTTTGTTTAAAACCATTCCATTACTGCCATTCGGAAATGGTTTTTCATTATGATATACTAATTGGTAATTTTTGTCGTGAACATAAAATGATATTTTTTCTTTAGAGGCATCACTTACCATTGCAACATGGTACCATTGGCGTAATACATATTTTTGAGGGCATCCAAATTCAACGCTAGTACCATTCTCAAAGTTTACAAAACCTCCAAAATATTGGAAGCCTGCACCAATATTAAATACATCCCATTTGTTAATTATCAGCGACGCTACCGTGCGATCTCCCATAATACTTTCCACTTTCACCCAGGCTTCCATGGTCCAGTTGTTTCCTAAATCAAGGTTCTCAGAGTTCTTAACATGAATAGCATCGGCTGTAAATTGATCAGGATTGTAAATTCGGAATGACCTTCCCATATTCTTATTATAATTATTTTCATAAATTCCTATTGAGTTAAGTTCGTTTGGCAGAAGATCATTATTTGCTTCATTTTTGATTTCATTTTCAAACTGCATGAGGAGCAATGTGTTATCGTCTTTTTCATATGGTCCTCCCCAAAGCTGATCTGATATCAAATGAAAGGTCTCTGACAAATAAACATTCTCTGGCTCATCAAGGTCAGTTGCTTTTAATTTTACTTGATCAGATTCAATCTCCGGGAATTCTATAAATATAAAACCATCTTTAGCGTTGGTTGATTCTTTAATTGTTGTCCAGGTTGTATTATTGGTTGAGTATTCCAGACGAACATTGTTTGTGCCTGCTGACTGCCAGTATACAGGTTGTTTTGTACCTTTTTTGAAATTTGTGCTCGACTTTGGATATTCGAATGAGAATTCCTTTTGCTCATAAATTTCCAGTGTTCCTGTTTTGCGGTAAACATTTAAATCTTCTGTATCGGAAATGCGGATTTTATATTTTGTGGAAATATCATCAGGGATTGTCCAGTTGTAGGAACCTGCAGAAGCATCAACTTCGTTTGAAATTGTTTGCCAGTTTTTCCCAGCATCGGATGAATATTCGATAATTAGATTCGAAATATTTACTGAACTCCATTTGATTTCTATTTCTGTCCCCGATTTGTATGATTTATTTCCAAGAGGATTGTTCAGTTCTAATTCTTTGTTTCCCCAGTCAGGTTCAAAATAAATGATCATATCCTGCATCGCACCATAATCAAAGTCTTTAATATCATTCCAGTAAATGTCGTTAAACGAGTAATCGGTAAAAAATTGATTTTTACTATTATAACCATTAATAATATAATAATGCCCCCAGCCACCAACCATACAAATGCGCCCATTACTCAATTCGTTCCTTATAATATTTTCCCATTCTTCTTTCGTATATTCTTCTTCAAACACAACACGTGTTTTCTCAGAATAATGAAAATTTTCTTTTAAAAATTTGGGCATTCCGTACATATCATATAAAACTTGTACAACACCAACTTGTAATGATAATAAAGCTGCCGGACCATATATTTCTTCTGTGGCACCGGGCTTGAATGATTCCGGCATTAAATCCCATAAGTATTCTGTACTGTCGTAATTTGCATGCCAGTTACAATCTCTATAATTGTGTTCAATTTCGCCTGAAGGGAAACGAGGATGCTCCCAGTAATGCAAAGTTCTGGTTATCATTGTTGGCCCGCAGTTATTATAGCGGTAAATTTCGCCTGTTTCGTTATTAACGGGATATAACTCACCTAAAGGCCATCCGTAACTGGTCCAATTGTCTTTTAATGATAAAAATACCGAATCCGGGAATGTGTTTGTATCAACATTTGCAAGAACATCATCTCTGTACTTTCTATATGAATTGCTAATTCTCAGTTCGTCTATCCATCCGTCAAAATAGGAATCACCCCATCCGCCAAATCCTATCCGAAACAATCCTTCACTATTAGTTGCTAGAGCTTCCGTATGTCCTCTGCTGGCAAATATTTCTTCAAAGTTTTCATCTCTGATTAAACAGTAAACACTTGAAGCTTGGCGCTGCTTCCCCTCCTCATTTACATATTCATGTATAAAATTAGGGTTGTAATACAAAACAATGTAATACCATGTATTCAATTCAAGAATGTCGGCGATTGATGCATCTGCTCCCCAATCCTGAGATTCCTCATCTACGCAATCAAGATTCACTTGTCCGTGTCGTCCTTCATTACCTTGAGGCCATAGTATAATCTCATAATCAGCCTTCCAGCTTTCCCCATCTTTTCGAAAGAGCGATTTTGTGCTTCCGTCGTTACTGTCAAAGGAGTTTAATTTAAACCAACATTCTACAGCTAAACCATCGGAGGTAGCATTTAATCCTTCAAAATATGGGACCTCAATCCAGCTTTGTTTGTCGGCAGTTGAATTGTCGAGGCGTAGGGCTTGGCCATGAATTCCGTTTTCATAAGAAACTCCCGAGCCATGTTCAGTGCCATCGTTACCTACTCCGGACGAGTTTGTTGCATCGCCATCGAAGTGCATCAGTAGAACTGTGTTGTCATCGGTAGTGTAAGGGCCACCGGTTTCCTGTGCCATTAGCCCTGAAAGAAGAACTGTTGCAAGTAAAAAAGTAAGTATGGTTTTCATTGTAGCGTTTATTTGGTTGAGTTTAAGATAATTTTTAATGTTGAAATTTTATCACTTGTAGTAAGTTTACAGATATAAACACCATTGCTTGGAAGTGAATTTGATACAGGAACAGTATGTATGCCGGCATTAAGATTTTTATTTAGCAGGGTGCATATTTTTCGTCCCTGGATATCGAAAATGGAAAGATCGACGTTCTGGTTTTCATTTAAACTGAAAGAAATAACTGATTGTTGGTTCAGGGGATTAGGGTAGCAGGTAAACCTTAACGGAATTTGATTTTCAGCAATGTTTGTTACCATTTCAGAATAATTCACTGTTTCTTTGGTAATCCTTAATTCATCAAGCCAGCCATCAAATTGAATGTTGCTTCCGCCATCAACACCTCCAATAAACAAATCGTTTTCTGAGTGATTTAAAGTCCCATCGTGACCCGTTGGGAAATTTCTGGAATTTTCATAAATAAGTTTTCGGTGTTCATCGTGAACGTAAAAACTTACTTTACGGGTGCTTGCATTGCCCGTAATTGCAACGTGGTACCATTTCCCTTTTTCCAGTTTTTGGTTTTGAAAGAAACTGGCTTCCGATTGGTCGTTAAACCTGGCATAACCTCCAAAACCTTTTTCATTTCTATCTAACCAGATCCCAAACGATTCCCCCTTGTTCAGTATAATTGGATACGCTGTTTTATCAGTGCCAATTTCATTATATTTTACCCAGGTTTCCACCGTCCAGTTGCTGCCCAGGTTTAATTCTTCGGCGTGGGCAGCCCACAAACAATGCCAGTCTGCCTCTTCGGTATTGTTAATACGAAATGCTTTGCCCAGATGTAAATCGTAGTTTTCCCCGAAGATTTTATATTCTACACTTTTCTCTTCAGGAATTACATTGTTATTGGCTTCGTTGGAAACATCCTCTTCAAAATGCATCAACAAGATGGTGTTTTCATCGGTTTGATACACTCCTCCGATTAAACTTTCTTGCTGAATGCGGAATGGTTCCGTTTCAAAAAACAATGAATTGTTAGCCAGGTTTGTTGCTCTTAATTGTACCGAATTGTTTGTAAGATTGGGCATTGTAAAACTTTGCAGGCTTTCGGCTGATGTTACCGAATCGCACAAGGTATTCCAATTTCCTCCGGTTGAATATTCAAGCTTAAACGCTTTTATCCCTTCCGAATCCCAATAGACAGGTTGTTTTGTTCCTGCCTGAAAATAGGTGTTGTTTTGTGGGTAATCAAAAGCAATTTCCTGTTTGTTGAAAACGTTAAACGTATTACAACGGCGGTAAATGTTCCCATCTGAGGTGTCGCTTATCCGAACTTTGTATTCTTCTGAAACGGTATCAGGAATTGTCCACAGGTATTTGCCGGTTGAGGCTTCCACATTTTCGGCAATGGTTTGCCAGTTCTTTCCTGCATCGGTCGAGTATTCCAATAAAACCGTGTTTATATTTGAGGAAGTCCATTTTATTTCGATTTGCGTTTGTTTTTGAAAATATTCGCTACCTTTTGGGTATTCGAACGTAAGGGTTTTATCTTGCCAATCAGGTTCAGCATAAATAACGATAGCGTGATATTTTCCCCATTCGAAATTATCAATATCTACCCAAACACTATTTCCTAGTGAATAATCCGTATGGAATAGGTTTTCTTTAAAACCATCGCAGACATAATAGTGTCCGGCCCAATTCCCATTTTCAAATCTTTGACTCGTCCCTTCTATAATAATTGGACGGCCATGACTTAATTCATTTTTAAAGATTTTTGTCCATTCATCTTTTGAATACTCTTCCCTGTATACAATTTTCAGGTTCGGATTAAATTTGTAGTTTTCTTTTAGAATTTTTACAAAAGGTGCTGCTCCTGCACCAACATGGTAATAATAGGTTACTGCGGAAGCTTGTACAGCCATTTTTGCGGCCGAACTATATTCCTCTTCTTGCGCGTCCGCAAGCCAGGAATATGGCATTTGGTCGAAATAATATTCGGTTGAATCGAAATACGCATACCAGTAAAAGTCACCCTGTATAAAATCGAAATAGCCAGCGGGGAAACGGGGATGTCCCCAATAATGAAGTAGCCGTATTAATGCGGTAGGACCACATATTGTTCCAGGATGCTTTACTCCGGTAATTTCGTTTATGGGATAGTAGACATTTAGTGGCCACATTCCGGTTGATGACCAATTGTCAACCAATAACGGGGCGACTGAATCTTTCAGTGTCGATATTTCGATATTTGAAACTACATCGTCGCGGTATTTTCGGTATTTGTTGCTAATTCGTAATTCATCGATGCTCCCATCAAAATACGATTCATTCCACCCGCCAAAACCAATCATTAATTTTCCGTTGCTTGTTTCCGGCAGTGTATAAGAATAACCATGACTTGAATATATTTCTCTATAGTTTTCATCCCTGATTAAAAGATATAAATGTTGATGAGAAAAATTAAAATACATGGCGAGATGATACCATTTATCTAACTCTAAAATATTTGTTGTCATTGCATCAGCTCCATGTGGATACTCTTCATCAATGCAGTCAATATTTACCTGTAATGCATTATTTTCTGAATACAAAATGGTTTCATAATCAAAAGAACGATCTCCCCCTTCTTTTCTGAATAAACTTCTTGTTCCTCCAGTGTTTTCGCCCCACGAATTAATTTTAAACCAACATTCAATAGAAAATTCTTCACCAATATTTAATTCGTCGTAGAAAGGTACCTCAATCCAGCTTTGTTTATCAGCAGTAGAATTGTCGAGGCGCAGGGCCTGACCATGTACCCCGCTTTCATAAGAAACTCCGGAACCATGTGCGACTCCATTATTTCCAACATCGGCCGAGTTAGTGGCATTGCCATCGAAATGCATGAGAAGTACAGTGTTTTCATCGGTGACGTACGGGCCACCGTTTTCCTGTGCTTTTACTAAATAAGACAGAAGAGAAATGAGAGTCAACAATAAAGTAAGTCTTTTCATAATTTTGGGTTTTAATACAGTCAGTTGCTTAAAATTAGTAATTGAGTAAAGTTTTATCAAACTGAACTTGTTTAGTTTTATAAAACCGGACAAAAATTACCTTTTTATGGGAATGGAGTGACTAATTAATTTTTTGTAGAAAAACGTGAAGAATTATAACTCATTCATCATGCTGTTCATATATTGAGTAGGAGTGAGGCCGGTAATTTCTTTAAAAGCATTGTAAAAAGTGGAGCGAGAGTGATAACCAACTTTCTCGGCAATACCTTCAATGGTGAGATGGGCATATTGTTTTGTTTCAAGAATAATGCGTGCTTCGTTTACCCGATATTTATTCAGCAGCGCTTTAAATGGAAGCTCAAAACGTTGGTTGATTATAGTAGAAAGATATGTAGTGTTTGTTTCTAAAATTTCGGCCAATTCCCGTATCGACAGATTATGTTTTCGGTAAATATGTTCTTCTTCGAACAGACGTTTTAATTTGATATAAAGTAAATCTTCATCTTTTACCTGTTTCCCGTTCGCGTTTCCATTATTCCGGAGCTGGTTTTCTGCGTTTGATAATTTAAGGTTGAGTTTGTCGAGTTCTTTGTTCCTTTTCACCAGTTCACGAAAAGAAAAACGGAGTTCTGCATATTTTTTTTGAGCAAAAAGCAGGAACATAATACCAAATAAAAAGATCAGGGAAATAGCTGTAATTATAATTTTCTGACGTTTGTTCCTTTCGCTTTGCAGCTGGTTTTCCAGTGAAAGTCGTTCAATGCGTTCTCGTTGAAGCTGGTAATCGAAATCGGCTCGGGCCGAACTCAGTTCTTTCGCGTTGGTTTCCATGCTTATTTGTCTCGTCTGGGCAGAAGAGATATTTAAAAATCTAAGAGCCAGTTCATAATCGGGAATAAGCATGGCTACTTCATACAAATAACGATAAAAACCCGGCGATGCTTTCTTTTTTTCATTATACGACTGACGGTGTTCATACGCTTTATTTAAGTAATAAACAGCAGAGTCTTTTTGCCCTGTTTTGGCAAAATACCAGGCTCTTCCACGATAAGCATTTCCCAAAACATTATCATGCTTATTTTTAATGGCCTGACTGATTAGATATGCTGAAGTTTTATTTACAGCTTCCACACTGTCGATGAGCGTGTAACTAAGTTGCTGCATTATTGTTGTCTGCAGTTCCGATGCACTTCCTTTCTCCTTTTCAAATTCCCGGGCCTTTTTATAATAGTTGATGGCTTTTGTATGCTCACTCTCCCGATAATGAGAATAACCAATGTTGAAATATACTTTACTTAATTGAGTTGAATCGCCCAAATCTTCTGCAATTTTTAAAGCCTGCAGCAGGTAGGTTGACCATGTAGAATCATTCGTGCTAAAATGGGCATTGTGGTACATGATAATCAGAGCCTTTATTTTCCCTTCCTCATAATTTTGTTGTTGCAGCAATGGCATAACCTTGTCGCAATACAACATCGACTCGTCGTAATTATGCATGTTCCAGTTGTAATCGGCAATTTCGAGTAATATATCCGATAAGTGTATTGAGCTGTCAGATAAAAAACCGGTATTGTACATGCGCTTTAAATATGAAGTTAGCGTTTCATAATCACGGTGTTTTCGTGCAATTTCTCCAGCTGTTTCAAGTACTTTAAAATGCAGTGATGGAAAGTTTTCATAAGGAATCAACCTCAAAGCTTCCTCTATATTTTGATAGGCAGTTTGTTGATCGTTCAGATATTCGTTAGTTTGCGCAATCTCAATCAAATAGTAGACTTTCGAAAAAATATTTTCCTTTTGAAACCATTCCTTTTTTTCAGATAATAAGCAGTTATTGTATTCCTGAACCGAATCTGGAAGAAGGTAATTCCCGGTAACTATGGAATCAAGGTAGACTTCTAATTGTTCGCCGGAACAATATTTTCCATGATTAATTTTAAACTCAAAACGATTAAATCCTACTGAAGAGTGATAGCAGAATAATATTATTAATAAAAGGAATTGTGAGGAAGTTTTAAACATGAAACCCTTATTTTATCAGGGTTTTAAGATAATGTTTTTCAACCTAATACACAAAGTTTATATGATGTTAAAAATAATTTGTTCAGTAATTTGGTTGTAGAATTCTATGGAGGGAACGTTTATCATCTTATTTCCCGAAAACATAAATTATTGAAAGTTGCTGTTGCTGGTCGAGGTAGTCCCAGTTTACAACGTGCATTGAAATATTGAATTTCCCTTTAATGTTTTTATGATTGATAAAATACCAGATCAGGTCGGTGCGCCAGTAATCTGTTGCCTGGTAGTGGCTGTCGCCATAAATAAAGTGGTGGCTGCCTCCCGAGCTTAAAGTCGATTTTATTCCCAGGTTTTTGTACCGGGCATTTACTTCTGTAAACAAGCTGGTTGCGGTTATAAAACCATCGGTGATACTACGTTCGCGAAACATTGAGCTTAATATTCCTGCTTTAAAATTACCTTGAATCTGAGTATTTTCCGGTGTTCTGATTCCGGCCTGAAATGCCCAGCCCATATAATCCTGGATATGTTGATCTTCAGGATGGTTTTTCACATGAGCATTGTGAAACATTAAAATGTAGTTCTGAAAAAACAGGTTTTTATGTGATATTTCACCGGAAGTTCCGGCCATAAACTGTTCGCGTTGTACCTCGGTTTGACGACCTACCCAATCTACAAATCCCAACTGATGTCCCCAGTCCCACATAATTTTTCCAAACATCCCTTCAATATTCGGCCTGTAATACAACAAAGTATCAGTGAGCATAGCCAATGGAAAATCAATTTTATCTCTTCTCGGAAAAGCACCAAAAGAAAATTCCGTTTGCTCGTCCTGATAATTGTAATACAGCGTAAGTTTAGGTTTTTGTGCATCAATGTCACTCCCGAATTCAAGCAGTTGGCTCAAACCTCCTCGTAGTTGATGATTATCGATATCCACTCCAATTTCGAATGCTCCGCGGCTTCCCATAATAGTTTGAGGAGTTGCAATAGGACCTTTAAATTCGCGGTTATCGCCAATTCCTTCAAAAGTCACCTGGTATTTGAATTCCTGGGCCTGAACAAAAAATCCTGTCAAAACAAATAGTATAAGAAGCGTTTTTTTCATGCTGAATAGTATGTGTTGCGAAAGTAATAAAACCTTTTTCAATTGTTAAACTGTTAAATTGAAAAACTGTAATATTGATAAATTGTATTATTATAACTGTAACTGCAACTGAACACTGATCATTGAGACTGCCAACCGGTTTCAGTCACAAAGAATATAGTTGTCTTTTCTCGGGTTAATAACCATTACCGGCAGTTTCCCTGCTTTTACAACAATCTTTTTTTCGGGAAGTCCAATCAGCAGATCGAGTGGTGTAATATTCGAACTTCCAAGAATAACCAGCAAATTGCAGTCGGATGCAAGGGCTAGATCGAGCGCCTCAAATGCATTTCTCAAACTCGATCTTCTACCTTTGTAAAGCTTGTGTTCAATTTTGAATTTCCGGTATAGTTTGCGTGTAACAAGGGCATTTTTATTTACCTGTGCTTTCCCTTCCTTGCTTTTATCGTTGGCAGCTACCACTACTATTTGAGCCTTGTTAAATCTTCCGAAATAGGAACACCACAGGGCGCTGTCGCTTATTTCTTTTCGTAAATCAATGGGTTGAACAAGGTGTGAGTAATCCATTATTTTTGACTCCGGATGTACAAAAACAAACGGAACCGGACTCTCTGAAAGCATATTTGAGAACGATTTGAATTGCAATGAGTTAGCAATGAAAATTATCGCTTCATATTTTTCTGCCATCACATCGGCAAGCTGCCTTTGGTTTTCTGAAAGCAATAAGGTTGAAACCTTTTGTTCTGGCAATTGTTGTTTAACAGGGACGATATACTGTTGTAATTTTTGTTTGAAATCATCGTGGTTTTTTTTGTGTTTCGCGCGATAATTGTACAATAGGCAAAGTTCTTTTTGAAAAACAGCTGCTAACTTTAAACCGTGAAGAATCAATTGGTGATCCGATTCTTTTAATTCGGTAAGTACAACTATTTTTTGTTCATTGTTTTCGTCCATTAGAGCTTTTTATACAAAAATATACAATTCCGTTTTTCATCTTATTAAAATTATTTATTTTCTAAGGAATAAGATGGAACTCGCATGACTTTAATAATTTGCGTATTTATGAAAATTTTCTCATGCTTGTTTCAATTTCACGATGTTGAAAAAAATCAGGAATGATTAACATGGATTTACCTACATTTATGCAGCAAAAACAGACCTATGATAAATGATAAATTGCTACAGCCGGAAAGTATTGTTATTGTTGGCGCATCGAATAATATAAATAAGCCGGGAGGTAAAATTGTAAAAAACCTTCTCGATAATCATTTTAAAGGCGATTTGTTTGCCATAAATCCCTACGAATCGAAGATCCAGAGTGTTCCTTGTTTTCATGACGTGGCAGAATTACCAGATGTGGATCTGGCTATTCTGGCTATTCCTGCAAAGCATTGTTTGAAGGTTGTTGCCGAGTTGGCAGAAAACAATAATACAAAAGCCTTTATAATTATTTCGGCCGGTTTTGGTGAAACCGATGACGCGGGAAAGGAGATGGAGCAGAAAATTGTGGATGTTATTGAAAAACATGATGCCTGTTTGATAGGTCCGAACTGCATTGGCGTAATGACACCTTATCATGCCAGTGTGTTTACCACTCCAATTCCGGAGCTTACGCCTGATGGTTGCGATTTTATATCGGGGTCGGGGGCAACGGCGGTGTTTATTATGGAATCGGGTATTCCAAAAGGGGTGCGTTTTGCCAATGTTTTTTCTGTTGGTAACAGTGCCCAAACCGGGGTGGAAGATGTTTTGGCTTATCTCGATAATAATTATGTGGAGGGCATTAGTCCGAAAGTGAAGTTGTTGTACATCGAGAATATTGATAATCCTGATAAATTACTCAATCATGCTACTTCATTGATTAATAAAGGATGCAAAATTGCAGCAATAAAAGCAGGAAGTTCTTCGGCCGGGAGTAGGGCGGCTTCATCACACACAGGGGCTTTAACCAGTTCCGATGCTGCTGTTGACGCGCTGTTCAGAAAAGCCGGAATTGTACGTTGTTACGGTCGCGAGGAGCTGACAACTGTTGCCAGCGTGTTTATGTGTAAAGAGCTGGAAGGAAAGAGGTTGGCCATTATCACGCATGCCGGCGGACCGGGTGTAATGCTTACCGATGCACTTGAAACCGGTGGCCTGAAAATTCCTGAAATTGAGGATAGTCCTGCAAAAACGGCCTTGTTTAACAAATTGTTTGCCGGATCGTCGGTTGAAAATCCTATTGACTTTTTGGCAACCGGTACGGCAGAGCAGTTGGGAGAAATAATCGATGCCTGCGAGAATGATTTTGATGTGGACGGAATGGCTGTTATTTTTGGTAGTTCCGGACTTTTCCCCATACGCGATGTGTATGATTTGCTTTCAGAAAAAATGTTGGTTTGTAAAAAACCGATTTATCCAATTCTGCCGTCACTTATTGATGTGGAAGAGGATGTTACTCATTTCCTTTCACACGGAAACGTGAACTTTCCTGATGAAGTTTTGCTTGGACGGGCCCTCACAAAGGTGATAAATACGCCGAAACCCGATGGAGAAATTTTAGATAGTGATGGTATCGATTCAGAGAAAGTAAGAGCTGTAATTGAAGATACTGTAAACGGTTACCAACCTCCTGAGATTATTCATAAATTATTTGATTTGGCCGGTATTCCACGAGTAAAAGAAACCGTTGCCAAAACCGAATCGGAGGCGGTTCTGGCAGCTATAGATATTGGTTTCCCGGTGGTGATGAAAGTAGTTGGCCCTGTGCATAAAACAGAAGTGGGTGGGGTAGTACTGAATGTGAGAAGTATTGCACAGGTTCGAAAAGAATTTCATCACCTATTCGAAATTGAAGGAACAGAAGGCGTGCTGATTGCTCAAATGGCATCGGGCACAGAACTATTCCTGGGTGCGACCTATGAAAATAATTTCGGACATGTTGTTCTTTGCGGCATGGGTGGAATTTACGTGGAAGTAATGAAAGACGTGGCTTCCGGTTTGGCACCTTTGAACAAAAAAGAAGCCCTGTCAATGATAAAAAGCCTGAAAACCTATCGAATTTTGAAAGGTTACCGAAAACAAGCCGGGGTGAATATTAACATGTACGCTGATATTATTGTTCGCTTATCGTGGTTGCTGCGTTATGCTACTGAAATTAAGGAAATAGATATCAATCCGCTACTTGGAAATGAAAATGAGATTCTGGCTGTTGATGCCAGGATAAGAATTGAAAAATAAGACGATTGTTGTTTTATCGGTCTTGCCTGTCAAATATAATTTCATAAAAGTTATTTTTCAGTAGGGATTAATTCCTCTATTTCGCTCAGGTGCAGTTTGAAATGCCTTAAATAATCGATAATGCTGTCTTTCAGCGATTCGAAATTTCCGTCGCCACAATCCCACAGATTTTCGAGTTTTGTTTCATCCACATTTTTAATGACATGTACAATGTGGATGTTGCTGAATTTCCACAGTTGGATTAAGTTTTCCCAGTTTTCGTCGTTGTAATTCTGAATGGCTATCCAGCGGTCGTTGTTACCGTGGGTGGCGTAGTTAGGAAACTGCAGCGGACTGCTTTGGTATTGAAGGTGCACCATTCGGTGCGTGTTGTTTGATGCCGAATCGACCATGTGCCCCACAATTTGTTTGATGTTGCGGTTTTGGCTGTTTCTCCTGTTTTCAATCACATCGTTTGGCAGGGTCCGCAATCTGGGTTCCCATTCGGCCAGCAGGCTGAGCACTCCTTCGGTAACGGGTATAAATTTTTTCATCATAGTTGCAAATGGTGTCTTCTGATTTTTGGTTTACTAAAAATGTTTTGTTTTTGCTACCGGCAAACAATTATCAGACCGGTGTGCTAAGCAGTTTAAAATTAGAACTATAAGTTGAAAAGACTGAGGTTGTATGTAAAATTATTTTACGGTGGGTGTAAAAGTTTTAGAGATGCTTATTAATTTTTGTTTTAATTGATGGTATGTAAAAAGCTAAACTTAACGAACAATTGTAGTAAATCAGAACCTGATTTCTGATTAGTAATTATTAAATCAAACTTTTTTATCTTTTACAATCTGGAGACTAAGGTCGTATCTAAAAACTGCCATGGTAAATGTTTTTTAAGGTTAATACTTGAATTAAATTTTGAGTTATATATTTTGAAATGCTTTATTTCACTTGTTTAATGCTATTTGCCAATTGCCTGCTTTTTTTTGCTTTATTTCAGAACAGGTATTTTTCCACATTCTTAACCGCAATCTGCTCAAACAGGTCTTCGCCCAGATAACTGCGCAGGCCAATACTCAGTTCCCTTTCGCTTTTGTCTATGGAAACCATGTAATAGTCGGTGCCAAACAGAATTTTTTTACGCAGTGTTTCACTCGATTCAAGCAACATTTTCAAAAGAGGAAATATTCTTTCCTCTTCCAGCGACGAGCTGATATCAGCATAAACATTGTCGTATTTTCGAAGTAAATCGCAAATCACACTGAACCAGGTATATTTTCCCGATTCAAAGTTTTTATTGTAATTCCAGTTTTTGGGTTTCAGCGATGCGAATTCCGATTCTTCGACTGCTCCTTTTGCGGCAACCCATGGATTTTGTAAATATTTCATCCATTCCACATCGCCGCCAAAGTGTCCCAGGCAAATTTTAAGTTGCCGATAATCTTTCTCCTTTCCCCAATATTTTGAAATTATTTCAGGATTAAGCAACATGTGGTAATTAATGGGATTGGAAAAATGAGTGGAGAATTCTTTGGCTTTTTCGCCGCCGAGTTTAATCTGATTAAAAATGGGATGGAAATCGAATTTCTTTTTCCCCCTGTTGTAAACCGGGCCTCCCGAACAATGTACCATTATGGGCACTGACTTTTCCTGGGCGAAGTCGTAAACATCTTCCATGTTTTTGTCGAATGGCCAGTAACCAAGTGCAGGGTACATTTTTATTCCGTTAAAAGTCTGATCTGCCAGTTTCTTTTTCAGGTATTCAACAAAGTTTGTTTCCCTGTTGAACGGTGTTTTTCTGTCCGAAATTCTCCTGGGATCAGCGAAAATAAAGGGATAAAAAGTTTCCCGGTTGTCACGTTTAATTTCTTCTAGTTCTTTGGTTTGAAGGTCGTATTTTTCAGGAACAGTGCCGGCATCCATATATTCCATGTCCATGGATAAGGCGATAAACCTGGTTCCGACAGGATAGTAACTTTGCAGGTTTTTAAAAATGTCTTTCTGGGTGATGTCTTTACCAACAGCATCTTTCCCTTGTCCGTGCTCCACAAAATTGGCCATGCGGTTGAAGCCGTCGGCATCCGATTTTTTTAGTTTCCTCATGACGCGGAGCGCCCACCTGAAAAATTGGCTCCTTCTTACTTTTTGAATGGAAATAACTCCGGCCAGGCCCCAAGCGAATGTTTTTCCAAACTTGTCGGGCACATTTTTAAAGGTAAATACGTGGGTGTGTGCATTGTAAAAGTAGTTCATGATAATGGTTTTATTTTGTTACGTAATAACTTTCTAAAGGCTGTTTAATCCTTTATATTTCTTACTTAATAAAACCTAATGTTCTTTAGTGACTCCGGAGTTGTTTACCGACAACGAATAGAATTTTTGCGTCCTTATTATTCGATTATTAAAATTACGGATATATTTTGAGGATGACAAGAGTGTTTCCGGTTATTGATAGCCGGAACGTAATAATATTCAGAAGTTTAAGTTGTTGTCGGGTTTTATTAAGGATAATAGTTTAATATTAAATAATGAGATTGCAGAAGTGTTCCTCTTTTCTAGCTCCGTGTTTTTGACTAAATTTATTGCTGAAGCGTAAGTTCTGCAGCCAATAATTATCATTTTGTTAGACAAAATGTTTTATTAACGATTTAAGGGCGGCTGAGAACAAGAATTAGATTAATAAGACCTGTAAATAAATTTAAACTGATGAAAAAGATTTTCTCATTATTTGCTGCATTATTTGTAGTAACCATTACCGGAAATGTACATGCCCAGTACGTAGAGGCGAAAAAAGTAGATGCCGGAACAAAACTGTATTTGTCGCGACCCAACTATGAAACGCCTTACGGGGAAACCAGCCCGGAACAGGTAAAAGCGGTGATAGACCGTGTTTTGAATTACCTTGAAGAAACAACTCCTGTTGGTGTGGTGGAGAAAGACACGGAAAAACCAATCACCGATTATTCTCAAATCGATGAAAACTCACATATCGTTAAGGGAACATTTAGTATTACCAATTACATGTGGGGTGTAACTTATGCTGCAATGCTCAATGCGGCAAAAAATACCGGAGATGAACGCTACAAAGATTATGTGGCCGATCGATTTCAGTTTTTATGCGAGGTTGCCCCTTATTTTAACAAAGTGCTTCCGGAAGATAACAGCGGAGCCGATCCGCAGATGCGTCAGCTTTTACGCCCCGAGGCTTTGGATGATGCCGGAGCGATGTGCTCATCAATGATAAAAGCGAAAATAGATGGAGTGGAGTTTGATGGACAAGAAATTATGGATCGTTATTTCGACTACATCATGAACAAACAATATCGTTTGCCTGATGGTACTTTTGCCCGAAACCGGCCACAAAGAAATACCGTTTGGTTAGACGACATGTTTATGGGAATTCCGGCCGTTGCCAACATGGGCAAATTAACCGGAAATACAAAATATTACGATGAAGCGATTAAACAGGTGCTGCAGTTTGCCGACCGGATGTTTTTACCTGAAAAAGGATTGTACCGCCACGGCTGGGTGGAAGCAATGAAACCGCATCCTGCTTTCCACTGGGGACGGGCAAACGGCTGGGCGCTGTTAACCAAAGTGGAAGTCCTCGATGCCATTCCCGAAGGTTATCCGGGACGCGAAAAAGTGCTGGCGTTGCTGCAGGCACACATTGAAGGTTTATGCAGTTTGCAGTCGCGCACAGGTTTGTGGCACCAGCTTCTCGATCGAAACGATTCCTACCTGGAAACATCGGCAAGTGCTATTTATGTGTATTGTATGGCAAAAGCTATAAACGAAGGATGGATAGATATGCTGGCCTATGGTTCTCCAACTATGTTGGGATGGCACGGTTTAACCACAAAGGTAAACGAGTTGGGAGAAATTGATGATATTTGTGTGGGAACCGGAATGGGTTACGATCCGGCATTTTATTATTTCCGCCCGGTAAATAAAGCAGCTGCCCATGGTTACGGTCCATTTATTAATGCCGGAGCCGAAGTGTATCGCCTGCTAAAAGATCATACCGCAAAAATGAACGACAGTGCGCTTCTGTTTTATAAAGAAAAGATCGATACAAAAGCTGCTATCTTTTATATAGATGAAGATGGAGTAAGAGACCATCGTTAATTGGAATCGAAAAACTGGAAGATAATGAAGGTATGCTTTTTTTCTGTACTATTTGTTTTTTGTGTTAGCTCACTTTGGGCTCAGGATCCCAAGGCTAAAAAGGATTTCAACAAAGCACAAAAATTACCATGGAAGCTTTCTTTTTCAGATGAGTGCACAAGTAACTGGCAGGATAATTGGGTAATGGATGGCGAACGCTCATCAATTATTCACAGCGAAAAGGGAATGGATTATTTCGCCGGGACGGAAGCTCATAACGATACCTGCCACACTGTTTTGTGGACGAAAAAAGAATTTTCGGGAGATGTAAAAATAGAGTATGATTTTACACGCTTGGATACTTCGTCGCTGGGGGTGAATATTATTTATATTCTGGCAAGTGGCAGTGGTGAAGGAGCATATAAAAAGGATTTGTTTGAATGGAATAAATTGAGAAAGGTTCCGGCGATGAGGGTGTATTTTAATCACCTGAATACGTATCATATTAGTTATGCAGCATATTCTTTTAACAAAGATGAACCCGAATATATCAGGGCTCGACGTTATATGCCAGAAACAGGTAAGGGGCTGGAAGGGACGGCACTGACTCCTGAGTTCGAGAACAACGGTTTGTTTAAAACCGGAGTGAAACATCACATTGTTGTGATACGGCGAGACGATAAATTGTACATGCAGGTGTCGAATGCAAATCAAACCCGGTTATTTTGGTTCGACACGAGCAAATTTCCGCCAATTCAATCCGGGCGTGTTGGCCTTCGCCAAATGTGGACACGCGCTTCAAGATATAAAAATTTTAAAATATTTGAACTTTAAATAAAACCTAATAAACAATAAAATCTTTGGTATTCACCTGAATCAATAAAGAAATACCGGAGCTAATAATTATATTTAATACCTGGTTTGCTTCATTCAATTTCTTCGCAGTTATCTGACGGTGTTGAACATTTTAGCCAAACCATCTAAACCAACAAAATAGAATCATTATGTCACAAAAAGGATTTTTTATGAATAGTTGTTGCCCATTAATTTTAATTATGGTCATCGCTATTGTATGTTTTCATAACATTACTTCCCTGGCGCAGAATACAACAAGCATTGAACTAAAATGGCTGGGCGATAAATACCCGGATATGCCGACCGGTGTTAGCTGGGGAGTTCCGTTTGAGCGTGGACAGGTGCACCCGAATAGCAATTATTCTCTTAAAAATGCCAAAAATCAATCCATGCCGGTTCAGGCGTGGCCGTTGGCCTACTGGCCCGATGGATCGATAAAATGGATGGGTTTAAGCACTGTGGTTGATGCCGAAGCCGGATTGTCATTTCAACTGCAACCCACAGAATCAGCTGAGGCAAATGTGGTTTCTTCAAAAATCAGTCTGTCTGAAAATTCAGATGGAATTCATATTAATACCGGAGTTTTGGAATGCGATATTCCGTTTTATGGAAATAAAATAATCAGCTCTCTGAAGATTGATCATAAAGAGGTTTCTTCGGGAGGAGAACTGGTATGTATCCTTCAAAACGGCCCGGAAACAGAGTGGGGGGCTCAGCCAGTAAAAGAAAAGTTTACCGGAAATATTGAAAAAGTAACAGTGGAACAAACTGGCCCGGTTCGTTCGGTTGTGAAAATTGAAGGAAATCATGTTGCTGATAACGGTGACAGAAATTTTATGCCTTTTGTGGTCCGTTTGTATTTCTATGCCGGGCAGTCATCGGTAAAAATGGTTCATACCATTATCTACGACGGCGATCAGGAGAAAGATTTTGTGCGTGGCCTGGGTGTGTCCTTTGATGTTCCCCTGGATGAAGAGCTTTATAACCGTCATGTGCGTTTTTCGGGCGAAAACGGTGGTTTCTGGTCGGAGCCTGTGCAACCTTTAACCGGTCGTAGGTTTATAGGGGACTGGAATACATATCCGAATCAATTGTTGGGAAAACGCATGCCTGAGCGTAAAGATTTTAAGGAAGGAGAGCAGTTTTTGCTTGACAACTGGGCTTCGTGGAACGATTTTAAATTGTACCAGGGAAATGCCGACGGTTTTCGTGTTCAGAAACGAACCAACGATAAAAGTGCCTGGATTGATGCCGGTGCCGGTGGCCGTTCTTCCGGACTGGCTTTTATAGGCGATGTTTCTGGTGGATTGACAGTGTGTATACGAAGTTTCTGGCAGTCGTTTCCATCGACCCTCGAAATTCGCAATGCAAAAACAGAAACAGCAAAATTGAACGCCTGGCTGTGGTCCCCTGATGCCGATGCGATGGATATGCGTCATTACGATACTTTGTCGTACGGGCATGATCTGAATGCCAGTTACGAAGATGTGGAGCCCGGTTTCAGCATTGCAACAGGTGTGGGAAGAACCAGCGAACTGTTGTTGTTCGCGTCTTCAGAAGTCCCTTCAGCGCAAACTCTTAGTGCTTTGGTTGAACTGAGTAATAATCCGGCTTTATTAACCGTTTCACCTGAATATATTCACAGTGTTCCTGTTTTTGGTTTCTGGAGTTTGCCGGACAGGAGCTCCAAAGGAAAAGCCTGGCTGGAAAATCAGCTGGATAATGCTTTTAAATACTACCAGTTGGAAGTGGAACAAAGGCATTGGTACGGTTTCTGGGATTTTGGAGACGTGATGCATGCCTACGATCATAACCGGCACTCATGGAGATACGACATTGGTGGATATGCCTGGGACAATACTGAATTGATGCCCAACATGTGGCTTTGGTATTCGTTCCTGCGATCGGGAAATGCCGATATTTTCAGAATGGCCGAAGCAATGACCCGACATAACGGAGAAGTGGATGTGTATCATTTGGGACGTTTTGCAGGTTTGGGATCCAGGCACAATGTACGACATTGGGGCTGTGGAGCCAAAGAAGTGCGAATATCACAAGCGGCCTTGTCGCGTTTTTATTATTACCTGACAACAGACGAACGCACCGGAGATTTAATGCATGCAGTTACCGAGGCTTCCAATAAAGCCATTGGGGAAACAGATCCCTTGCGTAAAATTCTGGAAAAAAGTGAATATCCAACTCATGCCCGAATGGGGCCCGACTGGCTGGCTCTTGTGGGTAACTGGATGACCGAATGGGAGCGCACCGGCGACGAAAAATACAAGGACATGATCTTGACCGGTATTAATAGTCTTTCGAAAATGCCCTATGGCCTTTTCTCCGGAAAAGCAGCGGCAATGGGATACGATCCGGCTACACATAAATTGTATCAGCTCAATAAAGAGGATATTGGATCGGCGCACTTGTCGGTATTAATGGGAGGCCCGGAAGTGGCTTTCGAACTTTCACCCTTGCTCGACAATAAGAAGTGGGATAAGCTTTGGTTACAGTTTTGCAAATTGTATGGTGCATCGGTTGATGAAATCCAAAAGGAGTTGGGTGAATCTGTAAAATTAGGTCAGCAAGGAGCTTGGTATTCGAGGTTGCCAGCCTACTATGCAAACATAACAAGCCAAAACAGTTATGCGGAGAAAGCATGGGAATATTTCCTGACACAAGAACGTTTCCAGCGCGATTATACCAATTTTAATATGAATTTAGAGAATAATCCATTAATATTAAAACCTGTTTATGAAGTGCGGGGAGTTTCCACAAATCATACGGCGCAGTGGTGTTTAAATGCCATCGAATTATTAGAATTAATCGGAGATCAGATTCCCAATGATCATCCTTCTTTTTCAGACAAAAATGAATAAATATAACCGATAATAATTATGTCTAAAATCAATTTACCATTAGTCCAGCTCTGTTTAATTGTGCTTCTTTTTACTCAATGTCAGACAGAGTCGAACAAAACAGCCTTTACACTGAGTAATAATTCAGAATTTAATTTGACTGATAAAGCTATCTCTTTTCAAAAATCAGAGTTAGGAGCTTTGCCGGAAGGAAAAGCGTTTCCGTTAATTCTGACTGCTGCCGGAGATACGATTCCGGCTCAACTTAACGATTTAGATGGAGATAAAAACTGGGATGAGTTGTTTTTTGTGGTCAACCTGCCTGCCAATTCAAAAGCAAATTATACGCTCGAATGGATTGATTCGGAATTGAAATTTGTGGTACGGACGAGTGCCCGCTTCGGGAAACGCATGTCTGCAGACGAACATGTAAAACCTGCTTTAAACGAAGTTTTGCAAGCAAGTGATTTACCTAAAAGCATCGGTTTTCAGCGTTACCAGACCGATGGGCCGAGTTGGGAAAACGATAAAGTTGGATTCAGACATTACCTGGATGGAAGGAATGCCAAAGATTTGTTTGGTAAAAAAACAGCAAAAATATCGCCTGAGAATGTGGGTATTAATGCCGAAGGAGCAGTTGAAGACAATTACCACGTAATGGAAGATTGGGGCCGCGATGTTCTTTCTGTTGGAAATTCGGTAGGAATTGGTGGCTATGCTTTAAAAGTTGGCGACAAACTGTTACGCTTGGGAGTTACCGTTGACGACGCAGTTAATAATGTGGAAGAAACAACTTTTCAGATTATGGCAGAAGGCCCTGTAAAGTCGGTACTGAATTACAAATATAAAAACTGGAAAACTGACGGACGTACCTACAATGTAGAAGAAAATACTTCCATTTGGCCCGGAATGTATGGTTATCAGAACTCTGTTAAATTTTCAGACCTTCAGGGAGATGAAGAAATGGTTGTTGGTTTGGTAAATATTAACACAGAAAATGCGTTGACTGAAATCAAGGAAAATAATAAATATGTTGTGCTTTACACACACGATAAACAAACTTACGATAAAGTGTGGTGGCTGGGGTTGGCGCTTATTGTTCCCCGCGATTTATATCTTGGATTTATGGAAGCTCCCAAAACCGGTCAGTTGTCGAATACCTTCTTAGCCAGATTAAAGGTAGAAAATGAAAAACCGGTTAATTATTATGCTGTGGCTTGCTGGGAGATTAGCGACGAACGTTTTATCGATGAGGAATATTTCAAAAATTACGTAACCGATTTGACTAATCAGTTGGCTGTTGATATAGAAGTTAGTTTTAATTAAGAAACTAATATTTTAAGATAAATGCTGCAAACTTGCCCGGTATTTTCAGGCAAGTTTGCAGCAATAAAATTAATAAGAACCCAATCCAACATGTACCATTTAAACAGTATCACCCTCGAATCGCATAGATATCCAACGACAGAGCATTATCCGTTTAACCTTTCGTTGTTTTCCGAAACCAAACAACTTGATTTTACCAGCCCGGTAACATTGTTTGTAGGAGAGAACGGATCGGGTAAATCCACATTGCTCGAAGCAATTGCAGTGGCTGCAGGAATTTATATCTGGCGAAATAATATGAGCTCGCGGTACATGGTGAATCGCTACGAAGCAACGTTACATCGCTACCTGAAAGTTTCATGGGTAAACGGAACAGTTCCCGGTTCTTTTTTCGGAGCGCAGATATTTAAGGATTTTGCTTCGATGCTGGAAGAATGGGCCACCACAGATCCGGGACAGTTGGAGCTTTTTGGAGGAAAATCATTGATTTCTCAGTCGCATGGCCAGTCGCTCATGTCGTTTTTTAGAAGCCGTTATAAGCTGAAAGGATTGTATTTGCTCGACGAACCGGAAACAGCACTTTCTCCTTCGAGCCAATTGGAGCTACTCCAATTGTTGAACGAAAATGCAAAAGCCGGACATGCCCAGTTTATTGTAGCGACACATTCACCCATTTTACTGGCCTGCAAAAATGCCACTATTTATAATTTCGACCAGATGCCGGTTTCTAAAATAGAATATGAAGATACAGAGCATTTCAGGGTGTATCGCGATTTTTTAAATCACCGTGAAAAGTATTTGACAGAGTAGAACAGTTAAGATTTATTTACAAGTTAGATTTGCTTATTTCCCGAAAACTTAGCACACTTTGTGTGATTGTTTTTCATAATAAAAAAGGCCGCCACGAAAGACGACCTTTGAATATTAGTATTCGAATTTTATTCTTTGTTTGTACGTAATTCTTTACTTCGGTCTTCCGACTTCCGTCTTCAAACTCATTTACACATTTTATACACTTCGCTTCCGGCCAGAAGGAAACAGCCAAGGCCATAATCCTCGAAATCGGGCATGCTGGTATAAGTTACAGGCTGACCGGCAGAAGGTTCTTTCCCGGTGCCCTGAACGTAGCCTAAAAAACCGTTGTCATGAACTGATTCGGTAACAAGGGCATTCCATCCTTTTGTTATCGCCGGCATGTATTTTTTAGCACTCAAAATACCATTGTTTACACCCCAGGCCATGCCGTATACAAACAGAGATGTGCCAGTAGCTTCTTTACCTCCGTAGTTGGTCGGATCGTGCAAACTTGCATTCCAGAAACCATCTTCGCGCTGGATTGGAAGCAGGGCTTTCATCATTTCTTTGTAGGTTTTCAGGTATTCTTTGTAGTGAGGATCATTCGGTAAAATTTCCATTACACGTAACAGGGCAGCCACAACCCAACCATTTCCACGACTCCAGTAGCAATCTTCGCCGTTTGGTTCCTTGTATGGAGGCCGGAAATCGGCATCGCGCCACCACAAAGCGTCTTTTTCGTTGTAGAAGTCTTGTGTAACCTTGCTATCCATGTACATTTCGTACATGCGTTCCGAATATTTAGCATCGCCTGTAATCTCTGTAAGTTTTGCGAAAACCGGCATAGCCATTTGCAGGGCATCAATCCAGTCCCAATCGTCGATTTTGTCGGTTTCCAACATCAGATCAACCGATGCTTTAATATCTTTTAGCCGTTCAGGTTTAGCGTCTATTTCATACAAGTCGAGATAGGTCTGTCCGCAGCATTGGTTGTCGGCATTACGGGTTTCGATACCTCTTCGTAATCCCCATTTATGCGATTCTCCCCAATCAATGGCATATTGCAGATAAGCAGCATCGGGTTTGATACTGTAAAAAGCCATAAGACCTTCATAATACACTGCACGAGTCCAGATATTACTAGGGCGTTCCATGTTCGTAATGATGGTTTTCCCGGTATCAGGCCACTTATTCATAAAATAAGCGTTGGCCAATGTCATTTTTTCAATTACTTCCGTTTTTGAGGGAAGTTGCTGTGCTTTCAGTAAGGTTGATGATCCAACTAAAAGGCAGGCAATCAGTAAAATAATTCCTTTTTTCATATTGTTACGTTTATTAATGATTATTCTCCTAAATAATAAGTAGTCATTGGGGACTGAAAATATCCCATAGAACGATGTACAACATCAGAGCGGTACAAGTGGTCTTGCATGAGGCAAACACGGCGGTCTTTGGCCGGAATAGTTGTAGAGTAAATACGGAGTTCGCCCGGCAGAACGGTTACCAGTTCTTCACGCCAGTCGCCATATAAGTCAGCCATCATCATTATGGAACCTTCTATCTGGTTACAAATAGTGTCAGTAGGGTATTTTACTATCGAATATTCAGGCTTCCCAAATCTCATTCCCGGTTCTCTTTTCCCTGAGAATTCAATGGATTCTCGCAATTTATCGGCGTCCCAGAAGATCCAGTTAGCACATTGCGGTACTCCCAGGTTGCGTGCCAGGTATTCGCCTTTCGATGATAACATATATTTATCGTGAAGTCCTGCTTTGGAATCTTCAGAGGCAAAACATTCCAGGCCCGGAACATCGGGCATAATATCTGCAACCATGCCGTTTCCCACGTGACGTGTGTAGTGGTCGATATTCCAGATTTGTTCACCTGTGGCTGCATCGATCATTGACACTCCGCATGTGTCGTGCCATACCTCGTTGGCAAAAAATATCTCCATTCCTGGGCGGTCAGGATCAATATCCGAAACAAAACATTTATCGGAATGTCCAACACCTGCAGAAAACAAAAGGGTGCCATCGTCATCCAGCACAGCTGAACCCAAAACAATTTCATCGCGACCATCGTTGTCCACATCAACAGTGTGTAAACTGTGTGCGCCTTGCGAACGGATAACTGGGTTTTCTTCATCTCCATCCCATCGCCAAAGTTTTTCAAGCTTTTTGCCCTTCATTTGGTAGGCATCAACTACCATTAAACGATATGTGCCGCGAGCTACCAGAAGGCAAGGTGTTTTGCCGTCGAGGTAAGCCATTCCCATCTGGTTGCGGTTGGTGCGGTTATATTTACCAAATCGGGGATTTCGTTCCGGCCAGTCAACCCGATCGATTTCCTTACCGGTCATTCCATCCAGAATAGAACAGTATTCAGGTCCTGAAAACACACGACCGTCTTCCTGCCGGTAGTCTACATCGGTTGGAGCGGTTTTAAGAGCCACTTCAGCTTTTCCATCACC
Source organism: uncultured Draconibacterium sp. (assembly GCA_963677525.1). GTDB lineage: Bacteria > Bacteroidota > Bacteroidia > Bacteroidales > Prolixibacteraceae > Draconibacterium. Next base: position 2,288,230 of record OY781970.1, read on the forward strand.
GTTAAAATCGTACACTACAAAGGGTGAATACCAAATTCCCAATTCGATGTTCCATCCCAAATCTTTTTGCCATAAAAAAGTGCCGTCGCTTAAATACGCCTCCAGTTTAAAGGTTTCGGGACTTTTGCGCCAAACTCCCGGATCAACTCTTCCTCCCGGTTGTTTAATTATAAAATCGTATTCTCCGTCTCCATTCAGATCTGCCACAGCCACACGATCGGGACTGTATTCTCCTTTAAAAGGAAAGGTTTTATAGGGTAAAGTTCCTTCCTGTTTTGGGCTGACTTTAGCTGAAGTTTCTTCTTTGTCGTTACCAACGGTTTGGATGAAGTACCGGGCTGAAGGTTTGTAATTTTTTACCAAAAAATCGGTTGTCTCAGATACTGGCTGTTGATTGAGTTTTTGTGCTTTTTCTCCTTCCTGCTCCTCGTAAACGTCAAAAGCAACATTTGGAGAATCACTTTCCAGTAAACGCCAGCTCAGGTAAATTTTTTCGGGCGTTTTAAAAGCCATCAGCCCACGGTTTATTTGTTCCGAAATACGTTCACTTGCCCAACCTTCTACCTTCGGTTTATCGGTGTGGTTGGGTTTCAGAACCTGATAGTTGTAAAGCCGTTCACGAGGATCCTGTGCATATAGCGACAGGGAGAAAGCAACGAGCAGAACCAAAACAAGAAATCTTGTTCTGCCCGGTTTGTTTGTTTTGTAAATAAGGTTTTTCATAGGTATAGTTGTTTGTGTAAAAGTTGTTGAGTCTATAAGTTTATCGGGTTTATCTGGTTGAACCCTTCAGTGTTTTGTTCTTTTTTGTATTTTTTCCGTAGACTGCACTTTCGGTTATAGATATTTTAGTACTACGAAGTTATTTTTGTTTTTGTTTAATTTCCATCGGGTTTAATAATCTCATAATTGGGGCTGTCGGGCCAGAAGAAGCTTTGCCTGTCATCAGGTTGATTTGGATCGAAAGTTGTCCAATCATCCACAATGTATTTGGTCAGTTCATGTTTCCCGTCAATCAAACCCTGAACCACGCATTTAGCCAGTTCGTAAGCTCCATATGGATTAAAGTGCGTATTGTCAGCCAGAGGTTTATCCTGGTTGGGAAATGTGTTGGCTGGGTAGTGTACAAAAGCACTTTTTGAACCTTCCACACCCAGACTTTCGTATAATAATTTACTCATCGCATTTAAGTCTACCAGTGGAATATTTTTTTCGTTTGCAAGTTTTCGCATGGCAGCAGGGTATTCTTCCAGTGTATTTATAATCTTTCCGTTTTCATCAAATTTGCGCCGGTTGGTTGATGTTACCACTACTGTTTGTGCTCCCTTGGCTTTGGCCGATTCAATAAAAAAGCGTAGTTCATCAAGGTAAGTTGTATAAGGATCCACATGGTTTCCTCCCGGTTTTTGATCATTGTGAGCAAATTCAATAAACAAATAGTCGCCGGGTTTCATCTGACTCAAAACCTTTTTTAGTCGGTTTTCTCGTCTGAATGCCTTTAATGTTTCACCCGATTCAGCATAATTGGCAACCACTATCTCAGGCTTTAAAAAACGCGGAAACATTTGTCCCCACGAAGCCCATGGTTCGTATTCCTGATCAACAACGGTTGAATTCCCGGCCAGATAAATGACCGGTAAATCGTTGGCTTCTTCAATTATTACAGACGAAACACATGGGTGAGGGCCGTTAAATTCCAAAGTGAGTTTATTATCCCAGTTCAAATAACCCATTTCTCGGGGTTTACGACGAACCTCTTCAGTTGCATTTATTTGCGGTGTTCGTAGGTCAACTATTATTGTTTTGCTTACAACTTGCCCTTTTTTTGTTTCAATATTCTCCAGCATCAAACGGCGAGATTCAGCTTTAACTGTAGTAGCGGTAGCTTCTTTTTGATTTCCAAGTGTTAGCGTAACTCTGTAGCGACCTTCCGGCAAATCAACCTGAAAATAAAAAGGAGAATCAGAAGTGATCCAGCTGCTTGTTGGACCAGCTTCTCCTTTTTGATTATCGACTTTTACAGCTTTTTCGCTAACAATTCCAAATCCTTTCTCTTTCGAATAGACTGATTCTGAAGTTACAGCCTGAAATCCATCGGTTACCTTTCCGTTTCCAAAATCGTACTTCCAGCTATTTACTTTTTTATTGAAATGAAACGGTAAAGTGTTGTCAATTTCTGCTAATTTTTTAGTCTCGTTAGTTTTTCCCTCATTTCCAGGGTGAATTGCACTTACTTCCTGCACAAAAACACCTAATGAAAAAATGGAACATACGAGAGGCAGTAAATAAATAAGTTTAGAGTTCATTTTTGTTTCATTCTTTTTGGATTAAAAATTTCAGTTTAATACAATTTAGTATATCCTCTGAGATCGCATCCTCCAAGGTTTTGTATCTCTTCAGCAAGGGTAAGGGCATTAAACCTGGCACCGTATACGTTGGTATGCGTATGATCGCCCGGGAAAAACTGTTTTACAATTTTGGATCCCATGGCTTCGTATTCAATTGCAATAGCATTATTCAGATCGATAAAGAATGCTTTTTCAGCTTTTGCAGCCTCTTTAGCCCATTTCCCATAATTCTCGTTTACACGTTCAACTTTTCCTTCCGGCCATTCGTTACGCGGAATTTGTGAAAGAACAATTACCGAAACTCCTTTGGCTTTGGCATCTTTAATGTACTTTTTCATATACCAACCGTAGGTATGAACAGTTTCTTTAGAGCCATCTTCCCTGGTTACTTCCTGTGTTTCATCTCCCATTCCCGGTAAAGAACCTCTGAATTTTGGTTTGTCGATATTTCCTCCGTCGTTATGTCCAAACTGAATGAGTAAGAAGTCGCCTTCTTTCATTTGTGCCAGCACTTCATCCCAAAGACCTTCGTACTGATAACTCCTGCTACTCCGGCCACCACGAGCTTTATTTATAATTATTAACCTTGTTGTATCCATATAGGCAGCTAATTCGCGTCCCCAGCCAACAATTTTATCATTGCCATTGGCAACTGTTGAGTCGCCGATAATATACACCTTCTTTTTTATGGGGAAATTGATTTTAGGATTATCCAACAGGTATTCTTTCAGGTTGCATTCTTCAGCATTCCGTAATCCTTCAACAATAAATGAAGCGGCAAGTATCGCACCTTTTGCCGAAGTATGTGTGTGGTCGCGTTTAAAGAAATAATTTCCTGTTACCGAATCTTCACCCATTACTTCCATTGCTGCTGCCATTTTTTCGTTAAGATTGATAAATTCAACCTCTTCGAAATTTGCAACCTCTTTGGCCCATAATCCATATTTTTGATCGTTGCGCGGAACTTTACCGTCTTTCCAGTCGTTTCGTGGAATTGGCGCCATCACAACCGGTGTAACTCCTTTCTCCTTTGCTTCGCTGATGTATTGCCTGATATACCAGCCATAAGTATGTACCACTTCATGCACTCCGGTGAGCATGTTGTCGATTTCTTCCGTGGCATCACCAATTCCGTAGAGGGTTCCGCGTGCCCTGAAATCATCGTTAACCGGCCCGTCATCGTTATGTCCGAATTGTATTAACAGATAATCGCCGGGCTGTAATTTCCTGAGAACTTCATCCCATAAACCCATACTTCTGTATGTACGGCTGCTGGTTCCTCCCAATGCATGATTCTCAACATTTACCATGCTGGTATCAAAATATTGTACCAGTGGATCGCCCCAGCCCCAAAGTCCTCCGGCTCCGTCGCCGCGTCCGTTTTTCACAGTTGAATCGCCAATAATGTAGATCGTTGGTTTTCTGTCGGTGTTTTCTTCCTCAATTTGTGTACATCCTGCAACAAAAGTTACTAAAAGGATGAAACAGATTACTCGTATCATATTTTTAATTTTTTGGTTCAATTTTAAATACAAAAGGGGAGGAACTCCAAAATCTTCCACCCTGTGTTGTCACAAATAAATGTGTCGGTTTTTCATTTTCCATAAGAACCTGGGGACGCTCGAAACGTCCGTATTTACTTAGGTGTTTTGGTTTTGGTGGTTGGTTAAAATAATGAGACACCCCAAAATAACTAATTTTTGGTTCCGACCAGTGAATTCCGTCTTCAGATTTAAGAATAATCCCAACTTCATGATCGAATCGTCCCATGTCGCGTGCCAGCATGTAGAATTTTCCGTCTTCTATAAATACATTTCCATCTTCCAGTTGTCGGTTGTTTCCAAAGCCCGAATAATCAATTATTGGTTTATCAGAGTAGCGTTTATAAGGCCCTTCCAGTTTCTCTGAAATCGCCAGACCGTATTTACGGTTCCCACGTATTTTCGGATTAACCGGATGTTCGTATTCTTCTGTATTCCAGGCTTTGTAATAGAGCCAATACTGACCATTTGGATGTTTAATGAATGAAGGATTCGAGGTGCAGTGGTCGTCCCAGGCGCCTGCCGGACCGGCTTCCAGCAATGGTTTGTCAGGTCTTTTCCATGGACCGTTTAACGAATCTGAAGTTGCCAAACCAATGCGTTTTGTATTGGTTCGTTTATTTGAATTTCCCATATAAAACAGGCAATATCTTCCATCAACAAACTGAATGTGCGGATTATGGCAGGTTGTTCCGTCCCAGTAACCTTCGCCTTGAGGTGCCAGAATGGTTTCAGCATTATAATACGGTCCTTCCGGATGATCTGCCACGGCGTGCGCAATTTCTGATTGGCTGATCCAGCCACCCATTCCTTTTGATGAATCCCAGCGGGAGAAAAATACATGAATCTTTCCATCCGGAGCTACAACCGGACTACAGCCCCAAACGTAATAACCTTCCAGTTCCAGAATCCTGTTGAGTGGTTTCAAACGCTTAGAAAAGTCTGAAATATATTTTTCGTCGTATTGATTTTCATTCATACCAACGGCACTCATTCCCGAAAGTAAAAGAGCACTTCCTGTTAAAGTCGATTGTTGTATGAATTTCCGTCGTGTAAGCATCTTAATTTTGTTTTAAAGTTGCTGCCATCAAACCGATTACTACATCGTTGGTATTGGTAATCAGTTGCAATTCTTGTAATTCTTTTTCTTTATTTAACGTTAAATCCAGCATTGATGCAGCACCTCCTTCAATTTTATTTGTCCCGTTTTTCTTCAGAATATCATACGAATCGAGGTGCCATTCGCCGGTTTTTAAGTACAACCGAGATGGTTGCGGAGCATTTACATGGAATGCAAAACCATCATCGTAATAATCCTGTTCAATGGGCCACCAGTTTTCCGGACTTTTTAGCGGTAAAATTTCATCCGTACCATCTGCATATTTTATTTTAACCCAACCATTCGTCATATTCATTTGCATATGGTGAGCAGAACCGGCCATAAGCAAATATAAATGCGATGCTTTTCCCGAAAGCGGAATCTGAACAGAATCAGGATAATTATCCCATTTCGAGGTGAACAGAATGTTCTCTGTTTCTTCTCCCGGTGTTTTGAACGGAATTCCCTGTGGCGAAGTAATTAGATTCGTTTGCCCTGCTTTTGCTCTTAATCCTGAGTCGTTGATTTCTTCCGTTTCGCGGTACGAGCACCAGTCGCCAATGCCCTGAACCGGAATGCTTAAAGTTGGGTAGGGCGATCGTGGTGAATAATACTGTTCCTTAAAAATGTTGGTGACACGGTCGTTGAATTTTTGCGAAATATCAACGGTTTCAAAAGACTCCGCATTCGATGCCGGAATGTTCCAGTTGATAATATTTTCAGCAAATGTATTTGATCCGTCCTTTAAAATAATTCTGTTACTTCCTGAAACCAGACTTTCAGAAACTACAATTTTTGGAGAACAGGATTTTGCAGGTATTGAAACTTCTTTCCTAAGCAATCCTAAAGACCAGCTCCCGATAACGATTTTTGAAGTGTTGTTTTGAATTGTAAATACCAGTTTATCTTTTGGCTGCTGTTTATTGTATTTTATTTGAAGCGGTTTTCGAAGCTCAAACGAAACAGGCTGCCACCATAATAAATCGTTCTGTTTTACTTGAACGAATAATGTACGCCAACCCAATTCTCCTTTCAATTTGCCGGAAACTGAATGTTCATCTTTATTTTTTGTTGCCAAAATCTGCTGCGGATCGTAAATGTCCCTTATTGTGGCATTTTTGAATTGAAGATTTAGCTCATCGCCAATCGCATAAAATTCATCGAAAACAGGTTGTTCCGGTTTGGTTCCTTCCCATTCTATTTCAACTGTAAACTGGTTCGCTTTTTCTGTTATGATTTGGATTTCGGGCTTTCCAATAGCATCGGCAATACTTTCCCAATTTCCTTCTTTCCCGTTTATTTTCAGTGATTTTATTTTATCAGACCGGGCATTTAAAATCAGGTTTAATTCGACTTGTTTAGGGAATTGAGAAACAATTTCATACAAATCCGTTGTTCCCGAATTTTTAAAATGAAGTTTAATATCGGGCGTTTCAATAGAAGCGTGCTCCCAGTCTTCGGGCCAGCCCGGTTTAACGGTTAATTGTTGATGGATCATATCCGGCGAAATGCCAAACATTCCTTCTACCAAAGCCCGGGCAGCCATGGCAACCGGATCGGCAAAATCGCGGTACAATTCGCCTCTGAAAGCATCGTAGAACGAAAGCTGACCGAAGTTTCCGGGACTACTTCCCAAAAACATATAATCCATAAAAGTACTTTTGGTGAGTTCAAATGCTTTGTTTGTACGTCCGCTTTGCCAGTAAGCAAGGGCTGTGTGTAGAACTTCGGCCAGAGCTACATTGTTGATCGACCATGTGTAAGGCATCCAGTTGGTAGTGGAAAGAGTGTAATATTTTCCCGGTTCCAAACCATCGGCTTCAATGGGAATGTGGGGAATATTTTTATCGATGTACGTTGTACTTTGGTAGGCCTGAAACGGATCGGCCAATCCTTCGTCCACGGCGTGGTACACGGTCCACACAGCTGCAGCCGAATGGAGTAGTTGATTTCCAAGTAGGTCTTTGTATTCGGCAAACCAGCCTTTATCCGGCATCCAAAGTTGTGCATTCACCGCTTTTTTTATTTTCTCGGCTTCTGCCCTGTACGGAGTCGGATCCCTGCTGATAAGCGGGGCAAGTTCGGCAGCAATCCGGTTTGCCCGATAATTGTATGCCGACGAATGAGTAACACCACCTCCACTGTATTGCAGGGCATCGCTGGCCCAGATGCTGGCGTAAGAGTCGTAAAGGCCATTATCGTTTGCATCGAAACATCTTTTCTCCCAGGCCAGGTGACGTTCCAGAACCGGCCAGCTTTCGCGCAGGAAATCAATATCGCCCGTCCAGTTAAAATGTGAAAGCAGTTGCGAAATAAAAACCAGGTTCATATCGTAATGGTGCGGTTTGTTGATTCCGTCCGGCCTGCGACTGATGTATCCATTGGTAAACAGTGCCGTTCCAACTGCCTCTTTTTGCCGTGCCAGGTGTGTTTTCGGATCGGGAGTACTTGGGCCCGATTTGGGCTCGGTATATTGTGATTTGTAGTAACCTCGGAAATGTGTTTTTGCGCGATCGTGCCAGCCCAGCCAGTCGGCAGCATAGGCGCCCCGCCAGCCATTTAAAGGCATGCGCCAGGCAATGGCCCCGTGCATAAACGATTTCCCGTCCCAAACGGCGTCAGCTGCAGTTGAAAGCGTGGCTCCAACGGCGTTGATGTATTTATCGGGGGTATCTATTTTAATGCGATCGGCAATTTCTTTTCTGGCACCTTCGGCCTGTTTGAAGATTTTTGGAAGGTCGGTAAATTGTGGTCGTTCTTTGGTGTCGGGATTCAAAATCAGGAAATAGTTTTCTTTCTCCTGACATTTAAAACGGCCTGTTACAGCCGGAGCTTCCTTAGTTTCAGAGAGATAAAATTGTAAAGGATTTTCTTGCTGAGTGGCATCACTTAAACTAATATCCGACTGTTCCGGAACCAGGGCAAAAAGCCGTTTCTTTTCTTTTAAACGCGTCGCTTCCAGTTCTTCAGGAGTAGCCTGGTAATTGTTCTCGTAAACTTCGTTATCGGATAAACTTCTGCCCGAACCGTAATACAGATTGAAACTGTTGTTGTTTATGAAATATTCGTCAGAAGTACAGTATTCAGGTTTTAGGTAAAAACTTGATTCCGGATCGGCTCCCAAATCGCCTTCACGCGAAAAGCGTTTACCACTGGCGCCGCCAAATCCCCAAAAAACTTCTGTGTTTTCAGGAATATTTTCTCCTTCAACCTTTAAAATAAATCCATCCGCGTCACCTAAAGCCAGTAAATTTAAATGCAGTTGTCCATTTCCCATCAGCGGATCTTCAATTTGATAGGTCATTTCGCCTGCTTCGTAACGAGCTGTAATGGTTTGTGCGTCCATCAACCATTTCGACGAGTCGCCTTGTATTAAACCAAAACGAAGTGTACCGCCCATTCGCGGCATGTAAAGCGAGAACTCAGGTAAATCTCCTGCTTCCACCCTGAATCCGGTGTTGGTGCCATACAAAGCCCGGTTAAAACGTTTGGAGCCATTGGTAATAACAAATCCTTTTCCGTCAGGCTTATAACGCAATTGTCGCGTTTCATTATGCCAAAGCTTTGTTTCTTTATTTTCAGGTGTCTGCTGTTGGCACGATGTCCAAATGAAACAAAGAAGCAGGAAGATAATATATGGTTTTAGACGAAGCACAGAATATTGTTTTAATTAAGTAATCCAAAATAAAAATAGAGGGTTCGTTTTTCCGGTTTTTCCATTACGTTTAATTTGCCGGCAGGACCAAGGTTCCAGGTATCGTTGCTAATTCCCATGGCCAGTTTAGTTCCCAGCGGAGGGATGCCGTCTAAGAAGGAAATGTTTCCAACAGGCAGGGCCGGGTAATTTTTTGGCCCGGAAATACCGTAAAAATCGAACAGGCGCACAAACAAATCTTCTTCCTGTGCAACAACGGTGAATTTGCCATCGACAGTGTTGAATTCCATCCACGAAACATCTGCATAATATCCTTTAAATTGTGGATATTGCCAGTTGTTATCGCCTGGAAGGATGTTGTTGTACATGCGTTCAAAGACATCGAGACGGCCTCCCTGAAGACGGTTTTTCCAAACGTGAGCAGGTCCTTCGCCCAGCCATTTTGCACTAATAATATCCGATTCGGGGAAATCGAAGCTGATTCCCGTAAAATACTGTTCTCCTTCCACCTGGTATTCGTAATCCATTTGCAGCCAGCCACTATTGTACATGGTCCAGGTAACCGATTTCAAATCGCCCGAATAGCTCATTTCCACTACATAACCATCGTTTCCCTGATGGTGCGAGATATTTATTAATTCACTTTCACCACTAACCAGAACCGGTCCGTTAGAGAAGGGCAGAGGCAGGCTAAAATCGTTTTTAAGTGATAGGATAGTTCCGTCTTTTTTACTGAAAGTAACAGCAATCCCGGAAGCTTTTAATGTGATGGATTCGTCGTTCTCTGTCATCTCAACTTTCGAACTCATATTACTATCACCGGCCTGCTGCTCGATGGGCAAAATATTGTCTTCTTCAATGCCCTGGGCTTTTAGTTCTTTCAATCTTGTTTTTTCGCTTTCACTCAGCGATTTATCAACCAGTTTGATTACCTGGTTGGTATTTCCCTCGGTTTTCCAGTTCCAGCAGTAGATTTCTTTTCCAGAAGGATCGAAAGCACGTAAATAAAGGGCATCGTACTGTTTGTAATTGGCAGGCAAATTAAGCTGCAATTCGCCTTTATTAACAGGAGCGAGATCAGGACTTGTTGCTGTGCCGCTTTTCATAACTTTATGAAATGAACCACGTTGTTGAGGAAGACTGAAATTAACCAGTTGCCACTGGAAACGAACATTCTTCAGGTTGGTAAAATGATAACGGTTTTCTAGCGGAATAGATCCATCGAAATTTTCAGGAAGTTTATCCATGAATATTTTAACCGGAGAATAGATTTCGCGCATGGCATAAAAACTGCCTTCTTTTTCGCGGTGAGGTCCCAACAATCCATCGGGAGCATTAACGCGGTTGGCATCGATTACGCCATTTAAATCGGTTCGTACCAAACCTTCATCGGCGAACACCCATGAGAATCCTCCACCTGATCGTTTTGAATTCCAGAAAAGTTCCCAGAAATCAGCTAATGCAGTTGCACCGCCTCCGTCATCCTGTGCATGCAGGAACTCAGTAGGCATAAATATCAATCCTTCATCCAGTATTTTTTTTGAGCTGTAATAATTTTCGTAGTGATTGCAGTCGATGCCGTTAAAGTCGTTTCCGGGGCGGTGGTGAGCATGAATTACCGGGCGGTTCGACGGATCGTAAATTCCAAAATCGTCGTCCAGTTCTTTGTTTGTTCCACCTTCGTTTCCGTTACTCCAGAATATAATGGAAGGGTGGTTAACGTCGCGTAGTACCATTTCTTTCACCAGTTTGCTGCCCGATTCGGTATCGTAAGCATTTTGCCAGCCTGCCAACTCATCCAGAACGTATAATCCCAATGAATCGCAATATTGCAGGAAGGTTTTATCGGGAGGGTAGTGTGAGCAACGCACGGCATTCAGGTTCATCTCTTTCATTAGTTCAACATCCTGAAGATCAAGAGACGCATTGACACACCTGCCGGTTTCGGGCCAGAAAACGTGGCGGTTCACACCCTTCATTTTTATCTTTGTGCCGTTCAGATAAATTCCGTCACCCTGGCGGATTTCAATGGTTCTGAACCCGAATTTTTCGTTCAGTTCATATGATGTTGTTTGTTTATCTTTCAGACTTACTTTTACTGAGTAAAGATTCGGCGTTTCGGCAGTCCATGTTTTTACGTTATCAACTTTACAAGAAAGTACAACCATCGAATCACCTTTGTTTGTGTTGGCTTCGCAGGTTTTTATCACATTGCCTTTTGAATCTGTAATCTCGGCAACAATGGTTTGTTTTTTCTGAATATTCACCGGAAAGGTTTCCATTGAAAATGAACCGTCAGCCAGTGCATTGATAGCGACCCTGTCGATGAATTCTTTAGGAACAGCTTCAAGGTAAACAGGCCTAAAAATTCCACCAAAAATCCAGTAGTCTGCATAACGCTCGGCGCGGTTCACCGATTGATTCGACGACCACTTGTTTACCTTCACTTCCAATTCATTTTCTTCGCCGGCTTTCAGTTTGTCGGTAATATCGTAGCGAAAACGATAGAACGATCCCTGGTGCAAAGGCCCGGCCGGTTCTCCGTTGATTTTTACTTCGGTATCAGTCATCGATCCTTCAAACACAATATAAATCTTTTTACCGTTCCAGTTTTCAGGAATAGTAAAACGGTGTTTGTAAATGCCGCTTTCTTTCGAGAATTCGAATTTTTTCCCGTAGGTACGATAATCGCGGCCATAATCGTATTCGCCAAAACCCTGTTGTTCCCAGTGAGAAGGAACTTCAATGGTAGTCCATTCGCCACTTTTTCGCCCGTCGGTACAGAAGAAATCCCATGTTACTGTGTTTTCATTATCGGTGCCGGATAAATATTTTATTTCCTTCTTTTCGGGATTCGCCAAGGTTGCCAGCCCTAAAAAAAGGCAAATTGTTAATGTCAATATCTGCTTTAAGTGGTTCATGATACGTGGTTTTATTGATCAATTTGAATGGTAAATCCTTTTTCTTTCTTTTCGATGATGATCTGTTTCATATCGTCGATGTAGCTCCAGTTATCTGCTCCGTAAACACTTTTCGGTTTACTATCTCTGTTAACTACGAAAGTGTAATCGTGAAGTTTCTGGCCTTTTACTTCTATCAGCGATGCGTTGTTTTTAGTGGCAATTTCTACTTTCGAATAGTAAAAACCATCTCCCAGTGGTTCGTAATAGCCAACTGTTGCATCTTCCTGTTTTAAAATAAACACTTTGAATTTTTCAGAATAAAGTGTTGTATCGCCTTCAACTATTGCCTGAATCTCCGTTGGATTAACAGGAATAATAACCTTTTTGGCGTCCATGTTAATTGCCCTGATTTGCTGATCGAGTGATAGTTTCTCTTTCGGCTGAGGCGTTCCTTTTTCGATAGTAACTATTTCCGGTTGTTGGATATTGCTACTTTCGATTAATTCGATTGGCTTCCCGCTTGCTGTTTTAAGCGTAACGTTAGTCATGGTCCAGTCGCTGGCATAACTCAGCTTTCCGCTTTCTTCAGCTTCCACAGTAACATTCTCCCAACTAATGTGATGAATTGGTTTTTCGGGATAGGCATTGGCATAAAAAGCACGCTTCGCCTTTTCAACAGTGATATTACTTAGTTTAATATTCCTGAATTCAGGAATTCCTTTTTCTTCGGGAGTTACCCTTTGGCTGAGCACTCTCCAACGATCTTTTATTTCTTCCTCAGGAATATTGTCAGGAATGTTGCAATAGCTGTATTCCGGGTACCAATTCAATTCGAAATGGAAAGGATTGGCTACGTCTTTCATCTTAATGTCGTGAAAATGAATGTTCTCCATTAAACCACCACGTACTTTTGCCGATTTAAAACGGATGCCAATATTGGTTCCAATGGCCTCCAAACCGTACACTTCAATGTTTTTCATGCCGCCAGAAGTTTCACTTCCCAGGGTGATCAAACCGTGTCCGGCGCGGGTGATGCAATTCCTGTAAACAATGTTTTCTGCCGGACGGTTTACGCGCAAACCATCGGCATCTTTACCCGCTTTAATACACAGGTTATCGTCGTTGCAGTCGATGTCGCAGTTTTCAACCAGCACATCTTTCGATGAGTCGGTATCAATACCATCAGAACTGGGACCAAATCCACCAATGTTATTCCGAACCACAAGCCCGTCAACATGTACGCGTGTACTGTAAGTGAGCGAAACGGTCCAGAATCCGGCACGTTTCACGGTAAAATCTTTTAAGAGCACATCTTCGGACTCCCAGATGACAACCGGGCGAACACGTTCACAATCGTAATCAACGGCCCAGCGAATACCTTTATCTTTGTATTCGCCCCACATGCCGCCAGTGTACCTGGGATCGCCCCAGAATTTTTTCCACCAGTAACTACCGTTTCCGTCGATTACGCCTTTTCCGGTGATGCGTACATTGTGTTCGTCGTAAACATTAATAAGGGCAGCCGGCCATTCCATCTCAATTCCGGCAATGCGTGTCCATTTTCGCGGATAATAATCGTTATTTTGAATGGCCTGAATGACCACACCTTCACCAAGGTGCAATTCCACATTCGATTTTACAAACAAGGCTCCTGAAAGATAAGTTCCGGCCGGGAAAATAACCTTACCACCTCCGGCTTCCGCTGCAGCATCAATTGTTTTTTGAATGGCTTCGGTAGCCAGGGTTTTGCCATCAGCAACAGCACCGTAGTCCGCAACATTAAAAGTTTTATCAGGAATTGCGGCGAAGCTATTATCGTAAAAAATACTTTCAAGATGTTGCACTAATTCGCTTTTTATTTCCTTCTCCACTTTTTGAGTACAGGAGAAAAGGAGAATTGAAAAGATAATCAGAGTCGGAACTTTTTTTAGGAACATTTTTTTTAAATTTTATTCTTTAAACTATTGCAATTCAACCATAACTACTGATTTGGCAGGCATTTTAACTGTTACTGTATTTCCTTTCACTTTCACATCGTTAAATGCTTTTAGTGTTACTTCTTCTTCCTTGCCAAAATCGTTAAAGCTGTTTATCTCTTTCCCGCTAACAATATTTCCTTCAACAAATTTTGCTGATTCTAATCCTCTTAATTCACAAGTTATATCTTTTGCATTTTCAGGATCGAGATTGCTGATTGTAATGTGAATTTTTCCATTATCATCTTTCGACGCTGTTGCCGAGAGGGCAGGGACAGATTCGTTATCAAAGGTATAATCATCGCATTTTATAGCTGAAGGGAGCAAGGTTGCATCATGGTGCACTTTGTACATTTTGAAAACATAAAATGAAGGTGTACGTACCATTTGGTTGTCTTTAGTTAAAATCATAGCCTGCAGCACATTAACGGTTTGGGCAATGTTTGCCATTTTTACCCGTCGGCAGTATTTGTTGAACAAGTCGAGATTTACAGAGGCCACCATTGCATCCCGGAGTGTGTTTTGCTGGTACAAAAAGCCGGGGTTAGTGCCTGGCTCAACATCAAACCAGTTCCCCCATTCATCCACAACCAGGCCAACGCGGTTTTGTGGATCGTATTTGTCCATAATGGTGATGTGTTTTTGTAGCAATTCCTCCATGAAAAGGGTTTTTTTCATGGTGGCGAAGTATTCTTTTTCGTCGAATTGGGTAGCAGAACCTTTTTGCCTCCAGTTGTGACAGATGGTGTAATAGTGAAGTGAGATTCCCTGGAAACTGCGTCCAGGATTTCCTTCTTTCATTATGGTTTCCATCCAGTTGTAATCGGCTTCACTCGGGCCACATGCAACTTTGTAAAGCCGGTCGTTTCCGTAGTTTTTTAAGAAGGTTGAGTAACGTCTCATTTCGTCTACGTAAGTTTGTGGCCTGAAGCTTCCACCACAGCCCCAGCTTTCGTTTCCAACACCCCAGTATTTTACTCCCCACGGTTCTTCGCGCCCGTTGGCTTTCCGTAAATCACTCATCGGGCTAACATTATCCGAATTCAGATACTCAACCCATTGAGACATTTCCTGAATGGTTCCGCTTCCAAGGTTTCCACAAATTACCGGTTCACAATCTAATTGGTTACACAGTTCTAAAAATTCGTGGGTTCCAAAACTGTTGTCTTCGGTCACGCCTCCCCAGTGCGTATTAATCATTGTCGGACGCTCCTCGCGTGGGCCAATGCCATCTTTCCAGTGGTATTCATCGGCAAAACAACCGCCCGGCCAGCGTAAATTCGGAATGCCGATTTCTCTTAATGCATCCACAACATCGTTACGGATACCTTTTGTATTTGGGATGTCAGATTCTTCTGAAACCCAGTAGCCACCATAAATACAGTGTCCAAGATGTTCTGAAAAATGACCGTAAATATGTTTACTGATTTTTTCTTCACCCAAATCGGTATTAATAACAATTTTGTTCTGTGCCGAAACAATGAATGCCAGGTTTAAGATAAAAATAAGTACAATGTTTCTTTTTGCGTTCATAATAATTTTAGTTAAGTGGTTTAAAGTTTTAGATATTAGAAAACGGGTGAAATTCCTTCCCATTTTACATCCCATTTTCCGTCTTTCGGGAATCCAGGGTTATCAGTTGTACAGCCATCCCAACCGGCGCACATCATACCAATAGTGGTTAACAGTCCGCCGTTGCCAGGCATATATAATCTAAGACGATCGCTTTGATAGTTGTGTCCGTTTTTCAGGTAAGTATTCTTTTGAACATCTTTTAATAAAAATTCAAGTGCCAGATCAGGCTCTCCCAAACGAGTTGCAGTCATGGCAGCCATCGGGTAATCCCAACCCCAGGTAGAAGGCCAGTCCCATTTTTTTGCAATGGTGTGCATGGTGTTTCGCATGATCTCCGGATCCAGTTTATCCCAGTCGGGCATAATTCCGTAAGCACCTAAAACCACCGGGTGGTCTTTCATTAACTCCATGTCGGTGTACGATTCTGTTGCCCCCTGAATTCCCAGGTAAACGCCATTTGCCTGATCAGGGGCAGGCAGATTCAACCTGACATCTTCCCAATCTTTTACTTTATCTTCGTTCAGACGCTCTTTCCAGGTTTGGGCAGTGGTTAATCCCCAATACCAGTAAGCTAGTTCGAAAGGCGGATTATAAGTGGTTTCGCGGGCCCAGTGTTCTTGTGCAGGAATTAGCGGGGGGGCCAGATCATATTGTTTCTTATCTTCATTCCAGATCGGGAAATCTGCCATAAAATCAGCTGTTGCAAAAACCAAATCCTTATATTTATTTAGAACTTCCTGCGATGGATTCTGGCGGTACATTTCTTCAGCAAACCAGATAATGTGTGGTTGTTGCCAAATAAGGTAAGAGCCAACTGACGAAGGACTGTTTTCGTGATTAGGACCCACCATTTTTTGCCAGCGTACTCCTTTGTAGCCCTGATCTATAGCGGTTTGATGGGCTGCATCGTACATTTTATAATAATATTCCAGCTGTTTTTCCATACATTCTTCGCGCTGCCACTGGGCAAAGTGTGCAATGTGCCACCAGTGCATTTCCATATGGAATTTTCCAAACCAGCTATTGTAAGTTAAACCTGTTTCCTGTGGAGGAACCGATCCTGAGCTTTGTATTTTGGTTAGGTACTGCGATAAAACTGTACGACGTTCGAGTTCTTTTGCTCTTGGATCGGTACAGGCAGAAAAGTCGACAACGCCGCCTTCTTTCCAGAAATTTTCCCAACTTGAAATATTGTTGCTTTTTGTATCAGCAAAAGAAATGGGTTGTTTCTCTCCGAGTTCAGGAGCAAACAAACAACTAAATTCCAGTGATTCGCCTTGTTCAGGTTTCAGAATGTATTCATGCTCATGATTTTTAACGAATGAAGCATTTCCATTCCAGCTAACAGCTGCCTGGTATTTATCGGCATCAAGAGTACAATCGAAAACAACTGCGTTATCACTATTTTCCGACATTACCGTTTGATGTTTATCAGGAGAATTGAAATCGTAACCCGGACCAACATGAACCGGCGCTCCGTAAGGGAATTTCCATTGAACAGCCAGTTGACCCGATGCCATTAAAGGAGATTCGATTTTAGCCGAAACCTGGTCTTGGTCCTGGTGACAGTAAACTTCAACTCTTACCGGTTTTCCATCGAATTCGAACTCGCTGGTAATCTGCCCGGTCCACATGTCGAGGTGGTGTTTTACATTTTTAATATCTTCAATTTTTGCCGTTTCTCCGGTTGATTTTGTCAGAACAAAACCAATGACTCCCAAGTGTAAACGATGCGGATTCTCGCGGAAATAATTGCACGCTGCATTTTTTCTCGGATCGTCTTTTATCTGGTGACGGTAAGGCACCTGTCGTCCTTCTACTTCGAAATATTTAAGCGTTTCCGACAAATTGTAATTTTCGGTATTGGGAAGGGTGTGCCATCCCCAGTTTGACATGGTTCCCAAAGGAACACCGTCGTTGTAATCGTTGTAAAACGTTTGCAGGCCGGTAATGTCGGTGGTAAAAGCAAACTCTCCGTTACCTACTGATAGCGAGGCCAGTGGTTCGTATTTTTCAATTGTAACGTTGTTTCTTTCTACCAGTGCCTGCCTGTCGATGGGGGTGGGTGTTTGTTGGGTAGTGCATGCAAAAAGCAGAAAGAGTGATACAATTACTGTACTAATTTTTTTCATCGTTTTAGTTTATTAGTTTGTTTGTTTTTGTGTAATTTCTGTTAAGGTTACAGGGCCCAGTAAACCCGACGGAAGTGGCTCCCAGTCGGCAGCTGAAAAATTTCCGTCTGCACCTCGGCTTCCCCTGGAGTGGGCTGCAAAGTTCACGTTATAGAATTTTTTATAATTCACCCCGTTTTTGTCCATTTCGATAATCCGGTTGGCCATTAAATTAGTTACTTTAATTTCGAGTGTATTTGTCGGTTCCAAAAGGTTACCCGGTAATACTATTTGAAATTTTGGCCCTACCAGTGTTTTTAATTCTTTTTCGTTTAAAAATATTGTAGCTGTTTCGTGTACAACTCCTAAGTCAAGCAAATAATCTTTGTCAGAACCGTTGGGTAAATCGAGAGTTGTTTTGTAGCTCGCTGTACCTGAGAATTTTTTGGAGTCTTCAGATTTATCTGTCCACGATTTTAATTCTTTGGTTTGATAAGCAGCCGGCAAGGTTGGTCCACCTTTTTCAAAACTAACTTCCCAGTTGCTGTTTAATTCTTTCTTGATTTTAGATTCTTGCCAGAATTGATAATAGTCAGCATCAACATCGCTTGAATACCACTGCAAAATCAGTGTTTCTCCGGGTTTTAGCTGAACGTAAACCTTCGATTTTTGCGTGTTCGCTTTGCCCATGGTTTTGTCCATAGGATTGAACCAAACAGCTGATTTTTCTGAAGATTGAAGTGTTATCCATTTATCAATATTTTTATCAGACCAGTTGGAAATAAAATAACAGGTTCCTTCGGCGCGTTTCACCCTGTTATACCAAAGTCCTTCAACAGCTACTTGTTCACCGTAAATTTCGGTGTCGTTAAGCATCGATTCAACTTTATCCCCAACTAAAATTTTACCTTCACTGGTTTGAGCAACGCGGTAATTGTTTTTAGATTGAAACTGAAGTCCGTCAACCAGCTTTTTAGCTTCTGCCTGCCGGTTTTTAAAATCATTCATTCCCGGAACTTTTGTTGGAATTTCTTTTTCGAAAATTACAGTTGCTCCATTTTCTGCCAGACTGAAAAGATGTTGCAATGTTTCTAATGGAATATTCACACAATTAGGAACAACGATAGTTTTATATGAAGTTCCTGCTGACTGAATTTTTCCATTTTCGGAGTTCAGTTTTTTAATTTGCCTGTCGGAAATATAATCGAATGAATATCCTTGTGCGAGGAGCGAATTACTGATTTTATTCGTTAACTCTTCGCTGTGTCCTCCAAAGTGAGGGAGAATTTTTCTGTCTCTTTCCGTCCATGCCTGGTAAATCGGGAAATAAAGCAATATATCGTTGTCGGGAGTTGAGTTTTGCATGAATGACTGGCAGTTGGCAATGTAATGATTGATGGTTTGCAACTCGCTCCACCATGTATTTGTTGGTGCAAAATGAACGGCTGCATAAAACATCCAGCCCGGCCATTTTTCTTCGATGGGAGAGTAAGGAGTTCCGTGGTAAACAATGTGGTTCACTCCATTAGCCAGATACCTGTCGGCATTTTGTTTTACGTCTGAAAGATTGCTTAAAAAGTGTTCATTGAGCCAGGTAGCAGCTTCGCAGGCAATTAAAGGTTTTCCTGAAACATGTCCGGCAGAAGTTGCCATTTTAATTCGCATCGGATCCGTTCCTTCTGTTTCAGGAATGTGGCTGGCTTCGTATAAATCCAGAATATTTGCCGGTGATCCGTGTGCCTGGTTGCGGATAATGCAATTATGCGATTCAGCCCAGTTGGCCCAAACAACGGTAAATTTTTCCAGTAACAAATCTGAAATGGTTTCGCGGTAATCGCATAAAACACGATTGTTGGTTTCATCATTCATGTCGCCAAACAGGGCAGGCAGATAGTTTTTTAAATCGTAGCCTCTGCGAGCTTTGAATTCGTCGAAAAACAGGGGAGTCCAGTTGGCATCACCACTGGCATCGTCTACTTCATACGAATCGTTAAAAAAGGCTCGTAATCCTGTCAGATCAATATTTTTAGAGTTTTTATCAAAGTCAGCCAAAAAGAGTTTTGCTGCTTCTTCCGAGAAATGATCGATCACATTTCCTTCGCCACCGGTTCCGGCACGTTCAACCATTTTTCCGTGCCAACCCTGAAATATTGCGTAAAGGTTCCAGTTTCCTTCGGGAGCGGTCCAATCCAATTTTCCGTTTGCGTTAACGAAAGATGTTAAATCAAAAGTTTCACCCTTTTCGCTATAAGCCATTAAGGTTTGTAATGGAAGTGGTTTCTCGAAACGAACCTGTTCCAGTGCCATTTCCTGTAAATTACTATTGCTGCTGATTGGGAATTTTACTTCTGAAATATCGAGCCTTTTCCCAATGGCCCGAACCATGGGCTGCTGGATGAATTCCACTTTTTCTTTTAGCTTTTCGCCACCTTTCAAACTGTACTTTTTGTATTGAAGATTTTTGCAGGCTTGATCTGCACCAATCCACGGACCGCCAAACGGCCATCCCGAAGCATTTGCCAAATCAACGCCTATCCCCAGCCGTTGTCCTTCTTTCAAGGTGTGTTCCAGCATCTTCATCCATCTTTCGGATTGAAATGGGATGGTTTTATCTTCAGAGCCTCTTACATCATAAATAGGAGTGATTTCAACACCGCCAAAGCCAGCTTTTTTCAGCTCTTCCATATTGGCTGTTAGATTGGCTTTGTCTACAGCGCTGCCGTGCCACCACCAACGTGTCCAGGGGGCTGTTTCGTTAGTTTTATCGGGCCAATGAGGCGCGATTTTTTGCCCGCATGAAGCAAATAACAAAAGCATCAATAAGGCTAGAGTCGGTATTGATTTTGTAAAAGGTTTCATTTTGATTATTTATTAACGGTTTAAACTGATTTTCAAAACAAGCATACCCGATATCCGGGATTTTTTCTATCTCTTTTTATTGAAGTTTCCAAACGAGCACTCCAGCAGTTGGAATTATTTTCTTTCCAACCATAATTTCGGCATTTTCAGGAATACTCATTTCATAATCCTTGTCCGAATAATTCATCGCAATTCCAAATCCATCTCGGTATTCAACTATAATTCCTTTCGGATAATTTTTTATTGCTATTCCCAAACGCTTGTAAAGTTTATTCATTACAGCGTCTTCCAGCATTCCGTCGTGACTATCAGCTCCCACATAAGTAACCGTGCCTTTTCCAAGTTTGTTGAAGGTAACTGACGGTTTTCCAGCGTAATAATCACCGGAATAAGTTCCCCAGGTTTCAGTGCCTTTATTTGCTTTTAAAATATCTCCCCAAGTGTTCCATGCATATGTTTTCTGATTCATAATTACCGTATCGGGAGCATAAGTGCGGAGCAGGTCGTAGAATTCAATTTCGCCACCAATTAACTCGTAAAGTGGTTCAGCGTGTTTGGCTTCCCACAAATGGCCAAATTCATCCTGATGACCTGTACGGCACGACATTACCAGGTTTCCGCCTGCTTTTACGTAATCAGTCAGTTTTTTTATCAGCTCCAGGCTCATTTGCTGATAAGCAGGAGCTACAATAACCGGGTACGAAGAGAAATTCATTGTATCGCGTATAAAATCAACCGGTGCTCCTAATGATTTTAGGGCTTTGTAATATTTTAAAACGTGTTGCTCGGTATCCCATGCAACGTTTTGTTTATTCTGGTTGATGGCAACCGTGTTGTCCGGATCGTATAGAATTCCGGTTTTACGCTTTAGGTATTCTTCAGGTATTTTACCGTTTGAAAGGTTTTTTCGTAGCAGTTTTATTTCCTCAATGAATTGCTGGTATTCTTTTCCTCCAGGTGTTGGAGTAACGCCGTCGGGGCCAATAATTCCGTAGTGGTACTGTTCGTAACCATAAATCGGAGCACGAAAACGATAGGTGCAGGTGAGTTTGCTTCCACCTGCAAAAACGTGCCACAACCACAAATGAACAGCTCCCGGTAAAGGCTGAGAATTAATGGTTCCCCAGTTTACCTGTCCGGGTTGAAGTTCCATTACACCATAAATGGGTGATAATGGCCTGAAATAATCGTTGGCCATGGCTATCCGTGAGTATTCGCCAACGCGATAACCTTTGCGACCGATTCCCGGGTGTTCGCCATAAACCATGTATCTTGTGTAGGTAATAAAGTCGAGTTTTTTACTTGCTCCGGGGTAACGTGCATCGTAATAGGGGATGTAATTGGAGGTTATCCATTGTTTTGGGGTAGAATATTTTCTGATTACATCAGCCTGTTCATCCAGGAAACTTGAAGTTTCGTAATCGCAGAAGCGGCTGTGGTCGAGGCGCTGGTATAAATTCATTCCCCACTGCGAGTGTTGTGGAATATTTATTTGATTAAAATCGGTGTAAGTTCCGCTCCAGAAGTTGGTTCCCCAGGCTTTGTTGAGAGCGTCGATGTTTTTGTATTTGTTTTTTAGCCAGGCACGGAAGCGAATTTGGGCATCTTCGCCAAAGTCGACATTAGTTGCAGGTTCGTTATCTAATTGCCAGCCAATAATGCGAGGATCGTTTCCGTAATGCTTTGCCAGCTCGGCAATCATTTTCATGGAGTACTCGCGGTAGAAATTGTTTGAAAATGACGCGTGCTGCCTTGAACCATGATCCATGGATGTGCCGTCTTCGTGTTGTTTTAAAATGTCAGGGTGTTTTCGAACCAGCCAAACCGGTGGAGTGGCGGTTGATGTGCACATAACAACTTTTAGGTGGTATTTAGCTGCCAGCTCAACGGCTTTGTCGAGCCAGGCAAAATCGTAAACTCCTTCGCTGGGTTCCAGCTGTGCCCAGGCAAATTCGGCAAAATGGGTAAATTCGAAACCCATATCTGCCATGTGTTTTAAATCGCGTTCCCACTGCGACTCGTCCCAGTGTTCGGGATAATAATAAGCTCCAACAGTAGTTAATTCTGAAGGCGGAAAATAGTCGCTAATTTTTTGTGCGTAAGTGTAGGGAATAATAAAAAGCAGAATAATTGTGGTTAATAATGTAGGTAAGTTTTTCATTCGTTTAGAATTGTTTGTTAATTATGGTCCGTCAGTTGATAAATGGAACATGCTTACATGTTCGTTTCATCTTGTTAAGATATTTATTTTCAGTATTGTTGACAAATATTGTATTGTAAGACATCGTAATTGAGAAAATTGTTTTCAATTAAATAATATATGTTGTTTATACACTTAATAATTTTTTCAGCAAATATATCTTAAAAGTAGAGGACAAGAAAGAATTGTCACCGACAATTACAGTTCATGTCCTCTTCATAACTAACTAACTAAAAATATTTTTATTCCACTTACTACTCGTAACCTTTGTTTTGAGTATATAATCCTTCTTTAACTTCCATTTGTTCAAGAGGAATTGGATAAATGATATGATCAGCATTGATTGATTTTCTCATTTGGTCTGCCACATCTTCCACCGGAATCCAGGCATTCATTACGTCGAGAACTTTTCCTGTACGTACCAAATCGTGCCAGCGTAAACCCTCTCCCAAAAATTCTTTACGTCTTTCTTCCAAAAGATCATCAAGAGTTGCACCGGAGATAGGATCATCAAGTCCTGCACGTTCGCGTACATCGTTAATGATCTGGTCAACTTCCGATTGACTTCCTGAAGCTCCCTGAAGGATACATTCAGCTTTCATCAACAATACATCAGTGTAACGAATGACAGGGAAGTTGATACCGAAATCGAAACGGTCGGCACCCCATGTATTTGGATCTGGACGTGAGAATTTAATTGTTACCGGATCTTCAACATAAAGATTGCTGGTTTCATCGATATATCCCATTTGTACGTTAAAAGCAAAACGCGTATCGTTTATTGTATCGTATGAATTGATTAAATCGTATGATACATCTTTTGTTTCTAAACCAATTGCATAAGGATACCCAACAGACCTCCAGTAAGGAGAACCGGCAAGTTCACCAGGGTATGCACATCCAATTCCAAGACCTCCCATCTGGTATTGAATATCAAAAACAATTTCAGTGTTGTTTTCGTTGAACAGGTCGAAAGTAGAAGCATAATCATCCAACATGTTAAAAGGGCCACTAATTACATCGTTTAACAGGCTAAGCGCTTGGCTGTATTCGTTTGTTCCCAAACAAGGTCCGTCGGGGTGTAGAACCGGGCCTGAACGTGTTAGTAAAACCCTTGCCAAAAGAGCTTTTGCAGCGTACGATGTTGCACGTCCGATATCAGCACTTCCGTATGAAGAAGGCAATAACTGCGCTGCTGATTCCAAATCAGAAACAACAAGATCGTAAACATCTGCAACAGGGCTTCTGTCAATTTCGAGAGCTTCTGCTGGTGTAACCAAATGATCGATAATTGGTAGCGGGCCAAAATATTTTACCAGATCAAAATAAAATAATGCTCTTAAAAATTTAGCTTCACCTGTAAGTTGGTTGAGTTTTGCAGCATCAGAAATATATTCATCAGAAATATTGTCTAAAACTGTATTTGCACGCATAATACCTTCGTAATTGGTATTCCATGCCTCTTCCATGTATTCATTTGTAGTTAATGTAAGAGCAAAGTTATTTACAGGTTCGTGGGCACGAACACCCATTGATCCGACTCCGTAAATATTATCAGAACGTACATCAGATAAATGGAACTGTCGTTCAGGGTATGAACTTAATGACCGGTAAATTCCATTTACTGCCTGCTCAAAACCGGTTTCGCTTGTATAAAAACCATCAGAACTGATCGATGAAACAGGAACCTGATTCAGGTCATCTTCGCAGGCGTAGAAACCGATTATAAAAATTGTTAATATTAGATATATTCGTTTCATTTTTAATTCGTTTAATTCGTTAGAAAGTAATGTTAACACCAAAGATCATTGATTTTGCTAATGGTGCACCACCATAGTCATCTCCGGAAGTGTTTACAGCTTCAGGGTTGAAGCCTCCGTAATATTTATCTTCACCAAACCAGTTTTCAGCGGTTGCATAAATGCGAATTCCACTAAATACATTGCTGTTGATATGTTGTCCCAGATCGTATCCCAATGTAATGTTACGTACTCTCCAGTAGTTGTTTGAATACATCCAGTCGGTATTTTTTATACGACCGAATTTCGAATATACTTTACCTTTTAATCCGTCACCCGGATCTTCAGCTGATCTCCAGCGATCTCTCCAAAGGCCAATACACTGATCTAACCATCCCATTCCTGTACGGTCGACAGCTCTTCCGAAAGTAGAGTAGAGGTGTCCACCATTTTGTCCCTGAACCAAAACACTTAAATCAAATCCTTTCCATTTAAACGTATTGGTAATACCCCAGACTATATCAGGATTTGGATGTCCCATAATCTTACGGTCGTCAGGTGAAATAACTCCATCGCCATTGGCATCCACGTATTTTGGATCACCCTCGACTTGGTTTCCGTATAATGCAGCACCGCTGGCAATATCTTCAGCAGTTAATATTCCGTCTTGCTCAACAACATAAATGCTATACATAGGTTCTCCTACAGTAAGTATATTGTGTGTAATGTCGAAAGCACCACCCAGAATAGGAGTGTTGTTAGGTCCTAACTGTCGAACTTCGTTTGAGTTGTGCCCCAGGTTGAAGTTTGTTGTCCATTCAAATTCTCCTGTCAAGTTGCGAGAATTCAGTTCCAGTTCCCAACCACTGTTAAATACTTCTCCAATATTTGTCAAAGCTGTTGTAAAGCCCGTTGCTGAAGGAACAGGAATGTTCAATAATAGGTTGGTGTTTGTTTTTGTATAATATTCAAATGAACCATATAAGCGGTTACTGAATACACCAAAGTCGATACCATAGTTGAAAGTTTCTGATTCTTCCCAACCAAGGTCAGCATTTGGGTAATTGCTTGCAGCCTGGCCGGTAGCCTGTGCACCTCCAAATGAGTAATTCGCAGATTCAAGCAAAGCAATATGTGAGTAGTCGCCAATGCTGTTGTTACCGGCTTTACCCCAACTGAATCTTGCTTTCAGGTTGCTTAACCATTCTACACCGTCAAGGAAACTTTCTTCTGAAATTCTCCAACCAACAGATGCTGCAGGGAATATACCCCATTTTGTATCTATACCAAAACGAGAAGAACCATCGCGACGGATACTGGCCGTTAACATATAACGGTCCATGAAACTATAGTTTACCCTTCCGAAATAGGATATTAATATACTCTTTGTTTCGGTTGTGTAGGTCGAATTTGCGTTAATATCATTGGCGTCGTTCAACGTGGTTATGTAATCAGTGCCAAATCCCCCGGTAGAACTAATTCTGAAGTTGTCGAATTTATTTAAATTATAAGACATACCTGCAACAGCTGAAACGTTATGGTTCTCCGCAAAAATTTTATCGTATGAAATAGTATTTTCATTCACGAATGTTTGACGAACGTATCCACTATATGTACCACTTGCCACACGAGCTGATGGAGAACTGCCGCTTACGAAAGCAGGTCGGTAGTATTTGTATTTTTGATCGGTGTGGTCCAGATTCAAAGTTGATTTTACTCTTAATCCAGGTATAACTTCATATTGCCCAAAAACAGTTGACAGAGTTCTGAAGATTTTGGTTTCTCCAATTGTGTTTTGCAATACTCTTACCGGACTGTTTCTTGAGTTTCCATATGTTAAGCGGCTGTTATCGCCAACATTCATATCCAACCCAACTTCTTCTTCAGTAAGAGGAGGCATACCTACAGCTACGTGCAAAATACGGTCTTTACCTTCAACTCCAGGGTCGTTGCCCATTGAATAAGATGGAGCAATATTTATTCCTGCTGTAATTTTATCATTTGGCTTAACTTCTACGTTGGCGCGAACTGAAAAACGTTCGTAATCAACATTGTTAAAATAAGCTTCCTGATTGAGGTAATCGCCTGATACAAAATATTTCACGCCTTCAGTACCTCCTGTGGCCGATAATTGGTAGTTCTGTACAATACCTTTTCTGAATATTTCATCTTGCCAGTCAACCGACTCGTATTTTCCATAGCCGGGTAATAACCAGTCAGCATCAGGAATTTGGTTGCGGTCGAAACTTCCAATGTTTGCTACACGTGTATCGTAATCGTCAGCAGCAGAACGATTCTGATCGCCCGGATCGTTGGCAATATAATTTACATTCATGTATTCTACTGCTCTGTCGATCCATTCGTCGGTACTTAAGATATCAATTTTTCGGTTTGGCTCGTTCCAGCCGGTGTACATATTAAAATTGATTGTGGCCTTACCGGCTTTCCCTTTTTTGGTTTGAATAAGAACAACACCGTTTGATGCACGCGAACCATAAATAGCGGCTGCAGCAGCATCTTTTAATACCTGAATAGATTCAATATCGTTAGGGTTGATGTTATCCAGCGGGTTACCGGTTGAGAAACCTCCGGATGTGTTCTGTCCCGACATTTCGAGTGGGAAACCGTCGATTACGTATAGTGGTTCGTTGTTGGCGGTTATAGAACCGGTACCACGAACCTGTATGCTCATTCCTTTTCCAGGCATCCCACTGGTTTGTTTTACACGAACACCAGCCATTTGTCCAACCAAAGCCTGATCGAGGCGTTGTACAGGACGTTCGCTCAGTTTTTCAGCGCTATATTGAGCAATGGCACCTGTTACTGAAGCTTTTTTCTGAGTACCGTATCCTACGGCCACAACTTCTTCAATACCAATTGCATCAAGTTCCATTTTTACTGAAAGAACTGATTTTCCGGCAACGGCAATTTCCTGACTTTGCATTCCCACAAATGAAAACTGTAGTATTGCATCTTCGGGAACATTCGCCAGAATAAAGTTGCCGTCAACATCTGTAACAGTTCCTTGTGTAGTTCCTTTAATAATAACCGTTACACCAGGCAGTGGTTCTCCCTGGTCGTCGGTAACATTCCCACTAACGCCTTTTTGCTGCGAAACACTGTTCTTCTCAGCAAGAGTAGTTATAACAATTAATCGGTCGTTAATTTCGTAACTAACATCGGTGTCGGCAAAAAGATCTGCCATTACCTTGTTGATAGTTTGGTCCTTAACATTAACATTAACTTTGCGTTCAACATCCAGTAAATTCTGGTTGAATACAAAAAAGAACTCACTTTGTTCTTCAATTTCATCGAGTACATCAATTACCCTGGTGTCTTGCATCTGCAGGGTAAAGCGAGTCTGTTGTGAGTAGCTGTTTACCGCCCAGGTTTGTGCTATGCCCAAAAACAGAAGAAAGCAACAAATTCGCATAATTTTCCAAGTTTTAGTTCTGACGCCATAGTTAATGGCATCACGAATACAATTTATTTTCATACATTTGAAACATTAAGTAGTTAAACATAAAATTTATCTCAGACTGCTTAGTTCAACAGGGGAGTGCGGCCAACACTCTCCTGTTTTTTATTGATTTATGAAGCTTCTTTTCGGTTCTTGTCGAACCGAAGGATCACATGTTTTTTTAAGTAAATGTTGTCAGTTGTTTGTGTACGTTCAATTATCTCAAAAGTTATAGGTGTTGTTTTTGCTAATATTTTTAATACTTCATCTAACGGTTCGTCTATAAATGTTGCGCGGAAAGCATGTTCCAGTAATTTCGGATCTTCAATTTCGATTTCAGCATTGTACCAACGTCCCAAACGTTTGGCCACCTGCTCCATGCTTTCGTTTCTGAAGACTAATTTTCCTTCTGTCCATGCCAGGTATTGCGAAGCATCCAGAGTTTCCTGGGTGTAGGTCATTTTTTCTGTGTCAAGCACAAGTCTTTCATCAGGTTTTAGAACAGAAAGTACCTGTCCGCTTTCTGAAGCAATTTTTACGCTTCCTTCCGAAAGTATCACTTCTTCTGATAAATCGCCTTCGTGCGCTATAACATTAAACCGGGTACCAAGTACTTCAATATTTAGGTTTTGGGTTTCAACAACAAAGGGGTGAATCGAATCGTGAGCTACATTGAACCATGCTTCTCCGCTAAGTTCAATATCGCGTTTGTTTTTAAACTGAACGGGGTATTTTAACCTCGAGCCGCTATTTAAATAGCCTGAAGTACCATCGGGTAAATCGAACTTTACACGGGCGCCTAGCGGACACTCAATTTCTGCAAATACTGTTTCGGTAGGCTGCTTTTTATCCTGAAAGTAATAGAAAGCCAAAAAGGTTAGTACTACTTGTATTACCAATACTGCAGCAATTTGCCTGAATATCTTTAAATATCTTACTTTTGAAGATGATGATTCAATGTTATCGATTTTGTGATGGATTCTTTGAAGCAAGTAATCTACATCTCCTGTGTCTGCAGAACTGTCATTGAATTCATTCCAGTGGTTTTCCAGAGATTCTTTCAATAACACTTTATCTTTAGGATTAGAAAATACAGATTTTATCCAGAGATAGTCTTTTCGAGAATATTTGCCACTAAAAAAACGGCGTAGTATTTCAGGTTTGAAATCCATTTGTTTGACTTAGTTCATCGTGTTACATAAAGCAATAGGGAAGTGATGTGAAAATCCCCTAGTGAAAAATTCACTTTTTTTGATTTTTTTTAACAGAAGAATAAAGAGAATAGTAAAAGACCTGAAAAACCTTCTTCATTTAATTCTTTTTTAAGGCTTTTAAGTGCTTCTGTCAGATGGTTTTCAACCGTTTTCGGACTAATTTCCAGTTGCCTGGCAATTTCTTTTACGGCAACTCCTTCTTTTTTTCTCATAATTACAACTTCCTGCTGCCGGGTCGGAAGTGTTTTTATAATTCTGTCAACTTTCTCAAGTAGCATCTGGTAATCGAGACGTTCCTCCAGATCGTTGGTAAACGGAACGGCCTGTTCAAGCATTTCGTGTTTAAATGCATCTCGCTTTCTTATTTTGTTGAATGCTTCCAGAATTAAATGGTAGGCAATTTTAAACAGGTAACTTTTGAACGACAAAGAGGCATCAATATCTTTTCTTTTCCGCCAAATAGTGAGAAAAACTTCCTGGACCACCTCTTCCGAATCGAACCTGGATTTTAAGTATCCATTGGTGAAAACATAAAGACGTGGGCCATAAATTGTAAAAAGAGTATCAAAGGCTTTTGTATCTCCGTTTTTTAATCGATCAATCAGTAATAATTCGTTATTGTCGTTGTTTGTTCTCAAGTTTAATTAATCAGTTGCCGGCATAACATCCGGAAAAAGTTTAGGTACAAAGCTAATAAAAACGAAGGTTTCTGTCTATCCTGTTCTTCCCTGCTCATTCAGGAATCCACGTTCCCAGAATATTTTTAATGGTATATTTTTTAGCTTCTTTCGAAGTTAAAACGTGGGCCCATTCAATACGTTTATCGGTATTTGCACTTTTACCGGTGTTATTATATTCGGCATAATAAGTAGTGCTCAAATTTTCAGCATTGCTCCATACTCTCCAGCCTTGCGCGCAAATGTGTTCTCCAAGTTCACAATTCAAAAAAACGGTTTTTGCGTAAGGCCTCCAGGGGCGTCCCAGGAAAACGTCATTCACTCCTTCGGCAGCCTGCAATTTGCAATTCATAAAAACAAAACCAAATTCTTTTCCCTGATTAGTACTTGCTGCAGTTATAAATGAATTTCTTTTACTTAAAATGAAACAGTCTTTAAAAACAACCGTTGCCGATCCAAAAATAAAATCGGTAGTTCCGGTGATGGTACAGTTTGTAAACAGTTGATTGCTATTTTCTCCGTCGAGATAGGCAGTATCTTGATTTCCAATAAATTTACAATTGTGAAACCGGCAACGGTTTCCTTCCACGTGAATGGCAACGGCCTGACCAACTTCGCCCGAAGAATTTTCAATGGTGAGGTTTTCAGCATAAAAATCATCGGCATCAACTCTTAAAGTATGCGTAAAAAAAGTACTGTTTCGGCCGCGGTTAATTTTTTTGAAGTAGTCGTCCCAGATAATAATGGTTTTATCAACATCTTCTCCAATTAACGAGAGCGTAGGATTCCACGAGGGAACGCACACTTTTTCTTTATAAATACCATTTTTAATATAAATAGTAATGGGTTCCGGAGGAAATGCTTTTGTAGCATCAATGGCAGCCTGGATACTGGTAAAATCGCCGCTGCCGTCTTGTGCTACTATCATTTTATATTGAATGTCGTTTTGTGCTTTGGCGAACGAAACACCAAAGATTAGCAAGGTAAAAAGGAAGATTAGTTTTTTCATTGTAGTTAGTTTTTTAGTTTCTATTTTTTTTGACCGAAGTCCGAAGTCAGGAGACCGAAGATTTATACGAAGCTCAACCCGACAACTTCCAACTACGGACTTCCGTCTTCTAACTTCAAATTTATTTAATTCGTTTCGCTAAATCCGGAACTTCAGATCTGATTGCTTCTACAGCCAGTTTTGCCACAGTATTTGCTCCTTCAACATTCAGGTGAGTATTGTCTTGTCTTCCTTCGGGATAATTGGCGCAGGAATCCAGCCACATATACATTGATTTTGACGGTTCCTCTCCTAACGAGATTACCATATCTTCTGTTAATATATTCATGTCGATGAGTGGAACATCCAACTCTTTGGCAACAGCACGTGTAACTTCTGTATATGCTGTATGAGTATCGATTAAGGTGCCGTATTCGTTAAAATTTCGACGAACAATTGAAGTAAAAAGGATTGGATTGGCACCTTTTTCCCGGGTTTCGTTCACGTATTTTGTCAGGTTTTTACGATAACCGGAATATGGATTTGTGTAACGATCTGGACTTTTAAATTTCTGGTCGTTATGCCCGAACTGAATAAAAACATAATCGCCTGCCTGCAGGCTGTCGAGTATGGGTTGCCAGCGGCCTTCACCAATAAAACTTCTTGAACTACGCCCGTTTACTGCGTGGTTTTTTACAGTTACACTTTCGTTGAAATAATCTCCAAGAACCTGGCACCAACCTGTTTCAGGATAAACCTCGGGTTTTTTATTGGCCATGGTTGAATCGCCAATACAATAAATAGAAATATCTTTTTCGTTTTGACAGGCAACAAGCACTACTAAAAGTAATGCAAGAGCCGAAATAATTTTTCTCATCTTCAAAAATCTTTAAAATTTAACAGCTCCCTGTTTTACTTCTTTTCCAATTGTTGTAAAATCTTTCAGGTCTTTTCCTGCTACAGTTAATGAAATGTTTTCACTGGCTTGTCCGTTAATTTTAATATCATTGGCACTGCTGAAGCTATAATCAAAGTTTGTTATATCAACATCTTTGCAGTTAATCATATCGATAACCTGTTCTTTTTCAGTAATGAGTTTTACCTTGTTTATTTTCACGCCTTTCGAATCTGCAATAACAAAACCATTTGTTGCATCTAAAGTCAGGTTTGTTAATTCTATATTTTGCAGGTTCATTTCCGGAAGTCCTTGCAGGTAAACTGCCTGACGGGCACCATTTACGGTAATATCAGATATTTTAATGTTTTTAAACTGCGGAGTTTCTTCGGTAACCGGAAGTAATTCGCTTGTTGTTTTCATTCCACCTTCTGCCATCAATTCAGCAATAGAGCGTCCTCCGTAATAAAGGTTAAAAGAGATAGCATTGTTTGGTATATTAGTCATTCTTACATCAGAAATATAAATGTTTTCAACAACGCCACCACGTCCGCGGGTACTTTTAAAACGCAAGCCCACATCGGTTCCCATAAATGTGCAGTTTGAAACATGCATGTTTTTAACGCCACCCGACATTTCACTTCCAACAGTTACACCACCATGACCGTGATAAACAATATTGTCCTTAATAATCAGGTTTTCGCATGGAATTCCGTGTCTGCGGCCATCTTCGTTTTTCCCCGATTTAATACAAATAGCATCGTCGCCAACATCGAAACTGCAATTCTGAACCAACACATTTTTACATGATTCAACATCTATTCCGTCGCCATTTTGCGAGTACCATGGATTCCGAACAGTAACATTCCGTACAATCAGGTCTTCAATCCACAGAGGATGTATATTCCATGCCGGAGAGTTCTGAAAAACAGGTCCGTCGATCATTACGTGTTTGCTGTTTTGTATACTAATAAAAACAGGGCGAAGGTAGTCGCGAATGGTTTCAAAATCTTCTTTGGTTTTTAAATCAGCACGAACATTTTGATCTCCGCGTCCTTCCATACCTTGCTTAAATTGTTCTGAAGGGTACCATCCGTCTCCTCTGTCATTTACAATTCCGCCAGATGCAACCAGTTTTTTCCACTGGCTTTCGGTGAGTTTATCTTTTTTTACGTAACGCCAGGCGTCGCCATTTCCATCCCAAACGCCCTTGCCGGTTAGTGCAACATTTTCAAGGTTTTTCCCATAAATAGGAGACAGGCATCTGTATGTATCCAGACCTTCAAAGTTGGTTTCAATTACCGGGTATAAATCTTTGTTGGTTGAAAAAAGAACAAGTGCTCCTTGTTGAACATGAAGTTCCAGGTTGCTTTTCAGAATTATCGGACCTGTTAACCATATTCCGGGAGGGATGATCACTTTCCCGCCACCTTTTTCAGAAACAGCCTCAATGGCATCGGCAAAAGCCTGTGTGTTTAATTCGATCCCGCCACTTTTTGCACCAAAATCGGTAATTGAAACTGTATAATCAGGAATAACCGGTTCCTGGATATGTGGCATGTCGAATTCCAGGCCTGCATAAATATTATCGGTGACAACCGGTGGTGTACTTTTCTGTGTGCATCCTGCCAATATAACAGAAAGGGCTACGATTACTGTTGAGATTTTTAGATGTATCATTTTCTATAGATTTATATTTGTTTTAAAACGGTAGTTCTTTTATCCATTCACCAAGAATGTTTTCTACGGTATATTTTTGGGCCTGTTTGGCACTAAGCTGATGCGACCAGTTGACCCGGTTACTAGTGCCGGCACCTTTTCCGGTATTGTTGTATTCTGCAAAAAAGGCTGTTTTTTCTTTATCCGGATTGCTCCAGTTATGCCAGCCTTCAGGTTTTATGTGTTTTCCCAGTTTACATTCTATAAAAACAGATTTGCCGTAAGGACGCCACGGACGACCAAGGTAAAACGAATTTTCCGGTGCACTTCCGGTAATATCGCAATTCAGAAAGACAAAACCAAATTCGGTATTTTCTTCTGTTGATGGAGCAGTTACGTAACCGTGGTTTTTACAGAAAACAGTACACTCATCAAACACGGCTGTCGACCAGCCAAATATGAAATCGACTGTGCCTTCAATGTAGCAGTTTTTATAGTATTGTCGGCTCTTGTTTCCGTGCGGATAGAGTGTATCCTGGTTTCCTAAAAAACGGCAGTTTTTAAAAGCTACCTTGTCGCTTTCTATGCGAACTGCAACTGCTTGTCCAACCGGTCCGGCCGAATTTTCGAACGTGATATTTTCGGCAGTAAATCCTTCTCCAAAAATATAAAAAGAGGTTGATCCGGTTGTCCCAACTTCCTCTCCAAAACGGTTCTTTTTCGATGCATAATCGTCGTAGGTGAGAATGGTGTGTTCCAAATCTTCACCAATGAACGAAACCAGCGTTTTGCTGGCCGGCAGCACAAGTTTTTCTTTGTATGTACCTTTTTTTATGAATATGGTAGTTCTGTTTTTTCTGAAATCGGGAACAGCATTAATAGCTTCCTGCACGGTTGTAAAATTGCCGCTGCTATCTTTTGCCACTACAAAATCGTAATCTTTGGCATGTCCGGCAAGTCCGGCAATCAGAAATGCGAATATAAA
This sequence comes from uncultured Draconibacterium sp., assembly GCA_963677525.1. Lineage (GTDB taxonomy): Bacteria > Bacteroidota > Bacteroidia > Bacteroidales > Prolixibacteraceae > Draconibacterium. The sequence goes on from OY781970.1 coordinate 2,322,114, forward strand.
AATTACCTTTTTCATTTTTATTTGTTTATTCTGAACCAATCGATGTCAACAGTTCCCGAATCGTTTGTTATTCCTTCGCGAAGGGCAAAATATCCAATTTTTGCACCAATCCATCGCCCGGGTTTGGCAACCAGTTTATTGCCAACGGTTTTATACTTTTTACCGTTTGTACTATAGCTGAAACTGCAAATGGCTCCTTCTTTAACCTGGATTTTAAAATATACTTCATCTCCTTCGAAAGCTTCGGAAAATTGTTCGGTTTCTTTACCTCCTGTGCGCGCATTTTTACATGAAGCTACACGCAGATGCAGTTTTCCGTCGATTCGTTTTAGTGAAATATACTGATAATCTTCACCCATTACCACAAATCCTGCCTCTTCGTTATCAGTTCGTGCAGTAAATTTAAATTTGGTGGTTGCAGTGAACTCCTCAGCCGGAAATTTTTGTAATAATAAATTAGGAACCATCCAAAGTCCTTCTTCTCCCTCTGGGCGTACAATGCAGTTCAAACGGTAGAAACCGAGGTTCCCCGACGGAAATCCATAAGAGATGTATTTATTGGCGTGCCATTGCCATTGTATTCCCAGCTTGTTTCCATTAAATTCATCGCTTTCAGGAGGAGTTACAACCGGATAGGTTGCGCCAACATTGGGCTTTTTATAAGTAATAACTGGTTCACCAACACCATCGCCGTCTTCATCAACACCAATTACCGGCCATCCGTCTTTCCATGTCATCGGATTCAGATGAACAATGCGTCCGTAAGCTTCTTTATCCTGAAAATGAATAAACCAGTGTTCGCCTGTTTTGGTATCAACCCAGGCACCCTGGTGAGGTCCGTTAATATCTGATTTCCCTTGTGCCATTACAGTTTTTACTTCGTAGGGACCATACACGTTTTTCGAACGCAATACAATTTGCCAGCCGGTGGCCACACCTCCAGCAGGCGCAAAAATGTAGTAATAACCATTGGCTTTATAGAATTTTGGTCCTTCAACAGTTGGATGATCATCGTGTCCGTCGAAAACCATTACTTCGTCGCCAATTACCGATGTTCCTTCGCTGTTCATTTCCTGAACCATGATAACGGTTTTAACTCGTGCACGACTACCTGCAAATGCATGTGTCAGGTAAACTTTGCCATCGTCGTCCCAAAGCGGAGATGGGTCGATTAAACCTTGACCACCTTTTACTAATATCGGTTCCGACCACTGACCTTCAGCTTTTTTTGCTTTTATCATGTAAATTCCAAAATCAGGATCAGGGTAATAAATATAAAACTCGTTGTTGTGATAACGGATGCAAGGTGCCCACACTCCATTTCCATGTTGTGGAGTGTTAAAAACATCTTCCGGAATTTGAGTAGGTAATGCATAATTGACCAGTTCCCAGTTTACCAGATCTTTTGAATGAAGAATGGGGAGGCCGGGAACGCAGTTAAACGATGATGCAGTCATGTAATAATCGTTGCCAACGCGTACTACATCGGGATCGGAGTAGTCGGCGTGAATAATCGGATTGGTATAAGTTCCGTCTCCGTTATCGGCAATCCATACTTTTGAGATTTCGGTTTGACAATAACCGATGAGAGAAAAAACAATCAGTGTTATAAGGATAGTTGTGGATTTTAGGTTCATTTTTTAAATTTTTATCTGCTATAGAATGAATATTGACTTCGATGTTTATATCGCTTTTATTCAGTGTATTCTTGTTAATGTCAGTTATTTGCAGATACGGTCTATTTTATTGTTTTAGAAAAACCCGGGGGAGTACTACCCCCGGATTTTTACTGCTAACTAACTACTAACTAATAGACAAAAGTCGATATTTGCCCTTTTAAAGAAAAATATTTTGTGTTATTCTCTGGTCATCCTGTTTAGTTCATTACGATTAAGATTATCACAATAAAATTTTAAGAAGTATAATAATGAGAATAAAAAGTGCGATTGCTGCTATAATGATTATTCGGTTTGTTTTCTTTAAGTTACGTTTGATATCTCTCATTAAGTTTTTAATTCATCTGGTTTTAATTTTTAGTGATTGCAATATATTGCCAGTATAAGGAAATACTACTTTGATCTTTCCCAATCAGGGCAGTATGGATTCCCCGGGAGGGAAATTTTTCCCAAAAATAGGGCAAATAATACCTGTAAAATGGTTTTTGCAGAAATATTGAAGGTAATTAGTTTGTAATGAGTTGTTTAGTTAAAGGCTTATGTAGAGCGTTTTTCTTTCTGTTTTGCTAGGTAGTCTGATGCACTCATTCCGTATTCTCTTTTAAAACATTTTCTGAAATGTGACAGGTCTTTGAACCCAACTTCGTAGGCAATTTCAGAAATATTGAGTTTTTGCTGATCTAAAAGCTGAGTTGCTCTTTTTAAACGTATATGCCTTATAAATTCTTTCACTGTCATATTGGTAAGTGCCTGCAGTTTGCGGTAAAGTTGCATGCGGCTGATACCCACTTTTTGCGAGAATTTTTCGATGTCCAGTTCGCTGTCCGAGATATTTTCTTCCACAACGTCAATCACCCTTTTCAGGAATTTTTCATCGGGCGAACTTACCATTACATTGGTAGGCTCCAGCACCATAGTTGAAGTATATTTTTCTTTTAACGATTCGCGAATGGATAAAACATTCTCCACTTTGGCCTGGAGAACTGAAATGTCGAACGGTTTGGTAATATAATCGTCGGCACCTTTTGTAATGCCTTTTAATTCGTGCTCTTTCGAATGCATAGCAGTAAGAAGTAATACGGGGATATGAGATGTGCGTTCATCGTTTTTCAAGCGTTTACATAGTTCATATCCATCCATTTGCGGCATAATTATATCGCTTACAATAATATCGGGAATAATTTCTAATGCCTTAGCCCATCCTTCTTCTCCATTGGACGCCTGGTAAACCTGGTATACAGTTTCGAAGTGCGAACTGATGAATTGGCGTACATCGGCGTTGTCTTCAACAACAAGCATTATTTTAGCATCGTTGCCAGGTATTTGATTTGCGGTGCTTTCTTGGCTTTGTTTTGTTGCTTTGTTATCGTTTTCTGTTACTTCTTCTTTTGAGCCGTCTTCAATACATAAGTCGTATGGAATGCGTATGGTAAATTTGGTTCCTTTACCTTCTTTGCTTGTTACAAATATTTTCCCTTTATGAATTTTCACAAGGTCTTTTACAAGAGCCAGTCCAATTCCTGCGCCGGAACCGGCATCTTTTTCGTCTGACTGGAAAAAACGAATAAATACCCGTTCCAGATTTTTGCGTGGTATGCCTTTGCCTGTATCCTTAATGTTTATTTCAATGTATTGTTTTTCTTCGGCTGCATCGCTAAAATCATCATCATCAGAATCGAAAATAAGGGAGAGATTGACTGAAATCGATCCGTTTTCTTCAGTATATTTAAATGCATTCGAAAGCAGGTTGTTAAGTATTTTTTCAATTTTATCGGGATCGAAGGAAACAAACACCCTTTCTTTTAGCGTGTTAAACGTTAATTTGATATTTTTTTCTTCTGCATATCCGCTGAACGAGTTTACAATATTTTTTATGAAACGAACAATATCGGCATCGGTGAGATTGAGTTTCAGATTGCCCGATTGTAATTTCCTGAAATCAAGTAGCTGGCTTATTAAGCGGTCGAGATTTTGAGCATTACGTTGCATTAGTTTCAGGTTCTCCCTTGTGTTGCTATCGGTTTCTTTTGATTGCAACATTTTATTTAACGGGCCTAAAATTAATGTAAGCGGAGTGCGGATTTCGTGCGATATGTTGGTGAAAAACTTCAATTTCATCATATCCACCTCGTGTAGTTTCCGGGCGTTGGCTTTTTCTATAACCAACTGACTTTTAATTTTTTCGCGGTTAATAAAAAAACGAATGATCAGATAAACCAGCGACATGATCATTAAAATTATTATTACGAGGAACCAGTTGGTTTTCCAGAATGGAGGCAGTATGGATATTGCAAGTTTCAGCTCCGCGCCTTCCTGCTGATTTCCAATAGATACCCTTTTTATCCGTAGTGTGTAATTACCGGGATCGAGGTTGGTGTAAGTTGCTGTTCTGCTTTTGCTGGGTTCGTTCCAGTCGGTATTAAAACCTTCCAGTTTGTAGGTATACAGGTTGTTTGCGCTGTTAATGTAATTTAATGCTGCAAACTCAAGTGTAAATACATTTTGTTTGTAATTAAAGCTGATCTTTTCTGTTTCTGAGATACTTTTTGTCAGCAAAGGTTTTTTCCCTTCTCCAATTTTTACCGATTTATTAAACACTTTTAAGTCGGTAAAGATCAGTGGAATATCGTTGTCTGTTTCTTCAATTTCTTCCGGTTTGAATGAATTGAATCCTGAAACTGTACCGAAAAGTAATTCTCCTGTAGGTGTTTTTAAAGCGGCTCCGTAACAAAACTGGTTGTTGCATAAACCGTCTTTAGTGGTGTAATTATTAAATATTCCTGTTGCGGGAGAAAATTTCGACAGCCCGTTTGATGTGCTGATCCATAGGTTATTGTGACCGTCTTCCAGTATGCATAAGGTCTGATTGTTTGCTAATCCTTGTGTTTCATCGTAATATTTAATTGCTCCGTCGAGTGCAGAGTACAAGGCCAGTCCTTTGTCGTTTGTGGCGATCCATATTCTGCTTTGAGAATCTTCGAACATGGTCTGAGAACGCTCGAAATGTCTGTTAATCGAATTGTTTTCAGGATTATAAATGATTACTTCATCCAAACTCCCCATCCAGATATTGCCTTTCGAGTCGGGTTTCAACCAAGCCATTTGTTCGTTGCCATTTAGCTGGGGGTAATGTATAAAGGTCTTGGTTTCATCGTTGTAACGACATACTCCTCTTGATGTAGCTACCCAGATTTGATTGTTTTTATCGAGGCAAAGATCCCAAACCCTGTTGTCGATGAGACTGCCTTTTTTAGAAGCATCAAAACTATAATTGGTAATTTTTTTTGTTTTTAGGTTGATAACGTCGATACCACCCAGATAAGTTCCGACCCATAAGTTTCCTTTTCCATCCTCAAGAAAAGTTTTTATACAATTGTTGGTAAGTGTATAACCCGGTTTCCCATTAACGGTCAGGTAGTCATAAGTTTCTGTAACTTCATCATAAATGTTAATGCCTCCATCCTCGGTGCCTACCCAAAGTTTGCCATCCATATTTTGCCATAAAGCATAAATTGAACTGCTGTTCAGGTAGTTGTTATTTCCGGGTATGGCAGTGTAATTATGAAATACCTGCTTGCTTTTTGCCAGCAGGTTTACTCCTCCGCGCGTTCCTACCCATGTTTCTCCCTTATTGTCGTGGTAAACGCATAATACCGAGTTGTGCGACAGGCTCCTGGGATCTTGCAAATTATGAAGGAAATGCCCCAAAATCCCACTTTTTTTGGAATATTTAAATAAACCTCCACGGGTTCCGATCCAGTATGCACCAAAAATACCTTTTGAAATGGAACGTACCGTTTCTGTGCGGTGCATGGATGGCTCCAGGTGAATGTGTTCCATATTCCTGGTCTGAGTATCAATAATAAAAATACCTGACGAATAAGTACCTACCCACATACTGCCATCATCATCGAGATATAGTTCCCAGATCTCCTTACTCTCTTCTTCTGGTATCGCAAGTTCTATTGATGCCAAGGTATTGTATTTTCGATCGTAGATAAATAAGCCTTCGTTTGTGCCAATCCATAACAATCCATTCCTGTCGAATTTAAGATTTCTGATAAATATCCCGTTCAGACTTATAGCTCTGTCTTCTATATCAGGTTTTAAAGTTTGCATATTCCCTGTTGTATCCATCGTCAGAACGTTAGAATCAGTTGCCAGCCAAAGAGTTCCATCTTTGTCTTCAATGATATCATTTACCGAAAATTCGCGGTTACCGAATTCCGGATCGTTGTTGTAAGGAGTAAAAAAAATTTCTTTATTTCTATCGAATATGTTCAGACCTCCGGTTTCTGTTCCAATCAGAAGGTTGCCGTTTCTGTCTTCCTTAATAACTCTTACAAGGTTTCCTTTTAAACTTGTAGAATCAGCCGAAGAAGGAAGGAAATTTTTAAAATTGTAGCCGTTAAACCTGCTTAATCCCTGGCTGGTGCCCATCCAAATCCATCCTTTATGATCTTGAAAAATACAATGAACACGATTATTTGGGAGTCCGTCTTCCAGTTTAAAAATATCAAAACTTAGTTCAGACTGGGAGTATGATACTTTACTGAATAGTACTATTAATATTCCAAAACTGATAAGAAATATATATGATAATTGTTTCATTTTCATCTGCAGTGTCTCTGTTTTATCGAATTGTTCGCAAGTAAATAGTTTTTAACAGGAAGAACAAAATTGATGTAATATAATGAATTATTTGGGAAAATAATCCCGCATAATGTTACAGTTTTTTGCTTTTAATTTTTGTGTGAAGTTCTGTTCATTGGCCTGTAGGTAAACAGATCTAGCCGCTAAAACCGGTTCTGATAAATTTTGAGTAGCAGGCGATATTTATCATCGACAAAAAGGAGGTTGATTTCTTCCGGATTAACAATTTTTAACGATGGGAAATTTACCTGTTCTGTTTGGGAATATATTTATAATCCCATTTTTTCTTTTCACATACTTTAGCCACCGATTAAACTAAAACAGGACTATGACATATTTAAAATTCTTCACAATTTTTTTCACAAATAAATTCTACAATTGCCTGCTACACTGAATTTGAAATTTCAAAAAGGCTAAAAAATAAATTATAACCAAATTTAAAAGTATGACAAACTTAAAAAGAATGAGACGAGTAGGTTTACGCGTAAAAAGTTTATGCGTAAAGATCTTCGTATTGAGTCTGTTTGTTTTTACAGCTGGAATGGCTTATGCCCAGCAGCTTACAGTAAAAGGAAATGTGACTGACGCACAAACCGGAGAAGCAATTCCGGGGTTAACAGTTGTTGTTAAGGGAACCGGAACCGGAACTATTACCGATATCGACGGTAACTATTCATTAAGTAATGTACCATCGGATGCAACTTTGTTATTTTCATTTGTTGGTATGAAACCTCAGGAAATTTTAGTAGCAGGTAAAACTACTATCGATGTTAAAATGGAGACTGAAGCTATCGGTCTTGAGGAAGTTGTTGCCATTGGTTATGGCACAGCAAAACGAAAAGACATTACAGGTTCTGTTGCTTCTGTAAAGGGAGAGGAACTCACAAAAATACCTGTTGCCAATGTTGCACAAGCAATGCAGGGGCGTTTAGCAGGTGTTAATGTTATTTCACAGGATGGACGTCCGGGTGCGAGTATGTCGGTTCGTATTCGTGGAGGTAACTCAATTACCCAGTCAAGCGAACCTCTTTATGTTGTTGATGGTATTCAGGTAAGCAATATTAATGATATTCCGGCTGACAACATCGAAAGCATTGATGTATTGAAAGACGCAGCTTCAACAGCAATTTATGGAGCACGCGGTGCCAACGGTGTTATTTTGGTTACAACAAAAGGTGCCAAAGAAGGAAAAGTAACCGTAAAGTACAATACTTATGTACAAATAAAAAAGAACCCGGAAGTGCTTGAAGTTCTTGATGCTTACGATTATGTAAGGTGGAACTGGGCATACGCTACGGCTTACGGAACATCATATGGCGATGGAGTTGCTCAATATTTTGGATTGGGCTCTGATTACGGAAATCATTTGGATGAATATAAAAATGTAAGCTCGCACAATTATATTAATGATATTATGCGCACAGCCACTCCTTTTAATCATGATTTATCGATCAGCAGTGGTAATGAAAATACTAAGATTTTTGCATCATTGAACTATTTGAATGATGAAGGTATTCGTATCCGTTCAGGATATTCGCGATGGAATGCCAACTTCAAAATCGATCAGAAAATTACAGACAATCTTACTTTTAACGAAGATATTCGTTATGTAGAAACAACAAAAGATGGTACCAGCTACGATGTGGCAACTTCGGCATATAAATTCCGCCCAATCGATAATCCACTGGGAGACCCAACTTATACTACCGGGTTAGGTCAGGGTGAACCTTATGTTGACGAATATTACAATCCTGTTGATGTAATTAATAATTACGAGAGAACTAATACTGCGCAATATATTCGTAGTAATTCATCATTAACCTGGACACCAATTAAAGGTTTAACAGCTAAAACTGATTTATCGTTAAGACGTAACTGGAGTGAAACCAAGGATTGGGACAACGGTTTGGAAACCGGATACAAAATTGCAGAACTAACCAAAAAAGACGGATTTGCAATGCGCTGGGCTACTACTTTAAATTACGAAGTTCAAAACTTAGGTCCTGACCATAGAGCATCTTTCCTTGTTGGTAACGAAATGCTTCATTCAAAATCAAACACTACTTATATTCAGGGTGCCGGTTATCCGAGCGGTTTTGATATGGATGCTGCATTCGGTATGATTAATATGACGAATGTTGCTTACGAAGCCAATATTGATGAATTCAGTTATACAATTGGAACACCATCGAAATCAGTATCATTTTTCGGTCGTGCCAATTATTCATATTTAGATCGTTATCTGTTCACCGTTACTTTCCGTGCAGATGCATCTTCAAAATTTGCTCCAAATAATCAATGGGGTTATTTCCCCGCAGGAGCTTTTGCATGGCGTATTATTGAAGAGCCGTTTATGGAAGGTGCTAAAGATGTTTTCGATAATTTAAAACTTCGTTTATCGTATGGTACTTCGGGTGCTGATAATATCAGTTCTTCTTTGTGGAAAGAAACATGGACTACTGAAACGATTACAATTGATGGAGAAACCGTTACCACTTACGTACCTGGAGATATGTTACAAAATCCTGATTTGAAATGGGAGACTACAACTTCAAGAAACATTGGATTGGATTTTGCTTTCTTTAACAGCAGAATTAATGGTAGTATTGACGGTTACTGGAATTCAACCGAAGATATTTTAATGAAAGTTCCGGTTGATGCAACAGCAGGTTACAGTTATCAGTTCCAGAACATAGCTCAAACTTCAAACAAAGGGTTTGAACTGGCAGTTAACGTTGACCTTGTTCGTAAGAAAGATTTCAATCTTAATTTTTCAGCTTCATACAACTACAATAAAAACAATATTGATGAGCTGAGCGACGATGCACTTGCTGATACTCATACAGGATGGGGATCAAGTATGCGTATTCCTTACTACGATTATATTATCCGCGAAGGAAAACCTGTTGGTTTGGTTCAGGGTTTTAAAGCTGACGGATATTATACTCCTGCTGATTTTAATTATTCGAACGGTGTTTACACCTTAAAAGACGGTGTTGCCGATATTGAATCAATTATTAATTATCCTACAAATGTAACAGGCGGTTTTGTTTTAGCTGACGGACAGACTGCGTTCCCTGGTTGTGTTAAATTTAAAGATATTAACGGCGATGGTGTTGTAAACGATGATGATGCAACCGAAATTGGTCAAACAATGCCAAAACATACCGGTGGTTTTGTATTTAATGCTTCGTACAAACAATTTGATTTCAGTGCCGGATTTAACTATCAAATTGGTGGTAAGGTATACAATGCCAACGCCATGTACAGTATGATGGGTAATAAAGATAACAGTTTGGGTGCTAACCGCCTGGCTTTTGTAAAAGATGTATACTCAGTATATGATATCAACTCGAATGGTGATTTGGAACTAATAACCAATCCTGAAACATTGAACTCGATGAATGCTGATGCTAAATATGCTCTTAACTACTCTGAATATGGTATTGCAACTTCCGAATTTATCGAAGATGCTTCTTACCTCCGTCTTCAGAATCTGACAGTAGGTTACACAATCCCGAAGAACCTGGTTGGAAAAATCGGTATTGAAAATTTACGTCTTTATTTTACAGGTGCTAACTTATTCTGTTTAACCGGATACTCAGGCTTAGATCCTGATGTTAATACAGATACTGATGGTGTTAATGGGTTCCCAACACCAAACTATGATTACAATGCTTATCCAAAAGCAAGAACTTTTACTTTTGGTTTAAATCTAACTTTTTAATGATAGGAGATGATAAAAATGAAGATGAAGAAATCAATATATAAAATGCTATTATTGATAGCAACGGTATCAATATTTGCATCATGTGAAGATTTTTTGGAAACAAGTTCTCCTTCGGTTGTTGATGCAGATTTTGTTTTCTCGAATATAGAAACAGCCCGTGCAGCAATGACAGGGGCTTATGAAGAGTGGAGATCCACAGCTGAGAATTATGTCTTCGGTAATGGATTGTTTTATGCCACTGAAATTTGTGGTTCTGATATTGAAAGACACCCTGAATCGTTTTCGAACCAGCCGGGTCGTCACTATCCTGAAACCTTGTATCAAAACGGAACTTATGCAGGTACTTATGGATTGTTGTCTTATCAAAAAGAATCTAATGCATATACAGCATTATTTAGTTGTATTTCAAAGGCGAATGCAATTATTGCTGCAATGCAGGGCTCTGAGGATTTCGATAATATTATGAGTTCAGGTGAGGCTTCTGATTTAAGCCAGCTTTATGGCGAGGCAATAGCTTTACGTGCTGTATCGTATCGCGAATTATTACATGCTTATGGTGATGTGCCTTATGCATACAAAAATGGTGTTGCTGCCGGTGACCTTGTTCCTCGCGACTCGATTTACGATGTTTGCATTGCCGACCTGAAAACTGTGGAACCTTACATGTATCGTGTGGGGGAAAATTCTTCTGTGGCAAAAAATATGTTTTCACGCACCTTTGTTCAGGGCTTGATTGGTCGTATGTGTCTTGAGGCTGCAGGTTATCAAACCCGCCGTACCGATCTGGGATCAGATTTCTATAAAGATGGTAATGGCAATGTACTGTCTTTCGAAACAATAGGAACTGAAAATAACAATGGTTCTTACGGACGTCGTTCTGATTATTTGAGCCTTTACGAAACCGCTAAAACATATTTAAAATCTTGTATCGATAATCCGGGTTCTGTAGCTTTCTATACTACTGATCCGCGTTCAACAGGAAGCAATGGTCAGATTTTCGACAATCCATATCAGTATTTCTTCCAGCAGATGAATGATCTGGAATATGCCGATGAATCAATTTATGAGTACAATATGACTCAGGGTGGCGGAAATGATAGCCGTTCGTATTCACAGGGTCGTGTTTCAAGTGGTGGTAGTAAAAAAGCATATCCTTGTAAGTCTTACGGACAGAGTCGTGTTAATCCTGCTTTCTATTGGGGAATGTTCGATCCAAAAGATAAACGTCGTGATGTTAGTGTCTGTGTAACAGGTAGTACCGGTAAAGGTGTTGAGAAATTAATTCCTTTTGTTCCTAACTCAAAAGCAAACGGTGGTGGTTTAACATGTAATAAATGGGACGAAAACCGTATGGCTTCGCCTTATGTGTTGAAACAGCGTAAATCGGGTATTCATGGTCCTTACATGCGTATGTCTGAAATATATTTAGCTTATGCCGAAGCTTGTGCCGCTACAGGTGATAATGCAAATGCAAAAACTTATTTGTCTCTGATCAGAGAACGTGCATTCCCTGCAGGAGAAGCAAAAACTGATGAATTTATTTCATCGTGTGGTAGCCTGTTTAAAGCTGTAATTCAGGAGCGTGGATTCGAATTTGCTTCTGAAGGCGATCGTCGCTGGACATTAATTCGTACAGGACTTTTCCCTGAAGCTATTCAGAATATCAAGGAAATAACCTACAATATGATGGCAGGTTTACAGTCGAACGGTTATTATACTTTTGAAAATGGTAATACTATTTCAAACTATGTTTATACCAAATTGGTTGATGCCAAAGAAACATACGGTTATCGTTTAACAACTCAATGTCCTGAAGGAAGTGAAGATGATCCTGTTCTTTTTCCAAGCTGGCGAGGTCAGAACGACGACTGGGAAGGTGTTGCATCAAGTAACGGTTTAGACTTTACTTACGACGATACCAATACCAACCTGGCTATTGAAGGTTTATTCGATTATATCGATCCGAGTGGTTCTGAAGCATCTGCGTTAATTGCCGATGGTTATGAACAAGTTGCTTATGGTTCTGATTTAGTTGATTATTACGACGAGTATTATACCTACTTATTCTGGGATTACGACTATTCAAGTGCTCCTGTTTATTTGTGGCCTTATACTCCTAATATTATTTCAACCGGAGGTTTTACTAACGGTTACGGATTTTCGCAAGATTAATTATCGTGATTATAGGTTAAAAATGAAGATGAATAATCCACTGCCTTTTGGTGGTGGGTTATTTTTTTTTAATCTTTATTGAAACAATCTAAACCTAAAATAAAATGAACTTTTTTCCCTCGTTAGCAGGAAATCAATTTCTGTTTAAGTTCCTTTCTGTAAAAACTTCATACAACGGTAATGCCCCAACAATCAATAAGAAATTTGTATTATTTCCGCTTACATTTATTCAGGAATGAGGATTAAATAATAATACAACTTAAACCGAAAAATACTTACTACAAAACCTAATAAAAATGAAAATATTAAGAAACCTAATTTTTTTACTGTTGTTTATTCAATGCCAGATTACTCAAGGTCAAAATAAAAATTTAGTTGCTGAAACAGAAGAAGCCATGCTGGCGGCGACGAAGTTTATGGTTGACGAAGTAAGTAACAATGGCGGATATGTGTGGTATTACATGCCCGATTTTTCGCGTTGCTGGGGCGAAATGGAAGCCTTTAAAACCATGATATGGATGCAGCACCCCGGAACAATCAGCATGGGGCATACTTTCCTTGAAGCGTATCATGCCACTGGAAACGAATATTATTACCAGGCAGCTCAAAAAGCTACCTCCGCCATTATTTGGGGACAAAGCAATGAGGGAGGATGGAATTATGTGGTTGATTTTGCCGGCGACCGTTCGCTGAAAAAATGGTACAGTACCATCGGAAAAAACGGGTGGAGGCTGGAAGAATTTCAGCATTATTATGGCAACTCAACTTTCGACGATGATGTAACATCTGATGCTGCGCGCTTTTTGCTAAGGATGTACCTCGAGAAATTTGATCCTGCCTATAAACCTGCTCTTGATAAAGCCATCGATTTTATTTTGAAAAGTCAATATCCTATGGGAGGCTGGCCGCAGCGATATCCTTTAAAATATGATTTTCAAAAAGGCGGACATACCGATTATACGTCGTTTTATACGTTTAATGATGATGTGATTTGGGAAAATGTACATTTTCTCATACAATGCTACTTAACATTGGGGGAGGAAAGATTTATTGATCCAATTAAAAGGGGAATGGAATTCTATCTTCTTTCTCAGGATGAGTGCGGAGCCTGGGGACAACAGCTTGATATGGATATTAATGTGGCAGGCGCAAGAACGTACGAACCCGCAGCATTTTTACCAAGTACTACGTGTAAGAACGCAACGCTTTTGCTGAAATTCTACCAGTTTACAGGTGATAAACGTTTTTTGAAACGCGTTCCCGATGCTATTCAATGGTTAGAAGAAAATGCTTTGCCAAAAGATAAAGCAGAGCAGCACCGCACCCATGCAACTTTTATCGATCCGGCAACGAATAATCCTATTTATGTGCATCGTATCGGTTCCAATTCAAAATATGGATATTATTACACTGATGGAGATGATTCACATTTACTGGCACATTACTCCGGGAAATGCCGTGTTCAATTACAGGAATTAAAAGATGAATACAAACGAATTGCTGCCATGTCGGTGGAAGAAGCAACGAAGGAGTCTCCCATAATACCAGGGAAATTTGAAGGAAAAGGAACGCCGCAAACATATTACGATTTAAACCGTAATAATTTTTCGTTTAAAGCAGATACAGAAATGATTAAGCGTATTATTGACGATTTGGATGATGAAAGCCGTTGGTTAAGCAAACATGCCATGATCAGTCATCCGTACACTGGCGACGGAAAAAATCAGGAACTTACAAATAAATATGCTTCAACACGGGTGGGTGATGAAACCGACACCTCTCCATTTCGCGATGAATCGGATCAGGAATATATTTCAACCGGTACTTATATTCGGAATATGAGTATGTTGATAAACTACCTGAAATCATTTCAGGAGCAATAAATAATCCGGGATAATTATTAACATTCAACAAGATGAAACGATATGTTATTTTTTCGGGTATTTTGGTTTTAATATGTTCTGTCATACAGCTTGAGGCGCATTTTAAAACCACAAAAAATTCACCCATTCATATTACTGAAAACGGAAAGTTAGTATATAAATTGAGTGAAAATGGCGATCGCGTTCCCGATTTTTCTTATTGTGGATATCGTGCTTCAGAAGTTACAATTCCAACTATTCCGGTAAAAATAACTATTCCTTTAATTAAGGGTGATGCAACTCCGGGAATTCAAGCTGCCATCGATTTTGTTTCCAGTTTGCCGCTGGATGAAAATGGATTTAGAGGATGTATTCTTTTAGAAAGTGGAATATACCATTTAGCCGGAAGTATTCGGATTCAGGCATCAGGAATTGTGTTACGTGGAAGTGGAGTGGGAGAAAATGGGACAATACTGGTTGGCACCGGTACGGATCGTGAAACGTTAATTCAGGTTAGGGGAATTAACAACCGCAAACTTGAGAAACCTCAGCAATTAAGCAAGCGCTATTTCCCGGTAAATACTACAGAACTTGTTTTCGAAAACGGTCACTCTTTTCAGGTTGGCGACCAGGTGGTGGTAAATCGTCCGTCCACCCAGGAATGGATTGAATCGATTGGTGCCGATAAAATAGGCATTTATGTTGACTACACCCTAACAAAGTGGGATGCCGGCGATTTCGATTTTAACTGGGACCGGAAAGTTGTGGCAGTAACCGACAGTTCAATTACACTTGATGTGCCGTTAACAAACGCCATCGACCCGGAATTTGGTGGTGGAAGCGTTGCAAAATATACCTGGAAAGGACGAATCAATAATGTTGGAATAGAAAACTTGGAGTGTATTTCTCATTATAACCAGGACAATAAAAAAGATGAAAACCACCGGTGGATGGCAGTTACCATGGAAAATGTCCAGGATTCGTGGGTGCGCCGTATTACTGCCCGCAGTTTTGTAAGTTCGGCTGTTGCTGTATGGGAAACGGCGAAACGAATAACGGTTGAAGACTGCAAATCGTTGGAGCCGGTTGGCGAAATCGGAAATCACCGCCGTTATGCTTTCCATTCTATGGGACAGCAGGTTTTGTTTCAACGTTGTTATGCCGAATATGCGTATCATGCGTTTTCTGTGGGATTTACAACGCCCGGACCAAATGCTTTTGTACAATGTTATTCGTATTTGCCTTACAATTTCAGCGGCGCAATTGGAGGTTGGTCGTCTGGAGTTTTATTCGATAAAGTAACCATCGACGGAGGAAATATCAGTTTTGACTTTCGCGATGTAGATGGACAAGGTGGTGGTTATAGTGCCGCCAATTCGCTTTGCTGGCAGTGCCGATGCGCTCAGATTCATTTATGTAAACCTCCCAAAGCACAGAATTGGGCGTATGCAAGCTGGGCGCAGGGATACGGAAACGGACATCACGAATTGCAGCATACTTTTGTAAAACCCGAGAGCATTTATTATGCACAACTGGAAGCGCGCACCGGTAAAAAATCACAGGAAGAAGAGAAGATATACATTTATCCAAGTTCAGAAACAACAGCCCCTGTTGCAGAAATGACAGCACGTTACAGCGAACGATCAAAATCGCCGGATATAACAATGGAAAAGTGGATCGATCAGATGATTGAAGATTATCCGATTGAAAATGATATTTCGACAGCAAAAAAATGGGAAGAAAAGGATTGGAAAGAGCAGAAAAATGTAACTCCAACTATTCCGTTAGAACTTAAAAATGGCTGGCTGGCTTTTGACAATAAAGTTGCAGTTGGAAAACGCGACCGGACTTCATTATGGCGTGGATCGACACGTAAAAGTTATGTAGAAAAAGCAATACCCAACTTAACCCGCTTTGTGCCGGGACGGACCGGGCGGGGATTAACCGATAATCTGGATACACTGGTGGCCGATATGCATAAAAATGGTTCATTGATTATGCAACATTATCCAAGTTTGTGGTACGAGCGCCGCCGCGATGATCATGCCCGAACACGAAGAGCTGATGCCGATGTATGGACACCATTTTATGAGCAGCCATTTAGCAGAAGCGGAGAAGGTGAAGCATTTGATCGTTTAAGCAAATACGATCTGAATCAGTGGAATACATGGTATTGGATGCGTTTGAAACGGTTTGCCGACCTGGCCGACGAAAATGGGCTGGTCTTTGTTCAGGAGCATTATTTACAGCACAACATTATTGAAGAGGGAGCACACTGGGCCGATTATCCCTGGCGTTCGGCAAATAATATAAATGATCTGGGTTTTGCTGAAAATACTCCTTACGCCGGTGATAAACGCGTTTATATGGCCACTGAATTTTACGATATTACAAACCCGGTTCGCCGAAAATATCATGAACAATACATTCGTAAAAGCCTTGATAATTTTAAGGACAATCAAAACGTGATTCATCATTTGGGCTGGGAATATACCGGGCCCTTGCATTTTGTAGAGTTTTGGTTAGATGTAATTGCAGATTGGGAAAAGGAGAATAACAAGGATGTTTTGGTAATGCTTCCGGGTACGAAAGATATTCAGGATAAAATATTAGCTGATCCGGCAAGATCGAAAGTTGTTGATATTGTTGATGTTATACAGTGGCAATACCGAAAAGATGGAAGTTTATATGCTCCGATAGGTGGTCAAAGTCTGGCAACCCGCCAATATGCCCGGATTATGGACGTTGGAGAAACCTCATTTGAGCAAATTTACAGGGCTGTTTCTGAATTCAAAAAAACGTACCCTGAAAAAGCAATGGTTTACTCACGACGGGGTGCTCCGCTTTCGAACTGGGCTGTATTTATGGCCGGAGGTTCGTTTACTTCCATCCCGGAAATTAGAAATGACAACTTTGCTAAATGTGCTCTTGAGATGAACTCAATATTATCGGAAGAAACATCAAACGACCAGTATATATTGGGCAAACGAGGTTTCGGTTATATTGTTTACTCAAATTCAAACGAAATTAAAATTGATCTTTCAGGTGATAAAAAAAATTATCAGTTGGCTTGGATTGATCCTGTCAGCGGTGAGCTAACTAATGCATCGAAAAGCGTACGGGGCGGACAACTAATTGAATTAAGAAGTGAAACAAAAAAGCCAATAGTTGCCTGGCTGTTTCAGAAATAAAGCTAAAACGCAACCATCAAAATAAACTATAATGATTTTAAAAATTATGAAACAAAAATATTTTATTCATCTAAAATATAACTTGCTGATATTGATCGTATTTGTGTTTTATGTATGGTCTTGTAAACCTTCAAAAAGTCCCGATATAAAAAATCAACCTAACAGCGGCTTCGAAAATCCTGTTTTGGGAGGCGATTATCCCGATCCGTCTGTTTTTAGAGATGGAAAAGATTATTACATGACCCACTCGTCATTTGAATATTATCCGGGATTGCTAATCTGGCATTCTACCGATTTAATACATTGGGAACGGGTAACACACGCTCTTACAACCAATGTTGGTTCGGTTTGGGCGCCCGATTTTATCAAATATAAAGACACTTATTACATCTATTTTCCGGCTGGAGGAACAAACTGGGTAGTAACTGCAAAAAGTCCCGAGGGGCCGTGGTCAGATCCAATCGATTTAAAATTGAATGGTTTTATCGATCCCGGTCACGTGGTTGATAAGGATGGTAATCGTTATTTGTATTTGTCGAAAGGTTTTGTGGTAAAACTGTCTGATGACGGTCTTTCTACAGTTGAGGAACCTGTTTTTAATTACGGAGGATGGCAGTTTCCACAGGAGTGGAGTACAGAGTGTTATTGTCTGGAATCGCCCAAATCGACTGTAAAAAATGGCTATCACTATATTATTGTTGCCGAAGGGGGAACTGCAGGTCCTGCCACTTCGCACATGGTAGTTGCCGGGCGTTCGAAGTCACCTTATGGCCCGTTCGAAAATTCACCTTACAATCCTATCGTTCATACAAATAGTCGCGAAGAATGTTGGTGGAGCCAGGGCCACGGAACACTGGTTGACGACATTGACGGTAACTGGTGGATTATGTATCACGGTTACGAAAAACATTTTCATACGCTTGGCCGCCAAACCCTGATGCTTCCAATTGAGTGGACGGATGATGACTGGTTTAGAGTGCCGGAAGGTGTAACTAGTATGGATAATTTGTATTTGCCTGCCGGTGAAAAATTTACCGGAGATATTAGTCTTTCTGACGACTTTAATTCGAATACGCTCGGATTACAATGGCAGTTTTTAAAGCAATATAACCCTGAAAGAGTGGAAGTAACAAATGGAGAGCTGATTTTCAGGGCCGACGGTGATAATTTTAAGGAGAGTTCGCCGCTGTTGGTAAATTCCGGAGACAGGAGATATGAAGTAATGGTTGATTTCACTATCGAGGATGGAGTAAAAGCCGGATTGTGTATGTATTACAACGAAAAAGGCAACGCCCGCATTGAAGTGGATTCTGATAATTTCACTGTTTATGTGCAGCAAAATGCAAAAATACGTATGAAAAATAACCTGGGAAATACAGGAAAGCTGAGAATCTTAAACGATGAAAATGAAGTTAGTTTTTATTTCAGCGCCGACGGAAAAGAATGGACCAGGGTAGAACGAACTATCGACGCCACGGGATATAACCATAATGTTTTTGCTGAATTTTTAAGTCTGAGGGCAGGTGTTTATGTATTTGGAGAAGGTGAAGCCCGCTTCGATAATTTTAAATATATCAAATTGTCAAACTGACATAATGAAAATATTATTATTTTAACGCGACATTAAACCAGAATTAAACCAATAACTATGAAAAACATATTTCGATACACATTTTTTGTTGTGATTTTGCTGATTGCAGTGTGGAATACAAACGCTCAAAGTTTCAATGCACTTCCATGGAGCATGAATACGGCATATTTTAATTATCTGATGCGCGATGTCCATGCGCAGTACAAGGATCGCTCGGAACATTTGAATGCTAGTTTCGCTTCCGAAGAAAGTATGCTTGCCTATCGCGACGAGTGCATCAGCAAGTATAAAAGTATTCTGGGCGACTTTCCCGAAAAAGGTGATTTAAATCCTCAGATATTGGGAAGCGCTAAATATGATGGTTTTCGTGTGGAGAAGATAATCTACCAAAGTTTACCAGATCGTTTTGTAACTGCCAACTTCTATATTCCTGAAGGTGACGGTCCATTTCCTGCAACATTGATGGTTTGTGGCCATGGGTTGAGAGGAAAAATTCCGGGTCCGGCATCCGCAATTCTTTTTGCCAAAAACGGAATCGCTGTTTTGGTTGTCGATCCTGTTGGACAGGGAGAACGTATTCAGTTTATTGATGAAAACAGTCAGTCTAAAACGCGCGGTGCAACTACCGGGCACACCTTGCAAAATATGGGCGCCAATCTTATCGGAAGTAGCGTGGCTGCTTATGAATTTTGGGATAACCACCGGGGAATTGACTTTCTAATGAGCAGGAAAGACGTTGATCCTAACCGTCTCGGAGCTTATGGAAGTTCCGGTGGTGGAACACAAACATCGTATTTAATGGGACTGGATGATCGTTTAAAAGTGGCATCGGTGTGTAGCTATTTTTCGTCGCGCGAACGCACCCTGGAAATGCAGGGACCATCCGACGGTTGTCAGCATGTTCCGTACGAAGGGCGCGAACAACTGGAGGTTGCAGATTTTGTGTTGATGATGGCACCAAAACCCGTTTTAATTATGTCGGGGAAATACGACTTTGTGGATTACTGGGGAGCGTTACAGGCTTTCGAAGAACTTGAAAAAACATACACTGCACTTGGTGCACCCGAAAAAGTTAAAATGTTCTCCATTGAAGGCGGACACGGAATGCCTCAGGAAAAAAGAGAAGCTTTGGTTACCTGGTTCAAACAGTGGTTGTTAGATGATGCTACTCCTGTAAAAGAAAAAGAACTGGTTTCAGTCGCTGAGTCTGATTTGCAATGTACAGAAACCGGGCAGGTAAATTCTTCCATAAAAGAAAATACATCTATTCCTGATTATCATTTGGAGTTGGCTAATTCGATGAAACAACAACGAAAAGATTTTGTAAATGGAAGATCGCAAACCGTTAAAAAGAAAGTGAAAGAATTGTTGGGAATCGAAATCCCGGATGAAGAGGTTGTGGTTCAACCAACAGGTACCATAGAAAAAAGAAATTATAACCTGCAAAAATTCACGCTTGTTCGCGATGGACAAATGCCGGTTCCCTGTGTTTTGTTGATCCCGGAAACGGTAAACAAAGAATTGCCACTAACTATTTATTTGAATGACAGTGGTAAAAGCCGGATTCTCGGCGATGAAACCGAGTTGGATGGAATTGTAAACAGCGGACAAATGGTTCTGTTTGCCGATTTAAGAGGTTTTGGCGAATTGGCCGATCCTCCTAGTTTCAACAATACCAAATACTGGAACTGGGAATACCGTAACGCTATGATCAGCATGCACATTGGCCGACCAATAATGGGGCAGCGGGTGATCGATATCTTTTCCATTCTCGATTTTGTTGAAAATGATCAGCAGTTAAAAGGGAAAAAGGTGAAGGTTGTTGCCAATGGAAAATACGGACCGGCTGTGGTTCATGCAGCTTATTTGGATAAACGAATTCAAAATGCTGAAATTTCGCGTTCAGTAAAATCTTTCGTTGAATTTCTTGAAAATCCGATGCAAAGAGATGTATATACCAACGTATTATATGGTGTATTAAAATATTACGATTTACCTGATCTGGTAAAACTTTCAGGTAGTGGTCGAGTGCGTTTTGTAGACTAAGTTTTTAAGTAACCATTGGAATATCTAACGAATACAAACTATATCTAAAATGAAGGCTCATAACATTAATCTTTTTGTTGCAGCACTTTTTGTTCTTCTGATTAGCGGATGTGAAAACGGAGAGAAAACTATTTTTTACGACGATTTTAGTCAGGTACAAAGAGGGCAGTATTCGGTGCCGGTTGGGGCACATACCGAGTACCATTATTTACACGAAGCGGCTCCAAAAGGAAAGTGGGAAGTGAGTACGTATCGTTACGATGTTCCTTTTATGTTGGTGTGGAAAGTTGAAACAAACGAGGCAGGAAAAGCCCAAATGGTTTCCGATTACATTAATCCAAATCCACAATGTATTCCGATGCTTTGTGCCGGTAATCGTTTTTGGGGAGATTACCAATTGGAAGTTAACCTGGAGCTGGAGAATGACGATCAAATCAGCGGTATAATCGCACGCTACCAAAACGACCGTTGTCATTATGCATTTTGTTTGCATAAAGGCAAAGCGCAGATTGTGTATTATAACCAGGCTAAAGCTTTTCGTCAGCCATATACGGAGATTCTTGCAGAGGAAAATGTTCAGCTTGATTTCTCTAAACAGATCGATATGAAATTTGCCGTTGAAGGCAATAATCTTAAGGGCGAAGTGCAGGGTGTTGTTGTTGATGCAACCGATGATCGCTACAAAGTTGGTAAAGTTGCTTTGATGTCGAACGGGCCTGTAAAATACAATTGGGCCAGGGTGACTGCCGGAAGTGAGGAAATAGCAGCTTGCACACAGCGAGAAAACGAAAATAATAAAGAAGTTGAAACTGCCAGGGTTGGAGTTCCTCAAATGAAACTCTGGAAAAAATTAACTACGCTTGAGTTTGGTGTTGGCAGAAATTTCCGCTTTGGCGATTTGAATAACGATGGTGAAACCGATATTTTGGTTGTTCAGGTGAAACGTCACGGTCCACGCGATGCCAACAGCGAAGTGGGTTGTATGACTGCCATGACTACCGATGGCGAAATTTTATGGCAACTTGGAGTCCCCGACCGCGATAACGGCGAATTGTCGAACGACGTGGGAGTTCAGATTCATGATATCGATAACGACGGAAAGAATGAAGTGATTTACTGCAAGGACTTTAAAATTATAATTGCAGATGGCAGTACCGGAAAAACACTTCGTTCGGTACCAACACCGCTGGTAAAGGATAAAATTCCCGGAGAACGGCAAAATAAGTTCGACCGTATTCTGGGCGACTGCCTTTACTTTTGCGATTTAAGCGGGCAGGGTTACGATGGCGACATCATTATAAAAGACCGTTACAAACGCGTTTGGGCATACGATAATAATCTCAACCCATTATGGTATAATTTTCTGAACACTGGTCATTATCCTTTTGCTTACGACACCGATAATGACGGGAAAGATGAATTGGCAATTGGATACAGTTTAATTGACGATGACGGATCGGTTCTGTGGTCGCTGGATGATGAACTGGAAGATCATACCGATGGAGTTGCCATTGTAAAATACAAAGAAAATGAAGACCCGGTTCTAATGTGTGCTGCCAGCGACGAAGGAATGTTTTTCACCGATATGAAAGGAAATATGCTGAAACATCATTTTCTGGGACACGTGCAGAATCCGGCAGTTGCCAACTTCAGAGACGATTTGCCCGGGCTGGAAACCGTTTCTGTCAATTTCTGGGGAAACCAGGGAATCCTGAATTACTACGATGCAAACGGAGATGTTTACCTTACCGTTGAACCCAACCAATATGGCAGCATGTGCCTTCCGCTGAACTGGACCGGAAAAACCGAAGAGTTTTTTGTGTTAAACGCCAATGTCGACGAAGGTGGTGTTTACGATGGTTGGGGAAGGAGAGTGCTTGATTTTCCTAACGACGGGCACCCTGATATGTGTAATGCTGTTTTAGATTTAACGGGAGATTGCCGCGACGAAATTGTGGTTTGGGATCATTTTGCCGTTTGGATTTATACCCAGGAAGATAATCCCAAAGAGGGGATTTTGTATCAACCGAAACGAAATCCATTGTATAATTATTCCAATTACCAGGCTACTGTTTCTTTGCCGTAATTTCAAATTTATTATATAGGTGACACATATTTCTGATGTTGTTTTACATATTGAAAATTTGATAGAATTATCAACAGGTATCTTCTCACACCTATATAGTTTATTACATCTAAAAATCTTTCAAGAACGGACCTTGGTGAATTACATTGAAAATTAGGTATAGTAAAATAATTTGGTGAAATTCTAAAAAAGAATTAAGTTTATTTTCCTGCCGAGGCCATACTCTTTGGCTTGCCCCAAAGAGTATGCAGAAAACTCAAGGCTCCTTTTTATCTTCACCTTCCATCTTCTCAAAACTTAAGTTCGGACGGGTGATCTCCTCATGTTTCGGAGCTTCCCGCTCTCACTAAAGTTTTGTTTCGATTCCAGGATCGATAAAAAGAGGCCATTGTCCGCAGAACATTTATGCATAACAGAATTTTGTTGCACGCCCCAGCCGCTTTCGGGAAAAAGCGTTAAAAAAATAAATGTAGTGAGCGTTAAAAAATCAAGGCTGTTTGAGTCCCGATGATTAAATCGGGATGTTTAGTGAATGGAATTTATTTTTAGCTTTTTATCGTCAGCCGGCGGCATTTTTCGCTGCTGAAAAAAGGAAGTCGTAGCGAAGCGAGAAGAAATCATTACGAAAGAGATAAATTATGTGTTGTGTTATTTTTTCAGATTGTATTTATTCCACCAGATTTTTAAACTGAACCGTTATCGTAAGTAATGTTGCAACAATATCTATTTTTAGAAATTAAATATCTAAAAGTAAAGAATACCTTGCCCGGGTTGCAAGTATTTTTGCACTCTAACTAATTAATTAATGGAAGATGATAATATGTTGCGTTTGTTGCATTTATCATCAAAACAAATTGAACTAATGGATACTTATAAGTCGTTATTTCTTTTTATTGCTTTTGCACTGATTGTCGAATTTGCAGGAGCACAAAATCCGGTAATTCGCAACCAGTTCAGTGCCGATCCTTCAACAAGGGTGATAAATGGGAAAGTGTATATTTTCCCTTCGCACGATATTCCTACACCACCTGAAAAACCGGGACGAAAAGACTGGTTTTGTATGGAGGATTACCATGTATTTTCATCTGAAGATTTGGTTAACTGGACTGATCACGGTGTAATTGTAAGTCAGAACAACGTCGATTGGGTTGATGCTACATCGTACAGTATGTGGGCGCCCGATTGTATCGAGCGAAACGGGAAATACTATTTCTACTTTCCGGCAAATACAAATGTAGTTGGCCCGAATGGCCGAAAAGGTTTTGGAATTGGTGTTGCCATGGCCGATAAACCTGAAGGCCCTTATGTACCACAAGAAAAAAATATTGAAGGTGTACATGGCATCGACCCGAATGTTTTTATAGATAAAGACGGACAGGCGTATTTGTACTGGTCGCAGGGAGATATTTTTGTGGCTAAGCTGAAAGAAAACATGCTGGAGTTGGCAACAGAGCCTAAAGTTGTGGCCGAACTTACGCAAAAAGGATTAAAAGAAGGTCCATATCTATTCGAGCGTAACGGCATATATTACATGACTTATCCGCACGTTGAGAATAAAACAGAGCGGCTCGAATATGCAATTGGAGATAACCCGTTGGGACCGTTTAAAGTTACTGGTGTAATTATGGATGAGTCTCCGACAGGATGCTGGACCAATCATCATTCTATTCTGGAATACAACAATCAGTGGTATCTGTTTTATCATCACAACGATTATTCGCCGCAGTTTGATAAGAACCGCTCAGTAAGGATCGATAGTTTATTTTTTAATACCGATGGTACCATTAAAAAGGTACTTCCTACGCTTCGCGGTGTGGGAGTCACTCCTGCAGTATCGAAAATTGAGATCGATCGTTACAGTGCAAAAAGCGAAAATACAAGTATCACCTTCCTAAATTCTGATATCCCCTTTAACGGATGGAAAACAATCCTGAGTAAAAAAGGCGACTGGATACAATATAATTCAGTCGCCTTTGAAAAGAAACCTAAAACACTGAAAGTCCGTGTTCGGGCAGAAAACGGAGGCACAATTCAAATTAAAACAAACAATGAAAAAGTGATTGCCGAGATTGATATTCCTGCCAAAGATGATTGGATGACAGTTAAATCAAAGACTTTAAACACACTTAAAGGGCTGCAGAATTTGAAGGCTGAGCTTATTAGTAGTAATCGGTTAGAAATAGACTGGATTCAGTTTAATTACTAAAAATGCTTGTTCCCGGTAATTTATTATTCTAGAGTATAAAGTTAAATAAATGCAGATAAAGCTTTATAACCTTTCTTACGGATGCCCAAGAGGTGGAAATAGAGATAAAGATTGTCCATTTTGGGAAATTGAACATCTTTCTTTTAAGGAAAAGATAGAGTGGATCGATCAGCTTGATGATAAAAAGAAAAAGGCTATTTATGATCATCATTTGAAGTGTACAAAAGTTGTGTTTGGCTGCCAAATTAACTTCGGAGTCGTAGATCGGTGATATCGATTATTTGTTCGGTTTAATAATTTAAAATGTTGGTTGAAAATTGATTGTGGTTTTTGTTGGAAGGTGCGTTCAATTTGTAAAGTTGAAGATATCGCAATAAAAATAATGATAAGGTTACTTGATAGAATTAGTATTGTCAACATGGTTTAGTTGAAATAGGGGATCCGGTTAGCATGAAAGAAGCGATCCGGCCCCTTGTATTTTTACCTGTAAAAGTACAGGATTTAAAATGTTCAGGAATTTATTTTAATTTTAAGGAAGTCTGTTTTATATATCATCATATATTTGGAGAGGACAGCGGGATATAGAATGAAGTTGAAAATTTATATAATACTACCCTTTATTTGTTTACTGATTGCGAATTCAGTGTTGTTGGCGCAGAACGAAAACAATATACACTTTTACAGCCTGAACGAAGAGTTTGGAATTTCTTTGCGTGAAACAAACACCATTTGTGGCGATGATAATGGTTTTATCTGGGTATCATCGAAAATGGGAATAATACGTTACACACAAGACGACATTCGTATTTATCAGTTACCTTATGAAAGCACTAACATTATTACTGCAGAATTAGTCTATAGTCAGAATCTCCTCTACGTATTTACCAATAGCGGACAAATTTTTAAATACAATACAATAAAAGATCGTTTCGAATTACTGATAAATATGTCAAGAATTCTTCGAAACCCATATCTTACAATAACATCAATGCTTGTTGATAGCGAAAAACGAATATGGATATCTTCAACTGCCGGAATATTTTATTATACGGAAGAAGCAGGATTGAAGGTAACTTCTTCAGTAAACAAGGTTAATACCACGACCTGGTATGATGATGAGCATATAATTTATGCAGAAGATACAGGATTTAAATTGTTTAATGTCACAACACTGGAAAGTGAGCCGTTTTATACTTTTCCCGAAGGAGAAATAAACAGTGTCTCAGTTATGTTGCACGATTACACCCGGAATTTGTGGTGGATTTGTACTATTCGAAACGGACTTTATGTACTCGATGCAAAAAAGAGGAATCTCACACACATCAAAGAAATACCGAATCAGCCCATTTTGGCTATAGAGGATTATACCGAATCTTCATGGTTAATTGGAATTGATGGGCAGGGTGTTTGGGAAATCGATAAGAACAATTACCAGGTTTGTGCCGTGATGAAAGAGAATGTCGACAATATGGGATCGTTAAAAGGAAACGGCGTGTATGATATCTATCGCGACAAGAACAACCGGATTTGGGTTTGTACCTATAGTGGCGGGGTTTCGTATTTCGATATGGCAAACCCTATATTAACGCAAATCAGACATATTACAAATAATTCAAACTCGCTTATTAACGACGATGTAAACAATGTTTTGGAAGATACTAACGGAAACTTTTGGTTTGCTACCAATAACGGAATTAGTTTTCTAAACAGATCCACCGGGCAATGGAAGTCTTTTTATCGAAATAATGAAGAAGATGCACAGGTATTTCTGACACTAAAAGAGGATAGCAGGGGGCGAATTTGGGCCGGCTCTTATTCATCGGGAGTTTATTTGTTGGATGAAAGAACGGGAAGAGAACTTAAGCATTTAAGTTATTGGTCGACAGGGGGCAAATTTGTCAACAATTTTGTGTTCGATATATTGGAAGACCGTTATGGAGATATATGGATTGGAGGGGTTCGTGGCGATTTGATCCGTTACAATATTAAGCAAGAAGACTTCACTTCTTTTGCTGATATTACAGTGGGTAAGTTAGTAGATTATTCAGCTGATAAATTACTAATTGGTAATACAAATGGCTTGGTTGAATTTGATAAGAGAACTGGAGAAACCGAAGTTATTGTTGAAGGTTATATTGTAAACGATATTTTTTTGAAAGGTAATGTTGCATGGCTGTGTACGGTTGGAAGCGGGGTTATTCGCTACGATTTTGTTACTGAAGAGTTGCAGCGTTTTACTGTGGATACAGGTTTGCCATCGAATTTTATCTCCAGCATTAAGTATTTAAATGGATATTTATGGATAGGTACCGAGCAGGGACTTTGCCGGTTAAACGAGAGCGATAAGTCTGTTTTAACGTTTAATGCATTACCTGCCGTAAATAATGTTTCGTATAATCTTCGTGCAACCTGCCTGCTCAATGATGGCAGATTAATGTTTGGAACAAACAACGGAGCGTTGATTTTCGATCCGCAGGAAATTAAACCGGTGCAAGACAAAGGCAGTATTTTTTTGCAGGAACTTACCGTTTCCGGAAGATCTATCCGTGAACTTGATACCCCATTATTAACAAGCCCTTTAAATAAACTCGAAAAGTTATCTTTACGATATTCTCAAAATACAATTAGCCTCGAAATGTTACCTATCGGAGTGATTTCTCCGGGAGCAAAATTTTCGTGGAAAATGGAAGGTCTTGATGACGAGTGGACAAAACCTGTCAATAACAAAATTCTCTCATATTCGAATATTTCCAGCGGATATTATACGCTCAGGATAAAAATGTTCGACAGTTCGAATACACAGCTTTTAGCAGAACGGAATATTGCACTACATGTAATTCCTCCGTTTTGGGCTACCTGGTGGTTCCGGATTTTGGTTATTGTATTCGTATTTGGCTTGCTTGTGTTCTTTATGGTTTATTATATAGCAAATCTGAAGAAGGTACATTCTGAAGAAAAAATCAGGTTTTTTGCCAATACGGCACACGATATACGAACTTCATTAACTCTGATAAACGGGCCTATTGAAGAATTAAATAAAGAATCGGGATTATCGGGTAAAGGTCACCACTATTTACACCTGGCTACCGAGCAAACACAGCGCCTGCTAAATGTAGTTACCCAATTAATGGATTTTCAGAAATCTGATATTGGGAAAGAACGTATTACGCTTAAGATGGTAGATATTGTAAAAGCCGTTGAGAACCGGGTTATGATGTTCGAATCGTATGCAAGCAGTAAAAATATAGAACTCCGCTTTTCGTCAAACTTTTCGAAGTTTGTAACGGCTGTCGACGAAACATTAATTGAGAAAGTTGTCGACAACCTCATTTCGAATGCAATAAAATATTCCTATCCGAATACAGAAACAAATATTAGACTGAATTTTGCTGAAAACAAGTGGATGCTTGAAGTGCAGGATCACGGAATTGGAATAAGTAAAAAAGCACAACGCCAGTTGTTTAAGGAGTATTACCGTGCTGAAAATGTTGTGAATTCGAAGATTGTCGGCTCCGGGATTGGTTTGCTTTTGGTGAAAAACTATGTGAATCTGCATGGTGGAAAAATAAATTGTTTTAGCCAGTTGAATGAGGGATCTTCGTTTCAGGTGGTAATTCCCGTCAAAACTATCGATGTCCATGTTACTGAAAAGAATACTTTTCAGGAGAAAGGTAAACAACCGGTATTGGCAAAACAAGAGTTTGTTCCTTCTGTTTTGGATGAAGAGGAAGAAATGAATGCTTTAAAAATGAAGGTGCTAATTGTTGAGGATAACGAATATTTACGCGAATTCCTGAAAACAGCAATGGAACCACAGTTTCAGATTTCCATGGCCGAAAACGGAGAGCAGGCGTGGAAACTTATTTTGAAGCAATCGCCCGACCTTGTTGTTTCCGATATTATGATGCCGAAAATGGATGGTTTCGAACTATGCCGGTTAATAAAATCAACTTACGAAACATCTCATCTGCCTGTTATTTTATTAACTGCATTGTCAGGAAAAGCAGAGCAACTAAAGGGATTAGGACTGGGAGCCGATAATTATCTTACCAAACCATTCGATGTGTCTATTCTACTGCAGCGAATCCGTTCTTTGATTAACAACCGCGAAATAATAAGAGAGAAAGCTTTAAAAGTGATTAGAGGCGGAGATGATTCGGCAATCGTGGAGAATGAGCACAACGATAAATTTTTGAAACAAATGGTTGAGGTAATTCATGAGAATATGGAAAATACACAATTCTCTAAAAACGATTTTGCATCTGCCATGAATGTTAGCCCATCGCTGTTATACAAAAAAATAAAATCGCTTACTGATCAATCACCAACAGACTTCATTAAAGCCGTTCGTTTAAATCATTCGTTAGAATTGTTGCGAAAAAAAGAACATTCCATAACCGAGGTTAGCGAACTTTGTGGTTTTGCAAGCGTGGGATATTTCAGTACGGTTTTCAGAAAACATTTTGGCAAGTCGCCTACTCAAATGTTTGGATAATGACTTTGGGCTTATTTATAAGAATACTTCTCTATTTCAATTAGAATTACTACCTCTTTATATTTTAGATATCCGAACTTTTTATTTTAAAAAATATTACGCTATAAGTTGGTATTTATAATGTGTAACGATTAGTGATAGAGAGGTTTATGTATTGTGTTTTTAATAGTATCTTATTTTAAAAATCAAATATCTAAAATTACAAGCACTTGTTTATCGTGTATTCTATTTTTGATTATTCATAAATAGGGAAACATAAAAAAACGAATACAACTATTCAACTAATTTGAAAAATAAGATGAAACTAAAAAACTTCATTCAGATTCCGATCGTAATTTTTTTGTTCTTCGGGGTTTTTATTTATAATTCATGTAATTTATCTGACTCAGGAAAACCGGAATTTGTGAACGACAGCATGGTTGCGCATTTTGATTATTTCACATATAAAGGCAACGATGATTTTTACAATGAGAATCCTCTTCCTGGTGATGATTATTATTATAATCCAATTCTTCCGGGTTGGTATTCCGATCCGAGTGTTTGTACCAATGGTAAAGATTATTTCCTGGTAACTTCAACATTTAGTTATTTTCCTGGAGTGCCTATTTTTCACAGTACCGATATGTTAAACTGGAAACAAATTGGTAATGTTTTAAATCGTCCTGAACAACTGCCGTTGGAAGGTCAGCGTGTTACCCGTGGAATTTTTGCTCCGGCAATTAGTTACAATCCGCATAACGAAACTTATTATATGATTACCACAAATATGCACGGCGGAAATTTTGTGGTAAAAACGAAAGATCCGTTTGGCGACTGGTCCGATCCAATTTGGTTGCCTGATGTTCATGGTATCGATCCGTCGCTGTTTTTCGACGACGACGGCAGAGCGTATATTGTTAATAATGATGAACCTGACGGAGGTTCAACCTACGACGGCCATCGTGCCATCCGTTGTATAGAGTATGATGTTGAAAAAGATAAAACTGTAGGGAAAAATATAATGTTGGTGAATGGTGGTGTCGATCTTTCGAAAAAACCAATTTGGATTGAAGGACCACACATGTATAAAATTAATGGCAGTTACTACCTGATGTGCGCTGAAGGCGGAACTTCTGTCAATCATCGTGAAGTAATTTTTAAAGGCGATGCACCTTTAGGGAAATATGTGCCTTGGGATGAAAATCCAATACTTACGCAAAAACATCTTGACAAGAACAGAGAATTGCCAATTACCTGCGCCGGACATGCCGATATAATTCAGAAAGATAACGGACAGTGGTGGTCGGTATTTTTGGCTTGCCGCCCAATCGATAATAAATACGAAAACCTCGGACGCGAAACTTTTATGATGCCCATTCGCTGGAGCAAGGATGGTTTTCCATACATGACCAGGGGGAACGAAGTTGTTCCGCGAATTATTCAGATGGAAGGTACAAAAAGAGACGCTTCAACAACCTTTGGAAACTTTGAAAAGAACGATAATTTCGACGCTGCCGAATTGGGAATGGAGTGGCTGACAATTCGCGGGAATGCCGCCGCTTTGTATAATCTTACTGTTGATCCCGGTTATCTTACATTGAAATGTACAGATGTAGCTGCCAACGAATTAAAAGTGCCTGCTTTTGTTTGTCGGCGTTTACAACACCATAAATTCGAAGCTGCTACAAGCATGTACTATACTCCGGAAAGCGATACCGAATCGGCTGGCATGTTGTTGATGAAAAATGAACAACATCAGTATTTAATGGTAGTTGAGAAAGTTGATGGTGAAACTGCGATTAGTGTGAAAAAGGTTGGTGATACAAAACTTGAAGTTTTAAGTTCAGAAGCCTTTTCAATTGAAGAAGAACCAATTCAGCTAAAAATAACATCGAACGGCCCTGAATTTAGTTTCTATTATGCGCTTGGTAAAGATGACTGGAAACTATTGGCCGATAAAGTTGATGCTTCTTATTTGTCAACTGCCAGAGCAGGCGGATTTACAGGTACAACAATCGGAATGTACGCCTCGGGTAAAGAATTTGAGTTCAACAATTAATCAATCAATAATTTAATACGATTTCAATTTATAGTTGTTTGCTTAAACATCAAAATCAGACTTAAAATTATGCAAGTTCCATCTTATAACAATATGCCACTTATTTTTAATAAGATGAAATACATACGTATATTTTCTCTTTGTATTATTTCCATTTTTTTACTGGTTTCTTGCAAAGAAGATGACTTAGTAGAACATACTGTGGAGGAAACGGAAACTGTTTCTCCGTTGGCTTATTTGAATGATTATGATGTTTTAAAATCTTACGTGAACCGCGAAGCCAGTTCTGATTTTAAATTGGGTGCAGGTGTTTCCGTAGGCACTTTTAACAAACTTGGTATAGATTACAATAATATTGTTGCAAATTTCGATGAAGTAACTGCCGGCTACGGTATGAAACACGGCGCGGTAGTGCAAAATAACGGTAGCATGAATTTTTCAAGTGTTGAAGCTTTTATAAATTCAGCAGAGCAGGCGGGAGTAACGATTTATGGACACACACTTACCTGGCATGCTAACCAGAATGCAACGTATCTGAATGGAATTATTGCCCCGGTTGAGCAACCGGAAGCCGGCGATAGCCTGGCATGGCAAGCACTCACTGAGATTAATTTTGAATCGGATAACGAGTCAAATTATCTTGGAAATTCAAATGCAGAAATGAGTTTTACGGCTGTTGACGAAGGTGCCTATGGCGATGGCAGGGCATTAAAAGTAACCAATGCCGAAGTGCGCGAAAACGACTGGAACACCCAGCTTTTTGTAACCTTCGATCCTGCCACTGAAACGGGGCAGCATTTTCGCTTAACCATGGACGTAAAAGCTGATGTAGATGTAAGTTATTCAACACAGGCGCATGTGGTACCTTACGAGTACAAACACTGGGACTTTTTTGGCACAATTAACGCTACAACCGATTGGCAAACAATCACGGTTGATATTACCATTGCCGACAATACATCTGGTTGTACCGCCATTGCGTTTGATTTAGGAAGTACGGCAACCACTTACTATTTCGATAATATCAGTGTTGAAAGGTATAATCCCGAAGATGGTGGCGAAATTCAGGCAGTTGAAATGACTCCTGAAGAAAAGAAAGATACCATTACAGCCGCACTTGAGCGGTGGATTGCAGGTATAATGGGAGTTGCAAAAAATTACGTACACGCGTGGGATGTGGTGAATGAACCAATGGATGATGGTTATCCTTACGAATTAAAAAGTGGTGTTGGCAGAGATGATTTGCCGGCCGACCATTTCTACTGGCAGGATTACATGGGCAAAGATTACGCTGTTCAGGCTTTTAAAATGGCTGCTCAATACGGAAATGCAGAAGATAAATTATTCATCAACGATTATAACCTTGAATACAATATTGATAAGTGCAGAGGTTTGATCGCCTATGTTGAATACATAGAAAGTAAAGGTGCCCGTGTTGACGGAATTGGAACCCAGATGCACATTTCTACTAATTCAAATAAGGAGAAGATTGTGGAAATGTTCGAACTGCTGGCAGCCACCGGAAAACTGATTAAAATTTCGGAGCTGGATATCGGCATTGAAGATGGCGTTAAAACCACCGATGCAACGGCAGACGATTTGAAAGCTCAATCAGAAATGTATAAATATGTTGTTGAGAAATACCTGGAAATTATACCAGAAGCTCAGCAATACGGTATTACAGCGTGGAGTCCGTTGGATAGCCCGGTTGATTCTTATTGGAGAGCCGGACAACCGATTGGACTTTGGACTATAGGATATAACAGAAAACCCGCCTATGCCGGATTTGCAGATGGCTTGTCGGGAGAATAATATATTTATTTGGTTTAGTTTTAGTTAGCTTAAGTTGTGAGAGACTGTTTAAACAATGACAGTCTCTTTACTTCTTTTCTTTCAGATGGCAACTATTGCTGGTAACCGGAAATTGGTTTAAAAGAACTAAAATTATATATATTCTATTTGAACTGAATTAAAATGAAAACCGTTATCAAACTTATACTTGTATTTTGTTGTTTCGCCACATTTTTTTCGTGCGGGCAACAGGAAATTCCCAAAGTCTACAATGTTGAAAACAGGGGAAAAGATTTCGAAAAACCGGTGTTACCCGATTTGGATGAACTTCCAGTAGTGGAGGAATTAACAGATCCTTTTGCATGGTCTGACGGCAGCGGGCGTTCCACAAAGTTCAGTGACTGGAGTCGCCGTCGCAACGAAATAGCCGCCGAAATTCAACATTACGAAATTGGCCCAAAACCAGGTAGCCCGGATTTAATTACAGCAAATTTTGAAAATGATACACTTACCGTAAATATTACTGTAAACGGAAACACATTAACATTAAAATCGAGAATTATTTTACCCGATGGTAAAGGCCCTTTCCCCGCTGTAATTGGTATTGGACGCGGATCAGGCAGTTTGCCTGCCGATCTTTTTGCAGACAGAAATATTGCACAAATCACATACGATTTCAGCCAGGTAGTTGCCTGGCAGCAAAAACGTGGAAATGAACCTATCAATAAATTATATCCCGATTTGGCTTATATGGGATCGTATGCCGCATGGCCGTGGGGCGTTAGTCGCCTGATTGACGGACTTGAACTGGTGTCCGATGAATTGCCCATCGATATAAAACACCTGGCTATTACAGGTTGCTCTTTTGCCGGAAAAATGGCGCTTTATTCGGGCGCTTTCGACGAGCGTATTGCCCTCACAATTGCTCAGGAATCGGGTGGCGGAGGAGCAGCTGCCTGGCGTGTTTCCGAAACTCTGGGTAATGTAGAAACACTTGGTCGAACCAACAACGTTTGGTTTATGGAAAGTATGTTTCAGTTTGCCAACAATGTATCAAAACTTCCCTTCGATCATCACGAGTTGATGGCGATGGTTGCGCCGCGTGCCTTGCTGGTGCTTGGAAATCCCGATTACGAATGGCTGGCCGATGAGTCGGGTTATGTTTCGTGTCAGGCTGCAAAACATGTCTGGGAACAGTTTGGAATTCCCGATCGTTTTGGATTTTCGATTGTTGCCGGTCATCCACACTGCCAGTTGCCCGATGTGCAGCGTCCGGAGGTGAAGGCTTTTATCGATAAGTTTTTACTTGAAAATGATACCGTAAACACCAACGTTGCCATTCACCCGTTTGCGGATGTTGATTACGCGAAATGGACCGCCTGGTGGGAGGAAAATAAATAATCAGATAATGAATAATTTCAAAAAGACAATTAGAAAAGGAATTATGCGTATAACGGCGTTGCTTATTTTGGCCGTTATTTTTCCTTTATTTGTGCAGGCTCAGTATAATAATAAATCTGTTTCAACTACAAAAGATGCTGGCAGTTTTAGGTTATTCGATACTGAAAGCATTGCCCCGCTTGTTTTAGATAAGGAAGATTTTCCCGGAGTTGCAATGGTGGCCAGCTGGTTTGTTAACGACATGAAACTGGTGAGCGATAAAAACGTTGAAATTTTCAACAACGAGCTACCTTCTTCTAAACAAATTATTCTTGCCGGAACTCTTGGGAAAAACCGATGGATTGACCAGCTGATTAAAGCAGGTAAGGTTGATATTAATGATCTGAAGGGGGCAAATGAAAAAAGCCTGACGCAGGTTGTGGAAAATCCTTTTCCAGGTGTTGAGAAAGCACTGGTTTTAGTTGGAAGCGACAAACGAGGTACAATTTACGCAATGCTTAATCTTTCGCGCGAAATGGGAGTTTCTCCCTGGTATTGGTGGGCGGATGTTCCGGTTGAAAAAAAATCAGCGTTGTATGTAAAAGCTGGACGAACAATTACCCAAAGTCCTAAGGTAAAATACCGCGGCATTTTCTTAAACGACGAAGAACCTGCCTTGGGCAACTGGGTGCGCGAAAAGTTTGGCGATTTTAACCATAAATTTTACGCACAGATTTTTGAATTGACCCTTCGTTTACGCGGAAACTTTCTTTGGCCGGCAATGTGGGGAAAGGGCTTTTACGACGATGATCCGGAAAATGCTGTTCTGGCTGATAAACTAGGAGTTGTAATTAATACTACCCACCACGAACCGCTTGGAAGATCGCATGTGGAGTGGCAACGTTATGGCAAAGGACCGTGGGATTATTCAAAAAATGAAGAAGTGTTAAAGGAATTTTGGCGCGAAGGAATGGAGCGTTGTAAAGACTACGAAAAATTCGTTACTGTGGGCATGCGTGGCGATGGCGACGAAGCCATGAGTGAAGGTACAAACATTGCTTTGCTCGAACGTATCGTTAAAGATCAGCGCAAAATTATCAGCGATGTAACGGGGGAAAAACCGGAAGAAACACCGCAGGTTTGGGCACTTTATAAAGAGGTACAGGATTATTACGACAAAGGAATGCGCGTGCCCGATGATGTTACACTTTTATTATGCGACGACAACTGGGGCGATGTGCGCAAACTTCCGGATATAAATGCGCCAAAACACAAAGGCGGTTTCGGAATGTATTATCATTTTGATTATGTGGGTGGTCCGCGAAACTACAAATGGATAAACGTTTCGCAGATTCAACGCATTTGGGAGCAGATGAACCTGACTTACAGCCACGGAGTGGATCGTATTTGGGTGGTAAACGTTGGCGATCTGAAACCCATGGAGTTTCCTATCAGCTTTTTCCTTGATATGGCCTGGGATCCGGCGCAATTTAATCAGAATAACCTGTTGGAATATACCGAAACATGGTGTGCCGAACAGTTTGGCAGAAGATATGCCAGCGAAGCTGCCCGAATAATCAATCAATATACAAAATACAACCACCGGGTAACACCCGAATTGCTTAATGATGAAACCTTTAGCTTGGATAATTACAACGAATACGAGAGAGTTAAGGATGATTACCGCGATCTGGCATTCGATGCATTGCGGCTTTATAACCTCATTCCGAATGATTACAAAGATGCTTTCGATCAACTCGTTCTGTTTCCAACCAATGCCACTGCCAATTTGTATGAGATGTATTATGCTGTGGCCAAAAACAAACAGTTGATGGACAATAGGGATTTTGAAGCCAATTATTGGGCTGATGTTGCAGAAGCCTGTTTCAAACGCGATTCTGTGCTGACCGTTCATTACAATCAACAAATTGCCGGAGGTAAATGGAACCACATGATGGACCAGATCCGCATTGGATACCGATTCTGGCAAGAACCGCGGCAAGCAAAAATGCCCGATGTAGAACGTTTTGTTCTGCCCGAAGTGTCGAACGCCGAAATGGCCTTTATAGAAGCAGGTGGTTATGTATCCATAGAAGCGGAAAATTATCAGGATGCGCAGGGAACAGAAACAATTAAATGGGAAGTGATTCCGGATCTTGGGAAAACAGCATCGGCGATCACAACCTTCCCGCAAAATGCCTACCCCGGAGAAAACGACAAGGTATACCTGGAATATGCCGTTGATTTTGCATCAACAGGTGATTTCGACGTGAGCGTACTTGTTTCACCAACGCTGAATTTCAACGCCAATAAAGGATTACGTTATGCAATTTCTTTTGATGGAGGAGAAGAGCAGGTTGTTAATATTAACGGAGCGTACCGGGGAGAATTGGGCCCGTGGCAAGCTAAGCGGATTATTGAAACGACAACAAAACACAAAATTAACAAAGCAGGCGTGCACCGTTTGCGTATTCGTGTGTTGGAACCGGGAATTGTTTTGCAGAAAATTTTGATCGACACAGGAGGTTTGAAACCGAGCTTCCTGGGAGCACCTGAAAGTAAACAAGTAAAATTATAAACGAATGAAACGAGCACGTTTTTCAAAACACAAAAGGCAATGATTAACCTGCGAGTTACATATGATACAACTAAAAACGAACAATTTTAATCATATGAAAACAAATAGGATACTGTACAGTTTTATAGGGCTGTTGATGTTTTTCGTATTTTTCGGAGAATCAAAAGCAGCCGTAAAATTGCCACGTTTGGTAAGCAACGGAATGGTATTACAGCGCAACGAACCCGTTAAAATTTGGGGTTGGGCTGATGCTGGTGAAAAAGTACAAATAGAATTTTTAGGTAAGGAATATAAAACCAGGGCGGACAGGAAAGGAAACTGGCAGCTTGAGCTTGACGCGATGGCTGCCGGTGGTCCGTATTCCATGACAGTGAACGACATTGAGCTGACCAATATTCTGATTGGCGAAGTGTGGTTAGCTTCGGGGCAATCTAATATGGAATTGCAGCTCCGCCGTGTAATGGATTTGTATGCCGACGAAATACGAAAGATAAATACCAATCAGATCCGTCTTTTCCGGTCATCAACACGCGAAAACGCAGAGGAAGAAAAAGTCGATTATCCTGATGGAAAGTGGCTGTCGTCAACTCCTGAAAATAATATGGAATTTTCGGCTATTGCCTGGTTTTTTGCCAACAAAATTCATCAAAACTACAATGTGCCAGTTGGAATTATAAGCACTGCTATCGGCGGATCGCCTGCAGAAGCATGGTTGAGCAAAGATAAAGTAACTCCTTTCCTTGACAAATGGCTCGCTCAAAGTGCACAAATTGATTCAATGCGCGCGGCTTATGTTGAAAAGAATGGAGAAATTAAACCTTATAACTGGGGCACAGAAGTAAACAAAAAGGATCCCGGGACAGGGAAGTGGTCGAAAAATGATGTGGATATTACCGACTGGCCACAGATTTCGTTGCCGGGCTATTGGAGCGATAAAGGCGTAAACTTATGGAATGGTTCTATTTGGTTTTACAAGGAATTTGAGGTCGGCGAATCTTTGGCCGGACAGGAAGCCATTTTGCGTTTGGGACGCATTATAAACAGTGACTCAGCTTTTGT
Source organism: uncultured Draconibacterium sp. (assembly GCA_963677525.1). Classification (GTDB taxonomy): domain Bacteria; phylum Bacteroidota; class Bacteroidia; order Bacteroidales; family Prolixibacteraceae; genus Draconibacterium. Next base: position 2,360,668 of record OY781970.1, read on the forward strand.
GAACGGAACCTTCGTTGGCAATATTACTTACCAGTATCCCCCACGTATTTATACCATTCCGGAGGGTGTTCTGAAAGCCGGTAAAAATAAAGTGATGGTGCGTGTATTTAACCAGGGTGGACGAGGCGGTTTTGTAGAAGAAAAACCATACGAAGTGCGCGTTGGAAACGAGGTGGTCGACCTTACCGGCGACTGGCGTTATCATGTTGGGGCTGAGCTGAATCCTCCACGGACAAACTTTGGAGACCCTGGATTTCGTCCCGGTGGCTTGTACAATTCGCTGATCAATCCAATGAAAAATTATACGGTAAAAGGTGTAATCTGGTACCAGGGCGAAACCAATGCCGGGCGTGGATTTGAATACCGACAGTTATTTAAAGATTTGATCGTTGACTGGAGAGATCAACTGAATATCCCGGAAATGCCTTTCCTTTTTGTGCAGTTGGCAAATTTGGGCCTTCCGAATAAACAACCTGTAGAAAATGGCTGGGCAGAAACACGCGATGCACAACGCAGGGCGCTTGAATTACCCAACACCGGAATGGCAGTAGCTTTTGATATTGGCGAATGGAACGACATTCATCCTCTCAATAAAAAAGAGGTAGCCCGCCGTTTATTTTTGGAAGCAGAACGAGTTGCCTATGGAAATAAAGAAATTGTAAGTGCCGGCCCTTTATACGAATCGATGAAAACGGAAGATGGCAGCATTCTGATTACTTTCTCTTCTGTTGGATCAGGATTGTACGCAAATAGTTTGCTTGAAGGATTTCAGGTTGCAGGCGAAGACGATAATTTTGTTTGGGCAAAAGCAGTGGTAATGAATAAAAACACGGTTAAAGTCTGGAGCAGAAATGTGAAAAATCCTGTGGCAGTTCGTTATGCGTGGGATGGTAATCCGGCCGGATCGAATCTGAAAAATAAAGAAGGTTTGCCGGCATCTCCATTTACAACTGAAGACTAATAAGAAATAGAACGAATAAAATGAATACGACATCACAAAAAGTTTCAGTAATAGAAAAAATTGGGTACAGCCTCGGCGATCTGGCTGCAAATCTGGTGTTTCAGACTTTGGTAACTTTTCTTGCTTTTTTCTATACTGATATTTATGGACTGCAAAATGAACACGCATCGGTAATAATGCTGGTTGTTGGATTGGTTGCTGCTTTTGTTTTTAATCCAATTGTTGGTGCTTTGGCCGATCGGACACATTCACGATGGGGAAAATTTCGCCCCTGGATTTTATTTACCGCTATTCCTCTGGGCGTAATTGCCATACTGGCTTTTACAACACCAAATTTTTCATACAAAGGAAAATTAATCTACGCAGCCGGAACTTATACCTTATTGTTGCTTGCTTATGCATCGAGTAACCTGCCGTATTCGGCTCTAAGCGGTGTGCTTACCGGCGACATGTCGGAACGAAACAGTTTGTCGTCATACCGGTTTGCGGCTGTAATGTTTGCACAGTTTTTTGTGCAGGTATTTATGCTGCCAATTATTTTACATGTTGGCAACGGCGATAAAGCAGCCGGAATAGAGTCGGTAATGACCTGGATGGCCATCATCGGCTCCATACTTCTTTTGATTACTTTTCTTACAACTAAAGAGCGTGTCGTTCCAAGTCCGGAGCAAAGGTCAAGCTTAAAAGATGATTTGGGTGATTTGTTCAAAAACAGGCCATGGATCATCATGCTAATATTAACTATTCTGGTTTTTGTTACACTGGCCATGAAAGGCGGATCGTATGTTTATTATTTCAATAACTATGTTGATGAAGCTGCATTACAAAGTTTCATCCAGCCAATTCTGGATTTTTTGTCAAGTGTTGGAATGAACTTTTTTGAGTCGGATGTAGCTTCAGCAGGCTTTGGATTATTCAATGCCGGGGGAATCATTTTTTCGATGATCGGTATTGCCGTATCACGAAAACTCGCCGATAAATTCGGGAAACGCGATGTGTTTGGAACCACTTTGTTCATCGCCACCTTGTTCATCACATCATTTATTTTTTACGGTACAAAAGATGTGAGATTGATGTTTTTAGCTCAGGCTCTGCATATGTTTTTCTACGGAGTAACAACACCAATTCTTTGGGCCATGATTGCCGATGTTGCCGATTATTCGGAGTGGATTAACAATCGTCGCGCTACCGCTATTATATTCTCTGCAATGATGGTTGGCCTTAAAGCCGGGCTTGCAATTGGAGGTGCTATTGTTACCTGGATACTTGGATTGTACGGTTACATATCGAAAGACGCTGTTGCAGCAGGACAGGAGATTGTTCAGCCCGAAAGTGTAGCGCAGGGAGCAAAAATGCTGGTAAGTATTTATCCGTCTATTCCGTTTTTGATAGGTGTGGCACTGCTTTTCTTTTACGAAATAAATAAAAAGAAAGAAGTTCAGATTCAGGAAGATTTAAGAGTGAGGCGGCTGTAATAAGCCGCACTGATAATGTTTTTGTTTCGCTGAAAAATTTAAACCATAAATCAATAAAAATGAAAAAGATAAACAGATTCTTTATAATGGTGCTTTTAGCCGGCATTTTTGCATCGTGTAACAGTGAAACACAATCGCAAAAGCCCACAACATTAAAAGATGCCTTTGCCGGTAAATTTTATATTGGCACAGCTATGAATGCGTGGCAAATTACCGGAAAAGATACTGCAGGTGTTAAGGTTATCAAAGATCAGTTTAAGGCAATTGTAGCTGAAAACTGTATGAAAAGCGAGCGGATTCATCCTAAAGAAGACGAATATAATTTTAAACTTCCCGATCAGTTTGTTGAATTTGGGGAACAGAATGATAAGTTTATTACCGGTCATTGTTTGATTTGGCACTCGCAGGCACCGCGTTGGTTTTTTACCGATGATGAAGGAAATGATGTTTCGCGCGAGGTGATGATCGAACGTATGAAGAACCACATTTCTAAGGTAGTTGGCCGTTATAAAGGCCAGATAAAAGGTTGGGATGTGGTAAACGAAGCCATTATGGAAGATGGAAGCTGGCGAAAAAGTAAATTCTACCAGATTGTAGGTGAGGATTTTATAAAGCTTGCTTTTAAGTTTGCGCACGAAGCTGATCCTGATGCAGAATTGTATTACAACGATTATAACGAATGGTTTCCTGGGAAAAGAGACGCAATTGTTCAGATGATCCGCGATTTCAAAGCTGAAGGTATCAGGATTGACGGGATTGGCATGCAGGGACACATTGGAATGGATAGCCCATCGCTGGAAGATTACGAAGCGGCCATTGTTGCCTATGCAAACGAAGGAATGAAAGTAATGGTAACCGAACTCGATATGTCAATTTTGCCAAATAAACGGCGTGATGTTGGTGCTGATATTGCAACAAGTTTTGAATACCAGCAGGAATTGAATCCATACATTCATGGAGTACCGGAAGAAAAAATGACAGAATGGGATAATCGTATGCTCGATTTTTTCCGATTGTTTCTGAAACATTCTGATGCCGTTTCCCGGGTTACACTTTGGGGCGTTTCTGATGCAACATCGTGGAAAAATGGTTTCCCGATACCGGGGCGAACTGATTACCCGTTATTATTCGATCGTAATTATCAATCCAAAAGTATTGTTCCAAAGTTAATTGAAGAAGCAAACAAATTCGGAATTTCCGTTAGTTAGATAGTTAGTAAGAATCCCGGAGGTGTAATAAACAGTGCCCTCCGGGTATTCTTTACCTTAACCCATTAGAAAGTAAAATTTAAAGAAGAATGAAGAAAGCACGATACCTTGTAGACAATCTTTATACTGCCGATCCGGCAGCGCATGTTTTTAACGGAAAGATTTATATCTACCCTTCACACGATGTTGAATCGGGCATTGCTGAGAACGATTTGGGCGATCATTTCGATATGCGCGATTATCATGTTTTTTCGATGGATGAAATCGAAGGAGAAGTTACCGATCATGGCGTTGCGCTCGATGTGAAAGATATTCCTTGGTCGGGGCGCCAGTTGTGGGACAGCGATTGTGCGTTTAAAAACGGGAAGTATTATCTCTATTTTCCATTAAAAGATCAAACCGATATTTTCAGGATTGGTGTTGCCATCAGCGATAAACCGGAAGGACCTTTTGTGCCTAAAGACGCGCCAATAAAAGGAAGCTATTCTATTGATCCCTGTGTTTTTGAAGATGAAGATGGCACCCATTATATGTATTTTGGCGGATTATGGGGTGGACAGTTGCAACGCTTTCGCAACAACAAAGCCATTGAGTGCGGACAGGAACCCGCTGATGATGAACCGGCATTGCCGGCACGTGTTGCCAAATTAAATGATGATATGTTGAAATTTAGCGAAGAGCCAAAAGCAGTTGTTATTTTGGATGAAAATGGAGAGCCGATAAAAGCCGGCGACCACGACCGACGTTTCTTCGAAGCATCGTGGATGCACAAATACAATGGCAAGCATTATTTTTCATATTCAACCGGAAATACACATAAATTGTGCTATGCCGTTGGCGATAATCCTTATGGTCCGTTTACTTACCAGGGGGTAATTTTAACGCCGGTTGTGGGCTGGACTACCCATCATTCCATTGTAGAATTTAAAGGTAAATGGTATCTGTTTCATCATGATAGTGTGCCTTCAGGAGGAAAAACCTGGCTGCGTAGTATGAAGGTTGTTGAACTGGAGTATGATGAAAATGGAAATATTTTAACTATTGAAGGAATAAATCAATAGAATAAGTCTGCATTGCTTAATGCGTTTCGTCTTATTCGCTGATTAAAAGATAATAAACAACTATCAGAGTCACACCAGCTAAATTTTGGTGTGGCTTTGTTGTTTTAATACGATCAGTACGCTTGTTTTATTAGTTAATATAGTATCATGCTGTGTAAATATCGTATTATTCATGCGTGGGAATCTAATTTATATTTGCAGCGTTATAAATCAAATAGTTACAATGGATTATGCAAATAATTTGTTCAGGATTTAACACTGAAAACCTGTTGTATTTGTTGAACTAATACTTGCAATAAACTGTTTAAAGTAACTGGTATAGAACGTAATATAAAAGAAACTGAAATAGAAATAAAATGTTTGATTTAGAAGGAAAAGTAGCTGTAGTAACAGGCGGCGGCGGAGTATTGGGGGGAAGCATTGCACGCAGTTTGATTGAAGCTGGCGTAAAAGTGGTCATTCTTGATATTCGCGAAGAAAATGTAAATAACAGGGTTGAAGAGCTTCAGCAAATGGGAGGTGAGGCCTTAGGTTTTGTTTCAAGTGTTTTGGAAGTGGATGAATTAAAGCGAACACGCGAATTGGTACTTGATAAATGGGGAAAAGTAGATATTCTGATAAATGCCGCCGGAGGAAATATGCCGGGTGCTACTTTAACCGAAGACCAGACTGTTTTTGATATGAAAATCGAGGACTTTGAGAAAGTGAACGATTTGAATATGAACGGCACGGTTTATCCAAGTTTGGTGTTTGGTGAATCGATGGCAGAAAGAGGCGAGGGGAGTATTATCACTATCTCGTCGATGGCAACTTACTCAGCGATTACAAGGGTGCTGGGGTATTCAACCGCTAAAACTTCCATCAACATATTTACCCAGTGGATGGCAATGGAAATGGCTACTAAATTCAGCGAAAAAATCAGGGTGAATGCCATTGCTCCGGGATTCTTTATTGGCGATCAGAACCGGAATGTATTGATAAACCCGGACGGATCGTACACCGAGCGTAGTAAAAAAGTGTTGGCACGTACACCAATGGGACGCTTTGGCGATATTAAAGAGTTGAACGGAGCAGTACAATTTTTGTGCTCTGATGCCGCATCGTTTATTACAGGAGTAATTCTTCCTGTTGATGGTGGCTTTAGCTCGTTTAGTGGCGTTTAAACATGAACCTGTCGGCAATAAAAATTGTTTTAGTAGTATAAGATAAGAAAGTGGGGTGTCTGTTTATAATGGCATTACCACTTTCATTTTTAAAAAGTTGTAAAAGAATAGAAAATGGCTTTGGAAAAAACGTGGCGCTGGTTTGGCGAGAAGGATCTTGTAACCCTTGATGATTTGCAGCAAATGGGAGTGGAAGGAATAGTTACTGCCCTGCATCACATTCCGAATGGCGAGGTGTGGCCTTTTGAAGAGATTTTGAAAGTGAAAAGAGCTATCGAAAAACGCGGTATGCGTTGGAGCGTTGTAGAGAGTCTTCCTGTTTCTGAGGGGATAAAAATATGCTCGAAAGATCGCGGGCGTTTAATTGCCAATTACCAGCAGTCGGTTCGTAATTTGGGAGAATGTGGTATTGATACCATTTGTTACAATTTTATGCCGGTTCTCGACTGGGCCCGCACCGATCTGCATTTCAAGCTAAAAAATGGCGGAGAATCAATGTATTTTGATTTCCCGACTTTTGTTGCTTTCGATGTTTTTATATTAAAACGACCGGGAGCTGAAGGTGATTATCCTGCCGAAATGATTGAAAAAGCAAAGCAGGTTTTTGAAAAAATGACTGAGCAGGAAGCAGAAGAACTGGCTTACAATATAATTGTTGTTACGCAAGGTTTTATCGATGGTGTAATTGATGGTTCTGTTTCTGATCCGAAAGGCCTTTTCCTGGAATTTATCGATCGATATAAAAGCATTGGGAAAGAACAGTTGCGAAATAACTTAAAAGCTTTTCTCGATGATATAATTCCCGTCGCCGAGGAAGCCGGTGTAAAACTGGCGATCCACCCCGACGATCCACCATTCCCGATTTTAGGATTGCCACGCATTATAGGGCAGTTGGATGATTATGAATGGTTATTTCATGCGAATACTTCTCCAAACAATGGCGTAACTTTTTGTGCAGGATCGCTTTCTGCCAGAAAAGAAAATAACCTGGTGGAAATTATAGAAAAAACCCGCGAACGCATTCATTTTGTGCATTTGCGAAATACCCTTCTGCTCGATGACGGTAGTTTCTATGAGTCGGGTCATTTAACCGGATCGCAGGATATGATGAAAATAATGTTTGCCCTTATAAAAGAGCAGCAACGTAGAATAAAATGCGGCAGAAATGATTTTAAAATGCCTGTCAGGCCCGATCACGGCATCAGAATAATGGAAGATTACAAACACGAATACAATCCCGGGTATCCGCTAATCGGAAGACTAAAAGGGTTAGCCGAGCTGGATGGATTGATGCATGGGATTGAGTTTATGTTGGCAAACTAATTATGGTTAAAGGATTTCCTTCTTCTTTGTATTTGCTTTGTCCATTTTTTTTAATGAAAATCGGGGCAAAAGAAAAAACGAGTCACAAAACAATATTGTAACTCGTTAATTATCAAGTCGGGATGACAGGATTTGAACCTGCGACCCCGTCGTCCCGAACGACGTACGCTACCGGACTGCGCTACATCCCGAATTGTGGGCGCTAATTTAAACAAAAAATGAAAATTCGATAAGGAATTTTTAGATAAAATTTGAGAAATACTGTTTCGTAAAAAAGAAGTATATTGAGCATAAATTCGATACTGCAGAAGATGAAACAGTTAGCAAAAGTAGAGCTTAAGGTTATTGGCAAAATCTCAACTCCTCATAAAACAATTGAAAATATTCCTATTCAGTCAGTTGGAGCAGGTGAGTTCGATGGAGTAGTGGAACTGGAACCTGAATTAACAGAAGCTTTGCAAAGTCTTGATGGTTTTTCTCACATCATTTTACTGTATTATTTTCATAAAATAAAAGATTTCAAACTAAAGGTTAAGCCGTTTATGGACAACAAAGAGCATGGACTTTTTGCCACGCGAACCCCAAAGCGCCCTTCTCCTATTGGATTATCGACGGTTGAGATAATAAAAATTGAAGGCAATAAAATTTATTTTAAGGGTGCCGATATGCTCGACCAAACTCCTTTGCTCGATATTAAACCATTTTTTCGTCAGGTTGATAACCGCTTGGATGCAAAAAGCGGCTGGCTGGACAATAAGGAAGATGATTTGGCTGTAAAAACCCGTTCTGATGATCGTTTCGCGTAATTATCGTTTATCTTTTTTCTTGAAAATACTCTTAATTTTTTTCCAGAGCTGCCCTTCTTTTTTCGGAGCTTCCGTCTGTTCTCGTTTTCCCAGATATGTTTTTTCTTCTTTCTTTTTGAATATGCTGGCCAGATCAAATGTCCTTTTTTCAATATCCAGAACATCTTTGTAAGTCGGTTCGTTTAACATCGCCAGCAGTTCCGGTTCAGGCTCGGGGAATGAGCTGTTTTTCAGGTATGCAAATTTTGAGTCGCGATAGGTTTTATGAAAGAATTTTCCAACAATAGGAAGCGCCATATAAGCTCCCTGTCCGTAGGTTGTTGTACGGAAATGTACTCTCGGATCATCGGCACCAACCCAGCACCCGGTAACCAGATTAGGAGTAATTCCGATAAACCAGCCATCTGAGTTATTTTGTGTTGTTCCTGTTTTTCCTGCAAAATCGCCTGGAATATTATAAATAGTTCGAATTCCTCTTCCTGTTCCACCGTCAACCACTGCTTCCAACATATTAATTACAGCACGACAGTTTTCCGGAGCAACCACCGGCTCGGTTTCCAGTTCGTGATGAAATGTTTCCAGCACCTGCCCGTTTTTGTCAGCAATTTCAACCAGGTAATTGGTTTTTACCCGTTTCCCATCATTTACAATACCGGCGTAAGCTTCAACAATTTCTTTTAGCGATATGGAAGCTACCCCCAGTGCCAGGGATGGATAATCAGGTAAATCGGCTGTAATTCCCAAATTTTCAGCAACTTCAACGGTTTCATCAATGCCGGCTTCCAGCAGAACCTCAACCGAAACGGTGTTGAGTGATTTTGCCAGAGCACCTTTCATACTGTAATATCCTCCGTACTCATTGTGTGAGTTACGTGGCGCCCAATCGTTGTAGTCTTCGTAAACTTTATACATGTTTACAAAATACTCGTCGGCAGGAATTCCTTCTTCCAGTGCAGCTAGGTAAACAAAAGGTTTAAATGTTGAACCGGTTTGCCGTGGAGCAGTTACGTGGTCGTATTTAAAAAAACGGTAATCAATTCCACCCACCCATGCTTTTAGACTTGCATCATGCGGATCGATGGCTATAAAACCTGCATTGAGCAATTTCAGATAATGTTTTAATGAATCGAGTCGGGTAACACTGGCATCTTTTAACCCGTCCCAAGTGAATAAAGTTGCATGCGTTTTTGCGTTGTATTTTTTTAGTTCATCCTGGTAGCCGGCTCCACTTGTATTACGATTTTGTATAGCACTTTGCAGTATTTTCGGATTTTCTTTAAAGATATCTCTCGATTTCCAGTGATTGTCGAAAACCTTTTGCAGGTTCTTCATATACTCCTTAACCGACTGCTGTGCATAGTATTGAAGGTTGTAATCAATAGTGGTTGTTATTTTTAACCCGTCGGTGTACAGGTTGTAAGGTTCTCCGTTTTCGTTGGTATTGTCTTCACACCATTCAAGCAACTCAGGCTTGAGTTTTTCCATAAAATAGGGAGCCGGTCCCTGGTTGTATGAAATAAGTCTGTATTTAATACCCAGTGGTTTCTCTTTGTATTTTTGTGCCTCGTCCGGAGTCAGGTATTCTGATTTTACCATCTGATCGATAACCACATTCCTGCGCCCCAACGCGCGATCGGGATGTGTGCGAGGATTATAGTAATTATTTGCCTTTAGCATTCCTACTAAAACAGCAGCCTCGTGCACATCAAGCTTTGATGGAGGTTTCGAGAAAAAACGTTCAGCTGCTACTTCAATCCCAAAAATATTTTCGGCAAACGACACCGTATTCAAATACAAAGCCAGGATCTCTTGCTTGTTGTAGATACGTTCCATCCGATAAGCGATAATGGCCTCGCGAAGTTTATTTACCGGCATCGATAAAGGCCCGTAATCAACGCGGGGAAAAAGGTTTTTTGCTATCTGCTGACTAATGGTACTTCCTCCACCAGAAGTGCTTTGATGTAATAATATTGATTTGAAAAAGACCCGGGCCAGGGCAATTTCGTCAATGCCACGGTGCTCGTAAAACCGTGAATCTTCAGTGGCAACCAAGGCATTGATAACATTGGGCGAAATCTCATCGAATGAGGCGTAACTTCTGTTTTCAACGTAATACCGTCCCAGAATCTTGCCATCGGCAGAATAGACCTCTGAAGCAAGAGGATTGTTGATTTGCCTTAGTTGAGATTTTGAAGGAACAGGTCCCAAAACTCCCAGAAATACTAAAATAAAGAACAGGCATCCAAGTAAGAATAAGACTATTCCTGCATTAAGAATAAACTTTAGAACAGGATATTTTTTATTCGTTTTCTTCGAGCTGCTCTTTTTACGCTTTGCTGTATTTGAATTCTTTTTTGCCACGTAGCAAAAGTACCATTAAAAAAGATGTAACTATTAACTAAACTTAAATGTTCGGGAAATATTATGAACCTGATTATGTTTATTTTTTATGAAGTCGAAATACAAGACACCGAAGTCAAAAGGAAATTGCATCATAACTATTCATCGGGTGAACTGAAGTCGACCGGTGAACAGTTTCGTCTTCCAGCTTCACACAATCATTTCTTTGAAGAAATACCAGGTCATCATTCCCGAGGTAATTAGTTTAAGAAGAGTGCCGGCCAAAAAACCAATAAACGAACCAAAACCTGATTTTAAGGCTTCTTTGTGTTCTTTCCCGGCAGTAAGTTCTCCTATTACTGCTCCTAAAAACGGCCCGATAATAATTCCTAACGGAGGGAAGAAGAATAAACCGATCACTAAACCGATGATACTTCCCCAAACGCCTCTTTTACTGCCTCCGAATTTTTTAGTTCCCCAAACAGGTATAACATAATCGAGTGCATAAACCACAACTGTAATAATCGCCCAGATAATCAGGAATTTAGAAGAGAACTGGTAGCGTTCCGTAAAATGTAAGAGCAACAATCCAATGTAACTTAATGGTGGCCCCGGGATAATGGGAAGAACACATCCTAATATTCCGCTTACAATTAAAATAACACCAAAGGCAATTAAAACATAATCCATTGTTGTAGATTTAAATTTGAGGAAACTCTATTTCTTTGATTATGCAATATACTATTTTACTGCAAACTAGCTATAGTTTGAATTTCGTTTTTGCACACTGAAGTATTAAAGAAACCGTTTCGTTTATCCCCAGAACTGACGAATTAATACTCAGGTGGTACGAACTGGCATTGCCCCATGTTTTATTACTGAAATAATTGTAATAACCAGCTCTTTTCTTATCCATTTTTTCAATGAAATATTCAGCTCTGTCTTCAGATAACTCATGACTCTCAGAGATTCTTTTCACCCTGTCCTCCATGTCGGCAGTTATAAATACATTTAAACATCGCGGGAAATCTTTCAGAATATAGTCGGCACATCTGCCCACAAAAACACTTGATTCTTTATTTGCTATTTCCCTGATTATTTCGCTCTGGATTTGGAACAGATTTTCGTTACTTAAAAAGTAGCCGCTGTAAATCTGGTCGATTAAAGAAGAGCGCATTCCGAACATGCCTCCAAAAATACTGTGGCTGTCCTTTTCATCGGCTTTTTCAAAAAATTCTTTTCCCAGTCCACTCTCTTTCGACGCAATTTGTATCAGTTCGCGGTCGTAACAGGTTATATCCAGTTCTTTTGCCAGTTTTTTTCCTATTTCGAGGCCTCCGCTACCTATCTGACGACCGATGTTTATATAGTATTTTTCAGGCATAGCTTATATCTTAAGATTTACACATTTTTATTTTTTCTGAATTCAAGCCATAACAGGTATCCGGCATTCAAACTTGCAAAAAGGTCGGCAACAGGCATGCTCATCCATACTCCTTTTACCTCAAAAAATGAAGGTAAAATAAGTAAACAGGGCAGAAGAAAAAGCACTTGCCTTGTTAACGACAGGTAAATGGCTTTTCCCGGTTTGCCGATGCTTTGAAAGAAGTTTGATGTAACCATTTGAAAGCCTATAATCGGTGCAGTAATAAATACGATTCGAAGACCGGTAACTGCAATGTCGGTTAATTCTTTTTCGTGGGTAAAAATTGATGCCGCTGCACGTGGAAAGATTTCTCCTAACAGAAATCCCAGCAGCATAACACCTGTTGCAAGTAAAATAGTATGTTTCAAAACCTCCGTAACTCTGTCTGCTTTACGTGCCCCATAATTGTATCCTGCAATGGGTTGCATTCCCTGATTTAATCCCATAACAACCATTGCAAAAAGGAACATAATCCTGTTAATGATTCCAAATGCTCCAACAGCAAGGTCTCCTCCATGTCGGGTCAAACTCTGGTTGATTACGATTACAATTACAGAAGACGCGACATTCATAGAAAAAGGTGAAATACCAATCGCAAGCGAATCGACAACAATTCTGCGTTTAAGCGAAAGAGCACTTCGTTGCAGGTGTATTAACTTGTTTTTATCACTGAAGATTTTTATTTGCCATATTAACATCGCCGTCTGCGAAAGAATTGTTGCAATTGCAGCGCCCCTAATTCCCATATCCAATCCAAAAATGAAAATGGGTGTAAGAATGCTATTGATAATTACGGATAAAATAGTGGTTGTCATAGCAATCTTTGGCTGTCCTGTTGCTCTGAGCAAAGCGTTAAGGCCAAGATACATATGGGTTATCAGGTTTCCCATCGAAATAATCAGCATATAATCGTGGGCGTAGGGTAGTGTTACTTCGCTTGCCCCGAAGAAAATAAGAATGGGATCAAGAAAGGCAAGCACTGCTATGGTGTAGCATATGCCGATTATGAGGTTTAATACAAAAACATTTCCCAGAATCCGGTTGGCAGAACTGTAGTCTTTCTGTCCCAGTCGGAGCGACATTAGAGTAGACGCTCCCACGCCTACCAGCGAACCAAATGCTGCTCCAAGATTCATTAGGGGGAAGGTGATGGCTAGTCCCGAGATAGCTAAAGCACCAACTCCCTGTCCGATAAAAACACTGTCGGTAATGTTATATAACGAGGTAGCAGTCATGGCAATTACTGAAGGAATGGCGTATTGCAATAGTAATTTCCATACGTTTTCAGTGCCTAATGCCGATGTGGATTCTTTCTTATTCATATTTGTCTAATTTGTGTAGGGAAATTTTAGAAAGTAGTAATGTTTTCATTTCCGCTGCGAAATTACTCTTGTTTTCGGCTAATTGGATTTTTAAGTAAAAAAGAATATAAATGTTAATATAACCGTCAGCGCCAGGCTAATATTCGCTAAAGATTTTTGTTTTATTGGTTAAATTATTTTTGTTGCTTTTTACGAAACCATGGAATACTTGTAAAATACATTAAAATAATCGACAGTAGCATCACTAATCCGCTTAAATAAAGGAAGTTCTCTTTTTCAAGCAGATAAATAGGTTGTTCTTTTATTTCGTCCCAAAAGGTAACGGTGAGTAAAACTCCGGCATTGTTCATCGAGTGTCCGATAATAGCTACAAATATATTATTGGTGCGTAAAATTAACCAGCCCACTAATAATCCCAGAATAAAAGTGGCGGGCATTTGCCATGGATTAAGGTGAAATAACGAGAATAGGAGTGCCGACATAAAAACGGCTATAAAACCGTTATAATTTCTGCGGAATCCGTTCAAAATCATTCCCCTGAATATTAATTCTTCCACAATTGGCGCTACTACTGCAACTTTCAAAAATGCACCTGTCCATCCGTAATCGCCTTCAAACACTTTGTTGAACAGTTCCAAAAACCAATATGGAGCAGGTATTTTATCGGCAACCCATATATTTACTTCGTCCAGAAAGTTTTGGGCACCCCAGATGAAGGTGGCCATGGGAATTAGAATTAAAGGATTAAATTTTTTTACCGGAAATATTTCCAGAACAGGGATTTTCGATTTTCTTACACCGTAAATAAGAATAAATACAACCGAGCCAACACCAAGTGCTATTTTCTTAATCGGATTATACAAATATTCTGTCCCCTTGTAATAATCGATTACTGCCAGCGGAAAATCAATAACAGTTTGAATGAATATGTATAAAATTACCAGGTGAATGCCCTGTAAAATGGTTGGGTAATATTTTTGCCGGTTACGTTCCATAATTGAAAACTAAAGATAGCTATTTCAATAAAAGAACAATCGGTTTACAGAATGAAAATTATGCCCTGACTCGTTTTAAAATTACACTTTTACCTGTTTTGAATGTAAAATAGCGTTGTGCAGTATAGCTGTAAATAATAACCAGGAACGTAGTTACAATTTTCGAAAAGGTTGCATACCATCCGAAATATTCAACAAAAAGTTTCAGAAATACATAGTTTAATAAAATAGATCCCGAAACTGTTAACATATATCTGATGAGCTGCGTTTTTCCTTTTAACTCTGATGATGTAAATGTGACATATTTTCCCAAAAAGAATCCTGTAGCGAAAGTAATAGGAAATACACACATAAAAGCAGCAATATGTGGGCTGATAGCAACAAAACCCAGATCAACAATCTGCATAGCAATAATATAGCGGTAAAACACAAAATAAAGCAAAATGTCGAGTAGGGTATTTGCGCCTCCTGTGGCAGCGTATCTGAATATTTCTTTTGGTATAAAATGGAAGATCGGGAAATAGAACCAATCCACAATGCGGGTTAATATTTTAGCAATCTTCTCGAATATATTTCTCATCTGTCCTATAGCTTGTTTTTGTAACCTACAAAGAAAACAAAACATTTTTAAAAAGATCAGGTTCGGTTCTGTGGATTTTATTTGGTCTTAAATATTGAAAAAGGAAATTATGTAGTTCAGGGAACACTGTTATCAGTCGCATTCAAATTTTTAAACAGATTGTATCCAAATATAAACATGAACTAATCCAGCGTCATTAAGATTGAAGCGAAGTAATCTGTATTTTTTCTGGGTTCCGGTATTATCGCAGAATATTATTTCAAATTGTCGCCATAATGTATTTTTTATTTCATAATTTAGTCAGCTTTAGTTTGATTTAATCTATTTGTTATGAAAAGTATATTAAAATTTGCATTTATCTGTATTTTGGGATTCGCATTTGTGTTGAATTCCTTTCAATCGTTTTCTCAAACGAAAGTTACCTCGCCCGAGGAATATTTTGGGTTCCAAATGGGAGCCGATTATAAACTTGCCCGCTGGGATAAAATAGTTGAATATTTTTATCAGTTGGAAAAACAAAGTGATAAAATAAAAGTGATGGATTTGGGGCCTTCGTCTGAAGGACATCCGTTTTTGTTAACTATTATTTCGTCACCTAAAAACCTTGCAAACCTTGATCGCTTGCAGTTCATCAATAAAAAAATAACCGATCCGCGCGGAGTAACCAAAGATTCGCTTGAAGTTTATATCGAAGAAGGCAAAGCCATTGTTTTTGAATCGATGAGTTTACATGCCAGCGAAGTTGGAGGGACACAAATGAGCCCGGAACTGGCTTACGATTTGCTCACCCGCGATGACAGCGAGGCGCAAAGAATTCTTGATAACGTTTTGTTTTTTATGGTTCCCTGTTTCAATCCCGACGGAGAAGTGATGATTACCGACTGGTACAACGAAACAGTGGGAACCGAATACGAAGGTTTAAGCATGCCTTATTTATACCATAAATATTGCGGGCACGACAACAACCGCGATGGCGATTATTTTAATCTGCAGGAATCGCGCTACATGGCAAAAGCAATGTATGTCGACTGGCAACCACAAGCTTATGTTGATCACCACCACATGGGACCTTACGGAGCTCGTTTTTATGTTCCTCCTTATTGCGACCCGATACGTCCGTATGCCGATCCGCTGGTTTGGCGCGAGTTGAGCTGGTACGGAGCACACATCGCTTATAAATTGGAAGAAGGGGGATTTCAGGGAGTTTTAAATGCGGCTCAATACGCTGGCTGGGGACACTTTGGTTGGCACTGGATTACTCCATTTCACAACATTGCAGGTATGTTAACCGAATCGGCAGGTGTGAATCTGGCCACTCCGGTTTATGTACATCCCGACCAGTTAAAAGGGAATGTGCGGATGTTTCAGGACTACGAGGCGCAATCCACTTTCCCTGATCCGTGGCCGGGTGGTTGGTGGCATTTGCGCGATATCGTTGCACAACAGAAATCAGCAGCCTGGTCGGCTCTTGATCTGGCAGCCCGAAATAAAGAGACTGTTCTGGAAACTGCTGTTCTGAAAGCAGAACGTCAAACAAATCGCGGTGCTGAAGCGAATATAAAAACCCTCATTATTCCGATGGAACAGCACGATCATTCAAGTGCGATAAAAATGATCAACAAATTGTTGCAATCAGGAATCGAGATTAGAAAAGCAGATGAGGAATTTGTTGCCGAAAGCAAGATCTACGGAGAAGGTTCATACATCATTACACTGGCTCAGCCGCGAATGGGATTGATCATGAATTTGCTGACCGAAACGCATTACGCAGATAATTCGTGGACACGAAGCGAAAACGGAGTTCCATATCAACCTTACGATATGGCAACACACACCATGAACGAATTTATGGGAGTGGATGTTGATCCGCTTTCTTCAGATATTAAAACTGCATTTCCGATAATCAAGACGCTTGAAAATATTCCCGGAACAGTTGAAAAAGGAACCGCCGGTTATTGGATCGATGGCAGGGAGAACGCGGCTTTTGCAGCAGTGAATCTTCTCCTGGATGAAAATATCAAGATAAAAAGAACGGATGCTGCTATCGAAGATCTTCGTCCTGGTGATTTTATTATTGAAAAAGCTGCAGAAGATAAGTTAACGGAAATTGCAGCAAAAACCGGGGTTTGTTTTCTTCCGTTGGAAAGTATTCCGGGCGTAGATTTGCACGACGTTGTCCGTGGAAGAACGGCCTTGTTTCAGCGTTATTTCGGAGGAAACAGTGATGAGGGCTGGACGAGACTTTGTTTTGAAGATTTCGGATTTGATTACACTACTTTGATGAGTGAAGAGATCAATGCCGGAAGTCTCGGTAAAAAATACGATGTTATTGTTTTGCCAAGCGATTCAAAAGCTATGATTACCGGAGATTTTAAGGGAAACAGTTGGATGAGTCCGGCGGCAGATTATCCCGAAAAATACCGCGGCAGTTTAGGAAAAGAAGGAACCGAGGCACTGAAAACTTTCGTAAGCGAAGGTGGAACGCTGGTTGTATTTGGTAATTCGTATGACTTTGCTACTGATGTTTTTGATCTGAAGATCAAAAATGTAACGCAGGGGCTGGAGTCGACACAATGGTTCTGCCCCGGATCAACCTTAAAAGTCGATTTCGACAATACACAACCACTGGCTTACGGAATGCCGGATGAAGGTCTGGTAGTCAACTACTCAAGTCCGGCTTTTGAAGTGCTTCCAGGACGTCACAACGATGATTACACTACCATCGCCCGATACAAAGACAAAAATCTTTTGAAAAGCGGCTGGCTAATTGGTGAAAAAACAGTTGCAAAAAAACAAGCAATGTTAACCGTTAAATACGGCGAAGGTGAAGTTGTTTTGATTGGATTTCGCACCCAACATCGTGATCAAACCGATGGTACGTTTAAGTTGCTGTTTAATTCGATTATCAGGTAAATTATTTCGTAATCCTGTTAAAAATAAAATTTGCAGGTGTTATAAAATACGCTGTTGAACAACTGAAAATACCTGAGGGTTGTTGAATGCGAACAAAAAGGCTGTAACAAAATACTGAATGTTTTGATACAGTCTTTTTTTATGGACACAAGCGTACCTTCATAAAGATTAGTAAAAGTATAATCTTAAAATATTTTCAAAAAAGAGAAAATTAAGGTAGGGTTAATTGTTTTTTATTCGGATAAGTATAAAGAAACAAAATCAAAATAAGATTAACCATGAAGAAACTTCTACTTATATCCCTTATTCTGGGATTGATTGTTGGGTTTTACCATACTTCATTAGCCAATGAGCGTGATTGGCAAAACCCCGAAAAACAAAGCGTAAATGCCTATGAAGCAAACTTCCATCCTGATTACTTCGTTATGGACGATCAGAATCAACTCGATTCGATGGTTCAGTTTAAGTATTATGGGAACGACTCGTCTTATCAGTACAAAATTCAGTATCAAAATCGCACAAACGGTAGCCAGACTATTAGAGAAGAAATTCAATTTCAGTGGCAAAACGGCTGGCAGGAAAAGGTTAAAAATCAATACACTTACAATGCGGCAGGTGAACTTACCCAAAGTGATGTTTATGTAATGGATTCAGGAACTGCTCAGTGGCAACAAACCATTAAACATGCGTACGGATATAAGAATGGTAAAAAAGATAGCAATGTAATTCAGCAAAGAGACTCATTAACTCATACCTGGAAGAATGCTTTTAAGTACGAATATGAATATAACAACAGCGACTCTGTTACCCAGCAGTTAATGTATTGCTGGAATGATGAAGCCAATGAATGGGAATATTCTTTCAAAAATGAATATTACTATAACAATTTAAACTGCCAGGATTCAAGTTGTCAGTACCAGTGGGACAGTGTGGAAAATCAATGGGCAAAGCAATATAAATATGAGTTTCAGTATAACATCGACAATCAGTTGGAAAGACAATATCAGTTTTGTTACGATAGTGTCCGGTGTCAGTGGGATTCTTGTGTATGTAATCTGTATGAATATGAAAACGAGTATTTATACAAACATGAATATTGCACATACGACAGTGTAAACAATGATTGGAATTATGAATGGAAACATGAATACTTCTACAATTCCGATGGTCTGATAAAACAGCTGCACCGGTATAAACATTTAAGTTTAAAAAGTACAGCTTCTGATTGGGAACTCGACACGAAAGACTTTTATTACTATGCGAATGAAGTTACGGGAATTAACGATTTAAATAATTTTGTGCAGGAAATTCGTATTTATCCCAATCCCGCGTCAGAACAATTAACGCTTGAATTAGTAGAGTTTAAAGACTGCAGACTGCAAATAGTAGATATTACCGGTAGGAGCCTTCAACAGTATACGATTCGTTCCAAACAAACAGTAATTCCGTTAACCCAATTTAAACCCGGGGCCTATTTTTTTGTAGTAGATAATGGAGTAAGCAGAAAGACAAATAAGGTAATTATACGATAGTTCAGGTAGCGAAAGGGGAGACCCTGGTTCTAAAAATCTGGGCCCTTTCGCATCTTGTTTTTTCTGAGATTTTTTTATTCCTGTTGCTTTTGTGACAGCTTATATTTTAACGAAACAGTAAATCAAAAAAAGCACCCCCGCTTCTGCAAGGATGCTTTCTCACCTAATCTAAACAAATTAGGATCTACTATGAAAAAATGCTTACAAGACCTTTGTCTCTGTAGCTAGTGTTTATACGAATTTTTATATGATGTAGTTATAAAAATGACCGTGATTTCTTCTACAAATCAATGTCTTTTTGCGATTAAAAAATTGGATTTGAAATATTGTATTCCGAAAAATATTTTTCGCGGAGATAAGAACATATTAATGGTTTAGATTGGGGTTTGCAATTATACATCTGAATCCATTTATGAAACGAAGAATTTATATTCCTGGTCTTTTTCTCATTTGTTTCTTTTCTGAGAGTTGCTTTTTGCCCTCCAGACGTTTTATTCTTGATGAAAGAGTAGGCTTGGTTTTAATTCTCTTTTTCACAGGTGTTAAGGCTTTTTCAATCAGGATATAGAACCGCTCAACAACTTTTTGTTTATTCTTTAATTGACTGCGTTCGCTACTTGATACAAAAACAAGTTCTCCGTCAGAATTAATTCGGTTTTTCAGTTTGTTTTGGAGGATTTCCTTTTCTGTTTCAGAAAAGTGAGGAGAATCTATAAGCGAAAAACGGAGTTCAACCTGCGTGTTTACTTTGTTAACGTTTTAGACAGTTTTACAAGTTATATTCTAAACTGTCCAATAAGTTCAGATGTTAAACAAT
Organism: uncultured Draconibacterium sp.; assembly: GCA_963677525.1. Classification (GTDB taxonomy): domain Bacteria; phylum Bacteroidota; class Bacteroidia; order Bacteroidales; family Prolixibacteraceae; genus Draconibacterium. Next base: position 2,380,590 of record OY781970.1, read on the forward strand.
CGACTTGATAGATTCATTTTTTAATTTCACTTATTTTTAATAACACTCTGAAGATTTGTTGTATTAGCATCGCCTTGAGTGTAACATTCGTTTTAATTGATCATATATAAATTCCTTTCACTATTAAAATTAAGAAGATGTTATCATTTTTCATTAGTCTGTATTTGGTATGAATCATTTTTTATATTTAAAGCAATAGTTTTTATTTTCATTTTATATAAATTAATCATTTTTATATTTTTACCAAAATATGTGTGATGAATCTAAACCAGAAAAAATTAAACAGCCCCAAATAGACCCTTTCTTATGGAGAAAATTTAAAAAAGGTGATGATCTCGCTTTTTTTACACTCTATGATTTGTCTTTTGATGCGCTATATGGTTATGGATTACATTTTTCAAAAGACAAAGACCTCATAAAAGATTGTATTCATGACCTCTTTTTGGATTTATATAAATATCGTGATCGTCTCTCTGATACAAATAATATTCTCTTTTATCTTTTTCGTTCTTTGAGAAGACTCATATATAAAGAACAAGTGCGAACAGTTTCTTTATTAAGAAGCGACCAGTTATTATTGGATAATGATATTCCGGTAATGGCTTTTGAAGATAATCTTATAGACAAGGAAACTGAAGATAGAAATTATAAAATTTTAGCAGAGGTAATGAAAGAATTATCAGACGGACAACGAGAAGGGCTGATGTTAAGATTTGAACAAAATTTTTCATACAAAGAGATTGCCGGCATTTTGGGGATTTCGGTTGAGTCGGCTCGTACAAATATATACCGTGCATTAAAAGATCTTAGAAAGGCAATCAAGAAAAAGGGACTATCATTACAAATGATATTACTTTTTTTCAAAAATAAAAACTGAGGTAGAGCCTTGATAATCATTCTGTTGGTGCTTTTAGGTGGAAAAAGTGTATTTTTTTTGTCTATACTTTTACTTTTTTACTCTTTCTCTAAACAGAGGATGGAAGTAAATGAGTAAAAAAATCAACATAAAAGCCCACGATATACTATCGGATGAAGAGTTAGATCTCGAATTATTTTCAAAAACAAAAGAAGATAATGGAATTGCCGATAATCGGGAGAAGCATTACGCACAAATTATCTATTCTTATCTTTCTTCTAAAAAGGATTATTCATGGAACGATGAGAAGAAAGAAACAAAAGAAAAGATAAAATTATCTCTGTATAAAACTCAACGAAGAAAAAATTATGCAAAATGGGTGGTTGCAGCATCAATTATATTAGCTGTATTTTCTGGTTGGTTCATACAAAATAGTATTAAAAGAGATAATCAGATTGTAAGTTTCGCTCAAGCCCTTGAGATAGTAACCCCCGATAGCGTTACAAATTTGTTTCTTAATGACGGGAAAAAAGTATCGATATACAAAGAAGAACCCAGTATTATTTACGATGATAAGGGAAAACAAATTGTAGTTGATTCGATCCAAAAAATATCTCAGGAAATCGTAAATGAGAAATCCGTTTATAACACCCTAGTTGTACCTTATGGTAAGCGAACACAGATAACCCTTTCAGACGGATCAACTGTTTGGCTAAATTCCGGTTCAAAATTGGTTTATCCGGCAAATATGAAAGAGAAAAGGAATGTATATATTGAAGGGGAAGCTGTTTTTGAAGTTACCCATTCTGAACAGCACCCCTTCCTTGTATCTACTAAAGATTTTGAAATTAAAGTTTTAGGAACGATTTTTAATGTTAGCGCTTATCCTGATGATAAAGTTTCCAGTACAGTTCTTGAAAAGGGCAAAATAGAACTTACATCAAATAATAAATCGATTTTTCGAAGTAATAAGCTAACCATTCATCCGGGAACTATGGCTCTTTATAATCCTGAAGAGAAATTATTTTTTCAGCATCAGGTTGATCCAAGAAATTATTTATCGTGGCGTGACGGGTATTTCATTTTTAAGAATGAAAATCTGGAAAATATCTTAAAAAAATTGGAAAGGTACTATAATATTGAGATTGTATTAAATAATAGCAATCTGGGGAAAGAAAAGTTTTCAGGGCAATTGAACCTAAAAGATTCTCCTGAAGAGGTATTAAAAGTAATTGCAAAAGCTACACCCTTAAAAATTAAAAAATCAAGTAACAAATTAATCATAGACTAATCGATTATGCTTATGTAAGAAACTAAATTTCAAAAAAAAGCTTACAGATGGTCTCAACATCTGCAAGCTCTCGTATTAATCAACATCGCTTAGTAGCGACATTTATTAAAGTAAAATCAAACAAATTTATGAAAAAAAGTAAAACGAGGTACCTTGTTTTCCTTAAATGGTTATGGGGTGCACATTTTTTTAAAGTTATGAGGGTAACCATTTTTCTCATGCTGTTAGTAATAAGTAATATTTACGCAAATTCAACTTATTCTCAAAGTACAAAGTTCTCTTTAAATTTAAGAAATATAACTCTTGGTCAGCTTTTTGAAGAGATACAGAATCAAAGTGAATTCAACATCTTTTATAATGATAGCCAGGTTGAGTTGGATAGGAAAATAACTGTAAAAGTCAGTGAATCTTCTGTTGAAGAAGTTCTTAGGCAGGCTTTTGAAGGAATAGATCTTAATTTTTATGTTTTTGAGAAACAGATAGTTATTTTCCCAGAAACAAAAGAGAAAAATGTAAAAGAATTAAATAAGGATTTGCCACAACAAAAATCAGTATCAGGAAAAGTGACCGATTCCTCCGGATCACCACTTCCCGGTGTTACGGTGATTGTTAAAGGCTCTACCAAGGGAACAATTTCAGATGGTGAAGGGAATTTTGTTTTGTCCAATGTTTCTGAGGATGCAATTCTTGTATTTTCATTTATTGGGATGAGAACTCAGGAAATACCAGTTGCCAATAAATCTTCGCTTCAAAAAGTAAAAATGAAAGAAGATGCCATTAACATAGAAGAAGTTGTTGCCGTTGGTTATGGAACCATGAAAAAAAGTGATGTTACAGGTGCGATATCTTCTGTTTCGTCAAGCGCATTGATGAAAAGTGAACCTACAAATGTGCTTAGAGGTGTTTCCGGTAAAGTTGCCGGAGTCCAGATTTCTCAACAGGATGGTGCTCCTGGTGGAGGATTTGATGTTATTATCAGAGGTAGTAATAGTATAACTGCCGGATCATCACCATTATATATTGTTGATGGCGCTGAATTCACTGGAGACATGAATGAAATCGATCCTAATCAAATAGAATCCCTGGAGGTATTAAAAGATGCCAGTGCAACAGCTGTTTATGGTGCCAGGGCAGCTAATGGTGTAATTATTATTACAACAAAATCGGGTAAATCCGGAGAAAATAAATTAGATGTTCAGGCTAGTTATGGTTTGGCAAAAATGTCTAGAACACCGGGAATAATGTCTGCAATGGAATTATTGGAACACGCTAGAAATTATCATACTAATTGGTACTATCGAAATTTTGATAGTCGAAATCAAAATGGTCTTTACCGGTGGTCTATGAGAAATGAAGATTCAGAAACACATAATTGGATTGAAGAAATCACACGTGTTGCCCCGACATCTAATATCTCGGCTAATTTTATTCACGGTTCCGAAAATACAAATTACAGGATTGGTATTAACTATTTGGATCAGGAAGGGATTTTAAAGCGTTCAGGTTTTAACAGGCAAAGTTTAGATACAAGAATTGACCAAAAAATTAACAATAAACTGTCTGGTGGGGCCAGCCTGAATATTAATACTACCTTATCAGAAGGGGCTACTGACGGATGGTCGTATTCTGGTTTAATTACTAAAGCGTTACAAACAACCCCATTTTTGGATACTGATTGGCAACGCTACGAAGATGAAGACGACCCGGATGATTTTTTCTGGATGAATGAGAATATAAATGCTTTGGTAAATGATATTGACCAGGAAACCAAAACTACAAGTGTGAGAGGATTCCTTTATTTAAGGTATAAAATAATTAAAGACCTTGAATTGTATACAAGTTATAACCGATACCTGAGATACATTAAAGAAGGCAAATTTACGCCATCAACCACATTAGCAGGGCAATCCTTAAATGGATATGCCGATTATTACCGTCGGGAGAATGACAACTGGTCATATCAAACAAGGTTAAATTACAAAAAAGAAATTGGGAAACACAAATTCAATTTTCTCGGTTTGTTTGAAGCTAATGCTTATGAAGATACACGTTGGAGACAAAGAATTCAAAATTACTCTGACGAATCCCGTGGATTGGATGATATGTCGGTAGCAAAAGATCATTTGTTAAGTTCAAATGAGATTTCAGAATCATCAATGGCTTCATTTTTAGGTAGGCTTAACTATTCTATTGCAAGTAAGTATTTATTCACAGCATCAATTCGGGCTGATGGTTCATCAAGATTTGGAAAAGATCGGAAGTGGGGATATTTCCCATCTGTCGCTTTAGGCTGGAGGGTATCTGAAGAACCTTTTATAAAAAAGATATCAGTTATCAATAACCTCAAAATAAGGGGATCCTATGGAGTAGTTGGAAACAATCAGATACCTTCTTATAGTTCTCTAGCTATGATGAGAACTAATGGCTATACCTTTAACGAGGATAATGTAAAAGGAAGGGAACCATCCAATTGCGCAAACAATGAATTAGGTTGGGAAAGCACCAAACAAACAAATTTTGGGTTCGACCTGTCACTATTAGATAGCCGGATCAATTTTGTTTTTGAGATGTATAATAAAAATACATCCGACATGTTACTTGACGTACAATTGCCATCTTCAAGTGGTTATTCCAGTGCTATCATGAATATTGGTAAATTAAGAAACAGGGGGTTGGAATTTACTGTGAATACTTTGAACCTGAACAAAAAGTTACGATGGTCAACTGATATCACTTTTTCGTTGAACCGAAGCAAAGTAATCGACCTTGGAGAACCAACAGAGATGTATTTTAACAGAGGTAATATTACGAATGGTTCAGCTAATGAAATTTTAGTTAAAGAAGGGTATCCGATTGGAGTAATAGTTGGGTATATTGAAGGTGGGATATATAATAACGAAGTTGAAATAGAAAATTCACCGGAAGCAACAACCTATGCCCCAGATTTAGGAGATTCTAAATTTGTTGATATTAATAACGATGGTATAATAAACGACTATGATAAAGTTCCGATAGGATATACGGCTCCCGAATTTATTGGAGGAATTAATAATATGTTTGAATACAAAAATTTCGATTTAAGTATTGCTATGAGGTATAGTTATGGTAATGATATTATTAACCCGAATACAGCTCAGCTAACACGTGCAGATCCAAGCACGAATAAATTGAGTATTTTAAGCAACAAATTCTGGAATCCACTTGACCCAGACAATAACCTCAAAGTTGATTATCCTGCTTCAGGTTTCGTAGTAAGTAGTATGGTTGAAGATGGCTCATATTTGAAATGTGACAATATCGTCCTTGGATATACAATCCCTAAATCGGTATTGAATAGGATTAATATTAAGAAAATGAGGTTTTATTTTAATGTAAGTAATCCATTCATGATAACAAGATATAGCTGGTACGACCCTGAAGCAAATACTTCATACGGAACTGTAGGTAAATTAGGATTTGGTATTGATATGGGAGCTTATCCACGTGCAACTACCTATACATTTGGTGTTAATTTGGCATTCTAACTTAAAATAATTTTAAAATGAAAAAATATATATATATTATTAGCATTCTCTTGCTTCTTACTGTAACGTTTTCGTGCGAAAGCTTTTTAGAAGAAGTCCCCAGACAACAATTATCAAGTGCAAATGCCTTTGAAACTGCTGATGACCTGGAATTAGCAGTAAATGGTTGTTACGATGCACTACAGGAAACCAGCATTTCTGGAGGACAAGCCTTATTCATGCCATCCGATATAACATATTCGTATTATACTGATCGTTTGCCTTTCGCAAATAACAGGTATGTAAGAGACCGGTGGAGACAAAGGTATAAAGGCATTAATATTTGCAATACCTATTTGGATAATGAGCAAAATGTTGAAATGGATGATGAAGAACATAGGAATGAGTTGATTAGTGAAGTTCTATGGCTTCGTAGTTTCCTGTATTTTGGATTAGTAAGGGACTTTATAAACATACCAATGCCTTTACACGAAACTACTAATCTTAATGATGTTAAGATGTTTCAGGTTTCTCCTGACACTGTTTTCAGTCAGATAATCAAGGATTTGGAATTCTCTCTTGAACATCTTGATCCGCAATCAATGAAAGATCATGGAAGGGTTACCAAAGGGGCAGCTCTTGCCCTGTTGTCGGAAGTCTATTTGACATTGGGAAGCTGGGAAAAAAGAGACGGGAAAGGTGATGGAAAAGCTTATTTTCAAAAATGCGCTGACTTATCGAAACAAATAATTGATTCAAATGAATACAGCCTGGTTCCTTACTTTCCCGATGTTTTCCATTATAAAAATGAAGACAATGAAGAAATGATCATGGCCGTTAAATATACCGCAGGAGGTATAGGAGAAGGGACTGAGATTTTAACTTATGTAAGCCTCCGTGGCTGGAGCTCGAGCGAGGGAGGTGGCGGAGGTTCTTATATTGCAACCGTTTACTATTCTACTATTTGGGAAGAATCTGACAGTACGCGTCATGATTGGGCTAATCCACATGTTAATAGAGATTATGCTACTGGAAAATTATACAGGATACCAGATGATGTTTTATGGCCCCCTTATACTATGGCGAAGTATAGAATTTATCCTGTTTATGATGGATATGCCAGATATGATGAACCTGTAGATTTTGTTTTATTCCGGTATGGTGGAGTATTATTGAATTATGCTGAAGCATTAAATGAAGTACATAATGGACCGAATGATGAAGTCTTTTGGGCATTGAACAAAATAAGGGAAAGGGCAAGGTATGTCAATGGAGATTATGAGGCCTTTCAGGATGTCTGGCCGCGGGAAATCAGGTATGAATCTAATAATGTCCCAGATTTGGATCCGGAAGATTATCCCGATTACCAATCGATATTCGACTATCTTGTTTTGGAAAGGGCTCGTGAGCTTGGAGGTGAGCAGAAACGTTGGTATGACCTTACCAGATGGGGGATATTATATGAACGGATGAACTGGATTGCAACTTATGATGATGGGAATGCATTACCACTAACCTTTCCCGAATCAGATTCAGAATATAAAAATAATATAGAATCAGTTAAGAATGGATATTTTGCAATACCACCTTCAGAGATAGAAGCAAATCCAAACCTTGTCCAAAATCCAGGTTTTTAATGTTTAAAGTTGTAAATTATGAAAAATACATTTTTTATTATATTAATTATTATAGCATCTGTTTTTATTGGATGTGAAGAACAGGTAGGATTCGATCCTGAATTTGTTTGCGAAATAAATCCAAATCCGGCAGTTGCAGGTGAGGAAGTCGTTTTTATAATTGAAGGTGAAGCCGATAGGTTTGCTATATATACCGGAGATGATTTGCATAAATATGCTGATAGTTATGCTGTGTTGACAGAAGGGCAGGAAATTGACAAAGAAGACACGTATCTGACACAAGATAGCCTCAACGTTATTATTGCTACTGGAGATTATCCAACTTCTGTTACAGATAAACTCTCCACAATTATTGATGAAGTTTATATAAGCAAGGTTCAGGCAAGGACTTCAATGAATATGCTGTTAGAAGATACTTTATCATACACCAATGTGGATTTAAATCAGTGGACAGGAGAAATCATAGAATACTTTGAAACTGACTGGGGGTTGCTTGAGCCAGAAGAAGGTTGGTCGACCGGATTTAATATTAATGTTGGTACTAAGGAATATAAGTATACTTATTCAACCGCCGGAACTTATACTGTTACAGTAATAGGTGTGACCGTTGGTGAAAAATTATATGAAGGAAGTGGATATCAAGACGAGAGGGAATACACAGCTCGTGAGTATCCGATAAAGCGTATAGTTAAAGAATACACGGTTACAGTCAATTAATTATTTAGTTGAAAATATTGGCATTACCTTGTGAAACTATAGGCTAAAGTTACCATTCCTTTGGAAATGGATAGCTCGATTTTGTATTTTTTTTTACACTATTATAAATATGCTCCAATAATATTTTATGAACAATAATATTATTGGAGCTATAATGAAGTTGATAAAAATGCTTCAAAACCTGAATGCAATTCATAAATCTTTCAAAATAAAAAGTCTTGAAACAATTTCATTTAAATTGCACCTTATTATTAATAAGTTTCTTTTCTGTATTAACAACTACTTGTGGACAAAAAATATTTCCTGGAGCAGTAGGCTTTGGGACTGAATTTAGGGGTGCTTATGCTGGCGATAAAGAACCAACTATATTAATTGTAGATACCTTATTTGCAGGAAGTTTACAAACCGGGACCAACCGGGGGTCTTTTCAATGGGCTGTAACGCAGTCTTTCCCAAGAATAATTGTTTTTGAAGTTGGGGGAGTTATCGACTATAGCAGTACCTCAAGAAGATATATAAATATAAGTAGCCCATATATTAATATTTATGGACAAACTGCCCCCAGCCCGGGGATAACTTTAAAATCTATCAGCGTTTATTTTACAAGTCACGATCTATTAATGCAGCATATTGCAATTCGTTATGGAGATTATCCAAAACCTGATGGAACGATTGAAGTTCAAGACTGTTTTACAGGTATGCCTAATAGCTACAATGCGGTGCTAGATCATTGTTCTTTTAGTTGGTCGTTAGATGAAGTTATTAGCACCTATGGTTCACACTTTACCCTTTCAAATTGTTTGTTGTACGAACCTTTGCATTATTCATACCATTGTAATGAAAACGGTGAAAATGAACCCGAGACACATGGTTATGGTCCAATTGCGGAAAGTCCAATTGGATTAACAGTATATAACAATTTGTTTGGGTGGTTTACCGATCGGTTTCCTCGCATGAAAACAGACAGTATAGCATATATTAACAATTATGCAACTGGCTATTCATATCATGGCCCTGATATTCGGAAAGCGGATACTGGCAATAATGGGGCTTTTATTGGGAATAATTTTTATCCGACTTCAGGCTTGTCGCACTATATGCCGGAATATTTTATGCATTTTCGATCTGGTCTAGACAATACAAGTAAGGTTTTCTTGAAAGATAATAATTGTATTCGAAGCGATAACGGCTATGCTCAAAGGGAATGCATTTGGAACGAAGTCTCAGACTCAGATTTTAAAGCAATATTTACCGATAACCCAGGCGAGAATGTTATTGATGTTAGTGAATATAAAATTGTAAGTGCCGATGATGTAATAGATAGCGTATTGATTAATTCGGGGGTCAGGCCTTGGGATAGGGATTTGATTGATTCGCTGGCAATAGAAAAATTAAAAGCGAATAATCAGGACTGGCTTAACAGCCCAAGGGCACAACCTGCCAAGGCATACAACATCGATACTCGTTTAGGGTTAGAAACTACCGATGGTAATATGGATAATGGTTATGACTTTAGCTCAAATAATGTTAGCTTCACAGTAAACGGAACAACTGTAAGTTTAAACACTAATCTTACCTCCCAAAGCGCAGTTTTAAGAGAAATAAATTCGCAATTACCAGATGGTATAGAGGCGGTTGATCACCCCGCTGAAGTTTGTAAGCATATTATCATCCAGACTACTTCTACAGGAGTTGATCAGGAGATTGTAATTGGGGGAGACGCATCGGTATTTGGGATTGCCAATGGGACGTATATTGGTCAGGAATTACCATATCCGGATTTGGCTTATGAACCTAACAGTTGGACTTTGAATATTCCTATGCGTCCTCATGCTGACGATGATGATGATGGTTATACAAATATTGAAGAATGGGCTCATTAATTCCCGGAAGAGATTGTTTTCGATACGGTATCAACCGATGATAGCTTAACAATAATTAATATTGACTGTGGCCCGATTCAAGCCATGACTGATGGGAATTGGAATAATTTCACTATTGAGCATAATACACCTGATTCCATTATTCATTTAATAGATTCCCATGGTGATAGTACTGGTGTTACAGCTTATGTTTATGACCCTTTTGGCGGGGTTAATTCAGGGGGAGGTACTTTTACTCCTGACTCGCAACTTGATTTACCAGTAAGTGTAACCTCAGATAGTTATTATGGGCACACAGAAAATTTTTTAAATAGGGTGGAGCCGACAGGTGGATTTATATTTGAAAACCTTGAACTAAATATTTCATACAATTTTGAAATATTTAGTTCAATGATGGATGTTTCTGATAATAGAGAGGTATTATATGCAGTAATAGGTGAGAATGAAAAAAACACAAGACTGGATGCATCTAATAATTCGTCCAATATTGCATTAATAGAAAATATCTATCCCGATTCCGAAGGGAAAATATTATTAAGTGCCGAACCCGGATCTAATAATGACAATAGTTATGGCCTTTTTTACCTTGGAGCAATCCGTATAACATATAATCCGTCAACACTAACAGCTAAACAGGAAGTGAAGTTATTGGAGGATACGTTGAATATATTTCCTGTTCCTTTTGATGATAAACTTTCAATCGTAAATGTTCCACTAAAAAGCATTGTTTGTTTGTATTCAATAGAAGGAGTCAAAATTTTAGAAGTACAGAATAATTTAAACCGACAAATTCAACTAGATACTTCAGGTATTCACTCTGGCATTTATATTTTACGTGTATCAAATGGGGTATTCTTTTTAAAAACGATGAAAGTAGTTAAAAGCTAAATCTATATGAGCTGTAGCATCTTGTATTTGTAAGTGCATTTTTAGTTAAAATACAATAAACTTAAATCATAAAAATGAACAATAATAAAACTTTTGATACAAAGCATAAGATTTATCAACTTGTGTCCCTCATTTGCATTGTTGTATCCCTTTTATTTTCTACTACAAGTTGTAATAATAGAACACAAGGACTAATTTCAGACCGGTTAACTAAAGTAGATATCCAATCCGGTTTCAGAATGGAAGGCTACTTTGTTTGGGGAGGATCTGTTATAAAAGTGGGTGATACTTACCATATGTTTGCTTCCCGCTGGCCTAAAATGCGTGATTTTCCTTACGATTATTTCGAATATTCCGAAATTGTTAGAGCCACTTCTAAGTCGCTGGTTGGCCCTTACGATTTTCAGGAAGTTGTAATTGGTGAACGCGATAGCTCGTATTGGGATTCAAATATGGCACATAACCCTACAATTCATAAAATTGGCGACAAATACGTTTTATTTTATATCGGTTCAGATTTTAAGACAATGCGTCCGGGCAGCGATAAATATTTTTTGAGGAGAGTTGGTTATGCCGAAGCCACATCGATTGAAGGTCCCTGGAAAAGAGCTGATAATGCATTGATTGAAGAAGAATCGAATAACCCTGCAATTATCCAAAACAACGATGATATTAAATTGATATTTCGCGATGCAGAATTAAAGGTTTCTCTGGCAAAAGCAAAATCCTACGCAGGGCCTTACGAGGTAATAAACAGGGACGTTTGGACAGATGCGAGAATCGAAGACTTTTATCTTTTTTATATGAACGGTAAAACCCACTTGCTCTGCGAAGATAATGCCGGGGCAATTACCGGACATGAACGTTGGGGGGCTCATTTATTTTCAGCGGATGGAATCAATAATTGGAAAAAGTATGAAGACCTGGTTTTTTATGATCACGATATTCGGTACACCGATGGTTCAGTATTGCATTGTAACCGCAGGGAGCGCCCACAGCTATTTATTGAAAACGGAAATATTGTGGGATTATTAACAGCTGTTTATGATGGTGAAAATAGTTGGTGCCAGCCTGTTCAATTAACCCCTCCATTGAAAACGAATTAATAGAAACAAATTAAAGGTTATACCCTGGGCAAAAAAGCTAAAGAAGCATCTACCTAAAAAAAACAAAGCAAAGAATAACAAATAAGCAATACCAAATTTCTTCATATGCATAAATACATATTCATAATCGTAGTATTCATTTTTATTATTTATACAGGTGAATCATCAGCACAAACTGATTATAAGGTTATTAAAAAAGTAGCTGATTATATTGTAGAGAATACATCGTCCAAAATCATTAACACAAAGACCAAGGAACTTTTTGATAGCACAAAAGGACTTCCTGTTTCTAAAGATTACAGAGTTGAAAGTCCTTACCAGCAATGGGAATATGAAAATGGAGTCTTAGCCATTGCGATGATCCGCTTAGCTGAATCTTCAGATGATGAAAAATACAGTTTATATGTTCAGAATAATTACAACTTCATTTTTGATAACCTCAGCTATTTTGAAAAATTATACAAAGGTGGCTTGAGATGGGGATCGTTTTACCAGCTTTTTTCCATGTCGTTATTGGATCATTGCGGAGCTATGGGAGCCGGATTATGCGATGTTTACGAGTATGATTCTCAGAAACGGTACAAGAAATATTTAAACAGCGCAGTAGATTATATCTCGAATGATGAACTTCGTTTAGAAGACAGAACTTTAGTTCGGAGCTGGCCTCGGGAAATGACTTTGTGGGCCGACGACCTTTATATGAGTGTACCTTTTTTATCGCGCATGGCTAAAATTACCGGCGATGATAAATATTTTGACGATGCCATCACACAGGTGAAAAATTTCAATAAATACCTGTTCAATAAAACAAACGGCCTGTATTATCACTGTTATTATACCGACAATAATAAAAACGGAGTTGCCCATTGGGGACGTTGTAACGGTTGGATTGTGATGGCGGAAGTTGAACTTTTAAACTTATTGCCAGAAAACCATCCGGAAAGAAATAACCTTATTAAGATTCTCGAAGAACATATTATCGGACTCTCACGCCATCAGGATTTATCAGGTATGTGGCATCAATTGCTCGATAAACCCGATTCATACCTTGAAAGTTCAGCAACTTCAATGTTTGTTTATGGCATTGCAAAAGCAGTAAACGAAGGCTGGATAAACGAATCGTATGCAACTATTGCAAAAGATGGTTGGGACGCTTTAGCTCAAAGAATAGAAGAAGACGGACAGGTTGAAGACATTTGCATTGGTACCGGTATTCAAGACAATATTAGATTTTATTACGAAAGATCAACAAAACTAAACGACATTCATGGTTTAGGCTCAATTATTATGGCTGGAGTTGAAATGATAAAACTAAATGAGCTATTGCAAAAAAGCAAAAAGTAGAACGATTGAAATTAAAGTCTATGATTTTAAAAGATAAATTATGAAAACAGTTCCTTTAAAAATAATAGTGATAATAATATTTGTAGCAGGTGTTTTAAATTCATACGGACAGGATTTAATATTGGATGTATTGTACGAAAATACGCCTGAGCCAAATGGAATAACCCTGCCCGAAGAAGTTTTTGATGGGGGACGAGTTAAGAACGTATCCAAAGCGCAAATTTATGTTTATCTGCCTGAAAAATCGGAAAATACAAAAACGGCTGTTTTAATTTGTCCCGGAGGTGGTTATGTAAGAGAAGCAATCGAAAACGAAGGACATAAATACGCCCGTTTTCTTGAGGAACATGGCATTGCCGGAATTGTCTTGAAATACAGGTTGCCCAACGGACATTCCAAAGTTCCTATGCTGGATGCAAAAAATGCAATGCGGATGGTTAGGGCAAATGCCGAAAAATGGGGTATTGACCCAACTAAAATTGGTATTTCTGGCTCTTCGGCAGGTGGGCATCTCGCATCAACTGTTGGAACTCACTTTGATAACGGCAATAAAGATGCAACACAAGAATTTGCCCGTTATAGTTGTCGGCCCGATTTTATGGTTTTAATGTATCCATTGATTTGTGTCAGGGAAAGTATTGGCAGACCCGGGTCAAGGCATGCTTTATTAGGCGAAAATTATGGAGAAGCAGATATTAAGTATTTTTCAAATCAGGAACATGTAACCGCAGAAACTCCTCCAACTTTTTTATGCCATGCCGACGATGATAAGGTGGTAACACCTACGAACAGCATCTTATTTTATCAGGCACTTAAAAAGTTTGAAATACCTGCTGAGTTACATATTTTTCATAAAGGCGACCATGGTTTCGGGATGACAAAAGCAAACTTGCCGGTTGACAATTGGCCAAATCTGGTAATTGACTGGTTGAAATCGATGAATTTTATTGAGGATTAAAAAATCAAACAGAATCAATTATGAGTGCAACAAACGAAAACATACCATCTCAGCGGCTATTATCGCTCGACTTTTTCCGTGGATTTACCATGTTCCTTTTAATAATGGAGTTTACCAAACTTTTTGATTATATGGTTGACCCGGTATTTGAAGGAAATATAATATATTTTTTAGGAACCCAGCTTCATCATCATCCTTGGCATGGATTTCGTTTTTGGGACCTTATCCAACCTTTCTTTATGTTTATTGTAGGGGTAGCTATGCCCTTGTCTTATTCCAAAAGACTGAAAAAAGGAGATTCGCACAATAAAATATTCAGGCATATTGCTCAACGTTCGCTCGTACTACTAATACTTGGATGGTGGTTGTATTGTATTCCGAACCACAAAATTGTTTTTATGTTCCAAAATGTATTGGCACAGTTATCGGTCGCAACTTTTATCGCTTTTTTAGTTATAAGGAAAAAGCCGATAACACAGCTATTGGTTTCTTTGGGATTATTGCTCCTCACAGAACTTGCTTTCCGAGGATTTTGGGTTGACGGGTTTAACCAACCTTTCACCCCTGATAAAAATTTTGGGGCGTGGTTCGATTTGCTCATTTCAGGGCAACTGTCCGGAGGGCACTGGACTTCAATCAATGCCATTCCAACCACTGCCCATACCATTTGGGGAGTACTTGCAGGTAAATTACTTATGAGTGATAAGTCCAATAAAAAGAAACTAATAACACTTGTGGTTGCCGGGCTCATCGGATTAATTATCGGCTATGGTTTAGACCCCGTAACACCAATTATAAAACGAATTTCAACCAGCACTTTTGTTTTTGCCAGTGGTGGTTGGGCACTGCTTGGACTTGCATTTTCATTTTGGCTAATCGATATAATGAAGTTTCAAAAGGGCGTTCAATTTTTTGCAATCGTTGGTATGAATCCATTGTTCATATACATTTTCGCCCATGTTGGTGGTGCCGACCTTATTAATGGAATTTTCCTCCCTTTTACGAGTACAGTTTTTGGTTGGGCGGGTACGCTAACCGTTAATTTGATTACCAGTTTATTGGTGTCGTTCAGTCTGTGGTACATTTGCTATTGGATGTATAAGCGAAAATTATTTATAAAAATATAAAAACGAAATAAACATATTATTATGATTAAATCAACATTAAATAGTTTACTCTCGATAGCTTTTGTTATTCCTGTCCTTTTATTCAATTCTTGCGATAGTAAAAAAACAGAAAGCAAGTTCATTGAAAGAGAAATTTCTGAAAACTGGACATACCGGGAAGTTGATGGAGAATTGTCGGGCAAAGCTACTATTCCGGGAACTGTTCACACCGATTTGTTGGCTGAAGATAAAATTGGAGACCCTTTTTATCGTGTCAATGAAAAAGATTTACAGTGGATTGATAAGAAGGATTGGGAATATTCTACCATCCTGAATATTTCGGAAGAAGAGTTTGCCAAATCGAATTTGGAGCTTTGTTTCGAAGGGCTTGATACTTACGCTGATGTTTATTTAAATGATTCGTTGATTTTACAAGCCAACAATATGTTCAGGACCTGGAAAGTTGATGTAAAATCATTGGTTCAGGTTGGCGAAAATAGTCTTCGAGTATATCTGCATTCTCCAATTAAAGAAGGTTTAAAATTATTAGAGGCTTCTGCATATCCAATTCCGGCAACAAACGACCAGTCGGAACAAGGTGGACTTGGCGATAAAATAGTATCTGTTTTTTCTCGTAAAGCGGGCTATCATTTTGGTTGGGACTGGGGACCTCGTTTGGTTGCCAGTGGAATATGGCGTCCTGTTGTTCTAAAAGCTTGGGACGATTTACGTATTCAGGATATTTTTATCGGTCAGCCAAAAGTGACCAAAGAACAGGCTGATTTGTTTGCCGAAATAACCATTCAGTCGGATGACATTGCTACTTCTGAATTAACATTTTCAGATAAAGAAAGCGGTGAAGTTATTTTTACACAAAAGCTTCAACTCAAGGCCGGAGAAAATAAAATATCGGTTCCATTTCAGATTAAAAATCCAAAACTTTGGTGGTCGGCAGGTCTCGGAGAACCTCACCTTTATACTTTCGATGCCGTAATTTCAAATAGTAAAAAAATAGTCGCATCAAAAAGTCTGACAACCGGTTTGCGAAGTATAAAATTAGTTCGTAAGAAAGATGATGCCGGTGAGTCTTTTTACTTTGAATTAAACGGAGTGCCTGTTTTTTCTAAAGGCGCAAACTATATTCCGAACGACAATTTTTTACCACGTGTTACAAACGCCGATTACGAAAAAGTAATTGCAGACGCAGTTGAAGCGAATATGAACATGCTTCGTGTTTGGGGTGGAGGTATTTACGAAAATGATATTTTTTATGATTTGTGCGACAAAAACGGATTATTGGTTTGGCAGGATTTTATGTTTGCCTGTGCCATGTATCCGGGTACTGCTGAATTTTTGGAGAATGTAAAACAGGAAGCTGTCGATAATGTTGTTCGTTTGCGCAACCATCCAAGTATAGCTCTTTGGTGCGGTAATAACGAAATAAATACCGGATGGAGTTACTATGACGATGGCGGCTGGGGATGGAAAGAACGATATTCTGCCGAGCACAGTGAGGAGTTGAATGAAACTTACCTGGCAATATTCCACAAAATATTACCCGATGTTGTGACAAAATATACCGATGGTGATGACTATTGGCCTTCGTCTCCTATGTCGGGCTACGAAGCGGACAAAAAAGCCGATTATGAAACCACCTCGGGCGATATGCATTATTGGGGCGTTTGGCATCGGGTTAAACCGCTGGAATATTACGATACAACGAAAGCGCGTTATATGAGTGAATATGGCTTCCAGTCTTTCCCTGATTTTGAAACAGTTAAAAAATACACAATTCCTGAAGATTATGATATCGAATCGGAAGTAATGGCAAGCCATCAACGAAATGTGGGCGGAAACCAGCGTATTAAAAAGTACTTGGGATGGTATTACAAAGTTCCGTCAGATTTCGAGCAGTTTTTATACATGAGTCAGGTGCTTCAGGCAAAGGCAATAAAAATGGCCATCGAGTCGCATCGTCGTAATATGCCATATTGTATGGGAAGCCTGTACTGGCAGCTAAACGATTGCTGGCCGGTAGCAAGCTGGAGTAGTTCCGATTATTATCACAAACGAAAAGCACTGTATTACACTGTAAAAAAAGCTTTTCAACCAATAATATTAAGTGCAATTGAGAATGACGGTAAGCTTGATATTTATGGGGTGTCCGATTATTTACAGGACAAAAAAGGACAGCTAGAATTAACTGTTATGGATTTTAACGGAAATGAAATCAACAAACAGCTTATTCCTTCAAACTTAAATAGCAATACCAGTTCTTTATTGTATTCAGTTCCTATTTCTGAATTATTGATAGGAAAAGACAAAAACACATTATTGCTTAAAATGGAATTCAGAAGTGATTCTGAATTGTTGGCTGATAATTGTTTTTACTTCTCAAAACCGAAAGATTTAAAATTACCAAAAACACAAGTTAAAACAGAACTTATTAAAGATGGTGAAAAACAATATCTAAAAGTTTCATCCGAAAAATTGGTGAAAGATTTATATCTGAGTTTTGCTGAAAAGCAAGTCATTTTCTCTGACAACTATTTTGATTTGTTACCGGGTGAATCTCGGATGGTAGAATTGGAATATGAAGGCGAAGCTCTTGATTTAGCTTCACTGAAAACAATGAGCCTTGACCAAATACAGTAAGGATATCTGTAATTTTTATAAAAACGATGGAAGAACGATTCTATTTATCACATGAAAATTAGCAGCACAAACAGCCTGCTTCTATTTAATATTTTTAAAATGCCGAATATTAAGATTACAAATCGATATTTATTTCTTTCAATCACTTACCTGTTTAGTGTGTTTGGATTATTGTTCTCATCTTGTCAGCGCAATACTAACTCTGTATCAATTGACGATCTAAAATGTGAACACCTTTCAAACCCACTGGGGATAGATTGTGAAAATCCCCGGTTTACCTGGCAGTTAAATAGTGAAGAGCAGGTTGTTAATCAAACTGCGTATCAACTTTTTGTTGGTACCGACTCTCTGGAGGTTTCAAAAGGGGTTGGTAATCAGTGGGAATCGGGAACTGTTCAGTCTGGAACAATTCCTGTGTTATATGATGGACCAGCATTTAAAGCCTTCACCCGTTATTACTGGGGACTAAAAATTAAAGATACCGATGGAAATTGGTCTCCGCTTTCAAAAGTTTCCTGGTTTGAAACAGGAATGCTGGATCAGAAAAACTGGGAGGGGAATTGGATTAGCGATTCTTATGATTATTTCATTAAACCATCAGCATTATTCCGTAAAAGTATCCCGATAGAAAAAGCCATTCAGTCAGCAAAAGTTTACATTGCAGTTGGTGGCTTGTATGAGCTTTCTTTAAATGGAGAGAAAGTTGGCGATCATATTTTAGACCCAATGTTTACCCGTTACGACCGTAGGAATTTGTATGTAAGCTATGATGTAACAAATAAAATTATAAAAGGAGAAAATGTTTTAGGGGTGCATTTGGGAAACGGATGGTATAATCATCAACCCAATACTGTATGGTATTTTAACAGGGCTCCGTGGCGAGCTCGCTCAAAATTTTGTTTAGACTTCAGAATAAAATATGTTGATGGCACTGAGGATGTTGTTTCTACAGATACAAGCTGGAAGACTGCTTTCAGCCCTGTTACATATAATAACATTTATATCGGAGAACATTATGATGCAAGACAAGCAGCAACCGATTGGGACAAACCTGGCTTTGACGACTCAGGCTGGAAGAAAGTATTAGCAACAGGAGCCCCTTCAACGAAAATAGTTGCTCAAACCCTTCATCCAATTAGGGATGTGGAAGTAATACCAGCCAAAGAGATGACAAAGCTGGATGAGAAAACTTATGTTTTCAATTTTGGAAAGAATATTTCAGGAACCGGTAGACTAAGTATTTCTGGTGAAAAAGGTACTGTTGTTAAGTTAACTCACGCAGAAAGATTGGATGAAAATGGTCATGCAGATATTTCTAAAATTTTTCAACATTATACGCCTGAGGATGATTCAGCTCCAATGCAAACTGATGTTGTTATTTTAAGTGGAAAAGAAGATCATTTTCGTTCGGTGTTTACATATAAAGGGTTTCAGTATGTCGAGGCTTCAGCCAATAAACCTATTAATCTGACACCTAAAAGTCTTGAAGCGATTTTTATTCACAGTGATCTGCCACAAGTTGGTTCCATTAATTCGTCGAATGAGCTGATCAATAAGATTTGGAAAGCAGGAAATACCTCTTATTTATCAAATATGTTAGGTTATCCAACCGATTGTCCTACCCGAGAAAAGAATGGCTGGACAGGTGATGCACATATCGCGATAGAAACAGGGCTTTATAATTACGATGGGATAACTCTCTATGAAAAATGGTTGGCCGATCACCAGGACGAACAACAACCTAATGGTGTTCTCCCGGCAATAATTCCATCCAGCGGCTGGGGCTACCATTGGGCTAATGGAGTTGATTGGACAAGTACAATCGCCATTATTCCCTGGAATGTATATTTATTTTACGGCGATTCCAGGCTCCTTGAAAATTGCTACGAAAACATAAAACGATACGTACACCATTTGGAAGGTATGGCTCCCAATGGATTAATCGACTGGGGATTGGGAGACTGGATTCCAGTTGAATCAAAAGCTGATATAGAATTTACAACATCAATCTACTACTTTGTAGATGTTACCATTTTGGCTAAAGCTGCTCAGCTATTTAATAAGGAGGCAGATGCGAAAAAATATCAAACATTGGCTCATCGAATAAAAGATGCGATAAACGAAAAGTATTTAGATACAGCAAAAGGTATTTATGCAAATGGTTTCCAGACAGAATTAAGCATGGCCTTATATTGGGGGATTGTACCTGAGAAATTAAAATCAAAAATTGCAAGCCAACTAGCTAAAAAGGTTCAATCGAATAACAACCATTTAGACGTTGGTTTACTGGGATCAAAGGCATTGTTGAATGCTTTAACTGATAATGGCTATGCCGATTTGGCTTATGAAGTTGCAACTCAGAAAACATATCCCGCCTGGGGCTATTGGATAAATAATGGAGCTACTACCTTATATGAAGACTGGAAATTGGACGAAAGTTCGCTGAACCATATTATGTTTGGTGAAGTGAGTGCCTGGTTCTATAAAGGCTTGGGGGGAATCTACCCGGATGAAGCTTCTCCCGGATTTAAAAATATTATACTAAAACCGAATTTTGTAAAAGGACTAAACCAGTTCGAAGCAAAGCATGAAAGCCCTTATGGTGAAATTATTTCCTCGTGGAAGCGCGAGGATGAAATGATAAAATACGATATAACAATTCCTCATAACAGCCATGGTGTTTTATATCTCGATTCAGAGAAGTTTGAACTTCAGAATAAAGATCAACACCAGAAAGTTAAAGTTAGAAAAGGAGAAAAAGACAAACCAATTCTTATTGAATTGGAAAGTGGGAATTATCGTTTTTGTATCACTTATTAATTAGTGGTTTTCAAAAAACATTATTGCTGATATTTAATTTGAATGATATGGAAGTAAGCAGACGTAATTTTATCCGAACACTTGGATTGGCCGGGGGAAGTATATTGTTGTTTCCTGCCTGTAATACAAATATAACACTCTGGCATTTTTTTACAGAAGAAGAAGCAAAGCTGGTGATTGCAATTGCAGAGCAAATTATTCCGGCCGATCAGGATCCTGGTGCTACCGATGCAGGAGTCGTCTATTTTATCGATAAACAGTTGGCTGGTTTTTATAGTGATCAGCAGCAAAATTACAGAAAAGGCCTAATTGCTCTTCAGCAATATTGTAAGGCTCAGTTCAATAAAATATTCGAAGAATTAGACTGGGATCATCAAGCAGAAGTTTTAGTAAAAATGGAAATAGGGGAATTAAATAGTGAAGGAGATTCCCTTTTGTCTACGTTTTTCAAACTAATTAAAGACCATTCTATGCAGGGTTTTTATGGCTCTCCCCGACATGGTGGCAATAAAAATTTTGTAAGCTATAAAATGCTAAAACTTGATTACCCCCACGTTATAGGTCAAAATCGTTACAGCTCACGTTGTGAAACTCTAAACATTTATGGAAAATGAAGAATAAACATGTAAATGCAATAATCGTAGGAGCTGGAGCTGGCGGTGGTATTGTCGCAAAAGAATTGGCGACAAACGGACTTAGTGTTGTTCTATTTGAACGGGGAGATTGGGTACATTTTGATGAACATGACGATGATGAATTGTGTTCGCAGAGAATAACAGTACTGGGAAATGCCTATGGACCAGACAAAGATAAATACTGGAGGACTAAAGTAGAGCCTAATGGCGAAGAACGAATTGTGTATCCACACCAATGGGCTTACAATAACAATGCTGCCTGTGTCGGATCCGGAACTGTTAGTTATGGCGCTATGGCGTGGCGTTTTATGCCGCAGGATTTCAGGATGAAGACGACCTATGGACATGTTGAAGGCTCATCATTGGAAGACTGGCCAATTACGTATGACGATTTAGACCCTTATTACGAAAAGGCAGAATGGGAAATCGGAGTGTCAGGACAAAACCCGCAAAGCCCTTTTGTCCCTGACCGGAAAAAAGATTTACCAATGCCTCCTTTTGAATACACCAAGGAAGGCGAATTGTTATTTAAAGCAGCACAAAGAAAAGGCTGGAGTCCTTTCTCAATTCCAATGCTTCGAAATTCGGTACGTTACAACGACCGTCCGGCATGTTATCGTATGCGTACTTGTGTTGGTTTTGCCTGTCCGGTAAATGCTAAAAACGGAACTCACAACACGGTTATCCCAACTGCTATAAAAACCGGCAATTGTGAATTGAGAACCAATTGTCAGGTTGCTGAAATTATGGTAGACGATAAGGGAAAAGCTACCGGTGTAAAATACTTCGACAAAGATGGAAAAGGAAAAATACAAACTGCTGATTTAGTAGTTGTCTCGGCATCAGCGACAGAAACTGCCAGATTATTGATTAATTCCAAATCAAAACTGTTCCCAGAGGGTGCCGGAAATAATAACGACTGGGTAGGTCGTAATCTGCAAGGACATGCTTATACTGGTGCCGCAGGATTATTCGATAACGATGTTTTTGATGACCAAGGGTCAGGTGCTTGTGTTGCTATTTCCGATTTCAACCATAATAATGAAGGGATTATTGGTGGAGGAATGATGTGTAACGATTTTATTAAGCTACCATATTTGTTTTCAAATAAACGACCACCTGGTTCTCCTTCCTGGGGGAAAGCGCATAAAGACTTTCAGCGCAAAAATTTTAAGAAATTGGTATATGTAAAAGGGCCAATTCAGGAAATCCCAAGCTTTGATGCACGTATTACGGTTGACCCAACTGTTAAGGATTATTGGGGAATCCCGGTAGGAAGATTAATGGGGTCGCGCCATCCACTCGACCGTAAAGGGTGCGAATTTTTATCAGCACGTTGTGACGAATGGTTACAGGAAGCCGGTGCTTATAAAACATGGCAAGAGATTGGAGGCGGTGGCGCAGGACTTAGTGGTGGTCAACACCAGGGTGGTACATGCCGCATGGGAAATGACAAACAAACTTCGGTAACCAACAAGTATGGTCAATTGCACGAAATCGATAATATTTTTATTGCAGATGGAAGCTTGATGGTTAATAATGGAGGATTTAACCCTGTTCTTACGATTATGGCTCTGAGCTATTATGTTGGAGAGAACATCGTGGATTTCTGGAAAGGAACAAAAATCAAGTCATAGGAAATGAAAAAGAATAAAATAATACAAATTATTGTCCCCGGCGTTATTTTAATGCTGTTGCTAATTATTGTATTTGCAGGAGGTTATACCTATTGGAACACAGCTACGCCCGATAAAACCTGTGTTAGTTGCCATGAAATCAATCCTTCGTTTCATACGTGGGAAAGTTCGGCACACCGTAAGGTTTCGTGTTTTAAGTGCCATGGTACAGCACTCGAAAACGGACTTCATAGTTTAAAAGAAAAATCGATGATGGTATTTACTCACTTATCGGGGAAAGATATCAGAAATGAAGAAATAAGGATGACGGAAGAGCAGATTCTTGCAACAATGGACCGTTGTGTTACTTGTCATCAAACAGAATACGCTGAATGGAAATCGGGAGGCCATTCGGCAACTTATGCCGATATATTTCTTGATGAAAAACATAATCAAACAGAAGAAGTTAACGAAGACTGCCTGCGTTGTCATGGAATGTTCTATGAAAAAACTGTTTCGGAGTTGGTTGATCCTATTTCCATTCACGGTCCATGGCATTTAAAGGAATCGGGAAAAGGAACTCAGGCAGCTATTCCGTGTCTGGCTTGTCACTCTATTCATACCGAAGGACAACCGGCTCAAGCTCCTGATTATTCGAATCCAAATAACGTTTTTTATGACCGAAAGCCGGAAAATAATTCGGTCGGGTTTTACAGTCGTCACGAAAAAATGCATTTTTCGCTTAGCCATTTACCCAATCCTGTAATGAAACTAAATAAGGATACAGTAACAACACCACAAGCTGACGCATATAAGTTATGTGTTCAGTGTCATGCTCCGAATGTAACCCATCAGGTTGGAAGCAGCGATGACCATACTCCGGTTGGGGTTCACGAGGGGATTAGTTGCAATGTTTGCCATGAGCCTCATTCCAATAATCCCAGAAATTCTTGTAACAAATGCCACCCGGCTATTTCAAATTGCAAGCTTGACGTGAAAACAATGAATACAACCTATTTATCACCCGACAGCCCGAATGATATTCATTTTATTAGTTGTAAAAGTTGTCACCAGGAAGAAGGGACGAAGTTAAGGTAGTTAAAGAAAGATAGAGAGAACTTCGGGTTTCATTTTAACAATCTGATATAGTAATTAAACGACCATGATATAATAATTCGCCTATGAGTGAATAATTGTATCCATGGGAGTCCTCTGTCTGCCTACAGGTAAGCATGTGTACCATAAAAATAAACAATTATAGAGTATATGAAAACAAATAAAAAGACTGTGGATTTTTCAATTGATAATTTTTTATTGGAAGAAAAGCAATTTTTGGCAGGCTTGAGCGAGCAGCCAAGACTGCATAGATGGCAGGGCTATTGGTCGAAAACGGGCCCAGGTTGGATGCAAAGTGCCATGACTATTGGAGGGGCAAGTGCCATGGCTTCGTTATTTGCAGGAGCACTTTTAAAGTATCAGTTATTATGGGTGCAACCTGTAGCAATATTTTTGGGGATAATCATGCTTTCTGCTGTTTCGTACCAAACATTGATGACCGGGGAACGCCCGTTTTATGCCATGAAAAAATATGCACATCCGGTTATTGCATGGAGTTGGGCCATTGCCACCCTTTTATCTACCGTAATTTGGCATTTCCCGCAATATGCCCTTGTTTCAGGAATGACCGAAGATATTATTATTGCTATCACGGGGTGGATTCCGTCAAATACCCAACATCAGTATTTGTTGGCTGGACTTGCCCTGTTTTTTCTGGCAATTGCTATTTATGTAGTTTGGAACTACAGTAAAGGAAGTAAAGGAGTCGCTCGCTTCGAATTGTTTTTGAAAGTAATGATCTGGCTAATCATATTTTGTTTCTTATTTATTGTAATAAGAAATTCGCTTACAGACACAATCAATTGGAGCGAGGTTTTTAAAGGTTTTATTAGTTTTAAAATACCAACAGATAAAGCCGGAGTTACTGTTATGATGGCAGCTTTTAGTGCAACGATAGGAATTAATATGACCTTTCTTTTTGGATATTCATATTTGAAAAAAGGATGGGGAAAAGAACATTATGGATTGGCAAAATTTGACCTGATTACCGGAATGTTTATCCCTTTTGTTTTGGCAACGGCATTAATGGTTATTGCAACCGGAGCAACGATTTATGATCCTGTGAAATTTGCTGAAGGTAATACCAGTATTTCTCCGATTGAAGTAGCCGGAATGTTAGAAGCATCAGGAATGCCATTGGTCTTTTCACGGGTGATATTTGGATTTGGCATTGTGGGGATGGCTCTAAATGCCATTGTATTGCACATGCTGGTTTGTGGATTTGCCGCCTGCGAAGTCTTTGGGTGGGATATGCAAGGATGGAAATACCGTTTGGCTTGTTTAATTCCGATACCAGGTGTTTTAGGCGTTTTCTTTTGGGACAAAATCGGACCTTGGGTTGCTGTTCCGGCATCGGCTATTTGCGGTTTGCTTTTGCCAATAGCTTATGTTGGATTTTTAATCCTGAATAATAGTAAACGCTTTTTAGGTGAGAATATTCCAAAAGGCAGAAAAGCATGGATGTGGAATTTTGGGATGATAATGGCAATCATAATTTCAATAGTATACGGAGTATATTACCTGATAAAAATATTATAATGATTAGATTAAGTGCCTTTGCCGATGAAATGTCGACAGATATAAACGGACAAGTTCTTTTTTTAAAAAAGAATAGTATCCAACATATTGAACTTCGCTTTGTAGGTGACAAGAATATTGTTTACCAGGAAAAGAAAGAGCAGGAGAGAATAAGTAACCTTTTAAAACAAAATGAAATAACATGTTCAGCAATAGGTTCTCCTGTGGGAAAAGTTTATGTCAACTCAGAATGGAAAAACCACTTTGATTTGTTTAAAAAAACAGTTGACCTTGCTTCTTTTTTCGATTGTCAGTTTATCCGTATTTTTAGTTTCTACCGTGATGAAGATTTGGGCGATAGCCAATATCAGGACCTTGTTTTAAAACACCTAAATACAATGACTGAATATGTTGATGGCACCAATATTATATTGATTCACGAAAATGAAAAAGATATCTTTGGGGATACCCCGGAACGATGCCATTTACTTGCAAAAGAAATTAACTCGCCGCATTTTAAGCTGGCTTACGATCCTGCCAATTTTGTTTGGGGACAGCAAATTATCAATCCGATAAAGAATTGCTGGCCTTTAATGAAAGATGATGTTGCCCATATTCACATTAAGGATTGGAAATTAGGAGCCAAAACAGGATCAATTCCCGGCGAAGGAGACGGTCAAATTCCCGAATTATTGCAAGAACTTCAAAACATGGATTACGATGGTTTTATAACACTCGAACCTCATTTGGAGATTGGTGGACAGTTTGGCGGTTATACCAGTGGCGAATTGTTTGAAGATTCGATAAATTCAATTCGCAAAATAGCATTAAATAAAAATATTAATTTGAAATAAGAGAAACCTGTTTTCAATAATAAATTCAAACGAATGACAAAATGGAAAATTGGGATTGTCGGAGCAGGAATGATTGCTGACATCCATTCTAATGCAATTATGTCGCTAGCTAATGCTGAATTAGTTGGGTTTTACGATGCTCGTAAAGAGAACGCACAAAAGAAAGCAAAAAAATATGAGGTAAAATATTGGGATACCATACATCAAATGATGCAATCTGATGAAATTGATATCGTAATAATTGCAACACCTAGCGGAGCTCATTACGATCCTGTAATTGAAGCTGCAAAGTACGGAAAACATGTGCTTTGCGAGAAGCCACTTGAAATAAAGCTCGACCGAATTGACCGGATGATTGAGGCACACGAAAAAGCAGGAACCTGTTTAGGCGGTATTTTCAATTTCAGGTTTAATGAAGTAACACAGGTAATAAAAAAAGCCATTGACGATAATCGCTTAGGGAAAATCACCTATGCCTCGGTTCATGTTCCCTGGTGGCGAACCGATGAATATTACGAAGGTTGGCATGGAACCTGGTCGCTGGATGGCGGTGGTGCTTTGATGAACCAGTCTATCCACATGATTGATTTATTATTATACCTGATGGGGGCAGTTGAAAATATTGCTGCATTTTCTGCGCGCGAAGGACATCCTCAAATAGAAGTGGAAGATACCGCCGTAAGTATTCTTCGGTTTAAAAATAACGCACTTGGTTTTATTTACGGAACAACAGCTTCGTACCCTGGACAATTCCGAAGGTTGGAAGTTACCGGTACAAAAGGAACAATTGTAGTTGTTGAAAATTCTATTACGGAGTGGCAATTCATGGAGGAAAAAGAAGAGGATTTATTGATAAAACAAAAATACTGCGAGGTTGAAGGTGGAGGCGGGGTTGCCGATCCTGCTGCAATTTCATATTTAAACCATGCGAAAAATATTGCTGCTTTTTTAGAAGCGGTTGAAAAAGGTCAGTCCTTTGAAATTGACGGGAAGGAAGCCCGCAAAGCTGTTAAACTTATTTTGGATATCTATAAGTCGTGCAAGTTAATAGTAGAATAAATCTAAATAAACAAGCATTCGTTTTTAATTGTTTGGTAATTTCAAAATGAGACTAATTTCGTTGTTATCTTGAAGGAAACATGACATGCATAATTATATTCCTGGTCTTTTTCTCATTTGTTTCTTTTCTGAGAGTTGCTTTTTGCCCTCCAGACGTTTTATTCTTGATGAAAGAGTAGGCTTGGTTTTAATTCTCTTTTTCACAGGTGTTAAAGCTTTTTCAATTAGAATAAAAAACCGTTCAACAACCTCTTGTTTATTTTTTAATTGACTGCGTTCGCTACTTGATACTAAAACAAGTTCACCTTCAGAATTAATCCGGTTTTTTAGTTTGTTTTGGAGAATTTTCTTTTCTGTTTCAGAAAAGTGAGGAGAATCTATAAGCGAAAAACGGAGTTCAACCTGCGTGTTTACTTTGTTAACGTTTTGCCCTCCGGGACCACCGCTTCTGGTAGCCGAGAATTTGAACCCGCTTTCAATTGATTTTTTACGTTCTTCCGAAAGTTTCATGTTTATCCGTTCTTGCTAAGGTCTTCCAACTTCGAAAGATCGGTTATTGAAATATCCTTTCCGTCCAATTTTATGATTCCCTCTTTCTCGAATTCCTTTAAAAATTTAATGGCACTTTCAGCAGAAATAGAAGCAAAATCGGCAATATCCTGGCGCGTGAGATGTTGAAACAGATTTTCCTGAATAAAGTCTTCGTCTGATAAATAAATCAATGTCGACGCCAGTTTTCCCCGCATCTGGTTGTATGAAATGTTTTTGATAATGTCGAGTAAATGCCTTTCGTTTCGGTAATTCTTCGAGGTAATTTTTAGCGCAAATTCGGGATTGCCGATTAAAATCTGTTTCAGGCTTTCTTTTTCCACCATGCAAATTTCTGCATTGGTTAATGCCTGTGTGGAGTAGGTGTGTACCGGTTCTCCAAAAATCGATGAAAAGCCCAGAAAATCATCGGGTTTGGCAATGCTAATGTTCACTTGTTTTTCGAAACCGGTTTGCAGATATACTTTTACCAATCCTTCAATAACATAAATAACATAAGGAGCAAAGGCACCTTGTTTAAAGATATTTTCACCTTTTAAATACTGGACCCGGGTTTTATGTTTTTCTAAATCTATATAGTGTTCCAGTCGGCAATCCTGGTTATTTCCTTCAAATAGGCTCATAAAAGTACAAATTGCGTGTCGATAAGAATCCCGTAAAATTATCAAATCCCCGCATAAAATCAGGCTATTTGAATAAGAACTATCATTTAACAGGAAAAAAACTGAAAAAGTTCAATTCAAGGCCTGTGACACTGCAGCCTCGTTTTCTGGCAGGAAATTTTGCTGCAAAGTATTTTTGCCAAAGAAATTTTAATGAAATGAAACGAATCGCAATTCCAATATCAAATAACCTGTTAAGCGAAAATTTCGGGCAATGCCATTACTACGAGATATTCGAGATTGAAGAGGGGATAATTCAAAATAAGTTGAAACAGTTTCCTTCAGTCTCCAACATTATGGAATTGCCTGAATGGTTAAAAGAACAGGGAGTTACGGATGTAATCGCCTACAAAGTTGACAGGCAGATAATCACATTATTTGCATCAAAAAAAGTAAACCTGTTTGTTGGTGTGCGGCAAAATGCAACAGACATCCTGATCCGGGATTATTTAAAAGGGAGTTTAAAATCTGATATACAAATTATAAAAGAGTTAATAAACTGAATAATAACATTTAAAAGTAAAAATCATGAAATTATTACAAACAGCAGTTCACGAAATTGAATCTGCAGCTGAACTGGAAAGCATTCTTAACGAAAACGAAAACGTAATGGTATGTTGTGGCCGGATGGGCCCCATGTGTTTACCTGTTTACGATGTTATGGAAGAACTGGAAGAAGAACGTGATGATGTGAAATTTTTCAGTATGGCATTCGATTCACCTGAAGCCGGCGTAATTCGTAATGCACCGGAGTGCACCGGTTTTATGGGACTTCCGTTTACTATGTATTACAAAAATGGAAAGGTAACACATGCAACAAGCAGCATTCAAAATATGCAGCAGGTTACCGGTATTCTTGACGAACATTTTGGAAACTAGTGTAAATAGTGTTAATTGAGCGGGCTAAAATTTTTGATCATATTTTTCTTTATCCAAGGCAAGATTTACAGGCATAGCCAAAGCTACGGCGAAAAAGCTTAACGCAGGAGAAAGGAAAATAGGGCGAAAATTAGTTCGGGGAATTAGCAATTTTTACACATGATGTTATAAAAATTACAAGGTCGTTCCTGTTTAGGCAGGGACGACTTATTTTCAAAAAAAAGAAACAATGAACGAAGTTTTTGATACAATAATAGTTGGGGCAGGAGCTGCCGGGTTAACTGCCGGTATTTATACTTCGAGGGCAAAATTATCGACCTTAATTTTAAACGAAGGTGCTGTTGGTGGGCAGATGGTACTTACCGAAGAAATTGCCAATTATCCGGGCGTACCCACCACCAAAGGTTACATGCTGGCCAACAATATGAAAATGCAGGCTAAAAGTTTTGGCTGTAAAATAAAGTCGAACATTAAAATTAGAAAGTATGATCTGGATGGCGAAGTGAAAACCATTGAACTGGAAGATGGAAGAATTTTTCAGGGGAAATCGGTTATTCTTACTCCGGGTGGAAGACCCCGCTCGCTGAACATTGAAGGTGAAGATGCTTTTAAAGGCAAAGGAATTTCGTATTGCGCTACCTGCGATGGTGATTTTTTTACCGATAAAGAAGTTATTGTGGTTGGTGGCGGAAACTCAGCTCTTGAAGAGGCAGTGGCATTAACAAATTTCGCAACAAAAGTAACCATTGTACATCAGTTCGATCATTTTCAGGCATTTGAGCATGCGGTTCAGGAGGCAAAAAATAATCCAAAGATCAATTTTGTGATGGAATCTGAATTACGAGGATTTTACGGAAACGGACAACTTAATAAGGTTAGTATAGAGCACTTGCCTTCAGGAAAATTATCAGAACTTGAAACCGACGGAACTTTCATTTTTGTGGGTTATCAACCCAACACCGAAGACCTGGAAAACATTGTGGAACTAAATAACCGTAAAGAAATTGTTGTTGATGCGAATATGAAAACCTCCGAAAAAGGTGTGTTTGCTGCCGGCGACTGTATCAATAAAAGATATCGTCAGGTAACAACTGCAGTGGCCGAAGGAACCATAGCAGCGCTTAGTGTTAACGAATATTTGAGAAGCTAGATATACTGCAAATTGTTTAAAAATATAAAGAATGGAAAAACACGAAATAAATGTACACTGGTCGGGGAATATGGCCTTTGAAGCCGAGGTAAACGGACATCGTTTTATGCTCGATGCTGCCGAAGCAGTGGGAGGAGAAAACCGGGGGCCACGTCCAAAACCTTTAATGCTGACAGCTTTGGCCGGTTGCACAGGAATGGATGTAATCTCAATATTGAAAAAAATGCGCGTTGATGTTGAGGATTTCAACGTGAAGGTTGAAGGCGACCTTACAGACGAACATCCGAAACAGTATTCTAAAATGAATGTTATTTATGAGTTTAAAGGGCAGGACCTTCCTTTGGAAAAACTAAAAAAAGCCGTTAGTTTGTCGGAAGAAAGGTATTGTGGGGTGAGCGCCTTGTATAAAAAGGCAATTGAAATTACTTCAGAGATAAAAATTATAAATTAAGATATGTTAGTTACAGTTATTGTTATCCTTGCTGTTTTGGCCATTCTCGTCGGACTGATTACGTACAATTATTTCAAAATGAAGAATGCAAAGCCGGTAGCCAACAGCAAACAAATTAAGGTTTTAAATAATAAGAATTTTAAAGCAGCAACAAAAAGAGGGGTTGTTTTAATCGATTTCTGGGCGCCCTGGTGTGGCCCATGTAAAATTATTGCTCCGGTTTTAAACGAAATTGCCGATACTCAAAGCGATTTTGCTGTAGCCAAAGTAAATGTTGACCATAACCAGCAACTGGCACAAAAGTTTAAAGTACGCAATATTCCAACAATGCTTGTTTTAAAAGATGGTAAAGAAGCAAGCCGAATTGTTGGCGTTAAAACAAAAAAGGCCATTTTAAAAGAAGTTCAAACTGTTCTGGCTAGCTAATAGGTATTAAAAACCAAAATTTTATAAATATATAGCCGCTTTTTCTGAAAAGGAGAGGCGGTTCTTCTTACTGAAAATTAAATTTTACAAGAATACTTCAAAAAAACTGATAAGGAGTAAGTAATTTTTTCATTCACTTCAAACCATTTTAAATGACGAAATCAGCAAGAAAATCAATGGATTATAAAAGATAGAGGCTATTTTTGTTCTATACAAATTGTGAAACACAAAACAACAAAATACATTTACAGTCGCTTTCAAGACTATTTACAAACCCGGATTCATCTCCGGGTTTTTCTTTTTAAAGATTTAGCTTATTACTTTTTTTTGAAGAATTATCTTCCTTCATCGTGCGTCCAACTTCCGACTTCTTAGTACTATTTCCGTCTCTTCACTCCCCTTGTAGGTATAGCTTCCAAAGGATTGTCGGGCCAAAGATGTTTGGGATAGCGGGCCTTTAATTCCTTTTTTACTTCGAAATAAGCGTTGTTCCAAAAACTTTTTAAATCGTTGGTAATTTGTACGGCCTTAAATCCCGGCGAAAGGAGGTGCATCAGAACATTCATCCTGCCGTTATTCACTGTCGGTGTTTCGAGCATTCCAAATACTTCCTGCAGCCTGACTGCCAAAACCGGAGCTTCACCATTAGCCTGATAGTTTAATTTTATATTCGAACCGCTTGGAACCTGTATCCGTTCAGGAACAAGTTTTTCCATCAGGTTTTGCAGTTCGAAATCAAGATGGTGTTGAAGTATCGTTTTTAAATTGATCTTTTTCATATCTTCCGGTTTTTTAACATAAGAAAGATAGGGCGAAAGCCATTCCATATTTGTGGCTAACAGGTGTTTGGTAGATACATCGGGCCACTTGTTCGATTTATTCCAGATGCGAAGACAGTTTACCCTGTTTTGCCACTGTTCAACTTCTTTATTAAAATCAAGCAACCATCCACCTTCTTTTTTTATGGCATCCGAAATGGCTCTTATTTTTTGCTCATTGTCGAAATGTTGCAAAGGCTTGCTTTGTAAGATGATGTTTCCGATCCGGAGTTCCTTTTGAGCTGAAAAACCACCTCGTTTTGTATCCCAGCTAATGGAATCAACCGATTTTACCATGGGAGCCAAGTCTCTCGGATTTAAAGGTGAAGCCAGAAAAATCCGTCCAACGCCATCGCGTGCATTTACACTCGCGATCGAAAGCCAGTCTTCATGCGCCAGGTCGTCTTCGTGCCCGGCCGCAGCGATGCTTCCGTTAGCCAGTTTAAACTGTGCATTGTTGCCCGGCGTTGCATGGGCAATTCTTTCGGGATAAGCGAATGCAAGTAATAACCCCGTTTCAAATGGATCTACATTTGAGTTGTCGACTTCTTCGTTGAGCATTTTTCGATATTGCTCCGCTATTCTGGCAATGTGTTTTAGTCTTTTGTTTTTCAGGCTGCCGGTTCGGTATCTCCTTAACGCTTCAATACGCAGGTTAATATCAATACCGCTTTCACGGGTTAAAGGATCGCGTTCTTCAAGAATGGCTGCAATATCACATGCCAAAGCAGCCAGCCCGTCTTCCTGTGCTAATATCAGCATATGAGCTAACCTCGGGTGACAAGGCAATTGATGAATGGTTTTACCATGTTTCGTAATTTTTCCGTCTTCCAGAGCATTCAGTTGATAAAGTAATTCATTGGCCTGCTCAACATGTCCTTTGGGTGGTGGCGTTAACCAGGTAAGTTGGCTAATATCGTCAACACCCCACATTGCCATTTCCAGTGCCAGTGAGGCAAGGTCGGCCTCTTCAATTTCGGGCGTTCGTTGTTTATTTAAACGGTGATGGGTTGCTTTGGTCCACATCCGGTAACAAACACCCGGCCCCAATCTTCCGGCGCGTCCGGCACGCTGGTCTGCCGAATCAAGAGTAATTTCAATGGTTTCAAGACGTGATAATCCGGTATTTGGATTGAATTTTAAGGTGCGCGAAAAACCACTGTCGACAACTACTTTTACTCCTTCAATGGTAAGACTGGTTTCGGCGATGGAAGTAGCAAGAATGATCTTGCGTCGTCCTTCGCGGCTGGGCATGATTGCTGCAAACTGTTTTTGAGGCGGTAACTGCCCGTATAACGGATGAATAGCAATTCCTTTGTGTTTTTCTCTTAATATTTTTTCGCAGGACTTTATTTCTCCTTCGCCGGGAAGAAAAACCAGAATGTCACCTTCTTGTTCCTTAACTGCTTTGCTGATCACCCTTGTTGCTAATTCAGGAAGTAGTTTAATATCATTTTCTCCTTCATAAAAAATATCAACAGGGTGTTGCCTTCCTTTGCTAACTACTGATGGAGCATCCAGTTTCTTTGTCAGTTCCGGCATGTTTAATGTTGCCGACATAATCATAATACGCAGATCGGGACGAAGAATCTGCTGGGCTTCTCTTGAAAGTGCCAGTGCCACATCGGCAAAAAGGCTGCGTTCGTGAAATTCATCAAAAATTACCATTCCAACACCTTCCAGTGCATTATCGTTTTGCAGCATCCGCGTGAGAATACCTTCGGTAACCACTTCCAGCTGTGTATTTCCGCTCACACAAGAATCAAAACGAATACGATAACCAACACGTTCCCCAACCTTTTCTTCCAGCAATTCAGCCAAACGCATTGCAATAGTACGAGCAGCCAAACGGCGTGGTTCGAGCATGATTATCTTTTTACCTTTTAACCAGCTTTCTTCCAGCAAAACCAAAGGAACAACGGTACTTTTTCCCGCACCGGGAGGGGCATTTACAATGAGCGTATTTTTCTCCTGTAAATGATTTTTAACCTCGTCGATTATTTCGGTTATGGGGAGGTTTGTTGTATGTGGATCGAATTTCAAAATAGTTGTCTAAAATATAAATGGCAAAAATAGACATTAGTTCTTAGGTAGAGAAAAATTCATTTTTTATTGTGAATGCAAACCGATACATTTGGATACTTATGCTGGATATTCAATTAATATTAATGCTGTTGCTTGCCGGAAGTTTTGCCGGATTTATTGCCGGATTATTCGGGGTAGGAGGAGGAATAATTGTTGTTCCGGTAACATTGTGGGTACTGAATATTCAGCATGTTGAAACAGAATACATCCAGCATATTGCTGTTGGTACTTCCCTTACTGTGATGGTTTTTACTACTTCAATGAGTTCCTGGGGGCATTACAAAAAGGAGGCAATTCAAGGGAAAGTATTTCGAAATATGGCACCCGGAATTATTTTGGGATCTGTTATAGGTTCTATGCTGGCCAGTTATATTCCGAGTAAGAGCCTGCAGATTGTATTTATCGTTTTTGCTTACCTGGTTTCGGTAAAAACGTTGGTTGGTTTTAATCCCAATTCGTCGAGGAATTTACCACGGCCTGCTGCCATATTTGGTATAGGCTCGCTATTTGGCGGTCTGTCGGGTTTACTTGGAATAGGAGGGGGCGTATTTAATGTGCCTTTTTTGCTGGCTTGTAAAGTCCCTATAAAAAAGGCTGTTGGAACTTCTGCCACATTGAGTTGGTCTGTTGCAATATCCGGAACAATTAGTTACATGTATTCAGGCTTGCAGGTGCCCGATTTACCACAGGGCACCTTGGGTTTTTGTTACTTGCCTGTTGCCATTACGTTAATTATTACAACCAGCATTTTTGCACCACTCGGAGTAAAACTCACTCATGCATTACCCGCCAAATTAATGCAAATTATTTTTGGATTGATGTTATTGGCAGTTTCAACTCAGATACTTTTTGAGTGGGTGATTTTAAATTAGCATTTAATACAATAGCCGAACCAATATTTTTGTTTCACGCAAAGTTCGCAAAGGATTCCGCTAAGAATGCAAAGATTAATTTGACTGTTATAATTTTGTTCATTGTAACTTACTATTTCAATTCTATCCCAACCGGGCAATGGTCAGAGCCCATAACTTCGTTTAAAATATAAGCCTTTTCAACCTGTGGAAGGAAGCTTTCGCTTACAAGAAAATAATCGATTCTCCAGCCTACATTCTTGCCACGTGCACCTGCCCGGTAGCTCCACCACGAATATTTATCGGGAACATCGGGGTAAAAATGCCGGAACGTATCGATAAACCCACCTTGAGTATATCGGTCCATACCATCGATTTCTTCCTGCATAAAACCTGCCGATTTATTGTAGTTGGCTTTTGGCCGGGCTATATCAATGGGACGGTGAGCCACGTTAAAATCGCCGCATACAACTACCGGTTTCTTCTCCTCCAGATTTTTCAGGTAATTATAAAAAGCCAGGTCCCAATCCTGTCTGTAATCCAGTCGCTTCAAATCACTTCCCGAATTCGGAACGTAAACATTCACCATATAAAACTGATCGTACTCCAAACATAAAACGCGGCCTTCAGTGTCGTGTTCAGCAATGTCTATGTCGCGTGTAACACTTAAAGGCTCTGTTTTAGATAAAATTGCAGTACCAGAGTAGCCCTTTTTTTTGGCTGCGTTCGAATAGATAAAATAGTTATTTATCGGAGCAACTGTTTCTGCCACCTGATCTTCCTGTGCTTTGGTTTCCTGCAAACAAAAAATATCTGCATCGATAGAGTTAAAGTCTTCGAAAAAATTCTTTTTGGCAACGGCACGAATTCCGTTAACGTTCCACGAAATGATTTTCATATTAGCCCTGTTATTTTTGCTGTTAAAATAATAAATACAGTTTACCCGCCGAAGTGTTCACCAAAAATTTGAACATAAAAAAAACCTGTCAGCACATGCAAACAGGCTATTTTATTGAAAAATTTCAATTTAATGGGGTATATTATTATTCCTTTTAAAACGAAAAACCAAGTTCTAATTCAAATTGATTCATTTCAACTTCAATGGTTTGTCCCGATGGCGGATCCAATGGATTTGAACCTTTTACATTATTATTGAAAGCATAGTTCATTGCAACATGAATTTGACTCCCCTTATTTCCAACGTCTTTTGATAAACCAAGCGATAACTGGTTTTTAACAACACCGGGAGCCAAAATATTAAACAGTACTTCTGATTCCTGAACAGGACAGTCGCCAACAGAAAAACCGCCCCTGAATTCCCAAGTGTCTACACCTGTATAGTTTATTCCAATTTTGTAAACCATAACGTTTTCCCATCCGAAACCCGGACCATCGTCACCGCCCAATGACTGGCCTTCCATTAGTTTCGACATTGGATTCCCGATTGATTTAACATCGTTGTACATTATCGATTTTATATCACCCATAAAAGTGAAATCGTCAACTATTTCCCAGGCAAAACCTGCAGTCCAGCTCGAAGGGATATCGAATCCTCCCTGTTCTGCAAAAAGACCAGAGTAATCGTCGAATTCGCTCATGAATACTTTCGACTGGTACATTGCACCAATTGAAAAATTATCGGTTAACTGACCCAGGTATCCTATTTTAAAACCGTAGCCAAATCCACTATCTGTTCCGTTGCCCGAAATTGCCGATGGGTTTGAGGAATAACCTCCGAAAAGTGTCAACCCATTGGCTTCGAATGATTGATATGCCAAAACGGCTGTTACCCCAATACTGTGTTTATCTCCCAATTTCTGCGAAAATGAAATATTTCCAAACATCTGAATCAGGTTTACACCAGTTGTTTCTGAAGATGAATCGTAAAATGTAGCAGTTGGATAATCGGTATTCATCCCTCCATTTCCAAATAATGCGGCTGATATGGCCGATTTTTCACTTAACATCCAGTTGGCACCAACCGAAGGAATTATAAAATATTTACTGTCGCTTTTAACGGTTCCTGGCATTAATCCAAAAGTTCCTTCCATTCCAGATGGATTTCCCGCAACAGTGTATTGTCGGTTTGGGTTGAATAAGCCAACTCCAAGTTGGTATTTGTTGCCAAGAAAGGCTGTTCCTGCAGGGTTTCCATTTATTAATGATCCCTGGTAGAAGGCTATTCCGGCACCTGCCAAACCTTTGTTTATTGTTCCGTAACCCGTACTAAAGTATCCGTCGGTGGCCATCGATTGAACGGATATCAACAGGCTTGCCATCATAAAAACAAGTAGTTTTTTAAGTTTTCGATTTTTCATGCTAGTTCGATTACGTTATTAATAATAGGGGTAAAATTATTTTATAAATAAATGCCTGATTATTTTTTGGTTATGATAGATATCATAACAGGCATTTGATTGAATGTGTTGCAAAGCATTACTTTTTGTAATAAAACCCAGTAAATTCAATAAAATGATGATTTATTAAGATTGCGAATCAGATAATTGATTTATAGTTAAATCTGATTTATAAAATCAAAATACTGTTTCCATTCAACTTTCTATTCCGTAAATTTGTTTGAAAACATAAAAATGCAGTTATATGAATAATAATATTACACCTAATAAACAACGAAAACGAGACAGGCGTGATATGATACAATATATCAATTTGCAACTTGCGTCGCTCGGACAACCGCTGTTTAATGACGATTTTGATTCGGGAACCAAATATGCAAATGCCAAGTTTCAGGTTTTAACAGAAGATTTGATTAATAGTTTTCGGGAGAAATCGCGTTTGTTAAGTGGTCATTTATCGCCGGTTGATACACGCATTCAGAATTTTATCGATGATTACCTGAAAGAAGTAGCATTTGATAAAGAATATCGTTTGCCTGGTGAAACCCTGGTATTGAACCAAAAGGGCATGGCACGTGAATTAAGCCTGCCACCGAATGGTAACGAGTTTAAGAGTGAAGAGCTCAATTCGTATCGTCTGAAGCAGGGAATATTAAATAATCCTGCCCACGATAAGCGAACAACCAAAGGAACATTTCATATTGTACGCGGAGGATTACCCGTCCCGCCCGATAAAAAAGAAGTGCCAAAAATCACTTTCGCTCATTTATTACATGCTGCAGTAAATCCAACCGACAGTTTGAAGTTATTACCATTTACTTCGAAGCAGGAGGATAAGGCGAAGGTTTTTGTTTCGCTTTTATTGCGTCCTGTGGTTTGCCCGAAAGTACCGGGAGTGATTAGCGAAAAAAGTATGGAAATTCGTTTTTTCGCTCCGGGAAGCCTGGTAAGTAATCTCGATTTTGTGGAAAGTATTTTTGGTAATGCCGGTGATCCGAACCTCGCGGTGAATGATTCCGCACTTGATATCGAACACTGGACCGGCCATACCGGCTGTATCATACTTGCTCCGCACTTAACAAAACTGAAGAAGAAAGATATTGGACTTCCACACTACGATGATGCTACCGAGCGTCAGAAAAATGATGGAATGTGTTGGAAAGACAAGGATGAATTATACAACGACGGCTCGGCGTTTAAACTTACCTGCCGCGACGATCGTGGAGTAGTGGTTACCCTTATTGCCGATAATTATTTTGGTTATTCGAAAAAAGAGATAAAAACACAAATTAGTTACTCAGCAAACTTATACGGGCTGGTAGAGGAAGAACATTCCGGTGGTGCAATTGCTTTCCCTCAGGGAAATATGAGCGACAGTGTATTTGGCTCGAATTTCACCAAAAAATTTAAAAAGCCATACTCTTTTGAAGAGGTGAAAAAACTGTTGGGAGACAGAATTGAGCTTCAGGAAGGGAATTATGCTATTGATAAAAAATACCCGAATATCGTTTATATTCCGGAGAATGCCGATATAAATGTGGAAACGAGTTCGGTTAAGTGGAGTTACAAAGGCAAAGATTATATGCTGAAACTCTCTCCTCAAAAAGTATATGTACATCCAACCGGGCACAAATTCCAATTGGTAAAACATTCTACTCAGGCAATGTGGCGCATTATTGATACTGCTCCCGAGGGAATGTTCTGTCATAAGCCAAGTACTGTTTCAGGTGGTGGAAAATCGGAAATTTCGAAATCGATGCAGAATGCCATAAAATATGGCTCATTCTATATCGAAAACCTTGAGGAAGTTGAAAATAAAGTAGACGAAATTATCAATAAGGATTATTCAAATCGCTGGAAAACGATACTTCCGGATTCTGCTCCGTCCAGGTCATTCTTAAGCAAGGAAAGAGCGCTGGGATCGGCTGTAAAATTGCTGACTCCATCAGATCAATACAGCGATGAGTACAATAAGTTCTTAAAAGAACTTCCTGAGAATGTACGAACTCTGGCCTTTTTCTTAAAACGCCATTATCGTGGAAACGAAGAAAGAGGATTAGACTGGCGCGAATTATTTAATGTTGAAATTGTAAACGGTCGTCCGGGTAATGAATTGCATTACAAACATAATCCGATAGTTGCCAGCTACGTGCGAATTGGTTTTAATGAACACGGTCGCTGGTTCCTGCATAAACTGCGTTCCGATTTTGTTCCTTGCGTTAAAATTCAGACAGAAGACGATATTTCGGCCACTATTACTATTCCTTCGAATTTAATGAAAAATCTGAATGAGGAATATACGAACCGGAGTGTAAAAATTGTTGCCAACTGCGAGAGTTTCCTGTTCCAACGACCCGATGAAGCTGTGATTAGGGGCTACGATAAGGAAGCAGAAAGAGAAATTGTAGAGAATAATACATTTCTTACCAATTATGAACCACTTACAAAGAAAGATGCCCAGGAGCTGATCGACAACGCAATTAGCTTCGAGAAATATACTGAACCCGTTAAGGAATTTATTAAAAAGGTAGCTGAAAGCGAAAACGATCATTATTTTGTTACACCTTCGCATCCAAGAATCGTTAATGGTGAGCCTACCAAGAATCCACGCTACCTGCAGCGTAATATATTTAAAAACGAAACGCAGGATTCATACCTGGGGGAAATTGGTGTTCGGTTATACCGGAAGATAAAATCGAAAGATCCGGTTGTGTGGCCGGTAAACGCGGTATTACCGGGAAGAAGGAATAATCCTGCAGATAAAGAAGCAGGTATTCGCCCGCTTGCAGTTTATAATCCTATACATTACCAGGAGTTGCCTGAGTTATTTATGGACTTCATTGCCAGTATTACCGGGAAATCTCCGTCAACAACCGGAGCCGGTTTGGAAGGAGCATTAACAAAAGGTCCTTTCAATATGCTGGTGCCTACTTCCGATTTGAACAATGCGCTGTTATCATATATTTTAACCGAGTACCAGGGCTTTAGTTCTGCTGCAGGTTATATTGGATATGAAAACCGTTTCGACCACGATATCAGTATTCTTGTTCCGGAAATTTGGGCACGTTTGGTTCCTGAAGACCGCGATCCGAAAAAATTGATTGAAAACGGATGTCTTGAGAAACTGGAAGACTTTGAATACAAAGGTAAAAAGGTACTGGCCAGCCGTTTGGGATACAGGATTACCCAGAATTTTGCTTTCCGATGCATGAACCGTTTGTTCGACGAGCCTTTGGCTGTATTTAACGAGCGTATGTTGAAGCCTGAATTGCAAAGCATGGAAGATTACGTTGATGGTATAAACAATATTACCGAAGCCATGCAACGGGCTGCATTACCGTATTTCGAAGATGGAAGCGTGGAAGCAGCTATTCCTCCTTTACAGGTACTGTTGCATGTTATGGCTTTTGGACATTATGAAGGGAAAGACATCAGCGATCCTGAATTAAGGAAAATGTTCGAGCGAGAAGAAGTATTGAAAAGTGACTGGTATCAGGCTCGTTTGAAATTGAAGCAGGAAAAAGAAGTGGCCTTCCATTTGCAGCAAATTGCTTATATCGAAGAATTTAAAAGCAAAAAAGAGAATGCTTCGCTGGTAGTGGAGATGGATATTGACGGAAGATTGGAAAAAGCCAGAGAAAGACTAAGTTATGCAGAATCAAAACAATACCTGAAAGAACTGGTGGGTACCATTGGCGCCGATCCGTTGTTTAAAAAATAAAGTCATTTAAATATATATTAAAACGTCTCTCTTTTTTTGAGAGACGTTTTTTTTGTGCCTCTTGGCAAAGAGGATTTAGCGTGATTGAATTTGGCAAGCCCAATTTACATTTGCTAATAACCACCCATATTGCTAATTTGCACACAGAAACCCGGTGAGCCCGAAGCGTATTGGTGCAGGGCAATTGTGAAAGGGAGATGCTTCGAAAATCTACATTATACATAACTAAACGCTAAACGAACAGTACAACATCAAATGAAACAAATTCTTATCCTTATTATTTCTCTTACAACTTTAACTGCTATTGGGCAAAGAAAAGATGCTGAAGATGCGCTTCAGGGAAAAATATCGCCGGGTATTCATAAAAGAGAAATAAAGCCTGACTCGGTACCAATGGTAGAATATATAACGTTGGACAAGGCCGCAAATGATGTGGCATATTTTATAAATGGAGATTTTTTCGGAGCTTTTATCCTAAAAACCATCGATCCGAAATCAATTGATAAAATTGAAGTTGTAAAGCAGGAAATAGAGGTGAATGGCGCAACTTATACCGGTCAGATTCATATCAAATTGAAAAAGGAGTACAAACCTGAATATATTTCATTGAATGATTTAAAAGCAAAATACACAACACTTCCTGATTTTCCTGTATTGTTTATGATCGATGATGAGATTATTAACGCAGATTACGATAAGTTCCTTGTGGACGAAAAGTTTATATTAAAAATAATAGCAGACAGGATTGACAATGCGGAAGAAAATTTAAATGTTAATTTTATCCGTCTTATAACAAAAACCGACGAGAATATTAAAAAAGCAAATGAGATTCGAATCAGGGGAACAGAGGAATTGAAACAATAAATAAGAAGCTTGTTTTAGGCCTAAATTCAGACTTTTTGTCTCTATATTGAGAACATTGTTCCTAAACCAAAATTTGTTTTAAAACCTAATAAATCAACATCGAATGGAACTTAAAAGAACCTTTATTTTCATATTATTATTATCTATCGCCATTTCCGGATTCTGCCAGGGGGATATCTTCTCAGAATATCAAAAGAAAGAGTTTGATTTTAATGGGCATAATGCCAAAATCGTTTTTCCCAACATGAAGCAAGATCATAATTACTGGGTGTGGCGCGCACGTTTCTGGGGGCACGAACCTCAGTTTGACAAAGCTTTGCTGGAGAAAGGATTTCACCTGGTTTATGTTGACGTTGCTGATTTGTTCGGTAACAATGATGCTGTGGAACTCTGGAATCAGTTTTATGAGTTCTGTGTTTCGGAATATCATTTAAACAGGAAAGTGGTGTTGGAAGGAATGAGCCGGGGAGGATTGATTATTTACAACTGGGCTTCGAAAAATACCGATAAGGTTTTTACGATTTATGCCGACGCTCCCGTATGCGATATAAAAAGCTGGCCTGGTGGATTGTATAATGGAGAGGGGAGTCCCGAATCGTGGAAACTCTGTTTGGAAGCCTATGGTTTGGACTCACTTTCGGTGATGGATTTTACAGATATTCCGATTAATAATTGCGTAAAAATTGCTGAAGCCGGAATTCCGGTTATTCATGTTTATGGAGATGCCGATACGGTTGTGCCTTATTCTGAAAATACGGCACTACTTGCCGATCGGTATAGAAAAGCAGGCGGAACAATTAAACTAATTGGCAAGAAAGGTGTAGGTCATCATCCGCACAGTTTAAAAGATCCGGCCCCCATTGTGGATTTTGTTTTGAAGAGTATCCCATTAAACGAATAAAATCTAAAATAAAAACGGCCTGCCCGAAAATCAGGCAAGCCGTTTAAGCTTAACTTATATTAAATCTACTATTCCTCTATGTCCCACCAAACCGGTGTTGTCATATAGTCATTCTCAAATACACCTAAAGCTGTAACTTTTGATGCGTTGTAATATCTTTCGTAGTATGCCATTTGGTATCTGCGGATGTAATCATCATCCTGAGGGAACGCAGTTTCGTAAACATAAGTAGGACGTTTAAATCCTTTGTAAACACCTGCATTATAATCGTAGGTTCCGTCAGCGCCAATGCAGTAATCGCAACGTCTCATATCGGTCCAGGCTTCAGGACTATATGTGAGTGCGATGTATTTTTGCATCATAATGTGGCTCAGTGTCAACTCGTTTGCAGTTTGCGCAACGGCTGCGCTTGCCATAAAAGCAGCACTCTGATCGGCAGGAATTCCCAATTTATCCATGTTTGCCTGAATTGCTTCGTGGTAAGAAGTTAAGGCACTACCTGAATTTCCCTGACGGAAATAAGTTTCTGCCTCAATAAATTTCAATTCAGAGTAGCTTAAAAGGAAATAGGGTGATGCTTTATCCGAATAAAATAATGGATTTTCTTCGGATGCACGCATACCAACATAGTTTACATCGTCGGTTGTTGGCGAGTTATTTGCTTCAGCCAGATCAACTGCATAAGAGTACTGTCCTGCATTTTCGCCTGAAAC
Organism: uncultured Draconibacterium sp.; assembly: GCA_963677525.1. Taxonomy (GTDB): domain Bacteria; phylum Bacteroidota; class Bacteroidia; order Bacteroidales; family Prolixibacteraceae; genus Draconibacterium. The sequence continues at coordinate 2,424,579 of OY781970.1, forward strand.
AATTTTTGGTAGTAAAACTTCGGCACGTGGGTCAACCACACCGCTGTTCCAGCTTTCTCCTGCACCGTTAATTGTATCAACTGTGTTAAGAAGGTAATCTTTCCAAAGTTTACCGGGTTTGTTTGATGAACTAATATTTTGACGCTGGATACACCATCTGGCAGAAATGTCGCCATCTTCGCCGATATATTCAGCATCTTCATCGTTCGAGCCAAATGATTTTGAGATGTTTGACAGAATTCCTTCAGGGTTGTATGCAAGCATATCTGTTCCTTCAGCTTTCTTTGTCAGGTGACTCATAAAACGGGCTTTAACACCGTATGCAAATTTTATCCATTTGTCGATATCTCCATTGTACATAACATCTCCAACTGAAAGGGCCGGGGCATCTTCTCCCTGGCTTTTCTGAAGGTCTTCGATTCCTTCGTCGATCAATGGCAGAATCTGACTATAAACGTATTCCGCGTCGTCGTAATCAGGCTGGATATTTCCGGCAATACCATCTTTGTATGCTATGTAACCATAAGCATCAACCAACTCTCCGTTTCCAAACGCTTTCAGAATTTTACCTACGCCAACGTAGTGCCAGGCTCCGACATCTTCTGCATCTTTCAGCATTTCTTCGATGTTTACCCAGGCATAACCGTACCAACACTGCCAAACCCAGGCGTCGGCGTTGTTGGCAAACTGCCAGTTCTGAAACATATAGTAGCGATAACCGGGACGATAAGCATAACCCAGTTGTTGGGTTAGGTGTGCTGTTCGTGTACCATGGCTGCCGTAAAAGTCAACCGTTTCGGCCAATACATAAGGCAAACGCATTTCAGGGCCACATTCCTGACTGGCATTAGGGGAATTGTTTATATCAAGGTTGTAGTCGCAAGAGGTGAAAACAACACCTATAAAAAATAGAAATAATATTGTTATCTTTTTCATTCGTTTATAATTATTTACTTTCAGAGGTAACTCATGTAACTCGCTTTTTGTTATTCTCATGTGAGATAAATTTTGTAATGCTCGTTTCATATCTAATCCTTTTTAAAACTTAATATTTAAGCCGAATGAAACACTTGTGGTAGCCGGAACTCCACAATAATCGATTCCTGCCGATCCGGCTCCTAATATTCCCGATCCACCGGCACTAACTTCCGGATCCATTCCTTTATAGTTTGTAAACAATAGTAAGTTTGTTCCTGAAAGTGAGAGATCAATTCCTTTTACAAATCCAATGCGTTCGCAAAATGACGCAGGTACTGTATAACTTAATGAAGCAGAACGTAACCTGAACCAGTTAACGCTTGTAATAAACGGCTCGGCTTCTCTGGTATAATAGTTCTGATAGTAATCCTGATCAAGAGTAATAGTACTGGTTGCAGCTTCATATTCACCGGTTGATGCATTCATCATAACACCGTCCAAAGATTTTGTGGTGCCACGATTTTCAGTTTCTTTACTCATACCTGCATATGTCATGGCATATTCAGTAGCATTGTAAACATCGCCACCAACACGAACGTCGATCAAAAACGACAGGTTCCAGTTTTTATGAGTAATACTGTTGTTCCAGCCAAAAAGTACATCCGGCTCGCGGTCGCCAACAACATTTGTTGCATCAGTAGAGGTAATCGGGCGTCCTGTGTCAGAGTCAAGAATTAATTTGCCATCATCAGTCCGTTCCCATTTGGTACCAATCAAGCCAAGGAAAATATCATCACCAATTGAAGCAGGAGTGGCTGGTCCAACCTGTACATCAGTTACATAAAGTAACTGAACACCTTCAGGAAGATCAGAAACTTTACCATTATTGTGCGAAACGTTCAATGTTGTTTCCCAATTCCAATTTCTTGTTTGAATTGGTTTTCCGGTTAAAGTCAATTCATAACCTTTATTTGTAACTGTTCCGAAATTTACATATTGGAAGATGTATCCGGTTGCCATACTTACCCTTGGTGAAATAATCTGGTCTTTACTTCTGGTATCGTAATACGTAAAATCGGCTCCCAAACGGCCTTTAAAGAAACGAAGGTCTAAACCAAGTTCTGTTGACTCAGTGGTTTCTGGTGCGAGGTAAGGATTACCACCTGTGTAACTGTTGTTATAACCACCACCAATGGTGTTAACTGTTTCAATGTATGTTGCTGTTTGGTACACCGGCGCATCTTTACCTACCTGCGACCATGATGCACGGATTTTACCAAACGAGAATTTTTCTTTCAGATCATCGTTAAATAATTCTGAGAAAACGAAACTACCGCTTACCGAAGGATAAAAGAACGAACGGTTTTCTTCGGCCAGGGTAGAAGACCAGTCGTTACGTCCGGTTACGCTTAAAAAGAGCATATTTTTGTAGCTTGCACTAAATTCACCGAAAGCACTGTATAATCTCTTTTTCGATTGGTAGTTGCTGAATGTTTGGTTTTCACGGTCGGCGTTGTTCACACTCATAAATTCAGATAGCAATCCAATAGCACTTTGTCTCTGGCTGAAATAAGTTGTTTGCTCGTAGTTGTGTCCCAACATTAATCCAAGATCAAAATCATTTACCTTTTTATTGGCGGTAACTGTTAAGTTCGATGTCATAATATTGTTCTCTCTTTGCGATTCGGTTACCTGACCTTCGTCGTAAGGTGAAGCAACTGCCGATCCTGGAGTTAACACGTTTCTTGAGAATGTATTATAATGGTCGATACCGGCTCTGTAAGTAGCACTCAACCAGTCGGTCGGTTTCATTGTTACATAACTCGATCCGATAAAACGGTGAACATCATCGGTAACCGGATTTTTATGTGCAGTCCAGTAAGGATTGTCTACATCGTCTTCAGGATCAACATTTGGTAGCAAAGGAACGCGTTGTCCTCCTTCAATCCAGTGGCTCATATCATTCGATCTCGGCCACCTCAATACACTAAGCATAGCTCCTGTTCCACCCGATCCGTACAAACCTGAACCGGTAAGCGTTTTGGTTGTTTGCGAATAAATGTAGTTGGTGTTCATTCCAACTGTAAACCAGCCTTTACTTTGTTCTCCGTTAAAGCGGAATGAATTGGTATTATACTCTGTTGTTGGCACGATACCGTTTTGATCGAGACGGTGAACCGACATAAAATAACTTCCGTTTTCGTTTCCTCCTGATACACTACCGGTTACATCGTATGAAAATGCCGGCTCAAAGAAATCTTCCAGGTTGTTATATATTTTTCCATTGCCAATTGGTGCTCCCCACGAAGAGCCTGTGCCATCGTCGAATTCACCATCATTACCCTGACCATATAACGATTGTTGCTCGGGAAATTTATTGGCCATATCAACTTTAAATTTTGAGCTAACATTAACTTGCATTGCTCCGGCTTCTCCTTTTTTAGTGGTGATAACAATCGCACCGGCAGCAGCTTTCAGTCCATATAATGCTGCAGCGGCAGGTCCTTTCAGTACTGAAATAGACTCAATGTCGTCGGAGTTGATATCCATACCGCGGTTACCGCTGTAGGTTGATGTGGCACTCAATCCGGAACCATAGTCTGCACTTACAGTACTGTTGTCGATGGGAATACCGTCGACAATAAACAACGGTTGGTTATCTCCTGAAAGAGAGGTGCTTCCACGGATAATAATCTGTGAAGAAGTACCTGCGCCACCACCTGAGTTAGTAACATTCACACCGGCAATTTTACCGTTTAATGAGTTAACCAGGTTAGGTTCTTTTACCTTAACAATCTCTGCCCCTTCGATTGCCTGTACGGCGTAACCCAAAGCTTTGGTCTCTTTTCTAATACCCATTGCTGTAACCACTACTTCACCAACTTGTTCTGAAGACGGTGCTAAGATTACTTCAAGAGTAGATGATTCTCCAACAAGGACTTCTTTTGTTTCCAGACCAATGTAAGAAACAATAAGTGTCGCTCCCTGCTGAACAGAAAGGGAAAATTCACCGTCAATGTTCGTAACGGTTCCATTTGAAGTTCCTTTCTCCAGTACAGTTACTCCGGGGAGTAGATCATTTGAAGATTGTTCTCGTACGACACCATTAATGGTTCGTTTTTGCGCAGATGCGATAAACATAACCGCGCTCATCAAGAAAATTGTGAATAAGAATCTTTTCATATGAAAGTATTTGTATTATAAAAAATAAATAGAATTGTTTTTTATAGTGATTGATTCCATGAAATTATTTCTGATTTTGGTGTAAGCTTCAGATATACAGCTGTTTGGTATTCTGAATTGTTGTTTTTGTTTTTTAGCTTCTGTTTTTATAAGTATTTATACTTAAATGTCGAAAAATCATAAATTCTATGACAATATCGTAAAAAACATGAATAAATGACATCATATTGTAATATATATTATAACTGTTAAATAATTGCTAATTGTAGAAGGATGCTGTGAAATCAGAAATTCTAATATTTAATTGAATACAAGTCTGTCTGATTTGAATGTTGGATGTTGATCGTAACATTGTGTTTTTCAGTGTTTAATGTGGTTTGGATTTAGTTTTTCTGATATTGTTGTTTTGTTTGAATGCCAGGAAATATTTTGTTTTTTTATTAAATAGATGAGTGATATTTATAAATAATATGAATGTAAAAATATATAATACATATTCTCATTTGTTTGTGATTTCTGATGATTTACCTAGTGATTTAGTATTTCAGGCATTTAAATTTTCCGTCGAATGATGATACGAGTACCTGGTTTTTTCCAACAGGTAGAATGTAGTTGATAAGTGCATCTGAAATTTTATATTTCCATTCCAACATATGCGTTTTTTTATTGACTGCAACCACCACTCCTGATGCTGTTGGAACAAATACAATTTTAGAGGTTTCAGATATTGGAGAAGGAGAGATTTCGTAGCCCAATTGTGCATCGCATTCCCATGCTAATGTTTGTTTTTGGGAGGAGGTATAAAAGGCGTCAACATTTCCTTCAAACATATTTTTAATGTATACGTACTTTTTATTTTTTGAAATGCCAATTGATTCCCTGCATGAGTATTCTCCCGATTCCCATACGTCTTTGCCTGTTTTTGAATCGATAGCCGACATATGGCGGTCGGGCGCTACAATAAATACTTTACCCTTTGCTGCAACCGGCCACACTGCAGCCGGAGAATACATTCGATTTTCGTATTTCTCGCGTTTCCATAATAGTTTGCCATTCTTTTTATTTAATGCGTAAAATGTGTTTCCCCAGGAACCGAAATACACAGCGTTTTTATAAATAACAGGTCTGGTTTCCACAAAATTGTCGATATGGGAATATTGCCAGTTCAGTTTTCCCGTATTTAAGTCAATTGCTCTGAATATGCCGTCTGAAGCGCCCAGGAAAACTGTATTGCCTTTAATAACAGGCGACGCAACAATTGATTTACTGGTTTCAAATTTCCAAAGCAGTTCTCCGGTGTCCAGGGTGAGACAATAAATATTTCCATCAGTTGAAGGGCAAATCACTTTGTCCTTTTTAATAACCGGCGTGGAAAAGATTTTACCGTTCGTTTTAAATTTCCAGATTATTTTCCCGGTTTTCACCGATAGGGCCGTAATTTCTCCAAGCGTATTTGAGTAAACGGCAAAGTCGCCTTCTGCGGCAAGCCCCGATCCAATGTCGCTGTTGTCCTGCAATTCCCAACAAACTTCAACATCGGGATAACGTTTATTAATGGAATCTCCTATTGAAACAGGAGTGGTATCCTGATTTGCTATTTTTTGATTTAACGGAATTTTACACCACGCAGGCAGTGTTTCTATGTCGGGAGTTCTTTCGTTGTAATATATTGTGTCGTTTTTAATGTTGACCAGGTTGTATCCTCCGTAAGTTTTTTTTGCACGAAGATTGGAACGTCCCATAATTCCGGGTATTCCGTTAAAGTTATATAGTTTGTTTATATGCCCGTGCCCCAATAAAGTGGCTTTAATATTCCTGGTTTTGAGTTTGTTTACAATTAAAGAACTGTTTGATAAAGATTCATCCAGAGGATAGTGGTTTACAAAAATAATTGGCTGATCAGGGTTTCTCATATTTGTGAGAATTGAATCCAGAAAAACAACCTGTTCGCGTGGAACCAGTCCCGGGCCCATTCTCATGTTCGGTCCGCTGGCAGTTCCAATGAATAGAATTCCCTCGTGTTCAAAACAAAAACTCTCGCTTCCGAATATTCTGACAAAAGAGTTACAACCGCTTTCCGACCATTTCGAATCGTGATTGCCGGGTACAATGTACCAGGGCTTATTTAACTGATCGATTAATTTTTTGGCTTCTTCCAATTCATTATCAGAGCCAAATTCTGTGATGTCGCCGGTGAATAAAACAAAATCGATATTTGGTATTGAATTTATATCATCGATGGTTTTTTGAAGGTCTTCGCTGCTTGTTTTGCCTCCAATGTGTGTGTCTGTAACATGAGCGAATGTAAAATTCTGTGCCTGCAATGTAATAACATGCAGACACAATAGAATGAGAGGGATAATACTTTTCATTAGAGGTTGTTGTTCCTTTACTATTGTTTGAATGAATTCCTGATTTTCCTGTGGATTGATTAATAACCAGCTGCCTGTCCGTCTTTTCTCGATTCAGAAGCACCGTAATACACTTTATTCTTCTTGTCCCACTTAATGGCCTGGTAACCTCCGTATGGTCCCAAGGCGTAACCAATTTTATGGCCTTTGCTCATCAGTGCACGAATAGTTTGGTAGTCGAATCCGCTTTCAAGTGAAACACGACCTCCGTCGTTCATGGTTTCTCCGGTTGGCTGGCTCGAACCATCGTGACTGATACGTGGAGCATCGCCGGCTTCCTGCAGGTTCATTCCAAAGTCTATCAGGTTACAAATAACCTGAACATGTCCCTGTGGCTGCATGGCGCCGCCCATTAATCCGAAGCTGATATATGGTTCTCCATCTTTGGTAATAAATGCCGGTATTATAGTGTGGAATGGTCGTTTGTGCGGTTCGTAAACATTCATGTGACCTTCTTTCAGCGCGAATAATTCACCACGATCCTGGAGAATAAAACCAAGCTTTCCCGGAGTCATTCCTGAGCCCATTCCGCGATAGTTACTTTGAATAAGTGAAACCATATTTCCGTCTTTATCGGCAGTGGTTAAATAAATGGTATTTCCCTGTTCCAGTTCGCCGGCAGGATAGGAGCGGGCTGCACGGTTTTCGTTGATCAAAGCAGCTCTTTCTTTTCCGTATTCTTTCGAAATCAATTCTTTAATTGGCAGATCGTTAAAATCCATATCAGAGTAATATTTTGCACGATCTTCGTAAGCCAGTTTTTTTGCTTCGATAAACAAGTGCATGTATTCAGGAGTACCAAATCCCATGCTGGCAATATCGAAGTTTTCAAGAATGTTTAACATTTGTAAAACGGCTGTTCCTTGTCCGTTTGGAGGAAGTTCCCAAACATCGTAACCACGGTAGTTTGTTGAGATTGGATCTACCCATTCTGAATGGTGATCTTCAAAGTCTTTCATGCTTAAAAAACCACCTTGTTCGCGTACATATTTCACAATTTTTTCAGCAATTTCTCCTTTGTAAAATACATCGCGACCCTGCTCTGCAACCAGTTTCAATGTATTGGCCAGATATGGATTTTTGAATACTTCACCTTTTTGGGGAGCTTTGCCGTTAGGCATAAAAATTTCCTCAAATCCGGGATATTGTTTCAGTGAATTGGCGCTTCGTCCCCAGTAATATGCAATAAGTTCGGTAAGAGGGAATCCGTTTTCAGCATAAGAAATTGCTGGCGACAGAACTTCTTTCATGGGGAGTTTCCCAAATTTATTATGCAATTCGAACCAGCCGTCCACGCATCCCGGCACAGAAACCGGCAGTGGCCCGTATGATGGAATTTTTTCGTACCCATTTTCTTTGAAATAATCCAGAGTTAATTCGTAGGGCGAACGTCCACTGGCATTTAGTCCGTATAGTTTTTTTGTTTTTGCGTCCCAGACAATGGCAAACAGGTCGCCACCCATGCCATTTCCGGTTGGTTCAACCAGGCCCAAAACAGAGTTGGCAGCTATGGCGGCATCAATGGCATTTCCGCCGGCTTTTAAAATGTCGAGCGCGGCCTGAGTAGCTAATGGCTGACTGGTGCAGGCCATACCATTTTGAGCTATTACTTCGCTGCGAGTGGCAAAATTCAGCCCGGTTATACGATCCTGGGCAAAAAGTGAGAATGTGAGAATCAGAGTAAAAATAGATAGTGCAAGTTTTTTCATAATTGTAATATTGAGAACAGAGTACGTAATACTTCGACTAATTATCTTTCATAAAAATAGAAAAATCTGGTTTCCTATAACTAAAATTCGAATTACCTTTGAAACTTCTTTAACATTGAACTCTGAATATTATACCGGTTTATGGAACGATTTCTTTCGCAGTGTGCCAAATATATTTATCAAAAACATAAAGACGAATTAAAAGATTTATGCCTTGTATTTCCAAATCGCAGGGCGGGTGTATTTTTTACGCATTATTTGCAAAACGAAATAAATACCCCTGTTATAGGGCCTCAAACAACAACTGTTAATGAGTTAATTTCTGGCTATTCTGAGCTGCAAAAAGGTGAGAAATTACAACTGATTTCAATTTTGTACAATGTTTTTTGCAAGCACACCAAAACCACTGAAACCTTTGATGAGTTCTACTTTTGGGGCGAAATTCTGCTGGCTGATTTTAACGATATCGACCGTTACCTGGTGAATGCAAAAGATTTATTTACGAATATTTCTGACCTGAAGGAAATTGAATCGATTTTTGATTACCTCACTCCGGAACAGAAAAAAGCGCTGGAGCATTTTTGGGGAAGTATGGCCGTAGTTGATAAAAAGGGATTTCAGGAGAAATATATTTCCATTTGGGATAAATTATACCCGGTGTATGCCGATTTTAAAAAGCAGTTGAGCGAGAAACAGCTGGCTTTCCCGGGAATGCTTGATCGTGAGGTGGTTGAAGGTCTGGAAGAGGAAGATTCTGATTTCGCTTTCAAAAAATATTATGTTATTGGCTTGAATGCATTAAATAATTGTGAAAAACATTTCTTCAGTCATTTGCAACGTAAAGGCAAGGCCGAATTTTTATGGGATTACGATGTTTCTTACCTGGATGATGATAAAAACGAGGCGGGTTATTTTTTAAGAACAAATAGAAAACTTTTTCCTGCACCGGAAGATTTTTCATTAAATACAGAATGTTTCAGTCATCGGAAAAACATAAAGCTGATTGCTGTTTCTTCTGTTTATGCCCAGGCTCAGCAAATCCCAAATTTTCTGACCGAAACAAAGTCGCATTATAAAACGAAATTCGACAATACTGCCATCGTGCTGGCCGACGAAAGCCTTTTGTTTTCGGCTATGGGAGCCATTCCTGCTTACGTTGATAAAGTAAATGTAACCATGGGGTATTCGGTGCGCAATTCTGTTGTTTATGGCTTTTTAATGCTTCTTGTAACATTAATTAAGAATAAAAGAAAAGAAGAGGATGGTTTTGTCGCTTATCACAGGTATGTTACCGATGTGTTGAATCATCAGCTCCTGGGTAATGTTGAAGAGGAGGTTTGCAAAAAATATATAGGCGGGTTAAAGAAGAATAATAGAATGACCGTGCCGCTTGCTGAAATCGATTTTTCGCCACTGCATAAACAAATATTTACCTTGCCTGAGAAAATAAATGATTACAGTTCTTATTTTTTGGAAGTACTGACTGCTTTTTACCGCCATTTAAAAGGTTCCGAATCTGAGAATGTTATGTTGCTGGAGTTGATCTATTCGGTATATCAATCCATCGAGAAACTTAATGTTGTGGTAAATGATGTGTTACAGGAGCAGAATCGCGAAATTAGTGAAACAGTGTATTTCAGGTTGTTTGCACAGTATTTGGGGCAGGTTTCGGTTGCTTTCGAAGGCGAACCTTTAAATGGAATGCAGGTGATGGGAATTCTGGAAACCCGCTGTCTCGATTTTGAAAACCTGGTTATTCTTGGATTGAACGAAAACAAATGGCCGCGAAAATTTACGGCTCCTTCATTTATTCCTTTTAATATTCGCCTGGGATTTGGTTTGCCGGGAATCGACGAGCAAGACGCCATGTATGGTTATTATTTTTACCGGCTTATTCAACGGGCCAAGAATATTACTGCCACTTACAGTGTGGTTAAAGAGGGTATCGGTACAGGAGAAATGAGTCGTTATGGTTATCAGTTGCAATACGATTCTGTACACAAACCTGAAATGCAGAATCTCGATTTTGTTTTTTCAAACGATCCTGCACAGGAAATTGGCATAAAAAGTTCGAAGGAAATTGTGGCTAAGTTGCTGGCTAATAATTCTGAAGAACATCCTCTTTCGCCCAGCGCCATCAATACCTATTTGCACTGCAGCTTAAAGTTTTATTTTAATTATGTTGTTGGTTTAAAGGAGCCGGAAGAAGTAAAAGAAGAGATCGACGGGGTGGTTTTTGGAAATATCTTTCACGATACGATGGAGGAGTTGTATAAACCGTTTGTTGGAAAAGTGGTTGAAAAAACTCACCTGGAAAATATGCAAAAAGACCGTGTTTGCCTGGAAAATGAGGTGACTAAACAAATAGCGATACACTATCTAAAAAAGAAACCACCGATTAAAAATCAGGTGAAACTGCATGGTAAAACCTTGTTGATTTTTGAAAATGCCATTACTTATATAAAGCAGCTTTTAAAGGTCGACCGTGAACTGGCGCCGTTTACAATAGTTAGCCTGGAGCAAAACTACAAACGTTGGATTGGTGTTGGAGATAAAAAAATATGTGTTGGCGGTAAAATCGACAGGATTGACAGAATTAACGGGGTAACCCGTGTGTTGGATTACAAAACCGGAAATGTAAAATCGATTCTGTTTAAAGAACTTGGAGAGTTGTTTGAGCGCGATGCAAAGGATGCTAAAAAGGAGATATTGCAGGCATTGATCTATTCCTGGGGATTGGCAAATAATACGAATAAAAACGAAATACAGGCAGCCATTTATGCATTGAGGAGTTTGTTTTCGGATAACTTTTCATCGTTGGTTAAGCAGAATTATAAGGAGTTTTTCTTCGATGAGATTGAAGAAGAATTTGAGAATGAGCTAAAATCTTTGCTAAATGAAATTTATTCTGAAGAGAATGTTTTCAGGCAAACCGAACACGATAAAAAATGCGAATATTGTGCGTATCGCAGTATTTGCAGGAGGCTATAAAGAGTTAGAAGTCAGAAGCACGAAGCACGAAGTTTGAAGAAAAACAAGTTTGATTGAGTTCTGTTAACTGCTACTGCGACTGCCAACTAATAAACCGCCAGCCAATCGAATATTTTTTCTGTTTTATTGTATATGCTTTCGTATTCTTCCTTGTCGTCGTATTCCAGTGTGATAGTTGGAATATTGCGTTCAACGCCACAGTACGTTCCAAACGATCCCGGAGTGGGGTACCCAAGGTCGGCAATCACGGAGTACTCACAAAACTCAGCAATTTTTTCAGCCAGTTCTTTAGCCGGTCCGTCGTAGTTTACGCATTTTAACGGGGCGTGAAGAGTCAGGATTATATCAGGTTTTACTTCTTCCAGCAGGTCGATCATTTGTCGGGTAGTTTCTTCAGAAGCCGCTTCGTCGCCCGAATAATTTTCGTCTTTAACAGTTTGTATCCAGTTTTGAGTGGGGTAATTGCGGTTTAAATCCACATCGTTTTTATTTACACGAATACCCCGTTCTTTTCCCCACGGATTCAAGCATGGAATAAAAAACAGGTGATTTTTGATCTTTGAAAAGTCTTTTTCCTCAAGGTATTTCGAAATAACAAATTCACCCTGCGGCTCCTCTCCGTGGAAAACACCAATAATAAGAATTGTTTTTGCCTGAATGTTTGTTGAGTGATGTTTTATTAATTGAATGGTTTCGGTGACCTGTGGAATATACATAAATTAATCTTCGCCTAAATATTTTTTATAAAGATCGGGTCTCAGAGTTTTGGTGCGTTCAATAGCCTGTTCGTGTTGCCAATCTTCAACAAGCCTGTCGTTTCCGCTACGCAGAACTTCGGGGACTTTCATGCCTTTATATTCTGCCGGGCGCGTATAAACAGGCGGACTTAGCAGGTGATCCTGAAAAGAATCGGTGAGGGCAGAAGTTTCGTCTGAAAGTACCCCGGGTATTAAGCGAACAACTGCATCGGTTATTATTGCAGCCGCGAGTTCGCCGCCGGTGAGAACGTAATCTCCTACCGAAATCTCCTTGGTAATATAAGTGTCGCGAATTCGCTGATCAATCCCTTTATAATGGCCACAGAGAATGATCATATTTTCGTTCAGCGAAAGTTTATTTGCTTCTTGCTGGTCAAAAACTCCTCCGTCGGGAGTTGTGAAAATTATCTCGTCGTAATCACGTTCTGCTTTCAGGGTTTCAATGGCTTTTTCAATTGGCTGGATAGCCATCACCATGCCGGCACCTTTGCCAAACGAATAATCATCAACCTTGCGGTGTTTATCTTCCGAGTAGTCTCTTAAATTGTGAATATGGATTTCTGCCAGGCCTTTTTCCTGAGCTCTTTTTATAATGGAATGTTTAAACGGGCTTTCAATAATTTCCGGCAAAACTGTAATGATGTCGATTCTCATTCTTTGAAAATTTTGCGCAAAGGTAATAACCTGAGTTCGATTTTAAAATATTCTCACAGAAAGTCATAATTGCGTCAGATTTGTATTTTAAATTTTGCAGTAATACGGGTTATTTCAAAAAATTTAAAATGCAAAGATGGCGTTAGAAGGACTTTTCTTTCAGGCATTGCTCTTATTGCCATAAACTTCCCCCAGTTTTCTTGTATTATCCCGATAGTATTGCGAAAACCGGTGAAAGTTTCTGACTAAAAATAGCTAAAGCTGTGACTTATTTTAGAATCGGACTCAGGTTAATAATATTTTCAGCAGTGATTTTGTAAAAATACATATCCAAAATTCTAGATAAGATGTCAGATATTCATCTTTCGAAGTCTCGTGCTGCCATAATGGCGTATTAAAATGTTTGATTTTGTCAAAATTGGAGTGAAAAATTCATTGGAACAGGAATTGATTTAAGGCAATCAGAGTTTAGAAATTAAAAATTGAAACAAATAAAATTTTAAGTTTAGGAGGAAAAGTCATGAATTTAGTAAGATTTGAAAACCCACGTTACAATGTAAACAGAAGTTTAGTTGATGAATTATTCAACAATTTTTTGAAAAACGATTACCACGAAAACTATGTAAATAATTGTGGTGTTTCGCCTGCAACCAATGTTTTCGAAACCGAAAAAGAGTTTAGAATTGAAGTATTACTTCCGGGATTCGTAAAAGAAGATCTGCAGTTGAACGTTCATAACAATGTGTTGACCGTTAAAGTTGAAAAAGAAAAAGAAGAAAGCAAAGAAGAGTACAAATACGCTCACCGTGAGTTTAGTGCGGTAAATTTCGAAAAGAAATATCGTTTGCCGAAGTCAGTTGATGCTGATAAAATCACTGCAAAATTCGAAAATGGAATATTGAATATTGGGCTTCCGAAAAAAGAAGAAGCATTGGAAAAAGCTCCGGTTGAGATAAAGATTTCATAATTGGATTATAAGATAGGGAAAGAGTAGTAGTAGACGAGGGTTTCACATTTAGTGAAACCCTCGTTTTTTATGTTCTAAAAGGCGTTTCGTTGAGCAAATTGGAACTATGCGTTTTATAAACAATTATATCGACCTTTTCAGCTTATGACTTTTGATGAAGTAAAATATAATATAATAGGTCATTATTATCTATGATTTCTTTACTTCCCCAAAAAGGGCTCCAACTACTGAGAAGTACTTCTGATCTATTCTTCTTCAAAACAATACAAACTTTCAAACCCTCGCAAAATAAGTTGGTTGTCAACAAATATTGGGGATGCATGGAAATCATCATCCAGTTTGTTGGAAGCCAGAATTTCAAAATCTTCACCGGCTTTTACAACCAAACAGATTCCTTTGGCTGCAATATAAATTTTACCATCGGCTCCCGAAGGTGATGAGAAAATAGTGCTTATACCTTCCAGTCTTTCTTTGGAGTAATTTACGCTTCCGTCTTTTGCATCAAGGCAGGTCATGACTCCATTGTTTACACGCAAAAAATAAAGCTTCCCATCCATTAAAAGAGGAGTAGGTGTATAAGGTGTATCTTGATCGTAACTCCAAATAATAGCATCAGAATTGGTAATATCCCCACTGGCTTTCGAGAGATCGACAGCTTTTAAATACGAACCTCTGAATCCGCTCATCATGTAAACAATACCATCTTCGTAAACCGGAACCGGTATTACGTTTTCGGTTAATCCTTTTCCTGACCAAATTGTTTCGCCGGTTTCGTAATCATAACTAATGATTTGGTTGGTTCCGCTGGTAATTACCTGCGTTTTTCCGTTGGCTTCCACTACAAAAGGTGTAGCCCATGATGTTGGTTCGTCTCTTTCGAGTTTCCATACATCTTCTCCTGTTTTTTTGTCCAACGCATAGATGTACGAATCACCTTCGTGGTCCCATTGTATAAAAAGTCTGTCTTTGTATAGATAGGGCGATGCACCATCGCCAAAATTCATGCGTTTTTGCATTGTGCCAAAATCGCGTTTCCAAATAATGTTTCCGTCAAAATCGAGGCAGTACAGTCCAAAAGAGCCGAAGTAGGCGTAAATCATTTCGCCGTCGGTGCAAGGTGAATTCGAGGCCCAACTGCTTAATTCATGTATTTTGCCTTTAGGAAGATCGGTGGCTACAGTTTTTTCCCAGATAACACTGCCATCGTTTCTGTTTACCAGAATTACCTTAAAATCGTGGTCAACAGTAGGAGAAACTTGTGGATCGGCGGATGGATCAGTTGGAACAGCAGTCAGGATAACAATTTTGTCTTGATAAACAATTGGCGTGGCGTTTCCTCTGCCTGGTATTGCGGTTTTCCATTTCAGGTTTTTGGTTTCGCTGAAATCAACCGGAGGATTCGCTTTTACAGCTACGCCGTTGCCAAGCGGGCCGCGCCATTGCATCCAGTTATTGTCGGCTTTGGGTTGTGCTTTGCTCGTTGAAACAGCAAAAAGAAAAAGAAGAGAAAATAGAATGAATTGAGATTTCATGGTAAAAGTTTTTGGTTTATTTGAAGTTGGACTGTCAATCTCCTTTTAGGTTTAAAGCTTCAATCGCTTTCTACTTCAAAACTGTTCACAGTTTCAAATTGCCATATTTCAACCACTTGCGAAACCGGAATTTCGTATGGCGAATAATTTCTGTTTAACGATACCAGTAAGAAATTTTTGTCTTCTAAACGTTTGTAAACCAGTTTGAAAACCACGCCTTCATCTTTTGTTACAACAATGCAGGCTTTTCCATCTTTTATGTTGGTCCAGTCTTCAACAAACGAACAGGTTACCCACGAGCCTTCTTTTATTGGCAGCATCGAATCGCCCTGAATCTGGAAAGTGCGGTATGTTTTGTCTTCAGGCAGAAAAGGAAGTTTGAACTTGGGCAGCGACGCAATAAAATCCAAATCGCCGTAACTATTGGTATAACCGGCTTGTGCTTTTACCGGAACCATTTCAATGTTTTCTTTTCCTTCTTTGTCTACAGAAATTGTAAGTAGCCGAAGCTTTCTTCCGGTAACATCCACATCAAATCCTTTTTCGATTTGCGAAAGTTGCTGCTCCGATAAAACTTCCAGCCGGTATTTAATCAATGCATCGAGCGACACATTAAAATACTCCGACATTTTTATCAGCACCGGAAAAGGTGGCTGCACATTTTTCTCGTAGCCGGAAAGGGTAGTGCGCGTTAATCCCAGTTCTGTTGCCAGATCCATTTGCGATTTGTTGCGACGCTTTCTTAAGAATTTTAGGTTGTCTGCGAAATGCATAGTTTATTTTTAGTCGGAAGTCCGAAGACCGGAGACCGGAGACCGAAGTTCGTTTTATACTAGTTTATCTTGTTTCTAAAAGCAACCATCATATTCATGAGGTTAAAAGCAACTTTATATTGGTTGTCAAATTCTTCCGGGGAAATATATTCACGGCGTTTAGCTTTATGCAAACAGGTAACGACTTCTGCTAATGAGCGGATTGCATAGTTCATAAATCTCTTGAAATCAGGATTTGATTGTCCGATAGAACCTTCTGAAATATTCAAGGCAATTGAATCGACAGCTCTTCTAATCTGAGATGAAAGGTTAAAGATTTCTGTTTTGGGGAATTTATAAGCCATTGAGTTTATTTCTTCTCCAAAATCCATTGCTTTTTGCCAGATTATCAGCTTTTCAAACTTAAATTCCATAATATATATTTTAAAGGTTACACTTACTAAAAACTTCCGTCTCCCGACATCGGTCTTCAGACTTATATTTCCAAATGTAATAAAAAATGACTAAATTACAGTCGTAAAATTGACGAAAATATCGACATTTTGAATCGAAATATTGTACATATTGATCTGGACACCTTTTTTGTGTCGTGTGAAAGGCTGATGAACCGTGAGTTGATCGGCAAACCGGTGTTGGTTGGAGGTACCAGTGGACGGGGAGTGGTGGCGGCCTGCAGTTACGAAGCGCGGCAATACGGCGTACATTCGGCCATGCCCATGCAAATGGCGCGCCGGCTTTGTCCCGAGGCCATTGTTGTAAAAGGAAACAGCTCCATTTACAGTAAATTCTCCGACGAGATTACCGATATTATTAAAGAAGAAGCACCGCTTTACGAAAAATCATCCATCGACGAGTTTTATATTGATGTAAGCGGAATGGATAAATTTTACGGCTGCTACAAGTGGGCGCAGGAATTACGCGAACGAATTATCGATCAAACACATTTGCCCATTTCTTTCGGGCTGTCGACCAATAAAACGGTGTCGAAAGTGGCAACTGGCGAGATAAAACCCAATGGTTTTCAGCAGATTGAATACGGGCATGAAAAAGAGTTTCTGGCGCCGCTGCCGATAAAAAAAATTCCGATGGTAGGCGATCAGACTTACAAAATGCTGCTGAGTATGGGAATCCGTTATGTGAAAACCATCCAGGAAATGCCTATCGAGCTGATGGACAAAGTGATGGGGAAAAACGGGATTGTGCTGTGGAAAAAGGCGCAGGGCATTGATAATTCGCTAGTAGAACCTTATCACGAGCGGAAATCCATTTCGTCGTCGCTGACTTTCGAGAAAGACACTATTGATGTGCAGGCACTGAAAAACCTGCTGCTGGCCATGGCCGAGAAACTGGCTTTCTACCTGCGCAACGGAAACAAATTAACGTCGTGTGTTACGGTAACCGTGCGTTACTCCGATTTTGATACCCGTACCCGCCAAAAGCGAATTCCGTATACGTCGCTCGATCACACGCTTATTCAAACTACCATGGAACTTTTTGATCAGCTGTACACGCGCCGGGTTTTGGTACGGTTGGTAGGCGTGCGTTTCAGTCATTTGGTGGGCGGAAGTTACCAGATGAAACTGTTTGAAGACGATACCAAACTGATAAACCTGTACCAGCGTATGGACAAGATTCGTAACCGTTTTGGACAAAATGCAGTGCAGCGGGCCTCAACCATGGGCACCCGTGGAATCGGACAAATGAGTAATCCTTTTAACGGACAGCCACCGGTAATTCCGGCACACAGGAGGATGTAAATTGAATGATGAATGACGATTAACGATTTAAGAATAATGAAGGAAAAAGTGAGCAGTCGCAGTGTTCAGAACCAATGACCAGTGACTCAAACTGATTTAAGCATTCTCGCATTAAAGCATTTACGCATTGTTTATGTTACTAAATTGCCATACCTATTACAGCTACAAATTCGGTACGCTTTCCATCGATGAGTTGATTGATGAAGCGATCGGAAAAGGCTACAACTCGCTGGTGCTGACGGATATCAACAATACTTCGGCTACCATCGATTTTATCCGCCGTTGCGAAGGAAAAGACCTGCGTCCCGTTGTGGGGATCGATTTCAGAAACGGTGCACAGCAACAATACATTGGCATTGCACGAAATAATAGTGGTTTTCAGAAGCTGAACGAGCACCTGACAATGCATTTGCACGAAGAAGCTGATTTTGCAGAACGGGCTCCGGAAATGGAGGACGTGTATTTTGTTTATCCGGTTGGAAAAGTGCATCCAAAACTGTTGCGCAAGAATGAATTTATCGGGGTAAAACCAACACAGATTAGCAAAATTTTTGGCGACCTGCGAAATCACCGGGAGAAACTGCTTGTATTGCAGCCGGTAACTTTTCGTAATAAACGCGACTTTAATATCCACCGGCTTTTGCGCACGATGGACAACAATACGCTGTTGAGCCGCCTTCCCAAAAGCGAAGAAGCCAGTCCGGATGAAATTATGTTTCCGCAGGAAAAAATCAGGGAGGTATTTCGCGATTTTCCGGATATTATTGAAAATACACAGCGTCTGATTAACAGTTGTTCCATTCATTTTACGTTCAAAAAAGCCAAAAACAAAAAGTGTTTTACCAATTCGCCCGAAGAGGATTTTGAATTATTGACAAAGCTGGCGAACGATGGATTGAAATATCGTTTTAGCAATCCTTCGGAGGCAGTGGTTGCGCGAATGGAAAAAGAACTGAAGGTTATCCATCAGATGGATTTTGCCTCGTATTTTTTGATCAATTGGGACCTGGTGGAGTACGCCCGACGCGAAGGTTGTTACTATGTGGGGCGGGGAAGTGGCGCCAACAGCATGGTAGCTTATTTACTTCACATCACTGATGTCGATCCCATTGAATTAGACCTGTATTTCGAGCGTTTTATCAACCCCTCGAGGCAAAGTCCTCCTGATTTTGACATTGATTTTGCTTCGCGCGACCGTGATCATATTACCCGCTATATTTTCGACCGGCATGGTTGGGATCACACGGCACTGGTGGGAACCTACATTACATTTCAGTACAAATCGGTGGTTCGCGAGCTGGGAAAGGTTTTTGGTTTGCCAGCGCACGAAATCGAAAAACTGCAAAAGGTAAAAGATTTTGGTAGTCTTGATGAGATCAGCCGTCTGGTGTTGCAGTACAGTAAACTGATTCATGGTTTTCCGAGCCATTTGAGTGTGCACTCCAGCGGTATTCTTATTTCCGAAGAGCCAATTAGTGCGTACTCGGCAACTATTATGCCGCCAAAAGGTTTTCCAACCGTTCATTTCAGTATGCTCGAAGCCGAAGACATTGGTTTTGCCAAGTTTGATATTCTGGGGCAGCGTGGATTGAGCAAAATTCAGGATGCTATTCAATTAGTATACGAAAATGCAGGCGCTGAAATTGATATTCACGACTTGAGAACTTTTAAGGAAGACCGGCAAATAAAAGAGTTGCTAAAGCGCGGAAATACCATCGGGTGTTTTTATGTGGAATCGCCGGCCATGCGCATGCTGCTTACCAAACTGGAAGCCGACGATTACCTGCGTTTGGTGGCGGCCAGCTCGATTATTCGCCCGGGTGTGGCGCAGAGTGGCATGATGCGCGAGTATATTTTACGTTACCGCGATCGTAGGCGTTGTGTGGCTGCCAAAGCCGAGGCTCCGGAACTTTACCAACTGCTGGAAGAAACCTATGGCGTAATGGTTTACCAGGAAGATGTGATAAAAGTAGCGCACCTTTTTGCCGGTCTCACACTGGCCGAATCGGATATTTTACGTCGTGGCATGTCGTGGAAATTCAAGCAGCGCAACGAGTTTGGAAAGATCAAGGATAAATTTTTCTCCAATTGTGCCGAACGTGGTTATGCGCTCGATTTGGTGAAACGTGTGTGGGAGCAGATCGAAAGTTTTGCCAACTATGCTTTTTCCAAAGGACATTCGGCGTCGTATGCGGTAGAGAGTTTTCAGGCGCTGTTTATAAAAGCGTATTATCCACTGGAGTATGTTGTGGCAACCATCAACAACGGCGGTGGTTTTTACCGCACCGAATTGTATGTGCACGAGGCGCGCATGCATGGGGCAACGATCTTTCCGCCCTGTGTTAACCGCAGCGAAACGCAAACTGTGATCGACGGAAAAGTCATTCATCTTGGGTTGGGATTTTTAAAAAGCCTGGAAACAAACACCATAAATGCAGTTTTGAAAGAACGTTACCGCGGCGGTTATTACCACAATCTGCAGGATTTTCTTGCGCGTGTGCCCATTTCGCTGGAGCAGCTGAGTATTTTAATCCGGATTGGTGCTTTTAATTTTACCCGCAAATCGAAAAAGGAACTGCTGTGGAATGCACATTTTATTCTGTCGAAATCGAAAAAAACAGCACCCGAACGTACTTTGTTCAAGCAGGAAGTAAAGGAGTTTAAAATACCGGAGTTGTATTATCATCCGCTGGAAAACGCTTACGACGAAATTGAGCTCCTGGGTTTTCCGGTTACCTGTTCGCCTTTTCATTTGCTGGAAAATATGCAGTTGCCACCAACCACTGCCGCCGATCTGCCTTTTCTGATTAACCAGAATGTAGCTATTGTTGGTAGTTTGGTGCATGTAAAACGCACCCGTACCAACGATGGAAAAAGTATGAGTTTTGGTGTATTCATAGATTTTAAAGGGCACTGGATCGACACGGTGCAGTTTCCGGAGATTGCTGCGCGTTACCCGTTTTCGGGCGGCGGTTGCTACCTGATAAAAGGAAAAGTGGTGGAAGAATTTGGCTTCCTTAGCATCGAAGCTGCCGAAATTTATCGCCTGCCCAACGAAAATATGGAAGAACCGTCAACTCGGTTAAAGGCACCGGATAAAAGTCGGTTGCTGGGAGTGAATTATGTGGAGAATGTGCAAGCTTTACCAAAAATAGGGATAACTAAAGCAAAAATAGGTTTTAAGTCACATGAATAACTATTTGAACATTTCTTTCTTAAAGGCTGACTGTTAACCTATATGTATCAAACATATAGTCTTGTTTTATAAATATATTATGTTTATTATAATCGTTAAAACCACCTCCTTTGGGGGTGGTCATGTTTAATTGGCTAAGCCTGAAATTTAATTAACTTCGTTACATGAGTAATTTCAAGAAATTAAATCATGTAATTTATAGGTGTACTTACCATGTTGTATGGACACCTAAGTATCGATTTCGCGTTCTTGAAGGCCTTGTTAAGGAACTGCTTCAGCAAGACATCCCGATGTTGTTGGAATGGAAATCATGTGAAATGATCGAGATGAATATACAAAAAGATCATGTACACCTGATTGTCAGTGTTCCTCCAAAGATTTCGATATCACAACTGCTTGGGATCTTGAAAGGCAAAACAGCGATCAAGATTTTCAAAAGTTATCCTCAATTGCGAACAAAACCATATTGGGGCAATCACTTTTGGTCAAAAGGATATTGTGTTGACACAATTGGTCTTGACGAAGACAAGATCAAGAAATACGTGAAATATCAAGAAGATCAAGAACGTTTAGAAGAGCAACAGCGGCTCAACTTTGGCCCCTTATAGGGGCCTTCTTATAAGTCCACCTTCTTTGAGGGTGGATTCTTTAATTTTAAAAGAATAACCAAAACCAATTTTGAATTAGCCATGAATAGCAAGTCCGTAATTAGAATATTAAGTTTCTCTTTTCTTGTTTTACTGTTTGCTTGTAATAAATCGAACGACTGGAAGGGCGAAGAATATGTATTTATTGAATATGCAGTAGGTGAATACCATCAAGATATCTCGGGCGTATTTTGTCCACCACCAGCCGTGTATAGTATTTATGCTTGTTATAAATTTGATAATGTAAGTGGTGAAATTACGAGTGCTTGTAATGATATCAATGTCAATAAAAATACTGAATTGGTACTGGGGCTTACACATGCACTATACGATGAGTTTGGAAGTGGTTTAATTGAAGTATCTGAATTTCCTGTTAATTTAGAGTCTCTAAGCTTGCATGCAATCACCGAGGAGGGAACAGTAAATTTACAATTCAGAGACTCTTTAATCTCTTTGGGAATAGACGAAGAATTTTATTTTAAGGATACCGAAATTTTTGTTGACCTTGCAGGTGAAGGTGATGAATTTGATGGCTTAAGCGTAGGTGATACTATATGTGTTCAGGAAAGGGGGTATTCGTATCGAATTAAAAATTGGGGATTTCTTGAAAAAGGTGACTTTAAAAAGGTGAATGAACTTAATCTCTATTAATTGTATCATTTTTTGCTCCAAAAGACTGAATAACAAATTAGTGAACTGCTTTTTGTTTGCCTTTACGAACTTGCTTTTGTAAATAAGCACCAGTGGAGAACATGTACGGCATTTTGTTATACCATAAGAAACCTTAGCGTATTCGGTTTAATTTGTTTTTAGAGTTCCAATAGAGGAATATGACCATGCAACCTGCCACTTCATAACATTTATAATCAGATAGAAAAAGGTTCAACTATGTTCTAATTCGAATCTTTTGCGCCATGCTTTAGCTTGGCGACAATAAATAAGAAATTAAATGGCTTTAGCCTTTAATCTCATTTTAACGGCTAAAGCTACTTTTATTTCTCATACCAATCACCGCACTAAAGTACGGTGCAAAAACATAATGATTTCTTTGAGTCTTCGTGTCTTTGTGGTAAAATAAACCACTAAGACACAAAGAACACTAAGACTTTTAAAATATCCTTTCCATTTCAAATTACTTCTAACTACATTTGAGTTTAACAAAAGTAATCTCAATGAAGGCTGTTTACTACGAAGAATTTCAGGGAAAAGTTGGTGTAAGAGAAGTCCCAAATCCAACAGTTTCGCCGGATAGTGTGATAATAAAAGTGGAAGCCACAGGGCTTTGTCGCAGCGACTGGCACGGTTGGATGGGACACGATCCGGATATTGTTTTGCCTCATGTTCCCGGTCACGAGTTGGCCGGAACAATTGCTGAAGCAGGATCGGAAATAAAAAATTTTCAAGTTGGCGACCGCGTTACGGTTCCCTTTGTAAGTGGCTGTGGCAGTTGTCCCGAATGCCAGACAGGCAATCAACAAGTTTGCGATAACCAGTTTCAACCGGGATTCACCGCCTGGGGATCGTTTGCTGAATTCGTAGAAATAAAATATGCCGATATCAACCTGGTACATTTGCCCGATGAAATTGATTTTGTAACGGCTGCCAGCCTTGGATGCCGGTTTATCACTTCGTTTCGTGCGGTAATCGATCAGGGAAAAGCTGCTGCCGGACAATGGGTGGCCGTGCACGGTTGTGGTGGAGTTGGATTGTCGGCAATAAATATTGCATCGGGTGCAGGCGCAAATGTAATTGCTGTTGATATTGATGATGCAAAATTGCAGTTGGCTAAAAAGTTAGGTGCCAGCATTCTGATCAATGCTAAAGAAATACAGAATGTTCCGGACGAAATTATAAAAGTTACCGGCCGTGGAGCACATCTATCCATCGATGCCCTGGGCAGTCAGGAAACCTGTTTTAATTCCATTTCCTGTTTGCGAAAACGGGGAAAACATGTGCAGGTTGGGTTAACCACTGCCGATCATAAACACCCGAAAGTACCTATGGATAAAGTGGTCGCTCACGAAATTGAAATCCTTGGTAGTCACGGAATGCAAGCCTTTCGTTACGATGCTGTTTTCGAAATCATAAAAGCAGGAAAAGTACATCCTGAATTGATGCTGGGCAAAACCATTTCATTGAAAGAATCACCGGAAGCTTTGATGAATATGAATAAATTTGAGAATCTGGGAGTTACAGTAATTAATAAGTTTAAATAATAGAACGCTGATAACGCTGATTTAAAGGATAAACACAGATTTTAATCAGTGAATATCAAAGAAATCTGTGTTATCAGCGTGCAATTTCTTAAGCATGGAAAACCTGAAAATAACCATCATACAACCCGATATCATTTGGGAGAATCCACAGGCAAACCTGGAAAAATATTCCAAATGGCTTGAAAATATTGAAGAAACAGATGTAATCATTCTCCCTGAAATGTTTACCACCGGTTTTTCGATGCATCCGGAAACATTAAAGGAATCGATGGATGGAGCGTCAGTAAAATGGATGCAGCAAGTAGCTGCTGATAAAAAAGCGGTAGTGGTTGGAAGCCTGATCATTGAAGATTATGGAAAGGTTTATAACCGTGCGCTTTGGGTATTTCCCGATGGCAAAATTGAAACGTACGATAAACGTCATTTGTACAGCATGGGGCAGGAGCATTTACATTACGAACCCGGTAAAGACAAATTAATTGTAGAATACAAAGGCTGGAAATTCTGTCCGCAAATTTGTTACGATTTGCGGTTCCCGGTGTTTGCTCGAAATTTGGAAGATTACGATATTGTATTTTATATGGCTAACTGGCCATCACCACGTTATCATGTATGGAAAAATCTGCTCATTTCTCGAGCCATCGAAAATCAGGCTTACTGTTTCGGAATAAACCGTGTTGGAACAGACGGAACCGGTTTAAAATATCTAGGCGATTCTGCTTGTGTTTCTCCAAAAGGATATGCAGAGTTTATGGGCGATAAAGAAAAAGTTCAAACCTTCGAAATTTCATATTCTGATCTTCACAGTTTCCGACAAAAATTTCCTTTGCTTCACGATCGCGATCAATTTCAAATTTTATAGTTTTCGTTTAAAACAGGCTGTTAATTACAAAAAACACATCTTCTAAAACTAATTTTTTAGTTATCTTAATGTTTTGAAAGTTAGCTGTATATGATTTGATGATTTAAAATAACTAATTGTTTAGTTTGAAAACTAAAAATTTAGTTTTATGTTTGTTGCATAGATCATGATCAAAAAAGATTGTCGGTAAAAGGGCAGTGGCTGGTGCTAAAAATGAACGGTAAAATTTTTAGAGTATTAACCAGTAAATCTTAACAGTCATGGAACAAAAGAAGGCAAGTAAAGCCGACTTGGAAAGTAAAAGAACCATGTTTTTTTTAGTCGGTTTAGTTATTGCGTTGGGTTCAACATTAGTGGCTTTTGAATGGACAACAAAACCCAACAAAGCTGAATCGCTTGGGGTGATCTTTACTCAAGCCGTTGAAGAAGAAATTATTCCCATTACACGTGAACAGGAGATAAAACCTCCGCCACCTCCACCTCCTCCCAAAGTGGTTGAAGTATTAAATATAGTAGACGACAATGTGGAAATTGAGGATGAGTTGGAGATTGAAGATACGGAGGCAGATGAAGAAACGGTAATTGATGTACAACCATTGATTGAAGCGACGGAAGAAGAGGAGGAAGATGCAGATGAGATTTTTTTGATTGTGGAAGAGCAACCGGAATTTCCGGGAGGAACGCGGGCTTTGTACAAATACATCAGTTCGCACGTAAAGTATCCGGTAATTGCTCAGGAAAATGGAATACAGGGAAAAGTGTATGTGAAATTTGTTGTAAACGAAGAAGGAAAAGTTAGCAATGCTGAAGTTTTAAGAGGAGTTGATCCGTCGTTGGATACAGAAGCCATTCGGGTGGTGAACAGTCTACCAAAGTTTAAGCCGGGCAAACAGCGCGGACGACCGGTAAAAGTCTTCTACAATGCTCAAATCACTTTCCAGCTTCAGTGATAATATTTAAAAATTTTAACCAATAAAAATTAAATTATGCGAGTTTTAAAATTGTTAGTTCTGTTTGTTGCATGTGGTATGTTTGCCACAAGTGTGTTTGCTCAAGACAAGAGTAAACAGGAGGACGAAGTTTTCTTTGTCGTTGAAGATATGCCTGAATATCCGGGTGGAGAAGAGGCTCTGCGAAAGGATATTGCCGGTTTGGTAAAATACCCGGAAGATGCACATAAAAAAGGTATACAGGGAAAAGTGTACATCACTTTTATTGTGAACGAAAATGGAAAAATTGAAGACACAAAGATTGCCAGAGGCGTTGATCCTTCGCTGGATAAAGAAGCCCTGAGAGTGATGAATGCACTTGATAAAACCTGGAAACCGGGAAAACAAAAAGGAGGGCCGGTGAAAGTTTCGTATACAGTTCCCATAAAATTTGCTTTAAATGATAATGATAAAGAGGAGAAGAAAATATCGAAAGGAGAAGGAGAGAATGCCGTATTCTTTATTGTTGAAGAGATGCCAGAGTTCCCGGGGGGAGATGAAGAACTTCGTAAATATATTGCCGCCACTGTAAAATACCCCGAAGATGCTGTTAAAAGAAAAGTGCAGGGAAAAGTGTATGTTTCTTTTGTAGTTGAAAAAGATGGCTATGTTGGTGAAGCAAAAATTGCACGGGGAGTTGATCCTTCGTTAGACAAAGAAGCACTTCGTGTTATAAATTCCTTGCCCAAGTGGAAACCCGGTAAACAACGCGGAAAAGAAGTTCGTGTTGCTTATACAGTTCCTATCAGCTTTGCACTGAATTAACGAAAAATTTTTAATCATACCTAAATTGATAGTTTATTAACTAACTTTTTAGGTATGGTTTTTGTAGATTTGTGAAAATCGAAATAAACGAACAAAAAATGAAGGAACTTACCAAAGCTGAAGAGCAGGTAATGCAACTGCTCTGGAAACTGGAAAAAGGATTTGTAAAAGACATTATCGAAAAAATGCCTGCGCCAAAACCTGCATACAATACGGTTTCAACCATTGTGCGGATTCTTGAAAAAAAGGGATTTGTTGACCACAACGCCTATGGAAAAACCCACGAATATTTCCCGCTGATTTCGCGAAAAGATTATACGCGTTCGTTTATGAAAAATTTTATGCGGAATTATTTCAGCGGATCGTTTCAGGAAATGGTTTCGTTTTTTGCCAAAGAAGATAATATGAGCCTGTCGGAGCTTGACGAACTGATGGAAGATGTAAAACGCGATATTCAAATCGAAAACGGAGAATCTGATGAATAATATGGTAAATTTTATCATTGAGTCGGGTATCAGTTTGTCGGTGCTGGCAATGATTTACCTGCTTTTCCTTCGGAAAGAAACCTTCTTCAGGCTAAATCGTTTATTCCTTCTCTTTTCGATTTTATTTTCTGTAATTCTTCCGTTTTTGCATTTCAGGGTGTACGCCCCAAAAACGAATATGCTGGAGGAAATTACGGTAACTCAGTACCGGAACTTAATGGAAGTGGTAACCATTTACGGACAGGATTTTTCAGGAGCGATGGTAAGATCGGTGAGCTCGAGCCGCTTAATTATTTCTATTTACCTGCTTGGCTTGACCTTTTTCCTCGGACGTATGATTTTCAGAATCGTTCAGATTATGCTGCTGATATTCAAAAATAAAGTTCAGTATATCGATAATTACCGTTTTGTGCTGGTTGACAAGGATTTCAGTCCGTTCTCGTTTTTGGGATATGTGTTTATAAATCCGAAAATGAAAAAAGAGCCCGGCTATGAAAAAATGGTAGCGCACGAACTGGAACATATCAGGCAGGGGCATTCATTCGATGTACTGATTCTGGAGGCACTAACTGTTTTTCAGTGGTTCAATCCATTTATGTGGTTGTTGAAACGTGCCATTCGCGAAAATCACGAGTACCTGGCTGATCATGCTGTACTGAATTCAGGAATAAGCTCTGCCCAGTATAAGCAACTGTTACTAAGTCAGGCAGTTGGTTTTCAGTTGGAGATAGCCAATAATTTTAATTCGTCGCTGATTAAGAAGCGTATTAAGATGATCTCGAAAATTCCTTCATCGCGTTTTGCCAACCTGAAATATGTATTTGGAGTGTTGTCGTTAGTTGCTCTGATCGTTATTTTTGCCTGCGAACAAAAAGAGTCGGTTCAGGTAACACATGTTGGCGACAGCAACGAACGAAAAATTACCTTAACATTACTCGACGATAAAATCAAGCTCAATGGAGAACAGGAAGATCTTGAATACCTCCACGAGATAATAAATAAAAAGAACAAGTTTGACTTTGAAACCGATAGTTTGGGCGAAATGTTTCTTGTAAAAAGTAAAGAAACCAATCCCCGGACTCTTAACGAAGATGAACAGGTTTTCTTTATTGTTGAAGATATGCCTGAATTTCCGGGAGGAGACCTGGCTTTACGAAAATTTATTGCCAACTCTGTAAAATATCCGGTAGCAGCGCAGGAAAATGGAATCCAGGGGAAAGTGTATGTGTCGTTTGTTGTTAGTGCTGATGGAACCGTTGCAAATACAGCGATTGCAAGGGGAGTTGATCCGACTCTTGACAAAGAAGCCTTGCGTGTTGTAAATGCCTTGCCCAGGTGGAAACCTGGTTACCAACGAGGGAAGCCGGTTAATGTTAGCTACACTGTTCCTATAAATTTTGCTTTGCAATAATTAAGTAGAAATCATGCGATATATAGTAATAACCCTTTTGGCTGTTGTCATTCTTGTTGGATGCAATCAATCAAAAACTATAAATAAAAAACCGGTGGTTTTCGATTTGAGCGACCGGGATACCAGAATGAATTTCGATTTCGAAAAATACGATACGGTATATACAAATTTGTTAAATACAGCAACAAACGATGCTGAAGGCGACAGCCTGTTTAACCTCTGGGTGGAGTATAGAAAGAAGCTGGAAAGTGTTATAAAAGAGAATCATTTTGATTGGGAGACCACTGATTCTTCGATAATATTATGGGACCGGGTTTATTGTACTTCCAAGGGAGAAGTTGAATACTATTTGTACTATGTGTTAGATACCGCCTTCCAAAATACCATTTCAGAAGAACGACGGTTTGCTTATGGCGATTTTATAAAGGAACAGTTACCCCAATTAAAATACCCTCTCACACGAGATTATAAATACGCTCAATGCGGCACAATAAGATATCATATTTATTAGGTTTCAAATTTATTAGCCATGAAAAACAATATTTGCCTTATAACCTTACTACTGATTTTTATTCCGGTTTTATCGTTTTCGCAGGATAAAATTGATGTATTGATCTTGAATAAGAATTATAAACAAGCTCTAATTGAACTTGATAAGAAGATAACAAAGTCGCCGAATGCTGCACTTTATTTTAAGCAGGGAATGATTTTCCAAAGCCTGCAGGATTATCAGGGGGCTGTTCATTCATTTACTCAGGGCTTGCAGTTCGAACCCAACAATGTTGATCTTTTAAGCGAGACAGCGGAGTGTTTTTCTATTTTGGGAAATACACCCGATGCTATTTCTTTTTATACGAAAGCTTGCAAGCTTGCTCCTGATAATCTAACGATGGCCGGGAAACTGGGGCGAGTTCATATTAATTTAAAAGACTACAAAAAAGCGTACGAGGTGTTCACCGGAATCTATGAAAAAGATTCAACTAATGTTTACTGGAACAAACAACTGGCCTACTGTTCATTCCGGGTTTTTGAACGCGAACAGGCCCGCGATTTGTATATAAAAGTGTTGGAAGCCAATCCCCGCGATTATGGTTCGTACTCCAATCTTATTCATTGCTACAATTGGAAAAAGGAAGGTGATGAGATTTTGGCCACAATTGATTCAGGCCTGGTCCAGTTTCCCAACGACGCTGAATTACTTTACGAACGTGCCATGTATTATTTCAGAATAAAAGATTACGAGCTTGCCACAGAAAATTTTGAGAAATACATGGAAGTTGAAAAGGAACCTCCTTATGAAACTATGATGAACATTGGAATTAGTACCTACTTTGCCAATTATGTGGAAAAAGCTATGGACATTTTTAACGATATGCAGCGATTAAATCCAAACGATGGGATTGTGATGTATTACCAGAGTTTATGTTTCAAAAAGATGAAAAATTTCGAGGATGCCGAAAAATATATGCAATGGGCAATAGAAGCTTCCATTCCAACATATACTGCAGAAATGTATCACCACCTGGGGCAGATTTATGGTCAGCAACGAAAATTTAAAGAATCGGTTGAAGCATTGGAAAAATCTTACGAATTGAATCCTGGGAACCATGAAATATTATTCGAAATTGCCACTACATACGAAGAATACAACTCGAATAAAACCCTGGCAATGAACTATTACCGTGTTTATTTGAAGGAAGCAGGCGAGACGGCTAAAAATGTAAATTACGCACTCGATCGTATTGAAAAATTAAAAGAAGACTTGTTTTTTGATGAATAAATGCCTGCTAAAAAGCATTATCTGTTGATGTTTGAACTTTTCCTTTCATAAAAGGAGTTATTATTGATTTGTTCATCCATCTTTTCTTTAAGCCCATAAAATATATACAGGATGCTATAACAGATCCTGAACCGACAACTGATCCCACAACGATATCAATTAAAAAGTGTTGCGATAAATATACTCTTGAATAGGCAGTTAACAGTGCTACAACAAACAATGCGAATTTTAATACATTGTTTCTGGTAATTAAAGCAAGCATAAAAAATACCGTAAATGCAGTAGTGGTGTGTCCCGAAGGGAAACTTTTCATGCTGTGAAGCCGAACACCTTCAACCAGGTGGAGCTTGTAACTTTCGTATAATTCGAAATATTTAGATGGACGGTAAATGTTGCTGAACAGTAGGTTTTTAGAAAGCATTACAATAATGTTGCTAATTACAACAGCAACAACAAATACCAGGGCCCACTTGTAGTTTCTGGTCAATAAAAATATCAGTACGGGGATATAAACAATGCCATCGCCCAGGTTTGTTAACAGTCTGAAGAAACCATCAAAAAATGGAGAATTAAATGAATTAAGAAAAATATGAATCTCCGGTTTTGTGTAAAGCAATAAAAATAATGAGCTTATTAATATAAATATGAGTTGAGGCAGAAGGAAAAATCGATTTTTATATAACACTTGTTTCATTGGTCTTTATTCTCTGAAATTAATACAGGTTGTTTTGGAATACCTGCCAACTCTTTTTACGGAGATTTTTATTTGTCATAAAATTCAATGGCGATAATACAGAATGACTCAGTATTTACCTAAAACATAACTGTTAAAAAATGTTAATCAAATTGTAAATAACCTATAATTCGCTGATTGGATAAAATAGAAGTGATATTTTGGTCGATTTTGATATTTAATATCAGATGTTGTTCCCCGAACCGGTTTTCTCGCGTACCAGGTTTGCCAATTGCACTCTGCTTTTTACTTCTGTTTTTGTAAATATTCGGTGGTTGTGATCTTTCACGGTTTGTAAAGTAATAAATAATTTATCGGCAATAGCTTTATTGGATTTTCCGCTGCATATTTCATGTATAATTTCAGCTTCGCGTGGCGAAATTTCGTAGATGCGGCAAAAAGCTTCAAAATCCATATTTTTAGGTTCCACTTTTTTAGATGCTTTTAATCTTATTATTGCCGGAATAACAGCGCTGCTTGCAAAAATCAAAATTATGGAAATGCAGGTCGAAATAAATCCAAATACGTTAAAAAAGAACAGGGCCCCGGAATAAATAAGAACCAACAACAGGTAGAACAGTGCATATTTACTTTTAAAACCCGATTCCTCAATTAGAGGATTATTGTCGGAGCTAAGAAGAAATGGAATTATAAATAAAAGGTTTATCAATAAATTTA
Source organism: uncultured Draconibacterium sp. (assembly GCA_963677525.1). Lineage (GTDB taxonomy): Bacteria > Bacteroidota > Bacteroidia > Bacteroidales > Prolixibacteraceae > Draconibacterium. Next base: position 2,455,994 of record OY781970.1, read on the forward strand.
TCCCAGTTAAAACCCGAACGATAAAAAGATCAGCATTTTTAATACCCCCAAAAATATCATTCCGGATAAAAACAGACAGCGTAATTACCAGAACAATAAAAAAAGAGAAGAAAGCAAAAATATGCATTTTCCTAAATTGGAACTTATTTATTTCGAGTGAGAATTTAAAAAGCATAAACCAACTGACTATCATAAAAGGAATTCCTATAATAGGGATAAACAAAGCCAGTCGAGAATAGATGTATTCATCAAGAATAAAGTCGCCAAGCAATATCCGTAACGCCAGGTTGCCCCAAATGCTGTATGTAAGAAATGAAAAAATAAAAATTTGCTGGTAAAGTAACGTTCCAAAAGGTGGTCTCTTTTTTACCTGCTGCATCTGGTACGAAAGTAAAATTCCGATTACCGACATGCCACACGAAATAATAAATGTTACTATGTATGATATAATTTCAATCCACATGGTTCAAACTAAAGTAGTATGGTACAATTTTACAAACTCCCTGTGTTTACAGCTAACTACGAAAGTAGTGAATTTGCAGAATCCAACTTTAGTAGGAAGGATTTTTTTTCTGATTGCCGTAGCTTTGATGTACAGATTACAAAAAACAATATTCAGAAACAAAATTTAAAATAAAAGAAAAATGGAAAGCTTAAAGTATTTTAATCTGAGACCGACGGCAGGAGGAAGTTTCAGTTTCGGATGGAAAAAAATGTTTGAAAAAGCATTCTTGCCTTTACTAGTAGCAGTATTAATTGTTGGAATTTTAAAAGGCCCGGTGGGCGCAAATTTTAAATGGGATGGAGATGATTTTTTAGGGCCTGCATTATTTATGTTGCCGCTTGCACTATTTAGTATGGCATATGCTTTTTTATTTATGCCTGTAATAAAATATGGAGAAAAGTACCTGTTCTTATCTGCAATGAAAGATAAAGAGCCCGATTTAAAAATGTTGTTCGATGGATTCAGAACAAAATATTTAAATATTATTCTGTCCAACCTAATAGTATTTGCATTAGTAGCTATTGGAACTGTTATGCTTATTGTTCCCGGTATAATTGTAGCTTGCCGTTTAGCTTTTGTGCCGTACCTGGTAATGGACAAAGATATGGAGGCAATGAAGGCAGTTGAAAAAAGCTGGCAATTGACAAGAGGGTATGGATGGACTATTTTTGGAATGGCAGTTTTATCCTTCTTTATATGCATTGCCGGATTTATAGTATTTTTTGTCGGAATTATTTTCTCAATAATGTGGATCCATGCAGCATTCGCAAGTCTATATGCAGCGGTGTCGAACGATAGCGACGATGAAAATCCGATTCCGATTTTAGGAGTGAACGAGGAATAAGAAACAAAAAACAAGTTTGAGCATTTAATGCCCGGAATTTTCCGGGCATTTTGTTTTTTATTAATTGGAATGTGTATTTTGTAAGCTCAATTTGTTTTGAATGAAGAAGCTTCTTGTTTTTATTAGCCTGTTTACAGTATTAAGTTCGAATGCACAATATTTTGAAACCGGGCAAGATCCGGCATCCATAAAATGGCGACAGATTAATACCACAAACTTTCAACTTATCTATCCCGATTATTACGAAGAGCAGGCACAGAACCTGGCATGGAAGCTTGAAAGAGTTTACGATTATGGAAATTATTCATTAGGATACCAACCCAAAAGAATATCAGTTATACTTCATACGCAAACAGTTCAGTCGAATGGACTGGTTGCTTACGCTCCAAAACGTTCAGAATTTTATACAACACCTCACCAGGCTATTTATCCGCAAGACTGGCTCGAACAACTTGCTATACACGAGTTTCGCCATGTAGTGCAAATCGGAAAAATAAATAATGAACTCCCTGGCATTATAAAATTTATTTTGGGAGAGCAAGGTACTGCATTGGTTTTTGGTGGTTATTTGCCCTGGTGGTTTATCGAAGGCGATGCGGTTGCCACCGAAACTGCCTTAAGCAAATTCGGGAGAGGTCGTTTTCCTTCATTTTTAATGGAGCATAAAGCGCCGGTTGTTGAAAAGGGAAAATACAGCTACGACAAAGCCTACCTGGGATCTTATAAATCTTATGTGCCAAATCATTACAGATTGGGCTATTATATGGTGGCAAAAACCCGTGAAAAATATGGAAGCGAGATATGGGAGAAAACGCTTTCGAGGGTTGGGAAGAAAGCTTTTTCGCTTTCACCTTTTAATAAAGCTTTAAAATTAGAAACAGGAATGAACAAGGTTCAGCTTTATAATTCAGTATTCGATAGTCTGGAAGCCGAATGGCAAGAAGCTGACAAACAATTTCAGGCAGCACCTTATGAAATTGTGTCACCTCCCGCAAAGACTTATACCAGTTATCAGTACAACCATTGGTTAAATGATTCTGAATTTATTTCTTATAAAACTGCATTAAACCGAATACCGTCCTTCGTTAAAATTAATGCCGATGGGAAAGAAGAGAAAATTCTTCAACCCGGTTTTATATTCGAGGAGTCGGCTAGTTACAGGGGCGACTGGATTGTTTGGGCAGAACAGGTGCCCGATATACGTTGGTCGCACAGCGGCCGGTCAGTCATTCGGTTTCACAATATTTCTACAAAAAAAGATGTGCAATTCAATCCCGAATACAAAGCTTTTGCTCCGGCTCTCTCTCCCGATTTTAATTTCGCAGTTGTTGTTGAATGCGATTTTTCAAACAATAATTATATATCGGTTTATCGGATTGGAAATGGGGAGCTAATACAAAGGATCCAAACTAAAAACAACAACTATTTTTTCTCTCCCCGATGGATTAATGCTGACGAAATACTGGCAGTAATACTAACCAATAACGGGAAAAGACTTGCCTTATTCGATTTAAAAACAGGCGATTATAAAATATTGATTGAAAAAGATCTGGGAGAATTGAAAGATCTCAGAATCGATGGAGATGAAGCCTATTTTATCAGCAGTTACAATGGTAAAAATGCCTTGTATTCTTATAATTTATCGACCGGTGAGACTAACCTGGTTTTTGAACCTCGGTTTGGAGCAGAAGATCCTGCCATTAATAAAAACGGGAATATTGTGTTAAGTGATTATTCTGCGGATGGATTTCGTTTGATACAACTGGAAAAAACACTGGCTACGCCCATCGAACAGATAGGCAGAGCCGAATATAAATTGGCTGAAACCCTGGCAAAACAGGAGCGAGGTATTGTTGATTTTACTCCTCAGGATACATCAAGGTTTATTTCCTCTTCATATATAAAAAGTTCTCATTTATTCAACATTCACAGTTGGGCACCTGTTTCAGTAGACCCGGATAGTTACGAGTTTGAACCTGGATTCAGTATCATGTCGCAAAATAAACTTGGAACAGCCGAAGCTATTTTGGGCTATAAATGGGATATGTCGCAGGAAACGGGGCAGTTTTACGCCAAATACAGGTATAAAGGTTGGTATCCTGTTTTCGATATTAATGCCAGCGCAGGCGAACAAGCCTCGAATTATTGGCTAATAACAGAGAGATCTTCAAACGGTCAGTTGCTAAAAGATACATCGCTTGTAAGATATACATGGAAAACATCTGACGTGAGTGCGGATATTTACGTGCCTTTTAATTTTACGAAAGGTGGCTACTACAGATTGCTTCAACCTGAATTTCAGTATTCATTAACATCCTATAAAAAGGATAAATCAACATTCGAAGATTTTCCGGCTGGTAATTACCACTCGCTGTTCTACCGTCTGTATTACCACCAACTACTTCGGCAAAGCAGTCAGGATGTTTTCCCCGATTTTGGATTTATTCTCGATTGTAATTATCGACACTCACCAAATGGAACCAAAGGATTGGGGAGTTTAACTGCCGGACAGGGAGTTTTATATTTACCGGGCATTCTTGCAAATCATGGTATTAAAATATATTCCGGGCTGCAAAACAAAAACAAGGGTGAAATATTCAGTTTCTCCAATGTAGTGCGTTTTCCCAGGGGGTGGGGAAATGCAGATAACGACAAGATGAGTTCGCTGGCAATTGACTATAAACTGCCACTTATAGATCCCGATCTCAGTTTGGGCGTGATTTACCTGAAACGAATTACAGCGAGTCTTTTTGCCGATTATGCCAATTTGAAAGGAACCTATACTAATGGGAATAATATTGACACTTTCGACTATAATATATCTTCGTATGGAGTAGAAATAATGGGTGATTTAAATTTCCTGCATTATTACGCTCCGGCAAAGATTGGTTTCAGAACAAGTTATTTAAAAGAAATACAAGAATTTTCTTTTAATTTCTTATTCGCTATCGATTTCACATCTTTATAGTAAAAGATCATATCTAATAATCATAGTCGAAGTTTTATTAAAAAGACCCTACTTTCGTTGGTAAAAATATGGCGAATCTATCTTTTTACAGAATTTTTTATCAGATTATTAAAAAAAGTACACTTTTAGCGGAATTTTTTCTATTTCCATTTAGAAATACATCTCGTATATATTTATATAATGCGTTGTAATAGTGTGTTTTAAATGCTAAAAACGGTTGATTTTAGGCCTTCAGGTTTAAATATTCAATCTTCACTTACCCATTCCTAATAAATATTATACCTATTCAGTAATTAATTCGCTTAAAATTATCTCTTTCAAATATTAGTCAAATAGAAATGGGTGAGGTACGAACAAAGTATAGACAAGCTATTTATAATTACATTTCTGAACTAATTTGTTGTAATTGTTAATTTGTAAATTATCGCGTACAGATCGTCAATAATTAGATTGAATTACATATGTTATGTCTAACCTTGTGAATTAACAAAAGTTAAAAGTTTATTTGGTGACATGTATTTTGATATAGGATTACAATTTTAAAATATCACAAAAGATTTTATGATTGTAAACAAATAAATAGGTATAATCAAATAGAATAAATGAATATTTATACATGCTGTAAAATTGTATAATTTGATTTAAATACAGATCGTGATAATAATCTTAAAGTTCATTATATCAGTGCCGTAGTAAGTTTAAGCAAAGTATATTATAGATTAAAATATGAAAATATTATAATTTAGTAGAAATCTAGACAATTAAATGCTTTTATCAATTGTTATTCAGTATCTTATGTCTTTTATGTAAAGCTGTATATAATTACTTATTAGGTGTTTATGGCAATGGGGTTGATTAAAAAATGTAATATTTATATATGGTAAATTCAATTAATTTATTACATTTGTATTGTGGATGCGTTATCCCCATCCAAAACTGTTAGTAGCGGGGTATCACATTTGTATATAATTAGAGGAATAATGAAAGATCGAATAAAACAATTCATTGAGTATAAAGGTATTAGCGCTGGAGAATTAGCGGTAGTGCTTGATGTACAACGATCTAACATTTCTCATATATTAAATGGAAGGAACAAACCAGGTGCTGTTTTTATTGAAAAACTTTTATTAAAATTCCCAGATCTGAATGCCAGATGGTTACTTACCGGTAATGGAAATATGTGTGAAGGTAAGAGTGAGAACAGTAGCGAAGTACATCCTACCTTATTTGATAAAAATGCAGATAAAGATGAAACTGCAATTTACAGTTCTCCTAATCCCGTTTCCGGAGCTTCTAAAGAAACTTTATCTCAAGCAAAAAGAAAAGTTATCAGTGATGAAGTTGAAAAAATTATATTGGTTTATAAAGATGGAACCTTCTCTCAACTGGATCCTAGAGTATAGAACTTATTATATTTGATAAGCAAAATTAGTTTGTTAGATCAGAATAATACATTTTTAAAAGGCTGTCATATTAGTTGATAGCCTTTTGTATTTATGTAAATTACACATTTGGATATTTGTAAAAGTTGTTTTACATTTGAGTACATTTTTGACATTGCATGGAGTAGAGAACATGGTGTATGTCGAATATTACATTAAAAGCTTATAACAAGCCATTTGTAGAAGGCTTGAAATAAAAGAGATCAGAAGAAATATTGGTCTCTTTTATTATATTATAATAGTTAATACAGATATTGTTATTTTGATTCAATCTAAAAAACGAATGCAACTTGCTGTAAGCGAGCATATTATGACAGACTTATTTTCTATATTTACATAAGTAAATCATTTATGTCGCAAAATGTTTGCATATGTAAATTATAATGTTCATATTTGTAACGTACAAAAGAGATAAAATAGAGACATTTACAAACCCAATTAAGAATGTTGATAAATCCAGAAGTCGCTTTGGCCACTACGATTGTAGTGGCCTTTCTGGTTATATGGGGCTATATAGTAAGTATTAATTTTTGTAATATTTTATAAATTATAGTTTGCAATTGTAAAATATAGCTATTATATTTGTTGTACATAAGTAATGACCCTTATTTTTTATCTGATATAAATTTCAACTTCAAGACCGTTTTCAAGCGGTCTTTTTTTTATTGAATACGGTACTATATAGAATTAACAGGAATAATTCTTATATCTTTGGCGCAAATTTAGATTTCATGCCTAAAAAGTTTGTTACCGATTTTAAAGTTGTTGAGAATACAGCTCTTAATTCAACTAATTTTCTTATAAAAGTTAAGTCAGAATTAGTTTTACCTGCTATAAAACCAGGTCAATTTGTAAACGTAGAGATTAAAGATGCCGAAGATGTTTTTTTAAGGCGTCCTTTCTCCATTTTTGAAGTTGATTATCAGGAGAATACTCTCACAATGATAATTAAAATCTTAGGGAAAGGTTCAAAGAAACTAACCCAAATCGAGGTGGGGAATTCTCTTAGTATTGTTCTTCCACTTGGTAAAAGTTTTACATTTCCCGATCCTGACGATAAAGTTCTATTAATTGGAGGAGGTAGTGGTGTAGCACCAATGCTTTTCCTGGCGAAAGAATGCGGTTTGCCGGTTGAAAATGTCGATGTATTGTTAGGTGCACGTTCAGCAGCCGATCATATTAATGTCAAACATTATTCTAAATATGCGAATTTGTATTATGCATCAGAGGACGGATCGCTGGGTGAAAAGGGATTTGTAACACAACATTCGGTATTTACTGAAAATCTGGGCTCATATACTAAAATTTATGCATGTGGCCCCGATGTAATGATGAAAGCCATTGCCAAAGAAGCTAAAGCTGCCGGGGTATTTTGCGAAGTATCGCTCGAAAATCTTATGGCCTGTGGATTTGGAGTATGTTTGTGCTGCATAGAATCTACAAAAAAAGGGAATCAATGTGTGTGTTCTGATGGTCCGGTGTTTAATATAAATGATTTAAAATGGTAGATTTAAAAGTAAGATTACACGATTTAGAGTTTAAGAATCCAATAACACTGGCATCAGGAACCTGCGGTTTTGCACGCGAAATTGCTGAATTTTTCGATCCGGGATTAATCGGTGGATACTTTTTAAAAGGTACCACACTTAAAAACAGGGACGGAAATGAATATCCCAGGATGGCAGAAACTCCTTCAGGGATGTTAAATGCCGTTGGATTGCAAAACAAAGGAATCGACTATTTTATTGAAAACATTTATCCAGAAATTAAGGATTACGATACGCAATTAATTATTAATGTAAATGGTTCTACCGTTGAAGATTATATTGCACTCACTGAAAAAGTTAACGAGCTGGATAAAATTAATGCCATTGAGTTAAACATTTCGTGTCCAAATGTAAAAGAAGGCGGAATGGCATTCGGAGTAAGTTGTCCGGGAGCAGAAATGGTAACCAGAGAAGTGAGAAAAGTATACGATAAAACTTTAATTGTAAAACTTTCGCCAAATGTTACTGATATCACCGAAATTGCCAGGGCTGTAGAAGGGCAGGGGGCTGATGCTGTTTCTCTTGTAAACACCTTCCTGGGTATGGCAATAGATGCTGAAAAACGTACTCCCAAACTTTCAACAGTTACAGGTGGACTATCGGGACCGGCAATTAAACCAATTGCATTAAGAATGGTTTGGCAGGTTGCTAATGCTGTAAAAATACCGGTAGTTGGTATTGGAGGAATTATGTCGGCCACTGATGCCATTGAATTTATGCTGGCCGGTGCTTCGGTTGTACAGGTTGGAACAGCTATTTTTACGGATCCAATGATTCCTGTTAAAATTGTACAGGGTATTGAAGAATATATGAATCGCCATAATATACAATCTGTTAGTGAGTTAGTCGGTGGTTTACAAATGTAATAGAGTGGTGTTTGTTTTGAATTTAATTGCTAAATCCTAAAATAGCATCGCCTCTTTTTAAGTTTCCATACATTTATTTTATATCGGAAGTCAGAAGTTCGAAGCCTGAGGTTATTTACGAAATTGTATAACTTTCTTCCATCTTCGAGCTACTAATTTTTAGCTTATTATAATTCGTTATTCCGAATCTTAATTAGTATCTAATCCTCTGTACCTCCAAAGTAAAGTACTTCCGTTAATATTCTCTTTTCGAGAAAATCTATCGATAATAAATACTATTTAGTATTCTTTTTCTTTTTAAATAAAGACATAATAGTCTTTTATAGTATTTTTGCATCGTAATTGCTAAGTGAACATTTCAATTTTGATTATGTTGTAGCAAGTGACAATAGCAGAAATAAAATTAAAAATCAAAATATTATGTCAACATTTAATATCGTCATGCCAAAATTAGGTGAGAGTATCCAGGAAGGAACAATCACTAAATGGTTTGTAAAAGAAGGAGATACAATTGAAGAGGATGACATGCTCTTTGAAGTAGCAACAGATAAAGTAGACTCTGAAATACCATCTCCTGTAGATGGTGTTATAAGCAAAATCTTGTATCAGGAAGATAGCCTGGTAGCAGTAGGTGAAGTACTGGCTGTTGTTAGTCTCGACGGGAAAGTTCCAGAAGCAGATTCTTCTTTAAACACTGAGGATGTGAATGAAGTTTTGCAGGAAACAGTTGTATCAGAAGACAAAGGAAATACTTCGTTAAACGACAGCAGATATCTATCAAATCGTTTCTATTCACCGTTGGTTAAAACTATTGCGCGGGAAGAGAATATTTCCCTCGAAGAGCTTGAAAGTATACAAGGTTCGGGAGCGGGAGGTCGCGTTCAAAAAAAGGATATTCTGGCTCATATTGAAAGCAAGAAAAACAAAACAACCTCTTCTGTAAAACCTGTAACAAGTACGCCTTCAGTTTCCAAAGTTGAAAAAAAGGCGCCGATTCCGGTAACCATTAGTGCTGGCGACACTGTGGTTGAAATGGATCGCGTGCGCAAGCTTATCGCCGATCATATGGTTATGTCGAAGCAGGTTTCTCCACATGTTACTTCGGTGGTAGAGGCCGATGTTACCGAATTGGTTCTCTGGAGAAACAGGAATAAAGATGCATTTCAGAAGAAGTACGGCGATAAAATTACATTTATGCCCATTTTCACTGAAGCCGTTGCAGCTGCACTCGCAGAGTTTCCATTAGTAAACTCATCGGTTGACGGTGATAAGATAATCATGAAAAAAGATATTAACGTGGGAATTGCCGTTGCCAAACCTGACGGAAACCTGATTGTTCCGGTTATTAAAGGTGCAGAACAAAGAAATCTGGTGGGACTAACCAAGGAATTAAACCGACTGGCGGAAGCTGCCCGGAATAATAAACTCGATCCTACAGAAATACAGGGAGGTACATTCACCATTACTAATTTTGGATCATTCGGAAATATTATCGGGACACCTATTATAAATCAGCCGCAAGTTGCTATTCTGGCAACAGGAATTATTGAGAAAAAGCCGGCTGTGCTGGAAACTCCAAGTGGTGATGTAATTGCAATTCGCCATAAAATGTACCTGTCGTTGTCGTACGATCATAGAATCGTTGATGGTGCTTTGGGAGGAGCTTTCCTGCGTCGAATAGCTGATTTGCTTGAACAATTTGATATTAACCGCTCAATTTAAGGATTATGAATGATTTAAAAATACCAAAGAAATATACCATTAAGAATACTCCAAAAGAAACATTGGAGAAATGGTACAGATTAATGACTGTTGGACGTGCAATCGACCAGAAAGCACCCAATTATCTCAAGCAGGCGATTGGATGGTCGTACCACGCGCCTTATGCCGGTCACGATGGTATTCAGCTTGCAGTGGGGCAGCATTTCGAAAAAAATAAAGATCATTTGTACCTGTATTACCGTGATATGTTAACAGCTTTATCAAGCGGTATGACATCGGAGGAAGTTATTCTGAACGGTATATCAAAGGCAACAGATCCTTCCAGTGGCGGGCGACATATGTCGAATCACCTGGCCAAGCCTGAATGGAACATTCACAGTGTTTCTTCGGCAACAGGTAATCATACTTTGCATGCGGTTGGAACGGCACGCGCCATAAAATATTACGGCGAAAAAGCCGTGGCAATCAGTAACCAGGGAGAATCTTCTGTGAGTGAAGGTTACGTTTACGAAGCAATAACCGGTGCCGATAAGGAGGAACTACCTGTGATTTTTGTTGTGCAGGACAATGGTTACGGAATATCAGTTCCGAAAAAAGACCAGACTGCTCAACGAAAGGTTGCCAATAACTTTTCAGGATTTAAAAACCTGAGGATTATTCACTGCAATGGTAAAGATGTATTTGATTCGATGAATGCCATGGCTGAAGCCAAACGATATGCTATTGAAGAGAGTAAACCTGTTTTATTACAGGCCAACTGTGTTCGGATGGGCTCACATAGTAATTCCGACGATCATCTGCTTTACCGCTCCGATGCTGAACGGAATTATGTGGTGGAATACGATCCTCTGGCCAAATTCAGGAGGCTTTTAATTCGCTACGATCGTTTTACTGAAGAGGAATTACTGGCCATTGAAGCAGATACAAAAGCTGAGATAAAAGCTTCTCACAAAGCAGCAATGGCTGCACCTGATCCTGATCCGGAGTCGATATACTATCATGTTTTTTCGGAGCCAATGATTTCTGAAAAATACCCGGAAGGAATTCATAATGAAGAAGGAGAAAAGATAAAACTGATTACTGCATTAAACGAAACGTTAAAAGCTGAATTCAGGCATAATCCCGATACCTTTATCTGGGGGCAAGATATGGCCAATAAAGACAAAGGAGGGATTTTTAATGTATCGAAAGGTATGCAGGCGGAGTTTGGTGAGAAACGTGTATTTAATGCGCCTATCGCCGAAGATTTTATCATGGGAACCGCAAACGGCATGTCTCGCTACAACGAAAAAATACGGGTTGTGGTAGAGGGTGCCGAGTTTGCCGATTATTTCTGGCCTGCCATGGAACAATATGTCGATACCAGCCATGATCTTTGGCGATCGAATGGAAAATTTTCTCCCAATGTGACTATTCGCCTTGCGTCAGGTGGTTATATTGGAGGCGGGATGTATCATTCTCAGAACATAGAAGGATCTTTGGTTGCCATTCCCGGTGTACGTATTGTATATCCTTCGTTTGCTGATGATGCTGCCGGTTTATTACGCACATCAATGCGCTCGAAAGGACTGACAATGTTTATGGAGCCTAAGGCATTATACCAGGATCCAAAAGCTGCGACAGTGGTTCCTGATGATTTCGAGGTGCCTTTTGGAAAAGCGAGAGTAAGAAGAGAAGGAAGTGATTTAACAATTCTTACCTATGGAAATACTACCCATTTAAGTATTGAGGCGGCCAATAAATTGGCAGATGAAGGATTGGGAAACATTGAAGTTGTAGACCTTCGTTCATTGATCCCGCTCGATGAAGAAACTATTCTGGAGTCGATAAAGAAAACCAATAAAGTACTGATCGTGCATGAGGACAAAGTATTTGGTGGATTTGGAGGAGAACTGAGTGCAATTATCTCGGATAAAGCATTTAAGTACCTCGATGCACCTGTTAAGCGTGTTGGATCGCCATTTACGCCGGTTGGATTTAACAGGATTCTTGAGAAGGCGATTTTGCCTGATATGGAGAAAATTTACATTGCAGCAAAAGAATTATTGGAATACTAAAAATTGATTATCATGAGTAAAACTGCCATTATATATAGCTTTAATACACAAAAGTCGAAAAAAGTAGCTGAGAAAATTATCGAAGCTTTTGGAGAGAATACTATTGAGTCGGTTAACGCTGAGGAATTAACAAAAGATTCAATTAATAAATACTCAAATTTTATTCTGAGTGCACCAACCTGGTTCGACGGAGAGTTGCCTAATTACTGGGATGAGTTCCTTCCGGATCTGGAAGAAATGGATTTATCGAAAAAAACCTTTGCCATTTTTGGTTTAGGCAATCAAAAAGGATATCCCGAAAATTTCTGCGATGCTATTGGGCTTTTAGCTGAAGTACTTGAAGATTGCGGTGCTAAAATAGTTGGACAAACTTCAATAGAAGGATATACCTATGAATCATCGAAGGCTCAAAGAGGAGATATGTTTATTGGACTGCCCATCGATCAGGAAAACCAGGCACGTTTAACTAAGGATAGAGTTAATAATTGGGTTAATCAGTTAAAAAAGGAATTTAAAATAAAATAATAAACCATATACAAATGTTACAAATGTAAAACACTGGAAACACTGCAGGTATCGGTGTTTTGAGATTTATTTAACCTGAATATGACATTACTTATAGGGTGTATTTATTAAATGTTACATATGTAATTCACAAATGTACTTATTATTCTGTTTTGATTTTAGGGGAATTTCTTTAAAAAATGAATTTTCATATTTATTGACCTCTGGTAATTCTATTTTAAATATGGAAAGGAAATCGAGTTGATTATTGTTAAATAGGATTAAGTTGTTAAAACGAAATTGTTATTAACTAATTGCAATATCCTCTAAAATCAGTCTTGTTTAGTTTACGGTTCGTATTTATTGATTAATTTTGTGGCTTTAAATCATAAAAAGAATTTACCGTGCCTGAAACAAGATACATATTCGTTACCGGTGGAGTTACATCATCGCTTGGAAAAGGTATTCTGGCTGCGTCGCTGGCAAAATTATTACAGTCGCGTGGTTACAGTGTTACCATACAAAAATTGGATCCTTATATTAATGTCGATCCGGGAACTCTTAATCCTTATGAACACGGGGAATGTTTCGTTACCGAGGATGGTGCCGAAACTGATCTCGATCTGGGGCATTACGAGCGTTTCCTGAATGAGACTACTTCACAGGCAAACAATGTTACTACAGGTAGAATTTATCAGTCTGTAATTGATAAAGAACGCCGTGGAGATTATCTTGGAAAAACTGTTCAGATTATTCCACATATCACCGACGAGATTAAAAGAAGAATTAAAATTCTGGGATCAAAAGGTAATTACGATATTGTAATTACTGAAATAGGTGGAACCGTTGGTGATATCGAATCGTTACCATATGTGGAAGCTGTGCGTCAGCTTAAATGGGAATTAGGTAGCAAAGCCATTGTAATTCACCTTACGCTGGTTCCTTTTTTAGCGGCTACCGGCGAACTTAAAACCAAGCCAACGCAGCACTCAGTGAAAGCACTGCTTGAAATTGGGGTTCAGCCCGATATTCTGGTATTAAGAACAGAGCACGATATTGAACTTTCAGTACGTCAGAAAGTGGCATTGTTCTGTAATGTTGGATTAGATTCGGTTATTCAATCGATTAACGTACCAACAATTTACGATGTTCCTCTGAAGATGTTGGAAGAGAAGCTGGATATTACAGTTCTTAAAAAACTTGACCTTACCATTAACGAGGATATTGATTTATCGGCCTGGAACGATTTTCTGGTGAAGCACAAAAATCCTACTCAAACTGTAGAAATTGGTCTGGTTGGGAAATACGTTGAATTACACGATGCCTATAAATCAATTGCCGAGGCGCTGGTTCATGCCGGAGCCGAAAATCGTTGCAAGGTAAATATAAGATGGGTGCATTCGGAAGACGTTAAGGAAGATAGTGTCGATGATTTATTATCAGGATTAAACGGAATGATTGTAGCTCCGGGCTTTGGACACCGGGGAATGAAAGGAAAAATTCTGGCAGCAAAATATGCACGTGAAAATGATGTTCCGTTTTTAGGTATATGTTTGGGAATGCAGGTTGCTGTTATTGAATTTGCACGAAATGTTTTAAAACTTGAAGGAGCAGATTCTTCTGAAATGAATCCTAAAACACCACATCCTGTAATCGACCTGATGGAACAGCAAAAAGGTATTACCAATTATGGTGGAACAATGCGTTTAGGAGCATACGAATGCAGGATCATAGAAAAAAATTCAAATGTTTGTAAGGCTTATAACAAGCTGACAGTTTACGAAAGACATCGTCACCGTTACGAATTTAACGAAGTATATCGTCAGCAGTATATTGATGCTGGTATGGTGCCTGTTGGAATAAATCCTGATACTGATCTTGTTGAGATCGTAGAAATTCCTACGCACAAGTGGTTTGTAGGTGTTCAGTTTCATCCGGAATACCGCAGTACAGTATTAAATCCTCACCCTTTATTTATAGACTTTATTAAGAACTCATTACCTGAAAAATAAATATGGATAAAAAATCGGTAATTGGAATCCTGTTAATCTTTGTAATTCTTATTGGATGGCAAGTTTTAATGAAACCATCGAAAGAAGAAATTGCAGAGATGGAACGCAAAAGAGATTCCATTGAACAAGTTGAGAGCCAGCGAGCACTGGAGCAACAGAAATTAGAAGAACAAAACGCAGCAGAAATGCAAATGGCGGAAGAATCAGATTCTTCCAAACAAGACCTCATTCAAACAAAAATGGATGAATTTGGTGCTTTTGGGGCTGCGGCCGTAGGAGAAGAAGAATTTTCAACTATGGAAAACGACCGGATGAAAATAACCTTCTCTAATAAAGGAGGTAGAATTTATTCGGTTGAATTAAAAGATTACCAAACACACGACTCACTGCCATTAATTTTATTTGATGGTCCGGAAACTTTGTTTGGGTTGAATTTTTTCTCTCAAAACAGAAGTATCGAAACCGATCGTTTATTTTTTACTCAGGTTGGAGGCAGAAAAAATGTAGTTATTACAGGGCCTGAAGTTGATAAAGGCGACGAAGGGAAAATAAAGGTAAACCTTGAAAATCCGGGAGAAAAGAAATCTGTAACATTCAGATTGGCAGTAGGCGAGGATAGTTATATAGAATATGTATATACGCTTGAACACAACTCATTCCTGGTAGATTTTGATATAAATGTTCACGGGATGGATCAATATATTGCATCCAACCAATCGTACCTGAACTTCTCGTGGGCGTTTGAAATGCCGCGCCAGGAACGTTATTCGCGATTTGGCGAAGATCGGTATTCAAACATTACCTATAAGTTTTACGAAGATGAAATAGATAACCTGGCAAAAAGTAAATCGGACGAAAAAAACCTGACAACCCGTTTAAAATGGATTGGATTTAAGCAGCTGTTTTTCAGTTCAACTATTATTGCCGACGATTATTTCCCCAACGCACAGGTTAAAAAAGATGTTTACAAATACGAAGAAAACGATAAATATTTAGGGAATTACAGTGCAGATATTGCCATTCCTTATTCTGGCACATCGAAGGAAACTGTAGGAATGCAATTCTTCTTTGGTCCTAACCATTACCAGACTTTAAAACAATATGGAATGGATATGGAGCGCCAGATCGACCTTGGTTATGCCATTGTTCGTCCTGTAAACCGCTATGTTATTATCCCTGTATTTAACTGGTTAAGAAGATCGATTAACAGTTTTGGGGTTATTATTTTACTGCTTACAATAATGATTAAAGTGGTATTATTCCCATTTACTTATAAATCGTATATGTCGCAGGCGAAAATGCGTGTATTAAAGCCTGAGATAGATGAAATAAACGCAAAGTATCCGGGACAGGATAAGGCTATGGAGAAACAACAAGCTACTATGGCACTGTATCGGAAGGCAGGTGTTAATCCAATGGGAGGATGTTTGCCAATGGTGCTTCAAATGCCGATCCTTTTTGCCATGTTCTTCTTCTTCCCGACATCAATTGAATTAAGAGGACAGAGTTTCTTGTGGGCAACAGATTTATCGACTTACGATTCAATTTTCAACCTGCCATTTAGTATTCCAATGTATGGCGACCATGTAAGTTTGTTCTGTTTGCTGATGACGGTTACAACCATTATTTCAACTCACTTGAACCAGTCGGCTGCGAACAGCCAGGGAATGCCGGGTATGAAAACAATGATGTATATGATGCCGGTAATGTTCCTGTTCTTGTTGAACAACTATCCTTCAGGTTTGAGCTACTATTATTTCCTTGCCAACCTGATTACAATTGGTCAAACCTACCTGATTCGTCAGTTTGTTGACGATGAAAAAATAAGGGCAACATTACAAGCCAATAAAAAGAAGCCTGCCAAAAAGCAGTCGAATTTCCAAAAGCGTTTGGAAGATATGGCAAAACAAAAAGGAGTAAATCCTCCTAAAAAGAGAAGATAAGATCAAAAAAATTATTGCATATAAAAAAGGCCGGTTGGAAAATTCCACCGGCCTTTTTCGTTTTTTTGTTTTTTGTTTCTGTTTTGCAATATATCTTTTGTGTTCTGTATTAGAATAAGAATCCTAAACTAACAGAAGCCATTTTGTTGTACAGTTCCGGATCTGTTTTATACACTTCAACTAATCCCATATCGTAATTTAATCCAACTTGCAAAGCCTTATCATTAAAAACCGGAAACTCCATGCCTAATTCAAAGGCAAGACCAAAGTCAAAGTTTTTTGTGTCGTCTTGCAAATCAAAGGAAGTTCCGTTCAGTTTCCCTTTCGCATCCAGCAGATAACCCAGATAAGGACCGGCAGCAAAGAAAATACGTTGACCATTTTTGAATCCGGCTTTTTCTCCGGCTGAATATTCGGCCAGCAGGGGAATATCGAGATACTGCAATTTATTACTGAGTTCTGTTCCGTTTTCATTATAGTAACGCCCTTTTTGCTGGTAGTTTATACCCGATTTAAGTGCAAAGCCTTCGGTAAACTGGTATTTCCCAATCAAGCTTATTCCCGGGCTGAATCTGATATCGGTGTTGCTTGCAAGTGCCAGCAAATCAGCCTGACAAGATGCTCCTGTATTGAGTTTAATACCATACTCAAATTGTGCATGAGCCAAAAATCCTGGTAATAACAGAACGATCAGTAATAGTAATTTTCCACTCAGTCGTCCTTTTTTTTCATAGATTGAAACAAGCTGTTTCATCTTTCTTTCTGTTTTCTGTTTCATTGTTTTATTATTTATACATTGTTCTATCTGACGAATCGACTATTTATCTAAAATATTCGAATAGCGTGCTAAAAAATTTTTAAGTACACAATCCGAAAAAGAACATATCGATTACTTCGTTTATTTTTTTCTCCGATTCATTCAAATCATGGGTTTTTGTCATCAGTGGAACTTCAAAACCTATCATGCAGGTGAGAATGGCTTCTCCGGTAAAATGTACATCAACCGGTTTAAATTCTCCATTTTCGATACCGATCTGAAGAATCTCTGCAATTACACCTTTTTCATATTCCTGGTAATTGTTTCTTATTTTTTCGATGAAAGAAAAGGTAGCAAGAAAGTTATCGCTTAATGCGGTATAGAGAGTACCTTTTGCTGCAAATCGTCTCATTCGTAGTGTTATATACGAACGCAACTTATCAACCGCCTTATCAATTTTTTCCAGTTCTTTTTCTATTTCCAGTTGCAAAATTTCTGCTTCGTGTTCAGCAACGGCCTCAAAAACGTCTTCTTTATTTTTAAAATAGTAGTAAAGCGAACTTTTACCTTTTCCGGCAGCAAATGCAATGTCGTCCATTGTTGTTTTTTTAAAACCGTAACGGCTAAATGTTGCTGCTGCTGCTTCAATAATTTGTAATTTGGTTCTACTTTTTATCATTTTCGACGATTTTCGTCCAAATGTACAAGTTTATATAATATATGTAATGGGTTTTATTCTATTTTAAAATTGTTTGATGTTGAATTAACATTAAGAAAACAATAAAGTAAATAGAAAATTGTACAACTATGAGAACCTTACAATCTGTTTATAATTGATATTTTTATTTTTGCATCCATGCGAATTACACTATTGATATTATTCTTGTTTACAGTCCTCGAAGTATCATCACAGGAAAGAGCTTTTACTGTGTGGAATCAGAATGATGTTACGGCCAGTCTGCGGGAAAAAGTGAGTGTAAAAGTTGCAGAGAAAGTTTATTATTCTCCCGAAAGTAATGCCATCGATACGAAATATGGTGAAGTAGTTGTTGGATATCAATTGAAAAACTGGTTAAAATCGGGGATTGCCTTTCGTCATTTAAGTAAATACAGTGACAAATGGTACACCGAGAATCGTCCGATGGCATTTATCGACTTGTCAACGCATCTGAAAAATTTTAGCTTATCATTTTCAAACAGGATTGAATATCGCACCTTCAAGGAGTTTGAAAATCACTACAGGCACCGGCAAGCACTAAATTTGTCTTTTCCTCGCATAACCGATTGGGGAATGCAGTTTTATATGTATGAAGAATCATTTTGTAAACTAAATGGTGCAGGTACACATTTAGCTCGCGTAGTTACTGGTATAAAGGCTCTCGACAAGCAACACTTTGATATTAAATTGTATTATGGCCTTGAAAAACTGAAGGGGTCAGAAACCTGGTTAACAACTGATATTGTGGGGTTAAACCTGAGCTTCGCCATTTAACATCTTTTTACATATCTCCTTTAAACTTAAATCGTTTGTTCAGGTCAAAGAGGCATTGTATATACTTAAATATTCTTTAATCTGAATACCATGAGAAAAATTGGAATCTTCGTATTTCTATTAATTCTCGGATTATCTTCAGCTATGGCTCAAAATAATCCGGGACGCTCTGGACAACGGAATATGGATCCGACAGAAAGAGCAAAAGAGGAACTGAAGCAAATGGATGAAAACCTTGATTTATCTAATGATCAGAAAGAAAAGGTTTACGACATTTTGCTCGATGGTAATAACAAAAGGTCTGCAATGTTTGAAGAAATGAGAAGTGGAAGTGGAGACAGGGAGGCAATGCGCGAAAAAATGAGAAAATTACGCGAGGAACAAAACACGAAACTAAAGGGTGTTCTCTCTGAAAAACAGTGGACTAAGTACGAAAAAATAATGGAAGAAAGACGCCAGCAATTTAGAGGCAGTCCGGGAGGACGGCGGTAATTGTTGGTTTTATACAGTTTGGTTAGTTTAGACAATTAAAAAGGGTTTCGTTGTGAAACCCTTTTTAATGATATAGAATTTGGAATATAATTCGATATTGATTTTTCAAATTGTAGTTCCCTTTCCAAAAGAACAGGGATTAGCTAAATGATCTTTGCAGATCGACCATTTTTATTGCAGTAACAGCCGCTTCGTCTCCTTTATTTCCCAGTTTCCCACCGGCACGGTCGATCGATTGTTGCTCATTATTAGTAGTTAACACCCCAAAAATAAATGGTTTGTTATATTTTAAATTTAAATCTTTTGTGCCTTGTGTAACACCTTCGCAAATGTAATCGAAATGGCGGGTTTCGCCCTGAATAACACAACCTAAAAGAATAACAGCATCTACATTATGCATTTCGGCGAAGAATTGGCCACCCAAAGGCAATTCGAAAGTTCCGGGTACATATTTTACAAAAATTGCGTCTTCTTTTGCCCCATGTTTTTTTAATGTGTCAACAGCACCTTTGGCAAGTGCTGAAGTTATTTCCCAATTCCATTCTGCTACAACAATTCCAAAACTCATATTTTTTGCTGAAGGAACAGAATTTACATCGTATGCTGATAAATCTTTTGTTGCCATTTTACAAATTATTAGAAATAAAAAACCCCTCTGTTAGAGGGGTTAAAATATCATCTTGTTAAAAAACTTAGTTCATCTTAACCTTCAATCGAGCGATGTAACGATCAGCATTAGTACCTTCGGTTGATTTTGGGTATTTTGCTTTAAGCTCCTCAAATAAGTCAAGAGCATCGCTAATTTCATCCATCGATTCCAGCAGGGAAGCAGCTTTCATCATATATATCGGAGCTGTTAACTCGTTATCCGACATCGAATAAGCTTTTTTGTACTGTTTCAATGCGTTATCTGATTCTCCCAGTTCCAGGTATGCATCGCCTTTGGCGCCTTCAGCAACTGGTGCGAGTAATAAGTCATCAGTATCAAAATCATTCAGGTAATCAATAGCATCTTCGTATTGTCCTAAATTAAGGTATGAAATACCTGTATAATATTTAGCTCTGTTTGCCGATTTTGTGATACCGTAGTCATCAATAATATCTAAAAAACCTAAATAGTTTCCATCACCATTAATGGCCAGATTAAACGAGTCTTTCTCGAAATAATCAACAGCCATAAACATTTGCGATAAGGCTTCATCTTCTTTAGGTTGCAGATAAAATTTGTTAACACCAAGGATAGCAGCTACCACTATAATAACTCCTCCAACAATATAACTTATTATTTTCTGGTTATCTTCAATAAACTGTTCGGTTTTTGTTAACGCACTTTCCAGTTCCTGTAAATTATCGGCTTGATCTACATTTTTCTTTGACATCTCTCTTTATTTCTTTTTCAAAATTGTGCCGCAAAAATAGCTTTTTTTTCAAAATTGATAATCTTATGGTAGTATTATTTTGAAGAATAATCAACATAATTGTGTTATTAATTGCTTTTTACCAACATTTCGGGAATTTGAGGCCATTTTTAATAGTTTTGTAGGCAATAATCAAATTGTTTTAGATGCATATTGAAGAAATTTCCATTGTAAATTTTAAGAATTTAAATGAAGTTAAGGCTGAATTTTCACCTAAACTGAATTGTTTTATTGGCATGAACGGAGCCGGTAAAACCAATATGCTCGATGCCATTTATTATCTGTCGTTTTGTAAAAGTTTTTTTAACGCTACCGATCAGCTTAATATAAACCACAATGAAAATTTCTTTATGCTGAATGGTATATATACAAGGTTAGACTCGAATGAAATTGTTAATTGCGGACTTCAAAAAGGACAAAAAAAGCAGTTTAAACGAAATTCAAAGGTTTATAAAAAATTACAGGAACATATTGGATTGTTGCCATTGGTAATGGTTACACCATCGGATGTTAATCTGATACTGGGAGGAAGCGATGAACGACGCAAGTTTATGGATGGTGTTATTTCTCAGTACAATCAGAATTATCTCGATGATCTGTTAAAATATAACCGGGCTCTGACTCAACGAAATAATCTTTTAAAACACTTCGCTTCAGAACGTTATTTCGATGAAGAGTTGTTAGCCGTGTGGGACAGCCAGTTGGTGGAATATGGTAAAAGAATTCACAAAGAACGATACGAATTTGTAAAAAAACTTATTCCTGTTTTTCAGCGTTATTATACGTTTATTTCGCAAGGAAACGAAGAGGTTGGAATAATTCATCAGTCGGATTTGTACGATTCAGATTTTGAACAATTACTAAAAAACTCGTTGATAAAAGACCGGGCAGTGCAATATACAACTGTAGGAATTCATAAAGACGATATGGAGTTGAAAATAGGAGAGTACCCAATTAAAAAATTAGGATCGCAGGGGCAGAAAAAAACGTTCCTGGTAGCGTTAAAATTGGCACAATTCGAATTTATTAAAGAGATTTCTGGATTAAAACCCATTCTTTTGCTCGACGATATTTTCGACAAACTGGATCAGCACCGGGTTGAGCAGATTGTAGCTACTGTAGCAGGCGAACAGTTTGGCCAGATATTTTTAACTGACACCAATCGCGAACATTTGGATGCAATAATTAAAAAAATGGACACTGATTTTCGTATTTTTAAAGTTGAAAAAGGACAAGTTGAACAGGCAATATGAGAAGGAGTAATACACAGTCGTTAAGCGAGGTTTTAAAAGAGTATATTCAGCAGAACCGAATCGAAGGGAAATTAAAAGAAGTTGATGTTGTTCAGGGATGGGAAAATCTACTTGGAAAAACAATTGCACATTACACACGAAATATTTATATCCGAAATAAAATTTTATATGTAGATATCAGCTCAGCAGTTGTAAAAAATGAGTTGTTTATGATGCGCGAAGAAATTTGCCGCCGTATAAACGAGAATGCAGGATCAGAGGTCGTTCAGAAAATAATATTCAAATAATGCTGTAAAATAAAAAAGGAGGTTTCAACCTCCTTTTTTAATATATGTTACTTGCTTAATTCTTTTCGTCCAGAAAGTATTCGCATTTGCAGTTTCTGATTCTTCTTATCGAAGCCAACTGAAATTGTATCTCCTTGTGTAATAGATGCTTTAATGATAATCTCTGCCATCTCATCTTCAAGGTATTTTTGTATGGCTCGTTTTAAAGGACGTGCTCCAAATTGCGGATCGTAACCTTTTTCGGCAATAAATTCTTTGGCTGCCGGAGAAATTTTCAATTTGTAGTTCAACGCCTCAACACGTTTATACAAATCTTCAATTTCAATATCGATAATTTTGAAGATATGTTTTTTCTCTAACTGGTTAAACATAACAACATCGTCGATCCTGTTAAGGAATTCCGGTGCAAATGCTTTTTTAAGGGCTTTTTGAATGATATATTTAGCATGTTCATTCTCCTGCTCCGGTGATTGATTGCTACTAAATCCAACTCCGCGTCCGAAATCTTTTAGCTGGCGCGAACCAATGTTCGATGTCATAATAACAATGGTATTCCTAAAATCAACCTGACGTCCTAAGCTGTCTGTTAAACGTCCTTCGTCGAGCACCTGTAGCAAGATATGAAATACATCAGGATGCGCTTTTTCAATTTCGTCGAGCAGAACCACCGAATAAGGTTTTCTTCTTACTTTCTCGGTAAGTTGTCCTCCTTCTTCGTAACCAACGTATCCGGGAGGAGCTCCAACAAGGCGCGAAACAGCAAATTTTTCCATGTATTCACTCATGTCAATTCTGATTAGTGAATCCAGGTTGTCAAACAAATAAGTTGTTAATATTTTTGCCAGCTGTGTTTTTCCAACACCTGTTGGTCCAAGGAAAATAAACGAGCCAATGGGTCTGTTCGGGTCTTTTAGTCCTGCGCGGTTACGCTGGATTGCTTTTACAATTTTGGCAATTGCTTCATCCTGCCCGATAACTTTCCCTTTCAGGTCTTTGCCCATATTCATGAGGCGTATTCCTTCTGCCTGGGCAATTCGTTGAACAGGGATCCCTGACATCATTGCTACAACTTCTGCAACTTTTTGCCCATCAACTATTTCGCGATGGTTTATTAGGTCTTTTTCCCATTGTTCTTTTTCCTGGTCCAACCTTGCCAGAAGATTTTTTTCTTTATCGCGGAAATTTGCTGCCAGCTCAAAATTCTGACTTTTTACAGCAGCAATTTTTTCTTCTTTTGTCTTTTCAATTACCTCTTCCAATTTAACAATACTGTCCGGTACGTTAATATTCGAAATATGTACCCTTGAACCTGCTTCATCGAGAGCATCGATAGCTTTGTCTGGTAAATAGCGGTCGGTAATATAACGTGCTGTTAGTTTTACACAGTTCTCAATTGCTTCCGGAGTGAAGGTTACGTTATGATGATCTTCATAACGATCTTTAATATTATTAAGAATTTCAATGGTTTCATCTACTGAAGTAGGATCAACCATTACTTTCTGGAAGCGTCGTTCCAGTGCTCCGTCTTTCTCGATTTGCTGACGATACTCATCTAAAGTTGTTGCTCCAATGCATTGTATATCGCCACGGGCGAGAGCAGGTTTTAGCATATTTGCAGCATCCAGCGAACCTGTAGCTCCGCCGGCACCAACGATGGTGTGTATCTCGTCGATAAAAAGAATAACATTATTAACCTTTGAAAGCTCGTTTAATATCGCCTTCATTCTTTCTTCAAACTGTCCGCGGTATTTAGTACCGGCCACAATTGAAGCGATATCCAAACTTACTACTCTTTTATCGAATAAAATACGCGAAACCTGTTTGCTTACAATGCGTAAAGCAAGTCCTTCAGCAATGGCAGACTTACCAACACCGGGCTCTCCAATTAAAATCGGGTTATTTTTTTTCCGGCGACTTAATATCTGTGCAAGTCTTTCAATTTCTCTTTCTCTTCCAACAATCGGATCGAGGCTGTTTTCTTCTGCCAGTTTGGTAATATCAATACCAAAATTATCCAAAACCGGGGTCTCCGATTTTGCACCTGCTCCTTTTTTACTGCCTTGAGAGGAAGAAGAAGATCCTTTTGAAAATCCTTCACTCATATCGTCATCTTCGCTTTCCGGAAAATCAGATTTGGCTTCAGGCAGTTTATAATCCTGAAGCTGTGATTTTACCATATAATAGTTAATACCAAGTTCAACCAGTAACTGAGTTACAATGCTGTCGTTGTCTTTTAATATCGCTAAAAGCAAATGTCCGCTGTTTGCAGTAATACTTTTGAAAGATCTGGCTTCAAGATAAATCAACTTCAATGTTTTTTCCGTTGATTTAAGCATAATTAAATCTGCCTTTCTGTCAATGTCTTTATCTGTTCTTATCTTTTTTTCAATAAGTTGTTTTACCTCTGCCAAATCAATGCCCAAGTTTTCCAGGATATCAGTAGCAGTGCCTTCGCCGTCGCGCAGAATCCCCAAAAAGAGGTGTTCCTGTCCGATATAGTCGTTTCCCAGGCGAATGGCCTCCTCCCTGCTATATCCAATGATATCTTTAATTCTCGGTGAAAATTGTGAATCCATAAATACTATAAATTTTATACCGTTTCAACAAATACTATTCCCAAAAAGTTGAAACACTAAATTAACCAAAAAATTGCGGCTGGAGTGATCTATTTGGCAGAAGTTATTAAATCTTAAAATTTTAACATGAATTTATGACAGTTGAATTGTTAATATCTTCTTATTTTAAAGGGGGAAAAGGCGTATTATAATACCTGATTCATCAATGATTTTACTATTTTTGTGGGTCTTTTTTATTGATAATTTATTTGAAAGGAAATATAATGACAGAAGGTGAAAAGATTATCAGAATAAACATTGAAGAGCAGATGAAATCTGCCTATATTGATTATTCAATGTCGGTAATTGTTTCGCGTGCCTTACCCGATGTTCGGGATGGATTTAAACCTGTACACCGCAGGGTTTTATTTGGCATGCACGAATTAGGAATTTTATCAAACAGACCGTATAAAAAGTCAGCCAGAATTGTTGGAGAAGTGCTTGGTAAGTACCATCCGCACGGAGATTCGTCCGTTTATTATACCATGGTTCGTATGGCCCAGAATTGGTCCTTAAGATATCCACTGGTAGACGGACAGGGAAACTTTGGATCGGTAGATGGCGACAGCCCTGCGGCAATGCGTTATACTGAGGCACGTATGGCTAAGATAGCGGAAGAAACATTGGCAGATTTGGATAAAAATACAGTTGATTTTCAACCCAATTTCGATGAATCGTTGAATGAACCAACCGTTCTTCCAACAAAAATTCCTCAGTTATTAATTAACGGAGCATCGGGGATTGCAGTAGGTATGGCAACAAATATGCCGCCTCACAACCTGTCGGATACAATTGATGCAACTATCGCTTATATCGACAATAATGATATTGGGATTGATGAGTTGATTGATATTATTATCGCTCCGGATTTTCCAACCGGTGGTATCATTTATGGTTACCAGGGAGTAAAAGAAGCTTTTGAAACCGGGCGTGGAAGAATAATGCTGAGAGGGAAAGCACATATTGAAAACGAAGGTGGGCGTGAAAAAATAGTTGTAACCGAAATTCCGTACATGGTTAACCGTGCAGAAATGATTCAGAAAACTGCTGAATTGGTTAACGATAAAAAAATTGAAGGTATTTCGAATGTAAACGACGAATCCGACCGTGAAGGAATGCGTATTGTTTATGATTTGAAACGCGATGCCATGAGCAACGTAGTTTTGAATAAGCTATATAAATATACGTCTCTTCAAACTTCGTTCAGTGTAAATAATATTGCATTGGTGAATGGTCGTCCTAAGATACTCAACCTTAAACAGTTGATTAAGTATTTTGTTGAGCATCGCCACGAAGTTGTTATTCGTCGTACACAATACGAACTGGAACAGGCCGAAAAACGTGCTCATATATTAGAGGGATTGATTATTGCCAGCGATAATATCGATGAAGTAATTGCAATTATTCGTGCATCATCAACACCCGACGAGGCTCGTAATAAGTTAATCGAAAGGTTCGAATTGTCAGAAATTCAGGCTAGAGCCATTGTTGAAATGCGTTTGCGTCAACTTACAGGTCTGGAACAGGATAAACTTCGTAAAGAATACGAAGAGATTATGATTCAAATCGAGCATCTGAAAAGTATTCTTGCTGATGTTAATTTAAGAATGGACATCATAAAAGAAGAACTTTTAGAGGTTAAACAGAAGTTTGGTGATACCAGAAGAACTGAGCTCGAACCGAATGCTGAAGAGTTTAACCCTGAAGATTTTTATGCCGATGAAGAGATGGTTATCACGATTTCTCACTTAGGTTATATAAAACGTACGCCATTAACCGAATTCCGTACACAAGGAAGGGGAGGGGTTGGATCGAAAGGTAGCACTACCCGCGATGAAGACTTCTTAGAGCATATTATTATTGCATCGATGCACAATACGCTGCTCCTGTTTACCGAAAAAGGAAAATGTTATTGGTTAAAAGTATACCAGATTCCGGAAGGAACAAGAGCTTCAAAAGGAAGAGCCATTCAGAATATTCTGAATATTGAACCTGATGATAAATTGTTGGCATTTATTAAGGTTAAAACTTTGGCCGATAAGGAATTTATAAATAACAATTACATCATTCTTGCAACTAAAAAAGGTATTATTAAAAAGACCACTTTAGAAGCATATTCGCGTCCGCGACAGAATGGCGTTAATGCAATTACAATTAAAGACGGCGACCAATTGTTAGAAGCAAGACTTACAAACGGCAGTAGCGAAGTAATGCTTGCAGTGCGTTCTGGGAAGGCCATTCGCTTTAACGAAAGTATCGTTCGTGCTATTGGTCGTACCGCATCAGGAGTGCGAGGAATTACCCTTGGTCACGAAAACGATGAAGTAATTGGTATGGTTTGTGTAATGGATGGTAACGAGGATATTCTCGTTGTATCGGAAAATGGATACGGAAAGCGTTCTAAAATTGATGATTACAGGGTTACCAACCGTGGCGGAAAAGGTGTAAAAACCATTAACGTGACAGAAAAAACCGGAGAACTGATTGCCATTAAGAGCGTTTCTGATGAGAACGATTTAATGATTATTACGCAACATGGTATTACCATCAGGATTCCGATAAGTTCCATTTCTGTATTAGGAAGAGCAACCCAGGGAGTTCGTATCATTAAAATGAAAGGTGACGACAGTATTGCATCCGTAGCCAGAGTTAGTAATGAAGATACTGCAGACGAAGAGGAGAGTGATGCTCCAGAAACATCTGAAAATGAAGATAATAAATTAGAATAAGAATAAATAAGTGAATATTTCTGCTACTGTTTGAATAAAATTAGAAAACATATATTTTTGTGTTCCACAATATTCTTGTGTGAATTATTTATAACAGAGTAATTTAATTCGATTCAATACAAAAATTTAATATTAGAAAAATGAAAAAAACAATTATCCTACTAGCCTTGGTATTATCCTTTTCAGGTGCATTTGCTCAAAAAGGAAAAGTAACAAGCGCTCAGAATTTTAAAGACACAGGTAAGCTGGATAAAGCAGTTGAGGCAATTACCGAAGCCACTGATGCATCGAATCCAAAAGCTGAAAAATCGTTACCATGGCCAAAAACATGGGAAGTAAAAGGAGAGGTTTACCAAGCTATTTTTACAAGCGAAGAATTTAAAAGTTTAAGCGACGATCCTTTAACAGTTGCATTGGAATCGTATAAAAAAGCTCTAGACCTGGATGAAAAGAATAAATTTGGTAAAAGTGTTAAAATTAAATTAACTCTGCTGACTAACGATTTGACTAATCAGGCAGTTGCTGCATTCAATGAAAATGATTATAACAAGGCATTAAAGTCATTTGAGCAAATTCTTGAAATTAACAACATTCCTGTTGTTAAAGAAGATAATCCTGACGTTATTGATACTGTAATCTTGTTTAACTCAGGGTTAGCGGCTTATAATGCAAAGAATTACGAAAAAGCAGTTAAGTATTATAGCGAAGCTGCTAAATATGGTTATAACGAAGGCCGTACATACAGTCTTATAGCCGATTCATATAAATTGAAGGGCGATAGCGCAAGTGCTTTGACCACCTTACAAGAGGGATTCCAAAAATATCCTGATGACAATAATGTTCTTACGGGCATGATTGACCTGTATATGCAAATGGGTAAAAACGAAGAAGCTCTCAAATACCTGGAAATGGCCATCAAACAAGATCCGAATAATGTTACCTATTACTTTGCAAAGGGTGCTTTGTTTGAAAAATTCGGACAAGAAGAGGATGCTATTAAAGCGTACGAAAAAGCCATTGAAGTTGACGGAACTTTCTTTAATGCATATTATAACCTTGGAGCCTTGTATTACAATAAAGGTGTTCAACAACAGGAAGTAGCTTATGCAGTTCCTGCAAATGACAATGCCAAGTATGAAGCAGAATTGAAAAAAGCCGATGTTTGGTTTGATAAATCGTTACCATATATGGAAAAATGTCGTGAAATAAATCCTGATGAAGTAAGTACACTGGAATCGTTGAAGAACTTGTACTACCGTAAAAAGGATATGACTAAATACAACGAGATTCTTGAAAAATTAGGACAATAGAATACAGTTAAGAAGGAGGGAAAAATCTCTCCTTTTTAATAATATATTTAATTAAACATAATATCAATTATAGGACATTCGGAGTAATTCGTTATTGTGAAATACAACACAAAAGTGATGACTATTATTTCTGGAAAGAGTCTATTTTATAATTATATATTTATGTAGAAAATTAATTTTAAGCAATTCTCAGCGAGTTAGGACTTCGTGATTTTGGGATGTTTTTCCTATAATGCGCGAAAAGCAATTAAAGATTATGTCACAGGTATACTCATTTTTTGCTCTTTCTTTAGATTAAACATTTCTGAGTTAATGCATATATATATTTTATTTGCTACTTTTTCTATTTCTTTTTTTTCCAACTTGGTTTTGGCAAGAAAAGCATCTTTAAAATCTGACTCTTGACGGTCAATCATATAATCAAGAACAGCAGGAACTTCTTTTCCTAATACAAAGATGATAAGTTTACAATTTTGTTTTAATCGTTCACCTACTAATTCCCACCATAACTTATCCGTAATTCCAAAGGAGGAGCCGAATATACAAATCAAATCGGCTTTTATGATTAAATTTTTACAAGCATTATCAATATTTTGCCTCTTAACCTTATTACAATTACTTTTTACAAGCAGGTTTAAAACATTCTTATTTGAATGAAAAGAATTATTTGCAATTTGAGAGATGTCATTTACACCTAGAATCATTCCCTTATCAACATAACCATGAACATGTTTGATATCTTGTAGCATATTGATAACCGGTCCAAATTTGCTAATTTCCTTTTGTTGACCTTTAAAATCAGCAATTAATTCAAGCGTTCTAGTGTAATTAAATGTAATAAGATTAATGTTTCTTTGATTGTTGCCAAATGTTTTTTTAAAGCTTTTTATTTCTGTGACTTCTGTTGGTAATAGCAATTTTTCAGGATAGGCTAAATAATCGAAAAGCTTCTGACTATCTATGTTTTCTAGTTCCAATTTCTTTTCTTGTTCTATCAAATATTTAGATAAGTTTGTTACAATATCTATAAACGCCACGTCAAACTGACCAGAAGTTTTAAAGTTGATGGAATATTCTCCAAGTCTTTTCTCTAGGTCTGACCAATTTTTGTATTTCTCAGTAATATCTTCCTTTAATGCTTTTATAACTTCGCCCTTTGAGGGAAGCTTTTTATAATATTCGTAGAAATTAGGATAACTTGTTTCTAGATCTAAATTTAGGTCGAAGCCATTTCCAATTAGATGAACTATATTCATTTTTATTACTTTAGTTATTAGTTTAGCTACAAATTATAATTTCGTTTAAATATATTTTTTACCGAGTTTTGAAAAATGTGTATTCTGGCTTTATTATTTTAAAGTAAGACTAATTTAACTATAATTTGCAAAATTGGTAGTATGTGTTGATAACTCCACACCCATTTACTTTATGTTATACGAGTTTTTACCTATGATTTTAGGTTACATATTTAAAAGGATCATTCCCAAGAAATTGAATCACATTCTATTTATCATAAAATTACAAACCTTATTTTTCCAAATACAAAAAAGGCTGGTCTTATTATAAAGCCAGCCTTTCATTTTATATTTATTCGTACGATTAATCTTCCTTGTCCATTTCGTCGATAACACGAATTTTATCTTTGAGCGTTTCAATTTTGTGTTTTGTAACCTCAATTTTCTTTTTAACATCTTCGATCAGACTTTCAGCGCTTTTCGATTTAGCGAAGAATCCAATGTTGTTATCAAGCAACACCAAGTCATTTTCGAGCTGTTTCATCTTATTCATATATTTATCACGCTCTAAACGCATTTTATTCTGACCCCTTGATGATTCTGAGAATGACGACATTTTTGTTCTGAATTTCAACATGTTACGTTTCTCTTCATTGATATTCAGTTCGTCGTACAATTTGTTAATTGCATCGCGGAACCTGTTTTGAACATCATCTTTATTTTTAAACGGAACGTGCCCGATTTCAGTCCATCTACGTTGAAATTCCTTTAATTTATTAAGGTTAGCGTCAACATCTTCAGATGGTTTCAGATTAATAATATCTTTAATAAGTTCTTCCTTTTTCTCGAGGTTCTCCACCTGTTCGCTGTCGAGTCCTGAAAAATGCTCTGATTTTTTTTCGAAGAAGTAGTCACAGGCTCCCCTGAAACGTTTCCACACGTTGTCTGAGTGTTTACGCGGAACCGGGCCAATTTCTTTCCATTGTTTCTGGATATTAATCAGATCCTGTGTTGTTTTTTTCCAGTCGGTGCTTTCTTTAAGAGCTTCTGCCTGTATACACAAATCAATTTTTAGCTGTAGGTTATTTTGCTGGAATTCTTTGTTTTTTGCATAAAATTCACGCTTGGCATTGAAAAATTTATCACATGCTGTTCTGAAACGATCGTAAATTTTATTGTTATCTTTTCGAGGTGCGAAACCGATAGTGCGCCAAACCTTTTGAAGTTCAACGAGTTCTTTCGATTTTTCATCCCATTCTTTGTGGCTCAAAATTTCGTCAACATTAATTTCTTCCACTTTCTCACAAAGCGCTGTTTTTGCCTCCAGGTTTTTCTTTTGCTCAACTTTCCGGTTCTCGTAAAAATCCTGGTGTTTTTTATTTATTTTGGCAGTAGCTGCTTTAAATCTTTCCCAAATATCGTCTTTCTGTTCTCTTGGAACAGGTCCAATTTCGCGCCACTGCTCATGGTATTTTTGCAGGGTGTTAAATGCTTTTATTACTGAAGGTTCAACAAGTAACTCTTCTGCCCTCTCGCAAAGTTTTATTTTACTTTCGAGGTTTTTCTTCAGATCCAGGTCGCGCAGTTCGCGGTTGATTTTAATATAATCGTAAAAATTTTCAACGTGGAAATGATAGGTGTCCCATAAATCTTTCATTTTCGATTGTGGAACAAGGCCGATATCACGCCATTCTTTTTGAAGGTCTCTGAATTCGTTAAAGGTTTTATTTATCGATTCTTCGTTATTAATCAAACCTTTAATTTTTTCAATTACTTCATATTTCTTTTGCAGGTTTTCTTCTTTCTCAACTTCCTGCTTTTTATTTATCTCAATGCGAATATGACGGTATTCCTTAAGCAAATCTTTTATATCATTTTCATAAGGATCGGTTTCCGGTTTAAATTCCTCCTCTGCTCCTCCGTCTGCAATGAATTTTTCGCGTGCTGCTTCTATATTCTCATTCAGGTTTTTATAAAAAACAGCTTTTATATTTTCTACTTCATGCTTGATATCTTCTCCTTCATTCTCTTCAAGGATATCTCTTAACGCATTAACCAACTCTATTTGGGTGTATTTCGAATAATCAGTTGGCTCTTTTTGCTCTTTCTCTTTTATTTCGTCAGCAGCAATTTCAGCTTTTTTTTCTGATTCAACAGCTTCTACTTCCTCTTTCTCTTCTTTTTCAGATTCAGCAAAAACTGTTTCTTTCTGAGGTTCTTCTTGTTCTGTCTCAGAAATTACTTCTTCTTTTTTGGGGTCTTCAGCAGCAGTTTTTTCCTGAGCTTTTACTTCTTCAGGATCAACTTTGGTTTCAGGTTCATCGTTAGAAATTTTTTCTTCCACAACTTCAGCAGTAGTCTCTTTTACTTCCGGTTCTGTCGGGTTGGTTTCAACTTCAACGACTTCATCATTTGCTTTCGGATCAGCCACAGTGTTCTCAGGAACTTTTGTTTGTTCCGTATTTTCAGTTTCCGTACGCTTTAACTCTTCTGAGTTTTTTAGATCTTTAGGTTCCATTTGCATCATTTTTTACCGTAAAATAACGGTGTACCTCTTTATTGTTGAACTACGAAAATAGGGAAAACCGCATTAATACTCAATTATTCTTGCAAAATAAAACATTAAAATATGAAGTGACATCTGGCTTTCAGCAACTTATGTGTTTCGACAACAATTTTAATAAAAGATATAACAGTCTAATTAACAGCTAATTGGTGCGCATCCAGCTTTTTAACGGAATTTGTTTTGGCTTTTTGTCATAAAAGAAATCGTCTAATTTTAACGCAATCAGCCGGTTTATAGGGTTCTTTTTTATCATCCAACGAATAGAATTATGAAGAAAATTATCGGGATGCGAATAAGGACAAACAGCGATACATCGTCCACAATCTGTACCAATTTTGCACCAGTAAGTAAAGCACTTTTCCTGTTTTATATTCCATGCTTTATTTATTTCAGTGGATTTCACCGAAGAGAAAGAAATTGATTGTGAAGGACAATTCAGGGCACATTTTTTACAGATACTACAAAAGCTACTGACATAATAATCGTGTGTCTCTTTTTGCACAGGAAGTTCAAGATTGGTTGAAACTATTCCTATACGAACACGTGGGCCATGTTTCGGCGTTATTAAAAGTCCCATACGCCCAATTTCTCCAAGCCCGGCATCCATGGCAACAGTTGGACAAATTAAGCGGTAATTCGCATCGATATGGGCCCTGGCATCGTGTCCCAGGTTGCGCAGAAACAGCGCCAACTGAACTGCAATTTGGCCGGCATTTAAATATTGTTGAGCCGATTCCATTACAACCGGGCCTTGTGGATTATATCTTAAAGAATCGTGATTCATTTCAACGGTAAATGCAATGGCATATTTATGATCCAGCTTTACTTTTTTGCCATAATCCTCTCCCCTTCCAACGTGTGAATATAAATGATGCGGTTTTATTGTTGTAAAACCAACTTCGAGAGCACCCAGTTTTTTCGTCCAATTTCTAATAAAATCTGATATAACAACATCCGACAAATTCGATTTTGCGTTTGAGGTTATTTTATCGACTGAAGGTTGCAGCATGTCTACTGTATTAAAAGTGGCTTGGGCTGCATTAAATAACAGTTCGTTATAAAATGTGGAACCTTCGGCAAGTAACCCGGGTTCTTTTCTGAAAATATCATCTACCGACTTTTTATTGGGATGAGATTTATAATACTTGTTGTATCTTTCTGTTCCTTCTTTCAAGGTATTTCGCGAAAAGATAACATCACATTCATCGTATGTTTTTTCAGGTTTTTCGAAGTCAATTTTAGAGTTGCCAAATTTTAGAAGAATCGTAACCAGGATGACGACAGGAAAAATCACAAGCCAGGGATAAACTGATGCGGGGAGAAAAAACAAAACGATAAAAAGCGCGCACCAAATAATAATGGTAAAAATGCTTTTACGGAATGCTTTACTTTCTTTTTCGAGAAATGAAGTTATCGCAAAAGAAAGAAGCAAAACGCCTGTAAATAGCAAAACAGTTGTTAAAAAATATAAAGCTATTCTTTCCATAAATCCGGCGTTATTGTTCAAATATAGAATTATCCTGAAAATTTTTACCCTCATGGTATGCAATTATGTTTCACAACATTGTTAAAACATTAATTAACAGGATATAACACATGTTTTGTGATTATATTTTTAAGTATATTGAAGCTTCTTGTAATACTACTTAAACAACTAAAAACCTGTTTTATGGGGTAAATATTTTCTTTTTAAGCAAGCGTAATTCCTGTCGGAGCCAGATGGCAGAAGCGATACTTCGAAGTTTCGATTCAAATCTGAACATTTATTCTGCCGGCTTAGAACCCGTTGATCATGTAAGTACTATAGCTATTGAGGTTATGGCAGAAGTGGGTATTGATTTGAAGCCCAGTATTCCGCAAGATTTTTCTGAATTTAAAGAGATACAAATCGATTACCTGATTACTGTTGGAGAAGGGACTCAGGAAGAGTTAAAAATCCCGGATATCAAGTACCGGCGTAAACTTCATCTTGGGTTTAGAAGTCCCTATAAAGGATCTAAAAGCCAGGATGAAATTAGGGAAAAATGCAGGGAAGTACGAGATGAATTGTTAATTGAGATGGATTATTTTTATAATTTCATATTAAAAAGAGAAGCATCTGCCCATTAGCGGATGCTTCTCTTTCTTTATTATCCTTTCTGAACGGTTTCTTCCACTTCTTCAGGAGTTATAGGGACCCGCTCTCCTATTATTTTACTTCCTGTTTTTGTAACCAGAATATCATCTTCAAGACGAATACCTCCAAAATCGCGATATTCATTTACCTTGTCGAAATTGATAAAGTCTTTATGTAATCCTTCCGATTGCCACTGATCAATCAAAGCGGGAATAAAATAACAACCAGGTTCGTTGGTTACCACAAAGCCAGGTTTTAATTCTTTTCCAAGGCGAAGGTAGGCTGTTCCGAATTGGTCGATAGGACGTGTAACATCATCGTATCCCACATAAATTTGACCCAGGTCTTCCATGTCGTGAACATCGAGTCCCATCATGTGTCCTAAACCATGAGGGAAAAACATAGCGTGAGCTCCTGCTGCAACTGCTTCCTTAACATCACCTTTCATCAGACCAAGTTCTTTTAGCCCCGAAGCAATTACTTCGGCGGTTGCGAGGTGCACTGATTGATAAGTAATTCCAGGTTTAGTTAATTCGGTAGCCTTGTTGTTGGCAGCCAAAACTATTTCGTAAATCTCTTTTTGTTTTTGAGTGAATTTACCACCAACGGGAGTGGTACGGGTAAAATCTGATGCATAATGCGTTAACGACTCTGCACCTGCATCACAAAGCATTAAACGTCCTTTTTCCAGAAATTGTGAATGATTGTGATTGTGAAGAGTTTCCCCGTTTTGTGAAAGAATTGTTGGGAAAGCAGTCATTCCGCCTCCTGCCAGCGATATTCCTTCAATGGTTCCGGCAATTTTTTGTTCCCACACGCCCGGATGAGCCATTTTCATGGCGGTTACATGCATTAAATATCCGGTTTTACAAGCTTTTGTAATTTCTTCTATTTCCTGTGGTTCCTTAATTTCGCGCAAAGAGATTACAGCTTTAATGAAATCTAGCGATGCATTTTCGTTTACCTTAAATGAGGAGATTCCTGTTAACTGTTCAAGCAGCATTTTATTTTCACCTCTGTATGACGGCAGAAAATGTATATCGCGGCCTTGTGATTTTGCCTGATCTACAAAATCAAAAATTTTGGCGAACGGTGCTGTATTTTCAATTCCTGCTTTTAAGGCATTATCTTTTAATAACACCTGAGGGCCCATCCAAATAATGTCTTCAATGTCAACATCATTTCCAAAAATGTAGTCGGTTCCATTATCGAAATCAATAACACCGGCCAGTCCGGGAATATCCATACCAAAGAAATATAAAAACGAGCTATTTTGCCTGAAATGATAGGTATTGTCAAGGTAATTCATTGGAGCTTCCCTGTTGCCGAGAATAATTCCAACACCTTTTAATCCTTTCTTTTTCAATGCAGCACGTCGATTTATATAAGTACTCTTTTCAAACATATTTTCTTGTTTTAGATGAATTTACGAATATACCAATTATCAGATGATGTAATCTTTTTAATTGAGAACGCTAAAAGTAATTTCATTTCTTGAATTTCTTGCTGATTCTTATCATCCCATTGTTTCTTATGGGGCGTTGGAAAAAAAATCGCACTATTTCAATTTTATGGTATAAAACATAACTTAATTGACATAATCGGCGTAACTTATAACAAAAGCGAGTTATTATGGGAAATGCATTAATGAACTATTTAAACAAACGCCTGGAAGAGGAAAATTCTCAGAATGCAGGCAATACCGGCACCGCAGGACCAGTAATTACCATTTCAAGAGAAGTTGGCTGTAATGGCTTAAAACTTGCCAGGTTAATTGCTGAACGTTTAAATCAAAAACGAATGATGTCGGAATGGAAAGTACTGAGTAAAGAAATCTTTTACGAAAGTGCTAAAGAACTCGACGTGGATCCCGAAAAGGTTCGTCAGACTCTGAAAAAAACCGATCGGTATACTTTCGATCAAATTTTAAAGGCTTTTAATGATAAGCGGTTTAAAAGCGAAAAGAAAATTATAAATACAGTTCGCGAAGTGGTTCGATCTGCTGCTATTGATGGGTTCAAAATTATTGTTGGCCGTGCCGGTCACATTATTTCAGAAGATATTGAAAATGCTCTTCATATTCGGTTAATCGCACCGCTCGACTACAGAATAAATACAATTGTGCACAATAATAAATTAACAAAATCTGAAGCGATTGAATTTATTAAAAAAGTTGAAAAAGAAAGGATTGCGTTCAGGAAATCAATAACCGGCGAAGAACATTATGAAGAATTGTTCGATCTTACTATTAACCGGGCATCATTCAGCGATGATGTGGCAGTAGATATGGTTGAATATATCATTGAGAAAAAGGGATTGCTAACTAAATACAAAAAGAAAATAGAATTCTATTAAAAAAGGGTTCCCGAAGGAGTTCCCGGTTTTAATTGAAATCCTGTCCAATCGATTTCTTCAACAAATTGGGCGAAACAGTTTATTTTCCCATACAAGAAATCGGTATCACGGCCTTCTTTATCGTAGCACATCATAGGATGTTGAGAATAGAGACTGTTTTTTAAAGTGATTTCGCGGGTAGCTTCAAGTGCATGATTTCCCCATAAAAACCAGGTTATATCATCTCTATTGATATTTATAAAATTCAGCAAGCGGGAGGAAAATTCCTCCCATTGTTTTTTATGGCTTCCGGGTTGATGAATTGCACATGTAAACGATGTATTCAATAACAATACACCTTGTTTTTCCCAGTGTTTAAATAATTTATCGGGAGAAAGTACAGGGAACTCATTATCGAATTTCTTTTTCAGGTCGCTATACTTGATAGCTACCCCAAAATAAGCTTTGTACAGAGCTCTTAAAATATTTTTTAGTGAAATGTTTTTAAACGGATCGTTCCATGATTTTAACGTTCCCACTTCGAATGCCCGTCCTGTTGCAACCCCAGGTTGTGGATACGGATCTTGCCCAAGGATAATTATTTTTACATCTGTTAGAGGCATCTCCATAAACCGAAGCACTTTTTCTACCGATGGAGTAAAGTCGGCCTTTTTAATATCCTTTTCAATATTTTTAAGGATATCAATTATTTCAGGAGTTAAAAAGGGCTCCCATTCATGGTGAACTTGTATATTATCTATGAAATTTGATCTCATATAAAATACTTCCTTTTACTAAAGCATATCATCTGATAACACATTGTTCGTGTCGTTATCAGCGCTTAAATTCTCGGCTGCAGCCGTGGCAATAAATGAAATGTGATTAACCAATTGTTCAACGGTCATAAACTCTGAAAGCTCTTTCAGAATTTCAATATTTAAGGTTCTTGTCATTACTGGTCTAAAATTTTTGCGCGAAAATAAGAATAAAGGGTAAAACTGAAAGAGCTTTACCCTTTTTCCTATATTATTTTATTGAATTGATTGATGTTTTTTTAGTTGATTATCCTGTAATTTTTGAAGGCAAGCCTTTCACGTTTACAGGTTTTTCTGCGTCAGGTTTGGGTTCGAATATATCGTTTGGTGTTAATCCGCATTCCTGTATCATTTCCAGGCAATATTCCAGATGTCCCAGGTTTTTTGTAACATTATTTGTGCCCAGGGCAAATTTAATACCTGCCTCTTTCGCCATTTTTATCATTTCGGCTTTGGGCGTTTTATAACGAGCGTTAATTTCAAGTGCAACTCCGTTATCTGCCAGTACTTTTATCACTCGCTCCATTTTTTCTTTTGTCCAAAGTTCGTCGTACTCGGGCATCAGTTCTGCCGGAAGAACGGTTGGATTCACATAAATATCAACCGGTTCCTGCGAAAAAATAGCTTCAATTTTTGCCACCAAATCATCTATGAATTGTTGCTTGTCGTCTACCCAAACCTCTTCAGGAATCCAGATTCTGTTGCGTCGGCCTTTTCTATCTGTAAAGGTCATGGCATCAGTAAAAACATAATCGAATTTAGCCACGGCTTCAGGAGAGAATAATGTTATCCATTCGCGGCCCTCGGCCTGCATTCCTTTGTAAGTCGGACTTCCTTTTACTTCTTCCATATATGCATACAACGATTCGTCGTCGGTTACCGGGAAATGCAATCCGCAGTTTGGAGCAACTCCGTAATTGATTCCCAAACGCTGCGAATTCGCCACAACATCTTCAATGGTTAATCCGCCTTTTAAATGCACATGATAATCAACCAGTGGAAATCCTGCCCGCATTAGTTTGGTAACTATAGTATCCCATTGTTTGTCTTCTACTTTTTTACGTTCTCCTTCCGGCAGTGCTTTAATCCTCAGGTTTTTGTAGTAGGTTGTACTGCCCGGATCGTGCGATTGCAAAGCGATGGTTCCTTCACCCAGCTTCCACTTTTGGGCTCCTTCCCATCTGAAAGGATTTTCAGGTTCGGTATATTCGTTCACTTTTATATCGTTCAGAAATACTTCCACAAAATTCTCAACAACTTTTATGCGGATTTTAAACCAATCGTTATCCTTTACAAATGGATAGTAAATATTTCGAATACCTGCAATACTTCCTGTTTTGCGACGCTCCGGGTATTTTTTAGAAGGTCCGCGATGCGAATTATTGATTTGGATTTCATAACCATTTAGCGGGTAATCTTCCGCCTGGTATTTTGTATGGATATAGATGCCTGAGTTGGCTTTCTCCAATGTTTTTACCTCAGCTTCAAATTCAAAATTTTTAAAATCGCCCTTGTAAAAAAGGTGGCTTCTTTCGCCTGAACATTTTATGGAGCCATCTTCCACCACAAAACTTTCCTGATTTTCAGCGGCTTTTTTCCAGCCATCAAGCGTCTCTCCGTCAAACATGGTTTGCCACTCTCCCACCGGAGCTTGTTGATTACATGCGCCGAATATAACTGTCGTTATAAACAGAATAAATATATGAGAAATCTTCATATTGGTTTAGATTAGTTATGGTTGAATCAAATCTAATGAATTCTTTTTATAATCATAATATTTTTACACTAATTTTCGTCGGCAAGAGGAATTAAACGTGCTGATAAATCCGGAGTTGCCATGTTTTTATCCAACGGAAACATTGGGCGAATTATACGTTTGTAGCCCAAACGTTCCAGATCCTGGTCAACTCCTCCTGGTGTAAGTGCCATTAACCAATCTGCACGCATATTGTACAATTCCGGTACCAGGTAACCTATTTTTACAACAACAATATCTGATTCGCGCGGATATAAACCTAATTCTGTAAAGTCTGTTTCGTGATGGTAAGGCTTGCGCTTTTTTGTAACAATCACATTTACACTTCCTGTTTTAATCACAACTTCGGTTTCAGCATTACGGTCGCCTTGTTTAATGGCTTCCACTGTTCCTGTTAACTCAATTGGCGGACAATAACGATCGTCGACCTGCGCTCCGACTACACCGGTAACTTTGGCTCCAACTCCGGCTTCTACCGCTTTGGCAACCATATCCGGTCCAGGAATGGAAGCATAAATCAACGATGGCCCGTTTTTCTTTTTAAATTCTTTACGTTTTAAGATTTCGTTCAAGGTCCAGGTAACATCTCCGGCACCTCCGGCCGTTGGATTGTCGCCCATATCACTTATCATAAACGGTTTTCCTTCAAAGGCAATTGCTTTGTCAAGACATTCTTCCAGAGATGCTACCGGCGCCACAAATTCAAACTTTTCGCGAACATCCCAGAATGCTTTTGCCAGTTCTTCTGCTGACGATGTTACCGCTTCTTTATCGTCGCCATAAGCCATTACAACAGCATGGTTGCGTGGTTCGTCGGCCCATGCGTAGCCTATCCAGATTGCCGCGTCGATTACGCCTTCGCGCGCTGCAGCCGGGGCAACTTTGGCGTATAGACTTTTTCCGGGCTCAATACGTGTGCTGGTCTTTTCTCCGGGCAGTAAAACAGGTACAGGTATCCATGCTTTGTATTTTGGTTTGCCTTTTCCGCTCTCCAAACGATCGAGCAGGTTGGTTAATGCACGGTGTTTCGATTCAATGGCATCTTCGTGTGGGGCCATGCGGTAACAGGTAATCATATCGCTGTAATGTGCCAGTCGTTCGGTTACATTTCCGTGCAGGTCCATCGAGGTTGAAATCAGCACATCGTTCCCGATTACTTTGCGGATCCGTTCAATAAAATCACCTTCCGGATCGTCGAGGCCAACTACGCTCATGGCGCCGTGAATATCGAAAAACAATCCATCGTAAGGCATGTCTTTTTTCAATCGTTCAAGCGTTTCGTTCACCAGCGTTTCGTAGGCTTCGCGTGTAACAATTCCTCCGGGCAAGGCATGACCACGTACAGTTGGGAACCACTCAGCACGCTTTCTTGTAGCTGCCGTATCGTCCATAAACGGGTAATAACAAAATATCTCTTCTCCCCTGCGCGCCTGGAACGCTTCTATTCCCGACTGAGCCGGCGAAAAGGTGCTCGATTCAATGGCTAAACCGGCAATTGCCACGCGTGGTAATTTTGTTTCTTTTTTGTTTTTACAAGCTAGGGTAAAAATCAGGGCTGTTATCATCAATCCGCTAAGAATTCGTTTCATATCTTTCCGAGAATTTTTTATTAATCATTACAAGAAAGGCAAATTTAACCAGAATTGCAGGAACGAAAATGAGATTGTTCAGGATTATCAGCAATGCTTAAATGCATTAATGATAGAATGTTTTAAAGAATTGCAGATTAGCCCCGATATTATAAACTATACGTTTTTTACCTTGTAAGTAAATAGGACTTCTATTTACCGCCTACTTCACCTTGTTATAACAGATGTCGAGAATAAAAGAATCGGTTTAGTATATTTGAAAAATAGTATAAACGAGATACAATGAAGAACATAAAAACAATTTTATTCTGTACCCTGACTGTAATTCTGGTTACTACTGTTTGTGGAAAAGCACATGCACAAACCGAGATTCCCAAAGACGATGAACTTTACAAATATTTTAAAACCGAACACATGTGGAATGCAAAAGTAACCATAGCTGATATGATTATGATTGGTGAAAGTAAACGTGGAACCCGGCGTGTTATTCCAATTACCGGAGGAACCTTTGAAGGCCCTAAAATAAAAGGCGAAGTTATGCCCGGAGGCGAGGATTGGCAGCTGGTTCGCCCTGATGGAGACACAGAACTGTATGCCCGTTACTTGCTAAAAACTGAGGACGGAACGATTATCCAGATTATTAACAGGGTACTGCAACATATACATGAACAGGATGAAGAAAAAGTGCCTTACATTAAATCAGTCATCGATTTGGAAGCCCCAACCGATAGTAAATACGATTATTTAAATCATGCAGTTTTTCTGGGTACCTTAAAGGTTCCGAAACTGAAGCCTGGCGACGAACCTTATGTGATCATTGGAGTTTATAAACTTTTATAGATACAGGTTTAAAAAATAAATCCCGGTTGTATATTTCATCTTTTTCTCTGCTAGGAAGGATGGAGTTATAATATTTCCCAATTTAGCACTTGTAGCTATTTGCTTGTAGCTTGAAGCTATTTTTCGTACTCATCCTGCGGATTATGTGCTTTGAAACTAAAAGCAGCAAGGATCAGGATGATTCCCAGCAAAGCATAAATAGCATATGAATAGCTACCCAGGTGAGAATGTGACAGGCTGAAAACGATCGGTCCCAAAGCACTGGCGAAAACAATAATAGCCATTACAAAGCCGGTGATTTTGCCCAGGTGTTCGCGGCCGTAAAAACGCGGCCAGGTAACACTTAACAGCACGTTGTACATTCCGCTGGGAATTCCGCTGCCAATAATAAAGGCATAGTAGTAAAATCCGTCATTAATATTGGCCAGCGAATACAAGGCAACCACTTCTCCAGCCAGCAATAAATATAACAGGTACTGCAATTTTATTTTATCACTGATCCAACCTCCTACGAAAGCCAGGGTAACTGAAATTAAAGAAATGGGAATAAATACCGAAAGTGCCCGGTCTTTATCGATTCCAACCTCGCCAAATACCGAAACCAGATGAAATATATAACCGGTTAAAAACAGCGCATAAATGGCAACCGGCAACACAAACAACCAAAAAGAAATTCCGCTGCGGGCCTCTTTAAGGGTAAATTGTTTAAACGGTTTAATAATTACATCGTGTTCCTTATTGGCATGCTTTTCTCCGTCGGGAATCTGGTTACAGTCTTCGGGATTATCGCGAAAGAAAATAAATACAAACAGGAAGAACCCAACACCAATTCCAAGTGCCATAAGTAACCAGGCCCAGCGCCACGAAGTTCCTTCAATTAGAAGATCGAAACTAAGCGGAGCAATGGAAAATCCCAAAGAAACAAATACCGATGAAATACCGTTTACCAGTCCCCTGCGTGCAATAAACCATTTCATTAGCATATTCCGCGAAACCATGGTGATTACGCCCTGCCCCGAGAAACGCAGCATAAAAAAGAAAAGAATACACGCGGCAATGGCCACTCCTACATAAATATTAGAATTCTGCGGTACTATAGCTTTTATAATGCGATCCGACTGGCTAAATAAGATCAGAACAAAACCCAATGTCAGTGCTGCAGCCATTCCTACCCAGCGTGCGCCGTATTTGTCGTAAAGTTGGCCGGCATAGGTTAAAATAAACGAACTTCCAATGGTGCCAAACATGTAGGCTGTGCTGATTTGGTCGCGACTGATGCCAATGTTATCAATCAAATAATCGGTAAACGTTGAAACGCCTGTTGTTTGTCCGGGTGCACTGCACAAAACACCAACGGTAGCGGCAAATAGAATCACCCAGCCATAAAAGAAGGGCACTTTTGACGGATTGAAGGGGAAATTGTTGTATTTCTCTTTAAACTTCATTGCAGCAAAACTACTTATTGTTTAGCAGTTTCATCTGCAATCAATAAATTCTGACAGGAATGGTAATGATTTATTATTGAATTGATAAAACGGTTAAATAAGTTATTGTGTGAATGCGTTATTAAGGGAGAAATAGTTTGATCCCACTGTCCATTTGAAGCTGAAATTCATAAAAAAGGCCCCACAAAATTGTGAAGCCTTTAAATCCTGATATTTGTATCTATTATCTTTCCTTATGTTTTTCGTGATTATGTTCGTGACCGTGTTCTTCAGTCTCTGCAACAATTTTATCGTATTCTTTTTTTGTGATTTTTATGGCCTTATAACCTTTCTTTTCTACTGCTTCCGCCAGTTTTTCATCGGAATTTTTTCCGTCTTTGTATTCTACCAATATTGTGTTCGAAGCATGGTCTACCTTCAGGTCTTTTACACCCTTTTCAAACCGAAGTTGCTCGTAAATCGATTCTTCACAGTGAGTGCAATCCATGTCGCTTTTAAAGCAGACAACTTTGTTTTCTTTCTTTTGAGCCATTGCCGAATTGGAAGCAATTCCAATAAACATGACCATTGTAATAAGATAAATTAGTTTTTTCATTCTTTATTATTTTAAGCTTTGAGCCTCAAGCTGCAAGAGTTTTATTATTCTTGCAGCTTGAAGCTTGTAGCCGGTTAATCGTAATTCAGTTTAAAACGCAACCCAAGATAAATTTTTCGTCCCATAGTAGGCCCCCAAATATTGGTAGCACTGAATTCTGAGCCAAACGGATTATCTGCACTTTCAATAGGATTTTTCTGAGTAAAATCGGTTAAATTTTCCACTCCCAGATAAATATTCCAGTAACGGAAATATTTTGTAACCTGGGCATTCATAATAGTATAGGGCGAAAATTCGTAATAATCTGACGGCATATTTGCCATAGCCATGCTTCCGCCGTTAACACGTGGAATACGTCCACCTCCGTTAAACTGAACGGTATAATCAAACATCCATTTTTTCAGGTTGGTAGTGTAATTTAGATTTATCAATCCTTTGTAATCGCTACTTAACGGAGCCTTTTTCAGTTCTCCACCAATGGTTTCTTTAATATCGTT
The DNA here is from genome assembly GCA_963677525.1 of uncultured Draconibacterium sp. Taxonomy (GTDB): domain Bacteria; phylum Bacteroidota; class Bacteroidia; order Bacteroidales; family Prolixibacteraceae; genus Draconibacterium. The sequence continues at coordinate 2,500,545 of OY781970.1, forward strand.
AACACGGTAAGCCAGCAATAAGTCCAGTCGTTCAACAGGTTGCCATCTTACATCAAATTGCAGGCTGTTGGCATAAGCTTTATCGGTTGATGGCAAAAGCAAAATATATTCCGATGAAGATTCACGGTCGAGAACCAGTTTGCTTTGGAAATCGGTACGGAAAAATTCAGCGTTAATGCTTAAATCGCGTCCCAATAGCTGGTAATTTTGTATGAAAGCGAATCCATAGTTCCAGGCTTCTTCCTGCATTACATCTTCTGTCCAGGTTAACGGACGAGAGTTTGCCAGCATATATGTATTTTCCGATAACACATTTGCCGTTCTGTAACCTTTACCAGCACTTGTACGAATAGTAAAGTGCTCTGCAAAACGATAACGGAAATGCATACGTGGTGTTACAAAACTTCCGAAAATATTGTGGAAATCGGCACGAATGCCGGCCATAAAAGTTAAGTCATCGTTTGGTTTAAAAGTATATTCGGTAAAAAGTCCCGGCACTTTTTCCGTTCTGTCAATATTATGGTAATATAATTGTTCGTTAAAATCGTCGTAAATAAAGCTCACTCCGCTGTTCAGTACGTGTACCGATGCCTTATCAAGATCCTGTGTAAGTACTGCACTTCCATAGAAACGGGTTTCATCGGCATCATAGTCTGTTAAGCCATAATACGAATCAGTTTCGTGTCTGGCGAAATTAGTTAACAGGGCAAAGGCTGTATGTGTGTTTTTTGAAACAACTCCTGTTTTGAAAAAGCCGTCAATACGCTTATTAACAATATTGGCTCCGTACGGATTAGTGACTGCAGGTTGCATATCCCTGTCAGCACCAACCTGTCCTCCCATTCTGTCGTCGTACAGTAAAGTTACACCGGCCTGCGCCATACCTCCTTTGTGGTTATTGTATTTCCACCGGTTTGCCACCTCGTATGTTTTTGCTAACGGAGAATCAAGAAAACCGTCGTTATTGTGATCGTTTTCTTTCGACAAATTACTTCCATGAACAAAAATTCCGGTCGTTAAAGTATCGCCAATAACTTTAATATTGACGTTACCATTAAATTCCAACACTCCTTCATCGTTTCCATAAGCATTTAGAAATAATTTTTCATCTGCATCTGGTTTTTTCAGTTCAGCATTAATCTGACCGGCTATTGATTCGTAACCGTTTAAAACAGATGCTGCTCCTTTTGAAACCTGAATTGATTCGAGCCAGGGGCCCGGAATATACGTTAGTCCGAAAGTAGTTGCCAGTCCCCTTAAATTGGGTATATTTTCTACATTTAATTGAGAATATGTGCCATCCAGGCCTAACAGTTTAATTTGTTTCGCACCAGTAATGGCATCGCTGTAACTTACATCTACCGAAGGATTGGTTTCAAAACTTTCTGCCAGGTTACAGCAAGCGGCTTTATGAAGTTCGGCTCCTCCAATATTTTCTGTTTGAATAGGATTAATTACCGACAGATAAGTTCCCCTGCTTTTTTTAACAACAGTAACCTCTTCTATTTCGAGGTTTGGTTTTAAAACCACCTCAACAGGTTTTTGATCATCTACCGGCACTACCTGCTGTTCGTAACCAACAAAGCTGAAAACAAGTTTGTGTTTGCCATTCTTTTGTTTTATTTCGAAGCTTCCGTCGGGTTTTGAAGCTGTTCCTGTGTTTGTACCTTCCCAAATAATATTAACGCCGGGAAGTGGCTGTTTTCCGCCATCATCATCGCTAAAAACAGTTCCCATAACTGTTTGAGCATTTGAAAAAAACGGAATAACTATAAATAAAAGTAGTATATAATTCTTCATTGTATTTAAGATTAAATTGAAATATCAGAATTTCGACTTTATCGAAATTAAATCATTCAACTGCTGCATAATTATCAGCAAGAGGTTCTGAATGTTACAGAACTAATCTTAAATCAATGATGGGATTTTAAGTTGTTGTATTTGAATTAAATAGTCGAGTGTGGATGTAATTTTTGGAGGAGGGTCGGAATAACTAAAATTGTTTATTTCTTCTTCTGACAGAAGATTATATTTTTCCAGAAGATCGGAACACTCAATTGCCAATTCGATGGGTGCTATGGAAACAAATTTCGCAGCATCATCAACCGCTTTGTCTTTCAGTTTTATTAAAATTAATTCGGGAGAATCGCAACCACATGATTTCTCATGTAGCGAACATTCGTGACATTCATTTTCAGAACAGGCAACCTCTTTATTATTTACATCGTGAAAATGGTGATGGTGGTGATACTTCGTTTCACAAGTTTCGGGTTTTACAATTATACTTACATAATCTTCGTTGGTACAAGAACAGTGGCTTTTGTACAAAATAAACCCAGAAGATGATATAAGAAAAATCAATCCGAAAAGTAATACAGATATGTTTTTTAACCATTTCACATTACAAATATAACACAGAAGACTTTTAAATACTTCTTAACAGAATGTTAATGCTCTGATCGTATAAAAATTCAAACAAGATTAACAATCGAAGTGCTTAAGAGATCGGCAGTGTCTGACTTCAGGTAACAATAAATTAAAAAATTGTCATTCTGAAGCTTAGCAAGGCATCTTCTCAGTTTTGCCGGAAAGTCGTAATAAGAAACAAACAAATTTCGGTACTATATTTATTTATTCACCCGGAGACTTGAAGTATCCGGGTGAATAAACAAATTAACATTTTGCAGAGAGGAAACAATCAGTTTAAAGTCCTAAAACTTCAGCTCCCTGTTCAAAAACAATATCGCGGGGAATGCCAGCTTCACCAATGCGGTCGAGGTCTTTTTGTAATGCATCCCGTATAAATCCTTTTTCTTTGATCATGTTTTTGGCTGTTTCGTAATCGCCATCACCCTGAATTTTTAATATGGTTTGCGACAAATTGAACATGGCCTGTTTCATTTTTTCGTAGTCAACACGATAGGTTCCGGTTGCCTCGTCGCGGGTAAAAGCGCCTGCTTCCTGAAAATAGTAGAAGCGCATCATATTTGCTTTTCCGTGAGCACTGGCAGCGCCAAAACGAACAGAGCGGAAAATACCGGCCATAAATGTTACAAAGTTGTCCATCATATCTTTTTCGCCCAGCTCTCCCATCTCATTTAACTGATAAACGCACCACAAACCAAGAATGTCAGCCTTACCTTCTTCAATTGAAGTATAAGCATCTTTTAAAGCTTCGCGAACAGTTGAACTTTCATCGATGGTATTTCCTAGTCCCAGCCCGTGAGCTACTTCATGAAACATGGTATTTTCGAAGAAAGCATCGAATTTTACATGTTTACGCTGGTCTTCGGCAATCAATAAATTCGAAATCGGCACCAAAATTTTATCGAACTTGGCCTGCATCGAGTTTTTCAGCTGCAATTTGCGGCTTCCCTTTGTTTCGCGAACAACTTCATCGTTGGGCAGGTTGATAGCAATGGTTTTGCTTCCTGCATTGCAATCGCCGGCATAATAAATAGCATCATAAACATTCATGTCGGATTCCATTCCCGGCGTTTCGTCTTTATATTCTTGTTTGCAGGGCAGATCTTTTTGCAGGCCCGGAAGCAATGCCGCATATTTCACGAGTTTTTTACTCCATTCCTTATCTTTTATAAGGATGAATGATTCGTGCGCAGCTTTGTACCCAAATAATTGGTCTTCGTAATTTTCGATAGGGCCAATAATAAATTCAATGGTGTTGTTTTTCATTTCCATCCAGGCAACATCACTATCAAAATACTCATCGGTAAGCAGTGCTTTTGAGCGTTCTTCCAGGTATTTTTTCAATCCAGGATCTTCTGCCAGTTCTGCAGCCTGAAGCAATAATTCTGCAGCTTTTTTTGTTAGCTCTGCGAATGCGATGTGGTAAGGAATAGATTTTAGTTTTCCATCTTCGCCCCTTCTTATAAGTGTATACAGGCTCGATTTTGATTCATCGTCCCAAGTTTCAAATTCTTCTTTTGTTATGTCTGCCGGATAGAAATTAGCACCTGCCGGTTTGGGACCGTATTCCTGTAAAAATGGTTTGTTGGCATCCAAACGCTCCCATGGGCCGTAATTAAGCTGTATAAATTTTCGGGTATATTCGTCCCAGTCTTTACCACATATTTCGTCTTTGTTCCCAAATGCTTCTACCCAGTATATTTCTTCCATCAGCTTTGCTGCTTCCAGTAACAACGGAAGCATCTGTTTTTCTTTTGCCGTTAAAACGCTTAAATCGGTAGTTAATTTAAACGAAACAAACTCATCAGCCTTCTTTTTAATTTCCTGATTCACTTCCATTTTCTCGTCTTGTTTTTTATCTTTTTTAGAGGAGGTTGAGCAGCCAAAAGTCAACCCAGCCACAATTAAAAATAATAGTACTTTTCTCATAAGTATCAGTTTTTATTTGATTTCAAAACTATAAAATGTAAAAATGAAATAAAAAGGTATTTAACATGTTTTTAAGTCGTATTACTTTTTACAAATACCTTTATCGTTTACAAACAAGTTCCTTCAAATATTGATTATAACTAACTGTATAAGAATTGGATTGTTTTTAAAGATCGAATTTATCGATTAAATAAATGAAGGCGGCAATAGCTGCACTTCCCATCTGCAATTCCCTGATATTAACCTGCTCAAATGTGTCGAAGCCACAATGATGATAATCGAAATACCTTTGCATATTCGGTATAAAAGAGCTTAATGGTGTGTCGTACTCTTTCAGCGGACTAATGTCAACTCCTCCGCCTCCTTTAGTGAATTCATAGATGCCATACGGAGCAAAATACTTTTTCAGTGCAAGAATTTGTTCTATACGATTTTTGGGAGCACTAACACCAAACCCGCGGGGCATCAATCCTCCCCTATCGGATTCAAGGGCAAAATAGTGATTCTCTCCTTTTATACCGGCTTGTTTCGCATATTCCTTTCCGCCGCGTTGTGCAATTTCTTCATCCATAAACATTACAGCACGGATGGTACGTTTGGGCTTAATCCCCAGTTCTTTGAATAAGCGTAAAACTTCAATACTTTGTACACAACCTGCACCATCGTCGTGCGCACCTTCTCCCGATTCCCAGGCATCCAGATGACCGCCAACAGTAATTATCTGATCGGGAAATTCGCTTCCTTTTATTTCGCCGATTACGTTATATGATTCCACTTCTCCCATGGTTTTACAAGTCGTTCTGAAATAGAACTCGAGTTCCGGATTTTCAGATAGCTGATCACTTAAAAGATCGGCACCATTGGTACTTATGCAAACAGCGGGTATTTTTTCAACTCCTTCAACATAACGCATTACACCGGTATGAGGAAAATCATCCTGGGCAGTGGTTGGCGAACGAACAATTACTCCCGTTGCTCCATATTTTGCCGCTTTTGCTGCTCCCTGTGTTCGATATGCTGAGCTTTCGCCATAAGCTGAAAAAGTGTTCAGTTTAGTTTGATCCATTGGAAAGTTAAAAAAAACAATCTTCCCTTTTACATTATGGGAGCCTGGTGCAGTCAGCTCTTCAAAATTATGTACTTCAACTATTTTTGCCTGTAATCCTTTTTCTCCCGTTCCTATTGACATTCCCAATGCTGAAACTGGTACTTCTTTTTCAACAGAATGAGCCAGAATAAGAGCCTTTTCTTCGTCTCCTCTTACCCAACGAGGCACCTGAACGGGTTGCTTGTAAACTGTATCGAATCCCATTGCATCCATGGTTTCAAACATATAGTCGACCGCTTTGTTGGCTTCGGGCGAGCCGGTAATCCGCCCTTTATGTTCTTTGCAGAGTGTGTGTAGGATTTCATAAGCAGTTCTATCAGTAAGCGCTTCATTAAAAATTGATTTTACAACAAGCGATTCATCTTGTGCAACAGCACTTAAAGCATTTATAATCAATATGAATAGTAATAAATTGTATTTCATTTTCTTAATTTTGTTCTGAAAATACAAACTTATCAATGACGAGCTATTCATTTAGCATAAAAATGAATTAAACTTAATTTTTTGAACGACATTGAACAATATTCGATTTTATAAGTTAAGAAAGCAGTGTTTCATACTGAAATAATTTAATTCAAGCTTATTCTTTTAAATCTGAACTAAATTTGCAGCGATAAAAATCAAAAAATATATCATGGGTAATAACTTATTACAAGGAAAAAGAGGTATTGTCTTTGGGGCGCTAAACCCTGACTCAATTGCCTGGAAAGTTGCCGAAAGAGCACACGAAGAAGGTGCAACGTTAACCATTACCAACACTCCGGTTGCCATCAGAATGGGTGAAACTCAGGTGCTGGCCGATAAATTGAATACCATTGTTATTGGAGCGGACGCTACCAATGTTGATGATTTAAATAATGTTTTTACTAAGTCGATGGAGTACCTTGGCGGAAAAATTGATTTTGTTCTTCACTCAATCGGCATGTCTCCAAACGTGCGTAAAGAACGTCACTACAGCGATCTGGATTACAGTTATCTGGATAAGACACTGGATGTGTCAGCTATCTCATTTCATAAAATGTTACAGGTAGCTCGAAAACTGGATGCAATTAATGAATGGGGATCGGTTGTTGCACTGTCGTATGTGGCAGCACAACGTACTTTTTTTGGTTATAACGACATGGCTGATGCCAAAGCTTTGTTGGAATCGATTGCCCGCAGTTTTGGATACATTTATGGCCGCGAGCGCCGTGTAAGGGTAAATACTATTTCGCAATCGCCAACAATTACAACAGCCGGAAACGGTATTAAAGGATTCGATCGTCTTCTTGACTTCGGAGACAGAATGTCGCCACTTGGAAACGCCAGCGGCGATGAGTGTGCGGATTACTGTATTACTTTGTTCTCTGATTTAACAAGGAAAGTAACTATGCAGAACCTGTTTCACGATGGAGGGTTTTCGAATATGGGTATGAGTTTGAGAGCACTGCAACAATATGAAAAAGGATTGGGACAGGAATGTGAGTGTGAAGAATTTCCACACACTGATGAACATCGATATGATTAACTAACGATAATTCATTATACTTCACAAGCCGCTTTGTTTTTTTACAGAGCGGCTTCTTAGTTTTTATTCTTAACCGCTCATCATTCAATTATGCTTAACTCCTTTTAAGACTTTTTAAATATTGTTTATACTCCTGTTATGTAAATTTGAAAGAAAAAAATAGTCATGAGAATAATTTATTTTTTGATTCTATCTCTGTTTGCTTTTTCGGCTGTTCATGCACAGGATAAAACACCCGATGAGCAAACGATCGTAAATAAGAAATACGATGAGGACGGTAACCTGATTGCGTTTGATTCTACTTATGTTCATACATGGTCTTCTGATTCGAGTTTTCAGGCTCCATTCGGAGAACATGATTTTTTTGCCGGAAATTTTGAAGATCTGGAAAAAATGATGAATGAAATGATGAACGATTCCATGCTAATAAAAAGAGGTTTAATACCTTTTGGTGGAATGCATAATCATCAGTCATTTTCATCTCCCGACTCTTCATTCACAGGAATGTTTTCTTTACACAATGATTCGGCCTTCTTTAATCACGAACTTATGTTCCCCGACATGGAAGAGTTGCAGAAGCAGTTTGAAGAGCAGTTTGGACAATTTGGGATTTTTGATGAGCCGCAGGTTGAACAGAGTTTAACCGACGAACAGCTAAAAGAATTGCTGGAACTGAAAGAGAAACACAGGAAAGAAATGGAAGAACTTCGAAAGAGCTGGGAGAATGATAAACAATAAAAAGGGAAGTCGGAATTTTTATTAACATAAAATAATAAATTTCAAAAGCCGTTTCAGTTTCGAAATGGCTTTTTTATTTAAAATCGATTTATTTTTATGATAATTAATTACCTTAGCCAGCAACAATAAAAAGGACTATTCTTTTTATTTTAGGGTAATTTGAGAAAGTATGCAACAACAATACTGAGCATACATATTATTTTGTAAATAGTACTGTATTGATGTAATATTTATTGTATAGTAAATACCAATTAATTTAAAAAAGTTAATCCTCTGAATGAAATAACAATCAAAAATTTTTTTCCAAATGAAACAAACTTATTTAACTCTCATTTATGTATTTATGTTTTCGGTTCTTTTCGCCTCAAATGAGAACGTACATAAATTTAAACTTGACAATGGTCTGACTGTCATTCTCTACGAAAATCATTCACAACCTACAGTTTTTGGAGCAGTTGCCGTAAAAGCCGGTTCTAAAGATGATCCTGCTGATGCAACAGGACTGGCACACTACATGGAACATGTAATGTTTAAAGGCACAGAAAATATGGGGACCTGGAACTGGGAAGAAGAAAAGCCGCATTATGAAAAGATTATTCAGTTATATGAAGAACTCAGAACAACTGAAGATGAAGCAAAGAAAGAAGAAATAAACAATGAAATTAATGAAGAATCGTTGAAAGCAGGAAAATATGCTATTCCTAACGAATTTTCAAACCTTGTTCAGGCCATGGGGGGGACCGGAATGAATGCCGGAACTGGCTACGATTTTACGTATTACCACAACTCCTTTCCTCCATTTCAGATTAAGCGTTGGCTCGATTTATATTCCAATCGTTTTATTCATCCGGTTTTTCGTGGATTTCAAACAGAGCTGGAAACGGTTTATGAAGAAAAGAACATGTACTCCGACAATCCATTCAGAGCTGTAACCAACGATTTTATCAGCAAGGCTTTTGAAGCAGAAAATCCTTACGGACGTTTGATTATTGGAAAAACAGAACACTTGAGAAATCCATCGATTAAACGTATTTACGAATTCTACAATGCTTTTTATGTGCCTTCGAACATGGCATTGATTCTTGCGGGAGATATTAATCCGGAAGAGGTAAAACCCTTAATTGAAGAAACATTTGGGAAATGGGAAAAACGCGAAGCACAAGGAGTACCGGTAATTCCTAAAAATGTAAACATTACCCAACCTGTTAAAATTAAAGAAAAACTTACTCCCTACCCTATGTTAATCCTGGGATTCCCGGGTGTTGACGTTGCCAGCGAAGACCGATATGCAGTTGACTTTTGTGCACGCCTGCTATCCAACGGAAATCAAACCGGATTACTCGACAAATTGGTGCTTGATGGCGATTTAATGAGTGTTGGCGCTGGTCAGAATCAATTTAAATATGCAGGTTTAGTTACTGTCCAGGCCATTCCTACTTTCGACTTAAGTCAGATGAAATTTATGTCGTTAAGTACAGTTGAAAAGCTGGTTAATGCCGAAATTGAAAAACTAAAAAAAGGGAACTTCGACGAATGGCTGATTGATGCCTTCAAAAACGAAATGATTAAGCAACACGAAATGGAACTTGAAAGTCCGGCAAGTGTTGGAGTTCAGCTTATGAGCGATTTTGCCTACGAATTACCATTGGACGATTTCACCCAATACAAAGAACAAATTCAGGCCGTAACAAAAGACGATATTATTAAGGCAGCCAACAAATACTTTACTAAAAACTGCATAACTTATCTTTCAGATATTGGCGAGCCCGACAAGGATGCATTGAAAAAGCCGGATTATAAACCTATCGATCCTGAACCGGGACACCAGTCGGTTTATGCAAAACATTTTAACGAAGTTGCCTTAAGCGAAGCAAAAGAAAATTTTGTTGATTTCGACAAAGACGTTACAAAAACTGAACTGGCTCCCGGGGTAAAACTTTTTTACACTCCAAACAAGCAAAACGACATCTTCTCGCTGATAATAAAATATGGTGCAGGAAGTGCTAAAATTCCTACCCTCAACCTGGCCACTTCGCTTATGAACAACGCAGGTATAATGGCCCAATACAAGCCACAGGCATTAAAAAAGGAATATAGCAAGCTGGGGTGCTCGGTACAATTTGTTAACAACGATAGCTATCTCTACATTATTCTTGAAGGAAACGAAGAAAATCTGGGACAGGCGTGTCAGCTATTGTCGAGAACTTACTTGTTGCCCGAATTGGACGAAAAACAGATGGATAAGGTTAAAGGTTCGGTAATTGGTATGCGGGGTGTTGAGAAAAAAGAAAAAGACTCGCAGGCAGAAGCCCTGAGAGATTATATGATGTACGGGGAAAAATCGCCAGAGATTGAGAGACTTTCTACAGCCGAAATCAGGGCACTTACTATTTCCGACCTTACAGGCGACTTTATTCAGGCAACCCACTATGAAGCCTCTGTTCATTTCTGCGGAAAAAACCCGATGGCAAATGTTGTTGAAACCCTAAAAAACAACCTGGCCTTTCCTGCCAACCTTAAAAAATCTGACTCTCCTGTTATTCGTCCGGTAGTAGAAAACAAAAAGGAATCGATTCTATTCCTAAATAATCCGGACGCACGCCAAAGCGAAATTTATTTATTTACAAATGGTTCAGAATATCAAAACGAGCAAAAGCCGGTTATCGATGCTTTTAACCAGTATTTTAGCGGAGGATTTAATGGTCTGGTTATACAGGAATTACGAGAGAAACGTTCATTTGCATATTCGGCAGGAGCTACCTACCGAACTCCGGTTTTGCCCGGTAATCCGGCCTATCAGGTTGGTTATATTGGCACTCAGGCCGATAAAACTGCCGATGCAGTTGAAGAATTCGTAAAACTGATAAAAGAAATGCCAGAGAAACCTGAACGTATGGATAATATAAAAAATTACCTTATCCAGTCGTCAAAAGCTGATCGCCCTTCATTTAGAAATTTAAGTCAGAGTATTGAAAGCTGGACTCAAAAAGGATACTCCGAAGATCCTAACAAATTACTGTTGCCAGAATACGAAGGGCTTTCGTTCGAAGAAATTCTGAACTTTTATAAGAAAGAAGTATCGGGTAAACCAATTAAAATTGCCATTGTGGGTAACAAAAAAGAAATCGACATGGATAAACTGGAGAGCATTGCCAAGGTTGAAAAAATAAGTGTCAACAAACTTTTTAAAGATGAAAATGCAATAACAATGCTTCGCTTTAAATAGAAAATTTTATCATACAAATTCATTAAAAAAACACTTTCCTTTTGGAGAGTGTTTTTTTATGAAAAATTCTTTTAATCATTAATTACAATAGTTGTATCGATTCGGGAATTAAAGCCATTGAATAAAATGGGACATTAGTACCGAAACACAAATCATTCTTGCAAGCCTGCACACTAATTCTCGTGCGAAATTTGAAAACCTCAGGAACAATTTGCAAACAAACAAAAGCAACCAGAACTGAAAACGTCCAACCAGAAGATCCTCCCAGAAGGCGATATTTTATTTTTACAGACCTGAATGAAATGCTTCCATATTGATTTTTAAAACCTATAGGAAATGGAATTTCTGTGTATCACAATATTTTTTGCAGAGTATGGGATAAAATCCAAGAGGACTGGGCGAATATCAGTAAAAACAAAAAAGGACTGCCGTTAGCGACAGTCCTTTTATATTTCAAAATATATTTCGATTAAATAGCAGGCTTAATACCTCCAGCTGATTTTGTTGATTTCAACAAGTAGTGGATATAAGCACTTTTTTCGCCCGGTACAGGTAAACTTGTTGGAAGTGTACCCATTACGTTGTTATCTGCATCATCAATACCATCGTTAGCCTGAATTTCTTTTTGAGGAATAGGCCATAAACGGTAAGAAGCATTTGCAGGAACATTAAAAATAGCTAAGGCTCCATAGTTCGTATCAATTGATCCACCAACTTCTTCGTAACGAATAACTGGTTTTTCCAAACGCATCAGGTCGAACCAAGAGATACCTTCGCCCCAGAATTCAATACGACGTTGTAACCAGATTTCGTCTTGTAACTCTTGAGCACTGCTTGCCTGACTAACAAATTCAGGATCGCGGTAGGTTCTCACCCAGCTTTCCAATGCTGTTTTACCTTCTCCAAGGGCACCTCCCATTGCTTTACCTTCGGCAATAATCAACTCCATTTCCGAAGCGCGCATTAACGGGAAGTCGTTTGAATTTTCCTGGTAAGTTAATATTTTATTTGTTGGTGCAAATTTCACGCTGGTATAAGGATCCATTCCTATTGCTCCCCAAATTGGACCATAAGCAGGATCGTACGGAACTCCATACCATTCCTGGAATGCAGCAGCAGCCTCTCCACTTTCTTCGTACTGATTCAATGCAGCAGCCTGATAGTATTCATCCAAAAACCATCCTTTACGAACATCAGTGGCCGGAATTTGATTGTATAACAATTTGTTAACTTTTTTCCATGTTCCAACAATAGTTGTATAACCTCCGTAGCCAAAACAAAGGTTTGTACACATTGAAGTAAAGTTGCAAATACCCGATTTTGTAGCATCATCTTCAGAAGTAATGATACATCCCCACATAATGCCAGGAACAGTAACATCATCAAAGTTAGGTATAGAAACTGCCTCCATCGACATAGGCATTTCGCCGCTGACCTGCAAAGCCATTTCTGCATCAGCAGCAGCAGCGTTCCAATTCTGCATTACCAGGTTTACCCTTGCTCTTAAACCATAAGCCACAGCAAGGTTTACTGCCGATACATCAGGGCGCGAGGGCACACCATCAGCAGATAGATAGTCAATTGCATCGTCCAAATCGGCTACAATTAAGTCGTAAACTTCACCAACAGTTGCCCGAGGGTTATTGGTAAGCTCTGCTTCAGTTGTTTCGTCGGTTACAATAGGTACAGCAGGTTTATCCTGGTTCCCAACATAGGTAAACTGAAACAATTGTGCAAGGTTAAAATAGTCGTATGCACGAACAGCCAGAGCCTGTCCCAAATAATTTTTACCAACAGGATCAGTAGTTTCGCGATCCATTTTGCTGATAATTGAATTTGCTGTACGTATTTGCATATAAAACTGGTTCCATACAACACGAGGCGCACGGTATGTAAAGTTACGGTTTGTAAGATCTTGCTCGCCGCTAAACCAATTGTAACCGGTAACATCGCCAACAAGGTCTTGTCCGTTATGGTCAAGTTTTGCAGCAATCCCCGGAATACCAAAGTCTTCCTGGTAATCGCCACTTCCTGTAGTAGCCGGCCAGGCTTTCATAATTGAGTATAGACCGTTTACCTCTGACTGCAATTTTGAAGGATCATTGGCAAGTACATCTTTAACTTGATCTTCAGTCAGAATCGATCCGTCAGGTTGTACGTCTAAGTTATCAGAGCATCCTGCAAAGAATGCTACGGCAACTATGGCAAATAAATATTTTAATTTTTTCATCTTATGCTTCCTTTCTGTTAAAATTTAACTTTAGCTCCAAGTGAGATGGTTCTGATTGGTGAATAACCAAAATCAGTAGAACCACTAAAATTCTGACGAGGATCTAATCCTTTTCTTTTCGAGAATAAGGCTACGTTGTCGGCAGCAACATAAATGCGAACTGATTTAAGATCGATTTTGTTTAATACCGTTTCAGGTAGTGTATATCCAAATGTAATGTTGTTAATTGCAAGGTAATCCGAATCAATTAACCAACGATCTGAACTAGCGGCGATATCTTTTCCTCCGTAATCAACCATTGGAATATCAGAATTCGTATTATTAGTAGTCCAAGAATTCAAGATGTCTTTATGCCAGTTATTTCCTGCATCGCTGGCAGCACCACCATGCATTAATTGTTGGTAAACATAGTCGTAAGTTAAGCCTCCTAAACCGTAGGTACACGAAACAGAAAAGTCGAAACCATATGCTTCGAAAGTTGTTCCGAAACCACCGGATATGTCTGGTAAAGAAGTGCCAGGGCTTGCACAATTTTGTTTAAGAGATGCTTCAGCATAGTCTGTTGTTTCTCCATAAGTACCATCTTCGTTAGTTATACGCCATTGCGACAAACCTTCTGAATTAACACCTGCATATACAGGATACCAGTAATCGTAAATACTTCCACCAACCTTTAGAATTCTTCTACCATTAATATATCCATCAGGATCAGAGAATTGTTCTGGTAATGAAAGAATTTCGTTTTTAAAGTGAGTTCCGTTTATATAAACCGACCAGTTAATATCGCTCGATTTAATAATGTTGGCATTTAAAGTAAATTCAATACCATGGTTTTTCATAGAACCAATATTATCAGGATATGAAGAATATCCGGCAGATGCAGGAACAGGAATATAATATAGCATATCTTCAACTTTGCGGTTGAAGTATTCAACTGATCCATCTAACACACTGTTCAATAACGTAAAGTCGAAACCGGCATTGAAATTATAACTGGTTTCCCAGGTAATGTCTTTATTTCCTTTGTAATCCAATTCAATGGCAAAATCGTCGTTCGAGTTTTTTACATAGAATTGATCCTGATAAGGCTGGTAATTTTGAGCACCACCATACAACAAAGCGTCGTTACCTTGTGCACCATAACTTGCTTTAAGTTTTAAGAAATCAACCCAATCGATACCGCTCATAAACGATTCTTTATTCATCACCCAAGAAGCACCTACCGACCAGAAGTTACCCCAACGGTTGTCAGGATGAAAACGAGAAGAACCATCTCTCCTGAAACTTCCCGATACAAAATATCTTTCGTCGTAGTTGTATTGTATTCTTGAAAGGTAACCTTCTACATAATAACCATTACTTGATGAACCAGTTGAAGGATTCAGAATAGCACTTGAAATTTCTTCACTTTCAGGATTATACAAGTTTCTTTTACTTCCATACAGGCTGGTCCATTTTCTGTCATAAGTTTCGTGACCTGCTAATATGTCGATATTGTGAGCTCCAAATTCTTTTTTGTAAGTAAGCAGTTGTTGCATTGTTAATGCAGAGTAACGGCTGCTGGTTTTATAAACAGAACCACCGTAGTCAGCACTTTGCCCGTAGTATGCATTCGATTTATCCATATAACGGGTATTGTCGACATCATAACCCAGGTTCAGGTTAAATTTCAAGTCTTTGTAGAGTGTGAATTCTGCAAAACCTTTCAAGTTTAAAAGGTCAACATTGTATCGTTGCACATCTAATGCCAGGTCGGAAGCAGGGTTGGCAATCGACATAACCGGACGAGTTAATCCCGGATATTCGCCAGTACCATAGTCGTATAATGTGTGTCCCTGTTCGTCAACCTTAATATTGCCATTTGCATCGCGTACATATAATGGATAGATAGGAGCAACAATACGGCTTACGAAGAATAAGTTTTTAGAACTTAATCCGCTTTGATCAGCCGGAGATTTACTTTCATAATTCGTATAACCAATGTTACCGCCTACTTTTACCCAGTCTTTAATCTGGTAGTCAGAGTTAACACGTGCAGTAATACGTTCAAAGCCTGAGTTTGAAATAATACCTTCATCATTCAGGTAGTTTAACGAGAAATATGTAGTTTGTTTGTCGTTTCCACCACCAACAGATAAACTGTATTCTTGTCTCATTTGGTTATCGCCAAATAATTCATCATACCAGTTATCGTTTTGCAGGTAATAATCATTTGCCCAAACACGACCCAAAGTAGTATTTGAATTGATTTTGCCATCTTGTCCGATAAGCATTTCTCCATTAGGAACATTATAAATATTGTATTCCAATCCCTGAGCTCCAAACATTATTTGGTTAGCCATTTGGTTCGCTTCAGAAGCAGTAACATCTCCTACAAACTGGTTGTTATAAATGCCTTCGTAATATTTTTCATAGTACATTGCAGGGTCTGTCATGATATCATATTCAGGAATGGCCCTTTGGTTAACACCCACTTTAACATCGAAGTTAACTTCCAGCTTACCCTTTTTACCTTTTTTAGTTGTAATAAGAATAACACCGTTTGCTCCGCGAGCACCATAAAGCGCAGATGAAGCAGCATCTTTTAAAACAGTAACCGATTCAATATCTTGTGGACTAATAGCAGAAATATCTTCTCCGTAAGGGATACCATCTACCACATAAAGAGGAGCACTTGAAGCACTCATAGATCCTACCCCACGAATACGAATACTTGCTGATGTCCCCGGCTGTCCGGTACTGCTAGCAACCTGAATACCGGCAGTAACACCTGTTAAAGCTTGCGAAACATTAGATACTTGTCTTTTTTCAAGAGTTTCGGCTTCAACCACCGAAGCTGCACCGGTAAAAGACTCTTTTGTTGCAGTACCATAGGCCACAACCATAACTTCATCTATTCCAACCAGGTCGGCTTCCATAACAGCATCTACTGTCGAACCACTAATTTCAACTTCTTGTGTTTTCATTCCCACAAAAGAAAAAATTAACACAGAAGCATCATTCGGAACTTCCAGCTGATACTTTCCATCAAGGTTTGTAACTGTACCAATCGTGGTACCTTTAACACTTACTGAAACACCAGGTATCCCGGTACCATCGTCGGAACCGGTTACAGTACCGTTGATACTTTTTACCTGTGCTTCAACCACGAGCACGCCAAAAAAGGCAATGCCCAATAGCATTAGCGCAATTTTTTTCATAGATAATAAAATTTATAAATAGTTAATAACTCACTCTTACCCTTCTAAATTATAGAAATTAGAAAAATCTATGGATTAGCAAATTGTTACAAATTGTTCGATTTTTCGAAAAATATATAATAGCTGAAAAACCGATATTATTATCAGATTTTTAAATCCAACTAGGCCATATCTTTTCTAATTGTCTAATATAGTGCTTTATAGTTCTAACATTTATTAAAAAGTTGCGGCAATTTATAAACTTTTTTTATATTAAGTAAATTAAAATGCATAATTAACAATTAATATTCATTAACAATTAATCAATTTATGCTAAACAATTTTCAGGTCTCTTACTCAATTAATAAGCACAAAAGTTCTTTACGTTATTGTATTTCCGCGAACTCAGACATATTATTATCTTAAATAGAAACAAAAAACTACCCGTTTTTCGCTCATAATAATTAGCAAATGATAATTATGTGCTGATAATGAAATGGAAATATTTGAGATTTTAAAGTTTCAAAACAAGGTGTTTCATTGTCGGTTCCGGCATATATAAAACAGTGTCTGTCAAACTATAGAACTGCAAAATATAGAAGATTCATGTGCGGAAACAATAAAAAGATTTTATCTTAGCCTGTATCTAAACCAATAAACTCTAATTATGAATTCAATTTCAAGAAGAACTTTCTTGCGTACTGCAGGTGCTGTTGGCACCGGAGCAGTTATTATTCCAAATTTTATTAGTTGCGCTCCCTCAAAGCAAATAAATGTTGCTTTTATTGGTGTTGGCGGACGGGCCGGTGAACACATAAAACAATGTTCAACTATTGAAAATGTCAACTTTGTAGCATTCTGTGATGTTGATGATGAACGTGCCAAAGGAGCTTATGAAGCGTACCCGGAAGTTAGAAGATTCAAAGATTTTCGCAAAATGTTTGACGCAATGGGTAAAGAGATTGATGCAGTTTTTGTATCAACTCCCGACCATACACATTTTGCTGCTACTATGGCAGCTATGCAACTTGGCAAGCATGTTTATGTTGAAAAACCATTGGCACATAATGTTTGGCAATTACGCACTTTGCAGAAGGCGGCACATTATTACAAAGTGATAACCCAAATGGGCAACCAGGGCCATGCTACTGATGGCATCAGAAGAGTGAAAGAATGGTATGATGCTGGCATAACCGGTAAAGTTACCGAAGTGATAGCATGGTTTAACGGACCGGAGTTTGGAGAAGGAAAGTACTTCTTAAAACCAACTGAATATCCAATAGCTGAAGAAACTATTCCGACTGGATTGGATTGGGATTTATGGTTAGGACCACAAAAAAATCGTCCGTACAATCATGTTTATCTACCCAAAACATGGCGTGGTTTTTACGATTTTGGAAACGCAGAACTGGGTGATTGGGCTTGTCATACGCTAGACGCCCCGTTTTGGTCGCTCGATTTGGGAATGCCTACGGCTACTGAATGTATTCAATCATCGGGTGCTCCTGACGGTTTTGTGCCGGACAGTTCGGTTATTAAATTTGAATTCCCGACCAGAGGTAAAAAACCGCCTGTAACGCTTACCTGGTATGAAGGTGGTTTGAAACCGGAAATACGCCCGGACTGGAAAATTGATGAACTCCCGGGATCGGGAATGATAATGGTGGGTGAAAAACAAAATATTATAACCGGCGGTCGTCCGAATAATGCACAACTGATGATGCCGGAGGAAGAATGGGAATCGTGGGTACAAAATGAAATGCCGGAAGCAAGTATTCCAAGAATAGAAGGTGGTCCTCAGCACGAATTTCTGAATGCAATTTCCGGTGGACCTGCACCGGGGTCTAATTTCGATTATGCTACACAATTAACAGAAATGACTTTGATTGGTGTAATGGCTCAACGTTTTAATACCCGAATAGAGTACGACGCCAAAAACATGAAAGTAACCAATCATTCTGATAAAGACCAATACCTGAAAGAACCGGTTAGAGTAGGTTGGGATTACGGTAATGAAGTTTGGTGATTTTGCCTGAAATTCACCGGGCAGCTTATATTTAAAGGTTGCCCGGTGAATAATATTATCTCATTATTTTTTGCCAAGGATTTTCTTTCGTTCCTTTTTACTCATTTCAAGTCCTCTTACAGCATCAGGATGAATGACGGTATATTCTGATGATGAATTTACCAGTCCGTTTGTTTTTTCATCGAGTACAAATTCAGGAATAATAAACTGAGGCCCGCTTGAATGAAGCGAATGGTGATAAATCAGCATTAATAAAGTATTTCTACCAGGTGCAATTTCTCCCAGTAATTCGCCGGCAAATATTTGTTGGCCGACCTTTAATTTTTTGTTTTTATTGACCACATTTTTATAGCAGATCAAAGTTCCATCGGCCTGTAGTAAAGTTATACACCGGGTCCAGGCGTTGTACCATGTTTCGGGATTTTCATTTCTATTATCTCCGACAATTTCAACCACTACCCCACTCCGGCTTGAATAAACTTCTTCTCCTGAGTGTGCATAAAATCCGGTTGCCGACCACGAATCAATTGGTGTACTCCCCAGAAAACCTTTTATGTTTTCAACATCGAATGATTGTACTTTGCTGCCCGGCTGAAAAGGAATAAGGTAAGGAAATTTCAGATCGACATTTGCCATTGGATCAGAACGAAATGATTTAATCTCATAGTTGAATCGCGGTACATCAGCATCGGGGTCGCGCTGAAGGGTAAATAAAAGGTTATATCCCGACGTGAGTTGTTTAACGTATGGCAACGGTTCCGTAAAGCTCGTATTTTCCAAATCGGCAAAATTTAAATACAAATAAACCGGGACATTTGTATTATTGTAAGCACTAAATACACAATCACCAATCGAATTGTAATCAGCCTGAACATCAACTGGCTGAGCAGCTGTGAATTTTAATATAAACAAAAACAATATGAACAGGAACCTTTTAATGATCATATTAAATCCTAATTTGTTAAAACTCAAAGTAAAATAAATTAGCCTAAATTTGCACCATGTATTCGAAAGAAGAATTAAAAAAACTCCGGTTAGATTTTTGGGAACAATTTGGAAAACGTTGTGAGGTGCACCCGGTTTTACGTTATCGAAAAAGGAAATGGGTACTTCACAAAACAAAAATTAAGGGTGTTGCCATGCGTTTTGATGTTGGACGAGAGGATGCAAAAGTTATCCTTGAACTGGGCAACCGCAATGAAAATCTTCGTTTAAAGGCTTACGAATTTTTGGAACGTTATAAACCGGTAATTGAAGATGGTTTTACCGATGGTTTAATGTGGGAGTTTTTTCATGAACGCCAAGACAGTGGTGCCGAGGTTTGCAGGATTTATACACAATTACCAGATGTCGATTTTCACCGGCAGAACCAGTGGCCCGACATTTTTAATTTTTTTATTGAAAACATGCTAAAACTGGAAGCCAATTTTATGGAAATCCGCGACCTGTTACAAGAAGAACTGAAACACTGAATTACTGAATTACTCCCGAATTAATTCTTTAATCTCTTCTTTCAAATGAGGATATTTTTCAGACAAGCTTGTGTCTGCCAGCTCAAAATCATCAAAATGAAATCCGGGAGAAACAGTGCAACCAACTAATGCATACCCTTTTGTGTTAATTAAACGTGCTGCAAACCATTTGTTTTTAGGTGCTACCACCTGAAAACGTTCCCCGTTATCGAAGTTGGGGCCGAGTTTTTCTTTTCGTAAAAATCCGTTGTCGATCCAATAAATTTCAATAGAAGAACTGCCCGTATAAAAATGCCATATTTCATCCGATTTAATCCGGTGAAATGAAGAAAAATCTTCGCCTTCGAGCAGGTAGTAAATTGATGTGGAACAATTTCTTGCTCCCTGAAAATTAGTATCAAGAGATGCTTTCTGAATAAGATCTTCCGAACGATAAATTTCTTTGAACCAACCTCCTTCTGAATGCCTTTGCAATCCCAGTTTTTCGATCCAGTATTTTGCTCCCCGCATTATATAAACAATTCGTTTAATGCCCCGAAATAGTCTTCGTCCCAGCCTTCCGATATATTTTCGTAGGCATTGTCAGGAATATTGGTATGTAATAATTCAACACTTGTCCCCTTTTTGTGCGGATGAAGTTTAATAGTTACAATTGAATCTTCATTTTCGTCACCAAAAAACCATTGTTGAACAATTTTCTTATTTTCTTCAAACTCGAGATTAATCCCCGAAATACTGCCACCCCAGAGAGAAAACTCCGTATTGGGTTCCACCTGCATTACGGTTGGTTCGCCTGTCCATATTTCAAGCATTTTCTGATTGGTAAGCGCATTGTAAATGTCTTTTGGTTCTGCCTTTAATTCGTAGTAGCGTTTAATATTCTTCATAGTGTCTGTTTTTATTCAAAAATAGCTTTTTCAACTTAAAGCTACTCAATTCAATTTAACTTTCTAATTTTGGCGCAATAAGATTTTACAATGGGAAGATTAATAAACTACTCGCGACTTGTTAAGTTTGAACACACTATTTTTGCACTTCCATTCGCACTCATCGGATTTTTTATGGCGTTGGAACAAGAGAGTGCATCATTAAATATAAAATTACTCGTACTTGTATTGTTATGTATGGTTTTTGCCAGAAACGCAGCCATGGGATTCAACCGTTATCTCGATCGTGAATTCGACAAACTAAATCCACGAACAGCAATCAGGGAGATTCCTGCAGGTCTTTTAAATCCTCGATCAGTATTGTTTTTCGTAATCATCAATTCGGTGTTGTTTATAGCAACCACATGGTTTATAAATTCTATATGTTTTTATTTATCGCCTGTAGCTTTATTTATTATTCTGTTCTACAGCTATACAAAACGTTTCACGTCTCTTTGCCATTTTGTATTGAGCCTTGGTTTGGCAAATGCTCCTATTGGCGCTTACCTGGCTGTAACCGGACAATTCGATTGGCTGCCCCTGATGTTAAGTGTTGTTGTTTTTTTCTGGGTGAGCGGTTTCGATATTATCTATGCGCTGCAGGACGAAGAATTTGATAAAGGAATGGAACTGAAGTCGGTACCTTCGCTTATTGGCCGTAAAAGGGCTTTGCGAGTTTCCGAAATAATCCATGTGTTGGCTGCAGTATTTGTGCTTCTTATAGCCTTTAAGATGCCTGCTAATTTATTTCAGTGGATGGGGGCTATCATTTTTATAGGCCTTTTATTATACCAACACCTGCTTGTAAAACCAAATGATTTAAGCAAAGTAAATCTCGCGTTTTTCACCATGAACGGCATTGCCAGTGTCATTTACGGAGGGCTGACAATTCTGGGTTATTATCTTATTTTTTAAGCATTAACGAACCCGGTGCGTACGAACAACTTTCCTGTTAATGGAGTATGCAAAACCGATCGTAAATAATTCTTTAACCTGGAGTTTAGACTTTTCGCCAATTTTCACATCGTTATCATCGTAAACAGGGAACTTAACGTCATCATCATAAATCAGATGTAACATAAACTGCAGATTTATATAATCGGTAAGTTGTACCTTAAAAGTATTCTCCCAGTCAACGTCAAATTTCGAGAATGGAGCTTTGTAATTCATGAACATGGAGTATTTCGTCACATAGGTAATGTCATTTGTTAACTTCCTTGTCAGTTTTACATCGGCATTAAGACCCGGTTCCCAGAAACTTTTTCTGTCTGGGTCAACTCCAAATGTGGTCTGATCTATTAAGGTGGTATCTCTTACATAAACGTTTTTAAGCGATAATGGAGACAGAAATACTGAAAAGTTATTGTTTGGCTTATAATCTAAACCGAGCTTTATATATGACTTAGCCGGTGCCAGAAATGCCGAAAGCGGATCAGGATTACTAGAAGTGGGATAATTATACCCCCTGAAGAACTGGGTGTTAAAATTGAATTCTGTACTATAATACCACTTTTTAAAAGCACTCAAACCGAAGCGTGACGTAAATTCAAATTTATCATCGTTTTTCTGTAGTTCAGAATCTTCACCTCCGGGTTTTATCCATCCATTTCGAATTTCTGCTGAATTTTCCCATTTTACCTTTCCATCTTTTCTCGAATAATTGGCTTCTCCTTTTAAAACCAATAAACTTGAAAGAGCACTTTTTCCCCCTTTTTTCCAGTTTTCCAGATAAGTTTGCGTGAGGCCTACATTACCGTCTCCGTTAATCGTCCAGGGAGTTTCAACTGCATACTTTTCCTTAACTCCTGCAAACTTGCCCGATGTTCTTTTCAACGATGAAAAATCGAAGTCTTTAGTTTGTTTTTCTTTAAACCTGGAGAAAGTAACACCATCGTCGATAAGCATTTGCATGCTACGTTTATCGGTATTTTTAACCATTACGCGTAACGAATCGTTTTGCTCGTTTTTTAACCAGACCCTGGCGTATCTTTCATTTCCGTTTTGCAGCAAAATATCTTTCGATTCACCGGCCAGGTTGATTATTGAAATTCGGGCTGTATCAATAAAGTCGGCGTATGAATTTAAAATTTCAATTACTGAATTTATACTATCATTAACTTCTGCAATTACTTTGTTGTTGTAATCTGTTAAAATGCTGTAATTATTAATTTTTACAGAGTCACGGTATCTTTTTATTCTGAATTTCAGGTCTTCATCGTACTTCTGCTGGCGATAATTACGTATCACAATATTAACATGTACCGATTTTATAGAATCGTTGTATTGCTGACGTTTTTGTTCGATAAAAATATTGCGAATACTATCTACTCTTACCAGCTTGTCGAACTCT
The DNA here is from genome assembly GCA_963677525.1 of uncultured Draconibacterium sp. GTDB lineage: Bacteria > Bacteroidota > Bacteroidia > Bacteroidales > Prolixibacteraceae > Draconibacterium. The sequence continues at coordinate 2,523,663 of OY781970.1, forward strand.
TCGGGCGTATTCAGTATCGAATCCGGAATAACATCAGGGATAATTAAGCTGTCGGGAAATACATATACAGAATCATTAAATAATACGATTCCTTTACCGGGAGGGATTATTTCCACTTCCTGCTCTGCGTTGGCAATAAGGCTTGCCGGAACAGTAATCTTTCTGATATCAACCTCGTTTTCATAATCAGTTTTAATCCGATCAACATTTTGCCTTACTTTCGCAGCTGATATATAACCGGGAACGCTTAAACTGTCTTCTACATCTTCAGGTAAACGAAGTACATAATTCTGGTTTGATGAACGGAACCTGTTTAAGTTCGCAACAATACTATCGATAGGTTGATCTTCAATAAAATGAAGCAGCCCGTCGACATTATTCCCAACTTCGGGCTGAACAACATGCCAGTTATTGTTTTCGAAAAAATAGTTTTTCAGAATTTGAATTCCGTTATTCAAAACTTCCTGATCGTTCTTATCGTTCTGGGCTACAACAGAAATAAGAAAAACAAAGTGGAAAATAATAAGTAAAAAAGTCTTTAACCTAACTGAGAACATATATTAGATTTTTGTGGTTCACTCTACAAAAACGCAAAAATAATACCAATGGTATTCTGATGTGTAAGAAAATTGAAATAACAATCAACAATTCTTTTTTAATTAAATTTTGATTTTGAAGGCAATAAAATAATAATGCTTTTACCATGCTGAAAATGGATGATTCGATAACCAGGCGTTAAAGTACCTGTAGTCGTCACTTACTTCCTTAATAATCCATTCAGGCAGAGCAACATGCTGGTTTTCATTTTCCAGCTCAACCTCAGCCATAACAAGACCTTTGTTTGCATCGTCGAATACGTCAATTTCCCAGGTTAATCCTCCAATTTGCTCAAGGTACCGTGTTTTACTAATCGGAAAATCAATGCACATAGAAAGCAGATCACCGGCTTCGTTAACCGGAATTTCATATTCAAATTCGGTTCGTGTAATTCCCTGTTGATTACCTTTAATGGTTAAATAAGCATGATTTCCTTTTATTCTTACCCGAACTACCCGTTCTTTATCAACACTCAGGTAGCCCTGAACGATTTTAATACCTTCCTTTTTGGGCATCCACTTTTGTGTGTCGACTAAAAATTTTCTTTCGATTTCCAGCATTCGTGCGGCTATTTATAATTAACAATTATGATAATCGTATATATTCTTTTGTAAAATTAGTATTTTTAAGTCGTTACAATTCAATCAAAAATTAAGAAATCGATATGATATCAAGGGAAGAGGCAATTTCATTACTCGAAAAGAACGTTACCGCAGAAAACATGTTAAAACATAGCTATGCTTCGGAGGCAGTACTTCGCGCCATGGCTCAGCGATTAGGTAAAAATGAAGAAGAATGGGGATTAGCCGGTTTGCTACACGATATTGATGTGGAGATTACAAATGCCGATCCGTATACTCACGGGCCTTACGCCGAAAAGATGCTAAAAGGGAAAGTAACTGATGAAATGATCGATGCGATAGTGATGCACAATGAAGTGGCAACGGGCATGGAACGCTCTACAGAGTTTCAATATGCACTGGCGGCCGGAGAAACAATAACCGGACTTATTACGGCTACTACTTTGGTTTATCCCGATAAAAAACTGGCTAGTGTTAAGCCTAAATCGGTTACCAAACGCATGAAACAAAAAGCATTTGCCGCTTCGGTAAAACGCGAGAATATCCTTGAGTGTGAAAAAATAGGTATTCCCCTACCCGAGTTTGCCGAACTTTCGATAAATGCAATGAGGGAAATATCCGATAAACTGGGATTGTAGTTTCATCGCACAACTTACTAACCAAAACCTCACCTTCGTTTAAAATTTCTAAAAGAAAACTTGGAAAACCGGAGGCTGTATTTACATTTGCGAAAGCTTAAACAATTGTTCATTTTTAAAACAAACCATGAGAACTTGCATATTGCTGGCAATGAGCCTTTTCTTTGTTTTGCCTCACGTGGGGCTCGCCCAAAATGATATCAAACATCAAATTATCAATTACACCGATTCAACCGAAATTATTATACGAAACGGGAGAAAAATGGTAGTTGACAAAACTTCACGTGGTGATAATCAGGATGCTATCGAAACTATAAATTACCTAAAAGAAAATGTCGATAACGATTATATAATATTTTATCCCGCAGAGGAATTGTTATTGGCTCTTGCCAACAGTAATTTTGATCAATTCCTTTTTATTTCTTCCCATTTTAATAATCTGCTCGAAGGTAAAAACAAATATATCCATGTCGATAATATTACTGACCAGTTGCAAACGTTCCTGAACCAGGAGTTGCAATTAATAAAAAAAGACCTGGAAAGAGCAAATTTGAATGTTAGTGATAAAAAAATCATTGAGCTTTATATACGATACTACGAGGGTGAGGATAATTACAAATTAAACCGGGCGATCCAGACGTATAAAAAATCGTATCCTGATACCGATTACGAACCTTTTTTGAATATAATTCGCAATAATGTTGAGCCATATGCAATGAATTTTAGTCTGGGATACGGCCATGAATTTTTAACCGGTAATATCAAGAATAACTTCACTCCGCATTTTCAAAGTATGAATTTTGAATTGGAGTGGTTTTTCCGCCAGGTCTACTTTTCGCTTTTCTTTCAGGGAAGTGTAAGCAAAGTCCGTTCAGTTTACGATATGCCCGTAATAAAGTACGATTTGGTCCATACACCCGACGATGATGTGTTTAGTATAAAATATGGGATGAAGTTGGGAAAAGCATGGATAACAACCCGGCATATAAATTTCTTCTCGTACGTTTCGTTGGGTAATTACCAGATGAAATCAGACAAATCGAACTTTGATATTTCTGATGATGAAACTGCCAACCTGAAACTTACCAGTGTTTTTAGTCCCGGAATTGGCACTGCCTGCGATATCAATCTAAAACGTTTTAAAAACAAAGTGAGCGGAGAAAATGTTGGTAAATGGTTTATCAGGCCGAACGTTTCGTATGATTTTTTTGTTACGGGAAAAGAGGAAGCCAAGGGAGGTAGTTTGTTTCTAAATCTTACAATGGGTATTGGACTGGGGAATTAACAGTATGAACTTACCATACATTGGAAATGAATAGATTTTTAATATCAAATGAAAGTCGATGATTGGAAGTCAATTATGAATGAAGAATTTCGATTAGCGAATTTTGATTAACGATATTATAGAAAGTCAAACAGATTCATATTAAATGCACTTTGGGATTTATGAATCGTAAACAATTTCTCTAAAGAGAATCCCTTAAAATCAAGGACGCAGATAAAATTTTAGCGATTTTTTGTTTATGCTGAACAAAGGCAGCTACCTCACGGCCCATCTCTTCAAAATCAATAGAAATAACGGTGATTCCTCCCCCAACTATTTGTTTCATAGGAGTATCGTTATAAGAAATTATTCCTACTTCTTTGCCAAGTTTCAGCTGATTGCTTCGGCATGATTTTATGATTTCAACAAGATCTGCATCCCGAATTACAAAGTATGCCTGCCCGCTTTTTAAATCAGTAGATTTGAATTTACTGATCCGCGAAAATTGAATGGAATTCCTATTGCAAAAAGTCTGAACAGCCGGAACTACTTCATCTGGGTGTGGCGTATCCTTTTGTGAATACACCAAAATCAATTCATTATATTTTCGAAATTGTTCAACACCTTCCTGCATGCAATCAATTAATGTGTCGCTAAAGTCCTGCAATAAAAAGTTTACTTTATCTGTATCGGGATTTCCCATGTCGAGCAACAGAAGTTTATTGGGATCGATTTTATGCAAAATGGGCTCCATGGACTGGTGATCGATATTCATTACAATATACATACTGTAACGTCCAAGGCTGCTTTCTACAAGTTGTGTAAAAACGTCCCGGTTGTAATGATGGAAAAGTAAATCAACCGAATACGACTCCGGTAGATTCTGCCTCAGCGACTGGTAAAGTTGTTCCTTAAAAGCACTAAAATCGTCGAGCAACATGAACACCTTATATGTTTCGTTAGCCACGTAGTAACCTTTTTGCGGTGCCGACTCAATAATGTTTCTCTCTCTTAAAATAGTATAAGCTTTAAAAACCGTGTCGCGCGAAAAACCGCTTTCGGCACTCAACTGGTTCACCGACGGAAGTAAATCGCCCGATTTTAGCTGACCGTTGCTGATTGCTTCCGTAATGGAATGTACCAGTTGTTGTAACTTGGTTTGTCCGGCTGATTCTAATATTTTAAAAGGAAATACTGACATTAAAATGCTGTTTTTATATCATTGAGCGAGATATTAAATATCTGCTGACAAATTTTATCCAGGTCTTGTTCTTTGCCCGAAAAATGGATTGTAGTTTGTTTATGTGTGGCTGTTTCTCCTGATTTCAGAGATAAAGCCGGCGATGATGTTTCCAGTTCGTAAAATGGCCCCATCTGGCTGCCATCTTCCAGAGGTCCGTCGTTATATGCATTAATAGCATCACCTTTATATGGAAATTCCTGTAATTCCCATGCAGAATTTACATAGTCGTTTACACCTTCCGGGATTTCGCATTTCAGAACCGTTAATGTTTGGTGAATAGCGTCGTAACTCCCGATTACAGGTAGAGCCCGTTGCGGAGGAATACCAATTTTTCCGCGTTCTTTTCCATCGCCTTTAAATAATATCAACCCTTCTTTTACCAGTAATCTGTCTTTAGGAATTGAACCAAAATAGTCATCTTTTACAATATAATCTGATTCTACGTCTGTTTTATAAGGAACAATTATGGTAACTCCTTCCGATGGGGTAAACATGCCCAAAAGCCAGATGGAAAGCAAGCCACTCTCCTTTTTCCATTCTTCATTTCCTGTATTGGTTAATTTATTTTCGGTTTGATAAGCAACCGTATTAACCGTTTGACTCAGATCAATTTTTAATTGATTTTTCACCTCTTCATCCGAAATCAGCGTAATTTTTCTGTTCACATCAAATTTGAACGTAAAATCACTGTAGTTGGTAAGCTGGATTGATTTTGAAAATGAAGCGGAATTTTGATCAGAAGAAACCAATTCAAAAGGTTCAGTATCGATGCAGGCCGGAGTTGCCCAATTCTCAAAGTCGAAATTACTGCCGTTTTTGAAGAATATGGAATATTGTCCTCCTTCGGGACCTAACCAGAATCGTTCTTCACCTCCAACAGGATTAATCTGTTTTAGAACTTCACCGGAAGAAATTAGCTCATGGTTGATCCAGCCAAAGCTTACGCCCTCTTCTCCGCTGGCCGAACTGGTCATTACACGTCCCTGGTATTCGGGCGAGATCAGCACACGTGATTTCCCGCTGCTTAATTCCACAGGCTTGGTATATTTCCCCATTAATTCCAGGTCGTAGCCATATGTCCCTTTTTCAAAAGATTTCATCGTGCTGTTTGATTTTTTTTGTTGATTTCTATCGCATGAAATACCTGTAAAAACAACAGATACAAGTAACAGTTGCACAAAAAATCGATGCGATCTGATCATTTTGGTTTAGTTGAAGTTAGAATTAAGAACGTCATATTGCCGCAATAAAACGGCAATATAACGATTCTTGCAGATCTATTAGGTTTATTTGTATAGTGGTCCAAAATTTTCGCAGGCACGGTAATCAGCACCTTCTTTATTTTCGCCAAAAGCATTCCATGCACTTGGACGGAAAATTTTATCTTCATCCACATTGTGCATACACACCGGAATTCTTAAAATAGAAGCAAGTGTGATCAGGTCGGCACCAATGTGACCAAAAGAAATAGCACCGTGGTTAGCGCCCCAGTTTGCCATAACCGAATAAACATCTTTAAAGGCTCCGGCACCGGTTAAACGTGGTGCAAACCAGGTAGTTGGCCAGGTTGGATCGGTGCGTTTATCAAGAATATCATGTACTTCGTCATCCAACTCAACGGTAAATCCTTCTGCTATTTGAAGTACCGGACCAAGCCCTTTTACTAAATTCACACGGCTCATGGTAACCGGCATTTGTCCGGCAGTTTTAAACTGGCTCGAATAACCACCACCTCTGAAATATCCTTTGCTTCCGGGGCAGAACCGGGTATTTTTCAAACAAGCCTCAGCATCTTCTTCAGTAATATCCCAATAAGGTTTCATCACAGGATTGCCATCAGCGTCTTTTTGCTGCGCAGTAGCATCCAGGGTTGTCGATCCTGAATTGATAAGGTGAATAATACCATCTTTTGCCAAACCTGTTAATTCTTTTCCGGTAACTCGTTTCACTGCTTCCGGGCTCCAGTACGTTCTCACATCAGAAAAAATCTGCGCAGTATTCGAAAGCAGGTGACCGAACAACATCGGAACAGCATTTAAACTGTCATTCTCGGTTGCAAATACAAAAGCTTCGCGAATTCCGTTCCAGTCGAACGATGTATTTAAAAAGGTTTCAGAGAAATCGCCATTCGGGTAATAATCAGTCCACTGACGTTGTCCCTGGAAACCACCTGCAATCGCATTGTGTCCAAGCGATTCTTCGCCAAATCCCAGTTCTTTGAGTTTTGGATTACCGATCATTAAATCGCGCATAATAAGCGTCATTTTTACAACAGTTTCCCATTCCCAATCTTTCCGGGCACGGTCCGACTGCTCTTCAGGAGCATTATAATCGTCGCCTTCAATTACATTTTCTTTTGTCCAGGCTAACGCTTTTTCGTATTCTTCATTGTCGAATATTCCCTGGTCTAAACGACGTTTAACTTCAGTCATGTCAACAAACTCGGTACGCATTCCCAGGTATTCCTGGAAGAAATCAGGACTCACGGTTGAGCCTGCAATTCCCATTGAAGTATATCCCAGCGACAAATAAGATTTGCCCTTCATTTGCGCAACGGCCAAAGCTGATTTTACAAAACGAAGGATTTTTTCCTGTACATCTTCCGGAATCGACTCATCATCAGCATCCTGTACATCACGTCCGTAAATTCCAAATGCAGGCAATCCTTTTTGAGTATATCCGGCCAATGCAGCCGCAAGGTAAACGGCTCCCGGACGTTCAGTTCCGTTAAAGCCCCAAACGGCTTTTGGAATCATCGGATTGGCATCCATCACTTCTGTTCCGTAGCACCAGCAAGGGGTAACAGTTAATGAAACTCCTACTCCTTCTTTTTCAAATTTATCGGCACACATGGCAGCTTCAGCCACACGACCGATTGTAGTATCGGCAATTACGCACTCTACTTTTTCTCCACTGGGGAAACGCAGATTCTCCTCTATTAATTTGGCAGCATTTTTTGCCATATTCATCGTCTGAACCTCCAGTGATTCGCGTACACCTCTTTCGCGCCCGTCGATCACAGGGCGTATTCCAACTTTAGGTAATCTTCCTATTAGTCTGTTAGCCATTTGGTAAACTCTTTTTATGTTATCGAATAGTTGATTTAAATACAGAATCTATGCTGTACTGTACTGTGCTGCAATTTTACGGAATTTCTTATTTATTTTACATGCTGTAAAGCATGAATATATTTTTCTGTAAAAAAAAACATGATGAAGAATGCTTACTATTCTCAAAAACAGCATTCATCTTAAATATTTTAATTCCGATAATAATAACTTAAGAAGAATGTCAGAATCTTATTGAAAAGTCATAGTTTAGATAAAAACTATTTCTTACATTTGTTTAATATATTTAATATATACGAAAGTTCTTTTAATCATGTAATTTTTAAAATTACACATGATCAACATGTGTATTATTTTGAAAATAAGCACACAACAAGACTGCTTTTGCATTTTAATGAGAATGAAATTTTATTTTAACTTAAGGAGTATTTTATGAAAAATATAATTTACCCGTTATTGTTCATCGCTTTTTTGATTAGTTCCTGCAACGATGATAATGATACCATAGAAGAGATCGATGATTTGAATTATATCTCTTTGGAAATTGCTCAAGATTCGATTATGTCGGGCGAAGAAGTGCAGGTAACTGCTACTGCTACCGGAAGCCAGCTTGCCTATCACTGGTCGGCTACAAAAGGCGATATTCTTGGTTCGGGGGCAACTGTTGTTTATGCATCCTCCCCCTGCCATGTTGGAACAAATACTATAACCTGCAAAATAACCAATGGAGACACTCAGGAAGAAACAAAAACAGTTGATGTGGTGGTTTTGGAATAGTACGTTCATTTTCGTTCTTATTCTTGCCATAGCCCCGGAATTAAGTTTTGCACAATGTTTATCATCGGTAAACCCGGTGGGAGGAACCAATAATATGCTGGTTCTGGAAAAAAATTCGCTTCGTGTAATTACTTTTTATAAATACGGTGGCGGCGATCAGTATTTCAAGGGCACAGAGCATTACGATGAGGATGTTTCAATATCGAAGGCCTACTATAATTACCTGGCAACAACAATCGGTTATGGTGTAACAAACAAGCTCACCCTTGAGTTGGAAACCGGTTATTTTTTCAATAAAACACAGGTTTACGATTCTGACATATTAGGCGATTATAAATTAACGGGTAAAGGATTGTCTAATTTGGTGATTTTAGCAAAACACAGTCTTTTTACCGAACCGGTTAAACGCATTTATATTACCGGGGCTGTTGGGGCAAAAATTCCGTCATCACGGACACCACAAAGTGTCGATAACGTAGAGTTACCTCCCGAGATACAACCGACCATGGGGGCCTTCGGCGGAGTGCTTAATTTTTCGTTTGTAAAAGAAAGCCCGGAAAACGGATTACGTTACTTTTTTATCAGCAGGGCAGAAACCAACGGAACCAATAAAAATGAGTATAAACTAGGAAATTCATTCTATAATTCAGTGTATGTATCAAAACACTTAATGTTCCCATGGCTAAAGGGCGATTGGACAACAATCCTTCAACTGAGAAACGAAATTCGCCTTCAGGATAAGATCGATAATGAAACAAAACAGTCGTCGGGAAGCAACCTGTTTTTTATTACACCACAGATCAATCATTTCATTAAAGAAAAATGGAATGTTTCGGCTTTAGTGGATATCCCGGTGTATCAAAATTTTAAAGGAACGCAACTTGGTGCACATATGGGATTTACATTTGTTATATCACGAACATTTAGACTTTAAGATTACTTTTCTTTTTTGACAATTTAACAATAATAATTTTGTTGATGGTGCATTTTTCTTTTACTTGCAGTTAGGAAAATAATATTAGCCATGCAAACAGTTTCAAATCTTAATTCAAAGATTCTTACTTTGGGAATTATCTGTTCCCTCTTCATGATCATAAATCCATTTTGTTCAGAAGCACAGGTGCTTTCAGGAAAAATAACCGACGAGCAAGACAAGCCTGTTCCTTATGCAACAATTTTTATAAAAGAGACAAAAGAAGGTACAACATCGAACTTGAACGGTGATTTTCATTTTAATTTAACCCGGGGAAAATACAATTTAAACATCCGGTCGATGGGCTATCACCAGGTGGATGAAGTAGTACAAATTAATTCTGACAGCATATTTCTGCCGGTTCAGTTAAAAATTCAGGAGTTTCAACTAAAAGAAGTTAAGGTATTTCCGGGTAAGGAAGATCCGGCTTACTTTATTATGCGAAAGGCTATTGCCAAAGCGCCTTACTACCGAAAAAAGATTAAACATTATTCAGCTGACCTGTATATAAAAAGTAACTTCGCTTTTACCAATATTCCCAAATTATATCAAAATAAAATTGAACTTGATGACGGGAAGAAACTGAAAGATTTTTTCAAAGAGAATGTTACATATGTAATTGAATCTCAGAACAAAATAACATTCGATTTCCCAAATTCGTACAAACAAGATGTAATCAGTAAAAAAACATCGTTGATCGGTTTTGACGAACCGCCTGTTATGGGTTTGATTACAACAAGTATATACAAAGAACGACCTTTTCAAACCATTTCTCCACTATCGTCGATGGCCCTGAAACACTATGATTTCAGGTATGAAGGATACATTACTGTTGGCGATTTCGATGTATTCAAAATTAAAGTAACTCCAAAACGTAAAAGCGATGAACTGCTGGATGGATACATTTATATCGTTGACAAACTTTGGTGTGTTTACAATATCGATTTCAAATCGACTTTTGAGTTTTTTGAATTACATGCCAAACAACAATTTCAAAATGTGGGAAACGGGAACTGGCTTCCGGTTTCGTATAATATCGATGGAAATATTGCCATGCTTGGGCTAAGAGGAACTTTTTATTATGGAGCATCTGTAAAATACGATTCGATTGTTGACAATTACCAGGCAGATATTGAAAAGGATTTGGTAGCCGCTCCGGATGCTGAAAAACAAAAGGAAGTTAAGCCCAAAAGTGAAAAGGAAATCGACCTGACAAACAAAGTTGAACAAATAAGGCGCAAAGAAGAACTTTCGAATGCAGATGTGAAAAAGGTTGCCCGTTTGAACCGGAAAATTTTGAAACAACAGTACCAGGATTCAACCATTGTTCAGGTCCGTCACGACCATTACAAAATCGATGAAAAAAATGATTCTGTTATTGCTGAAATTCAATGGGATACCGTCAGGGCAATTCCTCTAACACAAGCCGAATTACAAAGTTACCAGATAGCAGATTCGATCATTGCATTGGAAACAACCGACAAAGATTCGCTCAGTGCCGACGATCAAAAAGCAAAAAGAAATTCGGGATTGTCGAAAATTGCTTTCGGGTATTACGACTTATGTAAAGATTCGCTTGTTCGTTTGGGATACGATGGCCTGATATCGACCGAAAATTTTGATTATAATGCCGTTGACGGTTATAAATACAGACAACAGCTTCGGCTTAGAATGAATCCCGATTCTGGCAAATATATCTACATCACTCCGGAATTGGGTTATGCTTTTAACAGAAAAGCTGTGTTTGGCACATTAAACGGGCAATTCAGAAATATTATTGGTGATGGTAACCGTTTTTCTTTCTCTCTTGGAAAAAGAAGTCACGATTTTAAAACTGATGATATTGGAATTTCTCCGGCTTTAAATGCTATCAGTACTTTCTTCTTTGCCGAAAATTATATGAAATTGTACGAATCGAAATTCATTCATTTCGATATTTCACAGAGTTATAAGAACGGTTTTTCTTTAGCAACTAATTTCCATTACGATCATTATTATCCGCTCGAAAACAGCGCTTCATACCTTTTGTCGGAAAAAAAGGAATTTTCGCCCAACATTCCCAAAGGATTTGAATACGACAATCCTGCGTTGCAAGAGCAGAAACATTTTTCGTATGAAGCAGCTTTAAGATATGGCAAACGTCAACGAAAACCATGGCTTGAAGATTCTCCGTTTTTATTTATGGATGATTCTTATTCGTTTGAGTTGTCGTTTAAACAAGGGCTGCCCGGAGTTTTTAATTCCATATCAGATTTTTGCCAGGTTGACTTCAATGTTCATCAGCAGGCTAACATTTCGCCAACCGCTGCCATCGACTGGCATCTGAATGCCGGGCATTTTTTCTACAACAATCATATGCACTTTTCGCAGTACAAACATTTTATGACTTCTGAGATTCCGGTGGTGATGAAATCGTTTACCAACACATTTCAATTACTGAATGATTATGAATTCAGTACGAATAAAAGTTACCTGACTGTAGGAGCCGATTTTAGAACTGAATATCTTCTGCTGCGCTATTTCTCGTTTTTGAACAAGCAGACATGGAGCGAGAGTTTGCATTTTAATTATTTAACAACTCCCGATTTAAATAATTACTGGGAAGCAGGATACAGTTTGAACAGCCTGTTTTTCCTTGGAAACATCGGTGTTTTTGCCGGTTTTAAAGGTAGCGATTTTGAGAGTATTTCCGTAAAAATATCTATTTCGGTATTCGATTAATCGGTTGTAAATTGTTCCGGAAATTTTCCGACAATACCTTTTTCGCGGTAATACGCTTTCATGCGTTGTATATCGGCTTTTGAATCATCGGTTAACTCAAAGGGAATTCCTGTAGTAATTTCCTTACGTCCCCAGTCGAAGCTTCCAAGATATACCGGGATACCGGTTTCTTTTGCAAGAATATGAAATCCGGCTTTCCAGTATTTGGTTCTTTTTCGGGTCCCTTCGGGAGTCATTGCCAGGTGAACATAGTCATTTTCGTTAATGTGATGAATCGTCTGGCGAATAACATTTGCTCCTTTCGACCGGTCGATGGGTAATCCACCCATTTTTTTTACAAAGTAGCCGATGGGCCAGAAAAAAAACTCTTTTTTAATAAGAATATTAGCTGTTCTTCCATCGGCAGCATAATACAACCACGAAATAACAAAATCCCAGGCACTGGTATGCGGAACACCTATAATAATACATTTCTTAACGTCTGGAATAGCATCAAAATCGGCTTTCCAACCCCATATCTTTAATAAAAATTTACATATAGCTTTCATTTAACCTCTATTGCTTCAATTGTGAAATTAGTTGCTTTGGCATACTTTTTTAATAATTCTGTTGCCATTTCGGTCGCCAAAGGTAATAAGTTATTTGTGCCATAATCAATAATTATCATCAAAAACCTTTTTGTGGTTTCTGTAACACAGGTTCGAACCGAATCGCTGGTCGGAGTTCCAAATGCACCTTTATCATCGCGGAACACAGGCATAAATTCAATATTCAGCTCTCCCCTTCCTATTCCTTCATATGGTTCGCTGTTTTTACCAATGCCAAATTCTACATCTCCGGTAATTTTATCTGCATCGTAGCCACCAATCGAAAATCCGGTTGAAATGGATACGAGGTTTAACAAATCAACGGCATTGTTTACCTGGTAAATTTCCTTACGTTTTAAAACTCTTCGTAATAATGCTTCGGCCGATAACCGGTAGCGAGCGGGATCCTTTCCGCAAAGTTTATAAGCTCTTCGCGAAGCAACGATAGCAGGCAACTTACTTATTTGTTCAACTTTCAATTCTTCGTTAAGACTCTTGATTTTCTCTTCAATTTCAATCCATAATTCCTGATTTTTGGTCTGAAGTTCAATATCACATTCTATACAGGAAAGCTTTAGTTCAGGGATTTTTTTCGAAAGTTCGGGAGATATCTCAATTTTACGCACCATGAATGATTATTATTTTTTTGTATTTAAAACCTAAACTTTAAAAATTTTTAAAAAAGATATTAAATTCGTATCCACAATAAAACATCAAAAATATCAAAATGAAACGATTAGTATATCTCGGAATCCTATTGTTTTTTACGAATGTAATTTGGTCTCAGGAAATAGCTATTATTCCAAAGCCGGCTGAATACATTGTAAAACAAGGAGTTTTTCAACTAACTGCAGGCTGCAATTTACAGGTTGATGAAAATAATAAGGACGTTGTTCGCATCGCAGGTTTTTTCAACGATTATTTACAGGAGCTCTATGGTTTTAAAATGAACGTGAATTCTACCGGTAAAACTATTTCCTTTAAAATAATCAGCCCGTTAAAACTGGGAAAAGAAGGTTATCTCCTGAAGGTAACACCGGAATCGATTGTAATTACAGCTTCTGAACCAAATGGGTTATTTTATGGAATGCAGTCGTTAAAGCAACTTTTACCAGTTGAAGCGAACAACAAATCACTTTCTGTTCAATGCGTTGAAATTAAAGACCAGCCCCGTTTTGCGTGGCGCGGAAATATGCTGGATGTGGGGCGCCACTTTTTCCCGGTTAGTTTTATAAAGAAATACCTCGATATTCTGGCCATGTATAAAATCAATACTTTTCACTGGCATTTAACCGAAGATCAGGGGTGGCGTATTGAAATAAAAAAATATCCTTTATTAACGGAGATTTCGCATTGGCGCGATGAGACCGTTGTTGGACATGCCAGAGACAGCAAAGTAATGGACGGGATTGGCTACGGCGGATTTTATACACAGGATCAATGTCGGGAAATCGTAAAATATGCAGCGAAACGATATATAACTGTTGTTCCTGAGATTGAAATGCCCGGACATTCAATGGCAGCACTGGCAGCTTATCCTGAGTTGGGATGTACGGGCGGCCCGTACAAAGTTACCGGAATGTGGGGCGTTCATAAAGATGTTTACTGTGCAGGAAAAGAAGAAACCTTTAAGTTCCTCCAGGATGTTCTGGATGAAGTAATGGACATCTTTCCTTCAGAATTTATCCATATTGGTGGCGACGAATGCCCAAAAGATGCCTGGGAAAAGTGCGAAGCCTGCCAGAAACGAATTAAAGAAGAAGGTCTTGCAAATGAGCATGAACTGCAAAGTTGGTTTATTACCCGCATGGATAAATATTTAAGCACGAAAGGTCGCCGTTTAATTGGCTGGGATGAGATACTGGAAGGCGGACTTGCTCCGGAAGCGACAGTTATGAGCTGGCGCGGTATTAAAGGTGGAATTGAAGCGGCCAAACAACACCACGATGTGGTAATGACTCCGACAACCCACATGTACATCGACTATTATCAATCGGAAGATAAGGATAATGAACCGTTGGCAATTGGCGGATTTTTACCTGTTGAAAAAGTTTATAGTTACGAGCCGATTCCTGAAGAGCTTACTGCAGATGAAGCCAAATATATTTTAGGCGTTCAAACCAATCTCTGGACCGAATATGTGGCAACAACTAAAAAAGCGGAATACATGCTTTTACCAAGACTACAGGCTGAAGCTGAGGTTGCATGGACTCCAAAAGAGCAAAAAGACTTTAGTGATTTTGAAAAACGGCTGAACACCGATTATCAACGACTCGAAAAGTTGGATATAAATTTCAGAAATCATAACAAGAAATAATATAGCGAAATAAGTATTGAGACATGTATACTTGTGAAGTGATCAGTGATCAGTCTCAGTAAACAGTTCTAAAATATCAAGAATCAAGTAAAGGAGTGCAAAAGCGCTCCTTTTTTTTGCTGCAGCGAAATGTATATGTTAAACAAAATCAGGGATTAATTGCAATTGTGTAAAAATTAATTTGTAAATTACTGGGAAGAAACAAAACAATATATCATGAAAAATATCCTTATTATCTGTGCCTTGATTTTTGCGGTGATGGCAACAAGTGCTCAGGAAGAAAAGAAAACACGCAAAGAAAAACGGGCTGAGAGAGAAGCCATGCTCGTAGAACAGACAAAGAAACTGGTAGAAGCAAACGAATGGCAGTTTAATGCTACACAGATGTTACCTTCAAAAGGAAGAAGCAGAACGCTGACTACATCGTACAATGTAGTACTTAAAAATGAAGAAGTTGATTCGTATTTACCCTATTTTGGGGTGGCATACTCAGCTAACTACGGGAGTTCGGAATCGCCGTTGATTTTTAAAGCACCAATTGACGAATATAGTATTGAAGACGGGAAAAAAGGTGGATACATTATCAAATTCCAGGCGAAAAACAAAAACGATCTGGTTCAGTATTCATTTACGATCTCATCTAATGGCTCTACAAATCTGAGTGTAAACAGCACCAATCGTCAGCATATTAGTTATTACGGTGATTTGGCGCCAATCAAAGAGGAAAAAAAGAAAGAGTAATAAATTTAGCATAAGGGAGAAGTAATTTTTTTTAGCCGGGATCATGTTGGAAACATGCTACCGGCTTTTTTTATTTCCAAGTTAATGGTTAAACCCCTGCAATTCTATTGCAGTTACTTTAGCTTTTATAAATGTGTGTGTTAAATTTATTACCACAAAGAACACCAAGGCTCGAAGTTAAAGAAATCATTTCTGGACTTTTCTTTGTGAACTTCGTGACTTCGTGGTCTTATTGCGAATTTCATTCGCTTATTTTTAACCTATGGATTTTTAGTACATAGTGGGTAAGTCATAGCTCGAAGGGAAGTTTGGTAATTAACTCAATAGAAGTTGGTGAAACGTTTACCTGCATTGGTATAATCTCCACTCCCGCGTTGTAGGCATTTAATAAACTCTGCGCATATACTGGATCTATTTCCTTTGCCGGGGCAAATATTTCAACGTCGCTGCGCTGGATTATATATAGCATTACTGCTCTCATTCCAGCCGCTTTCACTTCCCTGAGAGTTTTCAGATGCTTCTCTCCTCTTTTTGTTACAGAATCTGGAAAGAGTGCATATTTTCCTTCTTTAAGGGAAACATTTTTTACTTCAACGAAACATTTCTCTTTCTCATTTTCGGCGTAGATATCAAAACGGGAATCTCCAAATTTCACTTCCCGCTTCACAAAATCATAACCCGTCAATTCCGGAATTTGATTATTCGAAATAGCCTCAAATGCCAGTTTATTTGGATTCCCGGTATTTATTCCCACCCAACTACCGTTTATTTTTATCATTTCCCAGGTAAAACGGGTTTTTCGTTTGGGATCGTTAACCGGTGTTAAGTAAACTTCTGCACCAGTTTCCAGGCAACTTTTCATCGAACCGGAATTTGTGCAGTGAGCTACTACTTCTGTACCATCGTCGAGTTTAATATCGGCCAGAAATCTTTTATATCTTCTTAACAGGGTGCCGTGAACCAGGTTTGTTTCAAATTTCATTTAAAAATTATAATTGTGTACGGGCAAAAGGCACGACATTGTGATCTACAAATTCGCTATTCAAATATTTGTAATAACCGGTAATGGCAATCATAGCGGCATTATCCATGGTATATTCGAATTTAGGAATAACCAAATTCCACCTAAATTTCTCAGCATTTTCCTTCAGCGCATCTCTCAACCCTGAGTTGGCCGACACTCCTCCTGCTACAGTAATATCTCGGATTCCGGTTTCTTTTGCAGCACGCTTTAATTTGCTAAGCAAAATATCGATAATGGTACGCTGCAACGAGGCACAAAGGTCGTTTTTATTCTCTTCAACAAAGTTTTGATTGAGTTTAATGTTATCGCGCAAAAAGTATAGAAAATTCGTTTTGAGTCCGCTAAAACTATAATCAAGCCCGGGAATGCGCGGTTTTGAGAATTCGAAACGATTAGGATTTCCCAACTTCGCCAGCCTGTCAACATGCGGTCCTCCGGGATATGGCAAGCCCATAACTTTGGCGCATTTATCGAATGCCTCTCCCGCCGCATCGTCGATGGTTTGTCCAATGACTTCCATATCCAGATAATCGCGGACTTTTATTATTTGCGAGTTTCCACCGGAAACCAACAAGCACAGGAATGGAAATTTGGGTGGATTAAACTCAACTCCGTTTTCTTTAACAAACAAGGCCAACACATGTCCCTGCAGGTGGTTTACTTCGATTAACGGGATGCCCGAAGCGAGCGAAAATCCTTTTGCAAACGATGTTCCAACGAGCAAAGATCCAAGCAAACCGGGACCACGAGTGAAAGCCACGGCCGATATTTCTTCGCGGTGGATATTTGCCTTTTTAATGGCCAGGTCGACAACCGGAATTATATTCTGCTGATGAGCCCGCGAAGCAAGTTCCGGAACTACTCCCCCATATTCTTCGTGAACTTTCTGACTGGCTACAACATTCGACATGATCACTCCATCACGAATAATGGCTGCAGATGTATCGTCGCACGATGATTCAATCCCCAAAATTGTTATTCCCTTTGTCATACAATTAAGTTCTTTTTAACGTTATAAAAACAAGATACAAGCCTGTTGGTTTATATCTTTGCATTTATTAAATATAAACCGTTAACAAAACGGCAAAAATTCTTTCTATCCTATGGAGAAAAAGATTATGTTCGTTTTAAAATTGCAAAACTATTAAAAAAGGCTGGAAAATAACGATAATAGTTGCGGCAGCATTAATTCTGTTGCTTGGGACAAGTTATGCGTTGTTGCAGAACAGCTGGGTACAAACAAAAATCACGCACAAAATTGCTGAGAACTTATCAGAAAGCCTTAACAGTAAGATTTCCATTGGAAGGGTTGATATCGGCTTTTTTAACAAACTACACCTTGAAGATGTACTGATAGAGGATCAAAACAGCGACACCCTGCTTTTTAGTAAATTAGTAACCGCAAAAATCGACACCCTCAGGTTTCATAAAAAACACATCGCTATAGATCAGCTGTCGTTTACTCAAAATAATATAAGCGTTTCGCGGGACTCGACCGGATCTTTCAATTTTCGATTCCTGGCTGATGCTTTAAAAAACAAGCCACAAAAGGATACTCTTAAACGTTGGGAGATTAAATGCAACTACTTTGATTTTGGACAATCAAATATTTCTTACCGCGACAGCAGAGATAACAAGAACATTTTCATCAGCAATCTCGATCTCGACATTTCCGAATTTAAAAGCGTTGCCGATTCCACTTCATTTAAAATAAATCAGCTGGGATTAAAGGAGAACAACCTTGACCTGAAACATATTGATGCCCGTGTGGCAGTCCGTGATAATACTATTGAAATTACTGATTTAAATCTGAAGAGCGGTTTTTCAGATTTAAGCAAAAGTAATTTACAGGTACAGTTATATTCCGAACTTGATTCGATGAATGTTCCATTCGATTTTAATATGCAGATAGGTCAATCACATATTAGTTTCCGGGAGTTGGGAGATTTAATCCCGGCACTGAAAGGGATGAACCAACAGGTTGATTTGTCAGGCATGATCTACGGAAACCTGAATGATTTAAAGGGCAAAAATGTGATTTTGGAAACAGGAGATGAAACCCGGGCGTCACTCGATTTTTATATAAACGATCTTACTCATCCGGAAAACATGTACTTGTTTTTGGATTTAACACAATCACAAACCAGCTTTAAAGACCTGAGTAATATACGTTTCCCGAACAATTCAAAAAGACGTTATCTTGATTTTCCGGAAAGTTTTTATGAAGCCGGGTTGTTAAAATACCGGGGGAATTTCAGCGGCTTTTTAACCGATTTTGTAACCTTTGGTACTTTCGAAAGTGAAATGGGAATATTAACCACCGACATCATGGTGGCGCCGGAGAAAAACGGCGACATTTATTATCGTGGCGAGATAGCCACAACCGATTTTAACCTGGGGCATCTGTTTAAATCCTCTCGCTTTGGTAATATTACTTTTAAAGGTTCGGCAGATGGCAACTTCAACAGAACAACACAATCGGTTTCGGGAGTATTTAAAGGGAATATTAATGAGATTGATGTTAATAATTACATATTTAAAAATGTAGCTTTCGACGGCGTTTTGGTAGATAAAATGTTTGATGGCTTGCTTGCTGTAAACGATCCTAACCTGCGGTTTTCTTTTTTGGGAGAACTTGACCTGAATAAAGAAATCCCTGACTTTGATTTTAAATTACAGGTAGACAGAGCCTTACTCAATAAGCTTAACCTTGGAAAGAAATTTCCGGATGCCTCGGTTGCATTAAAAATGAATGCAAATTTTACAGGAACTCAAATCGACAACCTGAATGGTTCCATTAACCTGGAAGAAGGTTATTACAAAAACAGGAACGGAGAAATAGACCTTGGAGGTGTTGGATTAAAAGCAACGAGTAACGAAAGCGGAAATTCCCTGTTGTTTACATCTCGGTATTTCGATGCCACGTTGGAAGGAAGATATTACATCAAAGGAATTCTCGATGATTTGAAAAAAATTGTCAATCATTATATTCCTTCAATAAAATACACAGCAAGTGAAAATGCTCCTGAAAACATTTTTAATTACCGGTTAAATGTAAAAGACATTAACAGGTTCTCGGAAATATTTGTTCCCGATCTTGAATTTGAGGACTCTTTCCTTCTTTACGGAGTATTTGATTCTCCCAACAACGATTTTAGGTTTAACGGAAGTATTCCAGGGGTTAGATATAAAAATACATGGGCAAGGAATATTTTTATCAGCAACCGCGATATCGACAAACATTACTCATCCAAACTAAGAATTGGGGAGGTATTTAACAAGAGCGGCATAAAGCTTTATAACTTTTCTGTTGTTTCAGAAGCCGCTGATGATATTGTTGACAATCATATTTCGTGGAGCAACTTCGATGAAAGGACCTACAGCGGATCGATTAAATTACAAACATCCGTTTCGTGGCCCGATTCAGCAAGCCGTCCGCATCTGGAAATTAACGGCTTACAATCAGGAATTTACATTGCTGACACGCTTTGGTCGATATCGCCGTTCACTGCTACCGTAGATTCAAGTGATGTTGCCATTGATAATTTCACCATTACGCACGGTGATCAATTACTTACACTCGATGGAAAAATAAATGGAAGCAAGTCGAATTTATTACACCTCGACTTCAAAAATATCAACCTGGAATACCTGGATAAATACCTTGACAAAAACACAGAAATTAGAGGAATTGTAACCGGACAGATGGCGTTGTCCAATATTTTTAAAGAGCCGATATTATTATCGAATATAGCCATAAATAATTTTAGCTATAAAAATCAGTTTATGGGGGATATCTCCCTTGTCAGCAACTGGGATAACTTGAATTCAAGTATAAACTCCGAACTGACAGTAACGAGAGACAACAAACAAAATCTGCGGGCATTTGGTTATTTAAAACCCTCAACACGGGAAATAAATTACGATGTTAGTGTTGACAGTTTATCGCTGATCGTACTGGAAACATTTATGCGAAAGAATTTTTCAAATTTTCAGGGGACTGCCTCCGGACAGGCAAGAGTTAGCGGAAATCTCAATAAAATAAACATCGATGGTGCCCTGGTTGGGCAAAACGCCGGTCTTACCGTTGATGTAACGCAGATTCCTTACTGGTTTACCGATACTGTTTATTTTAAAAGAGACAGTATTATTTTCGGCGATATCACTTTTTACGACGACCGAAATAATTCAGGGAAATTTAACGGAACCATCGCTCATACGAATTTTAATGATATGAATTTCGACCTGAGTTTTACTTCGGATAAAATACGGGCTTTAAACACCACTGCACGCGATAACGAACAGTTTTATGGCACTGCTTTGGTAAACGGCAGGCTCGACATTACCGGTGGCATACGTCAGATTTTATTAAAAGGAACTGCCACAACACTCGACAATACCGAGGTTAAAATATCGATGGAAAGCGAAAGTGAAATCGAGCAATACGATTTTATAAAATTTGTAAAGAAAGAAGAGGAAGAAGAGAATAAGTACTTTACCGAAACAGAAGAAGAAACAAATAGCGAGATAAATATGAGTTTTACCGTTGAAGCTACACCGGAAGCGAAGGTTCAACTCATATACAACTCTCAAATAGGCGATATTATCAAAGCCCAGGGAGAAGGTATCCTTCTTTTTGAAATGGATAATGAGGGAAAAATCTCCCTGTCGGGAAATTACAATGTTACAAAAGGGGATTACCTGTTTACCTTGCAAAATGTAATGAATAAACGCTTTACTATTGAACAGGGCGGATCTATTATCTGGTCGGGTGATCCGTATAATGCAATTATTGATCTGCGGGCAATTTATAAATTAAAAGCTTCGCTATACGACATACTTTTCGATTCTGTCGATGACATTGATCGAAGCCAACGGATCCAGTCGGAATGTATTATTATCCTTGAAGAAGAAATGGCAAACCCCACGATCACTTTCGACATTAATTTCCCAAATGCTGATGAACAATTAAAAGATAAGTTACAACCATTCTTCAATACCGAAGAAGAAATGAACAAACAAATTCTGTCGCTAATTGTTCTTGGCAAATTTTATACTCCGGAATACATGCGCGGATCTTATAATGCTCAGAATACCAATATGATCGGAACAACGGCAAGCGAGGTTTTCTCGAACCAGCTCAGCAATTGGTTATCGCAGATTAGCAGCTCTGTTGATGTAGGTTTTAATTACCGTCCGGGCAACCAGGTTACCGACGACGAGATTGAATTTGCATTGAGCACGCAGATATTTAACGATCGGGTTACCCTGAACGGAAACATCGGAAACAATACAAATCAATATTCCGAAAACGGCAGTCAGATTGTTGGTGATTTCGAAATGAGCGTAAAACTCGTTCCAAGTGGTAAAATTCAGTTTAAAGCATATAATCGTTCAAATAACAACCTTATTTACGAAACGGCTCCGTATACTCAGGGGATCGGCCTTTCGTTTAAAGAAGAGTATAATTCTATTGATGAATTAGCCAAAAAATTGTTTGGAATCTTTAAAAAGAAAAAATAGATTTTTTTACTTCTTGCCCATATTTCAATATTAAAAAATAATAAAATACTGACAGATTTCCTTTTATTCTATCCGCTGTAAAATAAATTTGTTGTTTTTTAAAAGAAAACTAAAATTAAATTAATTAAAATCGGATTATGTTCATACTAATGGTTGTTATATTTGTTCTGGGCTATACAGCAATTGCCCTGGAACATCCTCTAAAAGTCGACAAAGCTGCATCGGCTTTAATTCTTGGTTCCCTTGTTTGGGTTGTTTATATTTTAGGAGCAGAAGATATTTTACATCTTGGCTTTAGTCCTTCTTTTTCATCATTTATGGCTGCTCATCCAGAAGCCCATGGTATTCATGCAATTCACGAGTTTATCGTTGATCATGAAATAATTGAACATCTTGGGGATATAGGCGAGATCTTATTCTTCCTGCTTGGCGCCATGACAATTGTGGAAGTGGTTGACCAACACGAGGGTTTTAAAATTATTACAGATAGAATAAAAACTACCAATAAGGTAAAACTTTTATGGATTCTTAGTCTTCTGACTTTTTTCATGTCAGCTTTGCTCGACAACCTTACTACTACCATTGTATTGGTTGCTTTGCTGCGTAAGTTGGTAGATGACAAACAAACCCGCTGGTTTTTTGCCAGTATGGTTGTACTTGCGGCCAACGCAGGTGGTGCATGGTCGCCAATTGGCGATGTAACCACAATTATGCTTTGGATAGGCGGACAGGTAACTGCCGGAACAATTATCATGAATGTATTTCTACCAAGTTTGATTTGTATGGTTGTTCCGTTAGCCCTTTTATCATTAACAATGAAAGGGAATGTTGAACGTCCAGCATTCGATGATAATGAAATAGAATATTCTACTCCGAAAGAACGTATTTTGTTCCTGATCCTTGGTGTTGGTGGTCTGTTATTCGTTCCTGTATTTAAAACTGTTACCCATCTCCCTCCATATATGGGCATGTTACTGTCGCTTGGAATTTTATGGGTTGTTGGCGAAATTGTTCATAAAGACAAACCTGCTGAAATAAAAAACAAACTAAAAGTTACAGCTGTACTTCAACGAGTTGATGTGCCTACGGTACTTTTCTTCCTCGGTATTTTATCAGCTGTTGCTGCATTACAATCGGCAGGACATTTAAATATTTTATCGACATATCTCGATGAAAACCTTGGCAATATTTATCTGATCGATCTGGCTATCGGTGTTCTTTCATCTGTTGTCGATAATGTTCCACTGGTGGCAGGTGCAATGGGTATGTATCCAATTGCCGATGCCGGTGCAGCCGGATACCACGCATTTTTTGTTCAGGACGGTGCGTTCTGGGAATTCCTTGCATATACAGCCGGTACAGGTGGTAGTATGTTGATTATTGGTTCTGCTGCCGGTGTTGCTGCAATGGGACTCGAAAAAATCGACTTTATCTGGTACCTGAAAAAAATCAGCTGGCTTGCGTTAGTTGGTTATCTGGCAGGTGCTGCTACCTATTATGTAATGTTTGGTTTATAATGTATTAAAATGCCTTTGTTCATAACTAAGATATTTATAAACAGATAAGCGGACAAAGGCTTTAAAATATTACTTATTTTCGCGGGGTATAATATTTGTTATTATACCCCGTTTTAATTTCTAAGAATTGTAAATAATAACTTGATACGCATGTTGAATTTATTAATGATCCAATCAGACCTTCCGCAGGGAGCAGAGGCCTTGGCAACAGAGCCTGAAGGAATATCAACAAAATTCATCGATCTGGCAATAAAAGGTGGCTGGATTATGATTCCGATAATTGTATTATCGTTTATTGCCGTTTACATTTTTTTCGATCGTTTTTTTGCGATCAAAAAAGCAGGACGGTTCGATTCCGGATTGTTGGAAAAAATTAAAGTGTACATCACCACCGGCAAGATCGATGCTGCGATTGCGCTCTGCAGGAGCAATGCAAATCCGGCTTCGCGCATGCTGGAAAAAGGAATAAGCAGAATTGGCCGGCCTCTTACCGATGTTAATGCAGCGATTGAAAATGTTGGAAACCTTGAAATTTCAAAACTCGAAAAAGGATTGCCGGTTCTTGCATCTGTTGCAGGTGGTGCCCCAATGATCGGGTTTCTTGGAACGGTAATGGGAATGATTCAGGCATTTTACGATATGTCGAATGCCGGGAACAACATTGATGTTACCTTACTTTCAACCGGTATATACCAGGCAATGGTAACAACAGTTGCTGGATTGGTTGTTGGTATTATCGCCTACTTTGCCTATAACATTCTGGTTTCGAATGTTGAAAAAGTGGTTTTTAAAATGGAAGCCACCACTTCTGAATTTATGGATCTGTTGAACGAACCCGTATAATTAAAAAATGGCACTAAAAAAGAGAAATAAAGTTGATGCATCATTCAGCATGTCGTCGATGACCGATATTGTGTTTCTGTTGCTGATATTCTTTATGGTAACCTCTACTTTAATTGCGCCAAATGCTTTAAAATTATTGCTTCCGCAAAGCAATAATCAAACAGCAGCCAAGCCAATTACAACCATATCGATAACTGCCGATCTGAAATACTACATCAACGACGACAGCAATGTAAAAAGGGTATCTTTTAAAGAGATTGAACCTTTTTTAAAGAATAAGTTCGGATCTACCGACGATGATATTTATATCTCGTTGCACGCCGACCAAAGTGTTCCGGTGAACGAAGTAGTTAAAATGATGAATATTGCACGACGCAATAAATACAAAATGATTCTGGCAACTGCACCGGAAAATTAATCAGATAATATGACGGGTAGAGAGGAATATAGCGAGAAGAAAAAAGGTATTGTCGGAACGGTTGTTTTTCATACAATTGTTTTGGTATTACTTATTTTTTTAGGTTTTTTCACTCCGCTACCTTTACCGGGCGAAGAAGGTATTCTTGTAAATTTCGGGAATAGCGAAAATGGCCTTGGGAATCAGGAACCCAGCCCTGCCCGACAGAAAAAACAAACTCCCGCACCACCTCCAAAAAGAGAAGAGAGAAAGGCAACGCCTCCTCCAACAAAAACTACTCCCCCGCCTCCGGTTACCAAGTCGCAACCTCAACCTGCCAAAGAAGTAGCAATGACACAGGACTACGAAAAGACTGTTGCCATTAATGCTTCCGACAAAAAAAAGCAGGAAGAAGAGAGAAAGAAAAAAGCCGAACTGGAGGAAAAAAGAAAAAAAGAACAGGAACAATTAAAACGTCAACAACAGGAAGAAGCTGAACGTAACCGACTTCAGGAAATTGAACGGAAGAAACAGGAAGAAATAGAACGCAAACAACGCGAAGAGGCTGAAAGAATAGCCAAAGAAGAAGCTGAAAGAAAGGCTCGCGAGGAGGCTGAACGCCAGCGGAAGGCAGAAGAAGAACGAAAAATAAACGAGATAAACTCGCGCACTGCAGGAGCTTTTGCAAAAAGTGGTGACGGCAGTGGCGGACAAGGAACCGGAAGCGGAAAAAGCCAGGGAGTTACGTTCCCCGGAGGGAACCAGGGGGTACCAACAGGAGATCCCAATGCAGATAAATACGGACCCGGAGGAAGTGGATCAGGAAATACCGGCACAGGGTCGGGTGTTTCGTTTAGCCTGTCGGGACGTTCCATGAAATCCATTGCAAAACCCGAACATCCCGGTGGCGACTCTGGAAAAGTTGTTGTGAAAATTACGGTCGATCAAAACGGTAATGTAATTTCGGCGTTGCCAGGCGCTCCCGGAACAACTATCTCGGGCCAAAAATTCTACGACCATGCAAAACAGGCAGCATTAAAAACCAAGTTTAATGTTGCCAAAGATGCTCCTGCCCATCAATCAGGCACTATTACTTATATTTTTAGCTACCAGTAGAAGCTAACTAATTTTAAAAAGCAGAAGGCTTCTGTGGTTTATTGAAGAGATTAACGATCACGGCGAACAAGAACTATAAAATATTTAAACCCCTCCATATTTTGGGGCGGTTTTTATTTGCAATCAAATCGGCTGTTTTCTGTTACAGATTATCATAAAACTCTTACTGAAGGTTTCTTGTTAAAACCTTCATTAAAAACAGTTTCCAAATCAAACAAATAGTTGACATTTGTCAGGTTTTGACTCGCTTATAATCATGTTTTTTGCTTAAAATTTAAAGACATGGCATTCTTATCGAAAGACAAATTTTTGAGCAAACAGTGGATTGTGGACTACCTCTACATCCTTGTAGGATCGTTTATTTTGGCCGCCGGGTTCGTTTTTTTCATTACCCCGTATAAGATTGTTCCGGGTGGTGTTTATGGTATTGCAATCGTGGTTCACTATTTAACAGAAGGAATGTTTTCTTTTTGGCCCGAAGGTTTTCCAATCGGTCTGTTCGGATTGATATTGAATATTCCGCTTACTATTGCCGGAATCCGTATTCTCGGTCCTCGTTTTGGGGTTAAAACAGTGGTTGGTTTTGTTCTTACTTCCATTTTTATCGATGGAATTACTGTGCTTCGGTCGGCAGGAGATGCCCCACTTGTTGAAGATGTTCTGCTTTCCTGTGTTTTTGCCGGTGTGCTTGTTGGGTTTGGTCTTGGGTTGATTTTTAAATCGCGGGCCACATCTGGAGGTTCTGATATTATTGCCATGATTATTGCCAAATATACCCATTTACAGTTGGGACGTCTGATGATTTATGTTGATTCGGTTATTGTATTATTCGGACTGATTGCCTTTCGCGACTGGGCCATTCCTCTTTATTCGTGGATTGTTATTTACATAACAGGAAAAGTAATCGACCTTACCATTGAAGGTGCCAGTTACAACAAAGCACTAATGATCATTTCAAAAAAACATGATGAAATAAAAGATAAACTGTTGCTAGATCTGGAACGCGGCGGAACCTATCTGCAGGGAGAGGGAATGTTTACCGGAGAGGAGAAACGAATTATTTATACGGTTGTTAGCCGCCGAGAAGTTGCTATCCTTGAAGAGTTTATAAGCAACATCGATCCCGATGCTTTTATAACGGTAATGGACACCAAAGAAATATTAGGAGAAGGCTTCCAAAGTCTAAAACAAAAAGTCAGCGAATAGGCAAATCATATTTCTTTCTGATACGAATACGCGATAGTTGCCTCCATGTTTTAATTTATTATGCAATTTTTGTGGAAAAATTGTACATAAGCGATTTCTTGTTATATTTGGGGCCTTTCATAAAAAAACATCAAAAAATGATCGCAGTATTTATAGCCTACATTATTATTTTACTTTGCATAGTTGCCTATTCTGCCCGACGTTCGGAAACCAACGACGATTTTGTTCTGGGAGGTGGAAAAATATCCGGTTTTTCACTTGCTCTTTCCGAACGTGCTACTGGCGAATCAGCCTGGCTGCTTTTAGGTTTAACAGGACTCGCTTATTCCGAAGGACTTGCTGCAATATGGGTAGGTTTAGGTTGTGTTACAGGAATATCGTTTTTATGGATATTTATGGCCGAGCCACTGCGAAATTTGACTGCAAAAACCGGTGCACTTACGGTTCCTGGTTTATTTGCATCCAAATTCAACGGTATACAACGAAGTTTTGGAATCTTATCTTCAGTAATCATCGTTTTCTTTTTTGTACTTTATATTGCTGCACAATTTAGCGGAGCAGGAAAAATTTTTAACGACACATTCAATATCGATCCATTCTGGGGAATGGTTATAGGTTCGGTATTGGTAACTATTTATACCATGCTGGGCGGATTTATTACGGTAGTTGCGACTGATGCTTTTCAGGCGGTTTTAATGGTAATAACCTGTGTTGTTCTTCCTATAATAGCATTGGGAATTGCAGCCACTTATAATATAAATATTGCCGAGGCTATTGCAAACGCCAACTATATGATACCACTAAACAACGGTACTGCAAAACAAGCAACCGGCGGATTATTAATCTTAAATGGATTAAGCTGGGCTTTTGGTAACACAGGGCAACCTCAACTGTTAACCCGAATGATGGCAATGCGCAATAAAAAAGAAGTTCAACAAAGTCGCTGGCTTGCAATTACATGGACTCTTTTAGCATATATAGGAGCTTTTATGATTGGTATTATCGGTTATAGACTGGTACAAGCCGGCGCACTTGGAGATGCTGCTGCAGGTGTTGCCTCCGATTCTGAAAAAATATTACCATTAATGGTAATGACTCTTCTTAATCCAATTTTAGCAGGAATACTTCTTTCCGGCGCTGTTTCTGCTATGATGTCGACAGCATCATCGCAATTAATGGTCGTTTCATCATCAATGACCGAAGACTTTTACCTCCATGTAACCAAAAAGAAAATTGAAGAAAAAAGATTGTTGCACCTCAATAAATTACTTACACTTGCAGTGGGGCTGGTTGGCTTCCTTTTGGCAATAACAATGGAAGATACCGTTTATGGTTTGGTTTCGTATGCATGGAGTGGTATTGGATCATCATTCGGTCCTGCTGTCCTATTACTATTATTCTGGAAAAGACTGTCGCGAGCAGGTGTATTTGCCAGTCTCATTACCGGTACGCTATCATCGGTAATCTGGAAAACATGGCTTGTCGACATTACCGGCGTATCAGAACGGCTGGCCAGTTATCTTCTGGCATTTTCTATGGCAGTAATGTTTAGCCTCGTATTTCCGGAGAAAAAAGATGCATAATTCAACCGTCCTTCATCTTATAAATCTCTATTAAAAGGATATAAGGAAGTACGAATCTGCAAGTTTGAAAAAGTTGTTTCGGTATCAAAAAAACGGGCACAAAAGTAAGAAGGTGTCATCCTGACAATATTATCTGAAATAAGAAATAAAAAATAGCAATGTTTCATTTTTTCGGCTTAAATATTCTGTTATCTTCGTGAGTTCTGAATCAAATAATTAATGATTTTTACAAATAAAACCATCTGGATAACAGGTGCTTCTTCCGGCATTGGGAAGGCTGTTGCACAGGAACTTTCGAAAGAAAATGTTCATTTAATCCTTTCGGGGCGCAACAAAGAAGCATTGGAAGAAGTGGCATCATCGTGTCGATCAAACAATTGCAGCACCACAATAATCCCCTTCGATCTTGGCGATGAAAATTCCATTGAAAATGCTTTTAAAGAAGTAGATAAAAAAGGGATAAAAATTGATGCACTGTATCAGTTTGGCGGCATTAGTCAACGTTCGCTGGTTAGCGAAACGCCGGTTTTTGTCGATCGTAAAATATTCGACATAAACTATTTCGGAACTATCGCTCTTACAAAAAAGGTTTTAGTTCACATGATTGAGAACGGAGGAGGCCATATTGCAGCAACATCGAGTATTGTAGGAAAATTCGGGTTTCCGTATCGGTCATCTTATTCGGCATCGAAACAGGCTTTACACGGTTTTTTTGAAAGTTTGCTGGCCGAAAACAAAGAAAACAACATAAAAGTTTCACTAATAATTCCGGGCTTTATCAACACCAATATTTCGGTAAATGCCGTTGATAAAGATGGTAAAGCACATGCAAAACTCGACGCGAATCAGGAAAAAGGAATGCCGGCAGAAGAATGTGCCCGTGTAATTTGCAAAAAATTAAAAAAAGAAAAAAAGGAAATTTTGGTTGGTGGAAAGGAAATTTTAATGGTACACATCCGGCGTTTTCTTCCTCGTTTGTATTATTATATGGCTCCGAAAGTAAAACCAATGTAGAAAATCAGGTATTAGAAAATTTTAAAATATATGACAGCACAAGTTAACGGAATTCAGCAGTTGGGTGTAGGAGTTGAAAATGTTGAGGAAGCCTGGAAATGGTACCGCAAGCATTTTTCAATGGACATCAGAATGTTTGAAGACGAGGCAACAGCCGAATTAATGTTGGCACACACCGATGGAAAAACCCGCGACAGACACGCAGTTCTTGCACTTAATATGCAAGGTGGCGGAGGTTTTGAAATATGGCAACATAAAGGGAAAAAACCCGAACCTATTTCGTTTGAGATTCATTTGGGCGATTTGGGGATTACCATTGGAAAAATAAAAACGGAGAATGTAAAAGCCGTATACAAGAAATTTTCAAAGTCGGGGCTGAACCTGCTTACAGAAGTTACAAAAGATCCTGCCGGGAATGACCACTTTTTTATGAAAGACATTTACGGTAATATCTGGGAAATAAAAAACCAGAAAGGCGTTTTCCGTAAGAAAGAAAAATCGTTAAGTGGTGGTGTTTTGGGGACAGTAATTGGGGTAAAAGACATGGCTGAAAGTCTGAAAATTTACCAGGAAATACTACAGTACGACCAGATTGTTTACGACAAAACAGATGTATTTGAAGATTTCAAAGGATTGCCTGGTGGAGATAAAAAATTCAGAAGGGTTTTATTACGTCATTCCGATGTAAAGCAAGGAGCTTTCAGCCCGTTTTTCGGACAATCGGTAATTGAATTGGTACAGGCCATCGATTATGAACCACGCGATATTTACGAAGGAAGAATTTGGGGAGATCCCGGATTCATACACCTTTGTTTCGATATAAACGGGATGGATGCTTTTCGCGAGAAAGCAAAAGCAATTGGTTATCCTTTTACTGTTGACAGCGCAAAAGCAATGGAATCGTTCGACATGGGAGAAGCTGCCGGGAATTTCGCCTACATACAGGCTCCTGAAGGAACGCTTATTGAATTTGTGGAAACACATCGTATACCTGTTATTAAAAAAATAGGCTGGTATATCGATCTTCGGAAACGCGGTTATCATCCACTTCCAAACTGGTTGATGAAAATGTTCCGCTTTATGCGGGTAAAAGACAAGTAATAATATTCAGTTAGAATAGTTCAAAAAAAAGAGCTGCATGAAAATGCAGCTCTTTTTATTTTACTTGGTTGAGAACTTATAAATAGTGGTTGAGTTAAAAGTCTCACCTGGGTTTAACAAAGTTGACGGGAAGTTGGGCTTATTCGGAGAATCGGGATAATGCTGTGTTTCAAGACAAAAACCTTCTCTGCTGTTATAAGCTTTTCCTGATTTGCCAATTTCAGTTCCTTTTAAATGGTTTCCGGAATAAAACTGAATACCGGGTTCAGTGGTAAATACCTCCATATAACGCCCGCTTTTGGGTTCGAACGCACTTGCTGCAAAAGCCAGTTCTCGTTCATCTTTATTAATTACATAATTAAAATCGTAACCGCTCCCGTATTTTAACATCGGGTGATCGTTGTCAATTCGTTCGCCAATTGTATGTGGAGTAGTAAAATCAAGATCGGTTCCACGAATATCAACAATTTCTCCTGTAGGAATCATCTCTGAATTGGCAACCGGTGTTGATTTGTCGGCATTAATAACCAGAACATGGTTCAGGATGCTACCATTCCCCTCCCCTTTCAGATTAAAATAACTGTGATTTGTAATATTAAAATGACAAGCTTTGTCGGTTGTAATCCGGTAGTCTATTTTTAGCTCATTGTCATCAGTTAACGTATAAGTTACCTGTACCTTTTTATTGCCAGGGAAACCAAATTCACCGTCAGGGCTTTCAAGAGTAAACACGGCAACATTTCCGTTTTTATCGTAATCCCATACTTTGCGGTACCAACTGTCGGGACCAGAGTGCAGGCAAGCTTTGTTATTGTTTACAGGAAAATTATATGTTTCTCCATCAATACTGAAAGTTGCATTTGCTATCCGATTGGCAAACGGTCCTACAACTGCTCCGTGGCTAGCACTGTATTGCTCATAATCGTTTATCGATTTAAAGCCCAGCAGTACATCTTCGAATTTGCCTTTTTTATCAGGAGCATAAATCGAAATAATTTTAGCTCCGTAATTTGTCAGGGTAACAATCATGCCGTTTGCATTTTCCATTTTAAACATACGGGTGGTTTTGCCATCAATAACTCCTTCAAAATCAGCCTTTGAATAAGGTAGTTTTACTCCCTTTTTAGAGGTGCTGCTACATGCAGCTAATAATACAATCACAATAATAAGATTAAAGAATTTCATAATCATTTAGTTGGCTGACAAAAGTCAAGAATAAAAATAAATTTCATTCTCAAGCATTTGTCAAAAGGTAAATATTTTCAAATGTTTTGCTTAAAAGTACAAAATCATTTATTGAATCCCAGATTCACAAGAAAAAAACAAAAAAATAATTATTTTCTCATGTTTATTTATCGATTTTCTGACTTCATTTGTGACTGAAAATATTTGGCAATGGAATCGATAAAAGAAATATTTAAAATTGGAAACGGTCCTTCGAGCAGCCATACTATGGGGCCTAAAAAAGCCGGCATTAAGTTTTTGGAAAAGAACAATGGAGCTGGCTCTTTCCAGGTGATTTTATATGGAAGTCTTGCGGCCACCGGTAAAGGTCATCTTACCGATTATGCAATAAAAGAAACCTTTGCCGGGCGCAAGTTGGAAGTAATATGGGAACCAAAAATTTTTCTGCCCAAACACCCAAATGGAATGAAGTTTACTGCATTCGATTCCAATATGTCAATTATTGAAGAGTGGACCTGTTACAGCGTTGGAGGCGGAACTATTGTTGACGATTTCACTGAACTTGAGACAACTGACATTTATGAGCACAAACGGATGTCGGAAATACTCGACTGGTGCAATATGAACGGCAAACAATTCTGGGAATACGTTGCCGAATATGAAGACAACGACATCTGGGATTTTCTGGATGAAGTAAGAGAGGTTATGTTCGAAAGTATTAAGCGCGGTTTAAAAACCGATGGTGTTTTACCGGGTGGTTTGAAACTACCCAGAAAAGCTCAAAGTTTTAATACAAAGGGACAAAATTTTGCAACACCTTTCAGAAAACGTTCACAGCTTTTTTCGTATGCTTTGGCCGTTTCTGAAGAGAATGCTGCAGGAGGAATGATTGTGGCTGCACCAACATGCGGCGCCAGTGGTGTTTTACCTGCTGTTTTAAAATATTTTCAGAAAATACATAAAACCGATAAAAGGAACATTTTAAGGGCCCTCGCTACTGCTGGATTAATCGGTAATATTGTAAAAACCAATGCGTCAATTTCCGGAGCAGAAGTTGGATGCCAGGGAGAAGTTGGCACAGCCTGCGCCATGGCATCGGGAGCTGCTACCCAAATGATGGGGGGCACCATTTATCAAGTAGAATATTCGGCAGAGATGGGACTTGAACATCATCTTGGACTAACCTGCGACCCGGTGGCAGGATTAGTGCAAATTCCATGTATAGAAAGAAATGCTTTTGCAGCAGAACGGGCTGTGTCGCATAATAATTACGCAATGTTAACCGATGGCCGTCACCGTATTAGTTTCGATAATGTTGTGGAGACAATGTATAAAACAGGTATCGACCTACAGAGCAAATACCGGGAAACTTCGCAAGGTGGTCTCGCCCATTTCGATGCTTTGCCCAAATGTTAGTTTCCAGAGATGCTTATTCATAAAAAACTATTCCTCAAATCATTATAATCCACACTTATTTCACTTTATCTTAAAAATTGATTTGGATTCTGATAAATTAATTCCATATCTTTGCTACATCTAAAAAGGAAAGGAGAATTAGATGAAGATCTCAGTTTTAATAACCATCAAAATATGCCGACCGTTCTAAGGTTGGCCCGGAGAGATTTTCATTTAGTTCATTCATTTTATTTTCCATATATTTCAGATGCAATACAAAAAAACAAGAGTATTGTCTTTAAAAAGAATTAAAGACCTGGATATAAAAAAACTTTGGCGCGATGTAAAAGAGGCGATTGCCGGAACAGAGCGCGATTTTACCGAAAGCAGTTTGGGTGAAGCCATCTTTATTTTGGCAGTACCTATGGTTTTGGAAATGATAATGGAATCGGTTTTTGCCGTTGTAGATATCTTTTTTGTTTCGAAACTGGGAGCCGATGCCGTTGCCACTGTCGGAATAACCGAATCGGTAATGACAATTGTTTATGCCATTGGAGCAGGATTGGCTGTGGCAACTACTGCCCTTGTTTCAAGAAGAATAGGAGAAAAAAGGCAGAAAGAAGCCGGAGTCGTTGCATTCCAGTCCATACTGGTCGGAGCTTTTGTTTCCTTATTAATTGCCGTTCCCGGCGTTTTAATGGCAAAGTCATTCTTGTTGGTAATGGGAGCCACAAACGAAATGGCTGAAGAAGGTTATATGTTTCCGGCTGTTATGTTTGGAGGAAACCTGGTTATCATGCTGCTTTTTATTATCAATTCCGTGTTCAGAAGTTCAGGAGATGCTGCCATCTCCATGCGGGTGATGTGGTTGGCAAATATGATCAATATTATCCTCGATCCGCTGTTGATTTTTGGATACGGTCCATTCCCTGAACTTGGATTAAAAGGAGCGGCAATAGCAACTACCATAGGTCGCGGACTGGCTGTTATTTACCAGTTCTACCTCCTTTCGAGCGGAAAGTATCGCATTCGGTTATACTGGGACAGCCTGAAAGTAAAATTTAAGGTAATGTGGAACCTTC
This sequence comes from uncultured Draconibacterium sp., assembly GCA_963677525.1. Lineage (GTDB taxonomy): Bacteria > Bacteroidota > Bacteroidia > Bacteroidales > Prolixibacteraceae > Draconibacterium. The sequence goes on from OY781970.1 coordinate 2,558,156, forward strand.
TGAGTGTTTCAGGAGGTGGTATACTGCAGAACCTGATTGCAACTTCAAGTTGGATATTACTGGTGCGGATTATTGCCGTTTCCGGAGCTGATGCTATTGCAGGATATACCATCGCCATTAGGATTGTAATATTTCTACTGCTTCCTGCCTGGGGACTAAGTAATGCTGCCGCCACGCTGGTTGGACAAAATCTTGGAGCTAAACACCCTGAACGTGCCGAGCGTTCGGTATGGATTACCGGGTACATCAATATGATTTTTATGGGAATAATGGGATCACTTCTGGTCATTTTCCCTGAATTCTGGATCAGGCTGTTTATTGAAGATACAACGGTGGTAGCGAACGGAACACTCGCCCTGCGAATAATCAGTTTCGGATTTATATTTTATGCATTGGGAATGGTACTTATGCAAGGATTTAACGGAAGTGGAGATACTATGACTCCTACAAAAATTAATGTGTTCAGTTTCTGGCTATTTGAAATACCACTGGCATATTTCCTGGCTATCGTTCTGAACATGGGACTTGCCGGGGCTTGTCTCGCAGTAGTCTGCGCAGAATCGTTGCTTGCTCTTATTGCTCTTTTCCTTTTCAGAAAAGGGAAATGGAAATTAAGGGAAGTTTAATAAGTATTATCGTCTATTATTTAATACCTTAACAACAAATCAACAACATACACAATGAAAACTTTAGGATTTATACAAAAAATACAGGAATTAATTCCATCAAATATTAGCCCTACAGAATTGGGCAGAATAACTGCCGAACACAAGGAACGCTATGTAATGCAGTCAATAGAGGGCACTTTCCATGCTGAAATTACGGGGAATCTGAGGTTTTCGGCACAGTCGAAGGCTGATTTTCCGGCTGTTGGAGACTGGGTGAGATATACAAAAATGGATGAGCACAATGCCATTATTCTGGAAGTATTTTCGCGTTATTCAATTTTAGAGCGACAGGCAGTTGGAAAGAACACAGAGGTTCAAATTATAGCAGCAAATATTGATTATGCTTTTATTGTACAGGCGGTTGGACACGACTTTAACCTGAACAGGCTGGAGCGTTATTTAAGTATTTGCTATGCTGCAAAAATTGAACCGATCATCATTCTCACTAAAATAGATTTGGTTCCGGAAGAAGAAACAACCCGTTTAGTCGATGAAATTACAAAAAGGGTAAAAAAGGTGCCGGTAATTGCACTCAGTAACATTTCCCAAAAAGGATTGGAAGAGTTGTTTCAATTAATGCAACCATACAATACCTATTGTTTTATTGGCTCGTCGGGAGTTGGAAAGTCTACAATTATCAATCATTTGAAAAACGAAGAAGTGCTAAAAACCAATTCGATAAGCGAGAGCACGAATAAAGGGAAACATACAACCAGTCATCGCGAATTATTTGTTTTAAATAACAACAGTATCGTTATCGATACGCCGGGAATGCGCGAATTGGGCCTTACTGAGGTATCGGGCGGTATTGAAATTACCTTCGACGAAATTGTAGAACTTGCCAAACAGTGCAGATTTAAAGATTGCACCCACACCTCTGAAGCTGGCTGTGCTGTTTTAGAAGCGCTTGAAAACGAAGAATTGTCGAACGATGCTTATGAAAATTATCAGAAGTTAATGCGGGAACAGGAACATTTTTCAAGCTCTATTCAGGAAAAACGACAACGCGACAAAGATTTTGGGAAGATGGTTAAGGCGTATAAAAAACAGAAAAAGAAGCAGAATAAACTCTAACACTAAATGAACATTTCTGGTGTTAATTTCATTATGCTATCGAATATTAATTATTAACAAATGAAAAAACTAGCTATTGAAATTAAGTGGGCCATTCTGTTTTTTGTAATTAGTTTGGTCTGGATGATTGGTGAACGTGCAGCCGGTCTTCATGATGAGAATATCCAATATCATTACATTGTTACTAACTTCTTCGCTATTGTTGCCGTTGCCGTTTACGTTGTTGCTCTTCTCGATAAGCGAAAAAATTCCTTTGGTGGTAAAATGACCTGGAAACAGGGATTTTTCACCGGATTATATATTACAGCAGGAGTGACCTTACTTACGCCTCTTTCGCAATATATTACCTGCGCGATAATAACACCGCATTATTTCGAAAATATGATTGCATATTCGGTTGATACGGGCAAATCGTCGCAGGAATTGGCAGAAGCCTATTTTAATATGAAAAGTTACATCATTCAAAGTAGTCTGTTCGCGCCAGTCATGGGTATTGTAACATCTGCAATTGTAGCACTGTTCACCAGGAGGAAATAAGAGCAAATTATATTATTCCGGTGATGAATATTATTTATTCATTACTTTCAGTAAAAAACAAAAAGCTTGCAGTTAAATGAAATTCCTTCCAAGATTAAACAAAACATAGGTTTTGCCGATATTTTGCGAAAATAATGGCAAGAATTAAGAATAGTTTATAATTTCATCCGCCCTAACAGTTTTCTAATTACGGTTATAAAAATTATAAATACTTTTTAATATGAAATTGATTTTTACACTTCTGTCTTTTTTGTTTCTTGGCATGTCGATTAATGCTCAGAACTCGAAACTGGAGTTTGACGAAAAAAAGGCGGAATATCTTTATCACTTTGCATACACTTGCATCGATCAGGAATACCCCAACAAACCGCAGCATACCATGGGCGACGACAGTTACCTGGCCCTACCCCACGAACTTCATCCGGCATTTTACGGGTGTTTCGACTGGCACTCGTCGGTACACGGCCACTGGACGCTTGTTACAATATTAACTCAATTCCCCGATTTTAAATATCGCGATGAGATTATTGCCAAACTAAAAAAGAACATTACCAAAGAAAATATTGATAAGGAAGCTTTTTATTTCGATGACGAGTACAATAAAACATTCGAGCGCACTTATGGCTGGGCTTGGCTTTTAAAACTCGATGAAGCTCTCCGCGAGTGGGATGATCCCGTAGCTGAAGAGTTACAAGACAACCTGTCTCCGCTGGTAGAATTGCTCTCTGCTAAATTCACAGAATTTCTCGACAAACTACAATATCCAATCCGAATTGGAGAACACAGCAACATTGCTTTTGGAATGTCATTTGCTTACGATTGGGCTAAGAAATATGATGAAACACTGGCCTATAAAATTGAAGACAAGGCAAGGGATTATTATCAAAGCGATTGCGATTGCCCGTTGACCTGGGAGCCAGGAGGATTCGATTTTCTATCGCCATGTTTACAGGAAGCTTCATTAATGATGAAAGTACTCCCTGAAGATGAATTTCACAAGTGGCTAAAAAAGTTTCTTCCCAAGTTTGAAAAGCATCCTGAAGAATTCCTCGATGTAGCTGTTGTTCCTGATAGTTCTGATGGCAAACTTGCACATCTTTATGGATTGAATTTTAGCCGCGCCTGGTGTTTATACGAGATGGGACACGCTCTTAATAATCAAAAAATGATTGATTTGGGCGATGTACATTTTAATTACAGTTACGACAAGATGGACTCAGGAGAATATGCCGGAGCACATTGGCTGGCATCTTTTGCTACGTATTCACTGATAAAAAGTAAACACTAGAATCTGTTTCAGTTTCCCTAAAATAAAAGAAATTAGATGAGCGCCAAAAAGATATCCTGTTTGTTCCTGTTTGTATTTTACCTGGCTGTCTCTTTTGCTCAAACACATCAACAGCGTTTCGAGAGCATCGATGTTCAACATTACAGTTTCGAGATTCACCTGAACGATGCAAACGATAAGATTGAAGGGAAAACATCGCTGCAAATTAAGTTTCTGAAACCTTGCGATCAGGTGGTTCTTGATTTGGTAGGAAAAGATAAGGAGCAAACAGGAATGGTAGTTGAACAGGTTACAATGAATGAAAAAAAATTAAAATTCGTTCATGAAAATAGTCAACTTAAAATTAGTATTGACAAAACTGCAAATGCTGGCGACAATTACGAATTCGAAATAGAATACGCGGGAATACCGGGCGACGGGCTTGTTATTTCAAGAAACAAATACAGCGATCGCACCTTTTTTGGCGACAACTGGCCCGACCGGGCAAAGTATTGGCTCCCCACTGTTGATCATCCTTCAGACAAAGCCACACTTGAATTTAAAATTTACGCTCCCGAACATTACGAGGTAGTTTCAAACGGATATCTGGCAGAAAAAATGCCTCTTGATGGCGATATGGAATTTACCCATTGGAAAGAAGATGTTCCTTTGTCTACCAAATTAATGGTTATTGGCGTGGCCGATTTTGCAGTAGGTAATAAAACCAAATGCCATGAGGTCCCGGTGAGTTCATGGGTGTTTGCAAAAAACAAGGAAAAAGGATTTGAAAATTACCAATATGGATCAAATGCATTATGCTATTATTCAGAGTTGATTGGCCCTTATTCTTACGAAAAACTTGCCCACGTTCAATCGAAGACCCGTTACGGAGGAATGGAAAATGCCGGTTGTATTTTTTATAACGAGAATTCTGCAACGAGCGATCGAAGCCAGGAAGGATTATTTGCGCACGAAGTGGCCCACCAATGGTTCGGGAATTCGGTTACAGAACAAAACTGGCACCACATTTGGCTTAGCGAAGGTTTTGCCACCTATTTGACTCATGTTTACTTTCAACATTTTTATGGAGAAAATACATATAAAGAACGATTAAAAAATGACCGAGAACGTGTTATTCGTTATTCATACAAAAATTTCGCTCCTGTTATTGACACCACAATAACCGATTATACACATTTATTAAGTGCCAATTCATACCAGAAAGCATCGTGGTTTTTGCACATGCTTCGTCAGAAATTGGGAGATAACACATTTTTTGAAGGGCTTCACAATTATTATTCAGCATTTAAAAATTCCACTGCCCTGACATCCGATTTTCGAAAAGTAATTGAATCAGTTTCGGGAGAAGAGCTGGAATCGTTTTTTCATCAATGGCTTTGGCAACCCGGGCATCCTGTTTTGGAATTATCGTGGACTCAAAATAAAAACAATCTTATTATTAACGCTCGTCAAAAGCAACCTGATTATTTATTTACGTTTCCGTTTGAAATTAAAGTAAGTTACAATGATGGCACAAGCCAGCTTCTAACCCTCAATATTCAGAATAAGATAAATATGCTTACATATCATTCTGAAAAAGAAATTGAGAATGTTGCATATGATCCTGAAGTAAAGATATTGTTTGAGATTTCGGAGGAGAATTAGGGAGAATATAACAACTCTTTCATTCAATTTATAGCCTGTGCAACGTTATTCATAGTTGCCATATTCTTATTTACTGTGTTAATCAGTAACTAAGAAATATTTTACAAAAGAAATATTTATTCTACTTTGGTATTTCTGTTTAAATTCTCGACATTTAACGTATTCAAAATTTATTTCTAATATTTAATATCAAACTATGAAAAAGAAATTATTCCTAAACATGCTTGTTTTATGCTTTATTGGATTGAATATGGCATCTGCACAGGGTTTTAAAAAACCTTCGGAAGGTAAAGCTGCTGTCTATTTTACAAGGACTGTAGCTTTTGGTTCCGGACAATTAATCGACATTTTTGATGGTGAAAATTACATTGCCTATTCAATGGGAAAAGGTTATTCGGTGTATGAATGCGATCCCGGAGAACATATTTTTTGGATAGCAGCAGAAAACACAAATTTTTTCACTGCAGATTTAGAAGCCGGCAAAGTTTATATTGCACAGGTTTATGTCTATCCCGGAGTGATGAAAGGCCGCGTAAAGGTAGTTCCTCAATGCGACAAAGACGAACCAATTGATGGCTACAACGATAGTGTCGAAATTGTTAACAAGCTGACTGCCAAAGTAATGAAAGATAAAACTTTTGATAAACGAAAGGCCAAACTAGTTAAGAAAGAATTTATGGCAACAAAAATGAAAGGCTATAATACAAATATCAAGGGGAAAGAAGAAGTTAATCATATGTCGGCAGATATGAATGTACCTGAATCGGCATTCTAATCAGCTAAAATCTATTCGTGTTACCGGGCCCGTTCTTAAATGATTTATTGTTTAGGAACGGGCTTTTTATTCGTTTCAATTTCAGCCGCCTGAACGTTTTACTTTGTATCCTTCGTCTTTCAGGATATCAATTACCCGCGTACAAAAATCACCCTGTATAAGTATCTCGCCATCTTTTACTGTACCGCCTACTCCACATTTGGTTTTCAACAGTTTCCCCAGGTCTTTTAAATCGTTGTCGGCACCAACAAAACCGGTAATAAGTGTAACCGCTTTTCCCTTACGTTTTTTTCGATCGAGCGACACCCGCAAATCTTGCTGTTTTGCCGGCAGGGTTTCTGCCTGCTCTTCTTCATCTTTTTCGAATTGAAAATCAGGATTTGTTGAATAAACCATTCCCAATCTGTCTTTCCAGTCGTTCGACATAATTTACCTCCAAATTACAATTAAGCTCCCGGTGAAATACGCTATTACCCAAAATAAATACGCAAACCGGGAATAATACATGAATCTTTTTTCTACCGGGGCATTCTTGCCATGTTTTAAATAAATCCGCCACATTCCAATTGTACTAATCAACATTAACAAAAAAGCAATGTATCCCAGTATTCCATGTGGAGTAAAAGAAGGATCGTCAGCTCCTGCAATCATGCATAGTATCGCCGTAAAATCAAAACATATTCCTAGCGTTAAATATATTAACACAACAGAACTAACTTTCTTAAAACGGAGAAGATAAATACTGCCAACTCCATAAGATAGAAATGAAAGTGTAATTATAAAGGCGCCAACAACTGAAATTGGATTCATTAAATAACTTAATTTGAAACAAAGATAATTTTATATTTAAAAATCTGACAATATGTATAAAATTAATCAGAAACAGAATCTAATCAGTAAAATTCAATGTCCCATCTGTTTTATTTTTATTCAGCAATAAATTTTTAATTACTCCCTTTTTGTTTACCTGAATGATATTACTTTGCCCGTCAAATTCGTCAACAAGCAAATCGCATTGAACCGCAATGTTCTCAAGACTCTTGACATTTTCTATTTCCAGATAACTCCAAACAACATCCTTATCCATTTCTTTCCCGATGTAACTATAATTCGCAGCTTTTTGGTTTACCTCGAACGACAAATGTTTTTGCAGATATTGGTAAATAAACTTATCGGTTTCAGGATTTTCATTTTCTTCTCCCAGATTAATATCATTTTCACCTTCGATTCCAAGACTAACCAATAAATCGTTGGCAAATATTTTAACTGATATTTGGAGTGCCTGTGTTTCCTGGTCATAATCAACCTGGCAAAGGCTTACATAAAAAGGATGTGCATTTGCCATTCCCCCCGCGAAAAATATAATCAATAGTAGAATAATTGTTTTTTTATATATTTTCATGCCCTACAAAATTTAGGGGCAAAAATATAAAAATATGAGTTTATTTGAGACATACCTGCGGTTAGGCTTCCATCATATTATCGACTTACGTGGATACGACCACATTATATTTGTACTGGTTTTATGTGCCGGATACAGCCTTAAACAACTTAACAAGGTATTTATTTTAATAACGGCCTTTACCATTGGGCATTCGGTAACACTTGCGTTATCGACCCTGAGGATACTGACAATTCCCTCCAATATTATTGAATTTTTAATTCCTGTCACCATTTTTATAACCGCTGTTTCAAATGTTCTTCCTTTTAAATCGAGGAATAATCGTTTCGTATATCTAATTACCTTATTTTTTGGCTTAATTCACGGACTGGGTTTTTCGAATTACCTTAAAGAGTTACTTGGCCGCGAATCAAATATTCTCACTCCCCTTTTTGCTTTTAATATTGGGCTTGAAATAGGACAAATTGTTATCCTTGCTGTATATTTTCTGTTGTTATTTTTAACTACCCGGATATTTAAAGTGAGACATGATTTCTGGCGAATTTTTATTTCGGGCATGGCCTTCGGAATATCCCTGATTTTAATGCTGGAAACCGGACGCGCACTGTTTTAACAACTCCCGGATTTATATCAGAGCTGTTACTAAAATAAGCTTATGTAAATATTCCCTGAATTTTATGGTAGAAATCACAATAAGAGTAAACAATTGCTATTTTTGTTTCCTTTAGCATTTTGATAATTATACTGCACAATGATCTACATAATGAGAAAAATTTTATTTTTTATTACCCTTTTATTTATCTCAAACACCATTCTTCTAGCACAGGAGAATATTAACCTGAACAAATTCAGGCAGTTAAAACAAGAACTGGCCACTCCAAATGTGTACCGAACAGCATCAGGAGCACCTGGACATGAATACTGGCAACAAAAAGCCGATTATAAAATGGACATCAGACTCGATGATGAAACTCAACGGATTTATGGTGAAGAAACCATTACCTATCACAACCAGTCTCCCGATGTTTTAAAATATTTATGGCTGCAACTCGATCAGAACATGCGGGCAAAAAATTCAGACACGTATAAAACCATGAGTTCCGGGTTAAATAAACGTGTTTCTTTTGCTCAACTGAAACGCTTAATGTACGATTTCGATGGTGGTTTTAAACTCGATTACGTAAAAGATTCAAAAGGTAACGAGCTTTCAGCTACCGTTAATAAAACTATGATGCGAGTTGATTTGCCACAACCACTAAAACCGGGAGATTCATTCTCCTTTTCAGTTAAATGGTGGTACAACATTAACGACCGCATGACGGATCACGGACGTTCGGGGTACGAATATTTCAAAGACGAAGACAACTACATTTATACAATCGCGCAGTTTTATCCACGCATGGCTGTTTACAATGAAGTTGAAGGCTGGCAGCACAAACAATTTCTTGGCACAGGCGAATTTACCTTGCCTTTTGGCGATTTTGAGGTAAAATTAACTGTTCCTGCCGACCATGTGGTTGGTGCAACCGGTGTTCTTCAAAACAGCAAAGAAGTGCTGACTCAAGCGCAAATTAAACGTTTTGAAAAAGCCAAATCAGCTGATGAGCCAGTTGCCATTGTTTCGCAGGAAGATGCCGAAAAAGCAGAAAAAGGAAAAGTAAAAAAGGAAAAGACATGGGTGTTCAAAGCTGAAAATGTTCGCGACTTTGCCTTTGCGTCTTCCCGTAAATTTATATGGGATGCCATGGGAGTAAAATTTGGCGACCGTACGGTAATGGCCATGTCGTACTACCCGAAAGAAGGAAATCCATTGTGGGAACAATACTCAACACGAGTTGTAGCACACACCATAAAAACATATTCTAAGTTTACATTCGATTATCCGTATCCGGTTGCAATTTCCGTACATACCGACCAAATTGGTATGGAATATCCAATGATTTGCTTCAATGGCGGACGTCCTGAAAAAGATGGAACTTATAGCGAGCGTGCCAAATATGGAATGCTCGGCGTAATCATTCACGAAGTTGGGCATAACTTCTTCCCAATGATCGTAAACTCCGACGAACGTCAGTGGACCTGGATGGACGAAGGTTTAAATACATTTGTACAATTCTTAACCGAACAGGAATGGGAACCTGGTTATCCATCTACACGTGGTTTCGCATACAGCATTGTCCCTTATATGAGAGGAGATAAAAAATTCATTTCTCCGGTAATGACCAACTCTGAATCGGTTTGGAGCCTTGGAAGTAATGCATATGCAAAACCTTGTGTTGCTTTAAACATTTTACGCGAAACTGTAATGGGCCGCGAATTATTTGATTATGCGTTTAAAGAATATGCGCAACGCTGGATGTTTAAACACCCTACCCCGGCTGATTTCTTCCGTACCATGGAAGACGCTTCAGGAGTTGACTTAGACTGGTTCTGGCGTGGATGGTTCTTCACTACCGACAATTGCGACATTTCAATGGATAAAGTAACATGGTACCAGGCCAATACTAAAGATCCTGAAATTGAAAAAACTCTGGAGAAAGAAACAGAGGAAGCAGAAAAAGTTTCAATTACAAAAATGCGCAACAAAGAACTGGCTGATGAAACATACCTGGTAAACAATCCGGAAGCAGCAGATTTTTACACTAATTACGACAAGTACAAAGTAACCAAAGCTGACAAAGAAGAATACGACAAGTTTTTGAACAGTTTAAGTAAGGAAGAAAAAGATTTGTTGGGAAGTAATTTGAACTTTTATCAGATCGATTTTAAAAATATTGGTGGTTTGGTTATGCCTATTATCCTTAAGTTTCAATTCGCTGATGGTACAGAAGATGTACAGTACATTCCGGCTGAAATATGGAGAAAAAATAACGAAGAAGTATCAAAAGTATTCATGTTTAACAAAGAGGTTGAACAGATTATACTCGATCCGTATCAGGAAACAGCAGATACTGATTTGAATAACAATTACTGGCCAGAAAAGAAACAACCTACCAGATTCGAATTATATAAATCGAGATTTGGTGGACGAAGAGGTTTCCCAATGGGACAAAATCCTATGCAAAAAGCAAAAGCGGACAAATAACTTCTGTTGAGCTTTTAGGAATATTATAACGAAAATGAGGCTATTCTTTTTGAGTAGCCTCATTTTTATTAAATCGTTTATAGATTATTATTGTCAAAATTACCGGTTTATAATTTGCCATGCTTCTCTTTTGAAATTTCGTATTTCCGGTAGAATAATACCTCTTTTAAAGATTAGAAAAATTGGATACTTTTGACATTTCCTCTCCGATTTTAAAGGGAGTTTTTAATTATATAGCAATAACATAAAAAACTTTTAAAGTTTAATTATATAAGCATTTACCAATGTTCAAAAATATTTTAGCACTCATATTATTATCCCTTATTTTCAGCGGATCTTTATTCGCTCATTCAGGGAAACCAAAATACCATGTTATAATCGATACCGATGGCGCATTGGATGATATGCGTGCCATTTCAATGTTTTTAGCTCAAAACGAAACGCGTGTTTTGGCTATTACCTGTTCGCAGGGCACTTTACTCCCCGACTCTATTTTTATTAAGGTAAATAATTTGCTCTCCGCTTATCATCACGAAGGAATACCTGTTGGTGCCGATGAAAAACTGGATAAAGAGTTACCTGTTTGGGCTGCTTACACCCAAAAACTTCAATGGGCGTTTCCTGTAGAAAAACATAATTTACCGGTTAAAATAAATTCGCAAGAATTGATCAGTTCTATATTTGAAAAATACCCTGAGAAAATCACTCTTGTAGCTTTGGGATCGTTAAAAACCTATGCCGATTGGATTGAGCAAAATCCTCAATATGTAGATAAAATTGATCGTATCGTATGGTATAACAATCCATATATCAACACCGACTTTAACGAATCTGTTTCACCGGAAAGCTATCAGTACTTTAAAAGGAAAAACATTCGGCTCGATGTTGTTGGGAACAATACCGACAGTTACAAAGTTGACGGTTCGTACCTGGAAACCATTAAAAATACCAACTCTCAGTATGCAAAACAAATTTCAAAGGTACTTGAGCACCCTGAAATTATTGCCCGAATTAAACAGGAGCACTTGCAACTCTGGGACGATTTAGTACCTCTTTACCTGAATGTGCCGATCCTGTTTGAATCGAAGAAGACAGAAGGCGAAACAAGATTTGTCACATTGCACGAGAGTATGCCTGGAACTGTAATAAACGAAGCAATTTCAACCATACTTGAATCTGGCGTACTAAATACAAACAGGGCTTTCAGAGCTTTTCCTATCGATTCTACTTTGTACAAGCCGGCATACGCTAAAATTGTTAATAATACCGTGCAAAAATTTGGATTAATAGAATGGAAAGCAATTTGCCTCACCAACGAGATTCATGGTCACACCGGTATTTATTCTATTATAGGCGCCAAAATGGGCATTCGTGCTATGGAGTATTTTAATGTTGGAGTGAACAATCTCACCATTACCACATTTGCCGGTCACAAACCACCTTTGAGTTGCTTTAACGACGGAATTCAAATAAGTAGCGGCGCCACCATCGGGCAAGGATTAATTACAATTTCAGATACAATTTTGAAAATCCCGACCATTATTGCGGAATTCAACAAACAAAAAATCAGGGTTTCAGTGAAGCCTGAAATTGCAGCAAAAATGCAGGAAGAAATCAAATATGGAGTTCAAACCTACGGATTATTAACTGAACAGTACTGGCTTTATATCGAAAGACTTGCTATTCGTTATTGGAGTGAATTCGAGAGAAACGAAATATTCATCATCGAAAAGATATAAACCTAAAACACTTATTTCTCGTAAAGCGCATTGGAATAAACCAATGCAGCTTGAATAGTGAATCGAATAAGAAAATATGAATACTATTCGCTCAGAACAGTATTTTTATCGAATCTGGTTACAATTGGAATTTATATCGCCGGGTTATACATACTGTTCAAAGCAGTCTGGTTTTGCTCGCTGCTATTTCTGTTCTATATTTTAATCTTTGAATACCGCTTAATCAGATACCATTGCATCAATTGTTACTATTGGGGAAAATTGTGTGGTTTTGGAAGAAGCCGGCTGAGCTCTTTCTTTTTTAAAAAGGGTGATATTTCAACGTTTGCTTGTAGGGATATAACCTGGAAAGATCTGATTCCGGATATGTTAATCTCAGCAATTCCTTTGATATTTGGAATCATTCTTTTGATTACCAAATTCGATATCGGCATATTATTGGCCATTATAGTTCTTATTTTGTTAACTACCGCAGGGAATAACTATATTCGTGGAACTTTAACTTGCAGGCATTGTAAACAAAAAGATTTAGGTTGTTCTGCAGATCAGTTGTTCAATAAAAACAAATAGGAACGCTATCATACGTAGAACTCAGTTTGTGATTTATATCCCGATTGAAAATTCCCGGTTACTATTTGAAATAACTAAGTGCATGCAAATTAAGACTCACCCTATTTATTATTCCATTTTTAAATTCATTTAATTACAATGTAAATATCGAAACTAAAAGGTACTACTTTTTTTGGGGTTATTGTTAAATAAAAGTTTTAACTTACAGAAACTTAATTCTAATAACACCAATATGAAAAAATTACTTCTTTTAAGTTTTCTGATTTTTACAATATTTATAGGATGTGCACAGAGCTTTCCTGATCTTGTGACAAAAGTTAATAGCAGTGTAGTTACCGTGCAGGTTTTGGAGAGAAAAAATATGGGGATTGGAAACCCAAGCTCCTTTACCAGTGCCGAGGGGATGGGATCAGGCGTTTTAGTAGGAGATAAACGCCTTTATGTGTTAACAGCTGCACATGTGGTCGCCAATGCGTCTAAAATTCAAATTCTGTTTGCTAACGGCTCTACAATTGGAGCCACTAATCGCCGGATCGACAGAACCTCTGATGTTGCTCTCCTTCAACTCAACAAACCAGCGAATTCTATTCCGCCTGCAAAAATAGGTGATTCGGAAAAAATGAGAATAGGCGATGAAATATTTATAATTGGGAATCCGCTTGGACTTGAACATTCAGTATCGACAGGTATTATTAGTGGAAAACATTCTGAAAAAAGCGAACAAAGCAGAACAAAATTGATGGAATTCTTTCAAACCGATGCATCCATAAATAAAGGGAACAGCGGAGGTCCTATGTTTAATATGCAGGGCGAAGTTGTAGGAATTGTAAGTTCGATTCTTTCTTTTTCAGGAGGTTTTGAAGGGTTAGGCTTCGCAGCAACGTCATCCATTGCCAAAGAAATCTTATCGCAAACTGGCAGAATCTGGTTCGGGACCGATATAATTACCATGAACAGCAATTTCTGTAAACTTCTTAATGTTCCACAGGAAGGAGCGCTTTTGGTTCAGAGCGTTGCAGAAGATTCGCCGGGTTACTTTATGGGATTAAAAGGTGGTTATGTAAAAATGCAGATTGGCGAAACTGAATTTCTTGGAGGAGGTGATATTATCCTTCAATTTGATGATATACCGTTAAATTCAGAAGAAAACATGATTAAGTTTTTTGATTATTTAAATGCTCAGGAATCAGGAAAAACTTTCCGGATAAAGATATTTCGGGCAGGCGAAATAATAACTCTCCGATGGATTTTACAGCATTAATATTAAAATAAGGTATAAACAAAGAGGCCGTTTCAAAATTTGTATTGAGACGGCCTCTTTTATATTCAACTATGCTGAAATAACGAGCGTTTTCTATTTTTTCAATAAACCTATAACATTCCCGGCCATAACAGAAATACCCGTTTCAATGGTATTTTTATAATCGGGAGTTAATTCGGCAGAATGCAGAGGTTTTGGTTTTTCACCTTCCGAATTTAGTTTTTCCATTAGTTCAGGACTTGTACTGCCCAGCCAGATTAAACAAATCGGAATATCTTCTTTTGTTAATCCGTACTTCCCAAAATCTTCTCCAACCATAGCAGGCGAAACTTCCAGAATATTTTTAGGTGAAATTATTTCGGATGCAAATCCGTTTATTTCATGACTTAATTTTGCGTCGTTCAAAACAGGAGGAGTCGTTGCCGGTAAAACATTTACAAAAGGAAGTTCGTTATTTTCCAGACCTGCCATTTCTGCTGCTGATTTACTTATTCGTTTTATAGACGAAATCACCTTTTTAATTGCATCTTCAGAATAATAACGCAGAGTGAGTTCCATTTTTACTTCATCTGGAATAATATTCGGGCGCGTTCCGCCATGAATAGAACCAACTGTTACCACAACGGGTTTCAACGGACTAATTTCGCGACTAACAATGGTTTGCAAATCCATGACAATACGAGAAGCAATAACCACCGGATCAATACATTTTTCGGGATAAGCACCATGCCCGCCTTTTCCATGAACGGTAATTTCAACTGTTTTAACTCCGGCAAAAACAGGACCTTCAACCAATCCAATCGTTCCCGATTTCAATTCGGGATTAATATGATAAGCCAAGGCATAATCAGGTGTCGGAAACTTTGAAAAAAGTCCTTCATCAATCGCTTGTCCGGCTCCACCGCTGTATTCTTCTGCTTGCTGCGCTATTACAAGCAAGGTTCCCTTCCATTCATTTTTCAATGCTACAAGTGTTCGTAATGTTCCGGTCCAGGTCGACATATGAATATCATGTCCGCAGGCATGCATAACTGACACTTCATTCCCGTTTAAATCAGCAGTTTTTGTACTGGCAAACGGCAAATTTGTTTTTTCTTTAACAGGAAGCGCATCCATATCAGTGCGCAACATTACTGTTGGCCCATTGCCATTTTTATATATTCCCACAACACTGTTACCGGCAAACTTTTCAGTCACGTCAAACCCAATATCTTTTAATTCCTTAGCCATCCGGTCGGCCGTCTCAAATTCCTGGAACGATAGCTCAGGATTCTGATGCAGATATTTACAAAGATTGAAAGAATATTCGCTTTGTTTTTTGGCCTCTGCTTTAATTTTATTGGTTATCTGGGCATATGTAGTCAAATGCAGTCCAATTGCCACAATCACTAAGACAATTCTTGAAATCATAAATTCTAAAATTAATATTACTGCTCTGCAATGTAGAGAATCTTTTTAATCTGATCTTAAAATTATTATATGAACAAATTCAAATTTAACTTAACGCCTTGGCGAGAATAGAATTTAAATACTTTTACTTATAAATCGGAACATAACATAAGCAAAAAGCTGATTTTTAAGTAAGCATTATGGCCATATGAAATTCAGCAAAATACTTAGCAAAAACACGTATTAATGTTGTCTCGTTATTGCATTCAGATTGTTTTATTTGTGTCAGGAATCGATAATTACAAACCATTAATAATATTTTCATGGAACATAAGTTGTGGTATGACCAGGACACCCAAATCGTACATCTTAAATTTCAAGGCGATTTTCACACCAGTGATGTTGATGAGATTAGACAAGAAATGAAAAAACTTGCTGAAGGAATTTCCTCTTGTAAACTATGCATGCAGTTTGATGATGAAGGCAAAATGGAGAGTCGGGAAACCAGAGAAAAATCAAACGGCATGGTAAATGAATTCGGATTCACCCACATTGCACATATCGGAGGAAACGCTGCAGTTAGAATGCTCGCTCGGGTAATGATGAAAACCGGTAAGGTTGATGCTGAAGGCGAGTTTTTTAAAACTGAAGAAGAAGGAATTAAATGGTTAATGAGCAAAAGCTAATTTTATGTCAGAAAAAATTGTATTCGAAAAAGCAAAAGAACGTATTGAACACATTGAAGATGTGTTATCATCAGTTGCAGCAGGTGACTTGGAGGTTAGAGTTGAATCTGAAATAGAGGATGACTTAACCGGAGTTGAAGCAGCAATTAATATTCTTATCGACGATTTAACCTACGAGTTAAAACAAAGCAAACAAATACGGGAAGAACTGGAAGAAAAGCTCTCTAAAATTGAAGAGCAACAAAGAACAATTCTTCGCCAACAAGACGATTTACTGGAACTTTCAAGCCCGGTAACCAAAGTTTGGGACAATATTCTTATTCTTCCTGTTATTGGAACACTCGATAGTCAGCGTGCCCAGATCATGATGGAAAACCTGCTTCATAAAATTGTTGAAACCGGATGCACCATTTCCATTCTGGATATTACCGGAGTTCCTACAGTTGATACACAGGTTGCAAATCACCTGCTTAAAACAGTTACTTCTGCCCGACTGCTTGGCGCCGATTGTATTATTTCTGGTATCAGTCCGGCCATCGCTCAAACCATTGTTCATTTAGGTATCGATTTATCTGTAATTCGTACCAAAGCGACATTGCAGGATGCCATGATTTATGCCATGCGCAAAAACCACCAATTGGTAGATGGAAAAATCAAAACAGAATTTGCTGAAAACGAAGAAACTGAAAAGTAAATGAATTTAGGCTTACACGAAAAAAAGATACCCATCATAAAAATTCGTGACTTCCTGATTGTTTCAATTCAGGTAGATATGCACGATAAGTTAGCCATTCAGTTACAGGCTCAAATACTGGAAGAAATTGAGAAAACCGGTGCCAAAGGTGTATTAATCGACATCTCAGTATTGGAAATGGTTGACTCATTTATCGGGCGAATGCTTTCAGGAATGGCTTCGATGGCTTCAATAATGGATGCTGCAGTAGTAATTGTGGGAATGCAGCCGGCCGTTGCCATTACACTTGTTGAACTCGGGCTGGAAATGCCCGGCGTTGATACAGCTCTGAACATGGAAAAAGGTATTGAAATGTTACAGGAAAGACTTGACAATACAGAGTTTATCTAATAGAGGAGCCAATGAACGAAATTAGTTTCGATAACAATTGGGACCAACTCGGCAAATATCCTGTACAAACAGAACACGACATTGTAAAGGTAAGACAACTTGTACGTCATTATGCAAAAGAAGCCCGTATGGGAATAGTAGAACAAACCCGGATAACAACCGCTGTTTCTGAACTATTCCGGAATATGTATAACTATGCAGGAGGCGGCGAAGTACTTATAGAACGTGGTCTGGTTGACGAAAGAAATGCCTTGATTGTTACCTGTATAGATGAAGGCCCCGGAATAGAAGATTTGGAACTTGCAATGAGCGACGGATATACTTCCGGGATGGGAATGGGATATGGTTTGCCTGGAACGAAACGTTTGGTTGACCGCTTTGAAATTAGTACTGAGAAAGGAAAAGGAACAATTGTCAGAGTAATGAAATGGAGATAACTCGCGAACAGAAACTTACTTTACTTATCGAAAATGAATCAGATATTGGTATCTGCAGAAGAAAATCGGTAAGTCTGGCCAAACAAATTGGTTTCGACGATGTAAAATCGGGCGAAATAGCCATTGTGGTAACCGAACTGGTTACCAACGTATTAAAACATGGTGGGCGAAAAGGTAAAATTCTGGTGAACGAAGTTAAAAACCAGGAAGGGGACAATGGAATTGAGGTATGGTGCTGCGATTCAGGCCCGGGAATACCCGATATTGAAATGGCCTTAAAAGATGGATTCTCAAATAAAGTTTCGCTGGGCATCGGTCTTGGATCCATTCGACGTTTCTCTGATGTTTTTGAAATTAATTCTACAGATACTTCATTCATTAGCGAAAACGAACTAAACGGATTAAAACAGTATAACAATTGCATCCGAACTTTAAAATGGTTACCGAACAGAAAGTGGATAGGTGCCAATAATTCATTACGAATTGGAGCTGCTTCGCGCAGCAAACCTGGAGAAATGTTAAATGGTGATTGCTATGTGATCAATCATATATCCCCTACAAAAACAATTACAGCGGTAATGGACGGTCTGGGCCACGGAAAAGAGGCTCACATGGCTTCTCAGCTTGCACGTGAACAAATTTTGTTAAAGGCAGGACAGCCGGTTGATGTTTTACTTAACCACGTTCATGCGGGCACAAGGGGCACACGTGGCCTTGTTGCATCAATTGTTTCCATTAATACAGAGGCGAATAAGATAACATTTAGCGGGATTGGGAACATCGATGGTTTTGTTTATTCATCGGGCAGGAAAAACAACCTTCTTTCTTATGGCGGAATTATTGGCCATAACATGAGAACACCCAGAGTTTTTGAATATGACTTTAATCCCGGGGATTTTCTCTGTCTTTCGTCTGATGGAATAACCTCACGATGGCGATTTGAAGACATTAATTGGAAAGATCATCCACAAAAAAATGCTGAATTTTTATTAACGAATTACTCAAGAAACAATGACGACGCTACAGTTCTTATCGTCCGCTACGATTCATGAAGTAGGATCAATTGTGGTTCAGTTCGAGTCAGATGTCGTGCGAGCCCGGAACCTGGGATCGTTATTGGCTCAGGAGATCATGTTCGATAAAACAACCTGCATTCGAATTGGAACAGCGGTTTCAGAACTAAGTCGGAATATTATTGAACATGCTCAGCAGGGAACAATTGATTTTATTATTGCAGAAAGAACAAAAAAGAGTCCCGGAATTGTTCTGGTATTTAAAGATAAAGGCAGAGGGATAAACGATTTAGACCTTATAAAATCAGGCCACTACAAATCGCAAAATGGAATGGGAGTTGGTCTTACCGGCTCGCAACGATTGATGGACGATTTCGACATAAAAACCAAAAAGAATAAAGGCACAACCATTACGGCAGCCAAGTGGCTTCCCTCCTATTCTTCCAATCTTAACGGTAATAAAATCACTGCTATCAAGAGCGCTTTTCAAAAAACCATTGAAAGAGGCGACTCCAGCATGGTTGATACTATTAACTCACAAAACAACGAGCTGGTTTTCCTGCTTCAGAAGTTGCAGGAACGAAACGAAGAGATTGAAACCATTAACCAGGAACTGGAAGAAACCAACAAAGGTGTAGTGGCGCTTAACCGAGAACTGGAAGACAAAGCCATTGCCATTGAAAAAGCAAAACTGGAGGCAGAACAAGCCAACAAAGCAAAGAGTGAGTTTCTGGCGAATATGAGCCACGAGATTCGAACACCAATGAACGCCATTCTTGGTTTTGCTGAAATACTAAGCAATAAAATCACCGACAAATCACTGGTGAATTATATATCGGCAATTTCATCGAGTGGCAGTGCGTTGCTAAGTATCATTAACGACATCCTCGATTTGTCGAAAATTGAAGCCGGAAAAACTGAAATCAACTATCAGTCAACCGACCTGCATTCATTACTAAAAGAAATCGTTCAGATCTTTAAACACAAAACAGATAAAAAAGGCATCGTGTTGTTAACCGAGATCGATCCTTCTGTTTCAAGAATAATCGAAATCGACGACATCAGGCTAAGACAAATATTGATAAACCTGATTGGAAACGCAGTTAAATTTACCGACAAAGGTGGCGTAAAATTGAAGGTTCATAAAATCTCAGAAAATAAAGATTCGGAAACGCAGGACATTGAATTTATTGTTGAAGATTCGGGAATAGGAATTGCTGAAGACCAGCTTGAGATGATATTCGGAGCTTTCGAACAACAAAAAAATCAAAATATAAATAAATACGGCGGAACAGGGCTTGGGCTTACCATTACCAAACGACTTGTCGGGATGATGAACGGCGAAATATTTGTTGAAAGTGAAGTTGGTAAAGGAAGTGCATTTCATGTAAAATTCAGAGCGATGAAAACTGCAACGAGTACCGAATCGGAACGTAGTGAAGCACGAAAAACAAAAAGCAAACTAGTGTTTGAACCTGCCAATGTATTGGTTGTAGACGACTTCTTTGCCAACCGGAAAATTATTCAGAGCTTTCTGGAATCGACCGATTTAAAATTAACTCTTGCTGAAAACGGAGCAAGAGCAATTGAACTGGCTCAAAAATCGGCTCCCGATCTAATCCTTATGGATTTAAAAATGCCGGTAATGGACGGTTATCAGGCCACTGCAGTTTTAAAGACCGACGACAAACTAAAACACATTCCGGTTCTTGCCTTCACGGCATCGGCACTGAATGAAGATATACAAAAAATTGAAGAGGCCGATTTTGATGGCTACCTTAGAAAACCCTTCTCGCAAAAAGATCTGCTTGCAAAATTGTGCAAACATCTAAAATACCGCGAAGAACCTTTACATACAGAACCGGAAAAACAAAAAGAACAGGTTGTTCAACCAAGTAAAGTTTCCAACCTGCCGGAACTGATTAAAGTACTGGAAGAAAACATTGTCCCCGACTGGGAGACCAGCAGAAACACATTTATTCTTGGAGAGATTAAAACCCTCGCGGCACGTGTAAGAGAAATTGCGAAAAAGTATAACTCATCGCTGCTCAAACACTGGAGTGATCAGGTTGAGGAACAAGTTGATAATTACGACATGGAACGCCTACCCGAAACCATAACCAATTTTGAAAAGATTCTGGCTAACTTTAAAAGCAGGCTGGAGGAAAAAAGTACCATTTAAAATAATGTTATAATGCGAGATAGCGATAATCAGAAACCTATAATACTAATTGTTGACGATGTCCCCAAAAATATACAGGTTTTAGGCAACCTTTTAGCCAAATTCGATTGCGAACTGGCTATTGCGATGAATGGCCAGCAAGCATTAAATACTGTTGCAAAAATAAAACCCGATTTGATTCTGCTTGATGTAATGATGCCCGTAATGGATGGACACGAAACCTGCAGAATTCTTAAAAGCAATGCAGAAACCAAAGATATTCCGGTGATATTTTTATCGGCTAAAACAGAAACAGAGGACATTGTTAAAGGTTTTGAACTGGGAGCAGTTGACTATGTTTCCAAGCCTTTTATTGGGAGTGAATTACTGGCCAGGGTAAAAACACATCTTACATTAAAAACTACTAAAAACCTGCTTGAACAGGAAGTTACAAGCAAAAACAAATTCTTTTCAATCATCTCTCACGATCTACGTGGAGCCTTTGGAATTATAATGAACTTTATTCAGATCATCCAGGAAAACGGGGAGTTCTTATCGAAAGATGAAATTGATGAGTTGCTTAACGATATTGGAAATACGTCGAAGAATACACTCGATTTACTTGAGAATCTTTTACGCTGGGCACGTTCGCAAACTGGTTCGATAAAATTTAAACCTAATGACTATAATGTGCAGGAAATCTTTTCTGAAGTAATTCAGAAACAAGAGAATATTGCACAGGCAAAAAACATAACACTCCTATACGAAACTACGGACACTTTAAACGTATTTGGCGATAAAAATATGATTTTGGTGGTTTTAAGAAACATAATTTCCAATGCCATAAAATTCACCAGCGCCGAAGGAAAAATACTGGTGAGTAGTGAGGATATTGGTGATTATGCAAAAATTAAAGTTAGCGACAATGGTATCGGGATAAAGCCTGATGCAATTGAAAAACTTTTTAGTATCGATACGAAAGTCTCTACCTATGGCACCGAACAGGAACAGGGCAACGGACTTGGACTGGTTTTGTGCCAGGAATTTGTAAAACGCAACAACGGAGATATAGGAATTGAAAGCAAATACGGAGAAGGCACCACTGTTTGGTTTACTTTACCAAAAGCACAATTGTAATTACCATATTGAAACTCCTCGCAGCAAAGCTGACGAGGAATCCGATTCCGTCAAGGACTTTTTTAGTATTTTGTTCGCCTTCCCCGCAGCAGAGCTGACGGAGAAGGCGAACACCGGAATTCAATCAATTAACCAACAACAAACAGTGCGCATATAACACTCCACCTTCTTTACCTCTGCATAAACTTGTTAGAATACGGTTTTATGTTTCATTATTGTATTGTGATGCTACTTCTTTAAGTTTTTTCAATAATTGAGGGAATGAACTCATAACCTTTTCAATCAGATCGATATCGAACGACTGTAGTCCCATTCCAAGTTCCGCGCAATACTGAGCAATTTGACTACAGTCATATCTTTTGGCTATATCAGAGAGCTGATTCTTAAAGGCTTCTATTTCATATATTACCAATCCGCCGTTTAGTTTCTCCCACTTTAAGTAAAGGTCATTTTCCAGTTCTTCTATTATTGTATAAATATTCTTTAAACATTCGGGAGAGACCTCCACAACCTTCTCTTCTTCTTGAACAGCTTCCTTCGGGATGAATTTTATGTGGTCAGGAAGAAATTTTTTTAATAAGTTATCCACATCTTTTTTAAATACAGGTTTCAGCAGATAATCATCGAACATAAGAGAAATTAAGTCCTTCTTCGTTTTTAAAGTGGAAGCAGAGAACGCAATGACCGGGATATCTTTCAGGTTCTCATTCGATTTAATAATACGGGTAACTTCAAAACCGTCTAATCCGGGCATTCGAATATCCATAAAAATAAGATCTGGTTTTTCGATTCCTAATTTAGCAAGGGCCAGAGTGCCATCTTTTGCTTCAATAAATTTCACGTTTTCAGAATCAATTAAAGCCTTTAAAACCTCAATATTAAAATCAATATCATCCACAATCATAATCGTACAAGGTTCCAAAATTCTTTGCATGTAATTATCGTCCTCATTTTTGCCAATAATTTCATCTTTTGATTTTTGAATCTTAACATTATTAAAAGTGATGGTGAATGTTGTTCCTTTATTTTCTTCGCTCCTTACCTGGATTGAGCCTTTCAATTTCTTCAACAGGCCATCCACTATTGTCAATCCAAGTCCGGTTCCGTCGTAACTTCGGTTACTCTCTCCATATTGCTGGGTGAACGATTCAAATATTCTTTTGTATTGATCTTCCTTAATCCCAATACCTGTATCTTCAATGGAAACAATCAGGTTAATTTCATCATCGTTATCGCTATCACTATCGGTAGCAAAAACAAATATATGTATATAACCCTTTTCGGTAAACTTAACCGCGTTGCTAACCAGGTTGAAAATAATCTGGTAGAAACGAAGTTCATCCATTAATATATTATCTGGAACCGATCTATCAGTGGTGATTTTCAAATTCAAACCTTTTGCCTCAACTTCAGTTTGAAATACCAACTTAATATCCGAAATGATATCGAGTATGTTCATCGGATTATATTCAATATCGATTGTGCCGGCTTCCAGTTTCGAAAGGTCGAGAATATTGTTCAGTACATCAAGCAGGTTTCTTCCACTATTTATAATTGACGACAAATATTCTTTATGCAAACTGTTATCAATATTCTCGTGCAACCATTGGCTGAATCCCAGAATGGCATTCATTGGTGTTCTTATCTCATGCGAAACATTCGCTAAAAATTCCGTTTTCATCTTCGAAATTTCTTCAGCTTTATTTTTCGCAATTTCCAGTTGTTTTTCGTTTTCTTTTATAACCGTAACATCTCTGATTATAATTAAAACATCTTCGTTATTTAGTTTTACCAACCTGGCTTCGTAATACTCAACCTCGTCCCAGTTTAAGTTTTTAAACTCAAATTGGTATTTATTTTCTTGCAAACATTTAAGAATTGCATCCTGAAATAAAGGAACAATCTTGCCGTTAAATGCTGATTGGATTGTTTTACTATTCTCTTCTTTAATCAGGTTTGAAAGATTAGAAGCTTGTGCCGATTTCAGTGCAATTATTTTCCCATTTTTGTCAACATGCATAATCACATCGGGAATTGAATCGATAATTATTCTGTTTTCCTTTTCCCTTTTAATCAATTCATTTTCTATTCGATGGCGCATGAAATTATTGGAGATGATATTGGCAACCGTGCGTAAAAGTTCAATCTCCGACTTTTTCCACTTTCGGTTACTCTTACATTCATCAAAGCCAATAAATCCGGTTATTTTCCCCTGGAAAAAAAATGGAAGCACAATAATTGAAATTATTCCCTGCGGTTCAAGTATATCGTAAATGTCTATGGGCAGATTCTTAATATCTTCGGAATATACCATGCCATTTTTTTTCAATATCTTTTTCCAAGAGGGAAAGATTGAATACGGCACTTCTTGTAATTGATCGATTTGTGGCTCAATCCCGTTATTACACCACTCGTAAGTATTTGTTGTCGATTGTCCGTCGATACTGTCTTCGAAAATATACACCCTGCTTACCTGGGTGTGTTCCCCTATATCTTTTAAAGCTTCATTTGTTTTCTTATCAAACTTCTCTAATGAGTTATAATTCATCGAAATTTTTGAAAGAATAACCTGTTGTCTAAAGTTATGTTCTATCTCTAATTCCTGGTTTTTACGCTGGGTTATGTCGTGTGCAACAATAATTATTTCCTTAAAATCGCAATTTTCTTCAGCTTTCACCTCCGTTTCAGCTCCAAACAAAGCCTTTTGTTTCGATTCACACAGTTTGCATTTTGAACTTGACAGCTGGATATTTAACCTTACCCATATTTTTTTATTATGACGTGATAAAACCGGAATTTCGTAATTACTTATACAAATACGCTCCATCACCAATCGGACAAAATGATCTGAAATCCGTTTCCTTTCAGACTCAGGAAAAATTTTCAGGATCGATTCCCCAATAAAAGATTCGTTGTCTGTCCCAAAAATTTTATTGACTATTTGGTTAGTAAAAAGAATATTCCCTTTCATGTCGAGTCTGAAAATCATATCGTTAATGCTTTCCATCATTGTTTGATATTCAGACTCTCGCTCATTTTGAGCATTTAAATTAGTTTTTTCCTGGTTCGATTGAAATTTCTTCAGTTTTTCTGTTGACTGTGATAATTCAAGGGATTTTTGCTCTAAAAGACGTTCGGCCTCCTTCCTCGCTTTTTCCTCATTGGCCAGTTTTATTTTTAATGGTTCTATCTCGTTATTCATTAGGTTTATTAAATTTAAACAATTAATGTATTTAATCGATTCATTTTTAAAGCTATCTCAACAATCCTTATTTTACCAAAGTGAAATTTATATTTTCGGTTGATTCTATTTTTCTATTATCTATATTTTAGAATACTAACTGATATAAGATCAATTTGAAAAACGAGTGACAGATTTAATATTGAACTATTAGCTACATTTATTAGTAAGAAAAAGCTCAAGATAAGTGTTTTGTTCAATGAATCCAACAGCAATTCTACACTGTAATTAAAAAACAGTCTTTTCCTATTAGATATCTTGTTTTATCAGCATTTTACTGATAATTTTATTCACAAAATACTCATGAAAATTAAGGGATTATTCCTGAATTATAACGATTATTATTAGTAAACTTGTCCACCATTCATTATAAATTTATAGAATCTGATAGTTAAACATTTAAGTATACATTATGAAAATTTCAGTTGTGGGAACAGGTTACGTTGGTTTGGTTTCGGGCACTTGTTTTGCCGAAACAGGTGTAAATGTAACTTGTGTTGACATCGATCAAAATAAAATCGACAAACTTAATAACGGAATAATTCCAATTTACGAACCGGGATTAGAAGACATTTATAAAAAAAATGTGGGAAAAGGCCGCTTATTATTTTCAACAAACCTAGCCGAAAGTATCAAAGATGCCGATTCTGTTTTTATTGCGGTAGGCACTCCTCCTGATGAAGATGGAAGTGCCGACCTAAAATATGTAATCGGTGTTGCGCGCGAAATTGGTAAACACATGGATCATTATCTTGTTGTCGTTACCAAAAGTACTGTTCCGGTAGGTACATCAAAAAAAGTAAAAGAAGCAATTCTTGACGAATTAAATAAAAGAGGTGTAGATATTCCTTTCGATGTTGCATCTAATCCTGAATTTTTAAAAGAAGGTAGTGCTGTGAACGACTTTCTTAAACCCGACAGGATAGTAATCGGGACGGAATCAGAAGCGGCTCAGAAAGTAATGAAACGTTTATACAAACCATTCTTGCTTAACGGGCATCCAATTTTATTCATGGATATTACATCGTCAGAAATGACAAAATATGCAGCGAATTCGATGCTTGCCACAAAAATCAGTTTTATAAACGACATTGCCAATCTTTGCGAAATTGTTGGAGCTGATGTTGATTCGGTACGAAAAGGAATTGGTTCTGATAACAGAATAGGACATAAATTCATATATCCAGGTACCGGATATGGTGGTTCTTGTTTTCCCAAAGATGTACAGGCGCTAATACGTACCGCCGACGAACATGATTATTCGCTGGAAATTTTAAAAGCTGTAGAGGCAGTTAATTATCGTCAGAAATCGATCTTATTCAATAAAATACAAAAACATTTCAACGGTGATTTAAAAGGTAAAAAATTCGCCATGTGGGGATTGGCCTTCAAACCAAAAACCGATGATATGCGCGAGGCTCCGTCATTGGTTATTATTGATAGACTTCTGGAATCCGGAGCCAGTGTTGTGGCATACGACCCGGTTGCAATGGAAGAAGCTCAGCGAATTTTGGGCGATAAAATTACCTATGCTAAAGATGAATACGAAGCAGTAATCGATGCAGAAGCTCTTATACTTGTTACTGAATGGTCTGAATTCAGATTACCTAATTTTAAAGTTCTCGAGAAGCTATTAAAAAATAAAGTTATCTTCGATGGAAGGAATATTTACGATCCGGAAGAACTTGCCGAACTCTCATTCGATTATTATGCGATAGGACGTAAAAACAAACAAAATTAACAACTATGAAAAGGATACTTGTAACAGGTGGAGCCGGATTTGTTGGATCGCACCTTTGTGAAACATTATTGGACCAGGGAAATGAAGTAGTTTGTCTGGATAATTATTTTACCGGGAAAAAGAGAAAGATTATTCATTTACTCGATAATCCATATTTCGAATTAATAAGACACGATGTTACACAACCCTTTTATATCGAAGTAGACCAGATTTATAACCTTGCCTGCCCTGCTTCGCCGGTACATTACCAGTACAATCCCATTAAAACGATTAAAACATCAGTTATGGGAGCAATAAATATGCTGGGGCTCGCCAAAAGGATCAAAGCCAAAATCCTCCAGGCATCAACTAGTGAGGTTTATGGCGATCCAAGCATTCACCCGCAACATGAAGAATATTGGGGCCATGTAAATCCCATTGGTATTCGTTCGTGTTACGACGAAGGGAAAAGATGTGCGGAATCTTTATTTGTAAATTACCACCATCAAAACGATGTTCTGATAAAAATTATCAGAATATTCAATACCTACGGCCCGAAAATGGAACCCGATGATGGAAGAGTTGTTTCAAATTTTATTATGCAGGCTTTACAGGGAAAAGATATTACGATTTTTGGGGATGGTCAGCAAACCAGAAGTTTTCAATATGTGAGCGATCTGGTTGAAGGAATGACCCGCATGATGAACACAGACGATAGTTTTATTGGTCCTGTTAATATTGGGAATCCGGGAGAATTTACTATGCTTGAACTTGCCAGTGAAATTATTGACATAACCGGATCCAAATCAAAGATTATACATTTACCCTTACCAAAAGACGACCCTACGCAGCGGCAACCGGATATTACCCTGGCAAAGGAAAAATTAAATGGTTGGGAACCCAAAGTGCCTCTACGCGAAGGCTTGGTTAAAACCATCGAATACTTCGATACCTTAATTAAGGAGAACGAATTATAAAATAAAACTAATTTCTTTTTTGGAGCATGAATAAAGAGTTCATTGATGAAATACCTACTGTTCTGGTTGTTGACGATAATCCAAATAACTTAAAGATTATAGCACTTATCTTACGTTCTCTTAAATATAAGATAGTGATTGCAACAAACGGTGAACAGGCAATAGAAATGGTGAACCAGTCACGTCCAGACCTGATTTTGCTGGATATTATGATGCCCAGATTAGATGGTTACGAGACCTGTAAAATAATTAAGGCGAAAGAAGAGAATGAAAATATACCGATTATTTTCATTACAGCCTTAAACGATTCAGACAGCATTGTTAAAGGTTTTTCGGTAGGTGGTGTCGATTATATAACCAAACCATTCAATAAAAACGAACTCATAAGTAGGGTTAAAACCCACCTGGAATTAAAGCACACACGTGACAAATTACAGAAAACAACAGAGCACCTTACAAAACTGAATTCACTGAAGGATAAAATGTTTTCCGTAATTGGTCACGATCTGCGCTCTCCGTTGAGCAGTGTAAAGATGACTCTCGAATTTTTGACTCAGGTTGTAGATAAAGATGATGACATCTCCGAAAACCTGAATATCATGTTGAAAACAACAGATGAAGTTTTTAGCCTGCTTGAAAATTTATTAGGATGGGGAAAATCCCAAAGCGGGAACCTGTCCATACAACCAGAGACTGTTAATGTAGAAGATGTGGTCAATAACATTTTCCTACTGAATAAAGGTAATCTTGATCTGAAAAAAATTGAGTTTAAAAATGAAATAGAGCCAGATACGACAATTTTTTCCGATCTGAATACCATTAAGACTGTTTTACGTAATCTCTTCTCAAATGCGATTAAATTCACTCCCGAAAATGGGATAATTACTATCAAATCGGAAAAACAGGACAAAAAAATGATCCTTTCGGTAGAGGATAGCGGTGTTGGAATGGGGCCGGAAACGATTGAAAAACTTTTCGATCCTACCCAACATATTTCTACCTACGGAACAAATCGGGAGCCGGGAAGCGGACTGGGATTAATTCTATGCAGCGATTATGTTCGCAAAAATAACGGCCGAATATGGGTTGAAAGTGAGGTAAATAAAGGTACTCGTTTTTATATCGAACTTCCGGCAACGGAAACCCTTTAGTTTATAGAATACACTTGTTTCTGGATATTAGATTTTGGAAACTTGATGCTTATTACTTGCGGCTTGCAGATTCCTTAAAAACTCTGCTTAATAAACTTTAAACTTTTTCGATAGCCTTCGCGGTTGGTATAACGCAGAATGTACATTCCGTTGGTAAGGCAAAAATCAGAAATATTAAGTAATAAGCGGGATGAACAATTACTTAGATAATTTTCTGTAAAAAGCTTTTTACCACTTAAACTAAAAATTTCAATGGTAAAATCATCGTTTAAATCTTCACCCAAATTAAGCTTTAAATCCTGACGAACCGGGTTTTGTGCCAACGATAATTCCATTTCCTGATCGTCTTCGATAAAACTATTGCTTGTAACCTTATTGGTTAACAATGCACTTTTTTCAGTGGCATCATTTTCGCTATAACCATTAACTATAATCTCGTTAATAGCAGCATAAACACTTTCGTACATGCTAAAACGAATATAACGGGTTGATACATTCACATCGTGTTGACTCCACGTGTTGTAGGTGTCTAAACTATCGGTAAATAATTCCATCCAATTATTCGGTTCTCCTACTGAAACGACCAGGTTATTTGCACTGTGCATATCGTGTAAGGAAATGTTGGTTAAAGTATAAACTTGCCCCAAATCAATATAAACATGATACGGGCCATTGTCCATATTCCAGTAAGGTTTCCAGTTTTGGCTTGCCGGATGCAGACCGTTTTCGGGAGTATACGATTGCTCGTCAACCAGGTATTGGGGAGAATAATAACTACCACCAAGTACTTCATCAACAACCATATCTGCACTTAATATTATCTGAGATGATTCAGGTGTAACATCCGGGCTTTCTTCTTCATAATCGAAATATTCCGGACCTCCAGGTGCCCCCATATTCATATATTCGTCAGGATTATTTGATTTTAATGCATAATTATTTTCGCTGGGATCTACAAAGCTTATTGATCGAATATTGGTTGCAACGTTGTTTCCCAATTCATAATTAGTGTACGACGAAAAATAATTCCGGTAAAAAAGAAATTTCTTATCGGAATATTTATTATCCTTTAAAATCAGGTAGTTCTCACCGTTCATATTCCGAACAACCTCTTTTTCTGAATTGATAATATCAGTAATATAATTTCCGGAGAAAATAATAAGCGAATCGGGCAAAGTAAAATCACGGTCATCGATGAATACCCCTTTACATTCTGCTATATAATTGTTAAAGAAATAATTATTCCCGCTGCCCAAACTTATTATTCCGTAAGATGGTGCACCAATCAGTATATTATTATATGCTTTTACTACTGAGTTATCGCCAACCTGAAGAAGGTTCCCCTGGTATGTTTCATTATCATTTCCTGCATTTAGCATGGTATTGTTGTAAATTTCAATATCCTCAACCATATTGGCAACCTGAATGGATTCGCGACCTGTGTTGCGCACAATATTATTGTATACACGAACGTGGCGAAATTCCATTCCGGGGCTTTTGGTTTCGCCCAGGTACATTCCTTCGGTAACATTCTCGATAAAACAATCGTGGATGTAAAGGTTTGAAAAAACAGGATATGGTGCCGGAGGATTGCCGCCGTAATCTTTTTTAGCCATTATTCCGCAAAAACCATCATGATTTATTTTAATATATTCGGCTTCGCAATCGGAGCTTAACTCCGCAAAAGCTAATCCACAAGTATTTGCTGCCAACAAGAAACCGTATTTAAATCCGGGATGGCCGGTTCCACTTATTTTAATGTATTTACAGTTGTTAAAAGTAATAGCTCCCCACTCATCGTCGTCAATCTGAACCTGTCCGCCTTTATTTATAAACACAATCGGGTTCGATTCATCTCCAACCAAATCCAGAAATTTTAAAGCTTTGGTACGATCGGACGTGATAAAAACTGTATCACCCCCAACCGGAACGGTATTCCAGTATGATGAAGGTATATAATAGGGAGCCGATGAGCCAATGGTATAATTTTCGGCAGAAGCCCGGCTTATTATAAATACAAAACAAATGAAAAGCACTGTGAACCCTTTGTTCAAGATTGAACTTCCACCTGTTGCGAATTGTAATTTGGTAACCATCATATCGATATTTAAGGTTTGTGTGCATCCCGGTATAATGCTAAAACAGGATTACACTTGCCAAAATACAAAATTGTATTCTTAAGATTCAATAAAAGGTATCTTAAAAACGGGGTTAAAAATTCTGATTTTTACTTACTTTTTTAGAATAGGTGTCGATTTGATTAATTTATTTGGATCATAATATCGATCGAAAAGCATATATCAACCTCGTTTAGCTCTTTGCCAGTTTACCGACTGACTGCCTTTTAAATACCGTCTAAACCCTAGATATACAGACAAATTCATAATAAAGAAATAGTAAGGTACGAACAACAGTTTTACTTTTATTCTCCGGTTTTCGAGGAACCAGCCCAGCAGTGCTGCAACATAAAACAAAATCTGGCCTGCAAAAAGCAAGGTGTAAATATTTGATAACTCAAATTGATCTTGATAGGCCAGCACAAAATTGATTGGGATAATACAAAGCAATAACAAAGGAGTTAGAGTCCAACGCAAAACGCGGTGCGAAATATATTGAAACGAAAGTGTTCCGTACTTAAAAACATTCAGTAACGAACGCATGCGAACTACCGACTGAATTCCTCCGGCCGAAATTCGTATTTTCCGTTTTAATTCTTCTTTTACGTTTGCAGAAGCCGTTTCAATAGCATAAGCTTCAGGATTGTACTGAATGGTGTAACCCGCCATGGCAACCCGCAACGAGATAATAAAGTCATCGAGCAGCGTATCCTTTTCCACTTCCTGCCACAACTCAGTGCGAATGGCAAACAGCTCACCGGCTGCACCAACTACCGAATACAACTCGGCGTCCCATTTTTTCAGTGTCGACTCGTATTTCCAGTAAATACCTTCGCCTGCTCCTGCTGCTGCATCGGCATCTTTATTCACAATTCGTTTTTCACCTGAAACGCAACCTACTTTCGGATCTTTAAAAAGATTCACAATTTCACAAACAGAATCTTCACCCAAAGTTGTATTTCCATCGGAGAAAATCACGATGGGTGTTTTAACGAATTTCATTCCACGGTTCATGGCACCGATTTTTCCGCCGCGGGCATCTTCGTGGTATACCTCTACCCCATCGTATTGTCTCAGTATATCAGGTGTTCCGTCGTCGGAACCATCGGTTACCCAAACGTGGTGTACCTTTTCCTGCGGGTAATTAAGGCTGAATGAATTTTTCACCTTTTCATTCACATAATCCTTTTCGTTGTAGGCGGCAACAAACAAAGTAACTTCCGGTTCGTAATCTTCATTTCCGGTGAAGGGTTTCGACAAACCCAGAATTCTCCTCACTTTAATAATTGCGTACAAAAGAATTCCATAGCCCAAATACGAATAAAATATCAGGAATAATGCGGTCCAAAAAATAGTCTCCAATGCTTTCATAATATTTAGTTTGAAGTAGCTTTCAATTTTGCAGGTATGAGTTTTTTCGATTCAGGAACCTTGTAACTTCTTCCGAGCAAGAAAAAACGTGTTAAACTAAAGCGATCGACAATTTCTTCAACCAAAATTGGCATAAATACTCCAAGAAATAACGAAAATGCGAATACAACCGGTGATGATTCTATACCAATTCGATTCAATAAAATTCGGCCGCCCGATGTACCAAAAGAGTGAAACAGGTAAATAGTGTATGCGTAACTACCAATCCATACCAGCCAGTTAATGGTGAAATGAATTCGCAGAAATACGATTACACCTACTACGCCAATTAGTAACCCAATTCCGTTGCTGGTTTCCAGTTTATAATCGACAAGGTTGTACCAGATTAATTGCTGAAAAACAAGTCCGGCAATTAATAGCAGAGCACAGGTGTAAATAAATATCTTATTTTGAAAGAGCTCTTTAAAACGCTGAATTCCAACTCCCAGAACAAAGAACGGGAGTAAATAAATTCCGCCTTTGAAACCTAAATAGTTTGGAAAAGATTCAGGTATAAAATAATTTCTGGCGAAAATCATTCCAAGTGTTATCATAAACAAAAGCAACCAGTTTCTGAGATTATTGGCCATTGAATAGGCATCAATTACCGAAATAACAATGAAAACCAAAAATAAAGCCTGCAGATACCAGTAGAAGGTGTAAGGGAAAATAAGGATTCGCCAGATATCTTTTAATTCGTACGAGAAATTGGTCCCGGGAATTATGGATTGTAAGATGTAATACGCACCACCAACAAAAATCAAAGGCAACAATAAACGTCTTACTTTTTTCACATTAAAATCAAGGAGATTGCTGCATGTGGCTGGTCGCAATGCATAAACCCAGCCGGATATCACTGTAAACAAAGGCATTCGTAAATACTGAAAGGTGTAATATAAATGCCTCAGGAAAGAATCATCGGAAACTTTCATTCCACCATCAGAGGCAGAACCAATAACATGTCCCATTACTACCAATATAATTGCCAGTCCCCGCAGGGTTTCGATCGACGAATCTTTTTTCTTCACCACACTCATACTTTTAATTTTTAGAAACTCTTTCCCAGGTATTTTTCTCGTGATTAAATTGTTTTACCACCCTCGCAGGATTTCCAACGGCCACACTAAAAGGTGGAATATCTTTAGTAACGACACTACCGGCACCCACCTGGCTGCGTTTTCCGATGGTTACACCAGCCACCACAACCGAGTTAGCTCCAATGTGCGCTTCTTCTTCAATAACGGTTGGTCTGATATCCAAAGGCTGAACACTGGAATTTTTGCCGGCATCGCTGTAACCATGGTTAAATCCAGCCACAAAAACGTGCTGCCCCAAACCAGAGCCACTACCCATGGTTACCGGGCCAATCAGCACCGAACCAATTCCAATGCGTACACGGTCGCCCAGAATAATATCGCCCGAGCCATTGTTAACCGTACAAAAATCTTCGATGGTTGTTAGTTTACCAATCTCAAAACGGTTCCACGGAAATACATCAATACGTGATCGCCGCCGTATTTTGGCGCCCTTCCCCTTTTTATGTTTTATTGGGTTTAGAAACCAGCGAACCCACAAGCGCGGCCTCGGATTTCGTTTGGGTGTTATGGCCCACAACGCAAAACTTTTAAGTTTTGGGTTTGATTTTATCTTAGTTACGATGCTCATCTTCTAATACTGTTTTTAAAATTGAACCAAATTCTTCAGCTTTAATATCCCACGAATTGGATTTTGCAAATTCAATCCGTTCAGAAATAAGCATTTTATTATCGTTTTCGATTTCCAAAACGAGCTTCTGGACAAACTCTTCCTGCGTTTTAGAGGCATTCACTACCTCATAAAAATCAGGCAAATCAGCAAACGAAGTCATTACCACTGGCACGCCCACAGCCATGTATTCGTTTATTTTTAAGGGATAAATGTTTTTATTAATGTCGTTAACCATATAAGGAATAATACCAACGTCGTAAGTGGCCAAAAGTGCAGGGACATCATCGGGGGTAACCGGTGCGAAAAATGTAACGTTCGGGTATTTCTCAAGGCGCTGCTTAATGGCCTGGTTTCGGAGATTTCCAGTAAAATGGAAATCAAAATCTTTCAATTTCTGAACGGCAAACTCAACGGTGTCAATATCAAAACGATGGTCTAAACTTCCGATGTATCCCACTGTTTTTCGTATATTTTGAACGATATCTTTTTTGGCATGCGCCTTGAAAGTATCGTAATCAACACCGTTTTTTACAACAAAACAGCTGGAATTTAATTTTTTCTTATCGGCATTTAAAAAGTCGGACGTTGTAATTACTGCATCTGTTTTTTTCGTAAAGGCTTCGTCAATTTTAAATATTCGTTGTCCGTGGCGCCGTGTTCCAATACCGTCGTAACAATAATAAATATTCCGGTTTTCCTTCAGTTTTCCAATCATCGACAAACCATAAAATGGATTGTAAGCGGTAATTACCAGCGGATTTTTAATACCCAGTTTCTTAATGGTTTTTTGAATTTGCCGTTTGTACAAAAATGTATTAAAACCAAAAAAGAAACGGAAAACAGAGTCATTTTTTAAAAAATCAACAGGCAAAACCGGCGGAATAACAAGCTTGTACAATTCATATGAAGTATCGGGATAAATTAAAGAAAGCCGTTTTTTAATTCCGAGCATTTGCGAAACCGGAGCCTTTTGTTTTTTCAGGAAAGTGGTAATTACATCCTTCCACGTAAACGGATATTCAACAAAAACAACACGGTTCTTTTTCGCCAGTCGCGACATAATTTGAACGGTTGATTTGGTGTATTCCCCAAACCATGTGGTATTTGCAATGCAGATGATGTCTTTTCCTTCAATCATGTTCAGCTGTTTTCTTGGTTATAAACTTCCTCGTACAACTCCAGGTACTGCTCCGCCATATTTTTCCAGGTAAACTTTTTGGCGCGTTCCATCCCTTTTTCGCACAATTCGTTTTTCAGGGTTTCATTTGCAAGAATAGTTTGTATGGCATTTTTAATTTCCTCCGATTTGTGCGGATCAACAATCAACGCGGCATCTCCGGCAATCTCAGGCATCGACGAAGTGTTTGATGTAATTACCGGCACTCCGCAAGCCATTCCTTCCAGAATTGGAATACCAAAACTCTCGCGCAGCGAAGGATACAAGAACACTTCGCACTGGTTGATGATCGCAGGCAAATCGGTGTTTACCACGTAACCGGTTAAATGAATATCCTTTCGCAATTCAGGATAACCAATGTCTTTTAAAATATTCTGAAGAGCCGATTCTTCGTAATCGAGCATCACCAGTTTATATTTGGTTTCGCTTTGTTTGTTGAACTCTGCGAACGCTTTTAATACATTCGGTGTGTTTTTCTTCGGATCGGTATTTCCAAGGAAAAACATAAAATGATCGGGCAGCTTGTATTTTTCCTTTGCGTCGGCCAGTATTCTTTCGTCGTCTATTTTTCTGAAATGTTCTCCTACCCCATTATAAATCGCCACCAAATTGTCGCCAAGTCCCATAAAATTTTTAATGCGATCCTTTTCGAAATTGGAAACCGTTGACACGCGTTTACTTTTTCGCACCACTGGCGGAACCACAAAACGGCGGTACATATTACCCATTTTCTGGTACCAGGTTCCGGCCTTTTTAAAAATACTGATACTTTCGAGGTAAATAATATCGTGCAAAATCGTAATCAGAGGAACTTTCGATTTAATGGGGCCGGTATTGCTGGTGCAATGTAAAATATCGCAACCTTCTTTCAGGGCAGCTTTGGGCAGGGCAAATTGTTCCCAGGTTGGATACGGACCACCGCCCAATTCCACAATTTTAAAATTCGAAGCAGCCGGAATACACGTATTATCCTCGTCGGGTTTTACAAAAATCACATACTCGTTTTTTTTGTCGATAAGTTGCAGGTTCTTAATCAGTTCCAGCGCAACCATGTCCATCCCGTGCTTTTTCTGTCTGTACAAGCGTTGTCCTTCAATTCCGATTTTCATAATGCTTAGTTTGTTTGTCCGTGTTCAGTATGAATAAACTTTTTGTTAGCGCCTTTTAA
This sequence comes from uncultured Draconibacterium sp., assembly GCA_963677525.1. Classification (GTDB taxonomy): domain Bacteria; phylum Bacteroidota; class Bacteroidia; order Bacteroidales; family Prolixibacteraceae; genus Draconibacterium. The sequence goes on from OY781970.1 coordinate 2,594,774, forward strand.
TTTGAATAAAGAAGTAAACATCAGTAAAAAAGCTTTTGGAAGTGTAAAAAATGCCTTCAGCGTTTTTAGCGTATAAAACTTTTTGGGAATACTAAAAACAAAAGCAAAACACACCAGCAAAAATACAGGCCACCATTCTGAAAAACTGAATTTCAAATAAAGGGAATCAGGGAAGATCAAATCAACAACACCATACCCGGCAGTAATAATTGTAACCAGCCCTACCAGTAAAATCCGTGGCGGCGAAATCATTTGATAGACCTTGTCGAAAAAGTCAAGATTGCCTTTAAAAAACAAATGATAAAGACCGGGTAAAAAGTATCGTCCAAAATAAACGAATTGTGCCGACAACCACCTTTTTCGTTGCTTGGCAAACACCTCCGACTTCTGTACTTTTTCGTCTAAAACCAAAGCCTCGTGCAGGTATTCAATTTTATTTCTATCCTTTAAAAGTTTTAATTCCAACTCTTTATCAAATCCACCAACAGCTTTGACATTGGACATTGTTTCCTTAAAAAAGGCATAATCGAAAGCCATTCCCGAACCAATTAAAGCTGATGAAAACCCCAGGTTCCGGTGTCCTTTTCTAAAGATATGGTTATTAACTTCTTCGCTAATAGCATCGAGAATTGCAAACGAAGTGTTTGTATTTTTTGCAACGCGATGGCCCTGAACCACCATAAAACCATTTTCGAAGGCCTGATTGATTTTCGAAACAAAATCTTGCTGCATAATGTTATCGGCATCCAAAACCAGGGCAATATCATAATTGTCTCCCAACTCGGCCATTGCTTTATTTAGTGCTTTAGATTTGGTACTTACATCGAACGAAACCTCGATTAACTTAATGGACAGCTGTTTTAATCGTTCCAGTGTTTCAGGCTGAAAAGAATCGGCTATAATAACCACATCAAATTTTCCGTCAGGATAATCTTGTTTTAGCGCTTTCTGAGCCACATCAACAATTACCGCATCTTCTTTGTAGCCCGGTATAAGAACCGCCACTTTCCGCAAAGTAGGCTCCGGATTTATTTTTTGTTTTCGGGGAAAAAGACTCGCAAAACCAAAAATAAAAATGTAAATGGCTGCAAAGCCAAAATATACTAGTAAAATATATTCAACGATATGAATCAGAATTTGTATTGCGTTCATTATGCTATCAATTTTGGATTGTCTTTAATGGATTTTGAGTGCGTAATATTCCAGAAAATTCCTTTCCAGAACGCTTTCAGATGTGCCATTTTGCCTCTTAGCAAATATTGTAGGGTATTTTTGGGGCACGAAACCAAAACCTGAAAACAGATGCTGATCAATTTTGTTAATCCCGTTAAATTTCGTCGGGTAAAAATCAACCTGTTTCGCGTAAGGTAATAAGTTTTAAAGGGACTATCTTTTCCTGTTGAAACCGATTCTTTATGCAAAATAAACGACTGGGGCTGATAGTAGATTTTATATCCTGCCCGCTTAACTATTTCTGCCCAATCGTGTTCTTCGTAATATAAAAAATACACTTCGGTCATCATTCCAACTTTCTCAATAACCCTTCTCGGAATCATAACTGCCGCGCCGTGCGGAGCATTTGTTTCAGTGATTGTATTGAATTCTTCGTTGTCTTTTTGATGATACCCAATGCTGCTATTGCGAATGGTATAAGGATTCATTTTCGTATACCCGGCATATTGAATGAGCTCCGGATTCCAGTGAAACTTGATTTTGGGACTCACCATTCCAATTTCAGGATTACTTTCTAGAAGGTCAACCAGCGGTTCCAGAAAATGGGGAGGAACTTCAGTATCATTATTCAAAAGCAGTATATAATCGCCTTTCGAAGCGCGTATTCCAATATTATTACCACCTGCAAATCCCAGATTTTTTTTGCTTTTTATAAGTGTTACCTCCGGAAATTCTTTTTTAATGACATCGGGATCATCATCAGGGCTTGCATTATCGACCACAATTATTTCGATATTTTCATAACTAACATCTCGTAATGATCTGAGCATATCAAGGGTAATCGCACTCTGATTATAGTTTATCGAGATGAGAGATACTAATGGCTTATTTTGTTTTTCAACTTTCATATCTGTCCGTTTTCAAGGCGATTCAGGTTTGCGTTCTCTTCATCAATTTCTTGTTGGTATTGGGTGGCAAGAAACAGGAAGGCCATACTCGAATAAAATATTATACCGGTGGGCATTTGTCCTAAAATTGCGTTTCCGTAAGATGCAACCATTATTCCGAACATTCCAGAAACAAGTGCTCCAAGTTGCGCCTTTAACCAGGGATCTTTCAGTTTAAACATGATGACGTATGAACTTTTTAGCACAACATAAAAAAGGATAACCAGGTGAAGTGTTAAGCCAACTATCCCCTGTTCGACCCAAATTAAAACATACCAGCTATCGGTAGGAATTTGCGAAGCTGGCGAATTGGGCGCCACTTTTGCTGCTTCGCGACCGGTTGCTCCAATTCCTGCCCCGATTGGCCGCGAAGCCATATATGCTTTTAGTTTTCGCTGATTTTCGAGACGAACCTTCAGGGATTTATCTTCGGGATTGAAAGCAGTCCGCATCCGGTTAATGGTATAATTTCCCTGTCCGATGGTGGTGTATTTAAAAAATACTAAAACTGATAATCCGAGAATTGCGCCCATAATCATCACTTTAATATTTTTCTGTAAAAATGTGTATAAGGCAAATCCCATAATAGGCACAGCCAAAGATCCCCGCGTTCCGGAAATCATTAAGCCATAAAGCGATAAGATGCCAACAAGTGCATAAAAGAATCGCCTTTTTTTCGAGCCTTTTTCATTTAAGGCCAGGATGGAAAAAACCACTCCTGAATGTCCCATGGAGGCACCAAATTGCCCGGCATCGGTAAAAAATGAAAAGACACGGAGTTTCCCGAATAAAAGGTGGGTATCTTTTGCCGGCCCCATTAACCATTTGTGCTCGAACGGATCGAGCCCAATTAACTTTTGTCCGATTCCTTTTAAGGCCCCAAACAGAGCCAATACGGCCCAAATTGTAAAAAACAGGTGAAGGTCTTTTCTTTTATTGAAAACAATAAAAATAAGCGGAATGGATAAAAACATATACAAACCAATGCCGCGCATAGAATAAAACCATGCAACACGGCTAATGGCTTGTGGATTTATTAGCTGAAATAAAATCCAAGCGAACCATATTACAGCAAGAAGTACTAATTCGTTTTTTGCATTTTTCCAGGGAACTTTTTCGAAAAACGATTTAAAAAACAGCGCCACATATACAATTATCAGGTGAAAATCGACCGACATACCCAAGGGAATTCCTTTGATATACCGGGCAAATCCCAGCATAATGTAATTGCAGATGAACAAGCCAATAATTCCGATTCGTGGATATTTAAATATGAAAAATACATACGTTAAAATGAATGGCAACGCCACAAATGCAAAACCGGTAACCATGCCTCCTTTACCTACCAGCGAACCAATAAAAGCAATGGTAAGCACCATAATAAAAAAGGGTACAGGTTTATGAAAAACGCTTGCTCCGCTTTCTTCGTAGAATGTATTTACTTCATTGACTCTCACTGTAATTTTTAGTCTGTTTGAATCGTTCTTTACTTATCCAGTGTCTTTTTTAAAAAGCTCAAGGCTTCTTCTTTTTTCTTATCCAGTATTTTATTTACCCTCCCGAAATCGATTTCCGAATTAATAATTTGGTTAATATCCAAATCACTATCAGTGACCAGCCTATCTTCTAAACCAAAAATTTTGAGTAATGAAGAAAAACGCGACATTCCACGTTTTACATTTCCCAGGGCAATAAATGGTTTGTTGAAAATGATACAGAAAACGGTTCCGTGAAAAGAATCGGTGATTACAAATTCAGCATCCATAAAACCTTTTATCCAATTGGTTACGGGTGGTGCTATACACTGTTCTATATTCTTTTTACCCACATTTCGGAAAAAATTACGGGGCATGGTTGAAAAAGATTCCAATTGAAAATGCTCTTCCACTTTTTTCACCATCTCAATCACTCTTGGGTTACGGTCGAGAATGTAGGTCAATAATTTTTTGTCTTGTTGCGGTAACTTATTGTTATTTACCAATTTAATATACTCTTCCTTTTCTACCAGCATAGTTGGATCCAACATCTGAACTGCATCCACTTCAAAGTGATCTGCACATAATGCAACACCCGATTTTTCGCGCACAGAAACGGCATCGAACTTTTTAATCAGATTTTTGCATGTTGCTGCTTCCCTCTCCGAATATTCCCAATGATCGACTCCGAACGATGCCGCATACGAGATTTTGACAGATGTATCGTTTTCAGATAAAAATCCTAGATAGTGATTCGACAAATCAGGCGAATATTTTGGTCTCCAAACCTGGTCGCTACCCACAACCCAGGCGCCAAAACCATCATCGGCCAGCGATTCAAATTCCTTTTCCGATTCAAGAAAACGGGTAAGATCGATGTAGGTATCAATAAATTTGCGGGTATGTTGTGCAATGAATAAACTCTCCTTTTTATTGGGCCAGGTGCGAACAACCACCTTTTTGCCCATTAAATATCGTTTTACAAATCTTTTTCCAAAAGAGAGTACTTTTAAAGAAATGGGCATGCCTTTCGACACCCGGTTAACGGTTTCCACCTCATGTCCCATTTTCTTTAAAACCGATTGAATGGCATAGGCTTGTAATATTCCCCCGTAATTGGAGTTAAACGGTAATGTTACTATTCCTATCTTCATTTTATCTAATTGAATTGATTGATTTCTGATTTAATCGGGAACCACTTTAAAACGGGAACCTCCAAATTTTGCCAATACCTTTTGTAACGGTTTAAATATCAAATCGCGTTCGTACTGGTTCATCGACATTTTCCAGAATAGAGGTAAATAAATGGCCACAAAACATATAATGCCAATACCCAGTTCTATAATACTTTCAAGATGCACAAAACGCAAAATGATAAACGTAATAAGACTTAGAGTAAGCGGAGCGGCCGCCATTCGGCCAATTTCACGCCAAAAGCGTGGAATATCTATTTTTTCTTTTTTGTAGTAATAAATATTCATCCCGATCCATTGCCCCAGAATCATTCCCACTGCAATGGCAGCAGCACTTCCAATGCCTTCGAAACGTTTAACCAGCAACAACTGAAGCACCACGCTAAAAGTAGCCAGCCCCAGGTAAAACATTGAACGGAACTTTACTTTGTTGCGTGCCAGTAATATGGTAATTCCGATATTCTGAATCAGCGGAACCGTAAGCGGAACAATTAGAAGTAAGGCTATAATATAAGTTTGTGCGTAATCGGGACCTGCCCAAACCACCACAAATTGCTGTCCGAACAAGATAAATCCGAATAAAATAATGGAAAGGATGATAAACTGAATTCTTCCTGTCCGGATAAACAAATCGGAGATTTCTTTTTCCGACGATTGTTTGGTGGCCATAGCAGTAACCTTCGGCAAAAACACGCCGGGAATTGCAGTTGAAAAGTTGCGGTACATTTGCTGAAGCTGAATAGCAACAGCAAAAATGGCAACAGCTGCTGTTCCAACAGTGGCACCCAAAATAAGCTGGCCGGAACTCCAATATAGTCGGTCGACAATTACCCCGATAAAAATATAAAAGGAATAACCGGTGATTTCTCTGAACAGGTCTTTTTGAAATCCCCTAAACCTAATCTTTACATTTAATTTGAATCTGCAATACGAAAAATTAAGAACCTGAGTTGTTATATTCAAAACAGTCATCAACGCCACCATACCAATGGCACGGTACCCCATTTTCAGCAGTAAAATCATTATCGAAGTATTAAAAACAATATACCCGATTCGTAATAGTCGTTGGAAAACAAAATTTTCGTAAGCTGTTATTATCGAATTAAAAATGGTCAGTGGAAAGGTAAATCCGAGGTTAAAAGTCATCAGCAGAATCATAACCTGCACTTTATACAACTCTTCGGGAGTAAGGGCTTTGCCGTAAAACATTTCGATGTTAAAGTAAAGCCCCAAACCCATTGCAACGGCAATTAAACCGATAACCGAATACACCACAATAAACATCCCGAACATGGAATATAAATCGTTGTGTTTCCCTTCGGCCCTGAATTTCGCAGTATAACGCACAATGGTGTTACCCAGACCAAAATCGAGCACAGTTAAATATGCCATAACCGATGCCACAATCGAATACAAACCATACTCGCTCTGCCCCATCATTCGCAGCATATACGGCGTATAAAATAACGCTACAAGGTTACTCAATCCGAGTATTCCATACGAAAGTACTGCTCCTGCTTTTAACTGGTTTATCTTCATCTATTACAGTTTTCTGTTTTAGGATACAATGCTCCTATCCTATTGTCTTTTTAGAGTAAAATTGAAATGAAATAACCTGTTTAAAAACCCTCCGGATAAATGATCTTTTACCGGGTATTTCACCAATTACTTTTTCCATTTCATTCAACTCAACACCATTTAGCAATACAGCCTGTTTTACATTTTGTGTTAAACCGGAGAGTTTTTGTAAAGCATTTTTATCGGCATCAGTCCATGAGCGATTGGCCCTGACCGTAAGCAATACCATATCTGCTTCGCGGAAGAGTTTTACCGGGTAATTATTTAAACCCACGGAAGGAATTTCTATGATTGCAAACTGGTAATCTTCGATATTGATATCAGTTGCCAGACCAGCAAGCGAATTGCAACTTACAAATTCGTTACTCACATTGTATTTTATATAGTCGAAGTCGTATTTTTTGCCCGATTCATTGTAATTCAGGTATACACTTTTAAAGTTGCTGTTTGCCAAACGTTCTGCTAACTGAACGCCAAGTGTTGTTTTGCCTTCTCCGTCCTGAATACTGAAAATAATAATTTTAAGCGGTCCATCATTTTCCAAATCTCCAGACATATTCAGAATACTCTGAAACAATTTATTCAGAGACAAGCGGCCCAGTTCAGCATAATCTTTTCTACGGCTTTTTTTAATCATGTTCGGGTAAGCGGCAGCAACACTAGCCTGCGCCAAATCTTCAATTCGGGCTACGGTTCTGATATTCTGATTCAGAAAATCGAAAGCAATAATGATAAAGGCAGGAATGATAAAACCAATAATCAAACCGATTAACAACAATATTTTACGTTTACTAGGCTGCGATTTTAAAGGGAAAACCGGAGGTTCTGAAACCTTTAGGTTGGCGTTAAATTCCAGGTTTTGCTGTTTTAATTTGGCCACATTTAAACTGTGCAGTATCGACAGATACTCCTGTTCGGCAATATTAATTTTCCTCTCCAGTCGTTTCATTGTCGCGCCCTTAGGAGCATATTCTTTCATCAGTTCTTCAAAATCTTGTATTTTCTCATCGCCAACAAGAAGTTTTGCCCGGGTTGATTCGAAAACAATTACATTTTCGAGCCACTGGTCCAACACATTTGAAGAAGTAACCCCCTCGATGGAATTATCAATAAAATAGGCCTGATTGATCGACTCACGCAACTTTTGCTGCAGATTATACGATTCGATATTCATTTCTGCAATTTCATCCATTAAACTGCTTTTGTTTATCGAGTCGAATTCTGCCTCATATCCCTTCACCGATATATTAATATTCAACTGGGCAATTTCATTTCTCAGTTTGATAATATCCGAATTATTCAGTTCCTTTTTTTGCTGAGCGGTTAGTTTGTTTTCGAGCACCATTAAAACAGCCGATGCAGCCCTGTTTTCCATTTTTAGCTCGTTGTAATAGGTGGCAAACTGCTCTTTCTGGATAGCTATCTGCTCCGATTGTTCGTAATAATTAATAATGTTGTTCTGCTTATTGAAAACAAGTAACTGATCTTCGGCTTCATCCAATTTTGCCTGCGCCTCAGCCAGTTGTTTCTCGAAATATTTTAATATGGCGTCCGACTGAATCAGTTTCATCGATGAGTATTTTTCAATAAACACCTCATTCACTATCTCAAGTGTTTGCTGGCAAATACCAGGATCGTTCGAATTATAACTGAGTTCAATTATATCGCTCGAATAAATACGCTTCACCTTAAGTTTTGCCAGAATTTTTTCGTAGCTGTAATCCGGATGATTTAGATATATTAATTCGTAAATAAAATTTTCGAAGTCTTTGTTTTTATACTTTAAAAAAGCGTTATACGTTTTATCGTAGTCTCCTTTTACAACCAGCTTTTTTACTTCTTCGGGGACAATCCGTTTTAATTTATCCAATGTTTCTTTAGATATTCTCTCCGGATCAGGCTTTTCCAATAACATATGAGCCGTAAATAAGCGCAAACCAACTTCTTCGGCCGTTCCTCTCGATTTTATAACATTTATAAGATTGTCGAAAGCGGTCATTGTAGTCAGCCTGTCGACTTTAGTACTCTCAATAGAAGTGAGACTCGAACCCGATGCAATTCCGGTGTAAACAGTTGTTTTGGTAGTGTATACTTTTGGTGTATCTTTTGTCTGGTAAAAGATAATCGCAAAAAGAATTACTGGCCCCAACATTAAAATGTGGTAATGCCTTAACAATAGCCTTATGAAATAAATCAAATTCAAATCGCTGTTTTTAAATTTACATTAGTCCCGATTGTTTCCTGTAAAAGGTGCAATGCAACAGTATGTTCTATCCTTACTTCTTCAAGTTCAAGTTGCAGCTGTAAAAGTGTTCCCTTTTGTTTGGTATACTCCGATAACTGAATTTTACCGTTTCTGTAGTTTACTTCGGTATCCAGCATCTGAAGCTTAACAGTCTCCAATTCAGAAGTTTTTATTACTAACTTAGAATGAGCACGTAATAAATTTCCGTATTGATTAATTACCAGTTTCCTTAATTCGGTAATTGTGTTGTTTCGTTGGTAGTTTAATTTTACTTTTTCTTTCAGCGCTACATCGCGGTTAACTTTATCGAATAACGATGAGAAAGGAAGTTTAACAGCCAATCCCACACTATATCTCGATTGTTTTGTACTGGTACTACCCAGATAATCTTCACCTAAATCCTGATTAATTATCAAATTATCGAACATGCCATACCGGGCTGTACCCGTTAAACTAAAATACGACAACCAATCTTTTTTCTCTGATTTTACTTTCAGATCCTGAATGATAATATCGGCATCAATCATTTTTAATAAAGGCGAGTGTACTTCAGCCGAGTCGAGCAATTGGTCTAGCGGCAGGAACTCGTTTTGTAAATTGTGCATCGATAATTCTGCATCAATTTCGTCAAAACCTACCTGCCCTCTGCTACAAACAGAGTAACTTAAAACAAATGCAACAAATACTATTTTTAAGATGTACTTTTTCATTTGAAATGCAGTTTTACACATTTTCTTTCTGAAAAACAGCTCTGAACGTGCGAATAATAATCCAGATATCTTTCCAGAATGAGAATCGGCTGTTTGCGATTTCTGAATATTTATTATCCAGCTCCTTTCGTTCTTCGGGCGACATTTTCGAAGTACGCCCCCTTGCTTCAACCTGCCACAAGCCGGTAAGTCCGGCCGGTCCGTTAAAGCGATCGGTCCAGTCGTCGGTAGTTAACAGCTCGGCTTCGTACAATGGTAGCGGGCGATTCCCCACAATCGACATGTCTCCCTTTAATACATTTATCAACTGAGGTAATTCATCAATACTCAGCTTTCTGATTATGTGTCCCACTTTTGTTATTCGCGGATCGTTCTGAAATTTTACAAAAGCACTGTCCTGTTGTTCCTTCTTTTGTTTGATCAGGTTCTTTTCGTCCACTTCAATATCATCGCCAAACAGAATTGGAGAATCGTTACCGGAATCTTCGGTTTGAATATTCTCTTCTGTAACTAACACCTCTTCATTCTCTTCCTCGTTTTTATATTGATTTAAATGTTCGAATTCTTTCAGGCGTTTATCAGCATCGGGATACATTGATCTTAACTTCAAAAAATTGAATATCCGGTAACCGGTGCCCACACGTTTTGATATGTAGTAGACTTTCCCTTTCGATTCGAGACGTATGGCAATTACAAAAATGATAAGTAAGGGTGATAAGAATAACAACGCCAGACCCGAGAAAAAGATATCGAAACTACGCTTGAAAAACGGTGTTTTATATATATTTTTCTCAATTGAACGCGACTCTTTATTAATTATATCAAGTTGAGGCTTTAAAACTTTCAGAAGCTTTATTCTTTCGTAAACTGTTTTTGCATTTACCGGTTTTTGATAGACGTCATCAACCTTATTTTTAAAGGCGACACCAACCAGTTCACTGGTATTTTCAGAAGTCAGCACAATATAAGGAAGTTGATTCGAGGGATCTATTTCATCAATAAAATCTTTGTGAAATTCGATACCGTTTCTTCCGGGCAACTGTTTTTCACACACCACCCCGTCTACCTTATTGTTTTGTTCTAACCAGTTTATGGCATTTAAGGCATTGGGAAAATTAAGAAAGTCGATTAACGAGGATTGGCTTAGAAAATCTTCAATTACCTCGGCATCCGAGCCTATGTATAATAGTCTCAACTTTCGATTAAGCATTCTGTGAAATTTAAAAGTGTTAAAATAAAGTTGTAAGGAATGAAACCTTTAACGACTCAGAATCCTGTCAATTCGTATTAACAATTCTTCAGGATTGAAAGGTTTAACTATATAATCTTCAGCTCCCAGCTTTAAACATTTAATCCGGTCGTTACTTCCATCTTTGCTGCTAAGAACAATCATTGGAATATCCTTAAAGAATCCGCTTGACTTTACATGGCTTATTAAACCCATTCCGTCAAGATTTGGCATTTGCAGATCGGTCAAAATCATGTCGGGGATATTTCCACCTTGTAACCATGCCAAAGCCTGCATGCCATCTTCCTTTGCTTCAACTTCATAGCTTTTGCTCAAAAACTGCATAATAAGCTTGCTTATCGAAGTTTTATCGTCAACTAATAAAATCTTTTTCATGTTAATGGTTTTGTGTAATTAATGATTCGTCCGAGAACAAAAATAAAATTTGCAGACGCATAAAAAAGAGAAAGAAAGGGACAAGCGATAAAATCAGCAAAGAATCAGATTATTGCTTAGAGCCTACTTCTGATTTGCTTAATAAAAGTAAGAATTGGAGAAAAGGCTGGAGTATAAAGAGCCTATTATTACCTTTAATGCAGTACGAATTCCCTTACCAGGATTCCTCCATTAAACAACATTATATGCCTTGAAAACCACAGAAATTATCATATTTCCTCTTATTTACTGAATACTGGTATAATTTCGGAGTTCAGCTACTGATTATTTTTAAAACCAGGTCTTTTGTTAGTTGTTTATCACCGGCTTTTTTTCGTATATCGGCAAATGAATACCTGAAATCGCATCCAGCCTTCCAGTTACTGCAACCGTAGGCTGTTTTACCTTTCACAATTTTTCCAATACCACATTTAGGACAGTTAGGCATTTCTTCTTCTGCCTTCTTTTTAGTAGTATTCTGAGACTCGAATTCTATTTCGCACGAATCGTTCAATTTTAATTTGCCTTCAACTTTTTCACCATCCAGAATAAATCCCTTCAACTTTGTAGTTGATTTCTTTTCTATCAACCTTTTAACCTGGTTATCTGTCAGTTTCTTTTCCAAATACACAAAAGGAAGCCGGAAGTCACAGCCCTCTTTCCACCTGCTGCAACCATAGGCACTTTTCCCTTTTAAAATATTTCCAGCTTTGCATTTGGGACAAGTGGATAATCCATCTCCGGCTTTAACCGATCCTTTCTTTTTTTTCTTTCCTGACATCTTCTTTAACTCCGGCACTTGTGCAGACAACTTCACACTTTTCCGCTCTTTTAATACCTCAACAACCAGGTCGTACACCATTCGTTTCATATCGAAAATGAACCTTTTTGCGCTGTATTCTCCCTGCTCAATTTCCCTCAGTCTCTTTTCCCACTGACCTGTAAGTTCAGCTGATTTCAGAAGATCGTTTTGGATTATATCTATTAACTGTATCCCCATCTTAGTGGGTAATACCAGCTTTTTTTGACGTTCAATATATTTTCGGCGAAAAAGCGTTTCTATAATAGCAGCGCGGGTCGATGGTCGTCCAATACCGTTGGCTTTCATTAAATCGCTCAGTTCTTCATCGTCCACCTGTTTTCCTGCAGTTTCCATCGCACGCAAAAGCGAGGCTTCTGTATAATTTCGGGGCGGTTTGGTTTCTTTTTCCAAGAAAGAAGGCTCGTGAGGTCCGTGTTCTCCTTTTTCAAAAGCAGGAAGGATTTTTTCTTCATCTGAATTATTTCCGGCTTTTTCTGTTTGAAAAAGAACACGCCATCCCGGACTAAGTATTTCCTTCCCTGTAGCAACGAACTGCACTCCCTCAACCTCTGCATTTACCTGTGTCTTTGCAACTTTGCAATCAGGATAAAATACAGCCAGGAATCTTCTTACAATAATGTCGTAAACCTTCTTTTCATTCCCTCCTAACAGTTTTTCTTCGCCTGTAGGAATAATGGCGTGGTGATCAGTTACCTTTTTATCGTTAAATACTTTTGTCGACTTTCGAATTGATTTTGCGAGTAACGGATTTGTAAAGTAGGTATAATCTTTTAATCCCTTTAATATTCCCGGTACTTTAGTATACATGTCGTTGGGCAAAAATGTAGTATCTACCCTTGGGTATGTAACCGTCTTCATCTCGTACAGGCGCTGAATAGTTTTTAATGTTTCATCAGCCGTTAATCCGAATTTGTTATTGCAATAAACCTGCAGGCTCGTTAAATCGAACAATTTGGGAGCATATTCTTTTCCGTCTTTCTTGTCAACGTTGGTTATATACAGATCCTTCCCCAGCACTTGATTCAGGAGTTTCTCTCCATCTTCCTTTTTAAAGAATTTTCCCTCGGTATTATTAAAAGCAGTATCTCTGTAAACGGTTTGCAGTTCCCAATACGGTTGTGGTTTAAAATTTTCAATTTCGTAATGTCGGTTCACAAGCATAGCCAGTGTTGGAGTTTGAACTCTGCCAATAGAAAGAACTTGCTTATATCCTCCATATTTTAAAGTATATAAACGGGTTGCATTCATGCCCAACAGCCAGTCGCCAATTGCTCTTGAACTTCCGGCATAAAACAAATTATCGAACTCGTGTGAAGACTGAAGCTTATTAAAACCTGTTTTTATAGCTTCAGATGTTAACGATGAAATCCATAATCGTTGAACCTCACCTTTATAACCCGCTTCTTTAATTACCCAGCGCTGAATCAATTCACCTTCCTGCCCGGCATCACCGCAGTTTATAACGATATCTGCTTTATTTAATAGATTTTTTATAACGCCAAACTGCTTTTTTACCCCGCTGTCACCTTGAATCACTTTCGTTTCGAATCGTTCTGGCAACATAGGCAAAGTGCCTAAATCCCAATGTTTCCAGGAAGAATTATAATCTTCAGGGGGCCAAAGAGTGCAGAAATGACCAAAGGTCCACGTTACCTGGTAGCCATTTCCTTCAAAATAACCGTCTTTCCTCGATTTTGCACCTAACACTTGTGCAATTTCTTTCGCAACACTCGGTTTCTCAGCAATACAAACTTTCATCTGGTTATAATTGTTTGCTTTTAGCGAGAATCCCGATCACTTGGGAGAACTCGCCAATATTCATCCACCTGTGGCAAAATTTGCCTTGCAAGTTTCATCCATTTCAAAATTAACTGCAAATATACACCGAACCAGAAATTATCACGCGAAATGAGTGTTTCAAATCAAGCTTGAATTAAAATAAAAAGAATATATATCTTTGGATATCTTTAAAATTTTATGTTTTTAAAGAAACACAAAACCATTATTTCAAAAATTGAAAAAACAGTAAAATTGTTTTTTCGAAATCACACACGCTAATGAAGCAAATATATCCCTTCTTATTTCTGTTAATTACATCTACTTTTTCGTTTGGGCAGTTAAGATATACTGAAACGATTTTCCCACAGACAGATACTTTAAAAAATGTTGAGTTCGCTATTGCCGATTGTTTAAACAGCAAATTGAGTTTGGCTGCTGGATACGAGGTGCACGACGGAGAATTTACAACAGAGCAGCGTTCTCTTTATATGGATATTTTTACTCCGGGTGGCGACACAATTACCAAGCGTCCGGCTATTTTATTTGCATTTTCAAGTGGATTTATAACAGGTTCGAGGCATAATGAAGACATGGTTGCTTTTTGCGACTCGTTTGCCCGGCGAGGATACGTTACTGCAACCTTCGATTACAGATTAGGAATAGGTGCCGATGTCGATCGGATTTTGGGAATCCCCTATCATATTTCCATATCTGATAAAAATGTTACGCGTTCGGTCTACAGAGGAGTACAAGACAGTCGTGCTGCCATACGATATTTAAAACACAATGCTGAAAATTATGGTATCGATACAACACATATTTTTCTGGTCGGAAGCAGCGCCGGCGGTATTATTTCCCTTCACAATGTGTATTTAGACAAGCCGGAAGAGATTCCTTCTTATGTATTTGAAGAACCAACGCTGGGATGTCTCGACACGGTTGGAATGCAGGGAGACGGCGGTCGGGCAAATGCTATTGTTTCGCTTTGGGGAGCCCTGCAAACACCCGAACTTATTGAAGATGAACAAACTCCTTCCCTGCTTATTCACGGAGAAGAGGATGATATTGTGTATTTCAAAAAAGGAATGCCACTAAAATCAGTGGTCCCGGAAACAAATGTGATCGATTATTCTGTTACAGAAACTTATGGCAATTTTTGTATCGACACAGCACTTATTAACAGAAATATTCCCCACGAAACCTATTTTGTACCAGGACGAAGACATGAATTCTACGGTGTTGACACCGGCGATTTTGGTGATGATGGTCCAAACCAATACTGGGATACCGTTAACTGGAGAATCTCCGATTTCTTTTTTGATTTAATCAAGCCTGAAGCTAATTTTGAAGCATATAATAACCACAGGGAACTAAAATGTACAAACTTATCTTCAACTGATTATTATTTGAACTGGGACTTTGGAGACGGAACAAATTCTAACGAATTAAATCCGACACATATTTATAACGAAGATGGATATAAAACCATAAAACTTACTGCATGTAATCAAAACATGGCCTGCGATACTATTTCGCAAATCATTTATTTAAATCCCGTTTCAGTTTCCGACATTGGTATTAATCAACTAAAAATATATCCCAATCCTGCGGTTAACAATTTGCAAATTGAAGGCATCAGTGAAGTATTCAGCTATGAAATTTACGATATGCTTGGACGAAAATATATGGCCGAAAATAACAAGAATAACAATACGATCAGGATTTCTTACCTAAAACCAGGTTTGTATATTTTAAAAATAAGGAGCACCTCAGAAACCGGTTCCTTTAAATTTCAAAAAATTGAATAAACTTCTGATGTATTACAAAAATGAATAATAAGAAGATTTGGGTTGCTACGTTTATAAAGTAAAATGAAATATTTCAAACAGAATACAGCACAAATTGTCAGGAAATTTGTAAGATGCTCAAAAAAACATAATTTAGCGACTCCGTAAAAAACTGTAAAAATTCATTAATGAAAATCTTAAAAATAAAACTGCACTGGCAGATATTAATTGCTCTTGGATTAGCTGTTCTTTTTGGTTATTACGTTCCTTCAGGGATAGAATACACCGCATGGATGGGAGATATCTTTTTAACTGCGCTAAAAATGGTAATCGTTCCATTAATATTAAGTTCAATTATTTCAGGAGTTACCAGTATGGGTAGCGGCAAAAACCTTGGGCGCCTTGGTGGAAAAACAATGCTTTACTACTTATCGACAAGCACATTTGCTATTTTAACGGGTTTATTACTTGTGAATATTATCCGCCCCGGAGTTGGTATTGACATGGGACTCACAAAATCGGTTGAAGGACTGGCAGATAATGTAGGATCAATCAATGAAATATTGATGCGTATTGTTCCTGCCAATATTTTTCAGGCGATGGTAAACGGTGAGATTCTCCCTATAATCTTCTTCGCTATTATTTTTGGGGTATTTATTACACAAGTTGACAGGAAATATAAAGAATCGCTTACTACTTTTTTTGAGGCAGTTTTTGAGGTAATGATGAAAATGACCATGTTCATTATAAAATTCACGCCTCTGGGTGTTTTTGGGATTGTTTCGCGCGAAGTAAGCAGAAATGCACATCAACTGGGAGATTTGGCCGGGGGTATGGCAATCTACATGTTAACGGTTGTTTTGTCACTGGGAATACATGCTTTTATCACACTTCCATTAATTGTGCGTTTTGTTGCTAAAGCTAAACCATACCAGCATTTTAACAATATGGCAACAGCCTTATTAACCGCATTTTCAACTGCTTCGTCGAGCGCAACTTTACCTTTAACAATGGAGGCAGTAGAACATAAAAGTGGAGTTTCGAACAAAATTACCAGTTTTACCTTACCCCTCGGAGCTACTGTAAACATGGATGGAACTGCATTATACGAATGTGTTGCTGCCATGTTTATTGCCCAGGTTTACGGTATTGAATTTACTTTCATTCAACAAATTTTAATTGTTGTTACGGCCTTGTTGGCATCAATTGGAGCAGCGGGTATTCCAATGGCAGGATTGGTAATGTTAACAGTAATTCTAACGGCTGCCGGATTACCTCTTGAAGGTATTGGTTTAATTCTGGCTGTTGATCTTCCGCTCGACATGATGAGAACCTCGATAAATGTATGGAGCGACAGTTGCGGAGCAGTAACAGTTGCCCGATCCGAAAAAGAAGAAACTAACGTTGGTATATAAAAAGAAAAAACGTTCAGGTAATCCTGAACGTTTTTTTCCTCAATTTTACAAAAATACATCAGGTAATTTTTAATTGTCTTTCTGCAAGCTTACCTGAATCCTCTACAAAACACCCCTTATTATCTTCGAAAGTACCGGATATTGTATGAAATTACAGTTGGACGAAATTTTTAATTCGTTGGCAGAAAATCAGTTATTTATTCGCGTAAAACACGTAAAATTGTATAAAAATGATACGATAAATGAAGATTTTTAAATACAGAGTACTGAACCATATTCTGTTTTGGTTATTTATTTTCACCTTTTATACAATTCCGTATTTACTCTCGTATGGATTTGTACTCGAAGCCTTTATTAATGTAATCTACATACCTGTTGATATAATAGGTGTATATTTTGTTATCGAATTCCTAATTCCCCGTTACGTATTCAAAAACCGGAATTATCCGATTTTTATAATAGGTACCGTTGTTGTAATAGTTCTGAATATTCTTATATCGCAATTCATTAAATATAACATTCAGCCAAACCTTGGTTTCTGGGTTATGCGAAGGCAATTTACCTATGAAATGTTTTATTCGTTATTGAATAATTTTATGATTATTGGTACAGCCACGGCATTAAAAATGTTTAGTTATTCGTATAATTTTCAACTTAAAAAGTCGGAACTCGAACGTAAAACAGTACAATCGGAGCTCGGTATTCTTCGCTCGCAGGTTAACCCACATTTTTTGTTTAACGTTCTGAATAATATTGATGCACTAATTTTCGAGGATAAGGATAAGGCTTCAAACGCCATCTTTCTCTTGTCGAAAATTATGCGTTACATGCTGCAGGAATCAACCCACGAATATGTAAGCCTCGACAACGAAATAAGTTATATAAAAGACTACCTGGAACTGGCCAAGCTCAGTTTCAGCGATTCTGAGTTTGTTGAATTTTCTATTGAAGGTTCTACTAAAACAAAAAACATTCCTCCCCTCCTTTTTATTCCTGTTATTGAAAATGCGGTTAAACATTGTAATAAACAGGCCAAATCGCCGGGAATAAGTATTCTTTTTAACATTGAGCATGATGGTATTGAGCTGCATACTTCAAATTATGTGAAGCACAACGACTATAAATTGCCTGACAGCGGAACAGGAACCGGACTAAAAAATGTTGAAAAACGACTAAAGCTTTTGCACAACGACAATTATGTTTTTAATATCAGCCGGAAAATGGATAAATTTGACGTTTACATTAAAGTTCCTGTTATATAATTTTTCTGCATATGAAAATGAACTGCATAGCTGTTGATGATGAATTATTGGCATTAAAAAAGATACAACGATTTGCCGAAAAAATCGATTACCTAAACCTTTTGGGAACATTCGACAATGCACTTTCCACGTTTTCATTTTTGCGCGAAAATAAGGTCGATCTTATTTTTTTAGATATCCAGATGGATGAATTTACCGGCATTCAATTGTTGGAAACATTAAAAGATCCTCCTTATGTTATTTTAACCACCGCATACGATGAGTATGCACTGAAAGCTTACGAACTTGATGTAATTGATTACCTGTTAAAACCTATCCCCTTCGAACGATTTATAAAAGCAGTTGAAAAAGTATATGCACGCTTTTTAAAAGATCAGAATTTAAAAACACAATCTCAACCGGTTTATACAGACACTGAGCATGTTTCGCAGCCGGACTATATTTTTATCAAGTCGGGAAACAAAACAGTAAAAGTGTATTTCAACAAAATCTTATATATCGAAGGACAACGCGATTATCTTCAGATTCATACTGAAGACAATAAAATTATGACCTTGCTGAATTTCAAAAAAATGCAGGAGTTGCTCGATCCGCATAAATTTATCAGGGTGCACAAATCGTATGTTATTGCAATCGATAAAATAGATTATATCGAAAACAACGCAATAAAAATCAAAGACAAGCTGATTCCGGTTAGCAACACCTATAAAATAGCTTTCTATAACTTATTAAACCAGAGGAATTTCTTGTAATTTTTATGTTTAAGAAGATAGAAACTCTTCAAGGTATTTCCCTGCTGAATTCTATTTTTAAACTCAAAATTTTATTTTTGCATCTGTTTTTTATTCCGGAAAGGAGAAAATTTAAGAACAGAATATTAGCAAAAACCTAAAAGTATGAAAAGAGGAATTCAGTTCGTATTATTGTTTATAACATTATTCATTCTATCTAACTGCAAGAAGGCAGATAATCACAAGATCCTTTATAACAAAAAGTACATTGAAGAAATTAAGGCGGCCCGCAAAAGCGTTGGATTTTTTCTAACCAGTAGTTTTACACCGGGAGCATCGGTATCTGTTATAAAAGACGGTGAGATAATTTATTCTGAAGCCTTTGGCTTTGCCTCAAAGGATATGGAAGTGAGAACTACCCGCGACACAAAATTCAGAATTGGATCTATGTCGGAAATATTTACCAATGTTATTTACCACAAACTGGTTGAACAGGGCATTATTAATCCAGACTCAAGTATTCAAACCTATTACCCTGAATTCCCAACTAAGAAATATACGATAAACGTTAAGCACCTTGCTCAACAAACATCAGGAATACGATTGGCTAACGTAGATGAGAATAATTATTTTGGAAAAATAATCTCGCTACAAGACGGACTTGATTGTTTCAAAGACGACCCGTTGAACAATCCTCCAAATGTATACCAGGACGAAACCATTTTTAATTACAATCTACTTGGAGTTATTATGCAAAAAGCAACCGGCAAAACATATAATGAACTGCTAAAAGAATATGTTACCGATACGCTTCGGCTTAATAATACGGTAATCGACAACCCTTTAACTACCATTAAAAACAGAAGCGATTTTTACGATCATAACTTTATTGCCCAGGTTATTAATGCCCCCAGCTACGATCTTAGAAAAAATGCTCCGTCTAACGGACTCCTTTCAACATCGGATGACCTGGCCAGATTAGGGATGATTTTGTTAGAATCCGACTATCTCTCTGAAGAAACACGAGAGAATTATTTTAAACCGGTTATACTTTATGGAGATATTCCATCAGAGAATAAAAATTGTTTGGTACTCATGGAAGACAGGAAAGGAGAATCGTTTTACGGGAAAGAAGGTTTTGTGAAAGGAGGCGGTAGTGCCATTTTACTTTATCCTGAAAGAAATTTGGTAATTGCATATGCTGGTAATCTTACTTTAACAAAAAGCGAATCTCCCATATTTAATGTTGCCAAATATTTTTTGACTGAAGAGAACTAAAAAGCAAATTTACATACTTTGCAAGAAGTATTTACTTGCAAATAAAAACTCTGAAAGAATAAGGGTTTCTGTAAAAAGTTTTAACTTAACCGGTAAAACAGGATATGGAAACCCTTATTCGTTTAGGTATGATACTGGGCATGGCAGGAGGAATTGCTGCGACTATTGCCTATTATAAAAATCAAAAACACCTGAAATCCCAGTCTGTTTTACTGCTTGAGAAAATAAAGCAGGTTTGTAAACTGATTACAGTTGAAGGAGAATTTTCGGAAATATTCACTCACCGCGACGAAAAAAATCTTTTTTTCAATCTTTTTCAAACGGAAAAAAAGGCGCTTTTAATTGTTAAAGCGAAGGTGATGATTGGTTTCGACCTCACAAAAATTAATATCAAAATTAATACGCATCAAAAACAGGTTCACTTATCAGAATTCCCTGAACCAGAAATTCTTAGCATCGACAATGACCTGGAATATTACGATATTCAGCGAGGAATGATTAACAAATTCTCTGAAAACGACTTAACAAACCTGAATAAAAAGTCAAAGGAGTTTATCCGTAAAAAAGTTGAAGACAGCCAATTGGTACAAATTGCAAAAAACCAAGCGCACGAAACGATTTCGCTAATCAGGCAACTCATTGAATCGGTAGGTTGGGAACTTGTTTCAGAAAAAATTATCTTAACTCGTAACGAACAAAAACGAACATTAAAATCCTAAAAAAACAGGTAACATGAATATTACCTGTTTTAAACTACTTTAATCTAATTTATAATCGTCTGTCCTTTGTATGTAAATTGGTTAAATTACCATTTACTGATTGACCGGTTCGGTATTGATTTAGGCTATAACCCGACAACAACGAACCATATCATATATTTGACAAAAAGCTTATAAATATTTCTTCTCTCAGTATAATTGAAAATTTGTTTGAAATCAGGACAGCAAGTAAATAGTTTTTCTTGGCCTTCTGATTATTTATGTACCGGTTTGCATCCTGTTTTTACATAAAATTAATTCAATTCAAAAATTTGTTTTCTTATACTGCAAATAAACTTATCTTTAATTCGACAAAAAGGCAAACGCTTTAACCTGAACTTAGTAAACAACCTGTTAATATTGTTATTAACAAAGTTCACTATCAACAAGTTAATGAAACAATACCTACAAATAAGCAATGCATTACAGAAAGTACTAACCAGCCAATGTTTCTCAAAATCGGTTGTTTTAAACGAGCTGTTCAGACACCTTGTCGAAAAATCGGTAAAGGGAGAAGAGCTCCGTGAAGTGGAAATAGCCTATGAAGTGTTTGGAAAAAAACAGAGTAAGGACAAAGAAGTCAATATTCGTATATATGTTTTTAATCTTCGGAAAAAGCTGAAAGAATACTACGAAAAGGAAGGACAGAATGACGAAATTGTTTTTTCTATTCCAAAAGGAGGTTACGAGGTAGACATAAAAACCAACCGCAATCTGATTTGGAAATCGCGCATCTCAAAATTTAGTCCGTATGTATTAGTAATCAGTTTGGTATTTTTTGTTCTTTCATTTTTCTTCTTTCGTGGAGAGAAAAGTCCGGAAGCCACCCGTTGCTTTTTATGGAATAAAATATATAATTCTGATTACCCGCTTTTAATCGTTTTAGGCGACCATTACTTTGTTATGGCCAGAAATACATTGGGGCAAATGGGAACAACCCGATACATGCAAATTAATTCGGATGCTGATTTTGAGGAACTGCTTTCCGAATTACCTGCAGATCAGGATGATTTTCAAAAAACCGATCAAACCTACATTAACAAACAGGCTCCCTTTGCCATGTATAAGATATTAAGTTTTTTGGGTGGTGATAAAATTGATATCGATATGCGCTATTCAAGCGATTTAGAGTGGGAACACCTGGAACACAACAATACACTTTTTATCGGATCATATAAAACTCAGAGTATTCTAAAAAATATTTTTGAAAAAACTGGCATCAACTTCAATATAAAAGACTCCGAAGTCAAATATCTTCACAATGATTCTACAATAAGCTTTCAACGTAACATGGAAGAGTTTTTGATTAAAGAATTTGCTTCGTTGATACATTTTAGCACCAGCGACGGAAGAATTATAATGGCTTTAATGTGCAACAGCGATCTTGGAAATATTGCACTGGTAAAATATATCAGCCAACCTGAAAACCTTGCAAAATTGAAAGAATACACCCGAAATTTTCCGAGTATGAATTTCAGGGCAATTTTTGAAGTTAGTGGCAGAAAACAAACCGATTTCCAGATACAATTAAAATATATCGATCCGATCAATATTGATACAGATGATTTTTGGCCGTGATCTTTTTGTAGAAAATTTAAGAATATTGGATTATCTCGGTTGTTTCTTTTTTATTCTCCAATGTTCTGACCCGTTTTCCAAATAAAAAATTACATTTGCCACCTGAAGCCGCAATTATGCAATTTTATGAGGGAAACGATTAAAATTTAAATCGTTGTATGGAGATAATTGATTATAATTCAAATTGGCGAAAAGTAGCATCTACAATCTATAAAAAACCTACTGATTCGAAAATTTATGGAATGGTAGAACTCGATGTTACTGAAATCGAAAAGTTTATTGCTCAGAAAAGAAAAGAAGGTTTAAAAACCACGCTTACCTACATTCTCACATTAATTGTAGGAAGAGCTATTAAAAACGAAGTTCCGGAGTTAAACACCTACGTAAAAAGAGGAAAAATTGTTCAACGCGAAAAGGTTGACGGAGTGGTTAGTGTTCTTCTTCCGGGTGGACAAATGGGATCGATAAAAGTTGAAAACGCCGACCAAAGTACTATTCAGGAAGTAACTGACGACATTGCCAGACACATACGTGAATCGAGACAAGGTAACGAGAACGACACTATGCAATCGAAAAGCATGTTGGCAAACGTACCGTGGCCTTTCAGAAAATGGCTGTTTAAGTTGTACAGAACCGTTACTATACACTGGGGAATCTCATTACCGGGTCTTGGTCTCGATTCAAACAGTTTTGGATCTTATGTTGTTTCAAATATCGGTACCGTTGGGTTGGATACAGGTTACGGCTCTCTCCTGCCCTCGTCGAATGTTTCACTGGTTTTAATACTTGGAACTATTCAAAACAAACCGGCTGTAGTAAACGGAGAAATAGTCCCAAGAAGGATTATGCTTCTTTCAGCCACACTCGATCATCGTGTGGTTGACGGTTCACACGGAGGGAAACTGTTCCGGCACATAAAATACCTGGTGAAAAATCCACATTTACTTGAAAAGAAACCAGAAGAGAGTTTGGCTAAATTTTAGTTAAACTCGACCTGTTTCTGTTGCAAAACATATTGCCATAAAAATTCCGTGTACGAACACGGAATAATAGAAATTTTGTTTAGATTTGTTCGGCTTAAGCTAAAATTTTTGGTGAAAACTATAAAAAACAAAGCTTTATCGAACTAAATAAACAAATACGAATAAAGGATATTGCGGAAAAAGCAAAAGTCTCAATCGGCACTGTTGATCGGGTTTTGCACAACCGCGGAGAAGTAGCAGAAGCTACCCGTAAAAAGATTCTTGAAATCATCGAGGAACTTAATTATCATCCCAATATCCTGGCAAGTACATTAGCTTCAAAAAAATCTTCTGTATTTGTTACGTTATTCCCCCATCCTCCGTCAAAAGAAGGTTACTGGAATAAACCTTTAAAAGGAGTTAAAAAACGGATTGCCGAGTTACCTCAGTATGGCGTGCAAATTCAATCTTATACATTTAACCAATCTGACTCAAAAAGTTTCGTTCATGAAGCAAATCAGGTTCTTGAATTAAAACCCGATGGAGTAGTCTTAGCGCCATTTTTCAAAAAAGAAGCGTTGGCTTTTATTTCGGAATTAAAAAAATTAGACATCCCTTTTGTTTTTATTGATTCTGAAATTAAGGAAGTTGGACAACTGGGATATATTGGACAGGACTCCTACCAAAGTGGATTGGTTTCGGGAAAGTTACTCGATTTAATGCTTCCAGAGGGAAACATTTTAATTATCCACTTTGCCAAAGAAATGGATAACCAAAACCACCTTGTACAACGCGAAAAAGGTTTCTACGATTGGTATAAGAAAAAACACGACAATATTCATCAGTTATTCACCAAAGAAGTTCCTGACACAGAGTCGGATGAATGGATGGCTGAAATATCCAAAACCATATCAGAAAAAAATATTAAAGGAATTTTCGTTACTAATTCCCGCGTATTTCATGTAGGTCGACTGATTGACAAACTGGGCATTAAAAATATGAAAGTTATTGGGCACGATTTGGTAAAAGAAAATGTGGAGTATTTGAAGAAAGACATAGTCCAGTTTCTTATATGTCAAAGACCTGAAGAACAAGGATATAGCTCCATTAATAAATTATTCAGAAGTGTTGTTCAGAAACGTGAAATAAAGGAACGGAACTATACTTCTATTGATATCGTAACAAAAGAAAATGTAGACTACTACAAAGAATTTAAATAAACTAATAAACTAATAAAATGCAAGCATTATCATTTAATGATTTAAAAGGAAAAGTATGTGTTATGACCGGTGGTGCCGGTGTTTTGGGACATGCAATGGTAAAAGCAATAGCATCGGTTGGCACCAAAGTGGCTATTGCTGATATTAATAAAGAGGTGGCCGATAAAGTTGCAGCAGAAATTGCAGCAGAATCCGGTTCTGAAGTAATTGGCGTTGAAGCCAACGTTTTAGATAAAGCATCGCTTGAGGTTGCGAAAAAAGAAATCAATGAAAAACTGGGTGAGATCGACATTCTGATTAACGGAGCTGGTGGTAACAGCCCACAAGCAACAACAAAGGTAGAACAGATGCAGGAAGAAAACCTCGACGCTCTGGAAGATACTTTCTATGGTCTTGAGATGGAAGGTTTCGATAAGGTTTTTGCATTGAATTTTAAAGGCACTTTGCTTCCAACAATGGTTTTCACCAAAGACATGCTGAAACGCAAAAAAGGTGTGGTTCTGAATATTTCTTCGATGAATTCATACAAACCATTAACCAAAATCCCTGCTTATTCTGCAGCAAAGGCATCGATCAATAATTTTACAGAATGGCTTTCAGTTCATTTGGCAAAAGTTGGAATTCGTGTAAACGCTATAGCTCCCGGATTTTTTATTACAAACCAAAACCGATTCCTGGTAATGGATGAGAAAACCGGAAATTATTCACCACGAGGACAAAAAATTGTAGACAATACTCCTATGGGCAAATTTGGAGAACCTGAAGATTTACAGGGAGCCACATTATTCCTTATTTCAGATGTTTCCAATTTTATTACCGGTATAGTTATACCCGTTGATGGAGGATACAGCGCCTTTGGCGGAGTTTAGAACCAATTGGCAACTGATAATGCATAATAGCCGGATCGAAAGATTTGGCTATTTAAAACAACAGTGCCGTTAACGCTAACGAACATTGTTATAAATAAAGTCGTACAGGAAGCACAGAGTTAATAAAAATTATTTCGAACCAACGCTGTTTAATTCAGGTAAAAGCCGGAAATTGCAGCAAAAAACTAAAAATATGGAACTTAAACAAAACTGTAAATACGCCATGTTGGTACCAACCAGCATGGGAACGAGAATCACTCCCGACAACGGACAACCAGTTCATGCCAGCGACAAATTCACCTTATACGCAACCAGCGCAGAAACAAATGTTGCCAGTATTTCATCCTACCTGGGATTACCTGTTAAAGTGCTAACAACATTCGTTAAGGGGAGCCCAATAGCTGCTTTTATTAAAAGCAACCTGAAAGCCCGTCATATGGATTACGAAGGACCTGAGGTTGAACAGGGAAGTCCGTGGGGATATCGACATCAGATTAATATTGCAGACAGTGGATACGGATCACGTGGCCCGCGGGTTTTTAACGACCGTGCCGGAGAAGTGGGAAGAACACTGAACGTAAAAGATTTTGACCTGGAAAAAATATTTGGAGAAGAAGGTGTTCAAATCGTTCATTTATCGGGATTGATCGGAGCATTGTCTCCTGATACCACCCAGTTCTGTTTGGAAGTGGCACGCGCTGCAAAAAAACACGGAACAAAAATTTCTTTCGACCTGAACCACAGGGCATCGTTCTGGAAAGGTCGTGAAGAACAACTAAGAAAAGATTTTACTGAAATAGCTTCTGTTTCAGACATCCTGATTGGTAATGAGGAAGACTTTCAGCTTTGTTTCGGAATTGCAGGACCAGAAGCTGGTGGTGAAGGATTAAAAGCAAAGATCGATGGTTTTAAAGGCCTGATCATGCGCGTTAAAGAAACATTCCCAAATGCGTCGGTATTTGCAACTACCCTTCGTGAAGTAGTTAGTGTAAATGAACACCTTTGGGGTGCAATTATGCTCGAAGGAGAAAACTGGCATGTGGTTGAACCTCGCAAAATCACTGTTCTCGACCGTATTGGTGGAGGTGACGGTTTTGTAGGAGGAATGTTATACGGAATCCTAAAAGGCTGGGATGCTGAAAAATGGCCACAATTTGGCTGGGCAACCGGTGCTATGGCGACTACATTTTTAACCGATTATGCGCAACCTGCAGACGAAGATCAGGTTTGGAGCATTTGGGGTGGAAATGCAAGAGTAAAGAGATAAAATATCTCCGTAATAAATGTAATAGAGGCATATCGTTTTAAAGAACATTAATTCTATTACAAAGAAACATCAAATATCCCCGGGCTTTTATCCGGGGATTGAATTTTACAATTAAAACCGGGCTTTGGCCCACAACATTGCAAATATGTTATATTTTGAAAGAGGATCTACAGAAACTGCTCTTTCTGCAGAAGACCTGAAACAAGGTTTATTCGAGGCTCTCGAAAAAATGGGACCAAAACAAAAAGTTCTGGCTATCCCTCCCGACTATACCCGTCTCCCTTCTCGTGCTGGCGAATTAACTGAATTTGCCTGGCAATTCTTTGTAGAGAAATTAACCGATGTACTTCCTGCTTTGGGCACACACTCTCCAATGACCATGGAGCAGATCAGTCATATGTTTGGCAAAATGCCGACTGATTTGATTCGAGAACACGACTGGCGCAACGACGTAATAACACTTGGCACTGTGCCGGCAGAGTTTGTAAAAGAAGTTTCTGAGGGAGCTGTAGATTATCCCTGGCCGGCACAGGTAAACAAGTTACTTGTGGACGGGAATTTTGACCTGATACTTTCTATCGGGCAGGTTGTACCTCACGAAGTGGTTGGTATGGCAAACTACAACAAAAATATTTTTGTAGGAACCGGCGGATCAGAAGGAATTAACAAAAGTCACTTTATAGGAGCGGCTTATGGAATGGAACGTATGATGGGCCGTGCTGACACACCGGTACGTAAAGTTTTTAATTATGCTTCTGAAAATTTCTCCAATCATCTTCCTATTGTTTATGTGCAAACAGTAGTTGGCTTAAACGAAGCCGGCAAACTTCAAACTTACGGATTGTTTATTGGTGATGACTTTGAAGTATTCGACAAAGCTGCCAAACTATCACTCGAAGTAAACTTTGAAATGCTGGAAAAACCAATTAATAAAGCAATTGTTTGGCTCGATCCTTCTGAATTTAAAAGTACCTGGTTGGGTAACAAAAGTATCTATCGCACGCGAATGGCATTGGCCGACGATGCAGAACTTGTCGTTCTCGCGCCTGCACTCAAAGAATTCGGTGAAGATCAGCAAATCGATAAACTTATCCGCAAATACGGATACTTTGGAACTCCGCACACTTTAAAGCTTGTGAAAGAGAATGAAGATTTGCAAAATAACCTGGGAGCTGCCGCACATCTTATCCATGGTTCATCAGAAGGAAGATTTAATATTACCTACTGTCCGGGAAAAGGAGAAAGCAACCTGACAAAAGAGGAAATAGAGAGTGTTGGTTTTGCTTACGGAGATTATGATGAAGTTACTGCGATATATGATCCGGAAAAATTAAAAGACGGTTTCAATATTATGCCCGACGGGGAAGAGATCTTTTATATTTCTAATCCTGCAATTGGCCTTTGGGCATTTCGCGACAGATTTGATTATTAGGATCAGTCATTTGTCATTAAACATCGGGCATCCTGAAAATCCTTCTAATGACAATTGACCAATAATTTTTAAATGAATAATAAAAATACCATAAACTGGGGAATTATTGGAGTTGGTGATGTTACCGAGGTAAAAAGCGGACCAGCATTTTACAAAGTCGAACATTCAAAACTACTTGCAGTGATGCGTCGTAATGCAGAGAAGGCTGCGGATTACGCCAAACGCCACAATGTTCCCCATTGGTATTCAAATGCATCAGACCTTATAAATAATCCTGACATTGATGCTGTTTACATTGCTACGCCACCAAATTCGCATGCCAGTTATGCTATTGATGCGATGAAGGCAGGGAAACCGGTTTATGTTGAAAAGCCAATGGCTAGGAGTTATGCTGAATGCAAAGAGATGCTTGAAGTTTCGAAAGAAACAGGAATGCCTTTATGGGTGGCTTATTATCGGCGAACATTACCGGCATTCTTAAAAGTTAAAGAACTAATCTCTTCCGGAGCTATTGGTAAACCTTTAATGGTGAATGTAAAACTTTACAAGCAAGCGTCTGAGCGGAATCAAGAGCCGGAAGAGATGCACTGGCATGTTTTTCCGGAGATAGCCGGTGCAGGACATTTTTTCGATTTGGCTTCGCACCAATTCGATTATCTCGACTTTGTTCTTGGATCTGTGATAGAAGTTAAAGGTCGGGCTGTTAATCTGGCAGGCCTCTACCCTGCTGAAGATACCGTTTCAGGGACATGGAAACACGAATCAGGAGTAATTGGAACCGGAAGTTGGTGTTTTGTGGTAGATAAAAATTCTGAAGAAGATTACATACAAATTATTGGAGAAAAAGGAGAATTGAGTCTCCCCTGTTTTTCTCATGGATCTTTAAAAATTAAAAACACTGAGAAGGAGGAAGAATTGGAATTCATAAATCCACAACATATATCACAAAATCTCGTTCAGCAAGTGGTTGACGAGTTGCGAGGTATTGGCGAATGTGTCAGTACAGGGGAATCGGCAGCGCGAACCAGTTGGGTGCTGGATGAAATGGTTAAAGAATATTATAACAAACCACAGTAGGCATAATAGCTCACAATAGAATATGGTTACACAAGGTTTATTAAACGACATATCTTATGAAATTATTGGTTGTGCCATTGAGGTTCATAAAGAACTTGGGCCAGGATTATTGGAAAGCGTTTATGAAAAGTGCTTGACTCATCTGTTATTGAAAAGTGGAATGGAGGTTGAACGACAAAAAACGATACCAATTAATTTTAAAGGTCTAAAAATAGATGCTGATTTAAGATATGACATGCTCGTGGAAGATCTTATTATTGTCGAACTTAAAACGGTTGAGAATTTTCTACCGGTTCATGAAGCCCAACTTTTAACTTATTTGAAATTATTACAAAAACCAAAAGGAATACTTATAAATTTTAATTGTACAAATATTTATAAAGAAGGACAAAAAACATTTGTAACAGAACAATTTAAAGAACTGCCAAAAGGATACTAACTAATGTGTCCTGCTGTGCCTAATGTGGTTCAAAATGAAAATTATAATAGATAACAAGATACCATACATTAAAGGAGCTCTGGAGCCCTTTGCCGAGGTAGTTTATCTTCCGGGAAAAGAAACTACTCCTGATGTAGTAAAAGATGCCGACGCATTAATAACACGTACGCGCACCATTTGTAATAAAAAATTACTGGAAGGTTCAAATGTGAAAATTATTGCAACTGCAACCATTGGATTCGACCATATCGACACCGAATATTGCAGGAAGGCAGGAATTGAATGGACAAACGCACCGGGATGTAATGCTGAAAGTGTTAATCAGTACATTTCTTCTGCACTGTTCTCATGGTCGATGAGAAAACGAATCGATCTGGCAGGCCTTACAATTGGAATTGTAGGCGTAGGAAACGTAGGATCGCGTGTGGCAAAAACGTGTGAGATATTAGGGATGAAAGTCCTCCTGAACGATCCTCCGCGGGCAAGAAAAGAAGGACCGGGACAGTTTGTCCCACTAGAGACCATAATGCGTGAAGCAGACATCATCACATTTCATGTCCCGCTGAATATGACAGGTGAAGATGCCACTATTTACATGGGGAACGAAGCTTTCTTTCAAAAACTGGCCAAAAATCCGCTGGTTATTAATTCATGCCGCGGAGAAGTAATTGATACAGAAGCTGTTTATAATGCAATTGAGGCCAACGATATTTCCGGGTTTATTGCTGATTGCTGGGAAAACGAACCGGAGATTAACCTCGATTTACTCAACCTGTGCGAATACGGAACTCCTCATATTGCAGGTTATTCGAAAGACGGGAAAGCCAATGGCACAAAAATGAGTGTACAAGCTGTTAGCCGATTCTTCAATCTGGGGATTGATAACTGGGAGCCTAAAAATGTTGAACTCCCCCAAAGCACAATCATTGAATTGAATGGCGACCAAAGAAGAGAATATTCTGTTCTGGCAGAAGCAATTCTTTCAACCTACGATATTGAGAACGACGACGATAATTTACGGGATGCACCGCTTAAATTCGAGCAGTTGCGCGGCGATTATCCTGTAAGAAGAGAATTTAATTCTTACACGGTAAAAACAAAAAATGTAGAAGAGACAACAATTAACAAACTAAAAAAACTTGGATTTAAAATACAATCATAAAAATTAACGAAATATATTCAGAATTTACCTGTTTGTGACTAAATCATTCAAAACAAATTAAAATAAATAATAATGAAAAAATTAGCTGACATTGGACTTATTGGGTTAGCCGTAATGGGCGAAAACCTTGTATTAAACATGGAAAGTAAAGGTTTTACGGTGGCGGTTTTTAACCGGACTGTAGCCAAAGTAGACAACTTTATAAATGGCCGCGGAGCCGGTAAAAACTTTATCGGAGCACATTCAATCGAAGAATTATGTGCATCACTGGAACGCCCGCGTAAAGTAATGATGCTGGTAAAAGCAGGACAACCTGTTGATGCATTTATCGATATGATTATTCCTCACCTGGAGCCCGGAGATATTATTATCGACGGTGGAAACTCTCACTTCCCGGATACCATTCGCCGTACCAAATATGTTGAAAGCAAAGGTTTGCTTTACATCGGAACAGGAGTTTCTGGTGGTGAAGAAGGCGCTTTGTTAGGCCCATCAATCATGCCGGGCGGATCACCTGGAGCATGGCCACACGTTAAAGATATTTTCCAGGCTATTTCGGCAAAGGTTGAAGATGGTTCTCCTTGCTGCGAGTGGGTTGGACAAGACGGTGCCGGCCACTTTGTAAAAATGGTTCATAATGGTATCGAATATGGCGATATGCAGATCATTAACGAAGCATACCAACTAATGAAAGAACTTTTAGGTATGAACAACGATGAAATGCATGAAATATTCAAAAAGTGGAATGAAGGTATTTTAGACAGCTACCTGATTGAAATTACCCGCGATATTTTAGGTTTTAAAGATGAAAACGGCGAAGAAACTGTTGAAATGATCCTTGACACTGCCGGACAAAAAGGAACCGGAAAATGGACAGGAATTTCGGCACTGGACCTGGGTATACCGTTAACATTGATCGGAGAATCGGTATTTGCCCGTTGTTTATCAGCTCAAAAAGATTTGCGTGTTCAGGCATCAAAAATAATTGAGGGTCCAAAAGCAGAATTTAAAGGCGACAAACAACAATTTATCGATGATATTGAAAGCGCACTTCTTGGTGCAAAAATCATTTCGTATGCACAGGGTTATAACCTGATGATGGAAGCGGCCAAAGAATATGGCTGGGACTTGAATTATGGTGAAATTGCACTGATGTGGCGCGGTGGTTGCATCATCCGTTCTGTTTTCCTTGGCGATATTAAAAAAGCCTTCGACAACACTCCCGGATTACCAAACTTGCTGCTTGACTCATTCTTTAAAGAAAAAGTAGAAGAAGCACAGGCAGGATGGCGCAGGGTTTGTGCAACAGCACTTTCAAATGGAATTCCTGTACCTGCCCTTACTTCAGCTCTTTGTTATTTCGATGGATTCCGTAGCGAACGTTTACCTGCTAATTTATTACAGGCACAACGCGACTACTTTGGAGCACATACATATGAGCGTATTGATAAACCAAGAGGTGAATTCTTCCACACAAACTGGACCGGACGTGGCGGAGATACTGCATCGTCGACTTATAATGCGTAAATATAGTCTTGCATTTTACTCATAGTATGACTCTAAGTCATGCTATGAGTTTAAGCTTATATTACAACAGAACCGTTCTTTCTTACTTTAATAAAAAGAGAACGGTTCTCTTTTTTTATCAGGCCACTACCCTCTTCAGTTTAATTCTTCCTATTTTAGTTGTATGATTCAGTGTGAAAACATCTGCCTTTCATTTTCCGGGAAAAAGATATTCGAGAACTTAAATATCACTATTAATTCCGGAGAGAATGTTTGTATAAGCGGACCTTCCGGTAAAGGTAAATCAACGCTTTTAAACCTGTTACAGGGATATATTTTACCTGACAGCGGGAATATTTCGATTATGGAACAAACACTCGATGATTTGCATATTAAGCAGATCAGAGAGAATATTGCACTGGTTCCTCAAAATATTCACCTGTCGGTTAAAAACGGGATGGAATTAGTGAACCTGATGGAAATAACAAAAAAACTGGCTTCGATAAAAAGCTATATGGAGCAACTAGGTCTGGAACAGGAAATAATAGAACAGGATTTTTCGAAAATCAGCGGAGGGCAGAAACAACGCCTGATTATTGCCATTTGTTTAAGTATGGATAAAAAAATCCTTTTGATGGACGAACCAACAGCCTCTCTTGATGATAATTCCATCAAATTATTGATCGAGACTATTAAAAAACAGAAAGGGAAAACCATTGTTTCTGCATCGCACAACCAACTTTGGTCAGATAATACAGATAGAATTATAGAATTATGAATGCGGTAAGTGATATAAAAATATGGGAACTGGCACTTGGCTTTTTGCTATTGGTATTTCCCCTGGCATTCTTCTACTACTATCGCATCAGAATGGCAAAAGATGTCCTGATCAATGTCGTCAGAATGGCTGTTCAGCTTTCTTTGGTGGCTGTTTATCTGGAGTTTATTTTCGCCCTGAACAATGCATGGATTAATTCTCTTTGGGTTCTGGTAATGATTGTGGTAGGTGTGCTTACCATTACTCATCGTGTATCGCTAAACCGCAAATATTTTGTTTTTCCATTTATTGTTGCAAGTTTCACATCCATTCTAATTATTGACACCTTTTGCCTGGGATTTATTCTTAAACTCGATTATGTATTTGATGCGCGTTATTTCATTCCAATAACAGGGATGGTTCTCGGAAATGCACTCAACCATAACATTGTTGGTCTGAATACCTATTTTAAAAGCTTATCAGAAAAGAGAGAATTATACCATTTCTTATTAACGAATACCGGAAATCAGAAAATAGCTCTTCGTCCTTTTATCGAAGAAGCTGCCAGAGCTGCCCTAAATCCAATGATCGCTAATATGTCGGTAATAGGCTTAGTTACATTACCGGGAATGATGACTGGTCAAATTCTTGGGGGAAGTTCTCCGGCAGTAGCAATAAAATACCAGGTAATGATAATGATTGCCATTTTTACCGGTTGTACATTAAACCTGTTTTTGAGTATAATTTTCTCGAACCGATCTGTTTTTGATGGTTTTGGCAATGTAAAAAACGGTATAATAAAACCGAAAAAGATTTTTCCGGGGAAAAGTAAAAAGAGCTAAACCCTGTAAAAAAATTCGATTAAAGATTAATCATAGCTTTTATTGCCCCGAATTTATATCCTTCAACTACATCAAATGCAACAGGAGTCTCTTCTAGATTAAATTCGTGCGTTACCATTTTTTCCACATCAATTTTATTTGAAACCACTAAATCAATCGCTTCTTCTACGCAATGATTCTGGCGACGTACATTAATAACTGTCAATTCGTTCCTGCGCATAATATCCATATCGAAGGTATATTTTGCTTCGGGAGGAATACCTACCAGCACCAACTTACCGCCCGGTTTTAAAATTTTCAAAGCATTGTTTACAGCATCCTGTTCACCACTGGCTTCAAAAACAACATCCAACAATAATTCTTCATGTTTTTGCACAACCGACAATACATCAATCTCTTCAGGATTGATTAAATACTTTGCTCCCACTTCATCGGCCTTTTCAAGTCGGTAGTCCAAAGGTTCAATAATGGTATTGTTCGTAATTTCATCTGCCAGAAGTTTCATAAGAATACTTAACCCGATCGGACCGGCACCAAAAATTCCCACAGTGGACTTATTATCAACTATGCCTGCAAGTTTTACCGCATAAACTCCGATGGAAAGAGGTTCTATTAATGCCGCCTGAATAGCATTTAATTTACCGGTAACCGGATAACAGGTAAAAGATGGCAATATTATATATTCCGACAAACAGCCTTCGAGTTGGCCGGGACACCCTAAAAATCTATTATTTCGGCATGTATGAGGACGACCGGCTTTGCATTGATCGCAATGTCCGCAATGTACTGAAGGATCTACAACAACTAAATCGCCAACCTTTACATTGGTCACTTCACTGCCTGTTTCTTCAATAATACCCGAACACTCGTGCCCAACTGCAAAAGGATATTCAACCACCTGGCTTCCTATCTTTCCTTCAGAATAATAATGAATATCAGAACCACATACTCCAATAGTTGACAATTTGATTTTAACTTCTTTAGGATCTGTTATCTCAGGAATTGGAATCTCTCTCAATTTCATCCTTTTCACCCCGGTCAAAACAACCTGTTTCATATTTCCTACATTATTTGACATATTGCTGCAATTTTCAAAATTTCAGAATACAAAAAATTAGTACATAAGCTATTTCATAAACCACATGACATAAATCATGAAAATATTATATTCACTAATTTGTCAATTCTTCCGTTAAGTTAGAAAAAAAACGAAAGTATTTTATAACATATTGTTTTTTTCAATCCATCTAAAAACCAATCACTTAGCTTTTAAATATTTGTCCATCTCTATAAACATTAATTAATTTTTAAAAATCTTTAACATTTAAGTCAATTTTATGTTATCTTAGCCATGCCTTTATAAATAATAGAATTAGAAACTTATTACAATTAAAACTACCTTTTCTCTATTAGACCAATAAGTTTTCTGATCTAACTAAACTAGACTATGAACAATCGGGTTATCCAAGAAAGATAACCCGTTTTTTTGTTATAAAATCTATGAAATTCCCAGATTAATCAGGTTTCTTCTAAAACGTAAATAGAACAGAACTCCTGCTGTTCCCAAACCTACCAGGTATCCGAGCCATATCCCCTGTGGCCCCACATTAAAGATAAATGCAAAAACATAACTTGTTGGTATTCCTATAAATAGATAGGCAATAAAAGCAATTATCATAGGAGAGGTTACATCGGCCATTCCACGCAGAGTACTAAGCATAACCACTTGTAATCCGTCAAAAAACTGAAAGATAGCAGCTATAATCAATAATCCGGCTGCAATTTTTATTACCTGAACATCGGAAGTAAACAAATAGGGTAAATAGTTTCGGGCCGAAATGAATACAAGAGCAGTGAAAGACATAAACACCAAAACCAAATGAGTTGATGCATAAGCTGCCCTCTTCATCGACATAAAATCTTGTACTCCCATCTGGTGACTCACCCTGATTGTATTAGCTTGCGACACGCCCAAAGAAATCATATAAGTAAACGAAGCCAATCCCATTGCCACCTGATGAGCGGCTAACGGCATTTCTCCCAGCCAGCCCATCATAACTGCACCTATTGCAAAAGCTG
Source organism: uncultured Draconibacterium sp. (assembly GCA_963677525.1). Classification (GTDB taxonomy): domain Bacteria; phylum Bacteroidota; class Bacteroidia; order Bacteroidales; family Prolixibacteraceae; genus Draconibacterium. The sequence continues at coordinate 2,630,781 of OY781970.1, forward strand.
ACACTTCCACAATCAACTGAAGTCCAATTGGCAATCCTATTTTAAGCAAGGAAATAATATGATCGCGCAAAATGGGTTGCGAACGAGCTAAGACAAAATACTGTCTGTAACGGCTTTTTCGAATAATAATTGCAGCAAACAATATCGGCATAATAATTCGTGACACCAGGGTGCCTGTTCCTGCACCATTTAATCCCATTGGAGTGAGACCAAACTTTCCGAAAATCAAAACATAATTAACCAGAATATTTACCACATTGGCAATCAGCGTAATCTGCATCGCAACCCTGGTGTTGGCAATCCCCTCAAAAAATTGTTTCAATGTAAAAAAAAGCATGAAAGGCAAGTACGAAAAACACAGTAAAAGAAAGTAAGGTTGTGCCAATTTAGTTACCTCTTCTGTTTGCCCCATAAGAGGAAGAAAAAAATATACCCCAAACATAATCAGACTAAAAACAAGCGCTACAATAGTATGCGAAAAAATGCCGTTTTTCAACCAGCTTACTGTTTTATCAAGATCCTTATTTCCAAATGCGTTTCCCACAAGAGGGGTAAGTCCCATGGTAAATCCCATGCCAAATATCATCCCGATAATAAACACACTGTTGGCAAAAGCAGCGGCAGCAAGTTCTGTAGTTCCAACATGACCAACCATCATATTATCTGCCAGACTTACAGTCACCTGTCCAATCTGTGATAAAACTATAGGAAACGCAAGATGAAGGTTTCGCTTATAATATGGGATGTACTGCTGCATTTTCACGCAGCAAAGATATGTTTTTACCTATAAGGAAAACCAATAACTCAGCTTAATCATAAATGCGTTATCCGATTTAATATTTCCTATATTTTTAAGGCTTTCTGTTAATGACGATTTATAGACATCTTCATAATTGGTCCGGTTATTAGTCCATACAAAATAAAGGGTTGATCCGGTTTTATATTCCCAACGAACTACAAAATTCGATCGAAACTCCTGGAAATTAAAATCGAAATTACCATCGTTAAAATCATGATAAACATTATTATTTGAATCAACCAACAGATTATCCTGTACCTCAAGGAATTCAAAACGTTTATCCAAACTTTCTGCCTTTGAGTCAGCCACATAACGATAATCGAGGTATTTACCATTTGAAACATAAGGACTGCCATAATATTGTACCGACAACTCAGGAGTTATAAATAACTCAGCACGAAGGGTTGTATAAAACGTCTCACGGTCGAGCAGACCAACAACATATTTTGTATAATTGTCGAAAACAGAAGAACGCAAATATTGGCTGTTATCTTTTTCCTGCTGATAAACTACTTCCGATGCCAGTGTTAACCGATTGCTGACACGCCAAGTCATTTCAAGTTCGTACTGATTGCTTTTTGTAATCTCATCAGTAAAATATTCGTTATCAATTCCGAATCCGATATGAAAATCTTTTTTTGCGTTTGTTTCAATCGAAGTACTGATATTCCACATGTTATCTTTTCTCAATGCAGGACCACCTCTTAATTCTCGGGTATCCAACATATTGAATCTATTATTAATACTAAGTTCATATCTCCACTGATTTTTGAAGCGCATATCAAAACTTCCACGTAAATAATCATTTAGATTCTCTCCGCTGTAAGTCCATTCATGACTTTGAAATAACTCAAATCCATAGTCGAGATAAATGCCTTTTGGTTTGTTCACATTATATGACACTCCAAAATCCTGGTCGATGTATTCGGCCTGATACATATAACCCAAATCATTTATCTCAACTCCCGGAGAACGCCATTCAACACCACCCTCTGCTCTGAATTTTCCACTTCGCTTTCCTCCTGCCATTTCGCCGCCCCAGCCACTTAACGAATTAAGCGACGGATCGTATTCCAGATGATCAGCATCTTCACGCTGATAATAATGCCTTGGATCCAGTTGCAATTCAGAAATTGCTTCTTTGCTCCCGTTAATTTTAGAGAAAAAACTTTTGCCGGATACAAAATACTTTCGGTTTTTCCAGTTGTGTTCAAAATCCAAACCTCCAACCAATGAATTATCCGGTAATATCTTTAATTGTTCATCTTTTATATTTCTAATGGTTGAAGTAAAAATTCCACCAATTACTGTACTTCCCTCATTCATATCCTGTTTAATCCTGACAACAGAATAATTTGTAAAAGGCTCAACTGCCAATTCCTCCAGTGCATTTCCGGAATGTATGGTGGCGTATTCACGAGAGGTAATACTATTTACCAACCCAATAGACAATCCTTTTTTATTCTTGCCGGTAAGTTTCAATGCATTAAGAATGGAAACATTATCGGGCATCTCAATTTCTTCATCATCATCAAGATTAGGAACATGACTTGGAGCACTTCCAATTCTTCGTGTATAAAACAACATATCGTGGCCAGAGTTATATTCGAGAATACTGTTTCCTTCCAGAAAAAACGGACGTTTTTCATCGTAAAACACTTCGTATGAAGTCAAATTCAATTCCGACGGGTCAGCTTCAACCTGCCCGAAATCGGGATTAAAAGTATAATCCAGGGTAAAATCTGAAGTCACTCCAATTTTTCCATCAACCCCAAAGCCAAATTTGGTTTTATCGAAACCATTTGGAAGATATTTTGTACTTCCATAAGGCATTACCTCAAAATTTCGTTTATACGGAATATCTTTAATGCCTCTGAGCTCACCGAAAATATATACCATAGCCGGTGCATCAACCGGAATAAGTTTCCACTGGCTTTCCTCTGCCAATCGGTAAATATATCGCCAGATATGCATTCCCCAAACGTGTTCCTCCTTATTGGCAAACCGAATCTGGGTGAAAGGCACACGCATTTCGGCATACCAGGCAGAATCGCCAATCGATGTTTTCCCATCCCAAACAGCATTCCAGTTAAAATCCCAGCCATATTCACCCATGTGCATTAAATCTACCTTTTGCCCGGCTGAAGTAAGATTGAATTCAAAAGCGGTTTGTTTATCATTATAAGTATCCAAAGCAAATCCTGCAATATCACCAACCATTGCATCATCCCGCGGTCCCAGCAAAGCACTCATCTTTTCAGGTTCGTTATCATGAGCAATAATGGCAAAATAAAGGTATTTGTCGTCGTAAAGTATTTTGATTTCTGTTTCCTGCGATGGAGCTTTGGCCTGGTGCGGTTGTTGCTGAACAAAATCTCCATCCCAGGTTCCCACTGATTGCCAGCATTCATCGTCAAGTTTCCCGTCGATTTTTGGGACAATTTCAGTGCGGGTGGCATAATAAACCCGCTTGATGCTGGCATAATGATTTACAAGCGAATCGTCGGAAAGTGTATAGTTTAGATTTTCCTGTGGCAATGCTGAGATATACAATATTACCAATAATAATGTGGTAAAAAATCTTTGAAACATTGTGGTTATTAAGTTTCCCTAAAAATACGTTAGTTTTCTGACTAACAAAATTATAAGGATAAATAATTTGGAGAGAAGAATAATCAACGATCAGGGATGGATAAATGCAGAAAACGATTTTGCTAATTCTGATTATCTAAACGGTAGGTTATTTTCAAGGTTACATAAGGATCTTTTTCAAAATAGGAGTCGACATAAAACCCTTCGCCTTCACTAATTGTATGGTATTTTATGGTATTAAAAACGTTAAACCATGACAGACTTACCTGCCATTTTCTATTGTCAAAATACTTCCTTAACGACATGTCGGAATACCAGTATGCTTCTCTATCCAATTGTGCATTTACTGAAGGACTTCTGTATGTTAGATTATATCTCAATGTAAAAGTTTTGCTAAGTTTAAACGTATTATTTAAGCGACTATCACTTCTAAATTTTTCCTCAGTATGTTGATCCATATCGACATCAACATCCAAATGGTACCAATATAAACTTGTTGACAGGTTCGCGTTCCACCATTTCAGAATATCAATATCAGCCATTAATTCTGTTCCGATACTGGTTGAATTTCCAACATTCTCCTTTGTCCAGAGCAACTTGTTTTCATCTGCCCTGCTATAATAATTTTGCAGTACATTTTCATTCGTTTTGCCATATAACTCTGCTGAAAAGAAGTTCTTTTCCCACGAATAAAGATATTTTACTTCGAACGATGAAGCATATGAAGGATTTAGATTCCCGTTTCCTGTATAATATAAATACGGAGATTCGTATCGTTTCATCGGAATTAATGCCCAATAATCAGGTCTGTTAATTCGTCGGCTATAACTAAGCGATAATTGATTTTCTTCTGAAAAATTATAAACTGAATGAAAAGAGGGGAAAAAATCGATGAACGTCTTTTTAGCAGGAACAAATTCCCACTCGCCATTATCATTAATGTAATCGTAATTGGAATATCTGTCGGTATATTCAGTACGACAACCTAACATATATTCCAGTTTTCCAAAACTACTTTTAAAGGTTAAAAACCCTGAATAAACATTCTGTTTAAATTCAACCTTTTGATCATCAGGTTCTCCGGCAAAAGGAATTATCGTCCCATTATCGAAATAGCCGCTTGTGTAATTAACAGTTGGCAGGTAATCGAGACTCATTTCTGCCCCCATGTCAATACTTGATTTCTCTGATATTTTATTCTGATAACTGATGCTTCCTTTCAAAAAGGTTTCACCTTTTTCTTCTCCGGCGTAACCTTTTTTCTCATCATAATCCTCATAAATTGAAAGGTCGGTTTTAGACTCTGAAAGAGGACTTAAATAAGCGGAGTAAGTTAAATATGCCGACAACATATCAGTGCGATCTTTCGTAAAAGCATGCTCGTAACTCATTGTTCCTCCAATATATTGATATTGAAGATCAAAATCGCTGTCAAACAAATACGATTCTTCGTCAGTAAGTTCTCCTGAAGTTATTTGGCTTACATCATAAGCCCCTTTCTCAACAAGAAATTGTGATCTTTTAAAAGGATTAACATGCATATTCAAATCAATATAATCCTTCTCTGTGAGATCGTAATTAAAACCAAATTCCAACAGATTATTTCCCAGAGTTTCCTTTCTGTCAATAACAGAATGAATATCGTTCTCAGAATTTTCACTAAAAAGTTTTTGGTTTGTAGTAACAGTATTTCGGTTCCTCACATAACTTTCGAGTTGGCTTTTTAAATACCATCCTCCCCTCTCTCCTTTCTCATCAATTGAAAACAACCATTCGTAACTTCCAATTGAGGAAACCTGTGCACTGGTGCTTATTAAATAACCTTCAAGACGATTTCGTTTTAAAATAACCTGAATAATTCCGGCTGTACCTTCCGCATCATATTTGGCCGAAGGGTTGGTTATCACTTCCACATAGTCTATGTCTTCGGCAGCAATCTGTCTGAGTTTCTCTTCTCCATTATTAACCGGATGTCCGTTAATATATACTATAAATGTACCGTCGCCACGATAGGTTAATTTACCTTCAAAATCAAGTTGCAGCGAAGGAATATTTTCAAGCAGATCCATTGCCACATTAGCTTCAGGAAAATTTTGAGCCTGAATAACTTTTCGGTCAACGTGATATATAATTCCTGAACTGTTTGGAGTAACAGTTATCTGGTCAATATTTTCAGGTAATATATCGAGTTTAATGTCGCCAAAAGTATTTCTGCCCTTATTTATTATTAGTGTATCCTTATTAAATTTTCGGTATCCAACAAAACTTACCTTAAGATGACAAGTTCCCTCAGAAAGATGATCAATGGAAAAGTGACCATTTGCATCGCTGATAGCTCCATAAAAAGATGAATCGGCCAAATAAATTAACGACACGTTAGCATATTGTACCGGTTTTCCGGTTGCTCCGTCATGTACAATTCCTGTTAATTTTGAATATTGCGCAAAAACACTACCCGTATTGCCTAAATGCAGGAAAATTAACATATTACACCAAACGATATATTTAAAAAGACTATTCACAAACGTTATTAAACAGTTTTAAATATCAAAACAAATTAACAGACTCAATTTAAAACGCAATTACCCATTCCAAAATAATTCTTCTTTTACATTAACTAATGTCCAAATTGTGTTCCCTAAAAACAATGCAATAAAAGGGGTTTTGGAGGTTCGGTTAAAAGGTTGTTTTTTAAACTAGTGCACTAAAATAATTTCTTTTATTTAACAAAAAAAGTATTTGTTAAAAAAATGCACTTTTAGAACTTATTCGTGTATTGTTCTAAAAATTTTAAAAGCAATTTCATTCACAAGGCCTTATTTACATTTATTAACACATTTTGATTTGTAGATTACTTTGTATCAGGTATTTTCAAGAATCGACTTCAACAACTATAAACAATTTTCAGGAAACTGAGTTATGTATTGCAGATTTTAAAACGACTTGTGTTTAACTTGAATTAAATAAGTTGTATGAACAAAATCAATAAAATTTTAATCGCAAATCGGGGAGAAATCGCCATTCGCGTAATGAGAACTTGCAGGGAGTTGAACATTGAAACTGTAGCAATATATTCCGACGCAGACAGAACATCGTTACATGTAAGGTATGCACACGAAGCCTACAACGTGGGCAAGGCACCCTCGTCTGATAGCTATTTAAACATCAGTAAAATTCTTGAAGTAGCAAAGAAATGTGGCGCAGATGCCATTCATCCGGGCTATGGTTTTTTATCGGAGAATTCAGAATTTGCCCGCAGATGCAACGAGGAAGGAATTATATTTATAGGTCCTTCTCCTGAAGTTATTGACCAAATGGGTGATAAAATTCAAGCCAGGGAAGCAATGACCTCAGCTGGTATTCCTGTTGTACCGGGAACAGACGGCGAGATTAAAACTGAAGAAGAGGTTTTGCAAACTATCAAGGAATTAGGATTTCCGGTGATGATAAAGGCATCAGCAGGAGGAGGTGGCAAAGGCATGAGATTGGTACAACACGAATCGGAAGTTGTATCAGCGGTTCGGGCGGCGCGGTCAGAGGCGATGTCGGCGTTCGGTAACGATGCCGTGTACATTGAAAAATACATTACTTCGCCCCATCACATCGAATTTCAAATTCTGGCCGATCAGCAAGGAAATACAGTACACCTGTTTGAACGGGAATGTTCTGTTCAGCGACGTCATCAGAAAATGATTGAGGAGACTCCATCGCCGCTTATGACTGAAAAACTGAGGGAAGAAATGGGAAAAACTGCCGTAGAAGCAGCCAAAGCTGTTAATTATGTTGGAGCCGGAACCATTGAATTTCTAGTGGATAACGACCTCAATTATTACTTTCTTGAAATGAATACACGCTTACAGGTTGAACATCCGATAACAGAGCGAGTTACCGGAATCGACCTGGTAAAACAGCAAATATTTATTGCAGAAGGTCAGCAACTCGCATTTCAGCAAAAAGACCTGAAACAAAAAGGTCATGCCATCGAATGTCGTGTATATGCTGAAGATCCTGATAATAACTTTATGCCAAGTGCAGGCAAAGTTTATAAAATTTCAGCCCCCCTTGGGCTAGGTGTCCGAACCGATGGATATGTATATGAAGGATACGAAATTCCGATATATTACGATCCCATGATCTCGAAACTTATTGTCTGGGGCAAAACAAGGGATGAAGCCATAGCGCGAATGCGACGGGCATTATACGAATATAAAATTACAGGGGTAAAAACTTCTATAAAAATACTGGAAAGGGTAATGAACAACCAGAACTTTATAGAAGGTAATTACGATACTCATTTTATTGAAAACAACCAGGATCAACTCCTGTCGAGGAGCCCGATAAAAGATACCGGAGACATGGTAATTATTGCTGCATTTATCGATTACCTCGACAAAATCGGATCGATAGGTGAAACATCCAAAGAGTTTGCTCCGGCCCAGAGTTGTTGGAAGAAAACGCCTTATATAAATCACTTTTAACTAAAAATTATGGCTGTTGAAATAAAATTAGGAGACAGGCTTGCCTGGGTAAACCTGTTAAAACAAGACGGAAATATGTTGGAGGTTGAAGTTGACGGGAAGATTTACAATGTAGATCTAATGCATACTTCCGACGGTACTTTTTCCATTTTGGAAGGAGGACACTCTTACAATATTGAGCTTGTACCGCAGGCAGCTAAAAAATATACGGCACACACACTTTATGAAACCTTTGATGTTGAAGTAATTGATGCGGAAGCGCGCTATCTTAAAAATCGCAACACAAACGGAATGAGTTCGGGAGAAAATAATATTTCTTCACCTATGCCGGGAAAAGTTGTAAAAGTACTCGTTGATGAAGGCGACATTGTAAAAGAAGGTGAAACGGTAATTATTATTTCTGCCATGAAAATGGAAAGCGAATACAAAGCTCCAAGAAACGGGACTGTAAAAAAGGTGAATGTAAAGAGCGAAGATACTATCACCAGCCATCAAATATTAATTGAATTAGACTAAGCAAAAAACGTATGGATATAAAATCGAATTATCAACAACTGGAAGAATTTAATACCAAGGCAGAATTAGGAGGAGGAAAAGAACGAATTGAAAAACAACATGCCGCAGGGAAAAAAACCGCCCGTGAACGTGTTCTCCAACTTCTCGATCCGGGGACATTTACTGAAATAGATAAGTTAATGACGCACCGGAATTATGATTTTGGTATGGATACTAAAAAAGTTCTTGGTGATGGACTGATATCTGGTTATGGAAAGATTAACGGACGCCTGGTTTATGTATTCGCCCAGGATTTCACAGTTTTTGGAGGTTCTTTGAGCCGTGCCAATGCCGACAAAATTGTAAAAATCCAGGAACTGGCATTAAAAATGGGTGCTCCGCTTATCGGACTTAACGATTCTGGAGGTGCACGCATACAGGAAGGTGTTGAAAGTCTGGCCGGTTATGCCGATATTTTTTATAACAACGTAGTTTCATCCGGTGTTATACCGCAAATTTCTGCCATTCTGGGGCCATGCGCCGGAGGTGCAGTTTACTCCCCTGCCCTCACCGACTTTATTTTCATGGTAAATGAAAAAAGTCACATGTTTGTTACCGGACCGGAAGTAATTAAAACAGTTACTCACGAAGATGTTACAAAGGAAGAACTGGGAGGCGCCCTTACACATAACACAAAAAGCGGAGTTGCACATTTTAACGGAGTAGACGAAGACCAGACATTGATGATGGTTCGCGAACTGCTCAGTTTCCTTCCATCTAATAACCTGGAAGATCCGCCGGTAAAACCAACAATCGATCCTTCTGACAGAATCAGTGAAGAGCTGCAGGATATCGTTCCGGCAGATCCGAACAGACCTTACGATATGCTTGAAATTATCCAGAGGGTAATCGACAACAAACATTTTCTGGAAGTTCAGCCACAATATGCACAGAATATTATTGTAGGATTTGCGCGTTTTGCCGGGAGACCTGTAGGAATAGTTGCAAATCAACCTTCCCACCTTGCAGGAGTACTGGATATTAACTCATCGGTTAAAGCTGCCCGCTTTGTGCGGTTTTGCGATGCATTTAACCTTCCGCTGGTAACCTTTGTTGATGTACCCGGATTTTTGCCGGGAACAAGTCAGGAGTTTGGTGGTATAATAAAACATGGGGCAAAATTACTCTATGCTTTTTCTGAGGCTACTGTGCCTAAAATTACAATCATCACCAGAAAAGCATATGGCGGTGCCTACGATGTAATGTCGAGCAAACATATTGGAGGAGATGTAAATCTTGCGTTCCCGACTGCTGAAATTGCTGTTATGGGGCCAGAAGGAGCAATTAATATTATTCATCGCAACAGCCTAAATGAAGAAGAAAGAGCTGCTGCAGTGGAAGATTACAGAAAGAAATTTGCCAATCCTTATAAAGCTGCATCGCTGGGCTATATCGACGAGATTATTAATCCGCGCGATACCCGCAAAAAAGTTATCGATGCGTTGGAAATGACACAAAATAAACGGAAGTCTAATCCGCCAAAGAAGCATGGAAATATTCCTTTATAATTAAAAAGGAAAATCAACATTAATATTGAAAATGAGCAAGTTCATTCTCCTGCTCAACGAATTTGGGCCGTTCACGGTTAATTTTTTCGCCATTAAGAATCATTTCATACAACTTTAAATAATTGCTGGCCATAACTTTAGAGCTGAACTGATCAATCGCGTATTCGTTACAAATTCGTCGGTTAAAAGAGTGAAGATCTTTGAAACCTGAAATCAATTCACTCATCGAATTGGAAAGAATTCCAAATTCTTCAGTAATAATCTCTGGGATAGATCCATATTTTGTCGCCAATACAGGACTCCCAAAATAAAGACTTTCTATTAATGCAAGTCCCATTGGTTCGTGCCACAGCACCGGGAATATGAGCCCTTTTGAATATTTTAATATTTCATTCTTCTGATAATTGTCCACCATCCCGTAAAATCTCGCCCAGGTTGAAAATGTAATCCGAAATCCCATTTTTAAATTAATACGGGTGCCGCCCATAATTTTAATCCGGGTTTTATTGGCTTGCGCTATTTTAATAGCTCCCCGAACATTTTTCAAACGCCAGGCTGCTTTTGCTAAAAAATGCACATAATCTTTATTTGCATTCATATTGGGTTTGCCATAATCATCCCAATTCAATCCATTGTATACAAAAGCGTCGGCTCCGTAACGGTGGGCGTGATTTTCGGATACAAAACAGGTGTTATCTGAAAAAACAGTTTCTTTGGCAAGGTTACCATGAATCGTTATTAAATGCGGAATATTTATTTTTTCACGAGTATTAAAATGCACATGTACAAAATCTGCATCTTTTGGAATTTGGCTTTCTATCGAGAGTTCTTCATTAATGGAAATTACATCTGCAAACTCACAATATGATCCTTTGGGAACTAGGAAACTAACCTTATGCCCTCTTTTTGCAAGTTCCTCTCCAAGGTACCAGATTACACGTTCTGTTCCCCCATATTTTAATACAGGAATTTTACTATCATGAACGATAACTATATGCATGTTCAGACGATTTCGTTTAAGTGTGTATTAAAAATAGAAAGTAATTCTCTTGTTATCAATGTAATCTTAATCAATAGTTTGAAAATTAACAATTTATTTCTATTTTTGCGCGTCCAAAATTTTGGAATTTATATTTAATAATTTAAAAATTAAATGATTATGTTGAATCAGTACGAAACCGTTTTCATTTGTACTCCCGTTTTATCTGAGCCACAGGTAAAGGAAGCGGTAAACAAATTCAAGGATCTCATCTCTGATAACGGAGGAGAGATGATCCATGAAGAAGATTGGGGCATGAAAAAACTGGCTTACCCAATTCAAAAGAAATCTTCTGGCTTTTATCACTTGTTTGAGTTCAAAGCCGATCCTGCATTTATTACAAAAATGGAGACTGACTTCCGTCGTGATGAGCGTGTTATTCGTTTCATGACTGTTAAACTCGACAAATATGCAGCAGCATACAGCGAGAAGAGAAGAAAACTTCAGAAAGCAAAATCAGAAAAAAAGGAGGATTAAACCATGGCACAAGGAAGTGAAATCAGATACTTGACTCCACCGTCAGTAGAAATTAAAAAGAAAAAATATTGCCGTTTCAAGAAAAACGGAATCAAATATGTAGATTACAAAGACCCTGAGTTTTTGAAAAAATTCCTGAACGAACAAGGTAAAATTTTACCACGTCGTATCACTGGAACTTCATTAAAGTATCAACGCAAAGTTGGACAGGCTATTAAACGTGCCCGTCAGATTGCTTTGTTACCATTTGTAACCGACATGATGAAATAAGAGGAGGACTTGAAATGGAAATTATATTATTACAAGACGTAGAACGTTTAGGAAGCAAAGACGACATTGTTGAGGTAAAACAAGGTTATGCACGTAACTTTCTTATCCCAACAAAAAAAGCAGCTGTTGCTACCGAATCGGCGAAAAAAGTTTTGGCTGAGAACATTAAACAACGTGCTCACAAAGAAGCTAAACTGAAAGAAGAAGCTACTAAAATTGCAGAGCAAATTGTTGCCAAGAAAATTTCGATTGGTGCCAAAACCAGTACTTCAGGTAAAATTTTTGGTTCGGTTAATACAATCCAGTTGGCTGAAGCCATCAATAAAAAAGGATTTAATATCGACCGCAAACAGATTTCAATTCCGGAAGATACCATTAAAGAAGTTGGTACTCACACTGCTAAGATTAAACTCCACAAAGAAGTGGTTGTTGAAATCGAATTTGAAGTGGTGGCCGAATAATATTTGCATTTGCAAACACAATACTAAAAACGACCAAAAAGGGCTTCCGGTTTTCGGAAGCCCTTTTTATTTGCAAAAACTGAAACATAAAAAAACCTCCGAAGAAATTCTCCGAAGGTTTTTAATATTTTGTGTACTGTATTTTTCTACAATTCTTTAAAGAAATCATTTCCCTTATCGTCAACAATAATAAAGGCAGGGAAATTCTCCACTTTAATTTTACGAACAGCTTCCATTCCCAATTCTGGGAAATCAACCACTTCAACAGATTTAATGCTGTTTTTAGCCAGAATAGCAGCCGGACCACCAATAGATCCAAGATAGAAGCCACCGTGCTTTTTACAGGCATCGGTAACCTGCTGGCTGCGGTTTCCTTTTGCCACCATAATCATCGAGCCTCCGTGATCCTGGAATTCATTAACATATGGATCCATTCGACCTGCCGTTGTTGGGCCAAAACTTCCTGAAGCCATGCCCGCCGGAGTTTTAGCTGGTCCTGCATAATAAACCGGATGATTTTTAAAGTAATCAGGCATTGGTTTGCCTTCGTCAAGCATTTGTTTGATCTGGGCATGTGCAATATCGCGTGCCACAATTAAAGTTCCGCTCAGGTTCAAACGGGTTTTTGTTGGATATTTTGTCAATTCTGCCAACACTTTATCCATTCCCTGGTCAAGATCGATATCTACTGCCGGGCTCATTGATGGAGCTTTCGCAGGAAGGAAACGTGCAGGATTTTTTTCCAGTTGTTCAAGGAAAATACCGTCTTCGTTAATTTTGGCTTTAATATTACGGTCGGCACTACAACTAACACCTAAACCAACAGGACATGAAGCAGCATGGCGTGGTAAACGGATTACACGAACATCATGTACAAAATATTTTCCGCCAAACTGAGCTCCTACTCCACTCTCCTGGCAAATTTTAGTTACCTTTTCTTCCCATTCCAGATCGCGGAAAGCCTGACCACCATCGTTGCCTTCAGTTGGAAGATTGTCGAAATAACCTGCCGATGCTTTTTTAACAGCTGCCAATGTTGCCTCTGCAGAAGTACCACCAACTACCAAAGCAAGGTGGTAAGGAGGACATGCAGAAGTTCCAAGATCCATGATTTTTTCTTTCACGAACTTAGTCAGATTCTCTTCGGTAAGTAACGATTTTGTTTGCTGATACAAAAAGGTTTTGTTACCTGAACCACCACCTTTTGTTACAAAAAGAAATTCGTATTTATTTCCTTGTTCTGCATAAATATCGATTTGAGCAGGCAGGTTGGTTCCGGTATTTTTTTCTTTAATCATTGTATAAGGAACAACCTGTGAGTAGCGAAGATTCCTTTCTGCATACGTATCAAAAATACCTTTCGACAAGCACTCAGCATCGTTGGCACCGGTGTAAACATCTTCGCCTTTTTTGCCTAATACAATTGCAGTACCTGTATCCTGACATGTTGGCAATTCGCCTTCAGCAGCAACAGCCTGGTTCATAAGCATAGTGTGAGCCACAAACTTATCATTATCAGTTGCCTCCGGATCTTCCAGAATTTTAGCTAATTTCTCGAGATGTGCAGCACGTAGATAAAATGAAACATCGGTAAAGGCTTCTTTCGCCAATACCTCAAGTCCTTCCGGCGCAACTTTTAATATTTTTCTTCCGTCAACTTCAACTGTCGACACATAATCTTTTGTAAGTAAACGATATTCTGTATCGTCTTTTAAAATTGGAAATGGTTTTTGATATTTAAATTCTGCCATTTTAAAATCGGTTATATTAATTTCTACCAAAGATAAAACTATTCGCTGGTTTGTATTTTATTTTTTAGCGAAACCTGAAAAAATTAAAACTCTGAATATATTATGTTTGAACGAAAAAGAATAACAACACTCTTCTTGCTAATTTAAATTTATATTGCAGGTTCTACCAATTAAAACACTTAAATAACTCCGAATTTTTCAATCAAATCATTAGCTTTGAGAAAACTTAATTACCATTTCCAATGAAAACTAAACCATTCTTCCTGCTTATTCTTCTTTTAGCTTTTGTACTTAATGTTAAAGCGGAAGTAAAACTCCCAAAAATATTTAGTTCGAACATGGTCTTACAACAGGGGATTGAAATTCCTGTATGGGGTTGGGCCGATCCGGGCGAAAAGATTTCCGTTCAGTTGAATGAAAACACCGTAAGCACTGTAGCCGACGAAAAGGGTAAATGGATGGTAAAACTACCTGCACAAAAATACGGCGGTCCTTATTCCATTACAGTACAAGGTAAAAACACCATTAAATTCACAAATGTGATGATTGGTGAGGTATGGATTTGTTCGGGACAATCGAATATGCAATTTCCACTTGCCCAGGTAAAAAATGCGGAAAAGGAAGTAGCAGCAGCAAATCATCTTAACATCCGTTTGTTTTCAGTACCCCGTCGAATAGCTCAATTTCCTGAAGATGATATAAAGGAAGGAGAATGGGTGGAATGCACACCTGAAACTGTCCAGGGATTTTCGGCTGTGGGATATCTTTTCGGACAAGCGTTGCTTGAAGAACTCGACGTACCTATTGGACTGATTCATACGTCGTGGGGTGGCACAGTTGCAGAAACCTGGACCAGTCCTCAAACCATACAAAACGATCCCGATTTCAAAGATCCTCTGATTGAGCTGCAGCAAATGAATCTGGAAGATTACAGGAGACAAAAAGAGGCAGAACTCAAAAAGATTTTGGGAGGTGAAATACCCACAGAAGATAAAGGTATGCAGGATGGCCAAGCATTGTGGTCGGCACCCGATCTTAACGATAAAAACTGGAACGATATTAAGTCGCCCGGATTGTGGGAAGAACAAGGTTATATTGATATCGACGGAGTTGCCTGGTACCGCAAGGAATTAGATCTTACTGAAGAGCAGACACAAACCAATGTGAATTTGCATTTGGGTAAGATCGACGATTCTGATATTACTTTCCTGAACGGCATTGAAATTGGGAAAACCACAAACGAGTACAATAAAGAAAGGGTTTACACCATCGATAAAAAATATTTAAAACCGGGCAAAAACATGATCGTTGTTCGTGTAAACGACACCGGTGGAGGTGGTGGAATGTGGGGAGCGCCTGAAGATCAGTATCTAGCTATTGGAAAGGAAAAAATAGATATTTCGGGTGACTGGAAATTTAAAATTTCGAAAGCCGTCATGCAAGGTATCGACCTGGGCCCGAATTCTTATCCAACCCTACTTTTTAATAGTATGATCAATCCGATTATTCCTTATGGCATAAAAGGTGCAATCTGGTACCAGGGAGAATCGAATGCGAGCCGTGCCAAGCAATATCAACGTGTATTTCCAAACCTTATAAATGACTGGCGAACACTCTGGAAACAGGGCGACTTCCCATTTTTGTTTGTGCAACTGGCCAATTATATGAAACCTACACAAAATCCTGTTGACAGTGAATGGGCAGAATTGCGCGAAGCACAAACCAAAACACTAAAACTTCCCAACACTGGAATGGCATCTGCTATTGATATTGGCGAGGCCGACGATATTCACCCAACAAACAAACAGGATGTTGGGAAACGATTAGCTTTAAATGCTTTTAAAATAGCCTACAGCAAAGATCTCGTTTATACAGGTCCTACTTTTGAGTCGGTTGAATATAAAGATGGGAAAGCCTATATCACCTTCTCTGAAACCGGTTCGGGACTGGCTGTAAAAGACAAATACGGATACGTAAAAGCTTTTGCTGTTGCCGGTGCTGACAAAGAATTTCATTGGGCAAAAGCAGAAATTATCAACTCAAATACGGTAGTGGTTTATTCTTATGCTGTAAGTAATCCGGTTGCCGTTCGTTTTGGCTGGGCAGATAATCCGGATGATCTGAATCTATATAACCTGGAATTGCTTCCGGCCAATCCGTTTAGGACTGATAACTGGCCGGGGATTACAAAATAGCCCTTATTATAGTAAAACTTAGACTAATTAATTTTAATTAAAAATTTGGTTTGTATTACAAACTTGTTTAACTTTATAAACAAAAATTAATCACCATGAACCAAGAAGAACCAATCCGGGAATTCTTTAGCGAACAACAATTTTTTAAAACATTAAAAACTGCAATCGCTACCTCAAAACGTACCCTAATGGAAGATGGCTTGTTGTTAATTTGCTGGGGCCTTGCATTTTCAATCGGATTTTTATGGAACTATTATCAATCAGTTGTTTTAGTACCCAGCAGAATAAGAGATATCATGTATATTTTTAAACCTGTTATTGGAATTGCTTTAATTGCTTTTACTATCTATTTCGTCTTCTTCAAAGGAAAAAATATAAAAACCTATACCGCTATTTCAACCCGCTTTGTATGGATCGGAATTATTATTGCTCATAACCTGGTTATTATGGTTACAAAATCAGTTATGAACGAAATTAACTTTGAATTACTCCACCCACTACAAATGGTTCTAATTGGTTTTGCTCTGTTTGTTACCGGAGGGATATACCGTTATTACATCCTGTCTTATAGCGGACTTTTAATGTGGATTGCCGCATTAATTTGCGCCAAATTAGACTTAAACACTCAGTTCCTGATTCGGGGCATAGTCGATTTTATCTGTTTTGTGGTGCCGGGAATTTTAATGTATATGGAAGTAAAAACCAAAAGGGATGTTTAAAAATCTGGATCCACTACTCCACTCCCAGGTACGTTTGGCAATTATGACGATTCTGTTGAATGTAAAATCAGCGGAGTTTTCATATTTGTTAGAAAATATAGAAACCACAAAAGGCAACCTTAGTTTTCAGATTTCCAAGTTAAAAGAAGCTCAATATATTCAGGTGAAAAAATCATTCAGGAAAAATTATCCGCTTACAACTCTAAAAATTACTTCAAAAGGAATAACTGCATACGAAAATTATGTGGAGGCAATTTCTGACTACTTTGATAAATCGAAACAAAATCCTGAAAATGACTAAGGTCCGCTAAACTTTTCATTAAAAATTATTCAAAAAGCCCACAATTTATTTATCAAGAAGAAGTTGATAATAGAACCGGATTATTAGCTTTGTGCCAATGAAAAGATTTACATTACTGATTTTATTTATAATTACCCAAGTCACATTGTTTGGACAGAGCAATAATGCGACACTAAAAGGAATCCTCAAAAATACAGAAGGAATACCTTTGGACATGGTAACCGTTGTATTAAAAGAATATCCTACACTTGGAACTACAACCAATGCAAAAGGAGAATTTTTACTCCGGGTGCCTGCTAACAAACCAATAACGATCATCTTTTCATCTATCGGGTATAAAACCTTTTCCGATTCTATTTATGCAAAACCTGATGAAACAATTATCAAGGAAATAGAAATGCCGGCCCAAAATCTTGAGCTTGCAGAAATTGTTGTTAAAGAACAGCGGAGAAACGCGGGTAATATCATCAGTCTGGATCCTAAGATTATCAGCATCATACCCAATGCTTCGGGCTCGCTTGAAACCATGTTAAAAACCTTTCCCGGTGTATCTTCCAATAACGAATTGAGTTCGCAATACAATGTACGAGGTGGAAATTTCGACGAGAACCTGGTTTATGTAAACGATGTTGAGATATACAGACCTTTCCTGATCCGGGCCGGGCAACAGGAAGGAATGAGTTTTATAAACAGCGACATGGTTTCCACAGTCGACTTTTCAGCAGGTGGTTTTAATGCTAAATACGGAGATAAAATGTCGTCGGTACTTGATATTAAATACCGCAAACCCAGCGATTTTAAGGGATCGGTCTCTGCAAGTATGCTGGGAGCTACTGCCCATTTCGAAGATGTAGCATTTAATGGCAAGCTTTCGCATATTTCCGGAATCCGCTACAAAACGAATCGTTATCTTTTGGGGAGTCTTGATGAACAGGGCGAATACGATCCACGTTTTTTTGATTTTCAAACCTATATCACCTACCAGTTTAATGAAAAATTTGAAGTCTCATTTTTAGGTAACATTGCCCAAAACCAGTACAATTTTATTCCACAAACCCGAGAAACGACATTTGGCACATGGCAAGCACCACTGAGTACTAAAATTTATTTTAACGGGCAGGAAGTAGACGATTTCCAAACCTACCTTGGTGCAGTAACTTTTAACTTCCATCCCAATGCAGACCTTAACCTGAAAGTTATAGCCTCATCTTACCATGCAAAAGAGAACGAGACATACGATATTGAAGGACAATATTACCTGAATCAGCTGGAAAGAAATATGTCGTCGGAAGAATTTGGCGACAGCACTTTAAACCTGGGGATCGGAACATTCTTAAACCATGCCCGGAACAACCTGGAAGCAACAGTTTACAATTTTTCTCATAAAGGAGCTTTTAACTCTGAGAATCATCTTGTAAACTGGGGAATCAAGTATCAACATGAAGAAATTAAAGACAAATTGAACGAATGGATTTACCGCGATTCCACCGGCTACTCAATACCTTATTCCGATAGCCGGGTACTACTTTATTATAGCCTGAATGCAAAAAATCATGTTCGTTCAAACCGGATTACCGGTTATGCGCAGGATAGCTGGAGTGTACCAATTAATGAAAATATAGGAGACTTATATTTCACTGGTGGAGTTCGGTTTAATTATTGGGATTTTAACAATGAATTGCTTGTAAGCCCAAGGGTGTCGTTCAGCTATTTCCCCAATTGGGAGAAAAAAATGTCGTTTCGTTTTGCTGCCGGAATGTATCATCAGTCGCCATTTTTTAAAGAGCTGAAAAACAGCGACGGCAGCATCAACTACAGCGCTAAAGCACAGAAATCTTACCAGTTAGTGGGAGGTACAGATTTAATTTTTACGGCATGGAATCGCCCTTTCCGCTTTACTACTGAGGCTTACTATAAATACATGAGTCATTTAACTCCTTACGATATCGACAATGTACAAATCAGGTACCGGGCCGAAGAAAATTCTAAAGGATATGCTACAGGTCTGGATATGAAAGTTAACGGTGAATTTGTTAGTGGTTTACAGTCGTGGGCCGGACTTTCTATCTTAAATACCAAAGAGGACGTTGAAAACGACGGTCATGGTTACCTGCCCCGCCCTACCAATCAATGGGTAAATTTCAGTATGTTTTTCCAGGATTATTTGCCGGGCAATCCAAGTTACAAAATGCAACTTACAGGTTTTTATGGAACAAGTTTACCCACGTGGTCCAGAATAGGTGACAGGTATGAAAGTATGCATAAAATCCCACCATACCGACGTATCGACCTCGGTTTTACCAAAGTCTTTATCAGTGCCGCAAATAAATCTGAAAATGCATTTTTTAAAAATATTACAGATTTATGGCTGAGCCTTGAGGTATTCAACTTACTTGATATCAACAATACCATTTCATATTTTTGGGTTTCCAGTAATTCGGGCGATCAATATGCAGTTCCCAATTATCTCACTGGCAGAAAGTTCAACCTAAAACTGACTGTGAAATTTTAAGCCACAATAACAAAACTCATTATGGATTTAACTCTTTTTCAGGTTGATGCCTTTGCCGAAAATATTTTCGAAGGGAATCCGGCAGCGGTTGTTCCTCTTAAAAGCTGGTTACCAGACGAAGCCATGCAAAAAATTGCATTGGAAAATAATTTGTCGGAAACAGCTTTTTTTATTCCAACAGAAAATGGATATCACATACGCTGGTTCACACCGGGGGCGGAAGTTAATTTATGTGGTCATGCAACTTTGGCCACAGCTCATGTTCTGTTTCATCATCTTAATTATACTGGTAATGAAATATGTTTTGAATCAAGAAGTGGCATACTGAAAGTAAAAAAAGAGGACGATCTGCTTGTGCTTAATTTCCCCACATCCGATGTTATTGCCATACCTGTTCCTGATAATTTAAAAACTGCATTTGAAATACAGCCACTTGAATGTTATAAAGGAAGCGATTTTATAATGCTTTTGTTCAAGTCGGAGCAAGTCATTGAAAATCTAACACCCGACTTCAACAAAATCAGCAATCCTGAAACGCCTGAAGTAATTTGCACTGCTCAATCGGAGAAATTTGATTTTGTTTCGCGCTTTTTTGCCCCTGCAATCGGTGTTAATGAAGATCCGGTTACCGGTTCGGCACATACCATGCTTATTCCTTATTGGGCTAAAAAATTAAACAAGAATGTACTTCTAGCTAATCAAATTTCTCAACGCGGAGGTATTCTATATTGCAAATATTTAAACGACCGTGTTGAAATTGGGGGCAAGGTTGTAACGTATATGATTGGAGAAATAAATATATAATGCACTCCAAAATATTAAAGAACTTTTATCGGAAAAATTAATAAATAGGTTTTCCTTCTATCTCTAAATTCCGCATCATACATTTTCCCAATTCAGATGCCGTTCCGCGCACACGAATGGCAATTTTACCGGCCTTAAGCGGATTTTTATCTGTTACATCTATTAATGTCTCCCCATCAATTTTTAACCATAGTCGTTTACCTTGTTTCCCTAATTCAACCTTATGCCGCCATCCCGAATGCATAACATCTTTTTCAGCCAATCCGATTTGACTGTTCTTCCCTGTTTCGGCCGGATGTTTTCTCAAATATGGAGTTGAATTGTGAGCCATTACCCGAAAACCAAACATATAGTCTTCTACCCGGCTCGTCCAAAAGCCAAAACTATCACTATTTTCGCCTAGCGTTAAATCTGTGGCAGCTCCGATATCAGAAGCATTTAACAAGGCCACCAACACTGTGGCAGGATTTAATGTCATCACTTCGTAACGAACAATAACATCGTTATACTTTTCCGGAGATAAAAGCATAAAACCTTTACTTCCTTCCACCTCTTCCATGAAAAATTGTCCGTGGGTTACAAAACCTTTTCCATCACCAATGGTTTGCCACTTTTCAAGGTCTTCGGGAGAGTACTCTTTAGTTTGTGCAAATAACTGGACGGAGATTAATAACAAACAAATAATCGTAATTTCTTTCATAATGTTTATCCGGATTAAATTTTATTAGGTTATAGTAAAATACAGATTAAAATTAGTGGTACAATATAATAGCCAGCCCTTTTTGAGTCAGTAATATGCCAGTTTAATGAATCCCGGATCTTATCTCTCACATGTTGTATGCCATCAATGCATCTCCGTGACGGACATACATAATTCCATCATTTATAACCGGATGTGCCCAATGTTCTTTTGTTCCCAGCGGGACTTTAAACTTGCTTATAATTTCGATGTATTCCGTATCGGCTTTAACTAAAGCGACTTCTCCCTCGCGCTCAGCATAACAATAAAATAAACCATCGGCGTAGATAATGGCTCCTCCGCCAAGATCTTTATTTTGCACAAGTGTTTCACCTGTGTTCCAGTCAATTACTTCCCAGTTCTTGCGCAAATACGATGATCCGTACAGGCAGGAATCCAACTTAATAATTCCACCCATAAAATTTCTCAGCTTCAGGTTGCGCCACAATTCCTTAACTTCCATGCCATCGTCAGATAATTGAAACTGTACCATTCCTGATGTTTTATCCCTGTCAGCACTGATAACCAAGAGTTTACCATTGGAATAAATTGGAGTATTAGCATGAATATTATTATTCTGGGTGTGCTCAACGCTCCAATACATTTCTCCGGTTTCAGCATTAAACCCCATTACAGATCCGGAAGTTTGAGCAATCAACATTTTTTTGCCATTATGATCGATCACAATCGGAGAATTATAAGTAGCAATTTCTCCTTTACCCGGCGAACTCCATATTTTTTCACCAGTGAACCGATTCAAGGCCATTACATTATTTTCTTTACCCCCCGGAACACAATATAATTTGTCACCATCGATTAACACCGATTCAGAATTACCAAATTGAACAAGTGTATCCAGTTCAAAATCCTTTCTGAAATCTTTCGACCAAACTTCGTTACCGTTTTCTGTATCGAGGCAGTAAACAGTTCCAACCGCACTTTCAATATAAATATAATTACCTGCAATTACCGGAGTTGAACGTGGTCCCTGAAATCTTAAAGTGAAATCGTTTCCATATTCTTTATCAAATAACAGTTTCCCTTTTGTATCGAAAACAAACAAGGTTCCCACAGAATTAACGGTATCCCTTACGCCGGTTACATAAACTTTATCGTTGGCAACAGCAACCGAACTATGTCCATACCCTAAACCTTCGTACGACCATAATAACTCCGGGCCATTATCTGGCCATTGTTTTAACAAATTAGTTTCGTGATAAATACCATCCCTGTTAGGTCCTCTCCAATCTGATTTTTCTATCTTCTTCTCACACGCTGTAAAAAATATAATGCATAACAGGAGCAATAATAAGTTAGTTTTCATGTTTTTTCATAATAATTGTAATGATGACTAAAGTAGAAAAAAAACTTTAAAAGCTGGAATTGCATTTGCTAAAGTCGTATCTTACCAATTGTAATTTCGGATCTGTTGTATCCGATTTTTTTATAAAGTAACACTATAAAATATATGAACGATCCATTTGGAGAAGCCATTAAAGAATATTTCCACAAAGGGAAAGCACCTGATTTAAAAGTAAATTCAAATTACACCGAAGACGAAAATATTCCTGTGGCATATTTATTTCGGAATGAAGACGACATGCCTCTACTTGAGAAGACTGCCATAAAAAAATGTAAAGGTCAGGTTCTCGATATTGGAGCCGCTGCAGGTTGTCATTCCATCCTTCTTCAAAAAAAGGGATTCAATGTCACTGCTCTTGAGAAATCGGAGCTTGCCTGCGATACGATGAAAAAACTTGGTATTATGAAGGTTGTAAATGCTGATATTTTCGAGTATAACGATAAACAATTTAGCACCATACTAATGCTGATGAACGGCGCTGGAATAGGCGGAACAATATCAGGATTAAAAAAGCTGTTGATTCATATAAAAACGTTATTGCTTGAGGGAGGACAAATCTTGATTGATTCTTCCGATATTAAATATCTGTTTGAAGAAGAAGACGGCTCAATGTGGATTGATCTTGCGAATGATAAATATTACGGTGAAATGCAGTATGAAGTAAGTTTCAGAAAAATTAAAACTACTTTCGATTGGTTATTTGTCGATTTTGATCGTTTAAAGTCGGTTGCGCAAGAGGCTGGTCTGGATTGTACACGCATTGCAGACGGGGAACATTATGATTATCTGGCAAGGTTAACACATGCCGGATAAGATCCTTGAGAGTTTTTATAAAGAATCGATGAGTTTTTTCGCAGACTTATATTTGTTGTTTGCAGAATATTTTAGGTAGTTCACAGATATTATTTCGCATTTTACACTGATTTACATAATTTGCTTTACCATTTGAAAACAACAAACAAAAACAATGAAAGCAATTATTCTTATCACGTCCATTTTTTACATTCTCGGATTAAAAATCAGCAACAAATTCGATTTGATAAAAAAGAGTAATCCGGTTGAAAAGATAATTAGTTACACAGCCAAACCGGATAAAAAAGAAAAGCAGGCAGATTTTATAAAAGAAAAAGCCGTTACCGCTAAAAAAGACACCGTTCAGGGAGGTGGAGCCTGTAGCGATGTTCTGCAATTCAGATAATAATTTTTCTGACCAATAATATTAAATAAGGAAATCATTTCAGATGGTTTCCTTTTTTGTTTTTTGTACATTGGTAGAGAATTTAATTGATACTAATAATCGAGAATGAATTGCAGAATCACTTCAAATGATATATTAATCACTTCATGGGAACAATTGGTAGAAGAAGTATATCACGAATCGTGGAAACCATCTATGGAACGTTTCAGGAGCGATTATGCCTTTCGTGGATTATCGGATTGCAGGTATCGGCTCGAAAACAGTTTCCTTCGAAATTGCGGAGAGCGCCCTGAACTGGAATACCATATTCTTCGAAATTTCAGAAAATATGCAAGAATCAGTGATTTTATTCAAGCCAATACCCAACTGAAATCATTAGTACTGGCACAACATCATGGACTATCCACCCGATTGATGGACTGGACTTATTCGCCTTTTGTTGCCATGCATTTCGCCACATCGAATACAGAAAAATTTGACATTGATGGTGTAATCTGGCAAGTTGATTTTGTGATGGTGAACCAACTTATACCCGAACCTTTAAAACAGTTACTGATAAAGGAAAAATGTAATGCTTTTACGGTTGAAATGCTTGAATCGGAATTTCCGACACTACAAAAACTGGATGAAACAATTGGTCCGGGGCATGTTTTATTTTTTGAACCTCCTTCTATTGACGACCGCATTGTAAACCAATTTGCTCTGTTTTCTGTAATGACCAATGCAACAACGATTCTGGATGAATGGCTTCTCAATCATCCAGAGGTTTACCGCAGAATTATTATTCCTGCAGAACTAAAATGGGAAATCAGAGACAAACTCGACCAGGCCAACATTACTGAACGAGTACTCTTTCCTGGTCTGGATGGATTAACGAGCTGGTTGAAGCGTCATTACAGGCCCAGATTATAGAATTTTATTCAATTCTTACAACTTCCTGATTTTTGTTTCCTCGGGAAATGTTGAAATAAAATCTTAAATTTAAGGAATAGAAATGCCAACTAATATATTCTGTTATGTCTAAGTTCAATATCAATCGCCGAAATTTTATCAGTGCTCTGGGAATGGGTACAGCTCATCTTCTGTTTTCGAATCCCCTTTATTCCTGCACACCGGTGGTAAAAGGTACCAATCCTTTTCAAAAAGTTACTCTTGGAAATTCAGGAATTACAACGCCATTAATTGGGATGGGGACCGGCGTTCACGCCAGTAATCGTCAATGTTTCCTTACCAGGCAGGACAAACAAAAAAGCATTGCATTATTACAACATGCATACGACAGGGGAATCAGGTACTTTGATGCAGCCGACACATACGGCACACACGGGTTGATAGCAGAAGCATTTAAAGGAAAAGACAGAAGTGAACTCACTTATACTTCAAAAATATGGTTCCAGAAAGGAGGAATTCCCGAACCGGAACGACCTGATGCCGACATCGTAGTAGACCGTTTCAGGAAAGAGTTAAATACCGATTATATTGACCTGGTACAGATTCATTGTATGACAGACGGCAATTGGACAGAAACTATGAAACCTCAAATGGATATTCTGGATAACCTCAAAGCAAAAGGAATTATTAAGGCACACGGAGTTTCTGTTCATTCGCACGATGCAATGAAAGCAGCTGTAGAAAGCCCGTGGGTAGACGTTCTTCATGCCAGAATTAATCCGTATGGGATTGCGATGGACAGACCCGAACCTCAAGAAGTGGTTGAAGTAATACAACAATTACACCATTCGGGGAAAGGAATTATTGGAATGAAACTGGTTGGAGACGGAAAACTCCGCAACGACAGTAAAAAAATTGATGCCTCATTGCGCTTTGTGCTTGGTCTGGGTTGTGTAGACATGATGATTGTTGGATTTGAAGAAATAGCACAAATCGACAATTATATTGGTAGAATTGAAAGGGCTCTTGCCGAATTAAAGGGGTGAATAATACTTACTATTCAAGTAAAGATATTCGCATAAATATCCCTTTTTGATCAATGTTAACTGAATATTTAGTCATAAAACACTGAAATTCAAAGACATAAAAATGAAGCTTCATAAAACACAAAAGTTCAGAACAATTTAGCAGTACCACTATTACTTTTGCGGCCTAATTCAAAATTCATCAATGAACCAGATTTTTAAACCCAAACTATTTAGCCTGCTACATGCCGGTTTAAATAGAAAACAAATTACCAAAGACGTTCTTGCAGGAATTGTTGTTGGTATTGTAGCACTTCCATTGGCAATTGCTTTTGCCGTTGCCTCGGGTGTATCACCGGAAAAAGGATTGATCACTGCTGTTGTGGCCGGTTTTATTATTTCTTTGTTGGGAGGTAGCCGCGTTCAAATTGGGGGACCAACCGGTGCATTCATTGTGATAGTTTATGGAATAGTTCAGCAATATGGTGTCAATGGACTGATTATTTCAACCATGTTGGCAGGGGTATTTCTTGTTGTTTTTGGTTTTTTGAAACTGGGCACCTTATTAAAATATATTCCTCACCCTTTGATTGTTGGGTTTACAAGTGGAATTGCATTGGTAATTTTTTCAACACAGATTAAAGATGCTCTCGGACTTCAAATTGAGTCTCTGCCATCAGAATTCATCGCTAAATGGATAGTTTATTTTCAAAATTTTGGGAATATCAGTCTGCCAACCGTAATTATCACTGTGGCAACCATTATTATTTCTTTATTATCAGGAAAAATAACATCAAAAATTCCTGGTTCATTTATCTCTATAATCATAATTACTGCTGTTGTACAGATATTTAAGATACCAGTTGCCACCATCGAAACATATTTTGGAGAAATAAGTAATAATTTCAGTTTCACAATTCCCAATATCCATCTTGGCGACATAGGTAATTACCTGGAACCGGCATTAACCATTGCGTTACTTGGTGCAATCGAATCATTGCTTTCGGCTGTTGTGGCAGATGGTATGATTAGTGGGAAGCATCGCTCAAACACAGAACTCATTGCACAGGGCATTGCGAATATTGTTACACCGTTCTTTGGCGGTATTCCTGCGACCGGCGCCATTGCGCGTACTGCAACCAATGTTAAAAATGGCGGACGAACTCCAATTGCCGGAATCGTCCATGCTATTACTTTATTGCTAATCATGTTATTTCTTGGCAAATGGGCAAAACTGATTCCCATGTCGTGCCTGGCCGGGATACTGATTATTGTTTCGTATAATATGAGTGAATGGAGATCGTTCAGGGCTATTTTAAAAGGATCTTTTTTCGATATACTGGTACTGCTAACTACCTTTTTCCTGACTGTTTTAGTTGACCTTACTGTTGCTATCGAAATTGGTGTGGTTCTATCAGCCATTTTGTTTATGAAACGTATGGCCGACATTAGTGAAAAACGCATCTACAATGTGGTCGATACAGACGTTATTGAAGATTATTCGAGTTTGCCACAGGGAGTTTCAGTTTATGAAATCAGTGGTCCCTTGTTTTTTGCTTCAGCACGCCGTTATTCAGAAGTGATACAGGAAACAGGGATGAGCAGTAAGATACTGATTATTAGAATGCGCCATGTTTCATTTATCGACCAAACAGGAATACAAAACCTGCAGGGATCGTTACGAATGTTACTCGACAAAGGTGTAAAAGTTATCCTTTCCGGAGTGCACAAAGAAATTATCACTGATCTGGAAAAATCTCTTGACTCAAAAGTTATTTCTAAAATTAAAATGTTGGATTCGTTTGACAAAGCACTGGAAGCTGCCAATAAATATCAGAACTAGCCTACAGGAAAACTGTACGTTTCTCTTTATTACTAACCAAACAGGCTTCCAATATTTTTAAAACATCGATGGTTTCCTCTGGTTTAACGAATAATTCTGCTTTGTTACGTATTGCATCGTAAACATTGTTGTAAAAAATATTGTAATCGCCGGGAATGGTTTCAACCAGTTCTTCAATGTCTTCACCATCTTCCTCGTAAAACAGGGTTCCCCAGGTTTCAGCAGGTTCTGTTCCCCACCCTTCTTCATTGGGTAAATGCCCTTGTTTCAGAAGTTCTTCCTGCGGATCAATTCCCGATTTGTAAAAGGTGCCGTATTCGCCATGTATCGTATAGCGTGGCCCCGGATCTTTCACCAGATAAGAGCATTTTATTATAGCTGAAAAACCATCATATTCCAACCGAATATCGTAATAGTCTGTTACAACTCCTTTCGTCCTGACAATTTTTAAATGTGCAGTAACTGCTGTTGGTTTTCCAAACAGCACATAAGCCTGATCTACCATGTGCGACCCCAGGTTATACAAAACACCAGAGTATTCATCGCCCTCCTCTTTCCATGTATTAGGAGCAATTTCTGTGCGATAACGGTCGAAATGAGATTCGAATTCTATTAAACGGCCGGTCTTCCCTTCTTCCAAAACTTTCTGTACCGTTCTGAAGTCACCGTCCCAACGCCGGTTCTGATACACGGTAAAAACCACTCCTTTTTCTTTAGCCAGCTCAAGAAGTTTTTCAGCTTCATTACTCTTTTGAGCTACCGGTTTCTCCACGACAATGTGTTTCCCAGCTTCAAGTGCAGCTTTAGCCATTTCGTAGTGATATACGTCGGGTGTATTAACAATAACAAGTTCCACTTCCGGATCCTGAAGTATCTCATTAAAACTACGGGCAATGGTTGCTTCAGGTAAAACCTTTTCAGAAAGGTTTTTACTTCTTTCCAACACTTTTACAACCTGAAAATGCGGATTGACTTTTAAAGAAGGTCCATGAAATACCTGACCTGACATTCCAAAAGAAGCTATTGCTGTTTTTACCGGATTACTCATTACTGTGAATTTTTATTTTAAAAGTAAGTATTTTCAGGTTAAAACAAAAAGTTGTTGAAAAACATCTGTCTATCATACTATTGTATAACACATAACCTTTTGAGAATCAATATTTGATTGTAAATTAGAATAAGAAAACCATAGCTAAAAGCTAAACAATGGAAAAATTTATCAACAATTACTTAAGCAATTTCAAATGTTTTAACCTGGAAACAGGTGAATTCCCCGGGCCTTTTCTAACCATATCGCGACAGGCAGGATGTTCGGCACAGCGAATTGCCATTAAGTTATCGAAGATCCTGACCGGTTACAGTTATATGTCGGAGACTAAAACGGATGCCGAATGGAGATGGGTTGATAAAAAAGTCTTTTCATCGGTTGTTAAAGAAATGATTGATGATATTAACAACGGAGAATATGACGATTCAGAAGAAGCGATACATTTTCTAGAAGAAGTATCGAAATCTTATGTTGAGGAAACTATTTACGACATGTCGGACCAACACTTAATTGATACTTTAAAAGGTATTATATGCCGACTCGCCAACATGGGAAGGGTAATTATTGTTGGCCGATCGGCAAGCGCTATTTTAAGAGACGTGCCCAATAAGCTAAATATCAGGCTTGAAGCTCCTGCCGACTGGAGGATTAGCAGAATTATGCAGATTAAAGATTTAACGCAGGCCGAGGCAGCACGCTACATTAATGACGCTGATTCAAAACGCGATTGTTTTATAGAGAAGGTTATTGGCAGAAAAGCAGTAAATGATGACTTCGATGTAATTTTCAATTATGCATCGCTGGAAGACGACCAGATTGTAGATGCCATCATTAACATTCTCCGGAATAAAAAAATTATTGCACAGCATTACGATTTTTAGCAAAAAGACTACCTTTAAATTTTTAAAATTATCTTCTGTAAAAAGAAGAATTAAAACAAACATCTCACCTTACAAAAGGCCTTTCTGTTGAAAGGTCTTTTTTTTGATTTTCGACTCTGGGTTTCACTTTTTTTTTGAACAAGACAAACAAATCAGACTATGTAAATCGATCTGACACAGATACTGATAACATATTTATCGGCCAATCGCCTCGCCATCTGTTTATGCAGGATAATTTGAATAATTTCAAAAAATTATTTAAAAAACAACAACTTAATAGTGATTAACTAATATTTTATGCTTTACTTTGATATAGAATATAATTCGTTCTTCACTTTATACACTTGTGATTTTCGGTCTTATCTTCTGGAGCGTTCTTAAAACATTGTTACTTATTAGAAAATCAGGTGGATTATATGCCACCATTTATCAATTTAAATATTTACATTTTTTCTATTTTTTTATGAATTTATTTGTTGCAAAGTTAGACTCATCGATTACCGGTGACGACTTAAATGAGCTATTCTCTGCACATGGAGAAGTAGCATCTGCCAAAGTTATTTTTGACAGAGAAACAGGAAACTCTAAATGTTTTGGTTTTGTTGAGATGCCAAACGAAGAAGAAGCAAATGCAGCCATCGCTGCGTTGAATGACACCGAATTACAGGGAAAACAAATTGTAGTTAAAGAAGCGAACCCTCCACAGGAACGTCCACGTCGTGACTTCAACCGTGGTGGCGGTGGTGGTTATAACCGTGGTGGCGGTGGTGGCTACAACCGTGGCGGCGGCGGTGGATATAGCCGTGGCGGTGATCGTGGAAATGACGGAAGAAGAAGAAGGGTTGACCGCAATGATCGCGACAGAGGAGGATATAATCGCGATAATAACTGGTAGAAAATTACGATCTGCGATATAAAAAAAAGGTGCTTTAATTAAAGCACCTTTTTTTTATAGTTTTTTCAACCAGGCTTCGGCATCTACCAGTTCTGTTTTATCGGGTGTTTTTAAAGCATAATTAAATCCGGGCTGAATACAGAAAGATCCCACTTCTCCTTTTGTATTTAAAGCGATGTAACCAATCTGGTGATTCTGGTAATCAGGTATTTTCTTAGCGATACGTCTTACTGCTTCTTCGCAGGCTTTTGAAGGAGACATTCCTTGTCGCATTAATTCTACAACTAAAAACGATCCAAGAGTTTTCATTACTAATTCCCCCGATCCGGTGGCAGTGGCGCCGCCAACTTCGCCGTCAACAAATAAACCGGCTCCAATAATCGGCGAATCTCCTACTCGGCCCGGTAATTTGTATCCCATTCCACTTGTTGTACAAGCTCCCGAAAGTCTTCCATCCTTATCAATGGCCAGCATTCCTATGGTATCGTGATTATCTTCAGTTACATTTTCGATATTAATTTTATTACTGAATTCCCTCTGTTCCTTTTTCCACTTTTTCCACTCTTCCTTCCGTTTTTTTGTGAGCAATTTCTCTTTTTCAAAACCATTTTCCAGGGCAAATTTCAGAGCCCCTTTTCCACTTAGCATTACATGCGGCGTTTTTTCCATTACCAGGCGAGCTACAGAAACAGGGTGTACAATATGTTGGAGATAAGTAACACTTCCTGCCCGTCCTTTTTCATCCATAATACAGGCATCCAGCGTAACCTTTCCATCGGCGTCGGGTATTCCACCTTTTCCAACTGTTATCACATTCGGATCACCTTCTGGCACACGCACACCAGCTTCCACTGCATCAAGTGAATGACCACCTTTGCTTAAGATTTCCCACGCTGCCTCATTGGCAGGCATTCCATGATTCCATGTTGAGATAATAACAGGAAACTGATTGGCATCTTTTTGAAAAACTGAGTTTGAAAAAGCTTTTGGAGCAAAACCGGCAGCTGCTACTGCTAGCGAACTTTTTGCTAAGAAAGACCTACGAGATATCATGATTTACTTACTTTTTAAAATTTTTTCAAAAGTACGTAAATTAATATCCAACTGGGTATCTCCAATCAATATTAATTTAAACAGGAGCTCTATCTATTTCAATTATTCGTGAGAAAAATACTCCAGTGTTTTTCTGTAGTTCGAAAATACGACTGCCCTTGATATAAATCCCAGGTACTTCCCATTATCGATAACAGCAAGATTGTAACGGTTAGATGTTTCAAATTTCTTGGCAACTGTCTCCATACTATCAGTAGACGAAATATAATATTCAGGCATAAACATCAGGTCTTTCACCATTACTTTATCGTATAATTTAGGCTCAAAAATCAGTGTTTTCACTTTTGACAATTTTAACATTCCTTTTAAATATCCCTTATCATCCACAATTGGGAAGAGGTTCCGGTCTGATTTTGAAACAGCTTTAACCAAATCTCCTAAAGTGGCGTCGGGCGAAAGAATTTCGAAGTCATTTTCAATCAGTTTTTTCACCTCCATTGATCGAAGTACTGCTTTATCTTTATGATGAGTAATAAGCTCGCCTTTTTGTGCCAGTCGCTTGGTATAGATAGAATGAGGCTCGAATTGCATAATGGTTAAATAAGCGACTGTTGATGTGATTAGCAGAGGAATAAACAGCCCGTAACCACCTGTTATTTCGGCGGTCAAGAAAATGCCGGTTAACGGAGCGTGCATTACAGCTGCCATTGCACCTGCCATACCTGCAAGAGCAAAATTATTTTCAGCCACATCCAGGCCAAAGAACACATTTAACAGTTTTATCATAAAAAAGCCGCCCATTGCTCCAATAAACAGGGTTGGGGCAAAAATACCTCCGTTTCCTCCCGCACTGGTTGTAGCAGCAGTTGCAGCAACTTTAAATAACAATATTCCGCCCAATACACATAAAAGAACATATGGATTATCTTTCCAGGGTTCGAATAAGGAATTACTAAGCAAATTAGCGCCTTCGTTATTAAATACATCACTAATGTTGGTATATCCTTCACCCCAGAGCGGAGGGAAAATATAAATTAAAACGCCTAGTATAAATGCCCCCACGACTGCTTTCACAATCCAATTCTTTATAGAAGAAATGCGACTTTCCAAATACATTGATGTGCGCGTAAAATATAAACCAAGCAAGCCGGTAAAGATCCCGAGCAATATGTAAATCCAGATGGTATGTAAATCGAAAGGTGCAACTTCATGAAATCGCAAAAGAACTTTCTCGCCCATAAAAAAATACGACAGAACAGTTGCAGTAACAGATGAAATCAACAATGGAATTAAATAAGCCATGGTTAAATCGAGCATCAATACTTCAAGTGTGAAAACAATCCCGGCCATTGGAGCATTAAAAATACCTGCAATAGCCCCGGCGGCTCCACAACCAACCATCAGTGTTACATATTTATACCTGAGTTTAAAAATACGTGCCAGGTTTGAACCAATAGAAGCTCCTGTTAACACAATTGGGGCCTCTGATCCGACCGATCCCCCAAATCCAATGGTTAATGAACTTGCCACCATTGAGGAATAAGTATTATGCGGTTTTATTTTGCTTCCCTTTCGTGAAATAGCATAAAGAATTTTTGTAACACCATGCCCGATATTATCGCGAATTACATACTTCACGAAAACAACGGTGAGCAAAATCCCGATTAAAGGGAAAAGCAGATATAAATAATGGAATCCCCTAATCTCTATTTTATCAATCAGTTCTTCCGCCACAAAATGAATAAGGTTCTTTAAAATCAGAGCAGCTAATCCACTTACTATTCCTACTACCAAACTTAGCAAATACAAAAAATTTCTTTCTGAAATATTTGCTATCCTCCATGCTACTAACTTATTAAGTAAGTCTTTCGGAGTCTTCATAAACAATCTCTTAAACATGTGAAAAATCAATTATTTTTTTTCGATATCGGGTGAAAGCTTTCGCCCGCGATACAAAACCAATGTATTTACCATCTTCAATTACAGCAAGATTATATCTTCCTGAAGATTCGAATTTATTTACAACCACTTCCATATTGTCGTTCGGATCAATATGATATTCAGGCATATACATTAAATCTTTTATTTTTACCTTATCATATAACTCATGATCAAAAATCATCTCCCTTACGTCATCCATTTTAACCATACCAACCAACATATCGTCTTTATCGACAACTGGAAAAAGATTTCTGTGGTTTCGCGAAATGGCAACAGTAAGATCGCGCAATGTAGCTTCAGGAGAAAGAACTTCAAAGTCGGTTTCAACTAATTTTCTAACTTCCATAAGCTGCAATACATTCGCATCTTTATCATGTGTAATCAGCTCTTTTCTTTGTGCCAGCTGAATGTGGTAAACAGAATTTGGTGTAAATGTCCTCACAATCAGAAATGCAAAAGTAGACGTAATCATCAGTGGCACAAAAAGTTCGTATCCACCCGAAATGTCGGCTATCAAGAAAATACCGGTTAACGGAGCATGAAGGACTCCTGCTATTAATCCGGCCATCCCGATTAACGCAAAATTATTTGTATTGATTTCGCGTATTCCAATTCTGTTAATAATCTGCGCAAACAGCATTCCTGTATTTACTCCCATAAAAAGTGTTGGCGCGAATATACCACCTACTCCTCCCGCTCCAAACGTTAAAGAGGTAGCTATTGTTTTAAAAAAGATTACTGCTGCCAACAGTAACATTGCCATCCACATTTCTTCGTGCAGAGAATAGAAGATACTGTTATCGAAAAGATAATGCATGTTACCGGCCAAACATTCGTTTATCGCCTCGTACCCTTCACCATACAACGATGGAAAAAGAAAAATAAGAGCTCCCAAACCAATGCCGCCAATTAATAATCTAATCTTTATGTTTTTGAATTTATCAAACAATTCACCAATGAACATGTACATTTTTGTGAAATATACCGATACAAATCCGGCAACAATTCCCAATAAAATATAATAAGGTAAATCAGCCAGGTCGAAGGTTTCTACCACTTCAAAAGGATATAAAACATCCTGGCCCAAAAAGAAATACGAGGTAACAACTGCCGAAGCTGAAGCCAGTAACAAAGGAATCAGCGAAAAAACAGTTAAGTCGATCATAATTACTTCAACTGCAAAAACTATAGCTGCGATGGGGGCTTTAAAAATTGCCGCCATTGCTCCTGCGCATGCACAGCCCAACATAAGTATAGTGTCGCGGTAATTCAGGCGAAATACTCCTGCCAGCCACGATCCCCAGGCTGTTCCGGTGGCTACCGTTGGTCCTTCCAGCCCTACAGAACCTCCAAATCCTACAGTTAGCGAACTGGTAATTACTGATGAATACAAATTATGAGGACGAACTTTCCCTTTTTGTTTTGAAATACTGTGAAGAACATTTGGAATACCATGCCTGACCTGAGAACGCACAACATATTTTACAACCAAAATTGCAAGTGTTATACCTACAATTGGCAATGCGAAATATAAATAATTAACAACATTGTTCGATTCAACCAACGAATGTACGAAACGTTGTGTCATCCAAACAGTATTTTTAATGATTACAGCGGCTACTCCGCCAAGTATACCTACAATAATACTTAGTATTGTTATTAAAGCATGTTCGCTTAAATGTTTTAAGCGCCAACGGTGCAACCGTACCCATATATGATGACTGCTGCTGTTCATTTTCGAAAAACAAAAGTAACAAATCGAAAATTCTCTTAACAAATTTTAAGAACTAAAAACCTAAAGTTTTTGTTAAACTAACAAAGTACAATAAATGAAAATAAAGGTAACTGGTTATAACGGTTATATAGGGCAAATGGTTTCAAACGAACTTCGTCGCAGAGGACACTCTGTATCAGGCATTAGGCGAGACGTGCTGTACGGCTCTGTTACAAAACTCAGTGATGAAATCAGAGATTGCGATATAATTATTAACCTTGCCGGAGCTCCAATCCTGCAACGCTGGACAGAAAAAAATCGACGGAATATTTACGAAAGCAGAGTTACAACCACTAAAAATATTGTTAATGCTATAAATAATCTGCCTGCTCAGGAGCGCCCAAATAAATTTATTTCCAGTTCTGCCATTGGAATTTATAAAACAGGAGATGATCATGATGAAACAAGTTCGAATTTTGATGATGGATTTTTAGGAACCGTTGTGAAAGACTGGGAAGCAGCCTCAAACGAATTGCCGAAAGATGTTCAGCGGATAATATTCAGACTCGGATTAGTTATTGGGAAAAACGCGAAAACCATTAAAAACCTGAAATTGCCTTTTCTATTAGGATTGGGAGGTAAAATTGGAACAGGAAGACAGGCATTTCCATTTATTCACGAAAAAGATGTAGTTAATGCATTTATTTGGGCTGCTGAAGATTTTAGCGAAAATTCGGTTTTTAATCTCGCGGCGCCCGAAAATATATCAAATGCAGAATTCACCCAAATATTTGCAAAACAAATGCGTCGCCCTGCATTTATTCCGGTTCCGTCAATTGTATTAAAACTTTTTTTGGGCAAAGTCTCCACTCTTCTGCTTGAAAGCCCAACTGTTGCTCCGCAGGCTTTACTCTCCAACAGTTTTAAATTCGAACATCCGACAATTGAATCTTCGTTAAAAGAAATCCTGGAATAATTTTATTTTTAAAATTCATCTTAACATATTTGTTTTTTAAATCAATTCAAGCTATCGAAAACAGTCTTTTCATATTAATAAAAGGTGACGATAAGAAGG
Source organism: uncultured Draconibacterium sp. (assembly GCA_963677525.1). Taxonomy (GTDB): domain Bacteria; phylum Bacteroidota; class Bacteroidia; order Bacteroidales; family Prolixibacteraceae; genus Draconibacterium. Next base: position 2,666,908 of record OY781970.1, read on the forward strand.
CATTCGACCAGTTGTTCTTAAAATATTACAGTGATTTATGTCGCTTTGCCATTACCTTTTTAAACGAAAGCGACGAAGCAGAAGATGTTGTCCAGAAAATTTTTATTCGGCTTTGGGAAAACAGAAATAAATTAATCATACCCAAAAATGAAAAAGCTTTTTTGTACAGATCAGTCTACAACGAATGTTTAAATTCGGTCCGCAACAAAAACACACGCGAAAGAAACTACCTGCAATATTTTCTTGAATTGGATACTTCTCCATCAGAACAAGATCCAAATCCTGAGATTCATAAAATTGTTAACCGGTCAATTAACAATTTACCGGTCAAATGCCAGGAGATTTTTATCCTGAATAAAATAGAAGGATTAACACAAAAAGAAATATCCGAATACATGGGTATTTCAGCAAAAACGGTGGAAAATCAGGTTGCCAATGCCATTTCTAAATTACGTGTGGAATTAAAACCCATTTTGCATTTATTGCCTGCCGGGCTTATTTGGTTTTTATAATAAAATTTGTATCGTTTTTAATTTTTTTTTAGGGGATTCGGGTTTGGTAAGTTTCATATAAGAAAAAACGGAATGAAACCTATCCCGATAGAAAAAATAATTGCCTCATTAGAGCAGCGGCTGACAGAACAAGAAGAGCACCAAATGCAAAACTGGCTGATGGACTCTGTGGAAAACCAAAGACTTTATAATGAAACCAAAAAAGTGTTTGAAGCCAGCCGAAAAACACGTCTCAATTTTCAACCCGATGCAGCGAAAGCCCTGCAAAAAGTATATCGCAGGCTAAAAACCAAACAAATTGTCCGATGGTCATACCGGGCGGCGGCTGTATTTGTTTTGTTATTGCTGGCGGCCAAAATATTATTCTTCCCTGCTCAAACACAGTGGCACGAAATTACTGCCGAAAACCGCCAGGTTGTTTATTTAGCCGATCACTCCAAAGTGATTCTTGCCGGTAATAGCACGTTAAAATACCCCGAAAAGTTCCACAAAAAACAGCGAAACGTCTTCCTTAACGGGAAAGCTTATTTCGAAATTACCAAAGATGCAGAACGCCCTTTTACTGTTGAAACCAATCACACAAACATTAAAGTACTTGGGACACGTTTTTTGGTAGATGCCTCTGTTAATTCTGCAGAAAAAGTGTTTGTCGATGAAGGGAAAGTCTCTTTTAATTCCCGTTCATTGGAAAGCAACCAGCCACTAATCCTCACTAAAAACGAAACAGGAACCTGGCTGGCAGCAAACAATAGCTTAACAGAATCAACATTCTCCAATCTTAACCAAAATTCATGGTTGTCGGGAAGGTTAAGCTTTGAAGATGCAACATTGGAAACCGTTCTCAACGATCTTGAAAAACATTTCCTCATAAAAGCGGAGTGTTCAGAATCGGTAAAAAACATGAAATACACCGGGAACTTTACAGAAAATACAAATGCAGAAAAAGCCTTGCAAATTATCTGCACCACCTTGAACCTTCGAATCAGTAAAATAGAAAATACATATTTAATTTTACCATGAAAACAATCTTTATTCTCACTTTCGTACTTGCCATTTCCGGCAACTTGTACGCACAAAACCAAACGTATCTCAATGTAATCCAATCGCTGGCTTCAAAACAGAACCTGGATGTTAGCTACAGTCCTGAGCTGGTAAATCTTTCAGAAGAAACCGATTTCAGTTTCAGCGAGAATACTGAAATATGCCTGGCCCAACTTGAAAAACAGGCCGGAATAAGGATCTCGAAAACTGAAAGCCATTTGATAATCACACCTGCTCCGCCAACACTTATTGAAATCCGGGGTACGGTTACCGATGCCAATAGCGGCGAAACACTCCCATACGCACATTTACTCTTGAAAAAAGCAGGAACAGGAACAATCACCAACAGCAAGGGAATTTTTTCATTTAAAATTTTAGGTAGGTTTGCCGGCGATGAAATTACTTTTTCATTTTTGGGATATGAAAATACAACTTTCCTGATTCCTTTTCTAAACACCGATAGCATCAATATTAAAATGACTCCCAAGCCATACAATTTAGCCGATGTTTATGTTCTGCCTAATGGTAACGAAGCTATTGATATTGTGAAACGTGCAGTAAAAAACATAAAACGAAACTACGATAGAAACACGCATCAGATGGAAGCTTTTTACCGCAATACCAACTACCGCGACACAACTGCTACTCAACTTATTGATGCGGCTTTACTGATAGAAGATAAAGGTATTATGCACCCCACATCAACAACAAAAATTGAATTAGAAGAAATTCGAAAAAGTACAAACTACCAGGTCCCAATGGACAAAAAACACAAAGCAGCCATCAAAATTATGGAAGGATACTTTGGGGGACACAGAAATACTTTTTACAGAAGCTATGGTAATTATGTAAGAATTTATCGCGACGACTGGTGGTATCAACCTTTAACTGATTATGAAACCTTCAAATATGAATTTGAAGGTTTTGAGTGGATGGATTCCATTAAAGTGTATAAAATAAGATTTACCTACGATGCACTATGGCTGGATGGAAGGCGTGCTTCGGAAAGTAAGAACTCAGACGATGGCGGTTTTATCTATATCAATTCCGAAGATTGGGCAATTCTAAAAATGGAACATTGGTGGAAAGTGATTTCAGAAAATAACCTTCGAAATTTCACAATAAAAGAAAACTATATCTCTAAAAATGAAATGGGGTATCAAAAAATAAACGGCAAATATTATCTGAAGTATACCAGTGGATTTGCCTCCCCAAACGGAACTTCTTTTGTGTATAAAAATCCTGATGCACCCGACAAAGAAAAAGTAATTAAGGAGCGACAGTATGCTGAAACCACGTTGCTTGTAACCAAGGTTATTACAGATAAAAAGGAAATGGATAGAATTCGGTACAGGGAAAAGCTTGCAAAGGACGAAAACTCATACGAAACCCAATATCCTTACAATCCTGAATTCTGGAACAACTATAACATATTAAAGGAAAATCCTGTTGAAGAGCGGTTCATCAGGGAGATGGAATGGGAAAAGTCGATGGATGTACAATTTGAAGAAAATTCGAGTAATGTTGAAAATAACTAACCTTTCAAAAAGCTTTGGTAAGTTCAAGGCAATAAATCAGGTTTCGCTGGAAGTTAACTCCCCAGGATTGTACATTTTTGTCGGGGCAAATGGTTCGGGCAAAACAACACTTTTCAACTTAATAAATGGATTTATTTTGCCCGAACAGGGGACCATCAGCTTAATTGGGATTTCGGAACCGGATAAAATCAGAAAGCTTTCCGGCATATCAACAGAACCCTTTTTTACCGAACCCTCGCTCAGTGTTTCCGAAATTATTGAAATAGCACAAAGAATGAAAGAAGCGAAAAACGGGGAAGCAAAAAAATGGATCAAATTCTGGCAACTTGAAAATGTCCAAAATAAAAGTTTCAAAACGTTATCAACCGGCATAAAAAAACGTCTGAGCCTTGCACTGTCTTTGTTGGAAAATCCCAATTACCTTTTTTGGGACGAACCTTTCAACGGCCTCGACCCGCTTGGAATTGACTTATTGAATAATGTAATTGTACAACTTTGCCGGGAAAACAAATACCTCTTTCTTTCCACACATCTGTTAAATGAAATCCTCCCGCAACCGTTTAGCTATTTTGTAATGAGCGAAGGAAAATTGATCGGAAATATTCCGGGCAACACACAAAATCCTAAGGAAAAAATTATTCACCTGCTAAAAGAAAACGAATGTTTCGAACAGAATTAAAACTGATAAAGAGCCGAAAACTAATTTTACCGGCATCCATTTTATTGTTAGCCCTGTTGTTTCAGGCTTTTTTTGCTTACTGGTCAGGGGCTGAAAATAAACAACTGGAAGGCGCCGCGCTGGCATCATTCCTTGCAATCCGGGCAACACAGTCGGGTATTACTGCTTTATTCTTTTTGTTTTGGATGCTACAATATTCCATCCATCTGCAAAACTCCGGCTATTACAAAATGCTTTTACTTTTTGGCTGGCAACGCAGGCAGCTATTTTTGTACACTATTTTTCAAATTGGACTGTACGCCTTCTTGCTGATTCTTCTAAACTTTGTGGCTTTTTCGCTATTAAGCGTTTTTTACGGCATCCATCCTTTGCAATTATTGGTAAACTCCGACATAAACTCCCTGTTGTCACAATACTTTTACCTCTTAATAATTGGACTATTGGCTGTAGTGCTAAGTTTTTTAAAGGCAAACTATGTTTTAATCCTCCCTGTATTTATTTACTGGATTTTAGAAGGCTGGCTCAATTCTCTTCTTAAAAAGAAATTTGAAATGAATTTTGGCGATTTCCTGCCGTTACAGGCCACCCGGCAAATTATTTCTGAAAATTTGCTAAATCCTTCGCAGATTGTATTGATTGGTTTATATGCCCTGATCTTTGTTTTAATATTGAGCTTTTCGATTGATAAGAAAATGTTTCTTTGAAAGCGCGAAACGCGATGTTGTTTATGCATTTTTGATTACCGAATACCAGCTCAAAATCCGTAACTAATAAAGAAAAATGAATAAAATAAAATATCCATTAATTATCGCAGTTGCTTTTATCACTTTAATTACTGCCAACAACGAGTGGGCAAAATTTAAAAACTACCGGTTCTATCGCAATGTTGATTATCCGGCCCAACCGATTCGGGAAGAATTAAAAAAAGACGAGTTCTTAAATGATGAAGCAAGGGCAGAAACCTTTGTAATTAACTTGTGGGCAACTTGGTGTACCCCGTGCCAAAAGGAAATTCCGCAGCTTAACAAAATACTTCAGAAATATGAAAATGAAAGCACCTTGTTTTTGGCAATTACCGACGAAAAAGAGGACGATGTTTGGGTATGGATTGAGCTGCAAAAGCACGAACCGGAATACTTCATGCTTTTTGAGAATAAACGTTTAATGAATTATATTTTCTCTTTAAATCCTGATAAAAATATAAAACAAGGCCGCGCGCCCGAGTTGCTTCCAACAAATGTGGTTATTCATAAAAACGAGGTGGTATTTTTTGAGCAGGGATATTCGGAAGAGAATATAACAAAATTGGATTCAGTACTTAATAAAATTCAAAAATTATAGCAAAAAAAACCTTCCGTCAGCCGACGGAAGGTTTTGTATATTGACTTTGAAAATTATTAGTCAAGTTGTGGTCCTGCAGCAACCAATGATTTACCTTCTTCGTTATCTGTAAATTTCTCGAAGTTTTTGATAAAACGACCGCCAAGATCTTTTGCTTTAGTATCCCACTCAGCTGCATCAGCATAAGTATCACGAGGATCAAGGATTTCTGTAGCAACACCTGTTAATTCAGTAGGAATTTCAAGGTTGAAGATTGGTAAGTTTTTAGTTGGAGCTTCATCAATTGAACCATCAAGAATTGCAGTAATGATACCACGAGTATCTTTAATAGAGATACGTTTTCCGGTTCCATTCCATCCTGTGTTCACCAAGAAAGCTTCAGCTCCGTGCTCTTCCATTTTTTTCACTAATTCTTCACCGTATTTTGTAGGGTGTAATGAAAGGAATGCACCACCGTAACAAGCCGAGAAAGTAGGCTGTGGAGAAGTAACACCACGTTCAGTACCAGCTAATTTTGCAGTAAATCCTGATAAGAAGTGATATTTAGTTTGTTCCGGAGTTAATTTTGCAACCGGAGGCAATACCCCAAATGCATCAGCAGTCAGGAAGATCACTTTTTTAGCATGTCCAGCTTTTGAAGGAACAGCAATGTTTTCAATGTGGTTAATTGGGTATGATACACGAGTGTTCTGAGTAGTAGAACCGTCAGTGAAATCAATTTTACCATTTTCATCAACAGTTACGTTTTCTAACAATGCGTTACGTTTGATAGCACCGTAGATTTCTGGTTCAGCATCTTTATCTAAATCGATAGTTTTTGCATAACAACCACCTTCGAAGTTGAATACACCTTCGTCGTCCCATCCGTGCTCATCGTCACCAATTAACTGACGGTTAGGGTCAGTTGACAAAGTAGTTTTACCAGTACCTGATAAACCAAAGAAGATAGCAACATCACCTTCTTTACCTACGTTTGCAGAACAGTGCATTGCAGCCATTCCGTTCAATGGAAGGTAGTAGTTCATCATGGCGAATAAACCTTTTTTCATTTCTCCACCGTACCATGAACCACCAAGAACATGCATTTTTTCAGTTAAGTTGAAAACGGTATATACTTCAGAGTTCAAACCATGCTCTTCCCATTTTTCGTTCACAGTTTTTGCACCGTTCATTGAAACGAAATCTGGCTCAAATGTTTCTAATTCTTCATCAGTAGGACGGATAAACATGTTTTTCACAAAGTGAGCTTGCCATGCAACTTCCATAATGAAACGTACTTTTAAACGAGAATTTTCGTTAGCACCGCAGAAGCAATCAACTACGAACAATCTTTTACCTGAAAGTTGTTTTACAGTGTTTGCTTTTAGGTCATTCCAAACTTCTGTAGAAACAGGTTTGTTATCGTTTGGAGATTCCGGAGTAGTCCACCAAATGGTATCTTTAGTAGTTTCGTCTTTAACAATGTATTTATCCTTAGGTGAACGACCTGTGAAAATACCTGTCATTACGTTCACTGCGTCAAGCTCTGTAAGCTGACCCTTTTCAAATCCTTCTAAACCTTCTTTAGTTTCTTCTTCAAAAAGTTGCTCGTAAGAAGGATTGTGAACAATTTCCTGTACGTCTTGAATACCGTACTTGCTTAAATCTAAATTTGCCATAACTACCTAATAATTAACTTAATAATATATAATTTTCGTCTACTTAAATCGGGACACAAATTTAATTTTTTTTTCCAATCTGCATTATTACCTCATGGGTTTCTATATGTTTTTGACACCGATTAAACATTTAGTTAACAATGATTTTTTTCTTAATTTAAAGAAAGTTAAATTGTGATTATAAAATCAAAAAGGGTGTTGCCAAATAATAACAACACCCTTTTTAAACATATGAATTTTATATTTCATGAACGCGGATGAAATTGGTGTATCGTACTTTTTAAATAGTCTTTATCAAGATGCGTATAAATCTCTGTTGTAAGAATAGATTCGTGTCCCAACATTTCCTGAACAGCTCTCAAATCTGCTCCTCCATTAATCAGGTGAGTAGCGAAAGAGTGACGGAATGTATGCGGACTTATTTTCTTTTGCAGATTTACTTTTTCTGCCAGATTCTTAATGATAGTAAAAATCATTACCCGGCTTAATTTTCTTCCCCTGCGGTTTAAAAACAGGATATTCTCACTGTCTTTGTGAACACGCAAAGTTTTTCTGTAATTATTCATGTACTTGTTAATCTCTTCAATAGCTCTTCCACTTACAGGAACCAAACGTTCTTTGCCGGCTTTTCCTTCTATTTTAATAAAACCCTGTTCGAAAAACAGATTGGTAATTTTAAGATTCACCAGTTCCGAAACTCTCAATCCACAGCTGTAAAGTGTTTCAAGCATTGCTTTATTTCTTTGACCTTCGGCTTTCGTTAAGTCAATTGCTTCGATTAACGAATCAATTTCTTCCATCGACAAAATATCAGGAAGTTTCCGGCCAATTTTTGGAGATTCGAGCAATGCTGTAGGATCGCTTGTAATATTTCCTTCAATCAATAAATACTTATAAAAAGATTTAATTCCCGAAATTGTGCGAGCCTGCGTCCTGGGGCTTACCCCTTTTTTATTCAACCATTCAACAAAACTCTTTAAATGATTCAATATTACCTTATCTGGAGCAACACCTTTAAATTTATCATTTAAAAAGAAAACCAGTTTATTAATATCATTAATATAAGCTGCAATCGAATTCTGAGACAGCGACTTTTCCAATCTCAGGTAATTCTGGTACCCCATTATACTATCATCCCATTTCATATTCTACCAAATTAAAGTTAATTTTAAGACTGTTTATATAGCTCTGATTGGCATTATCTCTACAGTATTGATATGTTTAACAAAATTAATTACGTTACGTTCTACATAAAGTTACTATAAAATATATTAAAATTGAAATAAATGAAAATATTGATTATTAACGGACCAAATTTAAACTTGCTGGGAATCCGTGAAAAGACAATTTATGGATCTGAAAATTTTGAAGATTATTTTAATCATTTAAAAGAAAAATTTTCTGATGTTCAACTAAAGTACTACCAATCTAATGTCGAGGGTGAGCTAATTAACACACTTCACGAGTATGGATTTAGTTACGATGGAATTATTATTAATGCGGGAGCTTACACGCATACTTCAGTTGCTATTCGCGATGCAATTGCAGGAATTAAAACACCGGTAGTTGAAGTCCATATTTCAAACACATTAACTCGTGAAGATTTTCGACATAAATCATTAATTGGCCCCGTTTGCAAAGGTTGTATAATGGGATTTGGTCTTGAATCTTATAGGTTGGCAATTGAAAGTTTCGTAAATTGAACAATATTTGAAGCAACTGGTTTCTTAAGTTTAATTTCAGATTAAATTTAATTTTACTATTGATTCGACATTTATACTACTTTTGCGGCCTTTAAAAATAAACAGGATGAGACAGACTAAAATTGTAGCAACCATTTCTGATCAACGGTGCGACATTGATTTTATTAAATCGTTGTACGATGCAGGAATGAATGTAGCCCGTATTAATACAGCACATATTTCAACAGAGAGTGGAAAAACACTTGTTGACAATATTCGGGCAGTGTCTGATAATATTGCAATAATTGTTGACACAAAAGGACCAGAAATAAGAACGTGCAGTATCCAAAACGAGCTGGTTGTTTCTGAGGGAGAAAAAGTTGCTTTTTCTTTCGAGAAACTATCTTCAGATTTAAAAAACGTTTGTGTAAACTACGAAGGCTTTGTTGACAACCTGAATGTTGGTAATAAAATACTAATAGATGATGGTGACATTGCCGTAACAGTTGAAGAGAAACACCAAGATTTCCTCCTCTGTAACGTAGAAAACGATGGAACTATTAAAAAGAAGAAAAGTGTAAATGTTCCGGGTGTAGAAATTAAACTGCCCTCACTTTCGGGACGTGATGTTGAGTTTATAAATTTTGCCATTGAAAACGAACTTGATTTTATTGCTCACTCTTTTGTTAGAAATAAATCGGATGTGCAGGAAGTTCAAAAAATTCTTGACGAACACAATAGCAAAATCAAAATAATTGCCAAAATTGAAAATATGGAAGGCGTTGAAAAAATCGATGAGATTTTGGAAAATGCCTATGGAATTATGGTTGCCCGCGGAGATTTGGGAATTGAACTGCCCGAAGAAAAAATTCCGGCCGTTCAGCGTAACTTGGTAAGAAAAGCTATTCTCCACCAAAAGCCGGTAATTATTGCAACTCAAATGTTGCACACCATGATTGAACACCCGCGGCCTACCCGTGCTGAAGTGAGCGACGTAGCCAGCGCCATTTATATTGGAACAGATGCCATAATGTTAAGTGGTGAAACAGCATACGGGAAATACCCAGTTGAAGCAGTAAAAGTAATGGATAACATTGCAAAACAAGTAGAACCCGATCGTGACAGACGGGAATTAATGGTTCCTTTGAAAACCGACATTCCTGCATACCTGGCACAATCGACAATACGCATGGCTCGCGAATTAAAACCAGATGCAATTGTTTCGTCTACAACAACAGGTAAAACAGGAAGATATCTTGCCGCACACCGCTCTATTTTCCCTGTTTTTGTAAAATGCCATTCAAAAAGAGTAATGCGTGAGTTATCGTTGTCGTTTGGAGTTCATGCTTCTTTTTTGGAAACGAAAAAGGATAAAATGAAAATTCAAAAAGCAGCTATTAAAGAACTAATAAAAGAAGGCATTCTTAATACTGATGATTTGATTATGTACGTAGGTGGACGTTTTGGAGAAGATGCAGGAGCTTCATTTATTGAAATCTCAACTGCCGACCGACTGGTAATGAAAACGAAAGAGACTAAATAACAAAATGCTTTTCTGGAATCTTCTGATAATTTCAGATACAATATTTCAATAACCTGAAATCAAAAAAAATACCTTGTTCGAAATGAACAAGGTATTTTTTTGATCTATTTATCTGTATTTATCTGAAATCAATCACTTCTACATCGGGATATTTCGATGCATCAAACACAAAATCTGAATCAGGAAAATCTTTATTGGATTCAAATTTATTCACTTGTATACCATACAAATTACCATCGGTACCGTATAAAGTAGCTGCATGAATCATTGAACTAGACTTACTAATAAATATTTCAATTTTCGAGACATCAAATTCATCCGAATCAGGAAACAGATTAATATGATAAACCGCCACGTTATCCATATTCTTTTCAGCAACAAACTCTGATTTAAAACCTCTTTCGTAAATAGTAAAAATTGAAGAAGGATCCATTAACTCACTACTCTCGTCGTCAATATTTGAAACAGTAACCTGATTTCCGTCTTTCATATAATTCCAGATTGTCTCTCCATCAGAAAATACTTCTACCCCAAGTTCCGGTAACTGAACAGAGTACTTCTGCCCTTTCAATTTTATTGTGCCCTCATTTTTTTCGTCGATCTCCATCTCCTTATTTTCCATAGAAAAAACGAAATCGGCATTAATCGATTTATAAGTACGCGCTTTCTCGCTAACCTTATCCAGTATTTCTTTTGCCTTAGCGTCTTGTGTCCATCCTGTATTTACAGCAAAAACTGCAATTAATACTAAAAGTATCCCTCTCATCTTTTATTTTTTTTACAAAGTATTCAATAACTGTTCCAAACTATATTCGTCGCTTACCAATACCTGACGTGCTTTGCTTCCTTCGCTGGGTCCAACAATTCCGGCTGCTTCTAACTGATCCATCAAACGCCCGGCCCTGTTGTACCCAATTGAGAGCTTACGCTGAATCATTGAAGTTGATCCCATTTGATTCATCACCACTATACGGGCAGCATCATCAAATAATTCGTCACGGTTTTTCAGATCCACATCTCCGGGCCCCGGTTCATCATCGCCAACATATTCGGGTAATAAAAAGGCTGTAGGATAACCCCGTTGATCAGAAATATATTTAACTATTTTTTCCACTTCAGGAGTATCTACAAAAGCACATTGCACACGGGTCATTTCGCTTCCTGATGCAATAAGCATATCTCCGCGTCCAATCAACTGGTTCGCTCCCGGACTGTCTAAAATAGTACGAGAATCGATCATCGAGGCTACCTTAAAAGCAATACGCGCAGGGAAGTTGGCTTTAATTACACCGGTAATAATATTAGTAGAAGGACGTTGTGTAGCAATTATCATATGGATCCCCACCGCCCTTGCTAACTGTGCAATCCTTGCAATTGGTAATTCAATCTCTTTGCCGGCAGTCATTATCAAATCGGCAAACTCATCGATAATAACGACAATGTACGGCATGAATTTATGTCCTTTTTCAGGATTCAGTTTCCGGCTGATAAATTTCTTATTATATTCTTTTATGTTACGAGCCTTTGCTGCTTTTAACAGATCGTAACGCGCATCCATTTCAATATTTATAGAGTTAAGCGTATTCTTAACCTTTTGAATATCGGTAATTACAGGCTCTTCTGCATCGGGTAATTTCGCCAGATAATGTTTTTCGATTACCGAATAAATATTAAGCTCTACTTTTTTAGGATCGACAAAAACAAACTTCAGCTGGGCAGGATGTTTCTTATACAACAGCGATGTAATAATCACATTTATACCCACAGACTTACCTTGACCGGTAGCACCGGCCACCAGAATATGAGGCATTTTTACCAAATCGAACATAAACGTTTCGTTCGAAATGGTTTTCCCCATTGCAACCGGAAGCTCTGCAGTACTTTCCTGAAATCTTTTCGAACGAACAATAGAATGCATCGAAACCGCTTCGGGATTCTGGTTTGGCACTTCAATACCAATTGTGCCGCGTCCCGGAATAGGTGCTATAATACGAATTCCCAAAGCCGCAAGACTTAAGGCAATATCATCTTCCAGGTTCTTTATTTTTGATATACGAACACCCGGCGCCGGAACAATCTCATACAGGGTAATGGTTGGCCCGATGGTTGCACGTATTTTCGTAATCTCAATTTTGTAGTGACGCAGCGTTTCAACAATTTTATTTTTGTTGGCAACCAACTCCTCGTTTTTCACTTCTGCACTGCCAAACTTATGATCTTCTAACAAATCGAGTGTCGGAAACTTATAACTCGACAAATCGAGTGTTGGATCGTAATCTTCCAGTTCTTCAGGCTGAACATGGTCTGTTTCCTCCTCCTGAACCTTATGCTGCACGGTCAGAGTCAAATTTTCGTTTTCCTCTTTGGCAACTTCTTCTTCCTCATTTGGCTCCTCCACTTCTAAATCTTCCAATTCTGAAACAACAGGAGGAATATCTTCATCTTGCGAATCGGGCTCAAAAATAGCACGAACCACATCGTCATCATCAATCACTTTTGAAATAGAATCATCCTCTGCTACAATTTCATTGCTTGTCTCATCCTCCTGATCATCATCCAATTCAAGATCGTCTTCTTCTGTTTCACTTTTGTGCTTTCTCGAAAATGTTCCAATTATAAGTGGATAAGCTTTATCGAAACGGGCAATTACAAGTGTTAATCCGGATATAAATAAAAGGAATACCAACCCTACAATACCGATTAAAGATCGTAACCAGTTGCTCATTATAAAACCATAATGACCGCCCCAATATATAAATGATCCTGAATCGGTTTTATTAAAAAACAAACCAAATGCAATTGATAACCAGATTAACAAAACAACACTATAAAAAAGACTCTTTCCGTACTTTCCGGAATTGCGTCCCAAAACTTTCAGTGCTGTTATTGCAAGAATATATATTATAATAAATGAAGCAATACCAAATCCCCTGTTCATTATTACTTCCGAAAGGTAGGCTCCAAACTTCATCCCCATATTTTTGGCCTTAACTTCTGAATTGAACAGAAACTCAGACCAACTCGAATCCATGATACTCTGATCGCTGGCACCGTAAAACATAAATGATACAAACGAAATAAGCATGTAGGCCGCAATAAGAAGTAAAAATATACCAAAAATAAAACGGGCCTTTTCATTCTTCAGAATGGAGGTACGCTTTTTAATTGCTTTCTTTTTTGTTTTTGCTGGCTTTTTCTTTTGTCTAAACGCCATCAGGTTTTTTTTTAAATTGAACGCAAATTTAACTAAAAAAAATTAGGTAACCACAGCATCTTCCATGCATTGACCAGAATCATATCAAGAACAGTTTGTTAACAAAACAGCTTAAAATAATTTGAAATCGAAAGCACTGCCACAAACTGTTTTTCAAATTAATAAACCAATCCTAACAATCTGTTTTATAATATTTTCTACACATTCAAAATCGCGACATTTTACATTACTTATCATCATACCTTTTTATATGTTTGTTAAAAGTCTAACGTATAAACTAACGAATAATGCAAAAAAGAGCAGTAATTGCCTTGGGTGGAAACGCTATTCTCAGAGGCAACGAGGAAGGAACCATTGTTCAACAGGAAAAAAACGTGACAGACACGCTCGAAAATCTTGTTCACTTAATTAAAGACGGCTACGAACTGGTAATAACACATGGAAACGGTCCGCAGGTCGGGAATATTTTAATGCGCAATGATGCAGGCGAACAGATGTACAATATAGCACCAATGCCTCTTAATATTTGTGTTGCAGACTCGCAGGGAGGTATTGGTTTTATGATTGAGCGAATGATGCGAAATATTCTAAACAAACACGGCATCAAAAAAAATGTCATATCAATGGTTACGCTTGTGGAGATCAATGAAAACGATCCAGCTTTTAATAATCCGTCGAAAAGAATTGGCAAGGTTTACAGCAAGGAGGAAGCCGACAAATTATCCAGAAAAAAGGGCTGGGTTTTCAAACCCACATCTAAATCGAAGGGAGGATACCGCAGAGTAGTTCCTTCACCGCTTCCTATAAATATCGTGAACAAAGAAATTATTCAACAGCTTTTAGAAAATGGCAACGTTGTTATTGCTGCCGGAGGTGGCGGAATACCTGTTTATTTCGACGAAAACAACGACATTCGCACTCTCGACGCTGTTATAGACAAAGATATGGCATCCAGTCTGCTGGCATCAAATATACTTGCCGATGAACTTTACATCTTAACAGACGTAGCGTTTATTTATAAAGATTATGATTTGCCAACACAGGAGAAACTTGAATTTTTAAACTACCGGGACACACTAAAACACCTCGAAAATGGTACATTTGCTGAAGGCACAATGGAACCTAAAATCAGGGCGTGTCTCAACTTTATTGAACGAGGAGGCAAAAAAAGCGTAATAACAGAAGCTACTAAACTGGAGGATAAAAGTTATGGTTCGAAAATTACGTTGGAATATGAAGATTAAAAATTAGTTAGCAGTCTCAGTCGCAACTTACAATTTTGACAAGATTGAGATAAAAAAAAGAGCTAACAACGCGTGTCTCGTGGCTAATTAAAATTAACAACACAAAACAGATACATCATGGCAATCGACTTAAAAAACAGGAATTTTCTGAAATTATTGGATTTCACCCCGGAAGAAATTACATATTTACTGAAACTGTCGGCAAAACTAAAACTCGATAAATACGAAGGTATTGAGCAACAAAACCTGGAAGGGAAAAATATTGCCTTGATTTTTGAAAAAACTTCCACTCGTACACGCTGCGCATTCGAAGTTGCAGCATACGACCAGGGAGCGAAAGTAACATATCTTGGACCAACAGGCTCACAAATCGGACAAAAGGAATCGATGAAAGACACGGCACGCGTTTTGGGACGAATGTACGACGGTATTGAATACCGCGGATTTGGACAAAACATTGTGGAAGAATTAGGAAAATATGCCGGGGTTCCGGTTTGGAATGGTTTAACCAATGAATTTCACCCCACACAAATCCTGGCCGATTTTCTGACAATGAAGGAACACAGCAACAAACCGCTGTCGGAAATTAAATTCTGCTACCTGGGAGACGCCCGTTATAATATGGGCAATTCGTTAATGGCTGGGGCTGCCAAATTGGGAATGGACTTCAGAGCAGCGGCACCAAAAGAATACCAACCTGCTGAAGATTTGCAGGCTCAGTGTCGTGAAATAGCAACAGAAACAGGTGGAAAAATCACTATTACAAGCAATGTTGCCACTGCTGTAAAAGACTGCGACTTCCTTTATACCGATGTATGGGTATCAATGGGCGAACCCGACGAAGTATGGGCAGAGCGTATTAAGTCGCTTCTCCCCTACCAGGTGAACAAACAAACCATGGAACGTACCGGAAATCCCGAAGTAAAATTCCTTCATTGTTTACCTGCATTTCACAACCGCGAAACAAAAATAGGTGAACAGATTTTCCAAAAATACGGCATTGAAGCTATGGAAGTAACCGAAGATGTTTTTGTGAGTGAAGCTTCACTCGTATTCGACGAAGCAGAAAACCGCATGCATACTATAAAAGCGGTTATGGTTGCGACACTTGCTGATTAAACAAATAACCTAATCAGATAGAAAGATACAAAAAAAGCCCTTCATTTCTGAAGAGCTTTTTGCGGTGACGACGAGACTCGAACTCGCGACCTCCGGCGTGACAGGCCGGCATTCTAACCAACTGAACTACGCCACCATTACAGTGTCATTAAGATATATTAAAAAAGCGGTGACGACGAGACTCGAACTCGCGACCTCCGGCGTGACAGGCCGGCATTCTAACCAACTGAACTACGCCACCGTTTTATTAGAACTTTCCTTTCTTTAAGGGTTATTCCCTTTTGTTAAGGCGTTGCAAATATATACTTTCTTTTTTTATCGGCAACATAAAAAATAATTTTTTTGTATTTTTTTGATTAAGCACTGAACATCAACACCTTAGGTCACGAATAATCAACCTACGTGGACTAAATTATTCATATCTAATTGTTTTTCACCACTCCACCTGTATGCAAGTAGCTTGCCGGTACCTGCAACACACGAATCAACACAACACACATTGTGTTCAATAATGAACGGTCCTTTTCCCCGACAATAATGTCCGAAAAATACAATTGGAGCATCATCGGGATAAGGATATGTTTCAGGCAAAATCTCCTGTGGTACAGTATATTCAGGCAAATTAAATTTGCTCTCGAATGATAAATACCGAAACGTTTTTCCTATTGGTTCTTCCCACCATCTTACACGTATTGAACGCGGAGCTACACCTTTATTGCTCACAATTTTTAAATCTCCGGGCATTTTCAGGTTAACTCCTTTTGTAAGTAACCAAATGCTTTTTGCTAATTCCTGACTTGTTTTTTTATGAATCTTGCGAAAATCCCGCTTTCTTATTCGCCCTTCTTTATAGATCGACTGAGCAACTTCAATCGCTTGTTCAGACCAACAGGCATGTACGATACGTATAGCCCCCAAATCAAGATATAAGGGCAAGGTGCGCATCCATCGTAAATTTTCTTTCCATTCCTGAGAGCCTGCCGAATATTCATTTAACGTTTTAAACAACGATAAAAAATACTTACTGGGCTGTTTTACCAGACTTAATCCATTACTGTCTTTTAAATGGTAAATAATGGCATTAATCTCATGATTACCAAGAATTGCAAAGGCATTCCCCGCCTCAACCATAGATTTTATAATCCGAATGGTTTTCCGTATTTCCGGTCCCCGATTAATAAAATCTCCAACAAAAATTGCTTTGTGTGTAGGATGAGAATAACTTCTATTGGTTTTAACATATCCCAACTTTAAAAGAAGCTTTTTTAACAAGGAAGCATGTCCATGCACATCACCAATAATATCGTACATTATATCTGTAATAGGTTCTAATTAAAAATCAAATTTAAAAACCGATTTAAAAGCCAAATAAAATGACAAAATACCACCTAAGCAAAAAAAATCATAAAACATTTCAAATAACATACTTTACGATTTTAGTAGTAATTTATATTTTTCGTAAATTTAAACTAAAATAGTTCAACGATGAATAATCCTAAATACCAACAGATAATTACAACCGGAAAGGAACTTTTTTGGAAGTACGGTATTAAACGTGTGACCATTGAAGAAATTTGCAAAGAATCAGGAGTCAGCAAAGTAACGTTCTACAAGTTCTTTCCCAATAAAATTGAATTGGTAAAGACAGTATGGACCAAAGTTGTTAATGAAGGGCTTGATCGTTTTAAAAATGTGGTTGACAGCGATATGTCGTTTCAGGGAAAAATTAAGGAAATGTTTGCCATCAAACTTCAGGTTTCCGAAAACATTAGCATGGAGTTTATTAACGACATTTATAAAAATCCGGATTTGGGGTTACAACCAATGATTGAGAAATCAAGTCAGCAATCGTTGCAGATTTTTCTTGAGTTCCTGAAAGATTCTCAGAAAAAAGGGCTGATAAGAAAAGACATAAAGGTAGAATTTATCATACACTACTTTAATCATATGTCAACCTTAACAGAAAATAAAGAGTTGGCGAAACATTATGACCATCCTCAAGACCTGATTATGGAATCGATGAACTTTTTATTCTATGGACTTCTTTCGAAACAATGAAACTTAGATCTGCCATATTATCCGTAATATTTCTATTAATCCTGATCATCGCAAAGGGTCAGGAAAAAACATCAGATAATAAGCTTTACTACAAAGGACAATTGTCAACGTGGGGACATGTGAATACCAACAATCCCTACCCTTTCTACCTTGGCGGACGTTATATTCCTCAAACTAATTTTGAAATGAATCTAAAAAATAATCGTTTGATCGATTTTGAAGCTTCCGTTAATATTTACGGGCAGGCCGGCATTCATTTTTTCGATTCTGCATCAACCACAACAAACCTAGATCTGTACCGCATTTGGGGACGTTATTCTACGGAGCATTTTGAATTCAGGCTCGGTATGCAAAAAATTAATTTTGGCACAGCGAGCATGATGCGTGCTCTTCGTTGGTTCGATCAGGTAGATCCACGCGATCCTCTGGGCTTGACCGATGGAGTTTGGGCAGCACTGGGCAGGTATTATTTTTTGGACAATACAAACATCTGGATTTGGGCCCTGTACGGGAATAACAACACCAAAGGGATGGAAGCCATAAAAACCAAACAGGACACTCCTGAACTGGGTGGACGAATCCAGTTTCCGGTTCCCAAAGGTGAAGCAGGATTGTCGTACCATCACCGTAATGTCGACTCAAGAGGTTTTATGGATGAAATCCCTGAATTTGAGAAAATAAATGAAACCCGGGTTGGAATTGATGCCAAATGGGATGTAACAATTGGGTTGTGGCTGGAAGCTGCCTGGATGACTAAAAACAAAAACATCGGAATATTTACAAACCAGGAAATACTAACTCTCGGCAGCGATTACACATTCGGTATCGGAAACGGTTTAAACCTAACTCTCGAACACATGCTACTCAGTTACGACGAAAATGCCTTTGGCTTTGAAAATAATTATCATTTCACAGGACTATCGTTAAGTTATCCGCTGGGGATGTTCGACAATATCCAGGGAATATTTTATTACGACTGGGAAAATAATTCATCATGCAATTTTATAAACTGGTTCAGACAATTCAACAAAACAACGCTGTATGTAATGGCATACCTAAATCCAAAAAATAGGGCTTTACCTTCGATGGGAATTGATTCGAAAGAAAACTTATTTGGAGGACTTGGTGTCCAGATTATGTATGTATTCAATCATTAAACGAAATAACAATAAAACTTAAAAATATGGCCATAATCAACATTGAACATCTTGGAAAACGTTTCCCTGTTGGGAAAGGCTATTTTACAGCTCTAAAAGACATTAACCTGAACTTTGGAGAAGGTGAATTTGCCGGGATTGTCGGTCCGTCAGGATCGGGAAAAACGACTCTGCTGAATATCATTGGATCCCTGGATACTCCAAGCGAAGGACAGGCCACAGTATTAGGGAAATCTATCTCTTCGCTATCGCACAAACAATCGGCACGATTACGAAACAAACATATCGGGTTCATTTTTCAGACTTACAACTTATTACCTGTTTACACTGTTTACGAGAACGTAGAATTTTCACTACTGCTTCAAAAAATGAGTACAACTGAAAGAAAAAAAGCTGTGATGCAGGCTCTGGAGTGGGTTGGATTAACCAAAAAAGCCAAATCGAAACCAAACATGCTTTCAGGAGGCGAATGCCAGCGTGTTGCCATTGCCCGTTCGATGGTAAAACAACCACAAATTGTTTTAGCTGACGAACCCACGGCCAACCTCGATTCGGCCAATTCGCATCACATTCTGCAAACTATGAAAAAGCTAAACGAAGAGTTGAATGTGACCTTTGTATTTTCTACTCACGACGAGAAGGTAATGAAATATATGAAAAGGATCATCACCCTGGAAGACGGGATGGTTGTTAGTGATAAACTTACGAATAATCAGGATATCAGTTTTAAACATTAAAACCAACATTATGATTGCGTTTAAACTGGCTTTAAAAAACCTTATTGGAGCAGGACTCCGAACCTGGCTGAATGTTGCCGTATTATCCTTTGCATTTGTTTTGATGATTTTCTACAACGGGATGATAGACGGATGGAACAGACAGGGAAAAAGAGACACGAAAGACTGGGAAATCGGGTACGGACAATACTGGCATCCGGAATACGACAAATATGATCCGTTCACTATTCAGGAATCTCATCAACCGTTAGCACCCGAAATAAACGAAAAAATAGAAGATGGAGAACTTACACCATTGATTCTTACTCCTGCCAATATTTATCCGGAAGGAAGAATGATCGGTGTTATTTTAAAAGGAATCGATCCAAACCAAAATATCCTAAAAATTCCTGCGTCTGCCTTAAATACAACTGATGACTATTCCGCGGTTATAGGGAAACGAATGGCAAAAAACAGTCACCTAAAAGTTGGCGACAGAGTATTGGTACGGTGGCGCGATAAAAACGGGATGTTCGATGCGATTGACATTATTATTGCCGACATTTTCGAATGCGATGTTCCTTCGGTTGACAACGGCCAGATGTACATTTCAATCGACGTTTTAAGAGAAATGACAAATATGAATAATGAAGCATCCATATTAATAGCAGGAGAAAAAAGCAACCTGTCTCCCCTGCCCGGCTGGGAATTTAAGGATACCAGATTTCTTTTGTCGGAATTCGATGCAATAATCAAATCGAAAAAGGCAGGAGGAACTATTTTACAAGGAGTGCTTCTAATTATTGCCTTACTGGCAATTTTCGATACGCAGGTGCTTTCAATATTTCGCCGTCAAAAAGAGATTGGCACCTACATTGCACTAGGTATGACGCGAAGACAGGTAGTCGGTATTTTTACAGTTGAAGGAGCCATGCACAGTATTCTGGCTGCCATTGTTGGTGCTGTTTACGGAATACCTATTTTTATCTGGCTCAATAAAATCGGTTTGTCTTTTGGCTCAACAAATTCCAATATCGGGCTTACTATCGCGGAAAAGATATATCCGTATTACAGCATCAGGCTAATAATTACAGTGTTAATCATCGTAATTATATCTGCCACAATTGTAAGTTACTTGCCATCACGCAAAATTTCGAAAATGAATCCAACCGATGCCATTAAAGGAAAACTTCAATAAAACGATTCTTATGCTACAATTTATATTCAAAGGTATAATCAGAGACAAAAGCCGCAGTTTGCTGCCCATTATTGTTATCTCACTTGGAGTGTTTCTTACTGTTTTTATGAGTGGGTGGATGAAAGGCGTTTTTTCTGACATGATCGACCTGAACGCCAAATTCACTACCGGCCACGTAAGAGTTATGACCCGCGCTTATGCTGAAAACAAAAACCAGATGCCCAACGATTTGGCTTTAATGGATATTGAAACATTAATGACAAATTTAAAACACGATTATCCGAACATTGAATGGGTAAAACGCATTCAGTTTGGAGGATTGCTGGATGTTCCTGATGAAAACGGAGAAACCCGCGCCCAGGGACAGGCCGTCGGGAAAGCCATTGATTTTCTGTCAGCCGGCAGCAAAGAGGCTGAACGGATGAATGTGATTAAATCAGTTGTAAAAGGACATATCCCCCAACAACCGGGAGAAGCACTCATCAGTGATGATTTTGCAGAAAGATTTAATGTGAATCCCGGTGATGATGTGACTGTTTTTGGCTCGACTATGAACGGAAGCATGATGTTTTATACTTTTCGGGTGAGCGGAACAATCCGTTTTGGGATGGCTGCTCTCGACCGTGGGGCTATTCTGGTTGATATTTCAGATGCCCAGTTGGCCCTCGACATGAACAACGCTGCCAGCGAAATACTGGGGTATTTTAATTCAGGTGGTTACGACGATTTAAAAGCAGACACTGTAAAAGCCACGTTTAACGCTAAATACAGTTCGGTAGACGATGAATTCTCACCCGAAATGTTCAAATTAAAAGATGAACCTTTTCTAAATGAAATGTTGACTCGGGCTGATAGTATGAGCGCGATTATGGTCGCTATTTTTATTATCGCCATGTCTATTGTGTTATGGAACACTGGGTTGTTGGGAGGATTACGGCGTTACAGCGAGTACGGTGTTCGTCTGGCACTGGGAGAAGAAAAAGGGCACATTTATAAAACAATTATTTACGAGGCGGTAATGATCGGATTTATAGGCTCAGTAATCGGCACAATACTTGGGCTTCTTATTTGCTATTATTTGCAGGAAAACGGCATTGATTTCAGCGCTTTAATGAAAAATATCGATATGATGCTGCCACCTGTTTACCGGGCAGTAGTTACTCCTCAACTGTTTTACATTGGTTTTATTCCCGGACTGGTTGCCATGACTCTTGGAAATGCACTTGCCGGGTACGCCATCTACAAAAGAAAAACGGCGACTCTGTTTAATGAACTTGAAGTTTAATGATCAAAAGAATCAATCAAAATACGTTTGTTGGTCTTTTCAATAAACAGAAAAAAAAAAAAGGCATAGATATTGAATCAGTAATCAAAAAAGACAAAATGAAACGAGCATGTTTAGTCAAAACAACAAAAGAGATGAGTAAAGTGCGAGTTCCATCCGTCAGCTGACGGACATTATAAATAAACAATTTTAATCAGATGAAAAAGATAGTTTTAATCATAGCATTACTCAATTTTACTTCAATGATCTTCGCGCAAACCGCAGAAGAAATCATTGATCGTATTGATAAAAACATGTCGGCAGACAATCGGGTTGTAGAATCTTCGATGACGATTCATGGCAGACGAAACAGCCGGACGATAACTTCCATATCTTATTCGGTTGGCGATGAGAAATCATTTACGGAATACCTGTCGCCGGCCAGGGAAAAGGGAACTAAAATGTTGAAACTGGAAGATAACCTGTGGATTTATTCTCCTTCAACCGACCGTACCATTCAAATTTCAGGACATATGTTACGCCAATCACTAATGGGCTCCGACCTTTCCTATGAAGATATGATGGAAGACCGGAAACTCACCGATATTTATGATGCAACTCTCGTTGGAACAGAACAGGTAGACGGACAGGAGACATTTATTCTTGAACTGGTTGCCAAAGTGGAAGATGTAGCTTACTATTCACGCAAATTATGGGTCGATGCCAAACATTATGTCCCGGTAAAAGAAGAACTTTTTGCCAAGAGCGGACAATTGTTAAAGCAAACTACTCTTTCAGAAATAAAACAGGTTCAGGGACGATGGTTCCCTACAAAAATGGTTTATAAAGATATGCTGAAACAAGGCTCGGGAACCGAATTTGTTGTATTGTCTATCAAATTCAACCAGGAAATTCCTGAATATATTTTTACCAAGGCAGCATTAAAACAATAGCGATCAAATTAAAATCGATTATAAAAAATGAGGGAATGGCTAAAAGTCACTCCCTCTTATTTTTTTGGAATTATATAGATTCTGTTTGTTACCAGAAATACAGATAGAATACAACAATAATCGAAATAATTACGATTGAATTTACAATGTCCCAATGATTGTAAGAAGCTTTTACTACGGCCTTCTGTTCGTCTGAAGCAGAACCTACAGTAAGTCCCTGTATCGAACTTGCATCCTTTGCCTCAGTGAAATAACTGATCACGATCATTAGAATAACGATAATAGCAAAAATAATTCCTTCATAGTGATACGTATTCATCTTAATAAAAATATCATGCACTAGATTACCTTCGGGAATGCTGCCTTTAAAAATGTTGATACCCAGCCTTATCATCCCTAAAATAAATCCAACTACCAGGCCGTAGAAACCGGCTGAAGGCGTAGTCTTTTTCGACAAAATACCAAGAAGGAAAACGGCGGCGATTCCCGGGGCAATCAACGACTGAACTTCCTGAAGATATTCGTAAAGCACTTTCCCAAGTCCTTTCATAACCGGGATCCACGCAATCCCAAGAATAACAATAGCTACCGTGGCAATACGCCCCACAATTACATAATGCCTTTCAGAAGCATTTGGCCTGTATTTTTGATAGAAATCGACTGTAAACAACATGGCCGAAGAGTTAAAAAGTGAAGCCAACGAACTCATCAAGGCAGCCAAAATACCACCGATAACAATTCCCTTAAAACCTATGGGCAATAACTCTGTCACCAATGTTGAAAATGCAGCATCGTTATTTTCCAGTACAAGCAAACCTTTCTGGTTCATGGCATAAGCAATCATTCCGGGAATTAAGAAAATGAATACAGGAGTTAATTTCAGGTAAGCACCAAAAATAGTACCTCTTCTTGCCTGTTTCATATCTCTTCCTGATAAAACACGCTGAACGATGAACTGATCAGTACACCAATACCAGAAACCGATTAATGCAGAACCGAGAATTACGCCGGTCCAAGGGAAATCTGGATCTTTATGCGAGCGCATCAAGCTTGTCATCTCATCGCCATGAACGGTGACATTTGCCTGGCAGATTTGCATTAACTCGTGCCAGCCACCAACTTTAATAAGTCCTAATATCAGAATGGCAACAGAACCGATCAATAAAATAGGTGTTTGCAATACCGAAGTATATAACACGGCTTTCATTCCACCAAAGGTTGTATATAATCCAGTTAATAAAACCAGTCCAATGGCACTTACCCAAAAGAAGTCGATCTGGTATCCCCAAAATGTAATAAAGTCGATATTAAAAACATCTTTGAACACTACCCCTCCCGCATAAACCGTAACGGCAACCTTGGTTAATACATAACTAACAATAGATATGATCGACAAAAACGAGCGGGCCTGTGGGTTATATCTTTTTTCAAGAAATTCCGGCATGGTGAATACACCGCTTCTGGCATAAAATGGCACGAACAACCATCCTAAAATCAAAATCATCCATCCGTGCATTTCCCAGTGCGCCATGGCAATTCCTGTTTCGGCGCCAGCGCCAGCCAATCCTACCAAGTGTTCAGATCCAATGTTTGAAGCAAAAATTGACGCTCCTATCGCAATCCATGTTGCATCTCTTCCGGCAAGAAAATAATCGGAGGTGTTCTTATCTTTTTTCATCAGGACCCATACAATTATCCCGACCAGGCCAAGGAAAAAAAGCCCAAGAACAATCCAGTCTAAATTACTCATAGTTTAAATTTTTAGTTGAATTTTGGTTTAATTAATGAGTGTGAAAATAACTTTTATTTTCTAAAATAGAAAAATGAAATACAGGGAATAATTGGATTAAATGCTCATTTATTCAATATAAAAGAAAGAAATATTGATGCAGAATTAAAAGATGACAGACATAATATCAAATCTCATAAGAAAAAACATACATGATTCCCAGGAATCACCAACAAGAATGAAAGTGAATTAATATCGTTTCACGCAAAGGAAAGAAGAAGCGCAAAATTCGCAAAGCTTTGAGAATCTGCGTTGCAAGCTTTGTGAAAACTTAGCGATCTCTGCGTGAACTTTTTTTTTAGGTAGAGTGACTTTCAGAAAAAAAGCCATCCGTCAACAGACAGATGGCTTAATGGGATAATCCCGAATTGATATCTAAATCCTGAACTAGTCAGGTCCTAAATTTCTTTTAAACAGCTACGTCATCAGCACGTTTTTGTACTTTACTACCAATTACGGCATAAAAGAACAGGTAAGCCAATCCCAGGAATGGTACCCAGTACGAAGGCTGGAATCCAATTCCGTCGGCAACGGCATTCTGTACCAAAGGAAGCAATCCACCACCTACTACAAGTGTCATAAAGATACCTGAAGCAGCAGCAACATATTTACCCAAACCTTCAACAGCAAGGTTAAATATACCACCCCACATTATTGAAGTACAAAGTCCGACTAAAACAAGGAACATCGCGTTAATTGGAACTTGTGCGAATGCAAAAGACATTGAACTTCCCTGAGCCTGGAATACAGGCATGCTTACCACTGTTGATGTAGGTAATATAATTGCCGATAGAACGAATATCATACCGACAAATGAGGCAACAGTTAACATAGTTTTACTTGACACCTTGCTACCGATAGATGCTCCAACCAAACGGCCAACAAGCATTAACAACCAATAAGTTCCGGCTACAGAACCTGCAGTACCTGCATCAATTCCAATAGATGCGGCTGGATCTGTCAACCAGAAAATCAGTGTTCCGGGTACTCCAACCTCAATACCTACGTATACAAAAATACCGATAGCTCCGAAAATGAAGTGACGGAATTTCAAGGCCCCTAACATCAGGTCTTTCATCGGTTCTGATGCAGAATCAACATGAGGTTCAGGAATTCTAACCGCCATTAAAACGAAGAAAGCCAAAGCAAAAATACCAAGCGCAATGTACATCACCGGGAAAATGTCGGTAATACGCGCTTTAGCTACTTGTTCACCAATTAAAATACCTACAAATGCAGGAGTGAAAGTTGCCATTACAGAATTGAATGAACCTCCAACCTGAATCAACTGGTTTCCTTTGTTACCGCCACCACCAAGAGTGTTAAGCATTGGGTTTACAACAGTATTTAACAGTGTCATTGAAAAACCTGCAACAAATGCTCCGATCAGGTAAACAGTAAATGC
Source organism: uncultured Draconibacterium sp. (assembly GCA_963677525.1). Lineage (GTDB taxonomy): Bacteria > Bacteroidota > Bacteroidia > Bacteroidales > Prolixibacteraceae > Draconibacterium. Next base: position 2,693,019 of record OY781970.1, read on the forward strand.
AGAACCTTCACTTGCATGGCCCGATAAATATTGAATTCCAACACCAATAAATCCAACTGCAATAGCAATTAAAGCAGTCTTTTTATATCCAATTCGTTGAAGAAGCAGACCTCCGGGAATTCCCATTACGGCATAAGCAATAAAGTTTGCTGCATTACCCATCATTCCCTGGAAATTACTAGCACCGAATTGAGATTTTAGCACAACACCCATCGGAGCCGCTAAATTGGTAACGAATGCAATCATACCAAATAGCAGAATCATCATGATAATTGGTACTGTGTAATTTTGATTTTTAGTTTCCATAATAATATCTATTGAATTTTAGTAGTTAAAAATTATTTCTGTTTAAAATGCACTTTCGGGAGGTCTCTTAATCTTTTAGCAGCACCTTCAGCAGTGATATCTCGCTGAGGAGTTCCCAACATTTCGTAGCCCACCATAAATTTTTTAACTGTTGCAGAACGCAGTAGAGGAGGATAAAAATGCATATGCAAATGCCATTCAGGATGGTCTTCACCATCAGTAGGTGCCTGATGTAATCCGGCAGAATAGGCAAATGATGTTTCAAAAAGATTATCGTACATCACGGTAAGCTTCTTATAGATATCAGCCAGATCAGTTTTTTCTTCATCAGTAAGTTGAAGAATATTCTGAACCGGTCTTTTACAAACAATCATCGCTTCGAACGGCCAAACCGCCCAAAAAGGAATAAGCGCAACAAACGAATTATTTTGATCGAGCAAACGAACCTGCTTTTCAAGTTCAGCATTCACGTAGTCGTCCAATAAGGTCCGTCCATGTTTTTGGTAATATGCTTTTTGAGTAACACATTCTTTCGAAGGTTCGGTAGGAATTCCTTTCGACGACCATATTTGTCCGTGAGGATGCGGATTGGAACATCCCATAATTGAGCCCTTGTTTTCAAAAATCTGGACATAATTAATATCCGGATTATTTCCCAGTTCAGTATACTGTTCGCACCACAAATCAACAACATTGCGGATTGCTTCCACTTCCATTTCGGGAATGGTAAGACTGTGATCTTCGCTAAAACAAATTACTTTACAGATTCCGCTTTCACTCTGTGCCTGAAATAATTCACCTTCATCAATTCCTCCAACCGGGGTGTCGGTTAATAAGGCACTATAGTCGTTTGTAAAAACAAAGGTTCCTTTGTAATCAGGATTTACTTTACCTCCTGCCCTTTCGTTTCCTGGACACAGATAACATTTTGGATCGTAAGAAGGTCGTTCTTCAATTACCGGTTTTTCAACCTGGCCCTGCCACGGGCGCTTTGACCTGTGAGGTGAAACCAGAATCCAGTCACCTGTTAATGGATTATATCTCTTGTGAGGATGGTCTTCTATGTTGAATTTCATTAAAAATCTTTCTTAGGTAATTTTCTAAATTTAGGTTGAAACCCGACTCATCCTCCACAAGTGGATAAGTTAAAATTCTGCCCCCAAAGTTAAAATATCAATTGTAAAAGCGAAGGGATGTATGTCATTTTTTCTTACAAACATTCTCCTTCGCATTAAAAAGTGCAGATTGAAGAGAGTCATTTTATATTCCATCTCTTCAAACCTGTAGATAATTATGATTCTAAAGATCCAGTTTTACTGAACCTTTCGAGCGAATAAATAATTTGTGGCAGGTTCCTTCGCCATAGACATGTTCAAGAACTTTTACATACTCATCAAGTTTATCCTGAGGAACAAAAGCCTGAATAGTACCACCGAATCCTCCACCATGAACACGCCATGCTCCGGATCCTTTTAACACCATCTCACTGAGTGCCAGCGCCAAAGAAACAACCTGCTCATCTTTATGAACTACATCATAAATATTCTGGTTGTACATATATGAACTGTATCCCGACTCAATAACCATATCAAGGAAGGCTTTAAAATCGTTGTTTTCCAACGCTTCTACCTGTTTTGCCACACGTGCATTATCGCCCTGGAAGTGGAACGCACGTAAAATAGCACGGTCGCCGGTCTTTTCACGAATTTCAGGAATTTTATCGATAACCTGTTCCAGTGTAACTTCACGCAAAACATTTGCACCAAGTTCTGCTGCCACCGATTTCATCTCGGTTGGTAACGAAGCATATTCTTCCTGAGAAGCAGGATCGTCGTGGCCACCACCAACATCGGTAATTACAAGTGAAAAACCGGTTGAAACAAAATCAAAATCAACTTCTTTTACAATAGGATTTGCAGGATCTTTAAAATCGATAGTAATCAACCCCCCCACAGAACAAGCTGTTTGATCCATTAACCCACAAGGTTTTCCGAAATAATTGTTTTCGCTCCACTGACCAATGATAGCATTTTCGACAGCTCCCATTTTTCCATCGTTAAAAAGCTCACTGAAAATAGCACCAACCAAAACCTCGAACGAAGCTGAAGAACTCAAGCCCGATCCTTTTGGCACACGTCCTTCAACACATGCATCGAAACCGCCAATCTCATATCCATTCTCTTTCATTTTGGCAGCAATACCTTTTACCAAACTCACTGAAGTATAAAACTCCGCTTCTTTAGGCTGAAAATCAGTTAATTCTACCTGAAATTCAGGATATCCGGCCGACTTAATGCGAACAGTATTTGTTCCGTTAGGTGCAGCAACTGCAATATTGTCGAGGTTTACAGCACCGGCCAATACACGACCGTGGTTATGATCGGTGTGGTTACCACCAATTTCAGTTCTTCCCGGAGAGCTAAACAGATTAACGTCGTCGGCTCCGTATGTTGTTTCAAAGTCAACCATCAGACTTGCATATCTTTCAGCTTGTCCTTTTAATGTAGCAGCATCGTTGCCATATAACTCTTTAAATAACGGATTATCTCCACCGTTAATCTTCTCAATCAGACTATTAATTTTTGTCATAATTCGTTTTATTTTATTGTTTTAAATCATTTTACCAACTGGTAGGTACTGGTGGGTACAAATATATATTTTAAAGCTTTTATTAATCTTGTTAAAATCATGTTACATAACAGATTTCTGCCACTTTATATTTTTTTAAGATTTACAATCACGAGCTTAATCTATTCGGCTTAGTTAATCCACATATTACAAACAATCAAAATTTTAAGACAGTTACAAACTGTGTCGGATAATTAATCGCGAAGTATTTCTAACCTGGCTTCCGGTTCGGGTTATTACCATTTTTGCCAAAGTCTCACCCATTTCCTTAAAGTTTGTTGAAATGGTCGTTATTCCTCCGGCAACTACCTCTTTTAACATAGTATCGTTAAATGAAACAATTCCAAATTTTTTGCCCAGCTTCAGTTTATAGTACTTCGCAATTTTTACCAGTTCTACCAGGTCGTGATCAGAAATTAAAAAGTAGGCTTCATAAATCGATGGTTTTATACCCGACAAAGATTTAATAACATCATACTCGAAATCATTTTCAATACAGAATTTCTTAAACCCAACCTTTCTTTCCACAGGTTCCTTTCCTCCCGGATTTACGAAAAGTAACTTTCTATACTTATTAAGATATGGCAATCCATCAACCAGGGCATCGTAAAAATCTTGTTCAAAATCCTGATAAACCACCGGATAACTCTGCAAATCGGGTTTTAACCGGTCGAGGATAAAAACCTTTTCCTTGGGAATTTTGTCTATCAGCTGGCTGGTATTATCGAAGGTTGCAGGCATAATAATATACGATGTATAATGACCTATACTTTCGTTAATAAGGCTTTTAAAAACCTTATAATTAAAATGATGGAAGAATACATCAACACTCGCTTTCCCCTTCAAATTATCCATTAACGAATTATATAGATCCTCCTTAAACGCATTCAATTCATCAAAAAGAACAAATATTTTTTCGGCGTACTGAATTTCAACCGAGTTTATATAATACCCCTTTCCCGGATGGCTTAACAAAATACCCTTCTCTTTTAGGCTATTAAATGCCAGCATAACCGTATCGCGGCTTAAATTATAATCTGAACAAATTTGATTGATTGAAGGTACTTTATCACCTTTTTTCAGAAGCTTACTTTCAATGCCATCGTAAACTGAATCAATTATTTGCTTATACTTCGGTTTTGAGGATTTTGGATCGATATAAACTATTCTTCGTTTTGCCATAAGATTTAAGGTTGACACAAAATTAGTAGTTTTTTTCTATAAAATCATGTTTTAAAACACTACCAGTACCTACCAGTTAAAAAATCTAATTTTGCATTTTTGTAAACTGTTTATTCTGATATAAAAATTTAAAAAAATATACCATGAAAATTAAAGCAACAACTTTCGGACAATTAAAGGATGGCAGAGATGTAAGTTTATTTACGTTGTCGAATAACAATATTTCAATTAAGATTACCAATTACGGAGGAATTATTACTGCTATCGACATGCCAAATAAAAATGGCAGTCTCGAAAATGTAGTTTGTGGTTTCGATAAACTTGAAACATATATTAGTGACGAGTACCTGGGAAGTTATCCATATTTCGGTGCTCTTATTGGCCGTTGCGGAAACAGGATAGCAAAAGGACATTTGGAAATTGAAGGCCAAACCTACGAAATGGCAATTAACAACGGCCCTAACCATCTACACGGGGGCGCTGTTGGATTCGACCGTAAACTTTTCGAAGCAGAAACTATTGAAAATGAAAAGGAAGTTGGTGTTAAACTGACATATCTCAGTCCTGACGGAGAAGAAAATTATCCGGGTAATTTAAAAGTCACCTGTATTTACACTTTGAACGAAAATAACGAGTTGGGTATTCAGTATTATGCTGAAACCGATAAAACAACAGTTGTGAATTTAACCAATCACAGTTATTTTAATTTGACAGCTCAGAAAGAGAATATCCTGAATCATGAGCTCGAACTTACTGCAACCAAAATGACTGAAATGGTGGAACAGATACCAACCGGAAAAATTATTCCTGTTGTTGGAACTGAATTCGATTTTAACACGCCTAAAAAACTTGGCGCTGCCGGGCTGGAAATGGGTTACGACGACAACTTTGTTTTTGATAATGAAGACGGAGAATTGAAATATATTGGCTGCCTGAGTGAAACAAAGAGTGGCAGAAAAATTGAAGTTTACACAACTCAACCCGGCATGCAGGTTTATACAGGTTACTGGAATCCTGAACTAATTATCGATGGTAAAAAAAGATTTGGCAGTTTTTCAGGTATTGCACTTGAAACGCAACATTATCCCGATTCGGTTCACCACAAGAATTTCCCAACAACTCTTTTAAAACAGGGAGAAATATACGACGAAAAAACAGTTTATAAGTTTATTACTGAATAATTCTAAAGAATGCCCGAAAGGGCATTTTTTATTTCACATAACCCTCATGCAGGCTATTTTATATTTTTTCCTATTTTTGATTTTTCTTCAACTAAAACTGTACAGCTATTATGGAAACTATTATTGAGCTTTTAGAAACGGCCGTGGCTAACTATCCTGACAATGTGTATCTATGGGAAAAAACAAAAAGCCAGTACGAACCTACAACCTATAAGGAAACCCGCGAAAAAGTACTCGATCTTGCTGCAGGTCTCATTAAATTAGGTTATGAAAAAGGCGACAGAGCCGGCTTAATAGCTGACGGAAGAAACGACTGGATTATTAGCGAATTGGGTATGCTGTACGCTGGCGGCACCAATGTTCCGCTATCTATTCGTCTACAGGACAACGAGTTGCTTTTTCGCTTAAAACACAGTGGAAGCAAATACATTTTTGTCTCGAAACAACACGCTCAGAAAGTTGAAGCCATTCGCAACGACCTTCCTGAACTGGAAAAGGTAATTTATCTCGATGGCAAAGAAGATGCCGGAGACAACGATATTGACTATCGCGAACTCATTAAAGAAGGAGCTAAATACAGAAAAGAAAAACCTGAAGAAGTTGAAGCAGTCTGGAAAGCTGTTCAGCCCAACGATGTTGCAAATATTTCCTATACATCAGGAACAACTGCCGATCCAAAAGGAATTATGCTAACTCACCTGAATTATGCAGCCAATGTTGTACAATCGAATTCGTTAATGGATTTAAAAACAGAATGGACTACTCTGGCCATTTTACCTTGGGATCATGCGTTTGCACACACCACCTGCTTATATGTTTTTATGTATAAAGGTGCCAGTATCGCATCTGTTGAAGTGGGCAAAACTCCAATGGAAACCTTACGAAACATCCCAAAAAACATTCAGGAGATCAAACCTTCATTAATGATGAGCGTTCCGGCCTATTCTAAGACCTTTAGAAAAACAATAGAATCCGGTATTCGAAAAAAAGGTGAAACGCTTTATAAATTATTCCAGTTTGCTCTTAAAGTTGCTTATGCACACAATGGATACGGAAATAACAGAGGAAAAGGCTTCCGGTTTTTCCTGAAACCACTTTACTGGCTATTCGATCAGATAATATTTAAAAAGGTACGGGACGGTTTTGGCGGAAATCTTCAGTTTTTTATCGGTGGCGGCGCCTTGCTCGATATCGAACTTCAGCGCTTTTTCTATGCTGTAGGCTTACCCGTTTGCCAGGGATACGGTTTAACTGAAGCATCGCCGGTAATATCATCGAATGTGCCGGAAGATGTAGTATTCGGTTCATCAGGCAGGCTCGTTAAAAACATGGAGCTAAAAATTATGGACGATGACGGTAACGAACTTCCCAACGGACAAAAAGGAGAAATTGTAATAAAAGGCGATAATGTGATGTTGGGATATTGGAATAATCCAACAGCCACAGCCGAAACCATTAAAGACGGATGGCTCTATACCGGTGATATGGGTTACATGGGCGACAACGGATTTTTATATGTTCTGGGAAGATTCAAAAGTCTGTTGATCGGGAACGACGGAGAAAAATTCAGTCCGGAAGGCATTGAAGAAGCGTTGGTTGACCAATCGCCATTCGTACAGCAGGTTATGCTTTATAATAACCAGGATCCATATACTGTTGGAATGATTGTACCGAATATCGAAGCCATTAACCAGGAACTTAAAAAACGAGGAATTGAAAAAGGAACTCCGGAAGGAAATAAAGAAAGTCTGGCGATACTTCAAAATGAGATTAATGAATATAAAAAGGGAGGCAAATTTGAAGGTTCGTTCCCGGAACGCTGGCTCCCTGCAACTGTTGCAGTTCTTCCTTATGCTTTCAGCCCTGAAAACAAAATGCTGAATGCCATGATGAAAATGGTGCGAAACAAAGTTACTGAAGGATTTGCCAAAGAACTTGAATTTCTTTATACTCCTGCAGCTAAAAACATTGAAAACGAAATGAATCTTGAAGCGATCCAAAAATGGAACGCCTAAAAATGGAAAAAGTCAGATACAAAAAAATAAATTGAATCCCTAAAAAATAAGAAATGATAATTGAAACATATTCATATCCCCGTGCTGCGGTTATCGGTAACCCTTCGGATGGATATTTTGGAAAAACTATAGCATTTGTTTTTTCCAATTTCGAAGCTCGCGTGCAATTATATCAAACACCGGAACTGGAGATAAAACCCCAGCGACTTGATACTACTTCATATGCCAACATGAAAGAATTGGTTGAAGACATCAATTACGCCGGGTACTATGGAGGCATGCGGCTTCTGAAAGGTATGATAAAACTGTTTTACGAATATTGTCTCGAAAATAATGTAAAACTGGCAAGTAAAAACTTTACTATCCGCTACCAGTCAAATATCCCTTTACGTTTAGGGCTGGCCGGATCGAGTGCCATTTTATCGGCCTGTTTAAAGGCGCTTTGCCTTTTTTATGAAGTTTATATTGAACCTGCTATATTTGCAAACCTTGTTCTTTGTGTTGAAAACAGCGAACTTGGGATTTCTGCAGGATTACAGGATCGCGTTGCTCAGGCATACGAACGGCCTGTGTTTATGGACTTTAATGAGAAAATAATGAAAAAACAGGGCCATGGAAAATACCAGGTTTTAAACACCAGTAATTTCCCGAATTTCTATATCGCTTACCGGAAAAACCTTTCGGAGGGGACAGAAGTTAGCCATAACAATTTAAGAGCGAGGTTTGATATTGGAGAAGAAAAAGTGTTGCAGGCTATGAAACGATGGGCGCAAATTACGGTAGAATTTAATGATGCTCTTGATGAAAGAAATTATGAAAACATGCATAAGCTGATTGACGAAAATTTTGATTTACGCCGTTCGTTAATACACGTAAGCAAAGGAAACATTGAGATGATTGAGCTGGCCCGTTCGGTTGGTGCAAGTGCTAAATTTACTGGTTCAGGAGGAGCTATTATCGGAACCTATACAAATCCGGTTATGTTTAACCAGTTAAAAGACACCTTAAACACACACGATATTGAAGTAATAAAACCAAATATAGTAAACAGTTAAATAGTAAAATGATAAGGAAAGCAGTTATTCCGGCAGCCGGTTATGGTACTCGTTTTTTACCAGCTACCAAATCGCAGCCAAAAGAAATGATACCAATTATAGACACCCCCGTTATTCAATATGTTGTTGAAGAAGCTGTTGAAAGTGGAATCACCGATATTTTGATGATTATAGGAAAAGGTAAACGGGCCATTGAAGAGCACTTCGACCGGAGCCCTGTTCTCGAAGAATCTCTCCTGAAAAAACAAAATCTCAAAATGCTGGATAAGATCCGGGCTATTTCAAACATGGCAAACATTCATTTTGTTTGGCAAAAAGAAATGAACGGTCTTGGAGATGCAATTCTTCATGCAAAATATCACGTCGGGAATGAGCCCTTTGTAATTCTACTTGGAGACACACTGGTGCAAAGCGAAGACGGCCCGATTACAAAACAATTAATTGATGTTTACAATCAAAATAAAGGTTCTGTAATTGCTTTAGAAGAAGTTAAACCTGAACTGGTAAGCAAGTACGGAGTGGTTGATGGCGAAGCGATTTCAGATAAAGTTGTAAAAGCAAAAGGCTGGATTGAGAAACCTTCAGTTGAAGAAGCCCCTTCTAACCTTGCTGTTGCCAGCAGATATTTATTTACTCCGGAAATTTTTGATTACCTTGATAATACAGCTCCGGGTAAAAACAATGAAGTGCAACTTACTGATGCAATGAAAGAAATGGTTAAATCTCATCCTATGTTTGGGATGAAATTTAACGGCAAACGTTACGACATTGGAAACAAACTGGGTTTTTTGAAAACAAATATTGAGTTTGGGTTAAAAGATCCGGAAATTGGTGAAGAAATGAAAAAGTGGATTAAAGAATTTGCCAAAGGACTTTAATCGTATAAATTATCTTTCGAACACCACGTTAAGAAAAATCGTATAATATGTGGTTAATTTATAAAGGTACACTGATTTTTTGTACTTTTGCGGCACTTCTATGGGGCTGACTGGTTTTGACAGCGGGTAGAAGAGATAAGTAAGCATGTCGGGCTTTGATCGTTGGCCCGTTAATCTTAATGATCAAAACCATAATTGGCGAAAATAATTACGCTCTTGCTGCGTAATCTAACAATTTAGATTACACTTAATTCCGAAACAAGGTTTTGGAACGAGACATCGCCCGGATGCTAATGCTTTGAAGCGGTCCGAACCGGCGGTGCAAATAAATCGAAGCTAGTTAGGGAGAGGCTCTGGTTCCTTTGCGAAATTAAAAGAGATAAGGTAAGCGTTGGTGGCCCTAATCCGGCGTTTATTCGAAAATTAAGTCGGGGATAAACATGTAGAAAGCTTATAGCTTCCTCGTTTGGACGCGGGTTCGACTCCCGCCAGCTCCACTTTAAACTATAGACGCCCCCCTTTTCAAATTTATATATCCTCCCGACTAAGCTTCAACCTTTCTTTCATTTCATAAATACCCGGAAATAATTAAAGATAATCAACGCCTTAATGTTCTCATTTATTCCCAAATATTACTCTGCAAATTATTAGCTATATTAGCGTGTTGCCAAAGCAATAATAAAATATAGTTGGTGGAATTAATTGAAAGAGTTTTGCTCTTCAAGTTATCAGTATTAATAAATGAGTGAAATATTAAAATGCGCGAATGCATTATCGCCATTGTCAAACGAAGCAGCAATGGAGTTTAAACAATGTATTCGCACAAAAACATACAATAAAGGGGAAATAATACATACCGAAGGCAAAGTATGTAAAGACCTGTTTTTTATTGAATCAGGGCTGGCCAAACACTTTTATTATCACGATGGCAACCAATTCGTCCTACGTTTTTTTGAAGAAAACAATTTTTTTATTGCCACCGATAGTTTTTTTAATAATCTGCCTGCAGAATATTCCACGGTTGCTCTGGAAGAAACGACAATAAGTCATTTGGAATATGACGATTTTGAGCGTCTTTGCAAAAAACACCACTCTTTTGAAAGTTTTGCCCGAAAGTTTGTTTCCATAGTTGCTTACACAGCCATCTCAAATCTGAAAGGCCTGCTTTATCTCGATGCCACAGAACGCTACGCCAAATTTATAAAAGAATATGGTCACCTTCAGCAACGAATCAGTTTAGGCGACACGGCCGGTTTTTTAGGTATTTCACAGGTGCAGCTAAGCCGCATCCGATCGAAAAAATGACTTTTTAACATTTGTAAAAAGAATTCTCCTGCCCCGATAATACATTTGCATCACAATCTTTTCATAGTCCGATATCGATTTAGATAAAGATGTAACAAGGTCGATTTATAACAAAGCTGACATCAGGCTTTAATGGAAAATTGATGCCCTGTTTAATCACCTTATTTTAAAGAAAAGGGAAATAACAAACATTAAATAACTGTATTTAAACAAATTAAAAATAGTAACAATGAGCAAAGTATTGTATATTAAGGCAAACGCGAAACCAGAAGGAGAATCAAGAACATTTCGTATTTCAGATAGTTTGATTAACAAGTATATGGAAATACATCCGGAAGATGAAATTACTGTGCTTGATCTATATGAAGAAAACCTTCAATTTTTACCAAAAGGTAAGTTGAACGAATTGCGCAACGTAACCGGAGAAGATGGTAAAAATCATCCTATTTTAAAATATGCTTATCAGTTCCTTGAGGCCGATAAATACATCATTTCAGAGCCTATCTGGAACCTCGGAATTCCTGCTATTCTGAAAGCCTATATCGACTATGTTGCGGTGGGCGGCATTACTTTTACTTACACAGAAAACGGACCGGTAGGCTTATGTCACAATAAAAAAGCAGTAAATATTATTACACGTGGAGGTGACTATTCATCGCAGCCGATGGAGTCGCTTGAAATGGCAGACAAATATCTTCGCAATATTTTCAGATTCATGGGAATTACTGATTTTACAACTGTTTCAGCCGATCGTCTTGATGTTATAACAGAAGACACCGAGAAGATTTTGAACTCGGCTATCGAAAAAGCTGAAGAACTTGCATTAGCATTATAAATTTCATACAAAAAGTGCTTCACAAGAAGCCTCAAAGCCTGTATTTACCAATTAATAAGAAAACAAAAATGAAAAGAAATATTGTTAGTATCCTGCTGTTTACGGCTGCCATTTTCACCTCAACCGGGGTTTATGCCCAGCCGGGTGAAGCGCCGGCTCATCAGTCAGCGCCAATTCCGTTGGAAATTGTTTTAAGTGGTGAAGGATGGACTTCGCAAATGATCATCGATAAAAAGTTTGCACCGGAAAGTAAGTTCGGATTTTTCGGGTTGTCGTATTTAAAAGCCGACTACGATAATGATGAATTTATCAGGGAATCAATCAACCTGGCCTTGTTAAAATACGACCTGTTTAAAAACGTAAGTGTGATGTCAGGAGCATTGTTTAATTCGCAATGGGGATTCAGACCTTATGCCGGTGCTCAATACGGTTATCATAGTAAAACATTTATGGGAGTTATTAACTCAGGATTTCATCTTACAGAAACCCAAAATTTCGAAACATTAGCCATTGTTGAATTTCGTCCGCCAATAAAAGGAGCCTGGTCGATGTACTCACGCGCACAGGGTCTTTACAGCTACAACTCAGAAATTGGCAAACACGACAGAAGTCATTTCTACGCCCGATTAGGTGCCAGCTTTAAAACATTTTCGTTTGGAGCAGCCTACAATTACGACTGTTACGGCCCTCATAAACTCACTAAAAACCAGTTTGGAATCTTCGTCAGTACTTTGTTGCGATAGCCGACTGAAATAATTACGTCGTTAAAATCAAAGAATGAAAAGCACAAAAAACACAAAATTGCTGGAAGTAACTTTACTGTTGGCAAGCACCTTAACCATTTTGGCCAATGCCATTGTTGCTCCTTCATTACCACTAATCAGCAGTGCTTTTGAAGATGTAAAAAATGTTGAGATTTTAACAAAAATGATGTTAACACTCCCTGCACTTACCATTGCCGTTGTTGCTCCTTTGACAGGCCGGTTGCTTGATATAATCGGAAGAATTAAAGTTTTGTATATCTCATTACTGATTTATCTGCTTGCCGGAACATCGGGTTACTGGCTCGGAAACCTTTTTCCGATATTGGTAGGTCGAATTGTTTTCGGACTTGGCGTTGCAGGAATCATGACCGTTTCAACAACCCTGATCGGCGATTATTTTACAGGCGACAAGCGCGAACATTTTATGGGATTACAGGGAGCATTTGTTGCGCTTGGAGGACTTGTTTTTATTACTGCTGCAGGTGTTTTAACTGATATCGACTGGAGATTGGCATTTTTGATTTACGGCTTTTCTGCAATTGTGCTTGTGCTTGTGCCTTTTGCTTTACATGAACCCAAAATTACGCATGAGGAAACGACTCAAATTACGCAAAACGGGACATCGGTCTCCCCCATTGTTTGGCTGGTTTTTGTAAGTGCTTTTATTACCACAGTCAGTTTTTATATGATTCCGGTTCAGTTGCCTTTTTTTCTGCAAAAACTGGAAGGCATTAATGGAAACAAAATGGGTTTAGCACTCGGTAGCCTTCCGTTTGCACAGGCTATTGCTTCGTTCTTTTACAAAAGAGTTAAAAAGAAACTCGATTTTACAAGCATTTACAGTTTGGGATTTATTCCAATGGCAATAGGTTTTTCGGTAATCGGCCTCAGTAATTCGTATTGGCAAACAGTAACAGGAGTTTTAATCAGCGGTCTTGGTGTAGGGCTCCTAATTCCCAACGGAAACTTATGGATGATTAATTTGGTTCCTGTTCAGGTTCGAGGAAAATATGTTGGCTTTTTAACCACAGCTACTTTTTTAGGAATGTTTTTCTCTCCGGTTATCATTCAACCCATTCAGAACCTGGTGGGTATTAGTGCGAGTTTTATCGTTCTCAGTATTGCTCTGGCTTTTTTATCGGTTTTGTATTTTTTTATTCAAAGAAGAGCCAGATATACCAAATAGTAAAATCAGTATTATTTAAATCTAATAACAATGAACAACTTTATTAAACAAGGACTTATTGGGGGCATAATGGGCTTTATAATGAGTTTTATTATGAACTATTTTATGACACCCATCCCAGAAACTATCGTTGATCACGCTTTTGGACATGGAATTAGTGGTGCCATAAGCGGCTTTATGGGTGGTTTTATGGGTATAATGGGCTATTGGGCGCTACAAAAAAAGGCCAAAAGTAAAAACTGAATATTTTATTTATTCCCGTCTGGTCTCACTCTCAATTATTTCACAGCTGCCTTTTCTCACCTCCTGTCTTCTTAAAAGTTTCTAATTTTAACATTCATTATTTTCCCTTTAAAAAAGGAAAAACATATCGTTTAGTGGTGTGTTTTAATTAGCAAAAGAAAGTTTATAATATGAAAGTTTTAATTATAGGAGCTAACGGAAAAATCGGACGAATCCTTTCAGAAAAATTAAGTAAATCAGCGAAGTACCAACCCACTGCATTTATTCGAAAAGAGGAACAACGTGCCTATTTTGAGACGTTAGAAGTTCCAGCAATTATTGGAAGTCTGGAAAATTCGGAAGAGGAACTTGGTAAGGTTATAAAAGATTTTGATGCAATTGTTTTTACGGCAGGATCAGGCGGTAAAACGGGTTACGACAAAACCCTGGAAATAGATTTGGATGGAGCGGTAAAAGTCATTCATGCAGCCCAAAACAACCAGGTAAAACGTTTTATTATGGTGAGTGCAGCCCATGCCAACGATCGTTCTTTTTGGGAACAATCTCGCATAAAACCTTATTACATTGCCAAGCATTACGCTGACAAAGCACTTGTTGAAAGCGAATTGGATTATACCATTTTAAGACCGGTGCGCCTGACTGACGATCCGAAAGTTGGAACAGTAAAAATGACAACTGATCCGAACCAACTGGAAAGTGAAATTCCAAGGGCAGCTGTGGCTGAAACCATTATGAAAATCTTGGAAAACGAAACGATTTATGGAAAAACGATTGAAATGAGTCGTGGAGAATTTAGCATTGAGGAGGCTTTGAAGAGGGTGTGAATTCGTGATTAAAAAAAAGAATAAACGTTTCATATTCAAGTCAAACTTTTTCTTGAAACGAGAACCTGAATATGAAACGATTTTCTTCTAATTCATATTCCTGTATTCATTGGGCGACACTCCTACTTGCTTTTTAAACATGCGGGTAAAATGCTGCGGATGTTTAAAGCCCAATTCGTAAGCAATCTCACTTATTGACTTTTCAGAATCAAAAATCTTTTCTTTGGCAACATCAATCATTTTAAGCTGAATATGCTCCTGCGCCGATTTTCCGGTTTCTTTTTTCAAAAGATCACCCAGATAGTTTGGAGAAATGAACAACTTATCGGCACAATAACGAACCGAAGGTAAACCTGAAATCAATGGTTGCTCTGATGCAAAATAATCTTTCAATATCTTCTCGAATCGGGCCAACACATCCTTGTTTACGTGATTACGGGTAACAAACTGACGCTCGTAAAAACGTTTACTGTAGTTCAGGAACAGCTCCAAATATGAAACGATCAGTGTTTTACTGTGCGAATCGATGGCGTGCTCCAGCTCGTAATTTATTTTACTCACACAGTCATTAATAATCTCGCGTTCCCTGGCCGACAGGTGAAGTGCTTCATTCACTTCGTACGAGAAAAAAGTATATTCATCAATATTTTTACCGAGCGGAGTTCCGTGGATCAAATCTGGGTGGAAGATAATAGCAGTTCCGGAACCTTGCTGTTTTTCTCCGGTTCCTTCTACACCATACACCTGTCCTGGCGAGATAAATAACAGCGTACCTTCTTCGTAGTCGTAATCGTTAATTCCATAAGTAATATTACCACATTTTATATCTTTCAGAAAGATGGCATACACATCCATCTGTCCTTTGAAATAATGAAATGGTTCAACTTTTGCAAAATCGATAACGCTAACCAGCGGATGCAAAGTTTCCTGCCCCACCAAGTTATTATATTCAGTTACTGAATGTATTTTTTTTACGTCGCTCATAATTCTTCGCTTTAAAAACTCACTGCAAATTTAAACAACTATTTCTTAAGGTGTTACCTCCGGAGATTATATTCCGTAATATAGGTAAGTAATTCGGTAATCTTGGTAATCTGCTTCTGATTATCAGGCTAATTCAACGGTAAAAGTTACATCTCGTGGCAGGCTTTTTACCAAGCCCAGGTTTTCTTCATCGATGTGTGCGATAATCATCATATCGGTATAACTTTTCGATTGTTCTTCGCCTTCGAATAAAACCGCGAACCATCCTCCTGCCAGGCTGATATCTCCGTTTTTCCAACCGGCCTGTTTTTCTTTCAGGTCATACTTTCCTGCATCGGCAGTACAGCAATAATCGAATGTTGAACGATAGCCCGAAACTACAAATGGAAGACGGGTTTTAAAATCTTGTGCCGCAACAGTATCGTTTAAGGTTGCAGGAATTGTTAAGTCGTTTACTTTTAATACAATTGGTGTTGACATATTATTTTCTCTTTTATTCAATTCTTTTTCAAAAAAGGAGCTATTGCCTAATGATTCAATCATCAGTGCAACAGCTCTCTCACCTTTTCTAAACCAATAAAACTATATTTTATAACTAAACCTTATGCTGCGTTATAAGCAGTTTCCAAAATTTCAAGAATTTCTTCGTGAGTCAATTTTTTGTAAGCTCCCAAAATAATTGTTGAGTTGGCAATATCTGCTAACATTTCTTCAGTTGCTCCCAGTTCTTTTAGGTTGATTACAATTCCACATTCCTTGCAAAATGCTTCCAGTGCATCGATACCAGCAAGAGCAAGCTCTTCTTTTGTTTTGCCGTCTTCGCTAATGCCCCAAACCTGTGTTGCAAAACGAGCAAATTTATCTACTCCGTTTTTATAAATGGCACGGTAATATGGAAGCGAAACTGCTGCCAGCCCCATTCCGTGTGCACAATCCGTGTATGCTCCAATCTGGTGCTCAATCATGTGAACTTGCCAGTCTTGAGGTTTACTTAAACCCATTAGCGGATTCATTGCCAGTGTTGCACTCCACATCAGGTTACTTCTTGCTTCGTAATCCTCAGGATTTTCAACTGCAACTTTTGCACTTTTAACAATTGAACGAAGCAATCCTTCTACAAGATAATCAGAGGTTACATCGTCCTCGCCCGAAAAATACACTTCCATAAGGTGCGACATCATGTCGAAAATTCCGCTTACCATCTGGTATTTTGGTAACGAGAATGTATACTCTGGATTCAGGATAGAAAATTTAGGATACACGTTTGCAGGAAACACACGTCCCATTTTCAGTTTCATATCGTCGTTGGTAATTACCGATCCGCCGTTCATTTCCGATCCTGTTCCGGCCAATGTAAGAATCGATGCAACAGGAACAATCTCATTATCTACAGGTTGAAATTGCAACCAGTATTTTGTCCATGGATCGCCTTCGCAATTAGCCGAAACCGAAATTCCTTTTGCACAGTCGATAACCGAACCGCCACCAACTGCAAGAATTAAATCAACCTTATTATCTTTTACCAGTTTAGCACCTTCTTTTACTTTTTCCCAGGTTGGGTTGGCCATAATTCCGGTAAGCTCTACAATGTTTTTTCCGCTTTCTTTAAGAATTGAAACCACCTGATCGTAAAGTCCGATTTTTTTGATGGCACCTTTTCCGTAAGCCAACATTATGGTATCGCCATAATTGGCCAGTTCTGCTTTTAAATTGTTCAGAGAATCTTTTCCAAAATGGATAACCGTTGGATTCTCGTAAGTGAAATCTTTATTCATTTCTGTCTCCTTTCTTTAATTTTCATACAAACTTAACGAACTATTTTGTAATAGGTTACACTCCTGTTTCAACTTCAGTAATATTGGTAAGCAATTCAGGAATTTGGGTAATTCATCCAGTGTTTCTGCGACATTTGAGAACTCGTCCAAGCACTTTTTATGTATTTTACCCTGGCAACTATTATTCAGAAAAACTGATTTCTCCGCTAACCATTTTTTCAATCATTCCTTCGTACGGAGCTTCCGAAATTACCTTCTCGTTGTTCACTCCTTCATTCTTTTTAAAAAATATTTTCCCAAACTCAGGAACTACATATTTTGGATAAGTATCGTACTTCTCGCGCGACTCTTCCATCAATTCTATAAAATCGTTTTGATAGCGAACTGTAATCTCAGGATGTTCGTGCACCCATTTCGGGAAAAAGATAACACCATGTAGTTTGTTGTCGTTAGGCATAAAATCCAGACTTACATCTGTTCCGGTTGGCTCTGTCCAGCAAATTTTAAATACACCGTCTACCAGTTTTACAATATGCACTTTCTGGTCTCTCACCCATCGGCCACCAACCATTCCTGTGTGAATACGGTAATCGATAGTTGTTTCATTCTTCACGTAAAGTTCATAGTTCCAACCGTTAGCGTAGGTGTAAATAAAATGTCCGCCAACAAACTCTTTCAAATCTTTAATATTTTCCATTTCTAATACATTTTATTATTTCGCTACAAAAGTATCCCTCCTCAATTTGAAAGATATTGTAAATAAAGACCTATTTTTGACAAAAAAGGACAACAGTGAAAAGTGCGGAACAAGAGGGAAAGATTATTACAAAAACCACCAACATTGAATACCTGAACCTGGAAACTCACCAACACAGTGCTCACAATCAGTTGATTTATATGATTAAGGGAACCGCTCATATACAGATCGATCAAACAGAATATTTTTTACCCGAAGGTTTTTTAGGGTTGATTCCTGCTGGGCAGTTGCACAGCATGCGCAGCTGGAATGAAAAAGTAAAAATGTTCCTCATATATTTCCCTGCCGGTGTGCGCTTTCAGGATTTTACCTCGCTGAATTCGAATGATTTTATAATTGAAAATATCAGGTATATCAGCAAACAACCGGATTTAATCGATCAGAAAACAAACAAGACAACATACAATTATATCAATTCGTTTTTGTGCCTTTTATTAGAAACGGGCGATAATAATTCTTTCCCTGTGAAAGGTCTGATTGCTCCAAAAAATGAACGACTCGCCCAGGTTTTACTGTATTTAAAAGAAAACTTTAGTGAAGATATTACACTGAATGGAGTTGCATCTGAATTTGGATTTACAATAAGAAACCTTACCCGTTTGTTTAAAAAGGAAAATATCAGTTTTAATAATTACCTGAACTACATTCGGATTATCCACGCCATTGAACTGTTCTCCGAGCATCGCTATAATATTGCAGATGTGGCCTACGAAGTTGGCTACAACTCAGCAAGTCATTTCAGCCGAACTTTTAAAAAATATACCGGACATGCGCCCAGAGATTTTATAAAAGTTAACGCTACCAAGTCGGTAAAAAGTTAAATATTAGTTGTTTCAACAGCCCCAAAATACCGATTCCGTAATTTTGGTAAATAATACAGGAATATGGGTACTTTTCTTAAACTTCTTAGCCTGATATTTGCAGTCAGAAATTTTAATGAGAACAAGTTTACAATAATGAAAACAATAGAGAATAAATTTTTTGAAGGAGAACGCCCATTATTTGCAGAGAAAGATTTACATCTTAAAAATGTAGAAATTGGCGTAGGAGAATCGGCATTAAAAGAAGCGAGCAATATAAAAGCTTCCGGTTGTACTTTTGGAGGGAAATACCCGTTTTGGCACAACACAAACAGTGTTATTGAAGACTCATTTTTTACCCCCGGAGGCCGTGCTGCCATTTGGTATTGCAAAGACCTTCGCATGGTAAACACACGCGTGGAAGCACCAAAAATGTTTCGCGAAATTGACGGATTATACCTTAAAAACGTAGAACTTACAGATGCACAGGAATGCACCTGGTGGTGTAAAAACATTAAATTTAAAGATGTAAAAGTTACAAATGGCGATTACATTTTTAAGGATAGCAAAAACATCAGAATCGACGATCTTACACTTCAGGGAAACTACAGTTTCCAGTATGCAAGAAATGTTGAAATTCACAATTCTCATCTGGCAACAAAAGATGCTTTCTGGAATTCGGAAAATGTTACTGTTTACGATTCGGTTATTGAAGGCGAATACCTGGGATGGCACTCGAAAAATCTTCGACTGGTAAACTGCGTAATTAGCGGTACACAGCCTTTATGTTACGCCAAAGATTTAGTGATGGAAAACTGCATAATGAAAGAAGATGCTGATCTTGCTTTCGAATACAGTTCGTTAAAAGCAGAAATAAACAGCCCTGTTACCAGCATAAAAAACCCGAGTAGCGGTGAAATTTTGGCACAAAGCATTGGCGAGGTTATCTTTGATGAAAACTGTAAAAACCCGGGAGGTTGCAAAATTACAGTTGAAAGCGAAGTAAACGTTTAATCAGTATGCAAAACAATTTCGACGAAAAAATAGTCCGTAGGGGCAGCAATTCATATAAGTGGGATTCCAATAACAGCGACGATGTAATTCCTTTGTGGGTAGCCGACATGGATTTTAAAACTGCCCAGCCCATTATCGATGCACTTGCTCAGCGGGTTCAGCACGGCATTTTTGGTTACACAAAAGTGCCCGATGCGTATTACAATGCTGTTATCAGCTGGTTTGGACGCAGGCATAATTTTACGGTCGAAAAAGAATGGATGATCTACACAATTGGTGTGGTTCCTGCAATTTCGGCAACAATTTTGGCACTAACCAATCCGGGCGATAAAGTAATTGTCCAAGAGCCGGTTTACAACTGTTTTTTCTCGTCGATTCGTAATAATCAGTGCGAGAGTTTTTCCAACGATCTGATATACAAAGATGGAAAATACACCATCGATTTTGATGATCTGGAGAAAAAAGCAGCCGATCCGAAAGCCAAAGTGATGCTTTTATGCAATCCACATAATCCGGCGGGCCGTGTTTGGACAAAAGAAGAACTGAAGAAGATTGGCGAGATTTGTTTCCGTAATGAGGTAATTGTAGTTTCTGATGAAATCCATTGCGATCTGGTCCACCCGGGGCACACACACATTCCGTTCGCTTCGCTGGGCCAACAGTTTTTGGAGAATTCAGTAACCTGCACCGCCCCAAGTAAAACCTTCAACCTGGCAGGACTGCAAATCGCTAATATTTTTACATACGATCCTGAGATCCGCAAAAAGATCGATAAGGCGATTAACATTAACGAAGTTTGCGATGTTAGTCCGTTTGCCGTTGAAGGATTGATTGCAGCATACTCTCACCCGGATTCTGAAAAGTGGTTAGACAATCTAAAGGACTATTTGTGGGAAAATTATCTTCTTGTGAAAGATCTCTTTGAGAAAAACTTTCCACAATTCCCGATTTTGCCACTTGAAGCCACTTATTTGGTTTGGATCGACACCTCTGTTTTAAACACTAAGTCGGAAAAATTAACAGAATTACTGATAGAAAAAGGTAAAGTTTGGCTCAATGAAGGAACAATGTATGGTGAGGCCGGAGAAGGATTTATGCGTATTAACATTGCCTGTCCACGCGACGTTTTGCAAGAAGGATTGAACAGAATGAAAAAGGCATTTGATCAGATAATCGCGCAAAATTAAACGAGCTTGTGCGGGTTGCTACCAAAAGCAGCCAGGTGATTGTTTATGTTCTTTAATAAATATTTGTACAAGAAATCGATTGAAAAAAAGTGCTTACCTGTTGTCGCTTATCCAGAATAAGCAGGCAATGACATTTATGCAGCAACTGCATTTGGCAGCCTTGCTGAGTATACCGGCAATTATTGCGCAGTTTTCATCCATCATCATGCAATATATCGATGCATCGATGGTTGGACGTTTGGGAGCAAATGCATCTGCCTCCATCGGTTTGGTAATTACTTCTACCTGGCTGTTTTGGGGAATTTGCACCACGGTTGCCGCCGGATTTTCGGTGCAGGTGGCACATCTGATTGGAGCCGGGAACCGAAAAGGCGCAAGGTCTGTATTGCGACAGGCGATTTTATCCACGCTGCTATTCAGTTTTATTTTGGTGGCCATAGGTGCTTTAATTAGCTCCAAACTACCCTACTGGCTGGGTGGTGATGCCGCCATTGCCAAAGATGCATCAAAATATTTCCTGATATTTATTTTATCGCTGCCTGCGCTGCAGATGAATTTTCTGGCAAGTGCTATGTTGCGAAGTAGCGGAAACATGCACGTCCCCAGCGTACTAAATGTACTGATGTGTGTCATGGACGTGATCTTCAATTTTCTGCTGATCTTCCCTTCCCGCGAACTGCAGTTACTGGGGTACAATATTTTTATTCCGGGAGCCGACCTGGGAGTTGTTGGAGCTGCGCTGGGAACAGCACTGGCATATTTTTTAACTGCTATAATGCTTTTCTGGTACCTGTTTACAAAAGACGTAAACCTCCGTTTAACCAAGGAAAAAGGAAGCTTCATGCCCGAAGAACGCACATTGCGCAGAGCTTTTAAAATTAGTTTGCCCATGAGTTTGGAACATACTGTAATTATGGGCGCACAAATATTATCTACCGTAATTGTTGCTCCATTGGGAATTGCGTCAATTGCTGCCAACTCTTTTGCAATTACCGCTGAAAGCCTTTGTTACATGCCCGGATACGGAATTGCCGAGGCTGCAACCACATTAGTAGGACAAAGTTTTGGTGCCAAACGAAAAGACCTGGCCAAACGTTTTGCGCGCATCACCGTTTTTATGGGAATGGCAATTATGACGATCATGGGAGCAATCATGTATTTTACAGCGCCACTGATCATGGGTTTTATGACTCCGGTTCAGGAAATTATTTCACTCGGTACCATGGCATTAAAAATTGAAGCATTTGCCGAACCGATGTTTGCAGCGTCGATTGTTGCCTACGGAGTTTTTGTTGGTGCCGGCGATACGTTTATTCCAAGTATCATGAATTTTTCAAGCATGTGGGCCGTTCGTTTGACTTTGGCAGCCATTTTAGCTCCTATCATGGGACTGAAAGGCGTTTGGATTGCCATGTGCATTGAGCTGTGTTTCAGAGGTGCTATTTTCCTTGTTCGCTTATTCAAAGGAAAGTGGCTGAATCGCTCGTTATAGCTCCTAAAATAAGCTACTACCATGTTACAAAATCCATATTCTGTAATTTGGGTAATCATATCTGGAATTCAGGTAAAATACTTCGAGGTATTTTATTTTAATTTGTAGATATTGAAAACAGAAAATATAAAGCACATGGAAAACAAAAAAATCAGAGTAGGTTTTATCGGGTTAAATCCTGATAGTCATTGGGCAGCAACCGCCCATATTCCGGCATTAAGATCGTTAATCGACGATTTTGAAGTAGTAGGTGTAGCCAACCGTTCGTTGGAAAGTGCCCAGACCACTGCCAAAGCGTTGAATCTTAAATTCGCGTTTAAGAATCCACAGGCATTGATTGAGTCTCCCGAGGTTGATCTTGTTGTGGTAACTGTAAAAGTTCCTTATCACTTCGAGCTGGTAAAAGCCGCACTGGAAGCCGGCAAACATGTTTACTGCGAACATCCGTTGGGCAACGGTTTGGAAGAGACAAAAAAACTGGCCGCAATTGCAGAAAGGCAAGGTGTGGTAGCCGTTGTTGGTACACAAATGGTTAATGCTCCTGAAGTTTTATACCTGAAAAAACTGATCGAAGAAGGTTATGTTGGCGAGGTACGGTCAACAACATTAATTGGTTCGGGCTGGAACTGGGCCAACGAAACAATTGACGATCTGTATTACTTATTCGACAATGCCAATGGCGCCAATATGCTTACCATTCCTTTAGGACATACTTTGGCAGGATTAACAAGCGTTCTGGGTGATTTTAAACGGCTTAAAGCCGACATGTTCAATTTTTACAAAACAGTAAATGTAGCTGATACCGGCGAAGTAAAACCCAAAACGGCTGAAGACCAGATTTTGCTCATCGGACAATTGGAAAGTGGAGCCGCCGCATCGGTACACTATCGTGGGGGTCTTTCAAAAGGCACAAATTTACTTTGGGAAATTAACGGAACTGAAGGTGATATTCAGGTTATCGGCGATAACGGACACGGCCAGATGATTCAACTTTCGATAAAAGGAGCAAAAAGCAGCGATGAAGAAATGAAACAATTAACTCCTCCTGTTGAAATGTATAATGGATTACCCAATAATTCAGTGGCGAGGAATGTTGCGCAGATTTACAAACTTTTGGCCGGCGACATCCGAAATAACACCCGTAATGCTCCTACCTTTCAACGTGCTGTGGTTTTAGCAGAATTGTACGATACTATTGAGAAATCAGCAAAAAGTTAATATTGCAATTCAAAAGCTTCGCAGAAATGAACTACCACAGGCATTTAACAGTGGCAGCTCATTTCTGTTTTAATTCGTTAAAGTAATTTCTGCTAGTACCATTTCCGACATGGAATTACCAACAAAGACAAAACCAACTAATATTTAGCAAGTTACAATTTTAAAACATTCCGTAAAAGTGGTAAGTGACACCGTAATTTTGGTAATTTATTATTGTTGTTTCTGCTGATATTTGTAAAATGATTGATATATATCAACTAAAACAAAGCATAACAAATAAAATTTCCCAAAGAACAAAAAACAAATATTCCATGAAATTAACGATGTATCTTTTCTTTACGCTTGTTGCCTTTTTGATCTCATTCAATATTTCAGCACAGGAAACAAAAATCAAATTAACAATTAACAGTCAGACTGAACTTACAGCTACTTTGGTTGATAATTCATCTGCAACTGCTTTGATTGATTTGTTGCGAAACGGTCCGTTAACTATAGAAATGCGAGACTATGGAAATATGGAAAAAGTTGGTCCGATAGGAACAACCTTACCAAGAAATGACCAGCAGATAACAACCGAACCCGGAGATATCATATTATATCAGGGTAACGCACTGGTAATTTATTATGCTCCTAATTCCTGGAACTTCACACGACTTGGAAAAATTGATAATATAAGCCAGGATGATTTAAAAGCCGTTTTGGGCGATGGCGATGTGACCGTTACCTTGGAAATAACAGACCACACGACAAATAATGAGGAGATAGATAATCCGGAAAATCTTTTTCAGGTTTTCCCCAATCCGGCAAAAAATTACATCGAGGTATCTGGGCCCTTTGAAAAAGTTACACTGTTCTACAATACCGGTAAAAGTATTCTTACTACACAAGAAAGAAGAATTCAGTTAAACAACATAAAACCGGGCACCTATTTTCTCAAGATCGAATCAAAAGATAAAAAAGCGATTGTGCGGAAGTTTATAAAACAATAATAAATCCAAATTATAACGCGAATGAAAATAAATATTACAACAAACAACAATATTATTAAAGCGACACTGAACGATAGTACAGCTGCCAAAGACTTTGCTTCGTCGCTTCCAATAGCACTGAATTTGGACGATTATGGCCAATCAAGTAAAATTGGGCACCTGAGAAAACGACTTAATACCAAGAATACAACATCAGGCTATCAACCCAAAGCCGGCGATATCATCTACTTCGCTCCACTGGGCAACATTGCCATTTTCTACAAGGATTTTAAATATTCGAACACCTTGATAAAACTCGGTGAAATAGACGAGAAAACAAGTATTTTTAAATCAACCGAACACTTGAAAGCTACTTTCAGAGTAGCAGAATAAAATAAGACAATCATGAATAAAGAAAAACAAAAATCATTTCCTGAAGAAACCTACGATGCTTTTGCACCGGAACTGGTTTTGATGCGAAAAAAGGCTGCCGATTCAACTTTAAAGTTTAATAACTCAGGCGACATTAGCCATCTTGAGGATTTGTTTGAACGAAAGTTCGATGATGTACAGATCAACCCACCATTCCACTGTAATTATGGTGGCGACAAAATAAAATTCGGAGAAAAAGTATTTATAAACTTCAATTGTGCGTTTCAACCTTTTGGAGGCATAACCATTGGCGACAAAGCATTTATCGGTCCGAATGTGCAAATGTATACAGCCATTCACCCAACCAATCCGGAAGATAGAACAAAAGGAGATGCTTCTTGTTCTAAAATTGAGATAGGAAAAAATGTTTGGATTGGTGGCGGAGCAGTTATTCTGCCCGGTGTTTCAATCGGTGATGATACAACAATTGGAGCAGGAAGTGTGGTAACTAAAAGTATTCCTGCCCGCTGTGTAGCCGTTGGCAATCCTTGTAAGGTGATAAAAACGGTATAAACAAATTAAAAAGTTTGATCATGAGTTTAAAAACAACACGGTTTGTCGTTTTACTATTTGCTGCTTTCTGCATTTCTTTGGTTGGAAAAGCGCAGGAAAATCAGTCGTTAGACGCAAAACAAAAAGGACTGGTGAATATTTCCAGCTACACTGCACAAGGCAAGATTAATGAACTGACAAAAGCCTTAAATGAAGGGCTTGATGCAGGATTAACCATAAACGAAATTAATGAAACTTTAGTGCACCTTTATGCTTACTGTGGTTTCCCGCGAAGCTTGAATGGCATTAATACGTTCAGGAAAGTTTTAGACGAGCGGAAAGCAAAAGGAATTACCGATGAACAAGGCAAAGAAATAAAAATGCACAGCCAAACAGGCGATCGTTACGAAAGAGGCCGTAAAGTTTTGGAAGAACTTACTGGTATGCCGCAGTCGAAGCCTGCGCCCGGATTTGGGGAATTCTCACCTCGTATCGATGCCTTTTTGAAGGAGCATTTATTTGCCGATATTTTTGAATGCGATGTATTGAGTTATCAACAAAGAGAATTGGTAACCAATGCAGCTTTAGCATCAATGACCGGCACAGGATCTCAGTTAGGCGCTCATATTCATTTTGGAATGAACGTTGGAATTACTGAAGGCCAGATGAATGATATGTTTAATATTATTGAAAAAACAGTCGGTAAAGATGAAGCAGAAAATGGACGGACAATCCTGAAAAATGTCCTCAAAATGAGAAATTAAAACACAAAGTCACGAGGACACAAAGCAATATTATTATTCAAGCTTTAATACATTGTGTCTTGGTGTTCTTCGTGGTTATGTTTTTTCATTTTTATGTAAAATTAAGGTTGCTGAAATAGACACTAAGTTTCAGTAGCCGGTCTTAATTATTAACCAGAAAATCAAATTAAAAATTTAAAATATGAGACGATTTTTTTCGAACACCCTGTTAGCTTTTAGTATTTTATTCATGGCTTATTCTTGTAATCAACCAACTTCAAATACACAAAAACCGGAAACCATTGAAGAAGCAGTAAAAACTATGGATCCCATATTTACCCAAAATCCTGCACCGGAAGAGTTCACTGCAAAATTCTTCACCGGAAAAGTTGGCGTAAATATGATGTTGGGAAATGATGAAAACAATGAATATTCAATTGCCAACGTTATTTTCGATCCTGAATCACGCACCAACTGGCACACACATCCAAAAGGACAGGTATTGCTGGTTTTGGCCGGAGAAGGTTTTTACAAAGCAGAAGGACAACCGGTACAGAAAATTAAAAAAGGCGATGTGGTTAACATTCCTCCACACGTAAACCACTGGCACGGTGCTGCTGCAAACAGCGAGTTTGTGCATGTTGCTCTCACCAATTACAAAGACGGCCAGAATGTTACATGGGGCGATCCTGTATCAGAAGAAGAATATAAAAGTGTATTAGCAGAATAATCACACCCAAAAATCAAAATACAACTACAATGAAAATTAAAATTACTGTTGGCGATAAAAAATTGACGGCAACTCTGGAAAACAACGAAACTGCAAAAGATCTTGTATCGCAGTTTCCTCTCACTGTTACAATGGAAGATTACGCCAGTACAGAAAAAATATTTTATCCTGATCCAAAGTTATCCACTGCAGGTGCTCCATCAGGCTACAAACCATCGGTTGGCGATATAACTTATTACGCTCCCTGGGGCGACATTGCCATTTTCTATAAGAATTTTGGTTTCGCCAGCGGATTAATCAATTTGGGAAAAATTGATGGAGATATGAGTGCCTTAACCGGCTCGAAAAATGTAAAGGCTACTTTTGAATTGATTGAGGATTGATAAAACAAATTGGTTTTATTAGATCAGAAAAAATAGAGGAACAGCAATGTTCTAAAAAGTTAAAAGGGAAGTGATATCGCTTCCCTTTTCCTTTTATATGAGTTTATATCATTCGTGTCATACACTTTCAATAGTAAACGAATAAGTACTTTTAGTCGTTCCATCTGGTGCAGTAACCGTAATATCGATTACCTGACCGTTGTAAACTTCAACCTCATTTTCCGAACGATATTCAACCGACTTTCCATCCAATAAAATCTCTTTAACCTGCGTTGACATCGTTACCGGAGTTAGTGAAATTTTACTGTTCTCTGCCGGAACTTTTATGGTGTAATTATACGTCCACGGATCAAACTTATCGGTTAACGAATTCGGGACTGCCATTTTTTTGCCGGCCCAGTCAAATGACCTTGATTTTGCCCATTCAACAGTTGTCCCAACCAAATCGCCACCTTCAATTTCAATGTTCGACAGCACTGAATATTTTACAAAACCGCCGGCGTTGTAATTAGCTGTTGAATTGCTGGTCAGGTATTGATAGTCATCGCCAAGTGTTCCTCCAATTGATAGAGAAATCCAGTCTGTTCCGTCTTTCCACATATCGCCAATAGTTGTTACCCGGCTTCCACGGCCACGTAACGATGGCGAACATCCGGCTTCTCCCTTGTCGATAACCTGCTGCAAAGCCTGTTCAAATAAAAGGAGGTTGTTATTGGCAAGCATCTGCTCATCGTGACCGGTAAACAGCATCTTCACATCCGCTCCGCCTTTTGTGTAATTGCTGTAAGCCTGCTGCGTAAACGACAGAAGCCGGTCAACTTTTAATCCCGACACGCCAACATTATCTGCCGAGCCGGCCCGTGTACAACTGTAAATGTCCGAGCCGAAAACCATTCCGCTCTGCTTGTCGTTCAAAACAATATTTCCGTTTGCGTGCCCCGGCATTGCATAAACTTCAAAAACACAACCGCCGCCAAGATCGAACGAATCACCTTCTTCCACATCCTTTACCAGCTTTTGTTGCTCAGGATCGGTAACAACTGCACCAAATCCCCCTACTCTGCCAACTGAAGCCCAACCTCGTTTATTCAGGTAGGTTTCTATTCCTGCATTCAAAAAAGCTGGCATTTGCGCATCGTGGTCGCCGTGTTCATGGCCAATTACCAGAATATAAGGTTTGGTCGCTATTTTATCGATGTAATCTTTCAAGTTATGCTTGTCAACAGTAGTTTGCAAAGCATCGAAAACAATTCCTTTTTCCGGTCCTTCAATGTACCAGCACATCGCCCGCACTGATTCAGAATCGTTGTAAACACGAAAAACTTTAGGTGTTTTATCATCTCCTTCAACAATTAAATCGCTTTGAAACTCGTCATCCAATGGCCGGTAAAGATTCCATTTCATGGTGTGTGTGGCACTTTTATCGAAACCATCTTTTACGGCAAAAGCTTTGTACACGACTTCTCTGCGTCCTGTTGCAGAGCCCGAACCATCGCGAAAACCAATCATTTCCGCAATATGCCCCATTTGTTCAAGGTTATAAACTTCACTTTCCATTGTTGGTTCAGAACTATCTTTTGTGAAGTGAATCGTTGCTCCATCGGTAGGACACCACAATTTGATGTAACGTCGCGGAGCAACCGCAGTGGTCACCGGAACGGCCTGAACAGGTGCTACCACCGTGGATGTTATCTTATCGAAAACAGCTTTTGCCTCTTCTTTTGAAAGAGAAGCATTCGTTTTTCCTTCTTCCATAAATCCCTTTGCTACAATATCATCAAGCAGGAAAGCTGCCTGAAGTATTTCTGCTGCCTCACCACGTGTTATAGCTGCATCGGGATTAAAATTGCCCGAAACATCTTTTGTGATAATACCCTGTTCAAGCGCAACTTCAATCTGTTTGCCATAAGCATCGGCTGATGTTATATCGTTAAAACCATCTATCGGCGTTTTCCAGATGTCGTTGTAATCATCAGGATGCGGCCACTCAAAATAGTCAGAAACCATGGCCACAAATTCAGCTTTTGAGATGCTACCAGATATACCACAAGCATTTAACAGGAATACAGAAACAATAAGGAGGAAAGTTGTTTTCAGTTTTGGTTTGTTCATTTGATTAGATTTTAGAATAGAAAAATATAAAATATTGTGAAATATTCTGTTTAGCAATCTGTTTAATGTCTTCTCATAGTTTTTATTTAAAGAAGACTTGAACTTATGCAGCATTTTGAAGCATGGCAATCCTGAATCAGATTTTACTCAATTCTGCACGGTATTTTAAAAGGACCGAAGAATGAGCACCCCCACATTACACTGTTTTACTGACTTTTAAGCAAAAAGATAAATTCTGTAATACTGGTAAGCACTTCAGTAATTATGGTATAATATTACCACGTTTTCTTCTCAATTTTGTAGTGTATTTTAAAACTATTAAATTCAAGAAAAAGATCAGACCAATGAATACTTCCTTAAATAACTCAGAAAATATTTTGGTTGCCTATTTTTCATGGAGTGGAAACACCCACGAAATTGCCACACAGATAAACATGTTGGTTGGAGGAGATATTTATAGGATACAACCCGTTAATGAATATTCTGCTGTTTACAGAGATGTTCTGGCCCGTGCAAAACAGGAAATTGGTTCGGCAGACAAACCGGAATTAACAGAGAAACCGGAGACGATAGAACAATACGATATCATTTTTATCGGCTACCCGAACTGGTGCAATACTTTTCCGGCGCCCGTATTATCGTTTTTATCGGAATATGATTTTACCGGAAAAAAGATCGTTCCTTTTTGCACTCACGGTGGCGGAGGAAACGGACACAGTGTTCAGGATATTGCAAAACAATGCCCGGAAGCTGAAATTCTGAACAGCTTTTCAATAAATGGTTATGCCGTGGGTAACAATCACGAAGAATTAAATAATTGGATTAGAAACATAAAATTTTAAAAACATAATAAATGAAAGATTTCACATTTTACAATCCTACCCGAATTGAATTCGGCAAAGGAAAAGAAGCGAACATTGGACAATACATTTCGGAGTATGGTCTAAAAAAAGTATTAATTGTTTACGGTTCTGATCGTGTTAAAAAAAGCGGTTTGTTCGACACCGTTGCAAAATCTCTTAGCGACAAAGGAATTACTTACGAAGAATTAGGTGGTGTAATCAGCAACCCGGTTTTAAGTAAAGTATACGAAGGAATTGAATTGGCAAAATCGACTAAAGTTGATGCAGTTCTAGGAATTGGTGGAGCATCGGTATTAGATACTTCCAAATCGATTGCAGCAGGTGCTGTTTACGAAGGCGATGTTTGGGATATGTTCACTTTTAAAGCACAATCGACCCAGGCTTTAAAAATCTTCTCAATCATGACACTGGCGGCGTCTGGTAGCGAAATGAACAACTATGCAGTGGTTACCAACGAAGAAACCAAACAAAAAATGAGTATCATGAGCTCTGCTACTTTCCCAACGGTATCGGTTGTCAATCCTGAATTACAGGCAACCGTAACCAAAGAATATTTAACTTATTCGGCAGCAGATATTTTCGCACATAGTCTGGACATGTACTTAACTGCAACTTATCTGCCTGAATACATAGCAGGTTATGTTGAAAATATTCTTAAAACAGTTATCCGTACTACCGAAATTTTATTGGAAGATCCCAGCAACTACGAAGCTCGCGGTGAATTTGCCTGGGCAGCAACCAATGCATTAAATTTCACAACATTCTGTGGTATTGAAAATAACCGTTTCGACACGCACTTTATTGAGCACACCATGTCGGCTGAGTACAATATTGCCCATGGTGCTGGTTTGTCAATTGTGGTACCGGCCTGGATGAAATGGCAAAAGAACCTGTTACCTGAACGTTTCGAGCGTTTTGCCAAAGAAATGTTCAACCTGGAAACAGCCGATGAAGGAATTGAAGCACTGAAAAACTGGTACACAAAAATTGGAGCACCTGTAACACTTAAAGAAGGTAATATTCCGGAAGAAGGAATTGAAATGATGGTTGAAAAACTGTTTATGGGAGCAAAAATGATGGGTGCCGATGCACTTTATTCAAAAGAAATGCTGACTACAGTATTTGAAAACGCAAAATAATTGAACGAAACAGGCATGAGTAATAACGTTTTTAAAAGAATGCAATCAGGTGAGTTGGTTCCGTTCAGCGATCCTCAATTTTCGCTGGTAGGTCAATCGAACCTTCGCACCAACGAATTGTTGATAAAATACAATGCAACGTCCGATCCCGACGAGTTGCGTAGAATATGGGGTAAGATGACAGGAGAAGCACTTGATGCAAGCAGTTACGTTCAAATTCCTGTTTTTGTGAACCATGCAGAATTTGTGACAGTTGGGAAAAACGTTTATATTAATCATGCCTGTTCCATGCTTACTTTGGGAACGATTACCATCGGGGATGATGTATTAATCGGGCCAAAAGTGAATTTGCTATCGGAAGGTCATCCTATCGACCCCAACAACAGAAAAGCGATGGATGTAAAACCCATCGTAATCAGGCGCAATGCATGGATTGGAGCAGCTGCAACAATTTTACCGGGAGTAACTGTTGGCGAAAATTCAATTGTTGCTGCCGGAGCGATTGTAAGTAAAGATGTACCCGATAACACAGTGGTTGCCGGAATTCCGGCAAAAGTAATTAAGCATATCGAAGCCAACGAAAAAGAGAAGTAATGAGCAAGAACATTTTTGAACGTTTGCAAGCCGGTGAATCGGTTCCTTATACAGATCCGGACCATAGCCAGATTTCGGAAGCTGCATCGCGGACAACAGAACTATTGATTAAACTGAATCAAACTGCTGATGTTGCCGAAGTACGAAAGTTGTGGGGCGAAATATCAGGAGAACCGCTTGATCCAACTACTACGATTCAAATTCCTGTCCACATTAATATTGGCATGTTTACCCGCATTGGCAAGAATGTTTACATCAATCATCTGTGCTCAATGCTCGATATGGGAACAATAACCATCGGCGACGATGTACTGATTGGCCCAAAAGTCAATATTTTAAGCGAAGAGCACCCGGTAAAACCTGCCGAACGAAAAGCACTTATGGTAAGACCGGTAGTTATAAAAAACGGTGCCTGGATTGGTGCCGGAGCGACTATTCTTCCCGGTGTAACTGTTGGCGAAAACTCGATTATAGCAGCCGAAGCGGTTGTAAACAAAGATGTACCCGACAATAGCGTAGTTGCCGGAATTCCCGCGAAAGTGGTTAAAACACTGACAAATGGTATCTTGAATAATAACAATATAAAAAGTTAAATCATGAAAGAAAAGCAATTAAACAGAAAACAGCAATCAAGAAGAGATTTTATCCAGAAGTCGGCAATTGCAGGTGCCGGAGCCAGTTTCCTACTAAATAACCCTATGAATGTTTTTGGACAAAACAGTAGTATGGATATTAGTGAAATAGCACAGAATATTAAATCAAGAGGTTACGCTGCCGTCGATACATCAGGGAAGCTTCAATCATGGGAATTCGAACGCCGTCCGGTTGGCGATAACGATATTCTAATCGATGTAAAATATGCCAGTATCTGCCACTCCGATATTCACCAGATGAAAGGACATTGGGGACCACAACAATATCCTCAGGTTCCGGGGCACGAAATTGTTGGTATTGTATCAGCGGTGGGTAAAAATGTTACGAAATTCAAGGTTGGCGATCGTGCCGGAGTCGGTTGTATGGTAGATAGCTGTATGGAATGCGACAGCTGCGAACACGGCGAAGAGCAGTTTTGCGAAAACGGAAAAACGGTATTCACATATGGTTATCCTCAAAAATCTTCACCTACCGGAATTTCACAAGGCGGCTATTCTTCGAACATTGTGGTGAGAGACCATTTTGCGGTTCATATTCCTGAACACATCAGTTTACAGGAAGCAGCCCCGCTATTGTGTGCAGGTATAACCACTTATTCTCCGTTAATGAAAGCAAACTTTAAAATCGGCGACAAAGTTGGTGTTGCAGGTATTGGTGGACTGGGGCACATGGCTGTAAAACTGGCTGTTTCTAAAGGTGCAGAAGTGTATGCTTTTACCACTTCAGCCGATAAAGTTGAAGATATTAAATCGTTCGGAGCAAAAGAAGTGATTGTTGTAAACGATGACTTAAGCAATTTGTATGGATACAGTAAAACACTGGATTATATGATTTGCACCATTCCTTATGAATTTAACGCGGCTCCATACATTATGTGTGTAAAACCAGGCGGCACTTTCACCTTTGTTGGAATGCCTGTAAATTCAGAGCTTACTATAAACAACCTGATGTTGGCATTTGCAAGGGTTAACTTTAATGCATCGCTTATTGGCGGAATTCCTGAAACCCAGGAAGTAGTACATTACTGTGCAGACAATAACGTTCATCCAAAAATTGAAATAATCAGTGCCGACCAGATCAACGATGCCTGGGAAAAAGTGGTGAACAAACAAGCACGTTACCGCTATGTAATCGATGCGGCAACATTTTAATTTTCAACAGCATATACAAATAATTACTAATTTTTTTAAAAAAATATTATGATATTAAACGAAAATTACACACTATCAAACGGAGTTAAAATCCCCAAACTGGGTCTTGGAACATGGTTTATTAGTGATGAAGATTCAGTGCAGGCAGTAAAAGATGCTGTAACCCTTGGCTATCGCCATATTGATACAGCGCAGGCTTACATGAATGAACGCGGAGTTGGAGAAGGAGTCAGAACCTGTGGTGTAGAAAGAGAAGATTTATTTGTTACTACAAAACTGGCTGCAGAAGTAAAATCGTACGATGAAGCCGTTGCATCTATTAATCAGTCGCTTGAAACAATGGGGCTCGACTACATCGACATGATGATTATTCACAGTCCGAAACCATGGATGGAATTCCACGAAGAAGATTCTTTTGCAGACGGAAACCGTGAAGCATGGAAAGCTTTGGAAGAGGCTTACAAAGCAGGTAAACTGAAAGCTATCGGTGTTTCAAACTTCCAAAAAGCAGATATCGAGAATATTCTCGAATCGTGCACAGTAAAACCAATGGTCAACCAAATTCTGGCTCACATTAGCAACACGCCAAAAGAGTTGATTGAATATTGCAAGGAAAACGACATTCTTGTAGAAGCTTATTCTCCTGTTGCTCACGGTGAGTTAATGAAAAACGGGGAAGTAACAAAAATGGCCGAGAAATATGGTATTTCAGTGCCGCAACTGGCTATTCGTTACACTCTTCAACTAGATCTTCTACCACTGCCAAAAACAGCAAATCCTGCACATATGAAAAACAATGCAGAAGTTGATTTTGTGATTTCAGAAGAAGATATGGAAACATTGAAAAACCTGGAACAAATTAAAGATTATGGCGATGCCAGCATGTTCCCGGTATACGGCGGAAAATTGAAATAAAAATATATTATTTACTAAACAGCCTTTGGACTTTTCTGAAGGCTGTTTTTTTACTTTATACATTATGCCACATTTTCAAATTAAACTTCTGGAAGGAAAAACCGAAGAGCAAAAACAAAAATTAGCGAAGGAAGTTGTAAAAGCTGCTCAAAGCGTAATCGGTTATGGCGATGAATCTTTCTCTGTAGCCATCGAGGATTATACGCTGGAAGAATGGAAAAACAAGGTTTACCCCGATGATATTATGGGGAAAAAAGACCGGCTTTACAAAGCGCCCGGTTATAAGATGTGATAACACTGAAGCATTAATTACTGCATAAACTGCTCAGAAACCGGGCTGCCAGCAATAAAAAATGCCGGAACTTATTAGTGAAACAGATAATTTCCGGCATTTTATTTTTAAATGTCAATCGTAATTAACCAATCTTTTTCCCCGCCATTGGCCCGGGTTTCAGACTATGAATTTCGTCGATATGTACCAGGATAACCGCTTTCGGTTTTGGCATTCCTACCTTAAGCGACATTTCAGCTGATTTTTCATAAATCTCGCCACTGGTTAAAACTTCCGGTGTTCCAATAAAACGATATCCTTCCATAATATCGCGGTTAACAACAGAAGTTGCTACTTTCGAACCATCCAGAATATTCTGGTAAGTTCTCCCTCCTACTCCTTCCGAGAAAATCAATGTTTCATCGTTAAAAACACGTGTCGATCTTTTGGGCGCATTGTTTGGTATTCCATCTTTGCTAACAGTTGCATGAAAGCATTGTTGGTTCATAACCATTTCTTTCATTTCCGGTGTGAGCTGTGACATATTTCTATTCCTCCTATTTATTAAACTAATATTTTAAAAATCGTTCTAAATTACTATCCCTGGCAAAATATTCCTTTTACATATGATAAAAAATTTAATAAATTAAACTTTTTATGCCGTCTGTCTCCTACTCCAAATCCGGCATTTAAATAACATTCCGTAATCGAGGTAATTCTATCCGTTATTTTGGTAATTTTATAAGGTAGCTAATAATGATATTTGCATTGTGAAACGAGCATCTAAATCAAAGCATTAGAAAATGATTAAAATGCGAGTTACATATGACACCTTATAAAGTATACTATTTGGATCATATGAAAATCTCATAAAAGTTTGAGGTTGAGCAATTCTTTAAAAAAACGAACAAATGGACAGAATAGAATTGAGTAAGAAAAAATTTGAAGAACTATTCGGACAACACACCGGTCCGTTGGCAGAAACTGATCCGGATTTACAGGATATGTTAAACCATTTCATTTTCGGTGAGGTATTCTATCAAGGAGATATGAGCGATAAAATGCGGGAGTTAATTACAATAGTTGTTTTAACTACTAATCAAACGCTCGAACAGCTGCAGGCACATGTTTTTGCAGCATTAAATACAGGTGTATCTCCTGTTGAAATTAAAGAAGCCATTTACCAATGTGCACCGTATTTGGGATTTCCTAAAACGCTGAATGCCATAAATAAAGCAAACGAGGTTTTTAAAGCTGCTAAAATTTCGCTTCCAGTTGAAAGTCAGAAAAC
Organism: uncultured Draconibacterium sp.; assembly: GCA_963677525.1. Classification (GTDB taxonomy): domain Bacteria; phylum Bacteroidota; class Bacteroidia; order Bacteroidales; family Prolixibacteraceae; genus Draconibacterium. The sequence goes on from OY781970.1 coordinate 2,729,386, forward strand.
GGTAACAGAAGAAACACGTTTTGATGAAGGCCTAAAAGTGCAAAAAAGCATCTTTGGCGAAATCATCGACAAAATGCATGAAATGTCTCCCGAAAATCAGAAGCACATTCAGAACTACTTGTCAGCATTTTGTTTTGGCGATATTTATACAAGGGGAACATTGGATTTAAAAACCCGCGAATTACTGACTCTTTGCATTTTAAGTGCATTGGGCGGTTGCGAAAACCAGGTAAAATCGCACGTAAATGGCAACCTGAGTGTTGGAAACGACAAAAACACCTTGCTAACAGCTGTAACACAATGTTTACCCTACATGGGTTTCCCAAGAACACTGAATGCATTGGCTTGCATTAATGAAGTTATACCAGAAAATAAATAATTAAATAATTAGGAGGATTAAAAAATGAGTGAATTTAAACAACTATTTCCACTGGGACAGAAAAACGATGCTTACGCACAATACTTTACAGGTCAGAGTTATTTGGCAGTATTAACACTGGAAGGAGTTCCTTCATTTAACGTAACATTCGAACCGGGATGCCGCAACAACTGGCACGTACACCAGGGCGGCGGTCAAATTCTTTTCTGCACAGCCGGAACAGGTTGGTACCAGGAAGAAGGCAAACCTGCACAAAAGCTGAATCCGGGCGATACAGTTAATATTCCAGCCGGAGTAAATCACTGGCACGGAGCAACAAAAGACAGTTGGTTTGCACACATTGCATTATCAATTCCGGTTGAAGGATCTACTACACAGTGGAATGGTCCGGTTACCGACGAAGAATACAACAAATTGTAACAAACAAAAGCGAAAACAAATTAAAATTAAACAATGAGAAAATTAACAATACTGTTTGCTTTAGTCTTGTTGATTACAGGACAAGCATTTAGTCAAGGAAACGATAGCGGAACATTAACATTAAAACAAGGAGACGACATCTACCTGACAAAAAAATTAAGCGATGATGTTACTTTAACTCCTGTACAGTACAAAAACCGCTTTGGAATTAGCATTGCAGCGCATCTGTACATGGCTAAAAATATGGATAAATCGAAAAAACATCCTGCAATTCTTATCGGATCTCCATATGGAGGCGTAAAAGAACAAGGTCCTACAGTTTATGCCCAGGAAATGGCAAAACGCGGGTTTGTGGCTTTAGCTTTCGATGAATCGTTTAACGGAGAAAGCGGTGGCTCTGTGAAGGATTTATCGAGCCCTGAAGTTTTTGTCGAAGATTTTAGCGCAGGTGTGGACTATTTGGGAACACGCGACTTTGTTGATCGTGAAAAAATCGGTGTTATCGGTATTTGTGGCAGCGGTGGTTTTTCACTAACAGCAGCACAAGTTGATCCACGGATTAAAGCAGTTGCAACTGCCAGTATGTACGACATCAGCGATTATGTTCGTAATGGTTTAGGCCGCACAATGACAGATGAACAACGCAAACAAATGCTTAGCCAACTTGCAGAACAACGTTGGAAAGATTTCGAAAACGGAGAACCTGCATTGCCACAAGGCGGATGGCCAAACAAACCTGCAGAAGCTGTACCACAAGGTCTACCTCCGGTTTTTGCTGAATTCTTTGAATACTACGGAATGAAAAGAGGATGGCATCCTAACACAATGCCAAACTTCACATTAACCAGTTCAATAGCCTTTATGAACTTCCCGTTGCTAACACATTTGGAAGATATTTCACCACGACCAATTTTATTGATTGCCGGAGAAAATGCGCATTCACTTTACTGGACAAAAGAAGTTTATGAAAAAGCTTCAGAACCAAAAGAAATGGTAATTGTTCCGGGAGCGCGTCATATCGATCTATACGATGGTGGCGACAAAAATTACATTCCGTTTGATAAACTGGAATCATTCTTTAAAGAAAGTCTGAAATAAGGATTTCTAAAATAATATAAGGAACATAGAACGCCTCGCATTTGCGGGGCGTTTTTGTTTTATATACTTCCCAATTATTATTCAAATTGCAATTCTAATACGTTCGATACTCCATAAATACATTTTTACATTAGATCTAATGTACAAGAAAGCCAACAACCCACATTTAGTTAACGACTTCCCCAACAAGTATTGTTTTGTTTGAAAACCTTCTTATTAAATTCAGCATTCAATACTCATATAATTTCTGCCCCAATCAAAAAAGTTAATTAAACATGAAAAATCTTCAAACTTGAAAATATTCATTTACACATATAAAAAATTATATCGAAATTTGACCATTCTACCAATTTAGTCAGACTGTAATGAAATTAAATATGAAACAACAAGCAAAACAAACAGAAATAATAAATGCAGCACAGGAGTTGTTCCAAACATTTGGCTTTGAAAAAACTACAATGACTGATATCGCGAAGCATTTAGGCATCTCAAAAGCATCGTTGTACTACTATTTTACCGATAAAGAAGGTATTATAAGAATGCTTGCAATACAGGATCAGAAACAGTTTATAGCTGAAATACAAACCATTGAGGAACAGGCCTCAAGCACCCACGAAAAACTTGTTATTTATGCAGGGAAACGAATAGAGCTGTTACAAAAACATTTAACACTCAGTAGCATAAATTTGGCAACCTCTTCTTCAATAAGATCGGTATTTAGTTCAATTATTATTGAATTCAGGAAGAAGGAAATTGAGCTGGTAGCTGATATTTTAAAAAACGGAATTGAAAAACAGGAAATATCAGAGATTGTTCCTGAGGAGAATGCAGAGCTTTATATTGACGTACTCAGAGGTTTAAGGAAAAATGCATTTTACAATTCAGAAAAATTTGAATTTCGTAAAATCGGAAGTACAGCATTAAACCTGGCCCAAAAACAATCAAAGCTATTTACTGAAATTTTTATAAAAGGAATCTCGAAATAAGTTATGAATAAAAAACATCGTCCATCAATAACATTACAGATAGTGTTGATATGTATTTTTTTGAGCTCATTTTCAGTGTCTGCTCAAAATTTATCGCGCGTCAATCTTGATAGCTGTATCGCACTGGCAGTACGAAATTATCCGCTTTATACGCATGCCCAGCGCGTACAAACCCAAAGCGACAACAAAATCAGGCAAATTAATGCCGACATGATACCTCAACTTTCGTTGGCTACACAAGCCACTTTTCAATCGGAGGTTACCGAATTCGATATGCCAGGATTCTCTATTCCTACAACACCAAAGGACAATTACAGTTTTGGACTGGAAATCAACCAGGTACTGTACGACTTTGGAAAATTTACCCAGCGCAAAGCTGTTGAACGTGCAAAGACAGCTTCCGATATTCAAAAGAATGAGGTTAACCTCTACAGTTTGCGTGCTACCATTGTACAATTGTACAGCGAGGCTTTACTTACACGCGAAAACATTAAAATACTCGATTCATATAAAGAAAGTATCAAAATCAGGTATGCCGATATGGAATCGGCAGTGGCCAATGGAGTGGTACTACAGAGTAATTTGGATATTCTTTTTGCTGAAATGCAAAGAACAAATCAACGGATTATTGAGGCCAGCTCGAACTTATTGGCAGCAGAACAAAAACTGGTGTTGTATACGCATGCAGCCATTGACACTGCTACAGTTTTAGCCCCAATAAACACGTCTGACATCTATTCAGCAAACAAGGCTTTACGCCCCGAAGTAAAACAATTTAACAGCCAGATAAAGTTACTCGACGAACAAATAGAACTGGAACAACGCAATAAAATGCCGCGGCTGTATTTGTTTGGTGAAGGTGCTTATGGTCGTCCCGGATATAATATTCTGAATCATGATTTACGCATGTATGGCACAGTTGGCGTGGGACTTCGCTGGAATTTAAACAATTTGCACTCCAACACGATCTCAGCTCAAAATCTAACAATCGATAAAGATATTATAAAGGAACAAAAGTCACTTTTCGAAATTCAACAAAATTCGGAACTCATTGAACAGCAAAATGAGATAAACAAGTTCGCTCAACTTATCGATACCGATACATCAATATTGGAAAAATACACCAGTATTACTGCCACTGCTGCCGACCAGCTTAATAATGGCATTATTACTTCAACAAATTATTTAACTCAACTACATGCACAAAAACAGGCTGAACTGAATAAACAGATTCATATAATACAAAGGCAGCTTGCCGTAGTAAAATACAATTTAACAGCAGGAACAAATTAAAATTTAAGATATGTCGAAAGAAAATAAAACAACAAATAAAATTAACCTGAGGAGTAAAATTATTGCTTTTACTCTGTTGGGGATCGGAGCAATTATCAGTGGATTTGCCTACTACAATTCGTTGAGTTATGAAACAACCGACGATGCTCAAATTGATACCGACATTACATCGCTAACATCGCGTGTTTCAGGTTACATTGCCAAAGTTAACTTCGAGGACAATGCTTTTGTTAGGGCCGGCGACACTCTGGTTGTGTTAGACGACAGGGAACTTGCGCTGAATGAGGCACAGGCAGAAGTGGCACTCGAGAATGCCATTGCGCTGCTTGAAACAACAAAAGAAAATGCCCGCTCAACTGAGCAAAGTGGTGCAGGTTCAAGTGTCAGAGTCGAAGAACTTCAAATTCGTTTAAAAAATACCACCAAAGACTTTGAGCGCTACGATAAAATGTTTGCCAACGGTTCGGTAACACAGCAGGAATTTGATAAAATACGCACCGAAAAAGAAACACTCGAAAAACAACTGGAAGCAGCTGTTCTTTCTGAGAAAGAAATGAATGCAAGAATCGATGCTGCCAAACAACAAATTTCGGTTTCAGAAACGGTGGTAAAACAACGCCGGATAGAGCTGGATTACGCAAAACTAAACCATTCGTACGCTTATATTACTGCACCTTTTAATGGTGTAGTTTCCCGGAAAAATGCTGTTGATGGGCAGCTAATACAGGCCGGACAAGCTTTGTGTTCAATCATTGCAAACGAAGACATTTGGGTAACAGCAAATTTTAAGGAAACACAAATTGAAGAAATGAAAGAAGGAATGGATGTAGAAATAAGCGTTGATGCATTTCCGGATGAAACCATTCACGGGAAAATAAGCTCATTTTCATCGGCTACAGGCGCAAAATTCTCGCTCATTCCTCCCGACAATGCAACCGGTAATTTTGTAAAAGTTGTACAGCGAATTCCTGTACGTATTGACCTGGATAAAGACAATTCATTATGCCAAAGTATTAAACCGGGAATGAACGTTTTGGTTAAAGTAATTCTATACTAACACCATGTCAGAAAAGATAGGTTTTGATAAAATAGCAGTAATTATTACTGTTGTTGCCGGTTCGTTATTGCAGTTAATCGACTCGTCAATCGTAAACGTTTCACTTACTCAAATGATGGGGAACCTTGGAGCTACTTTAGGCGACGTAAGCTGGGTTGTTACAGGTTATACTGCATCAACCATTATTATGATTACGCTTTCAGGCTGGTTAAGTGCCAAACTGGGGCGAAAAGTATATTTTACTGCGTCTATCATTTTATTTACAATTGCTTCTGTATTCTGCGGTGCCTCCACAACAATAGGGGAACTGATATTCTTCAGGGTAGTCCAGGGAATTGGCGGCGGCGGATTGTTATCTACTGCGCAGGCCATTTTAATCGACACATTTCCGCGTGAACAACTGGGTACTGCCAATGCCATTTTTGGGGTCGGACTGATCTTTGGTCCGTCAATTGGCCCTACACTTGGCGGATACATTACCGATCATTTATCGTGGCACTGGATATTTTACATCAATATACCTGTGGGAATTCTGGCAGCAATACTTTCATTGCTTTATATAAAAGATTCAAAAGATCGAATTAAAGTGGGAAAAATGGACTGGCTGGCATTGGCACTCCTGGTCGCAACAATCGCGCCGTTACAAATTCTGTTAGAAAAAGGAGAAGAAAAAGACTGGTTCGAATCTTCATTTATAACAACACTAACCGTAATTTCAATTCTTGCCGGAATCCTGTTTATTTACCGACAATTTAAAGGAAAGAATCCGATATTAAATTTAAGATTGTTAAAGAACAGGCAATATGCAGTGGGCACAACATTTGGGTTAATTCAGGGAATTGGTTTATACGCCTCGGTATTTATCATTCCTGTATTCTGCCAAAATATGCTCGGTTATACCGCTGTTGACACCGGTTTTATTATGCTACCGGGCGGTTTAGCTGCAGGCCTTATGATGCCGGTAGTTGCAACAATAATGAAAAAAACCAGGATTCCATCCATCGCTCTTGCTGCTATGGGTTTTTCATCGTTTGTGGTTTTTGCATGGTTGCTTTCAAGTATGAATCTGAGTACCAGTGCTGATGATTTTTTCTGGCCATTAATATTAAGAGGTGTTGGTTTGGGCTTTTTATTTACGCCACTTCTTACCATTACCATTTACCCGATACAAAACAAAGATGTACCGCAAGCTACCGCATTTATGACAATGATAAGGCAAATAGGAGGCTCATTTGGAATTGCTCTGTCAACCACCTATTTAAGTGTTCGGAGCGCATTTCACTATAGCAATCTTAGCGAACACGTTTCAATGTTTAACTCCACCACCTACGAGCGGCTGCAGTCGTATACACACTTGTTTTTATCTAATGGAAGTGATTTTATTAAAGCTCAATCTCAGGCTGCTGCGGTTTTAAGAAGTAACATTTCACAACAAGCTATGATACTTACCTATAACGATGTTTTTCTGATTGTGGGAGTATTCTTTACAGCCTGTATACCATTTCTGTTGCTGTTTATAACAAAAAAGAAAAAGGAAGAAGAGGCTGAGTTACAGGCAGAACAACAGTTAATTGATTAATCTTGTTAAATGAATACTGTTTTATTTTGGGTATAATTTATGCCTAAAAAACAGTAATTAAACACTGAAATTCAACATTATACAAAACATTCGGTAATCAGGGTAACTAATTCTGTAATAGAGGTTAGTTAATTTAATCATTTACATCGAAATTTGTAATAGCAAATTAAACAGAGAGTCGCATTCAATTTGAAAGGAGAAGATCATGAAGTATACAGATTTAAAAAAGTTTGAAAAGGCAAATATGTTTGGTACAGGTGTTCCTAACGAAATGTTTGCAAAATATTTTATCGGAAATTCTTTCCTTAATTTCCTTGTAAAACCCGGAGAAAGTCCGGTATTTATGGCAAATGTAACCTTTGAACCGGGATGTAGAAATAACTGGCATGTTCATCATGCTAAAAGTGGCGGAGGCCAGATGCTTATTTGTACAGCAGGAGAAGGATGGTATCAGCAGGAAGGCAAAAAGCCTGTAAGTCTTTCCGAAGGTTCATTCGTTTATATTCCAACAAACGTAAAACACTGGCATGGAGCAAAGGCTGATAGTTGGTTTAGTCATATTTCGTTGGAGATACCCGGCGAAGAAACAAGTAACGAGTGGCTTGAACCGGTAACTGACGATCAATACAAGGAGCTGTCAGCAAAGAAAAGCAAGAGTGTTTTTGAGTTCAAAGAAAAATATGCTTCAAAGGTTGAATTCAAAAAAGCCAACATGTTTGGTACAGGCATGTACAATTTCATGTTCAAAAAATATTTTAGCGGACGCTCGTACCTTAAAATGATTACAATGCCCGGCAAAACGCCACTGTTTTTATCGAATGTTACTTTCGAACCGGCTTGTCGCAACAATTGGCACATCCATCACGATGGCGGACAAATTTTAATCTGCACTGCCGGAACAGGTTGGTACCAGGAAGAAGGTAAAACTGCGCAGGCGCTTAAACCCGGCGATATTGTATATATTCCAACAGGAGTAAATCACTGGCACGGAGCTACCAAAGACAACTGGTTCTCGCATATTGCTATTTCCATTCCGAAAGATGGTGGTAAAGTTGAATGGCAAAAATCCGTTTCCGACGAAGAATACAATAAACTGAATTCTTAACCTTTTTCATCAGTTAATATGATATTAACCATTGGAAATACCAAACTAACAGCAACCTTAACCGATAATTCGTCGGCTGAAGCATTAAAAAGAGCCCTGACTAAAAAGTCTATCCGGGTAAAAATGCGCGACTTTGGCAATATGGAAAAAGTGGGATTTCTGAAACGTTTTCTGCCTAAAAACGATGAATCAATCATTACCGAACCGGGCGATTTGATTTTATATCATGGCTGTATGCTGGTGATTTATTATGCACCCAATAGCTATAATTTTACCCGTTTAGGCAAGATTGATAACATTAACCGCGAAGAGCTAATAAAACTATTAGGAACTGGAAAAGTTGAAGTAACACTCTCGCTTGAGGAGTAGTAATCCCGAACTTTTAGTCAAAATGATTTACATCAGAAACTACGTATTATGAATACAAATTTTTGGGAAAAAAGTATCCTAAAAAAATTCTATACCATACTCAAAAAAATACAGTAGGAAAGAAAGCCGAATTACGTGAAATAATAGTTGATTGCGTAGCTCCTAATTCAGCATTTTATATTCGTTGGGAGTTTGCCCGGTAATTCGTTTAAACATCCGGGTAAAATGTTGCGGATATTTAAATCCGAGTTCGTAGGCAACTTCCGCGATATTTTTGCTGTTATCGAAAATCTTTCCTTTTGCAATATCAATTACCTTATTTTGAATCTGTTCCTGTGCCGATTTACCGGTTTCTTTTTTTATTAAATCTCCTAAATAGTTTGCTGATATATTTAACTGCTCAGCACAATAAGCAACCGAAGGCAGTCCTGATTCCAATGGTTGGTCAGATTGAAAGTACTTATTTAAGACGTGCTCGAACCTTACCAATATATCAGTATTTATATGGTGCCTGGTAATAAACTGGCGATCGTAAAAACGCATGCTGTGGTTTAGTAACAATTCAATGTAAGAAACAAGCAAAGTTTTGCTGTGTTTATCAATTGAATGTTCCAATTCGAACCGAATATTCCTGAAACATTCAAATACAACTTCTCTTTCTCTTTCAGAAAGATGCAGAGCCTCATTTACATCGTAAGAAAAAAAGGAATAATCTGCCATCTTTCGGCCAAGCGATGTTCCCAATAAAAGATCGGGATGAAAAATCAGTGCATGCCCCTTCCCTTCTTTCTCTTCTTCATTACTTTCTACGCCATACACTTGTCCGGGAGCAAAAAATAATAATGTACCATCTTCGTAATCGTAATAATTACATCCGTATTTTATATCTCCGCATTTAACTTCCTTAAGAAAAATGGCATAAACCTCAACCTGTCCTTTGTAAGATTTTATTGGCTTGGTTTTCGAAAAATCGACTACACTAACCAGGGGATGTAATGTTTCCTGTCCAACGTAAGCATTATATTGGGCAATTATACTTTGTTTTCTACTTTTTTCCATCACAATGCAAATATTATAACTCGAAACAAATATAGTACACTCATCTCAAACATTTTACAGATCAGAATCAAATCAGGAATAATGGTATTTTATTAAGTAATTCAGGTAAGTCAATTTTTTCACATCAGTAAAATTGGTATTTAAAACTGTTATCGTGGTAATTTCTTTTTACTCATAAAGTTGACTTTTGCAACGAAAATCAGAGATTAAAGTGGCATAAAAAATAAACAGAAAACTACAGGCCAACTTTAACACAAACAAGCCGGTCATGAAAAAAATTCAACTTTTTTGTAGTCTATTTATATGTATTGTAAACGTTTATTCTCAGGACCTTTTAACAAAAAATACCGTTGAAAGGTTATTAATTGAGAGTCCCGCATTTACTATTTTCAAGGATAATTATTTTGTAAGTGGAACAACCCTGGGAGAATCTCCTGACAAAACAAATTCCGACGTTAAATACCAGATCAGTTTTAAACACCGACTTGCAAATAAACCAATATTAGCAGGATTTTATCCATACTTAACTTATACTCAGAAATCCTTTTGGAATATTTATATGAACTCAAGTCCCTTTGCCGAAACAAATTATAATCCTTCTTTAACACTCATCAAACCGCTTTACAAGAACAATTATCTAAATGGAGCCTTTGCTCTTAGCTTCGAACACGAATCTAACGGACTAGATTCTATTAGTGGTTCCAAAAGCTGGAATTTCATTTCCGGAACATATATTTATGCATTTACACCAAAAGTATCTACCATTTTAAGGTTATGGATTCCTTTCGGATTATCAGATAATCCGGATCTGATGGATTATATTGGGTATGGTGAAGCGAAATTAACCTGGAATATCATTGAAAATAAATTAATAACAGAATTAGGAGTCAAAAAAGGGGCACGCTGGGATTGGAAAGGCAATGTTGAACTAAACATTTCTTATCAACCGTTCAAGAATAAAAACCAATACATTATGCTGCAATGGTTTAATGGTTACGCTGAAAGCCTGATCGATTACAAACAAAAAAGCAGTATGTTGCGAATTGGCTTTGTGCTAAAACCTGAATTTTACAAATTATATTAAAATGCTAATTCGTTTGACTGCATAATCCGCAACAAACATTGCTTTAATCCTCTTTACAATTCAATCTTCCTGAAAAAGAATAACGAATCCGTAATTAAGGTAATTTTATCAGTAATGCGTATAATCAACAAATACTTAATTTTTAGAACTTTGTATAGACAGACGTAAAAAATAGAATTTACGAGATACGATATTAAAATATTAAAATAATCATGAAACATTTATTTATTACTTTATTTTTAGGAATGATCACCTGGTCGTTAATGGCTCAGCAGGATCTTTTTAATGAAAATCCGATCATTTCGCCTCAAATAAATACAGATAACACTGTTACTTTCCAGGTTAAGGCTCCAACAGCTGAATCGGTGAGCGTTGCCGGCAGCCTCGATGCGAAAAAAGCTTTTGCACCCATCACCTATGAAATGAAAAAAAGCGATGATGGAGTATGGAGTTTTACCACCCCGGTGTTGCCATCAGAGTTTTACAGGTATCATTTTGTAATCGACGGGATAAGAACAACCGATCCGGGTAATGCTTTTGCCATTCGCGATGTGGGAAACCTGTCGAGCGTATTTGTTATTGGCGGAGGTCAGGCCGATCTTTACAAAGTACAGGATGTTCCGCACGGCACTGTTGCATTCAGATGGTACAATTCGCCCGGAAATGGAAAAATGCGCCGGTTAGCCGTTTACACTCCTTCAGGTTATGAGAAAAGTTCAGAAAAATATCCGGTGATGTACTTACTCCACGGAGTTGGTGGCGACGAAGAAGCCTGGACCGGTTCGGGCAGAGCAGCCGAGATTTTGGACAATCTGATTGCACAGGGGAAAGCCAAACCAATGATTGTGGTTATGACCAATGGAAATGTTTCGCAGGAAGCTGCTCCCGGAAAAGGAAGCGATGGATTTGTAAAACCAACTTTTATGCTTCCGCACACCATGGACGGTAAATTTGAAGAAACTTTTATCGATGTAATAAAATTTGTTGAAGATAATTACCGCACTATTAATACAAAAGCAGGCAGGGCAATTGCAGGTCTCTCTATGGGAGGATTTCACACTGCTAACATCTCGATGTATTATCCCAATACTTTTGATTATGTGGGACTGTTCTCGTCTGCTTTAGGAGTTCGCCCGGGTGGCGGTCAAACTTCTTCTCCTGTATACCAAAACCAGGATGAAAAACTAAAACAACAGATGGAGAATGGGTACAAATTGTACTGGTTAGGAATTGGTGTTGACGACATGCCAATGCTTATAAAAGGAAATGCCGATTTCAGGAAAAAAATGGACGACATGGGTATGAAATACGAATACATGGAAACAGAAGGCGGACATACCTGGACTAACTGGCGTAATTACTTGTCGATATTCGCTCAAAAAATATTCAAATAATTATAAAAGGTTTAAATTATGATGTTAGAAGAAAAATATACGCTTTCAAATGGCGTTGAGATCCCGAAACTGGGACTGGGAACATGGTTTATAAATAACAAGAATGTAGTACAAGCAGTAAAAGATGCTGTTAATGCCGGATATCGCCATATCGATACAGCACAGGCCTACCGTAACGAAAAAGGTGTTGGTGAAGCAATCAGAACCTGTGGTGTAAAACGCGAGAAACTATTTGTTAACACAAAACTGGCTGCAGGTGTAAAATCGTATAAAAAAGCTGTGGCTTCTATTGACAAGTCGCTGAAAACAATGGGGCTTGATTATCTCGACATGATGATTATTCACAGTCCGCAGCCATGGACAAAATTTCGTGGAGACGATCCCTATTTTGAAGGCAATCGCGAAGCATGGAGAGCACTTGAGGAGGCTCATAAAGCCGGAAAACTTCGTGCTATAGGTCTTTCAAACTTCGAAAAAGCGGATCTGGACAATATTCTCGAATCCTGTACTGTAAAACCGATGGTAAACCAGGTTTTGGCACACATCAGTAATACACCTTTTGAGCTTATTAAATACACTCAGGAAAAAGATATTTTGGTAGAAGCTTATTCGCCCATTGCGCATGGCGAATTATTGAAAAATGCAGATGTTCTGGCAATAGCAAAAAAATACGATGTTTCAGTACCACAACTATCTATTCGTTACTGTCTCCAACTTGGGCTTCTCCCCTTACCCAAAACAGCCAATCCTGCTCATATGAAAAGTAATGCCGCTGTTGACTTTGAGATTTCGGAAAAAGACATGGATTTCCTGAAAAACATTGAGCAGATAAAAGATTACGGAAATGCTTCTATGATGCCCGTTTACGGCGGAAAGATGAATCTGAAATCAATTCTTAAAATGATCTTTCAATCAAGTCGCGGGTAAAAAATACATAAAGGAGGATTTAAAATGAAAAAGAAATATTCAATAAGAAAAACACTGACGTTTGCCTTTATAGGTCTTGCAGGATTACTTACTGCCTGTGCTTCCAATAGTAAACAAAAAGGAGAAGCAGCGGCAGAAGGAATTGCACTGGCTGAAATTGTAGATATAAAATCAGGCCGCGTTCAGGGCGAAACCCGTGGAAATGTGGTTCGTTTTCTGGGTATTCCTTACGCACAAAGTATTGCAGGGAAAAATCGTTTTGCCCCACCACAACCGATAGAGCCATGGACCGATGTTTTTAAGGCCGACCGTTATGCCGATTCGTCTCCGCAACAAGGAGCTGATCCAACAGGTGCTTCGCCTGTAACACCGGCCTTTTCGCCACCAGAATATGTAAAATCGGGCGACAATTGTTTGGCACTTAACGTTTGGGCACCCAAAAAATCAGCCGGCGACCTACCCGTTATGGTTTGGCTGCATGGTGGTGGTTGGACAACCGGAAGCGGATCGTGCTTTATTTACGACGGCGAAAATCTGGCAAAACGTGGAGACGTGGTTGTAGTAACCATTAACCACCGTCTTGGAGCTTCAGGATTAACTGATTTCTCGCGCGTTTTAGGTGGCGAATTTGCAAACTCATCGAACCTCGGAATCCGCGATATTATTGCTGCGTTGGAGTGGGTTCAAGACAATATTTCCACTTTCGGAGGAAATCCTGATCTTGTAACAATATTCGGGGAATCTGGCGGCGGCTGGAAAGTAAACACCATGTTGGGCGTTCCTTCAGCCAAAGGATTATTCCACCGTGCAATTGTTGAAAGCGGTCCGCTGACTCGTTTTCTAACTCCGGAAGAAGCCGACGAAACTGCAAAAGCTGTTTTGGAAGAACTTGGCGTTACAAAAGAAAACCCTGAAAAATTGTACGAAATTTCATATGAGGATGTATTGAAAGCTGAGGCTGCCGTTTCGGCAAGGGCACCAATGTCATTCTCTTCTCCAGGTTTCCCAACCGGTTTCTGGCCTGTAATCGACGGGGATATTATCCCTGCTCATGTTTACGATCCCGAAGCAGTGCCAAGTAGTCTTGATGTTCCCTTGCTTATTGGCCAAACAGGTACTGAGTTTACCTTGTTTATGTTGAGAGATCAGGCAGCTTATTCGCTTGATGAAGCAGGTCTGGAAATGCGAGTAAACGGAATGTTCCGCGATGCAGCATCACAAATACTGGAAATCTACCGTCGCGACTTCCCTGATTACGATCCGTCAGGTCTTTGGTTCCGGATATTCTCAGATTATGCCATGGGTGCTTTAACCTCTGAAATCATGGATCAACGAACAGTGCCGGGTGCAGCTCCTGTGTATGCTTATCGTTTCGACTGGATGACACCGATAAACGACGGAAAACTATATTCGCCACATACTATTGAAATTCCGTTCGCTTTTGATAATGCCGCAACTACCGATGCCGGTATCTCTGTAACAGGCGGAGGCCCCGAAGTGGATGCATTTGCCAAAACAGTATCGGAGGCCTGGGTTCAATTCGCCAAAACCGGGAAACCTGCAGCTGAAGGACTTCCTGAATGGCCTGTATTTACAAAAGAAGGCAGAGAAAGTATGCATCTCAACATTGAAAGTAAAGTTGCTCCTTATATGGATCCTGCCATGGTTGAGCTGTTCCGTACTATGCTTTGGAAACAGGCAGGACTGCAATAAACCAATCAATTCTTTAATTATAAACTTTTAAAAACTAAAAACATGAACAAACCAAAAATTGTATTTACTGTATTTTTCCTGGCAATGCTTGTATTCTCCACCAACGTATTTAGTTCAACGGTAGCCGCTGATGACGATTTTTTTATTGGAAAATGGGAACTGCTTGTAAAAAATACGCCGATGGGTGGCGATATGAATTCAACAATGGAAATTAAAAAAGCAGAAGGTAAACTATCGGGCACCATGACTATGGGAGATCCAAGCATGGGTATGACCGTAGAATTTACTTCTGTTACTATTGCAGGTGACAAACTTACGGTAAGCTTCGATATGATGGGAAACGAAGCAAAGATTGAATATACCAAGAAAGATGAAAAATCTATTACCGGAAAGTTAATGGACTCACCAATTGAAGGTACCAAGATTTAAAAACTAAAATGAATTCAAACAAGTATTTCCATTCGTAAGAAAGAATAAATGATGAAACGATCACCTAACTTTTCAAGACTAATTGTTTTAACCACTGCAATTGGTGTTAGCCTGTTTTTTATTCAATGCCGGCAGAGCGATCCACAACTGGGCAAGGCATCAGTAAAAAAGGTCATTTCAGCGATGACACTTGAGGAGAAAGTAGCATTGGTTGTTGGAAAGGGCATGAACATGGGAGGTGTGGAAGAAGACACCACTTCCGGTGGTACGGTAATTGGCAATATCGAAGATCTCGTTGTGGGAGCAGCCGGAACAACCGTCCCGATTCGAAAGTATGGAATAACACCCCTTGTAGTTGCAGATGGACCGGCAGGATTAAGGATCAGTCCGACCCGAGAAAATGATCCAAGTACCTATTACTGCACCGCTTTTCCTGTTGCTACTTTATTGGCATCAACCTGGGACGTTGATCTAATAAAACAAGTTGGAGAAGCTTACGGCAACGAAGTGCATGAATATGGAGTAGACATTCTGCTTTCTCCGGGCATGAATATTCAATGGAATCCTTTATGCGGAAGGAACTTTGAATACTATTCTGAAGATCCGTTTGTGTCGGGTAAAATTGCTGCAGCAATGGTGAACGGGATTGAGTCGCAAGGAGTTGGTACATCCATCAAACACTTTGCAGCCAACAATCAGGAAACAAACCGAAGGACAGTTGATGCAATTGTTAGTGAAAGAGCTTTGCGCGAAATTTACCTCGAAGGATTCCGCATTGCCGTTGAAGAATCGCAACCCTGGACAGTAATGTCGTCTTATAATATTTTGAATGGAACTTTTACTTCGGAAAGCCACGACCTGCTAACAAAAGTATTGCGCGACGACTGGGGATTTAAAGGCTTTGTAGTATCGGACTGGTTTGGAGGTGTTGATGCCGTTAAACAAATGAAAGCAGGAAACGACCTGTTAATGCCGGGAACACCATTTCAGGTTGAAAGAATAACCGAAGCCGTGCAGAACGGAACGCTGGATGAAAGCATAATTGACCAGAATGCTGAAAGAATCTTGAATATCATTCTGGAATCGCCACGATTTAATAAGTATGAATATTCAAACAAACCGAATCTTGAGCAACATGCAAAAATTGCACGTCAGGCCGGAGCTGAAGGAATGGTCCTCTTGAAGAATGAAAATAATACGCTTCCAATTTCATCTGAAGTTAAAACGATTGCCGCATTCGGAAATACCTCTTATGATATTATCATCGGAGGTTCAGGAAGTGGTGATGTAAACGAGGCCTACAAAGTAAGTTTGGTTGAAGGATTAAAAAACGCAGGATATTCAGTAGATAAAGGTCTAATGGATGTATACTCGAATTTCATAAAGGAAGAAAGAGCCAAAATACCACCTCCTGCAAATGCTGTGGAAGCCATGCGCCGTGGTGACGGAACTGTTGCCGAAATGCAGGTAAAAGCATCTTTGGCAAAGCAAATGGCTGAAAAATCGGATATGGCATTGATTACCATTGGCAGACTCTCGGGCGAAAGTTCAGACCGCGAAGTTGAAGGCAACTTTAAGCTGACCGACGATGAAATGACAATGGTACAGGAAGTTTCAAAGGCGTTCCATGCAAAAGGCAAAAAGGCAATTGTTGTTTTGAATATCGGTGGCATAATTGAAACTGCCAGTTGGAAAAGTTATCCTGATGCAGTATTGCTTGCGTGGCAACCAGGACAGGAAGCAGGAAATGCAATTTCGGATATTTTAACCGGAAAAGTAAATCCTTCTGGTAAGCTTACTGCAACATTCCCTGCTTCTTATGTAGATGTTCCGTCGTCGGATATTTTCCCGGGTATTGAACTTCCTGATGCAGAACCAATAGACTGGGGCGAAAACCCACTTGCCAATTTTTTTAGCAGCACAATGCGTGAAGCTATTTACGAAGACGGTATTTATGTAGGATACCGTTATTACGATACGTATGATGTTGAACCAGCTTATGAATTTGGTTACGGCCTGTCGTATACTCAGTTTGATTTCAGTAACTTGACTCTTAGCACAAAAGATTTTGACAATAGTATTTCTGTAAGTGTAGAGGTAACAAATACCGGAGATGTTGCCGGAAAAGAGGTTGTACAGTTGTATTTAACAGCCCCTGCTGAGAAGCTGGAAAAACCGTCGAAAGAGTTGAAAGGGTTTGCCAAAACCAAATTGTTAGAACCGGGAGAAACACAGATAATTACAATTGAACTGAACGAAAGAAGTCTTGCTTCCTTCGATACAGCTTCTTCTTCGTGGATTGCTGAAAAAGGGACTTATGAAGTTAAAGTAGGATCATCATCAAGGAATATTAAATTAACTGATACCTTCACTTTAGCTGATGAACTTGTCGTTAAAAAGGTGACTAAAGCACTTATTCCGGAAATTGATATCAATGAATGGTCGAAAAAATAAAGTAAAAAGTAGAATAAATCGATTACAGGTAATTTAATGGACTCGCCAAATGAGGGTACAAAATCGGAAGAATAACCTTTGTAGTTTCACAATGTAAGCGATTTGTCTGCCTACTTATAAAGCATCCGGAAGGCTGAATAGAATAGATATAGCATTCCGGATGCTTTTTTTGAGGCAAAAATCAGAAAAACAACACTCCGTTCTTTTGCTTTAATAACAAATTGCAGAAATCAACATGGGTATCTGTTTTTTATTTAGCGGCTTACCACACAAACGACTTACTCAAAAAAAATAAATCCAGAGAAAATGCGGAATTTCTGCCTCTTCCCTGGATTTATAATACAGCTAAAATATTTTACAATAATCCCGTGCGCATTTCTTATGGAATTTCAATTGTGACTGATTCAGAAGTATGTGCACTAAAATAACCAAGCGTGGCATTTTCTATATTGCTTTTTGGATTGGTTGGAGTAGCTGTCATCGGGTTGCTTTCCTGCATGTCGCTGAAATAAGTGTAAACGTCTTCGTCAATGCAACGCATCTCAATAGTTAAAACATCGCCCGATTCAAGTTCCCGGTCGTAGTTATAAAGATCACGATTCAGGTACAGCCCGTCAGACGAAAAATCGGAGATGGAATAACTGGCTACCTGCACCCCGTTTCTGTATTCAATAAACCGGTAATAATTATCTACATCTGCCGGATCCTGAAAATATACGGTCACTTCATAAATTGAATCATTATCTTCATCAAAAAAAGTTAATCCTTCTGTTTTTTCTACGGTAACCGAGTCTAATTTTACCTGATCAGGAATCTGGCAGACCGAACGAAAAGATTCATTATTTGCTTCAACTTCCAAAGTATATGTAGAACCAATTTGCCCCACAAGATTAGGACCTAAATAAATACCTTCAGCTACTTCGTCCATCACTTCCCTGTTTCCTTGATCGGTTAACGTTACCACTGCTCCGGAAACAGGTGGAAATTCATTGGGCTCGTAAAAATCGATGGTCGACGAAATCCGCACTACAGGAGCTCCGGTGGTCGATACATTTCCCTCAATTACAATTTGAGGTTCAAAGTCGTTAAAGTCGATATCAATTGTTTCGGTGCAGCTGTACATTGTAAAAAGCAAAACACCGCTAATTAAAAACAGGATATATTTTTGCATAACAGTTAAAATTTAAAGTTGTAAGAAATTGATGGCATAAAAGTGAATAAGTAGGTCTTTGTTGCCGTGGTGCGCGAAGGATCGTCTTCGTCGATATCAAAATCGATTAAATAGGCATTTCTTCTACCATATGCATTATAAACTGAAAAACTCAGGCTACTCTCAAATTTTTCGGTTTTCTTTAACATACAAGTGGCACCAATATCAAGGCGGTGATAATCGGGCATGCGATAACCGTTACGTTCGGTATAATAAAACTTCACATCGTTATCAACACGGTATTTACCCGACGGAAAAGTAACCGCATTTCCGGTGTTATACACCCAACTGGCCGACAAATCCCATTTGGGAGAAAGTTTATACATCAACACCACCGAAATATCGTGAGTAGCATCTTGCCGGGCCGCATACCAATCGTTGTTATTTATACCGTCGATTTGTTTTTCGGTGCGCGAAAGCGTATAAGAACCCCATCCGTTCAGCCGGCCTTCTTTTTTCTTTAACATCAGTTCTAGTCCGTAAGCCCGGCCATCGCCAAACAAAAGTTCTCCTTCAATCTGATCGTTGGCGTAAATATTTGCCCCGTCGCGCAAATCAATTTGATTTTGCATCCACTTATAATAAAGCTCGCCTGAAAACTGGAACTTATCCTGATTAAAATTCATAAAATACCCTCCCGAAACCTGGTCACTTATCTCGGGTTTTATATTTTGGCTCGACGAAATCCACATATCGGTAGGCGAAGTTGATGTTGAATTCTGAATTAAGTGAAGGTTCTGTGTGTTACGCGTATAAGAAAATTTAAGTGAATTTTGCTTGTTTATAACATATGCAATATTCAAACGGGGCTCAAGGTTTAAATAGCCTTGCACATTTTCGCCCGATGAGTAATGCGTCGTTTCACTAACCTCTCCGTCCTCAAAAGAATAGAAATCACCTTCTCCTACAATGTTAAAAGCGTTTAATCGCAATCCAAGTACAACAGTCCATTTTTCGTTGGGTTTCCATTCGTCGCTCAGGTAAGCTCCGTATTCATAATAATAGCGATCCTGCAAATCTTCGGGCCTAAAACTGGCGTTGTCTGAAACTTCTGCTTGTCCGGGGACCAGAGAACCACGATTCCCGTACAAACCGAACGAAAGGGTATTTTTATTGTTCAGGAAATACATGAAGTCCTGTTTCAGATTAATGTTGTTTATTTCGGAACGTAATCCCATTTCAACATCATCAAAATTACCTTCCATTGTGTACATGTATTCCGAATAAATAAAAGTAGTATTGCTAAACAGCTTACTTCCCCAAATATGGTTCCAGCGGAAAGTTCCGGTTGCGTTTCCCCAATCCATTCCAAAAATATCTTCGGCCTGCATCACATCTCGTCCGAAATAACCAGACAAATAAACCCGGTTATTCTTGTTAATTTTATAATTGGCTTTAAGATTGAGATCGTAGAAATAAAGTTGATTGCTATTTATTGCTTCATCCGGCGACAGCCGTAGGAAAAGATCGGCATAAGTACGCCGGCCAGCCACCAGGAAAGAACCTTTATCTTTTACAATCGGGCCTTCTACATTTATTTTTGTAGATAACAATCCAATACCGCCGCCCACATGATAATCCTGGTTATTACCTTCTTTCATTTTAATATCCATAACCGACGATAGTCGGCCTCCGTATTCGGCAGGAGCAGTACCTTTATACATGGTCAGGTCTTTAATTGCATCGCTATTGAAAGTGGAAAAGAAACCCATCATGTGGCTCGAATTATAAACCGTTGCTTCGTCGAGCAATATCATGTTTTGCGAATTGTTACCACCTCTGACAAACATTCCGCCACCTCCTTCAGCCGATGTTTTTATACCGGGTGTAAGGGTGAGTGTTTTAACAATATCCTGTTCGCCCAGCAATACCGGAAGTGTTTCCATTTCTTTGGGACTCAATTTTTCAACACCAATTTTTCCAGAGGTAATATTGCTGTTCTTTTTTTCGGCAGAAACTACAACTTCTCCCAATTGTTTGGTATCGGACGACAATTTTACATCCAGTTGAAGTTGTTCGGTTAACTGAATGTTTTGCACATAATTTTCGTAGCCTACAAAACTGACGACTATTGTACAATTTCCTTTTGGAGCAGCCAGAGAATAAAATCCATAAGCATTTGTAACGGTGCCCAGAGTTGGCTGCTCCCGCACAAAAACCGTTGCACCAATAAGCGTTTCTCCTGTTTTGGAATCGCTTATCGTACCACTGATCGTATATTTTTCCTGTCCTTTAACCATGCTGCTAAACAGCAGACAAACGACGAAGAAAATCATTAATCTTTTCATAGAATTAATAAATTAAAATGGTGAATTAATAAAACCTCAAAAAGTCGGGTAATTAGTTTTTTGATCAGATAGTTAGAGGTGTGTTTATTGGTAATTTCGGCATAGGTTACCAGGTCAAGTTATTCAGGTAACTTAGCCGGGGTTCATTATGTAACAATGAAAATACTAGTAATTTTAAACAATCAGTTCAGCTCTTTCCACCACTTGCTGAATATTTGCGTACTGTCTTTCAGAAATAACGGTTCGCCAATTTTTGGTGTCAGAACCGAAATTCCTGAATCTGCATGGTTTTCAGTTATTTTATTCAAAGGCTCATCCCAGGGATGATTGGCCAGTGCAAATTTTGAGTTATGAACCGGAAAGATCTTTTTGGTCTTTAAATCATCGGCAACTTTAAATACCTGATCGGGCATTGTATGTATTAAGTTCCAGTTTTGATCGTACTGTCCCTGTTCAAGAATGGCCAGATCAAAGGGCCCAAATTTATCCCCGATCTCTGCAAAGTGAGTATCGTATCCCCCATCGCCGCCTAAAAACAAATTGTAGCCGGGGGTTTTCAAAACAAACGAAACCCACAAAGTCTGGTTTCCTTTTAATCCTCTGCCCGAAAAATGCCGAGTGGGTGTCGCTGTCATCGTCCATCCTTCAGCTAAATCCACTCCTTCAAACCAGTCGAGTTCCGTTATAATCGATGGATCAAAACCCCAGTATTCAAAATGCTGGCCAATGCCCAAACCACAAATAACATGTGCTGTTTGTGGCTTTAAATTCATCACTGTTTTGTAATCCAGGTGATCCCAGTGATCGTGTGTGATTACCAGGTAATCAATTGCCGGCATGTCTTTGGCATGATAAACATCTGTTCCTTCAAAGATCTTATTGATAAACGGGAATGGCGAACCATAATCACTGAATACCGGATCAATTAAAAATGTCTTTCCGTTCAACTGCATTAAATAAGATGAATGACCGAACCAGAGCACAAAATCCTCATTGGGATTAATTGATTTAATATCGGTTTTTACAGTCGGAATAGATTCTTCCGGTTTAATCCGAACCTTCTTTCTGGTCATAAAATCAAACATCGTCTGCATCCTGCTCTTATCGGAAGTAATTGTTGGCGTTTCACTGTAATTTTTAAATTCACCATCGCGGTAATTAGGCGACTGTTTTATACGTTCCAGTCGTTCTCCTCGCGGTGTCTGACCAAATTTTTTCTGTTTCAATGTAACCATGGCTGTTAAAGTAATTAATAAAACGATTGTTACCAGTATTTCTATTGTTTTCTTCATATCTGAACCAGGACTTTTTAGCCCAATAAATTGAGTTACAAATATTGTTTGATTTTTTGGTACTCACTTAACCGAATTACGGATTTAATTACCCTTATTACGGATTCATAAAATTCTTTATTCGGATAATTAAGTTCTGCATTGGCGTAAGATAAAGAGTTAAAATTCCATTCCGTAAAAGTGGTAAACAAATCAGTAATAAAGGTATAATTTATTGAATGTCAATTTCGACTTTTGTATCGTTAAATTATCACGATCGGATTAGTTCTTTAAAATCGAATTAATCAGTTCCAATAGAAGAATACATTTATAAAATATAACAGAAACAAAATAAGAATAAAAATGATGGAAAAAACAGAACAAGAACATTACACTTTTGAATTAAGTGACAACGTTACCCGCGAAAAAGTAACTTTCAAAAACCGTTACGGAATCACCCTTGCCGGAGAACTTTATTTACCAAAAAACCGCGGAACAGAATCATTACCAGCCATTGCTGTTAGTGGTCCTTACGGAGCTGTTAAAGAACAAGCATCAGGATTATATGCAAACGAATTGGCTCAACGCGGTTTTGCCGTAGTTGCCTTCGATCCTTCTTTTACCGGAGAGAGCAGTGGCGAGCCCCGCAATGTAGCTTCACCCGATATTAATACAGAAGATTTCAGTGCAGCCATCGATTTCCTTGGTGTACAGTCATTTGTTGACCGCGAAAAAGTTGGAATCATGGGTATTTGTGGGTTCGGCGGAATGGGCTTAAACACTACTGCTGTCGACAAGCGTGTAAAAGCTGTGGCGGTTGCCAGTATGTACGACATGTCGCGCGTTACAGCAAAAGGTTATTTCGATAGCATGACACCGGAACAACGTGCCGGAATGCTGGAACAATTGGGCGAACAACGATGGAAAGATGCCGAAAGCGGAGAACCAGCATACGGAGCTGCCGGATTGCCTGAGCCAGAACAATTAACTGGTGAAGAACCGGAATTTGTTCAAGGCTACGTTAATTATTACAAAACTCAGCGCGGTTTTCATCCCCGTTCGATCAACTCAAACGGATCGTGGACAGCAACCAACGCATTATCGTTTATGAACATGCCATTGCTTACCTACATCAACGAGATTTCTCCTCGCCCGGTATTAATTATGGCCGGCGAAAATGCACACTCTCGTTACTTTAGCGAAGATGCTTATAAAGCAGCAAACGAGCCAAAAGAACTGATGATTATTCCGGGTGCTGTTCATACCGATTTGTACGATAAAACCGATATCATTCCGTTCGACAAAATAGAGTCATTCTTTAAGGAAAATTTGAAGTAAGAATTTTAGTAATGATAAATGAAAACAGGACGCTTCGCTTTTGCGGGGCGTTCTGTATTTTTATAAAAAAACAGACAAATGAAACGAGTAAAATTTTTAGCACTAATTTGCATAATCGCCCTGGCAATGGGATGTTCCAATCAAAAAAGTAATACCCAAAACGAACAAGCTGCAGCTCCGGTTTTAAAATCAGTACAAATACAGGGAGCTGTTGGAAACTTAGAGGCAGAACTGCAAATTCCGGCATTAAAACCAAATGAAAAATGTCCTTTGGTAATTATAATGCACGGTGTTTTTTCCAACAAGGAATTTCAGGTGCTCACTGAGATTGCCGATTCTCTTCAGTCAAAAGGAATTGCCTCCATCCGTTTTGATTTTAACGGACATGGTGAGAGTGACGGTGAATTTATAAACATGACGGTTCCATCGGAAGTTGAAGATGCAAAGGCAGTATTTAATTATTGTAAAACGCTTGATTTTGTATCGGATATTAGTTTGCTGGGGCACTCTCAGGGAGGCGTTGTAACATCGTTAGCTGCCGGAGAATTGAAAGATGCCGTTAAAAGTGTAGTTCTTTTAGCTCCTGCTGCGGTTATGGAAGATCAGGTAAATGCGGGTATGATGATGGGAATAACATTTGATCCTGAAAATATTCCGGAATATATCACTGTATACAATCATAAGGTTGGACGCGAATATCTGGCAACCATTAAAACGCTGAATATTTACGAAAAAGCTTCGGCATACCACGGACCGGTTTGTATTATTCATGGGAAAGCAGATCGGGTTGTGCCTTATTCCTACGGCGAAAAATACGACGAGATTTACTCTAACAGCACTCTGCATTTAATGGAAGGTGAAACGCACATGTTTAATAAAAATCAAAGCCAGGCTGCCGCAACTGCTGTCGACTTCTTACTTAAACAATAATTCAACTCCGACTAGGTTAATTTGTGTATATTTAAAACTCTTAAAAATAACGTTATGAACAAGTTAATCATTTCAATTGGACTGTTTCTTACATTAACAGGTCTGGCATGCAGTACTGATGGTTCGAATGAAAGGCTTTTATAAAATGATATTTTTTAAAATCAAACTAATAATGAAACAAACAAAATCATTAATGGCTGCGTTAATTTTACTTTCTGCTGCTGTTCTTAGTTCTTGCAATTCAGGTTCTAACTCTTCAAAAAAAGAAACGGCAGCAACTTCCGACGAAACATTTAAAGTAACAGTTGTTCAATCAGAAAACGGCTCGTACACCGTTAGTCCAAAAATTCCTGCTGATAGTATGGTTGCTGCCGGAACAGAGTTGAAAATTACAGCGAAACCTGCAAATGACTACAGTCTGGATTGTATTTACTACACCGTTTTGGGCGGAATGTGGGGAACAACCAGCTACGAATATTTCACACCAGAAAAAACAATTACAGTAGAAAAAGACATGTCTATCGGGGCTACATTTGTTGAAACTTCGATGGTTGAAAATATCAATGTAACCCAGGACGTTGTTTATGCAAAGCCGGGAGTTAAAACATTAAAGTACGATGTTTATTCTCCTGATGGTGCAGAAAACCTGCCCTGTATAGTTATTATTCACGGTGGAGGCTGGTCGTCGAACAACGAAGATATAATGCGAGGATTGGCCCGCGAGTTATTAAAAGGAGGTAAATATGTGGTATTCAGCATCGATTACCGCTGGATTAATGATGGCGACGGCGATGAAGTTCCGAATAATATGCACGATTTAATTGGTGATGTTTTTGGCGCCATTGCACATATCCAGGAGCATGCTGCAGAATACGGTGGTGATGCTACCCGAATAGCCGTTACAGGCGACAGTGCCGGCGGACACCTATCAGCGTCTGCCGCAACGCTTTGCACCATGATTGGTAATGGTGGATTTGGCGAACAGGAAGGTGTTTATGAGTTTATGCCGACTTATTTGCCTAAAGGAAAAACTGCAGATCAAGTTGGAAAAGAAATTACGAATGCAATTAAAGCTGCAGCTCCAAGCTACGGTGTTTTTAATGCTGCCAACTTTTCACAGTACCTTAAACAAACCGATCAGGCATACTGGGATGCAGTTTCTCCAATCAAACATGTTCCAAACGTTAGCGAGCGTGCCATTCCTCATTTCCTTCTAAGAGGAACGAAAGACCCGTTAATATCAGATGAAATTGTTCAGTCGTATGTTGATATTTTGGAGGCTGCCGGTCAAAAAGCAGAATATATTCAGATTGAAGGTATCGGCCATGCATTTTTCGACTGGAAACCGGATGCACGGACAAGAGGCACTTTTTCGAATTTCGGAGTTAAATACGCAGCTAAAATGAAAGATTTCTTCGATAAAGTTTTCTATTAATGAATTTAATTAATTAACGAATAAAAATACAAACGCCTCTCTTTATGGAGCATTTTGTATTTTTCAGAATTGTACGAAACCATTAAAAATAGAGCAAAAAACGAGCATGATAAATTTTTCGCACATAGGCAGATTATAAAAATTCATGCGAGTTCAAACTTATACCTTAGGAAACAAACAATTTTAATAAGATGAAAAAAAATTTCGTTCTTTTTTGCAGTACCGTCCTGTTTCTAATGGCATTAGCCTGTTCAGGAGAAAGTCATGATCTAATCTCAGACGAGCCGAAAAACGATGAGATCATCAATGAATCAACAAATAATGAAGAAAACACAAAAAGTATGAATTTACAAATTGGAGATAAAACACTAACAGCCACACTTGCCGATAATTCTTCGGCCGATGCGCTGGTAAAAGAACTTGCAAATGGGCCTATAACTGTTTCGATGCGCGACTATGGGAACATGGAAAAAGTAGGTTCGCTTGGTAAAAGTTACCCAAGAAACGATGAATCGATAACCACTGAACCCGGTGATATTATTTTATACCAGGGAAGTGCCCTGGTAATTTATTATGCACCTAACTCATGGAGTTTTACCCGGCTGGGCAAGATTGACAATATTACCAGGGAAGAGTTGATGAAAGTACTTGGAGAGGGCGATGTAACTGTTACACTTTCCCTGCCTCAAAAATAGAACTTAATCAAATTCAAATGGCAAGAATATTCATTACAGGTTCATCAGACGGGTTAGGATTATTGGCTGCACAAAAGCTGATTTCTTTGGGACACCAGGTTGTTTGCCACGCGCGAAATGAGGAAAGAGCAAAAGAAACGATCCAAAAAATCCCGGAAACTGAACAGGTAATTGTTGGCGATCTTTCGGGTATGGAAGAAACAGTGAAAGTAGCAAACCAGGTGAATAAACTTGGGTATTTTGATGTTGTCATTAACAATGCCGGTGTTTACCAACTGCCTGCGCACGCCAAAAGCAAAGATGGATTACCATTGACTTTTGCGGTAAACAGCATCGCGCCCTACATTCTTACTGCTTTGATTCAACGACCGAAACGGATGATCTACTTAAGCTCAAGTATGCACATGCAAGGCAACGCCAGCGAGAAACGGCTTAACCAAATTCTTAACAACAAAAATATTCCAAGCTATTCCGACACCAAACTTCACGATCTGATTCTGGCACTTGCCGTTGCACGGAAATGGCCGGAAGTAATTTCGAATGCAGTAGATCCTGGATGGGTACCAACCAAAATGGGTGGCAGCGGAGCTCCCGACGATCTGAATAAAGGATTTGCCACACAGGTTTGGCTCGCCTCGGGCAAAGATGAAGAAGCCAAAATCAGTGGTCGTTATCTTCACCACAAAAAGGAAATGAGTTGTAATCCTCAGGCAAAGATGCCGGAAATTCAGGAAAAGTTTTTGTCCGTTTGCGAACAGTTAACCGGAATTCCACTTAAGTAAACATTATTCAGATTTTTATTATAAATAACTCCGGCACAAGCAAATAACAGACAATACTGAAGTGGCACATTACTCTTTCTGAAACAAATTACACATCAATCCGAAACATTTTGATCATATAAATATTTTTCCACATTACCGATGAGCATTAGATTTGTGCTGTTTTAAAATTCAATAAAGCATTATCAAAATTAAAATGGACTACAGGAAATTACTCTTCGGATTGCTGTTTTTATGTTCTTGCCTTTTTACAAACGCACAGAACAAAATTCTGACAGAAAATAACACCTCTTTTACTAATCCTCTGTTTCACGGAGACTACCCCGACCCCAGCATTTTTCGCGACGGTGAAGACTTTTATATGGTTCATTCGTCGTTTTATTATTACCCGGGCCTGCTTATCTGGCATTCTACAGATTTAATGAACTGGACTCCGGTTGCCAATGCGCTGAACACTTATGTTGGTTCGGTTTGGGCGCCGGAACTGACAAAATACGACGACAAATACTACATCTATTTTCCGGCCGACAATAAGAATTACGTAATTACAGCCGATAATATTGAAGGCCCTTGGACGGAACCTGTTTTGATCGACATCAGCATGATCGATCCCGGACACGTGGTTGACGAAAAAGGAAACCGATACCTGTATTTCAGCAGTGGAAGTTATGTTCCTTTAACCGACGACGGATTAACAGTGGCCGGCGATCCTGTTCACAGCTACGACGGTTGGGAAATCCCCCGCGAGTGGTCGATAGAATGTTTTTGTATGGAAGGCCCGAAACTTTTCAAACGTGGAGAATATTATTATTTAACTGTTGCTGAAGGAGGAACAGCAGGGCCTGCAACCGGGCACATGGTAATTTCTGCCCGCTCGAAATCGCCGCTTGGTCCGTGGGAGAACTCACCTTACAATCCTATTTTAAGGGCACAATCGAACAAAAATCAGTGGTGGTCGGTTGCTCACGGAACTGTTTTCGACGATGCTGATGGCAACTGGTACATGCTGTTTCATGGTTACGAAAACGGTTATTACAACATGGGCCGTCAAACAATGTTGGCTCCGCTTGAATGGACAGAAGACGGCTGGTACAAAATACCCGACGATATAAAAATCGATAAACCGATTACACTCCCCGGAATAGCAAATGTTGCTCAGCAAGTAATGAATTTAAGCGACGATTTTTCAGGAGACGAATTAAATCCGCAGTGGAAATTCTTTGGAAGTTATGATGCAGATCGTTATGAGATAAAAAACAACAGTATTCTTATTAACGGGAAAGGACATGGAATTGCAGATTGTTCGCCCATGTTGACAATTCCGGCCGATCATTCTTATACTGCCGACGTGGAAGTAGAAATTGAAGGAGACGCCATCGGTGGTTTGGTACTGTTTTATAACCAACAGGCATCTTCAGGTATTTTGGCTGACGATACAAACATTCTATCCAACCTCAGGGGATGGCAATTTGCAACCGAAAGCAACGTGATTAACAGACACGTATTCCTGCGCCTTAAAAGCGTTGAGAATACGGTAGATATGTTTTACAGTCTCGATGGAAAAAACTGGATTAAAACCGAAAATTCGTTTGAAACTACCGGATTAAACCACAATGTATTGAGTGGCTTTTTGAGTGTTCGTATCGGGCTTTGCTCTATTGGAGACGGAAAGGTTACTTTTAAAAACTTTAACTATCAGTCGCTTTAGCAGTAAAAAGGCTAATACTAAGAATAGAACAAGGTTGCACTTGCAATTAAGAGATTGATTGACATAAAATAAGCTACCCCGCCTTTGCAGGCAGGGTAGCTCTTCTATTTATCAGATATTGTTATTTTATCTCCTAAACGTGAATACTAAATTTTGTAATAGCTTTCCCAGCCAATTCGTGGGGCTCTGTCTGTTAGCATTGCATTTGCAAACTTATCGTTGATTATTTCCTTGTTCTTATCGTCGAATATAAGTTTCTGGTTACGACGCATTGCAATAACACCAAGAGAAAATATTTGCGCTAAAGGCGCAAAAATTTCGAATGGCGAACGCGTTTCTTCCTCACCCAAACATGCTTTCAAAAAGTTTGCATAATGATTAGACGGACTTTCAGGATATTCAGGTAAATGTGGAGCCATTTCTTTTGCTTTCTCTTCAGGAATAATAAAAAGAGGAGCAGAGTGAGTACCTCCTTTAAATGTTAATCCTTTACTGTAGATAATTTTTCCAGCCATATTCCTGCGCCTTCTTGGTCTTTGAGCTCCGGCTGGCGGAGTTCCCTGAGGACGTACACCTCCTGGAGGCGGAATAGAGTTGTCGACTGTTGCAGTTACTGATTCATATCCCTCTGGAAATGTTGGAAGATTATCAACACCATCGTACCAGGTTATATCGCAGGCAGGCATGTCTCCTCTGCTTTTAAACCTGAATTTAAGAGTTGTTTCCAGCGGGAAGAAAAAATCATTACGGTTCAGCACATGAACCGGTTCAATTTCGTAAGGTAATCCAAGTTCAAGAAACTGATGAATCGTATCGAGGATATGCGCGCCCCAGTCTCCAAGAGCTCCCATTCCGAAATCATACCATCCACGCCAGTTTCCAGGATGAAATTTCTCATTGAAATCATGATAACCCGCTGTTGTTAACCATGTATCCCAATCTTTCGGAGTCATTCCTTTTGGCAGAGGTTGAGCATCAGGAAATTTGGAGATTTTCGGATCATACGGATGCCATCTGCGTGGACCGTTCATAAATGCAGTTACCGCAGTTACATCTTTAATTATACCTGCATCTTTCCATGCTTTAAACTGGAAATAATTCTCGCCTGAGTGTCCCTGGTTACCAACCTGAGTTGCCAGTTTAGGATTATTCAAAGCTGCCTTTGCCATTAATTCGGCTTCCAGGAAAGTGCGTGCCATAGGCTTTTCAACATAAACGCTAATTCCTAATTCCATGGCTGCCATACAAACCGGGAAGTGTGCAAAATCGGGTATCGCAACCTGAACAGCATCAATATCGCCGGCCATTTCATCAAACATTACCCTAAAATCGCGGTATTGTTTTGCTTTTGGTACTAACTGAATTGTTTTCTGAGCGCCTTCAGAATCAAGATCTACATCACAAACGGCAACAATATTTGCAAGCCCTGTATCAATAAATTGTTTGGCGTCATTGGCTCCCTGATTGGCAATACCAATTAATGCCAGGTTAACTTTTCCGGCTGTGCTTTTTGCCCTGTCAGGCATAATTTCAGGCCGGATAATATTTCCGGAAGCTCTACTACCAAGTATTACACCCGATCCGGCAAGACCAACAGTCTTTATTAAATTTCTTCTACTAAGTTTGTTACTCATGATAAAGGTTTTAAAAAATTAGATATGTCTCAATTGTTAGTTGAATAGATTATTTTGTCTAAAAATATAAAAAAACAAAGAGTTCTAAAGCTATCCGATTTGTATATCTAAATCGTCCCATCAGATTGGCTGAGACTTATTTTATGCATTGAAACCCACTTGTTGAACAAAAAGATCAATGAATGATCTGCATTTTTAAGTTGACAATCATTATGCAGGTTGTATTCGGGATTGAGGTATAATATATTTTCGGCTAACTAACTGTACATCGTTTCAGATAAATCTGAATTCGAGGGCAATTATTAATTGTTTACGGCAATCATTCCATTGGGCGCAGGCGAAATCCAGCCTTTGGGTAAATCAAAATGATGACATTGATTACAGGTATATACCGATTGTCCATGCATGGAATGACAACTTGAACATTCCTGCTTTCCATGTCGAGGATCATGCTGGCTAAAAGCAAATGACATATTATGATTTCCTGTTGTTGCTGTAATAATATCAGCTTCAACGTGGCAACCGACGGTCAAACAAAAGCTTCGTGTTCCAAAATCTCGTTTTTCCAAAGGAAATGTATAATTTCCGGTAAGCCAGTGCGCTCCTTCCGTTAACTGTTCATTTAGTTTCTGACTGTGGCAATCAAGGCATCGAAGTGATACTGAGTCTGTCATTACATGCCTTGTTATCATTAGCGTTGTATCTCCGCCATAATAATTGTCAACATATTCGTTCATTGGAGTATGA
This sequence comes from uncultured Draconibacterium sp., assembly GCA_963677525.1. GTDB lineage: Bacteria > Bacteroidota > Bacteroidia > Bacteroidales > Prolixibacteraceae > Draconibacterium. The sequence continues at coordinate 2,760,770 of OY781970.1, forward strand.
CAGTTGGTACAAAAACCCGGCTGATCGTGCCAGTATACCCCGCCGGTTACCAGCCCTGATAAGGCAATAATTATAATAGCTGAAATAATCAGTGTTCTCCACATTCTGCCTTTTGATTTATTGCCGGCTGATTTATTTTTATGGTTCATTTCAATCGAATTAAAAGTTTGTAAGTAGTAAAAAAGCTTTAAGTTGAAGGTTGCAGATTAGCAACGTGTCGTCCGGCCAGGTAGCCGAAAGTGTAACAGCGTCCCAATGACAAACCATAAACGGTTAGCGGATAATCCACGCCGCCGTAAAAACCACCCCCTAGATTACCTATTGCATACAAGCCTTTTATTTTTTCTCCTTCGGAATTCAAACACTGATGGTTTTCATCTACAAGAAGTCCTGAGCAAACTGCCGACAACCGCAATGTCCGGTGAATACCATAAAACGGAGGTGTATCAATTGGTTTCAGAAATTCGGCTGCTTTCCCGAAATCAGTATCTTGTTTCGACGCTACCAACTCATTGTATCTTTTTACGGTTGCTTTCAAGGTCTCCGGATCGGCTTCAATTTTAACCGCAAGCTCGTCAAGTGTATCAGCTTTATGCGTATTTATAAAAGCTTCGTACACTCCGTGACGATGTGGAACATCCTCATCAGGCATGTAATTTTTCATGTCTTCGGGTGACACCAAAACGCCCGGCCAGTTTTTGGCCTGTGTCATATAATTCGCATCGAATATCTGCGAATACTGCCCGGTTTTCTCGGGTCCGCGTAAATAATTACACAGCAGCGACATTTCCACGCTTTCGTTTACAAACCTTTTTCCCGCATGATCGACAGTCAGGAATGGCATATCGCACATGGTAGCCGGCCCGGCATCAAAATCGTGCAACATTTTTGTATGACCGATTGGCTCAATAACACCACCGGCCCAATATCCTAATACGAATCCATCACCGGTTTTGCGCGATTGTTTGCGTCCAAAATTTTTGGCATCAGGAACAAAATAATCGCACATGGCTCTATTGTTCTGGTAATCGCCGGTAGCAAGGATAACACCTTTTTTTGCCAGAAATTTGGTGTACGCGCCATCCTGCTTTTTCCCGATAACGCCGGTAATTTCGCCACTACCCTCTTGATCCAGCTGAACTGCAGGAGTACTGTAAAAAAACTTCACACCTTGTTTCTCTGCATAAGCTGCCAAATCGCGCATTCCATCGCCATTGGTATAAGGTTTCGAGCCAAAATATGCAGTATGAAAACCAAGATTATAACCATTCATTTTTAGGATATTTACCTGCTGAAGATTCCCCTGGTCAATCACTTTTGCGCCTGCCTTTTGTGCACGGTCGATCACCCATGAAACGGCTTCACCCGAATTGTATGCCCACTCGCGGAGCAATTTCGGATTACAACGATGTGCATTGTCTCCCATTAATCGCGACACCAGCGCCTCGACACCGGCTTTATCACTTGTTTCAAGATCGATTCCTGCACCGGAATTACCCTGAGAAATAGCAATATTTTCCTTTTGAAGAACTGCAACTGACGCACCGTTTTCGAGTGCCGACAGCGCTGCCGGAACTCCCGAAGCACCTGCCCCAACAATTACCACATCAAATGATTCTGTCTTACTAATCTCACTCTCCGGTATTTTCTCCGGTTTTGGCAGAAACGAAAGCTTTGCTGCATCATCTGTGCTTTTCCCGTAGATCATACTCTCATTAAATGTCTCCTGAGTGGGGCTGTCGGGCTTGCACCCGGCAAATCCGGCTAAACCGGCAGCACACGATGCAACAGCAGCACGCGACAGGAAACTTCGACGGGAAATGCCACTTTCAAGGGTATGTTTTATATACTTATCCATTTTTAATCAATTTCAGCAGTTAAACTCATAAAATCAGCACATTGCGAGACTTGCCAGGTATTAGTCAAATTACTTGAATAATCTTGGTACATAATCAGATAAATAATTTCTCCAGTTAGCCCAGGTATGTCCGCCACCGGTTTCATTATAAATGTATTCGAAATTATTGTCGTCCAGTTTTTTACGAAGATTCTGCACGCCCTCATAAACAAAGTCCTCGGTTCCACATGCCACATAAAACAGTTTGTAATTCTTTTGCAATGTTTTCAGGTTCTTATCGTAAGCAGCTATCAGCGGTTTCATTATTTCCTTCAGGTTATTGTCGTCGGGATGTAAACCAAGGCTAAACAAGCCCATGTATTTAAACATTTCCGGGTTATTTAAGGAAGCAATTTGCGTGTGCAAACATCCCATTGATAATCCGGCAATGGCGCGGTTTGAACTGTTGGCAATAACGCGGAAATGACTTTCAATATAAGGCACAACATCATTTACCAAACTAACCGGAAATTGATCAGAAGCCATCGCGAAAGCTGCATCAGTAGGTTCGGGTTGAGTTTCGGTAATGGCTGCCTTTTGATTCGGATTTCCATTGGTCATCACAACGATCATCGGTTTGGCTTTCCCTGCCGCGATCAAATTATCCAGTATGTAGTTGGCTCTTCCCAAAGAAGTCCAGGCATCTTCGTCGCCACCGCCTCCATGAAGCAGGTACAGTACAGGATATTTCTCTTTGCTGTCGGCATATCCAGGAGGTGTGTACACGTACATTCTACGGTTTAATTTCAATGTAGGTGAATTGTACCACACCTTTTCTATTGCTCCGTGCGGAACATCGTTGACCTGAAAAACTTCTGAAGCTTCGCCAGTAATCAGAAGTGTGTTCGCATACCTTGTTCCGTCCCGCATTGCCTGCGGATTTCGGGGATCAAGAATACTTACCCCATCCAAAATAAAATTGTAATGATACATCGATGGCTCAAGCGGATCAACTTTTACAGACCACACTCCTTCTGCATCTTTTGTCATTTCAGCACTCTCTCCAAATCCCATCCAACTGCCATTTACTATAACCGATTTTGCATCTTCAGAATATAGCCGAAAAATGACACTGTTATCACTTCCTATTTCCGGAGAAACCACTTGTGGCCCTCTTCGTCGCTGAATTTCCTGACCTTGCGAAACTGTAACAAAAAACAGTCCGGCAACAATTACCAATATATTCTTAATTGATTTAGTTTGTTTCATTCCATTTGGTTTTATAGTTTGATTTCTGATTTATCAGGTAATTTGATTTTCGGTTTATTTTCCGGGGGCAGTACTTTTATAGGAAGCCGCAACATCGGTCGGTCCACCAACATATTTTTGATAATTCGGGTAAGAACACAATAAATACCCTTTCACACTGGACTCGGTTCCCATTTTTCCTTTTTCATCCACAACAAGGGTTTTGGCCGGTGCTTTTTCATTTTCCACCCAATCGATGAGCATATCGAATTTTTGTAACTGATCTGGAGAAGCAAGACGTCGAACCTCAACAGGCTCACCTTTTCCGTTTTCATTATAACTTCGTCCAAATAACATGTGGTTACCATTCGGGACAACATAAAGTCGCGCGAATTTATCCAGTTTATTCCAGCCCATTTCGTCTATTAATGACTGGTAATAATCCATTTGTGCTCCGGATGAAGCGATGTTATCGATGCCCCCGATGGTAAATATTATTTTCCCTCCTCTTTTGTAGAAATCAGATAGATCGGGATCGGTACTATCAAGCCATTTCGATAATTGCTGGCGGCGTTTTTCATATTTACCACCTTCCACATAATCCAGCGGATTTGCTGAAAGATCCTGCATTAGGAAACCGGTTACGCCTAATATTCCAAGACCTGTATGCATTGGGGCATCTTCAGCAGCTCCCTCCTGTCCTTTAAAACGTGTATCCGTAATCATTCCAAATCCGTCGGGTTCAATGGTTGGAGTCCACATGCCAAACGATTCAACTCCATTGGCAAGCGGATTGGTGAATTTATACGAACTGTAAGAAAATTCCATCGTTTCAATTTGTCCGTCGGTTAATTTTGCCGACACGGTATTATCGTTCGGATCGGGATCGACATTATTAGGTGCACGCAGAGCAGCCCATGGATCGTCGGTGCCAATTCCGTCGTTTACATTAAAAATCTGGCGAGCTTCAACATAATTGCTAATAATCCCGTCCGACAAGCCATCCAATTCGTCGGTCTGGCGAAGGAATTCGTGTGTAATTGCTTTTACTTTATTTTTTGTCACCCAATTCTTTACTGGAATTTCCTGAATGCGAATCAACTCAGGAGACAACATCAAAGTAGAAAAGTTTACGATCGGTACGTTCGAAATGATACCATCATAATCTTTAGGGTAACGCTGTGCAACAGTAAGTGCTTCTCGGCCTCCGTGAGATGTACCAACATAGTAATTAAAATTAGGTTCTGCTCCATAAAGTCTTTTCATAATTACCATAGCAGCATCGTGCGTTTTTTTCATCTGCATGTACCCAATATTACGAATCGCTTCTTCGTTTAACGACCATTCATCGCCGGTTGTTGGTCCGGTGGCAAGCAGTTTTGCGGGAGGAACTCCGGGCCTTCCCCTTCCCTCTACCTGGTGTCCGGAATCGCTACCATACAAGGCAATTCCTTTTTGTATTATCGGGCCGTGCATCCGAGCAAACATGGGATTGTTTCCATCACTCACCGTTATGGTTCCATTCATTCCGCCACCACCTTGCTGCATGGCTCGCAACGTCCATTTTGCAGGTAAAAGTACTCTGAAATTAATTGGCCACCCTTCAGGATCGACAGGCATTATCGATCCTTCCACCACTGCAAATGCGGGCATTGTTTCTGTTGCATCCATCCAACGTGGAGCGTAAAGTTTTACACCACTTACAGGCTCTCCAATTTCAGATGCAGAAATTGAAGTTCCCACTTTGGTTAAATCGTTTTCATTAATAGTAATTTCCGAACCAGACCTGGTTTGACCGTAACAAAACGAACTGATCAATAATGACATTATTACGATCGATGTAAAGATTTTCCTCATGTTTTTATATTAGACAATTGAATTTATTTTGTTCAAATTGAAAATAACTGTTCAGAAATGGAATCTACATTTCAAGGTTGTTCTTTCCACTCTTCAATTCATAGCTTTTACCTTCCCAAACAAATGTTCCGGTAATTCCTTCCGGCAAGCTGATTTCAGCTTTTAAACCGCTTGCTGAATTATCGTATGCAACAGCAATTTTACCGGCCGGGTGTGGCATTTCGCCGCTAATGGTTTCGAATGCACCGATATTTGGCTCAATTTTTACTTTTTTGAAATATGGTGCAGCACTCTCGATTCCAAGAATTATGCGATAAGCTTCAATATTTGGACTTGCTCCCCATGCATGGCAATCAGAGCGTGTAGTTTCAACCTCAGAAGTTTCGCCCCAGGTAGTTAAACCAAGATCGATATTTTTACGCCAGATGTCCAGCCATTCCAGGAAATCGTCGCCCATACCGGCTTTCGCCAATGCCAGGTGCAAATAATATTTGAAATAGATAGTAGCCTGAGTCAGCGACTCATCTTCCAACATCTGCTCAGCAATTTTAACGTTTTGTTCCGGAGTAGTAAGTCCGGCTAAAATTGCCATTGAATTGGTGTGTTGCGAGAAATCCTTTTTATCAGGAGTGTCGGCAAATAAGTTGCGCGAAGCATCCCAATATTTGCTTTTAATGGTTTCCGACATTTTTTTCGCAAGGCTTGCATACATGTCCGCATACTCTTCGCTACCTTGAACTTGCTCCAGTTCCATACCCGCCTGCAAAGCCAGTAACAACTGCAGATCGAGCAAAGCAGTACTTCCGTCTTCGGCGGCAGGAGCAGTTCCCATACGCCAGTTGCTTGCCCAGTCGGTAAAGTTCCATCCCGGCAGGTTTTTCAATGAACCGTCGTCGTCAACAAAACTGATGAAGTAGTTCAAAATCTGGCGAGATCCCAGCAATTTGTCATCCAAAAATTCAGGATCGCTTCCGTACATCAGGTAGTCGTGCAACATGCAAACAAACCACATCGAATAGGTTGCAATCACCTGGTTTTGAGTATCCGGATAACGACTTAAAGTATATCCATCCACCTGGCGAGAGTTGTTCATCAGGTTCAATGCATTTTTTGCCAAACGATCGTCGCCACTGTTGAAATACGATACAAACAACTGAATTCGTGCATCGCCAATGTATTGTAAACGCTCGTAATACGGGCAATCCATGTAAGTTTCAACCGCACAAGAACGAGCCGTACGCCAGCCAATATCCAGAATTTTATCCAACTCAGCATCGTTGGCGTTAATCTTGGCGTTCATTTCAAACGGATAACCTGTAAATGTTCCATAGAAATCTTCGATGGAAAGCGGACTGTCTTTTGTTTCCACTTTTATTTCCAAATAACGGTAAGTTCTCCAGTTCAAGGTAGTGAAAGTCTGGTTTTGCGAACCGTCCGAAATAATGGTATCCATACGTCCGGAAATCGTTTTTCCTTCAATCTCGTTACGATTGTTTTTCGCGCCTTCGGCATCGTACAAACCTTCAGAATAGGTAATTACAATTGTACCTTCATCGCCGCCGCTAAATACAAGCGTTGGATAAGCGTTGGTATAAACTTCCTGATCGAGCAGGATTTTTGCAGTTGTATTTGCAGGCACTTCAATGGCCACCTTTTCTTCAGGGAAGTTGGTAGGCACAGTAACACCTTCCGCTTTTCGTGTCGACACCAAACGTTGGTAAGTCATTTCCATTTGAGGAATAATCGATGGCTGCAAGGTCCATCCGCCGCGGGTGTTAAAGCCCATTCCTCTTGTTGAACGTTCGAAAACTGCTTTTGCAGATTTCCAGCTGGCATCGTCGAAATCAAGCGCTTTCCATCCTTTTACAGCATAATTCATGTCGATTTTTTCACCGGCACCCGCTGCATAATAACCACGAACCTGCTGACGGATAGGCGTGTAACTTTTATCTTCGATACATTTCCATGAATCGTTGGTGTTCAACACTTTGGTTGCATCGTCGGTCCCCTGGAACAAAAATCCGGTTTTCCACGAGAATTGAGAAACAGGTTTCATATCACCTTCGTTCCAAACCTCAGCAGCAATAATATTTTCGCCTTGTTTCAGGAATGGAGCAATGTCAACAGTTTCGTAATTCCAGTGTTTCAAATCGCCTAAAGCAGGCCCCAACGAAACCAGTTGTTCGTTGATGTACAATTTGTAGCGATTATCAGCCGTTACGCGCATCTCAAATTTAGCGGGAACAGCATCAAAATTTATTGTTTTACGGAACAGGTACAAACCTGCGTCAGTTGCTCCGGCTTCGGGCACGCAAATCCAACTTGCGTCCCATTCGTTATTTCGTGGTGGACCAAACATTTGTGCTGAGCTTACAAATGCAGATAGTATGAGTATTAATGTAATTAGATTTTTCATTGTATTATGTTTTTGATTTAATTTGATTGATTATTTATTTTAAAGCTTGTTCGCTGTAATTTACGCGAACACCATCGCGATTAATTAAAAGGTTAAGCCCCATAAATCCTTGTGGGTTCTCATCTCCTTTTAATTCTCCTGATAATGCTTCTTTACTGATTTTTTCAAGATCGTCAACCCGCTTTTTGGTTTCTTTATTTCCACCAAAAAAGTGACCGGGATAAAGTTCTGTGATACCGTTATCAGCCATTACTTTGCTCATTTTCTCGCAAGTATTTTTCAGCGTAGAGAAGTTGGTTGTCAGCAATAAATTACCCGACCCGAACGAGTCGCCACTGAATCCGTATTTGGCAGCTTTATCGATAAAAGTTGTCGATCCGGGAGTATGACCGGGAGTGAAAACCACTTCAATTTTTCTTCCGCCAAGATCAAAGATCTCACCATCTTTCAGGAATTTTACTTCGCCTTTATAATCAGGCATAAACTGAGGAATTCCAACTGTATCGGCCTCATTGATATAGATCTCTGAAAACACATCGATCGATGGACCGGTATGATCGGGATGTACGTGAGTAGCCACCACCGTGTATGGTTTTGAAGTGATCGACTCCACAATTTTATCCAAACCTTTAATGTTTGTTCCGGCATCGATCAGCAAAGCTTTTTCACTTCCTTCCACCAAATACAAACTCTCGTTCGACATGGCTTTTCCGGTTCCAACCCAGGTATGCTCATCAATTTGGTGAAAAACCACATCGTCGCCTGTGTACACTTCTTCACCATCAATTTTAAATTGTGGTTGTGCATACAAACCGATCGTAGCTATCAATATCGCGTTAAGTAATAAAACTATTTTCTTCATTTTCAAGAATTAAAAGATACTTGGTTGAGGAACTGAAGTGGCAATCTCGATCATTTCTTTATCATGATTATGAACCAGTTCCGATTGATTATCGAATAACATTGTAGCGCCGCCATCGGGAGTAAACGGCTCCCACTCGGGCATATCCTCGTTGTTTGGATTTCCGGTGTGTGCGAAAGTTGACCACGTTTTGCTCAACTTCTCAGCAAGCGCATACGCTTCAGGCGATCCACTGTTGTATTCTTCGGTGCGTGCAATGTTGTTAAAAACAAATGCAATCTCCATACAGTGGCTCGATTTTAACATGCCATCCAAATGAGGTGCATTCCATTTAAATACGTAGTTGTAAACCGGCGCTCCACCAGGAACTGCTGATTTTATTTTGGCAAAATTCAGCAACATCGGGCGAAACATCAGATCCACGTCTTTCATGTCGGAAGGTAATTTTGTATTTGGATACGCCTTTTTGAAAGCTGCCACGTATGCATCGGTTTTGTCGCCGTAACGCCCTTTCAGGTTTTCAATGATAGTCGCCTCATCGGCGTGCAACAAATCGGCACCTCCGCCAAACGAACCAAATTCAACCTGGTTAGATCCCATGATTACAGGAATATCTTTAGCCAGATCTTCGGCTCCGGGAGCTCCCGGTTGCAAAGGAATAAATACACCATCGCACGATGGCGCCCAGCCTAAACGGCCCATTCCTGCACCACTGTTTTTGGCAATCGCACGGTTTCCGGCGGCTAACAATTCGTCGTGCGGAATATCTTTTAATTTCTCAACTTCACTCTTTTTCAGACCCAATTCTTCCATAACGGCCAAACCCAGTTTTTGAGTAGCTTCTTTGGTGCTGTAACTTCCGGCAACACCACTTTGCATAATTGCTTTGTGGAACAAACCTTTTGCAGAAGGCGTGTAAAGCATGGTAGCCACTTTGCCGCCACCACCGGACTGACCGAAAATAGTTACGTTAGCAGGATCGCCGCCAAAGTTTGCAATGTTGTTATGCACCCATTCCAGCGCGGCAACAACATCCATCATTCCCACATTGGCCGACTGAGCATATTTTTCATCAACAGCTGACAAATCGAGGAAACCAAGTACATTCAAGCGATGATTAATGGAAACCACCACCACATCGCCGGTGCGACTTAAGTTCTCGCCATCGTAACTTGGCAATTCGCACGATGAACCGGCAGTGTAACCACCACCATGCAACCAAACCATTACCGGACGTTTTTTACCGTCGTTAATTCCCGGCGACCAAACATTCAGATTGTTACAATCTTCCTCTTTCATGAACCAGAAATTGTGCTGCTGGGCAAATTCCATTTCGTCGGCCAAAATCATCGATGAAACATCGATCGGGCAAACCGGACCATACGAGCGACAGCTACGCACACCTTCCCATTTATCGGGCTTTTGCGGCGGCATAAAACGCTCGGCTTTAGCATACGGAATTCCTTTGTAGTTGAAAACTCCGTCGTGCACATACCCAATCACATCGCCACTTTCGGTGCTTGTTTGCGCTGTTTCGCTGTTGGCGATCATCGGATGTGATCCCGGTTGCGAATCAGTTGCGGGTGCGTTTGTGGTTGAAGTTTGACATGCAAACAATCCTACCATAAGAATAGCTGCAGTAATACTTTTTACTGATATCATAAGTTCAGTTTTTTTTATAATTATAAATTGAATTTTTTAAAATAAACACTGTTTACGCAGGAAACATTCATTCTTCCTCCCTTTATTTCGTCAGGTGCTTATCTAAAAAATCAACAATAATATTTATCACCTGCGGATCAGAAAATTCGGCGCTGGCATGTCCGGCACCGTCGAGCACATAACGTGTTGACGAAACACCTTTTTCACGCAAAGCGTTGTGCAATAACAAGGTCTGACTTGGCGAAACGGCCATATCGTTTGTTCCATGGAAAAGCAAAAACGGAGGGTCGTTCTTGTCTACATAATTTATTGGATTTGCTATGGCAACAATCTCCGGTTTGTCCAAACTTGTCAATCCGCTGTTTTTACCGTGAATAAACTGTCCGTCGGGAGAGATAACCGTGAAGTGCGCGTTTGCTGCATCTTCGTCATAGTCGGCACCGATTTTTGTAAGATCAGACAAACCATAAGCATCAACAGCTGCTTTTACATCGCTGCTTTGATCCAGATTTTCACCTTCCTCAAACTGTTTTTCACCGTTTGTTGTGGCAACCATCGCAGTTAAATAACCTCCGGCTGATTCGCCCCAAATACCAATATTTTCAGGATCAACTCCGTATTTTTCGGCGTTGGCACGCATATAACGAATTGCGGCTTTAACATCTTTAACGGCGTCGCTGTAAATTCCTGTACTGATTACGTGGTACTGCACACTTGCAATAACATAACCGGCTTTTGCAACTTCGTAACGATCGTACAGATTTCGCTCTTTTGCGGCAAAAGAAAAACCTCCGCCAATAACATAAACCACACACGGACGAACCTTGTCATCTTTGTAGGTAAGGATATCCATTTTTAGCGACATCGGATCGCCATCAATACTTTTTGTTTCGTGAAAAACAACATCCTTTAAAAGATTCATTTCACTGTCTGCCGGTAGTTCTCTGAAAAAATGTCTTTCTTTTGTCAGATCGGTCAACACTGTACTAGTGCTGTTATCGGTAGGTTTTATGAATTTTGGCATTAATAAACCATTTGATCCTCCTTGTGCGAAAGCTGCAACGCTTATAACGAACAGAACCAAACTAAGAATCATAAACTTTCTCATCATTTTAAACTTTTAAAGGTTAATTCACTGTTGAATTCTTGTGCTTTTAATGCAAACTATCTTTATAAATCTGTCTCAACAGTATTGCGAATAAAGTCTTTGACTACCAAGAACGAACTTCGTTTATTCAAACAGTATGTAATTTTCCAATTTTCCTCCACATATCCAATTCAACTTTGTATCGATCGTTGATTATTGTACACTCGGTATCGATTCGCATGGTTGGCCGATCTTTAAAATTGTAGGCTGGCCACTCCGGAGCGCCTTCTGCCGAAGGAACACCTGTACGCGCAAAGTTGGTCCACAATTCGGCAAAATTGTGCGATGCCTTGCAGCTTGCAGGCGAACTGTCGCCAAACATACGTCGTTGCTCCTCGCCCTCTTTTGGAGGCTGCACATTGTTGAATTTATAGGAAATATCCATGGCGTGCGGCGTTCCCATTGGGAAATCCGATCCCGGAATTTTCATGTCTGATTTATACCCGAAATTGTACAGGTAAACAGGCGCATCGTCTTCTTTGGTTTTGCGCTCAGCAATTTCAATGGAACCCAGGCCCATCATATTAATCGATGAAACAGCCATAAATATTTGAGGAGCCGTTGCATTTGGCGAAGCTTTGCGGTACGCATTCACTATTGTTGCAGCATCAGTACCAAACTGTGCTTCCAGCTTCGAAGGAAGATCCTCAAAAGTGTATTTTGTAAATTCGGTATTCCTGTTTTGCATCGCAAAAAATGCGTATTCATCTTCGTTCCATCCGGTAAGCAAAGGTTTGTCTTTTGAGATTTTTGGTGCTGTTGGATCGAAGGGGTGATTTGGTAAAACAGAGCCATAAACCACAGGCCCAAATCCATGCATTTCTGGCATTCCAATTTCTGCCTGGAAAGGAGGAATAAACATGAATTTATTCTGAATCTCCAACAATTGCTCCGGTGAAACCTCTAACAATTTTCGCCAGTCATTTTTGGCGATATTCATTTCTTTCAGCACCATTTCGGTGGTTTCGGCAGCCAGGTCTTTTGTGAGCATCCGAACGCCCGGGCCGCTTTCAATCGATGCTTTATTGAAATAAGGCGAAGCTTCCGGCATAGCATAAATACACGACGTTTTTCCACCGCCACCCGACTCGCCAAATACCATTACATTATTCGGATCACCACCAAAACGGTCAATGTTTTCATTCACCCATTTTAATCCGGCAGTAATATCCAGCACGCCCATATTTCCCGATCCGGCGTAATCGGCACCGGCAATTTCATCTAAATACAGAAAACCCAATAAACCCAGTCGATGGTTGGTTTGCACCACTACCACATCGAAATATCGAGCCAGGTTTGCACCGTCTTGTCCGCCTGAGCCACCCGATCCGGTAACATAACCACCACCGTGATTGTAGAACATTACCGGGCGTTTTTTATTGTCGTTGGCCGGAGTCCACACATTCAGGAACAGACAATCTTCAGCAGGTTTTGGTCCCCAACCCGAAGTTTGCAAGGATGGAGCACCCAGTTCCAGCGCATCACGAACACCTGTCCACGGATCAACTTTTGGAGGACGACGGAACCGATTTTCGCCCGAAACAGAACCTCCGTACGGAATTCCTTTGAAGATATTTACACCGTCTTGTCTTACGCCCCGTAATTTTCCTGTGGCGCTTTCAGCTGTTACAAACTCTTCGGCACCAAAACCCGACATGAACTTACCTGATGAATAGGCAAGGCCTGAAAAAGCAATGGTTCCGGCAGCTGTTAATGATAATCGGTTTACAAATTGTCTTCTGTTTATTGGATTCATTTTATTCTTTTTTAGGTTCAGTATTTGCAATATTGATTATTTCATAGTTTTGTCACCGTAATTTACGCGCACACCGTACTTGGTAGCGATGTGGTTAAAACCAAATCGGTTACCTTCCGTTTCCTCGCCCTTTTCTTTACCCGAAAGAATATCTTTACTCAAGGTGATCAGATCTTCCACGCGTTGTTTTGTTTCAGGATTGTCGCCACGAAAGTGACCCGGATACAATTTTTCGATACCGTCTTTCTCCATAACTGCACTCATTTTCTCGCAAGTGGCAATCAGGTCAGAGAAAGTTCCGGCAAACATTAACAAGTTTCCGGAGCCAAATGAATCGCCGCTAAAACCATAACCGGCTTCTTTATCGATATAGGTAGTAGATCCCCACGTATGTGCGGGAGTGAAAACAACTTCCAGTTTTCGGCCACCAAGATCGATAACCTGTCCGTCTTCCAGGTACTTAAACTCGCCTTTGTAATTTGGCATCATCTGGGCAGCAGATTCTTTGTCGCCGGGATTCATATAAACCACCGGGAAATAATCGGCCGCACCAACATGGTCAGGATGCACGTGTGTAAGCATCAGTGTAACCGGTTTGTCGGTAATTGAAGCCACAATTTTATCCAGATCGGTAATCTTGGTTGCAGCATCAAGCAGAACAGCTTTATCATTTCCTTCAATCAGATAAATGCTTTCGTTCGCCGACATGTGCCCGGTACCCACCCAGGTGTGGTCGTCGATTTTATGGAAAACGACATCGTCGTTTTTAAAAACTTCTTCTCCCTCGAAGTTGGCAGCCGGCATTTGCGCCATTATCGTTAGTTGACATAAAGTCAACATAAAAATTAGAGCGATCGATTTCTTCATCATGATTATTTTATAAGGTTTTAATTCTAAAGCTGTTCTGCAAGTTATAAATAAGCTTTTAAAGTTTTGATTCTTCCATCATTTCAATTGCGGTATTCACGATTGCAGGTTCAGCAAATCCGGGTTTAAGGTTTGAACCAATTACCTGGAAAGTAAGGTGAGTACTGGCCTGTGTAGAATAAATATATCCTGTTCGCGTTCCGTTGGTCAATGTAACCATCATAGTTTTAGATGCAGGAGATTCAGCTTTCAATCGCATACCAATTTCTGAATACACCTCGCCACTAACGGTTACCAAATTGATATCGCCAATCTGAACCAAACCCAAACCAATGTGTACATCCGGACCATCTTTGTATCCCGGATCGTAATTTTCGCGACCTTTTGTATCAATACGAACTCGGCCGGGACAAACAACATCCTCTTTTTTGCACCAGATATTCGAACTCTTTTCGTATTGCGTATGATAAAGCATAACCTGTACAGCATTGTTACCTAAAGTAGTTCCTAACATGTGTACATAGTCGCTTTTGCGATCAACAACTTTTTTATGTGCTTCAAGTTGGTCAGCAGGAATTTCACCCGGTCCGTCAAACGATGGTTGTCTGCCTGTTGAAGGCTCTGCAGGTGGAGGCAAAACGCCTTTGATCTGCCCTTCCTGGAAAATAGAAGTGTATGCCATTTTAGGATTTTGGTCGCCGGAAGCTCCCTGGCTAAACAAAGCCACAGTTTTTCCGTCGAACATATCTTCAACATATTTCGTTGCATCGCCCGGGAAATCGGCACTAACAACACCACTCATAAAGAAATTAACCGGGTGCATGGCGTAATTCATGTACACTGCAATTGGCACATCGTCTTCGCCAAGGAAAGTTATTACTGCCAGCGTTTTATCTGAAGGACCGTTCCAGTTTGCGGTTTGGTGCCACTCTAAATTCTCATCGAAATTATCGCGGTTTACGTTCAGATCCACCTCTGTAGTTCCATAGCCTACACGAGCTGGAGCCATATTTGCTTTCGCCTGATCGACAGAAGCAACAATCGCATCGGCAATTGTTTCCGCAGTAGGAGCTCCGTTAAAAAGACCTCCGGTGTTACCACTGTGTGTATGCGTTCCGGTAACCACATAGTTTTGTGCCGGACATCCTGTTGATGCTGATGATTTCGCCAGTACATCATCAATTTCATGAATACCACCGGCATCGATAGCTACCAATACCGCTGAATTTGTTCCGTTATCGATATAAATGGCGCGTACAAAAAGCTTATCGCGAATGATATCTGTCGAACTTTTCAGGTCGCTTTGTTTTGGTGTGATATCTACTTTTGCTGCTCCTACTTTTAAACCGGTTTGAGCAAATGCCGGACAAGCCATAAATATTACCAGGCTCCAAAGAATAAGTTTGATTGTATTTTTACGTTTCATCTGTATAAATTTTTAGTTGGTTGCTAAACTCATAATTTCAACAGGACCGATCAATCCGGCAGGTACCAATGGTGAATTTGCGCGGTAGAATGGACGTGTTGTCAATGTAATTTTCTCGTCGTCGCTAACACCAGGCTGTGCATCACCGATCAAACGGTTCACCCATGTATTCACGGCTTTAATTTCGATGTCGTTAGAACCGGCAGTTACAAAATCAGTAATATCAACGCGATAAGGAGGTTTCCAGGTTGTTCCGGCTAATTGACCGTTCACCCAAACTTCTGCAAGATTATTAACCAAACCAAGGTCGATAACTACATCTCCATTATCAATTGTTTCCTGTGCAACGTCAACCGATTTTTTGTAAGTGGCAATTCCCGAGAAATATTTAATTCCTTCGTCAGCGCTTTCGCGGAAATCGATCAGTTTGTCTAAAGTAGCCGATGCAGGAGCGCCACGCTCAGCCTGGAACTCAACCTGCCAAGGTCCTTCCACTTGAGTTATGACTCTTTCGGTTGGAACCGGAATACTTACACTGCTTTGTTTTGTTTTTTCGCGGAATACCACGAAGATCGAACCAAACGAGTCGAGCGGAATAGTAACGTTTGTGCGCTCACCATCGAAAGAATACGATACAGGACTGATTTTCCCAGTTGCAGGATCCCATAATTCAGCTTTGTAACCACTGATGCGGAAGCTGGCTTTGATGTTTTCTACGTTATCAGTCTGACTTGCTACGAAGTAAATACCACCGTTATTCAATTTACGGTGCAGGAACATTACGTCGCTGTCGGCAACCGGTGATTCGCATGAAAAGTCTGGCTCCAAGCCAATTTCTTTGAAGGCTATAGCAGAATCGTCAGTATTGAAAACTTTACCATTTCCAACGCTTGCAACTGCATCGCCCGGCCAAAGAATATCAAGTACTTCTTTAACTTCTGCAGGATCGTCGGCCAGACTTGGCGAACCTTCAGGACGTGTTCCGATTACAACAGCACCCTGCTCAACAAAGTCCTTCATTTTCTTTAAAACAGGAAGTGTCATTTTTGTAGCTCCTCTGCCTAAGAAAATCGCTTTGTAGTTCATTCCTGATTTGGTGGTCAATGCTCCGTTTTCCACTGAAAGCATATTCATAACCACGTCGGCACTTACAAAATCGTAGCGGTACCCGTCAGGAAGAAGCTTAAAGTCGTTTCCGTAAATGGCGGTCATTGATGATTCTTCGCCGTAGAAAAGTGCAATGTCGTTGGCAGCTTTACCGGCTTGCAACATGTATGATGAACGCGACAGATAGTCGATCCAAACTTTCGATTGTTCGGCCCAAGTTTCGTTACGCGAGAACATTTGTCCAACGCCCAATGTAACACCAGGACCTCTGGTGATAGGCTGGTGAGCAGAGGTGTGGATTACGAAGCGGTTAGAACCTGAAAGCAAAATTGCATCGGCAGTCGATTTCAAATCCCATGGCGCAGTTCCGTAAGCCGGACCGCCGGTAAATGATTCGGTAGCAGCAATATTTTGTCCGTAAATGTGGGCAACCGAAGCTGACTCCTGGTTGTCGTTAAAATAGTTGCCTTCCATGTAACCGGGCTCGTGATGCATCCACATCGCCCCCATCGGTATGTCGGCAGTTTGTTTCATTTCCATTCCTTCACCCATGGTTGCAAAACCGGCTTCGTGTGCTTCTCCGTAGCGGATCATTCCAATTTCGTGCAAATAACGAGTAAGGAAATCGTAGTGATGTTGTTTTAACATCAGCTGAATATTACGGCGCCAGTCGTATAAAAACAAATCTGTTTTCTCCGGACTTTCCACCACATAACCTGCCAGTGCCGGCATCCAGGGAGTAGCATCGTATCCAATATTCTGTTTAAAACCTTCAAGGATTTTTGGTGTCCAGTTAGCAAAACCAGATTCCCAGCTGTCGAACATTAGGGCGTGTAATCCTTTCTCGCCAACTAGTCCATCAGCTGCTTCGCGGTACATATCGATGTAATAATCCATGTAGCGTTTTACCGCTGCTGAGTCTAGCTTATCCACTTCCAAACCGGTTGCTTCAGGAGCCGCCGGACGGTTTTGAGCACCGGTAAGCGAATAACCAACACGGAGTACCATCCATTGTCCTGCAGGAGGTGTCCAGCTTAACGTTCCGTCTTCATTCAACTTATCGGTTAAATCCAATACTTCAGAAGTTTTTATGGCAGCATCGGTACCGGCTGTTCCGCTTGGCAAGTTATAGTAGCCTCTGCTGGAATGATCAGAGAAGTATGCCGCTTTTTGTTCAAACGAATGAACGGTTGGAGTTCCCAACAAACTCAATTCCGAAATATTAATAGCTTCCGGTGGCGGAGGTGTTCCAAATCCCCAACGGAACCATGGTGCCGGTGGAGACGGCGGTTGTTTTATGCTTACAAAACGGAAATAACGTGCGCTCACATTGTCAACAGAGTTGGTGTGAACCACTCCTCCTCCACGAATGTCGGCACCTGTATCTGTCCAGTTCGATCCGTCGTTGCTCGATTCCAGTTTGTAACCAACCGGACCGCGAGCCTGAGCAGATAAAACCAATCCTTTTACGGTAACGGGTTTTCCAAAATCAAATTGAATCCACGAAATTCCACCTTCTTCTTTTGCTGCCGGAAGGGTAATTCCCGGATGATCGTAAAAACCATCGGAAAGAACTGCTGCACTCACCCGACCACCACTTGCGGTAATTTTTGGCGTTGGAAGAATTTCATCTTCTGCAACCTGGAAAGCAAGTACTTTCTGATCTTTATACAACTGAGGCTTTTCTGCTCCCATATTTCCCTGGTGACCGGAACCACCGGTACTGGTTTGATAAACTCCGGTTACTACCGGCGGATGATTCAATACACCAGTATAAGGTTTGCCGCCTTCAACTGTAGTAACGGCATACACCATTTTTTTCATACCGTCTTCCGGTTCAACCCACGGTCCACCGGTTTCACTCCATCCCGGAGATGCTGCGGTTGCAAATTCCAGTCCGAGTTCATCGGCATAAGCTGCTGATTTTGCAAAAGCAGATTTCCAGCCGTCTGACATGTATGGATAGTAGTTTTCAACCACGGAATTTTCGGGTCCCTGCCCCATTCCGGCGTGGAAACATTGCAAACCGCCAATTCCAACCCGGGTCATCCAGTCCATATCGGCTTTTGCGCCTTCCCAGGCAACGTTTCCGCCCATCCAGTGCCACCACACTCGTGGTTTGGCCGCATCGGGCACATTATTAAATCCCTGTTCTAGTGCTATTCCTTCTTCATTCGAGGATTCCTGACAAGCCGGCAATCCCAGGCCTATTAACACAATAAGCGCAGGCATTACAGACTTCATAGTTTTATACACTTTATTAAATTTCATCGGTAAATATTTAGGTTATTTTAAATACAAAAGTTTTCCTGATTCAGTGTCTCTCGCGAATTGCGAAAAGAATTTCCACACCTCGGCAGCTTCGGATTTTACCAGCCAGTGCGGAACGCCTTCAACGGCTACAACACGGAATGTGCAAACATGGTCTTCGTTGTAGTAGCTTCCGGTGTAATAATAAGTATCGTCTTGTGCTTTAATTTCCATTTTATCCAGGTCGAACTGAAGGCCGGTCATTCGTTCCACTCCATAACCGGAATGTGCGGTAATATTGGCAACGGTTTCTTCAGTTACCTCGGGCGCAATAGCACCGGAGATTTTGATCCAGTTAGCAGCATTTGCCGAAAGCGGCATATTATCGCAGGTACCGCCAAAAAACAGTACAGGCAATTTATATTTCGCTGCATTTTCATACTGTTTAGCGGTGAATCCCAGATTCGGCCCCATCACTTTTAGCGCTTCATCGTTTTCGCCAACTTCGCTGGCAGGATTAGCGCCACCCGGTGCAACTGCAGCAAAGATTTCAGGATAATTGATACCAACCTGCATGGTTGCAGCTCCACCCTTTGAAAAGCCGGCTGCATAAATCCGACTCTCATCAATCGGATAACCTTTTTCATTAAGGATTCCCATAATTCGAGGAACCTCATCCAAAATAATATCTTCGTTATCCGCCCAGGGAACTACGGTTATAAATCCTTCTTTTCCACCAAGTTCGGCAAAGCCGTATGTTTCAGCCAGCAGAATATTATTGTTGTTGCCATGAAGACAGAAAACCAGCGGGAATTGGTGATCGTCGCCATAGTTCTCGTAATAACCGTTTGGCGTAAAAACCGACCACATTCGGGCCGAGTCCTGCATATCATAGATTTCCTTTTTCAGACCTTTTGAAGCCCAGTACGCGGTAATTGCAGGATCATCTTGTTTTTCCAAGCCATAAGTGGTTAGAAAAAATAAGCTATTGAAAATATCACGAGCAGTTTCGGTTCGAACAAACTGATCACCCTTATACATTTTTTCAGCCCTGCCGGCACCTTTTAAATAGCCCGCAAAACCTTTAAAATATTCTCCAGGACGATCAACATTTTGCTGAGCTATAGCAAAAGAGCTGATCAACAACGAAAAAACTGCGATGATGGTGAAACGTACATTTTTCATAGCAGCTGCTCCTAATAAATTTTATGTTCTTTGCCTTCTTCCCACAAATTCTTAGGATCGAAACCAACACTTGCCTGTCCGTAAACGGCCACCGTATTTTTCATTTCCGGGAAAAGGTGATTCTGAACTTCTTTTACTTCTGCATCGCCACGCAAAATCGAGCGGAAAGCTTCGATAATATCATCTAAAACATCCAGCTTTTGCGAGTATACATCGATGGTTCCGGCATACGAAATATGACCGGTAAACATTCTGTCGTACTGTGGCTGCAGTTCTTTAAGACGCACCAAATAACGCAGCGTTTGGCTTACCGGCAGGCGTGTACCAACATTGCCGTTGGCAGCATCGCCCGAGAACAGAATTTTAGTTGTAGGATCGAGAAAAGCAGTACAACCCGGCGAGTGACCCGGCGCATAATACGCAGTAACTTTTCGGTTTCCCAGATCAAATACCTGTTCGTCCTGAATTGGCTTGATTTCGGGCAATTCGGTGCTTGTAATCACATCTTCTTTTATGTATCCCCAAACATCTTTGTAACCGATGCTCATTCTTCGCATGATGTCACCGTATTCCGCTTTTTGCTCGTACGGAATGTGCGTTGCCATTGCGGTATCCGCAAGGTTCATGTATACGGTTTCGAATTGATTGATTCCGCCGGCATGATCGGGATGACCATGTGTTAAAACTACTTTGTAAGGCAGGTCGGTTAACTTTTCTATGATTCCTTTAAAATCGCAGAAACCTGTTCCGGTATCGATAACAAGCGCACTTTTGTCGCCCACCAGAACGTACATAGCGTTCATTCCAAACTCGTTGATGAAATAGGTGTTTTTTGCTATCTCAACAATCATCGGACGGGTTATTGGCCCGGGCCTGTCTTGTGCAAAAGAAAACAAGCTAACCAACAGCATTAATACTGAGATTGTTATTTGTTTTAGTTTCATATCTTAGGTTTTAGTTGATTATTTATTATTCTACTTCAGTCATCATTTCAACCAATCCATCAATAATTCCGCGCTCGGCATGGTTCGGTTTTAAACTTGAGCTAAGCACCTGGAACGTATAACGCTGAAAAGCATCGTCGTTTGGAATGTAGCCCGAATTTGAACGGCCGTTTGTAATAGACGAAAAAATGGTATTTGTATAAGGTGATTCGTCTTTCAGTTTCTGAGCAATGATGTTGTACACCTCGGCATTTACACCTGCAATGGCAATTAATGCTGCTCCCGAAGCTCCGTTATCAACAACAATTGCGCGGCAAAACAGCTGATCATGGATTCTAAAATAGCCTTGTGGCAAATTATCTTCTGCGGGCGTGATATCTACTTTTGCAGCTCCAACCTGAAACGGTGCTCTATCTGACGCATGAACAGAATAAAATGATAAACTACCTAAAAAGACAATTACTGAAATTATTTTTAACATATCTGTATTTTATTAAAGTTTGAAAAATTCTATCACTAAAAACAAAGTCACTTTTTCAAGAAATATCCCGGCAAACAACGCCTGCCGGAATATTTACTCACATAGCCTCTAAACTAAAACATATCGGTCTCTTATCAATTAATTCTCATTAGTTTTACAGGCCCCATTAAACCTGAAGTTTTTAATGGTGAATCAGCTTTATAAAATGGATTCGATACAAATGTGATCTTCTCTTTCGTATCCGGTTGCTGATCTCCGATTAGCCGGTTTACCCAAAGATTAGTTATCTGAATATCCAGTTCATTTTCTCCACTGACCAAAGCTTCGGTTATGTTCAATTTAAATGGCTCTTTCCATACAATCCCCATTGATTTTCCATTTACAAATACTTCTGCCATATCCTTTACATCACCTAAATCGATCCATAATTCTGAGCCTTCAACAAACCACTCGTCGGAAGCCTTAACAGTTTTTTTATAGGCGGCTGTTCCAGAAAAATATTTTATACCCGGATCAGCATTTTCATTCCATGGAGTTAACTTTTCGAATACTGCTTGTTCAGGCGCTCCACGTTCCGGTTGAAATTCTACTGTCCACTGACCATCAAGATCCAGAAGTTTATGATTTACGGGTAACTCCAGTGCTACCGAATTAGCCTCTGCCGGATTACTAAAAACAACAAACACTGCATCGTTGGGCTCTAAATACATTGGGACGGTGGTTATTCCATTTGCAATTTTATATGATGCTGCTTCTGTCTCTCCTGTTTCAGGATGCCATAGTTCGGCTGCTTTTCCGGCCACCCTGAAAGTTACATCCATTTTTGTGGCTTTATCGCTGCGGTTGTTTACCCAATAAATATCAGTGCTGCCAACTTGTCGATGTAAGAAAAACAGTTTGCTGTCAGCATTTGGTTTTGTATAAGCCATATCAGGAACAATATCCTGCTGAGCCATTACATCTTTAAGCACAACTCCCGCGTAAACGTTACCGTTTCCAACAGTGTTCACTCCTTTTTCATTCACCCAAAGCTCTTTAACAATTGCGTCAAATTCAGCCGGATCATCACTTAAACTTGGAGTCATAACTGGTTTTACTCCGGTAACCACACCACCGGCTTCTACCATCGTTTTTATTTTCCGAAGCACGGAAAGCGTCATATAACTGCTGTTTGGATCGAGCACCAAAACTCTGTAACTCATTTCCGTTGGCGTAACATACTCGCCATCCTCTACCTTCAACCAGTTAACAATTGCATCGGCATTAATAAAATCGTAACTGTAACCTTCGGGAACAGCAGGAAGATCTCCTCCACGCATTCTGCTGAAAAGAGTTGTTATGTTATTATCTTCGCCGTAATACCAGGCAATGTCAGCCACAAATTTTCCTTGCTGCAACATGTAGCAACTTCGGGCCAAATACGATGTCCATGCAGTAGCTTGCTCTGCCCATGTTTCGTTTCGCGTAAACCACTGTCCGAACGGACCAAGACTCATTCCCGGTACTTTATCCATTAATGGCTGATGTACTGAAGTGTGAATCACGAAGCGGTTCAAACCGCACGCCATCAGGTGATCGGCAATTGGTTTCAGCAATTCGGGCGACCATGCCCAATCAGACCCCATTGCAGATAATGATTCGGCAGCCACATATTTTTGTCCGTAAAGGTGCGCCACTGAAGACGATTCACGGATGTCGGCCTGGTAAACCGATGCTAAACCTCCTTCATTTCCGCCAAAACCTCCCGGTGTCCAGCCGGCTCCCATGGGCACATCGGCCGTTTTCTTCGCTTCCATTCCATCACCAATAAAAGCACGGCGTGCTTCATGCGATTCCGAATAACGTCCCATGTTGCGCTCTTTCAGTAATGTAGTAAGCAGGTCGTAATGATTTTCGGTAACCAGATCGGCCAATGTTTTTCTGAAGTCCCACAAGAATTTATCGCTGGCTTCGGCACTTTCCACAATATGACCGGTAAGTACAGGCATCCATGGAAGCATATCGTATCCTCTCCTGTTTTTGAACTCGGAGATCATTTCATCGGTCCAGTTTTGTGTTCCGGCTTCCCAACTGTCGGTTATCATATATTGTAAACCGTGTTTGCCCATCAAACCACCTGTGGCATCTTTGTACTGATCGAGGTAATTTGTAAAGTAAGCTTTTACGTGTTTGGCGCTTAGTTTATCCACTTCAAGGCCGGTTGCTTCAGGCGAAGCAGGTCCGTTTTGATGACCGGTTAACGAATATCCCATTCGAACTATCATCCACTCGCCGTCTTCCGGAGTCCAGTTGATGGTTCCGTCTTGCTTCATTTGAGCAGTGAGATCAATAACATTATTTTTATCAACTACTGTTTCCTGCGCTACTTTGGGTGTCCAAACCGTGTAAAGATCGGTAGCTCCTGAGAAAGCAGCTTTATCTTCGAAACGATTTACGCGTCCTCCGGCATGAAGCACAAATTCAGCAACATCAATACCATCGGCACGCGGAGGTCCAAATCCGAACATTCCGGAGATTGCAGGATCTATTCGTACAGGTTGTTTTTCCCACACTACACGGAAAGATTTTGCAGAAGTAGGTACAAATGTTAAGGTTGACTCATCCACCGAGCCATTGGGTAAGTCTATCACTTTTTCAAAGTTTTTACCGTCATTACAGGCTTCCAAAGTACGTTTGGCTCCGCCGCCCATAAACATTCCGCCGCCGCCGCCACCAACGATGGTTATGGCTTGCATAGTTACCGGCTCTGAAAATTCATACTGTATCCATGAAGTTTTTGCTTCGGGTAATTTTGCCGTTTTTACCAGATCACCATCGCTGAGCAATTCAAGCGTAAAATTTCCACCACTCGATGTAATTTTAGGATTTAATTCCTTTAACGATTTATCGGCATCCGGTAAACGATAAGCAAATACTGCCACATCTTCATAATAATTGGGAACAGCAGCTCCTCCGTGTCCTCCCATTGGATTTGGAGCCAGACCAATATTCTGAAAGGGTCCTGAAACGTCAGGTGGTTGAGGTAATTTTCCATTAAATGTTTTTGCACCTTGAACACGTATTTCGCTCCAAACATATTTTTTCATGGCCTCTTCTGGTTTTACCCATGGGCCGCCACTTTCGCTCCATCCCGGCGAACCGGCAATGGCCATTTCCAGCCCCAGTGAATCGGACAGTTTTGTTGTAAAAAGAAAGTGGTCTTTCCAGTCGGGGGTCATGTATACGAGTCTGTTTTCTACTACCTGCGGGCTGTTCAGGCCGGCATCGAAATTTTGGAACCCGCCAATTCCAACGCGGTTCATCCATTCCAAATCGGCGCGAATTCCTTCTTTGGTAACATTTCCGTTCATCCAGTGCCACCAAACACGGGGTTTGGCATCGTTGGGCGGATTTTTAAACTCAGACTCAAGCTGAACAATATTATTTTCGGTTGTGATTTTACATGATACAATTAATAAACTACAAACAATTATTAGTTGCAGTGCGATTATATAATTGGCATATCCTATCCGGTTAAGTTTCATTCTAATTTTGTTCTTATTATGTTGAAATATTTTTTTAATAAACAGTTTTTTTGTTAAAAGATGTTGAAGATCTAGACCTGAATTTTGCACAAAAATTAATCAGAATGATATTTTTCGCATTCTTCAACTTATAATCCATTCATTTTTAGGGCTTAATACATTTTTAGTTCATATTCTTACTATCATAATTTTATTCGGGTATTAACGTGTTTAATAGAGGCCTCAAAATTCCTCGGGATAAATATTAAGATAAACCGCAAAATGCTGCGATGAATTGTGTTTTATTCTTTTACAAAGGTTATTTTTTACGAACGTAAAAGTTCATTTTCAGCTATTATATCCTGAATCCGGATGTATAGCTTTTGATATTTTCTATTTGTTTTGGGAAATTATGCGGTAACCACTTCAAGATAGTGGTCACCGCATTTATATCAGTTTATCAATTAAATCAAATTATTCCCAACCGGGATTTTGAACAATATTCGGGTTCAACAACATTTCATTGTAAGGGAATGGGTAAAGCTCATCACGACCTACCACGAAGTCACTCCACTCAGGAACGGCTGTCGGTGTTACCAGGTAATCGGTCGTTCCATCAACATATCCTTCAAAAGTGTATGTATAAGCTGCGAGTCCGGCTGTTTCAGCGGCTGCATCACCCCATCTAATCAAATCCCAGAAACGAACTCCCTCACCAACTAATTCTGCACGTCTTTCGTCTTTCACATCCTGAAGGGTGTAAGAACCAAGTGTTGCGATGCCAGCTCTTGTACGAACCTCATTGATTGCTGCCAAACCTTCTGCCATATTGGTTCCCGCTCCTAAACAAGCTTCAGCATATATGAGCAATACTTCTGAATAGCGCATTCCCGGCCAGTTTGCTTTGGAATGAATATCGTCAGCCCAATTCCAGTCATAGACATCACTCACCCAACCCGGAATCTCAGGATGTGGTCCCCATGGGACCATTTTGATTCTGAAATAACCCTGGCAGTTATTCATGATAGGTGCAGCCCCCCAGAATTCGTCCATTGCTTCTGTACGATCTGCAGCAAGACCCAATTCAATGAAACGATCCAAAATGTCTTCATAATCCCAGATTGTCCCCATATAACGATCACTTTTTCCATCATGGGCAATCATAAAATCGTAGAAATCCTTGCCATAGTCGGCACCACCAAATCCGGAGACTCCAAGTCCGCCGGGAACAGTGACGTTTTCAGCTCTCCAGGTCAGTCTAATTGGTCTGTCATCCCCCTGGTTCTCGAAATTGGCCTGATCAGCATCATCCATGTTCCATTCCCACATGTATTCATCGCTCCAGTCTGCAGCCACGTGCCATAGATCACGGTAGTCATTTTCAAGGGCATACAATCCCGAATTGATAAGTGGTTGTAAGGTTGATACTGCAGCTGCATGATCTCCTTTAATCATCTGGGCAAATCCCAGCATAGCAGTAGCGGAACCTTTTGTTACACGGCCCCCTATTGCTTGTTGTTGTCCAAGACCCGGTTTTGCAGGAAGCATAGCAATGGCTTCGGCCAAACTGTTCTCTACATAAGCCCAGAGTTCAGCTGGATTACCATTTGCAGGTTCCAGTTCTTCAGGTGCTAATACATGATCCACAAGCGGAGGGGTTCCCCACCCCATAATCAAATAAGAATAGGCATATGCACGCCAAAAATAGGCTTCTCCAATTACCTGTTTTTTGATATCACTATCTGGTGCCAAATTCTCGATGATCAGGTTGCAAAGGTAATTAACTCTGTATAATGATGAAAAAGTCCCATTTGATCCGGCATTCTGTGAATTGACATTTGTATTGGCAGTTCTGGTAACTCCATCATCACCATCGGTAACATCATTACCTGTCATGTCATACACCGTTGTATATATTGCTGCTATTAATTGATTTGCATCTGCGTCACTTGCATTAGCATAATAGGTGTCTGGATTGAGCGCACCATGTTGCTCAACTTCCAACAGATCCTGGTTGCAGGAATTCAGTAAAAACATCCCGCAATACAAAACTAATATTGATGATATTATCTTTTTCATAGTTATTATCTCCATTAATTAATTGGTTAAAATGATACATTAATACCGAATGTAGCCTGCTTCATTGATGGATACTGAATCCTGTCGATTCCCATACCACCAGCCAGATTAGGATCGTCACCACCTGTTACACCGGCCATTGATTCAGGATCAATACCTGGATAATTAGTAGAAGTGAAATAATTCTCCAGAGATACATAAATCCTCAATTGAGAAATCTTGATACGGTTGATCAGTTCAGATGGCAAGGAATAACCTAACTGTATTTCTTTGATTTTGAAGAATGAATTATCATAAACAAATACATCAGATCCACCGTATGCAGCTACGGCCGGACCGGTTGTATAAACTCGTGGAGAAGCATAACTGGCATCAGTATTGGTTGGAGTCCAGCGATCTTCATATAGCATAGTAGGGTAGTTCATTATCGGTAGGTCAAATCTATTAATAGCCCAACTAAGTTCACTACCTTGCTGCCCCATTCCAAACACTCTCAGATCAATACCTTTGTATTCGGCTGAAAATGTAAAACCGTAAGAGAAATCAGGAATAACTGAACCCAAATAATCCATTCCGTCATCGGTACCTAACTCATCAGCTGTTTTCCATACAGGAAGTCCTGTTTCTCCATCATAGTGGTCTAGTACACGACCTCGAAGATACCAAATGGGGAAACCTTTTTCAAAATAAGTTCCGCCTCCTTGAACGAAACCGGATATGAATCCACCTCCACCAAATGTCCGGCCTTCACCATACGGACTTTCGATAACTTCATTTTTCACCGTCGAAAAGTTGCCGACAAGACTGTATTTAAAATCACCAATTTGGCCTTTCCAGCCCAAATCTAATTCCAAACCGCGGTTTTCAATTTTACCGCTATTTCTCATTACTGTACTGGTCCCTGAAACTACAGGAGCAGGGCCTACTGCCAAAAGTCCATCAGTAGTTTTAATGAAATAATCAAAATTAAAAGTCAACCTGTCGTTCAGGAAACGGCTATCAAAACCAATGTCGGTTTGTTTTGATCTTTCCCAAACAAGATCAGGATTGGGAAGTTGGTCTGCTGGTAATGCAGCAGATACTAACTGATTGCTAAAGCTGTAATAGGAATCACCCAGCGATAGAGAAGGTGAATAAGGATAGTTATCCAATACAGTAACATTACCGTTTATACCCCATGAACCACGAACTTTAAATTGGTTTAAGAACCCAATGCCTAAATTCTGAATAAAGTTTTCTTTGGAAATATCCCACCCAGCTGAAAAAGCAGGAAAATATCCAAAGCGATTTTCTGGTGACAATTTGGATGCATCGAAAGCATCAGTACGGAAAGTTCCCTGTAACATATATTTTCCTTCATAATTCCATTCCAATCTACCGAAATATGAAATGCTACGTCTATCAATATTATTTCCGCCAACTCCATCAGTTGCAGCAGCGTCAGAATAATCCAGGTAACGATAATTTTCTTCATCACTTGCTAATAATGCAGTACTACCTGACACAAACGAAGTATTGTCATTTACATATTGCATACCGGCCATGGCACTAAAATCATGACTTCCTAAAGAAAAACTATAGTTCGCGAAGTTTTCCCACTGATAATAAAAATTATGTGTAGCTCTTGCTTCTAAACCTCCACGTGCCCGGTTCTGACTAGTATTGTGGTAAAAGGCACTGGTATAGTTGGAAACCATATCTGTACCAAAACGGTAACCTAACCTTGAAGTAAAAACGAAACCTTCAATAGGTGTAATTTCAGCATATGCAGAACCATTAATATTTGATCTCCATGATTCATTGGTATAGTTATCCTTCATCAATATCGGGTTCCATAAATTGGATTGCATTAAGATTGATTCTCCATATAACAATCCATCAGCATTGCGATCAATATATCCTCCACCTGCTTCATATGCAAGTTGGCCAAGTCCGGCAGGAGCATCTGCATCATTCGCATAGTTTACCGGTACGGTTGGATCGAAAAAGTAAGCTCCACCAATCACACTACCTGTAGATGTCATGTTATTAGCAGAAACACTAACAATTTCGGCTCTTTCAATCGAGGTATTAGTCCCAATTTTCAACCATTCATTTACTTTATAGGTAGAATTAATTTGACCGGCAATACGTTTATATGTATCCTGATCGCCTACAATCATACCGTCCTCGTTGTTATATGTTAAAGCTGCATAAAATGTTGCCTTTTCAGTTCCACCCTCAAAACCAACGGTGTTAGTCATTCTCATTCCGGTTTCAAACATCACATCCTGCCAATCGGTATTTGCCTTCTGAAATGATGATGCCGGATAACCTGCCTCCTGCCAATAAGCTGTAAATTCATCACTATTCATAAAGTCCAATTTCTTCCTTGGACTCTGGCTTGAATATGATGAATTAAAAAAGAACCGGCTCGATCCTCTACTTCCCTCACGAGTTGAGATGAGAACAACACCATTACCAGCCTCAGCTCCATAAATCGCTGCTGAAGCAGCATCCTTTAACACTTCAATAGATTCAATGCTGGAAGGATCCAGGTAATTTATACTTTTAACTTTCAATCCATCTACGATGTAAAGTGGATCAGAATTAGCACTATTGCTTGAGTACCCCCTTATCCTAAAGGTAGGATCGGCACCGGGAGCACTTGACATATTCATAATTTGAACCCCTGATACTTTTCCTTGCAGTGCCTGACCAGCATTATTTGTAGATCGGTTTTCCAGTTCTTCTGCATCAACAGATGCAATTGCACCGGTAACACTACTTTTTTTCTGAACACCGTAGCCAATAGCTATTACCTCTTCCAAACCAATGGTTTCTTCTTCAAGAGTTACATTTATAACTGCCTGATCGCCAACGACTACTTCCTGCATCTTCATTCCTACAAAAGAAAAAACCAGTATACCTTCTTCGGGAACGTTCGTAATTGTATAGTTACCTTCAAAATCGGTAATTGTACCGTTTGTTGTTCCTTTTACAACAACTGTCACTCCCGGCAATGGTTGCCCTGATGTGTCGCTGATTTTTCCTTTAACAGATTTCTGCTGTGATACTTTGTTTATTTCAGGAAATTCTTCTTTTGTCTTAATTAAAATATTCCTGTTAACAATTTCGTAAGTCACCCCTTTACCTTCAAACAATTCATTCAGAATTTGTTCAACAGTCTTTCCTTCAACATCCACAGAAACAAGTTGATTATCATCAAACCTGTCGCGATTATAGAAGAAATAGAATTCACTTTGCTGTTCTATGGCATCAAAAACGTCGGCAATTCTGCTGTTATTCATTTTGACAGTTAATTTTGTCGCTTGTGAATAAACGCTGGCTGTACTTGCCAAAACTGATATTAAAATAAGAAAAACAGTTAACCTCATAATTAACATCATTTTTTTCGCACAGGGATATAATCTCCCCAATGCTTCTGATTTTTTTTTCATAAATTCGAATGTTTTTAATTAATAAATTGATTTAGCTTAAACAGGCTAATGAGATTTTGTAAAGAGGGAGTGCGACCAAACATGTCCCTCTTTGTTCTTTAATATACCCGTTTCTAACCAACTAACCGAAGCGAATAGTTTTAGTCATAGTAGTTTTCATTTTAAGTTTTAGTTTTAAATAATAAGTTTATTGCTGTTAATAAATCATTCCTTTTTTAGCCAGACTTCCTTGTTTTCGATGTAGTAATCTATATGAGCTGTTCTTTTTATTTTCTCAAGTGCTTCAATCAGGTTGTTATTATAGCTAAACATTCCTCTGAAGCGGAATTCTCCCAACTTTTCATCTTGCAGATGAAAGTTAATATCGTAAATACGTTCTAGTTCACGAACCAAATCATTGAGGGTAGCATCTTTAAACAACAACTCTCCGTTTCTCCATGCAGTAAAAATATCTGACTCTACCTTTTCAATAACAATATTTTTCTTACCAACCTCATAAACTGCTCTTTCGCCGGGCACTATACTAACTTTTTGTTCAGCTGCATTATTTATTTCCATATCGATGCTACCTTCAGCAAGTACTGTTTCAAACAAATCCCGATCAGAATACGATTTAACATTGAAAGATGTTCCGGTAACCAAAATATTTGCAATTGACGTTTTCACCTTAAACGGCTTTTCTTTATTTTTTGTTACCTCGAAATAGGCCTCACCCGACAACTGTATTTCGCGTGATTTATTATTGAATGAACCGGTATTATATGAAATAGTGGAGCCGGTATTAATCCATACTTCGGAGCTATCGGGCAGGATACATTTTGCAACATGTCCCTTAGGTGCAGTAACTTCGCAAAACATATCGGGAGACGTCGGTTGTATGGGTTCCTGCGATCCCATGAAATACCAGCTAAGAGCAAATGTAACCGGAATAGCAAAAATAGCTGCCAGTTTGTAAATTAGGAGCCGGCGGCGTGATTGTTTTAATTTTATTGTTTGATTCGAATGTATCTTTTGAAGTACTTCAATCTTGTCGCGATCAATTAGCTCTGAAGAGATATGATTTTTACTTAGCTCCCAAATCTTCTTATTTTTTTCGAATGACTTTTGGTTTTCGGGAGAGGCAGCAAACCATTTTTCAAATTCTTTCTGTTCTTCTGAAGACATATTTCCAGAAAGATATTTAGCAAAAAGGTTTTCTATATTTTTAGATTCGTTCACTTCGTCTATAAGTTTAATTACTCCTTAGACGAAATTAAAACGACTTACCCTGTAAACAAATTAACTTTTTTTTAATAAAAAGGTAACAAAAAGATTAAACACCTGATAATCAGCAATGTTTTTTCGAAGTTTTTTTAATGCAATTCCCATTTGCATTTCAACTGTTTTTATCGAGATGTTCAATTTGTCGGCAATTTCACCATATTTCAAACCTTCAAAACGACAGAGAATAAATATTTCGCGACACTTATCGGGTAAATTCTGAATCGATTGGTTGATTTTATCATTCAGTTCAGCTTCTTCGACTAAATCCATAAACGGAATTGTCTTATAACTCTCATCCGGCTCGCCAACTTTAGTAATTCTTTTCTCTTTTCTTATATAATCGATTGTTTTGTTTTTAACCGAATTGAACAAATACGATTTTGGAGAATATGGAATATTTAATTTGGAATGATTGATCCACAGTTCAACAAAGAATTCCTGCACAAGCGATCTTGATTTATCCATATCGGAAAGATAACGGTTTACAAAAAAACAAAGCGTTGAATACGTTTCGTCAAATAACTGACTAAACGCAGCATCATCGCCATCTTTTATTTTTTCGAAAATATCTTTATCCGGAAATTTCATCCTAAGGTTTGCTTTGCGAACATGATGCAAAGTAATATTTTTAATGGAGAATTAAAAAGTAAAATTTTCATCTACGGGATAACATAATTAAAAAAGGTATCTATACTTATAATTTAAACTATCGAAAATTTTTACAAGGAATAATACGCATGTAGTAAACAGAACTGCTTATATTCAGTTCTATTTTTTTATAAATATTTGAATGAGAGCGAAAATATACAGCGATAAATTATTTTATGACTGATATTATTTATTGAACCACTACTCTAACTCTGTCAAGGTTATAAATTCTTGTGAAAGCTGTTTTTTTATCGCCATTTCTTTGCGATGCAACACGTAGTACCGGGAAGTGTGTCCCTGCTTTTGTAAATGCATGTTTTTTCGAAAACTCAATGTGTGAACCATCTTTTGATACCTTCGCATTAGTAAGATCAACCACATCTTTGTATTCACCCGAGCCATCAAAATCCCAGGCCGCATAAACCAGTTTTCCCCGGTCTTTTGGTATTTCTATAACAGCATTCATCTCAACCGATTCTCCAATTGAAATCTCAGTACGTTTTTCTGCAGCTATAGTAACATCAACAACGGGTTGAATACCGGCTCTTTCATCAGCAGTTGCAGGAACAATTACCTGCCCGTCTTCAATTTTATAGTTTGTTGTAGCTGCCGGCTCGATACCTTTCTCCACCCAATCGCTTAAATCAAGAAGTGCCTGTTGCAAAACACCAAGATAACTTACAATATAGTCAGGATCTCCCGGAACAGGGAAATCACCATGATTGGCATGATCAGTATACCACAGTCGAAAATTATCATCCGTTATATCTCCGAAATTCTGTTGAACCTGCTGTCGGTACCAGTCTCCCTGCCAAGGTAAAGCTTCAGTGTCCCATAAATTCTCCAGGGCAATTACTTTTCCTTTAATACTTCCGTTTGGAATTACTCCTGAAGCTCCCATGGCAAATACAGGTCCTAATATCATTGGCCGCTGCGGATAACCCGGATTTCCGTCAGCATTGCGAAACTGATTCCAGGTTGGATATCCTTCTTTCGGAACCTGGTGACGGTGATAAGTTTGTGCAGCTAAAAAGTTTGAATTATCTACCAGAACAACATCTCCTTCCTTTAACTTTGACAAAACACCGGCATTCGCTGCTCCAAAAACCACAACATTTTCAGTAATTGTCCTCAGAGGAATAGTCTGGCCCGCTGCATCTCCGCTTTTTACAATTAAATCACCGCCAAGAAATTGTACCTCGGGCATTTTGCCCTCTAAACGTAAGGCTACGGGAATTTCAATGGTTTTTCCTTCCAGATTTTTCCAGGCCTGATCAGCAGAACCGCGTGCTTGTCCGGGCATTGCATAAACAGGTAATCCTTGTTTCTGCCCTTCTGCTAACATTATTGTTTCAGTTATTTTTGCCTCATATTGAATACGGTCATTCTTAAACGACTCAGGATGGTCATGCCCATAATATCCCGGTACCGTCCAAAAATCCTTGAAATAACCGGGGTCAGCCATTGCCATTCCGGGATAAAGAACGCCAAAAGCATGAATTCCCATGGTTTCATGTGCATACCACGATTCCGGGTTGAATCCCATTTTAGTAGCTTCTTCAAGAGCGTCCTTCTGCTCCTGGGTTAATCCGGCATACATATCTCCACTTCCTCCGGGTTCTACAGCATCAAGGATTTGTGGAAACACATCTTTTAAAATCCGCATCGCATGCATACGAATGGTAAACATATTTGGAATTGCCATGGGCGAACCAATAACAAAAGGAACTGCTCCGTCCCAAACTCCCACATTATTCTCAATAGCACCAATGGTACGGTAAGCGCCACCACTTCCTCCAAAAATATAACCGTATGTACGGTGCTTTCCAAACAACTTCGCGGCAACTACTTTTGAAAACTGAGCACAGGCAGCATTTGCTTTGTAGGCTCCAATCAGCGGATCTACCTGTGATCCGTAGGTGTATGTAGCTCCTCCCCCGTTTGTTTCAATAAAATATGCACCATGCTTAACTGAAAAACCAATTTTATCGGCTTCACCTTCTGCCCCCTGTGAAAGATTTTCACTATCGGGAACCGGTGTCACATACTGAAAAAAATGTCCCTTGTAATTGTCTTTTTCAGGAAAATAATATGAAAAACGGGTATTCGTTCCTTCAAATCCACCATGAATATATTGATGACGAACAGGCATATCACGCCATTCATCTACATCGATGAACGGTTTGCTAAAAATGGTATCAGTTATTTCGAATGCCAGTTGAGCATTTACTAAATTTTGCGCCTGCGAACTTCCGCCGTAAACACTTAGCACAAAAAACAATATCATAAGTCTTTTCATCATCATTCCAGGTATTAATTGATTTTTAGTCTTTTGGTAAATGATGTCCCATTCTTTTAGCAATAAAACTCACTGCCCGGTTCGGGCTCAGGCGATAGAGATAGTCCATTATTTTTGCGTCTTTGCCCACAAATATCCTTTTCTTGTCTTTTTCAATACCATTGATAATTATTTCCGCGGCTTTATCTGCCGACAACAATAAATTTTGTTTGGCTGCCTCTTTGGGATCGACAGCGTTTTCGAGCCCCGAATTCGACATGATATTTGTATTCACTGCGCCTGGAAACACAACGGAAACATGCACATTTGTATTACTCAACTCCTGTATCAAACCTTCGGTCATCATTTTTACAGCCGCCTTTGACGCGCCATAAATGGTTTGACCGGGAAAAGCAAAAAAACCACCCATGCTTGAAACATTTACAACATGTGCTTCCGGACGTTTTAACAGGTGAGGCAGTAATGTTTTTGTAAGATAAATAGTTCCCCACCAGTTTACATTTAAAACACGTTCAATAACTGCATATTCTACATCAACCAACTTTTTAAAAGGTTGAATAATTCCGGCATTGTTGATAATTCCATCCACTGGCCCCATTTCCGAAATAATCCGATGAATGGTTGTTTCAACTGCCTGCTTGTCGGTAATATCCAGTTTAAAAACCGACAAAGCTTTCTTTCTGGCCGTTACCATTACTGCTGTTTCGTCCAGCCCTTTTTCATTAATATCAATTGCAGCCACCCGGGCACCTTTTGCCAACAAAGCGAAAACCAGGTTGCGCCCCATTCCGCTCCCACCGCCGGTTACAATCAATAATTTATCATTCAACCTCATAACAAATTTCTAATTATTATTTTTGAAAAGTAAGAAACAGAACACTATGTCCGGGAATATTAATTACTCCTGCATTAATCTTTTCCCCTTTAATATCCGGTAATGTTTCGTTTGAATTCAATTTAAGCACTTCGCCGTTCAACTTTGCTGTTTTCGATAAGATATCATCAGCGGTTAATAAATATTTTTCAGCTTTTTCAGGAATCTCAACGGCTGTTTCATTTTCTGTTGGGTTCACAATCAATACAGCTTTACCCTTTGAAGAATTCTTCAAATTATGTACAAAAACGTCGATATCTTCACTTTCGATTCCTGCATCATATACCTGGTGTCCCATAAATTTATTCCACAACAGGGCTGCCCAGTAATTTGGTCTGGGCTCATGAGTATCCTGCTCAAGCAGAGCATATTCGCTGGCACAAAGCGTATTGTGCATCACTACCTGAACGCCTTTTTTTGCCAGTCTCCCCAGTTGTTCCAGGTAACGAAAACAGTCAACATAAGTGGCGGCCCAGGGATTTCCGCCACAAGCAGCTTCGGCAGTTTCAGTCAGCCAAATGGGTGCACCCGGAGCATATTTATCGCGCGCATCTTCGTAATATTTTAAACCAACTTCTGTTTTGGCCAGCCATTCTTTGGTCGTTGCATTTTCGGGTGTCAGGTTGCCCATGCATCGTTTCGACATCCAACCATAAAAATGATAGGTAAAAACTTCAAATTCAGGCGTTGGAACCGCAGTCATAATATCATCTGTTGATATGGAACTTCCGGGAATAACTCCGCCTTCTCCTGTTGAACCGGGACCTAATATTTTCATTTCAGGAACAGCAGAATCAACATAACATTTAAAAGCAGCAAAATCCCTGGCATACCAGGCTCCATCGTAACCTTCGGGAGCATTTCCGTGACTGGCATGCGAAGGTTCGTTGAACATTTCGGCAGCAACAATTTCACCACCGATGGATTTTGTATAGTTAATCAGCGGATCGATCTGGGCCGTAGTCCAGTTCCCATTTTCATCCCTAATTCCATCGCTTATCGCAAACGAGCTAACTAATTTCGAATCAGTGGCTTTACAAAAATCAATGACTCCTTTCCATTCTGCTCTTGTAAGAACATTTTCGTATCCTGCAGGAGCTTTTTTTAGTTTAGGCTCGTCGTTATCCTGAAAATAAGTGCTGTTAGCCCAGGTTCCACTAACCCGAACATACATTGGCCCCAATGCAGATGCAAGAGTTCGAAGTTTCTTATCGTACAGGTTAACCGGTGGAATTGTCCTTTTTAAGGCAGAAAAACCTCCTGCTTTTACCTTTACAGAATCGAGCAGATCGTATGGAATCCAGAAGTCACCACCAACCACTTCACACATTTCCACATTAACAGACTGAAAACGTTCATCAACTTTGCCAATATATTTGAGATCGGTCAAACTAATTTTACTGACTTTTTTTTCTTTAACTACAGTATTTGCATAAGATATTCCCAGCGCGAATAAAACAAGGTAAATTATTAAGGTTGTTCGTTTCATTGTTCGTTATATTTAATTTTTAAACCTATTTTCCGAATCTATTAACGGAGATCAGATTCTTTCAAGCATAAAATTATTAAATCCGGAATAAAAAGAAGACCCGATTATTTTTCCCTCTCCAAAAAGACGGACGTCTGGTATGGCAAACATGTTCACATTTTGTGGCAAAACTGACAATCAAACCATTACAAAAGAGAACACTCTATTACATTGAGATAAAAAAATATGAGGGGATTATGTCAGGTTTTTCTGAATTCGCTGGGAGTTTGATCGGAATGTTTCTTAAAGAAGTTATTAAAGGCAGTCTTCGAATTAAATCCACACTCGTATGCAATGGCTACTATCGACCATGCTGAATACTTTGGAGATTTCAATAATTTTTTGGCATATTCAATCCTGTATTCATTTACAAACTGGTAAAAATTCTTGCCCAAATATTCGTTTAAAACCTGGGTAATATGATGCTTGGGAATATCTGTATGAGAAGCTATTTTGCCTACTGATAATTCATTGTCTTTCCACGACTCGGTTTGAACCATATAGTCAATCAACTTTTTAACATACATTTCAGCTTGTTCATCTTTTAATCCAGATTTCTGGTATTTTCCCAACGAAGGATCAGTTTGATCTAAAACTTTTTTCAGGTTAACGGCATCCTTGTATTCATAATTTAACTGACTTTGCCTGAATCCCCAAATACTAACGATGTAAACAAAAAACAATTCCACAACCGGGCGAAAAGTATTCACTCCCGTTCCAATCCTTTTTGATTCGAACAAGGTGCTGCTAATTACGATCAATGAAAAGATCAGGATAAAAGAAACGATTACAAACAATAACCAATTCAGGCTGATTTTATCCGATTTATACGAATAGTATTGTTTAATCTGCTTTCGAAACCTGATTACATGTCTTAATGCAAAATAGGCATAAATAAAAAGCAGAAGACTGAAAATTAGCCCGAAACTATTTCTGAGCCATTTAAATTGAACTTCTGCATCAACATCAGAAAACGAATGTTTTGAAGAAAACAGAGAGTATATTAAGTAAACAGCTATTAATAAAATTGGAGGAAGCGCATGTAAATAATGTAATGGATTGAACGTATCGAATTCTTTTGTTACATATTTTGAATAAAGGAAAACCAACGGGGCAAAAAGCATAAATAAACTAATTGAAATCACCCAGCGGTTATCAGGTAAAATACCGTACATCTGCAATATATCGAAACCAAATACCAGGGAAAAATCAAGAAGCAAAAGACTTAAAATTACATCTGCAATTTTTAAGGGACGCTTCATTAAAATAACCACAACTGCAAATAAAGACTGGGATAGCCCGATATACAAAATTGGTAATTCCATGTTTCAAAGATAGCCAAAATAGAAATATACATAATTTTAGAAGCCATTAAAAAGGAATACATAAAAACACTCTAAAATATAGTTATGATTTAAAAAATCGGATTTTGTAACTTATTCGAAATTTGACTGTTGCAATTTATATTTGGATTTTAGAAATTTACAGAAACAACAATATAGTGCAAAATAATTGACGGGGATCGACCATTAATTAGATTATAAAATAAGTTCCATCCCACCCAATGGGACGATAAGAAATATCATTTCGAATACATTTAGCAACAACTAAAATTAAAAGAACTAACTATGATGAAACCAAAACTTACGACAAGACAAGATCTTGTATTTTTATCCCTGATTGTATCAATTTTATGTTTTTCGGGTTGTGAACAAAAAGCAAAATTTGAACAGCCTGTTTTGGGTACAAAATCAGTACAACTTCTTACTGAGGATGGATATCAGTTTAAAGATTTAAATAAAAACGGCCAGCTCGACAAGTATGAAGACTGGAGATTGTCGGCAGAAGAACGAAGTCTGGATTTACTGTCACAAATGTCGGTTGAAGAAAAGGCCGGTTTTATGCTTATCAACTCTTTGAATATGGTAGGCACAAGAGCAGCAGAAGCATCAGGCGGCAAACTTGTGGCAAGTGATCTCTCTGAAACCGGAGGCGGCGGTTTTGGAAGAGGTGGTGGTTTTGGCATGAACCGGCAACAGGGAAATTCGAGACAGAATGCTCAGGGAAGGACCGGTGAAGGCCGCCAAAATACGGAAGGCTCGTTTATTGCAAATATGAACAGAACAGGCGGAACTACTGACAGAGTTACCAAATACCACAACCGTCATTTTATTCTTAGATCAAACGAAAGTGTAAATGTTACGGGAGAATGGGCCAACAAGCTCCAGGAACTTTGCGAAAGCGAACCTCTGGGAATTCCTGCTATTATCGCATCAAATCCAAGAAATCATATCACCACCAACGCCTCCTTGGGTACAAGCGTTGGGACAACTGTTTTTACAGCCTGGCCGGGAGAACTTGGTTTATCCGCAATGCGCGATCTTTCGTTGGTACATGATTTTGCTGATTATTCGCGACAAGAATGGTTAGCCGTAGGATTACGAAAAGGATATATGTATATGGCCGACCTCTCTACTGAACCGCGATGGTCGAGGGTAAACGGAACATTCGGAGAGAATGCTGAATGGGTTGCTAAAATGACTCGTGAGGTTGTTCTTGGTTTTCAGGGTGAAAAGCTTGATTCAAAATCAATTGCTCTAACTACTAAACATTTCCCGGGCGGTGGTTCCGGAAAAAACGGACAGGATTCGCATTTCGAATGGGGAAAGGCCGAAATTTACCCGGGAGGAATGTTTAAAAATAATCTCATCCCGTTCCAGGCCGCAATCAACGCAGGGACATCGGCAATTATGCCTTATTATTCATTACCCGAAGGTACTGAGTATGAAGAAGTGGGATTCGCTTATAATAAAGGAATTGTTAAGGATATACTCAGAACCCGAATGGGATTTAAAGGCATCATTAACTCCGACACAGGAATTCTTGAACGCATGTCGTGGGGAGTGGAGGACCTTACAAAACAGGAACGTTATAAAAAAGCCATTGAGGCCGGTACAAACCTGTTTTCAGGAGAGTCGAATCCGGAAGTGCTGCTTGAAGTAATAAATAGCGGCATGGTTGATATGGCGTTAATTGACACTTCTGTTGTTCGTTTATTAAAAGAAAAATTTGAACTCGGATTGTTCGAAAATCCTTACGTAGATTTAAATGAAGCTGAAACAATTGTCAACAACCAAAAATTCAATGAAAGAGCAGCATTAGCTATGCGCAAATCGATTGTTCTACTTCGTAATGAAGATGAAAGTTTACCC
This sequence comes from uncultured Draconibacterium sp., assembly GCA_963677525.1. GTDB lineage: Bacteria > Bacteroidota > Bacteroidia > Bacteroidales > Prolixibacteraceae > Draconibacterium. The sequence goes on from OY781970.1 coordinate 2,800,661, forward strand.
ATTCAGGCAAAAACAAAAGTTTACTTCGAATCGTACCCGAAAAGTTCGGGTGGCAGATATGGTAGTGAGCCACAATCGGATGAACCGAACATTTATACCACAAACAACGGTGATTACGAACTTGAATTTGTAAAAACTCCGGAAGAAGCAGACATGGTTCTGCTTTGGCTCCAGCCGGGAGGAAATTCATTGTTCAGGTCAACAGGCGAGCCTATTTCTATTTCCCTCTCTAAATGTGGAGTAGACGTTGATTATGTAAACAAAATTACAGCTAAGAAATCAACAGTACTGGCTGTTAATTATACAAGTCCGTGGGTAATTAACGAAGTTTATAACGATAAAACAAAAAATATTGTTGGAGTTCTCGCTACTTTTGGCACAACTCCTGATGCACTTTTAGATGTTGTTACTGGCAAATTCAATCCAACAGGTAAAATGCCGTTTTCAACACCTGTTTCTGACGAAGCTGTTGAGAATCAAAAGGAAGATGTTCCGGGATATCTGGAAGGTGAAGGTTATGCCCTTTTTAATTACGATGAAGGAATTAGTTACAAAAAATAAACCATTATTAAACCGATAAATATGAAACGATCAACAATTTCAAGACGAAACTTTATTGGCGCAACAGCTGCTGCCACTGCCGGAATTTCTGTTGTTCCATTTAGTTACTCATGTGCAGCCCCAAGGAAAAAACCTAATTCAAAAGTAAACGGTGTTCAACTGGGTCTTACGACTTACAGCTACTTGCGAATTTCGCATAGCCTGGAAGAAGTGCTTGGATACATACTTGAAGCAGGCGTTAATGCAGTTGAAATGCGGGGAGTTTTGGAAGAAGGTCTGGGAATACCTGCGGGACCACCCCGACGTTGGCGACGTGGTGCAGAGTTGTCCGATGAAGAGAAAGCAGAAATTGCAGAAAAAACAAAAATAGCCCAGGAAAAACAAAAAGAATGGCGTTTAAATTTACCCATGCAGAAATATGCAGATGTACGTAAAATGTACAACAAAGCAGGCGTTGATATTCATATAGCGAAATTTGCTCCTGCAAGTTGGTCTGACGCAGAACTCGACTATGCTTACAAAGCTGCCAATGTTCTTGGGGCTTATGGTATAACAGACGAAGCCAGTATTGCCGCATGTAAACGCATGGGTAAATTTGCAGAAAAAAATGACAGTCTGGCCATTTACCACACTCACGGTCAATTTGGAGAACCGGGATTCGACATTGATACATTGCTGAGTTATTCGCCTGCCAACCGTCTTAACCTGGATGTGGGGCATTATTACGGAAGCACCGGTAAACATCCAAATGATATGCTTATTAAATACCACGACCAGATTCCAATGATTCACATGAAGGATAAAACCGGTCCGGATCATCCTGATATGCCAAACAGAAGTGTACCTTTTGGTGAAGGTGGAACTCCGATAGCTGATATTTTAGAACTGCTGAAAAAAGAAAAATGGCCCATCGATGTTTTTGTGGAATTGGAATATAAAATACCGGAAGATTCTGATCCGGTAAAAGAAGTGGTAAAATGCATTGAGTACATGCGAAATATTCTGGAATAAAATAATTTCAGGTTGATTAATATAAATACTTATTTCAAAGTAAAGTGTCCTGCAGAAAGTAATCTTTTACTTTTCGTCAGGACACTTTTTTTATTGGACTTGAATTCGTTATCAGCTCTCCAATTCACACCAAATATTAAAACTTAAAATACTTTTCCCTGATCGGAATATCCAGCAAAGTACTTGCCGCATTGTTTCCTTTAATTTCTTCCTTATTGGGATCCCAACTTAATTTATCGCCGGTTTTTACAGAGATAAGTCCCAACTGGCACATAGAAATAGTACGATGAGCAGTTTCCAGCGGTTCCAACGATGGTTTTCTGGCTTTCACCGCTAACAGAAAATCTTCCTTATCGCTGGGCAGATTACGAATTTGCATTTCGTTTTTACCAATTTTTGAATCAAGAATGGCCTGTGAGCTGGCAGTTAATTTATCGGGATATTCTATTTCCACCCAGCCGTCCGCTCCTTCAAAGCGGACAAATGGCCGCTCTATTTTATAAAACAGCTCCACACCGTTCGCATATTCGTAGCGAATATCGAAACTATTCAGGGTATTCCAAAGCCCTTTGTCAAAGTCTCCGTTTCCTTCAATGGTAACCGGACCGGTATATTCTGTATTGTTTCCCCACTGTGCAATTCCCATCAGGTGGGCCCCCCAGTTGGAAATCATTCCGTTACAGTAAGCATCCACACGCATCCATCCCGGACGACCATATGCTTTTTGAGCATGCACACGTTTCTCTGTATAGGGTGCTTCCCAAGCCGGCCCCAGCCATAAATCATAATTCAATTCTTTAGGGATTGGCATAGTTGGTTGAGGTGGTAAAGCTGCTCCGTTTAATTCGGGAGGAACACCAACATAAATGCGCTGCACCTTTCCGATCCTTCCGTTTCGAACCAATTCAACAGCACGTGTAAACTGAGGCAGCGTGCGGAATTCACTGTCGTTACGTGTTATTACATCGTATTTTTTAATTGCTTCCGTCAATGTACGACCATGCGCAATACAAGTTGAAATTGGTTTCTCTAATGAGATATGTTTTCCTGCCCGAGCTGCTTCAATGGCAACCGGCACATGCCAGTGATCAGGAGTAGATATCATTACTGCATCCACATCTTTTTGCTGCATAACTTCACGATGATCGTTGAAAGTTTTACAGCCCTTATAATTCATACCCTTCTGTTCCGAGTAATAATCGTTCACCTGTTTTTCTGCATTTAACAGACGCCACGAATCCAGGTCGCAAACAGCTACAATTTGTGCATGTTCCGATTCCAGCAATTGCGGTATATTCGGAGAAACCACCTGACGTCCGCAGCCAATCATAGCCACATTTATCCGATTTGATGGTGCTGTTTTTCCAAAAACAGTTGAAGGTAGAATCGTTGGCATCACCACTGCACCAAGAGTGCTCAATCCCGTATTTTTTAAGAAATCTCGTCTGTTTAAGTTCATTTTATTAGGTTTTAGTTGTTGGTATTTTTTATGTTAGTTTCTATTACATCTGCAAAATATTTTAATTAGCCTGAATTTGTTTTTCTATAAAGTTAATATTTTCCGTATTCCTGCAAGGTATCCCACATCGCCCAAAAGTTCTCAGGAGAAACATCGTCCTGTACATTATGCACCGGAGCAAATACAAAACCGCCGCCCGGCGCAAGAATATCAATGATCTTTTTAACTTCATCGGCAACCTGCTGAGGTGTCCCATTATTTAAAGTAGATTGTGTATCAACACCGCCACCCCAGAAGGTAAGCACATCGCCAAAGTCGCGTTTCAATCCAACTAAATCCATCCCTGTTGCAGTAAACTGAACCGGGTTCAAAATATCCAGACCGGCATCAATCAAATCGGGTAAAATCTCGCGAATGGCACCACAACTGTGCATAAATACTTTTACATGTGGCAGGCGTTTTTTCACATGCGAAAAGATTGTTTTAAAACGCGGTATCACCATTTGCCGCAATGTACCCGGATCGATAATCGTCGAACTTTGCGAACCAAGATCATCGCATTCCGAAATCACATCGATTTTATGTTCGTTGCCGGTTTCAATTGCCCAGTCGATAACAGCATCCCAATAGCGAATTTTATCTTCAACTATGATATCAAACAAAGCCTCAACCCCGGCCGGATCGAGTACCGTATCTAAAAACCAGTTTTCATATCCGCGGATACGCAGGCTGTTTTCAGTTAGTCCAGCCACATTCCTATCGGCAACACCACAAAATCCATCCACTTTCAAAATCTGACTCTCAAGATCTTTTCGTAAAACTGAAACATAACTATCCCAATCGGGACGTGGTAATTTGTTCACAGAACCTGAAAGAGATTCAGCATTTATCAGTGGCGAAGAGATCATATTAAAATAAATATCTTTCCTCTTCTCATAATGCCAGTCGCATCCGTAATAATCGGTTACTTCAATACTATTTTCAGTTTCCCGCTTCACATTCTGATAATCAGGAATACGTTTTGCGCCCAAACGCCGGGTGTCAGATTTTAACAAAAGCAGGTTTTCATCGCCGGGAGTAATTATTTGCTGTATAGGATCAATTTCATCATCGCCGATTACAGGAGAAAGTCCACGAAATTTCATGGCCCGCAAATAGGCATTTCCTGTAATTGCCGTTACCGTTGTTCCGGCAAGGTCGTACGGCACCCTGTCTGGTTCTTGATGATGGATGCTTTTATAAATTCGTTCTTTACTGTTCATCTCAAATTTTTAAATATTTACTGTTTCAATTTTGGGAACCAACAAATGCACCATCAACAAAGCGATCAGGTATCCGCATCCGGCAACAGCAAAAGGAATTGCATAACCATCGGTTCCAACGTTCTGAAGAATTTTGCCCACGCCGAAAGTAACAATGGCACCTCCCACAGCACCGGCAAAACCTCCAAAACCGGCAACAGAACCAGTCGCTTTTTTAGGAAAAATGTCAGACATCAGGCTGAATACATTGGCCGACCAGCCACAATGACCTCCTGCCGCCAAAGCAATTAGTCCGACGGCAATCCACATATTTGAAGTATGCGGAACCATAAAAACCGGAACGGCAAATAAACCACAAGCTAGCATTCCCATTTTCCGGCCTCTGTTTATTCCTAATCCCATTTTCAAAAATTTGGATGACAACCAGCCCAGAAAAATCCCAATTCCCCACGAAACCAGGTAAATGGTAAAAAACGGCAATCCAATGTCCTGTAAATTAACTCCGAATTTTTCGTTCAGGAATTTCGCTCCCCAGAAAAGATAGAACCACCAGATAGGATCGGCCATAAATTTGGCCACGGCAATGGCCCACGCCCCGCGGTGTGGCAAAATATCTTTCCACTTCACAGCTTCTGAGTTATCCTCCATTTCACTGTCCGACTGAATATATTCCAACTCGGCGGCAGAAACCTTTTTACTTTGTTCAGGTTTACGATAATACTTTAACCACAAAAAGATCCAAATCATACTTATCGGAAATGTCCAGAGAAATCCCACTCGCCAATTGTCGAAGCTGAGAACCAACACCGGAATAATTAAAGGAGAAAGGATAGTTCCCATGTTGGCACCACCGTTGAAAATACCAACTGCAAGTGCACGGTCTTTTTTAGGAAACCATTCGGCAACAGCTTTTATCGCCGATGGGAAATTCCCCGATTGTCCTATAGCCAGGCTGAAACGAGCCACAGCAAATCCAATCCACGATCGGGAAAGGGCGTGTCCGATTGTCGCCACACTCCAAATTCCAATGGAAACCAGGTACCCTCTTCGTGTGCCAATGGTATCGATAATCTTTCCCATCAGGATAAAACAAATTGCGTAAGCAATCATAAATACACTGTTAATCATCCCGTATTGTTCTTCCGACCAACCTATTGATTTTTGCAGGTCGGGAGCCAAAATGCCCAAAGCCGAACGATCGATATAAAGAATAGTGGTGGCAATAAAAAGCAACGACAGTATAAGCCATCGAAAGCCTGTTTTAGTCTTATTCATCTATTTTGGTTTAGTTATTATTTGTTTTTTCTTTTAAGCCTGATTTTAAAGAGATCGTCTAAAAATAATCTCGGGAGAAAATACCTTATTCTGATTAACAGGATGGGTAATATGACGAGCAATTGCTTTTCCCATTTCTGCAAAATCGACGCTGATAACCGTAATCCCATTGCGAATTATTTCTTTCATCGGGGTTTCGTTATAAGAAAGAATTCCAATGTCTTTTCCCAATTGAAAGCCCATCTCCTCTCCCATTTTTATAAGCGAGATTAGATCACTGTCTTCGATAACAAAATAGGCAACATCCTTTTTTATCAATTCTTTTGAAACTTTATTTACAACGGAATGGGAAATTTTATTCTCCTGACAGAATTCAGAGAAAACAAGTTGTATTTCCTCTGGATGCCCCATTTTTGAAGGGAAAATCAATTGAAACTCTTTGTATTTCTGAAGCCGAATTATGAGCTTTTGAAGAGACATCTTCAATCCTGTATAAAAATCCTGATTGATCGATGAAACCCCATCCAGCAGAGGTGGTCTGATTACCTGTAAAAGTTTGTTTTTAGGAATTCGAGAAACCAATGGTTTTATAGTTGGATGATTAAATCCTGTGATAATATATAATCCGTAAGAGCCGAGGTTTTGCTGCAAAACCGATTTAAATATTTTTGGATTACAATGATGAAAATAGAGATCAATCGTAATATTCGGATCAGTAATCTCCTCAATAATGCTATTGTATAATATTTCGTGATATGAATTAAATCCGGTGAGAAACAGAAACACTTTCAGTTCTCTTTTCACGTTAACATGGCGAACAAAGTACCCGACTTTATCTTCGGCAACAATTATACCGCGCTCCTTTAAAATATTCAAAGCTTTAACCACAGTCATTCTGGCCACTCCCAGCCGGCCAATAAATTTATTTACCGACGGAAGCGGATCATTCTTGCCAATCTTATTTTTACTTATCGCAGTTAATATTCCATCAACAATAGCTTCTTGTTTCGATTTGCTGTTATAATTCAGGTCGATGTAGTCAAAGATTTCAGACATGTTCTATTCTATTCTACACCATAAAGATATAATACACTGTAATAGATCAAATTAAAAGTAGAATAGTTTCTATAAAGTAGAATAGTAATTTAGAAACTTTATGAATTGAAAATTACACAGATAGTAACACAACCGAGAATTTTTGGTTACTTAAATGCATCTTCATTATTTTTAAAATAGATGTAATTGGGTTAATATTTTGGATTACAAGGAATAAAAAAACCAGTGTTGTGATCATAAAAAAAGAGAGCCAGTCTTAAACTAACTCTCTCATATTTACGTACCCCGGACGGGATTCGAACCCATGACCTACTGCTTAGAAGGCAGTTGCTCTATCCAACTGAGCTACCGAGGCATCCTTATTTTGCGGTGCAAAAGTAAAAATCTAATTGCAAATAACAAACACCAAAGATCAAATATATTAATACAGCCGGATATTTTTATTTCGAGACCTTACTAATACTCTAATTTTAGTGCTCTGGGTTTCTCCTATTTATTATTTTTGTGCCCGTTAAAACATGGCAAAATTCAGCAAAAATATTCCGCGACTTTATCTGGTAAAAATCTCGAAATGGTTTAATATGGTCATGCCTGTTGTTGTGCTGTTTTACCAGGACAACGGAATGGGGATGCATGAGATTTTTGTTTTGAAAGCAATTTACTCGGTTGCCATTGTTGGAATGGAAATCCCCAGTGGATGGATGGCCGATGTTTGGGGACGCAAAAAAACATTGATTCTGGGAAGTATTTTGGGAAGCCTTGGTTTTCTTATCTATAGCTTTTCTTTCGGATTTTGGGCTTTTGCAATTGCAGAAATCATACTGGGAATTGGTCATTCTTTTGTATCCGGGTCCGATTCGGCGATGCTTTACGATAGTTTAAAGGCCGATAATAAAACTGACAAATACATACGCGAAGAAGGAAGAATAACTTCAGTAGGAAATTTTGCAGAAGCCATTGCCGGGATCGTTGGTGGATTGCTGGCGGCAATAAGTTTGCGTACTCCATTCTATTTCCAATTTGGGGTAGCAGCCGTAGCGATACCCGCTGCATTTACAATGGTAGAGCCCAAAATTCATGCAAGCGGAAATGTCCAGTCCATAAAAAAACTTGTACAAAATATCCGTGATACTTTTATTAGCAACCAGAACCTGAGAATAGCCATTTTATTGTCGTCAGTAACCGGAACAGCTACACTTACTTTTGCATGGTTTGTGCAACCATTTTTTAAAGTTATTGGATTGCCCGTTGAACTTTTCGGTGTTTTCTGGACGGCTCTGAATTTAACGGTAGGTGTCTCGTCTGTATTTGCACATAAAGTGGAGCAATTTGTGGGGAAACGATTTTCGGTACTACTTGTTATCGTCTTGCTTGCCGCCGGTTACGTTCTCGCAGGATTATCTATTTCATATTGGGGTCTCGCCTTTCTGTTTCTGTTCTATCTGGTACGCGGAATTGCCACTCCCATCTTTAAAAATTACATCAATCAATACACTGAAAGTGAGGTGCGGGCGACCATGCTTTCGGTAAGAAATTTTATTATTCGCATGGCGTTTGCGGGCATCGGACCATTATTGGGATGGATTACCGACAACGTAAGTTTAAACGAAGCCTTTATTTTAGCGGGCGCTATTTATCTGTTTTCGGCTTTGTTGGTTGTGGCCCCCTGGTTAAAAAAGAAAAAAGAGTAATCAGATCAATTGATTCGGGTTATACTTCCAATTGCAATCCGTCGTATGCCAAATGCACATTATCGGCCAGTTCCTTTTCTATGTCTTCATGCTTTCCAAGGGCATGACTAATATGAGTAAAATACGTTTTTTCAGGTTTAACTTTTTCAACTACCTGCATAACTTCTTCCAGGTTAAAATGCGATATGTGTTTCTCTTTGCGCAGACAATTAATGATTAAAATTTTACTGCCTTTAATCTTTTCCAGTTCACTGTCTTCAATTAAATTGGTATCGGTTATATAGGTTAAATCCCCAATCCGATAACCGTAAACCGGCAATTTATGATGCCAGCAACGAACAGGAGTAAACTCAACGCCATCAATAGCGAACGGCGTGCCATCAACATCCTTCAGCTGCATCTTCGGAATACCCGGATATTTAAAAGCCGCAAAAACGTAACTAAAAATACGTTTAATAGCTTTTTGAACCCTGGCTTCAGCATAAATTTCCATCGGATTTTTCTGAATCCAGTTATAAGAACGGATATCGTCGAGCCCAAACATGTGATCTACATGTTCGTGAGTCAACAAAATTGCCCGAAGCGTTTTCACCTTCTCCCTTAACATTTGCTGCCTGAAATCGGGGCCTGCATCTATTACAAAATTCTGATCGTTTATTTGAAGCAACAACGACGAACGTAGTCGTTTGTCTTTCGTATCTTCTGAACTGCAAACGTCACAATCGCAGGCAACCACAGGCACTCCCTGCGAAGTTCCGGTGCCTAAAAAAGTGGCTCGTATTTTTAGATGATTGTTGAACATATACAAAAATAGAAAAAGTGAAATTGGAAATACTAAATAAAGTTTGAATAGACTAATTAATACCCTTTGTTTAACACCCCAGGAAAAAACAGCTTATTAAAAAAAAGTAAGAAAGACAGCCGGGAAATAGTTACTTTTGTCTCAAAATATTTTTCAATGGCAGCACTATATCTTGTTCCGAATGTTTTGGCTGAAGGAGACTGGCAACACGTACTTCCGGCACAGGTTCACACCATATTAACTGAAACAAAGTTCTTTATTGTTGAAAATGTGCGAACAGCACGTAGGTTTATGAAACAGGTTAACCGCGAAATCAATATCGACGAGTGTACATTCTATGAAATCAATAAACGTACAAACCTGCAGGATATTCCACTCTTTCTGAAACCTTTGGTTGACGGAAAAGATGTTGCAGTTATTTCGGAAGCGGGATGTCCGGGAGTTGCAGACCCGGGTGCAGATGTGGTAAAAATGGCCCATCAACGCGGTTTAAAAGTAGTGCCGATAGTGGGGCCATCATCAATTTTACTGGCTTTAATGGCATCGGGCCTTAACGGCCAGGATTTTGCATTCAGAGGATATTTACCGGTAAAACCTATTGAGAGAGGCAGAGCGTTGACTATGCTGGAAAAGACAATTAAAAATACCCGGCAAACGCAGATATTTATTGAAACACCTTACCGGAACAATCAAATGGTTTCCGATATTATAAAATCGTGTGCTCCTTCAACATTTCTTTGTATCGCTGCCAACATTACCGGAGAAAACGAATTCATTCAAACCAAAACTATCCAGGACTGGACCTGACCTGCATAAACAACCTGTAATATTTTTACTGGGATAAGGAGATTAACAATTTATATTACTGCTGAGATAAGTCCCCGACCTTATAATAGATTTAGCTTTTTCAGGAGTAAAAATTCGTGTTCAAAATTTGGTGTAAAAACATCTTTCCCAATATTCTTTTCCACCTGATTTTTAGTCCAGAACCGAAGCTCCTCCAGTTCATCCGACTGAACACCAATATTCTTAAAATCGAAGGTAGTAAACAGGTATACCAGCTCTGCTTCAACTTCTGATTCCCAGCGATACACCATTTGAAGTTTGGTCGAAAAATCTTTTAACCCAATTTCTTCAAAGGCTTCTTTCTTTAATGCCTGCTCTAAAGTTTCTCCAGCCGAAATATGTCCACCAACTGCCGTATCCCATTTCCCGGGTTGAATAAGTTTATTTAAAGGCCTTTTCTGAATGAATAAACCTTTGTTATTATTTAAAACATGCAAATGGACAACCGGATGTAAAAGTTTGCTTCCGTTGTGAACCTGGCTGCGTGGAGCCTGCCCGGTAACTTTTCCTTTTTCGTCGACCAACGGAACCCATTCTTCATTTTTTAAAGTTTCCTGCACCTGTTTTTGTTTTTTCTTTTGTCGATACAATTCATATAAAAAGTAAACACCAAAAATAATATAGAACAAACCTCCGCTAATAAAAGCCCAGGCTTCTTTGCTCATATAAAAGGCCGAATAAAAAACCAAAACGGTGTGAACTAAAAAGATAAAGAACAACGATTTCATACTGTTGCGCATTTGCTTAACCTGCGCCTCATTCAGTTCAATATCTTTCATATATCGTTGCCCCATCAACCCGATAATATTTACTCCTGAAAAGGCAGAAATAGCTAATACTGCTACGAGAATCAACTCTACTAACCCGGGTTTAAGTTTGAAAAATATATCGTTGTCGAGAAGAATAGAAACGGCGCCTAAAACAACGAGCAAAAGGGTATCGAACAAGACAAATTTTTCGAATCGTTTTTCCTTAATGGCAACCCATATCATTTCGGCAATACCAACTCCAACAGCCACATAAAGTCCGACCTTGGTTCCCCAAATTTCATCGGCCGCAATAAAAACAAACAGTGGAATAAATCCGGGTAATAATTTTTTAAAAAGCTGAGCTCTGTTCATCTCAATAATGTTTACAAAAGACTGTTAAATAGTTGATTTCAATAACAGCTCTTCGTAATCGGGTAATAGTTGAATAAATTTTTGAATGGTTTCTTCCAGCCCGAGATCGCTCTGACCGCCGGCAGCGTTCAAATGTCCTCCCCCGCTGAAATTCTTTCGAGAAAAGGCATTGGCCGGGAAATCGCCTGTTGAACGAAACGATGCTTTTACATATCCTTCCTTTTCAATAAACAACGCGGTAAAAACGATATTACTAATGGAAAGCGGATAATTAACTAGTCCCTCTGTATCACCCGGCTTAAAATTAAAACGCTTTAAATCCTTTTTCGACAAACTGATCAATGCTGTTCTGAATTCCGGAAAGACCTGCATTTTCTCATTCAGAGAATATCCAAGCAAACGCATCCTGTCTGCCGAAAAATTATTATAAACCTCGGAGCGTATTTTCTCGGTATTGATATCATACTCCATCAGTTGAGAAACAACCTTAAAAGTATTTTTTGAGATGTTATGATTGAATCCTCCGGTATCCGTTAAAATACCCGTATACAACGTCTCGGCTGCCTTCTCATTTATATTATCTGACAGTCCGATTGCGCTGATAACATCAAAAACCAATTCGGAAGTTGAGCTGTACGAAGTTTCAGACACAGTAAAATTGCAAAATTGAGTAGGATTCGGATGATGATCGATAAGTATCTTTGTTCGATCAAATTTCCCAATCGCATTTTCAAGATGACCGGCACGTTTAGCTTCGTTAAAATCAACACATACCAAAAGATCGGCATCGTAAATAATTTTCCTGGCGTTCTTTTTATTATTATCGTAAATCGACACAGGCACATCAGAACTAAACCATTTTAAAAAATCGGGGTAATCATTTGCCGAAACTACATTCACCGCATGTCCTGTATTTTGCAGAATCTGTCCCAATCCCAAAGCAGCACCTATGGCATCACCGTCAGGATTTTCATGAGGTACAATTGCTATCTTCTTCGATGTTCCTTTAAACACCTCTCCTATCTTCGTAAGAATCTCTAAACCAGTATTATTCAATGTTTTCAAATTTTGAATCTGCAAATATAAGAATTCTTGGCCCAGAGACAGGGATTCATAATTCAAATTTTGTTATTATTGTGTAATCCTAACTTAAAAACTTCAGAAATGAATGGAAGTATCACCTTAACAATGATCAAGCCTAATGCTTTTAAACAAAATAACACCGGTGCCATTCTTAAAATGATAAACGAAGCCGGTTTTGTTATTAAGGCAATGAAAGTAACTCAATTATCGAATGAACGTGCCGAACAGTTTTATGCCATTCATAAAGGAAAGCCATTTTTCGAAAAGCTCATCGAATTTATGACCTCGGGGCCCATTGTTGCTGTTATTTTGGAAAAAGAGAATGCAGTGGAAGATTACCGCAATTTGATTGGGGCGACTAATCCGGCTAATGCCAAAGAAGGTACCATTAGAAAACTGTATGCTGCCAGTCATACACAAAATGCGGTGCACGGTTCCGACAGCGATGAAAATGCCATTATTGAAGCCGACTTTTTGTTTTCAAAAATGGAAAGATATTAATTGCCTGGAAGTGGCCCATATTATCCATAATAAGCTAGTACCAACATACTTATATCATCCGATTGGGGAGCATTTCCCATAAAAACTTTCAGGCTTGTGTCAATTTTAAGAATAACCTCTTCTGGAGTGTGCCCGGCCAAAATACTTAAGTTTTGTTCAAGTCGCTCGTGTCCGTATTGTGCCTGATCTTCGTTATTAAGTTCAGTAACACCATCAGTGTATAAAATAATTAAGTCGCCTTTATTTAGCTTATCGCTTGATTCATTATATTTCTTGTCTGGATACAAGCCCAAAGGTAATCCGTGCGACTGCCGCAGACTATACAACTCTCCGTTTCGTTTTAAAATGTAAGGAGCTATATGAGCAGCATTACAATAAGTAAGCTCTCCTGTTTTAACATTTAAAATGCCTAAAAACAAGGTGAGAAAAAATAAATGTTCGTTGTTTGTGTACAGCACTTCATTTGCCCTGCTAACAATATCTTTGGCAGAATTAATGTTGGCACTGGTTTTTATTATCGTTTGTGCAACACTCATAAAAAAAGCAGCAGGAAGTCCCTTCCCCGACACATCACCAATAGTAAATACAAGGTGTTCATTATCAATAAAGAAGTAATCAAATAAATCGCCGCTGACACCTTTTAGAGGTTTATACTGAGCGAAAATATCAATTTCTCCTCTTTCAGGGAAAGCCGGAAAATCGGTTTTTATAAAACTTCGCTGTATTTCAGATGCCTGGCTTAGATCCCGTTCACGGGTCACGCTCTTTTTCTCTTCCATCAGCTGGGTTTGTTTATATTTTTCAAACCACATCTTCATGGAGTTTAAACTTTGTGAAACCTGGATAATTTCATTTTCAGGAATTTCCTCCAGATCTCCGGCAACCTGGCTAAATCTTTTTAATTGCTGAGTAACCAGGCTCAAAGGTTGAATCTGTTTATCAATAATATAAGTTACAAGAAGGTAAATAATCAATATCCCTAAAACTGAAAAGAACAACATTTGTAATACCGGCAAGTACAAGGGCTGATATAACTCCTTATATGGTAAAACCGTAATCAATGCCCAGCCATTTGATGAAATGGTAGTATAATACACCCAGCTTTTTTCATAATTTAGAATTTCGGGATAGGCAATTACAGAACCAGTTTGACCTTGTGATATCAGTTGAGAAATATTAATTGATTTTACATTAAATACTTCTTTATCCAGATCGAATATATTTCTGTTTATAATCCAGTCTTTTATTGGATGAGTAATATATAATCCTGTTTTAGATATAAGAAATGCAAAACCATTTTCTCCAATATTGATATTATTAACCGACTCATTAAGATCTAACAAGGATAACTCGCAAATAACTTCGCCGATCTGTTGAAGAGATTCGTTATGAATGGGTGAATAGTAAGACGCAATTACATGTTCGTTTCGTTCACACCGGAATGGTTCCGACCATCCGGCTTCATTATTCTTTAGTAATGTTTTTATTGATTCATTTTTGCTGTTACAATTTACAATAGGGTGATCCGATTTCTGTAAATGTATTGAATCATTCTTTCTGTAACAGTAATAATTAAAGCAATCCAGATCCGACATGCTTGAGTCGAGAGTAATTTGAATACCGTTTACATACGGATACTTTTCAACCAATGATTTTATAAAACGATCGGCATGGTCCTGATTCCCGTAAAAAGCAATCTGTTCTGAAATATTTGCAGCAATTTCCTGCGTAGTTACCACATGAGTATCAACATTAAATTTAACTTGATTAGTTAAACTTATCGCTTTATTCTGAACATTCTCGCGAATGAACTTCTGATTAAAAAGAAAATAAATGGCAATAAATGCAATAAACACACTAATTACAGCCAAAGAGATGTAAATGCTTAATCGATAAGCAATTGATTTATTTAGCATAGTATGTTTAATTTCATTCATCTAAAATTATTCATTTTCAGAGTTCCTCCAACCATTTTAATGGAACTCCCTTTTAATCATGCGTTTATATGACAAAAATTATTACCATGTTTGTTTTATCTACCCGATAAACAATTTACGGATATTTTTTTAATTAGTAATCCATCCTTTATTTATCCACGATCGTGTTCCTTTAAAATGGCACGAAAAACTGGCTATTTCAGATGCCATTTTAAGAGCATTTTCAAAATTAAAGTTCTCCATCCAGTAGTAACAAAAAGCACCATGAAGAAAGTCTCCTGCGCCTAATGTGTCTACTACTTCGGTTTGACTTATCTCGATTTCTCCACTGTTTCCTTTCTCCTGAAACATAATACTTTTTTCGCCGCGTGAAATTGCTGAAAACCTTATTCCTGATTTTTTGAGATAAGAAAAAACCTGCTGTGGCGACTCACAGTTTGGAGGATAAAAATCGGCGGAACAGATAGCAATATCAGTATATTTTAATATTTCGCAATATTGTGGTTTCCAACTGCCACAATCAACTAAAACCGGAATACCCTTTTCTTTTGCTGTTAAAGCACATTCTATACTAACCCCGGGATAAAAACCATCGAGCATAACGACTTGAGGTTTTACAGACTCAAATAATTCAGGAATATTTAAACCGGTTTTAATCTCTGGAGGATTATGCGTAAAAATGGTACGGTCGCCGTTTAACGAAGTAATAACCGAGGCTACAACCGGGCTTATATTTTGATTTGCGGCAATATCGTTTAGAAAAATATTATTGGTATTAAAATCTCTCTTCACCAACGAAGTAAAAGAATTATCACCCACAGCGCTAGCAAGATATGCACCTCCGTTCAAAGCAGAAAAAGCTACTGCTGCATTGGTGGCAGGCCCGCCAATCATTATAGAAGGAGCGTCTGATTTTATTTTTATGTTTGGTTCAGGGAATTGTTCAACATAATACTGAATATCGACTGTTGTCAACCCGACAAACAGCCCCCTGTAATTTTTCATAAGAAAGGTATTGTTTTCCAGTAATTTGTAAAATCAGAAATCATTTAAAGACTTCTCTTTCGACTTTTTAATTTATTTCAAATATTGTTTTAGCTGTAATAGTGTTTTAAATCTTTTATCCCGATCTGGTGTTTTTGAAGCTTAATGTTGTATTAAATCTTCAAAACTTTCATGGCCATAGACAAACTGCCGGTAACCACTTCTTTCGTCTTTCAATGTTGAACGTAATTATAGGTATATTTTTTTACTATTCAACTGACGCCTTCAGTTACCGGCAGTTTTATAATAATATGTTAATATGATCTTCTAAGTTTGAAAACCTATTAAGTGTTCATTGCACCGCAAACAGTAATTACCTGACCACTCACATATGAAGAAAGATCAGAAGCAAGGAATGTTGCAACACCTGCAACTTCTTCAGGAGTACCACCACGTTTTAACGGAATAGAAGCTTCCCATGCTTTTCGTGCATCTTCAGGAATTTTGGCAGTCATTTCGGTAATAATGAAACCAGGTGCGATGGCATTCGAACGAATTCCACGAGAACCCAATTCGCGTGCGATAGACTTGGTAAAACCAATGATACCAGCTTTTGACGCTGAGTAATTTGCCTGTCCTGCATTTCCGCTAACACCAACTACCGAACTCAAATTAATAATCGATCCTGAACGCTGTTTTAACATTGTGCGTTGTGCAGCTTTTGTAAAATTGAAAACTGATTTCAAGTTTACAGTAATCACTGCATCCCACTGATCTTCAGTCATTCTCATCAACAAAGTATCTTTTGTAATTCCGGCATTGTTAACCAATACATCGATACGACCAAAATCTTTTACAATTTCTGCTACCACTCTATCGGTATCTGCAAAATTACTGGCATCAGAAGCATATCCTTTTGCCTGAACGCCAAGGGCTTTTAATTCTTCTTCCGTGGCCTTCATATTCTCGTCCTCAAAAAGGTCGGTGAAAGCTACATTACATCCCTCCTGTGCATATTTTAAAGCAATTGCTTTTCCAATTCCACGCGATGCACCGGTAATTATCGCTGTTTTTCCTTCAAGTAATTTCATATTTTAATTATTTTAGGTCAGAAGTCCGAAGACGGGAGACCGAAGATTAAAGTTCAAATTTTGATGCGCAAATATAATTGTTCTTCTCTTTTATTAAAAGACTGTACATGTTAATTAGACTTAATGAGGTACTGAATCGGTCGCAGAAGTTTAAAGTTCAAACTTACTGTTGAAATATTCAAAATAATTCCTTTTCAAGTTTCGCCATTATTTCTGCAGCTTTTCCTTTTAAATGAATATCGGTAATCTGACGGGTAAACATCGACTCTTCAGGATTTATCTCGATAATAGTTGCTCCACTTTGTTTGGCAGTTCTTGGTACATAAGAAGCAGGTGTTACTTCCCCTGTAGATCCAATAATCAGGCAAACTTCTGCTTTTTCGGCATCGGCAAAAGAATTTGAATAAGCTTTGGGAGGAATTCCTTCTCCGAAAAAAATAAAATCAGGTTTTAAAATTTCATTATCATCAACACAACGCGGCGGAATAGTTTTGAAATCAAACTCAGCAGCATCGTATACTCTACCACATTTCAAACATTTCAGTTTTTTCGAATTCCCATGAAATTCGTGTACCGTTTTATTTCCGGCTTCATAATGCAGATTATCGATATTCTGAGTAACAACAGCATTCAGAAGTCCCTCCTGCTCCATGTGAACCAACACCTCGTGCGCTTTGTTGGGTTTTGCATCAGCAAAAAAATCGTAAAATATTTCTCTGATATAATACCAGCATTCATCGGCATTATTCAGATAATATCCTAAATCGAGAACCTCAGGATTGTATTTATTCCAAAGACCATGCTCTCCTCTAAAAGGCGGAATTCCACTTTCAACAGAAATCCCGGCACCGGTAAACGCAATGGTGAATCGGGATTTTTTTATAATATTTGCAACCTCTTCCAACTGTAATTCCATATCAAATGAATTTTGATCAAAATTATTTCAAATATTGAAACCACAAAAATCGCATTAATATTATAATATATTCGCAATGCAGGATATTAATTCAAATATGCCAATGAAATCTTTAACCATTTATATAGCGTGCCACAAGCAAATAAAAATACCTGTCAATAACAGTCTGTATACTCCTCTACAAGTAGGAAAACCACACACAAAACAGATAACACGCTATATTTCTGACGATACCGGCGATAACATTTCAGATAAAAACCCTGTTTACAGTGAACTAACCGGTTGGTACTGGATCTGGAAAAACAAGAAACACGATATTATTGGCACAAGTCATTACCGGCGTTATTTCACTGCAAAAGAAAAATCGCTGACACATGAGTTAAAGTCGGCCTTATATTTTGCTGCCAATTTATATAAAAAACGTTACGGACTTTATTATACCCGGGACGTAGAAAAATGGAAAAACTACATTTTGAATTCTGAAGAACTTAGTGAAATTCTGAATAAGCATGATATTATTTTACCACAACGAAAAAAATTCAAATATTCGGTAAAAAAACAATATACGAAAAGGCATAGGGTTGAGGACCTGGATCTCATGAGACAGATAATAAAAGAATTACAACCCGATTATTTGAATAGCTTTGATAAAATATGCAGAGGAAACAGGTTGTATGCTTTTAATATGTTTATCACCTCATGGGATATTTTTGACGAATATATGACATGGCTTTTCCCTTTGCTGTTTGAGCTCGAGAAACGCTCTGATTTCTCGAAAGACGATCCGTACCAAAAGCGGCTATGTGCTTTTATGGGGGAACGTTTACAAAATGTTTGGCTCCACAAAAAACAGCTAAAAATAAAAGAACTGCCTGTAATTTATTTTAAAAAGAGTAAACAGGAACATTTTTAATCACGGATTTTGGTAATTTTGCAGCTATGCTCGATCAGTCAACAATATGTGCCATTTCTACGTCTCCCGGAGTTGGAGCGATAGCAGTTATTCGCCTTTCGGGAAGCGACTCTATTACCGTTGCCGACAAAGTTTTTAAAAGTCCGAAAAAAGACAAAAAACTGGCTCTGCAGAAAGCAGGAACGTTACACTTTGGACAAATTATCTCCAACGAAGAAATAATTGATGAAGTGGTTGTTGCTTTGTTTAAAGCCCCGCATTCGTTTACGGGTGAAAATATTGTTGAAATCTCGTGCCACGGTTCTACTTACATCCAGCAGAAAATTCTGGAAGTCCTAATCGACAATGGTGCTAGGCTGGCATTACCGGGAGAGTTTACCCAACGTGCTTTTTTAAACGGGAAGATGGACTTGTCGCAGGCTGAAGCCGTGGCCGATGTAATTGCCTCTTCGAGTGCAGCAGCACATAAACTTGCCATTAGCCAAATGCGTGGAGGTTTTTCGAAAGAAATAGGCGACTTGCGCGACCAGCTTCTCCACTTTACTGCCATGGTTGAACTGGAACTTGATTTTAGTGAAGAGGATGTTGAATTTGCCAACCGGACTGAACTTCGTACACTGACCGAAAAAATTGAGGCTCTTTTACGAAACCTAAAAGATTCTTTCCGGCTGGGAAATGCAATTAAAAACGGGATACCGGTAGCTATTGTGGGCGAAACAAATGTGGGCAAATCAACCCTATTAAATGCTTTACTAAACGAAGATAAAGCCATCGTTTCTGATATTCACGGTACCACACGCGATGTGATAGAAGATGTGGTGAACATTCACGGAACAGCATTCCGTTTTTTCGACACAGCCGGTATTCGCGAAACCAATGATCGAATTGAAAACATGGGGATTGAACGCAGCTACAGCAAACTGGAACAAGCCACCGTGGTTCTTTTGGTTGTTGACACGCACAATCCGTTTGAACTGGTTCAAAGCCGAATCAATAAAATCAGGGACCGCGTTTCTGATACGCAAACACTTATAATCGTTGCTAATAAAATTGACTCCGGAAAACCGGAAACCATTCAGCAACTGGAAGTGCTCGATTTAACCGACAACGAAAAAATGGTTTTTATTGCTGCCAAACAAAAAGAGAACCTGGAAGAATTGATCGAATACATGATCCATTCCATAAATATTGAAGCTGCCGACCAGCAGGATGTGATTGTTACCAACGCCCGTCATTACGAAATCCTCAAAAAGGCCCACGAAGCCATTTTACGTGTTCTTAATGGATTAGACATGCAAATCACCGGCGATTTCCTGGCACAGGATATCCGAGAATGTTTGCACTACTTATCTGAGATCACCGGGGAAATAAGCACTCACGAGGTTTTGGGGCATATTTTTAAGAATTTCTGTATCGGAAAGTAATCTCCATTCTTTTTATCGTATCAACAATCTATCTTCCACTCCACCCAAACACCTAATACACAAAACATTTATAACTATTTTCATTTGCCCGATAATACAAGCACAACAGCATCATTTGCACGAATTTTAACCTGAAAATCCTCCGGTTCTTTTCCATAAAACGCTTTTTGGACTTTCCAACCTTTTTTAATGGTTAGTTCAACATTCCTTTCTTTTGGGCTGTAATTTACCATAACAACAACCATTTTACCATCAGCAAGCTTGTGTTCGGTAATCCCTATAAAAGGATCATTTTTCGCCACTACACGATTTTTTTCAATAATATCACCGGCAATCTGCTGATAAACTTTCCAGCATTCAGGAGAGTCTTCCGTAAAGCTGGAAGGTGTATTCGTTAAATCCATTTCCATCGGGAATCCCAAAAAATAAATTTTCCCTTTGCCATACGAATTTACCGTGAAGATAGGATTGCCATCTTCCTCGTGCGCTAAAACAGTTGCTGTTGACGGGGTAAACGTTAACTTTCGGGCAGCACCCATCGAGAACGGTTTTATACTGCCATCGTTGGAAATAAAACTTGCGGCCTTTGTCCGGTTTTGGCTGGTTACAATGTCGATTCCTGCCGGTTCAACAAAAGGCGAAAGAAATCCCAGGTCGAAAGACACATAAAGCGTAGCTCCTTCGTTTACCTTTTCAAGGATATTCAACCAGTCTTTACGGTTAATAAGGGTAAGTCCTTTTACAGATGGCAAAATATACAACGGCGCATCTTTTAACGGCTGTTTACCGTGCTGAAATTCCACATCGAAGCCAGCCTCTTTGGCCAAAACATATGTAGAATATGCTGCTCCCCATTGATCCTGACCATCAGTAAGGATACAAACTGCTTCCTTTTTTGATTGTGGCAGCGAATCGAACGGAAGTCCATCGAGAAACTTTCTGAATTTTTGAAATTCTGCAACAACGGGTTTGGGCGACCGGTCGGTTTCGAAAAGACCAAGTTCGCGTTCTACCGCATACCATTCGTACGGGGTAAAATCGAATTGATTTTGATCGTAAGCACACCACCACAAAACTCCGTGGCAATTGTTTGCCCAGTTGTTAAATAAAATAGAACGAAGAAACGCTGTTTTTGTCTGCTCGTTTGCCTCCATTGGCCCCATGATACCAATTTCTTCTACCATGCATGGTTTATTTCCAACATCGCTGTAAAGGCGGGTTTCGGCAGCCGAGTGCATAATAGTGCGTATGGTATTCGACGGATCCTGATTGGTATGGGCCGACCAAAAAGGATAAGGGTGGGTCGTCAGCAGGTCGGTCAGCTCGGCCTGGTCCTGTATACGCCAGTTAGTGCTGCTTTCACAACTCAATCCGTGCATGCCCGAAACCACGGGGCGGGTCGGATCTTCCGCCTTTATTGCATGAACAATGGAAGCTGTCCAAACATAAGCAGTTTGCGAGTTATTTACAGATTCCATTACATTGCACTCGTTGCCCAGGTCCCAGGCGGCAATGGCCGGATGATTTTTGAATTCGTGTACCATATTCCGCACAAATTTTACCTGCCACATAATGGAAACAGGATCGGACAAAATATTCCTTCCTTCCAATGCCGGCGGAATAAAAAGTTGTCCACTCATCCATCCGGTAACCAGACCTACAACCAATTTTATATTGTGCTTCTCAGCCATATCGGCAAACTGTTTGAAATGTTCGAGCTGCTCTACACTAACGCCATCTTTCCCCGGACCAGTGCCCGGCAACGGACCATCTTTAAACCGTATTTCCTGTAAACTCCCCTTTGCTCCATAAAACTGATGAATGGGTTGAAAATCGGGCCAAATCGGGAAAACCCGGATAACCTGGAGCCCAGCGTCAGAAATTTGTTTGAGATCTTTGTCGATTACGTCCGGACGCCAATCCGTCCACATATTGGTGCCGGCATGAGATGCCCAGTAATTACAACCTAAAACAAACTTTCCGTTTTGCGTAAGAGGGAGTGTTTCGTTTTTTTGTACTTGTGCGGTCAAACATAAACACGACCAGCTAAAAATGATTATTAAAAGTTTCTTCATTCGTTTCAATTTATATATCGAGCTTGTTGTTTATCGATACTCACACTTGACGTGAGGGCATCAATAAATTTTAGAATACGGAATTATAAAAAGAACTATAGCCATAATCGTAATATCAATTATTAGATTATGGCTATCTGTCAACTAAAAATTTATAGAGAATAAGGTCTTCTGAATTTGTAATGATGTAACCTGTGATTAGCCGCTTCCTCATCATCTACAAAGCGGCGTGTTGCAGGATTCCATTTTATCGGTCGTTTTAATTCGGTTGCCATATTTCCTAAACAACATAAAGTACTGGTACTGCATCCTACTTCAACCGGAGCAATCGGATCTTTTCGAGAACGTACTGAATCGATAAAGTTCTGCATATGTGGCGAACTCACTTCATACTGTCCTTCTCCGATTTGGGTTTCTTCTTTTTTCAAAAGCGATGGGTCTGAACTTTCGATGTAACCACGGGCTACTTTTATCCAGCCATCTGTTCCGTTAAAAGAAATTCCATTACCACCCTTTTCACGGAAAGGTTGCTCGGTCATAACTATTCCGTTCTGGTACTTAAACGTCAGGTATTCCTGTCCTTCGTAACCTTTAGGAATTATTTCGCATGGACCTGATCCATCCATTCCGATGGCAGCCTGCGAAATATCAAACATGTGTGCGCCCCAGTCGGCCGTGAAACCATTTCCTGTTTCACTATACCAGCGCCAGGCTCCCCACAGCTCTTCATCCTTTTCTGGATCTAAAGAAATTGGAGGGCACAAATCAGGATGATAATGAATTTTAGGATCGTTTAACGGACCTAACCATTTATTCCAGTTTAATGAAGCTGGAATTGGCATTTCAGGTAAATCCAATGGTTTTGGAGGGTCGCCTACTTTAGAATATATTGTTTCGATGTGACCAATTGCTCCTTCGCGTACCAACTTAATTGCCTGCTGGAATTCAGGGCTCGAACGCTGCTGGCTTCCTACCTGTAAAATGCAATTATTTTCACGAACTGCTTTTTCTATGGCAAAACCTTCGGTAATAGTAAAAGCCAGAGGTTTTTGTACGTACACATCTTTTTTCAACTGGCAGGCCTGTATAGCAACAAGTGCATGCCAGTGGTCGGGCGTTGCTATCGATACAGCATCAATATCGGTACGTTCCAATAAATCTTCATAAAACTCGTATTTATCACAACGTTGAGGAACACCTTGTTCCTTTTGCCATGCTTCTACCCTGCGTTTAAAACGTTCCCTTTTTAACGAATCAACATCGCAACCTGCGGCAACCTGTACGCCGGGAACTCCTGTAAAACTACTGAAATCGGAACATCCTTGACGTCCAACGCCAATAAATCCCATAACAATCCGGTCACTTGGGGCAATTCGCATCCCATTGGCCATTGTCCAACTTGGCAGAATTGTCAATCCTGTTAAGCCTAATGCGGATAAGCCTAAAAAATCACGTCGGCTAAATCCTTTGTTTTCTTTTTTCTTCATATTTATTCCTTTTCACTTCACCAAAAAGGTTGAAGCTGGTTTACTATTTTACTTTTATTCGTTTTTCCGATATTTCCTCAAATTCAGCTTGCTTTCAGTTTTATTATTTGATTTCTTCCCATTTCAATTTGATAGAAATAGTACTTCTTATTCTGAATTTGTTTACAATCATGCGTCGTCACTGTATATTCTCCGGGAATATCGAGCTCCCATTCTGAACAAAGCATACAAGTTCCGCCTGTTGATGAGCGTATCACCGCGTTATTCAATTTCCCGTTTTGCCAGTCAATATCTATAACAAAACCGCCCCTTGCTTTCAATCCATTTACCGAACCATTTTCCCATGAAACAGGAAGTGCAGGCAACAGGTGGATATTAGTTTCGTGGCTTTGTAAAAGCATTTCGGCTATCCCGGCGCATCCGCCCATATTGCCATCGAGCTGGAAAGGCGGGTGCGAACACAACAGGTTGGAATAACTTCCTCCTTTATCTTCGTAATCAGTTTCGGTATCGGTTACCGGCATTAACAACCTGTTCAATAATTTCAGGGCATGTTCCCCATCTTTCAAACGTGCCCAAAAATTTATTTTCCATGCCAGCGACCAACCGGTTCCACCATCGCCACGGGCATCGAGACTTACTTTCGCTGCTTTTGCCAGGTCGGGCGTTTTCCACGAGCTAATCTGGGTTCCCGGATACAAGGCATACAAATGCGAAACATGCCGGTGTTTATCATCCGGTTTATCAATATCTTCTTTCCACTCCTGCAACTGGCCCCATTTGCCTATGCTTGGCGGATAAATTTTGTCGCGAACCTGTTGAGCCCCGGTTCTAAAGTCATTGTCAATATTAAGAACCTCACAAGCTTCCACACAGTTATTCAATATGTCCCAGGCGATTTGATGATCCATGGAAGCGCCCCCTGAAATCCCGCCATGTTCGGGCGAATAGGACGGGCTTGACACTAAGTAGCCAGCTTTGTCTTCGGTTAAATAGTCGATCCAAAACAAAGCAGCTTCCTTCATCAGTGGATATGCTTTTTCCCGTAGAAAAAACGTATCGCAACTAAACTCGTAATGTTCCCAGGCGTGCCTGCACAACCAGGCAGCTCCGGCGGGGAAATGCCCCCAGGGCAATTCGCGTCCGGGAGATGTGTATCCAAACACGTTATTCATTGTATTTACAACCCAGCCACGTGTGCCGTAAAATTCTTTTGCCGATAGTTGTCCGGGTTCCACAAGGCTTTCCAAATAATCGAACAAGGGTATATGACATTCCCCGAGGTTCGCAACTTCTGCCGGCCAGTAAAGCATCTGAAGATTGATATTTGTATGGTAGTCGCATGCCCATTGTGGCCTGGTAGTATTGTTCCATTTCCCCTGCAAATTCATTGGCATTGCTCCAAAACGCGATGCCGAAATCATCAAATAACGGCTGTATTGAAAATATAACTCGAGCAATCCGGGATCATCGGAACCATTTGCATAATCGTTCAATCTCTGATCGGTAGGTATAAAATCTCTTTTTGTATTTTTCCCACCCAAATCAAGCTCTACCCTTTTGAAAAGATTTTCGTGATCATTAATATGATTTTGCCAAAGTTGACGATAGCCTTGCCCTTCTATTTTGGCAAGCTTCGTTTTATTTTCAAGCAAATAATCATTGCCTTTATAAGTCGGATATTCATTTTTATACCCGGTAGATGCCACATGATAAACAACAATTTTTTTGGCATTTTTTATGTGAATAATTCCTTCGCTGAAAGTTATTTGCCCATCGGTATCGAATTTAAAACAGGTTTCAAACCCCATTTTATTGTCAACAACTTCTCCCTGAAAAGAGTAAGTTTTCCCAGAAAATGATTCACTATTTTTTTTATGGGGAGAAACAAAATGCAGCTGATAATCTTCTAAACAGCTACTTTCGAAAGAGTAAACCATCAGTTTATCAGGATAACTGCCCCAATAGGTGCGTTGATATTTTGCGCCATTAACCGTATAAGTTACTTTGCCCTCTGCCTTATTCAAATCCAGCTCGCGCCTGTAATTTTCAGTTTTTCCTTTATGGCCTGCCTTTATAAACAAATCACCCATGGTTTGCTGCGAACCATAATCACCATAGCGTGCCGTTTCCGTTTGATTGTGGACTTTCCCTGTCAGGTACTTTGAGGCCAGTTGTTCGGCTTCATCAAACTTTCCTTCCTCGATAAGTTTCCTTATTTCAGGTAAATATTTCCATGAACCTTCTTTTAGGCCAAAGTTATATTTGTCCCCGGAATCCGGTCCCCCGCTCCACAACGAAACTTCAGAAAACTGGATATGTTCTTCATCAACACCCCCAAAAAACATCGCCCCCACATATCCGTTTCCTAAAGGAAGGGCTTCGGTCATCCAGGTTGTGGCAGGGCTGGTATACCACAACTTTAAATCATTGCCCGGCTTATCTTTTCCGCAGCTTGCAAGAATCAATAAAAACAGCCATGCAAAATACCTTCTGCCAGAGAATTTTATTTTGACACATAATCGCTTCATAATTAAACACTTAGAATAATAGCTTATTAAAATCTAATTTTTATAAGCCCCATGTTGTCTTTACTGATGGCTTTAATCCATAAATTATTTGACTTCTTATCGAAAAAACACACATTGGTTTTCGCTTGACTAAAAGATTCGTAACCAGCTGATTTTTGTAATTGCTGATTGCCTGAATATATTTTATCAGGAGTTACACCATCTTTTAAATGAACACGTAACAAATAGTCTTCAGCTGAATCGATCCACGAAATTTTAATTTCGTCATTGTTTTCCCAGTTGGTTACAATCGGAACTTTTCCTTCCCGGTCCTTTAAAACAAATGTGTTTTCGGTTTCAGGTTCCGGCCAGATTGCGAGCGTAATAAAATCGCTTGAATATTCATTTCCGAAACCGGAGATGTCGTTTTTTATATCCATAGGAATAACAGCACCTTCCTTAATAAAAACCGGGAATTCCAATCCTCTTAAATCCTCTTCGCTGCCCCACTCAAAAGAAGTTTTTCCTTCAAATATTTCTTTTTCGTTCCAGAAATCGAACCATTTCCCTTCGGGCAAATAAACCTGACGATAAGGTCTTGAATCAGTAAAAGGAGCTACCAAAATATATTCTCCTACGGTAAATTCATCCTCCACTTTCCATGTTGCCTGGTCGTTCTGGTAATCAAAAACCAAAGGTTTGCAAATAGGCGTCCCCTCTTCGTGGGCTAAATTGGCAAGCGATTGCCAGTATGGAATTAAATCGGTGTGCAACCATGCCAGGTAACGGAAATGTTCCAATGCCTGGTCAGAATACCACCAGGGCATATTTAATGTTTGCATTCCGGGCAAAAATGCGCCAAACTGTGCCCATCTTATCAATACGTCTTCAGGAGCCGGACGTACTGAAAAACCACCGATATCTGTTGACACAAAAGGGATTCCGCAAAACGAAAGGGAAAGGGACGAAAATACGGACGAAGCTAATCCATTACGGGCAAAATTCCCGTCTAAATCTCCCGGCCATTTGAAATTTGTTTGAGCTCCCGAACCAATCCAGGCTGCACGGGGAATCATTAAAAAGTCATCGCCCAGTTTTTCGCTCAAAACTTCATGAAAAACACGGTTATATTCCAGAGCATACGAATTATGAACATCCTTACCATTTCTTCCTTCATAAAAAATGGCATCAGTTGGCAAGCCCTGACCTGCATCCAATTTAAATCCTTTTAAGCCAAGGTCAACTGCTTGTGCTATTTGTTTTTGCCACCAGTCGCAAGCTTCAGGATTGAAATAATCGATAAAATTATAGTACGTGCCAGACAATTCGCCCGACTTGGTAATTTTAACTTTTCCCTGGTTTCTATCGCTATTTGGTTTCTGGGCCAGATAACCTTTTGCTGCTGCTTGGGCATAATTTGACGCTTCGGGGTTCGTATATGGAACTGTCCACGCCAAACTTTTTACGCCAAGATCATCTAAATCTTTTATCAGGCCTTTTAAGTCAGGAGAGAATTCTGTATTGGGAATAAAAGAAGTTCTTGCGTCCTGCCACGGAGGTTCAAACCAGGTAACACCTACCGGAATGTTTAGCTCCTGCAATTTTTTCACCATTTCTATAAAATGTTCCCCATACAATGTCGAGACATCTCCTTCCGGTATATCGGGGTCGGTCATCAACCAAAACCATGGTTCGAAAGACCAACGTGGCGGTTTTGACGGCATTCCTGTTAAAGCCACAAAATTTTGAACCGAAGAAGCCAAATCGTCTCCAATCAGAATTGTGTACGATAATTCATCGGACAAAAAATCAAAAGTTAACTCGTCTGTTTTTCGCTGACCGACATCGAAATTTACTTCACCACCATAGTCGATTGAGAATGTATAATTATTGGTGGAAACAAAATAAGGCATCCAGGCACACTCGTCCGGCGTACCCGATTTATCCCAGATTTTAATTTTCTGACCACGTTGAGCCAGATGTTCGTTCCAGTTTTCACCAAATCCAAAAATCTCTTCAACAGGGTTTAATTTTACCGTCCCTTTTATTTCTGAAATCGTTCCTTCTTCACAATAGTATTTCAGATTAAAACCAGAGTCGGAAGCTTTTTCTACCGACAAATTTATTTGGCAATTATTTGTTGAAAAGACAGATAAAACAGCTTTTTCGCCTTTTGTTCCAAGTAATTTATAATTGTTTGGTGTTATCCATTGTCCATCGATTAAAAACGATGGTTTCCGGTATTCAGCATAATGAATATCTCCATTATTATCAGCCACCTGAACCCGACCTGTTTCTTTCGATATAATAAGTTTTGCCTTGTTGTTACAAAATTGAAATGAATTATATTCCTCTTTTACAAAAGGCAGGCTCTCGGTTTGCTGCCCTTTTACAAGGGTGCCAATACTTAATAATAAAACTATAATTAATCCACGTGTAAGTGTTTTCATTGTATTGTTGGTTGTTGGTTGTTCAATATGTTATTTCGCTAATTCTATTTTTAACACATAACCTTTTATCAACTGTGTCAACTAAACTCGACACAGTTTTCTCACATTGCCCTGAATGACAATGGATTCATCAGAAAAGATTTTAATAAATACTAACTATGTTTCTAATCCTTGCTAATTATCCGGGGTTTCGGTTTAACAATTTCAATACTCATTTCATCAAAAACCTGCATGGCGGTAGTAATTCCCTGAACGGGTTGTAATACCTTTCCGCCCTCGGCATTATAAATAGACATTCCTACTAACTCAGGTTTCGTTACATTCCCTTCTATTGCTTTAATTTCAGCTTTATACACCAGTGCAGGCTGCCCTGTTTTATATTCATCCGTTATGTTTTTCTCAATGTCATATTCTTTATAATGGTCATTATAGTCTCCTGCCAAGTTCATTTCTACCCAGCAAATCCATTGGCTTTCGGGCTCAACACGCACCCTGCTTGTAAAATATCCGGGCCTTGGCGTTGCCCCGGTTATTGCATCAGGCTCGTCACCATCGGTTGTTGTCGATTCCTGATTTTGCATCATTTTATCCCATTGGGGAAGAGCTGCCGGGACATCAACTTTTCCTTCCCAATCGTCTTTCCCCGCCCTGTCGGTAACGAAAATAGTTTTTAGAGAACCTGTTTTCGGATTTTCTATCCAGATAGCAAATGTTGGCGACTCTCCATAAACCGACTGCATCACCAATTCTTCATTGATATGAATCTTAAATTCCATATCAGTTTTTCCCCAGGTACGGGCAAAAGCATAAAATACCAGGCATCCTGCAACACACAGTCCTGCAACCAATCCTGTTACTATTATTTTTCGTATTCTTTTTTTATTCATATCGTCTATAATTGTTTTTTAGGTGACTCGCTGCTTGAAATTTTTAAACTTCCTTCGGAACTTCAAATCCTTTTCTATAATCGCGCGACATCATTGCTTGAGCGTCGCTGTTATTTGTAATTGTTTCTGTTTCAGGGTCGAATTCGAGTTGTTTACTTCCGCTTCGATAAGAAATATTTGCCAGATGCACCAAAGTTGCACTCTTATGCCCTTCAATAATATCAGCATTTGGTTGTTTACGGGAGCGCACACAGTCGATAAAATTTCCCAAATGATTTTCTAGAGGAAATTTCCCGCTTTGTTGAGCAACTATTTCCCCTTCCTTATCCAATACCTGCCAGCCACCTCCCATACGGCCAACATACATCATTCGTTTTGTTCCCAGAATTTGAACAGCCGATGCATTTTGTTTCCATTCGGGAAAATCGTCTCCCAGACGAATAGCCGTACTTGTTTTTTTCATATACGGTGCACACTCTCCTGTTTCAAACGTCATCACATGATTTCCGTAATCGAACGTGGTCATTTGGTAATCAGGGATATCCCTGCCATCATCAAAAAAGTAGCGTCCACCAGTACAGTAAACAGATTTAGGGAATCCAGGATTGCCCAGTATCAAACGGGTCATATCCAACTGGTGAATAATCCCGTTGCTCATCACCAAACCTCCTGAATAATCCCAATAGTACCCCCACGATTTATTGCGGGAAATACTGTAAGAGACTTTGGGTGCCGGTCCCAACCACATGTCCCAGTCAATTGTATCCGGTACAGAACTGTCTTCTTTAACATTAAATGGAATTGGCCCGGGTTCCAGTTGACGCAAGTGTACAGATATCAAATCGCCTAGTTCGCCGCTTTCAATATATTCTTTTGCAGACAGGGCAAAATCAGCACTTCTGTTTTGTGTACCGCATTGAACAATCCGTTCGTATTTCTGGGCAGCTTCAATCATTTTTTGTCCTTCTTCCACATTATAGGAAATACATTTTTCGACATAAACATCTTTCCCTGCCTGACAAGCCCAAATAGTGGCCAGTGCATGCCAGTGTTGTGGTGTAGTAATGAAGACGGCATCAACCTCTTTATCGTCAAATACTGTTCGCATATCACGTGTACGGATCGGTTTAAATCCCTGCTCTTCCTCAACTACAACCATTGCCCTTCCGCCACGGGTATCATCCACATCGCAAATGTATTTTACTTTAACATTTTTCTTCAGCTTCATAACTTCCCCTATCAGGAAACTACCGTAACCGCCAGCACCTATCAATGCAACAACAAGTGTGTCATTGGCGCTTTTTTTATTATTTCCGGCATATAATTTTGTATTATTTCGATAAGCAGGCTTTTCTTTTATCCCCTCTGCTCCTGTTGTGTTAGCTCCTGTTGAACTATTATTATTTGCTGTTGGCGTGCATGAAGCAAGTGCCACCCCTGCCAGACCACACGATGTAGTGTGAAAAAATTTTCTGCGTTTCATTTTATTGTTCGTTACGAAATTTATTTATTATTCTTATTTATCTCTAAGCCCAAAATCGCTTGCGGTTCATGGGATTATGAAACAGGTCGTGCATAATATTTGCATTCTCGACAACCTGGAAATCAAACATTCCCACACAGGCGAAATCAACTCCTCCTTCGAAAACATATTTTAGCCCCTCGTTGGGATGGATAGCTCCGGCTGCCAATACTTTATAACCGATCCACGGAACTTTACACGTTTCAAAAAAGTTTTGTGTGTCTTCTGCCGAAACACACCAAATATTATCGTGATAAGCATTATGATTTGGGTTATTGCCTATCAAACCAATGTATTCTTCCCTGTTTTCTTTTGCGTGTGCCGACCAGTATTTATCGTGATGGAAGGTTTTCATGAAAAAGTCAACCTCAATTCCATTATCCACACATGCCTTCGGGACTATTATTGAATGAGCTGCCGTTCCCGTTATTAATCCATTTTTTCTTATAAACTCTATCGGTCCTGACAATTCTTCTATTTTGTTGTCATGCACAATCCGATCGGCAGTATTCCCCTGAACAAAAGCACCTACTGCCCCATTGTCGATAGCTAATTGTATATTGGAATAATCGGTGCCTTTCGGATAGGTTTGTGCCAGCCACTGTATTTTTCCTCCGCGCCGCCAAAACTCTTTTAAAATTCTCACCGTATTTTCATCGGTTCGCATGACGGTGGTATTAATTCCACAGGCTTCGTAGAGCCAAAGGGTTTCGATTACTTTTTCATCGGTAAAATAATTTTTCAGAAATGAGGATACATAAACCAAATCGCGGGAATGGGCAAAACCACTAACCAGATTTCCGCCGGGAATAATCCGGCTGATCTCTACATTTTTTATCTTGCCCATCGGGACTTTCCCTTTTAGCTCTTTTAAATCAATATTTTTTGCGGCTAACCTTGATGCACTGGAAACAGTATCTACTTTTTTCAGGTTATCTTCTTCAAAACTCAGCCAGCCACTTTTCTTTGCCATTCCAAAGAAAGCCCCCCCGAGCACTGGCAAAACTGCCAGGTTCTTTATTAATTCTCTTCTTGAATTTTCCGGGGTTTCCAAAATCTCATGATTGATATTGGAAGGGAACTTTTGTTCTTTCCTTTTTTCAAAATAGCTTTTTAAAATATTATCGAGTCCCCATAAATAATCCTTTCGCAAAAACACGAATACGATTAAAATGCCGGCTTCAACTATATTCTTATTGATGATATAATAATGCCCCTCGGAGGCAATACCTGAAGCCATGAATGGCGGATTGGCACAATAATACATCATAAGCAAAAGGATGCCTGAGATACTTGCAAAGCGTGTAAAAAATCCAAGAAACAATCCGAACCCGATAAAAATCAAACCCCATATATTCAAAAAATTGGCAATATCTAATGCTGTAGGAGTAGCGATTATCCAGTGGAAAAAATCGGCAAAAATCCATTTAGACTGCATTAAGTATAGTGCGCATGACCATCCCGGTATGGCAAGTTTTGCAATTCCTTCGTACAAAAAATGCCAACCAACCACTATCCGTAGAATGGTTAGGGAAAGAGGGAGCCACCCTGACTGTTTGGATAATTTCACTTTATTCTTCATCTCTATAATTAATTAGCTGTATCGTAAAATTGGAATTTCCCCGAGCCTGTTCCCAAAGAGCTATCGTAGATTCTTTGAGAAGCAGGCTCTTTTTATCATTGTTTTACTTTTAAAACAAATCCGTGTTTGTATTTAGCTTTATCTTTCAACGAATCGGGAATGGAAACAACAACTCCGTTATTATCTGTTTCCCAAGACAATTCTTCATTGCTGCCAAGCACCTCAATGCTTTTTATCTGATCGGCAATTTCTGACAATGACTTAATAGTTAGCTTACCTTCAGGACTTACAAGGGAGATAGCATACAGATTTTCGCCTTTTCGGGTGAACCAGAAATCTTCTGATGTAAAACCGGTATCAAAACCATTTTCGGCACGGCTTCCTGTACTTTTCATTTCCGCATCATAAGGACCTTCGTGGCTTACCTTCCATTTTGTTGTTCCGTAAACCGCTTCTCCATTTATCGATATCCATTCGCCAATTTCTTTTAACTGTTTTATACTTTCTTCGGGGAACAAACCTTCGGCAGTTGGACCAACATTCAACAGATAATTTCCTCCTTTGCTGGTAATTTCGGTAATCCAATACAACAGTTCATCAATCGATTTCCAATCGGTATCGTAACTTTTTATGCCCCAGGTGTTGTTTAATGTTCCGGGAGTTTCCCAGTAAATATCTTCACCTTCACCATCGGCAGGAATGCAGTTGTCGCCGGGAATCCAGAAATCCCCCATACCATTTCCAACACGGCTGTTGATAATACATTCAGGTTGTTTTTCGGAAACCAGTTTATAGAAAGAAAAACTTTGTTCCTCGTTCATTAATCGCGGGAAATCGTACCATATTTCAAATAAATCGGGAAATTTCTCTAACAACTCGCGCATTTGCGGTTTGGCTTTCTTCTCCTGGTATTCATCATACGAAATTGACGATGGATCCCACAGATTAGCAGCATAAGTGTTTGTGCTGTTCGGATACTCTTTTAATCCCTGGGCTACACCGGCATCTCCTCCATCCATCCAGTCGATGGAATGCGAATAATAAATACCAAATTTCAAGCCCTGCTTTTTACATTCGTTATACAGTTCGGCCATTGGGTCGCGGCCAAATGGCGTAGCATCTACAATATCGTAATCGCTTACTTTTGAGTCGTACATGGCAAAACCATCGTGGTGTTTGGGCATGGCAACAATGTATTTCATGCCAGCTTGTTTTGCATAGCCAACCCACTCTTCAGCGTTAAATTTTTCAGGATTAAAATCTTTGGCAATAGCCCTGTATTCAGCTCTTGGAATTTGTGCTTTGTACATAATCCATTCGCCAAGACCTTCTATTTTTTTACCCTTCCAAATTCCGGCCGGTTTTGAATACAATCCCCAGTGAATAAACATCCCGAATTTGGCATCGTTAAATTCTTTTAACCGTTGCTTTTTGTTTTGGTGCATTTGTTTCCATTCTTTCTGCGCCTCTTCGGGTAAAGATTTAAGCGACCTTTTTATTTCAAAATCCCGAACATTTTTGTTTTGGATTTTCTGTTCCCTAACAGTGTTGACATTCACATTGGTAAGGATTACGTTTTCAACAGGAAATTCCTCTGTTCCGTTAATTTTAGAAATAAACTGAACATTTTCAGCATCGATATTTTCAATAAAAACATCTTTGATTTCAGTCAACCTTCTTTCGTATGTAGGAACTAAATCGCGCCACTGGTAAAGCACATCGGTATCGATCTCGACTATCCCACTTGAAATTTTACCAATTTTTATATTATTTACATGGATATTTTTTACGTAACCACCTCTTCGTTCGTTGGTTTTAATGTAAACCAGATTACGCACATCGGCACTGTCGGCAATAATACAATCGGTCATATATACATTTTCAATTCCTCCCGACAGTTCGCTTCCGATAGCCAACAACTGGTGCCCGTTTTTTACCGTACAATTACGGATTACCAGGTTTTTGGTGGGCGTGTTTAAACGCCAGGCATCCTGATTCCGGCCCGATTTTACGGCAATAGCATCATCACCCTGGTCGAAAAGACAATTTTCGATTAATACGTTTTGGCTCATTTCCGGGTCAATACCATCGTTATTATGTCCGTGGGCGTATTCTTTTACATTCCGGATAACCACATTTTTCGACATAAAAGGATGTATTGTCCAGAACGGACTATTTTGCACCGAAACCCCATCCATTAACACATTTTCGCAACGGTTAAACTGAATAAAATGAGGACGGAAACGAGCAGAATCATTTGCCATTTGACGTTCTTCGAGCGGAACTCCTTTTGCGCCCATGTTGTATAAACGCACCGAATTATGCATGTGAGAAGGAGGTCGCTCAAACCAAACTTTCCAAACATCCATTTTGGCTTTCAGAATTCCTTCTCCTGTAATGGCAATGTTTTTACATTTATAGGCATAAAGCAATGGGGAATAATTGTAACATTCCAATCCTTCCCAGGTAGATTTCACAGGTGGCAGGTAATCGTTCGGCTCATCTGAAAAAAGTAAAACAGCTCCCTTTTCAAGATGCAGGTCGACGTTACTCTTAAAATGTATTTTCCCAACCAGCCATTCTCCTGCCGGAATAATTACTTTTCCTCCGCCAATTTCGTTCGATTTATCAATGGCTTTGTTAATTGCCAACGATGTTTTTTCTTTATTCCCGGGTTCTGCGCCAAATTCCAAAATGTTGAATTCTTTACAAATTCCAAAATCAGGGATTGTTATCGGAGGCATTTCAAAAGGAGCCTCAATGATAACTGATTCAATCTTTACCTGCTCATTTTTCTGGTTACAGGAAAAGAAACCAATTATAAAAACGATTAGAATATAATTTGCGACCTTTTTCATCCTCAGTATTTTATTTTCCTCTACCCTTTAAAACGTCAATGATATACTCATAAAATTTCGGTCCTATTTCCAGTGCGGCCAATTCATT
Source organism: uncultured Draconibacterium sp. (assembly GCA_963677525.1). GTDB lineage: Bacteria > Bacteroidota > Bacteroidia > Bacteroidales > Prolixibacteraceae > Draconibacterium. The sequence goes on from OY781970.1 coordinate 2,836,053, forward strand.
CGGATGAGAATTGTCATCATCATGATCTATTTCATACTTATATTTTAAGCAATAGGGAACTTTAGGAGCTTTCGCATTCACATTTAATTCGGCAGCTAACGAGAAATAATCAAAAACGTGGATATTATCGTATGTTTTGCCATTTTCTGATAACCATTCATTTTTAACCCAGTCGACAAATTCTTTGGCCCGCTTAGCATTTTCAGGTGCGTCAGGCACCAAACGATGGCGAGGAACCAATGTCCAAACAATAAAGTCTTTGTCAGGAAATTCCTGGAATTTCTCTCTTAAAGCCCGAAATTGTAATTTATAGTTTTCCAGGCTTTTTCGATCCGAAGTAATATCCGGGTTGCCTGTATCTTCCAAAATATCAGCCCCGGGATAACAATGTTTGAAGATAATTACATCATATTCATTACATATATCTTCAAGCGATGCAACGTTCGGGTAGTTTTCCTGGCCTTTGTATTGTTTTCCATAATCATTTAACCAGAGATTCCAGTAATCGTAAGCATAATTGGCCCATCCATACGGCTTGTTCGGATAGGCTTTATCCTCAAAAAAATAGTCGGTTCCGTTTCTTTTGTTATACGCCTGAACTGAGTCGGCAACATGCCCTTTACCACAGATTATACCTCCGGTGGAATGATGTAAAAAAACTACTCTTGCATCCTCCTGCCCGTTTACAATTCCTCCAAAATAAAAGATGAACAGTATTATTAAAATTGAAATTTTCTTCATTGTATTACTATTTAGTTTTTATTGACGTTATTATTTCTCTGACACAGACCAGGCAATTCCTTTAAGATATTCTGTAAAGTCTTCAGAAACACAATCGGGGACATAATGTAGTTTTTGTGACGATTCTCCGGTTAAATATGAATACCAAATTAATGAACCTAAATAACGACCGGCTTCGCTGGCATGATGCGTGTCGAAATGTATATTTTTATCATCGTCCCAGAAATAACCGTTATGCATTGAATTTTCTTGTTTGGGAAGTTCGGGAAATACAGCGTTTTCCGTATCAAATGATTTGTCTCCTCTATATCTCCATTCTTTGCTTTTGCTTACTTTATAAAATGCATCGCCAACCGGAAGTAACTCAACATTAAGCTCAGAAGCAATGGTTTTATATGCTTTCCTCAGATGCTTATACATCATTTTACTGCTTTTGGCCTTGCGATTTTCAGCAATTTGCGTAAACCAGTCTGCATCTTCCCGGTAAGCCCAGGTTTCAATCATTATAATTTTTGCATCGGGTTGAATCTCTTTAATCATAGAATAAAGCTGTTGGGCATAAGGCCGGTACGTATTTGGGTCTCCTGAGAGGTTCGATACCTGCTGTATACTAACGATATCCCATTTTTGTGCAGCAATCATTTCTTTTAACGATTTTCCATGATAAGGTTTTGCCTTTGGTGCCTGGGGATTCTTCTCGCACAATTGAGCCCGTTCGTAATGTTGTTTCATCGAACCACTTCCGAATGTTGCAAAATCATATACCAATGGGAAACCTGCCTCTTCTGCAAGTTCTGATAAATATTTTGTGGTATTATGCGAAAAGCTATTCCCTATAAGTAACAAATGTGTTGAATCGATTTTATTTACATTTGAAACTCTTGGATATTCATGAGCGCCGACCTCTGTAAATGTGAAATTGAAACAGGTTACTATTACCAAAAGTCTGACTAAAAATTTCTTTGTACAAATCATTATATTAAAGTTGTTGTGATTAAAATTCTGTTTTTATTTAGAAAATTCAATTTCGAGAATGTGCTTACCTAATCCAGGTCTCACATTAATAATTTTAGAGATTGGGGTGGTTTCTTTTCCATCAATATGAATTTGGGGAGAACCATTTTCGTCGATCAACCAATCTGCAAATTCAAGGGTCCATGTAGTCTCATGGTCTTCGAAATATTTACAGTAATGAGAGTCGTAGAATATAGAGAGCGCGAGTTTCCCTGAATTATCACATTTTCCACTTGTTTGTGCATGCAGATAACCAATAAATTCATTTACACTGATAAACCTGGCTTCCGGATATTTTTCAAAAATCTTTTTAAAGTCCTCGGGAGCATAAGTTATTCCGTAATCATGGCTATTTGGCAATGAGCCAACAATTAAAGGCGATTCTTTTCCCAAAAATATCCAATCCTGAATAACCATATCTTTTCCCAAATAACCTTCTCCCCATCCGTACCAGCCAAATCCAAGTTTTCCGGCAAGGCAACAGGTATTATTAAAAAATGTACGGGATTGTGCGCCTCCGCCGGGACAAAACTCCAGTGGCACCACTCCAAACTGTTCAATAATCCAATCAAGCGAGGTTTCCATGCGCCACCGTTGTTCTGCTGCAGGAATTTCCTTATTTCTGCGAACATCTCCAAACTCACGGTACCAGCCAACTTCTGCTTTTTCTTTATCGAGGTCGGCGCCATACCATCCGGGCTCTGAAACCAAATCGGGTTGCATGTGAGTTAGTCCGTGGCACATTACTTCAAATACTCCCTGGCTAATTCCATAATCGAAACCCTTTTTAGAAGAAACGTAATCTTGTTTGTTCCCGAAATCATCTGTAAATTGTTGTGTCCAAGTCGGTTCTAATCGGCTCTTCTTTTCATTTACAAAAGCCGGCACAAAATTTATATTTAAAATTGCGTTGTTTTCTTTTAAAGGTTTTACCAGGTATTCCCGTATTTCTTTTTCTATAAGTTCCGGGTACTTCCAATTGTCGAGGTAAACATTTTGGCTGCCTCCCGGATCATCCATAATCATGATTATCTCGTTCGGGTAGCTTTTGTATATATTATAACCGATGGTCCATGTTATTGCATTTCGTAAGATTGTCCGGATTCCATCAAAATAAAAAAGAAAGTCAGGATCGTTTCCAATCCATACTGTCCGGGTATTTGCAGAAAGTTCTTTTACAGTTACCTGTGGCATTCCATTTTGCTCTGCAATTACTGTTGTGCCTTCATCACAGGTTACCTGCTGTCGTTTTCTATGATCATCAAGTTCTTCACTAATCGTAAGCGGAGATTCAATTCCTGTTGATAAAAAATGTTCATTTACAATTTCTATAGAAGTATTACTTTGCCAACTTCCTATAAATTTTAGTCCCAACAACGATTGTATTTCGGGCTGGGCAATACGGTCAGAAAGTGCAATTAGTCCCATATGATAATCCTTTACCATTTCTGTTATGATGGAATAATCGGGATTCAACAATTTATCGCTTTGGTTTACATTCCAGATAATTGTCCCGTATTTAGGATGATCATACATATCGAGGAACATGTAACGATCTAAAAATTGCTGGTCGAGCCGGATGATATCAAAAGGAATACTCCACGATTTCAGCAATACAACCAAATGGTGAAAATCGGTGGGGGGTATTTTTGTTCCATCGGTTGCAGAGTTGTATCCAGTTCCCCCCTTTGTTGAAATAAGGTAACTTGATGGGTCGTCCCATTGGCTTCCAATAACAACTGCAACCCGAAAAGGCTTAATAACATTATCTTTTGCAAAAGTAATTATACTTGTTAGCAGTATAAAAAAGGTAAATACGATTAATTTTTTATTCATCTTATTAGTGCATTAATTCCTTCTAATATTCATTTTAAATTTTCTCGATATTTATAGCACAGCCACCACCGGGCGCAAGAAAAAGATCAAACTTCTGACTGCTATCAACTTCCTGTTTTGTTACCTGATATGATTCTTTATTTTTCAGAAAATGTGTGTCTTTCGTATTAGAATAAATGGTTGCCTTGTATTTTTTCCATGTTATATAATGTAACTTTGTCTATTTCAGTAATGTATTCATATTAACATTCAGCGTCCAACACAAGTTACAAACAACTAAACACATGGTTATCAAATCTTTATAAATATTCCCCGCTTATATAACGAATAACAGATATACCATAATGAGAGAGACGCTAGTACAGATGTAATAATATCGACACATAAAGTACCTGTCCAACCAAAAAGAGAATACGCAAATGGTTTAAAAATTTCTGAAATCAGGTCGGCACCACCAACATGTGCCAAAATGTAGATAAACAAAGGGTTCATACCAACAATGGCAAAAAACAGGACTCCTTTTCTAAATTTCAGGATGTCGATTATCCAGTACGAAACAGCAAGAGCCAAGAAAGTCCAGCCGCCGCTTGCAAATACAAATGACGAAGTAGCAATTCGTTTTATTATCGGCGTAACCGGATTTAATCCGTATCCAATTGCTAATCCTGTAGCTCCGGCAATAAGCAAAGCTGATAATTTGTATCTACTTGTTTTATTGCTCATTAATAATTTTCCGGCCAATACGCCCCAAATGGTATGTGCAGTTGTTGGAATTGCATTAATTGAAACCCAGTTTCCAACTGATAATTGTCCGGCAATAAGCATATCGAACCATGCGCCAAAATTTTTATCAGGAGTAAATGGTTGATTAAAACCTTCAACCCAAAACGTACGGTAAACCAATTCTGTTAATGCGATTAATCCTACTGATATTAAAATCTGCCAGACCGGTTTCTTTCGCATAATCAAAAAAGAAATAAAAATCGTAACCGAGAGTTGAGCCAATACATTTTGCATATAAAATACAATTCTACCCTCGGGAATACAATACAACCACCAGCCCAGTATCAGCAACAAAACACAACGTTGTGTAATGTGCCTAAATATAATTTGATGAGACTCTCCTCTTTTTATCCTTTTTTGGTAGGAAAGAGGCATTGCCACTCCAACAATAAACATAAAGAATGGCTGAATATGATCCCAAAACCGAAGGCCATGCCAGGGATGATGATGGAATTGGGTCCCGATTGCAAATAGCCATGTTCCCTCTAACCCAGGCGACACAAAATGCTCGTATAAATGGGTAAATTCAACAATTAAAAGGAACATTGTTACTCCGCGAAAAAAGTCCAGTGAAAGCAATCGAGACGGTGATTGTGTTAATTCTTTATTTTGCATTAACTATGTTATTATGATAAACTATTAGGCAAAGGCATGCCCTACATTGAAAGTCAATGTGAAAAATTGAGTCTAAAATTCAGCTTAAATATTGAGTAGATTAAAAGACATTAACCTACTCAATATTAATCACATATTACCAATAATGGATTTTATTAATAACCAGCGTTCTGTGGTAATAAATTAGGGTTACGATCCAGCTCATCCTGAGGCAAAGGCAACAGGTATTTTTTTGTAGGATCGAAGTCATGAGGTTCCATAGAGTTTGGCCCTTCAAAAACTTCAGCTCCCAAATCCCTTCTTTTAATATCGTACCAACGTTTATATTCCAGAGGGAATTCCAGTAACCTTTCTTTCAATACTGCATCAATAAACTGGTCTTTCGACATACCTGTTTCAAGGTTGGCCGGAACGGTACCTCCATGGCGGGCACGTTCTCTTATTTTATTTACATACTCGTAACATTTATCGGTAGGACCATTGTTAACTTCAGCTAAAGCTTCAGCAGCAATCAAATAAACTTCGGCAAAGCGGAAAATCGGATAATTCCTACCACTTTGTATTCCGTCAGCGTTTGCGTTAGCTCCAACATATAAACAGTATTTTCCAAAATGGATGCGCGGCCAGGTCCAACCGGTATAAGGGGTCATTACTCCACCAACTTCGGTTTCTGTAATAAATGTTGTTTCCATACGGTAGTCACCTTCGTCATACATATCATAGAATCCAGGAGAAGGTACAACCACACTCCAACCGTTCTTGTCGGCATTTCTAACTCCTGTCAGGGCTCCCCAATAATCAACACTTACTCCGGCTAAAAAATCGACTGTCCAGACATGTTCAGCCATATCACCATTATCAGCCACCCAAAGTTGTGTAAAATCATCAACAAGTTCATACCCATAAGTTGATGCATGTGCAATTACATCTTCAGCATATTCTGCTGCTTTTGCATAATCTCCCAATGTTAGGTATATAGAAGCCAACATTGTTTTAGCCGAACCAGCTGTTGGACGACAACGGATGTCATTTTCATAATTATCAGGCAGGTTTTCTACTGCATATTCACAATCAGCAATAATCGATTCATAAATTTCCGCTACCGGTGTTTTTGAAACAGCATCAACAGCAGATGGTTCTGTTACAAATTCGTTAATAAAAGGAATATCGCCAAATAAACGGACCAAGTTATAATAACAATAAGCTCTAATTAATGTAGCCTCTGCTTTCAGCTGGATTACGCTTTCTTTATCTGAATCGGCAATTGTTTCAGCACCTTTTACGGCAGCACTTGCAGCAGCAATTGTTTGGTATATTTGTGGCCAGAATTCAGTAATTAACCCATTGTTTGCATCAGCTTGCAAATTATTCATGCTTATACGTCGTGCCGGGGTGCCAAGGTCGCCAATGTCGCAGGCATCGCCCAACAAATTTACTGCAATTGTATATTTTCTCCCAAAATATAATCGATTAGCCATTTTGTAATATGCTCCAAATACTGCAGCTTCCACATCTGTTTCTGTTTTGAAGTATGACTCCGGAGCCATGATGCCAATTGGCTCTTCTTCAAGATCAGTACAAGACCAAGCCGAGAGTATTATAACGATTATCAATATTTTATTTAATATATTTTTCTTCATTTTCCTTAAGTTTAGTGTTTTTAAAATTTAATATTTACCCCTAAAGTAAATGACCGGGTATTAGGGTAGCTACCGTAATCGAGCCCTAAACTGGTATTGCTATCTCTATAGCTGACATCTGGGTTATAACCGGTATAATCGGTGATTGTAAACAAATTCTGAGCACTTGCATATATGCGCAGGTTTCTAATAAATGTCCGCTCCAACATACTTTTTGGCAAATTATATCCCAACGATATATTTTTTAACCGCAAGTAACTACCTTTTTCAATCCATCTGGTTGATGAAACGGAACTATATGATCCGGATGCGACAGGAATATCGGTATCCCTATTGGTTGGTGTCCAGCGGTTAAGCACTGTTGCCATTTGGTTACCTTTACCACTACACCATTCTAGTTCCATGCGGGTAAAGTTGTACATATCGTTTCCTACTACTCCCTGGAAGAAGATACTCAAATCAAAATTCTTATAAGTGAAATCGTTGGTGAAACCGAAAATAAAATCGGGGTGTGGATTTCCTATGATCGTGCGGTCGTCGCTGTCGACTACGCCGTCAGGTTCCATTACCAGGTTACCTTCTGCATCACGGCCTGCAATGTCCCGATATACAGGAGAACCATCATCCGGATTTACACCATCATAAATGTATCCATAAAAAGAGCCAACAGGAGAACCTTCTTTTAAGATGTTAGTATCATCCCCCACAATATGCCCCGGTCTTCTTGATTGAATCAAATATTCCCCAGGTATAGACAATACCTTATTTCGGTTAAACGATATATTAAAATTAGTATTCCAGTTAAACGATGCTCTCTCAAAGTTTACAGTATTCAAGGCAAATTCGAAACCTTTATTTTCATTCGAGCCAAGATTCGTCAAAAATTCACGATATCCAGAATACTCAACAATCGGTACGTTATACAATAAATCCTCTGTTTTCATATAATAATAGTCGGCAGTAAGCGCTACACGGTTATTCCAAAAACCAATATCAATACCAATATCTGTTTGTTTTGTACTTTCCCACGATAAATCGCCATTGGCTACTCCTCCCCACGGATCCGGTGCTATCGCATTTACTCTTTGTTCATTAATAACAGCTGTTCTAGGCTCCAAACTTGCAAGCGACCTGTATTCTCCGATATCAGCGTTTCCTGTCACCCCATAACTTGCCCTAAATTTAAGTTGGCTTAACTTATTTACATTTTGTAAAAACGGTTCATTTTTAACATTCCAGGCAAATGCCCCGGAAGGAAAGAACCCCCATTTCGTATTTGCACCAAATTTTGAACATCCATCGCGTCTTCCGGTAAAGGTCAATAAATATTTATCATTATAGTTATAATTCAACCTGCCGTAAAAAGAAGCCATTTCCGACTCTCTTAACGCAGAATTATCCGGGCGAGGGTCTGAACCTCCACCTAGATCCCAGTATAGAAAAGAATCATTAAGATACCCATTTGTTCCAGTACTAAAACTCTCGCTCCTATGTGATTGATAAGAATAACCAACCATTGCATTGAATTTATGAACTTCATTTAATGTCTTATTATAAGACAAATAATTTTCAGATACGACTGAAGTGGTTCTAAAAGAGCTGATTGCAGCTTGTCCACCAACAGCTGCTCCTCCATTTAATGTCGTTGGGCTATAAGACCCAGATCTGCCATTATATACGTTTGTTCCAAAAGTTGATTTGAAAACCAAATCATCTATAATTGTCCATTCAACATACCCGTTTCCCTGGAACACATCGCCTACCGACTCATCAGTATACTCTTTTGCAACCGCATAAGGGTTATCATTGGGGTCTCCAATATCTGATGTGGTGTATTTTCCTTCTTCGTCATAAATTCCCAGTGTTGGTTCCATGATTAAAGCACCTGAAACAACACCGGTGTTGCTTCCACCTCCGCTACTTTCCTGTGTTTTTACACCATCTTTCGAAGAACGGTAAAAATACATACGGGTTCCAACTTTAACATTTTTGCCTGCATCAAAATCAAGATTTAGAAGACCGGTATAATGCTTGTAATTCGAATTAATAATAATACCTTCCTGATCAAAATAGCTAAGAGAAGAGTAAAATCTAAAATTTTCTTTTCCCCCTGTTGCTGATATTTTATGGTTCTGGGTACTACCTGTCCTAAATACAATATCTTGCCAATCAGTCCCTTCCCCATAACTTGAGGGATTTGGATATGCATCCGGACGAATTTCATTTATATATTCAGCAAATTCAGTAGCATTTAACAAATCCATTGTTTTTGCCACGTTATCGAAACTATACGATGAGTTAACTTCAATAATAGTTTCTCCTGTTTCCCCCGATTTTGTGGTGATTAAAATAACACCGTTTGCACCACGCGAACCATAAATTGCCGTAGCCGAAGCATCTTTTAAAATTTCAATAGATGCAATATCTTCGGCAGGAGGCACAGCACCACCGGCAAAACCATCGACAACATAAAGAGGATCGCTCCCTGCACCGATAGAAGTACCACCGCGAACACGTACTTTTAAACCAGCTCCCGGCTCTCCATTTTCAGAAGTAACTTGAACACCGGCAGCACGTCCTTGCATCGCCTGTGCAACATCTGAAGTTGGAAAAGCTTCTAATTCGTCAGCCTTTACAGAACTTATAGAACCTGTTAAATCACTCTTTTTCATTGTTCCGTAACCAATGGCAACAACCTCGTCAATTCCAATTGCATCGGTAACCATCGACATATCGATTTTGCTTTTTCCTGCAACCGGCATTTCCTGTGTTTTCATGCCAATAAATGAAAATTGAATAATAGCATCATCAGAAATATTATTTAAATAATATTCCCCTTCGGCGTTGGTAACCGTACCTTTTGTTGTTCCTTTAACAATTACCGTGACCCCGGGAAGTGGTATTCCCGACGAATCGGTAACTTTCCCGGATACTGCTTTTTGATCAAAACCAAATCGCGATTTTACATTTTTATCGTTGGCAGATCTAATGGCTATGTAATTATCAAAAACCTCGTAATTCAACTTCATTGGAGGAAGCACTTCGTCCAAAATGTCAATTACTGTTTTTTGCTCATAGTCAACGCTAATGAGTTCCTTGTTGTTTAAATCCTTACTCTGATAAAAAAAACGAAAATTTGTACTTTCTTCCATCTTTTGAAGGACTTCTTCAATAGTAGTATTCTTCATCTTCAGGTCTAATTTTACCTGTCCGATAGAAGGGACAGCATAAACCTGAATAATACTAACCAGGCATAGCAAGATTGTTATTCTCATAATCTTAAATCCTCTTTGCAATCCATACAGATTGCTGTAATAAGTTTTTTTCATAAATTTGAACTGTTTACTATTAATATTTATCTTCTTGCCGAAGAGTTAATTGTAAATGGATTCTGGTCGGGAAATACTCGCAATATTTTCCGACCATCTCTTTTTTAAATTCTACATTGGTTTCTTTTTTAAATGAATTATACTTGGTTTATTGTTTATTATCTCAATAGAATAATCTATTTCTGCTGTATATTTTAGGATGTTAAAAATCTGATCTATTGGCTTGTTTTTCAGGATAGTTCCTGTATACTCAATCTGTTTAATTTCTTCATCTTCAAAAACAACCTGAATGTTATACCAACGTTCAAATTTCTTCACAATATCTTCCAGCTTTTCATTTTTAAAGACAAGGAATCCATCTTTCCATGAGGTATAATATTCCGTATCAGTTTCAACTATCGACAATGTATTCTTTGCTAAATTAAAGTGTGCATTTTCACCAGGAGAAAGTTCTGTTAAAACTTTTCCGCCAGGATTCTGGAGCTTTACCTTTCCTTCAACAAGAGTGACATTTACGTTGTCATCCTGTTCAAAAGCCTGAACATTAAAACTTGTTCCTGTTACGGCAACACTCAATTCAGTTGTATGAACATAAAAAGGATTTTTAGGATTGTGCGTTACATCGAAATATGCTTCTCCGCTTAATTTTACCTCACGTTCTTTTCCCTGAAACTTTGCAGGATAAGTTAGCTTCGTGTTTGAGTTCAACCAAACATGTGTATTATCCGACAGATACACCTCGGCACTTTCGCCTTCGGGTACTATTATTTCATTCCAGCTTAATTTATCTGTTCTATTATTTCCCAGAAAATAAACAGAAATACTGCCGATAGTAAAAGCAAGGATAAAAATGGCAGCATATCGAAGCAAATACATTGGAATTATTCTTTTTTTGCGAAGTATTACCTCACTGCCCGATTTTGCCTTAACATATGAATCATAGTTTTCAAACCCCGAAATCGCCCAGAGATTTTTTACTGTTTCAAATTCCTTTTTATTTTCATCTGAACTTTCTATCCATTTAACAACCTCTTCAATTTCAGAATCATTATTTAGCTTATTCAAAGCAAATTTGTATAGTGTTTCTCTGTTCATGCAGATGCTTTTGATAATAAGTACTGCAACTATTGAAATACCCTATAAATTTTTTCACTTTAAATTTTATGAACCATTAAAAGCTACATTTCTTTAATCGTAAAATTCGAAGGAATAATGTTTTGGGATTGAAGCACCCGGTATTAAACTACATCATTTTTATTCTCAAAAAAACACAACGGGCAGATAATGTTTCAAGGCCGGACGCAGAAGTTTTAACGTCTTGGTAATACCGGCTTCTACAGTTTTTATTGAAATATTCAGCTCCTCGGCAATTTCTCGGTTCTTTTTCTCTTCAAACCGGCTCATCTCAAAAATTAGTCTTGTTTGTGGAGGCAGTTTAGCCAGGGTTTGTTTAATTATTAAGTTCACTTCATCGAATATCAAAGGTGAAGTATCCAAATGGGTTAATGAATCATGAATTAAGTTTAATTGCCTGAATTGCAAATTATTGATATGTTTTTGGCGTACCCGAAGGTGTTCAATTTTATTTAAACATTGATTTTTTGTCATGGTAAACAACCAGGATGAAAGGTTGTTAACATTATGAAATTTTTCGTGATCTTCCCAAACAGAAGCAAATACATCCTGAATGACATCTTCTGACATTTCAAGGTTGTTCAGATAGTGAAAAGAAAAATACAGTAACCGTTCCCGGTACACTTCCACAACCTGAGCAAAAGCTATTCTATTACCTAAAGCAAGGCTTTTTATTAATTCTATTTCACTTAGGTTTAGCAAGGTTATAATTTTTTCTACTCAAACATAATAGAATTTTTATTATAAAATATTGATATTTCTAATTTGACATATAGAAATAATAAAAAGCACCTTCCTAAAAGAAAGATGCTTAATAAACTAAACTAACCTATGTTAATAGCAAATATTCTCTATTAACTCTCTACGCTATTACACATTATCAATACTATATTCGAATTATATATAAGTACTGTTCAAACTAAAATACCCTATGAATATTTTAAAAAATTTGAAATAACAGCAGTAAGGTTAGATGCATCCTCATAGTAAAACTGTGAGAAAATTTGAATTTATTTCTTCAGTTGCTTATAAAACCATTCATTTTTCAACTCCTGCTGCTCAGGAAATGTCCAGTGTTGTGTTTCCTGGAAAATATGTAATTCCTTGGGTGCCGTTATCACATTGTAAGCTGAATAAGCCGATGTTGGAGGACAAACATTATCGTTATATCCCCAGCTGTACCATCCCGGAGCTTTTACAAAACGGGCAAAATTTACAACATCGAAATATTTTGAGGTTTCAATTTTTTCTGGTTTATTGGTAAACTTATTTCTGAACATGTGTGGCCAACCTCCTGCTCTGCCGTGCAGGTAGCCAGTTAAATCGGACAATGCAGGATAAAATGCTGCCAGATAATCAATCCTATGGTCAAGTCCGGCAGTAACAATAGAAAGTGCACCTCCCTGGCTTCCGCCGGTTACGCCAATATTCTCACCATCGAAACAATCAAGGCTTTCAATAAAATCAACAGCACGTACACATCCCAGGTAAACACGTTTATAGTAATATTCGTCTTTGTCATCCATGTTTGTAATCCAGTAATTTTTAAGCGGGCCTGCCATTAAATTCCAATAAACTTCCGGATCGAGATTTACCGGAACTCCATGAATACCGATCTGTAATGTAACAAAACCATTCTCCGCTCCTGAAATATCGCCGTAATAGGGACGAATCCCCGCACCCGGAACATGCAAAATGGCAGGATATTTCCCTTCTGCCTTAGGTTTGCAAAGAATACCATAGATTTTGCCTGTGATATTGTTGATGCTCATATGATAAACATTTACCTTATCTGTGCATCGTTCCGGAATTAAAGATAAAACCGGATTAACAGGAATTTTTGAAAGTTCTTCTTTTCCTTTATCCCAGAACGCCTCAAAATCATTGGGCAAAGTTGTTGTTGGTTGGATCTTTTCCGGAGCAAATCCGGCAGTGGAATAAGAAGAATATGTTTTCCCATCGATTTCAACAGAAGCATGGCACCGCAAAAATCCGGGGTCGTTAAACTTTTTAGCTTTCAGAGTTGCCTTCCCATCTTTTAATGTTACAGTTCCTTCTTCCCAAACATCCACTTTTTCTGGTTGAATTCTGTAGTTAACTTCAATGCCATCGAGAGGAACACTGTTTCGTAAAACGGAAATTGTAAACGAGGCTCTCTCTCCGGTTTCGTATGTCCAGTCTGAATGATCGGGTGAAACAATTACCTGAACTAATGTTTTTGAAGGTTGCGCATTTAATTGTATTATGCCCAAAATAACAGCAAATAATACGATAAGTTTTAGTCTTGTCATTTTTGTTTATTTAGATTGTTGGTTTTTGTAATTCTTTTTTTACCTTTTTCTGTAAATAGTACTTGCTAAATTATCACAAAATCATTTATGTTAGACAAAATCATAATCTAATATTTTAAAATTGTATAATTTTATTGACATTAAACCACTTGTGAATGTATATCCTTATTCGTAATACAATTTTAATACTATTATGTCAATTTATTTTCACGTTTAGAATAATAGCGCAGGAGGCAAAAATTACTTACCCTTTTAAACATTATTCCATTCATGATGGGTTGGTTCAGATGCAGGTGCAAGCTTTATATCAGGACAGCAAAGGATATCTTTGGTGTGGCACAAAAACCGGGATAAGCAGATTCGATGGAAAAGAATTTAAAAATTACTCTGGAATTGAAATTAAACAAACCAGTCCCGTTACTTTTTTCGATGAAGACGAACAAGGTAATCTACTCGTTTTCAACCATCAAAACCTGTCCATCTTGTCAGACGACACGGTATATTCAGTAAGCTACCCACAAAACACTCATATCTCAGAGATGCTTTCAAAGCCTTTTAAACATTCGTACCATAAGCTTTGCCGAATAAAGTTAGTTCACAGAAGCCTATTATATCAAAATGCGATATTAGATTATACGAATATTGATTCGATGACAACCGAGCTTATTGGTAAAAACAAGGGCAATATAATTTTTGATCCTCTTATGAATGACCACGTTTGGCTCATTCATACCGATTCAGTTTTCCAGATCGACCTTAAAACAAAACAACGGATTAAAACTTTTAAAAATCAAAACTTTGATGTAATTCAAAGTCTTAATGGTCAACTTTATGCATTTTCAAAAACCAAAGGCATTTTTATTTTCGAAAATGATTCATTAAAAAATATCTCACCGCATAACTTTAATAATTCCTATTTAATAGTTATTCCAATCCCCGACCAAAGTGGTTTTATTATTAGTGATCATACTGACTTGTACCTGTTTCGCAAAGGCCAACTTCATCTTATTAAAGGAAAATTGGCCTTGGTTCGTGATATGCTTTTTGATAAAGAAGAAAATTTATGGGTTGCAACCGAAGAAGGATTATACAATTTTTTCAAACTAAACTTTGTGAATTACACATTTGGCATGGGAAATAAAGACTGGGTGTGGTCTATTACCGAAGATGTGAAAAAAAATATGTGGTTTACTTCATTCCAAAACGGCATTTGGAAATGGGACGGGAAAAAAATTACTACTTATACCGATTATTTAAATCAACAAAAAAGGCAACTCCACAACATTCAATATAATTACACCTATTTCATGGGAAGTAGTAATTTTAAAAACACCGTTTATTTCACAACCAATTATAACGTAATAACATTTAACGGGAATAATTTCAATGAAATGGAGGGCACTCCCAAAATTTGGAATAAAGCATACTTTTTCACTAAAACAATCAGCGACGGCACTTTTTATTGTGGTGGAATGCCGGGATTAACAGAAATCCTGAAGACTGGTAAAACAAAAACCTGGTCTGCCGAAAATTTGGGGATTTCGACAATAATGAATGCTGAAATAGATAATAACAAAACAATTACAGCCATTGGTAACGAAGGTATAGCCAGGATTAACAACGACACAGTTGTTATTATAGACCGAAATTCATTGCAAAAAAATTATTGCAGTATCACCGACCATAGAGGAAATATCTGGATAGGCGGAAATAATACACTTAAACTACTTTCAGGCGACTCTGTCACTAATGTTGTAAATAATAATGACGAACAATATTTTTCACTGCTTTTTAAAGAGCCTTATTATTTATTTATTGGAGGATTAAAGGGACTTTCGCTGGTTAATCTGGAAGACTTCTATAAAAACAACCTTTTTGAGCCGGTTTTATATAATCATCACAATGGTTTTATGGGCACCGAATGCGGACAAAATGGTTTTTTTACTGACTCCGAAGGATACACCTGGATAAACACCAGCGACATGGTTACCCGTTTTGATCCCAATCGTCTGATAAATGATAAAAGTCCTCCCCCAGCATTATATTTAAAATCTGAGATGTCGGAAAAAAATATAACCTGGACCGATGTTTCCGAAAGAGAGAATGATCAATATCCGAATATTCAAAACAATTTCCGTTTCACTCTTAATACCATTGCGTTAAACAATCCGGAAAATATCCACTATTATTACAAACTGGAGGGGCTTCACTCCGAATGGTCAGCTCCTTCATCCAATAACGAAATTACTTTTTATAACCTAAAACCCGGAAACTATAACCTGCAGGCCCGTGCTGATGCCGGCACCAACGATACCATTTCGGAAATTGTTTCTTTCTCTTTCTGCATAAAAAAACCTTTCTGGCAAACCTGGTGGTTTATCTCGTGTTTAGTATTATTCCTGGTATTAATAATGACAATAATAATTATTCTTTTCAACAGAAAAACCCGGAAACAGGAACTGATAAAAAAGAGAATAATTCAGTTGAGGGCAGATGCTTTAAAAGCCCAGATGAATCCTCACCTAATTTACAATGCCTTGAATAACATTAACGGCCTTATAAATTTGGGAGAAAAGGAGAAAGCTCAACAACACCTCAATGCATTCTCTGATATGTTGAGACTGGTTTTTGCCAGCACAAACAAACAGGAAATTACGCTGGCTAATGAATTGGAAATTGTGAAAAGTTTTGTTTGCTTTCATCAACAAACAAATGCACTCCATTTTGATTTCATAATTGATTCGCAATTAAATTCGGATGCCACCACAATACTTGTCCCCCCAATTGTGATACAACCATTTATTGAAAATGCAATCTTGCATGGTTTCTCCCGGCTTGAAGACAGAAGAGGAAAACTCCATTTGAATTTAAAAAACACCAACACCCGGCTCATAATTGAGATTCAGGACAATGGAATAGGAATAGGTAACAGCCGGTACAAAGGCAATGGCATAGGCACAAAACTTACCTATGAGCGAATGCAACTACTTGAAAAAAAACCTGAAAAACAGGTAAAAATTACTAAATTAGTGCAGGGAACAAAAGTTGTTATAAACATTCCACTAAAGTTGATATGATGTTAAAACCAGTGAATGCCATTATTGTAGAAGACATGCCCATTGCAGAAAAGCATTTAATGAAATTGCTATCTGATAATTGTCCACATGTTAACGTTATTGCCACTTATTCGTCGGCACGTGAAGCTATAAAACATTTACCGGGATTAAAATACGACTTATTATTTCTGGATGTGGAATTCAACGATGGCTACAATGCTTTCCGAATGCTGGAAGACCTCGACTTTAATGAAACTCATATCATTTTTACAACTGCCTTTGAAAATTACCGGAAAGAGGCATCGGATATTGATTCGATCAAATACCTGTTAAAACCCGTAAGAGCTGAGGAACTGATAAAAGCAGTTGAACGCAGCATGCAAATATTAATTGGGAAAGAAAAGCTGGCAGACATTGAAGAACAGCATAAGGCAATTAAAACAGGGAAACTGGTAATTAATACTAACAAGGTAAGCTATTTTATTCACCCTGACGAAATTGTTTACATGGAAGCTTCCGGAGCATACACAAAAATCAGCTACTGGAACGAACATGAAATTAAATGTTTGTTGTCGGCCCAAAATCTGGGAAAATACGAACAGATGCTTATCGGACAAAATTTTTTAAGGGTGCACAAGAAATACCTGATAAATACCAGATATGCTCAAAGCTGTAGACGTAACAAATTAAAATTAGCTATTGATCACCAAACAATTGAAATTGACATTTCGAAGGATCGGCGCAAAGAAATAATTGAAGCTATTGCATTAAGTAATCTCGATTTTTAAAGACGCAGCAATTAATTTGGGTAAATAATTGACCTCTTACATATAGTTTGCCTTTTAAATTTTATCCCCTATCTGCATACTTTTCAGCCTCCGTTTTATTAAATAATTATCCGTTTCGTTAGTTCTTATTCAGTTTCATAAACTCAAAGATTTAATATATGGAACTATCCTCATTTTAGTATAATTTTCATACATAATAGCAATGTTAAATACCCTATTTTTTTGTATGAATTCATTTCTCCTGAGCCAATATATCAAACAAAAGGAGATTGAACTAGGGAAACGAATTAAAAAATTCAAAATATAATGAAACGCATACCTTATCTAAACTACGCAATACTTTGCATTCTTATTGTACTAAATGGGAACACCATTGCGAATAATATTTCAAATGGGTTAATAAATACAGCAACCAATCTTCAAGGAGAAGGAACAGAAAGCAGCCCCTACGAAATTGCCACATTTGAAGATCTGGATTACCTGTCGCGAACTCCAACAATCTGGGATAAATATTTTGTTCTAACCTCCGATATTGATGCTTCGCAAACTTCTGAGGCAAACTCTCAGTTTAATAACAATGGAGCCGGTTTTTCACCTATTGGAGACGACCCCATATATGGGAAAAGGCAGGCGGTTGCATTTACCGGCTCCTTCGATGGACAGAATTATTCAATCAGCAATTTATATATCTACAGAGATGACGACTTTATTGGCCTGTTCGGTTATATTGCAGATGGATTAATACAAAACCTTTTTCTGATTGATTTTGATATCACCGCTGGCATAAGCACATCTGCGGATTACTCCGGTGTTTTATCCGGTTATACTTCCTCATCAAACGAAACCTACGAAGCTCCATACACCATAAGCACTACCATAAAACAATGTTATTCATCAGGCAATATTAAAGGGAAAGAACAAGTTGGAGGTTTGATAGGCGGCGCTTACTATACCCTTATAGAAAACTCATATTCCACTGCAACGGTAGAAGGAAACTCAGGCATTGGTGGATTAGTTGGCGATCTGGAGTACGGAAGCCAGGTAAGCAACTGTTATGCTTCCGGTTTGGTTACCGGCGATGAATCTGTCGGTGGATTAACAGGCTACTTTTACGAAAGTAAAGTTGAACATTCATATTGGGATGCTATAACATCAACGCAAAATTATTCATCGGCAGGTGAAGCTTTAAATACGGTACAATTTGCAGATGAGCAAAACTTTCCTGACTGGGATTTTTCCACTACCTGGAAAATTGCGTCTGTTGCAAATGATCCATACATACGCCCCAGATTATCAGGCCAGCAACTAGAAACGAATTCATTGATAGCCTGCTTCACTGTAAATTCATGTATTGGGACTGCTCCTTTTGAAGTTACATTTACCGATGTTTCAACCGGCTCGCCTACCGGCTGGAACTGGGATTTTGGAGACAACACTACCAGTACTGAACAAAATCCGACTCATACGTATACTGCTACAGGTGTGTATGAAGTTAACTTAATTATATCGACCAGTACTTTAAAAGATACACTTACAGTAACTGAATGTATTACTGTTTTACCCTTTAATGGCTCCGGCACTCTGGAATATCCCTTTGAAATTGCAACAATCGAAGATTTACATTTTCTTTCACAACACCCTATGTTATGGGACGATAATTACATATTAATCCTGGATATTGATGCTTCACTGACCTCAGATCAGGCCTCTGAATACAATAATGGAGGGCTGGGTTTCTCTCCCATTGGAGATTCATATGACGATGGAACGCGTCAAAAAGTACCTTTTACCGGCTCCTTTAATGGAAACAAACACCACATTACCAACCTTAGCATCTTCCGCGAAGAAAATTACCTGGGATTATTTGGGTTTACCGAAAACGCCACAATTTTAAACCTTAGTTTACAGCAAGTTACAATCAACAATTCATTTAACTCACAATACAATGCGGGAGCTCTGATTGGTTACAGTACATATTCCAATATTTCAGAATGCTTTTCATCAGGTATTATTAACGCTTATTCCAGAACTGGTGGATTAATCGGGTATTCACGTGCCGATACAATTTTAAATTCATATTCCGTTGCAAGCGTGAATTCCTATTCGTATGCAGGTGGACTAACAGGATATCTATACCAATCGGTTGTTTCTAATTCTTATTCTTCAGGAGCAGTTTCCGGAACCTCAAGGCTTGGAGCATTAGCGGGGTATTCTATTTCTGAAACTATTTCCTCGTCGTTCTGGGATAATCAAACCAGCAATCAAAGTGTTTCCGATGGAGGTACGGAGTTAAGTACGCCTGAATTTTCCAATCAGAATAGTTTTTCAGGATGGGATTTTAATGAAACCTGGCAGATTGCCGCTATAAGTGAAGATAAGAATTTACGGCCCCGTTTTCAATGGCAGGAAACGGATAACTCGTCATTAGTTGCAAGCTACGACCTGTCTCCCAAATTAGGAAAAGTTCCATTGGAAGTAACTTTCACCGATAAATCAAACGGTACTCCAAGTTCATGGTTATGGGATTTCGGCGACGGTAATTCTTCCGCCGAACAAAATCCGGTACACATTTACGACAGCCTTGGCACTTTTAATGTTTCACTGGTTATTGATAACGGCACTTTAAAAGACACAATCATCGGTCAGGGAGTTATTAGCACACATCTTGTAGAGGGAGAAGGCACAGCTGCAAATCCAATAAAAATCAGCAATCTGGCCGATTTGCATTATGTCTCGGAAAATACTTCGTTGTGGGATAAATATTTTGTATTAACAGCCGATATCGACGCCGACTCAACCTCAATTAGCGGAAGTGTATACAATAACGAAGGTAAGGGTTTCTCTCCAATTGGCGATGCAACAAACGGATCAAGGCAACAAATAAGATTTACCGGCAATTTCAACGGACAAGGATATTGCATTAAAAACCTTTATATAAACCGAACGGATTCTCACGTAGGTTTATTTGGATATACAAACGAAGCAAGCATTAAAAACCTTGGCATTGAATATGCCAACATTACCACAACGCTCGATTATGCAGGAATACTTATTGGAAGTGCCAATTTAACCACAATCAATAATTGTTTTACACAGGGGAATATCTCTGCTGATGATGTCACCGGAGGCCTTGTAGGCTATGCAATCAGAGATTCAGTTATAGATTCTTATACAACAGCAAATGTTGCGGGAGATTTCAATATTGGAGGATTAATTGGTAGTATTGTATATGACGGGTTTATTAAAAATTGTTATTCTTCGGGCCAGGTTACAGCAAATACCGGAGGTGGATTGGTTTCGGGAAACTCAGGTGGAACTTTCGAAAATTGTTATTGGGATAGTCAAACGTCAATACTCTCGAGTTCAGGTGCAGGAGAAGCGTTAACAACCAGTCAGTTTGCCGACAATACAAACTTCGTAAACTGGGATTTCGTTTCAACCTGGCGTTCCGGAATAATCACAAGCGACGAATATGTCCGGCCTCGCCTGCAATGGCAGGAGCTTGTTGATTCTTCATCAACTTTACTGGCAAGTTTTTCATTTTCACCCCAATTTGGAGCTGCTCCGCTTGAAATTTCTTTTACCGATGCATCCGTTGGAAATATTACAACCTGGGAATGGGACTTTGGAGACGGGAGTAACAGTTCTGAACAAAATCCAACACACACCTACAATACAACCGGAATTTATGATGTCAATTTAATTGTAAGCGACGGAACAGATAAAGACACAGTATTTGTTCAGGAATGCGTTAAAGTTTATCTTTTTCCCGGAGAAGGCACAGCTGAAAATCCTTTTGAAATTGATAATCTGAATGAGTTGCACTTTGTTTCACAGTCGCCCGATTTGTGGGATAAACACTTTATACTTACTGCCGACATTGATGCCGACTCAACATCAATAACAGAATCTGTTTACAATAACTCCGGCATGGGATTTTCGCCCATTGGAGATGCCTCATCCGGGGCACGCCAGCAAATTGCCTTTACCGGATCTTTTAACGGAAAAGGCAACTCCATTAGTAACCTTCATATAAACCGCGATGAGGATTATCTGGGACTATTCGGATATGCAGAAAATGCCCTGATTGACAGTATTCTACTCAACAATATTCAGATTAATTCCTCAGGATCAAAAATAGGTGCTTTAATAGGATACGATACGCAAAGTGCTATTCAATATTGCAATAGCCGGGGCGATATAAACGGGGAAGACAATATGGGAGGACTAATTGGTTACGCCCATCAGGATACCATTTCTTATTGTTACTCTTTTGCGAATTTGACAGGCGATGACTATATGGGAGGTTTGACTGGATACGAACATGCCGGAGTAATTACGAATTGTTATGCAGGCGGAACAGTTAACGGCGATAATATTGTTGGAGGTCTGGTCGGGTTTCAGTATTGGGGAACCATAATAAATTCTTATTCATCAGGCGAGGTTGTGGCAAATACCAAAGGAGGTGGACTTACCGGATTAGGACAAAGTGAGTCGACACAGAATTCATATTGGGATGTACACACTACTACTCAAATTCCGTCGTACTCCGGCGAATATCTGACAACAACCCAGTTTACTGATGAATTAAACTTTTATGACTGGGATTTTACAAATACGTGGAAAATAGGCACAACTGCTGAAGACAAAAACATCCGTCCGCGCCTGCAATGGCAGGAAACAGATAACTCAAGCCTGATTGCAGGATTTCTGGCTGATACCATTTCAGGAAGCTTTCCTCTTGAAGTTACATTCACCGACAAATCATTAGGTTCACCCGATTCGTGGTTCTGGAATTTCGGAGACGGAAGTACCAGCACCGAACAAAATCCGGTTCATAATTTCCTGTCATCAGGTTACTTCGATGTTATGCTGGTTGTGGGTAAATCAGGATTCGCAAATGACACGGTGATTCTCAACAAATGTATTACTGTTTTTCCTTTTACTGGCGAAGGTACAGTAAACAATCCCTTTCAATTGGCAACGCTGGCCGACCTTCATTTTTTGTCGGAATACACTCCTATCTGGGATCAAAACTTTGTTCTACTGGCTGATATTGATGCTGACTCCACAAGTATTGAAGGTTGCAAGTACAATAACAACGGACAAGGATTTTCGCCAATTGGCTACGAACCGGAAGATTTTAATCCGCGTAACCAAACATCATTCAGAGGCTCTTTTAACGGGCAAAACCATACTATTTCAAACCTATTTATTAATCGCAACAAAAACAGTCTTGGATTATTCGGTTATATCGAAGGCGCTTTTATTGACAGTTTAAAAGTAGTTGATGCACAAATAAACGACTCTTTGTTGTTAACAGATAACCTGGCATTATTAGTCGGTCAATCTTCCCAATCACAAATCACATTTTGTTCGGTATCCGGCAAATTAGCAGGAGATGACAATATTGGCGGGTTAATCGGACGTTCGGATGATGATGTTATTAAAAGTTGCACATCTGCTGTTACTGTAAGCGGCGATCAATGTATTGGAAGTTTAATTGGGTACAAATATGATGGTTATACTGAAAAATGTTTCACAAGCGGAGAAGTAACCGGTAGTCAGTATGTTGGGGGTTTTATTGGACGCCAATACAGCGGTGGCATTATTAAAAACAGCTATTCTATCAGCCCGGTACAGGGAGACAGAATAATAGGTGGTTTTGCAGGACATGCATACGAATCCACGATTTTGAATTGTTATTCATCAGGAGAAATAAAGCTTACCGAAGACGACAATAACGGAGGATTTATTGGGTTGGTTTCAGATTGTGATATTCAATCTTGTTACTGGGATACACAAACAAGCGATTACCCGATTTCTGCAGCCGGAGAGGGCTTAACAACATATCAATTTCAAACAGAAAGTAATTTTACGAACTGGGACTTTGAGGAAATATGGAAAATCGGAGAGATTACAGAAGATACCTACTTCCGGCCACGGCTTAACATTCAGGATATTAAAGATGAAAGATCGGATGCAATTTACAGTGTTACTCCATCAAGAAGTTTATGGACAGACATCAATGATTCGATTGTAATTTTTGCATATCCTGTTACACCAACAACAGAAGTATTACTACAAAGTGAAACCTACGGATTCTGGGAACCTGACTCGATTAAATATATCGATTCACTAAACATCAAAGCCTACCTTTCATTTTCTTTGGATTATACAGGAATGTTCGATGTATTATTAATAAATGAATCGGATACAATACGCAGAAAATATTGTTACAGTGTTTTGAATGAAGAAACTCCATTTAACGAGTGGATGAATTTTAAAGAACTAAAATCAGATATTTATTCATCTTTTGTTCATCTACCAGAAGCAGATGAAATCTTCTGTATAATTAAAAAACGTACTCATATTGGATATGACGATACATGGAACGGGAAAATAAATATCTACACCGTTGACAGAAATAAAATTGGAGAAAGCCATTACAGCGGATCCGACATTATTTTTACTCTGAAGGATATTAAAGAAGGATATTATCCCTATGAAATTTTATCCGGATTAGATAGTCCATGGGACGGACAAATTAAATTCTGTCTTCAACCCGATCAGGCAGAATTCAATAATTGGAACACAGGAGAAATCCTTCGTCCATACGGACACGACTGGAAATATTTTATAGTGCCGGAAAACACCGATACCTTATTCCTGAGATCGGAAGGATATGGCATGTGGAGCACAATCTATGTTGTTCAGGACAGTATCGATTCTGATTCTTCATGGTCATTTAAGAATTGGGGAAATGGTTATACGATTCAAGGCATCATACCAAATCCAAAGCCAGGCATTTATTACGTACGATATATGGATTCTGCTGTATTATATGATTCTGAAATGGCAATGACATTCTGGAAATCAGGTGGGTATGCCAAAGACCAAACTCGCCAATACATGTTGTATGTAGGAGGAACCCAATCTTCATCCAATTCTCCAATGCCTTTGTCGATCACCAGCTTATCGGCATATGAAGTCGGTCAAGGCGCAGTCTCCATTACTATTGAAGGAACAGGCTTTACAGAAAATTCTGTTGCCTGCTTGTCGAAAGGGGAAATGGTTTATCAGGCTGAAATAACAAACTATAACAGTAATAATATTGAA
Source organism: uncultured Draconibacterium sp. (assembly GCA_963677525.1). Taxonomy (GTDB): domain Bacteria; phylum Bacteroidota; class Bacteroidia; order Bacteroidales; family Prolixibacteraceae; genus Draconibacterium. The sequence continues at coordinate 2,860,399 of OY781970.1, forward strand.
GCTTTCTTTAACTTATTCGATGCCGATACCGGATCTTATAATCTCATTGTAAAAGACTTAATAAAAGATGAAGAAACCTCTTCTCCCCGAAACGTAGATATTGTTAAATCCGATTTACAGGAAGAAGATATTGACATACAGGTATTATCGCGCACAAAACTTCGACAGGGACGATGGCAAACAGTAATTGTTGAGGTTACCAACAAATCGCTTACCGATCAGATTATGATTCCTTTAACCATTAGTATTCCAACCACATGCGAATTTGAACTGCCAACAATTACAAATCTCGATGATGTTGAAATATTGGATTCTACTATTTCTATGAGCGATGTATCTGTTTACAGTATTGTAAACGATGTGGCTGTAATTCCCTACTTCTTACGTTACTTGAAAGCAGGTGAATCCTACCGATTTGAATTCAAAATCATGTCGGAGAACCAGGAAGATTTCAACATTAATTTCGAGGTTGAATCACCATTTCTACATCTGTCAAACGAACTTTTAAAAAGTGCATTCATGAGTACTTCTGGCTGTTATAGTACTTGTGCTGATGAAGCCATGGCTTTAATGATAGATATTACAAAAAAAGTTCTTGGGGTTGATGATATAGCATCTTGTATTTCCGACATCGGAGGTATTTTTGCCTCACTGGGTTATGATTATTCAAAAGGAAGATCATTAGATACCAATGCGGATATACTAACCGCAGTCAGGCAATATGCACTTTCTACCGGTTCGGCAGTTTTAAGCTGCCTCGAAGCTGCCGGCAAAAGTATTCCTTTAGCCAACGCTATAAGTTTTGCTTATGATTGTATGGGATACGCCGACCACATGATTGCCATTTCGAACTGTTATGAAACCTGCTTGAATGACGACAATCCTGAGCCAAAAAAAAGGGAAAAGAAAAAAGTAGAACTCCCCATAGAAATGACCTATTCCACAACCCCCGAAGACAAATACGGGCCAATTGGCGCAACGGTTGCCATTAACGACTCGGTTTCAACCCATTTTATAGATACAACTCAACAGCAGTTCGAATACCGGATTGATTACTGGAACAAAGAAGATGCTCCTGCTCCTGCAGCCATAGTTTACATAAAAGACACTTTGGATACAGATTTTAACATTGCATCATTCAGTTTTACCGAAATCGGTTTTTTAAAGTGGAAACTGGAATTGGAAGGCGGACCTTATTTCAATGTAAATATCGATTGCCGCCCCGACATGCCATACATCGTAAATGTTGAGGGAACAGTTGGAATAGAAAGCCGGGAAGTAAACTGGACATTTACAACCTTAGATCCGGAAACCATGGCATTGTCTGAGGATCCATTAGCCGGATTTTTACCACCAATAGATTCTACCGGTTACCAGGTTGGCTGGGCCAACTTTACTATTTGGTCAAACGATTCGCTTCCAAATGGTACTGAATTTTCAAACCAGGCCCACGTTAATTTCGATGGTGTGGGAGTTTGGGGTCCCGCCCCTAAAGAAGGTCCTTATACCAACATATTCGATTTTGAACCTCCGGTAAGTGAAGTTAAAAATGATTTACCTGCAATTTGTCAGGTTGATTCCGTTAAGGTAAATTGGTCAGGAACCGATATGGGCTCGGGAATTAATAACTACACCATTTATGCTGATAATGGCACGGAAGTTTATGAATGGCTTTCCAACACCTCGGATACTTCTGCCTATTTTAAAGGTGAAATGGGTAAAAATTATACGTTTTACTCCATCGCAACCGATAATGTTGGCAATATTGAACCGAATAAAACAGTGTATGAAGCCAGCGTATTATTTAATTCAGATACACTTATCTTGTCCGGATCGGGAATAACAATCGGGTACGAAGAATACAGCGACTCTGTACAAGTCAGAACATTGGATAATTATACGTGGTCTGCCACTTCCGATTGCGACTGGCTAACTATTACCTCAGGGGCATCCGGTTCAGGCACGGCAAATGTTTACTTTACCATTGATGCCAACACTGAACACCTGTCGAGAAGTTGCAACATTAACATCGACGACCTCATATTTACTGTCAATCAGGAATGTTTGCCTGACACATCGCTTTTATCTGAAATAATTTGTGAAGGAGAAGTAGTAACCGTTGGAGACTCGGTTTATAACGAAACCGGAGAATTTTCAACCATTTTCCAAAACCAATATGGCTGCGATAGCATAGTTATTCTTAATCTTACAGTTCATCCGGTCAATCGGATAACGATAAACGAAACCTTATGCGAAGGTGAATCATATATCATGAATGGAAATTCATATAACCAATCCGGCATATATATCGATACTCTCATTAATAACTTCAGTTGCGATAGTATTGTTACGCTAAACCTCATTGTCAACCAGAAGGATTCAGTCTCAATCTCTGAAACAATTTGCGAGGGAGAATATGTAATTGTCGGTGATTCCAGCTATAACGAAACAGGGATATTTGTTACCGTACTTCAAAACCAATACATGTGCGACAGTGTAGTCAGACTTGACCTGAATGTAAACGAAAAATCGTCAACGGTTTTGAATGAAACTATTTGCCCTGGCGAAACATTTATTATGGGTGGAAAACAATATGGATCGAGTGGAACTTTCACCACTACTCTTTCAAATAAAAATGGTTGCGACAGCATAGTAATACTTGACTTAACCGTTAACCAAATCGATTCCGTTTTTATTATCGACACCATATGGCAAGGGGAAAGTTATCTGTTCAATGAAGTATCATATACTCAAAGCGGAATTTATACGACAGTACTAACCAATAAAATGAATTGCGATAGTGTGGTAACTCTTCAGCTTCATGTGAAAAGCCATCAGTCTCCATACATTCTTAATCCAATAGATGATATTAATATCCACGCCGACGACACTATTTCGGCTTCATATAATATGACAGAAGTATTTGCTCAAACTGAAAATCTCGAGTTGTTCTATCGATATCTGTTGGATGGAGACACATTACCTTTATGGATTACACCTATATTTATGGATAGTATTCTAACATTAAATTTTACACCCGAACTCATTGATACGGGTTGTTACATTTTTAGTATTAATGCCGCTCTTAACTCCGGCCCAAATGTTACCGACTCTTTCCAAATTTGTGTAGTAAAAAATTTGGTAGGCACTGAACATATAAGTATCGATGATTTAAAGGTCAACATTTATCCAAATCCAACAAAAGACAAGGTAATATTAGAAATTGAAGGTGCTGAAGGTGATTTGGAACTTACGTTATTCAACCTGATTGGTGAGCAGATACTCCGAAATACTTACCAGTCACCGGTGGAACAAATAGAACTTAATTTATCAGATCGAACAAATGGAGTTTACCTCGTCTGTCTAAAAATTGACAAATCGTATGTTATAAAAAAAGTAATTCTAAATAAGTAATTATTAAAGTGAAAAACGTTTTTTCTTATCTCCTTTAATACAAATTCATGTAATTGCGTTCGTTCAATTATTATATCAACGTTACGTTAACAATGAAAAAAAATGAATACATACTTCACTTGTCTTTTATATTTTCGCATCCACATATCTAGATGTTTAGATATTTAAGATTGATTAAGAAAGAAATTCATAAAAGAAAATAAAATATTAAATGGAGAAACTATTAATTATTGGAGGTGTTGCAGCAGGAGCAACAGCTGCCGCCAAAGCCCGACGTTTATCACCCGATGCACAAATTACAATGCTGGAAGCCGGCCCGGATGTTTCATTTGCTAACTGCGGTCTGCCATACTATATTGCAGGAGATATAGACAGCCGCTCGAAGCTGATCCTTCAAAGCCCTGAGAGTTTTGACGAACAGTACCAGGTAAAAGTGCACATTAACACGTTAGTACAAAGCATTGACAAGGATAATAAACAGGTTCATACAATCAATAGTCAAAACGGAGAAAAAACATCTTTCGAATACACTAAACTTATCCTGGCGCAGGGCGGAAAGCCGATTAAACCAGATGTAGCAGGAGCTGATGCCGATCACGTTTTCAGCTTGTGGACACTTGAAGACATGGATAAGATTGACAATCACCTGAAAAACAACGATCCGAAAACAGCGGTAGTTGTAGGTGGCGGATTCATCGGTCTTGAAATGGCAGAGGCACTGGTTAAAAGAGGATTGAACGTTCATGTTGTTGAAAAAATGCAACATGTTATGCCGCTGATGGAAGGTGAAACCGCAGGATTTATTACCCGCGAAATGCGTGCCTTTGGCGTTGGTATTCATACTGAAACTGCTGTAGTTAAAATAAATTCTGATTCGGTTGAACTTGATAACGGCAAAACACTAAAAGCCGATATGGTACTGCTTTCGGTGGGTGTTCGCCCTACCCTGCAACTGGCAAAAGATGCTGGTCTTGAAATTGGAGAAGCAGGAGGTTTGCTTGTTAACGATAAACTGCAAACTTCAGACGCTGAAATTTTTGCAGCCGGCGATATGGTGGAAATTGAGCATCGCGTAAGCGACAAAAAAGTACGGATTCCGCTGGCGGGTCCGGCCAACCGACAGGGACGAATTGCTGCTGAAAATGCCCTGGGAGGAAATCACAGCTACAAAGGTTCTATCGGAACTTCAGTGGTTCGTGTTTTTGATGCAGTTGCCGGAAGCACCGGACTTTCACTAAAACAAGCGCTTGCAGCCAATATTAATGCCGATGCTGTTGTGGTTCATAAAGAACATCACACATCGTATTATCCGGGAGCGGAAACAGTGAGCGTAATGTTGATTTTCGATAAAGACACCGGCGTAGTACTTGGTGGTCAAACTGCAGGTTACAAAGGTGCCGATAAACGCCTCGATGTTATTGCAACAGCCTGTGCAACCAAACTTACGGTAAGTGATCTTGCTGATGTAGACTTTGCCTATTCTCCGCCAATCGGTACAGCCAACGATGCCATGAACATGGCCGCATACGTTGCAGAGAACAAAATGTCGGGGTATGGACCAAGCATTCTTGCGTCCGAACTGGATGCTTACATCGAAAACAAAGGTCAATTGATTGTTCTGGATATCCGTGATGTATTTGCCAACCAAAAAAGTAAAATGAATGGTGCTTATCATTTACCGCTGGAAATGTTACAGCCCAACCTCGACCGAATTCCAAAAGATGTTGCCATTCTGGTTTACGATGAAACCGGTAAAAAAGGCCACCAGGCAGTTCGCTCACTTTTGGGTGCCGGATGTAAAGATGTGAAAAACATTTCAGGAGGACATACTTCGTTGCAACGTTTTGCAGCTACCATCGGATTTAAAAATATCAATATGATTCCTCTTCCCATCGACAAAAAAAGTATTGGTGAGAAAGTGATGGAAGAAACAGAATCAAATAAAAATGTTAGCACAGAAGAATTAAAGCGACTGGTAATAGATGTACGTACACCTGGAGAATTCCAAAGTGGCGCCTTCCCCGATGCAATTAATATTCCTTTAGACGATCTTATGCAGGGAAAAGGAGATTTGGGAGATAATACCGAACGTGAAATTATTGTTTACTGCGCAAGCGGAGCTCGTTCGGCGTATGCGCAACAGGTTCTTGCAAGCCGTGGATTTTCGAACGTAACCAACGGCGGCGGCATTTCAGCAATGATGTCGAGATATTGATCCAATTAGATTACTACATATTAAAAAGAGCCGGCGAAGTAATTTGTCGGCTCTTTTCATATTCGTATTTCATCTAATTTTAAAAGGATACTTAAATCAAGATCGTTTTCTACCCCTTTTCCTCCACCTTAACCGGAAATGGTTTTGTAACCTCACCTGTATAAACGCTGATGTGTGGGAATGGAATTTCGATGCCTTCTTCGTCGGATGTTTTTTTGATGTCGGTGAAGACTGAATTTTTCACTTTCAGGTAATTTGTTTTTTCGAACCACACACCCAACAGAATATCGATACTGCTGCTGCCAAATTCCTTGAAAACAATTAATGGTTTCGGTTCTTTGAGGCAGAGCGGGTTTTGTTTGATAATTTTCTGGTTTGTGATAAAAAGTTTGTCAGGCTCGTTTCATTTTTATCAAATAAGCCTTGCAGAATATTCGTTTATAAATGATTATTTCTTACCTCTATATAAAATCTTCGTTTATGGACGAAGATTTTGATTTTTTGTGCAGATATACCTTTCCGAATTTTTACCCCTTTTCCTCCACCTTAACCGGAAATGGTTTTGTAACCTCACCTGTATAAACACTGATGTGCGGGAATGGTATTTCGATGCCTTCTTCGTCGAATGTTTTTTTGATGTCGGTGAATACTGAATTTTTCACCTTCAGGTAATTTGTTTTTTCGAACCACACCCCCAACAGAATATCAATACTACTGCTGCCGAATTCTTTGAAAACGATTAAAGGTTCCGGCTCTTCAAGGCAAAGAGGATTCTGTTTTGCAATTTTCTCTAGAAGTTCTTTTACCTTTCCCAAATCTTCTTTGTAGGCGACACTTACATTAAAATCAAGTCGACGAATAGGGAAACGGGTAACATTCGTTAAATCCGAAGTTATCACCGATTGATTTGGGATTCGTATTAATAAATTATCAAAGGTTTTAATTTTTATTGAAAGTAAATCGATACTGTAAACCACTCCCGACTTGTCGCCGATTTTAATCACATCACCAATTTCAAAAGATTTTTCCGAAACCAGGAAAAAGCCGCTCACAATATTGCCAATGGTAGTTTGCGATGCCACACCAATTACAAGACCGATAACTCCGGCAGCTCCAAAAATCGGGGCCAGATTGATTTTCAGCTCAGTAACAATAATAAAAAAAACGGCAAGGTAACCTGTATAAATTACCAGTCGGTTAATTATCATTTTCCGTTGAAGCGATAACTTACGTGGCAACAACTTTTTAACTATCAAAGCAATTAAATGAACAAGAGTTGCCCCAACAATCAGTATAACTAAAATGATTATTAATTTTTCCAGGTTCTGGGCATTAAAATATTTTCCCCAATCAATATTCATCATATGCTTCGATATATATTTTTAATAAAATGAAAATTTATTTTCAATTGTGCCAGGCTATTCGTCTCTCGAGGTTTTGTAACAACAGTTTCTTTCTCGCCATGAATACTTTTTGAATAATTGTAATTTACAGAACTTACCGATTCTTTGCCTTTGTACTCAATTTTAATCAGATCTGTTATTAATTTATCCTTGTTCTTGTATAGGGAAAGATGATTTACCCGCAGAATTAAACGTTGTATTTCCAATACCAGCTTACTGTTATTGTGCACCTTAACCGGACAAATGGCCTCATAATTTGAAAGGCCGGCTTCCTCTGTTGTTAACGAAAATTCGGAACCGATAGAATAAGCCAGTTCTCCTTTATCCGGTTCACCAAACCACGTATTTGATAATTCTTTAAACGGAATTTCTCTTATGAAATTTTCATCTTTTTTACGCGAATAATATATCTGCAGAACCAATGGAATTTTAATGTAGAATGTCAAACTCTGCCCGGGGAGTATCGATATTTTATTACTCTTAAAAACAAGAGGTTTTTCCTGTAAGGCCGGAGAAAAGACAAGACTGTTAGATGAACCTGACTGGAAAAATTCGCCTTCTTCTGCTGTGTTCGTTTCAGGATTATCTGCAACATTGATATACCACCCTTTTTCAATATGCTTCAGCAAAATATATTGTTCTCCATATTCAATTGTTTCCGACTCGTTCGGCTCTAAACTGTATTTTTTGAAAATAGAATTCAAACTCATTTAAGGAGATTTTAAAAGTACAATGTACTAAACTATTCCGAATTTGATATTCTGCAAAATAATTTAGTATAACATGAAATTTTCTTTTGTAACGTCGAATCTTTATTTTCTCTTAATAACTAAAAACATTATCAGGATGTTCACGAAGACCTTACGTGTTTTACCCTTCTACATATTTACATTACTATGAATTAGCTAGAACGATATTGAATAATTTTTAGCGATCAAGAAAATACAACTTCAATCTTTAATATTCCACAACCCGCAAACCGTTAGTATTGAGCCTGATTTGAAGCCAGTCGGAGATACGTTGTTTCAATCCTTCTTTTTCATTTACCTTAACCTTGTCGTTAAAAGCAACCATAAAAAGAGGAATTGTATCCAGACTGATTGTGTCGCCCCTGGAAATAACCTGCGTAGCTTTTGCAAAAGAATACTTTTCAACTTCCGAAAAATGATATTTCAGTTCCTTATTCACTTGCCGGAAAGGAATGGTATCATGACGACTTAAACGGTATACTTCATCTTCGAGCAATTGAATCTTAAGATCCTTGTCTTTAATAGTTTGCTCATTTTTAGTATAAATGTCTTCCAAAATATTCAGGCGAAGATTGTTATTAAGATCAACCAATTTCTTTTCAAAATCGGCCGATTTATCGGTTTCCTGATGCACCTTAACCAAAGTATGTTTGGTAATTGGAAATCGTTTGTTCCCGGTTAAACCATAATTCGAAAGCACATCCTGTAAATAAAGTTTCTTTTCATCCGAAACATCATCACCGATATAATACAAATCAATTACCGAAAGTGTATCGGTATAGCTAACTTTCCTGCTGATTAGTTCTGATCCGTCAAACGTACACTTCTCGGTAATAAACTTATCTGATGCAATGTTAAAGCGGGTTTCCTGAATTACTCTGTAGAAAATAACGCCACTTGGAATAATCGTAATAATTAAGAAAAGAATCACCACAATTCTGTAACGTTTGGCTTTTACCGGATTCATGTAAGAAACCACAGGAAACTTAAGGTATTTTACAACAAGAAAAGTTGCCAGACTTATAAAAACCGAATTGATAAAAAACAAATAAAATGCTCCGAAAAAATAACTCATTTTTAAGGTTGCCAAACCATAACCTGCTGTGCAAAGCGGCGGCATCAAGGCTGTTGCAATGGCCACACCCGGAATAACATTTGATTTTTCTTTTCGTGAACCTGCAACAATTCCGGCGAAACCACCGAATAAAGCCACCATTACATCTAAAATTGTAGGTTGCGTTCGCGCCAGCAATTCCGACTGTTCTATATTTAAAGGTGTAAGCATAAAATACAGGGTAGAAGTAATCAGTGCGATAGAAACTGCAATACCCAGGTTCTTTAGCGACCGCATTAGAGTTTCGAAATCGTTGATTCCAATTGATAAGCCAATACCTAAAATCGGGCCCATTAAAGGAGAAATAAGCATCGCTCCAATAATCACTGCCGTTGAATTAACATTTAATCCTATACTAGCAATAAAAATTGAAAATATTAAGATCCAGGCTGTTGGTCCCCTAAAACCGATGTCCCTTTTTATTCCTTCAATAGTAGACTGAACGTCAGTACCGTCTTTAATACTTAATATGTGCCGTAAAAACCTTCGTACAGCAAGTATTAAAAACCTTGAATGTTGGTTATTTTCCATAATTGAATATAATAATTACAAAAATACAAACTCAATTATCAGCTAACTAAATGAACAGATATTCCAATATCTTAATGCATCAAATCCTTTCCTGCCATATAATTCAAATAATCTTGCATTGTAAATGCTCAATTAAATTTAAGCCAATATTCACACAAAAAATGAATCTCAAACATGACAAACATCATTTATTTGATTTTGTTCTGAACCCATAAAAATTCTTCAGAAACCTGATACAACAAGATTAAAAATTGAATAAGTAAAAAGAATGAGCACCTCCTCTTTTTAATTTTTTTAATAAACATGCAGCGCCATTGAAAATTTATTAGTTTTGTAGCATAAATAAATAGGTATGAATTTAAAACCTAAAACCATGCTAAAAACAATTTTTTTACTTTCAGCATTAATCATTTCGCTGACGGTACTGGCCCAAAAGCCGGAAAAGAACAACTACTCGAAAGTTTACAGCGAAAAGAAATTCTATTTCGGAGGTTGGGGCGAGCCCAGTAAAAAGGCTTCTGCAGCTGAACAAACAGCAACCTTACAAAAATGGGCCGATGCAGGAATTTCCGACATTTTACCCGAATCGGGAATTGACAGGTTAAAAGAAATAATTGAATTAAATAAGTCTGTTGGATTACGGGTTCACGCCTGGCACTGGATGATGAATGTAGGTGGAAGTAAAGAGTGCCGTGAACATCCGGAATGGTATTCGGTTAACGCGCTGGGGCAAAACTGCCGTGATTTTCATCCTTACGTGAACTATTATAATTTTTTAAGTCCTTTCTCAGAAGGTGCACGCGAATACATAAAAAAGGGTGTGCGCGAAAAAGCACAAATAGAAGGCCTTGCCTCCGTTCACTTCGATTATATTCGTTTCGTAGACGTAATTCTGGGTAACCACCTGCAGAAGAAATATCAATACAAAGGAGAACAATTAAAACAAGACCGTATTCTTCCGGAATACGATTTTGGCTACCATCTAAATGCCCGGAAACAATACAAGGAAATTTTTGGAATCGATCCGATGGACCTGGAAGACAGAGCCGAAAACCCGGCATGGCAACAATTTAGGATGAATGCAATTTCATCGCTGGTTGAAGAGTGCGTAGAAATTTGTCACGAAGAAGAAACAGCCGCTTCGGCAGCAGTATTTCCCTTTCCGCAACTGGCACGCGAATATGTTCGCCAGGACTGGGGACACTGGCCCCTGGATTACTTCTTTCCCATGGCTTATAAGGGAGATCACGACGGAAATATTGGCTGGGTAGGTTTTGCTACACGCGAAGGTGTGCGTGACATGGAAGAAGGCCAGCACCTTTTTACCGGAATCCTTATTGGACATTATGGCGATAATTACGAAGAATTTGAACAGGCCATTGTTGAAGCGTACGAAAATGGCGCGCGGGGAATAACATTTTTCACCTTAAATTCATTGAACGAGAAACATCTGGCCATCATCAAAAAATATTACGAAAAGTACAGCAAGTAAATTCATTATTTATAAGGCAAAAGAAAAGAGGCGATTCCTTTGAGTCGGCCTCTTTTCTTATTATTAACATACTTCGTGAAATATTTTATGAAATTTCAAAGGCAATAATTTACAACAGGTTATTTCTATTTTAACAGATTAAAAACCTAGATAAGTTTATGTTTTACTGCAAAACTTATCATCTCCTGAAGAGAACGGAAATTATATTTTGTAAGAAGATTATTTTTATGAGATTCAACTGTACGGGGACTGATATTCAGTTTTTCACCAATCTCTTTATAAGTTAATCCTTCTGAGAAAAGTTTTAATACTGAATATTCCCTGTCGCTTATGATTTTAAACTGGTTATCAGTCTCATTATCTTTCCTTTGCAATGCACTTAAGTTTGTTTCTCGAATATTTATATAACGTTCTCCTGCTGCAACTTTATTGATTGCAACTATTAAATCATCCGGCTTACTATCCTTCAAAATAACACCATGTACACCCTTTTTAATGCAAGTAGTTATTGAATAATCATAATCTCCCGGACAAAATACCAAAAGCGGGATTTGAGGATATTCCTCATTCATCCTTTTGCATATATTGCCCACAGATTCATGTATATTTAAGCTGTTAACAATAACCAGTGTTGGTTTCTTCTTTTGTAAATATTTAAATAAATCTTCTACCGTAGCCGCTTCGTCATCTATAATTAAATTTTCCTGCAACTCTATCAATAATGTCAACGCCCGCCTGAATATAGATGAGCCATCAACGAGTAAAATTCTAATTGTATTTACCGACTTATCTGATTGCATTGGGAAATGCCTCATTTTTTATCTACAACCTAATTCCATTTCAATACCCTTGCTAACAAAAACTTAGTAAGCTTTACTAATTGTTACAACAACATACACATCAATAATGTTTGTTTATACGACACATCAACCGGAAGGTTCACACTAAATAAGAGCACCTTATAAAAAAAGCAGACTTAAGTATTAAACATATGATTTGTAAAAACATTATCATACATCACCCCCCAAAAAAATGACACTGAACACACTCTAATTAGAGACAGAATTGATTCTGCTGTTTTATACAAATTCCGATGATAATTTAAAGTAGATATATTTTACGACAAGTACAGAAGTTCTATTTTATATTGTAAGGATACACTCTCTGCAGATGAACAGATTATTCTGCCTTTCTTTCCAAACGCCTTGACAGTGAGTGAAGTCTTCGGATGGTTTCCATTACCTCTGATTCGAACCGATAGATAGCTATTCGCTGATAATCAGAACCTGACAATCTTTGCATCAAATGCTGACGCACTTCCAGAAATCGTTCCTTAAAATCTGATTTTGACATCATTTCAGACTTATTTAAAACAATATTTCCACTGAACTTGTCAAGAGCATAACGGAAGGCCTGAGTAGCCTCAATATATAAATCAGTTAACTTATTAATGGTAATATCGCTAACCACAAATTCTTCTTTTATTCTGTGTTCCGATGCTTCAACCAAATCAGTAGTAATTAAGTCAGCTGCAATTTCCAACACATTAACAGCCTCCAGTTGTTTTTCCAGTTGTTTCGTTTCGCTCTTCGAAATCTGCTTACTCTGCACTCCCCTCAAAAATAGTAAAATTTCGCCGTGTCCTTTATCAATAATCTCATCGTCGTTGCGAAGTTGCAACAGCTGATCAGTATTTCCATAAAGAGCAATATTCAAACCTTTTTCAATAATTTTTAATGATTCGTCACCTAATTTTACGATTGAAGATTGCGATAAATCAAGAGCGATCGAAACATCCTCAAGGTAATATGAATGCAGTTTCAGAAACAGTTGTTTTTCATCTTTCTTCTCAGCAGGAACCAACCAAAGAACCAGTTTCGACACAGGTTTTACCAGCCATATAAAAAATATAGTGTTAGCAACATTAAAAACGGTGTGAGCATTGGCAATTTCGCGCGCCGCATTTCCACCTGACAATATTTCAACAAATTGAGCAAGTTGTCCGATAAAAAAATACCAGATGAGAACACCGGCGACCTTAAAAAGCACATGAGAAACAGCCACCCTTAAAGCAGCCCTGGGTTTTCCAATAGCCGAAAGCAATGCTGTTACACTGGTCCCGATATTTGCACCGAAAATAAGAGCAATACCTGCTTCAACACTTACAAGATTTTGCGATGCCAATATTATTACAACGCCTGTTGTAGCAGAAGAACTTTGAACTGCTGCGGTAAAGACCATTCCGATTAAAATTCCCCATAAAGGATTTTCCAATCCATGCATGAGTTGAATAAAAGGCTCGTAAGTTTTTAGTGGATCAGTTGCCTCGCTCATCACATTCATTCCCAAAAACACCAGGCCTAAACCAAGAACAATGGTACCAAAATCGGCAAACGACTTTTTTAAAAATATTATCTTGAACAAGTATCCAAATGCTACCATCAACCAAGCGGCTTTGGTAATTTTGAAAGCAATAATTTGAGCTGTTATTGTAGTTCCAATATTTGCCCCAAGTATCACTCCCAGCGTACTTTCGAAAGAGAGTAATCCGGCAGAAACAAAACCAACTGCCAAAACTGTAGTTACCGAGGATGACTGGATTACTGCTGTAATACCGGTCCCTGCCAAAAGTGAAGTCCAACGGTTACGGGTCATCGATCTTAAAAACAATTTTAACCGACTGCCGGCCACAGCCTTTAATCCTTCTGTCATAACTGCCATGCCATGAAGAAAAACAGCTAGCCCTCCCAGTAACAATATGCTTAATCCCCACCAATTCATTGATTAGAACTTTTTAAAAAATTTCAATTGTCGTTCTTTAAACATTGAAATTAACACAAAATTCCTAATTTTGAAAACATTAAAAATAAAGAAATGAATCTAAAACAACTAATCGTACTTGCGGGTATTTGCATGTTTTTTACTGCCTGTTCGCAATCAGGATCTGAACAAAAAGAAAAAAAACAGCCCAACATTGTTATTATTTTCCTCGATGATTCTGGGTATTCCGATTTTTCACCTTTCGGACAGAAAAAAGTTGAAACACCTAACGTTACAACTCTTGCAGAAGAAGGAATCATGTTTAAAAATTTCTACGTGCCGCAGGCTATTTGTTCCGCTTCCCGTTCAGCACTCATGTCGGGTTGTTATCCGGGGCGAACCAAAGTTTTTGGGGCACATGGTCCAAATGAACGGGGTCTGGAAACAACATTCCCAACCATGGGCGAAGTATTTCAGAAAGCAGGATACAAAACAGGTATTTTTGGCAAGTGGCATTGTGGTGACCAACCTGAAACCCGTCCTCAAAGTCGCGGTTTCGATGAAAGCTGCGGATTGATGTATTCCAACGATATGTGGAAAAACCATCCTGAAAACCCTGAACATTGGGGACAATGGCCACTTAAATTCTGGGAGAACGGGAAGATTATTATTGATGACGTAGATTCCACTGATCAAAAAATGCTGACAAAATGGTACACTGAACACGCTGTTGATTTTATAAATCGGCATAAAGACGAGCCTTTTCTTTTATATGTTCCCCACTCGATGTTACATGTTCCGCTCTTTTGCAGCCCTGAATTCGAAGGCAAATCGGGTGTCGGTTTGTACGGCGACGTAACACTTGAAGTAGACTGGTCGGTTGGGGAAATAAACAAAGCTTTAAAAGAAAACGGGATAGAAGATAACACTATTGTCATTTTCTCGTCTGACAACGGACCTTGGATAGCATACGGCAACCATGCAGGAACAACGCCATTCCGAGAAGCCAAAGCCACTTCTTTTGACGGGGGAACACGTTCTGCAACCATTATAAAATATCCGGCCTTGTTAAAAGGAAAACAACAATCGGAACGAGCTATGATGACCATCGATTTACTGCCAACCTTGTGCCATATTACAGGTGTTCAGTTACCGGAAACAGAGATTGACGGAAAAGATGTTTGGGACCTGATAGCAGGAAAAGAGGATGCCAAAAATCCACATGATTATTATGCTTTTACAACCGGCAAAAATTTTGAGGCAGTTATGAGCGGTGATGGAAAGTGGAAGCTTCATTTACCACACAGTTATCGTACAATGACAGATATAAAAGGCAAAGACGGAATACCCGGAAAATACGATTATTCACCAAAAATTGGATTATCCTTGTTCGACATGGTAAATGATCCGTACGAAACCACCAATGTTATTGACCAACATCCGGATATTGCCAAGAAATTAATTGAATATACTGAAATACATAAGAAAAAATTCTTTTCTGAAGAATCATCTGAGGGATCGAAATAAATACAGTATCAAATAAAAAAAGCCCGGTTAAAACAAGTTTTTAACCGGGCTTTTTGTTTGTCGATTTTATATGATCTCTTTTAGAAATTGAAGCTCAATAATTTTTTTGCTTCTCCTTCATCCATCTTATCTTTTAAAAGTTCAGGATTAAAACTTCCTTTCACATAAACCATTGCATTTTCATCGCCTCCAACTAAAATTACCATCTCTTTAATTATCGAACCATCCATTCGTCCGAATACGGTAACACTTTCCGAATCATCTTTTGCTGAAAATAATTCTTCGTAATAATCGTCTTTATTTACCTTGCTGTAAAATTCTTCATGAAGATTGATCCGCGCATTCAGATCAGCATCTTCAACCGAAACAATTTTTACTTTATCAATACTCTCAAAAATTTCCTGTTCCGTTTCATCCAGTTCATTCAACCCGGCAACCAGGTTAATAACCCATCCCGGAACAGTTAGGGTGGTAACTCCGTCTTTAAATCGGTATTTCATCATTGCATCCGAAAGTCCGGGTTCGTAGCTGCACGATGACAATACGAAAACCAAACCGATTAATATAATTCCTAAATGTTTCATATTTCTGAAGTAATTTAAGTTAAGACGCAGTACATCTATATTCATTACTTCAAAAATGAAACTAAATAAAAGAAATAGCCATTTTATTCGATAATCAAACCATTAACCCCGACGAACAATCAATCGTACCCCAGATTTTTACCTTTATCAACAGCAGGAACACCTTTCTCCATCCACTCAGGAGCGGGGGAACCTTTCAGGTAGTGATTAAAAAACTGGAACATCCGTTTGCTTAAATCAATACGATTAGCCCAGCTTCCTTCAGCCAGATTATGAGGCTGGCCATTGTAATTGAGTAACCAGGCAGGCTTATCCAACCGGCGCAGGGCCACAAACATTTCAATGCCCTGATACCAGGGAACTGCCCCGTCATTATCGTTATGCATCATCAGAAGTGGAGTTTTTATTTTGGGTGCCTGAAAGACAGGAGAATTTTCGATGTAAAGCAAAGGCTTGTCCCATAAAGAGCCTCCTATCCGGCTTTGAGTATGTTCATACTGAAACATACGACTCATTCCCGATCCCCAACGTATTCCGCCGTAAGCACTGGTCATGTTACTTACCGGAGCACCGGCCATGGCCGCGGCAAACATATCGGTTTGAGTAACAATCCAGGCAGTTTGATAGCCGCCCCAACTATGTCCCTGTAAACCAATATGATCCTTATCGACAAACGAATATTTATTTATCAAATATTGAGTTCCGCTTACAACAGCATTGTAGGCACTTTGTCCCGGATATCCTGTTTTATAAGTAATATCGGGGACAAAAACCAGGTATCCGTTGCTTGTGTAGAATGAAATATTAATTGTAGATCTGCTGGCTCTTGGTCGCATATATGAATAACGGTTCTCTGAATTACGCTCGTAATAATACACCATCATCGGATATTTCGATCCTTCTTTCAGATTCTCAGGTTTATATAATAAGCCTTTTAACGTTTCGCCGGTAAAAGAAGACCATTCAACCAACTCAACCTGAGGCCATATAAATTCTTTCTGCTGCGGATTGCCATCCGATATTTTTTTGGGATGCCCAAACTCCAGGTTGCTGCACCAAATATCAGGGAAGGTTGAAACATTCTGTTTGGTCCAGATTATTTTGTCTGTCTCTTTCGCTTTAACTACCTCGCCGTATTTGAATTTATCCATGATTACCAGGTTAGGATCTTTTACGGCATTCATCTTAGCACTAAAATAGCCCACCGACATGGTTCTTTCATCAATCGCATTTAACAGAATTGTCTCTGATGAAGGAATATGATCCAGGTCTTTATCCAGTTTCTCATATCGCAGGCGTGTAGTATTTCTTCTGCCAAAAGTTTTGGTAACACATACCGGAACTCTCTCATCAGTTGGGTCCAGTTTCCAAATGTCGTACCTATCGTAAATATATACAAACCGGTCATCTTCACTCCAGCCTGCCATTCCATAAGGCGCCGGCTCTGTTGGCCGATCATCCCATTCATTATAAAAACTCACAGGAATTTTTTTGGTTAACGATACAATACCCAAATTATTGATATCAGTCGAAACACAATAATAACTGCTGTCGGCACTTTCCCACCAGATTATATATTTACCCTGCGGCGATAAACGTGCATAAGATTTATTCTTTACAATCTCGCGTTTAATACCGCTTTCCAGGTCAATCAGATAATAATCTTTCTTGCCTCCGCCGGTCCAGCTCGAAGCTCTTTGATATGGAATACTACTCGATCCAAGTGCCACCTCTGCATCACCTTTCTGAATTCTTTGAACATCAGGAATTGATACATCAGCCAACTGCACAAATCGCTTTTCCGATAGATTATAAATAGCCAGGTAAGTTCTTTTCTTTTCTTTATCAGCTTCGAGCAATTGTTGGGGCTGAAGTTTTTTGTCTTTCCAGTTCCAGATATCAAGGTGCGGTTTATCTTCGTCGAGCAGCGTATCTTTGGGTTCAGGAACCGGCTTTAGGGCTGTTCCGAGGTAAAGCTTTTTCCCGTCTCGCGAAAACTCAATTTTACCGTTTTCACCGGGCGACCATCCAATGGGCATTCCGGGAGTAGTTTCATTTACAATTTCAGCAGGTTTCTCTCCTTTTAAAGAATAATAAAGAGAATAGACCTTTTCTACTGTTGTATCCTGAGAGAACAAAAAGGCAGACTGTTCTCCGTTTTCATCCAGCACAGCTTTTTTTACCCAACCTTCACCTGAAAATAATTCGGCACTCTCTCCTGACGAGGCATTAAAAACAAAAACAGATGAATAGGTATTCACAGAATCTTTTCTCTGCTTCACATAAACAAGTGCTTTCCCCATTTTAGCCCACGAATATTCAGACACATTTTTTATACACAGCGTATCCTTGCTATCAATATTAAACAGAATCAGATCATCTCCTTTTTGTTTCTCTTTATCTGCTTTTTTAACAGAATCACTTTTTTCCTCTGCAGGCTCTAGCATAAAAGCAAGCCAGTTCACATTTTCTTCGGCCAGTTTAAACGACTTTACTTTCGGGTAAGTAAATAATTCATTTTGCTTGAACAGATAAATACCCAGGCTGTCTTTAGGCATGTCATCCTTTTTAACCTTTGCCAGTTTGGCATTGCGAACAGTGTCGACAGGTTGTTTAATATTGAATATAACAACATCATTTTCGCTGCCGATTTTTGCTTTGTAAGCTCTGGGAATAATTCGATCGTTTTCACCCGAAAATATATGTAATTGGCCATCGCCCCTTAACGGATTCTGTTCGTAAACTACATATTTACCATTATTCGAAATTTGCTTATTTACGATCCTGTTCCAGGATGCGAAATCGTCAATCGAAAGCGATTTTTTTGCTAATTCCTGTGAAAATGACCCCGAACTAATTAGCAAAAAAATTGACAGGAAGATGAATCTGGATATCATAATCTTATTCTTTTTGTTTAATATGTGGCTATTTAATAAATTGAAATAATGACAACATTATATAGTTTTTGGTTTAAACTGTTTTGTAATAATTTAAAACAGAATGAAATTCTTCGGGGAGGTTAGCACTAAATATTTGTGGTTCATTTGTATGTGGATGATTAAATTGAAGTTCCCCGGCATGTAAAAACAGGCGTCTGATACCCGTATCAGCCAAAATGATCTTATTCAGAGCAAAATCGCCATGATGAACATCGCCCACAATATCGAAATGATTTTTGGCAAAATGTTGTCTTAACTGATGCCACCGTCCGGTTTCTGGATGAATTTCAACCAAACTTAATTCCACATCCTTTTTCTCTTTATATGCAATGGAAGTTTTTACCGTTTCAATGGTCTTGTAATTTGTTACAGCCGGTTTCTTAAATTTCGATTTCTTTTTTACAACTACCTTATCTGTAAACGAACCTTCGCCAGGATTTCCCTGAACCACTGCCCAATAAGTCTTTTTTACCTGTTTGTTTTCGAACTGAAGTGTTAACAATCTTGCCATTTCAGAAGAGAAAGTCAATACAATTACACCCGATGTTTTTGAATCGAGCCGATGAACATTATAAATCCACTTGCCGGTTATATCACCGATCAGTTTGGTAAGATAAGGCGCATCGTTTGGCATAAAGTCATTCTTATGAACCGGCAAATCGATGGGTTTATCCACAACAATGATGTGTTCATCCTGAAATAAAACGGGTATTTCCATATTTCTTTCCATAAATTTCAAAGTTAATAAACATAAATCAGGGCGATAAGTTTTTCCATTACAATTATTAACAAAACAAACCGAACACTGCCTCTTTAAAATTGTTGTTATAAACATGAAAACAATTATTTCAATTATACTGGTGACCCTGATTTTTCAGGCGAACGCTCAGGATACGAGCAGTGTAATAAAACAAAATACAAATACGGAAATGAATTATAATAAGCTGACAGAATTTGAAAAATATGTAATTATCGATAAAGGAACGGAACGGCCATTTACAGGCGAATATTACGATCATAAGGAAAAAGGCACGTATGTTTGCCGGCAATGCGGCGCTGCCTTATACCGCTCGTCCGACAAATTTGATTCTCACTGCGGATGGCCAAGTTTTGATGATGAGATTCCGGGGGCTGTACTTCGATCAGTTGATGCTGACGGGCGTAGAACCGAGATTACCTGCAGTAATTGTGGCGGTCATTTGGGTCATGTATTTATGGGAGAAGGATTTACAGAAAAAAACACCCGGCATTGTGTAAACTCGGTTTCGCTGGAATTTATTCCGGCCGAAAAAAACAAAAAAGGAGAACAATAATTGTCCTCCTTCCAATATCCGATGTTTTTTTACTAAAGTTCTTTCACCGACATTCCTTTTATAGTGGTCAGTTTTTTTCAGTTTCATGTAATTTTCCTGATTAAATAAATAACAAGGCAAAAATTAAAGGCACAACAAATCCGGCAATGGTAAGCCACCATCCCCAACGAACCAGTCCACGCTTGCCTTTTAATAAGAAAAGCCCGGAAACTGCTACAAACATTAAGATTACAGCCATAATATCGCTCAACCATTTCCATACTGTGCCAATAGAAGCTTTGTGTAATTTATTCATGCCAAAAATAACAGGGCGTTTCTGCAGATACTCCAAAGTTCCCTCTCCGGTTTCCGGATTAAATACCGCTTCCCCGTTCGAAATAAAAACTTTTACAATTCCTTGGCTATTAATGTAATGTTTTTTGTATTCCACCTCTTTATTTACACCTTTAAGAATATCTTTTACTTCATCCTCGCTATAATTCTTTTTAACAGGAATTTCAGCCTTAAAATTAGTAGTAAGTATTTTGTAATCCGGATTTAAATCATGTCTATGATTAAAATATATACCAGACAATGCGTATATAATTATCATTCCGGTTATGAAATACCCAAAATCGCGGTGTAAACTTCTCAGTAATTTACGAATATTCATTATTCTTAAAAATTGGCAAATATATTGATAAATGAAAAAAAGTAAAATGAAAGAATGAAAAAAAAAAAATATTATGCTCCCAAAATAGGAACATACTGAAACTCAGCCATATCAACTATTTCAGAATCATGCAATAAAATGTTTGTAAAATACGGGATAACAAGTATTGACACGCGTTTCGATTAGTTGTAACTTGCATTTATCCTAGTGTACTAGGGCTCTGGTTTTATCACAACTTAATTGGGTACCACCCGCTATTGAGCGGGTGGTTTTGTTTTATTCTGATATGTAATAATCGTTCAATGAAATTAGATCGTCAGATCCACAAACAGCGCAATTTACTTCATCTTCTGAATAATTGCTAAAACTGGCTTTGCAGGAGTTACATTTATACCAGTTTTTATCGAAATAAATATCACCGCCTCTGAAAATCAGATCGCGTCCTTCAACGAAGGCTGTAGCTACTTTATTTCTTGCCTCTTCGTAAATTCTTGTAAGAGTAGGTCTCGACACGTCCATAAAAACGGCAGCTTCTTCCTGTGTCAGGTTCTGATAATCGAGCAAGCGAATTGCTTCGTATTCTTCCAAATGAAGAACTACTTCGTTCGATTTTCTGCCGCGAACACCATAAACCGACATACCTTTAATTACAGGAGGGACTTGAATTCGTCTGTTTCTTTTTCTTCTAGGCATAATGATTAAATTGAATTAAGTTTATTTAATAAATAATGGTCAACAAAAACCATTGCAGCCATTGCTTCAACAATTGGAACAGCACGCGGTAGCACGCACGGATCATGACGTCCTTTCGGATTAATAGTAGTTGGCTCTTCGTTTTTATCGATTGTATTCTGTTCTTTCAGTAGAGTAGCAATGGGTTTAAAAGCCACATTGAAATAAATATCTTCGCCATTTGAAATACCACCCTGGATACCACCCGAATTATTTGTTAATGTTCGTATACCCTGATCAGTTTTTACAAAAATATCGTTATGTTGAGAACCACTTAATTTGGTCCCTTCAAACCCCGAACCATATTCAAAACCTTTAACCGCATTAATTCCCAACATGGCAAATCCAAGATCGGCGTGTAGTTTATTAAAAACAGGTTCTCCCCATCCGGCAGGAATTCCCTGAGCAACACCCGTAATAACTCCACCAACGGTATCATGTTCACGACCGGCCTTTTCTATTCTGGCAATCATTGCCTCAGCAACTTCAGAATCGGGACAACGCACAATATTATCTTCGGTTTTTGAAAGATCGAGATCGCGGTAACTTTTATCTACAGAGACTTCTCCAACCCTGGAAACATAAGCTTGAACGCTTACTCCCTGTTGCGCAAGAATTTGCTTTGCAATTGCTCCGGCCACAACCCTTGCAATAGTTTCGCGGGCAGAAGAACGACCACCTCCCCTGTGATCGCGGGTGCCATATTTTTTTATGTAAGTATAATCGGCATGCGATGGACGAAAAACATCTTTTAGATCATTGTAATCATTCGAGTGCTGGTCTTTGTTCCATACTGCAAAAGCAATAGGAGTTCCCTGGGTTTTTCCTTCAAATACTCCCGACAAAAATTCAACCTGATCAGGTTCTTTTCGTTGTGTGGTAATTTTTGACTGGCCGGGTTTTCTTCGCGACAGATCTTTCTGAATAAGTTCAATATCCAGATCCAAACCTGCAGGACAACCATCGATTATCCCTCCGATAGCTCTTCCATGCGATTCACCGTATGAGGTTAGACGAAATATTTTTCCAAAAGTATTCATATTAACAATGCCAAAAACCCTGTCTCCTCTAATAACGAAAACAGGGTTAAAATAATTAAATTGAGCTTATTTTCAAAATTTTTTAGCAGCCGCACCCGCAGCCTCCACTACTATCGCTTCCGCAAGAACCCGAGTCGCAGCTTCCTTCACTTCCACAGCCACAACCTCCTGCACCAGAAAGAATTTGAGCAACTTCTTCGTCTGAAGCTTCACGAACCTCGATTACTTTTCCTGAAAAATGAAGATCTTCACCTGCCAATGGGTGGTTGAAGTCCATTTTTACAATCGCCTCGTTCACTTCCAGAACCAAACCATTCAAACGCTGACCGTTGCTGCTCATCATCGGCACAGTATTTCCTACTTTGATTAATTCTTCATCGAATTTTCCTTCAACAAGAAATACATGTTTTGGAAGTTCAACAATTGCATCGTTATTCACTTCACCATAAGCATCGGCACTTGCTAATTTAATTTCAAACGGATCATTTTCTTTCAGTCCGGCAAGTTGCGTTTCAAAACTTGGAAGCATAACTCCCGCACCGTATAAAAACTGTAAAGGATTTTCGACAGTTGCCTGTTCTACCATCTCTCCGTCTTTGTCGTCAACGTGTAAGTCGTACGTTAACGTAACCATTTTATATTTACCTATTTCTAACATATCTTATTAATCTCTATAAATTGCAAATAAAAGGCTTTTACACTAGCAAACAAAATACCGCGAAGTCTTTTTTGAATACTTAACACAAATATGCAATATGGTCTCATATCTACATATTTTCATATATAATTTTATTTCTGTAAAAAGAGCAGAAATGCACTGCGTTCTAATGAAATAGAATTAAGGGACTCTACGTTAATATTTATTATTGAATACTACTTCCGGTTTTTTCACAGCCCTGATAATCAAAAACAAACCAATAACAACAAAAGGAATACTTAACCACTGCCCCATATTCAGGGCCATTCCTGCTTCAAAAGCTTCCTGGTCTTCTTTGATGAACTCGATAAAGAACCGGGCCATAAATATTAGAACAAAAAAAGCTCCCATTAGTAAACCCGGACGATTTTTCGAACTGGTTTTCTTGTAGAGTAACATCAAAATTCCGAATGACATCAAATAAGCCAGTGCCTCATAAATTTGTGTAGGATGTTTCGCTACCGTTTCACCATTACGCTCGAAGATAAATCCCCATGGTAAACTTGTTTGAATACCGTATATTTCAGAATTCATCAGGTTTCCGGTACGAATAAATGCTGCCACCAAAGCAGTTGGAACAACAATGCGGTCTAAAGTCCACAACATCGTACGTTTAGTAATATATTTGGAATGGAGGAACATAGCAATTAAAATACCAATTGCTCCACCATGACTTGCTAAACCGCCATGCCAGACCTTAATTATCTCCTCGGGGTGTTGCGAATAATAGTCCCAGCCATAAAAGAAAACATGTCCGAGCCTTGCTCCTACTATTGTAGCAATAATAATGTAAAAGAAAAGGCTCTCTATCCATTTAGGATTTACACCTTCCGACTTCATCATATTTTCGCCAATGTAATATCCGATCAAAAATCCTGACGCGAACAGCAAACCATACCAACGTATGGAAAATACCCAGAGCGAAAAAATCTCCGGATCAACATTCCAGTGAATGAAGTTAAGTAAGTGGATCATATTTATATTTTTCTAAATGACTGTTTATACAGTACCTCTTCCGTGGCATTGCTTGTATTTTTTACCACTGCCACATGGACATGGATCGTTACGCCCCACACGTTTCTCTACAGTTACCGGTTGAGGTTTTGCACGTTCCTGTGTTTGAGTATCGGCGCCTTCCATCGCATTCTCTGCACTTGGCAACTCCGATTTTTGTGTCTTATAACGGCTCATATCCATTCTTTTTCTCGACTCGGCCTGACGAACCTGGTCAGGATTCTGAATCGGGATTTGCCCCTTCATCAAAGTAGAAACCACATCTTTATTTACCTTGTTAACTAAATCTTTAAACAGGTTAAACGATTCGAATTTGTAAATAAGCAGCGGATCTTTTTGTTCGTAGGTAGCATTCTGAACCGATTGTTTCAAATCATCCATTTCGCGCAACTGTTCCTTCCATCCTTCGTCGATGGTGTTAAGAACGATTTGCTTCTGGTACGATTTAACCAATTCTTTTCCTTTATTGTTATAAGCTTTCTCGAGGTTGCAAATAATCTGGAAGACTTTTCGTCCGTCAGAGATCGGCACTACGATATTCTGATAAATCTCTTTCTTTGTTTCGTATACATTTTTAATAACCGGGAAAGCCTGTTTCGAAATGGCATCTACCTTCCGGTTATAACCGTCTATCATCTTGTCATAAATACGATTGATTATATCAGACGGATTCATTTTTTTGAATTCTTCGGCATCAACAGGCGATTCAAGCGAAAGCAAACGCATCAGTTCCAGGTTGAAATCCTCGAACATGTCGCTTCCGTGGTATTCGTTAACCAATTCTTCTACCGAATCGTACATCATATTCAGGACGTCAACTTCCAGACGTTCACCAAATAATGCATGTCGACGTTTTTTATAGATAACCTCACGCTGCGAGTTCATCACATCATCGTACTCGAGCAATCGTTTACGAATTCCAAAGTTATTTTCTTCTACTTTTTTCTGGGCGCGTTCAATCGATTTCGAGATCATGGAGTGCTGAATTACTTCACCATCTTCCAAACCAAGGCGGTCCATAACACCTGAGATACGCTCAGAACCAAATAAACGCATCAAATCGTCTTCGAGCGAAACATAGAACTGCGAAGAGCCCGGGTCGCCCTGACGCCCTGCGCGTCCTCGCAACTGCCTGTCAACCCTTCGCGAGTCGTGACGCTCGGTACCAATAATGGCCAGACCACCGGCATTTTTCACCTCGTCAGTCAGCTTAATATCGGTACCACGACCGGCCATGTTGGTTGCAATGGTAACAGTTCCTGATCGACCTGCCTCTGCAACAATGTCTGCTTCGCGGGCATGCAGTTTCGCATTCAACACATTATGCTTTATGCCTTTGATTTTAAGCATCCGGCTCAGCAATTCCGAAATCTCAACCGAAGTGGTACCCACCAATACTGGACGTCCGGCCTTATTCAGCTTGACAATCTCATCGATTACAGCATTGTATTTTTCGCGTTTTGTTTTGAAAACCAGATCTTCACGGTCGTCGCGCACAATAGGACGGTTGGTAGGAATAACCACAACCTCAAGTTCGTAGATATCCCAGAATTCACCAGCTTCCGTTTCAGCAGTACCGGTCATACCGGCAAGCTTATGGTACATTCTGAAGTAGTTCTGCAATGTAATAGTTGCAAATGTTTGTGTGGCTGCTTCAACCTTAACTTGTTCTTTAGCTTCAATAGCCTGGTGTAAACCATCGGAATAACGCCGTCCTTCCATAATACGGCCGGTCTGTTCATCTACAATCTTAACCTTGTTGTCGATTACAACATATTCCACATCTTTTTCGAACATGGTGTAGGCCTTAAATAACTGGTTAATTGTATGAACACGTTCTGATTTTACAGCGTAATCCTGCAATAACCTATCTTTTTCTTCCTGCAGTGTACCGGGAGCAAGACCTGAATTCTCAAGCTCGGCCATTTTTCCACCCATATCAGGCAAAATGAAGAACTCTGCATCTTCCATTCCCTGCGAAATCAAATCAATCCCTTTATCGGTCAACTCCACCGAATTTTGCTTTTCTTCAATAACAAAATACAGAGGATCGGTTACAATATGCATGTTTTTATTGTTCTCCTGCATATAGAAATTCTCTGTTTTTTGCATGATCGCTCTCATTCCCTCTTCACTTAAGAATTTGATGATCGCTTTGTTTTTAGGAAGACCTTTATGAGCTCTTAATAATAGCAAGCCACCCTCTTTTTTCTCTTCAGCTGTTGCATCGGGTTTTGTTAACAGACGTTTGGCATCGGCGAAAATTTTATTCACCAAATCCTTTTGTGTTTTATAAAGTCGCTCAACATACCCCTTTAATTCTTCAAACTTTTGATCATCGCCCTTGGGAACCGGACCTGAAATAATTAACGGAGTTCGTGCATCATCAATTAAAACAGAGTCAACCTCATCGACTATGGCATAATGATGTTTTCGTTGTACCAGGTCTTCAGGATTAATGGACATATTGTCGCGCAGGTAGTCGAAACCAAATTCATTATTGGTTCCAAAGGTAATATCTGAATTATAAGCCTTTCTTCTGTCTTCAGAATTCGGTTTATGCTTATCGATACAATCAACGCTCAAACCATGAAACTCATACATTGGTCCCATCCACTCGGCATCACGTTTCGACAGGTAATCGTTTACTGTAACTACGTGTACCCCGCGACGTGTTAAGGCATTCAAAAAAACAGGGAGTGTTGCAACCAGTGTTTTTCCTTCCCCGGTTGCCATCTCCGAAATATTCCCCTGGTGTAATACAATACCACCAATTAACTGCACATCGTAGTGTACCATATTCCAGGTAACTTCGGTGCCTCCTGCGATCCAGGTATTATCCCATATAGCTTTATCTCCTTTAATATTTACACTGTCGCGCGTTGCTGCCAGGTCTTTATCAAAGTCGTTCGCAGAAACTTCAATGGTTTCATTTTCGGTAAAACGGCGTGCCGTATCTTTCATTACAGCAAAAGCTGTTGGCAAAATTTCATTTAAAACATCTTCCAGTTTCTCATCGATTTTTTCTTCCAGCTTGTCAATCCGCTCGTATATTTTCTCGCTATCCTGAATTTCCGCTTCTTCTGCTTGTTCTTTTAATGTGGCAATTTCATCCTCTTCGGGTTTAATTCGCTCATTAATTATTTGTTTCAACTTTGCTGATTCCTCACGTAATCCGTCATTCGAAAGCTGAACAATACGCTCATATTCAGCTTTAATTTTGTCCACAATCGGACTAATTTCTTTTATATCCCGTTCTGATTTGTTTCCGAGAATCTTCCCGAGCAATTTGCTAACAAAAGCCATATTTAAAGATGTGTTAATTCAATAAAATAATACCCGCGCAAATTTAATTAAATGTGCAGGCTAAAAAAACTATCGAACCACTAATTACTAATAATTGTGCCAAATACATTTACGATATAAATCAGGACAATATTTCCGAAGCGAACACTTTTTCCTGACATTTTATGACAAATGTATTCTATTTCAGAACTAAGCAACACCTTATTACTTTAGCACCAGCTTTAATTTTTTATTTTTGTTTCCTGATTTAAACAGATATGAAATCGATAAAAAATACATGTTTTGTTTGTAAAAAGACAGTTACTTCCGAAAATTCAGAGTTGAATACAGTTGTTAACATGCCGGTTTGCAACAAATGTAAAGGAACGGAAAAAGAAAAAAAGGAAGAAAAAGAAGTTCTCGACAGCCTTGCCGACGGATTTGTTTGCGGATGCATTTAATTTTTTCATCCTAAAAAAATCTTGTTTCAGCATCTAAATTCAGACATAAAAAAACCGCGGATTCCCGCGGTTCTACGAAAAACTTATTAATGCTGTTTAATTTAGCAAGTGCGTATAATCATCATTAATCAAATCGGGAAGAAAGCTGGCAATTAATCCCAGAGCCGTTTTATCATCCACCATATTAGGTACGATTATTTGCTGCCTTGCCAATTCCTCTTTACATATTACTGCGTTAGTTATTTTCTTCGGCACATCACTCCACGAACGACGTAATTCTTTTGCACCAAAACCGTTAACAGTTGCCAGATAACTTACTTCAAAATATTTTGAATGAACTACGTATTCGGTTCCTTCAATTGTTTTTCGTTTTACGATGGTTACCGGTTCTTCACTATGGTTGTAACTTAATGTCCACAAAGCCTTTACTGTTTTCCCCATATAAAGATTGTCGACTTCTTCAATATCATACGATTTAAATGCAGTACGCAATCCGGTTGCATTAGCTGAAACTGTTAGTCCAACAAACAGGACCATAACAAAAATGGATACATAATTTAACTTTTTCATGACTTAATTTTTTTAGTTTTCGTTTTAATGTTTTCTTTAAAAAATCCGGGTTCCCCCGAATAAAGCTTTTGTTTTCTATTTTGTTTGTAACCTATTGACGCACGAATTACAATTATGTGACACCAAAAAATCATGCTATGAAACACGGTTCTGTTCATCGAAAAAGATTGTAATTGTCGAATTAAAAATCCGTAGACACCTTTTGTTTCAAAGAAGAAAAATTGACTTTTACCGACCTATCAATTTGTAAGAAAAAATACTATTCAACTTATAATTTGAAATTTCCATTAAAATACCATAAAGTATTATTTTAAAATTCAGGCATAAAAAAAGCCGCAGAAAACTGCGGCTCTCTTTAATAATAGCTGTTTAATTTAAAATGTGTTTATATCCTTCATTTATTAAATCTGGTAAATAGCTTGCAATAAGCTCCAGTGCTCTTTCATCGTCAACCTTGTTAGGAGTAATAATTTCCTGGTTGGCCAACTCTTTTTTACAGATTACAGCCTCGTTAATCTTACGCGGAACTTCACTCCATGACTGACGTGCTTCTCTTGCTCCAAAACCTTCAGCCGTAGCTGCATAACTTACTGCAAAATAATTAGTTTGCACCATGTACTCCACTCCTTCAATGGTTTTACGCTTAACAACGGTAATAGGAACATCTTTATTATTGTAATTAATAGTCCAGATAGCCTTCACACTTTTACCCATATGAAGGTCGTTTACAGAAACAATTTCATACTTACTAAATCCTGTAGTACTGTTGTTTGCTTCAGCTGAATTGGTTGCAAAAACCATGCTGATGAATAAAATGGTAATAACACTAAAATATTTCATATCATTTACTTTTTTGGATTTTAAAATTGTCTATTATTACTATAGAACTCCAATACAAATGACGTATTTTTCCAATAATAACGCCACTAAAAACCTATGCTTAAAAACACATTTCAAACCTCTGTAACTGCCTGACAGTAACGGTTTTTAACCAAAACACACACTTTACATATTTTTAATAAATCAAAAGATTTTCTGAACTAATGATTTATAAGCAAATATTTGTTTTAACTTTCAGTTTAGAATTTTAATAAAAACGAAAAAAACATGGACTTTTTAGATTTAGCAAGAGAAAGATTCTCGGTAAGAAGCTATAAAAACACCCCCGTTGAAGAAGAAAAGCTGGCACAAGTACTCGAAGCTGCCAGAATTGCCCCTTCCGCAGTCAATTTTCAGCCCTGGCATTTTATAGTTGTTCAGAAGAAGGAAAACCTAAATAAACTTCACAATATATATAACAGGGAATGGATAAAACAGGCCCCGGTTATTATTGTTGCCTGTTCCGACCATTCAGCATCGTGGAAAAGAGGTTCTGACGGGAAAGATTCTGCTGATATTGATATTGCCATTTCTGTTGATCATTTAACATTAATGGCTGCCAGTCTTGGTTTGGGAACCTGCTGGGTGTGTAACTTTGATGTTAAACAATGCTCCGAACTTTTCAGGCTACCTCCACATATTGAGCCTGCTGTATTAATACCGCTTGGTTATCCCGATACGCGGATGCCGGTAAAAAAACGCAAACTAATTTCAGAAATTGCGTCTTGCGAATCATATAAGAATCCGTTTATTTAAAATTTTCGTTTAAATATTTTTCCAGACGATCCATGCCTTTCGCAATGTTTTCCAGCGAATTGGCATAAGAGAAACGTATAAAGCCTTCTCCGTTTTCGCCAAAATCGATTCCCGGAGTAACTCCGACATGGGCTTTTTCCAGAATATCAAAAGCCAGATCATAACTGTCGTTTGATAAATGTTTTACATTTACAAACACATAAAAGGCTCCGGTAGGCTCTACTTTTATAGAAAATCCCATTTCTTTTAAACGCTGAATAAGATATGTTCTGCGTTTACCATAGATTTCCCTCATTTGCGCCACATCTTCCCCAGCCGATTTTAAAGCCTCCAGACCTGCTCTTTGTGCAGTAGAACTGGCGCAGATAAACAGATTCTGCTGTATCTTTTGCATGGGGCGAACATATTCGCGTGGCGCGATTACATATCCCAGGCGAAGGCCGGTCATTGCATACAATTTTGAGAAGCCATTCAGAACAAAAGCATTGTCACTGACTTCCAAAATAGAATGTGCCCGGTTTTCGTATACCAGTCCATGATAAATTTCATCAGAAATAACCGGAACATTTAAGGCAGCCAGTTCGCTCATTACCTCAAGCGATAACAAATTACCGGTTGGATTCATCGGACTATTAATAATGATGGCTTTTGTTTTAGATGAAATCCGTTTTTTTATCTCGCTGCTGCGATACTGAAAACCGTCCTCTTCAAAAACAGGTATCCGAATGGGGATCGCATCAATAAACCGTATGAAATTCGAATAACAGGCATACCCCGGATCTGAAATAATCACTTCATCACCTACTTCACAAAGAACACCCAGAGTAAGTAAAATAGCCGGAGAACTTCCTGAAGTTATAATAATCTGGTCTGCAGAAATGGAAACACCGTATTCCTTTTTATATTTTCTTACGATCTGTTCACGTAATTCCGGATCACCAAGACTATGGGTATAATGTGTCCGTCCTTCTGTAAATGCTTTTTGAACTGCCCCGGACACACAGGCCGGGACATTAAAATCAGGCTCTCCCACTTCCAAATGAACAACATCAATTCCTTGCCGCTCCATTTCAGCAGCCTTCTCTAAAACTTCCATTACAATAAACGGAGTAATTTCTTTTGCCTTTTGCGTGATCATATTAGCCGACTGGTTTTGCGTCTAATTTAAACATTCGCACAAAGGCGTGCAATAAGATTAATCATTTTTATTGGAAGACTCAACTTTTGTGATCTTCTGCCCTACCGTGTATAATTTTTTAACCTTCAACCTTCCGGCAAGATACTCGGCTGCAAAATAAAAAGGAAGAGGAAAAGTCAACGGACTATACAAACTGTCCACTTTGGGATCATCGAGCACAAAGCTCTTACCTCCTGCCTCTTTCACAGTTTGTAACAGATGTTTTGTTCTTTTTTGCTCCGGACCTTTATGATTAATGGCAATCACCAACGCTTTTTCAGCTGTTTCAATAAATCCATGATTATAATATGAAACCGACATTGAAAGTACCGGCATTTTGGTAACGGAACTCAACACAAGGGATGCAATATTTGCAGTAGCAATATTAGGGCCGTTTCCCAACACGTAAACCGATGATTTTCGTTTCCACCTAAGTTGCTTACGTATCATTTCAC
The DNA here is from genome assembly GCA_963677525.1 of uncultured Draconibacterium sp. GTDB lineage: Bacteria > Bacteroidota > Bacteroidia > Bacteroidales > Prolixibacteraceae > Draconibacterium. Next base: position 2,892,158 of record OY781970.1, read on the forward strand.
CCATTTTAATTCCCTGCTCTTCGAAATACAATAAATCGTTCTTTAACGATTCAACTGCTGAAATCGGATCGAAACCAAATCCGAGATAAAGAACCAATAATGTATTAATGTATGTTTTTGTTGCCAGGAACTGTTCTTCTCCGGAATGTAAAAATATTTTTTGTTTGCAGTTTTTATGCTTGCCTAATTCTGAGTCCGGATTATTTAAAATGGCCACAAACGAACGAAAATAATCGGCACACCACAACGTTTCGGAACTTTGCCCCGACTGTGAAATCAATACTCCATTAGCCGGATTTTTATACTTTATTAAGTAATTATAGTACTCTGCTGCTTTTTCCGGGAGAATATTTATTCCAACATAAGGAAAGGCCTGTGTAGCTATATTCGAAGCTCCCATTCCAATATAAGGAACATCCTCCGGTAAGATTATTCCTTTGTTCTTTTTGTAACATAATTCTGCCCTGTACGGAATTTCGTAAATTTCGCTTTTCACCCCTTTTAATTTTAAATTACAATATAAGTTACGAAAATCTAAATGAAGAAATGAAATAAATCGGGGACAATATTTAAAATAAAGACACGCTTACTTTATTAATTATCAAACAAAACGGCTTATAATGGAAAGCGATTGTTGCAAATATCCGCCGCCAAACAAATAATAATGATTCAGAACATGATACAACTGGTAAAGCTCATTTCTGCTTCGCCAGTCGGGCTCGAGCGGATTCACTTCGTTATAAGCAGAATAAAACCGGGATGAAAAACCTCCAAACATAGTAATTATGGCAAACTCCATCTCGCGCTCAGCATAATAGGCTGCCGGGTCGATAAGAGCAGGGCCATTATCGGTATTCATATAATTTCCCGACCACAAATCTCCGTGTATCAGAACAGGAGTTGAAGTTTCCGGAATAAGATCAGGTAGCCGGTCCAATAACTTCTCAAAATTTTTAAATAAATGTCCGGGCACTGGTCTGTGTTTCTGAATCAGGTCGAGCAGATATCGCAGACGCTTCTCACGAAAGAATTCTGCCCAGCTATCACTGTATGTATTATTCTGGGGCGTAGCACCACAATAATTATTGGAATAAAAACCAAACTTATCTGAAAAAAACTGATGTACTTTAGCCAGTCCCCTCCCAAGCTTTTCATCATCGTTTTCACTGCCATACCCAGGCTCTAAATATTCAAGGACTAAAAAACCGGGATTATCGGTTACATATTCAGAACAGAGCACCCCGGGAACTTTTAAGTATCCGTCTGTCGCTTTTGCCAGCTCTTTTAAACCTTCGGCTTCGCGTATAAACATATCGGTGTTGCAACGTGCGTTCCATTTTAAAAACACATTTCCAATACTGGTTTCCAGTTTCGATGCATGATTTATACAACCGCCACCCAATGTTCCCGATGAATAAATTTTTACGTGTTCCCCGGTTTCATCAGACAACTTTTTTTCAACTGATTTTAATACTTCCCCGAACATAATACCTTATTAAAATAAAAATTATCGCATGGCATAATTTGCATGAAACGAAACTACAAAACCATTTGATGTTTTACAATACAATTTTTCTTTAGGGAAGATTTTTAAAGTTCCCGAGATTAGTGTTTTAATTATGAAATTCTGTTTTTTAACCGATAAAACTTGATTATGGATAACTACATACTTTCTTTAGATCAGGGCACTACAAGTTCAAGAGCAATATTATTCAACAAAGCCGGTGAAATTTGTGGTGTTGCACAAAAAGAATTCGAACAGATATTTCCCCACCCCGGCTGGGTAGAACACGACCCAACTGAAATTTGGTCTTCGCAGGCAACTGTTGCCGTTGAAGTTATTTCGCGATTAGGCATAACCGGAACCAACATTGCAGGAATAGGTATTACCAACCAACGCGAAACAACCATTATCTGGGATCGCGAAACCGGAGCCCCTGTATATAATGCCATTGTGTGGCAAGACCGGAGAACTTCTCAATATTGCGATTCTCTTAAAGATCAGGGCTTTAGCGAGATAATAGCAAAGAAAACAGGATTGATTATCGACGCTTATTTTTCAGGCACAAAAATTAAATGGATACTCGACAATGTGGAAGGCGCCAGAGAAAAAGCAGAACAGGGCAAACTTGCTTTCGGCACCGTGGACTCATGGCTGATATGGAAATTAACGCAGGGAGAAAAACACGTTACTGATATTACCAACGCCAGTCGCACCATGCTGTTTAATATTAATACCTGCGACTGGGACGATGAATTACTAAATTTAATGGACATTCCCAAAAGCATCCTGCCAACCGTTACCGGATCGAGCGAATTAGTCGGTTACACATCGGGAATGATACTGGCTCATAAAATACCTATTTGCGGAATTGCAGGCGATCAACAGGCCGCTCTTTTCGGTCAGCAATGCACGCAACCCGGTATGGCAAAAAACACCTATGGAACAGGATGTTTTATGCTGATGAATACGGGGACCAAAGCCATTCAGTCGAAAAACAACCTGATTACAACCATTGCATGGAAAATAGGAGATGAAGTTACTTATGCACTGGAAGGTTCCATCTTTATTGCCGGAGCTGCAGTTCAGTGGCTGCGCGATCAGCTTGGACTGATAAAATCGGCTCCGGAAATAGAAACGCTGGCACAAACAGTGGAAAACAATGGCGGTGTGTATTTTGTACCGGCGTTGACCGGCTTGGGAGCTCCACACTGGGATCAATACGCCAGGGGAACGATTGTTGGTATAACGCGAGGCGCCAACAAAGGACATTTTGCCAGAGCTGCGCTCGAAGGAATCGCTTTTCAGGTAATGGATGTATTAAAATCTATGGAAGCAGACTCCGGGATCAATATTTTAGAATTGCGGGTCGACGGAGGGGCTTCTGCCAATAACCTGTTGATGCAGTTTCAGAGCGAAACGTTAAGGTCTCCGGTTATCAGGCCAAAACAAATTGAAACAACTGCATTGGGAGCTGCTTACCTTGCGGGGCTTGCAATAGGTTATTGGAAAAGTATGGAAGACCTGCAATCGCAGTGGCAAAAAGATGCTGTTTTCAAGCCCAGGTTACCAGCTTCGAAAATTAACAACCTAATAAAAAAATGGGGCAAAGCCCTCACAAAAGCCAAAGACTGGGAAGAAAAACAAAATCTGGACTAAGGTGTTCGTTAATACAAACAATACGTGTCATCTATAGATCGGAAAAATCAAATCAAAAAGCTCAAAAAGTTTGAAGAAAACCTGAAATTAACAGCAGCTGAAGTAATATGGGGTTCAGGGAAGAAATGGCGATGACACTCGACGATGTTCTAGCGCGCAGAGTAAGAGCCTTGTATCCCGACGCCCGGGTGGCTATTGAAATGGCTCCTAAAGTTACGCGGATAATGGCCTAAGAAATGAAGAAAGACAAAGACTGGAAAAACAACAAATTGAAGAATTTGTTGAACTTGCAAAAGGTTATTACCAGTAAGATTAAGCTAACAACAATTACGATATAAAAAAGCCGGAATAGAATAATATTTATTTCGGCTTTTATTAACCTCTCTTGTAATCACAATATTTATTTACAATTCGAATATATATCTTGGAAAACTTTTTTAGTTTTACCAAAACTCAATAGTTTTCAATTGTTCCTAAATCTCAAAATAACAATGCGGATAAGCATCTTATTACTAATAACTTTTATTTTCCTGATATCTTCCCGGGCATACGGGCAATACAAAGTTATGGTAAGTAATAACTACCCTCCCTTTAATTACCTCTCGGAGGATGGCGAACTTATTGGTTTTAATGTTGATATTATTAATGCCATCAACAAACTATATGGTAATAGAATTAAAATTGGAAGCGGCAGTTGGCCTGAAATAAATTCAGCGCTTGAGAATGAAAATATTCAGGCTATTGGGGGAGCACATTATCCTGGTTACCCGGATAACGAATACCTGTATACCCGGTCAACAATAAACACATCACACTGCTTTTTCTTCAATAAAAATCATATCAAAAAATTTTCGATTGAATTGTTACGAAGCACAAAAAATCCCAAAGTTGCCCTTTGGAGAAACGATGTACTGGAGCATTACGTGCTAAATATAAATCCTGCCACAAAATTCATTTATGTTTCCAGTTACGAAGAGCTCATCGAAATTCTCGACAGAGAAGATATAACCTGCAGTTTTGCCCAGCGAATTGGGGGAAAATATTATGCAACAAAACTCGGCAAAGACTATATTCTGAGCACCAATCACCAAATTCTTGAACGAAATATGGGGTTTAAGGTCTCTGATAAAAATGCAGAGCTTGCCGCCATGCTAAATAATGGATTGGAGATAATTTTATCTAACGGCGAATACCATCGTATTTACGAGAAGTGGATTGCTCATTATTCCCGAGAAAAAAATTTCTGGCAGAAACACTCCCGATATATTATTGCCTCAGCGCTTTTGGTGATCATCATTATTTTTCTGCTCATTTTTATTAACAGGCTTCTGCAGACCAAGGTTCGGATTAAAACAGAAGACCTGCAGCAGCAGCTTCAGTTAAACTCCCAGATTATGCTCGAGCTCGAAAAACAAAAAGTTAAAGCAGTTGAAAGCGATAAAATGAAATCGGCATTTCTCGCTAATATGAGCCACGAAATAAGAACTCCAATGAATGGCATTCTTGGTTTTGCCGAGCTTCTGAAAACAGAAGATTTATCGCAGAAGGAACAACACCAATTTCTGGAAATTATACTTCAGAGCGGCAACAGGATGCTGGAAACAATCAATAATATTATTGATGTATCGAAGCTGGAGGCAGGTGCCGAAGAAAAACAAATAGATAGAGTAAGCATCAGTAATATCGTCTCCGAACTTCAGAATTTTTTCACTCCAGAAGCCAATGCCAAAGGACTGGAACTGATAGTAAATAACAGCAGCGCAGCAAACGAGATAAGTTTTTACACCGACGAATATAAATTAAATTCAATACTTACCAACCTGATTAAAAATGCCATAAAATTCACGTTGAAAGGTCATGTAAAAATCGATTACACTATTACTGATTCGCAGGTGGAATTTATAGTTTCCGACACGGGAATTGGCATTGCCAAAGAACTTCAGTCCTCTGTATTCAATCAGTTTACTCAGGTTAACTTCTCGCACTCCAGTGGTTTTGAAGGATCGGGACTTGGATTAGCCATATCAAAAGGATATGTAGAATTACTGGGAGGTGAAATCCAGTTGGATTCAGAACCTCAGAAAGGCACCGAATTCAGGATTGTTATCCCAAATCTTATTGCCGAATCGTCGACAGCAAATACTTTTGAAGCAGATCATGCCACCATTCATTTACCTGATACAAAATTCAATTTTATTATCGCTGAAGATGACACTTTCTCATTCGACTTTCTGAAACATGCATTGCAGGATATTTCTGCAAATATTTTGCATGCCCAAAACGGACAGGAAGCAGTTGAACTAATAGAAAAAAATAAAGATACCGACATTATCCTGATGGACATAAAAATGCCAAAAATGAATGGGATTGAGGCTACTCAGCGAATCAGAGAATTTAACAAAGAAGTTTTTATTATTGCTCAAACGGCCTATACACAGGATGGTTATCACGATAAAATAATCAGGGCCGGATGTAATGCCTATCTGTCAAAACCCCTCAACAAATACAACCTCTTAAAAACAATTGCAGAAATAAAAAAAGAATCACCAAACCTGCAGAAAGTAATCTCGCAACAAGATTAATTTGAACACTTTACACAGGTTCTGGATTGAGGCATAATGAGAATCCGTCCCAAAGGAATTTCCTGTTTACATTTTACACAAAGTCCAAAATCTTCGTCATAAACTTTACTCAGAGCAAATTGCAGGTTTTGAAGTTTGTTCTTTGCCTTACGAAGCGCAGCCTCGTTTACACTTTTATTATTGATTGCATCCATCCGCGAAATGCGGCCAATAGCATTTTCAGGAGCTATAGGTTTTACAAGTTCTTTATATTCGGATATCAGCTTAGTTGTCTTTTCAATTTCCGATTCTATCCTGGCTTTTATTTCAGGTCTGTTGATACCCATTGAAATTAAGAAAACAGGGAATCGACAAATTCGCGTCGCCGGAATATTTGCAGGTGTTCCAGCTTTTCTCCGATACCGATGTATTTTACAGGTATTTTAAACTGGTCTGAAATACCGATAACTACTCCACCCTTTGCTGTTCCATCAAGTTTTGTTAATGCCAAGGCTGTAACCTCGGTAGCTTTGGTAAACTGTTTGGCCTGCTCGAATGCATTCTGTCCGGTAGAACCATCCAATATCAATAAAACCTCATGAGGGGCATCTGGAACAATTTTCTGCATTACTTTCTTGATTTTGGAAAGCTCGTTCATCAAGCCAATTTTGTTATGCAAACGACCGGCAGTGTCAATAATTACCACATCGGCTTTGTTAGCCACAGCAGAAGAAAGTGTGTCGTAAGCCACAGAAGCAGGGTCTGATCCCATTTTCTGTTTTACAATGGGCACATCAACACGATCGGCCCAAACTTCAAGTTGTTCGATGGCTGCAGCGCGGAAAGTATCAGCGGCACCCAGCATCACCGATTTTCCTGCCTGTTTAAAATTATAGGCCAGTTTCCCAATGGTAGTGGTTTTTCCTACACCATTCACACCAACAACCATAATCACGTACGGGCCTTCAGTTTGCGGAAGTTCAAAGTCAGAAACATCACCCGAATTATTTTCTTCGAGCAATGCAGCAATCTCTTCTTTCAGTATCGAATTCAGTTCTGTAACTCCCATATACTTATCTCGGGAAACACGCTCCTCTATCCGCTCTATAATTTTAAGAGTGGTGTCTACTCCAACATCCGAAGTAATAAGAACCTCTTCCAGGTTATCCAACACTTCATCATCAACCTTTGATTTACCAACAACGGCGCGGCTCAGTTTTTTAAAAACACTTTCTTTTGTTTTGGCTAAGCCCTGGTCGAGATTTTCTTTTTTCTTTTTGCTGAAACTTCCGAATAAAGCCATATTTTTTAATTTGCAGGCACTAAAAATAGTACAAAATTTGAGAACGAACGGTCGTTCTTAACAAAATACTATGAAATAAATACGAACAAAAAAAGCTTTCATTTTTCGATGAAAGCTTTTCCCGTTATACAGATATATAATCTTATTTTTTAAAATAAGTTTTAACGTCGTCGTTTGGAACGATCTCTTCTTTAAAAGTATATGCTCCGGTTTTTTCAGATTTAGTCATCTTAATAACTTTCGCATAACCTTTACCAGCACCCTTTTGTAATGTTGCAACTGCTTTCTTTGCCATGTCTAAGTTTATTTAATTTCTTTATGTACTGTTACCTTCTTCAGTATAGGATTGTACTTTTTCAATTCCATACGATCCGGAGTATTTTTTCTATTCTTGGTAGTGATATACCGTGAAGTTCCCGGCATTCCACTATCTTTATGTTCGGTGCATTCTAAAATCACCTGAACTCTGTTACCTTTTTTTGCCATTGCCTAAGATTTTTAAAATTTATCGATAAAACCTTTTTCCTGCGCCTCAGCCAAAGCAGTTTTAATGCCTTTTTTGTTAATTGTACGCATCCCGGCAGCAGATACTGTTAATTGTACCCAACGATCTTCGTTAGGAATATAAAATTTCTTTTTGAACAGGTTCACATCGAACTTTCTTTTAGTCCTTCTTTTAGAGTGTGAAACATTGTTTCCCACCATTGCACTTTTTCCTGTTATTTGACAAACTCGTGACATTTCTTTATTAATTTCTTGATGTTCAAACAAACACGTAACTAAAAACGGAGTGCAAAGAAAATACTTTTTTGGAAATTTATCAAGGAGTTATACAAGTTTTTGCAAAAACAATTAACATTTGATTGTTAATTTCCAATAAATACATTCTTTTTATGCAGAAAAGTGTTGCAAATATATTTATAAAACCTGAATTTCCTTGTGAATATATCTGACTTTAAGTAATTCTAAATCATATCTGATTCTATTTTCTATTTGCAACGAAAGATCATCAATATTAATGTCTATAAAAACTCTCACTTTTCCTTTAAAAGTAACAGAAATCTCCTCCATTGTACCAACAGCCCCAATATCCTAACCTCCGAATTATTATTTTTAACTTATTGAGATTCTGTTTAAATCCCTCAACTTAACCCCTATGGATTGAAAATCCATAGGTTAAAATAAGCGAATGAAATTCGCAAGAATAACTACAAAGTCACAAAGTTCATAAAAAAAACTCCAGAATTAATTTCATAAACTTTATGCCTTGGTGTTCTTTGTGATAATAAATTTGATACATACATTTTTAGAAACTAAAGTAACTGCAATAGAATTGCAGAGCCTGCTCCGAATCCAATTCGGAGGTTTTAACCATTAACTAGAAAATAAACAACAATCCGAATAACTTCCGCTTCCTGTTAGAATCCATCTCTTTCTAGAAAGACCTACGCAAGGAAATCATCGAAAACATGCCATGAATTAGCTGATTATTTAACTACAACCCGGTACTTGATTCTGGCTGCTGGCTGAAGACTGAAGACTGGACTACTCTCATTACACACTCATTCGTTATAACATTCTCCTACTCTGATCAAGGAGACTGAACACTAAAAACTTTGCCTCATCAAAAATCCGTTTCATTAACCCAAATTCCGTTTGGTCAAACCAAGCTTCAAAAGCGTGCAAATGCAGTCATTTCGCCGTAACTTTTTATATAAATAAGGGTGTTAGTTACTTCATGAAATCTCCATAAAATAAATTCATAAAAGATTTTATGTGCTCCCGGAATATTTCCGACAGCAAAAATCCGAGGTATCGATATGCCCAGACGGAAACTTTTGAAATATTCACAATAAAAACCAAAAGATTATGAAACGAATTTTACTATTTGCATTTTCCCTCTTCTTTTCAGGATGGGTGTTTGGACAAGCATACACCTTGCAGGATGGTGACGTAACTATTAGTGACGGAGTAATTACAGCTTGCGATGGTTACGATTTTTCTAATAAGGATATAATTATTCCAGACTCTTTGCAAGGCCAACGCGTAATTGGTATTGCGGACAAGACACATGACAACGGCATATTTGGGTTAAAAGGACTGACTTCTGTTCAGCTTCCCCAATACATTGAAGTAATAGGCGCATTTACTTTTCAAAAGAATAATATTGTGAGTGTCGATTTTTCATCATGTCCTAATCTACAGTCGATTAACAAAGGAGCTTTCCACTATAACCAAACCATTACAAGCGTTGATTTTACAGGTTGTACAAATCTCGACTCAATAAATGAATACTCATTCGAATACAATTTAATTGGCAATTTAGATTTATCTGACTGCTCTTCATTAACAAAAGTTAAGGAAAACGCATTTGGCAACAACCAAATTTCAACCTTAAATTTATCAGGATGTTCATCCCTTAATCTCATTGGAGATGAAGCTTTTTATCGAAATCTTCTAACATCCATAAATTTTAATGGTTGCATAGCACTTCAATTAATCGACCATAGTGCTTTTTCTTATAATTCAACTTTAACTACTCTCAATTTCGACGGTTGTTCAGCTTTAACCACAATTGGAGAAGGTGCATTTTCGAGTTGCTCGATAAATACAATTGATTTTAGCGCATGTAGTTCTTTAAAAACAATCACCCAAGGAGCATTCGAGACAAATGATCTTATAACAATCGATTTATCGCCTTGCACACAACTTACCTACATTGGTAGAGAAGCTTTTTACGATAATACACTTACTCAATTTAATGTTCCGGTAAATCCATTAAGTACACTTTATGGATGGAGAGATGCTCGTGGCAACCTCTTTCCTGCCGGTTCAGCGGTTACCGATCTCGAGGCATCTTATATGGTTCCTGTACCATATACTCTTACCAATGCTGATGTTGAAGTCACAGGCGGTATTATAACAAGTTGTTCTTACAGCTTCGAGAAAACTGATATTATTATTCCTCAAACTTTACATAGTGAAACCATTATTGGTATCGAAAACAAAACGAATGGTAATGGTGTTTTCGAATCAAAAGACATTACATCAATCAAATTTCCTTCAACCATTGAATTTATTGGCAATTATGCTTTTAAATACAACTCAATATATAACCTCGATTTTTCCAATTTTACTTCTTTGACATCTATTGGCGTTGATGCCTTCCGTTATAATAGTGATATAGATTTTGATGAAGCCTGCCTGCATTCCATTAATTTTACAGGATGTACATCGCTCACAACGATTGCCGACGGGGCATTTGGAGCTAATGCATTAAAAGGCATCTTAGATCTGAGCGATTTAACAAACCTGATATCAATTGGAGAGTATGCATTCAGTTATGATGGTTATGGCAACTTAAACTCCATTAATTTTTCGAATCTTACAAAACTTACGCACATTGGCAGAAATGCATTTAGAAGTCATGACATTAAAAGTCTGGACCTTTCACCCTGTAACCATTTAGAAGTTATTGACGGTTATGCTTTCGAAGGATGCGATTCATTAACAAGTGTAAATTTAATGAATTGCGATTCGCTCAGAATTATCGGGGATAATGCATTTGAAGATTGTGAAATTTCGACGATCAGTATTACCAACTGTAGCAGGCTGGAACGCATTGGTGAAGAGGCTTTCAGCGACAATAAATTAGATGGAAACTTAGACCTAACTTCCGCTACTGCTCTAACCGAAATTGGGTACAGGGCTTTTTACAGAAACCTGTTAGATGGAGTTGACTTTACGAACTGTCTCTCATTATCAAGAATTAACGACCAGGCATTCAGATCAAACGACATAACTGGAATTAATTTAATGAATTGTACACGTTTAACATACGTTGGCAGTGAAGCATTTTACTACAATAATTTAGGCAATTTTCGTTTACCCAATGTTTCTATCCCCAATTTCATCTTTAACGGATGGCAACAAGATGACTACAGCGGAAGAATAAGTGGTGGCTCTTATGTATCTAACCTAAGAAGCAAATATACTGCAGATTTAATTCCAACGTATACGGCAACTTTCAATGTGAGCGATGGAAGTAATCCAATTGAAGGGGCAACAATAAGCCTTGATGGATATGGCGATCAAATTACCAATAGTTCAGGTGTCGCCACTTTTAATGTAGTCGATAATGATTCAATATATTATATTGTTACCGAACCAAATTCTATCCCATTTGAGGATAGTATTTCCGTTTCAGGTGCTCCAATTACTGAAAATGTTATTTTAATAACCTGTGCTACATATCTCACCGTTGATTCGTCAATCTGTGCAGGAGAAGTAGTTTCAATCGGAGACTCAATCTACGATCAAAACGGATCTTTCGTAACTACCTTTTTAGGAGCCAATCAACAAGGCTGTGATAGTGTGGTTACCCTTAACCTCACACTTCTTCCAAACTACGAATTTGTAACCGACGATGCCATTTGCGATGGAGAGACCTACAACTGGCGCGGCAACAGCTACACCATTGAAGAAACCTACTACGACAGCCTGCAGAGCCAGTACGGCTGCGACAGTGTTTATGTACTTAACTTAACGGTAGATCCTGTTTACAACGACACTTTTGAAGTACATTTATGCGAAGGAAAGACCTACAGCTGGGACGGAGACGATTATACTACTCCGGGTTTTACTACAAAAAATTATATTTCAGCAGCAGGATGCGACAGTTTTGTTACGCTAGACCTGAAAGTAAGTACGTCGTACTGTATTACTTACGTGCCTGACGACAGTCTTGAATATGCTCTGGTTGAGCTGGGTCTGGATGTCCTTCCGCTTAACGATTCCGTTCCTACCGGGCATATTGACACCTTAACTTCTCTTAATTTAAACAACAAGGGTATAACCGACCTTACCGGTATTGAAGATTTTGCAGCTTTACAGTCATTCGCCTGTAGAAGCAATCAATTAACAAGCATCGATGTTAGTCAAAATACAGCACTTACCTGGTTCTCCTGCATGGAAAACCAGCTAACCATTCTTATTTTAGGCAATAATACGAATTTGACGACATTATATTGTAACAACAATCAACTGAGCAATATCGATGTAAGCCAAAACACTGCATTAACTACCTTCTATTGCTATAACAACCAGTTAACCAATCTTGATGTAAGTAACAATACATCATTGGAAAAACTTAGTTGTTATAATAACGACCTTACTTTGCTAGACCTAAACGCAAATACCTCTTTACAAGAATTATTATGCTACCAGAATAATAACCTGAGCACGCTTAATTTAAGTACAAATACAGATCTGCTCAGGCTTAATTGTGGCAATTGCGGTCTTACCAAACTCGATGTTTCAAACAACGCTAAATTAATTTCGCTGGTTTGTTCTGATAATTCTATCGATTCGCTTGACATTCGAAACAATCCGGACATTTACCATTTATTGTGTCCCGGAAATCAGTTAGAATACCTTGATCTGCGAAATGGCAACATGCCTGATTTTGATTATATGCAGGCAACCAATAATCCATTGCTTAGTTGTATTGCTGTTGATGATGAATCAGCGGCTACAGCTAAAACCGGATGGTATAAAGATGCTAATGCTGAATACAGACACGATTGCCGGCCACGCACCTATGTCCCTGATGATAATTTCGAGCAGGCATTAATTGATGCCGGTTACGACGACGTTGGAATCCTTGATGATTATGTACCAACAGAAGGCATTGATACAATTACCAATCTGGATATACATGGAGAAGCAATAGATAGTTTAATAGGTATCGAGGATTTTGTTGCATTAGAAATTTTAGATTGTGGTGTAAACAATATTACAATACTCGATCTCAGCAGCAATACAAATTTAGTTGAATTAACTTGCCGTCTCACAAATATAACCTCGCTTGATTTAAGTAATAATTTAAAACTTGAAAGGTTAAATTGTAATAGTTGCGACCTGGTAAATATTGATGTAAGTAAAAACACTGCACTAAGCTATATCAATTGTAACCTGAACGATGTAGTTTCCCTTGATGCCAGAAATCTTACAGCACTCACCCATCTCGATATAGGAACGAATGCGCTAACATCGTTATATTTGAATAACGGCGAAAATCACAACCTTTCATTTCTTGATATAACTGACAATCCAGATTTAACCTGCGTAATGGTTGATGATGTTACACAGGCAGAGAATAAAACTACTTTGGGAGAGTGGCAAAAGGATGCAACTGCCTTTTACAGCCTCGATTGCCGCCCAATGACTTATGTGCCCGACGATAATTTCGAAGCTGAATTAATTGCACTTGGACTCGATGATTACACTGGTTTGGCAGACTACGTACCTACCGAAGCAATCGATACTTTGCAATATTTAAATGTTTACAGTAAGAGTATCGACAGCTTAACCGGTATTGAAGATTTTATTGCTCTGACAGAACTAAATTGTGGCAGTAACAATATAGACACTCTCGATTTAAGTAAAAATACAGCTTTAATTACACTAATATGTCCCAGTAACAATATAACATCGCTGGATCTAAGTAGCAACCTTGATCTTGAATACCTGAAATGTCCGAACAACGATTATTTATCTACACTGAACATTTCACAAAATACAAAATTGAAATTCCTGCAATGCTCAGAAGCGAACAGTTCACTCACAACGCTGGATGTGAGCAACAACACTGCACTTGAGTACCTGTATTGCAGCTACAATGCTATTACATCACTCGACCTCAGTAACAACATTGCTCTCAAGCGTGTAAGGTGTAACTACAATGGAATGAACAGTTTAAAATTTGGAGCCAATACGCAATTAGAGTATTTAAAATGTACACGAAACCATCTTACCTCACTCGATGTAAGCACACTTACAGCCCTTGATACTTTTTCATGTGGCGATAACGACCTTATATCGCTTGATCTTAGCAATAACCCAAACCTTGAAATATTCATTTGCCACGACAACGTTTTAACAGAGTTGAGTATAAAAAATGGTAACAACAATAATCTTGTAACATTTTTTGCTGATGGTAATCCTGATCTGTTCTGTATAGATGTAGACGATACCATTGTAGCAAATGCCAATTATCTGGGGAATAGTTCCCCCACCGGATTCAGCAACGATATTTATCCGGCAGGATGGTACAAAGACGACCAGTCGGAATATTCATTGAGTTGTATGCCCGACTGCGAATTCCAGCTTTCATCATTAACAGATACGGTAGGACCGGAGGCAGATCTTCATTCGGTAAAGGTTATTGTAAACGATGAGCGATGCACCTGGTCTGCATCAGAAGGCAGTTACTGGGTCAGCATTTCCTCAGGTAAAAGTGGTACAGGAAACGGCACTGTTTATTATAAAACGTTAGCCAATACTTCAGCAACACCACGAAGCTATACAATGAATATTGCCGGGTTCAGATATACGGTTGTCCAGCTGGGATGCGATTGCACGTATACACTTTCTGCCACAGTTGCCGACATTGGTTACGAGGGGTGCGATTCTGCATTCACTGTTACAACACCAAACGGATGCGATTGGACTTCCACCGCATCGTGCGATTGGATTACCATTACCAGCGGAAGTGGAACCGGCAACGGAACAGTTCAATTCTCTGTAACCCAAAACCTGACTTCGGAAGAACGCAGCTGCGAAATCGAGGTTGAAGGACAGATCTTTCTCATTACCCAGGAAGCCAACCAAATGAGAATGACCTACGTGCCTGACGATGGTTTCGAACAGGCATTAATAGATTTGGGTTACGATGATGTATTAGACGACTCGGTAAAAACCATCAACATCGATACCATTGCTTCGCTTGATGTTAGCGGTTACGGTATTTCCGACCTGACAGGTGTGGAAGACTTCATTTCCTTACAAGATTTCAATTGTGCCGATAACAAACTAATCTTTATTTCACTCAAACCGTTATTCGAATTACCGTTCATAGATAGTTTCAGCAATAATTTCACCTATGCGCCACAGTCCGACATTGGTATTGAAAAAGATACGACCATTAACAGTGGCGATTCAATTAAAATCAAGATACCTGGATACATTCTTGAATACCAGGATCTTTTCAGCTGGTTCAAAGACAGTGTCGAAATTGGCTTGACCGATATCCTTATCGATCTGGCATCGGTTGAATATGCTGACAGCGGAACCTATTTCTGCCAAATTACCAACCCCATAGCACCCGACCTTACCTTATCGACAAGACCGGTTACTTTAAGAGTGATTACCCCGGTCGGCATTACAAATCTGCAATTACCTGAACTGAATATCTATCCGAACCCGGCTTCCAGAAAAGTAATGATCGAAACAGGAATTGACCACAGTGTTTTACTGGAATTATTTGACATAAGCGGAGAACTAAAACTGCAAATAAAAGAATTTAACACCAGTGAAATCGATGTCAGCGGATATGCTAAGGGTGTATATCTTATCCGGATTGCTGATCAAAACCACATTGCTACCAAACGACTTATCGTGAAGTAGTAATATAAACACCCTTTTGGTTTACCGCCCTGCCTCTGCAGGGCGGTTTTTTTTCTTACAAATCGTAAATATTGAAACTCTCCGCAGCAGAGCTGACGAGGAATCCGATTCCGTTAAAAACTTTTTTATTGTTTTGTTCGCTTACCTCGAGGCAAAGCCAACGGGAATGCGCTCACCGGAATTCAATTGAGTTTAAAAAAATATTTCCGAATCTACAATATAGGTTGTGTGGGCGGATCGAAAAGTGTATCTTTAAAACTAAGTGGCTACGGTAATCGTGTTACTGTTCGGATCAATCCCAATTGCAGTGGCTCAACATCAGGAACAAAATGGAACTTTACCGTACACTGCCCAAGGTAATTATAACTTAATCCGCTACTATGAACTACATTGAAAACAGTTTTACTACCAATCTGAAAAAACAGAAAGTATTTAACAAAAATGCAAGTTCATTTCTTCCGCAGGCCAATTACAATAAAAATATCGAATGGTGGTTTTTCCAGGGGCACTTTACCAAAACAGGAGGTGAGCATTACGAATTTATGCTTTCATTTTTTAGAAAAAATGCATTGGTTAAAGACAAAAGAAAGGATGGTTATCTACTGTTATTAATGGTGCATAACACAAGCACCAAAAAGCTCTATAAAAAAAGCTGTGTTGATCCTGTTTTTTTTGAGGGCATGCTAAACACCAGCGAACGGCACGAACAATTTAAAATTGATCCGTATTTTAAAGAACTTTTCGAATCGGAACTCAAACGTAAAGGTCCTGTAAAACCGCTTGAATTGTGTAGGGCTGACGTTCTGTTATCTGACGATCCTTTTATAATAAGCTGGGACGATCTAAAAATCAACTACGTAGAAAATAAGTTCGAAATTGAATTTAATATCCCTGAAACTTCAAACAAATGCAAATTCAACCTTCAGGCGCAAAGTCCACTGATGAAGGTAAATTACAACGAACAGGACAACGATATACTGGGGAATATGAATTACGAATCAATTCCCAGATCTGTTTTGCAAGGAGAACTAACAGGTAAAAAAATATCCGGTAATGCATGGATCGATCATCAATGGGGAGATGTGGGCTGGTTTTTTTCGAAAGATGAAAAATTACTGGGTTGGGACTGGTTTGGCATTAACCTGGATGACGGAACAGATCTGCTGTTTATTCAACATAAGGATTTCAGCAATAAAAAAACCATATTAAAATACGCGGCAGCTCAGTTATCCGATAAATCAATTCACTTATACGAAAACTTTGAATTAATAGAAACGGCCTATTGGGAAAGCGAAGAAACACGTATTTCGCACCCTGTAGAATGGAATTTAACAATTAAAGAATTGGGACTAAACCTTCACTTCTCCCCTCTTTTCCCAGAACAGGAAATACACATTCCGGGTTATGGCAGGGCAATATGGGAAGGAGCCGGCACGGTGCAGGGAACATGCAAAGGGAAAAAAGTAAATGGACGGGCCCGCGGAGAATTTTTTGGTTACGGTTATATTTTTGATTTTAAAGACGTTCAGAAAAGTTACATAAAGAGTATCGATCATTATATTGAAGAAATATTTCCTAAAAATTTCGGGCAAAAAGATGTTGAATATTATGTAGGGAAACCACAATGGCAGTATAACGAAAAGGTATACACACAAATGCTGAGTGCGCCGGTTTGGGATCTCATATCACGAAGTGGTAAACGATGGCGTCCTATCTTTGGAATATTAATGCTGGGTGCCCTTGGTAAACCATCCAAAAACTACGAAAGGCTGATCGGGATGTTCGAACTGATCCATACAGGGGCTCTTATTGTTGATGATGTACAGGATAATTCTGCAATTAGAAGAAACGGACCGTCGACACATAAAAAATATGGGACAGATGTAGCAATAAATGCAGGAAATACACTGTATTTTATGCCATCTAAAGAAATATTCGGACACAAACACCTTAGTTATGATCAGAAATACAGAACACACGAAATAATGATGAATACATGCCTGGAATCGCATTTTGGGCAGACCACTGATATTTACTGGTCGAACCATTTATCGCGCGAAAACCTGGATACCTGGCTCAACGATTCTATTGAAGACCAGATACTGCAGATGTACGATTATAAAACAGCAGCAGGTCCGCGAGGCATTGCAGAAGTAGCATCAATAGTAGCAGGTGCCGACGAAGAAACAACAAAAGTATGTGTTGATTTTGCCCGTTCGTTTGCGGTTGCATTTCAGATTATTGATGACATCCATAATTTCAGCCGCTCTGAAAAATGGTCGAAGGAAAGCGGTGAAGATCTGAAAAACGGGAAACTGACCTATGTAATTGCACAGGCTCTAAATCTTTTGAACAGTGCTGACCGGGAAAGATTGATTCAGATTTTTTGTGATAAAGAAATGCGAGGAACGGAAAAAGGAATCGATGAAGGAAGCCGGCTTGTACAAAAATCAGGAGCGCTGGCCTTAAGCAGAAAATTCGCCAGAAACATGGCCTTCTCATCGTTGGAAACACTGAATGAACAACTGGAAAACTACGAAGCAAAACTTATGCTTGGGATATTCTGTAAACAAATGATCGATCTATCTTACGGCAACTAGCACCGGTGTTGGTTCAATCAGTTTTTTTACATCTCCAAAATACCGCTGATGCGTCAATCCTTCCAGTGCAACATATACCTGCATGCAGCAAGAAAGTCATTAAACAGAAACTTTTGAAACAGAGTATGAAAGACTTCTTGAAGAACACAATATAAACCGGTTGTTATTCACATTCAGTACTAATAATAAAAAAAAAACGCTCCGGCACCCCGAAGCGTTTTTCAATATATAATTAAAAAATCGATCTTACAGAACAGCTTTACATGCTTCCAGCAATTTGGCAGCATTGGCATTAGATGGATCCAGTGCTGCAGCTTTTTCCAGAATTTTGATGGCAGCTGTAAATTCTTTTTTAGCCTTAGCCACTTCTGCCGTATAAGCATCGTCGGCTGTAGTCATAGCACCGTCATTTACTTTTTGGTTGGCAGCACTTAAAATTTCAGCACCTTTTTTATACAAATCATTTCCATCTGAAACATAAACACCTGCCAGACTTCCTTTTAGGAGTTCTTTATTTTCAGCAGAAACTTCTACCTCATCTACACTGGTTTTACCTTCTTTAGCCAATTCTTGTGCAATCTTTTTTAAAGAGGCATTTTTATATTTCCCTGCCTTTTCATAGGCAAATTCCTTTTCTGCAGTCGTAAAACATTTAACAGCATCCAAGAATTTTGCGGCTTTATAACTTAAAATACCTTCATTATAAAACATTTTTCCTGCTATTTCGCCAATACTTGCGTCATTAGGAAAATCTGCTATTGCAGCTTTATAAAGTTCAACCGCTTTTGTATAGTCCTTAGCGTCAATGGCAGCCTTTGCGTTATCCTTGGCCACAACTGGTTTTAATTGGTCAAGAACTTTCTTTATATTTTCTTCATTCTGTCCATGATCAGGGATGGCTAATACTGATTCAAATAATTCAACCGCTTTTGCGTATTCCTTATTTTCAACAGCTGCATTTGCCTTTTCAACCATTTCCCCGGCATTCTGCTCCTGTGCGAAAACAAATACCGTTAAACATACTGTAACTACTAATAATACTACTCTTTTCATCATTTCAGTTTCTTTATTATTTTTTGAATAAGTTAATATTTCTTATGCGTTTTTTTTCGATGAGCTTCAAAAATAACAATTCTATATTAAAATCCTAAAAAGCTGTCGTTAAGATTCTTGACTTTTTTAATTCTTCTGTAATTATTTCATCACTTAACAAACGAAAATAGTTTGCTTTTTAAGCACCGATTACGAAAGCAAAATTATGGACTCAACAGCGAGCAAGATGGCCATTTACAGCATAAATATGATTGGATAAACAATAAAAACAAAAGCTAAGCTAAGTTTATCAAATAGTAATTCAATGCCTGGAATGTAGTATATTAAATACATTTTATTATTTTCGAATTGTTATTCAACCTACTAATACAAAATAATATGATATTCAACCAAACCACAAAAAAAGAATGGCACGTAGTATACACCCGGTCCCGGGCAGAAAAAAAGGTGAACAGTGAGTTACAGGCCCTGGGAATCGAAAGCTACTTACCTCTTCAGAAAAAACTTCACCGATGGAAGGATCGAAAAAAATGGGTGGAAGTACCGCTCATATCAGGTTATTGTTTCGTAAATATTTCCAGGAAAGAATACGATAAGGTATTACAAACCGGCAATGTAGTCTGTTACGTTACCTTTGAAGGGAGAGCTGCAGTTATTCCTGAAGATCAAATCAGTGCGCTGAAAACCATGTTGAAAGAATTCGATTTTGACGTGACTGTTTCGTTTGATAATTTCCACCCCGGTCAAAAAGTTGAGATCGTTCAGGGACCGTTGGTAGGATTGAAGGGAGAATTAATACAAAACCGCGGAAAACATAAATTCTTGCTAAGAATAGAACAGATCAATGCTCAGATCATCTTTGAAACCCAGGCTGAAAATATCAGTGCTATCCGGACAGAAATCTTGCATTAGTGCTAGCACGTACTTTTTACCGACATGTGTTCAAAAAGATCAATCTTCACTTGTTTAAAACAAATTCTTCCATACGAATCTATGAGCAAAACATAAAGAGTTTAATGAATTATAAAACAATAAGTTAAGCTATATCCACAAAAATAAACACAGAACACAAAGTCTTGAATTTAACATTTTGTTCATTTTAAAATCCGGTTATTTTAACAATAATATTTCTTTATGTAAGATGAATATTTTACATTTGTTAGCATTGAAACATGAAGTTTCTTGAACGAAGGTAGACGATATTTGATTATGAGGGTTTTTGAATTTCGTTTACATAAAAAGTTGAAATAAAAACAAGAAGATCCGAAATAACGGCAGATTCAAAAGTAAGGGTTTGAAAAATTCCGTTAGTGCTCCCGAAGACTATATCAATGGTCTATTATTAAAAAACTTAACACCGAACAAAAAAAAATTGAAAACCAACGGATATTCACAAAAATAGAATTTGAATTCCGTAAACATGACACACAATTACCCAAAACCGGCTTTTTTAATTGACTGAGATTAAAATAAGGGGTTAAGATCAGTTCAGTTTTTAGATCCGGGTACATAATCCAAGACCGAAAAATCGCTCCAGGCAATAAATGAGTATGAGAGGTATTTGGCTAAAGTACGTGAAATGTAATAAACGTTGTTGTTATTATGTTAGTGGTTTAATTATGTAAATTAAAAAACAATGCAACTTTAAACAACACAAAATGAAAAAACATCTACGTAAATTTAGAATATTCGTTGTTTTGGCAGCACTGGTATGTGTTTGCAGTAATAGTAAGGCCAGCGACTTCACCTCCACCGGAAGTGGCGCGTGGAATACAACAATATGGACAAAAATAACGGGATCAACTGTTTATCCCGGCTGTGGAATCAGTCCCAGCAACGGTGATTACGATAATGCCACCATTGCTGCGGGCCACACTGTCAGATTAACACATGCTGAAGTTATTACAAACTTAACAATAGAAGCAGGAGGAGAACTGATCGTGGAATCAGCTTCTGAACTTACCGTATTGGGAAATTTTAGCAGTGACGGAACCTTGACCATAAAAACAGATGCCAATAGCACAGGTAGCCTTATAATTGATGGCTCACTTGCAGGTGCAGGAACTGTAAATATTGAACGATTTATCCCGGATGATGACCTTTTGGGTTTTACCGGCGATGACTGGCATATGATTGCATCTCCGCTAAATGGTATCGTTATGGCAAACTTTGCCGCCAATAACGAAGTGCACCAACCTACCGGCTATTCCGATTACGACCTGGCTAATTATAATGAAGGAAGGGGTATTTGGGATCCCTTTATACTGGTTACAGGAGACAATACAGAATTTGTTCCGGGGAAAGGTGCAGCCATGAGACGCAATATGAACCTGTTAAGCGACAATGTTGTATTCTCAGGTGCAACTACTGATCTTGTCAATACAAATGTGCTCGTTCCGGTTACTTACACACGAAACGGCTGGAATGCCATGGGAAATCCATACACTGCTTCCCTGAATATTGAGACCTTCCTTGCGAGGAATAATGCGAATATTTACGATGATCCTGCATTTAAATATATCTATCTTTACGATCCCGTTCTCCAGGACTACAGGGGAACATGGATGGGGTACGTTGCCAGTTGCCAGGGATTTGGTATCAAATCGAAAGAAGGCGGAGGGTCCATCTCTTTTCGTACAGATATGGCTTACCATCTGCCAACCACAACCTTTAAATCGGCAGAAATTGAACTTCCGACGGTTGATCTGATAGTTGTTTCCGGCAATCTGAAAAATATAACAACCTTACGTTTTGGCGAAGACTATACAAATGGCATTGATGCCCAAGGTGATATTGCCAAATTTAAAGGTAACCAGGATATTGCATTGTACACTCGTATGACCGACAACGACGAATATGATCTGCAGGATCAGGCTCTTCCATCCATTACAACCGAAAAAATGATTATTCCTGTTGGTCTTGATCTTCCAAATGGCGGAGAACTTCAGTTCAGTGTCGGTACCGAATCTTTAGGTGATGGTGTTTCTGTTTACCTGGAAGACACCAAAAACAGCTCGATGACAAAGTTAAATGCAGAAGATGCTGTCTATACCACTACTGTGGATGTTGAAACGGCAGGAACCGGCAGGTTCAATATCATCATTATGAATGGCAGTGTTACCGGTCTGGATGTTGTGAGCACCAGCGAATATAAGGTATTTGCAAACAAAAAACAGATTATTATTGAAGGTTCTGCAGATGCTTCCACCGGATTCCGGTTATACAGCGTGGAAGGCAGATGCTGGTACAACGGCAAAGCTCAGAATATCAACCGGAATACTATTGATGCATCTTCATTTCCGGCCGGAGTTTATGTGTTACGCATCGATCATTCAGGTGTAGTTGAATCAAGCAAACTGGTACTGACAGAAAAGTAAAAACAGAAAAGACATCATAATGGAAAATAAGAAAAATAAAAAATCACTTTCGGAGGAGAAAATCACGCGTAAAGAGGCTATCAAAAAAACCGGTGTTGCTGCTTTAACAGCATCTTCGCTGCTCTTCCTGAATACCAAACATGCTGCAGCTCAATCTCCGCAAGACGGGGATACACATACATCGGCCTATACGGCGAGCCAGCAGGCAAGGCCGGACAGAGATCGATAATTAAGCAATTGTTACGTATTTATATCTATAAGAAGCGGGCCAAATTACTGGTTCGCTTTTTAGGTTTTTTTGCAAAAGCTAAAGCACTAAGCGAAATAACAGCTTCAGGTTTTCGAATAGAATTCGAAAATAAAGAGTATTGGTCGGGAGACAGAAGTCCGAAGCCGGAAGAATAACCTATTGCATTTATTCATAAACATCAATCTCCCTAAAAAAAGTTTACAGCAACTAAGATAGCTGCAAAAAAAACTTACTGTTGTCAGGCTAGTTTGCATTACTTAATCCTTAATCAGAAAACAAATTCTTATGGATCAACTAACAAAAGAGTCATTTATATCAAAAGAATTCGATACATCCAGCGCGGTATGGTTCAAAAAAAGTCATTCCTTTCTTCTACTGGAAGAACCGGCCCATTTTGTCCTCAACGAATATGCTTCCGGAACAGATCCAGAAGAATTGACAGAGAAATGTATTGACAAATACGGTCATCTGGAAGAAGACATTCCACGTTTTGTGCATGAGATCATCGGGTATATCAACCATTACAACGATCCGATCAACAAAGTTGTAATTTCTCAAAAAGAAAAACAGCATGTTACTATTTCGCATTCTGAAACAGAGCCTGTTAAATACAATATAGGAGGTCAGTTAATTTCCATCATCTATGGAAGCGAGAATTTAAAGTTAGCCATTCACCCTTTATACAAACATCTGGTTACCAACGGCACGGAATCGCCACAACAGAGAATCGAATGTTACGAAAGCGGTGATATGCTGGTTTCTGTATACAACGGCAGGGTGCATGATGTGATAAAAAAAGAAAATATAGAATACTTCACAGGAGGTATTCGCCAGTTATTATACAGCATTCTGCACAATATAGAATACAACGCCTGGTTATGTATGCTCCATGCATCGGGTGTTGCCGATGATAACGGGGCAATACTCTTCTCTGCGGCATCTGGGAAAGGGAAAAGCACCATTACTGCCATTCTGAAAGCCCATGGTTACCATTATGTAGCCGACGATCAGGTCGCCATCAATAAAAGTGGGACAGCTTATCCTTTCCCGGCAGCTATTTCAGTAAAACATGGTTCGGTAGAAACACTCAACGAATATTATCCTGAATTAAAAAAACTGGATGCGGAAGACACTTTTATCGGGAAAAAAGTTCGCTACATCCCGATGCACGATAATTGTAAAACCAAACAGGGATACCCGGTAAGAGCTTTCATTTTTGTAAACTACTCTTCTGATAAGCCCTTTCTATTTAAGAAAGTGGAGAAAAAACAGGCCTTGCAGTTATTACTTGAAGAAACATGGGTAAATCCCCGGGAAAAATATGTGGAACGCTTTTTTGAATGGATGGATAAAACTCCTTTTTATTTCCTGCAGTATAAAAATAAACAGGATGCCATTGACAAAATAAGAAATTTATTTGATTAAAAATGCGGAACAAACAAATCAGACATATGTTTATTTCAAACTCAAATACGTGCTAACACTAATTTCCAAACACAAAAAAGAACTAAATGGCTATAATCTAACATTAACTTAACACAAAAAGCTTTATTATTTTGGCAAAAAAAAGCATATTTGTAATGAAATCAAATAAAGGAAGATAAATCAATGCAAATTGATTTTGGTTCTAAACATTTTGTAAGCATTTAATACTTCGTTGTTAACCCTTATTTAGCAACAAATCGGAAAATCACCGACATTTTAGTATGCGCCTGGCTTATAAAAGTTAAATCCCCAATAAGAGGATTAACCAGAAAAGTATTCACCCAAATTGTAATGTTATGGAACTAATTTTAGTTACTAGTGCATTCGTAATCGGTTTTATATTTACCAATGTAATGATACCCCCGATTGTGAAGGTTGCTCACGCAAAAAGACTATTTGATCCTTGCACAGGAAGAAAGATACATAAACAGGTAGTCCCTCCTCTGGGAGGAATAGCCATCTTTGCAGGCATAGTGATTAGTGCAATTATTGCTACTGACGGCCTGAGTTTTGATGCGCTGAAATATATTGTTGCCGCTGTTACCATTTTGTTTTTTATCGGACTAAAAGACGATCTGATGGATATTTCAGCAAGAAAAAAATTTGTAGTGCAGATTATAGCTGCCGTTATTCTGGTCACACTTGGAAACATCAGGTTAACTAATTTCCATGGAATCTTAGGAATTCATGAAGTTAATTACCCAGTTAGTGTATTTATCAGTGTTCTGCTTACAGTAGCACTCATCAACGCCTACAATCTCATCGACGGGATTGACGGACTGGCCTCCGGAATAACAATTATGACAGCAAGTATTTTTGGTATATTATTTTATTTATCTAACCAGCCTCAATATGCTGTTCTGTCCTTTTCTCTGGTCGGAAGTTTAAGCGGCTTTTTTATTTTTAATGTTTTTGGAAAGAAAAACAAAATGTTCATGGGCGATACCGGGTCACTGATCATAGGCCTGCTTATTTCCGTTCTGTTGATACGATTTGGGGAAGTTTCCCTAAGCAATAAAGTTTTGGGAAGTAAAATTTCACCAGTTATTTTGCTCTCGCTGGTCATTGTTCCGCTCCTTGATATGATTAGGGTAATGAGTATCCGGATGTCGCACGGACGTTCGCCATTTTCGGCCGACAATAACCACATACATCATCGTTTATTGTTATTCTTCCCGAAACATCTTACCGTTACACTCATTATTATCAGCACCAATATACTGATCGTTTTTTTGGCTTTTATGCTCAACACAACAGCCTTGAATATTAACTTTCAGATTGCGCTGATCATATTTTTGGAATTATTCCTATCGTATATTCCTTGTATTATTCTCAAAAACAGCAAAGAAAGAAGGTCAAAATATAACAGTCTGAAATTAGGAAACAGTTTGAACTAACATAATAAAAACAAAAAGAGAGACAGATATTTTTTATCATCCGACTTTATATCAGGCACCGGCAATAAATAATGCAGCGGTGCCTGATTTTTTATGGAAATTTTACAGAATCACTAAGTACAGAAGCTACTTCTTCAATTTTTTAAACTTTGGTCTTGCTGTAATGAATTTTACATATACATTTATAGAAACTCTGGTAACTTCAATACAATTACGGAGCACGCTCCGAAACGAATTCGGATATTTGAACCATTAACAAGGATAATAAAAGAAAAAACTAAATAATAAATGAAACCTTCAGATATCTTTCTGTTTGCAGCACAGTGTCTTGCACTTGACGAGAATCCGGATTTTAAGGAAACGGTAGTAAGTACCTTGCAAGATCAGGAAAACAACGACCGGTTCATCAAACTGTGCAGCGACCATTATATTCTGCCGGCAGTTTTTCTGAAGTTCAAAAAACACGGTCTCTTGCAAGTATGGCACGAAAATTACCTGCATCATATAGAAGATATTTACCAAAGAAATAAAGAAAGGAACATGGCGATTCTGTCTCAGATCGATGAAATTAACGGATTGCTCCTGAAGGAAAATATCAGGGCTGTATATCTGAAGGGGACGGCTCAGTTGATGGATGGATTATACAGCGATACAGGGGAGCGTATGATCAGCGATATCGATTTTTTAGTACAGGAAAAAGATTACTTCAAAGCAGCCCGGATCCTACTTCAGCTTGGCTATCGCGAACAATCCAAAAATTTTGTAGACCTGAACAAACTGAAACATTATCCCCGGCTTTTTAATGAAGACCGGCCCGTGGCTGTTGAAATTCACCGAATTCCGGTGGATACTCCATATACGAAATATTATTCATCCGAAAAGGTTTTCCGCCACTGTAAAGTCCCCATAAATAAATCGAATTGTTTTGTCCCCTCCGACGAGCACAAAACCATTCACAATTTCATCCACTGCCAACTGGCTGATAATGGTTACCGTGACAAACATTGCAACTTACGAAGTCTGTACGATTTATACCTTCTGGCCGGAAGGATCTGTTTGCAACCACTAATTCACCAGACCGGTTTCCCCCAACAAACCGGCGAATATTTCGCCTGTGCCCAAAAAATATTTCAAGGTTCAGAGCATTTTCCCGTAGCAACAACACAACGAGGGAATCGTTTATATCAACGCATTTTCTATTATCAGGATCATCCCCGAAATTATAAATTATGGCTGCGTAGCAAACGCCTTTTACACCTGATTTTTGTGCGTTACCTTTTTCGCTTTATACGCGCCATTTTTGAGCAGGAATCAAGAAAATACATCTGCCGAAGGATTTGTGATAAATCATGGTACAGTTACCACCTAAATGGATTGCGCCGGTGGTTCAGGTGAACGAAAGATGGATTTTAGAGACACGAAGATGGAAGATAAGACTTAACCACGATGGATTAAAAATCCATCGGTTAAAAATAAGCGAATGAAACGAGCATGTTTAGTCAAAACACCAAAGGAGATGCCAACCTGATAGGTAGGCAGGATTTAAATGCGAGTTCCATCCGTCAGCTGACGGACTTTAAAAATAAACAATTTTAATCATATGAAATTCGCAGGAAAAACCACAAAGTCTCAAAGTTCACAAAGAAAACTCCGGAATTAATTTCTTTATCTTCGTGCCTTGGTGTTCTTTGTGGTAATAAATTTGACACATACATTTATAGAGATTAAAGTTGCTGCAATGAATGGAAAATCGTTGTAACCCAATTGCAGAATTTTAACCATTAACTTGAAAATAAAGGTCAAAATGTAGAAGAAAAAGAACAATTGTAATTCCGGTTTTATAGAATCTCCGTCTCCCCTTTCCTCTATGCGTCTTTCCCTTATAACGGAAAAAGTTTGTGGACAAAATATATGCTTGTTGAGGGAATTAATATCAGAAGGACTGTGAGAATCATAAAAACAAGGAATAGAAAATGTATAAAGCCCTGAATGTGCATAATATTTCAGCCCTGGGCATGTCCCGCTATAACCTAAAAACAATCAAATCCGAAAAATTTAAATGTATAGCAACCATAACGCGTAAAAGAAACAAGACTCCGGCAGAAGTCCGATCTCTGGCATTCTTTAATCTTTCCACCATTAACAGGCTTATTTGTCTGAAAAACGGCCTTATTCTGAAAATGGACCAGGCATTACACTGCTAATGACTCATCCTTCTTAAAAAATAGAACAAATAGTATAAGAATGAATATTGATGATAGTGTGATTACTCCCCAAATTGCATTCCAGTTATAACCTGCCTCTCCTTTGTAATAGGCAATTATTTCGCTGCAAATAAAGTTGCCAACTAAAAGACCGGCTCCAAAGGTCACAAGGAAAATAAAACCTTGCGCCTGCGATCGAAGTTCAACAGGTGCTTTTTTATCGATGTAGATTTGTCCTCCTACATAGAAAAAACCAAATATTAAACCGTGAATCAGTATTCCAATGTAATACATCCAGCTTTGGCTGATAACGCCACCTGCGTAAAACGACAGGTAACGAATAACTAAAGCAACCAGTCCTAAAATCATTACTTTTTGTAAACCAAGTTTTTTAATGGCCGGAGGAACTAAAAGTAAAAATCCCATTTCGGCCAATACCCCCCAGTTCATGGTTACCGAAATGTATTTGGTATTGATATTTAAGAGGAACTCGGAAAAGAATGAATAATACATGGCAAAGGGAATGAGCGACAGAAAAGAGAAAATAATGAAAATAGCGAAGTTTCGGTCTTTCATTAATTCGAGGGTTCGTAAGCCAAAAGCATCGATCAGCGAACCTTTTTTGCCTTTGGCTGGTGGAGGAGTGTCGGGCAGCGTCAGATTAATAAATATGGATAGTAATCCAACTCCGGCACCGCAATAAAATGGAATATTGGTTCCATCGAAATCGATATTCAGGAACCGGATAAAAATAACACTGAAAATTCCGGAAGCCACCCAGCCAATGGAACCAAATACTCGTATTTTAGGGAATTGCTCAGACGGGATATGCGCCATGGCTATTGAACTGGTTAAACTCCAGCTTGGCATGTATCCAAGCATGGCTACAAGAAGGAAAACAAATAAGAGCTGGGAATTGTTGGTTGTCCCAGCCATGAATAACATAGCTGCGTTTAACAGGTTCAGTGTTGCCAAAACTTTTTGCCCGGAGAAATACCGGTCGGCCAACATTCCAACAACAGGAGAAACCAGACAGCCAATTGCCATTGAACTAAGTATCATCGATTTTTCGAAGCTGCTCACTTCCAGGTTGGTTAAATAAGCAGCAAGGGGTACCCACCAAACAGCATACATCATGTATTGGAGGAACATCATCAGAGACAATTTTGTTTTAATCATGGTAAAAGAATTTAGGGCAATGGGCGCTAGTTCCAATGCGTTGGTTTAAGTTTGTTAAAATTTCAAATTAGAAAGAATCTGTTACCTGTTTATAGAATCCGGTAATCTATGCGTAAGTTGGTCTTCTTCTAATGGTAATGTGAGATGTGAATTAGAAATATACCTACAACTTTTTTGTTATTGTAATAAATACTAAATGTATTAGATTTAACTAAAAAGACCGGCAGAGAATGCCGGTCTTTTATATTCTAACTAACTAAACATTCTCTATTAGTTGTAACCTGGATTTTGTTGCAACTGAGGTGCTTTGTTTATTTCGGTACGTGATATAGGCAACCAGTAGTTTACGTCGTTCCACGATCTTGCATCTGCATCAGATTCAGTGTCGTAGAACCATCTGTGGCTACCGTCTTCATAATGATAGATCTTTATCGGGTGCACTGTTTCAATAACATCTCCGGCAATCATCCATTTACGGATCATGTACCAACGGTCACCCTCACCAAAGAATTCTACCAAACGTTCGTGACGATACATTTCCCTTGCTTCAGCCTGATCGGCAGCGACTTTGTCAGGTAATCCGGCACGGTTGCGAATCATATTCAATGCCTCCATACCTTTGTCAACTTCATTAAGTTCAATAGAAGCTTCGGCATAGTCTAAAATAACTTCTGCCAATCTCATTTCGATCCAGGCATTTTCGTTGTTGAAATATTGTCCAACAGTTGCCGGATCCTGGTATTTCTTAATGTAATATCCGTTTTTGGTACCATTCCATGCTTCAATTGGTCCCTGACGGGTATCCAATCCTGCAGTTTGTGTACCATCAGCAGCAACATAGTAACCTGTTTGAACTCTTCCTTCAGGGTCTAAAGCGGCACCATCCGTTGGACGGTCGATCCATTTTGCACCATCAAAAAGAATACTGGCGTAGAAACGAGGTTCTCTTCCTACATAAGGGTTGATTTCAGGATCAGCTTCCAATTCAGCAGCTGTAGCTTCTCTTACTTCATTATCGCCGGGATTGTATTTATCCCACACGAATGGAGTTCCATCAGCCATTTCAAATTTACGAACAACAGATTCGTTCGGTCCGTTGTTACCCCAGTTGTGATAACCGTTTGGTCCCCACCACCTGTTTTGGGTAGTTCTGTTGCCTTGCGATTGTAAATGCTGAACACCCCAGATCGCTTCATCATTCCAAGCACCTTTTTGTGTGAAATTGCTGTAAAAATTTTCTGAATAGCTTTCTACATCGGCTTCTGTTAATGGAGACGGAGGATCATCTGTTGACCCGGTTAAAGAGTAATCTCCATAGGTTCCGTCCATTATAGCTTTGGCGATAGTTTGCGCTTGTGACAGTAATGATTCTCTGCTGTGCGACTGGAATGAAACCAAAGCATCGGAAGAATAATTTCCATCGTGCATCAGTTCTCCTGTACTCCAGCTTAAAATACGTGATTTTAAAGCTGCAGCAGCACCTTTGGTTGCGCGTCCCTGGTCCATTCCTTCTTTGGTTGGAAGTCCGGCAATAGCTTTGTCAAGGTCGGCCAAAATAAAATCAAGTGTTGCATCCAATGACGATCTTTCAATAGATAAGAAATCTTCACCTAATTCAAATGGCTGATCAACCAAAACCAAACCACCATACGAACGCATTAAGTTTACATAGTCGAAAGCCCTGATAAAATAAGCTTCAGCTTTGTAAGTTTCTAACTCATCTACTTCACCTTGATTTTCAGTTGGAACATTATCAACATTAGCAAGGAATACGTTTACGTTTTTAATATTGCTGTATAAACTCCACGATATCCAGTTAAAGTGCCAGTCTCCAAAGTGTCCCAGTTCGTCGGGGCTCATAATACCCTTAACAAAAGGATAACCACTCGGGCGGTGAATACACAAACATTCATCAGTTGCTCCCGACAGAATGTCTTCTCTTAAACCTAACACCAGATTGTTGTCAACGCCAATAAAATCATAACATCTGCCCAAATATGCTTTCGTTAGGTTTAAATCTTCAAAAACAGATTCCTCGTTAAAGGCATCAACCGCCTTTTGGTCGAGAATATCGTCGCATGATGTTGTTGCAAAAATAAGCGTCAACATCAGTATTGAATATCCTAATATTTTTTTCATATTCTTCATTTTTCAAAATTCATTATTACTAAAATGTAACTTTAACACCAAGAGCCAGCGTTCTTACTGCCGGATAGCTCATTGGAGCACCAATTTCCGGGTCAAAGTTTTTCTGAGCAGCATAAATCAGGAACAGGTTGTTTCCTGCAAAATATACCTGAGCTCTGGAAATTCCTAAATCGCCAAATACAGTATTTGGTATAGTATAGGTAAGAACGGCATTTTTTAAACGGCAGAAAGCCATGTTATCCAGGTGGTATGTACTCATATGGTTATCGAACGACCAGTACAAGTCATCGCGGTTGTATGCTCTTGCTACATCGGTGTGTGTATTCTCCGGTGTCCAGCGGTTGTCGAAACTCCATTGTAAGTAGTTACCGGCCTCACCACGACGGCCATCGGCAATGTTCATGCGGTAATATTTTCCCTGACCTTGTGCCAGTAATGATAAGTGCCAGTTTTTGTAGTCTAAATCAACCGATATACCATAACTAACTTCAGGCATATCTGTTTGATCGATAAGAATCCGGTCATCGCTGGTAATTGTTCCGTCACCATCAACGTCTCTGAAAATTACGTCACCCGGTTTGGCTCCGTCCCAGTGAGGATATGCATTAACAGCAGCATCGTCTGCAAAAATACCAATGGCGTCATACATTAACCAGGCTCCGTATGGATGACCGGTACGTTGTTGCCAGGGTTCTGCTCTTTCAGGCTCGTCCATAAATACCACTTCGTTGTGGTTGTATGAGAACTGACCGGTAAAGTCAAGCCTCAGATCAGTTGTTATGTTTTTGTGGTATCCGGCTTCAATTTCAAAACCACGGTTATCTACTTCTGCAATATTTTCGTCAGGTAATGCTAATCCGGTAAATCCAGGAACAGAAGCATCTCTTGAAGCCAAAATATCAGAACGTTTACTGTAGAAGAAGTCAGCATCTAAAGAAAACATGTTCTCAAGAATTTGTGACTCGAAACCAAGGTTGTATGTAGTTTGTTTTTCCCATGTAATATTTGGGTTAGCTACTCCTTCTTGTTGAACAACTGTTTCAACCTGTTTTCCGCTTCCCATAGTTAAGCCGGTACCCAGTACATATTTATTCATGTATTGGAAAGGATCACCCGGGTCCATACCCATTTTACCGTAAGATAATTTCATTTTGAAGTAATTGATGGCAGATAAATTATCTTGCCAGAAACCTTCTTCAGATGCTCTCCAACCCAACATCAAACCTGGGAAATTACCCCAACGACTATCAGGAGGGAATTTTAATGAACCGTCGCGACGGAACAGTGCTTCAACCAAATATTTTCCTGCATAGCTGTAGTTTGCACGACCAATGAGTGATTTACGTGCATATATGTACATTTCTCCCCAGTTGTCTTTGTCTGTATCAGAACCGGCGTCGATGGTTTGTACAACATCCGAGATATAGTATTTTCTGAAAGCACCAAAGCTGTTCCAGCTTTGATCGATTTGTTCGTATGCACCAAAAATTGCAATTGAATGTTCGCCAAAGTCGCGTGCATAGTTGAAGTTAAAGTTAGCCAGTTTACGAATATCTCGTCTATAATCTTCAACCAGTTCAGGAGCTGAATAACCACGTAATGCAGGCGTTAGATCCATGTCAATTACGTATCCTTCTGAGTCATATGTGGCTGAATCCCAGTTCTCAGTGTAAAGAGTCCATGGCTTACGGAATCTTTTTCTGTAAAAGTTGGAAACGTCGTAAGAATAGTATCCGCTCAGGGTTAAACCTTTAATCATCGGCGGTGTAATTGTTCCCTTAAAAGTAACCTGGTTGATATAAGTTTTTTGATCGTCGTAACCACCTTCGAAAGTCGATGTAACTACAGGGTTATCTCCATACTCAATGTCAGGTCCGGGTTTACCATTTGGCCAGAAAGACCAACGGGTAGGAAGCAAACGGGTTGATTGTCCGTAAATAGCACCGGCACCTTTGGTAGGGTACAATTTGTTATTCAGGAAGCCTGCATAATCAACTGAAGTAGTTAACCAATCGGTGATAGGAAGTTCCAGTTTTGCACGCAAGTTGTATTGCTTGTAATTGGTAGATTCCTGCTTGTAAATGGCTTCTTCGTTTTTATAACCTAATGAAACATAGTAATACATTCCGTTACTTCCACCATCAATACTGAAGTTGTGTTTGCTTGTTGTTGTCCATTTGTCTACAAGGTCGCCAACCCAGTCACTGTTAGGGTGTACCCATGGATCTCTTCCGCTGTAGAATAATGCAATGTCTTCATCAGAATAAGTACGTTCTTTATTTTCGTAATCCTGGTATTCACTCAACATTGTTGCATAATCGCCGGCATTGGTAACTTTAGGAAGGATAGTTGGAGTCATGAACCCCTGGTAGAATTGGTAATTCATTCTTGGTTTTCCGGATTGTCCTCTTTTGGTAGTAACCAAAATAACACCGTTTGCAGCTTGTGAACCGTAAATTGCTGCCGATGCATCTTTCAGTACAGATACACTTTCAATATCCACAGGGTCAACATCGCTTAGCGAACGACCGGGAACACCGTCAATAACAACAAGAGGAGCAACTAATTCAGGGTGATCATCCCTGTCACCTAAAGTGGTACGTCCACGAACAAGCAGAGTCGCATCACTCTGTCCAGGTTCACCGGTTGTTTGAATACCGGTAACACCGGTCATACGACCAGAAAGGGTATTGGTAACATCGGCTGCCGGGATTGCTTCAATCTGCTCACCACTAACCGAAGTTACAGAACCAACTACGTTTGCTTTTTTCTGAGAGGCATAACCTACGGCAATTACTTCTTCCAAACCGATTGCTTCGGCTTCAAGCGTAATGTTGATGGTTGTTTTGCCGCCAATGTTCACTTCCTGAGCTCTCATTCCAACGAAAGAGAAAACCATAACTTTAGCATCTGCAGGAATGCCGGTCAGAGTGTAATTTCCGTCAATGTCAGTTACAATACCAACGGTTGTCCCTTTAACAATTACGGATACGCCAGGAAGAGGCAAACCTTCTTCGTCAACAACTTTTCCGGAAATGGTTTTTTCCTGTGGGTTAACTGCATTGGTTGTTGATTTTACCTTACTTTCAGTAGGGAAAACAATAACCTGGCGGTCGATAACCCGATAATCCAGTTGGTGTTCAGGTAAAATTTCGTTGAGGATTTCCTCAACACGTGCGTCTTCTGTGCTAACAGAAACTTTTTGATTATCGTTTACTACATCGTTGTTGTAAACGAATTTAAACTCGCTTTGATCGCTGATAGTTTGAAAAACTTCTTTCAGGCTCACCTTTTTCATTTTCAGATCGAATTTAACCGTCTCTGAATATGTGCTGGCCTGAACGTTGATGACTATCGCAATGAGTAAGATCAGGCTTAAACCTGAAACCCTGCGAAGTTTTCTTAGCAATCCCGAACCATGGGATAGCATTTTTTTAACGCTTTGTTCCATACAATAAATGGTTTAGTTTGTTAAACAATAAAATTTAATACTCTCAATCTTATAAGAAATTCTTATTTCCTGTTTTTTAGTCGATTAAGGTTAAAAATGCTTTTTGTTAGTTTGATTTATTAATTATTATTCCATTATTGGTTACTCTGTAATCGAATGTTTTAGCTCCGCTCAACAGTTCAAGTATTCTTTCCAGCGATTCTTCCTGAAATTCGCCGGAGTATTTTAGGTTTCCAATTACCGAATCGGTAATAAATATTCGTGTTAGAAAATGTCGCTCCAGTTTTTTACTTATACTGAATAAGTCTTCGTCGTAGAATCTTAATATCCCATCGCGCCATGTGGCCGGTTCTCCAAGATCGGTGTGAGTAAGCTTCATCCTGCCGTTATTCACCGAAAAATATGCCCGGTCGCCCGGTGTAAGTATTGCTTTTTTATTATTTGAAGTCGGGTTTAGCTGTACACGTCCTTCAAACAGCGAAATTTCGTGAACTTCGTCATTGGGATATGCAACCACATTAAAGTGTGTACCCAGTACCTGGGTTTCTAAATTGGTTGTTTCCACAATAAAAGGTTTAGCCGGGTTGTGAGCAACCTCAAAATAAGCTTCACCAAACAATTTTACTTCACGCTTATCGCCAACAAAAGGTTCGCTTGCAATTAATAGCGATGATGAGTTCAACCATACTTTTGTTCCGTCGGAAAGGGTAACCTGTTTTACTTCTTTAGCCCGGCAGGCATATTCGTTTAGCGTTGTATTTGATTCGTTTTGTGACACCATAAAAAGGGAAAAGCTCAAGCTTGCAATCAAAAGAATGGATGCAGCAATTCCAACCCATTTCCATTTATTTGATTCAACTTCTTTATGATATGAAAACCCAAGTTTCTTTTCTGTTATTTCCATTATGGAGTGTTTCCTTGCTCTCGGGAAGCACTTATTCCAAAAATGAATAAGTTCACTATGGGCTTTTTTCAGAACTGTATCTTTTGAAAGCTCATTCTCTAACTGGTCCCGTTCATTTTCCAGAAGACCTTCTGTGAGCTGTTTTACGATAAGTTCGTAGGTTTTATCTTTTTTTGTCATTTATTGTCATTTATTGTCATTTCTACACTAAAGACGTAGTCAGGAAAAGATATACCTATAAAAAGAGCAATGATTTTAGAAAAAAAAGGGAATAATTTTTCTTGCGATTGATAAGGGGGTAACATTCAGTAAAATACTACCAAAAAAATGAGAACAGACTGGCTTGTTTAAAGGGAGAAATAGATTTATCCTGCTTTTTTTCAATACCCAAAGACTCGGTAATTTTTTTTACCGCAGTAACCAGGTGATTGTTAACAGTTTTTTCGGAGATATCCATTATCTCGGCAATTTCACGATGCTTAAAACCATTTATTTTTGCCAGGGTAAAAGCTTCTCTGCATTTGGGAGGCAGCTGCTCAATAGCTTCATAAATCTTTTTTAACATCTCATTTTCGTAAGAGTTGTCATCTGTATTTTCAATATAAGGAAATTGAAATTCGTTGTATTCGTCAATCAAAACGATTTTTTCGTTTTTCATCTTTCTCAAATGCGAGAGACAGCTGTTTTTTACAGATATAAATAAGTAGGATTTCAGGTTTTGTATATTGGGAAGTTCAGTGCGTTTTTTCCAGATTTTCACAAAAACATCACTGACAATTTCTTCAGCCACTTCCTGATTTCTGATGAAGCTTAATGCGAATTGTAATAATTCATCTGATGTTGATTCCATCAGATACCTGAATTGTTTGGAGTTGCCTTGGGCAATCAACAATTTATTTCTACGGTCGTTAACCATTCACAGTCTAGTTTAGTAGTTGTCTCTTAATTGGTAGAATAGAGACAATTTCAATTTTTAAAAGTACTTAATAACTTTGGTTTAACAAATATTAACGATCAAAAAACACTATTTGAAACAAGTATAAATAAGGGTTTATTCTATCCATATCTGAACATTAAAAATTAACCATTTTGGTATCACCATAAACTCTCAGTTTGGGGTGTTCGATAAATGCCCTGTACTGATAAGTTTTTTCCTTTTTCGTTAACGGAACTTTTAATCCAAATTTTCCCTGAGCAATTTCAATGGTTTCTGTTTCCTTCCATTTGTCGGAATATAATTCTTCTACAAAACCTGCATATTCACGATACTGAAAACCTACTTTCACGTTTTCGGCATCGCCGGTACTTAGTACTTCCCCTTTCAAAAACAGGCGTTGGTAACCGGATTGGTTTTTTATCTCGCTGGTTTCGGTGCTGATAACAGGAGGTTTCAGTGCCGGTGCGGCATTTCTAATTTTTAAAACAAGAGGATTCTTCCACTTGTTGTTGTTGTATATACGTTGGGCACGTACACAGGAAATATGCAACCCATCTTCTTTTTGTTCGAAATATGTTTTAGCATCGATTTCGGGATTATATTCCACCAATTGTCCTGATTGCCCTAAAATTTCAATAGTTGTTTGCTGAGTAGATCTTACCGATTTAATAACAAACTCGCGACGTTCTCCCCGCTGCCAGTCCGGGATTTTAGTCAGTATCGCGTACACCGTTTTTTCTTCCGGGTTCCAGGTGAACCAGGTATTTTCTTCGTTCGGTAATATCCACGGCGACACATTCTCAATTGCTTCTCCATTGATAAAATTCCAGGCTGCAATTTCGCGTAAACGAGCCTCCTGTCCTTCGGGCAGTTCTCCGTTTGGTTTTGGTCCCACATTTAGTAATAAGTTGCCACCTTTTGCCCGCGTTTCAATTAATAGCTCTATCAATCGGGCTCCACTTTTATATTCTTCGTTGGTGGGTTTGTATGCCCATTGAGTTCCCATAGTAATGCACGATTCCCAAGGTTCTTTTGAAATAGTACCGGGAATGGTTTGTTCCGGTGTCTTCATTGCTCCTCTTGTAATAACAATATTGGGGTGAAGTTCCCAAACTACCTGTTTACATTTTTCCTGGAGAGGGCCATCTCCTCCGTCATAAAAAATAATATCGATGTCGCCGTATTTGGCCATTAATTCCATGTTTTGCAGCTCTACCAGTTCCAGGTATTTGTGCATGATGTGATCCGGAATCGGCTCGGTAAATCTTCTGCGAACCTGTAATCCATTCTCATATAAAAAGTTAAAATCTTCAGGAGAATAATAGAAGCCGACAGCCAAACCTGCATCACGCGCGGCCTTTACATATTCGTCAACCAGGTCTTTCCCGTAGGGAGTGTTCATGATATTAAACTCTGTGGTTTCAGTATCCCACATACAAAATCCAGAATGATGTTTGGTTGTTAGTACAATATATTTTATCCCTGCCAGTTTCGCCAACGTTACAATTTCAGTTGCATCGAAATCTTTTGGGTCGAACGTTTTGGGTAATTCGTGTACAAAACGATCTAAATAATCATCAGATGCGCCTGCCATTGAGTGACTGATAACAATCCCAAGCTGACTGTCGAAACTAAAATGAATAAACATACCAAATCCCAGATCGCGAAACCATTCTACTCTCTCGGGTTTGTTTAAATTGAGAAATTCGTCATTGGTTTGTGCATGAGTTTTTATAAACAGAAAACTGGAAATGATAAGTAAGCCGAAAAATATGTTTCGTTTCATCATAAAGTGTAAAATTATGTTCGTGTCATGAAAATAGTAAAATTTTGTTGCTTATTTTCTTTTAATAAACCATGAAAAATCAATCAGAACCGTTTCCTAAAAATCCACGTGTTTAAAGCGATAGAGAATCAGTTACTTACTGACAAACTTGTTTTAAAACAGATTTTGTACGTGTTTTCTGTGTTTTTGTCCAATATGGTCACCACTTGATAAATTCCTTTTAAATATTATATTTGTAATACATAGCACATGTACTGATGATAAAACTAAATCAAACAAAGTATACTTAACATGGATGAAGTATTTAGGAAAATAGGCAGTAAACTTACCTTAAGCCAAAAGATTGAGCGGCGAGTTGAGGCTGCTATTCGCGAAAAAAAATTACCGGTGGGATCAAAATTGCCTACTGAAAGAGAACTTTGTGAGTCGTTTGGAGTAAGCCGGACGGCATTACGAGAGGCTTTGCGTAGATTAAGTGCACGGGGTTTGATTGAAATAACAAAAGGCAGTGGAATGGTGGTTACCGGTTTAAGAATTGATGACGCCATTAGTACTCTGAATTTGTATTACGACATGCAGTTCGATCACAACCTGATTGCCCAGATTATTGAAGTGCGCCGGTTGTTTGAACCTCAGATTGCCAACCTGGCTGCAAAGCAAAGAAACCAAAATGATTTGAGCGATATTCAGGATAATATTGAACTTTTTAAAGAGTGCAATCCCGATAATATTCAGTTGGAAGCCGATCTTGACAATAAGTTTCATTTGTTAATTGCCAAAGCCACACATAATCCGATCGTTCAGATTTCGATGGAACCCATTTATTCTTTGTTACCGCGAATGCGTAACCTGGTTTATGCAAATGTTGAAGGCGAAAAAGATGTTACTCTCGAATATCATCTGAAGATTTTTGACGCCATAAATAAGCAGAAAAGAGAAGATGCTGCTGAGTTGATGAAGGTACATTTACACAGAACCATGGAGATTTATCAAAAATATTTACATAATTCATACTAAGTATATGTCTGTTTTTCGGAGTGTTTTTTTTGTTCTGACAAGTGTATTTTTATTGGCATCGTGTGGTCAAAAGGTTCATGAGAAATTAAATATAGAGGCCGCGTTAAAAGAGGGAAGTTTCTCAAAGGTTGAAACGTATCTTAAACAGGAAATAAATAATGCAGGGGAGGCTGAAGCGGAAAATTACCAGATTCAGCTGGAAACAATCCGGCGTTTGCGAATGGAATTTCCTTACACTCGAAACGATGTAAAAGAGCAACTGAAAAAATATTATCCTGAAGTCAGCGACGCTCAAATGGATAAATGGGAAGAAGACAAACAGCTCGAAATGCGCGTGATTGATGGCGATAAACGTTATTTCTTACGGTCGGCAAGTAACCTGTTTTTATTAAATCCGGAGGCAAAAAAACTGAAAGAAAAAGTCAGTGAAAAAGGCTATGACGGAATTGAAGATTTTCAATTAAATGTACTTCCAAACTGGTTTGAACAGGGACTTGAACCGGCCAAACCTTATAACCGGCAGAAAATCAAGGTGAATTATACGGTTACATTAAAACCTGACCAGGTGCCTGATGGAGAAATTGTGAGATGTTGGCTGCCTTATCCAAGAACCGGCTCAGCACGCCTTTCTGATGTGGAGTTTTTAAGTGCGAATCAGGATGATTATATCATAGCTCCGAATGAAACCAAACAACGCACGGTTTATATGGAAAAAAAGGCTGAAAAAGGTAAAGAAACGGTGTTTAATATATCTTTTATTTTTTATCCTGCTGCCCAGTGGTTCGACATTAAACCCGAACAGGCCAAGGCATACGACCAATCGTCTGAATTGTATCAGACATATACTGCCGAACGTTTGCCTCATATTGTGTTTAATGATAAAATAAAAAATCTGGCCCGCGAAATTATTGGGTCAGAAACGAACCCCGTTACTCAGGTTAAACTTTTGTATTACTGGATTTTTAATAATATTCCATGGGCTGGGGCGCTCGAATATTCTGTTATGCCTTGTATTCCGTGTTATGTGCTCGAAAACAGGCATGGCGATTGTGGTATGCAAAGCTTTCTGTTTTTGAGTTTGGCCCGTAGTCTGGGAATCCCTTGCAAATGGCAAAGTGGTTGGTATTTAATGCCACAGACCGTAAATCTGCACGACTGGACAGAGGTTTATTATGAAGGAATTGGATGGGTGCCGGTTGATCCTTCGTTTGGGCTTGTTAATTCTGATGATCTGAAACTAAAAGAATTTTATATCAATGGCCTCGATTGTTACCGCCTTGTTGTGAACGATGATTTTGCCCGTGAATTAGTTCCACCCAAAAAATATTACCGGAGCGAGCCTTTCGATTTTCAGAGAGGAGAGTTGGAATGGGCCGGCGGAAACCTTTATTTTGATACATGGACGTACGATATGGAGGTGGAATACCTGCCAATATAAAGACCATTTTAATCAAAAACCAAATCACAACAGCTGTTTGCTAAGAATTGCTATTTGGTTTTTGCTATTTGTTATTTCAAAAAAGATTATATTTGTCAGATGTAATACAAATATTACAACAAGGATGAAACAATCAATCAATTACTTTTTAATAATTCTTTTATTTATGGCAGCTGCGTGTAATCCGCAAAATTCCACTATCAGTTCTGATATGATTTCGGAAATACAAAAGGAGAATATTCCTGATAAACGCTTGTTGTATTTTAGTGTTGACCTTGTAGCAGAAAACGGTAAGGAAGCGCTGGTTGGAGCAACTGCATCTCCTGTAGCATTCGATAAACTTCAGGCATTGGCAAATGAGAAGAATGTTGAATTCAACGTAGAACTTCTTCCAGCTGAAGTCTATAAGGAAAATTCGTGGGCAATTGTTACTCTGTCGGTTTGTACGATGAGAAGCAAGGGTGATCATCCACACGAGATGGTTACGCAGGCTGTAATGGGCACTCCGGTTAAAGTTTACAAAGAAGCAGACGGGTGGTACCTGGTTCAAACTCCCGATCGTTATTTCGGCTGGGTAGATGGCGCAGGAATTGCCTTGAAAAATAATGCAGAAATGGCAAAGTGGAAGCAGTATGAAAAAGTTTTGTATAAAAATCAAAACGGATTTGCTTATGCTCAACCCAGCGAAAAAAGTGCCGTAGAAACTGATTTGGTTCTGGCAGATTTGTTAAGTATAACAGGCGAAGAAAACGGTTTTTACAAAACAGTTCTTGCTGATGGCCGCGAAGCTTTTGTTAAGAAAAAGGAATGTGTTTCGCTTGATATATGGAAGAAAAAGAGCGTAAACGCTGAGGATGTTTTGGCAACTGCATACTGTTTTAAAAGTGTTCCGTATTTGTGGGGAGGCACCTCTGCAAAAATGGTGGATTGCAGCGGTTTTGTAAAATCATCGTATTATTATCATGGGATGATCCTGCAACGCGATGCTTCGCAACAAACATTCTATGGCGAGCTGGTTGATACCCAAAAAGGCTATGATAATCTGGAGCCGGGCGACCTGGTATTTTTTGGCAGAAAAGCCACTGCTGATAAAAAGGAAAGAGTTACACACGTTGGATTGTGCATCGGGAACAAAGAATTTATACACGCCTCCGGGAAAGTGAGGATAAACAGCCTCGACCGTGATAGCGAAAAATATACTGAATATTACGAAAAGGCCTTCGTCCGTGCCCGCCGGGTAATCGGCAATGTCGACGGCTGTGGTATAGAATGGGTGGTGGATAACGATTTTTACAAGGAAATCCTTCCATAATGTTGATAGAAAGAAGAAACTTTTTGAAAAGTCTCGGGGTGGTTACTACCGGGATATTTCTGGCAAAACACGGCTTATCGGATAATAAATAAGCAATTTCAAAAAACGCAAAGATGAAGATAACATTCAAACCCTACGAACTTCAGTTAAAACATGCTTTTACACTGGCAACCAGTTCGCGCACCACAACTCCGGTTATACTGGTTGAACTGGAATACGATGGTTTAATTGGTTATGGAGAAGCATCAATGCCTCCTTATTTGGGCGAGTCGCACGAAACAGTGGCCAAATTCCTGAAGAAAGTGGATTTGTCTGCTTTTAACGATCCGTTTCGTATGGATGAAATTCTGGAATATATTGATCATATAGAACCGGGGAACAGGGCTGCAAAAGCGTGTGTAGATATTGCTTTGCACGATCTTGTTGGTAAAATTATGGGACAGCCATGGTATAAAATATGGGGGCTGAATCCTGATGATACTCCTGTAACTTCGTTTACAATTGGGATAGATACTCCTGAGATGATTGTCAGAAAAACCAAAGAAGCTGCTGAATTCAAAATTCTGAAGGTTAAAATGGGGCGCGACAATGACAAAGAATTGGTGGAAACCATCCGAACAGTTACCGACGTTCCTTTATGCGTTGACGTAAACCAGGGCTGGACTGATAAACATCATGCGCTGGAAATGACTCACTGGCTGAAAGAAAAGGGAGTTGTATTTGTAGAGCAGCCCATGCCAAAAGAGCAGGTTGATGATATGGCCTGGCTAACCGCCAACAGCCCGCTTCCTACCATTGCAGATGAGGCTTTTCAACGAATCCATGATATTCCGAAGTTTAAGGATGTTTATTCAGGGGTCAATATCAAGCTGATGAAGAGCACAGGAATGCGAGAGGCAAAAAAAATGATTGACGTTGCACGTGCCCTCGACATGAAAGTGATGATCGGTTGTATGACGGAAACTTCTTGTGCAGTTTCTGCTGCCGCCCAGCTATCTCCTTTGGTTGACTGGGCTGACTTGGATGGAAACCTTTTAATCTCTAACGATGTTTTTGAAGGAATGAAGGTAGTTAACGGAAAAGTGACGTTGAATGATCTGCCGGGAATTGGGATAAGAAAATTATAGGGCCGGGATTAAGCACAAAAGAGAGAAGAACTCCAAGGTTCATAGAATTCTGCATTCTCAAAAAAAATTCTTTGTTATTTCTTCTCCAACATGATTTAGCTATTGTTTTGCAAAATTTAAGGTTATGGAGTGGGTAATTGTGTGATTTAGTAAATGAGTTACTGAGTCCTCCTTTTTGAAAAGGAGGTGGCCGCCATTTGACGGTCGGAGGATTAGTGACGGAATTATTGAGCGAATGGCTTATTGGGTTATTGTGCGAATGAGTTATCGGGTATATCCGCTGACAAGGACAAAAAGATGGCATCCGTCTTTGCAGAAACACATACGGATACCATCTCTTTATATTCCAAATGAGTTATTGAGTGAATGGATAATCGAGTATCATACGGCGACAGGAATAAAGAGATAACTTCGGTCGTCATATTTCCTCCCTGCCAATGACAGAATCACGTCACAGGTTGGCAGTCAGTCACTTCTAAATTTAGTTCTTTTGCTAATTTGGTTACTGTTTTCATTTTATTTATCATTATTTGTTCTTCGTACAATTGGACTCCCTGTTCTGCATAATCGAGTCCTTTTACCATTACTCTCCAGTAAATTACTGCCAATTTTCTGGCCATGGCTTTAATTGCTATCCTTGGTCCTTTTCGCCCACGTAAGCGTCTCCCAAAAGACCCTATTGCAATATTTTTACTGTTTATTAGTCCCTGTGCAATAACCCTAAAAATTTGACCTGCTTTGGGTTTGCCTTTTTTTCTTGCATTTTTTCGCATCTTTCCTGAACTATGTTGCCCAGGAGAAAGTCCCAGCCAACTGGT
The DNA here is from genome assembly GCA_963677525.1 of uncultured Draconibacterium sp. GTDB lineage: Bacteria > Bacteroidota > Bacteroidia > Bacteroidales > Prolixibacteraceae > Draconibacterium. The sequence continues at coordinate 2,936,131 of OY781970.1, forward strand.
AAAATGTTTCTCGCTTGGCCATCTTGTTAAGTCAGGTCCGGTTTCTGCCAATAGTTGCATCCATGTATAATCAGTAATGCCTGATATCAATGTTGCATCATTGCCTTCAAAAATATTTAACAGGTTTGGGCCAAGCCTTTCAATGTCCGGTTTGTGGTGTCGTACTGCTTTACGTTTTTTTTAAAGTCCTGACCTTCTCCTGACTTTCCGAGCCTGTTAATTACAACATTTATCTTGCTGTCGCATTCTTCAATCTGCTGCAAACAAAATCGATATCCATCATAAGCTTGTTTTAAAGCAAAAAGTCCGGCATCGGTATACCTTCCTTCCAAAGCTTTTAAAACCAAATCCGCTTTCTTTTTAAGAACACTGCGGTGGCATAAACTAACCAAAACTTGTTTGTCGCGTTCACCATTTAGAATGGCTTCTATTATAGCCATACCGCTTGCCCCATGTACCTGGCTCAAAACTTCTTTAAGCCTGATATTCATTAACGTTAATGCTTTTTGCATCTGGTTAATATACATTGCCGAAGAACTGATGTGGTCTTCCCGTAATCGTAGATAGCTCCTTAACTCTTTAATGTCGGCATCAACAACAAGGCACCGGTTTAACAATCCATAGCTGTGGAGTTGTTGTATCCACTGGCAATCTTTCACATCGGTCTTTCGCCCCGGGACCTGTTTGGTTTGGCGACCATCCACTAGCCAAACATCTATACCGGCTTCTTCCAGTATATCGTATAGGATTACCCAATAAACACCGGTGGCTTCCATGGCAACTGTTTCAACTTTATGCTCAAGCAAATAATCACGTAACTTGTAAAAATCTTCGGTAAAAGTAAAATGGCTCACTACTGGCTGCCCTTCTACGGCTGTAAATACTTTCTTGGCACCAATATCGATGCCTGCTGCGTTAGTCCTGATTTTTTTCATGTCAATAAAATTAAATTACACAAAAACCTACACCCAAAAGGGCAAATTGACTATACGTCGGCAGGCTGCCATTCGGACATATTTGATAAACAAACAGTACCACTCATTATGCCTCAATCTTTTGGAACCAAACTCGCAAGCAGGTTGAATACACTATGCGAAAGAACGGTCAAACTGTGCAGGCTTGCTGCAAAGTTTATTATATCTATTGTCATTACCTCATTATGCCCAAAAAAATTGGGTGAACTCTCGCAATGACTTTTTATGTTACGGATAAGGCAGCGGACAGGCACTAAACACAGTCCGTTGATATTCGTCTTTGTCCGCTGCCCTGCTTTTTTATAAGATCGTCTTTGCGAGGAGGAACGACGAAGCAATCTGTCACGCTAAAGATGGCATAACATACCGCGAACGTTCCCTTTCAGGGGTCAGGGGTGAAGAAGCGGGAAGAAAGTGGGCAGTGATCAGTCGCAGTCGCAGGAGACCTGTAGTCAGAAGCCAATGGCCAGCCGCAAGTGGCCAGTAGCTTGCAGCTTATTAGGAAATAGGTACAAAAAAGCCTCAAAAGCCCAAAAGTCTATTTTTCACCTCCCGTGCACAAATGTTCTCTACGTGTATTCACTTATGTTTATTACGGATCGTTCTTTTCTTTCCTGAATTAATTGTTAAACAACTGACAATCATTTGTATTTCGAAAAAATCTTCATACATTTATCCCTGCAAACCCATTAATAGAAGTTGTGAAAGAACCGGAAGTATTGGACGAGCCGGATTTTGAACGAAATTCCGGCATTTTATTTACTGACGATATGCGCGCTGACTGTTCCTTTTTTTGAAGAGGAAAACAGTCTTTTTTACAAACCCGCTGATTGATCTTACAACATTACAAACCCGTCAATCAGAAAACAAAGCATTGAAAATCAGCAAAGTCCGAGAGCTGTTTCAGCACAAATTCCTTCCGTATTTTTTGGTACTGCTCTATTTTTGTGGTGCAAACCGTTAAATACAAAAAGATGAAAAGGACGCTAAACCCGTCCCAGGGATCTCTGCCCCTAACAGGTATTCCGGGACAATCATTTGCGCGTACACGGGTATATTCTATCCTGGCGCTTTTACTCTTGCTGGCCTTTACGGGCCGTGCCACCGATTATTACGTAAGCTCTTCGCAGGGCAGCGACGACAATTCCGGTACGAGCACCACTGCTCCCTGGCAAAGCCTCGATAAGGTAAATGCCACAAGCTTCCAGCCCGGTGACAATATCCTGTTCAAACGCGGCGACAGCTGGACAGGTACTATTACCGTTAGCAGCTCAGGGACAGAAGGGAATCCCATTACCTATGGCGCATACGGCACAGGCGACAAACCCAAAATATACGGTTCGGAAGTGATCACCGGCTGGGAACACTACAAGGGAAATATCTGGAAAGCACATTGCGACAAAGAGATCAACCAGCTTTTCCTCAATGACGAGCGCATGAAAGCCGCCCGCTGGCCCAACGAAGGCTATGCCACCATTTCAGAAGTAAAAGATGATAAAACCTTCGTTTGCGATGAGCTGGATGGAAGTATTGATTATGAAGGAGCGATTTGGACTGGAAGGGTAAATCACTGGGCAATGCCAACGGTCGATGCTAAAGCTTCCAATGGACAATCAGTTACATTAACCGAATCTCCGCAATATGGATTAGGTATCGATTACGGTTTCTTTCTATGCAATAAACTTGATTTTTTGGATGAACCTGGAGAATGGTATTATGAAAATAATGATGTGTATTTCTGGACACCAAATGGTGATTCACCAAATAATTATACAATGAAAGGTTCTGTTTATGAAATCGGAATTTATATAGAATATAAAAGACAAGATATTGCTATACAAAATTTTGAGTTATTGCATTGTTCTTCAGCCGGAATAAAATCTTTTTTCAGTACTAACATTTCTATCATGAATAATAGTGTTTATAATGTAGAACTTTATGGCATACAGGTTACTGGAGGTGAGAATAATGATATATCAGACAATTATGTAAATGGTTCAAATTGCAAAGGAATATCAATAGGTTCTTCAAACTCTATCATATCTGACAATACAATTCAGAACTCTGCATTATTTGACAATTTGGGATTAAAAGGTACAGGTAGTTCTTGTGCAGGACAGGGAATTTCTTTGGGAGGACAAAACAATAAAATCAGATATAATCGAATAATTAATTGTGGAGATGATGGGATATCATTCTGTGGCGCAGGACATATTTTTGAATATAACTTTATCAATAATGTATCTCTGATGAAAGATGACGGCGGAGGTATTTATGGTTGGGGATCAGCCGAAGACTATTATACAACAGGCACTATTGTCAGGTATAATATTATTATGAATGTAGAAGGAAATACAGAAGGGCTTCCATCTAATACATCACCTTTCGCTTACGGAGTATATTGTGATAATGGAAATAATTCATGGACAATAGAAGGAAATTCATTTTATAATATTGCTCAGTCAGCCATAACATTTAGTGGAAACAACCATCTGATACAAAAGAATACACTGCTGGGATGTTTTTGTGGATTAAAGTCAGCGAGAGAAAATAAACCAGATTGTAAATATCTTAATAATATAGTTGCATGTAATAAGGTATGGTCAAGAGTAATTACAGAACGTTATGTTTCATTGGATAAATTTCCTTTCACATATGATTATAATACATATGTAAGCCCGTATCGAACCAAAGTTTTTGCAAGAGGAACTGGTTGGTTAACTGAATTTTCTTACTCTTTTGAAGAATGGCAAAATATGGGTGGACAGGACCTTCATTCAACAATTAATACAGTGCCTTTCGAAGAAGGAGAAGACTACAAATTATTTTATAATGATAGCAAACTAAATAAAACCTTCGACTTAGGCACCACTATTTATAAAGACATCTATTCGGAGATCGTTACGGGCAGTTTTTCGCTGGAGCCCTTTACCTCACGGATACTCATAAAAACCTCGCACAGCACCACCGAGAATAAAACACCGGAAGTGGAAGGACAGAGTTTTTCCATCACTGAGGAAAAACAGGCCGGTGAGCTAATCGCACAGGTGGTGGCAACCGATGCCAATACGGATCAGGAGCTGTTTTTCTCCATCACCGGGGGTAATGACAACGGACTGTTCTCCATTGATTCCGTTACCGGAGAGATAAGTACCACTGCATCTATCGCTATTACAGACGAAAAGTCATACTCCTTAACGGTTACCGTGAGCGATAATTTTATCATCCCGGCATCGGTCACGGCAAACATCACCATTGATATCACTCCTCCACCCGACACCATAGCCCCCGTGATCACCAGCTTCGAGCTGCCGCAGAACGTCAACACCCTGGAGGTTCCCATAGCATCCCTGTCGGCCACCGACAATGAGGCCGTAACGGGATACCTGCTTAGCGAGAGCGCCGATACACCAACTGTCGGTAACACGGCATGGTCGTCCTCCCCCCCGGGATCATACACCTTCGACGCCCCCGGAACCTATACCCTTTATATATGGGCTATCGATGCTGCAGGCAATATCTCAAGCGCTGCCCAGGCAACGGTAAACATCACCCTGCCTGCCATCCTGACTACCGAAGAGATAGACATCTGCGAAGACAATGATTACTTGGGATGGAAAAGCAGCGGTGAATACGAGCGTACGCTCACCGCGGCTTCCGGTGCCGACAGCATCGTAACTACCCTGCTAACGGTCCACCCGATCTTATACAGCACTGAAACCATCACTATCTACGAAGGAGAAAGCTATGAAGGCCGGACCACTGCAGGAACATACGAACGTACGCTCAGCAGCCGGTGGGGCTGCGACAGTATCGTTACCACCACAATACTGGTGCTTCCCTTGCCGGTGACACAGACTATTTCCCTGCAAAAAGGATGGAATATATTCTCAGCCCGGGTACTGCCCGAAGACACCGACCTGAAAAGCGTAGTACAGGACCTGTGCTTCAATGGCTACCTGCTGGAAGTGGAAGACGAGAACGGCAATTCCCTGAAAGAGGTGAACGGAGAATGGATCAACAACATCGGCAACCTGCAGAATACGGAAGGATATAAAATTAAAGTCAGCACCGACTGTGAACTGGAGATCACGGGACAGGAAACAGAACTGCCCCTTTCTGTCAGCCTGAACACCGGCGCTAACCTGGTCTCGTTCCCCTACCCTGAAGAGATGGATGCCATGCAGGTGATCCGGCCACTCATCGACGCGGGGCTCCTGATAAAAATGCAGGACGAACGGGGCAATGCCATCGAATACTGGGAAAGTGAAGGCGCCTGGGTCAACCAGATCGGGAACTGTAAACCCGGGGAAGGGTACCAGGTACAGGTGAACGACAACGGGATCCTTACCATGGGAGATACCTACGACAAGTCGGGTCTCCTGGTGAGCAACAACCTGGCCACCTACTGGTTCGAGCCCAACTACGAAGGAAACGGCCTGAATCATATGAACATTAACATACAGGGACTGCAAGAAATGGGTCTGCAGATCGGCGATGAACTGGCAGCCTTCGACGGAGAGACCTGCGTGGGAGCTGTAAAACTGGGAGAGACCAACATGAACAACAATATGGTGAGCATCCCGGCATCGGCATCCGACCAGGATACGGATAACGGTTTTACCGAGGGAAACACTGTAGAATTAAAAGCATGGTCGGCAGAGACAAACGAAGAATCCGCTCCATCATCGACACTGGAAAAAGGCAATCTGCTGTTCAGCAAATACGAAAGTGTCTTCATCCAGCTCAGTGCCCAAACAGTGACAGGCATTGACGATTTCCAGGCTATGGATATCAGCATGTTCCCAAATCCCGCAAGGAACCAACTTACGCTCACCTTCTCCCTGGAACCGGAACCGGGAACGACCGTCTGCCTGTGCGACATGACAGGTAAACAGATCTTAAGCCGCGAGGTGCAATCGTACCGCGAAATCCTGGATGTCAGCTCCTACCCTTCCGGGATGTATCTTGTCCAGACCCGCTGTGGCGACTCCGTTCGCGTGGATAAGCTGGTGATAGAATAAGAAAGCGGGAAGCTCGAAGACGGAAGAAAGTGTTCAGTCACAGTCACAGTTTACAGCTCAGTTACACCCGGATAATATTGGTGACTGTGTTATTAAATGAATGGGCAATAAAGCATGATACGGCGACAGAAGATTGCTTCGGTCGTCATTTTTCCTCCCTCGCCAATGACATATTTTTGCTACTGTCTCAAAATGTGCGCATTACAATTTTCAAACTCTATAAGCGCTAAGCGGTTCGAAACCGCTAAGCGCATTTGCGCAACACACTGTCATCCACTCATTGTGCCCATTCAAAAAAATGGGTAGGCTCTCGCAATGACTTTTATGTTACAAACAAGACAGCGGACAGGCACAAAACACAGTCCGGAGATATTCGTCTTTGTCCGCTGCCCCGCTTATAAGTACAAGATCGTCTTTGCGAGGAGGAACGACGAAGCAATCTGATGCATAACTTCAAAATGAGACATAACTTTTACCTTCTTTTTTATAAATTTGTGCTATGCGCTTAAAAAAAGAAATAAAAGAATTTATTAAAGACAAAGCTGCGGATCTTTCTCCGGGAGTTGAGATTTATCTCTTTGGATCGCGGATAAATGACCGGGGGCGTGGAGGCGACATCGATATACTTCTGCTCAGCGACCAAAAAATTGAAAGATCCAGTTTGAGGCATTTTCGTCTTGATTTTTACAAAAGATTTGGTTGGCAAAAAATCGATCTTGTAAATTTTACAAAAGACGATAGCTCTACGTTTAAAAGATTCATTTTAACCACAGCTCAACCTATTTTATAATGCATGACGAACAATTAAAAAAACAGCTGCTTCTTGAAGAACTGGATCTTCTGAAAAAGGCAGTAGATACCTTAAACATGTCAGTTAAGAAATGTAATACGATTCTTCCCAAAAGCGAATATACGTTTGAAAATATGGAGTCGTTCGATTCCTTAACATCAAAATTTGGCAGATGTTCCGACCTGTATACACAAAAAGTGCTGCGCACAATATGGATGTTATTGCACGAACCCTTTGTTCCTTTTATTGATATGCTCAACAAAGCTGAAAAAATGAATATCATTGAATCAGCCGATCAATTATTGGAGATCCGTGATCTGAGAAACCAGATCACCCACGAATACATCCCGGAAGCTATTACCGATTTGATACCTGAAGTAATAGCCAACAGTACCTTCCTGAAAAATAATATTGATTATACCCTCCGGTTTATTGAAAAACGGGATTGGAAATAAATAAAATTCTTGCAGTTGACTATCCCCATGGCTCTGCCACGGGGTATTACGCCAACTTCATTTCAGCAAAACCGCTGAAAACCAAACATTCTTTATTTCACCCCTCTGTCGGCCAATAAAGGCTGACATCTCCCCTCGTCAGCTACCCTTTTTACCCTTTCCGCTTCGCGACTTTCCTTACAAGGGAAAGATGTCCGGGGCAAAGCCGGTATTGGTGAATGAGTTATCGAATACATCCGCTGACCAGGACAAAAAGATGGCATCCGTCTTTGCAGAAACAAAAACGGATGCCATCTCTTTCTATTCCCCCGGCAAACCAAAGCAACGACTGAAAATACCTGGGAGATTGCTACAATAAAAATCAAATCCAGAGGATTTGCATGTTTATAGAAAACACCGCATGTAAATTAGGTTCGACTCCGGTCGGAGTCGCATGTCTCTGACATTCCATTTTTCTGCAAATATTTGAATCCGGAAGATTCACATTCTTCATTCAGAAAGGAGCTATCAGCCTTCTATAGTAAAAATCAGCACCTGATATTACTATTACGGCAAAATTTTATACATATTGATCAATTAACAGCTAAAGCTTTTTCCTTTTTGTTTTTATTATCACCGCCATGAAGGACGGTGCAAAAGCTGAATCCAACTGAGATTACAACATTTGATAATCGGGCTAGCTCAAAACTCGTGGCTCGTGGCTCGCAGCTTGCTGCTTATAAAAAAAAGGACCCGGCCAGCACCGAATCCCTTAGGAATAAATTCACTTATTTAGAAAACTTGTAGAAATCGTTACTCTTTTTCCTTTATGCTCGCGACTTTTCCAGGGGAAGAGTTTTGAAACAAGCTTGATGTTACGACAGGTCATTGGTCACTGGCTACTGAAACTGATCACTGACCACCGCTAACAACCAGCTACTTACTACTTATTATTTACTACATACTACTTGTTACTTACTACTTACTACTTACTACTTACTACTTGTCACTTTCCTCCTTCACCTTCAACACCTTACGCTTGTTATTTTTCTTGTCTTTTTTCGAAACGTATTCGTGGCCGTAACCATATCCGTAGCCATAGCCGTAACCATATCCGTAGCCATAACCGTAACCGCCACTGAATCCGTAATTTTTCTTTCCGCGCTGAATATTATTCACGATCAGGCCAAGCCCCTTAAGCTGATGTTTTTTCATCTCTTCCAGGGCTGTTTTTAAACCTTGCTTATGGGTATATTTATGTCTTATGACAAATAAATTGGCATCGATCAAATCATTCAACTGGAACAGGTCGGCCACATAGCCCACCGGAGGCGTGTCGATAACCACCAGGTCGTAATCCTGTTTCAGCTGTTCCAGCAGCGCAATCAAACGATCATCGGCAAGCATCTCTCCCGGATTGGGAGGAATAGGGCCGGCAGGTATAATCTTTAAACGGGGATGTTTTGTATCGAACATGATCTCTTCGGGCTTTGCCTGCCCGATGATGTAGTTCACCACCCCCAGATCCGATTTGATTCCAAACTCTTCACTCATTTTTGAATTCCGCAGGTCCAGGTCCAGTATCACCACCTTTTTCCGCATCAGCGCAAACGAGGAGGCAATATTAATGGTATTATATGTTTTCCCTTCTTTGGGAAAGGTAGAGGTAAGCGCTATCACAGGATTCGCTTTGCCTTTGGTCATCAGACTCAGTTTATTACGGATAGCCCGGTATGGCTCCGTGGCCGGCGAATTAGGTTTATCCAGCACCAGTGTGCGACTGGCAGACTCCTTTCCATTATTGAACACATGTCCTATAACAGGCAGGGATGTCATTGCTTTGATATCTTCCTCGCTCGTTACTTTATTATTAAAGAAATCGCGCATGAACATGATAACCGCCGGAAAAGCCAGTCCCAGCACCAGACCGATCAGGTAGATCATCTTTGTTTTTGGTGCCACCGGCCCGTAGCCTTTCATCTGTGCCTCTTCAATCACCTGACTATCGGGGACGTTCGAAGCCTTGGCGATCTGTGCCTCCGATAATTTTTGCAGGAGGAAGGTATAGGTCTCGCTGGTCAGGCGGTAGTTCCGTTCGATGTCTACATAATTTCGTTCCGTTGCAGGCAAGCGCCTGATCTGCGACTCATATCTGCGGATGCGCGTATTGATATCTTCCAGCGCCATATCCGACTGGGAAATGATGCTGGAAGTATTTTCCAGCAACGACTTTTTTACACTTTCGATCTGGGCATTCAACCGCAGAATGGTAGGGTGTTGTGAGTTGGCCACGATGGAGGTCTGACTCGATTTCTGCGTGATCAGCTCATTCAGCTGGAGGATCAGGCTGTTCAGGAGCGGATCCTGAATGCCCATGGCCGATGGGGCAATGGCGGTTTCCTGCTCCTGGTTGCTTTCCACATATTGTTTCAAATATTTATAGTATTTATTCTGTGTCTCCAGTTCCACCCTTTCTTTATCCAGCTCGTTCATCTGCTCCAGCAACTGGGCCGACTGTACCGACAGGTTCAATACCTTATTCTTGCTCTGGAACGTCTCCATTTTCCCCGATGAAACATTTAAAGAATCCGATACATCCTGCAACTGCATGCTGATGAACTGAATGGTACGGTTGGCATTTTCATTTTTTTTACCCAGGTTATCCATCTGGTAGATCTCGGTCAGTTTATTCAGAAAATCCATACCCTTTCTTACATTCTGTTCTGTCAGGGTCAGCTCCATGATGGAAGTCTCTTCCACCGGCAGTTCGACATTCAGGCGTGCGCGATAAGAGGCGACCAGCCCTCCATGGGTATTGAAGCGGAATTTATAGTTATTCACTACCTCGGGATCGAAGCGGTCATTTAAAATAATGGAAAAGGCAAATTCATCAGACACCAACTTCACCCCCGGTTCCATACTTTTGGTAAAACTCACCCCGGGTAACTCGGCAAGTTCCCTGTTCTCTGCATAGTTCCATACACTCACTTCTTCCCCTTCCACGGAGAGGTTGAGGCTTCCGTCGGGTGCGATCTGCAGCTCAAAATCCACACCCACCAGTTGCGGATGTCTTTCGTCCCAGCGCACCTGGAAGGGAGCGTTTTTATACAATTCAAAAGAAGAGAAACGTCCCACCGAATAGTAGCTTACTTCAAAATCCAGCTCTTCAAGTGTCCGGGACACCAACGGAGTGGACTTAATGATTATCAGCTGGTTAAAAATATTCCGCATGCTGTTCAGCCCTCCAAGGCCTTCAAATACATCTCCGGAGGCACCACCAAGAAGAGGTGATGAGACCTCATCTTCTTCCACCAGCATGGAAGATCCCACCTGGTATATGGGAGTCTGAAACTGAAGGTACATAAAAGCTCCACCGACGGCCAGTATCACACACAGTACAAACCAGTACCAGTTGCGCAGCAAACGAAACAATAGCTTTTTTATATCGATGGTTTCTTCTTCAGGAAATTGTACCTGCGGGGAGTTAAATGTTGCTTGTGTCATTTTATAAGAATAAATTAAGCACCAACACTCCCAGCGAGAGGATGGCTGTGGTTATGGAAATCGGGGTTGCATAATTCAGGTTTTTGGCACCGTACACCTTGGAACGGTGCTCCACATAAATAACATCGTGTGGCAATATATAATAGTAAGGCGAATTGATAAGATTGGGATCCGTAAGATCCAGTTCGCCCACATGTTTTCCCTCATCGGTTTCGCGGATCAATTTCACATTTTGGTGATTACCCCAGTCGGTAAGATCACCAGCCGTTCCCAGGGCCTCGAAGATGGTAAGTTTGTTCTTTACCATCGATTGCTGTCCTGCTCTCTGTACTTCTCCCAATACGGTGATGGTCCGGTTCACCTGTTTCACGAACACTGCAGCACCTTTCAGGTATTCATCCACTTCTTTCTGAATCAAGGCCTTGACCTCCGAAACGGTCAGGCCTTCCACCTTCATCTCTCCCAGGTATGGGTAATCGATGGTCCCTTCTTCACTAACGAGGTAAGTAATCAGTTCCATACTGTTGGTTGAACTGGCGGAAGTCATCGATCTTTGTGTATTTACCACATTCAGAAAGGCCACATCCTGCGGGTTATCACTGATCACCTGTATAAACAGCTGGTCGTTGGGACGGATGCGGTACACATCGGGTATTGGTCCGTTGGTGTAGTCCCGATTAGTCTGGATAGTATTCAGATAGGTCACTTCTTTTAGCGGCGTGGTACACGACGTTGCCAGCATTACAAGAAACAGGGAAATAAAAAAAAGTCTTTTTCTGTAGAATGCACTCATGGTTACGTGGGTCAAAATTGTTTACTAATAACATTCAGTTTTTCAAAACTACAAAATCAAACCAAATTAATACTCATAATTTTGAAATATAATTTTATAAAAAAAAACAAATCATAAACGTTTCCGACAACAAATAAACGTAAAAACATGAACTCTACATATAAATATTATATTAAGTAATTATTAATTCAGGACAATCCAAACACATCTACACCAATACATTATACTCATTAACATTAAAAATGAAATTAACAGGAAATTTTATTATCTTAAACTTTAGTTAACAAATGAAAAGAAAAATACCTATATATTTGTTCCTGCTTTTTGAGTAATTATCTTACTCACTATACAAACAACAATCCTTGGAACATATAATATGTAACTGAGAGGGCGAAGCTGTGAAAACCAGAGGGCAGTATTCAGTGATCAGTCGCAGCTCAGAGTAGACTACAAATCCATCGACAAGTAATAAGTAAAATGGGAATTGAGTTATTGAGTGAATGGGTAATTAAGCATCATACGGCGACAGGAATAAAGAGATTGCTTCGGTCGTCATATTTCCTCCCTCGCTATGACTTTTATGTTACGGATAAGGCAGCGGACAGGCACAAAACACAGTTCGTTGATATTCGTCTTTATCCGCTGCCCCATTCATTAGCATAAGATCGTCTTTGCGAGGAGGAACGACGAAGCAATCTGGGGATTATCGCAGTGCAACGAGGGGTTAATATCTGGTCGTTTGTAACGACATTATCATGTTAGGATATCCTTCTACCCTTTCAGCTTCGCGACTTTCCCTTACAAGGGAAAGAAGTCCGGGACAAAGCCGGTATTGGTGACTGTGTTATTGAGTGAATAGGTAATCAAGCATCATGCGGCGACAAGAACAAAGAGATTGCTTCGGTCGTCATATTTCCTCCCTCGCTATGACTTTTATGTTACGGATAAGGCAACGGACAGGCACAAAACACAGTTCGTTGATATTCGTCTTTATCCGCTGCCCCATTCATTAGCATAAGATCGTCTTTGCGAGGAGGAACGACGAAGCAATCTGGGGATTATCGCAGTGCAACGAGGGGTTAATATCTGGTCGTTTGTAACGACATTATCATGTTAGGATATCCTTCTACCCTTTCAGCTTCGCGACTTTCCCTTACAAGGGAAAGAAGTCCGGGACAAAGCCGGTATTGGTGACTGTGTTATTGAGTGAATAGGTAATCAAGCATCATGCGGCGACAAGAACAAAGAGATTGCTTCGGTCGTCATATTTCCTCCCTCGCAATGACTTTTATGTTACGAATAAGGCAGCGGACAGGCACTAAACACAGTCCGTTGATATTCGTCTTTGTCCGCTGCCCCATTCATTAGCATAAGATCGTCTTTGCGAGAGTTCACCCAATTTTTTTGGGCATAATGTGGCAATGACAGAGATGCTGAAACGAGTTCAGCATGACGTACTTGGTAAGGTCTAAAATACTTGGTCAGAACGTCACCCTGAACTTGTTTCAGGGTCTGATTTAAAAATCTGTCATTGGCAGGAGGAACGACGAAGCAATCCGGGGATTATCGCAGTGCAACGAGGGGTTAATATCTGGTCTTTTGTAACGACATTATCATGTTAGGATATCCTTCTACCCTTTCAGCTTCGCGACTTTCCCTTACAAGGGAAAGAAGTCCGGGACAAAGCCGGTATTGGTGACTGTGTTATTGAGTGAATAGGTAATCAAGCATCATGCGGCGACAAGAACAAAGAGATTGCTTCGGTCGTCATATTTCCTCCCTCGCAATGACTTTTATGTTACGGATAAGGCAGCGGACAGGCACAAAACACAGTTCGTTGATATTCGTCTTTGTCCGCTGCACTGCTTATTAGTACAAGATCGTCTTTGCGAGGAGGAACGACGAAGCAATCTGTCACAAAAAAACAATAAACAACTGACTAACTGCACAATAGTATATATATAAAAGCCAGCAAAGCCTGTTCCGATTGGTAACATTGGGGCTCAGTTTCAGCAGACAACTAAAAGCAAGTGGCAAGCAGCCAGAAGCCCAATCCCAAACCTGAAAGCTAAAACGCCGGAGTTCCAACTCAATTGTTATATTTGCAAAAAATTACGTATATCCCCTAACACAGTTATCCCGCATACAACAGAGAAAATATTAAAAAGGGACAGAAAAGACAGAAGAAAAAATGCTGGATTCGATCATTACATCAAAAACAAGAATAAAGCTCTTGTTGAAATTTTTCCTGAACAGCCAGACAAAAAGTTACTTACGTAACCTGGAACAGGAATTCGGAGAATCATCAAATGCCATCCGGGTGGAACTGAACCGACTGGAAGAGGCCGGATTATTACAATCGGAACATACGGGCAACCGGAAATATTTCAGTGCCAATACAAAACATCCCCTGTTCGGGGACATTAACAACATCCTGAAAAAATTTGTGGGCATCGACCAGCTGATCGATAAGGTAACAAGCAAGATCGGCGACCTGGAAGCGGCCTATATTACCGGCGATTTTGCCAAAGGCCGCGATTCAAAGATCATCGACCTGGTGCTCATCGGCGAGAACCTTGACAATAATTATATCAATATATTGATCGAAAAAGCCCAGGAACTCATCGACCGTAAGATCCGCCACCTGGTGCTCACCCGCCAGCAGATGCAGGATTTCTTTCACGATAAACCGGCTTTGCTGATCTGGAAAGCAGACAAGACATAAAGAAAAAGTAAAAAGGCAAAAGCAAAAAGAAGAAAGGAGAAAGGAGAAAATCTAGTCATTGGTCACTGGTCATTGACACCCAGTATCAAGCTACAAGCTACAAGCTACAAGTTACCAGCATCAAGTATCCAGCATCCAGATAAAGAATAAGCCTTCCAGCTTAAACTTGTCGGTTAAGGATTAAAGACTAAATATTTCAGTTATGTTTGCTGAACTCCGATCTTTAAAGGTTCTACTACAACATATTACTTTTTACCTTATTAATTGTTTTCATTCTTCAATAACGAACAATTATGACTATATTTGTTTGTTGCAAGAAAACAATACTAAAAGATGAACAAAGACCGTTTGAAGGAAATCGTCATCGACCAGCAAGATGTTTTTAACAGTAGGAAACATCTCATCAACCGCGATATTGAGCTCGACAAATACATCAAAACTCAGCAAACCGTGGTTATTTCTGGTATCCGGAGATGTGGCAAATCTTCTTTGCTCTATCTCATAAAAGAAGAGATGAAATTGAAGGAAGCAGAATACTGTTACTTCAATTTCGATGATGAACGGATAGTTGCAGAAATCTCAATTCTCGATGAAATTTTCAATCTTCACTACGAACTTTACGGACTGCAACCTGTATTGTTTCTCGACGAAATCCAGAACATCAACAATTGGGAGAAGTTTGTTAACCGTATGTATGAGCAAGGTGTTAAGGTATTTGTTACCGGATCGAATGCAAAGCTTCTGAGTTCCGAAATCTCCACGAGTCTGACCGGACGAAACAAATTGATTGAACTCTTCCCATTTTCATTTTCCGAGTACCTGCGCTTTTTCGAAAGAGATTATAATACCGAACGGCTTACGTCAAAAAGTAAAGCACTCCTGCTGAAAGATTTTAACCATTATGCCCAAACCGGTGGTTTTCCACTTGTCGTTAAAGAAAACGACACCGAACTGATCAATGCTTATTTCCAGGATATCCTGTACCGCGATATTGTGTCGCGCTATCGCTTGTCGCAGGTAAACGAAATCAAACAAATCGCTTTGTATTTTGCGTCCAACATTGGCAAATTGTTTTCCTATAAAACCCTGCAAAATATCTCCGGGGTAAAAAGCCTCAGTTCCATTAAAGACTACCTCGAATATTACGAGCAATCTTATCTTTTCTTTTACCTAAAAAAGTTCGATTTTTCGGTAAAAAAACAAATAATGAATCCGAAAAAAGCCTATACCATCGATCCGGCTTTTGCCAACCGGCTGGGATTTCATTTCTCGGAAAACAAAGGACGCATTTTGGAAAACCTGATCTACATCGAACTGCTGCGCCGGGGAAAAGAAGTTTATTATTTCTCGGGTAAAAATGAATGTGACTTTCTGATTAAAGAAGGAGCAAGAATAACACAGGCCATACAGGTAACTTATCTGCTCGATGCCACAAATACCCAACGAGAGATCATAGGGCTAAAAGAAGCTATGCAAGCCTATCAGCTCAAGCAAGGATTGCTACTAACAGCTAACGAAACAGTTCCCAAAAATGGAATCCCCGATGAAATTAATATCCAGCCTGCATGGAAATGGTTACTAAAAAACTCCTTCTAATTTTCCCCTTCCCAAAGGGAAAATATTAGTTCAGTGACACCCGAATTTTAGTAGTGTAAACGAACTAAAAATTGTTGGTGGAACTAATCCCGACATCACGTCGGAGATTCAGCGACACCCGAATTTTAGGATCCGTCAGCTGACGGACGAAGCCAACCCCCAAATGGCAATTAGAGTTAAAACAATTATTTCACACAAAATATTCCTCCAGGAGTAAAATACTTATTCTTTCTGCAAGATAACCCAGGAAAGCTCCCCCTTGGGGGCCGGGGGTAAAACAAGCAGAAGACACTATATAAGCCAACGCTACCCCTTTCCCCCAAGGGGCGAAGCCCACGCACAAATAATAATTTGGGTATAAACAATAATATAACAATGGAGTACTTATTCTTTCTACAAGATAAGCCGGGAACGCTCCCCCTTGGGGGCCGGGGGTAAAAAAGAACTAGTCATTAGGCACTAATCATTGAAAATTAAGAATCAAGTATCGAGCTATGAGCCACCAGCTGCAAGCCACAAGTACCAGTATCGAGTATCTAGTATCCGGTTCTGCGACACCCGGCTATTATTGATCATTGAATATTTAACTTTCAGCCTTACAGAAGCTTTTATCTTAAATGTAATTATCCTCACCAAAATTGATTATCTTTACCATAGATGAATAGTATCGAATACATACCAATTATTGTTGAAGAACTAAAAAAAGCGTCTCCCGAAAAGATTATTCTCTTTGGCTCATACGCATACGGAACACCTTCGGCTGATAGCGATCTAGATTTATTAGTGATAAAAGACCTGGAAGAACACGAAGTGAGAAAGTTCAGGTTACAGTTAAAAGAAGCTCTATGGAAAAAGCTTAAGACATTCAATCTTCCTTTCGACCTGATCGTAGACAATGAGGAACGGATAAAAGAGAGAATTGCTATGGGTGATCTTTTTTACAAAGAAATTTACACAAAAGGCAAGGTCATTTATGCCTAATAAAACTTATGCAATAGAATGGATTGGATTTGCAGAAAGAAACCTCGAAACTGCCAGGTTACTTATACGTGAACAACATTATACTGACAGTATTGCTATTGAAATCCAGCAAACAATCGAAAAAACCTTAAAAGCAGTTTATGCTTGGCAGGGAGTTTCTATACCCAGAACGCACACCCTGATGCTACTTCTTAATTTTGCAGAAAAACATGTCTCTTTTCACGAGTTTAACACATCCGATCTGATAGCCATTAGCGACTATTATGAAACTGACAGATACCCGGGCCCAAGATATGAAATGCCCGAGAGACAAGAAGTGGAGCAATATTTTATTCTGGCCGAAAAATTATTGACACATGTCAGGGATACAATTAAAAAATAAACTACAAGTAACAAAAATCCAGCACTAAGGGTCTGGCATCCAGAATAAAGAATCCATCAACGATTGAAAAATTACAAGAAAGAAAACTCTGAACATTAAACTCTTCTCCCCCCTTGGGGGCCGGGGGTAAAAAAACACAAAATTAATCAGCAAAACAGATGCCTGCGTTACCCCTTTCCCCCAAGGGGCGAAGCCCACGCACAAATAATAATTTGGGTATAAATAATCATATAACAATGGAGTATTTATTCTTTCTGCATGCTTCCCAAAAAATGCGACCTCTTGGGGCCGGGGGTAAAACATAAACAGCGCACATTGTATGAGTGAATTCGATAAACCAATGTATTTCGGAGCGACTGCCTCCACTTTTGAAAAAGCAAGGCAACTTCGCGCGAACATAACTCCCGAAGAAACAATTCTCTGGGAAAGATTGAAAGGAAAGCAAATTTGCAATGTTCGATTCCGAAGACAACACCCAATAAACAAATATATCGTAGATTTTTATTGTCATGAGGCAAAACTGGTAATCGAATTGGATGGAAAGATTCACCTGAAAAGGAAAGGATACGATAAGGATAGAACCAGAATTTTAAACGAATTGAATCTAGATGTAATTAGGTTCTCAAACGAAAAAATTCATTCAAATATTGAAGAAGTTTTAAGGAAGGTTACTTTGAAAGTAAATAAAAGAATGTAAATTAAAACTCCTCATTTGCATTGACTAAAGTCCCCTCCTGGGGGGGATTTAGGGGGTAAGAACCACAAAATTAATCAGCAAAACAGATGCCTGCGTTACCCCTTTCCCCCAAGGGGCGAAGCCCACGCACAAATAATAATTTGGGTATAAATAATCATATAACAATGGAGTATTTATTCTTTCTGCATGCTTCCCAAAAAATGCGACCTCTTGGGGCCGGGGGTAAAACATAAACAGCGCACATTGTATGAGTGAATTCGATAAACCAATGTATTTCGGAGCGACTGCCTCCACTTTTGAAAAAGCAAGGCAACTTCGCGCGAACATAACTCCCGAAGAAACAATTCTCTGGGAAAGATTGAAAGGAAAGCAAATTTGCAATGTTCGATTCCGAAGACAACACCCAATAAACAAATATATCGTAGATTTTTATTGTCATGAGGCAAAACTGGTAATCGAATTGGATGGAAAGATTCACCTGAAAAGGAAAGGATACGATAAGGATAGAACCAGAATTTTAAACGAATTGAATCTAGATGTAATTAGGTTCTCAAACGAAAAAATTCATTCAAATATTGAAGAAGTTTTAAGGAAGATTACTTTGAAAGTAAATAAAAGAATGTAAATTAAAACTCCTCATTAGCATTGACTAAAGTCCCCTCCTGGGGGGATTTAGGGGGTAAGAACCACAAAATTAATCAGCAAAACAAATGCCTGCGCTACCCCTGTCCCCCATGGGGGCGAAGCCCACGCACAAATAATAATTTGGGTATAAACAATAATATAACAATGAAGGACTTATTCTTTCTGCAAAAGAACCCAAGAACGCTCCCCCTTGGGGGCCGGGGGTAAAAACGGCCAACGTTATTTAGGCATTGACTATTGACTACAAGTAACCAGTAACCGGAATCAAGTATCGATCAACAATTGAAATTTTGGATTTATTCGCTGAACACTATATCCTGTGAAATAAGTCTTAAACTTAATGCTCCGCATTATTTCACAGAATACATTTTTTAGGTTTCCTGGATTCTTGTCCAATTTCGTTTAACTGAACCTCTTTTGTATATTTGTAAAAAAAGAAATATGGATTCTATCATTATACATCCAAGAGATAAAAAAGAATTTAATTTTTTTGTGGAACTGGCCCACAGACTGGGCGTTGAAATAAAAACAATCAGTGACGTTACAGATGCTCAGTTACTGACTGATATGGAAGAAAACAAAAAAAACGGATATGTTGGGAAAGAAAAAATTTTAAGCACAATCCAAAATATTCTGAACGACAAAAAAAACAGATTATAAAAATGAGGATTAGCTTTCTCAGTGGTTTTGAAAAAGACTTGTCCCGCAGTAAAGATAAAAGACTGGCTCAAATTGTATTTCAGTGTATTCAACTATTTGAGGAGGCAAAAAATCTCGACGAAATACCAAACATCAAAAAGCTGAAAGGACACACCACCGCGTATCGTTACTAAAAAGGCAAATACCCGATCGGTTTCTTTTTTGAAAATAATACAGTAATTTTTGCAGCATTTGCACCTCGTGGTAAAATATACAGTAATTTTCCTTAATAGGTAAGCTGCAGGTTATTGGATCACGGGAAACCAGCATCAAGTTTCAAGTCACGAGCTTCGAGCTAGAAGTCTCCATAATCGAGTATCAAGCATCAAGTATCTAATTCAGCGACACCCGGATTTCGGAATCCGTCAGCTGACGGACGAAATCCACGCACATAATTACAATTAGAGTTAAAACAAGCATGCACGGGCGCGTGAAAAACAAATTAAAGCAGGTTCACGAGCAAAAAAGATAAAACTCATCGAAGTAATGAATCCCGGGTGGGTATATCTCTATAATAGCTTTAAAGCCAATTGGACACAAGACCGCTTCGGTCGTACCTCCCTCGCGGTACTTTGCTACAAATTAAGACAAGTAGTGAGATATTCCTGCTCAAAACAAAGTTTATTGCAAGATTTTGCGAGGGAATGATCCATCGGTTCACGGAGAACGACCGCGGCAAACTCACCACCTCTCCAGAGGACAAACTATTAACACAACGACCGAAGCGAACTCACCACCAAACTATAAAACAATAATAGAACAATGACCAAGATTCTAATAACCGGAGCCGCAGGTTTCATAGGGTTCCATTTAGCACAACGACTATTAGCTGAAGGCTATACCGTTGTAGGCCTCGATAACATCAACGACTACTACGACATCAACCTGAAATACGCCCGTCTGGCAGAAACAGGCATTTATGCCCCCGAAGAAACCGACCACACTGGAGGAAAAAACCGGGAGTATAAAGAAATAGCCTTTGGAGAAATGATAACTTCGGTAACCAATCCTGTTTACCGTTTCATTCGTTTGAACCTGGAGGACAAGGTCGAAATTGAACAGCTTTTTGCTGAAGAAAAATTTGATTATGTGGTAAACCTGGCAGCCCAGGCAGGTGTACGTTACAGCATCGAAAATCCGGACGCCTATATTCAAAGCAATATTGTAGGTTTTTTGAATATCCTGGAAGCCTGCCGGCACAACCCGGTGAAACATTTGGTGTACGCCTCGTCCTCTTCTGTTTACGGTGCAAACGCAAAAATTCCTTTTTCTGAAACCGACCAGGTGGACAATCCGGTAAGCTTATATGCTGCCACAAAAAAAAGCAACGAGTTAATGGCACACACCTACAGCCATTTGTATAAAATACCAACCACCGGGCTCCGTTTTTTTACGGTGTACGGCCCGTGGGGACGCCCCGACATGGCTCCCATCCTCTTTGCTTCCGCCATTTCAGAAGGCCGCCCCATTAAAGTCTTCAACAACGGCAACATGGAACGCGACTTCACCTACATCGACGATATTGTTGAGGGTATTTCCCGTCTCCTCCCCCAAACCCCAATCAGTGCAGAAAATTTCCCCTCCTCGCAGGAGCGGTGCCCGAAGGGCGGGGTGGTTGTTAAAAATAAATCGACAGAAAATAAGGTAGTAGAAAAGCCCTCTGCCCAAAGCCCTGTGCCCTACGCCATTTACAACATCGGCAACGGCTCCCCCGTTAACCTGCTCACCTTTATCGAAACAATGGAAAACGCCATGGGTAAACCAGCCGAAAAAATTATGATGCCCATGCAGGATGGGGATGTGAAACAGACCTGGGCGGATATTGACCAATTGGCTACAATTACAGCACATAAACCGAAAACTAATATTGTAAATGGTGTTAATCAATTTGCAATGTGGTATAATACCTTCCAATAACATTAATCAAATAGACATTTAATTAAAATAAATATGGCAAATAAAAAAATTGGAATTGTAACCTGGAATGGTAGCTCTAATTATGGCACCAACCTACAGGCATATGCTTTATTTTATAAAATTAAATCACTAGGATTTGATCCTTACATGCTTCATTTTTTCGATATAAAAGACCTAAATACTATTGGACTTATAAAAAAGGTATTCAATAAAGTAATCCAAAAAGTTCATCCATCACCTAAACCAGAGACAAAAGGACGTAATCCAATAAAGATGGAACGGGTAAAAAAATTTGTACAATCAAACTTTATTTATTCTCCACGAATCATAACAAAAAAACGACTTAAGAAATTAGTTCTTGATACCGACTGTTTTGTAACAGGAAGCGATCAGATCTGGAATCCTTTTCACTTGAAAACAAATTGCCCCTTGCTTGATTTTGTTGACGATAAAACCCTAAAAGTTGCTTATGCTTCAAGTATTGGCGTTAGTGAAATTCCGGAGCAATATAAAAATGTATATAAAAAATACCTTAGCAGGTTTAATCATCTTTCATTAAGGGAAAAGCAAGGAGTTAAAATCGTAAAAGAGTTGACAGGACGTACTGATGTAAAAACCGTATTAGATCCTACTTTTTTATTAGACAAGCAGGATTGGAATTCCTTTGCAAAGGATGCAATTATGGACAATCCCAAAATCATTAAATCCCCTTTTATTTTTTGTTATTTTGTGGGTGATAATCCCGAATATTGGGAAGGTGTATATCAAATACAAAAGCAAACAGGAATAAAAAACATCATTGTTATTCCCCTTGAAAAAAGCCATTACGAAGCAAATGCTTATCTGCATGAAACAGCCGGGCCAAATGAATTTATCTGGCTAATCCAGAATGCCAGCTTAGTTTGTACCGATTCGTTTCACGCGACAGCCCTAAGCATAAATATGCAAAAAGATTTTATTGAATTTTTAAGATTCAAAGATAACGATACAAAATCGCAGAATTCAAGGATTACAGGAGTATTAGAGCATTATGACTTAACAGATCGGTTGTATAACCCATCAAAAAAAGGGAAATATTCTACAATTGATTTTACCCCACCCACCCAAATATTGGAGAATGATAGATTGAGATCTCTTCAATATTTAGCAAATGCACTGAATTAATACTTATTAGCACTTATTTGTTTCAATACTCAAAGAAAGAAGTAAATTATTAGATAAGATTTTATACGCATATTTAAAACATTAGATAACGTTTATTTAGGGAATATGAAAATTTTATTGTTAGGAGGAACAGGTGCTATGGGAGTTCATCTTGTGGAACTTCTGGCAAAACGAGGTGACGAGGTGTATGTTACTTCAAGAAAAAAAAGAGATAATAAAAATAATGTAACATATTTCAAAGGAAATGCTAAAAATATTGACTTTATAAATCCTATCCTAAAAAGTTATTATTGGGATGCTATTGTCGATTTTATGACATATCATACTGAAGAATTCAATAAACATATTGATGATTTATTATCTGCTACAAAGCAATATATATATTTAAGCTCATCAAGAGTCTATGCACAATCTAACAATGGACTTACCGAAGACTCTCCTCGTCTATTGGATATCTCAAATGATAAAGACTTTCTAAATACTGATGACTATGCTTTATATAAAGCGAGAGAAGAAAATATATTAACTAATCATGCAAAATATAATAACTTCACAATCATTCGTCCTTATATTACTTATAGCGAGACAAGGCTTCCTCTTGGTATCTTAGAAAAAGAGACCTGGATTTACAGGGCACTCCATGGACGAAGTATTGTTTTTCCGAAAGATATAGCTTCTAAATTTACAACTTTAGCATATGGACTTGACGTCTCTAAAATCATAGTTCAAATTATAAGAAATGATAAAATGATTGGTCAGACAATTAATATAGTCTCAAATAAAAGCGAAAAATGGGAGGATATTCTGAATCTGTACGTTGAAGAACTTAACAATTTTCTGGGGGATAAACCAAAAGTTGTTATGACAGATAAAACGCCAAGAGCTTTAAGCTTAGGTTTTAAATTTAAATTGAAACAATTGCTTAAATCATTTATTACTTTTTTTAATATACCGAAGAATAAGTTTAAAATTGTACCAAATTACCAATTAAAATATGATAGGCTCTTTAATCGAACATTTAATAATTATAAGCTTATACAGTGTGTCGATTCTGTATCTTTTTGTGATAACAATGATCAATTGAGAAAATGTATACAACGTTTTATTAAAAATCCCCAGTATAGTTTTATAAACTGGAATAAAGAAGCTATTCATGACCATATTTCAGGGGATAAGACACCTCTAAAGGAAATTAAATCAATAAGGTACAAAATGTCATACATACTAATAAGATATCTTATTCCATTGAAATGGCTTCAATAATCTATACAGCTTATAAAAATTAATATTATCCTATTTTCATAGACAATAGAAAAAACTTGAAGGGTTCACTTTTCTTTAATCTTAAAAAGACCATTTCAAATGGATTAGCCTCCAAGTGATAAATAAATCAATTAATAATAAATATATGTATACTATTCTTGAAAATGCAAAAATTGTTTTGGCACTTTTAAAAGAGCATAATATTAGACATATTGTGCTTAGTCCTGGAGGTTCAAATATTCCTATTGTTCAAGGCGTTCAGAATGATCCGTTTTTTACATGTTATTCTGTTGTTGATGAACGAAGTGCTATGTATTTTGCTATTGGATTGTATCTTAAGCTTGGTGTACCAATTGCCACATCATGTACGAGCGCTCAAGCAACACGAAATTATATTCCAGGATTAACTGAAGCATTCTATAAACATGTGCCAATACTCGCAATAACAATGTCAAAGCACCCCAGATATCTTTATCAGGATTATATGCAATGTCCCATTCAGACTTCTCTGCCTGAAGATGCAATAAAAAAAAGTTACTCGTTACCATATATCTCAAACGAAAACGACAAAGCTCAATGCGTAAGAACTGCTAATGAGGCCATTCTTGAATTGACTCATCACACTCTTGGCCCCGTTCAATTAAATATTGAAGCATTGGATAACGAAACCTGGGTATTTGATTTAACAGAAAAATTACCATCGATTAGAGCTATTAAAAGATATACACACTGTGATGATTGGGATCTTACTTT
This sequence comes from uncultured Draconibacterium sp., assembly GCA_963677525.1. GTDB lineage: Bacteria > Bacteroidota > Bacteroidia > Bacteroidales > Prolixibacteraceae > Draconibacterium. The sequence goes on from OY781970.1 coordinate 2,960,472, forward strand.
AGAGAACAAAAAAATTCTACTTGTTATAGGTGAACATAGACCATTTACTGAAGAAGAACTAAAAAGCATAGATAATTTTTGTGAATCCAATAACGTATTTATTTACGTTAATCACACCTCTAATTTTCATGGAAAATACACTCAAATCGCTTATTTAACCGTAGCAAACATGAGTCAGAAATTATTTGAAAATCAGTACATGCCGGATATTCTTATTACAATTGGTGGATTAACTGGAGATTATAGTATTTATGGAAAGCTTTTTAATGCACCGGAAAATGCTTTTGAACATTGGAGAGTAGCAGAAGACGGCAATGTTGTTGATACATATAATAAACTAACAAAGATTTATGAATGTCCGATTGACGACTTCTGTACAAGATTAAGCTCTAATAATATAATTAAACATAGTTATTATGATTCTTGGAATGCTCTCCTTTCAGAAAAGAATACAGATGTTGATATTCCATTCTCGAATATATATGCAGCGCAACAACTTCATACTGTAATACCAGCTGATAGCTATATTAATTTTGCTATTCTTAATAGTTTGAGAACATGGAGTTTATTTCCGTTAGATTCTTCAGTAAAATGTTTTTCAAATATTGCGGCATTCGGTATAGATGGTTGTATGTCTGTTCTTATTGGTGAAAGTGTACAAACTGACAAACTATGCTTTTTAGTTACAGGGGATTTGGCATTTTATTATGATATGAATGCTTTAGGAATCAGACATATCAAAAATAATGTCAGAATATTGCTTGTAAATAACAACGGAGGGATGGAGTTTAAACTGGGAAATCTTGAAAAGAAAACAGACGTGAGTCCTTTTATTTCAGCGGCTGATCATTTTAAAAATTCTAAAGGATGGGCAGAAACAAATGGTTTTAAGTATATAACAGCTTCTAATAAAGATGAATTTGTATCCCATATAGATGAATTTGTTGCAGAATCAGATAAGCCTATTGTCTTTGAGATATTTATTTCTCCCGAGAACGAGCGTAATGCTGCTTTAATTATTAGTCAAGCAAATTGGAGAGGAGATACCTCAGAAAATTTTGTAAAGGATGGAAAAAATGTAATAAAAAAGATACTTGGGAATAAAGGTATTGATATCATAAAAAAGACATTGAATAGCTAGAAAATTCTTTAAAATAATATTCCACCTTCAGCAATGAAATTAAATTATTACATCTCTTCTTTTTTCTGGAGTACTCTAGCCAAAATATTAAATGCAGTAGTTGGTTTTATTACTATTCCTTTGTTACTAAAATACTTTGGAGTAAATAATTATGGTATGCTTTCGCTGGCAAATGCGGCAAATGCTTATATGAATCTTCTTGACCTTGGAATCAATATCGGATCGATAAAATATTTTTCACAATGGCGAAGCGAAAAAAAATACGGGTTAATTAATAACGTTGCCCGTACAAGTATTTCTTTTTACGGGATTATAGGTCTTGTCAATGCTCTATTATTATTCTCCATAGGGCTGTTTGGCGAAAGTCTGTTTAACATTACTCATGATGAATTTTTAATCCTGCGGATTTTATTATTTATACTGGCTGCATTTTCAGTTATAAACTGGATATCAATGGTTTTTTCACAACTACTAATATCCGCTAACCGGATTTCTTTCACGCAACAAATGTTGGCGGTAAGGATGATCCTGAAGCTTATCATTATCTTTATAACCATACATGCAGGGTTATCGCTACCAACATATTTTTTACTGATTACTTTTAACCTGGCTCTGATTATTTTTCCATACTATTGGGCTTGCAAAAAGAATCGTTTGATAAACAGTTTTATACCCCTGTTCCATTGGAAAGATTTTCGTATCGTTTTCAGCTATAGTATGGCCATTTTTGCCTTGAGTTTTTTTCAGATGACAGCGGCAAAATCAAGACCAATTATTTTAGGGATATTTGCCCCGGAGGCTGCTATTGTAATTGCACACTATAAGATAATTGAAGTATTCCCTATGTTCATTGCCTCAATTGGAGGAATGTTTACCTCTATCCTTTTACCAAAATCGTCGAATATAATTGCAAAAAATGATACCAGGGGTAAAGAAAAATTTGCTTACGAGGGAACACGCTTAACCACCATATTAACTATCCTTTTGTGTATGCCGGTAGCCTTATGTGCAAACGAATTGTTAACATTGTATGTTGGATCAGCACATAGCCACCTGGCCATTTGGTTACAAATATGGTGTTTTTCAATGATGATCAGTTTGCATACAACTCCATGTAATAGTTTAATACTAGCAATAGGCAAAACAAAACCTATAGTAATAGCTACAGCAATTTCATGCATTCTATCAATAGTTATAAATATTCTACTCTCCTCAATTATAGGGGTTGGATCTGCCGTAATCGGATATTTCGTTTATATTATTATTCTTTCAACATTTAATTATACTTACTATTATAAAAACATTCTTAAACTCAAATTTATTCCTTTAGTGTTTGCTTTTCTGAAACCAGTCATGCTGGGGAGCCTTTGTTATGCAATTATTTTTTTCTTAAGAATAGAAACTTTAATAAATGCCAGCGCCAGTATAAAAATTAATTTGATTATTCGGATTCTGGTAAAAACAATATCCTGGGCCATTCTTTTTACCCCATCATTGTTTTTATTTAAACAACTCGATAAAAACCTTATTTCCTGGGTAATAAAAAGAAAAAATATTTAACAAATAATAGATTAAAACTTATCGCAAGTAAATCTTCTTTAGAATGAAAAAAAGATTAGACCATTATGATTTAATTTCAGGCCTTTTTATTGTTCAGATAATAATGATGCATATTCTCCAATTTGCGAAGGTATTTGATAATAATACCTATTTCACGCTGGTTATGCATATATCATTTTTTTTTATGCCCTGGTTTTATTTCAAATCAGGATATTTTCATAAAAATGATCAAAAACTTGATAAACAATACTTAAAAACTAAAGCTAAAAAACTCTTAATTCCATTTATCTCATTTTTTATAATTGGCAGTATTATTCAAATTTCTATTGAATTGTATGAAGCACAGCGTCCAGCCTGGAGAATATTTTTATCACCATTTTATCAATTTTTACAAAATGGGAATGGTGGCTCTGGAAATCTTCCACTTTGGTTCCTTATTTCGTTATTTTTTACTAATATTATCTATACTGCAATCAATCAATACAATTTAAAATGGGTTATTATTATGTTCCCAATTATCGGATATATTCTACAACTTTATCATGTTAAACTTCCTCTGGGAATTAACAATTTATTTTTAGCAATCTTCTTCTATTTCGCCGGAAATATTTTTCATAAACTGGAAAACACCCAAAAAATTATACAATTAATAATTGCAGTCCCTCTATATATTTTGAACGTTTTCTATTGTAATAGCTATGTAGGTTTTATGACTAATACTTTAGCATACGGAGATTATTTTATTTATATAATTTCATCTTTAGCAGGTATCATTTTACTGAATTTTATAGGTTCCAAACTAAACTATCTAAAGCCTATAAATTATATTGGAAAAAACTCTTTTATATACTATGTATTACACTGGCCAATTTTAAACATACTTTGGAATATCTTAAAACATTTCTCGTGGCATTCGATCAACTATATCATTTCATTATTAAGTCTAGTAATATTTATAGGTATTCATTTAATAATTCCCACAATCAATACTAAACTTAAATTTAGCATAGGTAAAAAATAATTATCAACTTATTTTAAGTGACTGGTTATTCTTGATGTAATATTATAGAATGAAAAAATCGTTATATATATTTATTGGATTACTATTGAGTATATCATTTTGGGAGCTTTCTGTTATCTCAAGTATATTCTCAAAAGATACTATTTCACTATTTACCTGGTTGTGGTCGTTATTGGCATTGCCGCTATATAATAAGGGACATAAAATAAAAAGCCTATACTCTGCAAAATACATCCAATATATGTACTGGATACTTTTGGGAGTTTTTATTTCAATGTTCTCCGCCTATTTCTTTTGGGGCCAAAAATTAATAGTGTCTTTTTATACACAAAGAGCTATATATTGCATAATAATGTTGCCTGCTATTTTATATATTCAACCAAGCGAAAACGATATTATTAAATCTCTGAAGTGGATTACTATTGGAACAATGATAATATGGATTCTTTCCATTATCAATCCGGGTATTATCAATATTAGAGAAGACTTACTTGAAAATATTCAACATAGAGAGAATACAGACCTCGGAGTTAGCATTCGAGGAATACGTTATGTTGTTTTATACTTTTACATACTGGTAATGAACTACATGAAAAAATTTTCTATTAAAACATTCATGTATGCTTTATTTATATTCACATTCATTCTACTTTTTCAAAACCGGAGTTTACTGATCGGGGCCTCCTTAATATTTATATATTCTATTTTTAAAATTAGATCAAAATACAAACCTGTCTTAATGCTTTTAATTATTGGGATAATATTATTCATTACATCAATCAGTAAGAACATCTGGTTATCCCTTTTCCAACAAACACAAGGTCAACTGGCAGATCCCGATTATAATAGATGGAAGGCCATCCATTATTATATATTCGAGCATTCACCAAATTGGTTCTGTTATATTTTCGGGAATGGATTTGCAAGTCTAAATACAACCTACGGGCAATATATTGAAAAACTTAGATCAATGGGTATTTTCGCTGTTGACATTGGCTTGATTGGACTTTGGGCGAACTTTGGATTAATTCCTATCCTGATAATCTACAAGATCATTCTAAATTTAATTTTAAAAAAGGAATATCCCTTATTCCTCAAATTTATTAGTTTTCATATTTTATTGATACCAACAATTTTCACCATACAACATAATCCCCACATAATGTTTTTTAGTATAATCATCTATCTATACGCTTATTACAAAGAAATCAACTATAATCCAGCTCCAGCAATCACCATCCAATATCCTCATGAAAGACAACATTAAATTCTCCATAGGAATACCGGCCTATAAAGGCCGTTTTATTGCCGATTGTATCAATAGCATTTTAGCTCAGAGCTATGCTAATTTCGAACTAATAATTGTAAATGATGCTTCTCCTGATAATATTGATAAAATTGTTCATTCATTCTCCGATCCCCGAATCAGGTATTACAAAAACGAAAAAAACATTGGAGCCGAACATGTTGTTAACAATTGGAACAAATGTCTCGACTTTGCCATTGGAGAATATTTTATATTAATGGGCGACGACGATTTAATGGCCTCAACCTACCTGGAAGAATTCCTAAAGTTAATTAATAAATATCCGGAATTGGACGTATATCACTGTCGGGTTAAAACAATCAATGAAAATTCAGAAGTCACAGGACTATGCCCGATTTGCCCGGAATTCGAGAACACGTATGATTTTATTTGGGAAAGGATAAAAAGAAACAGGCTTCAGTTTATATCCGATTTTGTTTACAGAACAGAAGAATTGAAAAGCAGAGGAAGCTTTTATAAACTTCCTTTGGCGTGGGGTTCTGATGATCTAACAGCATATATTATGTCGGGAAACAAAGGTATTGCCTACACCTCTAATCCTGTTTTCCTGTACAGAAGAAGCACTCTTACAATTTCGTCGAGCGATAATATTGACCTTAAAATAGATGCTATAAAACAGATAGAAAAGTGGTTAAAAAACTATTTAAAGAAAGCGCCTAAAAATCCCGACCACAGTCTGTTACAAAAACAAATACAAAAAAGCTTGCCAAACTACATATCTGCGGCAAAAAATGAAAAACTAACCAACACGGTCAATATCCACAAAACAAAAGGATTAGTTAAATTACTGAAAAATAAAAACAATTATAAAATTACCGCTTTAGATATTTTAAAATCAAGTTTGTATGCCTTAAACAAAAAATGAAACGATTAGAATATTTAGAATCAACAAATAAAACCAAATGTTATGGTTGTGGTGCCTGTGCTCAAATATGTAATCAGGATGCCATTACTATGCAATCTGACGAAGAAGGATATTTATACCCAACACTTGAAGAGGACAAATGTACCAATTGCGGTTTATGCATAAAAGTTTGCCCAATAAGTAATGAACACAAACTTTTTCACCCATCCGGTCAAAATGCTCTTGCCGTTTACGCCAAGGACGAAACGCTCTTAAAAAAAAGCTCATCAGGTGGAATGTTCTCTGTTCTTTCGAATGCTGTTCTCAACAGAGGAGGTGTTGTCTTTGGTGCTGCTTTTGACAGTAGCTTTAAATTAAAGCATACAGTTGCAAAAAACATAAATGAGTTAACTCCGCTTAGAGGCTCAAAATATATTCAAAGCAATATAGGCGACACCTATTCCGAGGCAAAATCATATTTATTGAAAGGCCGTGATGTTTTATTTTCAGGCACTCCCTGTCAAATAGCAGGATTAAAATCTTATTTGGGCAAAGACTTCCATAATTTACTTACCTGCGACCTGGTATGCCATGGAGTACCTTCCCCTTTACTTTTTCAAAAATACATCAGAGAGATTGAAAAGAAAGAAAAATGTAAAATTGACAGTATATCAATGAGAAGCGAGGCCTGGGGGATAGCCCTCCGCGCGAAACTAAACAATCATTTATATGTTCGCAGCTCAAAAACATCGGGATACCTAAATGCCTTTATGGAAAACAAACTCCATCGCCCCTGTTGTTATGAATGTGAATTCACAAAACCATCCCGCGTTGGCGATATTACCCTTGCTGACTACTGGGGAGTTATGACAATACATCCTGACATGTATAATCCCAAAGGAGTTTCACTTGTTTTATTAAATTCTGAACAAGGGAAAAAATATTTCAACTTAGTAAAAAACTCACTTACCTACTCAACCACGTCTTTAGAACAGGCAAGTATTGAAAATGCCAATTTAAAAAGGCCCAGTCAGCACCACCCGGACAGAGATAGAATATATTCTCAAATAAATACTGTTCCGTATAGATATCTTGAAAAAAGATATTTTATCCCCAAACATTATCAAATTCTATTACTAAAAGAAAAATTTAAAAGATCGGGATTGATTCGTTTTATAAAAGTTTTATTAAGATAGATCTGTTTCTTCCTTCCAATATACATATTAATATTTCGCATACTATTTAACCCATTACATATCAAATGAAAATATCAGTAATTACCATAAACGACAATGCTAATATTGGCACATATTTGCAAATGTACTCTTTATCCCAGGTACTTAAATTAAAAGGGCATCACGTCGAAATTGTCAATTATAAAAGACATCATATGACCTTTTTCTCTCAACTGAAAGTACGTTTAACAAATAAACAAAATAACCTAATAAAAAGAGCAGCAGCAACATTGTACTTTCCCGTTCGGCACTACCTGTCGCTCAAAAAAATCAACAGGTTTAAACAAGAATACTTGAGTTTTACTCCAAGAAAATATGTTGGCTACTTTTCTTTAAAAAAGAATCCGCCGATTGCCGACCTTTATATGACCGGTAGCGATCAGGTTTGGAACAGCAAATACAACCTTGGCATCGACAGATCTTTTTATTTGGACTGGATCCCTGATAATAAAAAAAGGGTAGCTTACGGTGCCAGTATCGGAATGGATAAATTTGATCCAAAAGAAAGCAACGAGATAAAACGATTGCTAAAAAAATATAATTCTATATCGGTAAGAGAAACATCGGCAATAACACTGTTAGACTCCATCGGGGTACACGGTGCTCACTTTGTTATTGATCCTACATTGTTATTAAACAAAGATGAATGGATGGAGATAACGGGCCAAAAAAGTTTTAATGAAAAATATTTGCTTGTTTATTCCGTTGAACCCAAAAATCGGGTTATTGTAAATGATATAGCAACAAAAATAGCACATGAAATAGGGTTAAAAATATATCACTTATCGACAAGCGACAAAAGAGGAAAAATTGATAATTGTGACAAATACTTTTCATTTGTTTCTCCGCAACACTTTCTGACACTTTTTAATAATGCTGAATTTTTAGTGGTCAGCTCATTTCACGGGACTGCCTTTTCCATTAATTTTAATAAACAATTTGTTTCCGTTAATCCTGATAAATTCAACAGCAGGGTTCTCAGCCTGTTAAAAATGTGCGGTATAGAAGAAAGAATTATCACTACTATCGAAGAAATAGAATCTTTAATAAAAAGACCAATAGATTATTCTTTGATAAATCCTATTTTATCCAGAAAACGTAGAGAATCGGATCTTTATCTGGATCGTGCACTAAAATAATTTCCAATTTAATTTTCTTAGCAATAACATACCCTAATAAATACCAGGTATAACAAATGAATAAAGAAGATATCAAGGTAGCCTACATTAGCCCCGACTGTTTTTTCGATGTTGATTTCCCTATATTAACACAGTTAAATACAAAATACGACCTAACCTGGTTTCCAATTATTGGAGATACAAATTCGCGCTATTCAAAGGATGATGTAAATCACTTTACGAATAAGAACAATATAAAATTCAATTTACAAATCAGGAAAGGGAGGAGAAGAGATTTAAAACAATTAATATTTTCCTATAAGCTTCTATGTGACATAAAAAAAAACAAACCAGATATTATATATACAGAATATCTCAACGACATTTATCTGATCATTTTGGCAATATTGATGTTGCCAAGAAACAAAATTATCTATGCAATTCATGATGTTTCAAACCATACCAATTTTTCGTCAACAGCTCTGAATTTTGTAAAAAGGCTAACATGTGCATATCTTAAAAATTTCCATTTGTTTTCAAATACACAGAAAGATATATTTGAATCAAACCATCGCAACAAAAATTGTTTTTATGCCCCTCTTGCCTTAAAAGACTTTGGTAAGTCGGATATAAAAATACCTGATAAAAATTCAACCTGTAAGTTCTTGTTTTTTGGCGGTATTACCGAATATAAAGGTTTGGATATTTTAATAAATGCTTTTGAAGAACTATACAAAGAAGGTTATAAAAATATACTTTTAACGATCGCAGGTAACGGCAAGCACTGGGAAACTTGTAAAAAACTCATTAAAACGAACAATTTATATCAATTAAAGATTGAATTTATACCGGACAATTTAATTCCTGATTTATACAATTCAAATCATTTTTTAGTATTACCCTACAGGGATGTAACTCAATCAGGCCCTCTTATGATAGCTTTTAATTACAACCTGCCAACTATTGCTGCCGATCATCCCGGTTTCCGTGAGTACATAAATAATAATGAAACTGGATTTCTTTTTTACAATGATCTTCATTCATTAAAAGAAGTATTATATGAATGTTACAGCATGGATGAAATAACATATAACAGATTAAAATACAACCTGGAGCGGTATGTTGAGACTTCGTTTAATATTCAAACAATTATAAGAAGATATGATGATATGTTCCATAAGGTGATTAATATTAAATAAGCCAAACACGTTAATTCAATAATTTCCATGATAAAAAACAAGAATGATTTAAACTATTATCTGGCTGAAGATCTAAAACGCTTCTTTAAGAAGCCAACACTAAAAGACTTAATTCTCCATAACGAAGTTTGGTACATTTATAGATATTTACGACAACTTCGTTACGTTGAATATTATAAAAATACCGGAAAATTAAAATTGCTGTTTTTATATCATTTTTTTCGATATAAACGATTGGGATTTAAACTCCGATATACAATTTATCCAAATACCGTTGCCCCTGGTTTGCGAATATTTCATACCGGAGAGTTTTTGCATATAAAATCCCGATGCAGAATAGGAAAAAATTGCACGATGCTCCCCGGAGTTGTAATTGGCAATAAAAACCTTGAAGATGATGAGAGCTGGGTAACTGTTGGTAATAACTGCTATTTTGGTTTAGGGGCTAAAATATTTGGGGAAGTAAAAATTGGTGATAACGTAATAATTGGAGCAAACTCTGTTGTAGTAAAAGATATTCCGGATAATTGTGTAGTTTCTGGAATACCTGCAAAAATTATTAAAAGGAACGGCCAAAAAATCAAAAATTAAGGAAATGAAAATTCTCATTTATTGGGGGAGCAGGCTGTATAATATATATGAATATATCATAGAAAATATTTTATCGTACTTCTACAAAAAGCACATGAAATTCTGTGGGAGAAATGTTAAAATCCATCCTAAATCATCGGTTTATTTTGGATTAGAAAATTTAAGTATAGGAAACGATGTAAGTATTCCGCGCTTTGCCCATATTTTTTGTACAGAAGCATCTTTAACTATTGGGCACAAAGTTGTATTTGGACCGGCTCCAACAATTGTAACCGGTAATCACCGAATTGACGTAATTGGTAAATACATTGTTGATTCACATGAGAAATTACCGGAAAACGATAATGAAGTTATCATAGAAGATGATATATGGATTGGAGCCAATGTGACAATTCTTATGGGAGTTATCTTAGGAAGAGGAAGTGTAGTAGCTGCAGGAGCTGTTGTAAATAAACCATTTCCTCCTTATTCAATCATTGGAGGAGTTCCTGCAAAAGTTCTAAAATTTCGTTTTACCATTGATGAAATACTTGCCCATGAAGAAAAACTTTATACTAAAGAAAAACGATTTACACAAGAACAGTTAACAGCATTCAGAAAACAGTATGAGCCTAATAAATCCTAAAGTTTTAGTTGTTGCCACTTCCAAAAAAACCCGTGGAGGGATTACATCAGTTGTTAAGGCACATGAAACCGGACAACAATGGGAAACATTTAAGTGCAGATGGATTGAAACTCATAAGGATGGAAGAGTAATAATAAAATTATTTTTATTTATTAAATCTTTTATCCAATACCTTTCTCTTCTTCCATTTTACCAAATAGTTCATATTCATGTTGCTTCGCCTCCTTCACTCTTCAGAAAGTACTTTTTTCTAATTCCCGCGATACTTTTCAGGAAAAAAATAATAAGTCATTTTCATCCTCCGGGACCTGATGTACTTGATGGGAAGAATAAAAAATGGTACAAAATCTTTTTTAAAAACAGTACAAAAGTATTGGTGCTTTCGTCTCAATGGCAAAGATGGTTAAAAGAATACACTGATATCGATAAAAATACAGAAATACTTTATAATCCTTGTCCCAGACTTAAAGGGATAGCTTATCAGAACAGGAAAAAGTATTGTTTGTTTGCAGGAACCATAATAGAACGCAAGGGGTATGCCCATCTTATAAAAGCTTTTGCTGCTATCGCAGAGAAATTCCCGGATTGGCAGATAAAATTTGCCGGTAACGGCGAAATTGAACAAGGAAAATCTTTGGCAAAAAAACTCAAAATAGAAAATCAGATAATTTTCGAAGGCTGGGTTAAAGGAGAAAAAAAAGTTGATCTTTTTAAAAATGCAGCAGTATATTGCCTATGTAGTTCCGGCGAAGGATTTCCAATGTCGGTATTGGAAGCCTGGGCATATGAAATCCCAGTTATTTGTACTCCTGTTGGAGGATTACCTGATGTAGCTATTCACGGTGAGAATGCCTTACTTTATAACTATGGAGATATAAAAACTCTTTCAGAAAATTTGGAATTGATATTTTCCAATGAAAAACTAAGACAAAAAATTAGTCTAAACTCAAAAAAACTGGCGGATAGCCAATTTAATATCGATACGATAAACAATCAATTGCAACAAATATACCTCTCAGTGCTTGCACACTAAATTATATTATTTAATGAAAAGTAAACGAATACACTTTCTGGATATAGCCAAAGGACTTGGAATAATTCTGGTTGTTTTTGGACACACGTACAGGGGCAGTACTCTGATTAACTTTATTTATACTTTTCACATTCCTCTTTTTTTTACTATTTCCGGGGTACTGTATAACAAAGAAAAAAACCGGAATACCAATAAATTTATCACAAAACGGATTAAAACATTATTAATCCCTTACTTATCTTTTTATATAATATCGTACGTTTATTGGTTTTTCGTAGAACGGCATTACCGGCCTAATGTCGATACAGATTTTTATATCCCTTTATTCGGGTTCTTTTATGGTTCCTCTTATAAAATGTTTTTAATCCCCAACGGAGCTTTGTGGTTTTTACCCTGTCTCTTTTCTACAGAACTATTATTACATTTTAGTATTAAATATATTCAAAGAAAATATCTCTTCATTGTATTTCTTCTAAGTTGTATATTTGGTATAGTATATTCCTTTTTCGATATAATACCTCTTCCTTTTGGCATTTCAGCCGCGTTTATGGCATTGTTTTTTAGTGGAATGGGATACTTGTTTCAAACTAAAATCAAATACATGGAATCACTGAACCGGCTCTGGCTATTAAGTAGCACAATTATATTTTTTAGTGCAACCTTTCTATTATCAACCTTAAATGGAAGAACTGGCATAGGTGGTATTAACTATAATAACCCTCTATTATACCTTAGTGCTGCAACATTAGGAACTACAGCGGTACTAGCATTAAGTGCCGGAGTAAAACAAAATCGGATAATTGAATATTTAGGAGTAAACTCATTGATCATTTTTGGACTATCAGAACCAATAAAGCGAATGGTAATATATCTTCTTGCTAAAATCATAAGTTTACCATTAAACGAATTTAGACATTCCATTCTGCTTTCATTGATATCAGTGGTAATAATCATGCTACTATTATTTCCGATCGTTCAAATTATTAACAATTATCTATACTTTACAATAGGTAAGTTCTGCTCGAAAAAAATTGAAACAATCGCATGATTTACAATAAAAAAAAAGATATTCATGCGCAATATCCTCTTGATTAATGAATGTAAAAACCAAAACACAATATTTATTTGAACACGTTGAAAAAAATTAGTTTTTTCATAATTAAAACTGCATAGCACAACTCTCATCTAGAAAAATAGAATCAATATTAATAAAATTACATCACTAAAATGGATACTAAAAATAATCTTTCTTCATCTAAAATACTTGGGATAGAAATATTAAAATTTATTGCAGCTGTAATGATTACCAACTCACATTTTAAACCATTATATATTGCCCCATTTACACCTTTTGGGACATTCGGAGCTCCAGGGAATGCTTTATTCTTTTTTGTATCTGGTTACACTCTTGCCTTAAGTAAACGAAATGATGATTTTCTCAATTTTTATAAAAGAAGAATTAATCGTATCTATCCTTCTCTTTTATCCTGGTCAACGTTGATTGGTCCTTTAATATTTGGGATAACATTAACATGGCAAACAATTTGGCTTGGTGGGCATTACTGGTTTATTCATTGTATTTTTATTTATTATTTTCTGTTGTATTTTGTTTTGAAGTACTTTATAAAATACCTCAAAGGTATATTTATATTTTCTGTGGCATTTACAGTTTTATTTTTTTTCTTTAAACCAATTACCAATATTAATACAACCATATACAATGGAGGCAGTTTCCACTATGTAGTTAATTTTGCAATCATGTTAATTGGTGTATATTGCGGTAAATTTAGAGAAATTGTTAATTCTAGAAAAGGGAAATGGGACTTGATATTGAGTATAACTTCTTTAGCCTTATTTTATATTATTCAATTTGTAGGAAAAGGCAGTGATGATTGGAAATATTATTTTCAGATACTATCAATTTTTCCACTATACACTTTTGTATATTATTTATCAATATCTGTTTCTCATAAATCTATTGAAAAATTCTTGTTAACAAAAATTGGATACATTATAAGGTTTATTGCAGCGTTAACCCTCGAAATTTATTTAGTTGGTTTTGTGTTAATTATTACAAAATTTAATAACATATTTCCTTTAAATCTAATAATTGTGTTTTTAATTATAGTCACCGTAGCATATCTAGTAAAATTATTCTCAAATACAATACAACAAGTATTCTCAAATGAACATTTAAACATTAAAGAACTATTTGTTATAGTTAAATAAATAATCATTCCTCCTATTTGTACGATAAGTTTCAGTTTTCATATTCTTTAAGGAAAACAATAATATTAATATGCATAAAGTAAAACTCTCAATCGCAAAAGACAATGCTGGCTGCTCACGACAAACTCCAAACGGCAAAGCCATCTGGGGCAATTATCAGTTTTTTATTAACCAGGAAATAAAGGATGCAGACTTTTGGGTAATATACAGCAAAGGTGAACGAAAAACAGAAACCTGTAGTGTGCCACCACAAAACACCCTTTTTATCACCGGAGAACCGGAAACGGTTTACCATTATTCAAAGGGATTTATAAACCAATTTTCAAAAGTGGTTGCCTGCCAAAAAGGTATTAATCACCCAAATCTTTCGCATAATCAGCCGGCCCAGCCCTGGCACATAAATAAAATCTGGCACGAAAACGGGGAAGTTACTTTCTCTAAAAACTACGATAGTTACAAAAACGAAAAGTTGCCCCAAAAGGAAAAGTTGATATCGGTAATTACAAGTAATAAAGCCTTTACAAAAGGACACCAGAAACGAATTGATTTTGTTTTAAAATTAAAAGAATATTTTGGCGATAAACTTGATTTATACGGCAGAGGATTTAATACCTTTGAAGATAAATGGGATGTTATTGCTCCTTACAAATACCACATTGCAATTGAAAACTCAAGTTATTCCGATTACTGGACCGAAAAATTGGCAGACTGTTTTATAGGCGGGGCTTACCCGATATATTATGGCTGTAATAACCTTGATAAATATTTTAATAAGCAGGCATTTAGTTTAATCGATCCCAACGACTTTGACAAATCGGTTCAAACCATCGAAAAGATAATTGCGAATAATACTTATGAACAAAAACAAGCTGAACTACAATTGGCTCGTGACCTGGTTCTGGATAAATTCAATTTATTTCAACTGATAACAGAACAACTTGATCTAATGGATCCCAATGCCACAAAACAGGAACTTACCCTTAAGCACGATACTGCATTTATGGATCTCAAAAAAATTCAGGTAATGATACTATCCCGGACCATGAATAAAATAAGAATGAAATTAAAATAACATGGCTAATTTTACAGCAAAAGAACGCGTTCTTGCATCCATATTATCTGCTACCCCCGGATTAAAAAAGGTCGCAAAAAACAGCTATATAAAACTCAATGCTGTTCTTTATAAAAAAGACTATCGCTATAAAATATTTTCAAATCAAATTATTGGAGAAATCAAGGAAGTTATCCCAAATGAGGATAAGGAGTATTATGGAGGATACTATGATAACCCTTTAATAAATACTAAGAACCTGGCTCTCTCGCACCTGTCAAATACTTCTACCCTTGGATTGCCTTCAGGAAATATCCCGAATTCAATTATTCTTACTGACCTTAAAAAAAATAAACACGTAAAAATTGACAACACCTGTGCTTATAACTGGCAGCAAGGAGCCCGTACATATATTCGCCAAATCAATTAGTACACAAATCTAAATCATTTTGTACAGAAAAAATCAGTAATTCATCACAATCACCTCTATCTGCTTGCGGCGGCTCGTTTTGCTGGCCGATATCGTGCGCTCTACCTCCACAGCTCTCCAGCCGTTTTGCAGCACGCATTCGCTTAGTACGGCGTGTGGGAACATAGTTAACATGAACTTTCCTTTAATGCCTGAGAGCAGCTGTAACAGCTCCTCAAAGTCCATCAGGTTGAACGTGCCGGAGTAGTGGCCGCAGTTGGTTCCGATGTACGGCGGATCAACAAAATGAAACGCGCTCTCACTGTCCCGGCTGCTGATAATGCGCAGGGCGTTTGTACATTCAATCTGCGTGTTCTCAATGCGATGGGCCAGCTCATCGGTAAACAGCTCCTTAGCACCGCTTATCTTCTTTGCCACGCTGTTTTTCAGCTTATCGTAACCAAACGAACCATCCAGTTTACTGGCAAAGCCCATTTTACTTTTCACCCACAAAGCCCACGCCCTGGTAACTTCATCGAAAAACCGAGGGTAATCGTAAACAATACAGGCAAATTCATACTGATCGCGACTGTGTAAAGTGTTTTTAACCCGGCTTTCAAGCTCGTTAAAACGGCATTTCAATACCTTGTAAAAGTTAATTAAATTCGAATTCACATCATTCAGCACTTCAACCGGAGCCGGTTCTTTTGCCCAGAACAAAGCTGCTCCACCGGCAAAGCTTTCTGTGTATAAGTTATGTTCCGGCACAAGGGGTAAAATATGCTTTAGCATCGATTGTTTTCCGCCATAATAGGCAATTGGAGTTTTCATCTGTTCTCTGTTTTTGTTTATATTTGCACTCTCACCACGTAAAAATGCGACTATGCCGCAAAAGAAGGCATTTGCCCTCGGTTGTGCGCTGTAGTCGCATTTTTGTTCTTGCGTGGTGAGAGACCAAGAACAGCCGGGGGCTCTATTCTCCCCCAAATAATCGCCTGAAAAATCCTTTCTTCTCAACCGTATCAACCGCCACCGTATCAACCGGCGCCAACTCAACGTGGTTTAATTCGTTATTCAAGTCAAGTACAATTGAGCCGCCGTCTTTCGTCCGCATCTTTTCAAAGTCGTTTTGAATAGAATAGGTGTCTTTCATGGCAATTGTTACCAGGTGACCTTCCAGCTTATCAATTCGCTTGTTTAGCGGTTGCACAATCATATAGTTCATAAACAGGAAGGTGGCCGTAACGTACAGCAGGTTCTCGATAGTGTTGATCGGATTCCAGTTCTTGAATAGTTTCATTTCCGGCGTTTTTTCTTTGTTGTATAAACTGTATCCGGGGCAATGGCAATCTGCTTTTGCAGCTTCTCGATTTCTAACTGATAATTGGCGTTAGTAGTTTGCAAGCTTTTATTTGAGGTCTGCAATTCCTTTACCTCTGTTTTAAGCTCGTTTTTGGCGGCTTTCAGGTTATGTACGTGACGTTTCTGAATGCCACACCCGGCAACAAACACAACTAAAACCGGGACGTACCACCATTTTTTCAGGTAACTTTTCCAGTTCGTTTTTACCAACTCTTTAATTTCTTTGAATGTTTTCATTTTCTATTGTTTTTTGTGCATTTCGTTGGCAAACCAGTAACCACTGCGGCACATGGCGTACAAAAGCAATGCTATTAATATTATTGTTGTTGTCATTTCATTGCGGTTTGGAGGTAAGCGTTGTAGCGGGTAATGAAATTACGGCCTTGCAAACACTTATCCGAAATCACATCAATTTCGTAATAGCTGTGTGTTTTGGCATAAAAGCCGTCGCCGTCGCGTTCGCGGTCTTCGCCTGCGTCGATCAGTTCAAAGGTTTGCGGGTCGAACTGGCCACGGCTCGACGTATTTCCTTCATAACAGTACAGCCGTTTATCTGAGGCGTAAACCAACAGCGAAATATGGCCGTAACGTTTTAATTTAGGATAATAAAATCCGAGGCTTTGGGCCGGTTGTAGGTATTGTTTTGGCATCTGAACACCCCAGCTTCGTTCCCAAACTACATTCGATTTAAACCAGTCTTTTACGGCGGCTGAAATTACAGTGCTTACCCCGGCGTGGTTAAAAATGTCGCTGTGAGAACTGGCACACCACGGATAACCACAAGTATCGCACAATCCACATAATTTCATCGACTGTTTAATCATTGGGTGGTCATTTTTACCCGTTAGTTCGCGAACACCCAACCAGCGTTTGGCCGATTCTATTACATTATTGCGGGTTTCGATTTCCCGCTTTTCGGCACGGGTTAAAACATTGCCAGATAGGTTAACGCGGCTACTATCAACAGTACCCAACGTTCCAAGCGCAATACTAAAAATTGCTGCCACGATGAACATTTTTCCCATAATTCACCATTTTTTTTTATTAACGATTTACCGTAAACATCGGGGTACTGAAAATAGAAGTACGCCCGTACAAAACTCATTACAAGCAGAAACACCACGAGGGTAGGAATTATATTGCCTACCTTAACGTCGTTAAGCGATGGCATTAGCTGTAGGCTTGCAATCAAATTGTTGTGGAAAAAAATCAACATGGCTGCAACCGGCAACATCCAGAAGTCGGTTATAAAACCGCGCAAAATCTCTTTAATCTTCTTCATTGTGTTTTATTTTAAGTATTGTTTCAATTTTTGCCAGTTTAATGTCGTGTTTGTCGAGCCGGTCGGCATGTTCGTTTAACATGCGTTGGGTAACCGGGTGCCTTTCCTCTTCTTTTGTTTGGAGTACTGTAACCACGTTATTTAAATCGTTTACGGCTTTCGTAAGTGTTTCGCTTACCCCTACCTGCTTTTTCAAGAAAAAGGCAACTATCACCAATAACATGCTTATCACTCCGGTAGCTATCCAAAGCGTCAGCTTTAGGGTTTCGATGTCAGGATTTGTTTTTATTACTTCCATTTTTGTAGTTATTTTTTATAACACAGTCCAACCTTTTGCTGTTGCAATGCTTGGATCACATGTGGCGTACCCCGGATTACCAATTACATTAATTGTTCCATAAGAAGTCGAAGGTAATACGGTAAATATTCTATCAATTTCAATGGCATCTAATTGTAGATTAGCAAAACTCAATGTAAAGGCGGATGTTTGTGTAAATGAGTTAGTCCATTCAATTTCAATATAATTAGTGTTGGCAGTTCCAACCGTTTCTAAACTAATAGACCCCGATATTTTTAAAGTTGGCTGATTAAATGAATAAACCGAGATAGGAAATAATCCACCTGTAGGAGATCCAAATACTGTAGATCCCCACAATGCGGTAGACAATGATTCTAACGATGTACAACCATCAATCCAATATGTAATATTAGTAACTGCCGATAAATCATTCGGCAACGTCAATGTTATCAGCGAACTACAATTTCTGAATGCATAATACAAACTTGTTACTGATGCCCAGTTGGCAGGTAAAGAAAGTGTTATTAAGGAGCTACACCCGTAACACAGATGAGTGGCGGATAGCGGATTTGGCATATTAACTGGCAATGACAATGTTTCAAGTGCAGAGCAGTAATAAAATGCCCTGTCAATACGATTAACGCCCGTCCAGTTATCAGATCCCCAATTGATTGTTTTTAAAGAGCTGCAACTACAAAAAAAGTAGGACATATTTAATTCTTCAGTTTGGTCAACGGTTGGCATGGTTACAGAAACAAGCGAAGAACATCCATAAAAACAATATCCAGTATTGGTAGGATTACTTAGTATTGCATCTGCCGGAAAAGTAAGACTTTCTAGTTTTGAAGCAGAGCGAAAGGCATTTGTGGTTATTATAACACTCGAATTTGAAGAAGGTAATATAATCGTTTCTACAGCTGTGCAATTATAAAAAGTACCATATAGTGAATTAATTTTATTATGACTCATATCTATACTTTTTAAAGCATAGCAATTATAAAATGTACTATAGTACGCACACCAATTATCAGTTTCAGGCAATCTTACACCTTGCAAGGCATAATTATTTTCATGGGTTTTATACATCGTTGTAAGAAATGGCATACTATTAGGGTAAGTAATATCATTTAATAATTTGCAACCACTAAAACATTGTGTCATGTCCGTTAGGACTGGCAAATCACCTAAAAACTTAACCTTCATTAAACCACTACATTCTAAGAAAGTATTATACAGATCAGGTAGTCCAGTACTTGCGGGTATCTCAGCATAAGTCAAAGAATAACACCTTCTAAATGCTTCATCGGCAGATGTTAAACTATTACAATCTGAATAGAATTTTATTTCTTCTATATACTCACATTGATAAAGGGCGTCTTCAAGCGATGTTAAACCGGGCGTATAGAATTTAATAGCGAGTAATTTGCACTTCTGCATTGCTGTATTTCTTAAAAACCGGATTATATTGTAAGTTGAGCCAGCTGGCGTAATTTCTATTCTATACGTAGTGTCTCCTGTTGTCGATGGTTCCCCATATTCCTCTACTAGGGTATATGTAAAAGATGCACCATTGGATAAAGTCTCGGTATGAATTACTGCGTTATCGGCACCATAAACATCGACTGTGTATCCGTCAGAGCAATAGACTTTAAAGTCTACAGTATTAACATTGCCATATTTAAAAAGCATTACTATTTTATCATCTGAAGGATTACCGGCCTCTGGATCATCTGGAGTGGGATCTGGTAATTGCAGGTAATCTGATGGAAAAACTGGCAAAGCTGGATCAGGAACATACCCTGAAGCAGGACAAATTATGTCCATTAAATTTTGGTCTAATGAAAGATTTACTTTTCCAACTTTAATATAATGACTTCCCATGATTTAAAATATCAAATTGTTAAAATGTTAAATTGTAACATATTCACCGTAAAGGCTTACCATTCCGGCGGCGGTGGCTGTAATGTTTAAGCGTGTATATCGTGCCATATCGGTATCGAGGGCAATGCTTAATGTGGCGTCGCCGTTCTCGCTGCTTTGGCTTGTAAACTTCATGTCGTAAGGAACGCAGTATTCAAATTCGTCGCCTGCCTCTTCAAAATCGAGGTGCAGTTCCGGGGTGTCTGAGCCTGTGCCACCTGAGCCATCTTCTCCATCATCGCCAATGTATTTCACCCAAGTAGCAGAAGCAAAATCACTTTCAACCGGTGTAAGCTCAACCGTCGATTGTATTTCTGCCCTGTATTTCAGTGCATCGGTGGGCGTTAAGCTCCAATCACTCCCGGCATTGTCGGAGGCATAGGCTACGTACAAGTAGGCGTTTTGGCCGTCGTCGCCATCTTCACCGTTTGTTCCATTACTGCCGTCTGCGCCATCCTCCCCGTCGTCGCCCAAATACTTCTCCCACGTAGCGCCGCTAAAATCGCTTTCAACCGGTGTTAGTTCGGTGTTCGAGTGTATTTCTGCCCGGTATTTCAGCGCGTCGGTTGGGGTAAGGCTCCAACCCGTGCCGGAAGCGTCGGAGGCGTAGGCTACGTATATAAAATAGGTGTCGGGCCATATTATGCGGTACACCGTAATCCCACTCTCCGAGTCGGTAGTACTCTCAAAATCTTCGGTAGAAAAATAACCCGTTGCCCCTGTCTTTTGCAGGTCGGTGTCAACAAGCTGCGCCTTTTCGTCGGTATCAATACCACCACCCCCCGACGAGCTGCTGCTACTGTCGCTCGATGAATAGCTAATAGTTTGTCCAACGGTAAAGTTGCTCATATCGAGCTCAACAAGCTCCACATAACGCCCATCAATGGTCTGCATGCGGTCGTTGTAAGTAATGCCCGCCTCTATAAATTTCTTTGTTTCGGTAACCGGATCGGTAATAACCATTGCTGTGCCCGGTATCGAGTCGGCAAGGGCAAGCTTGTACACCAAACGCGGCAGTTTCATTTCACTGGCAATAAAGCGGGCAATCATTTCGGCATAGGTGTAACTGCCGGTGGCATTGTCAACTTTCCACAGTGTTGTTGGTTCGCCGCTGCTGTCGTTCAGCTTAAAACCGCCCGTATAAATAGTAAGGTTATTCGGGTAATCGGGCAAATCGCCATTGGGTAGTTCCAAATCGTCAGGCACATAATTATTGCCAGAGTCGTTTATCAGCACCATTTCAATTTCGGTTGGCAGATCCTCGTCGTTTTCGTCGGTAAACCCCAGGCTTACCTCCCTGAAACAACTACCTGCAACCGTGCTACCTGTATGCGCAAGAAACAGGTACAAATACAGCGTGCCGTCGGCAATAATACCGTCGTCTATGGTGATGCTTTCTTTTGTAAAATGATCGGCAACCTTATTGTATGGATAAGCCTTCACTGTCTCGGGTTCAAGCTCTCCCTGTTTATCGATATAAGCCCCGCACGGGATTGGCGAAAGCAAATTGCTGGCTTTCCATCTGTACGCCACCCTGCCGTCAACATCGTTATTTTTATAGGCTTCTACAATGCGGGTCACCCCATCGTCGCCCACCAGTCGCAATCCGTAAAAAACGTAAGCCGACTTTCCCTCAGGCCCCATTAATGCGTACCGCAAACTTATTTTAAGCAACGAGTCGCTGGCACTTACCTTTACCGGAACCGAACGCATGTACTTGGTTCTGTCACCGTCATACCAGCCTCCGTCACCATCTTCGCGTTCTACACCGGGCAAATAAACATACTTGTTCCCGTCACTGTCGTAAGTGCGCTGCTGGGGAGTAACGCCAACGGCAGTCCATCCTTCAAACTCGGTGCCGTCAATATCTTCAAAATTAGGGTTCAGTATCAGGTTCGATTTAAACCCATAATCCTGCACTATGGTCATTTGTTTTAAGGCGGGCAAAAACCGCTGTTCGCCGTCGCCTTCAATCCAAAAACCATCAAATTCTATGGTATTGGTTCCGTAATCGATAAACACTCCGGCAGAAGTGTAACGATAATAACTAAATGTGCCCGATGCCATGCCCCACTTATCATTGCTTACGCACCACCATTCGCCGCCGCGCTGGTAAATGCGGCAACCATGGAACAATGCTTCAAGCACCTCTTTACAGGTAAAGTCCTGGTAACAGGCTACATCTTTTAACACCTGCACCAGCGGGTCTTCGGTGGCATACAATTCATTTGGCCGCATGCTTACTGCCGTATTAAGCGGAAGATCAAGGCCCGTTTTAGAAAGTACAAGCTGTAAAATTTCAAGGGGTGTAAGTTCCCCTTCGTAGTAATCGAGGTTGCTATCCAGAAAATCAACATCGTCGAGTAAGCCTAACCCATCGTAACCGGTAAAGCTCACCTCATACGGAGGATAAACAAATGGTTCGCTCCAGGTGTCGGCCTCGCCGTAACTCACATG
Organism: uncultured Draconibacterium sp.; assembly: GCA_963677525.1. Classification (GTDB taxonomy): domain Bacteria; phylum Bacteroidota; class Bacteroidia; order Bacteroidales; family Prolixibacteraceae; genus Draconibacterium. The sequence goes on from OY781970.1 coordinate 2,983,174, forward strand.
AAACAAATTACCATTTTTGTAAACCAGAATTTTGTTTTTGCGAGAGTTGGAAGTGAAAAAATCGTGAAACTCGAAATTGGTTTCCGAGTCGAAATAAAGCGTTACCTTGCTGCCGTAAATACATGGCAGTTTTTTTGTTCCCTTGTTTCCCCAGGCAACTTCGCAACAAACATCACCACTGGCATAGTTGCGCGTTTCAACATCGCCGGTGTAACCATCCTGCCACACCTCAATGCGGGTTGCCACCTCGTTAATATCGTCGTATTCTATTTGCAGCCGTTTTGCGTAAGTCATTAGCTACCCATTTTTGCCAGTTCTGTTTGTCCCTCTTCGAGCCATATTACCAGCTCGTCGCGTTTTAACGCTGTGCGCGTTGTTAATATCCTGTCACGGCCTTGCTGGCCCAACATTCCTTTTAATTTCGATAAAGGAGAAATAACTTCCGGGTCGGAGCTTGCTCCCGGATATTCACCCATAAGACCCAGTGTGGGGCCGTACACAATACCACCGTCGGCAAAAGCCGGTACCTGCGCAAAGGCAGCCAGCACCGATCCCACTGCCAGCGCAATAAATGCAGGCGTTGAAATGGCAGCCAATGGCCCCGATGCCGATCCGGTTTCGGTACCGCTAACAATCGCATTGGCAATTGCCTGCGCCAGTAACATTGAAATTACCTGCACTGTTGACTGAAGTAGCGATCCCAAAAAACCCTGGAAACCGGTTTCGGCCAAACCCAAACTGTCAACCACGCTCTGCCCGATAAGATTAAAGCCTTCAGCCAGCGAATCACTCATAAGCGAGGCCATTTCCATTTGCTCCTGTTCGGCTTGCGCCATTGCCTCCATGTTAGCCTGGAATAAAGGCATTTGCTCCTGCATCTGTTCAAGATTGAGCTTTGGAGTAATATTAAACTCCATATCTTCCGACTCAACACCGCCGCCTATGGAACTCATCTCGGGCATAGATGCCATACTGCGTGTCGATCCTGCCGATCCCGCTGCCGAGGCAAACCCTTTGGCATAGTTCAAACCGTCGGCAACTCCTGCCGCTTCGGCTTCGGTACTCAGCGAAATGAGTTCTATTTTTTTGCGCGGGTTCAGTACATTTTCAATACCCTCTGAAAAACGGTTGGCAACGCTTTCGCCAAACTCTTTTCCATTAGCTACGGCAGAGTTGAATTTCTCTTTAAGAATCTTTGGAATCTCACTAAAATTACCTGTAAATACTGCTTTTATCAGCCTGCCTGTAGTTTTAAGGGTATCCCAAAAATTTTTAAACACCATGCTAAGGGCATCGAAAACCGAACCTACAGTTGCCTTTATGTATTCGATTCCGGCACGAAAAACCATGCTCTCGTTATACAGGTCGATAAAATAATTGATTACGCTAACCGCACCTTTTATGGCATCGTTAACAAAACCCATAAACAGGGTTTTTACTTTGGTTACCAGTGTGCCCGTTCCGCCAAATACCTGCGCGCCTACGGTATGAAATTCCTGCAACTCTTCAGTCCAGGCCATTTGTGCCTTTTGGTTTTCAGTAAGGCTATCGGCAATAGCCTGGGCACTGGTATCTATTTCGTGAAGGCTGCGAATAAACTCCACAGCATCTTCTCCGGGGCCGCCAAAAATATCGGCCAAAGCAGCTCCGGTGGCAGCACCCTGTTCGGGCAATGTGCTCAACTGTGCCGACACATCGCGCATAACATCGAACATGCTTTTTGAGCCGCTCTTAATATCGTTTTCTATCTGGGTAGCACTCAAGCCGATGGCGTTCAGCGCATCGCGGGTGCTGTTGGTCATTTCACGCAAACGGATGGAACCTTCTTTAATGGCATCGGCAGCCTTGTCGTCGAACACACCCATTTTGCTGCCCTGCTGTATAACGGCAAACATATCGGTGGCACTGGCCCCTGCTTCCCTGAAGTGGGTGGAGTATTCGCTAACCTGCTGCAAAAAATCGCCATTGGCATTGGCAGCACCTGAAAGTCCGGCATTAAGAATGTCGAAACTGCCCTGCGATGTTTCGCCAAAATTACGCATGAGCACATTTGCCGTTTTCACAGCTTCGCCAACATCCTGACCGTAAGCCTGGGCAATTGCCTGCGCGCCGCCGGTCATTACATCGGCCTGCGCTCCGCTTAAACCGGTAAGCTGCTGCACCTGGTTGTTAACACTCGAAATCTCCAGGGCATAATCGGCAACAGCTTTTGCTGCATCCATTATTTTGTCGGCAGCAAACAAAGCACCGGCAGCTACAGCAGCACCTTTTAACATGCCCTGTACCCCGCCAATCTCTTTGCCGAACTTTTGCGCGTCGGCCTGAAAATTCAGAATGTATTTAAAAACCTTAGTACTCATAACTATTTACTCGTAACTCGTGTCTCGCAACTTATCTCCACTTATTTTTCAATGCTTCAAATCGTTCGCGGCTGCTGGCCTCGCTCTCGCCGTGCTTTTTCTTTTCCAGGGCAGCACGTAACTCGTTGTCGTGCGGAAGTTCCAGTATGTCGAACTCACTTTGCGCTTTATTCCGGTCGAAATTTCCTGTTACCCATGCCAGCCATCGTGTTCTGCGCCACTCGTTAAGCTCGCTTGCTTCACGGTCTTTTTCAATGCGCTCTATAAACCGGCGGTGTGCCTCCCTAAACTCAAATGGGGTTAAGTCCAGATACGTTTCCAGGCTCAACCCCATCTGGCCAACTGCAATGCCAATCTCCTCCGTTTGCGTTATTGCTTTCCCTCTTCCGCTCCCTCTTTATTGACGGTGCTTTCGCCTGCTTCGGCTTGTTTTAGCCGTGCAAACACACCGATAATGTCAGGCTCTGTATGGTCGATAAAATCAATAAGAGAAGAAAACGGGTAAGATACCCCGGCACGTTTGGCACAGTCGCGGCTTTGGAAAAAGATAAATGCCAGCATGGCACTCATTTTCCCATCGGCCATATCTTTTGCCGAATAACCGGCATTTTCGAAATCGAAAAGCCCGCGATTAGTGCGGTAAAAAGGAATCTCTTTCCCTTTTAATTCAATTGTTGTTTGTTTTTTTTCACTCATCACTATTGGTTTTTTATTTGTTTAACCTCCCGCCCGGCAATCGGGCAGGAGGTTTTTATTCCCGCGAAGTTGCGGGCATCACTCACTTTTTGGTTGTTTTTTCGCTCGCAGTAGTTGTTGCCTCCGAATCAGAGTCAGATCCGGGTAAAAGGGTTTTTGCCAGTGTACGTGCCTTTTCGAACACGCCAAGCTCAACGCCATCCATAAAATCGTCGTGTTTAAAGTCGATTTCAACACCGTTGAAACTACATGCACCTTTTACCACTTCGTATGCAAAGCGCATACATTCAAAATCAGTAGAAAGCACCTTTTGCAGATCTATCTTGCTGCCTTCGATGTTCAGTTTCCCTTTTGCCGTTAGTTCAAAAGGGTATTCTTTTCCTTTAATTGTCAGTTTTGCCATTGTTATGCACTTACAGTTTCAACAGTTGTGTTTCCATCAATAGCAATCTCCACGTCGAAAGTGGCGTTTGCGTCGTGCGGGTGGTCGCTGCTAAGGCTGGTAATGTACCCGTAACCTGATTCGAACTTATCGCCAGCCTGCTCGTTAACCTCAAAAATATCGGTATCGGTTGAAGGTCTGCCCGACAGTTTAAACTGAATGCGGGTGCGTGCATCGCGCAACGATTTTAAAGTCCAGTAGTTTTCGTCATCGTAGGTTTTCAGCCCACTCATACTCAAAGTACTCTGGCCATGCAAACCGGCTTTTACACTGGTGTTTGGCCCTATGGTTTTCGAGTTTATGGTACGCACATTGGTTGGGTGCGTAATTTTATGCGAAGTGGCATGTGCAAACGGTGTCCAGGTAGTCCCGTCATCTTCTGTGTAATAAAGCAGAACGTCACCTCCGTGTACAAAGCCAGTATTTGCTGCCATTTTATTTCAATTTTTGTATTAAAAAATAGGCTGCCGCCGTCATCTGAAACCTGCGGCAGCCTGAAATATTCCGGTGATGGGAAAAGACTAGGCGTTTTCCTCAAGCAACGACACAACTCCTTTCTGATCGGAACGTGCCCAGCTTGCGCCAAAGCGTGTCCACGATGAAAGCAGTGTTCCGCCCAGGTATTCAGCTTTATCAGCATTTACCGATGTGCGGGCAACACCCTCTGCGCTGGCCACCATTTTGTCGTGCCAGAACAAAGCTGCCGGGCAGTCGGAAGATGCAACAGAAGCGTCGATTGCTTTTTTAGCATAAGCCGAAGAGTAAAGCAATCCGGTAGAGTAATCGTCGGTTGAACGAACCATCAGCTCAATGCCCATGATCCGGCCAATAATACCGGCTTCGAGTTTCGAAGTGTTGCCTGTTTTGTCGTAATCAACAAATTCGGCAATACCCAGCAAGTCGCTGTAAAAATCGGCTGATACAAGGCCGTAAAAGTTCCCCTGGATGCCCGACAAATTCATGCGCATTAACAGGTTGTGCACCTTAATCATATCGGCTTTGGTAACCGCTTTACGGTTGGCAATTGCCGATCCGGTAGAAGCTACCACGTTCGATGTGCGGCTCGACCCGGTAGTTTTAAGCACCTGTGCCGATTCGGTTGGCCCCCAGTTAATGGCGGCAATAGTTGCCACGCGGGTATTTATGGTACCTGCCTGCTGCACTTGTTTGGCAGCGCGTTTGTTGTAGTTAAGGGCAAATTCGCCCGGTATGTCAACCACAATAGGCGGTGCATATACAAGGTCGGTTGAGTAGTAGTCCGAGTCGTCGCGGGCAATATCAACCTGTAAAGGCAATGTTTTAGGTACACCCGATTTTGCTGCTGATAAGCTTCCCTGAACAGGACGCTCAACGCGCTCGGTAGTATCGGCGATGCCGGTTTCCTGGAGGGCTTTTTTGTAGAAGCTGTTGTCCGGGAAAAGTTGTTTCTGTAACTCCGAAGAGTACTTGATAGGATTAATTTCAGCCATCGTATTTCAGTTTTTTACTTGTTAATCAATCTGAACTGCGGTTCCAACCACTACGAAGGCACTGCCGTCGTAAACAGCTTCGAACGTTTTAGTTTTCCCGGCCACACCAGTAATAGTTGGGCCTGTAATACCGGTTCCGCAAATGGTAGTTTCGGTTCCGTTGGTTTTCGAGGTCACTACCAGACGTGCACCTATATTCAGGTTGTCGTCGATAGTCAGGTTCAGGGTACGGTTGCCCGTAGCTTCAACGCTCACACCATCAACAATGGTGAGGTCGTTATTAATGGTAAGGGCCTGCGCGCCGGTAGCGGTAAGAGCTACTTCCGAGGCCGGGCCAAAAGGCCATTTTACGATTTGTTCTGTTGCCATTTCTTACAATGTTTACAGGTTATTGATACTTAGCCTCGTCGGCTTCTTTCAGTTCCTTGAATTTCTCAGGATTCTCAAACTCCATTTTAGCCAGGGCTTTCGGATCGTTCTTTTCGTACCAGGCAAAATCGCGTTGGTCGGCTTTTGCACCGCCACCTTTACCCGATTCTTTCATGGCTTTGGCTACCAAAGCGCTCAAACGTTCGTCGTTATCGCCGCCTTTGTTTTCACCCAGCGAATCGATACCAATAAAGTCGCAGAATAGTTCCATGTCGGTGTTGGCTAATTCCTTCACCTTCGTTTCGTTCTTGTCGGTAACGCGCCCCGATTTTTTACCGAGGGCAACCAACTTGTCAACCAATACCGCATCGGGTTTCTGATCAACATTTTCCAGCTTGTCGATAGCTTCGACAGCCTGCTCCTGGGTGGCGTTTTCGTCCAAGCCCAGACGAGCCAGAATTTTATCCATATTTCTCGTTTTAAAAGTTGATTTTTCAGTCTGGATTTTAGCCACCAGCTTCAGAGGTTCGAGAGTGGCCAGTTCTTTTTTGCGTCCGGTGGAAATTACCTCGTCGGCAATGTTGGCGGTTTTTGCCTCGTCGGCAGTAAACCAGCTGTCGGTGCGCATCATGCGGGTAATTTCGTCCTGTTCGATGCCGCGTTTTGCCAGTAACTCGGCAAGGGTCGATTTCAGCATTTTAAGTGCTTTCTGATCTTTGGCACTTAGCTTAGTACTCCTGCTTCCATCTTCGGCAGCATAGTAAGGTGAGTGGATCATTACCTTGGCATAGTCGTTCATCACCACTTTATCGGCGGCGGCCAGAATAACAGCGGCCATGCTTGCGGCAACACCGTCAACTTTAACTACAATAAAAGCAGGCGATGCCATCATTTCCGATACAATTGAAAGGCCGTGAGAAACCGAACCGCCGTTTGAATTAACCCGAATCGTTATTTCATCGTATTCGCGCCCCAGCCAGTTCAGCTCCTGGGCAAAAGCATGCCCGTTAATTTCTCCTTTCTCTCTGTCGCTACCCAATTCGCCGTACAGAAGCATTTCTATACTGCGCTTTTCGCGATTGACTATTTTGCTGAATTTCAGTTCCACTCGTTTTGCATAAATATTCAGAAACAAATTTTCCTCATTCCTGAACACTTTGCAAACTTCTTGTCATTCAGTGCAATAAAGTTTGCATTTAACGATAAGAAGTTTCAAAATAGAGTGAATAAATATGAATTTTGATTCAAATTAAAACTGAAAAAGTATGGCTCAGTCACGCGAAGCAGCGATTGAAGCACTGCTCAAAGCAGGATTTGAGCAAACTGAAATCGCCAGGATATTACGGTTAAGCGAAAACACCGTTTCGAAGTATTCTAATAAAAAGGGAATCAAGAAACGGATACTCGAACAGAGTATAAAACAGAACACCGCTGAAGAGGATGCACTTACATCGCTGGCTCACCAAAGCAAAGTGGTGCGCATGATCTCTGATAAACTTTCAGAAAAGCTTACCGACAAAATGGAAGTGGATGAGCTAAAAGAATGTCTGATTCCAAAAGGCGAAATCGATGCCCTGCAAAAACTATTTACAACCATTAAACGCAAAGAACTCGAATGGAGCGACAAGGTGAAGATCCTGCGCCAGTTCACCAACTATCTGAAAAGCGAAGATGTAGAACTGGCCCGCGACATAATTCCACATGTGGAAGATTACATCAACCTTTTAAGAAAGTAGCATGAGCAGCTGGACGGCAAAAGATAAAAAGGAATATGAAGAGTGGCTCAGGGAAAAAGCCGACATTGTTGGTTCCAGTCCGGTGAAACGCGAAACGGCCTCTCAAAAAGAGAAGGCTATTAAAAAGGCACTAGCCGATACAGGTGCGTTTGCTCAACGCTACTGTCCGCACCTGGCCACTAAACCTTTTGGCTGGTTCCACAAAAAATCGGCTAAACAGGTACTCGATAATAAAGATATGATGGGCGTGTACAAGTTTCCGCGCGAACACGCCAAATCCATACTATTCGGCGTGATACTTCCGCTCCAGTTAAAAGCGCGGGGTGAACTCACCGGAATGATGCTCGGAAGCGCGAACCAGGAAAAAGCACGCGGATTGCTTGCGGATGTTCAGGCCGAATTAATGTTTAACAAACAGTACATTGCCGACTTTGGCGAACAATACAGCCTGGGCAACTGGAAAGACGGCCATTTTGTAACTGCCGACGGTGTGGGCTTTTGGGCTTTCGGTCGCGGACAAAGCCCGCGTGGAACCCGCAAGGCCGAAAAACGGCCAAACTACGGGCTGATAGATGACATTGACGATGCAAAAATCGTTAAAAACCTGTCGCTGGTAAAAGATGCAGTGGATTGGATTCTGGGCGACTTTTACGGAGCAATGCCCATCGAACGCAGCCGCCTGATTTGTGTGGGTAACGGTATTCACAAAAAGTCGATACTGGCACATTTGGCCGGAAATATTGAACCCGAAGACCCGCTGCGCGAAGGCATACATTACCTCGAAGTTTTTGCACTCGAAAATCCGCGTTCGCACAAAAAAGACCTGAGCGAAAAGGCGGTTCCGGCATGGAAGGAAAACTACACCCGCGAACAGATACTGGCAAAAATGCGGCGTATGGGCTGGCGTATAGCCATGCGTGAATACTTCCACGAGCACCTGTTCGAAGGAAGCATATTTAAAGAAGAACATCTGCCCTGGATTAAGGTGTTACCGCTTACTGCTTACGACAAGGTGTGTACCTACAACGACCCCAGTTATAAAAAGAGCATGTTTTCCGACTGTAAAAGTATTGTTCTGATTGGTCGTATTGGCAGGTACTTCGACATTATCGACTGCTACGTACAGCAATGTACCACGCCAGAAATGGTAAAAGCGCATTACACCATTGCCGACCAGATACCAGGTAATGTAAGCTGTAAACACTGGATGGAAGCCAATTTTATCCAGGACATTATGCTCGACGAATACTGGCGCTATGGCGAAGAAAACAACGGGCTACTAATGATTAAACGCGATCTGCGTGCAAAACCCGACAAAGAGCAACGGATTGAGGCACTGACTGCCTTTACCGATTTTGGTTTTATCCGCTTTAACGAAGCCATGAAAAGCAACCCTCACATGATCGAACTTCGGAATCAGTTTATCGGGTTCCCCGACTATCAGTGGGACGACGGCCCCGACTCCGTGGAAGGCGGAATATTTAAACTGAACACAGGGAAGAAAAAAGGAAGCCGCAGCCAGACATCGCGGCAAGGCAGCTATTACCACAACAGCGAAAGAAGTGCATTTTAAACCATCGTAGCCACAAGCTGCGAGCAAAACAATAGGATATGGGAATACTAAACAAAAAGAAAAACGAACAGGCAGGCGAACAAAGCCCGAAGCCATCAGCTCAAGGCTCTGTGCTCAAAAGCCAAAGCTTTATGAATGCCGATAACCTGTGCGATTTTATTAACGAGAAGAAAATCAAACCGTTCTCGATTAATGTTACCGACCGGTTTTATATGGTGTTTTACTATGAAAATTAATGAGTTATGGCACTGCAATTTCTCGATGAAAACGATTTTAAGGGGATCATTGCCGCATCGACACTGGCAAACTTAAAAGGTACCGACTCGGAGAACCTGGTTGAAGCTGAAAAGTTTGCCATAAGCGAACTGAGTTGCCTTTACAGCCTGTACGACATCGACGGGGAACTGGCAAAAACAAGCACGTCGCGCAATAAAGAGCTGGTGCGCATACTGGTAAGCATCACCGCTTACTATTTGTACAACACCGTAATCGACGACGAGATCCCGGAACGGATAAAAGACAATTTCGATAAGGAATACCAGCATATTATAGATGTGTGCAACGGCCTTGCCTCAACGCTCGACAGCCTTACCGACGACGATGGGGAAACGATTACCCGTTTCCGTTCCGATGCCGACGACCAGCGAAGCCACGATCCATTTTATATGTAGTTCAGAGTTTAAAGTTTAAAGTCTAAAGTATGAAGTTCAGTTTTGAAATAAGCCGTAATTCCAAAGCAGCTGCTACCGAGCAGACTGTAAAAAAAGGCAAACGCTTGAGTGGTGAAGTAAACCGCCCTCAGCCCGACAGGGTAAAAATGCAAATGGCCACACTTCGCCAGGCGGTTGAAAATGCGCGGGACATTAACAACCCGAGCTGGCTCGACCTGTACGAAATTTACCGCAATACCATGACCGATGCTCATGTGCGCAGTCAGTACGATGTGGCCGTAAATAAATTACAGGCTTCGCCATTTGTGATAACCCGCGATGATAACGACAACGACGAGCTGAGCAAGCTGTTTATGCGCCCCTGGTTTTCGCAGTTTGTTAAACACTTTTTCGACTACGATATGTGGGGCTACACGGTAGTTGAATTCGGCCAGAAGGATGAAGACGGCGAATGGGAAGGGTGCTCTGTTTTTTCACGTAAAAACATTTATCCGCACAACCGTAATGTACTTATCAACGAAACCGATACCAGCGGAATTCCTTACGGCGATAACCCGTGGAAATTTTTCCTCGTTGAAATCGGAGAACCGGATGATTTGGGACTGTTAGAACTGGTAAGCCGTGAAGTGATATGGAAAGCCTTTGCCCGACGCGACTGGAGCGAGCTGAGCGAAAAGTGGGGAAAACCGCACCTGGTTATTAAAACCGATGCCGAAGGCGAAGAACTGAACAAACGCGAACGGGCTGCCCGGAATTTTGCCAACAACGCTTATTTTATTACCGACTCGGAAGACGAAATCGACACGCTGGAGTCGAAGTCGGGGCCAACCGGTTACCAGATTTTCGAAAAGAATATCCGCCTGATTGATGAGCAGATTAGCAAGCTGATGAACGGACAGACAGGAACCAGTGAGGAGAAAGCTTTTGTAGGATCGGCAGAAGTACACGAACGCATACTGAACGACTACCATGCCGCACGTCTGCGCCGACTGAGTAACTATGTAAATTATGAGCTGATCCCTTTCCTGATCTGGCACGGATACCCGTTGCAGGCAGGCGATAAGATACGCTTTACGGAACTCGACCCCAAACAGGGCGAAAAAAATACCAACCCGGAAGATCCTGAGTACACACCCCCTGAAGGAGGGGAAGAAGCCGCCGCACGGGTAAAATCATCGGCCAGTCTTCCCTGGAGCTAAACGGGCTGCGCATAGTAGGCATCGACCCGTTGGAAGGCTGGCTTAAACGATTTTACGAAAGCAAAGGAAATATCGGAGGTATCGACCGCGAAATGTGGCAACTTAACCACGAACGGCTTAGCGATGCTATCCAAAAAGGAACCGGTATTGATATTTCAAAAACAAATTTCAACAGCCCGGAGTTTGAACTGTTTGCCAACCTCACACAGGATGCAGCCACATTTTCGGCGTTTAAAAACCACGAAGAGCAGGCGGAATTGTTTGCATTGTTAAAGGGCGACGACGGCAAAATACGGACATTCAGCCAGTTTAAAAAAGTAGCCAAGCCACTGACAGAACAATACAACGTAAACTGGCTAAAAACCGAACACAACGCGGCAATTAACAACAGCCTGATGGCAAAAAAATGGCAGGGCTTCCAGGAGAATGCCGATTTGTACCCGAACCTGGAATACCGACACAGCGGAAACCCGAACGGAAGACCGGAACACATGGCACTCGATGGGTTGGTTTTGCCAATGAACGACCCCATGTGGCGTAAAATTTACCCGCCAAACGGATGGGGATGTGGTTGCGATGTGATTCAAACCGATGCCCCGGTGAATAAAGTTCCCGGCTGGGACAAAATAAAGCCCGATAAAGGATTCGATTTTAATCCGGGTATAGACCAGAAGCTTTTCTCTGATAACGCCGGATATTACCAAACAAAGGGCAATAAAAAGCTAATTGATAAGGAAGGAAGGAACCTGCTGACAAAACAGTCACGACAATTTGGGAAAAAATACAAAGGAAAAGCCATCAACGTAAGCGGACTGGGATCAGTAGAGTTAAGTGGGAAAGGTTTCAACCACCTTATGTCGCAAACACACAGCGAGCTTTTTAAACGGAATCTGGCACTTGAGAATCTACCATCTTTATTAAAAGGATTAAACTGGGAAATAGAAGCAAATAAAAAGCCCAACCCAATGGTAAAACAGTACCATAAAGCTGAAGTGAATATTGGTGGAGTGAAGTCGTTGGTTAAAGTACGCGAAATGCAAGATGGCACATTTAAGCTATATTCCATTACTGAAAAGAAATAACCGATTCGCACCATCACCGTAGCGTATAAAGTTACGGCTGAATGTAAACCGGTTACAATGCAAAATTAAGGCATAAAATTGAAAATGGCAAACGAATTTCAACGAAAAATACAAGAGATTACCCGGCGCATCCCTCAGTTTGTGAAGGATTTACCACGTATTGCCAAGGTGGAGGGGCTAAGGTTTATTGCCGACAACTTCAAACACCAGGGATTTGAAACAAAACAGGGAAGTTACAAGTCGTGGAAAAAGAAAAAGCAGGGGAGCAAACCAACGCTTATTGGCGAAAAACGGGGCGGAACCATGCGCCGCAGCTTTACCAACGACACCACAGCCCGCGAAACTCAGGTGGAGTTTACCAGTGCGCTGCCTTACACCGAAGCCCATAACGACGGATTACAGAGTGGTCGGCCTCCGGGGTTCGATATGCCACAACGGCAAATGATTGGCCCCAGCGATGCGCTGGACAAACGCATTCAGGATAAATTCGACCGAATGGCGGAGGATATTTTTAAGTAAAACAAGTTTCGAGCCACGAGCTTCGAGCCACGAGCTTTTTTCCTCGCCACTCGCTACTCGCCACTCAAAGCTAAAAGTTTAAAACCATGTATAACGACATTTATCAGGCAATTAAAACCCAACTGGCAGCAATAGCCGATGCCGAAAACACACAGTGGCTTAACATGCAGTACGAAAACAAAGGATGGCCCTACCGGAAAGGCTTCTTTGTGGAGTTCCCGGAACAACTTGACTTTGAATTTGTAAGTAACTCCGCCAGGCAGGCACAGCTAAAGGTTCGCATACACGTATATGCACAGCAGGTACAAACACACGACGGCCTGCCCGACAGCGAGGTAAGCAGCCACGAAACAATGGCACTGGCCGCAAAAACGGCGCTGGAAAGGTTTATTCCCGAGAAAGACGGAACTAAGCTGGCCAAACCTTTTTTGTTTAGCGGATGGAGGCACTGGCACCGCCTGAACGGATGGATGGTTACTTATGTGGAGTTTGACTCGAAGTTGCAGATTTAATAAGAAAATCTTTTAGGTTTTTGTAGGCATAATACCTGGTTGCACGCTCGTTAGAACTGTCGCTGTCGGTACGCTCGTGCGTAAGCCAGCACTCAAAAAAATCGTCGAGAGTTTCTACATAAACTTCAATGTCGTTATAGGTTACAAGGGTATTAAATGCCCTGGCTAAATCATTTTTGCTCATGGCTTTATTAATTGGGTTTTATAGTGATTGTCTTCCCCGAAAAAGCGAACAAAGCCGCCTTAGGTGTGACTTACAATTCTAATTACCGAAGTATTTATGAATCAGTCCCGACGTTTCCATCGGGGCCACCATAGCGGCTTTGCCTATGTGGTATACACTTATAGCAAGCCATACTTCGGGATTATTAATTAAGTAGAATTGTAAGTCGACGACGAATATAAAAAAAAGAACCATTGCTTGTAATGGCAATGGTTCCTTTTTTTACGGCTTGCGCTCGTATTTCTAATTTCTTATAGTGTCAAAACAAATATTCAAAAATAGAACAGAGTATAGCAATAACAACAATTGCTAGTATAAGCCATATGAAAAACGGAGGGAACCTGTGACGCATATAATTTTTTAAATAGTCGTCCATTGTCCTAAAAATAAAATCACTTAAACATTTCTTTTGTTTGTTGCTTATCTTCTTCCATTATTTCAGTTTGGTTATCAACCACTTTATCGAAATAGCTTTTTGTTAACAGTGAAATTTGTGGATAAACAACAGAATTATAGCTGCGTTCGTATAGCATTATTATTCTTTCGCCGTCAATCCATGTCGAACATATTGAAAAACCAAATGGATCAATATCAGCAGGGTGAGTATATTTAAACGGCGAAATTGGTTCTCCATATTGCTCTGTAAAAAACTTATAGATTTTGTCAAGATCGCCCTCAAGTCTATTAATGGTATATACATTATATTTGCGATGGTATCCTGCAAGGTTAGCCTGATAATGATGTAGCCAAAGTCGCTCCATTTTACCTTTTTCGTAGTCGAAAGCACCGAAATACTTTTCGCCAAAAATTTCTGTAATTATTTTACCGCTAATGATTTTTAAATTGTCATCAGTTTTTACAGCCTTTTTAATTTCGCTTTTTGTCATTCCAAAGTTAATTGTACCATAGGCTTTTATTGGTTCTTGTGCAAAAGCAAAATTTACAATTAAAGTAATAATGATAATGAATGTAATTTTTTTCATAATTCAAATGTTTTTAAAGGTTATTGAAAAGTGATTTAAATATAGTAAAAATAGATGTTCATTGGCAATGAACGGTATTTTATGCTGAAAAACGCCCGCTAACAGTCAGCAAATGTAATCACCCTTCGGCATGGTAACAATATGTAAATTTCATAGCTGGTAAGTGCAATTAATAAATATGTGCGGATTCGAGGAATAAAAAAGCCCCGCCCGCTTCCAGTTTTTCAAACTGGTTTGGATTTGGTCGTTAGCACTTCGCAGCGTTTTATCCTATAAACATCGTCCTCGAAAGTATTTAGTTTCTTTCTTGAAAAATGTTCCGTTAATCTACTCTTATGAGTTTGTTCAATTCCTTCGTGCTTAATAATAGCAGAAACACCGCCGTATATTTTAGCGGTGTTCGTTTCTTTGTTTAAAAACCAGAATGGCATAGATTAAAAGTTTAAAATAGTTTCTTGAATTGGTGTCCATTCGCTGTAGTGCTCGTTTCTACGCTCATTGTAAGGCTTAATTTCCTGAGATACTAATCTCAAAATAGTTTCTTTGTGGTCTGAGTAGCATTTTACAGCTTTCTCTTTGCTTAATTCTGCAAATACTTCTTTTGCTTCTTCTAACGTGTCAAATTCTTCGACTACGTTATTGTCTTTTATTGTACCTTTTCTGTTTACTCTTACGTCGGTTTCTACTATTAAATAAGTCATGATGTTTTTGTTTTTCGAAGTAGCTTCATTGCTAACAACACTACAAATATAACTATTTATTTTGGATAAGCAAGCGTTTTCCACAAATATTTCATTTTATTTTGTATTTTTGCCTACGCTTCGCTTTTTTATTTATGCAATTAATCGGGGCCGGTGCAAATTTCACGCTACGAAAATTTACATTTGCCGTTACCATGCATTTTGCGCTGAATATTTAAGCAAATTTGAAAGGCACGTAAGCGCAAAACGTACCCTTCGGCATGGTAACAATATGTAAATTTCATAGCTGGTAAGTGCAATTAATAAATATGTGCGGATTCGAGGAATAAAAAAGCCCCGCCCGCTTCCAGTTTTTCAAACTGGTTTGGATTTGGTCGTTAGCACTTCGCAGCGTTTTATCCTATAAACATCGTCCTCGAAAGTATTTAGTTTCTTTCTTGAAAAATGTTCCGTTAATCTACTCTTATGAGTTTGTTCAATTCCTTCGTGCTTAATAATAGCAGAAACACCGCCGTATATTTTAGCGGTGTTCGTTTCTTTGTTTAAAAACCAGAATGGCATAGATTAAAAGTTTAAAATAGTTTCTTGAATTGGTGTCCATTCGCTGTAGTGCTCGTTTCTACGCTCATTGTAAGGCTTAATTTCCTGAGATACTAATCTCAAAATAGTTTCTTTGTGGTCTGAGTAGCATTTTACAGCTTTCTCTTTGCTTAATTCTGCAAATACTTCTTTTGCTTCTTCTAACGTGTCAAATTCTTCGACTACGTTATTGTCTTTTATTGTACCTTTTCTGTTTACTCTTACGTCGGTTTCTACTATTAAATAAGTCATGATGTTTTTGTTTTTCGAAGTAGCTTCATTGCTAACAACACTACAAATATAACTATTTATTTTGGATAAGCAAGCGTTTTCCACAAATATTTCATTTTATTTTGTATTTTTGCCTACGCTTCGCTTTTTTATTTATGCAATTAATCGGGGCCGGTGCAAATTTCACGCTACGAAAATTTACATTTGCCGTTGAGCGGTCATTTAAAATTCAAAGTCCCCGCTTTCCAAAAAGGGAAAAGTGCGGTACACTTTGTTTAGTTTTTGTTTAATCTCTTTAATATCGTCCTGTTTTCTGGCTCTTAGTACCGACGAATGCTGGTAATACCCCAGTTGGGTTGCCAGTTCTGCTACTTTTATTTTGTTATCAAACAAACGGTGTGTAATAATGCTGGTAACTATGCGTGCATCAACAAAGTCCTGAAAACGGTCGCGGCTTACCAGTTTATCTTCGGGTACTCCGAGAGCTTCAGAAACCAGCTCTATTATTTCAGAAATAACATGCTTTTTCAACTCCTTAACCACCGTTTCGAAGCTGGGTGTTTCCACAATGCGATTTTCGTGGAAAACAGCTGTAAAACTGCGGGTGTACCGGTTGTATTTAAGGCTTACCAACCAGGGAGCAAAAGTGTTTATATCTTCTAATTGCATACCCCAACATTTATAAGTGAATACTCGGCTACCCGCTTGCCGTTGCGTTTTACCATTTCGGTGTGAATATTTAACCCATTATCATGCCTAAGGTCATAAATTCGTCCTCCCAAACGCTGGCATCCACAAAGGAATAATGCTTCAAGAGACGTTATTGTCTTTCCACTCTCCAGGTGAGCGCGGATCTGTTTTGTTTGTGATTTTGTTGTTGCCATGATATTTAAACTTTTTATTGTTGAGTAAATCGAATTATTTCACGTGGGCGAATATCCCAGCCTGCGCCGGGTTTCGAAAACATTAGTAAACAACCGGGATCGGCCATAGGAAACGTAAGTAACCAAAGAGGTCTTTCCTCAAACAAATTGCCTTGTTTGGCATGGCTTTTCGAGTCGTAAATATCGAAATAAAGCTCAGGGCCATTTTTGCCCAGGTAAGTCATATAATCATACTGTAGAAGAAACGATGTGCGCGAATTGCCCGATTTGAAACCAACAATGCGGTCGCCGGGTGTTAACGTTCCACCTTCGAGCTGCACCGGTTCCTGGTCGAGTTCTTTTTCAGCACCTTTCAAAAAGCCGGTATAATTCAGCCCACGTGTATAGCACACCAGTACATTTTCTGATTGTTTATAAACTTCAGCCATTGCTTGTATTGTTAAATAGTTGCAAACTCATTGATCCATCGTTGAACTGCTGATTAAAAGGCATGGTAGCCAAAGGTTCGGTTCCTTCCCATCTCCGTGGCCAGATGTTGTTTTCCCAGTGCCAGGTAATCCGATCCAATTCCTCTTTGTTGATAATGTCAATTTTTGGTCGGCCAAGTTCTTTTGCCACCTTATTAACTTTTGCCTGAATTTTTAGGATTTGATAAGTAAAGTGTTTCCGAGCTTCCATAGTAAGTGGCCCAACGCGATAAGGATTCTTCGCCATCGATCCATCCTTATTAGTTTCACCATGTTTGCGAAGCCGGTATTGAAATTCACGCATTTCCCTGTATAATGGGCGTAGCTCTTTAAGTGGTGCCAAGTAGCTCCAATCATCAGGGAATTGTTTCATAACAGCATCCAGGGCTGTATCGTGGTTTGCAAGTGGACAGCCATAGCAGCCGGTTCGTGCGTTTACTTCGTTGGCATGGTCGCCTCCATAAGCCTGAGCCAACATGGTTGTGTCCCATCCTCCGTACTTTTTCTGAGGTGCGAATATTTGAAGCCAATCCCAAACATTACAAACCCGCCAGTGTATTATAGGAGCAATTGTGGCTGTGATCTTATTGTCTAGGGTATTCATATACCAACCCTGTCCACATTCGGCTCCGTTCTTTGAACAGGCCATCGACAGGCGACCGTCACGGATCGCACTCTCACCCATGCGAACACCTGTAATAGTTAATACCTTTTCTCCTATTGTTTCAAATTCGGCGGCAATGGCATCCTGCATTGGCTGAACTTTGATCTGGTTGGTACACCAGCGCAATGTCATGTTATTGGGAGGAGGAACACCACGGCCAAGCATGTACACCATAAAACGGTGGTCGATATCGGCCATTACAACCCGAGTTTTTAACCACGAAAGATTCAGTGCTTTTAACTGGTTCAGCATATTCATCGCTGAAACCTGCAAGGGCTCAAGTTCGAGACGGGTGTCGGCATACATTACCGTTAAGCTTTTGGGCTGCCTGATCTGACCTGATAAAATCAAGTAGATTATCAATGTCATAACGGTAGTTGAATCTTTACCACCACTCCAGGCAATCACCCAATGATCGTGTTGGTATGCGTAAGCATTGATCGATTGAATTGTTAATTCCTGACAATCTCCAACTGATATTTTTTCTATTCCAAAAAGATTATCCATCACGTAAACATATACCTGTCGTTTTCTTCCACTATGGTGGTTTTAAATGGGAAACCATCAGCAGGAACCTGCTTAATGGCATCGAGTAACCCGGTTGATCCGGTAAACAGTACGTGCTTAGTCCAATTAAAAGTAATTTCGAGATGCAGGCATTTGTCTGCACCTTTCTTAAACACTTTCGAGTCTTCAATTTTAAACCGGTGAACAACTATCTCACGGTTCAATACTTTTGAAATCTTAATTTTTTCGCCTTCAAATCCCCTCTCAGGGGCTTTTATGTTGAACTGTTTAAAACTATTCATTGAGTAATTTTTTCAAGAGGTTTTTGCTATCGCAATGCGCTGCCCAGCCGTTGTAGCTTGCAATCGATTTATCGTTTTTGCGCTGCTTTAACATGCGGGCAAAGTTCTTTTTAATGCTTTTTCGCAGGCGGGTGTGCGTGTGGAAAAATACATATCCTACAAAGTCGATCCCGCGCGATGCTACCGGGAATACCTGGTAGTTTTGTTTTACTTCCAGTTTTAAGTTGCCGGATAGGTAGTTTCGGATATAGGCAAATAAACCGTGTAAATACGGTTTGCTGTCGGCAAGTATCACCAGGTCGTCGGCATACCTGAAGTAATATTTTACGTGTTTCACTTCTTTCAGCCAGTGGTCGAAATAAGTAAGGTAGAAGTTGGCAAAATACTGGCTCAGGTAGTTGCCAATTGGCAGACCATCGGTACTGTCGATAATTTCATCGAGCAACCAAAGCAGATCGTTATCCTTTATCTTTCTTCGGAGTAATTGTTTCAGAATTTCGTGGTCGATGCTCGGATAAAATTTCTTTATATCCAGCTTCAGGCAAAACTGAGTGCCTTCCACATCGCGCAGGGCACGTTTAACCGCATTGGCACAGGCATGTATGCCACGGCCTTTAATGCAACTGTAAGTGTCTACCGTGAAAGTTGAAACAAAAACCGGTTCCAGGATATTCATTACCGCGTGATGGGTAATGCGGTCGGGAAAGTAAGGCAAACGGAAGATCAGGCGTTCTTTGGGTTCAAAAATCGTAAACGTAGTGTATTTGCTTGTTTGGTATGTTTTGTCCCTCAACATTTCGTGCAGCTTCTGAATATTGGCTTCCCGGCTCCTGTCGTGCCAGATCACACCAGGTTGTTTTGCTTTTCCTTTCCGGGCTATCTGATCAGCCAGTTGCAGGTTTTCGATGCTGTAAATCTGCTGGTATAAATTTCCGATACGTTTCATTTGCCTTTGCTTCAATGGGTCGTTTTCGTTTTGGCTACCAACGCCCCGTTAAAATGTTTTGTTTTTTGCCAAGTGGCAGGGTTTACGCTGCAAACGTTTTTAGCTAAGATGAGACCTGACATTCGTATTCGAGTTATCGTAGTTGTAATTCGAGTTATCGAACCTGAAACCTGAAGACAGAACTGACAGTAAAGCAGCGTACAACCCATTATTCAATTATTCCCCTTCGGGGTATAAAAAGAAGTCCTTGTATTCGTCCTGGAACTGCTCTGCAATGTACGGGGCCTTTTCACTGCTATCAGTGCAAAGGCGAGACCCGACATCCGCATCCGAGCGAACGTAGCCGTAATACGAGTGACCGAACCCGAAACCCGAAGACAGAACCCCAAACCAGGGGAAATACTTACCTTGATCGTAATTGCTCCAATCGGGACGCCAGCCATTGTTGATAGCCTTAAAAATAACCATCAGCTTATAGGCCGCGATAAGTGGTTTAACAAACTCTTCCGGCATTTTTGCAAGCTCCGGCAACTGCTCGGGATCGATACCCTCTTTTTTACAGGCATCTTCAAAGGTTTTTATTGTTCTGAAATCGAATTCAGCCTTATCCTGGGTGTTTTGTTTTTTATCAGTCATGGTGTTACTTTTTAATGGTTAAAAACTCTTCGTAAATGCTAAGGAATGTTTTTGCGGCATAGTCGCTTTTCTCTTTGCTTTCGAAGCAAAGGCGAGACCCGACAGGCGAAGTCGAGAGACCGTAGTCGTAACCCGAGACCGAAAAACCGAAACCCGAAGACAGAACAAACCAAGGCCACCACTTTTTCTGGTCGTTGTCGTTCCAGTCAGGTGTCCAGCCGTTGTTTATCGCTTTGGCAATAACTTTCAGCTTTTTGTATGCGGCCTCGTCCGGAGTGTCGGCAGCCGTTATAATAGAATTTGAGTTTAACCCCAAACGAGTACATGCCTCGTCGAATTTTTTTACTCTCCAGTCGTCGGCAATCTGCTGGTCAATAAAGTCGGCAACCAGTTCCCTGGCTTCATTCAGTTTTGTAACGGCATCGGTTAATTTAACCGATGCTCCCATCTTCTCAACCTGTTCAACAGCTGTTACAATAGCCAGCTCTGAAGGTTTGCATAAGTCTAGTCTGTTTCTACGCGGAATATTTTCCATATTTTTGTATTGAATTATGGGTGAATTCACCCGGTTTAACATGCCCTCCGTTTTGTCGTGCCTGACTGCGGAGGGTTTTATTTGTATTTTTAGCTTCGAGCCGCGAGCTTCTAGCTTCCAGCTCTTTTTTACTTTCTCCTTTGCCCGTCTTTCCGGGCTGTCAGTCTTTATTCGGATTGGCAGCTCAATGATACCCATGTACAGAAAAAGGCCAGCGGGACTGCTTTAAGTCGTAAAACCATCCGAACCGTCGCTCCCCAAGACATCGGGGAGGTATTATGCCCGCTGTTTTAATGTGCCGGGGCGGGGAATCGAACCCCGCAGAGTTTCGTAAAGACCACCAGGTTCCCGGCAAAAAGGCGGGGTGCATGGTTTCGTAACCTCGAAAAATTCAGAAAACTTTAATTAAAATCTCCCCGCCTGTTGCTACGAAAAAATTGTATGAACGCGGTCGGTTTACCTTTACTCCGCCAGGTTGTTTCTTTAGAGCGACGAGAAATTAAGCTGTATCTGCTTGTATTTCCCCTCTTCGTCTTTTTCATAAACGGCCAGGTAGCGCACCGATTTGTTTTTCTGAATCGACTTTTTAATCAGTGACATTGCCTCTTCCCAAATAGGATGATTGATTTTTAAAGTGAAAAGTTTGAAAATACTTTTGGTGTCGAGCCGGTTCTTTTTGGTTTGAAATGCCGAGTTTATCAGCTCCGAAAGGTCGGAATCAATACCCACTGTTTTCTTTGCCAAAAACTCTTTAATTTTCTCCTGTGCAAAATTGATATGCTCGTCAAATTCGATACGATCAGAAACTTTCATTTCTATTTTTACCGACTTATCGAAGCTGGCAAGCTGGTAGTTCCCTTTGCGCTCTTCAATTTTCACACCTGCCTGTTTCATTAACTCAACATACAGGTCGTCACATTCAGCCATAATGGCTTCTTTTAGTTCAATAGCCTTTTTCTGGAAGGCTAAAGTTTTGTTTACTACCTTGCCAATAACACGCTCTTTTTTTAGCGTAGTGGCATCGATGTACTTTTTCGGAACAGGAGCTCCGTCAACATCAATCCAGTGTTTTTCTTTTGCTTGTTGAATCATAAATTATTCCTCCTAATTATTTTGATGTTAATGTGTCGAATAGTTCAAGGAAGCGAGCGCGGGCGTATTCGGCTGGCATGGTTACCCAATTGCAGGTAAGCATAAGGTTATCCCATTCCAGTTGAAGCATGGCGCTGTCTGCGCGTTTTACCTGTCGGTGCAGGGGCCATTCAAAACCGTATTTATTGGCAATTACGCGCATCAGCTCAACCTCAATCTCAATGTATTGCGGAATAGCCACCTTTACCGGCGATGGCACATCAACCAGGTAGGCTTCGCTTGCATCGTGCAGTAAAGCTGCCAATGCGTTTTCAGGGCCAACCATTTCGGCACAGCGGATGCAATGTTCGGCTACGCTGTAAAAACGGGTTGTGTGGCCTCCAAAGCGACACATATTGCTTAATGCGTGGGCAATATCTTCTATAAAAATATCACCGGAATCTGGCTTCAGTACATTTATCGATCCGCCCGTATAAGTTCTAACAACGCCAACCAGTTGAGGATTTAACACCTCTGCCTGCGTATCGAACGGAAGTATTGCAATATCTTTTTTATCTATCATTTAAATGCTGTTTAAAAATTGATTAAATAGCGTTCATTTCTCTCATTTTCCAGAAGCAGCGTTCGGTAGCAGTAATGTCGGCAAAGGCATCGTGCGCGTTCTCAAAATCTTCACCGAACAAATGGCGGTACAGCTCTTTTAGGCGGGGCCATTTATAACCTTCATAATCGTGAGGGTTTGGAATTTTACAGATATCTGCTCCTGCCTTTTTGGTATCGAGCAATATTTTTCCTAAAAAAAGCGCATTGAACATGCCCATGCGATAAAATTCGGCAGAAACTATATTTACGTCAAAAGTCACATTGTGCCCAACAATAAACTCAGATTGAGAAATTGCATTCCAGAATTTATCGAGCACACCTGTAAGACTATATCCTTCACTAAGCGCCTTCTCGGTAGTTATGCCGTGAACATCCACAACGTCGGCAGGAATTTCAAAGCCATTTGGCTGAATTATATAATCTTGCTCATCGAGAGGCCCCCCCTTTTCATCGGTAACAATCCATGCCAGTTGAACCAGGCGGGGCCAGTTGTCAGAATCAGTAAACGGAGCATTAAAATCGTTTGGTAATCCGGTTGTTTCTGTGTCGAAAAAAAGATAGGTGCTTTTGTTATTCATATTAATATTTTAAATCTGTCCAGTGAATAAGTTTGTATGTATCGTTGGTGTTGAACCACATAAAAAAATGATCCATCGAATTAAAACCATCGTTAAAAGCTATCTCGCGCAGCATTTCAACGCCGTAGCGATCATTGGCAGTAAATCGTTTGTTATCGATGGTTACCACCGGATATTTGTCGGCACCTTTGTATTTAATGCTTACTTCCTGTGTCGACTTTACTTTCAACACCGGAGCAAACTGAAAGCGGTTCTTAGTGCGGTTAAAAACAACCATGTGTATTTTACGTCCCGGTACCCAAAGCCCTTTCGGGTCTTTACGCATGGTGTGGAGCTTCGCATTTTGTTCGCGGACAAATACTGTGTTTCCACTGAACCACTTATAGTATTCTGAATCTATTATTTCAGCCGATAAGCTATAATCAGCCCAGGTTTCATATTCAGAATGTTGGCCTGCCCACTTAGCGAGGTCGTTATCGATTAATCCTTTCCAAATTTTTGGAACAAACAAGGTGTCGCCGCCGCCCATGTTTTTAGGCCATTTTGTTGAGAATCCGAGTGTTGCCATAATTCAAATTAGCTTATAGCTACTAGCCGCAAGCTGCGGGCTTTTTCAGCTTCTTTTAATACTTTTTCTGCTTTTAGCGTGCCGCGTTCCTGGGGAACAATAAAGGAATTGAAAGCATAGGCTGGTATTAGGCTGCGATGCTTGCCACGGCTCCTGTCGAGGTGTTTTTTTTCACCTGTTGTCAGATTTTTGTATACAGTTCGACCATTGTGATCGTCACCAAGTTTTACCAGGGTAGCTCCCTTTGGTTGATTACTTTTAGATTTTCTTCTCATCCTTCGGAATTGTGATGTACTCATATTTGTTTATTATTTAAGTTCCTCAATAGGTTCACTATACTCTTCTCGTATCCATTCGTCGTTAATGCGTTCGTTGCATACGCGCAGGTGATGGTTCAGTATATTTATCTGGCGACTCAACTTCTCGTCCCAGCCTTTCAATAACTCGCTTTCTAGTTCTTCAATGCGTTCCTCCAGTTCCTGCTTGCGCAGTTCCAGATCGGCTTTGGTTTCAATTTTTCTCATTGGTTTGTAGTTTTTCGAGTTCGGTGCGCGGGCGCGGAACCAGCACGCACTTGCAAAATGTTGAATAGCTCATGTTGAAATTTGATTTTTCGCCGGTAATCACATTGTCGTAGATCCACCGCTGTGAGTAGCCCATACCTGAGCGGCCAAATTTTTTAACGATGTCCTGTACAGAAATCACAGTATGCAGGTAATTAATACGGCGCGTAATGCTGCTTTTTTTGTATGCTTTTTTTCCACTCATTAATTCATCGCTGTTAAGTAATCAAGCTCGTCGCGGGTAATACCTTCTACAAATTGCAGGTCTTTTTGCTTTTTTTGGAAAGCGTAGTAAAGCGATTGCAGACGCTCGATGGGGATGCGGTTGAAATTGTCGGTTCCGGCAGCGCGACAGGCAACGGCTTTAATCAAGTCGATGTTACTTTCGCGGCTCATGGCCCTGAGCCATCCGCCAATAGCAGCTATCAGGCGTTTACGCCATCGGTCGTAATTGGCAGAGCGCGGACTTATTTCGCCTTCCAGGGCGGCACATGCCTCAAGCAACTCGTGCGCATTCAGATCGCGGCTGCTGTCAACGCCGTAGCTGTCGAGTATGGTTTCTTTAATCAGATCCTTATCGCCTTCAATCTTGCTCAGCAGCGTATGAAAGCGCTTTAAATACCGGTTCTTTGCTTCGTCCATTATTGTTTGCATGATGATTGTCTATTTTATAAGGTTATTTAGTCCGTGATACTCGTCGGCCAGTTTGTGATTAATCTCAATGGATTCGCCACCGCCATAGCGGCCTGTTGGGAAAGCTTTAAAACCTTCAACTCTGAAAATCACATT
This sequence comes from uncultured Draconibacterium sp., assembly GCA_963677525.1. Classification (GTDB taxonomy): domain Bacteria; phylum Bacteroidota; class Bacteroidia; order Bacteroidales; family Prolixibacteraceae; genus Draconibacterium. The sequence goes on from OY781970.1 coordinate 3,007,653, forward strand.
GGCATCGCGCATTATTCGTTTGGCTGTTGCCCCGTCGGGCTTTTGTCCGTCGACGTGAGAGATATAGATGAAAAGTTTTTGCGGGAACTGGGCTTTCAGTCGTTTGTATTCACTGAATTTAAGCTCCAAAAACTGAACTGAGTCAACAAATACAATGTCGGGCGATTTGTGTTTTGCCAGGCGCTCAATCATTTCCGGCACACTCTCTTTTTCGATCAATATAAATTTGGTTTTCACCTCTTTCATATTTACCCGCTTCATTGCCTCCCTGATTGATAACGACAGTCCCTCTTCTACCGAATTATACCCAACCCGTTTAAAAGTGGTGAGGTATTTGGCCAGTTGCATGGCCAGACTTGTTTTACCGTTTTTGGGTGGCCCGTAAATGAACCAGCTACCGGTAAGTTCAGGGCAGCCAACGGCATCGAGCCACTTCCCGTCAAATTCAAGCACCCGGAACTTGGCGTCGAACACGTTGGCCACCGAATAGGCTCTACCCATATCGCTATTTATGCTTTGCAAATTCATTATCTAACCGGCGAAGCGAAGGATGTCCGTCCTCGTCTATTATGTTTCTCAAAATTTGATTGAAATCGCTGCCTTCTGGAGCGTTAGCCTTGATAATTGAAACGGCAGATTGTTCAAGCACTTTTCTTTTATCCAACACTTTTTCGCCATCCTTGAACTCAAGTTTTCCATACTTACGGCCCGATCTGCTGTACATTTCAGTGTAACCAACCTTTCTGTTGGTAATTCCTCTGCGCATTTTCGATTCTAAACCTTCAGCTCCTATATAATAAAAGGCACATGTTTTACCTACCCCGTTTTTAAGAGCCTTAACCTCCATAAAGGTTGCATAATCAACATCGCCCCATTCGTCGAGTATAATAATTGGAGGATCGGGAAGTATTTGTATGTAGTACACTAAATTATTATAAACATCAGCATACTTACCATCGCTTCCTAATCCGAATTCTCTCGATATATACCTAATAAATAGTTGTTTTGATTTAACCTGGGAACAGTCAACATAAACCGCATTTTTGTTTGTGCGGGCATAATACCTGGCCGCCTCTGTTTTGCCAATGTCAGAATAGTCGCACAGCATGTAACTAAGTCCGTTTTCCTGACACGCCTTTAACTGACCGGTTATGTATTCAAAAACAGGAGTTTTAACCAATTTCCATTGTTTACGATCATTCAAACTAACATTAAAACGGCGGGCAATGCTAAGCCATAAACTATCACTAAGCACCTTGTCAATTTCGCCATTCTTAATCCGGCTGTATTGCGAACCGGAAATGCCGATACTTATGGCAAACTTTGCGTCAGAGCCGTAAAAGTTACTCCGCGCCTCTTTTAAGGTTTCTAAAATCTTTAGTTTTAATTCTTTGGTAATCATAGGTGTGGTATCTATTAAAGTGAGTTTAATCCTGTTTTAGCCCAGTCAGTATTTTCGTCCAGGTCGTCGTACCCGTCATAGTTTTGGGGTTGAACGGTTTCGTCTATAACCTCTGGAGTAACTTCGGCGCGCGCTGCTTGCTGTTCTGGCGTTTCAAAGCCAACAACAGGCAGTTCCTCGCGGCGATCCTTAACCATTTTGTCGAACTTGGCGTTGCGTTTATTCTGATGCAGCATTTTTGCATCTTCCTCAGCATCGCCTTCGCGTTCAATTGCAAATTCGTTGTATTCGTATTTGGTAGAATTGTAAGCCTCGCCAATATAAGTGTCACCCTGATACAAGTACACTTTGTCGATACTATTGTCAGGCTCGGGAAGCCAATATGCGGTAACATTTAGATTATTTGGTTTCAGCTTTTTCAACATGTGGAAGTCTTTCAGCCAGAAATCCATTTGCTGAACCTGTACGTAATCGTTATTTACAATGCTGGTTTCGGTATCGTTGCCAATAAAGCGGTACAGGTACCAGGGTTCAATTTCTTTCAGAGTTGGATTGAAGTGTTTGATTAAAACATGCTTGCGGGTCATGCCCGGATAGGTTTTTTGCAGAGGATGCAATTCGTTGTTGTGTTTTTCAATGTCGGCCAAATCATCGGCAACAATGGTTTGTGGCTGGTATTCAGGCTCAATAAAATCGCCGTTTACTTTATTACGTACAACCCTGTAAGCTTCGTGTTTGGCATACCAGCGGCCCCGCGTATGTCCCTCTTTTTTCGATACACCATATTTAAACGCGCGTATAGCATGTTCAGCCCGTTTATCGGTCGATGATTTTGCAAAACGCACATGCTGAAATACTTCCGGCAACCAGTCAATGTGTTTCATTAAAGCATGCTCAACTTCCAGCTCTCCCGGTTGCGGCAAGCCAAGTTCGCCAAGTTCGATAAACATATTGCGGAACGCCTCGTAAACAATGCTTACGGTAGGTTTGCCCACAACATAAGCCGGGCGGAACCAATAACCACTTAATACGTCAACCGAAATATATTTGTATACCCAGCCACGAATACTTTTGCGCGAGAGGGCCACGTCGTCCATCGATATTTTACTGAGAGAGTAGCGTCCGAGCTTGCGTTTTTGTTTAGGGCGGCGTTTGTTCACGTAGTCGAAGTTTCCGTTGCGGTCGGCATACACAGCTGTGTCGTTAACAACATCTTTCAGGTAATTCCAAACCGTTGCAACGCTAACCTCCATTGCCCGGCCTTTGTGGCGGAAGTCTTTCGGGTCGAATTGCTCACCGGTAACTGTATCGTAAATTATGCGCGAACCGGAAACAAACTCCAGGTATCTTTCGTGCACCACATTTACAAAAGGTTTGTCGTAAGTTCGCCAAAGGGCAACCAGAAGCTGCTCCATCCTTGCACTAACCTTCCTTGCAGCATCGTTACCCTGGTTACCGTGTATCAGCGTTTCATAATTCTTCCTCCCACCATCAATATACGGCTTAAACACCCTTTCCAAACTTCGCGGGTTGCCAATTGCCTTACACGGATAATCCTCAATCTGCTCCAAATACCAATGCGCTGCCTGCTGCCAGAATTCACCCATTTTTAACCTTTTCCCTGCTTTGGCACGTGCAGCCAGTTGTTTTTCAAGGCCCGTTTTAAGTGCATTTAAAATGCTGGCCTGGTTGGTATATTCCTCTACTTTAACAGGATCAAGCGGAAAACCTTCAGGAGTGGTGTACCCCAGGTAGAAGTTTCGCGCCTCCGTGTCAATCTCAACCGCGTAAATGGATGTTTTTTGGCGGTGCTTCTCAATTTTACCGTAAGCAGCCTCAATAACTCGCAGTCGTTCCGGGCGGCGTATGCTCGAAACATCAATTTCCGAATTGCCATTTATCCCTCTGCGCGCTAATTTCAGAAAACCTCTATCCCTGTCGTGATCATACTGTTTATACGACAACCCGGCATTAAGCCAGTCGTTTACCGTAATAACTATTGTATTATCTTCAAGTTGCTGATACATTTTCTCTAACGGTTTAAATCTTTAATTGTACCCGGTGCCGGTTTCGATCCGGCAGCATCGCGCCTTTTACCGGGTTGTCCTCCTCCCTCGTTTTATCTTTCCCATAATTCGGGCAGCCCCTTTTTCAAAAGAAAAGCCGACACCACAAACCAAAGGAGCAACAAACCCACTGCCCACATTGGCGTAGCATCGGCATCCACACCCACAAGCGCTAAAAAGCTTAGCGTAAAGTTTATGAGACTTATCTTTTTCATTATTTTATAGTTTGAAGTTTTGCGACTGGTTGTTCAACTCCGCCACGCTCGATGGCAGCTTTGCGGATCTTGGAAGTAAGCTTTGTAGAATTTTCTCCATTTAGCGCACGTCTAACCGAAACATAGCTCACGTTGAAAATTTTCATCAGCTCTTTTTTCTCACCAACTGCTACTAGAATTTTTCCCATTTGATATTAATTATTGATTTTGTAACTTTACAGCCAGTTTCAACGTTGAAACTTTCTACAAAGATGTAGAATAATTTCTAAACATCAAATATTTTAATAGAAAAAATTCGATTTTATTGGATAGTAATTTCTACAATATCGCAGACCGAATAGTATTCATTGTGCAGAATGAAAACACAAGTATCCGCTCTTTAGAAGTAATGGTGGGCACTTCGAATGGTGTTATCAATAAGATTGTGAAAAATAATGGCGATCTAAAATGTAGCGTTGCTTCTAAAATATTAGAATTATTTCCGCACTATTCTGCGGAATGGTTTATTTGTGGCATCGGCTCTCCATTAAAAGAAGATAATAATACTGAATCGGAACCAGTTGCGCCGGTAGTAAGTGCATTGTTTCAGCGCATTGACCAGCAGGCGGTCGAAAATGCCAGGTTAAACGAAAAGATTGATCAGCTACTAAAAAAGAACTACCAAAGACATTTAAATCCTAAAATAGCTGCCGAACCAGGACATGAACACCCCGAAAAAAACGAATAATACACCTGGAAACACGTTTTTTTACACTCTTTTTCTTACCCATAATAACATAATTTACTAATACACTGTAAGTTGTGTTGCATATTTGCATTATGTAAACACTTTGCAAATATGGAATAAAGGGGTAGTAATCCATGCAAAAACACCATTTTAAAAGCCATATTCAGAACTAAAACAACACAAAACACCCACAAAAAGGGGTATTTGTGGGGCTAACTAGGGGCTAACTCATGTATTTTTTAATTTTCAGTGTTTTTTGCCGGGGAGCAACAATTCATACAAAAAGACATAAAAAAAGGCCGTTTTAAGGCCTCTCTGGTTTCTGGTTATATTTTGTCTATTGTAGCTTGTTTAAAGCCATTTGCGGCGTTTTATTCATGTTTCGTTGCCATTATTTAAACATTTAAAAGCCATTTAAACAAATCCACCCAAATAATTAAACCAGAATTAAACCAAAATCATACTTTTGTACAAATTGTTTTTTGCGCCAACTTGTACAATATTCACGTAACAAACAATAAATCAAGGACTTTAATGAATAATAATGGAGAGGGGGTTTGTATTAAATGTTTTTACCCCCTTATACACATTGGTTAAACGACGATAAATTAATTTATAACAGTTATTCTCAAGAATCGAATTTATATCTGGCCCATATCTATTCCGTTCAAAAAGAATCAAAGATTGCAAGCTTCGATTATCCGGTACAGGCCAGTTATAAAGATGAATTCTATCTGTCGATAAATTACAGACGCCTGCTTCATATGCGGCCTGATTATGGTTACCGTTGTAACTCAAAGATAAACAATGAAGAAATAGATGAGCTTAAAACAGATGGGATATGGATTACAGATATTCAATCTGCAAAAACGAAAATGTTACATCCTCTTGCGGATATTTTAAAAACGAAACCAAAGGATATCTTTCAGAAATGCAAACACAATGTAAATCATTTAATGATAGACCCTCCCGGATCGGGTTTTATATTTATTCATCGCTATTACCTGGGAGAACGCAGGTTTGACCGCTTAATGTATTCAAATTTCAAAACCTTAAAAGTCATTTTGGATGAAGAATATGTAAGTCATTGCCACTGGATAACCAACGAAAAAATAATTGGATATGTAAGAGCAGGTAACAAAAATGGATATAATATCCTTAATATAAATACAGGTGAGGTAGTCAACTGCGAAACATTGAACCAACTGGAATATGGTGATGGTCATCCCTCCTGCTATAAACAATGGGTAGCTTTCGATTCCTATCCAGATAAAAGCAGGATGCAGACCTTATCCCTTTACAACATTAAAACCAATGAACTGATAAAACTTTTGGAAGTATATCAAAGCCCAAAATATAAAGGGGAAACCCGCTGTGATCTGCATCCGCGTTTTTCATCAAATGGGATGTTCATTAGTTTCGACGCTGTTTTTCAGGGAAAAAGACGCCATTATTACATTAATGTATCAAAAATAATCCAAAACAATACATAATGTCTGTAACAGTATTAATGTCGGTTTATAAAAAAGAAAAACCGGAATATCTTGAATTAGCATTTAAAAGTTTGTGGGATGATCAAACATTAAAACCCGATGAGGTTATTGTTGTGGAAGATGGAGATCTTACTGATAGTCTGAATGAAATAATAATAAAATGGCAACAAAAAATTGGGGAAGCTTATATTCAAATTAAAAATGCAAATAACCTTGGTCTGACAAAATCACTGAATATTGGGATTCAACATATTACCTGCAAATACATTGCCCGAATGGACAGTGACGACATCTGTTTACCTGATCGTTTCAAAAAACAAAAAGAGCATTTGGATAGCCATCCTGATATAGCGGTAGTTGGTTCTTTTGTTCAGGAAATAGATGAAAACAATACACACACCGTAATTCGAAAATACCCCGTAAGCCCGGAAGAAGTGAGCAAATATATAATGAAAGCAACTCCTCTCCAACACTCAGATGTAATGATGCGCAGTGAGATTTTCAAACAGGGGATTAGTTATAATGAAAAATACAGAATGACACAAGATCTTGCGTTATGGTTCGATATTCTAAACAATAAAATGAAAATCGCAAATATCCCTGAAATTCTTTTTCTGTTTCGAATAACACCGGAAACATTTAGCCGCAGAAATAAATCTAAAGCTTTTCATGAATTTAAAATATACATGAATGGTATTTTTCGTTTAAGACCTGTTTCCCTGTATTATATATATCCTGTTATTCGTTTAATCCTTCGGCTATTACCTGCTAAAATCATAAAATTGATATATGATTCAGGATTAAGAAAAAAAGCCTTAAAATAAACAATTCTGTATTTTTAGCTTATGCATTAATCCAGATCATTAATACTAATATATAAATTTTGACTAATTAATAATCCCCCTTAATTTCTAATGTTTAATACCCAACCCCATCTCTTTTATGAAATCACGTGAAAACGAATTACTTTCTGTTTTTCTGGCCATTGACCTGATCATACTTAATGCTTCAATGGCCGTGACATTTTGGTTTTATCCCAATTTATGGTCAGAAAATACCCATTTGGCAAGTATCTATTTTTTACACGGAAATTTATCGTGGATCATTACTTATTTTAGCTACACCAAGAAGAACCTTTACCTGCGCGATACCTTTTTAAACCGGGCATGGCGGGTAAGCAAAAGGCAGGTTATTTTCTATTTTGTAGCAGCGAGTATAGCTGTAATCCTTATACACAATAATTTTCACCGATCCTATTTTTTATATTATTCCCTGCTGTTCTATATTGGCAAACTGGGATTCTACCTGTTTTTATACAGCTATTTAAAATTCAAACGAGCCAAAAATATCAATACGGTCCATGCTGCCATTATCGGGTGTAACGATACCGGACGTGTATTGCGCCGTATTATCGAAAACAATCCCCTGATGGGCTATCGCTTTTCCGGTTACATTTGCGACGAAGCAAGTCCGGAGAACAATCTTATCGGGAGCCCCCGAAATCTGGAGAAACTGATCGATGAGCATGACCTGCATTTGATCTTTTACACCATCTCCTTTTTAAAAAACAACCGGGAAGAAATAACCGTGAAAGAGGTTCTGGATATATGCAACAAAAAAGGAATTCGCCTGCGCTTTGTGCCGACAGACCAACGCTGGTTTAAAAGTCGGATCAATATGGAGTCGATCGGTAATTTTGTGGTCATCAATCCCCAGGAGATCCCGCTCGACAATGCAGCTTCGCGTATACAAAAACGATTGTTCGATATGGCCTTTGCCTTGTTTATCCTGTTTTTTGTTTTCTCCTGGCTCCTTCCTGTCATTGCCCTGCTGATCAAATTGGATTCCAAAGGGCCAGTATTTTTTAAGCAGGCCAGAACCGGAATCAACAACAAAACCTTTAACTGCATCAAATTCAGGAGCATGACGGTGAATAACAAAGCCAATGAACAACAGGCAAGTAAAGGAGATGCCAGGATCACCAGAATCGGTGCGTTCTTGCGCAGGACAAATATCGATGAACTGCCCCAGTTTTTTAATGTCCTTCAGGGGAAAATGTCCATTGTAGGGCCTCGTCCCCACATGCTGAAACACACCGAACAGTACTCGGCACTGATCAACCACTACCTTATCCGGCACTATGTAAAACCGGGAATCACCGGTTGGGCACAGGTAAACGGTTACCGCGGCGAAACACGCGAACTCAGCAGTATGGAATATCGTGTAAAATACGACACCGAGTACATTGAAAACTGGAGTTTCTGGTGGGATCTAAAAATAATCTGGTATACCCTGTTCGGAAAAAAATCGTGGGAAAATGCAGGGTAAACACAAAATTTTATGAAAGTTCAGAATCTTGTCACACATCTATTATCAACAAACAATACAAAAATCCTATTTACTAAATACATATAATTGGAGATGTTCTAATTCTGCTATCAACAAGACATTTATATGATCAAATTTTCAAAATAATGGAAGATATTAATGAACCCAAAGAAGCATTTCCTTATAAGCCACCTACTGAGGAAATCAAAAAAAAATACAAAGAAATATTTGGATTAACAGTCCCACTTAAAGTTCCCTTTCCCAAACTCCTGTTCGATAAATTGACCGCATTATTCTTTCTAATAATGGCAACACCCATAATAATCGTCTTATTGGTAGCCAACTGGATGGAAGGAATTATCATCAAGGAAAACAAGGGGCCCTTATTTTTTTATTATAACGCCATGAGCCATGGCCGAAAATTTAAAAAATGGAAAATAAGAATGATCAAAGAAAAATATATAAACAAAGAACTTCAGGCAATAGGTGACTGGCATGCTTATAAAAATGAATGGATGCCGGAGGCAAGAACAAATGTGGGCCGTTTTGTAAAAAAATTTTACCTCGACGAGATACCTCAGTTTTTTTTAATATTGAAAGGAGATATGTCGTTTGTAGGCCCCAGGCCACTGGCTGTGCATCATTATAACCGAGACCTTGCTCAAGGGAATGTTACCCGAAAGTTGATACGCGGAGGGCTGCTGGGTTATGGCCACATAAGGAAAGGTACACCGGAATTCGGAGATCCCGTTTATGAATACGAATATGTACATCGCTATCTGCATGACTCTCCGGCCAAACTTTTACTTACCGATCTGTATGTAATCTGGAGAGGCATAATAGTCGTATTAAAAGGTGGAGGACATTAAAAAAACAAAGAAGGGAGATAACAGTCAGAAGACTGGAGATGAAAGCATGAAAACAGGAGTCGGAAGTCGGAAGCCAATGTCTCGTAGCGTCATATCAACGATTAATGTTCAGTCTCATCTACCCCTCATTTAACGCAGCGTAACGAAGAGTAATGGTTTGTCGTTTGTACCGACAATGTCATTCTATTCACCCGGTGAACCAAAGTCAACGGGTGAAAAAGTCAGAAGTTGGAAGCACGAAGCGTGAAGCTTGCAGAAAGCTGGCAGTAACCAGTCGCATCTCAAAAACACCCAGGTTTCAGGATTGGGAGAATAAAAAAAGAAAGTGATCAGTGTTCAGTTGCAGTTGACAGGAGACTCGAAGCTCCTTTTCACTTATTATTACATCGTTTTACACACCCCATTTGCCTGTACGCATCAATATGTTTGGGATTCACTGACTTTATGAAGCCCAATAATCCCCAAAGCATCCGAACCATAAAAAGAAACCCGGCAAAAAAAGAAATAGAGCAGACAAAAAGCGGCTACCGTGCAGAAAAGGAGATCTTTCAGAGCAGGCAACGAAAGGAAGAAAGCCGGCAGAAAGCGAACTTTCCACCGACTTTTAGCCTAACAATCTTAAAAAACAAAACTATTCTTCAATCTCAAACTTAAAATCAAGCATCTTCAGTTTGTTTTTCAGCTCTTTGGTGGGCCGGTACTGGATCTTCGATCCCTTGACCATGGAAACCGACAGCTCTTCTTCGGTGTCAACACCTTCGCTGCTGACCGTGGCATAAAAACTGCCCAGTTCGCCCAGCGAAACGATGTTGCCCTTTAAGAGCTCATCGGGGATCAGGTCCATTAAGGCTACCAGCACACCATGTACATCGGCACGACGCAGGGAACAACGTTGCGCCACATAAGTAGCCAGACTATCGATTTCAATTTTGTCTTCATGTATGGCAGAAGCATACAGTTTAGGTTCCTCTTCGGGTGCCTGCGGATTCCTTTTGGGAATAGATTTTAAGTGTAACATTTAGAATTGATTAACATTTAAATTTGTCGGATAAGGATTTTCCTTACCCCGCATGTTTTGTTTTTTCTCGATTGTTAGCTGAGAACTCCAAATGATTACCACCGTAAACGATTTGGGTTTGCGTCCGTCCAGGCCCATCCGGATAAGAGCCTGTCAATTTTTATTTAATGAATCGGGTTCATTATTGTTAGTACAAGTAAATAATTTGTTTTGACATAATTTATGTTGTAAAATATACGCATTTCGTCCTCTGCTGCAGAGAAACAAAAAAGTTGAATTTTTTATTTGAATATTCGACTTATTTCGTGCAAGTTCCGTTATTTTTGGTGAAGAACATTAAGAGTGCTTCTCCCGAATATTTGAGACCACCTCCTTTTCAAAAAGGATAATATTCCCATTCCAGGGAATTATTCATTACAATTTCAATCCTTTCTGAAACTATCGCGACCGATAGTTTCAGAAAGGAATTCGGTTTTTCGTCCCCTTGGAGAAGGGGATTAAGGGGATTGACTTCTACAAACATAAATCTAATCCTCCGTTCCCGAGGACTCGGGACCACCTCCTTTTCAAAAAGGAGGACGTGGCTGCTCGTCCACGTTGTTGCAAGTTCAATGTAGCTTGAAAAACCACACAGTCCTCATTTAGGGCAGTGTAAGAAGGGGCAAATGGCTTGTCATTGGTAACGACAAATCATTCTGTTCACCCGGTGAGCCCAAGTCAACGGGTGAAAATCTGGGAAACACCACATGCATGGAATGTTCCTCTTTAGGGATCAGGGGTGATGAAAAAGTTGGCAGTCGCAGTTGACAGCCAGACACCACTGATCAGTCAGAGTCGCCAGAAAGCTCGTGACTCGCAGCTCGTAGCTCACAGCTCAGAAAAACTTTGTTTTTTCAAATAAAAGCCCGAAATTACGAAAAATATCGCAACGAAAAATATCGCAATGAATCCGTTTAAGTTTGGCACCGTGGTGGAAGCTCCGTTCTTTACCGACCGGGTAAAAGAGCTGGAAGAAGTAAAACGTATCCTGGACAGTAACAATCACCTGATCATGATCAGTCCGCGACGTTTCGGGAAGACCAGCCTGATAAAAAAGGTACTGAACACGAGCAAACGGAAATCAATATTCCTGGATGTTCAGCTGACCAACAGTACCGAAGACTTTGCAGCGCAATACCTGAAACGGATCTACCGGGTATTCCCTGCCCAGCGGTTAAAACAGGGGATAAAAAACTTCCGGGTCATCCCATCAATGACCGTACAACCCATCAGCGGTGAGGTGGAAATCTCGTTTCAGGGACAAAAAAACACCCTGCCCTTGCTGGAAGATGTCCTGAACCTTGCCAATAAGCTGAGCTCTGATAAAAACCGTTTGATCGTGGTCTTCGACGAATTTCAGGATTGTTTAAAACTGGAAAAAAACATCGATAAAAAACTACGGTCCATCCTGCAGAACCACGACCGGATCAATTATGTTTTCCTGGGTAGTCAGGAATCGATGATGAAAGATATTTTTGAGAAAAAGAGATCACCCTTTTATCATTTTGGATTTCTTTTTCTTCTTCAAAAAATAGAACGTACACATTTTCAACAATTCCTGAAAAAAGGACTCATAACCAAAAGCACTCACCCTGAACTACTTGCAAAAGATATCCTTGATTTCACCGACGGACACCCCTACTACACCCAGCAACTGGCCTTTGTTGTTTACAACCGTTTATTGCAGAAAACAGATGAAAGTATAGTAGTCAGGGAAGCCATCGAAGAAACAGGCCTAATCCACGATTATGATTACGAAAGGATGTGGGCCAATTTTAACAATACCGATAAAAAACTGATGACGGGTCTGGCCACCTCCACCGAGCCTCCCCTGTCGGCAGAGTTTGTATCAAAACAAAATATAAAAGCCACCAGCACCGTGTTCAGCAGCCTGAACCGATTGATAAAAAGCGGATACATTATTAAAGCCGCCAACAAATACGAAATAGACGATCCCTTTTTCAAACGTTGGATAGTGGAACGCAGGAAGAGATGAGGGAGTTGGAAGCTCGAAGCACGAAGCTGGAAGTTCGAAACTTGAAGCTTGAGGCTTGAGGCTTGTAGCTTCTTTTCAGTGGTCAGTCGTAGCAGACAGAATATTTCAAAAATGTCAAACGAAGTCCCGTAGGGACGATGTTATGGTAGAAAATCAACCCACATACGATATACAAAATGCCGGAGGTACGGGGTTATGGGAAAATGAAGGAAGCGCGAAGTTTGAAGACGGAAGCACGAAGCCAGAAACTTTTTGTTAGAGAACAGTCCCAATTGGCAGTTTGAGATTGCTTCGTTCTCCCGAGTACCCGGGATTCCTCGCAATGACTTTTCATGTTACAAATACGGCAGCGGACAGGCACAAAATTCAGTTCGGATAAGTTTTTCTTTGTCCGCTGCCCTGTCTATTTTTATAAAATTGTCTTTGCGAGAGTTCTCCCAATTTTTTTGGGCATAATGAGGTAATGACAGAGATGCTGAAACGAGTTCAGCATGACGTACTTGGTAAGGTCTAAAATACTTGGTCAGAACGTCACCCTGAACTTGTTTCAGGGTCTGATTTAAAAATCTGTCATTGGCAGGAGGAACAGCCTGTCCCGATTATTCGGGAACTGAGCAATCTTTCACACAGTATCCACTTTACATGCCCGGAACGTTCCCCTTTAGGGGGCAGGGTGAATAAAAAGTTGGCAGTCTCAGTCACTGTTGAAAAATGTACGAAGTCGGAAGCCAGCGACCAGAAGCAAGCTGCCAGTTCCCTCACAAACTTTGCAGTCTGAACAGATTTATGCAACTTTGGACAAACAATAGAAAACATCAAAAACCACAAAATATGACACAAAAAACAGCTTTAATCACGGGTATCACCGGACAAGACGGAGCTTATCTTGCTGAGTACCTGATAAAAAAAGGTTATATCGTGCACGGTATCAAACGCCGTGCATCCATGTTTAACACCGAACGTATCGACCACCTCTACCAGGATCCTTTTATCGAGAACAGGAACCTGATACTGCATTACGGCGACCTCACTGACAGTATGAACCTCACCCGGATCATCCAGGAGGTGCAGCCCGACGAAATATACAACCTGGCTGCCATGAGCCACGTAAAGGTGAGTTTCGACACACCGGAATATACAGCCAATGCCGACGGACTGGGAACGCTTCGTATCCTGGAAGCCGTGCGCCTCTTGAATATGACAGAAAAAACCCGCGTTTACCAGGCTTCCACTTCAGAATTATACGGGCTGGTACAACAGGTGCCACAAACCGAAAAAACGCCTTTTTATCCGCGTTCACCCTATGGGGTCGCCAAACTGTATGCCTACTGGATCATTGTTAATTACCGCGAGGCCTACGGTATGCACGCCAGCAACGGAATTCTGTTCAACCACGAATCACCCATCCGCGGAGAGACCTTTGTAACACGTAAAATCACCCGTGCCTTTGCCCGCATCGCACTGGGATTACAGGATACCGTATTCCTGGGCAACCTCTCGTCGCAACGCGACTGGGGACATGCCAAAGATTATATCAAGGCCATGCACCTGATCCTTCAGCAGGAGAAAGCGGATGATTATGTAATTGCCACGGGCATTACCACTTCCATACGCGATTTTGTAAAGATGACCGCAGAGGAGGTCGGTATCGAAATTAGTTTTACCGGCGAAGGCAAGGATGAAAAAGGCAGGATCATCGGTCTCGATGAAAAAAAGTTCATAAAAAACGTTGGGGAAGAAGCTCTTGAAGGCATCAAAAAAAGGTTGCAGGAACAAAGTATACTGGTTGCAGTTGATCCGACCTATTTCCGTCCGGCGGAGGTTGACCTGCTAATTGGCGATCCCACCAAAGCAAGAACAACACTGGGCTGGGAACCTGAATACGACCTTCCCGCACTGGTGGCAGATATGGTTCAATCAGATATAAAACTGATGAAAAAAGAATGCTACCTGAAAGACGGTGGTTACCGGATATTGAATTATTTTGAATAAGACTATCCACGAATTACAGCGATTTCACCGATTTAATTCTTTGCAGGCTGATTTACTTTTTTGATAAACTGAGATGAAATGGACTTATTAGAAGAAGGTTTATTGTATAAAGATGAAAGTTATGCCATTATTGGCGCCTGCATGGAAGTGCATCGTATTTTGGGATATGGTTTTCTCGAAGCCGTTTATCAGGAAGCACTTAGCATTGAATTCAGCAAACGAAAAATTCCTTTCGAACAGGAAAAATACCTAAGGATACTTTACAAAGGGAATTGTCTGAAAAAAGAATACAGGGCTGATTTTATATGCTACGATAAGATCATTCTCGAAACAAAAGCACAGAGCAGGCTATCAAACAACGATCTGGCTCAGACATTGAATTACCTCAAAATCACAGATTATAACCTGGGACTTTTGGTGAACTTTGGCACTTCCAGCCTGCAATATAAAAGAGTCGTTTTTTAATATGTGGGAAACAGAACATACCGGGATATGAAACGGATTAGTGTAATTCGGGTAATTAGTGGATCTAAATAAAGAACAATGGAAAAACAAAGTAAAATATACGTGGCCGGACACAGGGGACTGGTAGGTTCAGCCATTTGGAAGAACCTGCAGGGCAAAGACTACACAAACCTTATTGGCAGGACCTTTAGCGAACTGAACCTTATCGATCAACAGGCAACAGAGGCTTTTTTCAAAGAAGAGAAGCCGGAATATGTTTTCCTGGCTGCCGCCAAGGTGGGCGGTATTGTGGCTAACAATACCTACCGGGGCGAGTTCATCTACCAGAACCTGATGATACAGAACAATATCATCCACAACGCCTGGAAATACGGGGTTAAAAAACTCCTTTTCCTGGGAAGTACCTGTATTTACCCCAGGGAGGCACCGCAACCCATGAAAGAAGAGTACCTGCTGACATCGCCCCTGGAATACACCAACGAACCCTATGCCATTGCCAAGATCGCAGGGATCAAACTTTGTGAGAGCTACAACCTGCAATACGGCACCAATTATATTTCGGTCATGCCCACCAATCTCTATGGTCCCAATGACAATTTCGATCTGGAGAGATCGCATGTTCTACCGGCACTGATCCGTAAAATACATCTCGGGAAATGCCTGGAAGAAAACAATTGGGAAGCGATAAAAACCGATCTGGACAAAAGGCCAATTGAAGGGATTGACGGAAGCTGTTCGGAAGAAGAAATACTAACGATACTTTCCAAATACGGACTGAAAATAACACCGGATAAAAAAGTGTCGGTTGAGATATGGGGCACCGGAGCTCCCATGCGCGAATTCCTCTGGAGCGAAGAAATGGCTGACGCCTGTGTATTCGTCATGGAACATGTTGATTTTAAAGACGTTTTCCCGTCCCCCTTGGCGAAGAGCCAGTCCCCGGAATTCGGGAGGGACAAAGGGGGATTGATTCGGAATTACGAAATCCGCAACACCCACATCAACATCGGAACAGGTAAAGAATTAAGTATCAAACAACTGGCAGAAACCATCAAAAACACCATTGGATTTAAAGGCGATCTGGTGTTCAACAGCGATAAACCGGACGGCACCATGCGAAAGCTCACCGATCCGTCGAAACTGCACGAACTGGGCTGGCATCATAAGATCGATATCGACGAAGGCATCCGGAGTATGTATGACTGGTACATGAGGTAAGTCGGAAGCATGAAGCGCGAAGACAGAAGTTGTTGGTAGCAAGTGATCAGTGGTCAGTAGCAGTTGGCAGAGAAGAACGGTAATTGAGTGATTGTGTTATTGAGTGAATAAGGAAGTATTCATTCATGTCCTGAAGATTCCCCTTTAGGGGTTAGGGGTAAAGAAGTAAAAAGCCCAAAATTCATTGCTCCAACTTTAAACTTTAAACTTTAAACATTGAACTTTAACCTAAAAGTGCAATCTTTGCAGGGATCCAAAAAATCAAATCAATGAAGCACCTGATCTCTGTCCCACAGAATGTAGTTCCACATTTTCATCACATTGCCGAGCTCGATCCGCAGCAATGGTTCGTTTCTTCCGATCCTGAAAATAAAAAAGTAGGTTCGGGAGGTGGCACTGCCCATATTCTTTCCGAATTGTTTTTGAAGGAAGGAAAGGAAAATTTTGCAGACTGGTTAAACGATGAAAAGCGGGTAATTATACACGCAGGAGGACAAAGCAGGCGCTTGCCGGCTTATGCGCCCATTGGAAAAAGCCTGCTTCCCATGCCGGTATTCCGCTGGTCGCGGGGGCAGCACCTGAACCAGCGGCTGGTCCATTTGCAGGCGCCCCTGTTCGATCAACTGATCAGCAAGGCTCCCAAAAGCCTGAATACCCTGATTGCCAGTGGTGATACCCTCATCTTCGGCGGGGAAAAATTACCGGAGATCCCGGAGGCCGACGTGGTATGTTTCGGCCTGTGGCTGGAACCTGAAAAAGCAACCAACCACGGAGTGTTCTTTTCGAAACACGAAAGCCCGGAGAAACTGGAATTTATGCTCCAGAAACCGGCCATTTCAAAGATCAGGGACCTGATACATGATTATTATTTTTTAATGGATATCGGCATCTGGCTGCTCAGCGACAGGGCCGTCCAGCTCCTGATGAAAAACTGTGGCTGGACCGGTAACAGCTTTAAAAGCAACACAGCTGAAAACTACGATCTGTACAGCGAATTCGGATTATCGCTGGGAAACGAGCCCACAGGCGAAGACAAAGAGATCAATCAACTAAGCGTAGCTCTGGTTAACCTGGAGGGAGGAGAATTCCACCACCTGGGGAACAGTTCGGAGCTGGTCAGCAGTAACCTGAATATTCAGAACCGGATCCGCGATCAGCGCGAGATATGGCATAAAAGTGTG
Source organism: uncultured Draconibacterium sp. (assembly GCA_963677525.1). Classification (GTDB taxonomy): domain Bacteria; phylum Bacteroidota; class Bacteroidia; order Bacteroidales; family Prolixibacteraceae; genus Draconibacterium. The sequence goes on from OY781970.1 coordinate 3,024,662, forward strand.
AAACCGCACCAGTCGATCTTCGTGTTAAATTCCGATACGAACAATAATTTTACTCCTTCAAACCAGAATATATGGATCGAAAACTCATCGATCCCTGACAGCTGGGAACTTCTTTCAAACCACGTGTTCACGGGAATCCCGGAAAATAAATGGCACCTGTCTCCCGAAGCGGGATGTTGTCTGGATATTATTCCTGTCAGCAATTCGGAAGTAATCATTCGGAATTATGGATTTACGGATAGTTTCAGAGGAAAACAAAATACACGGGAAACGCAGTTTATGAATATCCCCCTGAACGAATGGCTTGGAAAAAGAAATTTATCGGACTGTTTTAGTGGAGAAGAAGAAACTGATATTTTTGAATTGCCACTCTTCCCAATGTGTGAAAAAAACAAAATAGAGCCCGGTTTTATCCAGTGGTTGTGGGACAAAGAACCGGAACAGAACGAGGACTGGACAGAACTGTGGAAGATACAAAAACGCATCAGCGCACAGGCTGTCAGCGATCACTGTGCTACAGATCTTCTGGAAGACAAACGAAAAAATCACCGTTTGCGCAACTATTCGCTGCTGGCAAAAAACTACAACCATTCTGTATTTTACCAGCTCGACCTTCTAAAAACAGCGAAAGACTTTTTCGATCATAAACTGGATCTTCCTCCTGAGGCAGATCATAGCCGCAATAGCTGGATATCCATCCACGACAGTATGTTCAGGGCCTGTTATAAAAGGCTGGCAGGTTTGAAGTGGGAAGAACATGAAGAAAAAGCTTTTTCCGCTCTGCAAAAACAGATTGTCGACAATTATAAAACTCATGTAGTAGAGCCACAGATCGATCTCCTTCCCGATCAGATTGCCTGGGGCCGGAGCCCTGTGCGCCTCGACCTGGCCGGAGGATGGACCGACACCCCACCCTATTGTTTTTTATACGGTGGCAAGGTAGTCAATGTGGCCGTAGAATTAAACGGACAGCCACCGTTGCATTGTTATGTAAAAGGCAGTGACAAAACGGAGATCGTTTTGCGTTCCATCGACCTGGGGGCGCGCGAAGTGCTTACCAACTTCAACGACATCCGCTCCTTCGAAAATATCCGGTCTGCTTTTTCCATTCCAAAAGCAGCTCTGGCGCTCTGTGGATTCCTGCCTGAATTCTCAAAAATAAAATACAATTCCCTGCAGGAACAACTGAAAGCCCTTGGCGGTGGACTGGAAATAAGCATTTTGGCGGCAGTCCCCAAAGGCTCGGGACTGGGCACAAGCTCCATACTGGCGGCAACCGTGCTGGGCACACTAAACGAAGTATGTTGCCTGAACTGGGACAAACAGGAAACAGGAAAACGGACCCTCGCCCTGGAACAACTGTTGACCACCGGCGGAGGCTGGCAGGATCAGTTCGGAGGCCTGCTCGAAGGTTTAAAATTACTGGAAACAACACCGGGAATTCAACAGGATCCGCAAAGCAAATGGCTTCCCGATTCACTGTTCTGCGATCCTCTGTATAAAAACAGGATACTTTTATATTATACGGGAATAACACGAGTGGCAAAAAATATACTTGCTGATATTGTTCGCGGAATGTTTCTGAATTCTGCCGAGCACCTGACAGTGTTAAAGGATTTAAAAAATCATGCCTTAAATACATACCAGGTAGTGCTAAAAAAAGACTTCAATGAATTTTCCAATATGATAGACCACAGCTGGCACTTGAACCAACAACTGGATGCAGGCACCAACCCACCCGAAATCCGGGAACTGATAGACAGGATCGCTCCATATACCAAAGCTCAAAAACTTTTGGGTGCCGGAGGAGGTGGTTTTATGTTAATCATCGCCAAAGATGAACAGGCAGCCGGCCAGCTGAAAAATGAACTAACAAAAAATCCGGTAAACCAACGCGGGCGTTTTGTGGATTTCGAAATCTCTAACAAAGGATTCCGCGTTACTAAAAGTTAATCGAATGATAAAAATATTTACTCCCTTATTTCTTCTGTTCTGCTCGTTTGGAATACAAAACAGCTATGCCCAAAATACACTTACCACTGCCCTGAAAGAACAGGGATTTGAAAATATAAGGTTGCTCGAAACGGAAGACGCTTGCACGATTTCCATTGAGAATAAAAGCTATAGAAGCGATGTTCTGGGAATTACCCTTGCCATGAATACGATCTCAGATCAAATAGAAGATAATAAACAGATCAATCTGTTATTGCTTGACAACGGCCTTCCCGTGCTCGTTTTTCGTGTACAGGTGCAGGCATGGAAAGAATTTAAAAAGGAGGGGATCTCTCCCGACGATTTCTCCGGACATTTTGAGGTAAGCCGCGATGTCAGATCAGAATGGGAACGTATAAAATCCATAAGTCCTGAAAACCGGGTGATCAGGCAGGCAGACCTGATATTCTATCCGAATATGGCATTCAGGAACACACGACGCGATAAAATTTATGAGACCAGGTTCGAGATCGCTCCGGCTCTGGAACATTCGCTGTGGAAAGGCAATAAAATAACCGGTCAGGTAATCTTCCCGATCCATAACGAACTGGGTTACGAAGGCGATTTTATCCGTCCCGGTTTTGTTACCCTGACACAGAATATTAACCTGCCTAAACGCTGGTTTGCACAACTCAGTTCAGGAAACTTTAGCAATAACCGTTATGGCTTTAGCGGCAGTTTAAATCATTCATTTAAAAATGAAAACTGGTTGCTGGAACTGAACGCCGGCCTTACCGGTGCATCGCATTTCTACGATTATACCTGGACACATACCGCTTTGGAGGCTTTCACTGCATCTGCATTTCTGTCGTGGATGTGTCCGCAATTTAACCTGCAGTTTAAAGGAGGTGTCGCACAATATATTTATAAGGACAAAGGATTGTATGGAAGTCTTACCCGCTATTTCGGTGAAACCATGGTGGAATTTTACGCCATGCTGGGCGAAGACGATTTTAACGGCGGATTCAGGGTTTCCATCCCTTTACCAGGAAAGAAAAGAATAAGAAAAGGTAAAATAATCAAGATCACAATCCCTGAAAGCTATTGTTTATCGTACAATGCAGGCACTGAACTTTATTATGGACAAATGTTTTCTTCGAACAGGGTAAACAATAAAAGACGAATGCGAAAATTCCCAGTAGTGTTAAAAAACCAGATTGTTCACTTTTAATCCGGTTAAGAATGATATTATCACTCAATGATCACACAAAAACAGCACATGTAATATGTGCTTTTATCCCGAACGAAACTTAACCTCTATGGCTTAGAAATCCATAGGTTAAAAATAAGCGAATGAAATTCGCAAGAAAAATCACAAAATTCACAAAAAAAACTCCAGAATTAGTTTCTTTAACTTCGTGCCTTGGTGTTCTTTATGGTAATAAATTTGATACATATATTTATAGAAACGAAAGTTGATGCAATAAAATTGCAGAGCCTGCTCCGAATCCAATTCGGAGGTTTTAACCAATAACTAGAAAATAAATGTTCAGGGTTCAGCAAGCTACGTGCTGGTACGTAAATTTTATAAAAACATGTAGCAATATCATGCCCTCTTTCTGTTAAGAGAAAGATAAAAAAAATAAAGTAGTTATTACCAAAACATCCCAAAGTCTTTGTTTATCATATAACGCTAACACTGATTATTATTATGGACAAATGTTTTCTTCGAACATATTGAATAATAAAAAGAATATACGTAAATTTAAGTACTGTTAAAAAACCAAATTGTTCACTTTTAATCCAGTTATTAATGAAATCACTACTCTTTAATCACTCAAAAACAGCAAGTGTATTAATTGCTGTAATCCTGTTTTTTGCCTCGTGCCAGAAATCGGAAGAAATCCAGACCTTCGATGATGTATTCGACATCAGCGGAGTAGTAGAACTGAATAATAAGATCGCAGCAGCAAACAGCCTCGACGACCTTTCTAATGTGTTCGAAGGAATCGATTTTGAGATTCCTGAAACCCTTGCAAGTGTTGACTTAAATGATGTAATCGACCGTTTAAAATCGGATATCAAACTTTCTTCTACAGAAAAGAGCCTCCTGTTAAAAAACGACGGCGACACATATCTGTCAGTAATCAACCGCTTCGGCAGTTTTGCTCTTGAACTTGAGGAACTAGGGGTAGATTTTGTTGCGATTAGTGACGCAGCCCGGGAATTCACCATTAACATAAAACAAGAGCCGGAAAATTTTTACAGTAACGATTACTGCTCTGCCATCCTGGCCTATCAAACATTTATGGAGGACCATGTAATCACTCATTTAGGAAATTTGAATAACCTGACTGGTTTAAAATCTGCAAGCACTCCCGAGGAATGGTATGATGATTATCCTTATGAACTCATTTCTCTTAATGACAATTGGCTAATGTATTGGATCTACCATGATGATGGAACCAGAACCAAACACAAAGGAGCAATTGCTGACGGAGAATAATGTCCCAACAATAAAATCTGCATTTCATTTGTAAAAACGATAACACCCGGAGGATAAAAACTCTTCCGGGTATATTTTCAGGCTACTTCACTACTTTCATTTTACCTTTCTTACTTTTCAGGAAGTCAGTTACCGTTTATTTTTACGGCAGCTCCAAACAAAGATAAGGAATGGTACAGAAGCATATATTAAATTCAGATAGCACCAATTTTTCAGGAATTGCCGGCGCATACGTGCTGGCACGCAATATTTTAAGTACCTCCTAAAAAGCCCTGCTTTTCACTTATTTAGGTACTCCTGCCCTAACAACATAATTTACAAGGCGATACTAACATTTAAGCAAATTGTGGTCAATTTTTACGCAACATCACGCAATTAATAATCTAAAAATGTGTAACTTGTGTTGATTAATCCAAAATCAGAACGTTAACTTTTAAATTTTTTCTTATTATGTTGAATCCGAAACTCTCCTCAATAAAAACACTGGCATTTGTTTTTGCCTTTATCCTGTCGTTAAGCTCCTGTGATAAAACAGAAGATGACAACAAAAAATTCGATGATATATTTGATACATCAGAAGCGATCGAACTGAACCGAATCATTAAATCAGCCGGCAGTATAGACGATCTGAAAAACCAATTCGGTGAAACGAATCAGGAATTACCCGAGGCTCTTGCCACAATATCGCTCAGTAAGGTTATTGCCACTCTTGAATCGGATCTGAAAATCAGTTCCGAAGAAAAAGACCTGCTCTTAAAAAACCATTATAACACGTACTTTAAAGTGCTCCATCGTTTTGGAAATGTAGTAAACGTTTTTAAATCTGCAGGAATCGATATCAGCAGTATCGATAAAGGTATGCTGGAACAATATTCCATTAAAGTAATCGAAGAACCCGGGAACTACTATGGTGATGATTATTACTCGGGAGTAGTGGCAGTTCAACAGTTCCTCAGCGATGAAGTGCTGTCGCCACTTGTAGCACTGAACTCTCTGTCCACAGAAAAATCAGCCAATATGGAAGCCGGGTTGACCGAGGATTTACTTGCTTTTTTGATGCTGCAAGAGATCAATACACTTGAAGATCTGCTGTACTGGATTATATACTTTCTGAATAACTACAACCATCATAGCGGTGGTCTTATATATTAAAGAGATCCGGTACATTATTTGCGAATCATCCAGGATTTTAATGATTCCCGATTATTTTTCTATTTAACTTAACCTCTAAGGATTAAAAATCCATAGGTTAAAAATAAGCGAATGAAATTCGCAAGAAAAACCACAAAGTCACAAAGTTCACAAAGAAAACTCCAGAATTAGTTTCATTAGCTTCGTGCCTTAGTGTTCTTTGTGGTAATAAATTTGACACATATATTTATAGAAACCAAAGTTGCTGCAATAAAATTGCAGGGTTTTAACCAATAACTAGAAAATAAAATTCGCAAGAAGAACCACAAAGTCCCAAAGTCCACAAAGGATACTCCTGAATTAATTTCTTTTACTTTGTGCCTTGGTGTTCTTAGTGTTTATAGTTCTGACACATACATTTATAGAATAAGTAGCTGCAATGAAACCTGACTCCGTCAGGCAAGTTTGCAGGCTTTCAACCATTAACTTGAAAATGAAATATTTTATTCTTCTGCTTTTTGCCGTTGTGGCATTTAAAAGTTATGCCCAGCCCACAGCCGGAACGACAGGTCTGCTCAATATCCCATCGGCAGAAATGCAGGATGACGGAACGTTTATGGCTGGTGCCAACTACCTTCCTACTGCCATGACTCCCGAAACGTGGGATTACAACACCGGGAATTATTACATTAACATCACTTTCCTTCCTTTTCTGGAAGTCAGTTATCGGATGACACTGTTAAAGAATCCGACATACGATGAATACCGGGAGCAAGATCGTTCTTTTTCAGCCAGACTAAGGCTTTTAAAAGAAAAAAAGTACCTGCCAGCTTTTGTTGTTGGCGGTAACGACCTGTATACCTCAACAAGTAGCGGAGGAAATCAATATTTTGGAAATATTTATGCCGTAAGCACCAAACATATCGAATTGAACAATCAGCTTGTGGGATTTACCCTTGGATATGCTCCTGATATCGACCGCAATAAAACCGCAACAGGGATCTTTGGAGGAATAAGCTATGCACCTTCCCAAAAACTTCCGCTGCAAATGTATGCTGAATACGATACAAAAGCGTTTAATGTCGGGGCATCCGGAATATTTTTCAAACATTTAAAACTATATGTCCTGTTGAACGACTTCCGGGATTTTGCCGGTGGTTTTGTATTTTTTGCAAACATCCTTCCACAAAAAAAAGACAAAGAGGGGAAAAACCGGTTTTGATGCAAGTTCAGCTAAAACAATCAGTCTGCAGCAGGAAGCCAGCGGGCAGTCGCAGTTGGCAGAAAAAGAGAGTGATTGCGTTATTGAGTGAATAAGGAAGTTCATTCATGCTCGAAAAATTCCCCTTTAGTGAGCACTACAGAGCACACACAAATAATAATTTGGAAATTAAAAAAAACAAGGAATAAAAAATAAGGAATAACGAAATAAAGAAAATTCTTGAAGTTGACTATCCCCGTGGCAGAGCTAAGGGGTATTACGCCAACTTCATTTCAACTAAATCGCTGAAAACCGAATTTTCTTTATTTCACCCCTCTTTCAGCCAATAATGGCTGACATCTCCCCTCGTCAGGCTACCCTTTATACACAAATATTGTGTTCAAATAATTATCAATTGCAGAGTTGCGGCGCATGCAAAGTCACTGCATTAAACATCTATTTGATTGCGCCTTGTTCAATTTCCCCTTCTACCCCGGGTTTCACTCCTTGCGTCGTTTACCCGGGGTTATTGACATTTAATCCCTCCGGGATTTTCTGACGCTGGAAGCGTCAAATGTGAATAGCCCGGCGTGAAACGCCGGGTTAGATGGACGTTAAACGCCTCGTCCGGCGACGAAAGCTGATAAAATCATATAAGCTGTCCCGGACGAAAGTATTCGAATTGACATATGGAATTATAAAAAAGATGTGTATAAAGACTAGCTCGTCAGGGGAGAAAAAGCGGAACCCCGAGGCAAAGCCACGGGGAATTCGTCAGATTATAAAGTTTAAGAAACGGAACAAATATTTCCTGATTTCTTATTCCTTATTGGATATTTCCTATAAAAAACATGTATACACCTTAGTTCGAAAACAGAGGAGAAAAAGGCGCCTGTCTGCCGGATTAGTACCCGGGAAAAGCAATTACTGTTTCCATCAAAAATTCTGAATATAAGTTCAGTATGGGCTCTGTACGTGCTGCCACGCAAACTTTCAAAAATCAGGAAATGCGACACAGCCCTCTCCCTGTTAAGAAAAAGTTAAGAAATGACAACCTATTTACAAATTGAACACTCTAAAAGCCTTTGTTTAAGGGGCAAAACAGGAATATAGGCATATTTTTGTCAATGACATTCCCGGAAAACAGAAAATAATAGATTAAAAATTATGTAACTTTTGAATGTTAATTCGCAAACAGATTGTTAACTTTTAACTCATAAGAAATCATGATGAAAACAAATTTTACCTCACTTAAGACAATTGTATTATTGTCAACATTTATTCTGTTTTTTACAGGGTGTAATAAAACAGAGGATAAAATACAAACATTCGACGATGTATTCGACACATCAGGCGTTGTAGCATTTAACAATAAAATTATGAATGCCGGCAGTATCGATGAGCTGTCAGGAGAATTTGGAGAACTTGATCTGAATATTCCGGCAATTTTTGGAGAGATCTCACTTAATCAGATCGTCACCGACCTGGAAGAAGATCTTGTTATTTCCGAACAGGAAAAAGCATTGCTACTGCAAAACGATGTTGCGACCTATGAAAAGGTAATCGAACGTTTTGGCAGTATTGTAAGCGATTTTAAAGAATCTGGTGTTGATTTCAGTGCCATTGACCGTGGCGAACTGGAACAATATGCCATAATAGTGAAAGAAACTCCGGATAACTACTATGCAGATGATTACTACTCGGGGGTTATTGTACTTCAAAACTTTCTTACCGACCAGGTATTAGCACCACTTAAGTCGATCAATGATATGGGCCTTGAAAAATCAGCCAGTATGGCAACATGTATAGACTGTACCTGGATAGTATACGTTATAGTGCAAGAATTTACCAATTTAGGTAATCTTTGTAACTGTTGTTGTTACTGTCATAGACACAGACATCGCGGTGGTTATGGTGGTGGGAGGTAATTAATTAAACAAAATAACTTTTTAAGCCTGATAGAACCTGTTTCTGTCAGGCTTTTTTTGTACCTGTTCGCGACTAGAGAATTGTAAAGACTTCATTTATTGCTACCGCTTAAACGCTCAATTTTAATGAGGTCACTAAATTTTAGGATATCTATATAGCCTTTCTGCTTCGCAACTTTCTTTTACAAATGAAAAAAACAATATTTACAACCGGTTTATTAATAGTAATCCCATTTATTTCTATTCATGGACAGGAAAAAAACAGTCTCTTAATAGAGAAATTAGCGAATATTGGTTTTGAAAATATTAGAATTAATCAAGATAATAAGCAGTTGTCCCTATCTATTGAGGACAACTTATACAGATGGCACATAGATGGTATCAAAGTGGCTCTGGATACAATTACCTACTATGCCGGTAAAAATACCAAACTGCATTTATTTATTCTAAAAAATAATATTCCACAAATAGTACTGGAAGTTCCGATCGAAACATGGCAGGATCATCATAAAAATTTAAAACCTGTGGAGGATGCGAACTCAACATTAAAGGTTCTCAACGTTGAAGAAAACGAATGGAAAAAATTCAGGCAATTTCCAGGTTATAATTTGTCAGCAAAAAAAGTGGATATTACAATCTACCCACAACTATTTATGCACAATACGCTTCTTACTCAGATATATGAAGTACAATTAAACATTGCTCCGGCAATAGAACTCAGCCTTTGGAAAGGAATGTTTTTCAGGGGACAAATAATTTTTCCTCTTATAAACGACCTGGGCGAAGAAGGAGACTGCATCCGCCCGGGATATTTTACACTTGCTCAAGATTTCCGTTTACCTCATTCCTGGTTTGGAAAAATCAGTATCGGAAATTTTAGTGCCAGCCGTTATGGTGCTGACATTCTTATCAACCATCCGTTCAGAAACAAACATTGGACCTTAGGTTGCAATGTTGGACTAACCGGTAGCTCCCATTTTTATGATGGTGTTTGGGTATCGGAAAAACCGAATGCTTTAACCTGGTTTATAACAAGCAGCTACTATCATCCGAAATTTAATTTACGTTTTGACATGAATTTCGGATGTTACCTAAATAATGATCATGGCGTAAGATTTGACATTATGCGTCAATTTGGGCCAACCTCTGTAGGGTTCTTTGCTATGTATACGGCTGACAACCTAAATGGAGGGTTTCGTTTCTCTGCCCCAATTCCTCCTTTCAAAAGAAACAGGAAGCGTTCTATTCGTATAATTCCCACAAACTATTTTAATTGGGAATATAATGCCGGGACTGAATTCTATTATGGCCGTATCTATCGGACAAGCCCTAATAATCCCAATTCAAAGATCTTTTCACCTCTTTATTACGAACACAATTTAAAACTTACATTATGAAAATTAATTACATTTCAATTTTAATCATTCTAATTCTGAGTTTCTCAATTACTGGTTGTAACTACAACGATGAATCAGAATTTGATACAAATAAAGAAACGCTCACTCTTTTAAGTGTAGACCGCATCATATCATTATATGATATCACCAGTGATGAACAAAGCGCAGATGCAAGCAAACAGATGACGGATGCATTCGATTTTACCGGGGACTTTTTTACAGAACTCAAACAGTCCTTCTCTGACAATCTGGAAAATATACATGAAGAATACTATCAAAATGCATCAGAAGAATATATTCATTTATTCGAAGATATGTCTATTTATTACAAAGACATATATTCATATTTCAACCAAAAGGACGTATCAAAAAAGAATAGCATAGAAGTGGTTGCCAGCCTGCTAGGGGAATACAAAGATCTACAGAACAAATACACCGGATACAACAACTCGGCAGAAGTTCTCGATCAAATCGCTTCATCCTTGTTAAAATTTGGTGAGCTACAGATTGATTCAATCAACATTGCCCCTTCTAAACAAATGGCAGAATACATAATTGCATGCGATAACTATAGAAACTCCTGGATCGAATATTACAACAAACTTAAAGATGAAGTATTTTTTAATGAGGACATAAAATCTACTGAAAATATTTCTTCAAATAATGCAGGTTCCTGCGAATGGCGGGCTTATGGTTATGTTGACACAAATACAGGAACAGCAATTCAAACAAATATCAGTATTATTCCTATTATCCCTCCAACTTCTTTATCGAATGGTTTTTATAGAGTAGTAACAACATGGAATGTAACTGTACTCCGAAGGTACTTTTATTTCCATAGTTGTTCATATTGGAAGGTAGCAGCGGGAGTGGCTCCAACCGTTTGGACAGGGGTAACAGAAACATTTAGCGAAAGCCATGACCAAACCAATTACATTTGGAGGGATGGAACAAGTCCCTTTCCAACCATTAGCTATGAAGGATATCGAGACCAATGGTATAGCTTGCCCGAAAGAGAATCATGTCCAAGTGGAGCATCATGCAATACAGAAACCTGCACCTGTCATAGAGGTGGTTCCGGTGGCACTAATTAATGAATGAAGCTTATAGCTGATAGAATAATTGCTAAAAATAAATTTTGCACCCAACCCTCCACATTTTACACAGTGCAACGAGGGATAAGTGTTTTGGGGCTATACCAAAGATGGCATCCGTGGTCTTAAGAACTCAAACGGATGCCATCTCTTTTTATTCACCCGGTGAACTTGAATCAACGGGTGAAGGATCAATTCGCAAAATCTAATCGCCAAGCATAGAATACACAAAAACGCTTATGGATTGAACATTTCCGGATTCCAGAAATTCAGGATATTCTCGATGAGTTGCAGGTTGTTTTTTGCCAATATATTTCCGGGCTCCTTTTCCAATACGCGGTGGTAAGCATTAAGGGCTTCCCCCCAGTTCTGAAATTTTTGTCCGATCTTTCCTTTTATCAAAAAATATTGCACTGAGTCTGTTGCCGGCAGTTGCAAAAATTCTTTCCGAGCCTCTTCTGCCCTATCCTGGTCGAGCAACAAACTTACCTTTTCAAAATCTTTACTAAAACTCATCTTTTCAAAATCTGACTGACCAATTCTTCCGGATAACCGAACCCTACCTGTTCTCTCCCCTTGTAACAGAAGTAACGCCTTTTACCTTTCGCAATTTATGGATCAAAAATTCCAGGTGGTCGAGATTATAAACCATTATCTGTAATTTCCCTTCAAAATTTCCTTTTTCCGATTCAATATTTATGGAACGCATTTGTGTTCCAACATCTTTGGCAATGATATGTGAAATTTCGGAAACAATACCCAGTTCATCTGTACCGGAGATATGTAAAGAAGTCAGGAATGAACTCTTTGCTGTGCTGTCGCGCCACACTGCTTTTATCACCCGATAAGGAAATCTTTCCTTCATTTGTGGTGCATTTGGACAGGTTTCCCGATGAATTTTTATCCCTTCGTTAATGGTTACAAAACCAAAAATACGATCTCCAAAAACAGGATTACAACATTGGGCCAGTTTATAATTTAAATTTTTAAGTCCCTTATCGATAACCAGGAAATCATCACCTGCATCATAAGACAGATCACTCAGATCCTTCTTTGGGATTAACTCTTCAACAGTTCTTTTGGCAGAATGCTCTTCCTCTTCGGTAAACAACGATTTAATCTCCAATGGATCGATCTTGCCGTTAGCCACATCGAAATAAAAATCCACAGCCAGCTTAAAGCCATACTTTTTCATCATTTTACGTATGGCATCATCATTCAGATCGAGTTTCCAGTTCTTAAATTTACGCATTAAAATTTCGCGTCCCTGGGCAGCCTGTATATTCCTCTCTTCATTTAAACTGGCTTTTACCCTGTTTTTGGCTTTTGAAGTAACCACAAAGTCCAGCCAGTCCATTTTGGGTTTTTGATTATTTGAGGTATTGATAGAGATCTGATCTCCGTTTTTAAGCTTATATTTCAGTGTTACATTTTTTCCGTTAACCTGACCGCCGGTACAGGTATCTCCAAGCCTTGAATGGATTTCGTATGCAAAATCAAGCAGCGTTGCACCCTTGGGTAACTTTTTCAGATCGCCTTTGGGAGTAAAAACAAAAATTTCGTCGCTGTAAATATTCGTACTGAACTGATCAATAAAATCAACCACATTGATACTGGGATTCTCGAGTACATCCCTGATACCGGTAAGCCATTCATCGAAACCGGATGACTTGCCGCCTTTATATTTCCAGTGAGCAGCCAAACCCTTTTCTGCCACTTCATCCATCCGTTTGGTACGGATCTGGATCTCGACCCATTTATTATGAGGCCCCAGTACGGTAGTGTGAAGCGATTCGTATCCATTGGATTTAGGAATGGTTATCCAGTCGCGCAAACGGTTTGGATTTGTTTGATATTCTTCCGTCACAAAAGAATAGGCAGTCCAGCAGTCGGACTTTTCATTTTCAGGTTCTGAATCGAGAATGATACGAATGGCAAATAAATCCATTACTTCGTCGTAGGATACATTTTTCTTGTGCATTTTGGTATTGATCGACGAGATGGATTTCGTACGGGCTTTCATGGAAAATTTCATGCCCCGTTTTTTCAGTTTCTTCTCGATAGGTTTAACAAATTCGGCTACGAAATTGGCCCGTTCCCTTTCCGTTTCCTTTAAACGGTGCACGACATAATTGTACTCTTCCGGTTTTTGAAATTTCAGACTCAAATCGAGCATTTCTGAGTTGATATTATATAATCCAAGACGGTGAGCCAAAGGAGCATATAAATACAGCGTTTCATTTACCAGTTTCTCCTTCGTTTTCTCATCAAACAAATCGAGCTGACGCAACACCTGCAGGCGATCTGCTATTTTGATAAGGATAACCCGAACATCGCCGGCAAGAGCAAGCATTAATTTCCTGTAATTTTCAGAATGCAGGTCGATGGTATCGGTCCCCAATGCATTGATCTTCGCCATTCCGTCGAGGATCAGAAAAATATGTTCTCCAAATCGTGTCCTTATCTCTTCGTGTGTTGCTCTTTCTTTTAATCCGGCATACATTACATTGTGCAGCAAACCGGTAATAATAGAATCGGGGCCCAGCCCAATTTCCATCGCAACTATAGCAGCAACATCGAGCGAATGAGTTAGAATCACCTCGTCGTGTTTAAACTTGTGTTCGCCAAGAATGCCAAAGGCAAAATCGAAAGCATCCTGCAATTTAATGTACGAAGCATCGTCCCAGGTAAGCTGACAAAATTCTTTTAAATTATCGTACCTGTTAAGTATTTGTTCTTTGGGTTCCAATGTCATTTTAATCAAAATATTTTAAGTCATAATTTGAATTTCACCATCCAATTCGGTTCAAGCAAATAATACAAATAAAATTTTACCTAAAGAAAGACAATGATAGCTAAAATAAAAAAGGCTGCCAATCAGCAGCCTTTCTAACATATATGTGTTATTCTTATTCGGCTGCTGTTGCTGTATCGACAAATGTACGGGTACGCATTTCACGATCCAACATAAATATTCCGTTACCCTGCCCGTTTATAAGTTTCAAGGTGTCGAGAATTTCCGTAACATTGGCTTCTTCTTCCACCTGCTCATCAACGAACCACTTCAAAAAACTTTGTGTGGCATGATCTTTCTCCTGAATGGCAATTTCCATTAAATTATTGATCAAATCGGTAACATGCTGCTCATGGATTAGAGTTGCCTCAAAAACGTCAATAATTCCATCCCAATCGGTAGGCATCTGATCTATGGATTTTAACTCAACCTTGCCGCTTCTTTCAACAACATAGTTGAAAAATTTATTGGCATGACTCAGTTCTTCCTGGTACTGTACATACATCCAGTTACCAAATCCCGACAAGCCTTTGTCGTTCAGGTATGCAGACATCGACAAATATAATAATGCAGAATATTGCTCGGCATTTATTTGTTCGTTGAGAGCTATAAGCATTTTTTCTTTTATCATGATCCTCAGTTTTTATTTATTGGGCTAAAATTAAAAAAAAGCCCAGAGAAATAAAAGAAAAGGCCCGGAATCGGGCCTTTTTCGACAATTAAAAAAATTGAATGTCAATAGAGAAAATTGATGCTGAAATCTAAATCATTAATTTATTGTTTTTGTATTCAAATTTTATTGCCGGGTAAATACGAAATACCGGATAAATCTAACTTTCTACATCAGTTTTATGCTTATTTAAATATTCAGGAGATGATTTTTCCCAAACATAAAAACGGCTTCCATAATATTTTCTGTTTTTGTTTTCTGGATAATATTAGAACGATGTTTTTCAACAGTTCTTTCCGATATTCCAAGCCTTTCGGCAATTTGTCTGATCGGACATCCGGTTGCTGAAAGTTCAAGAACCTGACGCTCACGAGATGTAATCAGGTTCGGATCAATATAATCGGGTTTTAGCTCCCTGTTTACAGCCGGGACGATTGTTGGCTGCTGCGCCCTGTCCTGCACTTTTGCCGGAATAACAATACCCACAACTTTTGTTGAAGTTCCCCTGTTCCTTATCAGTGAAAAATATAAATTATAACGTTCATGATACCTGCCACGTATCCTGATCTCGTTAAAAATACAATACTTGGTTAGTCCGTTTAAAACGCGTGAAAACTTGAGTTCATCTTCATTCTCAGGGTCAAAGTAGAATATTTCGTTAAGGAAATAAAATCCGTTTTGCCTGGATAAATTATCAATCAAACGATCAAACATTTCATTCGTCTCTACAATCCTTTTATTCTCTGCAACAAAAATTCCGTAAGATAAAATCTTACAACGCGAATCAAATTTGATAATACCGGCTGCCTTGCGGTCAATATTCTTTGATAGCTGCCTGCGAATAATATTCCCGATTCGTTCAGGATCATAGGGAGGAAGAATAAAACTGTCGATTCCCAATTCGAGGCCTCCCATCATTATATTCTTTTTATAATGGTCGAATATGACTATAAAGGGAATCTCATTCCTTAAGAATTTCCGGTTCAGAATATTAAAGACCTGAAATGCATTTAAATCATTTAGCTCATAAAAACTGATAATAATATCGGGCAGTTCCTGTATTATGCTTTGTATTGCCATTTCAATGTCATCAACAAAGCTAAATCTGAATCCCTGCCTTTTTATGATATCGATTATGTGCTTGTTTGTTTCTTCTGACTTTCCAATCAAAAGAATCTTAATGTTGGAAGCTCGCATTTTTTATCTTAATTGTATGTTTGTACTTCTAAAAATACGAAATACTTATTAAAAGCACCATACGTGTTTTTACGCATATCTGTGTAAATGAGTCCTTTACTCTCAATTACTTCATTGCCAAAAAAACAAAACAAAGGCATTTACTCACAACAAATCAAGCACTTACCGAAGAATCATTAAACTATAAAACTGTTTTCACTTAGTGAAAATGAATATTTTAGTTATTTTGTTTTAGTATTTTTTACTATGGTTTAATTTACATTAAGTTAATATTGAAGGAATTTAAAATCCTACTACTTCAAGAATCTTGCAAAAAATGGGAAACACGTTTTAATCCTTCTATTTCTTTTTTCCGAAAAAAAAA
Source organism: uncultured Draconibacterium sp. (assembly GCA_963677525.1). Classification (GTDB taxonomy): domain Bacteria; phylum Bacteroidota; class Bacteroidia; order Bacteroidales; family Prolixibacteraceae; genus Draconibacterium. The sequence continues at coordinate 3,040,876 of OY781970.1, forward strand.
TCACTTCCGGAAAAAAATGAGAAGCGATTTAATATTCCCAGAAAAATGAGAAACAAAAACATTTGGCTTTGTTTTCTAAAAGTCCTGTCTATAACATGATATTTTTCATCTCTGATTTAATCATTATGCTATTTCGTAATCATGTCTTGATTTTCCAATTTTTCAAATTAACAAATACTTTACAAACGTATTCGAACAACTATTTATAATATTCTAAAGTTAGAAGACGATAATATAATTCCTATCTTTGCGGCCTGAAATTGAAAGGAGCAAATAAAAAAATCCGATAAAGCATGAAAAGTATAAAGTATGTATCGCCGGAGGAAGCTGTAAAAGTTATCAAAACCGGTGACCGAGTACATTTGAGTAGTGTGGCAGTTACACCGCACACTCTTATCAAACCGATGGTAGAAAGAGGTCGCAACAAAGAATTCCACAATGTAAAAATCCAGCATATCCACGTTGAGGGAGATGTGGAATACGCAAATCCTGAATTTGAAGGCATCTTTGTTTCAGAACAATTTTTTGTGGGCGGAAATTTAAGAAAACAAACACAGGCAGGTTATGCCGATTACATTCCAATCTTTTTAAGTGAAACTCAACGTTTAATGCGCAGAGGATACTTAAAAGTAAATGTTGCCATGATTATGGTATCAACTCCTGACAAACATGGTTTTGTATCGTTGGGAACATCTGTTGACGCTACCCGTGCCGCTATAGAAAATGCAGATACTGTAATTGCAGCAGTAAACCCGAATGTTCCGAGAGCTTGGGGTGATGCAATGATTCATATTGACGAGATTGATATTTTCGTTGAAGACGACATTCCTTTATATACACACAATCCGGCACCACTTACCGAAATGGATATTAAAATTGGTACAAACGTGGCCGAGCTTGTAGAAGACGGTGCTTGTTTACAAATGGGAATCGGTGGTATCCCTAACGCTGTTTTGGCACAGTTAGGCAACCACAAAGATCTGGGTGTACACACTGAAATGTTTGCCGATGGTATTCTTCCTTTGGTTGAAAAAGGAGTTATTACCGGGAAAAAGAAAAAAACAGATCCGGGAAAAATGGTAGCATCGTTCCTAATGGGATCGCAGGCACTTTATGACTTTGTTGACGACAACCCACGCGTTGCCATGATGGATGTTGCTCACACCAACCACGTTAGCATGATTCGTAAAAACGATAAAGTTACTGCTATCAACTCGGCACTGGCCATCGACTTAACCGGTCAGGTTTGTGCTGACTCTATTGGCGTTACACACTACTCGGGTGTTGGAGGTCAGATCGACTTTATTCGTGGAGCAGGTCACTCTAAAAAAGGGAAACCAATTATTGCTCTTCCTTCTGTAACAGCAAAAGGTATTTCTAAAATCAGTCCTACTCTGATGTCTGGCTCAGGTGTTGTTACTACCAGAGCTAACATGCATTGGGTTGTAACTGAATATGGCGCTGTTAATTTATATGGAAGAACTCTTCAGGAGAGAGCTAAATTATTAATTTCGATAGCTCACCCTGATCACCAGGAAACTTTGGACAAAGCGGCATTTGAACGTTTTGGGTCGCATTATCATTATATCTGGGAAGAATAAAAATACATATGCAAAAAAAAGCAGACTTAGGTCTGCTTTTTTTTATGACTATAATCATCCTTTACAAGGCTAAAATCAACAAATATTAACTATTTCTAAAATAGAAGTTCTTTTTTCAAAGTTTTCTTGAAATGAACATATGGGAATAGCAATATCACGTACCTTTGAATTTTTAAATTTTTGATTATTAACACTTTATAATCATTCTAAATAATTATGAATATTTCACATATAGAACACATTGGGATTGCAGTAAACAGTCTGGAAGAAGCGATTCCTTACTACGAAGGAATGCTGGGATTAAAATGCTACGCGGTAGAAGAAGTGGCTGACCAGAAAGTAAAAACAGCCTTTTTTATGGTTGGCGAAACAAAAATTGAATTATTGGAATCAACTGATCCGGAAGGACCAATTGGCAAATTCCTTGAGAAAAAAGGACAGGGTGTGCACCACCTGGCATTTGCCGTTGACAATGTTAATGATGCCTTGAACGAACTCGGTGAAAAAGAAGTTCGACTCATTGACAAAACATCAAGAAAAGGAGCAGAAGGATTAAATATTGGTTTCCTTCACCCAAAATCAACCATGGGCGTATTAACTGAAATTTGCGGAAAAGAATAGAAGATATTTATAATAACCGATTTTATGAGTAACCAGGATAAAATTAAAAAGTTAATTGATCTACGTACAGAAGCAAAACTGGGTGGTGGATTAAAAAGAATTGAATCGCAGCACAAAAAAGGAAAATTTACTGCTCGCGAAAGAATCGAACTCTTACTTGACGAAGGAAGTTTCGAGGAATTTGACATGTTTGTTACACACCGCTGTACAAACTTTGGTTTGGAAAAAACCAAATTTTTAGGCGATGGAGTTGTTACCGGTCACGGTACCATCGACGGACGTGTTGTTTACGTTTTCTCGCAGGACTTTACCGTATTTGGTGGTTCTCTTTCAGAAACCTTTGCACAAAAAATCTGCAAAGTAATGGATATGGCCATGAAAGTTGGAGCTCCTGTAATTGGAATCAACGACTCAGGTGGTGCACGTATTCAGGAAGGTGTTAACTCACTGGCAGGATACGCCGAAATTTTCGAGCGCAACATTCTTGCATCAGGTGTAATTCCTCAAATTTCAGCCATCTTCGGACCTTGTGCCGGTGGTGCAGTATATTCTCCTGCCCTTACCGACTTCATCATGATGACCGAAGAAAACTCATATATGTTCGTAACCGGTCCGAAAGTGGTAAAAACTGTTACCGGCGAAGATATTTCTGTTGAAGACCTTGGAGGTGGTAAAGTTCATGCTTCAAAATCAGGAGTAGCACAATTCCTTGTTGAAAATGAACAGGAAGGTATTTCTATCCTTCGCAAATTAATCAGCTACCTTCCACAAAATAACCTGGAAGATCCGATCATTACAGAAAATACTGACCCGATTGACAGGTTGGATGATGCATTGAACGAAATTATCCCTGAAAATCCAAACCAACCATACGATGTTAAAGATGTGATCCACACAGTGGTTGACTATGGCGAATTCCTGGAAATTCATCGTAACTACGCGAAAAACATTGTTGTTGGATTTGCCAAATTCGACGGACAGCCTGTAGGTATTGTAGCGAATCAGCCAAACTATTTGGCAGGAGTTCTTGATATCAATGCATCAGTAAAAGCTGCCCGCTTTGTTCGTTTTTGTGATGCGTTCAATATTCCGATTATTACACTAGTAGACGTTCCTGGATTCTTACCAGGAAGTCGTCAGGAATACGGTGGTATCATCACTCACGGTGCAAAACTGATGTTTGCTTATGGTGAAGCTACTGTTCCAAAAATTACTGTTACTTTACGTAAATCGTACGGTGGTGCTCACGACGTAATGTCGAGCAAACAATTACGTGGCGATTTGAACTACGCATGGCCATCAGCTGAAATCGCAGTTATGGGAGCATCGGGTGCTGTTGAAGTACTTCACGGAAGAAAACTTCGCGACATTGAAGACGCTGAAGAGCGTGCTAAATTCATTGCCGATCACGAAGAAGAGTACACCGAGAAATTTGCCAATCCTTACATGGCTGCTTCATTTGGATATATCGATGACGTTATCGAACCTCGTAATACCAGGTTCAGAATTATTCGCGGATTACAAAACCTTGCCACTAAAAAGCTGGTTAATCCTCCTAAGAAACATTCTAATATCCCATTATAAAAACAGAGCAAATTATGGAACCATTATTAATTCTATTAGCAAGTTCTGTTCAGTTTGGGTACACAGTTGCTGTTGTTGGATTCTGCATTGTTTTCTGCGCACTAACTGTTTTGGTTATCGTATTTACACGTTTGCCAAAACTCATTAATATGAAGTTTAACAAAGAAAAACTTTGTAAAAGGAAAAAAGAATCACCAGAAGAGCTGACTCAGGACGACTTTGTTGTTGAAGGGAACGTTACCGCTGCCATCAGTTTAGCTCTGCACATGTACTTTAACGAACTTCACGACGAAGAGAGTAACATTGTTACCATTAAAAAGGTACGTAAATCTTACTCACCATGGAGTTCTAAAATATACAGTGTACAAAACAACTGGCCGAAATAAATAATTCTGAGTAGAAACGAGCAAAAAAGTAAACAATGAAACGAGTCCCGGCAACTCGGGACAAGTTCCATCTTATACCAAATAAAACAAACGATTTTAATAAGATGAAAAAATATAAATTCACAATCAGAGGTAACGATTACGACGTTCATCTAAAAGACATTGAAGACAATGTTGCTGAACTAGATGTAAACGGTACGATATACGAAGTTAAAATTCACGGAGAGGTAAAAACGAGCAAGACTCCGAAATTAGTCAGAAAACCGGTTGAGAAAAAACCGGGAGAAGGACAAATCCAGAAAACCCAATCAACAGGTAAACACAAGGTTACTGCACCACTACCGGGCACTATCTTAAAAATTAATGTTTCTATCGGCGATGTTGTAACCGAAGGCCAAAACCTGATGGTTATGGAAGCCATGAAAATGGAAAACCAGGTGCAAACAGGCAAAGCTGGTGAAGTTACTGCAATTAAAGTTGGTGTTGGCGACAGCGTGTTACAAGATGATGTATTGATTGAGATTGGTTAACCTATACTTTGTTAGAATGAAAAAAATATTTCAATTATTATTACTACTGATTTTTATAACGCCAAGTATTTTTGGTGCTGAGCAATCAGATAAAATCAGCGAAGTATTGACAAGTGGGAAATGGGTTAACTATGTTGATGGATATGTTCCGAATCCGACTTACAAAGATGATGGAACACAAACAGAAAAGCCCAAAACTGTAAAGCGTTTTAAAACATTCACTTTCGAGGATGACGGAGCTTTTATTTTAGACTCTGCAAAAACACGTTATACAGGGCGTTATACGATCTCTGGCGATAAAGCAATACTGACTTTCAAAAGTGTACCTGTTACACATTTAAGAGCCAATACCGATCCGAACAAATCAACTGGTTACGATACTGAAAAGGAAATGGTTAAACTTCCCCAAAGAGCGTTGTTCCTTTCCAAAGAAGGTAAACTTACCGGTGACGGATATGAGTATAAGAATTACAGTGGAGCTATTTCCGGGTTGTTCAATTTTTACGAATTCTCCGGTTTTGCCAACGTTGCCTGGGGTAACATTATTATGATGCTGGTAGGATTTGTATTCCTGTTCCTGGCTATTAAATACGACTTCGAACCGATGTTGCTTATACCGATCGGTTTTGGTATCCTCATTGGTAACATCCCAATGTTCCAGGTGGTCGATTTCAACTTGAAACTTGGTGTTTACGAACCTGGATCAGTTATGAACATACTTTATCAGGGTGTGGTTCAGGGTTGGTACCCACCGATTATCTTCCTTGGTATCGGTGCAATGACCGACTTCTCGTCGCTTATTTCGAATCCAAAGTTAATGCTATTGGGAGCAGCTGCGCAGATCGGTATCTTCCTGACATTCCTGGGAGCTATCTACCTGGGATTTGCAGCGCCGGAAGCTGGTGCAATTGGTATCATCGGTGGTGCCGACGGTCCTACTGCGATCTTTATTTCGTCGAAACTGGCAAACGGATTGAACGTACTGCCTGACGGAACAACTGTGAAAAACCTGATTGGCCCGATCGCCATTGCAGCATATTCGTATATGGCACTTGTGCCTGTAATTCAGCCTCCGGTAATCCGTTTAATGACAACGAAAAAAGAGCGCCTGATCCGCATGAAACCTCCAAGAGCGGTTTCTAAAACAGAAAAAGTGCTATTCCCGATTGTCGGGTTGATTCTTACAGCATACATTGCTCCATCGGCACTGCCACTTATTGGTATGTTGTTCTTTGGTAACCTGCTGAAAGAATCGGGTGTAACAAAACGTCTGGCCAATACAGCTGCCAATCCACTTATCGATACCATCACTATTCTGCTTGGTATTACAGTGGGTGCATCTACACAAGCTGACGTATTCTTAACACCGGCTTCAATCAAAATCTTTGCATTGGGTGCAGGTTCGTTCGTAATTGCAACAGCAGGTGGTGTTGCAGGTGCAAAAATTATGAACCTCTTCCTGAAAAAAGAGAACAAGATCAATCCAATGATTGGTGCAGCAGGTGTTTCTGCAGTACCTGACAGTGCAAGGGTTGTTCAGGGTCTTGGTTTGAAAGAAGATCCAACAAACCACTTGTTAATGCATGCCATGGCACCTAACGTATCGGGTGTTATCGGTTCTGCAGTAGCAGCAGGTATTCTGTTGAGCTTCCTGATGTAAGAAGACAAATAATATACTATAGAAAAAGGATCTCGTTTTCGGATGAGATCCTTTTTTATTTAATGGACGTATTGCCAATCCCACGAATTCAAATCTCTTCACAAAAAAATGAAAGAATCAAATACTTATCGATTCTCCCCGAATCCACAAATACCATTCATCCTGTTCTGTTATATGTTTTAAGATATATATCTTTTTATCTGCGGTGCGAACCTTAAAATAATCAGCAGCGGGAAATGCAGGGTTTTGCTCACCCTGATACCAGCGATCTATTATTTCATCGATTTCAAAACGAACACCATCCCAATAGAATAACACAGGGTATTCGTCGGCTTTGTAACCTGCGTGACATTTCACTTTTACCGGAACCTGGTCATTCATACATTTCTATTCTATAATTCAATACTACGAAAACTCAGTCTTCCCGGATTCACTTCTTTGTTTTCATTTCTACATGTACTAATTTTATTCCTGCAACTTCGGACTTCGGTCTTCCGACTTCCGACTATTAATACACTATGAAAGCCTGGGTTATCGACAAAATATCGGATTTAAAAACAGAAACTACTCCCTTAAAATTAATGGATCTTCCAAAACCGACTCCACAAAAGGGAGAACTTCTGATAAAGGTAAATACCTGCGGTGTTTGCCACACCGAAATCGACGAAATTGAAGGGCGTACGCCACCACCGTTTTTTCCAGTTGTTCCCGGACACCAGGCAGTTGGTACTGTAGAACAAACAATCGGGGCCACAAGCTTCAAAAAAGGAGATCGCGTAGGTGTCGCCTGGATTTATTCAGCCTGCGGGAAATGCAAATATTGCCTTTCTGAAAGGGAGAATTTATGCCCCGAATTTAAAGCCACAGGCAGAGATGCCAATGGCGGTTATGCAGAATATATGGTGGTTCCCGAAGAATTTGCGTACCTCATTCCTGATTATTTCTCCGATGCCGAAGCTGCTCCCCTGCTTTGTGCCGGAGCCATTGGATTACGTTCGCTTAATTTATGTAACGCAAAGGATGATGACAGGATCGGACTTACCGGATTTGGCGCATCGGCCCATCTTGTACTAAAATTGATCCGTTACCAGTATCCCAACTCAGAAGTTTATGTTTTTGCCAGAAATCGGAAAGAACAAAAATTTGCTCTGGAGCTGGGAGCTGTCTGGGCCGGCGACACAACAGATCGTCCTCCACATTTGCTTGACAGTGTAATTGATACAACTCCGGTTTGGAAACCAATTGTTGAAGCTCTGCGTGTTCTGAAACCTGGAGGTCGGTTGGTTATCAATGCGATCAGAAAAGAGTCGGTTGATCTGGATTATTTATTAAAAATGGACTATCCCACTCATTTATGGATGGAAAAGGAAATAAAAAGTGTAGCCAATTTATGTAGTAACGATGTAAGGAAATTTATTCATCTTGCTGCCGAAATGCAGTTCAAACCGGAAATTCAGCTTTATCCTTTCGAAGATGCAAATCAAGCCATAATGGATATTAAGCACCGCAAAATAAAGGGGGCTAAAGTGTTGACTATTTCCTGAGTTTATTCATCCATAGCCCATCTTTCGGCAGGATCGCCCGGAAATGAAACTGTTTTCCACGAAAATTTGAATACCCGAGGTTCAACAAGTCTTTCAAAATCCTCGTACTTTAACTGGATCATTTCGGTATGATTCCCGGCGTTGAAAGCAATATCCTCGTCCTCGGCCAATGTTTCTGCCACAAATACTTCCATGTCGTACAGATTGCCGAAAGGCGGCATCGCACCAACTTCACAGTCGGGGAATAAGTATTTAAACTCTTCCTCTGTAGCCAGGGATATTTTTTTAGTTCCAAATATTTCCTGTAACGAATTAAAATCAACCTGGTAAGAAGCGGGCAAAACCGTCATTGCCATTTTCCCGTCAATCTTAATCATTACTGTTTTTGCAAATTCTTTCCCTGAAACATGGCTCTTGGCAGCAATTTCCTGCGAGGTATAAGCCATCGAGTGCTTAATGGTGACGTACTTTACGTTGTTTTCATCAAGAAAAGCTTTGAGTTTTTTTACTGGCATGATAGAATTTTTATTGGTTTAAATAACTGTCTGCATATTGATTTTTAAAAATAGAACAGAATATAGTTTACAAACTACTTTTACAGATTTCATATGCGACGGGTTTCATGTTTTCAATTTTTTTTGAATCTGGCGAAGGAAGATTTTCTTTTTATGGCAAGTTCTGTTATTCCATCATTATGTCCATACAAAATGGGGGCGGCTTGCAATTGCGATCGTGATCCGTCGGCTGATAACCGAGAAGTAATATCTTAACCTTGTGCAGGCACCACTGATCTGATAGGTATTATTTCAATTCCAGTAAAAAGTTCTTAAATTGTGCGGCACATCAAATCCGGGAAACCACATCAATATTTGTAAAACATAAATTCAACACATATGAAACGAGCATCACAAAATTTGCCACACAGGAGGATGTTTAAAAGCAAGTTACATGAGTTGCCACTGAACGTAAACAATTTTAAACGAATGAAACTAGTTCTAATTACAGTGTATTTAACTGCACTAACATTTATAAGCTATTCGCAGGATAAAAAGAAAGATTACACCGATGCATTTAAGCTGATTGAAGTTTGGCTTGATGCGCAAAAGGATTATGAGAATCTTCCGGGACTTTCAGCAATCGTTTTAAAAGACCAGGATGTATTATGGGAAGGAGGTTTTGGTTATGCCAATCCTGAAACAGGAGAGAAAACACAACCTTCAACCTTATACAGTATTTGTTCCATTTCGAAATTATTCACCTCCGTGGCAATCATGAAACTGTACGATGAAGGCAAAATACGCCTCGATGATGAAATTACTACTCACCTTTCGTGGTTCGACCTGGAACAACAGTTTCCGGGCAGCGGTCCAATAACCATCGAATCGCTTCTTACTCATTCATCAGGCTTACCGCGTGAATCGGCGCATCCGTACTGGACCGGTCCTGATTTCCCGTTCCCGACTACCAAGGCAATGAAAGAGGATTTACATTCACAGGAAACACTTTACCCGGCTTCAACATACTGGCAATACAGTAACCTGGGATTGTCGCTGTTGGGTGAAGTTATAAAAGAAGTGTCGGGCAAATCTTACGACGAATATATACAGGAAAACATACTTACTCCTTTAGAACTGGATAACACGCATCCGTTTTTACCGGAAGAAAAATACGGCAAAGAGCTGGCCATTGGATTCAGTTCTGAAAAAAGAGACGGGAAAAGAGAGAAAGTGAATTTCTTTCAGGCGAAGGGGATAAAAGCCGCCGCCGGTTTTTCGTCGAATGTGGAAGACCTTGCCAAATTTGCAGCGTGGCAACTCAGGTTAACAGATACAACTGCAACTGAAATCTTAAAACCTTCAACATTGAAAAACATGCACCGGGTTCATTTTCTCGATCCTGACTGGAAAACAAGCTGGGGACTTGGTTTTTCTGTTCGCCAGGATGCAGAAGGAAATACCGTTGTCAGACACGGAGGAAGTTGCCCGGGATACCAAACAGAATTATCGATCTACCCAAAAGAGAAACTGGCTTTTTCGGTAATGATTAATGCAAGCGGAACCACTCCTACCAAATATGTTGCGGGGATGAAAAAGCTTTTGTCGAAAGTGAAAAATAATTCTGACGAAACACAAACCAATCTTACTGATTATATTGGCTATTACGATGCACAACCATGGTGGAGTGAGGAATATTTTGGAGAATTGAACGGTCAGTTGGTGTCAATGAGTTTACCATCAAACTCCCCTGCCCTCACCTATTACAAACATATTGAAGGAGATACTTTCAGAAGGATCAGAAAAGATAAAGAATTGGGAGAAACAGTTGTTTTCGAGCGCGATGAAAACGGGAAAGTTTTCCGCGTAAAACAACATGGAAATTATTCGGAAAAATTGAAATGATCTTGATACTAGATATTGGATATTGGATACTCGATCAAGTATCCAGAATCCAGTATCTAGTATCCAAAATCCTAAACTACCGTTCCATACAAATCGTAATCCTCAGCACCGGTAATTCTTACGGTAACAAAATCACCTTTTTGAAGTTCCTCTTCAGATGTGATTAAAACTTCACCGTCCACTTCGGGGGAGTCGAATTCTGTTCGTCCAATGTAATATTCTCCTTCCGGGCGATCTATAATAACCTTAAACTCCTGCCCGATTTTTTTACGGTTCAGTTCAGCAGAAATGTATTGCTGCATTTCCATAATTTCATCGGCGCGGGCCTGTTTGGTTTCATCATCCAGATTATCTTCAAACTTATCGGCGGCGTAAGTCCCATCTTCTTCTGAATAAGGGAAAACGCCTAGCCTCCCAAATTTTTGCTCTTCGATAAATTCTTTTAACACTTCAAAATCTTCTTCCGTTTCGCCCGGGAATCCAACCAGCATGGTAGTTCGGATGACAATCTCAGGTACTTCTTCCTTGATTTCGGCAATTAAAGCTTCAGTCTCTTCGCGGGTTACATGGCGAAGCATATTTTTTAACACCTCATTTGAAATGTGTTGTAACGGCAAATCAAGGTATTTACAAACCTTTGGATTTTCGCGCATTATCGGCAAAATCTCCATCGGAAATTTAGTTGGATAGAGATAATGCAAACGAATCCATTCAATACCCTCCACCTCTGAAATCTGGTTGATCAGTTCGGCCAGTTGATTTTTTCCGTACAGATCGATTCCATAATATGAAAGGTCCTGAGCAATCAGCAACAACTCTTTCACACCTTTTTTAGCCAGATATTGCGCTTCTTTTACAAGACTTTCTATGGTACGCGATTTATGGCGCCCCGTCATTTTGGGAATGGCGCAAAACGCACACGAGCGGTTACAACCTTCCGAAATTTTCAGGTAAGCAAAATGCGATGGTGTAGTAATTTTACGTTCGTAAATATATTCAGGAGCATAGGTAACTTTCAGTTCCTCCACCATGGCCTTCATATCGAATTTACCAAAGTATTTGTCAACTTCAGGCAGTTCGTTTTCCAGTTCGTTTTTGTAACGTTCCGAGAGACATCCCATCACATATAGTTTGTCAATCTCCCCACGCTTTTTAGCCTCGGCATAATCCAGAATCATATCGATCGATTCCTGTTTGGCATCCTGAATAAATCCACAGGTATTGATAAAAACAGCATCGAAACCTGTTTCGTTTGAATCGTGTACCACCTCAAATTTTCCCCGTTCCAATTGGCTGAGCAATACTTCAGAATCTACCAGGTTCTTCGAACACCCCATGGTCACCACATTCACCCTTCTTTTTGCCATCGTTTCTTTATTAAAATTTCTGTCTGCAAAGTAAAGATAAATTTGTCTGAAATGAGCATGAGAATTGAATTCATACTATAAAGAATAATTAAAAACTCATGCGAAACAACGTTCAACGTAATACAGTGGAGTTAATTCCATCTGTTGCCATAAAAAACTTAAAAATTTAAACAGATGAATTTGAAAAAGATATTGTTTTATAAATAACCTCTTGAAAGATGGAAACCCTGGCTCTCTCTAAATGATACTCGACAAAGCGCTTTTTTACACCGCGGTTTTAGCCCGGTGACTATCAATAGCTAATAAAAAAGGCTTTAGCCATTAATTATTTTAACGGCTGAGCCCCAAAGCCCTATTTCTTCCATTATGTCTTAATTCAAAATTCACTAAATATTATTTAACTTTAAAATCTTAAAGATATGAGCCTTTCTGTTTTATTCCTTCTATCGCCAAGCTAAAGCATGGCGCAAAATCACAACAACCTACTGTTTCGTTTTTAACGGATTCTTTGCTTGTTCGTAAAATTGCTTTTGCAATGCAGGAACAACGGTATCGGCTTTTACCAGTTTTATCATCTCCACCAGTTGGTCAACCGTGTGATTAATCAACAATTCGCCGGCTTCGGCATTGGCTTTCGATCCATCGCCACTGTAATGGTTCGGATACTGCGCATACCACCAAATACCCGAATAAGTATTTTTTAATTCTTTCATTCTGGCCTGATCTACACCCGACTGTTCTCCTGCCCTTTCGGTGTGAATTTTATCGGACTGTGCTGCTGCCATTTCTGATGTTTCAGAATTGCCCGCGTGCTGATCGTAAATATCTACCTGCGTTAAGGCCTCTGCTTTCTCGTTCAATTCCTTACTTCCTTCCGGACGAAACCAGTACAACGAATAATCACGTGGTTCCGACAATTGTGCCATTCCGAAATAATTCAGGAAAGCGTTGTTTCCACCATGCCCGTTAACGATAATAATCTTTTCAAAACCATTCCTGTGCAACTCATCCAACGTTTCCTGTAATATTTTCCAGATCAGTTCAGGCGAATAGGAAATGGTTCCGGGCTGATGACGTGCTTCATTTATCTGGCTGAAATAATACCACGGAAAAACCACTGTATAATCCTGCTCTGCCGCACGCAATGAATATTCGCGCGACATGTACAGATCGGTTCCCAAAGGTAAATGCGGGCCGTGTTTTTCCATTACTCCGATAGGAATAATACAGGTTTTTGAACTCTTCTCAACAGCCTTTATAAAATCAGGAGCAGTTAATTCTTCATATCGATACGATAAATCTTGTGCAAACAAAGAAAAAGAAACAAAAAACAGGATTAAGATGGCAATTCCTCTCATCGGTTTTAGGTTTTAGTTAAACTTTCCATAAAATTAAATTCTTCGGGATAATTTAACAACGATTTCCTATTTTTAACGTCAAACTTGTATTATGCAAATAATTATTGCACATAGCCATTTAAATCCCGGGGGGGTAACCCGGATCATTGAGTCGCAAATTGAAAGTCTGGATGGAACTTCCATAAAAGTATTGGTTGGAGCCTGCCCCAATCCAGAATCGATTACATCGAAAGGTGCAGAATTGCACATTATCGAAGACTTAAATTACCTCGATCGCAGGAAGTACACGAATAAAGAAGCTTCGGAAATGCTTCATAATGTCACTGATAAAATCAGTCAATATCTTAACGACGATACAGTGGTGCATTTCCACAACCTTAACCTGGGAAAAAATCCGATTGTTACCTATGCCGTTTATTTGCTGGCAAAAGAAGGTGTGAAGGTTTTTAATCATGCTCACGATTTTGCAGAAGACAGACCATCCAACCATTCATTCTTAAAAGAAATAATTACCGATATTTTCCATCAGGATCTGAATGAAGTTCTTTATCCTTCTTTTCCGAATTACCACTTTGGGGTATTGAACTCATTTGACTTTAACAGACTGAAGGAACTGGGTGTTTCAGAAGACCGAATCGAATGGTTGCCCAATCCTGTAAAATTCACGGCTTCTGACAAATTAGAAGATAAGAGAACAGCCAAAAAAGAGATTTGTGAAGAACTGAACCTCTCGCCCGATAAACTTTTAATTACCTATCCGGTAAGAGTTATTCAGCGTAAAAATATCGGAGAATTTATTCTCCTGTCTATACTCTTCAGACACCGGGCAAATTTTATGGTAACCCAGCCACCGCAGAATCCTATTGAAATTGAAATGTATAAACAATGGGTGGAATTCTGTGAAAAAAATCAAATTGAAATCACCTTTGAAGCCGGTACTAAAGTCAATTTTGAAAAACTGTTACGGGGAAGTGATTTTTGCATCACCACAAGTTATAAAGAAGGATTTGGCATGGTTTACCTGGAACCATGGTTACTGGACACGCCAGTAGTTGGCCGCGATATCGACTATGTCACCAAAGATTTTAAAGAAGATGGCTTTGTTTTTCCTACCCTGTACTACAAGCTGAATATTCCGGGCATTAAAGCTGATTTGAAAGATCTGAATTTGAAAATGCAAATCGAGATCATTTCAAGCGTGCTGAGCGGAAAAATTGAAACACAACGAATATTTGAACAAAATCCCATTTTAAACACTCTATTTAGTGAGGTTAAATCTCATATTATTGAAAAAAACAAAACGATTATCAAAAACAACTATTCTTTAAAAGGGTATGGAATTAAACTTCAGGAGCGATATAAAAAAGTGGTTGGATAATACGGAGAAGCTGCAACCCATTCCTACAACGTTTTGCCCCAATTTAAAAACCGATTCAAAGGATAAGATCAAAGCAGTGATTTTCGATATTTACGGAACGCTGCTAATATCATCATCCGGCGATATCGATCAGGCATCGCTGAATAAAGAAAACATGCGGGCTGCAATGGAAGCCGGCGGGTTCGATTTAAACAGTTGTCAGCCTGAAGTTTATTCTTTTCTACTTGATCAGTTGCAGGAAAAAATCAGGGAGCAACACGAAGAGCTTCGTGCCAAAGGTCATCCATTCCCTGATGTAAATATTTTCAAGGTGTGGAAAGCCATGTTCGAAACAGCACAAACAGAAGGATTGCTTACTTTAAGAGGAAAAGAATCGTGGCCCGACTCCATTATGGTGTTCGAAATTTTAAGCAACCGGGTGTATCCCATGCCGGGCATGAAAGAAGTTTTACTTGAGCTGAAAAAAAATGGGCTGCCACTTGGAATTGTTTCCAATGCGCAGTTTTATACGCCCATTATTATGAATTATTTTCTGACAGGAGAATTCAGCACCGATCAGCATATCAATTTATTTGAAGAAGATCTGTCGGTGTACTCGTTTAAAGAATTAAGGGCAAAACCCGATACCACGCTGTTCGAAAGGTTTATTCCTGTTTTAAAAGAAAAGTACAATATACAACCTTCAGAAACACTTTTTGTTGGTAACGACATGCTGAAGGATGTTTATACAGCGAACAAAGCAGGATTAAAAACAGTTCTGTTTGCAGGAGACGAACGCTCTTTGCGTTTACGCGAAAACGACCAACGCGTAAAAGGACTTTTTCCTGATTTTATAATTAATGATTTAAAACAACTTACAAACATAATAGGATGAAGCTGAATGAATTACGAATAGGAATCATACATTCCTTAATTGGGAAAAACGATGGTGTCTCCATTGTTATCGATCAAACGGTACAAGCCATGTCGCAACACCTGGGTATTAACCTGGGAAATTTTTTCTTTCTGGCAGCGCACTCATCGCCTCGTTTTAATGCACAAACAAACGACGTATTCTGGCACAAAAGTGAGGTGCATAAACATATCATCCGCAATTTTAACAATCCCGACACGGAAGAACTGGATGAAATGATCCATGAAAGTGCGATGTATGCCAAAAAGGTAATCCAGGAGTGGGTAGATGAAAACGACATTGATTTAATTATAGCTCACAACACATCGCATCCGTACAATTTTATAACTGCGGTTGGGTTAGGATATTACATTGAAGAGTTACGTGCTGAAGGAATTATCTGGCCAAAACTTATGGTTTGGTGGCACGATTCTTATTTCGAGCGCGACATTTTTTCAACCCCGAACAAAGTAATTCAGAAATATCTGAAATATCTGCCCGGTGTAACTTACGTAAATTCCATTGCCTTTATCAATAATCAACAAGTTGAATTGGGCAAAAAACTTTTTAGTCAGCACAACAACAGCAAACTGGAAAAGTTTTTTAAACTTCGTACCGCTGTCGTTCCTAATACCAACGAAATTCCGTGGGAATGGGAGCACCTGGATCCTGATTCGGAAGAGTTGATTTGCCCTCCGCAAGACAATTACAACGACTCATTTTTTAAAGATATTGGCCTTGAAAAACAAGTTGCAAGCAAAGGCTTCTCAATTGATGACACTGTAATTCTATTGCAGCATACCCGGGTTGTTCCGCGTAAAAAAATTGAACTGGCCATCGACCTGGCTTTTGAACTGGAAAAAAAGTTCAGGAAAAACAAAAAAAACAAATGTGTTGCGTTAATAATTAGTGGTCACTCGGGAGATGAACAGAACCATTACTTAAATAACTTGTACATTCATTACACTGAACTTTGCAAAAGTAATCCCGACGCCAATGTTGTTCTGATATTTGGAGAACACAATATTTTATCGCACCGGGATATTATTGTAGACAAGAAGTTCTATAAATTTGCCGAAATTCCATCCATTGTTGCTTCTCATGGTGGAATAGGAACATATTTCAGCGATGTGGAAGGCTTTGGGAACAACCTTCTTGAAATAATTTCGTTTGCCGTACCGGCTGTAATCAATAAATACGAAATTTATAAGGATGAAATTGAAAAATTTGGTTTTAAACTACCTGCCATTGAAAACGGCGAACCAATTAGCGATGAGTTAGTTGACGCTGCGTATAAACTTTTAACCGACATTCCGTATCGAAACAAAGTTGTTATGCATAATCTGAAAGTTTTAAAAGAAAACTTCGATCATAAAATTATTGCAGACAAACTGGAACCAATAATCAAGAGCATGTACATGCGCGAATTATAGAAGACACGCCGGATTTTGCATTAACGATATTTTAACGATAGGCTTCCAATTCATTCCCAGATAATATTTTATTGTATCTTTAAAAAGATTCATTAAATATAGTGACCACAATCACAATCGTTATTTTGACATAAATTAAAGTAATATGGGAGATTTCTATCAGAACGGATTTGTTGCGACATTGCATAACCTGCGGGCCAGACCTTACGAGGATCTGGAAAAAAAACTGGCAAAATTTAATAATAAACGCCCTATAGGGATTATAATACCATCTCTTTATTCCGAACTTTCCAGGCCGGCCTTAAAAGACATTGTAAAAGTACTGAAAGACATCCCATATATTTCAGAGATCGTAATCGGGCTGGATCAGGCAGATGATTGGGAATATAAAAATGCCCTTGAATTTTTTGCAGAACTTCCGCAACACCATCGCGTTTTATGGAACGATGGTCCGCGAATGCAAGAGTTTAAGAAAAAACTGGCCTCGAAAAATATCGACACTTCTGTTCCGGGAAAAGGACGAAACGTTTGGTTTTGCTTTGGATACATGATCTCATCGGGCAAATCGGAAGCCATTGCACTTCACGATGCCGATATTGTTACTTATAGCAGGGAAATGCTTGCACGCCTGGTGTATCCGGTAGCCGATCCTACTTTCAACTTCAAATACTGTAAAGGTTACTATTTCAGATCCGACGATGAAAAAATGCATGGTCGAGCTGTCCGATTATTGGTAACTCCTTTATTACGAAGCTTGAAAAAACTTTTGGGGCATCATTCATATCTGGAGTATCTCGATAGTTTTAGATACCCGCTGGCAGGCGAATTTTCGATGCGTGCTGATGTAATGAAAACCATACGAATTCCATTCGATTGGGGACTGGAAATCGGCATTTTGAATGAAGTTGAACGAAACAACTCATTTAACCGTATTTGCCAGGTTGAAATTGCCGACCGATACGATCATAAACACCAATCGCTTTCTATCGACGATGCTGAAAGGGGCCTTTCGAAAATGAGCCGTGATATATCCCGGGCCATTTTTGCAAAACTGGCTTCCGATGGTTTTACGTTCAGTCCTGCATTTTTCAGAACCCTGAAAGCAACTTACTGGCGTATAGCTCTCGAATTTGCCGAACTTTATAAAGCCGATGCTGAAATGAATGGTTTGTATTACGATATTCATAAAGAAGAAGAAGTAATCGACCTGTTTGTTAAAAATGTTTATCAGTCTGGTGTCGACTTCCTGCAAAAACCTGATAATGTTCCGGTTATGCCAAACTGGAAAAGAGTACTGAGTGCCTTACCTGATATTTTGGATGAATTCTATCAAATTGTAGAAGACGACAATAACATCTTATAAAATCGTACAAAATGACCATTCCAGAAATTTCCTTTATCAAAAAAATAGAGGATCGGCTGCGTTTTATCTATAAGGAAAAGTATACCGACTCAATTCTGAAATCGTTACTTGAAGTTATATCGAACTACAGTTTGATTGTAAACAAAGGCAACAAATGGAATGAAAAAGATACGGTGCTGATTACTTATGGCGACAGTATTAAAAACAACAACGAAAGGCCGCTCCAAACATTAAAATCCTTTTTGGATACGAATCTGAAAGAAGAACTTTCGGTGGTGCATATTTTACCGTTTTTCCCATACAGCAGCGACGACGGTTTTTCTGTTATCGATTTTCGCAAGGTAAATCCGGAATTAGGCGATTGGAACGATGTGAAAAATCTGACCCGAAATTTTGATCTGATGGCAGATCTGGTGATTAACCATGCATCGAGTAAAAGCGAATGGTTCCGAAATTTCCTGAAACAGAATGGCAAGGGAAAAGACTATTTTATTGTTGAAGATCCGGACAAAGACCTCTCGCAGGTAACACGTCCGCGAAGCACGCCTCTTTTAACACCTTACGAAACAGCTGACGGAATTAAACATGTTTGGACAACTTTTAGCGCCGATCAGGTTGACCTTAACTTTTCGAATCCCGATCTTTTGGTGGAGATGATGGACATTCTGTTGGGATACATCTCGAAAGGAGCACGGATAATCCGTTTGGATGCGATTGCCTTTCTCTGGAAAGTTGCAGGAACTACCTGCCTTCATCTTCAGGAAACGCATGAGGTAGTAAAACTGATGCGCGATGTTGCTGAATTCATTAATCCTGGGACTGTTATCCTCACCGAAACAAATGTTCCCAATAAAGAAAATCTCAGCTATTTTGGCGACAACAACGAGGCACACATGGTTTACCAGTTCAGCCTGCCTCCCCTCCTGCTGCATGCACTCCACACCGGCAATTCAACTTACCTGACAAACTGGGCGCAAAGTCTGCCGCAACTGGAAGGCGATAAAACCTTTTTCAATTTTACGGCTTCTCACGACGGGATTGGCGTTCGCCCCCTGGAAGGTTTGCTTCCCGACAACGAGAAATACAAGCTGGTTGAAAGTATGAAGGATTTT
Organism: uncultured Draconibacterium sp.; assembly: GCA_963677525.1. Taxonomy (GTDB): domain Bacteria; phylum Bacteroidota; class Bacteroidia; order Bacteroidales; family Prolixibacteraceae; genus Draconibacterium. Next base: position 3,060,104 of record OY781970.1, read on the forward strand.
GGAGGTATGGTAAATTACAAATCCAATCCGGATGGAAGTACAAGTCCGTATGAATTAAACATCACTTATTTTGATGCTTTAAAAGGAACTGCTGAAGGAGAAGATGAATTTCAGGTGGAACGTTTTCTGGCTTCACAATCAATTATGATGAGTATGGCAGGCGTTCCTGCATTCTATATCCACAGCCTGACTGCCACACCCAATTACCACGAAGGAGTTGCAATTACAAAACACAACAGGACAATCAACCGAAGAAAATGGCAACTGGAGGAATTAACCGAAATATTAAGCACAAATACTCCTCAACAAAAAGTTTTTACAACGCTCAAAAAACTCATATCGCTTCGTAAAAAGCAGAAAGCCTTTCACCCAAATGCAACGCAGGAAATAATAAATTCAGGGAGTGAGTTATTTACTTTTATCCGGCGATCAGAGCAACAAAACATTGTGGTTATCGCCAATCTAACCAAAGAAACCATAACATTTGAACTACCGGAAGAATTTGAAAACTCTTTCGATATCATTTCAAATTCTGAAATAAAAGAGAAAGTGTTGAATCCATATCAGTGCTTATGGTTAATGCAACATTAGAAAATATGACCAAAAACAAAGGCTTTCACGAAAATGAAAGCCTTTGTTTTTATAAATGAATACCAATCTATTTTTCGGACTTTTCTTCTGTTTCTTTCCAGTCGTCGGTATTGGCAAACTCCCAGGTATTCAGGAACCCAACTTTTATTATATTCAGCATTTTATCCCAGTTAACTTTGCTTAATTCATCTCCGGGTTGATGATAATCGGGATGCATGGCTGCCATAAAATAAAAAATTGGAATATCCTCTTCTGCAAATGGAGCATGATCGCTACCACCACCGGGACGTTCTGACGGCCGTAATTCAAGATCAAGGTTAATGTTGTAATCCTCAATATTTTTCTGTGTGGTTTCTCCAATTACCGTATTGGCTTTGGTATAAACCATATGTGCCTGATTTCCTAAAGTATCGTTTTCCGGATTACGGGCAATCATATCGTAGTTCAGGTTCAACACAATGTTCATATTATTATCCATTGCTTTGCGTACAAAATAGGAAGAACCAAACAAACCTTTTTCTTCACCTGTCCAGGCTGCAAATATGATCGATTTTTCAGGTTTCTTACCTGTTTCCATAAAGGCTTTGGCAATGGTCATCACTCCAACGGTACCTGATGCATTATCATCGGCTCCATTGTAAATAACTCCTTCATATTTTCCAAGGTGATCATAGTGTCCGCCCACAACAATAAATTCATCTTTTTTTTCACCTTCGATATAACCAACTACATTTCGGGCTTTAATCACTTTCGAATCAACTGTAGTTTTAAATGCAACCGATTTCCCTGCCAGTATCTGAGAAGCAGGTTCCGGCTTATTTGCAACTTTACTTTCAAATTCTTCAAAATCAAGACCAGTACCTGAAATTATGGTATTAACAACTCGTGGGGTTACTGTAAATACAGAAATATCGCCATTCATTTCTTTATCCGGCATGGTCATCCTGTTGCTATAATAAGGATTCATTTTTTTGTCGGGTTCGTTAAAACCTCCATTGTCGCTGTAAATATCATTTGTTGCCCAGCTCATGGTTGGATCCGCATCAGTACTGATCGTTATTATGGCCAAAGCTCCTGCATCTTTTAAACGTTTTGTTTTATTACGCTCGAGATAATAAGCGGCATAACGCCCTTCCGGAGCAAATTTTTTATAACCTACCGAGGTTGTATCCTTATGCCCCGGATAGCCATTTAATATTACTGCTATTTTTCCTTTTAGGTCGATTTTCTTTAAATCGTCGTATCCTTCATCTTCATCGGCAAAACCGTAACCGGCGAATACAAGAGGAGCCTGAACTGTTTGTCCGACAGCTCCGGTTCTAACATAAAAATCTGTCTTATAACCAAAATTAATTGCACCTCCCGAAGCGCCTGTTAACACAGAGAATTCCTGTTCTTCTCCCGGCTCATATTCAATAAGACTAAAATTCTGAAAATAAGAATAGTGTTCTTGTGGACGAACACCTGCCATCATTTCCCTGCGCGAAGGTCTTGTGAAAACCTTATCCCCAAAAGGTTTAACCCCATAAGTTTGAAACATTGATGCAATGTAATCAGCAGCCATATATGCACCTCTGGTACCTACGGCTCGGCCTTCAGTCCAATCTGAAGCGAGGAACTCCAACTGACCTTTTATTGATTCCTTGGTAATAGACTGCAGACCTTTTTCAACCTCAGATTGGGCCAATAAAGAATAACCTGCAAACAGCAGAATAAACAGCACTTGAAACTTTTTCATTGAAATCTGATTTTTTAGTTTATAAATTGTTTAATAAATTGATTATAATGTGACGATTTATTAATAGTCTGTAAGTACATTCTATAATTACATAAAATTCATATTTTCTATTTTCTGAGTTGATTTGTTCTGATTTAGATTGAGAATTCGATGCAAAAAAATGGCATTTCAACAAAAATTGATGTAAATTTATATAAGGTTCAACCAGATTCTTTGAAACATTTAGGTGTCGATTCACTTAATAAATTGAGTGAAATAAGGAAAAGCGAAGATGCTTTAACTGATTAGTTTTTTTGACTTTTAGTTCTAACTGAAATTAAATCGTGAGACTATGAATAAGGAAGTTCACTTTAGCGGTTTGATCATCAAACACGAAAATTTAGTCCCAATCTTATTAAAAAAACTGGATAATGTTTGTATTTGCGAAGCGAGTAATCCATATGCCAACTACTATGGACAATTGCCAAATAATGCCAAACCAAATTCAATTTTCCTTTTTACAAAACAGTTCTATTACCTGGAAGAAATAATCAGTTATTCGAAGAAAGTTGAAAAATGTTTGCTTGAGAAGATAAATTTCGCCAGTTCCGTTATTGAACTTGGGGACAAACAATACAATGCCATCAGGATTAAAAATTTCCCTGATTACGAACAACTTGAAAACCTGCATTCGTGTTTATCAGGTCAGGGAGTCCAATTTCTCAAAAAGCTTCCCATAGAAGGCACGGTGAGAGCAAAAATCAACAAACTTTTTGTTCTGGACGAAATTGAAGAAGGATTCTATCTCGATCTGATTGAAGAAAACAAGGGCTATTACACACACCCTAACCGGGTTTCAGATGAAGATTTCACCCGGATAATGACACAAATTAAACACAATGGAAACTGTCACCTTTTTGATGCTGTTCGTGGCGAAATAATTGTAGATGGTCAGATTGTTGAAATCGTTCGTGTTTTCTCTGAAGGTCTGAAAATTGAACAGTTAAAATGCCTCAAAAAAGAGTTTGATAAGTTAAGACGATAAATCAGTTCTCTTGTGTAAAACAATAAACCCTGAAAGATTTCTTACTCTTTCAGGGTTTATTGTTATTACCTGGTTGCCTGACTTATCTCTTCCAACCTGGTTCTTATATCGGCTTCATCCGAACGAAGTTCCAACGCTTTTCGATACCAGAATCGGGCCACATTGTAATTCTTCGCTTCAAAAGCTTTATCAGCAGTCGACTTATATTTTTCGAACTGCTCCTGCGACCTTCCTGCCACACGCTCTTCCACCCTGCGCTGAATTTCAGACAACTGAGCTTTTGGATACTCTTCATCGGGCATTTGTCCGAGAGCCTGGTTATACCAACCACGGGCAACAGCCAGTTCATTATCTCTGAAGTTGGTATCTCCCAAATCGATAAAACGCTGGTATTCTTTCTCGCGCTGACTCAGCATTAAGCCTGACAAAATACGGTTAATCTCAGCAATTCGCTGAGGAGGATAACTTTCCTCCGGTTTCAAATCCTGTGCTTTGTAATACCATGCCCGCGACACGTTATACTGTTTATCGTCGAAAAACGCATCAGCTTTTTTAACGAGCTCATCATACAAGGCATTTATACCTGATTCTTCAAGGATTTTTTGCTCATCCAATTCAGCCTGCATTTCTGCAATTTGTTCTTTACGATTTGCCAGATCTTCAGCAGCTGCCTGTTCGGCTGCCAAACGATTCTTCTCTGCATTCAAAATATCATCGATCTTCATTATCTGAGAACGTGGATAGTCCTCATCTGCTTTAACCCCCATTGCTATTTCGTATTGAACTCTTGCATCGGTATATTTTTGTGTTCTGAAATATCCGTCAGCCACAAGAATCACATTTCTATATTTCACATCAATAGCCTGTTGTGCAAAAATCTGCTCTATTTCTGCCAGTTTTTCTTTCGGATAATTTTCATCCGGTTTCAACGACGAGGCTTTGGTATAATTTTCTTTAGCAGGATTGTAACTATTTGCCTTAAACAAACGATCAGCCTGAGCTATAGCGTTAACGTAATTTCTGTCCAATGCCTCTTGAGCTGCTTTGGCTGCTACCATATCTCTTAAAATACCATCGATTTCTTCAATCCGTTGTTGCGGATAGCTTTCTTCCGGTTTTACATCCAGGGCGGCGCGGTATTCGTTGCGCGAGTTTTCGTAGTCTTTATCTATGAATAATTGATCGGCTCTGGCAATGGCATCGGCATAATTTTTATCCTTCTCTGCCTGAATGGCAGCCAAACGGGCGGCTTCTGCAGCGGCAGCTTCTTGTGCAAGACGTTCTCTTGTTGTTACGATCGAATCGATCTTCGCGAGTTGTTCATCAGGATATGTTTCGTCGGCTTTGGCTTGTTTCGCTGTGTTGTATGCTGCGATTGCAGCATCCCAACCTTCGCGTCGGAATTCACGGTCACCCTCTGCAACAGCTTCTTCGTAGGCTTTTTGTGCGGCTGATAATTGCGCCAAAATGGTTCCGATTTCTTCTATTTTCTGTTGCGGATAGCTTTCTTCAGGTTTTACATCCAGTGCTACGCGGTATTCGTTGCGCGAGTTTTCATATTCTTTATCTGTGAATAACTGATCGGCTCTGGCAATGGCATCTGCGTAATTTTTATCCTTCTCGGCCTGAATGGCGGCCAAACGGGCGGCTTCTGCAGCGGCAGCTTCCTGTGCAAAACGTTCTCTTGTTGTTACGATCGAATCAATTTTGGCAAGCTGCTCATCAGGATATGTTTCGTCTGCCTTGGCTTGCTTCGCTGTGTTGTATGCTGCGATTGCAGCATCCCAACCTTCACGGCGGAATTCACGGTCGCCCTCTGCAACTGCATCTTCATATGCTTTCTGTGCTGCCGAAAGTTGTGCCAAGATCGTCCCGATTTCTTCAATTTTCTGTTGCGGATAGCTTTCTTCAGGTTTTACATCCAGTGCTACGCGGTATTCGTTGCGCGAGTTTTCATATTCTTTATCTGTGAATAACTGATCGGCTCTGGCAATGGCATCTGCGTAATTTTTATCCTTCTCGGCCTGAATGGCGGCCAAACGGGCGGCTTCTGCAGCGGCAGCTTCCTGTGCAAGACGTTCTCTTGTTGTTACAATCGAATCGATCTTCGCGAGTTGTTCATCAGGATAAGTTTCGTCAGCCTTGGCTTGTTTCGCTGTGTTATAAGCTGCTATTGCAGCATCCCAACTTTCACGTCGGAATTCACGGTCGCCATCTGCAACAGCTTCTTCGTAGGCTTTTTGTGCGGCTGATAATTGAGCCAAAATATTTCCGATTTCATCTATCTTTTGTTGCGGATAGCTTTCTTCAGGTTTTACATCCAAAGCTGCGCGGTATTCGTTGCGCGAGTTTTCGTATTCTTTGTCTGTAAACAACTGGTCGGCCTTTGCAATGGCATCGGCATAGTTTTTATTCTTCTCGGCCTGGATAGCTGCCAACCGGGTAGCTTCAGCGGCGGCAGCTTCTTGTGCAAGACGTTCTCTTGTTGTTACAATCGAATCAATTTGGGCAAGTTGCTCATCAGGATAAGTTTCGTCAGCCTTGGCTTGCTTGGCGGTGTTGTAAGCGACGATTGCAGCATCCCAACCTTCGCGGCGGAATTCACGGTCGCCCTCTGCAACTGCATCTTCGTAGGCTTTTTGTGCTGCCGAAAGTTGTGCCAAAATGGTTCCGATTTCTTCTATTTTCTGTTGCGGGTACGCTTCTTCAGGTTTTACATCCAAGGCTGCGCGGTATTCGTTGCGCGAGTTTTCATATTCTTTGTCTGTAAACAACTGGTCGGCCTTTGCAATGGCATCGGCATAGTTTTTATTCTTCTCGGCCTGGATAGCTGCCAACCGGGTAGCTTCAGCGGCGGCAGCTTCTTGTGCAAGACGTTCTCTTGTTGTTACAATCGAATCAATTTTGGCAAGTTGCTCATCAGGATAAGTTTCGTCAGCCTTGGCTTGCTTGGCGGTGTTGTAAGCGACGATTGCAGCATCCCAACCTTCGCGGCGGAATTCACGGTCGCCCTCTGCAACTGCATCTTCGTAGGCTTTTTGTGCTGCCGAAAGTTGTGCCAAAATGGTTCCGATTTCTTCTATTTTCTGTTGCGGGTACGCTTCTTCAGGTTTTACATCCAAGGCTGCGCGGTATTCGTTGCGCGAGTTTTCATATTCTTTATCCGTGAATAATTGGTCGGCCTTTGCAATGGCATCGGCATAGTTTTTATTCTTCTCGGCCTGGATAGCTGCCAACCGGGTAGCTTCAGCGGCGGCAGCTTCTTGTGCAAGACGTTCTCTTGTTGTTACAATCGAATCAATTTTGGCAAGTTGCTCATCAGGATAAGTTTCGTCAGCCTTGGCTTGCTTGGCGGTGTTGTAAGCGACGATTGCAGCATCCCAACCTTCGCGGCGGAATTCACGGTCGCCCTCTGCAACTGCATCTTCGTAGGCTTTTTGTGCTGCCGAAAGTTGTGCCAAAATGGTTCCGATTTCTTCTATCTTTTGTTGCGGATAGCTTTCTTCAGGTTTTACATCCAAAGCTGCGCGGTATTCGTTGCGTGAGTTTTCATATTCTTTATCTATGAACAACTGATCTGCTCTGGCAATGGCATCTGCGTAATTTTTATCCTTCTCGGCCTGAATGGCGGCCAAACGGGCGGCTTCTGCAGCAGCAGCTTCTTGTGCCAGACGATTCTGTTCAGCAATCAAACCGTCAATTTTGGCAATCATTTCAGAAGGATAGGTTTCATCCGGGTTTATTTTGGAAGCATCGGAATAGGCTGTCTGGGCATCCGGATATTTTTGCTGCTGAAATAAACGATCTGCTCCGGCAATGGCATCGCTATATTCTTTTTCTGTTTTGGCAATTATTTCCAGCGCATAATCTATCTCCTGAATCTTATTTTTCGGATAATCTTCTTTTGGTTTAACAATTAAAGCCTCGTTGTATTTGGCACGGGCATCATCGTATTGTTTATTACCCAGCAAATTATCGGCAACAGCAAGAAGCTGATTATACTGCTCATCCACACCTTGTTGTGCCAGAATATTATCGATCTCTGCAATCCGATCTGTAACGTATTTATCCGATGCATTAATTTCAAGTGCCTTCTGATATATAGATTTGGCATTGGTATAATTTTTAACATCAAATTGTTTATTTCCCTGGGTTACAAACTCTGCAAAACTTCTTTCAGTATAAAGAATCTGATTGATTTCCTCGGCTCTCTTTTTCGCTCGTGGATCATTGGGGAACAAGGCCAGTGCCTCTTCATAATTTGTTAAAGCTTCAGGGTATTGTTTCTTCTTATATGCTTTGTCGGCTTCAGCTATAAATTTATCGAAGGTCATCTGATCCAGAATATCCTTCATCATTTTTTGAGTTTCCTCAATTCTCCGGGTAGCTTTTATATCACCGGGCCGGTATGTAAGGGCATTCTCAAACGAAGCTAGAGCCTTGTCGTAAAACTGTTTCGAGAACTGCTTCTCTCCCTCAAACATGGCATCGTCGTAGTTCTTCTGCTTTTCCAAATCCTGCTGCCTGCCGGCAATGAGACCATTGACCTCGTCAATTTTATTTTTTGGATATTGTTCGTTGGGCTTAATCTCCAGGGCCTCTTTAAACAGACCAATGGCTTCGTTATACAAAAGCTCTTTAATGGCTTTATCTCCCTGTACAATCAAATCATCATACTTTTCTGCCATTCTCTGTTGCTGCATTAAATCAGCAATTTTCGTTAGCTGACCATGCACATATTCATCCTGTTCTTTTATCGACAAAGCGCGGTTATACGATTTCCGTGCATCTGGATATTTGGTTTGATTAAAGAACAGATCGCCCTCCTTAACCAATTCGTTAAACCTTTCAAGTTTAGCTTTATCAAGATCTTCAGCAACCATTATGAGTCCGAGCAAATCGTTAATTTCCGCGATCCTGTCTTTGGGAAATTGTTCATTTGGCATAATCTGACTGGCAGCTTTATAACCGTCGAGAGCTGCTAAAAACTTTTCGTTGCTGTATTCTTTGCCGGCTTGTTCGAGAAGCTCGTTGTATTCTTTTCGCAATTCGGCTAACTCTGCCCGGGTAAGTTTCGACATAAAGTCGGCATTTTTATCAACACCCTGCCCGTATAAAATGGCCTGATCGATCAATTTTTTTATCTGAGCATCGTTGTAGTAAAGCTCAGAAATAAAATTATCGACATTAGAACTGTAGTATATTTTCAATACAGTATTCTCTGAAAAAGAATTATCGATACCCGGAATCTCGGTAAAAAGATTAATATTTACGGGAAAAGGAGGGAATTTGGGATCGGTAGCCAAAACTGCTTTGGGGACTTCGGTTTCGACAACAATTTTTTGTTGAAAATTACCTTCATGCTGAAAGATTAGTTCCCATTTATGATTGTAATTTAATTCAACCTTATAATTACCATCAGCGCCAACACCATAATTATCAAGCCGCTGACCATCGCGCCACATTTGAATAATGGCACCTTCGGGAGAACCTTCTTCAACCGATATTTTCCCTTCCACTGCCAGTCCGTTACTTCGCTGGGCAAAGCTTTCTAACAGACTAAAAACTAAAACTAAAACGATAAATATTTTAATGTACATCTGCTTCATAAGAATCTAAAATATAAGAAACGAAAATATAAACAATTAATTATCCTGTTGACAAAAAGCTATAGATAAATTAAAACAGGGTTTAATTTTTACATAATGAAAGAAATATCGGATATTATTTAGCAAAAATAAGTTCAAAAGTCGTATTTTGTCGCACTTAAAATTTTATTAAGAACAATGACAGTAAAAAAGGAAGCTTCACTTTTTATGGCATTATTGCCAATTTTAATATTAATTGCCTTATTAACATTTAACGTACTTTTATTTGACGACACTCTTTCGGGTGCTAACCAGATAGCCTTGATGCTGGCCGCAGCCATAGCAGGTGTAATTGCCTACAAATTAGGATATAAATGGGATAAAATCAGCAATAAAATTGTATCTACCATTGGGTCGGCCATGCCATCTATTCTGATCCTTCTTTTAATTGGATCGTTGGCCGGAACCTGGTTAATCAGCGGAGTTGTTCCTGCAATGATTTACTATGGCCTCGATATCATCAATCCCAAACTTTTTCTTTTTACTGCCGTTGTAGTAAGTGCCATTGTAAGTGTGGCCACCGGAAGTTCGTGGTCGACCATTGCAACTATTGGGGTTGCCCTGCTGGGAATTGGAAAAGCCATTGGTATTGACGAAGCGGTTGTAGCCGGAGCCATTGTAAGCGGTGCCTATTTCGGCGATAAAATGAGTCCGCTGAGCGATACTACCAACCTGGCGCCTGCCATGGCCGGAACCGATTTATTCACCCACATTAAATACATGACCATTACAACAGTGCCAACCCTGACTTTAACGCTGGTTATCTTCCTGGTTATGGGATTTACATACGATTTTTCGGGTGCCGTTGTTGACGTTGAAAATGTGAAAACAGCCATTGATGCGACCTTTAATACCAGCCCACTGTTATTTCTGGTACCGGTTATTCTGCTAACGGTAATTATTCTGAAAGTACCGCCTCTCCCATCATTGTTGATCGGGACATTAATGGGTGGTGTATTTGCCATTATTTTCCAGCCTCATATTATTACCGAGGTTGCCGGCAATATTGAAAGTTACACCACTGCTTCTTACGTTTCAGTTATGCAGGCTATGTTTGGCGACGTAAGTTTAACCACCACCAACCAGGATGTAAACGACCTGCTCAGCACCTCCGGGATGCGGGGAATGCTCGACACAGTCTGGCTGATTCTTTCGGCTATGGTGTTTGGAGGAGTGATGGAATCTGCCGGATTATTGAAACGAATTACCCAACCCATCATTAAATATGCAAAAAGTACCGGAAGCCTTGTGGCGTCTACGGTTGGAACTTGTCTCTTTTTCAACACCACCGCATCTGATCAGTACATTGCCCTGGTTGTTCCGGGAAGAATGTTCAGAAAAACGTATGAGGAGAAAGGTTTAAAACCCGAATTATTAAGCCGGACACTGGAAGACAGCGGAACCGTTACTTCGGTTTTAATTCCGTGGAATACCTGCGGTGCCACCCAATCGAGAGTGTTGGGAGTGGATACCTGGTCGTATGCACCTTATGCCTTTTTTAACATCATCAGCCCGTTAATGACGATTCTGGTTGCCTACCTTGGCATAAAAATCAGGAAGTTTGACAAGAATGAAAAGGCTGAAGATGCGGAAGCTGAGGTTGTTTCTGAGGCAAAGTAAAAAACGGAATATCCAATTTATAGCGGCTCCCCTATTTCTATTTTACACCGCGACTTTAGCCTTAAAAAAAACTTTTAAATGCTAAAGCGTTTTGTTGGTGATTACCACGGTCACCGCCCTAAAGGACGGTGCAAAATAGAGATATATATTTCAGAAAACTGCTCTATTACTCTATTGCAGCAAGGGGCAGTGAGGTCTTCAGTTATTTTCTATTTTCTCTTTATGACAAACTAAAACATTTTTCTTGTCTCCGTGCCAGTTGTGAAAACCATTTCCCTGGCAGTCTTTAAAATCGTTGCACGATTTACATTTGCCAATTTTTGTCCATTCCCTGTTGCGAAACGGCTGAAATTTATTTTCCCAAATCTCATAAAAATTATCGGTGTAAATATTACCTTGAGAAAAACTTCTGTCGATGTTGGGACAGGCAGAAATGGAACCGTCAATCAGAATCGATCCAATATTAATCCCGGCTCTGCAAAAAAAGTACGAATCTCTTACCTGCGTTTCATATTTGCCGACATAACCTTCACAGCTAAATTTTACATCCATTATTTTGGACTCACGACATTTCACAATAAAATCCATTAACTGCACAAATTGATCGCCGGATAACAACAAATCCTTATTCTGTGCAGCCCTGCCAATGGGAATTATGGTAAATAATCTCCATGCCTTTACCTTTTTTGAAATTAACAATTCCCTGATTTGTTCCAGTTCGTTAATATTTTTTTGATTAACGCAGGTTACAATATCGAAGTTAAGTCGCCTGGCCGATGCTGCCAGTTCAATGGCATTGATCAGCTTATGGAAACTCTTGCCATTATTTCTCAGCCAATTATGCGATTCCCGGAGTCCGTCTAAACTTATGGTTAATGCTCCCATTCCAGCATTCAGCAAGGAAATGTGCCGTTGTTCGTCGTAAAAATATCCATTCGAAACGATCGACCATTTAAATCCCCGTTTCCGAAGCTCTTTTCCGCAAAGCTCCAGGTCCTTACGTAACAGCGGCTCCCCTCCCGTAAATACAACTGTAAAATTCTCTGGTATATGTTTTATTGAATCGATTGCCTTAAAAAAATCTTCAGCCGGCATATCTTTAAACACACTATCTTTTGAGCAATCGCTGCCACAATGCAGGCAATTCAGGTTGCATCGTGTTGTACACTCCCAAAACAAATAATTGAGTTCGTGCCGTTTGGTTTCCGCCTCTCTGAATTTTCGGAAGCTGTATTTTTTGATTGATGAAAACATTTATTTTTCTTCCAGGGCTATATCTAAGTGCACATTTTCACTTAAATCTGTCAATACAGTATCCTTATCTACATAATGTCCGTTTTCAGTAGAATCAATATCCTGAAATTGAAGTCTTAATCCGTCAATCAGTTCCGTATAAAACGAAAACTTACCTTCTTCATCAGTCAACTCATATTGTATATTGTTAGCAACTGAAACTTTAACTCCCGGAATAGGTAATCCTGATACTTTAGACTTTACCTGACCTTCGATAAATAAATCGTTTCCAAAATCCTGAGGCGTTCCGTAACATGCCTGAAAAATAAACAGGGCTGATGTAAAACTTAATCCTCCAACTATTTTTCGAATTACGTTTCTTTTCATGTGTTTCATTTTTATCTATGATGATTTTTAGGGTTCGCTGGTTGCTTTTAGTGAAAAGTTTTTAACGGTTACTTACATATGCGTTTTTATGTAAATCTTTTATTAAGCTTATTATTTTAGCTTTATCCAGAAATCTTATATTTTTTCTCAAGCAAAAAGAAATATTATGCATTATTTTGGTTTTTGCATTTTCAGTATATTCTCCACTATTTGCAATAATTATTTTACTCAAAAATTCCTCCCTGCCTGTTTCTATGTTTTTAAAAGGAATTCCAAATGCATCATTTATTTGTGTTATAATTTCATTTAATTTTGAATTTACTTTTCCGCTAATATCTCCAGCTTTTACTTGGACTCCATAAAATTCAATATTTCCAAATTTATCTGTATCGTAAAACGTTATGTCTTTACCAAACTCCTGAGTCCCATGATTGAATCTTACTGAATTAAAATCCATTAAATTAAAAAGTGGAATTAATACTTCTTTTGAGAAAAGTGTTTCGTCATTTTCAAATTCACATCTCCATGTGAAGTCTTTATTCATTAGTTCTAAGTCAATAATATATTCAAATTCCGAAACTATTTTGTCAATGTAGAACTGTATAGGGGCTTTAAACTCGAATGAAGCTTCCCATTGAAATGCAAAGTCTCCATTCTGTTCTTTGTCGGATATTTCAAGAAGTTTAACTTTTTTGTAGTTATGATTACTAAAGCGTTTTAAAAGTTTTTTTATGTCAATAGATGTCCTAAAGTGATTATCCTCAGTGTAAAAACAAAGACCAACTGATAGAATATTATTAATAATTTTTATAGAATATAATCCAAAATCAAAATCTTTTATTAATATGGTTTCATAAAAATGAATTTCTATATTTTTAGAACCTTTCTGAGATGGTTCTAAAAGGCATAGATTCGTGAAATTAATTGTTTCATCCCAAAAACAATAAATATTTGGGTCTTCAAGATGACCACCTTTACAAATGAATACATCTTCTTGTCTTAGCTCAAACTTTGTTTTTCCGTTCTCAATATATTTGCTTAGTATCATTTTCCCTTTTTAAATTACACATACTAGTTTATAACATCACAGGTAATTTTATTTCGCTTTTATCAATTAAAAAGGTGATTTTACACCTCCTGTTTGGAGGTACAAGAACACCTTGTATAGTAATACTTTTCTTTTCGCTAAAGTAATCATCGCATTGGCGGCTTTTGCTCTTTAAAAGTAAACATAAATTTATAAAAAGGAAATTAGATGGGGAATACATTTGGGGTGTTGCAGGGATGTCTATTTCTTTCTGTTTTGCACCGTGACTTTAGCCCGGTGATTTGGATTGAAAAAAATGTGGCTTTAGCCTTTAAAAAAGATATATTAAATGCTAAAGCCTTTGTCTAATTATCACAACCTTCACCGTCCTGTAGAACGGTGCAAAATAGAGAAACCTTACTCCTGCTTTTTCGCTTCCTCCCAAATTACATCCATTTCGGCAAGGCTCATGTCGTGCAGACTTTTACCTTGCATCAGGGTTTTACTTTCGAGATAATTAAAGCGCTTCATAAATTTAATATTGGTGCGTTCCAGTGCCGCTTCAGGATCGATACCGTACAAACGGGCAGCATTCACAACAGCAAATAACAAGTCGCCAAATTCGGCTTCAATTTTATCGTCATCGGCTTTGTTGATCTCAACACTCAACTCGTCCACCTCTTCTTTCACCTTATCCCAAACCTGTTCTTTGTATTCCCAGTCGAAACCAACTCCACGCACTTTTTCCTGGATACGGTTTGCTTTTACCAGTGCAGGCATGGCAGCCGGAACGCCTTCCAGCACCCGTTTATTTCCGCCCTTTTCCTTTAATTTAAGGGCTTCCCAGTTTTCAGCCACTTTATCAGCCGATCCATCAACATCCACATCGCTGAAAATATGCGGATGGCGGTAGATCAGTTTTTCGTTGATACTTTCCAACACATCGCCCATATCAAAAGCACCTTTTTCAGCACCGATTTTTGCGTAAAAAACAATGTGCAACATAATGTCGCCCAGCTCTTTTTTAATCTCTTGTAAATCACTTTTCAAAATGGCATCGCCCAACTCGTATGTTTCTTCAATGGTTAGTTTTCGTAACGATTCCAGTGTTTGCTTTTTATCCCACGGACATTTCTCGCGGAGCTCGTCCATTATATCGAGTAACCGTTTAAACTCTTCAACCTTTTTTTGCATAAATCTTGTCTTTTTCAAAAAAATAACCGAATCTTTTGAACCTTTTATATTTCGGGTGTATTCGATTAGGTAAGTAAATAATTCAGAGTAAAGATGAAAATTTTTAACCGTAAAAAATATATTCTGCTCACATTAGTTATAATCTTATTACTATTTGGTTTCGGATTAATGGCGGGGCCCAAACACGTTGAAGGCGAATTTAATGAAGCGATTTTTAGTTTTCGAAGGATAACATTAGCACCAATTATTATCCTTGGCGCTTACGGATCGATGATTTTTATTATTTTTAGACGAGCGTGATTTTTAAGAAAAAAAATATCTCCCAACTTAACAATGAGGAATTGATGGCTGCCATAAAAAATGGCGACCAACAAGCTTTTTCTCAGTTGTACGAACGCTTTAATCAGCGTTTGTATTATTATTTCTATCGCATGCTCGGAAGCGACAAAGAACTGGCCAACGATTTTCTGCAGGACATTTTTCTGAAGATTATTAACAAACCTGAATTATTTAAGCCCGGATACAAATTCTCGAGCTGGATTTTTACCATTGCCCACAATATGTGCAAAAACGAATACCGCAGCCGTGAAGTGCGCAAAATTATCCAGAACAACGAAAATCCGGATCAATTTATCAATGACAGATCAGTCGATGATTTTGACAAAGAAGAAATGATTACCCAAATATTTACAGAACTGGAAAACCTGGAAGAAAATCAGAAAGCAATATTACTGTTAAAATACAAGGAAAACTTTAGTCTGAAAGAAATCTCAGAAATACTCGGATTACCAACCGGCACTATAAAATCGAGGTTGCATTATGCGCGCATTGAACTAACTAAGAAACTTGCAAATAAAGAGTTACTGTAATAGAAAATAACATGGAATACAATAATATCAGCGATAAAGAATTAACCCGGCTTTTTAACGAAGATGCCGGCAATCATCTTCCGGACGAAGCGGTTCGCGAGCGCCTTGAATATGCATTCATGGTAAAAAGCCGAAGCTATAAAACCACGCAGAACTCTTTCGTGGGATTGTTTGCCTGGATTTTCTCGTGGTCGCATCTCCCGCTAAAAGCCACATTGGTTTCGGTGGTGCTACTCCTTTCGCTTTTTAATATTCAGAATGTGGAAGACCAGATGATCATGCAGCAACAGGACACCACTTTAAATATTGTGCCCTTTCATATCGATTCGTCAGAAACCTCTCCGTTATTTGCCGACACTTGTTTTCTTTCAAAATCGCCCGATAAAAACGGAAACTTAATCAATAACAACACTCAAAAAGAAGAACAAAATTCACCGCTTTTTAAACTCACTAAGATGAAGTTTTCATCAGGGCTTGATAATAAAAGGACATTTGTTCTTCCAGCACCTTTTGTTTTGCCTGATCTTCGAACTTCGAAGAAAAAGTCAGCAACTGGTTCAAATAATATAACTCCCTTTGAATCTCGTCTTTTAGCCTGAGTTTGGAATTCTCATTCATGCTGTTGTAAAACTCCAGTGTTTCGGTAACGTCTTTTTCCAGTTCGGCAAACAGCTTTTTACTTTCTTTTTCGTGACCGGTTGCCAGCATCAATTCCAGCTGTTTAAAACAGAAAACATCGTAAGGAATTTGTGAAACTGGAATTTCGTTGGCGCATTTCTGAAGTAGCTGAAAGGCTTTCTCTTTTTCCCCTTTTTGAAGAAACAATGCCGCCACCTCATTAAAAATATTCCGAACCTGGAAAACATTCAGATTTACAATCACATTCCAATCGGTATAAACCGACGGATCAGAAATGTTTCCCCAGTTAAACTCTTCAGTAAATTTTTTGTACATCTTTTCAGAATTGCATTTACCCACAGAAAAAACGCTTGCAGACTTGCTCTTTTCAGGAACGAGCCGGTGCACAAAACCTTCACATTCTAAATATGAAGACAAACCATATTTGGCTGCTTCACCTTTCGACACAAAACAAATGGGACGCGATGTTGCATTCGAACTTATAATGTCCCATAAAGCCAGTTCATGTTTGTATAAGATCTTTTTATCCGTCAGTGATACAGGAATTTTGCCACTTTTCCCGTCGGCCTGTATTTCGAAATTCAACTTTGTTATCGGTATAAAATTCACGCGGTCACCGGAATTCAGAGTAACTTTCGCATTATCTTTTTCAAGGCTCAGAAATTTCAGGGCTTCCTGCCACGAAGTATCACGATTCGATTTATTTAACACAGGAACATAATCGAATTTGTCGTGGTCGTACTTGTCCTGCGCCAGCATCATTTTTAATCCGGGATCATTGTATTTCTGATTTCGTAAACCATCGATAAACCAGTTGGCCGATAAAAAAGGCATAATCACAATCCTCACATCGGTTCTTATTTCTTCCACTTCCTGGCAATAAAGCAGCGGATACGTATCGTTATCGCCGCTGGTAAAAAGGATGGCATTCTCAGGGCACGATTTTAAAATATTCTCTGCAAAATCGCGGGCAGCATATCTTCCTGAACGGTTGTGATCGTTAAAATTCTGAGAAACCATCAATCCCGGACCTGCCAAAAGAATAAGAATAGATACTATTGCAGGAACCGTTGCATTTTTCATTTTTTGATTAATCAGGCTGACCATCGCAGGCAAGCCCATTCCCACCCAGATTGAAAAGGCCAGGAATGCACCCACAAAAACATAATCGCGCTCGCGTGGTGTTATCGGAACTTCGTTGATATAAACCGTTAGTCCCAAACCGCCCATTATAAAAAGTGCCAGCACAATAAAAAAAGATTCACGATGTATTTTATACTGATAAAAAGCTCCGAACAATCCCAGTAAAAATGGAATAAAAAAGTAGGTATTGCGAGCCTTGTTGTTTTTAAGCCACGACGGAAGTTTATCCTGCGGGCCAAGTCGGGCATTATCAATAAAACTAAATCCCGAAAGCCAGTTTCCGTTCAGAATGTCGCCCCTGCCCTGCCGGTCGTTTTGCCGGCCAACAAAATTCCACATAAAATAGCGGCCAAACATAAATCCAAACTGGTAGTTCACAAAAAATTTGATCTGATCAGAAAAGCGCGGAACTATCAACGTCTTTCGCTCGCCCTGACCTTGCTTTACCGAAACCCGCTTCCCGGTAATATCTATCCAACTTTTGTAGGCTTCAATATGATTCTTGTCGCTGCTGTACATTCGGGGAAACCAGGTACATGTATTTTCTTCGTATTCATAATTGGGAGCCAGCTCTGTTGGCTGGTATTTCCCGTCAAGAAATTCTTTTGAATATCGTTGATTTACATTGGTAACCGGAGAGTTGTAGTTCTGCCCGTAAACCAATGGACGTTGCGGATATTGTTCGCGATTGAGGTAATTAATCATTGAATAAATATTATCAGGCTGGCCAAAATTTACCGGCGGATTGGCAGAAGACCTGATCATATTAACTGAATACACAGAAAAACCAAGCAGAACAAACAAAACCGATAAGGTGATCATTTCTGCGAGCCTTTTCTGATTCTTTTGAAAATAAAAAATCAGGAGGCTGATAACACTTAAAATAAAGAACACACCGAATAAAGTCCCCAAATGCAACGGCAGTTTTAAATGATTTACAAATATAAAATCGAATTTGGCCAGCGTTGACATGACCAGCGGCGTTAACACATACAATATTCCCAGCAGTACTAAAAGTCCAAGTCCAAAAAACAGGAGCGAATTCTTTAATGAATATCCGTATTTTTTGAATCCGATTATCATAACCACCGAAGGAAGTACCAACAAATTCAATAAATGCACTCCAATTCCCAAACCGGTGATCAGCGACAAAAACAGGATCCATTTTTCATT
Organism: uncultured Draconibacterium sp.; assembly: GCA_963677525.1. Taxonomy (GTDB): domain Bacteria; phylum Bacteroidota; class Bacteroidia; order Bacteroidales; family Prolixibacteraceae; genus Draconibacterium. The sequence goes on from OY781970.1 coordinate 3,078,390, forward strand.
TCCCGGTTCTTCATATTGTTCCTCCCATTTTAATGCTGTCCATAACGAAAGGATGAGAAAAAACATCGACATTGCATACACTTCGCCTTCAACTGAAGAAAACCAAAACGAATCGCTTACAGCAAATGTGAGGGCGCCGATAGCTGCACTTCCCAAAATCAGAATTTGAGACTTCGAAATCTTCGAAACCAGTTTCACAATAACGTCATAAAGGAAAAAGATGGTTAAGGCACTGAATAGTCCCGACATGAAGTTGATTGTCCAGGCAATTTTCTGCGGATTTCCAAACGACAACAAAGTAAACAAGCGGCCAAGAAGCATAAAAAAGGGTGCCCCCGCCGGATGGTTAACTTCCAGTTTTGAAGCCGATAAAATAAACTCGCTGCAATCCCAGAAACTGGTGGTTGGTTCTAATGTTAAAGTGTAGAGTACTAAAGAAATTATAAAAACAGCTAGTCCGGTGATCCTGATTTTTGTTTTCAAATGCATAAAAATTTTTGTTGTTAATACACCGGTTTAAAAAAAAGTTCATTTTTATTCTGCTTAACTTCTTTTTAATACTGATTTATTTCTCTAAAATTTGAGACTGTTATACACAAATATCTCACTTTCCATACCAAATTATTTTATAATTTTGAGGCAGAGATTAAAAACATTAAAAGAAACACTTGGATAAACAAATTTTACTGGAAGGAATTGATCTCCTTGAATTTTTTGGAGTTAACAATTCTAAAATTGAATTAATAAAAAGGCTCTTCCCTAAAATAAAAATTACTGCACGCGGTCACGCACTTTTTGTACAGGGAGAGCCCAATGAAATTAAGCTATTCGAAAAGAAATTTGCTCTGATTCTGGAGCATTATTATCAATACAATATTTTAACTGAAGAGATAATCCATGAATTAATGAACACAGGAGTCTCGTCATTTGAAGAAAATGAAAGCGGCGAACCTGATATTATTGTTTTTGGAAACAGTGGGAAACCGGTAAGGGCACGAACACCCAATCAACGAAGATTGTTGGAGGCAAATGCAAAAAACGATTTGATTTTTGCCATTGGTCCGGCCGGAACAGGAAAAACGTACACCGCCATTGCGTTGGCTGTAAGAGCGCTTAAAAATAGAGAAATCAAAAAAATAATATTAAGCCGTCCTGCCGTTGAAGCCGGTGAAAACCTGGGCTTTCTTCCCGGCGACTTAAAAGAAAAAATCGATCCGTATCTGCAGCCGCTTTACGATGCCTTGCAGGATATGATTCCGGCTAAAAAGCTGGAAGAATTTATGAAAGACGGAGTTATTCAGATTGCGCCACTGGCTTTTATGCGCGGAAGAACATTGAGCAATGCTTATGTAATTCTCGACGAAGCGCAGAATACAACGGTTAACCAGCTAAAAATGTTCCTTACCCGTATGGGATTGAACGCCAAATTCATTATTACAGGCGACATCACACAAATCGACCTGCCCCGAAAAAGTAACTCCGGATTGATTCAGGCGCTTAAAATCTTAAAAGGAATTAAAAATATTTCAACTATCTATTTCGACAAAAAAGACATCGTCAGGCACAAGCTGGTGCGCGATATTGTGGAAGCTTACGATAAACACGCTGAGGAGAAACTTGAAATTAAAACAGAAGTTAAGAAAAATAGTGATCAGTGATCAGTACTCAGTGATCAGGTAAACAATTTGGCAATTTTACACTTTAACTGTTTTTCAATTTACCAGATAAACAAAAACAGCTTAAATTTGTAATAGAACTCTGAATAGAACAATTTTAGCTTAAACTCGAAAAATCAACAATAAATATTCAATAAAATGAGTAACGCATTAACAAAAACAGCATTTAATTTTCCGGGACAAAAAAGCCATTACAAAGGCAAAGTTCGCGACGTATATAACATTAACGACGATTTTCTGGTTATGGTAGTTTCCGATCGTATTTCGGCTTTCGATGTGGTTCTTCCAAAAGGAATTCCGTTTAAAGGTCAGGTTCTGAACCAGATTGCCGAGAAATTTCTTGATGCTACTTCAGATATTGTTCCGAACTGGAAAATTGCAACACCCGATCCAAATGTAACTGTTGGACATTTTTGCGAAACTTTCCCGGTTGAAATGATCGTTCGTGGTTATTTAACCGGCAGCTCGTGGAGATTATATAAAAATGGCGGTCGCGAAATTTGCGGCGTTCCGCTTCCTGAAGGATTAAAAGAACACCAGGCTTTTCCTGAGCCGTTATTAACTCCAACAACAAAAGCAGAACAGGGAGCTCACGATGAAAATATTTCGCGCGAGGAAATTATTAAACAAGGATTGGTTTCAGAAGAAGATTACCTGGAACTGGAACGCATTTCTTTGGCATTATTTAAACGCGGCAGCGAGATTGCAAAAGAAATGGGCCTGATTTTGGTAGATACAAAATATGAGTTTGGTAAAAAAGACGGACAGATTTATTTAATCGATGAAATTCACACACCAGATTCATCGCGTTATTTTTATGCCGACGGCTACCAGGAACGTTTCGACAAAGGCGAAAACCAGAAGCAACTTTCAAAAGAATTTGTTCGCGAATGGTTAATGGAAAATAATTTCCAGGGACGCGATGGCGATGTACTTCCTGAAATTCCTGAAGAATTTGTAAATCAGGTATCTGAAAGATACATTGAATTATATGAAAACATCACAGGCGATAAATTTGTGAAATCAGACACGTCTAAAATTGAAGAGCGGATTGAAACTGCCGTAACCGAATTTTTGAAAAGTAAAGTTTAATCAAAATAAGTCATAGCATCACTTTGAGTGATACTATGACTAGTGACACATTATGAAAAGAAAAAAATTTATTTTGTTAGTTACCCTCTTAACTTTTACCACCTGTATTTTTGCACAGGATGAATTTACGCTGGTAAAAAAAGGCGACACAGCACCTGATTTTTCCATAACATTGGAAAACGGTTCGGTTAAAAAGCTTTCTGATTTAAAAGGGAAAGTTGTTTGGGTTAATTTCTTTGCAACCTGGTGTCCTCCATGCAGAAAAGAGTTACCTCATCTCGACAAAGATGTATATCAGAAACTGAAAGACAATAAAAACTTTGAGGTGTTGGTAATTGGACGTGAACACGATTGGGCTACCTTAAACAAATTTAAAAAGGACAACAACTTTTCGTTGCCATTTTATCCCGATGCAGAGAGAAATGTATTCTCGAAATACGCAAAACAAAACATTCCCCGAAATTTCATTATCGATAAAGAAGGAAAAATTGTTATTGCATCAACGGGGTTTAAGGAAGAGGAATTTCAGGAGATGATTAAGAAAGTTGAAGAATTGCTCTGAAAAAAACAATATTGGAAGAAAGAGGCTGTCTCGAAAGGGATTGCCTCTTTTTTTACCCTTAAAAAAAGTATCATCTAATTTTATTCTACTATCATATGGAAGTAAACGACAGTAAAATGTGAGACAAAATCAATCATCATATAAAAGCGTATTAAAGCTACTCCGTCTCATGTCTGTTTAACTGTTAACCAAAGTATTTTCTAACAGATTTTAATTCATTGTTTAATTATCATTATATTTAGACATCAAACATTATTAATTAATCATAGGAAAATACACAAATGAAAAAAATGCGCCTAAAACTGTTGGCACTATTATGTGCCGTTTTCGTTGTTTATTCGTGTAACGAAAGCCTTGTTACCGACAATTTGGAAGATGATTCTACCGAACTGAAATCTGCTTCTGTTGAAAAGAAATCCTACATTGTGGTTCTTAACGATACAGAGCTTGATGCCGAACTTGTAAAGCTGAAAGGTTACGAGAAAAAGCAAGTGGCTGTAAAAGCAAAAACCAACAAAATTTTAAAAAGAGCGGGTATTACTGATGGCGAAATAGGCCATGTATACGGAACTGCCATTAAAGGTTTTTCGGTAAAAATTGTACCGGGACAATTAAAGAAATTACAGGATGATCCTGCTGTGAAGTACATTCAACCTGACAGGGTAATTTCTCTTGAGTTGCCACAAATTACAATAAAAAAGAAGCCAACTCCAACACCTCCGGACCAATCTACACCCTGGGGTATTAGTAGGGTGAACGGAGGTAGTACATATACAGGCAACAACGTAGCCTGGATTGTTGATACAGGAATTGATTCAGATCACCCTGATTTAAATGTAAATACAGCTTTGAGTAAAGATTTTACCGGAAGTGGTTCAGCGGAAGATGCAAACGGCCACGGAACACATGTTTCGGGAACAATCGCTGCTATAAACAATGATGTAGGAGTTATTGGTGTGGCCGCCGGTGCTACTGTTATTTCGTGCCGGGTACTCGACAGCAGTGGATCGGGTTATTTCTCGTGGACAGTAGCCGCATTAGACTATATTGCAGAAGCTGGAAGCGCAGGAGATGTTGTAAATATGAGTTTAGGACCAAGTGAACGCTATACTGACGATGCAGTAGATGCAGCGGTACAGGCCGTGGCTGCAGAGGGAATAAAGCTATCAATTGCTGCCGGAAATGAAAGTGACGACTGCAGTTATTATTCACCTGCTCATAACGACGGTACTAATATTTATACTATTTCAGCCTGCGATAGCGATGACGAGTGGGCTTATTTCTCTAATTATGGAGATCCGGTTGATTTTTGTGAACCTGGTTATGGCATTTACTCTACATATATGAATGGAGGTTATGAAACTTTAAGCGGAACCTCAATGGCCGCACCACACGCTGCCGGTATTTTATTATTGGGAAGTATTTCGTCAGACGGAACGGTTTCCGGAGATCCATACGCCCCTGCTGATCCGATTGGAGTTGTTGGAGGAGATGTTAATCATGCACCTGTTGCAGATGCCGGTGGCGATTTATCGGTTACAGATATTGAAGGCGACGGAGAACTGGTAACTTTTGATGGTTCAGACTCTTATGATATTGATGGAGATAATATAACATATTTGTGGAAAATTGATGGTGTTGAAGCTAGTACAGAAAAAACATTTGACCAAACATTATCAATAGGAGAATACAGTGTATCGCTAACTGTTTCAGATGATGAATATTCGTCAACAGATGAGATTACTGTTACTGTTAGTGACGGAACTTCTGGTGGAGATATTACACTAATTTCGGCTACTCCAAGCAAAATACGAGGTGTAAGATATGTTGAACTAAAATGGGAAGGTGGAGGATCACCAATTTTAATAAAGATGAATGGAGTGGAATTCTCAGGAGACTATGATAATGATAATGATGGAGTAGAAAAACTAAACCTGGGAAGAATTAGTGGTACATTTAGTTTCGAAGTTTGTGAAACAGATGGATCAGGTTGTTCTAATGCAATACCTGTTATTTTCTAGAACTTATACAAAAAAACACTTAAAAACCGGAGTTAGTTAGCTCCGGTTTTTTTATGCTTTATTCTGTAAAAAACAGTTCCGCCAGTTCATCCAAATTCTTGACCTTTGAATTGGAATCGTTGGTTACAGCAGCAATTACCAGCTTGTTTTCCGGGAAAATCATCAGGTTACTTGTTCCGCCAACTGAACCACCGGTATGTCCATAATACTTTCGTCCAAAACTTGTTGTACGGGTTGCAAATCCCATTCCGTAGCCAGATTCCTTTCCATCGCTTGTTTTCTGCGATGTAGTTAATTCCTTCGTTACTGCTTCTGAAAACAAAACATTATTCAGCATAGCATTACCAAACGTAACTAAATCTTCAGAAGTTGAAAGGAAACCTCCTCCGGCCCATTTATAACTGTTGTCAACATAAGGAGTATTTATATTCTTCCCGTTTTCAGTGGTATAACAACCACTACGATTATAAATTATAAAATCGTGATATTCGGGAACAGTATGCGTCATTTTTAAGGGATCAAAAACATTTTTTTTCATGTATTCTAAAAACTCTTCTCCAGAATCACCTTCCATTACGGCACTTAACAAGTTAAAACCATAGCTGGAATAACTGTATTTTGTACCGGGTTTAAAAAGCAGTGAATCATTTTTAAAAATATCAAGTCCTTCGCTAACTGTTTCATAATGTTTCGACGACATAAATTCGTCTCCGTTGTAATGCCTTATTCCGGCTAAATGACCGGCTACCTGCCGAACGGTTATCGGGTATCTTTTTTCAGGAAAATCGGGGACATATTTCTGAACCGGGGCATCCAAATCAATTTTACCGGCCTCTATTAATACGCCCAATCCGGCTGCTGTTAATGCTTTTGAAATACTTCCGATACGAAAACGTGTTTTGCCGGGATAAACCAGAGTGTGCTCTTCAAGGTTACCATAACCAAAGCCTTCCGACATTACAATTTCACCATCAACAGAAACAGTTACAGACCACCCCACTGACTGGCCTTCATCTTTTAACTGTTCGATGATTTTTTCGGCTCTGGTAATTTTAGTATCTACCTGCTGACATCCCAATAACAATAAAAACGCGAATAGAAATATTGAATAATACAATCTCAGGTCTACTTATTTTTAATTTGTTATGATAAAGCTAGTCCATTTTTTCAGGGATGAGCAAACCAATTGTAGAAACTGACGTTTATAAAACTAATTTTGCATAAAGTTAAACTGAATGAATAATTTTTGGCAGGAATTAAAGGAGCCGGTTTTTTCGCTGGCTCCCATGGAGGATGTTACCGACACTGTTTTTCGGGAAATAGTAATGGGAATGGCTGCTCCTGGTAAATTGAACGTGTTATTTACGGAATTTACCTCGGTAGAAGGCATGAACCACCCTGTTGGAAGGAAACGCGTTTCGGAAAGGCTCATTGTAAACACTTCTGAAAAGGAACTGCTGAAAAAACTAAACATTAAACTGGTTGCTCAAATTTGGGGAAGAAATCCTGAAATTTTTGCCAACATTGCCCGGCACATCACCGAAAATTATGATTTCGATGGCTTGGATATAAATATGGGTTGCCCGGTAAAAAAAGTATTTAAAGCAGGTGCCTGCAGCGCACTTATTGGCGAGCCAACACTTGCCAAAGAAATCATCCTGGCAACAAAAGAAGCCACTCCCCTGCCCGTAAGCGTTAAAACGCGCACCGGGATTAAAGAACATCAGACAGAAGAATGGATTTCAGAATTACTGTCTGTCGATCCTGCAGCTATTATTTTGCATGGTCGCACACAACGAATGCAGTCGGAAGGAGATGCCAGCTGGGAAGAAATAAAAAAAGCCGTTGAATTAAGAAACCAGGTTAAACCGAATATTCCTTTTCATGGTAACGGCGATGTATTTTCATACGAAAGAGGATTGAAACGAGTTGAAGAATCGGGAGTTGACGGCATAATGATCGGGCGTGGCATCTTTCAAAATCCATGGTTTTTCAATCCTGAAAAAACAGAAATTAACCAGGAACAACCTATACTGAAACTTCTGGAGCACACACGCCTTTTTGAGCAAACCTGGGGAGGAATTAAAAATTTTAACATACTGAAACGCTTTTATAAAATCTACCTGAACTCTTTTGCCGGAGCAGCAAAAATGAGAGCGAATGTTATGGAACTGAAAGACTACAATGAGGTATACAACTATTTCAGCAACTATTAATTTTTAATACCCCCATTTTTGTTAAAAGATTATCATAAAAAATATGTATTTCATGGTATGTATGTACTATATTCGTCGATAATTTTGAAAAATCTGTAATTAATCAGTCCAGTCTTTTACGATTAATAAAAACAAAATCATCGTTATGAAAAATCTTTTAATCCTTTGTGTGAGTTTAATAATCTTTTCCTGTTCATCTAACAAAACCAAAATTTACCAATGGCGCGGTGAAGACCGGAAAGGAATTTTTAATGAACAAAACCTGTTAAAAGAATGGCCAAAAGACGGGCCAAAAGAATTGTGGTTTGCCGGAGGGATTGGTGATGGATTCGGATCGCCGACAATTACAGATAAAGAGATTTTTATAACAGGAGCTGTCGATAGCATCGCAACACTTTTTTGTCTCGACGTTAATGGTCTGCTAAAGTGGGAAGCTCCTTTCGGAAAAGAATGGGTAGAAAGTTATCCGGGTTCACGTTCTCAACCAACCGTAGTCGACGATCTTATTTATGTTGGTTCAGGAATGGGCAATCTGTATTGTATGAAAAGAGAAAACGGTGAAATAGTGTGGTCAAAAAACTTTACTGAAGATTTTCAGGGGATTTATCCGCGGTTTGGTTTTTCGGAAGCTGCCGTTATTGACGGAGACAAAGTATTCTGGACACCCGGAGGAAAAAAATATAACGTAGTTGCTCTGAACCGTTTTACAGGTGAATTAATATGGAGCAACGAAGGATTTGGCGAACGCTCAGGATATAATCCGGGAGCGCTAATAAAACTTCCTGCCAGAGATATTTTTGTTACTTTTTCGGCTTATCACCTGATGGGATTTGACGCAGAAACAGGAGAAATACTTTGGTCGCAGGAACAAGACAATTATCCTCTCGAAGAACGGAAACCGGGAGCAGGAGACACACACAGCAATGCTGTAATTTTCGATAATGGATACATTTATTACGCAGCCGGAGATGGAATTTGTGGTGTAAAACTGCAATTGGCAGAAGATGGATCTTCAATTAAAGAAGTGTGGCGCAACAGTGGTTTTGATAGCTACATGGGAGGTATTGTAAAAATCGACGACTACCTGTACGGGAGCGGAACTTCAAAAAAACAATTCAAAAGTATTAATGCAGGAACAGGCGAACTGACCGACTCTTTAAAATTGGGTTGGGGTGCGGTAATTGCTGCCGACAACATGCTCTATTATTATGGACAAAACGGGAAACTTTCGCTGGTAGGTTTCAACCAGGGGAAACTGAATGAAGTCAGCCAGTTTAAAATTGCGCGTGGCACCAATCAACATTTTTCGCACCCGGTTATAAAAGATGGTGTTTTATATCAACGGCACGGACAGGTATTAATGGCTTTCGATATAAAAGCAAAAAGTTAAAGCTCAATATACTTTAAGAATTCTTCACGAACATTTTTGTTTTTAAATTTCCCGGAGTATTCCGCTGTTACGGTACTGCTGCTTTCATCCTGAATTCCGCGGGATGACACACACATGTGTTTGGCATCGATGAGAACAGCCACATCCTCCGTTTTCAAGATTGTTTTTAGTTCGTTGGCAATCTGCACTGTTAACCGTTCCTGCACCTGCGGACGGCGGGCATAATAATCAACAATACGGTTTATTTTGCTTAATCCAATCACTTCGCCCGAAGAAATGTAAGCCACATGTGCTTTTCCAACAATGGGTAAAAAGTGGTGTTCGCAGGTGGAATTCATGTTGATGTTTTTTTCAACCAACATTTCACCATATTTAAATTTATTATCAAAAACCGAAATCTTAGGTTTGTTTGCAGGATTTAATCCGTAAAAGATTTCTTTGATGAACATTTTGGCAACTCGATGTGGTGTCCCCTGCAAACTGTCGTCAGTCAGGTCTAGTCCCATCGCTTCCATAATGTCTCTAAATTTATCCTCAATAATCTCCATTTTCTGTTCGTCGTTAAGCTCAAACGCGTCATTACGCATTGGAGTATCAACTGAGGTTGCAACATGATTATCGCCTATCAGATCGTGATGGTTTTCACCATTCTTTTTCCCGTTTATTTTCTTACTTAAATTTGTAAGAAGTATTTCTTCCCTGTAACTCATAGTGTCTTTTATATCTGTTTTCAAATATATACAAAAACAGACAATTAGGTATTTTGTTTAACATCTTAGGGCAATGTTTTAAACAATTACTTTTTATTACGAATCATTTAAACGGACAGGATAGAATGAATTAAGCTATTTTATTATTTTGAAAAAGAAATAGACAGCTTAAATCAATTTTGCAAACATATTACAACATAAAACAATAGAATCTCTAATTTTGTGAAAACTAAATATCAAACATAATGAATTTCAAAATCATATTAATTACTCTTATCCTGTTTCCTGTTTTTGGCTTTGCGCAAGAAGAAGTTCTGTTTTTCTCCTACTTCAAAGAAAATGGCGAAGACGGGCTACATTTAGCTTACAGCCAAGACGGATACACATGGAACACGCTAAAAAATGATAAATCATTTCTTGTACCCACTGTTGGTGAAAGCGTGTTAATGCGAGATCCCTGCGTTATTTACGGGCCTGATAAGCAATTCCATATGGTATGGACAGCTGGTTGGACAGAAAAAGGCATTGGTTATGCCAGTTCAAAAGACCTGGAAAACTGGTCGGAACAAAAGTACATTGAAGTGATGAACCACGAAACGACTGTAAAAAATTGCTGGGCTCCGGAAATAGTCTACGATGGTACAAAAGAGCAATACATGATTTTCTGGTCGACAACCATTCCCGGACGTTTCCCGGAGACAGATATGAGCGGAGATAATGGTTATAACCACCGAATGTATTACGTTACGACCAAAGATTTTGAGAATTTTTCTGAAACTAAATTACTTTACGACCACGGATTCAATGTAATTGATGGGTCGATTCTAAAACAAGGGAATAAATATATTTTATTTCTTAAGGATGAAACACGCTGGCCTAAACCGGAAAAAAATATCCGTTGGGCAAGCTCAACAAATATCGAGGGACCCTATTCAGAGGCCTCAGAACCGATTACAGGAGATTATTGGGCGGAAGGTCCCACCTGCCTTAAAAACGGTGACAAATACATTGTTTACTTCGACAAATACCGAAAGAAACAAATGGGTGCTGTTGAGTCGGGCGATTTAAAAAGCTGGACAGATATTTCTGATAAAATATCATTTACAGGAGGAGTACGTCATGGTACAGTTTTTAAGGTTCCCGGAAAAATTGCAAAAAAAATTATTAAACAGTACAAGTAAATTATTACCTATCATACTGCGGGCTAATTAATTGCACAAACTACGAAATTAAGAGTAAAAATAAAGTGCTTATTTTTTGCCATTTTTTTTCATTTTTTTTTGTCAGTGTAAAAACAATTTCTACTTTTGCACACGCTTTAACAAAGCAACGACGTTCAAAAACAAAATGTGACAAAAGTAATAAATGAAATCACTGCAAAGTGAGATGACATTTAGCACTATAAACCACTGGTGAGGTGGGTGAGTGGCTGAAACCACCAGTTTGCTAAACTGGCGTACGGGTAAACTGTACCGCGGGTTCGAATCCCGCCCTCACCGCATAAAAATATTTTCGGGATGTAGCGCAGTCCGGTTAGCGCACCTGCTTTGGGAGCAGGGGGTCCCAGGTTCGAATCCTGGTATCCCGACCTAAAAATCAAAGAGTTACAAGATTTATTTCTTGTGACTCTTTTTTGTTTGCATATAATTTGCATATAAAACTTTTTATTTTTTCTGTGTTAAAAGATTCCTTAATCTTGTATTTTGGCCTTATCTAAAATGAATTGATGAAATTTCTTGTTAGATCTACAAACATTAGCAATTTCCAAGATTTAGCATTTGTAACTTAATTTTGAGAAATTATCATCTCCTAAACTAAAACTACGAATATTCTCCTTTATACTTTAAAAACACACAATACAATATTTACTATTTTTAATACATCAATGAATTTCAGGCCCTAATACTAATCGAAATCCAATGTAACTAAATTTGTCATCCGGGGAATAGGCTTCCCTGTGTGTGATTCTACAATTAACATCCTTACTAAACCAGCTTCCTCCTCTAACTACTTTCAGTGATCCCGAAAGTGGACCAACGGGATTAGAAACAGATCCAACGGGATAAGACCCGTACCAATCCAAACACCACTCTGCAACGTTGCCGCTCATATCATATAGCCCCAGGGCATTTTCTTGCTTATCTCCAACTTCCTGAGTACTTCTTCCGCTATTTTCATCAAACCAGGCAACTTTGTAAATAATATCACTGCCAGAATAAGCGAAATCATTCTCTCCTGAAACTGATCGTGCTGCATATTCCCATTCCGCTTCCGTTGGCAAACGGAAATTCAGTCCTGTCTTTTTATTCACACGATCGATAAAAATCTTAATCTCGTTCCAACTTACATTCTCTACTGGATTATTATTATCCTTAAATGATGCAGGATTACTATCCATAATCTCTTTCCACAATTTCTGAGTTACTTCATAGTGTCCGATATAAAAAGTATTTAACCTGACCTGATGAAGTGGCTTAGCATCTGTTTCGGCAAACTGTGAGTTATCTCCCATCCAATAACTGCCACCAGGCACAGGCTGCATTCCATATTTCCTTAACGTCCGGTTGTAATCTCGCTTACCAACTTTCGATTGATATTGTAAATCAATCAGGGTACTATCGACCTTAACAGATTTTGCTGAGGTATTTCCGAAAACATAAACCAAAGAAAAAATGACAACTATTAAAGCAACTGCTCCAATGGCAGTCACTAGTAGTTTATTCCTTGTTACAAATTCATTAAATTTTATTGCCGATTGCCTTGACGTTTTATTATTCTCTGAAGATTGATTTTCAACATTTTCGTCCTGTTGATAGGAAAAATCTTCGGTTCTGACATTCTTTGTAAAATGAACATTTGAATCAGACGGCTGAAATTCTTTCTTTTCTTCGAAAGCTTGTACTAACTCCCTTCCACTTTTAAATCGCTTTTCCGGATCCTTTTCTATTAACTTAAGAATGATTGAATTTAACCATGAAGGGATATTCGAATTTAGTTCTTTTGGATTTTGTGGTGCTTCATTTAGCAACTTTTGTATAGTTGTAAACGGATTGTCTCCTTTAAACGGAACTACTCCGGTTAAACATTCATACATAACAATTCCCAAACTATACAAATCGCTTCGGTTATCTTGTTGTTGTCCCTGTGCTTGCTCTGGACTCATATATTCCGGCGTTCCGATTACCGTTCCTGCCTGAGTTAATTTACTTCCGGTACGTGCATGTGCAATTCCAAAGTCTGTTAACACAGGTCTGCCTTTTTTATCGATAAAGATATTCGATGATTTAATGTCGCGATGAAGAAGATCTTTACTGTGCAAGTAATCTAATGCATCAACAATTTGCTTCGACCAGGTTACCACTTTCTTATAATCCGGAATCTCATTTGAATTTACCAAATGATGCAAATCTGTACCATCCAGATATTCCATTGAAATATAATGGATCGAATCATCCGACCCGACATCATAAATTGTAACAATGTTAGGATGATTTAAAGATGCACTTATTTCTGCTTCACGTAAAAAACGTTGTATAAATTCATCATCGTGAACCAAATTTGAATGCACCACTTTTAATGCAACAATCCTGTTCAAATTTATTTGAGTAGCCTTGTAAACGGTGGCCATACCACCTGAACCAATACGTTCCAGGTTTTCGTATTTACCTAAAAGAGCCTGCCGGATTAAAGTATCCGGATTCTGAAAAGAAGTAGTACTTGTGCGCGGTTTCTCCTCAAACCATTCGCCACAATACTGACATTTTATTGCCTCTTTTTTTATTTCATTGGCACAATATGGACATATTTTTGTATTGCTCATTTCTATTCATTTCACAGCTTTTTTAAGAAACAAGTTCAAGCTGTATATTCCCAATTTGTATTATATCTCCTTCAACTATTTTGTAGAATTTACCTGAACATTTTTATTACTTGGTTAATTAAGAAAATCAATATTTATCTGCCTTGAATCAGTTCGAAACGGAGTCCTCCCATAGTTAGCCAATCTCCCACTTCGAAAGAGTAAATTATTCCTGCTTCAAGGGTTACACCATTTAAATACGAGCTATTATTGGAATACAAATGCCTGACACCCAATTGTCCTTTTATAAATACAATCTCAACATGCTGACGCGATATTGTAGGTTCCTGAATATCAACATCCGGCACAACACCATCAGGAGTTGACCGTCCTACAATACATGATATTTGATTATTCCCAAGACTTCTTCCGTACAATGGGATGTAGGAATCTGAAGCATTGTATCCGTCAATCCTCAAAAAATATGGTAACTGAAAATTATTATCCTCTGGCAAAAACAAATCCTTTATTCGCCGCCAGATACTATAATTATTACCATTTTTGCTAATATCAATTTCATCCAGATCGTTGTATAATTCCCACGCAGATTCATACCTGTCCACTTCATGTTTCGACAATAAGCGCATTATCATCCTATCAATATAATCAGATATAGAAATGTTATAATCAACTAACGAAGGCGGAGGATTAAAAATAACCTGATCTAAGGTGTCACGGGTTGTTTTACCTTTAAACGGAACATTTCCTGTTAAAGCTTCATAAAGAATCACACCGATTCCGTAAAGATCACTTCTTTCGTCGGGCAATTTCCTTCCTGATGCTTGCTCAGGACTCATGTATTCAGGCGTACCGATTATTTCATTTTCAGGTATACTAACCGGACTGTTAATGTAAAACGAAATTCCAAAATCAGTCAGAATTGCTCCTCTGTGCTGATCAATGAAAATATTGGCAGTTTTTATATCACGATGAACGATTCCATGATTATGTAAATGTGATAATGCAGATACGATAGGTTTCAGATATTTAACAGTATTTGTCTGGTCAAGTTGTCCGTTTCTTTGAATCATTTGATACAACGTTTCTCCTTCCAAATAATCCATTTCCATAAAATGAAGACCGTTAATCTCATCACCATAATGTATTTTCAGAATATTTGGATGGTTTACAGTTGCCCCGATTTTGATTTCCTGGTAGAACCGATTTACCAGATCCCAGTCACTATTATTCTCCGGGTTCAATATTTTTAAAGCAACAACACGGTTTAATCCAATGTGCCTTGCTTTGTAGACAAAAGACATTCCTCCTTTATCCAGATATGTAATATCTGCATATCTATTTTGAAAGGTTTCAATGACAATGTTAATATCTAAAACATCGGGAATCATCGGTAATAAGTTAGATATCCTAAACGTAGTACTCCAATCCATCCTGCTTTGGAATAAACCGGATTACATACATCATAGTACTTTTGGGCACCGTCTTGTATCAATTGTTCGTAATAGGCACCCGCTTTAGCTGACCGTTCGTATTCACCGGATTTGTAAGAATTTGACTTGACCGGTAATTTTTCCGTATCTTCTGATTTTGCCTCATGCAGTCGGAAATAATCCAAACAATCATTTTGCTTTATCAATTTGTTTATTTGGGTTGCGACATCTTTTATATTATTGGCAGATATTTGTGTTTCCAATAAAGCAGCAATAAATTGAGAGCTATACTTTACTCCTTCCTTCTCAACTTCCTTGAATAAATTAAGCCATAATCTTTCATCCATTTTGGAACGGGAAATTTCATCGAGCATGGTTCGTTCCTCCTGGGTTCTTATTTTATTGGATATCTGAAATGCTACAAATCGTTCCTTTCCTGTGCTGGCAATTCTCACTACCATCCAGTAAATATCGTCTTTGGTATCTAAAAAGATGGTAGTCCTGCCATTTACTGCGCTTTTATATTTTGTTTCCAATCCAAATTTATCTGATGCATAAAATGTATTTACCGAATCTTTATTCTCATTTAAGGTACAAATTGCCGTTAACCATGAGGGAACCTGAATCACTTTAAAATTGAATTTCTCTTTTAAATCGGCGGTAGAATTATTGTTCATTACGTAAGGCATAATATCAACCACCGGTTTCAAATATTTGGCCCGGAGTGTAGCCAGGCTAATTTCAAGAGCTACATTCTTCTTGTCATCATTATCAGTTTCAGCCCTGTATATTTGTTGATTCATTTCAATGGCGTCTTCATACCTTGCATTTTTTAAATACATTTCCTGCAAAATATTAAAAGCATCATACCACAATATTAAATCCTGATCTTCTTCCCAGTTAGATATCAGTTGTTCATATTTTTTCATTGCAGGGGAATATCGGGAACACTGCCTGTAAGATTCTGCAATCTTATATTTCTCTTCAAATTCATAATCTTTCATAAACCATGAATCATAATCTTCAGCATAATTAGCAATATTTCGATATTTCTTTTCTGAATAGTCATTTCTGATTGCTGTTAAAATAAGTCCCCTTCCAATACTATCTATTTCATGTGAGGAAAAAGCAGCTTTCTCCTTGTTTTTCGTACAGCTGCTTATTTCAGAATTAGCCTCTTTAAATAATGATAAGGCATCCCAATGCCTATTCCCCTCCGACATTGCCATATTGGCGCTATCAACAAGTAAATTAATTTTGTTAAGGCAATTCTTTTCATTCATATAGATTTTGTTGGAGAGCTTTAATCTCTGTCCAATAAATTCTTTTTTATTTTTTGGATAGCCTGCATAAAATAGGTGAAAAAGGTTTAAACGCTTTTCATTATATTCTTTAGAGAAGTCTTTATTCCATTTTTGCTCGAATGTCAAAAAAGAATTATAGCAGTCATCCATTGGATTATTCATCAAATAATTACCGTAATTTATTATATCCTGTTCAGCCAATTCCTGAAATTTTGGACTTTGATATATTTCGTTTGCCAGTAAAAGTTCTTCCATTGCTAATTCATAATGGTTGTTATGAATTAAAGAATCGACATACTGAACTTTTGCATGCTCATAAATCGGTAAAACCTGTTCTGTAGAAATGAATATGGGAAGAGGATATTGAATGTACTCCTGGTCATTTGTTAAAAAATCGATGGAATAAGTAAAATTTGGAATATCAAGTATCTGATCAACCGAAATATCGGGAAGTTGAAAGTTTAACCGATAACTCTTTTGTCTCCAGGCATCAACAAGAGAAGCTATGTTAAAATCAGCATATTCATCGTACAGTGAGGTATTTTTGACAACAAAGGGGAAATCACCCATAATTTCTTTTACCTCGCGCACCGATAAGGGGATCTGACCAACATTCAACAATGCAATTAATGGTTTTAATCCTGAACTATTAGAAGCAACTATATTTCGGATCGATTGTATTTTGGTTGATGAATAACTTCCGGAGACATACAAAATAACCGTATTGGGATTAAGGCTTTTGTTTAGTGCAAAAAATTGTTCTGGTTCCTTATAATCAGCATGTAAAGAAAACGAGTCTCTTTTTGAAAGGTGACTTAACTGAGAAAAGGATACAAATTGTAACGAGTCTGACAACATCACTGCATGTTTTCCTGATCTTTTTATATAACTTGATGGTTCTGTCTGTAAAATATTAGGAATAATCTCCATCAACTTGCTGCAGTCATTTTTTTCGAAGTGATCGTAAATAAATAAGACCTGAACAGAATCCGTTTCCGGAGAGGGATATAGTTGATATTCTCGGTATAGTTGGTTATTAATATAGAACCTAAAATTCAGGTCTTTCGCTAAGTCTTTGGCATCATAAATATATTGATGTCCATAAAAGGAAAAATCTGCTGTTACATTCAGTTTCGAATCAACCAAATCCTTTTCCAGCTTAAATGAATATTCAGGATTTATCTGTGAATATGCACGTAGTGCGAATAAAATACCTATAAATACAAGTAGAAAATTCCTCATATCCTTTTATTTTATAATTATTATAGTTCGATAAACTTCGCCTTTAATAACATTACCGAAAGTGGGTACAACATTTATAGTCCATATATATTCAACTTCAGTTAATCCAAGTCCTCCACATGCTACAGATAGCTCCTCATTGGGCATTTTTTTAATATTTTAGAAATCCCATTATTCCCTGTAATTATACAATCGTAGCAATTTATATCTTCTTTTATATTTTCGTCATATGGTAAAAACGCCATTTTACGCCCATCCCCATTTTTAACCTGAAGATTTGACTTTCGCTCTGGAGTAAAAGGAAAATATTTTGGGTATTGATATTCTGGTTTTTCAAATTGTTTATGCGGTGTATACTTATTTCCTTTACCCAAATATGTTTCTGTAAATTGCCTTTCCACCACCCTAGTCTTGTCTGATAAAAAAGAACTATTGGCACTGTAATTCTGCCCCAAATAGAATCCTCCCAGAAACAATAAAATAGCTGCCACAATTCCAATTGCGAGTATTAAAATCTTCTGTAATATTCCACTATTTCTTATCATTTAGTAAATTGTATATCAACAATTCTATAAATTTTCCCGTCAATTTTATCTCCTGAATTAGTAATCACATTAACCTCCCATTTGTATTTCTTCTTTTCTAACCCTAGATTTCTGAAATCCAACGACAATTCTTCATCAGGCTCTATTTCTATCTCTTTTACAATTCTACTTTCAGCTCCGCTAATCACATTTTCATAGCATTTAATTTGTTCTTTAGGTATACCGTCATATGGCAGGAATGTAAATGCTTTACTTTTTTTAGCTACCTGGATTTCTTCTTTTCTCCCCAGAGTAAAAGGAGAATATTTTGGGTAATTGTTCCTTGTTGACAAAGCATCTTCCATATCCGCATTTTTATTGGCCAAGCTAAAATCTGATTGAGCTTGATGTTCAACAGTTTTATTATCTTGATCATTTTTATCTGAAGATGTATTAACAGATGAATCATTAGTTATAGAATTCATCGATCCAGTCTTTTGTATTTCTTTATCCAACGATATTATTCCTGACTTGAACACCCAGCCCCCTAACGCGATGATTAGAGTAATAGCAGCGATTAAAGCATAATTGAGAAGATGCTTTTGAAAAGGAAATTTCTTTTTGAGTTTACCATATTCACCCAAAACCACCGTAATATTATCTGTTGAGCCCTGCTGATATGCAAAATTGACCAATGATTCACTTGCTTTTTTTCCCGATTTATTCGTCATTACTACAGAATAGAAGTGCTTTTCCAAACTTTGCAGATTATTCACGATCAATCCATCGGAACAAAGTAAAAATGTACATGAGTGATCTAACAACTCAAAATCTTTACCTGATGGAAATACATCCGGAACATCATTACCTCCATCTAATGTTCGTAAAATGTAATTCCCATACTGAGCCACCATTTCAGGAGGGGCAGGCAGCCCATTTTGCTCCTCATAATCCTGTATAAAAGTGTGATCTTTTGTAATTTGTTTAATTTGATGGTCATCAAGAAAATAAATTCGGCTATCTCCAAGATTTGCCCAAACATATTGAATTTTATAAATCCATAAAACCGAAAGAGTTGTTCCCATTCCCTGATATTCGGGATGTTCACCTATCTGTAAACGTATATTTTTCTGGATCTCATTAAAAGCCTCCAATAAAATACCTTTAAAATCAGAAGCTTCATTGATTTCTTCCAATTGTTCCTGCAGATACAAATGCAGTGTTTGTATAGCAATATGACTGGCTACCTCACCGGCTGCTGCTCCCCCCATTCCATCAGCAACTGCAAGAATAATATTATCCTCATTCAACTGAATGGCCAGAAAAGCATCTTCATTGTTATCTCTTCTTCCCTCAATGGATTGTGCGTAAAATTCCAATTTTTCCATAGAAAATAATTGAATCTTCGGACCTACAACCAGGCCCGAAGATTATATCAAAACTATCCGTTATTATTTACTTCTCTCTGTAAGTAAACTCAACTTCACCTGTTTTAATTACAGAATCCGGCTCCAACGGCATTTTGTGACCTGGTTGTATCTCAATACCATTCAATTGAGTAAGGTTGGTTTTACTTAAATTTTTAATTTCAAGTTTTCCACCTGCTGCGATAATTTCAGCTTGTTGCCTCGATACGGTAAGTTCCTTAAGTTGTATATGTGCATATTTTCTATCTCCTTCTACATTTTCACGTCCAATACTAACAATACTTCCTTTTGGTGTTGGATATCCAGCAACTGAAAACTTTTTACCGGTGTCTGCTCCTGCAGTAATTTCCAGAAAACCTGGCATTAATTTCATAGTTTTCGGAGCAGCATCTAACTGAATCTTAATGGTCTGAAAATCATCATCTTTGTTCATCGATGGCATTGTTCCTGGTCCTGATGAAGGACGAGTTTCCGGACGTGGTGACGGCCGAGGAGAAGGTGCAGGAGGAACAACCGGTGCCGGCTTCCTCTTTTTCATGTTAACAACAATCAGAATAATAATCAATGCAACTAAAAGAACTGCTCCAACAATAATTATAATAAGAGTAGGATTCAAACTTCCTCTCTCCTTATTAATCACAATAGTTTCATTTGTTTCAAGAGAAATCCTTTGTTGTTCAATAAGATATGCTTCCCTATTTACTTTATCAATAACAATTGTTCCTGTAACGCGATATTTTTTATTTGTAATTGGTTTTTGTTGATATGTATTAACTTTTAGAGTCTTTCCATAATCTCCTCTTAATTCATAATTGGCTGTTGATTCAGCCGTTCTCGGTGAATATTGGGTTACAACACCCTCAATAGTAACATGCTCGTCGTTATAATTCCCTGGCCTATTGACAATGTCAATAATTCTTGTTATCTCAGGCCCTACCTCGGCAACATTTTGAGCCATAGTTAGATTGCTAGCAATAACAACTAATAGTAATAAAATTGATTTTTTCATAATGTATGGTTTTAGAGTGATTTTTATTTTAACATATTACTTCCATTGTTTTTTAAGATTGATTACCAATCCTATAAAGGTGGTTTTGATATCTTCACGAGAATTAATGGTACTGTTATAAGTTCCAGGTTCAGGAGACATTTTATAAGAATCGACACCTGATTCAGCCAGGCTTGTTAATCCTTTTTGGAAAAATACACCGACGTCGCAGCTTAACTTCTTTTCTCTAGAGATAACAAAGTTGAGACCAGCTTCGATATATGCCGACACATTTATGGGTTTTATTTCGGCCTTGCCACTCAATTCAATAGGTTTGTCGGTATAAAAACCATAAGGAGCAATATCAAACAGCTCATCTTCAATTCCCAGGGAAGAAGAGTAATCGCCGGAAGTTGTTCCATTGGCTTCCCATGTATCATTATTACCATAATTAAAAGCTATAGTAGGACCAACGTTAACATATGCATGATTCAGTTTTGTATTTTGAATAAATTCATAGCGATATTTATAAAAAACAGGAACTTCAATAAAGCGAGCATTTAACTTCTCGGTAAGATCATTGGTAACACTAAAATTGTACATATAACTGTCACCGTCGGCATCCACATCTGATATAGAGTTTTGGGTATAGCCTGACAACCCTGTTTCTAATGAATATGTAGTACTTAAAATGCGGATTCCGAAATTTACATATGGTTTATTCCCGTATTTAACGATCTCAATTCCACCATTCAGAGGGCTAAGATTTCCGCTTTCAGTCCAGGTTCCTTCATCAAGGACTCCTCCACTTGTAGATATTGAAGATAATCCAGGACTTAACAACACTCCCATATGCCAACCAGAAACATCCACATATTTACGGGGATCATATATTTTATCGATTTTAATCGTATTATGCGAGACATCTGAATTATAGATTTTAAGAATTAAAGGATCCGATTCCTCACGTACCATCACCTTCTCACTTGTTAATCCGAAAATATATTTTACAATTTCAACATCTATCCAGTATGAATTCCCCTCAAAAGTTGGCTTTTGAATTCCTAAAATCTCAATCTTATGGTCAAAACCATTAGGAAAACGTTTTTGTACATTTAGAATGTACTGCTGAACAGAATAAAAAACCTTATCATCAATACTTTTCCCAATCTCTATCGACGGTACAATAACCTGATTTGAAGGATCTGAAAATAATTTACTGAATTCGGTTTTATAATTTTGGTCGAGCGACATTCCCAAATCGGAAGAGAATCCGGCGTACATCTCGTATTGCTTAACAAAATTGTAGACTTTGGTATTTACCTCATTATCACTTTGAGAAAATACGGTATTACTCAGTAATAGTAACAAGAATATATATATTGTTTTTCTCATCGTTTCTTATTTTATGATTAGCTTTTGGGTTTCTGATTGTCCGTCCATCGAGACACGAATAAAATACACGCCAGATGTTTGCCCGTTTAAATTTATTTCTAACGGACTAATGCTGGTATTCTGGAAATTAGCTCTGTCATAAATAATCTCTCCTTTTAAATTGAAAATACTTATCCTACTAATTTCAGCGTCCTCTGCTACGCTGTTATAAATCTTTACATGGTCGCTGGCAGGATTTGGATAAACAAGAAAATTATTGGTTTGGTTATTTTTCTGTTGTAGGGCAAATTCTAACAGAGCAGCTTTCAATTCATCTTCAGTAATTACCTGTGATGTTACCGGATAGCAACCGTGCAAATCATCGGTTATCTCCACATAATAATCTCCTGATTCCCATCCCTTTCCATCTCCCGGATAATAATATTGCAAGTTTCCTAAAGATGTATTATCACGAAACCATTCGTAGGAGTAACCTGCCTCGGGTGTATAAAGTAATATTTTGCTTTCTTCTCCTTTTATGATGACGTTACCAGACGGTATGTCATAGATCCCTGCAATGAAGGTTTCTGTCTTTTCATTACCTAGAGTATCGGTAATTGTTAGAGTGATTTCATATCCATCTTCATCAACTATCCCTGATTCGAAAATAGTTGTATCTGAACTCTTACCGGTAACCTTATCAGTCCATGAATATTCATAATCAGTTTCTGAAGCAGCTCCACCACCACTTGGATTTGCCGTTAAATTAATTGATTCTCCTTTACAGACCTGATCGCCTGACCCATCTGTTTTGCTAATTGTGAATGTAATTTCTTCCAAACCAATTCCGGATACTGTTATCTGATCAGAAACTTCAGTCGACTCCTCACCATAGGTGGTAGTGGCAGTTATTGTCCCTGTTAATGGATTACCCTCAGAGGATGGAGCAAACCTTACGAAAATTGTAGTTCTTACTTCATTACTCTTTGCATCCTTAATTAATTCAGTATAGAAATTTTGTCCATCTTCCGAAATTTGAAAATGTTCAGATGCAGTAATTAACAGCGATTCAGTCAAATATTGTGCATTAACCTCTATCGTTTTTATTTCAGTACCGACACTATCTTTAATCAAAGGAATTGAAAAGTACACAGTAGTATCAGGTGTTAAAGAAACATCAGGTAGTATATATAAATCTACATCTACATTTTTGGTTTCACCTGTCACATCTATCTCCTGGTGCCAGGCTACATAACCGTCCTTTCGTACATATACATCAACTGGTTCCTGGAAGAGAGAATTATACACTTCGGTTCCATCCTTCAATGTATCCAATATCGTTGTATTACTTAACTCTCCACGTATTTCAATCTGCGCCCCAGCTAAGATTTTATTACCATTGAAGAAATCTCTGATTGTCACATTCAATGTTCCGTAGTCATAGTCTAAAATCATTGGATCTTCTATCTTAAAGGTATCCAACTTGCCATTTTCTTCTATTTTAATGTTTTTAACTATTACTGAAGAATAATGCTCATGCTCTGCTTTTAGAGTATAAGTTCCGGGAGGAATATGTTCAATTAAAAAATTACCGTTTTCATCGATGTTACCATCAACCTCTTCCCCACTCAGATAAAGTTGTATATTTTGATTTGATGCTGTTTTATCAAAATCGAATATGGTATCCAGCCTGGTTTCTCCTTCTATAAATCCATTCTTAAATTTCAATGATAAGTCGATCGATCTGGTTTGGCCAGGTGTAACATTTGTTAGTACTTCTGAATCGGAAACGTAATTTTCCAACTCTGCACTTATAGTTTGAGGACCTCTTTCTATCTCAATATTATTAAAGTTGCCTGAGTCGTCAGGGGCCCCGTAATTCAATGCAACTCCATCTGACTTTAATACCACTTCGTTGTAACTACCATATCCTTCTACCTGGTTTTGCAGATTAACTTTAACATTTACATATGATTTTTTCATATGTGGTACAAAATCTATTTCTCCAATATTGAGAGAATCGGTATTACTTAAATCTACAGGATATGGTATAGTATCATAAAAAGGATGAATAAAAACAAGATTGTATTCGAGTGAATCCAATCCGGTAATTTCAAAGGTTTTGTCATTTTTCCCTTTCACCTTAATATTTGTTCCTTTAACAAATATTTCCACTTGATCATAATTGCCATCATCAAGATCATGCAACTTTAGTGTTCCGGTAATTTTTGATTGCCCTGAAGTTTCCTGTTTTGAAGCTGCTTCAGCAATACTATTTGAGGCTATTGAAGTTACCGGAATTAGAAATAATAAAAGTAAAATGTATTTCATAATGGTAGAATTTAAGTTCGGTTATAAATTAAGTCGCCGGGTGTCTGTTTCACAATTTTCATTGAAGTAAAATAGGTTACGATGCTTGTAACTGCGAATATGAGCAAGACAGTTAATACAGACCACCAATTGAATAAATCAAAATATTTTTCGCCAGTTTCAATATTCGATCCCAGAATCTTTAAAATGAATCTAACTCCGCCGCTTTCACCAAAAGCAAGTGAAACTATAAAGGCTAATATCATCGAAACAAAAGAAAACCGGACAATTAGGTAGATATAAATTGAAACCAAATCCAGTCGTTTAAGACCAAACGCTTTAAATGTCCCGATATTCATCTTAATTTTCTCCAGATGCCTGCTCAATACATTGGAAATAAACATTGAAATATTGAGAATACTAAAAAATATTAGGATGAAAGAAATAATGAGAGTTAACTTACTTACATAATTATAATTCTCCTTGGCCTCAACCTGTGTAATATCTACTGACAGATTAAATTTTTGAAGGATATAATCTTTGAACTCCCTAACTTTTTCCAGATCATAAAAATTAACCGCCAGATGATCGTAATTTTCGTTAAATCCGACTTCCGTTTTTACATCGTAAATTCGAAGTAAATTGTTTTTGTCAGATAATTTACTCACCAATCCTTCCGAAAGTTTGTCGTACTCTTCCACATCAAACTCATCCCAAAACGTTACACTAATACTATATCCGGTAACATACGAGGTATTATTCTCTGTAACCGTAACATAAGCACCTAAATCCTCAAATTCTTTTGCGCTAAAATATTCTTCAATCTTCTTTTTGTAATTATTGGCATCTTCCTGATTTCCTTTAATAAAGTACAACAGGCCTTTTGTATTTTCCCGGTTGAAAGGATTATTGGTATAATGAAACCGTTTCTGAATCGCAAAATGGCTTGTAACTGCGAAATACGATAAATCGGGCAATTCTTTAACCACAGCTATTACTGGCAGAGGTACATAAAAATTATTATCCAGATCTACACCTGCCATATATACATGAGTAACATCAATGTCGTACCCAAACTTATCGAGAAACTCGCGCGTAACAATTATCCCCAAATCTTCCTTATCAGAGAATGTTCTACCCCTGACCAGGTTTTTCGGAGTAAATAGTTCTTCTAACAATGGATCTTCTATATCAACCGAACGTCCTGAAACTTCAAGCGTTTCCAGTTGAGGAACGGTTTTAAAAGTTTGTAGAAAACGATAATAAGGTATAGCCACCTGGTATTTAAATTCATTTTTTGCAATGGAATCCTGATTCAAATTATTAGCTGTATTAATACCCAAAGCACCACTCCCCGAAGGCAAATCCACATTAAACCAGTTAATGTACGGATCGTCCATTTTCTTTTTAAGATATTTCAAGCTTCCTGCTGCAAATCCAATGGCAGAAAATGTAATAGTTAAGATGGCGAACAGTATCCAGAAGTTAAACCTCTTTTTACCATTCAGTTCAGTCCCCTCATTCTTGTAAAAAATCTTTTTAAAATCCTGATGAATATTTTGATTATTGATTGATTGATTACTCATAGTTTATTCAATATTTTGAGGGGTAAATATTTTCACATTATCTAACGATGCTTTTAGAAACTCCTTGAATTCATAATCGGAATAGGTAACACCTTCAGAATTTAACCACATCCCTTTTTTATCGAAGATATTCTGTTTTTCAATCGTTCCAACCTGTTCAGTTCCGGGCTTTGTAAGAATTACAATCTTATCGGCGAAATCAACTGCAAGATCAATATTATGCGAGACTATAATTGCAGATTTTTTTAATTCGATAATTTCATTTTTTATCAGATGCATCAATTGATTCGAAGTATTTTCATCAAGGCTTCCCGTTGGTTCATCGCCAAAAAGGACTGTAAAATCAGATGCAAATGCCCTTAAAAATGCAACTCGTTGTCTTTCTCCTCCCGAGATCTCTGCTGTAGATTTAAAATTCCTGTTTCCATTAACGTTAGCATCTTTAAGCAGTCTTTCTTCACTCAATCCAACCAACTCCATCATTTTCATCACCTTTTCTTTAGACATGCTCATTGAGCGCCCCTGTAACATTTGGGTAAGGCAAATATTCTCGTAAATCGAAAAATTTGGCATTAAATTCGTGCTCTGAAAAATAAAGCTAAAATGCTCTTTACGAATTCCTGCCAGCTGATTTTCGGTTTTATCTTCCCATAAATCAGCGTAGTTATGAGAAACAGTATTATCGCCATTAGGAAAGAAACGTAGTTCGGAACCATTTGCCAACGTCTTATTCATCAATCCCAAAGTCTCTAGCAAGGTACTTTTGCCTGCACCAGACAATCCGACAATTACAACAAGTTTCCCCTTCTCTATGGTTAGTTCGTCAACTTCAAGAACCACTTTCCGGTTATCATAAGTACACTTCAGATTTTCTATTTCAAATAATTTCATACCCACAAATTTTAGTGTTATACAAACTAGAGAGGAAACAACCGTCGGTCTATCCAATAGTAATAGAGATCGAACGATTGAAAACCATACTCGTAAGTATTAGAGTTGAAAATTTTATTTAACTCCTCGTATTTTGGAGCTATTTCTTTAAAATACTCCGTAATTATAATGTCAGAGATATAAGGAGGATTGCCAAATTGTTCCAGTTTAAAGCTCGACAAAACACTTTCCGATTCAACGTTATAAAGGAGCTGACATACATTATTAAACGACAGAGAGTCGATCTGCGAATCAGACATATCTACAAACTCAGGATTATTACGAATCTTTCCAAACCAATAGTCGTGAAGCTTCGTACGCATGTCGTATTTACTCTCTTCAATCTTTCTCAGCTCAATATAAAGTTTAGTAACTCTTGACAATTCCAGTTTAGAAAGAAAAAATACAAAATTATACATAGGATAATGATGCCCGTTGATCTGCATTGGCGAGAATGCACCAATAAATCGATTCCATTTACCTCCAACTTTATTCATAATTCCTATTTCGGAATTAAACACATAAGCTTTAAGCACATTGGAAGCTGTATCTAGCTCAATGAAAGGAAATCGCAAAACTGATCCTTCGGGCCTTTTATCATAACTATCCTTATCCCACACCTCAATATTGATCTTTATTTTTTCATTTTCACTATACTTTTTGGCTCTTGCTTTGTCTAAATAAAATATTGCCGGCTGCTCTTTTTCCTGTCTTTCCTCAGCTGCTTCTTTATCCCAGTTAACCTCAAGAGCCACATTATGATCCCATTCAGTTACCTGATTACGTTTAATCCAGCCAAACATATTCTCGTGGGCATTATCGATAAAAAACGAAGGATTCTTACCAAGAAATAAAGAACTTCCATCTTCTTTAAATACATATAGAATTTCGTATGAACGCGAAAGTTTCTCAGATTCCGACCTTAATGATGGGTTAAAATAATAGGTTACGCCTTGTTCAACTCTTTCTTGTTTTACTTCAGTAAGCGTATTTTGAACCAAAGCTTTACGATTTTGTCCGCCATTATCAGAAATTAAACAATGACTCCAAAGAAGCATATCTCTTTTGCTGATCCAGCCATAATCTTCAGCCATAAAACTGAATTTACCATCCTCCAGTTCCGGATCTTTTACTAACCTGATAATTTCTCCCCGGTCTTCTGCAACATAAAAAGATGATAAAAAATCGATCGTTTTAAATGGTTCGCTTAACAGCGTATCTTTATATGTCTGATTTGAATTTCTATCTGATAATACTTTCCAAACCGATCCTGGCTGAGTAATACTTGAGCTATCGATAGAAACCGAATTTAATGGCACTACGAATTTGGCAGGCATTTTCAGCGGACTTTCTCCAATAATCTGAGAAAAACCTGGCATTGAACTGCTTATCCAACACAGAAATACTAATATTACAATAAAAATTTGCTTGGTCATATCTATAGTTATGGTAAAAGGCTCTGGTCTACCCAAAAATATTTTGTATCGTTCGACATAAATGAATAGGGATAATTATCCATATTGAAAATCTTTGTCAGATCCTGTCTCTTCATTGCAATTGCCTGAATATATCTAAACATCTCATCGTCTGAAACGATACTTCTGTCAGTTAAATGCCCCAGTTTTCGATTCAATAAGGCACTCCTACCCGGAAGTCCAAAGATCTTTTTATTCACCTCTTCCATTGTCATATTTTCTGCTTCCTGGGGTGTAAACTCATCTCCAATATGTTTTTCCAGAAGTTTCATCCAAACATCTTTCATCCTGCTTCTTTGATCATGACCGTTAGTAGCATCAATTAAATCATCGAATACTGATAAAAGATTACCCATTTCCTGGTTCGACATAAACAGAACATAGTTGAATAGAGGATTTTCCTGACCGTCAATTTTAACTCTCGTATATCCGGGAATATACATTTGATAGTTTTCCTTCATCAGAATCTTTAGTTTATCCTCTTCGATATCTAAAGCCCGTAAGTAGTCAAGAACGGCCGGAGTAAATACGCTTGCTTCTTCAAAACTCGCTTTTTTGCCCGTAGAATTTAAATTTGCACCATCATTCGAGGCTATTGAAATATCGCCCCCTCTCTCTAAAACATCTTGTATAATGTTGAGTTTTCGCATGGTTAAATTATAGGAAGAGTTTACTATCTTTTCTATTTCAAGCTCAACATTATCGGGGCTTATTGTTTGTCCCTGGGCACACGACAGAACCGACCCGATAACTGTTGTTGTATCTAATATTTCGTTATTTGGAGATATGGAAATCCACTTTGGTTGAGGAATCTGATAATCAAATTTACTATACATCTCCTGGTTTTCCTGATACTTTATCAAGGCTGTTTTTTTAATAAGGTCTTTCATTTGAGTTTTAAACTCTTTATATGACTGATCATATTCGTGATGAACCTGAATTGCACAAACATTACAATTAAAACGAGCTAGTGATTTAGCAAGCATATCAACATCAACCTGCGATGCATCATTCCTATGATGATTCCCGGCGTCTCCTACCAGCACAACTACATTTGTTTCATCTTTGCTTATACCTGTACCTCTAATACCTTCGAGTATTCCTTTAAAAACAGCCTCAGGAGTATCGCTATCGCTCCGGTGAAATGTTGACATAGAGCCCATCCAGTCAGCAATGCCACTATATGTATCAATACGTTTTATTTGGGTTAACTTATTATATTGATCTTCGGCATAATCGGTATAAACTACAGCCCCAAATTTTATATTCTGACCAGTATTTTGGCTTTTTGTCCGAAGCTCTTTCATACTGTTATTTATAGCGTTTGAAATGGGCCTAAAATAAGGCTGCATACTTTTAGTTCCATCAACAACGAAGATTACATTTATCCTCGACTGTTTTGTTCGCATGGCATTATACTTCTCTCGTACGGTTGCCCACTCAACTTCTCCCAGGTTACCAATTGAGCTGGTTAACTCACCCATAACACCAACCCTGATTACACCGTCCTGATTTGCAGGTGAAAGGACAGGGAATCTTCTCCATTGTCCAATATTCCGTTTTTCAAATGGATCCTGATCCCAGATTTGCTTCCCTGTATATTTAAATGCCTGTGTTTCGGTCCTGAATATTTTTGCCGATGTACCAGATCGTCTTTCCATTGCGGCTGCCTGGTTCCAGTTTGGTTCACATGCAATACGTGTATCCCAAATAGTAACATTTTCAAGTTTCATCCAACCCAACAAATAGTTTTGTGCATCGGCCTGCATAATACGATCAGATCGACCCAACAAAACAGAACTGTTGGTTTCATCAATTTTATAAATATACAGCACCTCATAAACCCTCGATTTAATATCTGATCTATTCGAGGTTTCAGGATTTTTAAAAAAATACACCTCGTTACTTTTTTCAGTATCCAGGTCTCTTTTTAATGTTGTCTCAACGGTATTAAGGATCATACCCTTCTTTTTAAAATCGCCGATTCGTGTAGTTAAACACTTTTGCCAAAGAAGCAGGTTGTCCTTTTTTATCCATCCACAATCTTTTGCTGCTGCAGAAAATGCGTGCCTATACTCGCTTGAAGGAGAGTTTAAAGAAAGTGTCCCTGAACTTTCCAAATCTGTGTTAGAAAAGCTGTTATCTTTCACTATGTGTACCCATTCGCCTTGTTCTTCTGCAACCACGTATGGTTCAAACATATTGAGGACATCTTTTAATTGCCCACCATTTACAGAGGTGTATGTTTTATTGTTTTCCCGATCAGAAAAAACAATCCAAATAGAACCGGGTCTAAAACTTGATGAACGCGAATCGGCAGACAGAGAAACCCCTTCTGCAGGATTTACGTATTTTATAGGTCTTGGCATTGGTTTCAGTCCTGTAACTTGTCCAAGAGTATTCCCTCCAAAAACAATTAGCGCTATAACCAATAATTGTGTTATCCTATTCATAACTCCTTGAATTTTATATGGTTTTTATCTAAATAATTCTGATTTTTGATCAACTGGTAAAACTCATCTTTATTCGTTTTTACTGCACTTAATCGATTAACATATAAGTCTGATCCAAAATAAATGTTAAGCTCTTTAACCTTATTATGAGGAAGATTATCCAAACAACTCTTTATGAATGCATTTTTATAATACTGGAAAGCATTATCTCCTAAATTCGACTCGTAAGCTTCATTTTTATTCCCGTTTTCAAACTGAAAATTTCGATAAAATACACGCGACATTACCAGGTGTAGGTTAATATCTCTCTGCTCTTCGTAAAAGTCTATCGATTTTATAAAAGAATTTAATGCTGCTGTGTCTACATCGGTAATGGGCACAACAAAGTCGTAGGTTTTGATTATTGTATATAAAGTACTTAGTTTATCCGGCCCGTTTAAAAGCATTTGAGGATTCTTTCCGTTACTTAAAAAAACGGCAAACCCCTCATCGCGATCTCCTATACTTTCCGAAATGTTTTGTATTAATAAATCCAAATCTTTTACTTCATACAAATCAAGATAGAAAAGCTCGAAAGGTTTTATTTTAGTAAACTTTATCTGGATTAATGGTGGCAGGTCGGAGTTAATATTTTTAAACTTCATTAAATCAAGTCTCAAAGTATTATCTGTTTTCCAATCAGAGGGAGTTCCTACAAGTTCAACATTATATCCATTTGGTTTCTCTATTATTAACTCAGACTTTTCTCCGTCAATCTGATATTCAGGCAAAAAGCACTTAAGCTCGTAGCCCTTGGCAAGTTGATTCTTTGTTATATTTCGGGTAACATTCTGATCGAGTGTGTTAACCTGATAAGTTAATCCAATATTATCAGGAACATCGCCGGAAAAATGTAAGTTAATCTTTTCACTTCTTCCCTTCCGCCTTACTTCTACCTGATGATAATTTATTGACTCATTTAACCTGTAAACCAATTGTTGTTTATTATCATAAGAATTTACAATCTCCCAGGTTTTATCAAAATCTTTAATCGAGTCATTCGGATTAAAGATGTATTCATTATTTTTAAAACTATCAACAGGAATAACTAGGCGTAATACACTGGGAACTTCCTTATTTAAGATAGATTCATCAACGCTGGTAAAAGCCATCGCCGCATTTATAAAGTCTTTTTTTACCTTTTCTTTAAAAGGTATTATTACATACAACCTTGCATTCGTTTGCGATATCTCTATCGACTCTGATGTTATTTGGATTTTATCATGAGTTAAATTCAGGGAGAGTTCTCCGTCCGTTAAAAACTTGTTTGGATAATGGTCAGCCTGTGATAGTATTAAAGAATAGGTAATTAAACTATTCTGAATTAGAGGAAGCTCGAAAATACCATTCTCTTTTGCACACTTTAACTGTTCAAGACGCGCATTATTTATTTTTATTTCCTCATTCTTATAATACAATGTTAATCCACCGATACAATCTATTTTATCGTCATCCTTACCATAACTTCTTATCGAAAACTTATGCATCTTAAGAGGAAACCTGTTTTCATTTATTCCGATTACAAATTGATTATTTATATATTTTACAGTGTAATAAAGGTCGTTTATTATGCTATAGTTAATGCCTCCGTTGTTTAGCTTGTTATATATTTCGCCAGGTACTTCTATTTTATTGTCAGTGTCGATAATATAATTATCAGTACCGATCGCGATCGATGAAATATTACTATTTATAAAATCTTCGATAACAGAATAATTGAAAGAATATTTTGATTTTAAAGCCGGATCAATAACAACTGATAATTCAGGAGTGAAAGTATCACTAGCAGCATTAATATTTGTGTTAGATTTATTGGATATGTTCTCTTTTACAATTACATCGAAGGTTAACTCTTGTCTATTATAATCCAGATTTACTACGTCTGTTGAAATACTTTTGATACCATACTTCCTTTTAATATTACCTTCCATATCTTCATAGACAGGACGAAAATTAAAATTTAATACTTTCCCGTTATTACCTGACTTACATATTACCTTATCCTTTTTATATTGATTGTCGGTAAATTTAGCAGCAGATGTTTGCTTACCAACTTCTGATAAATAATTTCTTAACTGCAATTCATAACTACCTTTCACAGCATCTGGTAACGGACTACCATCTTCTCTCTCGATATTGAATTTACAGTTTAAAACTATATCGTTTTGCCCAAGCGCATTTAACTGCGTAAACAGCAATACAATCAATACCAATACATT
Source organism: uncultured Draconibacterium sp. (assembly GCA_963677525.1). Classification (GTDB taxonomy): domain Bacteria; phylum Bacteroidota; class Bacteroidia; order Bacteroidales; family Prolixibacteraceae; genus Draconibacterium. The sequence continues at coordinate 3,111,178 of OY781970.1, forward strand.
TTGCTTTACATTATTAAAATCCATCCTTATCTTGCAATAGTACATTAACAATTTCGTTTTCAGCCACTTCTGCCACCTTTACACTTCCATTTTGTATATCAACAACCTTAACGCTAAATTCCTGAGAACGGGAATCAATCCGTCTTTCCTTGGTCAAAAACATTAAATTATTCATATTCAGCCCTAATTTTTGTAGTGTATTTTCTTTATTTGAATCACTTAGTAAACCGCTTAATACTTCTTCTAATTGTTTAACTTCCGGCAAGATCCACCCTTTATCCTGCTCATCTATTTTGATCGATAAGAAATCGGAAAAGCTTGAATAACCGATATATTTGAACCTTCCGTTTCTCAACTCCAGAATATTGTTGTCAACTTTTTTTATTGAAGTATTTATTGAATTTGCTGGAAGCGTAGGTTGACTTTCAGTCGACACTGATTTTTCAGATTCTACATTCTCTGTTTTAGCAGGTGCATTCAACATTACTACGTCATTCGAATTCTGTGTCGACTCTGGAAAAGTATTGGCTGGTTTATCATATATATTATTATCCTTACGCAATTCAAACAAACATTTTAAATAGAAATTCGTTCCGTTTTTGATTTTTCCCCAGGAAATAAGTTTATAACCACTTAACAACAGACTATTTTCCGGAGAATTCAAATCGTTCCAATAAAATAAAATGTCATCCAAAGCCTCCTTTGTATATGAAATAGAATTACTTAACGAACTTAAATGTGCAGATTGTTCCATAACAAGATCGAACATTTCGGATCCCGTTTTCTTATAAAAATCGTTTATACTTGAAGTATTTGATGCGATAATACATACCGGGAAATAATAAGTTTGATTATCAACGGCTTTCTTTATTGAATCTAATTTTTTTGTAAACAGGTTGATACTGTCATTAAGTAAAGTCCGCTTATTGTTTAACATTTCTAAGTTAGCTTGTTCGCCAGCAATACTCACTATCTTATCCAATTCCAGTTTCTCATTAAAATAAAAGTTATATACTGTTTGATTCTTTTGAATTATTTTGGCACTATCATCCAAACCCAGAGTATTAATAAACTCTTTTGCAGAAGCTGAAAGTTCAAAAGACCGGGCACCAGATGTAATATAGATCGAGGAATCATTTAAACAGATTAACTGATCTTTTGAAATAAACTTATAAATACGCTCAGGTATATTCTTGTTTAATATGCCACCTTTCAGCTCATCATGTGTCAGATATCCGTCAATTATTACAAACGACTTCATTTCTGAGTTATCAAATAAAGTCTCAAACCGAAAAGCATTTAACGAAGTAATTCCATTAAACTCATCGAGTACATTATTTAAGGAAGAAATTGCCGATGTGATTAATTTTTCGGGAGCCGTAACCGACATATCCTGGATAACCAATAAAGTATTGGAATAATATTTAACAATTTTGTTTTCCCCTTTTGACGTACTTAATTTCTCGTCATACTCTGTCTTCTTTTTATCAATTAAAGAATTAACCTGATCTGAATAAAGCTGTTTATTTTTTGCATTCTCAATATCTGATTCCAAATCTTTCAGTTTGCTTTGGAAGAGATTAAGACTATGGGTTAAATAAATTAAACTATCAGTTAATGTTTTTACCCGGGAATAACTTTCGTTGTTGTATTTATCTATAAGATTCTGAAGTACCTGATCCTCATTTTGCAACTCACCATACGTATGATTATTTATATCTCCCTTAACTTTTTCAGTTATGTCGTTAATAAACTGATTCTTTACTGAGCTGTAATTTGTACCTGCAAAATAAAATGAAGGTTCCAAATCCTTATAACCTGCTGCCAATTCTAATTTTTCAGGAGAGGCAGAAAAGAGATGAGAAACAGATTTTTCTTTTTCAACAATGTATTTTTTCTCGTCGATCTCTTTCTCGTTATCTCTACTTATCGGAGCAACTGGCGCAGCGGCTACATTACTTTTCTGAGTAGTAATACTTTTATCGGCACCTTGATCTCCACCTGTTTGGTATTCCTGCGTAGGAATATCGGTTGGTTGAGTTTCTACCGACTCTGTTCCCACTGTCTGAGAATCTTGAGGCATCATTCCTTTTACAAAATCAAGTTGAGTTCTCGCATCCTCTAAAAAACTTTTATAAGTGTCTAACTCCTTTTTCTCTTTCCCTTTCAATTTTGGCTTTCCTTCCAAAATCCCAATCTGGTTTTCAAGAAGCGGAACATACTCTATTAAAATACTATATGTTTTTCGATAGTCCTGCTCATAATAATATACAGAGGCCAGCCCCTGTAACACGGTTAAATTTTGGGGTTCTGTACGATAACATATCTCATAAATATTTTTTGCCTTGGAAACGTCTCCATCTTTCCATGCCTTTTCGGCCTGTGCTAGGCTATTTTTAATCTCTTTAGATTGGGCCTGTACATTATTCGTTACGAAAAAGCTTATTAGAACAAGCCCTATAACAATAGCAAAACACCTTATTTTACAAGACATTTTAAAAAGGGATAGTGCGCTTAATTTCTCCCGGGAAACACCAAAAATTTGAGAGCTTTTTTTAATAAAATCTATACCAATTAAATGGAATGTGCGTTTGTTTATTAAACTCATGGTTTTATCGTCCTTAATTTTATCTACATTTTAAATATAGAGATAATGATTTTACGTCGTTTCGATTAAAGATTCCTTTTATTGAATGGTTATTTTTAAACAATAGAAGGTTCTATTTTTCAATAAAACGACCATCGATCGACATTATCTACTTTTCTTTTAATGGCATATTCTTAATTAAATAACTATCTGTTTTGTTAATCGTTCCTGATTTCACATTATCAGTATCATCTTCATACTCCATTATATCTACTGGATAAAATGATTTATTTCTTATTTCAAATACAGTCCACAAAGTTCCCTCTTCAGGAGGAACATTAAACCTGGCCACAACACCACTCCCATTATAAACAACAACAGCAGCACCAGATGATGCCAAACTTGTTGAATATGAAGAATTTCGGTTGGAATAATCATGAACAGAAAACCGATATACTCCATTTGCAATATTTTTAAGAGTTATTGTTTCCGGGCCATAGGAATTTACATCATCTACATCTAAGTTGGTTGAAAAGTTTGAATAAGAATAACTCATATTTCTCCAGTAAACATGGAATCTATCCGAGGAATACTCGTTAACCGGGCCGGTAATATGAGAATCGATATCTTCGGGTGATGCACCCCACGTTAAAATAATTCTCCACTCTGAATCAGAAATTATTGGAGTTATTGTACCATTCATCCCCGACTGACTAACTCCTCCCAGGACTGCAACATTAAATTGTGAATTTATATAACCAGCTTTTGACAGGACAACTGTATAATATCCGGCTGCTATATTTTGAAATAAATATGCTCCATATGAATCTGTCGTGGTCGTTTTTACCGGCGTTCCACTAGTTATATATTGTCCTTCATATAGTGTAACTGTTACACTCCCCAGATTATCGCCGGTAAAAGCATTAGTTATTTTTCCTCCAAAATCGCCAACTCCGGAATACGTATTATCTATTAATAAATTAAGTTGTTCGTAGATTATACCTCCAACTGTTACGTCTTCCTGGATTTTATAACTTTTAGAGATATATCCTTCTTTCTCACAATGAATGTAATAGTTATCGCCGGCAGCTACTTTAATTTCATAATTCCCATTACTTCCTGTGAAAGAAGCAGCTACTTTTTGTCCGGAAAAATTTGGATTACCTTTATAAATCGATACTTCTACATTATTAATAGGAGTACTGTCATCAGCCTCCAATATTTTTCCTGTAATAGTGCACAATAATGCAGGATTTACGAATCCTCCTTCTGCTTCAGCTAATACCCAAGGAGGATTTGGAAAAGAGGGAAATACATATGGATCGATTTCATCATCTACACCAATTATATCACCATTAAGCCCCACTTCAACTTCCATATAACTGTTTATCCACCACCAGGGATTTGCGTTAATATTTGCCTCCAGATCTATATGTCCGGTTAATGAAACATATGGTCCGACCAATCCGAAAACCAAAATGCTAAGTTTAGGCCCGAAATACGAATCTAAACCCGCCGTAGCATTAACTGAAAGATGGCCACTTTTGCTTGTTGTTATCCAATCTGATTCCTCACTTGTTAGAATTCCGTCGACATAATCTAAATCGATGTGTTTTTCCATCGATTGCTCACTTGCTGCTGACAATGAGGCTTCCAAGTGACCGTTCATACCAACAATAAGTTCCAATTTTGGAATCAATACAATTCCCCATAATACAATTGGATTAAAATAGGCCTCAAAAACAGGAACGGGATCGCTTTCAGAAAGATATTCACAAGAAGCGTCAAAACTAAAGTCTTCTTCAAGAGTAATATCAACATCCATTTTAATATCCGGTTTTCTACCTAAATGAAAATTAAAATTTACTACAGGATTTATGTCGACTACCAATTCTCCATCAACAATAACAGGATAATCATCATCGCCGGTAAGATTAACATGATCGAGTTCCAAATGCAACATTTCGGCATTAACTACAGAAGCGGACTTTAATGAAACACCATCCATTGTTTCAACTGTAGCATAAATATCATTTTGCCCTAAATTAAAATTAGCTTCTAATTCACCCTCAATAACAGCTTCGCTTAAATCTGCCTGTACTGTTTGAATATTTAAAATACCTCCATCCTCACTCACATCAACCACTTTTCTAAGCGCCCCAAATGGTGTTTGACCAGAAGGTCCCATCATTAAAATATGTCCTTCGTCAATTGTTACGGTTTTTTCGTTCTGCTTAATTTTTATTAAGCCGGTATTTTGAGAATATTCTTCGACAAACGAGGCCACATCTTGATTATCCAGAATATGGGTTGTGCCCGGGTACTTTAATTCACCGTATTCGTATTCAATATCTTCTAACTTATCAGTGAATTGTTTCTGACATCCAAAAACCAGGATTAATAATATTATTAAAGACCATTTGACAGTAGTTCTCATAACAATAAAATTTATTAAAATCTAAAAATCAACCCAACATCATATGCATAATAATATTGATTGCCTCCATTCAGGTCGTAGCAACCACCGGCACCCAAATTCAATCCAAAATGTTCGGATAAAAACAATTCGTAACCGACTAATACAGTAGGCCCATATAATAACTCCGGAGAGAAGCTCAAGCTCCCGGAATCAAAATCATAGTTTGCTTTATAATAAATACCGAATCCACCATATTGAAGGTTCAGATAAAAAGACTTAAACGGATAAATCAATATACCGCCACTATATGATAATATACTGTTTATTTCATCACTGTTAATATCAAGAATGGTTCCAATGCTTGCTTGTATCCCAATACTAAAATCACCACCCAATTCCTGTATAAATTGAACTTTAGTACCCACTCCTCCATAACTATTTCCATAACCGATTCCTAATGCAAAATGACTCTCATTCTTGGAAGATACAGTATTGTTTTCGCGATATTCATATAATTCATTGGTTTGTGTCTTTTGACTTTCTTTTTGTGGTTGTTTTTCTACTTCAGTAATTTGGTCAAACCTTTCCCTTTGTCCGTTCTCATAAACAACCATAAAAACTTCCGAAATATATAGCGACCTTAAAGGCCCGTCGAGGAACGAATAATCTTTATATTTTATAAGATCATCCGTTATCTGAATAATTTTTGTTTGTATTTCAGTACCGTTGCGTTTAATAATAACATCCTGCGAAATCCCTTGCGTGATTAGGCACAATAAAACAGAAATTGTTAAAAGAATTTTTCTTGTAGTCATAGGGTTTCGGCAACGAATAGTTTTTCAAATTAAAATCTTACTAAAAAGCCTAAGTCAAGTGCCGGAACAAAATCAGATCCTGTTTTAGTGTTAACATTATAAGTAACACCAATAGCTGCGTTAAAACCAAATCCTATTTTACTTCCCCAGGTCCAGTCTCCTCCTGTTAATAAAGAGGGGCCGTGTAACAGTTGCCCTTCATCATAATCATAACTATACGAACCTCCACTTGAATCCCAATAATCATATGAAGACCAGGTATGTTCCCATCCGGTTAACCCGTATTGTGCATTTATATAAAGATTTCTGAATACAAAGAATTTTATGCCAGCAGAAGCTAAAACCGGGGCATCAGGGAAATACCCGACACCGGCATGGAATCCAAAACCAACGTTACCTCCTACCCGCATTTGAACTCTCATGCCTGCACCACCGTAACTATTACCATAACCGGTTCCAATGGTAAACTGATTACCCTTATATTTTCGTTCCGATTCAACCTCGGGTTCTCTTTCAACTTCAACTGGTTGATAAGAATAACTTACTTGTTCATTTGCTGTTGTTTTCTGAGTATCTCCAAACTTTTCCTTTTCACCATTCTCATAGACAATCATATAAACGTCTGATTGAGAAATACTTCTCAGTGGCCCATCCTGAAAATTATAATTTTTATATTTAATAAGATCTGTAGTTATTTCCATCACTTTCACAGAAATTTCATCACCATTTTTCTTAATGATTAAATCCTGTGAAAAACAAATACTACTAATAAACAAGCCAAATAAAACACATACTAATTTTCTCATAACTTAATTTCTTTTTGGGAATTGTTAAACATTCAATTAAAAACGCACTATAAAACCAATATCAGAGACAAAATAAAAGGTTCCCCAAGGTTCAATCATATAGGTCACTCCTGCTCCTACATTAAATCCAATTCCAATTTTCTTTCCCCAAACCTGATCAATTCCGGTCATAAGAGAAGGACCATAAGCAGCTCCTTCATAATAGTCATAATACCAGTCATAATAATCACCATAATAAGCAAACTGAGAATTAATATAAATACCTCTAAAAGGGAAAAATTTAAAACCGGCAGAAGCATGTACACCTTCATAGCCTACACCAAAACCAGAGACATTATAAAATGGAGAGTAACCAACTCCCGCATGCATACCAAATCCGACATTACCCCCAAACCGTACCTGTGCTCTTAATCCTAATCCTCCATAGCTTACTCCCATTCCATTTCCAAGCATAAAATAATTTCCATCGTATGAACTGGTATTCGTTTCAGACTCATCGGTTCCACTATATTCCTCTGTTCTATTATCATTACTATTATTATCGCCAGCCGAATTCATATATTCAACGCTTCCATTTTCATACTTTATTAGAAACACATCTTTAATAGCAATCGAACGCAGGGGGCCATCGAGATAGCTGGAGAGTTTATATTTAATCATTGTTGGTGAGATTTCTAACACTTTAGCCTGAATCTCACTTCCATTTTTATTAACTATAACATCTTGAGAAAATACAGTAAAAACACTCATGATAAATGTTAAAAAACAAATAAATCTTTTCATAATAATTTAACTTGTAATTATGATAAGCAACCCCCTTTGAACTACCTATAACTAAGGTAACTTTACAAGTTGCAATAACATCCTTATTTTATAAACCTTCCAAATCAGTTTTTTAAAAATAAGCATTAATGTTTCAAGCTTTTCCAGATTCTTTATCGCTTTATCCAGAGAGTGTTATTTAACAATAAAGCGCTTGATTTTTCAACAAATTACTCTAATAATTAAAATAAATGTTAAATAATGTAACTTTTTATTAGATTTAAAGCACTAAACTGTAATCCAGAGCCCAATGTTAAAAACCAGAGTATTAATCATTGATGATGAAATTGAATCAATAAACCTGCTCACAAATTTAATAGCCGATTTCACTGAAATTAAAGATGTAATATCCAGGACGAATTCAGTGGAAGGTTTTAGTGCCATTAAAGATGAAGAACCGGACATTGTTTTTTTAGATTTGAATATGCCGAAACTTAATGGAATTGAAATTCTTAAACTCATCCATCAATTTGACATACATATACACGTTATTATTATTACTGCTTATTCAGATGATATAAAAGAAGCAGCAAAATATGGAATTATAGACTATCTTTTAAAACCGTTTCATCCAGATGATTTAAAAAAGAGCATTGATAAATACAGGAGACATAAGTTACAACATAATACATTTTCAAACAATTCAGAAGATATTAAAAATAGCATAAATCAAATAAAAATTTCATCGGCATTTGAAGACTATTATTTCGACACAAAAGAAATAGTTTATTTAGAAGCGGATGGAAACTATACTAAGATATATACTAACAATGCCAATAATAATCAAATAACAATTAGTAGCTACAACCTGGGAAAAATTCAGCAGAAACTTCCTTCGCATATATTCTTTCGAATCTCAAGAAAAACAATTATCAATGCTCATTACTTAAAAAAGGTTGACAAGAAGAAAAAAGTTTGCACCTTGAACATTGAAAATATTGAGATTCCATTCTCTAAAAGTATTCTCTCGAAATCGGGTTTATAGGCTATACCTTTACTGTTCGAACAACGTTTAGGCAAAACCGCATTTAATCTTCTTCGTTCAAAAAACATGAGACAACAGATTGCAAATTCTGGTTTCCATCCTTTATACTATAATAAGATTATTAAATTATAACATATCACATATGAACCATGAAGGTTCAGTATTTAACACATCCCTTGAAGCCACATACGAAAGTATCGTTAATATCATATTTCCTTTGCACGGTTGCAGGCCATATAAAACAACCGGCGTTCTTCCTCCAATTAGTCAATTACCTTGCCCTATTTAATCGATTTGTAAGCGGGCAAATTAGGATCCCCAGTTACATGAGAATACATAAAAATCACGCTTCCACTCTAAAACTAACCAGAAAATATATTTTCGATTCTCACAATTTCATATTTATTATGCTTTGGGCACAGAGGGTCCCAGGTTCGAATCCTAGTATCCCGACCATTAAAAATCAAGGAGTTAAACAAAAGTTTAGCTCCTTTTTTATTTTAGCAAATACTATTGGATAACGATTTTCTCAGTCCTCACTCTCTTACCACCTAAAAATCTTTTAGTTAGACTAAACCCGCATAAATTATAGTAAGAATACCAGCAACAAAAAGAACAAACATAGCAGCAAGCATTCGAGTGGTTTCTTTAGATGAATTTTTAAATTCTTTCCAGATAAATACACCCCACAAAGCAGCAATCAAAGTTGCCCCCTGCCCTAATCCATAGGAAATAGCGGCACCTGCTTTTCCTGCTGCAATTAGGTTAAAAGAATTACCTATTCCCCAGATGATACCTCCAAGGACTCCAACCAGGTGAATGGACACATTCCCTTTAAAATATTCTTTATAATTTGTTGGCTGGCCACTTAATGGCTTTTTCATTAATATCGTATTAAAGAAAAAATTACTTACGAAAATTCCCATCGAAAAAATGACTACCGCTGTGTAAGGAGTCATCATTCCTGTTGCAGGATGAATAAAATTATCAAGATCCATAGATGCAGCCACAAACCGGTAAAACAAGGACATTAGTATGCCGGCAAATACTGCAATCAGAATTCCTTTTGTAGTAACTTTCTGGTTCCCGGCCGATGCTTTCCTGTATGCCAATGCATTTAGAATAATTGCAAGTGTTATTAATCCTACACCAAGAAATAAAAAGAAAGGATCTCCTTTTTGAGACCCCAGATAATTAATTATTACGCCTAAAACCAGAGCCAACCCAACGCCTACAGGAAATGCCACCGACATCCCTGCAATAGAAATAGCTGCTGACAATAAAATATTCGAGGCATTAAAAATAATTCCTCCTAAAAATGCACTCCCAATATTGCTCATATCGGCCTGCTTTAAATCATCGATAAAACTACGTCCTGATCCTCCAGTACTTCCAAGTGTAAACGCAAAAACCAACGACAAAAACAGAACACCAATCACATAATCCCAGTAAAACAATTCGTATCGCCAGGTTTTGCCTGCCAATTTCTGGGTATTTCCCCACGATCCCCAGCACAACATTGTAATAAAACAGAAAAATATTGCAAATGGATAACTTGTTACTATATACATGATTATAAGCTTATTGGTTATTATTTTTTTGGTTTATGCAGCATTAATTCATCAATGATATCAGCAATGAACTGGTAGGAATACTTATGCGACAAAAAGAAATGTTGTTTATTGTTATCGGGATTCCAGCTATTTGAACCATCACTTGCAACTTCAAACTGCCCGGGTCCATTTACATAGAAGTACTTTTGCGGATCGCGAACAGCACAAAGAACTGCTGTTTGATCCCACGAATTTCGCTTACTAAATTTCTTCTTCTGGTATGTTTCGAAATTATATTTGTAAGCCCAATCCACCGGGCTATCCGGATCACCTCTTTCAGCAACCTTGGCACCTGTTAAAATGTGGTTCCCAATTTCAAAGCCACTTAGAAGAATGGGAGTAGGCCAGTTTTGAAAAGCATAAACAGAAGCTTCGGCGTGTGTAACCACATTAAACTCTTTTCCATCAGGAAAAATGCCGGCCATCGCCACCCAATTCTTCACTTTTTTCTGAACCAGTTCCATTCCTGAAAATGATGAATAACCATCGGGGCCAGATTTCAGTAAATCTGCCAGATTTGAAGGAAATCCAACAGTAACAATTGTAACACTTTTATCGGGTTGAGAGGCCAGTGTTTTTCGGTAAACATCAACTGCACTGTGATAATCGGCATTGGTTTTGGGAGAATCAAGGAATCTGGAAACAATGGAATCGTTCCAATGATTTGGACATGAAAAATCCGGTGCACCATCACCCGCAACTCCAATTGGAATATCAGGTTTTTTAAAATATCGGTTAAAAACCTCAATTGTAGGAGCAATAGTAGGATACCTGTCGCTAGCCATACAGGCCAGAATTTCACATTCACCATTATCTGCCAGTGCATGCAGTACTGTAATCGCGCCAACATCGTCAAAGTCGGGCCCCATATCTGTATCAAAGATGATTTTAACTGGATTCTGAGCTCCTGCAATTATCACTGAAAATATAAAAAACAGTGTAATACTTATAAGTTTTCGTTTCATTGGTTTGGTTTAATATTAAAGATTTATGTTATTCCTTCACTTCCTTTCGATAAGGGACAGACGCTTGGGCTCCTTTTCGTGTAACAGATATAGATGCCGCAATACAGGCAAGACGGGTTGCTTCTTCTATTCCTTTTTCTTCAGAAAGAAAAACAGCTAAAGCTCCGTTAAATGTATCGCCGGCAGCAGTGGTGTCTACGGCAGTTACTTTTGGGGCCTTCACCAATCCCGTATATTCAGAACTAAAAACATAAGCACCGGCAGTTCCCATGGTAATTATAACCTTCTGAATCCCTTTATCAACAAGCACTTTTGCTGCCGCGTTAGCCGATTCAATATCTTTCACCCTGATTCCGGTTAATTGTTCAGCTTCTGTTTCATTTGGAGTTAACAAATAAAGTCCTTTCAGTAAAGAGTCGGGAAGCGCCTGTGCAGGAGCCGGGTTAAGAATTACCTTTCTTTGTTTTTCAACTGATAATTTAGCAACATAATTAACCGTAACAAGAGGTATTTCCAACTGCATTAGCACCATATCCGAATCATTTAAAATTCCGTCAATAGTTTCCAGATCTTCAGGAATAAGTGTTCCATTGGCGCCCGGAGCTACAACAATTGAATTCTCGCCTTTACTGTCAACAGTAATTAGGGCTACTCCACTTGGTTTTTCAGGATCGGTCAGAATATTATCAGTAATTATTCCTTCTTTTTTCAAAAGTTCAACAGCCTGCCTGCCAAAAACATCATTACCCGTTTTCCCGATAAAAACAACATCTCCACCCAAACGTCGTGCAGTGACAGCCTGGTTCGCACCTTTTCCTCCCTGATTCATAAAAAAATCACCTCCAATAATCGTCTCTCCCGGCGAAGGAAACTTATTGGTTTTTACAACCATGTCAGTATTTGTGCTTCCGACGACAACTATTTTTACCCCCATAGTTATATTCTATATATAATTCATATTTAAATTATGATTCATACAAACATATAAACAAAATAGATTTTGCACAAACGTTTGTACAAATTTATTTAGAACTAAATTAATTTCGTTATTCAATCAGAAACAACAAGTTAAAAGAAATACAATTGAAACTCTCGAATAGAAATAACAAAACAAGAATTGTATAAATTACAGCAATTCATCAATTTCCCTTAAATTAGCGCATTTTAAAGAAGACAAACGTTTGTACAAACAAGTATTTTTATGCAAAAAGCGAGCATTACTGACATAGCAGAAATTACAGGACTTTCAATAACTACAGTATCGCGGGTTTTAAACGGGAAAGCCGAACAATATCGAATCGGCAAAAAGTCGCAACAAAAAATTGAAGCAGTTGCAAAAGAATTAAATTATGTACCCAATCATCAGGCAGCCAACTTAAGATCAGGAAAGAGTGGAACAATTGCATTAATAATCCCGTCGCTTAAAAATCCCTATTTCGCAAATATTGCCAGCAAAATAAACGCTGAAATCAGGAAATACGGATATATCACTATTATTGGTGACAGCGATGAGAATGAGGATATTGAAGAAATGCAGTTGCAGCAATTTATGAGTAGAAATATTGAAGGGCTGATTATTGCACCTTGTGGTAAGAGCCACGAACAAATAGAACAAATATTTAACCAGGGACTACCAATCGTTTGTATCGATCGATATTTTGAAAATCTCGATATTCCATATGTGGCTACCGATAACTACGATGGGGCTTATGGCGCAACAAAATATCTAATTGAAAATGGACACACCGAAATTACATGTATTCAGGGTGTTCAAAATTCAACACCAAACAAAATGCGTGTTAAAGGTTTTACTGATGCATTAAACAATTTTAATATCACAAACTATAATATTGTGGGTGATGACTTTACAGTACAAAACGGATATTTGGAAACAAAACTTTTGCTTCAACAAAACAAACGCCCAACAGCAATATTTGCCTTAAGCAATACCATAGCCATGGGAGCTATCAGTGCGATGAAAGATGAAAATGTAAAGATTCCTGATGATATATCTTTAATTACATTTGATGATCATCCCTTTCTTGATTACCTGGCAACTCCATTATCATGTATTGCGCAACCGGTTAACGACATTAGTAAAATGGCGGTTAAATTTCTTTTCGCAAGAATAAACAAAGAGGAAAGCCAAATTGACCAGGTTTTATTAAAACCCTCATTTAAATTCAAGGAATCGATCAGACGGATTAATTAAACAACAATTAAATATTTTATTCATCGACTAGTATCCCGTTCTGTTTTGAGGTGTCCTGTAGTTTCCTGACTTTTGAGAACTTTTTGTCGACATGTAGAACTGTAAAAACAGATTCAGCTCAAAAAAATGGTATTAAAATTCCAGTACAAACCATATTTCAGATTTGGCAACAAAACTTAATTGTCTACAGTTCCGACTTTATGAGATTATATGGCGTAAGAAATTTGATCGGATCTTATTATTTGGTTCCGTCCACAACAATAAACTTCGTTTGCCAGGGATCAAGCTTAAAACTGACTCTCACATTTTCCCCATCGATTCGTTTCCCCGGAATTTCTGAAATTTGTCCGGTCATTGCATCCCACTCCTGAACTTTCCCTTTTCCTGATAATGTAACATCCAGTTCCTGAACATTTTTTCCTTCATTAAATAGGAAATATAAATCAGCATTATTCCATTTTCGATGTATGTATTTTATGTCTTTACAAGGTTTGTTAAGAATGAAATCAGATGGCGGCAAAGCTTTTAAAGCAGAGCTATTTAACTCTCCTACAGGTTCATTTGTTTTCCATTCCGGACTGACTTTATGAGCATCTTTAAATGTTTTATTTATAGCCTGCACTGATTCATTATCAAGTGAAATAACAGTGCCTCCTGATTTTTCAAAATCTTTTAAACGCAATAAAACACGTTCTGAAATAGCCTTAACAGGTGGAACAATTATAGTTGAATATTCTTGTCCGCTTTTGTTAATGAATTTACCATTTTGAATAATCATTACTGAATCGATAGAATACTCATCGAGCACATCAAAATCATGCTGTGATTGAAGAAGCCCTTGCATAATATTTAAAGCCAATGTATCAATTTCATTGTTTCCTAACCAGACGGAGGTAGTAGGAAACAACACCCCAATTTGGGCAGCAGGAACTCCCTGTGACAACAAGAAACACGATCGCTGTATATATTTGGCTACCTCCGGAAAATCCTCGTGTGCAAGCCATCCTCTCATCCCCGATTCTCCCCTGCTTGAAGCAGGAACAAACATTACTTCAACCATATTAATACCCCGCACCAATTGCTGATTGAGTATCCATTTTGCCTGATCAAAATCGGGCCGGGGATTGTAGGCTGCGAAACTCTCGGTAAATGACCTCAATTTCCCGTTAACATGTGCTGCAGATGAAGCATATTTTGGAAAAACAGGATTTACCTCGCCCGGCCAAATCTGATGCCAGATGGCATCTACTCCCGGCATTTGTACCGATCTCATATTTTTAAAAAAGTCCCCTTCCGAACGAATCAAACCGGTCATGTGTTCCTCATGATTTAAATGCACCAAATAATCTACGTTTGATGCAGCGCACCAGTCGGCCTGAACCTTGAAAAAGTTATTTGCAAACACGGTAGACCAAACATCCCAGTAGTCGGCTTTTACACGCTGCTGTTCTTCTGTTAAATTCGGAGTAAAAAATGTAGCGATGTAAGGTTGCACATCATATCCTTTCAATTTTTGAAACTCATTAAAAATTTCGGGAGTATAGGGAACTCCACGAATAGAATAATCCGGTTCATCGCCACGAAATCCCAAAATAGTTGTTCCAAATTCATCGCCCATATATTTTTTATAGTTTTCATGGGTAAACTCAATAAACTTGCCGGTAGCTTTTGCATCTAAATAATCAATCAGAGCATGGCTCCGGTCTTTTCCTCGTTTAGGATTATTCACTGACCGGGTTGGCGATGACTGAATAACGTGTTTTACCAGTATCAGTTCCCAGTCGCCATCAGGAGCCGTCCAATTCAGTTTCCCTTTTTCAATAGCCACTTCCCGGGTTTCGCCACCGTTTTTTTTGTACGCCGCAGCACTTACAACGTTATCGGCAAGATTGAGAGAAACATTTTCACCACTTTTTACTTCTATAACTGTATCCTGAACTAAAATTTTCATACAAAGTTCAGGCACCTCGCTAACAATCTTTCCACCGGCAAAACCACTGGGATATTTACCTTCGTCGACAAGATAAATCTTCATACCGCGCTCTTTTGCCATTTCTACAGCCATTTTCACATCTTCGAACCAGCCATCAGAAAGATAAGCGTTGCGCATGTTGTATCCGGGTTCAAGGGTAACAACCTGAACATTTTTTGATTTGAATTCGTCTAAATCGCGAGCGATGACCTCTTCAGTAATATCGCCGTCCCATCCCCAGTAAAACGTAATGGAGTATTCTGCCGGAGGGTTTTCAAATTGTTTCGCTACTTCATCTGCACCGGGATTACTAATTCTGTTTATGGATTCACCGGTTGAGGATTTGCACGATGATATAAAATTCAACAATCCAAAAGAAAATATTACGCCCAGTAAGAAATATTTTATACGTTTCATAATCTTCAAAATTTAAATGGCTCTATACTATTTTATTCACCGGTAACATTTTGCCGGATAACTGGTTCTCCTTCTTCTACAGAAATTTTCAACCCCGACAAATCCAGATTCTTCACATTTTCCAGTCGCAAACCTTTTTTTGCCTTAATATCGCAGTTTTCAAATGTTACATTTTCAATCGGATTTTCCTTCAATCCATGAATAAAACCGGCATTTTCAACCGTACCGCTAACATTAATAATTTTCACATCGCGAACAACAGGAAGCGGATCCGACGGTGGTTTGATAGGAGGAACCATTCGCCATTCCATATTAAACTCGAATGCCTGACGGGTATTATCCAGCACTAAATTTCGATAGGTGATATTTTCGACCACTCCCCCGCGACTTGGTTGCGATTTAAATCGAATCGGCGCCCAGTTATCCGCCATCATAATGCTGTTACTTATTTCCACATTTCTGATACCTCCCGACATTTCGCTTCCCATGGCAACGCCTCCATGTCCGTACCTGAAAATACAGCTATCGATACAAATATTTTCTGCCGGCCGACCTACACGACGCCCGTCTTCATCTTTCCCCGATTTAATAGAAATACAATCATCATTCACATCAATATCCGCATTCACAATTTTCACACCGTCACTAGAGTCAATATCAATACCATCCGACATGGGAATATAGTGTTCGGCGCGAATATTAAGGTCGCGAATTTCAACCTGTTTACTGTAGAGAACAAATAAACACCAGCTCGAATGATTTTTGAGATTCAGATTACTAATTACCACATCGTTGCAATTTTGAATGGCAATGAGACGCGGGCGGGCATAACCGGGCAATTCCACATCTTTCAATTCATATGCACGCGAATCCGAAGTTGGTGTCATTCCCCCTTTTTCTCCCAGGACTGGTGGTCCTTCACGGATGGGGCCAACATGAGGAGGAGTCGCATTTTGCTCTTCTTCATTTTCTGATTTTTTACCACTAAAACGGCGCCAGTAACCTTTAAACCACACATCTCCTGAGCCATCGATGGCTCCTCTCCCGGTTAACCGAAACCCGGAAATATCGAAAACATTAACAAGGGCACTCACCCAGATTCGCTCCTCTCCTTCCCATCGTGTTTGCACCAACTTGTAATCGGCCAGATTGGTGGAACCTTTCAAAACACCATTTTCTTTTATTTCAAGGTTAACGCCCTGTTTTAAGAATATGGCTCCACTTATAAACTTTCCTTCCGGCACAACAACTGTTCCACCTCCGTCTTCTGCACATTTGTCTATCGCAGACTGTATTGCGTCTGTGTTGATAACCAACGAATCGGTAACTGCACCAAAGTCGGTAATATCATATAATTTTTGCTCATTATCGGTGCAAGCGCCCAAACAATAAAGCAGCAAACTAAATACGATTAAGTGAAATTGTCTATTCATAATTCTCCCATTTTAACTCCTGACAGATTATTCAAATCGATATAACTTAACCTGTAAAATGGCAGGTTCGTTTCCGAGTTTCACACCTGCTCCTGTACGGTTAATCGCGGCCTGGTTAGCAAGATCATAATTAATCATGATATTATCGCCATTTAACAACCTTCCTGATTTCCATTTTCCATCAACATATTCTCCTTCGTAAATTTCATCAAAACCAGCCATTTGAGGTCTCGGAGAATCGGGCTCGAAAACCACATTCAGATTCGATCCAGCAACAATATATTCATCTCCACCTTTCCAGATTACCAATCCGTAACCTTTTTCTGCTGAAATCTGGCCTGTTCTCCTGTTGTAAGGCAACGATGCCTCAATTTTATAACCTCCCAGTTCCACTGTTTGCGGATTGTTTGCTGCCGTTACCCAGAAAGCTGTAATCTTATTTTCAGCCTGCGCAGTAGTAATGGCGGGAGTCAACTGATCCAAAACACTGTAAGCTTTGGCAAGAGGTGATTCCGAAGGATTCTCAATACGACCATCAATACCAAAAGGTGAATAACCAAGACCTGCATGTTTTCCAATAGCAAGAAATGCATTGGCAGCTCCATTCTCTCCTGAAAAAGATTCAGGAATAAACAAAGGATTCCAGAAATGATGGTACATGTTTAGTATTTCAGGAACACTTTGCAAATAGATATCGGGGCATTTCAAATCAACGTCGGGGGCACCAATTCGCCAAATGTCGTGCACCCGCGACTGCGGTCCGCCTGCCGGATAATCGCCGGGTTTTGTATCTTCGGGCTGAACGATCCAGGCATTAACGAACATGGGAATATCGTACTCCGCTTTTCCCGCTGCAGTAATTGCATTTATATAGGTGGAATAGTTCCAGGCCATAAAAGTTTCGTCAGCATAATGATTGTCGCCGAAAACTTCGGTCCATGTTCCCGACTCTTTGTAGCCCGTTTTTGCCCAATGTCCTGCCATTTCAGGCTGAAGTTCGCTTTTGTATTTTTTTAATCCTTTGATTAATTCCTTCGGCACCTCCTTATTAAATGCAGAAACGGCAAGTTCTGATTTATCTCGTGGTGCGCCTAAAATGCCAACTTCATTTTCCACCTGCATCATAATCACTGTTCTTTGATTAGAATCCACTTTTTTCAGGTGAGCCATTAACGCTGCAAATGCTTTTGCATCGGCATCTCTCGCCTCAGTACAAAGCGGAGTTATAGTTTCGGTAGCTTTTCCGCTGTTTAACCGAACCCGAGGAAAACGCTCCTGATCTTTTTTCACCCATAAAGGCGTGTAATGTGACAGACCATTTTTCCAGCTGCCAAACCAAAGAAATACCAACTTAAGATCGTGTTCGCGTGCATCTTCCAGTAATCCGTCAACCAGCGAGAAATCGAATTTTCCTTCTTCCGGCTCAATCAATTGCCACGACAAAGCAGTTAAAACTGTGTTCAGATTCATTTCCTTTAGCTTACCCCATGCCGGTTCGAGATATTCAAGATTCGAGCTGCTTGAATTATGCAGTTCACCGCCCAGAATAATATAAGGTTTGCCATCGACCATTAATTGCACAACACTCCCGTTTTTCTGCAAATGAGGTACTTCCTGTGCATTTGATGATAAGGGATAAAAAACTATAAAGATGGCACAGGTTGCCAGGAAATTGCGGATAAAGTTTAGTTTCATCTGTTTAAAATTTTTTGATTTCTGAATGTTCAAAAAATTTGAATACATTCAGGAACTCACATAAATTTTAATCATTCTTTTGTTTGAATTTGGAATGATGAAAATTCATGTTCGTTTCATAATTAGTTTTTATAGTTAAGTTTATTTAGTTCAGAACCGGATATTTTCAGTTGCCGGTAGCGGTAGTATTATTCTACTGCCACATCCCAAACATTTGCCATACGCGATGTTCCTTTCGGGCCTTCGATGGTAAGCACAACAATATATTTTCCCGGTCTTTTATATTGATGAACCGGATTTTGTTCATCGGAAGTTGTCCTGTCACCAAAATCCCAGTGCCAACTTGTAACTTCTCCACGGCTTTTATCCCTGAATGCGACTAATCGCTCTGATTTATCCATAAGCAGAAATGACCAGTCGGCTTTAAAACTTTCCTGGTATTTTTCCTCCAGCGGCATCAGCGTAAAAATTGTCCCCAGACTCGAATTTCCATACATTTTATGGTTTTTCGACAAATTCCAGAATCCTTTCTTGCTGGTATCGTTCACATCGTCGTAATCGATAACTGCCCAGGTTAAACCGATCTTCTTATTATCTTTTAATACCGATTCAACAGCTCTTTCCGGGCCTTCGTGTCCCGCGTAATCAAAAGGAGTGATCCAGAATTCAGCAATTAATCTCCCTGATTCTCCCGGTTTAAAATCGTATGAATAAACAATGTTCGAATAAGGCAATTCCTTTATCCAGGGCTGGCATCCCCAGGCAAGTGCCCAATCTTTACCAACAGCCGGTGTAAAAATGTGGTAGTTCTGTGCGTGCACACCATGATACTCGAAATAACGGTGCCCCCAGTCAAGATCCTGATTCGGGTGCTGCTCATCGATTAACGGGCCATCAGAAAGATCACCGTCGACAACGATTTCAAAAATATCGTTATGCAATCCGGGCAGAGTAAAATCCCAGTAATCATCGTAAGCTTCATACAAAAAATAAAGTCGGTTTAATCCTTTCACCCAGGCCACCCTTACTTTCACATCAAGATTTTTCGGATCGGATTCAGGATATTTGCCCGAGTCGTCCCACAACTGATCGGTACCCACAATGTATTCTTCCGGAAAATCTTTCCAGTCGTCCGTATTCCCGTCAATTCTTGGAATCATATTCGCCGGAAACTGATATATTTTATAACCTCTGTCTTCCTGTGCCCGGGAATTCAAAAACATAAAGAATCCCAGAATAAGGACGATATCAAATTTTATATTCATAATTTCAGTTTTTATTGGTCTAAATTAACAAATCTCTTAAGCACCTCAAAAAGCCTTTTTTACTATAAAATAAACCGTTTCACTTGTTATTTCAGCCATTTATCGGGAACGGGAATAATACAGATATTCATTTCTTTGCCATCTTCTGAAAGCATTGCCGACTGAATCTGAATTTTGGTCCCATCGGGGCTAAATGTAGGATGACAATGGTCTCTCGCTGTAGTTTTATGACCGGCCGAAAGGAGCATCATTTCATGTGTTTCCCTGTTTATCAGGTAAATTTCACGGGCAAAGTTGTCACCCACAACAAATCGTTTATCGGGCGAGCCACTAACATGCCAGAATCCACTGCCATAAGGAATCTGCCCGGCAATTGTCATTTCTCTTGAATTAATATTCACGATACCAAGTCCACTTGGTTTTTCACGGGTACCAGATGGTCCCCACGCTGATTCCTGTCCGGGATTCGCTCCTTTCACATCAGTTCCTTCAGCCCGGTTTTCGCTACTGGTATTTGGAATTTGCCGGTGCCCCATTATCGCAAAAGCCACCTCATCTTCACTGATTACGGCTTCATGTGTCACCCATTCATATTCCGATTCGGGGTACAAAGGACGCAAACCTATTCCGTCGGAATTTACGATCCATGTACGTTGCGGAGACTTTCCACCAGTTTCCCAGCAAAAAACAATTTGCCCCGGCACCCATGGATTAGTTTGAATATGTCCCACCTGAAACGGTACCGACACCACATATTTTGTTTCACCGGTTTTTATGTTCATTCCGGCAATTCCAGCCGGGCCGGCTCCCATATGGCGGGGACCAAACGGCTCCTCAATTTTAGTTCCTTCCGGAAGATGTTTTTGTGCTTCCTCTTTTCCAACCCGAAACCAGACCCACTCTTCACCTCCGTCAAGCGCCAAATCGCCTCCGGCTTTCATCTCGGGAGGGGTTACTCCACAAATCCTTTGATATGCTGATTCTGAGTTTAAATTCCCGGATTCACTATCGGCAAAAAGCTTTTCCAAATCTACTTCAACCACCTCTGTTGAACCTTTCTCAAGTTCATTATCTTTGGGCCTGCGCATGAAATACAACTTCATTGATTTTCGGGCTACATTCAGCATTCCCGTATAACCACCTTCAGTCACCTGCACAAGATCTCCTGTTTTTTCATTAACGGCCATTGCCTCACCCGGCACACGCTCTGAACGAAAAATTAGCCATTTTCCATCAGAGGTCCACTGGTTATGGGTTTGGTAAATTTTACTGTCGCCGGCAGGTTTGCTGGTTAAAAAAACCAACTCTACTCCGGTAACCGGATCTTCAACAATTTTTCTTTCTGATGGAAAACGTGTACCAATTTGTGCCTGAACTGTTCCCCAAAAAATCAATAATGGAACAATCAGGATAATAAATATTCTTTTTCTCATTGCTATTATTTTATAATAATTATTCTTACTGTTCAATAGAAAAGCCACTTGATAACACATCCAGACACTTTCTTTTTGCTGAAGAAATTGATCTTAGGTTCAGTTTACAAAACAAAAAACATGCTAAAAACCAGCTCTCTAAAGTTAATAAAATTATTTTGTTATCTGTTTAGCCATCCTAATGTCAATTTTGAGACATTATCAGAACAAAACGAGGGCAACAAGAAATTGTAATTTCAAAAAACAATTTTTTCCTTAAAGCAATTATTGCAGATAGTTTGCTTCTTTATCATCCGTCATTCCGAACTCCAGAGTTCCTCCGTTTTTAATTTCATCGTAAGTGATTTTGAACGATTTTAAAAGTTTCCCGTTCAAGCTGACAGATTCGATATATTTATTTACCGCCGATAAATTATTCGCTTTTATTGTAAAAATTTTATCACCAGGTAGATGCAAAGTGGCCTTATGTACCTGCGGTGCACCAAAAATATATTCTCCAGAAACCGGATCGACCGGATAAAAACCAAAAGCTGAAAACATATACCAGGCCGACATCTGGCCACAATCGTCATTTCCACATAATCCATCACGTTTTGCCAAATAATATTTATCAAACACCTGACGTACGATTTCAGCCGTTTTATCAGGTCTTCCGGCATAATTGTACAGATAAGATATGTGGTGGCTAGGTTCGTTTCCATGTGCATACGAACCAATAAGACCTGTTACATCAGGAATTTCTAGATGGCCGGGAAGTGAATCCACATCAACAAAAAACAGCGAATCCAGTTTTTGCACAAAAGCTTCTTTTGTTCCGAAAAGATTAATTAATCCGGGCACATCCTGCTGAACATGCCATGTCCACTGCCAGGCATTTCCCTCTGTATAATCTCTTTTTCCGTTTTTATTAATCAGTGCATACGGATCGAAAGGATCTTTCCATTTTCCCTCTGAATCTTTTGGTCTTGCCAGTTGAGTTTCAGGATCGAATAAATTTTTATAAAACTTCGAACGATTCATAAAAAAGATATAGTCTTCATCTTTACCCATTTTTTTGGCCATCTGAGCCACGCAATAATCATCATAGCCAGATTCCATCGTTCTGGAAACAGATTCTTCGCTGCTGATATCATAAGGGAAATATCCCAGTTTATCGTAATTCGACCAGTCTGCCTTATTGTGTTCTGCTGTCTCTGAATGTTTAACCGCTTCATAGGCATATTCAGGATCGAAAGAAGTGTCACCTTTTAAAAAAGCATCAACAATAACAGGTACTGCATGATTCCCAATCATACACCAGGTTTCACACATTCCGTATTCATTGGTAACCAGCAAGCCGGTTTGCGTGTAGTGCTCCAAAAGTGACCGAACAAAGCAACTGTTTTCTTCCGGGTACATCATTGCCAAAAACGGATGTTCTGCCCGGTACGTGTCCCACAGCGAAAAGTTGGTATACATTTCGCCAACCGTACTTTTGTGTAACTGATGATCCCATCCGGAATAACTGCCATCAACATCAGAAACAAGGTTAGGCATGAGCAGTGCATGGTATAAGGAAGTATAAAAAGAAACACGCTGCCCTTCGTCCATTGCTTTTATATCAATTCTCTTCAAATAATTATTCCACAGGTTTTCAGTTTTTTTGTGAATGGCTTCGAAATCCCAACCTGGAATTTCAGTATCCAAATTATTTATTGCTCCTTTTTCGCTGGCAGTTGAAAGACCGATTTTAACTTTAATCGCTTCATCTTTTTCAGTTGCAAAGCGAACCAACATCTTTGTTACTTTTCCTGATACTGATTTTTCACCGGAAATAATACTGTCCTGATAAGAAGACACCTGGGCAAACGGCTTTGAAAAACGCGCACAAAAATAATAACGATGATCTCTTACAAAACCACTTGACCGGCGCATTCCAACTACAGTATGAGGATCTAAAACCGTTATATAACTCTCAGTTGTCCGGTCTCCAATTCCATGTTCCATATCAATTAATATCCCCGATTTTTCATTTTCAGGATAAGTGTATTTATGAAATCCTGCACGAGGAGTGGCGGTCATCTCAGCTAAAACCCTGTAGTCATTTAGTATTACCGAATAATACCCTGGACTTGCTTTCTCTGAATCGTGCGAAAAGGAAGACCGGTAACCCGATGATGGATCTTCTTCTTCACCGGGGATAAACAGAACATCGCCAACTACCGGCATAAATAAAATATCGCCCATATCAGAAGCACCGGTTCCACTTAAATGGGTGTGCGAAAATCCCATAATTGTTTTTGAGTCGTTATGATAGCCGGAACAAAATTCCCATCCTTTGACACCATTATCAGGGCCTACCTGAACCATTCCAAACGGTGTTGTAGCTGCGGGATATGTATGGCCGGTAAAAGCAGTTCCAATAAAAGGATCGACGTAATCAGTTAGTTTAGGTTCCTGAACGGAAGTACAACTTATTAGGCTCAAAATAGAAGCCATCAAGACAAACTGGGATGTAGATAAAACAAAACTTTTATATTTAAAATTCATAATGGTTTAATTGATTTAGATTTAATCTTACTAGTATCGCTTAACCGGTTTAGCAAAAATAGAAAAAAGTTGATTTAGTGTTATGTTTTCAAAAATATATTTTCGACCGACTAAAATTATTGAAATAATAAAAGCCCGATAACCAAAAGATTACCGGGCCTTCGTTTTATGAATATTTCGTAATTAGACTCAATTCATTTACAGTTCCAGTTCCCAACCTTGGCGAGGTTTTATATTAATTAGTTTTTGAGCGTATTCGTATGCATTAACTATTTCGTATTCCGAATTGTACTTAGGAATACCTGAACTCGTATCTAATTTCACAAACTTGGGTAAACGAACTTTATCTTCAGGAGTAATATTTGTGAATTTCATATTTTCGCCATCCCACGCCAAAATGCGTTCCAGTGTGGATAAGCGGGGAGCCACTGTTCCCATAACAACCACTTCGTTAAACGGTCCGGCATAACCAAAATGAGACTTCGGTTGCACGCGTTCTTCCGGTTTTTCTTTGCAAGCTCTGATCCAGTCTTTTTCGTGTCCGTCGATACCTCCGGCAACCAGCCGTTCATTTATTTCAGGAGCATAGTCTTTAAATTCTTTCGATGGTAAACGTTTTGCATTTTTGCCATAGCATCCACACATTATTTTTCCTTTTGTTCCGATAAACAAAACTCCGCCATCGTTATCTCCCATCACTTCGCCATCTTCCAGCTCAAAAGGACGATCAGGCTTCAACCCCCCGTCATACCATGTTACACTTACTTCCGGCATATCAACATTGCGATACTTTTCTCTTTCAGGAAAATAGAAAGTAACTTTTTCCGACTCCGCAGGAGATTCAACTGTCCATTTTGAAGAAGTTGCCTGAACCCCGGTTGGATATTTAAGACGTAAACCACGCATAACCACATCTAAAATATGGCAAGCCATGTCGCCTAGAGCACCGGTTCCGAAATCGTACCAACCACGCCAGTTCCACGGGTGATATTGAGGAGAATAAGGACGCACAGGAGCCGGCCCTAACCACAAATCCCAATCCAGTCCTTTGGGTACTGAGGGTGTTTCTTCAGGTCGGTTTAAACGTTGTGGCCAAATCGGGCGGTTAGTCCAGGCGTGTACTTCCTTAACTTCACCAATATCTCCGCTCCAGATTGCTTCACAAACCCAGGCAGTATCATCGCCCGATGCCCCCTGGTTACCCATTTGTGTTACAACATTTTTATATTTTGCAGCCGCCTTTGTCAACATCCTCGATTCGTAAACAGTGTGAGTCAATGGTTTCTGACAATAAACATGTTTGCCAAGTTTCATAGCATCCAAAGTAACTTTGGCGTGCGTATGATCAGGAGTAGCAATAATTACAGCATCAATTTCATCGCCTTTCTCCTCAAACATTTTTATGTAACTCTGATATTGATAAGGTACAGGTTTTTCAGGATAGTCTTTTACGAAACTTTCCATTCGTCCCGCCAACCTATTGGTATCCACATCGCAAACTGCCACGATATTTTCTTCGGCACAACGTTGCATGTTTCCCCATCCCATGCCAACACCAATAACGGCAACATTTAATTTACCTTTCTCCCATTCTCTTTTCTCATCATTCGATACAGCCACTACACCTTTTTCTTTTCCGGCACAACCCGAAATAAGGGTTCCCGAAACTGCAGCAGCAGTTGCAACAATAGCTGTTGATTTTATAAAATCTCTTCTAGGGAGTTGATCTTGTTTATCCATCTCTATTATATTAGTTGATTTATATAATTCCGTTTAAATATAACCCGATTCAATTTGAATGCGATAAAAAAAATGAAACAGGCAGGTATAACATCATACAAAAAAAACATTGAGCTTTTCAAAATAACTAAACTGACTGTTATATTTTTCAAGCATAATTTTCATTAAACAAGACAAAAAAGAAGGCTTGTTTAATGATCTGTTTTCAATCTAAGGTTTAATACGCTAATATTACAATTCCCGAATTTTTATATTTCGGAACCACACGGTATAACCGTGATCCTGAAGCCCGATATAACCTTCTTTTGAAACACCTTCCGTAAACCCTTTAAAACTTTTGAATTTGCTGTTTTGTACCAGTTTATCCCATTCATCGGTCCACATGGTAAACGAAAGCACCTCTTTGCCATTCATATAATGTGTTATTTTTCCGTCAATTGCTTTTACAACAAAAGTGTTCCATTCGCCGGCAGGATTTACAGTGGCCGGATCGGCAGCAATCATATCGTATAACGAGCCTGCCAAATGGCTGTCGATTTTATTGTCGGTTGCCTTTTCATTATCAAGAACCTGTGCTTCGGGAGCTGCATAATAAATGGGTTCGCCGGGTGTTTCTCTTACATAATAGAAGATTCCGGAATTTGCCATCTCACTGGCTTTCCAGTCGATAGACAATTCAAAATTTTTGTATTTTTTATCTTTGAAAAGGATATCGCCACCAGATCCCTGTCCCGGTTTTTTCCCTTCACCGGTAGTTACTTTCATTATACCGTCTTCAATACTCCAGTTGGCAGGCATGGCGGTACCGTTACATTGCCTCCACCCGTCAAAATTTTTACCGTTAAAAAGCAATACCCAATTATCCTTTTTTTCTTGTTTGGTAAGTTTATTTGCTTTTTGTGCAAATGTTGAAACCGTAAAAACAAATAATACAGCTACTGTTAAATATAAAGTCTTCTTCATAATATTGATATTTAGATTATTAAAAATTGTTTCGATGTTTCTTTACATGCCGTGAGTTGTAGCAGTAATAGTAACAAAACTGCCCCACGATTTAGTTGGTTCATAAATAATTTTCTAAATAGAATTAGTACTAGTTCTAAATATTGCCGCTAAAATATAAATAGCAATCTTAAGAGAAACAATATTGACATAAATATTTTGAATTATTTTGAATCACATCCGAATGAAAAAGGCTGCCGAATACATTACAAATCTACTTCATAAATTAAATTATCGATTTAATAATATTTTTTACTAAATGGCTATTTACAAATAATATTATTTATTTTTGTCACAAAATTAACTGAAACGAGATGTTAAAAAAATGGATATTGAATAAATCTGACATTAGCGAAAATGACAGCAGAAAAATCAGGCAAAACTTTATTATTCTGCGCATGCTCGCTCAATCGAAAGATGCTTTATCGATACCGAATATTGCAGAAAAAATTAAGTTGAGTGTACCAACTGTAACACGACTGATTGGCGAACTTAAGGATAAAGGATTAGTTGTAGAAGAAGGAAAGATTGTTACGGAAAGTGGTAGAAAACCTGTGGTATATACCATAAAAAAGGATCGGTTTTATTCTGTTGGTGTTGAAATATTGCTCAATAAAATACAAGTGAGCCTTGCCAATATCGATCTGCAGGCAGACTTTATCATACAAAATACAGATTTCACACTTGAGAACACAAAAAACGGGCGTGACGAAATTTGCAACTTTATCAACGACGCAATTAATGCATCCGAAATAATAAAGGAAAATATAATCGGAATCGGGATAGGAATAACCGGTCGTGTAAATAGTTTAACGGGCACCACTTTCAACTTTTTTGAATTCGACAACACCCCCCTCGCCAATTACATTGAAGACAAACTGGATTTTCCTACAATTGTTGAAAACGACACCCGGGTTATCGGAATGTACGAATCGGTAGCCGGGAAAGTACAAAACAGCAGTAATGCACTGATCGTGAATATCAGTAGCGGAATCGGGATGACAGTAATTGCCAACAACAAAATAATTTCAGGGAATTCGGGATTTGCAGGAGAGTTCGGACACATGCAATTTGCAGGAAATGAAAAAAGGGTTTGCATCTGCGGAAAAAGAGGATGTCTTGATACTGAAGTGTCAGGGAAAGCACTGGAAGTAGCTATGAAAGAAGCACTGGAAAACGGAGAACATTCCATACGTTTTTCTTCAGCATCCGAAAAAATTCATTACGATGAGATTATAAACGCTGCCAACGAAGGAGATTTATTATCGGTTACCCTTCTTCAGAAACAAGGCGAAAAACTGGGTTCTGCACTGGGAAATATCATCAACTTAATAAATCCCGAAATCATTGTAATATCCGGGAAATACTCGAAAATTGAATCCTTTTTCGCCAGTGCCGTTAACTCAGGATTATACAAAACCGGCTTAAAAAATCCACTGTCAGACTGCGAGGTAGTAAGTTCTGATCTCAGTAACGAAGGTGGAAGCATCGGAGCTGCAGCAATGGTTTTCAAAAAGCAGGATCTACTCTAAAAATACAATCAATAAAAAATATCAATCAACATGAATTCAAATAACAGACGTTCGTTTCTGAAAAAAGCAACTTTTGCAGGAATGACTTCCATGATTTTACCATCTGCCATTTCTTGTAAAAACAACACATCAGTAGAAAGTGCAGAATCGGAAGAAATTAAATCAACACTTATTGTTCCTCCGGGAAATGCTCTAAAAATTACAGGAACATTTTTAGATGAAATTTCGCACGACATTCCTCACCAGAACTGGGGAGAAAAAGAATGGGATGCCGATTTTGCACACATGAAAGCAATCGGTATTGATACGGTTATTATGATCAGGTCGGGGTACCGCAAATTCATTACCTTTCCGTCGAAATACCTTTTGGGGAAAGGGTGTTACATGCCATCGGTTGATTTACTCGACATGTTCCTGCGATTGGCCGACAAATACGGAATGAAATTTTACTTTGGTCTTTACGACTCTGGAAAATACTGGGATACCGGTGATTTATCGTGGGAAGTGGAAGACAACAAGTACGTGATCGACGAGGTTTGGAAAAACTATGGCAGTAAATACAAAAGCTTTGGAGGCTGGTATATAAGCGGTGAGATAAGCCGGAAAACCAAAGGAGTTATCGGTGCTTTTCACGATATGGGGAAACAGTGCAAAGATGTTTCAGGCGGCCTTCCAACCTTTATTTCACCATGGATCGACGGTAAAAAAGCGGTTGAGGCAGCAGGCAGCAACCTTACCAAAGAAAATGCGGTTTCGGTAAAAGAACACGAACGCGAATGGAACGAAATTTTTGACGGAATACATGATGTTGTAGATGCATGTGCATTCCAGGACGGACACATCGATTACGATGAGTTGGATGCTTTCTTCTCTGTTAATAAAAAACTGGCCGATAAATACGGAATGCAGTGCTGGACCAATGCAGAAACCTTCGATCGTGATATGCCCATCAGATTTCTACCCATAAAATTCGATAAACTAAGGTTAAAACTGGAAGCTGCCAAACGAGCAGGTTACGACAAAGGGATAACCTTTGAATTTTCACATTTTATGAGTCCGCAATCTTCGTACCTGCAGGCAGGTCATTTGTACAACAGGTACAAAGAATACTTTAACATTTAGTTGTAATGAAGAATAACACGAAACAACTTCGCTATGTTGCATGGCTGGCATTTGTGGCTTCGCTGGGTGGATTTTTATTTGGCTACGATACAGCCGTAATTTCAGGAACAGTTGACATGGTAGCCGGACAGTTTCATCTCGACGATATTGGCACCGGATGGTATGTGGGTTGTGCACTGGTGGGCTCTATTGGCGGAGTAATATTTGCCGGGCCACTCAGCGACCGGTTTGGACGAAAAATTGTATTAGTCACTTCGTCTGTTCTATTCCTGAGTTCGGCTCTGGGTTGTATGATTTCGGGCAGTGTTCCGCAATTGGTTTTGTTCCGAATAATTGGAGGTATTGGAATCGGAGTAGCATCAGTTATTTCCCCTTTATATATTGCTGAAGTTTCCATTCCTGAATACAGGGGAAGACTGGTATCCTTGTATCAGCTTGCCATTACCGTGGGTTTTTTGGGCGCTTACCTGGCTAATTTTGGGTTGCTTTCACATTCTGAAGCATTGCAACAAAGTGGTTCAGCTCAGGGATTATACCATAAAATATTTGCGACAGAATCGTGGAGAGCCATGCTGGGAATGGAATCATTGCCGGCAATTCTGTTTTTTATAATCCTGTTTTTTATTCCTGAAAGCCCGCGCTGGCTTGTTGCCCGTGGGAAAGAAGTTACTGCCGGGAATATTCTGTCCAGAATCTTTTCAAAGGAAGAGGTTCCTGTTCAAATCAATAATGTAAAACAACTTATTTCAGGTGAAGAAAAATCAGACTGGAGGCTTCTTTTTCAACCCGGTTTTCGTTTGGCACTTTTTATTGGTGTTGCTCTGGCCATACTTGGACAATTTATGGGTGTAAATGCAGTGCTCTATTACGGCCCTTCAATTTTTAAAGAAAGTGGTTTGTCTGATGGCGATTCATTCTTTTACCAGGTAATGATAGGGCTTGTAAATATGCTGACCACCGTTTTGGCTTTGGTTATCATCGATAAAGTGGGGCGCAAAAAACTGGTTTACTGGGGTGTGTCGGGTATGATTGTCACACTTATCTTGATTGCCTGGTATTTTACTTTCGGTACAAAAATGAACATTTCTTCCATTTTCCTATTAACCTTCTTTTTACTCTATATTTTTTCGTGTGCCGTTTCTATCTGCGCCGTTATTTTCGTTTTACTTTCCGAAATGTACCCGGTTAAAGTACGCGGTGCAGCCATGTCAATAGCAGGACTTTCATTATGGATCGGCACTTATTTAATAGGGCAATTAACGCCTTGGTTACTAAGCAACCTTTCAGCTACCGGAACATTTATCCTCTTTGCAATTATGTGTATTCCGTATCTTTTAATTGTGTGGAAACTGCTTCCTGAAACAACTGGAAAATCGTTGGAAGAGATAGAACAAATATGGATTGACAAAGGAAAAGGAAAACAATAACTCAATTTTAAAAAACACGAAAATGGATTTCAAAGCATTAGCAACTCAATATAAAAACGAACTGCTAGATAATGTTGTGCCTTTTTGGCTAAACAAATCGCAGGATAAGGAATTTGGTGGATATTACACATGCCTCGACCGGGAAGGAAAAATTTTCGACACCGATAAATTTATCTGGCTCCAGGGCCGGGAAGTCTGGCTCTTCTCGATGCTTTACAACCAGATTGAAAAAAAACAGGAATGGTTGGAATGTGCGGTTCAGGCAGGCGAATTTTTGAAAAAGTACGGACACGACGGAAATCTAAACTGGTATTTCTCGCTCACCCGCGAAGGAAAACCGTTAATTGAACCTTACAATATTTTTTCGTACACTTTTGCAACCATGGCTTTCGGTCAGCTGAGCAAAGCCACCGGTAACGAAGAATATGCCGATATTGCAAAACAAACATTTGATATCATTCTTTCGAAGGTGAATAATCCGAAAGGCAAGTGGGAAAAATCGCATCCGGGAACACGCAACCTTAAAAACTTTGCGCTCCCGATGATTCTTTGCAATCTGGCGCTGGAAATTGAGCATTTACTCGAACCCGCATTTCTTCAGCAAACCATCGAAACCTGCATTCACGAAGTTATGGATGTATTTTATCGTCCGGAACTTGGTATTGTGGTTGAGAATGTAACAGTAGACGAACAACTTTCAGATACTTTTGAAGGACGCCTGGTAAATCCCGGTCATGCCATCGAAGCCATGTGGTTTATTATGGATCTGGGAGTTCGGTTAAACCGCCCCGATTTGATAAAAAAGGCAACCCAAATCGCACTGCAAATGGTGGAGTATGGTTGGGATGAAAAACATGGTGGTATTTTCTATTTTCTCGACAGAAAAGGACATCCGACACAACAACTGGAATGGGACCAAAAACTCTGGTGGGTTCATATTGAAACTTTGATTTCTATGTTAAAAGGCTACCAGTTAACCGGATCCAAAGAGTGCCTCAACTGGTTCGAAAAAGTACATGATTACACCTGGTCGCATTTTGCCGACAAAGAATATTCCGAATGGTTCGGCTATTTAAACCGTCAGGGGGAAGTACTCCTGCCGCTAAAAGGAGGAAAATGGAAAGGCTGTTTCCATGTGCCGAGGGGATTGTACCAATGCTGGCAGATTCTTGATAAAATTTCCGAAGAAGATTAATTCCGAATATCAAATTAATGCATAAAAAAGATTCCATCTCTGTTTCTAATTACTTAAAGATGGAATCTTTCTTTTTTAAAAACAGTATCTCTTATTTACCATCAAAAGCTTTTATAATTTTATCCAGCTCTGTCTGATAGTTTTCATCCTCTTCTGCATAAACAACGTTGTCAACTTTCTCAATGTCTTCTTCGTTGGTTCTGTTATACCGAATGGGAGGATTCCCGTTTCTACAAAAAAGGTAATTTCCTTTTACCAGGTTAGTAGTGGCCCGATGGAAACGAAGCGGAGATTTTGCAATGTTATAGATTAGATTATTGGCAACAAGCACATTGGTAGTTCCTTCGTCGAGAAACATACCGTTACTTTCGGCCCGGCCTGCATTTATTTTCACATCGTGAATATGGTTATTAACCAGCTGGCTTCCGGGTTGCAGTCCCAGCATATAAATTCCGCCACCATCACTCAGAACATTCATAATATGGTGAATATGATTTCCGTCGATACTATTTTCGCGGCATGGTGTAGGTTCAGGGCTCCACATCCAACCAATTGAAATTCCCGTGTACGGAAGATCATAAACGTCGTTATTTTGAATGGTAGTTTCGGCAGTTAATCCGCACCAAATTCCTATTGCACCCGAAAAACGGACACCACATTGAGTAATTGAACAGTTTTTTATCGTATTTCCAAGTGCTGCTTCGTCAGTTGCCACTTTCCACCATGGCTCACCATTAACCAGCCGGTCGCGCCCCTCGCCTATCATAATTCCGTTTCCGGAAACATCATTCACTTCCGAATTCTCAACTGTACAATTTTTGCATCCTGTTGAAAACCACAATCCAGATGTTCCCAGATCTTTAAACACACAATCAGTAAATTTAATGTTTTCACCCCAGTCTGCTGTTACTGCTGCCGGAACCACATCCCAGCCTTGTTTTACCGGACGGGGATCGAATTGGCATGCCTGCACGCCACAATAACCCATTTCCGGAATTTGCCATGCACAATACTGAAAGGTAATTCCTTCGAATGAAACATTCTTTATAGTATTTTCCTTGGTTCCAGTTATTTTAACTAAACTTTCCGACACAGGGATTATGATATCAATATTTTCAGGATTCTGATTCTCGGGCAGTTTCAAAATAATTTTATTCTGTTTTGAACTGTAACACCATTCGTAATCAGTATCAATAAAAGCAACATCATTTTCAAGAAAATAACGCGGATGCGGGCCCCAGTTGTCCATATTAAAAAACGCTGGTTGTTTAGCACCGACAGAATCTACTGCAGTTAACTTGTGAGTTTCAAAATCCAGATTCTTTACCTTGATTCGCGAAATGGACCAATCGTGCAAAAAAACAAGCTCAACGTCCTTTTCATTCACGGGGACAGGAAACTCATTCCTCCCAAAATAAAAATTTGTACGCCGGTCTTCTCCAACTTTTTTCACATTTAAATATCCTTCATTTGGGAACCGTGCACGTGTCGCTCTTTTTCCGTTTATAAAGAGTTCTTCAGGAGCGTTCGCTAAAACATCAGATGTTTCCCAAAGTCCATCCCAGTTCCTGATCCACCCGTTGGGTTTTATTCCACCTGAGATTACTGGAGTAGCCTCCGTTTCAGCCTTTATAGTCAAATGAACATCCGGATTATTAAATTTATCAGAAGAAATTACGGCGCCTTCTTTTAATTGAAAATTCCCATCAGCGAGCCAGATTTTATAATCGCCGGGTTTATCGGCAGGGATAGATTCAAGTGCTTTTTGCAGGGTTAAAAACGGCTTTTTCAGAGTTCCCCGGGCGTTGTCATTTCCGCTTGGAGAAACATAATATTCTGTTCGGTTTATTGAACAGGAAATTGTAAATAAAACAATCGTCAGGAATACAATCCTGTTTAACAGGTTAATAGACATAGGTCTTTTTTTAGTTGATTTATGATGCATAAAAATAATCTGAATTTATTTCAATAACAACAGATTTAATGATAAGCGAATTACAAAGCTAAAAAGTCGGAATTGAAATTCCGTAATGCCTTCCTCGAGGCTTTATCTACCAGGGTGAAAATTTCTTCGATATTATTCTTTTTATGCGATGGTTGATGTCCCTGAATTTTTAAAATTACACAATCAATTGAATCAATAATCGTATAAAATTCCTTGTACAAAACACTATTTTCAAGCGGCTTTCCACTTTTTGAACAGAAGTTATTTTGTTCCAGTCGTTTCCTACGATCTAACAATTGAGTAATATTTTGCGAATCAGTATAAATAATTACCTTTTGTCCGACAGGTTGAATACAGGAGAGTGCCCAAAGCAAAGTCTGTAATTCCAGTTTTGTTGATGAAGTATTCTCAAAGCGTTTGGTTTTAACACACTGCTTTAGATTTTTATCTGGCTCTTCTTCTTCAAACAAACTCAAATAAGCACCATATCCAATCTTTGATTGTACATGCACACTTCCATCTGTAAAAAGTAATAGGTTACTCATAAAAAGTCAAAATTAACCGGGTTTATTGCAATAGCAAAAAAGTTAACAGCTAATTCTAAAAGTATCAAATTGATAAATAAAAAAACGAACAAAACCACTCGATAAACGTTTCAATTGCGGTTATAAGACAAAAATGTCTGAATTAAAATTTTATGTACGCTGAAAAAACTGATTTGAATATCAACACCCATATATCTGCAAAAGAAGCTCTTGAAGATTATTACCTGGCAAATTTAAGCCGACAATTAAGTTTAATGGGCCGTCGCGAGGTACACAACGGCCGGGCTCATTTTGGAATTTTTGGAGATGGAAAAGAAGTCGCTCAAATTGCCTATGCAAAAACCTTCAGAAAAGGTGACTGGCGCTCGGGTTATTACCGCGACCAAACTTTCATGTTAGCACTCGGATTACTGCAACCGGAAGAGTTCTTTGCCATGATTTACGGTGATACTGATGATGAAATTAATCCATCTACAGGAGGCCGAAATTTTAATAATCATTTCAGCACCCGAAATATTTCAGAATCCGGAGAAATAAAAGATCTTGCAGAGCAATACAATTCGGCATCCGATATTTCGCCCACTGCAGGACAGATGCCACGCTTACTTGGCCTCGCACAGGCTTCGAAAATGGTGCGACAACAACCCCAATTAAAAACCGGACTAAACAACAATGTCACAGGAAACGAAGTTGCTTTTGGAAGTATCGGCGATGCCAGCACTTCAGAAGGTATTTTCTTTGAAACCATTAACGCAGCCGGAGTAATGCAGGTTCCGTTGGGGGTAGCAGTATACGACGATGGATTTGGGATAAGTGTTCCCATCGAGCTGCAAACAACCAAGTCGAGTATTTCGGAAGCACTAAAAGGTTTTGAAAAACAAGCCGGGACAAACGGAATTAAAATTTATAAATGTAAAGGCTCTGATTACCCCGAACTGGTAAAAACCTTTAGAGAAGGTATCGATCTTTGTAGGAAAGATCAAACACCGGTTCTGTTTCATATTTATGAATTGACACAACCACAGGGTCATTCTACGTCAGGCTCGCACGAACGTTATAAAAGCAAAAAGCGCCTTGCCTGGGAAGAGGAATACGACAGCATCAATCAAATGCGAAAGTGGCTTTTGGAATCGGGGATTGCAGACATCGAAATGCTAACAGAAATTGAAAAATCAGCAAGGGAAAGAGCAAAAGAAGCAAAAAACAAAGCATGGAAAAATTATACAGACGGTTACCTGAAAGAGAGAAATAACCTTATAGAAATACTTAAAAGTATAGATATGAAAAGTGATTTGCAAAGCCTGCGCCGTTTCGAAAAGGTTACTGATAAAATCTTCCCTACCCGACGATCGCACATCAGTTATGCCAAACGTTTGAATCTGGAACTTCATTTAATGCCTGAACTTCAGGAAGAAAAAAAGAAGTTAAAAGACTGGATAAAAAAATTTAAGGAGCAAACCGAAGGATTCTACAATGGAGAACTTTATCTCTCAGGATCGGGATCAGCTTTAAATGTAAAAGAAGTACCACCAAGATACGATGAACATTCTGCTGACGTGAACGGCTCGGTGGTTATCAATAAAAACTTTGATGCTCTATTTGAAAAATATCCCAACCTGATAACATTCGGACAAGATACCGGGAAACTCGGTGACGTTAACCAGGGAATGAAGGGCATGCAGGAAAAATACGGGAAAGTGCGCGTTGAAGATGCAGGAATCAGGGAAGCCACCATAATAGGACAAGGAATTGGATTAGCCTTGAGAGGTTTCCGCCCAATTGCAGAAATACAGTATCTCGATTACCTGATATACGCACAATCGCAACTGAGCGACGATTTGGCTACCATGCAATACCGAACAAAAGGACGACAGGCGGCACCGCTGATTTTACGTACGCGCGGCCACCAGTTGCAGGGAATCTGGCATGCCGGTTCGCCCATGCAAATGCTACTTGGCTCTTTGCGAGGAATGTATCTTTGCGTACCCCGAAATCTGACACAGGCTGCCGGATTTTACAACACACTTCTCGAAGGCAAAGATCCTGCTTTAGTAATCGAGCCATTAAAAGGTTACAATGTAAAAGAAAAGCTGCCGATGAATCATGGAGAATACAAAGTTCCCCTGGGTGTTCCTGAGATTATACGCGAAGGAACCGATGTCACGGTTGTTACTTATGCGTGGAATGTACATCATGCTGTAAAAGCAGCCAAATTACTGCAGGACTTTAAAAATATTTCTATTGAAGTAATTGATGTTCAAACCTTAATGCCTTTCGATGTAAACCATGTAATACTTGAATCCATAAAAAAAACCAATAAAGTAATTTTTATGGACGAAGATGTTCCGGGCGGGGCAACGGCATATATGATGCAAAAGGTAATGGAAGAACAAAAAGCCTTCGATTATCTTGATACTGCACCCAGAACATTAGCGGCAAAAGAACATCGTCCTGCTTATGGAATTGACGGAGAATATTTCTCGAAACCAAACGTCGAACTCCTTTTCAGAAATGTTTATGAAATAATGCGGGAAGTGGAAACGGATAAATATCCGGAATTATAACATCAGTCAATAAGTTGTTTAAATGATAAGCTGAATTCTTCGTTGTACAGTTTCTGATACAATTTGATGTAATGATTGTAAATCTCCACTGCCAGACTGTGTTTCCCCTGATGATTTAAAATGCTACACTTATTTTTTAATGCAGTTTCGTTCATGGGGTCGAAAGTGAACAACACATCGGCAATTTCAAACAGTTCCTTTTCGTTTTTCCGAATATCAAGCAAGCTACATACTTCTTCGAGACGTTGTACTATTTTACCTGAAATATCATCTTTAAGATTATCCAACCACTCTGATTCTGTATGAATTAAAAAACTTCCTCTGCTTAAAACAGAAATCGACTGCAGAAAATCAATTAAGTTCACAGGATCAAGATCCCTGCCTAAATGCAACCTGATAAATTCAATATCACAGAATACCTGATCACCATGCGTGACTCTCCAGTAATTGCCGTCGTATGAGATGGTAATATTTCCAACATCCTGTAATATAGACCGCAACTTTTTAATATTAACGGCGCGGTTATTTTTAGCTTTATTAAGTGGTTTGTCGGGCCACAAATACTCCTGAATTTTTTTCGAAGAAATTCCTTTATTCCCATCAACAGTAGACAGCAAAATCATTAGAAACAATTCCTTTAGAGTGGGACTAAACCGATAGGTAATATCCTTACCGGATTTATCGAATACCTGGAATCCGCCAAAAGTTAAGATCTTTCCTCCAGATTGGTTAATGTCAGGTATTTTTGCTCCAACAGGAACCGACGACTCTTCCTTATCCGGTGTATACTGTCTGGTTTTTCTCCTACGAAAAAGAACAATGAGAAGAGCCAAAACAAGAACAATAATTATTCCTATTAAATATTTCTGAGATGGAATTCCCTGATTAGCTTCTTTTACAATATGTATAGGTTCTTCGGTAGGAGGGTAATTTAAAGAATACAAATTAACCTGAAAACGACCATTTGTAGTTTGGTGCAAAGTAACCACTACCAGTTTATTGTGCGTTTTCCAGTTGTAAAGATCAGCAAACGATGTAATATCATAAAAACTGTAAGGAATCTTGCTTCCTATAAATTTCACCTCAGGTTTATCAATACTCCCCTTAAAAAGCTGAAGAAAGGTGTCGTTATTTCCATGCGAAAAACATAAAGTATAAAAACATCTTTTATCCTCATTCAAGATCATAGAATTAACCGGCGTATAACTATCCTTCTGCTCTTCGTTTAATTCCCAAACTTTTGATATATATTTGGCTTCAAAATCGATCTTATACAAGTCGTAGTAAAATTCTTTTCCAAGAATCTGTTTCCCTGTGGGATTACCCAATCCGCCAAATAAATAGTACACATTTTTATCGGATGTTGACCGACCGAGTGACGACAAATATCTTGGTTCGAAAAGATCTCCTTTCATACTCATCTCTTCCCAATTATCATTATCGTCGTTAAACTTCCTGATAGTGTTGAAGTAAGTAAAAAAACCATATCCGGCAATCGTAACAAAAGAACTATCAACGGGATCTAACAAACTGTTATGATGCCAGTATTTTGGAAGATAAGCAAGTGTATCGTATTTATTGTCCCAACTACTCTTGCTTTCGTCGAATTTTGGCGACAGTTTTTTATAGTCAGAATAGGTCCGCAGTTGTTCGTTTTTATCGAAATACGCTTGTTGAGCATCTTCATAAAACGGATTTCCTGAGTTGTAGTTAATAAAGTTCAAACGTCTGCTATTCAGGCTATATTTGGTAAGGCCCTGATCTCGTTGAACAAAATAAAAATCTTCTGTTTTTTTATTGAATACAATTTGGGGGAAATTCGAAAACTCAAAAGTTTTAACAAGTTGCCATTTCTGATGTTGCTCCACTACCCACGACGGATTAATTATTTCCGCCACTTTCCCCTGAACTGAATCTTTAACCATTCTTTTTTGAGAGTAATTTAATGGCCAGAAATATTTAGTTTTTCCTTGCTCCGAAAAACGTATATTTCTAACTGACATGGGAGGAACTTCATCTATATCGAAACCATAACGATCGACTACACCAAATACCCATTCCAGTTTCGAATGATCGGGAAAAGGCGATTGGTCTGAAACAGTTTCACCATCGATAGTCAGCGACATTTCGCCCGATGCAGCATCTATTGTAAGATTGAATTTATGCCAGCGGTTTACCAGCTCTATTTGTTCTCTTGACAAACCTATCTGAAGCTCCGTTTCCCTCTTATTAAGAACCACAAATATATCCGGGAATTTTCCATCAATGTTATATATTAAATCAAGCTGATTATTTCCTTCGGTTTCTTTTAATTGCAGAATATAACCATACCGTTCGGCGAAGTCGCGAAACGATATCTCAAAATCAATCGAAAAGCTGTTTTTATAAGGAATAACGCCCTTTCTTGTCAGATCAATTCCAGTTCTTTTTTCAAGAGTTACTTCCTTTGAGTTAAAGTAAACCCCTTGATGTTCATTGGCCCTGGCAAACCACGTACACAACATCAATAAAAACAGGAAAATAAATATCGAGCGTCGAATCATGTCAGCTAGCATTTTGCAAATGTAAAACATTCGCTTTTTTATGAAAATTAATTTCTCATTAATTCCTTTATTCTTATAGTACAGAAAGCGGACTTACGGTTAATTTAATCGAAAAACTTCCACCTATAGTTACAGTCATTAATAAAAATCTGCTTCTATGTGTTAAATATTATCAAAATACAGTTATCATTTTATCAAATAATTATAAAAAACACTTCTTCTCTAATAAACTTAACAACTGACAATTACAATATAATTAATTCAAAATTAATCAGAATTAACAACATAAAACAAATCATTAATCAGTAGTTAATCCAAAAATATAACCCCTTGAGCTAAAATTGTTAAAAAATTTGAAATTTTAACTTAACACAAATTTTATGGAAAATTGTTTTTTAACGATGAGCCAAACTAAAAAAGGGCCATCAGTCAGAAAATTTGCCGTTATTTTAACTTTTATTTTATTCGCTTTTTCCGGTATGGCCGATGCGCAAAGCGATTTAAAAGGTAAAATAACCGATGATTCAGGGGCACCACTACCAGGCGTAACAGTTTTGGTAAAGGGAACATCTAACGGAACCGTTACTAACTTCGACGGAGAGTACACACTCACATCAGTTAATAATGGAGATGTTATTGTTTACAGTTTTATTGGTATGATGACACAGGAAATTGCCTATACAGGTCAGGCAACTCTCGATGTTCAATTGCAAACCGATACACAGGCACTTGATGAAGTTGTTGTTACCGCGCTCGGTATTCAACGCGACAAAAAAACACTAACCTATTCATCTCAACAGGTTACCGGAGATGAAATGATGAAAGCACGTGACATGAACTTTATGACCGGGCTGAGCGGTAAAACTGCCGGTTTGGAAATTCGTAAAAGTACTTCTGGTGCAGGTGGTTCTACTCGTACAGTATTACGTGGTAGCAAATCCATTTCTCAAGTAAGTGATCCTTTGTATGTTATCGATGGTATTCCAATGGTAAACAACAAAGGAGGCCAATCAGGTATGTGGGGAGGAACTGACGAAGGTGATGGACTTTCTCAGCTTAATCCGGATGACATTGAAAGCATATCTGTTCTGAAAGGAGCAACTGCTGCTGTACTTTATGGTAGCGACGGGGCAAACGGAGTTATCATCATTACCACTAAAAAAGGTAAAGAGGGTCAGACAAGTGTAACTTTCAACTCAAGTTCAACATTTGAAAGCATTATTGATTTACCAGATCTTCAGTACAGCTATGGTAGTGAAGGCGGATCAGCAGAAAGCTGGTCGACTACAAAAGGCAATTACGAAAGTGACTATGTAGATGATTTCTTCCGTACAGGTTATAACCTGATTAACAACCTTACTATTAGCGGTGGAAACGACAAAATGTCTACCTATTTCTCTTATGGAAATACAGGAGCTGGCGGTGTTGTACCAAATAACAGCTACCAAAGACACAACGTTACATTCAAACAATCGCTGAAGTTGTTAGATAACCTGACAATTACTTCGAATGTAATGCTTAGCTCTGAAAAAACTAAAAACAGAGCAACTGCAGGTTACTACTTAAACCCATTAACAGGTTTGTATTTCTTCCCTCGCGACAGAAATTTTGCTGATTACAAAGAAAACTACCAGTATTTCGATGCTGACAGAAACATGTATCTTCAAAACTGGTTTATTGATGACCACCATCAATCTAACCCATACTGGTTGTTAAACAAACAACCAAAAGAGGACTTAACCAAACGTGTTATAGCTAGTGTTTCGATAGATTATCAAATTTCTGAAAAATTGAAATTCCAGGCTCGTGGTAGCTACGATTACTCTGATAAACAATTCGAACAAAGATATTATGCCGGTGGTAACACAACCAACATTTCGGCAAATGGTAGATGGAATTACAAAAAATTCTACGACAAACAAATGTACGCCGATGGTATTTTTACTTACACCAACGACTTTGGTGATTTGAACGTAAATGTTGTTGCAGGTGCCAGCTACCAGGAATCAATTTATGGTGATGGCGTAAGTGTTGACAATGGTACTAACAACCTCATCTATCCAAATGAGTTTTACTTCCAGAACATTCCTGATAATGTATCTATCAATTCAATTTATGGAGGTCATATTATCAAAGAAGGTTTATTTGCAAACGTTCAGTTGGGTTACAAAAACATGTTGTTCTTAGATCTTTCAGGACGTAACGATTGGTCATCAACATTAGCATTAACAGGTAACGAATCTTATTTCTACCCATCAGTAGGTGTTTCAGGTATTCTAACAGAAATGTTTGACCTGCCAGAAGCCATTAGCTTTGTAAAAGTAAGAGCATCTGGTTCGCAAGTGAACAACGAAGTTCCATGGGGAAAAATTCAGGTTAACCACACAATTACATCAAGCGGAAGTGTTAACAGAAATACAGTTAAACCTTTTATCGATGCAAAACCGGAACAACTTGTTTCAATGGAATTGGGTACCGATATGCGTTTCTTTGATGGTCGTTTAGGACTGGATTTCACATATTATAATATTACAAGTACGAACCAGGCATTATCTCGTTCGTTGAGTGGATCAGAACAAGATAACTACTATACCAGCGAGTATTTTAACGCAGGGAAAATTGTAAACCGCGGGGTTGAAATTGTATTGAGCGGTACTCCTGTTCAATCAAAAGACTTTAACTGGAATACGCAGTTAAACTTCTCTAAAAACGTTAACGAAGTAAAAGAACTTGATCCTGATGATTTGACTAAATATGTTGATTTAGGTACTTCTGAAGGTTACTACGCAAGGGTATTCAGCGGTGGTTCTATTGGTGACATTTACGGTTACAAATTCTTAAGAAATGATGCCGGTCAAATCGTTTTAGATGAAAATACCGGAACTCCATTAAAAACACCTTCTGAAATCACTTACGCCAACAGAGAGACAGCTTATCTTGGCAGCCTGGAACCTGATTTCAGCCTTGGTTGGAGCAACAACTTAAATTACAAACAATTCAATTTGAGTTTCCTTATTAACGCTAAAATTGGTGGAAAAGCATTCAGTCAAACTGAGTCGATGCTTGACGGATACGGAGTTAGCCAGCGTACAGCTGATGCCCGCGATCTGGGATACGTTGCAATTGATGGTATTCAAGGTACAACATCTGTAAGCCAGATTGATGCTGAAACATACTACACTACTGTTGGTGGAAGAAATGGTATTACAGAAGCTTACGTTTACGACAGAACAAATATTCGTTTAACACAGTTGGCTCTATCTTACGACCTCGATGTTCAAGGTCTTGGATTACCATTAAAAGCCGCTTCTATTTCACTGGTTGGTCAGAACTTATTCTTCTTCTACAAAAAGGCTCCTTTCGATCCTGAATTGGGCATGAGTACTGACATGCAATCACAATCATTAGATAACTTTAGTGTACCTGCAACCAGAACTTACGGCTTCAACCTTAAATTCACATTCTAATACTGAAGAATCATGAAAAAAATACTATTTATATTTATTATTGCGCTGTTGGCCAATGCCTGTACCGACGGGTTTGAGGACGCCAACGTAAATCCGTACGAGATAACGTCAGAATCTTTGGAACAGGATTTTAACCACATTGGTTCTTTCTATCCAACGATGTTATATAACATATTCGGTCATCAGGTTGAAGAAAACCTTGCAGCTGAATCATATTGCGACTACATGGCCACTCCAACTCCTTTTGTTAGTGGTATCAATAACACAACCTATAAAATCACCTGGAACGGTGGTTTATGGAACCGAGTTTACGGTAGCATTATGGCTCCTGCCAGCCAGGTAATTGATATTGCCGAAGAAGGAGGCTATACTGTTTTTGTGGAATGGGCAAAACTTATTCGTATTCTTGGAATGTCGCGCTTAACAACTTACCACGGACCGCTGATTTATTCTACCTACGGACAATCAGGTGCTTCTTACGACAGTGAAGAAGAATTGTACAACAATTTCTTTGCTGATTTAGACGCAATTCAGGCAGTATTTGCTGCGAACCCTGATTATGCAGGTATGGCAGCTTTCGATGCTAGCTACGGCGGTGATGTTACTCAATGGGCTAAGTTAGTAAACTCATTACGTTTACGTTTGGCTATTCGTATTTCGAATGTTGCTCCTGCAACTGCAAAAACTCAGGGAGAAAAAGCTATTGCTGATCCAGCCGGTTT
Organism: uncultured Draconibacterium sp.; assembly: GCA_963677525.1. GTDB lineage: Bacteria > Bacteroidota > Bacteroidia > Bacteroidales > Prolixibacteraceae > Draconibacterium. Next base: position 3,154,950 of record OY781970.1, read on the forward strand.
AATTACTACAAACGACGATAACTTTTATGTATCGCAATATGGTAATGAAATGTATCTGTCGCTTATTTGCTTTGGATGGAACGACACACGTATGTCAGCAGGAATGGAATCAATTCTTGTTGGATTAAAAGATCCTCGTATTGCATCTTATTTCGAACCTGCTACCGACGAATCATTGTATGCTGATCATCCAGATTTCCCATACAAAGGTATCCGTAATGGTGCTGAATTAGGTGCAAAATCAGACCACACTGCTTGCTCTACAATTAGTGAAAGCTTTAAAACCATTTCAGCAAGACCTTATCTTTCATCTGCTGAAGTTTATTTCGATTTAGCAGAAGCAGCTTTACGTGGCTGGACCGGTGCAGGTGATGCCCGCGAAAATTACGAAGCTGGTGTACGTGCTTCATTCGCTGAATGGGGTGCAGGCGGTGTTGACGAGTATTTAGCTGACGCAACAAGTACTCCTATCGATTATGACGATCCTGTTTACGCCGGAGATGTAAATGATTTCGTTTCTCGTTCAACTGTTACAATCGCATGGGATGAAGCAGCTACAAACGAAGAAAAACTGGAAAAAATCATAACTCAAAAATGGATTGCTGCTTTTACGAATCCTAACGAGCCTTGGGCTGATTTCCGCAGAACAGGTTATCCTAAACTTCCGCTGATTTATAATAACTACAGTACAGCTGACTGGGGTATTATTCCTGATGACGAATGGATTAAACGTATGCCATTTGTTAGCAGCGAAAGATCAAATAATCCTGATGCAGTAGCAGCAGCAGTTGCAACCATGAAAGGTCCTGATTTAATCAGTACTCGTTTATGGTTTGACACAGGTGAAGCTAATTTCTAATAGTTAAACATAGTCTAGTTTAATACGGGTTAAGCAGCCGGCAATGCCGGTTTGCTTTTCCCGTCTTATAGTTAAAAAAACTTTAATTGCGAATCACATCTAACATGAACCGAATTCTATCATTAGTAACACTTCTTGGGTTTTCTTTACTACTTTCTTGTTCCAAACAACCGGAAACCGAAGATTATTCCAGGTTTGTTAATCCTTACATTGGTAGCGATTATCACGGTCATGTTTTTATCGGGGCTAATGTTCCTTTCGGAGCCGTTCAACTTGGTCCCAACAACGCCAACGAAACCTGGGACTGGTGCTCGGGTTATCACTATTCCGATTCAGTTTTAATTGGATTTGCCCACACACAATTGAGCGGCACCGGAATCGGAGATCTGGGAGATATTCTTTTTATGCCGGTTTCTGATGAAACAGAATTCCTGCAAAATAACGATAATCCATACCCCTGGAGCGCCATTTATTCACACAACGACGAAACAGTTGCCCCCGGATATTATTCCGTTCAAATTAACAAACACAATGTTTTTGCTGAATTAACCGCCACCGAACGCGTTGGTTTTCACAAATACAATTTCCAAGACTCCGGAAACTCAAAATTAGTAATCGACCTTGATTACGGAACAGGCTGGGATGCCTTAACCAAAGCCGAACTCCAACAAATAGACAATAATAGTATAAGCGGTTTTCGCTTTTCCAAGGGCTGGGCTCCCGATCAGAAGCTCTACTTCCACACCGAATTTTCGAAAGATATTAAAAACCTTACCATACTTAAACAAAGTGACAAAGGAATTCAAACCGTACTTCTTGAGTTTGAAGGCAATGGTGAACTGCTGGCAAAAACAGCCATCTCTCCGGTTAGTACAGAGGGCGCTACCGATAATTTACAAACAGAACTCAATCACTGGAATTTTGAAGAGGCAAAAAACGAAGCCCATAAAAAATGGAATCATGAATTGGGCAAAATACAAATAGAAACAGAAGATACACCAAATAAAATAACATTTTACACAGCGCTTTATCACACTATGATTGCCCCGTCGTTATTTAACGATTTAAATGGTAATTATCGTGGAGCGAACGCTGTAAATTACCCCAATCCCGGATATCAGACATATACAACCTTTTCGCTGTGGGATACTTACCGGGCAGCCCATCCACTATTTACACTTACCCAACCCGAACGCGTAAACGACATTGTAAATACATTACTAGCGATATACGATCAACAGGGAAAACTTCCGGTTTGGCACCTGCACGGCAACGAAACAAATACAATGGTTGGGAATCATGCAATTCCTGTTATTGTTGATGCCTATTTAAAAGGATTTGATAGTTTTGATGCAGAGAAAGCTTTTAACGCCATTAAATCGACCATGTTGATGGACGAGCGTGGTTTGAAATTTCTGAAAGAAATAGAATACATTCCTGCCGACTCAACCAACGAATCGGTTGCGATGGCCCTTGAATACGCCATCGACGACTGGTGTGTGGCAGCAATGGCAAAGAAAATGGGAAAAACTGAAGATTTTGAATTGTTTGCGAAACGCGCGAAATACTACACCCATTATTTCGATACAAAGAACAAATTTATGCGTGGGAAAATGGCCGATGGCAGTTGGCGCACTCCTTTCAATCCTGTATTGTCGCAACACCGCGCTGATGATTATTGCGAAGGAAATGCATGGCAATATACCTGGCTGGTTCCCCAGGATATTAATGGATTGATAGATTTATTCGGGGGCGTTGACAATTTCGTTCACAAACTGGATCAACTTTTTATTACCGAGGAAAAGCTCAGCGAAGGCGCTTCTGCCGATATATCAGGTTTGATTGGAATGTATGCCCATGGAAACGAACCCGGCCATCATATTCCTTATATGTATGCTTATGCCGGCGAGCAGTGGAAGGTAGCCGAAAGGATTAACTTTATTTTGAATGAAATGTACAGCGATCAGCCTGACGGGCTTTGCGGAAATGAAGACTGTGGACAAATGTCGGCCTGGTACGTATTTTCATCGCTTGGATTTTACCCGGTAAATCCGGCCAACGGTGTGTATGTTTTTGGCAGTCCGTTATTCGATTCGGCCACACTGAATTTGCCGAAAAACAAAAAGTTTCAGGTTAAAACAATTAACAGAAATAAAACCAACATTTATATACAATCGGTTAAACTAAATGGGAAACCATATAACAAGAGTTATATCACTCATAACGAGATTATAAATGGTGGAGTATTAGAAATTACGCTGGGCCCCAAACCCGCCAAAGAATTTGGACATGCCCCTGAAAATTGTCCAAAATCAGATTATTGATAGTCTGTTTCTTACCAAAAGATGTATTTTTGAAACCAAAATTTAACCTATAATCAAAATTGTAATGAAACAATTCTTTTTGTTATTTCTGGCATTTTGCCTATTTAGCTGTTCTTCAGAAAACTGTACAAAAACCGACACGACAACTCAGGAAAAAAGAGTTGAACTGGTAAACCCGCTCATGGGAACCGATTCGGAGTTTATTCTTTCAAACGGAAATACCTACCCTGCCATCGCACGCCCGTGGGGAATGAATTTCTGGACACCTCAAACCGGGAAAATGGGAGACGGTTGGTGTTATGGCTACGACCACTATAAAATCCGTGGATTCAAACAAACCCATCAACCCAGTCCGTGGATAAATGATTACGCAGCCTTTTCGCTGATGCCGGTTACCGGTGAATTAAAATTCAAGGAAGACGATCGAGCTTCGTGGTTTTCTCACAAAGCTGAAACAGCAAGCCCACATTACTACAAAGTATACCTGGCCGATTACGATGTTACTACCGAAATTACACCAACCGAACGGGCGGTTTCATTCCGGTTCACATTCCCTGACAACGACAACTCATACGTTCTTCTCGATGGATTCAACGGAGGATCCATGGTTAAAATTATTCCTGAAGAACATAAAATTGTTGGATACTGCCAAAATAACCACGGTGGTGTTCCTGCCAATTTCAAAAACTATTTTGTTGCTGTGTTCGACAAAGATTTTGAAGTAATAAAAACATGGAAAGACGACAAACTTCAGGACTCAAACGAAGCTAAAAGTTTCCATGTTGGTGGTATCGTTGGATTCAAAACAAAAAAAGGCGAGCAGGTAAATGTTAAAATGGCATCGTCGTTTATTAGTCCCGAGCAGGCTGAATTGAACCTGAATAGGGAAATTGGCAATAAATCATTCGACGAAATCAAAAAAGAAGGAGAAGCCATCTGGGAGAAAGAACTTTCAAGAATTAAAGTTGAAGGTGGTTCCGAAGCAAAAAGAAAAACTTTTTATTCAAGCTTGTACCGGGTGCTGTTGTTCCCCCGCAAATTCTATGAAATCGACAAAAACGACCAAATCGTTCATTACAGCCCATACAATGGTGAAGTTTTACCGGGCTATATGTTTACCGACAATGGATTCTGGGATACTTTCCGCGCCGTTTTCCCTTTCTTTACACTGATGTATCCGGAACTGGACGGACAAATTATGGCAGGGTTGGCAAATACATACAAAGAAAGCGGCTGGCTTCCTGAATGGGCAAGCCCGGGTCACAGAGGTTGTATGATCGGATCTAACTCTACTTCGTTAATTGCCGATTCTTACCTAAAAGGAATCAGAGGTTACGATATTGAAACATTGTACAAAGCCATCATTAAAAACACCAAAGGGAACATGAAAGAGATCACTTCTGTAGGTCGCTTTGGTGCTGAATATTACAACAAACTGGGTTATGTACCATATAATGTTGGCATTGCAGAAAATACCGCAAGAACGCTGGAATATGCTTACGCTGATTATTGTATATGGAAATTGGCACAGGAACTTGGCAAACCACAGGAAGAAATTGATTTATTCAAAAAACGTGCACGGAACTACCGCAACGTATTCGATCCTGAAAACAACCTGATGCGCGGTAAAAATGAAGATGGCACTTTCCAATCGCCATTCAGCCCTTACAAATGGGGAGATGCCTTTACCGAAGGAAACAGCTGGCATTACACCTGGAGTGTTTTCCAGGATATAGAAGGATTAAAACAGTTGATGGGTGGCGACGATAATTTTGTAGGCATGCTCGACTCGGTATTTGTGGTTCCTCCTATTTTCGACGAATCGTATTACGGCCAGGTAATTCATGAAATCCGCGAAATGCAGGTTGCAGGAATGGGTAACTACGCACATGGTAACCAGCCCATTCAACACATGATTTATTTATACAATTATTCGAGCCAGCCATGGAAAGCACAAAAACACGTTCGCGAGGTTGTAGATAAATTATACTCGTATCAACCTGACGGTTATTGTGGAGACGAAGACAATGGTCAAACATCAGCATGGTATGTATTTAGTTCAATGGGATTCTACCCTGTTTGTCCGGGAACAGACGAATACGTTCTTGGCTCTCCACAATTTGATAAAGTAACTCTTACTCTTGAAAATGGAAATGAATTTGTGATCAAGGCCAACAACAATTCGAAAGAAAATGTTTATGTTGATGCCGTGGTTCTTAACGGAACATCTTACGATAAAAACTACGTTAAACATGCCACCATCCAAAACGGAGGAGAAATGGATTTTACCATGTCTTCAACTCCAAATAAAACAAGGGGAACCTCTCCCGAAAGTTTCCCATATTCTATGACCAACGAAGAATAGGAACAAGACTCCATTTTTACTTTTATAGAGTAAAAATGGAATCTTTTATATGATTAAATTGTATGACTGCCATCCGCTGCTGAGTAAAATCAGCCGGATGGCATTTTTTATGGAAATAACCAAAACAGCTTTTCAAGTATCAGTGTTGCAATATTATTGTTAAAAATTCTTTCTGTTCTACTTCATTTTGTTAAAAAAAATTTACTTTTATTCGCAAACTAACAAGATTAACATTTAAACCAGTAACAATGAACCTAAAACTGACGTTTATCCAAACTACATTTCTGATTGTATTCGTATTATTTAATTTGTCTGCTTTTTCACAGGACACAAACGATATGGTGGCCGGTATTCCGGTAAATTACGACGAAACACAAACGGGCACCTATACCCTACCCGATCCTCTTGTACTGGAAAACGGGAAAAAGGTAACTAACGCCAAAACATGGATAAACAAACGTCGCCCAGAAATTCTGGAATTATATAAAAGCGAACAGTTCGGGAGAAGGCCCGGACGGGAACACACCAGTTTTAAAGTTTTTGAACAGGGATCAGCGTTTAACAATACCGCTATACGAAAACAGGTAACGTTGTATTTTACAGAAGATACATTGAAATACAAAGCTGACATGGCTCTTTATCTGCCTGCCAATACAAACAAACCTGTGCCGGTTTTCCTGATGATAAGTTTCATGCCCAATTCGCTTAAAATTAATGATTCTGCATTACGGGAAGAATTCATGTGGGTTAATGGGAAAAGAGTTCCCACTTCTGAAGGAAAAGGATGGGGCTGGTTCGATGTAGATAAATTTATTTCGCAGGGAATTGGTGTTGCAACCATTTATTATGGTGACATTGAACCTGATTTTGGAGAAGGAATAAAATACGGAATAAGAGGTCACTTTTTAAAACCCGGTGAAACATATCCGGCTGATGACGAATGGGGAGCTATTTCGGCCTGGACCTGGGGCTTAAGTTGCGCCATGGATTACCTGCAAACAGATAAAGATGTTGATGCTGAAAAAGTTGCACTTCACGGGGTATCGAGACTTGGAAAAACCGTACTCTGGGCCGGAGCACAAGACGAACGCTTTGGAATGATAATAGCCAGCTGCTCAGGTGAAGGTGGTGCTGCCCTTTCCATGCGCGATTACGGCGAAACGATTAAACACATGATTGCTCCAAGCCGGTTCTTTTACCAGTTTTGTGCCAACCGTGCCAAATATGCCGACAATCCACAGGAATCTCCGATTGATGCACACATGCTGATTTCTTTGATAGCGCCCCGACCTTTACTTTTGCAAACCGGTGATACCGACGACTGGTCAGATGCCAAAGGCGAATTTCTGGCGGCTGTTGCAGCTGAACCGGTCTATGAACTTCTGGGTAAAACCGGTCTGAAAACACAAACCTTTCCCAAAGCTGGTGTACCGATTTTAAACGATATGGGATATTATATGCACGCAGGTGGTCACGGTACACAGCCCGACGATTTTGACATCTACGTGAAATTCATAAAAAAACACTTTTTTCAATAGAAAAAGCCTACAACAAATTATAAAATTTACTTATCATGAAACCGACTACCCTCCTGGTTCTTTTCATTTTGTTTCTCAATGTCTATACCGGTTTTGCTCAGTTGCCTCCGGTTTTCGGTCCCGAATACAAAGGCATTACCCAAAAAGATGAACTCACCCGTGTTTTTATCTCACCGGTTCGTATCGTCTGGACATCGGATCCTTCCGGAGAATTGATTCAAAATTCAGAGATTTTACTGGAAAAAGGCATCAGTCAGTCGAGTATGAGCCGCGAGACAAAATTCTGCGGTATTCAAAGTACTAAAACAGATACTTCTTCTATTTTGTTGGATTACGGAAAAGAATTGCACGGCGGTTTGCAGTTGGTTATGGGAGGTTCGTCGCGACGTGAGCCCTCGCAGGTACGAATTCGTTTTGGAGAATCGATTGGTGAAGCCAACAGCACCACTTACAACTCCGATTGGCTTATGGGTTTCTCTACCGACGACCACGCCAAACGCGACATTATTATGGAAATTCCGCGTACCGGATTAATTGAAATCGGCAATACAGGTTTTCGTTTCGTGCGTATCGACCTGCTTCAACCCGAAACAAAAATCAATCTGAAAGAAGCACGTGCCATATTGCGATACCGTGAACTTCCGTACCTGGGATCATTTAAAAGCAGCGATCCCCGCCTCGATTCCATCTGGATAACCGGTGCCTATACCACACACCTGAACATGCAGGAATTTATATGGGACGGAATAAAACGCGACCGTCTTGTATGGTTGGGCGATTTTCATCCCGAGTTAAAAACCATTACCAAAGTTTTCGGTTACAACGAAGTGGTTCCCAAAAGCCTCGATCTGGCCTGCGAGCAATACCCGCTTCCGATGTGGATGAACAATATGAGTTCCTATTCAATGTGGTATTTGATTATTCATCACGATTGGTACATGCAGAATGCAGACCTTGAATTCCTGCAAAAACACAAAGATTACATTGTTGGATTAATCGATTTAATCGACTCAAAAATTAAAGACGATGGTACTGAAGAATTAAGCCCGTTCCGATTCCTCGACTGGCCTTCGTCTCCCAACACCGAAGGAGTGGAAGCCGGCTACCGGGCTTTGTTAATATGGGCTTTAAAAGATGCTGTCACATTATGCAATATTCTGGATGAACCGGAATCGGTAAAAACCTGCGAGGAGGCCATTGAAAAACTGAACAGAAAGGTACTGCCTCATAATAACCTAAAACAGGCTGCGGCCTTAATGAGTGTTGCCGGAATCCTGGATCCGGTAAAAGCCTGCAACGACGTGATTTCAGTTGGCGGAGCACATAATTTCTCCACCTTCTACGGACTTTATATGCTCGATGCCCTATCGATGGCAGGAAGATACAAAGAAGCTATTCAAATTGCATCAGACTATTGGGGAGGAATGCTCGACATGGGAGCAACCACTTTCTGGGAAGATTTTAATATCGATTGGAAAGAAAATTCAGCACGCCTCGATGAATTTACTCCCGAAGGTAAAAACGATATTCACGGTTCCTTTGGCGATTACTGTTACCCCAGCTATCGTCATAGCTTTTGTCACGGTTGGGCATCGGGAGTAACATCCTGGCTTACTGAAAATGTTTTGGGAATAAAAATAGTGGAACCGGGCTGTAAAACTTTAAAAATTGAACCGCACCTTGGCGATCTGAACTGGGTAGAAGGCACATTCCCTACTCCGCTGGGTGTTGTAAAAGTAAAACACAGTAAACTTCCCAACGGCGAAATAAAAACAGAAGTGGATGCTCCTGAAGGAATAAAAATAATCTAGGTTACAGCTTTATTTTGAATCCTGTTTTTTTTGAATTTCATTATAAATAAAGTAACTTATTCAATGAATTTGTAAAAAATTAAGAAAAGAATTACCAATATTATTGATACTAACTTTAATACTTAATTATGCAGAGCAACATAGTTACGTGGGTCGAAATTCCGGTAAAACAAATGGCTCGCGCCATTAATTTTTACGAAACAGTTTTTAGTGTTGGATTAGAAAAAAACCACGGGGGAGAATTCGACACGGCCTGGTTCCCATATACCGAAGGCGCTTACGGAGCGGGAGCAGCACTCGTTTGCCACAATAAGTTCTACCAACCTTGTAAGGATGGAGTGGTTGCGTACCTCGCTTCCGTTGCCGGAGATTTAGATGTGGAGCTGGAAAGAGTGGAAGATGCCGGCGGTAAAATTCTACAACATAAAAACAAAATTGCAGGTGACCGCGGATTTTTGGCCGTTATAGTCGATACCGAAGGCAACCGGGTGGCTATACATTCAAGGGAGTAAACGTATTTTGTCTTTCGTCAATTACACTCATAAAACATAGTCCCCCTTTTTTAAGGGGGACCCATATAATATTATAATATCAACTAATTCTTACCTGAAAGTGAGATATTTTGAGGCATTCATTGTATAACTTAAAATATAAGATGCCCAAATCGGTTACACCCAAATTGCCTTTTTAGGTGGATTCCCGAACGACTCAAAATCATCGCCGTTTTCGCGTAAAGCCGCCTTCAGATCATCTACACTGAATTCAAAACCATCTTCTTTGGCCAATTCACAAAATTTTTCCATTGAGAAGCAGTTATCGTACTTAACACGAAATTCTCTGTCTTCTGCTCCCTTGTCCAATAAATCAAAAACTGTTTCCTTCGACATATTCATTTAATTTTAAATTATCACAATTGAAATATTACAACATAATTTACTGACAATAATCATAAAAAATCAAGATATTGCATCATATTGCTACGCAAACCACAACACATCTTAACAATTTGTTATCAAACCAATTCACATCATTTCATTAGTTACGAGGCAAAAATCGTCCATCGTTGGAAACCGACAATTCACTGGAACACAATACCATAACACGGCTTCAGTCTTCGTCTTCGCAGACCTGTAAAAATGGTTAGTAATAGTTTGTATTAACTCCGTTGCAAATTGTGCTTACTCCCATAATATCTAAAACATTGACAATTCTTATATTAGTGTCGCTCAAAAAGAAATCTTGTATTATGAATTAAAATGATAAAACCACTTTACCTGATTTTCACCTTTCTACTGTTTTTGGGAGGATGCTCCACTAAAAAGTCAAACGAAAAGCCCAATATTATTCTGATATTTATAGATGATATGGGATGGGGAGATTTATCGTGCTTCGGAAATACCGATGCCCAAACTCCCAATATCGACAAGCTGGCTTCGGAAGGGATCTGTTTCGAGCAATTTTATGTGAACTCTCCTATTTGTTCTCCTTCGCGTGTAGCCATTTCAACAGGAACCTATCCGCAACGCTGGAACATTACTTCGTACCTGGAGTTCAGAGATAAAAACAAAGAGCGTGGCATGGCCAACTGGCTCGATCCATCAGCTCCCATGCTGGCACGAAGCCTTCATGATGCAGGTTATACCACAGGACATTTCGGCAAATGGCACATGGGCGGACAGCGTGATGTAACAGATGCTCCGCAAATCACCGAATATGGGTTCGACGAGTCGCTGACCAACTTCGAAGGAATGGGCCCAAAATTACTTCCCTTAACCAAAGATGAAACCGGAAAAGTCGGGAAGATTTGGGAAGGAGCCGAAAAACTCGGAGAACCTTTTACCTGGATGCAACGATCGGAAATAACCACCGGGTTTATCGATGCCGCTATCAATTTTATAGACAAAGCAGAAAAGATGGATCAGCCTTTTTATGTAAATATCTGGCCCGACGATGTACACAGTCCGTATTGGCCGCCATACGAAGATTACGGACTTGCCAAAGAAGCAGGAAAAAGAGGATTATACCTTGCTGTGCTGGAAGCCATGGACAAACAGTTCGGCAAATTATTCGAATACATTAAAAGCAACGAAAACCTGCGCGATAACACCTTGATTTTATTATGCTCCGACAACGGCCCGGAAAAAGGAGCCGGCAGAGCAGGAAATCTGAAAGGTTATAAAACGCATTTGTACGAAGGTGGTATTCGTTCATCGCTGATTGCCTGGGGGCCCCGGGTTATCAAAGAAAAAGCAAAAGGAACAAGAAACACGGAATCGTTTTTTGCTGCCATCGACATTCGGCCATCGCTGCTGGAATTTGCAGGAATTAAAAATCCGGAAAATTTACCCTGCGACGGAGAGAACATGATCGAAACCATTTTGGGCGAATCAACCTCATCGCGGCAGGCACCTGTTTTTTACAGCCGACCACCCGACAGAAAAAACTTTTACGGATTCTCGAACCTCCCCGATCTCGCTGTCCGCGGCGGAGACTGGAAGCTGCTTTGCGATTACGATGGAAGCCGACAGGAACTATATAACCTGATTAACGATCCGGGAGAAAATGAGAACCTTGCTCAGGAGCATCCTGAAATCGCCAAAACATTGACTAAAGAAGTAACTTCCTGGTATCAATCCATGCCAAAACTGGAAAAAGAATAAGACATAAATTATTATAATAAAATTCACACTAAAATCAATATGAAAAAGGCATTAGTAAACACTTCACATGGTGCTAAACCAAAGTTTTCAGAGAAAAATTTAAAATGGATTTTCATCTTCCTACTGGTTTTCGGATTTCACTGGAACCTTTCGGCACAGGAAAAAGAAAGCAAGGCAAAACCCATTCCAAAAGCCATGTCATTTGTAACAAATCATCAAATTAACAATGGCGGAAAAACTATTAATTATAAATCTACAGCTTCAGAGATTTTTTTAAAAAATGATTCAGGTGACACAGTGGCTTCTATTTGGTCAGTGGCCTACACCGTTCCTTCAGAGAAAAACCGACCGGTAACTTTTATTTTTAACGGCGGACCGGGTTCGGCTTCCATGTGGCTGCACATGGGAATGTTTGGACCTAAACGAGTAATAGTTAGTTCTGAAGCCACTGAAGACGACGGTGCAGCACCTTATAATCTGGTAGATAATACTGCCGGAATTCTTGACCTCACCGACCTGGTTTTTATCGATCCGGTGGGCACAGGATACAGCCGCGTTGTTGGCAAAGGGAAAGAAACCGACTTCTGGGGAGTAAATGAAGATGCCCAAAGCGTAGCTAAATTTATTCGACAATGGGTTACTGATAACAATCGCTGGTTCTCGAAAAAATATATTGCCGGCGAAAGTTACGGAACAACCAGGGCTGCTGCTGTATCAAATGCCTTAGAGGGCAACGGACAAAACATGGCCCTGAACGGACTTATTCTTATCTCGCAGGCACTCGATTATTCAGGATCAACATCAGAAGATAATAATATTACTTCATTCATCACCTATTTACCAAGTATGGCTACCACAGCCTGGTACCATAAAAAAGCAGGCCAGGGCAAAAAACTTGAAGATTTTGCAGAAGAGTGCAGGCAGTTTACTTACAACGTATATATTCCCGCATTGTACAAAGGTGCACTGCTTGATAAGAAAGAGAAAGAACAGGTAGCCGAAAAGCTTGCCTACTTTACAGGACTGGATAAAGCATATATCCTAAAATCGAATTTAAGAATATTGATGCCCCGTTTTCAGATGAAACTGATGGCAGATAAAGGATTGGCTCTTGGCCGGCTCGATGGCCGCTTTTTGGGCGACGAAGTGGATAAAGTTGCTGATAGACCTCATCTTGGTGACGCATCAGGTTACCAGGCCAGTGGTGCTTATACTGCTGCCCTGAACTATTATTTTGCCACTGATCTGGAAGTAAAAATGGACCGTCCTTACATTACTTCTAATGGGAAGGTTGGGGCCAAGTGGAATTTCCGTTCTTCACCAAAAGGCAGTTACTGGGAGCCTTCTCGCTTAAACGTTGCACCAAAACTGGCAGAAACTATGAAAAGAAATCCAAAAATGCGGGTTATGGTTGCCAACGGATATTTCGATTTGATGTGCCCGTTTTTCGATGCTGAATATACCTTTTCAAGAAACGGTATCGATTTCAACAGGGTTGAAATGAAGTATTACGAATCGGGGCATATGATTTATATGCATGAACCCGATTTCCAGAAATTAACAAACGATATCAGGCAATTTTTGTCGGAATAATCGAATATTTCTGATAAAAAATACTCTCTGTCTTTGGCAAGGGAGTATTTTTTTGTCCTTTTTTTCGGGCTCAGATTTATGCTAAAATAATGTTTCGCTCAAAAATGTAAGAAGCGAACAAAGAACTAAAATACATTTAAATGGAGTTTATTATTTGTACTGGTTTTGTAATAATTGCATAACTTGCATAAAAACTTAATCAAGACCAATGAAAATAGATAAATATAAACTTCTCGCATTAAGCATTCTAGTTTTAATTACGATTAATTCTGTATTTGCTGAAGAATTTCATCCTGACACTCTTTATTCGCGCTGGATAATCAATTCGCGTATGAGCGATTTTAGAAATAAATCAGAAACCACTCATTTTAAAACAGTAACAACTGATAGGAATATTGAATGGGATTATGTTCCCGGATTAGTTGCCAAAGCCATCATTATGACCTGGGAATATTATAAAAATCAGCCATGGAGTACACCATACTATAATGCAGTTGAGGACTATGCCGACAATATAAAAATGAGATTTGGAGAAAGCAATATAGATGACTTAAATGCCGGCAAAATTTATTTTGAGCTTTACCGTGGGGCAAAAGCTAAGGACCAAAATAAGAAAGCAGAAACCTACAAAAAGAACGCAACCATATGCCGAAATAAATTAAAATATGAACACATACGTATTGCTGATCCATTACCGGGAGCAGGAGGATTTTGGCACAAAAAGCACTATGTAAATCAAATGTGGTTAGACGGTCTGTACATGGGACCTGCCTTGTATGCCGAATGGCAAGGAAACTTTGGCATGGAAGAGAGTAAAAAAGAAAATACCAAATCGTGGGATGATATAGCATTACAATTCGATACCATTTTTGCTTATACCTGGGACGATCAAAAAAAGCTTAATTATCACGCCTGGTCAGCTGAACCGAAAAACGCAGCCTCATCTTTTTGGGCCGATCCAAAAACAGGACACTCCCAGGAATTCTGGGGGCGCGGCATGGGGTGGTTCTTTGGTGCATTGGTTGATGTTCTTGAATATATGCCTGATAATCATTCGGCACGGCCTCGATTAATAAAATATGTAAATATGGTAGCCGATGGACTAAAAGCCCGGCAAGACCCACATTCAGGGTGCTGGTACCAACTTCTGCAATACGACAGTAGCAAAACAAGTTCTTGCGGGATAAACAATTACCTTGAATCGTCAGCATCTTCGATGTTTACATACGCATACCTCAAAGGTATCCGGTTAGGTGTACTCGACAGTAAAATATATATGCCAGTTGCCAGGAAAGCTTACAAAGGTTTAATAAACGAGTTTATTGTTGAAGAACCTGATGGCAAAATCAAAATCATTCAAAGCTGTGAATCGGCTGGATTAAGCAACACGCGCAAAGGAGATGCCGATTACTACCTGTGCGGGAAAGATGTGACAATAAACAACAACACCGAAGGCAAAGTACTTGGCCCGTTTATTATGGCCAGTCTTGAATTTGAAAGAGCTAATAAATAGGAAATTAATGCACTGGATTCCTTAATCTTACAAAAACAAAAAAACTTGCGACGATGAGTAAAACACTGCTTGCATATTATTCAAATACCGGAAATAATAAATTCCTGGCCCAAAAAATCGCTCAACATCTCAACTGTGAAATGGAAGAAATTAAACCTGCTCTTAATAAGCAATTATTGCTTTTAGCCGGCCTAGGTTTCGGGTTGAAAAAAACGAAAAAGAATCCGGCGAACTACGACCGTGTGATTTTGTGTGGCCCGGTTTGGTTAGGCAGCTTTATTTATCCACTACGGAAATTTATTGAAAAACACCGGAACAAAGTGAAAGAATGGCTTTTTGTAACCTGCTGCGGAAGCAGTTACAAATTAAAGGACGACAAAAACGGGCACGAAATGGTGTTTAAAAAAATTCGCAAACGTTTCCCAGATCTGAATATAAAATGCAAGGCTCTGCCCATTACTATGACCATGCCAGATGAACTCCAGGAAGATCCCAAGGCCATGATGGAAACCCGCCTGAACGATGAGAGTTTTAATGGATTATTTCTGGAGAAGTTTAATACACTGATGGCGGAGATTTAACTGGCGAGCTGTTAGAGACAGAATACTGCTACTTTCCTCTTTCTTACCTGATTTCAATCTTTAAAACTCGTTGGGTTTCTGAAGTAACCTTAAAGCGATTATCGAGGCGATGGTCCATAATCCAGACAATTTTTTTACCGCTGCACAGCAACCAGGTGTTTTCCTTTTCGTGGATTGGTATTTTCTGATCGATAAAAAAATCGCTCACCTTTTTAAAGCCGGTCATGCCCAGTGGCTGGAAATAATCGCCCTGTTTCCATCTGCGAATTAGTAGTGGAAAAGTAATCTCGTCCAGGTCAATGCAGGCAATGTGTCGCTCTTTTATGATTTTAAATCCAAAGCCATCAAGTTTATCAATGGAAATATCCAGTGGAGCAAACAATTCCATATCGTCTTCTTCGATGTAATAAATTCGCTCCTCTTCATTTTTCAGTTCCGAAATAAACAGATTTTCGCGATCCTTCACCAAACGGTGTGTTTTCGAAAAAAACTGTTTCCCCGAAAGCGTACCCAAACCGGCAAAAACCTCATCAACCACCGAAGGATTATAACCAAACTCAGACAAAATCTCCAGCAATATGGTTTTAGCATATTCCGAACGTTGAAGCGCGGAAATTGATACTACAGAACTTTCACCTTCAACCGTTACGATCTGTTCAATTTCGCGTTCTATTGTACTCATATACACCTTTTCGGCTTCCCTGAGATTCTCCACACTGGCCAGCATATTCTTTTTAAAAGCCGGATTCAGTTCACTGAACAAAGGCAGAATTTTATGTCTCAGGAAATTTCGCTGATAAACCACCTGGCTGTTCGTTGAATCTTCCCTGTAATCAAGGTAATTCTGGGCAGCATATTGTTCGATCTCTTCGCGCCCGACAAATAAAAGCGGACGGATAATTTTTCCCTTTTTATCCTTAATACCGCTCAGTCCTTTTATCCCTGTTTTCCGCGAGAGGTTTAAAAAAAAGGTTTCAACCAGATCGTCCTGGTGGTGGGCAGTGGCAATATAATCGTAATTGTGCTCGCTCCTGATCCGCTCGAAAAACTCATATCGTAGTTCGCGCGCTGCCATTTCAATGGAAATGCCTTTTACCTGCGCGTATTCGGTTGTTTCAAAAGTTTCGTAATAAGAAGGAATTCCATGCTGCTGAACCTGATCGCGCACAAACTGCTCGTCGCCATCAGACTCTTCTCCCCTTAGTTGAAAATTACAATGTATAATGCCATATTCGAAACCCGACTTCTCGAACAGGTGTAACAAAACCATGCTGTCAATTCCCCCACTAACTGCAAGCAGCACTTTCTGGTTGGAATCAAAAAGCTGCTTTTCCTCTATATTATGAATGAACTGGTCGAACATGGTTACTCTGTTTATTTCGTTTTACCTGCCAGCTGTGCAATATTTAAAATTACTTCAACTGATTTTAACATGGAAGGAATGGGCACAAATTCGAACGGTCCGTGAAAATTATGACCACCGGCAAATACATTGGGGCATGGCAATCCATCGTACGAAAGACGGGCTCCATCGGTTCCTCCGCGAATAGCTTTTATTTTGGGTGTTACACCAGCATCTGTCATTGCCTGTTTGGCCATATCAACTACGTGCATCACCGGTTCTATTTTTTCACGCATATTAAAATACTGGTCTTCCAGATCGAGAAATACAATTTCTTTCTCGTATTCCAAATTAATCAGATCAACCAAATCTTTCAGCAACTTCTTCTTTGTTTCAAATTTTTCGCGGCTGTGATCGCGGATCAAAAAATGCAGATCAGCATTATCCACATTACCGTTTAACGATAACAGGTGAAAAAATCCCTCGTACTTTTCGGTGTGCTCCGGGCGTTGCGTTGGCGGCAACATGGCAATCAGTTTGTGAGCCACGAGTAAAGCATTTATCATTTTATTTTTGGCTGCTCCCGGATGTACGCTCTGTCCTTTAATTTTAATCTTTGCAGATGCGGCGTTAAAGTTTTCGAATTCCAGTTCACCGATCTCACCACCATCAAGCGTGTAAGCAAAATCAGCGCCGAATTTTTTCACATCGAAAAAGTCGGTGCCTTTTCCAACTTCTTCATCGGGAGTAAATGCCAGACGAATTTTTCCGTGCTGCACATCAGTTGAATTCAAAAGAATTTCAGCAGCTGTTACAATTTCAGCAACACCCGCTTTGTCGTCGGCTCCCAAAAGGGTTGTTCCGTCGGCGGTAATAATATCCTGACCTTTATAATTCAGGATTTCGGGAAAAACTTTTGGGTCGATAGTAACACCATTTTTTAAATGAACGGCAGTACCGTCGTAATTCACAATGATTTGCGGATTCACATTCTCGCCCGGGAAATCAGGGCTGGTATCAACATGTGCTATAAATCCAACAACCGGAGAATTATCAACTCCCTTTCCAGGGATAGTTGCGGTAACATAACCGTATTGATCCATTTCCACTTCGCTCAAACCGATTTCCTTTAGTTCATCAACCAGCTTTTTCATAAAATCGAGCTGGCGGTTTGTACTTGGATATGTTTTACTTTCAGGATCGGAGGTGGTGTATTGTTTGGCGTAACCAATAAATCTTTCTACTACTTTTTCCATTCTTTTTTATTTACTTATCTGCTGCCTGTATATTTTTAATACGGCTTTTCGGATTCTCTTTTCCAATTTAACTTAACGTACAAAATTAATATTTCTGTTCACTACTGAAAGCTGCGATTGTAAACTCTGTTATACATCGTCTGAATTAAAAGCAAAGCCCAATCGTTTGCCCGTGCTCATTTTCGAGTGACTAATTTTCTGCTTCATCTGCTCAACGGTTGCCAACTTCACCTGATCGTAAACCGGCATAAGCAGGTCAAATTCAATACAGTACTGAATCGCTGTTTCAACAATCTGCCGGATAAATCCCGGCGAAATAGTGTCGTTAGCAAAATCTTTTACCACTTCGTCTGATTGTCGTTTCCCTTCAACGAAAAAATGCTTGTCTTTGTTTATGAAAATACGTGCCACCAAATAACCAAGGTCGTTTACACGATTGTATTTAAACGAGTCGGCCAGAAAATTATAGATATTAATTACACCGCAGTACGATCTCATTGTATCCTTTTCAATGTATTTGGTTTTCCACACCGGGTGTTTATCATCGAATTCGAATACATTCGAGTGCATGCTAAAAATAAGCAGATCGCCACCAACTTTGAATTCTGCTTCAAAAGGCCCGCGATCTCTGTAATCGGGAAGAGACACAACAGGTATTTTATCTTTTACGGCAGCCAGATAATCCTTTTCCAACTGATTCAGAACCTTTTTAAGGATAATAAATGTTTGTTTGGTGTTTTCGTAAACGGCTTGTTTTACCGTAGATTTAATAACCAGCGCCTCTAAAAACGAAGCACGAACTTCTTTCTCTTTCATTGTGTACCAATTTTACCTTTAAATGTACACAAATACTACCTAAAAGAAAAGCAGCCCTTGTTGAGCTGCTTTCTAAAAAAAGATGCTATCTGTGGCTATTTCAACACAGACAGATGGCATCTTTGGTTAATATGCTAATGCAAATAAAACTCTTCGTTTTGAAGGTTTACCCGAATAAACACAAACACCTTCTTCCTCTTCGTATTCCAAAGGCAAACAACGAATGGTTGCCTTGGTTTCATTTTTAATAAGATCCTCGGTTTCCGGTGTTCCGTCCCAGTGTGCTGAAATAAAACCACCTTTATTTTTCAAGACATCTTTAAATTCTTCCCAGGTATCAACCTTAGTTGTATTTTCTGCCCTGAAATCGTATGCCTTTTGATAAATATTCTTTTGAATATCGTCCAGTAATTTTTCAACGTATTCATCAATATTTTCAATCGATGTTACTTCTTTTTCAAGTGTATCACGACGTGCAACTTCCACGGTGCCATTCTCCATATCGCGTGGTCCCATAGCCAAACGTACCGGAACTCCTTTCAATTCGTATTCAGCAAATTTCCATCCCGGTTTACGGGTGTCGCGGTCGTCGTATTTAACAGAAATGCCTTTGGCCTTCAATTTGGCAATAATTTCATCCACTTTTTCAGAAATGGCAGCCAATTGCTCTTCCTTACGATAAATAGGAACAATAACCACCTGGAAAGGAGCCAGTTTTGGAGGAAGCACCAAACCATTGTCATCGGAATGTGCCATAATCAAAGCACCCATTAAACGCGTTGAAACACCCCAAGAGGTAGCCCAAACGTAATCATCCTTACCATCTTTATTGGCAAAAGTCACATCAAATGCCTTGGCAAAATTCTGTCCCAGGAAATGTGAAGTTCCCGACTGTAATGCTTTTCCATCCTGCATCAACGCTTCAATGGAATAGGTTTCCAAAGCTCCGGCAAAACGTTCATTTGGCGATTTTAGTCCCTTAATAACAGGAACTGCCATATAATTTTCAACAAACTTTGCATAAACATCAATCATTCTTTCCGTCTCTTCAATAGCCTCTTCTCTGGTTGCGTGCGCAGTATGACCTTCCTGCCATAAAAATTCAGCAGTACGTAGAAATAAACGTGTACGCATTTCCCAACGAACAACGTTAGCCCACTGATTACACAAAATTGGCAGGTCCCGATACGACTGAATCCAGTTTTTATAAGTATTCCAGATAATGGTTTCTGAAGTTGGTCGAACAATTAACTCTTCTTCGAGCTTAGCATCCGGATCAACCACCACTCCGCCGTTTTCGTTATCATTTTTTAACCTGTAGTGAGTAACAACAGCACATTCTTTAGCAAAACCTTCCACGTGGTCGGCTTCCTTACTAAAAAATGATTTAGGAATAAAAAGCGGGAAGTAAGCATTTACGTGACCGGTTTCCTTAAACATACGATCTAACTGGGCCTGCATTTTCTCCCAGATAGCATAACCATATGGTTTTATTACCATACATCCCCTAACCGCTGAACTTTCGGCCAGATCAGCTTTAATGACCAGATCCTGGTACCATTGTGAATAATTTTCGCTCCGCGACGTTAATTCTTTAGCCATAATCTAATATTTGGTATAGATTTTGTTTTTACATTAATAAATTTTGAGCTTACAAAGAAAGTAATTATTATTGACATTAAATAAACGGAGGATAGGTTATGAAATCAAGATTAACATTTTTAGGACTACTGGCAATTTCCTTAGGAGCCTGTACCACCGGAAGTTACGTTTCCGGGACATATTCCGACGACATCTATTTCAACCCGGGCGATGTACCTCCTCCAATTGTAGTAGAGGAAAGAGTGGTTGAGAAACCGGTTGAAAAATCGGCAAATACGATGATAATTAGCAATATTGAAAAAAATGATGATGGTAGTAATACCATGAATAACTACATTTTTGAAGGATCGGAAGAAGATGCCGATGTATTGCGTTACAACATGGATCAGATGGATATGGAAGCCAGCGATACCACGATATATTATAACGACGATGAAATGAAATACGTCATCAATAATTATTACGATGGCGATGAACTCGACTATGCTTATCGCATTCGCCGTTTCCACCGTCCGTATTTCTACGATCCGTTTTACTGGGACAGCTGGGCATATTACGATCCCTTCTTTTATGATCCATATTATTACTCTTCATATTACTCTCCCTATTGGTCAATGTCGTGGGGCTGGGGAGGTTACTATGGCTGGGGAGGTTATTACGGCTGGGGATACGGATATGGTTATCCTTACTACGGCTGGGGCTATTATCCTCCATACTACGGAGGTGGCTACTGGTGTGGTGGCGGAGGAGGTTATTATCCGAACTATCCACACTATGGCAACGGAAGAGATTACACTTATGGACAAAGAAGATCAACTGGAACAAATGTTTACCGTGGCGACAGCGGACGAAGATCTACTTCAGCGGCAGCAGTTTCAGCAAGTAATTCAAGAAGATCGGGAACTAACGTTGATTCGGGGATAAGTGCACGCAGACCAACTGCTACCGGAACCAGAGGAACAACTGCTACTACAAAATCGGCAACCGACAACTCTGTATTGACAGAAAGAAGGCGTACAAGTTCAAGTAATGCAAACAGTGCAACTGTAAAAAGTTCAAGTGCAAATAATACCAATACAAGAACCTATACAAGACAGGCTACAACTGCCACACAAAGCAGGGTTTACACAAGACCAAGTAGCTCAAGTACTCGTAGTGCTTATACCAAACCCAGAGTAATAAGCAATAGTAACAGCAACAGTTCAAGTAACAGTTACTCTGCACCACGTTCTGCCGCCAGCTATAACAGATCATATCGTTCAAGTTCTACATACAACCGCAGTTCGAGCAGTGGCGCTTCGTCAAGAACTTACAGGGCTCCGTCGTCAACAAAATCGACCAGCACTTATCGCAGCAGTTCTCCAACAAGAAGCAGCGGAAGCAGTTACAGAAGCAGTTCATCATACTCAGGAGGATCCAGAAGCTCGGTTTCTTCCTCTTCATCAAGAGGTTCCAGCTCAAGCTCTTCTCGTTCATCAGGAAACAGCGGCGGAAGAAGACGATAATCTTAAAGTTAACTGCCCAAATTATTTATAAACAGAAAACACAGTGGCATATAACAAAAACATAATTAATTTGTTATAAACCAAGCCATAAATAATTAAAACTAAAAGAGATGAAAAAAAGTATAGTAATTCTTATAATTACCGCCTTCGTTCCTTTTATGATCCAGGCACAGGACATGGTTGATGCATTACGTTTTTCAAATTTCCAGGTAAGCGGTACAGCACGTGCCGGAGGAATGGGTAATGCTTTCGGTGCCTTAGGCGGAGACTTTACTTCAGTTTCGATTAACCCTGCCGGAATAGGTTTATATCGTTCATCAGAATTCACTTTGACACCAAAATTCAGTTATTCCAAAATTGAAGGGAATTATATGAACACCACGATGGAGGACAACAAATATAACTTTGCATTAAACAACATAAGTTATGTTACTACCATACCTACAGCTGTTAAAAGCGAAGCGGGTTTAATAAGCGTAAACTTGGGAATTGGATACAACAGATTGAAGGATTTTAACAGCAATTTTTTAGCCGGAGCTTCCGGAGTTGAGAGTTCGTTCCTGGATGATCTGATTGAAAATGCAAATGGAGAGGATGTAAATAACGGGAACATGTGGAGCGACTATTACGAAGAACTCGCTTATTATAACTCTGAAAATGGTTCGGGTGCTGATTTAATGTATTACGATGAAGATGCTGGATTTTGGAGAAGCGATATTCAGAAGAATCCATTCGACACAGAGATTCAAAACTACCCTGTTTCTCAACTAAAAAGTATCTCCAAATCAGGTTCCATCGATGAATATTCGTTTGCCTTAGGTTTAAACTTCAACCACAACCTATATGTAGGTGCTTCGCTGGGAATAGTAGATATATATTATAAAGAATCTGCGATTTACGAAGAATGGGACGAAGGTGATATCCCAAATTTTGAAAGTATGGAATTCGACAGTTATCAAAGAACTACCGGAACCGGTTATAATTTTAAAGTTGGAATTATATTTAAACCTGTTAATGCTGTACGTTTGGGAGCTTCGATACATACTCCGACTTTTTACGACATGCACGATTACTTCCATACTTCCATGTATTCTGTTAATGATTTTTCAGACGGAGGTTTAACTTACGACGAAGGTCATTCTCCCTATAATAATTACGACTACCGTTTAGAATCTCCTCTCAGGGCCAATTTAAGCGGAGCTTTCGTGATTGCAAAAAAAGGTCTTTTGAGTATTGATTACGAATTTGTTGATTATGGTTCAGCAAAGCTGAGAAGAGGAGGCGATGGTTATAATTTCACTTCCGAAAACAGCGATATAAGCGATGCATACAGATCGGTTGGAAACATCAGGATTGGTGGAGAAATAAAAGCCACCAACAATATGAGTTTAAGAGCTGGTTACGAGTATTATCCATCGGCATATAAATCAGAGTCGTTTAATAATGTACAATTTAAATCTGATGACAAACTGATGACCTACTCAGCCGGATTGGGATACCGTTTTGGAGGATTTTCTTTTGATTTGGCTTATCGTTTAACCGATATGAAAAATTATGAATTACCATATTCTGCTCCTTCTTCAAGCTATTATCCTCAACCAAGTCCGATAGAATTTAACACATTGAACCACGACGTAATGTTTACGCTCGGTTGGAGATTTTAAAATATACCAGGATGAAAAAAGAGGTACAAATCGTTTGGTTTGTGCCTTTTTTATGCATTCAGTTTTCCCATAAAAGCATCTTTATAATTAATACTTACCGGAAGTTTGTACTTCCCCAGGGTTACCTGATTCCCTTCCACATATATCACTTTCGACAGCGAGATGACATACGACTTGTGTATACGTTCGAATCGTTTTTCAGGGAGCTGTTCCAAGAACTCTTTCATTGTTCCGTGTACCATCAACGACTGGCTATCGGTGATAAAGCGGACATAATCGCCCTGTGCCTCCAGATAAATTATTTCATCAAAATTCAATCGATAATTCTTTTTATTGGCTCGAACCATCAGGTGATTTACCTGTGCCTCTTCGCGGGAAGAGAAGCGTTCCAAAGCTCGATTAACGGCTGTGCGGAATCGTTCGAAGGAAACAGGTTTAAGCAAATAATCAACTGCATCCACTTCAAAACCTTCAATCGCATATTCGGGATAGGCAGTTACCAGGATAAACAGCGGCGGTTCTATTAAGCTCTTCACAAAACCAATTCCGCTCAACCTGGGCATATTAATATCCAAAAATAATAAATCAATCTTTTCCTTATTAATGAATTCACCTGCTTCCAAAGCATCGTTACAAACCGCCACAAGTTTTAACTCAGGGCAGGTATTAACAAAATCCTCAATCACTTCCTGCGAAAGAGGTTCGTCGTCTACTATTAAACAGTTTAATTTCATATTCAAAGAATAATCTTTATCAGCGGCAACCTACAAGTACAAGCTGCAAGTAACTAATGCAGAGTGTCGAGTTACGAGTCGATAAACATTCAATAACTAATCATTAAAGCATTCATGCATTCAAACATTTTCTTAGTTCTTAAACCTTGCCCCATTTAAACCTTTCTACCATTCTACCATTTCCCCTTACCTCAACTGTACCTGTAAAAATACTTTAAAAGTTTCGGAGTTGTTTGAAATTTTTAGTTTATGCTGCTCGGGATATATTAACGACAGACGCTTTTTGATGTTTGCAATACCAATTCCTTTATAAATATCTTCTGTCGGTTCAGTAGATTTGCCAATGCTGTTTATTATTTCAAAGTTCAACACAAATCTTGTTACCTCCAGTTTAATATGAACAAAAGCATTTTTAGCACCACCTTTTAATCCATGCTTAAAACTGTTCTCAACAAAAGGCAAAAATATAAGCGGAGCAATTTTCTTTCCTTTCACCTCTCCCACTACATCAAGATGAATCTGATTGTTTTGTTGTGCCCTTAAATTTTGTAGCTCAATATAGTTTTTCACCATTTCAACCTCTTTCTCCAGTGGAATAAATTCCACATCCGATTCGTACAAAATGTGCCGCATCAGATCGCTGAGCTGAACTATTTTATCGGGAACTTCTTTCGACTCTTTACGTGCCAGGCTGTAAATACTGTTTAAAGAATTGAATAAAAAATGAGGATTAATCTGCGATTTCAGAGCCTTCAGTTCTGCATAGGTTTTTTCCGTTTCCAGCTCCTGTGCTCTGAACCAGAATCGCGCCAAACGTAACAAACTGGTAGCGATCAGATAGATGGCAAAAAACAAAGAAATATCCCAAAAACCGTAATAAGCAATAAAATAATATCCTTTAAAAATATAATCGATCCAGCGGTCAAAAAGCAACAAGTAAAAACCCGATCCCATGGCAGCGAGCAACAACACGGCTACGGAATAAATAAAATACTTTTGTCGCTCCCAAAACAAAGGAAAAAGAAGCTGTAAATTCAGATAAACAACCAAAACTATAGGAATGTGGAAAACCGCTGTATAAACAAGGTCGATACGTTTTATGTCTGCCGAAACCTTTAATACGTTCATAAGTATTAAAAACGACAAACACCAAAACAGGACATGTTGTAATATCCTATTGTTTATCAGGCGGGCCAAAACTATTTTTATATTTCGGTTCATCTATTTACGGTATAATTCTACCTGTAAGGCATCTTTAAACGCTTCTTCATAATTTACATATTTCGTTACGAACTTTTGAAGTTCCTTTGGTTTGGCCGTTAGCAGAATAAAATCGCCGTTGTCTTCGTGATGGATCCTGATTTTATTTTCTTTAATTAAATCTTCAAGCCATTCCGGGTCGAACCATCTTATTTCAAGCTTATCTTCGTTCACAATAAGTTTGGCAAAAGTATGTACCGGAATTAAATGAAAAGTTGACAAGGTGACGTCATCATCATCGGCTCCATATTCTTCCATATAAAAATCGAGAAAATACTGACCGGCAAGCTTTATTATATGAACATCGAATTTTGACTCCTTGATAACATCATTTTCATTTGATGTTAAGGTTAACCGGTACGATTTTTTGTCGCGAATGCTATCTTTTTCATTTCCAATAAACGGGTGTTCAAATACCCATTCATCATCTGCATCATTGAACTGAATATCCTGGTTATCATCTTCGAACCATTCACCCAGTAAAATGTCGTTTTCAAACAAATCTTTTTCTGTATATAAAGGATAGAACGAATACACTACACAGCCCGATAATAAAAGAGCTATAATTCCTACAATAAAAATATTCCGTGTTTTCATCTTATTCGATTTTAAATTTTCTAAATCAAAAATACACGGAATAAAATCCTTTAACGAATTTTTTCGTTGAGATGCAGGTTTTCGTCGTTAACACAGGAAATGAGTCACTGGTCAGAGGTCGTTTGTCATTAGGAAGAAAATAGAACATATTCACCCGTTGACTTTAAGCTACCGGATGAATACGTTTAATTTTATATCTCAGGCCATACACCGTCAACAATGGGCTTTGTTTCCAATTTTGCAGGATCAACTACCACGTGTTTTATTTGAGTACGGTGCCAGGTGTAGGTAATATGAACCAAACCATCTTCGGTTTGAATTACCGCTGGATAAGAATATTCACCCTTTTTATCCGCATCATTTTCAAGAACTAGAGCAGCCTCCCAGTTTATTCCGTCATCAGAAACGGCAACGTTAAGAACATTCCTGCCTTTACATTCTTCTGTTCGAATAGTGTGGTTATACACCAAAATGTGTTTACCATTTTTTAATGTAACAGCATCAATCCCTGAATTTGGATTTGGCAACGAAATTGCTTCCATTTCAGTCCAGGTTCTGGCATTATCTTCCGACCAGGTTGTATAAATCAATTGCGATTTTGTTCTGCAAAGAGCCTGCAGTTTCCCGTTTTCGTGCATTAAAATGGTAGGCTGAATGGCACCCAGTTTATGGCCATCGTTCAACGATTTTGTACGTTCCCATGTTTTCCCAAAGTCGGGTGTAATCTCCATATGCACCTGCCAGCCATCCAGTTCTGTGCTCGACGGGCAAAGCAACTCACCTGTTTTTAACATCACCGGTTTATCTTTAATCGGTCCCCAGATTTCTTCGGGTAAACGAATTGGTTCCGACCATGTTTTTCCGTTATCTTTCGACGTAATTACTTCTCCCCACCAATCAGCACAATTGGGGCCTTCTTTGTAAAAAAGTTTGATCTCCTTACCAGTATTATAAAGAACCGGATTCCACGTTGGATAGCGCAAATCTTTATGCTGAATTCCATTGGCCACTTCAACAGGAGCGCTCCACTTCCCATTTTCAAAACTACTAATCCAAATCCCAACATCAGGATGCCTTTCGTACGTTCCGCCAAACCACGATGCCAGTAAACCATTTTCGGTTTCAATAATTGTTGAGGCATGACAACTGGGAAAACTTACATCATTCACATCGTATATAAATTCAGACTTTACGATGGCTTTGTCGCCACTAAAAGGTTTCTGCGCTGAAAGGGCACTAACCGCAAAACAGGCTAAAATAAATGCTAATATCTTCATAATTACTCTTGTTTTTTTGCTGCAAAAATTTTCATTCCTAAAAATCCCACAAGGAAAATTACTAAAGTACCAATTACAATAGTTAAATTACTGTGGAATGGACTTTTAAATGCCAAAAGTTTCCCTTCCGTAAAATAAAGCGGAGACAAACTCATCCACATAATTACCAGTACACCAACAATCACACCAACAGCGGCATCTATATTCCGTACTTTTTTCGAGAGGAAAGCCAGCAGGAAAAGCCCCAGCATACCTCCGCTAAAAATAGAGGCCAGCGACCACCATGCATCAAGAACGCTCTCAACTCCCACCAACGAAAGTGAAATAACCACACCCAAAAATCCAAAAATTACTGATGCAATATACAACACTTTCATTTCAGATCTCTCGGTTGATTTTCCGTTTGATTTCTTCTCGAAGTAGCGCTGGTAATAATCGGTAAGTATAATAGTTGCTGTGCTGTTAATACTTGTTGAGACGGTACTCATTCCTGCTGCAAAAATAGCCGCAATTAATAAACCGGTAATTCCTTTAGGCAGGCCGTTCACTATAAAATAAGGGAAAACTTTATCACCTGTCCCGGGCTGTCTGAGTTCATCGGGAAGCAAGTCGGGTTGTGCCGTATAATATGAGAACAATGCTGTTCCTATATAGAAAAAAATGAGTGAAACAGGCAAATACAATAATGCGCCAAACAATGCCGACGATTTTGCTTTTTTAACCGTGCTTGTTGTCATGTAACGCTGCACAAAATTCTGATCGATGCCGTAATTCTGCAGGTTGATAAACAATCCGTAAATCAATACCACCCAAAAAGTAGATTGTGAAACACTGGCACCAAAACTTCCCATACTGAATTTATTATTGGCCGCTGCAATTTCAAAAACCTGCGACGGACCTTCGGGCATGGAAAAAGTTAAAGCTGCTGCGCAAACAATGGCACCAATAACTAAAATAATCCCCTGAATTGCATCGGTCCAAACCACAGCCTGAATTCCGCCCAACATAGAATAAGCAGTTACGGCAATCCCGGTTACAATAATTATGGTTTTCACATTCCACCCGAAAAAGGCATTTAAAGGAAGAGCCAGTAAAAGCAAAATCGCACCGGTTCTCATCAATTGTGTTAATACGTAGCAAAGCGATGCGTACATTCTGGCCCAATTGCCGAACCGGGTTTCCAAAAAAGTATAGGCAGAAATACTTCCCTGTTTCCTGTACAATGGCACAAAAAACTTGACTGCCAGAATCGCTGCAATGGGAATGGCAAAACTAAATACCAGGGCGTTCCAGTCTGTCATGTACGCTTTGCCCGGTAAAGCCAGGAAACTGATACTACTTACAAAGGTTGCAAAAATCGACATTCCCACTACCCAGGCAGGTAATTTCCCGCCGCCGGAAGTAAACTGGTCCGATGTTTTATTCCGAAAGTAAAAACTTGCACCAAACAATACATTGCCCAGCGTGATAATAATAAAAACAATAAGGTCTATTAGCGTAAGGTTCATTTTAGTCTGTCTCTTTTTAAATAGTTAGCTCCTTAATTCAGGATACATTTCGAAAAGTTCTTGTAAATTTTGTTCCATTTGGCGGTATTCTTTTTCACCGAATTTAGAAAAAGGTTGTGCTACATACCCATCGCAAACACCCAAAATCGACAAAGCACATTTGATGCTTTTAATATGTTTCGAACTCTCCGTTCCAATATTATATATTTTTTTCTCAATCTGGATGACAATTTCACGGAGTCTCAAAATTTCTTTGCTGTTACCGGCCAAAGCAGCTTCATATAATTCCACAAATACTTTCGGAAAAATATTCGCGCCTCCCGAAACTCCTCCGTTTCCTCCGTAGATAACCGATTCGGGCAAGAACAGCTCTGTTCCGCACAATACCGTAAATTCCGATTCATCCTTAAATGTTTCTGTCAATTCATAAAAGTACTCCAGATTGCCCGAACTGTCTTTAATTCCAAGAGCGCCCAACGCTTTTGCCTTTTTAACGGTTTCTACAGAAACGTGCATTTTCGTGCAGCCTGGCATGTTATACAGTAAAAACGGCAAAGGTAATTTTGGAACCAAATACTCCAGGTAGGCAACAAATTCCTCTTGTGAAATTGGCAAATAATAAGGTGCCGAAATAACCAGAGCATCAACTCCAACACTTTTCGAAAATTCGGCGATTTCGAGCGAGCCGGCCAGCGAGGTATCGGTAATACCCACAATAACCGGAACCCTTTTATTAATTACTGCACATGCCTTTTTTATGAATTGCTTACGGAGCGGATAACTCAAATTTGTTGCTTCTCCGGTGGTACCCAATAAAAATATTCCGTGTACGCCACCCGAAATCAAATTTTCAAGCAGTTGTTCCACTCCTTTTTCGTCTAACTGGTCTTCTCCTTTTAACGGAGTAACAACCGGTGGAATAATTCCCTGTAACATTAAGCTCATTTGCTGTTGTATTGAATTTATTTTGCCTAATAAGTCAGTTTAAAAATAGTATTACAAAGAAAAACCATTCTGAAAGCATTTGCTTCTGTAATATTGTTTGTTTTGCATTAAATTTTGACTTAAATTTATACAGTTTGAACAACAGCTACAGATTTAAGACAAAAAAACATTAACAGTGGAATTTATCTACGAAAAGATTTTTGTCCCGCACAAACACTCATTTATAACCCGGCGATTAAAAATGGATCCCGGATCTGATAAAATTCATTCGCATAAAAATTTTGAATTGAATTTAATCACTTCGGGTTCGGGAAGAAGGATTGTGGGAAATCATATTTCAAGTTATACTCCGGGTGATCTGGTGTTGCTGGGGCCGGATATTTCGCATTGCTGGGAGGTATCGGAAACAGAAAAAAATAAAAATCCGGAATGCGTCGTTACCCATTTTTATGAAAATCTGATCAGTTCCGACTTTTTTAATATCCCTGAATTGGAAAATGTTGTTGATCTTTTGAAACTGGCGAGCGGTGGCATTGTATTTAAAGGTTCGGAAACAAAAAAGGTCGCCATTACATTAATGACAATGGTAAACACAACGGGACTTGAAAAATATATTCACTTGCTAAAGGTGTTCAGTCACCTGCTGAAAATAGAGGATCGTGAATATTTGGCGCTTCCTTCGTCGATGCCCGACACCTATAATAAAGACCGCGACCAGATAGATAAAATTTACGAATACGTATTTCAGAATGTGCAGGAAGGTATTAATCTGCAGGAAGCTGCCAATCTGGTTTACATGGAGCCCAGTTCTTTTTGCAGGTATTTTAAAAAGAAAACCAGCCAGACTTTTATGGATTATGTAAAAAGTGTGAGAATTGGAATTGCCGCCAAATTGTTGGCAGAAACCGATAAACGGATCACACAAATATGTTATGAATGTGGTTATAATAACCTGGCAAATTTTAACCACTATTTTAAAGTGATTATGGGGAAGACTCCTTCAGATTACCGGAAGGATTTCAGATAAAACAACGGTTCAATTAATTTACAACTAAATTTACTGACTATGAAATCATCTGTTTTTGATCGTTTCCATTGGATGAACAAACCCGAAAAATTCGTAAGCGAAGGAGAGCGACTGTTGATTTGCACTGCCCCAGGAACCGATTTATGGCAACGGACTTATTATGGTTTCAAAAACGACAATGCACCGGCTTTGCTTAAGGAAGTGGAAGGAGACTTCTCATTCCAGGTAAAAACAGAATACGAGGAGGCAATTCAACTCTACGATCAGTGTGGAATTTTACTCTATTCCGACAGCGAAAACTGGGTAAAAGTTTCAACTGAATACGAAAACGACAATGTTCGCAGACTGGGATCTGTGGTGACCAACCTCGGATATTCAGACTGGGCCAGCGTTGATATTCCCGCAGATCAGACAGGAATGTGGTTCCGGGTAAGCCGCCGTGGTCAGGATTTTTACGTTGAGAACTCAATCGACGGAGAATCTTTTAAGCAAATGAGAATGTTACACATGCACAAAAATATGCCCAAAATAAAAGTTGGAGTTTATGCATGTAGCCCGATAGAATCTTCTTTTAACGCCGTTTTTTCAGAATTTAAGCTTACTCCATGTTTATGGCCGAAACATCATTAAAATCTGTTTAGTTATTAGAAACATTATTTGAAATAGCAGACTTCTCTGTCACACTGTTTTCTACATTCTTTTACAGCAAAAATAAGCTCCCCCATTCCTTAAAAAATGTTAAATAAAATTGTGAAATCAGAATCACAATTCATAATTTTGAGATATTTACATACCGTTCGTTCAGGAAATGAGGGATACGAAAGAATATATTATTGACGAGGCTTTTAAATTGTTTTTAAGGCACAGCTACGAGGCTGTTTCCATAAGTTATATAAGTAACGCTATTGGAATGACTAAAGGTGCGCTCTATCATCATTTTAAAAATAAGGAAGAATTGTACAGGTTGGTAGTTGATAAGTATCTTCAGATTCCTACATGTGAAATTGATGTTGACAATATCAACTTATACGATTTTATTTTGCTGAATATGGAGCAGGCCGAAAAAACAATAAAATCAATTTTTGGCAACTCCGAACTTTATAAACCAATAGATTATATTTCGTTATATGTTGATGCAGCACGACACTATCCTGATTTTGCTGAAACAAAGTCGAAACTGATTCATAAAGAGATCGCGAAAACCCAAACGGTATTGGAACAGGCAATGAAAAAAGGAGAGATTAGGAATGATATTGATGCTTCAACTCTCGCCTCACAATTTTATTCCATAAAAATGGGACTGGCGGGAAATTTGATAGGTAACGATTCGGTTGATAAAACAATTAGAACAATGAATAATCAAATGCTTGGATTTTATAAAATGTTAAAAAAGGGATAAGTGAGAATATAGAGAGAGACCTAGTTGTGCCTGACAAAATTGCACAACAGTGAAGATTATTTCCACCAACACTTTGTAACCTCACTGATTCAGAACAGTATAACATAAAATATAAAAGATTAAAAAGGGTGTTTGAATCAAGACAGAATGAATGACAAAAATTATTTATAAATATCGCTTCTTCATTTTAATTGCCTGTATTGTACTGGCGGTTCTGTCGATTTTCCAGTTTTCGAAACTAAAGATTAATGAAGGATTTACTGAATACATACCCAAAGAAGTTGGCAACCGTGCACATCTTCAGGTATTAGACAGCATATTTGGAGGAAGCGAAAAAATAATGTTGATTCTTACTGACGAAAAAGATATAATAAATACCGCCACCTTTGAAAGGATTCAAGAACTAACGACAAAACTGAGTGATCTGGACGGTATTGAACGATGCCAATCGCTTATTGATGTCATCGACATTTCGCTGGAAGACGGTTTTACTACCATCGAACCAATTATCGACAAAATTCCGTCAGATCCCAAAGATCTGGAAGGTCTAAAACAAAAGATCCTTAACAGCAAAATGGGCCAACGTTTTGTTGCAGAAGATCTTTCTGCCACAGCCATTATTTTAACAAAATCAGACACCATTCCAGATAAAGAAATTATCTCATCCATTAAAAACGTTATAAACGAAATTCCAGGGGAAGAGAAAGTGTTTATCGGAGGATTATCTTATATCAGAAACTCCATAAAGTCTTACATAAAAAGAGATTTGTTTACCCTGCTTCCGGCGGCGCTGCTTTTAATGGTGCTCATGCTTTACTTATCATTCAGAGAATGGAAGGGCGTACTTTTGCCATTTACGGTTGTTATTTTATCCATCATCTTTTCATTTGGATTAATGGCCGTTCTGGGCTGGGAAATCTCCATTATTTCGTTGCTTTTGCCCATAATGATGATAGCCATAGCGAACGATTACAGCATACACCTTATTAACCTGTACCAGGAAAAACTTTCAGCCGGGCAAATTACAAGTATGAAAGAGGTAGCAATTTCGATATACAAAGAATTACGCAAGCCCGTTCTGCTAACCGCTCTAACCACAATCGGCGGAATGCTGGGATTACTTTCTCATAAAATGCCTCCGGCTGCACAGTTGGGTGTTTTGGCGTCGGTTGGGATCGGTCTGGCTTTAATTATGAGCCTGGTTCTGGTTCCCATCTTGCTAAGCTTTTACAAAAAGCCCGGCCAAAAAAAATCTGTAAAATCGCAAAAAGTTGCATTTCTTGATAAGATTCTTCGTATGTCGTCGGATTGGATTATTTACCATCCGAAAAGGATATTGGCAGGCTTTTTCCTGGCAACAGTTCTAGGCATTGCCGGTTTTATGTACCTGAAAGTGGATACTGACGTTGAAAGTTATTTTATCGGGAATTCGGATATTCGAGAGGGCATTGACCTGGTGAACCACAAATTTGGAGGTTCTCAGTACGTTTCCATTCTTTTTCAGGGAAATATTCTGGATCCGGAGATATTGAAAAGAATGGATCAGTACACAAATGAAATCGAAAAAATTTCACAGGTTGGGCATGTTATATCGCCTAGTTTATTCTTCAAAGAATTGAGCAAAGGAGTTTATACTCCCGACGAAAAAGGTTACATGGCACTTCCCGGTTCAGAAGCAGAAGCAGAACAGTACCTCGAAATATTTTCGATGAGCGGTTACGAAGATCAGGTTTCCCAGTTAATAGATTACAATTACGAAAATGCCCGGATTCTGGTTAGTATGAAAGATGGCAGCAATCAAACAATGAAATCTATCTTAAAAGCGCTAACGAACATTACGAAAAATGATCCGAACCTGGTTTGCATTGCCGGTCCTGGACTTTCAAAAATTCAGATTGCCGATATGGTAATTAGCGGACAGATATCTTCTCTTATCCTTGCATTTATAATTATTTTCTTGTTGTTATGGTACATATTCAAGTCTGTGAGGGCCGGATTGAAAGGAATTTTACCGCTGATTCTTTCTGTCATCATTTTATTTGGGATTATGGGATATCTGGGAATTTCGCTGGATATTGTTACCACCCTGCTTTCGTCGGTAATGATTGGTGTAGGTGTAGATTACACCATCCACTTTCTATGGAAATACAAAGAAGAATTTCAGAAAACAAATAATTCGCATACTGCCATTCGCACAACTCTGCTTACCACAGGAAGAGGAATTGTTTTTAATGCCTTGTCGGTAATAGTAGGTTTCTCGGTACTTATATTTTCAAATTTCGCCCCGCTGCGCTTCTTTGGGATATTGGTGGTAGTTTCCATTTTCTCTTGTCTGATTTGTGCATTATTACTGGTTCCTGCCATAATCTCTGCATATGGATCACACTATGCGAAGATACCTGTTAAATGGAGTTCAGAAAAACAGGTAAAATTAAGAAGCTATCTGCCGGCATTCATTTTTAACAGAACGAAAACAAAAAAATAAGATGAAACAATTATTATTTATATCAACTCTTTTATTCATTAGTCTGGCAACATTTGCAAACGATAACGCCGAGGCCAGAAGATTAATTGAGCATTCTCAGAAAATTCTTGCCTTAAAGAATATTCATCTAAAATTTAACCTGGAAACGATAAATAAAAAAGGAGAAAGTAAATCGAAAACATTATCGGTATCCTTTGCAGAAATTGGTGACGAAAAAAGAGCCCTTATTGAATTTGAGGCGCCGGAAAATGTAAAGGGAACTAAAATCCTAACCACCGATTATACCGACAAAAAAGGTATCATTCAAATATATATGCCTTCTACCGGAAAGATTCAAAAAATCAGGGCCAGCCGAAACAATCTAAAAATAATGGGGAGCGAAATTCCGGTTACCCGTTTCAATAAACTCCTCGAAACAGATTTCAATTATATTTTAATGGGACGGGAAACGAAATACAACACCGAGTGCTATAAAATAAAGATTGAAGGGAACGAAAACGAGGGATATGGTATTGCCTTTGTTTCGGTGGATGAAGAAAGACTATTAGGAATTGAAAAATATAGTTCGAAAAATAAACTAACCACTGTTGTCGAACTTTCAGGATATATGGAAGTAGATAACAAGAGCAATGCCTTTTATCCCCAAAAAATTCAAACAAAAAACTTAAAAACAGGAGAAAGTACGAATATGGAAGTTTCCAGTTTCTCCTTTCTTAACAAAATAAATATTGATGATTTTAACATCACAGTATCAGGTACTTAAACTTTACATTATATAATCTAAGTTCATTGATTATAACAAATAATAAGAATATAAGTATACAAATGTATTAACGGTAAATCTTTATGGTTTACACGATCTAATTTTTGTAATATGTTTTTTTACTCGCCTATAGAACCAATATATTTTATCCTTCCCATTTTAGCTCTTATTATTGGGCTGTTTGGAACCATGCTTGGTGGTGGTGGCGGATTTTTCTTTTTGCCCATTTTAACCCTTCTTTTGAAGGTACCGGCGCAAACAGCTGTTATTACATCACTTGTAGCCACATTGCCCATTTGCATATTTGGATCTCTTGGACATTACCGAAAAAATCATATCGATTTTAAAACCGCGCAGATCTTTGTCATCAGTGGAATTATAGGGGCTTTTGCTGGGGCTACGATTGCGAATAGTATCAGTGACAGCTTACTAAAAACAACCTTTGGAATTTATTCAATTCTTATAGCCCTAAACATGATTTTTAATGCATGGAAAGATCAGAAAAACAATGAAAATAATGGCGAGGAGTTAAAACCTGCTGGCATAATTAAAGTTATTAAAGGTTCATTTTTCGGAGTGGCGGCCGGTACTATAACCGGAACATTCGGAACCAGTGGAACAGCACCTGTTTTAGCAGGATTGTTTTCGATGCGGATTCCTATTAAAATGGTTATTGGCACTTCGCTTTTGATTGTTTTGGTCAATACCATTTTTGCCACGGGAGCGCACTTCCTGGTTGGAAAAATTGATCTCACTTTGGTCTTTTTCCTCACTGCCGGATCGACAATTGGAGCTATTGCCGGACCACGATTACTGGCTAAAATAAAAATCGACAAATCGGAGAACAAAGCAAAATACGGATACGCACTGGTAATGATTGCCATTGGGATTTTAATGATAATTGGAAGTCACTAGTTAGAATATGGAACGATTAATATATATAATCATATTAAGTTATTTTTTGTTGGGAGGAATTGGATTCTACCTGATTAACAGGATAAAGGAGCCAGCCGTTGCCCGAAAAAGTTATACCAAATTTGGTGTTTATTTCATCATTATAAACATACTGTTTTTTGGTATTACTATCCGGCCGATCGTTTTTCATTACATCGCCATTCTGATTGTTGCGATGGGATTAGTTGAACTCATCCGGCTTTTCTACCACGACAAATTTAAGCTTCCGGTGTTTTTCTCCCTTTCAATCGTTATCTACTCAATTTTATCAGCAGGCTTATTTGTATTTAGCCGGGCCGGTGAAAATCTGATACTTTTTACATTTCTGATTCTTTCCATTTTCGACAGTTTTAGCCAGATAAGCGGCCAACTTTTCGGGCGAACCAGGATAATGCCCAAAATCAGTCCAAACAAGACATTGGAAGGTCTTTTGGGAGGTGCAATTATTTCATTGGCCAGTGCATTTCTGCTAAAAAGTCTTTTTAACGGATCAATACCTGAACTGATATTATTTACCGCAGGAACGGTGATTTTTGCTTTCACCGGCGATATTCTGGCATCATTATATAAAAGAAAATACGGAGTAAAAGATTACAGCAATTTAATACCCGGGCACGGTGGTTTTCTCGACCGTTTCGACAGCTTAATTGCCGGAGGAGCCTGGGCTGCTGCAGGAATATATCTTTTAGGAATATAAAAATTAATGTATGGGAAATTTAGTTGTACTATCGTTTGTTTATTTAATAGGAATTAGTTTATTATTGATTTTTAACGAGTTAAACTACAGAAGGTTAAAACTAAGAGGAGAGTTTACCAGAAAATTCGCTCATTTTACGGCTACATTGGCAGCTGTGCCATTTCCCTATATTTTCCCTTCTCACTGGTATGTTTTAGCGCTGGCATTTCTGTTTTTTATCGTATTATTCGTTACTCAATTTGGAAAACAGTTAAAATCGATCCACGATATTGAACGAAAATCAATAGGCAGTTATTTATTGCCATTATCCATATACCTCACATTTTTGATTTCGAACCTCAAAGGAAATATGTTTTTATACATTCTTCCGATGCTGATATTGGCTGTTTGCGATCCAATGGCAGCAATACTGGGAATTAATATTAAGGCCTACAACGGCCGTATTAAAATTAGAGGTAAAAAGTTGAATAAAACATGGCTGGGTTCAGGTGCATTTCTGGTTTCAAGTTTTGTAATCAGTTTAATCGCACTTTATTTCCACCGGGGCCTTTTTGATTTAAAAGCCTTTTGGTTAGCATTAACAATAGGAATTGTAACAACCCTGGCCGAATTAATAAGCTGGAGAGGATCAGATAATTTGAGTATTCCGCTAAGTGCAGTGCTTATTTTATATCTATTCCTTTAACAAACAAAAAATGAATTTATAAGTTATTTAAACAAACATTTAGAGCCAAAATACAAGATGAAAACAATTGTAATTAACGGAGCAAACGGTTATGTTGCTTCCAACTTTATTAGCAGCCTCTTAAAACAAAAATTTAAGGTAATTGCATTGGTAAGGGCAAATAAAACGCTCAGCCCTGCAGAAAGAATGCAAAAAGTTTTAGATGATATCAACGAAGATGGAAAAGTGGATACAAGTAATTTGCAGGTTTTTTCATATTCGCTGCTTGAAAAAGATTTTGGGTTGATGAAAAATGAAATGGATCTTATTTTTAATAATGATATAGACTATTTTCATTTTGCAGCAAGCCTGAAATACGATGAAAAGTCGAAAAAAGAAATATTTGCTACAAATATTGATGGGGTAACAAACTCTGTTTCTGTATTTCAAAAATATGCAACAGCTAAATCAAGATTCTTCTATATCGGAACCGCATATTCCTGTGGTGTCAGCACAAAAATATTTGAAGAAAAATTTTATGATAACGAGCCCATTTCGGCATTTCGGAACTATTATGAACTTTCGAAACGATATGGAGAAAATGTGGTAAGAAATTACATTGAAGAGCAAAAATTCAACGGGCATATTATACGCCTGTCGCAAGTGGTTGGCGACTGTAAAACCGGCGTAACCAAAACAGATTATGGGATCTTCGATTTTGCAAAAAGACTGTTCAGTTTATCAAACCGCTATCCAAACGAAGTTATTCGCATACATGTGGATCCGGAGTCAACTCAAAACCTTATTCCTATTGATACAGTTGTTGAATATCTCTCGAGAACGGTACATACTCCTTCCCTTCCGGTAATTATGAATTTTGCATCGAAAAAATCAGTAAAAAACGGGTTCATTATTAAAACACTCGACGATCTGCTCCCACTAACCTTAATTCCGTTAAAAGATCTGGATAAAAAAGAGATGAATTCGATAGAACGATTAATTGCCATAGGCATGTCTTTTACGGATAGTTATACTGAAATAAATTTAAAATTTGATACAAGTGCCCGCGATCTTGCCTTAAATTTGAACGGCAAATACGAACTTAATGACCGGGAAATTGGCAACATGCTCAGCTATTTTGTTGATAATCTTTCAAAACGACAGAAAAAAATAGTTGCATAATTATTTTATAAATTAGCATGTTAAAAGTTGATCAACAATACAAAAACGATTTATAAAAAGCACAATGAAACAATTAATAATTAAAGGAGAAAACGTTTTAAATATTCCGAATTTTATAAGCTTATACCGTCTTTTGGCATTTCCAGTTATTCTGGTTATGGCTATCACCGGACGCGAACATTGGTATGTAATTCTTTTATGCATTAGTTTGGTAAGCGATGTATTAGACGGAAACATTGCACGTTTACTTAAACTACAGACCCACTTTGGCGCTGCACTCGATAACCTGGCCGACATTTGTACCTATGCCATGGCTTTGCTTGGGCTCTTTGTTTTTAAATGGGCTGATATTGAGCCACATTCATGGATCTTATTTTTATTTCTGGGAGTATTTGTATTAAGCTATATTGTTTCATTTTTACGATTTGGAAAAATCCCCGGGCTGCATCTTTATTCGGCAGTTTCGGCGGGCTATATTCAGAGCATTTTCTTTTTTATATTATTCGTTTTTGGCTTTTATCACTGGATGTATTATCTGGCAGTTGGCTGGGGTGCAGTTGCTTATACCGAAAAAATATTCGTTTTGTTTAAACTCGACGATATAAAGATTGGGGTGAAAGGTTTATATTGGTTAATGAAAAAAGAAAATTAGGAAACAGACTCGTAGATGTTACAAAAAATATTAGTGGTCACATTGCTGGCCATTCTGCAATTTAACCTTTCTGCCAGGGAAGTGACGGGTTATGTAAGGGATGAAAAGAGCCATGAACCGATCCCCTTCACTAATATCTGGATAAAAGGAACTACAAGAGGAACGATGACGAATGCAGACGGTTTTTTCGAGCTGTCGATTTCTGAAAGCGATACCCTCTCGATTTCTTCTGTGGGATATTATAAAAAAGAAATACCTGCCAAAGAGATTACACAAAATCCGTTGATGATTTTTTTGTCGGAAGAGGTACAGGAACTCGGCGAAGTAACAATAAAACCGGAAATTCCACGCGCCAAAGTTCTTCTCAAAAAAATTATGGATCGCAGGAAACAAAACAGGAGAGAAATTCAAAGTGTTGAGAATTATAAAACCTTTGCCCGCACTACCGTTTATGTAGCCATCGATTCATCGTCAGCCACGGCAAACCGCATTATAGATAATATGGATGAGGTTACCATGAAAATGGACGGGCAGGATATGCGTTTTTCGCCCATATACCTGGCTGAATTAGGAGAGAATTATTCTCTGGGAAAAGACAGCACTGTTTATAAACGAAGAGACGGAATCTTTCCGAAACTAAATCAAACCATAGAAAGCCAGATTCTTTTAAATGTGGTTATCGATCTCGATTTTTACAAAGACCAGATCAACATACTGGGGCGTGGTATTACTTCGCCGCTAAGCAACACTGCTTCACTTCATTACAATTACTATTTAAACGACAGCACCTTTATCGACGGGAAAAAGTATTTTAGTTTCTCATTCACTCCAAAAAACAAATACAACCCACTCTTTACAGGTCGTTTTACAGCAGAAGACAGTACGTTCGCAATTACAAATATTTACGCGTATGTGCAGGAAGAAGCCAACATTAATTTCGTAAACGGATTTAAAGCCAACGTTAATTACAAACAAACTGAAGATGGCACATGGTTTTATCAAAATCAGGAAATCAGTTTAAACCTGGCGCTCTTTCTGAATAAAGATACCGTTTC
Organism: uncultured Draconibacterium sp.; assembly: GCA_963677525.1. GTDB lineage: Bacteria > Bacteroidota > Bacteroidia > Bacteroidales > Prolixibacteraceae > Draconibacterium. The sequence goes on from OY781970.1 coordinate 3,195,578, forward strand.
GAGATATGGCTCACAGCGAATCGATCAAATAAACAGCGGAAACTGGTTGGTATCGAAAACAACATCCTATTCAACGTCGCACCGGTTAGATAATGTAAGGCCGCGCCAATGGCAGGATCAACCTGAATTTGCCACGGCCAATCAGTTGGAAGAAGAAACCTACCAACGAGTGGACAAACTAAAAGAAAATTCGGTTGTTAAAGGGATCGATGCCGTTGGAGGAATGGTTTTAACCAGCTATATCGATTGTGGAAAAATTGAAATCGGTCCGGTATTCGACATTTACAGTACCAACGCCATTGAAGGACAGCGCTTTTCTATTCCACTACGTACCGGAGAAAAAATGTTTGAGCGTTTCACGGTTGGAGGCTTTCTCGGATATGGAACAAAAAGTAATGAACTGAAATATGGTTTTAACGTTGGGTATCAACCTTTGCCAACAGATAAATTTATTCTCAGAGCCAACTACTCCGATGACTATATTCTGGTATCTCAGGATAAATACCTTCGTTTCATTAAGAAGAATCCGAATACCCGGGGTAACGGAAACTTTATAGCGGCTCTTACAAGTCGCGAACAAAATCCCTACCTGAAAGAAGAAAAGAATTTTAACCTGCTTTTTGAATACAATGCAAACAATAATATTTGCATAGAAGCTTCGCCCTATTTCCTTCATAGCATCAGCACTCCTGATGTTCATTTTATCAGAAACGGTAACGATTTCAGAACCTACAACAATTATGGGATTCTACTAAATACCAGGCTGGCATTCGGACAATATTACGACAAATACTATTTTGCCCGTGTATATTATATCGACGAAATTCCTGTAATCAACATCAGCGCCGACATTGGCCAGGCAAAATTACCGAACATTTCAAAAAATTTCGGATTGTATGCCCAGGTACACGGCTCTATTGTTGGAAGAATAAACATGGGATTAACCTTTATGCGTTACATGATAAACGGCGGCTATCTAATCGGCGATGCACCTTACGATTTACTGGACCAGCCAGTTGGGTCCATGTCGTTGGGTTATGCGAAATACCGATACAACCTGTTGCACCACGCTTCGTTTGCCCACAACCTTTACACCAATGTGCATCTCGATTTAAACGGAGGAGGAATGGTATTCAACCGAATTCCGTTTATAAAAAAATTAAAGCTACGCGAAATGGTTTCATTAAAATGCCATTACGGCACATTAACCGATGCATATAAGCCTGTATTTGATTTACCCGGCTATTACAATACAACAAAAATGGATGTGCCTTATGCAGAAATTGGTGTTGGCGTAACCAATATTTTTAAGGTTTTGCGTATTGAATACGTTCATCAGCTTGGAAATAAATACATGAATAAAGATTTTACCGACAAGAATGGTATTTTCTTCAGGGCTGAAATGAGTTTTTAAGATCATTTTTATTGAGGTAATTATCTACAATAAGATATCAAAAAAAGGAGTTAATGAGAAATTAGCTCCTTTTTTTTCGCGTATAAAAATTTAATGACACTCCCTCAAATTTGGCCAAACAAAGATATTTCTGATTACAAATTATTTAAAACAAAAAACATTACTTTAGTCTAAGATTACAACTAACTAACGACTATTTAACTATGAAAACAATCCTAACAACTTTATTGCTATTATTTAATTTTAGTCTGTTTTCTCAACAAAAAAATCTTATTTGGAACATCTCCCCCGACAATAGTATTACATGGAATACGGCATCGTTTAAACCACATTCTGATCATATTGAAATGAGTGGCCTGCAAATTTCGTCCATTATTACTTACGGTGTTGATGAAAACGGGGAACTCGTGAATCATAAAAAGCTTGTTTTCCCAATGTTACGAACCATCCCAAATAATACGCATGCCAGTTTAAGTCAAGATTTTCAAGGACCCGAACAGCCAAAAATCAAAGTCAACGGAAAGGGTGTTAAGGAATTTCCCAAATCATTCAACCTGAAAGGTGTACTCACCGTTAAAAGTTCGAGCAACGCCGGTATTGATATCGAAAGAAAAATATTTCCATCGAGAGATAAAGCGGCTTTAATTGAAATCATTACCGTTAGAAATAAACTTCCCAATGTTAGCGAAATTGATATTACCTGTCCTCCAACGGTAATTACAACACCTGAGAACAAAGGTGTTTACGGGGAATATATAATAGCTGCAAAACCGATTAAAACCGGCACTTTCAAATTAAATCCTTCCGAAGAATTTACGTTTGGACTTGTCTATTCTGGAAGAAAAACATGTGAGGAACCTTACAATTATTCACTTGGTTATGAATATTCAAAAAGAGAGAAATTCATAAATGAACTGTTCACCAACCTCGTACTCGACACTCCCAATGATACCATCGACGAAGAATTTGCCTTTGCCAAAATAAGGGTAACCGAAAGCATTTACGATACAAAAGGCGGATTAATGCACGGTCCTGGCGGAGGTGCTTATTATGCTGCCATCTGGGCCAACGATCAGGCTGAATACGTGAATCCGTTTTTCCCGTTTCTTGGGAACATGGAAGGTAATGAGTCGGCGATTAACAGTTTCCGGCACTTTGCGCGCTACATGAATCCGGAATTCAAGCCAATTCCAAGTTCTATTATTGCCGAAGGAATTGATTACTGGAACGGCGCCGGCGATCGCGGCGATCAGGCAATGATTGCTTATGGAGCATCTCGTTTTTCGCTGGCATATGGCAACTATGAAATTGCAAAAGAACTCTGGCCTCTCATCAGTTGGTGTCTGAAATATCTTGATACAAAAAAAGATTATAATGGAATAATTGCCTCCGATTCCGATGAGTTGGAAGGTAGATTCCCTGCCGGTGATTACAATCTTTCCACCAATGTTTTGGCCTATGGAGCATTGCTCAGCGCTTCTTGTCTTGCCGAAGAACTTGGAAAGCAGGATACCGCCCAACTATACAAAACGAATGCAGCTAAATTAAAACGTGCTATTGAAAGTTACTTTGGAGCAAATGTGCAGGGTTTCGACACCTATCAATATTACGAGGGGAACGACAAACTTCGCTCGTGGATATGTCTTCCGCTCACCATGGGAATCTACGACCGAAAAGATCAGACTATTGACGCTCTTTTCTCGCCCTATTTGTGGACCGAAAATGGAATTCTTACAGAAGCTGGAAGCACCACATTCTGGGACCGCTCCACTCTTTACGCTTTCCGTGGATTGTTTAGTTCAGGCGCAACCGAGAAACTGATGCCCTATTTTTCGTTTTACTCTGCCCGACGTTTATTGGGTGATCACGTGCCCTACCCTGTTGAAGCCTGGCCCGAAGGCAACCAACGGCATTTATCGGCTGAAAGCGGGTTGTACTGCCGTGTTATTACTGAAGGATTATTTGGAATGAACCCGGTAGGATTAAACAAACTGGAGATTCTTCCCCGGCTTCCTAATGACTGGGATTTTATGAATCTGAAAAACGTTAAAGCGTTCGGCAAAACTTTCGACATTGAGGTTCGCCGAAAAGGCAGCAAAATTGAATTGCATGTTACTTCAGAAGGAAAAACTATTAATAAAGAAATAATTAAAGACGACAAAGCTGTTGTTGTCGAATTTTAAAACTACATCTGCTTTATCTCACAAATTCGAAAAAACACATAAGAGAAATGAGTATAAAAAACAGGAGGATGAGCGTTGCTCATCCTCCTGTTTTTTATTATAAATCCACTATAAAAGTGAAAGTCAAAATCTATTTTGCAACTGAAAATTTATAGATGCAAGTTGAATAATAATCTTTTCCGGCTTCCAGCGTTACGCTTGGAAATTCCGGTTTATTCGGGCTGTCAGGAAAATGTTGGGTTTCCAAACAGAAACCTTGTCTGTATCCCAACGTTACTCCATATTTTCCGGTAGTTGAACCATCCATAAAATTTCCTCCGTAGAATTGAATTCCTGGTTCATTGGTAAACACTTCAAGTACCCTTCCTGTAACAGGTTCGATAACTTTGACAGCAACTTTAGATACATTGCCTTCGGTATTCAATACCCAATTGTGGTCGTAACCATTACCCAATTTAATTTGCGGATGATCGTCCCCAACCCGTGCACCAATAGGTGTTGATTTCCTGAAATCGAAAGGTGTTCCGTCAACCGGAGCCAACTCTCCTGTTGGAATTAAACCGCCATCAACCGGAGTAAAACGATCGGCATTGATTAACATAAGGTGATCGTTGATACTGCTCGCTCCTGCATCTTTCAGGTTAAAATAAGTATGATTGGTCAGATTCAAAACCGTGTTTTTATCTGAATTGGCGAAATATTCAATTTTTAGCTCATTATTTGCTGTAAGCTGATATTTAACTTTCACCTTAACAGTACCCGGATATCCACCGTCCATATCGGGAGAAACAAGACTGAAAACAATTTCAGATTTGCCCTGGCTTTCAACATTCCAAACGTGGCGGTTGAAACCGTTACTTCCTCCATGCAAATGATTGTCGCCATCATTTTTCTCAAGCGTATATTCTACTCCATCCAAGGTAAAAGTTCCATTGCCGATACGGTTTCCATACCGGCCAATTACAGCTCCGAAAAAATATTCCTTTTTCTCAACAAAACCTTTTCCGGTTCCATAACCTGCAATTACGTCGCCCAGCTTCCCTTCTTTATCAGGAGTATACAGACTTACAACTCTTGCCCCAAAATTAGTCAGCTGGCAAATCAAACCTTTGTCATTTTCCAGAGTATACAAGGCAATCTCTTTGCCATCGTAATTAAAAGCAAAATCTTCAGCAGAAATAGTTTTGAGTTCTTCCTTAACAGAACAACTTGCCAAAAACAAAACAGCGATAAAAACACTTAGATATTTCATATACGTTTAAATTTAAGTTTCGTGTAAAAAATCAATGTATCAAATTAAAGGAAAAATCGTTAAGTGTCAAAATAACTTTTATCCCATTTTCAAACATGAATACACTTTTTGATTCACTTACAAATCCATCGAGTATTTTTGATAAAATTCTTAACAGCAGGGAACCGGAATTTTACTGCCAGTCCAAAGTACACTTTCCAACTGCATAAAACCGCTCGCCGTTAACCATCATCATTGCAGTATAAACAATTGTAAAAGTTCCGTTTTCTTCTTCAATGGCACAAAGCGGAGTTCTCATTGAATGATCGCCGGGTTCGGCCCAGGTTTTTCCTTCTGATTGCACTTTAACACGCGTTTCCTTGCTCCAGTTAACTCCATCCTCAGAAAGGCTGTAACCAACTTCCTGATCGCCAAAAGAATCGAAAACGGCCAGATATTTTCCATTTTTCAGTCTCGACACCACCGGGTTTTCCATAAATTCATCTACAATGGGCACAGGGTTAAAACCTTCCGGCATTCTTTTCCATGGGCCGTTTAGGTGATCAGCAGTAGCAAGCCCGCTTGGCCATCCTCCCTGGGGAATGTGGTTGTGACCGTCGTAAAAAGCATACCATTTATCTTTCACCTTATACGGATTGAAACAGGCCACAGCTTGTTGTCCTTCCCAGGCTTGCGAATTCTCATCCGGTTTCATTACAATTTCCATATCAGCATAAGGTCCGGCAATTCCGTCAATTCCTTTCAAAACCGATTTGGCGCGCCATATTCTTCCTTCATAATCACTACCCGTTTTCTCGCCTTTTTCAGCGTCACCGGCACGATATGCCACATAAAAAATGTTCCAGGCATCCTCTGTCTCATTATACTCCACACCGGTTAACCAGACTTCAGATTTTGGATTCGACGCGGTCCTTCCCGGAATGCTTTCCACAATGGTAGAATGCCGGTTCCAATTCTCTGCATCATTGCTGGTCCAGTACGACACGCGCAAATCGCGATGTGGACGGCCAAACATTTCATTTACAAACATGTGGTATGTTCCGTTGATTTTTACCACCTGCCCTGTTTCAAATCCCGAAAGATTTCCACTGGTAATTACATCGGGATGCTCCGCTCCTATTACCGGACCGTCGTGTTCTGAAATCATGATTAATCGTTTGCCAGAATTCGAATAAGCTGATTTGTTCTGAGCCGAAACAATTTGAAAGTTAAAAATTGAAATAAACAGAATAGAAAGGATAGGAATAAATTTAGTCTTCATAGTTTAATTGGTATTTCTGACAAATTTAAAATTAACTTTCAGTAATGAAATTTCAATCTGTAATTTTATTTTATTCTAATTTCAGATTCGTCCTGCTCATCAAGTCTTTTATTTCCTTTTCATCAAGTCCGTAATCGTAAAAGAAAAATGAAGCAATCAATCCGGTGTAGTATTCGCCCACGTCGGAAGCACCAATCCTGATTTTAGCATTTTTAATTGCTGATGACAACAGCATATTTTGTGCATTATCCAAAACTCCATCCACATAAACCTTTTCCACTACTCCATCGAAAGAAATCACAATAAAGTGCCATTTGTTAGCCTCGGGAACGGTATTGTATGGCAGGTCGAAATGCCCGTCGAGATGTGCCACTGCGCCAAAATTGCTTTTGTTGTAATGAACAGCATTGTATGAGTTTGCCAGGAAATGTTCGGTACGGTCGCACCAAGAAGCCAGGCACTCGTCCTCGTTATTGACTTCAGGATTCTTCACCCAGGCAGCCACAGTAAACGCACCGTTCCATTCCAGACTTTTAGGAACAGAGATTCCTTCCAGCGTTAAAGCTCCCTTTTTAAATTCAATGGCCGTTTCTCCGGTTTCTGTATCACGAACAATTCGAATATCTCCGCTTTTTACAAGCTTTCCTCCCAGCGAGCCAATGTTTGGGAAATCATTAAGATTCTTTTTTTCTGAATTGATGTTTAAGTCGAAACCGACAAGCAGGCTCTTGGTACTTGCTGCGCCAGGCTCATTTTCAGATGGTTTGTTCGTCAAATTTAAAGGAATATCAAATTGATGCTCATAAACCTTCATATTCCAAACAGCAGCAAAAGTACCGGTTTTTTCCGTTCCCAATATTGTAAGCTTCAGAAAACGTGCACTCACATTGTTATCATCAATCATCGGACTTCCCGGTGTGCGGTTTTTTGTTCTGTCGACAAATAATTCCCAATTGCTTTTATCGGTTGAATATTCAATTTTATACCGGTAATAATATGAGGCAAATTCAAACTGAGTTGCAACACGTTCTATCTTCTTTACTTCACCTAAATCAAGAGTCAGGCTCTGTGGAAATGTATTTTCAGCTGCCTTCCACATGGTAGAATTATTCTCATCAACAGCAAGTTCCGGAAGGTATTTATAATCGTAATCAGGCGAAAGCAGGTGGTAAAACGACGATGCTGTCGCTTTTACATTGTAAGCAATATTTTCAGGGACATCAGACTTTATAAAAGCCAGAATACCCTTCTGCGACGGAACTACTGCTTTTATGGTTGAGTCGGTTTCGAAAATCAAACTGTCGATACAAACCTGGCGCGCCATTCCACCGGCAGTAAAAGGATAATCGTGACGATGGTACACAATGTAATAATCGTCGCCATTTTGTAGTACAGAATGATGCCCCGGTCCGTGAACCGTACCATCTTTGTTAGTCTGTAAAATAGGATTATTTTCTCCGGGCGTAAACGGTCCATAGGGATTGTCGGCGTATGAATAGAGAACCTTGTAAGTCTCGTTGTGACACGACTCGGCAGAATACATCAAAATATATGTATCGCCTTTTTTCATCATATATGCCGCTTCAAAAGGATTCGGTGTTTGCTCCAATGGAATATTCACGGTGTTACTCATCTGATCCATTGTTTCATGGTTTAATTCGCCAACTGCATAACCACTATTGTAGTGTACCCACGTTCCCCAGTAGCCATATATTTTACCATCATCATCGCGAAAGAACTGGGCATCAAGCGATGGAAAACCATCAATAGGATAATTTTGTGCAATTACCGGAGTATCATCGTCGTGTAATTTTTTCCACGGGCCAACCGGCGTATCCGAAACATAACCGTAAATATTGCAGCCGGCCTGGCAATTTCCGAAATACAGGTAATATCTTCCATCGTCACCTTCAATAATATCCGGCGCCCAAAAATTACGCAGATTCACCGAGTTCAGCGAAGGAATCTCCATAATGTAATTGTACCAGTTTTTCAGGTCGCGACTATACCAAACAGTTGGCGCCCCCGATGCCAGCATTTCGTTATCGGTAGTGGCATAAATGTAATAGATATCGCCAAATTTTTTAATGGTCGGATCGGCAAACCACCCCGGTAATACAGGATTACTTATACGTTGCTGAGTATTATCCTTTTCTTTTTGCACACACGCTCCCAGAAAGAAACATACTGATAAAAATAATATGATGAACCTTCTCATTCTTCTCTTATTCACGTATCCAGGAATCTCTAATCTTCTCCTGATTGTCGTTTATACTTTTTAGTGGATGCATTTTATAATCGCACCATTCCTTTTCGAAACTTTCAACAGAAAATTCCTTTTCACCCGATCGTCTTTCAATCTTCAGCTTGATAGTCCCTTCTGCCTCAGGATTTTTAAGTATCTCCAGGTTATCCGAATTTGCCTCGTTTCCGTCGACCAAAACAATTCTGTCGTTAATACTTAAACCGATCTTCCATGCCGGGGAATTTCTGTCGATGTCTGTAATTACCCAATCCTCTCCCCTTTTCCTCACAGTAATTCCGTACGAGAATTGTTTATGAGGAATAAGATTGATTTTAATTCCGGCATAGTCGAGATACTTTTGGTAATCCATTGGATCGGTAGTCTCGGCATAATGAAAAATTTCTTCGAGCGAACAACTTGCAATTTTCTCGCAAACCTCACGAAACTCGTCATCAGTGTAACCCCGATTTTGTTTTTTATGAAAATCATAATAGATAGTCCTCATCACATCATCGAGTGACTTTTCGTTTCCGGTTTCCTGCCTGATTTTTAAATCGAGTAACATACCCAATGCACAACCAATATCGTAATAGGAAATGGTAGTATGATCGGTATGATTATTCCAATTGAAAAAGTTCAACCAGGTATCGTAACTCGATTGAGTGGCTGTCAGATGTTTTCTTCCATCAGCATTTTCGAAAGTCGCCAGAACATGACTCAGAGCGTCCAGTACTTCCTGTCGCGACATTAATCCGGCCCGGTTTAAAACCATGTATTCGTAATAAACCGTAAAACCTTCTGCCACCCAAAGCATATGAGTCAGATTTTCGTTGCAATAATCGAAAGGTCCTAAAGCAATCGGGCGAATGGTTTTTACGTTGTACAGATGAAAAAACTCGTGGGCTATAAATGAAAGCCAACCTGTGTAGCCGTCGCTGTTGGTAATATCATAATTACTGTTCGAAAAAACAGCCATTGAATTACTGTGTTCCAGTCCGCCCATTCCCTGGTCCATGATCAGAAATGAATAATGATCGTATGGAACATCACCAATGAGGTTCGTTGCGCTTTCTACAATTTTTTTAAAGTCCCCAACATAGGTTTCCCTGTCGAATTCGGCAGGATTTTCCATGGCGATGGTATACGGAATTCCACCTGTTTTGAACGACAGAATTTCCATATTACCTGCAAGAACAGGACAATCGTAGAGCACATCGAAATTCTTTGCCAGCCATGTATTTTTCTTTCCCTGCACTTTATCTAATCCAGTGTTAATAGTTGTCCAACTTTCGTATGGATTGATTTTTACAATCACAGGTTTTTGCAACTGTCCTTCGCGAAACAGATAAACACCGGTTGGAGAAATAAATGCACGACCGTCATCTAAAAACGGATCAGCCACCGAACGCTGATAGGCAAAAACATCATAACTGATTTTTATTTTCCCTTCCGTTATCCCTTTTATCTGCCATGTATTCATATCTGCTTTTGTATATTCAAGCGGATTATCTTTTTCGTCTTCAGCTGAAAAGTTCGTTACATTCTTTGCAAAATTCAACATCCAGTAGTAACCGGGAGTCCAGACCGGCATTTTAAAACAGTAATCGTTTTCGCTCTGCCCTTCACATTCCATATCAACATGAAAATAGTGTGTATGTGGCGCATCCATCGAAACAGAAAAATAAACCGTATCGGTTACCGTCTGTGCTTTTCCTGTATAAGTTATAGTAACAGCCCAAACTATAAATAAAACTATTCCGTAAAACTTATTTAAAGAATTCATAGGTTGATTGTGTTGATTAAAGTTTAAAATTATCAGTTCATTGTTTTTTCTGAATTATACTCCCCGACATTCCCTCCATATTTTACTTTACGGTATTCCAATCAGGTGTTTCTTGTTTTAAAAAATTACGAATGAAGAAATCGCGGCGTTTTTGCTCACCGTAGGTTCCTCCAAGTGTGTGGTTTACTCCTGGAAGTACCACTAGTTCAAAATCTTTGTTTGCTTTTATCAATGCATCGGCAACCTGCATGGTTGATGCCGGATCAACATTATCATCCACCTCGCCAACGATCAGCATTAGTTTACCTTCCAGACGGTAGGCGTTCTCTACATTCGAACATTCGGCGTATTCAGGTCCTACAGGATATCCCATCCATTGTTCGTTCCACCAGATTTTGTCCATGCGGTTATCGTGACATCCGCAGGCAGAAACTCCGGCTTTGTAAAACTCAGGGTGAAACAATAAACCTCCCAAAGTGCTTTGTCCGCCGGCCGATGCACCAAACAAACCAACTCTGGTTGTATCCATGTAACTGTATTTTTCTGCAGCGGCTTTTATCCACAAAATACGATCGGGGAAACCGGCGTCCTTCAGGTTTTTCCAGCATACATCCTGGAAAGCTTTCGAACGGTTCGAAGTTCCCATTCCATCCATTTGCACGATGATAAATCCTAATTCGGCCAGGCTTGAAAAAGCATAACTTACCGGACTAAAACTTTTTTGAACAAACGAATCGTGCGGACCGGCATAAATGTACTCGATTATCGGGTAATTCTTGTTTTCGTCGAAATTGGTAGGACGATAAATATTTCCCCAAATGTCGGTTTTTCCGTCGCGGCCTTTTGCCACAAACGGCTCAGGTGCAATCCATCCTTTTTCCTGAAGTGATGAAATATCGGTTTTTTCCAACTCAACCATCACTTTTCCATCAACAGAACTGCGAACTACTGTAAATGGTGGCGTTTCAACTGTTGAGTATGTATCCGTAAAATAGTTCAGATCTTTTGAGAACGACACATCGTGATTCATTTTCTCCGGTGTAAGATCGACCAATCCGCTGCCATCGAAATTAACTTTGTAACAATGCAAATAATACGGATCCTCGTCGCTGTTTTTGCCCGATCCATAGAAGTAGATCACACGGTTTTCTTCATCAACTTGTAACACACGACGAACTACCCACTCTCCTTTTGTGATCTGGCTTTTTACGTTTCCGGTTTCTGAATCGATCAAATAAAGATGATTCCAGCCGTCGCGTTCCGATGCCCAGAGAATTTCATTCGTCTCTTCCAAATCATAACGGTAACGTTTCCCGCTGTAATCGATAAAGGTCTTGCTTTGCTCATCGATCAGCACTCTTACATCACCAGTTTCGCCATCCACTTCAACCACTTGGTAGGCCTGATGCCCACGCTGGTTAAACTCGAAAATAAAAGCCGAAGCATCTTTCTTCCATTTCAGGAACGACAGGCTAAACTGATGCTCAAAAGGTGTAGAGTTTACCGGTATTTGTTTTTTGCTTTCCACATCAAACAACGCCGGATGTTTTATCGGCATAGCATCGCCCGGTTTGCGGTAATCGCGTTTATGCAAAATGGGTTGCAACTGATCTTTTGGCGACGATTCTACAAAGAAAATTTCGCGTTCTTCAGCGTCGCGAACCCTGTTTCCCGCCAGTTTTTTTGAATCGGGCGACCACGAAACATACGACGAATAGAAATCGCCGGGAGCTCCGTCGTAACTCAGCTGAAACTCCTCGTTTGTTTTGTTATCCTTAACGTAAACGTTGTTTTCTCGTATAAAAGCGGTCCACAGACTGTCAGGCGACTGCACCGGGTCATTTCCCTTTTCATCAAAAAATCCTCCCCAGTAATCGTTCGATCGCTCATCTTTTTCCGATGTGTCTTTTTGCAATTCGTATTTTTTCAAGTTGCAAATCCAATCTGTCGATTGAAAAGAAAAATGAATCGTATTTTTATCCTCGTCAAATTTCAGATCTCTCAAATACAGTTCTTTTGCAGAAGTCTTTTTATCGAGTTCTTTATTCAAGGCTTCAACCAGCTTTCCAGTATCAAAAGCAATTTTTTTCGAACCTTTTTTCGCATCAACCAATTGATACATCAATCCGTCGCGCGTTTTTATTCTGTACCAGAATACATCTGTTGAATCGATCCATGTAATTTGAGAAACCTGATTGTAAACCAGGTCCCTAAGTTTCATTACAGAATCAGCTTTTGCGTAGTCTTCTTTTGTGACTTGTGCAGAAAGCGTGTTGCCTGCAAAAGCAGACATAAAAATTAAACTAACGAATAAAAATTGTTTCATAATGACCTAAAAAAATTAAAGGATAACCATACTTTTTTTTATGATTTTAAAAACAACATCTAATTCGTTTTTACCGCATTCCAATCAGGCGTTTCTTCTTTAAGGAAATTACGAACAAAAAAGTCGCTCATCTTGCGTTCGTCGTATCGCCCGCTCAAGGCATGTTTTGCCCCGGGAATTATAACCAACTCAAAGTCTTTATTTGCTTTAATAAGCGCATCGGCAACCTGCATGGTCGAGGCCGGATCAACGTTTTCGTCGAGTTCTCCCACTATTAACATCAATTTTCCCTGCAGTTTATGTGCATTTACAACATTCGAACATTCTTCGTATTGCGGCCCGATTGGATATCCCATCCACTGTTCGTTCCACCAAATTTTATCCATCCGGTTGTCGTGGCATCCGCACGATGAAACACCTGCTTTATAAAACTCAGGATGAAACAACAAACCCGACAGCGTATTCTGTCCACCTGCCGATCTTCCAAACAAACCAACGCGTGATGTGTCCATGTAGCTGTATTTTTCAGCTGCGGCTTTAATCCACAAAATACGATCGGGGAATCCGGCATCTTTTAGGTTTTTATAACAAATATCCTGAAATGCTTTCGAACGGTTTGATGTTCCCATTCCATCCATCTTAACTATAATAAATCCAAGTTCAGAAAAACCGGAAAATGCACTGTGAACAGCCTGAAAACTTTTCTGTGTGAAAGAGCTGTGAGGCCCCGCATAAACGTATTCAATAATAGGATACGACTTATTCTCATCGAAATTGGTGGGGCGGTAAATATTTCCCCAGATATCGGTTTTGCCGTCACGGGCTTTTGCCACAAACGGCTCCGGAGCAATCCAGCCTGCAGCCAATAAATCGGTAATGTCTGCCTTTTCCAGTTCTAGGATTACTTTGCCGTCTTCAGCCGAACGAACAACGGTAACAGGCGGAGTAACAACCGTTGAATAAGTATCGGTAAAATAATTGTAATCTTCAGAGAATATTGCATCGTGGTTCATTTTTTCGGGTGTTAAATCCATTAATCCGCTGCCATCGAAATTCACGCGGTAACAATGCAAATAATATGGATCTTCGCCGTTGTTTTTACCTGAACCATAGAAAAATATAGTTCTGTTATTTTCATCAACGTGCAATACACGACGAACCACCCACTCGCCTTTCGTGATCTGATTTTTCACATTAGCAGTTTCGGTGTCGATTAAATAAAGGTGATTCCAACCGTCGCGTTCCGAAGCCCAGATCATTTCATTGGTATCTTCCAAATCGTAACGGTAACGTTTGCCGCTGTAATCGATAAAAGTTTTACTATGCTCATCGGCAATTACTTTAACATCGCCGTTTTCGACATCAACTTTTACAACCTGGTAAACCTGGTGCCCGCGCTGGTTAAATTCGAAAGTAAAAGAGCTTCCGATTTTGTTCCATCTCGGATTGGTAAGATTATACTGAAATTCGAAGGCTTTTGTATCAACCGGAATCTGTGTTTTGGTTTCCACGTCGAACAAACAAGGATGTTTTATTGCAAGGTCGTCACCCGGTTTTTGATAATCTCTTTTTCTTAATATCGGTTGTAGTTGCGAATCAGGTGATGATTCCACATAATAAATCTGACGTTTTTGGTTGTCGCGGATACGGTTAACAGCCAGCTTTTTCGAATCGGGCGACCATGAAAAATAAGAGGAATAAAATTCACCGGGAGAACCATCATAACTCAACTGGTATTCTTTTTGGTCTTCGTTACTTCGTACGTAAACATTATCGTTTCTGATAAAGGCTGTCCACATCTTATCAGGAGAAACCACCGGATCATTCCCTTTTTCATCGAAAAAACTGCTCCAATAAGGACGCGGTCCTCTCGGTTTTTCAACAGAATCTTTCACCACAGAATAATCCTTCAGGTTACAGGTATAAAAAACTTTATCATATGAAAAATGTACTTTTTTGTTTTTTGAATCCAACGCCAGCCTGTCCAATTTCAAATCTTTTTCTGACGTTTTATTAGCAAGTTGTTTGTTTAAAGACGACACTAATCTCGCAGTATTAAAAGCCACATTTTTCGATCTTTTTTTGATATCTGCCACTTTGTATTCAATTCCGTCTCTGGTTTTAATTTTATACCAAAGCGAGGTAGACGTGTGGCCCCAATGAATATCAGCAACTTCATTATAAACTAATTCGTTTAGATTCATAACAGAATCAGCCCGGGCATAATCTTCCGGAGTAAGTTGGGCTTTTGTTATTGTTGCTCCAAAAAGAAAGGTTATTAAGAAAATTACGGTTATTAAAGATTGACGTTTCATATTCTATATGTCTTATTTTATACAGGATTAATTCAGGTTTATTTTTAAAGACTCACTTTGAAGGGGAAGTACATATTGTCCGCGAGTATTCTTTTTAAAATTCTTCAGGCTGCACTCAAAAGCTGAGTCTCCAAACTTTTTCAGGCGCAAATATGCGTTAGGAGTAAAATCATTCGCTTCCTGCAATTCAACACTTACCTTCCCTGAAACCGAGTTATATGTTACCGATTTAAATTTCCCGGCATCTAATGTTAACCAGAGTTTTAAAGGAGCTACATATACTTTTGATTTGGCAGCAGTTGTCAATTCAACTTTTATCTCATTGTTGTTTTCAGTAAGATTGCCGCCAAATGCCAGCCAGCCAAGTTCATCGTTTTTAACAATATAGGTTGAAGTATTCACGGCATATCCATAAAAGCCGGTGCCATAGTCGCCCGAAATCCCATCGTTTTTTAATGTCGAAGGGAATGAATGAAAAGCACACGGAGCAAATCCGTCTTCCGTGATATTTGAAATAGCTCCCATCAAGCCTCCATAACCAACCCGCAACAAATATAAATCGTCGGGAGTTTGTTTATATTCACGCAATACAGGAATAGCGTTCAGCGCCGAACCGTAATGGTGAATCTGCCGCTCCACCCGCGAAAGTTTTCCGCCATACAAGAAATCCCAGTAACGACGGGCATTTCCGTTGTATGCCCAGTGCGGAATAGTTGGCATGTAAGCAAGAATCGCATTCAAAGTAGTTGTTGCCTTATCGTCGAATCCGAAGTACTTCGACCACATGTAAACCTCTTCCTGTCCGGTGGAATCCCAGGGCATTTCACTGCCAAAAGGATAATTCAACGTGGCCCAGTGTTCTGTACGTCTTTTCATCGCCATTTCAAGCTTGCGGGCGTATTCCCAGAGTCCTTCAACTTTTAAATCATCCAAAATATGAATAAATACACTTCCTTCCATTTGGCCAAATTGCGCATAATACGGAGCTAACTCCATCATTGCCATTGAAGTTTGGTACGCATTTAGCAAGTACCAATCCCAGGTTTGCTGTGTTACCAACCCTTCATAATTCCTGGACAAACGGTACATTACCCAATGTGCGGCAGCCACGTGCGGATAATTGTACGAACGTTCCACTGTTTCGGCATGTTTTTTATCCCAGGCAGCCCATGTTTTATAATTAACGTCGTCGCGGTAAGTACCTGACGGCATCGAGTCAGGCTCGTAATAGAACATACTTTTGCGAACACCGTATTTCTCCGGTCCTTCGTTGTATTGAATTCCGCCCCAGATTGTTTTTTGAACAAAATCTTCCAGTTTGGCAACTTCCTCTTTGTCAGGTTCAATCAACTGCTTCATAATGGCATTCAGCCAGGCTCCTGCTCCGCCTTCATCGCTCAATCCGCATATCCAGGCACGACTATCCTGAGTCACCTGCTTCTGCTCCTCGTAATCGTAAGTGATAACAGACGGCCCGCGGTGGAAAATATCATCTTCATCATCGAACCATTGTTTGGTTGTAAGGAAATGACCGTTGTCGGCAACTACCTGCTCTTCGGGCTTGATAACTTTGTAATTTATGCTTTGTTGAAGGCCGTCTTTATAAGTAACAGTCAATCGTGCCCTCCCCCAGGTATTGGCTTTTACCTGGTATTTAAACCAACCATTTTCTGTGGCAGACTGTTTTGTCAGGGTTAAAGATCCTTCGGGCTCCAATTTCAAACTTTTCACTTTTTTATGGTATTTCAGGAAAAGTTCTGCGTTAACATCCTGCGGAACCACGTATCCCGGAATTCCAACAGCAACCGGACGGTTATTTTCAATCAATGTTTCTTCAATATTCTTAACAGAATCGGCTAAAACCAATTCAACACCATAATCAAGTTTCTGTCCGGGTTTTAATATTTTTGAAGTAGGATTATTCCACGGTGTAGCTTTATTCCATTCGTTTTCAGCAAATGCTTTGGTCAGCGGCATCCACTCGTGAAATCCTTCGAAGGTAATTCCACGGCGTGTAGGATCGTCGAGCAAAGGATTCCAGGCTTCAAAAGGCGTATTTCCGTACGGCAAAACCAAAAGAACCGGACCGCTGCCTTTTAACCTGATCACCTGTAAATAACCGGCATCCATCCCAATATACGGATCGTAAAACACATTTTCGGCATGTGCTTCGTCTAAGGTTTTGTTGCCATGGTTATTATTGAAGATCATTGGAATCCCCAACGATCCAATTTCAATATTTTTTTGTGAAGTGTTCTCAATCCCAAAACGCAGAACAAGGTTGTTTTCATCTTTTTCCCAATATCGAATAACCTTTAACGGACATTCATTTAATACCGGCGATAAATCGGAAACAGCCAGTTGATTGACATTTTCAGAAACTAATTCCTTAACTGCTTTGCGCGAAGCTGCAGATGAAAATGCTTTCCACTCCGTTTCTCCGTCTTTTCTTACGCGAAAGTTGATATCTCCCAAATGATAGAATCCTGGTTTATTACGCTTAGGAAGCAACTCTCCGGGAGTAAAATCGAATTCCGGCTCTGAAGTGGGATGCAGACCTTGAACTGTTTGCGAAGACTTTAGCAGATCGAGGTTAAATAGCGAAGTTTTTAATTCAATTACGCCGTCTTTCACATCCAAAGAATCGACATCGGCTACATTAGCAAAACCAATGTCTGGCAACAATATTTCTAAAAACAAAAGCACTAAAATACCTGCTCTAAGCCGATGTTTTTGTGCTTTATTAAAATAATTTGTGTTTCTCATATTACAGTTTTTCTTTTAATTCAAAATAATCCTTAATACCAATAATAAATTTACCGGAGTTTAAGTGCATTCAGTGTAATCTAAATATTCTTTTTATTTGATTTAGTTTTTACCTTAACCAAAATTGAACGGATGAAAGTAATATTTTTCTCATATTATATTACAAAAATACAAACAAGTAAGTGTCAGAAAAACATTTATAATAATAAAACACACTTTTAGTAACAAAATATGTTTCCTGATAAAAAGACACCGTCTAAATATATGTTAACAATTTTAACAAAAACCAGAAAACTTTAAAAGTTTGCAGAGTTTTCGCATATATTTGCCACAAAGTAAAAAAGATGGAAGTTCGGGAAAGAATTATTGAAGAAGCCACTACCCAATTTTTCAAATTTGGTATCAGAAATGTTACAATGGATGATATTGCTGTTTCGCTCGGCATTTCAAAAAGAACTGTTTATGAAACCTTCCAGAATAAAAGTTCGCTGGTTGAAACCTGTTTGAAAAAAATGGAAGTTCTGCAAGATGAATTGACAAAAAAAATCATTTCCGAATCGGCGAATGTAATAGAATGCATTTTTGCTTTTATGGAAAGCGGAATTAAAGCAATAAAAGCTGTTAATCCTGTATTTTTCAAGGATATGGAAAAATTCTACCCACAAGTTTTCAAATCCATTGAGAGCGAAAGTAAAATCAGGAAATCGGAATTAGGCATAAAACTAACCAAAGAAGGTATTGAAAACGGGCTTTTCAGAAAAAACCTGAATGTTGAATTGGTAAGCAAAATATTCCAGGAGCAAATGAATATGTTGGCAGATGAAAACATTTTCCCGCGTGATAAATATGACCTTAGTGAAGTCTTCAAAAACATGACCATCAATTTTACCAGAGGGATTTCAACATTAAAAGGGATCGAAATAATCGATAAAATGTTGACATAATTCTAATGTCATAATAACACAAAAGATTTCTAGTTCATGATTACCAAGGATACTATCGTAAAAAAATCAGCAGTATTATATTCGAAATACGGAATAAAAAGTGTAAGCGTCGACGATGTGGCATTTACATTAGGTATTTCAAAAAAAACACTCTACGAACATGTTGAGAATAAAAAAGATTTAATTCAGGAAGTAGTTGCAAACAACCTTGAATTATTTTATACCAAAATTTCGAAGGATATAAGCAAGGAAGAGGACATCTTCAAAAGATTATGCCATTTCTACTTTAACGCAATAAGGGAAATAAAAAAATTAAATCCTTCGTACATCCACGATCTAAAAAAATACCACGGCGGGGAATTTAAAAAAATTATTGATTTCAGAAATAACAAACTTTACCTGATTGTTTCTGAAATTTTGAAAGAGGGAATTGAAAAAGGACTGATCAGGGAAGATTTAGACATGAAATATATCTTTTTCAATCAGGTACATAAACTCTCTATTTATTTCATTGATGACGATTACAACAGATCTGAACATTATTCCAACGAAATTATATACAAACTGATACTCAACGACATTCGGGGAATAA
The DNA here is from genome assembly GCA_963677525.1 of uncultured Draconibacterium sp. Taxonomy (GTDB): domain Bacteria; phylum Bacteroidota; class Bacteroidia; order Bacteroidales; family Prolixibacteraceae; genus Draconibacterium. Next base: position 3,214,659 of record OY781970.1, read on the forward strand.
CAACCTTAAAAGGACACGAGATTTTCGACAAAAATTACGAGGAACTTCTAAAACTAAAATAAGAAAGAAAATATAAACATGTAAAATTAATTTATAATGAGTAGAAATCAGATCATAATTATTATTCTCTTCCTGTCGCTAATACACCAGGCAACAGCACAGGAAAAACTGACGCTCGATTTGAAAGCGGCAAAAGAATATGCACTGAATTTTAACCGAACGATTAAGAATTCGGACTTATCCGTGGTTCAATCTCAGGAACAGTTAAAAGAAGCCATTACTGCGGGGCTGCCACAGGTAAATGCAACTACAGATTATTCAAATGCGATGGGAGCAGAAATCAGTATTCAGTTTGACGAAAACTCTCCTGCTTCGAAAATTCCGATTAAACCAACCAGTAATTTTAATTTGCAGGTTGGACAACTCATTTTTAGTGGAAGTTATATTGTTGGTATTCAAACGGCTAAACTGTACGAAAAACTTTCGGAAAAGAACAAAACGAAAACCGAAATTGATGTAGTTAGCCAAGTGGTTGAGAACTACTATCTTGCTTTGGTATCGAAACAAGCACTTGAAATACTGGAAGCCAACTTGGAAAATCTGGAGACAGTTTATAAAAAAACAGAGCCAATGGTTACTGTTGGTATGATGGAAAAAGTGGAACTTGATCAGCTGTCGGTGCAGGTAAACTCGTTAAAAAATGCCCTAAAATCAGCAGAACGCCAGTTGGAAATGACCAAAAACATGCTTCGCTTACAATTGGGTGTTACTCCGGAAACAGACCTGGAATTAACCAGCGATCTTGAGACAATTATGGAAAACGAGCAGTTGGAGTTGGCAAGTAAGCAGTTGTTCGATGTTACCCAAAACGTCGATTTCCAATTAATGGATTTCCAGAAGCAAATGAGCGAAAAACAAATACAACTTCAAAAGGCAGCGTATTTGCCTACCATTTCCGGTTATTATTCATACACTTACAAATTATTGAAACCGGCTTTCGACATGTCGCCTCCACATATGGTTGGACTGCAAATGGATATTCCGATATTCTCGAGCGGACAGCGGAGATCGAAAGTCCACCAGGCAAAAATCGATCTGGAAACAACCCTTAATAATCAGGCTCTTTTGCAAGACCAGCTTACCGTTCAGTTTAATCAGCTTAAGTTCAACCTTATCAGCGCCATTGAGAACTTCGAAAATCAGAAAGAAAACGTAAAAGTTTCGCGCGAGGTTTATGAAAGTTTGAAAAGAAAGTACGATGAAGGAATGATTTCGAGCCTTGAACTAACCACAGCCAATAACAACTATTTAAATGCCGAATCGGATCACCTCACATCGATGTTAGAGGTGTTAAGAGCACAAAATAATCTGCAAACACTAACAGGAGAAGTAAACAAATAAAAACTTGAAATATGAAACGATTATCAATTACTAAAATATTAATTGCCGTTGTTACGGTAACAACTGTTTCGTGTACACAAAAACAGCAAACAGAAGAAGGAACAGTTGTGCAAGCTAAAAAAGAGGTAGTTAGAACAACTGCCCTGGCGGAAGAAGAGATTTCGCGTTCCATAGATTACACATCTACATTGGAAGCTTTTAAAGAAGTGCATCTGGCACCATCGATGCCGGGCAAAATTGTATCGATTCCTGTTGAAATAGGTGATGTTGTTACCAAAGACAAGGTTCTTGTAAAAATGGACGAAAGCCAGTTAATTCAATCCATGATTCAGACGAATAACCTGAAAACCGATTATTCGAGAATGGATAAACTGAAAGAGTATGGCAGTATTTCGAAACAACAGTACGACCAAATGGCTGCCCAGTATGAAGCTGCCGAGGAAAATATTGAATACATGAAGGAGAACACAACTATAACAGCTCCTTTTTCAGGTGTTATTTCAGGTAAATATTTCGAAGATGGCGAAATTTACTCGGGCTCGCCAATTGCTTCTGTTGGGAAAGCGGCTATTGTTTCGCTTATTGAAATCGACCAACTGAAAGCCATTGTCAACATCTCGGAAAAATACTATCCCAACATAAAAAAAGGGATGACAGTAAAAGTTAAAGTTGATGTATACCCAAATAAAGAGTTTACAGGAAAAATTTACCGGATTTACCCAACCATTAATCCTCAAAGCCGAACTTTCGAGGTTGAAATCAGCATCAACAATTCTGAAAATCTTCTTCGTCCGGGTATGTTCAGCAGGGTTACCATCGATCTTGAAAAAGACAACGCACTGGTACTTCCTGCCGTTGCAGTGCTGAAAATGCAGGGCTCGAATGTTCGTTACCTTTTTGTGAATGAAAACGGAAAGGCAAAACGTGTGGAAGTTGCACTTGGAAAACGTTTCGACGACAAAGTGGAAGTAATTTCCAACGAACTGAAAGCCGGAGATAAAATCGTTATCAACGGCCAGGCGCGTTTGTTAGAAGGAATGGAATTAGAGGTGATTAAATAATCCTCAGTCATTAAATCTTAAAAGAGTAAAAACATGAGTATATATAAAAGTGCGGTAAATAAACCCATCTCAACCTTCATGATTTTTGTTGCTGTTGTGGTAATGGGTATATTTTCCCTCATAAATATTCCGATTGATTTATATCCAGACATGGAGCCTCCGTATGTATCGGTTATGACCAGTTATCCGGGTGCAAATGCTTCCGATATTGAAACGAACATAACAAAGGTACTGGAGGATGCATTAAACTCAGTAAGCGACTTAAAAGAAATTACCTCGGTTTCGTCCGATAATTTATCTGTAATTTCTTTGGAATTTGAATGGGAATCGAACCTCGACGAGGCGACAAACGATATCCGTGATGTGATTGACAGGGAGTTGGATTACCTGCCCGAAGGTTGCGACCGTCCAACCATTTTCAAATTCAACACCAGCATGATGCCGATTCTTTTCTATGCCGTAACTGCTGATGAAAGTTACGAAGGCCTGGAAAAACTGATCGACGAAAAAATTATCAATCCCCTGAACAGGGTTGATGGTGTAGGTTCTATTTCGATGGTAGGTTCTCCGCAAAGGATGATTTATGTTGATGTTGATCCAAAACGCCTTGATGCCTATAATTTAACACTTGAACAAATTGGAAATGCCATTTCAACCGAAAATACCAACATGCCTTTGGGTAATGTTAAAATGGGGAAAATGGACTATCAGTTCCGCGTTGAAGGAGAATTCGATGAAAGCGAAAAAATTAAGAACATTGTTGTAGCCAATAATAACGGACAAACTGTTTATGTACACGATATTGCAACAGTAAAAGACACCTTAAAAGATGTTTCGCTTGTTGAAAAAATCAACGGAAAAAACGGTGCCAGAATGTTCGTAACAAAACAATCGGGAGCCAACACTGTACAAGTAGCGCGGGATATCAAAAAGAACCTTGAAGAACTGAAAGCAACTTTGCCATCCGATGTTAAAATTGAAGAAATCTTCGACTCGTCAGATTTTATTAAAGGATCGATCAACAACCTTTCTTCCACGTTAATGTGGGCAATGATATTTGTAATCTTTGTTGTTTTATTTTTCCTGGGCCGCTGGAGGGCGACATTCATTATCGTATTAACAATACCAATCTCACTGATTGTTGCCTTTATTTATCTGTTCCTAACAGGAAACTCACTCAACGTAATATCGCTAACCTCTCTGTCCATTGCCATCGGGATGGTGGTTGATGATGCTATTGTGGTTCTCGAGAATATTACCCGTCACGTAGAAAGGGGAAGTAGCCCGAGAGAATCGGCTATTTACGCAACCAACGAGGTTTGGCTTTCGGTAATTATCACAACTCTTGTTGTTGTAGCTGTATTTTTCCCGTTAACACTGGTTTCGGGAATGACAGGTGTACTTTTTAACCAGTTGGGTTGGATTGTTACAATCACGGTTGTTACGTCAACAATTGCAGCAATCTCGCTAACCCCAATGTTGGCATCGCGTATGCTAAAACTGAAACCCAAAAAGAAAATCAGAAAATTCGGGTATGAAAATACCATTGAAAAGTGGATGAATGCATTGGATAATTTTTATGAAAGAATTCTGAAATCATTCCTTCACCACAAAACTGTTGTAATTATTGTAACATTTCTGATCTTCATTTCATCCATGTTTATGGCCGCAAATATTGAAACTGATTTTATGCCGGAGGCAGACCAAAGTCGTTTCTCGGCAGCCATAGAATTACAATCGGGGTTACGTGTGGAAGAAACAATGAAGGTTACAAATCAGTTGGAAGAATTAATCAAAAAAAGGTACCCTGAAATTGATATTATATCTTCTTCTTCAGGATCTGACGACGAAGGAGGCTTTCTTTCCATGTTCAGCACAACAGGCTCGAATATTATAAACCTCACTCTGAGTATGGTGGATATTGAAGAACGTACACGTTCTGTTTGGGATATTGCCGACGACCTGCGTGCCCAGATGGCAAATTTCCCAGAGATTGTTTCTGCATCGGTTACCACTTCTACTCAATCGTTTGGGGGATCAAATACGGTTGATATTGAAATTTACGGATACGACTTCGACATTACAAACCAGTATGCCGAAAAAATTATGGAAAGAGTAAAAGGAGTAAAGGGAGCTCAGGATATCACAATTAGCAGGAAAAATGATAAACCGGAACTTCAGGTGGTGCTCGACAGAGATAAACTGGCTGACCATGGACTTTCCACAGTTCAGGTTTCTACTTTTATCAGAAACCGGGTAAATGGTTTGGTTCCGTCGTATTACAAAGAAGAGGGAGATGAGTATGATATCAAGATCAGACTGGCCGAGCAGTACCGCAACTCAATTACCGATATAGAAAACTTGAATATTATTACACCAACAGGTGATAAAATTAAGTTGAAAGAAATCGGTGAAATAAAAGAATACTGGTCGCCACCAAGTATCGATCATAAAAGGAGAGAAAGGGTTGTAACCATTTCTGCTACACCCGATAAAGTGGCGTTGGGAGAGCTGGCAGCTCGCATGAAAGCTGCAATTGCCGACATCGAACAACCACAGGAAGTGTTAACTACAATTGGAGGAGCTTACGAAGATCAGCAGGAATCTTTTGTTGATTTAGCCATGTTGATGGTTCTCAGTCTTATTTTGGTCTACATCGTAATGGCATCGCAGTTCGAATCTTTCAGAATGCCGTTCATTATTATGTTCTCCATTCCTTTTGCATTTACAGGAGTAATTTACGCGCTGCTGATTACACATACCACATTAAGTGTTGTTGCAGCACTTGGAGCAGTATTATTGGTTGGTATTGTTGTGAAAAACGGTATCGTTTTGGTTGATTATATTAACCTTATGCGCGACCGGGGATACGAATTGTATGAAGCTATTGCCATGTCCGGAAAATCAAGGTTGCGTCCGGTACTGATGACAGCCATGACAACTATTTTGGGTATGCTTCCGCTGGCAATGAGTACAGGAGAAGGAGCCGAAATCTGGAAACCAATGGGTATTACGGTTATTGGAGGATTGATTGTTTCCACACTTGTTACTATGGTTATTGTTCCTATAATGTACGGTGTGCTTGCCGGCAAAGCAGAACGTAAGAAAAAGGACAATGTGAGAAAACAATTTGTATTTATGGACAAATAAATTGAAAGTTGGAAGTCAGAAGTCGGAAGTCGGAAAGGAAAAAAGGTTCTTCTTTCTTTACTTCGGGCTCCCGTCTTCAGGCTTCCGTCAAAAAAAATAAAAAAATGAAAGCAGTATTTGTTGTCTTTAACCAGGCCAACACCGAAAGGGTTGAATATATGTTGGACAAACTGGAAATCAGGGGATATACCTGGTGGAGCGATGTAATGGGACGTGGTACCGAAACCGGTGAACCCCGGATGGGCACACACACCTGGCCCGAATTAAATTCGGCCATTCTCACCATTATCCCCGATGAAAAAGTAGATGTCCTTCTTGAAACAGTAAAAAAGATGGATAACGTTAACAAGGAAGTAGGTGTGAGAGCATTTGTTTGGGAAGTATTGAAAACAGTTTAAGCTCTCACCATGTAAATATTTAATTGAGAAAATCCCGGATCAGTATTGATTCGGGATTTTTTTTGCATTTTTGGTGCTTTAAATTTTGAAGAAAATGGCTTATACCAAACTTGATATAGAAGATTACTTATCACCTCATTACGTACACAAAAGCAACTGGTTACGAGCGGCAGTTTTAGGTGCCAACGACGGCATTTTATCAACGGCCAGTATTGCCATTGGTGTAGCAGCAGCCAGCAGTACGCGCGAGCCGGTTATCCTGGCTGCCCTTGCAGGATTGGTTGCCGGTGCACTCTCGATGGCGGCAGGCGAGTATGTTTCGGTAAGCTCACAAACCGACCTTGAAAAAGCAGATATCGAACGCGAAAAACAGGAACTGGAAGAAGATCCGGAAGCAGAATTGGGATATCTCGCAGCTATTTACGAAAAACGCGGACTGAAAAAAGAAACAGCAATGCTGGTTGCCAAAGAACTCACCGAAAAAGATGCACTGGCTGCTCACGTACGTGACGAACTTGGTATTCATGAACTCAACCAGGCCAATCCCATACAGGCAGCGTTTGCATCGGCCATATCGTTTACGGCCGGGGGACTTTTGCCACTTTTAGTGGCCTTGTTCTTCCCGCTGCAAAACATGGAATATTCGCTGTACGTATTTTCTATTTTATTTTTGGCCCTAATGGGAGTTGTATCTGCAAAAACAGGTGGTTCAAAACTGTGGATCGCCATTCTCAGGATCACTTTCTGGGGAACCTTTGCCATGGGAATGTCAGCAATTGTAGGTTATCTTTTCGGAGTAAGCATCTAGATTTTTCGTCATTTCACTCACCGCTGCTGTGCGAATCCTGTGGCACGGTGCATTGTTTTTAACTACAATAATTATCAAATATTAATACGTCATGCCTTTTCAAGAAATGTAATCCTATTTTCTCTAATAAAAATCCAGGTTTATGTGCTATATTAAAACTTCTGCCATACCCCTGGGAAGAAATTCATCCGTCAACTAAAAATTTTCTTTCTATAAGAATACACCCCTGATGCAAAGACTGTAAGCAATTATATTATCTTTACTTTTCAAACATAAACTTAAAATGAAGCGAGTCCCTAAAATTTGGGACGAGTTTCATCCGTCGACTGACGGGCCTTAATAAACAAACAATTTAAACAAATGAAATCGCTATCCAAACTCTTGAAAATTTGCATTTATGTAGTTGCTTTTGCCCAAATTGCATCTATGATTCAGTCTTGTACTAACAATACAAAGACACAGGCACCAGAAAAGGAACTTTACCTCCCTGCCCAAATATCAAAGGTTCCCGAAAACAATGATTTTAATAATCCCGAAAGTGAATTCTGTTTCGACAGGATGGTTGAGTCGGATAATATTGCCCTGTTTTGGCATAAAGAATACGGAAACGACCCTATGGCAAACCCTGATTCAAGCAAACGTTTCGATCCGAACATGGCATTAAAAGAATGCGAACGTTTTTACAATTATTATGTCGACGAGTTAAAAATGGTAAAAAAAGGGAACTCGCTGACCGACAAATATAAGATGGTAATGATTGTTTTTGGAGGCGATGAGGCCACAGCTTTTGGAGGTGGTGAAGAAGATAAAATCGGGATGTTGTGGACACCGGCAGTTCGTATTAACAAAAGGCCCTATGGAGCAATAGCTCACGAACTGGGACATTCTTTTCAATATATGTCGTCAGTTGATGCAGGAACCGGGCCGCGTGGTGCCATTATGGAAATGTCGGCACAGTATATGCTTTGGCAGGTATATCCCGAATGGATGACATTCGAAAACTACCACCTTGTAGATTTTATGAAGCAAACTCATTATGCTTTTTTACATTCCATTAATATGTATCACTCGCCATACGTTTTGGAATACTGGTCGCAAAAACATGGTAAAGAATTTTTTGGAGAACTCTGTCGCCAGACTGAAGAAGGAGAAGATCCGGTAATGACCTATAAACGTTTGAACAACTTAACACAGGAACAATTTAACGATGAGATGTTTGATGCATCGCGCCGTTTTATTACCTGGGATCTGGATCGGGTTGATGAGGTTGCCCATCCTTATGCCAACCAGCATTTCTGTAGTATGAATAATGCCGGCAACAGCTGGTACAAAATTGCTTCAACTAATTGTCCGCAAAACTATGGCTACAACGGAATTAAACTGGTTGTTCCGGCACCAAAAACAAAGGTTGAATTAAACTTTAAAGGAATGGCAGGAGCAAATGGTTACAATGCCGTAAATATTGAAAAAGCCGGATGGCGCTACGGATTTGTCGCTTCGTTAAAAGATGGCAGCCGGGTTTATGGTTCAATAAACAAAGATCCCGAAAGTACAACAAGCTTCGAGGTTCCGGAGAATACAGAATTTTTATGGCTGGTAGTCAGTGGTGCTCCTACAGAACACTGGTCACTCCCAATGCGTTGGGGCCCCAATAAGGATGAAACACCTGATGCCGAATGGCCTTATCAGATAAAACTTACCGGAACCACTATTGATAAATCGTTTATTCAGAGCTGATACTTTAGTAAAATACGATAGAATAAAGTCCGGGATGCTATCTTCACAAACCATAGCGTCCCGGACTTTTAGCAACTGACTTTGGCGTAGATCATAGTCTTAAACTATAATCGTCACCAAACATAGAGAATTCCTGAACAAAGAAAAACAACCAAATCCAGCGGATTTGCATATTTATAGAAAACATGATAGGAGAAAAGGTGCGACTCCGCCCGGAGTCATAGGCCAATTTTCTCCACAATTTTCTATAAACATTTGATACCGCTGGCATCTTTAATTCCCGACTCTCCCCTTCACCGCTGCTGCGCGAATCCTTTCGCGTAGCATATAACTAACAAAAACAATTTGGATTACAACAAAGAAGGATTGTGTCTTCATGTAGATTTGGTATCCCACAAATCTTCGCTTCTGCGCTAAACAACTGAATTACACCACCCTGTTACGTTTTTGGTCGCCCTGTTAGGTTTTACCCCTCCCTGTTCCATTTTGGGGCTTCCCTGTTAAACAGGGCGGCTAAAAAGTTAACAGGGTTCAAAAAAAACGGTACAGGACGATAAAAAATCTTACAGGGCTGTAAAAAAAACTACAGGGAGCCATAAAAGTGGTACAGGGCGACTAAAAAGCTTACAGGACGGCCTTTTTATCCTTTTTATCTTAAATAAAATTCCGATGTAAAATCAAACAACCAAATCCAGCGGATTTGCATATTTATAGAAGATATGATACGAAAAAAAAGTGCGACTCCGGCCGGAGTCGTAGGTCAATTTTCTCCACAATCTTCTATAAACATTTGATGCCGCTGGCATCTTTAATTCCCGACTCTCCCCTTAACCGCTGCTGCACGAATCCTTTCGCGTAGCATATAACTAACAAAAACAATTTGGATTACAACAAAGAAGGATTGTGTCTTCATGTAGATTTGGTATCCCACAAATCTTCGCTTCTGCGCTAAACAACTGAATTACACCACCCTGTTACGTTTTTGGTCGCCCTGTTAGGTTTTACCCCTCCCTGTTCCATTTTGGGGCTTCCCTGTTAAACAGGGCGGCTAAAAAGTTAACAGGGTTCAAAAAAAACGGTACAGGACGATAAAAAATCTTACAGGGCTGTAAAAAAAACTACAGGGAGCCATAAAAGTGGTACAGGGCGACTAAAAAGCTTACAGGACGGCCTTTTTATCCTTTTTATCTTAAATAAAATTCCGATGTAAAATCAAACAACCAAATCCAGCGGATTTGCATATTTATAGAAGATATGATACGAAAAAAAAGTGCGACTCCGGCCGGAGTCGTAGGTCAATTTTCTCCACAATCTTCTATAAACATTTGATGCCGCTGGCATCTTTAATTCCCGACTCTCCCCTTAACCGCTGCTGCACGAATCCTTTCGCGTAGCTCACAGTTATTAAGTGCCGTTGTCACCCAATATAGGGAATTCAGATTTGTGCGAAAGATGCACGAAAAAAAACGAGGTGCTGTATTCCACAACACCTCGTTCTTTAATAGAAACAACTAAAAACTATCGGCTAATTCCTTCCAACGTAGGTTTCACCTCAATAATATTTCCTTCGGCATCGAACTCCATTTTATCGATACAAACCTCGCGGTGGAAACCGGCACGGTATCCCATATCTTTTCCTTTTGGAAAGGTAAAACGGTGATACACCAAATACCACTCATCTTTCCCGGGAACCTGGATGGCAGAATTGTGGCCGGTTGCCAGAATTCCTTTTTCCAGGTCTTTCTGAATCACAATATTATTTTCAGGAATAGTAAGTTTTCCCAACGGCGATTTGCTGGTAGCATAACGCACCTTGTAATTCGGGCTGCGGGTATCGTCTTCCGACCACATAAAATAATAAGTTCCTTCGCGGTAAATAACATAAACACCTTCGCGGAACGTATTATCGGGAGTCATCACTTTCATGGTACTCTTTTTCAGCGAAACCATGTCGTCGTTTAACTCGGCACCGGCCATATATCCATTTCCCCAAAACAGGTAGCTTTTACCGGTTTTCGGGTCGGTAAATACATCCGGATCAATCTCCTGTCCCCTGGTTATTCCGTCAGGTTTCCAGTTAATCAAAGGTTCTCCACTGTCAATAAACGGGCCTTCAGGATTATCAGCAACAGCAACACCAATCTTTTGTCTTCCGCAGAAATAATAGAAGTATTTATACTCGCCGTTAATTTTCTTTTCAACAATACAAGGTGCCCAGGCATTGTGGTTTGCCCAGCTCACATCCTCGCGAAGGTTAAGAATAATACCTTCATCTTTCCAATCCACCAGGTTCTCCGACGAGAAAGTTTTAAAGTAATAACCACCCCAGTTGTGGAATCCGTCGCTGGTTGGATAGATGTAATATTTTTCGGTTTTTTCGGAGTACAAAACATCCGGATCGGCATAAAAACCATCCAGTACCGGGTTGTGATCTTCCGATACAATTGCCTCGTAAGTTTGCTCTCCTACTCCTTCCATTTTAATGGTATATTTAACAGGTCCGGCCGAAAAATCCTGTGGCCCCGTGGGAGTCACAGTTACACCGGAGAATGTTTTAAATTCAGGATCGAACACCTTCAGATCAACACCCTTTTTAACAGGAAAACGGATGATTCCTTTTTCGGTGTCTATATTCACATTTTGCTTTTTCAGCAATTCAGAAGTGGCATCAACAAGCGGATCTTCCATTGTTCCCCATTTTGCAATCAGGCGTTTCAATTCTGTTTTTGTGATCGGCAAAACAGTACCATGCCGCGGATGAAAATTCATTGAAATATCTTCGTCGATTACGGTAAAATTCCGCAGGTCGGAACTTTTTGTAAACTGATACCTGCCCAATCCATACACATCGTACATTAAAATCCATTCGTTTGAATTATTCAATTTGAAAACTCCCGAACCTTCCACGTTTTCTTTCTCTTTGTCTACACGTTCCAAGTTAGGATATTCATACCCTTCAGTAAGTTTATCTGAAATAGCCAGTTTTATTCCGGGATCGCCACTTTCCGATTTATGAAAGAAATAAAACTTCCCGTCCTTTTTTATGATATCTCCATCGATACAAGCATTATTTGTGGGGCTGTACAACAATTGTTTGGGTGCTGCTTCAAGAGCGGTAAAATCTCTGTTGGCATAAGCATAATAAATTTTATCAGGATCATCGCCTTGTTTCATCGAAAAATAAACCATGTACTTGCCGGCTTCTGAATCGTAAATGGTTTGCGGAGCCCACACCCGCCAAACATCGCCAAACTCATCGGGAAAAGCTTCAGGAATATTTACCACCGACGATGTCCAGTTTATTAAATCGATCGATTTTAACAGAACCATGGCATAATTTTTCCATCCCATATCGGTTACATACAAATCGGTAACCACCATGTAGAAAGTTTTGCCATCATCGCCTCTCAAAATATGCGGATCGCGCACACCACCAGTCGAGCAAATATCATCGTTATTCAATATCGGCTGATTATTATTTAATGCGCGGTAATGATAACCATCCTCACTCACGGCAAAGCGAATGGCTTCTTCACTTGGGCCATTACCGGTAAAATAGGTAAAAAGGTATGCCTCTGTTTTTTCTGATTGTGTACATCCTGCAAAAAGAATGACCATTAAAAAAAGAGAGGATAAAATGAAATTTTTGTTTCGTCTAATCATATTAAATCTGTTAAATATTTTCTGCGAACTATATAAGATCAAATAAATTATTACTTGGAAAATGTTATTACTTCACCTTCAGCCGGCACACATAAAAAGCATTACCCTGAGCCTCAATTACGAACCCGTTTTTATCTGCCGTAACAGATGATTGATTTGGCACAACTGCATTTGGAGCTTCCAAAGTATTCACAGCCTCAGATTGATCGGTATGCAAACAGGTAATTTTCACCTCTTCCTTTTTTACCGATTTTTTAAGGCCCTTTAAATCGATATTGATTTCCTGAGCCTCATCTCCTGTATTTGCAATTTTCACAATCACTTCTGATGTATTTTCATCTATCACTGCACTTGCATAAAGATTGTTCTGGCCCGTAATACTGGCTCCTTCGGAAGTAATTGGCAACACGTTTGTACCGGCATTTTTCGCATACAATTGCTGTACATAATAGTTAGCTGTGCGCACCGCCGAAAGGTTATCAAACCAAATCAGGTCGGGAGCCCATTGCCATGCATCAACATGAGCGAATAAAGGAGCGTAAGAAGTCATATAAACTACATCAGCATTACGTTCCAGACCGGTCATAAAAGCAGCTTCCGACAGCGCACAATCCCATGTATTTTTTGTCATAGCATGGGCTTCTGCCTTATTATGTGCAGCATATTCTCCGGCAAACACTTTCGGACCATTCCGATCGTAACTGTCGTAACGAGTTGCATTTGCCTTAAACCACTCCGGCGGTTTGTAATAATGTTCGTCAACAATTTCGGCATTTAATTTTTTCAACTGATCCCAGCCATAATCAAAATATTCACCATTTGGTGAAGGGCCACTTCCCGATACAATCTTCATTTCAGGATATTTTTCTTTGATCGCTTTTACAAAAACTACATAGCGGTCGAAATAATCTTTTCCCCATTGCTCGTTTCCAATACCAATAAATTTTAAGTTGAATGGTTTCGGATGACCCATTTCGGTGCGAAGTTTTCCCCATTCCGAATCAACCGGACCATTTGCAAATTCAATCAAATCCAGAGCATCCTGTACATAAGGATCGATTTCATCCATTGGAACCAGCTCGCCGGTGTTATACTGGCAGGCCATTCCGCAATTTAAGATCGGCAGCGGTTCGGCACCAATATCTTCCGACAACTGGAAGTATTCGAAAAATCCCAAACCAAAACTTTGAAAATAATCGGAAGCAGAACGATAGCTGAATTCGGTATTCCATCTGTTAATCAGATTTTGCCTGTTTTCGATCGGGCCAACTGTTGTCTTCCACTGGTATCTTTTTTTCAAAGTACGTCCTTCCACAATACATCCTCCAGGGAAACGCACAAAACCGGGATTTAAATCGGCCAACAGCTGAACAAGATCTTTTCGCATTCCTTTTTTCCGCCCCAGCCAGGTATCTTCGGGGAACAGCGAAACCATATCCAGATCTATTGTTCCTTTGTCCGCAAATGTGATCTTTAATTTTGCTTTCGGACAGGTTGCGCTTGCTGTAAGCGTGGTTTCATAAGTCTGCCAACTGTTTCCGTTTACAGCAACACTACCCTTGGATATTGTGCTGCCGTCTGTGGTTATTAATTCAAAATTTACCTGATTAATACCGGTTTCAACACTTGCCATAAAAGAAAGGTCGTAATTTTCGCCTTCCTTTATTCCCATTCCCCGAAAACCTTCGTTTATAATCGAGTAACCACTTCCATCGTTAACATTAATCCGCAAAAAATGTCGGTTAGCAATATCTTCCGATTTTGTAATAGGGATAGCCCTTCCGGAATTAACATTCAACGAATGTCGATTGGAATTTGGCTCTTTCCATCCCATTAATGGTTCATCAAATTCAAACGAGCGGTTTTTAACCAATTCGGCATAAATTCCGCCATCGGCAGCAAAGTTGATATCTTCGAAAAAGATACCGTACATTTCAGGTTGTACTTCGGCTCCAACTTTATTCACATCAACAACAAAATTCTTTTGAGCAAATAATAACTGACTGCAAACAATCAGTGCTATAAAAATTCCTAAATACTTCATTCGTCCTATTTTAGTTAAATTTATTCTTCAATTATTTTTTTGTGAGCCAAACATCCATTTTATTGGCTCCACGGTTATTCCAAACGTAGTATGGGATTGCTGTAAAACTCTCTGCATCCGATTTGCCCGAAGCTTTTATAACTTCCACTCCGGCCAGCAAATCGGCATTGAAATTACTATCGAACTGCGTTTGATCAGAAATCTGAATTTTTTCTATTTCAGGATTGTCTTTTTCTTCCACACAATAAACAATCGGGCCACGCTCCAAAGCCACTTTTCCCCTATCGTCTTTAACCAATTCATTGGCTTTCACTTTTTTCACTTCCATGGGCAGAACCAGGTTAATTTTATCGCCGGCGTTCCATTCACGGGTTAATACGGCATAACCGTTCTCAATGTTATATTCAAGTTTCTCTCCGTTCACAGATAATTCAGGTTGATTATTCGACGGCTCTGAATACGCATATAAATCGCCCGGAAGAGGTTGGTTTTGCGCCCATCCCGGAATACGCACCCGAACAGTGAATTCTGTTTTTTCGTTGGGAGAAACAGCAATCTCAATATTTCCATCCCAAGGATAAGTTGTTTTCTGTGCAAGAGCCAGTTCTGTTCCATCAAGATCAATATTGGTACTGCTTTGTACGAATAAATTCACATACAAATCATTGTCTTTCTGAGCGTAAATGTATCCCGGAACGGAAGGCATAAAACGACACAGGTTAGTAGGACAACACGAACAATCGAACCAGGGCTGGCGATCCAAATGACCACGGTTAAAAGGATAATGCATGTCGCATGATAATGGATTCGGATAAAAGAAATTTGTACCGTCGAGCGAAACACCGGAAATTACACCGTTATATAAACTGCATTCCAAAACATCGATGTATTTCGAATCGCCGTGCAATAAAAACATGCGGTAATTCCAATACACGTTAGCAATGGCGGCACAAGTTTCGTTATAGGAAGTCAGGTTCGGAAGTTCGTAGTTTTCGCCAAAAGCCTCACCATCGTGTTTTGAACCGATTCCCCCGGTAATGTATATTTTCTGAGTTACAACATTATTCCAGATTTTATCTACTGCTTTTTCGTATGCAGCATCTTTATACAGCGCCGCAATATCCGTCATCCCGGCGTACATATAACCTGCTCTTACGGCGTGTCCAACCGCTTCGTCCTGTTCCACAACCGGTTTGTGATCCTGGTTATAAGGTCCCCAAAGTTCGCGTTTGGTGCTATCACCCCGGCAATCCAAAAAATGACGGGCGAGTTCGAGGTATTCCATTTTATCGGTAATCTGATACAGTTTTATCAAACCGGTTTCTACTATCTGGTGTCCCGGAACATCGGGATTTTTATCCGATCCGAAAACAGAAACCAGCAAATCAGCATTTTTTAAAGCAATGTCCAGAAAATTTCTTTTCCCAGTTGCCAGGTAATGCGCAGATGCAGCTTCGAACATGTGGCCGCTGTTATACAGTTCGTGGCTGCATGAAAGATTTTGCCATCGTCCACCAGCCGGGCACCATCCTGCCGGAGCATTTGTTGTATCAATGGTTTTATAAGTAGTTAAGTAACCATCCTCTTCCTGTCCAATGGCAATAATATCGATCAAAGAATCAACATATGCATCCAGTTTTGGGTCAGGAATTGTGGTCATGGAATACGAAGCTCCTTCAATTATTTTATATACATCGGTATCATCGAAAGGCATATCCCCGCGAACAGAACCTTCCATTTTGCCGCCGGCAATCAGAAAATTCTCCAGTCGCCCGGTTTCTTCACATTTTTGAAAAGACGCGGGAATCGTTGCTGTTCGGTTTGTTTCAATTTTTGGGAGCCAGAAATTATCGTTTACCTGAACCTTGCTAAAAGGCACACCCTTGATCGGGTATTCGGCATGTCTTGATTTCGTTTCTTTCACCTGAGTAGTACAACCCGCAAAAAAGAAAATTGAAATAACGGCAAATAAAAAAGTGAGCTTCATTGGTTTATATTTTACTGATTATCATTTGATTTTATTCGAATAACAGAAAAGGAGTAAGCCGGAAGTGTGTATTCAAAATTCCCTGAAACACTCATTTTGCTTTCAACCGGTTTTGCTGTTTTGTCATCGGGAGTTCCTTTTAAAACTGAAAGAATAGCTTCAGATTCAACAACATCCATTCCCATAAGATCTATGTCGGCATCAACATCTGAAGGAAGCAAGTTGACCAATTTTACAATTACGTCGCCGGAGTTGCTGTCTTCAACAACAGAAATAGCAACTCGTTTTTTAACATCCTCCCTGTTCTCTGAAAGTTTTACCTGCGAAGAAATGTAAGAATCACCGGAATTATTTCCATAAAGTTTCTGCACATAATATCCGACAGTTGGCTTTACCTCTGTATTGTTGAAATAAATTAGGTCAGGATTCCACTGTGTGAATCCTTCTTTCGCCAACAACGGTGCATACGAAGTCATACTAACCACGTCGGCATTTCTTTCAACAGAAGTTAAATACAGGGCTTCCGAAAGGGCTGTCTCAATGTTGTTGGGGCGTCCCGGTAAATGTGCTGCATATTCGCCCAAATATACTTTGGGTTTACTGCGGTCGTATCGGTCGTAATAATCCTGGTTATGAATGAACCAGCCGGGAGTTTGATAATAATGTTCATCCACCATAGGAACTTTCAGCTCAGTAGCAAGTTTCCAACCTTCCACATAATCGGTACCGGTATAAAACGGACCAACTGTACCAATTACTGTAATCTCCGGGTATTTCTCTTTTACGGCATTGAAGATCATTGTAAAACGTTCTTCAAAAATATCATTGATCAGATCTTCGTTGCCGATTCCAATGTATTTCAGGTTGAAGGGCTCAGGATGCCCGGCTTCGGCGCGAACCTTTCCCCATTTTGTTTTTTTATCGCCGTTTGCCCATTCAATTAAATCGAGGACTTCCTGAACATAGTCACCCATTTCGCACATGGGAATTCCGCCTTGCTGACCATGTCCGCCACACGAAGAATTCTGGCAGGGAACGCCGGCGGCAAGTACAGGAAGCGGTTCAGCACCAATATCTTCACAAAACTGGAAATATTCGAAATAACCAAGCCCGGCCGACTGGTGGTAATTCCAGATATTTCGCTGATGCACACGAGCTTCCAAAGGGCCAACAGTGCGGTTCCAATGGTAAATATTTTCAAGACCGTCGCCATGAGCAACACAACCTCCGGGGAAACGAACAAAGCGTGGTTTTATATCGGCTATCACTTGCGCCAAATCAGCTCGCAAACCATTTTTATGCCCCATAAAAGTATTCTGTGGAAACAATGAAATTACATCCAAAGCCACTTTCCCAACTCCCTGGGGAATAACTTCGATTTTGGCATTGGCTTCTGTTTTATTTACTGCTAACTGGTTTTCCAGCTTCTTCCAGTTACCTGTTAACAATTTTGTTTTCGATTCAGCCAGTACTTCTCCGTTATCAGAAACAAGCCTTACAAGGAGATTGCTTTTCTTCCCTTGTAGAGCTTTTGCAAAAACCGAGAAATTATATTTCTCTCCCTGCTTAACGGCAATTCCATTAAATCCTTCGTTTACCAGTGCCGCTCCCGGCTTTTTAATATCGAGCACCGCAAAATGTTTGTTGTTTGGATGAACAGGAGCAAGCGTATCAATGGAAAAAGTTGCACCATCGCCCGACAAACTCCAGGCTTTATACGCATTCCAGGAAGGGTCGCGGCCCTTTCTGTCGGAAAGCTGATATTCGAATTCGCGGTTCTGAACCAGTTCTGCATACAAACCTCCATCAGCTGCATAATTGATATCCTCGAAAAAAATCCCCATCAACATATCGCTGATTTTTTTACTTTTTTCAGGAAGAACTTTAATATTTGCTTTTACCGTTTTTAAATCTTTAAACCGAAGCGGATCTTTTGAAGTATTGTCAGCTCGCTGCTCTTCCTGAAAAAGGCTCCACTGGTACCATTTTATCACGTCATCAAGCTTCGACCAAGCGACTTTATTAATTGTCCCCGTTTGTTTTTCACCATCCAAATCAATCGTCTCACGAAGATTCAAACGCTCATTTTCAGCAGCTTCTTCTGTTTCTGAATAGGTTTTAAAATTGGTAGTTGAAGTTTTGTAAATACCGGTTTTTCCATTATTCTCACTCAACCAAGTTATTTTGTAGTTGTTTGCAGACTTATCATACGAAACCTCCAGATCGACTACATTCCCCTTGCTCATTACTTCGGGATATTCCTGAGGTTTCCAGTAATAAAAATCAGACGTAGCTGCGTGTGCAAACTGCCCAATCTTTTTGTTCAGTGTCCAGATACAATGCCATAGACCACTTTCATCCTGAAACAAAAACGGATCAATCATTTTCTTTTGTGTTCCCCAGCTTCCAAAGTCGCAGAACAAAAAACGATACTCGGGGCCAATAGCATGCCAGTTTTCCCGGTCGACACTCCAGGCGAAATGCAAGCCTGCCGTATTATTCTGCTTTGCAGTTGTATATGCAAAAATGTAGGCAGAATCGGGCTCGTTGGCAAAAAGTTTTGTTCCTGATAAGAGAAACAGAAATACTAAAATAAATACCGAATTAAATCTCATAGTTATATTTCAAGGTTTGATTGATTTATTTCTACTAATTGACTTTTAACCTAAATAAGCCACTTGCATGTGCTTTTAAATTGCGACTAAAATCACCTGTAAATTCGCCAAGATTTTCACCGGACCACATATTAGAGACAGTACAAGTTCCGGAGATACCCAGTTTTGAAAGTTCAACACCCACCTTCAAAGGTGCTTCTCCGTCCGACAAATTAAACAATGCCAGGTAGATTTCTCCTGAATTCGGATTTTTTGAAGTTATTGCCACCATATTTTCATCCTGGAAAAGTTGTTTTACTTCGGTACTTTCGCGATGCATTTTCAGCACATCTTTGTTGGTTAACAACGATAATGTGAATGCATCGTTGCTGGGAAGGTCGCCGCCAAACATCAAAGGCGATTTAAATATAGTAAACAGAGTCATAAGCGAATATTGTTCGTCGGGTGTAAGACGTGTCATTCTGTCTTCTCCCCTTTCTCCGCGAATGGAGATCCGTCCCAGAGGAATCATATCACAATCGGGCCAGGTTCCCGGAGAAATGTAAGGATACCACTGTTCGCATACTTTTATCAGGTGACCGAAATGATGCCACGTGTCCCAAACATCGTCAACCATACGCCACATGTTGGCGTGTTCTTTTACATGATCTGCAGCGGTAATTGGTGTTGCTCCGGGCGAGGTACTTAACACTATCGGGCGGCCACAATTGTCAATGGCATTCCTGATCAATTCTATTTCCCCCTGGTGGTATGGGCGCGACAAATCATCGATCTTAATAAAATCAACTCCCCAACCAGCGTACATATTCATTATTGAATTGTAATACTCCTGAGCTCCGGGTTTATCGGCCACAATCGTATAATTATCTTTCAGCCAGGGGCACTGCAATTCAGTTGAATAGATTTGATCGGCAGTAATCCCGTCGGTTCCCAAAACCGGTAACTTATTTTCAACCGCAACTTTTGGAATCCCGCGCATTATATGAATACCAAATTTTAATCCTTTGCCGTGCACATAATCGGCCAGATCTTTAAAACCTTTTCCGTCGGCTGCCGAAGGGAAACGATTTACAGCAGGTTGATAACGTCCGTACTCATCGATTACGTAACGAGGATCGGTTTGATTATAACCACCGGCTTTATCGTTTTCCACAAACCAACGGATATCAACAACAATGTATTCCCATCCGTATTCTTTCAGCTTTGCAGCCATATAATCAGCATTGGCTTTCACCTCGTGTTCTTCAACGGTTGGCCCGTAACAATCCCAGCTGTTCCACCCCATTGGCGGAGTTTGAGCCCAGGTTTTAAACTCACCTTTGGTAAAAGGTTTGGGCTGCTGCTGATTGGTACACGATAAGAATGCGAATAAAGGCAGGAAGGCAAAAAATTTTAGTTTTTTCATGTTAAGCTATTTTATGCAAATCGGTTACAAAAAACAAATGTATAATAAACACTTTATATTTTAAGAGTCTTTTTTAGAAATAATGTTGACAAATTGATAAAATATATCCATTTATTATGAATCTTGGTTTCAGAGAAATAAAAATCCCTTTCTAATATTATTAAATATCAAAAAGGGATTCCTTGCTTTAAACAAACCGGTATTCTTTTAATTCAGCATTAAGGCAGACTTTTCTGAATAGTAACCGGACCAAGCAAACCCGAAGGTTCCAGTTCCACACTGTCCACCATCTGTCCTCTGTAATCGTGATGGATAACAATATTGGTTTTGGTAAAATGTTCTTTGTCGGGTTCTAATTCATCACCTGCAAGGTGGTTGTACCACGAATTAATCACCTTAATTTCAAGTTCATTTTCACCCTTTTTCAGTTCTTTTGTAATATCAATACGGAACGGTTTTGTCCAGACAACTCCTTTATTTATACCATTAATTTTCACTTCAGCGATTCCAACATCTTTAACATTCTCCAACTGTAAATAGAAGTGTTCTCCGTTCTTAGACTCAGAATCGAAATCAAAATTCTTGAAATAATCCGCAGCTCCGGAATAATATTTTATGAGAGGATCTTCATTTTCAGCCCAATCGCTTAACTCGGCAAATGTTACAGTTCCCGGACCTCCCAAATTAGTATCAAACTTCACATCCCAATCTCCTCTAATTTGCTGAACAATTTCATAGTCGGGATAATTTTCATTAGCAGTTCCATTCTGATTTTTCTTAATCTCCTTATCAAATATCACCATAATCGCACCGTAAGGTTCAAATGTTAATGGGACAAATGTATTATTTCCATCCTGTGAAAATGAATTGGCATTACGAATCTCACCTATTAAAGCATCCCATAACTCGGGTTGTTTACCGGATATTCTGAAATTACAATTTACCTTTTGCTTTTTAACGGTTTGATTGGAAACAAAATAAACTTCCTTTTCTCCTATGGAATAGTGGATGTAGTCAAAATCAGAAACCGAGTTATTTTCAAGCACATCAAAATCAGGATATATATCTTTCGACATCAGATAATCCCTGGCACTCATACCCCAAGCGATCGTTCCCTGACCATATTCTTTTTCACCCTGATCAGAGATTGTTTCTCCCCAAAGTTTATTGGCAATTCCCTCAAATATTGTCTGAGCCTCTTGCCCACCCTGCAAGCTTAACATTTTCTCCGGCTTAGGGCCAATAACAGTGGCTCCATTTTCAACCAAATCCTGCACCTTTTCGAGCACAGCCAACGACAATACTTTGTGATCGGGTAAAACCAAAACACGGTACTCAACTCCTCCCGGAACTTTAATTTTTCCATTTTCTGTTTTAAGCTGCAAAAAAATGGTTTCGTCGGTTACGTCATAGTCAAAACCGGGCATGCATCCAGCAGGATCGGAATATTTATATGGAAAGACATTGGGAACATGATCGCCGTAATAATACAATACATCGGCAACAAAATCACCTTCCTGAATAACGCTTTGAACACGGCTCATGTAATGAAAAAAAGCATCGGAATAATCCCACCAGGTTACCTGTGGATTAATGTGCGTGCCTGCAAAATATTCCTGTCCAGGCAGGCCCATTTCCTGAGGAGAGCAGGTAAAAGTATGCAGGTAAACACGATTTAAACCCGCACATATTTCATGGTCGAACGATGATTTCTGATCGTGCCACAATTCGTCGTTCCAGTGAGGGCCGATGGTTGTAAACGATTCGGCGCCAACAATTTTTTTCCCGTAAATGTGAGCCGCTGACGACGCCTGTTTCAGGAAAAAACGATTTTCAGGTTTGGGGCGGTGCGGCGATGGAGCCCAGAATTCGCTCATCACGATATCGCTGAATCCATAATTCTTAATACCATCCATTGGGCCTGCATGCGGGCCTGCTGATTCAGGCTGAACGCCCATGTTATACTTGTGTGCATATTCAGCAAAACGGGCATAATGATTATTAGCCACTAAATCTCCAATGGTTTTTCTGAAATCGGCCAGAAAAGCGTTGGAAGTATTGACGTCATCAATAACAAATCCTCCAAGTATCGGCAAATAATTGAGAAGCTCGTAGTCGCGATAAGACTTAAACTCATCGGCAAAATTGTCGGTCCAGTTCATTCCTCCACATTCCCAGCTGTCCGTTTCCATGTATTTTAATGTTTCGCCAACATGATGGCCTGCCGCTGTAAAGATGGGTTCAACAACATCGTTCCAGTAAAAGTCGAATGCTTTTGGACTCATATAATCCAAAACATTTCCCTGCCAGTTGCCACTCGATGTGGATACTGCAGCATCGGTACAAGTATAACCAATACGCATAATACACCACTCCCCTTCTGGTGCCTTCCAGCTAAAATTACCCTGCTGATCCATGTTTGCAGTCAGGTTAACAATTTCATCACTTTTTACAACGTAGCTGGATTGCTGAGCTGAATGCCTGCCAAATGAAGCCTGGTTTGTCAACAAAAACCGGGTATCCGGCGCTGAACCTCCCAACTCGTGATAACCTAATTTTAGATCAAGATTACTAATTACTTCTGTTGTTTTGTTCTCTTCTTTTATGGGAAAAGCCAGGACAACGATATCTTTATAAAAATCTTTCTGTGTTTTGGGTTGCTCCAGTTTTTGTTCAATATTCTTATTCCCTGAAATTTTTAATTCGGAATAAGTAAGCTGCTTGGCTGCAAATTCAGGAGTTACACGAGGGCCACCCAGGTTCCAGCCACTTTGAATATTAAATCCGATTGACAAGCCCAATCTTTCGGCCTCATCCAGTGCAAAAACAAACAGCTTGTTCCATTCATCAGAACCAAATAAAGACCCGGCCGGAATATCTTTATTGCTTCGCTGGTTGTGTCCGCCGGCATCGAAAATCATAGCTCCCTGAAAGTTTTTCGACTTCATGGCTTCTAAGTCCTTCGTTATCGCCCCCTTCGTAACATTACCATTCAGCCACCACCACCAACAGTTTATACCATATTCCCGGGGAGGTGTTCGAAAATTATCAGATAATTTTTCATATGAAATTTCTTCCGACTTATGATCATTAACTCCTGAAGAACACGACCATAAAACAGATTGAAAAAGAAATATCGCGAAATATAAAACCAGTCTTTTTTTCATTGAACCCAAAATTTAAACAACATTACCAAATTATACTTAAAATTTCAGACATCCTTCAGAACACAGAAGACTCAAATGTATCCTATTTTACATCATCGAAATTGAAAACAAAAAACAACCACCTGGTTACTTTTTATCCGACATTGAAGGTGGTAATTCGCCGTTTGTTGCCCATTCCGAAGGTTTATCTCCCATTACAAATTCGAAAACGGCTCCCTCGCTAATATCTCCATGACGGAACCAGCAGTTATCAAATGGCTTCCCGTTAAGCAAACATGATTGAATATAAATATTCTTTTCGCTGGCATTTTTAGCTATTATTTCCAACTTCTTACCATTTTCAAGAGTGATTGTTGCTTTTGGAAAAACAGGACTTGAAATCAGGTAGATATCCTGCCCCGCATTGGGATAAAATCCTAATGAATGGAATGCGTACCATGCTCCCATCGAGCCGGAATCGTCATTCCCGGGAACCCCGCTTCGGGTTGCATTATATTGATCGGCCAGAATTTGACGTACAATTTTGGCTGTTTTATACGGTTGATTGACATAGCAATATAACGAAGGCGTCAAAAAACTCGGTTCGTTTGAGATTTGACACATGCCAACCAATTTTGTATAAAAAAGCAATTCCTGACGTTTTCCCGGAAATGACTTCGTAAAATAAGTATCCAGTCTTTTCACAAAAGTCTCAGTTCCGCCCATCTTACTTATCAGTGATTTCATGTCGTGAGGAACATAAAATGAATATTCCCACGAAAAGGTTTCATAAAAAGGATGATCGAATGATCCTGAAGCAAACACGTTAAAATTAGTGGTATCTATCCATGTTCCATCTGCTTGCCGGGGCCAGATGAATCCATCAAACCCCATATTTTTAATATTGGGATTCCAGAGATTTTCCCAGCTGGAAGCCTTCTTTCTGTATTTCTCACAAATCTCCGTCTCACCAAGTTCTTTTGCCACTGTGGCTATTGCATAATCGTTGGCAGAATATTCCAAAGTGCGGGTTCCACAACGCTCATAGTTTGTCGAGACATAACCGAGTCGATTGTAATCAGGCAAACCACCCCTGCCTTGCTTTCGTTCATCACCTCCGGGAGGAACTGTGGCATTCTTAATCATGGCTTTTAACGCCGTTGGATAATCAATTCCTTTTAGCCCTTTAACCAAAGCATCAGCAATCAGCATATCGCAGTTTGAACCACCTTGCGTCCTGCCATTATCGTGGCTGGTACGGGCATCGGGCATATAACCATCGTAGCGATAAATATCGACAAGCGATTCTACCATTTCGGCTTCCAACGACGGGCGCAGTAATGTTATAAACGGGTGTGTTGCCCGGTATGTATCCCATATTGCGTGATAATCGCCATAATAGGGTTTATCGGATTTCCACATTGGATTCTCCCCTTTGTAATTGGTAGGCTGCAGGAAAATACGATATACCGAAGAGTAAAATATTTTTTTGCTTTCTTCACTTCCGCCTTCCAGCTGAACCTGATCAAGTATCTTGTTCCATTTCTGTACTGCATTACCTTTTACCTCATCCAAATCCCAGGACAGATTCTCTTTCATGTTTTCCTGAGCTTTATTCATTCCCATATAAGAGATGGAAACTTTTAACCGAACAGTCCGTTCTTTTTGTGTATCAAAAGTGAAAAACGCACCGTTTTTTTTATTGCTGTCAAATTGTTTTTTGATTCCGGGATAAAGTTTCCCCGACTTCCATGTTCCATAAGACTTTGCCGGAACTTCAAATTTGGCATAAAAATAAACAGTATAAGCTCTCCCCATATTCCAGCCCCCCCGAATGCGGCTGTATCCTTCGATTTCTGTGTCAGAAAGAATCCTAACCTCCGAACCAACAAACTCCTGTCTCTCGTACGAGGACAAAAAACTTCCCATATCGAATATAACATTGGCTTGCGAAGTTTCAGGAAAAGTATATTCGTGAATGGCAGTATGTTCTGTTGCTGAAAGTCTTACATGCGTATTGTAACGAGTCAGATCAACTTCGTACAATCCCACTTCCGCTCTTTCGTTTGCCCGAGCAGAGGAATAATCTGACGGATTAATATCGTCTACGGTTGGCATTACAAGAATATTCCCGTATTTGCAACCTCCTCCTGATCCGTTGATATGGGTGTGACTAAAACCTACAATATTGCCCCTGGCATCCCAACCCGCATTCTCGGTAAGTTTATTACAATCCGGTCCAACTTTTACCATTCCGGTAGGCAAACAAGGCCCAGGGAATGTGTAACCTCCGCCATCGGCTCCAATAAATGGATCGACATAACGGGAATTTCCTTCGAATACCTGAGCTATTGCAAAAGCATTCAACAATAAATTAAATAATGTAATTACAACTATTTTCTTCATTTCAATATTCTCCTGTATTTTTCAATTGATTCATTTGTTTTTCCAGCATATTTAAATTCTTCGTGATAAAGAGACGGGCATAAAGGATTCTTTGCTAAATCTTTCCATTTATTCCAAAACTCGTCGTACAGAATAAAGGCAGATTTTAAATTTTCCATATCGTATTTGCCACTCCTGTCACCTTTCATTCCCAATAAATAAATATTCCATTGTTGCTCGATAATTGCATATTTATAATATCCATATTTACAAGATACCTTTACAAAATCGAGATCCGGTTTGTTTCCGGTTGTCAAACTTTGCGCTAAAGAATCGATTTGATGCCAAATTTGAACTGCCTGCGCTTTTTCTTGTAGGTATTTCGTTGGATTATCGCTTTTACTAAGAATTGCACCTATTGTATTCTTGTAAGGTCCGCTTTGTCCCAAATAATCATCTCTCGACATATCTATATCGACATAATTATACTGACTGTATTGTCCATGAAATACTCCATCTGCTGATAATAAACAGATTTGATGTAAGCTTTCAATATCTTTCCCTTCAAATCCCTTTTTTATTGCAAATTCCCGAAAAATGTCACTTTCACTCTTCGCGGGATTTTTTAACCAGTGAGAAAGCACAAAGGTATTTGCATCTGTCCAAAATTCGTTGGAAATGTAAGGGCCTCCCCAACCGCCACCGCGCGACCAGGTCCATATACCGGCAAAATTTTTGTCGTTATAGAAATCGCGTAAACAGGTATATTTTGTTGTGTTTGCCAACTCCGGAAAACCGTCAATAACTCCTTTTGCAATATAGTCGGGATGCGCATTCTTTCCTTCATATTCGCGCTGACATTGAACTTCAACTATTTGTTTGTGCTGCCCCAAACCCAAAGTAGGATTAAAAACGACACCATATTTTGAAGCTTCATTAATCCAGTAATTCGACGTAGTATCGATGAAGGTGGATGAAAAGTTATTGGTAGTTCCTCTCCAAAAATCAACGATTGTATGTTTTATGGAAAAAAACAAATTTGGATGGGGTTCAATATTATCTACAACAGAGGTATACCAACCCGGCGTTGAGTGAAAATGACCAAAATCCCAGGTCCTGTAAATTAGTTTTTTGCCGTGCTCAACGCAAATCTTTTTCCGAAGCGTATTGATCAGCAATATATGACTTTCCTGCTTTCTCGAAATCGGGTTGTTGCCGACATAATAAGGAGCATCTTGCAGGTAAGTTTCTCCGGTCCTCACAACCAGTCCTGAAAGTTGCGGGTAAGATTCAATAATCAGGTCTATCAATTCCTCAATTAATTCAATTGTCTTGGGTTGATGAATATCAATTTTTCCGTCTTTGCTGCAAATCTCGTCTTTATAAATCGACACCAGCTTTTTCGGAAAAACAATCATATCCATCATGCAGTAAACGTCCAATCCTTTTTCAAGGAATGTGTTGTATTGGCTACTGATTTCTTTTTGTTTGCGGTCAACCCAATTTCGTTCTGTGCTCCCTTTCGGGAAAATATTTGGATTGTATTTTTCCCAGGTAATTCCAAACTGAGCTGCATCAAACAGGAAAAAAACCTTTCCTCCATAACCAAAATCGTTAAGTTTGAAAGGTTTTTCATAGTCCGATTTTGTTTCTGCTTCACCAGGATTATGATGAACCATATCGAGTAATATCTTTTTTTCCGATGTAGGAGAACAACCCGTTGCACAGGACACAACAATCATTACGAATACAACCACAAAATATTTTAGATTAGTTATCATGTGTACCATATTCCTTATCGTCATTATTTTCTTCATATTTGATTTAACTATTCACTTTTTAAAAATCATTTAGGTCATTAATTTGTAACGACAAAAAATGAACAAAATGATGGGCAGCAACAGAGGTAGCCACCTAATTACCAAACTTATAATACACAGGCTTAACCGACATTCAACAATTCAGCTTTCACAACAGAAAGCTTCTATAAATTCAACTCAGAAATAAAAAACTAGTTGGCTTCGAAGTGCCATTTTCCACCTTTCACCGCAAAATACAAATAACCTTTTTCTGATTTCAAAAACCGGGCGTTTGAGTTTTCGTTTGCTCTCTTATTCCAAATTATCGAGCTATTCAAGGTTATTTTTTTATATCTTTCAGGAATACAGACAATGCCTTCAGAGCTTTCAGGAATTGATGTATCTATGATGTAGACATTATTCTCTTTGCTTACTTTCACATCAACCCAACCAGCTACAGTTTGATTTCCTGTTGACGCATATTCCAGATTGCCCAATTGAGGTTTTATTTGGATCGTTTTCCAACCTGCAGTTAGCGGATAAAGTCCACACACATACTGAGACAAAATAGTCAGACCTCCACCACTCCATGCATGATTGGATGAACCTCCACCAAATCCATCTTTTCCAATCCCCCAACCTTCATACAAGGTGGTTGAATTCTTATCATTGACCATTGGACCGAAACGTTCTTTTAACCGTTTTAATCCAAACTCAACTTTCCCCATTTGGAATAATGCCTCAGTCACATATTTCTCCATGTACGGGCTTGCATATCGCTGTTTTTCAAGAATTTGAAAAATAGCTGCAAACTTATCATCATTAGCTAAGCCGGCAACTACAGCAAGTGCCTGGCCTCGGTCGTCAGTGTCCTCTGTATAGTGATATGATCTGTATTCACCACCTCGCCAAAATGTTTGATTGAATGCTTTCCTGAAATCCTGCATTCGCTTAGTAGTCTCCGTCACTTCATCTTTTTTCTCTAAAAGCTCCGACATTCTTTTAAAACCATCAAGCGCCAAATAATACCATTCGTTGACGAGCAAATCTTTATCAACATTCGTTCCCCAATCTCCCCAGTACCATCCTCCTTCTCGCTTTTTTAATACGCCATTTTCGTCAAGCTTCCAAATATTCAAATAACGTTTCACGCCTTCGTAAACCTCTTCAACAAGCTTCTGATCTCCGGTATTCATATAGTAATTCCAAATTCCGTAAAAACCAATGCTTGCCAACATCTGTCCCGGAAGTTCTTTGTCCCAGTTACCTGCCGGAATTGGCGCAAAAAGTGTACTATCGTCACGTTGCCATTTTATAAGCTCCAAAATACCTTTCCGAATTAAAGAGTGACTTTCAGTATCCAGTGAGTAAAATGTCTCACCACTTTCTATTACAACATCACCCCACCACTGCGCACGTTCCCTATCCGGACAATCCATATAGGTATCGCGCATGGTTACATAAAGTGTGCGTGTTGACTTTTTCCATAACGAATTAAAAAAAGAGTCATTACAATTAAACGAACCTGTAAAATCAGTATGAAAGCCAGTCTCGCGGTATTGTAAATCCAAAACTTTAATTCCTTCTGGTATGTAGTAACAAACCTTATGGCCATTCATCCAGCCAAAAGATTCATATTCCTGAATTCCATCTTTGGTAACGTACTCTGCTCTAACATTACTCGTTCCACCACCAAAATAATGGTCAGTACGAATATCGATTATGTTGCCGGCTTCTGATTCAATTTTTAAATATGGTGTTATCTGGGCATTATAGGGAAGCTCGCAAACTATAGTATCTCCTTTGCTTAAAAATGGCATTACCGGAACATTTTTATATCCTTTGAGGCCATAATCTTTAAACATCGGGATTGGCCTTTTTACCAACTTATTCCATGCCGTTGACTCAGCCGGGCCAATTATTTTAGCTGCCTGAAATCCATTCTTTTTCCCATTGGATTGAAACCATTCGCAATCTCCATTTTGTGCGTTATAACGGACATTCGATTCTGATAATCGATAATTTGGGAATGGAGCACAAGTGTTTTCATAAGCAGGATCTATCCGGCTCAGCCAGGTTTCATCTGTTTTTATATTTATTGAATTACATTCAAAAACAAGACCTGCCTGTCCTGAGCTTTTATGAGAAAAACCGTCTTTCCCAAAATACCAGGTCAATATGGCTATTTTATTATTCCCTTCTCGCAAAAAAGAAGTTATATCAACCTGGTCATAATAAGTATCATGTGGATTGGGACCTCTTTTCAATTGCCCTTCAAAAACAGCAAGCTCCCCGTTTATCCACATCCAGTATTTAGAGTCGCATGCTATTTTTGCCATTACTTGAGGCGGTACTTCTTGCAATTCAAACTCCTTCATAAAATCAATCCATGTATTCGACTGATTTTGATTGTGAGAATCAGTGATACAATAAGCTTTCCAATCCTGAGAGTAGGACGATCCATAAATAACAACAAACAAGACAATAAATAAAATCTTTAAAGATGCATTCATACTTTCAAAATATGTTTAACGTAAAAGCAATTGGAACATGATTTCAGAACTATTTTTACAAGTTAAGAGGGTACTATTCCTCCATACTGTTTTAAGAACTTACCAATTTTATTAATTGATAATTTCTCAGGTGTTGTTCGATTTTGACAAGCTAATACCGCAGCAACACCTGCCGCTTGTCCCATACCCATGCACGAAGCCTGAACACGAAGAGCAGAATTGGCCAGCCGGTCGCTGCTCACACATCTTCCTGCCACTAAAAAGTTTTTGCTGTTTTTTGGAATGAGAGCTCTCAACGGAACGGTTGGTACAATTCCTTCTTTCAGGTGGTCCGGTAAAACTCCATTCTTATCGTGTACATCAATGGGATAATAAGAATAAGAAACAGCATCGTCAAATACTTTTCCGGTTACATAATCGCTGTGAGTGATTTTATATAAACCATCTATCCGATACGTTTCACGAACCGCAGTTTCGGTCTGAACTTTTACCAGCCGTATTTTTTCGCATCCGGGTAAAGTTTTTACAAAACGAAGCATGTTAAGCAATGATGTTCGCCCTTTTATATTCGTAATGGTATGCGTTTCAGAAGTAGTAGAATCAGCTCCGAAAATATGCTGTGTGTTATCGCCTTTCGATGCAAGCAGACCGTATAAACTCCTGAATTCCTCTTTTTTTAATTTGCCCTTTTTTAATTCCTCATTGTAACGTTGTTCCAGAAGTTTCATATCAAGTTGCTCCAAATCGTAACCTTCCAGTTGAAACATTAGGGTTCCCGGCTGGGTTTCGGCTTCGCGTAATACATCGAAACCGGCCATAGAAGCTATCAGAGCATTGCCGGTACAATCGATAATCTGGTTACAGGTGATTGTTGTGTGTGTTCCTTTTCCTACGGTTTCTATTGTCCATTCGTTTTTGTTGAATTCAACACGAACCGGAGTTTCGTAATAACGTAAATCGACATCAGCATCCAAACATTTTTCTTCAGCTAAAAGAGTATATAACGGCCCATTTATCCGAACCTGGTGCCTGGGATGGTGCCTGCCATGTGGAATCGAAAAATCAGGCAACTGGTCGTCGTTCATTGCCACACATTCGGTTACCAGTTCCCAGCCGATTCCGCCGATTACCTGTTTTCCCCAGGCGTGGAAAATACCGGGGAAAGACACTCCACCTGTTGTGGTTGTGCCGCCCAGCTGACTTCCTGCTTCTATCAAAATTGTTTTACATCCGGCCCGTCCAGCCTGAATAGCGGCAATTGTACCGGCAGTACCACCTCCAACAACAACAATGTCGGTTTTAATGCTTTGTTTTTTTGTTTTGTAAGGTTGAGCAAGAATTTCTCCTTTTGAAATGGCCGGTGCTGCCAAACCAAGAGATAAGGCACCCAACGATTTGATGGCAGTTCTTCTTTCTATTTTTTTCATTTTGGTTTCTGTATTTTGAAACTAACCGACACGGGATTGCTGTTTATTATTTGACTTCTTTTAAAAAGTAATCACCTATTAGAACGGCCGGTTTTTATACCCTTCCTCTGTATAATAACCATAGCCCGTCCCTTTCCGAAACTATTAATGAACAGGAATTGAGCTTTCATAAATGAAATTTAGGAATATCTAAATTTAGCTACTTGTTATGAGGATTTGAAAGAAAATCCGGAAATATACCTTAACCAGTGAGATTTTGTTCTCACCGGTTAAGGTTTTCAATTTACATTCTAATTTTTATTAATTCCACCCTGGATTCTGTTCCAGTACGACATCTTTATTACGATCGATTACACTTTGTGGAATAGGCCACAAATTATAGTCAAAGGTTAAAGTGGTATTAACAAGGTCTTGATAATAGCTGTATTTGCGAATACGATCCACGGCAACAGTTCCACCCATGCGTAATAAAGTATGCCACCTGCTTTCTTCAGTAAACAGTTCTCTTGCTCTTTCGTCAAGAATAAAATCGATACTTACTTCTGATGCAGGAACCAGGTAATCACAATGTGCACGGCTTCTTATCATGTTGATATCGTCAGCAGCTTTCTGAGTCTCTCCTTTGCGCAGATACGCTTCGGCTCTAAGTAAAATAGTTTCCGGCAAACGAATTGCATATTCATCGCGGAATAGATTACTCCTGTCTTGCCCCTGATCTACACCAACAAACTGATCGGTTGTTAATTTCTCAAAAATGGGGTAAATCCAACCATTGGCATTAACTGCATCAATAGCCTCCTGAGGTACAACCTGTCCTACCAGTTGTCCGCCGTCGTAATTAGGATCATTATAATAGATAGTCCTCCGAATGTTTGATTCCTCATTTCTAATATCGTTTGATGAAATTGATTCATCCCAAATTAAATCGATTACATATTCTGTAGGTCGATAAAAGGCCACACCACGGCCACCAACATCTTCCATAACACCTGTAACTCCGGGAATAGCACGAGGAACCGGCATATAATACCTTGGATAATTTAAATAACAGCCATCATCACCAGCCAAAAATGCGTCGAAATCAATTGGTAGACTCCAGATACATTCGGTGTTACCGTCATTGTAACTCACATTATTAATACGGAAAAGATCCCACCAAACATTTCGGTCCTCTTCTCCTTTCCTGTCTCCAAATCTTTCAGTCATTAAGGCATACGTACCCCCGTCAATTACATCAGATGCATATTCAATTGCCTTATCGAAAGCAGAAGAGTTTCCTGTTTCAATTCCCAAACCGAGGTAAAATTCTGCCAAATAGTGTTGTGCAGCCCCTCTCACAACTCTCCCATCCTGAGTTGTTGTTTCCGGAAGATCGTTTACTATTGCTTCCAGTTCATCAATGGCATATTGATAAGTTTCTTCCCGGGTTGAACGCTCATAATCATACCGTGGTTCTGTAGCCAGTTCGGTAACGATCGGGACTCCGCCAAAGAGTTCTGCAAGACCTCCGTGTGCATATGCTCTGAAAAAACGGGCCTGAGCAACCGCATAATTTTTAGTTTCATCATCTGCCCAGGTTACCGATTCCAGTTCTGCGGCATTTAGTGCTGTATTTGCAACCGAAATAACTCCATAATAATAACTGTACATGTCTTTGAAAGAGCTTGCTTCAGGTGTAATTTTATTGTAATCGCTAAAGTTACCGCTTGACCTGAAATTAGGAGCTTCCAAAACATCGGTTCCCTGACCTTTATTCTGATAATTAAACAACCTGAAATTGCGGTATTTCCGATACAAGGTTATCAGTACCTGGTCAACTTGTTCCTGCGAACTGAATATATTATCGACAGTATAAAATGATTCTGCTGATTCTGTCAGAAATTCTTCATCGTTACACGATTGAAAAGGCAACAGGAAAATGAATAATAATCCAATATATAGTATAAATTTTGTGCTTCTCATAACTTAAAATTTAATTGGTTAAAAACTAACATTTAATCCCAAAGTCATAGTTGTAGGAACCGGATAGCTACTGCTATATGGTGTCAAACCTAACTCAGGATCTCCATTTCCATACCAGTTGGTAAAAGTGTATACATTTTTGGCACTGGCAAATAACTCCAGGCTAGCTACTCCTATTGAATTCAAAGTTGTATTAGGGAACTTATAAGACAAGGATATATCCTGTAACTTCACAAATCCCCTGGATTGTAGTCCCAGGTAACGGGAACCATCGTAATCAGGACGAAGGTACTTTTCCGATTTATTTTCTGCTGTCCACCAGTCGTGATCAGGTTCATTAATACCGAAACGCTCTCTGAAAGAATTATGCGAAGGATTTGCCCCCAAATAATAATTGTCTTTTCCTCCGCCAAAAATACCGGTAAACATTACATAAAGGCTCAAGTTCCTATATGTAAAGGTATTGGCAAGATTCATCCTGAAATTAGGTGTACTGCAACCTAAAATCTTTCTATCGTATTCTGCTGAAATAATGCCGTCGCCGTTCAAATCCTTAAACATCGGATCACCGGGCTTGGCACCAGCATTGTTAATATATTCGGTATCATCTTCCTGAACAACACCAATATATTCGTATCCATAAATTGAACTTATGGGTTTCCCAATGAATAAGCTGTTGGCAATATCATCGTCTTCTTTTCCATCACCGTCCAAGTCGTCGCCATAAATCGAAACTATTTTGTTTCTATTTAGCCAAACAGTTAGATTAGATTCCCATCTGAAATCCTGTTTGTCGATATTAACGGTCCTCAAATTCACTTCAAAACCATTATTATTCACCTGGCCTAAACTTGAGGTAATTGCATCGTAACCTGTCATAATCGGAATAACCCGGTTAAAGATCTGATCGGTTGTTTTTGAAAAATAGAAATCAAGATCCAGGAAAATACGGTTACTCAACAAAGCCGACTGGAAACCTCCGTTAAACGATGTTGTTGTTTCCCATCCTAAATTAGGACTTGCAAGATTCTCTTGGGCAACGCCATAAATTATTGTTGAAGGATCGTCGCCAAATTCATATTCAATACTTCCGTCGCTACCACTAATAACTTTCGCAAGAGTTTGATAAGGACTTACCCCCTGGTTTCCGTTTTTACCATACGAGGCCTTTACTTTTAAGTAGTCAAACAAGCCGTTATCTTTAAAAAAGTCTTCCTGCGAAACTGTCCAGGCCATTCCCAACGATGGGAAATACCCCCACTTTTGATCTTTTCCAAAAACAGATGCACCGTCACGTCGAACTGAACCTGTTACGTGATATTTATCCTTATAAGCATAACTTAATCTTCCCAGGTAACCAATATTGGCTTTTTCAACAACTTCTGTATTCACTTTTTGTATAGCAGCTTTATGCAAACCATCAACCCCCAGCGAGGTATTACCAGCCAAAGAATAATCACTACCCTCAATTGAATTTAATTTATAATAGGCATAATCCCTTGTTGCTACCAAAGTTGCATCAATATAATGATCTCCGAACTCTCTCTTATAATTCAAAATATTATCAACTACATAATTATATCTTTTAGTGAAGTTATTATGACCATGGGCTTCTGCGAGGTGCTTTTGGATTTCGGAAGGAGAATACCTGTTGTAAAATCCTGTTCCTTGTTCTCCGATATAATAATCTTCGAAAGCAAACCGATCCTGATTGATAAAAGATGAAGTAATCGAATAATTTAAACGATATGTTAATCCTTTTATTTTAGGAATGTCAACAACTGCATATCCCAAAAAGCGGAAGAAATTTGTCACATCAACATCTTCGATTGTTCCATCGGTTCCCCACAAAGGATTGGGAATAGATTGACCGATAGGCCATCTTTCCAAACCGGTTCCGATTGCTGAACCAACATTATAAGGCATTCCCTCGTAGCGATAAGGATAACCCCAGGATGGCATATAAGTTGAATAAAAAACATTGGCTCCAACGCCAGAATAATCGTTGTTGTTATACGTACCGTCGATACCAACTTTTAACCAGTCTGTAACATCAACATCCATTTTTGTGCGCAATGAAATACGTTCGTAATCATCACCTACAATAGCACCTTCTTGTGTGGCATAACCACCTGAGAAATAATAATTAATACGATCTGCTTTTCCTGAAACAGAAAGCTGGTGGTCTTGCTGAAAGCCGTTTCTTGAGATTAAGTCCTGCCAATCAGTATTAATCCCGGCATTAAAATACTCTGTTGCGGTTACATCATCAAATCTAATTTCGTCCATTGTAATATGGTACTGGGCAATATACTTTTCTGCAAATCTTTCAGTATCCATCATTGGATATTTTTTGGCCCAGGTATTAAAACCTGCTGATGCTTTGTAACGGATTACGGGTTTACCCGATTTTCCACTTTTGGTAGTAATCACAACCACACCGTTTGCAGCACGAGAACCGTAAACAGCAGTAGCTGAAGCATCTTTTAATACATCGATATAAGCAATATCTCCGGGATTAATATCTGAAATACTTCCAAGATAAATAACACCATCCAAAACAATTAATGGTTGGTTACTACCGTAAATAGAGTTCTGTCCGCGAATTATAATAGAAGGAGAAGTTCCCGGACTATTTTGAGCCGCAACGTTCACACCTGCCATTCCCTGCATCGACTGGAGAAGGTTTGATGTTGGAAGGTTGGCCTCCGGAGTATCTTCCAGTTTTTTAGTTTGTACCGCGCCCGATAAGTCTTTTCTACGAGCAGTACCATATCCAACTGCCACTACTTCTTCAATACCGATGGCATCAACCTGCATGGTTATACTAAGCGAAGTTTGATTTCCGACTGTTATCTCCTGACTTTGCATTCCCACAAACGAAAATACCAATACATCATCGGGAGCAACTTGAGTTATGTTGAAATGACCATCGATATCAGTAACGGTACCTTGTGTTGTTCCTTTTATTATTACAGTTACACCCGGTAATGGTAATCCCTTATCATCATCAACTTTTCCTTCTATTCCTTTTTGCTTTGAATCAAAATCGAAGTCATCAAAATTTTCACCAACCTTTTTTACTACAATATAACGGTCTACAACTTTGTAAGTCATATTTGTACCGTCCAGAACTTCATTCAGAATTTCATCAATGGTTGCATTATTTTTTTCAACCGATACATTGTCAAATCTTTCAAGATCCTCTTTTTGAAAGAAGAAATAAAATTCGCTTATATCTTCAATCTCCCTGAAAATATCGATTATGTTATTATTCTTAACAGAA
Organism: uncultured Draconibacterium sp.; assembly: GCA_963677525.1. GTDB lineage: Bacteria > Bacteroidota > Bacteroidia > Bacteroidales > Prolixibacteraceae > Draconibacterium. The sequence continues at coordinate 3,251,446 of OY781970.1, forward strand.
ATGTTAAGCTTCGTGCTCTGTGAATAGGTAGAAGCACTTACAGTTATTAGTCCAAACAATAAAAATGCAAACGTTAGTTTCATTTTAAATAATAATTGAGTCAACGACCGGTTTTTACCAATCGCGTTAATTAGTTTTTTCATACATTTACGTGGTTTAAATTACTACTGCGTTTTTTAAATCATCTGACGGTAGCGATGTGCCAGCATTTCTACCGTCTTTTTTTTGTTATAAGTGAATTTACATAGGCACTTTATTTTTTTGAAATGGTTACTAAATCTTTTCCTCCAAGAATATGTTTATAATCAATTTCGATTGGCAGTAACAACTCCAAAGCATTAGTTATCTGGCTGAATGGTTTGCTTTTAAGTATTGTTCCTGAGAAATTAAGGTCTCCCACTTCTGGAGAATTTAACTGAATATCAACATTATACCACCGTTCTAATCTGGTGATTATTTCAGATAGTTTTTCGTCATTAAAAATGATCTTTCCTTCGGTCCAGGCGACATAAAACTCGGTATCAACGTTTTTTATTTCTGCCTTATTTAACTTTTTATTTATTAAAATCTGCTGTGATGGTTTAAGCATGGCGATAGTTGAACCCGCCAGATTGTTCACCTTTACACTTCCTTCAACCAGAGTTACTTTACAGTCTTCTTCACTCTTGTAGGAAAGTGCGTTAAATTGTGTACCTAATACTTCAACTTCGTTTTCCTTCATTTTTACTTTAAAGGGAGTTTTCGACTTTTGCACATCGAAAAAAGCTTCACCGTCAAGTTCAACATTACGATTTTCCTTTCCAAAACGATTACTGTATCTGAAAGTTGTTCCGGAATTTAGCCAAACCCGGGTACCATCGTACAATGTTATTTCTGACATCTGGCCCAAGGGTACTTTAATCTCAGCAAAAGTTTCCGGGGTATCTTTATAAAAAATCTGTTTGGTTAAAAATCCACCCATTAAAACAGCAAATACCAAAACTGCTGCATATTTAGAGATCGTCCATAGTAATCTGAATCTGTCTGAGCGTAGATGACCGGAAACCTCATTCCACGATTTTTCAGAAGAAACCTCCGCCAATAATTTTGTCTCCTTCAAATCTGATTTCAGGTTAGCTATTTCGTTAAAGAGTTTCTTAAATGACTCATCTTGAAGAAAAATGTCAAGTTCCCGGCACTCGGATTCAGAAATTTCTCCATGAATCTTTGCACTTGCCAGTTCCCAAAATCGATCTTTATTATTAATTTCTTTCATTTTTCAATTTTAGCAAGAACAGCTGCCAAACCAGCCGTTCTTAACAGATCTAACCAAACTAATCAGACTATTAAAATTATAGTCGTTTATTAAGGTGACGAAAAAACATTAATAAGGAGGTGACAGTGAAACCGATTTTTTTTAATTTTTTTTAAGAAAACAGAAAAAATAAAAATCCCGCGGATCGAGCGATTCTCTTAAAAACCGGTAAGCACGGGCAATCTGAGTCTTTACCGTATTTTTTGAAATCCCTAATTTTTCTGCAATTTCCTGATAAGAACAAGAATCGTAAACGGCCAGTTCAAGAATTTTTCTGCGCTGCTCTGGTAATTTCTGAAGAATTTGATACAATCTGGAATAGCGTTGTTGTTTCTCAAATTCCTCTTCAGCAGGAATATCCGGAAGCTTATCGAATAACTCGGTTATTTCTGTCTTACTTCGGAGATAATCAATGATAAGATTCTTTAGTATCCTGTATAAATAGGATTTAACAGAGGATCTTATAATAATATTCTGCCGGTTCTCCCATAACTTGATAAAACAGTCGGAAACCAGATTCTCGGCTAACTGGCGATCCTTTATTGATTTTAACGCAAACAAAAACAAGGCATGGTAATTCCGGGTATGAAGTTCCTGCAGAGCCTTCATATCTCCGTTCTGAATATGTTGCCATAGTTTAAGTTCGTCCACGTTACATCAATTAATAAGCCCGACAAAAATAATATTATCAATTAAAATTGACTTATTCAGTATTATTGCTTTTATCTACTTTGACATTATAATATTACCAGGCTAGAAATAATAAAATTTAATGCGCATCAACATTAATTTAAAAATTTGCAAAATCAAACAAGATTAGCATGTTTTAAAAAATATGTTTGAGCACTGCAATTCCATGTGTTTTCATATATTTAATATCTCATTAACTGAACATAAAAACTTAAACGAATGAAACAGGTAATTACACTACTGGCAATTGTAGTCTTTATTTCCGGAAAAATATCGGCTCAAAATATTGTAGTTCACGATCCGGTAATGATCCAGGAAAACGATACTTACTACCTTTTTTGTACAGGTTGGGGAATCAGTGTTTGGTCGTCACCCGACATGAAAAACTGGAGAAAGGAAAAACCGGTATTTAGCGAAGCCCCGGAGTGGGCAAAAGAAGCAGTTAAGGATTTTAAGGGACATATATGGGCCCCTGATATTGCTTATTTCAACAATCAATATTACCTGTATTATTCGGTTTCGTCGTTTGGAAAAAACACGTCGTGTATTGGTTTGGCAACCAACAAAACATTAGACCCAAAGGATCCGGGTTTTAAATGGATCGACCACGGAAAAATAATCCAGTCATTTCCGGGTAAAACGAACTGGAACGCCATCGATCCGAACCTGATTGTTGACCAAGACGGCACTCCTTTTCTTGTGTTCGGCTCTTTCTGGGATGGATTAAAACTTGTAAAATTAACGCCCGATGCAAAAAAAGTGGATGATAATTTAAATGAGATCCCAACAATAGCATCCCGTAAAAAATCATCTGACGACCCCAATCCCCAATCCATTGATAACAATCCGATTGATGCCGGCGGTAACGCCATTGAAGCACCATTTATATTTAAAAAAGGCAACTATTATTATCTTTTTGCTTCTATTGATTATTGCTGCAAAGGCGCTGAAAGTACTTATAAAATGATTGTTGGCCGGTCGGAAAAAGTTCAGGGTCCCTACCTCGATAAAGAAGGTAGGAACATGGCTACGGGAGGAGGTAGTATTTTACTACAAGGCGACAAAAACTGGCACGGAGTAGGACACAATTCAACCTATACTTTTAATGGAAAAGACTACCTAATTTTTCACGGATACGATGCAAACGACAATGGAAGATCAAAGCTGATCATTAAAGAATTACTGTGGGATAACGATTTGTGGCCTGTCATAAAAAAATAAATCCGGTAACACATTAATCAAAAAATATCCCCTATTTCTCATTTTATTACACGAAAAAATAAAAGGTATTTTTTACATTTATTTTTATACATTTAGATCGAAATTAAACGAATTATAACTAAACAATAAGAACCGAACGTATGAAAAAACTTAACATCTTAATTTTTGCACTCTCCCTTATTTGTACAAATTTGATTGCACAGGAGAATGCACGTATTAAAATCGACATCGATCGTCAGATTGGTGAAATAAATAAAAACATTTACGGAAATTTTGTAGAACATTTGGGCCGTTGTGTTTACGGTGGGATTTACGATCCCGATTCCCCCCTGTCGGATAAAGACGGAATCCGGTTAGATGTGCTGGAAGCTGTTAAAGGGCTGAATATTCCTCAGACCCGGTACCCCGGCGGAAACTTTGTTTCGAATTACCACTGGAAAGATGGTGTTGGACCGAAAGAGGACCGCCCGCCACGCATGGAGCTTGCCTGGGCACGTTTGGAAACAAATCAGTTTGGCACCAACGAATTTGTTGAATATGCCAGGCGCATGGGCACAGAACCATATTTTGCGGTTAACATGGGAACCGGGACTATTGAAGAAGCGCAACAGTGGGTTGAATATTGCAATGTAAAAGAAGGCCCGTATTATGCCGAGTTACGTAAAAAGCACGGTTATCCTGAACCTCACAATATTAAATACTGGAGCCTTGGCAACGAGATGGATGGCTTTTGGCAAATGGGACATTTAAATGCCGAAGATTACAGCAAAAAAGCCCGCGAAGCAGCCAAACTCATGAGATTAACCGATCCAAACATCAAACTTATAGCTGCCGGCTCATCTAATTTCAGGCCCAATAACGATCCACACGAATGGAATGCAACAATACTTTCAGAATTAAAAGATGTAGTTGATTATATCGCATTGCATATGTATGTTGGTAACCACCAGGATAATTATTACAACTTTGTTTCTTCTCCTTTGGTTTTGGAAGAACGCACTCAGGTAGTAAAAGGGATGATTATTCGCGAAATGGAAAAAGCCGACCGTGGCGATCGCGATCCTATTTATATTGCATGGGATGAATACAACATTTGGTACCGCTGGAGAGCCGAAGAAACCATGACAGGAACCCGCGCTCTGGAGGAACGATACAATCTTGAAGATGCCTTGGTTATCGCCGGTTTTTTAAATGCCTTTATTCGCAATGCTGATATTGTAAAAATGGCCAACATGGCACAATTAGTAAATGTAATCGCTCCTATTTTTGCAGAGAAAGACGGCATGTTCAAACAAACAATCTATTATCCGCTTCAGCTATTTGCCAACAATATGTTTGGAACCTCGTTGGATGTTTATGTTGATTGTAACACTTACGATACCGATGAATTTTACCTGGGACTTGCAGAGCAGGCAACCCAACAAAACAATGTTCCATACCTTGACGTGTCTGCAGCATATAAAGACGGTGAAATTGTGATTGGCGTAATAAATCGCAATAAAGATAAAGCCATTGCCACCGATATCTTTTCACAGGAAGGACTTTTTGATGGTGAATTTGAAGTTTACGAAGTAAATGGTCCTGACATAAAATCGGAAAACGATTTTGATAAAACCACTGTCGAAACCGTTCAAAAAGAATCTTTGAAACTAAAAAAAGAAGATAAATTTACTTATGAATTCCCTGCTCATTCATTTACAATGTTAAAGGGAAAGATTGTTAATTAGAACTTTACTAACAGGTGCATTTTGTCAAGGTTCCACATTGCAAACACACCATAACAATTTAATTAGCAACACTATAAGAAACGAAACGGATAAAGAAAAACGAATAAGTGTAAAATTGACAACAATTCACTATTTTTAGCGCGAATAATTAAACTTAAATAATATGAACATGCCAAAATCATTATTAACTCTTTTTTTAGCTGTATTTGTAAGTACAACGTTTGCTCAAAGCAAACTGGTCTTACATACCGATCAGGCTGAAACAAAAATCAACAAAGAAATTTACGGGCACTTTGCCGAACACCTCGGACACTGTATTTACGGAGGTATTTATGTTGGTGAAGACTCTGACATTCCTAATATTCGCGGATTTCGTGATGATGTAATCGGGGCACTTCTGGAAATGAAAATTCCGGTACTGCGCTGGCCCGGAGGATGTTTCGGAGATACATACCACTGGAAAGACGGAATTGGCCCACGCGAGGAGCGCCCGTCGATGGTTAATATTCACTGGGGTGGAGTTACCGAAGACAATAGCTTTGGAACACACGAATTCCTCGATTTTTGTGAAGTTATTGGTGCCGAACCTTACATCAATATAAATGTTGGATCGGGAACAGTTCAGGAAGCTTCTGAATGGGTAGAATACGTTACCTCGTCGAACGTTAGCCCAATGACCGACCTCCGGAAAAAGAATGGAAGAGAAAAACCCTGGGATGTTAAATACTGGGGAATTGGTAACGAAAACTGGGGATGTGGAGGAAACATGACGCCCGAATATTATTCCGATTTGTACAATCGTTTTGCGAGCTACTGCGGTGGCGCCAAATATAAAATTGCCGGCGGACCTAATGTTGCCGATTACAACTGGATGGAAGTAGTAATGCAAAAAACATCGCGCCACAGAGGACTGGTACAAGGTGTTTCGTTACACAACTATACTTTTACCACTGCCTGGGAAGATAAAGGACACGCTACCGATTTTGGCGAAAAAGAATGGATTTCGGTAATAAACAATACACTAAAAATGGAAACGCTGGTTAATCGCCATTCCACTATCATGGATAAATACGATCCTGAAAAAAATATTGGTTTAATTGTTGACGAATGGGGCGACTGGTTTAACGTGGAAGAAGGAACAAATCCCGGATTCCTGTACCAGCAAAACACCCTGCGAGATGCCCTGATAGCAGGTATCAACCTGAACATTTTTAATAACAATGCCGACCGTGTTAAAATGGCCAATATTGCCCAAATGGTAAATGTTCTGCAAGCGGTTATCCTTACCAAAGATGATGAGATGGTTTTAACACCAACCTATTACGTATTTAAAATGTACAGTGTTCACCAGGATGCAACATTGATTCCTTCGAACCTGAATACTGAAAAATATGAATTTGACGGAAAATCAGTTCCTGCCGTTAATGCTTCGGCTTCAACAAAAGATGGTGTGGTTTCAATTACTTTATGTAACCTGAATCCTAACAAAAATGAATCGGTTGAAATTACATTAACTGGCGATGAGTTCTCTTCAGCAAACGGACAAATTGTTACTTCCGATAAAATGAACAACTACAACGATTTTGGTAAAAATGAAACAGTAACTCTAAAAGATTTCGATGTTGCCAAACCAAAAGATGGAAAACTCACTGTTGAGTTACCTTCAAAATCAGTAGTGCTGGTACAATTGAAATAAAAATTAAATTGCAATACATAAAAAAAGCGTCTTAAAATCTGATTAAGACGCTTTTTCTTTTTATAGAATCTTGGAACTATGGTGTTGGCAATTCCAGATCGCTGTAATCAAACACCTCTTCAAATGTATGTTCTGTTCCATCGTAATCAGTTGAAGTAATTTCAAAACGAACAGAATCCAAACCATCAATTCGCAAACTGTTTAAACTAAACGAAACAAAAGCTGAATAATAAACTGCTTCACTGTCGTTATTGGCATTATGTCGCAATTCCAGTTGAATGGGCTGATCGTTAGCAGTAAAATCGCTAGGTTCTTTCACCAAATTCAGAAAATGAATTTCGGTATACCCCCAGTATTTCAATTTAAAACTGATTAAACTGTCTGTCATCCAGTAATCCTCAACCACTATCGGATCGTTACCGATGCTATCCTCTATTTCAGGAGTAATGTCCATCACTCCCTTCATCAAAATATCATCGATATTATTTACTTTCACATAATACAGCGAAGTAGAATCAGTCAGATCGTCATCCAGAATGGTATAATTTACCAACACCCTGTCGCCACTCTCGAAATGAGTCTGCCAGCCCGGATAATTCGAAGCAACAGGAATCAAAACATCTTTGTTATCCATTACAATCTGATAGGCATCGTCCTCTCCTTTTAATACTCCAAAACCTATCCAAATATCTCCCAACGAATAACCATCATCATCATCAAGACATGAGGGTAACACAATAACAAAAGCCATAAGTAAGGCCAATGCAAAATTCTTCTTCATACTAAATATTGTTTAATGTTTACACATATTGAATTGACTCCTTTCTTCCTTATCTTTCAGGTCCCTTCAACTCAATACAATTTCTCACTCTTCTTTTAGACCGATTTTTCTTAATTTAGGTTGCGTTGAAATGATAAAAATGTCAAATTTTCAGTAAAAACTGACATCATTGGTATTAAAAGGCTTGGCACGGCTATTGCATGCACACATGTAAATAATTACATATTTTATTCGTCATGATAAAAATTTCATCTTTAGAAGAACTTAAAAAATTATTCGACGCGAACGAAAAAGTTTGGTTGTTGTTATATAAAAAAGGATCTGAACAAAGCGATTGTGCATTCAATAATTTTAGTGCGATTGATACGGTTCCTGAAAACACGGTTCTTTGTTTTGCTGATGTTAATTTGGTTAGAGATATTCATCCTGAGTACAATATTACCAGTGCCCCTACCCTAATTGAATTCGAAAACGGGAAACTAAAAAATACAGTAAAAGGTTGTCACCAACCTGAACAATTTAGGGCTATCTTTGAAAAATCGGTTTATGTAACAAATATTTACGGAGATAAAAAACCTGTAAAAAATGTTACGGTTTACACTACTCCAACTTGCAGCTGGTGTACCACAGTTAAACGTCATTTACAGGAAAACGGAATACAATACAGAGAGGTAAATGTTGCAGCTGACACAAAAGCAGCAGAAGAGATGGTAAGAAAAAGCGGGCAGCAGGGTGTGCCGCAAACCGATATTAACGGGCAGATAGTTGTTGGCTTCGATAAAGCGAAAATAAATACATTACTAGGAATTAATTAAAACAGAAATAAAATGAAACGATCATTATTCATACTGGTAATTGCAGCTTCGGTGTTGCTAAGCTACAATAACAGCCAGGCTAAAACTAATAGCAACAATCCGGCTTTACCGGCCGAAAGTGTATCATCGTCAGAGCATGCAACGGTTAAATTAACCAAGGCAACATTCCTTGAAAAAGTGTGGGATTACGAAAATTCACCGAAAGAATGGAAATACAAGGGTGACAAACCTGCCTTAATCGACTTTTATGCCGATTGGTGCGGACCATGTAAAACAGCTGCTCCAATCCTGGAAGAGATCGCAACAGAATACAAAGACAAAATTGTAGTTTATAAAGTCGACACCCAGGTTGAACAAGAACTGTCGGCGGTATTTGGGGTAAAAGGAATACCGGCTTTCCTCTATATTCCAATGAAAGGAAAACCAACAATGACATCAGGCATTGCCAGAACCAAAGAAGACACTAAAAAATTATTTACACAGACAATAGACAAATTGCTTTTGGCAAATAATTAATTATTAATTTAATAGAATAACAAAAATGAAAGAATTACAGCCTATTAACCAAAACGTGTTGTTAGAGCTTACTGAAGACAAAGCTGAACAAACTACTGCTTCCGGGATTATTATTCCTGATTCTGCAAAAGAGAAACAAGAAGTTGCAAAAGTAGTTGCAATTAGTAACATCGAAAATGCGGAAATAGCACCTGGTGACGAGGTTCTTTACAAAAAGTACGCAGGAACTGAGATTGATTTCGACGGTAAAATTTACCTGTTGTTGCCTTATTCAGAGATCTTGTCGAAAGTTGTAGAAACCGAATCGATTTAAGCTGAATTCAGAATTTTATTATTCTGCCAAAAACATTTTTTATAATCGACAGAAGGCTGGAAGTTGTTGCTTCCAGCCTTTATTTTTTATCGAGATAATCGTCTTGTATTCGTTGAATTTAAGAATTCCACTGTTTTGTTAATTCCCTCGTACATCACCACATCTTCTTCTACAAACTTTACTTTCCGGCGATAATCTTTCAGAAAGTTTTCAATGAATGGTGAAGATTTTACCGGCCGCCTGAATTCCATTGCCTGAGCGGCATTGTATAATTCAATGGCAAGAATTTTCTCAGTGTTTAAAGCCACTTTCAGAGCTTTGGTTGAGGCATTTCCCCCCATACTTACATGGTCTTCCTGTTCGTTTGAAGATGGGATTGAATCGACCGAAGCCGGCGTGCAAAGTTGTTTGTTCTGGCTAACAATTGATGCTGCTGCATATTGTGGAATCATAAAACCGGAATTTAATCCGGGATTGGCCACTAAAAATTCAGGTAATCCTCTTTCTCCTGAAATCAAGCGATATGTCCTTCTCTCGGAGATACTTCCTAACTCGCTTAAAGCCATGGCCAGAAAATCGAGTGAAAGTGCAAGTGGTTCTCCATGAAAGTTTCCTCCTGAAATAATCAGATCCTCATCGGGGAAAACCGTTGGATTATCAGTCACTGAGTTTATTTCGGTTTCTATTACATCTGCTACATACTTCACTGCATCTTTTACTGCGCCGTGTACCTGAGGAATGCACCTGAATGAATAAGGATCCTGAATATGCTCTTTTTCTCTGGCCTGCATTTCGCTTCCGGCAAGCACATTTCTGAAATTCCTGGCCGTTTCAGTCTGACCTTTGTGCGGGCGAATACGCTGAATATTTTCGGAAAACGGTTCAATTAAACCATCAAAAGCATCAAGCGAAAGCGCGCCAATAATATCTCCCTGATCGATAATCCGAAATGTTTTAAGTAATGTATAAACGCCATGTGCGCTCATAAACTGGGTTCCGTTTAACAACGCAAGCCCCTCTTTAGCTTCCAGTTTAATGGGTTCCCATCCAAATTTTTCGAGGACCGTTGCTGCATTAACTATTTCCCCTTCAAAATGCACCTCTCCCAGTCCCAGCAAGGGAAGGAAAAGTTTTGCCAAAGGTGCCAGATCGCCACTTGCTCCAAGAGAGCCTTGTTCGCAAACAACAGGTAAAACATTGTTGTTGAACAGATCAATAATTCGTTGAACAGTTACCAATTGAACAGCTGAATTCCCCTTCGACAAAGCATGCGCTTTTAAAAGAAGCATGAGTTTTACCACATCCGTCGGAACCATTGGCCCAACATTACATGCATGGGACACAACCAGGTTTTCCTGAAGTTTACTTAACTCTCCTTTTGAAATCTCAATATCGCACAAAGATCCGAAACCGGTATTAATACCATAAAAAGGTTTATCTGCCCGTTCCAGTTTTTGGTCGAGATAACGTTTGCTTTTTTGTATCAGTTGTATGGATATTTCAGAAAGTCTGAGTTTCACATTGTTTTCCAGAATATCCTGAATAATATTGAAAGTGAGGTTATTGGGTGTTATTTCGTATATACGATTTGCCATGATCAGTAAATGTAAAAATGAAAAATTGAAAAATTATTTTCGAACTTCGGGTTAATGCTAATTCATTTTCGCATTAAACCAGCCACCGCCGAAAAATTATTCGGCTAAGTTCACACGAATGTTACAGAGAAAATAAATCACTAATCATGGGAAACGTACGTCTCCGCCATGGATTTTTAAAGGCCGATTTGGAACAGATAATCTCAATATCTTTCAAATTTTGGTGACAATATCGGGTAAAACAAGTTTTTAAGACAGGATTTTTATCAGTTCTTCGGCACTGACCAACTGCTGTTCGCCGCTTTCCATATTTTTAAGAGTAAACTTCTGTGCTTCTATTTCATTGTCTCCAGCTAAAATTACATATGAAATTTCCTTGCGGTTGGCATAGGTCATCTGCTTTTTCATTTTTGCACTTTCCGGGAAGATTTCAGCATTTACACCGTTTTTTCGGAGTTGAGCCAAAACAGGCAGGCAGTAAGCCTCTTCTTTCTCACCAAAATTAACGAACAGTGCTTTGGTTGTTTCCAACGAATCTGCAGGAAAACCATCCATTTGTACCAGTACATCGTAGATACGCTCGGCGCCAAACGAAACACCTACACCAGAAACGTCAGGCATACCAAAAATTCCGGTCAGGTCGTCGTAACGGCCACCGCCGCAAATACTACCTATCTGTACATCTTTTGATTTTACCTCGAAAATTGCACCGGTATAATAGTTTAATCCACGGGCAAGTGTTAAATCTAACTCCACTTCAGTATTCAAATCTAAATTATCGAGATAAGCGAACATGGTACGCATTTCGGCAATTCCCTTGGCTCCAACCTCTGTTTCGCCAATCACTTTTTCAATTTGCGACAATTTCTCAGCAGTTGATCCTTCCAACTTCAAAATGGGTTGCAGTTTATCAACAGCATCCTGCGAAATTCCTTTCTCAAGCATTTCTGCATTCACTTTTTCCAAGCCAATTTTGTCGAGTTTGTCAATGGCTACGGTGATATCGACCATTCGATCTGCTTCGCCAATGGCTTCTGCAATTCCGGCAAGAATTTTTCGGTTGTTAATCTTAACTACTGTGTTGATGTTCAAACGTGAGAAAACATCGTCGATAATTTGTACCAGCTCAACTTCATTCAACAAACTGTTGCTGCCAATAACATCAACGTCGCACTGATAAAACTCGCGATACCGTCCTTTCTGAGGTCGGTCGGCACGCCAAACCGGCTGAATCTGGTAACGTTTAAAAGGAAATGCAATATCATTACGGTATTGAACCACGTAACGTGCAAATGGCACAGTAAGGTCGTAACGCAGACCTTTCTCTGAAAGCTTTGTGGTAAGCTTGTTCGAATTCTTTTCATCAAGCATTTCCTGTGGCACCTTCGAAATAAAGTCGCCGGAATTCAGGATTTTAAACAATAATTTGTCACCTTCTTCCCCGTATTTTCCCATTAGAGTCGACAGGTTTTCCATGGCCGGCGTTTCAATCGGTTGGAAACCGTACAAACGAAAAACATCTTTAATTGTATTGAAAATATAATTTCTTCTCACCATTTCAACCGGTGAAAAATCGCGGGTACCTTTTGGTATCGAAGGTTTTTGTGCCATTATTCTAAAATTTTTTCAGGCTGCAAAAATAAGAATTTATACCGATGTTTCTAACAATGTGTACGTTTCAATTTTTGTATCTTTGTTTTAGCTTAATATACAATAAAATGAGTTTTACAGTTAAAATAGACGATACTTCACCGAAAGCCCAAAGTATAATCAACATGCTGAAGGAATTAGCCGAGGATTATTCTTTTCTGAACATAGTGGAAGATGTGGATGAGATTAATGATACTATTTTGCGTGAGGTAGATGCAAGAAAAGAATACATGGAAAACCATCCTGATGAATGGAAATCGTGGGAGGAAGTAAAAAGAAATATTCAAAACTCATGAAACCTTACCGCCTCCGAATTCATCCTTTCGCCGAATCTGAATTAAAAGAAGCAGAGAATTGGTACAATTTGCAAAAAGAAAATCTGGGAAAAGAGTTTATTGAAGAAATTGAAAACAAACTCATGCAAATAAAACGGAATCCAAATCACTATGCCAAAATCAGAAAAGATATTCGTAAAGCTCTTTTAAAACGTTTTCCTTATTCAATCGTCTTCACTGTTACTGATGAATGGGTTGAGGTTTATTCCTTTTTTCATCACAGTAGAAATCCTAAAATTTGGAATAAAAGAGCAAAAATATAAAACATAAAAGATTAGAAATCTAATTCTTTTAATACTTCATTGATATAGTCTGCACATTCAGCATCCCCTTCTTTTGGCGCCCAGCTTGCAAAATTTTTGTCGTCTGCCGGCGAATAAGGTCCGTCTTTAATTTCGTAGACAACGGTTCCCGGTTTCAACGCAATTATTGTGTGCCAAACTGATGGAGGAATTTCCACACCGAAATGCTTTTCATTATCCAAAATAACGTGCTCAGTAATATTACCTTCGTTATCAAAGAAAACAACCGCCATCTTGCCACGTAAGAGCAAAAACACTTCACGTTTATCAGGATTCTCATGTTTGTGTGGCTGTACATACGATCCTGGCTCCACAGCATTCAGCATACGGTTTATCGGATCATCGAACGACTCGTGGTAATTATAGTTTTTTCGTAAACGTTCAGATTTCAAGGCCTCTACGTTTAATAATTCCAGGGTCCCAACATCAATTATTTTAACCATAATTACTGTATAAAACGAATGGTTAACAGATATTTATAATATTGTCCGTTACTGGCAGCTACCGATGCAACAATTACCAGAACCAACCAGGCAATTCCAAATCCGATCAACATCAAAACACCTATTCCTACAACGATCATTATAATAGAAATGAGAAAAATTATAGACCATGTAATCTGGAAATTCAATACCTCTTTTCCCTGATCGTTCACAAATTCATATTCGTCTTTCTTTATCAGATAAATGATAAGTGGGCCGATAATATTACCCGCAACAGGGAGAATAAAAGTTGCAAATGCCGCAAGGTGCGTGAACATTCCCCATTGTCTTTCCTCAGGATCTGTAATAATTCGTTCCATTTTTTTTTGTTTTTTGGTTAACTAAACTAACGATTTTTTGTTTATTCGTGTTTCAATACAGCGAGAATTACAATGGAAGACAAAAAAAAAGAAGGACGATACGGAAGAATCTATAAACAACTGGAAGAATTAGTACAAAAAAGTGATAATGCCCAGGCCCGAATGGCAACTATTATTGCCGTTTTGCACCATAAAATGGACTATTTTTTCTGGACAGGCTTTTATATGATTGTAGATGAAAAAATGACCGTTAACTCATACCAGGGGCCGGTTGCCTGCCAGATTCTTGAAAAAGACAAAGGTGTTTGCTGGGCTGCTTTTAATCAAAAAGAAACAGTTGTGGTTGAAGATGTTCATGCTTTTCCGGACCATATTGCCTGCGATTCGCGATCCAGTTCAGAAATTGTTGTTCCTTTAAAAAATGCGAATGACGAAGTTATAGGAGTTCTGGATATCGACAGCAAAGAAAAAGCCTCATTCTCGGAAGTGGATGCCCGCTGGCTGGAAAAGATTTTAGGGTTAATCTGGGTGTAATTCGTTAATGAACAGTAAGCAATAGGCAAAAAGCATTAGGCAATTTGGTTTGCAACTTTCACCGGTTGATTTCAAATCACCCGGTGAATAAAATTTGCTACTTACTTGCACATAATATTCACCCGGTGACTGTTAGTCGACGGGTGATTGAAAACCGATCACTAAAACTGCGATTTCAACTACTCTCTCACGGCACCATCACCTTTAACAAGCGATTTAAATTTAAGCGACGGACTTTTTATAAAAGCCCCCAGTCCTAGTTGGTCCCATTTTTCGTCTACTGCTTTAATAGTGGCATCGTCCATTGTTACTACGTTGGGCCAGTCGCGTTTAAAATTATCGTGCTCACCGGTTTTGAAAGTTGCATCCACCAAAATAGTTTGGCCTGCATTTGTCATTACTGATACGTCTCGCAAAGGTTCCAGATTGCCACCCAATAACCACATCAAGGTAAACGAATCGTTCAAATCAGCTCCATCGTTAAAAAGCAGAATAACTTTAAAAGTGAAAATAGATTCTAACCTGATTAACTTTTCTTCCAACTCTCTTTTGCCAAAAGCCTCATCTTTTTTAACTGTCAACATCAAAATAGAACCACTTCCCAATACTTTTGAACCGGTAATTCCCGGGATTTGTTTCAACATTTCTGGAGCGAATTCAGGCTGAGTTGGTGCTTGCTTTTCTTCCATTATTTCTTCCGGTAAAGGAAGAGTTAAATCAATTCCCAGTTTCGAGCCAAATGCAAATTTTTGAGATGCATGATCGAGCACATCAAGCGGTCCTTTTGAATAATGCAGGCTGTAATCGGGAGAGAATCTTTCTTCAAAAGCTTTTAAGATGGCTTCATTGTTATGAATATCCACACTTTCATCAACTACCACCAACACTTTATTGAACATCATCTGTCCGGCTCCCCAAAGTGTATTCATTACTTTAATGGCCTGTCCCGGGTACGATTTTTCAATCTTTACTATGGTAAAATTATGGGCAACTCCCGCAACCGGCAGAGTCATATCTTTCAGTTCGGGAACCATTGCAATGCGAATGGGAGACAGAAAAATACGTTCGGTTGCCAGCCCGATATAGGCATCTTCCATTGGCGGCACTCCAACAATAGTTGCCGGATAAATCGCATTTTTCTTATGCGTGATGCACGTAATATGAAATTTAGGATACCAGTCGGCCAGCGAGTAAAATCCGGTATGATCGCCAAAAGGCCCTTCCCAAATGGGATCTTCTGCAGGATCGACATATCCTTCAAGAATAAAATCTGCATCCTCGGGAACATACAAATCGTTGGTCAGACATTTTACCAGTCGTACTGGTTTTTTGCGCAGAAATCCGGCCAGTAAATACTCATCCATATTTTCAGGCATGGGAGCTGTTGCGGCATAGGTATACGTTGGGTCTCCACCTAATGCCACTGAAACGGGCATTGTATTTCCTGACTTTTTGTATTTCGCAAAATGATTGGCACCTGTTTTATGTCTGTGCCAGTGCATCCCGGTCAGGTCTTTTCCAAAAACCTGCATGCGATACATTCCTACATTTGTTTTTTGATTTTCGGGATCAACGGTGTGAACTGCAGGAAAAGTTATAAAAGGTCCTCCATCTGCCGGCCAGCAAGTTAACACCGGTAGTTTTTCCATATCTGGCGTACCTATAACAACCTCCTGACAAGCGCCCCTGTTTTTTACTTTTTTAGGCATCCATTGGGTCACTTCTCCCAGTTTTGGCAACATACTCAGCTTTTCCCAAAGGGTTTCCTTGGGCGACATAAAATCGAGGAACAGATTTTCAATCTCCTTTTCAACTTCATAAACCGAATTTCGGCCGAAAGCCAGAGCAATACGTTTTTCAGAGCCAAGGGCATTCACCAAAACAGGGAATCCGGTTCCGGTATTCTCGAACAGGATGGCTTTTCCACCACCCGGCTGTTTTGAAATCCGATCAGTAATCTCAGTGATCTCCAGCTTCGGATCAACAAAATCATTAATCCTGATCAGTTCATTATTTCGTTCTAATAATTCAATATATTGCTCCAATCCTGTGAATGCCATACTGTCTTAAATTTAAGGCCTAAAAGTAGGAAAAAGAAGGAAGACCGCAGACGGAAGGCAGCAGAAAGTTTTCAGTGAGCAGTCGTCAGTAATCAGTCACAGTATTCTATTAAATGGAATATATTTAACATGCCTTGAAAATATATTTTAAAGTTTTTGATTTGTTTGGCGACTTTTCGTTGAAAACAATATTGGATCCCAACAGTTATTATGTTTAAATTAGTAACAAAAAACAAAACTATGCACGACGCATTTACACTCACCACACCGGCACTTTTATTTTCGGCAATTTCATTGATATTACTGGCTTATACCAATCGTTTTGTGGCCTACACAGGAGTTGTACGCAATCTGCACAAACAATACATTGAAAGTCCCAGTACCGTATTAAAAGGGCAAATCGATAATCTCAGAAAAAGACTTTATATTATTCGAACCATGCAAATTTTAGGTGTAACCAGCCTCTTTTTATGTGTGATTACCATGTTTCTTGTTTTTATCGGACAACAGTTGATAGGCGCGTATATTTTTGCGGCAGCCTTACTTCTACTTTGCGCCTCGCTGGCTATGTCGATATGGGAAATACAAATTTCAGTAAAAGCACTGGAATTGCATTTGAGCAATATGGAGGACTAAACTCTGTTATTCAAGATTTGCAGTAAAAATTCAATCTAACAATAATTGGATTTGAGAGACAAGGATAAAAGAAAATGCACCCACTAAATAAATTAGGGATGCATTTTTTTTGATCAAACCAAACTATCGCACTATAGATTTACATTTCAATCTTCTTTTCTTTTTGTTTTGAGTACATTTCCAAAACACCGCTTGAGTGTCTGTAATAATGACCGCGAAGGTCTTTCGAATAATCGTTCAAAATCTGGTTTCCTACTCCGTTTAAGTCGCCGCAACGATACAGTGCACGCCCCAAAATAAGCTCCCTAAGAGAATTATTTCGTGTGCTTACATCGTTCTGAAATTTCGGTTCCAGTTTTCGGGCCGTTTCAATATCGGGCATAACATGCCCCCGCACTCCCGGCATCTGCAATAAATTAAACAGCGGCTCTGCAGCGTCCTGATCAGCAATGGTTTCCAGAGCAATAGCTACTGCACGAAAATGAGAGAACTCACTTTCCGTAGTTAACTTCTTCATTAACCTGAAAATCGTTGGCAAAGCTTCAACATGTTTCGTTCGGCCAACAGCAATAATCAAGCTGTCGAGATAACTTATACTTTTTCCGAATTGCCCCATTCCTGTATAATTCCAACCTTCATCCCAATCGTCGAAACCATCGATCGCTTTTATCAATTCCTGCCAGCCGTCAGCAATTCCCAGCATACCCAGAATACGGGCGTAAACCAGTTTGTCTTCCTCTTTCGTTGTTAAATGAAACTGATCAGTAAGAGCTACAATTCCTCTTTCTTTATCCCAGAGAATGGTTTCAAGCCCTTCCAAATTATTCACTACAGTTTTTGAAGCTTGCTGAATCTTTTCAAATGGCGGAGGATAATTATCCACATCGGTTAATACGTTCTCAGGCAGACTGCCAATTTTAACCAATTCTTTTTGCAGCGATTTTATATCAACATATCTTATTTTCTGATTGTTTTTGGCGGCCCGCGCTGCCGCCCAACCCACAGCATATCCCTGATTTTGCAGGCAAGGTTGCATACGAATTACCGGCATGGCATCGCGATCAGCACTGGCACCTAACCCGGTTACTGCTATCCCTTCCAAGCCTTTTGGAAGTAATGCTCTGAAAGGTACATAAGCATAAACGTCTACCCCACTGTGTTCCGGTGGTTTCAACGAGAAAAACGGGTCTTCGGTAAAACCATGTGTATCAAACGAACTCTTATGAAGGGAAATGGAATCGGGATACGTTCTTCCGTTGTAAACATCCAGAACAGAAATAGTAAAATCTCCCACCATTCTGCGCCGTTCGCGGGTTTGTGGAATCTTACCAATATCGTATTCATCCTCATACTTATCTTTTGCAACAACCATAGTCCGCCAAACATCGAGCATGTCTGAGTCGTTTATAAAAGTCCAGTCGCTGTTGTTGTAAAAATCTTCGGGATTTTTGTGCGGGAAACCGGCACCTTGCACAGCCACCGAATTTCCATCGGTATAATGGTAATCAGCGCCTGCAGCAACTGCTGTATCAGCGCTACCGGTTGAATCAATAACCGTGTGCCCCAGAACAATTCCTTTGCCTTCGGGAGTTGCGACAACCACACCTTTTACCTGGCCATTTTCAACATAGGCACCGCAACCGATAACGCCAAACCAAATATCGCCGCCATATTTTCTGATTTCTTTTCTGAAATATTCTGTCTTCCAATCGAAAACCCACTCCTGTAAGCTATTCTTTTTTCGGGGATTATCCGGGCCCATGTCTTTTACCCCTCGATCAACAATATTGGTGTAACCTTCGCGGTAGCCATGGTAATATCTCCCGATCATACCCAGCGTTCCCATACCTCCCAAACCGTGCATGTAATCCATCACCAGCGTTTTGGCGCCGTGTTGCGCTGCTCCAACTCCTGCCGGAGCACCGGCTGTTCCGCCACCCAGCACAACCACGTCATATTCAGCAAGAACAGGAAGTGTGGTGCCTTCAGAAACAACTTCTCCCAAATTTAAAGATGGACGTAATCCCTCGAGTAATTCGCCAACATTTCCTTTTTCAATATTTGAAACTGCTTTCCCTTTTACTTTCGGATTTGTCGGAGTTGGCAGTGCACTTGCAACTTTGGCTGAGAAATTACCAATTCGTTCTCCAATCCGGATCATTTTCCCCGGTTCTAAAAGTGTATTTGAAGCTTTTTCGCTCAGATTAGCACTTCCGCTTAAGACAAACACATTATCGATTTTTCGCGGTTGAAATACCTTCAAATTAATTCTCTCCAAATCAACATCTTCGTTGTTCCATCGCTTCTGTCCCACCATTTTATCCGGCGGATTTTGGAAAAGCAAATCAGATGATTCTACCTGGTCTGCATCCCAGGTCAGATCACGGGCAACCTGTTCGGCATTGGCAAACGATGCCCAGCAACCGTCTTTCATATCAATTTGCAGTGAATATTCAATAGCCTTATAATCAACATCTTTGGCAGAATCTTTACTATTGCCAATTTTTGAAGGATGAATCAAAACAGGTTCTTCGTATATCTTTCCTGAGAAATTATTTCCGGATTTAATATGATTTCCGACAACAGTAAACTTAAAAGTCTGCTTTCCCGATGGATATGCCCCGAACTGTGCACCACACATCCGGGCTACTAATCCCCGCGGGGTGGCATCTATAATAGTTTTGGCAACAATGGCCTGTCTGCCCGAACGGTTTGCCATAATTATCCCGGCCGGAGATCCTGCTTTATCAGTTAAAACATCTGTAACAAAACATGAGTATAAAAAGTTAATTTTATTATCGATAAGTGCATTGTCGAGTGCTTTTTTCACCTTTAGTTGTGAGGGTAAACCTTCACCCCAAATTGCCTCGCCCAACTCTGTTTTCAGAACTGATTTATCTTTTGTCCATAAACGGAAGGTTCCGGAAACGTCATCTCCAAGATAAGGCTCCTGCGCCAGTAAAAACACTGATGCACCTTCGCGCGAAGCTTCAACAGCCGCCGCAACGCCGGCAGTAGAGCCACCTATTACAACTACATCAACATTATAGGCAACAGGTATTTCGCGTTCAGACTGAAATCCAAACTTTTGGGTATTAGAGCTTATGGAATTGAATGCCCATGCTCCTGATGTTAAAACCATTGCAGAACCAGCTGCCGTGGTTTTTATAAAATTTCGTCGTTTCATTTTTTAGTTGGTTATAGTAAATGCCTGTTTATTAATATTTTTTAAGCTTTCGCCGGTATTTTTGAAGAAAATTTTCGTTTGTATAAGATAAACAACACAACTGAGAAAACAGAAAGTATAGCTCCAATCGGATATGAAATCTGTTTCGGAAGGGAAAATCCTTCAGGAGCGAAGAATAAATATGTTGTGGTTACAGCCGTCATAAATACAGCAGGAATAAAAGTAATCCAATAGTTTTTGCGTTGCTGAACAAGAAAGACTGTAATGGTCCATAAAACAATCATTGCCAGGGTTTGATTCGACCATGCAAAATATCTCCAGATAATGCTGAAATCGATTTGAGTTAATAAGAAACCGATTGCAAAAAGAGGAATACTCACAAATAACCTGTTTTTAACTGGCCCCTGATTGTAATTCATAAAATCGGCAACAATTAATCTTGCACTTCTAAAAGCAGTATCACCCGAAGTAATTGGAGCTGCAACAACCCCTAACAAGGCCAGCACACCTCCAAATTTCCCCAATAAAGAATTGGATATGTCGTTCACAATTACAGCTGCATTTCCTCCGTTAGCAGCCATTGATTCATTCAATTCGCGAATGCCTCCAAAAAAACTCATACTTATTGCAGCCCAGATCAGCGCTACAATTCCTTCTGAAATCATAGCTCCGTAAAATACTCTCCGTCCATAGTTTTCATTGGTTAAACAACGCGCCATTAGCGGCGACTGAGTAGCATGAAACCCGGAAATCGCCCCGCAGGCAATCGTAATAAAAAGCATTGGAAAAATGGGAAACTTATCGGCATTATCATGAAAGTTATGCAAATTGGCAAGGTTCAGTTCGGGAATGTGATATCCTTTTACAAAGAGAGCAATAATTAAACCAACCGCCATAAAGAGCAATGACAATCCAAAAATTGGATAAATCCGTCCAATAATTTTATCGATGGGCAGCATGGTTGCAAGCAGGTAATAAAAAAATACAATCCAAACCCAGAAATTTACGGAAGCCACATTGGGAGTAAGACCTGCCAGAATTTTAGCCGGGCCCATAATAAATACTGTTCCCACCAAAACCATCAGAATAACAGTGAATGCCCGCATAAACTGCTTGGTTCCGGTGCCAAGGTAAATTCCAACAATTTCAGTAATACTTAGTCCTTTATGTTTAATTGAAAGCATGCCCGAAAAATAATCGTGAACGGCCCCGGCAAAGATAGATCCCAAAACAATCCAGAGAAAGGCAACCGGTCCCCACATCGCTCCGGCAATGGCACCGAAAATCGGGCCTAATCCTGCAATATTCAAAAACTGAATTAAAAAAATCTTCCACCACTTTAAAGGCACATAATCAACTCCATCTTTCATTGTGTAAGCCGGAGTTTTACGTGTTCCATCAACATCAGCAAATCGTTCAACAAAACGGGAATAAAATATGTATCCTAAAATCAGTGCTATTAATCCGATAAAAAATGTAATCATTGTTAAATACTTAAATCGTTTATTTCTTGGTTAAAATTTGTTTTCGATTTTCGAGCTCCCTTTTTAAATCATTATAACTAAGGTCCTGAACAGCCACATCTTTATCGATCGACAAACAAGCCGCAACAGCAGCAGATTGCCCCAGAATCATAAACACCGGTTCCATACGAATTGATCCAAATGCAATATGGCTACTCGACACGCAAACCGGAACCAGCAGATTCTGACATTCAGATTTTTGTGGAACAATAGAACCATAAGAAATGGAATAAGGCCCCGGAGGAGAAACGCCTATATCACCTTCATTTTGCACATAGCCTTCGGGAGTGATGTAACGTTGAACATTGTGCGAATCCATTGCATAAGATCCCATTCCAACCGGGCGCGGAACTTCACGCTTTAACAGAACATCATTTTCAGTAGTTACATATTCTCCTATCATACGTCGTGCTTCACGAACATAAATCTGATGCGGCCAATGTCCACTTTCGGGGAACTCATCTTTTGCCAGTCCCCAGGTAGCCATTTTTGTGCGAATATCTTCCGGCACACGCGGATCGTTGGCTACAAACCAAAGCAATCCCATTTGATAATCTTTGTGTTGCTGAATAATTTCTTTGCGCTTTTCATAACTGGCTTCCGGATATTCGTAGTTCATGCCAATGTAATCACTGCTAAAAGGCCCGTGGTTGTTTGTGTCTGTTTTTTTGTTCGGGATTGCGTCAAACTTGTTAAACCAATCTTTCCGGCCGGTTTCAAATACCCGTAGCAACAATTCGTAATTATCAGCATCGTAATTATCAGGTTTTGGGAAAGGAACCCTGTTCTCGGGGTGGTTTGTCATACACATGCGGAAACAGTAGGCCTGAATCTTATCATCACCAGCACCGTATTCTCCGGGTGACTCGCTTGAGACTCCGGGAACAACTCCGCTGGATGGATCACCCGGAATTTTATAGGGTGAAATTTTTGCTCTGAACCAGTGTTGATGGTGTAAAACTCCCGTTTGAACACCATTCCACTCTTCTCCGTATGTATCAGTGCTCTCGCGGCCAACGTGGTAATTCACTCCGGCTTCAGCCATTAAATCGCCTTCGTATGTTGCATCAATAAATATTTTCCCTTTAAAGGTTTTTCCTGAAAGCGTTTTGAAAGCAGTTATTTTTCCATTTTCTTTTTCAACGCCGTTTTCGCGGTCCAGCCATTCGTTACGATAAATCGTAAGGTTATTTTCAGCAGTAAAATCTTCATAAACCTGCTCGGCTACGTGTGGTTCAAAAATCCACATGGTACGGTTTTCGCCATCCATGGCAACGGTTCCCTGTCCTTTATTTCCGTATTCTGAATGTTTTTGCCAGATCCAGGCCGAAGAATCATTATAATGCAGCCATACCCGGTGATAAAATTTGCGCGACAATCCACCAATGGTTGATTTGTCGCCGGTATCAGTGTATCCCAAGCCCCCTGAAGTTAATCCACCTAAATGTTCGTCGGGCGAAACTACAATTACCGATTTTCCAGATTGGGTAACTTCTACAGCAGCTATTACGGCAGACGACGTTCCTCCGTATATGATAACATCTGCACTTAATTCATTTTTTGTCTTTTTAGATGAATCGCATCCCCAGGTTATCATTCCTGCTAAACCTATCAGGAAAATACATTTTATGTTTCGGATAAAGAAGTTCATGTCTTTTTAGGTCGATTATTATTATAATATTGGTTTTTGTATAACTGTACTATCGGTTTACTTTAAAATTTGCCTGGTACTTAAAGATTCTTTTTCAAATCAATTTGGTTTTAAAATTATTGTTTTTTCTCTGAACTTAGTTTAATTAATCTATTGTTTGCTTTCTAAAACAGATTTTGCATGTTGAGCAAATAACCCCCGCATATCATGCAGGTAGCTTTTTAATATCTCTTCACCCACATTGTTATAATCTCCACACTTGTATAAAGTTCTTGCCAAAACAATTTCACGAAGCGCATTCGTTCTTTTATTTGATGATGAATTTCTCACCGGGTTCGGACCTTTCCCGTCGTTTCCTAACTGTGCAGAAGCTTTTTCAATGGTATTCATTGCAAAGCCAGACATTCCTTCTTCTTGCAGAAGTTGAGCCAGTGGTTTTGCAGCTTTTGGATTAGCAAATTTCTCCAAAGCAAGAGCCACCGAACGAAAATGCGAAAGTGTTACTCCTGAATCCAGCTTAGCTATTAAATCTATCAGAATAGGAATAGTTCTTTCGTCGCCGGAATTTCCCAAGGCCAGAATAAGCGCGTCAACCGGTGTGGGCAGATGAGCAAAATCGGCCATACTTCCCTGGAAAATTTTCTCATCCCAATCTTTAATATTCCTGAGTTCATGAATCAATGTTTCAACTCCTTCCTTTTCTCCACACATGCCCAAAACCTCAGCATATTGTAATTTCTGTTTTCCTTCAGCTTTTAAGTATTCTGTTTTTATTAAAGGAACAGACGTTTCCTGATGTGTCAGAATTATCGCCAGTGGTTTTCCTGCCTGTTCCGGATTGGTTGCATTACCGTAATCGATAACTGCCTGTTGAATGGTTTGTAGCGAAAACGGATAAGAATCTTTTTGATAAAGAATTTCTTCAGGTAAGTTTCCAACTTCAATTAGGTATTTTTGAAGTTCTTTGATATCGATATCTCTTAAACTTTTATCTTCGGAAACAGCGAGAGCCGAGGCCAAACCTGCTGCATAACCCTGGTTGGCCAGATCCAGTTGCATCCGAATCATTGCCGACGCATCTCTCTCCATGCTAATGCCAAGTCCGGTTACCAAAATACCGTCCAATCCTTTTGGAAGCAAACAACGAAATGGTGTGTAACAGGTTCCTCCCGGTGCGGGATGATTTTCTTTGCGCGAAATGCTGTCGTGTGGTAGCAATGCAAAATAGTCGGAACTGGGATAGCCGTGCGAATCGTAGTCGCTTTGGGAAAAAACAATGGCATCCGGGAAAGTTCGCCCGGTAATCTGATCCAGGTAGTGCAACACAAAATCGCCAACAACACGGTGGCGTTCCCTGCTCTGAATTAAGGTACCTGCATCGAATTCGCCTTCCGAAAATTTTGTTTGCTGAACACTTACCAAAGTACGCCAAACATCGGTCATGTCCATTTCATTCACAAGAAGATAATCTGTATTTAAATAGTTTCCTACAACCGGTCTTGACGACAATCCAGTGCCCTGCAAAGCAATATCACCCTGTTCAATTTGACCGTACATATATTGAGCTCCGGCAGCAATTGCCACATCTGCATTTCCAGTTGCGTCGATAACAACTTTTGCTTTTACAACTACTCTGCCTGCAGGGGTTGCAACAACTGCACCTTTTACTTTATTCCCTTCAACAAAAGCCCCGCAACCAAGAATTCCCAGCCAAATATCGCCTCCTGCCTTTTCAAGTTCCGAGCGATACCATTCCATTTTAGGCTCAATATTATCTTCTGGGAAAGGAACCTCAGCGGCAAAACCTACCTTCCGTCCATACCAGGGTTTTCCGATTAATCCGAGGGTACCAACACCTCCCAGTCCTTCCTGGAATTCAACTACCAGAACTTTCATTCCCATTCGGGCTGCTGAAATAGCTGCCGGAGCACCGGAAGTTCCGCCTCCAACAACAACAACGTCATAATCAGAAATAACAGGAACCGAAGTTTCCGGAAGTTTCACAACGTTTTCATTTTCATGAATCGGGCGCAAACCTGTCAGAATTTCTTTTACATCGCCCAGCTCTTTGTTGGCATCCGTAGTATTGTGCAGAAAGAATTTATTGGCAAAAGTTTTATCTTTTGATGAAATATAAGCCGCTTCACCTATTTTCTCGCCAATGTTGCAAAGCGCTGCCGGTTGAAACAAATCCTCAGCAACTTCTCGTGGGATTCCTGCACTCCCGGATAATACATACAGATTACTAAAATCTTTAGATTGAAAGAATTCAACTGAAGGTTCAGTATTTTGTATCCAATCTGTTGCATTCTTGTTACAAATAATTGGCTTGGGAGGAACAAAAAACAAGGACTCGGAAGCCCGTAACTGTCTGTCTGTATATGTTTCTTTTCTGGCAATTTGTTCAGCTTTTGCAAACGACGGGAAAGTTAAATCACTCATTGGAATGGTTAGATTCCTTGTGACATATAAAGGCTCATCCTTTTTTGAACCCCGCATTATCAAGGTCCTTTCAAAATCAATTTCAGAAATATTATTATCGCCTGATTTTGCTCCGGCCATTTTGCATACCCAAGCCTGCGATGTTGCATCAATAATTGTTTTTGCAGCAATTGCCTGTCTTCCTGCACGGTTCACAATAATAATACCTGACGGAATATCGTTTTCGTCGCATAAAATATCAGTAGCGAAAGAGCCAAATACAAAATCCACATTGGCATCGAGCAAAGCCTGATTCAGAGTAGCCTTAACTTTTAAAGGAGTTATTTTTCGTTCGTTTGCAAAAAGCTGTTTTTCAAGTCTGGATTTAAAAATGCGATCTTCTGAAACTTGTAAACGTAAGGTGGCACACATATCTTCGCCCAAATAAAGTTTGGGAGCGACCAGGTAGACACTTGCACCCCTCGAAGAGGCCTCCACCGCTGCAGATACGGCCGCAGTTGTTCCACCTACAATAACTACATCAACAGAAGCAATAAGCGGAATATCTCTTGCCGACTGAGAGACCACGTCATTTGAAGCCGGAGCACAGTTCCAGATTCCGATAAATATGAATAGCAAAACAATCAGACGCATATTAATGTGATTTAGCAGATGTTATTATTTTCTATAAGCCCAAATACCAAACTAGTATGATAATACTATTGGTTTTACGTTAAAACCATCTAATACAATACTTTTTGCATGTTGATCGGCCTTTCCTTCAATTACAATACTTTTTGTTTCGCCGGGTAACAACGAAAAATAGTTATCGCTGTAAAAAACAGGACGAATGAGCTTACTGCTTTCTTTATCAACTACTTTCACGCGGTTAAAGAAAGCCAGTTTATCAGTTTTATTTTCAATATCTACAATAAATTTAAATTTCCCTTCTTCTTCTACCTTCATAACCGAGTAATCCAATTGGGTTTGAGGAAGTTCCTGCAAACTCTCAAATCCACCTTGCAAAGGCCCGCCAACAGTCCAGGGGCCTTTGTATTTACTGGTTGATCGCCAGTAGAATGAATCTGATATCAAATCATCATTTTTGTCGTACACCTCAAGCTTAATAAAATGTACCGGTGATAATTCTTCATTTTTTATATCAACAGTGATAATATCATTTACCACAGCATCTTCAGGAAGGTCAATCGTTGTTTCTTCTTCGGCTATGGTTTTCATATCCATGTTTATCAAGCGAAATTTTACTTTTAAGCCGTCAAAACTTTTGTATAGCTCGTTGTAAACACTAACTGTATTTTTAATAAAATCAAACTGAGCATGAACAGGTTCCAGTGCATCCTGCGCAAAATAAAGTGCAGCAGTTGGCTCAAGCGACCAGTCCCACATGCGCGAACAAACCTGCTTAACCGGACTGTTGTGATACCAGAACAAAACACCCGACGCAAACCGATCTCCATATTCGTATTTATTGTAATTCCAGTTCTCCCAGATACTACGGTAAGCAACTGCCCCAACCAGCTCTCCCTTTTCGGCATATTCTTCAATACTCTCCGATTTGCCATACTGTTCAATCGCCTCGTTATATTTCGTAGTCATATTATGAAAACCATTGCCGTCGAGATAATTCCAGGTGTCTTTGTTGATTGGCCAAAGGTCTTCTTCTGGCATCATTTTTTTTAGTGATTCGATTACCGGAAGACAGGCAGTGCCATACTCCGGACAAAAACCATCAATTCTGCTGCCCCTGTTCGAAGCTGTATTATCGTAATACTGCATCGGATTTTCATATTTGTAAGGACTTCCGTCGTGAACACCACAGCACTCTGATTGAAACTGGTAACCGCGAGTTCCGTCAAGGCTTGTAAGGATTGGTTTTATATCCAGGATATTATCCTGCTCGTTAGACGAAACGTAGTAGGCCAAACTCGGGTGATTACGAATGCGTTTTATGGTGGAGCGAACATTATTAAAATAAATGGTTGTGTCTTCAGGAGGATTTGTATCTCCTGTCATCCAGAATTCATGCCAGACCAAAAATCCCATTTCATCGCACAAATCAAAAAAGTAATCCGATTCGCTGATTCCACCACCCCACAAACGGAGCATATTAATGCCGGCTTGTTTGGTATACCGGAGTTGCGCATAGGTACGTTCTTCTGAAGTTCGAAGCATGGCCTCAGGAATCCAGTTTGAACCGCGAATAAAAAGTCTTTTCCCGTTTACATAGAATATTCTCGACTGATCCGGGGTATTTCTGTCTGAACGAATATCACGAATACCAAAAAGTTTGGAAACTGAATCTGATATCCGGCCATCTTCTTTTACTGTTAGATTTAATGTATAAAGATGCTGTTCTCCTTTGTTTATTGGCCACCACAGTTTCGGATTTTCTATCACCAGTTGACTATATTCTTCGGGAGTTAGTTCTACTTTAATTTTATCGCCAGCTGGCAAACTAAGTTTTTTTCTGATTTTCACAGAGGTGTTCTCTATTTCAGCAATCAATTCAATGTTTTTAAACTGATCAGTTGTATTCCTAACTTCAACGCTTATGCTTTCGCTGGCAGGAGTAAGGGCAGGAATTGGCAGGCTCGATTTGATAAACGGATTTTCGAGCACCACCGAACCGGAAGCAAATACTTTAACGTCCCTCCATATACCAGTATTTCTATCCCGAATTCCATCGTGATAGGTGAAATCCCAACCGGCAGACATAAGCATGGTCACGTTTTTGCCAATTTTTCCATCACCGCCATTGCGGTTCTCATTGGCAGCAGTATTTTGTTTCGATCTCGCCTGCATGGTTCCGGGGTATTCAACAGGTTCAACCGAAACAGCAAGGCAATTTTCGCCATTAATATTGATGTAAGGACTTATATCGAATTTCTTTTGCAGGAACATTCCTTTTATTTCTCCAAGTTGATGACCATTCAACCAGATGTCTGCGATATAGTTGATACCATCAAATTGCATCCAGATTTTCTTATTCTTAAAATTTTGAGGGACAGTAAAACTAGTTTGGTACCAAAAATGATAAAAATCTCTGCCAACATCGGCAATATCGGGAATAAGCTTGTTTATACGCTTGTTGTCTTGGCCAAAATATGGCTCCGGAAATTCGCCATTGGCAACCAAACTGTTTAATGCCGTTCCCGGCACAATAGCCGGTTGCCACGACCCGGCATTAAACGAAGGCTTTGAAACTTCAGCGCCGGTAGCTTCGGTTTCGTTTACCCGATTCATTTTCCAGTTATAAACATCTCCTTCGGAAGGATGCGAACTAAGAATAATTGTTGAGGTTACTTCTTCTGTTTTTTGATTTACACATCCGACAATATAAAAACAGATTATCGGAACAATTAGAAAATGAATAAATGTTTTCATGTATCAGGTCATTTTAGGTTAGATTATTGAAATATAAATCTAAGAAAATACATTTCAACGAGAATTAAAAACCAAAGCAGGCTGTCGTATTTTGCAAGAAAGCTGAATATTTTAAATGGATGAATTTCATTAAGAATAGTTGGTCCAATTTCAGATTAAAAAGGGAAACTAAAAGGAACTGCCAAAGCAGTTCCTTTTTTTAGTTAGTTAGTATCCAGGATTTTGATCTTCCTGATTGATAGCAGGATTATTATTTATTTCGTTTTCCGGGATAGGCCATAACAAGCGCTGACTGATTATCGGATTTCCGGCAGCAGCAAAGGCTTCTTCAACTTTTCCGGTCCGTTTTAAGTCAAACCACCTTCTTCTTTCAATAAGAAACTCGTAGGCTCTTTCCTGAATAACAGCATCGCGAAAATCGTTCACACTCATTCCCGAAGGATAGTCAACAGGAGAAACTGAGTTAAGTTCATATCCGTAAGCACGTCTTTTTATGACATTTAATCTTTCCAAAGCAAGATCGGAAGGACCATTTTCGGCCATACAAGCAGCCTCTGCATAAAAAAGGTAAGCTTCAGCAAAACGATAAATAGGAATGCTGTATAATTTTATACCATCGGTGTTGGAAATAAACTTTTTGAACAGAACCGGAGAAGTTGACGGTAATGAAACCCATTCTCCATCGCTGTTCTGATATTCAGTGTAGAGGTTGAAACTTTTTCGAAGGTCATTGTTGTCCCAATCATTCCAGATAAAAGTTGTTGTATCAGGTACCCACGCAAAATAGCCACTTGTGCTATAGTTGTAGGGAGGAGTATTTGCACGGTGTAAATAAGTGGGAACATTTGAAGTTGAAGTTTCTGAGTGATGGACAGAAAAGATATCTTCAGAACTTGTTTCTGTTGCAAATATTTCATAAAAATCATCTGGATCAGAAACTGTTACCAGTGAATATGAACCACTTGTTATAACTTCATTTGCTTTTTCTGCAGCTTTACCAAAGTCTTCAATAGTAAGGTAAACATGTGCAAGCAGCATTTTTACTGCCCATTTTGAAGCACGGCCGGTAGCAGCACCAACTTCACCCAAAACATTCTCTGCTGCCAGACAATCCTGGATGATCAGATCGTAAACCTCCGACTCAGAAGCTCTTGGTGCTTCTAATGTTGATATATCGATACTTTCAGTAGTTTTTATCGGAACTCCTCCCCAACCACGTACAAGTTCGAAATAAGCCATGGCACGAAGAAAATGAGCTTCTGCTATAATCTGTTCCTGAGTATTTGCCGAAATATCGGTGATGTTGGGAACATTATCCAAAACAGCATTGGCTCGGTTTATCGCTTTGTAAAGTGTTGCCCAATTGGAAGCACAGCGACTAATATTACTCTGGTCTAAAATCTGGTCCATTATTGAGATTGGAGCCTGAGAACCTCTCCCTTTCAAATAGTCACCATGTAGTTCAACCATCAGATATTCAGTAATACCATAAAAGTCGCTTTGTAATACATCGTAAGCGCCGGCAATTGCCCCTTCGGCATCCGATTCACTTTGATAATAATTCTCGCGGGATACAAAACTTTTTGGAACTTCATCCAACATATCCTGGCAGGCAGAAAATAAAATTACTGTTAATAATAGAAGTGTTATCTTTTTCATAATTCATTTGCTTTTTAATTAAAAACTGAGTTTTAGTCCGGCTGCATAAACTTTCGCGTTTGGATATCCAAACTGATCGATCCCTTGCCACAAACGATTGGCAACACCACCACTGTCAGTTCCACGTGTATTAACCTCAGGATCAAGTCCTGTATATTTAGTTATAGTTAGCAGGTTTGTTCCTGAAACATAAAATTGAATATTGTCGAAGAATGGCAATCCAAGTGTTGAAACAGGTACATTATAGGCCAATTTAAGAGTTTTCAGACGCACATAAGATCCGTCTTCAATAAAGCGGTCAGAAGAAGTAATCTGCGTTGCTGCACTGATTTTTGGATATTTGGCATTTGGATCAGGATTTTCTTCTGTCCAGTAATTACCCATGATATCTTTTAGTTGGTTATTACCTCGTTGGAATGAATTTAACAAGGTTCCGTTTGTAGCGTTAAAAATCTCGTTTCCATAAACACCTTCAATGGCAATATTGAGTTCGAAGTTTTTATACGCCAAATTTGATGTGAATCCGTAAATAAAATCAGGGAAATAACTTCCAAGAATCACACGGTCCTGCGAGTTAACCACTCCGTCAGGTTCTCCATCGGGGCCACTAACATCTTTATATTTTATGAAACCTTCGTCATCAAGGCCATCTTCCAGTAATCCATAAAATGCTCCAAGAGGTTCACCTTCGCGAGCAACGTTTGTACTTGGCCATGCCGCACCTTGTTCAGCGCCATAAATATCGCTACCTCCTGCAAGTTTTAATACTTTATTTCGGTTTGACGAAATTTGTGCAGAAACATCCCATTTTACAATTTTACGGGAAATATCAGCATTTACACTGAACTCAAATCCCTGGTTCTCAATTTCTCCTACGTTTTTATATATAGAACCGAATCCTACCGATGGAGGTAACGGAACTGATGCCAGCAAATCTTTGGTTTTCTTTTTGTAGTAATCAGCAACAATTCTTAATCTGTCGTTTAAAATATTTAAGTCAAAACCAACATCCAACTGCCCGGTAGTTTCCCATTTCAGGTCGCTATTTGAAATACCGGAGGGAACAAATCCAATAACATCGGTTTGACCTTCGTAAATATATTTTACTGAAGACAAACGGTTAAGCGATTGATAAGGACTAAGTGCTGTGCTACCGGTAATACCATAACTTGCTCTTAATTTTAAACTGTTAATAAAGGAAATACTTTGCATGAATGACTCTTCAGAAATTCTCCAGGCCAAAGCAGTAGAAGGGAAATAACCCCATTTATGACTGGCACCAAACCTTGAAGAACCATCAGCACGTAAACTTGCTGTAATCATGTATTTATTACCTATAGAATAGTTTACACGTCCAAGGAAAGAAGCAAGTGTCCAGTCTGAATAACCAGAAGATGGGTTGCCAATTGTTTCTGCAGCACCTAAATCATAGTTTTCGGTTATGTTATTTGCAAAACCACTCACGCCGATTCTTGAATTTCGGTACATATTGTTTTGATATGTGTACCCGCCAACTACATTTATTTTATGAATATCATTAATCGTTTTGTTGTACGATAAAGTATTTTCTGTAAGAAACGAATTGCTGTACGAATTGGAAACTGATGCCGATCCTCTGTCGCTGCTGTATATAATTGGAGCATAATAATCGCCCAGCACATTTTCGTATTGTAAACCCAATAAGGATTTAAATGTAAGACTCGGTAAAATTGTAACGTCGAATGTTACATTTCCTAAAACGCTGTTTGCAAACGAACGGTTCTTTACTGCAGCATAGGTTAGCGGATTTCTCATATCAGCTGAACCAAAATTGTATTCCTGTTCAATTTGATAAGGAAGACCATCTTCGTCGTAAACGGGCAATGTAGGTGGAGCCGAGGCAGCAGAAGAGAGTAGACCTGTGCCCCTGAATCCGTTGTCGGAACTAACAGACATTCTTTCTCTTCTTGAAAGTTGCAGGTTTACCCCAATTGTTATTGCCTTGTTCATCTCATGATCTAAGTTAACTCTGGCCGATCCTCTTTTTACACCTGAATTTATAAGAATCCCGTCTTGATCGTAGTAATTTCCTGAAACAGAAAAACGTGTTTTATCGGATGCTCCGGAAAGGGTTATAGTATGATTTTGAACCGGAGAAGTTCTAAAAATTACATCTTGCCAGTCGGTTCCCGGATTTTGAACTTTATCCACATCGAAATAAGGATCCAATCCCTGGTTCTTCAACCACTCGTTAGCTACTATAGCATAATCCTTTGAATCCAAAACATCGTACTGTTTGGCAGCCGATTGCAAACCATAATAAGTGCTTACTTCAATTTTACTTTTTTGTCCGCGTTTACCTCTTTTTGAGGTAATAATAACAACTCCGTTTGCGCCTCTCGATCCATAAATAGCAGTAGCAGAAGCATCTTTCAGAATGTCAACAGACTCGATATCAGATGGGTTAAGAAAATTAATTCCTCCCGAAACAGGGAAGCCATCTACAACATACAGTGGTTGGTTATCGCCGATCATTGAGTTTCCTCCACGAATTCTTACTTCGATCCTTCCGCCCGGAGTACCTGAGTTTTGAGTAACCCGTACACCGGCTGCACCTAATTTTAAGGCTTGTTCCATATTGTAAACCGGAGCCTGTTCCAGTGTTTCAGTTTTTACCTGCGAAACGGCGCCTGTTAAATCCGACTTTTTCATGGTACCGTAACCAATGGCTACTACCTCTTCAATACCGATAACGTCGTCCTGCAATACCGCATTAATAACACTTTTACCTTCAATTGCAAATTCTGCAGTTATCATACCCACAAAAGAAACCTGTATAATTCCGTCAGCAGGCGCATTAGTAAGTGTATAGTTTCCATCGATATCGGTAACTGTTCCTTTCGATGTTCCTTTAATAACGACAGTAGCACCGGGAATAGGCTCATTGTTATTATTGGTTACTTTCCCGGTAACTGATTTTTGCTCACCATATTGAGTATCACCGTCAGAGTCTATAACTGTTTTATTGGTTAATAAAATCTGCCTGTCGACAATGGTGTACGTTACATCTGAATCGCCGAAAAGTTGTTCAAGAACTTTATTTACGGTTTTTCCTTCAACTTTAACATCAACGGTTCGATTAACATCAACCATTTTTTTGTTGTATAAAAAATAGAACTCGGTGTTATTTTCAACCTCATCGAGTACTTTCTCAATGGTAACTCCCTGTAAATTGAGAGTTAGTTTTGTTTGCTGCGAATAACTATTTACTGCAAAGGTTTGTGTTAACGTTACAAGTAAAATGATAATGGTAAATCGCATAATTTTTAACATTTTAAATAGGGCATAATTATTCAACACCCCATAACTTCGACTTTTTTTCATAATTTTGTCAGTTGTGGATTTAGTACTTCTATAATTTAATTCACAAGTAGCAGGGCGGGTAGTGCAAGTACCTTCCCTGTTTTGTTTTGATTTGTTTGTTTTTGGTTTGATTTAGTCTAATTCATTGGCATTTCTAAAATTTTAGTTGATTTTTTGTTTTGTCCAGATTTCCACTTTGTTTTTCGAGAAAGAACCGTCCGGCTGCATTACTCTTTTATGAATTTTATATTCGATTGGGACAACTCCTGAGAGGAGCTTACAAATCTGATCAAGAGTTTCGTCTTCAAAAGTGGCTCTGAAGATTTCTGAATTCAGGGAATTATCGTGTACAATTATTTCTGCGTTGTATTTTCTGCCAACACGCTGTGCAATTTCAGAAAATGGCACATTTTTAAATATTAGCAACCCATCTTTCCACGAGCAGTACGATGATGCATCGCACTCTGTTTTAACAAAATTCTGACTATCCTTATTATAAATAATCCGTTGATCTGGTGCAAGTGTTACAATTTTTCTGTCATCCTTACCGGTCAGTTCAACCTTTCCTTTATCAAGAATAACCTGTGCCGTTTTATCGAAAGGATATGCAGTTACATTAAATTGCGTACCAAGTACCTTCACATCAAAATCGGGTGTTATTACTTTAAAGGCTTTGTTTTTCATATGAACCACATCGAACCAAACTTCACCTGAAACCTCAACCCTTCTTTCCTTTTTAAATTGTGAAGGGTATTTTATCGATGAACCACTGTTAAGCCATCCAATACTCCCGTCAGGAAGCTGAAAATTTGTTCGTGAACCGGCCGGAGAAAAAATTTCAACCCAGGTTTCTTCTACTTTGCTTTGTTTTGTTGATTGATAGATTAAAAAGGCTATTGTTATAAAGGCAGGAAGTATTAGTATGGCTGCAATTCTTGAGAACTGTCGATATGATTTTTGATAAAAACTCAACTCTTCAATCCCCATCTTTTTGTGCAGAAATTTCAAAATATGATTCATGCTTCTGTCTGACGAATTTGTTTCTTCCCAGTCAGACTTCATAAACTCCATCATACTTTCATTACATTCTTCCTTTTTGAAATATTCTTTCACATTTAAATAATCGCTCATCGAAAATTTATCAGATGTAAAATGCTTTATTTTATTTTTATCTATTGTCATTCTGTTTATATATGTCCACTTCTACTAATTATCCACTACTCAAAATCAAAAAAAAATATCCTTTCTCAAGCAAAAAAATCACTAATAACTGATTTACAATATATTGCATAAATATATTTTTTTATTAATGTCCCATAAAAATAAGAGATTACTTCGCTACGTTGCCAACTACAGATTTTTATTTAATGCAGAATATCATCCTTTAACAAATATCGTTGTTGATGGAAAATTCAACGGGTGACAGTTTTCTACAACTCATAATCACCCGGTGAACAGCCATTGCTTTCACCCGTTGATTCAAAAATCACCGGGTGAATAATTCAATGCATGTTCTGACATTTCCTCATTGTGCCCATTTTTAAAAATGGAATAATTACACCTTTACGAAAAGCAAAAAGAATAAGAATCCGGCTAGTTTTTCTTTTTCAAGAGTTTCAAGAATTTGCTTTTGAGCTGCCGATAAATGATTCTCAACAGTGTTGGGAGAGATTCCCATTTGAGCGGCTATTTCTTTCACCGGCAGTTCCTGATATTTTCGCTTTATAAATACTTCTTTTCGCTTAGGCGGAAGCTGCTCAATTATATCTTCTACCTTTTTTAGCAAATATTTATAATCGATTATTTTCTCCAGACTGTTGTCTGATTTCAAAAATGTATATAGAACCTCCTCTTTATAGGCATTGTCTTTGGCAATCTTTAGAAACTG
This sequence comes from uncultured Draconibacterium sp., assembly GCA_963677525.1. Classification (GTDB taxonomy): domain Bacteria; phylum Bacteroidota; class Bacteroidia; order Bacteroidales; family Prolixibacteraceae; genus Draconibacterium. The sequence goes on from OY781970.1 coordinate 3,287,489, forward strand.
TTTTTTGATAATGTTATGGGCAATCGTAAAAAGGTACGCATTAAAAGACAATTCAGGCTTTAAACTGTCACGTTTTTCCCAGATGTACAAAAATACAGATTGAACTACCTCCTCAGCTTCTTCCACCGACTTCAAATATTTCAGCGCGAAATTGTATAAGCGCCCCGAATATTTTTCGAATAATGTATCGAAAGATTTGGCATCCCCTTCCCGTAATTTGATTATATAGTTGTAATCAATATGTCGATTCGATATCTCCATAGAGTTAGTTAGACGAGTGTAAATGTAAAAGCAATTATTAGATATCAAAATATGAATTGACAAAATTTTATATTAAGAGCAACAATCAACTTCCAATAATCAGCAACTTTTTCATTCCTCTTTTTTATTGATTCTACTCTAACTTTCTGAATATCTGAAAAAATACAATTCGTTACTGTTCCATCCGTCGCTTTTTCATAATATTTTCAGACCAAATCAACCATTTTCAACATTGTTTGTTTTTATCCGTATTATATGTAGTTAACATGATTTTTAATTATTTCCAGTAGTGTAAATAATTTTCATACTCATTTCGTTAACTTTGTTATTGATCTATGTAAAAAACACCTCATGAAAACAATCTGGCAAATACTCTCTGCCCTTTTACTTGTTTTCTTCGTTATACCTCCAGAACCGGTTTATGCACAAATTCCTCCTGCTAAACAAGACTCAACGGTGTTAACCGACCAATTGGAAGAAATTACTGTTACCGCATTTCGTTCGCCATACAATATATTTCACACACCGGCACCGGTAAATCTTATTCTTCCCGTACAACTTGAGTCGGGCGATGCATTAACTCCCATTGAAGCCCTGAACCGCGTTCCGGGAATTTTAATGCACCATGGTACATTCAATACGAACAGGCTGACAATTCGCGGCATTGGTTCGCGTACTCCATATGCCACCAATAAAATTAAAGCCTACTTTGGCGAAATCCCTTTGACTTCGGGCGATGGGGAAACTACCCTCGAAGATTTGGAGAACTCTGCCATACAACGGGTTGAAATTATAAAAGGACCATCGTCGAGTTTATATGGTGCCGGGTTGGCCGGAGTGATTCTTTTTCATCCTAAAGATGTAGTTAAGGACTTTGTACAAAACCAATCAACTGTTGCCTCATTCGGAACCTTTAAAAATACGATTACAGCGGGTATAAATAAAGACAAGCTGAATGTGTTTGCGCTGGGATCGATACTTAACAGCGACGGATACCGCGATAATAACTCTACAAAAAGAGCAAACATTTTACTGAATTCGGTCTTTTCATTCTCCGAAAAATCGAATCTGCAATTGCTACTAAAGGCTACTAATATGGAAGCCTACATTCCCAGTTCGCTCGATTGGGAAACGTTTCAAAACAACCCGAAAAGTGCGGCATCAAACTGGCAGGCTGTTGAAGGAAATGAAGCTTACTCCGACGCCCGCTTCGGCATTTCGTTTAACCGCTTTACAATAAAAGAAGGGAAAATTTCTGTGGGAATGTTTGGAAGCACCCGCACACTGGAAGAACTTCGACCTTTTAACCTGCTAAAAGAAAAAGATGATTACATTGGATGGCGCGCCTATATTCAGAAAGTAGTTACTGCTGAAAATACCCGAATGGTTTTTACCACCGGCACAGAAATGTTTCGGGAAAACTATGACTGGTCAACCTTTGATAATGATAACGGATCGATGCTTTCTGACAATACTGAAAAACGCCAGTACGAAAACCTTTTCGTTCAAATGGAATCGAACTTTAACAGCCGGCTCTTTATTTCAGCAGGCTTAAACGGAAACCTCACTCATTTTAAATATACCGATCATTTTCCTGAAAATGGCGACCAGTCAGGAAAGCATGACTACAAGCCGGTTCTGTCTCCACGTTTTGGATTTAATGCGCTGCCAATCGACGAATTATCCCTTTTCGGAAATGTCAGCCATGGATTTTCCACCCCAACTTTTGAAGAAACATTGCTTCCGGATGGTGAAGTAAACGAAAATATCAAACCGGAATCAGGATGGAATTTTGAATTGGGTTTCAGGTCACAGTTCAACAACCGCCTGAGGTTTTCGGCCAGTTATTACCGCATTTACATCAATGATTTGCTTGTGGCGCGTCGCACAGGAGAAGATGCCTATATCGGAGTAAATGCCGGTCAGTCGATTCACCCCGGCCTGGAAGGAGAACTAACCTGGGTTCCCATACTAAAAAACCATTCTCCCTTGTTGTCAATTTGGGGAAGTGCCACTCTTGCCAACTATCATTTTAGCAATTTTATCGATGAAGGAGTTGATTACTCGGGGAAATTACTTCCGGGTACTGCCAAAGAAATCTGGTCGCTTTGCGCTGACTTTAATCCTATAAAAAACCTGTCGATAAATGCTTGGTACAGGTTTAACGGAGAAATGCCCGTAAACGATGCAAACACCGATTTTTCAGATTCCTTTGGAATCAGCGGACTGGAAATGAAATACCAGGGAAAAAAAGGAAATATCGAACTTGAATTGAAAGGAGGAGTACAAAACATTTTTGATGTACATTATGCTTCGATGCTGGCTGTAAATGCCCCATCATTTAACGGAGTTCCTCCGCGTTACTATTATCCGGGTAATCCAAGGAATTATTACTTTACTGTGCTTATTGGCTGGATAAATAATAGCAAATAACAATTGAATGTACCAACAACTATTCACCCGTTGACTTTAGTTCTCCGGGTGAATAAATTCTCTATAACCTCAACTGATTTTAGAATTTACATCATGAGCACTCAACAATTATTCACCGGGTGACTTCGAGTCATCCGGTGAAAGGTGCAATAAAATGACCACAGCAAAGTAACTGGCAACTGCGACTGAAACTGCGACTGATCACTGATTACTGCGACTGCCAACTGCAATCACCGACTTTTGAGCCCTAAAATAGATTACATCACCTGAAATTGCCGGAGAAGCCATTAAAACCTCGTTCATATTGTTATGGGCTACAACCTTATATTCAGGCCCGGTTTTTACTACAAAAACATCGCCCTGTTCAGCACTCAGGTAAACCAAACCATTGGCAGCAACTCCCGATGCAGAAAATCCGCCAACCGAACCAAGGCTTTCCTTGTACATCATTTCGCCGGTTGTGGCTTTAAACACACTTAACGAACCATTTCCACGGAGGTTGTACAAATAATCGCCGTAAATTAAGGGGCTTTGCATGTAAGCGCCTCCACGTTTTATACTCCACGGAATATATTCATTCGAAGTTTCTTTTTCGCCCAAAGTAATATCGCCGGATGCATTTATTTTTACAGCATAAATTGGAGAATAACGACCATGCGCATTAATGATAAAAATAAGATCGTGAGCAATTACCGGTGTTGGAGTAGGAATATCTCCTCCCCCGCTCATTTTCCATATCTCTTCCCCGGTTTCAAAATCGTATCCGCCCATGTGTTTCCAGCCGTTAACAACAATTTGTGTCTTTCCGTCCTTCTCAAAAACCGTTGGCGAACTCCATGTGGATTCCTCATCGCGTGGTGTTCTCCAAATTTGTTCTCCGGTATTAACATCGAAAGAAGCCAAAAAACTATCGCCCAGAAAATCGCACTGAACAATTACCCTATTTTTATGAATAATGGGTGAACTCGAAAATCCCCATTCCAACTCAGGAGCATTGTACGGACCGGCATTCATTTTCCCAAAATCCTTGTTCCAGAGCAATTTGCCATTCATATCGTAACAATACAAACCCTGCGATCCCCAAAATGCCACAACATGTTTTCCATCAGTTGCAGGAGAGCCGTCGGAATGCGATGCTTTTGTGTGGCGTTTCACTTTTGGCACACATTTAATTGCCAGTTTATTCCACAAAATTTCTCCTGTATTTTTATTGAGGCAGTACAATTTAAATTCATGAACAGATTCGTCAGCCACGGCGTCACCGTCACCATACAATCCTATTTTCACTTCATCCTTTCCCGATCCGCTAATAGCAGTTGTAATGAACATTTTATCTTCCCAAATAACAGGACTGGAATGCCCTAATCCCGGGATTTTGGTTTGCCACAGAATATTCTCGCCACTTTCCACATTCCAATTTGAAACGGTTTTTGAACCTTCAATATAACCTTTTGCAAAAGGACCGCGGAAGCTGGGCCACTGTTGATTATAATCTGTTTGGGCAAACAGAGTTGTAATACTAAGCAATAAAAAAATTAAAGCTGAAAATAATATTTTCATAGGTTATATGATTTTAGAATTTTAAAACCTTTTCTAATTCAGTACCAAATTACTAAATTAAAGCGACTTACGCCGAATAAAACCAAATGGGCTTTTAATACGTTTAAAATCGTTCGATAATATCATCTGTGCTGCAATACGGCCAATTTCGGTATGATTTGTAGAAATCGTTGTGATCCCATCTTCAAGTAACTCCTTCACAGTGCTGTCGTTGTATGCAACCACCCCAACATCTTCTCCGATTTTCCAGTTTTTCTCCTTACAAATCTTTATAAAACGATACAGGTCGTCGTCAGATATTATCACGTATGCCTCGTTTTTTTGAATTTCGTTTTCCCCAACTTGTCCTATTACAGAATATTCCAGCGCATTTACCTTGCAAAAAATTCGAAATCCCCTGACGATATATTTCGAATAGAACTCATAAGCAGGAAAAACCAGGTTAATCTTTTTATACTTCTTTATCAGTTCTATACCTTCTCCTAACGCTACCTGAATATCTTTTTCAAATTCCTGGTAAACAACCGGGTAGTCTTTTAATGAGTCAAGATTTCGATCGATTAACAGAACCTTTTCCTGGGGAATATTTTTTATAACGCCGGCAACATCAGCATTATCGTCGTTAAATTGCGGAAGGATCACAAAAAAATCGTAGTTGGTTATCTGGTTATCAATTATTTCTTTAAAATTCTGAATACTGTAGTTATAAATAAAGACATCGACACCTGCCTTGTTTCCTAACGTTTCAACCAGCGAATAATAAATGCTACGTTTATAGTTACTGAGTTTATTTAAAACCAGTGCAACTTTTATTTTCGAATGAACATTTATTTTATTCACGTAATATCCTTTGCCTCTCACTGAGGACAAAACCCCGTTCTTCCGAAGATAAACATAAGCTTTTTCAACCGTGTCGCGCGAAAGCAGAAGCTCTTCACTGGTTTCATTGATGGATGGAATCCGCTGTCCTTTTTTAAATATTCCTGATTCAATATCTGATAAAATCAGATCGACCACCTGTTTGTATTTTGGGACCTCTGAATCGTGATTTATCCTGAACTCGTAGCTCATAACTTATTCTTACTTTTCAATAATTTTGATGGTTGTTCTACGGTTTAACCTTTTACCCTCTTCGGTTTCGTTGCTTGCCACAGGCATTGTATCGCCATAACCTTTAAATTGTAACCGGGATTCTGTGATGCCGTTTTTCACAAGGTAGTCAACCACCGACTTTGCCCTGTTTTGCGAAAGCACCATATTGTCTGCGGGATTACCAGTACTATCGGTATGTCCTTGAATCTCAACTTTTAACTGCTTATTCGAAGTAAGAAAATCAACCAGCACATGCAGTTCAGGTTCCGATTCCTGTAAAATCTCGTACGAGTCGGTTTCGTAATAAATATTGTGCAAATCCATAAGTGCTCCCACCTTTATTGGCTCCAGCTCAATATCCAAAATAAACGGGTCGGTTAATGAATTTGCATCAGCAAGTTGTATCGACTGCGAATAAAACAGGTACCCGTCTTCTGAAACATTAAAAGCATAATTACGACGCAATGGTAAACACAACATAATTTCCCCGTGTTTATCAGCATTTTCGATACGTGGATCCTGCGTAGGAGCATTTACATTAACCAGTTCTATTTTTGCTTCAATAGGTTTTTGAGTCTCCCGGTTAACCACCCTGGCTTTCACATACGAAACCGGAGTAGGACGCAAACCACGGTCGAGATTAAACGAAAAAATATCAAGCCCTTTATCTGATTCCCTTGCCGACGAAAAATAAGCAATATCACCAATAGAACTGATGGTTAATCCCATATCGTCTTTATATGTATTTATAGGGTATCCCATATTCTTTAAATCGTGGATTGCTCCTGATTGATCTATAGTTGCCGAAAACAAATCGAAACCTCCCATTCCGACGTGCGTGTCGGAAGAAAAATAGAAATTCTGATTATTGGCATGTATAAACGGAGAAATTTCATTGCCGGAAGTATTTATCTCATCCAGATTTTCAGGGTTTTTCCATCGTGGTTCTCCAGATTCTGAAAATCCGAGAAATTCGATTCTCCAGATATCTTTTCCACCTTTTCCGCCGGGACGGTTACTCGAAAAATAGAGGTAATGGTTATCCGATGAAAACGAAGGTTGCGATTCCCATGAAGCTGTATTCAAAGGACTTCCGGCGTTTTTAGGCTCAGTCCATTTATCGTCGATAAATCTCGAGAAATAAATATCGCAGCTTCCGTATCCGTCAGGACGGTTACATGCCGCAAAAAAAAGTATTTTCGAATCGGCTGAAAGTGTTTGTGCTCCTTCATTGTCGGGAGTATTCACATCGCTTAACGGTTCTACGCGGTCCCAGTTCATTGAATCCAGTTCAGCCATATAAAAATCTTCCTGTGGCCTGCCACCATCCTTCATCAATCGCGTGAATACCAAATGTTTGCCATCGAGCGAAGGAGTTGGCCAGTACTCATCGTTTGCGCTGTTCACCTCATCACCAAGGTTCGAAGGTTCAAAATCAACAGGATTGGCAATTGACTGAATGGCAAAACGGCAGCTTGCAATTTTGCATGCCAACAGAAACTGTCGTTTCTCCGGAATAGTTTTGTTCTCCTTGTATTTCTCGTAAAAACTGAGCGCTTCCGAATACATCCCTAATTTATAAAACGCCTCTCCTAATCGAAAATCGATAAGCGGATTGTCACTCGTGTAACTTGCTTTATCGAGGTGATAAATTTCAAGGCGGGTAGAATCTATGTCTTTATAAACCTCTGCAAGCAATAAATGAGCATTCGTATTTTCTTTATCCAATTTTAATAATTGGTTACAGGTTTCAATAGTTTTGCTATTATTCCCTGCCTTATAAAAACCGGTTGCCTCATCAAACAGCCGTGTTACCTTTTTATCGTTTTGTGCCGCAACACTAAAAACCATTAACAAAAGCAGCATAACAACCTGGCCTTTAAGCAATCCTGTAAAAAAACACCTGTTTTCCACCGATTTTTTATTCATAAATTCTCAATTTTTTCAGAAACTGTATTTTTTATTCTTTTTTTTTCTATTTTGCTGCCGTAAATTTATAAATAATAACAGTTTAACTATATTATATTTTTAACATCGTTTGCTGGACAAGATGAAAAAGAAAGTAAACCAAAGAAGCACCCCCGATTTTGATAAATTCGATCGTAAACAAAAAAAACACGCAAGCCACAAAACGAAAAGTTCAAAACAAAAATTATCAATCTATGATGAATTTGAAGATAACGATTTAATGGATTATTCTTCTTCGAATTTTAATGATTTCGACGAATAGTCCTTATCCATTTTTTTGTTTATAAACTCCTGATTTGTTTTTGCATCAGGCTGTTTCTTCTTCATAAAATGCTTCAATTCCGGGGTATTGGTAACGTGCTTTTGCAACCCGCTCCGGAAATACGAAGTATGAAATGCTTGCTTTTGCACATTCTACACCATCGATATCAAACAGTGATGCACTGATTTTTGCAATTCTTCCTTCCTGCGATTCGATCCTGCCACGTATGGTAAGCTCTCCTTTTTTTACTTTCACCGGCTTCAGGTATTCCACCTGCATATCGGTTGTAACACCGGCGGTTTTAAGTTTTATCATAACGACCCAGCCACCAATCTCATCGAGTAGGGTTGCCTGGATTCCTCCGTGTAAAACGCCAATCCACCCTTCGTACATATGATGTGGGTTCCACTTCGTTACAATATCGTCGCCATCTTCCCAAAATTCAAGTTTTAAACCAGATTCGTTGTAAGGCGAACAGGCAAAACAGTTGTAATCACCAATATTCTTAGGATCTTTCCAGGGATTTTTAATTTTTTTCATTATTGTCTTTCTATTATAATTAGCTTCATTCCTCGTCGTTTTTTCGAAGCTTTATTCTTTCTACAAGGTAATTAGTTGGCAAGATGTAACGACAGGAATTTAATTCATTAAGCTAAAATAGCACTAAATAAAAACGAGCCGGTATACACCAGCTCGCTATTAAAATATTTTAACGTTTCTCTAATTATTTCCGAGTATTAATGGCAGTCCGTCTTTTCCGCTACCAATTACAACTACTTTAGAGTTTTGCGATTCGGCCAACGAAGTTGTAGCCTCAATACCACGCTGTTTAAGAATCTTATCAGTTAAACTGGCATTGATAATACGGTTATAATTGGCAATACCTTCTGCTTCAATTCTACGACGCTCAGCTTCCGACTCTTCCCTTTTCAAACGGAATTCATAAGCCAGTGCTTCTTGTTCCTGCTGCAATTTATTTTCGATTGCACCTTTAATTTGAGCAGGTAAATTAATCGAACGAATTAAAAGTGCCCGCATATCAATAAAGTTTTCGCTTAATACTTTACGTGTTTCAGTAATTATTGTCTGTTCGACTTCCGCTCTTTTTGTTGAGTAAATCTCTTCGGCCGTGTAACGCCCTGCAACCTGCCTTACAGAAGACCGAACTTCAGGAATTACCAGCACATTTATAAAGTTCACACCAAACTGTTCATGCAGAAATCCAATCTTACTATAAGTAGGATTAAAACGCACAGTAACATCAACATTTACTGATAATCCGTTTTTGTCCAACACATCCATGGTTTCGTCGCGTTGTTGTTCCCTTACATTGTATATTTCCAATTCGTTCCATGGAGCAATAACATGGAATCCTTCACCAAAAATATTTTCTTTATCCAACCCGGTGGTATAGGGTTTAAAAATTACCGCCTTTTCACCCGGTTTTAAGATTTTAAACATACGGCCACCAAAGAGCAGCAAAACAATTAACACAACAACTCCCAATACCAGGTAAGATGATTTAAAATTGAATTTCATAACCTTATTTGTTTTAATGATTAGACAAATGTACAAAGTTTAAAGAACGTGCATACCCTAAATTATGTTTTATTTAAAATCACTCCATAAAGTATTGTTATATACAGCATTCTTTTATTTTTGAAAGTGAAAACTCTGGTCGAAAAACAAAAATTTTATTTGTATGAAAAAACTGCTTTTGCTTCTTGTTGCGTTTCTGTTCGTTAGTACATCGTTTGCGCAACATTTCTTTGATACCGACTTTGATTCAAAGAAAAAATACATCATTCTGTGCGATCCCACGGTTCACCGGGTTGAAACCATAAAATACCTCACTGACAATCATATTCTGAAAGTCAATAAAAACAAGGTAAAATTTGTTGGTGTTTACTACGAAAAGCAAAAAACTGATTACTCCAAAACAAAAGCTTACATTGAAGAAAACGGGCTTGATAATTTCTTTCTACATGAAATTACCGGGGAGTTGAACGAATCGAATTTGTATGAAAAGAACGATGTTTCCAATCAGCTAAAAAAAGTGTTTGATAATTCAATTGGCATCATCTTTTTTGGTGGTGCTGATATTCCACCGGCATTGTACGGAGAAGAAAATACGAAATCGGGAGTATATACACCGGCAAGGCATTATTACGAAGCCACTTTCATGTTTCACCTGCTGGGTGGTTACCAGAATGAATCGTTTCAACCGTTTCTGGCAGAACGTCCCGACTATGTAGTTACCGGTTTTTGTCTAGGAATGCAAACCATGAATGTTGGCACCGGCGGAACTCTGATACAGGATATTCCTTCTGAAATTTATGGAGCAAACACCCCGGAAGAAACAGTTGCCATTGGCAGAACAAATATGCACCGAAATTACTGGCAGGAGATTGAAAAAGACACTCTTTTTATGGGTATCAATCTGCATACTATCCAGTTTACCGATAATCCGTTCTTTGGAGAAACCATAAAAGTTTCGAAAAAGACAACACCGCGCATTTACAGCAGTCACCACCAGGCTGTTGAAAAACTGGGAAAAGGACTTGAAATAACCTGTTTATCGCCCGACGGAAAAATTATAGAAGGAATTGCCCACAGTAAATATCCTCATGTATTTGCCGTTCAGTTTCACCCTGAGGTTTCGGCTTTGTACGAAGATATGGGGTTAAAAAAGTTTCATCCTGACGATGAGCCAAAAACGTACCACGAAATCCTTGGAAAATCGAGTGTTAAATTTCATAAGGCTTACTGGAAACAAATTTCAAGGTCGTTTAAAGATGTGAAGAAACCTCAGTAGAATTAGGCTAATATTGGCAGAAGGCAGAAGCACGAAGATTGTGAAACAAAAAACTTCTGTCTTCGTGTTTTTGATTTTTGTCATTCATCAAAATACATACAAAACCAGAAAACGATATATTTCCAAAATATCCTGATTATTCTTTAACTAACACGTCAATATCGTTTACGATTAACCACTTGTTATTCACGAACTGCCATTCCTGAATATTCATGGTCTTTATCAACTCTCCTGTTACAAGTTGCGAAGTAATTAGGCTTTTCTCAACGGCCAAATCTCCGTCCACGGTTAAAGAAACAAGCTCAACGGATTTTAATTTAAATGTCTTAGCATCGATGGCATTTTGCATGCATCGACGAATTTCTTCCTTTCCGCAATACGACGGATGCCCGTTTCGGTAAAAACACGCTGAAGGAAAATAATCTTCCAATAAACGCTCGACCTGCCCGCTGTTAAACCAGGTAACTGTATTTTTGTTCTGCATTTCAATTTGTTTATGAAGGCTGCTTTCACTTTTTTTGTCGACCAAAAAATTGATCATAAAAGCTCCCAATAAAACAATCAAAAGAGTTGAGGATAAAATGCTGACCTTTTTCATGGCATCTTTTTTAAGGTTAATAATGTCACCTGCATTTCGAACCATGCACCATACAACACTAACCAGATACTGTTCAGGCTCTTTATTAAACCTGAACTCCAATACTTCAGAAATTGCTTTTAGGGTGTAACTTCGAGGGATTACCTCTCCTGCTTCAATGCGCTGAAGCGTACGCACGTTCAGGTGGCATTGTTCTACCAACTCTTCCTGTGTGAATCCCTTTGCCTTCCGCAATTCGGCAATCTTCCGGCCAAGTTCAGGTTGTTGCATGGTTCGTTTTTTTAAATGCAAGTTATCTACTAACAAAGAAATAGTCCACGAAATCGACTCGTCATAAACACGACATTTTCACGGCATTTTATTAATTCTTTTAGAGTCAGCTAATTTCAATCTAAGTTAAAGTTTTTAGCCGTCGTCGCGACAAAGTTCCTTCAGAAGATATTATTTAAAACTTCTTTTCTATTTTTGCGCCGCATTTTAGAAAGGAAAATGTTAGAAATGAATGTTTTTACTCTAACATTCTGACTTTAAACAACAATAGGAGAATATTAAATGAGCTTTCTGGAAGAGATACAACGCAGACGAACATTTGGAATTGTAAGCCACCCTGATGCCGGTAAAACCACCTTAACCGAAAAACTGCTTTTGTTTGGAGGTGCAATTCGTGTGGCTGGCGCCGTTAAAAACAACAAAATTAAAAAAGGCGCCACTTCCGATTTTATGGAAATTGAACGCCAGCGTGGTATCTCAGTAGCCACCTCTGTAATGGGATTCGAGTACAATGGTTATAAAGTGAACATTCTCGACACTCCCGGTCACCAGGATTTCCAAGAAGATACATTCAGAACCTTAACTGCTGTCGACAGTGTAATTATTGTAATCGACGCAGCCAAGGGTGTTGAGCCTCAAACCGAAAAACTGATGAACGTTTGCCGTATGCGCAAAACGCCGGTAATCGTTTTTGTAAATAAAATGGACCGCCCGTCGCAGGATCCGTTTACTCTGATGGACGAGGTGGAAGAGCAGCTGAAAATTAAAGTACGTCCTTTAAGTTGGCCAATAAATAATGGCCCCGACTTTAAAGGCGTTTACAATATTTTTAACCGAAGCCTGAAACTCTTTAAACCCGATATTCAGGAAATTGAAGAGCGCATTAAATTCGAAGATGTTTCCGATCCTGCACTTGAAGATCACATTGGCGACGATGCAGATGTTTTGCGCGAGGAACTGGAACTGGTTGAAGGAATCTATCCTGAATTCAACAGCGAAGAATACCTGGGAGGCGACCTGGCACCCGTATTTTTCGGAAGTGCTTTATATAATTTCGGGGTGCAGGAATTACTGGATTCTTTCGTTGAAATTGCGCCTGTTCCCCAACCCAGTTTTTCAGAAGAACGTGAGGTAAAACCGGATGAAAAAGGATTCTCAGGTTTTGTATTCAAAATACATGCTAACATCGATCCGAATCACCGAAGCAGGATAGCCTTTGTTAAAATCTGCTCGGGAATGTTTGAACGTAACAAAATGTACAAAAACATTCGACTGGGAAAATCATTTCGTATTTCCAGCCCCACTGCGTTTATGGCATCACAAAAAGAGATCGTTGAAACCGCTTACCCCGGCGATATTATTGGGGTCCCGGATACAGGGAATTACATCATTGGCGACACTTTAACCGACGGGGAAGATATCCATTTCAAAGGATTGCCAAGCTTCTCTCCCGAAATGTTCCGGTACATCGAAAATGCCGATCCCATGAAATCGAAACAACTGGCAAAAGGAATCGACCAGTTGATGGACGAAGGTGTGGCCCAGCTCTTTACAAGTTCGTTTAACGGACGAAAAATTATCGGGACAGTTGGTCAGCTTCAGTTTGAAGTAATTCAATACCGACTGGAACATGAATACAATGCAAAATGCCGATTCGAGCCACTCTCAATGCACAAAGCGTGCTGGATAGAGTGTGACGACCAGAAAGTGCTAACCGAATTCAAAAAACGGAAGCACCAAAAAATGGCCAAAGACAAACTGGGACGCGATGTATTTATGGCTGATTCTGCATTTATCTTACAAATGGCACAGGATGAGTTTAAAGACATTAGGTTCCATTTTACTTCGGAATTTTAGGGAGAAGTATGACGTTGGAAGTTCAATGATAGAAGTATGAAATTACTTACCGGTTGACTTTAGCTCACCCGGTAAATAACAAAGGAATATAACACAAATATCCTAAGCAATTAAGATTTTACTATCTTTATTAATTATGGAAACAAGCTTTTACGATAGCAATCTATTCACGTATTTACTGCTTCCCGGGTTAATCTTTATTTCACGGATTGCAGATGTTACCATTGGTACCATACGTATTGTAATGGTTTCGAAAGGTCACAAACTTTGGGCGCCAATTCTGGGATTCTTCGAGGTATTGATATGGTTGGTTGCCATAACCAAAATCATGGAGAACCTCGACAACTGGGTTTGTTATATTGCCTATCCTTTGGGCTTTGCTGCCGGTAATTTTATAGGTCTGTTTATTGAAGAAAAACTGGCGATGGGAATCGTTAAAATTCAGATCATCACCCGTAAAAAAGCGGAAAAGCTGGTTGAAACAATGCGCGAAGCCGGATATGGAATTACACATCACGAAGCCAAGGGAAGCACTGAAAATGTTAGTATTATTTACAGTATAATCAAACGCTCCGAAATTAAAAAGGTGGAAAGCATTGTTAAATCAACTAATCCGAAGGCTTTTTATTCGGTTGAAGATGTAAAATTTGTCAGCGAAGGCGTATTCCCCATAAGAACAGCCACCAGGCGCTGGAGAAAAGGGAAATAATTAGTTGGCAGTCTCAGTTGCAGTGATCAGTTGCTGGAGCTTATAAAAAATAAAGCCGAAGGAGAAAACAACATTGGTTTTCAACTTCAGGCTTCATCCCTTAAAATAATAAATCTATAAAAACGTAATGGCAATACATTTTTCAGGTCTTGCAAACTGCCCTTAAAACAAAGACTTTTTAGTCTACCTTTTTAGGAAGTTCGATGGTTGGCAAGTATTGTAAAAAAACACATTAAAAAAGAATAAAGATCTTTTCGAAATTTCTCATTCGTTTATAATTCGTTATAATTATTTGATTATCGACACAACTTAATAGATGTGCATTCTGTAATAGCACGCAAATATATACAGCTCTTCAACTTTTGCTCATGTTTTTTGTCATATTTACACAATTTGCCTTAATATTTTTTCATTTTGAAAAAATAATGTGGATAAAAAAAAGACCTTCAAGGTTTCGAAAACCTTGAAGGTCTGGGATTATCCCCAATTAAATAAATGGTCTGTGCCATCACTAAAAGAAACAGTCTCCAGCTGAACTCAGGCCATTTAAATCTTTCAGAGGCTTATATACTAATGCAGTATCTGCACATACCTGAAAGCCTCGTCTATTATTCATGATTCAAGAAACAGAGTTGAATATCTTTTCAATTTTACATCAAACCACAACGGTAATGGCGCCGTTCTCCGGAAAAAGAAAGTTGAATATCTTTTCAATTTTATATCAAACCACAACGAAGATGCGCGGATTCCTACCAAATCGAGAGTTGAATATCTTTTCAATTTTATATCAAACCACAACCGCGATTTACATGAGTTAATAAATGATAAGGTTGAATATCTTTTCAATTTTATATCAAACCACAACCAATGGGGAACCATGAATGAGGATGATATTGTTGAATATCTTTTCAATTTTATATCAAACCACAACACAGGAGAATTTAAAAACTGAAACCTTTATGTTGAATATCTTTTCAATTTTATATCAAACCACAACATCTATAATAACATCATCTTTGTCAACAGGGTTGAATATCTTTTCAATTTTATATCAAACCACAACATGACAAACTATTTGAACCTTTTGGTTCAGGTTGAATATCTTTTCAATTTTATATCAAACCACAACTGCCAGGTCGACGTAATAATCGGTGCCGCTGTTGAATATCTTTTCAATTTTATATCAAACCACAACGCCAACCACATGCTCAACCATCCCTTGAAGTTGAATATCTTTTCAATTTTATATCAAACCACAACATTACCCACTTCGTAACGGCGTTGCCACAGTTGAATATCTTTTCAATTTTATATCAAACCACAACGTAAAGCGCAAACGCGAAGGTAAACCCGACGTTGAATATCTTTTCAATTTTATATCAAACCACAACTAATAACTATGACATTGTAGAAGAAACAAAGTTGAATATCTTTTCAATTTTATATCAAACCACAACGGAACATCCTGCAATCAATTCAGGTAAGGGGTTGAATATCTTTTCAATTTTATATCAAACCACAACGTCGGGTTGGTTTACGGCTTTTGGTATGCGTTGAATATCTTTTCAATTTTATATCAAACCACAACGAGAGGTCGGGAAGGTGACGTTTGAGGTCGGTTGAATATCTTTTCAATTTTATATCAAACCACAACATCTATGATAACATCATCTTTGTCAACAGGTTGAATATCTTTTCAATTTTATATCAAACCACAACAATAACCATCATGCTCTAGTTTATTGTCCGTTGAATATCTTTTCAATTTTATATCAAACCACAACATGGACAATCTACTTATGAATTGTGGATTGGTTGAATATCTTTTCAATTTTATATCAAACCACAACTGACGAAGGAACAACAAAAAAAAGTTGTGGGTTGAATATCTTTTCAATTTTATATCAAACCACAACCGACGTTGGTGTTAATCCCGTTCCTTTTGTGTTGAATATCTTTTCAATTTTATATCAAACCACAACCCCGCCCTTCAACTTACAAACGTTCTTTAAGTTGAATATCTTTTCAATTTTATATCAAACCACAACATGCGGAGGTTTTGGAGTTCGGAGAGTGAGTTGAATATCTTTTCAATTTTATATCAAACCACAACGGTAATGATGTCGTGTATTCAGGCGTTCAGGTTGAATATCTTTTCAATTTTATATCAAACCACAACGGTACAGGGTACAGTATTATATTGCATTGTGTTGAATATCTTTTCAATTTTATATCAAACCACAACTATATGGTTTGGTGGGTGGTGCGTGGATCGGTTGAATATCTTTTCAATTTTATATCAAACCACAACTCGGTTTTAGGCGTACCCATTGTAAAATACGTTGAATATCTTTTCAATTTTATATCAAACCACAACATTGAGGTAAAATTTGCTGCCAATCCAACGTTGAATATCTTTTCAATTTTATATCAAACCACAACGCAGAATACATTGTATCTGCTGTTTCTGAAGTTGAATATCTTTTCAATTTTATATCAAACCACAACCGCTCCGTAGATCTTTAAAATACCGGCATGTTGAATATCTTTTCAATTTTATATCAAACCACAACGTAATCGTCTTCTTTTTGAAATGAGTTAGTGTTGAATATCTTTTCAATTTTATATCAAACCACAACGGTTTAATGGCCAGTGCGCACATGTACGTGTTGAATATCTTTTCAATTTTATATCAAACCACAACCAGATATAAGTACAACCGCAAGTGAAATGAGTTGAATATCTTTTCAATTTTATATCAAACCACAACTACAGTAAGTAAACATATTCCTGAAGACTTGTTGAATATCTTTTCAATTTTATATCAAACCACAACCACATCATTTTCAACTAACAACCTTCACATGTTGAATATCTTTTCAATTTTATATCAAACCACAACGCCAATTTTACCGAAGCTTTTACAAAGGTAGTTGAATATCTTTTCAATTTTATATCAAACCACAACAGCTTCGGTATTTTGGGCATCTTTCTGTGCGTTGAATATCTTTTCAATTTTATATCAAACCACAACAACCTACGACGACGAAAACTACTGGACTTTGTTGAATATCTTTTCAATTTTATATCAAACCACAACAGCTTCTAACGGGGTTATGGTTTTTCCGCTGTTGAATATCTTTTCAATTTTATATCAAACCACAACCTCCAATCACTCCCGGCATTGTCGGAGGCAGTTGAATATCTTTTCAATTTTATATCAAACCACAACATGTTGATATACTTCCAAACCTTCTGAACAGTTGAATATCTTTTCAATTTTATATCAAACCACAACCGTGCCATACGCGCCAAATTTATTAATTCAGTTGAATATCTTTTCAATTTTATATCAAACCACAACACTTAAGCAGCTCCGCATGGAACAAACCCGTTGAATATCTTTTCAATTTTATATCAAACCACAACGAGGCTGCTTACGGTAAAATTGAGAAGCAGTTGAATATCTTTTCAATTTTATATCAAACCACA
Source organism: uncultured Draconibacterium sp. (assembly GCA_963677525.1). Lineage (GTDB taxonomy): Bacteria > Bacteroidota > Bacteroidia > Bacteroidales > Prolixibacteraceae > Draconibacterium. Next base: position 3,304,806 of record OY781970.1, read on the forward strand.
ACCGATGCCATTAAGCAGGTTCCTGCTGATGGTTGAATATCTTTTCAATTTTATATCAAACCACAACCTGATGCGCGTAATTGCCAATAAATACGGTGTTGAATATCTTTTCAATTTTATATCAAACCACAACGTAATCTTCCACATGTGGAATTATGTCGCGGTTGAATATCTTTTCAATTTTATATCAAACCACAACCGTGCCCTGCGCGATGTGGAAGGCACTCAGGTTGAATATCTTTTCAATTTTATATCAAACCACAACCAAGCGGCGGACACTCCCTGTTTTTACTGGTATTTCAAGCAAAAACACAATCGGCATAATGCCCTGTTCACGACAGGGAAGTGGAATGATACTCTGTTTTTTTAATTCTATTTGGTAATATTGATATTCGGTCAAAATATCAAAGAACGGTTTACGAATTTAATATTTTTCGTTTAAACTTAAACACTTTCGGGTCTGGTAGACACCGAAAGGTTTAGTAAACTTTTCCAAAGTTTGGAACTTTGGAAAAGGTCAGAACATTTCGAGTTGTTTGGGACCTTCGGGCATGGGGCTCGATTTATTTCCCCATATATTAACTATGTTGCCGTATTGTTTATCTGTTACCGAAAGAATGCTAACCTGCCCGTGTTCGGGGATAAAACTTTTTACCCGCTTAATATGTACTTCGGCGCTTTCTTTACTGGCACAATGACGGTTATACACCGAAAACTGCATCATCGAGAATCCGTCTTTCATAAGGTCTTTCCGGAAACGGGTAGCCAGCCGGCGCTCCTTTTTGGTAGTAACCGGAAGGTCGAAAAAAACAAATAACCACATAATATGATAGGCGTTTAGCCGCGTTTGTTGCATTTTATTATTTTTTAAACACTTTCGAGACTTAAAAACTCCGAAAGGTTTGATAATACTCCGACCCCAAAGTGTCTTACAGACCTTTGGGTGTCTTTTTTCAGAAAAGGCCTATTCAAAAACGGGATACTGAATTTTACGTTGTTCGCCCGAAAAACAACGAGCCAGCGAAGCAGTTGTCTGCGACAGGGCAATCATTAGTGGGCGTTTATTCTCCCCTATTTTTACATCGGCAGCCATAAGCTGTAACAGTTCGGCTTTGTGTTCTTTTTCCAACATAAAAGTTCCGGGATATTTTTCATCCAGATCGTAGGCAATCTCATCAACATAAGGGCGATAAGGTTCCATAATATCGTCGGCCAGACAAAATGCGTTATAGCGGTTACGGTGGTGAATACCAAGCGTTGCCAGTAATCCGGACCCGGCCAGGGCACGTGCAACAGCCGATCGCAGCAGAATATAGCCGTAATTCAGAAAATTATTGGGAGGATCGCCGTAACGATCGCGAATAAAGTCTTTTCCCAGCAAAGCAGTCCAGTACATACGGGCAGCAAAGCCTTCGCGGTTATCGCTGTCGCCGCTTTTTACCTGCCGGGCCAATGTTTTTAACTGCGTGCTGCTCTTCCCTAATTTATCGAGAAGCAGCGACTGATTTTTTATTTTTGCCTCAATGGTTTGCTTCCAAAGGTTTTTCTTTAATGGCTCCGACGCGGCTACCTGTGCCCTGAATATTTCGCTCTGAATGTGATGGGCATCGAGCGGCAACAACATCGACGAGGGCATGTGTTTGCTGTCGCAAAAAACAGTGGCCACGTTAAATTCGCTGAGTTCCTCCACCAGTTTCATGGTAAACGAAATTTGCGGATGATCAAGCACCAGGAACCCGATGTCTTCAACCGGCGCCGATTTTAACAGCATTCCGCCTCTTTCAGACACCTGCAACTGTTTATTCTTTAGTGAGAGATAATAGGGATTGGAGATGAATAGTGTACGTTTTATCATAGTTTTATCGGGTTTTGGTTTTTATTCAGGTAAACGTTTTCGGGTTTGAAAAACACCGAAAAGTTTCCGCAAACCCCGAAGAGTCTTTCAGACCTTCGGGTGTTTAAACAGGTAAAAAAACTATCCATCGCCCACAAAATCAATATCCATTTCATTAAATCTTTTAACCTGTTCCTGCGAATGGAATGTTTCAAAATTCGATTTATCATGAAACCATCCCAGCACTTCCGTCCTGCTTAACTTTGTTGTTTTTGGCGATACAACTGTTAGGTACGAACTCCACGGATAATCGAGAAAATGCTCGCAAAACTCATGGTGAATGGGATTATGGTGGATGTAATAAACCAGGTATTTCAGATGATGTTGCGACTCCACTTTTATTCTTCGAAACGGGTGTTCGAACAGACTTCCGGTGCGATGAAAGCGTTTGTTTATTGCTTTGGTGTAAGCATTAAAAAGATGACCGAACTGATTAGTTGGATTATATTTCTTTTTCGAAACACTTTCGGGTCTGTCAGACACCGAAAGGTTTTTCCCTGCCCCCGAAGTGTTTTTCAAACCTTCGGGAGTCTGCCCCTTCCCCATAAAAGGTATTTCGTCCTCCCTTTTTATTCGTACCAACAAATGAAAATGGTTCCGCATTAACACCCACGCATATGTATCGGCAACCGACGATATGTATCTATCGTAGAGGTGTAGAAAATACTCGTAATTTTCATTCTCCTGAAACAGGTTACAACCATTGATTCCACGGTTGTAAATGTGATAGAATTGTCCGTATTCGAGCGGAATATTTATCATTATTGAATAGTTTAAACATTCGGATCTGTTAGACTCCGAAAGGTTTGATTAAAAAATATAAAATAACAGGAAGACCCCGAAGTGTTTTCCAAACCTTCGGGTGTCTGTAATTACAAATTTATCCTTTCACCACTATCCCCAGTTTTTCGAGCAACTGTGGTTTGTCGGCCAGGGCAATACGTGCAATTACCTCGTAATCGCCTACCCATTCAACAAGTTCTTCAATTTTTTCGTCGCGTTCCTGGGTAGCATTTTGGGCATCGCCTTTTTCCTTTTTAACTGCTTCCGACGCAGCGGAAACAGCTTGGATGGCTGTTACCTGTGCCGACAATTTTTCTTCGGTCTGCCCGTAAACAGCCAAAGCAGCCTTCCACTCTTCGTTAGCCAGAATAGCCCGGTAAAAACCAAGCGTTTGTTTTAGCCATCCGCTTATGGTACGTGCTCTCCTGCCATTCAACTCGAGGGTAGAAATGGCTTTAACATCATTCTTAAAAGCAACTCTACAAATTTTTATCATATTCATGTAGGTTTCGTTGGCTGCTTGCCGTTCCGTTTCAAAAACAGATTGGGCTTCATCCTGCTCGCCATACTCTTTTTGCTGAGTCTCAACAAGCGTTGTTGCCGCATCAAGAATGGTAGCACCTTCGTTTAACTTTTCCAGGGGATATCCCATGGGGGTAACAGCATCAAGGATTTTGTTATCGCCAAGACTGTTGTTAATTCGTAATCCTGATTCATACAGGATTTGTTCGATCGTCATATTCGACGTGTTCATAAGTAAAAAATTTAGAATTTTTAAAATTTGAAAAAACATCCTGCACATTGGCAGCTTAAGGGCGAACGTAGAGAAGAAACTAAAAACCGGAGATTTTGTGTTGACAGTTTTTCTGTTCATCCTCAGTTCCGGGTCGATTAACAATATTTTTATGAACAGATCGTCTTATAATTATTTCGAAACCAAAAGATTTTGCTCTGTACCAACTGAAAAATCAATTGTACCGGGTTCAACCGGTTTTTCTGTCGGGATTTAGCGTTTCTGCGTGGTACAATGGCATTTTCTGCCGGTACCATCACACTTTCTGTCGGTACAACTGCATTTCCGGTCGGGATTTTCCATTTCCTGCCGGTACAACTGCATTTCCCAACGGGCTTTTGTATTTCTGTTTGGTTTTTGACATTTTCGTTTTGGTTTTAGCTATTCTCTCCTTTAACTTTTCCAAAGTTTCGAACTTTGGAAAAGGTTTTTTTATAATCCTTCAAGGTTTTGGAGACCTTGAAGGATTGGGTGGTTATTTCAATCTTTTTATCTCTCCTAAAGGAGTTAGTTTAAAGTCAACTCCTTCAATTAGGGCATTGAAATTTGTATGCCGAAACCGAATGTATTTGACAACAGGTATACCTAATTTAAATTCCCCTATTTTCAAATCCAGTTTTGAAACATTATCTGCACACTGATTATGCAAACAAAATATATTGGCTCGGCCATCACTTTCACTAAAACTTTTTATTTCATAAAGTCTTCTCATTAATTCATTTGGGGAATCCCAATTAACATCATTAATTGATTCTTTAGACTGAAGTAATATGGCATATAAGTTCTGGTGCAAAACTTGTTTTAGTTCAAGAAATATTTTCTTTCCTCTAACCGAAAAAAATTCATTATCCTGAACTTTAACAACCTTCCCATTTGATACCAACAATTCACTTGCATCAAGATTATTTAAGAATTTATATCTGGTATTTCTTCCATCCGAATATATACCTAACTGATAATTACCATCGTTATCAACATATGACATTTGTTTATAATCCTTACCAAATCTTTCTACTCGAGATTCATGTTTTGCAGATAAATGCGAATTTTCTTTTAATGGAATAGCATTTAAAAAGCCTCGCCCCTTTTTCTGCCTACATCTGAGACGTTTTATTGTCATTTCTTTTAAGTTCTCTTCCGCGGGCAAAATAATTTCCCCGTTATTCTTTACATTTTTGAATCCATGTTTTTGAATTCTTGCTTTAATTCCATCATCCACAATATTTTTAATATCATTGGCATCAAGCGACTCAACAGGAATCCTTTTAACATACCAGTCTTCCATTAACACACCATTTATGCTATCCTTTACAAATTCTCCATTTTCTGTTTTTGCAGGTCGTTTAACTCTACCATACAACATTTCTTTGTGCAGTGAATCTCGAACACCTGTTGTTAAACTTCCTTCTCGATCATTATGCCATGTGTACCTTGGTTCTTTCTCATAAACAATTTCTCCAGCTTTATTACGCACATATTTGTAGCCTTTTAATACCAAAGTATTTTCATTTTCTTTACATTCCTCAAATGACTTTAATACTTCAATCAATATCTTCGAATCATCCCTAAAACGATGTAAAACGAAATCAGGATTTTCATCATTTAATCGACCTTTAACTGGTATTTTCTTGCCATATATATCTGTTTTATATTTCCATTCTACTACCTTAATCTTATTATCATCAAGTTTTTGTATTTTTTCTGCACGATGAACAATTTTTCCTCTAATCCTAATTTTCTTTTTTGTTTGTTTTTTTAATTTGTCTCTGTATCGATGCGATACTAATATTTCCTCTTTAAGTTCATCCAATTGTTTAGCAAAGCCCTTCCAAGGTTCTAGATTTTCATGGACTATTTCGAGCTCTTCTTTTAATCGTTTTGTTTGTTCATTTGGTTGTTCTTCAAATAAAATAGCTTTTTGTAATTCGTCTTTCAAATAATAATATTTTTCCAAAGTTCGCAATGCATGCGGCTTTCGTCTAACAAATTCAACTGAACAAGCACAAAATATAGCATCAACTGTATGATGGATATGGTTATTCCTGTTCTTTTTATATCCAATCAAAGCCCTATAATCATCAACGAAAGATGCATTAACTGAGAATACATTATCAAAAGTACTTTTTAGATAAAGTCTTGCATATTTATTGATAATACCAATATCAACCAGTTGTCGATTCCGAAATCCATCAGTAACCTCTTTTGCTTTAAAGTTATTTACTTTCTTTTGCCAATATTTAAGATGCATTCTTAAATAATGACGTTGTTGAATATTCTCGTTTTTGCTTTCCTTATCTTGTAAATTTTTTGCTTTCCGTTTTAAATTCTCGATACGTTCTTCAATCTCCTCAATTTTCTTTTCCCACCTTATAATGAAGCCAGATACATTATTTATATATTCTTTGTCCAGTTCGTAAGGAATTTTGTTCTTTTTAATATATCTGTTAAAGTACGCTTCTGATATCGTCTTATTTTCTAAAGAATTATCGAAAGACTTACTTAATGGAATGGTATGTTCAAAATCAATTTTGTTATCATCAAATAAATCTGAAATACTTATTTGATTTTTCGTATATATACAAATTCCGTTTTGCTCTTTCCATAAACGATATTTTTCAATTGCATCTTTAGGAAGCTTAATTCGGTCGGCACTTTTCGTATACTGATAAGTATGCGACTCTAATTTGTTATAAAAATCTTCTGATTCTTCAACTGATTCATGTTGCTCAACCCAAAACTTAAGCTTTCTTTTATCATCTTCCGATGGTATTCTGTTCTTATTGGTTTCCTTAAAAAATTCAATTAAAATCGATTCATAAAATTCATTCTCCGTTTCACGCTCATTTTGGTAACGATCTATTGCTTTACGCATATTATAATCGTTAACATCGCGTCCGGTTTCAATTACAATTAATGTTTCCGAATCAATTAGAGGCTCCATACATTGTAATCTATCATCGTAAAAATCTGTATTAATTAGTTCATTAACGACCTTTCGTAATTCGCACATAGAACGCATAAACAAAGGATTTTTTATAGAATCTTTTAAAGGGCTCCCTAATAGTCTTTTACCATTAACATCAGGCTCAACAATAGGGTAAAAATCAATAGCTGACGGATGGTATAACTTTGCAGCAGTATTTTTATCAATTCCAATTTCTTCAATTAAAAACGATTCTACATGCTGTTTTATACTCATGCTTTTCTTATAGGTGCCACCAATATTACCAGACCTTAATTGGTTTTCAAATGCATTTTCAACATCTCTTATAATAGCTGTTTGTTCATCAAGAGAATAGTTTGACCAAGTTGTATTACCATAAATACTTATTATTTTTTGAACTACTATTTCTTTATCGAACTCGTCCAATTTATAGTTAGAGTGTGCATTTTTAAAATCTGAACGAAACACAGAAATACATGCATTTACAATCTCGTTTCTTTTTTTCCGCCTTGAATAAATCTCAAATATTTTTTCAACTTCTTCTATAATTTGATTAATACAATCCCGTTTATTATGCTTAGCTAAAATATCAGGAAGTTTAGCCAAGATAATTGCTTTATCAGTTTGGTATCCTTGTTTTAAAAAAAATAATATTCGCTCAATGGCTTTATAACTTAGATTTGAATACCCTTGTTTGACAGGAGCTTTAATAAACTTTTCAGATTCTTCCTTACTTAGTTCTAATTTTGTTTGGGCTATCTGAATTAGAGGTTCATCATCTTTATCTTGCATATAATGGTCGAAAAGCATATGCCATATATCTTTTAATTCGATATACTTATCTTCTCCATTTTTATTTTTGCCATTATCGAATCGAATTGATTTCCAATTATCTCCAAAAACACTTTTCAAATGAGCACTTAGCGGACAACCACTAACAGTCATAATATCTTTATAATTGAAATCGTATAATCCTGCTTTATCAAGTTTTCTATGTATATCTTCAAACTTAAATGAAGGCTTTTGTCTATAAAACAAGGGAATTATTAATTCTACGGCATTATCTATATCGTTTTGCTCATATAGTGACCTAAATTCCTTTTTATCTTCATTTTTTCGTTTGATTTTAATATTATTAATAAACGAGTACATCCTATATTCCTCAAATTCAACTGAGCTTATGGGACATCGTGGCTTATTTTTCTCAAATACACATTTACCAACATTCCCTTTTTGTGATTTTAGAGGCCTTGCGTCAAATATAATCTTCCTAACGTCTTCTGTGAACTCGTCTAAAAGCACTTGTTTCTTGCAAATCTGCAAAAAGTCTTCTTGCAGCGTAATTCTTGAAATCTTATTCTTCTCAGAAGTATTTCGAATTCGTTCTGCATTTTTATGCCTCTCATATAAGACTTTGCTTTTAGGCGTCTCTCCAAATTCACTAAGGTATTCTTCATGATATTGAACATCTTTTGGGAGATTCTTTTTAACTCCTTTTTCATCGTTACTATATGATGAAATATCTTTCTTATTACTTTTAAAACCTCGACGTTGCGTGTAATGATAGAAAATTCGTCCAAGTTCTTGTCTGGATAGTTTTCTCCCTTCAATTGCATTATTTCGCAATTCATAAGGATTTAATTTAAACCATTCTTGAATTTCTGTGCGAATCGGATATTTCCGATTTTTATGCCACTCTGTTAATTCATCATCTATGAATGGATGATATTCTGATCCTAGTAATCTTAAAAGGTCAATCTTTCGACCTTTTCTTCGATAAATTAATTTCCGAGCACTTCTAACCCGGGTTCGTTCTGAAGCTCTGGAAACATCTTGATGTTCATCGCCATACCCTCTTTGAAAAATGTGCACACCTTTAGCGATCAATCTAAAACTCCCATCAATTAACTCTACAACAGCCCATCCAATGCTATTTGTACCGAGGTCTAATCCTAATATCTTAGCCATATTAATTTGTTTTAGTCTGCCTTTTCAAACGAAAAAAACTTCGCGAAACGGTTGATTTTTATGAGGTTCGGGTCCTGTAATAGATTAACAGATTACGGGGCGGGATTACCTAGTTTTAAATTTTATGTTGTTAAATATAATGAGAATACAATAAAATTATACTACATTAGTACCACAGAATTTAAAACATCTGTTCAAAAACATAGAATTCAATTTTATATCTTATCACAATAAGGCTATATGCCGAAGGAAAGATATTCCTGTACTCCCGCTTCGGTGGGAGTTTTTTTTGCATACAAAAAAAGACCTTCAAGGTTTTGAAAACCTTGAAGGTCTAAATAGTTAATAACAAAAAAACGGAAACCAAATGAATGGATCCCGTTTTAATATGGTTATTAAAAACAATTACAATTCCGTATTCAATACCGGGTATTTCTGAACCAGTTTTTCGAGTTCGTTTACCACTTCCTTTTTCTTTTCACCAAAAAGGTTTTTGTAGTAGTCGATTCCTTCGAAAAGGTTATTTCTGAATTTAACCAGGTTCCGTTTCTCTTTTACATCATCGATATTTTTCTGGAAAGCTTCAATGCGTTCCTTAAAAATATCGAGGTACATACTGAGTTCTTTCAAAAACATGTGCGGACGGTGCATATTATCGAGTAAATTAATCCTGCCATAAATATGATCAACCATCTCTTTCAATGTTGAGATCTTCGAAAAATAAGCCAGATTAGGTCCCGGACAAACCGTAACCTTTTCGTTTTCTTTTACTTCAAATCCTTTCGAAAGCAAAGTTGAAATACCAAGTCCTATACACAAGCACTCAGGTTCCGTAATTTTATCGTACGCTTTTTTGTATTCATCTTCCGGCAAATTTAAAGCCTTCAGTTCCTCTAATTTCTTAGACTGATATTGACGCGACGAAGTACAAATTGGTTTTTCGGTATATTCGGTATTGTACCTCAAAAATCCTTTAGTACATGGCATTCCGGCTTTTCCATCGGCAGCCATCGCCAGGCGCAACTTGCTCATCGATGCTCCTTTAATACTGTTAAAAGGAACACCCAGCGGCGACAAGCCACTGAAATAATAATCCTTCTCCTTCCCTTTTGCCAGGAGATCCATGGTTTCGGTATCGATACTGATAACCTCAGGAACCAACATAAATGGCGACCCCCAGCCAACACTGTCCATGTTGTAATGGTCGATCAGGAAGTTGTGTTCTTCGTTGTTTCCAACACCACCCTGTGCCGAAATTTTCATTTTCGGAGTTTCGGCAGGTTGCTGCAGCTCTTTCTTTTGCAGAGCAGTTTTGTACACCTCAATACAGGTTTCGAACAGTTTGTCGCGATTTTGTCTGAACTCATCCAAAATAGGTCCAAACAAAACGCCGTTTGTCGGGAATGCGTGTCCTCCACAGTTTACACCAGATTCGATCCTGTATTCCGAAACCCAGAGTCCTTTTGCTGCTAGCATTTTTCCCTGTATCAGGGCCGAACGAAAATCGCTTACTTTTAATATGATCTTCTTTTTGATCTTTCCTTTTATGTCGGGGAAAAAGTCTTTAAAGTTTTCAATGTAACTGTACAAACGCGGGCTCATTCCGGCAGAAAGAACCAACGATGAACAAAGATTACTGTTGGCATAACCGCGCAAAGCTGCATGAGCGTCGTTATATTCAATAGGAAGCTCTTCTCCATCTTTTTTATTTACCTGGTCGAGTTTAGTCATAATATTCACATCGATCGACCCAACAGGTAATTTTTCGCGAATCCAGTTGGTAAGATCATCAGTAACAGTTTTACCAAAATTCAAACTCTTAAATTTATTTTTAAGCTCCGATGCTTCCGGAAGCATATCGTAATATTTTTCGAGTTCGCTGCCAACATGATCAACAGATTCTTTTAAACCTGTAACTTTTTTATTCACAACTTCCTCTATCGTATTCAGATAAGAGGTAATTCGTTTGGCCCTGCAATCGTCAACCTTTTTAGATATGGCCGTAAAAGGCAAATCAAATTTGTGACAGTAAAATTCGCGCAGCTTTTCCATAAGTGTATCATCAACCAGCGAAATTACCGACGAAATTCCAAAAGGCGCAACATTTACAGGGGTATCTATCGAATATCCTACTCCCAGAACGGGAATGTGGAACGAATGTCCTTCAAAAATTTTCATTTAATATTGTATATAGAACGAGAATAAAATCGCGTCCTTGTTTTCATTAAAATTAATAGCCTGCAAAGAAAGCAAGTAATTTGACATTTGCTTGCAACTAAAGGTGCAATGATAATTTTATTCAGTTTTTTTAGCATTTATACGCAATAGCTTCCTCATAGTTCAAACATTTTCGTCTAATGTTCCACATTTTAAATGACCGATCGGTCATTTAATCGTCATTATTCTTTGAAAAATGAATACAATACCCTAACTTTGACCGACCGTTCAATCAATAAAAAGTTAAACAATATGTTTTCAGAATACACAGGTTCATTGCAGTTCAAATAAAATTAGACAACAAAAAGAGGTAATTGTCCAGAAGACGGAAGAAAAGCATTCCTGAATTCGGAATCACCTTCGGGCTTCGAGCTTCTGCCTTCCGGCTAAAAAATATGAAAACTATTGAGACGAGTATTGACAGAAAAACATTAAGGAAATTTTAATCATCATCCAGAAAATAAAAGATGCCACGAAGTCCGGAACAATTCGACGATATCAGGAAACAGAAAAAGCAGTTGATTATGAATACTGCGCTTGAGCTGTTTGCAGAAAACGGGTATCATACCACTTCAATCAGTCAGATTGCTGCTAAAGCAAAAATATCAAAAGGCCTCTCCTACAATTACTTTTCAAGCAAAAAAGAAATTCTAAACGAAATTATAGAACAGGGTTTTAATGAAATATACGACAACCTTGATTTAAACCACGACGGTATTCTAACCGAGGAAGAATTCGTATATTTTATCCGGCAAAACTTTCAACTTTTAAGGGAGAACATGCAACACTGGACACTGTTTTTCTCACTTCTGCTTCAACCAAAATTATCAGAAGTTTTTACGAATTTATACCAGGAAAAAGCCGAACCAATTTTCGCTCTTTTTCTTGAATTTATAAAGGAAAAAGGCAGTAGAGATCCTGAAGGTGATTTAATGGCTATTGCAGCAATGATTGAAGGGGCATTTTTGTATTGCATCGCAGCTCCTGATATTTTCCCCATGGAAAAGCTTGAAAATGCCATTATTGAAGCAACATTTAAAATTTTAAAAAATCAATAAACTCATTATGAAACGGATTAACTTCACACTATTTATTCTTCTGCTTGGAACTCTGGCTCTCGCACAGGATATGACAGCTATTATTAAAGAAGCCGACGAAAAATTCAGGGGACTGTCGAGCCAGGGAGAAATGACCATGATTATTGAACGCCCTTCATGGAGCCGAACCGTTTCGATGAAAAACTGGACCCTTGGCAACGAGTATTCCATGATTTACATTACCGAGCCGGCCAAAGAAAAGGGACAGGTTTTTCTGAAGCGTGAAAAAGAGATGTGGAACTGGGTTCCCAACATTGAACGCATGATAAAAATCCCACCGTCGATGATGATGCAATCGTGGATGGGATCTGATTTTAAGAATGATGATCTTGTGAATGAATCGCAGCTGGCGAGCGACTATTCTAATAAACTTTTAGGTGAGGAAGAAATCCAGGGATATCCTTGTTACAAGATTGAGCTTATCCCCCACGAAGATGCTCCGGTTGTTTGGGGAAAAGTAATTATGTGGGTTTCGAAAAAAGAACTTCACTGGCTAAAGGGCGAATTTTTCGATGAAGATGGCTACCTGGTAAATACAGAGGTTCTCAGTGAAGTAAAAATGATGGATGACCGTGAAATGCCTACCCGGTTGGAAATGATCCCGGCTGACGAAGAAGGTTACAAAACTGTACTCATTTTCGATAATATCGAGTTCAATGTCAAATTAAAAGAGACCTTTTTCTCTCAGCAGAATATGAAGAGAATTAGATGAATAAAAAATGCAGGAATGCCTAAATGCGATAATGCTTAAATAATTTGAAAATATGTTTAACCCAAAATTGAAATTAAATGAATGCAAAAGATCAATTTATTGAAGAAATGAAACGACGGACAAAAAAGTTTGCTGTTGATATTATTCTTTTTTGCGAATCGTTAAAACCATCAAAAGCAAGTTCGGTAATTACTTACCAGCTTGTAAAATCTGCCACATCAACCGGGGCGAACTATCGGGCAGCTTGCCGTGGACGTTCGCAATCTGAATTTTTTAGTAAAATATGTATAACCGTTGAAGAAGCCGACGAATCTTGCTATTGGTTAGAAGTAATTGAAGACACAAATCTCACAAACAAGATGGAAGATTTATCACGTCTACTAAATGAGGCCAATGAGATTTCAAAAATATTATCAAAATCAAAAGATACAACTTATAAAAACATGAATTTCAAGAGTTAATGCACCTTAAATTAAAGCATTATAGCATTTAATCATTAAAGCATTTCAAATGAGAACAAACATAAAACTGGCATGGCGCAACCTCTGGAGAAACCGGCGACGGACTGCAATAGCAATTTCATCCATTGTATTTAGTGTGCTTCTTGCTTCGTGGATGCGATCGATGCAGGAAGGACAATACGATGGCATGATAGATAACGTGGTTAAGTTTTACTCCGGTTATTTACAGGTTCAGGACACTGCATTCTGGGATGAGCGCACCCTGGAAAATAGCTTTGAAGCAAATGCAGAGTTACGTGAAAAAATCGAAAATATTCCCGATGTAAACCTGGTTTCGAACCGGCTTGAGTCGTTTGCTCTGGCAGCATCGCATAAATACAGTAAACCGGCCATGATTATCGGAATCGAACCCCAACAGGAAGATCAAATAACCAAATTATCCGGGAAAATACAATCGGGTAAATTTCTGAAGCACGGCGATAAGGGAGCAGTTATTGCCCAGGGACTGGCTGAATATCTTCAACTGGGTGTTGGCGACACTCTGGTAATGATTAGCCAGGGCTACCATGGAATAAGTGCCAATGGTTTGTTCCCGGTGAAAGGAATTCTGACACACCCCAACCCGGAATTCAACAAACGCCTGATTTATCTTGATATTGAAACGGCCCGTGATTTTTATTCTGCTTACGGATTATCAACATCAATGGTAATTATGACAGACGATCATTACCAGGTAAAACAAATTCAAAAAAGAGTGGCAAAAATACTCCCGACAAGCAATACTGTTATGACCTGGACCGACATGTCGCCGGAACTGGAACAACTGATTATGAGCGACCGGATGGGCGGTATAATAATGCTTGGAATTTTGTACCTGGTTATTGCCTTTGGAATGTTCAGTGTGGTAATTATGACCGTAAAAGAACGTAAACGCGAATTTGGAGTTACACACGCAGTTGGTATGCAAAAATCGAAACTGTCAGCTATTGTTTTGATTGAGACACTTTTTATTGGTTTCATAGGATGTCTCATCGGATTGGTGATCAGTTATGTTATCTGCCTTTACTTTTTTTATAATCCAATCCCGTTATCGCAGGAGTTTGCCAAAGTTTCAGAACAATATGGCATGGAGCCTTTCATGTTCTTTTCAATGAAAAGTTCGCTGTTTTATAACCAGATGATTGTGGTTTTTATCATCAGTATAGTCATTTCGATCTTTCCGGTTTACAGGGTAAATCATTTAAAAATATCGAATGCTTTACACGGATAAAGAGAAGAGAGAGCTGGAAGCTGGAAGACGGAAGCCAGAAGTTGGAAGAAAAACCTTTTACATGTATTCTTTAGCTTCGATCTCCCGACAAAAAAAGAAGTTAATAGAAATTATAGTAACTGTATTAATAAGCAGGATTTTAAACAATAAAAGATAAAAAATTATGATTTGGTCGATTGCTTGGAGAAACGTTTGGCGGAGCAAAACCCGCAGCCTGGTAATGATAGCAGCCATTGCAGTTGGTTTGTGTGCAGGTCTTTTTATTACGGCCTTTTCCAACGGCATGCTGGTTTCAAGGATCGACAGTGCCACCAAGTCGGAACTTTCGCACCTGCAGGTTCACGCCCCACATTTTCTCGATAACAACGAAGCTGAATTGTTTATACCGAACGGCGTTCAACTTGCCGCTTCCATTGCACAACTCGATTCGGTACAAGCGGCAAGTCCGCGTTTAATTGCGGAGCCCTTTATTATGGCCGCACATGGTACCGGCGGAGGTAAACTTGTTGGAATAGATCCGGAAATTGAAAAAGAAGTCACCGATATATCTGAACATCTTACTGAAGGAACTTACCTGGAAAAATCGAGCAGGATGCCACCGATTTTAGTTGGCCAGAAGATGGCAGAAAAACTGCGATTGAAAGTTGGAACAAAAATAAATGTACAACTGGTTGACAGCAATGGAGATTTATCGACCAAAGGATATCGTGTATCGGGCATTTACCGAACCGTAAACACCGGTTTCGACGAGCTACACCTTTTTGCGAATATCGAAGATCTCAGAACACAAATGGGCGTTCCACAAAATTCAGTACACGAAATTGCCATTGTATTGCATAATTACAAAGAGGCAAAAAATATAAAGCCGGCTATCTCAAAAATAGCTCAGGGACTCGATGTACAGACGTGGAAAGAAATCAGCCCGGAAATGTCGCTGATTACTGATTCGATGGATCAATACATGTACATAATCGTTCTTGTAATCTTGCTGGCGCTCTGTTTCGGAATAATAAATACCATGCTGATGGCGGTTTTGGAACGTACCAAAGAAATCGGGATGTTGATGGCGGTTGGAATGAACAGGCGAAAAATATTTAGAATGATAATTGCAGAGTCGGTAATGCTTACTTTAAGCGGGGGAATCCTGGGGATTTTAGCAGGTGTCGCTATTTCCGGTTTTTTCCACCGACATCCAATCGATTTATCATTCTTCTCCGAAGGTCTGGAAAGTTACGGCATTACAACGCAAGTTTCCACTACCATTACGCCGGAATACCTTGTTACAATAGTTGTTCTGGTACTTATTACAGGTATGATTTCGGCTGTTTACCCTGCGCGAAAGGCGCTCAAATTGAACCCGGCAGAGGCGACAAGAAGTGAGTGATTGAAGGCATGAAAAGATGAAGGATAAATAAATGCATGAATGCTTTAGTGCTTTAATGCAAGGATATCCGGAGAATTTTAAAACTTGGATTTGTGAATAAAAAGAAAAGTTTAATAGAAATAACAAAAAAGAATATTAACCATTAATGCATTAAAGCATTTTAGCAATCAAGCATTATGACAATTATAGACATAAAAAACCTGCACAAGATCTACAACGGCGATTCGGTTTCGGTTCATGCGGTGAATGGGATTAATGTTTCGTTCGAGGAAGGCGAATTTACTGCCATCGTCGGGCCATCCGGATCGGGCAAAACAACTCTGCTGAACATTATCGGGGGGCTGGATGATGCCACTGAAGGGAATGTTGAAATTGAAGGAGTAAATATCAGCGAACTTTCAACGCGTAAACTTACCGATTTCAGGATGAACAACATTGGGTTTGTTTTCCAGGCGTACAACCTCATCCCGGTGCTAACTGCCAAAGAGAATGTGGAATTTATCATGCAATTACAGGGAAGTCCTAAAGCAGAACGCGAGAAACGGACCAAAGAATTGCTAGACGCTGTCGGTTTGGGTGAAATGATGAACCGGCGTCCTTCAAAACTTTCCGGCGGACAACAACAACGTGTGGCCGTTGCCAGGGCACTGGCATCGAAACCCAAATTTGTTTTAGCTGACGAACCCACGGCAAATCTCGATTCGCATTCAACAGAAAACCTGCTGGATATTATGGAGCAGCTTAATAAAAATGAAAAAATCACGTTTATATTTTCAACGCACGACCAGCGAGTGGTAAATAAAGCGCGAAGAATTATTACAATAGAGGACGGGAAAATCATCAGCGACGAAAAACGATAACAAATGAGGATATTGGTAACATTACTATTGGCAGGAATAAGCGGGCTGGTTTTAGCAAGTGGCCCGAATAAAAATGATGTTTTGAACACTGCATCTAATGCCGGTTACCTCTCTCCTCTCGAAAAAGAAGTTATATACGAGATCAATCTTTTTCGTTCCAACCCGGCAGATTATGCCGAGAAGTACATCGCTCCGCTGGCGTCGTACTACAATCAGAAAATCTTAGAATATTCCGGCGACGTGCGAATTCAAACCCGGGAAGGAGTGCGTGCATTAAACGAATGTGTAAGAGAATTAAAAACCAAACAACCACTGCCTTTGATGTACCCAAGTAAGAAATTAACTCTTGCGGCAAACGATCATCAGAAAGACCAGGAAAAAACCGGCAAAACAGGTCACACCGGAAGCGACAGATCCGGGATGAAAGAACGCATTGAACGTTATGCACAGTGGCAGGTAAGGATTGCTGAAAACATTGCTTACGGAAACTCCAGCGCCCGACAAATTGTAGTTTTCCTTCTTATCGACGATGGAGTTAAAAACCGTGGACACAGGGCAAATCTTCTGCAGCCGGTTTTTGTTAAAGTTGGAGTAGCTTGTGGTAATCACCCGATTTATCGTACCATGTGCGTAATGGATTTTGCAGGAGGCGTGGATGAATAGTTGGCAGTGATCAGTTGCAGATCGCAGTTTATTGACAATGAAAAGAATATTTCTTGCCATAGTAATTTTGATTTCAGTTTCAGGTGTAAATGCTCAGTCGAACCTGGCTTTTTACGGATACATTAAAGATCTGGGCATGTACTACAAACCGGTCCAGTCGATAGAGGTTTCCGAAACCAATTCGCTCGACTATTTAATGCTTAACCAAATCCATAATCGATTAAATTTCAGGTGGTATGCATCCGATGCTCTCACATTTGCACTTGAAGCCAGGAACAGGATATTTTTCGGACAGATGATCCAGAATTATCCCGATTATAAAAATATTATTGACGAAGATAACGGTTATCTCGAGCTGGGAACAGTATTAATTTCACAAAATAGCTGGTTCCTGCACACCATGTTCGACCGGGCCTGGATCGATTATACAAAAGGTGACTGGCAAATCAGAGTGGGACGTCAGCGAATAAACTGGGGAACGAACCTGGTATGGAATCCCAACGACATTTTTAACACTTTCTCTTATTTCGATTTCGATTACGAAGAACGCCCCGGAACGGATGGAGTACGAATTCAGTATTACACAAGTGTTACATCATCTGCCGAGCTGGTCTATAAAGTTGGGAGAAAAGATTCCAGTGAAACAGCCATTGCTGGAATGTACCGATTCTCGAAATTCAACTACGACATCCAGTTCTTGGGAGGTTGGGTTGGCAAAGATTACGTTCTGGGTGGAGGCTGGGCCGGCGACATTAAAGGCGGTGGATTCCGTGGTGAAGTAACCTGGTTTAAACCCCGCGATAAAAATGATGATGATAATTTCGAAAGTCTGGTTGCTTCCATTTCAGGCGATTATACATTTGAAAACAGTTTGTATCTTCATTTCGGCACCCTGTTTAACAGTCACGGAACAACTGGTAATGCGGGAGGCCGAAGTTTTTTCACTCCTGATATTTCAGCCAAAATGCTTTCATTCGGGAAGTACCAGCTTTTTGCACAAACTTCTTTCCCATTCACTCCACTTTTTACCGGTAGTATTTCAGCTATGCTCAATCCCTGCGACGGTTCATCATTTATTGGTCCATCCCTCACATACTCATTGGGAAATAACTGGGAATTAATGCTTAACGGACAACTGTTTTTTGGCGATGAAGGCACTGAGTACGGAGACTATGGAAAAGCAATTTATGCCCGGATAAAATGGGCGTTCTAAGAAAAAGTAAGGATAAAATTTTCACTGTAAAACTTTCAAAAAGAGTTCAGGCAAATAAAAAAAATTGTAGTTTTGCTTTCAATAAAAGCGGGAGTAGCTCAGTGGTAGAGCATCAGCTTCCCAAGCTGAGGGTCGCGGGTTCGATCCCCGTTTCCCGCTCACTGAAGATAAAGGAGTTAGATGACAATCTCTCTCCTTTTATTTTTTCTGGGTAAAACATAGTTGAAACACACACCGTGTTCTTCCCTTCTATCATTTATCACAGGTTTCGTTTAAAACGGAATATCATCCGATTCATCCGATGGGACATACTTGTTATGGATAACTTCATGATTCATCACTAAACCACTTTCTACATAAATATGAATCTCCTTTTCATGAAGAGGGACATCGTTTGAATAATGATGAATAACGTAACCAACAGGAATCCGAAGTATTCCGGTATACCATTCAGCTACCAATTTAGTGCTGGTAATAATTTCATTTGTATTAAAAACAATTCTGGGGCTAACCTGCTGGAATCCTGTTAAAAACAGCACATTATTTCTTATACGCCAGCTAGCAACATAACCTCTCCAACAATTCGAATTCCGACCTCTAAGCTTGGGCATATTAAAACGAGCCTCTAAAAAAGATTCTAAAGGTGTCGATAACAGCTCATACAACTTACCGTCCAAATAGATTCTATCTTTTATTTGAATAGTCATTAATCACTCTAATCAATATTATTACCCTTTAGACTATAATATTTAAATAAGACAACTGTAGCATGGCCTAACCATTCATCTGTGACAAGCCATTTATAATTAAACCAATATACAATATTATAATATAGAGAACAATATATATGTTTTCAAACAAGTACCGGTTCTTAAAGGAGCTGCTCTCTCTGTTTAGGATACAGCTTTAATCTGCATAACCTCAAACACAATACTGTTTATCCTTTTTTATATCATCATCACACCAATAAATTACTGATAACTACAATCTGTTTTATAAAGAGTCAACCATCTCCTTTTCTTTTCACATCTTTTCAGCGTATTTTAATTTAACCACTATTGATTGAATCCATAGGTTAAAAATAAGCGAATGAAATTCGCAATAAAAACCACGAAGTCACGAAG
This sequence comes from uncultured Draconibacterium sp., assembly GCA_963677525.1. GTDB lineage: Bacteria > Bacteroidota > Bacteroidia > Bacteroidales > Prolixibacteraceae > Draconibacterium. The sequence goes on from OY781970.1 coordinate 3,324,189, forward strand.
TTCACAAAGAAAACTCCAGAATTAACTTCTTTAACTTCATGCCTTGGTGTTCTTTGTGGTAATAAATTTAACACACACATTTATAGAAAATAAAGTAACTGCAATAAAATTGCAAGGGCTTAACCATTAACTTAAAAATAAACACCTTTGGAAAAAATCCCTCTCAAAAAAACTGAATAAAAAATACTTCGGAATAATCTGATTGGCAGTGTATGTATTTCTACGATTATTGACTTTCAGCCAGTTATTTTGTAACTTATATGTAGAAACCAAAATTTTCAGGGATGAAAAAGATTTTCTTCATTTTAGTTTTATGCCTCCTTGTTTCTTTTGTTCAGGCTCAGAGCCCTTATTCCGTAGAAAATCTTCAAAAACTTTCGCAGGAAGAACTTGATGTTTACTATAACAAAGCATTGAAGCTGCAAAAAACAGGAAGAGTATTCAATATAATCGGAGGAACATCTTTAGGAGTTGTAGGTGTTTGTGCTGTTTTAGGAAATGATGCTACTTTTGGTGTCGATAGCTGGGCTATTATTATTATAGCCGGAGCAGGAATGATAGTAGGAGGAACTTCATTTGCAATTGGTATACCTACAAACTTGATCGGAAAAAGCAGGGTGAAGCGGATTGATTCAATTCGTAATACAGCCTTTAAAAATTTAACTTTTGATTTAATACCAGGTGCCCAATACAATTTAATAACGCAAAACTATCAGCCTGCTCTTACGCTTCGCATAAGATTTTAAAATAAAGTTCCGACAATAATAAATGGTAATCCATTGCTTAAATCATCCTTCAAATAAACATTTGTCAATATAATATTGTGTTTGAAAGAATTAATTTCTAACTTGTAAATGCATTTGGGAATTCATCCCATATTGTGTGTTTGGGGGTTAACATTTAGGAAGGAGACTGTTGAGTCTCCTTCTTTTCTTTTATAAACGACAAAAAATTCTACTAGCTGCAAAAATAAATCATCCAGCCATTTTCTAAATAGTTACGACTGGATGATCTACAATTTAAAAGTTGCTAAATAATTACATACTTTTAACCATATGAGCATTCGGTACTTCTCTTGGAAGTTGTTGACTTTAAACATTATTTTCCGCTGTTCATTTAATATTTTACGCATGAACAGCCTTAACATGTTCAGTAGCCATATCAACCTCTTTTTTGAATTCTTCAAAATCAAATTGAAGTCCATTAATATATGTACTCCATCCGGCACTGGATTTGGCGAAATGAATTGCATCTTCAATTTCCTCTTCAGTTGCTCCATTTAACTTTGCCATCTCTGTATGAAAATAAGCACAATACCTGCATTTACTAATTGCAGAAATAGCCACTCCAATTAATTCACGATACTTATTTGGAATTGCACCTTCTGCTAGGTGAACCTGTTTAAATAAATTCCATTCAAGTTCAAGGGTTGAATCAGGAACTACCCTGAACATTTTGGGAACAACACCAAACATCCCTTCAATTTCTAATAACACGTCTTCTTTACTCATTGTTAAATCCTCCCAAATTATTTTATAGAATTAAAACCGATATACAAGTTAATACATATTCACACCAATCACAATATATTCAGATGTTTTTATCTTTAATTTTATTGATACACTCTATCATTAGTATTCAGATTTAATTTACAATTCTATCTATTATTTTAAACAGGTGTTAAAAAGGAAATACTATTACTCATCAAAAATGAAGGCTTAACCCCCTGTTATATTCCATTACGGGAAATTTGTCCTAAAATGAAAACGCGATTCTAAAACAATATTTTGTTAAATAACTGATAATCATACTTAATAATTTTTTGGCCCATTATTTGCAAATAATTTCATCGATGATAAAAAAATAAGGAAATTAAAAAATAGGGGAAAGCGACTTCTGTATTTATGATTGGTTTTGTGTTTAGGGGTTTGTAAATTATCAATCATCTTCAAAAAGCGTCCATAGAGCTTTCCCCTTCTTCTCTCTTAAGTAGAATTTCAATCCAACATTATTTGCGAACTAATTCAATACTGATTCGTATAGTGTTATAAATTTTCATATTGGGGATAGATATATATTGTAAGTCCCGGTTGAAATTCAACCGGGGCTTACAATTTGAGAGCAATTTATGGAAACCAAAAATTAATTGGTCACCTTATGGATCAGTTCATAATTCGGGTTGTTTTTAATGTTTAGGCATAAATCTTAGCCACCCTAAAAAGGAAAAATTCAATATCAACCACACCTCTCAAAGTAGCCCTGAATGTTTTTAATTTAGCATTGAATGATTCGGCAGAAGCGTTTGTACTTCTATTATCAAAAAAGTTCAATATCTCGGGGTAATGCGAATAAAAAGTAGCGGATATTGTATTAAAGGATTTAAAACCCGAATCAGTAACATCATTAAACCATTTTGCCATTTTGGTATAAGCAACACCTTTATCGGTATTCTTTGAGAATATCATCCTTAGGGAATGTGTAAGCGAATAAGCGTGTTTTATATCAGGGTAAAGCTCAAATAATATTGCAGCTCTTTTCTTTTGTTTATCAGTCCATTTATCACCGGATTTGAACAATAAATAACGGCTCCGCGCAAGTAGCTGTTTTTTTGTGTCTCCATTGCTTAAAATCTCTGGGATATATTTTACTCCATCTGCTTTTGCATTTTCAATGGCGTTGGTCTCTTCATTTATAGCATCCCACCGGTGGGCAATGCGCATCTCCTGCAATGCATCGTAGGCTAGTTTTTGTACGTGGAACCTATCAATGACCCGGCTGGCTTTTGGAAAACAAGATATAACTATTTTACGCATTGAATTTGCCATATCAAGGGTTACTTCTTCGACTATATTCCTTTGCTTTTCAGGTATTTTTTCTAAAACATTAATAACCGTTTTTGAATCTGTACCTTCAATCATTGCAACCAATGCCCCTTTTTTACCTTTAGCTGCTTTATTGGTGATGATCGTGTAAAGTTCTCCATTGGTAAGGGCTGTTTCATCAATACTCAATTGTTTTCCAACATTATCAGGGAAAAGTATCCATTGTTTAGAATGGGGCTTTTGTTCCCAGGTAGGAAAATCGCTCAAATGATCCTTGTATTGTTGCCCAAAATAATCCCCGTTGATATGATAATATTTTTCTAAACTATTACTGCTGATGGGGTAATTGTCCAAATAATTCTTTTAAAAAATCAGCAAACTCTTTGGTGTAACTGGTGCCGCCTGCGGTTAAGACCCATCGGGTGCTGTAAATTTTTCCGGTGTTCTTATCTCTCCATTTCCTCCGCCTGACGATAAAATATACGCTCCTTTCTCTTATCGGAAAATCTTGTATGCGTACAGGTTCATCAAAACCATATAAAATCAATTTTTTATCTGAATGTACAATGGGCTTAATTGGCTTCTCGTCCAAACATAACTCCAATTGATTTCCTCTCTCCTGGATAGCTACTAGATCAAAATATTCAAATATCTCGCGTGGTAACAAATAGCGTAGTAATTGTTCTATTTCCATAAAACAAAAATATGTTATTTATGATTTACAACCCGAATGTTTAGGTGATCCCACCTTATCAAGCATCAATAATGAATTTACAACAACCTCGGTTGTATACTGTTTTTCTCCGTTTTTATCTTCCCACTGGCGGTTGGTTAGTTTCCCTTCAATAGTAATCTCCGATCCCTTTTTCAAATATTTTTCGGCTATCTCAGCATTTTTTCCCCAAACAACCAAACGATGCCAAGTAGTTTCCGTTTGTTTGTTTCCATTACTGTCGCGATAAATTTCGTTGGTAGCAAGACTAAAATTAGCCACTTTCTTTCCACTGTCAAGGTTTCTTACTTTTGGTTCTTCACCCAAACGACCTAACAATCTTACGCTGTTTCTTAATGCATTCATGATATTTAATTTTTAAGTTAATAATAGTAGGACTGTATCTTATGCGAGTCCCTTAACGCAATTGTTGATTCAAAGGTAGAGCGGGTGCAAAGACTTAGTCGGTATTTAAACGTTTGTAGTCGACAATAAACGTTTGTAAACGTTTACAAACGGATATATTTTTGTATATTAGTACTTTATGGATCTCCAAAAAAAAATATTAACAATGGAAAAACGAACCTGCCTCGAATGCGGTGCTCCTTTAAAAGGCCGTATCGACCAAAAATTTTGTAACGACAGTTGCCGCAATGCATACAACAATAAGAAAGCGAGTGTTTCTACCAATTTCATGCGAAAAGTAAACCGCATTTTAAAACAAAATCATTCCATTTTAGAGGAACTTAATCCCGAAGAAAAAACAACCACTTTTAAATCTACCCTCGAAAAACGTGGTTTTAATTTCAATTACTATACAAATATTTATACAACCCAAACAGGTCGTGTTTACTACTTTGTTTACGATCAGGGGTACGCCGAGCTGGAGAACTACAAATTTCTGTTGGTAAAAAAAGAAGAATAAAGTTACCTTCGTATCTTTCAAATAATAGCAAAACACTAACCTAAATGACAACAACTTCGATTAACAAGATTTATTTCCTCCTGATATTTTCACTTTTCGCATTTAATGTCAACGCGCAAAAGAAACCTGTTGAAATGGTTTATCCGCATCTGGATGCTGCCAATTCCCGCTGGTTCTTTTTCTCATCTGCATGCCGTCCGTTTGGGATGGTGAACCTTAGTCCAGACAATGAACTTGGCGGTGCCTGGGGAAGCGGTTATCGATACGACACCCACGAGATAAAAGGATTTAGCCATGTGCATGCCTGGCAGCTTTCTGCCTTGTCGGTTATGCCGGTTAACGGAAAAGCAGAAGAATTAAAAGACGATTTTTTCTCGCACTTCTCGCACAAGAATGAAGTAGTAGCACCCGGATATCATAAAGTTGAATTGGAAAGATATCAGATCACCGCAGAATTAACTTCAACAACCCGGGTCGGATTTCATAAATACACCTTCGGAAACCAAACCAACAAATCGATACTGGTTCGTTTAAGCGGTCCGAATGGTCCCTGCGAAATCACAAAAGGGAAAATAAAAAGAATCAATGCCAAAACATACTCAGGTTATGTAATGAACGCGGCAACTATTCGCCGTCCAAAAGAAACTCCGGTTTTCTTTTACATCGAGCTGGATCAGCCTGCCAGCATGATTACCTGGTCGGGTGATAATATTTCTGACAATAAAAAGGAAATAGAAGGAACCAATTCAGGAGCACTATTAGTTTTTAAAAATAAACAAACCGATCCGGTTTTAATGAAGGTGGGAATTTCGTACTGCAACGAAGAAGAAGCAAGTAAAAATATAAAAGCTGAATTACCGCACTGGGATTTTAACCGTGTTGTTGAAGAGTCGAAAGAAGACTGGAACAACTGGCTCAGTAAAATTAAGGTTACAGGAGCTGATGAACAAAAACGGGTACGTTTTTACACCGATCTTTGGAAAGCGTTGCAAGGACGAAGAATCATTAGCGATGCCAGCGGAACATACTGCGATTTTACCGGAGAAGAACGACAAATCAAACAAATTCCTCTCGATAAAAACGAGAAACCCAAATTCAATCACCACAATTTCGATGCGTTCTGGGGCGCCCAGTGGACTATTTCAACTTTGTGGCCCCTCGCCTATCCAAGAGTTGCTTCCGACTTTTGTAATTCGATGCTTAACTACTACAAAGATGGTGGAATGATTCCACGTGGTCCCTCCGGCGGCAATTACACTTTTGTTATGGTTGGAGCATCGACTACGCCTTTTATTGTCAGCACATGGATGAAAGGAATCCGCGATTTCGATATCGACCTGGCCTACGAAGGTTTAAAGAAAAATCACATGCCGGGCGGAATCATGTCTAGAGCCGGCTACGAACACAACACATCAGAGGGAGGCGGCATTGAAAAATACATCGAGCTTGGTTATGTTCCACATCCCTACAAACTGCAAATCAGCACTTTTCATAAAGAAGGTGCCGGTATGACTTTTGAATATGCTTTCCAGGACTGGACTCTGGCCCAACTGGCAAAAGAACTGAACAAAAACGACGATTATCAGTATTTTTTGAAAAGATCGGGAAACTGGAAAAATGTATTTGACTCCAGCTATGGTTTCGCACGTCCCAAAGATACAGAAGGGAACTGGCGCATTCCTTACGATCCGTATGAATACGATAACGACGGTTTTGTTGAATCCAATGCCGCACAAATGACATGGTATGTTCCCCAGGATTATGAAGGTTTGGCCCAATTAATGGGCGGTAAAGAGGACATGGCAAACAAACTGAATAACGAATTTGCCCGAGCTCAAAAACTCGGATTTACGTCAGGGAAAAAACATGCCGACGAAACAGGCCTGGAGCCCCGTCGTATTCCTATTAACTATGGTAATCAGCCCTCGATGGAAGCTGCATTTATATTTAATGAAATTGGTGCTCCCTGGCTTACCCAAAAATGGAGCCGGGCTGTAATTGATTCCGTTTATACAGGAGTTTCACCTTATGTAGGATTTAACGGCGACGAAGACCAGGGATTAATGGGTTCGCTTTCGGTGTTGATGAAAATCGGCCTGTTCCAGGTTGATGCAGGAGCAACAAAAAATCCACGGTACCTGATTGGCAGTCCTATTTTCGATGAAATTACCATCTCGCTGAGCGACAAATATTATTCAGGTAAAACATTCAAAATTGCAACTAAAAACAACAGCGAGAAAAACATATATGTACAATCGGTTTCGTTAAACGGGAAGCCTTTAAACCGAATGTTTCTATACCACAATGAAATTGTTTCGGGGGGTGAACTAACCCTGGAAATGGGAGATCAGCCGAATAAGGAATTAAAATAATCAGGTGAGAATAACGTTGTAATTCTGTTCAACGAAAAAAATTGAATTCGCTTTATGTCTGACTTCTATTTCGAAAAAATAAAACGCCTGCACGCACTTGCCGAAATCGGTCTTGAATATACCGAAAATCCTTACGATGTAGAACGATACCATGAAATGCGTGACATTACGCTTGCACTGCTGGAGAAAATGACTCGTGTTCCTGTAAAAGAAATTGTTCCGGTTATTGAAGAACGAAACGGCTACCGAACTCCGAAAGTCGATGTTCGTGCAGTGGTTTTTAACGAACAAGATCAAATTCTGTTGATACAGGAAAAAGCAGATGAAAAATGGGCCATGCCGGGTGGCTGGACAGATATTTCTTACAGTCCGGGGGAAGTGGCCGAAAAAGAATGTATGGAAGAAGCAGGACTTGAAGTAAAAGCGTCGAGATTACTGGCAATCATGGACAAACAAAAACAGGGAATGCCTCCCGGCTTCGAGTACATTTACAAAATATTCCTCCTCTGCAAAAAAACCGGCGACAATATTTCTCTTGGACTTGAAACCATGGATGTGGGGTGGTTCAACATTGATAATCTCCCGCCACTTTCACTTCCGCGAAATACTGAGGAACAAATTAAAATGATGTACGAATACCATAAGGGACAACGAACTGTCCCCTATTTCGATTAAGTTTTAGAAAAATATTGAAAAGGCAATTACCTTAATTTACAGCACATAATTACAGGATTTCCCGTTGCTGCAATATGTAACTGAATTTTCTCAAATTCATGGTGCCGTTTATCCGAAATTTTATGGCCGCCAATTTTATAGGCAGTAATTGGAATATACAATTCATTATTAGTGGTAAGGTACAAAGGCTTATCCCAAAGCCCGCCATCGATGTTGTTTACAGCCTGCGAAAAATAAGTAGTCTCCCAGGTATCTTTCTTAATAATAGACGTTGAAGCGTGAGATCCAAGCCAGTAAGTGATAAAAATATAATCATCATTTTCGAGGTAACTTTTTATTTTCGCGTGTTGAGTATTATTTATGTACTTCAGTGTTTCTGTAAAGTTCCTATCACCTAAGTTACTCCAAACCTGTGCAAATGATGGATATTTGCCACTGTCGATTCTGTAAACCGGAACAAATGAATTACCCGAGAATGAAAAAATCGTATCGCTGTATGACGAGAAAAAGTGCACATTTTTTTGTACGTTAAAAGCAATATTCGAAGTTGCCATATCTCTCAAACGTTCTTCCGGGAAAACTCGTTTTGCAGGTTTTTTCTTATCAGAAAATACGGAACAAAATCCTGCGCCAGGAATTTCATTTACAACAAAAAAGTTGTCTTTCAATTGAAACAGTTTACTTCCCGGCATCTCTGAACGAATTAACCGGGATTCAAATTTACCATCTTTATCGATACTGTAAATTCCGTTTTTACCCAGAACTGCAAAATCTTTTTTATACGAAATTATATCGAGAGGTTCTGGAATGTCTCCTGCTCCTTCCTTATTATTAACCAACTGGTTTATAAAGCGGCCGTCTTTTGTAAAACGTAAAAAACTGATTTCTTTTGCACGACGCTGAATAACAATTAAGTCATTATTCAAAATTTTCACATCCAAAATTTCACCTAATTCAATATTATTATCAGCAACCTGTAGTTCTATATAATCAAGGTCTTTAATGAAACTTGAAATGGGCAAAATATCACTCGATTCTTTAAGAAGAATGGTTTGTAAACCATCGCTCACAACCTTTTTTTCTTTGCAGGAGAAATTCAGTATAAAAAGACAAAGGAGAAAAAAATTGGTATATTTCATTATTTAAAATTAACTAAGCACTTAGTTGTGTCGGATTCAGGAAAACAAAAACTGTGCCTATAAGGGCGCAAAGCAAAGAATAATTTCTGAATAAAATTCAGCAACCAAAATTTGTTGCTTTTTTTTTGAAATGTTAACACAATCCTTTATACTTGGTTAATAAACAATAAGATTTTGAACCTGGACTTCTTAAATAAAAAATTCGGTCTTCTCGATCAAAAAAGAGACAGATTCTTACTCATTATAATCATCCTGATTTTCAGCATATTTTTCATTAATGCTTTTAAACCATGGAACATCGGGCGCTGGTATTCCGATTCCGAGTTAATCAGGTTTCTGCGTTTATCGAGCTATGGAGTGGTTGTTGGGCTGGTACTTTTATTCACCCAATTTCCGTTGCGCAAGATTTTCAAAATAGAAAGATTCTCTTTAAAAACTTATATTCTCTGGTTGATTATTGAAATAATCATAATCAGTCTTGTATATATTTTTCTTTATGGAAATCCGCTCGGAAATTTTGTAAACGATTTTCTTTTCTCGCTAAAATATACACTTCTGGGAATACTAATCCCCTACTCTTTCGCCCTGCTTGTTATTTATTACAAAAAGCATCGGGAACAAATTGAAGAGCTGCAAAACAAAATTTCGAAACCAACTGAAAAGAAACTACTCGCATTTAAAGATGACAAGAACAAAATAAAATTCTCAGTTTTAACAAAAGACTTGCTTTATATCGAATCAACCGACAATTATGTTTCTGTTTTCTATAATCTTGAAGGAAAATTACAACGCCAGCTTTTACGCAATACCATGAAAAATATGGAGGAAATGCTAAAAGAAAGTTCCATAATCAGATGTCATCGTTCGTTTATGGTAAATTCGGAAAATGTTGCTTTTGTGAAAAAAACAGGAAAAAAAATCAACCTGAAAATTCATAGCATTGACAAAACCATACCGGTTTCAGAAAAATATTTATCCCTGTTTTTAGAGTTTTTATCCTGATAAAGGTGAATTCGTCCCCTAATAAGGTTTTACATCCCGCAAATTTGGAAGTTTAGTTCAAATGTCTAAACTTTGATATCGGTAATCGAACCAATCTTTTAATTAATAAACTCTAAATTTTGTTCAATGAAAAAGATTATTGCTTTTGTTTTTGTACTGGCTTTTGCAGTAAGTGCTGTTAATGCCGTTGAAGCTCCAAAAAATAAAGATGTTATTGGAGAATGGAAATACGAAGTTCCCACCGCTCCTTACGGTTACGCATCAGGTACGATTGTAATCAGCGAAAAAGAAGGAAAGTTAGCTGGTCATGTAAAATTTGCCGATGGTTATAAAATCGACTTGAAAGATGTTGCGTACGAAGAAGACACTTTAAAATTTGGACTTTACATCGACTATAGTTATGTAAGCCTGAAAACAAAAATCGAAGGCAAAAATATGACTGGGACTGTTAATACACCGGAAGGAGAAATGAAGGTAACTGCGAAAAAGGTAAAATAGCATATACTTTTATTCGGGATGTTATAATCTCGTGCAAAAAATGGTTGACAGTTGTTAGCAACACAATCGTAAATTAAAGAAGAAGGATATATTTTTTAAGTTCAGTTAAGATATCAAAAATGGGAAAATTCAGTCTTTATACTGAATTAAAAGGCTCTGTAAAAGGAGCCTTTTTTGTGGTATTTTTTGTACTTTTCACATGATTAAAACAAATAATTTATAACAGTTCGTCAATTGACGGATGGAACCTGCCATTTAATCATCTCCGTTGGCGTTTTGACTAAACAGGCTCGTTTCATCCATTTATCTCAATACTATGGAAAATCAAAAAACCGGGTTATGGCAAAAAATCAAACCCTGGCTAATTATTCTGTCTGCAATACCTGCCATATTGCTTGTAGTAATTCTTTTGCAAATTGTTGTAGGCCTGCTATTTTCATTAATTACCGGAACAAAAGTTCTGGATTTTGAGGCAATAAACGAAGCCTACCCAACCATCTGGCAAATTATTTCTTATACAATCCAGTTTCTCGCTTTTTATTCTGTAGTCAGACTTTACTGGGTTAAAATTTTCAAATATCCTTTTATTTCAATCGGTTTCGAAAGGACAGAAACAGTGGTTAAGGAACTTATTCAAGGTTTTCTAACCGGAGTATTTCTTATTGGTGTAATTTTTATCCTCCTACTTCTGACAAACCAGATAGAAGTTACTTCCATTCATTTCTCATTGAAGTACTTTCTGTTTTATATTTTTATGTACCTGATTGTAGGATTCAACGAAGAACTGCTGTTTCGCGGGTATTTACTGGGAACCACAATGAAACTGGCGAATAAATACACAGTTTTACTGTTATTTGCTTTTCTTTTTTCTCTTGCTCATTTTCTTTCCAACGACTTTTCAATTTTGCCTGTTATAAATATATTTCTGGCCGGGCTCATTCTTGGAATCTACTACATTCACACAAAAAGGCTATGGTACAGCATTTCGCTGCATTTTACCTGGAATTTTTTTCAGGGGCCTGTTTTGGGTTCGAATGTGAGTGGAGGCACAGATGAGCATACAATTATTACTCAAAATGTGCTGGGACAAGACTGGATTACAGGCGGAGACTTTGGATTTGAAGGCTCAGTTATCATGACAATCATTTTGATTCCACTGATACTTTTGTTCCATTTTTATCTAAAAAAACAACAAGCGTAATAAATAAAAAAAGGCTCCGAATGGAGCCTTTTTCGTTATTGATTATATGTTCTTAGTTTTCCAATTTTATAACCTCGCTTCCGGCAAGCAGAAATGCACCTGTTCCGTACACTTCCCAGCTGTCAGCTTTAAAGTTCTTTTTAGGATCGGCACCAATTGGCTGACACCAGCCAACATGTCCGTCGGATTGTATTAACCCGGTCAGTCCAACCCAGGCTTTTTCAACTGCCGGCAAATAAGTTGCTTTATCCAGAATTCCATTGTTGATTCCCCAGGCCAGAGCATAGCAGTAAAAACCTGAACCACTGGCTTCTCCTCCCGGATACGATTTAGGATCGAGCAAACTGGCACGCCAAAGTCCGTCTTCCTGCTGAATAGAAATGATCTCTGCTGCCATTTCCTTGAAATTCTGAATATAAAAATCACGATTAGGATAATCTTTCGGTAATTCGCTGATGGTGCGCACCAGGCCGCCCATTACCCATCCGTTTCCACGCGACCAGAAAATCTTTTTACCGTTGGCCTCTTTACGTACTTCAATTCCCGGTTCATCCCACTTGTAACCCATATCGCGGGCATATAAATGATACTCTTTATCCCATAATAAATCATAGGTTTCTTTCCAGAGTTTATCATTTAATTTCAGGTACTTGTCATCATTCAGGGTAATTCCCAGTTTTACAAAAGCAGCTGGTCCCATAAAAAGAGCGTCGCACCACCACCATGTAACTTTTCTGATACCACCGGTTTCGTATGGAGTTGCCATAAATTCCTCCATGGTTTCGGTAAATGGTTTTATCATCTTTTTCTCGCCTGACACTCTGTACATATCGATATAGGTTTGACAAATGGCATGGTCATCTGCATGATGCAAACGAGGCCCCGGTTTCCATTCGTTTGCTTCACCCATTTCATACATTGCGTTCCAGATTTTTTTCGATCCAAGTGTTTCGTAAGCTGCAAAAACGCCGGCATAAAAGGCTCCGTTGGTCCAGTCGTACAATTCGTGCTTTGGATTTTTTAACTGCCAGTCCAAAGCCTTTTTCATTGATTTTTTAATGTAAGAATCTTTGAAAAGTTTTTCGTTTCCCTGCTTTTGGGCGATTGATGTTCCACCTAGCAGAACAATCGCCAATAATGTTACTAGAATTTTATTCATGTTGATTTAAGTTTGCTGCTAAAATATGCAATCGATTGCAATCTGCAAAATAATTATTCTCAATTGGTTAATTATTATTGTTGCACAAATCAATTTTCAAAGCACAATGAAGAAGTAATCTCATAACATTAATTTTAAATTAACACCAAAACCACTTGGACAAATGATTTTTATAACTATACTTGCATCAAAATAACAGAAATGACAGTTAGATCACTACATCACGGCCATCATTGGAAAATCCAACCATCTGGTAGGCTGTAATTGTATTGTTCAATACTTAAAATATTTACGAAAAGGCTTGCCGGATAAGGCAGGCCTTTTTTATTTTTAATAGTTCCGCTATTTAGCGGAGAAAGACAGGACAGACAAAAATTATTAGTTAACAACATACAAAATGGAAAACAAAATTAAGATTGCTATTCAGACCAAAGGAAGGTTGAACGAAGATTCTATGAACCTCATTAACGAAGCCGGTATCGGGCTTAGTATGGGAAAAAGAGTGCTGGTTTCAGAAGCTAAAAATTTCCCGATGGAAGCCTTATTCTTACGCGACGACGACATCCCGCAAACTGTTGCCGACGGTGTTGCCGACATAGGCGTTGTCGGGGAAAACGAAATGGCTGAAAAAGACGAAAACGTTGTTATTGCCAAACGACTTGGTTTCTCGAAATGCCGTTTATCACTAGCTATTCCAAAATCGATTGATTACCAGGGATTAGATTTCTTTAACGGCAAAAAAATTGCGACCTCCTACCCTGTTATTTTGAAAAAATTCCTGAAGGAAAACAACATCAATGCAGATATCCACGTAATTACAGGTTCTGTTGAAATTGCTCCGGGAATTGGATTGGCTGATGCCATTTTCGATATTGTAAGCTCTGGTTCAACTTTGGTAAGCAACCGTTTAAAAGAAGTTGAAGTGGTTATGAAATCAGAGGCAGTTCTGATTGCCAATCCAAACCTGTCGCCCAAAAAACAGGAAATTCTGGATGAGCTGATTTTCAGAATCGAGTCGGTACAACGTGCAGAAGGTAAAAAATACATCCTTTTGAATGTTCCAAACGAAAAAGTAGAAGAAATAACAGCCCTTTTACCGGGAATGAAAGCACCAACACTGGTTCCTCTGGCAAAGGAAGGTTGGAGTTCGATGCACTCTGTAATTGAAGAAGACGATTTCTGGGAAGTAATCGGGAAACTTAAAAAAGCAGGTGCTGAAGGAATTCTGGTTGTTCCAATTGAAAAGATGATCTTTTAAGACGGAAGTCAGAGGCTGAAAGTAGAAGATAAGAACTGCTCTGTCGCATTGTTAATTTCTACTTTTATTGAAGGCTACCGCAGAAATATGTTCGCCGTATTGAGAATACTTTTACTATTTTCGGGCAACATTCTGGCTTAACGATTTTAAACACAAAAGACAACTACATGAAAACGTATATTAATCCGGAAAGAAATACCTGGCCAGAACTTCTGAAACGGCCTTTATTGGATGTTTCGGAACTTTATGGACGAGTGCAAACCATATTGAATGAAATCCGGGATAATGGTGATTCCAAACTTAAGGAGTTCACCGAAAAATTTGATGGCGTACAGCTTGATAATTTTGTTGTGTTAGAAAAAGAAATTGAAGATGCGGAACAATTAGTAAGCGCTGATTTAAAAGAGGCGATTACGCTTGCAGCTAAAAATATTGAAACCTTTCACACATCGCAAAAACCCGAAATAAAAAAGATTGAAACTGCGCCCGGGGTTACCTGCTGGCAAAAGGCAGTGGCTATAGAAAAAGTGGGTTTGTATATTCCGGGCGGAACAGCTCCATTATTTTCAACCGTTTTAATGTTGGCTCTTCCGGCCCAAATTGCAGGATGCAAAGAAATAGTACTGTGTTCGCCTCCAGGGAAGAATGGGAAATTACATCCGGCTATTTTGTATGCAGCAAAAGTTGCAGGAGTAACACAAATCTATAAACTTGGTGGAGTTCAGGCGATTGGCGCTATGGCGTATGGCACGGAAACAGTTCCGAAAACTGATAAAATATTTGGTCCGGGAAATCAATATGTGATGGCGGCCAAACAATTGGTAAGTATGAACGATGTGTCAATCGATATGCCTGCCGGACCTTCGGAAGTACTGGTGATTGCTGATGAAACATCAAATCCGGCATTTGTGGCTTCAGATTTGCTTTCGCAGGCCGAACACGGAGCCGACAGCCAGGTAGTATTAGTTGCTGACAAAAAAACAACCATCGAAAAAGTAAAAGCTGAAGTGGAAGCCCAGGTAGCTGTTCTTCCAAGAAAAGAACTGGCTGAAAAGGCATTATCGAACAGTGTGCTCATTGTTTTAAAAGATGCTGAAGAACGAATCGACCTGATTAACGAATACGCTCCTGAGCATTTGATTATCAGCACTAAAAACTATCTTGAAATTTCAGAAAAAGTTATAAATGCGGGTTCTGTATTTTTAGGAGAACTAGCACCTGAAAGTGCAGGAGATTACGCCTCGGGAACTAACCACACACTGCCAACAAACGGTTGGGCCCGTTCATATAGCGGTGTAAACCTTGACAGTTTTATCAAAAAAATCACTTTCCAGGAGATTACCGAAAAAGGGTTGAAAAACATTGGACCGGCCATAGAAAAGATGGCAGCTTCAGAACAACTTGATGCACACAAAAATGCTGTAACTTTACGTTTGAAAAGTTTGAAATAAAATGGAAATAAAAGATCTGCTTCGAAAAAACATACAAACACTAAAACCATATTCATCGGCAAGAGATGAATATACCGGTGATGCCATGGTTTTTCTCGATGCCAACGAGAATCCGTTTAACGAGCCATACAATCGCTATCCCGATCCACTTCAGAGAAAACTGAAGGAAAAAGTCTCAGCACTAAAAAAAGTACCTGTAGAAAATATCTTTTTAGGAAATGGCAGCGACGAACCCATCGACTTGCTTATTCGGGCATTTTGCGATCCAGGTATCGATAACATTGTTACCATTGATCCTACATATGGAATGTATCAGGTGGCAGCTGAGATATCGGGTATTGAACAGCGAAAAGTAGCACTTAGCGAGAATTTTGAATTAGATTCAAAAAAGATACTTGAAGCCTGTGATTCAAATACCAAACTTGTTTTCCTGTGCTCGCCAAACAATCCAACCGGCAACAGCCTGAATAAAGAAACCATGCTGGAACTGGCCGGCACATTCGAAGGAATTGTTGTTGTGGATGAAGCTTATATTGATTTTGCTCCGGGAAAAACGCTGTTAGACGAACTGGATTTATATCCGAACACGGTTGTACTTCAGACGTTCTCGAAAGCGTGGGGAATGGCAGGAATCCGTTTGGGAATGGCATTTGCAAGTTCTGAAATAATAGGTATTTTGAATAAAATAAAATACCCGTACAACCTGAATATCCTGACGCAGGAAAAAGCATTGGAACTGCTCGACAAAAAAGTTACTGTCCAAAAATGGGTAAAGCTTTTAATTGCCGAACGCGATAAAATGGCAGAATTGCTGGTTGAATTCCCGTTTGTTGTAAAGGTTTATCCATCGGATGCCAATTTCCTCCTAGTTAAAATGCACGATGCACGGGGAATTTACGACTACCTGGTTGAAGAAGGAATTATTGTTCGCGACCGCTCGAAAGTAAACCTCTGCGAGGATAGTTTACGAATTACGATTGGTTCTTCAGAAGAGAATGAAACATTATTGAAAGCATTAAAAAAATTGATATAAAATAAGGAGGAGGGATTACTCTTGAAGATGGACTCTCTTCCGTCTTCCGTCTTCCGTCTTCCGTCTTCTTATTATGAAAAAAGTACTATTCATAGACCGCGACGGAACGCTGAACCATGAAACTGCCGACGAGCAAATTGATGCATTCGAAAAGCTGGAGTTTCTGCCAAAAGTTTTCCGAAATATGTACAACATCCAAAAAAATCTCGATTACGAGCTGGTTATGGTTACCAACCAGGATGGCTTGGGGACAGATTCGTTTCCGGAAGATACGTTTTGGCCCGTACACAATTTCATTTTAAAAGCCTTCGAAAACGAGGGTGTTGTTTTTGACGAGATCTGTGTTGACCGGAGTTTCCCGCATGAGAACCTTCCCACACGTAAACCGGGAACAGCCATGCTTTCCAAATACATGGAAGGCGATTACGACCTTGAAAACAGTTTTGTTATTGGTGACCGCTTCACCGATATTCAACTGGCCAAAAACCTCGGGACAAAAGGAATTTTTATCAACGATGGAAGCATGGTTGAAGAATTGGAGAAACAGGGTTTGGCAGATATTTGTGCACTGATTTCCGACGATTGGGACGATATTTACGCTTGTGTGGCATCTCCGGTAAGAACCGCTGAAGTAGTTCGCACAACAAAAGAAACGGATATCCGGGTTTGGTTAAACCTCGACGGGTCAGGTGTTTGTAACATCTCAACCGGATTAGGTTTCTTCGATCATATGCTTGAACAAATCGGACGACACTCCGGTGTTGATTTAAGCATCAAGGTGAAAGGTGATCTGCAGGTTGATGAGCATCATACCATTGAAGATACTGCCCTGGCTTTGGGAGAAGCTTTCAAAAAAGCAGTTGGTAATAAAGTGGGCATGGAACGTTATGGTTTCTGTCTGCCAATGGACGAGTGTCTGGCTATGGCAGCCATCGATTTTGGAGGACGCCCGTGGTTGGTTTGGGAAACTGAATTCAAACGCGAAAAAGTAGGAGATATGCCAACTGAAATGTTTATGCATTTCTTTAAATCATTTTCCGACGCAGCTCTTTGCAACCTGAATATTAAAGCCGAAGGAGCAAACGAACACCACAAAATTGAAGCTATTTTTAAAGCGCTGGCAAAATCAATTAAAATGGCTATTCGCCGCGACGTGTTTAATTTTGAATTACCTTCAACAAAAGGAAAACTATAAGGAGAGCAAACCGCAGAGAAAAAGAGGAAACTCAGAGGACTCAGAGAAATGATTGAAAATCAAATAACAGAAAAGATAATTGGATGTGCTATTAAGGTACATCAAAATCTCGGGCCGGGTTTACTGGAATCTGCATATCAAGAATGTCTATATTATGAACTAAAGAAAGCCGGGTTAAAAGTTGAAAAGGAAAAGCCGCTTCCTCTGGTTTACGAAGAGGTAAAACTCGACTGTGGTTATCGAATAGACTTATTTGTTGAAGACAAAATAATTGTTGAATTAAAGTCCGTTGAAACGCTTAACGACATTCATTTAGCGCAGGTTTTGACATATCTGAAACTCAACGACAGCAAAATTGGATTACTGATAAACTTTAATGTTATCCAATTAATTAAAGGAGTAAAACGAGTAATCATTAAATATAAAAAGTAAGCTTTGAGAATCTCAGTGTAAACTCTGCGTTCTCTGCGGTAAAAACCAAATATGAAAACTATAAAACCATTACGCGAAAAAAAGGACACAGCAATTTTGCTGATACACTGTCCTGACAAACAGGGAATCCTGGCGACTGTTACAGAATTTCTGAATAAAAACCATGGGAATATCATTTATCTTGATCAACACGTTGACCGACAAGAAAAAATATTCTATATGCGTGTTGAATGGGAACTTAAAAATTTTGCTATACCGAAGAAAAAAATTGGCGAATATTTCGACACGTTAATAGGTGCGCCTCTTCAGATGAACTGGAAAATTTATTTCTCTGATTCTGTTCCGCGAATGGCGTTGTTTGTTTCAAAAATGCCACACTGCCTTTTCGATATTCTGGCACGTTATACGGCCGGTGAATGGGATGTTGAAATCCCCGTGATTATCAGCAACCACGAAACGTTAAAGCCAGTGGCAGAACGGTTTGGGATCGACTTTCATTATTTCCCTATCACCAAAGAAAACAAAGCAGAACAGGAAACTGCAGAATTAAAACTACTAAAAGAACATAACATCGATTTTGTGGTGCTGGCTCGTTATATGCAAATACTTTCAGAGGATTTTATAAATGAATATCCGAATAAAGTAATAAATATCCACCACTCATTTTTGCCTGCATTTGCCGGGGCTAAACCTTACCATGCAGCTCATAAACGCGGGGTAAAAATTATTGGTGCCACAAGCCATTATGTAACTTCAGAACTCGATGCTGGCCCAATAATAGAACAGAATGTTACGCGCTGCAGCCATGTCGACACAGTTGAGAAACTGATCCGCAAGGGTCGGGATCTCGAAAAAATTGTACTTTCGCAGGCAGTGTACAAACACTTGCAACGAAAAGTACTGGTATACAAAAACAGAACTGTAGTATTTAACTAAAATAATTTCAGGGAAACAGGGACTTATATAAAGTTGAAAAAAAACAAAAACCTGTAACCCAAAACTTGCAACAAAAAACACAATATGAAAAAACTGCTGATTTTTACATTCTTAACCACTCTCTCAATTTTGGGATTCTCTCAAATAACAGAAATTCCTCAAAAGGAAATTCCTGCCGATTACGGCTATGTCGTACAAATCGGTCAGCAAATGCCCGACATTGAGATGGAACTAACCGATGGTACCAAAGTAACAACTGCCGACCTGAAAGGGAAAGTGGTTATGCTCCAGTTTACTGCCAGCTGGTGCGTGGTATGTCGTAAGGAAATGCCTCATATCGAAAGTCAAATCTGGCAAAAAAATAAAAACAACAAAGATTTTGTCCTCATTGGTGTAGATATGAACGAACCAATTGAAAAAGTGACAAAATTTAAAAAAGACATGAAAGTAACCTATCCGCTGGCACTTGATCCCGGGGCTAAACTCTTTTATACATTCGCAGCAAAAGGCGCCGGTGTTACCCGGAATGTTATTGTAGATAAAACAGGAAAAATCGTTTACATGACCCGTCTTTATAAAGAAGATGAATTTAAAGAGATGGTGGACGTGATTGATTTTTTATTGAAAAGTTAGAAGCACGAAGTTGGAAGCACGAAGTTGGAAGACTTTGAACTCTGAATTTTAAACTCAGTACGAACATGAAAATTGTAATTATAAAATACAACGCCGGAAACATTGAGTCGGTAAATAATGCACTCAACCGCTTGGGTGTAAATGCAGAAATTACGGCCGACCACGATAAAATCAGGAATGCAGACAAAGTAATTTTTCCGGGTGTAGGAGAAGCCAGTACAACCATGGCTTACCTGCGCGAAAATAAACTGGACGAACTGATTATATCTTTAAAACAACCGGTGCTGGGTATTTGTCTGGGGTTACAGTTAATGTGTTCTCATTCAGAAGAAAACGATACAGAATGCCTTGGTATTTTTAATGAAAAAGTAAAACGTTTTATCCCTAAAAAAGGAGAAGAATATATTACCAAAGTTCCTCACATGGGATGGAATGCCATAAAAGATCTGAAAAGTAGTCTCTTTTCGCCCGAACTGGAAAATGAATACGTTTATTTCGTACACTCATATTACGCCGAAAAAAGTGAACATACAATAGCTACCTGCAATTATATAAATCCATTTAGCGCGGCATTACATAAAGATAATTTTTACGCAACACAGTTCCACCCCGAAAAAAGTGGAACAATTGGTGCAAAAATATTGGAGAACTTTTTAAATCTATAAACCACTACCGTAACTTTGTAAACGGCAAATAATTATATCATGGACAGGTTAACAATAGTAAAAGTCGGAGGGAAAGTAGTAGAAGAACCGGAATCGCTGATTGCATTGCTCGATCAGTTCAATAAAATTTCGGGAAATAAATTACTGGTTCACGGAGGCGGACGAACAGCTACACAAATGGCAGCAAAACTGGGCATAGAAACCCAAATGGTAGAAGGGCGTAGGATTACCGATGCTGATATGCTGGAGGTAGTTACCATGGTTTACGGTGGTTTGGTGAACAAGAAAATTGTTGCCGGATTACAGGCGCGGGGAATGAACGCCATTGGACTTACCGGAGCTGACCTCGGCCTGATAGAGGCTCACAAAAGGCCTGTAAAAGATATCGATTACGGTTTTGTTGGCGACGTTGATGACGTAAATGCTGCCGAACTGCGCCTGCTCATTAACGAAAATGTAGTACCGGTTGTTGCTCCCCTCACCCACGATGGGAATGGACAACTTTTAAATACCAACGCCGACACAATTGCCTCTGAACTGGCCATCGAACTCTCTAATTATTACAAAGTGTACCTCTTTTATTGTTTCGAAAAACCCGGTGTTCTGATGGATCCTAAAGATGATTCAAGCGTGATATACGACCTTAATCTATCGCTTTTCAATCAATATAAAGAGGAAGGTATTATCACTGAAGGGATGATCCCGAAACTGGATAATGGTTTTAGAGCCAAGATGAAAGGCGTTCAGGAGATCCTGATCACCAACCCTGAAAACATAGCCACCGGCAGAGGAACCCGCTTAATTTAAATAAGCTGGTTTTAAATTTAGCCACCATGGATTGAAAATTCATTTATTAAAATGAGCGAAGGAAATTCACAAGAAAGACTACTAAGTTACGAAGTTCACAAAGAAAACTCCGGAATTAATTATTCTAACTTTGTGCCTTGGTGTTCTTTGTGGTAATAAATTCTGCCCACACAATTAAAGAAACTCAAGTATCTTCATTCGAATTAGAAAATCTTATCCATTAACTTGAAAATTGAAATAATTAAAGTATAATCCCCCAATTCATTTTCAGAAAATTGGAATTAATAGTACACGTCTGCTTTGCAACACATCCCGATCAAACATATATAAATATCTAGATTCTTTATTATATTTGTCGCAAACAAATTCTCCGAGTTGTATCGCCTACGACAAAGTTAGGGTGCTACGACCGATGGGATAATCCGGAAACAGGTTGTCCTCCCGCATTCCGTCAGTTGACGGGATAAATTGGAAAGGAGAGTGAGCCGGTTCCGGTATTAATATTAGTGCTCGCTTCTTTCCCTTTAATTATTGCGAATATGAAAGTTGAGACTAATATAAAAGTGGATTTTCCAAATATGCTACTGATTGCAGGAAATGGCAGAAACGTGGGCAAAACACACTTCGCTTGCCTCATAATAGAACACCTTTCACAACAAACCAAAGTTACCGGAGTTAAAATATCGTCGCATATTCATTCTTATAAACAGGAAGATGTACTCTTTCAAAACAATGGATTTGTAATTATTCAGGAAAAACAAAAAACGAATAAAGACAGCTCGCTAATGCTTCAGGCAGGAGCTCAGCAGGTATATTTTGTAATGGCCGGGCAGGAATATTTGAAAGACGCATTCAACGCTCTTCAACCTTTATTACCCGATCATGCCATCGTTTGCGAATCGGGAGGATTACACCAATTGGTAAAGCCCGGGCTCTTTTTCTTTATTAATAAAAGGGGTGCTGAAATATTAAAAGAAGAACATCTCTCCCTCTCTCCTGTAATTATCGAAAACGACGGTAAAGACTTTAATTTTGACATAAACAGAATCCGCTTCTCAAACAATATATTCAAATTGAACAATGACTAAATTCGAAGAAATACAACAAATAATATCCCAACTTCCGGCCACTTTCCAAACCGAAGAAGTAAGCCTGGATAATGCATTCAACCGGGTACTTCAGGAAGATGTATTTGCTGACATGGACATGCCACCTTTTAATAAATCGGCAATGGATGGTTATGTCTGTCATTTGGAAGATATTGGCAATATTCTGGAAGTAACGGAAACCATTGGCGCAGGTAAAATGCCTTCGAAACCTGTAAACAAAAACCAATGCGCCAAAATAATGACCGGCGCCGCTGTTCCAGACGGGTGTGATTGCGTTTTTATGCTGGAAGATTCTGAATTGGTGGATGAAACTCACGTAAGATGTACCAATCCAAATACCAAGAAAAATATTTGTTACCTGGGAGAAGATTACAAAACCGGTGATATCCTCCTGAAAAAAGGAACGATAATAAATGTTTCGCAAATGGCTGTTTTAGCGGGAGCAGGTTATGCAAAAGTAAAAGTTGCTGCCCGGCCCAAAATAACGCTTATTGCAACCGGAAGCGAGTTGGTACAACCCGGAGAAAAACCACAACCGGGACAAATAAGGAACAGCAACTCGAGCCAGGTAATTTCGCAACTGAAAAAAATGAACCTGGAGCCCGTTGCAAACTTTATGCTTGCTGATGAAAAGGAACAGCTCACTACCCTATTCTTAAAAGCGCTTGAAACAAGCGACTACATCATATTTACGGGAGGAGCATCGTTTGGTGAATTCGATCTAATACCCATAATTTTAAAAGAACAAGGTTTTACAACTTTCTGGAATACTACCGGAATGAAACCGGGAAATCCCATGAGTTTTTCAGAAAAAAACGGTAAGTACGTTTTGGGGCTGTCGGGAAATCCGGTTTCGTCGCTGGTGCAGTTTGAGATGATTGCAAAACCGGCTATTTACAAACTTCTGGGAGCCGATTACTTACGACTAAGAATAAAGGCCCAAATGGACTTCGATTACTCCCGCAAAAAAGGAAACCGGCTGGCGCTTGTACCTGTTTTAATAAATGAAACAGGGCTGATCAGTGAAATTCCGTTTCATGGGTCGGCACATATTAATGCGCTGACTTCAGCCAATGCCTTGCTTGAAGTTCCGTTTGGAGAAACCACTATAAATAAAGGCGATTCAGCATATGTACGACCGCTTTAACCGACATATTAATTACCTGCGCATTTCGGTAACCGACCGATGCAATTTCCGCTGTGTTTACTGCATGCCCGAAGAAGGTGTGCCCTTGAAAAAACATGAAGAAATTCTTTCCTTTCAAGAAATTTACGATATAGTAAAAACCGGGACAAAACTGGGTATCACCAAACTCAGGCTTACCGGCGGCGAACCATTGGTACGAAAAAACTTACCGGAACTAGTCAACAGGCTCTCTTCCATTCCTGAAATCACAGACATTGGTATGACGACAAACGGTGTCCTTCTTCCAAAATACGCCAAAGATTTAAAAGCAGCAGGACTAAAACGTGTCAATATCAGTCTGGATACTTTAAATCCTGATAAATTCAAAAAAATTACCCGTATTGGGGAACTGAAACAAACCTTAAAAGGAATTGACGCAGCTCTTGAAGCCGGACTCCTTCCTGTTAAAATAAACTTTGTTCGCATTCCCGGGGAGAACGAAGAGGATGAACTAGCTGTGAAAGAGTTTTGCAAAGAAAAAGGTTTAAAACTCCGGCTGATCAGGCAAATGGATTTACGCACCGGAGAATTTTACCCGGTAAATGGTGGGATCGGCGGGATTTGTGCTATCTGCAACCGCTTAAGACTTACAGCAGATGGATTTATTGTTCCGTGTTTACATTCCGATATTCGCTACAGTGTCAGGGAACTGGGAATTGAGGAAGCATATCACCGCGCCTTAATAAACAAACCGGAAAAAGGAATAGGTACTTACTCGCACGAATTTTCAAACATTGGAGGATAAAATATGAGCCAGTTATCGCATATCAACAACGAAGGAAAAGCAAATATGGTGGATGTTGGACATAAACCACAACAGGTACGTACGGCCAAGGCATCCGGATTTATTGCCTTGCAACCTGAAACAATCAGGCTGATAAAAGAAAGCCTCATAAAAAAAGGAGACGTTATTACCATTGCAGAAATTGCCGGTGTTCAGGCGGCCAAAGAAACATCGCGATTGATACCGCTTTGCCACCCGCTGCAAATCACAAAAGTGGAGGTAAAAGCCGAGGTAAAAGAAAACGGTGTTGAGGTAAAAAGCCTCACAAAATGCATTGGGCAAACCGGCGTTGAAATGGAAGCCTTAACAGCCGTAAATGTTGCACTTCTTACGATATACGATATGTGTAAAGCCGTTGACAAACAAATGGTAATGAGCAATATTAAACTTGATTTTAAAGAAAAGAAATAAAAAGCTCGAAGTCAGAAGACGGAAGACAGAAGTGAAAAACAGAAATTAGTCCGAAACTTCGGACTCCCGACTTCGGTCTTCGGTCATTAATAACTTAAAAACTGCAACGTTTATAATTTGTAATTTATGGAACAGACCAGCTTCAAAATAAAATCCCTCAACATTTCAGAAAAAAAGGGGACAATAAAAAAACCACGAAAAGAGATCAACCTGAATTACGAAGGTATAGAGGGCGATGCACATGCCGGAAGATGGCACCGTCAGATTAGTTTACTGGCGGTTGAAAGTATCGAGAGTTTTGAAGGGGAGCTTGGAAGAAAAATCAACTACGGCGAATTTGCCGAGAATATTACAACCATTGGATTTCCGGTGCACCTTACCAAACCGTTCGACCGATTTAAAAACGGGAACGTAGAACTGGAAGTCACCCAGATTGGTAAAAAATGCCACGGAGATAATTGCGAAATTTTTAAACTCACCGGAAACTGTGTGATGCCCAAAGAGGGTATTTTTTGCCGGGTAATTACACCGGGAAAACTTTCAGAGAACGACGAGCTGGTGTACCTCCCCAAAACATTCAGGATAAAAGTAATTACCCTCAGCGACCGGGCTTTTGAAGGTATTTATAAAGATAAAAGCGGGCCGCTCATTGAAAAACTCAGCAAAGACTGGTTTCAAAACCGGGGATATAATTGCGAAACAAACCGCAGCGTTATTCCCGACGAAAAGCAACTATTGGAAAAGGAACTTGAGGCTGCTATCGGTGAGAATTACGACATTATTTACACCACCGGAAGCACCGGTATCGGGCCGCGCGATATTGCACCTGCCGTTATCTCAAATTTTATCGATCTTGAGATTCCGGGAATTATGGACCACATCCGTTTAAAATACGGAGCTGAAAAACCCAATGCACTACTTAGCCGTTCAATCGCCGGCGTAAAAAACAAAACGCTGGTATTCTCGCTTCCGGGAAGTACCAAAGCGGTGAACGAATATTTAAGCGAAATACATAAAATTATAATGCACTCGTTCTTGATGTTACACGGGATTGACAGTCATTAGTTGTAAAGCAAGTATTACTCTTCATTGCCAGTCCTATTAATATTCTTTTTGTCAAGATTAATACATTTATCATGTTTAGTGTCATGGTCTTAAACGGTTGGTACATGTCGTCCGGGCGGATTTCGGAGAGCGTTCCTGTCAAACCGCTACGCTGTTTGAGCGGGCTACAAGCCTTGATATTTAGCACATTCCCTGCCATTACTTATACAAAGATGTTAGCAGTGTACTTTTATTATCTATATTTTGTTTATTCTATGATTTTCAAATACCTCAATCGCTGTTTTTAAAAATCCAATTAATCCAATTGCTAATACCATTGAGCCAATTGAGAATTCCTTTATAATATTGTTATTGGTTATAAAATATCCAAAGAGTCCAAATGATAAAGTTAAGAAAGTGATTATTGAAATCATTAATATCATCCTTTTGCCATATTTTGGATTCTTCCATATCTTTTTCTCAAATTTCAGAGATGTTTTACTAGTATCTTGAAGTGTTGAAAAGCTGATTGCTAGTCCCATAAAAATTAAAAGATAATTGTAGTTTTTAAATAGAATACTAATATTTTCGATTAAATACTCCATCCCATTAAAATAGGGTTTAATTGAAAAATATATAGCTGGTATTAACAATGGATATTGCAAATAACTTAAAATATGGAAAATTCGTTTAGGACTTAGTTCATTCCGTTTTTGTCGTTTCATATATTTTGAGTATGTTTTTACAGACTACAGTAATTTCTTTAGCTCAATTTTTTTAGAACAATTAAATTTTCAGTCATATTTTGAAATAGGAATCCGTTCTTTCAAATTAATTTAGATTCCTTTGTTTTAAGAGCACTTCCAGTTCATTGTTTTTTGGGGGATTGGTAAATAACCTGTAAATGAAATAAAGAGGAAATATTAACGGTATTATGACTAAAATATTTTTCGCAATAATCGATGCCACAATTCCTGCAAAAACGATACCCACAAGAAATCCAATCGTTATGGCACTAATGAATTTGGATTTTTGCAGTTTCTTTTTTTCGGCTATTAGTTCTGCATCAGTTAATTCAGAGAGGTTCTTTTTTTCCATTTTTTATAATTTTATTGGGATCTTAGTATTACTGGTAACCGACAAGTATATGCAAATGTAGGCGAATGCGAGCTTCAAACCTATCAAACCGTTACGATGTTGAAGCGGGCTACAACCGTTAAATTTACTACTATCACGCCTATTTTGTATATACATTGTTGTGTGTTGTTTTCTCCAATTCTGATTTAGTTTTTTTTAATTCTTCAAGGGTTTGGTTTTCTAAGTATACTATATCATTCTTAATATTGTAAAGTAGTGATATTATATCAAAGACAGTTGTTTTTGAATCGAAGGAAAAGAATTTATTCCAGTATGTTTTTTTAAAGTCATCATAGGCTGTCATTTGAAAATACGCATTAGAAATTAACTTAATCGTTTCGATATTTAATTCTTGAAAAACACCATTATCTTTAACACTTTCAAAAATTACATCTACATAATCTACTGTCCTTAGTCCGTCCCAACCTTTTATTTCATTAAATCTAAAATTTTCATAATCAAAATATCTTTTTTCGTAATCTTCCCATTTTACTAAAGGTATCACACTATCTATCTGAATTGCAATCTTTTTATGATATTCTAATGATTCTTCAAATTTATGTATATTGGTTTCTAACTCTTCAATAATCTGGTATAGGGCTACTTTTGAATTTCTATCAATCTTCTTTTGCGT
Source organism: uncultured Draconibacterium sp. (assembly GCA_963677525.1). Taxonomy (GTDB): domain Bacteria; phylum Bacteroidota; class Bacteroidia; order Bacteroidales; family Prolixibacteraceae; genus Draconibacterium. The sequence goes on from OY781970.1 coordinate 3,351,409, forward strand.
ATAATATTGTGTCAACACTAACCCTAATATAACTCCAAAAGACACAATCAAAGCCTCAATAAAATATTTTATAACATCCGCTATTCTTATTTTTATTTTTAATTTCATATGGATTTTTATTATTAACTGTTTTGAGTTTCCGTAACTTTCCCTTGTAAATTTAATTTTTTATCTATCAAGTCTTAATATGCTATAACAAAGCTTAAATAACGGTCACTTGCAAGTTGTCGTTGCGGATTTCGAAGAGCGTCAGTGTCCGACAGGACATGATGGTCAAGAAAGGAGCAGAGACAACGAACACCACTGCACCCGCAATGCAATTTGCAATTTGTTAGGGCAAGTTTTTTATTTTTCATCAGATATTGAGAAGCTATAATTATGCGATTCCACTGGATTTTGTGTGAAATTTGTAGGCTCGTTATAATTCAGTATTTCATAGTTCCAATTGCTTGTTTCATCAAAGAGATTCTCGGAATAACCAATTACTGTATCTTGTGTGAATTTCATTTCAATTTCATCCTCACGTATTGGAATAATTAATATGCTGTCAAAAATTTCTGATGCAAGCATATAAGGTTTTCTGGTTAAATCAACAGAAAGATATAAAGCACATTTATCGTTTGGCTCTATTTCGTTTTCCGTTTTTGTATAGTCTCCATAATCGGAGATTTTGTATAAATCCCCTTTTAAAAATTCTTGCTTCGGATATAACTTTAATGATAATTCATTTTCCGTTTCATTTTTTATAAGAATCTGTAATTGATAGGTAGTTTCTTCTCTACATGAAATTAACAGAAATATTAGGACAAGTAAAAGGAATGTTTTTTCCTTTAATTCTCGTTTTATTTTTGATGTAGTTTTATATAATATCCTGTATTTCATAGTTTTTCAAATAGATGAGTTTTTTTGCTTTTGGGTTGCGTTAAAATTTGCCCTAACTAGTGTGCATCACCACAGGTAATGTTATTTCGCTTATATTAATTAAAAAGGTGATGTTATTCCACCTATTTGGAGGTATAACAACACTTGTTATGTTAAAACTTTTCTTTTTCGGTAAGGTAATCATCGCATTGGCGGCTTTTGGTTTTCTAAATGTAAACATAATTTCGTATAAATACGCCATTGCCCACGTGTAAAATCCGTAGGGAAGTTCGGCAGAGGCATTGCCGCCGACAATTGTATGACCGAAAGTTTCGCGAGCTAATTGCCGCGGGCAATTGAATGGCCATAAATCTTTTCTACCAATTGCCGCGGGCAATCACTTCAAAAAGTTCACCGTGTATCCGTTGCCACCGGCAAAAGCATGCCGGGAAGTTTTTTCGGGCCATTGCCCCCAGCAACACGCCAATGAAATGTTCAACCAGCTTATTGTCGGCGGCAATGGTATTGCAAAATCTCATCTTGTGACGAAATAAAGAGTACTCCCTCTGCCCAACGTGTGTAACGAGGGACAGGTGGATTCCGGTTATCTAAAGGAATGGTAATACCGAAACTGAAATATTAAAATAAGGATCAAGCGTGTTTTCGTTTTTTATAAAATAGCTGTTTCCCCAGTAACTACTACTTTCTTTCATTTTTGACGATGTTGTATATAAAGCTCCGCAACTTGCTCCAAATACAAATTTTTTCCCAATACGATGTTCAAAAGTAAATCCCGACTTAACCTCACTGGTTCCGTAACGAGAACGTTCAGGTACATATGAATTGCGAATGTTATAAAACGCAAATGTTCCGCTCAACTCGTTTACAAAACTTATAGAACTCTTGCCTGCAACAGGTTTTCGCAGAATAGCACGATAGGGTAAGTTTAAAGTTAACAGCAAATCTGGTGCAACAAAATGGTGTTCGTAGCTCACCAACAGAAAAGCCGGAACTTTTGAATTTGGACTGATAGAAACAGCTCCACCAACAGATAAACTGGTTTGTTTGTTCCGTTTTAAATTCAATAAAACTACTCCCGTTCCTGAAAGAACCGACTCTGAGAAGTCCGGTTTTATTAATCCGGTTATGGCAGTATTTATAAGTGCCGGTTTTCCGAAGATTGTTGTTCGTGTTGTATAGCCCAACGACACATTTACTGTTGTTTTTGAAAGAAAATTATCGTCGAATGTAAAGTCGGGATTGTGCATTTTTATTTCCGTTAAAGACACGTGCTGATTAAAAGAACCCAGCGACAAATTAAAAGAGTTGTTTTTGAATGTTAACAACGGCAAACGAAAAAAGAATGAATTTCGGATAATTTGAGCCTTGCCGGTAAGAAAGTCCTCGTTGTTTAAACTGGTATTAATATCACGGCCCGGTATGTATTCTGTTGAAATCTTAACCTGACGCATTAGGGGATTTTTTAAAGCCATATCCTCAAGATAAGCCATTTTTAACGAATCCCGGGGGATTGATTTCGTTTCAGATTTTTTATTTGAAGCAGTTGCTGTGCCATTTATTAGCAGAAAAAAAGAAACACAAATACTGATTACAACATACCTTGAAATAAATAATGTTTTAAAATAGGAACAGGTTTGAAGCCGATTAAAGATTTTCGTAATCAGAGATGAATGATACCTCTGAAAAAATAGTAAGAAGCTGACTTTTCGAAGATGTAAAAATTCAGTGCACAATTCTTTGAATCGGCATTTGTTTAATCTGGTTTTCATGTAATGTTTTATTAAAAAAACGCGAAGCTATATTGCAAAGATGATATTCGTGTTTTTTTAAAGTTGCCCTTTTTAAAAAGACGTTTACTTAGTGTGGCAAATATGTCCTGATTTTATAGGACGCAATATATCAACCAGTTAAATTGAATTAGTTTTCTCTGATATTAATTTGCAGTTTGTACCTCAACCAAAGGTAGAAGTTTGTTTCTGTTAATTTCCCCCAATGGCATACCGATAAAATTGGTTCGAGCGAGGAGATTTATATCAAACTCACACTACGATAAAAGCACTTCCCTAAATTCACAAAATTTTAACACACTCCTCAATTTTGATGCATAACATTGATAATCATACATTAAACATAAACATGCAATTCCAATGCACGATGTATTCAAAGAAGCATTCAGTCCATCGTGTAACAAGCTGTTGTTCAGACACACAATTCCGCTAAATTTGAACAAAACTTTGCACTATGATCCGTATTTCATTTCTATTTATCCTGATTCTTATCAGCACAATCAGTGTTTTCGCTCAAGAAGAAAATGATCTTCGTAAAGAGAGCTGCACCAGTATCATGTTCGGGAAAGATGCCACCGACGACGGCTCAGTAATAACCGCCCACACCTGCGACTCGTATTACCGCACCTGGGTGAATATTATTCCGGCACAAAAATTCCATAACGATACCACGCACGAAGTGTATTGGGGCACCATGCACACCCACACTGCCTGGAGCAAAGACGGGTTGGAACTGAAAGGCACTATTCCTGAAGCGCGGGAAACGTATGCTTATCTGAATACGGCTTACCCATGTATCAACGAAAAACAGCTGGCCATTGGCGAAACCACCATAGTAGGCAGAATGGAATTACAAAACACAAAGGGTCTTTTCCTTATCGAGGAACTGGAACGTATTGCCCTGCAACGTTGCACCAAAGCACGCGAGGCAATCAAACTAATCGGGAAATTGATAAAAGAATACGGATTTGCCGACCTGGGCGAATGTATCACCATTGCCGACACCAAAGAGGTTTGGCAACTGGAAATATTTGGCGAAGGCCCGGATAAGATCGGCGGCGTATGGGCGGCTCAGCGCATCCCCGACGACCACGTGGGAATTTCGGCCAATATTCCGCGAATTGGCGAGCTCGACCTCGATAATCCTGATTATTTTATGGCTTCCGACAATGTATTTCAGGTGGCAAAAGACCTGGGTTACTGGGATGGAAAAGAAACCTTTAAATTCTGGAAAGCTTACAGCGGTGAAAAACCATTCAGCATTCGCGAATATTTTGTATTGAGCACCATGGCTCCAAGCCTGAACCTGAAATACGACAGCGAAGAACTTCCATTTTCTGTTAAAGTGGATAAAAAGGTAAATATCCGCGAGATAAACGACCTGTATAAACAAACGTACGACGGAACGGAATACGAAATGATCCGCAACCTGAAGGTGGCAAAAAAGACCAAAGATGAAAATGGCAACGAAATAATCGATACCATTATCAGTCCGGCTGCTCATCCGTGGATGTATAAAGACCGCCGCGACCTGTTAAATTCACTGCAAGAGGACGTATGTGTCCGCGACAGGCCCATTTCTGTTCAGTACTGTTCTTATTCGTGGATAGCCCAGCTCCGCGACGATATGCCCGATGAAATTGGCGGCAAAGTTTGGTTCAGCCTCGACATTCCGCGTTTAACACCACGTTTCCCTATTTACTGCGGAAACCTGAGTTTACCCGATGCATACAATTACTGCGGACACAAACATTTTAGCCGCCAGTCGGCCATGTGGGCCTTTACACGCGCCAATCGCCTGGCATTGGTTAACTGGGGAACCGGAAAAGAAATTATAGAACCTGAAGTGAAAAAACTCGAGGATAAGGTATTTGGAGAAACAGAGTTCGTTGAAACCCGTGCCACAGAATTACTGGAGCTGGATAAAAAGAATGCAGAAAAGGGTGAACCTACTCAGCTTTGCCGCGAATTCCTGACCGAATATTCAAACACTGCAGCCAGGGCAACCATCAACCGCTGGTGGGAACTTGGCGACGAGCTTTGGGTGAAAATGAGATGGAAATTCTAGGAAGATAAATTACGAGTAACTAGTAACGAATTGCGAGAGTACCCGGCTTTTCACGCAGGGTTATTGACGTTTGCCGCCTCCAGCGTCAGAATAAAAAATCCTGAAGGGATTTAATGTGAATAACCCCGGGTAAACGATCCCGAGTCCTCGGGTGAGAGCAACCCGGGGTAATAGGAGCAAGATGTTTTGCGGCGCAGTCATCCCGTTAAAAAAAGCAGCTGCCTTCCATGCGCCGCATTTCAATCACTTTTAAAATGAATGTATTTGGAATACTTATGTATAAGGAGTAACTCTATTTACAAAAAAAAATCAGCAAGTATCTGACCATGATCGAAAGCCAGCTCAGGTAAATTATCGATTGGGAACCATTCGGCGCGGGCTGCGTCATCGCTACCTACTACTTGTTGTTCTTCTTTCAGTTCAGTTGAAAAAACAACAGAAATCGTTCGGTGACGCGGGTCGCGGTCGATGGCATCGTAAGCACGAAATTGTTGCATGGAATTTACCTTTAACCCGGTTTCTTCTTCCAGCTCACGAATGCAGGCCTGTTCCAGCGTTTCATCCATATCGATAAAACCGCCTGGTAAAGCCCATTTATTTTTAAAAGGCTCGCGCCCTCTTTCTATCAGTAAAACAGATGTATTATTCTCTTTTTTTACATAAACAATGGCATCAACGGTTAATGCGGCGCGCGGGTATTTATACGAATACATAATCAGGTATTTCGGATATATTTAATGTGATTACAGAGGGATACAATTAGTCCTTTTTGCCGGTTTTCCAGTATTTAACAACCAAAAACACTACGGCAATAAAAATAATGAGGTAAATAAAAAACTGTATCCGTTCCATATTAAGTAATTATTTTCTTCATTACACGCATTTTATGGGTGTAACGTTGCGTATCGATGTTAAAAATTCCAAACTGATCGACATTATCGATACGAACCTGCCCCGATGCATGAATAATTTTGTTGCGTTTCCAGATAATTCCAACATGGACGATGTTACCTTCTTCGTCGTCGAAAAAAGCCAGGTCGCCGGGTTCTGCCTCATCAACAAAACTCATGGCAGTTCCCACCTTCACTTGTTCGCTGGCATTTCGCGGAAGCTGAACCCCGATCATTTTATAAATAACCTGGGTAAGACCACTGCAATCAACACCAAAAGGCGTCCTGCCCCCCCACAAATACGGTGCATTAAAATATTTCAGCGCCTGGGTAATCACAATTTCACGCGGGTCTTTTATTTCTCCGTAAATCACCTCTCCTGTAGCCAGGTAGGTATCGCGAATTACGGAAAACTGCTTTAAATAAGGCCTCCAAACCGGAAGTGTACTTCCTGAAACAAGCATCAGATTCTGTTCCTCGTTAACCGGAACAATAGTTATTACATCAGAAGTTACAGCTGTTGGACTATTCTCTATTTTATTTAAGGTCCGGGTGTTTATCGGAGTAATCATTTTGGTATCAACCCAACCTTCGCAACCATCGTAAGCCAGCTTCACATTGGTCCACCCGACCATCTGTTCCCTTATTTCAAAATGTTCACCAAACAATACCTGAGTAACCATTTCACTTTTTTCCGATGGTTCGTGCCTGACAGGAATAATACTTAAGTTGGAAATACCGTAGTTCATCAATATTTTCTTAATTTTATTTTGTATAACAGGATTGATCTCTGTTTTACATGTATATTCACAAAACTATGAAAAATGGCCTTACCTGTGGTTGAATGCATTTATTTTTTTGAATTAACTTTGTTTACTTCACCTTTCAGGACGAGTTCACTTTTTTGAATTATTAATTTTACGATAAACTTATTATGAAACAAGCATGAGAAAATTTTTACACATAGGCGAATTTTTAAAATCATGCGAGTTCCATCTTATTCCAGAGAAAAACAAACAATTTTAATAAGATGAAAAAATTTTACAGGAAACTTAAAAGCTATACAAAAATATCACTTCAGGTATCAGCTTTCCTTTTAACAGCTGCTGCCTTGTATTTTATTCTTCCGGGCGAACCCAAATTCAAATACGAATACCAGAAAGGATTTCCGTGGCGACACGAAAACCTGGTTGCACCTTTCGACTTTGCCATTTTAAAATCTCCTGCCGAACTTGAAGAGGAAAAAGAAGAGCAGGCAAACGCTGTTATCCCGTATTTTATTTTCGACACATCGAATTATTCTGCCGCACTGGAACATCTGCAAGAGGATATAAACCTGACGGGTGATTCATCTGAGGAGGAAAAATCACTCGTCCTGCATACACTGAAAAACAAACTGGAAGATTTATACTTTACCGGCATACTACAATTTTCCGCTGATTCATATACCGAACTGGATGGTAAAACTGAAATTCAGAAACGAACAGGGAATCTTGTTACTAAGATTGAAATTGATAAGCTCTATTCTGAAAAATCGGCCTATAACTCTTTGCATAGTACAATCCAAAGCCTGATTACACAAGGAAAAGAAAACGAATGGTTAAAGAATCTTTCGTTAGAAAAATATATAACTGCCAACCTTAAATACGACGAAGAAACCACCCAAAAGGAAATAGACGAACTTACGCAAAACATGTCGTTAACGAGGGGAATGATGAAACAGGGAGAACGCATTGTTCTCCAGGGAGAAATTGTTGACTCGAATAAATACCAGGTACTTGAATCGTTAAAAGCCAGTTACGAAAAAGAGCGTGGCAAAGGAGTGAACCGCTACATGGTATCTTTCGGGAAAGCTCTGCTGATAATAATTTTAATGGGACTTATTTTCGGCTTTCTTTTTATTTACAGAAAAGATATTATTAACCAGTTTAATAAACTTAGCTTTTTGTTGCTGATAACTACCGGCATTATTTTCCTTTCTATTTTTATCAATTCGTTTCCAACACTGCATATTTACATGGTTCCGTTGGTTATATTTCCCATTGTTATCAGAACATTTTTCGATTCTAGAACGGCTACCTTTCTGTTAATAATAACAACAATTTTAATAGGCTTTTACGCTCCCAACAACTTCGAATTTATTTTAGTTCAGGTAACAGCAGGTATTGTTGCTGTATTCAGCCTGAACAAAATGCACAGGAGGGTTCATTTGGTTTTGGCCTCCATTTGGGTATTTCTAACTTATTCACTTGTTTACCTTGCGTTAAATCTTATTCACGGAGGATTGCTAACAGCACAAAACTACTCTAACCTTAAATGGTTTGCCATTAGCAGTTTATTAATACTTCTTGTTTATCCGTTAATCTACATCTTCGAGAAACTGTTCGGATTTATTTCCGATGTTACTTTAATCGAAATATCAGACAGTAACCAACCTTTATTGAGAAAGCTGGCCGAAGAAGCTCCCGGAACATTTCAACATTCGATGCAGATAGCTAACCTTGCAGAAGAAGTGATTCTCAAGATCGGGGGAAATCCGTTTTTAGTTCGTGCCGGTGCGCTTTATCACGATATTGGCAAAATTGCACGTCCCAACTTTTTTATCGAAAACCAGGCTGCAGGTTTAAATCCACACGACAAATTAAATAATATGAAAAGTGCGGAGGTTATTATCGACCATGTTAAAAATGGTGTTAAACTGGCACAAAAATATAAACTTCCTGATCCGGTGATTGAGTTTATTGCCACGCATCACGGCACAACCAAAGCCAAATATTTTTACCTGATGCATCAGAAGGAAAATCCCGATGAAAAAATAGATGAACAAAAATTTATCTATCCCGGCCCGCTGCCAAAATCGAAAGAAGCAGCAGTGGTGATGTTGGTGGATGGAATTGAAGCTGCAAGCCGGAGTCTGAAAGATAAAACTGTTGAAAACCTGAAAGCACAAATCGACACAATGATCGATCAAAAAATAGAAGACAGGCAACTGGACAGTTCCGATCTTACCTTCCGCGATATCAGCACTATTAAAGCTATACTATTACAAAAGTTAATTAATATTTACCATGTTCGGATTGAATATCCGAAAGAATCTTAAATCGTTTAAGTAATTATATTTGTGATAATTTAATTGTGCAGATATAATAATTAAAGACAAAATACGTAAGAATGTTAATTAGAATTAAAAACACTCTTCAATAGGAGGAGAATATTTTTTAATAAAAACAAATACCAGAATGAAAGATTTAATAAAGTTAATGTTCCTCCTTCTATTTCTGATTGGAGTAATTAGTGGATGTGAAAAAGAGGACCCAAAACCGGAAGATGAAGAGGAAACAAGCACCGAAGCTCCGGCCTTAACACAAAAGGTAAATCTTTTTATGAAAGATGCCATGGAAATTTATTATCTGTGGAATGAGGAATTACCGGAAATCGATTATAAATACGAAACAAACTCGGAAGAATATTTCGACAAACTTTTATACGAAGATGACCGTTGGTCTTTCGTTACAGATGACATTGAAGCATTGGAAGCAAGTTTCGAAGGTGTGGAAACAAGCTATGGCTGGTCGCTTGCCTTTGGGCTGTTCTCAAATACAGGAAATGTATTTGCCATTGTTGAATTTGTTTATCCCAACACTCCGGCATCTCAGGCAGGTATAAAAAGAGGCGATATTATTGTATTAATGAACAATAGCGATATTACAGAAGACAATTACACCGATTTACTATACAGCCCCAGCATGAATATTACTTTGGGAGTTCTTACTAACAGCGGAATTACAACAGGTTCGTCAGTAGAACTAACAGCCCGTGAACTGCAACTGAACCCAGTTGTAAAAACCTCGGTTGTTGTGAAGGATGGCCACAAAATCGGATATCTTTTCTACTCGCAATATTTAGACAATTATACAGATGCTATCGACACCGCGCTTCAAAGTATGATTGATAATCAAGTTACCGATTTGGTTATTGATTTACGATATAATCCGGGTGGAGCTATTTCTGCTGCTCAACATTTATGCAGTTCATTAGCACCTATTGATGTAGTAAATAATCAAAGTACCTTGGTAACATTCCGGTGGAACAATGACTTACAGGACTATTGGACTGATAACCAAATAATGAGTCAAATCGAAGTTGATTTCGACAGCGAGGTTCCTGTTAAAATGGGATTAAATAGAATTTACTTCCTTACTTCCTCGGGAACAGCCTCGGCTTCGGAATTAACAATTACGGGATTAAGGCCCTATATGTCGGAAGTAATTACAGTTGGCGACACCACTCATGGAAAATACACAGGCTCGATAACTCTGATGCCGGAAGATATTTACCAAAGTTCAAGCTATTACGAAGAAATTAATAATTGGGGAATCCAACCTATTGTTATCAGGTATGCCAATTCGGTAGGAGTAACCGACTTTAAAGACGGCTTTGCTCCGGATATTCCTGTTGCAGACGATCTGTTCGACACCAAACCTTTGGGAGACATGGAAGATCCGTTATTTAAAGCAGCCATCGAAGATATTACAGGTACAACTTTCACTGCTTCTAAAAGTGCTAAAATCCCGGCAATCCCGCATCGGATGTTCGATCGTGGTTTCTCAAAGTTTGATAAAAACAAAAGGGAAGCGTTGTTAGATAAACCGGAATTTATTTTTGAAAAATAATACAGGAAGGACAGACCTCTGGGTTTGTCCTTTTTTTATAAAAAAAGGCTACCCTCCGGTAGCCTCTAATAAAACCAAACCAAACTTAATAAAAGAATAGCACCGGCCTATGATTACCGGCGCAAGTAGTATGTAATTGAAACTCCTCGCAGCAAAGCTGACGAGGAATCCGATTCCGTCAAGGACTTTTTTAGTATTTTGTTCGCTAACCCCGCAGCAGAGCTGACGGGGAATGCGCTCACCGGAATTCAAATCAATCTTTTGTTACCGATCCCAGGCCATCAACATCTTTTGTTACCTGTGGATTTCCTTTATAAGTTATTTTTCCAACTCCTTCAATTTTGGCAAAAAGTGTTTCTGTTGCATAAACGCTGCTGGTTCCAACACCTTCAATCTCAACTTCCACATCTTTTGCTTTTAACTCGTCGGCATCAACATGTCCGGCTCCCGACAAACGAATATCAAGCGACCGGGCAACACCTTCCAAATCAAAAAGAACACCTCCTTCCCCAACAATCGAAACATTATCCGCTTTCATCGACAGATCGATTTTAGCACCTCCGCCCACGTAAACATCAAAATCCTTTAAATCGAGGTATCCGTGAGTCCGAAGTTTTACTCCTCCTTCAATGTGTAATTTTTCCAGATCCTGAAAGGTGATATAAAGTGCTATCCTGTCGAATTCAAAGTTATCGGGCTCAATATCGATACGCAACTCATTGCTCCAGTGTTTTACCTGCAGATAATCGAATACATCGCTATCAGAAGCCTTTACTAGTACTTTATGTTCATTTCCCTGGATAAGATGAACACGAAATCCACCTTCAAGATAGATCTCCGAAAATTTATCAACATTATATTCTTTCGAATACCAATCCTCATCGTTTTGGGCAAAAAGGCTTAAGGGAATAAATAATACGCTTAAAATAAATAGAGAAACAGTCTTCATGGCTTTTAAATTTGTATAGCCAAAAATAGAGCTGATATTTATTTCAAATACCTTTAATTCGATAAACAGGGGATTTTAATAGACGAATGGATGAAAGGCGGAAAACAACCTCAATCCTGGTTATAAAATCCGCAAAATATAGTGAAATCGAGTTCATACAAGTAATCAATCTTCATGTATTTTTATCAAAAATATCAATCCGTAAACAATGAATCCAAAAACAACAACAGGGATAAAAACATCCATGAATACGGCGTCTTTTGTTAAAATAAAACGAACAGTAATATACACCATCGCAAGAAACGAAGCCGACAGTAACATCCAGGCAAACATTTTCTGAAAAGCTCTCACCAACTGCGAGGAGCTGAATATCCAAAACAAGCCGAAAAACAGTATCAAACTTCCTTCAGCTGATACACCTTTATTAAGTTCTACCAGTCCGAAAACAACCGGGATTATGCCTGCAATAACCAAACTACGAGCAATACTTTTTCTGATCCTGCTCCGAATGTTATTGTCTTTAATTGACGGGAAGAATGAAAAACGCAACTCTTCAACTCTGTATTCTTCGGCCAGTAAATCTTGCTCCGAAAAAATAATCCCTCTTTTTATAGCTTCTTCCACAAGAAATCTTTCTGCTTCAGGAATATAATAAGTTCTTTGTTTCAAAGCTGAAATAATTTTCTCATCGCTGTATTCAGAAATCAGTGTTTTAAAATCGATATCGACTTTGGTATCTTTTTTATTGAAAAAATGTAATCCTTTAATCAAAATTTACCGTTATTTGTTGAACTTAGTAAACCTATAAAAAAATTATAATCATGTACAATTTCAAATACAAAAATCCCGTAAAAATTGTTTTTGGCAAAGGCAGCATTCCAAAAGTTGAAAAAGAAATTCCCAAAGGAGCCAAAGTATTAATGGTTTTTGGAGGAGGAAGTATTAAGCGTACAGGGGTTTACGATCAGGTAAAAAATGCACTTAACGGTTTTTCACTGTTCGAATTTGGAGGAATAGAACCCAATCCTCATTATGAGACTTGTATGAAAGCAGTGGAAGTCGTAAAAAGTGAAAACATAGATTTTCTGTTAGCTGTAGGAGGTGGATCAGTTTTGGATGCCACCAAATTTATTGCCAGTGCAGCATTATACAAAAATGGCGATCCCTGGGATATATTGGATAAAGCTGGTGAAGTAGCGGTTGAAAAAGCCATTCCGCTGGGAGCCGTTTTAACCTTACCTGCCACCGGTTCAGAGATGAATGGCAACTCAGTAATTACCCGCGCGGAAACCAAAGAGAAAAAAGCTTTTAGCTCACCACTTGTGATGCCTCAATTCTCAATTCTCGATCCGGAATGTGTATTTACGCTACCTGATAAACAGATTGCAAATGGTGTTGTTGATGCGTTTGTTCATGTTTTCGAACAATACCTGACCTATGAAGTGAATTCTCCATTACAGGATCGTTGGGCAGAGGGTATTTTGTTGACATTGATTGAAGAAGGTCCGAAAGTGCTGGCAAATAAAACCGATTACGATGCCGCAGCCAATTTTATGTGGAGCGCCACCATGGCATTGAACGGTATTATTGCAGTTGGTGTTCCACAGGACTGGGCAACCCACGGAATCGGGCACGAGCTGACAGCCTTTCACGGGATAGACCACGGACGAACGCTGGCCATTGTTCTGCCCGGCATAATGCACGTTAAACGCGAAAGCAAAAAGGATAAAATCTTGCAATATGGTGAACGAATCTGGGGAATTACCAAAGGAACAGTAGACGAACGTATTGACTCTGCTATTGCAAAAACAATCGAATTTTTCGAATCGCTTGGTGTGCCTACTACTCTTCCTGAATACGAAGTTCCTGAAGAAACCATTGATATTATAACCACTCGTTTCAAAGAAAACGGTGTAGTATTAGGAGAAAAAGGAGATATTGATTACAAGGAAGTGGAAGCTATTTTAAGAGACCGTTTATAAAAACACGATCATAATAAAATGAACGCCTGGCTAAAAAATGCCGGGCGTTTTTATATAATCTGCAATCATAGTATCGAAACAAAACATTAATGACCTGAGAATGGAGTTGCTGCTACTAAACTTAAATTCTGCCACCTTTTTAACCGGTAAAATTTTTGGTGACGTTCCGGTTACAAAAACCGCATCGAAACTTGCCAGATCATTAACATGCACATCGCACTCTGTTACCTTCAATCCCAATTTCTGAGCACAGTCAAGAGCCTTTTGGCGGGTAATCCCCAACAAAACCTGCTTTGCCAAAGGAGTTATAATTTCGTTTCCTTTAATAAAGAACACATTGCTGCGGCTGCCTTCAGTAATCCGTTCCTCATGATCGACCAGTAACACTTCAAAAAAATCGTTTTCTGCTATCAGTTCATTGGCTTGCTGCCTTACCGAAGTCTGGAATACCTTGGCATTCGGATTCTCCCTTTCAGCACGTAACACACCACAAACCACACCGTGCCTGTATTGCTCTTCGTTTGGATATTTATGAGGAATAAAAAATGCTTTCAGGTTCGTTTTGCACGAAATCAAAATGTTCCCCTCTCCTACCTTGTTTTTATTGATCAAGCGATGCAACATTTCCTGAATCTCACTAACCGAGAAACGAATTGTTTTTCCCGCAATATTAGCTGACTTATGAAAACGTTCCATGTGATCTTCCAGAAATAATGGAATTCCGTTTACAACGCGAAGTACTTCATAAATTCCTCCCTCATTCTCCGACGGGATAAATTCATCAACAGGTTCAATCTGCCCGTTAAAACAAAAATATTTATGAATTGGTAAGAGTGCCATTTTATTTCATTTATGGTAAATTTATGGAATTGTTTGAAATGCTGTAAGAATGCCGGTAAAAATTCCATTTCCCATAACATTTAATCCACATAAACATCATTTTGGATTTTTGGTAAATGAGTTAGAAATATGGAAAAAACTAAAATGGAAGGATGTAGAAAAAGAAATGTTGCTAATTGGGAATAACCTGATCGACTTTTACCTCGGAGAACTGGATATTGAACAGATCTGCACAGAATGTATTAATTATTTTCAGTCCATAAATATAAATGGCAGAGAACAATTTATTCAATGGCTCGGTGGTTCGCACTGGAAAAAGATTGAGCTTTCAGATCAATCGGAATGGATGATAAGATTGGGAGATATTCATGAACGTTACATCCATATTCATCCTGCAAAATACTCGGAACATACAATCAGTGTCAGGGGAACAACCTTAAAAACGGTACTTACTTTTTGTATCCATGACATTCCTTTTCAGCAAAATCCAAATGCTAATTTGAAGGTCGTGAATAATTTAAGAAAAGAACTTCTTAAGTTATCACCGATAAAGGATCTCGAAGAACCAGACTCAAAGATTATATTTTTATGGAAAATATTTATGAATAAATCTTCCGCCGAAACAAAATTAAACTAAGAATAACTACCAACACCATAATTTGTTTCATTTAACTCTGTAATTGCAATACTTCCAGCACTGAATTTTTATAACTCCGCCCAATTGGAAGTTCTTTTCCGGGCACCTCGATACTACTCGAAGTAAATGCTTCAATTTTTGAAAGCGAAACGATATATGATTTATGGATTCGCATAAAACTTTCTTCAGGAAGTTTCTCCGACATATTAGTCATACTCGTTTTGGTAATAATTTTCCTTTCGGCAGTAAAAATCTGTACATATTCGCTCAATCCTTCAACATATAAAATATCGTTGAGGTGAACTTTAAGCACTTTTTTGTTTTCCTTCACATAAATAAAAGCTTCTTCATTATGGTTGTTGTTCATTGTAACAGGTTGAGAAACTTTTACCTCTTCGTGCGTTGCCTGGTAGTATTTGTTAATCGATTTCAAAAAACGTTCGAAAGTGATGGGTTTTAATAAAAAATCGACCACATCAAGTTCGAAACCTTCCAGTGCGTATTCACGAAAGGCAGTTGTTATTATAACTTTAGGAGGATTTTTCAGAGTTTTAAGAAATTCAATACCGGTTATTTGCGGCATTTGAATATCCATAAAAATCAAATCGATTTTATGGTTGTGTAATTCCTGCAATGCTTTCATGGCATCGCCGCATTCGGCACAAATTTCAAAATTCTCCAGTTTTTCGATGTGACTTCGCATTAAATCACGTGCGAGAGGCTCGTCATCAACAATGAGGCATCTAGTTTTCATGGTAAAACGAATTAGCTTTTGTTTTTGTCTGTTCTCTTGTCTGCTTTATTAACCTGTCTCTTAATTTCCTTTTTTGTTACAAATCATGTAAAAATTTCGAGACTAAATTCTCTAAAATTGTTATCAATATTCTCGACCAATCTATGTTTTCCGGGAAAATTATATTTTAGTCGTTTCTTCGTTATCTCGCTGTTTTCGTTATCATTTAAGCTAAACTCATTTTCGCTCCAAAATGTAAACGTGAACAACAAATATTTCTTCTCCGCTTTTATAATGACTGTACTTTCGTACGAATTGTTACATTCATATACCAATTTTATTGCACTGTTTATTACAGGAAGCAGTAAAAGTGGCGGAACCACATGCGATTTCAGGTTTCCGTTAACCATGAAATTACTGATCAGTTTTTCTCCACAAGCAAGTTTATGAATCTCCAAAAAACTTTCGATTAGTTTCACCTCCAGTTCAAGGGGAATAAGTTCTTCTTTTCCGTCAAACAAAAATCCGTTCAAAAAATTAGAGATTTTTATAATCATTTCAGGGGTTTTGTCAGCTTGTTTATCAGCAACAATATCAAGTTCTTCAATTAAAGACATAACGATTATAGGTTGAAGCCGATACTTGTAAATTTCAAGCTCTGTCTCTACTTTCGAAAGTAACAACTCTTCTTTTTGAGTTTCGGCGTGGTACCACGATGCCACAACCTTTATCGACAGAAAAACAAGAATAATAAAATGATTTCCAATTCCACTAATAACAATATTTTTAATATTGAGGTAGTTGGGGCCAAACATCCGGGTTTTATCAAAAATCCCATAAACAAAATAATTGCTTACTACCAGTTCTATCACCGAAAAAACGAATAATAAAACAATAATTCCTCCGACAAACAGCAGATATCTGTTTTTAAAAAAGGTAACAGGTAATAACCAGTAAGCAATTAAATAGGTGTGCGCCATAAAAACAGGCAGGGTAATTACATAATACATTAACCAAACAAAGGTACCGCCTCCCTCGTTCAAACTTTGGATAAAAGTGAACGAGACAATCCACACCAACCAGAAAATGGAGTGCAGGATAAAATCTCTTTTAGCGATATGTATTCTGCCTGTTTTCAATTTCTTCCGATAATTCAAGTGTTACAGCAAATGAACGTTCTTCGCTTTTTACCTTTAATAAATACCCTTTGGTACCATATATTATTTCAAGACGTTTTTTCAGGCTTTTTAAACCTTTCCCTTTCTCATAATCAGGTTCGTTCTTTAAAATTGTTTTGGGCTTGCTATTTTCTGTTGCCAGTACTATTTTACCGGGTTCTGCATCAACATTTATTTTTATCCACGGGGTTCCGGCGTCAAGGCTGCTTCCGTGTTTAAAACTGTTTTCAACCAAAACAAATAAAAGCATCGGGGGAATCCTTAAAAATTTAATATTCCCGGAAATGGTATAATCCACTTTCAGGCGCTTACCGTAGCGTAATTTTTCGAGCTGAATGTAATTCTCAACCAGCTCTGTTTCATCTTTAAGGTTTACAAATTCTTTTTGACTCTCGCTGATAATATATGAAAGTACGATCTTCATACGATCGATCACATAACGTGTTTTTACAGGATTCAGAAGAGATAAGGCATATAAATTATTGATGGTATTAAACATGAAATGCGGGTCGAACTGAGACTGCAATAATTTGCTTTGGGCTTCTCTTTTTTCCAGTTCCAGTTTTTTTCTGATACGTTCGGTAAAAAGATAATCTTTTACGAATTTGGCAATACAAAAGAGTGCCACAATAAAAGTCATGTCTTTTGTATTTACAACGATAAAGCGCAAATTCATTACCCCACTCTTTTCGATGTTTTCAGGAGATATTGAGGCATAAAAAATCCGGTCGGAGCAGACCAGTTTAAGAGCCGACAACCCGACACCAATCAATAAAAACAAAACAATAAACCAGACCAGTTTTGCCCTCAACAGGTATTCAGGAATCAGCAGGAAAATTGTAATATAAGCATAACCGAAAAAGAATATAGCATTGATTAAAGTATCTATCAATGTTTTCCAAAGTCCCTCCTCCTGGTTTTGAACAAACAAAATGCCTGTAAAAACCAGTACGGTCAGGCTGAAAAACAAAAAATGCCTGGTTCCCCGGTACAAAAAACTGGTATCATTCAACAGTTTATTCATGTAAACATATTACAAATCAAATAAGCGAGAGGCCTGTCCCCGTTTTTCAGGCCTGTAAATCACCGGTTTTAAGCTTAGTGATTTACTTTTTTTTATAGTCCGATTAAATATAGCAACATATTCACTCATATTAAATCAAAACTGTGATAAGTGGACGATTAAAGTATGCAGTTCGCAGATACAAGCTTTCGTTTTACTGACAATCAATTGTCGTTGATTGAAAAAATCCCGCGTTTTTACTAGCGGGATTAATAAAAGAGTGTTTCGCTCTACTACTATTTTGAGATCACCCTTCTGTTTATTTCTTAACACATAAAAAACCCCTGCCCTCTGGCAGGGATTTAATTTTCATACTTCTATGAAAAAAATTGCGCTGTTTGTGTCTTTTCATTAAAAACTTGCCTGATATTCGTCGTTGATCAGATCAGGAAAGTAGCAGGCAATCAAACCAAGCAGTTCATCTTCCGATCTTTTACCCTGACAAATTACCCGTTGAGAGTAGTACCCCACTTTGTTTAATTTTAAATCCATTTCTTCTTTAGGAAGTTCCTGGAAACGTTTTTCAATCTTTTTTACACCAAAAATATTGTTACGGCAGGCGTATTCAATTTCAAACTCATCAGTCCGAACAATAAATGTTTTACAGTTTAATTCATCTTCGCACAAAACACCTATCCAAACAGTATTATTAGTGTTTTCGTAGGTTAATTCGTACGTTTTAAGAAGTTGTTTTTCGTATACCATCGGTTCATCTGCATTTACAACGGTATACATTCCAAAAGCAGTTAACGAGTTGCCTGTCATTGCCTGTCCGTCTTTTATTTTTTTTGCGGTGGCTCCCATACTCAATACTGCTACACAAATTGCTAAAAGAATAAGTTTTGTTTTCATGATAATTATTTTTATTTGTTTATTGTTTTCATATCAAAGGTACGTAACAGACTGACGTCATGACCGTTAATTCAACAACCGACACAAAACAACACACCAACCGTATTTATTCTCCTGCAAAACTAATTCGTGGTTCTATTTGGTATAAATTCGATATAAAAAGACAAAAAACGTTTTTTACAGATTATTTTACGCCACTAGTCTTGTTTCCTGCTTTTTGGGCGAAGATTAGGTGAACGTCAACTTTTTATTTTATTTTGTAATTGTATGGATATTGCACCACTTAGCCACATAAAAAAGGAACTGAAACTTCTGCCTCCGGAAGAATTACAGGAACTTATTATACGCCTGGCGAAATACAAAAAAGAGAACAAAGAACTTCTCAGTTATCTCTTATTCGAAGCGTATAACGAAAATGAATATATCCGCTTGGTGAAAGAAGAAATCAATCTTCAATTTAGTAGCCTGAACAGAAGCAGTTTTTATCTTGCAAAAAAAACTTTACGCAAAGTTCTGCGAACAACTAATAAGTATATCCGTTATTCAGGGAAGAAAGAAACTGAAATAGAACTGCTGCTGTACTTTTGTAAAAAAATGAAAGCTTCGCGCTTAAATTACAAACAAAGCCGTGTGGTTTTTAACATGTACATCAACCAGGTAAAACGTATTCAAAAGGTAATTTCCATGCTTCACGAAGATTTACAATACGACTACCGGGAAGAACTGGAAGCTTTATAGATCGGCACAATAAAAAAGAGAACAGAAATGGCAAAGATTCTGTGGTTTAGAAGAGCTCTTCGTCTGTATGACAACACTGCATTAATACATGCACTCGAAGGAAAAAACAAAGTGATCGCCTTGTTTATTTTCGACACCAATATCCTGGAAGAACTTCCACCCAATGATGCACGGGTTACCTTTATCCATAAACAAGTGGCGAAACTCCACGCACAACTTTGCGAAAAAGGATCGGGATTACTGGTAAAAGTTGGAGATCCGAAAACAGTGTGGCAGCAACTGATTAAAGAATATGAGATAGACGAAGTATTTTTTAATCGTGATTATGAACCGTATGCGATTAAAAGAGATGCCGAGGTAACTGGAATGCTGGAAGAAAAACACATTCCTTGTTATCAGTTTAAAGACCATGTTATTTTTGAACCCCACGAAGTTCTTAAAGCAGATGGTTCTCCTTACACCGTTTTTACACCTTACAAAAAAAAGTGGCTGGAAAAATTCAACCGCCAGAGCTTGATAATTTAAAACACCCTAATTGGGAATGGTTACAACCTATTAGTTCAAATATTCCTGAGTTAAAGGAGATTGGATTTGTTCCTTCTGGTATAAAAGTTAAAGATTATAACCTGTCGGTTGTAAACGATTACGCCCGAAAACGTGATATCCCAGCAGAAAATGCTACCAGCTACCTGAGTGTTCACATGAGATTTGGAACTGTGAGCATCCGAAAAATTGTAAAGGAAGTGAATAAAATATCTCCTGAATTTTTAAGTGAACTGATCTGGCGCGAATTTTTTATGCAGATTATGTTTCATTTTCCACGTGTTGTAAACGAAAACTTCAGAAAAAAATACAATGGTATTCAGTGGAGAAATAATGAAGAGGAATTTAAGCGCTGGTGCAAAGGAGATACCGGTTATCCAATCGTTGATGCAGGAATGCGCCAACTGAACAAAACCGGGTACATGCACAACCGTGTGCGGATGATCACTGCCAGTTTTTTATGCAAACACCTGCTTATCGACTGGCGTTGGGGAGAATCTTATTTTGCAGAGAAACTTCTCGATTTTGAACTATCATCAAACAATGGCAACTGGCAGTGGGCGGCAGGTACAGGATGCGATGCTGCTCCCTATTTTCGTATTTTTAATCCGTCGGAACAAGTAAAAAAATTCGACAAGGATCTCCGATATATAAAACGTTGGGTTCCTGAATTTGGATCATTAGCTTACCCTGCACCAATGGTCGACCATAAATTGGCCAGAAACAGGGCGCTCGAATGCTATAAAAGAGGAATTAAAAATTAATTGTTTCCAATGTAAAGTGTTGTTTCATTAACATTTTGATTTGGCGGAAACTATAAAATAAGTTATACTTGAATTAATAACGTACTTGAAATTAACATATTAAAATGAAACGGATACTAACACTATGTCTTCTTATGCTAGGAATTTCTCAATATTCATTTTCGCAGAATAGCAATAGTAAATTTTTTCCAGATGGTTCTGTAATCCGGCGTGGTTTTCGAATACAACAAAAATCGCCCTGAATGATCTTGGGAAACAATACGTAATTACTGACTTTGGAGCTGTAAACGATAGTCTGGTTATTCAAACAGCGGCAATTCAGAAAACAATCGACGAAGCCGCGAAACAAGGAGGCGGTGTTGTTGTAATTCCGAAGGGCGTATTTTTGAGTGGTGCTTTATTCTTTAAAGAGGGAACATCACTTTATGTTTCTGAAGGGGCTGTCTTAAAAGGATCGGATGACATTTCCAACTTTCCGATAATGCCATCGAGAATGGAAGGCCAGAGTCTGGATTATTTTCCGGCACTGGTAAATGCCTACGGAGTAGATGGTTTTTCGATATCAGGTAAAGGCACAATTAACGGAAATGGATTGAATTACTGGAAAGCATTCTGGCAAAGACGAAAAGAAAATCCCCAATGTACAAACCTCGAAGTTTCAAGACCCAGGTTGGTTTTTATCTGGAACAGTAATAATGTGCAATTGCAGGATGTAAAACTCATTAATTCAGGATTCTGGACAACCCACCTTTATAAATGCGAAAATGTAAAAATACTGGATTTGTATATTTACTCGCCTTATCAACCGGTTAAAGCTCCCAGCACCGACGCTATTGACGTTGACGTGTGTTCGAATGTCCTCATAAAAGGAACCTACATGTCGGTTAACGACGATGCGATTGCACTAAAAGGAGGAAAAGGTCCGCAGGCCGATAAAGACGACAGAAACGGAGCGAACACAAATATCATAATAGAGGACTGTAATTTTGGATTCTGTCATTCGGCATTAACTTGTGGCAGCGAATCTATTCACGACCGCAACATTATAATGCGTAATTGTTATGTAAATGAAGCGAAACGTATGTTCTGGTTGAAAATGAGGGGCGACACTCCACAGAAATACGAATACATTACGGTTGAAAATATAAAAGGACAGGCACACAGTTTTATTTATGCAAAACCATGGAGCCAGTTTTTCGACTTAAAAGGACAAAAAGAAATACCGGTGTCGAGTTGCGAGAATATCACATTAAAAAACATCGAGTTGAAATGCGATATCTTCTTTAATGTAAACACCAGCGAATACGATCGTTTGTCTCATTTCCATTTTGAAAATTTGAATATTGAAGCTAAAAATGATGCAGTAGATAAAAGTCTAATAAAAGATTTTTCTCTAAAAAATGTAAGGGTCAACAATAAACTGATCGATTAACTCAAAATCATAAACGAAAAGAACTACATGCGAAAACAATTGAACCTACTGTTTTTGATCCTTTTCCCATTTATAACTTTCGCACAAATGGACAATGTAAAATCGACACTGGAAGTTTATAATATTGAAACAAACGAACGCAAAATAATCCGAAGCGAAGAGGCACACTTTGAAGCACCAAACTGGAGCCGTGACGGAAACTTTCTCGTAATTAACCAGAATGGGAAATTGTCTAAAATTAATTTGGCATCAAGTAAAAAAACACTGATAAATACCAACTTTGCAAACCGCTGCAACAACGATCACGGAATTTCGTTTGACGGTAGATATTTGGCAATTAGCCATTTTGACCAGTCGAATGCAAAAGAAGGCGAAACCAATTATGGCGGTTCAAGAATCTATGTTGTACCAATTGAAGGCGGAACTCCAAAAGCAGTCACTCAAAATACACCGTCGTACTGGCACGGCTGGTCACCCGATGGCAAAAGGCTCGCTTATTGTGCCGAGCGCAATGGGGAATACGATGTATACACGATTTCAATTGAAGGAGGCGAAGAAATGCGTTTAACCAACGAAGTGGGTCTTGATGACGGTCCGGAATTTTCACCCGACGGAAAATACATTTATTACAACTCGATGGCCTCCGGGAAAATGGAAATCTGGAGAATGAAAACGGATGGATCTGGCAAAGAGCAACTCACTAATGATTCGTATTCAAACTGGTTTGCGCATCCATCACCCGATGGGAAACAAATTGTTTTTATCAGTTACCTGGAAAATCAGGGAAGCGCACATCCGGCTATGAAAGAAGTTACTTTAAGGTTAATGGATCTCAGTGATCGTTCAATAAAAATGCTTTGTAAATTTACAGGAGGACAAGGTACTATAAACGTTCCTTCCTGGGCTCCTGACGGAACGCGTTTTGCATTTGTTACTTACGAATATCTGAACGATCAGAAATAAACTTTAATGTTACCTTTCAGCCACCAAACGTGGTTGTCCTTTTATGCGTTTACGTACCACCTCGTAGTCAGGTGTATATTGAATCACAGACACTCCCTGGTTCATATAACCACCAAACTGAGTTAATTTCTCGAAATGGTAGTTACCCTGCACCTGGTTAGAATGCAAATAAGGCAGGCAGTTATCGAAATCGTTTCCTAAAGTTGTTATTGCTTGCATAAAATACATAGTAACATCGTAGCCCTGCATTCCAAAATTATTGGGTTCAGTTCCAAAATTGCTCTTATACTTTTCAATAAAACTGATGGTTGATGGCTCGGAATATTCAACCCAATAAGGAGAGACAAATTTCAATTTTAAATTATGAAAATAATCAAGCTGGATACTCGAATAATTCGGATAGCGGCTTGAACCAATCAATGTTATCGAATAATCGTCGGCCAGGTTATTTACATTCGATACAGCAACACTTACCTTTCCTTCATCTGACGAAGGAATATACACTACATTTTCTTTGGTTTTCGACATAATTCGACGCAACCCGGATGCACCTTCATGCTCAAAATCGTAAATAGTGAAATTTACTCCTTGCTGATTGCTCAGAAAACCCGAGTTATAAAATTTTTCCTGAAAAAGTTCAACAAGCTCACCTTCAGGAGTTCCTTGATAATTCTGAGTTTTTACTACGATAAAATTACTTTTAAAATACTCCTCTGCTACCATTTCGGCAGTGCGCATTGCAATATATTCGCGCGAAGGATTAACCTGGAAATAAACCGGACTGTTTGCGGTATATTTACTTTGCGATGCCAATGGAGAAACAATTGGAATACGATTTTTCCCGGCTATCTGAACAACCTCGTTCTGTACCGACGGATAAATAGGACCGATAATCAAGTCTGTTGAAAGAAATCCATCAGAAAAAATATACTGCCTGACTGAATCTACATTTTGTTGTGTATCGAAAACATCTAACTGTATTTTTAATCCTGTATTTTGAAGCGAATCAACAGCCAGTAAAACGCCTTCGTAAAACTGAACGAAATTTTCGGTTCCTCTGTAAAACTGTTTAAAAAGTTCCTTCCGTTCTTCAAGTTCAATGGTTGTATCCTGCGCTACTTCCACCTCTTCTTCAGTATAAAGAGTCGTGGTGTCAATTACCAAATCTTCGCGGTTTAAAGTATCATTTGCTTCAAGGAAAAACGGCAAGAATAAAGCAATCTGATAAGTTCTATTGGTATCGATGTCTGCCGTTGCCAGGAAACAACCCTGCGGAATTTCTACAGGTAATTCTACTTTGTAGTAATCTTCTACCAAACGTGCCGAGTCGGCCTTATTATTACTTACGATTTGCTCAAAAATTTCATCAGGTTTTTGAGGAATCAAAATTGTTTCGCCATAAACCAGGTTACGATTTTCGAGTACCGGATTATATTTTTTAATATCAGGAATACTAATTTCATATTTTTTCGACAGGCCATATAAAGTTTCACCTTTCTCAACCAAATGTTTTTCAAAGGCATTTTCATTTACAGGCTTTGCCACAGTTTTTTCAATCTCCTGAATCGGAATTTTAATAACTGCACCGGCCGGAAAACCCGTATTTAATATGGGATTTAACGCTTTTAATTCGGCCTCAGAGACATTATATTTTCGCGTAGTTCCCCACATGGTTTCTCCCGACTCAATAATATGTTCAAGGTAATTAACGGAAGTCTCTTTATATTCGGGTTCCGGCAAAATCTCAGTCTGAGGTTCCGTTTTATCAGCTTCACCTGTACCTATATAAAGTTTCATCCCTGCTTTCAGATTTTTAGCCTCCGGATTTTGGGCAATAATATTGTTGACAGGGACATTGTATTTTCTTGATATCGAATAAAGCGTTTCTCCAGACACAACCTGGTGGGTAATTTTATTCGCTGTTTCAACCGGTTTTGCGTTTTCAGCAACAGGCTTCTCTTCTTTATTCCAATATGGAATATTTAGAATAACACCCTTTTTATATTTTCTAACAGCAGGATTATAGGCGTTTAATTCTTCTATCGAAATACCATATTCTCTGGCGATAGAATACGCCGTTTCTTTTTTCGATTTTATCTTATACTTGTAAAATCCATCGGGATCGCCCTTTTGATAAACAGATACCTGTGATAAATCGTTTCCTTCGATATACGGGATTTTTAACATATCACCAACCTGTAATCCTTCTTGTACCGTTGGATTCAAGTCTTTTAATAAGGTCTGATCAATATTATATTTTTTTGATATTGCATAAACTGTTTCACCAGCCACAACCTGATGCATGATATATTTTTTCCCCTTTATTACAACAACCTCATTTGCATTTAGATTTTGTGCAACGATTTGTTCAGAAAAAACAGAAAGAATTGTGAAAACAATAGTGGCTAAAAAAATCCTCATTAAAACAGTGATTAAAATTTGACCCAAAAATAGAAAATAAAGATACACTATAATAATAACGGGTAAAAGCTTTAAAAATTTTTACTTTTAATGACTTTGTAACTGCTATTTCCGAAATAATTATGCGGTTCTATTTGGGTAATTCATCATTATCTATTGTATTTAAAATTATTCCTGTTTCTGACATTTGAAATATACAATCATTGAAATTGATTTTAAATAGTCCATTTCAAGCCAAATCAATCGACCTGCCGCACCATATTTTTTGTTACTTTTGTGCTTTCAATATTAAAGCAAAATTTCATGCAGGAAAAAATTCTAATTCTTGATTTTGGTTCGCAGTATACCCAGTTGATTGGACGAAAAGTTCGTGAGTTGAATGTGTATTGCGAGATTCATCCTTTTAATCACTACCCTGAGATTGACGAAACTGTAAAAGGCGTAATTTTATCAGGAAGTCCTTATTCGGTGCGAGACGAGGATGCTCCCCGCCCCGATTTATCTAAAATAAAAGGAACTCTTCCTGTACTTGGAATTTGTTATGGAGCCCAGTATATGGCTCATTTTTACGGAGGAGAAGTTGCTCCATCGAATACCCGCGAGTATGGACGTGCCAACCTGGGATATATCGATCACGACAGCGAATTATTTACCAATATTAGCAATCATTCTCAGGTTTGGATGTCACACGGCGATACCATTGTGAAACTTCCTTCCAATTATAAAGTAATTGCATCAACCGAGGATGTTAATTATGCAGCTTATAAAGTAGATGACGAAAAAACCTGGGCGATCCAGTTCCACCCGGAAGTTTATCATACAACAGAAGGAAAACAGTTGCTCGAAAACTTCGTTTCTTCAATTTGCGGATGTGAACAAAACTGGACACCGGATTCTTTTGTTGAAACTACAGTAAACGAATTAAAGGCACAACTGGGTAACGACAAAGTGGTTTTGGGCCTTTCCGGAGGTGTCGACTCATCTGTTGCAGGAGTTTTGCTGAATAAAGCAATTGGCAAAAACCTTACCTGTATTTTTGTTGACAACGGTTTGTTACGTAAAAATGAATTTGAAGATGTTCTTCATTCTTATGAAGACATGGGGTTGAACGTAATTGGAGTTGATGCAAGGAAAAAATTCTGGGACGATCTTGCCGGAGTTACCGATCCCGAGCAAAAACGTAAAATTATTGGCCGCAACTTTATTGAAGTTTTCGATGAAGAAGCCCATAAAATACAGGAAGTAAAATGGCTGGCTCAGGGAACAATTTATCCCGATGTAATTGAGTCTGTATCAGTTAATGGTCCATCAGCAACTATTAAGTCTCACCATAATGTTGGCGGCCTTCCCGATAAAATGCAATTAAAAGTAGTAGAACCTTTAAAACTACTTTTCAAAGACGAAGTTCGCAGGGTTGGTAAAGCTCTGAATATAAAACAGGAACTGCTTGGCAGACATCCTTTCCCCGGACCGGGTTTAGGTATCAGGATATTGGAAGATATTACTCCTGAAAAGGTTACAATGTTACAGGAAGCTGATGCAATTTTCATCAACGGGCTTAAAAGCTGGGGATTGTACGACGATGTTTGGCAGGCCGGAGTAATGCTTTTACCTGTTCAATCGGTAGGTGTAATGGGTGATGAACGAACCTACGAAAATACAGTTGCCTTACGTGCTGTAACATCAACTGACGGCATGACGGCAGACTGGGTACATCTTCCGTATGAATTCCTGGCAAAAATGTCGAACGAAATTATTAATAAGGTGCGTGGTATTAACCGCGTTGTGTACGACATCAGTTCGAAACCGCCTGCAACAATTGAGTGGGAATAGATGTTCTCTAATGTAATGCAGTATATTTTGGCAGACTAATTGCTAAGAATATGCGTTAATTTTTAAGTTAAATAAATAGTAATGAAGAAAATATTAAAAAAAATACTGCATCACGGATTAAATGTTGCGTTAATCGTTCTGTTAATGTTGCCGGCATTCACACTAAAGGCGCAGCAGGATGTACAGCAAAACCAGATGAAATTTGCCCGTTTGTTACGTTTGGTCGATGGGTATTATGTTGATACAGTTAATGTAAATAAACTTACCGAGGATGCAATCGTTCATTTTTTGGGGGAACTTGATCCTCATTCAACCTATATTTCAAAAGAAGAAGTTGAAAAGATGAATGAACCTTTAAAGGGAAATTTTGAAGGAATCGGTATTTCATTTAATATTTTCAAAGATACTCTGCTGGTTACAACAACAATTTCTGGAGGACCTTCAGAAAAAGTTGGGGTAAGAGCTGGTGACCGGATTGTTGAGGTGGATGGAAAAAACATTGCAGGAATAGGATTAAAAAATACCGATGTTTTCGATATGCTCAGAGGAGAAAAGGGAACTAGTGTAGATATAAAAATACAAAGAAAAGGAACTCCCGAACTAATGGATTTTACCATCATCCGAGGTAAAATTCCTATTTTCAGTCTCGATGCATCGTATATGATAGACAAATCAACGGGTTACATTAAACTTAATAAATTTTCGGCCACTACAACTGACGAGTTTGTTGCTGCAATGAAAAAACTCCAGTTGGAGAATATCGAAAATTTAATTCTTGATTTAAGAGGCAACGGAGGAGGATACCTTAAAGCTGCTATCGAGATCTCTGATCAATTTTTAAAAGATGAGAAATTGGTTGTTTTCACGGAAGGTATAAACGATCCAAAGCGTGAATATAAGGCATCAGGAAAGGGTACGTTCGAAAACGGGAAACTGGTTGTTTTAGTTGACGAAGGTTCTGCTTCTGCCAGCGAAATTGTATCAGGTGCAATACAAGACTGGGATAGAGGATTAATTATAGGTCGTCGCTCGTTCGGAAAAGGACTGGTACAAAGACCGTTTATGCTGACTGATGGTTCGATGGTGAGACTCACCACCGCACATTATTACACACCAAGTGGTCGTTGTATACAAAAACCTTACGACGATGGAGTAAAAGAATATCGTAAAGATTATGCAAACAGATTAAGTAACGGAGAAATGTTTAATGCCGACAGCATTACTTTCGACGACGATCTGAAACATAAGACACTCGTAAACGGACGCGATGTGTATGGCGGTGGCGGCGTTATGCCAGATATTTTCATTCCGATGGACACATCAAGTCATTATGCCTATTTAAATCGTTTAAGAAGAAAGCAAATTACTTACAACTTTGTGTTGGACTATGTTGATACGCATAGGGCGGAAATAGAAAATAAATATCCCGATTTTGATAGCTACAACGATAAATTCGAAATAACTCAAGAAAACATTCAGGAGATAGTCGCTAAAGGTGAGGAAGAAGGAATTGAAAAAGATGAAGAAAGCCTGGCTTTTACCCTGGATAATATGAAACAGGAATTAAAAGCTCTCATTGCTCGCGATATTTATTCCCGTAACGATATGTATAAGGTGTTGTATGCCGATGATGAAGCAATAAAAATGGCATTAGAGGTATTGGAAAACCAGAAACAATACAACAACCTATTGGTAACTACTGAATAAAATCTATGGCGGACATATTCCTGGAATGGCTCTTAAGCAATAAACTGGAAGTGCTGGGAGCCATTCTTGGCATTTTATACATCTTCTTTTCCATAAGGCAAAATATATTAACCTGGCCCACGGGATTACTTACCTCTGTATTATATGTGATTGTGTTTTTCCAATCAAAATTATATGCAGATATGGGCTTACAGGTTTATTACGTAATCATCAGCCTATATGGATGGTATTTCTGGATAAAAGGAAAGAAACAGGATGAAGGCGACAAAGTGCCTGTAAAAACAACTTCCGCTCGGTTATGGATAAAACTACCTATCTGCTCCGTTGTTTTATATGCTGCTATTCTTTATGTATTATTGAATTATACCGATTCAGATGTTCCTTATATGGACTCAATTACAACAGCACTTAGTATTGTAGCAACCTGGATGCTTGCGAGAAAGTATCTGGAGCATTGGTTAATTTGGGTATTTGTTGATGCAATATCGGCAGGACTATACGTCTACAAAGGACTTTGGGCAACCGTTATCCTATTTATTATTTATACAGTGATGGCAGTGTTAGGGTATATCGAGTGGAAAAAAGACTATAAATTCAAACATTGAATAACAGAACAAAAATAATAGCGATAACAGGGGCCGAATCGACAGGGAAAAGCACTTTATCAAAGGCATTGTCTGAATATTTCGACATTCCTTTTATTCCTGAATATGCCCGCGATTACATTTTAACCTTAAACAGAAATTACGATTCCCGGGATATTGAACTTATTGCCCGTAAACAAATTGAACAATTTTATGAGGCTGTACAGTCTGATCATAAAATTGTAATTCTTGATACGTGGCTTATTATTACAAAAATTTGGTTCGAGGTAGTTTTTAATTCCATTCCTGAATGGATAGATGATGCTATAAAATCACACCCAATAGATATTTTTTTAGTTTGCGACACCGATTTGCCATGGATACAAGACAATGTAAGAGAAAATGGAGGTGAAATGCGGGAAAAGCTGCAAAAAAGATATATCAGGGAGATTCGGCAAATAAATGGAAACTATGAAATTGTAAGTGGCGAACAAAATTCAAAGTTAAAAAAACCATTCAGGTAATACAAAATATCATTTGATTTGTTAACAAGTAACTTATTCAACAATATTACTGTAAATTGTATGTGAATCTGTTTAGCTTTGCAGAAGAATTCTACAAAATGGAAACAAAAGAATTAGACCAACGGATAAATAATACGGTTTTAAAATTAAGTGAACCAAAATCTTATAAGTTGCTTTGCCACGAGCACATGCAAGGGGAACCGCTTCCATCCATAAAAAACATCACCAGGGCAATTGAATTAATAAGAGAACTTCTTTTCCCCGGTTATTTTGGGAACACTACTCTAAAAACGCAGACTATACAACATTATCTTGGAGTATATGTCGACGAGCTGTATGATCTTCTGAATAGGGAGATTATGGCCGGAATGTGTTTTGAGTGTACCGATGAGTCTGAAAATAAACTCATCAAACATTCGGGAAGAGCTGAAGAGATTGCTGTAGAATTCATCGAGCATTTACCGGAAATACGCAGGCAATTGGCAACCGACGTTGAAGCTACCTTCTTAAACGACCCGGCTGCCCGTAACTATGGAGAAGTTATATTTAGCTATCCCGGGATCAGAGCAATTACGAATTACAGAATTGCCCACAAGTTACTTGAACTTAAAGTTCCTTTAATTCCCCGCTTTATTTCAGAAATGGCACATAGCGAAACAGGTATCGATATTCATCCCCGTGCCCAAATTGGTGAAAGTTTTACGATAGACCATGGAACAGGTGTTGTTATTGGCTCAACCTCGATAATAGGAAACAACGTTAAAATTTACCAGGGAGTAACTCTTGGTGCCAAAAGTTTTCCATTGGATGAGAATGGCAATCCCATTAAAGGAATTCCCCGTCACCCTATCGTGGAAGACGATGTGGTTATTTATGCCGCTGCTACTATACTGGGACGTGTTACTATTGGAAAAGGCTCAGTAATAGGAGGTAACATTTGGGTAACACAAAGTCTCCCACCATATTCGAAGGTTATTCAAAAACGCCCAAAAGACTCTCATTTAACTGATGGTGCAGGAATTTAATTTATAAAAATTTAAAGCTTTGAAAGAGTATAAAATTATTGCAAAAACGTTTTCAGGACTTGAAGAGGTTTTATCAAAAGAGGTAAAAAGAATAGGAGGGAAAAACGTTCGTAAAGGGAAACGTGCAGTATTTTACGATGGCGATCTGGAAATAATTTACAAATCAAATTATTTACTGCGTACTGCCTTAAGAATTTTAAAAGAAGTTGAAAATTTTCAGTTTAAAAATGTTGACCAATTTTACTTAAAATGTAAGAATGTTAAGTGGAATAAATATTTCGATGTTAATCAGAATTTTGTAATAAATAGCGTTGTAGTCAATTCTCGCGATTTTAAAAATTCTATGTTCGCATCTTTAAAAGTAAAAGATGCCATCGCAGATTATTTCCGTGAGACTGTTGGGAAAAGGCCCAATGTCAATACAGAAGATCCTGACATTATCATAAATGTTCATATTTATCAAAACAGTTGCACTCTATCAATCGATAGTTCAGGAGAATCACTTCATAAACGTGGTTACAGGGTAAAACAAGGCGATGCGCCGTTAAACGAAGTGTTAGCGGCAGGAATGATACTTATTGCCGGCTGGTACGGAAATTCCGATTTTATGGATCCCATGTGTGGATCAGGCACCCTGCCAATTGAGGCTGCCATGATTGCACAAAATCTTCCGGCTGCTAAATTCAGAAAAGAATTTGCTTTTCAAAAGTGGAATGATTATGATCAATTATTATGGGATAAAATAACAGAACCAGTTGAAAAAAGAGAGTTCAGATATAAAATATATGCTTCCGATATTTCAGGAAGTAATTTATTAAATGCACAAACCAATGCACGACGCGCTCTTGTATTTAATAAAATTACTTTTCAAAAATCAGATTTTAAAGATTTATCTATTTCACTTGAGAATGCAACTATCGTAACCAATCCTCCTTATGGAGAACGCCTAAAAGAAGAGGATTTAAACGGTTTATATGCAATGATAGGCGAAAGGTTAAAACATCAATATCCAGGGAATACTGCATGGGTGTTAACGTCATCATTAGAAGGATTAAAATATGTTGGATTAAAACCAACGAATAAAATAGACTTATTCAACGGGGCTTTAAAATGCAAGTACAACAAATACGAAATGTTTAAAGGGAAACACAGGCCCTAAAAAAACCAAAAGGGAATTAAAACGCCTGTTTTAACCCCCTGTACTAACAACTTAATTGGTTCTGTATATAGGATATCTTTATTCTTCTTCCAAATCAAATACATCTTTATCTTTCGATCTTGGCCGACCACCTCCGCGAACCTCACTCAATTGTTCGTTACTCAGTAATTCAAAACCCAAGAAATTAATGTCTTTTTCTGTTTGTCCTTCTTTTGTTTTCATAACGATAAAGATCTTTAATTTATTACTCTTCTGATTATTACTAATCTTCTTCTAAATCAAAAATGTCTCTGTCTTTTGTTCTTGGACCATCATCTGTTCCACCACGAACGACATTTAGTTCTTCGTTTGTTAAAACTTCAAACTTGTCTTCTGTATATTGAGCAAATAAATTTTTCATTTGGAATACTATTTTTGAGTCTGTAATTCTTATTAACTGCTACTAATCTTCTCCTAAATCAAAAACATCTCTGTCTTTTGTTCTTGGACCATCATCTGTTCCACCACGAACAACATTCAATTCTTCGTTTGATAAAACTTCAAAACCACAAACTTTAAAAGTATTTTCTGTTGATTGTCCCTGTACCCTTTTCATCGTATAATAAATTAATTCGTTAAACTTTTTAAACACACATTCAACTATATATTCTGTAATACAGAAAAAGGTAACCCTCCTTTTTTGAAAAAAATTAAAAAAACTTTTATTTTGGCATCAGAAATTAGGCAAATCAATGGTTAAATTATTTATATATTCTTCCATTATTCTTTTCTTTTTAAATCCAATACGGTTTTATGGGCAACAGGACAACACAGAACATTACAAGCAAAAAGCCAGCAATTTACTAAGAAAAGGCAGTCAATTAAGTGCAGAAGGCAAATACATAGAAGCACTTGACACATTTAAACTTTGCCTGGAATACAGAAAAATAGCTTATGGAAATGAAGATTATTATTTAGGATCCCCCTATTTAGCGATTGGTATATCGTATAAAAATCTTGGAAGGCTTGATATGGCATTAAAAAATTATGAAATGGCAGAAAAAAATTATTTGCTCAGAAGCCCCCCAAACTATACATCTTTGGCAAGGTTATATATAAATTATGGAAATGTATACCGAGCGAAACTCGATTATCAAAATGCTATTACTTATTTCAAACAAGCTTTAAATACCTTGAATAAACATGATCCAAACAACAATAAAAATATTGCAGATGTTAATTACTCCATAACCGAAATTTATTTTCTCCAAAAGCAATTTGAGAAAGTTATTGGGCCTGTTTTAAATCTTATTGGTACTGCTGACACTATAAATCAAATCGATTATAGCAATATTCTTGCGGGTTGTTTCCAAAATTTAAAGAAATACGACAAGGCAGAAAAGTATTATTTAAATGGAATAAATCTTTTAAAACAGAAATATGGAGAAGCCGATATTGAATATGCTTTTGCGTTAATGAATTATGCACAATTTTTATCTGATATCCCCAGATTTGAAGAGGCTCTTCAATATATGGAGCAAGCCTTTACCATCATTCACCATGATAAAAAAGATTATGGAGATGACCTTTCTTACTATTATGCAATTATGGGTGATATTATTAAGGCGAAGCCTATCGCCACCGGAAATCTGACATCGTTTAAACAGCAAAAAAAGCAAAATTTAAACGAAACGATTGTTTGGTATAATAAAAGTCTACAAGCTTTAAATACGGGAGAAGAAAAAGTTCGAGCGGATTCAATAATTATAAATAAATGCATTTCTTTTATGCATTGTTTAAGTGGATTAAAAGATATTGGAGACACTTATCATGAAATTGCCCTAATCGATAAAGAAGAAAAAAACAGTTCTTATACCAACTCACTAATAGATGCATTAAAATACTATCAACTAACCGGGAAGTTTATTCAACAAGCCAGAAAAGAAATATCCAGCGATGAAAGCAAAATAGAACTTGCCCGATTAGAGCACTCTACCTTTTCCAAGACAATAGAAACTGCTTATCTGGCTTATGATGTTACGGATGATGAGTCGTATCTCGAGGTGGCATTCCATAACTCTGAACAAACTAAAAACAGTTCCATTTTTGATAAACTGTCAAACGATCTGGCCCAGGAAAACAGTCTGATTCCTGATAGTTTACTGGAACTTGAGAAAAGGCTCAACAGCACTATTTCAATTTATTCTGAGATGATTTTTCAGGAAAACAACCGGTATAAACCTGATTCGACACTACTTAGTGAATACAATAATAAAGTATTTGATGCAAACAAGAAAAGAGATGATTTAAACCGTTTACTGGAAACTGAATATCCCGATTATGTTGATTTAAAATATTCCGCTTCATTGCTCTCGGTGGATGATATTCAAAAAAGAATGAATAAAAACGAAGTAATTCTTGAATATGTTTTTACAGAGCCAGATGATACAAAACCAGATAACAAGGAAAAAAACACGAACTCACTATATACTTTTTTAATAAGTAAAGACAGTAAGAAATTCATAAAACAATCTGTAGATGACGTTGAAAATGAGTCTCTCGAAGAAATATTCCGGTTTATGTCCACTCCCAATTATATTTTTACACAAAACGAAGATTCTAAAAAGTTTTGTACTTCGTCTCATAACATCTATAAATTGCTTATTAGTCCGATTGAATCAGTGATAAAAGATAAAAACCTGGTAATAGTACCGGATGGCAAGTTAAATTATATTGCATTCGATGGGTTGTTAAAAACACTGCCCGACACAAGCGAGATGATTAATTTTGGAAGATTGGACTACCTTTTAAAAAACAATAACATTAACTACGCCAATTCTACAAATATTTTAATGAAGAACAGGTCTTCGAAACGTCGGTTAAAAAATCGGATTATGGCCTTTGCGCCGAAATATAATAATGAAAAATTTGAATTATCGAATGCTTCATATACTTTGATGCCACTACCCGGTGTAAAAAAAGAAGTTGAAGCTATAGCCAAAACGGTAAAAACAAAACTCTTTTTTGATGAAGATGCCTCCGAAACCAATTTTAGAAAAAATTGTGGTCATTACGACATTTTGCATCTTGCCATGCACGCGTATATAAACGATTCATTACCAGCTTTCTCCCGTTTGGCTTTCTCTCCGGTAACTTCTAACGGAGACCTGCAAAAAGACGGATGGCTGAATACCACCGACATTTACAATCTTGATTTAAATGCAAGACTTACTGTGCTGAGCGCCTGTAATACAGGTGTAGGAAAACTGGAAAAAGGTGAAGGATTAATGAGTCTTGCCAGGGGATTTCTATACGCCGGATGTCCATCAATTATAATGTCGTTGTGGGAAGTTGATGACGAGGCCGGAACAAAAATTATGACTTCGTTTTACAAAAATCTAAAACGAGGTAAAACTAAAGATGAAGCCCTTCGGCTGGCGAAATTGCAATACCTTGAGAATGCCAACTCCCGGCAAGCTCATCCACATTACTGGATGAGTTTTAAAAGTATTGGTGATAACTCCCCTATTTATACCAGTTACGATATTTACTTTTTTGCTCTCTTAATAGTCTTGATTCTTGCATTTACCATCGATCAGGCTATTCGGATTCGCAAGGTGCATAAAAAAAGAAATACTGAATAATCAACATATTTAACATAGGTCAACAGAACAAACACTCTTAATTAAGTTGTTTAGGCACCAAACCATTCAGATAAACTTCAAGGTTTGTATATTCCCCGCTCTTATCATACCGATTCCCGTCTGCCACCTTCGGATTAAGGTGCTTATGTTTTATTTCCCAGTCATCAGGCATGCCATCATTATCCGAATCCTTTGGAGCAGGAAGAGACTTAAGCTCAGGCCAACCACCAACCTGCTCCTGAGAATCGAGAATCCCGTTTCCTCCACCATCAAACCACTCTCCATATTTAGCTGTTCCGGTGCTAACCTCATTCACAATACGCTTATCAACAACATCTCTTTTTATACTTACACCGGCATTTTGAAGAACTTTTATATAAGCTTTTTCTGCACTTTGCTGATGGATCGGCTCATAATCAAAAGGATGACTAGCTCTCACTTTCTTTATCAAATCGGAATCTGAACTATCCATTTTGTCTGTTTCCCCACTGCTAATTACAATCCCTTTCCAGTTATCTTTAGTCACTGATTTATCACCCTCCATAACATTATCCGCAACATAATAAGTTCCATAAAACTGAGTCTTATTCTTCGTGACTTGCAAAAGGCGATTCCTTACATTAAGACGGGTAGCGGGCCCCGGCTTATAGTAGTTGGCGACATCATTTTGCTCACTTCCTTCTCCTCCATAAGCACTATTATATCCCCAGTTATAAACAACATTATTCCTGAAATCCATATTCCGGCTCTCGACCAAATTCCCAAAACGCGGATTACGACTAGTATGATGCGCTATCAAATTGTGGTGAAAGGTTGCGTTTATTCCTCCCCAAATTCCGCCGAAACCATGAGCTCCTTTTTGATGTACCGACTTTGCCAGACTTTCAGAAACGATGCACCATTGAAGGGTGAAATTTTTGTTTCCGTAAAAAGAAGCACATTCGTCAGTCGACCAACTCATAGAACAGTGATCAATTATACAATCCTTATTTCTTAATCCACCTAATGCATCTCCTTCAATACCATTTACATCTCCCATGCGAAAACGAACAAAGCGTATGATAACATTGTCAGCCTTAATATTTACCGGAGCCCCAGCAATACAAATCCCATCACCGGGTGCTGTTTGTCCTGCAATTGTAAGGTCGCCACTTTCAATTGTCAGTGTTTGCTTTAAAAATATGGTGCCGGATAACTTAAAAAGTATAGTTCGTGTACCTTGTTGGGAACATGCTTCCCTGAAACTTCCCGGGCCCTCATCATTTAAATTTGTCACATAAATTGCTTCTCCTCCTCTTCCCCCTGTTGTATATTTTCCGAAACCTTCAGCTCCGGGGAAAGCAACAACCGGTTGTTGTGCCTGACCGGCAAGAGAAAGAAAAAGACAGAGAATAAGTAAATAGAGATTTTTTCTGAAAATTAAAAAGCTCATAATGTTAGGTTTAGTTTAGTTGATTTAAAAATAAATTCTTCGCCTGTAAAAAAAATCAAATTTCTTTTTTGATAAGGGAAAAACAGGTTATGAAGTTATCAAAAATAAGTATAACTGAATGAAATGTGTAAAAATTAATGAAAGAGACCTGGTAATAGATCTCTTTGCAGAACATCTGTTAAAAAAGGACTATCTCTCTACAATTTTCGTACGGACACATAGTTGTCACAAAAATAAAAATGACAGAAAGAATCAATTTTTAATAGTCAAGCGATTAACAGTTATTGTTCAAATTTTAATTGGCTTTAGAATGAATTTTTAATGTTATTCATTCATGTTTATTTTTAAGAATAACGGCATATAAATCAGAATCGCCACCAGCGAAAACAGCAATCCTCCCATGGCGCCCACAGCAAAGGCAAACCAGAATACTTCTTTTTGTCCGCCCCAGATAAATGGGATGAGGCCAAGCACGGTGGAAAGGATGGTTAAAGCAATGGCAACTATCTTGTTGTTAAAGGCTTTCAGGTAGGTTCCGATGCTGTAGGATTTGTTTTTCCGGTTTACGAGGTTGTTAAAGTCATTGATGATGTATATGGCCGCGTTTACAACCAATCCACTCAGAAGAATAAATGATGCAAATCCTCCCTGGTCGAAATTAAAATCGAAAAGATAGAAGGTAAGGAAAACGCCGATGAATGAAATGGGAATCAGGCTGATCACGACCAGCGGTTTCAGCAGCGACTCGAACAAAATGGCGGTAATAAAATAAATAATCAGAATGATCAGCAATAAAAGCCAGTATTGTTTTTTGTCTTTTCTATCCCAGCTCCACCAGTTGCTTTCAGTTTTTTGTGCTTTATAACCCAGTGGCAGCACTTCGTTAATGGCATCAATTTCGCGCTCCTGCACCATTTTCGACAGCGGCCCCGGTCCGATAAAATTGTAGTTGAGATACATTTGATACACCTGGTTCTTTTTGAAAATAGATTTCCCGCTCAAACGTTTTTCAATGTTTCCGGCCTGCGAGAGTTTCTTTTGTCCCTGGCTGGTTTGCACCGGGATATTATAGAAATCCCAGTTGTTATAATCGCTGTTTTTCGACGATACCAGAACCACCGGTTGCAGTTCGCTTTGATTGTAAAAAGCGTCGAGGTTTCGCGAATACAGTTGGGTGAACAGCGATCCCGTATAATCTGAATAGCGCAGGTTGTAAGCGGCCAACATATTTTTATCCACGCTCAGGTTGTACTCGTATCGGGCATTCGATCGCCAGCCCTGCGAACTGGTAATTTCCGTTTTTTCCACCCGCGGATTTTCCAATAGCTTTGTTTCCAGTTGTTCGGCATATTTATAAAGCTGATCATAGTTGTATCCTGTAAGCAGGATGTGGCTGTTTTTATAATCGAGGTTCAGTGCATTCGAAAACCCTTTCCCCACACCGTAAACACTCCAGTCCATGCCTCCCAGCGAAATGGCTTTCGACTCGATCTGGCTTTTCAGTAAATAGGGAAACGACGATTTTTCGGCTTCGTCGGTAAACTGAATGGTAAGTGATGAATTTTTGTAGCCGGTAATCCGGGTTTCAAATTGGGCCACTTCTTCGAAACGGCTGATGTACTGTTCCATCTTCCTGACAGCATCATTCAGTTGGTGAATGGTGCAACCTTCCGGCATTTGTCCCCGCACATAAAGTGTGGTTTTCCCCGGATCGGAATAAAAACTGCTCTCGAAAACATGCTCTGTAAACAGGCGCAAGCTTCCGCCCATTATTTTTGCGAGGATGGGTTTTATTTCTGATTTAAACATGTCGCCGCCCAGGGTTTTGTTGTATAATTCAGCCAATTTTGTATCTCCGGGCTCTTGTTCTGCGGGTGTTTTTATTTCGTCGGGGAGATTACCAACCGGTATTCCGAATCCAAGAATGACGAGGATAAAAAATGCCCATCGAAAGCGTTTTTCGAAACGGATAAAACGGAGATAAAACCGGTTCGACCGGCTGATTCTTTTCAATGTTTTTACCGGAATTGGTTTGGGTTTTGTATGATAAAGGTGCTCCATAAGCGCAGGAACCAGGAATAAGGCTATGACCAGCGAAACACTCAGGTTAATGAGCATTACGTAAGTGAAATCGATAAGCAGCACCTTTTGATTGTCTTTCAGGAAAAATACCACCGACAAGGCGCCAAGTGTAGTGAGAGTGGCGGCCAGCAACGAAATAAATACGCGCAGGCCTTTTTGCCGTTGCAGGTGGCTAACCATAATAATGCTGTTGTCGATAATAATACCAAATGACACAGTGATTCCGGCCAGCGAATAAATATGAATCTCAACCTTAAACAGATAATAAAAAACAGCGGCAATAAGCAGGTTGGCGGCCAGCGAAATGGATAAAACCGCCAAAATTCGAAACGAGCGACTCACAATTAACACAAAAAGCAAAAGAATGAGCAGAGAAAAAAGGGTTCGGTAAGCGATTTTTTCCAGTTCTTC
The DNA here is from genome assembly GCA_963677525.1 of uncultured Draconibacterium sp. GTDB lineage: Bacteria > Bacteroidota > Bacteroidia > Bacteroidales > Prolixibacteraceae > Draconibacterium. The sequence goes on from OY781970.1 coordinate 3,391,184, forward strand.
TTTTATGTATTCAGTGGAGTCGGAGGCAATCATTACCGAATAACCTGCGGGAAGTTGTTTTTGTATTTGTACGATTTGGTCTTTTATTTCTCCGGCGAGTTTCAGCTGGTTTTCGCCCTGCGCCGCATAAACCACCAGGTTAATAGTGTTTTTACCGTTTATGCGGTAATACGAAGTGGGCGGTTTCTCTTTTAGTTTAACAGTGGCAATGTCGGAGAGCCGGATAATGCGCCCTTTTTTGTTGGCAACGGGCAGGCTGATCCAGCGCGACGGATCGATAAACTGCGTGGATGCCAGAACCGGAACCGACGCGCTTGCCCCGTCTTTTTGATTGCCTAAAAAGCTTTGATCGCCCAGCCGGTTAATTACCGTGCTGATTTCAGACGGCGTGATGTCGTAGAGTTTTAGTAGTTCAGGATTGTAACAAATTTCCCACTGGTTGGGCGTGGCGCCGTAAAGCGAAATGTCGGCAATGCCGTTTATTTTTAATAACTCAGGAATAACCAGTTGCTCGGCCTTGTTTTTAATGTAGTAGGTCGACGAGTTGGCGTTAAGAGTAAGCACCATAAACGAAACCTGGTCGTCATCGTCCGCTTCATTGTTGCTTATCTCCGGGTAGCTCATATCGTTAGGCATGTTGCTGCGCAGCTGCCTGATGAGGGTGGAAACCTCGTAGCGTTTTTGATTCAGGTTTACCGACTTGTCGAAATTGATAACCACCTGGCCCGATCCGACAGAGGAGGTGGATTCGATGGAATTTACCTGGCTGATTTTTCCCAGTACCCCTTCAATTTTTGAGGTTTCCTGCTCAATGACCTTGGGCGATGCATTGGCCCAGTAAAAACTAATGTTTAACTGGGGCAAACTGCGACTGGGTTTAAACCGGATGTCGAGCATGGGAACAAAGGCCACACCAATAATAATAAGCGCCAGGAATACGACGATTACTGAAAAGGAAGAAAAACTTTTTTTATGGTTGTTTGCCGTTTGCACTTATTTCGTTGGGTTGTTATTTAGTTTGAATTGTTTCGGTTATTTCTATTGTCATTTATTTTTTGTTTGAAATGGTTTGATGTTGGTTGAATTGTTCCTCTTGTTTTTTACTTCGGTCTTCGGTCTTCCAACTTCGAGCTTCTGTTCAAATTGTTTGTTGCAATTTAACAAAAAGTGTGTCTCGTTCATTTTTTGCTCTTTTCGATTAGAACAACTCATTATAAGCATCTTACAATCAGCATTTAATTTGCATTTGTGAAAAATAATTTTGAGAAAGTACAAATAATTAATCCAAGAATTCATCTCCATTTTCATTAAATAGCTTTCTAATGTGGTTATAATAGTCGTTTGAAAGTCTTTTTTCATACAATTCAGGAATGAATATTGATTGGATTAATCCATCATATCTTAAAAGGAAAGCGAATGGAATATCGAAATCTTTTATTGGCAACGGCAATTCATCACGATCTATTATATAAACTTCAAAGTTTATATGGTGCTGCTTTTGAAAATATGAAACATCATGGCTACTCATTCCTGAAATCAATATTAAAACCTTATCATACTCATTACTTAGATTTTCTTTTAATCTTTGTATTTCAGTCTCTATACAAGTCATACAACTTGATTCGTTAAAATAGAAGACAAGACTAAAAGGATCATTTACTAAATCCAAAAGTGGAATAGTTTCTTGATTAAGATCTTCAATAAATAAATCTCTCGATAAGTAAATCCCCTCAGAATCAATGCTCTTTTTACTTCTTTCAATGTAATAATTTTTAAGTTTATCAGCACGATTATTAGATAAATTGTATGCTTTGTTAGAATAATTTAACTGTTTCTTACAGTTTGAAAATCTTAACAAAACATAAATATTTCCAATTGTGATTAGACAACAAAATAGTGTTGTTATTATTAAGTTGCGCGTAATTCTCATTTATAATTTTTTATATTTTGCTAAAAGAATAATTGGATTAGACGTTTCATGAAGCAATTCCTGAATATATGACTCATCATTGGTAAAACTCTCAAGAAACCTTCGAAGCAGTTTAGGGTGGGAGTATTTGTATGGCTCAATTGAAAAGTAAACATATTCTTCATCTCCTCCGACAATCCATCTCGCATCCTTTTGCCAGATTATATCATCCGTAAGAGTTTCGTTTCCAAAATGGCGAAATGTTCCTGTCTCCTTGTTTAGTATATACTCGTAAAAATTGCCACTCATATTGTAAACAAGGTCTATATAATGACTGTTTTCGAAATAGTTTCGAATGATACACTGATCTGTATTTTTACCATATTTCAAGAATTTTGCCTGTTCTATAAAAGGCATTTTTTCAAATTCATTCAAATGAAATTTGTATTTACCAAAATCTATAATTCGATAAGGAAACGCTTCGCTAGTTCCAACTGAATATATTGTGTCTCTTCGAAGAGGTCTATATAATATTTGTCCAGATTCTTGAGGTATTAAACAACAATAGGCTACTCCATTTTCATAATTATTATTAGTTGGTAAGTAACTTTCTATTCTTTTGCAATTAAGATTTGTCTTTGTTAATTTATAATCTTCTTTTCCCGTGATGGCAAAATAGTATGATTTATTACTTTTAATAAAATTTATACCAGTAAAATCAATTGTTTGATCTTTTAAATAATTGCCATTAAGAGAAAAATGAAATACTGTTCTATTTGCTAAAATTTCAATTTCATTATTTTGTTTATCGATGAGGAAGTCCTGGGGTATTGAATATTGGCCAGGTCCTCTTCCTGCACTCCCAATTTTTCTTATAAACTTACCGTTCATGTCATACACTAAAACACCTTTAGCACCAAAAGAGTCGAGTACATACAACAATTCATCAAATAACTCAACTTTGCGAACGCTGTGAAGCATACTCTCATCTGTAAATTCAAGTTTAACCGCTTTGAAATCAGAAATAAAATCTGACATATTTATTTGCTGGAGCTGATTGACTGGTATTTTTATATGAAGAAAAGGATTATTGTTTTCGGGTTGTTTACTGCACGAAATAAGTGAGAATAAAATAATGAGAATAAAAAGTGTACAGTTTAATTTCATAATTTATTATCAATTAGGTTATTCTTATTTTCGGGGTTATTTTAATCGACTTCGTGTGGATTTTGATTTGTATGAATTTTTGGGTTTCCATTTTTTGTTCTGTGTTAACAATTTAGGGCTTTTTCTAAACAAAATAAAGTGTTTCCCAATTTCAGCTCTAATTTAAAAACATTCCACATAACTTTACTTACGTTCATTATTAATACTTTTTAAGACATCCTATTTCAGTGGGTACAAGGCCACACCAAGAACAACAGAAACAACTATCAAACCAACTCGAACAAATCAAACCTGTCCAGTTTTATTCCTTCAGTTTAGCAATCATCACCACCGGGTTGTCGCTTTCTTTTATGTTTTTCAGTTTTTGTAATTCGGGTGAAAGTTGCGCCACCTTTTCAGGGTTTTCGTCGAACCAGAGTTTTACTTTGTAGGCATCGCTGTAGCCAATAATTTGGTTGCTTTGATTGGCAGAAATAAATTTGAAAGGTATAAATTCATCCACATCGTTTTCTATTCCTTCCTGGCTTTTCGAAATTTTAGTGGTTTGATTTTTCTTGTCGAAAAAACCGTAATAATATTCACTCTCAAAATCCTTTAAGGGTTTTCTCACTTTAAAAAATAGAAATCGGCCTGACTCAAACACATTTTCGATGGGTAAAAAGTCAACTTCTCCCCTATTTTTTGTGTAATCAGTTGCATTTGCATTTTCTTGTGCGCCTTTGTGAAGAACAAATTTGGGCTGCAAAGTATCCATTGAAGCCGTAAAAATGGTATCGGTAAAACGTTCGAAAAAATGCAACTGATTATTGAGTTGGTAATATTTGGCATTCCAGCTATACACTGAAATTCCGTCGCGGTTAATGTCGTAATCAAATCGTTTGTGTTGCGGAAAAATTTTAATCCGGTGATTGTTCTCGTTAAACACAATGAGTTTGGCTTCCTGTTTTCCATTTATATTCCACACATAACCCACAAAACAGGTGTCGTTTAAGGGTGCAACGGAAGTGACTATTTCACCGAAAACATTATTCATCACATCGCCTTCCTTGTCGATGGAATACGCTGTTATATTATCAGCGAAACTTCCATCGGCTGAATAGCGGTAATAACTTTTAGGATCCCAGCCGCCGGTATAAACCTGTTGTTTTTGTTCGTCGAAAGGAAAGGTTTGTACCACCTTTTTATAGCCGCCGGGATCATTTCCATAATGGCCAATTTCGCGCAGAAATTTACCGGAAGCCCTGTCGAACACATAAATCTGGTGTTTTGCAAAAGCGATGATTTCGTTTCCATTCAGGTAAAAATGCGGGTTCTGTGCCAGCAAATGTTCTTTATCCGAATCGAGTTGAATATATTCCATTTTCCCTTCGCATATTTCACTCAGTTTTACTTCTGAACCGCTTTGAAAAGCTTCTGATATTGTAACGTCGTAAAGAATATCTTTTGGAGTTTCCGTTTTTGTTGTACAGCCAAATAAAAATACAATCAGGAGGCTGATTAAAATGTTTGGGATGTTTCTTTTTTGGTTCATAATTGCTTTTTGTTTGAAATGGTTTGAAATAGTTTGAAATTGTTTCTATTGTTTCTATTGTTTCTATTGTATATTAACTTCGTGCTTCGGTCTTCCAACTTCAAGCTTTTCTTGTTTCTGTTGTTTTATTCACTGCTATTCTTTCAGTTTTATCAAAACCAATACCGGGTTATCGTCGGGTTGAAGGTTTTGTTTTAATTTTTTTATTGCAGGATTTGAGGAATCAACACCATCTTCAAAAAATTCGTAGGCATTATTAAAAGTTGCGAAGGTGTTTTTTTCAATACTATTTTTTGGAAAACTGCTGATCAAATCAGGGCCGGAAGCAATGTCATTTTTAAAATTAGACCATTTTTCACCTGTTTGACTGTATTGACAGCAATACGTTTCAGACAAGCTCTTATCATAAAAAAATAATCCTTTGTTCGATGTCATAAAAATATAGCGTTCCGATTCTGCCATATTGTTTATTACAATTACCAGTTCCTCTCCTTGATTTTCTTTTCCTGTAAAAACAGATCTGTCATCTTTTTCGCGGGCTTTTAATTTTCCGGTGTTTATAAAAGCATATTCCGTTAAATTTAGCGGATCATTGACTTCGAAAACAGTGTTGTCCCAGTAATCCTTCACAAAGGTATTTCCGTTGAAACTGTACATGACTGGCATGTCAATAGCAAATGGAATTTTATCTTTTTTGGGGCATTCAATCTTCGCGATTTGCATTCCGTCTTCTTCCGAAAAAAAGCGAATACTAAATCTTTTTTCCGGTTTTGCATATTGATAAAACATATCATCAACCAGAAAAATTCCTTTTTGATATTTAAGAATTTTCATTGCCTTTATATCCAAATCAAACTCTTTAATAAATTCTCCATTGTACTGGTATTGAAGTAACCGGTTGGAATCAAGAAAATAGATACACGCTGTTGAAGGTTCTATGGCAATACCCATCGGACGATTGTATTCACCCGGTCCGCGCCCCTTTTTCCCAACTTTGTTTAAAAATTTGCCTTCGCGTGAAAAACGGTACGCATATTCAAAATCAAACACAATTATTTCATTTTTATCTATAAAAATATTGTTGAGGTAATCTCCCAGCAGGCATTCACTAGTAGTTTCCAGCGGAATAAACTCAACACTTTCAGCAATGGTGCTTAAAGAATAACTTTTGGTGTTTTTATATGCCTCGTATAAATTAATGGTGTATTTGGATTCTGATTTTAACTTTTTGGCTTTCGGTATTTTTTGCGCCTGAACGCACAACGAACACACAAAAAATACCAGGACAAAGAAGGAATATTTTTTAGAGAGCATTTGTTTCATAATAGCAGGAATTTTGGATGAAAGCATTGCTTCTACAATATTATAACTGATTTTTCAGTTATGCAACTGATTTTTCAGTTATTTTATGTTTTATGTTGAAAAATAGGCAGTTGAATTTGTTTCCGTTGTTTTTACTGATTACTGTGACTGAACACCGCTACTTCTTTTCTTTCTTCCGTCTTCGTGCTTCCGACTTCAAACTTCTTCATGTTTGAATTTGTTTCTGTTGTTTTTACTGATTACTGTGGCTGAACACTGCTACTTCCTTTCTTTCTTCCGTCTTCGTGCTTCCAACTTCGAGCTTCTTCATGTTTGAATTGTTCCTATTGTCTTTTCTGCCAACTGCAACTGATCACTCATTATTTCAACTTTGCCAGTACCAGAAAATGGTTGTCGTTTTCGTTCAGTGTTTTTTTGAGCTGTGTTAGTTTTTCTTTTTTCTCAGGCAATTTTACTTTCTGCTTTTTGAATTGTTCAGAATCGAGGTACAATTTCATATCAAGTGCCGATACCAACATTAATGCAGTATTGCCATTTGTTACGTTCGGTCTGAAATCAGGGCCGCCCATCATATCATCAATTATTCCGCCCTGTTGTGTTTCGTTAACGGCAGCACCTTCTTTTGTTTTTTTGTTATATAAAACCAGGCCTTTTTCTTTTTTTTCCAGTTCCGGTTTATTCAGATTGTAGTGGTAACCATAAGGAAGAAAAACATAGTTGGACGTTTCGTGCACACCTGTCCAGTATAGGTTGGTGGGTAAAGGCCGTTTCCATTTACGTTCGTATACAAATTCAACAGGCAATTTATATTTACCCAAGTCGATAAAATATTTGGGAATCAACTTATTGTTTTCATCGTAGGTATAAACGGTGTCGTTATAAAGGCCTTTCATGTGACATTTATTTTCGAAGTAATAATAAAAATTTCGCTCTTCATAGGGCGCAATCTGAAAAGGATCGGCTTGTTCGTCTTTATTAAAAAAAATGTAATTGGGAATTGTTTGTATAGTATCTCCTTTTGCATTGTGTTCAACAAAAACGAATGGCTCGCTTCCCAAAAAAGGTTCGAAATAATTAATTAAACAACTGTCCCTTCCCCAAATCCAAAAACTCATAAAATTCTCCAACGCCTGATAATTATAAGTTTTAAGGTATTCTCCGTCGAAATTAAAAACTATCGTGTTCAGCTCTGTGGTATGAATATAAATGCTTTCATTTTCTTCGTCAACCGTCATATTCAAGCAAATATTGTATTCCCCGGGGCCTTTTCCTTTTTTCCCAATATCGCGTATAAATTTTCCGTCGAGCGAAAACTGCAAAACCGGATGTTGCCAAAACATTATAAAAACAAACTCTTTGGTAAAAGCAATTTCCTCCACATTAGCGAGCATGGCTTCCGGTATGTTTTCAAGCTGAACCAGTTCCACGTCGGAAGCGATTTCCGATAGTTTTACTTCCCGCTTATTTTCTACTATTTCGTTAAAAGCAATCGTGTAAAATGAATCAGTTTCGTTTGAGGTTGCCTTTTTCCCATTTTTCGTCTGGCACGAGTTGCAAAAACTTAAAATGAGGAAGATGATTACGAAGAACTGCAAAGGGTGATGTTTGATTTTCATTTTTTATTTAGTTTGAATTGTTTCTGTTGTTCCTATTGTTCTTTCCTCTAAATGCAACTACCAACTATTCTTTCAATCTGGCGAGTATAAGAAAATGATTATCATCTTCCTTCAGGCTTTTGTTAAGCTGAACCAGTTCTTCCTTTTTCTCGTGCAAAAGCACTTCCATGTTTTTGAATTTATCCGAATCGAGGTATAATTTCATATCCAATGCAGAAACCGCCATAAAAGCCAGTTTGTCGTTGGTGGAGGTTGGTTTAAAGTCGGGGCCGCCGCTAATATCGTTTACAAAACCTCCGAGCTTTGATTCTTTAACAGCTACACCTTGTTTCGTTTTTTTGTTGTACAAAACGCATCCTTCTTCTTTTTTTAACTGTTTTCGGGATTGTATGTTATAATGATATCCGTAAGGAATAAAAATGAAACCTGAAGTTTCGTGTACACCAGCCCAGCAAGCGTCTTCGGGCATGGGGCGTGTCGACTTTCGCTCGTATACCAAATCATCGGGTATTTTATGGTTTTTTAAGTCAATAAAATATTTCGGAACAATACTGTTAGTTTCGTTGTAGCTGTATACGGTATCGTTGTACCAGCCTTTCATATGAAGTTTATTTTGGAAGCGGTAAAAACTATTTTGCCCCGAAAAACCAACCATCGAATGACTTGTTTCATTTTGGTCCCAGAAATTATGTTGTGGAATGGTTTGCAGCGTATCGCCCTGTTCGTTGTGCTCTATAAACAAAAATGGATCGGTGCCGGTGTGCTGGTCGCTAAAGCTGATAAATAAGCTGTCCCTGCTCCATACATTGTATAAACGCTCAACTGCCGGATATTTTATGGTTTTGATGTATTCGCCGTCAAAATTATAAACTAAAATTTTGCGGGTCCAGTTGGTCTGAATATAAATTCTTTTGTTTTTTTCATCAAGAGAAAATTTACGACAAAGGGCATATTCTTTCGGGCCACGTCCCAACTTCCCGATGTGCCTGATGTATTTTCCATTGCGTGAAAATTGAGTAACGAGATCGTTCCCCGAGTGTTCAACAAAAATATAGTCGTTCGTAAGCTGTATATCCTGCAAATTCCCTAACAGAGCTTTTGGGGTGTTTTCAAACGGAATAATAGTAACATTGTTAGCGAACTCCGATAGTTTAACTTCACGTTTGGTTTTTATGATTTCTGCAAAGGGAATGGTGTAAAATGAATTGTTTTTCTCGTTTGTTGTCTCGTCTTCAGTTCTATGTGTTTTGTTTTTCTCCTGACAGGTGTTACATAAAACAATACAAAAAAGCACCGCTAAAAAGAATTGAAAAGTGACGAGTTTGGTTTTCATCATTTAGTTTTTATTTCGTTTGAACTGTCTTTTTATTACAACTAAGACTATTTCCAATTGTTTGATTTGTTTCTGTTCTGTCCTTGGTGTCTGCTATTCTTTCTGATAACTGCTACTGAACACTGATAACTGCAACTGATCACTCAATCCTTCAATCTGGCGATAATCAGAAAATGATTATCGTCTTCCTTCAGGCTTTTGTTAAGCTGAACCAGTTCTTCTTTTTTCTCGGGCGAAAGCACTTCCCGGTTTTTAAATTCATCCGAATCGAGGTATAATTTCATATCCAATGCAGAAACCGCCATAAAAGCCAGTGTGTCGTTAGTGGAGATTGGTTTAAAATCAGGGCCGCCGCTAATATCGTTTATAAAACCTCCGCGTTTGTTTTCTTTAACGGCTACACCGTGTTTTGTCTTTTTGTTATACAAGACACAGCCCCGATCTTCTTTTAGCATCTTTTGAGCTTGTCTGTCATAATGATATCCGTATGGAATAAAAATAAAACCAGAAGTTTCCTGCACCCCAGCCCAACAGGCGTCTTCGGGCATGGGACGTGTCGCTTTTCGTTCGTACACGAGGTCGTCGGGGATTCTGTGGTCTTCTAAATCAATAAAATATTTGGGAACAATTTTATTTTTTTCATCAAAAGTGTAAACCGTATCGCTGTAACAAGCTTTCATGTGCAGCTTGTTATTGAAACGGTAAAAATTATTTTGTCCAAACATGACCATAAAATGGCTTGTTTCATCTTTGTCCCAGAAAAGATGCTGGGGAATGGTTTGCAGTGTATCGCCTTGTTCGTTGTGCTCAATGAACAAAAATGGATCGCTGCCACTGTTTTGTTCAGTAAAACTAACTAGCAAACTGTCGTGGCTCCATACATTATACAAACGCTCAACTGCCGGGTATTTTATGGTTTTTATGTATTCGCCGTCGAAATTATAAACCAGGATTTTTCGTGTCCAGTTGGTATGGATAGAAATTCTCTGGTTTGCTTCATCGATAGAAAATATACGGCAAAGGGCATACTCTTTTGGGCCGCGCCCCAACTTCCCGATGTGCCTGATATATTTTCCATCGCGCGAAAATTGGGTAATGAGAGCGTTCCCAGAGTGTTTAACAAAAATATAGTTGCTGGTAAGTTGAATATCATGCACATTTCCCAGCAGCGATTTTGGTGTGTTTTCAAACTGAATGATTTTAACATCAGAAGCAAACTCCGACAAGTTAACGTCGCGTTTATTTTTTATGATTTCGGCAAAGGGAATGGAGTAAAACGAACTTGTTTCTTCGGCCACTGTTTCGGCTTCCGTTGTTTGTGTCTTCTTTTTCTCATGGCACGAGATACATAAAAAAGTATTCAGAAATATTACTAAAACGAATTGAAAAGAGAAGAGTTTGATTTTCATAGTTTGGATTTTGTTTATTTCGTTTGAATTGTTTCTATTGTTCCTGTTGTATCCTTGCTTCGGGTTTCGGGCTTCCGACTTCCGACTTCGCGCTTTTATTGTTTGAAATGGTTTAAATTGTTTCTTTTGTTTGACGGGTCTGATTTAGCAAATATCGTGCCTGACATTCAGACAATTACTGTTGTGTTGAGAGGGGATGATTCTATTATATGATAAAAACGCTTTCAGGCTTATGATAACCTGAAAGCGTTTATAATTGCTTGCCGCAACTTAATACAGTCTCTTTCAATTCATTCTTTCAATTTCACCAGTACCAACACCGGAATATTCTCTATTTCCAGTTTCTTTACCGTGGTTATAAAAGGAGTACAAAAGTTATATTTGTCCTTATTTTTGTTGTAAAAGTTAATCATGTCAATGGCGTCAACCCATGAAAATAAGCCATTTCCTTCATCTGAAAAATGAGGGAAGAAGAAAGGATAGTTTTCCATGTCTTCAGCTATTAATGAAAAACTATTTCTTTTTTTATCAAATAATCCAAAGCCCAGTAAATCTGCTTTTTTATCACGAAAACCTAAGTTGTTAAGGCTGCTAACTGTCCCCCATTTTCCCAATTGGATAACAAGAAAATCGCTAGTTTCAAGAGGTACCGGTCGAATTAATTTTGTTGTAATCTTATCAAATTTCTCAAAATCACCGGAATACTCAAGTCGTTCTTCATCGGTTAATTTATAATCTCCCATATCTAAAATATAACGGGGTATGTATTGATGCCGGCTGTTGATTTCAAAGAGCGTGTCGTTATGTGAAGTTGATATTTTTAACGATTGTGATGTGCCGAAAAATGCGTCGTAAATAGGATATATCATCATATCCGGGAAAATTTTGTTTTGGGTAAAATATTCGTAATTAACAGAATCTGTTATGCTGCCTTTTTCATCAATAAATTCAATAAATCCATTATTCGCATTTATGGTTACAAACTGGTTATTTAATCGTTCAACAAACCAACGGTTTGGGAAAGGGTGCGTTGAAGCAAAACTTCCATCGATGGTATTATATGCAACTATTTTTCTTCCTTCATTTATATACAATGTATCAAAACGAATGGTCAACTCCCTTATTCTTGCATATTCTTTTGGACCTCTACCTCTTTTCCCAATTTCGCGAATAAATTTTCCGTTCGAATTAAATTTTAAGATGGAATTATAATCCCAGATATAATAGTCTCCTTTGTAACAAACTATCTTATGAATTTCTTCAATATTACATTCTGGCAATGTTTCCAGCGGGATATATTTTATTGAATCTATAAATTTTGTCAGTGATTTTGTACTTGACCCAAGATTATTCAGAGCTTTCCCGATTTCCACAAGTGGCACCGTATCTTTTTTATTTATGTCCCTTTTATTTGTATTACAACTGATAATCAGGATTAAAAAAATTACTGTAAGCAAGTATTTCATGTGGTTAAAATTAAATATTAACGAGTAACAGACACCGCTAACGTTCAAACTTATTCCATTAATTTCAGCAACATCAAAACCGGGTTGTCATTTTCATCCATACTTTTTGCCATTTGCTCCAGTTCTTTTTTCTTATTTGGAAATTTGGGAGTGGAGTTTTTAAATTTGCTGGAATCAACGTGAGCTTTCAATTCAAAGGCATCAATCCATGAAATCAGGTATTCAGTGCCATCCACGGTTAAGGTGTTTTGAATTTTAAAGTTTGGACCGTTATCCAAATCATTAACCAGGCCTGTCCCGTTATCGATTAAATATTTGGTTTCGTTTGATTTGTTTTGAATGAAACAGTTATCCTTGCTTTTTAATTTGTATTCGTAAAAGAGATAATTTCCTGATTCAAAGGATTTTTTTTGGATAATATATTCACTGAGTTTTGTAGAATTACTTTTTTCCCTCAAATCAGTTGTATATTTAGCTTCGCCCTGATTTAAAATGTATTTTGGGAGAAAATTGCCGTTATCAAAAGAAAAAATAGTATCGGAATGAAGTTCTTTACAATGCAAAACTCCGTTGAATTGATAAAATATACACTCAGGTCGGAAATAAATACCACCCTTTGAAATATTAAACTTATACTTGTTTTTATATTCATCTGTAATTCTTCCGTTTGCATCGATTAAAACAAAGCTATACTCGTTTTTTCCCCTCGGATTATTGATATAGCCAAGCATCTGATTGTTGGTATAACCTAACGCAGTCACCTCTTTGTAATCAATGGTTGTATTTTTTATCCATGTTCCATCTAACGAGAATTTCTTGATATCGTTTGGGAAAAATATATCTATTGTATTGTCGCTTTTATTGTACAAAAAGTCATGAATGTGTATGTATTCTGACGGTCCTCTTCCCTGGTGACCTATTTGGCAAATAAATTCTCCATTTTCGGAGAACCGGTACAGTGTTCTTTGGGGCATCATTGGTGGTGGAGGTGGTGCATTTTTGTCGCGCACTTCGTTGTTAGGATTTATTGATCCTAGAATATAATAGTTTCCGTCTTCATAAATCATCTTGTCAATTTGTTGTATAATGCAACAGGCATTTGTTTCGAGCGGAATGTAACTTATTTCTGATCCCAGTTCTGATAGGTTGGTTTCCTCGGGTTCTGTGATGGAGGTTAGATCAATAATATTATCTGCTTCTTTTTCGTGTGTGCACGAAAACAAGAAAACAATAAGAGTGAGTAAAAATGATAGATTTTTCATTTGGTTATTATTTAAGTTAGTTATTTATTGTTCTGGGTTGTTAGGTCATTTAATAGTTATTTGAATATTTCAACTTCTAATTTGTTGTTAAAGCGCCTCATGATTTTTATTGAACAATTGTTGAAGTTATGTATAATTATTGATATTGTAAAGTAACTTGCTCATTTTTATTGTATTAGTGTTGAGGTTCTTTTTTCTGAACAGATGGTGCTTTCTTTATTCTTTTTTTGTTAATCTTTTTGAATGGTTATTGTTCAATTGGATTTTTGTTAAATATCAAGGAACAACCATTCTTTATCATTCCTCCACATCAGCGAGCACGCTAATTCCAATTGGTTCGGGTGAAGTTTGCCAGCTTCCCTGACTGGTAATTCTGAAATAGGTTAATTTCCCGGTTCCTGTATAAAAATAAAGCTCTCCTTCGCCCAAATCTTTCACATGTTCCAGGCTCACTAAAAAGTCACCATCCACCAAAATATCATAGGGTTTCAGGTTAATTGTTAATTCATTGTGGAACCGATCTTTGGCCATCTTCACGTAAATAGGTTCTTTAAGAATATTATTAAATGTGGTATCGTTTACTGTGCTGTAAATATTTAACCGATAAAAAATGCTGTCGTAGGTACAAGTTGAAATATTAATCCGAACCTGTTTTAAAAAGGCCGTTTTTTTTTACATTGATGCGTATGCCACATTCGTAACCAAATAAATTATGTTTAAAACCGGCTATTACCTTGTTGTTGTGTTCTGTTACTCCTAAAAGTATCTGTGTAAAGACGCGTGGTATTATTCGAACTTCCGATATGTTGTAGGCTTTTTCTTTTAGAAAAATTTTATTGTTGCAATTGTTTCTGAGATCGGCAATTTTAACCATGTGTGGTTCGTATCCAATGGCTGAAAACAAAAGCGAATCGTGGTTAAGTTGTGAATTCAGGATAATACTGAATTTCCCGTTTGAGCTTGATACAGTTCCAATATTTTTGCCAACTATTCCAATATTTGCAAATTCAATTGGATGTCCGTTAACCGGGTTTGCCACAATACCTTTTATTTCCTGGCAGAATGCAGTATTACAGCAACATAAGAGTATGATCGTACAGAACCTGTTCATTTTATATTTATTTCTTTTCCTTCATCACCATAATCACCGGATTTGATTCTTCATGTAATTCGGCGGCAATTTCTTTTAATCTGCCTGTTAATTCGTTGTTTTTAAATGCCTCAACAAGCTTGTAAGCATCTATAGTTTGAAAGGCCGCAATTTCATCACCATTTATCGGGTGCGAAGTTAGGTCCACAGTTTTTCTTTTTGTAAAGTCACCATTAATAACAGTACGTTCGTATACTGCATCTTCCTGTCTGTCGTACATCAAATCTGAAGTTGGAAATCCTCTCCTTTTTGTAAAATCAAATTTTTTTTTCATGATTATAAAGAAATAGTAGCGGTCTGTAATCGTCCCCATCGTAAGAAATATTTCAGGATCAACAGTCGGATTTTTCGCAAGAAACGGGATTAGTTTATTCTCTTTAGGAATATAGTTATACACGGTGTCAGAAGATGTCTCAACAAGCAGCCAAGAGTCGTGAAATGGAATTATTGGTGAAACAAATGTTGCAACAGACATATCCCCTTCTTCCAAGTAAGGCGTTTTAATTACATCAAAAGGGATTGTAATATTCCGGGTAACACTCCCATCTTGTTTCGATATAATCAGGTGGTAAGATTCATTTCCTCGTTTCTCGCCATCTTTGTATAACGTCGCTTCATTGTAACAAATCAGATTGTTAGTATCATAATTAAATACATCGGTATATCTAATGTCTTCTGTATGGTTAAAACTTCGTTTGAAGTTGCCAAACAAGTCATACACCAATATCTTTTTCGTTGAAAAACTATTGATAAATAGTTCATTGTTTTCTTCGTCCAGAACAATATCAGTTAAATGACTATATTCTTCGGGACCTTTTCCCAGCTTGTTGATCTTTCTTATTGCTTTGCCGGTTTTTCTGTCAAAAATATAGATGTCTCCTTCTTTTGTCCAGTTTTTTACGATGATGTATTTGCTGCCTATGGCCATTACAACACCCTGGGTAACAAATTCATTATTCGTTTCCAGCGGAATGTATTCAACATCCATAAAATCCTGAAGGACCAGTTCCTTTTTCGGGTAACTTTTGGTTACATCAATTATTCTCAAATTGTTTGTGTCAGATTGCTTGCATCCAACGAATCCTGCTATTACAAACAGGATGATTATAAAAGTTATAATTTCTTTTTTCATAATAATCATATGATTCTGGTTTTTCTTTTCAATAAATAATACATCAACGGAATAACATACAAACTCACCAAAGTTCCCAGGAACATACCTCCAATAATAGCCAGTGCCAGCGGTTGCTGCAATTCTGCACCCATGCCTTTTTGGAAAAGGAAAGGGAGCATGGCCAGAATGGTGGTTAAACTGGTCATAATAATAGGTTTTAAACGCCGGCGACCTGCTTCCAAAATAGCGCGAACCAGCGAAAAACCCGAGTCGCACAACTTGTTGATCGTGTCGATTTTCAGGATGGAATCGTTGATGATAATTCCGGTCATTACAATAATTCCGATGGCCGACATAATGTTGATTCCCGCGCCAAACAATTTCAAAGCCACAAAAGCTCCAAATAAATCGATGGGAACCTCAAGCAACACAATAACCGGTAAAATAAACGACTCGAACTGGGCGGCCAGGATAAAATAAAGCAGGAGCAGACTCACCCCGATAATTACAAAAAGTTCTTCCAGCATCTCACGGTTCGACAGCACAGAACCACTAAAAGAAAGGTCGAACGAATCGTGGCTGGCAGCAATGGTTTTTAGCTTGCCCGATACTTCTTTGAACTCTTTGGGATTGATTTCAAATTCCACGGGGAAATATTCGCTGTCTTTTCCGGCTACGATTGATTTTAGACCGGTGCCGGAGCTTACTTTCACCAGCCCCGACAAAGGTATTTCCTCGTTGTTTTTATTCCGGATAGTAATGTTTTGAATGATCTGGTAAACCGACTGGTACGAATTCCCGATACTCACCGGAACAAACATATTGCTGTTGTTTATAGAAAACACCGTGTTCACATTAAATGCGCTTTTCACTTCTCGGTAGAGTTCGTCGTTATCCACTTCGTAAAACATCAGTTTTTCGGGATCGGTTTCCAGCAAAATCAGTTTTCGGGTAATGAGTTTCGACTGCAGGCTGTTGTGATACGCTTTATCCAGATCGGCCAGCAAGGATGTAAGTTCGTCAAGGTAGTTTTCGTTGCCCGGGTAAAAATGCGAGAATTTGACAATTAAAGGCGCTTCCGATTTTCCAAAAGCCAGGTTAAACAGGTTGTCCGATTCGTTAAATTTGAAATCGGCTTGCGGGAAATGACTGGAAAAATATCCGTTCAGTGTTTCGATCATTTTCGATAATTCTGCCGGAGATTCCGCTTTAATAATCAGCTTGTTTTCGGTGGTTCCGGCCTCTTCGCCGCTGTTTAAAAGATATTGTTGTTTGCCGGCTTCTTCGATAATATAAGTGGGCGGGGTGTGTAACGACACCAAAAGTTCGTTCACGCGGGCGTTGTTTTCGTCGAGGGCAACAGGTTCATTCCAGTCGATATTCAAAACGGTTTCATCCTGACTGACCTGTGGAAAACGCGACGTTTCGAGCACCTGCCACAAAACTGTAGCTCCGGCAATTAACAGCACCACAAAAACAATGGTTTTAGCCGGGTTGCGAAGCACAAATTTTAATCCCAGTTCGTACCATTGGTAATAACGGGCATCCTTTTGTTTTTTTACTTTTTCCTCTTTTCCCCTGGAATAAAACAGGCGGTAAAGCGTAGGCAGCAATGTTATGGAAACCAGCAGCGAAATTCCTAATCCAATGGTTACCGCAATTGCTTGATCGAAAAACAGGGCGCCGGCCATTCCCTTCATAAAAATTAAAGGAATAAATACAGCGCAGGTAGTGAGTACCGAACTGATTAAAGGACGGATGACTTCGTTGGTGCCGTCTTCGCAGGACTTGGATAGAAGTTTGAGAGTTTGGAGATGGTTTGAATTAGTTTGAATGGTTTCTTTTGTTTTTCCGTTCTCCCTTTTCCGTTTTCCATTCTCCGTTTTCCATTCTCCATTCCTTTGGTTTCTTTCGCGGTGTTGGGTAATATTGTCGATGACGATAATGGAATTATCGATCATCATACCCACACCCAGAATTAAACCGGAAAGAGAGATGATATTGATGGAGAGATGAAACAGGTAAAAGAAAAAGAGTGCAAGCAGCAGCGAAACCGGGATGCTGATGCCGATCAGCCACGGCGCCCTGCGTTCGCGAAGGAATAAAAACATAACCAGGAAAGCAAGCAGTCCGCCAATCAGCAGACTTTGTCCCAGGTTGTTGATGGAATATTCAAGCAGTTTCGATTGGTCGCGGGTAACATTAAATTCCAGTTCGGGGTAGTCTTCTTTAAAATGATCGACCAATGCAACCAGTTCTTTTTTCAGGTCGGCCATTTTTGCATCCGACTGTTTTATTACCGCCAGGCTGATGGCATTTATTGAATTGAATTTTATGTTTCCCTGTGGTTTTTGTGGTTGTAGGCTGATGTCGGCCACTTCGGAAAGTGGAACCACTTTGCCATTCATGTTTATCGGAACTTTTGAAATCTCGGATACATCGCGAAGTCGTGTGTTAAAACGGATGTTGTACTGGTACTGCCCGTCACGGATGAGTAGGTTGCCCAGGTCAATGTTGTTGTTGTCGAGCTCCTGTTCCAGCTGCGAAATGGAAAATGCACCGTTTTGCAGGTAGGCCGGATGAGGCATAATTTTTATCTCGGGGTATTGAAGGCCGCTCATATCAACCAGTGCCACCTCGGGAAGTTGTTCCAGGCGTTTTCGGATTACCTGGCTGGTAAAATTGCTCAATTGAAGGAATTCCTCTTTGTTGCCGGTTAGGAGTTTTTCTCTTTTATTCACCATTAAATAAAACACCGGAATATCGGATGCACTAGCGCGAATCACTTCGGGACGGCTCATGTCGCGTGGAAGGTAATTCATGGCCTTGTCAACCTTCTCATTTACCTCGATGGAAGCCAGATCGATGGACGTGCCGTGTTTAAATCGCAGCTCGATCCACGCGCTTCCGTCGCGGGTTTCGCTTTTCATTTCTTCAATGTGGTTCACCTCTTTCAGCACGCTTCTGATTTGTTTTACCACCGTATTTTCGAGTTGGCGGGCCGGCATTTCGTTCGACGGCACCCGGATGGAAATAACCGGAATATCGATGTCGGGCATTAAGGAAACGGGAATATTGGTGGTAGTGGCAATTCCGATGAGCAGGAAAGCCAGAAATGCCATGGTAACGGCTATGGGACGGTGGATAAGAAATTTTACCATTTTTTTTATTCTATCTCCACCTCCGACTCGTGTGCCAGATTAAGGTTGTTTGAAATAATAACCGTATCGCCGGGTTCGAGTGTGGCTCCTTCGGCTGCTGTTACAGCGTATTCCTTTTCGTTTTCGTTGAGCACGTTTATGTAGGTCCAGTAGGCAGTTCCCCGAGTGTAGCGGAAAAGCACTTCCCGATTCTGACGCAAAACCACGGCTTGTTTTGGAACCACCAACTGATTGGGAACGGCTTGTTTGATGCTAACTTTCACATTCATCCCTTCCATGTATATTCCGGGATTTGCGACCTCAGCTTTCAGCCATATCAACCCGTTTTCGTCTATTAAAGGATTGATCTCACAAATTACCCCTGCTGTTTCTTTGGCTCCCGATACCGGCGAAATAGTTACTTTCTGTCCGAGTTTAACTTTCGAAATTTCAGTTTCCAGCAAGGGAAAATCGATATAAAACCGATTGTCGTTAATTAGTATACAAAAGGGCTCAGAAACATTGGCTTTTTCGAATGGTTTCTGAGAGATTCCTGCTACTTTTCCTCCAAAAGGTGCAGTTAACACGGTTTCGTCCAGCTGCATTTTCGCCTCTTCATAATTAACCAGTGCTTTGTTGTATCCTGAACGGATATTGGCAATTTGTTCGTGTTCGGAATCGTATTTTTTGTCAGTTCCGGAATACCCCATACTAAGGAGTGCATCGGTTTTGTCGATTTTGGCTTCTTCGAGGCTAAGTTCGGCAGCTTTTAAATCGAATTCGTAATCGGAGCTCTCCAATTTTGCAATACGCGAGCCCTTTGCTATTTGCAGCCCGTTTTTTATATCAATGGTTTCAATTAACCCCGGGTTCTCGAAATAGAGTTCTGCCCTTTGAGTGGCAGAAAGTTTGCCGTTACTTACAATCTCTTGCAGGAAATCTGTTTTTGCGAGAACGGTGGTTTCCACCAGGTTTTTTTCTTCCAGGAGAGCTTCAGTGGCATTATCTGCTGTAGCTTCATGTTGATGGGTACAAGCTGAAAATAAAGATGAACATAATACTAAAGAAATGCATGATAGCAGGAAAAGGAGAGAGAATCGGTTGAGTTTCATTCTGTTTGGTTTTTGTTGATGGTTTAAATTTAACAAAAATTATGCCCAATATGGTTACTTATTGCAAATACCGATTAATGTGTGCACCCTTCCCGACTTAAACCGCACAACAGGTATCTTTCAGGTGGTATTACCTTTATCCTTACTAATTACGGAACTCAAGAACCTATCATGCAATTCCTGTAATAAAGATAAAGCAAAGGGGCTCGTAATTATTTGTTTCATTTTGCCAACTTTTCGATTGATGAGCTTATCTTTGAAACAGGTGTTAGAAAAGCACATGATAGGAGACTTTCACGTTAAACCTGTACTGTGAATTCAATATTTCACGAGGTAAATAAGAGGATTAGTGTGAAATTCTCTTTGCCTACTCAGCCAATTCACTGTTGTACGCCATAAAACGACAGGAATACGACAAAAAATTGATATGAAAAGAATCTTAGGAATATCTGCATTTTACCACGACTCTGCCGCAGTCCTTACAATTGGTGGAGAAATAAAAGCGGCAGCACAAGAAGAACGTTTTACAAGAATAAAACACACCCCCGATTTCCCCGTAAATGCGATTAAATACTGTTTAGATGAAACAGGGTTGAATATTGATGAACTGGATGCAATTGTGTTTTATGACAAACCCTTATTAAAGTTTGAACGTTTACTGGAAACTTATTATGCCTTTTCGCCAAAAGGTTTAATTTCATTTCTAAAGGCCATACCCCTTTGGATAAACGAGAAAATGTTTCTAAAAAAACTTATTTACGATGGCTTGAAAAAAATTGAAAACTATGATAAGAAAAAGGTTAAATTACTTTTTTCCGAACACCACCTTTCACATGCTGCAAGTGCATTTTTTGCTTCCCCATATGAAGAAGCAGCAATTCTCACAATCGACGGTGTTGGCGAGTGGAGTACTGCCTCAATAGGCAGGGGAAAAAGAAATTCCATCACCATTGAAAAAGAGTTACACTTTCCTCATTCGGTTGGGTTGTTGTACAGTGCTTTTACTTATTTTTTGGGTTTTACCGTAAATTCGGGAGAATATAAACTGATGGGTCTGGCACCTTATGGAAATCCTAATTCAGAGGATATAGAAAAGTACATGAATATTATTAAAACAGAATTGGTTGATATAAAAAATGATGGATCAATATGGCTAAACCAAAAGTATTTCAATTACAGTACAGGTTTGAAGATGATAAAAGAAAAAAAATGGACTAAACTTTTCTCGTTCCCAACACGAAGACCTGAAGCTGATTTAAAGCAGCATCATTGTAATCTGGCCATGGCAATACAGAAAGTAACTGAAGAAATAGTTATGAAGATGGCAATTGAAGCCAAAAAAATTACAAACGCTGAAAACTTATGCCTCGCAGGTGGAGTTGCGTTAAATTGCGTAGTTAATGGTAAATTGCTTAAAGAAAAAATCTTTAAAAATATATTCATACAACCTGCAGCAGGCGATGCCGGTGGTGCACTCGGAGCGGCACTGGCAGTGAACTTTTTGTATTTTAACGAAGAAAGAGAGTCCGATATCAAGACCGATAAGATATCAGGGACTTACTTAGGCCCTGATTATTCCTATAAGGAAATTGAATTGATGAATAGAAAGGTCAAATCAGTTTATAAGAAATATGAAAAGTTTGATGAACTAACAGCATTTATCGCCTCCAAAATCTCTGAAGGAAATGTTGTTGGTTGGTTTCAAGGGAAAATGGAATTTGGCCCACGGGCTTTAGGAAACCGCAGTATTCTTGGTGATGCCCGTAACCCTGAAATGCAAAAAAAGTTAAACCTTAAAATTAAATACAGAGAAGGATTCAGACCTTTTGCTCCGTCTGTTTTAGCAGAAGACAGTAAGGATTTTTTTGATCTGGAAACAGCTTCTCCATATATGCTATTGGTAGCACCTGTAAAAGAAGAAAGGAGAAAAAAATTGTCTGCCAATTACTATGATTTGCCTTTATGGGAAAGATTACATTATAAAAGAAGTGATATTCAGTCAATTACCCACTTAGATTTTTCTGCAAGAATTCAAACAGTGCATAAAGAAACCAATCCCCGATACTGGAAATTGATCAAGGAGTTTAAATCCCAAACAGGTTATGGGGTTGTGGTAAATACAAGTTTTAACGTCAGAGGAGAACCGATAGTTTGTTCGCCTCACGATGCCTATCGCTGTTTTATGAACACTGAAATGGATTATTTAGTTATCAATGATTTTGTGTATTGTAAAACCGAACAACCCGACTGGCAGAATAAAGAAAAATGGAGGATTAAATTTAAAATGGATTAAATAATATACCAACGAATTATTTTTAGCAACATTTATAAATTTACTCACGAATAAATAATATGGACTTTTTAAGAGACTTATGGTATTTTGCGAAAGAGCGGAAAAAATTTTGGTTGATACCAATTATTGTAATTTTATTACTTCTAGGTATTTTAATTGTTGTTGGAGGAAGTAGTGCTGTTGCTCCGTTTATTTATACTTTATTCTAAAACTTATGAGAATAAAAAAAGGTAACTCCGAAAAAACAGTATTAATCATATCCATTGGTTTCGCTATTATATTCGCCATAACGAGTTTTAGGTGGGCTCTATACATCACTTTGGGTGTTGGTATACTAGGGATTGTTTCTCCTAAAATATCTGATTTAATTGATTCTCTATGGATGAAATTCGCCAGAATATTAAGCTATATTATTCCCAATATTCTACTGACTATAATTTTTTATCTGGTTCTTTTTCCATTAGCTGTTTTATCAAAAATATTCAGGAAAGGAGATAATCTGAATCTTAGAAATAAAAATAATAGTTTATGGATTGCATATAATAAATCCATAAATAAGGAATTTTTTGAAAAGACTTGGTGAATTAATGCACTCAACATTTAATAATATATCGCAGGAAAACAGAGAGTGTTCTATTGTGATTGTTCCGAACTTATAACATGCGAAAAGGAATTCATTTTGGAACAGTTTCAACCTTTTTTTGCATGTTGGGGTAAAGTTTTAATTGGAAACTATTTTTTCTTTGAAAAATGCACAGAATGGTATTTAAAAATTTAATGCTGACAGTGAAATAACGACTTTGCAACGTTTTTTGAGAAGCCCATAATTAATGTTCATTTATAACATGTTTATACAATTTCTTCTTATTTTAATGATTTATCATAACTTAGTACAAAAATCACAGATGAGATTAATTATAACAGCAATTTTTTGCTTAACCCTATTAATTAATATTAATGCCCAGGAAGTTGTTTCAAATTCAGGCAATTCCTTCTCAAATGATAATCTTAACGTAAGCTGGACACTTGGCGAGACAATTATAAATACTGAACAGAGCACTGATAAACAACTTACGCAGGGATTTCATCAGTCAAAGCTGGTTATTACGGCTGTTAAAGAGAATATTCAGGCCGACTTTTCTATAATAGTTTTTCCTAATCCTACTGCAGATTATTTGAATTTGACTCTTGAAAAAATAGATGCAAATAAGCTTCAATTTTCACTTATTGATTCTAATGGAAAGATCTTATCAAATACATTCCCGGAATCAAATCAAACACAAATAGCAATGCATCAGTATCCTTCAGGATCTTATTATCTGCAGGTTAGAGAAAAAAACAATATACTCAAATCATTCAAAATAATCAAACAGTAAAAACAACCATAATAAACGATAAAACCGAGCTTCCATGAAAAAAACATTACTAACAACAGTATTAATTAGTTTTATTAGTATATCTATATTTGGACAGTCTCCACAAAGTATGAATTATCAGGCTGTACTTCGTGATGATCAAGGACAAATACTTGCGAATAAAGATGTAGAAATAGTGATTGCTATTTTACAAGGCAACACAATGGGAGTTGAGGTTTTTTCCGAAATCCATTCGGTAACAACAAATAATTTCGGGCTGGCCAATCTTCAAATCGGTTCTGTTAACACTTCAGGTATGGAAAACATAGATTGGAGTAGCGGGCCTTACTTTGTACAAATTTCGGTGGACGGAACAGTTATGGGTACCAGCCAACTACTAAGCGTACCTTACGCCCTACATGCCAACACGGTTGAAAACGACAAGGTTGAAGACGACGACGCTGATCCGGGTAACGAAATACAAGATATCAGCCTTAATGGAAACGAACTATCCATATCGGAAGGTTCAACCGTTGATCTCTCCGGGTTAACAGGAGGTACAGATTATCAAAAATTATTTTTTTATGATGATAAATACCTGGAAATCAGCCATGGGAATGTGGTAAAACTTCCTTATCTGTTAAAAGAAGTTGATGGCAGTAATAATAACGAAATACAATCTCTAAGTATTAGCAACGACACCATTTTTCTCACAAAAGGAGGTTCAGTAAAACTGCCTGCAGAAGCCGAAACACATTATATTGCCGACAGTTCATATATTAAAACAAAAATACGCAACTTGGTCAATTCAGTTGCCAATACAATTTCGGCAGCAGACACCTCCCTCTGGAATGACAAAACATATATTTCCGATTCAGACAACGACACAAAAGTACTGGTTGAAGAAACTCCTGATGAAGATGTTTTACATATGAGTGTTGCCGGAGATGAATTTTTTAATGCTGATACTGAAGGTGTTGAGTTTATTCTGCCAACAAACGATGGTACCAGTAATCTAAAAGTGAAAAAAAGCAATGGAGACGTTGTTTTTGGTGTTGATGGATATGGATTAATGAATGGCGATGGAAGTGGCCTTTCTAATGTAAAATCGTTAGCAAATTCTGCTGGTGGTAACCTATTGTGTCAGATAACTAAAAATTATGCATGGTATCAAAATGTGAAGTCGGTTACCCTCCAAACTCCCAGTTCAGGAAAATGTTTTGTAATGGCAAGTGGATATATACGATGGGAAAGTAAAGGATGGGATTTATTATTGAGTAGTATTTTAAGAAATACTGACCCTAATGAAAGTTGGGATGCCGAAAACGAATTTTTCCGTTACCTTAATCTAAGCACAGATTATAATTGCACCGATAGTTCCGACCAGTATGTTGGTTTTGCACAGCACCGGTGTTTTAATGTTGGTGCAGGAACACAAACTTTCACACTCTGGGCAAACAAATATTCATCTTCTGCAAAAGTTAGAGTTGATGATGTGAATATAACAGTGTTATTTTTCCCGACAGCAGGAACGGGATCCGGCACATTAAAAAGTACCCAGTTAGAAGCTGAAGAACAGCAGACCACTGAACGCTTTACCAGTATTGCTCGCCGCCCCGACGGTGGAGAACTTCGTCAACGGCTTGATGCAATGATCAACAAAACAAGGGATAATGAAGAAGTTCCCGATAGTGGACTGATAATACTACAAAAGTCGGTTGAGGAACTTAAAGCTGAAAACGAAAAATTAAAACAAGAAAAAAGTGAAACAGATAAACGCCTGAGCGAAATAGAAAAACGAATTAAACTTTTGATGAACTCTGATAAATTAAATCACTGATTATATTCTTTCTTTTTTCGACTGAACAAATCTTGCAGCTGTTTCAATTTTGCTTCATCAACATGCTGCAAGATTAGTTCGTCTAATAATTTCGATGCTGTATCAAAATCATGTTTCATCAGGCACAGATTAAAATAATTAATTAGATTTTCAGTATCTGTTGCATCCAGTTCGTATGATTTTACACAATAGCCAAAAGCAATTGCATATTTTTTTTGTTTAATATACGACATGGCTAACAATTTATACGATGATGCCATTTCATTTATTCGATTGGCATTATTCAATAATTCCTCTGCTTGTTCGTATTCTCCATTAACAATAAGCAACTTTGCCTGCTCATAAATCTCATTATACGGTATTTCGGAAATCAACTCTTCTGGATTGCTTTCATCAAACTGGGGCATATCATCCTGAATCAGTTTTAAAATCCGGATTCTATTACTTTCATCCCCAATACTCATGTATGCGTTGTAAAGCGGAATAAGAATTTCTGTTGGTTCAACGTTCATCAAATTCATTTTGTAAGCTTTTTCAAGCGCTTTAATTGCCTGCCCATATTCTTTTAATTCCAGTTGTATATATCCGGTTATAAAATAATAGTCGAAGTTTTTTACTAAAAGCGGTGCAGAATTAATTAATTCCAAAGCCTGAGTATATTCCTGATCAGCCAATAAAAGTTTGGCTGCATCGTAATATAATTCGGTTAGGTATGGATGCAGCTTAATTAACGAAAGGTATTCTTTGTAAGCTTTTATGTACTGGTTCTTTTGAGCATAGTGAGTTGCCAGTTCCAGGTGTCCTTCTTCATATGCCCGATTTGCTTTGTTGTTGTAATATTCGGCAGCCATTTTGCCAACAATTCCTTTTGCAAGATATTCTTTGGGTATACGTTTTGAATATTGATTTAAATTAAATGGCCAACCCGCTTTTAATGTTTTAATTCTTATGTCAACAATCATACTGTCCAATTCGGTATATCCCCAATTATTACGATAATAAGATGATGGTTTACTATTTAAAGTTTCCCATTCTGTTGTAATAAAATGGTGCTGCTTTAATGTCTGAAAAAATGCATCAGCCATTAAAAAATATCCATCAACATTAGGATGCAGGTGTTCTAAAAAAAGTTCATTGCCAATTAACCCATTAGGCGAAGCATTTTCGAAATACGACCTCATAGGGACAATCGTCAATCTATTTTTTGTCGCGATGCGATTCAAAAACTCATTGTAAATTTCTGGCGCCCTAAAGCGTACTAAATCTAAATCTTTTGCTTTAATATATAATTCCTTTGCTTCTTCCGTTTTGCCTTCCCGTTCTTTCTTCTTCGCCTCGTTGTAATAATCAATCGCTGCATTTATACTATCTGATTTAAACGGAGGTTGGTCGTTAATATTACTTACAATCTCGCTCAGTAAAACAGGGACATTATTCTGTTCTGCTTTTTGTACGAATTCAGTAATATTCTCTTCGAACTGATCTAATCCCTTTTCGAATAACGATGAATTTAGCGGAATGTATTTATCCTTCACGATACGTTCCATTAAAGTCCCTGGTAGATTATTATAATTTGTTGAGAAAGCAGAAGTAATTCTCTCAAACGTATTTTGCAATAATTGATAAGTACGAAAGCGAATAAACTTAAGTCGTAGCTTTTTAATCCACTTTATATTACCAATGTTTTCAACTGAAGCAACACCCAGCGCGCCATAATATTCATTGTGTCCACCATAAATTATAATTGCATCCGGTTCCATATCAAGCACTTCGTTAAGCATATCGTTGTAACAATAACTACTTAAAGCTGCGGCCGATAAATTAACAACCTCAATACGTTTTAGCGGAAAAGCATCTTGTAAACGGTAATATAAAATTCTGGGAAACGACATCGATTCCTGAAAAGGGAAACCTATTGTTGTTGAGCCTCCAAAAACAAATATACGATAACATGTATCAGGCTTTTCAATAAGAAAAATATCATTGGAAGGTGATGTGTTCTGAACTTTGGAAAAGTAACGAAGATTAACATCCGGATTTATTTCGTAATAACCATGATAAAGTTCCGACTTTTGAAATAATCGTAAGTCATGTCCATAATTTGTAACAACAAGACTACTTTCTATAATTGCCAGAATAATAAATGGAATAGCAATTAATATTAAACTAAAAAGTATTTTCTGTTTTCTGGTAAATGATTTTTTAGTTGAAGCTAACTTTTTATTATTCTTCTGTTCCATATAGAAGTTCTTCAATAAAAATGCGATCTGATATTAATATTGCATTATGCTAAGTAAGCACAAATGAAGTGCTTTTTGCTCTATATACCAAATACCGCTCATTTAGTGGTTTTGTGCAAATTATATGCAAACAAAAAAGAGTCACAAGAAATATATCTTGTAACTCTTTAATTTTCGAGTGACCCTGGAGAGACTCGAACCCCCAACCTTCTGATCCGTAGTCAGATGCTCTATCCATTAAGCTACAGGGCCAGAACGCATTTGCTTTAAAAGCGGTGCAAATATAACGCTATTTTGTATAAAAACAAGTCGATAATCAAATTTTCTAATTTTATTTCTTGCTAGTATTTTAAACTTAAAATCGGTACAGGACGTAACTTCCTGGATGTAATACCACTACCCCATTCTGCAATTTTTTATACAATAATTTTATTTAGCTATATTTTTCCATTTTATCCTCTATTGCCACGTCGTTTTTAAAATTAACCTGTACTTTCATATTGGTTATCATTCGTTCTGTACCCGCAACTTTACAGGCTTCATGTATTTTCTCCATTAAATCGGGTAACTCCTCGTAACTACATTCAACAACTGTTTCAAACGGACAAATCTGGTAACGAAAACCAGATTTGTCAATAGCTTTTATCGCCTGATCCACCAGATCATATTTAACTTTCCCATCGGCTTCAGGCAAAACCTGTATTGCCACGTTAATATTATTCGTCTTCCAACTCATCTGATTTCTTATTTTGTTTCTGGTGTATCAATTGCATTATTTCGGCGCGCGACAAAACTTTCACATTAGTTATTATCATATCCTCCTGCAAAAATCCACCATATTGATTGCATTCGTCAATTACATTCTGAAAAACCATTTTTATATCAACAGAAATGGGTAAAACTACCAGGGCAGATGAAAAACCTTCCATAAAATCCATCGATTCGAACTCCCCCTCATGTTTTTTCAATTCGAAGATCAATTCATCCTTTACTAATTTTTGTTGAGTAGCATTTAGAAGCTCATTCTTATCGGCAGCTATAAACACAACAAAATAACGGAGCTTTTGCCCCTTTCCTCCAAGTCCGGTCGATATAAAAACCTGTTGCTCGTCGAGCAAAGAGCTATGCATTAACATTCTGCTTTCCTGAAGCGCCAGAATAGCCCACGATTTTAGTTCCCCCTCAGTTTCATCGACAAATTTTTCAAGCGTGCGGTAAGCTTTAACATCATCGTATATCGCTATTGCAGTGAGAATTTCTTTCTTACGGTCATCGCTTATTTCAGGATCGAACAACATTTCCCTTTCTTCAAAACTTTTTTTAGCAATATCTTCTTCGCGAATTTTCTTGGTGAACTCAAAATATTTCATTTGCACTTCAATATCGATCTGTTCCTCCAGAATTCTAAAATTCTGAGGCAAATCTTCCAGTGCTTTCTGTATATTTTGATAGAATTTGTCTTCCTCCATTTTCTCCCTTTAAACAAACAAAAATAGTCACTTGTTGTAACTATGTAAAGAACATTTAAATTTTATTTCAACTGAATACATTTTCAATATCTTTGTCGCTTATTTTTATTTAATTTAAATTCAAAATAAGAATAGAGGGGATAGTGAAGCTAAGTGAGGTAAAACATAATGAGTCGGTAATCATTACAAAAGTACTCGGACACGGGTCTTTTCGTAAGCGAATTTCGGAAATGGGTTTTATCAGGGGGAAAGAGGTGAAGGTGATAAAAACAGCTCCATTTAAAGGCCCTACTGAATTTAAACTTCTAAACTACAATGTATCGCTGCGAAAGTCGGAAGCTGATTTAATTGAAGTAGTACCCTTAAACGAATTCGACACCTCTCAAAACGGTCACTACGAAGGCATTATCGATCGCAACATAGATTTAGTAAACCAATCGGAACGAACGAAAACCATTAACGTCGCCCTGGTTGGGAATCCGAATTGCGGGAAAACCACTTTGTTCAATTTCCTATCAGGATCAAAAGAAAAAGTCGGCAATTATACTGGTGTTACAGTTGATATTATTAAAGCCACATTTAAGAGCAAAGGTTATACATTTAATTTTTACGACCTGCCGGGAACCTATAGCCTCACAACCTATTCGAAGGAAGAAATATTCGTTAGAAAATACATATACGAACAAACTCCGGATATTGTAATTAACGTTATCGACTGTACAAACCTGGAGCGTAGTCTTTTTCTTACTACCCAGTTAATCGATATGGACTTACGCATTGTCATGGCCCTGAATATGTTCGATGAACTGAAGAAAAAGAATCTTCATCTTGAAAAAGATGAATTGGCTAAATTAATCGGTATTCCTACTATTCCGACAATCAGCTCGAAAGGAATAGGCCTTGACAAGCTCGTAGACAAAGTAATTGAAGTGTTTGAAGGGAAAGATACCTTCTCGAGGCATGTTCATATCAATTATGGGAAAGAGCTCGAAAACTCAATTAAAACGGTCAGAGAAAAGGTTAGAGCTTTTAAACCTATTACCGATAAAATTTCTTCGCGCTTTTTAGCTATTAAATTGCTCGAAAAAGATAACCAGGTTGTAGAACTTCTTTCTGATTATTCGAATTTTGATGAAATAAAAGAGGTAACCCGAAAAGAAATTCGCAAGATTGAGCTGCTTGAAAATGACGACAGCGAAACGGTTATTACCAATTCAAAATACAGTTTTATATCGGGAGCTTTAAAAGAAACCTATAAAACCAGGGAAATCCCTCAAACAACACCATCAGAAAAAATTGATAAAATACTGACTCACCGGTATCTCGGATTTCCTATTTTTTCATTTTTATTATTCCTGATGTTTTATGCCACATTCAAATTGGGAGCTTATCCTATGGAATGGATTGACATGGGAGTTTCGGCAGTAGGAAATTTTGCAGCACATATTTTACCGCCGGGCATGTTAACCGATTTACTGGTTAACGGAATTATAAGCGGAGCTGGAAGCGTGCTTGTTTTTCTCCCAAACATCTTAATACTCTTCCTTTTTATTTCGTTGCTTGAAGGTTCAGGATATATGGCGCGGGTAGCCTTTATAATGGATAAAATTATGCACCGCTTTGGATTACATGGTCGTTCGTTTATACCAATGATCATGGGTTTCGGATGTAATGTGCCGGCTATTTTAGCTACACGGTCGATGCGCAACAAAGGCGACAGGATTCTTACAATGCTAATTATCCCATTCATGTCGTGCAGTGCGCGATTACCGGTTTATATCCTGATTATTTCTGCATTTTTCGAAAAACACCATGCATTAATATTAATTGGCATATACGCAGTAGGAGTTGTTTTTGCTTTTCTAACTGCTCAAATTCTGAATAAAACAGTTTTCAAAAATAAAGAAACTCCGTTTGTAATGGAGTTACCCACGTATCGGATGCCTACATTCAGAAATGTAGTTTACCATATGTGGGACAAGACACAGCATTATCTGAAAAAAATCGGGACTGTAATTTTACTCGGTGTTGTCATCATTTGGGCCCTGGAATATTTTCCCAGAACAACAGAAAATACTGCTCGTTTTGAACAGGAATATGCAAGCATTGAAAATAATACAAAACTCACAACAGCTGACAAAGAAACAAAACTGACAACCGTAAAACAGGAGCAGGAAACAGATCGTTTTACCAACTCCTACCTTGGACGAATGGGCAAAGTAATTGAACCTGTTGTTCGCCCTCTTGGCTTCGACTGGAAAATGAGTATTGCTCTTATTGCCGGATTGCCGGCGAAAGAGATAATTGTTAGTACAATGGGAGTATTGTATCAAACGGCTGACGATGACACTTCGGTCAACCTGCATCGGAAATTACAAAATGAGGTATTTCAGTACGGAAAAACAAAGGGGCAACCTGTATTTACAACACCCACTGCTCTGGCATTTTTAATATTCATACTTATTTATTTTCCGTGTATTGGAGTTGTTGCAACCATTAAAAACGAATCAGGATCATGGAAATGGGCCGTTTTTTCAATACTTTACACCACTTCGCTTGCATGGCTAGCCGCTTTCATTGTATATAACATCGGTAATCTAATTTTATAAGCATGCTCCAGGAAATTATTACATACATGATAATTGGCTCGGCAATTACATTAAGTATCATGAAAATTGCCAATCGGTTTAAAAAGAAAAGAGCTAAAAAGCATCTGTCTCATGAAAGCCGGGTGGATTCAAATTCAGAACATAACTGTTCAAGTTGCCCGGCAGAATGTTCACTTCGCAACTTGCCTCAAAAGAATATTAAAATTGAATCGGAACTTTGCAAAAAATAGAAACCGGGTTATAACACTTTTAAACCTGCTATTGTTTCAAGCGGATTTGGAGCATTAAAAACAAAACTACCGGCCACCAATACATTAGCTCCTGCATCGAAAAGTTTTTTACCGATCTCGAAATTAACGCCTCCATCAATCTCGATTAAACAATCAGAACCGGCATCATCGATCATTTTCCGCAGTTTTCGAACCTTATCGTAGGTTCGTTCAATGAACTGCTGTCCACCAAAACCAGGATTCACCGACATCAACAAAACCATATCCAATTCCGAAATTATATCTTCAAGAACCGCAACCGGAGTATGAGGATTCAAACTTACAGATGCCTTTGCTCCAAATGATTTAATTAGCTGAACAGTACGATGCAAATGTCTGCATACTTCATAATGAACAGTAAGAATGGAAGCTCCTGCATTTACAAACGGCTCAATAAATTTATCCGGATCAATAATCATCAGATGTACATCGAGCGGTTTTTCGGCAATGCGGTTAACATGCTCAATTACAGGAATCCCAAACGATATATTCGGCACAAACACCCCATCCATCACATCAAAATGAATCCAATCGGCTTCACTTTTATTGATCATTTCTATGTCTCTTCCAAGATGATTAAAATCAGCTGATAAAATTGAGGGTGCTATAAGACGCTTCATATTAAGTTTATTGTCCCAGATAAGATTTTAGCAATCTGTTTCTGTATTGGTTTTTCAGTTTTTTAATGGCTTTTTCCTTGATCTGGCGAACACGTTCACGTGTCAATCCAAATTCATCTCCTATTTCCTCCAATGTATGAGGTTGATATCCTCTTAATCCAAAATAAAATCGCAATATTTCAGCTTCCCTGTCACCAAGTGTTGATAATGAACGTTCTATTTCCTGACGCAAAGAGCCATCCATTAATTCTTCATCCGGTTTGGGAGAATCATCATTAAGTAAAACATCGTACAGATTATTTCCTTCCTCATCGCGTAACGGTGCATCCATTGAAACATGAATATTTGAAAAATTCATCGAATCTTCTATCAACTCCGGTTTCGACTCCATCATTTTAGCTACTTCGTCAACAGTTGGTTCGCGCTGATATTCCTGTTCGAGTTTACTAAAAGCCTTATTAATTTTGTTTATCGAGCCGATTTTATTCAGCGGTAAACGTACAATTCGTGCCTGTTCTGCAAGAGCCTGCAAAATTGATTGTCGAATCCACCAAACGGCATATGAAATAAATTTAAAACCACGGGTTTCATCAAAACGTTCTGCAGCTTTAATCAATCCTAAATTACCTTCATTTATTAAGTCCGGCAAACTAAGCCCCTGATTCTGATACTGTTTCGAAACAGATACGACAAACCTCAAGTTAGCTTTAATAAGAGTTTCAAGGGCTTCTCTATCTCCCTTTTTAATGCGTTTGGCTAATTCAACTTCTTTCTCTGCAGACAACAGCTCTACTTTTCCAATTTCATGCAAATACTTATCCAACGAGAGGGTGTCGCGGTTAGTTACTTGCTTTGTAATTTTCAGTTGTCTCATATATCAATATTGTTAACATTAATTTTGAAGAAATGTTTATTATAAAATCCCTTCATTTATACAAAAGTAATACACTATTTCAAAAAAAAAAGCTGAATTCTATTTATCCATAAATTTCAAAATCCCCCCCAACATAAACAACGTTCTTACAGTTGTTTTGAATCTTTAACCAAGAAATTCATAAATCCCTCATAATCTTTCTCTAACGGCAAACTTTTCTTTTCACCACTTAAAAATGCAGCGAGTTTGTCGGGAAGATCAACCTTGCCTTTACCGATTACGGCTTCAACCGTTTCTGTAAATTTAGCAGGATGAGCTGTTTCCAAAAATACTCCGATCTGATCTCCGGTTAGTAGCTCCTCTAACGATTTATAACCACATGCACCATGAGGATCGCATAAATACCCCGTATCCTTGTAAACCGTTTTTATTACTTCTCTGATTTCATAATCAGAGTACCTGCAACCTGTAATCTTATCCGACACTTTTTGATGAGAATATTGATACAGGTCGAGAATTCGTGCAAAATTACTCGGTGCCCCAACATCCATTGCGTTGGCAATTGTTTCTACCGATGGACGAGGTTTATATTCACCTGTTTTCAGGTATTCGAATACTACGTCGTTCTCGTTATTGGCAGCAATAAACTTACTAACAGGCAAGCCCATTTCTGCAGCAATCAATCCGGCAGTAAGGTTTCCGAAATTACCACTTGGAACGGACACAACCCATTCCTTTCCTTCAAGTGCGCCCGATTCTTTCAATCTTGCATAAGCATTGAAATAATAAAAAGCCTGAGGAAGAAAACGTGCAACATTAATTGAATTCGCAGAGGTCAGCACCAGTTTTTTGTTCAGCTCTTTATCGAGAAATGCAGTTTTCACCAGATGCTGACAATCATCGAAAGTTCCTTCAACTTCAAGGGCTGTAATATTTTGTCCAAGAGTAGTAAACTGAGCTTCCTGAATATCGCTTACCTTTCCTTTTGGATAAAGCACGTAAACATGAATTCCTTCAACTCCCAAAAAGCCATTGGCTACTGCACTTCCGGTATCTCCCGATGTGGCAACCAACACATTTACCATCTTTTCGTTCTTACCCATAAAATACTGAAGCAGGCGCGCCATAAAACGGGCACCTACATCTTTAAAAGCCAGGGTCGGTCCGTGAAATAATTCAAGAGAATAGATCGATTCTGTTACCTTAGCAACCGGACAATCGAATTGTAAAGTATCGAAAACAATATCTTTCAACTTATTCTCTTCAATATCTTCACCGAAGAATTTCTTTGCAACTTCAAATGCAATTTCCTGAAAAGACAGATGATGTATATTTTCAAAAAATTCAGACTCAAATTTTTCGATTCGCTCAGGCATAAAAAGCCCGTTGTCGGCTGCCAATCCCTTTACAACTGCGTCTTTTAACGAAACGTCAGGAGTTTCTTTATTTGTACTGTAATACTTCATTATTAAGAGACAAATGTATTATTTTACTTAAATGAATCGTGACTAAAGATGCAAAAAACATGACTTATATCACAAATTTAACAGGGTGAAAATGATTTTAGAAAATGAAAATTCTAAAATTCAAGATAACGATACTTATTTCTCTAAGAACCGGGTTATAAACTCGTTCCCCTGTAAAGTTCCGAATGCTCCCTTTTTCGTATCAAATTCATCGTAAACCTCTACCTCGTCGGCAGTCATTCCCGGTTTGTAAATTGTAAAAGGAACAGCGTCGCGCGTATGTGTTTTTAAAATACAAGGAGTAGGATGATCAGGCAAAATAGCAATGGCAACCTCTTCGTCCATTTTTTGCGTTTCTTCCAGAATATACTTCACAACTCTTTGATCGAGGTATTCGATCGTTTTTGTTTTTAGCTCAACGTTGCCTTCATGCCCGGCCTCATCACTGGCTTCAATGTGCAGATAAACCAAATCGTTCTCTTTTATGGCATCAACAGTTGCTTTTGCTTTTCCTTCGTAATTTGTATCGTACAAACCGGTTGCACCTTCCACACGGATCACTTTCATTCCGGCATAAACACCAATTCCCTGAATCAAGTCAACTGCAGAAATCACTGCCGATTTTTCAACCCCATACATTTCCTTGAGAGTAGGCATGGCAGGCTTATATCCGGGCGACCAGGGCCAGATACTGTTGCCGGGATCTTTTCCAACTTCTTTTCTTTTCAGATTTACAGGATGATTCTCAAGCAATTCCTGCGATTTCAAGATCAAATCGGTAATTAAATCTGAAGTACTTTTTGCTTCGTCTGTTTTAGTTTTTGGAAGTACTTCCTTAAACGGAGTTCCGGGAACATCGTGTGGAGGAGTACATTGAAAATCTTTCACACCATCTTTTATAACCAATAAATGGCGGTAAGAAACGCCCGGATAAAACTTAATTTTTTCATTCCCCAGTTTTTCATCCAGAAAATTAATCAGTTCAGCAGCTTCCTCATTTGAAATATGACCGGCTGAATGATTCTTAATCTTTTCATCTTCAATACAAATGAGGTTACATCGCAAACCAAGATCTCCGGGTTTTAATTCAATTCCCATGCTGGCAGCTTCAAGCACTCCCCGGCCCTCGAAAACTTTTTCCACATCGTATCCTAAAACAGCCATATTAGCGATCTCACTACCGGGATGCATACGCTCCGGCACAGTTTTTAATAATCCTGACTGTCCGTTTTTAGCCAGCCAATC
Source organism: uncultured Draconibacterium sp. (assembly GCA_963677525.1). Taxonomy (GTDB): domain Bacteria; phylum Bacteroidota; class Bacteroidia; order Bacteroidales; family Prolixibacteraceae; genus Draconibacterium. The sequence goes on from OY781970.1 coordinate 3,426,996, forward strand.
GATGTGTGGTTTATTGGCCATTTGAAGCGGAGTTTTTCCTCCGTATTCGGCGAGCGGTTCATCCGACATTCCATCACCTAATATTATAATGTATTTCATGTTGTTTGTTTTTAGTCCGATTCCGGCGCTTCGAAGTCGGAAGTTTTTTTAATTACACCATCCTTTAGGGCGGTGACTAGTACTTTTCTTTTGGTGGAAGTTGTCGTTGAAAATTTTGTATTTTAATAAGCTACATAATTTTCAACAGCAACCGCTGTATATAGTAACACCATGAAACACCAAGCTAAAGCATGGCGTTAGTTAAATGTTCGACACTTTAATTAAATCGGCAAAAACACCTGCAGCTGTTACCGAAGCTCCTGCACCATATCCTTTAATCAGCATCGGGAATTCGTGGTAACGCTCGGTTGTGTACATCACCAGGTTGTTGCTTCCTTCCAGATCGTAAAACGGATGGGTTGAATCAACTTCCTGTAAACCGGCTTCTGCCTTACCATCTTCGAAGCGGGCTACAAAACGCCATTTTTTATTTTCCGCTTCCAGTTTTTTCCTGCTTTCTTCAAAATCTGCATCCAAAGCAGGTATCCCTTTCCAAAATTCTTCAAGGCTTCCTTTGAATAACGAATCAGGAACAAAACGGTTTATTTGAATATCATCCATTTCTACCTTATAACCTGATTCGCGTGCCAATATCAATATTTTACGAGCTACATCTACCCCACTTAAATCCACTCTTGGATCGGGTTCAGAGTAGCCTTCTTCTTTAGCCATTTGAATGGTTTTGCTTAAAGGAATTTTCTCCGATATGGTATTAAAAATGTAATTTAATGTACCTGAAAGAACCGCTTCAATTTTTAAAATTTTATCGCCTGAATTCACCAGGTCATTTAGTGTATTAATAATGGGCAAGCCTGCGCCAACATTGGTTTCGAACAAAAATTTAACACCTTTACTTTTGGCAATATTCTTTAACATGGCATAATTGTCGTATCCGGATGAAGCAGCCACTTTATTAGCAGCGACTACTGATACGTTCGAGCTTAAAATATCTTTATAAAGAGCTGCCACAGCATCAGAAGCAGTACAATCAACAAATACAGAGTTATAAATATTCATCTCCTTCATCTCATCAACGAATCCCTGTAATGAAGATGTTTTTTCGGATGCATCGAGCTGCTCTTTAAAACTTGCAATATCGATTCCGTCGCGGATAAAAAGCATCTTTTTCGAATTGGCAATTCCAGTCAGCTTCAATCGTAAATGCTTTTCCTTTAACAAACGCTCCTGTTGCTGTTTTATCTGGTTGAGCAGGTTGCCTCCCACTGTTCCTATTCCCATCAGGAAAATATTCAACTCCGCATTTTCTGACAGGAAAAACGACTCGTGTACCGAATTCAGGGTTTTACGCAGGTCTTCTGTTTTTACAACCCACGAAATATTTAACTCAGAAGCTCCCTGTGCAATGGCAATAATATTCACACCGCTTTTCCCCATGGTAGAAAACAGTTTACCGGCAATACCGGTAGTCTTTTTCATATTTTCGCCCACGATGGCAACAACAGAAACACCTCTGTCCATTTCAATTTTATTCACCTGACCGGAAGCAATTTCTTTCTCGAATTCTTCACGGATAGCATCCTCGGCAATGTCAAGTGCCTTTTCATCGATGGCAACACTGATCGAATTTTCGGATGAAGCCTGGGAAATGAGAATTACATTAACATTTTCTTTTGCCAGGGCTGAAAACAGGCGCATAGAGATTCCGGCAACTCCCACCATGCCAATTCCCTGAAGCGTAACCAGTGTGATTCCGGAAATAGACGAAATACCTTTAATCGGGCGATCGAATCCATTCTTAACTCCTTTAACGATTAATGTTCCGGGATTTTCGGGTTCAAAGGTATTTTTTATCTGAACAGGAATTCCTTTTTTATAAACCGGCAAAATAGTGGGTGGGTAGATAACTTTTGCACCGAAATGTGATAGCTCCATTGCCTCCGAGTAAGTTAACTCAGGAATAGTGTATGCTTTTCTGATCACCCTTGGATCGGCTGTCATAAAACCATTTACGTCAGTCCAAATTTCAAGGATATTTACGTCAAGGGCTGCTGCAATTATAGCTGCCGTAAAATCGGATCCACCGCGCCCTAATGTCGTAAATTCACCTTTATCGTTTTTCGAAATAAAACCGGGAATAACTGCAATGCTCTTGTATCCATCGAATACTTCATGAATTTTTTGATTGGTAATTTCAAAATTAACAGTTGCCTTACCAAAATTACTGTCGGTTCTTATAAATTCGGAAGAGTCTTTTCTTTCGCAGCCAATATACTGTGCCACAATATGCGAAGAAATACGTTCCCCGATACCGGCAATCCGGTCAAGTGTTTTGGCTGTTAATTCCCCAACCAAGGTTATTCCGGTCAGTATTTGTTCCAGCTCGTCGAGAAGTTCTGCAACAATATATTTTACAGCTTTCGAGCCGTTAAAAAGTTCTGTTAAAGTTTCGTCGTGCTTTTTACGAATTTCCGTAAGTTCCGTATGAAAGTCACCGGTACCCGTGGCAGCCCTGCGAGCTGCCGTAAGAATTTTATCGGTTATGCCACCAAGGGCAGATACCACTACAATAACATCGTCTTTCTGATTCAGGACAATGTCTTTTACTCGTTTAATGTTTGCGGCAGAACCTACGGATGTTCCACCAAACTTTAAGACTTTCATACAAGTTATTTTTGTTTTTAATTATAAAAAAACCGGATGAATCGACAGAAGCAATTCACCCGGTACATTCTGTCTATATCAGTTTCTTTTATTCTGTGGTTGTGGTTCCGGTTATTGTCTCAACAATCTTCGTTTCAAGCTCCTGTGCCAATTCCGGATTATCAATAATTAAATTACGTACTGTTTCGCGACCTTGCCCAAGTTTGGTGTCGCCATAGCTAAACCACGAACCGCTCTTTTTAATAATATTAAATTGAACACCCAAATCGATAATTTCTCCCGATTTGGAAATTCCTTCTCCATACATAATATCGAACTCCGCCTTACGGAAAGGAGGTGCCACTTTGTTTTTTACCACTTTAACGCGAACATGGTTCCCGTTTACTTCATCACCATCCTTTATCTGTCCTATTCTACGGATATCCAAACGAACAGATGCATAAAATTTAAGTGCATTACCACCAGTTGTTGTTTCCGGATTACCGAACATCACTCCAATTTTTTCACGCAACTGGTTAATAAATATGCAGCATGTTTTGGTTTTATTAATGTTGGCAGTAAGTTTTCTTAAAGCCTGCGACATTAAACGTGCCTGAAGTCCCATTTTTGAGTCTCCCATTTCGCCCTCTAGTTCAGCTTTGGGTGTAAGTGCAGCAACCGAGTCGATCACCACAATATCTAGGGCTCCTGAACGGATCAGGTTATCTGCAATTTCCAGTGCCTGCTCTCCGTTGTCGGGCTGTGAAATCAACAGTTCGTCAATATCAACACCAAGTTTTTTTGCATAATAAGGATCGAAGGCATGCTCTGCATCAATAATAGCAGCAATACCACCGGCTTTTTGAGCCTCTGCAACTGCATGGATGGCGAGGGTTGTTTTACCCGATGATTCCGGACCGTAAATTTCAACAATACGTCCTTTCGGGAAACCACCAACCCCAAGGGCAACATCCAGTGCTATGGAACCCGACGAGATGGAAGGAATATCCTCATCTGCCTGATCTCCCAATTTCATAATAGAGCCTTTTCCGTAACTCTTTTCAATTTTATCCATTGTAAGCTGAAGTGCTTTCAGCTTTTCCTTGTTCATCTCACTTCTTTCTTCTTTTGTCATGTTCAGTAAAGGTTCAAATATTTAATGCTTCAACAATCTGATTTGTGTGGTCTTTTGTTTTCACTTTTTCAAAAATTTCTACAATAACGCCGTTTTCGTCGATAACAAATGTTTTTCGTAAAACGCCCATGTATTCTTTTCCATACATTTTCTTTAATCCCCAAGCTCCGTATGCCTGCAAAATCTCTTTTTCGGTGTCGGCAATCAAATCAAATTTAAAACCGAATTTTTCGATAAATTTCTGATGCGATTTCTGGCTGTCGGGACTTACTCCCAATACTTCAAAACCTTTTTCCAGCCAACTGTTGTAATTATCGTTTAAATTGCACGACTCGGCCGTACATCCCGGGGTATTATCTTTCGGATAGAAATAAAGGATCAGTTTTTTGCCTTCATAATCCTTTAAACTAATTTTTTCTCCATTCTGATTTTCACCCACAAAATCGGGCGCTTTCATTCCAACTTCTAATTTTTCCATGTTCTAATACCAATCAATTGTACAAATATAATTTAATAAATAATATATCTCAGGTTTCAAATCCACTTCTTAATAAACAATTCAAGGACATTAAATCCCGAACCAAATACATTTTTTATAAATTTACATTCCTAAACAGAATTAAAGTTTTGCGATGGATTTTAAGAAAACCAATGCTCATTTAACAATATTCCTCTTTCTTTTGTTTGCTCCGAGTCTCTGTTTTAGTGGCGTACAGGAAAATTCTCTGGTAAAGGCAATGTTGCTTTTTGAACAACAGAATTTCAAAGAGGCTGAACCTATTTTGCAAAAACTCATCGAAGAAGATCCGGGCAACCTGATGGTAAATTATTATTACGGTGCGTGCAGAACCGAAAACCATCATTACGGGCAGAAAGAAATTATCTATTTATTAAAAGGCGGTACGGGCGAAGCTCCGCTTGAAACAGACTATTACCTGGGAGTTCAGTACCAGGCACAAAACAGGTGGGATGATGCCTTGAAACATTACAATATTTATAAAAACAAGGTAAACGAACAGGAACGGGAAGAAAAACAGCTTTCTGAAAAAATACAACAGTGTACCGATAAAATAAATCCCTTTGTGAGTGGAGACATTGAGGCAGAAAATGTTGATATTCTACCTCAAGCCGTACTACGTGAAAACGAGCAGGAAGAATTTAATCCTGTTATTTCTGAATCAATTAAAACGACCACAGATTCTGCCCAAACCCTTTCTTCGGAAACAGAAAGAGATACATTTCCTCAACCTATTGCGATTCCCGAAACTTCTAATAAAGAAAAAACGGAAACTCCTACTATTCATTTTATTATTAATCCGGAAATAACCTACCTAAACGATTCCCATTTTAAAACGGAAGATGGATTAAAAAGCTACAATGAAGGAGTTAAAGAACAAGAAAAACTAACACGATTAACCGGCAAAACAGAAGATCTAAGAAAACAATATGCCTCATCGCAATCGTACACCGAAAGACAGAGTTTAGGCGAAAAAATATTAGCCGGAGAAAATGAAATCTATCAACTTCAGAATTCATCAAAACAATCGTTTTTACAGGCCCGGAATGCAGAAAATGAATTTTGGGACACAGCATCATCAGAAGAAAAGCAGGCATTTATTTCGAAAACGGAAGAGATGCTCAACGCAAAAACCACAAAGGAGCTAACTGAAGAAACAGACACTACAAATATAATTGCTCCGGCAATACTTTTAGGCGAAACAGATAATTTAACACCAACTGAAGAAGTAACCAAAGATGAGTTGGTTTACAAAATACAACTTGGAGCATACAGTCGCGGGCTTCCTGCCTACATTAAACGATTATTTAAAAAGTTATCCTATATTCGAAAAATAGAGAACTACACCGACGAAAAAGGAATTGTAGTATACACAACGGGCAACCTCACCAATTACGACGATGCAGTAACAATGTTGGAGCAGGTAAAACAAGAAGGTGTAGAAGGTGCATTTATTGTGCCGTATTTTAATGGAAAAAGAATAACTTTGAAAGAAGCAAAAGAAATAGAAGCCGACAGATGACGCAGAAAGAAACAAAAAAGGTTCCGGTAAGGGAAATAAAGGAGAAAATTGTTGACGAAAAATTCCTGATTTTGCATAACGACGACGTGCATACTTTCGATTATGTAATTGATGCCCTGGTTGATATTTGTAACCATGGTTACGAGCAGGCTACCCAATGTACAATGCTGGTTCATTACAAAGGTAAATGCGATGTTAAAAAAGGCGGATACGAAACGCTTAAACCTATGAAAGAGGCATTGATTGAGCGTGAATTAAATGCTACTATAGACTAAACCATATGAGTATTTTTGTCATTATTCTACTAATCCTCCTGGGACTTGTGTTATTGCTGATAGAATTTGCAGTAATTCCGGGAGTAACCATTGCAGGAATCGGAGGTTTTTTACTTCTGGCAGCCAGCGTATACATTGCGTTTACAGAATATGGAAATGCCGTCGGATTTATTACACTTGCCGTTGTATTAGTTATGTCACCGGCTCTGATTTATTATTTTTTCAAGTCGAGAACAGGGAAAAAGATGATTCTTCAAAAAAATATCGAAGGCAAAGTAGAATTGATCAATTCAAATAAAATAGCAGTTGGAGACACCGGAAAAACAATTGGCCGACTTGCTCCAACCGGAAAAGTAAAAATAAACGGTGAAGTGGTCGAAGCACAATCCACCGGGACATTCATCGATCCGCACACCGAAATAAGAGTATTAAAAATACTTTCCAATAAAATTATTGTAGAACCTTTAAATAATTAATTATGATTGAAGCAGTAGGCACCTGGGGATTAATGATTGCTGTAATTGTATTACTCTTCATACTTCTCTATTTTATCCCGATTGGATTATGGTTTTCGGCACTGGTTTCAGGCGTACGCATCTCTTTAATTCAACTGTTTTTAATGAGATTCAGAAAAGTTCCTCCTGGAGTTATCGTAAGAGCACTTATTGAAGGAACAAAAGCTGATGTTCCCCTAAGCCGGGATGCACTGGAAGCACACTATCTTGCCGGAGGACATGTAGCCAACGTAGTTCATGCCCTGGTTTCTGCCTCCAAGGCAAATATCGATCTGCAGTTTAATATGGCCACAGCCATCGACCTGGCAGGACGAGATGTGTTCGAAGCAGTACAAATGTCGGTAAATCCGAAAGTAATTAACACGCCTCCGGTTACAGCGGTTGCCAAAGATGGTATTCAGTTAATTGCGAAAGCAAGAGTAACCGTAAGAGCAAGTATTCGCCAGTTAGTTGGAGGTGCGGGAGAAGAAACTGTGTTGGCACGTGTTGGTGAAGGTATTGTATCATCTATTGGTTCCTCACACTCTCACAAAGCCGTTTTGGAGAATCCGGATTTTATTTCCAGAGTTGTACTTGAAAAAGGTCTTGATGCAGGAACAGCCTTCGAAATATTATCTATCGATATTGCCGATATAGATATAGGTAAAAATATTGGTGCTGTTCTTCAAATCGACCAGGCTGAAGCAGATAAAAACATCGCTCAGGCGAAAGCAGAGGAACGCAGGGCAATGGCTATCGCTCTCGAACAGGAGATGATCGCCAAAGCACAGGAAGCCCGCGCCAAAGTAATTGAGGCAGAAGTTCAGGTTCCTTTAGCTATTTCAGAAGCCTTCAGAAGTGGCAACCTGGGAATTATGGATTATATGAAATACAAAAATATAATGGCCGACACCTCAATGCGAGATGCAATTGCTGGTGAAGAAAGCAAGCCTTCAGAATAATACCACTGAATTAAATTATATTCAAAACCCTGTGCTTCAATGCACAGGGTTTTTTGTTGCTTCTTACGAATTAACATTGAATTAAAAAATGTTACAAAACACATTTTTTAACATCCTCTTTACTCATACTAATGTTTTTCAGCATATCTTTGCAGCATAAGTTTTAGTTCATAAGTTTAGGTTTGATTAGTTTTATTGGTTTAGTTAGTTGAAAAGGATAGGTATTGACCTGTCCTTTTTCTTTTTAAAATTTATTAGAAAGATACTACAACAAATACTTTTAATATCATCCACGCAGCAAATCCCAATCCCACTAATACTTTTGCTTTTTCAAAAACAAGACATAAAAATTCATCCATCCCGCATCATAATGCAGTTCAAATTAACACTGAGTTAAAATATGTTGTCCAACATGTTTTTTAACATTCAATTAACCCGATTTTGTGTTTTTCAGCATATCTTTGCAGCATAAGTTTTAGTTCATAAGTTTAGGTTTGATTAGTTTTATTGGTTTAGTTAGTTGAAAAGGATGGGTGTTGACCCGTCCTTTTTCTTTTTAAAATTTCTTAGAAATAAATTACAGTAAAAACTTTTAAAATCATTCCCGAAACAAGTCCATATCACACGAAAGAAATTCAACTCATGAAAATCAGTACTACAAAAATTTCATCTGTAATCATTAAAAACGTGTCAAATTAACACTGAGTTAAAATATGCTACAAAACACATTTTTTAACACATGTTTTGCCCATGTTTATGTTTTTCAGCATATCTTCGCAGCATAAGTTTTAGTTCATAAGTTTAGGTTTGATTAGTTTTATTGGTTTAGTTAGTTGAAAAGGATGGGTGTTGACCCGTCCTTTTTTTATGACTTATTTCCTCAACACTTTTATAACACTTTCACACCACAACACCATCTTACCAATCTTTTTTCCACATCACAAGCATTTTTCATCAATAAATGGAATTTATCGCAGATAGATTTTTACAATTAGACATAACCCTTATTTAACATTTGATTAACCTGAGATAACATATTTCCATATACATTTGCAGTATAAGTTTTAGTTCATAAGTTTAGGTTTGATTAGTTTTATTGGTTTAGTTAGACGAAAAGGATGGGTGTTGACCTGTCCTTTTTCTTTTTAAAATATATTAGAAAGATCGTACAAGAAAAGACTATGAAATTAAACCAGGCACAAATCCTGATCGCTAAAAATTCGTTTTAACAAACTCAGCGCACTAAAAACTCCATCTGGGATCATCAAAATACGTGTCAAATTAACACTGAGTTAAAATATGCTACAAAACACATTTTTTAACACATAATTTGCCCGAGTTTATGTTTTTCAGCATATCTTCGCAGCATAAGTTTTAGTTCATAAGTTTAGGTTTGATTAGTTTTATTGGTTTAGTTAGACGAAAAGGATGGGTGTTGACCCGTCCTTTTTTAGTTTATATAAACGAATAGCGAAAAACACGCGATTATAACCAAAGTCACCATAAAATTTAGTATACACGCTTTATAAACATCTTTATCGCAAACAGTTCTTGGATTTTCTCCAATATAAGGTTTCTCCACCAACACTCCATGATAAACATTCGAGCCTCCAAAACGGCAGTTTAAAATACCTGCCAGGGCAGCTTCAGGATAGCCGGCATTTGGGCTGCTATGTTTTCTTCCATATTTAAAAACAAACCGGGAACCTCGCAAACTGAATGTAACAGCAACCATTATAAAAGAAGTAAGTCGAGCCGGAATAAAATTTAATACATCGTCGAATTTTGCCGCAAACATGCCAAAATCTTTGAAACGGTCATTTTTGTAACCGATCATCGAATCAAGTGTATTCGTCATTTTATAGGCAAACAAGGCTGGCACACCACCAATAAAATAATAAAACAAAGAAGCAATTACTCCATCGCTGAGATTTTCTGCAAGGGTTTCCAGAACTGCAGTTCGTATTTGATTTTCGTTCAGCTTGCTAGTATCGCGTCCCACGATCATGCTAAGTTGTTTGCGTCCGGCAAGTAAACCTTCTTTCTTTAACCTGACAATAACTTTTAATGACTCCTGAATTAGCGACCGGTTTGCAATTCCATAAAATACAAATATTGAACTTATAATTAAAAACAGGTATTTATAGCGAGGCAGGAACGCTACGACAGACCAAAAAACTAAGTAAACGCCAGATATTAAAAAGCCTGACAGAACAGCTCCTTTAAGGATCTTTCTGCTCCCTTTATTCAAATACCGCTCTCCATACGAAATAAGACGTCCAAATAGACGAATGGGATGCGGCAAACAATGTGGGTCTCCGAATAAACAATCAAGCAAAAAACCCGCCAGCAACGGAATAATTATATTCAAATGGTTATTCAATTTCCATTGAATTATAGATGTATTCCATATCAACATTTTCGCGGATCAAATTCGCAAGCTTGTCGTACTGCTCTTCTTTGAACTGCTGGAAATCGAGTTCAGTAACAACCTTTTGTCCTGATTCTTCAAGTATAGCGTTTACAATTTCCTTATTATCAAAAATACCATGGACATAAGTTCCCCAGGTCTTTGAGTTCAGGAAAAATCCATCCTCTTTTATTCCGTTAATTAAACAAACCGGGGTCGGCACTTTGGAAACCGTTTCGCCCATGTGAATTTCATAGCCTTTACCTTCCTGCTGATTCCGGAAAGAGAAAGTACATTGTTCTGTTACCTTTTCTTCCGTAATGATGGTTTCAACGGGCAAAATTCCAAGTCCGGGAACTTTTTCCACCTTACCTTCTATCTGTTGAGGATCATGGATCCACTCTCCCATCATTTGGAAACCACCGCAAATCCCGTAAACAGCTTTGCCTTGCTCATGTGCTTTTTTCACTGCTTTTGCCATTCCCTGCTTTTGCAGAAACAGAATATCTGATATTGTATTTTTAGAACCCGGCAGAATGATAATATCGGCTTCGTCGATATCTTCAGGAGTTGCTGCATAAAACAGGTTCACCTCGGGCATTTGTTCCAGGAAATTAAAATCAGTAAAATTCGACATGTGTCGAGTAAGTACAACCGCAATATTTGTTTTACCCTCAACTGCTTTAAACTGTTTTTTATCAACTACTACAGAATCCTCGTCGTCGATATAGATATCGCGAAAATGCGGGATGATACCAACCACGGGAATGCCACAAAGTTCTTCCAGTTTTTTAGCGCCATCCTCAAATAAAGAAATATCACCCCTGAACTTATTAATAATAACTCCTTTAATGAGTTTTCGCTCATTCTCGGGCAACAGTAACATGGTGCCGTAAACGCTACCAAAAACACCTCCCTTGTCGATATCAGCAATCAGGTAAGTTGCAGCATTTTTTTCCAACGCCACGCGCATGTTGGTTATGTCTTTCTTCCAAAGATTCATTTCCGAAATACTGCCGGCACCTTCTACAACAATTGGATTAAATTCATCCTCCAATCTGGAGAAAGCATTCATAGCCTCCGAAAAAAGAAAATCACGATCAGTTTCGTTAAAATAGGCTTTTGCTGATTTGTTTGCCCAAGGTTTTCCGTTCAACACAATTTGCGAATCCATGTAACCGGTGGGTTTTAACAGCACCGGATTCATCTCCACCCGGCAGTCAATTCCGCAAGCCTCAGCCTGCACGGCTTGTGCCCGGCCAATCTCTAAACCATCTGACGTAGGAAATGAATTTAACGACATATTCTGCGCCTTAAAAGGAGCAGGCTGCAAACCATCCTGTTTAAAAATCCGGCAGAATCCGGCGTTAACAACGCTTTTACCCACATCAGAACCGGTGCCAACAAACATAATTGGGCGATATCGTTTTTTATTTGTCATTTTACTTCTTTTCCAAAATGGTTATACTACCATATTCCGGTTTAAAATTCTCAAACAGAACGTCAATCGGCGTATTTTCATTTAGACTTTTTAAGATCCGAATTACACCTGCATGTGCAACAATTGCAACCTGTTCCAAATTCTTCTCTTTCAACTCTTCCAAAAATTCACCAATCCGCTGAACCATTTCAGGATACGACTCTCCGCCAAGGGTAGGTAATGTTTGATAATTATCCATCCAGATTTTGCCATAGGGATCGGCATAAATATCTTCCCAGCTTTTCATTTCCCATTCACCAAAATTCAATTCCTTCAGTCGTGCATCATAAAAGATTTGCTTTTCAGGAAAAAGACTTTCTGCTAAAACTTTGCACCTAAATAAAGGGCTTGAGTAGACCTTATCGAAGAATACATCTTCAAGCTCTTGTTTGCATCCTGATTTTTCATGCTCAAACGAATCAGAAACGGCCACATCAGTCTGTCCGTAGCAAATGCCGGGATCAACTTTTACCCGGGTATGTCTTATTGCATAAATCTTCATTGAAAGTTCTGATAACCAAGAATACACAAATAAAAGAACACCTCACAAAGTTGTTGCAAAGCTCCCAAAACATCTCCAGTATAACCGCCCAGTTTACGCGTTATATAATTCCTAAAAAAAAATGTTAGCAGCATTAAAACGGCAATACAGAGAATTATTTCGAACCACGATAAAAAAACCAAAGCAAGCATACCGCTTACAACTGCAATAAGAAACGAAAAAATAGAATCGGCTTTGCCAATTGGTTTGGTTTTACTGGTTGCATCGAGGCGTGCATAATCAGAAGAGTAGATTAGCAATACCGGGAAAACCCTACTGATGGCATGGCCTGCAATGAAGATTACCGGAATCCGGGCAGATTCGATATGCATTAATGTTAGAAACTTGATAGCTAATACCGAAGTTATCCCAACTGTGCCATAGGTTCCAATCCTACTGTCCTTCATTATCTCCAAAATCCGCTCGGGTGTGTAACCACCACCAAAACCATCACAGAAATCGGCAAAACCATCCTCGTGAAACGAACCTGTTAACAAAATTGTGGCAACTATACTGAGCGCAATCGCCAAGGGAACAGGCAACACTGCTCCAAACATGGAAAAAACCAGCGCCCCCACTCCACCAACAATCCAACCTATAACCGGAAAGTAGCGGGTTGATTTGTTCAACATCTTCTCCGACCAACCATCAATGTTTCCCACCGGAATACGCGTGTAAAACATCAGGGCAGTGAGGAATATTTTTATTTCGTTTCTCATAAATACTAGTTACAAGCCCTTAGCCGCAAGCTGCAAGCCTCTTTAAAAATTAATCTTTTAATTTCAAACGAAATTAATCTTTATTACTCACCCCCGCATCGTCAAAACTGGACATTTCGTTCAGGAAATTAACAGCTGATTTCACCAGAGGCAATGCAATAGCCGCCCCGCCTCCTTCGCCTAATCGCATTCCCAACTGCAACAGAGGTTTAACTCCGAGATATTCCAACATCAATTTATGGCCTTTTTCATCGGAACTGTGACAGAAAATACAATTGTTTTTCACTGCAGCATTCATATGAATTGCAGTTATTGCAGCGGCTGTCGAAATAAAACCATCGATAAGAATTAGCATATTGTTCTTTTTAGCTTCCAGGTAAGCTCCTGTCATTGCTGCAATTTCAAGTCCGCCAAAAGTAGCCAGTATTTCTTCCGGTGTTTCAGGATTATATTTTTGTGCCACTTCTGATAACACTTTCTTTTTCAATTCCAGTTGTTTTTCATCAGAACCTGTTCCCCGTCCTGTACAATTTTCAATTGTTTCGCCGGTAAACTTATGCATAAGCAACGATGAAGCAGAGGTGTTTCCAATTCCCATTTCTCCGCAGGCGATGGTATTACAACCTTTTTCCACTTCTTTTCGAACGGCCTCAGCGCCCACTTTCATGGCAGCCCGGCATTCTTCCATGGTCATGGCCGGTTCGCGTCTCATATTGCGACTTCCATTGGCAACTTTTACATTTTCAATGGGTAAACCTGAAGGAAATTCATAATCAACACCCACATCAAAAACCTTCAAATTGATTTCATTCTGACGGCAGAAAACATTGATAGATGCACCTCCGGCACAAAAATTCATCACCATCTGCCAGGTTACATCTTTTGGATAAGGGCTAACTTTTTCGTCTGACAAACCATGGTCGGCAGCAAATACCAGCAAAGCCGGTTTTTCAATTTTTGGAGACAATGTATTTTGCACCATTCCTATCTGCAAGGCAATTTCTTCCAACACGCCAAGCGATCCGAGTGGCTTGGTTTTATTATCTATCTTATGTTTTAACTGATCTTTTAATGTCATATTTTATTTTTTGTTTCTCGCAGATGACGCGAATCTGCGCAGATTAATTTTTTAATATAAGACTCAAGTACACAAAGTATTTTTACTACCGAACACTAAAGAATCGATCATGATGTATTTTGCTAACTCGTTTGACTTTCTACTTTTCACTTTTGACTTTTACCGGTATTCCTGAAACCATCAGAATAACTTCATTGGCCAATCGTGCAATGTACTGGTTCATCCAGCCCTGAAGGTCGGCAAATTTTCGTGCCACTTCATTTTCAGGATGAACGCCCATACCCAATTCGTTGCTTACAACGATCAGATTAAAGTCCTTTTCAATAAACTTATTCCACTCATTTTTTGCGATCTCAAGGCTTTTATTTACGTCATTTTTATTCTCATAAAAAATATTGGTCAGCCAAAGAGTAACACAATCCATTAAAACAGTTTCACAAGTGAAATCGTGTTTACTGATTTCAACTTCCTCTTCAATGGTTTTCCACTGTTCGCCCCGATCAGATTGATGACGTTTTACCCTTTCGTTAAAATCCTCATCCCAAATACGGGCTGTTGCAAGGTAAACCGGATTCTCCGACTGCTTTTCGGCCAATTGCTGGGCAAAACTACTTTTTCCTGAACGCTGTCCACCAGTTATGAATGTTATTTGAGTCATAATTTTGTTGAACTGATTTACTATTCCTTTTTAAAATCAAACCCCCGGTTTCAATAAACCAGGGGTTTTCACAATCATAATCCTGCACGCTACGTGCAAAAAAAACTAGAGCAAAAACTACTATATTAAAATATAGAAATGCTATTTTTTTGCAGATGAACAAACATCCTGTTTATAAATCCACGTAATTACATCACCTGGTTTTACAGGTTGACTAATGGCAAGTTGTTTTGCCGGCTTCCCATTAATTTCGTAATACCAAACACCTTTTTTCGGCACTCCCTGCACTCCGTTTATCCCAGTAACGAACACATATTCGCCAACCGGATGGGTTTCAACATCCGCAACAAACTGGAGAGCTTCCAAAGCAGAAAGCCCTTTTTCCCAATTTGTTTCGATTTTCAAATTCGTCTGATTCTTGTTTCCAAACTCAATTTCAACAATAACCTTATCCCCGTTGCCGGCAAAAGCCGTTAATCCTAAAAAGCAGGCCAGCAGCAGATAAAGGCAAAATATATTTCGTTTTTTGAGTTTCATTTTACTCATAATCTAAAGCCAGCGACCAATATGGAGATACTCCACAATCAAACTCGCTTACATATGTTCCGTCTGTGGTATAAATATCAACTGTCCCTGGTTCACTATAACTTTCTGCACCAAACACATACAGCTGATCATTCTCCGAATCATATGCCAGGCCGTTAGTTCCGCTAAGATCATCTATCAATGTTGAAAATTCTCCTGAAGCGACATCAAACTTGTAAACAGCTGCTACCAGATTCCATGAAGCGTCGTAAGCAGTGGCAAGTACAAAAATGGTTGAGAAATCATCAGTAGCCGACATAATTGATGCGTAGTTTGTACTTATTCCTTCAAGAGGGAAACTAGTTTGCAACTCGTTACTACTGGTATTAATGTACCCAAGCCCTGCTGAGGTAGATGGATCTGTATAAGTACTTACCATCGACACATAAAGATTATTACTGTTATCTTTAACAAAATAAGAAGTAACTGCGGGAGTTGCAATATAAGAAACCTCATCATTCGCCAAATCAACCACAGCTACACTGTCTTTATAATTTAAAGCGGCATAAAGATTACCATTCGCGATAGCTAAACCTTCAGGACCGCCCGGTATTGCAATTGTTTCCTCAACCGTATTGCTGTTAATATTGTATTTTGCAATATACGAGCTTGGCATACCGATATTCCATTCTGACGCATCTTTCCAACACGAAATATAAAGGTAATCTCCGTTTCCCACACAGAAACGCGGAACCTGAATATCTTCTGTTATTCCTTGCATATGTTGCACAAAACCGGTATCAACAACAATAACCTGATCAACCGCATTTCCCATCAAGTAAATCTGGTCATTGTATTCACAGGCATACTGAATACTTGAATTGAGTTCCTCTCCGTTTTTAGCTTCGTAATAATTGTTGATTACTGTATCTTTTTTATAGTCGTATTTGGTAATAGTCCCGGTGCCTAAACTGCCGCCACCGTAATTTATAAAATAGAATCCTGTAACATTATCAACAATCGGCTCTAAATCATCGTCATCATTGTTACACGCTGTAAAAAACAACCCGCCAATGGCTAAAATCATTAAATAATTTAAAAGGTTTTTCATAATCGTAAAATTTGTATGTTTTTTTATAAATTGATATTTGCGGTTATACTCAATCTGAAATTGATTCCAGGCATTGCATAATTACGCTGATTCTGATAGCTCACATTAAAAACATTGTTTACAGAAAAGGCTCCTGCAAAATCCTGTTCCATCAGTTTAAAAGAATACCTGAGTACACAATTAGTTAAGAAATACGAATCGAGCGTTTTTCTTACCTGGTTTGACTTTGTGATATAGTAATAATACCTCTCTCCTGTGTAACTACCGTCAATCAAAAACAGAAGGTCCCGGTATTTAAGCTGGTAATAAGCATTAAACATGTTATGTGGAATATAAATAAGTTGCTGATCGGGTTTGCCATCTTCTATTTTAGTCGACGGATTATATGTATAATTCCCGGTTAGCGTGGAAATAAATTCACCGGTTTTAAGCGTTGCATTTGCATGAAGTTCAACACCTTTGCTAACCACCTTCTCGAGATTAACCGGAATAGATCCGTTATTATTCCGCCATTCGAGCCAGTTTTTAACATGCAAATAGAACACATTCAACTTTATTACCGATTTAAAATCTTCCTGATCATAGTTGTGTTTGATTCCCGTTTCAACAGTAAATCCATCTTCCGGTTTTAAATCAGGGGTCCCTAACGGATTTACAGGTGTTGGCCAGTAACGATCGTTAAGTGTTGGAACCCGATAACTTTTCGAGATGTTAAACAACGAAGCAAATTTATTCTCTGATTTCCGGATCCAGTTATACTCGATTCCCAGAGCCGGTGTAAACGGAGCGTTATAATTGCTAACCCACTGTTGCCTTAAATTAACTGTAGTTTTTAGTTTAGTAATCGGCTGATAAAAGAATGTCAGGTAAAAATCGGCATCGTGCTCGTTCAATTCAGCTGAATCGGAATATGAATACACATCCGGGACGATATATTTATATTTTACTCCTGCTTTGTATTCCAGGGTTTTCAGAACCTGTTGTTTTACACTGAGGTCAGTAATAAAACGATTGGTTTGAATCCGCTGCCCGGGATCGTTGTTGTATATCTGTTTATCGCGAACATAGCCTGCCCCGAGGTTAAATTTTAAAATATGATTCTCGTTAAGGTATTCTCCCCACGCCCGGATATCTTCGTTCTTCAGCTCCGTTACAACTTCCGATGCATCGCCCATACTTGGTTGTATTTCATGCCAGTTATCTGCATACCAAAATGCCGATTTGAAATATTCATTGGCGCCAAATAAATAATTAAATTCTTGTATAATCCCCTTGTTGTTGATAGCTGCATTCTGCTGAATTTCCTTAACGCCGTTTTCATTTCCGAAACCGGAATAATTCATATACGGGAAATCGTTATCGGTTTCATACTTTAGCAATTTAGTAACCGACTCCCATTTACCATTTCCCAAATAAATCTTAGTTCCATATAAACGTTCACCAAATGATCCTAAAGAATATTTAGCACTGATT
This sequence comes from uncultured Draconibacterium sp., assembly GCA_963677525.1. Taxonomy (GTDB): domain Bacteria; phylum Bacteroidota; class Bacteroidia; order Bacteroidales; family Prolixibacteraceae; genus Draconibacterium. The sequence continues at coordinate 3,444,596 of OY781970.1, forward strand.
CTCACTCCATCTGTCCATCTGTTTTGCGTACCCAGATAAATGGCACCACCTATAGCGCCCGATCCGTTCAACGCGGCAGAACTCCCGTATTGAAGTTCCATTTTATCGAATAAAAAAGAAGTTATACTCGACAGATCAGAATGTCCGAGAGTTAAAGAGTTGACATTTATTCCACCAAACATGATACTGGTATGATCTGCTGCAGTTCCTCGAATATGCACTGTTGCCAGACCTCCTGCGTTGGTTTTCACATAAACCGGAGTAAAGCGCATTAGAAGTTGCTCGATACCGCCTTCCTGAACAGATGAGATTTGTTCAGGAGAAAGTGCTTCAATTTTCGATCCGGCCTGAAACTTTTTATAACTACCGTAAGTAACTACCTCTTCGATATTAATTGTATCCATCACGCTTTCCTCCTGCGCGAACAGACCAAATCCAATAAAAACTAGACCAATAATAACTACAAACCTCCTCATTCACAACTTTTAAGGAGCTTTGGATAAATCAGTGAAAAATACGATTGGATATTTCTCAAGCTTTTTATCCCGAAGCTTAATTATTAAATATGAATTCAGGCAGGTCTTCTGGCTTATCCCGTTTGTTGATGCCTTCCCTTCTGTCAGCCGACAGAAAGTGGCTTGTAGTTCAACAACGCAATCCGCTAACTGGCGGATGGGACTTACAGCTGCGGGTACAGCTCCGGTTTCACACCGGATTCCCTTTTCATCGTGTTCATGAAACATGAACCTTGAACCAAAATTCGAGGCAAATATAATGAGAATAGTTTCAGAATAACAACAATTATTTGTTGAATGTTAAAAAAGTTAACAGTGAATCGAAAAGTATAGCAACAAAGTGTAGAAAAAAGGAACCCAAGTCCTTTTTAATTTTTTTAAGAACTTTTATCGCAATTATTTTTTATTTCCATAAGTTTTTTATTCTTTAGCAAGCGATTTAACTCACTGTTAAAAAAGCATTAACTAAAAAGTACATATTGAAGATTGCACGCTAATAACTTACATTTGTCAGTATAAATTTCAAAAACAAACATAAAATGAAACCTACTCTTGTAATACTTGCTGCCGGTATGGGAAGCCGTTTTGGAGGGCTTAAACAAGTAGAACCTGTTGGCCCAAATGGTGAAGCAATTATTGACTATACTATTTTCGACGCCATTCGCGCAGGTTTCGGGAAAGTAGTATTTATTATTCGCGAAAGTTTTGCCGATGCCTTTAAAGAAAAATTCGAGGCCAAACTTAAAGGAAAAATAGAAGTTGAATACGTTTACCAGGAACTGGACAACCTTCCTGAGGGATTTACACTTCCTGAAGGAAGAGAAAAACCCTGGGGGACAGCTCATGCCATTCTTGTTGCAAAAGATGTGGTTAACGAACCTTTCTGTGCATTAAACGCCGACGACTTTTACGGTAAGAATGCGTACCAGGTGCTGGCTGACTTTTTGAAATCGTCGGAAAACGAAGCTGAATTTGCAATGGTAGGTTATCAACTTAAAAATACTCTTTCTGATTTTGGATCGGTGTCGCGCGGTATTTGTACTGTTGATGACATGCAAAACCTTGTTAAGATTGTTGAAACAGTTAAAATCGTAAAAAAAGGCAATGCAGTTATTTCCATCGAAGAAGATGGAAGCGAAACACCTATGACAGGTGAAGAAAGCGCATCGATGAATATGTGGGGATTTAAACCGTCTCTTTTTAAAGCCCTCGAAACTAAATTCGTAGACTTCCTGAAAACCGAAATCAACAAGCCAAAATCTGAAATGTATATTCCGTCCGTTGTATTTGAAATGATTGAAGAACAAGAGGCAAGAGTAAAAGTTCTAAAAGCAGATTCGCCCTGGTTTGGAGTTACCTACAAAGAAGACAAACCAATTGTAGTAGAAAAAATAAGGAAATTGATTGACGAGGGAGAGTATCCTGAAAATTTGTGGAATTAAAAAAAGTCGGGAGACAGAAGCCGGAAGACAACTTCGAATTTACAACTAAATAATAAACCAATATGACAACAAATTTAAATAAAATTGCCCAAAACTTTCAACTGGAGGGCGAAATTGACAGCGTTAAACCTTTGGGAGAAGGATTTATTAACGATACTTTTATTATTAAAACAAAAGGCGATTCGCCGAGATACATTCTTCAACGAAAAAACAAGAACATTTTTTCCCCAATTCCGGCAATGATGGAGAACATTCAAAAGGTTTGTTTACACATCAAAGAAAAGGTAACAGAGGCTGGTGGCGACCCTTTACGTGAAGCTATGACCATAATTCCGGCCATTGATGGAAAACTTTATTTTTTGGACGACGATGACGAATACTGGGCCGTTTGTTTATTCATTGAAGATACCATAGCATACGAAGCCGCCGAAACACCGGAACTGGCTTATGCAGGAGGAAAAGGAATTGGTAAATTCCAGTCGCTGGTTGCCGATTTAAACGAACCACTTGTAAATATTCTGCCGGGCTTCCATGATATAAGATACCGATTTAAACAATGGGACGAAGTACTGGAAAAAGATCCGGCAGGAAGGAAAGCCGAGGTACTGGAAGAAATTAACTGGATTGAAAGCCGCAAAGAAGAAATGCTCAACTTCTGGAAGCTGGTTGAAGACGGTATTATTCCAACCCGAATTAGTCACAACGACACAAAAATCAACAATATCCTTTTCGATAAACAAGGGAATGTACTTTGCGTAATCGATCTCGACACCGTTTTAAGCAGTACCGTATTAAACGACTTTGGCGATGCCATGCGTTTTTATACCAATACCGGTCTTGAGGATGATACAAACCTTGATAACGTTTCGATGGACATTGAAATTTACAAAGCTTTTGCAAAAGGGTACCTCGAAGAAACAGCTTCTTTTTTAAGCGATAAAGAGATCGAATACCTGGCTTTCTCAGCAAAGTATATCACATACGAGCAAGTACTTCGTTTTCTGATGGATTACATTGACGGCGACAATTATTACAAAACAAAATCGCCGGAACACAATCTTGTTCGCACCCGCGCTCAGTACAAATTATTACAGAGTATGGAGGAACAATTTGACGTGATGAATAAAACTGTAAAAGAATACATTTCTTAAAACGATTGCGGATATAAAAAAAAACTCGTGTCGTTTAGAGTATTTGAATTAACTCATAAATGGCACGAGTTTTATTTTAGTATAATGAATAGATTATAAATGAATATGTTTGGCCTTAATCTCCTTCCCTAAAAACAAGGCAGCTTTACTTTCGAATGTATCTACCGATTCTGTAGTCTGATATTCTCTCTTTCCGCCTTTTGAAAGGCGATGTTCCATTTCAGGATGACGTTGAAGATAATCAATGAGTTTTTCGGCAACAATATGACCCTGCGTTAATATTTCAATTTCTTTGGGAACATATTTATTAATCACATCAATTAACAGTGGATAATGTGTGCAACCAAGTATAAGTGTATCCATGTTTTTATCTTTCTCGAGTATATTCTGAATATTCTTGTGCACAAAATAATCTGCTCCCTCACTACAAATCTCATTATTCTCAACTATCGGAACCCACATTGGGCAAGCTTCCTGAACTGTAGACTTCACGCTCCCGGCCGACCATTTTTCAAGTTCAATGGGATATGATTCGGAGGCAACTGTACCTACCGTTCCCAAAACTCCCACATGCCCGTTTCGCGTGATTTCTGCAACCTTTTCAACACTTGGCCTTATTACACCCAAAACCCGGTTATCAGGAGCTATATGAGGCAGATCGAGCATCTGAATATTTCGCAACGCTTTGGCTGAAGCAGTATTACATGCCAGAATAACCAACGGACATCCCTGGTCAAATAAATATTTTACAGCCTGCAGGGTATATTCGTATACAACATCAAACGACCGGGTGCCATAAGGGGTGCGGGCATTGTCTCCAAGGTATAAAAAATCGTACTGAGGTAAAGACTTCACCAGCTCTTTTAATACAGTGAGCCCACCATAACCCGAATCAAATACTCCTATTGGGTAATTTTTCATAAAATAACATTAACGTTCGAGGGCTATTTTATATGCCTCTTCGTAAAACTTGCCAAGATTCGACCAGTCGAAATGCAACGATGATTCTTCGCACCGATACCTCAACGAAATCCTGTCACGACGTGTTAACTTAACAAATTCGAACATGATATTCGACAATTCTTCAGCTGCCCTTTGAAAATTACCATCTGTTCGGTCGATAATGTACATTCCTTTATCCTCGTGTTCAGGTATGTTCTTTTCAACATAATCACCAAATCCTGCCAGGTTACTGGTTACCGAAGGTAATCCACTGGCCAGACATTCAAGCGGTGTGTATCCCCACGGTTCATACATACTTGGGAATAACCCTAAATGGCACCCCCTAACAAACTGAGTGTAATCCATTTTGAATAAAGGATTAGTAGTTGCTATGAAATCGGGATGATAGACAATCTTAACCCGGTCGTGACGATTATTCACCAAATTTGATGTGCGCAAAAAATTCAAAATTTCGTCTTTTGCATCGTCAACCAACATATGTGTAACAATCTTCGGAAGTTTATGGGTTTTCCATCCTTGCACATTCCTTCTAAGCTTCAGTTTCAGGTAATCGCTTACCATCGCGCTTAAATCAGGGAAGGTATAAGGCCCGTCGGAAGATGTAATTTCATCGTAAATTTTTTCTCCGATTTGCTGGGTAATTTCTTCTGACACGCGATGCACATCTTCAATTTGAGCTTTAGATTCAAGCACTTCTGGATTAAATGAATAAAACGGGCGTTTAGTTATAAAGAATGCTACGACGGTCATATCAGAACCGGCCTGTTGCATTTTCCAGTTTAACCTGGCCAACGCTTCCAGCGTAAGATCATAACCTTTATTATGATATTCGTATCTGCCTGAAGTAAAAAAGTATAAAGTTTTATCCAGGTCGAAAGAGTAGCTCTGGAAAAAATGCCCCCGCACAAATTCATGAATCTGTTCTTTAATCTGAACATGCTGAATCTGAATCTGATGCATTGCTTCAAACCGTTCTATGTTAAGGCCATTAGGAAGTATCAAGTCGGGAGTTCTTCCAAGCAAATGCGTACATTCTTTAGCAGTAACTTCACTCACAGTAGTAAATACATGTGCGCCGTGAGCCGAAGCACGCTCAATCTCTGCTATTGGTTTAACGTTAAACTTAGTAGCCTCCTGTTCCCAGTTATAAAAAGGTAAATGGTGATAAAATTCCTGGTCATTCATTGCCAGATAACGCCCAAGTAAAGTGGCATGAGTTGTAAATACAACCTTTATGTCCAGATTCGATTTCCGTATTGCAGGAATCGGAATACCTGCCATCCATTCATGAAAATGTGTAATAATATTATTATCCAAACAATTTTCAGAACATAAATAGTGGAGAAATTCCTTTACCTGGAAACCAAAAGCTGCAACTTTGTCGAGCAGTTCATCACCATCGGGTATCGAAATATTGTAATCTTTATAGAGATAATACTTTATCTCACCAAGCTTATCGTATACCGAATACGGATCGAAAAGAACCACATTGGGACGTCCTGATACAATCCATTGTCCATAATAAACTTTAAATCCACGTGCCTGCATTTCCAGCACAGCCTTCCCTATTGGTGTAGAGTAATCCGTTGCCGGATCGAAATGTGCAGCTGCCTGATCCTGAAAATAAGGGCCTATCAGAAAATAATTATCAACTCCCCATTTCTCTATAACGGAAGGCACCTTCGACCTTATTACCGTATAAATACCACCAACCTGGTTACAAACCTCCCAGGCAATCTCAAACAACGTTGTTTTTTCTCCTTTTCCTGATTGTTCAGGATTTTTCCCTTGCACTTCTGCTGACATATTCCTTCGGTTAGTTAAATTATAGCATTGATTTTTATGGAACTTTCAGATGATAACAGTTATGAATAAAAACGACATGTTGTGTATTTCTGAGTGAAGACCAACATGTTACAGGAAATAATCCTGCCTCTATCCAACTTTTATCAATAAATCTGAATTTCTGACAATAAATATAGGTTTAATCTATTACGATTACAATATGTTTTAAAATAAAAAAAAAGCCATCTGTCAACTGACGGATGGCTTTTTTTTATCTAATAATTTTTTTTATTGAATTCCCAGCTTTTGTTTAGCTAAAGGAAGTACATCAAGGCTTTCGTTCGATTTGTAAATAACTACATTTGAACTTACATCGAATACATATATCAATCCTTTTTCTTTTGCTACGCTTTCAATAGCTTCCTGAGCTTTCTGGAAAACAGGCTGTAACAATTCACCTTGTTTTTGCTGAATTTGTTGTTGTGCTGTTACCTGATAGTTCTGAATACGCTGTTGTACATCCTGAATTTCAGAAATCTTCGCATTTTTCTTAATTTCTGATGCGTCTTCACCCAATGCTTCAAATTCTGCCAGTTTGGTTTGATAATCTTTATTCATTTCTCCTAAAATATCTTCCAATTCTTTCTGAAAATTATTCATTTCAGTTTCAGCGGCAGTATATTCTGGCATAATACGAACAAGTGCTTGTAACTCAATATGTCCGAATTTTGGAGTTTGCGCATTGGCAGCTGCTACTGTAATAACAGTGAAAACAACTACAGCCATCAGTTTCATTAAATTTCTCATAATCAATGTGGTCTTATTAATTTTGCATGCAAATATAATATTTAATACTAATTATAAAATAAAATGCCTTACCGATTTAATAACTACTATTAAATTCGATTAAAAACATTCAATACAGTCTATTTATACCCCAATTTTTGTAATACTTTATCGCTTAAATCATAACGGGGATTTGTATAAAAAAGGGTTGTTCCACCGGCTTTATCAAAAATTACTGCGTAACTTCCTTCGGTTGAAATTTCCTGAACGGCGTTAAAAATATCGTCCTGAATTGGCTTTACAAGTCCCTGACGTTTTTTAAACAAATCGCCGCTTGGGCCAAAGTATTTACGTTGTAATGTTTTATACTCTTTTTCTTTTGTAATAATAACGTCTTCGCGTTTACGTTTCATATCTTCAGAAAGCAATACACTTTCAGCCTGAAAATCCTGATACATCTGTTCTATCTCGGCATGCATCGATTCCAGCTCCTTTTGATACTGAGACGACAACTGATCCAATTGTTCCTGTGCAGCGGTAAACGAAGGAATATTTTCCATAATATACTCAGAGTCGATAAAAGCATATTTCTGAGCTTGTGAAACAACAATTACTGAGAATAATACTGCTACTGTTAAAATTATTTTCTTCATGGCAATCATTTTTAAGTTAAACTGGTTTTTGTCTATCATATTTTATGCCAAAACATTTTCTTTAAAACTGCTGTCCAATTACGAAGTGGAACTGACTTCCTGCAGCATCTGCCGAACCAGGTATTTCGTCGAAACCATATCCCCAGTCAATTCCCATCAAACCAAACATTGGCAGGTAAATACGTACCCCAACACCTGCCGAACGATGTAAATCAAATGGAGTATAATCCTGAAAAGTCATACTAGTGTTACCTGCTTCAAGAAATGCCAAGGCATAAATAGTTGCACTAGGCTTTAATGTAATTGGGAAACGTAATTCTGACGTAAACTTGGTATACATATGCGAACCGTTACTTGGACTCAACGAATAATCTCTGTACCCGCGAAGAGCAACATAGTCGGTACCATAAATATTATATCCTGACATACCGGAACCACCAACGATAAATCCTTCGAATGGCGATTTTCTGCCTTCATCGTAATACCCCAGATAACCCAACTCAAAAGCAGTTTTTAACACCAGAGTATGGTTGGAGTTAGGATTTGTAAGTGGCGTAAAAGTTTGTCCTTTAAACAACCACTTATGATACTCGATCCAGTCATACTTTTCGCTATTTGGCATACTTGGATCGGAATAATTTTTATCGTTGAACCATGAATACGGCGGTGTTAATTTTACTGCCAGCGAAAAGTTCGATCCTCTACGAGTGTACAACGGATTATCAACAGAACTTCTTCCCAATACCGTTTTAAAACTCAGGTTGTCGAATGTTCCGTTAACCTGACCGTTTTCATCTGCCAAAAAGTAGAAGTAACTCCCCATATTCTTGAGGTTATAATGTTCCATGGAAAGTTCATGGTAGACCGTGAAGTAGTCATCAGGCCAAGACAGGCGGTATCCATATCCAAACGCCAAAGCTGTAGTTTCCCAAATCTGGTCTTGCGATTCATCTCTTTCCTGAGTTGCTGTATTGTAATAGTTATTGTAACCATAATAATTATAGTAGTTACTGTAACCACCATATCCATAGTACGAACCATATCCTCCATAAGGGCTGTAGCCACCATAACTGTATGGATTATATCCTCGATTATAGTTATTATAATACCTGTTAGCACTGTAGTTGATTCTCGAATGAGATAACGAAACCGATAATGAATTTGGTTTTTTACCTCCCAGCCAGGGTTCAATAAACGACAAACTAACTGTTCGGTAATATTTACCACTGGTTTGATATCTTAAACTAAGTGTTTGTCCGTCACCGGTAGGAAGTGGCCTCCAGGCTTCTTTGTTAAAGATATTTCGTACCGAGAAGTTTGCGAATTTTAAACCTACCGACCCAACAAACATACCGGCTCCCCAACCACCGGAAAGTTCGATCTGGTCGTTTGCCTTTTCCTGTAATTGATATTCAATATCAACGGTACCGTCTTCTGGGTGTGGTTGTACATCAGGGTTAATAGCTTCAGGATCGAAGTGTCCCAATTGTGCCAATTCCCTGTACGAACGCATAAGCAGCGATTTACTAAACAAATCACCAGGATAAGTACGAAGCTCACGACGGGCCACATGTTCGTGTGTTTTTGTATTACCCACAATTCGAACTTCGTTAATAGTAGCCTGTTTACCTTCGAATATTCGCATTTCGTAATCGATGGTATCTTGATCAATGTTGACTTCAATCGGATCGAGGCTAAAGAAAAGATAACCATTATCGAGATAAACGTTATTTAATCCTTCATCGTTATCGAACAAACGTTTATCAAGTATCTTCTGATTAAATACGTCTCCTCTTTTAATACCAAGTCGTGCGGAAAGATATTCGGATGGATAAACAGTGTTTCCAACCCATTTTATATCTCCAAAATAATATTTATCACCTTCTTCAACACCAAGATCGATGTTAACCCGCGGTTTATTTTTCTTTCCAACCTCAACCTGATAAACCGAATCATGTACAATAATAGCATCGCGATAACCTTTCTCATTGAATTTATCTATCAGGTTACCTTTATCGGTTTTATATTCGTCTTCAAGGAATTTCTTTGTTTTGAAAAAGTTGCGTAATGCTTTTTCGTTGGTCTTTTTCATTGCACGTTCAAGAACAACATCAGTTATTGCTTCGTTTCCTTCAATCTCAATATTGTTAACTTTTATTTTTTCCTTTTTATCAATATTAATATCAAGGATAACACTATTATTCTGCGTTGTATCGTCGCGCTGTACAATGTTTACTTCAGTATTTAAAAATCCTTTTGCCGTAAAAATCCCTTTAATAGTACGTTCCGCACTATTAATCTGGTGATCGGTAATCTGGCTTCCTCTCAGCAACAGAACCTTTTCTGTAATATCGTTCTTTTCTGATTTTGAGACTCCGTAAAAGTTAACATCAGCTAAACGTGGACGTTCCTGCAAATATATTTCGATCCAAATTTTATTGCCAACTACCTTTGTTGCCTGTATTTTTACATCTGAAAAGAGTCCTTGCTGCCATAACTTTTTAATTGCCGTAGTTACCTCATCTCCGGGAACCATTATTTCGTCACCCACTTTCAGTCCCGACAGTTGTATTAAAACCGTTTTATCTAAATACCTGATTCCCGTAATCTGTACATCTGCAATGGTATACTTCCTTGCACTTGAATAGTAAATTGAGAAATTAGTGCTATCGGCTTCCTGAGCAAAAAGCTTAGGCACAATTGCAACAAAAAGGAATAATAGGGTTATTATCGATTTTTGCATTCTACACATAAAATTAGCTTGTTAACTGTTCACTTGTTTTTCCAAATCTTCTCTCTCTGTTCTGATAATTAAGTATGGCTTCAAAAAGATCCTCCTTACGGAAATCCGGCCATAATTTGTCGGTAAAGTATAACTCGGAATAGGCTATTTGCCATAATAAAAAATTACTAACGCGGTACTCTCCACTTGTTCTAATAAGAAGCTCCGGGTTAGGTATATTGGCAGTTGACAAATAACTACTGAACAGTTTATTGTTTATTTCTTCTGGTTTTATTTTTTCTTCAACGGCATCGGTCACCAATTTCTTGACAGCTTTTACAATTTCCCACTGTCCACTGTAACTTAAAGCCAGAATAAGATTCAATCCTGTATTATTATTTAAGTAACCGATACAGCCGTTTAATTTATTCCGAACCTCATGGGGCATGGCTTCAACATCGCCAATTACACTTAGGCGGACATTGTTTTTCATTAATGATTCAGTTTCTGCTTCAATGGCATGAACTAACAGTGCCATTAATGCCTCTACTTCTGATTTAGGGCGATCCCAATTCTCGGTTGAAAAAGCATATAAGGTAAGGTGTTTTACACCAATTTCGCCGGCGCCTTCAACAACGGCTCTCACGGATTCAACACCATTTTCGTGTCCAACAACCCGGGCCTTACCATGTTTGGCAGCCCAGCGGCCATTACCATCCATTATAATGGCAATATGTTCCGGAATATTATTTTTATCTAAGCTGTTTCTGAACGATTCCATTACCAATTTTTACTGTCGTAGGCAGGACACGCTTTTTTGCCTATATAAATTTTATAGGTAACATGAACTCCCAGGTATGCACCCCAGTCGTTATTATGGCTACCATTGTTATACGATACATTCTCATACGCCAGAGGATCATCAAGGTCGTCGAGTTTATCACTCATATACTTCCTCATCTGATACTCAATGCCGACTCCCAGTCTTTCTCCTATGGTATACTTTATTCCCATTCCAAAAGGAATAGTTGGTACTGCCAACGCCTCTTCAGAAGAACTTGTAAGAGTTGCTCCCTGAGCGTACAGTCCGGGATAATTAGGATTAAAATTTACAATTTCCTCAGGTCGGTAGTTATATTTAAAATATGACATTCCTGCACCTATTGTAACATAAGGACTAAACCTCATCTTTCTCGATCCCAATATATACCTGAGGTAATTAATTTCTGCCTGAACCGAAAGATCCTCAACATTTTTGTTAAATGCCCAGGGAGTGCTTTCAACGTATCCGTCGTTGGCAAACTTACCATGAAGGAACATTGCGCGAATCCCGACTCTTGCATTAATATTATACCTGAAGTAGGCTCCAAAATTTAAATTGAACGTTTGGAACGGGGTATTGTCGTCCATATCTCCAAAAACGGTTGATGAACCTCCCCAAATTCCTATGTCAGCAGTTTTTTGTGCATATCCTGAAACAGCTATCAAAACTGTTACAAACACCAATGCCAGTTTTTTCATCTTGGTATTCAAATTCGTTTATTTAACTTTAGTTTCGGACATGTTATTTTCACTATTTTATTCAATTCACAGAAAGATGCATCTAATACGCTTTCTTTCACCCATTTTATTCATGCAAAATAAACAAAAACCGGTTAAAAAAACGGCAACAACACATCTCCGTAACAAACTGAATATCAATGAACTTAATCGCTTAACTGCGACACATCTTTTGCTTTCAAAAGCTACAAAAGTAATATAATTCTAAAAATAACATACCCGTTTGCTATTATAAAACCCAAACAAAGATTAAAAATTGTTAAGCAGTGCTTTGAAATTCAATTTCTACGGTCGATTCCCCACATTAGTTTGGTTCGAAGTGTATTAAAAAAAGGCTGCTCGGGCAACTGGAGCGTTTTAAGTTTAAACTGTGCCTTTTTTATCTTTAAATAGGTAGAAAACTCAACCGCTATAGAACGCGAATCAAGCGAGGTTAGATAATTGGTACCTCGTCCTTCAACCTTTAATGTAATTTCGCAGTTATCAGGTACCACAATCGGACGAATGGTCAAATTATGAGGAGCCAGCGGAGTAATAATAAAGTTTTCGGTGCTGGGCGTTAATATTGGGCCGCCCACACTTAACGAATAAGCAGTAGAACCAGTTGGCGTTGCAATAATCAAACCATCTGCCCAGTAGTTGTTTAAAAATTCTCCATTAATATGAGCGCTAATATTAATCATCGAAGAATTATCTGTTTTAAGAACAGTCATCTCATTCAGCGCATACCTAAAGTCAAGATCTTCGCCGCCCGAGAATTCTACCTCCAACATCGACCGTTCAATAATCTTATAATTATGATTAAAAATATGATGTAGTGCATCGTGTACCTGATCTTCCGAAATATCGGCAAGAAATCCAAGTCGCCCACTGTTTACACCTATTACCGGTATTGAGAAATTTCTGATAATTAAAACCGACTGTAAAAAAGTACCGTCGCCACCAACACTGAAAATAAATTCATTCCTGTCGTCAAAATCGGTGTACGATTCAAAAAACGAAGTAAAGTAGGGAGTTGTTTTCAAGTCTTCGGTGAGATGCGCGTAAAAAGGTTTATACAACTGCACCTCAATCTGATTTGTTTTCAGAAACTGGAAAAACTCTTGCAAAACCGGGACAAAATCATCAGAAACAAATGTTCCAAAAACTGCAACCTTCATAGTAACGGGCTTAAATATTCATGAATTTCATAAACTGATCGAAACGATCCTGATATAGATCGGTAAGCATCGATCGATCCTGGTAAACAGCTTTTACATTATAATTGTACCGCATTAATGCCTGCACTACTCCCGATAAGTCTTCTCTATCTAATTTTATTATAACATCCATATTATTTGTACCGGGTTTCCGGTCTATAAAAAAACTTAAAATCTTCACATCATTGCTTTCAATTATCTGGCTGATTTGCGATATCATATAATCATTTACGTTCATTTCAAGTACCAGCACTCCACCCATTTCCTGTAACGAAAACAAACTTGCAAAACGTCGTGCCAAATCGTACAAAGTTATAGCACCCAAATAATAATGATCGCTGTCTAAAACCGGGAGAACACTTATTTTAAGCTTGTACATAACTATGGCCAGCTCAAAAATATGTTGATCTCTGTGTGCATGTGTTGTGTTCAGTTGATCCAGTTTTTTAGCGATGGGTTCTTCAACCAGGTTTAAATCGTATATTAATTTATCAGAAACCAGTCCCAGGTATTTTGTATCGTCAACAACAGGAATGTGAGAAACCCGGAAAACATCCATATGACTCAAGGCCTTTTTCCCTTTGTCGGTGCTCCTAACCGAAGGAATAACATCCGATATTAATTTTTCTGCTAACAAAACTTACTATTTATAGTTAAAGGTTCAACCTGAAAATTGTAACTTGCGTTTTTAAATTTTACAAGTATGACCAGACTAAGTGTAAATATAAACAAAATAGCAACACTGCGAAACTCACGCGGTGGTAAAGTTCCCAGTGTTAAAGAAGCAGCTATTCGCTGCCAGGAATTTGGAGCCCAGGGCATCACTATCCATCCCCGCCCCGACGAGCGACATATTACACGTAAAGATGTTTACGAAATAAAACCAATTATAACAACGGAGTACAATATTGAAGGTTACCCGCGTGAAGATTTCCTGAAAATGGTGATTGAAGTGCAGGCCGACCAGGTTACTCTGGTACCTGATTCTGACAGACAACTTACAAGCGATCATGGTTGGGATACCTGGAAACACATGAGCTATTTAAAAGAAGTAATTGCCCGTTTGAAAGACCATGGTATCCGAACCTCAATTTTTGTCGATCCGGATGAAAAAATGGTAGAAGGTGCCGCAGAAATTAAAACCGATCGGATTGAACTTTATACAGAGCCATATGCGAGCCTGTTTCCAATCGATCACGACAAGGCGATTGAACCTTTTGTTAAAGCAGCAAAACTTGCAGCAAATCTGGGTATTGATGTAAATGCCGGTCACGACCTTAGCCTCGAAAATCTGAACTATATGTATCACCGTATTCCAAATCTGAAAGAGGTATCTATTGGACACGCGTTAATTGCCGATGCATTATATCTTGGGATGGAAACTACCATCCAAAAATACCTCGATTGTTTAAAATAGTTGGAGATAAATAATGGAGTTATTTTACAGAAAAGATGGTGAAGGTTCGCCATTGGTTATTGTTCATGGTTTGTATGGATCATCGGATAACTGGATAAATATTGCAAAACGGCTGGCAGAAAAACATACGGTTTACATGCTCGACCAACGAAATCACGGACGTTCTCCATTTGCAGAAACGCACAGTTACGACGACATGCGTAACGATCTGGCTGAATTTTTCGAACAGCATAAAATTGAAAAAGCCACTCTGCTGGGACATAGCATGGGAGGTAAAGCAGCGATGTGGTTTGCTGCTGATTACCCTGAAAAAATTGAAAAACTGGTGATAGCCGACATTGCACCAAAAGATTACCTCTTGCAAAAAGAGGAGAGCCAGTTTTATCTGCACCGAAATATTCTGCTGGCTATGCTGGAGATCGATTTCTCTCGGATAAAATCGAGAAGCGATGCAGATGATTTTATGGCTGAGAAAATTGACGATAAACGCATCAGGCAATTTCTTTTAAAAAACCTGGAAAAAGACAAAATCACGAAACAATATCGCTGGAGGGTGAATGCAGATGTGCTGTACGATTACCTGGATGAAATTGTGGCCGGTGTAAATAAAAGCTGGTTTGATGACCGAATACCAATTACTTCGTACCCGGTTATTTTTATCAGGGGTTTACTCTCAAAATATATTTTGCCCGAAGATGAAACGTTAATCAAATCGATTTATCCCGATGCCCGAATTGTTGACATTCCGAAAGCCGGGCACTGGTTGCATGCCGAACAACCACAAAAGTTTATGGAAGCAGTGATGCTTTGCTGTTGAGAAGATTGAAGCACGAAGCGGGAAGACGGAAGCGGAAAGTAAGTTTTTCACCCGTTGACTCTAAGTCACCGGGTGAATAGAAATGACAAATCACAAATGACCAGTTACCAATCTATCGATTATACTTTTCTGTCACCTCTTTCAAAAACTTCTTCTGCTCTGCTTTCAATTGTTTCCATTGAAAACGCCATTCCCAGTTTTGGGTGGCGGTTCCCGGGGTGTTCATTCGTGAATTTGTATCCAATTCTAAGATATCCTGCATGGGAATTATAGAGGTATTGGCAACCGAAGAGACAGCCATTTCCACAACCTGCCTAACAGGCTTTTCGCCATCGATATATTTTGCAACAAATTTCTTTTCATCCGATTCCAGCTTGTTCAGCCAGCCCAAAGAGGTATCGTTATCGTGAGTTCCGGTATAAACCACACAATTCTGATCGTAGTTATGCGGTAAATCTTTGTTTGCAGCATCGGTAGTGAACGCAAACTGCAACACTTTCATTCCCGGCAGACTAAAATGCTCGCGCATACGATCCACTTCTGGCGTAATTATTCCCAAATCCTCGGCAATAAAAGGTAAAAATCCAATCTGGCTTTTTATCAAACCAAGCATATCGTAACCATGTGCAGGCACCCAACGTCCATTAATTGCCGTTTCTTCTCCGGCAGGAACTGACCAATACGATTCAAGCCCCCGAAAATGATCGATACGAACCTGGTTAAACATGTTAAGATTAAAGTGTAAACGAGCCATCCACCAATCGTATTCGCGTTCTTTTAAACGTGGCCAGTCGAAAACCGGATTTCCCCAAAGCTGGCCGGTTTCTGAAAAATAATCGGGAGGGACTCCGCCCACTTCCATTGGATTGAGATCTTCGTCTAAAAGAAAGATATCCGTATTGGCCCAAACATCGGAGCTGTCGCCCGAAACATACAATGGAACATCGCCAACAATCTGTACACCATTGTTATTTGCATAATTTTTTAAACGATGCCATTGACGGAAAAACATAAACTGAATAAATTTCTGAAAATCTATTTCCTGCGCCAATTCAACTCTCAGTTTCTCTAATTCATTTTCATTCCTGAATTTTATTCCTTCTTCCCACTCACTCCAATGAAGCCCTTCAAAATATTCGCGGGCAGAAATAAACAGAGCATAGTCGTTTAACCACCAGCCGTGTTCATTTAAAAAGTGATAATACTCATCGCGATATTTATCGAAAAGCTGATTCTGGAAATATTGAAATCCCTCATATAAAACAGGCATTTTCCAGGCATTCACTTTATCAAAGTCAACCTTTGTGTTTTTAAAAGCTGGCATCGTTTCAAAAATTTCCTGATCCAGCAAATCTTCATCAACCAACAGTTGCAGATCGATCAACAATGGATTTCCGGCAAACGCAGAATAACACTGATAAGGAGAATTTCCTGCTCCAACTGGACCAAGAGGAAGTATCTGCCAAAGTTTCTGGCCCGTTTCAATTAAAAAATCGATAAATTTAAATGCTTCGCTCCCAAGAGTTCCAATTCCTTCTTGTCCTGGCAGGGAGGTTATATGGAGTAAAATCCCGCTTTTTCTACTGTTCATACCTGAAATTATTTCTGAAAACTTTAAGATGATCGGCTGTTTCCCTTACAATCCGCTGAACTGCCAAACCATGCTTTAAGTCAGCAACAACCGATTCAGCATCATCGCCCGTAAAAAACTGGTAATGTGCGTGTACCATTGAACGCAGCCATCCCGGCGGCACATGACCTGACGGGAAGCTGGTTACCGGCTTGTAATTACTTCCCACCATTTGTTTTATCCACTGATTTGAACCTTCAATATAATATTCGTAATACTCCGAGTGTTGCGAAGAATAACGAAACGCCCCATTCTCAGCAAAGATCTCAAGCTGCACCAGATCGCCCGATCCAGAGGTGACCCGGCTCGCCGACATATTTCCAACAGCTCCAGTTTGTGATTCATACAACGAAATAGAACTAAATAAATCAGATCCTGCCGGAACACCTTCAAAACTACCGCCTTGCAAAGCCCCGGTTATCTGCAGTTCTTCGCCCATAAAAGCCATTAATAAACTTATACCGTGAGAACCCAGATCCGCCATCGCGCCGCCATCGGGAGCCGGTGTTAAGCGGGTTACGCGTTTTTCGCGGTAACTTTCCTGTAAATAATCGCCGTGGTAATATTTTAAATCGAAATGAATGGGTTTGCCCAATTTCCCTGATTTCCAAAACTTAAGACCCTCCCGAACCGAAGAGGTTTGCAGGTACTGAAATCCTACCTGTATTTTTATTCCCGGCTTCACATTTTCGAGCAGCTGTTTCATTTTTTGTTCTTCTTCCAGCGAAGAACACACCGGTTTTTCAAGGTAAATGTATTTCACATTTGGCATTTTCAAAGCAAGTTCGAAATGCTCGAAATGTACTTTGTTCGGACCTAAAATATATACAGCTTCAATTGCTGAATTCTGAGCAAATTCTTCCACCGGTTGAGCCACTCGAAAACCGAATGACCGGGCAAATCTTTCGCGACTTTCTTTCCTGGCAGAGGCAACCGATTCCAAAATAATCTCGGGAACCTCGTTATAATAAAATTTTAAAGCCTGAATGGCGTAAACATGAGATCGGGCAATTCCTCCAGCCCCGATAAAACCAACGTGTATTTTTTGCATGTTCTGTTTTGCTTATTTTAGCCAAAAGTAATGTTTTGCCTTCAATAGTCCACAACTGTATTCAACTCTTAATTATTTGTATAGTTTTATGCTATATTTTTTACATTATGAAATAAATACAAACTATTTCATTACAAAAACTCAATAAAACCAATAAGGCGAAGCTATCGGGTCAGACATTTCAGATGGTTTCACTTTGCTATATTAGTAAAAAGATGATTAAAAAAACTGCGCTGTACATTTTATTGGGATTGCTGTGTTCCTGCGTCTCAAAAAATCCAGTCACTGAATTAAAAACAGGAAACTGGCTATTCGAATTTCATATAAGTGAAACTGATCACAACCTGACGATTCCTTTTAATGTGGAGGTAACGAGTGCCGAACAACTGATAATAAAAAATGCCGGAGAACGCATTGAAGTAAGCGAAATCAGCTACCTCGAAGATTCGGTTTTTATTAAAATACCGGTATTCGGTTCTGAACTGAAAGGGAAAATGTCAGGCGAAAAGATTACCGGACTTTATTACAATCACAACAAGAAAAATTCTTCACCTATTCCATTTTCTGCCAATTTCGGAATTGAAGACAGATTTGAAACGAATACCGATCCTACTTTTGATTTTTCGGGTAAATGGCTCACTCACTTTGGTTCTAATGAAAAATCGAGCCCGGCGATTGGTATTTTCAAACAGAAAGGGAATAAAATTACAGGTACTTTTCAGACTGAAACCGGTGATTATCGCTACCTGCAAGGTGTTGTAAACGGAAACACCTTCCAACTTTCGTGTTTCGACGGAGCACATATTTTTCTTTTTACTGCGAAACAGAAAGATGGCAAAGTAAGCGGGAAATTCTATTCAGGTAATACCTGGCGGCAAACCTGGAGTGCCAAAAAAACTGATAATCCCGAACTAAGTGATATGAAATCGCTTACATGGTTAAAGCCGGGTTACGACAAACTTTCCTTTTCGTTTCCCAATGAAAAAGGAGAAACTATTTCGCTGGATGATCCTAAATTCCGGGACAAAGTTGTGATTGCCCAGATTTTTGGAACCTGGTGTCCCAACTGCATGGACGAAACCCGTTATTTTGTCGATCTTTATAAACAGTACGAAAAAGAAGGGCTCGAAATCATCGGGCTGGACTTTGAAATTCAAACAGATTTCGAATATTTCAAAAAACGGATTGCACGTTTCCGAAACGATTTAAATGTTCCGTATGAACTGGTGCTTGCTGGACCTGCAAACAAAAAGCTGGCTGCCGAAGCGTTACCAATGCTCAATAAAGTTATCTCCTTCCCCACAGCTATTTTTATTGACCGGAAGGGAAATGTACGGGAGATCCACACCGGATTCTCAGGCCCCGGAACCGGTGATGAATACGAACATTATAAAAAGGAAACCGAAAATTTGCTCATCAAACTTCTTCAGGAATAATTACTAAAATAGAAGAATCAAATATTGAAATACATAAAACAAAAAATATGAATAAAGAATTATTTCTCGTAATCATCATCGCTTTGGTTTGGTCGTGCCAGCCCAAAGACACCAAATGGGCGGGACAGGGGCCCATACAAAGTGTCAGCACTTTAACAAAACCTATTCAATACCAACTTAAAAAGACCTACGATCTGGGTAACGGTATTTACTGCTCGAATGAATTTACCGGGGCTCGCATGAACGGAATAGCCATGACAGGCGAAAACGAAGTAACCGTTCTGATTACGCCTGAAAATACACCAATAAATCCAAGTCCCTGGTATGCTTTTAAAATATGGTCATCAACGGACAGAGACATTGAATTAAAAATTACCTACAACGAGGGAGTTGGACATCGTTACTATCCCAAACTAAGCAAAGACGGTACAAACTGGACGGAAGTCGATTCAACGGTTTATCTTGCCGACACTGCTTCCATAGCAAAAGGAGAAGCGCCCAAATTTTGTTCTTTCAGCTTAAGTTTAAACCCCGACACTACATGGATCTCCGCGCAGGAATTGATCGTTTCTACAGACATTGATGCCTGGGGAGCAGAACTGGCAGAAAAAGAAGACGTTTCCATGGCAGAACTGGGAAAAAGCAAAGAAGGCAGAGCCATTAATTACCTGCAAATCGGTAATCCGGACAGTAAAAAAATGCTAATGGTAATTTCGCGTCAACACCCGCCGGAAGTAACCGGATGGCTGGCCATGCAAGCTTTTGTTGAACAAATTTGTTCCGAAGATGAATTAAGTAAAGAATTCAGAAATGAATATAAAATGTTTGTAGTTCCGTGTGTAAATCCCGATGGTGTAGACAACGGGCATTGGAGGCACGGTGCGGGAGGCATCGACCTAAACCGCGACTGGGCTGATTTTAACCAGCCGGAAACACAAGCGGTGAGAAAATTCATGCAAAGTAAAGTGGTTGATGGAAGCAAATTCTATTTTGCCATTGATTTTCACTCAACCTATCACGACATTTATTACACAATCGCTCCGGAGCTAAAAGGAAATATGCCGGGCCTTGTTCCGAAAGTGATTACAGCCATGGGAGAAGATATTCCCGGTTACGATCCAAATATTCGCCCCAATGGGGCTGATGCCAAACGGGTAAATTCTACCGTGTCAATATTCCATGAATTTAAGGCCGAAGCTGTTACTTATGAGGTTGGCGACGATACATCTCGCGAATTAATTAAGAAGAAAGGTGAATTGACGGCTGGAAACCTGATGGAAATTATGCTGGAGAAATAAAGAAAAAGCACGAAGAGGAAAGTCGGAAGATCGAAGAAAATTTCCGCTTCCCTCTTTCCTCCGTGCTCTCGGCTCTTTGCCCATTGCTCTTTCTCTTCGTTCAAACAATTCTAGAATTAATCAGTTTTATCATAAATTTGGTATATGAAAGTAAAAGTTGCCGTAATTCAGGAAAGCCCCGTTTTTTTCGACAAGGAAAAGACCATTGAAAAGATGGAAATTCTGGTAAAAAAATATGCCGGGGAAGGTTGTAATTTAATCGTTTTTCCCGAATCATTTATTCCGGGATATCCACGTGGTTTTAACTTTGGAGCAACCATTGGCAGCCGCACCGATGAAGGCCGACAACTTTACACCGATTATTACAACAACAGCATCGATTTGGAGAGTGACGATTTAAAACGTCTGGAAGAACTGGCTCAAAGCGAAAATGTTTACCTGGTTGCAGGTGCTACCGAAAAGGAAAACCTTTCGGGGAGTTTGTACTGTTCCATGTTGTATATCTCGCCCGAAAAAGGGTTGCTGGGTGTTCACCGAAAAATTAAACCAACCGGAACTGAAAGACTGGTTTGGAGCGAAGCAGCCGGCGAATCGCTGGTTACTTTTCAAACCAAAATCGGGAAATTGGGAGGACTGATTTGCTGGGAAAATTACATGCCGCTTGCAAGGATGTCGATGTATAAAAAAGGCGTGGAAATTTATATTGCTCCCACGGCAGATTCGCGCGAAGAATGGACTTCAACCATGAAACACATTGCACTGGAAGGCCGCTGTTTTGTGATTGGCTGCAACCAGTATTTTACCAAATCGATGTACCCTGAAAAATACCGGCACCTGCTAAAAGACGAGCCGGAAAATATGTGTCCGGGAGGAAGTATTATTGTTTCGCCCATGGGAAAAGTAATTGCAGGGCCACTTTTCGGTGAAGCCGGAGCATTAATTGCAGAACTTGATATGGTAAAAATTACCGGCGCAAAACTCGATTTCGATGTAATCGGTCATTATGCCCGAAATGATATTTTTTCGTTTGCAGCCAAAGATCAACCGGATCTAAAAAAAGAATAAAAAAAATGTCATCCCGATTAAATTTACTGAGATGACATCCTTTACTAAAACTCTTGACTCTTTGCTCTGCGCTCCCTGCCAGTTTATTTCAACCACTTATCCAACCAGTTGAAAAATACCCTTTGCCAGAGAATTCCGTTTTGCGGTTGTAATACCCAGTGATTCTCTTCCGGCAAGTATAACATTTCAGCTGGCACTCCTCGCAAAACAGCTGCATTAAACGCTGCCATTCCCTGCTCTGCCGGTACGCGATAATCTTTTTCACCCTGAACGATCATAATCGGAGTATCCCAGTTTTGAACGTATTTATGAGGAGAGAACGAATATGAACGTTGCGCTGCTGCATTGTCTTTATCCCAATACGCACCGCCGTAATCAAAGTTTACAAACCACATTTCTTCGGTTGTAGTGTACATACTTTCGAAATTAAAAATACCGTCATGAGCAATAAAAGCTTTAAAACGTTTTTCATGATTTCCGGCAAGGTACAACACCGAGAAACCACCATAACTGGCTCCAACTGCACCCAATTTTGTTTCGTCAACAAAAGGTTCTTTCGCCATTTCATCGATGGAAGTCAGCAAGTCCTTAATATTCTGGCCACCGTAATCTTTCGAAATCTGCTCGTTCCATTCCTGACCGAATCCGGGCAAACCGCGACGGTTTGGAGCAACTACTATATAATCGTTGGCTGCCATCATCTGGAAATTCCAGCGGTACGACCAGAACTGGCTTACAGTTCCTTGTGGTCCTCCCTGGTTGTAAAGCAGGGCCGGATATTTTTTATTCGGATCGAAATGCGGCGGATAAATCACCCAAACTGCCATTTGTTTTCCATCGGTGGTTTTCATCCAACGTTTTTCAACTTTCCCCATAGTAAGCTGATCGAGAATACCTTTGTTCACTTTAGTCAAAGCCTCATCTTTACCTGTAGCTGGATCAACAATGTACAACTCAGCCGGTTGCGACATGGACACCTTTTGTGCCAGCAATTTATCGCCTACCGGAGTTGCGCTTTGAGAATTATGAACGCCATCTGTTAAACGGGTAATAGAATTATCGGCTAATTCCAATTTGTAAATCTCATCGGTTGCATGAATATCGCTGATAAAATAAACGGATTTTGAATCGACCGCCCAGCTTAATCCCTGAACATTCTGATCGAAATCAGCAGAGTAATCTTTCTTTTCACCTGTCTTTAAATCGGCAATAAACAAACGGTTCTTGTCAGACTCGTAGCCGTCGCGCTCCATACTTTCCCAGGCCATGTATTTCCCATCGGGTGAGAAAACCGGATTCTGATCGTACCCCATCATTCCTTTGGTAAAATTGGAAGTCTTTCCTGTTTCCAAATCATATAAATAAATATCAGAATTGGTTGAAATTGAATATTCTTTTCCAACCTTCTTTTTGCAGACATAAGCCAGTATTTTTCCGTCCGGACTCCAAACAATTTGTTCGGTCCCTCCAAAAGGTTTCATGGGCGAATCGAACCGTTCACCTTCCATAATATCCTTTTCAGAACTGATTTTACCATCAGAATAATTTGCAATAAAAATATGATTGTAGGTATAATCGTGCCAGGTATCCCAGTGACGGTACATAATATCGGTTTCTAGACGTGCATTTGCTTTGGGCAAATCAGGAAACAGATCGTGGATATCGTCATCCAGTTTCACAGCTTGCAGGTAGTAAATTTTCGACTGATCAGGCGAATACTGAAATCCAAATATTCCACCGTCGATATCAGATATTTGTTTAGAATCGCTTCCATCCGGATTCATTTCCCAGAGCTGAACACTGCCTGAGGCAGAAGACAGGTATCCGATTTTTTGCCCATCGGGACGCCAGACTGCATTAAACTCGTTGGTAGCAGAATTGGTAATATTTTTCGCGTCACCACCTTTTAAAGGAATTGTATAAATATCGCGATACGATCTGTTTTCGTCAACATTGGAATAAGTTACAGTATACAAAACTGTTTCACCATCGGGAGAAACCTGAGCTCCGCCAACACGTCCGAATGACCATAAAACCTCCGGAGTCATCACATCAGAATTTAATTTTGGCGTTTCCGGGACATAGTTTTTTTCTTTTGATGTAAAATCACCCTGTGTACAGGCAAATAAAAAAACTATTGAAAGTGAGATTAAAACAATTCTCTTCATATCAACCATTTTAAGATTTATTCAAAATAAACAATTAATTACCTCAGGGTAAATGATATTTGTTATAAAACAGTTTGAAGAGTTTTGTGGTTTATCAGTAACCTAAAAGAAATTTTTGCGTTCTATCAATACTTTAAAGGGCACGTTTTTCGATAAGCCGTCCCCTCAACAAGGGACGGCTACCAAAACTTAAAATCTATGGAAGTTTTAAAGGCACTTCCAAACCCATATTTTTTTTGTCAGTATTTCGGAATACCAACAAACTTAGTTTCATATTTATTAAACCACTAATTATTGAGACGAATAAAACTTTTAAAGCGATATTTTACCTTTTAGAACTTATAAAAAAGATAAGTAAACATGAAGTACCGGCTTTTCACACAGAAAAAACCTGACTAAAAATGCTCGTCCTGGCATACCACAAATTTGTGCAGTCCATTCATAAACATTTTCAGAGAAAGGTTTTAATAATGTTCCCGGCTCTTACTTTTTTAACTCTTCCCGTTTTCTTTTTAGCTGGTTTAACATTCTATTAGAACACAATACTACATCCGACCATTATATTTTCATAAGGTTTAATTCTTTCTGTAAAAAATTATTACAGAACATTATAACTGCCCCGAACAACTATTCTGAACTTTATGAAAAATATTTAAAATCATTTCTTTTACAGTAGGTAAAAAGCAATGAAATGAAGTCATTTTTGTAAGAATGAACAACTGATCTGGAATCATATTTAAATATCATTGCCGAATTTTATATTTGTTAATTCTATTATTTCTATCGAAGAAAAAGTTATTTTGTTATTTTTACAATAAGCTAAATAAAACCGGACTTTATATCCTAATTTTTTAAAAAATGAAAAACTTCTTTTTGATCCTTTTGTTGGCAGTAATTTCTTGTACAACACAAACACAACAATACCGAAAAACCATTGATCTGCAGGGTGAATGGCAATTTGCTCTTGACACGCTCCGGGTTGGAGAAGAACAGCAGTGGTATCTTTCTGATTTTGATGATTTGGTAGTGTTACCCGGAACGACAGACTCGAATAAAAAGGGATTCCTGAACCGGGATACTTCTACCCTTCATCTTAACCGGATTTATACTTACGAAGGAGTTGCCTGGTACCGGAAAAAAGTGACCATCCCTGAAAATTTTCAGAATAAACGGCTGGAACTCCAGTTGGAACGAACCAAACCTACAAAAGTGTGGGTCGACAACCAATTTATTGGATCTTCACTCCTGTTACAATCAATGCAAAAATTCGATCTTACGGATGTTTTAACTCCGGGCGATCATTTCATCACCATCCAGGTGAACAACGATTTAAAACTCACGCCTTACGGAAATGTGCACATTTACAGTAACGATACACAAACCAACTGGAACGGAATAATCGGTAAAATTCAAATTGAAGCGACTTCAAAAACATTCATTTCAGACCTTCGGATCACTCCTGACATTGATAATAAAAAAGCTCTCATCGACCTGAAAATCGAGAATCAACCAACAGGCAAATTGCAAATTGAATTACAGGTTGAAAAGACAGAAAAAGGGAAAACCTCCCGTTTAAAATCGAAAAAAATCGCGGTAAGTGCACAGGATAAAATACAATTGGAATATGATTTAGGTGATAACTGTAAATTGTGGGACGAGTACGACCACACCATTTTCAAACTTACCGCTGTAGTTACCGGTGAAGGTATTCAGGATGCAAAAACCGAAATCTTTGGAATGCGCAATTTTGCTGTGGATGGAACTCAGTTTTCCATTAACGGTCGAACTACTTTTCTACGCGGCAAACACGATGCCTGTGTATTTCCGTTAACGGGTCATCCGCCTATGAATGTTGATGGCTGGATTCGCGCTTTTAAAATTGCCAAAAATTATGGCATCAATCATTATCGTTTTCACTCGTGGTGCCCGCCCGAAGCTGCATTTATTGCTGCCGACCGGGAAGGAATTTATTTGCAGCCGGAACTTCCTTTTTGGGGAGGTTTGGATTCAGATACAATTGCCGGACAATTAAGAGAAGAAGGGTTTGCGATTCTGGATGCTTATGCCAATCACCCTTCGTTTGTGCTGTTTTCTCACGGAAATGAAATTTGGGGAGGACTCGACCGTGTGGATGCCAACATTGGAGCCTTAAAAAAATATGATGACCGCCCGCTTTATACCATGGGATGTAACAATGGAATTGGCTTTATCCCACCCACTGCTTCTTCGGAATATTTTGTTGGCGCACGTACGCCTTCTGACGGTGATACCACGTTAACGCATGTAAGATTAACCCATGCTTTTGCCGATTCGAGAGACGGCGCGTTATTAAACTCAACAACTCCTTCAACTAATTTTGATTTCAGTTATGCAGTAAAACACATGGACATGCCGATTATCAGCCACGAAATCGGGCAGTACCAGATTTTTCCTGATTACGATGAAATAAAAAAATATACAGGAGTATTGCGGGCAAGCAATTTAGAGGTATTTAAAAACAGGTTGGAAAAAGCCGGTATGCTCCATAAAGACAGTATTTTTCAACAAGCCACAGGCGCGTGGTCGGCGCTTTGTTACAAAGCAGAAATGGAAGCAGCTATCCGTACCAAAGGTTTTGCAGGATTTCAATTACTCGATCTGCAGGATTTTCCAGGTCAGGGAACTGCCCTTGTTGGAATTCTCGATGCTTTTATGGATAGCAAAAATGTTATCACTCCGGAAGCATGGAAACAATCGTGTAACGACGTTGTGTTATTGCTCGAATTCCCTAAATATTGCTACACCAACAACGAACAATTTAAAGCAAGCACCGTTATTGCCAATTATTCGAATAAAAAAATTACAAAAGATATCAACTGGAGTTTAAAACAGGAAGACGGAACACTCGTCGGACAAGGAGCATTTTCCGGTTCTGCAATCGCTTTTGGAGGACTCACATCGTTTGGAGAAGTTGTGGCAGACTTGTCATCGATAAAAAGCGCGGCAAAACTGAATCTGCATATTTCAATTGCAGACAGTGACTATTCGAATGATTATCCGATTTGGGTGTATCCTGCCGAAAACGAAATTAAAGTTCCAAAGGATATTCTGGTATCAACAAAAGCAGATAAAAAAGTTATGGATTGCCTTGATAACGGAGGGAAAGTACTGCTATTTCCACAAACTGCAGAAGTGAAGGACAAAAGTTTTCCAGGCCTGTTTCCTCCCGATTTCTGGAATTACGGCATGTTCAAATCCATCAGCGAAAATAATGGCAAGCAGGTTTCTCCGGGAACATTGGGATTGTTGACCGATCCTTCTCTCCCGATTTTTAATAATTTTCCAACCGATTTTTATACCAACTGGCAATGGTATTCAATCATTAAAGCCAGCAACTCTTATATTTTAGATGAACTTCCAAGCAACTACTACCCCATCGTTCAGGTGGTCGATAACCTGGAACGCAACCACAAACTGGGATTAATTTTTGAAATGAAGGTCGGCAAAGGGAAATTGCTGGTTTGCATGTCGCAACTGAATAAAATTGCAGATAAGCCCGAAGCAGCACAACTTTACCAGTCTATTCTGAATTATATGGAATCTGAAAAGTTTGATCCGGAATTTACATTGAATACATCAGAAATTATCGACATGTTTTAAAACGATCAGGCAAATAATTTTATGGTACCGCGAATCCTGTTTTATGGATTCGCTTTCAACATCATCCCGGATTGAAATCTAAAAGAGTTAGCGATTGGCATTGCAAACAATTCTATCTTTTGTTATTTCCCCAATTCGTTCGGACAATTGCAAATGCTTTGCCTGATACTTCCGGAGTTCGTTTGATTTCAATAGGCAGCAAACCGAATAAACCTCGTAACAACATTGTTCCGGCAGAAGCTACCGCAAATACAGCAATAATCCAGCTCATTGTCCAGGGCGAACCTTCGCTGTCGCCAAAAAAGGTGAGTAAAAGTGTGGATAAAATTCCGCTGCCATATTGTAACGATCCGAGTAAAGCAGCGGCGGCACCGGCCATTTCCGGAACTTTATCAAGAGCAGCAGCTGTTGTTGTTGCAGCAACTATTCCGTTCATCGAGAAAAAGAAAAACACGGGAATAATAACGCCGTAAATACCACCGATTTGCCATTTTACTGTAACCACTAACACCAATCCGGCAATCATGGCAATTGTTGTGGCTACTCTTAAAAGAAAATCCAGGCTGTATTTCCGTACCAAAATCCGGTTTACAAAACTCAGTGTAACGATACCAAAAACATTCAATGCAAACAGCCAGCCATAATGTTGCGGATCGACACCAAAATAGGTAATATACACCTCGGGAGAACCGGCAACAAAAGCATAAACGCCCACGTAGAAAAAAGATAAACAAAGTGTATAAGCCATAAATTTCCGGTTTCGAAGCAGAACACCGTACTTTTTAAAGGCATTCCACAACGAGGTATTTTCACGTTTTTCTTTTGGTAGTGTTTCCGGTAGTTTTTTCACGCTCAGCAGCATTAGAACTCCGATTATTGTTAGTAACCAAAAAATACTTTGCCACGAGCTGAATTTTAGTATCTGACCACCAATCAGCGGACCAAATATAGGTGCCAGAGCCATCAGTATCATTAATGTTGAAAGCATTTCTGCGGCCTTTGTTCTTTCGAGCATATCGCGCACCATGGCGCGCGAAAGCATTGGTCCGACGCAAGCTCCCAAAGCCTGAACCACGCGTGCAAACAAAATTTGGGCAATGTTTTCTGAAAATGCACAACCGATAGATCCGATTATAAACAAAATCATGCCAACGAATAAAGGCATCCTTCTTCCGTAACGGTCGCTTATTGGCCCCCAAATAATCTGTGCAATGGCAAAGCCGATTAGAAATCCTGTTACAGTAAGTTCAATATCTCCAAGCAAATCGAGTTGCATTTGTGGCATTGCCGGCAAATAAATGTCGGTAGACAAGGACGTAAAAGCCATTAAAGCTCCCAGAACCAGCCACATAAACAGGCTGACCGTAGTATTTTCTGATTTATTGTTTATCATGCTTTTCAAGTCTTAATATTTAAGACGGTGCAAAGGTCCAAATATTTTACAGAACTGATTGTATCCAAA
The DNA here is from genome assembly GCA_963677525.1 of uncultured Draconibacterium sp. Lineage (GTDB taxonomy): Bacteria > Bacteroidota > Bacteroidia > Bacteroidales > Prolixibacteraceae > Draconibacterium. The sequence goes on from OY781970.1 coordinate 3,473,355, forward strand.
TTACTGATGCTCTTACCATTTTTACTGATTGATCGTTTTCAATTCTTAGAAATCAATGACACAAAACATGTAAAAAACTGATAACATGCGTATTACAAGCATAAAATCCCGAAACAACCTTAATTATTTCGGGATTCCCAATGTAAACTGAATGATAACTTACAAGCTTAAAATGAGTTTCTAAACTCCTCCCCTTCTTAATTGATCGCAGTTTTATTTCGCAACAGGCTTGGGTTCGAAAGTAGCTGCCACTTTTTTCAACCAATTCATGATGTCGATATGCTGAGGACAACTCTTTTCACATTTTCCACACTCAATACAATCCGACGCTTTGCCATTATTTTTAGTATAATTCGCGTAATAAACATGCTGAATAGAAAAAGCCTGTTTCAGCGTTTGCATCTCTTCGGCATTATACAAAGCAAAATATTCGGGAATGGCAATATTCTTTGGGCAACCATCAACACAATACCTGCACGAAGTACATTGAATAGCGATGGATTCATTGATCAGTTGAACAGCCTTATCAACAACCTTCTTCTCATTGCTGCTTAATGGTTCAAAATTCTGCATGTAACCGGTGTTATCTTCCAGTTGTTCGAAGTTGGACATGCCACTCAAAACCATCATTACATTATCCAAACTTGCAACATAACGAATTGCCCAGGATGGAACAGAAAGCTCAGGATTTGCATCGGTGAATAATTGCTCCACATTCTCAGGAACCTTCGCCAGATTACCACCTTTCAGAGGCTCCATTACAACTACTTTTTTGTTGTGTTTTATTGCCACATCGTAGCACCTGCCCGACTGAATACTTTTATTGTCCCAATCGATGTAGTTAATTTGGAGCTGCACAAAATCAACCTCGGGATGCGCCGTCAGAATTTCATCTAACAAATCAGCATTATCGTGATAAGAGAAACCGATTTGCTTTACCTTGCCTTCATTCTTCTTTTCCTGTATAAACTTGAAAGCATCAAATTTCTCGGCAATTTTATAATTATCAACACCCAAATTGTGCAGCAAATAATAGTCGAAATAATCGACGCCAACTTTCTCCAACTGCTCGTTAAAAATACGTTCCAAATCACCTTGTTCTTTCAAAAACATGGTGGGCATTTTCGTAGCAACAGTAAACGATTCGCGAGGATACCTGTCAACAAGGCATTGTTTTACAGCTTTTTCACTAATAAAATTGTGATACATGTAAGCGGTATCGAAATAGGTAAATCCTTTCTCTAAAAAGGTATCTACCATTTTATTTAGCTGGTCATAATCGATGCTTGCCTGGTCGTCGCTTTTTAAAAGCGGCAAACGCATACAGCCGAATCCTAATTTTTTTTGTTGCGGTATATCCATTTCTTATTCGTTATGATTTTTGATTATTCTGAGCATATTTCTCTGATTACAAATTTCGTAATTCCCGGGTATTAAACTTTATCCCAATTACGGTTTCTTCTACCATTTTTACAGATTAAGAAATTTTCGTTGTCCTTAATGTAAAACCTTACCTTTGCCAACTTAAAAATCGAAGATAATGAGCAGTGCTGTTTCACGAATTTTAGCAAAATATAACGAGCGCGTAAATGCCACGCGAAGGATCAAAGCACGTCCGGCAGTTTTTACGGAAGCGCCCAAACAGCTGCATCCTGAACTGCAAAAATGGATGGGGCAAAACGGCTACAAACAACTTTACTCGCACCAGGCAGAGATGTTTGAAAAAGCCCACGCCGGAAAGAATGTTGTTATCACAACCGGAACAGCCAGCGGAAAATCTTTGTCGTTTTACCTGCCGGTGATGCAGCGCATTCTGGAAAATCCTTCGCGTAGAGCTATCTTCATCTATCCGACTAAAGCATTAACCAAAGACCAGTTCCGAAACATCAAAGAGTTTGTAGCATTCTTTGGCGAAAACCGCATTCAGGCCGGGATTTACGATGGAGATACTTCGCCCAACGAACGCAGCCGGATTCGTGAGCAGGCCAACATTATTCTTACCAACCCGGATATGATAAATGCCGGTTTTATTCCCAACCATAACAAATACGGATTCCCGCATATTTTTGCGAATCTCGATACCATTATCATCGATGAATTGCACGCCTATCGCGGGGCTTTCGGATCGCATGTTTCGAATGTGTTCCGTCGTTTGTTGCGCATTTGCGAATATCATGGCAACCGCCCGCGTTTTTTATGCAGTTCGGCAACCATTGCAAATCCTCAGGAACTGGCTGAAAATATTTGTCATAACGCGTTTGAGCTCATCGAAAAAGACGGATCACCGGCTCCGGCTAAACACATCCATTTCTATCAGCCCCAATATTTGGAAGAAGCCAAACGTAAAAAAGCGGTAACTGAAGAGTTGAAGGTAGTTTTACCGGAACTGGTTTTATCCGGCGTTCGATCCATTACTTTTTGCCAGTCGCGCCGCGAAACTGAAGTGGTTACCAAAGAAAGCCGTGATGTTCTGGCTTCCGATCCGAAAGAATACGGAATTAATTTATCTGATAAAATCTCTGCTTACCGTGGTGGATATACACCGTTGGAACGGGCAAAAATTGAAAAAGACCTGGTTGACGGTGCTTTACTGGGAGTGGTTTCAACAAATGCATTAGAATTGGGAATCGATATTGGAACTTTGGATGCTGTTGTGATGGGTGGGTTTCCAGGAACACGAGCCAGCTTTTGGCAGCAACTGGGGCGCGCCGGACGAAATGGTTCTGAAGCGCATGCCATTGTAATGCTGAAAGAAAAACCGCTTGATCAGTATGTAGGAAAACACCCCGACTGGCTGTTGCATGCCGACTCGGAAAATGCCATTATCGACCGCGATAATTTATACATTCAACTGGCGCATATTCGCGCTGCATCGGCTGAGTTGCCGCTAACCATCGACGATATTGCCTACTTCCCCGACCTGGGAGAAATTATTCCTTTGCTGGTGAAAGAAGGCGAACTGATTGAACAAAACAGCACCTATCAATGGAGTGGAGATATTTCTCCGGCACACGAAATCAGCCTGCGAAATGTTTCGGGCGACACGATTAAAATTGTGGATATGGATAAGCAGGAAACCGTTTCGGTGGTAGATATTGTTCAGGCCAAAAAGGAATTTTATCCGGGAGCTATTTACCTGCACGACAGCGTTCAATATAAATCCATTCAGCTCGATCTGGAATCGAAAACAGCTTTTATAAAGGAGGTAAATTCCAATTATTACACAGAGCCGCACAAACCCGGCGACATTGTGGTTTTGATGGAACATGAGCACGAACAAGAGCATCGTATCAACCGCTTTTTTGGAGATGTGCGGGTAACAGTAAATATTACCGGCTACAAAATGATCGAATTTGACACCCATCAAAACCTGGGATTCACCGATCTGACCGAAATTCTGCGTACCAAAATGGATACTGAAGCATGTTGGATTGAAATTCCTGACATCGTGGTTCGCACCTTCGTAGCTACGGGCAAAGCTCCGGCTTTAGAACCTGAAACTCCAGTTAGTAAAGTGCCGCGTTACGATTACAGCGAAGGGCTGGTGCATTGTTTGCGGGCAGCTGCTGCCATGCGCGTAATGGCTACCGAAAGCGATCTGGAAGGCAGTATTTTCTCGTTTGTCAATGCAGAAACAAAACGCACGAAATACGCAGTGGTATTGTACGATGGCTATCCGGGAGGATTGGGTTTTGCCGAAAAAGCGTACGATTTTATGGATCAAATCATTCAAAATGCCGGAAACTTACTGAAAGACTGTTCATGTGAAAACGGCTGCCCGGTTTGTGTGGGCGATCATCGTATCGACAAGAGCCTTATTCTTTGGGCACTTCGTAACTTTTACAAAGAACTACCTTCGCCAATTCCGGGAATTATCGGTGAAGATACCAATCGCTCAAAGGAATCAGCGTTACCGAAAATACCGTGGAAGGAAATTCAAAACGGATGGGACGAAGTTCTGGATCGTTTTCAAAAAAAAGATCGTTTTGGAGCTAAGTTTTTGAAAGAAGTGATTAAAGTGGAACAAACTGCTGAAATGCTGGTGTTTTATCTACCGGCAAGTACCTTGAAAATTGCCAACAACGAAACCGTAATTAAAGGACTAAAAAACGAATTCACTTCTATTGCTGAAACGCCGGAAGTTTTCAGTATTAGTTTACGTGCCGGCACCGAAACCGATGTGCGTAAAGAAATGAAAATACGCCGGATGATGGGAAATAAAGAGGACGAGTAATAATTACTCCTCTCGCTTTAAAAGCGCCTTTGCAAAAGCCTTTGAAAAGGATTTTTCGCCTACAGATTCAAAGGAACAGATTAGTTCGGTGTCGGTAACAGAAGTAATTACTCCGGATCCGTATTTTTTATGAGAAACCCGGGCTTCCAATGGCCATTCTTCTTTTTCTTGTTCCGATGATTCTTTTATGCTGGCGGCGCCTGAAATCTTTCTTTCCAGCAAAGGTTCCGGAATGGCGTTTAGGAAATAAGAAGGTTCCGGCTCTGCATTACGAAACGATGGCTGGGAATGCCACCCAATTTCAACTGAATTTTTTCCGCGGGTAATGGCCACAAACAACAGTCGCTTTTCTTCTTTGAGATTCTGGCTTCCGCGATGCTGCGTTAACGGAATAATACCGCTATTAGCACCGGCAATATATACGCGATCGAATTCCAGTCCTTTGGCGGCATGAATAGTTAACAGATGCACGCCTTCTCCTTTTTCTTTAATGCGGTCGTTTATCTGAAATGTACCTTCCAACACCACCTGATCAATAGCCACCTGAAAAATTTCGCTGCGTTTACCCCAGCCCTTTTCATTCATAAAACGGCTGAGTTGTGTCCATGCTGTTTCTATCGATTTCAGGTATTCCTGGTGGTGAATCGAAGTTGGTTTTAACAAATTCTGAAGACCTAAATAATCCAGTAATTGTTGTGTTGTCGCCTCCCTGTATTCCAGAAATTCAGCGGAAAAAGTTTCAATTTTTGTTAACAGCCTGATATGTTCTTGCGATGTTTTTTTTCTCTTCTCTAAATGTTCTTTCATAGACTGAAGAACCGTGGTGTCTTTCTTACGGTCGCGAATTTCCTGAATCAGTTTTTGAGTACGATTCAGGGCACCAAAGTTTTTATCGCAAATAATAGCCAGACAGGAATCCACATCGTTAGGATTGCTACACAACTTAAAAATACGGAGTAAAAATGCCTGCGTTGGATTGTCGTATAACTCAATACGTTTACCCAGCTGAAAAGGAATATTTGCCTGGGCAAAAACGGTTTCCACCAGCTTTATCTGCTCGTGTGTACGAAAAAGAATGGCAATGGTATCGAGAGCAACTCCACTGTTTTGCATACTCAGCATTTGTTCACGCAAATAATAGGCTTCCTGCTGATCGTCGAAATGACGGACCAGAGAAATTGGCTTGCCGCTGGTGCGTGTAGCAATTAACGAGCTGTTTTGCTCAAACAGCAGCGTTTCAGCCGCCGATAAAATATTTTCGGTACTTCGATAGTTTTGCGGCAATTCCATCCAGGTTGCATTCCAAAGCGACTGCACCTCCCTGAAAATATGCTCCTTACTACCCCGCCAACCATAAATACTCTGATTTTGATCGCCAACCACAAATAAATTGGAGTCCGTGTTTTTCAACTTTTCAATTAGTTCCAGTTGAATTTCGTTACAATCCTGAAACTCATCAACGATAATCCATTGAGGAGAATGCGAATTAGCGGCTGCGAGCAAATTGTTGCAATGGGTCAGCAGATCGTCAAAGTCCATGCTGTTAATGGCACGCTTCTCTGTTTCTGCCAATTGGATCAAAGGTTCCAGGTCATCCTCCGATTTCATATTTCCCATTAGAACCGTCCCGGTTTCTTTGTAATTTCGCCATCGTTTCGACAATTTATTCTGGTACTTCAAAGTCAAACCTTCCTGAGTGATAATCCGCTCCAGAAATTCCTGTTTTTCCTGTTCATCAAGAATCATAAATCCTGACCTAAAACCCAACGTGCTTAATTGCGGATGCTCCTCAAGAATTTGCCGGGCTACAGAATGGAAAGTGCCAAAGTAGCGTAACTGTTTGTTCAAATTGGCGTCAATATCACCCAAAAAAGTGGCGATGCGTTCCTTGATTTCGCGTGCCGCTTTGTTGGTAAAAGTAAGCACCACCATCTGATCGAATGGCACCTGCTTTATAAAATGAAGATAGAAAACCTTGGCTATCAACACGGTTGTTTTTCCGCTGCCAACCATGGCGGCCAGAATAGTATTTTTCGAAGCATGAAATACTGCGTGCCGTTGATGCCGGTTTAAACGTCGAAATGTTAATCCAAGTTTCGCATCAGTTTTCCGGATACTTTCAATGTCGTTTGAATAATCTGATTTGGGATGGTTTATAGTAGGTTTAAAAACCGGATTTAAAACACGACCTTCGGCTTCAAAAGCATTAACAATACTTTCAAAATCATTTGTAGCCGATCCTTTAAGTCGTGCATTTAGTCGTTTATAACTCATATTCCAATATCAAATCTAACGGTGGCACAAAGCTACTATTTTAAGCAGAGTAATTTGTAATTTCTTTTGAACCAACAGTTGAGAAACCAGTGTTTAAATAGATATTCATAATCAGTAGTGTCCGGTAAATAAATAGGTATCCCGACTATTTTCCAGTAACCAGAAATAATAGTCGGGACACTATATGAAATATTAAAAATCAGATCAAAGGTGCCTGACCGAATAAAAGATTATTCAGCAACCTTAACACACAACATCTTGCTCTGATCGCGGATCAACAGTTTGCCGTTCGATAATGCAATAGGAGCCCAGTTTTGGGTTCCAAAACGACCACCGTCACCACCTTCCGGGTCGGTTAACAATTCTGCCGATGCAAGTGGTTTAAAGGCTGCAGGATCGGGTTCGATCAGGTATAAAGTTTTTGCACCATCCGTTGCAAGAATCAAACCGTCGGCAATAATCATACTTCCTTTATTGAAATCAGGATCTCGCTTGGTTTTCCACATAATTTCACCATCCATATTCATGCAGGTAAGACCGTCGCGTGTACTGTTTGTGCCGAACTCTCCGTAAAAATAGCCATCGTAAAACAAAGGCGTTTTGGTTTGATCGCCAAATTCTTCTGTACGGAAAAGTTCTTTTGTTCCATAACTTCCGTCGGCTTGCTTTTCAACCTGAATCATTAAAGCTCCCAACTCGTATCCTCCTGTTATAAGAACTTTATTATTGCCGGCATCAACAGCGCTTGACACGGGAATTCGGCAAAGCCAGTTGTTAAATTCCCATATAATTTTTCCTGTAAGCGGATCTATTCCAACTACATTTCCCGGAGTAACCGGTTGTCCGCCACGGCCACCACCAGAAGCTGTAACCATTACCAAATGATCATTGCCATCAATTTTTACAATAATCGGGCTTACATAACCTGTTAATCCAAGCGATGCAGTTTTCCATTTTAGCTCACCCGAATTTTTATCATACGCAACCACTCCTGCCTCCGGAGCCTGAGATGCCAGAATTAATAAATCTCCGTAAATTAAAGGACATTGAGAAATAGCCCAGGTAGGGAAAGCACCGCTACCACCACCAAAACCGGGTCGTCCTCCTTCAGGAATTTCACCACCAAAATCAGTCCAAACATTTGCACTCCAAACCGGTTTGTGTGTTTCAATATCAATACAATATAAATTACCGTATTGGCCGCAGGAATACACATTTTTATCATCTACGATGGGCACACTGCGCGAACCGGGAAACATAACCTCGCCGGGTGCGTCGTACTCAAATTTCCAGAGTTCCTCTCCTGTATTCAGGTCGAAACAACGCATTTTGTCGCCGGTTTTATCATCGCGGTCGAGCAGATAAACTTTACCGTCTTTAATTACCGGACCTCCATATCCAATACCCACATCTACCTTCCAAAGTACTTCGGGACCACTCTCGGGCCACGAACGCAGAATTCCTTTTTCTGGCGAAATACTGTTTCGGTCGGGCCCCATAAATTGAGGCCAATCCTGGGCAAAAAGCCCTGATGAGCTAATCGAAAAAATAAATAGTACGGCCAGTAAGTTTTTAATGGTTTTTTTCATCGTATTATAGTTTTTATTTTAATAGTATTCGGTTTAACTTCCATGAAAATTATAATCTTACTTCTAAATGAATAAAATTTATTCATGCTCGGTTCATTGTATTGACTTTAAAATTTTGAATTCTTAGCTTTTACGATCAACAATTAAAGTATGTTTTATTAATAGACAATATTTAATGAAAACGTTTAATCTATTCCTTAAAAAAATAACTGAACATCAGCAAAATGACATAAGTATAGACACTTTTTGTTACAAATCGCAGTTAACAATATAAACTTAACTGCCCTTGTATTTTTTTTCAACATTTTACGATGAATGGAAACTTAAACAAGATGTATAAGGGTTTCACCGGATATTAATACCAAACATTCAGTTATTACATAAAAAGAGATCTGCTAATTTATATTTTAGTTCATTTTAGATTGAATGTACTCAACAACTGCAGAATGTCCTTTTGAACGGGCAAAATCCAATGAAGATTCTCCGTCAACATCAACCATTTTAAGATCTGCTCCAAACGCAACAAGCGTTTTTAAAACCTCGAGTTGACCTTCTGCAGCAGCCATCATGGCAGCAGTCCAGTTTTCTTGTTTTTCTGTTATATTAGGTTTTGCTCCGGCCTGCAATAAAATTAAAACGGTATTTACAAAAGGTCCGCTTGAAGCATACATTAGCGCTGTTCTTCCTATCTCATCGGTAGAATTTACATCTGCTCCTTTGTCAATTAATAGTTTTACAATCTCTGTGTTCCCGTTGAATGCGGCCAGCATTAAAACTGTTCTTTTATTTTCATCTACAGTATTAGGATCAAATCCATTATTCAAAGCACTTTGCACAATTTGTACATTTCCTTCGAGCGATGCCTGAAAAATCGTTGTTTGGTCAAACTGAATGTTTTCCTTCGGAGTGGATTCAACCTCAGCGGCAACAGTAGTCTTTTCTGATTTACTTTTAGACTTTTCGTTACATGACGTTAGGATAACACCGGTAATTAACAACACAACAACAATTCTGATCATGATCACTACTTTATACATTTTTAGAATTTTACAGGTTAACACAAAATTATCATTTCTTTAGAGAAACCCAATTCTGCAACCGTTCTGCCTGCCGGGATACAAATAGCAGGCGGCAACTTAAAAATTAATTCTTCATCTGAAATAAAAAGTTTTACCGGAAACTGATGAGTCAAATATTAACAAAAGAAAGCTTTACAGTTATTTAAAATATTGTAATTTCGCTTGTTTTTACAATAATTTCCTGATTTATAATAGCAATAATTAGTTCAATATGAAACGAGCATGTTTATTCAAAACACCAAAGTAGATGATTAAAATGCGAGTTCCATATGAAACCATATAAATAAACAATTTTAATCATATGAAAATTTTAACATTTGTTGCATCGTGTATGCTCATGCTTACATTTGCATCGTGCAATCAAAAAACTCAAGAAAACGGGACAATGGGAAACAGTGAAAATCCATTTATGAAAGCCAGTACGTTGCCATTTCAGGCTCCTGACTTTTCAAAAATTAAAAATGAAGATTTTGCCCCTGCACTGGATGAGGGGATCAAACAACAATTGGCAGAAATCGAAAAGATTGCGAATAATCCGGAGGCGCCAACTTTTGAAAACACATTAGTTGCACTTGAAAAAAGCGGTGATTTACTCAACCGCACGCTGTTGGTTTTTAGTACGCTTTCAGGGGCCAACACCAACGACACACTGCAAAATTTGCAGGAAGAATACGCTCCTAAGCTGGCGGGCTTACAAGACGCGCTTACTTTAAACGACAATCTGTTTGCGCGCATTAAAACCATCTATCAGAAAAAAGATGAGTTAAACCTCGATAAAGAATCAGCTCGTTTACTTCAGTATTATTTCGATACATTTAGTCGTGCCGGTGCCAATTTACCTGCCGATGCCAAAGAAAAGCTGAAAAAACTAAACGGAGAAGAAGCGCTGTTGTGTGCAAAATATACCAACGAATTACTATCGGGAACAAAAGCAGGAGCTTTAGTTGTTGATAATGCCGATGCATTAAAAGGTGTTTCGGAAGGCACAATCAAACAGGCTGCAAAAAGTGCAAGCGCTGCCGGTAAAGACGGAAAATATTTGATTGCATTGCAAAATACTACACAGCAACCACTGTTTCAATCGATGGAAAACCGCGACACCCGTGCTAAACTTTTTGAAGCATCGTGGTCACGAAGCGAAAAAGGTGACGAAAACGACACCCGCGCGGCAATTAAACGCATCGCTGAAATCAGGGCAGAAAAAGCAGCGTTACTCGGATTTCCAAATTATGCAGCCTGGAGCCTGCAGGATCAGATGGCCAAAACTCCGGAAGCCGTTCGTGCTTTTCTTGGAAAATTAATTGCACCGGCAACTGCCAATGCAAAAAGAGAAGCCAAAGATTTGCAAGCCATGATCGACAAAGAAAACGGTGGATTCGATTTGCAAGCCTACGACTGGAATTATTATGCAGAAAAGCTGCGTAAGGAACGTTACGATCTGGATGAAAGTCAACTGAAACCTTATTTCGAGTTGTTTAATGTATTGGAAAATGGTGTGTTCTTCGCAGCGAATAAACTGTACGGACTTACTTTTACCCGCACAACCGATTTCCCGGTTTACAATCCTGATATGCGCGTTTACGTTGTGAAAGACCAGGATGGCAGTGACCTTGCTTTGTTTTACTGCGACTACTTCCAGAGAGACAATAAATCGGGTGGTGCATGGATGAGCAACATTGTGGGCCAGTCGAATTGTTGGGAACAAAACCAGTGGTTTATAACGTTTGTAACTTTGCAAAACCTGCTGAAGGCGAACCTGCACTTATCAGCTACGACGATGTAACAACCATGTTCCACGAGTTTGGACATGCTTTGCACGGAATGTTCGCCGACCAGGAGTATCCAAGTTTATCGGGAACTAACGTAGCCCGCGATTTTGTGGAGTTGCCATCGCAGTTTAACGAACACTGGGCACTTTACCCCGATGTTTTGAAAAACTATGCAAAACACTACAAAACCGGAGAACCGATGCCACAGGAGTTGGTTAATAAAATCAAAAAATCAGCAACATTTAACCAGGGTTATGCCCTGACTGAAATCCTGGCTGCTTCGAACCTCGACATGGAATGGCACACACTGGCTCCGGGAACAGAAGTAAAATCGGTTAACGAATTTGAAACTGAAGCATTAAAGAAAAACAAACTTGATCTTGCGCAGGTTCCGCCTCGCTACCGCACATCCTACTTTTTACATATCTGGGCCAATGGATACGCTGCAGGTTATTATGCTTACCAATGGGCTGAAATGCTCGACCAGGATGCTTTTGCATGGTTCGAACAAAACGGAGGTCTAACCCGCGAGAACGGTCAGCGTTTCCGCGACATGATCTTATCGCGTGGAAACACCGAAGATTACAACGAAATGTATCATAATTTTGCAGGCAGGGAACCCGATATTCGTCCGATGCTGAAAAATCGTGGTATTGCCGTGAAATAAATAACAGCGCTTCGGAAAGAAGCTGATAATATTTTTAAAAACCTGGATTCATTCTTTTACAATGAATTCAGGTTTTTTATTAAACAGCTTTTCCATCGCTTTCCCGGATTTTATGCTGCCAACATTCCATGCACCGTTCCGCAAATAATTCCTTTTCCTTTCGGTTCCGAAAGACACCTGGAAAATCCGCTGAATTCTTCTATATTATTCTAAGAGCGTCCGCATTGAAACCTAACCACTATGGATTGAAAATCCATAGGTTAAAAACCACCAAGTCATAAAGTTCACAAAGAAAACTCAGGAATTAATTTCTTCTACTTCGTGTCTTGGTGTTCTTTGTAGTAGTAGATTTTGACACATACATTTATAAAAACTAAAGTAATTGCAATGAATTGAGAATAGAACGAAATTTAATCATAAAACAGAACCCGGGAACTATCTAAAACGTAACCACGAGGGAAATACGCCGGTTAAAATATTTATAGAACCTGATGCTTGTAACCGGGAAAAATTAGCTTGTTATGCTTACACAATTTTTATTGCTTGCTGTTTTTGGTATTGCCATGGCACATTTTGAAGGTGTAGTTGTGGTTTACCTCAGAAAAGCCATCGGGCTGCTCGACTCAGAATCGGAAGAGGGAAATAAAGAATTACTCGAACAGATTCCGAAACGCACCATTAAAATTGAAATATCGCGCGAAGTTGCAACTATTGTTATGCTGGTGACACTTGCGTTGCTGGTTGGCCACTCTTGGTTGGAACAACTGATGATTTTCCTCTGGACATTTGCCTTTTGGGATTTGTTCTACTATGTATCGTTGTACGTGGTTATAAAATGGCCGCCAAGGCTAACAACAATCGATGTATTATTCCTGATACCGCGTCCGTGGATTGCCCCGGTGTGGTTTCCTATTGGTATATCGTCGCTAACCATTGTATTAATCGGCGTGTTTTATTTGTTGCCTGGGATCTGATAGAATAAAAAAGCACCCAACCCGCAGGAAGGATGCTTATACGCATAGCTGTTATTGTTAACTTAAAACGATAATGTATTGTATTTTGCCTAAAAAACAATCGTTAATTGAGTAATTCCTTACAAAATCAATGTTTGAATGGAATGTGCCGGGCTTGCAATTTCTACAGCTTTCCCTTCAATCCACAAACGGTAAGGCATATCTTTTTCACCGGCATTCATCACAACAACAATAACACTTCCATCGGTGTTTTTAAACGCTGTTGATTGCAGCACATCGCGGTTGGAAGAACAACTGATTCGTTTTGCCCCCGGTTTAATGAATTTCGAAAAATGGCCAATGTAATAGTAACTGTTGGTGTATATTAATTCACCTTTTGTAAGATCGGCGTGAACAGGCGCAAAACACATGTTGCCCACATGGTTTGGTCCACCCTTTTCGTCGAGCAGAATATTCCAGTCGGTCCATGCAACTGTTCCACAATTAAAATCGTGAACCATTGATTTCCCGTAACGTTCACCCAAACTCCAATCGTTCAGGCGGTCGTAACTAAAACGTTCCACACATCCTTCTGTAAATACCAGGTTTACGTCAGGAAAAGCTTCCTTTACACGGGTTAAATTGTCGAACTGCATATCTCCGCCGGTCCAGGGTTCGTACCAGTGAAATCCTATTCCCCACACGTATTTAGCCGCCTCTTTATCGTTAAACATTGTGGATGCACGCTGAAAGATCAAATCGCGGTTGTGATCCCAAACAATCAGTTTTTTATCACTCAATCCGTTCTTTTCAAGTGTCGGTCCAAGATAATCTCTGACAAAGTCGCGTTCCTGAACATCAGTATAAATACAATTTTCCCAGGGTGTTTGAGCCATTGGTTCATTTTGCACTGAAAGTCCCCATACCGGAATTCCTTCAGCCTCGTATGCCTCAATAAATTTGACATAGTGATTGGCCCACGACTGTCGGTATTCGTCCAGCAGACTACCACCGGTTAAACGTTTGCCGCTGTCTTTCATCCAGGCCGGCGGACTCCACGGACTGGCGAACATTTTGAAATCTCCGCCTGCAACTTCAAAAGCCCGTTTAATAAATGGAATACGAAATTCTTTATCGTGAGCAATGCTGAAAGTTTTTAATTCAGCATCGTTTTCTGCCACATAATCGTAGCTGGCACTTGAAAAATCGCAGCTGGCAATGTGTGTCCGTGCAAAGGAATAACCAATGCCTTTCTCTTTATCGAAATAGGCAGTCATAAACTCATCCTGCTTTTCTTTCGGCAGTTTGGCATAAACTTCTGCAGCAGCATCTGTTAACGCCGAGCCAATACCAATAAAGGTTTGAAATGTATGTGTAGGATCGATAAAAACGCATGGCAGATATTCTTTTGGCTGACCAAAATCTTCCAAAACAACATTCTCCAGTTTGGTAAGCCGGTCGCCGGTTTCCTTTGCTGTTTGATATATCTGAATGGTTGAATTATTTGCAACTTGATTTATTCCGCTTCTCCCAACTTCCCCGTAAGTTCCTTTAATTGTAAAACTTATAAGAAAAGCAGTAATTAATAGACAATACTTCATCTGTACTATTTTTCGGTTTAAGAGCTTATTTGCTGTATTCTTCTGCTTTTTTCTTGTAGAATTTCTGTAACTCGAAGAATGCTTCTTTTTTCACTCCGTTATTTGAAATTAGTCCTTTACGATTAAAGAAATCCTGGATGCCGTTCAGTTGTCGGCGTGGTGAGTAGAAATCTACCAAAATCCACGGACTTGTTCCCGAGAAACCTTCCACTTTATTGAACATCTTCAGCGTTTCTTTGTACAAACGGGCCTGGTATTCTTCTGTCCATATTTCGTCGTCGCCACCGTGTTTTCCCTGCAAAGCTCCGGCTCCAAATTCGCTAACAAAAAATGGTTTATCGTATGGGATCTCCCAGTTGAGCTTAGGCATATCTTCCAGTTTTCCCCAATACCAGCCGTAGTAACTGTTAAAGCTGATGATGTCAACAAATTTATTCATATTGTCTGACACTTTAATGGTGTTTGGGCCGCTTCCAGGGCCAACTTCCATTGCCATACTTATCAGGCGGGTGTTGTCTTTTTCGCGGGCAAAAGTGGCCAAATCACCAAGAAATTTATCGCGTGCCTCGCTGTGTGGTGTTTCGTTGGCAATCGACCAAACTGAAACTGCACAGCGGTTTTTATTACGGTCGATCATATCTGTAAGCTGTTTTTTTGCATTAGCATAGGTTGCTTCGTTTTCCCAGTGAATTGTCCAGTAAACAGGAATCTCTGACCAAACCATTAAGCCCATTTTTTCAGCTTCGCGTATCATGTATTCGTTGTGCGGGTAGTGTGCCAAACGAACAAAGTTGCAACCAAGTTCTTTGGCCCAGCCAAGCAGCACTTTTGCATCGTCGGCATTCCATGCTCTTCCCTGGCGGAAAGGAGCTTCTTCGTGAATGGCAATACCACGCAAAAATACCTGTTCGCCGTTCAGCAATATCTTTTTGCCTTCTGTTTCAATTTGTTTGAATCCGATTTGGTCGGCTACTTCTTCGCCTTCGCAAGTTAGCGTTACGTTGTAAAGTTTTGGGTTTTCAGGGCTCCATAACTCAGGTTTGGCCTTGATTGAAAATGTAGCTTGTCCCTTATCGTCGGTTTTCAATGCTTCAGAAATCTTCAACTCAGGAATATTCAATGTAACCTCTTTACCGGCAACAGCCTGGTTCAGTTTTACCATTCCGCTAATCAGGTTATAAGTACCTTTTTCCAGATGAACGAGGTAATCTTCCACAAAAAGCTCGGGAACATCAACCAGCAACACTTCGCGGGTAATACCGCCGTAATTCCACCAATCGGCATTAATTGTGGGAACACCTTCAGGAATACGGTCATTGTTTACACGCACCACAATAAAATTATCACCGTCATTCACCTTGTCGGTTATGTCGAAGTTGAACGGGGTATAACCTCCAATATGTTCACCTATTTTTTCTCCGTTCAGGTAAACTTTGGCATCGTAATTTACTGCTCCGAAATATACATAAGTTTTTTGTCCGGGCTTTTTGGTGTAGTTAAAATCTTTTTTAAACCAAACACTACCTTCGTAAAAAAACAGTTTTTCATCTTGTGTATTCCAGTCAGATGGAATAACCATCAGCGATGCAGTGTCGAAATTGTATTCAACCAGGTCGTTTTTACTCTGAGCTTTTTTATTCTTAAAAAAACCATTCGGATTTACGGCCAGTCGGTAGTTGTAATAACCGTTATCGAAAGGATCGACAATATATTCCAGCTACCGTTCAATTTTTCAATATTACGTCCGTAAATATTTTGAATCAAGGGAGTCTGTGCATTTAATAACAGTGGCATCAACAGTACACAGAGTGCAAATAATTTTTTCATTTTATTTTTAATTATCATTTAAAGAATTTGTAAAATAAGTGCTCTCAGTTGTTCATAATAAGAGAATTTAAAAGGGTTCTTACAAAGACAACAAAAACCTTTTCTCTAAGTAGAAATATTTTTGATTGAATTTGTACTACCGGTTTTTGGATAAAAATATATGAGTATTACTTATTTTAAAAATTCAAGAGTGTATAAGCTTAAAATATTAAAGTTCAATTTTAAATGTATTCAACGATGTTGCAGGTAAAACAGGGGAAATAAAAGAATCGCCGATTTTGATGTTTACAGTTTTGCTTTTTTCTTCCTGGTTGCCTGCAATAACGATTATCGAACCATCAGGATTTTTAAATGCCAGCAAGTCGTTGTAATCGCCGCCTGTTTCCAGTTTTTTAGCTCCCGGCATAACATAGTGGCTGGCGTGTTTTAAAATGTAGTATTCGTATGAATAGCGATATGCTTTTTTCTCTGCGTCTACTACAACCAGTGAATTTTGTTCCCAGCCCCAGCGGCTGACACCTCCTTCAAGCAGCGAGGTATTCCAATAATCGTAAACAGAAACGCCATTGCTAAGGTAGTGTTTCATAAGATCCCACGAGTGCATTGCTCCGGCCCAGTCGTTTTTACCATCGCCGCATTCCTGTTCAGTCTGGAACATAGCCAAATCGGGATAACGTTTGTTTATGCCCGGTAACGCATCTTTTCCTGCCCACTGAAAACCTACACCTTTAACATATTTCCCGCTTTTTTCGTTTTGTAAAATTGTATCGACAAGTGCTTCGTTCGGACGTTCCATGGTTCCGAAATAAACATCAACTCCCAGCTTATCCATGGCTGGACCTAAATACGAGCCGATAAAATTGCTCAGACCTGCGGCAGTCCAGCAGCAACTTGGAAATATCTGTGCCGAATTGAATTCGTTTTGTGGCATCACTGCAAAAATATCGATGCCTTCGTTTTGGTAGCCTTTAATAAATTTTGAAAAGTAAAGTGCATAAGCTTCCAGGTATTTGTCTTCCTGGATAAACATATCGGTACCTTCTTTCCCTTCGCGGTCGATAGGCAGGTCGTTCTGATATTTCGGATTACCAACATTGGCAAAGAATCCTCCCAAAGCTGCTGTATCGCCCTGTGCTTCGCGTTGTTTGGCATACATTTCGGCCATGTTTGCCATGCGCTGCGATGACGTGCTGGCATAGTGTTTATTGTATTTCATCCACGATGGCGGGCTCCATGGCGATGCCCATAATTTAATATCGGGATTATACTGTTTTGCATTTTTTATGAAGGGGATCAACGTTTTTTTGTCGTTTTCTATCGAAAAATTTTCCATGGCAAAGTCGCCTTCAGTTTCGTTGTACGAATACCAGTTTAAGGCGAAATCGTTGGCCGCAACAGGCATACGGCAAATAGATAAGTTGGCTCCAACACCGGGAGAAAACAGCTCGTTCATTATCGATTCGCGATCAGACTCACTCAATTCATTCAGCGATGTCCAGCCAAGTTCGTTAAAACAGCTGCCAAAACCTTCTATAACCTGTTGTATTTTATCGGTATAAACTTCGGCACTTGTACTTTCGGCAGAAGTTGTTGTTTCTAACTGAGACGTTTTCCACTGGGTGGTGGGCGAAGTGCTTACCCAATCGACCGGAGTTGTTGTGCTGCAGGCCGTACAAAAAAGTAAAAAAAGAATTGCGAGATTTAAGTTCTTCATGTGGTTTAAATTATTAATAGAAGGATACGACCATAAAATATGATCGTATCCTTTTTTATTTCGTATTACCAACCTGGATTCTGAACAATGTTTGGATTAACCATCATTTCATCTTCAGGGAAAGGAAGTAACCAGTGTTTTGTTTTAAAACCGGCTTCAGGGAACTCGAAGTTTGTTCCGTCGCCTTTTGGAATTTCTCTTCCCTGCTCGGCTAAAACATTGGCAGCATCTCCCCAGCGAATCAAGTCCTGGTAGCGAACAAATTCAAATGCAAGTTCTAATCTGCGTTCTTTTTTAATCGCTTCAAAAAGAGCATCACCGGTTACTGTTAAAGCTGGCATGTCAACACGGGCTCTCACCTTATTTATATATTCAAGCGCTTTATTGTCGTTTGGTGCCGATTTCCTGTTATAAGCTTCGGCAGCCATCAGTAATACATCCGAATAACGGGTAATTCTGAAGTTAACTCCGCCAATGGTATGATAAGCTTCACCCGGTGTTTCAGCAACATAAGCACCATGTTTCAAACGAATTAATCCATAGTTTGCATAAGGCAGGTTCCCGTCAATACGGAACGATCCGCCAAAGTCGTTAATCAATTCTTCTTCGCTCATAATTGTTGCTTTACGACGTACTACATCGCCGGCTTCAATATATGCGTTGTACAACGACTGGCTTGGATTTATCGATCCCCAACCTGTTTCAGAAATCCCGGTTGTTCCTGCTTTGAAAAACGGGCTACGTGGTCCGCAGAAAGCCACAATCCAGGTACATTCTGTTACAGATGAAATGTCTTTTGCATAAGAAATCTCGAAAACTGATTCTATTCCAAATTCTGATGATTCTCTTGTTACTGTTGAGAAATCAGGTTCCAGATCATATTCGCCACTTGCAATTACAGCATCAAACTGTGCAGCAGCCTCATCGTATTTTTCCTGGTACAAATAAGCTTTTCCTAACCAGGCCTGAGCAGTTCCTTTTGAAACATTGGCTTTTTGAGCATCCGATTGTGCACTTTTTAAAGGAAGATTTGGAATTGCTTCCGATAAATCTGTTTCAATTTGTGCCCATAATGCCTCAACTGTAGAATTTGGTTGAGCGTATTCATCAGGATTTAAAGGCGTGGTAATCAATGGCACCGGTCCCCACTGCGAAACAAGTTCGAAATAAGCATAGGCACGAAGTGTTTTAGCTTCGGCAATAGCTACCTGTTTTACCGGAGTATCAGCATTTTCCACATTGTTTATAAGCAGGTTCGCAGTATAAATTATCTGGTAATACTTAGAAAACATGCTTCTTAAAATACCATTATTTGTACCGTAGGTGTACTCGTTAAGATTCTCGGAATCCACATTGTCGCCACGGCCTCCACCTCCTGCCAGTGCATCATCGGAAAGCACTGTTTTAAAACGAAACGTATTAAGGTCGCCGCTTTGCATTTTGTCGTATATGGCGTAAAGTGCCTGTGTAGCTTCTGTGTCAGTATTGTAAAAATCATCCTGACTGGTCACCCCCATTTGTGTCGTGTCCATGTAATCATCACACCCCGGGAACACGAAAATACTAATGAGAAAAAGACCGTATATATATTTTTTTAGCTTCATGTTATTTACTATTAGATGGTTAGAAATTTAATGAAAGTCCGAATAATACTTTTTTCGAAATCGGGAAGAATCCCCTGTCGATACCAATACTGTTGTTGGCGCTACTGGCAGCTTCAGGATCCATACCAGGATACTTGGTAAAAATGAAATAATCGTCTAACGACATGTAGATTCTTGTTTTACCAATTTTTAGTTGTTCACTCAATGATTTCGGTAATGTGTATCCTAACTGAATTTGTTTGATTTTAATAAACGAGCCATCAAAAATCATTTGATCACTATTCCAGTATTCTGAAGAAACAGTAGCTGACGGACGTGAAGCATTTGGTGTAGATGGTGTCCATCTGTCTTCGTAAAACAATGACAATTTATTTGTTGTAGGACGGTCGGTACGTAACATACCCATTAACACATCGTTGCCACTTTGTCCCTGTGCAAAAATAGTAAAATCAAAATTTTTGTACTCCAGGTTCAGTGTTGCTCCAAAGTTAATATCAGGAATTGCACTTCCGATGTTAGTATAATCGTTGGTGTTTATTTCACCATCATTATTTACATCAACAATATTAATGTCTCCGGTTTCAGGATTAATTCCATTTGTTTTATACCCCCTGAAATACCATACAGGGAAACCTTTTTCGAAAGCAGTAGCAGTCCATCTGTTTACCTCTGCCCCGGTAATTCTGCTAATAGTGGGATCGAGATAAGTAACTTCGTTATGTAATGTCGACAAGTTGGCGTTGATACTGTATTTCAAGTCACCAATTTCACTACGCCAACTCAATTCAAAATCGAATCCACGGTTAACAACATTACCACCGTTTATTGGAGAAGCGTTGTTCCCTGCTTCAATTGGAGGAGTATTGGTTGTAATCAGATCCCTGGTTTTTTTATTGTAATAATCTGCGGTGAACCCCAGTTTCCCATCGAATAAACGGAAATCAACACCAATATCAAGCTGCTCACTGGTTTCCCAGGTTAGCTGTCTGTTTCCTAACACTGAAGGATAAGATGCTGTTGCATACGAACCGTCGGCCAGCGGATAAGCATAAGGTGCGTTTACGTAGCTCCACGACAATGTGCTTAAGGCATTTCCTGAAGACATTAAGTTAGAAGCATAGCTGTAATTACCCAGGTTCGATAAACTACCGTTTTGTCCCCAGCTGGCACGTAATTTCATATACGAAAGCCAGTTTATTTCAGGGAAGAAATCTTCGCTGCTCATTACCCAACCGGCAGAAAGAGAAGGGAATGTTCCCCAGCGGTTATCTTTCGGAAGGATTGATGATCCGGCAGCGTCGCGGCGTACAGTTGCCTGTAACATGTATTTATTTTGGTAATCGTAAATTACACGTCCGAAATACGACAATTTGTTATCGACTATTGTATTACCGCCAACAGTTGAATTCGATTGAGTAACAATATAATCGAGGTTGGCGTACGATTCCTGGTCTTTTAATAACGGATAACCTGCAGCCGATATCGTTTTTAGTTCGTTACTTGAAACTGCGGTACCAAGCATCACGTTAAAATTATGATCGTTGATGCTTTTTACATACGATGCAAAGTTTTCCCACTGATAGTAGGTCATGCTGGCAACCGACTCGCTTACTGAAGCGTTCAGGTTCATCATTTCAGAACTGTAGTAGTATTGAGGCTGGTAGTTATGATTATTGGCATTCACGTAATTCAAACCTAATTTTGAAGTGAATGTAAATCCTTCAAAAGGTGTAAAATCCATGTAAATGTTACCCATAACTTTTGTAATGGTATTCTCCGACTGATTTTGCTTGTTCTGTACAAACGGGTTAATTGTTTCACCGGTAATATATTTCGAAATACCGTAATAATTCCCGTTATCAGATTGCATTACCGGGTAACCTGCATCAATTAATGGCTGAACATGCGATGGAACCTGGCCCATGTATTCGATCGGAGTAAGTGGATCTAACAGAACGGCGTTGGCAATTACTCCGCGGTACTCGTCATCTTCGTTAAAAGATTTGGTTACCGAACGAGATAACTGAATGCTGCTACCGAATTTAAGCCAGTCTTTTAGTTGGCGGCTTCCGTTAAACATACCCGAGTAACGTTTGTAGTTATCCTGGTCTCCGGCAACAATACCTTCCTGGTTCAGATAAGAAACAGAAGCAAGGTAATTGGTTTTTTCGTTACCACCGGAAAACGAGATATTGTGTTTTTGCATCGGAGAAGTTTCAAACGACTCTTCAATCCAGTTGGTATCGTAACCTTCAGGATTGGTCATTCCCGACGCCATTCCCGACTCAGTCATATAATCAAGGTACTGAGCAGCATTCATAAGTTTAGGTGTTCTTCCTAAACTCTGTAAAGTATATTGAAAGTTATACGATACTTTCGATTCGCCTGCACTTCCGCTTTTTGTAGTAATCAGAATTACACCGTTTCCACCTTCAGCACCATAAATAGCTGCTGATGCACCGTCTTTTAATACCTCCATACTTTCTATATTGGTAGGTTCAAGTCCGCTAATGTCGTCAGTTCTTAATCCGTCAACAATGTATAACGGGTCTGAATTTCCGTTAGAGCTGTAACCCCGGATACGAATTTTCATACCGGCACCCGGTGCTCCCGAAGTTGAAACAACCTGAACACCTGAAGTTTTTCCCTGTAAAGCCTGCTCAGGGCGTGTGTCAGAACGAGTCATCATTTCGTCGGCTTTAACCGATGAAATAGCTCCGGTTACAACGCTTTTTTTCTGAACACCATAACCAATGGCCACAACTTCTTCCAATCCAATTGTTTCTTCTTCAAGTACAATATCGATAGAAGTTTTTCCGGCAACAGAAATTTCCTGCGATCTCATTCCGACAAAAGAATAAACAAGAATGGCATCATCAGGAACTTTTGCCAGCGAATAATTTCCATCAAAATCGGTAATGGTACCATTGGTAGTTCCTTTTACCAATACTGTAACTCCGGGTAATGGATTATTGCCCGTATCAGTAATTTTTCCGGTAATTGTTTTTTGATCCTGATCTGCTTTTGTTGCAACACTCTCTGCTTTTAAAGCAATTTGCCTGTCTTCAATTTTATAAGTGATATTGGTGTTTTTAAAAGTCTCATCCAGGATTTGAGTAATAGATTTGTCGGTACAACTAATGCTAACCCGCTGATTAACATTTACTACTGACCCGTCGTACATAAAATAAAATTCAGACTCATTTTCGATCTTATTCAGAATATTTACGATCAGTTCATTCTCGAAAGAAAGGCTTAGCCTTGTAACCTGCGAGTAGGTATTCGATGCAAAAATCTGCATCGTTCCAACCAGTAAAAAGAACATTATAGCTCTCATAGTTTTGAATAGTTTCGATTTCCAAATTGCCAGCAATCCGGAAACCTGTTCATTAAGTTTTTTTTTCATAAATTTGTTTTGATTTTGGATTAATACAATTCAAAATAATTTGCCTCGGGCTTGAAAAGATGAGGCTAATAAAAAAGTTTGACAGAAGAGGGTTGTTGGCGCAACTCTCTTTTTTTATGGTAAGATATCAGATATTTTTTGTCATAAGCAGTAAGTTTTTTGTTCTATTAATTTAGTAATTAGTTTATCCTTCTTTAGTTATTATAATTTTTGGTTTTTCGTCTGATTTTGTTTTGTTTATAATTTCGCAGTTTACCGGGCAGGTAAAATCGATTAACCTGAAAATCTGCTCGTAGCCTTCATTTGTTATTGTTCCCGTAAAAATTGATTTATAAACTTCTTCATCTCGTATTTCTACTTCGATGTTATACCAGCGTTCCAGTTTTTCGATTACTTCTTTCATCGGGTCGTTCTGGAAGATCAGCATTCCGTTTTTCCACGATGAGAATTTGGCAACATCGATTTTCGCTATATTCAGGCTGCTCTTCGTCAGATCGAATTTTGCAATTTCTCCGGGTTTTAGCTGGTAATTAAACGATTCGTTTTTTTCATGATTCAGCTGAACGCTCCCGGATTCAAGTACAACGTTAATTTCTCCGGATTCAGGATAAGCTTCCACATCAAACTCAGTACCAAGTACTTTTACAATAAGCTGCTCGTTTTGTACATAAAATGGTTTGTTCTCATTCCGTGAAACCTGGAAAAATGCTTCACCGCTCAAATGCACCCTTCTCTCTTTTTTTAATGCATCTTCGTGATAAGAAAGCGTTGTACTTGAATTTAACCAAACTATTGAACTATCGGGTAATATAACTTTTGATCGTTGCCCTTCTTCGGTAATAACAGAGGTATTATAACTCTGTAAACTATTAAATTCTGTGACTGATTTAAATTCAGAGAAATAAAATTTTATGCCAATTAAAATAATCAGGATCGCTGCATAGGGCAAAAATTTCTTAACTATTTTTATCCGTGCATCCGACTTTTGTTGCCGGATTCCTTTTTGTATGTTTTTGAAAATTTTCTCAGAATCTATATTTAAATCAGCGGTATTTTCAAAACCGTTCCATCCTTCGTCTAATTCATTTTCCAGCTCACTGTTTCCTTTACCACTGTTCATCCAGTAGAAAAGGCTTTTTAATTCCTCCTTTGTATTTGATTTAGAAAAAAATGATTGAATTATATGTTTTTTGTTCGATTTCATTCAAGATGATTATTTGATAGTAATACGCAAAAGTTACGGTCTACTATTACTCCAGGTTTAAAAAAAATTCAAAAAAATTAAGGATAACAACATATATAAATGAAATACAGCAACTTAATGCAGAAATAAAATTAATAGCAAGAGGCTATATTTTTTAAACTGCTCTTTCATGTACGTGTTTGCTTTCATTATTTGGTTGTCCACAGTGACTACAGAAATTCCCAATTTCTCGGCAATTTCATTTCTTGACAGGTTTTCAATTTTACGTAAACGAAATATCTCTTTTCGCTTCGGAGGAAGTCCGTTAATAATGGAATCAATTATCTCTTTGGTTTCTTTATAAATGATATAATTTTCCGAGTTATTCGGATCTATTTCCGAATAAATTTCAGGATGTTTCTCGAAAACATTATGGTTTACTTTTTTTCTTGTGAGTGAGATAAATGAGTTTTTAGCTATCTTGAATAAAAAAGCATCAAACGAATAGCCTTCAATAAAGTCTTTACGCTTTTCCCAGATTTTTATAAATGTTTCCTGCACTATCTCTTCAGCATCTTCTTTTGAATTTAACAGCCGAAACAAATAAGCATATAAATTTTTATGGTATTTATCGAAAAGCTTTTCGAAGGCTTTTTCATTTCCTTCTTTAAAAGCCCTTATGAGCAGTATTTCATTCTCTTTTTGGTCCAACTATTATAAGACTTATATTGCGCTAAATTACTAATTCGGATTCATTCTGCAATAGATTTAATTCTTCCGGAATCCATAGATTAAAGCAAGAGTTGCCGATAATCACAGAAAAACTTTTGCAAATAACAGACAGCCAATAATTAACCGGCGAACGATTATACAGTAGTTAAAAAAATCTCAATACACCGAATTTACACTAAAGTTTCCGGTATTTATTGCCAAACGAATAAACAAGGCTGGCACTCCATATAAAATCATCGCTTGCAATTTCACTGTCAATTTTCTGATTAATCATTAAAGATGCAGATACCGGGAAATTCTTTACTGAAAATGAAAAATTAGATGCGGCATAAACTCCCTGAAGGCCATCCATTCTCAGGTAATAAACCTGCGGATTCAGACTAAAACGGAGATTCTCAGACAGATTCAAATTAGAAAAACTGCTTTGCAAAGCAATGTATTGCGTGTGCCGGGTTACATCATCATTAATTCCGTAAGCATAAAGGTAATAAGGTGTTACTGTTATTTTCTTCGAAAATTTAAATGTAGGAGAAAGTTCACCGGCCAGATAACGACTAACACGCGTAATCTCCTTTTCCGTTCCATCTTCAATTACATTAATCTCATTAAACGAAAAAGCAGGATGGGCTCCTATATGCAAATGAAAGGTTTCGTTTTCAACCAACTTATATCGCCACCATAAAATAAACGTCCAGGGTTTCCCTTCCATCGAAAATCGAAATTGAGGATCGAAACTTAGCCTCTCGCCTCCAACCGAAAAATTGAACATAAAAGCAGGCTTGCCGAGATTAAACGATGGAATGAGTGAAATACCGTTATTGGTAGCCACAACCGATCCGGAGATATGAGTTTCTTTTATTATATTTTCCTGGGCTATTGAAATAAAACCCGCGAATAAAAAAACAATAATAAAACACAGCGGATTTAAGGAACGAATAATACTTTGTTTTACAGCCTTTGATTTTTGTTTTATAAAGTACATTTATATCAACCGTTTAAATTCATATTTTTAGAATCATCTATACAAAACAATTAAAAATTTCATTGCATTCTGAATAATAAACAAATAAAAACTTTCAAAATTCAGGATATTCTTCTCCTTAAAATGGAAGTTTCCTCCGGTCGCGAATAAGTAAAGAGCTACGTATAACCTGGAAAAATGAAACTTAATATATTTAAAATTCAATCTGCATTATTACGAAATTTTACAGAATCCTCATGTAGATAATTAGAAAAGCCAAATAAAAAGATAAGAACTTCAGTTCTTT
This sequence comes from uncultured Draconibacterium sp., assembly GCA_963677525.1. Taxonomy (GTDB): domain Bacteria; phylum Bacteroidota; class Bacteroidia; order Bacteroidales; family Prolixibacteraceae; genus Draconibacterium. The sequence goes on from OY781970.1 coordinate 3,499,255, forward strand.
TCTCTTTTTATATTAAATTTCTGCTCCAAAAATTAAACTCAATTAAAAATTCAACCTAACAATAAAATGAATCTGAAAATGACGTTCACCGGAAAACGGAAAACCAATCTTCCGTATTTTATCATTCTTTTTTCTTTAATAACAACTTTCCTGAGTTGCAACACTCAAAAAGAAACAATCAATAACCTAACTGTTGAGTACACAACTACTCCTTTGGGAATTGATGTAAAAGTACCACGTTTTGCGTGGCAAATGCAAGCTCCGGAAGGCGAAAGAGGTTATTACCAAACTGCTTATCAAATTGAAGTTAAAAGTTCTGCCGGTGAAAAAGTCTGGGATTCAGGTAAAGTTAACGAGAATACGGCTTTGGCAGTAAAATACCGGGGATCGGAACTTCAGGCGTCAACCCGTTATAACTGGACAGTTACCGTTTGGGATCAGAATAACCAGGAACACTCAGCCAGTTCGTGGTTCGAAACAGGATTGATGAATCCGGATATTTCAGCTTGGAACGGTGCTCAGTGGATTGGTGGTGGCGATGAAGATCTGGTTTTTTATTCGCAATACGAGCTTATTTTCAGAATGAAATATGCTGTGGCAATTTCAGAAGGAAGTACCAGGGCAGGATTTATCTACGGTGCCAATGACATGCGCCTGATGGACAAATACAAAAATATTTTCCAGCTCGAGAATAAACAGAACGAAAGCTACATTAAACTGGAGCTCGATATTTCTGATATTGAAAACAGTACAAAAGGCCTTGCCAAACTTAATATCTACCGCGCCGGATACACAAAAGAAGACAATCCTCTTCAGCCCTTAAAAACCTTTAAAATCAAGTCATCGGTTATTAATGCAACAAACAAAAACGATAAACATCACGTTGAATTAAGAAGCGCTTTTGGAAATTTAACCCTAACAATAGATAATAATCCTGATTTCTATGTAAAAAATAAAAGTGAAAATACAGAAATTCGTCCCTGGCTAAGAAATGCTTTTCAGGGAGCATCTGTTAATCTGAATCCAATAGGTTCGGGAGGCGATTACCTTCCTTTCGGGATGGTTTGCGACCTGGGATTTTCTTTGGATGCCGGTCAGAAAGCAAGCTTTTCCAATGTTGAAGTATACAACGACCGGGAGCCCAACAACACGCTTTTCAAAGAAGATTTATCAGGAAATTACGAAGGTATTTTTGCCGGCAACCTGGAAGTGAAAGACAACTCGTATATTGTTGACGGAGGTGAAAAAGGAAACTTTATAGTTGCCGATCCAAGCCGTAATGCAACACCTATGCTGCGAACCGAATTCGAAGTCACAAAGTCGGTTCAATCGGCGCGTTTGTATGTAACGGCACGAGGGATTTACGAAATGTATTTTAATGGCGAAAAAGTTGGCAACGACTATTATAATCCCGGACAGACACAATACAACAAATCTCATTTTTATCAAACTTACGATGTTACCGACATGATTCAAAAAGGCGGAAATGCCATGGGAGCCATGATGTCGGAAGGATGGTGGAGCGGATTATTAAGCTTCGGAACTATCTGGAACCATTTTGGCGATCGTCAATCGCTTCTTGCCAAGCTGCAAATTACGTACAACGACGGATCAAAACAAACCGTTACAACAAATAATAAAGATTGGAAATTTTACAACCGGGGCCCGATTATTTACAGCAGCCTTGATATGGGCGAAATTTACGATGCCACCAGAGAAACAATAATAGAGGGCTGGACAAATACCGGATTCGATGATTCTTCATGGGAAAGTGCGTCAGAAGTACCATTGGAAGGAACTGCCTATTCGGGTGAAGAAAGAGATGTTACCGGTGAGGTTACTACGTTCAATTTCGACAACATGAAACTCATTGGTCAGATAGGAAACAATGCAGGTATTTATACAAAACTCACTGCCCAAAGCGTGGAGGAAGTCCGTCCGGGAGTTTTTGTTTACGATATGGGACAAAATTTTGTGGGAGTTCCTAAAATTACATTAGCAAACGGAATTGCCGGAGATACAATGATTTTACGAGTTGCAGAAATTCTTTATCCTGATCTGGAAGAATCGGGTGACAACGTCGGCATGATTATGACCGAAAACTACCGTGCTGCCCTTTGTATGGACAAATACATTATGAAAGACGGACCGCAGGTTTTTCAACCGAAATTTACATCACGCGGATACCAGTACCTCGAAATTACCGGGCTAGATGAACCTCTTCCTCTCGATGCTGTGGAAGGAATTGCAATCAGTTCGATACTGAAACTTTCTGCCGATTATAAAACCTCGAACGAGAAAGTTAATCAATTGTGGTCGAACCTTTGCTGGTCGAATGTAGATAACTTCCTGACCTTACCAACCGACTGTCCTCAAAGGAATGAGCGTATGGGATGGTCGGGCGATATTTCGGTATTTTCACGTACAGCAACCTATATTTCCAATTCCGATCAGTTTCTGAGAAGGCATATGTTTGCCATGCGCGATGTACAAAAAACAAGCGGTAAATTCACCGATGTTGCACCAATTGGAGGTGGCTTTGGTGGCGTACTTTGGGGAAGCGCCGGAATTACTGTTCCGTGGGAAGTATACCAACAATTTAATGATGTGGCCATACTCTCTGAGCATTATGATGCAATGGTAGCTTACATAGATTACCTGAACGAAAATATAGATCCGAAAACAGGAATGTGCACCGACGTACAACTTGGCGACTGGCTCGGACCGCAAAATAATATACTTGGAGCCCAGTATCTGGCAACGACCTACCATGTTTTCGATCTTCAAATAATAAAAAGTGTTGCTGAAGTTCTCGGGAAGAAAGATGATGCTGCCCGGTTTGAAAACATGTATCAGGAACGTAAAAACTTCTTTAATAAAACTTTCATCAACAACGATCAAAAAACGCTGGGTTATATCAGTGCCGGACATTTTTTGGGTCCGCAAGGAGGAGCAACTCCTGAATTTAAAGTAGCAGATACACAAACATCGTATGCTGTTGGATTGGCTCTGGATGCTTTTAATGATGAATTAACAGCAGATATGGCAGCTAAATTAGCAGAAACAGTTTCGCGTAAAAATGAAGACGACGGAGGTATTCTTCGTCCTGAATATTCGTTGATGACAGGATTTATCGGAACAGCCTGGATCAGTAATGCTCTTTCGGCTTACGGATACAACAACGAGGCTTACCAACTTCTTCAGAGCGAACATTATCCTTCGTGGCTGTACTCCATCAATCAGGGTGCAAAAACAATCTGGGAGCGGCTAAACGGCTACACCGTTGAAAACGGGTTCGGTGGTAACAACAGCATGAATTCGTTCAACCACTACTCTTTCGGTGCAGTCGGCCAATGGATGATCGCCTATTCTTTGGGTATTCAACGCGACGAACCGGGGTTCCGGAAATTTATTCTGCAACCAATGCCGGATCCTACAGGTAAAATGACATTTGCAGAAGGATATTACGATTCGATGTACGGAAAAATCTACAGCAGGTGGGAAGTAAAAGACGGACAGCTTATTTATACCACCACTGTTCCGGCAAATACTTCTGCTACACTTTATCTCCCGGCAAAATCGGAAGGCGACATCTTAGATGCCGATGGATGCAAATTGGTAAAATATGAAAAAGGGAAAGCAATTTATCAGTTACAATCCGGCAGCTATAAATTTGTAAGTAAAATGTAGATATCTTACTTACTGGAATTTAAATTTCAAAAAAAACGGGAAGCTGTACAACTTCCCGTTTTTCTTTCTCAATGATATCCTATATTGAATTGATCAAACTTTCTTTTCCTTCGTTGATAACTTTCAAAATCAACTCGCCAAACAAGGTGTTTGCCCAGGCAAACCATGAGCGGGTGAAATTTTTCGGATCATCTTTATGGAATGTTTCGTGCATAAATCCGGTATCGGCATCGGTATTGCGCAATGTTTTAATGCACCATTTTATTTCCTGGTCATCAGTGCTGGTCATGGCACGCATAATTATACTCATGGGCCAAACCATGTCGTAACCTACATGAGGTCCGCCAATTCCTTCAGCAGCTTTTCCTTTGAAGAAATAAGGGTTGTCTTCGCTCCAAACCAGTTTGCGGGTATTCTTATAAACCGGATCATTTTTTGAGACACTGTCGAGGTAAGGCAAAGCCAGCAAGCTTGGAACGTTGGCATCGTCCATGAATGTATGGTTTCCGAAACCGTCAACCTCAAAAGCATACACTTTCCCGTATTTTGGATGCTCAACAATTGCGTATTCTTTAATTGCTTTTTCCACTTCTCCGGCAAGTGCCTTACACTCTTTTGCAAAAGTTTTATCTCCGGTTACTTCTGTGCTGATTTCAGCCAACTGGTTCAACGACTTTACTGCAAATAAGTTTGATGGAATAAGGAATCCATAAGTTGCTGCATCATCCGACGGGCGGAAAGAAGAGTTAATCAAACCAACAGGTTTTAACGGGCGACCATAACCATGGTTTGATACAGTGTCGTGCTGGGTAGTTGTTTCACGTTGAAATTTATAGGGGCCCAGACCGTCTTTACGTTGTTGTTCTTTGAATGTTTGCACAATCAGTTTTGAAGCTTTTTGCCAATCGGCATCAAATACCGAAGTGTCGCCTGTTGTTTTCCAGTAGTTATAGGCCAGACGAACGGTGTAACACAATGAATCGATCTCCCATTTGCGTTCGTGAAGGCCCTGTTTCATATCGGTAAGGTCACTCATCCAGTGCACTTCTTCTTCTTTTGTTTTATTAAATGCATTGGCATAAGGATCGAGCAAAACACATTGGGTTTGGCGATTTACAACTCCTGCAATCAGACTTTTTAAATGTTTGTCTTTGCCGGCAAGAGGTAAATAAGGCCAAACCTGGGCTGTTGAATCGCGCAGCCACATGGCATGAATATCGCCGGTAATAACAAAGGTGTCCGGCTTGCCGTTTTTGTTATCATATTCAACAGTCGTATCCAGGGTATTCGGGAAACAGTTTTCGAACATCCAGGCCAGTTTCGGATCTTTAATTTTTGTTTTTGCCTCTTTAATGGCCTGTTCAACTGCTTCTGAAGTGAAATTTCGTTCACCGGCTGCCGGGCGATTGGTTGCGTAGCTTTTTCTCCCCGAGGCGGCCCAAACCGACGAACTTCCTGCCATTCCTATTCCGGCTATTGTTAATGCTCCTGTTTTTATAAAATCTCTTCTATTTTTCATTGATTTTTTAAAATTTTAAGATGACAATCTACTCTGTCACTATAATTAATTCATTACCTTTTTTTAGCTGGTCGAAAGATACAAAATACCCATCGATGCTATTTCCATCGAGTAAAATTTCCTTAATTTTTTTAGAAGAATTCCTTTTTATTAAAGAAACATCATCCTCTGCTCCCAAATTCAGTTTAACAAAATCAAAAAAATGAAAAAAATTACTACATCGCGTTCATCATATATTAATCCAATAAGTAAGTTTTAAGTTAACAGACCTGAAACGAGGCGAAAAATCGTCAGTCAAATAATTATCATTATATACTAAATATAAGTCAGAAAGAGGGGCAAAACGCCATTGAATACGAGAATTAATTCCTAAGTTTTTGCGTTGATTACTAAATTGTGCCAATGTTGACCAAAATACTGATTTACTAAAGGTTATATCGACTTTAGGAGATACAAGCCAATAATCGGCTGTTGAATACGGTTTGGGTAAACGAATAGCATCATATTGTGTACTAATACTTATTTGTGCCCATGGCTGAATACGAAAGTTTAGTTCACCCATGGCAGTATAACTTTGCCCATTATAAAACTGACCTCCTGCAAACTGCAAATTACCTGAAAATACTTTTGCCGGATTTGATTGATATGCGCCTGTCATTTGCGTATAAGAGTAATCTTTATTCTCCAATAAAGGAATTCCTCCCTTTTTCCCCGCCGGATCAAAAGGAGCTGTTAAATACATGTACTGATTGCCAAGCGTAAATTTTAAGGTTGATTGATTTTTGAAATTTACATCATATATCAATCTTATCCAGTTATCGGAATTCATGTAATCCATATCTGTCCTCCAAAAAAATAAGGCATCAATCCCCGGTCCATGATTGCTTACTCTACTCTCTTTCGACGGATAGAAATTTAATTTTATTGAGTTCCACGATTTTAAAGTCCCTTTACGAAGAACAAATCCCAAATCTGAACGAAAATCTTCATCAACAAACTGGAGATCTGCAACCCATTTAAACTTTCTGTTGTTGTACTTAACCATTGTTTGTGCCGAGTAATTTCCCTTCTTATCATCAGGCTGAAGTGATTTATGTAAATAAAATTTTCCCGTCCAGTTATTATTTTTAGAAGCCAGGTTATAATCAAAACCCAAAACGCGGTTATACCTGTCTGAGCTTTGAAGAAAATCGTAATTCTTAAAAGTTTCGCGATTAATAACAAAGAATCCCATGCTCGATCGTGCAAACATTTTCCGTTGTAAAGAAACCATCATATTATTATTAGATGGTATATGATTGGTTTTATCCTCTGCTGTTTGAATATTCAGAAGTCCCAATCTCCAGTTATCATTGATATTTCCACTCAACCTGGCTCCTGCCAGTATTCTATTCTCTATAATATTTCCAAGCGTATCATGAGCTATTCCAATTCTCCGCGAGAAAAATGGTTTAGCCATATTATATATATCACCGTAACTGCCGAATAAGTCATTATTGTCAATAAAGAATTGTCGTTTTTCGGCCTGATACATTTCATATTGAGTGAGATTCGTAAAAATATCATCTGCCTCAACATTCGAAAAATCAGGTGCTAGAGTAATGTCAAGATTCATACTATTTCCAACAGGAATTTTTGCATCTCCACCAAATGTTATCTTTTGCTTAGCAATACCATTAATAAAATCCTTTGAACCCAATGTATTCAGGTATGGAATTAAAACCACTGAACTATTTTTCTTATAGATTGGTTTTTCAAACATCATATCTCCCATAAATGCCAGACTCGAAATTACCTGATTTTGAGGAACTCTGGTCCATACGCTCTGTTCGTTAGTTTGCATATCCCATCTGTTAATCTGCAAACGCCATTCACTTTCACCATCGCGAAATTTTAAAGAAGAAAAAGGGATAGCTGCTTCAACAACATAGTGGTCTTTAAACATTGAGGTTTCAACCTGCCATTTTTGATCCCAAGTTATGCTAAAGTTTTCAGGGTTCTCGCCACCTTCTGCAATAAAAGCTTCACGCTGAACTCCATATGGATTCACGCCGAACAAAAATGCTGTAGCTCCATCATTAAAAGTATCAAACATCAGAGTTACATTGTCACTGGCATTAGCTTCAAAATCCCTGCGCAACGATGATACAACATAGTGATCGCTCCTGACACTCGCACAAATTCCTACATATAATGTTTCATCATTGTATAGAAGCTTAAATTCGGTTGGATTAACTGCTTCAATCGAATCTGATGGGAAAAATTCCCAAAACTTGTTGCTTCTGTCAGCATTCTTCCAGACGGATTCGTCCAAATTTCCATCTACACAAATAACATCATTAGTATACTTCACCTGAATACTGGGATTGTTTTGACCTTTAACTAAAGTCACAATTAGCAAAGCTAAAAACGTCAGGTTGAATCGATAAAAAATGATTTTCATTTTCCAATTATAAAAAGCATTATTAAAAACTTTATGCATACTTGCTGGACTCTGTATAATCATACTAAAAAATACTTGTAAGGAAGACCCCGGATTTTTAGAAAAGATTTTTGCTTTGTTTTTGATACTGCAAATAGTATTACCGTATAGTTTTAAGCAAAAAATAAATTCTGCATTATTCAATCTTTTATCAACATATAAATGCCTCATTTTAAACAAAATGAGGCATTTACTTTTTACATAAAACTTCTACTTGTTTTTACTTAACTTATTAATTTTACGGGGAGGGGTCATTGCTTTATTTACACTTCCTGCAACGATTTCAGAAGCAACTGTAAAATCAGAGTCTCCTTTGATGTCAATACAGCTTGCACCAGCCTTCAATTTATAGATGCCGGGCTCCACAATCCAACTTGAAGTAGCTTCGTTAAAAGAAGCAATATCTTTCGCTGAAATAGAAAAACTCATTGTTTCGGTTTCTCCTGGTTGCAGGATTCCGGTTTTTCCAAAAGCGGTTAACTCTTCTTCCGGTTTTTCCAACTTCACATCTGGCGCACTAACATAAATTTGTACAACTTCACGCCCGGCAACCGATCCAGCATTTGTTACATTGACTGTCGCTGTCAGACTACCATCGAAATCTGAACTACTTATTTCAAGCTTGCTAAACTCAAAATCAGTATATGATAAACCATAACCAAATTCATAAGATACAGGAACATCAAAAGTATTGTAGTAACGATAACCTACATAAATATCATCTTCATAAATCATTTCAAAAGGAATACGTCTCATCCATGAAAAACCGGAAAGGTCTTCTGCATCATCAGCCTCGCCCCCAACTTTGTATCCAGGAAATTGATCAGAAGAAGGAACATCATCATAAGAAACAGGGAATGTAACAGCTAATCTGCCTGATGGGTTAACATCGCCGGTTAACACATCCATTACAGAATTACCTGCTTCCTGTCCTGGTTGCCATGCAAGTAATACAGCATCCGGTATTTTAGTCCAGCTGGCAGTCTCAATAACACCTCCAACATTTAAAATAACAATCACCTTTTTACCTTCATTATGAAATGCTTCAGTTACATTTTTTATCATTTCTTTTTCGTTAGAAGTAAGATAGAAATCTCCTTCCTCTGCTTTGCGATCACCGCCTTCACCTGAATTGCGGCCAATGGTAATCAAAGCAATATCTGTTTTTGATGCAATTTCAGATGCAAGAGACTTTTCTACTTTCATTTCAGGAAGAGGTCCTCTTCCCCAAAAAGCATTTTGTCCTTCATACTTTTTATCCTGGATAGCCTTTTGCTCTACAATATAGGCTTCATATAATTTTGTCAATTCAGAATCGGTTTTAAAACCGGCATTCGAGATACCTTGTATCAACGAAATTGTATAGGCTTCATTTACATCTCCACTTCCGGTACCTCCTGAAATAAAATTATACGAAGTTATCCCAAAAGTAGCAATACTGTTAGTTGCTTTGGCCATTGGCAAAGTATTCTCCTTGTTTTCAAGCAGAACCATACCATCGGTTGCTGCCTGGCGAGTTACTTTTGCATTTGCCTTCAGGTTTGGTTTACTAGTATATTCGTAACCTTTATATCTTGGAGTTTTAAGCATAATATTCAAAATGCGGGAAACATTTTGGTCTAGTACCGACTCATTTAAAGTACCATCATTAACTGCAGCAAGAATTTGCTCATACTGCGCTCTTTGTCCAGGTTCAATTAAATCATTACCGGCTTTCATTTGTGCAACAGCATCAGTTCCGGCACCCCAGTCTGTCATAACATAACCTTCGAAGCCCCAGTCTTCACGAAGTATTTTCGTTAAAAGATCATAATTTTCAGAGGTGTATTTATCATTTACCTTATTATATGAAGACATTACCGTCCAGGGTTTTGACTCTTTAACTGCAATCTCAAACCCTTTCAAATAAATTTCCCGTAAAGCACGTTCGCTAATTATTTCGTTTACAGACAACCGATTTGTTTCTGAATTATTGGCAACGAAGTGCTTGACAGAAGTACCAACGCCATGAGATTGAATACCATTTACCATTGCTGCTGCCATTTTACCAGCTACAAGTGGATCTTCCGAATAGTATTCGAAGTTACGCCCACAAAGAGGATTACGTTGGATATTCAATGCCGGAGCCAGTAAAAAATCAGATCCATATTCTAATACTTCTTCTCCCATTGCCTCACCTACACTATGAACAAGATCAGTATCCCAGGTAGAAGCCAGTACTGTAGCAATAGGGAAAGCAGTACAATAATAAGTATTCTTATCATCACCTTCTCTTTTAGGTTCAATTCTTAATCCGGCAGGACCATCTGATAATGACTGTGTTGTAATGCCTTTGTCCAAAAACTCGGCAGTAAATCCTGCAGAACCCGGAAGATAAGAATGCACCCGGTCATACATCTTTGTATATTCCGGATCCGGATCTTCCGAAGCTTTCTCTTCTTCACTTGCAAACCATCCGCCGTGTCTCCATGTTCCAATCACCAACTTAACTTTCTGATCAAGGGTCATTGATGAAAGTATCTCATTCACTTTTGCCTGGTCATCCTTTTGCTGCACTCCGGCAGATGTACAACCAATAGCTTCAACTGCTATAAACAGGGCACTAACCCATGCAATTGCTCTGTATTTATTTCTTTTAGTCCATTTCATAGACATAGTATTTTTCATTTTTTTATTTTAAACCATTTAAGCAGAGACCATAAACTAACACCCCATACTTTATAGCTGAGTTTTAGGTTAGCTAATGGTCTCTATATAAAAGCTAATATTTACTAATAGCCTGGATTCTGAATAATATTACTATTTACAAGAATTTCTTGTTCAGGAATTGGAAGTAACTCATGTTTTCCTGTTTTGAAACCATAAGTACTGTTTGTGTACGGATATGAAACATTATATGATCCATCATCATTCAATCCTGTAAATGAGGGAACTTTAGCTCCTTGTTCTGCCAATTCTGTTGCTGCATCACCCCAACGAACAAGATCCTGGAAACGCGATCCTTCCAGGCATAACTCGAGACGCTTCTCTGTTTTTATATCATCCAATGTTACTGATGACAAATTATCTAAATGCGCACGCTCACGCACTTCATTCACATAACTCAATGCGCTACTTGCATCACCTGTTTCAAGACATGCTTCTGCTGCCAGCAAAAGGACTTCTGAATACCTCATAACCCGATAGTTAGCATCGATACAATAACCTCCTGAGTTTGCAATTACTTCTGACCCGATAAAACGCCATTTCCACGAAAAATACCCTTCGTTACCATATAAAGTCGATCCAGTATTGATCTTAACAGGATGCGAAGGAGCTCCTATTTCCATTACTTTCTCATATGGCAATACTGATGCGTTTAATCTGTAGCCATCAACGCCTTCTTCTGCAACAAAAGCATCATATAAATCTTTTGTTGGACTTCCAAGTCCCCATCCATTCGGATAAAGGTCATGAGCTCCAAAATCATAACCACTAAGATCCAGCTTATCTGCCCTCCAACCAAAGAAATTTGCAAAACCAGCCATTCCCTGAGACCATGGATTATTAGCATCGTTAACAAAATTGAATTCAAAAATATTCTCAGAACTAAAGTCTTCTACAGTCCTTAAAACATTTTCGTAATCATTAATCAACCCATAAAGGTTTGTATTAACAACAGACTTCAAAATTGTTGCAGCCTCACCGTACTTTTTCTGAAAAAGTAAAGCTTTACCCCAGAAAGCTTGTACAGCTTGTTTGGTTACTCTTGCACCGGGAGTTTTATCTGTAGGACTGCTTTTTTCAGGAAGAATATTTGCTTCAATTGCATCTCTGTAATCTGCTTCAATTGTTGCCCAAATGGAAGCAACATCTCCATTGGGCTGTTGATATTCACTGGGATCCAATTGGTTTGTTACCAGAGGAACAGGTCCCCATAAGGTAACAAGATTAAAATACGACCATGCTCTTGCCACCTTCGCTTCAGCAACTGCCAACTTTTTCACATCAGAATCGACTGAAATATTATTAATCACCAGATTCGATCTGTAGATTATTTTGTATAAGGCGACAAAATATTCAGAAATTAACCCATTTTGAGAGCTAAACGTATATTCATTCACTTCTTCGTAGGGAGTTTGATCACCTCTTGAACCTCCGCCGGCAATCATATCGTCTGACAGCAAATTTTTCAGGAAAAAGTCGACAAAATATATTGATCTCCATTGACCGTAAACCGCAGCAATAGCCTCCTTGGTATCCTCATCAGTTTTATAAAAATTCTCTTCGGAGGTAGCACCTTGCTGGTCAACCTCGTCCAGTAAATTATCACAAGAAGTAAAAATACTTGCTATTAGCAATAAACTAATCGCATATATGAATTTTGTTTTCATTTTCTGATTTTTAAAAAGTTATATTAAGACCAAATACTGATTTTCTTGAAGTTGGATATGCCCCCTTATCAACACCAAGATTTTCTGAAGCACCTGCCGAAGCTTCCGGATCAAATCCTGGATAGTCTGATATAACAATCCAGTCATCTAATGAAACGTACAAACGAACACTCTGTATCTTCGATCTTCTCAGCAGACTTTCAGGAAGAGTATAACCTAACTGCATCTGTTTTACCTTAAAGAAAGATCCATCCATAACAGCGTCACTGCTAATCCAATATTTATCTTCTCCATTGGCATTAGGTCGAGGTTTTGATGCTCCCGCATTTTCCGGCGTCCAGCGGTCATCGTAGAAAACGCTCAATTTATTCCCTCTTGGACGATCGATACGGGTTAAGGCATTAAAAATATCATTACCGCTGGAGCCTGTTCCAAAAACGGTAAGGTCGAAGCCTTTATATGCCGCTGTTAGTGTAAGACCATATGTAAAATCAGGGATACCACTACCAAGCATAACTTTATCATCAGAATTTATTGTTCCATCAGCCTGGTCTGCTACGCCATCATTATCAGTATCAACTGTCAATTGATCAACAAAAACCGGATCACCCGTTGCATCATCAATATCTGCCAATTCATACCCTCTCATATACCAAATAGGGAATCCTTGCTCAAATACAGTAATACCTCGTTCCTGTGCCAGAGAAGCACCGTTTATTCTGGAAATACTTGGATCCAGGTAAGTCACTTTATTTTTAAGTGTTGCTAAATTTCCACGAACACTATATGAAAAATCACCTATTTTATCAGTCCATCCCAGCTCAAACTCCAGACCGCTATTCTTAACATTACCAGCATTTACTGAGGTACTACTTACTCCGGTTTCAAAGGGTGGCGTAATAGCAACTAAAAGATCTTTTGTTTTCTTGTCAAAATAGTCGAAACCGAAAGTCAATCGATCATCGAAGGCACGAAGATCCAGACCAAAGTCAAGCTGTTCTGATGTTTCCCAACTCAACTCGTTATTACTTAAAGTTGTAGGAGCAGACGCAACCTGATAATTAGGATCATTAGTATATGGATACGAGCCGGCAGGAACTATTGCCGCCCTATAGGAAAATCCGCCCAAGGGTCCGGTACTACCATTCTGGCCCCAACTAGCCCGTAATTTTAAGTGGTCAATTGGAGTATTTTCCGGGAAGAAGTCTTCTTTTGAAATTGTATAACCAGCCGACACTGCGGGGAAAGTACCCCAACGATTTTCGGCAGGAAGGATTGATATGTCACTCGCATCTCTACGAACAGAAGCTTGTAACATGTATTTCCCGGCATAGTTATAAGTAAAACGTCCAAAATAAGAGAATTGACGACGGGCATTTGAATATCCTCCAGAAACCGTTCTGTTTGCCCCATCTGCAAGATAATCCAGATCTCTGTATAACGGATCATCCTTAACAATTTGATTACCTGCTGCTGTAACAGTAGTGGAATAGGGAGAAGAATATGAAATACCGGCCATTGTTGTTAATGAGTGGTCTCCCTTTTCATAAAGGTAGTTTGCAAAATTCTCCCATTGATAATAAAAACTATTGTAATTTGTACGCGAAACATTTATTTGATCATTTTTAGCAACATCACTGGCATAATAAATCTTATCAAATGTATAATTACTTCCGTAGGAAGCGCGGTATCCCAATTTTGATGTAATTACTAAGTTTTTAACCGGAGTTAAATCGGCATAAACAGTACCGAGCATACTGAATCCTTCCATATCAGGATCGGTTCTGTCTCTCATTATCAATGGATGGGTTTGATACGATTGGTAAATCTGAGATATACCATAATATCTTCCGTCTTCAGCTCTTAATAGTTTTTTCCCGGCATCAGCCAGGTTTTGCATGTAAGCAGGCAAATTATCCGCATCGTAATATGCTGGAGTAAGAGGATCCATCGTTAACACAGCAGCTAACAAACTACCATATTCAGAGTTCTCAGAAACACTTTTAGACTTCCATCGTTCCAACGAATTGGTAGTTCCAACTTTAATCCAATCTTTGATTTTATAATCGGCATTGATCATCCCTGTCCATCTCTCGTAGACATCTTTATCACCTTTTACAATACCATTATCATCAAGATATGAAAGAGAAAGATTATAAGCCCCTCTGTCATTTGCACCTTGAAAACTGATGTTATGCTTTTGTCTCACTGAAGTTTCAAATGCAACATCTGTCCAGTCTGTATTTGTAACTCCATCCCAAAGTGACGATAGCTCATTATGAGTAATATAATTTGCCTCAGTCATATAGTTTACGTACTCTTCAGCATTTAAAACATCAGGAATTCTAGCCAATGAATTAAAAGTGTACTGTACATCGTAAGAAATCGTTCCTGCTCCTTTTTTACCCCTCTTTGTAGTAATAAGGATTACACCGTTACCTGCTTCTGCACCGTATATCGCAGCAGATGCAGCGTCTTTTAACACTTCCATCGACTCTATATTATTAGGATCGAGAAATCCAATATTATCTGTACGAAGACCATCAACAACATACAATGGATCTGAAGCCGTATTTGAACTAAATCCACGAATACGCACAGTGGCACCGGCAGCAGGGGCACCAGATGTATTGATAATCTGTACTCCTGCAGTTTTTCCCTGAAGTGCCTGCTCTGGTCTAACAATTGTTCGGTTCTCCAAATCCTCTGATTTCACCTGCGAAATTGATCCTGTTAAATCACTTTTCTTTTGTACTCCGTAACCAACTGCCACAATTTCGTCCAAACCAATGGATTCATTTTGCATAACAACATCAATAACAGATAATCCGCTTACCGGAACCTCCTGTGACCTCATCCCAACAAATCGAAACATGAGAACCGCATCTGCAGGAACATTAGCCAACTTATAAATTCCGTCGAAATCTGTAATTGTTCCGTTAGTTGTACCTTTTACAGCCACAGTGGCGCCCGGTATTGGTTGCCCATCAGAACCAGTAACCTTTCCTGTTACAGTTCTTTGCTGCATTTCATTCAAAGGGACATTACTTACTTCTCCTTTAAATAAAGCAACCTGCCTGTCAACTATTTTATATTCAACATTGGTGCCTTCAAAAATATTCTTCAATATTTGTTCAATATCCGAATTCCTAAAATCAACTGATACTTTTCGTTCAGCATCAATTACATCTTCTGAATAGAAAAAGTAGAATTCGCTTTGATTTTCTATTTCTTCCAGAACATCTTTTATTTCTGCATTTTTCATTTCAACCGACAACCTGGTTGCCTGCGAATAGCTTTCTGTAGCCATTACTGAGAAAACACTTACACATAACAAAAACAAAGTAACTTTCATAAGTCTTAAAAGTTTTAAGAAGAAAGTCCCCAAAGGAATTCCCTTCAATCTCTTTTTTTTCATAAATTTGACGTATTAAAATTAATAATTGAGATAATTATTGTTTTTAGATGTGGGGAAGTTGGTGGCTTCCCTACTTCTTTTATGTTTGCAGGGTGATTTTTTTTCTTGAATTTATTTCATTGGCATTACTCTTATTTTAACGGTTTTATGATTAATTTTCTTTCATTCTTATCATATTCATATTTCAGCGACAGTGTTATTTCCAGCAAATTCATTACCTCGGTTATCGATTCGTATTCGACTGTAGCAGTTAATTTTTTATCCGAAATAAACCGGTCATCTATTTCAATAGAAATATTGTACCACCGCTCAAGGCGTGCAACAACATCTTTTAACGATTCGTTTTTGAACATCAACTTGTTATTGATCCACGATGAATAAATTTCGGTATCAACTTTTTGTACCTGAATTGAAGAATTTTCTGAATTAATTACTGCCTGCTCGCCCGGTACCAGAATTTGTTGAGCACCGGAATTTGAAATCAACTGTACTTTTCCCCTTTCCAGGGTTACCTCGGAGTTGGTATTTAAATAGCTCATTACATTAAAAGCCGTACCAAGCACATTTACCTTAACATTTTCAGTCTCAACTTCAAATGGTGTTTTACTTTTCTGCACATCAAAATAAGCTTCTCCACTCAGTTTTACCAAACGCTTTTTATTATCGAATTTCTGAGGATACGATAAAGTTGAACCGGAATTCAACCAAACTTTTGAACCATCGGGCAAAACAAAATAGGTTTTAGCTGCGAGTGGCGTTGAAATAGTTTGCATTTCGGTTCTAATATCCGTTTTATCCAGGGTAAAAAAGAAGGCAATGGCCAAAGGAATAAAAAGAACCGCTGCTACCCGGGTTAAATAAGTCACTAATTTTCGGGTTTTAGTTGTTCCTGATTCCTGTTTATTTATTTCGAAATGAATTTTATGCAGCGTATCCGACAAATCGGGAGTTTCTTCCTCTTCTGTTTCAATGCGGTTCCAATGTTCATCCATGTTCGCATCTATAATACGCTGATTTCCCGGTTTTACAAACAGGTTAATAAAACTGCGGAACTCGTCATCAGAGCAATTATTTTCAAGATATTTCTTATAATATTCCTTCATATAATTTTGTAATCATTTGTTAAACGTATAAGTTATAAAAAACCCCTGCTCCGGTTCAACATTTTTTTTCATTTTCTTATAAATTCTGCTTCTTATTTTTATTACGAACAAAATTTCAAAACATTTTATAGTTTTGTGCTTTCGCAGCTAACAGAAACAGATGAGCAACGACAAACTGATAACCAGGTTTATTGAGGGGGATAAAACCGCTATTAATGACTTATATGAAGAGTATAGCCCCAGGCTTTACAGCTTTGCAATGGCTTACTTGAAATCGGAGTCAGAAGTTCTCGACATTGTTCAGGAAGTTTTTGTCAATCTTTGGATTAACAGAAATAAACTAAAAAAAGATTCCAACCTGGAAGCCTATTTATTTACTGTTGCAAAAAACACCGTCATTTCAATTTTTCGAAAAAAGATATCTGAAAAAAAATATCTTGAAACACTAAAATCGAAGATTGTAACTAACAGCATCGATACAGAATCACAAATAAATTACAACTTACTTTCTGAAGAGGTAAAAAAACTGGTAGACCAACTCCCCTCCCAACGTAAACGGATTTTTAAATTGAGTAAAGAAAAGGGCTACACAAATAAAATGATTGCAGAAGAACTAAACATTTCTGTTAAAACGGTTGAAGACCATATCACAAAAGCACGAAAATTCTTAAAAGAGAACCTAAAAGATTACGGATTACTGGCTATGCTTTTTATTGAAATGTTTATTTCTCGGTAGGAAAAAGCATAGTCAATCAAACAAAAATAAGTTCATCTGACTCAACAAACTTAACAAAAAAAAATCCCCGAAACATAACGTCCCGGGGATTATTAGACCAATAATAAATATAACTAAACTATCTATTTAAAGATTTACAAATTCTTGTATTCACTTCACGTACCCGGTTTTCTTCCAGTTTTATTACTTCGCGGTCGTAAGTCATCAAACCGTTTATTTCGCCTTCTACATCGGTGGTTTGCGTATAAACAGCAGCCGAAAATCCGGATTTTATCATTTTCAGCAATTTCTCTGCGTACTCTACATACTGGTCGGTAACTTCTTTCGAAGTTTTAAACTTCACATAGCCCCAGTTACGGTCGTTTGCCCACAAATGGCCTTCCAAAGCCAGGCCAATTCCTCCGTATTCGCCCAATACGTTGGCTCGACTGCCATCATATAAATACATATCCGGTCCGGGGTAATTGTGTAAATCGAGCATGTCGCCCACATGATAAAAATTCCCGCCACTTGCCGGATTTACTAAACGGCTCGGATCGTATGCTTTGGTCCATTCCACAATCTCTTCGCATTTAAATTGGCCCCAGGCTTCGTTAAACGGCACCCAGCAAATAATAGAAGGATGCGAGTACAGGTAATCCATAATTCCCTTCCACTCTTTACGGTAATTGGCTTCTGATTCCGGGCTTCTTTTCAGCTCTGTTCCGTCGAAATACTGATGATTTTGCCAGCGCGGAGAACGATCGCCGCTGGGCATATCCTGCCAAACCAAAATTCCCAGCTGATCGCAATGCATGTACCAGCGTGCCGGTTCAACTTTCACGTGTTTACGGATCATATTAAAACCGAAGTCCTTGGTTTTTTCGATATCGTATTTTAATGCCTCATCGGTAGGTGCAGTGTACAATCCATCGGGCCACCACCCCTGATCGAGCGGACCAAACTGGAAATAATCCTTGTTATTCAACTGAAGACGAACAATACCGTTTTCATCGCGTTTGGTAGATATTTTACGCATGGCAAAATAACTTTTCACCACATCAGTAACTTTTCCATTGCTGAAAAGTTTTACCTCCATATCATACAAATTCGGCGATTCGGGGCTCCACAATTTTGCATTGGGAACAGCCACATCAACAGCCTCGCCAACAACAGCTTTTCCGCTTGCAATCTCTGTGTCACCATCTTTTACCAGCACTTCGTAATAATCACCGAAACCGGTTCCGCAGGCAGATACATTTACGTTCAAACATTCGTTGTCGATATTTGGAACCGAGCGAACGCCAGTAATAAATTTATCATTAACCGGCTCAATCCAAACGGTTTGCCAGATTCCGGTAACCGGAGTGTACCAAATCCCTTCAGGATTACTTACTTGTTTTCCGCGTGGCTGGAAGCCTTTATCCGATGGGTCCCAAACTTTTACAACTACACTTTGTTCACCCGATTTATTCAGGAAAGGAGTAATATCGAACGAAAACGGTGTGTAACCACCTTTGTGAGTTCCCACTTTTATGCCGTTGATCCAAACATCTGTTTTCCAGTCAACCGCGCCAAAATGCAACATTATTTTTTTGCCTTTCCAGCCAGACGACACGGTAAAGCTGTTTTTATACCACAGTTCATTTTCTTCGCCAACTCGTTTTTGCACTCCAGACAGGCTCGATTCCACTGCAAAAGGAACCAGAATTTGTCCGTCGAACTGCGCGGGTTGTGGAGATCCGGCTTTTGTGATGGCATACTCCCAAAGTCCGTTAAGATTTTTCCAGTCGCTGCGTTCCATCATCGGACGCGGATATTCGGGCAATACATTGTTTACATCAATTTGTTCTGCCCATTTTGTTTTGATTTTGTCGCCGGCAGGCTGCCACTGCGCAACACTCATTAAAGTACTCAACAAAAAAATCAGAGCAATAAAACTTTGTTTCATTTTAGAAATATTAGTTGGTTTAAATAAAATTCGAAATTACTTTAAAACTCTTTTTGGCACTCCTTCAAAGGTAATTTTTACCGGTTTTATCATGCCATTTTCATCGAAATACATACGATCGATACAGGTTTCGCGGTGATTGCCATCTGTTTCGCCCAGCGGACGACGATGATACACAATGTAATACTCATCTGTGTTTGGCACATGAATTACCGAATGATGCCCGGCACCGGTAGCAACTTTTGGATCCTGTTTCAGAATCTTTCCAATACGCTTAAACGGACCAAAGGGCGAATCAGCAATGGCATAAGCCACACTGTAATCGGGGCCGGTCCAGCCACCTTCGCTCCACATAAAATAATATTTTCCGTTGCGAATGAACATGAACGGGCCTTCAACATAACCTTCCGGGGTAATCTCTTTAAAAACAGTGCCATCGTTAAAGGGTAAGAAACCTGTAAAATCATCCTTTAGCCGAACGATGTTACAGTGTCTCCATCCCCCGTAAATCATATAATATTGTCCATCTTTATCGTGAAAAACAAACTGGTCGATGGGTTGAGCCCCGTTATGAAATTTGTCGAGCAAAGGTTTACCCAGGTAATCTTTGTACGGTCCTCCCGGTTTATCAGAAATTCCGACACCGATACCACCATTCTCTTCATCGTTTTGAATATCGTTGGCGGCAAAAAACAAGAAATAATTCTTATCCTTTTTAATAATTGCCGGAGCCCACATGGCTCTTTTCGCCCATTTTACTTCATCAGTATCAATTACCCGTTTGTGTTTCTTCCAGGTAACCAGATCCTTCGACGAAAAAGCGTCTAAAAACACCTGTTCGTCGTAAGGTGCCGAATAGGTTGGATAAATCCAGTATTCATTATCAAAAATTATCCCTTCAGGATCGGCATACCAGCCTTCAAAAACCGGATTATGATTGTTTCCGATACGTTTCTGAGCATTCACGTTCATTCCCAAAAACAGAATACAAATTAAAAGCAGTGTAAATAGTTTCATACTGACTGTTTGTTTTTCCCGATCCAATTCTATGAAAAGAATTACGATGGGTTTAGTTGATTTCTTCCCGAAAATACAATAAAATTTTTATTCCCGAGACTGTTTAATTCATTGCTGAATACCAAATTTATAGATACTTTTAGTTTGATATTTCTCTCCCGGATTTAAAATTATACTTGGGAAATTAGGTTGATTTGGCGAATCGGGGAAATGTTGTGTTTCCAGTGCAATCGCTTCGCGATAATCGAATGTTTTTCCATATTTCCCTGTATCAGATCCATCCATAAAATTGCCTCCATAAAACTGTAAACCCGGTTCTTCAGTAAACACTACCATCTTTCTGCCACTTACCGGTTCCACAACTGTTGCAGCCAAAGTCATTTCTCCATCAGCCGACTTGTTCAGTACAAAATTATGATCGTAACCCTTTCCGTTTCGTAACTGCTCGTTCTCATTTTGTAACGGCAGGTCGGTTCCAATAGCTTTCGGCGTTCTGAAATCGAACGGTGTACCTTCAACAGTTACATTTTCACCCAATGGAATTAATGTGGGATCCACAGCAGTAAATTTATCAGCGTTAATAGTCAATAAATGATTGTTGATGGTACCGCTTGCTTCTCCTCCCAGATTAAAGAATGCATGATTGGTAAGATTCACCGGCGTGCTTTTATCTGTTGTAGCAAGATATTTTATTTCGAGCTCGTTATTGTCTTTCAGAGTATAAGTTACTTCAACACTCAGGTTGCCGGGATACCCCATTTCCCCGTCTTTCGACAGGTAGGTTAAAACAATAGAATTA
The DNA here is from genome assembly GCA_963677525.1 of uncultured Draconibacterium sp. Taxonomy (GTDB): domain Bacteria; phylum Bacteroidota; class Bacteroidia; order Bacteroidales; family Prolixibacteraceae; genus Draconibacterium. The sequence continues at coordinate 3,520,322 of OY781970.1, forward strand.
GCGGAAACTGATTTTACATCCCACACCACGGTATGAAATCCGCCGGGTCCGCCGTGAAGATGATTGGGATCATTATTTATTGGCAATATATATTCATTACCGTTCAAAATAAATTTGCCTCTGGCAATGCGGTTTCCAACACGACCAACCAAGGTACCGTAAAACACCTCGTGGGCATTTAAATAACCGTCAATAGATGAAAATCCAAGTACCACATCTCCCATCTTGCCGTTTTTATCCGGAGCCAGCAAACTCACAATACGTCCACCGTAATTTGTAACAGCCATGGTAATATCGCCATTCTTCAGCTCATACAAACCGGTTTCTTTTCCATTAATTGTTGTTTTAAAATCACTCGCCTTAAGACATCCGCAGATAAGTTTTTCGGTGTTTTTTTTCTGGTTGCAGGCTACAAACATGCAGCTTGCCAGGATTGTTATTAGAACTAATTTTATTTGATTCATTTTTTAACCTGATTTATGATTATTTCAATTTTTTGTTGTTGGTCCGTGCACAACTAATTTCCCATCAGATGTAATTTCCATCGGGTCGATAAATACAACTCTTTCGTCGCCGCTTTCCGAAGTTCTGCCATGATACACACACAACATACTTTTTCCGTCTGGCGCAACAGTTACCGAATTATGTCCGGTTCCGGTTACAATACCGCCTTGCTCCACATTTTTTTGTAAAACAGGATTATTGTCTGCCTTTTTAAATGGACCAAGCGGAGAATCAGAAGTGGCATATCCCACTGCGTAATTCTTGCCACCGAAATAGTTGGCTGAATACATAATATAGTACAAATCATTCTTTTTGAAAATGTATGAGCCTTCTGTCCAGCGGCGGTTTACTTCGCCTGATGTTACCGAACGGCTTTCCCACTCGGCTTGTTGATCGTCCATTTTTAACGGTGGACGTAATAACAATTCGGGCTCTCCGATTATTCCTGAAAAATCGTTTTTAATTTCTACGCCATAAACCCAGCTTTCTTCAACTTCCGAAAAAAGTCCCTGCTTGCGTGCCCAGTCTGCAACCTCGCTCTCCACCGGATTTTTGTAGCAACAACGCGAATAATACAAGTAGGTTTTTCCATTTTCGAACCACAAATTTCCATCAATAACCGGATAACCGGGATCAAAAATCGGGCGATCGTACAAATCGGTAAACGGCCCGGTTGGCTGATCAGAAACAGCTACACCTATTCTAAAATTTTCGAGTTCGTTAGTTGGATTTTCACGCCAATCTGCACTAAAAAACAGATAAAACTTCCCTCCAATCTCGTATAACTCCGGTGCCCAAAAATTTGCAATATTCCATGAACCTTCAGTATTTCCCTGATAAATACGACCTTCATCTTTCCAGTTTTTCAGGTCGGCCGATGAATACATCTTAAATCCATCCTTAACACCGCCTGTACCAACCATGTAATACATTCCATCAGGTGCTTTCAGTATGTACGGATCTCCAAACTTTACCGACAGCGGATTTTCACTTTCCGGATTTGCTGGCTTTGTGTTGCACGCCTGCATAAAAACCAGAACAACAATGACGTATAAATAAATTTGTCTGAACATTATAGTAATAAAAAGATGTTAACCGAAATTAGTTAACTCCGGTTAAACTTTTAATTACATCCACTTCTTCCTGGCGATACGGAGTTCCGTCGGGATGGAAAATCTCGTGGAACCATAACTTAGGTTCCGATCCGTCAGGAATAGGTTCATCCCATGCATATTTTGTATTCGATTTTCCGGCAACCAGTCCCCAGTTAATGGCGCCAATATTCTCTTTTTTCAGCATTGGCATAATGTTCTGGAAATAACTGTTATTCCGGCGTGCCATATATTCGGTACAAACCATAGGCAATCCTCTTGTTTTCAAGGTGTCGATGGCTGCCTGGTGTTGTTCAGGACCTTCGTAATTGTGGTAAGTAATGATATCGGAATTTTCGAGCTGGAATTTATTCAGATCCGTCAGTGAAGCATTCCAAACTCCAGATGAAACAGGTTGTGAAGGGCGAACCTCCCAGGCCCATTCGAAAACCTTTTTCAGCAAAGGCATCGATTTATTTCCATATTTTGAATTACCCGGTTCGTTATACAAATCCCAGATAGCAATTCTTTTATCGTTTTTAAAAGTGCTTAAAACATCTTTCACATAAGCTTCCAAAGTTACAATCAACTCCGGATCTTCATACAATAAATCGCCCGGGTCTCTTACCCAGCCGGAGTTGTGAACACCCGGTTTTGGATCGGGTTGTTTACCGGCTTTGTAGGTGGCATTCCAGCAATCGTCGAAAAACACAAAAATGGTTTTTATACCGTGGCTGTCGGCAATTTCAAGGTATTTGTTCATGCGGTTTTTAAAACCTTCGTTATCGATTTCCCATGCCAGGTGATGTAGATACACGCGCATGCAGTTCATCCCAATTTCCTCTGCCCAGCCCAATTCCCTGTCGATGGTTTCAGGATCGAAAGTTTCGGCCTGCCAGTTTTCCAACTGATTGATTGAAGTACTTGGATTGAAATTAGATCCTCTCAACCACCCGTTTTCTGCAGCCCATGCTTCTGCCTGTTCTTTTGTCCATTGGGTAGATCCCACTTCTGCTGCCTGTTCCTTCTTTTGTGTTTTGTTTTGACACCCAATCCCGATCGTTATCAGGATTGCTAATAAATAGATTCGACTTTTCATTTTTGTTTTATTGATTGTTATACTTTTTTTCTATTTCCACTTCGCCGGAAGGCCTTACCATTTCCTCTCCTGCCGGAACTGCCTCTCCAAAATCAGGTATTCCGTCGGCATTCCACTTAAACATCTGCATTCTTACATCGCGGTTCCAGCCCGGTTCCGTATCTTTTTTTGAATGATAAACAATCCAGTCTTCCGAATCGTCGGGCGACTTTACAAACGACACATGTCCAACACCGTAAACCGTTTCATTTCCTTCGAAAACCGGGCCTGTTTTTGTCCAGTTATCGGGATTCAGCGGATCACCTGATGGATTATTCAGTTGTAACATTCCCTGCCGGTATTCTTTTAACCACGACTCGCGACAACTGTAAACGATAAATACCTGGTCAGCATGTTTCAAAACTTCCGGTCCTTCATTCAAATTTAAAGGGCCACCGGTTTCCCAACTTTCCCCGGGCGACGATAACAACACGCGTTTTCCTTTCAGGGTGTATGGATTTTCCATCTCCTGGATAAACAAATGTTGCTGTGTTGCATCGGTATCTACCTGTTCGAGCCAGCCCGACCACACTGCATACAATTTCCCATTATGTTCGAAAACGGTCATATCAATAGCCCAGATATTTTTTGAGATGTCATCAGGATCGTCACCGGTATTCAACATTCCCATGTCTTCGTATTCACTATAAACATTATCGTTTACCGAGCGTAAAACCCCTGTTCGCTGATGAATAAAAGGAGGCCCCGATACTCCGGCGGCGTAATAAACATACCAATGTCCGTCGATAAAATGAATTTCGGGCGCCCACACACAATTACTGTTCCACCCCGATGCAGGTGCTTTCCAAATCTGATGCTTTTCGCCGCGCTTTGTCATATATTTTGAACGCGAAACAGAAATGCCATTGTTGGCAGAATAACAGTAAATGTAATCATCTCCCTGCTTTACCATCCACGGATCGGCACCATCCCAAACCGGATTCTGAAAGGTAGTTTTTACCGAATCTTTTTCAATATCATCCGCCTCACCGCAACGGGCAAAGAGTGCCAAAACAACAAAAACCAGCGTGAACATTCTCATTTCGTACTATTCTGCTATTCTTTATTATCTTCTAATAATTTAATAAAATAGCCTCCTACGACAGAACGAGCCTGGAAACCTACCTGTTTGGCATCGTCCGTTTGATACCAGTCGCTCATAGGTACACGATCGGGTGTTTCGGTAACGAATAAATGCAAAGGCTCCATGAATTTTTCGAAGGTTGCTTTGTCATTCGCTAAAGTAGCTGTCCAAACAATCCAGTCGGATTTTGTGTATAACTTGCGGTTATCAAGCGGCAAACCATATTTATTCTGTTTGGTTAAATAATAAGGCACTTCTTTTTGCGCTACTTCTTTCGGGAAAATATTCAGGTTGAGCAATTTGTCCCAAACAAGATTGTATTTCTGGCTCCAGGTTCCCGGCTGATCAAAAGTCAAACGGAAATGATCACCATCGTCAGCCATTTTTATCCATTCCTGTGCCATCTTTTTAGCTGCTGAAGTATATTTCTCGGCAATCTCTTTTTTACCCAGCATATCGGCTAAACGCCCGTAACTTGCAATTCCCATAATTGCTTTAACCGAAAGATTCACATTATGCGCAAAGTGTCCGGCAAAGTCATCGGTACAAAGCTGGTTCTCAGGATCAAGACCATTTTCTATCAGGTAGTTCGACCAGGTTGTAAGCACATCCCAGTGTTTAGCTGCATAATCGGCATTTCCTTCTATTTTAGCAATGGCTGCAGTCAGGATCACCATATTTCCGCACTCTTCAACAGGCATATCGCCGCCATAAGTCTGACCATTGGCTTTTGGGTATGTACCCACATCATGAGCAGCAAAAGGCTTGGCCCATTTACCACTTTCAGAATAATAGAAAATAGGATTTAACATGCCCTTCAGTAAATCGGGATTGTATTTCAAATACATTGGTGCCGAAGGATAAGTAACATCAACTGTTCCGATAGAACCATTGCTGAAGTTTTCTTTTGAAAGGAAAAGAATATTGCCCTGTGTGTCTTTTACCAGTTTATGCGCTGCAATAGATTGGCGGAAAGCCAGCACACATAAATCGGCATAATTTTTACCGCCTGCATTTAACGTTTCATCCCAAAGTTTATTATCGAACTCAGCACAACGATTTAAAACAGATACATAATCAGAAGCTGCCATTTCAAGTGCATCGAAAATACCCAACTTACCATTTTGAGTCCACCAGGCTTTCAAATTATCTCCAAAATACTGGATGGATTCAACGTCGTCGTAAGCTAACATCAGAAAGTCTTTCTTTGGTTTTGAAGAAACCGTTCCCAGATCGTGAACAGTTGCCATAACAGGCATTGTTTCAGTCATAACAGCTTTACTGCTTTCTTTTCCGGCCGGAACGTTGCCATTTTCCAGGAAGGATTCTTTGGCTTTAAAATAATCGCCGATGGCCATTGATTTCTTCTCGTTTTCTTTTGAAGCCAGGTAGAAATACCCCCAGTCAATTCGTACGTTATCTCCTTTTTTCTCCAATACCGGTTGTACTGTTGTTCCGGTTTTTATATAAGAAATGCCCTTATTATTTCCTTTCGATAGCTCAACTTCCTGGTAGGTTTCATTTACGGCAAATTCGGGTGTTGCATCAAAATAAATTTGTACATCGTGCTTCTTGCCATCGTTTGAAACAACATCGTAGTTGATATAACTCACCGGACGCGATAACAGATCCAGATCATTAGGAAGTAAAGGTGAAACAAACTGCAGATTCAAATCAACAGGGCCACACTGAAAACTGTAGTGGGTTTGGGTTGCCGATAGTGAAACGCTCTTTTGAATGGCAGTATTTGCAAAAACATCTTTTCGTTCGTTTTCCTTAAAAATACCAAAATCGATATACGCCAATCCGCCACGATCGGTACAGTGAGCTGCAATTATATTTTTACCATCTTTATTAAACAGGTCCTTATCAACATCCATAACAACCATACTTTTAGCGCTATTACCTGTATCAATTAACTTTTTGCCATTCAGATAAAGCTCCAGATCATCATCGTGAGAATAAACCAGGTAGAGCTTGTCTCCGGCTTTTGTTTCGGGTAAAACAAATTCGCGGCGCACCCAAATCTCATCGTCTTCCCAAATGGTAGTACTTTCCTGCATTCCTTCCGATCCGAATGCAGCTTTTCCGGTTTTCCACGATGAATCGTTATAATCTGCTTTTTCCCAGCTTCCACGAGGTTTTGAAAAAGTGTAAGTACCTTCCCATTTCGCTTGTTTTGCCATTGGCACCACCGGCTGCAGAGGAATATCTTCCTTGCCCAGAAAACGGAAAACTTCTCCGTCAACACGGATGGCTCCTATTAACGATTGAGTTCTTCCGGTCCAGTGTTTTACCGGCACGTCAAATAACTGATCTGCCATTGACCAGGCAGAAAAATAAGGATCGATTGTAATAAGCGGATAAGCAGGAGCTCTAAATTCTGTAGTTTTTGATTCAGAGATTACTTCCTTTTTTGTGTTACATGAAATTACCAGGCCTGCAACCAGGATAAAAATTAATTGTTTAAAACTCAATCTTCGCATTTAGTATTTTGTTTATTAGATTTATAATTGCTTTATGCTTGAAACATAATAATTATTTATTGGATTCTGTTGCCAAACCTACACTTTTAGCCCATTTTTTCCAGGCTTCATCCATTTGAGCGACTTTCTCAGGATATTTTTCTGATAAATCAGTCATTTCAGTGTGATCTTCTGCCAGGTTGAAAAGTTCCCAATCTCTGTTAGGAAGCGATGACATTTTCCAATCGCCAATTCTAATGGCCCGTCCTCCTTCATGTTCCCAGTAAAGCGTGTCATGAATTGAAGCGGTTTCGTTAAATAAAAGCGGCAACAAACTTGTCCCCGGCAGCGGGTCTGTTTTTTCATTATTAATGCTATCAGGATATTCTGCACCAGCCAGTTGCAAACATGTGGGCATTAAATCGATTACGTGAGCAACACCGCGATTTAACGTATTTTCCTGACCTTTTAGTTTTTCCGGCCAGTGAACTATAAATGGAGTTGCACTGCCGCCTTCGTACGATTCTTTTTTCCAGTAGCGGAAAGGCGTATTTACAGCGCTTGCCCAGGCATTTCCAATATAATTCCATGTTGTTTGCGGCCCGGGATGGTCGGAGTTGTATTCAATAATTGTTGAATCTCTGGTGAATCCTGGTCTGTCGAAACCGGGTGGGTAACCTCTTTCATAAGAAGCTCCATTATCAGAAAGTACAAATATGATTGTGTTATCGTACATGCCTTTGTCTTTTAACTCCTGAATGATTTTTCCCATTCCCTGGTCTACATGGTCAACCATTGCTGCGTGTACCGACATACAAGCGGCTTCGTAGTCTTTTTTCTCGCAATCTTCCCATTTTCTGCCGGAAGAATTTTCAGGAAGCGGGTAGGTTTCTTTATCGATTAATCCCATCTCAACCATGTGTTCGTACCTTTTTTTACGCAATGCTTCCCAGCCATCTTTGTAGGTATCTTTGTATTTTTCAATATCTTCAGGCAAAGCGTGAAGCGGCCAGTGTGGCGCATCGTGGGCTACATACAAAAAGAATGGTTTGTCGTCTTTGCTGTAGTCGTCGATTAAATCAATTGATTTTTGAGTAATAAAATCGGTCATATAAAAATCATCGGGGACTTCTTTTATTGGCTCTTCGTTGTGAACCAAACTAAATGGATCGAAATAATTTACTACGCCCCAAATAACGCCCCAGTGTTCTTCAAAACCACGATTACAGGGATAATTTTCCAGCGGAGAAAATGGTCCGTAATCTACCCGATGCGCCATCCAGCGAAGTTGTTCCATCGGGTCATCTACGGGTTTTGTTCTGGAAAGATGCCATTTTCCGGTCATTCCGGTGTGATAGCCATTTTCTTTCAAAACTTCTGCAATGGTAGCCGCATTCATACTTAAATTTACACCCATTCCGTTTATGCCGGCTTTTTGCGGGTAGTGTCCGGTAAGTAAAGAAGCCCTTGTCGGGCAGCAGCGGGCACAGTTGTGCATCTGCATAAAACGTACGCCTTCGGCAGCCAGGTTGTCGATGTTGGGAGTTTGAATTTCACCGCCGTAACAGCCTAAATCAGAAAAGCCCATATCGTCGAGCATAAAGAGCAGTATGTTGGGTCTGTCAGGTTGAACTTTCTTTTCGCTTCTGGTTGAACAAGCAAATAAAAAAGATGTGGTTATTATCAGTAAAATAAATTTGTTTATCATCTTATATTTCCGGTTATAAATTGATTATTTCTATTTCAATAACCATAGTCAGAAGCTACTTTAAATAAACCTGACCATAGTATAAATGATTATCTTGTTGATTTCCCTATGTTTTGATTAAAAAAAATTATTCTACTTCGGCTTTTTCCCCTGATCTTCCCGGTAAGAAGTTCCGATTTCATATTTTTCCTTATTCAAAATAAAAAAAAAGAACCGATCTTTTTAAAACTCAGACCGGTTCCTATGAATCACTTTACTGTTAATATCCTTCGTTTTGTTCCATCAGGCTGTTAGCATCAACCTCCTTCTGCGGAATTGGGAATAAAACCTGGTAATCTTTTGCCGAATATCCCCGTTCTTTTGCTGATGAAATGAATGTTCCAAATCGAATCATATCTTCTCTGCGTATAAAAGCTTCACAATACAATTCCCATGAACGTTCGTTTAGCAAATGTTCGTTCAAACTATCTGTTGATGGGAAATCAGCAAGCTGTAAATCGTCTAATCCGGCACGTTCGCGAACTTCGTTTATCAAATCGATAGCTTCCTGAGTAGGAGCGCTGCTTAAATTATTCAGTGCTTCTGCTCTTGACAAAAGAATATCGGCATAACGGATTAATGGCATATCGTTTCCATGCTCGTTACTAATCGCGTCCGGATCGGGCCAGAATTTGAATGAACGAGTATTATTGTTGTTCAATAAAGAAACGGTATCACCGGCAGAATTTATGTATTCTTTTATAATACAATCATCCCTGGTATCATTAGGATCGAATGTATTAACAAATGAATCGTATAAACGATATTGAGCAGCCCAGTTATTCCAGTTCGATAATTTAGTTATTCCACTAATCGGATCTTTCGCAAAATTAGGAGGGAAAGCTCCGTTCATATAATTGAGACCTCTATTCTCTGCGGTATTTGGGCTCACAAGAATATATTCCTTGTTTTGTTCATTTTCAACTTTAAACATATCGGCATAAGCACCATCTTTATAAAGTTCGTAATAACCAAGATCGATAACCTTCTGTGCAGCATCAGCTGCTTTTTGCCATTCTTTTTGATTTAAATAAAACTTGCAAAGCAGGGCTAAAGCAGCGCCTCGTGTAGGCCTTCCATAATTTTTTTCTTCGCCCGGATAAGGAAGAAGTGGCGCAACCGCTTCTAATTCGGTTGCTATAAAAGAGGTAATTTCGGCGTCGGTACACCTGGCCATTTCTGTTGGATCTTCTGTACTGGTTCTTAAAGGAACAGTACCATACCATGAGTATAAATAATTATACATCATAGCCCTGATGAAACGGGCTTCAGCTTTATAAAGTTCTTTATCAGCATCACTTACCTCCGAATCATCAATATAGCTTAACAGCGAATTGGCATTTCGAATTGCACGGTAGGGACGTTCCCACATTACATCACTTAACCAGGTTGTTTCTGAGTCCCAGTTGAAACCATATATTAAAACAGAAGTATATCCTTCCTGACCTCCTGTTTCCCATTCAATATCGGTACACCAGTTAGTTATGTTTGTACAATCGTGAAGATCGTACCCATTTATATAACCGGCTCCAAAACAAGAATAGAGTACAGATTCAATACCTTCTTCAGTATTTAAAAAGTTGTCAGGAGCCAGTTCACTATAGGTTTCCTGCTCAAGCATATCTTCGCATCCAACAAAAGCAAGTGCCATTATTGTTGTTAGTATGTATATTTTTATTTTGAGTTTCATAATCAATATTGCTTTTAAAATTCAACAGAAATACCAGTAATAATTGTACGTGCAGTAGGATACGCACTAAAGTCTACCCTTCTGTAAGGATCTCCTCCGTTAGGATTTATGGTAGGATCGAAACCAGAGTAATCGGTGAGTGTAAGTAAGTTCTCAGCAGTAACATATACATTCAGCGATTTGATCACACTTGTTTTCTTCAAATTAAAATTATAGCGTAAGGATATATTTTTCAGTCTAATATAAGACGCATCCTCGACTGTTATTGTATTTACCTGAGTAGATCCCCAGTTTCCTGTTGAAACAAATGACGGATATTTGTCGGATGGATTTGACTCTGTCCAACGATTTAAATAAGGTTCAGCAAAGCGGTTTCTTCTGAAAGAAACAGGATAGTAAGAGTCAACCAGGTTTTGATTTAACATTTTGCCACCATGAGAACCTTCAACAGAAACCGAAAGTTCGAAATTTTTATATCCAAAAGAGTTGATGAATCCCCATTCAAAATTTGGCATCGAAGTTCCCAGAATAACTTTATCCTCAGCAGTTATACTTCCATCTTCGTTTTGATCTTTAAATTTCAGGTCTCCGGGTTGATAAGTATCATTCATTACCGAGAAATCATCATCACTTTGCCAGATACCTTCAACTTCATAACCGTAAAAAGCATAAAGCGGGCGTCCTTCGCGAACAATGAAAATATTTCCTGATTGTCCTGCTGAACCTGAGGTAAATTCATCAACACCGCCTAAATTTTTAACTTCACTTTTCATGGATGTAACATTTATTGTCGATTTCCATGTAAATGCGCCTGTTAAATTAAAGGTAGAAAGCGAAAATTCCCAGCCTTTAACGGCAGCACTCCCTGCATTTTCTAATTTACTTGTAAAGCCGGTTGAAGATGACACCGGTTTATTTAGTAACATATCTTTGGTTGTTTTTTGGAAATAGTCGGCAGTTCCCGAAATACGACTGTCGAACAAGCCAAAATCGATACCTATATCAGTTTGCTCGGTTGTTTCCCATTTTAAATCAGGGTTGGGTAAACGAGTTGGGGCAGTCGAACTAACTGCTTCTCCATCTAAAATTGCATCAGCTCCTGTGCTGTAGGTTAGCATGTAAGCATTATTTCCAATAGCTTCGTTTCCTGTTTGTCCCCAGCTGGCTCTAAGTTTTGCTACAGAAATGGCACTAATGTCTTTCATAAATGATTCGTTATGAAGTTTCCATCCAAAAGCTGCCGATGGAAAATATCCGAATCGATTGTTGGATCCAAATTTTGAAGAACCGTCGATACGCAATGATGCAGTTAATAAAAATCTATTATTATAGTCGTAATTCACACGTCCTAAATACGACAATAAACGGCTTCCATATTTGCTACTTCCCATATCGTAAGTCGATTGCGTTCCAAGCGACATGTTATCGGTACCGGTTGCATCAGAAGGAAATTCGCTGGCCGTTTGGAAAGTATAACTAGTCATAAATTTCTGAAATGTTGAACCAACAACAGCATTGATACTATGTACACCAATTTTTTTTGCATAAGTTAAAGTGGCTTCTTCCAGAAAATTGGATTTTTGTCCGGTTGAAATACTGGCAATACCTCCTGAAGCAGCGCCGTGTTTTGTAAGACGGCTAACATAAGTATCGCGTCTTTCATTCCTGGCATCGCCGCTGAGGTTAATCTTAAATTTTAAATCAGGGAGTATCTCATATTGAGCATAAAAAGTTCCAAATGCACGATAGGCATTTGATAATCCTTCTTTTCCTTTTGCAGAAGCAACAGGATTATCCATGTCCAGCGCTGAATTAATAACGTAATCTCCATTCTCATCTTTTACCGATAAGGTTGGGTCGAAATTTAAAGAAGAATAAATAGCTCCCGATTCTCCGTTGATACCAAAACCCGTTGGTACATCATCGCTTTTTTCGTAATTGGCATTGATGTTAATTCCAAATTGTAATTTTTCAGAAGGAGTTATCTCCAGATTTGTTCTGGCACCATACCTTTTATAACCGGAGCTGATAACTACACCCTGCTGATCGTAATAATTCATCGACGCAAAGTATTTAACTGCTTCCGTTCCTCCTCTTAACGACAAGTTGTGACTTTGAACCGGCGCACTGCTTTTAAAAATTTCATCCTGCCAGTCTGTTCCACCTGTATAATCTTCAACCATATCAGAAGAACTTGAAGCTCCGTCAGCAATTAATCCGTTAAGCACTGTTTTATATTCGGGTGCGGTAAGTACATCGATCCTATTGGCAACACTCTGAACACCATAATATGCATCATAAGCAATAACCGGTTTGCCTGAAGCTCCTTTTTTGGTAGTAATTATAATTACACCATTTGCACCACGGGCTCCGTAAATAGCTGTGGCCGATGCATCTTTTAATATTTCAATAGATTCAATATCGGAAGGGTTTAAACTTGTTAACGGGTTTCTCGCAGTATTTCCGTCAAATTCAGCACCACTGTTAACATTCATCGAACCGTTATCCATTGCATAACCGTCGATTACATACAAAGGACTGGTTCCTGCGTTAACAGAAGCCGATCCCCTTACTTTAATTGTAACACCTGCTCCAGGTTCTCCACTACTTTGAACAATGTTTACACCTGCAGTCTGGCCTGTCATTAACTGATCGAAAGTAGCACCAACTCTGGTTTTCAGATCGTCAGCATTAACAGAACTCACAGCTCCCGTTAAATCGCTCTTTTTAACCGTTCCATATCCAATGGCAACAACTTCGCCAATACCAATGCTTTCTTCTTCCATTACAATATCGATATTGGTTTTTCCCATAACCGGTATCTCTTGTGATTTCATTCCTACAAAAGAGAATAACAGTATGTCTTCATCATCAACATTGGGTAAAGAAAAGGCACCATCCATATCGGTAACTGTTCCTGTAGTTGTACCTTTAACAACCACGGTAACACCTGGTAACGACTGTCCTTCGGTATCGGTTACTTTACCTGTTACTTTCTTTTTCTGTTGGATGCCCGAATCAGAATCCGATTTCTTGTTATCTACAGTAAGAAGGATCAGTTTTTCATCCATAATTTTAAAAGACACCTCTGTGTCTCTGAAAACATCAGATAAAATCTCTTCAACCGAAGCATCTTCTGTTTTTACAGTTACAAGACGATTTGTATTGATCTGTTCGTTTTGGTAGAAAAAACGGAATTCACTGTTATCTTCAATCTCATTTAAGACTTCAATAACCCGCTGGTTTCTTAAGTTCAATGAAAACTTCACTGTCTGAGAATATACAGATGCAGAAACCTGTAACAGCCCGACAATTAGAAATAGCAAAGTTAGTTTCATAATTAGCATTAATTTTCGTGCTTCCCTCAAATAAGGAATAGCCCGTTCATAATTTTTTTTCATAAATTTGAATGTTTTAGTAATTTATTTATGGTGTTGGAGCACCGTGATTAAATTTAATTGCCGGTTTGATGTTGGAGCATCGCCGGCTTTTTTTATCGTATGGTCAGATCTATATCATAGGCAAATTCTGTTTTTATTTGGTTAATGTTATTTCAATTTTTTGTCCGATTATTTCGTATTTGATTGGAAGCGTTAATGCAATCAGATCCATTATTTCCAGGATACTTTCATTCTTAATTGTACCGGTATAATGCAGGTCCAAAATCTCTTTATTTTGAACTTCTATTTCTACACCGAACTTACGCTCAAGAACCAAAATAAGTTCTTTTAAATCCATATTCAGAAAAATCAGTTTATTATCTTTCCATGCAGTGTAAGCCTTTGTGCTCACCTCACGCATGGTTCCTGTTTTGCTGATTTTATTATAAGCAAACTGCTCGCCGGGTTTCAGTTCTTGCGATGATGCTAAAGCAACGTTATCGCCGGAGGTAATAACAACCCTGCCTTTTACCAGTGTTGTGGCAATATCTTCGTCTTCGTCGTAAGCTTTTACATTAAACTGGGTTCCGGTTACATTTACATTATAAAAAGGCGTTTTAACAACGAATGTCCGATTTGGATTATGATGTACATCAAACCAGGCTTCGCCATTTATACTCACCTCGTTCACCTGGTTATTTTTCCCGAGCGAGTATTCCAGTTTTGAACCTGCATTTAAAACAATCAAAGTTCCATCGGGTAGCATTGTTTCAGAGATTGAACCTTTCGGGGCACGCGATGTGAAATACACCTGTTCAACGGCTTCTTTCTGCAGATAGGAAACAAAATATCCTGCCAGCAGTCCAATCACCAGAGCTGCAGCAACCTTTATAAACAGATTTATAAATGGTTTTTTAGACTCTTTCTTCAGCAAGATGCGACTTGAAATTTTATCGAAAACTTCGCTTCCTATCTTTTCTGAAGAATCGTTATCGTAGTTTTCCCATTTTTCTTCAACCAATAATCTGACGTCTTTGAAATCGGAATCATTTTTAAACCACTTCCCCAATTTTAGGTAATCGTTTAAGGAATAAGTTCCTTTAAGGTATCGGTCAAGTATAGTATTTTTTTCCTTCTTATTCATCTTAAATATCATTGGAGAGAGAAACCATAAATGCCATCGTTTTGTAATTTCAAAACGTTTTTGAAGCGAATTATCAGTTTAGCTCTCTGTTTACTACATCAGAAAATGCTAAAAAACCCTAAAGTTTTTTTCACTTTTTTTTATCTCACAAAAAAATAAATCACTAAAATTCTTATTATCAAAATATTAGAGCCGTGATTTTTTATGCATTTTTGATAATAAAATATGAAGAATTATACCTGAAACTCCGGCTGACTTAAACTCTTCTTTCAGGTATTTCATTGTCTGGGCCACATGATACTCAACTGTTTTTTCGGAAATATTCAATTCCACAGCGATGTTTTTTGCCTTTTGCCCCTCAATTTTCTTTTTAACGAATATCTGCTTTCTTTTTTCCGGTAACTGATCGAGCAAGGTTTCCAGTTTTTTCACCAATTCCTCGTAATTATCATCGGGTGAATATTTTTCCGAGCTACTACTTAGTTGAAATAATAACTCATTTTTCAGATTATTGTCTCTGGAAATTTGATTAAATGTGCCCCTGATATCATTCAATGCAATGGTCATAAGCAGGGACCTGAACGAACCGTCGGTTTTTAATTGAGCTCTTCTGTCCCATATTTTAAGGAATGTCTCCTGAACAATATCTTCGGCCTTATTTTTTGATTTTAAAAGGTTAAACGAAAAACTGTAAAGCTGAGAACTATACAAATCATACAACTTTTTAAAGCAGGAATGGTTTCCCTTCTTCAATCCCTGAATTAATAATATTGTCTCTTTCTCGTTGTTAGGCACCGATTATCAACTGTTAAATGAATAAGGTAATCAGAATTCATTAAATCGAAAATGAATTTGAGTGTACTTCACTCGAGCCTGATTTTACACCTTGGAGCAAAACTAAACAAAATTAGAGAAAGCAAAAATGCGCTGTATAAGGCATTCAATATTCCCTCTATCGTTTTACTGTTCCTGTTGCCGCAAATAAACGTGTGGATTATCATTCCCGAACAGCAAAAACGTTATTTTAAATTTTGTATTTGATTACTTAAAAAAGTCTTCTGCCTGGTACTCCGGCATGGCTCCATTTTGAGTACACACAAAAGCCGAAAGTTTCACAGCCCGTTCATGCATTTCATCAAGACTTTGGTTGTTCAGAAGACCGGCAACAATTGCTGCGGTAAAAGAGTCTCCGGCCCCAACGGTGTCGGCAACTTTTACTTTTGGGGTTTCTTTATACGAAATCTCATTGTTTCTGTACAGGTAACTACCATTGATTCCGCAGGTAAGCACCAGTAATTTTAACTGAAACTGATCAAGTAGTGTTTGGCACTGTTCATCCTGGCTTCCGGTAAGTCTGAACATTTCAGCAACAACTTCCAGTTCTTCGTCATTTATTTTTAGCACATTGCATAATTCTAACGACTCGCGAACCTGCTGTTCAGAATAAAACTGCTGCCGTAAATTAATATCGAAAACTTTAAACGTTGCCACGGGCGCCAATTCCAGGAACCGACGAATGCTTTGCCGTGAAACCTCGCCCCGCTGTGCCAGCGAGCCAAAGCAAATAGCCGAAGCTTTTTTCGCTTCTTCTTCCCATTCAGGTTTTAAAGGAATAAAATCCCAGGCCACCGGTTCACAAATCTCGTAACTGGGAACGCCTTCTCCACTTAAAGTAACCTGAACCGTTCCGCTCGGGTAATTGGTATGTTCCACATCGTAATGCACTCCCGCTTTATCGATCACCTCAATTAGCTCATCACCCAATTCATCTTTACCGACAGCACTTAGTGCCAAACTGCTGTTCCCCAGTTTTGAAACATGATAAGCAAAATTGACCGGTGCGCCGCCAATTTTCTTGTGATCAGGAAAAACATCCCACAACAACTCGCCTATTCCTATTACTTTTGATTGATTTTTCATCTGTTTATAAGTGTTCATTTTTTGCAACAGATGGAACTCGCATGGTTATAATCATTCGCCTATGTGTGAAGACTTTCTCATGCTCGTTTCATTCGTTTAAATATTTATACCAGCCCGAGGCCAGAATAACAGGTTCTGATAAATTTCAAAAATAATCAAATAATTATAGTCAAGCTTCCCATTCCCGGGTTCCAGTTCAGCATAAAAAAAATGATCTCCTAAGAAATTCCCGGGAGACCATTCATAAACTAAACTAACTATATAATAAAAATCTAATTGATTCGCTTTAATAAGCTCTTTAAAAGTCGAGCGGAATAACCATGTTCCAGGTTTTCTTAAATGCCCATTGTTTTCCTCCTGTTCCGGTTGCAGCAAACAAATGTGTTGGCTTACCGTTTTCAAATAAAAGGAAAGGCCGTTCAAAATTGGCCATTAAAGTGGAATTCCCGTCATCCCATTTTACCGTGCGAGAATAAGCTTTCACTTTCTGTGAGAGTTTCCATTCTACTCCATCGGGTGACCAGGCATGAATACCACCGCCCTCTTCTCCACAAATATGTCCGAACCGGTCTTTCATAATCAATTCATATTGTTTACCCGACCACCACACAAAAGGATCTTCCACATCGTTTTGTTTTTCATCACTGGTATGAAAATGGAAAACAGGTTCGTTGGATAAACGCTTGTATTTTCCCTGCGGATGGATGCTTTCTGCCACTCCCAGCAACAAGGGTGGATTCCAGTCCTTTGGAGACGATTTGTACATCAACAAAATTTTGCCCGTTTTGGGATTAATTACCGGCGACGGATTTGTTGTGATGCTGGAATCCCATTTCCCGGGACGTGGTTCAATCACCGGCTTCGACATCCTTTTCCACGGGCCGTACAATGATTTCGCTGAAGCCACTCCAATTCGTTTGTTCATCCAGGCACGACCAAACCAGTCGTCTTCCCAATTTACACCGGGTGTTGGTATCGGGAAATCATAAGTTGTTCCAAAATAATAGAGATAATACGTGCCTTTATAAAAAATAACGCGTGGATTATGCGTAACCAAACCATCAAAAAATTCCTTCCCACGACGCGGCAGAGCAACCGCTTCAAATTGATACGGGCCTTCTGGAGTATCCGACACAGCATGAACGACTTCGGAGCTGGTTACCCAGGCACCAAATCCCAGATCTTTTTTCCAACGATCCGCAAACATGTGGTATTTCCCATCAGGGCCTTTTATTACCGATGAGCCCCATACCCAATAATCATCCATGGCAAAACCGCCACCTACGGGAGCAGGTAACAACCTGTCGATAAAAGCTTTCTCTTCATTTATCATTCCGGGAAAAAGCGAAACTCCCGCTACTCCGATTGCGCTTTGTTTAATAAAATTTCTTCTGGTTACTGCTGGCATATTTTTCTCAGTTAAAGTTGATTTCCATTGATTCACCCACGTAAAAGATTTCTTTTTGTGCTTTGATATTTTTATCCTCCCCTTGTTGAGTGGAATCGATCAAAACAATCTTAAATCTTTTTTCTTTTATGAATCCCTCAAAATTACCGGAACTTTCACCAATTGTCAACAATTTTTTATCATCATTCCATCGAAATTCTATTGTATTGTATTTTTCATCCTCATAGTTGTAATTATTTCCCTCATCTTCATAAAAAGTAAAAGCTCCATTATCGCCGGCGTAAATCCTGATTTCCATTGGGTTGTCTGTTTTTTCATCGGCATATTGAACTTCGGGTCCATAAGGAATAACAGAACCGGCTTTTACAAACAATGGGAAAATATCGATGGGATATTCTTTCGAAACAGTTTGTTGTCCGGTATAAAATTCGTTTGTCCAGAAGTCGTACCAACCTTTACTTTGAGGTAAATAAACCGAATCGAATTTCGACAAAGCTTTTTGATTTCTTGCATAAGCCGGAGTAAACCATCCCAGCCGTGCGATTGCGCCACCTTTGCCCTGGAAATACTCAATTTTTACAGGATACTTTTTGCCTTTTTCCAGATCTTTGCTGAAATAATAAGTTGAACTCCCAGACTTCCATTCATCAACTACCAACTTTTTATTAAACCAGATACGCACCCCGTCATCCGAAGTAAAACCAAATTTATGGATTCCGCTTTCATCAGCAATTACCGAGCCCTCCCAGCGGGCCGAAAAATTGGTCTCAGGCACACCTTGTGGCAAACCACCGCCCCCCCAGTTATGATTGATCCCTTTATCAACTCCCTGATATAATTCTTTTTCAAATTCTTTGCCTTCAAAGAAAGTTACCTGCATTCCGGGTTTGTTATCTGGAGTTTGTAAATTCTCAGCAGGGACAGCATCCGGCAATGAAGGAATTTCGTAATACATATTTTTAGTAACCGGTTTTACCAAAAATGACTGTCCAAACATATACTCATCAGCGATTTCGCGCGTATTCTCATCCTCAGCAAAATCCATCGGGAGGCCTCTCATTAAAGTGTAATCGTTAGAAGTAATCTGCCAGGTTTCGGAATAAATATAAGGTAGCAGGCGATAACGAAGTTTTAAACTCTTTAGCAAAGCCTCGTACATTTTAGGATCACGATTTTTAAACTGCCAAACCTCACGTGGTGTGCCTGTGCCGTGAGAGCGAAAAATGGGGGAAAAAGCACCAAACTGAAACCAGCGGACGTAAAGTTCGCGGTAAGCAGGATCTTCAATTCCTTTGGGGTACATTCCTCCCCGTCCTGTTGGGAAAAATGCACCAATATCGTGCGTCCAGTATGGAATTCCTGCCATACAAAAGTTAATTCCGGCAGCTACCTGTTTTTTGAGGTTGGAGTAATTGGCAGATACATCGCCCGACCAGCTAACTGCGCCATTTCGCTGTTGGCCGGCCCAGGCCGAACGGGTTAATATAAATGCCCGTTTTTTATCAGTGTATTTGCGGTGTTGCCGATAAACACCATCGGTAGTTACCAGCGAGTAGGTATTCAGGTATTTTGCGGCAGAACCGGCGTGGGTTTTGCCAACTTTTAGAATTTCCTTTTCGGTTACTTCCTGATCGTCGGTGCTGGAGAATTCGGGTTCAGTGCCGTCCATCCAAAAAGCATCAACTCCTTTTTCGGCTAATCCCTTTTGAATATGTTTCCAATAAATTTCACGGGCTTTGGGTGAATATGCATCGTACACCTTGCCCCCGCACCAGTGATTCTGATTATAAAGAAATCCATTAGTTTCCATCTCCTGAAAAATTTCTGACTTGTCGCCCAAACAAGGCCAGATGGAAACCATTAAATCGACGTGTTGTCCATGCAGTTCCTTAATATTTTGTTCGGGATTGGAATAAAATTCAGGCTCAAAATACATGCTGCTCCAATATTTTCCGTCGCCCCAGTAACGCCAGTCCTGAACAATGTTATCGATGGGAATATTATTCTCGCGATACTTTTTAACCACATCGTGTAATTCTGCAAACGATTTATACCGCTCTTTACTTTGCCAGTATCCGAAAGCTTTTTTCGAAAACATGGGAGCCTTTCCGGTTAACTTCCTGTAACCCGAAATCACCCCATCCATATTATCTCCGGCAATAAAATAATAATCAATCTGATCGGCAATTTCTGAAGAAAAGGACGTACAATCTTCGCCATCATGAAATTCGGAATGCGAATAATTATCCCATAAAATGCCATAATTATTGGTGGATACGAGTAAAGGAACAATGGAAATTTTATTGGCCTGAACCAACTCTAAATCCTTGTTCCGGTAGTTCATAAAACCATTCTGGAATTGCCCCAATCCATAAATTCCTTCTCCATCTGTTATTTGAAAAGGCTGAAAAATTGAATATTGATGTTCATCTGCAATAAGCGTGTCCTTCAACGTTGGCAATTTTACAGGATGTTCAGAAAAGTATATACGATTAAGAGAATCGAGAAAAACAAGTGCCCCATTGTTCTTATCAATTTTCACATTCATTCCTCTGGTTTTCAAAATCAAATGATCAGGATTATCTTCTGTCAGAAAATCCGTTCTTTTGCTGTTGGCAATAACTACGAGACTTGAATCTTTAAAAAGCCGATCGATTCCAACAACAGATACACGGAGGATATTTTCGCCGTAGAATTCAACTCTTTTTTTTATGCCATTACAAGAAAACACAATTCCGGAAGGGCTTTCGGTATATTTAAACTGATTGGAAGAACAAGACCAGATCAGAAATAAAAGAGGAATTATTTTAAAAAGATTTTTCATAGTACTGTCTTTTTATAGAAGATTGATTTATTGTGAAAGTGAAAATGAATTATTATGAATCACCCTGGTTTTTTATTTACGGTGAGTTCAGTTCTTCAAATTTTAAACGATTTATTGCCATTGAAATCGCGGATACCTTCAAACATAGCCAATAGATTTTCTACCGGCACATTGGCCTGTACATTATGGACAGTATTAAAAACAAAACCACCATCTCCGGAAAGGATTTCACAAGTTTTTATCACCTCTCTTTTCACCTCATCTGTGCTTCCAAAGGGTAATAATTTTTGTGTGTCTATACCGCCTCCCCAAAAAACAAGATCATTTCCGTAGGTCTCTTTCAGGTGCCTGATATCCATTCCTGCGGCATTAACCTGAACAGGATTGATAATATCAAATCCTGCATCGATAAAACGACTCATAAATCCCTCAACAGCTCCACATGAATGTTTAAATGTTTTCCATTCTGTATTTTGATGAATCCAGTCGTTTAGTCGTTTATAATACGGCATCCACGTTTCATCAAACTGTTCGGGGGCACAAAACGTGGAGTCTTGTGTGCCAAAATCGGTGCCACATGTAAACACGGCATCCACCATATTTCCAACACGTTGATATATTTTTTCAAAATTACTTATAGCAATATCTGTTTGGCGGTCAAATATCTCCATAACATAGTCCATCCGCATAATTGTGCTGATGTACCATTCAGAAATATCCCTGATCCCTTTGGGATATTTTAAATTCATTCCGGGCACCAGGGCGATATCGCCCAGGGCTGTTCCTCCAAAGTTGGCTATCACACCTTTCCCTGTATGATACGCTTTCTTTACTTCAGTTTCCCAGTAATCCAATTCTTCATTTGTAATAAAGGTAAATTCTTCGAGGTTATCTTCAATATTCAGTTTATTGTCATCGATGGTTTCCTGCCTTATAATGGCATCAAAAAAGTAACCGGTGGCCGGCATTCTTCCCGAAGGAGCCACAGAGGTATCTCCTTCGGGAAACATGAAAGTGCTGCCATCGGTATCGGTTTTAACATTAAACTGTTCCGGAACCAGCAGCTCCTGCCCCCAAGGTGTTACCCAGATTTTAAGCGGTGGTTGATTGTCGAACCCGAACATATTGTTTTTACCGCTTACACCAACCACGTCAATACCCAAAACGTCGATAATATCCTGATCAACTTCGCCCAACATTTGGTAAGGCTCGATAACACGAACCGGCCTTTTCTCCAACCCCAGTTTATCGCGCAATTTAGAAAGGGTTAAAACATGAATTCCCGTTACCGCTGTTGATCCCATATCAACCACAATTTTATCGGGTTGCTGATGATTTAACGTTTTTTGCAATGCTGTTTTTCCTTGTACCATGTTGATATTCTTATTTATCTACTGCAAAATCCTACAAGTATCTATCAATCGACTATTCTAATGCCATATTCTTTGGTTTGCCGGTCGATATCCTTTTCCCTGACATTCCTCAAAATTATTTGTACCTGATTTCCATATCCCTGAATTACCGGATTCTCCAGTTTTAAATCGACAATATCATCAAAAACCCAGGCAGGCCTGAAATCCTTGCCGGTCATTGTCAATTTGATATTTTTCAGGGAAAGACCGTCAACGTGTCGTACATAAAATCCCCATGCAGGCAGTTCGCCAAACATTGAAAATTCAGGATAATTCGTAATCTTTTCAGGTACATCCGATAACCGGGTTACCGGCAGATAGGCATATCCTTTATGAGCATTGTCGGAAAATGTTATTTCTACATTTTCGATACTAACATTTTTTACCTGAGCCCCTGAAATACCGGTAATTGACGATGGAAAAGGATTGTGAAAAAACGGCAAAGCCGGTCCTCTGATAATATAATCTTTGTCCGGTCTCTCCTGTGCTATCTGAACTTTTACATCATGAATTTTTACATTCGATAAGGAACCTGCCTCTCCATTTTTATTTCTTTTTCCCAGCCGTATAAAAATTGCATTTCCGGTATTTTCTGCCTCAATATCAGAAATATCAATATTCTCGAGGAAACCACCGTCCACCGATTCAATTGCAATGGCTGAACGAAAAGTATCGTAGACTTTAATATGCTCAATTTTTACATTTTTGAAACCGCCACTCGAAGCAGTTCCAAACTTTACAGCACTGGCACTCGACCGGACTGTACAATTACCAACGTAAATGCTGTCGTTAAAATGAGAAGGCGAATGCGATTTTAAACAAATACCGTCATCAGCAGAATTAACGACACAATTTGTGATTCGAACATTTTTACAGTCGCTTATATCCAAACCGTCGTTGTTCCAATAAGCGTCACTATAAACATTTATCCTGTCGATAAATAAATTCTGACAGCGATCGTAAGTTTGAACCCAGCAGGCTGCATCTTTAATATTTACTCCAGTAATATTTACATTTTTACAGTTTACCATTTCGATGATTTGTGGCCGCTGGTATTCGCTCGGGCGCGACAATCTTACACTGTAATTCGGATCCTCAATAACTCCTGCATGATACAAGCTATCGGTATGCAATGCCAGTTCAAGTCCCTGTCCATCAATGGTTCCTTCGCCGGAAATACCAACATTCGTTTGTCCATCGGCAAGAATCAAAGCCAGCCAACGGTTTAAACCTCTGTAATCCATCCGGTTACTGCTACCCAAAATTGTGGCTCCTTTTTCGAGACGAAGACTAACGTTGCTCTTCAACACGATACTTCCTGTTAAATAAGTTCCTTCAGGAAAAACAATGACACCTCCACCATCGGTGTATGCCTGGTTAATTGCTTTTTGAATGGCAACAGTATTTAAACTTGTGCCGTTCTGGTTAATATCAGAATCGGTTATTTTGTATATGTTATCCTCTCCCCTGCAAAATAAAACTACACTTACGAGCGACAAGAATAAAACAGCAGTTATCGTTTTCATTGATTGATTATTAGGTTTAATTATATTGTGTATTTAAAACAGGTACGAATTATTACACAACGATTTGCTTAAAATAAAAAGTTAAAAATCTTCTATTTATCCTCTAAAAGAAACTCGTGCAGCGATAAAGTGTAAAAGCTTCCCGGTGGATTCGGATACATATTCTTATCGTGGAAATTGGCAGAATAACAAAGCCACATTTTCTTACCATCTTCAGAAATAAATTTTGAAGGGATATTCAGGAAATAGGCCACCGGGCCAAAACAATCAAGCCGCTGAACGATCTCCCAGTTACCTGTTAAATCATCTGCTGCCAAAATCATTGAATCAAAACGCAAGCTGGTATATCCTTTTCGGTTAGTATCTGCCGAAACATCTACACCGCGGGTGATACACATCAAGTATTTTTGTAATGCGGCATTATACGTTACAGTAACGCATCCCAAATGTCCCGGCCACGACAACAAGGGTTTTATTTCTGAAAAATCACTGGTCCAGATTGCATTTCCCTTTTTGTCGTTCCCTGCATAAAATTCATAACTGTTTGCATCATTAATGGCTTCCAAACCGGGAGTTACCCGTAACAAGTAAATATGATCTCCCTGAATCCAACTGTTGCATGAATTGGAATCGGTTGATCCGTGTGCCACTAAATATGCTTTTCCGTCGGGAGAATGTTCCATATTTTTTCCAAAATCCACAAAATGAGGCGCCCCGATTTTTACTTTTGCGGAATCCGGGTTCTCTGAAAACAGTGCGTTTGAAGGAGTATGTTTGGTTTCCGTCCATGTTTTGCCTTTGTCTGTCGAGGTGCGAAATCCGACAAAAGGGCCTAACTCTGTCCAGCCTACTCCACCACACCGGCAAGTTTGGTTATTGGTTAATGCATAAGTTCCGTAATACCACACTCCGTTATACATTAACGAACCACACGGATAACGCCCTCCGTAAGGGCTTGGCGAAGCTTCAATGGAACCACCAATATCCGTTATTGTTAAATCCATAGGGTCGTTTCCTGATATTATGGCTTGAGCAGTTGATGCTTTTCGCCCCAAATAATTAACAGAATTACATGCATGCCCGGGATGCCACTCACGAAACGGCTCATAAATTTGTGCATCATCAATGTACCCGTCAGTCCAGGGCGAATATAATCGATCATCCTCTCCCCAACTGGGGTACCAGGTGTCTGCATTGGTATAATTCCGGTACCTCCCTATAAAAATAATTCCGCTAAATTCCTCAGAGATAAGAAATGGCGAATCATCATTTGACAGAAATGAAGGAGTCCATCGAAAAGGTTCTTCCATAGACTGCACTCCATATTCTTGCGCAAATAATTGAAAACATATTAGGTTGACCAATAGTAAAACGAGTAGTTCTTTATGGTTATTCATAATTTCTTTATTCAGATGATAAGGCACAAAACGATACCTTTTCAATAAACTTTGAGCGAGGCTCTTTATAAAGAAAAGACCGGGAAGTACCCGATCCTTTCAAGTAGATACTAATATCCGGGATTTTGAGATAATATTGTTTCGTCGCCAATAATTTCAATTTGTTCCGCAGGAATAGGATAGAGCTCCTGATTCGCACTCATCGAACGACTCACATTAACCTCCATATCTGCAAGAAAATCATTCATTACGTCAACTGCAATCCCCCAGCGAACCAGGTCGAACCAACGTTGATTTTCGAATGCAAACTCATGTCGGCGTTCGCGAACAATTGCCCCGAAGAATGCATCTTTCGATGTTGTATATTCTTCTGTTAAGTCGGCCAATCCTGCACGGTTACGCACCTGGTTTACAATGCCTACAGCATCGGTAGTAGGACCGCTGATGTTATTGATACATTCAGCTTTCATCATCAAAATATCAGTGTAACGAAGTAAACTACGGTTTAATCCCCAGTCTTCAGTTATTGAAGGAATATTTGCTTTGTGAGTAAACTTCCATACAAAATAATTTGAGGTATTTATTACATCCTGTTTGTTCAGGTATTCTGAACAGATTGTAAGATCACGTCTAATATCTCCTTCTTCGAAAGAATCGAACAGGTCCTGCGAAACAATCATTTGCGTAGTTGCTCCCCCCAGAGGATATTTCTTATCAGCTAAGTTTCCTACGGCAATATTTTCAGGTGCGCAATAGGTTAAATACTGACATCCCTGTTCTCGGCTGGTTGTTCCAGACATAAACTGAACCTGGAAAACAGCCTGAGGTCCGTTGTCATTCTCTTCGTTCCAGATTTCCGACCAGTCGTTGTAAAACTCAAATTTACCTGAACCGATTATCTCGTTTAATAAATTCAGAGCTTCAGTGTATTGTTCATTATACAAATACGCTTTTGCAAGAAATCCTTTTGCAGCGTAAGAGGTAATACTTCCCTTTTCATTACCTGAATATTCTCCGGGTAAAACACTGGCAGCTGCCTGAAAATCCGCATAAATAAAATCGTAGGTATCTTCAACGTTTGAACGCGGAATTTCATAGTACATTGAAATATCATAAGCCTGATCGTACAATGGCATTCCTCCGTAAATTCTAACTAAATCGAAATAAATCAAACCCCGTATAAAACGAGCCTGAGCTACCATTTCGGCTTTATTGCTAATTTCCTCTTCAGCGTCGTCGATATATGTTATTAATTGATTGCAGGTAGTAATAACGCCAAAAGCCATCGACCAGTAACTTGCAGTTGTGCTGGACGTTGCATCATCGATAAAGCGGGCGATATCGGCACTTCCGTAAGGGCCGGGCATTACATCGTCGTTTTTCGCTTCAACCAAATATTCGTATGTGGAATAAGCGTCGTAATAATCCTGCATTTTTTTGTAACAAGCCGCCAGGGCCTGATCAAAATCAGCCTGAGTTTTATAAAAAGCTCCGGTAGTTTGTGATGATATCGGGTACAATTCAAGGAAATCAGATGAGCAGGAAAAACTGATTACCGCAAGTATCGATATATATATTATTCGTTTTATTTTTAACATAGTGTCTAAATTTTAAAAGTTTACTTTTAGTCCTAAACTAATTTTTCTTGCTAACGGATAAGTGGCATAATCGGCTCCAAATCCATTGTAAGTTCTTGAAGTATTTGATTCGGTTGTAACCCCGGGGAAATCTTTATCAAGAAAATGTGTAAACACATTATCGCAGGTTAAAAAGAACCTCATTCCTGCGATACCCATTTTTTGAGTAGCTGTTTTTGGCAGGTTATATCCCAAAGTAATGTTTTTTAAACGAATGTAAGACGCATCGTATAAATCGTCGGTATCCCAACGTGCCATACCCTTTGCAAACGGATATTTTGTTCTTCCGTCGCCAGGATCATCGGCTGATCTGTAACAATCTGCCCATCTTGAAAGTTGGTTATAGAATCCGTTACTGGCACCTCCGTCAATTTGTCGGGCAAACATAAAAAGGATATCACTGCCTGTTTGAGCCTGGAACATAAAACTGAAGTCGAAATCGCCATAGCTAAAGCGGTTGGTAAACCCATAAATAAATTCAGGATATGGATTTCCTACCCAGGTGCGATCATCTGCAGTAATTTCTCCATCGTTATTTGTGTCAACATATTTTTTGCCACCGGCTTCAGTACCGGCCACTTTTGCAACTGTTACATCGTTCATATCCGCTTCGGTTAACAAACCATCAACTTCAAACATGTAAAAACCATACATTGGGTGTCCTTCTTCAACACGTGAATAAATACCACCGTAACTCATGTTGAAAGGATCCTGAACTTTAATAACTTCGTTTTTATTGTATGAAAGGTTAAACGATGATTCCCATTTCAATTTTCTATCGAGAATTACACCTGTCAGTTCGGTTTCAAATCCACTGTTACGAACCTCACCATAATTCTGAGTCATACTTGAATAACCCGATTGCGCAGGAACCGGAACATCCATCAACACATCTTTTGTGGTATTGTTATAATAATCGAGTGCAATCTGGAAACGATTATTTAAGGCATATAAATCAATACCCA
Organism: uncultured Draconibacterium sp.; assembly: GCA_963677525.1. Taxonomy (GTDB): domain Bacteria; phylum Bacteroidota; class Bacteroidia; order Bacteroidales; family Prolixibacteraceae; genus Draconibacterium. Next base: position 3,547,654 of record OY781970.1, read on the forward strand.
CGTCGATACTTTGAGTTGTTTCCCACGAGAAATCTGAATTTTCTATTCCCGATTGAAGGTAACCGTTAACCAGTTTGTCGTTCAAGTTATAGTTGGCCGAACCAACTGTACCAACCCACCGATAATTACCAATATTGTCGTTTCCTGCAAGACCAAAACTACCACGTAACTTAAGCTGGTCGATCCACGAAATGTCTTCCATAAAACTTTCTTCAGACACTTTCCAACCTGCTGAAACAGCCGGGAATAAACCCCATTTATTATTGCTACCAAATCGAGATGAACCATCGTAGCGGGCACTTACAGAAAGTAGATATTTGTCTTTATAATCGTACTGAATACGACCAAAATACGATGCAATCGCTTCTTCTACTTCAGTAGTTGTCGAAGTCATTGTTTCGGTTGCAACGTTTAGCGTATAAACTGCTGCATTCGGATAACCTTTCGATTGCTGGTATGAATACCATATTTTTCTGTATTCGCAAGATTGACCAACTAAAAAGTTAAAATTATGGTCATCCAACTTCAGGTTATAGGTAAGTGTATTATCGAGCTGCCATTTCGAAATTTTATTGGTTGTGTACGATCCGTAATGGTATTGTCCGTTTTCAACTTCCAGTGGATAAAATACCTTATCATTCATGTCGTACATTTGTTTGGCATATGACGATCTGAAAGTCATATTTTTTAACAAATCCAACTCTCCGTACACCGACAGGTTGATATCAGTTGAGCGCGTTTCAGCTGTTCTGCGTTTCAACTTTTCCATGGGATTCATAAAATACTGAACAATCTTGGTATCATATGTTTGCTCATCAAAGTTAGTAGTTGGCAACATATACAAAGTATGGTGTACAATACTTTCCTTATCGGTAGTTCCTGAAGTATTGTAAGTAGAAAAGGTAGGTGCCAGGTTAATTCCAACCCTTAAACGTTTATTTAATTCGGTATCAATTTTTGCCCTGAATGAAGTACGTTGCATTCCGGTTTCGATAACAATACCTTCCTGGTCGAAAAAACGTCCTGAAAAGAAATATTTAGTTTTATCGGTACCTCCGGCTACTGAAAGCTGATAGCTCTGCAATAAAGCGTTGCGGTAAACTTCATCCTGCCAGTTGTTATCAGGAAGATTAGCCAAATTATTGTCCCAGTCGTCGATCCAGTTTTGAGGAATTTGATATTTTGAGGGACGCTCAGCCCATGGAGTTGAAGGATCTCCGCCCACTTCTCTGCGATAAGCTTCATTTCTGGCCCAAACAACATAATCAGTTAGCTGTTCTTTATTCATTACTTCGTAAAGCTTTTCAGCTTGTTGTACACCCAAATAGCTATCAAAAGTAATAACCGGTTTTCCATGGGTACCTGATTTTGTTGTTACCAGAATTACACCATTTGCACCGCGAGCACCATAAATGGCAGCAGAAGAAGCATCTTTCAATACCTGGATCGATTCGATGTCATCAATATTAACGCTTGTTAAATCAGAAATAGTAATTCCATCTACCACATACAAAGGTTCGTTACCTGAATTAATGGAGTTTACACCGCGAATTTTAATGATCGATTTTTCGCCGGGAACACCATTGGCCTGCTGAATACGCACACCGGCCATTTGTCCTGCCAATGCTTCATCAACGTTTGTTACTGCACGTTCCTGCAGACTTTCTTCTTTTACCCCGGTAAGTGCTCCTGTTACATTAGCCTTTTTCATGGTTCCGTAACCAACAGCCACGATCTCTTCAATACCAATAGCATCGGTTGCCAATGTAACATCAATTTTTGTTTGTTCTCCAACCTGAACTTCCTGGGATCTCATTCCCACAAACGAAAAGACGAGAATTGTATTTCCATCAGGAATATTGTTTAGATTATATTGTCCTTCCGGTCCGGTTACTGTACCCTTACTGGTTCCTTTTATAATTACGGTTACACCGGGTAATGGATTTCCATCAGAATCGGTTACTTTTCCGGTCATTTTCTTTTCCTGTTGTTGGTTTACCGGAGTAATAACAATTAAATTATTCTCGAGAATTTTATAGGTTACTGTTGATGATTCGAATAACTGACTCAATACTTCATCGATTGATTGTTCCTCAATATTAAAATCAACTTTTCTGTTTAAGTCAACAAACTTTTCGTTATAGAAAAAACGAAATTTGCTTTGTTCTTCAATCTCAATAAAAAGTTCCTTTACTGTTTTGTTCTCAGTATCGATTGACAAGCGAGTAGTTTGCGAATATACCGTTGCCGAAAGCTGCAGAACCAAAAAGAAGCTCAAAAAAACAGTAAGTTTCGTCATAAGTAATAGTTTTTTTAAATCCCGTTTAAAGGCACAGGACGAGCCCATTCGTAATTTTTTCATAAATTTGAATTGTAAAGTTTAAAATTGAGTTGCTTTAAAGTGCCAATTTGAAGCAACAATTGATTAACGCTTTTAATTGGGAGATGTGCCAAATCTCCCAATTTTGTTTAATTCGTTTAGGATTTATTCCATAAGCAGCGATTTAAATTTTTTCATTTTGTTTCCGTCAGCCATAATGTATACCGTATTATCCTGGATAACATATTTTATAGGAGCGGTATAACTTATCGCTTTCATAATTTGCTCTATATTTTCGTCTTCGAGTGTACCTCCGAATGCGTATTCTTTCAAGACTTCATCATCAAAAATGAAGTTAACATCGTACCTGCGTTCCAGCTTTTTAGCCAGTTCGCCAAGTTTCTCATTCTGAATGACCCATCTTTCTTCTTTCCAAGATACAACCGGACGGGGATCAACATTTTCAACAATCTCCATTGTTGGCTTATCCAAATTGGTAAATATGGCTTTTTGATTGGGTTTTAAAATAACCTCTTTACCTAATTTAAAAGAATTACCATCGAGCCGGACAGAACCTTCAATTAGTGTTGTTTCAATCCTTTTTTCCTCAGCATATGCTTTTACATTAAACTGTGTTCCAAGGGCAGTGACCGATATGTCTCCGGAATTCACCACAAAAGGTAAAACCTTATTCTTTGCCACATCGAAATAGGCCTCACCGGTAAGTTTTATATCCCTGTTGTTTGCTCCGTATGTAGTTAAATAACTAATGGTAGTACCTGCATTCAGCCAAACCTTGCTGCCATCAGCAAGCTGAACGTAAGATCGCGATCCCAGCGGAGCCATAAACTCAACTCTCTTTGCAACCTGCGTTATGGCTTCTTCTGGCCTCAAAAGGTGATATCCCATAGTACCCAAAAAGGCTGCAATAACAAATACCGCCGCATATCGCAATATCTCTTTCCAAACGATTTTTGTTTTTTTGCTGTCACCCAGATGAAGCCGCTTCTGGATATCTGTCCAGGCTTGTTCAATATCGATTTTATTCTTTGCAATATGATGATAGCCCGCTTGCCATATATCGGAGAACTGATCGAAAAGCAACTTATTGCTCTCACTTTCCGACAACCATTTATTTAAAACTTCAGCATCTGAAGCTGAGAATTCACCCGATAAATAATTGATTATAGCCTTTTTTTCAATTTCAGTTATATTCATATTCAATTTCATAACAAGTCTCTGTTATTTATGACACAATTAGAGGCAGCAGGTATTACAAGCCCGCTGTTATTTTTTGAAAAATAAATTAAAAAGAAGCATCGATCCTGAATCCAGAGCATCTTTTATCTTTGATAAAGCCCTGTATATTTGAACCTTAACTGTATTTTCGGAGATTTGAAGTTTTTCTGCAATTTTTTTATGTGACAGACCTTCGAAACGACTAAGTTTGAAAACTTCCCTACACGATTCAGGTAGTTTTTCAATTTCTGTATGAATGCGATCTTCGAGTTCCGAAGCCAGTATTTTAGAAATAGGATAATCTGTAGAAAGGGGTTCTGCAATCTTAATTTCCTGCTGTTTCAGCTCATCGATAGAAAGAAATTTTCGATTTTTATCTCGTTCCAGGTAATTAATGCAGGCATTTTTTACAGAACGAAACAGATAAGCAGATATGGACGTTTTTATTTCGAGTTTCTTATGATTATTCCAGATATTTACAAAAACATCCTTCACCAGATCCTCAGCGGTTTCCATTTGTTTTGTATAACCAAAGGCAAATGTACATAACCGGGCATAGTATGTTTTAAAAACCAGTTCAAACGATTTCTGGTTTCCTTCCTTAATTGAGTTAATTAATTGCCTTTCGAGCGGAATCATACTTCCGGTTTTCTAAAAATCCGAAAGTAACCGTTTTTTACACATAAAGTCAATTATAATCAAACAAAACCGAAAAAAAGAAAGTTCTCAAAATAGCACAACGACTTACATTGCTGGCTATAAACCGATTACATCTAATTATCTTTTTCTGAAATAAATATATTGATTGAGTAAGGTGCAATTTGCAGTTCGTCTTCAATCTGAATATTTTTTTCGGCTACGGTAACTACACTTTTTTCGCCAATGGCATTCCGTGCATTTTCATCAAATGAAGTCAACTGTACTTGATTCCCGTGCATAGATTTTAAACCTTCAATATTCAGTTCTACGGGAAAACTTTCCTCGCTTCGGTTAACAACAAACACACAAAATTCATCCGTATTTTTATTGAAAGTAGCGGAAATATCTAAAGCCGGAATGTTATTATCTTCTGCCAATACAGGCATTCTAGTTGTTTCAATATTTAAAAGCGAAGTGCCCGCATATTTTCGGAAATACTGCAAAGGATAAAAAACAGTTTGTTCCACCGATCCCTGTTCATTCGCCAGAATCGCTCCTAAAATATTTGCCGACTGCGCCCAGTTGGCCATCGTTACATTGGCGGCCTGACGGTGAAAAACATTTAAGAACGATGCAGTTGCTAAAGCATGTCTCCAGTTATATTCACAATCAAGGTTGTATTGTCCGCCGCAGTCGCCTTCCCAGATTCCCCACTCGTCAACCGAAATTTTAATAGCTTCCTTGCGCGGAGGAAAACGGTACCATTTCGAAAAGTTCTCCACCTTTTGTGGATATTTACCGAGATAGTTCCCCAGTTTGGTTAAACTATTATCGAAACTGGCTACCTGGCTATAAATCGACCAGGGCTTGCCTGCACTTGTCCCAACGTACCAATGCACCGAAATATAATCGGTTATGGGAGAAAGCGACTCCAAAACAACGTCGTTCCACTCGTATTTAAATGGATCGGCCACCACAAACAATTTAATTGCCGGATCAGTGAGCTTCATCAACTTGGCAAAATACCAGGCTTCTTCGGCATATTTTTTCGGATCGGATAAACGACCGGCATCTTCCCATGCCGCTTCTTCATTTCCCAAACTCCAGTATTTTACGTTGTACGGTTCTTCCGAACCATTTTTACGACGCAAATTGGCGTAATATGTATTCCCGGTTCCGTTGCAATATTCTACCCAGTTGGCAGCTTCTTCGGCAGTACCCGAGCCCATATTTACAACAATTGATGGTTCGGCACCAATCTCGCGGCAATATTTCATGTATTCGTCAGTGCCAAAATGATTATCTTCCACGCCACCCCAAATCAGGTTACGGCGTGCCGGGCGCTCAGCTCTCGGACCAATTCCATCTTCCCAGTGGTAAGTTTTTGTTACAGTTCCTCCCGGATATCGTAAAACAGGAGTTTTTAACTCTTTCATTTTAGCAAGAACATCCGTTCTGAAACCGTTATCATCTGATAATGGAGAATCTTCCTCAAAAATTCCTCCGGTAATGCTATTGCGCAAATACTCGATGAACTGTCCGTAAATATTGGGTGATATTTCTATTTCCTGCTGCGGCTGATAGACATTTATTTGTACTTTGTCTTGTGCGCGCCCAACAAAAGAATTTGCAACAGAAATAAAAATGCTAAGAAGTATGGCGATTTGTGTACCTTTTTTCATAAAACAATGTAAATAATAATTCCTCTCCAAAATTAAGATATTCGTTTCAACATATTAATCTTAAGAAGTATCTTTTGACCGAATATTAATCTTGATTATTACTTGAGACTTACATTTATTCCAATGGTATTTTTTGCTAAGCGCGAAATAAGGTAAGAGTTGGTGTTTAATAAAAAAATACGGCGATCTCTAAGGCGCTTCATTTTGACAGAATTATCACTAAAAAAACAAGGCAAGAAAGATCGCCGCACTAAAATGTTACTGCCTCTTTGTTTTATTCTTTTTCTAAAACCGGCGTAAAAATATCATCGCCAATTTGTATTATTTCTTTTCCGTCAACAGTTTCGAAATTAACGCTAGCAATGTGCATCAAGCGTGGGTGTATCTCGGTTTTACTGTGATGCGAGTGGAAAACGATTCTCAAGTCTCCTTTTTTATCGCGGAACATAGCACTGTGCCCTACTCCGATTAATTCTTTAGGTTTTTGTAGTATTGGATTTTGTTCAGACTTTTCCCACGGCCCCATAACGTTTTGGGCAGTGGCAAAACCTACACCATACAACGGGCTCCTGTAGTCATTTCCTGAATAACTCATGTAATAAATACCGTTGTGCTTTATAATGAATGGCCCTTCGGTAACACGCCCCATTTCATCCTCCCAATCTTGCGACACATGCAAACAGGACCTTAACGTTTCCATTTTTATAGTGGTTAAATCTTCTTCCAATTCGGCAATCCATATTTCGTTTCCATCAGTAAACCGCACAAAAGTTAGGTAGGCTTTTCCATCGTCGTCGATAAAAAGTGAGTTGTCGATACTCTTCTCAGTTTCAATCATCGGCTTTTTCACCTCCTGTTTAAAAGGCCCGACCGGACTCTCGGCAGTGGCGACACAAATGTGCTCATCGGCTGAATAATACATATAAAACTTACCGTTTACAAAATAAACTTCCGGAGCCCAAAACCACCTGTCGGCATAAACATCATCTTTGTGCAACGCCAATCCGTTTCTCGCCTCTGCCGGAACTCTCCAATGTTCCAAATCATCGGAAACATATACCACAATTCCATCGGGCGATTCAGTACCATAGGCATAATATTGACCTTCGTGATAAAAAATATAGGGATCGCCCAAAGCCAAAGGAGCCTGACTTTTTATTTGATCTGATGGTTCTTCAGGATCAATTTCTCCAGATGGATTTTCGCTTTTAGCACAAGCAAAAAAAGCCACTAACAAAAATAAGGTTATATAAATTTTCAAATTCATTTCACTTCTTTTCAATGGATTGTACAAGAATATGCCTCTCCGTTTTTCACTATTTCTTACTATTTCAAAAATAAGAATTTACTACAAGCGATAAAACTCTTCCCAACCTTTACGAGGAGGTGGTCCTTGCAATAAATCGTTTGCCAACGAACTATTTGTGATCTGTTTGCTTTCGCGATCAAATTTCAGTGTGGTATTTAAGCGTTGTGCCAGTGTTCCCAATACAAATACCTGGCTCAACGGCCCCGAAATTTCAAACGGCGAGCGTGTTTTCTCTTCGCCTTTACAGGCCAGTACAAAATTCTTAAAGTGATTAGATGTGCTTTCCGGTACTTCAGGAAGATGCTTCATCACCGTTTCTGCCTTTTTCGACGGCAGTATCGACAAAGTACTTCCATGAGAACCACCTTTAAAAATCAAATCTTTACTATAAATAATTTTACCCGGATTCAGTTTACGCTGTTCGATCTGACCGGTGCTTGCTGCAGGAATATCTGCTGCCAGTTCCGATTTTCCGTAATTCTCGGGCAGTTCCGGTTGGTTATTCACCCCGTCGTACCAGCTTATGGTAAGCGCCGGCATGCCTTTTCGTTTCGGAAATTTAAAATCGAGCGTAGTTGACTGCGGATAAAACAGCGGATTGTGGCCTTCAATTTTTACCGGATCAACCTCGTAAGGCAAGCCCAAATTCAAGAACTCATGAACGGTATCAACAATATGAGCTCCCCAGTCGCCCAGCGCTCCCATACCGAAATCGTACCAACAACGCCATTGGCCGTTTATAAAATCGTGGTTGTAATCGTGGTGCTGCGATGTGCCCAGCCAGGTATCCCAATCCAGCGTTTCAGGAATTGGTTCGGCTTTCGGGAAAGTCTTCATGCCGGTATCCCATCCGTGCCATCTGCGGGCACTGTTCATGTGTGCCACTACTTTTGTTACGTCTTTAATAATGCCGTTCTCCACCCAGGTTTTAAACTGAAAATAGTTGGCGTCTGAGTGGCCCTGGTTTCCCATTTGCGTAACTACTCCATATTTTTTTGCTGCCTTCATCAGCAACTCCGATTCCTGGAAAGTGCGTGTCAGTGGTTTTTCCGTATATACATTTTTTCCCATCGACATAGCCAAAATGGTAATCGGGAAATGCGAAAAGTCGGGTGTTCCAACAACAACTGCATCGAAAGATTTCGAGGCTTTATCGAACATCACACGGAAATCCTGGAAATGTTTGGCTTTTGGATTTGCTTCGATGGACACCAGTGTGTGTTTGGCTCCCATGTCGGTGTCGCACATGGCAACGTTATTCACCATTCCGGTATTCATAAATTCTTTCAGAATCTGTCCTCCCCGGTTTCCAATTCCGCAGAAAGCCAGGTTTACTTTATCGTTGGGCATTACACGGCCCGGTTTTCCAAATACTACATGACTTGGAATAATCGTTACGCCTCCGATTCCAAGCATCGTGTTGCGTATAAATTTTCTTCTGTTTGTTTGCATTTTAGTTGATTTACGGTTAAAAAGATATTCTGCTGTTCGGGTTGGGTTTAATCCAGTTCCTTAATCTTTATGTTTTTGAATTGAACCTTGTCGCCGTGGTCTTGTAAAAGAATGTGGCCTTCTTCAAAATTTCCGAAGTTTTCCCACTTTTGATATTTGCTGTAGTTAACCAGCGCCTGCCACTGCTGTGTATTGCGTTCGTATTCCACTACTTTTATCCCGTTCAGGTAATGAGCTACATGATTGCCTTTTACTTCAATTCGTGCACGGTTCCAACTACCGATACCATTAAATCGTTTCTGTTGATGATTGGGATCGTAAAAAGTTCCGTTGGCCGGAATTAAATCGTAAAGCGAAGCCAGCGTGCGGTTGCCCAGTACTCCTTTTTTGGCATCGGGATGTTTCTTGTCATCAAGGATCTGAAATTCGCATCCGATTGCTGAACCTTCACCTTTATTTAGGTTCCCCTGTACAAAATATTTTATTCCGCTGTTGGCGCCTTCTGTAAGGTTGAAATCAACCTCCAACACAAAGTTTTTGTAGAGTTTTTCGGTAACAATATCGCCACCATTTCCGGATTCTGCACCATCGGCTTTTTCAACCACCAGTGTTCCCTCTTCAATATGCCAGCCTTTTTCCGGGAAGTTATCCAGTTTTACTCCTCGCCAGCCTTGTGTGGTTTCTCCATCCCAAAGCAATTTCCAGCCTTCGTTCTTTTCTGTTTCGGTAAGTGTATTGGTTAAATAACTTACTTCCTGAACCTCTTCCGGCATTGACATTCTTGAGCTTTCAACGTTTTCGGTTTTTATGCGAATATTTTTCCAGCGAATGGTTTTGCCTTCGTTTTTTGTGTCGTTACCAATCGAGTGCACCTGAAGTGCGATAAAACCTTCGGCAGTTAAATCGTCAACCAAGTTGGCTACCGGCTGTCCGTTTATCCAGGTACGGATCGTGTTGCCGATGGCTTCTACCCGGTATTTATTCCATTCGCCGTTTTTATAAGCTTTTTTCGCCGCCGGGTTATATTCCAGCGGGTAAAGCCAGCCACGCCGTGCTTCATCGTAAATTCCTCCCGACCAGCGTCTTTCCGAATCGTCGCATTCTACCTGGTAGCCATGTACGCGACCATCCCGATAATCTTTAAAACTGTTGCTTCGGATTTGCACTCCTGAATTCAGTCCGGCTTCCATTTTCATTTCGTATTCCAAAATAAAATCGTCGTAGTTTTTTTCCGTAGCGAGAAAGGTATTTGGAGTTCCGGTTTTACTAGTTCCGATTATCTCGCCATTATCAACAACATACTCAGCTGTTCCGTTTAAAACTTTCCAGCCTTTTAGATTCTTGCCATTAAAAAGCAGAGTCCATTCGTCAGCATTTTTTGCAGAAACGGGATTATAACTACCAAGAAGCAGTAACAATGCTACCAGTAGCAAACCAATTCGTTTTTCTCGATATAAAAATCTATTATCCAACTTTTTCATAATTAAGACTTATTGTTAAACATTCTATTGCCTTCAATTTATTTTTCAATCAAGTGTTTCCAAAAGCTGTTGCATCCGGTTTTCCAACTTTTTCATTCCAAATATCCGCTCGGGCGCATACCATCCGGTAAATTTCCCATTCTCTGCATTTTTTAATTGCTGGTGTGCCACTTGCAATTCGCCAATACTTTCTTGCAGGAATTCACGACTTTTTTGAATGTCATCTGCACCGTAGGCCTCATTTAAATGAAACAACATTTTGTTTAAATGTAACATCAAATATGCTTGTCCCCGCAAGTTATCGTTGAAAAACGATTTTCCTGATTCAAGGTTTGAATAAATTTCATCTGCCTTTTGTGTTACCTTTTCTAGTTTTTCAATACTCGCTGAAGTTCCTTTCAACATGGCTTCAACCTGATTCTCCACTCCGTTATCAGCCGGTTCTACCCTAAAATAGCCAACACTCCCTTTGTCGGGGTTATCCAATTTATGACCATGCAAAACATTCGGGCGATACTTCCCGGTTTCCATATCTTTTAAAATCATTTCAGCAGCTCGGGCGTAACGAAGATCGTGAAACAGATACTGCCTTTTAAATCCCGGCAAATCGCCCTTTTTTTGTTGCCAATACGAATTAAAAAAGTCTTTATACAGTTCTGCTATTTCCTCTCCAAACTGATTTCCAAAATATTTTGTGCTAAACTCTTTTAAGAAGGAATCGGTATTATAATCGTCAAAATTCCACATCATCGCGGCATTGGCCGACAATCCTAAAACATGCTCTCTGATGTTACCGGCGTTAACCACCGAAAAGATTAGGTTACCATCACAAATACTATCCACCATTCGGTAGTTTTGTTCCATTTTATACGGTCCCTCCGCCTGTGCCAAATGCGACCCGCTTGAATTAAACTGTAAGTTCATGTAATAACCTACAAGTTCGTTATTAAAAGAATAAGTAAGCAAGTCTTTATTAGGAAAATGATCGCGGCGGGCAGCAACAAAATTGTGTATAAGTGAATCTTCATCAGGAATATGAAAATCTCCATTGGCTACTAATCTCGACATTTCATTATAAAGAGTAAGTCGCATCAATGGATTTTTCTTTTGAGTTTTTTCCTTTAACAAATCGATCTGAATTTGCACCATCTCTTCAATAACTTTGGCTCGAGAAGGATCATCTGTTGGCGAGTTCTGAAAAAATTCCCAAAAAGGAATATCTCTGTTTCCCCGGAAACCAACAAGCCAAATAGGATCAAGTTTATTTTTTTGAGCAAGATCGATATGAAACTCCCAGAACTCACGCAAACTTTTTTTGTCTTTAATACTGATTTGTGGCGCAGGTTGTTGCCTTACATTTTCCCAGTATTTATTCCAGTTGTTGTAACTCGATCCAAATACCAGCATGTGATGACCGGTCACTTTCAATCCGCGTTTACTGGCTATTGAAGCCTCTTTACCTGCCGGATAAGGAGGTTTAAAACTTTCAGAATCGGCAATACCTCCTTCAAGTGTATTGAGTTTTAATCGCAACATGGTTTCAAAAAAAGCCTCATAGTTTTCTTCCGAACGTTTTTGCCAGGGAATTATCAAATCACGGTCGTTAGGGAACCATGCACGGTATTTAATTTCGGGAGATGAAAAAACTTTATGGAAACCTGCTTCAATTTCAATACTTTCTCTTTTCTCAGGAACTTCCGATGCCCAAAGCCAGAGCGGATTTATACCCAGAAACTCCTCGGAAAAAGAATAAATCGCATAAATGGTTCCTCTCATATCGGCACCGTTTAACACCACCCGGTCTTTATCGGTATAAATCTGGTGCGCTTCCCACCCTTTAACAGCGGGCTTTTCTCCTTGAAAATCGTCTCCGCTCGCAATAACAATTACTTCGCCTGTCTCTGGCAGTTGGTTCACAATTTCTGGCTGTTCTCCAAATACTGCGTTCAAATCTCGTTGAAGATCTTTTGCAGCCACACGCACCGGATCAGCTACATTTGGATGTATATAGATTTTGACATTCTTACTGATTTCAATACTGGCGGGTTTATTTGAACATGACAGTAACACACTTATTATCAAGAGGAAACTACAATACAAAGTTACCTGGCTTCTGGAAACAGAAATTTTTATTCGGTTCATCATCTCTTTAATTTTTTCTTTATTCGGAAATATAGATTTGGTGTTCGAGCTGCTTATAGTAATCGAGGTCAAATTCTGGTTGTTCTAAATCTTCCGGAATTGGCTTTTGTGCGAAGGTTTGAAAATACAGAACGCACGAGTTCCGCCATCTAACTGCATCTTTTTCCTGAATTTCGAGCAAAGCTTTTACATGCGAAAAGCGCTGTTCGTCAATCAATCCTTCCAAAGTATTCCATTGCTCCTGCATTTGTCTCACCGACTCAACTCCTTCGTAATATTTGTGCACCAACTCTTCCCATAATGTACGCCCCGATTTCATTTGATGATTCCACGAAACATGATGAAACCAGAGCAGGTATTTCTCGGGCACGCGATCAATATCATTAAATATCTCACTTAGAGGGGGAAAATATTGTTCCACTGCATTGGAACCATTTTTTGTACGATCGAAACCAATTCCATAACTGTCGGCCTGATGAAAACGTTTTGACCGGTTGGACCAGGGAGCAGGCCCGTAATGAATACCTGTGCCGATGTGTGTTAATCCCAAAGGCTCACGATAATTTACGCCCGCCTCATCAGACAAAAACATGATCTTCTTTATGGTTTCAATAACAGTTTCGTTATTTGAGAAGGTTAGACGAATCCATTCTTCTGCCAGATGTTCTGCATCCAAGCGATAATCCCATGCTAAACGCCCGAAGGCATACCAGCCGGACTGAACAAATGGATGCCTTGTCCAGTTACGATCGGTGCCCGGATTAACTACCGCTGTTATTCCGCTGGCCGGATAATCAAAGACTTTTCCCGCAAGCACCTTCCCAACACTTGTTCCTTTTCCTTTTGCATAAGTCTCGGCATCTAAAGTTTCTTTGAACATGCGGCCTTTGTAAAGGAGGTGATTACCATTTCCGAGGTATTCCTGTGTTACCTGAAATTCAATCATCGTATTGGTATTTGGCAAAGCTCCAAAGAGGGGCGAAAATGGTTCGCGTGGCATAAAATCAAGAGGGCCGTTTTTTATCTGAAGCACAACATTATCTAAAAACTTACCATCGAGTGGCACAAATTCATCGTAGGCTTCTCGCATACGGTCCGCTTGTTTTTCGCCGTACACAAAAGCCCGCCAGATAACAATTCCGCCAAATGGTTTTACTACTTCAGCTAACATATTTGCACCTTCGGCATGATTGCGCCCGTATGTTTTAGGGCCGGGTTGACCTTCAGAATCCGCTTTTACCAAAAAACCTCCAAAATCCGGAATCCGGGAATAAATGTCTTTCGTCTTTTTTTGCCACCAGGCTATTACTTCCGGGTTTAGTGGATCGGCAGTTTTGAGACCACCTAAAGTAATTGGTGAACTATAATTTATTGCCAGATACACTTTCACACCATAAGGTCTGAAAATGTTGGCCAATACTCCAATTTTCTCAATAAACTGATCGCTTATAAAACGGGCATCAGCATTTACATTATTTATAGCCACGCCATTAATTCCAACCGACGCACTAATTCGGGCAAAATCGGTATATCGCGGATGCGCGTATTCGGGTAACGTACTCCACTCCCACAAAGAACGGCCGGCATAGCCCCTTTCAACAGAACGATCTAAATTGTCCCAATGGTTTGCCATGCGAAGTTTACATTGTGGCACACTACTTATATCCAGTCCATTAAGACGCTGTTGTGTTTGCAGCATTCTCAAAAAATGGAAGGTACCATACAATACTCCCACATCGGTATTTGCAGCAATAATTAAACACTGCCGCCCGCTAATAATAGTCTCTTCTATTAAAAATCCCTCCTGCCCCAACTGCGATAATTTCGCTGTTAAATTTAATGACCCAATAATCGAGGAATTTTCCGGAGTTCCCAGTACCAATGTTCCATTAGAATTGATCTCCTGAGTTTTGTCGATTGCTGTCCCCAGCAATGCCGGCAATCCGCGAAAAAGTTCCTTTTCAACAGCTCGCATTGTTTGTGAACTGTTATTTAAACAGAGCTGTTGAATTTGCCGGTTATATTCTTGCAGTAGCTGCTGATTATCTACTAACTCGTATCGCAGCCACATTCGATAGCCATCTTCAGGCGTACACGAATTTTGAGATTCTACCTTCGAATAACCAAATAAGAACGCAATTAATAGCACCATCCGGCACAAATACAAATTATTATGAATAGATAACATGTAAGAAATATCAATTATTAATTTTTTAGTGCAGGGGGTTCTCGCATCGGACTATACCGAAGATACGAATAAAAGGGTTGCTGTTTTTCTACGATTTTACATTGTGTATAATCAATTATAACACACAATAAAATCCTTTAACCAATTAATATTCCGGCTAATTAATTACCCAATGAAGCAGACAGTAATTATGCCTGCTTCATGGGTATAATATAATCATTAATATCCCGGGTTCTGCTCTAACTCAGCTTCCGTATTTTTTTGAATTTCGCTATAATGAATAGCCCACAAGTTTTGATGATCTCCGATATGTGCCCCCACAATTGGATTTACTTTGCGGTTACGTTCAACAATTTTACCTAAACGCCCTAATGTGAAAATTCGAAGTTTCTCAAAGTGTAATTCCCGTAGCTGTTCATCCATAATGTAATCAATATCTACATCTTCGGGTGCAACATCAGGTGCATGAGCTCTGCTGCGAACTACATTAATATCATTAGCGGCACTTGTTTTATCACCTTTTCCCAGGTACGCTTCGGCTCTTAATAAGTACGTTTCTGCCAGACGAATCATATAATGTTTTCTCCAGGTTTGTTCGGCAGAGCCTAACATCGTGCCCGGAATTGTCTGATCCGGATCCCAATACTCTGCCGGATGTTTTTCCGGCGTACTTACTTTCATTACCATTGGATAAAAATAGCGCATTGAGTCGTTGTTTGTTTCCTGAATAAGTGGCAGATTATCGGCATAAACCCACTTTCCATGAAACTCGCTTCCCGGGTTGTTTACTTTTATATCGCGAACAATGTTATGAGGTGCATTACGAATATCTTCATTCCATCCGCTTTTTTCCCAAATAGTAGTTAAAAAGTAGTCGCTTGGACGAACATAACCTTGAGAACGTCCCATGTAATAAGTACTTGGTAGTTGGCAAACTGTGGCCGTTGTTCCATCGCTCTGGCGCAGCGTTGCTCTTGTAATATAAGGGCCAACAAAACGCTCAAGTTCATACTGATTATCGCCACCACCGGGCACATTATAACTGTATTGTAAGTTCCAGATTGATTCGGTATTCCCCATTGAGCGATCCTGGTTTCCCTGACGGAATAAATCCCAGTAAACGTCTTTATTGTCGCCTCTCGCCCAGAAATAATCAGGATGAGGTGTTTCATTCATGCGTGTACCAAACCTTTCGGTCATTAAAGCAGTTGCGGGATGATCGATTACTTTAGAAGCTTCGGTAATTGCTTTATCCCATTCTTTTAAACTAAGATAAACTTCTGTTAATACATGACTTGCTGCCAGACGATTAATTCTTGATTCCGGTGCAACATCGATATCGGCCAGGTTTGCTGCGGCAAATTCCAAATCGGATGCAGCCTGTTCATACGTTTGCTGACGTGTTGCACGTACGTAATCTTTTTTGGGTTCAGAGGTTTCTTCTAATACAATAGGAACACCTCCCCAAAGGTGTGCCAACTTCATATAAGCAAATCCTCTGAAAAAACGGGCTTCTGCCTCCATCTCTTTCTGCTCATCTGCGGTCAACTCACTATCTTCTCCAATCGAACGACCAATGATAACATTGGCGTCATAAATAATTTCGTAGAAAATTTTCCATAAATCCAGTTGTTGTCCCTGAGTCCCCCAACGAGCAGTGAAATCATTATCACCTTGTGTATCGAAATAAGTTAATGCCAAATCAGTTCCGTACCAGGTAAAACGAGGGTTGTCGTCTCTACCTCTTTCGCCCCACAAGCGATTTCGAACAATAACATGCAGGTGATATACTGCCGCTTCAAAATCGTCATACGTTACATAAGAGTTTGACGGAGCTAAAAAATCTACCGGTTCTTCCTTTAAGTAGGCTTCTTCATCGCAAGAAACACCAAGCGTGAGAAGCACGATTAAAATGGCAATCCTGCTCATTAAGGTTTGGCTTATTACAGCGAATTTATATTTATTATGTTTCATTTTGATGTCCATTTTTAAAGTTCAATATTCAATCCAATTGTATAGCTTTTCATTACCGGACGCCCATCAAGTGTTACACTCTGACCTGTTTCCGGATCCCATCCTTGCCAGTCGGTAATGGTTAGTAGGTTTTTACCACTTACAAACAAGCGTAAGTTTTCGATATTAAATTTGTTAAGAAAACTGCTGTTAAAATTATATCCAAAAGACACATCCTGGAGACGAATAAAATTACGTTTTGCATATGTTCTTCCTTTCATATCGCCAGGCTGTCTAAGTGAGTTCTTCTGATATTTGGCATCAGGATTCTCAGGCAACCAGTAATTATCATATCCTTCGGGATAACTCTCATTGTATTGGTCTCCGTACTGTATGTAATTTAAATCGTTGGCCTGTAAATAATAATCTTTTCCTCCCTGGATTGAATTGATGAAGAAATTCAGCGACCAATCCTTATATTGTAAACGGTTGTTAAGCCCGAAACGATAAGATGGATCAGCATAACCTAGAATAACTTTATCATTATCCGGATCAATCTCTCCATCATCATTCTGATCTACAATTTTGTTCGTTCCCACATCGAAACCTGAAGGAATTTCGTCGCCTAACTGATAGATCTCGCCACTAATTTCATATGCATAGATAGTATTAAGCGAATGCCCAATAAATAATCCTTCTGATATCAGGTCGTCTTCAATTCCGTCTCCGTCATTATCGGCTCCCAACAATTCTTTCAACTCATCTCTGTTTCGCGAAAATGAAAATTCGCTGGTCCAGCTAAAATCTCCGTTCTGTATATTAACCGAATTAATTGACAGCTCAATACCGCTATTATGTATTTTCCCGAGGTTGTCAGGAAACTGAGTGAATCGGCCAATACTTGGAATATCAACGGTATATAACAGGTTTGAAGTATTGTTGTTGTAGTAGTTAATTGATCCGTTTATTCTTGAATTTAGGAAACCAAAATCGATTCCCAGGTTTACTCCCGTTGTTGTTTCCCATTTTAACGAAGGGCTGGCCAAACTAGTAATTGACTGCGTATAAATACTTGCCCCACTTGCATCTACATAATTATAGCCTCCACCAACTTTAGCCATTGTCTGGTATCTTCCAACAGTACGGTTACCACTTTGTCCGTATGATGCACGTACCTTCATGTAGTTCATTACATCGGCAATTTGGTTAAAGAATGGCTCTTCCGAAACTACCCAGCCAATCGACCCTGATGGGAAAAACCCAAATTTGTTGTTTTCGCTAAAACCCGAAAAACCATCTCTTCTGAAAGTACCGGTTAACATGTATTTGTTTTTATAGCTATAGAAAAAACGTCCCATTGAAAATAGGCTTGATTCTTTCCATCCACCAGAGTAGGCCTCTTGCAATTCGCTTTCTCCAAACTGAAGCGCATTGTAACCCAATACATCGTTAATAAAAATCGATCCAACTCCGGTTGTATATTCGTATTCACGTTCCTCAATACCGTATACAAAAGTTACATCGATGCTATGATCGTCTCCAAAACGACGTTTATAATTCAAATTGTTATCAAACGAAACATCTACACGACGATTATTTTCCTTACTTCCTCTTCCCTGAAAATTTTCATCCCAGGGGCGGAAAATATAATAACGTCTCATAGTTTGGTTATTGGCATAATTAACCTTGTAGGTTAAACCTTCTAAAAACGGGAACTTAATTTCAGCATAAATATTCCCAAATAAATTTTGCCTTACATCTTCATTGTCGGCCTGTGCTTCTAACAAAGGATTTAACCACGCATTATTTTCCAACATCGGAAGCATCTCACCGTTTTCGTCGTAAGCTGATTCAAATGGCATAATGTACCGAGACGATGTACCTGGAGAAACCCCCGAATAATCAGAGGTTGAGTAGAAAGATTGTACACCAACAGTCAGCCAGTCGGTTACTTTGCTGTCGATGTTTATACGGGCATTAATTCGCTCATAACCTTCATTAATCATATAACCTTGCTGATCAGTATATCCAACTGAAATAAAATAGTTACTGAATTCAGACTGGTTGGCCAAACTAAGGTTGTGGCTATTTGTATACATTTTATCGTTGGTGAGCAAGTCGTACCAATCTGTTGATTTTCCGGCCAAATAGTTCACGCTCTGTTGATTTGTTTTAAAATACGGATTCACATCCCAGTCAGGATTTGGGTCAATATATCCCGACTCTTCAGTACGACTTTCACGCCATTCGTTTTCGGCAATTTTCTCAACAAAATAATCAGCATCTCCGGGTTTTAATTCGTTTATTGGAGAATTGAACGAATATTTAGCAGAATAATTAATAATAGGACGGCCATTTGCTTTGCTGTCTTTTCGGGTTGTGGTAACTATAATTACACCATTTGCTGCCTGAGATCCATAAACCGCTGTTGCACTATTGTCTTTTAAAACATCAATAGAACTAATATCATTCGGGTTGATATCTATTAGGCTTCCACGATATATTACTCCATCAAGAATAATTAATGGATTCTGAGTTCCCGATAAAGAAGTTCGTCCACGAATAGAAATTGATGGTCCGGCACCTGCCTGATTTACCTGCCCAATATTTAATCCTGCAACCGCACCTTGTAATGACTCTGTCAAAGATGTTCCCGACCTTTCTTTGAAATCACCCATATCCACATTAGAAATTGCTCCGGTTAAATCACTCTTTTTCATTGAACCATAACCTACAGCCACAACTTCTTCGATACCAATAGCATCAACTAGCATACTTACATTAATTTCTGTTTGAGTGCTAACTTCTACTTCCTGGGTTACCATTCCAATGAATGAGAACTGTAATGTTTCACCTGCAGGAACACTGGTTATAAAATATTTTCCCTCAACATTAGTAACGGTTCCTTTCGTTGTTCCTTTTATAATAACAGTAACTCCCGGCAATGGTACCCCCATGTTATCGGTTACCGTTCCGGAAATTCGCCCTTGCTGTGTATACTCCAATAAATCAGAACTATCTGATGATTCCGGTAAATCTGATTTTTTTACAATGATATGCCTGTCCAGTAAATCATAAGTATATTCAGTTCCATCAAAAGCTTCTGTCAGAATATCTGCAATATTTGAATTTACTTTGTTTATGGTAACTTTCTTCGACAAATCAATTTCTTCACTGTCATAAAAGAAACGGAATTCACTGGTTCTTTCAATTTCGTCGAAAAGTTCGGAGAGTTTGGCATTCTTCATCTCCAATGTCAACTTTGTTGATTGCCCGTATGTAGATGCAGTAACCTGCATAAAAGCAACCAATACAAGTAAACATGTAATCTTCATAATTTTAAATAATTTTTTGAAATGAGAGACATAACTTCCCCCATTGCAAATGTTAGTTTTTTTCATACATTTAACGTATTAAAGTTCGATATTTTAGCCCTGTGGCTATTTATTGATTCTCAAAAAAATGGAAACATTAAGAGTGTTTCTGTGTAGGCGGGAAGTGCTGGCGGGCATTTCCCGTTTTTTATAAGTTCGTTCATTACATAGGCAATAATTCTATTTTAAGTTTTTTATATAAATTTTTCCTCTCTCGTAAGTGTAATCAAAGGGTTCTCCCGAGGCGCTTTTAAAGGCTTCCATCAGGGTATAAATATTGTCATCAACACTTAAAGTCCCTGTAAAAGTCCTGTTTTTCAGTTCCTCATCCTCGAAGATTATCTCTACATTATATATTCGTTGAATTTTAACTGCAAGCAAACTAAAACTCTCGTCTTTAAAACGATAAGTTCCTTTCTGCCAGTAATCATAAAAACCATCCGGAATAACAGATTCAAACATTTTCCCGGAGGTTTTATTATAAACTAAACTATGCATGGGCTCTACCAGAAAAGACTTTGTTTTGACTTTGGTATCGCCAACATTTATATCAAATTGTATTTTCCCTGTAATAAGTTCAGCTTTCACGTTATCTTCTCCGGGATAAGCAACAACGGCGAATTTTGTCCCCAAAACCTTAATCCGATGATTTCCAACATTCACAATAAACGGATGGCTTTCGTCGTGTGTTACTTCAAAAAAACCTTCACCCTCCAATTCAACATTCCGTGTATCACCTTTAAATGTTTCAGGATAAATCATTTTGGTACCATTACTTAGCCAAACTTTAGAACCATCGGGCAAGATAACGGAGGTGCGGTTCCCTTTCGGAACAACAATCTCGTTCATTGCAACTTCTTTGTTAAAATCAACCGAGTTCAAAAAATATCCTCCCAATAATGCAAAAACAACAATTGCAGCATATTTCAAAACCGGCAACAACACAACAGACTTGCCTTTGTTCCCTATTTTTCTTTTTACCTTTTGAAAACCCTTCGCCACCGAATCCTGATCCATTGCGCTGCCTGTTTGCATTAATGCCCACAGGTTTTTTTGCCGGATATATTCCTGCGTGTTTTCATCCGATTGATTTACAAAATCCAAAAGCTCTTCTGAGTCCGCTAAGGATTCTTTGTTTATGATCTTATATATTAACTTATCCTGATCCATTTCGATTTTGTTACAGGTTAAATGATTTAAAAGGGAAATACCCTAATATAAAATTAAAAGAATTTTGTTTTTTCACATTCTAACGTCACAAATCACTGATTTTATGACATATAAAAAAATAAAAAAATCTAACGCACATTAAATAGGAGGTAAGCCACTAAGGGCAAATAGTCTTTCAGAGCAATCCTGAAAATTTTTAATGCTTTGGTAATTTGGGCTTCAACTGATTTCTGAGAGATACTCAGTTTTTCTGCAACTTCTTTGTTCTTTTTCCCTTCCAAACGGCTCATAACGAATACTTCGCGACACCGGGGAGGAAGTTCCTGAAGTGTTTTTTCTATAATCTTTTCTATTTCCTGGAAAGCAACGTCCGATGTATCGATATATCCCAATGCCTCGGTATAAACCTGATTTTGTTTCTGAATCGCCTTTTCTTCCTTGTATTTCTTTTTCACCTTTTCGTGGCGCAAATACATTAAACAGTTATTCTTTACATTGGTATACAAATAACTTTGAAGCTGAGACTCTTTATTGAATTTTGGTTTTTTATCCCACATCGAAATAAACGCATCCTGAACCAGGTTTTCGGCATCGTCAACAGGAACATATTCTTTTGCAAAATACACTAACCTCGGATAATATAAATTAAAAACTACCTCAAAAGCAGCTTCCTGTTTATTATTCATTAGTTCTATTATTTCCTTAGATAGCGCGTTCATCTATTCATTGAAATAGGATGTAATAATAACTAAAAATCATTAAAACCGACAAACTTCAAATTACAATTAGATATTCGTTTTAAATACATTTTTTAAAAGAAACACCTCTATTTCAATGATTATCATATAACTGAGAACAAATAAAACCGTGCCATTAAATTAATTTTTTTAGTCGGTCAACCGTCTTTACTAATTGTCATAAAACAATTCTGATTTACAACTGAAAAGTATGTACATATTTAATCTGAAACATGTGGTCTAAAAATTTCACTTCCTCCAGTCCTTCATGAAAAAAATCGGAGGTTGGTCGCGTCTCGTTATAAACCAGATAAAGGTCGTTTCCTTCGCGCGGATTGTAACGCAGACGGAAGTTGGAAACCGTAACATCGTTAACACTATTGTATTGCACAAACGAGCTAAACGAAAGTTTTGTATTGTACATGTACAAAAATTTTAACCGGCCAACGTGGGCATTCATTTCCTGGTTACGAACAGGGAAAACTACATGGCTGTAATTATAATATCCTGAAAATTGTATGCTTGCCGATAAATTTAAAATGGGCTCTGTTGAAATAGTAAAATTCTGTCCGTCGTAGAATTCTCCTCCCTCTAAATTAAATTTAGCGGATAAAGGTTTCGACTTCGGAGTTTCCATATTAACCTTGCAGCCAAAATACCTGTAATCATCAACCGGAACAACAACATTATCATCCAGTTCGAATTCTTCATCAACTCCCTGTAAGTAATAAAAGGCATTAAACTCTCCGCTCCAACCTGTCTTAGATGTGAAGTTAAAGCCCGGGCCAAAATGTCCGGTTTCTATTTCATTGTCAGTAAGCCGGTGTTTCGTATAGGCCGTGAAATCTACTCCAAAATTGAACAATTTTGAATTTTTCCCCGGCAACCAGCCATATTTTAATTTTGCGTATTCAGTACTAATTCCATATGCCGACATAAAACCAACAGTGGGATCAAATTGTTCTCCGGCATGCCGGTATATCAAATAATACGCAAACCCTTTATCACTTCTTCTTTCCCATGATACGGTATAAAAGATATTATCTTCCTTGCTATCTAAATTATTTCCAAGGGTATCAGTAGTTTGTGCCAAATTAAGCTGAACGTAATCATCTCCAAACACCCTGAAAATACCATCCAATCCATAGGCATAAGTACCATCATCTACACCAACACCCACACGCGATGTCATAATAGCCCCAACATACGAATTAGCATTTACCACCTGTCTCCTTAAGCGAAATACCCCAAAATTTTCAGATGGCAACTCATTTTGCTTTTTGGTTTGCATGTCCATAACTCCGATATCCCATTTTCCTTCTCTCCCGGTTAATCTTGCGCCTCCCCAGATTGGAACAAAATTTCCATCATCATCAAGCCCTATTCGCCGGCTGTAGAATAACTTTCCTCCACTTCCAAGATGATAATCGAAAATACTGGACCGCTCTTGAAAAAATTTCCTTTTTTCAGGATAATTAAGCGCATAACGGGTAAGATTAACGCGTTCATCGTCGGCTTCTACCTGACCAAAATCGGTATTGAAGGTCAAATCCATTGCGAGATTACTGGTGAGGCTGTATTTTACATCCAATCCACCGGTAAGCTTTTTATCTTCCGAATGGATTAAAGCAGTTTCATCATCGTTTAACTCATTTCGTGTATCAATTCCTGTAGTAACATATGGTGAAATGTAAACAGGTTTTGTATTCTTAATTCCTCTGAATTCAACAGTTTGGGCCAATGATGGTTTTCTCGCGGCATAACTGCCATATTTCGGATCGGTTGAAGGATAGGTGTCTACCTCGTTACAGTGACTCACGTTACGGTTAATAATAAGTCCCATTTCAACTTTGTTGTTCACTTCCTGAAAACGCAGACTGGAAAAAGGGATTTTCATTTCAACTGCCCATCCGTTTTTGGTGCGGGCAGTTCGTACGTCCCAGAATGTATTCCAGCTGTAATTAAACGTACTTCCTGCATTTTTGCTGCTCGGTTTTTTTGCATCGTTCGATACGGCATAATCGATTCGTTGCCCTGCAGGCATCGTAAAAAAGGCAAGTGCATTTTCGTTGTCATTATATGTATCCAGTATAATTCCAAAAGAGTCTGGATTTTTCGATTTCTCGTCACGCTTTTTACTGGTGGAGACAATGTTTCCCGGATCTTTGTAATCGAGCATAGCACCAACCCAAAGATATTCATCATCGTAACTAATATAAACTGTGCTGTTTTCGGTTGGTTTAGCCCGAAAATTTGGAGAGAACGTTTCCAGGTTGAAAACTTGAGCCGATTGCCAAAATGCCTCATCAGGAATACCATCGAATTTTACGTTTCCTGAATTATGCGGAATCGAAATGCCATCTCCTCCAATTGCTAATATCGAATGAATTAAAAATAAAAATAATACTGCAGGCTTTAACAGATTTTTGGTCTTCATATTACATTTTTACAGAGAGTATCAATGCCTTAATACATTTATTACTCCTTAATATATTTTAATAATTCTTCTAATTTATATGCTTTTTCGCGCTCGTTATTTATAACACCGCACCAGTTTAACCCAAATGCGAAATCATAAAAAAAACCAGCTTCGTCGGTGTAACCTTCCATATCGCACGAAACATCTTCGAACGTTCTTCCACTTCTTCATATTGGCAGGTATTTGCATCGGCAAAAGTCCTGAAGGTTCAGCATTACCATGAACAAGATCGAAAACCGGCTGATACCTGAGCACCCCAAAAGGCATTTTTTAAAGATCTGCAAAATTAAGAGTATTCAAGATATTTATCATGACAAATGCCGGTTTATTGTCAATTTTAACTTTTATTTCGCCCATTACTTCCAAATTGTAAACAATGCACGGCAATAACGTTACCAATAAAGAATGGGCGAATGATTATATATAGATTTAGAATTGGATAGACTTAAATAAGCCACTATGCATTGGAAATACATAGGATCAAATATCGAATGAAATTCGATGGATTAGAAGTTAATGAATGATGAATATCGATTAACGATTTTTGATTAACGATTGTAAAGAAGGTACGAGGAAATTCATACTAGATACACTTCTGCAATTATAATTCGTTAATCATCATTCGATATTCAATGTTTCTGAAAATAAAAGTAGCTACAATAAATTGCAGGATTTTAACCATTAGCGAGAAAATAAAAAAGCAGGTTTACAAATATTTGCACCCCTGCTTCATGCTTTTTTTACTTAAATATTATTTTCTACAACTGAAAAGTATGTACATATTTTATTTGAAACATTCGGTTTAAAAATTTGGGTTCATCCAAACCATTGTCGATATAATCTTTTGTTGGCCGGATTTTGTTGTAAACAATGTAAAGATCATTTCCTTCTTTTGGATTATAACGCAAACGGAAGTTTGATACGGTTACATCGTTCACGCTGTTGAACTGGACAAAAGAGCTGAACGACAATTTTGTGTTGTACATGTATAAAAACTTCAGACGCCCGACATGTGCATTCATTTCCTGATTACGATCGGAGAAAACAACATGGCTGTAGTTGTAATAGGCCGAAAGCTGCAAACTGGCCGAAAGGTTATAAATAGGATGAACAGTGGCAGTAACATTATTTCCATCGTAAAACTGGCCCCCCGACATCATAACGGTTGTGGATAGAGGTCGTGAAACCGGCGACATTAATGTTACCCGGCTGGTATAAGTTTTATATTTATCGGCCGGAACAACAACCTCATCATCCAGTTCAAATTCTTCATCAACACCTTCTATGCGATAATTCAAATCCAGGTTTACAAACCACCCTTTTTTGGTATTTAAACTAAAGCCCGGCCCATACATACCTGTCTCCAAACCACCATCGGTAACGCGATACGATTCATAAAAACTTCCATCAATACTATATTTAAAAAGTTTAGACTCAGCGCCGGGAAGCCAGCCATACTGCAATTTTACTCTTGGTCCTTTGGTTGCATATTTTGACAAGAAACCAACCTGAGGATCGAAATTCTCGCCCGTATATTGATAAGATAAGTCGTAAGCAAAACCAACTTCGCTTCTGCGTTGCCAAGACATACGATAGAATGTATTCTCTTTGCCCGCCGAAAAATCAGTGCCTTCAGGATCGGTAGTTTGAGCCACACCCGCTTCAATATAATCGTCACCAAAAATGCGGAAAATACCATCCATACCGTAGGAATACGAATCGTTTATATCAGCACCAACCCTCGAAGTCATAATTGCTCCAACATACGAGTTGGTATTGATTACCTGGCGGCGGAAACGCAATACGCCAAAGTTTTCCGATGGATTTTCATTTTCCTGCTGAGTTTGCATATCCATAAATCCCATATCCCATTTCCCCATACGTCCGGTTAAGCGAGCACCACCTAATATCGGAGTAGAATAACCGTCTTCATCAAGACCAATCCGGCGACTGTAAAATAATTTACTTGGCCCGCTCAATTTAAAATCGAAAATACTTGACCGTTCCTGGAAGAACATCCTTTTTTCAGGAAAGAACAAAGCGTAACGGGTAAGATTTACCTGCTCATCATCTGCTTCAACCTGGGCAAAATCGGTATTAAAAGTCAGGTCCATTGTAAGGTTACTGGTAAGACTGTATTTTATATCTACTCCCGCGGTAAGCTTGTTGTCGTTTGAGGAATCGAATGCTGTTTCCTCCTCATTCAGGACGTTGTTTTTATCCACTCCGGTAGTTAAATACGGAGCAACATAAACAGGTTTTTTGCTTTCAACGCCCAATAGTAAAATGGTTTGTGCCAGCGATGGTTTATTGGCAGCCAGTCTGCCATATTTCGGATCGGCTGCAGGATATGTATCCAATTCATTGTTATGACTTACCGACCGGTTAATAAGCAACCCCATTTTTACTCGCCCGTTAACTTCCTGGAAGCGCAGGCTTGAAAAAGGAATTCGCATTTCCAATGCCCAACCGGTTGCAGTACGTGCTGTTTTTACATCCCAGAAAGTGTTCCAGCTATAATTTTGTGCACCTGATCCGGCTCCCGGAGGGCCGGGCATCCTCTGCGCATCGTTCGATACGGCATAATCAATTCGTTGTCCAGCCGGCATGGTAAAAAATGCCAGCGCATTTTCGTTATCATCGTAAGTATCCAGTAAAATACCGAAGGAATCCGGGTTTTTTGATTTCTCGTCACGCTTTTTACTGGTAGAAACTATGTTATCAGGATTCTGATAATTCAGGAAGGCACCTACCCACAAAAAATTATCATCGTAACTGATGTACGTTTTTGTATCCTCGCTCGGAGCTGCTTCATAATTCGGGATATGCATAACAAGATCAAACTGCTTAGCCTTTTGCCAGAAGGCTTCATCGGGCACTCCGTCAAAATTTACAGTTCCATCATTTTTAGCGATTTGCACTTCATCCTGCCCGGATACCATGATGGAACCGCACGTGCATAACATTGATGATACTAATTTTAAAAAAAATTTAGTTTTCATGTTGATTAGTTTACTTCCTTTCACTTTCGCAGATCGACCGCACATTTTGCAATCAATCTGTAAAGCTCCGGCTGATTTAGTTAATTGGATTTTTTTGGTTAAATAAGACCTTCGGAAATTCCGAAGATCTTTAATTGAAAATACGATTGTTTTATTTGTATGCTTTTACTCTTTCATCGTTAATAACTCCGCTCCAATTCATACCGTACGCAAAATCGTAAACATTACCGTTTTCATCGGTATAACAATCCATGTCGCGAGGAACATCTTCAAACTGCTCTTCTACAGTTTTCATATTTGCAGGTAACTGGAAAGGCAATAAACCCGAAGGTTCGGCGCTACCTGTTACCAAATCCATAATTGCCTGATCCTGCACACCGCAGTGTACAAAAATTGCATCGGCACTTTTTTCAAACTCGGCAGGAATAAAAGGATTGGCAACATTTACTACAACAATTACAGGTTTATCACCCATTTTTGCTTTTGTCTCGTTTACAACTTTCATGTCGTAAACATTAGCTGCAGCAGTGGTTTTACCTTTATAACTTCTGTTAGTAAAATCTTCAAACGGACTTCCGCCTGCAATACTTTTCTCGCGGGCATATTTTGCAGTGTATGGTCCGTATTGAAGCGTAATAGGAACATAGCCGTTACCACCTTTTTGCTTATCTTCAAGAGAGTAACCCGAGCCACCCTGCGGACTTGAGATCAAGCAAATAGCAACATCTGCTTTCTCAGGAGCATCGACAACTTTGAAATAGTTGGCTACCATATCCATGTTGGCAGCGTCGCTCCATCTTGGTTCGGTAACCATTCCAAACCAGTTGGCACCACCCGGATTATATTTTTGAGGAATATAAACTTTCAATTTCTTCTCAACCGGCAAAACGCCATCCTTGTTTTTCAGCATCACAACCGATTTGAGTTGTGCTTCGTAACCGGCTTTCATGTATTCCGGATTACCCACAATTTCTTCTGATTCGGCTACGACCAGGTAAGGATTTTCAAATAATCCCGGACGGAAAATATTTTTCAGCAAACGAACCGCTGATTGCTCAAAACGATTACGCATGTATTCTTCGCCGTGTTCTTTCACACCCATTTCATAAGCTTCCAGAACCGGTCCTTTTTCATTGTTCCCGCCAAACTGATCAGCTCCGGCTTCGATCACTTTGTAGTGACGTTCTGCAATAGAAAGTCCTTCCACTCCCCAGCATTTTCCTAAGAATTCGTGTACACTTCTTGTATCGGCAGTAATCATCCAGTCGGTACAAATTACGCCGTCGTAACCGTACTCGCCTCTTAAAAGATCGGTAATGATGTATTTGTTATAGGCGTTTCCTACGTTTTCGCCATTCTTCTGATCGATATTGTACGAAATGGTGTAATATGGCATAACAGCTGTTGCCTGTCCGGTTGGGCCGTCCAGTTTAAAAGCACCTTCGGTAAACGGTTTTAACTGATCTGCCAGATTGTTACCCGGGTAAACCGCATACGCACCATAACCAAAGTGTGCGTCGCGGCCACCTTCTTCGGGGCCACCGCTTGGCCAGTGTTTTACCATGGCATTTACGCTTTCGAATCCCCAACCACCGGCAATTTCCTTGGCTGCTGAAGAGGTTTGAAATCCATCGACATAAGCACGTGCCAGATCAGCTGCCAAACCGGGATCTTCGCCCATTGTTCCGCTAAAACGACTCCAACGTGGTTCGGTCGATAAATCGATTTGTGGAGAAAGTGCAGTTGCAATTCCCAAAGCACGGTATTCGATTGAGGCGATTTCGCCAAATTGTTTCATAACGGCAGGATCGAAAGTGGCTGCCAATCCCAGCGTGGTTGGCCACATTGAAATATCGCCACCGGCACCGGCATTGTATTCGGTTTCCGCTCTTGTTTCGTGACGAGGATCGGTACTTGTATTTCCCGGAATTCCCAAACCAAGTCCTTCAAGCAAAGCCTGCATGTTGTTGTTCCATTGTGCAGCAACACCCGGACTTTCCACGGTAGTAATCAACACATGACGAAGATTATCCTCGGTAAGAAAATTTATCTGTTGATCGGTCAAATCGCTTGATAAGGCACCACCATCAGAAAAAGGTTTTCCGTTGTATGTTCCGGCACCAAAACCACCACCTCCGGCAGGAATCGACTGGTGTCCGCTGTATAACATTAAACCGGCAATTTGTTCTACCGACATTTTTGACGCGAGATCTTTGGCACGATCGTCAACCGGCTTGCGCCAGTCTTCGTAAACATCAAGTTCGCCGTTCTGATTGAGGTCTTTAAAAGCATAACCACCATCGGTTAGAAGTGTTACTCCAGACTTTGGAGAATACCCTAAAGTTGCTCCTCCTTCGTTGTGAACAAGATTGAAGTCTCCCATTTCCTCTTCGGACCATTTTGGACCACAGCCAATAAACAGAGCTGCAAAGAAAAATGCGACAGATAAGATTTTCAGTTTTTTCATAATACGTTTATTTCGTTTAGAAAAGTTTTAGTTGGAATAAAATTTATCCAGAAACTTAAGCAGCTCAACACTTGGAAAATCGCCACACGCTGATGTGGAGTTAAAATGCATTGCTTTCAGATTATCGGGAGTTGCTGCTTCCCACTCAGGCAATCCTTCTGCATTTGGATCGCCTGAGGTGGCAAAATTCACCCAGTAGTCCGACATCAAATCGGCAAGTTTATAATCTGCCTCCGTCCATGGGCGCGGACTCATTTTCAAATTATTATATGCGTAAGGAACTTCTCCGGTATGGAATGCTCCAAAGTCGCTCATTCCTTCGGCGTAAGGAACATCACGCTCGAAACGGTACATAAATACCTTTGATGTTGCCTTTTCATTTTGCAACAGCATCCATTTGTACGACTGAATACCAAAAGTTTGTAGTGCACCCAGAGCGTTCTGAATCGCCTGTGCTTCTTCATCGGTGTTCAATGGGAATGTTGCCAAAAATTCATCGGCCATATCGCCAAACATTTGTTTTACGTTCTCTTTGAATTTATCTACTGGAACAGGTGCAGGTCCAAAACCTTCATCTTCGTTCCAACCAATAATTACAGGAACATCGTTTTGTTCTCCGTTGGCAAAGATTTCACCTACCGATTTTGGAAGGAAATAACCATCAATGATTGGAGCTCCGCCACCTCTGACGCTTAAAATCTCTTCTGCACTTTTTGCCCGCAATTCTTCAATTGATGACGCACCCAATGACTCGGCAAATTTAACACCTGCTTCTTCAGCTGATTTCAGGCTGCCACCACGTGCCAATGCATTTGTTGCCAAAACGGCGCCACCACTTTCGGCAATGGCACGATGAATCAATCCTTTTGTTAGCGGACTAGCCACCAAATAATTGATACTAAACGCACCGGCCGACTGACCAGCAATGGTAACATTTTGCGGATCGCCCCCAAAAGCAGCAATATTTTTATTTATCCATTTCAGCGCTTCAACCTGGTCGAGCAAACCATAATTTCCAGAAGCGTTATTGAGCGATTCAGCTGTTAATTCAGGATGCGCCAAAAATCCTAAGGTTCCCACACGATAATTTATACTTATAAAAACCAGACCTTTCTTCGCCATTTCTTCTCCATCGTAAATAGGAACAGCACTCCCTCCACTTGAAAAACCACCGCCATAAATATAAACGAAAACAGGACGTTTTTCGGTAGCATCTTTTGCCGGAGTCCAAACGTTCAGATAAAGGCAATCTTCGCTTAAAGGTTCTTTTGGAGCGATATATTCCTGTGTCCACATCCTGAATGGCATCGGAGTGGCCTGAATCGGGCTGGCCGAAAATTCAGTGCATTGTTTCACTCCTTCCCATGGTTCAACAGGTTGCGGGGCTTTCCAACGTAAGTCGCCAACCGGAGGAGCAGCAAAAGGAATTCCCTTAAAGGTCGTTATTCCGCTCAATTCATTATATACACCTTTTACTTTTCCACTTTCAACTGCAATAACATCCATATTTTGATTGGTTTCTTTTGTTGAACAGCATACAATAAATTGAGAGATAAAAATGAAATACAGAATTATTTTAAACTGCATACTTTTGGATTTTAGTTAGTTAAAATATAGTGGTTTCTAAAAAAATGAATTAAAAATTCCAGGTACGAAAACAAAAGACTTTCCCCCCTGAAAAAATCAGGGAAGGAAAGTTCAATTGAATTTTTACCTATGCAATCTATCGAAATCTTCCGTTGGAATCATTGCTTTCGATACCGTTTCAACCTTGGTGTCCTCGGCAATCGAGAACACATCTTTATACTTAATATCTTTTGAAGAGGCCCCCACTTTTATAGTGTAATCACCTGCTTCTGCTATCCAGCTCGAACTGGCTTCATAGAAAGAAGCCAACGATTTTGCATCAATCGTAAATGATAATTTTTCGCTTGCACCCGGTTGCAAAAGATCTGTTTTAGAGAAAGCTACCAGTTCTTCTTCCGGTTTTTCAAGTTTTCCGTCAGGTGCACTTGCATAAACCTGAACCACTTCTTTACCTGCAACATCTCCGGTATTTTTTACGTCGATTGTTACTGTTAAGTCTCCATTGAAAGTTTTTGAACTCAATGTCAGGTTTGAATATTCAAAAGTAGTGTACGATTTACCATAACCAAATTCATATGCCACAGGAACATCGAATGTATTATAGTAACGGTAACCTACATAAATATCTTCTTCGTAAACCACTTGCCAGGGAACCCTGCGCATCATTGAGAAACCTGACTGATCTGCAGTTTTATCTTCTGCTCCTTCTTGTTTGATTGCTACCCCCGGAAAATTCTCTGAAGACGAAACATCATCGTATTTAACAGGAAACGACTGAGCCAGTTTTCCCGAAGGATTTACTTTCCCTGAAAGTACATCGACTACTGAATTTCCACCTTCCTGACCAGGTTGCCAGGCACAAAGAACAGCATCAGGAATATTGCTCCAGCTTGCAGTTTCAACCACACCGGCAACATTAAGAATTACAACCGATTTTTTCCCTTTGGCATGAAAAGCGTCGGTTACGGTTTTAATCAGGTCTTTTTCGGTTTGATTCAGATAGAAGTCACCTTCAACAGCCTTACGATCGCCACCTTCTCCTGCATTTCTTCCAATCGTAATTAATGCAATATCGGCTTTTGCTGCCATGTTTTTAGCAATTGAAGTTTTCAAAGGCATTTCTTTAACAGGTATCTTTCCGCCCATCATAGCGGCTAACGGATTTCCGGAATGATCTTGTGACTTCCGGGCTTCTTCCATATAACTTTCGTAAATATTTTTAAGATCTTCAGATGTTTCGTAACCGGCATTTTGCAACCCCTGCATCAACGAAATGGTATAAGCTTCGTTTACATCCCCGCTACCGGTACCACCTGCAATAAAATCGTAAGAAGTATTTCCGAAAGCGGCCACACTTTTTGTACCTTCTGCAAATGGAAGAGCACCATTATTTTCTAATAATACCATACCATCGGTTGCTGCCTGGCGTGTAATCTCGGCATGTGCTTTTAAATCGGGTTTGTTCGATATTTCATAACCTTTATAACGAGGTGTTTTGATCATGATATTTAAGATGCGCTCCACATTTTTATCAAGAACAGCTACATCGAGTTTCCCTGATTCCACTGCATCAATAATTGTTTTTATTGCTTCCGGCGAACCCGGCTGAATCATATCGTTTCCGGCTTCCATTTGGGCAACCACATCGCTGCCACCGCCCCAGTCAGTCATTACATATCCTTCAAACCCCCAGTCGTCGCGAAGAATCTTCGTTAACAAGTCGGGATTTTCAGAAGTATAAATACCATTTACTTTATTATATGACGACATCACAGTCCATGGATGTGCTTCTTTTACAGCTATCTCAAAACCTTTCAGATAAATCTCACGCAAGGCACGTTCGCTAACAATGGTATTCACCGACAGGCGGTTTGTTTCCTGGTTGTTGGCAGCAAAGTGTTTGATAGATGTTCCAACACCGTTCGACTGGATACCTTTTACCATAGCAGCAGCCATTTTGCCGGCCACCAACGGATCTTCAGAATAATACTCGAAATTACGACCACATAAGGGATCGCGCTGAATATTAAGTGCAGGCGCCAAAAGCACATCAGCACCATATTCCAACACTTCTTTACCCATTGCTTTTCCAACCGACTCTACAAGCTCGGTATCCCACGATGATGCCATAACCGTTGCAATTGGGAATGCTGTACAATAATAAGTATCGGTTTCTCCTTCGCGGGTTGGGGTGATACGTAATCCGGCCGGTCCGTCAGCGAGGGTTTGACTGGTAATACCAAGCTCAGGAAATTCGGCGGTTACACCTGCTGTCCCCGGTAAATATCCTCGAATTTTATCCACCATTTTCCCGTATGGAGTACTGGTATCTAATCGGCCTCCAAACATGGGGGGCATTTTTTCAAGTATTGAATCGGGCAATGGAAAATACATGCCTGTACCGATTACCAACTGTGCTTTTTGTTCAAGGGTCATCGTTTTTACGATGTCCTTCACGTTAGTTTCCTGCGGCCCGGTTGAACACGAAACAACCGAAAGAAAAAAAATAATAGTTAGCGAGATGAGGTTAAATTGCCTTAGCTTAGTTCCTTGCATAATAAATTATAATTTGATTTGTCCTTGTTTTAATAGTTAGCGCTTAGACTTAAAAAAATGTAATTTTTAAAAGTGGAAGGCAAGATAGAAAAAAAAATTAAACTTGTGTCATTTCGACACAATATTATATATACACATACGTCTCATTATCATTTTAAGAAAAAATCATTTACTTTGTATAAAACTAAAATCTATTAATATTGGCTGAACAACTGGAATTTAACTCAAAGAATTTTCTAAATCACATCTCTCTTGATTGTGTTATTTTCGGATTTCACAACAACGAGCTAAAGGTATTAATGCTTCATTTAAAGCATACTAAAGAATATACTTTACCGGGAGGTTTTCTAAAGATAGATGAGACTCTTGAACAAGCTGCCCAAAGAATATTAAAAGAACGTACAGGGCTGGGGCAAATTTTTTTAAAACAATTTAAAGTATTTAGCGATCCTGAACGTTCAAAAGACAACAAGGCGATTAAAGATGCCACCGAATCGGGATTTCCACCTGATATGGACTTTTTTTCCAAACGTTTTATCACTATTGGATTTTACGCTCTTGTTGATTTTTCGAAAGTTAAACCCACTCCCGATTTATTTTCCGACAAATGCGAATGGATGACTCCTAATGCAGAAGTTCCGATGTTACTCGATCACAAAGCAATTATTTCTGATGCACTTGCAGTTCTTCGTGTGCAATTAAACCAGCAACCCATAGGACTTAAACTTTTACCGAAGAAATTTACCATGCCTCAACTTCAAAAACTATACGAAACAATTCTGGGGCGGGAACTTGATCGCAGAAACTTTCAAAGAAAAATACTTTCGTATAAAATATTAAACAAACTGGAGGAACGAAAAACAGGCGGCGCCTATAAAGCTCCTTTCTATTACGAATTCGACCTCAAACGTTATCAGCAAGCATTGCAAGATGGCTTAAAAGGCAGTTGGTAAAAACATTTTAATGGAAATATATTAAAACTACTCTTGTTCAAGCCAATCAATTAACAATAAATAAAAACACCGTTAAACCATTATTATTTCAATATGCAACGAGCGTGTAATATATTCACATCCATGAGGATGATTATTATAAACGCGAGTTCCATCCGTCAGCTGACGGACCGCTAAAAACAAACGATTTTAATAGTATGAAAAATTTATTGATTCTATTTGCATTTTTATTCACTGTGCCATTATTTGCACAAGAATCACGTACTCCTTTTGCGGGCAACCGAAACGTTGATCCATTTAAACAAATTCCCGAAAAAAACGCAGCGGTTACATATAACAATCCAATACTTCCAGGATTTTATTCAGACCCGAGCGTTTGCCGGGTTGGCGACGATTATTATCTGATTACCAGCACATTCGAATATTACCCGGGAGTTCCGGTTTTTCACAGTAAAGACCTGGTTAACTGGCAACAAATAGGATATTGCATTCACCGAAAAGAACAATTACCTAACGGAATAAATATTTTCGCCGCAACCATTCGTTATCACGAAGGAACATTTTATATGATTACCACAAATGTGTCGGATGGGGGCAACTTTTACGTAACAGCCAAAAATCCTGCCGGCCCATGGTCAGATCCAATTTGGATTGACATTCAAGGAATTGACCCCGACATTTTTTTTGATGACAATGGGAAAAGTTACGTTATTTCTTCACCAATGGTATTATACGAAATAGACCTGGCAACCGGGAAACTACTTACAGAAGGGCTAAAAGTTTGGAACGGAACAGGAGGACGATATGCCGAAGGTCCCCATATTTATAAAAAAGACGGATTCTATTATTTAATGGCTGCCGAAGGAGGAACAGAAGAAGCACATTCGGAAACCATTGCGCGCAGCAGCAGCATTTGGGGACCGTACACTGAAAATCCTGCCAATCCCATTCTTACGCACTGCAATGCTGCCGGACAGGGAAATCCGATTCAGGGTGTGGGACACGCCGATATTATCCAGTCGCACGACAATTCGTGGTGGATGGTTTTTCATGGTTACAGAAATATTTCCGATAAAACACATCACATACTTGGCCGCGAAACCTGCCTGGCGCCGGTTACCTGGCCACAATACGGCTGGCCGGTTGTTAATGGAAACGGAACTGCCTCGGTAAATATGACCTGCCCGACACTTCCGTTAAAACCTTTTTCTGAAAAACCTGCAAGGATAGAATTTGATAATGAAAAACTGGGATTAGACTGGAATTATATCCAGCAGCCAAATGAATCTAACTTTTCGCTTACAGAACGTAAAGGTTACCTTCGTTTAAAAGGCGCTCCCGAAACCTTAAACACTCATCAAACCTCAACGTTTGTTGGCAAACGAGTAAAACATCATTATTTCACGGCAACAACACAAATTGAATTCGATCCTAAAAAAGAGAACGAAGAGGCCGGAATGATTTTGGTCAACAACGGCTCACATTTCGACATCATGATTACTAAAAAAGAAGGGAAACGAATTCTTGAAGTTAAACTTCAATTTGGCCGTACAATTTATACATCAAAACAATATGTACTGAAACCGGGTCCCGTTAATTTAAAAATAGACGGAAACAAATCGACATATACTTTTTCGTATGCCCAGGGCAATGATGAATATACCGAGGTTGAAACAGCTGATTCAAAATTCCTTGCCACCGAAACCGTTGGTTTTTTCACAGGTGTTTATGTAGGATTTTATGCCACCGGAAACGGCAAAGTATCAAAAACAAATGCCGATTACAATTGGTTTGAATACACAGTTAATGAACCTTCCGGTTTATAGGGAAATAATTCAAATTCATCGATAAAATCAAAGAGTCTGGTAATGTGCCAGGCTCTTTTTTTTACCCAAACCGCACATAATTCTACTATTTTTCATCTCAAACACCGGCATAAAGTTTCCCAATCCGTCGATAAAATCGCCCGGTTCTTCTATTTCATTCTTCTTTTTTATTGTCCGAAAGTACATTCGAACTAAAATAATTAACGAAGAGTTATGAAAACAATTAAAACACTCATCATTTTAATCGCCTTAAATATTCCGACTCTGCTTTCGGCTCAGAATACAACTACAGCCAAAACGTGGAGTCTTTCTGATTGCATCGATTATGCATTAGATCAGAATATTCAGGTGCGACAAAGTATTCTCACTAATTTATCGAATGAGGTGAATAAAGAACAGGCTGAAGCGAATAAACTTCCATCGCTAAGTGCTTCTGCCCAGCAAAATTTCACATGGTCGAAAACCGAGGATATCACAACCGGAGAAAGCAGCTTTGAAGGATCGAGTAACAGAAACATGGGGCTTAGTTCAAATGTTACCATTTATAATGGCCTGCGCCTGAAAAACCTCATCAAA
The DNA here is from genome assembly GCA_963677525.1 of uncultured Draconibacterium sp. Lineage (GTDB taxonomy): Bacteria > Bacteroidota > Bacteroidia > Bacteroidales > Prolixibacteraceae > Draconibacterium. The sequence goes on from OY781970.1 coordinate 3,584,786, forward strand.
CAAGCCGAACTCGATCTTCAAGCCGGAGTATACAATTCGGAGACAATTAAAGAATCGATCACGATCAGTATTCTCAATGCCTTTCTGCAAGTTGTTGCATACGAAGAAAATGTAAAGAATGCACAAAACCAGCTGGATGCAACCAACGACCAGTTGGAACTATCTGAGGCACGACTGCAATCCGGGATTATCTCAAAATCGGATTACCTGCAGGTAAAATCGCAACTGGCAACTGAAAAACTGAGCCTGGCCAATGCTCAAAGCCAGTATGCCATTTCCAAGATCAGTTTAATGCAGTTGATGGAACTTCCGGTAGATGAAAACTTTGCCATCGAACGTCCGGTAATTGACGAAAACATTAACAAAAATCTGACGCCTAAAGCAGCCGAAGTTTATGCAGTTGCCCTGGGAATAAAACCACAGATAAAAAGTGCAGAGTACCAGAAGGAAAGTGCAGCATTAGATGAAAAAATATCACGTAGCAGCTACTTCCCGTCAGTAATTGCCAACGCAGGGCTTTCGTCCGGATTTTCAAGCAGCATGGGACAATTGGGCGACCAGGTAACACCAAGTTTAGGTTTTGCTGTATCAATCCCCATCTTTCAAAAGAAACAGGTAAAATCGAGTGTTGCTTTATCTAAAATCAGTTACCAGAATGCAGAACTCAACGAAATTGATACTAAAAATGAATTACGCAAAGATATTGAACAGGCTTGTGTTGATGTAATTTCTGCTCAAATTGAATACGAGGCCAGTACCGAAAGCTACATGGCTTACCAGGAATCGTACGCACTTGCCGAAGAAAAATTTAATAACGGACTGATCAACTCAGTCGACTTTCTGTTCGAGAAAACCAACCTTATCGCTGCCGAAAGCGATCTGTTACAGTCGAAATTCAACCTGATATTCAGTTATAAGATTCTTGATTTCTATCAAGGCAATCCAATCACTTTATAAACCGAAATAATTAAATACTACATATCATGAAAAAGAAAACAATTATTATTATCGCTTTAGTGCTTATTGTTCTGGTATCAACAGCACTTATTCTAAAACCCAAAAAGATTGATGTAAGCCAGATTGATTTCCAGACTGCAAAAGCAGGACAAGGAACCATCAGTAATGTTGTGGAAGCAACAGGTACACTGGAAGCTATTACAACTGTTGAAGTGGGAACCCAGGTTTCCGGAATTGTTGACAAACTTTTTGTAGACTACAACTCATACGTTAAGAAAGGCCAGTTACTGGCTACAATCGACACAACGAATCTGGCAGCGCAACTGGAGCAAAGCCAGGCAACCCTCGACAATGCAAAAGCAGAGCTCGATTACCAGCAAGCTACTTACGACAGAATGGCGCCGCTAAATGAAAAACAACTGATCTCGCAAACCGATTACGACCAGTTGATTTACAATTTAAACAAAGCAAAAGCCAGTTACAACAACGCACTGGCGCAACACAAACGCAACCAGATTAATCTGGATTACGCTTTGATCTACTCACCAATCGACGGAGTTGTTCTGAACAAAGAGGTGGAAGAAGGACAGACTGTTGCAGCCAGTTTTAACACTCCTACCCTTTTTAGTATTGCCAACGACTTGACTCAGATGCAGGTTGAAGCCGATATTGACGAGGCCGACATAGGTCATATTAAAGAAGGACAACGTGTTGAATTTACAGTTGACGCTTATCCTGAAACAACTTTTGAAGGGAAAGTTACACAATTGCGCTGGGAGCCGACAGTTACCAACAATGTAGTTACCTATACCATTATTATTGATGCGCCCAATCCTGATTACAAGCTAATGCCGGGAATGACAGCCACCATTCAGATTTATGTGCTGGAGAAAAACGAGATTCTGGTTGTTCCGAGCAAGGCACTGCGTTTTACTCCCGACCAGAAACTATTGATGAGCTACATGAGCCAGCAGGAAAAACCGGAGATGCCTGAAGGACAAAATCCTCCTGAAATGGGAAGTATGCCACAACAAGCTCCCGCCGGTGCAAACGACGCAACAATGGTCTGGGTAAAAGAAGGAACCAATATTCATCCGGTTCCTGTTAAAATAGGATTAAACGACGACATTAACGCAGAAGTTCTCTCCGGAATAAAAAGCGGCCAGGAGGTTATTTTAAGCATGGAACAAAAAGGAGCAAACGAAACTGCAGCCAGAGCAGCTGGCAATCCGTTTATGCCAGGCCCTCCGGGAAGAAGATAGGAACAAGTAATGCGTAACGAGCTACGAGAAAAGTTACGAGTATCCAGAATCAAGTATCTAGTATACAATTTCCTGTATCCCGTTTCAACTCAAATCTCAGGACTCAATACTAAAGTCTAAAATCTAAAAAAAAGAAAAATGAGTAAAGCAATTATAAAAGTATCAGAACTGCGAAAAATTTACCATGTAGGCGAAATGACCGTACATGCGCTTCGTGGAGTTGATATGGAAATTTACGAAGGAGACTTTGCAGCGATTATGGGAGCAAGTGGTTCAGGAAAATCTACGATGCTCAACATTCTGGGCTGCCTCGATAAACCAAGCCATGGCGAATACCAGCTTGATGGTGTAAACATGGGTAAAATGAACAAAAATCAGCTGGCAGGATTGCGCAACAACAAACTAGGATTTATTTTCCAGTCGTACAACCTGTTGCCTCGTACAACAGCTCTGGAGAACGTTGAACTACCGCTTTTCTATAATTCAAAGGTGAAGTCGAAAGAAAGAAAAGAACGTGCAATGTACGCGCTTGAACAGGTAGGACTTGCTGACCGGATGGACCACATGCCCAACCAGTTATCAGGTGGCCAGCAGCAACGTGTGGCCATCGCCCGCTCCCTGGTAAACGACCCGGTGGTTATTCTGGCTGACGAAGCTACAGGAAACCTCGATACCCGTACTTCATACGAAATTATGGAACTCTTCCAGCGATTGAACGACGATGGAAAAACCATTGTTTTCGTAACGCACGAATCGGACATTGCCCGTTTTATGAAACGCAACATCGTTTTCAGGGATGGTCGAATTCAAAAAGAATTATCTGTAAACGATCGTTTTAACGCAACAGAACTAATTGCAGGGTTGCCCGCAGATGAAGATTATGAATCTTAAAAAGCATCAAAAATGAACTATAAAAATCTTACCAAAATAGCAACTACCGCACTCAAACGGAACAAGTTCAGAGCCATACTTACCATGCTTGGTATTATTATCGGCGTAGGGTCAGTAATTGCGATGCTCTCCATCGGTGAATCATCAAAGCAGAGTATCCGCGACGAAATGTCGGACATGGGAACTAACATGATTATGGTGATGCCTGGCCAGCAACGTCGTGGTGGTGTAATGATGGGAAATTCAAATACAAAATCACTGACTCTTAAAGACATTGCCGAATTAAGAAAAGAAGCGAAATACATTACCGAAGTATCGCCACAGGTAAGTACCAGCGGACAAGCTGTAAACGGAAACAACAACTGGCCAACCAGCATTTATGGTGTTGATGCCTCGTACCTCGATATCCGGAAATACGAGTTAGAAGATGGCCGGATTTTTACTGAAAAAGAAATAAACTCGCTGGCAAAAGTGTGCCTGGTAGGACAAACAGTAGTAGAAAATATTTTCACGGATGGTGTTGATCCGGTAGGCCAGACAATTCGTTTTGGCGGTATTCCTTTAAAAGTAATCGGTGTTTTGAAGGAGAAGGGCGAAAACGGCATGGGAATGGACCAGGATGACTTGATTATTGCACCTTACACTTCAGTGCAACGCAGAATGTTGGCAATTACTCATATTCAATCGATTTTTGCATCGGCAGTTAGTGAAGAGCAGTCGGATGCGGCAATCGAAGAAATTGAAACGATCTTGCGCCGGCAACACAAACTACAGGAAGGAGACGACGATGATTTCCAGGTAAGATCCCAGGCCGAAATGGTGGAAATGGTTTCGTCGGTTACAGATATGCTGACCTTGCTTTTAGGAGCAGTTGCAGGAATATCGCTGTTAGTTGGCGGCATTGGAATTATGAATATCATGTTTGTTTCGGTTACCGAGCGGACCAAAGAAATAGGGCTGCGTATGTCGGTTGGCGGACGAGGATTTGACATTCTGATGCAGTTCCTGATAGAAGCCGTTTTATTAAGTATTTTAGGAGGATTAATCGGAATAATTTTCGGCTCGGCACTCTCTTACCTGGCTTCAACTTTATTAAGTATGCCTTTTGTAATCGATACACAGGCTGTTGGCTTATCGTTCCTGGTATGTAGCGTAATCGGCATCTTCTTCGGATGGTACCCGGCGCGAAAAGCAGCCAACCTCGATCCAATTGATGCAATACGGCACGAATAACTTAACTACAAGGATTAAAAGATCTTATATTAAAATTTGCGTAAACAAATTGAAAATAAAAAACACCACGAAGTCACAAAGGTCACAAAGCTTTTTTCAGAATTACATTCTTCACTTTGTGCCTTCGTGTTCTTAGTGGTAGTATTTTTGATGCAAACATCTACAGCAAGCAAAATTCATGAACATATAATGAATTTTAGTTTTAATTTTAACTTTGTTGAAAACCACAATAAATGAACAAACTTCGCGAAAAAAGACACAGACTTCCAATTTTGATGCACCTGCTGGTGTGGTTGGTTCTGATTATTTTACCACAAATTATTATAAGCCGTTATTCAGGAAACAACAATTTTATTGCCTGGGGATTTTACGTAAATGCCCTTATTATTGGAATTATATTCTACATCAGCTATTTCTGGCTGGTCCCAAAATTCTACTTGAACAATAAAAAAGCACTGTTCTTTCTTTTGGCAATAGTGGTGATAGTTTGCTTCTATTTTGTGCTTGATTATTCAAACCAGATTTTCCATAATCCCGAGCACGACCGAAGAATAGCCGAATCAATAGAAGAAGGCAATCATGAACCAAGATTTCAGCGTCCTCCATTCAAACTAATGCAAATTTATGGTTACAGTTTGCTCTCTATTGTTATTGTTAGCTTTTCTATTGGATTAAGAGCCATTGAACAATACACTGCCAGCGAAAAAAGGCAAAAAGAACTGGAAAAAGAAAAACTGAATTCAGAGCTCGCTTTCCTTAAAAACCAGGTAAGCCCGCATTTCTTCTTTAATACCCTGAATAACATTTATTCGATGGTTGCCATTAATACCGACGATGCACAGGCCGCCATTCTAAAACTCTCGAAATTAATGCGCTATCTTTTGTACGAATCGGAACATGGCGAAACGATGCTTTCTGCTGAACTAGAGTTTATGCGGCATTATATTGATTTAATGCAACTTCGGGTATCAAAAAAAGTGGATATACAAATTGATCTTCCACACGATCATGAGCACCTGAAAATTCCGCCACTACTGTTTATCCCGTTCATCGAGAACGCTTTTAAACACGGCATCAGTTACCGCGATAAATCGTTTATTAAGGTTGAAATGAAAACGTCGGATGACAAAATCCATTTCACATGCGAAAACAGCATAGCCCGTGAGAAAAAAGAAAAGCGCGATGAAAACCATTCGGGAATCGGGCTTGAGAATGTAAAAAAACGACTCAATTTGTTGTTTGCCGGAAAACATGATCTAAAAATCGATTCCGCTTCTGAGACTTTTTGTGTTACACTTGATATTGACCTGAAAAAATAAAAAATGATACGAACCATAGCCATCGACGACGAACCTCTTGCACTTCAGCTGGTAACTTCTTACGTAAAAAAAACACCAATACTGGAACTGGCAGGCGCGTTTGACAATCCGATTGATGCCATGGAATTCCTGGATGAAAATGAGGTAGATCTTATTTTTCTGGATATTGAAATGCCGGACTTAAACGGATTGGAATTTACCCGTATCCTTACCAACAAACCAAAAATTGTATTTACTACTGCGTACGAAAAATATGCGCTGCAGGGTTTTAAACTCGAAGCCATCGACTACCTGTTAAAACCGTTTAGCTACGAAGAATTTTATAAAGCAGCCGAAAAAGTAAAAAAGCAGATCGGTTACGAGCAGGCCGACAAAAAAGGCGACGAGGTTGATTCGAATCACGAATTCCTTTTTCTGAAATCGGAGTACAAAATCCGCCGCATCAACTTTAACGATATTTTATACATTGAAGGGCTTAAAGATTATGTAAAGGTATATCTTCAGCACGAGGCAAAACCAATCATGTCGCTGAGTTCGTTAAAAGCGCTTGAAAACAAACTGCCTGAAACAAAATTTATGCGTGTTCACCGTTCATTTATCGTAAATCTGGAAAAAATCGATACCATCGAACGAAGCCGAATCGTTTTTGGGAAAGTTTATATTCCGGTAAGCGACCAGTACAAAGCTGCTTTTAACCATTTTGTAAAAAACAACTTCCTGTAATCTTTTCACAAAAGCCCCCCTTATCCTTCACACAAATCATCCTAGAATATTAATTTCCAGACATTTTCATTGTCTCTTTTCAAAAAGAGAAAACGTTGAAAATAGCTCTCAATAACAATCCGGTTATCAATCTGTAACAGTATTGTAATTTTTTCTTAACAGACGTTAGGGTAGTTCTTCATTCTCCTGTATGATATGTAAAAACAAATCAGTGTGGAATAAATAAGAAGGCAATGATTATGAAGGATTTAAAAAAGAAAAATTTCACTCCATTTATCGTTCCTGTAACACTTTTTCTCACCATCTTTTTCTTGGCCTGTAATATTACATCTCCCTATTTCGAAGAAGAAGACGATGATGATGAAACGGAAGTACAGGCATCGGATAACGAGGAAACAATTTCGGAAGCAGAAAGCAACAACGATGGCGATCACGAAGAAAGCTCTGATTACACCTGGAGCACTTCAGATGTGGATGTTATTTCATTAAATGGCAGCTCAATTTCAGAAAGTTCCGATGGTGCAGAAACCAGTGGGAGTACACTTACCATTGGCAGCGCAGGGAACTACAGCTTGAGCGGAACATTAAACGATGGGCAAATTATTGTTAATGCCGGCGATGATGACCTTATAAGGCTCATTTTGAATGGCGTTGATATTGCCAGCCAAAACAGTGCGCCCATTTATATTAAAAGTGCTGAAAAAGTTATTGTTATTGTAAATGATGGCACTGAAAACACCCTTACCGACGGCAGTTCGTATAATTACGACGATGCAGAAGATGAAGAACCCAACGCTACCCTGTTCAGCAAAACCGACCTTACCGTTTATGGAGAAGGGAAACTCACCCTGGATGCCAACTTTAACGATGCCATTAACTGCAAAGACGGCTTAATTATCGATATTAATAAACTTGCAATTTCAGCAGTTGACGACGGAATAAGAGGGAAAGACTATCTAATTATTAAAGATGGTACGATCAGTATTGATGCAGGTGGCGACGGATTAAAATCGGATAACGATAACGATGATACACGCGGTTACATTGAAATTTTAACAGCAGATTTAGATATTACTGCATCGGGCGATGCCATTTCTGCTTCTACCGATATTTTGATTGAGGATGGCACATTCGACCTTGTAACAAACGGATCGAACAGTTCGTACAGCAGCAGCTCCACAAAAGGCATCAAAGCGGGTGTGAATACGATAATAAATGCAGGAACATTTGATATTACATGTAACGAAGATGCCATTCATTCAGACCAAACGATTACGATTAATGGAGGAACATATACCATTTCGGCGAGCGACGACGGTATTCATGCCGATTACGATTTGGCAATATACGATGCCGATGTTACAATTAGCAAGTCGTACGAAGGAATTGAAAGTACCAGCGGAAATATGTATATCGAAGGAGGAACTTACGTGGTCAATTCAAGCGACGACGGCTTAAACCTTGCAGCGGGTGGCGACAGAATGGGCGGAGGCTGGGGAAAATCAGCCAGCAGCAGTTCTTACACCATGTATCTTAATCCTGATAATCTCGCCATTTATGCACAGGGCGACGGCATTGATTCTAACGGTTCGGTGGAAGTTTCGGGTGGAAATATTATTGTTCACGGACCAACAAGCAGTGGAAACGGATCTCTCGATTACGATTACTCATTTGAACAAAACGGTGGAGTTTTAATTGCAGCCGGCAGCTCCGGTATGCTACAGGCTCCTGGTTCATCATCAAGCCAAAATTCAGTTGCATTTATATTTCGCAGTTCACAATCGGCAGGCACTGTATATCATGTAGAATCAAGCACCGGCAATGAATTGTTCACTTTTAAATCGAGTAAAACTTTTCAGGCTATTGTTTTCTCTTCACCCAATTTAAAAAAAGGGACCAGTTATGTTCTCTATTCCGGGGGAAGTGCCAGCGGAACGTCTTTCTGCGGTTATTACACTGACGCAACATACACAGGCGGCACACAAAAAACGACCTTTACAATTAGCAGCACAGTATCATCTGTATCAATCAATTAACCATGAAAAACATACCCGAAATAATAAAACAGTTCAGTACTATTTCGCTTGATCAGATGGATAAAGTGGCTTTGCTCAATCGTTTCGATTCGAAATACGTGCTACCCGAAGATAAATTAATTGAAATTCTGGAAGCGGTAAAAGATGACTACTACATTCTGCAAATTGAAAACAGCCTGATTCAGGAATACAGAACAACCTATTTCGATACTCCTGATAATTGTTTATACACAAAACACCATAACGGCAAACTGAACCGTGTAAAAATAAGGAAACGGGAGTATATCAATTCAGGTATCGGATTTCTGGAAATAAAGAAAAAAAACAACAAAGGGAAAACCAGTAAACTGAGGTTAAGTACCGGGAATCATGAACCGCGGTTTAATACGGAAGAGTTGCTCTTTCTGTCAAAAAATATTAATCAGGGTATTCATTATTGCAATTCTAATTTGCCTGCAAAAAACTGGAATACATTCCGCAGAATTACCCTGGTAAATAAAGATTTTTCTGAACGTTGTACCATTGATATCAACCTGACCTTTTTTTCCGAAAAAGAAAAAGTTTCGTGTAATAAAATGGCCATTGTAGAGTTGAAACAGGGTAAATTAAATCTGAAAACTCCCCTTTCTTCAGAATTAAAAAGAAATCGAATTTACAGCAAAGGTTTTAGCAAATACTGTATAGGACGAGCTTTTCTGGAACCGGATTTAAAACAAAACATCTTTAAAGCCAAAATGCTTCAGTTAAAGAAAAATTATAACGGAAATATCGTTTTTTATGAAGCCTGCAATCAGTCATTAACATTAAAAAAAGAAGAACAAAAGAATGGAACAATTAACAGATACACTAATAAACGAACCGCTGAGGCTGTTTGACATTAAAGTTATTAATCCACAGGACTTTACAGAGCTTGTTGTACGGTTTTTATTAAACCTTCTGGTAATTTTTGTTGCTGTAAATTACATCTATTCAAAAAACAGCAATCGTAAAGACTTCTATTTCAGTTACTTTGCAATAAGCATGACCATATTTGTGTTGTGCTACTTACTGGAAAGTGTAAAACTGGAACTGGGATTTGCACTGGGATTGTTTGCTATTTTTGGAATAATCCGGTATCGGACAGACCCGATTCCCATCAAAGAAATGACTTACCTGTTTGTGATTATTGGAATTTCGGTAATCAATGCTCTTTCCAACAAAAAAGTAAGCCATACAGAATTGCTTTTTACCAATGCAGTAATACTGGCAACGATGTGGATATTGGAAAAAATTCTTCATTTAAAACAGGAGATCTGCCTGATTATCAACTACGAAAACATTGAAAATATTAATATCGAGAAAAAGAAAGAATTGTATGCCGACATTCAGAGACGGACAGGGATTGAAGTAAAAAGAATTGAAATTCAGGAGATAAACTACCTGCGCGATGTGGCCAAACTAAGAGTTTATCACGATATCAACGGAACAGATGGTTCTCCAAATACATTTGGAAAATGAAGAAAATACTATTAATTACCATAATTGCATTTACAACGATCCAGGCTTTTTCGCAACGCACCTGGTTCGATGCCGAATTTTCGACAAAAATTGCCAGGAAACTGGAGTTGTCAGTTTCTCCGGAAGTTCGTTTCAAAGAAGGATTTGAATTGAAGGAATATTTTATCCAGCCTGCTCTTGAATACAAATTCTGCAAATATTTTAAACTGGGAGCAGGTTATCGCTTTGGGTACAACATTAACGGCGATGATGAACACGAATCTTTTGGACGGTTTAATATTGATGCCAAAACCGGTTTTAAATGGAACAACTTCAACCCAAAATTCAGGCTAAGATATACAAACGCAGACGACTTTGCCGATGATGATGACATTGCAAATTACCTGCGTTACAAATTTGAGCTGGAGTACAACTGGAAAAAACTGGATCTACAACCTTATGTAGCTTTAGAATGGTATCAGGATCTGGATGAAAAAGAATTCAGCAAATCGAGATTTGAAAGCGGATTGATGTATAAAATTAACAAGCACCACAAAATTGGAGCTTATTTCCGTACAAACAAATATATAACCAGCGACAAAGAAACAAGGAAAATAATAGGGATCAGCTACAAGTTTGATCTCTAGCCTTCTATTTTATATCAATAGTGTTAAGGAGGTATTTTTGCCTCCTTTTCTATTTTCTCAAATGTTTGTTTTGCGATTTAATATTCCGATGTTGTTGTCACAGCACTCGTACCCTGCCTGCAGAGTAATGTGTGCAATACCGAAATCGTGATGCAGTAACTCTTCCACATCAGCTTTTACATTCATCATTTTCGACATAGAAATATCGTTTTTTAAATTGATGTGGGCTTCCAGATGAATCAGGGTGTCGTCCAGTTTCCACACATGGATATGATGAATATTATCGATTTCCTCAATTTTCTCAACCTCCTTTTTAATCTCTCCGAGATCGATATGTGCAGGAGTCGACTGCATTAAAATATCAACGGTTTCTTTTACCACGTCCCACGTGTGATAAATGATATATACGCCAACCAGCACCGTAATCAGCGGGTCGATCCAGTAAACACCAAATTTCCAGATAGCGAGACCTCCTAAAATAACAGCTACCGATGAAAAGGTATCTCCTAAAAGATGCAGATATGCAGCCCGGACATTCAGGCTGTGATCTTTATCTTTATTTAGTACGAACACTGAAATCAAATTAGCCAGCAACCCAAAGCTAGCCACAATAAACATGATCTTTCCTTTAATTGGCTCGGGATTTATAAAGCGTTCGTAAGCTTCAAAAAACAGGTACAAACAAATACCGATCAGGATAACTCCGTTAAAAAGCGCCGCCAGAATTTCAACACGTTTATATCCGAAAGTCTTTTGTTCATCGGGTTGTTTACGGCTGCGTTTTCCGGCCAAAAAAGCAATAAAAATTGCCGATGAATCGCCGAGATTATGCAACGCATCCGATAATAAGGAAAGACTATTGGAAATAATCCCGCCAATAACCTGTACAATCGTGATAGAAAGATTTAAGACCGTTACCCACAACAACTTTTTCCCTTTCACTTCGCGATGATGGTGTTGATGATTATGTTCGTGCTGATGCATTTTTAACTCGTTTCAGTAATTCTTAAAAACGTTTTAAAAAGGTGAAAGTTTAATTCATAAAATGTTAAACAGAAAAAAAATCCAACTTCATCCTATTTACAATTTTGTATCCACAATCCATCTGTCCGGTTTATTCAACATACGTTTTGGTATACACTTTTGAATAACCTTTTGCAGTGCTGCAACCTGCCGCTCTTTCACATAACGTTTGGCAGTAACCATACTAATTTCCCGATATGGCTGATCAGCCGTAAATTCTTTAATCAGATCCTCTTGCTCTGCCGGGATATTAATAGTTGCCAGTTCCGGAATAAATGTAATACCGTTTTTATTTTCCACAATTCGCCGCAACGATTCAATGGAGTTACTGTGATATACGAGCTTTTGCGCCGATCGTTTTTGCGGATTTATTTTGCAAATAGAATTTACCTGGTTCTGAAAACAATTCCCCTCTTCAAGGTACCAGATATCATCTTCATTAATGGCATTAATATCAATTTTATCGAACTTGTACAAATCATGCTGCTCCGATATATAGGCGAAAAAGCCTTCGTAAAACAGCGGCAGAAACGAAATATTTTTAGCCGAAACAGGAGTTGAAATGATACCACAATCCAGATTTCCCAGTTTAATTTCAGATATTATATTTTCGGTTTTGATCTCAGAAATTTCGATCTGCAATGCCGGGTAATCTTCACTAAGTTGAGTGATAAACAGAGGAACCAGATAAGGTGCCACGGTTGGAATAATTCCAACTTTCAAATTTCCCTGTACTTCTTCACTTATTTCGAAGGATATTTGCCTGAGTGCTTCGATCTGTTTTAAAATGTCCACCGATTTTTCGTAAAAAACCTTCCCTTCCCCGGTAAATTGAAAGGGGCGTTTGGTTCGATCGATCAATTTAAACTCAAGCTCTTCCTCAAGCTTTTGAATTTGCAGGCTCAATGCAGGTTGTGTTACTCCCAGCTTCTCAGCAGCTACCGAAAACGAACCGGAAACATACAATTCTTTCAAATACTCCAACTGTGCAATATTCATAATATAAACGATACTAATAATGCTATAAATTTAATAAATATCACTAATAGTATCTTTGAAATGTTGAAATTAATCATTTAAAAATTACATATTATGAAAGCAAATAATCAAAACACAGTAGAAAAATTAAATCAATTATTAGCCGACTATCAAATTCATTACCAAAACCTGAGAGGTTTGCACTGGAACGTAAAAGGTCAGTTTTTCTTTGCCTTGCACGAAAAATACGAAGCTTATTATAACCAGGCCGCCGACGTGGTAGATGAGATTGCAGAACGCATCTTAATGTTGGGAGGCCAACCTTTGCATACTTTCGATGACTACGTTAAAAGTGCCAAACTACCTGTTGTCGCGAATGTTTCGGAAGCCAAACAAGGTGTTGAAAGTGTTCTTGAAAGCCAACGTTACTTTTTGAAAAGTTTTAAAGAAATTCTGGAAGTAGCCGGTGAAAACAACGATGAGGGAACTGTTACAATGATGAGTGACTGGATCGGTCACACCGAAAAAGAAATCTGGATGCTGGAATCATTTCTGGCATAAATATCCAAAATGAGCAAACAAAAATGCCTCGCAAATTGCGAGGCATTTTTTGTGATCTATCTATGTTTCTTTGTATAATCAGGAGCGATCGATTCAAGCGCATCGTCCACATTTATATATTTCTCCAGGTCGCGAAGAGCAATTACCTTATAATCATTCTCAGCCAAATATTCTACATATTCTGTAAACAGCTTCTGCGGAGTCGTCACCCAGGGATGTTCCACATCGGGAACACCATGAATCGTCATTACCACCACTTTCCCTTCTTTTGCCTGTTTAAATGCATCCATAATCATCTCCTTATTATCCCCATTCATTGCCCAACTTGGGATAAGCAACGGGTGATCGGTTAACGGATCATAAGGACGTTTTCCACCGGCACGGGCAAATTTAAATCCACGGTCGGCAAGGTATTCAACCAAGCTCGAATCGAGGCTGTATCCCGGATAAGCAAAAGTTGTTGGCTTGGCTATTTTCATTGAATCACATTTTTGATCGATGTACGCCAATTCTACCTCTGCTATATCAAGTGGCAAATCGGCAATTTTTGGATGACTTTTCGTGTGATTCGCTATTTCGAATCCCATTTTGTCCAACTCGCCAATCTGTCTCCAGTTCATATATTTGGTTGTGTCGCTGAAGTTTGGTGGAAACTCGCAAATATAAAATGTGGCTCCAAAACCATATTTTTTCAGCAAAGGAGCAACAAACGAATACTGACTGGCAGCAGCATCGTCAAACGAAAATACTACCAGCTTGTCAGGAATTTCCTTTTTGATTATCTGGGCTTTCACTCCAAAAACAAAACAAATTATTGCGATGGAAAAAAACAGTTTCTTCATAACATTAAAATTTACCACTAAGTAAACAGAACACAGTTAACCGATTATCCTTTACTATCCCGATGTTCTAATCATCAATAGTCTGGAAAACCATTTGACGGAATTTCCATCCGGTATTATCATTCACGGGGCCCTGTGTTTGTTTCATAATAATACCAATCATATTTTCATTCGGATCGGCAAAATACTGGGTATTAAAATAACCGCCCCATCTGAAAGTTCCTGCACTACCTAAGCCACCCAGATCCTGACCTTTTTCAGTAAGCAGTTCGAAAGCAAGTCCAAATTTCCGATCAGCATCTCCCCAAATATCTCCAATTTGGTTCGAAAGTATAAGATCTACAGTAGTTCGGCTTAACAAGCGCACTCCGTTGTACTCGCCACCATTCAGGTACATTTGCAGAAAAGTTGCATAATCTTTGGCTGTACTCGATAAACCGGCACCGCCTGAGAAAAATGTTTGTGCCCCCTTAACCGGGTAATCAGGATCATAAAAAGTAACAGGATATTTTTGCCATTCTCCATCAACATTACACTGAACATCTACCAAACGACCGGCATTTTTCTTTGGTTGATAAAAACGTGTATCATCCATTCCCAGCGGATCGAAAATATGGGTCTTTAGAAACTCGTCGAATGGCATTCCCGATACTACTTCAATAAAATATCCCATAACATCAAGTCCTTCGCTGTAGGTAAACTGGGTTCCGGGTTCGTGGTGCAAAGGCATTTTTGCCAGTTTTTTCACACTCTCTTCAATGGTAATATTTCCGGTGGTGAACAGGTCGGTTACACCTGCTTTTTTATACAACATTTGAAAGCGTTCGTCTCCATCGATGGCTCCGTAACCAATTCCAGAAGTATGCGACAGCAGGTTTCTAATCGTAATTTCATTTTTTACAGGTTCTCCGGTCCAGGTAGTATCGCTATATCTGAATGACTTTAAAACCTGCTGACCTTTAAATTCAGGAATATATTTTGAAATTGGATCGTCCAATTGAAATTTCCCTTCTTCCCACAGCATCATTACCGCTGTTGAGGTAATTGCTTTCGATTGTGAAGCGATTCGGAAAATATCATCGCGTTTCATTTCTCTACCGTTGGCAGTAGCTTTTCCATAAGCTTTCCAGTGAACAATTTTTCCATTGCGTGTCACCAGCGACACAATTCCGGGAACACTTCCTTTTGCCACTTCTTCTTCACACATTTTATCAATGCGTGCAACTCGCTCAGAAGATAGTCCAACACTCTCGGGGCTGGCTTCGCTTAATTTTGCTGATTTTTTAATGGATGTGGTTTGCGCAATGGTAATATTTACCAAAAGAGCAAAAATGCTGACAAGTACTAATAGTTTCTTCATTTGGTTATTTTTTAACTAAATATTTTTCAAGATAAAACAGGATAGTTGGTACGGTTGTCAAAGATAAAAAATATATTCCTCCGGAAACTACGTTTAATTCTTCATAAAAAACAAAAGGGGCTCACGCCCCTTCCATTCTTTCATTCAAATCAAGTTAAACTTCTACTCAAAAATATCTTCCACATAAGGTTCAATGATGTAATGGAATGATGTTTCCTGTGGTTTCACCAGGTATTTATCCAGTGTCATCGGGCCGCAACTTCCGTTACCCAGTCCCCTGATTTCGGCATCAATAGTTACATAAGTCTCATCTCTTTCAGTCAATTCATACGGATGATTCGCCTTATCCAAATCAAGAGGAGAATAATGCAGTGCACTAAAATTCATCAACTCAGGAGCAGAGACCAATATGCCAGTTCCCATATAATCACTTATCGTAAACCAGCGTACACCAGCTCTGTTTCCGCAGTCCTGAGGACGAACATAAGGTTCGAACATATCGCTGGCAGTAGTTTTATATTTACCAATGTATGCCGCACTTTTTCTATCAACATAATTTTCGAACGGACCTGCACCATAATATTGTACATTCTCAAAACCCGGATTGGTTTTTACCATAAAACCAAGTTTTGGCAATGTTAATTCAGCTTCGTCAGGTGAGAAGGTTGTTTGAATATCTACCTTCCCATTTCCATAAACCGTATACACCGAACTGGTTGCAACTGCATATCCGTTTGTCTCGGTTGATTTGGTTTGAATATTCAACTCAACCGATTTTTCATCCAGTTGTTTCACTTCGAAACCGGTAACTTCTGTTGTCAGGTTCCAGAACTCAGGTTGATTTGGCCTTCCCCATCTTCTGTTTTCATTATCAACCGGGGCACGGTACAAATTCAATACCGGACCTCCAACATAGGGATACTCTATAATTGGCTTAACTTCCTGTCCTTCTTCCCTGCGCGGAGGAAATCTTCGTGGGAAACGAATAACTTTTTCAGACTCGAAAATTTTTGTGCCGAAGTACTCCAGATAGGTAATTGTTCCGGCACTTTTACCAAAAATCATTTTAAAATTATTACCGGTAATCACCACGTCTTCATCTTGTTCGTCCAGTGTGAGAGCAGTAAGTACTTCAGCTTCGCTTGTTTCCGATTCCTGAGCATAAACAGGCACCATCATTTGTTCAGAAGCTACCACATGCCCTGTTTTTGCCCAAATTTCATCCTTTTTCAATTTTAGGAAAACGGTGAGGAAATATTCAGCACCGGCTTTGGGCACACTTATTTCAAAAGGAATACTTACTTCTTTTGATGCTCCGGGAGCAACATTTACCGATCCTAAACTTCCAGACTGCATATAATTACCATTGCATTCCAAAAGCCATGTCAATTCATATTGAGCGAGGTTTGAAAATAGATTTTCGTTGGTGATTTTTATCTTGCCTTTTGTAATATCAACCGGCTCGAAAACCACATTCTGGTACACTTTTTTTACCTCCTCCATTTTAGGAGTAATTTGTCTGTCGGGTGTGGTAAGACCATTTATACAGAAGTTTCCATCGTTGGGCATATCTCCGTAATCGCCGCCGTAAGTAAAATAATACTCTCCCTCTTTTCCGGGAACAGGTTCGGCAAGCCCCTGGTCAACCCAGTCCCAAATGCAACCACCAATCAAACGTTTGTATTTATGAATAAGCTCCCAGTATTCAGGCAGGTTACCAACAGCATTTCCCATGGCGTGTGCATATTCACACATGAAGAAAGGTTTCGGATCATCGCTTTGACCTTCTTCTTCAACCTTTGTTAACGCCGGATACATAATTGATTCAATATCGGCGCACTCGTTATAACCCTGGTAATGAACAGGACGGCTGGTGTCAATAGCTTTTACAGCATCGGTACAGGCGCTGAAATTAATTCCTCCACCAGCTTCGTTTCCATGTGACCAGATAATTATTGCAGGATGATTCTTATCGCGCTGCACCATTCGCACTACCCTGTCGACATGGGCTTTTTGCCACCTCGCATCTTTAGCAAGTGAGCGCTCGCCATAACCCATTCCGTGTGATTCGACATTGGCTTCGCTAACCATATAAATGCCGTAGATATCACAGAGTTTAATAAAATCAGGATGGTTCAGATAATGGCTGGTACGCACTGTATTGATATTAAACCGTTTAAACAGTTCCACGTCCAGTTTCATACTTTCCATGCTTACAGTACGGCCGGTAAACGGATCGTGCTCGTGTCGGTTTACACCTTTCAATAAAACACTTTTTCCATTCACCCAAAGCTGCTGATCTTTGATTTCGATTTTCCGGAAACCAAAAGGAGTTGAAATCACTTCTGTTGCATTTCCGCCAGCATCTTTTAAAACAAAAATCACCTGGTATAAATTCGGAATTTCAGCAGACCACAACGCGGGTTTATCAACTGTAACTGTTTGACTTACTTCCAATGCTTTTTTTGTTGAAACCTGTTTTACAGGAATTGACGCGATAGGAGAATCCATATCAGGCATCTCTCCAAATTTTGTAAGGAATACATCGCATGTCTGCGATCCTTTTGTGCCGTAATTTTTAAAAGTAAGGTCAATTTTCAAATCTGCAGAACTCATATCTTCGTTAAATCTGTTTTCAGGAAATAATCCCAAATGCTGATTTTTGGAACGGCATACAGATAAACATCGCGGTAAATTCCGCTAAGCCGCCAGTAGTCCTGATCTTCCAGATAACTACCGTCGCTCCAACGGTAAACTTCAACTGCGATGTTGTTTTTACCGGCCACCAAATAGTTACTTACGTTAAATTCTGCCGGAGCTTTACTTCCCTGGCTATAACCCACTTTTTGTCCGTTTACCCACAGATAAAATGCACTTTTTACACCTTCGAAATGAAGGATCACTTCTTTTCCATCCCAGTTTGCCGGAATGGTAAATTCCCGGCGGTACGAACCAACAGGATTCGGTTCTTTAGTTTGCGTGAAATTTTCAGGAGGATTGCCCATAATAAACGGGGGCTTGGCTTCGAAAGGAAATCGCACATTTGTATAAATTGGCGTTCCGTAACCTTCCAACTCCCAGCACGAAGGTACTTTTATGTCGTCCCAGGCTTTTATATCAAAATCGTTTTTATAGAAATCAACAGGTCTTAAATTAGGATGTTTCACCCAGTTAAATTTCCACGTGCCGTTTAAATTCAAAAATAACGGAGACTTTACTTTTACATCATTCACAGCCTGTGTTACGGAGGTATAAGGAATGTAATGGCTGTGCGGATCTTCCTTATTTATTCCAATAATCTGTTCATTTTCCCAATCGTGCTGGCCAGAAACCAAAAGGGAAAAACAGCATAAAATAGTTGCAAAAAATACTGATTTCATAATTTTTTTGATTAGTTGATTCATTTTATGGTCGTTAAAGACTGATAATTAAATATGACAATTAATAATGTAATACGTTTAATTTATACTTTGTACTATTTCAACATAAGAACTTTTTAGTCCTTCTGAAGTAGCTGACAATTTCAATATTCCTAAATCTTCTCCCAGAGGCTGCACAATAGCCAGACACTTTCCATGAAAGGTATTCATTTTGGACTGCTTATAACTTATCGGCTCTGTTGGATTTCCATTACCTACTCCGGCAATTTTACCCGGACCTTCAAGATTAAAATCAACAGGAATTCCATCGGCTGAAGGAACCAGATTTCCATCGGCATCCACAATCTCAACCTGCACGTATGCCAGATCATTTTTATCGGCATGAATGCTGTTCCGGTCAACAGTTAATTTTATAGCAGCTGGCTCACCTGCAGTTGTTAATGTTTGAGATGCTGTTTCCTGACCGTTTTCGAAACATTGTGCAATAAGAGTTCCCTGTTCATATGGAATTTCGAAGGTAGCGGTAACAGAGTTGTCAGTATTAACACTCTGCTCACCCACCACTTTCCCGTTTAATTCGAGTTTAACCAGTGGGCTGCGGGAGTAAACATGAACCTGCATTTTTTCCCCTTCATGTCCGGGCCATGTCCAGCATTTCCATTCATCAGGAAATCCCCACATACTTAGTATTTCAATTTTCCCTTCGGGGATAGGCCGATGTACCATCATTTCAATTTCACTATCGCCCCAAACCACACTTTGATAAAAGGAAGCCGCTTTACGGTTCCCGGTCAAATCTAAATCTCCCTGGTAATTTATTATGGCAGGCCACGAATTTGTATCAAAAAACATCATCATCAAACCCATCGGATTATCCGACTTTAACAGGGGACTATTCGCATTAATCAAACGCGGAATCCCGGTTCCGGCTTCACCAATATAATCCATGGCTGTCCAGCTGAAATTACCGATTACGTAAGGCAGTTCTTCTGCCTTTTTCCAGTTTTCGAGCGAAAGTGGTGGCATAAATTCAGACGCATAATAAATCCGGTTAGGATATTCTTTGTGTTCCGTTTCATATTTCTGATAGCCGTAATTGTACCCCAAAACATCGAGTTGTTCCATATGAGGCGTATACTTTTCCCAACTGCTTTTTCCAATTGTCATTGCTTCCATATCAACCAAAGCCTCAGTAACTGCACGTGAATCATCCATTTCACGAACTGCTTTGGAAAGGTCGGTTGCAATCCGCAAACCATCAGGACTTCCTGCTTCCGGAATTTCATTTCCGATACTCCACATAATAACGCAAGGATGATTTCGGTCACGAATAATCCATTGTCGAACATCTCTCCTCCAGTTATCTTTAAAATAGATGGACAAATCATTTATCGGGGCTTCGGAACTTCCATCACCACCCAATAATTGCTGCATGGAACCAAGTTTTGACAATTCCCACATATCAAATATTTCATCGATAACCAAAATTCCCAAACGATCGCAAACATCGAGCAAATACGGAGACGGAGGATTATGACTACAGCGAATGGCATTGTACCCCACACTTTTCAAAAGCTCAATTTTTCGTTCTTCTGCCCTGTCAATCGCAGCAGCGCCCAAAGGACCATTGTCGTGGTGAAAACACCCGCCTTTTAGAATTACTTTTTCGCCATTTAAAAGAAAACCTTTCTCTGCGCTAAATTCGATTGAACGGATTCCAAATTTGGTTTCAGTAAGATCTGATTCTTGTCCGTTTTTCATAACTGTTACTCTGATCGTGTATAGATTTGGCTTTCCCAAAGACCAAAGTACAGGTTTTTCAACTAATATACTTTCTTCAAATGATTTTCCCGTTTTCGCTGAAATATCAGAGTTCGCATACGACGAGCCGACGACTTCCCCTTCAGGATCAAGAATCTCGACACCCACCTCAACACTTTCAACCTTATCACCGGAATTAATAACAAGAGAAGAAATCTCTATCGAAGCTTTTTCTTTACTCACCTCCGGCGTTTTAACATGAACACCCCACATCCCGATATGTACGGGCTCAACCAGGGTTAACCATGTATGACAATATATACCCGATCCCGAATACCAGCGGGCATTTATTCCTTCATTTTGAACTTTAACTGCAACAACATTCGACTGTCCGGCCGGATTCAAAAAAGGAGTTATATCGAAAAAAAACGAGGTATATCCATTGGTGTTCCTACCCACAAACTTACCATTCACCCAAATATCAGAAACCATATAAATACCGTCGAATTGCAAATAAGCAGTTTTGTGCCTGTCGGCTTTGTCAACAGTGAAAGTCTTTCTGTACCAGGCAGTGCCTCCAACGGTGTATCCAGTTCCCATTTTCCCAATGGCAGCCTTTGAAAAAGGACCGATGATACTGTCGGATTGATTGGGCAAATCTTCGATACTCCAGTCGTGGGGCAAATCCAGTAATCTCCAGTCTGAATCGTCAAAATCCGCTTTTTCCGCCCCTTTTGGATCAGCTTTTATAAACCGCCATTCGGCATCGAAGAGAACTGTACGTTTTTCAGTTTTATCTCCTGTTACTTTGCAGGAAGTTTGAATGATAATCAAAATAATTACAAACGGAATAAATTTCAGGTAATCTTTCATGCTTATCAGTTAAACAGGTTTATTGATCGTTAATTCAGGCAAATTATTGTGTGAATAACACACTGCTCTACCATTAAGACTTACTTTCGTAACACTCTACCTATTATACAAACCAGTAATTGAGCTGTTTTTGCAGAAAAAATGACAGAAGCCTAATAAAAATGTGAATCGGAGAATTAAAAATATAAGTTCAAGGAGGTGTATTCTTATACCGATTTAACAACAAAATGTCGCATACCTGACTGCCGTCAGGCAAGTCATTCACTTTCCCGACTAGCCGGGACAAACCGTTTTGTCTGCTCCTTTGTTGTATTATCGGCATTAACCATTGTAAAATGTAAAATTTGCTTTGTGGCATTTTACATTACAATTGGTATAATTTTTAGTTTTTAGAAAAAAAACAGGGAAAGCCAAGCCTCCCCTGTTTAAAGCAAAATGATTATAATACTTTGGTAAACCCGAGATCTGATTATAACATTTCCCTGGCCTCGCGGTCAGGATCATTTTTTACTTCGCAAACATCGTTTAGGATCATAACTTCACCGTTTTCAGCAGAAAATTTAGGCCACTCCGGCATTGTATTACAATTTGGATTACCCGTAAGCATGAAACTTAACAAAGCATCCGACATTTTTTCTGACAATTTACGAGGACGAGCTCCGCCTCCGGTGTGTGTCAGCATCAGGTCGGTATTGTAAAACCAGAAACAAATATCGAGGCAATGGAACGCCCGCATACGATTGTCGAACAGTGGTGGTTCCCAACCAAACCAGGCTACATAAACCGGTGCCGGCTGGTTAAGCTTTGCCGTTGCTGTGGTAACCACGCCCTTACGGTTACTTGAAGCCAGGGTCATTACCTCAATTGGTTTGGCATCAGGAAAAGCTTTTGCATACGCATTGTATATTTCAGGTGCTTTATTACCAAAACCACCTCTTAATCCGGCTCGTTGTTTTAACATTTCTATTGCTTCCACTGCTGTAATTTTTTCCATTTCAGGATTGGTACGTGCCATTCCCCATTCGTGGAATGTTGTACATAGCATCATTGGCACATCTGAAGAAACACCATCGGACTCGGAATAAAAAGTTCCTTTTGGAATATTCACACCATCAGCCACCGGAGCAAAGCCCATTCGCATCAATCCGCTTCCCCCTTCTTCTTCACGCATCTTCTGGTTGGCTTTGTTGGCTATTAAAATGTATTCTTTCCAGGGTAATTCCTGAAGTTTATCAATTTCAGAAGGTTTTAGTCCTGCTTCTTTCAGAACATATTCACCCAGCTTTTGTGCATAGGTCTGATCCATTGCTTGTGTTGTAGAACCACTTAAGGGAACGGCTTTATGAATTAAACCTTTTGCAGCAGGCATGGCGGCAACAGTACAAACCTTGGCTCCTCCACCCGACTGGCCCATGATGGTTACATTACCCGGATCGCCACCAAAATTGGCAATATTATCGTTAACCCATTCCAAAGCTGCTACCATGTCGAGAGCGCCAACATTACCAGAGTCTTTGTACTTTTCGCCACCAACGCCCGACAAGTCAGAAAAACCGATCGGTCCTAATCGATGATTAATGGAAACAAACACTACATCTCCTTTCCGGCTCAAATTCTCGCCCATGTAACCGTCCTGTTCAATGCCATTTCCGTTTGTATAACCGCCACCGTGCAGCCACACCAAAACCGGACGTTTATTATTGTCAATGGCAGGTGTCCACACATTCAGTTTCAAACAATCTTCGCTTACATCGTCGTAATTCCAGTGGTCTACAAACGAAGAATAAGCATTGGCATAACGGCCGTCCATTAATTGCGGAGCGGTATTGCCCCACCAAACTGCAGGACGGATTTCATCCCATGGTTCCGGCTTTTTGGGTGACATAAAACGATTTTTACCGCCGGTATCGGCACCATAAGGAATACCCCGAAACTGGGTGATTCCCCGAAGTATAAATCCTCTAACTTTCCCGTAAGCGGTGTCGGCAATGGCAATATCGTTGCTAATAAAAAGTATCTGCTCGTCGTCTTGGGCTGTCGATTCAGCCGGGGCTGCACATGAAGCAAGCGGAAGTGTTGAAGCCAACCCAAATCCTGCTGCTCCTGCTCCCATCGTTTGAAAAAAGTCTCTTCTATTGGTTTTCATACTATTAAGATTATTTAGTTTTTAGCGATCCGTCAGCTGACGGATGTAACTCGCACTTGTGTTAATTATTCCTTGTGGGTAATGAATTAATGTGCTCGTTTCATAATTATTTGGTTTTTGAAAAATATTATTTAAAAAGCAGCTGTGAAAAATTTCGTAGCGAATGCTTCCATACTTTCCACTCATGCGTTCCTTCAAAAGTTTCGTAAATCACATCCAGATCGTTTGCCTTAAAATTATCGACAACTTTTTGTGTATGCCCTAAACGTGGATCCTGTTTGCCACATGACAGGTAAAATAATCCCAGTTCCTTATTGAAATCGTCCGGTTTAGTCAGAATACCGGGAGTTCGCTCTTCAGGATCGAAATTCACGCCGGGAATTCCACCAAAAATTCCTGAACTGAAAGATCCTATCCAGTCAAATTTTTCCACATTTCCCAGACCGATATAATATGATTGTCCACCGCCCATTGACAGGCCTGCAATCGCCCTGTGTTTCTGATCGCTATAAACCGAATATTCCTTTTCAATCAATGGGAACACATCGTTAAACAACTCATCAGCAATTATTTGAATGCCCTGTTTACCATAAGCTCCGCCTTCAGTTTGTTTCTCCACATTTCCGTTGGTCATTACCACAACCATGGGCACTATTTTATTCTGAGCCAGCAAATTATCCATAATGTTTGCCGTACATCCTTCCACATACCATGATGTTTCGTTTCCACCGCCACCATGACGCAGGTAAAACACCGGGTATTTTTTTTCTGCATTGTAACCGGGAGGCGTGTACACATAAACTTTACGATTTACATCTTGGGCAGCTGAATAATATTTATGAATATGAATGGCGCCGTGAGGAACATCCTGCAATTCGTCGAAACGAGGCGGATTGCCCGGAACATTTACCAAACTCCAATCGGGTGCCTGCCCCACCTGCATCTCCGGATTGGCAGGATCGAGCACTTTTAACCCGTCAACAGAAAAAGCGTAAGTATACACTTCGGGTTCAACAGGTCCAACGGTAACATTCCAAACTCCTTCAGCATCCTTTGCCATCGGGTAGTTTTTCATCATCATATTAACCGAAACTTCGTTTGCATCCGGAGCTTTTATCGAAAACGTAATGCTTTTATCATCATTCACCACCGGCGATTTTATTCGTGGCCCAAATTGGGCAGAAAGATGCAATCCAATAAACAGAAGAAAGATAAAACTATGAAAACGCAGTAAATATTTTGTTGAAATCATTTGAATCGGGTTAGTCAATTTTTAGTCCTTTAAAAATAAAAAAAGTACACCGCAAACCGATGGACTTTCTCATATTTCATTTGTTATTTGAATAATTCAGGTGCAAAGCTTTTCAGATCGTTGCGCCAAACCAGCCAACTGTGGCCTCCAGGCATTTCACTAAATTCGTAATCAATGCCATTTTTATCGAATACCTTCAGCATCTCTTTGCCATTCTGATACGCAATATCTTCCGGACCACCCTGTGTGAATTTCAGTAATTTCACTGTTTTCTTTAAAGTCGGAGCAATCTCTGCCAGTCGTTTATCACCGGTTTCATACATTTCTTTATTATTGGCAAACCAACCCGAGCTCATCACATTTATGTAAGCAAACAAATCAGGATGCGCCATAAACGACTCAAGCACTTCCAATCCTCCCATTGAAAGCCCGGCCAGCGCACGATGATTTGCATCGGTATAAACATTGTAATTTGATTCGATGTAAGGAATAATATCATCTACAAAATCTTTTACAAATAGGTTTACGTCCATTCCTCCATTGGGCATCACAACTATCATTTCCTCGCATTTTCCTTCGGCAAGCAGGTTGTCCATAATTATTCCTGCGCGTCCAACTCCCGGCCATGCCAGTTCGCTGTCGCCACCACCATGAATCAGGTAAAATACAGGAAGTTTTTTGTTACTGACGTTGTAACCCGGCGGCATCCAAACCTGCATATTTCGCATTGTCCCGGTAGTTTTCGAATAATACTGAATGGCAGAAACAGCACCGTGAGCTACATTTTTCCGAACAGCAAAAAATTCCTTTTCTCCGTTTGGCAACACATCAACCAGCGCCGATGTTTTGTAAGCATCCGGAGCTTTAGGATCGTAAACTTTTACACCGTCTACTACAAAATTGTAACGATAAGTTCCGGCTTTTACATTCGGAACTGTTATTGTCCAAACGCCATTCTCTGCTTTTTTACTTTTCAGCTTTGCTCCCCAGGGAACTATATCGCCTCCCAAAGTAACTTTATCAGCTTCAGGAGCATAAATCTGGAATTCAACGTCGCCGTTTTCCAAAACTTTTGTCGATTGCAGGTTATCGTTTGGAGTTGGTGTACGGTTAAACATTTGGGCCTGAGCAGCCACTGTAAAAAACACGGCCAAAAGGGCAATTAGTAATTTTGTTTTTAAGTTATTCATAGTCTCAATAATTTTATCGGTCTATTTGAACAATTGAGGAGCAAATGTATTCAGGTAAATCCTCCAGTTAGACCAGGTGTGACCTCCCGATGTAACAAAAAATGTATGTTTACAACCTGTGTCTGTCAGCATTTTGTCGAGTGTTTTTGCCGAATCAAAAAGGAAATCAGAATCACCACAAGCCAAAAAGTACAATTTATAACCTTCCTTTTTCAGCGCTTTAAACTGAGTTTCATAATTCTTCATCACTTCCTCCTGATCAACCTCACTGTTTCTAAATCTCATACCACCGATTCCCATACTCAATGGGCAGATGTAATCGAAGAATCCCGGATACATCAAGGAAGTGGTAATTGTATGTCCGCCACCCATTGATAGGCCGGCAATAGCACGCGACTTTGGTTTCGCGTCAACGCGGTAAGTTTTTTCAATGAAAGGAACAATGTCTTCCACAATACTTTTTGGATAAAGATTTCCCATCATTCCCATTCCTGCAGCATTAGGATCTCTTGGTTTTTCATCAATCATCAACGTACGTGCAGCATATTGGGTTGGGTTTCCGTTTGGCATTACACAGATCATCGGTTTTGCTAATCCCTTTTCAATCAGGTTATCCAAAATCTGACATGCACGCCCCATGGTGCTCCATGCATCTTCATCGCCACCAGCACCGTGCAACAGGTAAAGTACAGGATATTTATCTTTGCTGTCGGCATAACCGAAAGGTGTGTACACAAACAAACGGCGCGTCATTCCCAAAGTTGGAGATTCGTACCAAACCTGGTTAAGGTTACCTCGTTTGTTGGCTTCAAAATAATTTTCAGTCAATTCTCCGGGAACCAGCAACACGCTCAAGTAACGTGTACCGTCGCGTTGCATAAAAATATTGTTGGGGTCGTTCACACTCACTCCATCAACAATAAAACTGTATGTATAAAGTTCCGGCTCGGGCAGCGGCACTGTTACCGACCATAAACCGTTTTCGCCTTTTACCATATCAATGTTTCCGGGTCGATCCATCGTACCGAACGAAGTTTCCACTTTTTCGGTTGGTGCAAACCCACCTGTAAGTTTAACATTATCGGCATATGGAGCAGAATACCGGAAGGTAATTTCTTTATCTCCGATTTCGGGAGAGACGATGCGTTCGCGGCCCATAAAGTTGCCTATTTCCTGGGCAAATGCTCCTGCACAAACAAACAGGGCTATTAATGAGATTATATATTTTTTCATAATTTATATTTCTATTAATTGATTGATTTAGAAAGTCTATTTAAAAAGCAATGGAGCAAAAGTATTCAGGTAAACACGCCAGTTTGCCCATGTGTGGCCGCCTTCGGTAACAAAGAATGTATGTTCCATGCCATTGCGGGTAAGCGCTTCATCAAGATTTACACTGCTTTGGTAAGCCAGAAAATCGTCTTTTCCACAGCCAACCCAGTACAATTTATAACCGGCCGCTTTAATTTTCTGAAGTTGAGGATCAATTACATCTGGTTCACCTCTCATTCCTGAACTTAATGGAAGAATATAATCGAATACTCCCGGATAATTAACGGTAACAGAAGTTGTATGTCCACCACCCATTGAAAGACCGGAAACCGCTCTGGCTTCAGGCTTGGCAATTACGCGGTAATGACCTTCGATGTAAGGAATAATGTCTTTTACCAAACTGTTGATGTAGTCATTTCTTGTGGCCTCGTTGCGGTAATCGAATGGTTTTTCCTCAAGCATTTGTGTTCTGGCAGCCTGCTGACCGGGGTTTCCGTTTGGCATTACACAAATCATTGGTTTTGCCAGTCCTTTTTCAATCAGGTTATCCAAAATCTGACGGGCACGTCCCATTGTACTCCAGGCGTCTTCGTCGCCACCGCCACCGTGTAACAAGTATAATACAGGGTAATCTTCACCACTGGTTTCATATCCGTAAGGCGTATAAACAAACATGCGACGGTTGATTCCAAGTGTTGGTGAATCGTACCAAACTTTTGAAAGATTTCCGTGCTGGTCGGCTTCAAAATAATTCTCAGTCAGTTCACCCGGAACAAGCAACACACTTAAATAACGGGTTCCATCACGCTGCATAAAAACATTGCGGGCATCGTTCACCACCAAACCATCTACAATAAAATTGTATGTGTACAGTTCAGGCGATGGAGTTGGAACACTTACCGACCAAACACCCTCGGCATTTTTCATCATATTAACAGATGAATTTCGGGCTTCCATCCACGAACCATAAAGTCGCACCAATTTGGCATCAGGTGCTGAAATTCGGAAAGTCACATTTTTTTCTCCAAACTCAGGGGAAATAATTGGTGCACGTCCCATAAAATTTGCTAATTCCTGAGCATTGGCACCAAGAATTACGAAAAAGCAAAATAAGCCAAAGAAAAGTTTTTTGTTCATTTTAGTTGTTTATTGGTTTACTATAAAGTTTTATACATTTTAAAGATCCGGATTTGGCCGGATCTTCTATCTAACCAGCGAGACCAAAGCCTGTAAAATGGTCTGATTTATAATTATTCAGGCCAGTCGAACTGATTTTTATCCATTCGGAAAAAGCGGGCAGCGTTATTGAACAAAATATCGCGTTTTTGTTCTTCTGATAAATATTGGGCGTGTTCAATCACTCCCATCGACGTTTCAATCATACGTGGCCATGTCATAAAATCGGTACCGTACATGATACGTTTGCCAAAACCACCTCGTACAAGTCGTTTAATATACTCATGAACATCGTCAAGCGGGTAACTCCAGATCATTCCAGATATATCAACATATACATAAGCGTTTGCTCCCATCAGGGCAAGCATGTGATCTATCATCGGATAACCGGCGTGCTGAACACAAACTTTCAATTTTGGATGACGTGACAGCAAGTCTTCCAAAAGAAACGGATCGCCCAAGGATGCGCGATATTTTGGGTTGTTTATGTTCGTCATTCCGTTACCTCCGGTTCCCATGTGAATTCCGGCAGGAATACCCAGTTCTTCAGCAACTGCAAAATACGGATCGAGCGACATATCGCTTGGCGACATTCCCTGGTACTGAGGCGCAACTTCCGACATATATTTGTAAAAACCACTTTCGAGAGAATCGCGAAATTGTTCAACAGTCAGTTGTCCGGGACTGATTCCAGGAATAATTCTTCCTTCCGTAACTTCTGCCATCCAACTGCGAATAATACCGGGATCGCCAAAACAAACCATGGTCATATTCATTTGTTTAATACGATCGGTTATTTCAATCTTCATCTCTTCGTCGCTGGTTGCCGGAGGAAGCGGATCAAGACAATCAGAATTGATAACATCTCCCATCCCAAACTCTTCATGAGGATCGGCTCCGGGCATATTACTTAAAAACCACGGACACAAAGGACCGGAACCGGGTCTTACCTTTGATACATGAACATGGACATCAAAAACGGGTAAGTGAGTTACTTTTTGCGCACTCTGCCCAAATGCAATTACGCACGAGCCAAGCATTGTAGCAACTAATAAGAATAAGTTTTTCATTTTTATATTTTTCAAGGTTTTAATTTCGGTGTAATTATTTCGAATAAGCAGAAATCCGGAAATCAGCTGCTCGTCATTAAATCTTAATCATTCTATTTTTATAATTATCCTATGATAATGCGTTAAAGCCGGAGAACCACTATCAACGGCTTGCAAAACCATATGAATCGTTTGTCCCTCTTTTGCGTCTTCAGGGACAATTAATGAGGTAATTGCAGCTGTTGCATCTTCAACTTCTACATCTCCCTGATAACTGTTTGCATTAAATTGAATCCATGAAACATCAACCTCATCTCCATCCGGATCTGAAACTGCAGCTTTTAGCTGTACTTTTTCTCCCGGCTTTGCGGTAATATTTAAAGGTGCATCTATTTCTGGCTCATGATTTGCATCTTTGAAAGACGGTGTAACAGACCAATGAAAACGGGCTGCAAGACCATTTTGTACTGCCGGCAAAAAATCGGGATAATCTGTTGTACGGGCTTGTTTCATAAATGCTGCCAAAGCCTCGGGATCGGAAGTTAAAGCTGCTAGATCGATTGTTTCTGAAACCTCTTTTTTTCGGCCTGCCCAGCCTCCGTAATTCTGATTTTCATACGCACGTAATCCATTATCCAGCAGATTTAAATAGGTTGGAGTATCTCCTTCTCCCAAAAATGCACCCTTTTCGCGAACAGGTGTCCACACGATGTAACCCATATTTTTCAGTTCATCATCGGTGTAACCCGACAACCCAAAATAATCAAAAACATCTCCTTTAACCAACTGCTTCCCATCACCCCAAACACGATAAAGAGCCCCCAAAGGTCCTTTGTCTGAAATATTACTTTCTATCCATCCGGGTGAGTAATACACTGCATCCTCCCGTTTTACATTAGCCTGAGCATTGTAGCCAAGTCCGACGCCTCCCCCACGAGCCTGAAGCTCTTCTATTTCGGGCCAGTTAGGTTGAATGTAATTCGCATATGTATCGTCCTGATCGCCCGACAAGCTCAGCTTTACCTTTTTGGATATTTTCTCTTTTATATTCTGCCATTCAGGTGTATAAACAGAAGTTTCCTCTATCGATTTCAGGGCTCTTGCGATTGTACTGGCACCTCCCCAGGCAGTTATAAACAGAGGGCCCGGAACATCATCAAGCATTAATGATTTAATCAATTCCGAACCTTCAGAATCTTTCGAGAAATCTCCGTCGAACTCAATGTTCCCATACCTGATTTTTGATTTAAGATATTCAGGAGTTGGATAATCCGGATTATGAACTTTTAAATTGGGATATACCTTTTCGTATGCATCTACTGCATCGTGAATAAAACGCTCATTTTTAGCCCAACGCCACGATTCCATTGGCCCCATATTCAAACCAAAACGAGTATATTCTCTTCCGGGAACGAACCACTTTGTTCCTTTGCCATCGCCTTTCCAATGATACTGACTACTGGCATAGACGAGACCTTCAACTCTAAAATCGGTGCTAAAAAGCAAAAAACGTATAAGCGAATTTAAATCATCCAACTCCGGGTCGCATGTAACCACAATCCGGGGTTTTAAATTTTCTTCGGGAGGTGTTTTTGGAGTACATGCAAAAAACAAAAAAACAAATCCCAAAGCGACAAAACAAAAACCGAAATGGAATACTTTCTTACCACTGCATACAAACTTCTTAATTCTTTGTCTCATTATTCTTTCCTATGGGTAAGTTATAATTAGATTACTGAAAAAGCTGTGGAAGAAATTCCGTCAGGTAAATCCGCCAGTTACGCCAAATATGGCCACCATCGGTTTCCATGTAGGTATATTTCATACTTATTCCATCAAGTTTTGCTCTAAATTCTTTATTTGCATCGTACAGAAAATCAGTTTTACCAATACCGGTCCAATACAATTTTAAACCGTTTTCCATTTGTTGTTTCAGGGTTTCATCAATATTGCTGTAAACCTTTCCGGTTGCATCTTCGCGCGGTAACAGCGCTGCCGAGAACAAACCTACATAATCGAAAGTATTCGGATAGTACCTTGAAATGTGAAACGAATGAAAACCTCCCATCGACAAGCCGGCTATCGCCCGGTCGGCTTTATCTGCTTTTACACGATAATTGCTTTCCACAAATTTTACGATATCCATAAAACTGGCTTCAAAAATTCCGTCCATAGTATTTGGGATCATAAATGCAGGTTTCACAAAACCATCTCGGCCTTCACCCGGCGCTGCATCCTGAATAACGTTACCATTTGGCATCACCACAATCATGGGTTTGGCTTTTCCCTGTGCAATCAGGTTATCCAGAATCCGGGTTGCTTTTCCGTGTGCAAACCAGGCCTCTTCGTCGCCACCTGCACCATGAAGCAAATAAAGAACCGGGTACTTTTCTGATGAGTTTTCGTAACCGGGAGGTGTATAAATAACAGCACAGCGATCCATTTTTAAACCCGGAGAATCGTACCAGCGACGAGTTACACTTCCGTGCGGCACGTCTTGTACCATGTACAAATCGGCTTTGCCACCTTCTACAATAAAATAGTTGGTAATTGAAGCAATATCGCGGATTACATATGGATTATTGGGATCGGTAGTTGTAAAACCATCAATAATAAACGAATAATCGTACAGTTCCGATTCAAGCGGTTCTGAAGTATACGACCAAACACCTTTTTCATCTTTTGTCATTTCTGCTTTTCCAGGTGCTTCCATTTCTCCCATTGGAGATTGAACTTTTTCGGTTGGTAAAAAATCGCCGGTAACCATTACTGATTCTGCATTGGGAGCATTTAAACGAAAAGTTACTGTTTGATTGTCGTGAATCTCAGGGGAAATGATTTGCTGTCCACCAAATAATGCTTGTTGCGCATACGATGAAATCGCGGTAAAAATAATCAATAAGACGAGCAAGTTAAATCCTTTTTTCATGTTTTGGTTTTTTATTAATGATCTAATTTGTAAATAAAATCTTTTTAGAATAGGTCTTAGACTAAAAAAATATCAATGCGTTTAATTGACACATTCACCAAAAATAAAGAAATTGAAATAACAGGGTAAACTTTAACAGAAAAAAGACTGAATTTATGGAATAAAAAACAAAATTTCCATACCTGCAATAAAACGGCGATTAACATTTTATACATCTATCGTTAACATTTTATACGCCTATTCTTAACAAGCCCTCCACATATTCAAAACATTTACACCAAGCTGAACACATTATTAAGCATATCTTTACAGTACTTATTTTGAGAGGAACCAACAAACTGTGTTTGCCTGCCAAAATCAATAAAACTGAATTAAAACTAAATGAAATGATTTCACTCTTCGAATATTATACGCATAATGGACAAACATGTATGAAAATCCCAAAACATGAACACGTCAATATTAAAGATAGTCTTTCCTCAAACATAATAGCATTAACCCACCCCAACAATAAAAAAGTAAGTTTAGTTAGATGTTATATATAGATTAAATGACTTCGGGTGGGTGGTAGTTTCCCTGCCTGGAGTCTTTATCATCCCTTTTTAATGACTTTAAATGATTTCAAAAAATAAATTTCACATTTTACTTTCTCTGTTTCTCATCTTATTTTCCTGCACTCAGGAGGAAGAAATGGTTGTAGAGTTGAACGCTTCCTCAACAACTTTGTCGTTTGAAGCAGAAGAAAGCAATAAAAGTATTACCATTAACAGCAATTCAAGTTGGGATATCTGGAGCTCCGACTCCTGGTGTAAATTATCGGTTAAGAAAGCCACCGGCGATGCAAGTGTTATTATTACTGCAGAGGAAAACAAAACGGGTGAAGAACGTCATGCTACAGTTACCCTGGCGGCAGAAGGTGCCAGCATAATTACCATATCGGTTACACAGGTTCAAAACATTCCGGTATCAACAGTCAATTTATATACCGACTACATTGAACCAGATAATACAAATATGCGCGATTTAACAGCCCTCGAATTGTCGGCTCTTATGAAAGTTGGCTGGAATATTGGAAATTCGCTGGAATCGATAAATGTTAGCAACGGTAAATATTACGGGGGAGAAACCTCGTGGGGAAATCCGAGTGTAACTCAACAACTCATCGACTCGGTAAAAGCAGCAGGTTTTAATGCTGTCAGGATTCCTGTTTCATGGTCGAATCATTTTCAGGATGAAGAAACGTACAAAATAAATGAGGGTTGGATGCAACGTGTTGAAGAGATTATAAATTACGCTCTTTCGAACGATATGTTTGTTATTATGAATATTCACTGGGATGGAGGATGGATGGATCATCCTTACGAAACAAACCGGGAAGAAATAAATAACAAACTTGCTACATTATGGACTCAAATAGCTGTTTATTTTCGCGATTTCGACGACCGCTTATTATTTGCAGGCAGCAACGAAGTTCATGTTGAAAACGACTGGGGAACTCCATCTTCAGAAAATGTCAGCGTACAAAATTCTTTCAATCAAACTTTTGTAAACGCCGTTCGTGCAACCGGTGGCAGAAATGCTTATCGACATCTGGTTATTCAGGCTTACAATACCAATATTGATTACGCAGTGAATTACCTTTCCATGCCCGAAGATAATATTGACCACAAACTTTTTGCGGAGGTACATTTTTACGACCCGTACGATTTTACGTTGCAGACAGACGGAAACTACAAAACCCAGTGGGGTAAAAATTTTAGCAGCGATGTTTCAACATGGGGACAGGAAGATTGGGTTGATGAAGCCTTTGCCAAAATGAAAAATAATTTTACCGACAAAGGAATTCCTGTAATCCTGGGAGAATACGGAGCCACTCTCCGATCGTCACTTGAATCGGGATTGGAAGAACATATTCAATCTATAAACGATTACCTGAATTATGTAACAAAAGCAGCCATTAAAAATGATTTGGTTCCTTTTTATTGGGATAACGGATATACTGGAAATAATGGAATGGGATTATTTGACCGTTCCACCGGAGAACAAATTCATAAAGATGCCATACAGGCAATAGTAAGTACAGTGGAATAAAAAACAAAAATCATATTATCAACATGAACAAACTCGTATTAAGTCTACTCGTTGTAATGCTCGCTTTTTCGTGTTCGCAGAAAAACTGGGAACAGAGTGCAGAAGGAGTCATTATTTACCCTCAAAAAAATTTGTCGAATTCTGCTAAAGCAATTCGAATCACACCGGTGGGAAACGAAATCATCAAGGTTTCGGCCAGTGCAACCAATACATTCGATAATACCGAAAGTTTAATTGTACTCCCTGAAACATCGGCAGTGCCTTTTGATGTTGATGATCAGGGTGAAAAACTGGTTATTTCAACATCCGATACAAAAGTTGAAGTTTCTACCATTACCGGTGAAATACAGTTTCTTGATAAAAACGGGAACGTGATTTTGAAGGAAAAAGAGAATGGAGGAAAAACACTTACTCCTGTTGAAGTAGATGGTGTAAAAGCTTATTCTACCCGTCAGATTTTTGAATCGTCGGAAGATGAAGCGCTGTATGGTTTAGGGCAACACCAGGCCGATGAAATGAATTACAAAGGTAAAAATGAGGAGCTTTTTCAATATAATACCAAAGTTTCTGTACCGTTTGTTGTTTCAACCAAACAATATGGTTTGCTCTGGGATAATTATTCATTCTCGCGATTTGGCGATCCGCGTCCTTACGATCAGATAAGCCAGTTTAAACTTTACGACACTACTGGCGAAGAAGGAGGTTTAACAGCAACTTATATCGATAATACCCGAAACGGACACGTTTTTACCAGTAGAAAGGAAAGCACCATTGATTATGAAAACCTGGAAACCATCGAAAATTTTCCGGAAGGCTTTAACTTTAATCATGCACGAATTGTATGGGAAGGCGAACTGGAGCCTCAGGAAAGCGGCATGTTCCACTTTTTGCTGTACTATGCTGGTTATACCAAAATATGGATTAACGGACAATTGATGGCCGATAAGTGGCGTACAGCGTGGAATCCTTCTGTGGCTAAATTCCAGTACGACATGAAAGCCGGGGAAAAATACCACGTAAAACTCGACTGGATTCCCGACGGAGGAGTTTCATACATTGGGTTGAAAGCACTTTCTCCGGTTGCGCAAGATGTTCAAAACGACATTTCATTCTATTCTGAGATGGGAAATCAAATCGACTACTATTTCATGAAAGGAAATTCGATGGACGATGTAATTAGCCGCTACCGCACTTTAACCGGAAAAGCACAGGTAATGCCCAAATGGGCCATGGGATTTTGGCAAAGCCGCGAACGTTACAAAACGCAGGACGAACTGGAAAGCACTTTAAAGGAATTCAGAAAAAGACAAATACCTATTGATAATATTGTACAAGACTGGTCGTACTGGGAAGTTGACAAATGGGGCAGCCACGAATTCGATAAAAAACGGTTCCCCGATCCAAAAGGCATGGTAGATATGGTACACGATAACAATGCCCACTTGTTGATTTCGGTGTGGCCTAAATTCTATCTTGGCACTGAACATTACAACGAATTCGACAAAAACGGATGGATGTACAAACAGGCCATAAACGACAGCATCCGCGACTGGATTTATCCGGGCTATATTGGCTCGTTTTACGATGCGTACAATGCAGATGCACGCAAATTATTTTGGGAGCAGATTAACGAACATCTTTACCAACTGGGTATTGATGCATGGTGGTTGGATGCTACCGAGCCGGATATTCTTTCGAATGCAAGTATGGAGTACCGTAAAAAGCTAATGAATCCAACTGCTCTGGGATCTTCTACACAGTATTTCAACGCGTTTGCACTGATGAATGCCAAAGGTATTTACGAAGGTCAGAGGGCAGAAAACCCGAAAGACCGGGTATTTATTTTAACCCGCTCGGGTTTTGCAGGAATGCAGCATTACGGAACAACCACCTGGAGTGGCGATATTGGAACAACCTGGGGCGATATGAAAACCCAGATTTCAGCAGGTATCAACTTCTCCATGTCTGGACTACCTTACTGGACCATGGATATTGGAGGATTCTGTGTTCAAAAGAAATTTGAAACTGCCAAAGAAGGCAGCGAAGAAATGGAAGAATGGCGCGAGCTTAACACTCGTTGGTACCAATTTGGAGCTTTTGCTCCGCTTTTCAGGGTACACGGACAATTCCCGTACCGCGAAATTTACAACTTAGCTCCCAAAAATCATCAGGCCTACAAATCGATGTTGTATTACGACAAATTGCGTTACCGTTTAATGCCCTACATTTATAGTTTAACCGGAGCTGTCTATCACAACGATTACACAATTATGCGTGGTTTGGCAATGGATTTCACCAACGACAGAAGGGTGTTTAACATTGGCGACGAGTTTATGCTTGGCCCATCTTTACTTGTTAGTCCGGTATACGAATATAAAGCACGAAAACGAGAAGTATATTTCCCCAATAACTATGGATGGTATAATATTTATACAGGCGAATACCTTGCCGGTGGACAGAAAATCAGTGTTGAAGCTCCTTACGAGCGTATTCCTCTGTTTGTTCGTGAAGGATCAATTATTCCGGTTGGACCCGAAATTCAATATGCCAGCGAAAAACCAGATGCCCCAATCAATATTTATGTATATGCAGGAAAAGATGCTGAGTTTAATTTATATGAAGACGAAGGAACCTCGTATGGCTACGAAAAAGGAGAATTTACCAACATTAAATTCAGCTATTCAGAAAAAGATAACCAATTGACTGTTGGTAAAAGAGAAGGTGAATTTCCGGGAATGATTAAAAACAGAATTTTCAGGATTATTAAAGTTTCACCTAACAATCCAATAGCTATACTCAATTCTTCGAAAAAAGCTATCCAGGTTAAATATAATGGAGAAAAGGCGATAGTCAATTTATAACAAGGTTAGTTGAATCGAATAACGGGAAACCTGAATGAATTTTCAGTTTCCCGTTTTTAGTATTAATGATTATTTTAGCCTTAATTTGTTCCCTTAAAATTGTATATTTCCAGAAGAAGTACCACGAATGAATTTGAGTCGATTTCATATACTTTCATCCAGCCTCCTGATAATATTGTTAACGGGATTTATTATTTCGGCAAAGGCAGCACCTGTGTCAGGCAACGATGAGTATAAATTCATGCACATCGATATCAACGACGGGCTTTCGAATAACGAAATACTAGCCATTATGAAAGACTCGCAGGGTTTTATGTGGTTCGCTACCGCGCAAGGCCTGAACCGTTACGATGGCACAAATTTTAAAAGCTTCGTTCACAGTATAACCGATTCAACATCCATTCCATATAATCAGGTCGATTTCCTGTTTCAGGATGCTGACCAGCAAATCTGGATCCGATCCCAGCAAAGCTTTATTATTTACAATCCATTCGAAGAGTCTTTTAACGAAACGGGCTCCAGGTACATGAACACATCAATACCGATAGCAGGTCTTCAATCGATGTTTGCCGATAGTAAAGGCAATACGTGGTTGGTAAACCAGAACTATGGTTTGTATAAATATTCGCACGATAACGGAACGGCAGATTCCATCTTATTCTCACCCGAAACCATCAGTTCTGCCAACAACAATTATTTATATTCAGCTTCAGAAGATTCAAACGGATTTATCTGGGCCGTTTCAAATGCCGGAGAAATAATTAAGGTTAACCCGGATTCAAACAGCATTACAAAGCGTTTCTTTTTAGGGAAGGAAGCAACGCAGGATGAAAACAAGTTTAAATTATTCATTGATTCTGACAACGATATTTGGCTCTATGCACCGGGCCAGCCTTTCGGGGTTTATGTAATAGAGAACCAAACAGAAAAAATCAAAAACTACCGGCAATGGGGATCTGATATTGTACTTTCCAATAACATGGTGTCGTCGGTTGTTGAAGATGAAAATAAACTAATATGGATTGCTACCGACCATGGAGGAATCAACATTATCGATAAAAAAAGAAATACGGTTAAGCTTTTAACAACACAAAGCGACAATCAGTACAGCATCTCACAGAACAGCGTAACTGAGCTATACAACGATGATGAAGGAATGATCTGGGCCGGTACTTTTAAAAAAGGAATAAACTATTACCACAAAAGCCTGGTGAGTTTTAACCACATAAAACATTCGTCACAGGTTCCCAACTCGCTCCCCTATAACGATGTTAATTGTTTTGTTGAGGATAACCACGGTAATCTGTGGATCGGTACCAACGGGGGCGGACTGATTTATTATAACCGAACTACCAACCAGTTTACCAGCTATAAAAACGATCCGGATAATCCGCGGAGTTTAAGTGCCGATGTTATTGTTTCGTTGTTTATCGACCGCACAGGAATATTATGGGTCGGTACTTACCTCGGAGGTCTTAATCGTTTTAACGGCAATTATTTTAAACGCTACATTCACAATCCTGACGATCCAAATTCCATTTCTGACGACCGGATTTGGGATA
This sequence comes from uncultured Draconibacterium sp., assembly GCA_963677525.1. Classification (GTDB taxonomy): domain Bacteria; phylum Bacteroidota; class Bacteroidia; order Bacteroidales; family Prolixibacteraceae; genus Draconibacterium. The sequence continues at coordinate 3,623,636 of OY781970.1, forward strand.
TAATGGAAGATTCGAAACAAAATCTTTGGATAGGAACCTTAAATGGCGGCCTGAATCTGTTCAATCGAAAAAGCGAAACATTTGTACACTACAAAGCCGAAGATATAAATTCTGTTGGGGCTAATTTTATTATGTCCATTATTGAAGACCACGAACAAAACCTGTGGCTTGGAACTACAAATGGCCTTGACATGTTAAACCTGAATACAAAACGTTTCAGACAATACGAAGCCAACCCAAATGAACCCGGACATCTTAGCCACGGAAATGTTGTTGATATTCATGAAGACAGTCGCGGATTAATCTGGGCAGCCACTCCCCAGGGACTAAATGTTTTGGATAAAAATGAAGGAAAATTCCAGGTGTTTACCGAAGCTGATGGATTGGTGAATTCGAATATCAAAACCATCCTCGAAGATGAAGAAGGAAATATCTGGATTTCAACCATTAAAGGCATTTCAAAAATTACAGTTGAAAATTACACTGGCCAAATGCCCATTAATGAATTAAAAGTTAATGTCGAGAATTTCGGACTGCTGGATGGTTTACAAGGTTACGAGTTCAATCAAAAAGCCGCTTACCGGACACGATCGGGAGAACTGATTTTTGGAGGAGCCAACGGATTCAACCTGTTCAATCCAAAAAATATTATTCCTCATCAGTCGAATGAAAGAATAATATTAACCAATTTCAAAGTATTCAACAACGAAGTAAAAGCAAACAAACCCTTTGGAAAGAGAATTATTCTTGATAAGGCGATTACGTATCACGATAAAATCACATTAAAACACAACGAGAATGTTTTCTCATTCGAATTCGCTGCTATTAATTTTTTCCATCCCGAAAAAGATAAATACCAATACCAGCTGGCAGGGTTTAACAAGCAGTGGTTAAATGTAAATCCGGGCAACAACGAAATAAGCTTTACGAATTTAGATGCCGGAACCTATCAGCTGCACATCAGGGTTAGTAACGACAATATGACCGGAACAGAAATGTCGCCGCCGCTTACTATTAAAATTCTGCCGCCTTTTTGGAAAACCATTTATGCCTACATTCTTTATGTAATACTATTATTCGTTATCCTGTTTCTTATCTGGAGAAGTCTTTCGGAACGTCAGCGCCTGAAATTTGAAGCAGAACAGGAGCACCGCGAAGCGGAACGTATTCAGCAAATAGATAATTTAAAAACAAAATTCTTCACCAATATCAGTCACGAATTTCGCACGCCTATTTCGCTGATTATCTCACCGCTGGAAAAACTGATAGAAAAAAGTAAAGATGAGGATCAAAGAAATCATCTGATACTTATTCACCGGAATGCGCGTCGTTTACTCGCAATGGTGAACCAGTTGCTGGATTTCAGAAAAATGGAACTTCAGAAAATAGAAGTTAAACCGGGTTGGGGAGAAATGATTGGTTTCGTTAAAGAAATTGCTACCTCGTTTGAAGATTTGGTGGAAAACAGAGAAATCGACTTCCGTTTTTCGGGTAGTTGCGAGAAACTATATACCTTTTTCGACAAGGATAAAACCGATAAAATTATCACGAACCTCCTTTCAAATGCTTTTAAGTTTACTCCAGAAAACGGAACGGTAAGTTTAAAATTAGAACTTAACAAGGAAGACAAAAATGCGGCAATCAGAATGATTGTAAGTGACACCGGAATTGGCATACCATTCGAAAAACAGGACCGGATTTTCGACCGTTTTTACCAATCGGAACTACCGTCATCTGAATTCAGCCAGGGATCGGGCATCGGGTTATCGATGGTGAAGGAATACGTGAACTTATTAAATGGGACAGTAAGTGTAGAAAGTATTGTAAATAAAGGAAGTACATTCACCGTTGAGTTGCCGGTTGTTCTTTATTCAAATGAAGAGATTGAAAAAAACAATCAAATGGTACCTGTAATCAACCAATCCGTTTCACAGATAAGCGGAAAAATGGAAGCAAGTGACCAGCCGGAATACGATAAAAAGAAAAAAACACTGGCAATAGTAGAAGATAACGCAGATTTCCGATTCTATTTAAAAGAAAATCTGAAAGGAAGATACAATATACTTGAAGCTGAAAATGGTGCAAAAGGATGGAAATTAACGGAATCTAAAAATCCCGACATTGTGGTAAGTGATGTAATGATGCCGGAAATTGATGGTGTTGAGCTGTGTAAAAAGATAAAAACACACAGAACAACAAAACACATTCCTGTAATTCTTCTCACAGCCAAGGCCGATACGCAGCCGGTTATAGAAGGTTTCGAATCCGGTGCCGACGCATATATTACCAAACCTTTTGATTTCAGAATTCTGGAATCGAGAATTGAAAACCTGTTAAACTCACGCGAACAACTTCGCAAATCGTATCAATCAATGATCGGTATTAATCCTGAAAAAATTGAAGTGAACTCCGAAGATGAAAAATTCATAAAAAAAGCACTGCAGGTTGTTGAAAGTTACATCTCAGAGTCTTCATTCTCGGTAGAAGATTTTGGCGCAGAAATGGGAATGAGCCGTGTTAGCCTGTATAAAAAGATACTTGCACTTACCGATAAAACACCCATCGAATTCATCCGAATTATCCGCCTGAAAAGAGCCGCCGACCTGTTAATATCAAGCCAGCTTTCGGTTTCTGAAATTGCTTACCAGGTTGGATTTAATAATCCGCGCTACTTCTCAAAATATTTTTCACAGGAATACCAGATGCTTCCATCGGAATACATAACAAAAAACCGTCGCGACAAAGCGGAGATTTCGAAAGAAATGAAAGATAAGTTTAGCTAGTGTTTTGGCAGATTATTTTTTCATTGGAAAAAGTTAAATCATAATACAATTTAAACTTGATTTTAACAGCCGATTATCGTCCTTCCCATCGGGAAGCGTTAATATACATCCTTATATTTCCATATATAAATCCTAATGCTTTCGTCCGGGACAGCTTATATACTTTTATCAGCTTTCGTCGCCGAACGAGGTGTTCAATGTCCATCTAACCCGGCGTTTCACGCCGGGTTACTCACATTTGACACTTCCAGCGTCAGAAAATTCCGGGAGGATTAAATGTCAATAACCCCGGGTAAACGACGTAAGGAGTGAAACCCGGGGTAGAAGGGAAAATAGAATAAAGGCGCAATCAAGAAGACGTTTAATGCAGTGACCTTGCATGCGTCGCATCTCGGCAATTGATTATAATTTGAACTCAATATCTTTGTTTAAAGGATAGCTTAAAAAGAAAGAGAGGAGAGAGGGAAAAAAACAATTTACCAAAAGACACAAAAAAGCGTTGCACAGTAAAACCGCACAACGCTTTAAACTAATCTAACTAATTTGAAACCTATAATTTTTTAAATCGAACTGCCAATCCTCCACCCGGGGCAAGTTTAACGGCAAAATCGATGTTTGCATTTACTTGCTTTTTTGAGATAACAACCTCTTCCGGGTTTTTGTCAAAAGTAATACCGGGAGCATCGGCATATATTTGCGCTTCATAAGTTGCTCCGTCATCCAGGAACGATAAATCAAGATTAAATTCCCTGGGCGATTCATTGGTCATACTTCCCAAATACCAGTCTTCGCTTTTCTTATCTTTTCTAACCGTGGTAATAAATTCTCCAATCTCACCATTTAAGACTTTGGTGTCAGCCCAGTCTACCGGCACATCTGCCAAAAACTGGTAGGCCGGATGCCCGATGTAATTATCCGGCAGGTCGGCAAGCATTTGAATCGGTGAATACAAGGTTACGTAATAAGCCAACTGTTTTGCCAGCGTAGTGTGTACTTTCCGGTTATTAAATCCCTGTTCCTCGTCTAAATCAAAAATTCCGGGAGTAAAATCCATTGGCCCTGCAAGCATCCTGGTAAAAGGAAGGATCAAGGTATAATTCGGCGGATTACCTTCGCTCCAGGCGTCATATTCCATTCCGCGTGCTCCTTCGCGTGCCATCATATTCGGATATGTTCTCCGCTCTCCGGTGTCTTTAATCGGCTCGTGGAAATTAACTGCCAGCTTATACTCTGCAGCCTTTTTCAAAACGTAGCGGTAATAATTCACTCCAAACTGACCGTGGTGCCATTCTTTCATATTCAACCTCGAACCTACCTGACCAATCTTGATATCGTGAATTCCCAAATCTCTGTACAAAGCCATTCCGTCATCAATCTGGCTTAAATAGCTGATCAGGTTCGACCCGGTTTCGTGATAACCGATTAGTTTCACACCTTTCGAATCGCCGTATTTTACTACTTCCTCCAGATTGAAATCGGAAGTACCTTCTGTAAAACTGAACTGGTGCATACGATTTTCGTACCAGGCCGGTGTCCATCCAACATTCCAGCCTTCAATCAACAAACGATCAATACCCAGTTGTTTTGCCCAGTCGATATACATTTTTGAATTTTTGGTAGAAGCCCCGTGTTTATCGCTTTCCCAAAAGGTGTATTTACTAATGTGCATTCCCCACCAAATTCCCAGGTATTTACATGGATGAATGTATGACAGGTCTTCCAGTTTATTGGATTCATTCAAATTCAGAATAAGATACGAGGTGATCAAATCGCCGGCTGTTTCGCCAATCTGAATCGTACGCCATGGCGATTTAAATGAACCTTTGGTTTTTACTTTCACGCCGTCAGACCACGGAACCAGGTCGCATTTTAAGGTGTTCCCTTTGGTTTGGGCAAGTGTCATAGAAGCAAAATCTACCAGGTTGGCTTCATGAAAAGAAAGATAAAGCCCGCTTTCGCTTTCGATGGTTAACGGAGTGTGAACCGTATCAAGTTCGGCAACCTTCGATTTTGTAAAAAGATATTCATAACGATTATCTTGATATGCAGGAATCCACCAGGCATCTCCGGCATCGGCAAGAGCAAATTCACTCACTTCATCCATTATAAAAATGCTGTCGGCGCTGCCATCTCCCTTATAAATATAACGGTAAGCCACTCCATCGTCGAAGGCACGAAATTCGATATCCACTTCCCTTTTTTTGCCTTTCTTTTGGCGGAGTTTTACAGTAAGCTGATTATACTTATTTCTGATAAATTGTTTCTCGCCCCAAACCTGCTCCCAGGTTTCATCGAACGATGAAGTATCATTCGATACCAGTTCCAGATCAGAATCAAAGTGATCGTTATTTGCCAAAACAAAACCCATTTTCGATGGATTTAATACCGGTTTATCGCCGTGTTTAACGGAATAAAAAAGAACGCCGTTTATTAAATCTAACTGAATACTGTTTGTCCCCTCCGGCGAAAAAACTGTTAATGACGCAGGCTGATCTGACGAACAACTAAAAAGAATTACACCAATAATAAAAAGAATCAAAATCCTCATATGAGTCTTGAATTTAAATGTTAGCTTGATTTTTATTTAGCCGGCTAATTGCCGCAGAAACAAAAATAAGAAACAGAAAGCTGCTTACAGATACCCTTTTACAAACGATGTATCAATTAAAAACATTTTAGACATGACAGTACTTTGCTGAATCATTTCAATTCAACAAATCGATACATCTTTTTAATCAATTTATTGGGATTGACGCTACGAACGACAGGATAATAAGCCCCCAACGCAGTAAAGTGTAAATAAAAATCTGAAATCTTCCTTATGTCATTCTTCCAAATTGTACACCTATTACAAACCATGAGTGTTCGGAAGATTTTTATTTGAGAAAGGAATACTGTGCAATCGCGCGCCAACGAAGGATAATCAAAAATAATATCATTTGTCTTTTATCGATATAATTTTTAACTTTAGTCAGAAACGAATCTTAATCACAGCAGATAAATAATTTTATTATCAATCCCTTACAAAGACTATTATTTATGCTACATACACACGAGAAAAAAAATGAAATATTATATCCTGATTTTACTATCACTACTTATCAGTAGTAGTATATCTGCCCAATCAGATTGGATTTTATCAAATAACGGAATTCCCGACAACTTTAATATTTATGATTTTATGGTGACACAGCCAAACGAAATTTATGCTGTAGGAGCATCAGTGAATTTCTATCCAACTCCCAAATTATATAAATCTACTAATAATGGAGAAAATTGGACAGAGTTATCTGTTGAAGGGTTAGAATCTCATAATTATGTATATGCTGCCATATGTCTTGCCGGTTCAAAAATGTTTATTAGCGCTTCAAGTTTTAATACCGCCTATGCAATATATTCATCTTTGGATGGTACTTCCTGGACGCTTTCAAATACCGGGATTCCTGAAAAGTTTATAACACGCGACTTTATCGTAATTTCTCCTTCTGAAATTTATGCAATCGGGTGGCTTTTTTATGGAATAAGCATTATTCCCGGGATCTATAAAACGACTAACAGTGGCGTAAACTGGGAAGAAGTACCAGTGAGCGGTATAGATACCCATAATCTATTTTATCATCCATCTTGTATTGCCGGTTCGAAAATGTTCATCGATGCTACAAGTACTGATAGCACATATTCAATTTACTCATCTACCGACGGAACTACATGGTCACCCTCGAATACCGGAATCCCGGAAAATTTTGACACCTACGACTTTTGTGTAATCTCACCTACCGAAATCTTTGCTATTGGAGGACTGTTTACCGATACCCTTGTAAGCGCCGGAATTTACAAATCGGTTAATGCGGGTGAAAGTTGGGAATGGTTTCCTGTTAACGGTATGAGTTCGCATAATTATTTGTATTCTGCTGCGTGTATTTCCGGGTCAAAAATGTTTATAAATGCTCAAAGCACAGAGGGTACTTATGCCATTTATTCCTCAACAATTCCCGATTATAATGGTATTGAACAAATCAGTTCCAATAAGTTTTCAATCTTCCCAAATCCGGCGAATGATTACATAAACATATCCGCTGAAGAAAAATTTAATGAAATAAGAATACATGATTTACATGGCAGGCTATTAAAATCAACTACTGACAATATACTATTTATTGGTGATTTACCCCATTCGTTATATGTAGTAAATGTTGTAAAAGATGGTAAGATTGTAAAAAAACAAACAATAATTGTTGAATAACCATTTGAGAAATATTCATCAGGAGGTTATCATTGCCGCAAAAGTCACCTAATGATTTAAAATGAAAAGTTAAAAAAGAATATGAAAGCAATTAATATCATCATTTGGTGTATTTTTCTATTCTTAATAACAGGATGTAATAAAAATGAGCCCAATATAGAGCCAGAACCTGAACCCTCCACTATTGAGATTCTTACTGGAGATAATCAATCGGCACCAATAGCAGAAAAATTAGCCATCCCTATTTCAGCTGTTGTAAAAGATCAAAACGGTAATGAAATTTCTGGTATTCAGGTGAAATATAATATAAGCGAAGGTTTCATTTCTGATACACTTTTAATTACAAACGAAAAAGGGATAGTAAGTGCCCAATGGACGCTGGGAATAACACCGGGAACTCAGGGACTGGAAATATCGGCTTTTAAAAACGACAGCACTCAAACTCCGTTACATGGCTCCCCTATTACTGTTAATGCAATAGCAACAAGCATTGCAGACAGTAACTACCCCTCAATCTATTCAAGTCTAAGTGAAGAAGAATTATCCATAAGAAGAAATACCTATTTTGAAAGAAATCCTTTTGTAAGATCCTCTCTTAACAATTTCGGATTTTGTAAAGTTGGAAACAGAGATGTCCAATTCCCATTCAATAGCGATACTGTACACCGTAATGAAGTTATTAGCAAAATAGAATATTTTATTATAAAGAATACAGAAGAAACAGGTGTAAAAAACATTGTCAACCTTGAATATGAAAGTATAAAAGAGATGACACTATATACTGATTCTTACACTTCCCACTGGTATGTGAATACAAAAAATCAAACTATAGACACAGTCGAAGTACTTAATTCTTCAATAGGGTTTAGACTAGTTAATGGTGAAGTAATTGAATGTGCAAACAATTGGTTTCCGGAAATATATATTCCCGAAAACTTTAATTTTAGCCGGGAAAAAGCAAAGTCTGTTTTAGTTGGCAAAACTGTGACCCATAATGGTTGGAGCGACACATGGGATGTTACCATTACTCAAGAGGATATTAAAAGGGCTGAAAGTATCCGTTTAGTCATTGTTCCAATAGAATCAGACGAAAAAATGGAACTTCGTGTGGCGTGGGAAATAACACTTTCACAAAGCCCAGCATATTATTGGCTTTATGTTGATGTTATGACCGGCGAAGTGGTAAAAAAATCACCTACAATAATTTTTTAGTTAAAATTAACTAGTAATTAAATCTTTTTTCAAAAAATGTAAATCTAATTGAAATCCGTACCTCAACAAAAGTTTGAAACCTGCTCATTTCAATTCGACCAAATTGTACACCTTTTTTCTTATATTTTTCAAAATCAAACTAAACGAAACCCGGCGCAAAACCGGACTTCGTTTTTAAGCTTGCAATATGGCAAACAAGGCAAACTTAGTTATCTACCACTACGCGGGCGGCCTGGTATCCGTTGTAAAAATTCACTTCCCTGCGCTTAAAAATACTCATTACTTTGTCGAGCTTTTCCAATGTTTCTTTGGCTTCACCAAAAAGCAGTTCCAGGTCTTTGGTAGCCTGTACTGATGCCACCTTATAGGCACGCGGCTGTCCGTTAAGGGCCAGAAACTCGTCGAGGTCGGTCTTTAAACCATCAACCTGCTCGATGGTTACACCATATTCGGTGGTTAATACTTCCAGATTGTCTTCGGCTGCTGCAACAATAGCCTGCACCGCCGGGGTAAAATCGGCATTACGCATCCGGTTCAGGTCGCTGTAGCTGGTTGCCATCTGGCTGGCCAGCTTGTCGTTGCCCGTAACCAGGGCAAAGGCTTCGAGGCTGTCGTTCAGAATATCGGCCTTCTGGGCCACAGTGCTTTTTACCTGGGTTTTGTTCTTGCTCAGAAATACCTGCGCCTGCTGCTGTGCATACTGCGCATCGCTAATCTGCGCAACAATACCCGAAAACTCGTTTTTAAACTCTCCTACTTTAGGAATTGATGACCAAAGTGCTGAATTGTTGTCGAGAAAAAAGATAACAGTATCGTACATCTCTTTTTGATTAATTTGGGTTTTCTAACAAGAGCAGGCATTGTTTTACCCGAAGCGGGCATTGCGAAACCTCAACCTGACATTGTTTTACTAAAACCTGACATTGTATCAGTCCGAGCGGTTATTGCAGTGGTTAAAGTGCTTATTGTTTGAATCGAAGCACTCATTATTTAAGTTACAGCAATTATTGTTTGAAAATAAGAGACCATTGTTAGGTGGCGCATTTTTGTTTCAACCCTCAATTATAAGGTTGCCCAAATTCGGGCGAGCGAAAATCCGGGTGCTTTAATATCTAAATCGAGAAAATAACCGAAAGGAGTCTGGGCAGTTTTAAAGTCGGCATTCTGAAGGCGCTTTTCAGCCAGGTCGAAGAGTTCTTTGGTAAATTCAACCGATGCTTTCGATTCGGAAAGATGGGCGAACGAATGAAGAATAACGCTTTTACAATCGTTTTTACGGGCTGTCCATTTTAAATGATTCACCAGCTTTTTTTCCCTGCTTTTCACATCTTTTTCCTCGTCGCTTTCTTCAACCTGAATAAAAGCAAGAATGGAATCGTAAAAGCGTGCGCCTTCTGTTATTTCTTCGGCATTTTCCAAATTCTTCTGAGCCGGATTGTACCCAAACTCATTCACATACATTACCAGAACTTTCATAAACAAACTCTTTGTTCCGGTAAAGATAATTTTTTTAATGTTGTCGTCTAAACCAGATTCTGTTAATTGTTTTCCTTTGCCAGCAGGTCTTCGCTCAGGCGGGTAGTAAATGCACACAACTCGTTAATTTGATCTTCGCTAAGTTTCGCTTTTTTATACGCGAGCCTATATAATTTAAGGGGCATGGCCTTTTGCTCAGTTTCCTCACAGATTTCATCAAGCAAGGTAATCTTTTCCAAAACACTTTTTTCTCCCCATTCCGAGAAATTCAAATGCTCCTTACCTTCAGTAATATCTTTGTTCACCAACCACGAAACCGGGGCAATATTATGATACCAAACGTATCGAGTTTCATTCGAATGACAATCGAGGCAAGCGTTTGTAATAATACTTTCAATCTTAGGAGGTACTTGTTCTTTTTGAAAAAAGTGATTGGTCCGGTCTTCCGATTTATTCTTTTCGGGTTGAAAAAACTGGATTGCCACAAAACCGATGACCAATACGATAAAAGCAACTCTTAAAAATTTTCGCATGTTATACCAATTAAATTTTTGAATAAGTCTTTAACATGTATGGTATATCACTTGCTTTTTACCAAATCCTCCGCTTCCTTTTTCGTCCAATCAATCAGAAGGGTTTTCTCTTCTTCTGTAAGTTTTTTATCCGGGAATTTTTTCAGGAATTTCTGCGGAGGCATATTATCTTCCTTAACAACATCGCCAATTTTTGTATAAGCACTAATCATTTTGATAGTTGAGAGTTTATCCATTTTATTAAAATTCAGTTTCATTTTGGCAATCTTATTCTTTGCCGAAGAGGAGTGACAATCAATACACGATTTATCAACCGCGGCCTTAACATTATCAGGCATCGTAAACTTTTCAGTAGTTAAGTTGGCACTAACAACAGACGAAATCATTAAAACGATAACCACCAATACTGATATTAAACTTTTCTTTTTCATAGTATATTCATTTTAAGTATAACAATCTCATATTATAAAAAACCAACGATTGAATAATTTACTGAAAATCGTAGACTCAGGCGCATACCTGAATAAAATTTATTTAAATTACCAACGTTTTATAACTTTACCCTACGAAATTTGATTAAAATGCGTTTCAAATATTATTTCATTTTTATCCTGTTAGTACTTGCGAACCTTTCATATGGTCAGCTTTCCGACGGTGGCTTCCCTTTACAGGTTATTGCGCTGAAAAGTTCGAGAATGGGTGTAATTAAGCTTCCGGTACTGAAACAGAGCGTTATTGATTCGCTCAGGAGTAAAAACGAATCGCCAGAAACACATTTAAAACCATTTACTTTTGCTCATGCTTTCGATGTCGATTATAATGCATCTAACTCAGGGCAATGGTATTCAACCAATGCCGGTTATAATGTTTGGAAGCTCAACATACAATCGGAGAATGCCAAATCGCTGAACCTCATTTTTTCTGATTTTGAATTGCCGCAGGGAACACGTTTATTTGTTTACAACGAAGATGAAAATCAATATTTAGGAGCATTCACTTCTCAAAATAATAAAACATCGCACAAATTTGCCGTTGCTCCTGTTGCCGGAGATCAGATAACCATTCAGTATGAAGTTCCTGAGAATTTTGGCACACCTGTAGATTTTAAAATCTCGCAGGTAAATCACGACTTTATCGGGATACTAAAATCTGTACGAAGACCTTACTACGGACGGGCAGCCGGAGAATGTAATGTTGATATAAACTGCGAGGTGGGAGACTCGTGGAAGAATCTAAAAGATGCTGTTTGCAGGTTAATTGTAAACGGGACTGAAATATGTAGCGGAACCCTGATCAATAATACTGCAGAAGATCAGAAACCATACGTAATATCGGCAGCACACTGTTACGATGACGGCGGCGATGAAGAAGATGACTGGAATCGGGCCCATACAACCATTTACACTTTCAACTACGAAAGTCCGTACTGTGCTCCCCTCGATGGAGACCCGGTGCATACTCTTTCCGGTGCCGTAATGAAAGCTAAATCCGATAGTCTCGATTTTGCATTAGTAGTTATGGACGAACTACCGCCACCGTCGTACAGACCTTATTTCGCAGGATGGAATCATAGTGGAGAGCTGCCTGATTCAGCAGTCAGCATTCATCACCCATATGGCGACATAAAAAAGATTGCCTTTGAAAATGATCCGTTGAGCATTTCTGATTTTGCAAGAAATGATCCACACGAAGGGTATACCAGGCAGGCCTTTTTTGAAGTGGCAAGGTGGGACGATGGAGTAACCGAAATAGGTTCATCAGGTGGAGGACTATTCAATACAAAAAAACAACTTGTAGGAACACTGACCGGAGGTTATGCCATTTGTAGCAATCCGGTGAATGACTATTTTTCAAGGTTCGAATTACAGTGGGATTACAAATCGGATTCAACCAAACAACTTAAATGCTGGCTAGACCCAATTAATTCGGGTACTGAAACACTTGCCGGAAAACAATTTAACAGCGGAGATAACCTATGCAATGCCTTTACAAACCTTACTGACGATGATGACCACGGTAATGTACAATTAACAGTTTCAGGAGAATTTAACGGTTACTGGGGCGGCACAAACAATGCCGGCATCACCGAATTTGTTGAACGCTTTTATATTCCCGGCGATGAATTTTTAGATGGTGCAGCATTTGGCGTTGGAAAACTCACCACCAACTACGGCGGCCCCGATCGGGAAATTACGGTAAAAGTTTATAATGGCAACGCATATCCCGAAACCGAAATCTACAGCCAGATTGTAAACATCGAGCATTTTGCTGAAGATGCCATGAATTATATTACATTCGATGAAACTGTAGAACCCGACGATACCTTTTTTGTAGGATTTGAATTAAGCGGATTACAGGAACAGGATACTTTTGCAATCTACCAGTCGCTTCGCACAGGCAATAATCCCGACAACCATTTCTATTTTTACCAGAACAACCAGTGGCAAAGTTTTACAGAATCGAACCAGGAAGATTATGGGATGGTAAATGTAATGGAATTGATAGCCTGTAATTACGATGCATTAACCGACACACCAAATGTAAATCTCCCTGCAAGTGTGTGGCTTTATCCAAACCCGGCACAGTCGGAAATTACCCTGGAGTCGGACAGTAAAATTAAGCCTGAAACGGTAACAATCTATAACGTGATTGGACAAGAAGTCGATGTTAATTTTACAAATGTTGAGTCGTTTCGAATTCAATTTGACCTTTCGGGAAATACCCAGGGAATTTATTTTATACGGTTTAAATACGAAGATTCTTACATTACCCGAAAATTCTCATTTGTTCCAAACTAATTATGCCTGCCCGGTAATCTTGTTGACAATATCGTTTACCGGATTTTTAGCAGGTTGCTCCTCTCCTGGAATAGTTGATGCATTTCCATCGCGATACGAGGAGTAATGAGGCGAGAGAATTTCAACCTTCGCATTGTTAAACTCTGCAAGAATATTCTTATGAAGTTCAGAATAAAAATGAGCCATTTTGCCGGGCTGCTTTGTATAAACATTTAATTCGTACTCCACATAAAAATCGTTTAGGCCTTTGTGCAAAACAAATGGTTTAAATTCGCGGGTAAGATTTTTTGTATTTTTGGCAGCCGCAAGAAGTAAGTTAACAACAGTTTCTGATGGCACATCGTAACCAATAGTAACAGTTGGATGCAGTATAATTCCCAAATTACTGGCATTCTTCGAGTAGTTCCAAAGATGTGTATTAATTATTGTTGCATTCGGGATGGTTATATCTTCGTTTTTCACTGTTTTTACCCTCGTAACCAAAAGATTTTTTTCAATTACATCTCCAACCGTTTCACCAATTTTAACCCTGTCTCCAATCTGGAAAGGGCGCATATACGTAATTACAATTCCGGCTACAATATTTGCAATAGCCGAAGTAGATCCCAGTGAAAACAAAACACCCAAAAAGATAGAAACTCCTTTAAATGCAGGAGAGTCGGAACCCGGCAAATGGGGAAATATAAAAACCAGTGTAAAAGCATAAACAAGTATTTTAACAATATTAAATGTTGGTTTGGCCCATTCGCGATGGAATCCTTTAATTTTTAGCTTCTCATCTTCTATTTCTTTGGCAACAAACGCTATGATCTGCAATACATAACGGGCAATGAAAAATATAATTACGATAAATAACAGATGATTCATAACATAGTCAACCAGATTCTTCCAGATCAGAAGCAAAGGCTCCGATATGATTAGGTAAAAGTGGCTAACCAATTCCTTTGTCCAGGGTAAAAAACTAAAAATAAAGGGGATATAAAAAAACAAGATTACTACTATCAGTGCTATTTTAACTATTCGCGATAAGAATAAGAAAAAGTAATCGGGACCGCGTGGAGCAAGATAACGGAACAGACTCTTACGTTTTCGCTTTAGGCCTTTTTCATACTCCAGTAACTTTTTGTCGGTCCACTTAAACAACCGGTTTAGTAATATAAAAATAAGTACCAATCCCGTTAGAGCAAGCAGTGTATAAATAATTCGGGTTATCACATATCTTAGAGTATGTTGCTCAATTGTTTCTCCAAAAGCTTCTTTAATGATTGAAAAATATTGAAGTGCCAACTTCTGACGTGTCTCATTTAGCAATTCAGCATCGGCATCACTGATACTCATCAGGGGAAAATCGCCATATAAAATAATTGAATAATTGTGTTCATCGGTAATCTTAAACGAATCGGCTGTAATTCTGGATTCATGGGCAAGTTCCCGTAAACGCTCTGAAATATTTTGTGCTCTTTCGGCCGGAGAATACGGCCCGAGATAGGCACCCACAGTAAATAACGAATCATTATGGAATGTGATATAGAATAAATCATCCCCTGCAAAATGCGTGGAATCGACCGAATTTAATTTTAATGTATCATTGGTTTGAGCCGTTGCAAATGAGCATAAAACAACAGCAAATAATACGAATGTTTTAATCTTTAAATGCATCTGTTTTATTTTAACGATGATAAAAGTTACAACAAAATATTTTGCTGAAAAAGGAGCTGCCAGTTTGTAAATGATTTGTCTCCTTAAAATCGGAGTCTGGATCAGCTCATTTTGGGTACGGAAGAGACGAATGATGAAGATTTATTTTTATTTGTCCACTTTGGGTGCGTACATAACCGATGGTGTATTCAACTTTGGTATCCAGCCCCTTTACATTGGTGAAATAATAGTTTCCCATTGAAACAGCATTCGGGTTATCAAGAATAAAACCATTGTTCTCGAAACGAACTTTTATCCACGGTTGAAGTGCAAACCCCTCGTCTTCCGGAAAATTTTTGTTACTACCAATAAAGTACGAAACAGCCCCTTCATACGTAGTCCGGAATTGTTTTTTACAAGCTCTTGTAGGTTTAAACAAAACAATCCCTTCATGATAAGCATAAAAACTTTCAACAAACTCGTAAGCGACTTTTATATAATTCGTTTTTTTATGAAAGTGGTTGCCAATTTCAACCACCTTTTGCCCCCATTCCTGCTGAAATTTTAAAATCTCTTCTTTTGTTATGTAATTTGACACATCAAAAATTTTCGATTTGAAACTGTAACTAATACAATTGGTTTTAAACAACTTAACTAAATTAACAAAAAATATTTAGTTTAGTTTTTCTTCCAGAAATGTTTTCAATTGTTCCACAGTCATCTTCTTGGCAATAATTTTCTTATTCTCATCAAGCACATAAACACCTGGCGTTGTACGGGCATCATATAAAATTTTAAATCTCGAAACGTCCTCTTTATCCCAAACATTAATCCAGTCGAACATATTATGCTTTATCAGAAAAGTTGACCATTCTTCTTTATCATCCATCGAATAAATAGCATATACCTGCAACCCTTTGTCCTTAAATTTCTGGTAAACCTCTTTATAAAATTCAGGAACAAACACTTTACAATGCGAACAATTAGGTTCATAAATGAGTAAAACTGTTATTTTCGAATCAACCTGGTGAAGGTTTATAAATTCACCATCGTAACTTTCAAGAGTTAAATCCGGCGCTGTTTGCCCAATCAGATTATCCTTCATAAACAGCACATTTTCCCTGATATCTTCCATCGACTTGTCTGTTGCCCAAAAAGCCTCACCACTAAAATAAAAATCACGGGCAATGTCAACAAACAGGGCATCCATTCCCATCACATTACTGTTTATACTGCTATTCAAAAAAAACGAAACAGCAAACTGAAAAATGCGCTTACTGGGCCTGACATTTTCAATAAACTTATACACGTATGGTTTAACCGAATCATATTCCGGATATAAAACTTTATTAAACCAGGTTTCGAGTTTCGATTTATAAAAAGGTGTATATAACAAACGTTCATCGGTATAATCGAAATAATCCCAGTAATGTTTTAATTGATAATCGAACCTCTTTAATAGCAGCAACGAGTCATTATCCTGAATTTCCCGGGGCAATACCGACACATCAAGTTGATTTACTTTATTTGCCTTAAGAAATTTTGACAAGAAAGAATTGGGATACTTTTCTGCAATATCATCCCAATACGCATACATTTCGTCCGTTATATTATTTATTTTTTTCTTTATTTCTCCCTTTTGGATTTCGTCTGCTGCTTTGTATTGTTGATTAAGTTCACTCCCCTTTTTTTTGAGATCTTCTAAAAAAACAAGGTATTTTACAAATTCTTCCGACTCAGTTGCCCCCTTCACTTTGCAATCTTTTGACTGAAAGGTATTATTCTTTAAACTTAACTGTTGATCTGCTCCTAAGAGAAAATCAAAATGATGATCTTTATCGAGAAAGACCTTATATAAACCTTGCGGTAGCAGAGAATCTCCCTGCCAGGTTCCTACTCCATTTGAATCGAGCAAAGTAGTATCTGAGACATAAATCTTACCTAAAAAATGATATGCAAGTTGTACGGGTTGATTGGATTGTCCTTCCAAATGAATATTTATTTTATAACCTTGTCCGAATAAATGAGAAGAAATAAAAAAAAGCACAAAAAGAAATTGTTTCGCCATATCGATTAAAATTGGACTTTAAAAATAAAATATTTCGTTTAAAACAAAGTTTAATATAATATTGTTGCATTTCTTTTATTTTTAAATCCTGATATTTAATCAACGTTATGCTTTCCATAAATATACCGGTTTATAATATCGAGGTACTAAAACTTGTCGGGCAACTTCATCATCAAGCTAATAATCTTGAAATAGATTACGAAATCAGAGTTTACGATGATGGTTCTGCTGCTAAAATTAAATCCATAAATAAAGAAATATCGTTAATTCCGAACGTTATTTATAAAGAGTTAAAGAGCAACATCGGCAGGGCTGCAATCCGGAATAAAATGGGTCTTGACTCTCAAAAGAAATATCTTCTTTTTATCGATGCTGATTCTCTACTAATCAAAGAAGATTATCTCCAACAATTTATACAGAATGCAAAAAACAACAGGGTTTTGTGTGGTGGTACAGCTTATTCAAAAGAAAAACCGTTGAACAGCGAGCAGCTTCTCAGGTGGACTTATGGCACGAAGAGGGAGGCGATATCTGCAGAGATCCGTAACAGTAAAAAAGGTTTTATTATCACTTCCAATAATTTTCTAATTGAAAGAAAGATTTTTGATAAAATCCATTTTAGGGAAACACTGAAAACCTACGGACACGAAGATACTTTGCTTGGTTACGATTTATATAAAAATAATATCGAAATTCACCATATTCAGAATCCTGTTGAACACACAGGCTTGGAAAGTGCAGAAACATTTATCGAGAAAACGGGGATAGCATTATCTAACCTGAAAAAAATTCTGAAGGAACTTCCTGGGGACAACAAAGATTTTATCTCACAAGTCAATTTCCTTAATAGATATTACCGAATCACTAAAATTATCCCTCCTTTTGTATTACGCCTTACATACAATATTCTTGGGGACAAAATGAAGAAGAACCTCGCAGGAACTAAACCTTGTCTTTTCTGGTTCGATTTATATAAGCTTTCCTATTTTGCGACAATTTAATCTTAGTATTCTTCTTATTTAAGGGCATTAAAAAAGCCTGTCTGTCGACAGGCTTTAATTGAATGTGTATAGTTTATCGAATTAATTCGCTTGAATTATCGCTTGAACGAATACCTTAACCTTCGTAATATTGCTTTGGCATCGCTTTCGTAGTGTGCTTTTCTTTCAATTACCGCCAATAACTCTTGTTTG
Organism: uncultured Draconibacterium sp.; assembly: GCA_963677525.1. Lineage (GTDB taxonomy): Bacteria > Bacteroidota > Bacteroidia > Bacteroidales > Prolixibacteraceae > Draconibacterium. The sequence continues at coordinate 3,641,580 of OY781970.1, forward strand.
GCTTCAATCTTTCGGTTTAATTTCAGGTAACAAAGTGCTTTATACCACTCAGCCTCCTCAATAAACAGGTTGTTACCCTGGTCAATTACCTGCGAATATTCCTGAATCGCTTTTTCATAGTTATTCATGTTCTGATAACTAAGACCTTTGTAGAATTGCGCCACAAAGGCTTGATTCTCAGGCACCCCCGCACTATTTAATACATCAACAACCTTTTGATATTCTGCAGCCTGATAATAAATCCTTGCTGAATGAATAACATCGACAGTGTTCGTTACCGAACGTTCAGCAGACCAGCCCGGTGTTTGGTAAAATTTATTGTAAGTATTATCAACCGACTGAATTCCGGTATTTAAGGTTCCAGCCAAACCAACCAAAACAATAATCATAGCTACGCTGGTTTTCCAGAATCGTGAGGTTCCAATTTCGAAACGCGGCATTACAATTGATTTTACCTCTTTTGTTTCGGCATCCTGTTTTGCTGCTTCCAAACTGGCTCTTAAGCCCTGAATATCTGTTTCCCCAATGGCATTATTTATATGTTCTCTTAGCGTAACCTCTGCCATTAGATCAGTATTTTCTTCTAATTCTGCATTGAATTCTGCCAGTAAGTCTTCTTCGAGTATACCATCAATGAAGTCTTCAATACTTTGTTCACTAACATTCCACGAAGTTTCTGATTCCATTATATTACGTAACTCGCTTCTCAATCCCATTATATCCTCTTCGCTCACTGCGGACTCAACATCGCGATGCAAATCAACCTCATCTTGTAATCCAAGGTTTTGATCTAATTCAACTTCAAATTCAGCTAATATATCCTCGCTCAATTCTCCATTTATAAATTCATCGATCTCTTCAACCGAATATTGCGGTTCCACGGATTTAGCAACATGTTGCAGGGTTTCACGAAGGCTCAAAATATCTGTTTCAAGAATAGCTTCTTCCAGACCATCCAAATTTTCCATATCGAAACCATTGAGATCTTCGTCTTGTCCGTTTATTTCTGCATCAATATTCTGCTCTTTATAATAATGATGGATATTTTCGTTGGAAGTAATTTCGTGTTGGTAAACGTGTACTTTGGGTAACGATTCTAAACTGTTGATTAACTCGTCGGTGGTTAACTCGTCGGTTATTTCCTGAATATCATTTAATTCGTCGAATAACTCAAAAGATCCATTGATAGAAGTATCGGGTTTGTTCTCTTTATCAATTTCTTCCAGTTTTCCTTTAAGATATAAAACATCCAGTTCTGTTATAGCTGCCTGTATGTTTTTATGAAGTTCTACTTCCTCTCTTAGCTCCTGGTCGAATTTTAAGGTTTGTTCAAATTCTAACTTTTCCTGAGCGTCCAATAAATCTAAGCAATAATCTTCAATGCGTCCAAATAATTCTGTTCTAGGTGTCATCTTCAAGTATCTTTTTAAATTCTGTATCTTGTTTTATACGCTTAATAAGAAGTTCTTTACACTTATACTTTCGGGTTTTTGCGTATTTTTCTGTTTTAAAGCCCATTATTTTTGCAATTTCTTTAAGCGGGACCTTTTCAAAAAACAGTTGTAATAGCTTCTGACAATCAGTACTCAAGGTTTTGAAATGCTTTTGATACAAACCGTATTTTTCATTTTTCTCAACCAGTTCTACCATATTATCATCGTAGATATCTTCCTGGAACGGTAATGAATCGTTTAGCTTTTCTCTCTCAATCCGCCTTTTCTCGAGTTGTTTCAACCACAAGAATCGGCATACTGAAAATAAATAACCTTGAAAAGAACTCTTTTCGAAAATTAAATCGTTTTCTTTTAATTTTCTATAAATTACAATTATAGCTTCCTGAAATATATCACTGGCATCATCTTCACTTCCTTGGTTTTTCTTAATGAAATAATTTACTTTATAATAGTACTGTTTATAAATGTACTGCAAAATTAAATTATCATGCCTTAAGATTCCTTTCAGGATTTGCGCATCCGTATAATTTATCATCTTCTACTATATTATTCGATTATCGGGGAAAAGGTAACCCTCTTTTTTTAAATTTCTATACACAACTTAATTTGCAAGCTTCTGTGTAATCAGCAACTGCTCTAATTAACAATGCCTTACAATAGTTGTTAAAGATAGAAATTTAATTAAAAAAGAAAGAAAAAGATTAAAACTTTATTTGGGGGGATCTTTATAAAAAACAAAAAGGACGGGTTCAATAACCCATCCTTTTCTCATTAAACTAACTAACCTAACTAAACCTAAACTTATGAAAATAAACGTGCCTCAAAGATAAGGTCATATTATAAACGGAACAAAAAAAAGTTGTTAAATGGTGTTAAACAACACAAACAATTAACATTATTTTTACTGTGCTATAAAAGTATATTGAATAGTTCCTTTTTGGATTGCAGGGGCCGAATTATCTGCGTTAAAAACGGTTCTCGAAGCTGCCTCCTGCGCATACAGGAATATTTGCTTATCCCGAACAGAATTATTTTTTCTTGCCACCGCCTCAACAACTTTACCATTTCTGTCAACCGAAATATCGACCACAACTGTTCCTCCGCCCTGGGATAAATATACAGGAACAGGCAATCTTAAATGGTATCGTCCCTCGAGATAATAAATAATATTACTTTCTCCTGTATAAATTACGTTTTTAATTGAATCCGGATCCATGCCCTCTGTCGATTCAACCGGCATTTCAATATCGCTCATATCAACAATCTCTTTGGATAATTGATTATTTACATCCGATCTTAGTTTTTGTGCCGCTTCGAGTTCCTTCAAGTATTCATTATCGAAAAACTCGTCGGTAGATGTTGTTGTGTTTTCTCGTGCAGAGCGGTTTGAAGCCAGGTTACTCCTGGTATTTCTATTTTCAGCAGGTATTTGTTCCTGCTGTTGATCCGCCTGCGTTTCCTCTTCAATAATTTCAGGTTCAGGTAATATATCCGGAAATTCAATTACAATAGCTTCTTCTTGTATTATCCGTTTTTTATCGATACCTGCCAATAAAAAAATCGAAAATAGAAGGATATGAAAAATAAGCGTTCCCATTATCCCATAAATGTTTTTTTTATATATCTGCCCAAATGTTTGCACAGAGCAAAAATAGAAAATTAACGGCGATATGAAATCGAAGCAACAACTGTTTTACATAGATATAATTTAGGATTCCGGGTGTATAACAATGAAAAAGGTGCCAGCATTACATGCCGACACCTTAAAACTCAACTTTATATTAGAACCTATTTTGTCGCTTCAATCATTGCTCTGAAATAGCCAATTGATTCAGCAATTCCCATAAATGGATTATCCATATTTCTTTCGTGTTCAAGACTTATTACACCGGAATAATTTACTTCGCGCATCATTTTAACCAATGCCGGGAAATCGATTATACCACGCCCAACCTCTACTGAATAACCGAGCTTGGTTGGACCGGTTACATCTTTTAAATGCATATCAAAAACACGAGAGTGATATTTTTTTAGATCAGCTACAGGATCCTTACCGTTTCGTGTATCATGACCGATATCTAAACACATACCAATTCTTGGATCCAAATCTTTTGTGTGCTCCCAAACATCCTCAGCATCGGGATAAATTTTAATATCCGGACCGTGAAGGTGAATGGCAAACTTAAATCCATATTCTTTCACTTTTTTATCGACATAAGGCAGCAACTCGTAGTTGGGAACACCAACAATGGTTTCAACCCCTACCCTTTTTGCATATTCGAAATATTTGTCGATATCTTCTTTCGATTTCATATAAAGAGGCCCAACAGCGTAACCTTTAACACCATATTCTGCACATTTTTTATGAAAAGCTACAATTTCCTCATCGGTACTTTCAACCGGAAGATGAAAATCTTTGATGCACAAGTAATGAACATCGCAGCGTTGCAAAGTTTCAAGAGTGGTTTGCAGATCGAATTTTACGAAGGTATAACCTGCAACTCCAAGTTTAAATGATTCGGTGGTTTCGGGCGGAGGTTGTGTTCCCGGACGTTTTACTTCCTGAGCATTAACACAAGTAATAAAGGCTAAGGCCATAATCAGACCTAAAAATGTCTTCTTCATATCTTACGATTTAGTCGATTTATAAAAATCCAAATGTAAGAATTTATAAGTTATATCAGAAGAAGAAAAAATACATCTTTTACTATTTCCGGATGATCACACCAACAAAAAGGAATATCCAGATATAATATTAGTTAATTCTATTTCCCGCATTTGCATCCTGAAAAAATCAGTTTTAAATGGTCTGCCAGCGAGTTGTTACAATATAGTTTAAAGTGTACTCTTCATTGAGTTTCACTTCATCTTCTGACGCTCCATTATTACTCATATTTTTCAACTTTTCGCAAGCATGACTAATGTCATCTTTTGAGCTTTTAAAGAAATTTTTCTTTATATATTCGCCCGCGCAATTAATAATTCTTAATACTAGTTTCATCGCTACCTAATTTTATAATTAACTTTCTGTATCATTCAAACGTCGGAGAAGCACCGCTGCGAATGCACTCATCGACGTATTCTGTACTATAATATCGTCTGGTAAATCGAGGTTTGTTAAAGTAAAATTCCAAATGGCTTTTATACCACAATTAACCAAATCTTCAGCTACCTCCTGTGCAGCATTGTTGGGTGTGGTAAGAATTGCAATTTTTACATCGAGCCTGTTCGACAAATGGAATAACTTATTGTATTCCAACACATGTATTCCTCCAATATGTTGGCCAACCTTTGCCGAATTATTGTCGAAGGCAGCAATAACTTTAATTCCTAACGTTTGATGTTCCTGGTAAGCCATAAGAGCTGATCCAAGATTTCCGGCTCCAACAAGAAATGCCTCATTTACACGGTTAAAACCTAAAAAATCTTCCAATGCATGGCACAATTCGTATGTATTATACCCTACTCTTGGTTTTCCTTTAATACCCGTAACTGCCAGATCCTTTACAACCTGTGTTGGATCACATTTCAGATCTTTTCCGATAATAGGGGCCGAAATATTAATAACACCTTCTTCACGGACTTTCTCAAGATAAAACAGATAACCGGGCAATCTTCTTAAAGTTGGTTCCGACACTTTCTTTTTAAATCTATTTATTCTTGTTTTATCCATTTTTAATCTACTTGAATTTTCCTTTTAATTCTCAATAAATATAAATATAAAACATATTAGAGAATTTTTTCTTTATTTTAAAATTGGGTTTATTAACAGAAATTTAAACATAAACGAGTTAAAAATTATATTTGCAATGTGCTCTTTACACTTTTAAAAGTGCGATGTAATTTTCATTAAACACAATCAATAGTGTCCACTAAAAGATTTTGAATATCGTTATAATACTCTTAAAATTAGAAATATACATTAATAAAAACAACGTGTCGATTTGAATTTGTAAATAGCATCCAGCTTACTAAATCGGGTGCTATGAATCAAGGCAAATATGTTTTCAGTCAACTCGTCGAGTTTCTTCCTAAAAGAGTTTTTGATTGGATTGTTATGAAATACGAAGGGGATAAATATATTAAGTCTTTCAGTTGCTGGAACCAGTTGCTAATTATGATGTTTGGTCAGCTGTCCGGGAGTGAGAGCCTGAGAGAGCTTATCTGCATAATAACAGCACATGCCCCAAAATCCTACCATCTTGGATTTGGCAAATCCGTGATAACCAGAAGTAACCTTTCCAAAGCAAATGTGAACCGGTCTTGCAAGATTTTTGAAGAATTTGCATACAAGATGATATCTATCGCCCAGAACAAACGAATTACCAAAGAATTTGAAATTGCTGGCAAGTTCTATGCTTTTGACTCGACAACTATTGATTTGTGTCTGAGTCTCTTCTGGTGGGCTAGTTTTAGAAAGACCAAAGCTGGCATTAAGGTACATACCCTCTATGATGTTGTTACCCAAATACCAACCTTTATTCATATCACTGAAGCTAAAGTTCATGATATGAATGTCATGGACCAAATCCCTTACGAAGCGAGTGCATTTTATATTTTTGACAGGGGATACTTTGACTTGGCAAGGCTTTTTACCATTGACAATATCGGAGCCAACTTTGTAATACGGGAAAGAGGTCAACTTCAATATGAAGTTATTGAAGGAGAAGACCTTCTTGAAAACCCTGATAATATTCTCTATGATCAGGCCATACGACTTACTGGTCAACAAACAGCCAAAAAATATCCGGCACTCCTTCGACGTATCGGTTACTATTCGGTGGAACATAAAAGGACTTTTACTTATTTGACGAACAACTTCGAATTTAGTGCCGCACATATTGCCTTGCTGTATAAGAATAGATGGCAAGTGGAACTTTTTTTCAAGTGGATTAAGCAGCATTTGCATGTAAAATCTTTTTGGGGTATTACCGAAAACGTTGTCAGGATCCAAATTTACTCGGCTATTACTGCTTATTGCCTCGTAGCCATTATTGAACATGACCTTCGGCTTAATCGTAGCACATTTGATGTGCTTCGAATTCTCAGCATGTCTCTTTTTGATAAGACCCCAATTCGGGAACTCTTTGAACGTGTGGAACCAATGGATGATATGACAGAAATTGGTTTTACTCAATTGTGCTTAAATTTTAGTGGACACTAGTGAAACACAATACTAAATTCGATGACCAATAATCATTACATAATAAAATCGAATATTTTATAGAAATAGCATTGTTCTCTTATCTAAATATAACAAACTGTTATACAATATTTAATATGAGAACAATTATAATTAGGCGCATTCTATTCTAAAAAAACAGATTCGAATCATAACCTGAGAAGAATATACCAGAATCTATACGAATCCGATCCAGAATTCCCATCAGATTTTTACTTTGCGACCATGACATCTGTGGACTTTCAATTAAACCGGCATCCAGACATTCCATTACATGCTGTGCTTCATAATGATGCCCCGACCCGATTTTATGTTCATTTGCTATTATCTGCGGATCCTGACCTGCTTTCCATATTGTAATATCGGTAGGTGTAAACCAACGAGGATGCAGTGTTACATAACCATTCTCGCAACAAAAATCGGTTTGCACGGGTGAATGCATGGCAAAACTAGAGGTAAGACTTGCCATTTCTCCACTTTTATATTTAAAAATAATATTTATACTTTCCTCCGAACCTGTTGGACTAAATTCGGCTTGCGTTTTAATCAGATCCGGAACTCCTAGTGCTGTTAAAGCTGCGAAAACCGGGTAGATGCCAATATCCAGTAAAGAACCGCCACCAAGTTTTGGATTATATAACCGTTTCTCTTCAATAAAAGGCGCATTAAAAGCAAAATCGGAACGTACCATTTTTAATTTTCCCAACTCGCCCGATCGAACAATTTCAAGAGCCTTATTGAAACTGGGTTGAAACATAGTCCAGAAGGCTTCCATTAAAAATGTATTATTTTCCTGTGCACAAGCCACCATTTCGTTTACTTCGTGCAGGTTCAAAGCAAAAGCTTTTTCGCATAAAACAGCTTTTTTATGATTTAAACAAAGCAAGGTCTGTTCGTAATGAAAAGAATGTGGAGTTGCAATATAAACGGCATCCACCTTGGGATCATTAACCATATCAACATAACTTCCATAGGCGATTTCGAATCCCCACTTATTGGAAAATTCCTCTGCTCTTGTTAAATCACGCGAAGCTGTGGCATAGAGTTTTGCATTAGGTAATAATTTTAAATCAGCGGCAAATTTATTTGCAATTTTTCCACAGCCCAGAATGGCCCAGTTATAAATCTTATTCATTATTATTCTTTTTTATTGGCCCTTAAAATGTTGTCCTTTACAAAGATTTCAGAATTATTTTGAATACAAAATAAAAACAACCAATTTTACAGAACTTAAATCAATATAAACAAGATCTTAAAATGAACCGAAGAAACTTTATTGGGAAAACTGCGGCAGGAGCTGCTGCTGTTACCGTAATTCCCCGACATGTACTGGGAGGAAATGGCTTTGTTGCTGCCAACGACAAAATTAATATTGGCTACATTGGTCATGGTAAACAAATTTACACCTTGCTCGAAAACATTAATAAATGCAAGGAAACAGTTGCTGTAGCCGGCTCCGATGTTTTCGAAAGAAAAATGAAAAAGTTCCTCGAAACCGCAAAACAAAGTAATACCGACAATGGAAAAAGTGCCGAACTAAAAGGCTACCATTATTACCGCGAACTTTTAGAAAGAAAAGACATTGACGCAGTTGTGATAGCCACACCAGACCACTGGCATGCACAAATGGTTGTTGATGCCGCCAAAACAGGAAAAGATATCTATTGCGAAAAACCGCTTGCTTTGACAATTTCAGAAGGACGGGCAATGGTAAATGCAACCAGGAAATACGATCGGGTTTTCCAAACCGGAAATATGCAACGCTCGTGGCGCGATTTCCGTCATGCAGTTGAACTGGTTCGCAACGGTTATATTGGAGAGATAAAAGAAATTAATGTCAGTATTGGTGAGCCTGTAAAACAATGCAGCTTACCTGTTCAGGATACACCTGAAGGTTTGGACTGGAACGAATGGATCGGACCTTCTCTGTACAGAGGTTACCACGAAGATCTGTGCCCTGTTGATGCTCATGATTCGCCCTGGGCATGGTGGCGTGGTTATCGCGATTTTGGAGGTGGTTTGGTTACCGACTGGGGTGCTCACATGTTCGATATTGCTCAGTGGGGTATGGATATGGACGGTTCGGCACCTGTTAATTTTATACCTCCTGAGGAACCGGGACAAACTCACGGCTTAACCATGATTTACGAAAATGGCACCCGTGTTAACCATAAATTGTGGGGTGGCAAAGGCGATGACAATGCTGTGCAGTTTGTTGGCACTGAGGGAAAAATTGAGGTAAGTCGTAGTTTCCTACGCACCTTCCCAAATAAAAATCTTGCAAAAGCTGATTTAAAACCAACAGACAAACGTGTTTATTACAGCGATAATCACTACCAGGATTGGGTAGATGCTATGAAAAACCGCACCCGCCCGATTTCAGATGTGGAGGTTGGACACAGTACTTCTGCTGTTTGTAACGTTATAAACATTGCATACGAATTACAACGCCCACTGCTTTGGGATGCAGAGAAAGAACAATTTACCGGCGATGCCTGGGCAAATATGATGCTCGACCGGCCATACCGCGGCAAATGGGATTATAAAAACTTCTAATATTAAGGTTAATTTTGAAAGGTCGTTGCATTTATTTTGTGACGACCTTTTTTTTGCATTTTACTCTGAAGAATACTCAACTATCATTTTAACAACAAGCATTTAGCCGCTGGTCAGAAAAGAAAAATTTCTAATCAAAATCAACTTCCCGAACAGGAACCTTTGCAGAATTGAAATACTTTTGAAATAAAACAAAACGTTGCGAATTGCTCTGACTGCGTTTCTCTCGAACAAAAGCAAAGTGAAGCGGAGAATATTTTTCCAACTCTTTCAAATATGCCTTATCGTACCATGTGCTGTTTAAACCCGCAGATTCAATGATCATGGTTTCGATACTTCTATTCATTAAATCTAAAAATTCGTTGTTTTGCGCTCCCGGAAAACAGCGCATTTCTTCAAGAGCACTGCGCCCAAAATGAATAGCTCGGTTTACAAAACTACCTAAATCTTCTTCTGGCAAACATGAAAACATGGTCCGGGTAAAAGCCATCGAATCTTCTTTCACATCCTGAATATCGTCTAGCAACTGTAAATATACGCCATAACCAAATAGTGCCTGTTCTTGCACACGGGTAAGTTTTCCTGCCACCAAGTAACCGTCGGCTAAAACGGAAGCGCCACCTTTTTCGAAACAGATTCTTTTAATCTCGCCATCGCTTATTCCATTCTTGCGGTTCATTTTAAGGCTGTCGGTCTGTCCTTTTTGAATAGCATACAAACTCTCGTAAACCTCGGGAAAATGTTCGCGTGGAAATTCATCCTCAAACATTTCAACCAACTTAAACAATTGTTCTTCGGTAAAATTATCCGGAAACACAGAATATCCATGTAAACGTTGATTAAAACGATCAGAAAAAATTTGTTTTTCCTTTTCTGTCACATCAGGATCATCCAAAAAATTGTCGCTGTACGGATATATCATAGAATAGGCAAAAACCGATGGCGTAATTTTAACCGGAACATTTGCCATTAACTGCAGACCATTCATAATCCAAACATTACGAATTCCCTGGTAAATACTCTCAGGTTTTAGTTCCGGGCCGAATGCACGTGCCTTGTAAAAAAAGTCCTTCGAAACATCCTTAAAATCATCAGACAAGATCAGGGTGAGGTGATTCTTATCGAAATCGAAAACTGTTTCGAGAAAAGCTTTGAACATCGGGAAAAATGACTGCCCGGGATCTTTTCTAACTTTTCTGGCAGCTTGAGGATTTTGTAGGTCCTTTAATTTCTCCTGAAACTTTTCGTAGTTGTTTTCTCTTTCCAATTTTTCGTTTTCAGAATAAACCTTGGGAAAATTTGGGAAAGTACTGGGGCTTTTCTCCCAGATATCGATAAAATGATCAATGTAATCCTGAACCGGCAGCATATTTTTGTTTTTTCACGAAATTAAAAGAAAACCCAAAAACAACTGTAATTTATTAGATAATCGGCAGAATTTGACAGGTCAACAAAAGAATCTCGCTGATTAGAGAATAATGAAACAAGCTCATAACTATCAAAAAAAAACTTCCCAACAACCTGTTTTAAACAAAGATTATTGGGAAGTCAAATATTTTTAGATGTAATATCTTTAAATCTTTTTAAGCGATATTAGTATAAACAGCCTGAACATCTTCATCCTCTTCCATTTTATCGAGCATTTTCTCGATGTCTTCAAGTTGCTCTTCTGTAAATTCAACGGGAGTTGTAGGAATTCTTCTCAGCTCAGCTTTTGTTACATTAATATTCAATTTTTCGAATTCGTGCGCCATATCGCTAAAACTGGTATAATCGCCGTATGCATAGTAAAGACCTTCGTTTTCTTCTATTTCATCCAATCCTGCATCGATCAATTCCAGTTCAATATCGTCCATTTCCATTCCTTCCGGCATCTCAAACTCGAATACTGCTTTTCGTGAGAACATAAATTCCAGAGAACCATTTGGAACCTGGCCACCACCGGCTTTATTAAAATAACTTTTAACGTTGGCTACTGTCCGTGTAGTATTATCAGTTGCAGCTTCAACAAAAACCAAAACACCGTGTGGTCCCTTTCCTTCGTAAGTGGTTTCAATAAAACTGGCTGCATCCTTACCCGATGCTCTTTTAATAGCTGCATCGATATTGGCTTTAGGCATGTTTTGTGCCTTGGCATTCATGATTGCAGTACGAAGAGCCGGGTTCAAATCTGGCTCGGGGCCACCTTCTTTAGCTGCAATGGTTATCTTTTTCGAGAGTTTCGGAAATATTCTCGACATTTTATCCCAGCGTTTCTCTTTTGCTGCCCGGCGATATTCAAATGCTCTTCCCATGAATTATGTCTTTTTTGAAATTTTGTGCGAAAATAAAAACAGAAAGTAAATTTACCAAAATGCACCGAGTAAATCTTACTAAGATTTGTATCAATTTTAAAATTTAGCATTAAAAACTCCGTAATGTAGAAGTAATTAAGTGTCCTCTGACTAGCCAATCTTTTTAGGTTTACAAACTTTCTCTTCTTTGTAAACCTTTGCCCCGCACTTTTTACATTCGAATTTGGGTTCTTTTTTATCCTGAAAATCCTTCTTTTTACATGCTTTTTTACTCATCGCCAATTATCCGCTTCACGATGTACTAAAACAACGTTTACGGGATAATTGTTTTGTAAAAATTCAGCAATTTTCTCGGCAGAATACACCGACCGGTGCTGACCGCCCGTGCAACCAAAGGAAACAGAAAGATGTGTAAATCCCCTGTCGAGGTAAACCTTAACCGACTGTTCTACCAACGTTTTTGCTGAATTAATGAAAAGTCCAATCTCCGATTTCTGTTCAAGAAACTCCTGAACTGCCAGGTCTTTACCACTTAATTTTTTATACTCTTCGTAGCGCCCGGGATTATGAATAGCACGGCAATCGAAAACATGGCCCCCGCCATTTCCTGACGGATCTTCAGGAAAACCTTTTTTATAAGAAAAGCTGGTGACACGCACCGTTAAATTCGATTTTTCTCTTCCAATTTCTTTCAGTACTTCCGAATGTGTAAGCTGTTTTAACACATTCACTAACTCGGGCAACTTAACAGGCAGGTTAAAATCGGACAAGAGCAATTCCAGATTTTTTAAGGCATAAGGAATACTTTTCAGAAAATGCTCTTTCTTTTCGTAAAATCCGCGAAAACCGTATGCTCCCATTGCCTGCATAATCCTGATCAGCACAAAACCTTTAAAAAATCCGGAGAACCTTTCTTCATCAACTTTCATGTATTTTTTCAATTCGCTGATGTAGAATTCGTAAAGCTGCTTCCTGACAATTTCCGGAATATCAGCTTTTCCATCGTATAAAAGTGAAGCCAGATCGTACTGAAGCGCGCCAAGTCGACCGCCCTGATAATCGATAAAATATACCTCATCATTTTTCAGCATCACATTTCGTGACTGAAAATCGCGGTAGAGGAAATAATTGGAACTTGCGCTCAACAAATAATTACTAAATTGCTGAAAATCATCTTCCAAAGCCTGCTCATCGAAATGAATTTTGGCCAGTTTTAAAAAATAATATTTAAAATAATTCAGATCCCACATCATCGATCGTTTATCGAAAGCTTCGCGCGGATAACACACCGAATAATCAATATCTTTTCCGGCAATGATTTGGATCTTGGGAAGCACCTCCAACACCTTCTTGTATTTTGAAACAATATTTTCGGAGAATCCTTCTTCTTCACGGGTTTTCGTTAAATAATCGAACAGAGTAGTGTTGCCCAGATCTTCAATCAGGTATTTTTTTAAATCGGAGCTAACAGCATACACTTTCGGGACTTTAATTCCTTTATTAAAAAGATGGTTACTAAACGAAAGAAAGGCTGTGTTTTCCTTAACATCGTTATTTAAAGCTCCAATAACAGTCCTGTTTGCATTTCCAATTCTGCAATATTCCCTGTAAGAGCCCGATGGCGGAAGCATCTCAAAAATTTCAACCTTCTCACTAAACTGATTCTCAAAAAGATGAATTATTTCGTTTTTTTCTGTTGTATTCAAATGTTTATATTTTTAATTAGATGTATTTTTATGATTTCGATCTGTAGCTATGATTAAAACTAAAATCAAAAGTATTTATTTTTTAAGATTCCTGCGAAATTTATTTATGCTGATTGGCATTTTCTTTACTCTCTGCGTGATTTTGGCCATGACCGAACAACCATACTGGGGATATCACTGGTTAGGGACCAGCCGTTCGGAAATTACTTCCAGGCCCACAAACATTATCCTTTTAGGAGGAAGCGGCATGCCCAGCCAATCGAACCTGATGCGCAGCTGGTATGTGGAGAAAGCGGCAAAATCGTTTCCCGAAGCCAAAGTTCTTATTGCCATGCCCGGCGATCTCAGCGATAGTTTGAGCACTCCCCGTTTAATGCAGGACGAACTGATATTGCGTGGAGTAAATCCTGAAAAAATACAATTCGAAACGCAGGGAACCAATACCCGGTCGCAGGCAATCTTTTGCAAGGGTTTTGTAAATATGAAATCCCCCATATTACTTGTCACTTCACCTGAAAACATGCGACGTTCGGTACTTTGTTTTCAAAAAACAGGGTTCGAAAAAGTAAATGCTCTGCCCGCGTTTGAAAATGCTGCCGAAGCTGATTTTTCGTTTAACGACGACGAATTGGGTGGAAATAAACTTCTGATTCCTGATGTTGGGAAAAGTATGAATATGCGTTACCAACTTTGGAACCACCTGAAATACGAAATAATAATTGCCCGCGAAATGGTAGCGCTTTCTTATTACAAACTCAGGGGATGGATTTAGTGATGTATAATGTCTGAAATGACAGTTAAGTTGCCGTTATTTTTTGAATTTTACGAAATCAGAAAAAGTAAGCATAGCCGTAGCAATGTGAATCTTTTTATGATCAGTAAAAACGAAAAAGAACAAAACCTGGGGCGTTAGATCAGGCGTGACACGACACTAATTATTTTCCAAATCCTTGCAATATTTTTTAATCCAGCTTTCACCTTTTAAAAGCTGCAAGTTTTCCAAAAACTTCTCAGATTGAATCATTGTCTTTTGAAAATACTTAGGACTTCTTGAGTAATTGAAAAAACCGTGTGTCTGTTTTTTATAACCTACTAATTTACAACTATTACCTTCTTGTTTCATTATACATTTAAACCGGACTACATTCTCGTATGGCACTGTTGTATCGTTTTTACCGTGGAGAATTAAAGTCGGCGGCACACCGGCAGTAATATTATGTACCGGTGATAGTTCGAATTCGCGTCCTTCGAGTTTTTCCTGGCCATAACCACGTTTTCCGGTGTCAACCACAGGATTAAACAGAATTAAAGCCATTGGAACTGTACTTACCGATAAATCATCCAATTCTTCGTTTACCTTTTGAATAATTGCAGTGCATGCGGCCAGGTGTCCTCCGGCTGAACCACCTGAAGCAACTATTTTATCAACATCAATTCCCAATTCATCACCATGAGTTTTCAGGTACCTCATTGCCGACCGGGCATCCTTAACACTTTCGAAAGGTGTAGTTCCCTGCCTGCTTTTTACACGATAATCAGCGCAAATGGCAACCATTCCGCGCGAAGCAAAATATTCAGACTGTAATTTAAAATGTTCGGTTGTTCCTGACACCCAGCCTCCGCCAAAAAAGAAAATAATGGCCGGAAGTTTTCTGCCATTAGCTACTTGAGGCCGGTATAGTGTCATTTCCAGTTCCTGACCGCCAACCTTTTTATATACCAGTTTCTCGGTCTGAAATTTATATGTTTGTCCGAATACCTGAAGCCCGACAAAAAGAAGTGCAATCAGGATATTAACATGTTTCTTCATTATAATTGAATAATAAGTACTGTTTCTTTGTTATCGCGTAAAATATCGACGGTAATAGTTTGTCCTGCCTCCAGGCTTTGCAAACGATTCATATAATCGTAGATATTCCCAACCTTTTTCCCTTCAATTGCGGTGATAATATCGCCTTTTTTCATTCCGCCTTTGTAAGCAGGTTTTCCTTTGGTCACAGCATCAACACGCATTCCTCTTTTTTCAAGGCCTGCATAATCGGGCATAATTCCCAGGGTAACTTTAAAGCGTCCGCCACGGCTGCGCTGATATTTGCTTCCAGCTTCCTGAAAGGTCAGTTTTTCTGACCGATTAGCAACTTCCTGAACCAGTGCAAATGAATAATCCATTACTTTTTTTGCACCTTCATAATTGATTAATTCAGCATCGTCCTGTGGTGTGTGATAATCGGAATGAGCTCCGGTTGAAATAAAAAATACCGGTATATTTTGCAGGTAAAACGAGGCGTGATCCGATGGGCCGACACCCTCGCCGGAAAATGCAAGTTCAAATCCTGTATTCAAGTCATTTAAAATCTGCTCCGACTCTTTCGCTGTTTTCGTTCCGCCAATACTCAAAGCATTGCTTTTATCGTCAAGGCGACCTACCATATCGAAATTGAACATAGCAACGATCTTTTCCGCTGCAACTGGAGGATGGGCAGTAAAAGCTTTTGAACCGACCAATCCCATTTCCTCCGCACCAAAGGCCACAAATATTATACTTCTCTTATTCGCTTTTTCAGAAGCAAACTTTTCAGCCAGCTGAATAACAGCAGAAACTCCTGAAGCATTATCATCAGCTCCGTTGTGTACGGCAATTGTATCCACTGCACGCGAACCCGAACCGGGACCTCCCATTCCCAAATGATCGAAATGTCCTCCTGCTACAATATATTCATCTTTTAATGCTTCATCTGTTCCGGGCAACATTGCCACCACGTTGCGGGTTGTCGTTTCTTTTAAAAGTACATTCACCGACACTTCAACCTGAGCTTTGCCTGCCAGGTTGATCCCTTTGTTAGTATTATGAATTTTTTCTTCTAACGATTCAACCGTTTCCCCGGTGCCTGCCAGCATTTCATCTGCAACCTGACGTGTTACCTGTAAAACGGGAATGGAATACCGGCTACTGTTTTTATCGAAAAACAAGGATGACAATTCATCTTTTGCACTGAATTGTTTCCCGGCAACCAAAATAATTCCGGCTGCGTTCATATCTGATGCCTTTAAAGCTTTTGCTCTTTCTGATGAGAACTCCAGAAACGGACTGTTTGGATCATCCAAATCAGGATCGCCCTGTAAAACCAGCATCCATTTTCCACTTACGTCTGCACCTTCAAAATCATTCCATTTCAGAGAATCCCGGTCAACCTCGATTCCATAACCGGCAAAAACAACACCGCTCTCGACAGTAGTATTTGCAGAAAATGCGTAGGGTAAAAAATCTTTTTCAGCAACAAATTCTTTTCCGTTAACTTTTAAGAGATTGCCTTGTCCCAGCTCCGCCGAAGAAACCAGGTTAAAATCCTGAAAACCGTTTTTGTATAATAATTCCAGTCCCGCCGCTTCAAACTTCGACCGAATAAACTCTGCGGCCAAAAAATCGCCGGGTTCACCGGATTTCCTGCCTTTTAACGAATCGGAAGCCAAAAATTCGATATTCTCTTTAATATCTTCAACTGTAATCTCAGGATTAAATTTAGAGGCACACGAGGCCAACAGCGTAAGTAGAAAAACAAAAACTAAAATTCTCATTATGAAGTCCTTTTATACTTTTCACTTAACAATAAACAGTCTGCCAAAATTTAATATAACACAAATTATACATTTACAAACATGCCTGTTTACCATCGAAAATTCTGTGTAATTATACACATTAATCACCATTTAAAAAAAGGAGATGTGTATATTTACGACTTCGTAAAAACAGGATGGTTTGATTTCATTTGGTATAAAATATTGGTTTATCCTCCTCATCGCAATGGCCGTAGCGGCCTGTGGAGTTGTTATCTTACTGTATTTCAAAAACAAAGCCAACAAAGAGCTTTCAAAAATACAGGTGCGCACTTTAATGGTATTACGTTTTCTGAGTTTCTTCCTCACGGCCGTTTTATTGCTTTCGCCGTTTTTCAGGACACTTAAAAAAATGGTGCAGGATCCGATTATTGTTGTTGCCTTCGACAATTCATCATCGATGACAATGGCGCATGATTCACTTGCTGAAGCAAAAAATATCTCAACAGTAAAAGAGACAATTGAAAAACAATTAGGAGCCGATTTTGAAATTATTGAATATACTTTTGGAGAAGAAGCTGTTAACAACGGGAGCCTAACTTTTTCTGAAAAAAAATCGGATTACAGTAAATTATTGTCAGACGTAAACAACAATCATTTTAATCAGAACCTTGGGGCACTGATTCTGGCCGGAGACGGAATTTATAACAGGGGTGAAAATCCTGTTAATCTTTTAAGCGATATTAATTTTCCGGTTTATACTATTGGTTTTGGCGACACAACCATAATTCCCGATTCAAGAATACAGAATATCAGGGTAAACCGGACTGCTTTTCTTGGCAACAAGTTCCCGGTGGAAATTGATGTTCAATGTTCGAAAGTAAAAGGAAAAACACTGAAGCTTTCAGTTTTGCAGGATGAAACAGAACTCGAAAGTGTGATGATTACACCTGTTAATGATAACTTTTTTGTTTCGAAGCAGTTTATTCTTGAGGCAAACGAAGCAGGATTAAAGCATTACACAGCGCGTATCGAGCCTGTAGAAAACGAAAAAAACACAAAAAACAATACAAGTAGGTTTGTAATTAATGTACTCGAAAACAAACAAAAAATCCTGATTCTTTCCGATGGAACACATCCTGATATCGGCGCAATAAAAAACACGCTGGAACAACAAAAAACCTACGAGGTTTCAACCTTTACCGAAGAGCCTTACCCTTCGAATCTGGAAGATTTTAACCTGATCGTTTTAAATCAGTTACCAAGCTCTTCAAAATCGGCAGCCGAGATTATAAAAATTGCAGAATCGCGTCGACTGCCTATCTTGTTTATTGTTGGCGATCACACATTTTTACCACAGCTAAACACGCTTAACCAAGGAGTAAACATCACTCCTCTTGCGGGAAGCGGCGAAGAAGCACAATCAGTTTACAATTCATCATACGCCACATTTAATCTCTCGGAAGACCTGATCGAGATTATTCCGAAATTTCCGCCACTGCTTGTTTCATTTGCCAATTACGAACTCTCTCCTGAGTTCACGCCTCTGCTTTATCAAAAATTAAAAGGAATTGAAACAGGGAAACCTCTTTTGGCAACCGGAAAACTGAATGGAAGGAAAATTGGCTTTATTTTGGGAGAAGGAATCTGGCGCTGGCGCTTGTTCGATTATTATCAGAATCAAAGCCATGCACGATTTAACGAGCTTGTGAACCAGTTTATTCAATACCTGGCACTTCGTGAAAACGAAGACAATTTTATTGTGGAATTTGAACCCGTTTACAGCGAAACCGACGATGTAATATTAAACGCAGAATTGTACAACGACGCTTACGAAGCAATTAATACCGAAGAAGTAACAATTGAAGTGATAAATCAAAACAACGAAAAGTTCAATTTTACTTTCGATCACCAGGGAGAAAACTACGTTTTAAATGCCGGCAACCTGCCCACCGGAATTTATTCGTTTGTGGCTGAAGTTGAGATAGGATCAGAAAAATTCACAGAAAACGGAAGCTTTACAGTTGTTCCTGTTAATATTGAACAAACAGTAACACATGCCAACCACAATATGCTTTTCAGGCTGGCCAGCCAGAGTGGCGGACAGTTTTACCTGCCATCTCAAACCGAAGCATTAATTTCGGAGTTACAGACTACTAACAAATTAAAGCCGGTGAGTTATTTCCAGGAAATGATCAACGAAATGTTAAACATGCGATGGATATTTTTTGTTCTTTTACTGTTCATGTCGTTGGAATGGTTTTTGAGAAAATACAGGGGTGTTTATTAAATTTCGTTTTGAAATGGTACATATGAAACTTTCGTCAAAAATAAATTCTGTTTTTATTATTCTCCTGTTGCTGATTGCTGTTTCGTGCTCAACTACCAAAAACATTTATATTGAAATTCCTTTAAAAGCCGAAAAAGAAATTCCGGAACGCATACAAAGTCTGGCTCTGATTAACAGAACTGTAAACGACCAATACACTGATATAAAATCAGATTCGCTGCAAAAAATGTTCTACATCCAAAACTTCAGACTCGACACTACAATTTATGACCTGTCAGCTGTTGACACAATGCTGAACGCAACGGGCGAATTGTTGTACGAGTCAGGAAGATTCGATTTTGTAATTCCACAAAACCGTTTCCTCGACGCTCAAAAAAATAGCTTTTTTACATCAACAATGCCATGGGAAGAAGTTAAATCATTGTGTGAAACCTTTCAAACAGATGCAGTTCTTTCTATCGACATGTATAGTACACGCATTGTAACAAATTATAAAACTGATAATTACTTCAATACTGAATTTAATCAATTTGTAAGTGCATCAGTTGCACAGATGGCAGTCATTTACGAAGTACTTTTTAGGATGTACGACCCGATTGAAGAAAAAATTGTGGTCACCGAATTTTTTAAAGACACCCTGGCCTGGGAAGATGCGGCTACCTCTGCGAGGGAATTATTCCAACATTTTACTCCTGTAAAACAAGCTCTTGCCGAAGCAGGAATAGCAGCTGCACTCGATTTCTCTGAAAAAATATCACCGACATGGAGAGAAGAAACAAGGCCTTTTTATGTTAAAGGAGATGATAATTTGAAAAGCGCTGGCATACTTATTGATAACGGCCAATGGGATCAGGCAATTGCACTTTGGACAAAAACCGTTGAACAAGCGGGATCAAAGAATATTAAAAGCAAGGCCCAACTAAATATAGCAATTGCCTATGAAATACAAGGTGATATCGAAAATGCCATTTCGTGGGCATTAAAATCGTATGAAACCATGTACCGGCCAATTACCTACCAGTACCTTGAATTACTGGAGAAACGAAAAAAAGAACTTGAAAAACTAAAACAATGAACCGTTTATTTCTGCTTGGTTTCATTCTGACAATAATCTCATCGTGCACTGTTTACAAAGAATATCCTATTGATGTTTATAAACCGGGAGAGATTGCAATTCCGCCAGATGCACAAAATCTTGCCATTGTATATCGCAATTTTAAGTATACCGGCGATACTTTACAACACTATTACAAAGACAATCATCGTCTTGTGAAGGCAAAAAAAGATCCGCAAGAACTTGACAGTATCCTGGTGAATGTATGTGTAAACGAGTTGGCTAAAAACCTGAAAGAAAACAATACGTTCACGAATATTCACATATTTCCGGAGTTATTTAAACCTCACCACGCTGCGAAATTACCGGCTCTTAATTATAATGTAATCGACCAGGTAACCGAAGCCTCGCATACCGACTTACTTATTTCGCTGGAAACCTATTCATCCTTTTATTCTGAATATTCAGAAACACCTGAAAATCCTTCAAAATCGAACGAGGTAATTACGGCAGCAGTGTGGGCTGTTTATAATCCGCAAAGCCATAAACTTCTGGAGCGAAAAACCATGATTGATACCATATTCTGGAATAATTACGATGATACAGGAAACTATCAGCGGAACCGGAAACTTCCACCGCGACTAACAGCTTTAAAAATAGCATCTCAAATGGCGGGAGAAAGTTACTCGAAACGTTTTTTTGCATCGTGGCAAACTGTAAAGCGGTCATACTCAGTTCCTCCTTTGCCTGATTTTGCTGCTGCTGAAGAATACGTAAAAAAAGGCGAATGGGATAATGCCATTCTACTTTGGAAACGTTATGCAGCAGATGACAACGGCCGAATGGCAATTAATGCGCGTTACAACCTGGCTTTTGCATACGAAATGAAAGACGAAATTGATACGGCCCAAAGATGGTTAACTGCAGCGCTGCAAATTGCCAGCGATTACAACAGTCGTGAAGATTTAAAAATGATTATTAATTACCAAAAAATACTTGCCAATCGACAAAAAGATATTCTAAGATTAAACCAAATGTAGATGAAACCTCACTACCAAATACTGTTTCTCGGACTCATTCTGGTTACCACGTTGTCGTGCAACACGTTATACAATAACAGATATATTGAAATTGAAATTGTTGAACCCGGGAAAATGCAAATCCCTAAAGACATTACGAAAGTTGCAATTCGTTATAATAATTGCAATGTGGCAAAACATTCCTATTTGGGATATTCTTTCTTAAACGATCATCCCATTGAACAAAAAGAAAATCTCGACAGTCTGGCATCAATAATCTACTACGATTACTTTTGTGATGAAATTAAAAAGCAAAACTTTTTCGATTCGGTTATACTTTTAACCTCGGGCGATTACAGTAAAACCAAAGTTATAGACACAATTCAACCGCAAATTATTTCTTATAACGATTCAGACATTATCAGGCAGGAAGATATTGAAAAACTTTATGTTAGTTTTTTCTCTAAGTCAATTAGTGCGGTTCCAAATGAATATGATTTTTATGACGATTCCACTTACTTACATCCCCGAACCGGATTATATACACCTTCAGAATTAAAAGAAATATCGGATACAACAGGTGCTGAGATTTTAATCTCACTGGACTACTTTGCTTCTATCGATGCTATTTTTACGAATAAAACATCTGATAACGAATCTGTTTTAATACAGGCTTACTGGAATTTTTACGATCTGAACCAGCAACTTTATTATTACTATCAGAATAAAAGAGACACCATACATTGGTTCGAAAAAACGAACTACATGAATGAAGATGAGTTTGAGACTCTTCCTCCTCCTAAAGATGCAGTGCTAAATTCGGCAGAAATGACGGGAACAAGATTTGCACATTTTATTATTCCTCACTGGATAAAAGTTCAACGAATGTATTATGGTTCAGGACACGTTGAATTACAAAAAACAGATCAACTAATAAAGGACGGGAATTGGATGGAGGCAGCTAAAATATGGAAAGCTAATACCACGAATCCGAACAAAAATATCGCCGCTAAGTGCAAATACAATATGGGGCTGGTTTGTGAAATGGAAGGTAACCTCAAGGCCGCCCTCGAATGGATTGTGGAATCGTACTACACTTTGGGAGACAAAAACGCTGAACATGCACATAACTGCATGGAATACATCCACATTTTAAGCCAACGCAAGCAGGATATGAAGTTAATCGAACATCAGTTAAATGAATAAAGACAACCTCTATTCATTTAA
Source organism: uncultured Draconibacterium sp. (assembly GCA_963677525.1). Lineage (GTDB taxonomy): Bacteria > Bacteroidota > Bacteroidia > Bacteroidales > Prolixibacteraceae > Draconibacterium. The sequence continues at coordinate 3,663,917 of OY781970.1, forward strand.
CCGGTTCAATTAAAAAATCTCATTAAAGAAAATCTTCACGGATCGGATTAAAATTGTCTACCAATCTTACTTTTTCGGTAAGAAGTTGAATGGTGTGTTTTTTACCTGAAGGAACTGCGAACATATCTCCTTTTTTCAAATGCTGATCCGGTTCTCCCTCACAAAAGAAGTTGATCTCACCTTCGGCAACATACGATGTTTGCTCGTGTGGATGCGAATGAGGTGGTTCCGGTTCATCCCAAGGTCCGTCACTGAAATCGATCAACACACTCATCAGGTTGTCGGTATGTATAATTTTTCGCTCTAATCCTTCGCGAACCTTTTCGTAAGGAACTTCGTCAAATTTTAATACTGCCATAATTTATTGTTTTGTACAAAAATTGCGATAATCCGGCAAAACAAAAAGTCATCATCCGAAAAAATTAGATGATCTTGCATTACCGCTGCAATTATTTCATTTTTAACAGGGAATAAAAGGTCAAATTTTCTGCAGCTATTTCTAATTCACTTCCAGGTTATCGCGCGAAGGCAGTGTTGGAAACGGAGCATGAGGCTCGGCCTGGTACCAAAAAGCTACCGAAGCGATATCGCTTTTTTGAGGCAGATAACGTCCACCACTTCTCCATCCCAGATCCTGGATTGTTACCTTCAAATCTTTTTCAAAACGAATGGGATCGGTGATATGCCAGCGATACATACCAAATCGCTGGTTGGCTTTATAAGTCCCGTCAGGACGAATTACCTGATGTAATCCGGCATAAGGAGTAGAAAACTCGGTATACTGCCCGCCCCTGTCGAAATTGTATGAACCACAGAAATAATCTTCGGTTCCGGTTCCGCATATGGTTGGAAACTCTTTGTCGCCATCCATGTAAAACTTAATTTCACCTTCTCCCCACCAACCATTATTGTTTACCTGCCAGGCCATGTACGTTCCAACATATTGACCTTTACCTTTTACACCTTCGAGAATTGTGTATGGTTTTTTGTATTCATTCGGATTTGTACGGCGGAATTGTGCATGAAAATAAGCCGCATCATTCGGAACATCTGTTTCGCAATAATCAATCTGGTAAAACAATCGCATGGCCTTGTCATCAAGATTTTCCATGGTAATCCTGCAACTTTTCCTGAACGGCATTTGCCAGTAACAGTTAAAGGCACTTCCCGGATTTACACAAACTGCTAAAGAGTTTAAGTGGGCATATTGTCCCCAGCCCATTCCAAAAAAATCGCCAACAGGCACTTCAACCGAAGGTTCTTCTTCCCCATCCCAGTATATTCTTAAAATGGAATAACGCCAGTTTCCGGTTGGTGTCATCCAGATATGCTGAATACATCCCGAGGTGCTTATTTCTGCCAAGGTAAAAGTTTTTCCGCTTTCGATCGAAATGCAGGGATTTACTTTCCATCCCTGGCCAAGATCCCGTGCTGCATTTTTGGCAATTCCTTCTTCAAGAGTTGCCATGCCGCCCTTTCCTTTCTCTCCTGTAAAATTTTCGGGACTAATCGATTTGGTTTTAGCATCCGACAACAGGTACAGATTCCCCATATCAGTATTCAATCCATTATATTTCGATTGGGAATTTGCCAGAAAAACAAAACTGGCCAAGATGGTGGCAATTAATAATTTTTTCATTTTATCGGTATTAGTTGTTTAGTCAAAAAAAAAATTTACCGGATTCTACTGAGAATCCCTTAAAATCAACTTCCCCGGCAACAGAATTCGTTGATTTTTGGGCGCTTGCACACCCTTCATTTTTGAGATAAGCATAGCAATAGCCTGTTTACTGATTTCTTCAATTGGCTGTGCGTAAGATGTCATTCTTGGTCTGGAAATTTCAAATGCCTCCGGATTATCAAAACTAACCATACCCAACTCTTTAGGTAGTTTTTTATCGATATTCCAAAGTATTTTCAAACTTAAAATCCCCAGGTTATTATTGGCAAAAAATAAAGCATCGCAGCAATTATCTATCGCTTTTTGCAATCCCTTTTCCAATTCTTTTTCAATATTGTTAAAATCAATTTTATATATCCACGGTTCAATTTCATAGTCAGCTTGTTGAATTGCGTCCTTGTATCCACGAATTCGTTCCATATTGTTCGAAAGATTCAGGTTGTAAACAAAAGCACCAATCTTTTTATACTTTTCCTTTATTAAAACATTGGTTAATTCGAAACCTCCAAGATAATTATCAGTACATATCAAATCTTCCTTAATGCCTTCGCATTCGCGATCGATAAGTACAGTTGAAACATTCTGATTTTGAATTATTTCGAGGGATTTTTTACTTTTTTCAACCGGGACAATAATTAAACCATCCACCTGACGGGAATGAAAAGTACTAATTATTGAATTTAGTTTATCAGGATCTTCATCCGAGCTACCAAACATCACCTGGTAGCCTTGTTTTGCAGCCTCATTTTCAATATAGCGGGCGAGCGTTCCAAAAAAAGGATTGGCGATATCTGCCACAACCAGTCCAATAATTCCTGATTTTCCGGTTCGCAGACCCCGCGCCATAATATTTGCCTGGTATCCCAGCTCCCTGGCTTTTTCCAGCACCTTCTCAGCAACATCATCGCGAATCCTGTTTTCTTTGGCTTTCCCCGATAATACCAGCGAAACAAGTCCAACGGAAACATTCATTTCTTTTGCAATATCACTAAGTGTAATTCTTTTTTTCGCCATATATCAGGAATTTCTAAATTGTATAAAAATCAGCAAATCATCTGTTTAAACGTTTTAGCAGTATACTAAATATTTATATTCTATCAAAGAAACATATTGTCTAACACAATTTTAAAACGTAGAGACTAAATTAAAAAGTAAATATCTCTACCTATAAATCATGTTTTTGTAGTGTATTCAATTATTTCTTCATCCACTTTAACTGAGACCATGTTTCGGGACCATCATTCTTTTGAGGTTCACCCTTTGTACTACGCCCGTTTTTTACGATCTGTGTCAATTCTTCACGAAATTCGTCCACAATCTCCGGATACTCTCCCTCAATATTATTCTCTTCTGAAATATCAGTTTTCAGGTTATACAACTGAACTGCAGGTAACTTTTCAATTCCGGGAGAGTTAGGTTTCGGATCGCTCCATCCGCCCGAACCAGGACAAAAATTAACTTTGTAATCGCCCTTCCTGAAAGCAAAAGAACCATTTATAGAATGGTGAACAATACTTTTGCGTATTTCTGCATCTGATTCCAGACCCAATGCGGGAAGAATACTGTAACTGTCTTCAGCCATATTGTCGGGAATTTCAGAGCCAATTATATCAGCAACTGTTGCAAACAGGTCGGTGGTGCATACTAATTGTTCCGATTTACCCTGCTTCACTTTTTTGGGCCAGCGTACAACATAAGGCACGCGGTGACCGCCCTCAAAAATATCAGCCTTATGACCCCTGAAAACGTAACTTGGATCGTGTCCTTTTGTTTCGAGCTGGGCATAATCTGCTTGTGGCGAACAACCGTTATCGCTGGTGAAGATCAAAACCGTATTTTCAGTAATCCCTTTTTCTTCGAGAGCTTCCATTATTTTTCCGACCATGGCATCAACCATCACAACAAAATCGCCATAAATATTATCCAGCCCACTTTTCCCCTTAAATTCATCGGTTGGCAAAATGGGTGTATGAGGAGCAGAAAAAGGCACATAAATAAAAAACGGTTTTTCGCCGTTGGCATTTTCATTGATGAAATTAACTGCTTTTTTCGTGATCGTCGGGAGCACCTGATCGTGAACAAAATCATCGGAAGTTGGTCCTTCTCGCCACCATGTCTGATTTCCACGGTCTACTGTAGTTTTAGTCGGCACCATTGTAGGTTTGCCATTTTCTACCCAAACGTATGGAGCCATGTCCAATGAACCACAAAATCCATAACTATAATCGAAACCGTGTGTATCCGGGCCGTTTTTAACCGGCTTAGAATAGTCGACATCGGGAACTGCACCCAAATTATTCCTGTTTAAAGAGTCTTCCTGAGTAATAGCCCAATCCCATCCCAGATGCCATTTGCCAAAATATGCGGTTTTATAACCATTCTGTTGTAAGAATCCGGCGACGGTTGTTCTGTCAGGGGCAATCAATGCTTTACTGTACCCACTTAAAACTCCACTTTTCATAGTTGATCGCCAGTTATAACGGCCGGTTAAAATTCCGTAACGGGTTGGCGTACAAACAGCAGAACTTGTATGTGCATCCGTAAATATCACTCCTTGTTTTGCCAGTTTATCGATGGATGGAGTATTGATTTTTGAGTTTTCGTTAAAACATGAAACATCGCCATACCCCAAATCATCAGCAAGAATAAAAACGATGTTGGGTTTTTCTTCACTCTTTTTTGTACAGGCAAACATACTGCCAAATACAAACACAAATAAAAGTAATCGTGCTGTTTTAAAACTATTCATTTTCAGGTTATTGGTTTATAAGTTATTAAGATTCTATTTAGTAAGAACTCCCAGTTCTCCAACCGAAAGCCAGTCTTCAGCATTTATTCCCTCTGTGGAAACAAACTTAAAATACCTTGCCTTATAGGCTTTATCGAAGAGAACAGTTTGCTTAACAGGGTTATTTTTAATATTACTGAACTCTCCTTTTGCAGGAACAGACTTCCAGTTCTTTGTATCGCTACTTACATAAAACTTGTATTTAAAGGCTGTTCCGCTTTTGTTTTGATCAGCCCGGGGAGAATAAGTAAATCCCTTTAACAGCAGTTCTTCACCCAAATCAACGGAAATAAAATGAGGCTGCTTTTTCACATCTCCATCCCAGGGCGTGTGCCACATGGTTGATGTCTTACCATCAATTGCCAGATCAGGAGCGTATCCGGGCTGATATGAATCAGCGTCAATCACTTTCCATAAAGCGGGGCAAATATCGTATTCCTCAGTTACTACAGCACTCGCGTCAGCAAAATTATTTACAAATGCTTTTGCTTTTACAACTCCTCCCTTTGGTAACGAGAATGATCCTTCGTATCTTTTTGAATTCTTTGATGGTTCTGAACCGTCAATTGTATAGGTTATAACGGGATGTGGCGTTTCGGTTGTTATACTTACCTGACCCGTTTTATCTCGTTGAATCACCGGATCACTTAACAACTCTGGTGCTTCATAAAGCTGAAACCCTGAAATTAAAGCGCCGTCGCGGGCTGCCTCAATTGTAAGTCTCACTTTATCCGACTCAACAGCATTAAAACGCAGCATTTTTTTATAGCCAATGGTCGTAGAATTTGCTATCTCTTTCCACGCGCCATCGACAAAAGCTTCCACTTTAAATTTTTCAACCCGCTGCCCTTTTTCAATGAATTCCTGAACGGATAAAACATTAAACCGGCTTTTCTCTTTTAATTTGAACTCTGCAAAAGCAGGAAGTTCATCAACCTTCCAGTAAGTGTCGTCTTTTCCATCCACTGCTTTTTCTGAATTTCTATTTTCTGATTTGGCATTCAGAAGCACATCCTCATCCAACATCTCATCCAGATAAGCACGAAATTCTTTCAAACGGGCAACATCGTTTTCTTGAATCAGTCCTCGCCGATCGGGAGGAATATTCAGCAACAATACAGCATTTCTTCCCACTGAGCTGAAATAAATATCCACCATCTTCGCCAGCGATTTTACTTGCGAATCTTCGCTTTTATGGTAAAACCAGCCGGGACGAATGGAAACGTCCACTTCTGCCGGATACCAAAACAAATGTGATGCTTTATCGATCATTTCACGGCTACCCAAATCTTTGGTCATGGCGTTAATTCCAAGTTCTTTATTAATCTGCTGATTTTTTGCACGTCCACCGGGAGCATAAGCAGTAACACTCCATTCGGTTTCGCGACCGTAACCCGATTCTGTTCCAACCCAGCGTACATCTTCGCCCATAATAGCGGCAACTGCATCAGGCTGGTATTTTTTTATGGTTTCATAAATCAATTCCCAGTCATATTCCTGCTTTTTCCCATTCGGTCCTTCCCCATTGGCTCCATCGAACCAAACCTCATCTACCTTTCCATACCACGTTAATAATTCGGTAAGTTGTTGGGTAAAATATTGGTTGTATTTAGGCGAATCGCCATAACATTCTGCATTTCTGTCCCACGGCGAAAGATATACTCCGAATTTCATCCCAAATTCATCGCAGGCATCGCGCAACTCTCTTACAACATCGCCTTTACCGTCTTTCCAGGGTGAAGAAGCCACAGAATGATCCGTAGTTTTTGTTGGCCACAAACAGAATCCATCGTGATGTTTACAGGTTAAAATCACCAACTTCATTCCGGCATCTTTTAACGTTTTTACCCACTGCCGGGCATCCAGCTGGGTAGGATTAAAAACTTCAGGCGACTCATCACCGTGTCCCCATTCCATGTCGGTAAAAGTATTTACGGTAAAATGGATAAAAGCGGTCATTTCCAACTTCTGCCAATCCAGTTGCTGAGGAGTGGGCACGACATGTGCCGCTAGCTTTACCTTTTGTTCCAGGGAAGTACCCGGTTCAAAGTTCACCTGCTTTTCGTATTGCTCTTCTTTCGAAGAACAAGCTGATAATAAAACAACTAAAGCTGCTATAAAAACAAATACACGATTAAAATTCATTCCTTTTTTTTTTTATTCATTCCTCAATGTCTGATTTCTCTTCAATAAATGAAAAATCAAGCTCCTCCAGATTTTATCAAAATGACTGTATAAACGGAAATAAAATTCCAATCGGAATTGTTACAAAAGCTACGAATATCGGTCATCGTTAACTGGTTTAAGTGTCACAAATATAATCAATAATCAGAGGCAATTATACTTTTGTTAAACACTTTCAAATTTTTTTCAAAAGTGTGAGTTGTACGTTTTTTTACTTTAAACTTTACCTTAACTTCCTTCAAGAATAAGACGATTATATCCTGGGCAGTCCCTAAAAATTAAATGAGAAATGTTATAAGAAGAATGAAAATCAGTAATGTCTTTTAAATTTGAAAAAGATACCTTTATCGATGCATTTAAAGTAAATAAGATGAAACTAAAAATATACATAACTCTCCTGTTGATATTTGTTATCGGAAGTGGAAACGCTCAAAGCAACTTAACCAAGGACATGTTTCAACTGGCAGCAAATTCGCAAAGCTGGTTTGAAGGATTTCAGAAAAATATTGGAGGAAATGAATTTTCATACGGTAGTTTCCGCAGCGATGTATCAAAATCACTAATAACAAGATGTACGGATGGCAAAATGGCCATAGAATGGGAAACTGCAAAATTCCCGTCTGACTGGCAGGAAACTACAGTCGGTTTTCTATGGATAGCATCGCTCGACATTAGCACAGAAAATCTGTTTTTTGATGTTTATATCAACGGGGAAAAACGTTTTGAAATTCCAACATCCACTCAAAAAAACTGGACACTGGAATCTGATGGGGGTGAATTATCGTTCCTGACAGTTGAGACAGATCAAAACGATGATGTGTGTGGTTACATGAGCCTTGAAGCCCCTGTTTCCTGGTTCAAAAAAGGAGAAAGCCAGACCATTAAAATTGTGGGACGCGCCAGCAGCAGCAATGCATGGATCATTGTTTTCCAGGCTGACGACGCACTCCATTTCCTGCAAAACTCAATCGATCAGGATGTTTGGATGGATGTAACACTCAACAAATCTGGAAATAATCTAAACGGAAAAATTAAAGCTCCGTTTTTCCTTGCTAATAAAAAAGTAAACTTTTCTTCAGGATCAAAAGCTTCTGAGGTTCTATTAAAAAGCAATGGAGACACAGCAGAAGGAGAATTTACTTTGCCTTCTTCTGCGTTAAACAAATCATTTTATCTCAGTGATCCGAAAGGAGAAGTAATCGTGTTGGACGAGTTGGAAAAAGCAGCAAAATCAACCAAACTACTGGCACAAACCATTCTTCAGAACGAAAGTATTGTTGATGGCGACCAGATTAAAATATCAGCAAAACGCAACTACAAACCCAAAACGGTGAGCAGCATGATTAAGCTCTCAAAATCGCGACTGGCCAACGGAAAAATCTTCCTCATGAATTCAAGCCACCAGGATATTGCATGGATGGATTCGCCGGAAAAATGTATTGTAGAACGCGACACAATGCTTTTGTCACCGCTTTTCGAGCTGGCACAGAAAGATCCGAACTACCGCTTCGATGTGGAGGATGCACTCATGATCAAGGAATTTATAGAGCGTCATCCAGACAAAAAGGATCTGGTAAAACAAATGCTGAATAGTGGGAAAATTTCCTGTGGTTCTTCTTATTCCCAGCCTTACGAAGAAATGCATTCGGGTGAATCTTTGGCCCGGCAGTTTTACTTCGGCACAAAGTGGTTGCGCGACGAATTCGGCTACAACGCCAATGTTTACTGGAACGAAGATGTACCCGGCCGTACGCTGCAAATGATGCAGATAATGCGCAAAGCCGGCACAAAATATATGATGATTAGTCGCCAGGGAAAAGGGTTGTACAACTGGTACAGCCCTGACAGTTCTTACATTACCGTTTTTACGCCCGGGCATTATTCTTACGCTTTTACACCTTTGCAGAAAAATTTTCCGGAGGCAGCCCAGTTTCTTGCATCCAGTTCGCTCGACTGGGAAAAATTTTATCCAAACAACCAGGATCAACCGGTTATTCCTCTCCTCTCCGACTGGGATATGAGTCCGGCAAAAGACTACTCAGAGCTAATCAATCAATGGGAAAACATCGATGAGTTACAACAAGCAAACGGAGATTATATTCAGGCCAAACTCCCCAAATTTGAAATTGCTTCAGCACCTGAATTCTTTGATACTCTTTTGGCTTCCAATCCCGAGCTGACAGAAATAAAAGGTGAACGTCCTGCGGTTTGGTTGTACATTCACGGGCCGTCACATCAGAAGGCTTTAAAAGCCAAACGCGAATCTGATATTTTACTTACACAAGCTGAAAAGTTTGCAACAGCCAATGCGCTCGTTAACGAATCGTTTAAAAACTATCCGCAATCGGAGTTAAATGCTGCCTGGGAAGCCAACATTTACGCCGATCACGGCTGGGGAGGAAAACATGGCGACATTACCGACGCACTCTTCCTAGCCAAATACGAGTTTGCCAAAACCGAAGCAGAAAAAACACTAGATAGAAACCTCAACAAACTGGCAGCCAATATTGTAACAGACAACAAAAAAGGAAGGCCTTTGGTAGTGTTTAACAGTTTAAACTGGGACTGCAGCAACCCTGTATCCGTAAAAATTAAATTTGATCAGACTGAAGCGAATTCTGTTTCATTAACAGATGCAGAGGGCAATGAAACTAACATTCAACTAGAAGATACAGAATATTATCCTGACGGATCGATCAAAAAAGCCCGGTTAAATTTTATTGCAGAGGATGTGCCTTCCATTGGCTACAAAACCTATTATTTGAAATCATCAAATAGTAAAAAGACCGAAGTAAAAAAAGACTTTCAAAAAGAAGTGGAAAACCAATTTTACAAACTGATATTTACTGATGGCGGAATGGCTTCCATCTACGATAAAGAATTACAAAAAGAACTGGTTGACAACAGCAAATTTGTTGCAGGGGAAGTATTCACAATGCATTCGGAAGGAAACGGAGCCGGAGAATTCGATGCCATTCAACAGCCCGACATGCAGGGATTCGATAAAACAGGAAACTACAAAACCAACTGGGAAGTGGAAGAAGACGGCCCTGTTTTTACCGTCTACAAATACCGCACGCCCATAAAATATGCAGTAGTTGAACAACGAATAAAGTTGTATCACTCCGAAAAAAAGATTGATTTTGAAACAGCACTTCTAAACTGGGAAGGAGAATTGTACCGCGAATTCAGAATGGCGATTCCGCTAAATATAAAAAACGGGCAGGTTGCCTACGAGGTTCCTTTTGGAGTAGTAGAGGTGGGCAAAGATGAGTTGGAAGGCGCTGCCGGAGAACGTTATACCATGCCGTGCAAAGATTTTCATCCACGCGGAATTGAGAATTGGATAAGTGCAAGCAGCGATGAATTTGGTGTGACCATGAGCTCATCTGTTGTGGCGGCCGACTGGATCGACCCAACCGACAATCCGGTAAAGAACACGATTCTTCAACCCATTTTACTGGCATCGCGCAAAAGTTGCCACTGGGAAGGAAACGAATACCTGCAAACCGGGAATCATTATTTTAAATTCTCGATTACTTCGCATGAACCGGGTTGGAAAAATGGTGCAAATTTTGGACGGGCCTCAAACGAAAATCTCAAAGCTGTTTGGGCTGATAAAACCTTTACTGATGCATCTCTTCCTGAAACACAAAGTTTTTTCTCTGTCGATCATAAAAACGTATTGATTTCAACTGTAAAAAAGGCGGAAGACAGTGATGATGTTGTTATGCGAATTACGGAGCTGGGGGGAACTGACAAAACAATAAATATCTCTTCTTTCAAAAAAACATATGAAGCAACACAAACCAACCTGATAGAAGACGATATTCAAAATCTGGGGATCAATGAGAAAGGAATTGTTTTAAATCTAAAACATCATTCAATCGAAACGATCAAATTAAAATAATACTTAAAAAATGACACAAGTAACTTAATGGTATTGCCTGTCTCTAAAATTCGAATCGCTCCATGTTACTTTTTCTCTATTTATTCTGAATAATGTTCACAATTTCATGGTGTAATGAATAAATTTGCAGCCATGCTAAAGGAAATTTCATTTTCAGAATATATACATTTTTCAGCACCACTTCCTTTAATCGATGTGCGTTCTCCCGGGGAATTTGAGAAAGGACATATTCCCGGGGCTGTGAACATTCCGCTTTTTATTAATGAAGAACGAGCTCATGTAGGTACGGTATATAAACAACAATCAAAAGAGAAAGCCATTGAGCTGGGATACAAATATGTAACGCCTAAGCTTGACTGGTTTATTTCCGAATCGAAAAAAGTTGCTCCTTCAGGCAGGGTTGCTGTTCATTGCTGGCGGGGAGGAATGCGCTCTAAATCGTTCGCACAACACCTGGAAGAAAATGGATTCCGGGAGGTTTATGTTATAAAAGGCGGATATAAAGCGTTCCGGAATTATGCATTAAATTCGTTTGAAACCAAAGCAAATATTTGCATACTGGGGGGCTATACCGGAAGTGGCAAAACCCACATTTTATCCGCACTGAAAGAACAGGGAGAACAAATAATTGACCTGGAAGGACTGGCCAATCACAAAGGTTCTGCTTTTGGCAGAATGGGTGATGGAAGTCAGCCAACCATTGAACAATTTGAAAACAACCTCTTCTGGGAGTGGAAAGAGCTGGATTACAACAAAACAATCTGGATCGAAGATGAAAGTCACCGTATTGGCTTGGTGAATATCCCAATGAATTTTTTCAATAATATGCGTAGCCATCCGGTTATTTTTTTGGATATTCCAAGAGAAGAAAGAGCCCGTTTTCTTGTAAAGGATTATTCGAGTGCTAATAAAAAAATGCTGGCAGATTCCATCACGCGAATTACCAAAAGACTGGGAGGACTTAACACCAAACTAGCACTTGAGCACCTCGAAAAAAAAGAATTATACGAAGTCGCGATGATCTGTCTGATTTATTACGACAAATATTATTTGAAAAGCCTTCAAAACAAGGAACACGATGAGGTTTATTCTTTAAAAATAGATAAAATAGACAACAAAATAATTACCGAACAAATTATAGATAAATATGAGTCAATCGGAAAAACAAAATATAAAACTAACGCAGTATAGCCACGGTGCAGGTTGTGGATGTAAAATATCCCCAAAAGTTTTAAGCACCATTCTCGAAAGCAACCTGGAAATCGTTCCATCACCCAACCTGATTGTTGGAAACGACAGCCGCGATGATGCTGCAGTTCTTGATCTGGGAAACGGCACCGCCATTATCAGCACCACCGATTTTTTTATGCCTATTGTTGACGATCCGTTTACTTTTGGCCGCATTGCCGCCACAAACGCCATCAGCGATGTTTTTGCAATGGGAGGCAAACCAATTCTTGCAATAGCAATTCTGGGATGGCCGATTAACAAATTATCGCCGGAAATTGCCCGCGAAGTAGTTGAAGGTGGTCGTCAGGTTTGTAAAGAAGTAGGTATTAGCCTGGCCGGCGGTCACAGCATCGACAGCCCGGAACCTATTTTTGGATTGGCTGTTACCGGACAGGTTGACCTGAAAAACATTAAACAAAACGATACCGCTACCGAAGGTTGCCAGCTACTACTGACCAAACCGCTTGGAGTTGGTATTTTAACCACAGCACAAAAAAAAGGTGTACTCGCCTGCGAACATAACCAAACTGCACCCGATTTAATGTGCCAGCTGAATACTCCGGGATACGAATTAGCACAAATTGAAGGTGTAAAAGCAATGACCGATGTTACGGGTTTCGGATTGTTGGGACACCTTACAGAAATGTGTGAAGGAAGTAATTTATCAGCACAAATTGAATACGATAAAATACCAACTCTGTCGATGTTGCCAACTTATTTGAAACAAAATTGTATTCCGGGAGGAACGCTTCGGAACTGGGACAGTTACGGACATAACGTTTCAATGAAAGTTGAAGCATACAAAAATATTTTATGCGATCCACAAACCAGCGGAGGTCTGCTTCTGGCGGTTGAACCGGATGCTTTGGATGAAGTTCAAACTTGTTTGAAAAAATTCAATATTGAAGCTACACCATTTGGGAAACTGGTTAGCAGAAACGAACACCTGATTACTGTAGATTAAATCAATGACACAAGAACAACCAAATAATCCACTTCACGGCAAAACCCTGGAAGCCATTTTGGTGTACCTGGTTAGTTATTATGGTTTCGGGGAATTGGGGAAACGAATCAGAATCAATTGTTTCATTAAAGATCCGAGTATAAAGTCGAGTTTAAAATTTTTACGCAGAACGCCCTGGGCTCGCGAAAAAGTTGAGCGACTTTACATCGAAACAATTGAAAAGGGTTAAACAGAATACGATTGATAAATAAGGATCACTTTCGGGAATACTTTTGCAAACTAATCACTTCCGATTCCGGTCCTTTTAATGAGATCTTTAACTCTGTGTCTGAAAAATTGGCTACACCTTCATGTGTGCTACCGTCTTCCTTATTCCACGAAACGGAATAAATATTTTCAATCCCGGTTGGAACCAGTAAAGCCAGTACCTGATCTTTTTGATATTTTAACTCATTGTCATTTAGAACTCTCAGTTCTAATTTATCATTGTCAATTTCGACCACATTAACAGAATAACGATTGCTGATGTAAATAACTGCCAAATTATTTGGTTGCTTTTCACTCACGGCAGCAACAGCAGAAGTTTCTGCTTTAGCAGGTTTCGATTCTTTTTCAAGATAAGACTTGACTGAAGAATTATTAACGCGTGGTAATTCATCCAGATCTTTAATTGCATTCACAATCGCTTCATAATATCCGTTTTGATACTCTTTGGAACGACCGGTTCCTTCACCGGTCCATAAGGTTCTGTTGAAACAATCGACCAGTTCAAGTTTCAATTTGTTTTTAAATAAAGTGGAAGTATTTATAATTTTCAGATTTAACGCTTCGCAATAATCTTCGGGAAGATCCTCCTTTTCAAAAACACTCTTTATCGACTTTTCATGTAAAGCTTTCATTGCACTCGTGCTGATATGATATGGATCTACCCCTTCCCCTATTTCCGAAATACGAAGTGGAATAATCACATATTCATATCTCTCTTGTGCATTTAAAACACAACTAAAAACCAATAAAACAATCAGGAAAATATTTCTCTTCATAATAATTTTACTTCTTAAACCTTATCCTATAAACGAACTAAGATAATATTATTATAGTCGATTAAATAACATCACTAAAAATTATCCAAAATAATCTGGAATTTTCGTTATTCCACAATCACCTCATCAATAAACAACCAGGTTGCGCCTCCGGCACTGCTGTGCCAAGTGGGATTAACCATTTGGTTTTTCGCTCTCACCCGAATATAACGGGCATGTCCATTTTCAATGTTCTTACTTAAATTCAGAATTCCCTTATCGTAAACATTCCTGGCGTTGACATGCGTTGATTCGTAAATTGTAGTAAAACTTTCTCCGTCATCAGAAACCTCATAAGTTACCTCCAGCGGGCGGAACACCCAGTCGTTGATATCGTACCACCAGTTGGTTTCAATTTTATTAAATTCGGTCACTTCTCCCAGGTCAATCACTAAATCAACATCGCGTTTTTCAAAGCCCTGCCAATTGTTTTTCAATCCGTTGGTCATGGCATAATAACCTCCTCCATCGTGTTTCGCTGAATATGGAATGTTATAATTTACTTTCTTTCCAAGTGCTTTATGAAAAGTCACTTCCTGCGTTGCCAACCTTCCGGCAGAACCGTCGGGCCGAAACATTCGAGCTTTTATTGTTCCACTCTCTTTTATTTCGAGATTTCCGTTATAAACCAAACTGTTTTCTGTTGGCTCACTGCCATCGGTGGTATAATAGATCTTATCAGGAACTTCGGTAATAAATTCGGCAAAAACCTTTTTACGATCTTCTCCGGGAACAACATTAATTTTCACATCGTACGAACGCTGTCCGTATTCCACACCGTAAAACGAAAGTTGCGGCAAATGTTGCTCTACACGAGAGTAAAAATCATCCCAATCTCTTTCTTCCTGGGGTGTCCATCCAATTTCGGCCAATGCAATTGCACGCGGATAAACCTTGTATTCGAGTATCCTGCGGTTTGGCGTGCTTTCGCTCCACTGACAAGCCTGAACACCAATAATATGTTTACCGTCATCGGGTGAAAATTCTTTCGGAACCGGGTTAAATTCATAAATATCGCGCATGGTAGAAACACTCCCCTCATGCTTTGTTACTTTATTTATCGATTGCGGACGGCTGATATAGAAAGGAATTCCGGGTGTCATAATCACATCGTTACCCAACTCTGCCGCTTCAATTCCGGGTGTTACGCCACGCCACGCCATTACGGTTGCTGCTTCTGAAAGACCACCTTCCATTATTTCGTCCCAGCCAACCAAACGACGACCTTTTGAATTCAGGTACTTTTCAATACGTTTTATAAAATAACTCTGTAATTCCTGTTCGTCTTTCAAACCTTCATCTTTTATCCTTTTCTGACAAAGCGGGCATCGTTTCCAGTTTCGTTTTGGAGCTTCGTCGCCGCCAATGTGTATAACTTCTGAAGGAAACAACTCAAGCACCTCATCCAAAACACCTTCTAAAAACTCAAAAGTTTCTTCTTTTCCTGCGCAGTAAACACCGTCGGATACCCCGCCAACAGTTCTTACTTCCAGTTTATCATCCGGAAAACAATAATATTCGGGATAAGCTACTAGCGCGGCCATCGAATGTCCGGGCATTTCAATTTCGGGAATAACGGTTACATTTCGCAAACGGGCAAATTCCACGATTTCTTTCACCTCTTCCTGCGTATAAAATCCTCCGTAAGGCTTCCCGTCATCCACATTCAGCCCTTTTTCCTGATTCGCTTCAAATCCCACTTTTTTACGCCAGCCTCCAACTTCTGTAAGTTTCGGATATTTTTTTATTTCAATGCGCCATCCCTGATCTTCAGTGAGATGCCAGTGAAAAGTGTTTATTTTATACATGGCCATTAAATCGATGTAACGTTTTACATCATCAACCGAAAAAAAGTGCCGGCCAACATCAAGATGCAGACCACGCCACACCAAACGCGGATAATCTTTTATCTCCAGAAACGGCATAACAACTTGATTTGCAGTCTCCACCGGCAACATTTGCCTGAGCGTTTGAATACCGTAAAACAAACCTGCCGGGTTGTTTGCCTTAATAATTATCCCTGCACCTGAAATGTTTAAAAGGTATCCTTCGTTTCCAACTTCCGGTATTTCAGATATCTCCAATTTTATTCCCTTACTCTCTCCTTCTTTTAATTGAAAACCGGTTCTTTCAGCAATAATTTTTTTGGCAAAGTCCCTAATTTCGAGTAACCGCCCGTTATTTTCATTCACTGATATAGAACTTTTTGCAGAAAGAGTAAAAATTCCTCTTTTCACTTCCATCTCAACAGGTTTAGGAAGAAGGTTTATTTTTACCGGTGTTTTAGTGGAACAAGCCATTAAAAAGAATAGGGAGAACACCAAAAAAGGAATTGCTTTTAACTTCATTCGTCTATAATTTTCGATCTTTAAAAATAACGAAATATCGACACAGGAAATGATCACACACACAACTCTCTGATGAAATTTACCTTAAGGATCTGCAAAAGAAACAATATCAATTAATTGAAATAACCTCACGAAAAAAAAGCATTTCAAATATTTTTTCTTTTTCACCAAAACAATGTCACAGGCAAACCTGTTGTATATCATATGAAAAACAAGCTCCGTTAACGTTAACGGAAGATAAATTTTCTTAGCTTTGCATACAAAATAACATCTAAATCAAAATTTATGATTCTTGGCTTATTAAAGGAGCACGGAACCGAAACCCGTGTAGCTTTACTTCCGGAAACTGTTAAAGTATTCACCGACCTCAAAGTTGAAGTGATTGTGGAACAGGGTGCCGGGGAAACTGCCTTTGCCGCTGATGCCGACTACGAAGCTGTTGGAGCTAAAACAGTTTCTCGTGCTGACGTGTTTAACAAGGCAGAAGTACTTCTTCAAATTCAGCCTCCTGCTGAAGGTGACACAGAAAAAATTAAGGATTCGCAAGTTTGGATTAGTGCATTTAATCCTTTGTGGGATACCCAACTTGTACAAACATTCCTCGACAAGGGAACCACTTCATTCAGCCTTGATTTAATTCCACGTACCACCCGGGCACAAGCCATGGACATTTTATCGTCGATGGCAACAGTATCGGGATATATGGCAGTGTTGGAAGCGGCTGCAAAACTGCCAACATTCTTTCCCATGTTTATGACCGCTGCCGGAACTATTCGCCCGGCAAACGTTTTGATTCTGGGAGCAGGTGTTGCCGGACTGCAGGCCATTGCTACTTCGCGCAAACTGGGAGCACAGGTGAAAGTATTCGACGTGCGATCGGCCGTTAAAGAAGAGGTAATGAGTTTGGGTGGAAAATTTGTTGAAGTGGAAGGAGCCACCGAAGATAAAGCTGCCGGAGGTTACGCCGTTGAACAAACCGAAGAGTATAAAAAGAAACAGCAACAAGCAATTAACGACGAAGCAGCAAAAGCCAACGTGGTTATTTGTACTGCACAAATTCCGGGAAGAAAAGCACCTTTATTGATTCCGAAAGAGGCTGTTGACGATATGAAACCCGGCTCGGTAATTATCGACCTTGCAGCATCGACAGGCGGAAACTGCGAGCTGACTAAAAACGACGAAACCATCGATTATAATGGAGTTACTATTATTGGTCAGTCGAATTACCCGGCTCAAAAACCGGTAGATGCCAGCCGAATGTTCGGTAAAAACGTGCTGAATTTTATGAAGCTGATGATTGGTGAAGAGGGAGCTCTGAACCTGAATTTTGAAGACGACATTGTAAAGGGAACCTGCATTACACACGCAAAGGAAATTTACAATGAAAGAGTTAAATCAGTTATTGAAACCAAATAAAAAAACCAGAATATGGAAAGTATATTAACTTTTTTAACAGCTAATAAAGATGCGATATTCATCATTGTATTATCGGTATTTCTCGGATTCGAGGTAATTTCCAATGTTCCATCGGTACTGCACACTCCCCTTATGTCGGGAGCGAATGCAATTAGTGGTGTAATTATTATTGGAGGAATTATCCTTGTGGGCCACGCTTCATCTACTTTCGAGTGGATACTTGGTTCTCTCGCCCTGTTTATGGCTACATTGAATGTGGCGGGAGGTTTTGTTGTTACAGACCGGATGCTCGAAATGTTTAAAAAGAAGAAAAAATAACGATGAACGCTATGATTTTACTAAATACATTAATGCCGGGACAAGTTGTTCTGGAATACAGTTATCTTCTTTCAGCCATTATGTTTGTAATTGGGCTGAAGCTTGAAAGTCATCCTGCCACTGCCCGAAAAGGGAACTTTTGGGCTGCATCGGGAATGATCCTTCCGATGATTACAACCTTACTTTTGAATAAAGATGCTGCAGGTGACGGGATACCGTTGATGAACGCAGCTGCAGTTATTCTGATTATCGCAGCAGGTGCAATTGTTGGAACCGTGATGGCTCGTAAAGTAAAAATGACAGCCATGCCACAAATGGTATCCTTCTTCAATGCTACCGGAGGTGCTGCATCGGCTGCTGTGGCTCTTATCGAATACACAAAAAACCCGAACCAGGCTCTTCTGGTAACCCTGCTCGGACTCGTTGTTGGAAGTATTGCTTTCAGTGGCAGTATGATCGCCTATGGTAAACTCGATGGAAAAGTGGGTGATATCTTTGCAAAATTCATGACTTACCTGAACCTCTTTTTCATGTTACTTATTGTAGTAATGATCATACTTGTTCTGTTTGGAGGATTCGATCAGGCAGTTAATTCTTACCTTGTATACGGACTGTTGTTACTGAGCCTAGTATATGGTGTTAGTTTTGTTATGCCTATTGGAGGAGCCGACATGCCGGTTGTTATTTCACTACTTAACTCACTCACAGGTATTGCAGCTGCCATGGCCGGTTTTATCTATCAGAACGAAGCTATGATTTTAGGTGGGATCCTGGTTGGAGCCGCCGGTACAATCCTGACTATCCAAATGTGTAAAGCAATGAACCGTTCTCTGATAAACGTAATTATCGGGGCCTTTGGAGGTGGTGGAACTGCCATCGACAGGGAGCAGGGAAGTATCAAAGAAATTACATTGAGCGACGCGGCCGTATTATTGAGCTACTCACAAAAAGTGGTAATCATTCCGGGTTACGGACTGGCAGTGGCTCAGGCACAACATATTGCTCACGAACTGGATACCATTTTGGAAGGCAAAGGTGTAGAAGTAAAATACGCCATTCACCCTGTGGCAGGTCGTATGCCGGGCCACATGAACGTGTTGCTGGCTGAAGCCGACGTTCCTTACGAACAACTGGTTGAAATGGACGATATTAATCCGGATATGCCAAACGTTGACGTTGCCATTGTAGTTGGTGCCAACGATGTGGTTAATCCGGCCGCATACGACGATCCAAGCAGCCCAATCTACGGAATGCCGATTATCGATGCTCACCTGGCTAAAAATATCATTATTATGAAACGCGGTATGGGTAAAGGTTATGCAGGAATCGAAAACTTCCTGTTCTTTAACGACAAAACACGCATGTTATTCGGCGATGCAAAAAAATCAATTAGCAGCCTGGTAAACGAAATAAAGAGTATGTAAATAATTTTTAGTTTCCATATAAAATGCCATTCCTTCTGCTTGTAAAAGTGGAGAATGGCATTTTTATTTTTATACATCACCGAAAATCAGAATCTCTCCAGAACATACTTAATACAAAGCCCAAACTACAGAGTATTCAACACAGAATATGTTAACAAATATCTTTTAATTAAATATTTTTGTATTAAATAGTTTCATTATCATACTTAAAATCACTTATTTTGAGTCGATGTTGTTGGTAAAGCCATATGTAAGTTAACCTGATTAAATGCATCTATTTCTGAAAAACATAATCAAAATATATTTCATTTTTCTTTTTCTGGTTCCTGCTATTTCTTTTGCCGGAAATAAAAATCTCGCCGATCAACCGGAATCATTAATATCTATCCAACTTCTTTCAGAAAAACAGTTTCGGAATCTTCAGGTATCAGAACTACCTGCTAAAGTTTTTACCGATTACAAATATCAAAAATTAAAACCCAATGAGTATTACTGGTTTAAACTGACATTTAATAATCAATACTTATTTCAGGATTCATATTTTATTCATGCAAACGACTTCTTTGCAAAAATATACCTGGTACAATTTTTTCAAAACAACTACATTTCAAAATCTGTTGGAGGATCTTTAGTTCCAATATCAAATCGCTCTTTCAAAGGATTTTACAAAGATAAAGTTGAAATGAAAATCACAGACACAAATGAAACGGTTGTTTATTTAAAAATTGAAAGAACAGGAAACTTAGCATATAAATTCCCAACAATCCATTTAGTTCCGGCCGATGAATATTTCTACCTCAAAACAAAAACAGACCTCATTCAAAGTTTTTTTGCAGGTGTGATTGCTATTTTATGTCTTTTTAATATGGTACTTTTTACCTTAACACGCGAAAAGCTATATCTGTTTTATTTTATCTACGCTATAATCGCAAGTTTGTATTTCTTTTTTTATTACGATTATATCGAATATTTTCTGTTTCCAACCAATCCTTCAATTAACCGCCTATTCTTTTTTAGTAACACATTAAGCCAAGGTATATATTTCTTCTTTTTGTATCACGCACTAAAAAACCAGGATATCGGCAACTTTCGCAAATGGATTTTCAGATATGCAACCGTAATTACGACTATTTCGTTGGGTGATATTCTTTTTTCAGTGAAAGAATTTGGAGAAGCTGTTTTTATTAGTGATATCATGTCGGTTTTAAGCGGGATTACAATTTTTATACTTTTTCTACTCCTAATTCGCAGGGTTACGCAAACCGTAAAAATTGTTCTGGCTGGCTCTCTATTCCTTGCCATGGGAGGCGGAGCAGCTATCATAGCCAATTTTTTTGCTATATCGCAAACCCATATTTATATCTATCAGACCGGATTTTGTATTGAACTTTTAATGTTCGCCATTGCTATTAATTTTTCACACTACAACGAACGTTTAACGCGAATAATAAAACAACTCGACCTGGAAAGGATAAAAACCGAAAAACTGGAGAAGGAAAAAGAAGTTGAAAAGTTAAATAAAGACATCGATAAAAAGAACCGCGATTTAACATACAAAGCCATTCTTATTTCACAAAAAGAAACAATGCAAAAGGATATTCTGAAACAATTGTCAGCTATCAACAAGCAGGATGAAATTGAAAAAGAAAACCTAAAACAGGTTATTTCCAATTTAAAATCTAATATAAATAATAATCATTGGAAAGAATTTGAAGGACATTTTACCACAGTCCATCCACTTTTTTACAGCGCGCTTAACGAAAAATATCCCAACCTCACCGCTAATGAATACAGACTCTGTGCGTTCTTAAAAATGAATCTTTCATCGAAAGAAATAGCATTTATCACAGGGAAAAGCCAGCAAAGTGTTGATGTAGCTCGCAGCAGGCTTCGCAAAAAAATGGGATTGAAAAACCACGAAAACATCAGTTCTGTTATTGCAGGTATAAAAAGTAATTAAATACTTTCGCTTTCAAAATCCTCTTCCCAGCCCCTACCCTTTTCAGAATAATCATTCCGCACTGAGCTAATTTTCCACTGTTTTTTATTCAAAATTCCAATTGTTAAGATTTTGTAAGGGGGTAATTTTATCATAAAAAGGTTGCTTCTACTACATTTACGACCACCAAAGAGTATTATCGAAAATACACAATTAAGTTTTTGATAAATTAAAATCAGACCGGAGATGAATTCTATTTACTTTTCTCTGTCAAAGCAAAAAGTCTTGCTTATCCTTACATTTTTCACAACACCAATAATGTTTTTGCACAATAACTCAATCAGCAGGTATACATAACCTGACAGATAGTAAGCATGAAAAAACTCAGATTAACTGAGTACGAAATCAAGATACAGACAGCATAAATAAAAAATAATCTATGAAAAACATTTTTACCAAATTTATTTCTTTTCGATCATCGATGCTGATCATATTTCTTTTAGGCGTTGCAAACAGTACGACATTTGCGAAAGAAGGGATTAGTGTATTAAGGGAGCTTCAGGTAGGTGAATTATTAGTGGAGATCGGTATTGACAATAATACAAATCTGTGGGCAAATAAAACTATTGTTTATTTGACGTTAAAAAGTAAACTTCGTTCTAAAACAATAACCAAAGAGTATACTTATGGCACCAGTGCAATGACAACCGTGGATTTAATTGATGTTTCCGATAATTTTTATCCGGGAGAGCCATTAAGTATTACGGCAGAAGTTCGTTACTACAGAAGTAACGATTGGTTTGGCTATTATTACGCCCATACAGTCGACGATAATCCTGATTTGGGATGCTCTCACACTTTGAATTACCCTAATGTTTATATCGAATCATGTACTTCCTGCTACACTGATAAAGTAAAGATAAAAGTTTACGATTATAAACATAAAGGATTAAAATATGGAAAAGTTAAACTTTACCGAGAAACTTCTACAGGCAATAAGTGGATAACCCGCTTAACAGAAGATAATGTTGTTAAAGAAGGTGAGAATTACTATTATTTTACCCACACCGGACTATCTCCTGATAAGGATATAAAATATGAGATAAAAATGGATTATACCGATCCGCCTTTAAGTGGTATAACCAAAAAAACTTACTATCCCCATATCTGGGACTATTTATTCAACGAATATTCAGAAGATGATGAAGACCTTGTAGAGCAGGGACATACATTTGACATCAACCTTCAGGCATCAACCGATCAATCAGGAATAATAAAACTGACCTGGAATAAAGCCTGTTCTCCTAATGTTACCAAGTATAATATTGAACGATACAAAAATGGAGAATATGACGGTTGGAACAAGGAAATAAATGGGAGAGATTATACATCGACTAACGACGAAAGTAATCTTATTCCAGGCTATTATTATGAATACCGAATTAGTGCACTTACTGATGCTGATGAAGAATATAATTACGATTCTGTGTTTGGACGAACACTGCCGGATGGTTGGATAAAAGGAACAATACTTACCTCTTCTGGCTATCCGGTAAAAAATGTTGAAGTAATCGCTACACGCGAGAATCCGGTTACCACAGATAATATTTCTACTTATCTTTCCACGTATTCCGGATTTACCGATTCCCAGGGAGACTACACTATTTCGAAGATTTTTTACGAAGAAGGCGAAGGATCAACTTTTACGGTCACACCCGTTTTAGCTGGACATGGTTTTGATCCGGATGAACGAACCGGAATTAAATTATATAAAGACGACAAGAACATTTCAACTATCGATTTTACCGACACTACTGCATTTACCGTGCAGGGAACTATTGTACAGACTACACCATCCGGAACCTGTCCGGTTTCAGGAGTAAACATCTTGGTAGATGATATGGATTACGGATACGTTTCCGATGAATATGGCGAGTTTGTTGTTCCCATTGCTACGGCAGGAAACTATACTATCACGCCTGAATTAGAGAACCATTCATTTTCTCCTGCTAACCGGAATTTTCAGATTACAGATGATGTATCGGGAGTTTCGTTTACAGATACTACCACATTTAAACTCGAAGGATATATTACAGCAACATGTCAGGCTTATATCGGGCAGTCGGGATTGCGGATTGAAACCCTGACGAATTGTTTCGATACACTTGTTTATACCGATGACTCAACCGGTTTTTATTCGGTAACGCTTCCTGCCCGTCAATACACAGTTGATGTGGAATCGTTTACTTCAGTTGACGAAAATCTGGTTGCATCACAAAATGTATTAAACTATTTCCAAAAAGATACGGTAGACTTGTTATCAAATGATACAACTTACGATGCTACTTTTAGGCTTGAACCTTCGTTTAGTACGGAAGTTGATGGTTATTCGGAATACTGTGGCAGGATAATTATGGAGCAGGGTGATTCAGTGAATATTGTATTTTCTGTAATTGAAGAATTCGATGGAGATACCTGTTATTCGAATGACGGCTATGTTGTCGTTAATCAGAATATTGATACCGATGATTATCGAAAAGACACACTTAACATCGAAAATGGGAAGGCTGTATTAACAATAGTTGCAGGCGAACCCAAAATTACCGGAGATCATTTAAAATACCTAGAGGCAACAGCTTACGTTGGAAACTATACGGTTTCTGATTCAAAAGAAGTTTTAGTAGTTGGTTATGTGTCGCGTGGAGAAACATTTACAACAGTAACGCCATCCTTACCTTTCCTTGTTTTACACGATCCTCCGGGAGATGCCAGTTACAGCTACATTGAAGAAGGTAAGTCGGTTGAAAATGCTATGAGTTTAAGTGTTGCAGATGATGCATCAGCGAATTTGTGGACAGAAGCCAAACTAGGGGCTAAATTCGAAGCCGGACAGTTTATGTTGGTGGAGACTGAAATATGGGCTACAGTAAAAGGATCGGTTGAAATTGGAGCCTCGCATGTTACAAACGACGAACTGGTTTATACGGTTACCGCAGCCGAAACGTTTAGCACCTCATCATCCGACGACGTTACCGGGGCTGATGGTGATGTTTATGTTGGCGGTGCAATGAACTTAATCTATGCCATTTGCGATATACTTAGCTACGATTATACAAATTGTACCACAGTAACATCGACTCAACTGATGGTTGCTCCCGATGGATTTCATACTACTTTTATGTATACCGAAGATCATATCTCTAATGTGTTAATTCCGCAGTTAGAAGAAATGGCATTGCTTACTGAAGATAGCCTTGAAGCACAAGATTATTTGAATCAGGTTGATGTATGGAATCAAATGGTTGAGAACAATCATCAAAACATTAAGAGAGCAGACTATTTCGATAATGTATCATTCAGTTCCGGATTAAGTTACGAATCTTATGTTGAGTCTTCTACATCAGAAACAATGAGTATTGAATATACCGCTTACCTGGAAGATGAAGTAGCTGTAGAGGCTGGCTTAGAAGTAGGTGGTGTTGGAGCTTCCGGCGGAGTTGGAATAAAACTACGATCAGAATATGGAAGTTCTAATTCAGAGACAGTAACCACTACGAATAAAACCGGTTATGTGCTGGAAGATGATGATCCGGGCGACTTTTTTAGTGTTGATATAGGTAAAGACAAGGTTTATGGAACTCCTGCTTTCCGCACTAAGGCAGGCCGGTCAAGTTGTCCGCATGAGTATAAAACGCAGGAACGTGAAAAACTGCAACTGGAGGCCGATACATATAGCCAAACAGTTGCGTCGGTAAATGATAAGGCAGTTTTCCAGCTTGAATTGATCAACCTAAGCGGAAGTAATGAAACACAGACTTATAACTTGATGTTTGATCCGACCAGTAATCCCGATGGAGCTATAATAACAATCGGAGGTAGTACCGTTTTTGGAGATGTACCTACTCCGTTTACCATTCCTCCTTTCCAATCGGTAACTGCTACTGTTACGGTAAGTAAAGGCCCATTGGCAAGTTCTTATTCCGGTCTTAAATTTTCACTTGAATCATCCTGCGACGGATCAGTTTCGGATGAAGTTTACCTGGATGTATTCTTTCCATCAATTTGCAGCGACATAACCATTGAATCGGATAAGAAAGTTATTACAGGAAATGATATGGTACTGAATCTTTCCGAATACGATCTCTCGCATATTAGCAGCGTTGATATTGAAGCTTGTGTGGTAGGAAGCACTACCTGGTCGACTTTACAGACTTTTGACAAGAGCGAATTGAATAGCGAAATAACTTCTGTAAATACCCCTTTAACCAGTATTGCAGATGGAAACTACTTTTTCAGAGCAGTTGTTTCGTACGGAGGAGATGAAAACTATTCTAATACGCTTGAGATTTTAGTAGACAGAACGGCTCCAAAAGTTGCAGGACTGCCACGTCCGTTATCCAGCATATTGAAACTGGGTGATAATATATACGTGAATTTTGACGAAGAAATTGATTGTGGCTCTATTGACACTTCCAATGTTCAGTTCCTAAACAGAAGTAAAGGAGACACGATGGTAAATATTGCATGGGGATGTAGTGGTAACGGTTTGGTGTTCAGCTCTACTTTTGCGGATGTTGATAGTACCGATTACCTCAGAATTAAGGTTTCAGGTGTGAGTGATCCATACGGAAATATTAATAAGGATACCATCTCCTGGGGATTTTCGGTTGAAAGTTTAACAGCGTTTCTTAACGACACGACCAGAGATTCCGATAGCGATGGAATTGCAGATATAAACGATAATTGCCCGTATGTTTCGAATGCCGGTCAGGAAGATTTGGATGCGGATGGCATTGGTGATATTTGCGACGATGATATAGATGGAGACGGTGTTCCTAACGATATCGATAATTGTCCAACAACAGCGAATGCCGATCAGGCGGATACTGACGGTGACGGTATTGGTGATGTTTGTGAGGTAGTTGTTGACACGGATAAAGATGGAGTGCCGGATGAAATAGACAACTGTCCGTTAATTGCAAATGCTGATCAGACTGACTCCGATGGTGATGGTATTGGTGATGTTTGTGAAGAACCTGAAGATTCCGATGGTGATGGTATTGCAGATGATATCGACAACTGTCCTTATATAGCTAATCCGAATCAGGCTGACTCTAATGGTGATGGAGTGGGTGATGCCTGCGAATCTGCACAAGATACCGACAGCGATGGTATTCCTGATTATGATGACAATTGTCCGAATGTTGCTAATCCTGACCAGGCAGATGCAGACAACGACGGCATAGGCGATGTCTGTGATCCGGATATTGATGGTGATGAAATTGCAAACAATCTTGATAACTGTCCGAACACATTTAACAAAGAACAACTCGACACCGATAATGACGGAATTGGCAATTTATGTGATGATGACATCGATGGTGACGGAGTGTTAAATGATGATGATAATTGTCCGTTAACTGCCAATAGCGGACAGGAAGATATGGACGGCGATGGAATTGGGAATGTTTGCGACAATGATATTGATGGTGATGGTGTTTTTAATGATTCAGACAATTGTCCGTATTATGCCAATGCCGATCAAACCGATGTGAATAATAACGGGGTGGGTGATGCCTGCGAAGATGATTCAGACGGTGATGGTGTTCCGGATGTTAGCGATAATTGTCCATCAACTGCCAACTCCGAACAAGCCGATTCTGATCGCGATGGAATCGGCGATGTATGCGACACCGACGCAGATGGAGATGAAATAATAGACTTATACGACAATTGCCCGGGCACCTACAATCCTCTGCAAAACGACTTTGACGCAGATGGTATTGGCGATATTTGCGATGATGATATTGATGGGGATGGAATCAATAACGATGTTGATAATTGCCCGGTAACTCCAAACAACGACCAAACAGATACCGATAACGATGGCACGGGTGATGTCTGCGACGGTGATATTGACGGCGATGGCATTCTAAACAGTAACGACAACTGTCCGTATGTGGCAAATGCCGACCAGTCAGATATCGACGATGATGGTGAAGGCGATGTTTGTGATGATGATATCGATGGCGACAACGTTTTAAATGATTACGATAATTGTCCATACAAAGCCAACCCTGATCAATTGGATTCAGACGGTGACGGTATTGGTGACGAATGCGAAATAACTGCAATTGTTGATATACAGAAAGAAAGTGACCTGAAATGTATTACTTATCCTAATCCGTTTAATAATACATTGTCGTTTAATATTACCAGCCAGCAAGCCGAAAAAATGAGGTTAGAAATATACGACGTGCTAGGCAGGCTGCATAAGTCAGAAGAAATTTTATTAAATATTGGAGCGAATATTCAGATTATTCATACCGGCGAATGGACTTCTGGTCTGTATACTTACCGGTTAATAGGGAAAAATAATATGATAATTGGCAAAGTAATTAAAGAATAAATTCTCTGAATGTTCTATGAAACAGTTCGGATTATGAAGTAACAACGAAAAGTGGATGTATGGTTTACCGTACTCCACTTTTTGCTTAAAGTTTCAGTCTTATCCCAAACCATCTCAAAATAATGTTGTTTTATATAATTATAATTTGAAATATTCCAACATATCCATATAAGTCTAAATTGAAAGATGAATCAGTCATTTACTGAATAAAAAATCAGCCCTAAATATTTGATATTATAGCAAGTGAGTATTATATTGCAGGACAAACCATTAAACAGGACGCTCATCATGTTCGAAAGTGTTACAAAAAGTGTTACGTTCAGTAATTATACCCCGGTTCAACGTCGGGTTACCAATGGAGACTTGGAATCACAGGTTAATGTAATTCTGCAAAACAAACAATTGGTCAACTTCTTGGAATCCATTTCTCAGATGGTAATTATTTTGAATAAATACCGCCAAATTGTACATGCCAATAATAACTACAAAAAATTTATTACGCAGTTAAACCACGATCCGATTATTGGCAAACGCCCGGGTGAAACTTTCAAATGTACCAATGCCTTTAAATCGAAATACGGTTGCGGAAATTCAGTACAATGTAAATCTTGCGGAGCATTAAATGTTATACTGGAAGCTCAAAAAGGAACCAAGTCAACCAAAGAATGCCAAATTCTAACTATTGACAATCATGCTTTGGATCTGGAAGTAACAGCAACACCGTTAGAAATGGAAGGAGAAACTCTAACCATATTTTCAATTATTGATATAAGTGCCGAGAAACGCAGAAAATCACTCGAAAGGGTTTTCATTCACGACATTCTAAACAGCGCAGGAGGAATTTCAGGTTTGTCTTCCATTTTACAAGAAATTGACGACAAAGAATCAATGGTCGAAATTGCGGCTACTATAGAAACTGCGTCCAATAATTTAATTGAAGAAATAAAAACACAACGTGAAATAGGGGCTGCCGAGCGAGGCGATTTAATCCCGGAGTTAACATCTCTTGAATCATCTTATGTTTTAAAACAACTCGCCTCTATCTATTCAAGTCACGACATTAATACCGGAAAATCCATATCTATTCATACTGAATCAGTTAACTGCAATTTACATACCGATCCCGTACTCCTTAAAAGAGTTCTGGGGAATATGATTAAAAATGCGCTGGAAGTAAATCAACCCGATGATGAAATAACTCTAAAATCTGAATTAGTAGGGCAAAATGTTCGTTTTTCGGTACACAACAGAAGTTTTATACCTGAAGACATTCAATATCAACTGTTCAAGCGGTTCTTCTCAACCAAGGGTAATGCACGCGGTGTTGGCACCTACAGCATGAAACTTTTAGGAGAGAAATACCTGAAAGGTAAAGTATGGTTTGAAAGCGATATGATCAACGGAACAACTTTTTACATCGAGCTCTAATAGTAAGTTCTTTTTTATTTTCTTTTTCACACTTCGGGGCTTTCCTTATTTTTGGAGTATGATAAAGAAACAACTACACGACAAAATTCTTAGTTTAATCGAACGGAGGCTCTCCGAAGCACGTATTGCCATTGATGCAGCCAAAGAATCGCGCGACAGTGAAACCAAAAGCAGTGTAGGCGATAAATACGAAACCGGCCGGACGCTGATGCAACAAGAAGTAGAGAAAAACCGTGTGTTGCTGCACAAAACAGAACGCCTTAAAGCCGAACTTGAAAAAATAGATGTGAATAAAAAACACGACTGTGTTGAATTTGGAAGCCTCGTTATTACAAACCAGCACACCTATTTTATATCCACTGCCCTCGGTAAAATTGAAATTGACGGGGAAACTTGTTTCTGCATTTCACTGGCCTCCCCTGTTGGCAAACTCCTGCAAAATAAGAAAGTTGATGATGAATTTATTTTTCAGAATAAAAAAATAAAAATCCTGGAAATATTATGAATATTCAAAAAATTCCCAGACAAGACCACGAACCTCCTGAAGCCATTGAAAAATGGGGATGGAAATACCATCACCTGGGGATTCCTACAACGGAGAAAATGCCAGGAGAAAAATATCTTCCGCAGTTTAAATTTTACCACTCAGGTTTTCCAACAAGTCCGTTTGGAGTTGAATGGATGCGTTTTGAAAGCGACAGTCCCATTCATCCGCTCATCCAAAAAGTTCCGCACCTTGCTTTTGAAGTGGAAAACCTGGATTACGAACTGGCAACCCGTGGCTTTTCTATTCTAACGCCGCCGAACCCGCCCGCGGAAGGTATTCGTGTAGCCATGATAGAACACAACGGAGCTCCTATTGAATTAATTGAATTTGAGAAAAAATAATATGAAGTACATCACCGATCAGAATTTAAAAAACATCGATTTTTCGGCTGAACAAATAGAAAATGCCGATTACGAAAATTGTTCTTTTAATGCCTGCATTTTCTCGAATGCCGATATAAGAGACATTTGTTTTGAAGAGTGTTTTTTCGAAAACTGCGATTTCAGCAATACAAAAATCATGAACACTGCTTTTAAAAATGTACAGTTTAAAAACTGCAAACTCATCGGCCTGCAATTCGACGAATGTAATCCCTTTCTACTGGAATTCAGTTTTGAGGGCTGCATAATGAATTATTCTTCATTTTTCCAGTTAAAAATAAAAGGCACACATT
The DNA here is from genome assembly GCA_963677525.1 of uncultured Draconibacterium sp. GTDB lineage: Bacteria > Bacteroidota > Bacteroidia > Bacteroidales > Prolixibacteraceae > Draconibacterium. Next base: position 3,694,258 of record OY781970.1, read on the forward strand.
TTACACGTTGCATCATGCACGAAGTTGATTTTAGCGAGACCGATCTCACCGAGGCCGATTTTACAGAATGCGATCTGGCCGGTGTTATATTCAGTTTCACCAAATTACAAAAAGCCGATTTTCGCAGCTCCATAAATTTCTCAATAAATCCGGAACAGAATTATGTTTCAGGCGCTAAATTCTCGTTGGAAACTTTGCCGGGACTGTTACACAAATACAATATTAAAGTGGAGTAAAATATTCTTCAATTTAAATTATTTGAACTGAACAATAAATTCCCTCAACCTGTTATATGATGTTCGATACATTAAAAAAACAAAAAATCAGATGAAACGAGCCTGTAAAGTTTCACACACAGGATGATGATTACAACGCATGCGAGTTCCATGAGTTACCATTGAAAAATTAGAAATATAAACGAATGAATAAATTATTAGAAATTAGTCCGATATTACTTGCCTTAGCCGCCACATTATTTACATGGTTCTTAACAGCTGCCGGGGCATCTATGGTATTTTTTTTCAAGTCTATTAACAAGAAAATACTGAACTCTATGCTAGGTTTTGCAGCAGGAGTAATGATTGCAGCAAGTTTCTGGTCGTTGTTAAAGCCGGCAATAGAAATGGCCGAAACAAATGGGTCTCCGGGATGGGTCCCCGCATTAATCGGTTTTTTATCAGGAGGAGCATTTCTGCTAATGGTCGATAAAATTTTGCCTCACTTGCATTTGGGATTATCCGTGGATAAAGCCGAAGGTATAAAAACATCGTGGCAAAGAAGTATACTTTTAGTGCTTGCAATTACCCTTCATAATGTACCTGAAGGATTAGCGGTAGGAGTTGCTTTTGGAGCATTAGCAAATAATCCTGATCTTGGGATATTATCGGGAGCCATTGCCTTAGCCATTGGTATTGGAATACAAAATTTTCCTGAAGGAGCAGCTGTTTCAATTCCACTGCGTAGAGAAGGACTTTCAAGAACACGTGCATTTAATTATGGGCAGTTATCAGGAATTGTTGAACCCATAGCCGGAGTTCTTGGCGCATATCTCGTACTTACAATTGAGCCGCTTCTTCCTTATGCACTTTCGTTTGCTGCAGGGGCAATGATATTTGTGGTAGTTGAAGAACTGATTCCCGAATCTCAACACGGGGATGAAACAGATTTATCCACCATAGGTGCCATGCTTGGTTTTGCCATAATGATGTTGTTAGATGTAGCTCTAGGTTAATAAAACATTCCCCCGGAAAAAATCAGTTATAAAAAAAAGCATTTTTTTGCGCCTCTGTTGTAACAATTCAAAACTTTTGGGTTCAAAGGGAAAAATTCAATTCATAAAATGAACAACAACGCCGGCAAAAAACAATTCGATTCGCTTTATCAGCAATACAGGCCCATGGTTTTGCAAATGTGCCGTGGCTATATGAAAGGCGACGATGAGCTGGCAGAAGACCTGACGCAGGAAGTATTTATCAATGTTTGGAATGCATTGCACAAATTCAAAGGTAATTCCGGCTATAAAACCTGGATTTACCGCATTACCATAAACTCCTGCCTTAACTACATCCGCAATAAAAAAGAGTCGGTTAATATTCCACTCGATTCAGTCGATCTAGAAAAAACGGATGATACAGAATTGCAAAAAACCGTTTTCACCAACCTGTATTCAGCAATTGGTCGTTTGCCGGAAATAGAACGGCTAATTATTATGATGGTTCTCGACGAAAACAATTACGACGAAATTGCCGAAGTTATGGGAATCAGTGCCGGAAATGTACGGGTAAAAATCCACAGAATTAAAAAGAACCTGAAAAAGTATTTGAACGATGCAAACTGATTTTAACGACATACAAAAACTCTGGAAGCAGGAGCAGAATGATAATATAAAAGCTTCGAATGCAGCCTACATCATTAAAATGGCCGAACGAAAAAGAAAAAAAAACACACGCACTCAATGGGGCAATATTTTCGTTTTACTGGTTTTTACAATAATACTTTCCAGCTATTTCCTTTTTGTTGCACATTTTCAATTTAACACAAGCAAGGCCGGTGAATTCTTGATGATTGGCAGTCTGCTGCTTCGAATAATGATCGAAGTGGGAAGTTTAGTTTTTTCCGGGCGAATTGACATAAGCGAAGATGCTCTAAAAAGCAACAACTCATTTCTTACATATTTTAACTTCAGGAAAAAAATACACGGGCCGGTAACAGTGGCTATCGTTATCCTATATTCCATAGGATTTTACCTGTTATCGCCCGAGTTCAGCAACTGGTTCCCGTTATGGCTGCTTGTGCTGATTGATGTTTCGTATCTGGCAGCAGCTTTTATATTCGGTTATTTTATCCGCTCGGCAATCGGGCGCGAACTGAAAACGCTTAATGAAATCAGGCGTTTCAGGGAAGACCTTCTTTCCCAATAACTTTCAACACATACAAATTACTTTGTGCATCGATTAAACACGATGACATGGTCACTCTTATGCGAAATTACTTGTAACAATTTAAAATATTTGATAATGACAAAAACACAACTCGACATCCTCAGAACCGATGTAAGTATTAAAGCTAAAAACGGCATCGATTTTATTCTGGCTGCGGCCATAATCTGGAGCCTGATTGCCATAATATGGACATTTCCATTTTCGGCATACGATCGCAGTATTTTTACTTTTATGGTTGGTGGAATGCTTTTGCCTCTGGCACTAGGTTTCTCGAAACTGTTGAAAACCACATGGAAAATTCCTGAAAATCCACTTCAACCGCTTGGTTTGTGGCTCAACTTTGCCCAACTGTTCTATTTCCCTTTCCTTATTTTTGTTTTGATTAAACACCCCGACTATTTTTTAATGACCTACGCCATTATTACAGGAGCACACTTTTTCCCTTACGCGTGGTATTACAATAATAAAGCCTATGCTATTATGGCAGGAATAATTTCGGCAGGAAGTTTACTGCTCGCACTTCAGTTACCTGTAAAACTATTCTTTCTTGCAGGAATATTCATGGCGTTTTGTCTACTGATCCTGGCAGTGTGGAACTTTATTTTGTACCGAAAAAATGTGGCTTCTATTCGTGTATAGTAAAGGAAGAAAAAAGCAATGATGATACCTTTTCAAAAACTTCGCCGTTTACTATCTAACAAAAATTAAATGATCCAATTTTTATTGTTCTATTTTGGAATTATTGTAACACAGGGAGATAGAACCAGTATTCAAAAAAAATGCAACAAAAGCTCTTATTTACCGAGCTTCCTAAACAAAAAAAATAATATGATTTTGTCGGATATTGGTGATAAAAAATTATAATTTTCGTTGTTAAATATCAGCAACCTTGCTAAACCATAAATAAAACGAAATGAAACACTTACTTACGGCGTTCATAATTTTTGCAGGCATCTTTTCGGCATGCCAGGCACCATCAGATAAGAAATCTGACAAAAATACCCCTCCTGAAAACACAGCACTTTCTCAAATAATTTTCAATCCTGAAGAAGAAGGATATAAATTATGTTGGGAAGATAATTTCAACGGCACGAAACTGGATACCACGAAATGGAAAGTAAGAGGGACAGGTCCGCGCCGCATCGGATACAACGATCCTTCGATGGTGAAAGTTAATGATGGAAAGTTGCTCTTAATGTACGACATAAAAAAAGACAGCATTATGGGCAGTGCTGTAGGTACCCAGGAAACATTTAATACTACTTACGGTTATTTTGAATGCAGTGCGCGCGTACAAAGAGGGATTGGTCCGTGGGCTGCATTTTGGATGCAATCGCCATTAATAATGCAAGGCGAAGATCCGGCAACATATGGAACAGAGATAGATATTTTTGAATATTTCAAAGAATTAGGCGAAAATCATCTAACCCACTGCCTGCACTGGGCATACGGTCCCAACCAGAAAAGTTCAGGACAGATGAACAGCGACTTGGAAGGTTTGTCTGAAGGGTTTCATACTTTTGCACTTGAATGGACTCCTGAAAAATACGCTTTTTATATCGACGGACTTAAATTTCACGAAATAAAGGAAGGGCTGTCGCATATCGACCAGTACATGATTCTGAGCATGGAAATCCCTCCTACACTTGAAGGGATAAAAAATGCCTGTGCCCCTGATACTTTCATGGTAGATTATGTGAAAGTGTATAAAAAAAGTATGAACTGATTTTTATTGTAAATTAAAAAAAATGAGAACAAATATTTGCAAAATCGGGCTGCTGCTGACAGTCATTCTTTTATCGATAAACGTTCTGGCACAAAAAGAGAAACCAAGCAAAACCGGCTGGGAACTGGGAGTTCAAAGCTACACCTTCCACAAATTCAGTTTTACCGAAGCCGTTGACAAGGCCCACCAGTTAGGACTAAATTACATTGAAGTATATTACGGCCAGACTTTGGGTGAAGGAATGGACGGAACCATGGACTTTAAAATGGACAAAGAAACCCGCCAAAAAGTACTAAAATATGCCAAATCAAAAAAGGTTAAAATAATAGCCAGCGGCGTTGTAATTTGCAAAGATGAACAGGAATGGAAACAGCTTTTTGAATTTGCCGACGCCATGGGCATAAAGATAATTACATGCGAGCCGGAGTACAAGCACTTGAAATATGTGGATGAGCTGGCCAACAAATACAAAATTGATGTGGCCATTCATAATCACCCGAAACCTTCTAATTACTGGAAACCTGATACATTTCTCGAAGCTACCAGGGGGCTGAGCAGTCGTATTGGGGCTTGTGCCGACGTGGGCCACTGGGCTCGCATGGGCCTCGACCCGGTAGAATGCCTGAAGAAATTAGACGGAAAAGTAAAATCGCTGCATTTTAAAGACATCAAAGCAGAAACTGCCGGAGAAACCGAGCGGCACGATGTAATCTGGGGAACCGGTTCGCTTGATTTGGAAGGCATGCTCACTGAATTGAAAAGACAAAATTTCGAAGGCCTTTTCTCAATCGAATACGAATACAACTGGGAAAACTCGGTTCCAGATATTGAAAAATGCATTAACTATTTTGACCAGCTGACTTCTAAAATTTCAGAATAAAATAGCTTTATAGAAACCGGCTAAAATTTAATTGCGGCTGAAAATATTATAAATGATTGCCAGAGTTGTAAAAACTTCTGTGGCAGTTTTTATATTGTCGCTTCCCGCATTTTGAATAATGGACGCACTATACAATCGTACTGTGGCTAAAAATTTTATTTAGTATAAACTTGTTAAATATTTTGACAAAAAATAACCTACCCCTAAGTTTTGTATATTGCGCTGCCGTTGCAGTAGTGTGTAGTTTTAGTTTAGTCGGTGATGACGTTCCACAAAGTCGACAACAACAAATGACCGATAGCAACAGATAAAAAGAACAGGATGTCAGGAAACAAAATAGCATCAACAAAGTACCAACCCAAAGGTCTTGAAATCATTCATGAAGACCGTGACATTATTGTAGTTAATAAAGCAAACGGGTTACTGTCGATAGGTACAGAAAAAGAAAAACGGAACACCGCGCATTTCCTCTTGAACGAGTATGTAAAAAAAGGAAACGCAAAATCAAGGGACAGGGTATATATCGTACATCGCTTAGATAGAGATACATCGGGAGTACTTGTGTTTGCAAAAACAGAAAAAGCTAAATTCTTTTTACAGGAAAATTGGGCCGGTTTCAGAAAAAAATATGTTGCTGTTGTATATGGTAATTTGAATGAAAAAGAAGGGATTATTGAATCGTACCTGGCCGAAAATAAAACATACAGAGTGTTTTCAACAAAAAATAAAACAAAAGGGAAGTATGCAAAAACAGGATACAAAGTTTTAAAAGAAACGGACAAGTACAGCTTGTTGGAAATCAATCTTTTTACAGGAAGAAAAAACCAAATCCGTGTCCATCTTGCCGAAAAAGGGCACCCTGTTGTGGGGGACAAAGTTTACGGAGAAACCGACAAAGTGATAAAACGTCTTGCTTTACATTCTTTTTCTCTCGCATTGATTCATCCACATACAAAAAAAGAAATGTGTTTTCAGACGGCTATTCCACAATATTTCAAAAAATTGGTAAAATTAAAAGACTCCGGCAATCAATAACCACAAAAGAGATTCATGAATCTTAGGAATAATCAACAAAGAAAAATTGTACAATAAATTTTTCACGCAAAGAAAAAAAGAACCACAAAGAACGCAAAGTTTAATAATCAGCAAATTAGTTTAGCGTGCTTCGCGAAAACTTTGCGCCCTCTGCGTGAAACTTCTTCTACTAGAACCTGTAATAATATTTTACAATTTTTCTGCAGGAGGCATTTCCAGAAGCTTATCGGCCATGGCGTTTGCCAGTTTTATAAGCTCTTCCTGTGTTTCTACTTTCATGTTGCCTTTTTCTTCAATGGGTTCGTAAACCATCTCCCATTTGATATTTTCGGCGAACGTTTTCAGGTTTTTCACACCTCCGCCGTTCCACGAATAATTACCAAAAATCCCCAGTAGGTGATCTTTCGGAGCCATGTGTTCAACAGTAGTAAGCAGTGTCTCAACATTCGGGAACATGGAATTGTTATAAGCAGCGCTTCCCACAATAAAACCTTTGTATTTGAAAATATCGTTGATAATGTACGACGAATGGGTTTTTGATGCATCGTAAACCCGAATGTTTTTAATACCGCGCACCGCAATCTGGCGGGCAATGGTTTCGGCCATTTTTTTGGTATTTCCATACATCGAGCCGTAAACGATAACCACCCCGCAATCGAGATCGTACGAACTCCATTTATTGTAACGTTTCAATATCCAGTTGAGATTGCTGCGCCAAATGGGGCCGTGTGTTGCTGCAATTATTTTAATATCCAGTCCGGCCAGTTTTTTTATGGCTCGTTGGGTGTGCGGACAATATTTCCCAACAATATTGGTGAAATAACGCATCACTTCAACTTCGTAAAATTCGAGGTTGATCTCGTCATCAAAAATACCACCGTCCAAAGTACCGAAACTACCAAAGGCATCGCCCGAGAACAGTATCTTGTTGTTTTCTTCGTAAGTAACCATGGTTTCCGGCCAGTGAACCATTGGTACCATCTGGAACTGCAGTTTGTGTTTTCCCAGATCGAGCACATAATCGTCGTGCACCGTCAGGATATTTTCAGGCTTCATGTAAAAATTTTCCACAAAACCGAAAGTCTTTTTATTTCCTACAAGCGTTATATTCGGATATCGGTGAGCGATAGCTTTTAATGCCCCGGAATGGTCAGGCTCCATATGGTTAATGATCAGGTAATCCACCTCACGTTCGCCAATAATTTCTTCAATAGAATCGAGGTAATCGTCGATAAAGGCGCGCTCCACTGTATCAACGAGGGCAATTTTTTCATCAACAATCAGGTAACTGTTGTACGAAACCCCGTATGGAATAGGCCAGATATTCTCGAACAAATGAGTACGGCGATCGTTAAATCCCAAATAATAAATATCTTCAGCAAGATTAACTTGTAGCATAATTTTCAGTTTTTATTTTGATTTCTTAACCCAAACAAAATTAGTGAATTTAGGTTTAAAATATTTTTTGAAAGATTTATTCTTTATGAGGTTTAAAGGAATGTTAGCATTACTGAATTGGGAAATAAGTAATTGAGAAAAATGAGGCTATAATAAATATCCGGCAGCAAGTATCCAGAATCCAATATCAAGCATCAAACATCCGGCAACCATCCATTTACAAAAGAATCTTATCTTTGAAGCCAAAACAGGAAAAAAACAGCATGTCGATAGAACAGAAAAGCCGGGCCATGACGTTCCCCAAAGTAGGGAAATACATTATTATATTTTTTGCGATTGCGTTTATTATTGTCGGAGCCAGAGGATACCAGTTGTACCGCTATGTTTTCGATGCAAACGTAAAAACCGATTATGTACTACTGATCTCGGAAAAAGATAACTACGACACCATTTATTCCAAATTGGAAAGCGACCAGGTTTTAACCAATTACAAAGCCTTTAAATGGGTTGCCAAGAAAAAGAAATACAAAGACAATATTAAACCCGGCCGGTACGAATTAAAGTTGGGGATGACCACCAACGAGTTGGTTAATATGCTTCGCAGTGGCGCCCAAAAACCCATCGACATTACGTTTAATAATGTCAGGTTTAAAGAAGACCTTGCCGGAAAAGTAAGCAAGTACATCGAAGCAGATTCGGTGTCTTTACTTAATCTGTTTGGCGACGAAAAACAAATTAAAGAATGGGGATTTACAACGGAAACCTTTCGTACCATGTTTATTCCAAACACCTACGAAATGTATTGGACCACCTCGGCCAAACAGTTTGCCAACCGCATGCATACCGAATACGAAAAATTCTGGAACAAGGAAAGGATGCAAAAAGCTGAAACCATAGGCCTTACTCCTGCCGAAGTTTCAATACTGGCCTCCATCGTTCAGTCGGAAACCATAAAAAAAGACGAACTGCCAAAGGTTGCCGGTTTATATGTCAACCGTCTGAAAAGAGGCATTCTTTTACAAGCCGATCCTACTGTAAAATATGCCGTTGGCGATTTTTCGTTAAAAAGAATCCTAAACAAACACCTCGAGGTTGAATCACCTTACAACACCTATAAATATGTAGGATTACCACCGGGGCCAATCTGTTTCCCCGATATTGCATCAATCGATGCCGTTTTGAATTACGAGAGCCACAAATATCTGTACATGTGTGCCAAAGAAGATTTTTCGGGTTATCACAACTTTGCAAAAACGCTGGCGCAACACAACCGCAATGCAAGAAAATACCGCGAAGCACTCGACGATCGTAAAATTTTTAAATAATAAACGAATGCTTCTCTTGTAATCTTTATTTACGTATTGCCACACTTTTCCCGACAACATTCTAAGTTAAAACAACAGTCTTTCGTCCATTTTTCTTATCCCTGAGTACAAAAGACAGCCATAATTTTCAGAGATTATCTAGCTGTAAATCAGCATAAAAAATTACAGCAATATTATTTCACGCTCTATATTTGTACCATACAAACCCGATGAAAATTGGTGGTAGTCAGTTAGGTCAAGGATTAGTTTTAATTTGTGATAGAAAAGGTAAAAAAATCCCGGAATGGACGCCGGGATTTTTTTATGGGCATTTTTTTACTGATCGTTACATTCTTCTTCCTATTAATACCTCTAAAACAGATTGGAAAATTTGTCTATAAAATCTTACATGAAATAAAAAACCTCCACCAACAAAAAAGGCCGCCAACGGCGACCTTTTCAATATCTGGTTACTTTTACTAAGTATCAAAATTATAACAAACCACGTTTGCGTAACAATGGTTCTTTTGAAGGATCCTGACCGCGGAAGTTACGGTAAATGGTCATACCGTCGTCTGAGCCACATTTTTCAAGCAAGTGACGGAATTTAGCTGCATATTCAGGATTGAAAATATCGCCGCTTTGTTTGAAAGCATCAAAAGCATCGCTATCTAAAACTGCTGCCCAGATATACACATAATAACCCGCCGAATAACCATCGCTAGAGAAAATATGCGAAAAGTAAGTACTGCGATAACGAGGTAAAAACTCCGGAATCAAGCCAATGGCATCCATTGCATCTTTTTCGAAAGCATCTACATCGGTAATAGTAGGATTTTTAGTTGTGTGATAATCCATATCCAGCAACGAAGCAGCCACATATTCTCCTGTAATAAATCCCTGGTTGAAAGTGCCGGCTTTAATCAGTTTATTCAGCAATTCATCTGGAATGGTTTCCCCTGTTTCGTAATGTTTCGCATAAACTTTCATTACTTCCGGTTCTGCAGCCCAGTTCTCCATAATCTGAGAAGGAAGTTCAACAAAGTCGCGCGGCACGCTACCGGCAGTTCTGTCGTATGGACCGTCGGCGAACAAACCGTGCAGAGCATGTCCAAACTCGTGAAATAAAGTAGTTACTTCATCGAAACTCAACAAAGCAGGAGTATCGCCGGCAGGACGGGTAAAATTCATTACCATTGAACCAATACGTGAAACACGTTTGCCATCGACATACGATGCAGGACGGAAGCTTGTTGACCATGCTCCTACCCTTTTCCCGTCGCGCGGATGGAAATCCATATACAATACACCAAGATAAGAACCATCAGCTTCCTGCACTTCGTAAGCCTCTGCTTCTTTGTGGTAAGTTGGAAGATCGTCGCGTTTAATAAATTTCAAACCGTAAAGTTTATTGGCAACGTAAAAAATACCTTTTTTAGCATTATCTAAACTGAAATAAGGTTTTACTTCTGCCTCATCCAAATCGTATTTTTCTTTACGCAGTTTTTCTGAATAATACCACCAATCCCACGATTGCAGTTTGAAATTACCACCTTCGCGATCGATAATTTTCTGCATATCTTTTACATCTTGTTTGGCCATTTTTAAAGCAGGCTCCCAAAGTTCCATAAGGAAGTCGGTAATAGCTTTAGGCGTTTTGGCCATGTTTACATCGGCTTTGTAAGCGGCAAAATTATCGAATCCCAACAATTTGGCTTTCTGGTCGCGAAGAGGAACAATCTTTTCGATGATTTCTTTGTTGTCGTTTTCATTGTCGTTATCTCCACGCATAAAATACGCACGATAAATTTTCTCCCTTAAATCGCGTTTTTCAGAGAACGTAAGGAAAGGAATCCAACTTGGTTTTGCCAGGGTAAATACCCATTTACCTACTTCACCTGCGTTTTCGGCAGCAGTGGCAGCACGTGCAATTACATCGTCTGGTAAACCAGCAAGGTCTTCCTTATTATCGATTACCAGTTTAAAGTTTTTATTCGTTTCGGCCAGCAGGTTTTCTCCAAACTGAAGATACAGATTAGAAAGCTCAAGATTGATTTCTTTCAATTTAGCCTGATCTTCAGATGAAAGGTTGGCACCACCACGTACAAAATCTTCGTAATATTTTTCAACCACGCGCATTTGCTCCTGGTCGAAGTTTAATTCATCGCGTTTGTCGTAAACTGCCTTAATTCTTTTAAATAAACCGGCATTCATCGAAATATTGCTGCGGTGAGTTGTAGTAAGTGGCGATAATTCGCGCGCCACTGCCTGCATCTCGTCGTTTGTATTGGCGCTGCTCAACGGTCCGAAAACACCACTAACCTTTTGAAGTAAGGCTCCCGACTTATCAAAAGCCAGTATTGTATTTTCAAAAGTTGGTTCTTCTGGATTGGCAACAATAGCCTCGATTTCTGCATCGTGCTGTTTTATTCCTTCTTTTATCGCTGGCACATAATGCTCAACCTTAATTTCATCGAAGGGAGGAACACCAAAAGGTGTAGTCCATTCCTTAAAAAACGGATTTACCATATCGCTTGTACTTTCCTTTTTCTGGGTTTGGCACGACACCAATGCCAAGCCCGTTACAAAAACAAAAAATAGCAGTTTTTTCATTTTAGAAATATTTGTGATTTTTAAAATTTGTGGCGAAAAATAATACTTTATGCGACTTTGGTTTATGACAGAATTCACATATAATATTTAATAATACGAATGAAGGTGGCTATACAAATTTCAGTACACCAATTACCGTTGACTTCAGCAAACAGATATAAAAGCGTCAAACAGATTCTTAACATAAGGACAAACGACATGAACAAGTATTTGGGTGAAAGACATATTAATTATTTTATGTGGCTAAAGCCTGTTTCTTCTCAGCGCTTCTCCGTTCACTAAAGTGAACGGTAATTAAAATTAAGTAATTGAATATCAAATTACAAATTGCAATAAAAATGAAGTACACCAATGACACATACTTAACAAATTGCCGTTGGCTTCAGCCGACGGATACATAGCACAAAAAAAAACGGCTTTAGCCACATAATCATTTCAAAAAAGGAACCAAAAAGTCGTACTCTGTAACTCAAATATTCTTTCATCTTAAGACTTTAACAAGTCTACCCCTATAACACTAAACGTAACTTATATTTTCTCCCAAAAATCCTTACTTTTGTCCGATTCAAAAAACTGACAGAAAAATCATTTTAAGATGAAGATATCATATTCCTGGTTAAAAGATTACATTAAACTGGAACAGTCGCCAGAAGAAATTTGCGACATATTAACTCAAACCGGTCTGGAAGTTGGAGGTTTGGAAGAAGTAGAAACTGTTAAAGGAGGTTTGGAAGGACTCGTTATTGGCGAAGTACTTACCTGTGAAAACCATCCGAATTCTGATCACCTGAGCAAAACCACCGTGAATGTTGGTAACGGAGAACCGCTGCCAATTGTGTGTGGTGCGCCCAATGTAGCTGCCGGCCAAAAAGTTGTTGTGGCAACAGTAGGAACTACACTTTACGACGGCGACCAGGAATTTCAGATCAAAAAATCAAAAATCAGAGGCGAGGTTTCCATGGGGATGATCTGTGCAGAAGATGAAATCGGAATTGGAACCGACCACGATGGAATTATGGTTTTAGAAGAAAATGCCAAAGTGGGTACTCCTGCCAAAGAATTTTTCAATATAGAATCGGACTGGGTAATCGAAATCGACCTTACACCAAACCGGATTGATGGAGCTTCGTTTATTGGCGCTGCCCGTGATTTGGCTGCATTCCTGAAAAAAACGCAGGAAATTGAATATACAAAACCTTCGGTAGACGAATTTAAAGTCGACAATAACAACCTGGTTATTCCGGTTGAAGTTGAAAACCCCGAAGCTTGCCCTCGTTATGCAGGTGTAACTATTTCCGGCGTTGAGGTGAAAGACTCACCCGAATGGCTGCAAAACCGCTTAAAAATGATCGGTCTTTCGCCAATCAACAACATTGTTGACATTACAAACTATGTACTTTTCGAAACGGCTCAACCTTTACATGCATTCGACGCCGATGAAATTACCGGCGGAAAAGTGATTGTAAAAACCATGCCTGCCAAAACAAAATTCACCACTCTCGATGAAGTAGAACGCGAATTAGACGAAAACGACCTGATGATCTGTAACACTGAAGAAGCCATGTGTATTGGTGGTGTTTTCGGAGGGATGAAATCAGGAGTAAAAGATTCAACGAAAAATGTATTTATCGAAAGTGCCTGTTTCGATCCGGTTTATATTCGTAAAACTGCCCGTCGTTTTGGTTTAAATACCGACGCATCGTTCCGTTTCGAACGCGGAGTTGATCCGAACGGACAAATTTACGCACTAAAACGTGCAGCCTTGCTGATGAAAGAAATTGGAGGAGGAACTATTTCTTCTGATATTATTGATATTTACCCTGAACCGGTTGAAGATTTTAAGGTTGAAGTTTCGTATTCAAATATTACCCGTTTAATAGGGAAAGACCTGGGAAAAGAAACAGTTAAAAGCATCCTGGAATCGTTGGAAATTAAAATTGAAAGCGAAACCGACAAAGGACTTTCTTTACTTGTTCCGCCATATCGTGTTGACGTGAAACGCGAAGCCGATGTTATCGAAGAAATCCTGAGAATTTACGGGTACAACAATATTGAAATTCCAAATCAGGTAAACTCTTCTTTGCAAACTGCAGAGAAACCAAATCCAGATCAGATTAAAAACCTGGTTGCAGAAATGATGACTGCACAGGGATTCAACGAAATCTGGTCGAACTCGCTAACAAAAGCAGGTTATTACGAAGGACTGAAAGACTACAATGAAGAAAAGACCGTTAAAATGCTGAATCCGCTTAGTGCTGATCTGAACGGATTGCGTCAGACCTTACTGTTCGGTGGACTGGAATGCATTTCATACAATGCCAACCGTCAGAGTAAAAACCTGAAATTATACGAATTCGGTAATACCTATTTTTATAAAGGGACACAGCTGAAAGATCAGCCTGCCAATAACTATTGGGAAGAAAATCATCTGGCACTTTTTATTACAGGTAACAAAGAAGTTGAAAGTTGGACAGCTAAAGAAGAAGCGGTTTCTTTCTTTGGATTAAAAACATATACCGAAAAAATATTGAGGCGTTTGGGCCTCTTGAAAGATGTACAGGTTAACGAAACCGAGAATGAATTGTACAGCGAAGGATTAGCCTACTCAATTAACAATAAAGTAGTTCTGGAGTTAGGTATAGTTGCCAAAAAATGGCTGAAAAAATTCGACATCGAAAATCCTGTTTATTATGCTGATTTCAACTGGGATAATGTATTCCAGCTACATAAAAAACATACAGTTCTGTTTGAAGAGTTACCAAAATTTCAGGCTGTACGTCGCGATTTAGCGTTATTATTGGATAAATCAGTAAAATTCAGTCAGATTAAAGACCTTGCATTTAAGCAGGAACGTCAGTTGCTCCGCGAAGTAGATCTTTTCGACGTTTATGAAGGCAAAGGAGTCCCTGAAGGGAAAAAATCGTATGCTGTCAGCTTCATCCTGCGCGACGACAACAAAACGCTTAAAGACAAACAAATCGACAAAACCATGCAGAAACTGATTACGGCATTTGGCCGTGAGTTTGGTGCAGAGTTGAGATAAAAGGATAACAACATATCAACTAAATGCATCCCGGATTTTTCCGGGATGTTTATTTAAAACAAGATTACATGCAAAACCACACAAAAGGAATTATTTACGCATCGATAACTGCTTTTTTCTGGGGCTTCCTGGCCGTAGCCTTAAAAGTTGCTGTGCGTAAAGTCGATCCGGTTACCATAGTTTGGATCCGTTTTGTAATTGCCTTTATTATGCTGTCGGTTTGGCAATTGTATAAAGATCCAAAGGAGTTCAGGATACTGATCAGACCTCCGTGGATGTTGGTATTTGCCGCATTGGCCCTTTCGTGGAACTATATGGGATATATGCTTGGTATCCACTACACTACACCCAGCAATGCCCAGCTTTTTATACAAACAGGTCCGCTAATTCTGGCAGCTGCAGGATTTATTCTTTTTAAGGAAAAACTGCGCAGAAACCAAATCATAGGCTTTACCATTGCACTAACAGGTTTTTCTTTCTTCTACAGCGATCAGCTGTCAGCCTTTTTCGACAGTGCTGCGTCCTATAAACTGGGAATACTATTAACGCTTTCAGGAGCTGTTGCCTGGTCTGTTTACGGCATTCTGCAAAAGAAACTGGTAAGCCGTTTTTCTGTCGACAGTTTGAACCTTTTTCTTTTTGGATTACCCGCAGTAATTTATATACCATTTATCCATTTTAATACATTATTAACTCTCCACTGGACATGGTGGTTGTTGCTGTTTTTCCTGGGAGCCAATACCTTTATTGCCTACACATGTGTTGGAAAAGCATTAAAATATGCAGAAGCAAACAAAGTCAGCATTATATTTATTCTTAATCCCATGATTACTTTTATTACCATGGCAATCCTCACCGAATTAAATGTTTCGTGGGTTGAACACGAACGATTTTCGCTGATTACCCTGGTTGGTGTAATTCTGGTATTCGCCGGAGCTATTCTGGTATCAAAAAAAACCAGAGTAAAATAGATTTCGTATTTTGGCTAAAACTTTCCTGTTATGCCAAAATTAAAAACTTTCATTCCGGTCATTTTTTTATTCATTTTTGTTTCATGCCTAAACAGTGAGTCAAAAATAAAAACTGTAACAGGAGAAATACCGGCAAACGAAATTGGCAAAACTTTACATCACGAACATTTACTTGTAGATTTTATCGGTGCCGACAGCACAGGTTCTTTTCGTTGGAACAAAGATGAAGTAGTTGATAAAGTACTCCCCTATCTGTTGGAAATAAAAGAAATGGGCTACAAAACACTTATAGAATGCACTCCTGAGTACCTGGGACGCGACCCGGAATTACTAAAAATACTTTCCAAAAAATCTGGGCTTCAGATTCTTACAAATGTAGGTTACTACAGTGCTGTTAATGCAAAATATATTCCAAAGCACGGATTTACCGAAACACCCCAACAACTTGCAGAAAGATGGATCGCACAAGCACAAAACGGAATTGAAGGAACCGGGATCTTCCCTGGATTTATAAAAATTGCAGTTGAACGGGCTCCTTTAAAAGAGATTAATAAAAAAGTAGTTGAGGCTGCCTGTATCACACACAAAGCAACCGGATTAACCATTATGTCTCACACAGGTCCGGCTGTTCCTGCATTTCAACAATTGGAAATTCTAAAAAAATACGGCGTTCATCCTTCTGCATTCATCTGGACACATGCCAACAACGAAAAAAACAACGACAAACACCTTGAAGCTGCCCGAATGGGGGCCTGGATTGCCTTCGATAAATTTTCACAAAAAAACCAAAAGGATTTTGTTGAATTTGCACTTCTTATGAAAAAGGAAGGGCTTTTAAATAAACTTATGTTTTCGCACGACGCCGGATGGTATGATCCGATGCAACCAGACGCTGGTAATTTCAGGGGATTTACCGATATCGAAAATTACCTGATTCCCGCACTTTACGAAAGTGGTTTCTCCGAATCAGACATTCAACAAATATTTGAAAATAATCCGGGCACAGCATTTGCAATAAACAAAAGAATAATTACTCAATAATTCCCTGAACAACAATCCTTTCTCCCCTTCTCCCATTTTACATCATAAATTTATATGTTTTACAAGCATGTACTGTAACATATTCCCCAATTTACGTATATGGACTATGTAACGACACTTTAAAACGAGTAAATATGTTTTAAGAAAAAAATAACTTTTAGCATTCAATTATCATGAAATACAGGTCGAACAGTATTCTGGCACATGTCCCCCAAAATAAAGATGGAGAGCGCATTTTACAACAGCTATTGTTTTTCATGAAAGCACTTGGAATGCGTATTTTCATAATGGACATACTAAAATCTCGCTCATTATTTTGTTTCTCTGCAAAATCAAAAAGAAACCAAATACGACACAAAGCAGAACTAAGTAAGTTTACTGAATTTGTTAAAAAATCGCTAAAAAACGACATCCCGGATAACATAATTTTACGAATTGGATGGGGTAAAATCGTGAATACTCTCATTAGTGAATCGGAAAGAGGTGGACACGAATTTGTGATCATCGACAAAAGTAAAACAAATGGAGATTCGCTTACAAGGACAGAAATCGATCGCTATGTCAGCAAATCGTACATTCCGGTGATGAGCATTAACAAAGACAATCCGGTTAAAGAAATAAAAAACATTGTCATTCCTATCGACATTTCACAGCGTACTAAAAAGCGTTTGTATTGGGCTACTTTCTTTGCAAAAAAATTCAAAGCCAAAATAAGTATCGTTTCTGCACTTAATATCGATATGGAAGCCGAAAAAAGTCTGGCTTATAAAAATGCAGAGAAAATAAAAGACATGCTGGTAAAACGCGGTTTGGAATGCGAAGTAGATATTATAAAAATACATAATCAGCCACACCATACGGCCATCCTGGAATATATCGAAGAAAAAAATCCCGACTTGATAATTATGAGGACACACCAGGAAAGTCGTTTCACCGGTAAAAAAATCGGAAGATTTGTTTCAGAAATTATTCACGGGTGTAAAATGCCTGTATTCTCGGTAGGAGGAGTAACGCAGAATTACGATATAAATTCAATTGACTAACCCGAATAAACGACAACTATGACTGACCGAATTGAAGAATTAACGCGAAAAATCTACAACGAAGGAGTTGTAAAGGCAAAAGACGAAGCCAGCGAACTTATCGCAACAGCAAAAACGAAAGCAGATGAGATTATTCTTGCGGCCAAAAAGGAGCAGGAAAAAATCATTCAGAATGCCAACAAAAAAGCAGAAGAAATTAAGAAAAAGAATGAAGCTGAAATACAACTAGCAGCACGCCAGTTTACCAGCACGCTAAAACAAAAAATTACGGGGTTAATAACTACATCCCAAACTGATAAATCAATAAAAGAAGCTTTTAACGATATTGAATTTATCCAAAGTATGATCCTGACCATTCTAAAAAACTGGGATCCAACAGGCTCTGGACGTCTCGATTTAAAAATTCTTCTTCCACAAAAGGAAGAAAAACAGATGACTGCATTCTTCGATTCAAAAGCCAGGGAAACGATGGATAAAGGAGTGGAGGTAAGCTTTGATTCAAAACAAAAGAGCGGATTTAAAATCGGCCCCAAAGATGACAGTTATATCTTAAGTTTCACCGACGAAGATTTTGAGAATTATTTTAAACAATATTTCAAAGACAGAACAAAAGAGTTACTCTTTCATTCTGTAGAAAAAGATTAATTGAGTTTGTGGCACTCAATATAAGTTGTGATGAAACCTAATTTGTAGCTCAAGTTACATCAGGCTTTAAATGATTAGTAACCATTTAAAATTCGCTTATGCTAAAAAAGGAATATTACTGTTTGGTTTCCGGACTACCCGATTTGTTTTTTAACGAAAACAAATTGCTTGTTAACAGTCTTGAACTTAGAGAGGAGTTAAAAACAACCCTCTCCGGGAAAGACTTTGATTTGATTAAACTATTATTCCTTCCTTTTGATAACGAAAATTTGCTAACACTCTGGTTCAACCGCGAAAAGACCTTTCATTCTTCGGGAATATTCAGCAAAAAAGATATTGAATGGCAGCTTTCTCCAGAAAACGAAGTAATTAAACTTCCGCTGTACATGTTGCAATTTATCCAATGGATCAAAAAAAGAGAATCGAAGGAACTGAACACGGAGGTTGAAAATATTTTACATGCCCTGTTTTATGAATTTGCGCTTCAGTCGAAAAACGACTTTATTCGAAACTGGTTCATGTTCGAACTGGATATAAAAAATATTCTGACAGCTTTTAATTGTATCCGTTATGGTTATGAATTGTCAGAGCAGTTGATAAAAGTAAAACAAGACAATAATTCATATTCGCTGTTATTATCGAAACGCCTGAAACACGAATATTTCGACGACGATCTCCCTTTCTCTGAACAGATATTCAAAGTAGCCGAAAGTGATTCATCGCTGTTTGAGAGAGAAAAAGCACTTGACAAAATAAAATGGGATTATCTGGACGAGAATACCTTTTTCCATTATTTCACTATTGAAAAAGTTTTCAGTTACGTAGTAAAGCTGCTCATTACCGAGCGCTGGTTAAAACTGGATGCTGAAACCGGAAAATCCCTGTTAGACAGATTAATGAATGATTTAAAAACGAGTTATGAATTCCCCGCGGAGTTCAGCTTAATGAAATAGAAAAATGAGTACCACAGGAAAAGTTGCAGGAATTATTTCCAACCTTGTTATGGTTGAAGTAAACGGGCCGGTTTCTCAGAACGAAATCTGCTATATAAAACATGCCGGAGTAAAACTTATGGCCGAAGTAATTCGCATTGGCTCCAAGATAGCCTACATACAGGTTTTCGAGAGCACAAGGGGTTTAAGAAACGGCACAGAAGTGGAATTTACCGGACACATGCTTGAAGCCACTCTTGGCCCCGGAATTCTATCCAAAAACTTTGACGGATTGCAACATGACCTGGATAAGATGACAGGGGTATTCTTGCAAAAAGGTGATTATACCCACCCATTAGAGGTTGATAAACTCTGGAATTTTAAACCACTTGTTGAACAGGGTGAAGAAGTACAAGCCGGTTCATGGTTGGGAGAAGTTGCCGAAAACTGGATCCCCCATAAAATTATGGTACCGTTTAAATTTTCAGGCGATTTTAATGTACTTGAAATAAAACCGGAAGGGGAGTATAAAATATACGACACAATTGCTGTGCTGGAAGATGACAACGGAGAGAAGCACGAGGTAAACATGGTTCAAAAATGGCCGGTAAAAATTCCTATAAAAACATATGTAGAAAAACCGCGCCCTTTCGACTTCCTCGAAACCGGTATCCGGGTTATCGACAGTCTGAACCCCATCGTTGAAGGAGGAACCGGCTTTATCCCCGGTCCGTTTGGAACAGGAAAAACCGTGTTGCAACATGCCCTTTCAAAACAGGCCGAAGCAGATATGATTGTGGTTGCAGCCTGTGGCGAACGTGCCAACGAGGTTGTAGAAATATTTGCAGAATTTCCTGAATTGGACGATCCGCGTACCGGCAGAAAATTGATGGAACGAACAACGATTATTGCAAACACATCGAATATGCCTGTAGCAGCGCGTGAAGCTTCGGTTTACACGGCCATGACCATTGCGGAATATTACCGTTCGATGGGATTAAAAATATTGTTGCTGGCTGACTCAACTTCCCGCTGGGCACAGGCTTTGCGCGAAATGTCGAATCGTATGGAAGAATTACCCGGGCCGGATGCATTCCCGATGGACCTTCCCGCAATTATTTCCAACTTTTATTCACGCGCAGGATTTGTTTATTTAAACAACGGGAAAACCGGTTCGGTAACCTTTATAGGCACCGTTTCTCCAGCCGGCGGAAACCTGAAAGAACCTGTTACCGAAGCCACGAAAAAGGCGGCACGTTGTTTTTATGCGCTGTCGCAGAACCGTGCTGACAGTAAACGGTACCCCGCCATTGACGCAGTAGACAGCTACTCGAAATATCTTGAATACCCTGAATTTATAGAATATGTTTCCGAAACCGTATCCCCGGATTGGGTGGATAATATTTTAAAAGCTAAAAACATCCTTATCCGGGGACGGGAAGCATACGAGCAGATCAATATTCTGGGGGATGACGGCGTCCCCATTGAATACCACGAAATATTCTGGAAATCGGAAGTAATCGACTTTGTAATATTGCAGCAGGATGCTTTTGACAAGGTTGATGCATCAACACCTATCGAGCGCCAGAAATACATGATGAAGAAAGTTCTGGATGTAAGTGACACCCACTTCTTTTTCGAAAATTTTGAAGAGGTGAATCCTTTCTTCAAAAAAATGATCAATGTTTTCAAACAAATGAATTACTCTGAATTTCAATCGGAACAATTCAAAAAATTTGAAACTGAGCTTGATGAGATTATAAAAGACAGGGAAGCCGTTGAAGAAGAACAAATTTAAACTCATATAAATGGAAACTACAGCGTTTCAAAAAATACATACAAAAATCGATCAGATTACCAAGGCAACCTGCTCGCTAAAAGCAACCGGGGTTGGTAACGAAGAAATGGCCATGGTTAACGATAGGCTGGCGCAGGTTGTAAAAATCGAAGGCGATATTGTTACGCTTCAGGTGTTTTCAGGAACCGAGGGAATTCCAACTAATTCGGAGGTCGTTTTTCTGGGACACGCACCGCAGCTCGCTGTTAGCGACGAGCTGAGCGGACGTTTTTTTAATGCGTACGGCCAGCCCATCGACGGTGGCCCGGAAGTCGACGGCACACTGGTTGAGATTGGTGGTCCGTCGGTAAATCCTGTAAGGAGAAAACAACCTTCCGAACTCATCGCCACAGGAATTGCAGGAATCGATTTGAACAACACGTTGGTTACCGGACAAAAGATCCCGTTTTTTGCCGATCCTGACCAACCTTTTAACCAGGTAATGTCGATGGTAGCACTGCGTGCCAAAGCAGATAAAATTATCCTTGGCGGTATGGGAATCACCAACGACGACTACCTCTTCTTTAAAAATGTATTTGAAAATGCAGGAGCCATCGACCGAATCATCAGCTTTGTGAATACTACGGAAGATCCGCCGGTTGAACGATTGCTCGTTCCAGATATGGCTCTTACTGCCGCAGAATACTTTGCAGCAGAAAAAAACCAGAATGTATTAGTTCTTTTGACAGATATGACACTTTATGCGGATGCTTTAAGTATCGTATCAAACCGCATGGACCAGATTCCGTCGAAAGACAGTATGCCTGGCTCGTTGTACAGCGACCTTGCAAAACTTTACGAAAAAGCGGTTCAATTCCCCGATGGTGGTTCCATCACAATTATTGCTGTTACCACTCTTTCAGGAGGAGACATCACACACGCTATTCCCGACAATACAGGATATATTACCGAAGGCCAGTTATTCTTGAGAAAAGACACTGACATCGGGAAAGTGATCATCGACCCGTTTCGCAGCCTGTCGCGACTTAAACAACTGGTAATCGGCAAAAAAACACGCGAAGACCATCCACAGGTAATGAATACAGCCATCAGGCTTTATGCCGATGCTGCCAATGCCAAAACAAAAATTGAAAATGGATTTGATCTTACTGATTACGATAAAAGAACAATGAGTTTCGCAAAAGAATACTCAAAGGAACTACTGGCAATCGACATCAATATAGATATTGATGCAATGATTGATACAGCATGGAAACTTTTCAACAAATACTTCTCGCATGCCGAAACCGGTATAAAAGCTGAATTAGTTGAAAAATATGGCAAAAATTAAAAACAATAAAATGGATTAGTCATGGAAAACCAATTAATTACAATTTTACGGATTTCAACCCCCCGATTAGGAAGTTTTGTTAAGGACAAATTTGAAGAGCATGGGATTGAAGTTTTTTTCACCAATGAAGGGTTGACTCTTGGCGATAAATATAATCCTGATGAAGTTTTGTTAAAGGTAAAGGCCGGACAATCGGAAAAAGCCGTTGCCCGCTTATTACAGCTTCATAAAGAATATGATCTTGACAAGGTTAAAACAGATGAATCATTCAGTAATCTAAAGAAAATACTGGTGCCTGTAAAACTTAGCGAAGATTGTATCGACTTGTGTAAATATGCCATTGGCTTAGCCAAAAAACAAAATGCAGAAATAAAAGTCTTGTATGTTTATCCCGATCCAACCTTTAGCGAATCGGAACGCCACACTGCCTCGTGGGAGAAATATGTAAGAATGGAGTTGCGTGAAGCCTACCAAAAGGCGCAGCTAAAACTGGTGAATTTTAGCAGAGATTTGAAAGCGCAGGTACCTGCGGAGTTATTTAACTCGGTAAAATTACATTACCGCATGCTAAAAGGAACTCCGGTAAACGTTATTTCAGATGCCTGTAAGAGATACAACCCTAATGTTATTCTAATGGGTACTAAATGCACAAAAAGGGAAGATGGTGAATTTATTGGGAAAACCGTCGTTAAAGTTATTGAACAAACCAACCATCCGGTATTAGCAGTTCCTCTGTCGGCAGTATTTAAGGGCAAAGATCTGATTAATGTAATGTATGCGACAGATTTTTACGACTCAGACAACAGTTCGCTCAACAAACTGCTCGAAATACTGAAACCGTTCAATAAAAAAATTCACTGTGTACACATCGATTTAAACGATGATCCAAAACATGCTGAAAAAGTAAAAGAGCTAAATGAAATGCTGAAAAAGGAATACTGTGAATACGATATTCAATGTGTTTTGTTTGAAAGCGAAAGCCTGAAAAAAGGCCTCGATGATTTTGTAGCGGCATATGATATAGATATTGTCTCGTTGTCGAAAGTCAAACATTCAATGTTCTACAAACTGTTTCATGCCGATCATATATCAACACTTGTTTCAACTGAGAAAGTACCAATATTGATTTTTCCGGTATAGTATATTTATAATGACACTATAACAAACAAAGAATTGGCAATTAAATTTCAATACAATAAAACAGCCCTGCAAAGCCTTAACAAACAGCTTAAGATAAGGTTACATGCTTTACCTACCTTAAAAAACAAGGAGGCTGCCTTACGTTTGGAAGTAAAAAAAGCAAAAGATATAACTTCCGATCTTGAGAAACGACTGAATAGCAAAATTACCTCACATTCCTCATCAATAGGATTATGGAATGAATACATTCCTGAACTGGTAGGTATCAGCCAGGTATTGACTACTCAGAAAAAAATTGCAGGAGTTTCAATTCCGGTTATGAAAGAGATCGTTTTTGATGAAGCGGAATACAGCTTATTCAGCAAGCCAAAATGGTTTCCCGACGGCATATCACTTTTAAAAGAATTAACAAGGCTCGTTATAGAAAAAGAAATCTCGATCCGAACGATGAAACTGCTGGAACATGCGCGGCGAAAAACAACGCAAAAAGTAAACCTTTACGAAAAGGTACAGATTCCGGGATACGAAGATGCAATCAGAAAGATAAAACGATTTCTTGAGGATGAAGAAAACTTGTCGAAATCGGCACAGAAGATTGTAAAAAAACGTCAGCAAAAACAAAAAGAAACTGCGGCATGATTGTTCCGATGTTAAAATACACGTTCCTGTTATTCCACAAAGAATATCAAAATTTTCTGAAAAATCTTCAGGAGCTTGGCGTGGTGCATATTAACGAGAAAGAAGTAGAAATTTCGGAAGCCTTAAAAACAAAATATGAGCAGATTTCCCGGTACGAAAAGGTAATTCAGTTTCTAAAAAAACGTACTAATCCATCGCCTGCCACTGAAACAGCGTTAAATGCCCCCGATATTGTTGAAGATATTTTAGAGCATCAAAAAAAACTGGAATCGCTCCAAAACAAAATTGAAGAACTGGAGAAAGCAATTGAAAGAACAAAACCATGGGGCAACTTTTCTGCTGATCTTATTCATGAACTTCAGGAAGTAGGAATACATTTTCACTTTTACCTGGTTAGCAGAAAAAAAGCGCTGGAACTTCAAAAAGATTATCCCGTTGAAATTATATCAGAACAAGGTACACAGGTGTTGATCGCCGTGGTTCAATACGGAGAAGATAGATATGAAACAGATGAAGAAGAACTTCAACTACCTTCTATAACCTGCGGGGAACTTGAAAACAAATTAAAATCACAAAAAATTGCTATCGAAGAAATCAATATCTGTTTCGATGAATATGCAGGAAATGCATTACCCATTTTGGAAGAAGCCAAAGCAAAACTTCTTAACTCGCTTTCGTTCGATAAAGTATTGATTAACACCACCCACGAAGCCGATAATAAATTGATGATACTTGAAGGCTGGGTTCCGCAAACAAAAACCTTATCGTTAAATAATTACCTCGAAGATCAAAACATTTTATTTGTAAAGAATAAACCGACTCCTGATCAGAATATTCCGGTATTACTAAAAAATAATCGCTTCAGCCGCTTATTCGAGCCCATTGGTTCGATGTTTTCGTTGCCCGATTATGCAGAAATGGACCTGACTGTATTTTTTGCCCCGTTCTTTATGATGTTCTTTGGCTTTTGCCTGGGCGATGCAGGTTACGGCTTGCTTTTCCTTATTGGGGCAGGCGTTTATAAACTAAAAGCAAGCAGCGATGTAAAACCTTATCTCAGTTTGATACAGTTGCTCGGTGTGGCAACCATAATTTTTGGATCCGTCTCGGGAACACTGTTTGGCATTAACCTGATAGAAACCAAAATACCGCTTACTGAAAACGTCCGGCATTTATTCCTGAATCCGGATAAGATGTTCAACCTGTCGTTAATACTGGGAGGAATACAAATTATTTTCGGACAGTTTGTAAAAGCCGCCAATCTTACCAAACAATTCGGTTTCAGCTATGCACTGGCAACCTGCGGCTGGTTAATTATTTTGCTTGGAAGCGTTGTATATATCTTGTTGTCCATGGCGGGCCTGATTCCTAAAAACAATACAATATTATATATCATTCTGGGCATCGGAGGATTTTTCGTGCTGTTCTTCAGCGATCCGGGAGTAAATGTTTTTGCCCGAATCGGAAAAGGAGTCTGGGATGTTTACTCCACTGTAACCGGCATTTTTGGCGATATGCTGTCGTACATCCGGTTATTTGCACTGGGTCTTTCAAGTGCAATCCTTGGTTTTGTAATCAACGACATTGGCTTGCAGATCCTGGGATCATCGAAAATACTTGGACCGGTGTTTTTCGTCATCTTTTTACTATTGGGACATACATTAAATATATTGATATCATCGCTGGGCTCGTTTGTACATCCCATGCGTTTAACCTTTGTTGAATTTTATAAGAACGCCGGATTTAAAGGCGGTGGAGAAGAATATAAACCGTTTGCAAATGATGAAAGATAAAGGATGAAGGATTAATAGAAATAAAAATATAACTAACAAGAACAATAAACTTTAAACAAATAATATTATGACAACTGCAGTAATTTTAGCTTATATTGGTTTGGCAATTATGCTGATATTTTCGGGAATCGGGAGCGCCGTTGGAGTTTCGAAAGGTGGTAATGCAACAGTAGGCGCACTTAAAAAGAAACCCGACAAATTTGGTAGCTACCTGCTTCTGAGCGCCTTGCCGGGCACCCAGGGATTATACGGTTTTGCAGGTTTTTTCATTATTAACAGCGGAGGAGTAATCGCACCCGAAATGAGTATGCTACAGGGAATTGCCATCCTTGCTGCCGGATTAACACTTGGTTTCGTGGGATTTTTCTCTGCCTTAAATCAGGGGGAAGTTACTTCAAACGGAATTGCCGGAATTGGATCGGGGTACGATATTTTTGGTAAAACAATGGTTTTGGCGGTATTCCCGGAGCTGTATGCCATTATAGCTTTTGCTGCTACTTTCCTGATTAGTGCGAGCTTGTAATAAATGTAACACGGTAAAATTTTATTCCCGAAAGAAAATTTTATTTTTAAAAATCACGCAGGCATTTAATCTGGCCAAAAAGAAAATCAGAACCTGGAATAAGTTCTGATTTTCTTTATCGATTTCAATCTTTCCTGATTATCATTTTAACATAAATGAATCACCAGCAACTATTTACAATTTCACAATTAGTCAAGGGCCACTTTAACAACAACCTTTTTAACCGATTCGTTTTCGTCAACTTTCCTGCAGGGACGGTGAGCATCTCCCGGGAGAAAAATAAAGAACCTTGTGCTGTCTGCCAGGCGGTAATTACTCTCTGAATTGCTATAAAAAGCAACATCCTTTTCACTGCTGTAGGGAGCAGTGACTTCCTTCATTTTTGAAAGTGGGACAACGCCCATGTATTCCTTTCCGGAGATCAGATATTGAATATCGGCATATTTACGATGGGACTCAAAGCGGGTATCTTTTTCGTCCCTTGTTTCATATTGATCAACGTTGGCAAACAACGAATCTCCTTCCAGTTTATATTTCCCAAGTTCAATATTTTTAAGATCGGTTGTTGCTAAAAAAGAGAATGCTTTTTCCCAGCGTTCCGGATTTTTCGCAAACTCCTTTTGAAATTCAATTTTATCAACCGATTCGTCAGCCGACACATTCCAACCTTGCTTCCAGGTTCCCTCATCAAACCAGTTTTGAGAATCTGTTTGGGTTGTTTTTTCTGACTGTTTATGATTAACCTGGCAAGAAACAATAGCAATCATAAGTGTTATAAAATACAAATATTTCATTTTCAATTCCTCCTATTTATTTGTGGGCATTAATTCGATCCATTTGCCCGGTGTAATATAATTATAATAATCTTTAATTCGATGGAAAGTGATATAGTTTGCATTATGCTGATTATCTGCACCACCTTCTTCATCATCGTAGGCAGTTCTGGAAACAAAAATAATATCCTTCCCGTCAAACTGAAAATCTGCATACTGGAAGCCATGTTTCTCAACGTCAGGGTGATACAACACTATTCCTTTTACTGTCCAGTTTCTAAGATCGTCGGAACATAAAAGCGCGAGTGTATTACGTGTTCTTTCAGGATTATATCCTTTTTCCTTTTCGGGCACATAGTTGCTAATCGACCAGTACTTTTTCGTTTCTGGATCAAAAAGAATATTGAATTTTTTACATCCTCCGGGAAAATCAATAAATCCGGTATTAGGATCGAATGTTGCCTCTTTCCCGTCTTCTGAAATAGATATCATCGCAGCCTTTTCACCATCTGCCTCGCGGTAATCAACCCTGAGAATATTGAATAATTTATCATCGGGACCGGCCACAATGTTACCTTCAAGCCATCCTCCAAAATGGCCATTCAAATAAGCTGCATCGTAAACCATCGGATTTGTTATAACCCAGTTCGATGCTTTTAACAGGTCGGAATTCAACGGAGCAGAAACAACAAACGCCCGAAAATGCTTTCCCCAGCCTTTTACAGGGCCATCCATATCTTCAACTGCTTTCCATATTCTGTTATTGTAAAAAATTACGGATGTTGGCGCCGTGTGAAAACGGCCATTGAATATGCGCCCCGTATACCGGTCAATTGGAGTCGTCCAGTTATAGCCACCATCAACAGATTTTCGAATCGCTAAATCGCCTCCACTTGCAACAGGTCCTAAGATGTAAAGCGTATCTTTTAAAACGAAAAGTTTAGACCAATTCTGTCCCGTAATCTTTGAAATCTGTTTCCATGACTTTCCCTTGTCAGTGGATTTAAAAATCTGAACAACAGTCGAGCTCTCTCCCACTCCCGGCCCAAAATATTCATGCGAAGCAATGTAACTCCCATCAGAAAGGATGCAGATACTTGGTGATCCAATGTATAATCCACTACTTGCAAAAGAATGGTTAATGGCAACACCCGGAAAGTTTTTCGAATTGATATTCTGTCCATTCGAAAAGAAGAAAACAAACGATGATAAAAAAATGAAAATAACAGTCTTATTCATTTTGAGTAGATTTAGGTAAAACAAAAGAACATAATTTTTAAAGCAATTCCATATCAATTCTTATCCAATACACACATTATTTTAACTCGCAAAGCAAAGGTAGTTGTCAAAAAATTTATGACCATAATTTAGACTTGGATTATAATTTATTATACTACTTCTACCATACCCTAAATCTATGACAAATGACTACTGATTTTTTAATCGAAAATATTTTAATTTGGATCAGGAAAATAAGAATAACAATCGAGTTAGAACTTTGATGTGTGGTGCAAATGTTGTGCAAAAGGGCAAAAAAAAATCGCAACCAATTAATTATTAGTTACGATTTTTAAAATTGTGGGAAGAGCAGAATGCCACCCTTTGCACTACACTAACACTTCTAAACCTGCACCTTAGCATTAAAAAACATGTTATACCCGGGCTTTCCAGAAGATGTTATCAACATACTTTATCTGTATGAATGATAAAAAGTGATAAAAATCTCCGCTACATATTTCATGCTGTTTTCATCTCCACAACCTTCCCTTCTGGCTTTTTCCAAACCGGCAATTCCATTGCCTTCTGCAACATATCCAAAGAGTCCGCTTTGATATATTTTAAACACTGTGTAAGCTTCTGCTTCTCTCATCAGATAAATATTGAATTTACCTCCTTCTTATCTATCAACACGTGCTTCCGTTTTCGTCATAAAACTTATAGAAATGACATCCATACCAGCAACGAATTGAGTATTCTCACGGCAAAATTTCGTCGGTATGGTAAAAGCGTGCAAACTTGTTGTAATATGATGCAGTTATCTCACTCTCAGCCAAATAGGATTTTTTTAAAGGATCATATCCATATCCAGCCAGTTTCCTCTTTTATGGAAATAGTCCTGCCTGTCCAATAACCGGACTTGTTTAACAGATTAGTGTTATACAAAAAGTCAGTGGTCATCCCGAGATGCTTAATCAAATTAATTCTCAGAGCGATCACTGACTGATATACACTAACTATAACTAAACTATATAATTCCTTTTCTAAAGACTATAAAGATTATTTATATCCTGGATTTTGCTCAAAATCGGCGTCAATATTAAGGTCAATTTGAGTCTGTGGAATAGGCAACAGAACATGATAAGATTGTGCATTTAGTCCCGGAAATTTAGGATTGTTATTGTATTTTAGAATCCTTTCGATTAGTTTTCCGGTACGTCGCAAAGTTATTTGTCTTTGCTCTTCTCCCCAAAGTTCCCTGATACGTTCATCGAGCATAAAATCAATTGTTGCCTCATCTGCTGTAATTGGTGTTGCATTCGAACGTTCGCGGATTACGTTAATATCGGCTGCTGCTTCGGCTGTCTTTTCCAGGTTAATGTATGCTTCAGCGCGTAATAAATAGGTTTCGGCCAGGCGCAATGCATATTGGTCTTTGTGGTTGTAACCGCCGCCCGAACGGTCAGGATTGGTAAAGTGGTTACACGGATCGGCAAATTTCATAAAATACGGGTAAATATACTGACAGGTATCTTTAATCGGATCCCTGCCTGCGTCAGCAGGATACAAGCTAAAGTCAACCGCCTGTCCGTAATAGGCAGATGCAGGGTTGTCCCAATAGAACTTACGTTTTATCATATGTTTTGCATTCCGGTAGTCGTTATCCCAATCGCTTTGCCAAATTGCGTTAGCGGCGAGCGATGTAGGTCTAATCCAAGCAACAGGACGACCAAGGGTATCAGAATATCCTGTATATTTTCCGTTGTAGTACTCTCCTAAAAATGCCTGGTATCCATCAGGTGTATTTCCCATCCTGAAATAAGCACAACCAAATCCCCTTTCTCCAAGGTTGTCAGAACCCCCTTCAACCAAAGGTTCGTACTGATCAACCCAAATTGCTTCGGTGTTTGCGTCAAGGTTATGGTTTCCGTAAGCGTGTATATCGAGGTACACATCGCCACTTCCAAAAACATCAACAGTACTACCAAAACGTTCCGTCATAATTGCATAACCGTAGTCGTTTATTACATGGGTACAAGCTGTTACAGCCTCCTGATTTTTCCCCTGTGCCACATAGGCTTCTGCCAAAAAGTGCCATGCTGCTCCCTGAGTAATTCTGCCCTTATCTTCTTCTTCACCACGCACAGGAAGGTGTGTTGTTCCGTATGACAGGTCGCTTTCCATAGCAGCATAAACTTCGGAAACAGGACTCCTTATAAAGTCGGTTTTTGGAGCACTTATCACTTCCGTAACAATAGGAACAGCACCAAAACACGATACAAGTTCGCGATATGCGTAAGCCCTGAAAAACATAGCCTCGGCTTTGTAGGCATTCATCTGATCTTCACTTTCCCATATGCCCGGATCCGATGCTTCAATAGCTGCAATTAATACATTGGCATTTTGTATCAATTTATAGTTACGTGTCCAACTATCACGACTTATATTATTGGTAGGAGTAAAGAAAGAGACAAAATCGCAGGGAAATTTAGTACTGGCAGGATCTTCGCCATGGTAAGCAATATCCGTGCTACATCCCCTTCTCCATGCAAAATATTCCTGCGACGCCCCATCCTTGAACAGATATGCGCGTGCATAAGCATGAAGCCCAGAAATTCCCTGTCTTGCTCCGGCTACACTACTGTATGCATTTTTAGGTGCTAAGAAATCAAGAGGGGTCTCTTCCAATATTTTATCTTCGTCGCATGATATGCCTATCAACGGAATAATCAATACCGCCAAAATGTATGTTCTGATTATTCTAAATATTTTTTGTTTCATCTTATTTCTAATTTAAATTTTTAATCTATTTAACTGATTATAACGAAAGTTTTAACCCTACGGTGATATTTCGCATTAATGGAGTATTACTGGTGCCTGTTTCAGGATCCCACCCCGACCATTTTGTCCAGGTGTACAGGTTTTTACCCGAAACATATACTTGCAAATCATTCATTTTCAAACGGTTTATTGTAGACTTATTGAATCTGTAAGCCAAAGAAATATCCTGAAGCCTGATGAAACCCCTGCTTTGGTAAATTCCGCTCGATACAGCCGGAGAATTGTAAATACCGGTTGCATTCTTTACCCCATTGTCTGGCCGCCAGTAAGGGCGCACTGCCGACATGTTTGTACGATATACATCGTCAGACCTCCACTTCGTGTTAAGGACACCAGCGTTGTCCATTATGTAATAACCGTTTCCGCCACATATTGAGTTAAGCAAAAAGTTTAAACTAAAATTTTTGTACGACAATGAGTTGTTGATACTGAAGCTGAAGTTTGGATCTTCGTAACCAACTACCTTCCTGTCGTTTGTCGATTCAATTACACCATCACCATTCTGATCAACATATTTAAATTGACCTGGATACCAGCCATCAAGTGTTTTCCCGCTGTAAAGTTCTTCTTCAGTCCAGACACCTCCGGCCATTTCATAGTCGTATTGAGCACTTATAGATTCACCTACAAACCATTCGTTTCCAATATCGGCATCGTTTTCATCGCCATAAAGTTTTGTAATTTCATTTCGGTTCAAACTAAAGGTAAAGTTTGAAGTCCATTTAAAATCACTTTGTTCCATATTGATGGTGTTCAACATTATTTCAATCCCTTTGTTATTGATTCCCCCAATATTTGTGTAAACGTTATCGTATCCTGCTGATGCAGGTAACGCCCTTTGTACAAGAACATCAGTGGTATTGGCATTGTATAGATCTACAGAACCTGATATCCTTTGATCGAGGAACGCAAAATCTACCCCCAGGTTCAGAGAGGCTGTCTTTTCCCATTTTAGGTCGTCGTTGCCGAGGCTGCCGCTTGGATAAAGTCCTATACTTGTTTCAGAATCATAAATGTATGATATTGTACTCATTGTTGAGAAACTTTTGTAGCGTCCCAATCCCTGGTTTCCGTTTATACCATATGACAGACGTAATTTCAGATATGGAAAATTGCTACCAACAAAATCCTCTTCAGAAAGTACCCATCCTACAGACAGTGATGGAAAATTTGCAAATTTATTATTTGCACCAAAACCTGAATATCCATCGCGGCGTACAGTTCCTGTAAGATAGTAACGACCTCTGTAAGAGTAATTAACCCTTCCCATATAGGATATCCCATCTTCTTCCCATGCTGTGGTCGACACTGTAGAAAGTGTCCCTAAGCCAAGACCATTGTAGCCCAGTTGCTGGTTTTCAAATCCTGATGCTGACAGGGTAGAAGAATTTGCACCTGAATGTTCGCGGCTGTAAAGAAAGGTTGCACTTACATTATGATCGCCAAAATCGCGTAAATAATTGAGTATGTTATTCTGAATCCAGCTTCTTTGCTCATAATGGTATTTACTGCCGGCGCCATTGTTCCCTGATCCGTCGGGGTGGGTTACCGGATAAAATGTGAAATTATTTCGGGTGTAATGGGTGTTAGAGTAATTAACATCTAAACTTAATCCTTTTACCCAGGGAATTTTAATATTTGCACTACCCACCATAAACAGGTTATTTAATATATCGCTGTTATCGGCATAAAGATGCACCAATGGATATGGCATATACGCTTCGCCGGTTAAGTACATGTCGTAATCAGACTGGCCAATATGATTGTTTGCAAGCGGACTGGCATTTCTTGCATCCTGGAGAATTGTATTACCATCAGGATCTGCCGCCAATCCTG
Source organism: uncultured Draconibacterium sp. (assembly GCA_963677525.1). Classification (GTDB taxonomy): domain Bacteria; phylum Bacteroidota; class Bacteroidia; order Bacteroidales; family Prolixibacteraceae; genus Draconibacterium. The sequence continues at coordinate 3,727,221 of OY781970.1, forward strand.
AATAGTCGCGGTACGAATAGGCTGAATTTAATCCTATTGTAAGCCAGTCTGTAATTTCACTTTCAATATTCGAGCGTACTGTAAACCTCGAAAATTCATCGTTTAACAGTATTCCCTCTTCATTTGCATAAGAACCAGATACATAATAGTTAGTACCTTTTGCTCTACCCGAATAGCTTAAATTGTAGTTTTGTATTGGTGCAATTTGAGTTACTTCGTCAACCCAGTCAATTTCATTTCCAGCAAGGTAATTATCCTTTTCTTCCTGTGTACGAAGAGTTGAAGCAACAACGTTCTTGTCGGTTACATCCGGCCTTTGCGGTTTTCCGGTATCACTTGTAGGATTGGTTTTATACCAGGTATATAAATCCTGCTGATAGTAATAATCAGTAAGACGAACAGCATACTGCTCTGCATTCATTACCTTCATAGGAGTGTTGGTCATATCCTGAAACCCGTAGTACATACTAAAGTTTATCCGAGGTTTTTCGGTGTTCCCTGATTTGGTAGTTATCAGGATAACACCGTTTGCCGAACGCGAACCGTAAACGGCTGCAGCACTTGCATCCTTTAAAATATCAACCGATTCAACATCGTTAACGTTAATATCGGAAATGTCGCCATTGTAAATAATTCCATCAAGTACAATTAAAGGCTTATCGGAAGCAGATAAAGAAGTTTTCCCCCGTACTGAAAAATCAGGTTCACTACCGGCTGCACCTGATTGTTGAACGTTAATACCTGCTGATGCCCCCGATAAAGACTGTATAATGTTCATGTCAGACTGCATTGACTTCTCTTCCATCGATACCCTGGCAACAGAACCTGTCAGGTCGCTTTTTCGCATGGTACCATAACCTACTGCAATTACCTCTTCGAGACCAATTACATCCTGGGCTAAGGTTATTTTAATATTTGACTGATCACCAACGGGAACTTCCTGTGCTGTCATACCGACAAATGAAAATAAAAGCACAGTTTCGGAAGAAACATTGGAAATTGTATAATTACCGTCAATATCAGTAACTGTTCCCTGGTTAGTACCTTTTATTATAACTGTGACTCCAGGAAGAGGCGTACCGTCATCTCCCGTCACGGTACCTGTTACAGTTTGTTGTGCATAACTACCCAAACTAACTGCAACAAAAAAGAAACATAGTGACAAAACGCTTATCACTTTTTTTATCCCATTTTTATTTTTCATAAATAATAGTTTTTTGATTAGTAATTAGTAAAAAATGTGTTTGACAATATGTGTTTTAAATGTTAAAACCTATCTATTTCAAAGCATGTAATATATGGCATACAACAATATAGCATATAAAGGCATAGTAGAAATCCTCCCAATAATCAGGATGTTTACCAAACCAACTGAACGTACTATGGTGGCGCAAAAATATGTGGTTGAATTTGTTTCATAATTAAATTGATAGTTATAATGGTTATTCTAAATTGGTTTAGTTATGCTTGTTAGCTATTCCATAATCCACTTCTAAATGAATAGTAAATGTTGGATCTGAAGGATCTCTACATTTGCTCAAAGGTTAGTTCTCTTTGCAATAAAAGTCAATGTAGGAATGAGCATACTGTCCGATTACTGTACACGATACTTCGCAGGTTTGAGTATATGCCCCGAACTGGGATATACGAAAATCAAACAAAGAATAACTTTACCAGGTGTGAAAAACACATACTTAACAAAACAAATGGCATTGTATTTATTTCATATGTTTTGATGTAATTAAGTTAGAAAGAAGTTGTTATCTATTTTTAGTTTCTTTTCTTTCAGAATTTTAAGATCATTTACAGACATAAAAATCCCTTGTCACAATACACACAATGACCTTAACATTCGTTTAATGAACCTCATTAATTAAATATTCCAAAAATCAAAAGCTCTGAAGTAACTTTTATGATAAAGTCTGAAATATGTGAGTTAATCCAAAATCTTTTTATCGATATGTTAGAACACACATTTGCCGTTAGCGCTAACGGTATGGTACGAATCAATCAAAATTGAAATAAACAAACTACTTTAAAGCTATTTATTCTTGAAAATACGGCATGTGTTTGTTTCCGGTTTTTCCGGGATTCAACACTTTTGGGTTAGATTCTCCTAATCACCATTGAAGGACGACCTACACGAATTTGTTAATGGATGAAAATTTTTTCATAGGCAAACGGTTTCGTTGATGTAAAACAAAATGTTATTTAGGTTATATTTTAAGTTTGTTTAGTTGATCCTATTTAAATCCATTCACGTTGACGACAACGACATATTAAAGTAAACTTTTATTTAGTTAATGAACAAATAAAACTCCATGCTTTTAAGCATATTGCTAAAACGTTTTAATAAGCGAAGAACCATAAGGATATAATAACCATTATTTCGATATAATCACTTATAAATTCACCACTTAGTCTGATCGTTCAAACGTTTAGAAAAAATTTCAGTAGTGTCCGACTAAATTAATTTAAAAGAAGGTACTCCCTTTCGGTTTCCCTTCAAAGTTGTAAATTGATTTTTGCGAAAACATTTTACAACATGGCTAAAATTAATGAAATAAAATTTGTCGGACAGCCGATTTTCAAACAGGTTATCAATTTGATAGAAAAAGTCAACATAACATCGATAATAAGGGCGCACGATAGCGACCGGTATTATAAGGCGTTTAAGAGCAGGACGCACTTAATTACTATGCTGTTCGGGATATTAAGCCGGTGCGATTCGATGACCGAGACTTGTGAAGGGCTGCGGGCTTTAGGCGGGAAACTAAACCATCTTGGTTTGAAAAAAGCACCAGCCAAGAGTACAGCCAGCGATGGCTTAAGAAACCGGGACAACGGTTTTTTCGAGGATTTATATTTTTCATTGGTTGATAAGTATCAATCATTTTTGTCGGACAGCCGGACTTATGGGCTGACATTTAAAGAGGTACTTTTAATCGATTCTACAACAATCCGTTTATTTAGCGACATCTTAAAAGGTGTTGGCCGTAATCCCAAGGGTGACGGGAAAAAGAAAGGTGGTTTGAAAGTTCATATGCTTATTGACGCAGTACAGTCGGTTGGCCGGTTTGTTAAAATTACAGCAGCAAAAGTCCATGACAAGAACTTTTTGAAAAGTCTTGAACTAATATCACACAGTATGATAGTGTTCGATAAAGCTTACAATTACTATCACCAATTTGCCTTGTGGACTACCCAGCAAGTTTATTTTGTTACCCGCCTGAAAAAGAATGCTGTTTATGAGGTAATTGAAACCAAACGGGTTCATTCCCGCAAAAAAGGAAAGGCAAAAGTGCTGCGCGATCAAATTATAGAACTCACATATCATCCCGAAAATGAAAATGGCAAACGGCAAATGAAGGTTTTCAAAAAAATACGTTTGCGCAAGGTATGTTACCAGGATGAAAAGAACAGGTATTTTGAATTTCTGACCAACAACTTCGAGATAAGCGCAGAAGAAGTGGCCTTTCTTTATAAAAAGCGATGGGGCATCGAATTATTGTTCAAAAAAATGAAGCAAAACTTCCAATTGCATTATTTCTATGGAGAAAATGAAAATGCAATACGAACACAGGTTTGGTGCACGTTGATTGCCCAATTATTAATGACTGTAATTCAAAAAATTGCTCAAACCAAGAAAGCATTTTCGGTTGTGGCTTCACTGATAAGGATACATCTGATTAGCATGCTCGATATGGTAGAGCTATTACGTTGTACCAGCCGCGCATATAAAATCGAGGTTGGCGAACCTCCCGGTCAACTGCAGTTAAACCTGGTTTAGACAGGGGGTCTGTTTTGAAAAAATAAAATAGTTGCCCATAAACAGGGCATTGTAGAGAATAAAATCTGTAATCCCGACTTTTGTCGGTTAATAGTGAAAAAATTTATATTGTTGAATTGATCCTTGAAAATTATAAATACACCCTAATGCTGAATTGATCCCTTTTAACCTTATAACCCAACCGGAAAAAAGAGAAAGGAGGCACAAGTGAGATAAACCCCTGCATCCCCTATGAATAGTGAGTTAGAGTGAGTGAGGAGAAAAAAAGCGGTTGTTTGAGAAATGCAAAAAGTTCCGCTTTCTTTCAAAATAAGTGCAGATTACTGCCGTTTTCTTAGCAAACCCTTTACAAGTTTTTTCAAAGGATTTTACAAACGATTGAAAATCAGTTTTAAAACGTTTTTAAAGATGTTTTAAGGCTGTTTGTTTGTGCTAGGGCGCTTTTCTATATGATTTAACGAGGGATAAACATGTTTCGTTGCAATTGAAGCCGTAGTAGTATTTATTATGGCCGGGACTCCCTTTGCCTACGATGCGGAGCGGTGTTGTTTGTTAGAGCTTTTGGATTCGCCTTTAAGTACCGCGTTTTCAGCGCGTAATTTGCCGTTTTCCTCCTTGAGTTGGGTATTTTCCTTTTTAAGTACAGCATTCTTTGCCGAAAGGTTTTCTATACGCTCCAAATGGATTTGACTAATTTGTTTTGCAATAATCAACTGTAATTCGGGATCGGATTCCTCTTTTTTACTTTGGTTTGCTTTTAGGCTTGCATCTTGGCTTGCTTTTTGGCTTGCTTTTTCGGCTTGCTTTTCTCCTGTTAATACATACGCAAGTTTGTCACTGTTGCATTTTGCAACAACCAAACGAATATCCAAACTATCTCTACTCATCCAAGACCTAAAAGTACCTTCTTTTACTTCAAGATAGTCTGCAATATGCTTAATAGAATGCATACTAAGTACATTCATGAGCCGCCAAATAACCTGTTTTGAATAATTATCTTGTTGCATATTGTAATAAAATATTGCTATTTGTTTGTTTTGTTGCAAATCGCAATATATATTTGTGTAAAATTATTTAAACAAAGCTATGTCAGATTTTACTAAAAAGCAAATGAAAATTTTGAGGGGCAATTATGGCACCATTGCGAATGATCTTGGATGTTCATTGCAATATGTCATATTGGTGATTAAAGGGAAGCGCCCCTGTAATACGGAATTGGCACACAAAATTATTGAGAAAGCAAACTCACTATTAAAAGTCTTTGAGGCGTGAAGGACAGCCCCGAGATTAGGAGGAGTCTGTAAGCGTATACATCGGAACACGCCGGGGCACAATTAAAAACCAATTATGGACGATAGGTACACCAAAATAAACGAAACTGTTTATGTGCGATGGAAAGCAATGATTGATGCTGGGATTCCAAAGGGAACTATGGATGCTGCTAAGTCACGTAATTCAAAAGGCTGGAATTTCATTGTAGACCCTAACGACAAACGTAGCCGTTTGGTTGAGTACAATCCATTGAAAGAAGACTACAAACAGAAGCTTAAAACCGCCTATGGCGACCCATATAAAAACAAAGAGGCCAAAGAACCGGTGTTGCCACTCGATTCCTATTCAAATAAGGAAATTGAGTTGGCAATGGCTCGGTTTAATTTGGTTAGAAATTACCGACTGGTGGCAGAAAGCGCAACCGGTAGCAAGGTTGAAGCAAAAAAAGAATGGGTTAACCTGGTTGCATTGGGCTTAACACTTGAAAAAGAGTTTGAAGTCATTGGCCGCAAAATTAGCTTCAAAACAATGGAGCGTTGGGATAAGCAAATGCGCGATGGTAACAACACAATGGATGATTTGCTGCCTAAAAAGCGTGAGGTTAAAGTAGGGAACGAACTTGAGAAAGTACACAAAGACACTTTGATAACGCTGTATTGCGGACAAAACCAACTGAAAGTTAGTGAGTGTATTCGTCTTGCATATAAACAGTGGAAATTGTCAGGAACTCCAATGGTTTCAGAAAGCCGCTGCCGTCGTTTTCTTAACGATTGGGCGAGTAATAATGCAACGGTGGCCACATTTATGCGCAAAGGCATTAAAGCCATGCGTGATGAATGTCTACCATATATTGAACGCGACGAAAACAGTTTGAAATTTATGGACGTTCTTGTTGCCGATGGTCACGTACTGAATTTCCAAATTGTAAACCCGGAAACTGGCAAAATGTGCCGCCCCACTTTAATAGCCTGGGCAGATATGGCCACCCGGATGCCTGTTGGTTACGAGATTATGTACACAGAAAACACCCGTTCAGTGTTGAGTGCATTCCGCAACGCTTGTTTGAATGCAGGACGTATTTGCGGTGTTGAAGGTGGTATTTTGCCCCGTGCGGTGTACATGGACAATGGTAAATCGTTCAAAAACAAATTTTTTACGGCTGAGGCCGATCTGGAGAATGATTTGGGTGGTTTGTTTGAGCGTTTACGCCCGTTTGGATTGGAGCATATTGCATTTGCAAGACCATACAACGCACGTGCTAAAATTATTGAGCGCGTGTTTAAAGATTTTGCAGAGATTGAACGTCAGTTACCAAGTTATATAGGTACCGATATATCGCAAAAACCGGCAAGCCACAAGCGAAACGAAATTTGGCACCGTGAGCAGTACAGGAAATACCTGGATACACATGGTAAAATTACTCTCCAAGGGAGCTACTCAATAATGAAAAATTGGATTGAGGAATATAACGAACGTGCCAGCGACGGTAAATACCTGAAGGGGAAAACCCCGCTTGAAATGGCTTATATTCATATCCCTGAGCTAGAATTGGAACAGCGCACACTTGCACCGTCGCAATTTGACTACATGTTGATGCATACTAAAGTCAGCCGACTGAAACGAAACGGATTTAATGTGGGGGGTATTTGGTATTACAACGCTGCCAAATTTGCTAATATGGTGAAAGATGATACTGAATACATCGTAAAATATGATGTATTGACCCCGGAACAAATACTGGTTTATAATGAAGATGGAACATTGTGGTGTAAAGCCGGTCAGTGGATTGGACAAAAAGTACACGGTATGGCGGCTCTGGGAAGTGAGGCTGATCGTGAAAAAATGCAACAAGCTAACCGTACAATGTTCGGAATTGAGAAAGAATTGTTAAAAGCTGCTAAATCGGGAAATTTGGGACTGGGAGAAACCATCGAATTACCAGAGAATGTTGCAGATGCACTACCTGAACCGAAAAAGGAACTGGTCGAGAATAATGATGATGATTATATCACAACCGCAGACGGAAGAAAGATTAAATTAAAATATTTCTAAACAGTAAAAAGCAAGGATGTCACGAGCCTAGGAAACTTGAACACCCTTGCCTGAATTATTAACCATTTAAAAAGGCTAATTATGACAAAAGTAGCAGAAAACCTGAAAAGGTTTCTTGAAGCCCACCCGGATTTTACACAAACACAGGTGGCCGCGTCAATCGGCGTGAGTGTGAGTGCCCTGAATTCTTTTATAAAAGGTAGTTACAAAGGAAACAATGAGCGTATTGCAAAGGCAATAACTTATTTTCTTGACAAACAGAAGGAAGCCGGTGAAGAAACCGGGAGGTTTAAAAAAGATTTCGACTTTGTTGAAACCGAAGTTTACAACAATGTTCTACGCAGTGTGAATCTGGCAGAATACCGAGGCGAAATCAGGGTGATTACCGGAGCTTCGGGTGTAGGTAAAACAGTTTCGTTAAACCAGATTAAAGCCGACCGCGATAGCTCCATGATCCTGGTTAAATGCTACCCTGCCATACGCAAAAATCGCTTTCTGAAAAAGCTTTGCCAATCGGCAGGGATTGATGCAGTTGGAACATACGACGATATGTTTGAGGAACTTTGCGACCGTCTGAATGACACAGGCCGTATTATTGCCATCGACGAAGCTGAACATCTGACCATTGACAGTATTGATGCTGTACGCCGTATTAACGATTTTACCGGTTGTGGTGTAGTTTTCGTTGGATTGCCAAAGTTTTATAATGCACTTAGCCGCCGCCAGGCTGATTATGCTTATGTGTATAACCGTACTGCCATGCCCATGAAGCTGAAGAAAAACAAAGCAACCGATTTGGCTTCAATGGCTTCCACTATGATTAATGCCGAAATACCCGACAATGTGTATTTAAAAGTATCAAATGGCATTGGTCGTGACTTGCGTATAATAATGCTGGAATCGTTGCGTGTAGCATCTGAAAACGGCATTGAGATTACTGATGTGTTGGCATTCTCTGCCATTTTGGAGAAGGTGTCGAAAGAGCTAGGACGCAAAGTGGCATAATGATGAAAGTTAACGGCAAAACCCAAATGGCAAGTCCAAAACAGGTAAAGTATATTCATGTGCTTTACCGCCAGCTTCATTGGCACGAGGACATTTACCGCGAGCACCTTTACCGGAATTACGGCGTTGATTCGACCAAGGATTTAACCCTGAATCAAGCCGCCGCCTGGATAACTCTTCTGAAAGAAATTTTGAAAGAAATGAATCCGATGGTAACAGCTAAGCAAGCCTGGTTAATCCGCGATTTGTGGAAGCAAATAGATTACTCGGGCGGTACAGAGGGAGACTTGCACCTTAATAATTTCCTGACAAAGTACTACAAAAAGGAAGAGGTTGAGCACCTGACCAAACGAGAGGCCATAAAACTGATCAAGCAAATAAAGCAGATGATCAAACAGGCCAAAGAGCGCGAAGGCAAAACCACGATCCTGAAACGCCGGACTAAATGTACTCGGTGTGGTGAGTGGATTATGTGGGTACAGCTGAAGGACGGACGGCGCGAGGCGTTCGATTGTGACGAGAACCATAAAGCAACCAATTTTCATAATTGCCAATGAAATCAGATTTCACAAACGACATGCAATTGATCTCCGAAATAATTGGAGAGGAGCAGACCATGAAACTCATCGCCAATTTAGGCGGCGTGAGTGTGTACATACCAAGGCCGGATCACAACGTGATCCGGTACTACTACAATCAGCTAAACTGTGATCCGAAAAAGACTGCCCAGAAACTAGGAGTAAGTGAAAGGACTGTTTACCGGGCTATACAGAGCGAGCAGGATGATAGACGACAGTTAAACATTTTTGACGCTATACAACAATACGAAAATGAGCAAGCAATTAACAGCAGTGTTCGACCGCGAAAAGAGCCGGTTGACAATTTATAAGGATAATAAACCGGTAGGTGGCTTTGTGGGTAAAATAGCCCACAAGGTTCACGACCGCATAGTAGCAAACCAAATTACGACAAACAATAATGGTGACATTTAGCCTAACATTTAGCGAAGAAGAGGCCGCCCGGATTTTCAGGAATCATGGCTTTAAACTGGAGGAGAAAGAATTTACCCGGTACGTACCGGTTTGTCACAACAAAGTTAAGGAAGAAAAATTCACCTGCATGTGTGTGATCCATCCGCATACAGGTGCTGCTACTCCGCTTGGAGTAGCTTTCGAGCGTGTTTATTACGCCAAAAAGAACCAGTTTTTCATTACAGAGGTAGACAAATTAACAGCTTTAAAAGCACTAAATACAAAGAAAAAGAATGGGACATATTGATGTGTCGCAATTAAGCGACGAACAACGCCAGCAGTTACTGGCCGATTTGCAAAATGCTGACAACGAGAAAAAAAGGGCGAAGCGCGAAGCTTACGAAACCACTAAAGCCATTTTTGTGGAGGCAATTTTCAGCTCTGTTGACGAACAAAAGCAACTGATCGACAAGTTTAACGCCGACCTGCTGGAAGGGCTTGACGATTTTCAGCAAATTATGATGGAGTACGGGCACCTGAAGGAAAAACAAAGGAGCTTTACACTGATTCATAAGGATATGAAAATGGTGGTAAAAAGCAACAATGTGAAACGTTTTGATGAGCGTGGCGACATGGCCGCTACCCGCCTGGTCGCTTTCTTAAAAGCATGGGTGGCACAGAGCGAAAAGGGAAAAGACGATCCGCTTTATGTGCTGGCCATGAAAACACTGGAGAGAAATAAAGCCGGGGATCTGGACTATAAACGTGTGAGCGATTTGTACGAGTTGGAAGGCCGTTTTTCTGACCCTGAATACACTTCGATAATGGAACAATTCCGCGAGAGCCATATTGTTAACGGCACGGTTACGCATTACTATTTCTACAGAGAACTTGAGCCAGGTGTTTGGACTAAAATTGAGTTGTCATTTAACCAATTAAAGAAATGAACTTTTTAGACGAATCCGATACAATTTGCGACTGCTGTGGCGATACGATTAAAGCCAACGAACAACAGTTTCACATGGAAGGTGTTGGGACTGTTTGTGGCTGCTGTTACGATGAATATTGCACGGCAGCTTACAATGACGATAACGACTAACAAACGCCCCACTTGCCGGGGGAAAACGGCATGCGTTCTTTCGTAAATGTTTTTTCATAGTAGCTCCCGGCTTGATTGATTGCCGGGGCTTATGGCCGGGTGGCGGAATTGGTAGACGCCGACAGCAAAGCTTCTGTAAACTAACCTTGGTAAGATGGGTACTTGTGAGGAATCCGCATTAAATTGCGCGTGGAACCACCATCGTGCAGGTTCGAATCCTGCTCCGGCCACAATGACAATTCTGTCAGAAATTTTAATCTTATTATATATGACACCAGGAATATGGTTTGAAGTAAAAGCAAAGTACATGAAGGTAAGCGAAAGCGGCAAAGAGCGAATGGTAACTGAAGTATTTTTATTTGATGCTGTTTCGTTTACAGATGCCGAAACTCTTGCAATAAAACGGTTTCAGGAAATTGTGAAAGGCGGCGAATTTGCGATTAATAACATTAACAAATCGAGGATTTCAGAGGTTGTTGCCTCGGACGATGGTGAGTTTTATTTTGAAGCGAAAATAAACCTGGTCACCGTTGATGAGGAGGCCGGAAAAGAGAAGAAAATAAATAGCTACTACCTGGTACTTGCTGACAATATTGATGAAGCAAAAAAGAAACTTGACGAAGAGCTGAATTATCTGGTTATTCCTTACACGGTTGTGCAACTTAAACAAAGCAGTATTTGTGATGTATTTCCATATTCTGAGAATAACTAATCATAATATTTTTACCTTTAACAAAATTATTAATCATTTTAACCCTAATTAAATGAAAAAACTATTTGTTATCCTTTTAGCCTTGGTGGCTTTTTCGTGTAATAATGGAATTTCAGAGAGTGACATTATTGGAAAGTACAAAGTTACCATGTCGGTTGATGTTGATCCTGAAGATGAAGAAGCAAACATGGCTTTGGCTATGTTTGCCCAAGCAGAAATTAAGTATGAGTTTCAGAAGAACGGCAAGCTTCATACTTCAGTTACCATGGGAGCACTTGGTAGCGAAGACAGTGAAGGCACCTGGTCGCTTCGTAATGATTCAATCTATTTAGATAAAGAATCATATTTCATTGAAAAAGCAGAAGACGGTTTTGTTCTTTCGAGCGAAGAAGTTAAGTTAGCATTCAACGAGATTGAATAATGTCAAAAAAGAAACCAACATTAGCAGAACGGGTTGAGGAGGAGCACCGCAAAGCCCAGGAGGAGTTTGATAAACTACCTCCCGAGGAGCAGGAAAAGATACGCAAGGGGCAAAAAAGCTTACTCCGCAAGTGGAGTAACCAGCCCTGGTATTAAAGCTCCATTAGTTCAAAAAACAGCTTGTCACCCTGTTTTTGCCGATCAAGTATTTTAAACTTACTTCCGGGCAAAAACAGGGTTTCTTTTTCTTCAATAACAGCTGAAAGTCTGTCAATTTTTCGCGATGACTTAGAGTGAATCATAAAGGTGTAAGGCATTTCAGAGAAACCGTCCAGGTTGTGTTTTGTGCTGGCCGATGAGAATCCATCCCACACAATTGTATTTCCCTTTTTATATTGCTTTAAAGTGTTTGCATCCAGTTCCGGCATGTAACGCCAGGCAATGCCGTCATATTTCGGGAGCTTCTTCAGGGAGCCGGTCAATTTGCGTTTCATTGTAAGTAAATTACTCCTGGAGAAATCAACGGGAGGGATTTCCCGGAACAGCCATCCGTTAAGTTCTTTATAAAGCGGAGCCTCTAAAGTGTAAGCATGTACATAATAGGCCTGTGAAGTGCTCATTTTGTTTGCCTGGGCTGCAATGATGTAAGCTTCGCTGTCACGAAATTTGTCCCATGTTTTATTTATAAAATCTTTGCTGAAGAAATCTTTTAAGCCCTCTTTTTCAAGACTTGATATTTCTTTCTTCATCGTGTCGAACGCCTGATCGATGAGTGTCCGGGTGTGGTTGTCTGCTTTTTTGTATTCATTTCCCAGCCATTTCATGTAGTTTTTCTGCTTGTGCCCAAGAAACTCAGCATTGCCGGTATTTTCAAGCAGTTGTTTGCGTTGGGCGGCTGTTGGCATTGCAGACTTTAAGTAACGTGCAGCCTGACGTGCTGTTAGCGGAATACCGGTACACCGGCACCGGAACCCAATGGGAGGCCAAAAAGTAAAATCACCGGTGCGAAATATCTTCCCGTGCAGAGCCGCATGATCCGGACGCGTTTTGCTGTCCATTGTTGCGGAGTACTTCCAGTACGGAAAATCGCCCGATACCTGGACAAGCTTTTGCATTTGTCCGCCACCATAAGCGAGAGAGGTGTTTGTACGGTAGATGTTCTCGATCTGACTGGGGTGAAGCCTGGATAAACCGGCTTTGTCGAATTCGGAGGCAATAACCTCGCGAAATGGCCTTGCTCCTTCTCCGCGTTTCAGGTTTCCGGCCAGTGCAGCCTGGATGCGTGTGCGTATCCGCTGATCCTGCACAGCTGCGGTTGAAAACGCCTGAAATTTCATGAAGGAGGCCGCTGAAGGATTACCCTCCTTTAATCCGGTTTTCAGGTCTCCAGCTGCAAAATCGGCATGATGGTGTTTTATCCAATCCAGAACGGATTTTTCACCACGCCCGAAAGCCGTTTCCATTTGCTTAAAAAGCTCATTGGAAAGGCTTTCAATAAACGTTAAATCAGGTTTTAACGGTTGTCCTTTTTTTTTATCCGGGAGCGGTAATTGTCAAAAGCTGAAAGGAGGCCGTCGTACTCGTCCGGATCGGCAGAAAAATCACTTTGCCCTGTGCTCTCTGCTCCCTGCTCAGTGCTCAATATAAAATCTTCTTCAGAATAACCGCGTTTTAAAAGGAGCTCCTTTGTTGGTTTCATACCAGCACCAAAATAAATCTGATCGATTTCGGCAGCATCTTTTGAAAGTTTTCGGGGCGACTGGAGGCGCAATGGCATGCGGTCAGTTCCCAAACCATTAATATTTTGAATAATAGTTATAAGCTGGTTGACTGCTGACAGACAAAGTTGTTTTCCGGCCTGTATTGCATCTTCCCTAATTTCAATCCCTGACTGGCTGGATGAGTAGCCGCCTTTGCCTTGTGTTTGCATGGTGAGATCTGTTCCTGTCCAGAGCTTTTCAACTTTGCGGCGAAGGATCTCGTCAATAGTTTTGTATAAGGTTGTGGTACTTCCGCGCCCGGCGTTGTTTTTCGGTTCAACGTTCATTTTTTCAGGAATAGCAGTTACACCGTTATTTCGAAGATTAACAAGCATGTTTAACAAATCATCGATTTCCCCTTGCTTTGCTCCGGCAGGATATTTTCCTATCCATTTGTCGCGGCCATCATCTTCGGCAAACTGGAGCATAAATTCAAAGTTGCCATTCAATCCAACAGCCAACCAATAGGCAATATCTAATAAACCGATTCCATAAGGATTTTCGAGAGTAGCCTCATGCTGAACTACAATATATTTGTTAGGGAGTTCTTTCATTAGGTCAATCCCGTCTTTATGGTTTTTTGACGAAAGACGCAGGTTTCTATCTCGGTCGAAAAAGAAATATTTATGCGGCGCAACTTCAACCTTAACCGGCACAATACGTCCGTCGTAATTGCCGTATTCGGTAACCTCCAAAACCACAAAACCATAATCACGGGCAGTAACGGCATTCCTTAAAAATTCCCAGGTGTTAAACTGGTCGAAGAAATTTTCAAACCAATCATTTTGTTTGTTGTCGGTGTCAGTAAAGATTACCTCCAGTCCGGAAAGTGCATCTTTATAATTAACAGTTTGCGGAAAAATATCGGGATGCCTGGCTACGCGATCAAACAAATCGATTTGTGCCGATTTCTTTTTTAATACCAGGGAAGGATTTGGAAGATTACGAATGACCATTTCTAATTTTGCCTTTAATATTTCTGATCCGTTACTTGTTGCCATAATTTGAAAAATTTGAAAGATGTTTAACTTACTTTTTGTTCGAACCTTCTGATTAAGAAATCCTGAATATCCAAAAGGTCATCAGGTTCAACTGTAAAAATTTTACGCTGTGGGAGCTTCTCCCTTGGTTCGTCTGATTGGTGGTATTTTATGTATTCGAGGCCGGTCATATATAAACCGCCGGTTACCTCGTATTCAACACTTTGTTTCATTAACCCGGTACGTTGCAGTGGTTTTAATGAATAGCCTTGTTTTTGCTTTTGTTTCCGGGTTGATTCTGCAAGCAACTCATAAGACTTGCCACCGGCTCCGCCGTCCTCAAGGTTCTGTTTCCCTCTGGAGGCCAAAAGCTGGCCGGTTGATTTCAGGAACCCAGGATCACGGGTAATCGTGTTTATTTCCCGTTTTATCTTTCCCAAGGTAGGGGCAAGTTGTTTGCTGTCGAGTTTTATGCTTAACATGGCTATTCCCTTGAAAATCCTTGTAACATTTTATCTACACGCATGGTACGGCTGTTATTCAGGTTGGCAACATGAACTGCCGGTGCAACGTAAGGTTCTCCTGCTCCTGCTTCAAGTGCCAGGGCAGCCCCCCAAAAGTAGTCGGCATGTGAGTCGTTTTTGGTTCCTGCAACAAGGCGAATATTACCGGATGATGTGATGATCTTTTTGATTAGCTGAAAATCATCAAAAATGCTTTCATCGTCAGGGATTTGAAAGCTTATGTCTTCCAGCCATTTTAATAGCCTGAATCCCATAGCTTCTTTACTTGCTGTGGTGAAGGTTACTCCCTCAACGCGATTTTCTCCAAACTGCTCCTGTAAATAGTCAGTTAACCCAATCCCCATACCGGTTTGATCGACACATAACCGGGCAAGGTTCGGAAGCTTTTTTAATATGCCTCCGATTATTTTATCTTGTTTGGGAAATGATTTTCCCTGGATTGGAACAATGCACCTGGTTATGTGTAGAGAGGCTGTAATTTCTTCATTAATCCAAAGCAATGAGAAGTTTGTTTTGCGGCCAACGTCAAGACCGCCGTAAAGCGTTTTGCAGTGTATTAGCTCCTTGAAAGGTAAAAGTTCAGCCCGTGCTGCTTTCTCTAAAATTGGCCGTTTTATAAGTATCTCGTCCCCGTCCTGTGGATCGCACATAAACTGTTGGTTCCAAATTGTATTGTCGCCAACGCTATCCTTAACATCTTTTATGTACTGGTCTTGTTCCTCTTTTGAGCACCTTTTCTTTTTAACCTTGTCAACAAGCCCCTGACGGACGGCTTCAACGAAAGTGGTTTTGTGGTGGCTCCAGGTTAGTTTCCCTTTAATGATCCGTTTTATGAATTGATAAAAAAGGGAAGTTTTTCCCCGGTGAGTACTGATGATCCTGATGGGGTAACCCCAAACAATACCGGCAGGCGAAGCAGCTTCCCAAACTTCAAATTCATTGTCGCGCCTGGCGAACTCATCCAGGACAATTTTTCCCCCTTTACCGTGCAGCATATTTGGACTTGATGAAAGCCCGGTTATTTTCTTGCCGTTTTCAAAGGTCAGTCTCAGGGTTAAAATTTCTTCGTCCTTAATAATCTGGGTTTCTTCTTTAAACTGCATAACACAATTTAAAGCCCTGGCATACTTCTTGCAATAATCGATATACTCACGTGCGTTGGTTTCGTTGTTCGAGCTAAACCATACGTCCATTGCAGGATTCTTTCCTGTTTTTTCGTCGTATAACAAACCGGCTGCGTCCCTTACATCCTCAAAAGCCTGGGCATAGGTTAAGCCAATACGACGGCTCTTTTCGTATAATTTTATCTGGCTCATGTCTTCGAGCCATTTAATCTGGTACGGCAGAAAGCCAAATTTTGAATAATCGATTTTCTTCATGCTAAGAGTCTAAATCAACACCAAATGTTTGTTTGAATATTTCAGCGGCGTTTTTAGCAGCCTTTTCTGCTGAGTCCTGATCTTGGCCTTCAGCTTCAATAGAGCGTTCGTAATCGCGTATTTTTAGCAGGCTGGTTGAGATACGTGCAAAGCTGTGCATGATATGACTTGACGGCTCAATGCCTTCACCAAGCTGCTCTTTAATTTTTTGACCGAGTAAAAGAGCAATGTCCTGCGCATCCTGGTGGAGTGATTCCTGAAAGTTGGAATGTCTTTCGCGTTTTTTTTCCCAGTTGCCGTCTTTTGCCCAGTTGCGTACGGTTCGCTCCGAGCATTCGAGCCGGGCGGCTATGGCCTCAAAAGTTAACAGGTCTTCTACATACAACTTTTCGGCCTTGTCAAAAAGTAGTGCTTTTTTCATGCCTAACGAAGTCTTTTTTCGAGTTTCCTGATTTCTTTGTCGAGGTCTTTAATTTCGGCAGTAAGCCGTACTACGTTGTCAAATGCAACATGCGCTTTTTCGGTATCCAGTTCATCAAATTCGAGATAAGGTGACAGTTCGCTTCTAACTTGTTGAACAAACATTTCACCTTCCATTTTTTTTGATTCACGCGTCTTCTTCAGGTTGTTGATTTTGCTTTCCAGCAGGATTCTTTCCGTTTCTAATGACATAATTTTCAATAATAAAGGTTGACTTTTTTATCTCGATGACAAGTTTCCCGATGGTGTTTTGAGTCTCCTTCAGTATCTCGTCTTTCTTTTCAAGAGATTCGCGCCACTGGGCAATTTCTTCCGTGTGGTTTTTTTCCGAAACAATCCACACATACAAAACTGCTGCTGCAATGGGAATGCCGTTGATCAGGTTTAACAGGGCTTGATCCATAAATTTTGCTGATTTGAATTTAACATGATGCAAAGTAAAAGTCATTGAGCATCAAACATCTCTGACACCTGACATTAAAATAAATAATTGTACGGGGGTAGGTTTGCAGCATGTTTTTACGAAAAATCTGAAATCTTATGCCAGTACGATTATTTACATCCGGGACACATGAAAGTATGAGCGGCACAATGAGCTTTAGTAATGAGCAGGTGCAGCAGATATTTGATGCAACCCAAAAAACCGGCTTAGAACAAATCCCCTTTGTGTTAGGCCATCCAAAGAACAACCTCCCTATTGTGGGCTGGTTGCCCAAAACAGCTATCAAAACCTATTCCGAAGGCGAAAAAATAAGCCTCGGATTTGACCGTCCGGACGCTGATTTGAGCGAGGACAGTATGAACCTGATCCGCGAACAGGGATCAAACAAAATTAGTGTGCGACTTGAAAACGGTGTGATCCGTCACATTGGCCTGGTTAGAAAAGCAGCTGTTCAGGAGAATAACGCCCAGAACTTTAGCCAGGCAGAAATGACAGGTGTGTTCAGTACCTCTGAAGATATCCTGGAGAAACAACAATCTGATTTTTCAAAGTTTTTAAGCGACTTCAAAACAGAGTTTAAATCAATTTTTAAAACCAGTGATAATATGGTAGACAAAAAGAAAGAAGAGAATCCGCAAAACGCGGACTTTGCTGCCTTGCAAAGGCAAAACCAAGAGCTTACTGAGAATGTAAACGCTCTAACAAAGACCTTAAATGGTTTTATGAACAGGAGTAAGGCCACGGTTGATTTTTCAGCCGATGAATTCAAGAACATGACTGCCGAACAAAAGGAAACTGCTGCCGGTATTTGTGCCGATCTTGGCGAAGAAAAAGCAACTGCTTTGAAAGGACTGTTGAAAGAACTTGCCAAACCAGCCGTTACGGTTAAAAATGGCAGTATTGTGAAAGACTTCGGCCAACCAGCCGACGCAGTGAAAACTACGGGTGACATTATCCGTGAACAGATGGGAGGCTAACGAATGAAGTTTGCTCAAATTGGTTACGGGAATGATCTTACAGCTAAGATGATCCCGGTAGTGTTAAGTAAAAGTGTTTTGTTGGCCAACTATATTGAGTTTTTTAAAAAACCAGGTTCGGCCATTACCGTAAGGAAACAAGGCACAAGTGATTCAATTGCTGGAAAAACACGTACACTAGGTACGGAGTATTCAGAGACTAAATTTACACCAGGTTACGCAACAGCCTCGCGCAAGTTTATTGGTGACCAGGTGAAAATTGATGTCGCCCTGGAGCGAATGGGATATGATCTTGCCAGCGAGTTTGAGGCGAACCTGAAACGCCACATGAAAAATTTCCCTGGCATTTTCCATCACCAGTTAATTAACGGTGACCCGGATACTGATGTAAAACAATTTGCAGGGCTTAAAAAGCTTGTAACTGCAAACCGTACAATTGTAGGTGGAGCCAACGGCCTTGAGCTTCTCCAGGGAAATGACAATACAGCCAAAAAAGCCCAGCAACAATTTTTGGAAAAACTTGACGAGGTGATTGCGCTTTGTGAAGGAAACAATAAAGTGTTACTGATGAATGCCCGTACTCAGGCTCGTTTGAATTCGATTGCCCGTGAGTATATCACCATTCAGAAAAACGAGTTTGGCGTACCAATCGCATTTTACAACCAGGTGCCCCTGATTAATCCGGGAGATTATCAGACCGATCCTGATACTTACAGCCCAATTATTGGTTTCGACGAAACAGTTGGAACGGCTGCCGATAAATGTGCTTCGGTTTACTGTGCAAGTTTCGAAGAGGAAGACGGCGTAAGTTTCGCAACTACCGAGGGTGGTTTTGCAGTGTACGATCTTGCAAGGGTTGATACCTGGTGGAAGTCGACCTACGAATTGATTGTTGACAGTTCGCTAGTGCGTCCGTCGGCATTATCGAAACTCGGAGGCCTGTATTTGTAATGGGTGCAAAGTCCATAATATCGAGATACATGGAGCGTCAAGGCTCCAAATTGCCAACCGGAAAGAAAGAGCTGCGGGAACACATTGTTTCCGTAGCCGCCGGGGCAAAGTTAAAGCTGACGGAAAAGGAGCTCGACGAGCTTGCACCCCTGCCAGCTTCGAAAGACGCAAAAAGAGGCCAGAATAAGCCCGAAAAAGAAAATGCGTCCACTAATACCACCGGGGATGATTTGAAAGAAATTGAAAGCGATTAAAAGGCTTTTGAAAAAGGTTTCGAATGAAGTATATCACACAGGAAGAGTTAGAGTCATTTGCAAGCGACAGGACTTTACTGGCACTGGCCGGTAATAATGGACAGATAGATGCCGAACTGCTTGAGAGGATTAACGCTGATGCAAGTGCTGAAATTGACGGCTATTTGCGTGGCGTTTATACTTTGCCACTGGCAGAACCAACCGATCCGCTTTTGAGGACGGTTTGTGGTGATATAATGAAATTCAGGTTGTACAAACGCCGCGATGAAAAGGCAATGCCCGACTCAATCGTATCGATGTATAAACTGGCCGTATCGAAACTGAAGGATATTCAAAACCGGACAATTGTACTATCGATTCCAGAAGTTGAAGGAGAAACAACTGAGGAAGGAATGGGAACGGTTAAGTACAATACTCCTACGCAAAAATTTGGTAACCACTTTACAGGATTTGACGGATTATGAAAGCCGTGCTAATAAGACTTAAAGGGCGCAGTAATGATAAACAGACCTGTGGCCGCTTCATTTTGGTGAGCGATAATGGTTCTCTTGTTTCACAATCGGCCTCACTTGAGCTGCCCTGGAAAGATAATCAGCCTAATGTTAGCTGCGTACCTGAAGGTAAGTACCAGGTTGCAAAAAGAAACAGCCCGAAATTCGGGCATGACACTTTTGAAATTAGTAACGTTCCCGGAAGATCGAATATTCTTATTCATCCCGGAAATTTCACCAGGGAAATACAGGGCTGTGTCCTGTTGGGTGAAAGGTTCTCTGATATAGACAAGGATGGAATAACTGATGTTGTTGACAGCCGCAAGGCGATCAACCAGGTTAAAGCCCTTGCCGATTCTTTTGAGTTAACAATTATTTCAATTTAATCATGAGAAACAAATTTGTATCATTGATTTTGGGGTTAATGGTGATCCTTGTTACCCCGGCATTTACCGCTAAGTATGCGGATGATGTCAAAAAGGATAGTATGGAACAGGTTGAAATTATACAGCCTGAAGTAATGAACGATTCTGTCTGGATGATGGATGTAAGGGAAATGGAAACCCCGCAATTGTGTTGCGCCGGCTTTTTTGCTTTTGCGCAGGATGGTTCCCCGGAAATTTCAGCAGATGATTCTGCGGACGGTGAAATTGTTGCGGATGATTCAGGAAGCCTGCTAAGTTGGCAAAATATTGTAATTGCCATGCTATCGTCAATTGCCCTCTTGTTTGGGGGCTTATGGGAAAGAGCCAGGCGAACCATCGCGGCCATTGATCTTGCATTAAAGGATGGCAGTGTTGACAAGAGCGAACTGATTGATATTGTCAATGCCTGGAAAGGAGTCTAAACTATGAGGTTTTTACTCATATTAATTCTTGTACTGTTTTTAACCGGCTGCAAAACAACGCAGCCGGTTATTGAACGTACAGTTACTGTTACAGAAACTGAAACCCTTAGGGATACAACCATTGTAACTGAACCTGACACTGCGTCGCTGAAGGCATTGTTTGAATGCGACAGCCTGAACCAGGTGGTTATGACGGAGCTTGAAATTGAGAAAGGAAGAAAAACAACTCCCCAGGTTAAATTTCGCGACAGGTGGCTTGAGGTTACAGTACCGGTCGACAGTGAGTCGGTTTATTTTTCGTGGAAAGAAAACCATAAGCTGGAAACTGAACAGGTAACAGTAACGAAGATTGTAACGGAAAAATACAAGCCTCCTTGGTACCGGAAAATACTTTCATGGTTTGGTCTGATTGCCCTGGTTGTTCTGTTGCTGATTCTAAAATTTAAATCCACATGGTTCCTGAAGATTTTGAAAATGCTTTAATCGCGGAAGTTGAAAAACTAAACTTTCCTGCCCTTCCTTACCCGGATGATCCAAAAGGGTATTATCCCGATAATGATCCGGGTGAAGTTTTAATAAGGTACGAAGGCCGGAAGGTATTAAACCGTGATGTAAGCGGGCAACTTAAAACAACCAGGTACTTTGCTGAGATTGTTGTTGTAACGCGCCAGGTTCGTGGAGAAGGTGGTGCGTATGACATGTTGAAAAAAATTCATGATGCACTTGAAGGGTTTACGCTTGATGTTTCTGCCGGAGCTTTGTTTATGGAAGCTGAAAGTTTTATGAGCGAAGACTCGGGACTTTGGCAATTCGGACAGAAGTGGTCGGTAACCCAGCAAGAAGCATGTAATGTAACAGATGATTATTATGACAGTCAGCTTGGGGATAACTGATACTGTTGAAAGTATCCGGCAATGTATACGGGTGATCCTGACAACCAGTAAAGGAGAAGTTCCGTTTCGTCCACGTTTTGGTTTGTCGCCTGAGAACTTGCTGGATGGTAGAAAAAAAGACGTGGACATTGTTTATGATGTGGTTGAACAGCTTGAGGCGTACGAAAAACGCATTGAAGTTAAAAAGGTTAAAGTCTCGCCTACTGACATAGGACAAAAGACTGTAACCATCCACTATACTATTATTGCACAAAACAAATCTGATTTATTGACAATTCAATTATGAGTTATTTACATGGAGTTGAGATAAAAGAAGCGGCCAAGCAGGCCGTTCTTGCCGAAGGCGACAGCTCGGTTATCGCATTGGTTGGTATTGCTCCCCAGGGTGCAGTTAACGAGGCGAAACTGATAACCAGCCTTGATACGGCAGTAGCTGAATTTGGAGAAGATATTGGCGGGTTCACCATTCCGGCTGCATTGAACCTTATTTTTTCGAACGCCAAAGCCAAAGTTATCGTTATTAACGTGCTCGAAAATGCTGACGCAACAGCCTTAATTGTTGATGGTAAAATGACACTTGACGTTGACGAAAAATGGGCAACGCATATAGGTGAGGCAGAGATCCCAGAAGCTGTTGATTATTCAACAGAAGTGATTGCCGGGCTTGAACAGTTGTCGGGGATTGAGGATAGTTTAGGCGTGCAGCCTAATTTGATTATTTGTCCGGGCTACTCGCAGTTAGCCGCTATTATGGCAAAAATGATTGAGATGGCAAATAAGATTAACGGTTTTGCCATTGTTGATATGGTCGCTGCCGATGTTACAGCAGCTTTGGCAGCCCGTTCAGCCGGGACTTATGCAAGTTCGTCACCGTCGCTTATTTTGGCCTATCCGAATATTATGCGCTATAATTCGCACGAGGGAGATAACCAGCCTTTGGGCTTATCGGTTGCTGTTGCCGTGGCAAAAGCTGTTACTGATAGCGTTAGAGGGTACTGGGTAAGCCCATCAAATTATGAGCTTCCGGGAATACTTGGAACTGAGGTAAAAATTATTAGCAGCCTTGTTGATCCGGCAGCCGATACGAACCTGTTGAACGGACAAGGTATTGTGACCGTATTACGCCGTACAGGATCAGGTTACCGCGTTTGGGGTAACTGGACAGCCGCTTATCCTACTGAGAAAACAGCGGATGTTATGATAGCTCCCAGGGCGGTTAGGATGATGATCCGAGAGGCGTTGATCGATGCGGCAATCAATTACCTCGATAATAACAATGTTACCAAGTTAACAGTTGAGATGATACAGAATTCAGTAAATGAGTTCTTGCGTGGGTTAATTGGCAAAGGAGCTATTAACGATGGTGATTGCTCGTGGGATGCGGACAAAAACCCATCGTCTGAAATTAGCCAGGGAAAATTGCTTTATACCATTTCTGTTACTTATGCACCTAGCCTGGATAAGTTGACATTTGAGGAGGTGGTTGATACAAACTATAACTTTTAATCAGAGAGACTATGATTAACAAGATCACAAACGGAAATGCCTATTTGAATGGGACAACCCTGATTGGCAAACTTGAAGAACTTGAGCTGCCAAGCATTAAGTTTAAAATGGAGGATGTGACTGCTTTGGGTGTATTCTCAGAAATGGAACTGCCTTCAGGCCTGGAGAAAATGGAGTCGAAACTGAAATGGAATGCCATTTATGGTGACAACTTCAAAATTGAGAGTGCTGTTAAGCCTGTTTCGTTAACCGTTAAATCGAACATGGTTCAACATGGTGCCGGTGGTGTTCTGAAGAGCATTCCGGTAACGGTTACTATCTCTGGGGTATTTAAAGAAATCCCCCTGGGGACTTTAAAAGGTACTGAGAAGATTGACGGCCTTGAACATAAAATGACCGTTTATTACCTGAAGTTGGAAGAAGACGGTAACGCGATTTATGAGGTTGATATATTCAACAACATTATAAAATTCGGAAGCGAGGATATTCTCGAAGATTTCAGGTCGAACCAGTAAACTGATTATTGATGGCAAACCTTGATGAAACCGGAGCTGCCGGATATGATTGGGAACAAGATGGTATTTATCAGCTTGAAATAACTGACCGGGTACAGGGAGGAGCTGGCGGTATTGCTAACCGTCAGGCTTCCGAACTGGCGGAGCGTACCAGGAACCTGCACGACCGTTTATTATCAGCTGAAACAAATAAAGCTGATTTAAACAGCCCTGTATTAATTGGAACTCCGACAGCCCCAACGGCAGATGCGGAAACCAATAGTACACAGATTGCTACAACAGCCTTTGTTAAGGCCGCTATTGCTTTACTGCTTAACAGTGCGCCAGAAGCATTAGATACATTGAATGAATTAGCAATTGCACTTGGAAATGATCCTGATTTTGCCGCAACAATAACCAATGAACTTGCGCTTAAAGCACCCAAGGCAAGTCCTGCACTAACGGGAACTCCAACAGCACCTACAGCAGCCGTGGCAACAAACAATACCCAAATAGCTACAACTGCATTTGTAAAGGCTGTTGTAGCAGCTTTGGTAGATAGTTCTCCGGGAACATTAGACACTTTGAACGAATTGGCTGCGGCTTTGGGTGATGATCCAAATTTTGCAACTTCAATAGCAAATGAGCTTGCTCTTAAAGCACCGAAAACAAGTCCTGCTCTGGATGGTACGCCTACTGCTCCAACAGCTGATTCTGGTAACAATACAACACAACTCGCAACAACGGCCTTTGTTCAGGCTGCAATTGCAGCGATTAGTAACGAAGATCTTGAAAATGCGTTTGCCACAGCTTTAGCGTTGAAGCTTAATAAGACCTTTGACAACATTGAAGATCAAGCCCAGGCATTGGCCGCACTTGGATTATCAGATGCAATTATAGGATCTGTTACATATGACGATGTTTCCGAAGCGCTAAAAGGGGCTATCACCGACGATGACGGCACATGGGATTTTTCAGCAGCTGGAATTATCAACGCGGCCTTCACTGCTGATACAACGCTTGTGTTAAATAATTTACAGGTAAACAAAATCCTGAAAGTTAAGCTAACAACAACGAACAGTCCGGTTATTACGCTACCTGATTATGTCGTGCCTTTCGATGGTAATGCGGATCCCACTGAGAACGGGACATTTTACCTATATTTTGAGTGCTGGAATGCAATCGAAGGAAGCGAAGATGTAACATTAACAATTATCCAACGACCTGCATAATGTCTATTCCGAGCATAGGGCAAAAGGCTCCACGCATAAGCGGCGGAGTAAGAGGAGAAGAAGTTTTTACGACAGTTGGGACATTTACCTTTACTATTCCTGATGGTGTAGGAAACATCTGTATTTTGTGCGTCGGCGGAGGCGGTGCAGGAGGCGGTTGTAATGGTCCGTATGGGGGCGGAGGCGGAGGCGCAGGCCTACGGTATTATAATAATTATTCGGTTAATCCTTCTCAGCAGTTAACTGTAATCGTTGGAGCTGGCGGACTAGGTGTGAGTGGAGGTAACGGTAATCCGGGATCACCTTCAATGGTTAAAAACGGAGATAATGTTATTGTTCAAGCCAATGGCGGAGGTGGCGGTATCATGGGTGGTAGCGGCGGTGGCGGAGGCGGCGGAAGTACCATTGAAAATAATATTGGTGGTGGAAATGGGGGTGACGGTATGGCAAGAACCACGTCTGATTCAGGCGGGGGTGGTGGAGCCGGAGGTTATTCCGGGGATGGAGGTAAAGGCGGACGAACAAATGTCTATGGTGTAACAGGTCAGGGCGGGGCCGGAGGCGGCGGAGGATGGAACTCAGGCTATGGTGCAAGAAATGGCGGTGGCGTTGGCATGTTTGGACAAGGCGATAGTGGTGCCGGTGGAGGAGTAGACCAACATGGTTTTGGCGGCTCGGGAGGAATATACGGCGGTATATATGGTTCCGGTGGCGGAGGTTACGAACACAACTATAAACGTCCCGGAAACAATGGAGCGCAAGGGGCTGTCAGGATATTATGGGGAAATGGACGGGTATTTCCTGTAACAGATGTAGCACAAACAATAATTGAATAAGATATGGCATGGGCAAAATATTTTAATGAAGAAATAGTGATTTGGCGAGACAAGCTGCCGAGCAAATGGAAAAGCAAAACATTAAATATTGCTTCAGGATTTTATAAGCTTTCAGATGAGAAACACGAAAGTGAAGGAGTCTTCAAGGTTGTAATGCCTGAATACGATGAAGAAAATCAGGAGCTTGGTAATATCTTCTTTGATGAAGAAAATAATTATTTCACATACCCGGTTGATGATATTGTTTTCGATTTCGACGAATTATATGACGCTTTTATTTCAGCTTTCGAGTCTGTAATGGATATGTTTAATGCCTTGATCCTTCGATGTGAAAGGATTCAGGGAACAGAAAATGCAGATCTTAACGCAGCGACAGCCGCGACGCTTCAAATGCAAAGTACGGTAATGACAAATGTTCAGGCGATCAAAGCACTTAACGAAACGGATCCTGACACAGCACTCGCAGAGATGAAAGCTTTCAGGGTTCGGGATGAAGATGTAGCTTATTATAAGGCAATGTTCGAACCGTTTAAATATTTTAAGATATGATGAAAAACCTTTTATTATTCATCGTGGCAATCGTGTTGTTTACTATGGGGGGATTTTCGGGTTTTGTTTTTGCAATGCTAACCTTGTGGGCTCGTGGTACTAAATCATACAGTAAATATTTTAGAGATATCGCACTAAGCATTGATCAGATGGGAAACGTAGTTTGTGCTCCGCTTTTCAATGTAATTATGATTAAAAAAAGCGGTTACAAGTTTGGTAACATCGATGAGACTATTTCTTCCGTACTTGGCAAAAATAAGCAGCTCGGAACCCTTTGGGGTATTGGCCGCACCCTTGATAAATTACTTAACTGGCTGGATGATAATCACAGCATAGATTCAATAGAAATTAATCCTTAATTATAAATTATACGAAAATGAAAGTAACAGTAAAGAAAAATGAGAAATCTCTGAAGTTTAAAGAAATTGATGCCCGTGAGGCTGTTGTGGAAGATATGTTAAACGCCCAGCGCGCTTCGGGAGAAGTTGAGGGGGTTGGGTTTAACATGGCCGTAGTTGCTGAGATATGCACCTTTGACGGCAAAAAGTTGACAATGGAAGACCTCCGTAAAATGCCGGCCACTGATTTTTTGCAATTACAAACCGAGTTAATGTTGGGGGGTGCAATGGGATCAGAAGAGCTGTTGTCCTCCTTGCAAGAGAAGCTCGGTTTGAATACGCAGAAATAAAACGGATGACAATACCGGAGCTGAACGACTGGATTAATGAACTGAATAGTTTTTTTGAAGATTTGAAGAAAGACTAAAGCCCTGTTTGCTCCTGCAATACGGGGCTTTTTTTAGATAAAACAAAAGCATGAGTGCCAAAATAAACATAGGAGTAATATTTAATGCTGTTAACCGGACAGGGAGCGTGATGGGGCGCATTAACGGACAGGTTAACCGTCTTGAATCACGTGTTCAATCTTTTAACTCGAAGGTAAATAGCCTTTTTTCTGTCGGGAACATGATTGGTGTCGGAGCCGGGTTGGGTTTCCTGAAACTGGGTGCTGACATGGAACAGAACAATGTGGCTTTTAAAGTTATGTTGGGGAGTGCTGACAAAGCGGTTCAGGTGATGAATAAGCTTAATAACTTCAGTAACATTACCCCATTTCAGAACAAGGAAGTAATTGCAGCCGGTCGTAATCTCATTGCTTTTGGTGTTGAAGCTGATAACCTGGAAGCAACATTGCAACGTGTTGGCGATGTAGCTTCCGGTGTTAGAATGCCTTTTACAGAACTTTCAGAGATTTACGGAAAAATAAAAGTTAGCAACACTGTATTCAATGAAGATTTAAACCAGCTGGCCGGACGTGGTATCCCGATTTTTGAAGAGCTTGCAAAGGTGATGGGCGTTCCCCAATCGAAAATAAAGAAACTGTCTTCAGAAGGAAAAATCACTTTTAAAGAAATTGACCAGGCTTTTAAAAATATGACTTCCGGTACCGGAAAATATGCCGGAATGATGGATGAAATGAGTAAGACTGCCGGAGGATCATGGAGTACTGCGTTAGGTAAACTGCTCGATGGTGTTACCAGGTTAAGTGTTTCTGTGATGCCAATAATGACCGATATGCTAAACGGGATTATACCGGTAATTGATAAGTTTAATGAATTTAGCCAGGCACACCCGGAATTATTGAAAAATATCCTTCTTGTTGGTGGAGGATTAATGGGATTGAACATTGCCGGAAAAGTTTTTGGTGTGTTGCGGGCAGGAGCCTTAGTAGCCAGCAGCGGAATTTTGCAACCGGTTGGGGCAATTTTTAAGTTTACAAAAGCTGCCCGGTTGATGAATCTGGCTCTTAAAGCCGGAAAGCTTGAAACTTATAGCTCGCTAATTGCCAGGTATGGCACAGCCGGACGGATTGCTGCCGGTGGTATCTGGCTGAAAAACAAGGCCGTTTCATTCGGTGTATTTGTTGGAAAATTGTGGAATGCCGAAACCCGGAAAGGAATGATTTTGCAAGCCCGTCAGACAGTTGTCAGTAAACTTCAGGCCGCCTGGACGTGGATAGTCTCAAAAGCGCAAATGTTTGCAAGTGGGGTAACAGCACTTTGGGGTAAAAGAATGGTACTTACTGCTGCAATTCAGGCCGGATGGAATAAGATTATGGCATTAAGCAAGTTGAGTTTAGGGAGTTTGCTTGCTCCCCTTGGCGGTGTAATTGCAAGTACCTGGGCTTGGACTGCTGCACTGTTTGCCAACCCTATTGTATGGATTACAGCTCTGGTGATTGGTTTAGTGGGTGCGATCTTGATGGCGTGGAAACATTTTGACTGGTTTCGTGGCGGTATTGTTGCTGCTTGGGAAACAGTTAAACAGTTTGGTAAAATTCTTTTCGACAGTATTGTTAACCCGATTCAAAAAATAATAGCCGGCATAAAAAAACTTATGCAGGCTTTTCAGTTGCTGAAGAAAAAAGACTTTTCAGGAGCCTGGAAAATCACAAAAGAAGGTTTTGGCGACATTGGCAAAGGGATGATACAGTCTACACCTGTTGGTGTGATAAAAAATGTTGTTGACCGCCGTGGAGAAATAGCAGATGCCAACAGAGCCGGTTGGGCTAAGGGCAAGGCAATTGATACAAGCAATTTCCTTTACAAATCGAAGAAAAAGGATAATCCTCTTTCTGTAAAAAATATGCAAACTCCTGTTCCTGGTGTAATGCCTATTGATGGAAAACTGAACATGGACATGCCAGAACCAGCATCGATGCAGATTCCGGGAATGATGAACATGGATAGCCCCGTTATGAAACTTGTGAAAGTGCCGGGAACAATGGATACACTTAATCCTAAAGCAAATTCGGTTCGGGTTCCGGGAGCAATGGACACGCTAAGTCCTAAAGTAAATCCAATTCAGGTTCCGGGAATAATTAAAATGTATCCTCCGGAAATGCAAGCTGTGCAGATACCCGGATTAATCAATAAGGTCAGTCCAACAATTAATCCGGTGGCAAATCAGGAAACAAATGCGCAAGTTCCTTTTAATCCAATTTATAATCAAGCAGTTTCAAATGTAAAGCGGACGAATTATGTAAATGCACCGGAATACAATAATCTTGACCAGGTTACTAAAAACATTACTCAGAACATTGTTAGGAATGAGGCAAAAACTGAGAATCAAAGGAACTTACAGAATAGTAAGATTGAGGTTACTTATAGTCCACAAGTAAATATTTCAGCAGAGTTGACGGAACAGAGCCGCGATAATCTGATGGAAATGCTACGAAAAGATAAGGATGAACTTATGAGGCTGATTAATGAAGAACAAAGAAAAGAGAGGAGGTTGAATTATGCCGGATAAGCAGGATTTTGCACGATTAGGAGACATAAACTTTGCTGTTAGCGATGGTATAAGTGGCTTTTCGAACGAAACCGGGTATGATTTTGCGCAGCATGATTTGGCCACAGGCAAACCAACGCTCCAGGCGATGGGCGAAACATTGTCACAAGTCACGATCTCAATTCAATTAAGAAACTTTATAGGCCATGACGTTCCCGGAACAATTGATGCACTGGATAATGTGCGTAAAAGCGGAGAAGCGCAAAAGCTTGTCTTTGCATCCGGTATATATCAGGGGCAATATGTGGTAAAGAATATTTCATCCACGGTGAAACGCACTGACCGGAACGGGGTTATTACAGAAGCAGATTTAACCCTGAATTTACTTGAATTTGCTGACCGCGAAACTCAATCACGTAAGAAAACGGAAAGCCGTCCAAGTAGCGAAGCCCCAAAACGAACTTTAACCGTTGAGAATTAAATATATGGCACGATTAATTTACATCGCTTCAGATATGGACAGGTGGGATAGCCTTGCATACGATTTTTATGGTGATTCGGCCATGATTGCGCCTTTAATGGCTGCAAATCCGAGTATTACTGCAACTCAAATTTATTTACCGTCGGGCGCTAAAATTGTGGTACCACAGCTGTCGGATGAAGAACTGGAAGAAACAACCATTAAAGCCCCCTGGAAAGAATGACACCAACATACTCTATAATATATGAGGGGAAGGATGTAAGCAAAGATTTTGCCCCGATATTGGAAACTATTGTTTTTAAAGAATACCTGGAGAACAAAGCAGCTGAACTTGAGCTGAGTTTTGAAAATGCAGCCGCTTACTTTTTTAATTCATGGTATCCGGCTGTTGATGACCGGCTGATTGTTAAACTTGGTTATGTGGATAGCCAGTTGATTAATTGCGGTTCTTTCTTTATCGATGATGTTTCATTGAGTGGATCGCGCCGGGGTGACTTTTGCAGTATGAGGGCAATGAGCGCGAGAGGATCTTCTATAAATTCGGATGCCTACCGAAAGAACCAGGAAGCAAAATCGATTAGTGAGATCGTTCAGGAAATTGCGTCGGAGCTTGGATATACGGCTAAAGGGGATTTGTCGGGCACCTGGACGGGAATACAAAAAGGTACAGGCCTTCAGTTCCTGGAACAATTAGCCAGGGAAACCGGACGTATTTTGAAAATTGAGGGGACTGATCTTTATTTTATCCCCAGAGATGATGTAAAGAACGCTTCGGTAGTCGGAACGATATCGCGCCTGGATGTAATTGACTACGGGCTTACTGATAAAGCCTCCGGGAGAATTAGTAAATGCACAATTAAGTGTTGGAAAAAAGAAGAAAAAGAAATGATTACCGGGAGTTATGATGCCGGTATCGATGGTGGAGGATCGATAACACTTTGGGCTGAAGTTGCAGACCAGACAGAAGCAGACCAACGGGCAAAGAACGAAGTTGAAAACCGTAATAAAAATGGTGTTCAGTTTGAACTTACATTTTCCGGTGATGTAAAATACCGCGCCGGTGTAAGGATTAAAACAACCGACTTTGGAAATTTTGATAAAACCTGGTACATCGCCCAGGCAAAACACTCTATTAGTAAAACAGGTGGTTACACCACTAAAATAACGCTCCAGGAATGATTGAAATAGGAATAGTTAAAAGCGTAGATACTGAAAAGGCTGTTGTTTTGGTTGAATTTTCTCACTTGGATACGGAAGCGAACTGTTCGGTTCTGGTTCCAACATCCGGGAGCAACAATGTTTTTTATTTACCAAGTACCGGCACCCAGGTTGTGTGCTGGCTTGAAGGAGGAAAAAATATTGCGTTGGGCTGTGTGTTCTCAGGAGCTGATCCTGTCCCGGCCAACGTGGATGAGAATACAGAAGTACGGCAATTTGGAAAAACAGCCACAACGGCCAAAGATGATTTGTATTCTGTCGTTCAGGATAAAATGACCTTCGAAATAACAGGAAATAAAGCTGCTTTGAAAAACGATTCAACGGGCTTAAAAACCATTTTGAAAGACCTTTTTACAACTATTAAACAGTTGACTGTTTCAACCGGTGTCGGACCAAGTGGAACACCACTGCCACCGACCATACAGGCAGTAATGCAACTGGAACAAAAAACAGATAACCTTTTAAACGATTAATATTATGCCACTAGTAAAAGAGACATTAAAAACAGGTATCAAAAGTTTGCTAACAAACATGCGAACAAAAGAGGAAATCTCTGACGATTATTTTGCAGATCAGCTGGCAACGCTTATTGATACATATATTAAAAGTGCTACTGTTACCGTAATGGCCGGGATACCTGTGGCAACAGCAGGTACTGCGGCTGCACAGACAGGAGCGACAACATCACCAGGAACAGGAACTTTAAGCTAAACAGATATGGAAGAAATTATTTTTATTGATAAAGACCCGGAACAAATATTACTGGATACGATTGCATCGTTTCAAACCCAAACGGGATTAGATTTAAATGAGGCTGATCCCGAGCGTATTTTAATTGACTGCATGACGTATAGGGAAACTCTTTTGAGGAATGGTATGGAATATATAATGCGTCAAAACTTTGTTCAACTGGCCGAAGGAACCAGCCTGGATTATTGGGGAGGCTTGTTTGCAGTTGTAAGGCTGGAAAACGAAAGTGATGATGATTACAGAGAAAGAATTTTACTGGCCAATAAAGGTAATGGGCTTGGAACAAAAGCTGCCTATTCTTCCAGGATATTATCATTGCCTGATGTGGCTGACGTGCTTTTGTTTTCAAAAAATGATTTGCCGGAATTACTGCCGGGCAGGGTTCGTATTATTCCAATTAAGAAGGTCACAAATAATTTTATTGATTCTGGGGTGATCCATGATGCAGAACTGGAGACAGCCATAATTGAGGCAATTACAACCGACGACTTTGGAGTTATTGGTAATATGTTTGAATTTAACCAGGCTGTGCCGGTGTTAATTGACGGAACTGTAAATGTTCGCTCAGTAGACGGATGTGACGCTCAAGTGTTAACCGACAATATAGATTATCAGTTAGAACGCTATTTTGGTCAGCTTTCTTTGTTATTTTCCTCTGAATTTGGACTGACAGGCATTACCAATTATTTATTAAATGCTGAAGGATTGCAACAAATAGTGAATTTAAATTTTGAAAATGTCCCGGTTCTCCAAACTGGCGAATTTTATCAGCGTGGTGAAATTGTAATAAATATTGAGTAGTTATGTTGGTACCTGAGAGTATTAAGAATATAAAAACAAGCGCAATTGATTTAACTTGGGCAAACCGGCTTGAGGTTTTGCGGATCAGTCAGCTATTGATAAATTTTGAAACAGAAACGAACATTGAGAAGCTTGAGTTATGGCTTGAAATGTTTGGATTGTCACCTGAAGTTTTACACCAGGGATTAACGACAGACGAATATCGAAAAATACTCCAGTCTATTATATTGATATTCCGTCTGTCAGGTACACCTAGGTCAATTGAATTAATCGCTCAGGCATTAGGTGCAACATCCACCAGACCGCTTTATAAATATGTATTGTATTTTGATGGAGAAATTGATTATAGTGGTAGTTATTACTATGACTCCGGTGGCGTTTACAGGGCTTCTGCAATAACCATTGAAGCAACCGGAGTAGCGCCTGAAGATCAGGCTTCGTTCCTTGAAAAAATGAGAAAGCTTTTTGAATTGTTTCAACCAATGTGGATTTATTTGGAGGGAATTGATTTTGTCTAAAAAACCCGGACGGCTGCTACATTCAAAAAAACAAAAAACCCAATAGGATTTTGTCCGAAATACCGTCCGGGCAAAAGTCTTTTCCTATTGAGTTTTTGTTTTAAATGTAGCGTCGCAAATGTACTAATTTTTTTATTTATGAATGTAGCAACACCAATTTCGTACTATGGGGGCAAACAGCGTATGTTGAAGCATATTTTACCTGTTTTGCCAAGTGATGTAAGATTATACTGCGAACCTTTTATTGGAGGAGGTGCAGTATTTTGGGCTAAAGAACCAAGCCCGCTTGAAGTAATAAACGACACCAACCGGGAGTTGATCAACTTCTATGAGGTATGCCAGAATGATTTTATAGACCTGGAGAAAATGATCAGGATTACACTTCATTCCAGGTCATTGCACAATGATGCCAAAGTGATCTATGAAAATCCTCACATGTTCAGCCGGATAAAAAGGGCTTGGGCTGTATGGGTTTTATCAAGTCAGGGGTTTGCCGCAAAGATTGATGGCTCCTGGGGGTATGACAAACAAAAGCCAACAGTTTCAACTAAAATTAAAAACAAACGTGAGGCTTTTACTGAAGAACTGGCGATTAGATTACAACGTGTGCAGATAGAATGCACTGACGCGCTTCGGGTGATTAGCTCAAGGGATGGGAAGGGTTCATTTTTTTATTGTGATCCTCCCTATTACAACAGTGATTGTGGCCACTATGACGGTTACACAATTGAAGATTTTGAAAGGCTTTTAAAACAGCTTTCAAATATAGATGGAAGGTTTTTATTAAGCAGTTACCCATCTCCGATCCTGTATAAATATGTAGAGGAAAACGGATGGAATCAACTAAATTTTATTCAGAAAGTAAGTGTGTCAAGGACAAAAACAAATCAAAAAAAAAAAGTGGAGGTTCTTACTGCAAATTATGACCTTAAAAATCAATAATAGATTTGTTATAAAAACTGATTGCTGTTTCTTCATTTACACCGGTTAGTCTGGCGATCAAGTCGCAGCAATATATACTATGAGGGATAATATCCCGGAAGTTCTTTTTTAAGTTTGACCAGAGTTCTGAAACATCATCAAAGGTATAGTGACAAAGTCGAATGTAAATATCATTGTATCTTTGATATGTTTCGTCGTTTGTCCAACTGGAGCAGGACTTGAGTTGTTTGAAATATTGAATATTTATGGGGAGAAGGTTTTGGGCTTCAATAGTTGTTATGGTTTGGTTGAGTTTGGCCAGATTCATTTTCGCCACATTGAAAATAGCCCGTTCGATTTCATCATTCGTCCTTTGACAGTTCAATACAGCCTCAATAGTACGAGCACTCTTACCCAGCTTGATAGCCAAGTGTTCTTTGTCTTTCTTTGAGATTAAGCTTCTAATTGTCTTTGTTTGCGTTGGATTGATGTTCATGTAGTCGCTTTTGTAGTGAAAACACTACAAAAGTAACCCTGAAAAATGACATTATTTTCTTGACGTGTGTCAAAAATTCTCAACGAAAAATTCTCAAATTGCGTTTGAAATTCTCAAATTTGAAGGCAAATTATAAACCTCATTATCATTATAACGAGATATTGCAAAGTTAATCATTCTCTACTGGCTAAAAAACTTCAATAAAAAGGTGAGTTTTCGATAGGGTTGGGACAATATCGAGACATAAAAAAAGGGTCAACCTGTATCTCAACAAGTTAACCCTTTTAAAAGTGGGAAGAGCAGGATTCGAACCTACGAAGGCTGAGCCAACAGATTTACAGTCTGCCCCGTTTGACCGCTTCGGTATCTTCCCGAACTATATTTTGAGCCGAATCTCAGATTCGAACTGAGGACCCCGAGATTACAAATCACGTGCTCTGGCCAACTGAGCTAATTCGGCTTATTTTGTCAATCTTTTTTTTAGAACGTTGCTTTTTCAAATCAGCGGCTGCAAAGGAAAGAATTATTTTTCAATTCTGCAACACCTTTTTGAAACTTTTTTATCACTTTTTTTTAGAACGTTTTTCTTTTCGAAAAAAGTGGGTAAGCGACCTGTGTCGCACCGCTACAACCGCCTACCCTTGCTGCCTTCCGACCCTGGGGGGATTCAGCAGGAGCTGGTCGCACAGGACTTACCCGGCGACAAAAGTAGAAAATTTTAGTCTTCCTCCAAACAATTTTTTTCAATCGCGTAATTATCCTGAACAGACAGACACTTATCTACTTGATTAGGTGGAGATAAAACATTTAAAATTTTAATATTTTTCGTTAATATTTGCGAAATGACTGAACATACATTACCTTTTATAAACCAATTTTTAGTGAAAAGGATTTTATTAATTGAATTCCCAAATAACACCAATTTAAAAACGCTATTCATTAAAATACATTTATATTTGTCGAACTTTAAGTAAAATAAACGATTATGGAACAAAAACCTGTATCTCTCATGAAATCGGCCCTTACTTACGGCCTCTATCTTGGAATCGCTACAATTCTGGTTTCAGTAATTTTTTATGTTCTAGGATTCACCTTTGAAAAATGGGTACAATATCCAACGTATATTATTCTTTTAGCT
Source organism: uncultured Draconibacterium sp. (assembly GCA_963677525.1). Classification (GTDB taxonomy): domain Bacteria; phylum Bacteroidota; class Bacteroidia; order Bacteroidales; family Prolixibacteraceae; genus Draconibacterium. The sequence continues at coordinate 3,762,750 of OY781970.1, forward strand.
GGTGTGATTTTGGCACAGCTTAATTTCAGAAAAGCGCTGGGTGGAGAAATGACGTATGGACAGGCCTTTGGGGTTGGAGTTATGACAGTTATTTTTTCTTCAATACTTGGAGCCATTTATACATATCTCCTATATACTGTTATCGATCCTTCGCTGCAGGAACAATTACGTTTGTTTATGGAACAACAAATTATCGAACAAGGGAGAGTTCCTGAAGAACAGCTGGATGCTACTATCGAAATGATGAGCAAATTTCAGACACCCTTGATTATTTCCATTTCATCCATTTTTGGAGGAGCTATTACAGGACTAATAATCAGTTTAATTACTTCAATATTTACAAAAAAGGAACCAAGCGACGAGGTTCCGGAATAATAAAACATTTAGTTTTTTATGGATATTTCCGTAGTTGTGCCTCTTTTTAACGAGGAAGAATCACTTCCAGAATTAACAGCCTGGATAAAAAAAGTGATGGATAAAAATAATTTCACTTATGAAATTATGATGATTGATGATGGGAGCCACGATAACTCGTGGAAAATTGTACAACAACTCCAAAAAGACAATCCATTTATAAAAGGGATTAAATTCAGGCGTAACTACGGAAAATCAGCAGCCCTGTTTTGTGGTTTTGAAGCCATTCAGGGCGATGTGGTAATTACCATGGATGCTGATTTACAAGACAGTCCGGACGAAATTCCCGAGCTGTACAGAATGATTAAGGAAGATGGCTACGATCTTGTGTCGGGGTGGAAAAAGAAACGTCACGACCCGGTATTTACCAAAAACCTTCCGAGTAAACTTTACAACTGGACAGTTCGTCGTATGACAGGTATTAAACTTCACGACATGAATTGCGGCTTGAAAGCTTACCGGAAAAACGTTGTGAAAAGTATTGAGGTTTATGGCGAAATGCACCGCTATATTCCGGTACTTGCCAAATGGGCAGGATATAAAAAAATCGGGGAAAAAGTGGTTGTTCATGCCGAAAGAAAATACGGTGTCACTAAATTTGGACTGGAACGTTTTATTCGCGGCCCGCTCGACCTGATGTCGGTTACTTTTATTTCGCGCTTTGTAAAACGCCCCATGCACTTTTTCGGTGTTCTCGGCGCCATTATTTTTATTATCGGATTTATTGCAGCTGGTTACCTGGGCGTTCAGAAAATGATATTGCTTAACCAGGGATTAAGAGGGCACCTCGTTACAGAAAGCCCATATTTTTACATTGCACTTACGTCTATGATTATTGGTGCCCAGTTTTTTATGGGCGGATTTTTAGGAGAACTTGTTTCCAGAAGTTCAAGCGAACGAAACAAATACCAGATTGAAACAAAAACATTCGAATAAGCCAGTTTTTTATGCAGCATAACGAAATCCTTTTCCGGAAAAGAAGAGAATTTGCAGAGATAATTTCCGATTCTTTCGAATTCCTGAAACAGGAAATAAAACCTCTCTCCCGACTCATAATTATTTATGTATTGCCGCTCATTGTCCTCTACGCTGCAGGACAGGTTTACATGCAACGAAATGTATTCAGCAAAGTAGACCTGAGCGACCAGGAAATGCTAATGAATAATATCGGGCCGTTTTACCTCAATCTTTTTGTTTTCATGTTTTTCGGAATTTTCATCCAATCGCTTTTAATCGGCACTTTTTACAGCTATGTTGAAGTGTACATTAAAAAGGGTAAAGGAAATTTCAACATCAACGATATCAGTGCAAATCTATTTAATAATAGTTTACTGGCGCTGGGAGCAGGCTTTGTTTATGCTATAATTGTTTTCTTTGGAATGATGATGTGTTTTGCTCCCGGAATTTATTTTGCCAATACTTTTTCGTTAGCGATATTCATTATAATCTACCAAAAGCAAGGTCTTTCGCATGCGCTTGCACGCTCATGGAAACTGGTTAATACTCAATGGTGGAACACCCTGGCTCTTAACCTGGTTGGGCTAATTATAGTGTTACTTGTTAACATGTTGTTTTCAATCCCGGGGTTACTGATGGATGCAACCAACAACCTCCCCGCTGATGGACAGGTCAACTTAGCAGATTACCCCAAGTGGTACTGGATTTTAAGTGGAATTTCAACAGCGGTGAATACCATTTTACTGATTATCCCGGTAACATTCCAGGTATTTCAATATTTTAACCTGGAGGAAAGAGAAACACCAACTGTTCTTCCTGAATAATTCAGAGACTACAATCTTACTTTTAGAAACAGATTTTAACGACTTATTATCCTTTCAGACTGTGCAACCCACATTCTTTTCCTGATCCCTGCTCCCACCACCATCGTCCGGCTCTGAAGTCTTCGCCCGGTTGAATAGCTCTTGTACATGGTTGACATCCAATGCTTACAAAACCTTTATCGTGAAGCACATTGTAAGGCACATGGTTTTGTTTTACATACTCAATGGTTTCTTCAAGACTCCACGACAGCAACGGATTGTATTTTATGATGTTATTGCCCTCATCGGTTTCAAATTCCCTCAAATCGCTTCTGTTATCCGATTGCGAAGCACGGAGACCGGTAATCCAGATTTCGTTTCCGCTAAGGGCACGTTTTAATGGAATCACCTTCCTGATGTAACAACATTCTTTTCTATTTTGCAGCGATTCGTAAAAACTGAAGGGGCCTTTTTCGTCCAGGAGTTTTTCCACTTCTTCAGTTGGTGGGAAATACGCTTTAATTGGCTTTTTGTATTTTTCCAAAGTGCTGCGATATACTTTATAAGTCTCGGGAAACAAACGTCCGGTATCAAGTGTGATTACTTTAACATCCAAATCATTACTGAAAATTATATCTGTAATTACCTGGTCTTCGTAACCAAAACTGGTGGTAAAAACCACTTTCCCCGGATGCTGCTCAACAAGAAATTGTAATTTTTCTACAATCGTTTTTTCATCTAGCTGGGCGTTATATTTGTTTGTCAGTTCTTGCATTTTCATGTAATTATATTTTACCACAAAGTTTCACAAAGGAAGCACAAAGCTACACAAAGTTCTTCCTCATTTGCTCAATAACTCATTCACTTATTTGTCCTTTATCCTTTTGCCATTTAATTTTTGCCTTGTTCTCTCCTACTCCACATACAAAACCAACCCCTTCAAATATTCACTTTCAGGATGGTAAATATTTACTGGATGATCGGTGGGTTGGCTCAACTGGTGCAGGATTCTGACATTTCTTCCGGCAATTGCTGCAGCAGAAAATACTGCCTCACGGAATTTTTCTTTAGAAACCACCTGCGAACACGAAAAGGTAAATAAAATCCCGCCTTTTCTGATTTGTTCAAATGCCCGGGTATTGATTCGTTTATACCCTTTTAATGCCTGCGGAAGGGTATTCCGGTGTTTGGCAAATGCGGGAGGATCGAGAATGATCAGATCGTATTTGTCCTGAATATCTTTTAGAAATTCGAAACCATCTACCACAAACGATTCATGACGCTTGTCGCCCGGAAAATTGAATTCCACATTCTCATCGGTTAAATCGATAGCCTTTGCCGAAGCATCAACCGAATGAACTGATTTTGCACCACCTTTCATGGCATAAAATGAAAAACCTCCTGTGTAGCAAAACATATTCAACACATCGCGGTCTTTCGAATATTGCTGAACCAGCAAACGATTTTCACGTTGATCAACGAAGAAACCGGTTTTCTGTCCTTTTTCCCAGTCAACTTTAAACTTCAGTCCATATTCGCTTACTTCATTTTCCGAATCATTGCCAAATAAATATCCGTCTTCAGAATCCACATCGGCTTTGAAAGGCAATGTTTTTTCGCTTTTATTATAAATAGCTTTCAGATGTTCTCCAAGAACCTCTTTCAAAGCTTTGACCAATTCTTCGCCAATCAGGTACATTCCAACCGAATGCATTTGCATAACGGCAGTACCATTATAATAATCAACTATTAATCCGGGCATTCCATCGCCCTCGGCATGGATCAGTCGAAAAACATTGGTTTCGGGATTATCGATAAAACCTAAACTCTTGCGAAGGTTCCATGCACTTTCTATCTTGCTTTTCCAGAAATCAAAGTCAGGTTCAATGTCTTCGAAAGAAACAATACGCACAGCAATCGATCCGATTCCGTAATGTCCGATTCCCAAAAACTCATCTTTGTTGGAATACACTTTCACCAGATCTCCTTCGGCAGGAGTACCATACATTTTTTTAATGGCCCCTGAAAACACCCAGGGATGAAAACGTTTTAGTGATTGATCTTTCCCTGATTTTAATACAATCCTGACAAACTCTTTTGTCATACCTAATTTTTTGAAAAATTTTCGAATATTTCCAGTGCAGCCCAGGCATCGGTAGCCGCATAATTTTGCTGAGCCTCAGTAAGTACCTTTGCCTCCCAATTTGTAAGTTGTTGTCCTTTCGAGATACGGAAGCCACACGCAATTGCGGTTAATTTTTTCAGACTAAAATTCTGAATTCCCATCTCTTTTGCCTGATCTTGCAATTCGACAAAACCACCCGGCTGAAAGTCCATTATTTCCTGCAGGCCTTTAATATCATCGCGGATAGCAACTCCGGGTTTTATAATATTTTCGTTGGCCAGTAATTCAGTAATTTGCAGGGGCAGGCCAATACGGTTAATACGAAACAAGTAAGCCCTTGTTTTTGTAGAAAGTTGCAATAACGCAACCTTATTCACAACACCTTTTTTAAACGACGGCTTGGTTTCAGTATCGAACCCAATGATAGGATGATTACTTAAATCATCAATAGCCATCTTAAGTTTTTTCATCGAATCAACCAGTATAATATCACCTTCGAACCGTCGTAACGGCAAGTCGGTTAATTCTTCGTTTGAAATACTTTCTTTAAACATCTATTCCTCTTCTTCGTTTGTGCCCCAAAAATTCTCCAACCATTTCGGATTGCCCTTTCCCGGAGCCACTTCATCTTTATTATCTTTTGCATTCAGGTCGACATTACCGTACAAAAGCATATGAATTGCTCTTAATACATTAACTGCCTGCTGCCCCCAAAATTCTTCGAAATGAAACAAACACTCAGCCAGCGAATCGTTCATCACATCTTCGTTTCCGAGACTGTAAGAAGTGATAAAATCCTTAATATCCTGATACACATCAAGTAAATTCTCGGAAACACTGGCTCTAACAGTTTCTTCACTAAACTGAATATTCGGATCGAACACCTCGTAAAAACTATCATTCTCTCCTAAAAGTTGTAACCATTTCTGATGCAGCCTGTTATAATCAAGTTCTGATACAAACTTCTCAAGTTCATCGTCAATCACCCGTTCTATTTTAGGTAGAACAGAAGCTTTTATATAAAGCAATGGTAACAATTTTTGTAATCGTTCCAGATTCTCTTTGGTGGTAAAAGCAGACGCACTTTCAATGCTGTTGCAATATTCGTTAGCCACTGTAACAAACTCCACCACATTTTTCGAATAAACAAATTGATTGATGCCCTCTTCACTCATACTGAACCCGAATAAAAACCGCTGTAAAAGTAGTAAAGATTTTTAAATTGAAGATTTAAGACATAAATGAGCTGCCATGCGAGACTGAATACTGCTGCTGATTACTGAACACTAAACTCATTCACCTCTCCATTCCAGCTTGCCATCAACGCGATAGATTATTTTTTGGTTATCAAGCAGCCATTTAATCACCTCCCGCATTTTTTGCTGATCGCCTTCTAATTTTAAAAGCAACGATTCGTAGGTACATGGTTGTTCAATAATTTTTTTAATCCTTTTTGCAACGGACTGAAACTCGTAGTCGCTCAACCGCATCATTTCCTTTGCCCTACACACATCACAGGTTCCGCAGGGTGGAGAGTCGGTTTCGCCAAAATACGATACCAATATCTGGCTTCGGCAACGCGAAGAGTTTGTTGCATAATCAATAACGGCATCGATCCTTTCTGAATAATCTTTCTTTCGGATATCGTAGTTCTCTTTCGAAATTTTTAAGCGATCGATATGAATTCGTTCCTTACTGAAATAAATAAAAGGCGTCCGGTTTCGGGGTACATAATCAATTACATTTGATTGACGGAGGTGCTTTAAAAAATTATAAACCTGTTCATGATTCAGGTTGGCGCGACTGGCAAGAAGGTCCTCATCAACCGCTACATATCCACTAAAGAGACCTGTATAGGAACGTAAAATCAGTTTAATAAAATCGTCGAGTTTAGCATTGGCAACCTGAAACTTATACAACTCTTCGCGCGAAACGGGAAAATAAATACGTGAGGGGCTGTCAACCTGCTCCGTAAATTCGAGATACCCTTCGCGTTGCAAAATCTTCAGGCTACTGTAAACCATGGCCTGTTGAAATTTATAAGCCTGTGCAAATCCCTGTAAACTAAACTCATGAACCTGCCCTTTCCCGTGGCCAACTGCAATCTGGAAATAATTACATACAGCGTTGTATATTCGTTTAATATTCGGGATTTCGGGAAAAGAAACGGATACGTGTTTTTTCAGTTTTGTTTTATCGGAATTATTAAAAAGCAAAACTGCGGCAGCCTTTTTCCCGTCGCGCCCTGCCCTGCCGGCTTCCTGATAATAAGCTTCAAGCGAGTCGGGCGAATCGATATGAATTACAAAACGCACATTCGGTTTGTCGATTCCCATTCCAAACGCGTTGGTAGCAACAATCACCCGTGTCTGGCCTTTTAACCAGCTGTCTTGCCTAGTACTTCTAACCAAATTACTTAATCCGGCATGGTAATAACTTGCCGAAATACCATTTTTGCGTAACTCGTCTGATACTTCGCGAGTGGCTTTCCGATTCCTCACATAAATAACCCCGGCCCCCTTTGTCTTTTTCAGTGAGTTCAGCAAATAGGCATTCTTATTCTCGACGTGACGAACCAGGTAACTCAGGTTATCGCGATGAAACGACATTTTCAACAGATTCTTCTCTTTGAATCCCAGTTTATCCTGAATATCGTCGGCTACTTTGGGAGTTGCAGTCGCCGTAAGTGCAAGCATTTTTACATCGGGCAATAACTCACGAACCCGCACAATATTTAAATAACTGGGCCTGAAATCGTAACCCCATTGGGAAATGCAATGCGCTTCGTCGATTGTTAAAAGATTAATCTTCATCTGTTTCAAACGCTCCACAAAACGATCGGTATTTAAACGTTCAGGAGAAACATACAAAAACTTATAATCGCCCCACACGGCATTATCGAGGGTAAATTTTATTTCCCTGGCCGACATTCCGCTGTGTACTGCCAAAGCTTTTATTCCTTTTCGATTCAGACCTTCCACCTGATCTTTCATCAATGCAATTAAAGGAGTAATTACAATACAAATACCTTCGGCCGACATAGAATAAACCTGGAAGGTAATCGACTTACCACCTCCGGTTGGCATTAATCCCAATGTATCCTTCCCCGACGCAACCGATTCAATTATTTCCAGTTGCAACGGACGGAACCCGGAATATCCCCAATAGCGGGTTAATATTTGCGTGAAATCCTGCATTAATACAAATTAAGAAATCATTTCAAGCTTTAACAATTTTTATTATCGAAAATAGCGGCAGCATTAAAATTAGAGCCATTAGTCTGCTAATTTTTTGTAGTTTTGCGCTTTAACAAAAATGCTAAAATAATTAAGTATGTCGTTTATAGAAGACAAAATTCAATTTGAAGGTTTAACTTTCGACGATGTCCTTTTAATTCCCTCATATTCAGAAATCTTACCACGAGACGTTGATCTTTCATCAAGGTTCACCCGAAATATTATTATAAATACGCCCATATTATCGGCCGCAATGGATACGGTTACCGAAAATAAAATGGCTATAGCTATTGCCCGCGAAGGTGGAATCGGCGTTATCCATAAGAACATGGGAATAGAAGAGCAGGCTCACCAGGTAACAACGGTGAAACGTGCTGAAAACGGTATGATTTACGATCCGATCACGATAACCCCTGAAAAACAAGTTAAAGATGCACTTGCCTTTATGGCAAAATTTAAAATTGGCGGCATTCCTGTTGTTGATGGCCATGGTCATTTAAAGGGAATTGTAACAAACCGCGATCTGCGTTTTGAACGTGACATGAACCGCCCGATTTCGGAAGTAATGACCTGGAAAAACCTGGTTTCTACAACTGAATCGACAAACCTTGAAAAAGCGGCAGAAATTCTGCAAAAATATAAAATTGAAAAACTGCCTGTTGTTGACAAAGACAACAAGCTGATAGGACTGGTAACTTACAAAGATATTACCAAAGCAAAAGATAAACCGCTGGCTTGTAAAGACGAGAAAGGCCGGTTACGTGTTGCTGCTGGCATTGGTATTGCAGGTGACACAATGGACCGTGTTGACGAGCTGGTTAAAGCTCAGGTTGACGCATTGGTTATCGACACTGCTCACGGACATACCTTAGGTGTTGTTGAAATGCTGAAACGGGTAAAAGCCAAATATCCCGAAAAAGATGTAGTTGCGGGAAACATTGCAACTGCCGAAGCTGCTAAATTGCTTGTTGATGCCGGTGCCGACGCGGTAAAAGTTGGAATTGGCCCGGGATCGATTTGCACAACACGGGTAATTGCCGGTGTTGGAGTGCCTCAATTGTCGGCTATTTACAACGTACACAAAGCCATTAAGAGTTCAGGTGTTCCGATAATAGGTGACGGAGGTATTCGCTATTCCGGAGATATTGTAAAAGGTCTGGCCGCCGGAGCCGATTCGATTATGGCCGGAGGATTATTTGCCGGGGTTGAAGAATCGCCGGGAGAAACCATTTTATACCAGGGAAGGAAATTTAAAGCATATCGCGGAATGGGCTCTGTTGAAGCCATGCAAAAAGGATCGAAAGACCGTTATTTCCAGGACATGGAAGAAGACGTAAAAAAACTTGTTCCTGAAGGAATTGCAGCACGTGTTCCCTACAAAGGGTCGCTTTACGAAGTGCTGTATCAATTAATTGGAGGACTTCGAGCGGGTATGGGATACTGTGGTGCGAAAAATATAAAGACCTTGCAACAGGCAAAATTCACCATGATATCCAATGCCGGAGTTCAGGAAAGCCACCCGCATGATGTAAGCATCACACGCGAAGCTCCCAACTATAGCAGCAGACAACAATAAAATGTCAATGAAGTCCTGAAGAATAACAAAACAGAGGTACTACTCGTTACCATAACGAAAAATTCAAAAAATTACATCTAGAAACATGGTACGAATCTTAAGTTCGTTTTTATTTATTATAGTTTTTACCGTATGTGCATCCGCACAAAACGAAGAAACACTTGTATCCATTGGTGGAGAGAATGTCAGCAGAGCTGAATTCGAATATATATATCAAAAAAACAACAATAATCTTTATAAAGACACTGATAAAAAATCGCCGGAAGATTACCTCGATCTGTTTATCGATTTTAAATTAAAGGTTATTGAGGCTGAGAATCTGAAGATGGATACCAGCCTTACATTTATTAAAGAACTGGAAGGTTACAGAAATGAGGTGGCTGCACCGTATTTAACCGATGTAAAATACAACGACCAGCTGGTTCGCGAATTATACAACAGAATGCAGCTTGAGGTAAATGCCAGCCACATTCTTTTAATGGTAGATAAAGGAGCAGACGAAGCAAAAAAGCAGGCAGTTCTCGATCGGATTTCAAAAATCAGGGAAGAAATAATTGCTGGTAAAGACTTCGAACAGGCAGCACTTGAATATTCTGAAGATCCAACGGTTAAAAGCAACAAAGGGAACCTGGGTTATTTTTCGGCTTTTACAATGGTTGCTCCTTTCGAAGATGCCGCCTATAACACTCCGGTAGGAGAAGTTTCGGAACCTGTGGAAACAAACTTCGGGTATCACCTGATAAAAGTTAACGATAAGCGCCAAAACAAAGGAGAAATTCTGGTTGCTCATATTATGAAGAGCATACCTAAAGATGCGCCCCCGGAAGAAATAAAAAAAATCAGATCTAAAATAGATTCCATTTATAAACAATTGAAAGAAGGTGCCGATTTCTCGGAATTGGCTAAAAAGGAATCGCAAGACCGGCGTTCGGCATTAAATGGAGGTAAACTTCCCTGGATTTCATCAGGCCGGGTTGTTGCTGAATTCTCAAATGCTGCTTTTGCGCTAAAAAATCCGGGCGATATCTCTATTCCGGTAAAAACGAATTTTGGATATCACATCATAAAAAAAATGGATTCACGCCCAGTTCCCAAATTTGAAGAAACCAGGGCTAATATTGAAGACAAAATAAAAAAGGACAAAGAAAGAAGCAGTTTCAGCAGAAAGGCATTTATTGGAGACCTTAAGGAGGAATATGGTTTTACAGAAAATAAAAAAGGGCAAAAAATACTTGATGGTAGCCTGGTAGAAGACAGACCAAAGATTCCGGAAACTCTCCTTTTTACCATCGATGGCATGGAATACAATACTGATGACTTCCTTGCCTTCGTACATAAGAAAAGAATAAGAAAAGGTCCTCTTCTTCAGTACTACAACAACTGGGTGGACGATGAGATTATTGCTCTTGAAGATTCAAAACTCGAGGAGAAATATCCTGAATTCCGCTACCTGGTTAAAGAATATCACGACGGGATTCTACTATTTAATATCTCGCAGGATAAAGTTTGGAACCTGGCTTCGGAAGATACCGTTGGACTGGAAAATTTTTACAACAAGAACAAAAAGAAATTTTCGTGGAGCGAGCGATTTAAAGGAAGCATTATTACCTGCGACAGCAAAGAAATAAGAGAAAAAGCTGAAGACATGTTGGGCTCGGGAATGACCATTGGGGAAGTTGCAGATCATTTAAATTCAGATAAGGAAGTGATAAAATTTGAACAGGGAGCATGGGAAGAAGGAACGAATCACATTGTTGATTATTATATCTGGAATGGAAGGACTCCCGACAACTTCAACAGTGAAACGACCTTTGTTAGAGGCGATAAAATTGCACCTGAACCCAAAACACTGGAAGAAGCCCGGGGATTATACATTTCTGAATACCAGAACTATCTTGAAAAAAACTGGTTAAAGGAATTACACAAAAAGTATAAAATTAAGGTAAATAAAAAATTACTTAAAACGATTGAAAGTGTTTAGGTCTATTATAACATATGGCTTAATTATTATGATTTTGACTCTGCTCGGTTCCTGTTCCGGCAATCTCGAAGATAATCCTGTAGCCACAGTTGGCGACAAGGCACTGTATCAATCAAATATTAAAGAAATACTACCAAAAAATTGCAGTCCGGAAGACAGCATTTTACTGGTTAACGAATACATCAACAAATGGGTGAAGGAAGAACTTATGGTTCAGAAAGCAGACGAAAATCTTACCGCTGAACAAAAAGACGTAAACAAAGAATTACAAGCCTACCGAAACTCATTACTCATTTACAAGTATAAAAACGAGCTGATAAAACAACATATGGACACGCTGGTTACAAGCTCCGAGATAGAAGAGTATTACAACCAGCACCCCGATAACTTTAATTTAAACAGATCGATTGTTAAGGCAGTTTTTGTTGCGATTCCTTCAGATATTGCCAATCCGGAGATAATAAAAGAGCTGCTAAAAGACACATCGGAAGAAGGGATCGCCGAGCTCAGAGAGTATTGCGGACAATACGCAAAGAAAGTTGAAATAGCCCTCGATCACTGGATCGATTTCCAGGTGTTAAAAAGAAATTTCCCGGTTGAGATTGAAGATACTCAGAAGTTTCTGCGCGAAAAAACAGTGCACGAATTGAATGATTCAAATTATTATTATATTGTCAGCATCCACGATTACAAGCTAACAAACGATCTGGCTCCAATTGAATTTGTGGAAAACAATATAAAAAACTTAATTTTGAACCAGCGAAAAATTGAGTTCTTAAAAGAGATAGAAAAAAATATTTATAACGAAGGCGTTCGTAAAAACAAGTTTAAGATATATAACAGAAAAACAAATGAAGATTAGTAACATTCAAAAAATACTGGCAATAACAATACTATTCGTATTTATCGGCAATGTGGCCGGGGCCCAGGATAAAGTTATCGACCAGATTGTTGCCATTGTTGGAGGAAACATCATTCTTAAATCCGATATCGAACAAATGAATATCAATAATCAAGCACAGGGAATAACCTCTGAGGGTGATATGAAATGTGAGATTCTGGAAGAATTTTTAATTAACAAATTGCTTGTTGCCGAAGCAGAACAGGATACCTTAATTACAGTAACTGCAAGCCAGGTGAACCAGCAAATGGACGGACAGATGCAAATGTATCTGCAGCATTTCGGAACGGAGGCTGCAGTTGAGGCATATTTTAAACAGCCCATTGCAATGATTAAGGCCAATATGCAGGACGCCATTCGCGAACAATTGCTTAGCCAGCAAATGAAAGCGAAAATTGTGGAAGATGTTACGGTTACTCCGTCGGAGGTACGTTATAATTACAGAAATCTAAAGAATGAAGATATTCCTACAATACCAACGCAGTACGAATATGCACAGATAACTGTTCAGCCTAAAATCTCTCTTGAAGAAGAAAACCAGGTTAAAGCCAAACTTCGTGATATTAAAAAGAGGATTGAAAATGGTTCGAGCTTCGCGGCAATGGCTGTAATTTATTCCGAAGGTCCATCGGCAAAAGACGGAGGAGTTATCGGTTATTCAGGTCGTGCGCAACTCGACCCGGAATACGCTGCCGCTGCTTTTAACCTGAAAGGCGACAAAGTATCGAACGTGGTAAAAAGTGCCTTTGGATATCATATCATCCAGTTGGTTGATAAAAAAGGTGGAAAAGTAAATACCCGCCACATATTAATGAAACCTAAAGTATCGGTTGAAGCCAAAGAAGAAGCTTTCAATCGTTTGGATAGCCTGGCCAACCTTATCAGAAAAGATGAGATTCCGTTTGAACAGGCTGCCTTAATGTTCTCGTACGATAAAAACTCAAGAAATAACGGAGGTATTGCTATTAATCCAAATACAATGTCGTCGAAATTCTCGATTGAAGAAGTTGATGCCGATGTAAGTAAGGTGATCACAAATATGAACCTGAATGAAATTTCGGAACCTTTTGAAACCATAAATCCTGAAAATCAGCAGACAGTTTACAAAATTGTAAAACTGACCGACAAAATAGAAGCACACAAAGCTGATTTGCAAAACGACTATCAAACACTGGCGGAAATGTATCTGGCCAAAAAGAAAGAAAATGTTTTGCACGACTGGATTGCCGAACGTCAATCGCAAACGTATATTCGTATCGACAATACATATGCAAATTGCAACTTCATATACGACCACTGGATTAAATAATTGATCGTTAATAAAACATGAAACGAACATGAAAACTTATGTCTCACAATGAGAAAAGTGATCATGCAACTTTGATTCCTTACAGCAGAAAAAACAATTTAAACACATGAATTTTAAAAACGACGTTGAAGCCCTGGATGCCCTACGCAACAAGTTTGAAGAATTAAAAAAAGAAATAACCAAGGTTATTTACGGACAGGATGAAATTGTAATGCAGGTGTTGATTTCTCTGTTTAGCCGTGGGCACGTATTGCTGATAGGAGTACCCGGGCTGGCAAAAACATTGCTGGTTACAACTATTGCTAAAATTCTGGGATTAAAATACAACCGGATCCAGTTTACTCCCGATTTAATGCCATCAGACATTATCGGAACGGAGATTCTTAATAAAGAGCGACAATTTAAATTTATACAAGGTCCATTGTTCGCCAATATAATTTTGGCCGACGAGATAAACCGTACACCACCAAAAACCCAGTCGGCACTACTGGAAGCCATGCAGGAAAGAGCAATTACAGCAGCCGGTCAACGTTTCGAACTCGACCGTCCGTTTTTTGTTCTGGCCACCCAGAACCCGATCGAGCAGGAAGGAACCTATCCCCTGCCGGAAGCACAACTCGACCGTTTTATGTTTTCGGTTTGGCTCGACTATCCTAAACTGGAAGATGAGCTTACCATTGTAAAAAATACCACTTCAACACAAACTGTCGAATTACAATCAATCATCTCCGGAAAAGAAATTATCTTCTACCAGGATTTAATCCGAAAAATTCCGGTGAATGACAATGTGTTAAGATACGCCGTGGAACTTGCTGCAAAAACCCGCCCCAATAACGGTTATGCAGCAGACATTTCGAATCAGTACCTGAAATGGGGTGCCGGACCGCGAGCCTCGCAGTACCTTGTTCTGGGAGCAAAAACCCACGCCGCTCTTCACGGGAAATATTCGCCCGACATTGAAGATGTGAAAGCCATTGCACCATCGATTCTGCGACACCGGATTATTAAAAATTACAAGGCAGAAGCCGAGAGCATTACCATTGAAGAAATAATTGACAAATTGCTTTAATGCACTTCTATCCAAGAAAAATAGTAAAAGGCAACATCAAAACAATAGCATTGATGTTGTTTTTGTTTCTGTTTACAGTTTCATTCAGTTCCTGGTCGCAGGAAAAAAAGAGGGTTGAAATTTTGCAGGCCGATTCGCTTACCCAGAGCGATAATATTGCCAATGCCCTTCGGCTGCTCAACAATGTTATTATCAAGCATAAAGAAATATTAATGTATTGCGACAGTGCATATACCTACGAAGGAAGTAACCGTGTTGATGCCTTTGGTCATGTACACATCAACCAGGGAGACACCCTGCATCTTTATGCCAATAAAGTTTACTACGATGGCGACCGGAGTCATGCCCGCGCCATTAATAATGTCAGGTTAAAAAATACGTCAACTGTACTTTATACCGATACGCTCGATTACGATATGGAAAACAATATCGGGTATTACGATTGCTTCGGAAAAATTGTTGACAGCACAACTACACTTACCAGTAAGGTTGGAGAATATTATCTCGATACCGACATGGTGGATTTCCGCGATAGCGTAAGAGGCCACAACGAGAAGTATAATCTGTTCAGCGACAATATTAAGTACAATACAACTACAGAAATTATATACTTCGGCGGGCCAACAACCGTTAAGGATTCGCTTAATACGATGTATGCCGAAGATGGCTGGTATAATACAATTTCGGGAGAAGCTGAATTAACCTTGCGCCCGCAGGTTTACGATTCTACCCGCTTTATGACTGCCGATTACATTAAATACAATAAAATAAGCGGTGATGGAAGCGCCACCGGCTCGGCACACATGGAAGATTACAGTAGTCGTACAATTGTGGAGGCCAACAAGGTTATTTTTAACGAAATAACCGAAATTGCATCGGCAACCGATTCGGCAGTTTTTATAGCCTACAATAATACCGACAGTTTATATATGCATGCCGACACCTTGCGAACAAGCCCTGATACGGTTGAAGGAGCCAATATAGTTCAGGCCTTTTACGGTGTTCGGTTTTTCAGGAGCGATCTTCAGGGATTGTGCGATTCGTTGATTTATTTTTCAAAAGATTCGCTGGTTGAACTGCATCACGATCCCGTAATATGGTCGAATAACCAGCAGATGAGCGCCAGTTATATTAATATGAAACAGCGCAGCAATGCCCCTGATGAAATTTACCTGGAAGACAATTGCTTTATTATATCAAAGCTCGACTCGGGCCGCTACGACCAGATTAAAGGGAAAAAAATGAATGGCTATGTAATTAACGGGAAACTTACCGATATTGATGTTGACGGAAACGGCCAAACCCTTTATTATGCCCGCGATAAAGAAGCAATTATTGGCCTCAACCGTGCCGAAAGCAGTAGAATTGCCATTAAGTTTAAAGATGACGCCATCCATAAAATTTCCTTTCTTCGCCAACCTTCCGGCGATATGAAACCCTTGCTCGAATTAACCGAGGGAGACAAAACCCTCTCGGGATTTGAATGGAAAATCTATCTTCGTCCACTTGCCAAAGAAGACATTTTTCGGAAGCCTGGGAAAAAAGAGGAAGAAGAGAAAGAAAAATTAGTTGAATAGAGGGGAAGCAGTGGTCAGTCGCAGTGATCAGTTGCAGCTCGCGGTCATCCTGAGCGAAGTCGAAGGATGTCTTTTCTATCCGTTAAATAATCTGGTATAAAGAGAATCCAACATCCAGTATCAAGTATCAAGTATCCGGCATACGGCTGTCAATATTTTACGCCCGACAGGCCCCCGCAAGTTTGCAGGAGGGAATCCAACGCAAAAAGTTGTTAGCCGCAAATTTGCAGGAGCTAATCTTTTTCAAAAGTTTGCCTCTCGCTGAGTTGCGAGAGCGTTTCCGACGGCTCAGGTTAGCTCTCGCTGAATTGCAGGGGCATTTCCGACGCGTAGGATTGGCTCTCGCTGAGTTGCAGCTAACAACCTGACAGAAAAAGTAAGCTCCCGCAGATTTGCGAGAGCTTATATTTCAGCAAGTTAAGCTATTTTCTGTCTTTTCAAACACTTCAAGGTCTTTAAGACACTTGAAGGTTTGCTTTTAAATAAAAGATTCTGTTTTAGTTTAGACTTTTCCAAAGTTTGGAACTTTGGAAAAGGTAAGTATCCGCGCGGATTGCCGATAAATAAATTACGGCAATGTTATTCTTTCCATTAACGTCTCACCCTGATAACGTCTGCGACATTATCGTCCCTCTCTATGCATTGAGAGGGAATGAGGGTGAATAAAAATTTGAATTAATCCTACCGGTCAAAAAACAAAAGATTCCATCTTTTAAAAGAGATGAAATCTTTGCTGCTACTAATCACTGAAAACAGATCACTAAATAGTACGGTCGATGAGTTCTTTTATTTTGGGGAGCACAGCCCCCAGCGCTTCGTCGTTACTATTAGAGAAGTTACAACTTCATCGTTTAACAACATAGAATTATCCAAAACATTCTCTTCTTTATAAATAATCATTAGTGTCCGGTAAAAATTAACCGGACAGCACATTTTGAAGAACTGCCCGGTATGTCTACTTTTAGTTTACCACAACAAAAAAGTAGGACATGGGTAAAAATACAAATTTTAATGGACAGCCGATATTCAATCAACTGTTAACGTTCATTGACAAAAGTGAGATAAGAAAAATAGCGAAGCAACATGGTAGCGAACGGTATGTAAAGAAATTCACAACTTACAACCATTTGGTCGTCATGCTTTTTGTTGTTTTCGAAGGTTATCATTCCATCAGGGAAGTTATACTAGGATTACTTGCCAATGCTCACAAATTGTCCCATTTGGGACTTAATTATTTAGTTCGGCGCAGTACCTTTTCCGAGGCCAATAAACGAAGAGACAGCCAAGTATTCAAGGACATTTACATGTCGGTATATGATAAACATTCTTCACGTTTAGCGGACAGCCGGTTAAAAGACAAGGATATGAAACGTCTCTATATTATGGATTCGACCACAATATCCCTGTTTAAGGACATCTTGAAAGGAGTTGGCCGAAATCCTAAAAATGGCAAAAAGAAAGGTGGCATTAAGGCACATACAATTATCAAAGCCAGTGAGAATGTCCCTTGTTTAATCAGGTACAGTGAGGCTGCAAGGCACGACCATATGTTTTTGCACGAAGTTGAATCCTTACCTGCAGGTTCAATCATTACTTTCGATAAAGGTTATGTCGATTATGAACAATATGAAACATTTACTGAAAAATCGATTTGGTATGTAACCCGTTTAAAGGATAATGCCTTATATAAAGCAGGTAAAGAATTTGATATTCCTGACGATGCTGATTTTGGTGTCCTAAAAGATGAAGAGGTTGTTCTACATTATGGGGAAAACAAATCAAAAACACACAGGGCAAGAAGGATTGCTTATTGGGACGATGAAAACAACAGGCTTTTTGAGTTCATAACAAACAACTTTGAACTATCAGCGGAAAAGATTGCTCTCATTTATAAAAAACGTTGGCAAATCGAACTGCTTTTCAAACAATTAAAACAAAATTTTCCCTTGAAATATTTTCTCGGGGACAATGAAAATGCCATTGAAATACAGATATGGGCTGCAATGCTTGCCAATCTGCTTATTACTTTAGTTAAGAGCAAACTCAAACGCAGTTGGGCTTTTTCAAATATGGTATCGATTATCAGACAACAACTAATGAATTACATCGATATCTATTCATTTCTTGAAAACCCCGAAAAAAGTTGGATTAAACTGATCAAAGAAGACCAAACCAATTACCAACAATCGCTATTCCCCAAAATACGGGGGCTTACTTTTGACAATATGAAAACTTGATACTATGTATCAGTGAATTGAAAAAGAAAAATTAATAATATTCCGGTTTACCGGACAACAATGATAAATAATATATAAATTTGAGTCAGCCTGCTCTAAAATTTTATTTAATGGTGATATGAAACGATATTCTCCGTTAACGACAATGTATCCTCTTATTGAATTATTTCTGAATGATAATCTTATAAAATTATTTTTATCATCCACTAATGCTCCTTTATAAAGGATTATATCACTAACACTCTTTTCAATCCCTTTTTCAGTTGTCACATAAGATTCATAGCCATCGGCTTTCAAATCATTTATTTCCAAATCCATATTCCATAAATATTTGGCGCCGAAATTCATAGAAATATTTTTTGTACTGGAATTAAAAGTATTATTTGGGATTTTTAACGAAAAAATATCGAAACTACTAATTTTTGATTTTATTTTTTCGTTTTGTTTTTCAGAAAGTACGACTTTACTTCCGATTAAATTAACCTGGGAATAGGTTGAAAAGAAAGAAAGAAAGAAAGAAAGAAAACTGAAAATATATTTATTTTATTCATAATCTTTGATTTGTAAATTTGTTAAAACTATAGTTTGTGCGAGAACCACTGGTGATGAAATAGAATCATTTGTCTCGACATGATCAATGATTTCTTTTAATTCACCGCTAAAAATCACTTCAAGACCTTCTTTATTATATTCTTGTGGTAGATTACAAGGCAATATATATTCTCCACTTTTTCCAACATCTGGAGATTCTACATAAATAAAGATAGGTTCTTCATGAATTTCAGGGATGCTGCTTATTGTTCCCCGTATTTCAATATAGGAATCTACTGTTTTAGAATTTTCATCACAACTAAAGTTAGAAAGTTCAACTTCAGACCAGTCATTTTTATCGCATCCTATTCCTATAAACAAAAACAACAGGATTACTAAACTTAATTTCAAAATTTTAGGTTTCATAATATAAATATTTAGTAGTAAGAAAAAAGTACTAAGTACTTAAAAACGAGTGCTAATAACAAAGCATCGTAAAAAGAGCGCATTTAAAAGGGAGGTGTTCTGTTGCATAAGCAACCCAGCGTTTTGGGCGGTGTAGCCTGGCTACGGTCTAAAACAATTTGTTGTTTTCGTATGCTTTACGAGGAATTCATGGTAGGTTTTAATTATGTTTTTGAGTTTAGATGTTTAAAGGTAAAGAAAGGTTGCGTAGAATAGTAAAATAAGCTTATGTTTATTAACACAACAGGAAGAGTATTTGCGTCCGTGTTTAGGCAGCTCGGTTAAATATTCAGACCTTCAAGTTTTTTTAAACCTTGAAGGTCTGAACACTGCCAACTGCGACTAAATACTGAGCACTACTTCTTCACCACCAGTTTCCCGGTAAGTATTTCTTCTTTGTAGTTAACACGCACCATATACACGCCTTCTTTCCAGCTTTGTGTGTTAATGGTTGTACTTTGTCCTTTTAGTTTTTGTTTTTTAAGTTTCAGGTTTTGCATACTATCGTACACTTCCAAATCCCATTCGGCGTTCTGATCAAAAGTGTCTTCGGTTGATGCCGATTTTAAAGCCTCTTCACCTGAACTCTCAATGCTTATTGTCGTTTCTCCAGAAGAAGGATTCGGAGAAACAGACAAACTTCTGGAATCGTAAACATAAATTCCGGTAACATAATATGGCCCGTAATTAGGATCAGAACAAGTATTTTTAGCCTGCACAACCAATTGGTACGATCCCGGATTATAAAAAGCAATGTCGCAATAATGACCGTAATCGTATACCGAGTTTCCATTTAACGGATTTAAAATCCAATTATAGTCGGTTGGATCTGAGAGTTCACTTTCCAGTTCGGCGGTGTAATATGCCCACTGATTATTAGGGGTTGAAGTTGGACCATCAATGCTATTTATAACAGGGGCACCTGCCCAAATAGTTTTTGTACGTGTTAGAAATGTATCCCCCTGGCTATTCTTAATAGTAGCGGTAACATATCCAGAACCAGAACTTCCCTCATTAACAGTATATGTTGTACCCGTATTCTCTCCAACCTGGTCTAAATTTGCACTTTTACTCCAAACAACACTGGCCTTTGAAGGTATTGACACTGAATAGGATTCATTTGCAGAACAAATAAGATCCTCTCCACTTAATCCGGAACAGGCATCTAAGACGGGTTCTATTCCCATAATTGCATACTGGTCGTATGTGTAATCTTCATCATCCGGTGTTAAATCAGAAAGCGAATAAAATTCATTATCTGATCCTAACCAGCCCCAGTTACAATGAAATTTATTATAAACATCATATCCATCAACAACCCAGACATGTCCCTTCGAGCAAGTATCACATTCTCCCCGGTAAATAACCGGTCGTTCAGCATCTATCTCAGCTTTTAACATGTTTATCCATTCACTATCGATGTGTGAATCTTTATCGTCCACCTGATTAGCATTAAATCCGTAAGAATGAAGCAATGCGTATCTAATGTTATCTATATTCGAAGAGGTACCGATATCTGGGTCTCCAAAATTTGAATATATTGCTAAGGCACAGTGATATAAAAATTGCGTATTTGCTGCAGGAACAGTTCCAATATCGTCCCAGTCGTAATCCTGATCATAAAGGTTAATAGAAAGGGGAGACGAAAACCTTAAGGGCGTATAGCTTATACTATTATCAGGAAATACAAGGCATCCCCAATAATTTAAAACCTGGCCTATTGCCACACCGCCGCAACCAACAACACACTGAATTTCGGATACTGGATCATCAGGACACGAATCGTTAAATGTAGTTTGTTGCCCCCAGTTTGTTTCCAACAAACAACTACCAAGCGAATAACTTTTTAATATCTCTCCGTCATAATCAGCCAAATAGTTGTCCCATTTATTTTTAATACTTTCGTTTGCTGTTACGTTATGCTTTTTTGCTTCTGCAATTTCGTTTTTGTATCCATCAAGCAAATATTCCTGAGCTGGGGGAATGTTTTCAAAATCGATATGCGATGTTAAACCATAGCCAATAACAGGTTCTGCAATGTCGGTGTTTGAAACTACAATATGCCCCTGGGGTTTTAAATTAAAAATTGTATAAACTATTTCGCCGTCGGCTTGTATTGGGATTATTTCGGAAACCTCGATTTTACTTTTTTCAATTCCAGAACGGTTTGAAAATGCATTTATGGCAACCTTTTTAACATTTACCGGATCGACTTTTTTAGCGTTTAGCTGGTAAGGATAGAGAAGAGAAGAGAAGAAAAGAGAAGAGAAGAGAAGAGAAGAGAAAATTATGTTCAATATTTTTGATTTCATTTTTTTAGTTTTTAAGGATTAATATTTATTTAAAACGTGTAAAAAGTTCTTCAATAGTACCATTTTCAATCATGGCATTTATTTCGCCAATGGTAAAATCTTGCTCAGGTTTATTTTTACCATTAAAATGATAATATTCAACATACGGATCCTTGTCGATAATCCTCGGCCTGATCAACTCGTGAGGCCAGCATCCTGTATTATTTTTTATATTATAATTTACATATTCCCGGATAGTAATGTCCGTAAATATATCCCTAAAAGATCCATCCCTGACAACAACATAACCGGACTTTAATTGCCATCTAAAATTCTGTGTATAATTTCCACTTGGATCTGTAGTAATACGTGGATCTCCTGGAATTAAGCCTGGCACCGCATTTAAACTATCATCATCGGTCAACTGCAACGCAATGTAATTAATATAATTACCTTTTGTTTTATAAACAGAAAGGTAAGGATAAGTTGATAGAACTATACTTTCGTCGGCATATTCAAGTTCATTTTTTTGGCAGCTTGTGCCTATAAATAAAAGGAGTAAAACAACTGTACTTAATTTTAAAATTTTAGGTTTCATAATAAAAATATTTAGTAGTAATAAAAAAGTACTGAGTACTTAAGAAACGAGTGCTAATAATAAAGCATCGTAAAAAGAGCGCATTTAAAAGGTAGGTATTCTGTTGCATAAGCAACCCAGCGTTTTGGGCGGTGTAGCCTGGCTACGGTCTAAAACAATTTATTGTTTTCGTATGCTTTACGAGGAATTCATGGTAGGTTTTAATTATGTTTTTGAGTTTAGATGTTTAAAGGTAAAAAAAGGTTGCGTAGAACAGAAAAGTAAACTTATGTTTATTAGCACATGTAATAAAAAAGGATTGACATACCCGTTTCGTCAATGGAGTTACTTTGTAAGCAGTGGGTAAAATGGTCATTGGTTACTGCTATGGGCAACAACCTATCCAACATCAAATATCAAATATCAAATATCAAATATCCAGTATCCAGAATCCAACATATGGCTAACTCTAAACTGCAAAACCAATCATGCTTCAATGTTAAGAAAAAAACGAGTTTTCGGTATTAATTTTATTTTTTCGAAGAAAATAGGCCAATTCATTTTCATTTTAAAATAATATTTTGATATTTGCAGCAAATCATAAGTAAATGACGAAAAACATCAACATATCTATTCTCAGCCTCATTATTGGTATTCTTCTTCTAACAAGACAGAATTGAGAATGGTATGTAGATAAAACAATATTGGATAATTAAAGCCATTCTCAAAAAAGAGGATGGCTTTTTTAGTACCCCCCGTCTTATCTAACAACCGCAAGCGTTTGTTAGAGCGACTGTCCCCCTTCGAAAGGGGGACAGTTGAAGCCGCAAACTCCGCAAGGAGTCAGGCTGAAACAGGGGGATGAAGAAAGAAAGCACGAAGTTGGAAGCACGAAGTCGGAAGTTAAAAAAAACTTCGAGCCTCTCGCCTCCAACTTCCGGCCAAAAAAATTGAAACAGACGACTTAATTAAAGAGTATAACAAGAATTGAAAAAAGAATAAATCATGAGCGACAGACTTTACATTTTCGACACAACTTTGAGGGATGGCGAACAGGTCCCCGGTTGTCAGTTGAATACAGTTGAAAAGATTGAAGTTGCCAAGGCATTGCAGGATTTGGGAGTTGATGTAATTGAAGCAGGATTCCCTATCTCGAGCCCGGGTGATTTCGAATCGGTAGTACAGATCTCGAAAGCGGTAACATGGCCAACTATTACGGCTTTAACCCGCGCAGTACAAAAAGATATTGATGTTGCAGCCGAGTCGCTAAAATACGCTAAAAAAGGGCGTATTCACACAGGTATCGGGACATCAGATTTTCACATTTATCACAAACTCAATTCAAATCCCGATGCTATTTTAGAGCGTGGTGTTGAAGCTGTAAAATACGCTAAAAAATACGTTGAAGATGTGGAGTTTTATGCTGAAGATGCCGGCCGTACCGAAAATGAGTACCTGGCTCGTGTAATTGAGGCTGTAATTGCTGCAGGAGCTACTGTGGTAAATATACCCGACACTACCGGCTACACGCTTCCTCATGAATTTGGCGCAAAAATCAAATACCTGATGGACAATGTGCCGAACATCCATAAGGCTATTATTTCAACGCACTGCCACAACGATTTGGGAATGGCTACGGCAAACACTGTTTCGGGGATTCTGAATGGTGCGCGCCAGGCAGAGGTTACCATTAACGGAATTGGCGAACGTGCCGGAAACACATCGCTGGAAGAAGTGGTAATGACCTTGAAGACTCATTACAAATCATTGGGAATTGAAACAGGTATCAATACCCAAAAAATCTTCGGTACAAGTCGTTTGGTTTCTACTTTGATGAACATGCCGGTACAACCCAATAAAGCAGTTGTTGGACGTAATGCTTTCGCACATTCATCAGGAATTCACCAGGATGGTGTATTGAAGAACCGCGAAAACTACGAGATTATGGATCCGACTGATGTTGGTATCAACGAATCAGCTATTTTGTTGACAGCTCGTAGCGGACGTGCAGCATTGAAACACCGTTTGGAGTTGATGGGATTCACTCTTGAAAAAGAAAAACTGGATGAAATCTACCAGGAATTCCTGAACCTTGCTGATAAGAAAAAAGACATCCGCGACGACGATATCGCATTGTTAGTGGGTGATGCAACTCGTAAAGAACACCGTATAAAATTGGATTACCTCCAGGTTGTAACAGGAAAAGGATTGAATCCAATGGCATCGGTTCGATTGAATATTGCAGGAGAAAAATTCGATGCAACAACCTCAGGAAACGGACCTGTTGACGCAGCGATTAAAGCAGTTAAGAAAATTATCCGTCGTCATGTGATAATCGAAGAATTCCTTGTTCAGGCTATTACTCGTGGCAGCGACGACATCGGGAAAGTACATATGCAGGTGGAATATAACAATTCTATATACCACGGATTTGGAGCTAACACCGACATAATTATAGCAGCAGTAGAAGCTTTCCTCGATGCGATAAACAAGTTACCGGTAGAAGGATAATTAGACTAAGGATAAATGATATAGACAGTTCATCCCTCTCTATCCCCCTTCGAAGGGGGAATGCGAAGAAGGAGCAGGGGGATGAGTTAATAAGAAAATAAAAGTTGAATCCATATAATAGATGGAAGAAATCATGACAGCAAAAACATTATTTGATAAGATTTGGGATGCACATGTGGTGAAACAGGTCGAAGGTGGCCCAAATGTATTGTATATCGACCGTCACTTTATTCACGAAGTAACGAGTCCGGTTGCCTTTTTAGGCTTGAAAAACCGCGGACTGAAAGTTTATCGTCCGGAACAGACAACGGCTACTCCCGACCATAACGTACCTACCATTAACCAGCACATGTCGATTAAAGACGAGCTTTCGCGCAACCAGGTTGATATGTTGCAAAAGAACTGTGCAGAACATGGTATTACTCATCATGGATTAGGTACTGAAGGACATGGAGTTGTTCACATCATCGGCCCTGAAATGGGATTGACTCAGCCGGGAATGACCATTGTTTGTGGTGATAGCCACACCTCTACTCACGGAGCTTTCGGCGCCATTGCTTTTGGTATCGGGACAAGTGAGGTGGAAATGGTTCTGGCAAGCCAGTGTATCATGCAGCCTAAACCTAAAAAGATGCGTATTACCGTTAACGGAACGCTCGACAAAGGTGTTACTGCAAAAGATATTGCGCTTTACATTATTTCGAAAATATCGACAAGTGGTGGAACCGGTCACTTTATCGAGTACGCAGGTTCGGCAATTACCAGCCTGACTATGGAAGGTCGTATGACACTTTGTAACCTGAGTATTGAAAGCGGTGCCCGCGGCGGAATGATCGCTCCGGATGAAACAACTTTCAATTACGTAAAAGGTCGCCAATTTGCGCCACAAGGTGAAGATTGGGATAAAGCAATGGCAAAATGGGCTGAATTAAAAACTGATGAAGGAGCTGTTTTCGACACAGAACTTACATTCGACGCAGCCGACATTGAGCCCATGATCACCTACGGAACTAACCCGGGAATGGGAATTGGCGTTTCGCAAACTATTCCAACTTCTGAAGGTTTGGAAGGAACTGACAAAACGACTTATCAAAAATCGTTGCAATACATGGGATACAACGAAGGTGACGCCATGAAAGGCAAACCGGTTGACTATGTTTTCCTTGGAAGTTGCACCAACGGTAGAATCGAAGACTTCCGTCAGTTTGCAAGTTTTGTGAAAGGCAAGAAAAAAGCCGATAATGTTACTGCATGGCTGGTTCCGGGTTCTAAAGCTGTTCAAAATCAAATTGAAGCAGAAGGACTTGTTCCGATTTTGGAAGAAGCAGGTTTTGAGTTACGTCAACCGGGATGTTCTGCATGTCTGGCAATGAACGATGATAAAATCCCTGCCGGCAAATATTCAGTTTCAACTTCGAACAGAAACTTTGAAGGTCGTCAGGGACCGGGTGCACGTACTTTGCTTGCCAGCCCGCTTACTGCAGCAGCTTCAGCTGTGTCTGGTGTAATTGCTGACCCTAGAGACTTGATGGAATAGGGAATATTGGAATAGGGAATTTAGAATAAAGTATCGCAAATTGTAACTGAAATGTCAACAAGTAATCTGGCAGAATTTAAGGAGAACATGAAACTTCGGACAAAGAGATTTGCTCACGATTGTGTTAAGTTTTCTCTGGATTTGCCTAAAAATACGCTTGGAAACCATATTCGGGGACAATTGATTCGCTGTTCTACTTCTGTTGCAGCAAATTACAGGGCATCCTGTGTTGCGCAAACTGTTCCAATGATTATTTCAAAACTGAGTATATCAATTGAAGAAGCCGATGAAAGTGAATTCTGGCTGGAATTTGCAGTTGATGAAAAATTAGCAGTAAGAGAAAGTGTTGAAAAAATAATTCAGGAGGCACATGAAATAGCGTCAATACTAATCAAATCTCGTCAAACGCTTCAAAACAGATAAACTCTAATATTCAAAATTCTAATATTCAAATATTTTAAAATGGCATACGATAAATTCACAACAATAAATACTTCGGCAGTGCCACTGCCAATCGAGAATGTAGATACCGACCAGATTATTCCGGCTCGTTTCCTGAAAGCAGTGGAACGTAAAGGATTTGGAGATAACCTTTTCCGCGACTGGCGGTATGAAAATGATGGAAGTCCGAAGGCCGACTTCCCATTGAACAACAGCAACTATTCAGGTAAAATCCTGGTAGGAGGAAAAAACTTTGGAAGCGGATCGAGCCGCGAGCATGCTGCATGGGCCATCTACGATTACGGATTCCGTGTAGTAGTCTCGAGCTTTTTTGCCGATATCTTTAAAGGAAATGCTTTGAACAACGGACTATTGCCGGTTGTTGTTTCACCAGAGTTCCTTGAAAAAGTATTTGCTCAAATTGAAAAAGATGCAAATTCAACCTTTGAAGTTGATCTGCCAAACCAGAAATTCACAATTACAGCTACAGGTGAATCAGTTAATTTTGAAATAAATCCATACAAAAAACATTGTTTGCAAAACGGATTGGACGATATCGACTACCTGGTTGAAATGAAAGAGCAAATAGCTGAATTTGAACAAGCTTAATAAATAGAGAGGTTCTTACTTAGAGTGTGAGCCTCTCTGTAATATAAAAACAGACAGACAATAGCAAGGATTCTGCTTTGTGCAAAATCCTCTCTTAAGCTAAAAAATATGACAGGCAAGACAGTAGAAGTATCAGGAAAACAACTGATAATAATGGATACCACCCTTCGCGATGGCGAACAAACCTCTGGGGTTTCGTTTAGCGAGAGAGAGAAACTAAGCGTGGCCAAGGTTTTGCTTGAAGACGTGAAGGTTGACCGTATTGAAATTGCCTCGGCACGCGTATCGGAAGGAGAATTTAAAGCCACCCAAAAGGTAATGAAATGGGCTGCAGAAAAAGGTCTTCTTCACAGAATTGAAGTACTTGGTTTTGTCGATGGGACAACCTCTCTTGAATGGATTGCGAAAGCTGGTGGAAAAGTACTGAACCTGCTTTGTAAAGGTTCGTACAAGCATGTTACCGAACAACTCAGAAAAACGCCGGAACAACACGTTGCCGACATCAAACAGGTAATTGGATATGCCACTGAAATGGGCATCCAGGTAAACGTTTACCTGGAAGACTGGTCGAATGGCATGCGTAACTCAAGAGACTACGTTCACTTTATGATCTCCAGTTTGAAAGGCGAAAAAATTGAACGGTTTATGCTGCCCGATACCTTGGGAATTCTCGATCCGGACGAAACCTACGATTTCTGCCAGGATATGATCCAATCATTTCCCGATGTAGATTTCGATTTCCACGCCCACAACGATTACGATCTGGCAATTGCCAATGTTTTTCATGCTCTAAAAGCCGGAATCCGTTGTGTGCATACTACGGTAAACGGGCTGGGCGAGAGAGCTGGTAATGCTCCGCTTTCGAGCGTGATTGCAACCATAAAGGATCACCTGAAAATGAAAACCAACGTTAACGAAGGCCAGTTAAATAAGGTTTCAAAGTTGGTTGAATCGTTTTCAGGGATACGTATTCCTACAAACAAACCTTTGATTGGCGAATTTGTATTCACACAGTGCAGTGGAATTCATGCCGACGGTGACAGCAAAAACAATCTTTATTTCAACGAATTGCTTCCTGAGCGTTTTGGAAGAACTCGTCAGTATGCACTGGGAAAAACTTCCGGTAAAGCAAATATCAAGAAAAATCTTGAAGAGCTGGGAATTGAGCTGGATAAGGAATCATTGAAAAAAGTCACAAACAAAATTATCGAACTGGCCGATCAGAAAGAAACCATTACCAGCGACGAACTACCTTATATTGTTGCCGATGTGTTGGAAAACGACTTGTTCGAACAACATATTAAGGTCATCAATTATTCAGTGAGCTATGCTATGGGTTTGCGCCCGGTTGCCAATGTTTCTGTAAAAATTGACGGGAAATATTACGAAGATTTCAGCGATGGCGACGGTCAGTACAACGCCTTTGTTAAAGCACTTCGAAAGATTTATCACCGTTTGGAGAAACCTTTCCCTGTACTGGTTGATTATGTCGTAACCATCCCTCCCGGTGGACGTACAAATGCTTTAGTTGAAACAGTAATTACCTGGCGTAACGACCACGAGTTTAAAACCAAGGGACTGCATTCTGATCAGACCGGCGCAGCAATTCTGGCAACAATAAGGATGTTGAACATTATTGAAAGCGACTTCGATAAAACAAAATTGGAAGATTTAAAAAACGAAAAATAACCACCTCGGACTTCGGACTTCCGACTTCCGACTCTTTTTAAAAAAAATGAAACTGAATATTGCATTACTTCCCGGCGACGGGATCGGACCTGAGATTGTAGAACAGGCCATGAAAGCTGTGAAAGCAGTTGCTGAAAAATTTAACCACGAATTAGAATACAAACAAGCAATAACAGGAGCTTGTGCTATCGATGCAGTGGGCGATCCTTACCCGGAAGAAACTCATGAACTTTGTATGAAATCGGATGCTGTGCTTTTTGGTGCCATCGGCGATCCTAAATTCGACAACAATCCGAAAGCCAAAGTACGCCCTGAGCAGGGTTTGCTGGCCATGCGTAAAAAACTGGGATTGTATGCCAATATCCGCCCGGTTGAAACCTTTGAATCATTGTTGCACAAATCTCCACTCCGTCGCGAGTTGGTTGAAGGTGCCGATTTTGTTTGCATCCGCGAATTAACCGGAGGCATGTACTTTGGTGAGAAAGGCAGAAAAGATGAAGGCAACACAGCTTATGACACCTGTATTTATACACGCGAAGAAGTTGAACGCATTTTAAAATTAGGATACGATTTTGCTGCAAAACGAGGCAAAAAACTAACCGTGGTCGATAAAGCCAACGTGTTGGAAAGCTCGCGTTTATGGCGTGAAGTTGCACAGGAAATGGCACCGAGCTATCCGGAAATTAAAACAGAATACATGTTTGTAGATAACGCAGCCATGCAGATTATTCAGTGGCCTAAAAACTTCGATGTGATGGTTACTGAAAATATGTTTGGAGATATTCTTACAGACGAAGCAAGTGTGATCACCGGTTCACTGGGATTGCTTCCTTCTGCTTCTGTTGGTATTCACACTTCGGTTTTTGAGCCCATCCACGGATCATATCCTCAGGCTGCAGGAAAAGACATTGCCAACCCGATTGCAACTATCCTTTCGGCTGCAATGATGTTCGAATATGCTTTCGACCTGAAAGAAGAAGGCAAAATCATCCGAGATGCAGTAGCAGCTTCAATGGCTGAAGGTATTGTTACCGAAGATATTGCTGAAGGTCCGGCATATAAAACTTCGCAGGTTGGTGACTGGATTGCACACTGGATTGAAAAAAATTAAGGAGCTGCGGTTTTTAACCGCGCAGATATTCAGGCGATTTATTATCGCTTATTCCGAAAAAGAACCGCTCTTTTCATTAGAGAACGGTTCTTTTTGATTTAATATCCTTTGCCGTTGGCTTCACAAAGCCCCAAACTGATTCCGGACTTCAATCCTTAATCTTCTCAAAGCCATATTTCTTAAAGAACTGCTCCAACTCCTGATCCCAAGTCATTTTTCTATGATGTTCATCTTGATTCCTAATATATCTTCTAACTTTTTCAACATGAGATTGACTAACAGAAACAGCAAAATAGTCATCCTGCCAATAAAATTTAGTCGGCATCACATTCAACTTATTAATCCAATAAGAACTCTCCCCTTTTATTTGTTGCATTAAATCTGCAATGTTCTGCTTTCTTCCAAGATTTATTAATGCATGAACATGATTTTTGTGGAGGTTGATGTAATCGAGCACAATATTCTTTTCAGCTGCCTTCTCCCTGAAATGCTTGAGCACCACCGGACGAAAAGAATTGGAAATGATATGTTCGCGATTTTTAGTACACCAGACACAGTGAAGCCAGGTTGTTGTGTATGACATGTATTTGAGTTTTAGATATTTATTCAAATTTATGAATAATTGTTTTAAGGGCTGAAGCCCATTGCTATATAATTTTTATTATCCGTCCGATAAATCGGCCGGCAAAGGATATTAATATCTAATGTTATCCTTTGCCGTTGGCTTCAGCCAACGGATACAAAGCCCATACAAATTCCTGGGCTTCAGCCCTTAATTCAAATATCTGCAAAAAAAATATCTGCTCCCCTATTGCATAATTTGTTATAATTCATTTACTTTGCATTTCAAAGTACTTTTAAAATGAATGAATCAGAAAAACTATTAAGTGAATTAAAGGATATCCGAAGCATTATGGAACGTTCGAGCAGGTTCCTTTCGTTAAGCGGATTATCGGGAATATTGGTTGGTTTATATGCACTGATTGGTACGTTTCTCGCCTACCGAATCGTTTTCGTTCAGTTTCCAACATCGTATTCACAGGAAAATGTAACTGATGCAACAATTTCGATTTTTATAATAGGGCTATCAGTTTTACTGTTATCTCTGTTTACCATTTTCTTTTTAACCATTAAACAGGCAAAAAAAGAACAGAAACCAATTTGGGGCCCCGGATCAAAACTTCTGCTACTCAACCTGCTGATTCCCTTAGTTACCGGAGCGATTCTGGTTACATTAATTACAATTAAAGGTTACTTTGCGTTAATAAGTCCCTGCTTTTTAATCTTTTATGGATTAGCGCTGGTTAATGCCGCCAAATATACGCGTCCGGAAATTATGAGTTTAGGCCTGGTTGAAATATTATTGGGTTTACTTGCTGCTGTGTTTCCCGGTTTTGGCATTTATTTTTGGGCATTTGGTTTTGGAATTGTTCACATTATTTATGGTTTGATGTATTTAAAAAATGAACACAAAAATCAGAAGGTGTGAAAAATCCAATTCAAAATCTGAATAAAGCGTTTGAAAACAAGGTAAGGCTGGGAGTAATGGCCGCCTTAATGGTAAATTCGAAACTTAGTTTTAACGAACTAAAAGATTTATTGGAACTGACCGATGGGAACCTTGCAAGTCATTTGAAAGCACTGGAAAAAGTGAAAGTAATTTCGGTGAATAAATCGTTTATTGGAAGAAAACCGAATACAACCTACGCCATCACTGCTGAAGGGAAAAATGCTTTCGTGCTGCATTTAAAAGCCCTGGAAGAATTAATCAATCAACACAATATATCGGGAATATCGAAAGACGGATAATTTTTTTTACAGCCGCACTTTGCAGTTCAAAGTACTTTTAAAAATACAAATCATGGAAAAGCAAGAAAACATTTTAGACAGATTGGGAATCCACTTCCACAGAACCCTTTCGTTTAAACTCATTGTCATCGGAATCTTGGTTATCATTTTACTGATACCCAAATTTATGATACTGGGTTTAATTAGCGAGCGCCAGGCAAATTCGTTGCAGGTTGTTAACGAAGTAATGTCAAAATGGTCCAACGAACAAACCATCAGCGGGCCCATCCTCTTTATTCCTTTCAAAAAGAGGATTTATGATGCAGGTGAAGAGAAGTACAACGAGGTTACCAAGTACGCTACTTTCCTGCCAAAAGATCTCAATATTGAGGGTGAACTAATGCCGAAAAAGCTAAAACGAAGCATTTACAATGTATTTGTCTACGAAGCTTCGCTATCTGTTAACGGACATTTTAATGATATCAATCTTGAAAAACTGAATATCCAAAAAGAAGACATCTTGTGGGATGATGCACAGCTTCAATTTTCAATAAGCGACTTACGTGGAATAAGCAAAGGCCTCCAACTAAACTGGAACGATCAGCAGTACACATTTTCTCCGGGGAAAGAATCCTCTCCCATCGGGAACAGCGGAATTTCCATTCCCCTAAAAAATATTATAAGCGATAGTATGAATGGCAGTTTTAATATTTCACTTCAGCTAAAAGGCAGTAAAAATCTGATGTTTACTCCACTTGGCGAACAAACCTCCGTAAAAATGCAGTCAACATGGAACGATCCCGGTTTTACAGGAAACTTTCTGCCAACGAGTCGTAATGTTGACAATAAAGGATTTCAGGCGCAGTGGACCGTTTTACACTTCAACCGAAACTATCCGCAACAATGGATAAGCGATAACAAAACTTTAAAAGAAAAAGATATTATAGATTCTGAATTTGGTGTTGAAATGGTAACGCTTGCCGATCACTATCAAAAAAATACGCGAAGTGCCAAATATGCCATCCTCATTATCATCATCACTTTTGTGGTTTTCTTTATGTATGAGGTTCTGTCGAAACAACGAATCCACCCCTTCCAGTATATTCTGGTCGGTTGTGCCATAACAATATTTTATTTGTTACTTCTTTCTATTTCCGAGCACCTTGGTTTTGATATGGCATATGCCATTGCCACGGTTGCTGTTCTTTTGCTGGTATTCTTTTACACTCGTAGTTTTATGCTTAAAATAAAAAGCTCTCTGGGAACAAGTTTGGGGCTGGCAGCTTGTTATATTTTTATTTTTATACTTCTTCAGCTTGAGTCGTTTGCACTTTTGGCCGGCAGCATCGGATTGTTCGCGTTACTGGCTACGTTAATGTATTCAACCCGAAAAATAAACTGGTACAAAGAGTAACAAAATTAAACCTTTCCCAAAGGATTCCATCTCTTCAAAAAGATGGAATCCCTGTTTAAAAACGAATCTCATTTTGCGTTCTCTGCGTAATTTCGTTGAGTTCTTTGCATGAACTGACAAAAAATAACAAACTCATTGATTCATAAACGATGAAAAAATCAGCTAACAAATTCTCCGTTCAGAAAAGACTAAAAAGTTTTACTTACGCGTTTAACGGACTTCGGATTCTGATAAGTGAAGAGCATAATTTACAAGTTCAGTTAATCATAGCAATTTGGGTTATTGGTGCCGGATTTATAATGAATATTGAAACCTCAGAATGGCTTGCAATTATATTTTGCATTGGATTGGTCCTTGTTACTGAGGCCATAAACTCTGCAGTTGAAAGAATTTGTGACTTCATCAACCCTGCAAAAGATGAGAAAATAAAAATCATCAAAGATGTGGCAGCCGCCGCTGTATTTATCAGTTCTGTCATAGCTGTAATAATTGCTCTCATCATCTTTCTTCCTAAGCTTTAAAATCCTTCATATTAGTTTGATTTTCGCAGCTTCCAATTTATCTTTGCGAAAAATCACGATAATGAGCAAATCAAAATATTTTCCCCAACTCAAGGATATAACAAGGGCAAAAATGAATTTGAACGAAATTGTCCTTCAAACTCCACTTCAAAAAAATCTGAATCTTTCTGAAGAATACCAGGCAAACATATTTTTAAAGCGCGAAGATCTGCAGATAGTACGTTCATATAAAATCAGGGGTGCCTACAACAAAATATCACAACTATCTGAGATAGAAAGAGAAAAAGGAGTAGTTTGTGCCAGTGCAGGAAACCATGCTCAGGGAGTTGCCTATTCTTGCCGTTTATTAGGAATCGACGGAAAAATATACATGCCGACAACCACGCCCAAACAAAAAATCAAACAGGTGAAAATGTTTGGTAAAAATCACGTGGATGTAATAATTATTGGTGACACTTACGACGATGCACACCGGGCAGCGCTGGAAGACTGTAAGGAAACAGGGATGGCATTTATACATCCCTTTGATGATCCTCAGATTATTGAAGGCCAGGCAACGGTTGGACTCGAAATCCTACAGGATTCAAAAGAGCCCATCGATTTTCTTTTTATTCCCATTGGTGGCGGAGGTCTGGCTGCCGGTATTGGTTCCTATTTCAAACAAATCAGCCCGGCCACAAGAATAATTGGTATTGAACCTGCCGGGGCGCCTTCCATGCAAAAATCGCTGGAAGCGGATGAAGTGGTAACACTTGAAAAAATTGACAAGTTTGTGGATGGTGCGGCTGTGCAACGGGTTGGAGAAATAACCTTCGAAATTTGCAAAGAAGTAATCGATGAATTCAAATCGGTACCTGAAGGAAAAATCTGCACCAAAATACTTGAATTATATAACCGCGATGCCATTGTAATAGAACCTGCCGGTGCCTTATCGATTGCCGCTCTCGATTTTTATCGCGACGAAATAAAAGGGAAAAATGTAGTTTGTATTGTCAGCGGCAGCAACAACGATATCACCCGAACAGAAGAGATTAAAGAGCGATCTCTGCTTTACGAAGGACTGAAACATTATTTTATCGTCCGGTTTCCGCAGCGTGCGGGAGCCTTGCGCATTTTTGTAGATGTTGTGCTTGGCCCAACCGATGATATTACTCATTTTGAATATTCAAAAAAGACCAATCGCGAAAAAGGACCGGCCATTGTTGGCATCGAAGTACACAATAAGGAAGACTTTCAGGGGCTTGTTCAACGCATGGAAGAAAATGGTTTCATTTATGAATATCTTAATGATAATCCGGATTTGTTCCAGTTTTTGATTTAATTCTACCAAACCAGATCGCAAGCTTCCGGTGGCATCCATTTTTTGTCCTTTCCCTCCCACTTTACATTACAGCCAATGGGATTTGTTACCGGGACAGATACCTTTCCATCGGAGGTAAGTTCATTGAGAGTTTGTTCCAGATTATTGACCTTTATTTTTTCGGGCTCCCTGGGACTATCAACGGCACGGCCGGTGTAAACCAAACGTCGTTTGTTATCGAAAACAAAAAAATGAGGCGTTCGCAAAGCTCCGTAAGCTTTGGCTACTTCCTGCGTTTCATCGTACAGGTATTTCCAGGGAAATTTATATATTTTCATGCGTTCCACCATGTGTTCGAAACTATCCTCTTCGTATGTATTTTTACTATTCGAATTTATGGCAACAAACTGCACACCCAGTCCGGCAAAATGATCGGCCGTATTTCGGGTGAGCTCATCACTGTTAATCACATACGGACAATGGTTGCACGTAAAAAACACAACCAGATATTTTGCCTTGTCGAAACTTTCAAGTGAATAAATATTTCCATCGGTAGCAGGGAGTGAAAAATCAATTGCTTTCGAACCTATTTCAAGAGTAAATGCCATAACAAATAATTGTTGTTTAAAACTTAAAGAAATTTCACCCCTAAATTGTTTAAGAGAAGATGAAACGACCATGAATTTTAACATTTTATAATACACTAATGACAATGATTAAAATTCATTGGGAGTTACATCTTATACCAAATAAATAAACAATTTTAATAAGATGAAATGATTAAGTATTTTTAGCCTGAACTTTATAAAAATCGATGAGTAAACAAGATCTGGAAAGAATAAAAGAACTGCAGCACGAACTGTCGGAACACAACTACAAATATTACGTTTTGGCTCAACCCGAAATCAGCGATTTTGATTTCGACATGAAACTAAAAGAGCTGGAACGTCTTGAAAAAGAATACGGGATTGATGATCCCAACTCTCCATCCCGCCGTGTTGGAAGCGACCTTAGCAGCGATTTTGAACAGGTTGAACACAAATATTCGATGCTTTCGCTTTCGAATGCTTATTCGGAGGGTGAACTAAAAGACTTTGATACCCGCATAAAAAAGATTATCGAAACCGATGATTTTGAATATGTTTGTGAACTGAAATTCGACGGTTCATCCATCAGCCTAACCTACGAAAACGGAGAACTGGTGCGAGCAGTAACCCGTGGCGACGGAGTAAAAGGCGACGATGTTACCACCAATGTCAGAACAATTCAGTCGATTCCGTTAAAATTACGGGGAAACGATTACCCACAAAACTTTGAGATTAGAGGTGAGATTTTAATGCCTTTTGCTGTTTTTAACGACTTAAATGCTGAACTTGAAAAAGCCGGGGAACCTTTGCTTGCAAATCCAAGAAATACAGCCGCCGGAACATTAAAAATGAAAAATTCATCCATTGTTGCATCACGCAAACTGGATGCTTACTTATATTACCTTCTTGGTGAAAACCTTCCGGAAGACGGGCATTACCAAAACCTTCAGAAAGCAAAAGAATGGGGATTTAAAATTTCGGAACACACCCAGCTGTGCAAAAATCTGGATGAAGTTTTCGATTTTATAAATAAATGGGATACCGAGCGGTTCAACCTCCCTGTTGCCACCGATGGAGTTGTAATCAAAGTCAATTCAAAAAACCTGCAAAACAACCTGGGTTTTACCGCTAAATCGCCGCGTTGGGCCATTGCCTATAAATTTAAAGCTGAAAGTGTTTCTACCATTCTCAAATCGGTATCGTACCAGGTTGGGAGAACGGGCGCTGTTACACCGGTTGCGAATCTTGAGCCGGTTCCAATTGCCGGGACGATTGTAAAAAGGGCATCGTTACACAACGCCGATATTATTCAAAACCTCGACCTGCATATAAACGACACCGTTTTTGTTGAAAAAGGCGGAGAAATTATTCCAAAAATTACGGGAGTGGACGAAAGCCAGCGTCATCCGATGTTTGAGGCTGTAACATTCATAGAAAGCTGCCCGGAGTGTGGCACAAAGCTAATTAGGAAAGAAGGCGAAGCTGCCCACTACTGTCCAAACGAAGATGGCTGTCCTCCGCAGATTAAAGGAAAGATGGAACACTTTGTCAGCCGAAAAGCAATGGATATTGACGGGATTGGACAGGAAACCATTGATCTGTTGTACAAAGAAGGTCTGGCTAAAAACATTACCGACTTCTATCAACTAAAAAAAGATCAGCTTGAAAACCTGGAACGAATGGCAGAAAAATCGGCTCAGCGTATCCTCGATGGGCTGGAAGCATCGAAAAAAGTTCCTTTCGAGCGTGTTTTGTTTGCACTTGGAATTCGTTTCGTTGGAGAAACAGTTGCAAAAACACTGGTTAAAGAGTTGCATACTATTGAAAATATTCAATCAAAAACGGCCAACGAGTTGGTTGAAATCGACGAAATAGGAGATAAAATTGCTGAAAGTGTTGTTGAATGGTTCAGCAAAGAAAAGCATGTTGATTTAATTAAAAACCTGAAGGAACAGGGACTTCAATTTGCAATAAGTGAAGACCAGCTGGAAGGACAAACGGAGAAATTAACAGGCTTGAACATTGTAATTTCAGGAACTTTCGAAAAACATTCGCGCGATGATCTGAAAAAAATGATCGAACAAAATGGAGGTAAAAACGTGGGGTCCATTTCAAAGAAAACAAATTACCTGTTGGCCGGAAATAATATTGGTCCAAGCAAACTTGAAA
This sequence comes from uncultured Draconibacterium sp., assembly GCA_963677525.1. GTDB lineage: Bacteria > Bacteroidota > Bacteroidia > Bacteroidales > Prolixibacteraceae > Draconibacterium. Next base: position 3,800,476 of record OY781970.1, read on the forward strand.
AAGTAACCAAACTGGGAATACCAATGATTTCAGAAGATGAATTCTTAAAAATGCTTGAATAATCAGTTCATTATTATGTAATAAACCTACATTTCTTACATTTGCAGCTTTATGGGTTTTAAACAAAAATACGCAAATAAAAAACTGGCAAAGCTGGTATCCGCACAAAACAGGAAACCGGTTATTCCTGCCATGAATCCACATAGTAAGGTTGTGGTTATATGGCAGCCTTCAGAAAAACCGGTGGTTCAGTTTCTGCGCGAACATTTCAATAAAACGGGTGCAATCTTTCGCGACTACTGTATTTTTGATTCCAACTCAAATCCAGGCTCAGAAACCAATTCATTTTTCAGCTCCGATTTAAACTGGTGGGGCATTCCAAAACCTGAAAAAGTCCGGGATTTTATAGAAACCGACTTCGACTTGCTCCTATGTATTGCCCGGGAATCCAATTTTTACCTTGAATATATATTGGCGCTTTCGAAGGCAAAATTTAAAATCGGAAGCTCTCTGAATGAAGCGAATCCATTCGATCTGAATATTAAAATTGAAGAAAATCGGGATACAATGTATCTCGCCAAGCAACAAATTTTCTATCTTGCACAGCTAAATAAAACAGCAAATTAATGAGTCAACTTTTCACAGGCGCAGGAACAGCTCTTATTACGCCTTTTACACAAAATGATCAGGTAGATTATAAAGCACTGGAAACCATTATCGACAACCAGGTTAAAGGTGGAATGGATTACCTGGTGGCACTTGGCACAACAGCCGAAACCGCAACCTTAACTTCTGATGAAAAAGCACAAGTAGTTGAACTCGTTAAGGAAAAATCAGCCGGACTGCCTGTAGTTGTAGGAATGGGGGGTAACGACACCCGCACCGTTCTCAAACATATTAACAAATTCAATTTTGAGGGAGTTGACGGTATTCTGGTAGTTACTCCGTACTACAATAAACCGTCGCAGGAAGGAATGTTCCATCACTACGTTGAAGTAGCAAAAGCCAGTCCTGTGCCGATTATTTTGTACAATGTACCGTCGCGAACAGGTGTGAATCTGGAAGCAACTACTGTGGCTCGTTTAGCTGAAGCATCGGATAAAATTGTTGCCATAAAAGAAGCATCAGGCGAACACTCACAAATGACCAAAATTGCGAAATACACTCCCGATAATTTTACCTTAATTTCGGGTGACGACATGCTGGCCATGACAATTGCCGCCATCGGAGGGAAAGGTGTAATTTCGGTTATTGCCAATGCTATGCCGGCCGAACTCAGCAAATTAATGCACCTGGCCTTGGACGGAAATTTCGAAGAAGCGCGCAAAATCCAATATAAGCTTATCGAAATGTTCCAGTTACTGTTTAAAGATGGAAACCCGGGAGGCATAAAAGCTCTGATGAATATACAGGGAACAATCGAGAATATTTTACGTTTGCCTTTATACAAAATCAGCGATGCAACCTACAACGAACTTAAAGAGTGTTATCAAAAGATAATGGGCAGTTAACGCTTTTTAACCTCCTCGTTCCGTGCATCTTGAGTAAATAAATTATTTTTGCAGAGCAATCAGGGAAGACGGATGAAACAGTTACTTTTTTTATTTTTCTCGCTTATTTTTTCATACTCCTATGCACAGCAGGGACTACAGATGGATTTTGGAGAAGTCGATTCTTCAGAAGTAAATCTACAGCGTCAGATTGAGTACTACCAATTGATACACGGAACACCGGTAAATAATCTGATTACTGAAGGCTTTAAATTACCCGAAATAAATCTGGAGCAGGAAATGATAAAACGTTATACAGTAAATCTGAGTTATTTGCCTGCTGAACAATTTATCAGTAGTGGAATTAATTCTGAAGCATTTGGCGTTATTTCTCCTTTTTACCTCAACAGTACCATTTTAAGTAGCCAGGCAGTTCAGTTAAACGACAAACTGGTTATTGGCGGATACAGCTACGGGGCCAACTCTATTTTTTCGGCTCCCCTGCCCAACCAGAATCCCAGTTACTTCGACACATACGGTTCAACCATGTTTATGCAATACAAAGTTTCGAAGAATTTTAAAATTGAAACACGTGTAAGCGTTGGGCAACGACAGGGACCTCCGGGATTTTAAAGGGCTGAATGATTGAGGAAATGCTTGAATACTTTAATGATGGAATGTATAAATAGTGAGGCAATTAGCAAAAAACAGTTGGCAAACTTGAAGCTAGAAGCCATCGGCTCAAAAAAGCGAAAATGCTTTAATAAATGATAAGCAATTGGCAGTAGGCAAGAAACTCGTGACTCGTGACTCTTTACCCGTGACTTAAAATAAATATTATTACTTAACTTTAAACCCAGAACATTAAAGCGTCTGTTTTGAACTTTTAAGCGTTGAACTTTAAACATTAAACACAAAACTCTTTCATGCTAACAGTTTATAAAGCATCTGCCGGATCAGGAAAAACGTTTCAGCTTGTAGTTGAATACCTGAAACTTATCCTCGAAAACCCATACAATTACAAACATATTTTGGCGGTAACCTTTACCAATAAGGCAACCAACGAAATGAAAAGCAGGATACTGGAACAGCTGTATAAACTGGCCAACGATGAAAAATCGGATTATATTTCGCATCTGCAGGAAAACAACACGTACAGCGAACAATTCATCAGGCAACAGGCAAAACAGGTTATAAAAAACATACTTCACGACTACAACCGTTTTTCGGTAAACACTATCGATTCTTTCACGCAGAAAGTGATTAAATCTTTCAATCGAGAACTGGGTATTTCTCCTAATTTTACGGTTGAACTCGATACCGACATGTTATTGATTGAAGCGGTAGATAACATGATGGCGCGGATCGATAAAGATAAAGACCTACTTAAATGGCTAAAGGAATTCAGCAAAGAAAAGATAGAAAACAACCGAAGCCAACATCTTGAAACCGATATCATTTCGCTGGGATCGGAACTGTTCAAAGAAAGTTTCCAGGTATTTTTCCCGGAAGAAGGAGACTCGGCATACACCAAAGAAAACCTCGACAACTTCAACACAGAACTGCAGACGCTCCGTAAAAACTTTGAGAAAGCCTTAAAAGAACAAGGCAAAGAAGCGGTGCTAATGATGAAAAGTTTAGACTTGGGGCCGGCAGACTTTTCCGGAGGAGCAACAAGAAGTATCGGTAGTTTTTTTGTGAAACTCTCGAACGGACAACAGCCTAATTTCACTAAAACAGTTCGTGAATCTGCACTTGATGTTGAAAAATGGAGTTCAAAAACAAGTAAACGCCGCGACGAAATTCTCCATGCTGCAGAAAGCAGACTTCAACCCAAATTAGTTGAAATCGTAAATTATTACGACCAAAACTCCGAACAATATTTTACAGCAAAATCGGTTCTTAGTCAACTTCGGATGCTGGGTATTTTAACCGACCTGAAAGAAGAAATAAAACGTCTGGCTCACGAAAAAGGAGTGTTGATGCTTTCGGACTCGAATCTTTTACTAAGCAAAATTATAGGAAACACCGACTCACCTTTTGTGTATGAGAAAATCGGGAACTTTTACAAACATTTTATGCTCGATGAGTTTCAGGATACTTCAGGCTTGCAGTGGTTTAACCTAAAACCTCTGCTTAGCAACTCGTTGGCCGAAGGGAACAAAAACCTCATCGTTGGAGATGTAAAACAATCAATTTATCGCTGGCGCAACAGCGACTGGAATATCCTTGCCGAACAGTTAAACTCAGATTTCACACCCGAACAACGAGAAGAAATTACACTAGAATACAACTGGCGAAGCGATAAGAACATTATTAATTTCAATAACGAAATAATAAAAAGCTTGAAAGAACAGTTCAACGAATATTTGTTCACTGGAGTTGAAGATAAAACGATTTACCGGGAAAAGCTGGAAAAAATTTACGAAACGTTTGAACAAAAACCGGGTAAAACCGACAAGCCCGACACAGGGTATATTGAAGTGAACTTTTTACCCGGCGATGAATTTTATGAAGACTCGGCCTCGCTACTGGTGGAGCAGGTGAAATACCTGCAAGATAAAGGAGTAAAAGCCCGTGAGATTGCCATTCTGATTCGCCGAAACAAAGAAGGAACTCCCATAATTGAGCAATTCCTTTCAGCGGCCAAACTAGAAGAAAATAAGGATTACAACCTTTCTGTACTTTCAAACGAATCGTTGTTTTTACATGCATCGAAAGCCGTACTTTTTGCGATGAGTGTTATCGAATTACTCATCGATCCGGAAAACAAAATTACCCGCGCAGCTTTGCTTCAAATGTGGCAGGTATGGTTAAAGCCCGAGCTGAAAAAAAAGGGCATTTCTATACAAACGGTCAAAGGACAAAACCTGCTGAATTTTGAAGATACTAAAGAGTGGCACCTGGAAGAAAATTTCGAAAAAATATTCAGCAATGAGTTAAACGAAAGACTCGCAGCTGTTAAAGAAAAAGTATTGCTCTCGTCGCTCGACGAAACCATCACCTATATTTCGTCGCTGTTTCATTTATTCGACCTGGAAACCGAATTACCTTACCTGCAAACATTAATCGACAAAGCCGGCGAGTTAAAAAGTTCCCTGTCGAACGATCTGTCTAATTTCCTGCTGTGGTGGAACGAAAAAGGATCGGGAACATCTGTAAACGTAAATGAAGACTTCGACTCAATCCGTCTTATTACAGTTCACAAATCGAAAGGGCTTGAATACAAAGCGGTGCTTCTCCCCTTCCTCGACTGGAAAAGTTCATCGGGCGGCAATAAAAGTGACATTTTATGGTGCCATTCCGAAAATAAACCATTTAACAGTTTCCCGTTACTGCCTGTAAGAATGAGCAGTTCACTTGCTGAAACTGAGTTTAAGGAAATATATTTCGAAGAAAAAACTAAAAGTTACATAGATCTGCTCAATCTGGTTTATGTGGCTTTCACCCGGGCAAAATCAGTTCTTATGGTAAACTGCCCCGAAGCTGTTGAGCCAAAGAAAAATGCCAAACCTTCCGATAAACCCATCAATTATATTCTTCATAAAACACTGATTGCCCTTGAAAATAATTCAACATTTAATCAGTGTTGGAATGAAGATAAAACTCAGTTTAAATCAGGGATTGTTCCTCCCGAAAAAGAAGAAAAACATAAGGTACAATCTGTTACGATAAAAAACTACCGGTTTTTCGATTTTAGCGAGAAAATAAAGCTTCGAATGAATGCCGAGGATTTCCTGGTTGAAGACGAAAATCACCACTCTGTTAAAAACACCGGGAAAATCATTCACGATATTCTTGCTGATATTGAAACATCGAAAGATATTGAGAAAGCATGTACAAGGGCGCTCCTCGATGGAAAAATCAATGAAAATGAATTCACTGAAATAAGGCAAACTTTAAATGAGAATCTGAACCTGGAAACAGTAAAATCCTGGTTCGATGGCAGCTACCGGATTTTGAACGAACGCGATTTGCTCACTTCAGGAAAACTCCTTCGTCCCGACCGGATCATGTATTTAAACGAAGAGGCAATCGTTGTAGATTATAAAACCGGGGAAAAACACCCGAAATACACCAAACAGGTACAACAATACGCTGAAGAATTAAAAAACTCGGGATTCAAAAAAGTTAGCGGCTATTTGTGGTATCTTCATACAGGAGAGATTGAAAAAACCTGCGAACGTTCTGCAATTCTTTAATCGATTATCCTTTCCGAACAATTCGCAATTTAGAATGTTTACAAATAAAACATTCTGGTTAACGTAGATGGAAAGGAAAGATTTTATAAAACAATTTGCACTGGGAGGAAGTATTTTACTCACAGCGCCGGTTCTTTTTAGTTCATGTTCTAAGGATGAAGATATGGAACCGACCAACAATAACAACTCCACCAGCGAAATTACAATAGATCTCACCAGTGCAACATATGCTGCACTCGGAACAATAGGAGGGTACGCTTACACTGGCAATATTATTGTATTCAGAACCGGCGAAACCTCCTATATGGCTCTTTCTAAAATATGTACTCATCAGGGTTGTACAGTAACCTATAGCCACGAAGGTGGAAATATTCCATGCGCATGCCACGGTTCTCTTTTTAATACAAGTGGCACAGTTTTAAACGGCCCGGCAACCGGTAACCTGAAAAAATACACCGTTAAAAAGAATGGGGATATACTAACTATCTCCTGATTCAGATTAATTACTCTCGATTACCTGACCTTTTTCGCGGTATAAATCAACTTTTCCGTCGAGCAAAACCGCAATAACAGTAACCTGTTCATCCAGAACTTTTTCAGGGACATCGATATAAACAATACCCGGAACGGCACTCCAATACTGTTTCATTTTTACATCCCAGTTCAGTTTTGTACCATTGCCAACAACCCACATCCGGTTTATCTTATTTTTGATTCCTTTTAAAACGAGTGAACCGTTTGGCTTGTGTGGAACAAACAAATACAAAATATCCCCGGTTTTATTCAATGCTGTTGGCCCGTAATAATGCTCAAATGGAATACCCGCACGGGTGCCATAAATTGCTTCGCTGTGCTTGCTTGTCCAGCGGCCTAATTCTTTCAGTATTTCCACTTGCTCTTCAGGAATGGATCCATCGGGTTTCGGACCAATGTCGAGTAAAAGATTTCCTCCTTTATTGATACAGTCAACAAGAATGCGGATTACCTGGTTCGGTGTTTTATAATTATGATCGTTGTGTTGGTACCCCCAACTGTCGTTCATGGTCATACAAAGTTCCCAGTAACGGTTGTCGGGTTGTGTTATAGGCAAGCCCTGTTCTGGAGTGGCATAATCGCCATAACCTTGAATACGACTGTTCAGAATAACATTTTTGTTCCACCCGCGAAGGCTTTCAGCCAGTTCTTTGGCTTTCCACTTTTCGGCCGATTGTTCCCAGTCGCCATCGAACCAGAACAAATCAGGTTTAAACTGTTTCGACAATTCTTCCAGCTGGCAAAAATTAAAATCAACAAAACGATTCCACCTTTCAGAGTCGTCGGTGTAACGTTTCTCTTTTCTTGTTTTATTCGGATAATCGGGATGCGACCAGTCTAACAATGAGTAATACACCCCAACATGAACATCGTTTTTCCTTAACGCTTTTACAAAAGGAGCAATCAAATCTTTTCCTGCAGGTGATTTTTTCACCACATTCAAATCACCACACTTAGTATCCCACAAAGCTACTCCATCGTGATGCTTGGTAGTTATTACCGAATATTTTGCGCCACTTTCAGCAATCAACTTAGCCCACTCTGCCGGATCGTAATTAGCGGCAGTAAACCCATCAAGCTGTTTCATATAATCGTCGTACGAAATATAATCGTTGAAGAACGACCAACTTTCGTCAATTCCGTTAACAGAATAAATTCCCCAATGGATAAAAATGCCCAGTTTGGCTTCTTCAAACCATTGCATTCGCTTTTCTTTTTCTTTACTAATTTCCTGGGAATAAGCACCAAAAGACAAGCAGATCGCTGTCACCAACAATAATATCTTTCGCATAGATTTAAATATATGGTTTAAATTCTATGCAAACTTTCAAAATATTTTTAAAAGTTCAAATGATTATTCGAAGGAATGATGCTTTTTAATAGTTGATTCAATATCCCACACACACTCAAGCCCTTTGGGAAAAGTAACAAAATCACCAGCTTTAATTGTTATAGCTTCAAATTCAGTAGAAATGATTGCTTCTCCTTCCAGTATGTAACAGAATTCTGTTTTATCGTAAAACCAGTCGAATTTATCTTCATCGTGCTCCCATATGGGCCATTCAAACACACCTTCCTCCTGTAACTCTTCCTGCGAATACTGTGCAATATCTATTTTCATCACTAAAAGTATTAAACTATTTTCTTTAAGATTTTACTTCTCCAGATAACGATTAATGATAATTTTATTATAATTCAACACACAAGTCACTTTTATAACTTAACTTCATGCAGAATTTTTAATCAAATTTATGAGAAAAATGAGAAAATTAATACTACTTGTTATAATTGTTTTTGCACTTTTTAGCTGCTGTCAAACAGAAACCGAAAAGCAAGTTAAATCCGACGGCTTTTCATTTGTTTTTGTAACTGATATTCATATTACTCCGGAACGAAACGCAACAGAAGGTTTTCTGCAGGCAATCGATACCATTAACAAAATATCACCCGACTTTGTACTTTCTGGCGGAGATAATATTATGGATGCACTTGGACAGAGTTATGAAGCCAGCGATAGTTTATACAATCTATATTTTGAAACAGCTAAAAACCTTACTATGCCAGTATATACAACAATGGGTAACCACGAGGTGTTTGGATTGTACGAAAAAAGTGGAATATCGCCCGAACATAAATTGTACGGCAAGAAGATGTACGAAGATCGCCTAGCCCAAAGATACTACTCGTTCGATCACAAGGGGTGGCACTTTGTAATTATCGATGGAATTGGATTTACTGAAGACCGCCATTATTACGGGCATGTTGATGCAGAACAAATTGAATGGTTAAAAAAAGATTTGGATGAAGCAGATAACAGGCCTATTATTGTGAGTACTCATATTCCATTATTAAGCGTCGGTTCGCAGATAATGCAGGGGCCAACTGTTGGGATGAGCGAAGGATCGGTAATTACTAATGCAAATGAAGTACGAAAAATACTGGAACAACACAATACAAAACTGGTATTGCAGGGGCATCTTCATTTTCTGGAAGATGTTCAGTATAATGGAATTCATTACATAACCGGAGGAGCTGTTTCGGCACAATGGTGGCAGGGCCCTCGTTTCGGCATGGAAGAAGGTTTTGTTGAAATAAATGTACAGGCTGATGATTTTAATTGGAAATACATTGATTTTGGCTGGGAAGCTCAGGCTAAATAAATACTGACATTTTACCCATAAATGCTGAGAAGCCGGATGTACCCTTACATCCGGCTTCTTTCTACCTCTTCAAACACAATTCTTGAGTGAATTCTGCCTTAGAACCTACCACTAGTTCAATTTAAAAGCTCTCGAAATATATAACGTATAAATACGCATAATGGTTTTAAATATCTCTAACAAAATTAACTATAGACCGTTAAAACAACCCGGCGTGCTCCACCGTAATTTCTAAATTCGCAAAAATAAATCCCCTGCCAGGTTCCTAAATTTAACCGCCCACGTGTTATGGGTATTGTTATCTCGGCGCCAATTACAGAAGATTTCAGGTGGGCAGGCATATCGTCGGCTCCTTCATATGTATGAACATATACCGGGTCATCCTCCGGAATCATTTTATTTATAAAACCTTCAAAATCCTTACGTACAGTCGGATCGGCATTCTCGTTTAACGTAATTCCGGCTGAAGTATGTTTCACCAGAATATGTAACAGACCTGTTTCGGGCAACTCCGGGATATTATCTTCAATCAATCCTGTTATTAAATGATATCCCCTGCGAAAACGGGGAAGTGTAATTTCTTTTTGCTGAATCATAATCTATCAAGGAAAAATTTCAAAGTTAAAAGTATAAAGTATTGCTGAAATATGAAAAATGGAACTTTTTACAGATTCATCGCACACAATTCCGGTTTTATCTCTTAATTTCTGTAATTCACCTTTAATTCGTATCATAAAAACATAAAGAATCCGTAATTTCAAACTGCTGTAACGCACCAATAAAAGAATAAACATGGAAACAACAGCTCTTATAGTCCTGATCACCCTTGTTTTGCTAGGAGTATTACTGGCAATTTTAGTGACACAAAACAAATCCGGCACCTATAGGCAAAAATCAAACAGGCAATCTACGGCTATGGCGAGAGGAATTGCAATTGGCTACGCCATTGGAGTTGGCCCCGGACTTGCCATTGGAGTTGCCCTGGATAACATCGGATTGGGAATAGCACTTGGCAGTGGTATTGGAATTTCTATTGGTGTGGCACTTGGAGCCAGCTACAAGAAACAGGAAGAAAATAGAAGTACAGGTATTCGTCAACAAGGATTTAAGTCAAATGAGTCGAAACTTTTCATTGTTTTTGGTCTTCTGGCCGTACTTATTGGACTTCTTATTTTGGGTTGGTTTTTCTATTCAAAAATGAAATAACAATTAAATAATTGATCTATGAAAATTTTAGGAAACTTAATCTGGTTACTTTTCGGTGGTTTTGCCATTTTTTTGGAATACATTATGGCAGGGCTTGTGCTTTGTGTTACTATAGTTGGAATCCCTTTTGGTATTCAATCTTTTAAATTGGGAGTATTGGCCTTGTGGCCTTTCGGACAAAAAATTGAATATATGGATTATGCTCCGGGATGTCTGTCAACCATTATGAATATTTTATGGTTGTTCATCGGCGGATTCTGGATTATGCTAACACATTTATTCTTTGGATTACTACTTGGAATTACAATAATTGGTATTCCCTGGGCCCGTCAACATTTTAAAATGGCCTCGCTGGCTCTAACTCCTTTCGGACGAAAAGTAGTTTAATAGTTTCTTTCGATTATATAAACCATTATTGAAAGTCCCGTTCTTCTTTACAAAGAGAAACGGGACTTTTTGCTGATATCACAATAATCTTCAATTCGTCTTTGCTAATAATTTATCAAATCACTACTTTTAGCTGAACTTAATATAATCCAAAATTAACTATGAGATCTTTTTTGATTTTGCTCCTAATCCTCCCTTTTTGTGTATTCGCTCAAAAGAAACAAACGCCCGAAGATATTGTTAAGCTGATAAAAGAAAATGTAACCTGCGACTGGCTCGATCAAACAGTGGATGTATTTAAAGCAGGCGATCCAAATTCAGAAATAAAAGGGATAGCCGTTTGTATGTTTGCCGATATGAAAACACTGGAACGCGCTGTTGATTTAGGATGTAACTTTATAATTACCCACGAACCTGTTTTCTACAACCACATGGACGAAACTGAAGCATATGCGAACAATCCTGTATACCTGGAAAAGCTGAAATATATAAACGATCATCACCTGATAATATTCCGTTTTCACGATCATATTCACATGACAAAACCCGACGGGATTTATGTAGGGATGTTAAATAAGCTGGACTGGAAAAAGTATGCCGTTAACGAAGAAGGTACACATTTTAAAATGCCGGAAACCCAGTTAAAAGATTTGATCGATGAACTAAAATCAAAACTGGGATTACAAAGCGTCAGGGTGATCGGTGATCCGCAAATGAAATTCACCAAACTTGGATTGGCAGTTGGTGCCCCGGGCGGACAACGACACATCAGCGCGCTTAGTCAGCCTGACATGGAAGTATTGGTAGCCGGTGAAGCCACCGAATGGGAAACTTACCTTTACGCCAACGATGCCGTTGCACAAAAACGTAATAAAGCCGTGGTTTTTGTGGGACATGTAAAATCTGAAGAAGCGGGCATGGAATATTGCGCTGAATGGCTGCAGGGTTTTGTAAAAAATGTTCCTATTCATTATATCGAAAACGACTTGAACTTTACCACCTTTTAGCTATGGCAGAAACATATTGGTTACTAACGGTTCTTCTGGTTTCGGTGCTGTTTATTATACTCGGAACCACCAAATTTAAACTACATCCATTTATTGTTTTGTTGCTGGCCTCCTATTTAGCAGGGGCAATGGCCGGTCTTCCTATCGATCAGATAGCGGGAACTATTACTACCGGTTTTGGAAATATTATGGCCTATATTGGTATCGTTATTATTCTCGGAACGATCATCGGAACCATTCTGGAAAAATCGCATGCAGCCATTAAAATTGCCGAACTTGTTTTAAAAGTAGTAGGGAAACGTTTTCCCGGACTGGCAATGTCTATTATCGGCTATCTCGTTTCCATTCCAGTGTTTTGCGATTCCGCATTTGTGATTCTTTCATCGCTTAGGAAATCGCTGGCAGCAAAAACAGGAAAGTCTTCAGTCGCTTTATCCATTGCACTGGCTACTGGATTGTATGCTACGCACACCTTTGTCCCTCCCACACCCGGACCTATTGCTGCAGCAGGTAACCTGGGACTTGAAAACCAGCTGGGACAGGTAATTTTATTCGGCTTGGTAGTTGCTTCTTTTGCAATGATTATCGGTTATGTCTGGGCTTCGTACATCGGACCAAAATTTACTGCTTCTGACGAAAATATAAATGAATCAGATTATGATTTAAATAACTTAAAACTGCCCTCAGGAACAAAATCGCTAATGCCGATCCTTGTGCCCATCATATTAATAGCATTGCGATCGGTTGCAACTTATCCAACCCAACCATTTGGTAACGGAATATTTTATTCTGTATTGAATTTTATCGGACAACCCGTTAATGCTCTTCTTGCGGGATTTCTGTTATCGTTTTTATTATTTCCAGCGTTTAATAAAGAAACATTAACCGGCTGGATTGGGAACGGAATAACTGCTGCAGCGCCAATCCTTCTAATTACCGGAGCCGGAGGCGCTTTCGGGACAATTCTGAAAGAAACACAAATTGGAGATTCGCTGGGAGAACTGCTAGCCGGATACCAGCTGGGTATTTTCCTCCCTTTTATTATTGCCGCAGCATTTAAAACTGCGCAGGGTTCATCAACCGTAGCCCTGGTTGCAACATCGGCATTAATTGCTCCGCTACTTTCCACAATTGGACTCGATTCACTAAACGGGAAGGTTCTGGCAGTTATGGCTACCGGTGCCGGCGCCATGACCATTTCGCATGCTAACGACAGTTTTTTCTGGGTGGTTACTCAATTCTCGGGGATGGATGTTAAAACAGGCTACAAAACCCAAACCATTGCAACGCTCATTCAAGGATTAGGATCGATGATTGTGGTGTATTTACTGAGTTTATTTTTTATTTAGAACATCACTTTTATATTGAATCCCAAAGCCATTTGAGAGGAAAAATAATCAGGGCCATTTACAGGACCAAACGATGTTCTTACTTCAACTTTATTCCTGGTTTTATATCCCAGAGCATCGGTAATCTCGTTTACCGGATCCATAATAATTAATGCGCTACGCCCCAGAAATCGGGAATTCAAAATACGTATGTCGTTTTTTACAATCCTTCTTTTCAGAATAAAAATACCTTCGCCCAACAATGACCCGACTACCGGTGTAATAACCAGATCATTCCAAGACGGAATTTCTGCAAACGCTTCCAAACCATACTCCCACATAAACGTTGACAACAAGCCGGAATAAATAAACGACTCCCACCATCGATAACCGCTACCCCGGGCACTCATGTAATAAATAGCACCACCCCATGGATGCATGATCCCATTCATAAAAAAACTATCTTCGTCTTTAACAGGCCCTGCCTTTACATTCTCTTTCCAACTTTTACACCAACCGGCTTCCCTGATCTCTTCCTTATCCCAACAGGAGAAACGCTCGGGAGAAACCCAAAGCATGCCAAACTTTGCCATCGACATCGCAAAATTAACACCGGTATTAATAAGCAATCGTTTAGAATCGCGAACAGGATTATAAATAGACTCATTCTGAAAACTTACACATAAAGCGATGGAGTCGAGTTTATGTTCGTAATTATCCTTTTGAAACATAGCTTGACCACAAACAAACCGGCAGAAAAACATAATAAATGCCAGTAGAAAAAGGTATCTGGTACTGGTTCTATACATTTATAGCCACAAACATATAAAAACATTTGTTTAATTACTACTCAAAAAAAGACCTGCAGTAAACAATGTGATTCCTATTTTAACATTTTCGTTAAACCTGAACAGCTTTCGGTGTCAGGCACATTAGCGACATTACATTCTGGTTAATTTTGCCCATTGAAAAAAATATTTATCATGAGCATACGATACGGAGTGATAGGGACCGGAGCGATTGGAGGATTTTATGGAGGAAAATTGGCCCAATGCGGAAAAGATGTTCATTTTTTATTCCGTAGCGATTTTCATCATGTACAGGAAAACGGATTAAGAGTTGATTCTGTTAAAGGCAACTTTCATTTACAGCCGGTAGCGTGTTACTCTTCTGTTCAGGAGATGCCAGTTTGCGACGTGGTGCTGGTTGGGTTGAAGACCATTAACAACCACCTCCTGCCCAAACTTCTGCGCCCCATTATTCACGAGAACACTTTGGTTATTCTCATCCAGAATGGATTGGGAATAGAAGAAGAACTGGCACAGGAAATGCAGGATATAAATATTGCCGGCGGGATGGCTTTTATCTGCTCACACAAAACAGGTCCCGGCCATATCAGTCATCTCGATTTCGGACGACTCGAAATGGGTTTGTTCACTGCCAATGGAAAAGAATTACTTCATCAATGCTGTACTGATTTTGAAAAAGCAGGAGTTCCGGCTGTTTTCGCCGACAATTTGGGACTTGCCCGCTGGAAAAAGTTAATTTGGAATGTTCCGTTTAACGGGTTAACTGTGGTATTGAACACAACCACCGACAGGATGATGAATACAGAATCAACAAAGGATCTGGCCGGCGAAATTATGCATGAAGTGATTGATGCAGCCGGTTATTGTGGTTATTCCATTGACCGAAGAGTAGCAGGCGAAATGATAACCATGACTGAAGCTATGACACCTTATGCACCCAGCATGAAGCTGGATTTCGACAACAACCGGCCCATGGAAATTCAGGCTATTTACACGAATCCCATTCAAACAGCCCAAAAAGCTGGCTACGAAATGAAAAAAGTATCTATGCTTGAACAGCAACTTCGTTTTATTTCACAACAATAAAGCGCTCCCTGCTCTTTGCCCTCTGCTCATAAAAAAATTTCACTCTCCATGTAATGCTTTTGTAAAGCGTCCGTCTTACCTTTGAAAATAAGCTAAAACAGGAAAGAAAACGAATTTGAAAGCGCATGGTTGCGAAGGATTTTAAAACGAATGTATTACCACATAGCAAAAAGTTGCTGCGATTTGCCACGCACTTTTTAAAGGACGAAGATCTGGCTCGCGATGTGATTCAGGACGTGTTTCTGAAACTCTGGCAAAAAAGAGATTCGCTGGACGTGGTAGAAAACATGGAAGCTTTCACCATGAGGATGACCCGCAACCGATGCCTGGATGTGATTCGAATGAATAGAACAATTCCGATTGATGCTGAAACTGACCGGAAACTTAAAGAAAAAACGGTCGAGGTTCATTCAAAAATTGAATTAAGTGAATCGGCAGAACAAATTAAACGATTGATTGGCAAACTGCCGGATTTACAGCAAATGGTAATGCAACTTCGCGATATTGAGCAACTCTCTTACGAGGAAATTGCAGAGGTTACAGGACTAAAAACAAATGCGATAAGGGTAAACCTGTCGAGAGCGCGTAAAAAAGTACGCGATGAATTTTTAAAGATTAATAATCATGAAGGAAACTCAGGAAATACTAAGACTACTGCAAAGTTATTTTGACGGTAACAGTACCGAGGCAGACGAAAAAACGCTGGAAGCTTATTTCCAATCGGGTGAGGTAGCTGAAGAACTGGCCGAATACAAAGAATTTTTCGGAGGAGTTTCGGAGCTGGCAGCTGCGCATGACGACGCTGATATTGAAGACGAGATCATGGATTACATCCTGGAAAACGAACACCAGGAAAAAACAAAATA
The DNA here is from genome assembly GCA_963677525.1 of uncultured Draconibacterium sp. Taxonomy (GTDB): domain Bacteria; phylum Bacteroidota; class Bacteroidia; order Bacteroidales; family Prolixibacteraceae; genus Draconibacterium. The sequence goes on from OY781970.1 coordinate 3,816,051, forward strand.
CCGCTCCATGTGGAAAATGGTAACCGGCATTGCAGCATCTGTGATTATTGTATTGGGTGGATTTCTGCTTTACCAGGGAAATCAAAAACCATTCGATGACACCTTCGACAATCCGGAAGACGCTTACGCTTATGCAAGCAAAACCTTGGAATTCGTTTCAGGAAAATACCACGAAGGAATGGCAGGGTTATCAAATTTCGACAAGTTGCGGATAGCCAACGATCCGGTAAAGAAAGGCACGGCACCAATTGTCGAATTTTACGATAACCTCAAAAAAATAAGTGGTGATGAACCACAAAAAAAACAGGCAAAACTGGATAGCTTGTAGAAGACATTAAAAATTGAAAAACTGAGGAATAAAATATTAAAGCATTGAAGCATTATTGCATTCAGGCATTGAAATAAAAGGCAAGGTCAGCAGCTAGCGGCTGGAAGCCATAAATAATAAAGTAACATACAAAAAAATAAAACGTCATGAAAAAGTTATTAATAATCTTAGCAATGATTCTGCCAATGGCAGTACTTGCACAAAAAACACCGGTCGACAAGTTGTTTGAAAAATATGCCAACCAAAAAGGTTTTACTACGGTTAATATATCAGGTAAACTGCTAGGTCTGGCCGCACAACTCGATGATGAAGGAGATGATGTTAGCAACATGCTTTCGTCATTAACAGGAATCAGGGTTTTAACGGTGGACGACGAGGAACTCAACAAAAAACTCGATTTTTACAAAGAACTGGAACAGGAAAACTTCTTTAAAAACAACAAATTTGAAGTATTGATGGAAGTTACTGAAGATGACGAAGTTGTTCGTTTCCTGGCCAAGGATGCGGGTGATGGAAAAATTTCTGATTTACTTTTAGTCGTTGGAGGCGATGATAATGCATTGATAAGTATCTCCGGATTAATTAAACCCGAAGACATCGGTAAAATCACAAAATCACTGAATGTTGATGTGGATTTTGAATAAAGGTAAGTCGAAAGCTATTGTAGACAAAAAAATAAGAATCCGGGTTTTGCCCGGATTTTTTTATTTATGAATTTACACCTACAAACAATTCACTTCACGTTCCAGCTCTACTCCAAATTTCTCTAAAACCGACTGTTTTATCTTTTCCGAGAACTGATAAATTTCCCGTCCGGTGGCATTTCCATAGTTAACAATTACCAACGCCTGCTTTTCGTGCACGCCGGCATCGCCTTCACGTTTACCTTTCCAGCCACACCGATCGATTAACCAGCCCGCGGCCAGTTTCTTTTTCCCTTCCAGATAAGGGTAAACGGGAATTTCCGGAAACTTTTTCTGAAGCTGTTCCGCCAAAACTTCATCAACAACCGGATTTTTAAAAAAACTGCCGGCACTTCCCAAATCTTTCACATCGGGTAATTTCGACGAGCGAATTTCAATCACAGACTTACGAATATTGTACAGATTAACATCTCCCTTTTCTTTTACTTTTGCCTCCAAATCGCCGTAACCGAGTTTAAACTCCGGAAATTTATCGAGCCTGAAAATCACAGAAGTGATGATGAATTTATTTTTCAGGGTACTCTTAAAAATACTGTCACGATAAGCAAACCGGCATTCATCAGCCGAATATTCAGCCATTGCCCGTTTTTCCAGATCGTAACCCTTCACTTTTTCAATAACATTACAAACTTCCTGTCCGTAAGCGCCAATATTCTGTACCGGCGCTGCTCCAACCACTCCGGGAATCAACGACAAATTTTCAACGCCTCCTAACTGATAAGTAACGCAATACTCTACAAATTCATCCCAAACTTCACCGGCTCCAACTTCTATCCACTCGTGATTCCGGTCTTCGTATACCGATTTTATGCCCGGCACTTTGGGATAAATCACCAAACCATCAAAATCATTCAGAAAAAGGATGTTGCTCCCCTCTCCCAAAACAATCAGTTTTTCTTCTTTCCAGCTTTGGTTCGAATTCAGAAAAACATCCAAATCCTGCGGTTCGGTAAATTCAAAAAAATATTTGGCTTTGGCATCAATACCAAAAGTGTTATGTTTTTTAAGTGAAAAATCTTCGAAGAAGCGAATCATACAATCAATTTTGCGCAAAGATGCCAATTTATTATTGATTAATAAAAAGCGATTATTTACGGTTCTGAAAAATAATTCACCAAAGCAAAAGTTTATATTTACAGCTAAATTGAAAAACGACCTTGGAGACAGCAAAAAAAAGAATCATTATTTCAGTTACCAACGACCTTGTTTCAGACAACCGGGTGCATAAAATATGTACTTCGCTTGAAAAAATGGGATTCAACGTTTTGTTGATTGGGCGAAAGCTTTCACACAGCTCACCAATTGAACGGACTTACCAAACCCGAAGAATGAAATTGCTGTTCAAAAAAGGCCCTTGCTTTTATGCAGAATATAATTTCAGACTGTTTCTGGTTCTGTTATTTTCCAGGGTTGATATTTTTCTCTCCAACGATCTGGATTCGTTAACAGCCAATTTTCTGGCTGCCCGATTTCGAAAAAAACAACTGGTTTACGATAGTCACGAATATTTTACCGAAGTTCCGGAATTGATAAACCGCCCAAAAGTGCAAAGAATTTGGCAGTGGCTTGAGAATAAAATGGTTCCCAAAATAAAACATGCTTACACGGTTTGTGATTCAATTGCCAATGTTTATTCTGAAAAATACAATGTAGATTTTAAAGTGATCAGAAACATTCCGCTTGCCCGTAAAACAAAAATTGTAGAAACAATTAATTCGCCTAAAATAATTCTTTATCAAGGGGCCGTGAATATCGGGCGCGGACTGGAACAGGCTATCCTTTCAATGCATTTTTTAGAAGGAGCCAAACTTTTTATTGCAGGCGACGGCGATATAAAATCACAACTTGAAACGCTGGTTAAAAATGAAAATCTGGAAAATAAAGTTGAATTTACAGGCCGTCTCCCACTGGAACAACTTTCGGATTTAACGGTTAAAGCCGATCTGGGACTTTCAATCGAAGAAGACCTGGGATTGAATTATCGTTTCGCACTTCCCAACAAACTTTTCGATTACATTCAGGCACAGGTTCCGGTTTTGGTTACGAATCTACCGGAGATGAAAGCCATTGTTGAAAAATACGATATCGGAGAAATCACTGATTCTTTGGAACCGAAAATTCTTGCTAAAAAAATGGATTCTGCCTTATTTGATTCAGAAAAACGGAATAACTGGAAGGTCAAACTGAAAACGGCAGCCGGTGAACTAACCTGGGAAAACGAAGAGAAGAAACTTCAAAAAATCTTTTCAGAATTACTTTAAACGTTCGACTCCAACAAATTTTCGAAAGCAATTTCTTCGGTTATCTTTTCCGAGTCAGTCAATTTTCCGTTGGCACAAACCAGTGTACGGGCAGGCTTTTTTGCAATGGAAGCATAATCGTGAGTTGCCATTAAAATGGTTTTCCCCTCTTCGTTAAGTTGAATAAACAAATCCAGGATTTCTTCCGAAGTCTCAGGATCGAGATTTCCGGTGGGTTCGTCGGCAAGTATTATTTCCGGATTATTCAGGATTGCCCGGGCAATTACCACACGCTGCTGTTCTCCCCCACTCAACTCATGCGGCATTTTGTCTTTTTTGTCGGTCATGCCTACAACATCCAAAACTTCTTCCACCCGTTTATTAATGACACTTTTTACTTTCCATCCGGTTGCATGTAGAACAAAAGCTAGGTTATCAAAAATATTCCGATCGGCTAACAACCGAAAATCCTGGAAAACGACGCCCATTTTTCTGCGTAGCTCCGAAGTTTCACGATTTTTAATTCCTGACAATTGAATCCCCAACACCTTACCTTTGCCTGAATACAAAGGCAATTCGGCATGCAATGTTTTTATCAGGCTGGTTTTGCCCGTCCCAACCTTTCCAATCACATAAATAAACTCACCTTCATTCACCTCCAGATTTACTTTCGAAAGGATCAGACTCTCCCGCTGATAAACATCAGCATCGTACAACTCTATTACTTTTTTCTTGTCCATAATAAAGGATTCATTGCGAATGTAGTTTGAAAATATTTATCAACACACATAATAAACGAAAGTAATAAACAGTTTCTTGTTAAGAATTACAACATTTTGAGGCCATTCAGAAAAACGATTATATCTATCTTAGAATTCTGTATAAAATCCCGTTATACAAATATTTGCGGGAATTTTATTTCGTCAATTAATTCACTATAAATGAGACAGTAAAAGCATGAGAACAACTCGATTATTTATATCCCTTTTACTCCTGTTTCTTTTTACACATGAAATATATGCACAGGAAACGGCATATTTCGACGATGTTCAAAAAGAAATTGAGTTGGCAAAGGAACTTTATTTTAAAGGAAAATACGTTTCTGCCTTCAGGCAGTTCGAAAAATTGCAAAAAAATGTAGAGGCTGAATCTGAAGTTTATTCCGAAGCCGAATACTTTAAAGCCGCATCTGCATTAAAAGCAGGATACACTTCAGGAAATAAGTTGATGAATACTTATATCAATTTGCATCCTGAAAGTCCGTACATCAATACAGCGTGGTTTAACCTTGGAACAAATCAGTTTGAAAAAAGGCAATATGGCGCTGTTATCCGCAGCTTCCAAAATGTCGACCGGTCAGACCTCTCAGAAAATGACCGGATAGAACTGCAGTACCAAAACGGTTATGCCAATCTGATGCAGGACAACACAGAAATTGCTCTGAAAGAATTCGACGCCATTCGGAATACCAATAACCTGTACTCTAAACCGGCGACATATTATTGGGCGCACATCCAGTATCTGAACGAAAATTACCAGGCATCGCTCGAAGGTTTTACCAGGTTGAACAACGATCCGGCCTATTCTCAGGTTATTCCTCTTTACGTTAGCCACATTTATTACAAACAGGAACGATACAACGAGGTAGTAAATTACACCACTTCGGTTATCGACGAAGTGAAGGAAGAGCACAAATCTGAACTCTCCAAGATTGTTGGAGACTCTTATTTCCACCTCCGCCAGTACGAAAATGCCATTCCTTATCTGGAAACTTATTTTGCGTCGGCAGGAGCAAAAACGAGGGAAGAAAACTACATATTAGGTTTTTGCTACTATCGGGCAGGAAAATATTCAGATGCAGCTCCACTTTTAGAAAAAGCATCAACGGGAGAAGATGAAATGACACAGAATGCTTACTATCACCTGGCAGACTGTTTTATCAAACTGAACGAAAAAGAAAAAGCAAAAACAGCTTACGGAGCAGCAGCCGAATTTGAATTCAATCCCGATATTAAAGAGGATGCTCTTTTCAGTTATGCAAAATTGACTTATGAGCTTTCGTACTCACCCTTTAACGAAACCATAAAAGCTTTCGACCGTTACATTGCTGAATATCCGAACTCTCCGAAAAATAAGGAAGCCTATAAAATTTTGGTTGAAGTGTACATGGTTACCAAAAACTACGCCGATGCCATCGCATCCATCGAAAAAATACAAAACAAAACACCTGATATCCTGAAAGCGTATCAACGTGTAACTTATTTGCGCGGGCTGGAACTTTTTAATAACCTTGCTTACAACCAGGCCATCGAATATTTCGATCTGTCGTTGGAAAATGGCAGTTACAGTCGTGAGATAAGGTCGCAGGCACTTTACTGGAAATCGGAAGCGCTTTACCGAGTGGGCGATTACAACAGCTCCATCGTTTCGTATAACCTGTATTTGCAAACATCAGGATCAGCAAAAACCAATGGCGAAAGTGCAGACTACAACCTGGGTTATGCTTACCTGAAAATGGACGATCAACAGTCAGCCTTTACGCATTTCAGCAAATACGTAAATGCCATGCAGGGAAAACGCACACCAAAACTGGCAGATGCTTATAACCGTCTGGGCGACTACTATTTTGAAAATGCACAATACGGACAGGCCGTAGACAATTACCAATACGCCTACAACATTAAAATGCATGAACCGGATTATGCATTGTTGCAGATTGCATTTTGCCAGGGACTTCAGCGTAATCAAACTGAAAAAATAAATAACCTGAAACATTTACTGGCCAGTTTCCCGGAATCGGAATATTGCGATGATGCCCTTTACGAACTGGGTCGTGCCAACGAACGCACCGGCAACAATTACGAAGCTGTTCAACAATACAAGGAAATTGTTTCTGAATATCCGAATAGCAATTATTATCGAAAAGCTTTATTACAACTGGGATTGGTAAATTACAACAACGGCGATTTCAACAAAGCCCTTGTCCAGTACAAAGAACTGGCAGAGAACTACAAAGGAAGTCCGGAAGCCGAATCGGCGCTGTTGGGAATAAAAAATTGTTATGTGGAATTGAACAATGTTGATGCCTACTTTAACTATGTGAAACAACTGGGAGGTGAAGTAAATGTAAGCGCTTCGGAACAGGATCAGCTTACCTATATGGCAGCAGAACGATTGTATATGGATGGAAAAGAAGGTGCTGTATCCCAACTCCAAAAGTATCTAAACGAGTTCCCTAACGGGGCGTACACATTAAATGCACATTTTTATATTGCAGAATCGTTATACAAAGACGGTCAGTTTGATGCCGCCAACGAACATTATACCTGGATTGCCAATCAGCCGAATAATACTTTCAGCGAGCCGGCATTATCGAAGGCTTCGGAAATGACATTTGCGGCTGAAAATTATTCTGAAGCTCTGCAGATGTTCAAAAGACTGGAAGAGGTTTCGAATGGAAAATGGAACCTGTTAAAAGCATACACCGGACAGATGCGATGCCACATGATTGCAGAGAATTACCAGGAAGCTGCTGTGGCTGCCAAAAAAGTAAAAAAATCGGAAGTGGTAAACGACGCATTGACCAGGGAAGCAGACTTTGCAGAAGGAAAATCAAATTACGAAATGGGACAACTAAGCGCTGCAATAAGTCCGTTGCGCGATGCGGCGGTTGACACAAAACTGGAACAAGGCGCCGAAGCAAAATACCTTCTTGCCGAAATCTATTACAAAAACAAAAATACGGCGAAAGCTGAAGAAGAAATTGTGGATTTCATCGACAAAGGAACACCTTACACATATTGGTTGGGAAAAGCGTTCTTATTGCTGGCCAACATTTACGAAGACAAAGGCGACCAGTTCCAGGCCAAGCACACCTTAAAAAGTCTGGCCGAAAACTACAACGACGATACTGACGGAATTAAAGAAGAAGCCGAAAGAAGGTACAATGAAGTTTTGGCTAAAGAAGCCCAACAGCAACAGAATGCAGTTGACAGTTCATTCCAAATGGAAATTAAACAAAACTAAAAACGAAGATCATGTTCAAACAATTCAAATATATTTTCCTGATATTCTGTACGGCTGTTACTTTTTCAGCTCAGGCTCAAAAGCAAGATACCACCCTCACTCAGGAAGTGGAAGTTACAAGAGCTTACAAGCCTACTATTTCCGATGCCAACAAATTGAACTCGATGCCAAAGATCGAGGAAAGCGAGCACCAAAAGCCAACTTTTAATTACAACATCAACAGTGTACCTGTTTTTAAAACCTTTTCTGTTACTCCGTTAAAAGCGGCAACTATTCAAACATCGAAACCCGATCAAACCGGCGGGTACGGTTTGGTAAAAGCAGGACTTGGAAGTTATTACAAACCTTACGGAGAATTATTCTTCAATAATACTGATTCGAAAAACACGCTTTTCGGAATCCACGCCATGCACCTCTCCTCCTTTGGCAATATTGAGCTGGAAGGAGGCAACAAAGTGGACGCACCTTTTATGAAAAACGAGGTAGATTTATATGTGAAATACATGTTGCGCAATTCTGTTCTTTCAGTGAATCTCGACTTCAAAAACGATGGCTTTAATTACTATGGTTATCCTGATGATCCATTAAATCAGAATGATGCAGTACCAGAATTCTTATTGGAAGACGGACAGAAAATCACCTTGTTTGGAACCAAACAATCTTTCTCAAAGGGAGGTTTTAACATCGGACTTAAAAATCCAACAGCCGAAAAGGATGAGCAGGCTTTTGGTTTTAATTTCGACTACCATTATTTTGGCACAAAAACAGAACAACGCGAGCACTTTGCCAACTTTACTTTCGATCTTCGCCAACCATTCCAGGTCGGTGTGGGAATGCTAGAAGCAGGTGTTCAATACACTCAGGCGGATCAAATCACTCCAAGAGAAGATTCTATTGTTGGTAATAAATCGCAAACATGGCTTTTTGCAAAACCTTCGTGGCAAATCGGAAACAAAACAGCCAGTTTAAAAGTTGGCTTTAATGCGTGGTTTGCAATGGAAAGCGACGAAGATGCCGTAGCGAAACTGGCACCTGACATTAAGGCAAGCTGGACGCCGGTTGAAGATATAATAAGCATTTATGCAGGATTAGATGGCGATTACATCAGCAATCACTATTCAAAAATTGCCTACGAAAATCCATTTGTAAATCCCGATCACGATGCTCGGAACACAATGCAAAAGCTCAGGTTCTTTGGCGGATTCGACGGCAAATTCTCGAAAAAAACTAACTTTAAAATTTCGGCAGAATATGCAGTCATCGATAACCAGCAGTTTTATTACCAAAACGAACTGTATTATTTAGATGCAGCCTATAATCCCGCTCCATTGTATATCGAAAGTACTTTCGATATACTTTACGACAACCTGAATCGCTTAAAATTAAGTGCAGAAATATTCCATGCTTCATCCGACAAACTCGATCTTCTTTTATCTGCCAATTATTACCAGTACGATTTGGAAGAACAAACCGAAGCATGGAACATGCCCGCATGGGACGGAAAAATATCGCTAGGATATAAAGTAAATGAGCAACTCAGCTTTAATGCTGATGTATTCCTTACCGGACAACGAAAGGCTTTAATTATTGAAGAGACAAATCCTCTGGATTTAACTTCAGTCGTATTAACACCAATTTATAAATCTTATATACTGGATACAGCCTTCGATTTGAATGTAAAAGGCAATTACCAACTTACAAGCAAGTTTGCAGTATTTGCCCAATTAAATAATTTCGGATTCCAAAAATACCAGCGATGGTTTGGATATCCTGTGCAAAGTTTCAATTTTCTGGCTGGGGTGAGTTATTCATTCTAAACCAGATTAATCAATCAATTCGGGAAAAAGGGAGGCGATTTTGCCTTCCTTTTTTATTGAAATAATCTCAGTATGTATCACCTCATTTTCGGGTTAATAATTTGTTGAAAAATAAGCAGCTGAAAGCATTGATTTTTAGCCGGTTTTTCATCATTTTTTATATCTTTGTGCGATGATTTTTATGTCCATTTTAAAGAAACATAAAAACTTGAAAATCAACTAGTTTCCTTTTAAAAACCTATAAGATTTTTTCACAAGGGAAACTATTTTGTTTTATAAGGATAATAATATTTGAGAAAGAGATGAGCGAAATTGAAAAAAACGGGGTCCAGACAAATGGTAATGGCAACTATTCAGCAGATAGTATCCAGGTACTTGAAGGTTTGGAAGCAGTTAGAAAGCGCCCTGCCATGTACATTGGTGACGTAAATGAAAAAGGTTTGCACCACCTGGTATACGAGGTAGTTGATAACTCCATCGACGAAGCGCTTGCAGGCTATTGTAATAATATCGAAGTTATAATTCATGAAAATAATTCCATTACCGTAAAAGACGACGGTCGTGGTATTCCGACAGAGAAACACTCAAAAGAAAATAAATCGGCTTTGGAAGTTGTAATGACAGTACTCCATGCCGGTGGTAAATTCAACAAAGACTCCTACAAAGTTTCGGGAGGTTTACACGGTGTTGGTGTTTCGTGTGTTAATGCATTATCGACGTACTTAAAAGCAGAAATTCACCGCGAAGGTAAAATATGGGTTCAGGAATATAGTATTGGAAAACCAAAATACGAAGCAAAAATTATTGGAGATTCTGATATTACAGGAACAATTGTAACATTTCAACCTGATGATAGCATTTTCCTTACTACCACTTATAAATACGAAATTTTGGCCGCTCGTTTACGTGAGTTGGCTTTTCTGAATGCAGGAATTAATCTATCTATTACAGATGAACGCGAAACTGACGAAGAAGGAAATTTCAAATCTGAAATTTTTTATTCGGAATACGGATTAAAAGAGTTTGTTGAATATCTTGATGGCACAAGAGAAAAACTGATTGATGAAGCAGTGCATATTATCACTGAGAAAAACGGGATTCCGGTTGAAATTGCCATGCAATACAATACTTCATTTTCAGAAAACATTCACTCATATGTGAATAACATCAACACCATAGAAGGAGGTACACATTTAACTGGTTTTAGAAGAGGCTTAACTCGTACACTTAAAAACTATGCCGACCAAAGTGGAATGCTCACAAAACTAAAATTCGATATCAGTGGTGACGATTTCCGCGAAGGTCTGACCGGAATTATTTCCGTGAAGGTTGCCGAACCTCAGTTTGAGGGCCAAACAAAAACCAAGTTGGGGAACTCCGAAGTTAGTCTTTCGGTTGATCAAGCTACCAGCGAAGCCCTTCAGAATTACCTGGAAGAAAATCCAAAAGCTGCCAAGCAAATTGTAAACAAAGTCATTCTGGCAGCACAAGCACGTCATGCAGCACGAAAAGCCCGCGAGATGGTGCAACGTAAAAACGCCCTTTCAGGAGGAGGACTACCAGGTAAATTAAGCGACTGCTCGGAAAAAGATCCTTCGTTGTGCGAAGTATTTCTTGTGGAGGGAGACTCTGCAGGTGGTACAGCCAAACAAGGCCGCGACCGCCGCACACAAGCTATTCTTCCGTTAAGGGGTAAAATCCTGAATGTGGAGAAAGCCATGCACCATAAAATCTTTGAAAGCGACGAAATCAAAAATATATTCACTGCTTTGGGAGTAACAATCGGAACAGAAGAAGACTCAAAGGCACTGAATCTGGAAAAACTAAGGTACCACAAAATCGTGATTATGACCGATGCCGATGTGGACGGAAGCCACATTGCCACATTAATTATGACTTTCTTTTTCCGTTATATGAACGAACTCATTAAAAAGGGATATTTATACATTGCTGCTCCTCCTCTTTACCTTGTAAAAAAAGGGAAAAAAGAGCAGTATGCTTGGAACGAAAAGCAGCGCCTTCAATTAATTGATGAATGGGCCGATGGAAACGAGAGCAGTGTCCACACTCAACGATACAAAGGTCTGGGAGAGATGAATGCCGAGCAACTTTGGGAAACAACCATGAATCCTGAACAACGTACCCTGCTACAGGTAACGATTGATAACGCTGCAGAAGCCGACCACATTTTCTCTATGCTTATGGGAGATGATGTTCCTCCGCGTAGAAAATTTATCGAAGACAATGCGACTTACGCAAACATCGATGCATAAAAAACAAGAAGTTAGATACCAAAAGTCGGAAGACTTAATTTTGAAAATATAAAGAAAACCGGGAGATTCCCGGTTTTCTTGTCTTACTACTAAATATTCACTACTCATATCTAAAAAAATGAACATCTGTGTTTTCTGCTCATCCAGCAATGCCATTTCAAATATATACTTTACCGAAGCCCAAAAACTTGGAAAACTTATCGGAGAAAACGGGCACTCACTGATTAATGGTGGTGCCAATGTTGGTTTAATGGAAACTGTAACCATTTCGGCAAGTCAGGCCGGTGCAAAAACAATCGGCATTATTCCTGAAAGAATGATTGGAAGATCGTTGGCATCCGACAATTCTCACGAGGTAATTGTTACAGATGATATGATGAGCAGAAAAGCCAAAATGCGAGACATGTCAGATGCCTTCATTGCTCTTCCGGGCGGTTTTGGCACCCTGGAAGAAATACTGGAGGTAATAACACTCAGACAGCTATCATACCACACAAAACCCATTGTTTTTATTAATACCAATAATTTTTTCGATCATTTATTTAAACAATTTGAAGTTTCATACGTCCAACAATTTGCAAAAGATATTTACAGAAGATTATACTTTGAAGCCAAAACGCCGGAAGAAGCACTAGAGTATATTAAAAAATACGAAGCTTTTGAACTGGATACAAAGTGGTTTAAAGTTCCTGAAAAAAGAGATTAATTGATTATTTATAAAAATGGTGTAATTAGAAAGGCGTTTTAGTGTCGTATTTACACAAAGTGTTATGACAATCATTACTGCCATTTTTTCATACTTGCAAACAAGTAGTTTTATCTTTTTAACAAAACAATGATGTTGTTGTTAAATAATGCAAAATACGCGAACACTATAGCAGATAAGGAAAACACTGGCAATAAATTTGCGTTTCACTAGAACGATATTAGAAAAATAAAACGCAAAAAAATTAAGTTATGAAAAAAGTAGGAAGAATATCGCTGACATTTTTACTTGTAATTGCAGGTGCATTTGTAGGAGTTTGGGCTTATAGCACTTTTTTCGATAAGCCACAAGTAGTTACCGTAAAAGAAGAACAAGCAGCCAGATATATTAATTACCCGGCAGATAGTGAACAACAATTACCCGACTTAACCTTCGCAGCCGAAAAATCAGTTCACACAGTTGTGCATATTGCCACCCAATCGGTTCAAACCGGTCAATGGTCAAGTGGCAATCCTTTTATCGACGAATTTTTTGGATTACGAAGAAGCGAACCGCAAGTACGTCAGGGATTTGGATCAGGAGTAATTATTTCGAAAGATGGTTACATTGTGACAAATAACCACGTAGTAGAAGATGCCCAGAAAGTAAAAGTTATTTTAAATGACAAAAGAGAATTTGAAGCGAAGATTATTGGCACAGATCCGGACACAGATGTTGCTTTATTAAAGATAGATGAAGATGATCTTCCATTCTTAACTTATGGAAACTCTGATAACCTAAAGCTTGGCGAATGGGTACTGGCAGTAGGAAATCCGTTTAATCTGACATCTACCGTAACCGCCGGAATTATTAGTGCGGTCGGACGCGACAATCTTAACTTAAGTGGAGATGCTTCTCGTGTTGAATCGTATATACAAACCGATGCTGCCGTAAATCCGGGAAACAGTGGAGGCGCTTTGGTAAATCAGCAAGGAAATCTGGTAGGTATAAACACTGCAATTTACTCCAGAACAGGATCGTTTACAGGATATTCTTTCGCAATTCCTATTTCTATAGTAAAAAAAGTAGTTCAGGATTTAAAAGAATATGGAGAAGTTCAAAGAGCACTGCTTGGAATTACAATGGGAAGTGTTAACGCAGAAATTGCAGAAAAACTAAAACTCGATAATGTTGAAGGAGTTTATGTCTCAACAGTTGTTGAAAACAGCGCTGCAAAAGAAGCAGGAATTAAACCCGAAGATGTAATTATATCGTTGGAAGGAGAAAAAATTGAAACAGCTGGTGACTTACAAGTAAAAATCAGTCAATACCGCCCCGGAGATGATGTTGATGTAGTTGTAATTAGAGACAATGAAAAGAAACAATTTACCGTTACCTTACGTAACAGACACGGTGATACGGAAATTGTTAGGGATAATACAACAGTATTAGGAGCAGAATTTGAAGCAGTAAGCGAAAGAGATAAAGAAAAATTAGAGATTAATAACGGGATAAAAATTTCGAAATTAAGTAAAGGAACACTAAAAGACGCTGGCATTAAAGAAGGTTTTATTATTGTTACTGTGAACAAAAAACCTATTTATGAGGTTAGCGATTTTAAAAGAGAGATAGGAAATGCAAGGGGAGGAATATTTGTTGAAGGAGTTTTTCCTGATGGAGATTATGCTTATTATGTATTAAGAGGTAACAGATAGTATACATATATCAAAAAAACCTTTAACTTTGTATTAAATACAATTATACATTTTCTTTCACCTTGACCAGATAAACATTAATGTTCTATATTTGCACGATTTTTAAGAATAGTATATGAGACAGCTAAAGATCACAAAGTCAATCACTAACCGTGAAAGTGCCTCATTAGACAAGTATTTACAGGAAATTGGTAAGGAAGAGCTGATTACTGTAGAAGAAGAAGTGGAGTTAGCACAGCGGATTAAAAAAGGCGATCAGGCTGCTTTGGAAAAATTAACAAGAGCAAACCTTCGTTTCGTAGTATCGGTGGCAAAACAGTACCAGAACCAGGGACTGAGCCTACCCGACCTTATTAACGAAGGAAACCTTGGATTAATTAAAGCAGCTGAAAAATTCGATGAAACCCGCGGTTTTAAATTCATTTCCTATGCAGTATGGTGGATCCGCCAGTCTATTCTTCAAGCGCTTGCTGAACAGTCGCGTATCGTTCGTTTGCCGTTGAACCAGGTAGGTTCGTTGAATAAAATCAACAAAGCATTTTCTAAATTTGAGCAAGAACACGAACGCAAACCATCGCCTGAAGAATTAGCTGATTCACTTGAGTTACCTGCCGATAAGGTTGCCGACACTTTGCGTGTTTCAGGACGCCATGTTTCTGTTGACGCTCCGTTTGTTGACGGAGAAGACAACAGTCTGCTTGACGTACTGGTAAATAACGACTCGCCAAATGCCGACCGCAGCCTGATCATGGAATCACTTGCGAGAGAGATACACAGGGCTTTAGCTACATTGACAGAGCGTGAGAGCGACATTATTAGACTGTTTTTTGGCATAGGGTGCCAGGAAATGACATTAGAAGAAATCGGTGAACGATTTGGATTAACCCGCGAAAGGGTAAGGCAGATAAAAGAAAAGGCTATCAGGCGATTACGACATACATCGCGAAGCAAATTATTAAAATCATATCTGGGCTAATAGAGAAAGAGAAAAGGTTGTCAAATAAATTGACAACCTTTTTTTATGCCTGATATTTCATATCCTCAAACATAAATAATATATCTCTTATGTAAAGATTTGTAATACAATCTAAAACTTTTTATTTGGCTTCATTGTATATATACAAAAAAGTATAGCATGAAACTAAAAAAGGAATTAGGACTATTCGATGTATTTTCTATCAGCACCGGAGCCATGTTTAGTTCGGGTTTCTTTTTATTGCCGGGAATTGCATCTCAGCATACCGGTCCATCTGTGATACTTGCCTATTTTCTGGCAGGTGTACTAATTATGCCAACCATGTTCAGCATCTCAGAAATTGCGACCGCTTTACCCAGGGCCGGAGGAACTTATTATTTTCTCGACCGCAGTTTAGGTCCGATGATGGGCACAATTGGAGGAATTGGAAAATATATTGCTCTTTCGTTAAAAACAGCATTTGCCCTTGTAGGAATAGGTGCCTACACATCCATTTTTTGGAATATTCCATTAAAAGAAACAGCCGTTGTATTTGCGGTTATTTTTACGGTAATAAATATTTTCGGAGCAAAAAAATCGTCTGGTATTCAAAAAGTCTTTGTTGTATTTTTAATCATAATTATTTCTGCTTTTATAATCGACGGGTTAATTTCAATTCATATAACCAACAAACAATCCCATCTTCTTTTACAAAATAACGTTACTCCATTCTTTACGAACGGCGCAAAAGGATTGATCTTTACCACCGGATTCGTATTTGTATCGTATTTAGGATTAACACAGATTGCAAGTGTTGCCGAAGAAATAAAACGTCCGGAACGAAACATTCCTCTGGGTATGTCATTATCGTTAGCTGTAATAATGGTAATTTATGTTTTGGGAGTTTATGTTATTGTGAGCCTTGTAGAATCTGAAACACTGGCCACCGACCTCTCTCCCGTTGCTTCTGCCGCACAACTTTTATTCAACTGGCTACCGGCCAAAATCGGTCTTTACATTATTATTGTTGCAGCTATTTTTGCTTTCGCATCAACCGGGAATGCCGGCATGTTATCAACCTCGCGTTATCCGCTGGCCATGAGCCGCGATAAACTATTTTCGAAACACTTTAAATCCATTAGCAAATTTGGCACTCCTATTCCAGCTATTCTGCTCACTGCTGGCATTATCATCTTTTTTATTCTTGTGCTAACAGAGGAAGGTATTGTAAAACTAGCAAGTACCTTTCAACTCTTTATTTTTATTATCATTAATTTTTCGGTAATCGTTTTTCGAAATAGTAAAATTACATCGTACGATCCGGGATATCATTCCCCGCTATATCCTTATATGCAAATATTTGGCATTCTCTCTTCTTTCGCATTAATGTTTTTTATGGGAGCAGGCCCCATTTTATTTACACTTTTAACCATTGTATTAACTTATCTGTGGTACCGTTTTTATGTTCGGCCGAAAGTAAAACGGGAAGGGGCTATTTACCATTGGTTTGCTTTACTGGGTGAAAACATTCATGTGGAGCTGGAAAATGAATTTATGACCATTTTAAGAGAAAAGGGCTTACGCGAAGATGATCAGTTTAATCAAACTATTGTTCGTGCAAAAATACAACATATTGAAAAAGACCTAAGCTTTAACGAGATAATTAGCCAGGTATCGTCATCTTTTGCAGAACGACTTAAAATCGAGAAGAGCCTAATCAAATCCTTTTTTAATAAAACAGCACGAATCGATTCATTAATAACTGTTCCCGAAGTTTCGTTCCATTACATAAAACTAAAAGATATCAAACACCCCATGCTTCATATCGTGTTATCTGAAAATGGGATACCTAAAAAAATCCATAAGAACGGGGAACAATGCGAAGAAATAATTAAGGTATTTTTCTTCCTGGTTCATAGCGATAAAAAGCCCAAATTACAATTACGCATACTTTCCGGAATTCTTGATATCGCTGAAAAAGATCACTTTATAAAGGATATTTTCTCATTCTCAAACAATCAAAAAATTATAGAATACCTGTTACATGACAAACAGTACATCTCGTTTAAATTAAATAAGAACCATAAAACAAGCAGATTCATTAATAAACGACTAATGGACATTTCGCTGCCTGCCGATGTTCTGGTAGTTTTTGTTGAAAGAGATACAGATATTTTTGCACCAAAAGGGAAAACCATCTTAAAAGAAAACGATATCCTCACAATTATTGGAGAAACCAATTCTATTAACTTATTGTACGACCATTATGTTCTAAATCAAAACAATAAGGAGTAAGTTACCTTAGTTAAGCAACAATATTCTTTCCTGATAATTACAGAGAAATTTCACGAATTCCGTCAATATCATTATTTGTTACAGCCCCCGATGTTTCATTAACAGATGTAGTTTCCGTTCTTTTCCCTGTTGCAATTAAAGCCCAGGCCATTACAATGTTGGTAACAATAATTACAACAAATAAAATTCCTTTTTGAAAACCATTTATTCTCAACTCTTCAGGTATTGCAAAAAATAACAGAATAGAAATCAGGCCTTTGGGAGAAATGAAGGTTTGCGGCATGGTATCTTTATTTTCAACCCAATAAAACAGGATATAACGAACAAGATAAGATATAATTAAAAAGATAACGCTTATCAGCCAAACTCGCCAACTAAGCAAACTTGCCAGCGGAAGGCTGATGCCAAATACCACGAAAAAGAAAGTTCGTACCAAAAATGATGTTTCCACTGTAATCATCCTGAATTGTTCGAATACAATGTCGACCTTTGAATCCCTCAGCCAAACTTTTAGTTTTCCGAACAATAAAACATTGTGGTTTCGAAGAAGTAAGCCAAACATTAAAATAATAATCAGTGAAGAAAGATGAAAGATCTTTCCTACCGAATAAAGTAGAACCAACACCGCTAAAAACAAGAAGAATTTAGCATCTCCCCTAATATTCTGAATAATATATAACAAGATGTAACTTAGTACAACAGAAATAAAAAAAGTGAGAAAAATATTACCTCCAATAACAAAACTCAACTGGCGCATACCTTCAATATCAATGTTCTCTATAATCATATAAAAAACCATAATGCCCAGAATATCGGAGAATGTGCTTTCGTAAATAAGAAATTCCTTTTTATAATTTGTAAGATGTGCCACGCTTGGAATAATAATGGCACTACTCATAATCGATAATGGTAATGCATATACAAAAGCAGAAATAAACTGCAATTCGTGTATAAATAATTGTATTATAAATGATATTGAAACTGAAGTTATACCTAACGACAATGCGGCTATGGTAAACGATTTCCAGATTATTGGCCATTTTTCTTTTGTCAGCTCTAAATCGAGTGCTGCTTCTAAAACAATCATTATTAAACCAATTATACCAAGAACTTCAAGCGTACCGTCATAATTAGGTTCCATTTTAAAATAAATGAATGCCTGCTGAATGATAACACCCATTCCGATCAATATCAACACACTTGGTATGTTGGTTCTTTTTGCCAACATATTTGTAAAAAACGAAATGATAATAATTACACAGAGGCCTATTAAGAAGAGATATGCGTTCATTTTTGTAATCTTTATTACAATGTACAAAAACAAGCGAATTGTACAATTGATTTACATAAAAAGCTGCTCCAAATAATTGGAGCAGCTTACCGTTTCAGCTAAACTAATTCTTAAATTTATAATATAGTCTAAAATTCTATTTTAAATACAACAGCCATTTCATCAACAGCTTTTTTAGGAGTTACTATTTTTAATCCTCCATCAGTTAATTCAAAATTTATTTGCTCATTGCAACCAAGCAGGCTAACTTTTTTAATGGTTTTCTCATCTTTCCAGACTTCTTTCGAAAATGATCTTAATACAACCTCTTTATTATTTCCCGGCCAGCCTAAAATAGTTGCGTACAAATTGTCGTTATTGGTGGTGTATCTCACATCTTTTTCTGAATATTTAATTTTCAGAAATTCCTGATGATTTTCAAAACTTCCTTCGGGTTCTTTGGTTGGCCCTTCGCCAAAAGTGTACCATGGGCGCGTTCCGTAGATGGCCTCTCCATATTTCTGCAGCCACTCTCCCATTGTTAAAAGAACCTCCTTCTGATCTTCCGGAATTGTACCATCAGCCATTGGAGAAATATTCAATAACAAAACACCGTTTTTACTTACAATATCAATAAGAACATGTAAAACATCGGCAGCAGGTTTAATTTTAAGGTTTTGCGTATAACACCAGCTTCCGGTAGAAACTGTTTCATCTGTCATCCACGATTTTTCACCCAACTCATTTTTGCGCGATTTTTCCAAATCATCAACAGAACAATCAAGTGGCAAATCGTTTTGTTTACGAACAATTACCACCTCTTTACCCAACTTATCGGCTTGATTAAGATAGTATGCACAAAACTTTTGGCGATAAGCTTCCGGAATCTGATCCAGCCACGAATCGAACCAAATGATATCCGGAGAGTACTTATCGATAACCTCTTTTAATTTACCAAACCAAACTTCTTCCAGCCACTTATCTTCAGGGATGTTGCCATAAAGGTAATTCAACTTTGGATCGTCAATTGTTGGAGGCATTCCTTCAAACAAGGGATAATGACTATTATTAAAACCACTCCAGACATCTTCTTTACATTTCTCTATTTCCTCAGCTTCTTTGCCTTTGTATCGTTGCAAATTCCGGGCATGATGAAAGGTTGTTATAAATTTCATTCCCTTTCCCTTAATTGCCTTTTCCAACTCTCCTGTAATATCGCGCCCCGGGCCGGTATCCATCGTATTCCACGGTGTAATGTCGCTATCCCACATCGAATAACCATCATGGTGTTCAGCAACAGGTCCTGCAAAACGGGCACCAGCTCTCACAAACAGATCGGCCCATTCGTCTGCATTAAAATGCTCAGCTTTGAACATTTCGGTAAACTTATCGTAGCCAAATTCTGAAGGATCTCCATAGGTTTCCAGATGATGTTTATAAATTTCGTGACCTTTAAAGTGCATCCATCGCGGATACCATTCACTTCCAAAAGCAGGAACCGAATAAACTCCCCAGTGGAAATAAATTCCAAGTTTGGCATCCTGAAACCAATCAGGTTGTTCATTGTATTTTGCCAACGACTCCCAATTCTCCTGATATTTAGGAACATATTGATTTTCTTCTTTCTTTTTTGAAGAAGATCCGCAAGCCGTTAAAAGGAAAGTTAAAACAAGCAGATTTAAGATTTTCGCTTTCATCTTATTTATGATTTTTGGTTTTGAATACAAATCTAGACATTATTTACCCTGAACTTCCTTTACAATTTTTATATTTTCTTTAAAGACCCAGTTTATAAATACGCTCCATCACCTGCCATTTTTCATCGGCTGATGCATCAGCAGAACTCTTCTGAAAACGAGAAACATAAGCTTCCCATTCCGATTGACGGGGTTTTTCGGCCAGCTCTTTCATAGCTGCATCGTGATCGAAATTGGATACAGTATCCATAATCATAAATAATTGAGAATCCAACAGGTAAATCTCCATATCAATAATACCTACGTCACGCATTCCCTGAGTTATTTCAGGCCAGACTGCCCCCGGAGCATGTACCTTTTTATACTCTTCTATAAGTTGAGGTTCATCCTCCAATTTCAGTGCTTTACAAAATCTTTTGTATTTCATTTGATTAGCTTTCAGCTCCTGGCTTCAAGTCACAAGCTATTAATAATAGAAAAAGCTTTTAAGCTTTACTTTTAAAAAGTATTCTACACCACCTGTTTTTTCAATGCTTTATAAGTTCTTCTACCATAATTTGCGATTACAAGAAAACAAATAAACGGAAGAACAAACGAGAAATTCACTGCAGGTAACGGCCCAATTGTTCCCTGGTCGATAATAAGACCCTGTAACGGAGGCATTAATGCTCCACCCACAATTGCCATTACAAGACCTGCTGCACCCAGTGTTGCATCGTCGCCAATATCTTCGAGCGCAATCCCGTAAATAGTAGGAAACATAAGCGACATAAAAGCAGAGGTTGCAACAAGTAAATACAAACCGGCCATTCCTTGTATCAGTACGACTCCTGCAGTTGTACACATTCCTCCAAGGGCAAAAATCAGTAACATAAAACGGGGATTTAAATATTTCATCAGGAGTGTACTAATAAAACGGCTCGATATAAAAATTGCCATGGCAACAATATTGTAGTTTTGCGCCTGAGCTTTTGCTATTCCAAGATTATCGGCATACTGGATAATAAATGTCCAGCACATAATTTGTGCCCCAACATAAAATACCTGGGCAATAACACCTTCGCGATAAATTTTATTCCTGAATAATCGTTTGGCTGAATGCCATGGATGGATTTCATGATCGGCACTTTCACGTTTCGGCATTTTTGCTACGGCAATAATTACCAACATTACAATAACTACAAATCCCAAAATAACATAAGGATTTCGAATTACAGCCAAATCATTTGTACGAACTGCAGCCTTTTCAGCTGCACTTAATGAATCGAATATTAAGTTTCCGGCGGCATCTCTTTTATCAGATTCCAAAGATGACAAGATCAGTTTTGAAGCTACAAACATTCCCAAAATCGATCCCATGGGATTAAAAGATTGTGCCAGATTCAATCGGCGGGTTGCAGTTGCAGGGTCGCCCATTGAAAGGATATACGGATTAGCTGTAGTTTCCAAAAAAGCAAGTCCAAAAGTAAGGATATATAACGAAACTAGGAAGAATCCAAAAATTTCAAATTGTGCGGCCGGGAAAAACAAGAGTGCACCAATTGCATACAATGCCAATCCTATTATTATTCCGAGTTTATATGTATACTTTTTTATGATTAAGGCCGCAGGAATTGCCATGGTTGCGTATCCCCCATAAAATGCAAATTGAACCAATGCTGCTTTAGCGTTGGAAATTTCCATTACCGTTTTAAAGGCAGCAACCATTGGGTTAGTAATATCGTTGGCAAAGCCCCAAAGAGCAAACAAGCAGGTAATAAGTACAAACGGGACAAGAATTTTCTTATCCACAACAATAGATTTAGATTCTTTCATTGGTTTAAAGTTTTTGATTTAGTCCTCAAAGATTGGAAGTTTTTTTGGTTTTAGTAACCTGCTCTGTCCAGCACAGTTCAGCACAGATGTTTTTTATAGGTATTTTGATTTATTTTCTTCTTTTAACTGTTCAACAATTTTCTTGATATCTTCTGCATTATCGCGCTTACAAACCAGCGTTGTATTTCCGTCGCGCACAACAATAACATCGTCTAAACCAACCACAGCAACAAGTCCTTCGTCTGTGGAGACATATGAATTCTTCGTATCCAAAAAGATGGCCTCTCCAATTCCCGCATTGCCATTTTCATCTTTTTCATCTGTCTGATATACCGATTCCCAGCTTCCTAAATCATTCCAGTCGAAATTTCCTTCAACCAAAAAAATGTTTTTAGCATGTTCCATAATCCCGTAATCTACCGAAATACTTTCCACCGCGCGATAAATGGTATCGAGTGTTTGTTCATATGTCGGGTTTTCCATATCTGCTTGAATTTTTCTAAGATCTGCATATAAATTAGGTGCAAATTCTTCAACGGCTTTCAGAAAAACAGAAATTTTAAATACGAATAATCCGCTGTTCCAGTAAAAACCACCTTGTTTCAAATACTCCGTAGCCGTTTCTTCGTTTGGTTTTTCTACGAAACGTTCTACTTTAAACTGTTTAATTTTTTCTTCGGCGGTAATATCTTCAGCAGTTTTTACGTAGCCGTAACCTGTTGCGGGATAAGTTGGAGTAATTCCTATAGTTACAATCCCGTCGCGTTCGTCAGCAATTTTTGCAGCTGCTAAAACTGTATCCTTAAATAACTCATTATTCTGAATAAGGTGATCGGAAGGTGAAACTACCATAATTCCATCCGGATTTTCAATTTCGGCATACATAGCTGCCAAACCAATACAGGGCAAAGTGTTTCTGCCGATGGGCTCGTAAATCAGGTTTTCTTTGGGAAGCATAGGAGTTTGTTCCTCCAGTACTTTTGCCTGGGTAGCACTCGAAACAATATAAATATTTT
The DNA here is from genome assembly GCA_963677525.1 of uncultured Draconibacterium sp. Classification (GTDB taxonomy): domain Bacteria; phylum Bacteroidota; class Bacteroidia; order Bacteroidales; family Prolixibacteraceae; genus Draconibacterium. The sequence goes on from OY781970.1 coordinate 3,838,887, forward strand.
CATCTTCAGTGAAGGTTTCAAACCTTTCAATTGTATCCTGAAGAAGTGATTTGTCGCCAAAAATATTCAGGTATTGTTTGGGCTTGGCAGTTTTGCTTCGTGGCCAAAAACGGGTTCCTGAACCACCTGCCATAATTAAGGTATAGATTTTATTCATAATTCTAAATTTGAAAAATAATGATGAAAATACTAATCTAAAATTACTTCACGGTTAAATAACGGCAATTTCTGACGATTATTTGTTAAGAAAATTGTTATTCGGCAGCTCTCTCCTTTCTGAATTTCTTCCGGAATTGTTGTTTTCACCAATGTGGTTTCGTATGGTTTTAGTTCTTTCACCTGGCCATTTAATACCATCTTTTTACCCGAACTTTCAATATGTACTTTCCACTCAGCCACCGGCGACACAACCTGTCCAAAATTTTCTACCTCAAACTCAATTTCTTTTAAATTTTTGGTTGAGGTTAACCGGGGCTTTCCACTCGATAATATTGGTTCGAGATATTTAATTCCAGGAAGTTTTGAATATCCAATCAAAAGTTCTCCAGTCTTAGTTTTTCCAAGTAGTTTTCCTGCAAAATTTTCTTCGGAAAATCCGTTTCCTTTTCCATCGAAAACCACAACAAGATCTTTTCCATCGGATTTTGATGAAATGGCTTTGCATCCTTTTCCGTAATTCACATTTTCCGAGGCTCCAAAACACAACGATTCCAGATCAATATCATTTAAAGGATCAAAATCTTTTTCAGCAGTAATTTTCACCTCTATTGTTTTTGTCTTTTCTGAAATATTATCCTTATTCAAAACGGATATGAAACGTTCTTTGGTCAGAGGAATGGATATATTTTTCGAACTGTGGTTGTCTCCTCCAAGATCTCCCCACTTTGATGTATCTATTACTGCAAAATTTGCCTGAATGGCCCTGCCGGATTCATCCTGTAATATTTTAATGCGTTCGTATTTATACCAGTCTTCATTGGTTCCGTCAGTATATCGGGCAATTCCAGGTGTATAAGCTTCACCGGGCTCCAGTTTCCAGTTCACGCCATCTTTCGAACGCATATAATAAGCTATTCTTCCATACCAGTCGTTTACAATCATGTGATATTGGAAACCGGTCTTCCAGATTACCGGATCTTCATACCTGCCATCGAAAGCCGGATAAATTCTTTGATTACTAATTTGACGATACGGAGAAATTCCTGTTTCACTGATCCAGATTCCACCCCCTCTGCAAATCATAAGTACCGAACCATCTTCACGTTTGGTAAAAGTAAGGTTCGACAAGCCTTCAATAATTTCCCTGTCGCGAGGATCAAAAGTAAATTCTCTTTTTTTCCACGGGCCATCCAACGAATCTGAAATATAATAAGCATCGATAACATAAATTACAAAACGACCGTCGTGTAATTTAAAAATCTCGGGATTATGTCCCGGGCCGATGGGATCTCCTACAACTCTATAGGGGCCAAAACGGTTTGTTGAAACAGTGTGTACCACCTCTGATTGGGGCCAAAGCATATGTCCCTTTTCATTATTTTCAGGCCAGCGACACAAGAACAAATGATATAAACCATTCTGATCCGTAAGTATATTTCCACCCCAGTACGACCAATCTGCAGCTTCAATTCCATTATCGATATACCTTGGTAATACAGCATCCCATCCCCAGGAATCAGAAGTTAACTTCCCAATTGGAGGAATGGCTTCAAAACGATCGATAAAAGCGGCACCATTTACCAGATTATCCCACTCTTTTGGACGTTCCCTTTTTATGTCTTGAGAATTAGCAGATAAACTGAAAATAAAACACAAAAAGAAAATTGAGAACCACAGTTTTCTTTTTATCAGATTATTTGATTGTAAATATTCCATTTGTTCAAATATTATTAAAACCGTACTAAAATTTTCATAATTTTTTCGGGAGCTTCTGCCCAACTTTTCATTGCTGCAGGAGCATCTTCCGGCTCTACAAGCTTACTAACCAACAGGCTTTCGTCCAAATCGGCTGTTCTCAAATATTTCATCACAGCCTCAAAATCTGCAGGATTGGCGTTTCGCGACCCCATAACTTTGAGTTCTTTCTGAACCCACAGTTTAGTTGCAAACGATACTTCCGGTCCTGCGTAACCGATACAAACTACACGTCCGGCAAAAGCGACTTCTTCAATTGCCTGTTTATAAGTAACAGGATTACCGGCCGCTTCAATTACTACTGAAGGACCGTTATCATTGGTAATTTTAACCAGCTCTTCATGCAGGTTCTGATTCTTTGAATTAATCGAATAATCTGCACCTATTTCTTTTGCCAACCTTAGCTTATCATCGTCTATATCGACTGCAATTACAGCGGCGCCGCGCAGGCGAGCTCGAATAATAGCTCCTGAACCAATCATTCCGCAACCAAACACCAACACTGTGTCCGAATCAGTAACTTTTCCGTTATCAACCGCATGAAAACCAACAGTCATTGGCTCAACCAGAGCCAGTTGTGAATCAGTTAGCGCTTCGTCGGCCAATACTTTTTGCCACGGAACAACGATATATTCGGCCATGGCTCCATCGCGCTGAACACCGAGCGTTTCGTTGGAACGACAAGCATTGAATCGTTTCTGTTTACAAGCAGAACATTGTCCACAATTTGTGTAGGGAACCACTGTTACTGATTGTCCCACCCGGAAATTGGCAGGAACATCTTCTCCGATGTTTTTAATAACGGCAGAAATTTCGTGCCCCGGCACCCGAGGATATTGCACCAGTGGATTTTTACCAAGAAAGGTACTCAAATCAGAACCACAAAATCCAATATATTTTAATTTTAATAAAAGTTCGCCAGGACCTGGTTCCGGTTTTTCACGTTGTACCAGTTGCATGGCCCCGGGCTTTGATATCTCAATAGCTTTCATTCCTCTTGTTGTTATAATTTGTAAAACTTTTCCGCATTCTTACAGTAGAAAAGCTCTTTATTATTCTCGCTGAACCCGTCGACAACCTTACTCACAATACTTAGCCAATTGCTATATTCTGCGGCAACCAGACACACCGGCCAGTCGGAGCCAAACATCAATCGTTGAGGTCCGAAAGCCTCCAAAACCACATCGAAATAAGGAGTCAGTTGTTCAGGAGTCCACTTTTTATAATCGGCCTCAGTAACCATCCCGCTAATTTTACAGCTCACATTTTTGCGTTTTGCCAATTCCTTTATCAAATCAGCCCAAGGGTGAAGTGCATTTTCTTTGATTCTTGGTTTTGCAATATGATCGAGTATAAATTGCTGATTAGGATGCCGATCTACAAATTTTATTGTGTTTCCCAACTGATGTTCAAAGATCAAAATTTCATACACCAGGTTAAAATCCTTCAGTTTACGAATTCCATCATTAAATTCCTTTCCTAAAATAAATTCAGGATCGGGCTCTCCCTGAACCACATGGCGCACTCCTTTGAGCCACGGATTGTCCTGATATTTTTCAAGCACAGTCAAAATATCAGGAGATGCCAGCGGCACCCACCCCACAATTCCTTTCATAAACTCGTGTTCGGCAGCCATTGAAAGCAGCCAGTCGGTTTCTTCCAAACTCTGCCGGGCCTGTATTGTAACCACACCAGTGACATTGGTTCCCTTAAGTGTATGTTTTAACTCTACAGGTAAAAAACTTTTTCGGATTTTAGCCATTTCATCATCAATCCAGTCAAAATCAACCGGGTTGTAATTCCAGTAATGATGGTGCGTATCAATTATCTTCATTCGGTTATAAATAAGGATAGGTTTGTTCAATGATATTTTTCTCTTTCAATTCTGCCCAAAATGCTTTTGGCAATTCGGTTTGAAGAACGCTCTTGCTGTGTGCCATCCGCCATGCTTTGCTGGGATTAAGGGCTACTGAAGCAATCTGTGGTGCCGACAGAGCAAATTTCAAACAGGCATCACCGGGCTCAACTTCGTATTTTTGACAGATCTCAAAAAACTTTTCTCTCCATTGAAAAACAGGTTGATTTTCAGGATTATTTTCATTTAAAATCCGGTAATCGAAATATTGTCCTCCGGTTAAAAATCCCGCGTTGAAAATGGCCGAGTTGATAATTCCAACGCCAGCTTCATGCAACAATTGAATAAACTCAACAATCTCTACCGGGTGATGGTAAATGGTAAACTTATTGGCAAACATTACCCAATCGAATTTAACCTGATCGTACAACTCGCGGATCACGAGCCAATCTTTGGAACCAATTCCCACAGCTTTCACTTCTCCTCGTTCCTTCAACTCAAAAAGAGCCTTGTATGCTCCTAAAATATCATCCAGCCTCTTTGCTCGGTCATCCTCATCAATAGCAGCTGCCAGATATTCATCGGGGTCGTGAACAGAAACCAACTCAGGTTTATATTTTCCCCCCAACAGTTCACAGCCTTGTTTCCAACATTCGAGAATTCCTGTATAACTGATTTTTTGTACAGCATCGAATTCCAAATTTGCCCAGGCCCCCGGTTCAAAAGTCGGTTCGGCATTGGTTAAGGGAATCCTGTACCAGCCAAGTTTATTACTAATACTGATTTGCGACGATTCGATATCGAGGGCCTCCAATCCCTTACCTATCATTTCGAGCGCCAACCCGGCACCGTATTTTCCGGCACTGTCGATCATAACTTTTCCGTCGGTCACCTTAAACCATTCTCTCATAAGGATGAGCTTTTCGTCCACGCTCAGTTCACGATAAAGGTTCCCCAGGTAGCTTGTTCCAAAAATGATTTTCGGGATTTCAATCCCTGTTTTTCCAAGTGTATTAGTAATCATTCCATGCCCAATTTTTTATATCATCAGTAAAAATCCTGATTTTGTTTTGAATTCGCAATGGGTGCATTTCTGAGAGCATCAATGCAAAGCTTTGCGGAAGACAAATCATGCTGCAAAACATTTAAATTTCCTACATTTGTGTGTACTAACTAACATTAAATGAGCAAACGACACACTTCATTAAAGGACCTGGCACTAGAACTTGGCGTTTCAATATCCACCGTTTCGAGGGCACTAAAAAACCACCCAGACATAAGTCCGGAACTGACAAAAAAAATACGGGCTCTTGCTGAAGAACGAAACTACTCTCCCAATCCCCTAGCGATGGGACTACTCCGCCAGCAGACAAAAATGATCGGTGTAATCGTTCCCGACATCAACACGCATTTCTACTCATCTATCATTTCAGGAATTGAAAAGGTGGCCAAAGAACGCGGATATTTTATTGTTATCAGCTCTTCTAACGAATCGATGCAAAAGGAAATCGAATCTGTGGAGAATCTGTTGAAGTCGCGTGTGGAAGGATTTATTGTTTGTTTGAGCCAGGAGACCAGTCAGTTTAAACATTTCGAAAAACTTGTTGAAAACGAAATTCCGCTGGTTTTCTTCGACCGGATTTGTGAGAACATTGAAGCTCCGGCAGTTAGTGCCAACGGACAAGATGCAACTAAAAAAATCACGCAGCATTTTTATGAAAACGGATGCCGAAGAATTGCATACATCTCAGGTCCTGAACATTTAAATATCTCCCAAAACCGGAAAGTGGGTTATTTAAATGGTTTGAAAGAATGCGGTTTAGAGTTTGATCCAAATTTGCTTATCAATTGCAATCTAAGCATTGAGGAAGCCAAACTTGCCACAAAAATACTACTTGATTTGGATGAAAAACCCGATGCTATTTTCGGGATAAACGACACCATTGCTTTTGCGGCCATGATTGAAGTAAAAAAACAGGGATATAAAATCCCCGAAGATATCTCGCTGGCCGGTTTTACCGACGAATTTCATTCCATTGTAGTCGATCCGCCACTGACATCGGTGAGTCATCCCACTTTTGAAATGGGAGAAGAAGCAGCGAAGCTTTTTTTCGAATCTGTTGAACAGAAAAAAAACATTAAAAAACAGGTGATTTTACCCATTGATCTGGTAGTGCGAGCATCTTCTAAAAAGAAATAAATTTTCTATTTCTTTTCGATTTTATCTTCGCCATCAGTAAGCCACTCCAAACTAAAACTCACAAAAATATTTTCGGTATAATTATCTTTCTCGAAGAACACGCCAATATCACCATTTTTTAAAACTGTTAGTGAAGAATATGCAGATTCACCGGGATAAATAGTTTTGCCTTCCGTCCACGTTTTTCCCTCATCGTAACTGATTCTGACAGTAAGATTTTGCCGGCTCTCTTTCATCTTTGCATTGGAAAAAAGCAGTCGATGCTTTTTGTATCCGTCTTTTCTCGATGTATAGCGAATAATACTACCGTTACATCCCGGATCAATCAAATCCGGTTCAGCATGTGTCTCCCAGGTCTTTCCCCCGTCGTTTGAAATATGCACGTAGCGACATTTTTCATCACCATTCACGCGGCTGTTTATCATCCAGCTTTTATCCGACAGTTCTACAATTTTCGATTCATCGGCAGGTTTTACAGGAGTATCAACGAGGTACCAGCTTTTCCCATGATCGTCGCTGCCAAATACAAACACTCCCTCTTTCAGGTTAACCATACAATGAAGCAAGGTGCCTGTGGATGTTTGAATTCCGCGCCCTGAAGTAATAAATTTGAAATCATTGTGCCATTCAGCCTTGGTCATTTGTTTCGTAATATCTTCAGGTTCGGTCCATGTTTTTCCATTGTCCTTGCTTTTTATTACATGGAAATAATAGATATCTTTTTCATAATCCAGATTCATGTAATTATAAAACAAGAATATTTCACCGGTAATTTTATCTACAATCATCGACGGATCTGAGGCCGACTTCCCCAACGGGAAATCAACAATCCTATCAATCTTCGTCCATGTTTTTCCATTGTCAGTACTTCTTCGGATAACAATGTTTATATCTTTACTACCTCTTAAATCGTTACACGACGGAACTCGTTCGTCAATGGCAGCAACCAGGTCTCCGTTAGGTGCTGTTACAATGGCAGGAATGCGATAACAAGAAACATCAGGATTCATTTTCGTATTAAATAAGTCCTGTGAAACAATTACACCCTCAGCTATTTGAAGCTTATCGTTTTGCGCACACAACTGTGAGCAAACAAGCAAAACACTAAGAAGGATTAAAGTCCGCATAATCTTAGTTTTAAAAAATAAAGCTACGCTCTATTTTGTATAAATATTCACTGGCCCCAATAAACCAGCATCTCTGATTTCCCAGCCACTGGCATCGAATGGTCCATAATCAATATTTACTAAATTGATATCATAAAATCTGCGCCATTCCACACCTTTAATATCGAGATCGCGAATCCGGTTGGCAGCAACATTTGTAATCTCAACCTGAATTTTATTTAATCCCTTTTGCAGATTATCGACATACACAGAAAATGATGGTCCCAACAAGGTTCCAAAATCTTTATCATTAATCTTAACACGAGCACAATCGTTTACTTTTCCCAAATCCAGGAATCCACCTGCATCGCCGTCCCATTCAAAATCGAGCGAATAACGAGCTGTTCCGCAAAAGCGCTCCGTCTGCTGATCTCCCGATTTTGTCCACGACTCCAATTTATTAATATCGATATTGCCGGGATAAACGGGGCCTCCTTCCATAAATTCCACTTTCCAGCGACCATTTATATTTCTCGCTTTTAAACCCTCTTCAAAATAAAGATGAGCCGGCGATTTTTCAGAATTCTTCAAACACTTAACGAATACTATCTCTTCAGGATTTAACTGCACCCTAACCTTCCCTTTCTTTTCGTCGGCCTTTGAAATCTCTCCGTTCATGGGATTCATAAAAAGATAAGTTTTTGCAGGGGAGTTCAGTTCAACCCACTCGTCTTTTTTTTCTTCATTCATATTAAGAATCAGGTAACAATCGTCGTCGCCCCAGTTCATTTTAACATATTGGAAACCCTTTTCAGGAATATCTTTTTCTCCCTTAATCCGGTTATCCTGAAGAATTTCAACGCTCTCTCCTACCCAATCAGAATTAATCTTATTCTTAAGTTCGGATAGTTGAGTTTCTCGTTTATCAAGTTCAAAAACTCCGGGAACACTTACCGGCAAATCTTTATCGAAAATAACTTTTGCACCATTCTGATTCAGGTCGCACAGCTTTTGCATGGTTTCAATAGGAATATATTTCGTTTCGGGAATAACAACAGCGTTATAAGCAGAATTACCCGATGTAATAATCTTCCCGTCTTTCAACATCAAAGCTTGTAATTGCCTGTCAGAAATGTAATCAAAGATGTAGCCTGCTTTTGTCAATTTTTTCGATAACTCAGAAATGGGGTGCGAGTTAAACCAACCCGCATCTTTATTCACTCCCAGGTGGTTAAAAATCCGACCTTCGCTGGCCGCCACATCAAAATATGGCCAGTAAATTAACACATCGCTTTGAGGAGTGGAGTTCTGTAAAACCGACTGTGTCCGTTCAATGTATTTAAAAAGGGTTGGCATTTCGCGCCAGATTGGATTTCGATTATTGAGTTGTGTTGAAGCGTAAAACAGCCAGCCCGGCCATTTTGCATCCTCCGGCGAGTAACAGGTTCCGTGAAAAAACATGTGATTGATACCCGCAAGAAAAAAGCGGTTGGTTGCTTTCACCAACTCCGACGGAGTGACTGTCCAGTGCTCGTCGAGCCAGGTATAACTTTCTGAAGAAACCAGTTTTTGCCCGGTAACATGTGCTGCGGAAGAAGCAAATTTATTGACAAAAATATCGGGCTCTCCAGGTACTACCCGTTGGAATATTTCGGTTTCAGGAATATCGCAGGCTGCATATAAATCAAGGATATTTCCCGGTGAACCGTGTGCCTGATTCCGGTTCAGACTCTTATGTTCATGTGCCCATTTTGTCATGGGTTGAATAAATGACTCCAGAACCAGATCCGATAAGGTTTCGCGGTAATCTGATTTTACACGGGCAGTCAATTCTTTATCCTCACAATCCGGATCAAGAGCATATAAATATCCGGCTAAATTGTAGCCCCTCCGATTTTTAAATTCTTCGAGGAAATTGGTAGTAAAATCACCGGTATATTCAAACGAATCGTGAAAGAAACAGCGCAATTTGCCTTCATCGATTCCTAATTTTTTCCAAAATTCTTCGAGGTACCAGTTGGTAATTTCATCGTTAAACGTGTCGATGGCCCAACCTTCGCCTCCCACAGAAGGCCGCTTTACCTTGTCGCCGCTTTTTACCCTGAGCGCCAGGTAAACCGTCCCGTTTGTTTTTGATGTGAATGTGCCAGTCGGATCAATAATCTCCGTTTCTCCACCATCAGAAAGAAATGAAGCGCAGGCTATATTTTCGAACTGTTTCGAAGGTTGAATTTTTTCATCCTTTTTGAGTTCTATTTTTTCAATTTTCATATTCCACAAACCTTTTTCTTTGGGCACAAAAGGAGCTCCACAACGCCAACCGCTACCCGGAGGCAGGTCAACGCCCAAACCCAAATTATTGGCTTCATTAATTGTATAATTAATAACATCAGTAAACTCCGGAGATAAAAACTCAATGGTTCTCTCTTCTTCTCCTCTTACACCGTAAATGGGAGTAATCTCAACTCCACCGATTCCCATTTCTGCAAACTCGTTTAACTCGCGAGAAAGGTTTTCTCTGTCAACACCATTATTCATCCACCACCAGCGGGTCCATGGTTTTGTAGTTTGAGAAGTTTCCGGCCAGGTTGTTTTTTCAGTTGAACAGGAGATTACAAAGAAAAACAGTACGAGGGAAAGAAATATTCGATTCATAATTTCAGGTTTAAATTACAGGAATTCCTTGTCATCAAAAATAGTTAATTAAGCTACAAATCAGAAAAAAGTAGTATTTTAAAGTGCGTTATTACTAACTAAATACCATGAAACGAAGAACGTTTATTCAAAATATCGGCATTGGAAGTAGTGCTTTTCTTCTTGATCAAATAAACTTTTACCAATCATTTGCAGGAATAAGTTCTGAAAATGATCTTCCTCGTTTTCGGTTAAAAAAACTTACCGACGGACCAAAACATCATTTTTTTGGTTACTATGGAATGTCGCCATGGAATCACTCGCAAACCAAAATGGTTTGTCTGGAATCTGATTTCCATAACAGGTTGCCCAATTCAGGAGAGAAAGCGTCTATTGGACTGGTAGATTTGCAGTCTGGCACCTTTTCACCCATAACGCAAACTTCAGCATGGAATCTTCAGCAAGGCTCTTTGATTCACTGGAATCCTTTAAATCCCGATAAAGAAATTATATACAACGATCAGCAAAATAATGAACTCGTATCCATAAAGCTGGATGTTGAAACGGGTAAAAAATCGATTCTTGCACGTCCGGTGAGCGCCGTTGCCGGAACTGGTAAATATGCACTTAGTCTAACATATGGACGTTTGGGAAGATTAAGAAAAGTTGTGGGATACGCCAATACTGTTGATCCATTTGCCCATGATCCACACCCAAAAGAAGATGGTATATTTCTTCTCAATTTAGAAACAAACACTTCCAAACTGATTGTAAATATTAACGAGGTTTTCGAAAAATCAGTGAAAGATTATCCTTTACTCTCCGAAAGGCATATGTGGTTTAACCACACCGTATTTAATCCCTCAGCTACACGGTTTCTGTTTCTGGCGCGCAGCAAAAATGCAAAAGGAAACCTGGATTCAGCAATGTTTACTGCAAACAATGACGGTTCCGACCTGCAAATGGTTATTCCTTTTGGCAGTGGAGTCTCTCATTTTGGATGGAGAAACGACAAAGAAATTGTTGCGACTTTCACCCAAAAAGGAGAAAAGGAAATGAAACATTTTCTTTTTCCTGACAAAACTATGTATTATCAGGCTGTGGGCGATGGATTTATTATCGGGAACGGACATTGTACTTTTACACCCAATGGCCTTTGGATGGCCACTGACAGAAAAGATAAAAAGAGTAATTCACAATCACTTTGGTTATGGGACATGGACCTAAACAAAGGCATGATTTTATGTAATTTCCCTGTATACGAAAAAAAATATTTTAGTGGTGATACACGTTGTGATTTTCATCCCCGCTGGAATCCTTCGGGCAATAAAATCTGTTTTGATGCCATTGATACAGAAACCTTAACCCGGCAATTGCATTTGATTGAGTTTTTATAAAATTGGCAGTCTTCTAGCTTCGGAAATTATGATTCCTTTTATTCCATTTTATTTGGGCAACAAATACACTTCCATCGCTGCCGTACTTTTCAACGCCATGCGGTTGCATCCACTCAGAAACAGTGACCCATGTTTCGTTTTCACTGATATCACACACGCCAAAATTTCCCAGGCGCGCACCCCGTTCAGGAACAAGTATGGTTTCCGTTTCGCGGATCACACACATTCGTTCCGGGTCTACCTGTGCCATAAACAAAGGCGCCCGGTGCCTGAAAACATGATCATTGTTGGCTCCGCGACGGGTATAAACAAGAAATAAAGCATCGCTGTGAGTTACCCAATGTTGCTGGGTATTGTAACTTCCCAACTTACTTCCATCGTCAAACGTCCAGGGAATGTAAGAGTCAAAATGAAGTCCGTCCTTGCTTTTGGCAACAAATCCTTTTTCATCGTTTCGGATGGTCATAAAAAACTCGCCACCAAATTTCGTTAACGACGGTTCACCCAAACCACGCGTTTCATTATCCACTTCAAGTTCTGTACCGTGCGTCAAATACTTTAATGTTTCGCCATCAAACGAACATTTGCAAACCGTTACCCTGGAATTTTTTCCGGAGGGTTTAAAAGATATCGGCAATAAAATGGTGCCGTCGTCCAAATCAAAACGTTGAACGCATCCTGCACCTGAGTTGTAAAATTTCTCCACATCAGGCATTTGGAGTTTTTGCCACTTTCCCCATTTCCCATTCTCCGGATTGTAAACCGAATACGAGGTATGTCGCGGCCGCGGATTCCGAACCTTCCAGTCGGGAGTATAAACAACCGTGTGTCCGGTACCCAAAAGCGTTTTGCTTTTTATATGCCATTTGGGCCAGAAATCGCTCACAGCAACCGGTCTTTCAATGCCATCGATTGTTTCATAAACAGGAGCCAGTTCTTTAATCTCAACAGGATTGGTCCAATCTGTCAGATTATTTGTTTCCAAACCAAATACCCCGTAAAATACATCGCTTCCCGCCACATCGAGACTGTTCATCGTCATTACAACCCGGGGAGAACCACTCTCACCGAAACCGGGAACAATACCTGCCCGCGGATGGGTCCAGCACCCTTTCCCGTCGAATAGTTTTGTGGGAACATCTAATCCAAGGGAATAACTCAATTCTTCCTTGCGACAACTTATTACCGATGGTAAAAACATCAAACTTACTCCACCAATAAGTGATGATTTAACAAACGATCTTCGGGTGAAATTTTTAGCGGGCATCTTCTTCTTTATTTTAGAGGTTCATTCAGCAGCCACAGCAAAGGATTTCGGATGGGTAAATTCCTGATCACTTCCTGTGTTTTGGGATAACCATCCAGGGTTTTCCACAACTCAATGTATTCGGGATGATTGTAGGCTTTTCCCGCAAAGAGCAAAAACGGATGACGAACCGGCCATTCCTCCCAGTACATAACATCGGGCTTCAAAGGCCAGGATAATTTATCCTGAACAAAGGGAAATAAATATTCAGCTCCCAACTCCAGATTTTTACCATCGGGAGTTACAAAGTCGTACAGATTATTTGTTTCATCGCTCAGAATTTCAGCACAGGTAAAAAAAGCATCGAGATTAAACAGTGAATATCCATAAGGTTTTGTGCGAGCCAGTTCAAGCGGAAATGATCCGTCCTCGCCCATTTGATTCGGCAGCAAAATGTTTTTAAAACGATCGCGGCACAAATCCAAAACCTCCTCATTGCCTGTTAAACGTGCAAAAGCGCCAACCTGCATCACCCAGCAAGTGGCGTGGTTATTTTTGGTATTCATTTCATCCAGACCGTATTGGTGAGTAGTCAGCCAAAGTACAAACTCCTCAAACCATGCTTTTATCTGATCGACTGTCTCCGGATCAATAGCATTATTTTGTTCCAGAATCTCAACACACCGGGCCACTTCAATCAAATGAATGGCATCAATAATTCCGATTCCGCGCCCGGTAACACGTCCTTTTATAGCCTGAACATAAAGTAAACCGGGATTCATCCTGGTTTCAGGATTTACAAACCAGGCTTTCAGATGATTGAGAGAAGCCTCTGCAAATTTTTTATTGCCAGTGAGTAAATAAGCCGATGTTTCTCTTCCAATAATCTGGCTTAAACGAATCATCGCCAGTCGGTGAGCAACAAAATTATCGGGATTCGTCTGTCCATCGCGGCGGATGTATGGCCCATCCGGATTTTCAGGATCGGGCCACCAGTAATCGCCTTCCGAATAAAAATCGTGTGCTCCACCTGCACTGCGTTCACAAATCGTGGCAGTGACAGTTTGCGGCAAACTATCAAGAAAAGCCGTGGCTGTTTCAATGATGTATTGTTGCTCATCTTCTGATAAAAAGGGAACTTCCTGCTTTTTTGAACAGGATAATATAAGTACACTGAGTAACAGAAAAACAAAACCTTTACGTTTCATAAGTATTTGTATTGTTGAACCCACTTCGGGATTCTGCTCATAGTTACATTCTCTACAGTAGGTTCCACCTTCGGCTATTTTTGTTTAATCCCTTCGGGATTTGTCATGCTAAATTTTTGTGATTACAACCTGATCTTTGCCTTTAAGTTTTGGATTTTTATATTCAAGAACGACTCTGGTAATTACATCCCAATACCTTTTTAATCCCGTATCTGTTATCGGAATCACTTCAACTTTTGGAGTAAAAAGTTTAGTGTCGTATTTCATCTGAAGCGTAAATCCATCTTCTTTTAGATTAATGGTTCCGTCACCATTATCCGTCACTTTCCCGGAGGTGACAAAATTCAGACAGGTAGGTTGATCTGATACTTCTTCCAGTTCGAAATTATTTGAAACAGTAAATTTCTTTCCACGATCAAGGCGATAAGTTCGCACCCATTTTTTCACTTTTGCTTCTTCAGGATATGCGCTGGCAATGTCAGTAGAAAAGATCGCTTTTTTAGAATCAGCGGTGAAGGTTGAATTTTTCGCTTCAAATTTGCGGCCTTCTTTTTGATCTACGCCATTAATTTTTGGCAACTGATGGTATCCCGACTGCATGGTCCATATTTCATATCTTCTGCTACTGAACGTTTTGGCAGTGTAAGTTTCACGGCCAATATCCACCAAACACGGTTTGCCATCGAAATACAAAACAAAGGTTCCCAAATCATTGTGGTTGTGGCTTTCGGCATTGTGTCCGCCTTTTGCTGCAAAGTAAAATCCATCGGTTGAGCCGGCTTTATCGCGGGCGCCTGCCACCTGTGTTTCAGGAAGCCAGAAATCGCTGATCAACGCATTTTCAGCATCGGCATTTGCAATCTCTTTCAAATGCATCAACTGCATAATCTGCTCGTCAACTTTTCCTCCGGGAGGCTTTGTTCCCCAATCCTGCTTATCAGCCAGGAAAGCGCCAAACTTCTGCATCACCGGGTCGCCAATATCTTTTCCGTAACTGTAAATAATCTGAGGGCGACCTCCGGTTGTGGCGTCAGCATCGGCAAAATTCACGAAATACGGATAATTGATGTACGCTTTATAAATGTAATTACCCATGTTTTTAATCAGCTGATTATCGAAAACATCGAATTTGCCATTCGTCGCACGTTTCAACAGATCGAGGTTCTGATAAAGAGAGGCTCCTGCCCTTCCCCAGTACGACGGACCTTCGTCGCAGCCGCCATCGTTTGGATAAACATTTACAAACTGATCGAGCGATTTTACCACCTTTTCAACACCGGCGATTTTCTTATCCTGATCGTCTTCCAAAATTAAAATGGAGGTGAGCATATTATGATTTGTCCATGGATTCCAGTTATTTACATCGCGACTGCCATCAAGGCCCTGCCACCAGAAATCATTGCGTTCGTAATACGGAATCACGGCCTTTTTCATGATTTCAGCTTTTAAACGTTTGGCAATTAACGGATGAACTTTATCAAACTCATCCTTAAACAAAAACCAGGTCCACGAAAGGATATTTGAAATTTCACCAACGCCCAGATCAATTACAGGTTCATCAGCATCTGGCAAACCATGCGCTGCTTTTTGTGCAGTTAAATGTGCCGACCAGCCCCACCAGGTTTGTTCACTGTAATACCAAACACCGTTAATTATCTGGTCGATAAAACGCCCTTTCCCTTCAGCAAGTTCAGCCATTACGGAAGCCATTAATGCTGCACGAGGTGCACCATAAACTCCCTGACGACGATCGCCGGAACGAATAATTTCGAGATAATCAGTTGCTTTAACAGTTGGCCAATCGTAATCCAGGTATTTTTCGCCAGCTTTAATATACTCTGTCCTGATTTCCGCCGGCAGATTATTCCAGAAATCTCTGCTTTTGTATGTAGGAAATCCCAGGTCAGAGAAATTTTTTATAAGAACCTTCTCAATTCCAATTTCATTTGCTTCCTTTTGGAGGATGTCTCTTTTTTCTTTTGAGAAACTGCTCAAAGCAAAAGTGCAAAACAGAAAAAGAATAAATAATTTGTTCATGGTTATTAGGTTTTAGGTTATTAATTAATCAATTAAATATTTTTCATTTGATGTTGGGCATCTTGTCTAAAAAGAGTTAATTCTTATTTCAATTTCATTTTTTCCCGGAGCTAAACGAATAGACCCAAACGACTGATTAACAGTTTTTCCATTTAAACTTACCGCCGCATTTTCAGGAAAATCTGCACAAAATTCAGCAACCATATTAGCTGGTAATTCAATAACATATTTCCACAAACGTTTATTCAATTTCTTGTAATCAGCTTTAATGGTTCCCTTAATTGTTGGCACTTCAATAGAGCTGTATTCAAGATCTGCTAATTGAGGATGAATAGTTGCCACTCCAAATCCCGGTGTTTTAGGTTGAACTCCCCACATATATCGCGCAACAATATTTGCAGGAGCAGCTCCCCATGCATGGTTCCAGTCGGAATTGGGTTTGTATTTCATGTCCCAGGCTTCCATGGTAATGGTTGAACCTACCTTAATCATGTTATACCAACTACGGTCGTGAGTGGCGGTCATTAATTCCAGACCATAATCAGCAGCTCCGGCATTGTAAACGGCTTCCATCATGTACTGAGCCCCATAAACGCTGCACGCCATTCCGCGTGTTTTAATATAATCGGCCACTTGTTTTTTGTACTCTTCAGGAACTACACCGAAGGCCAGAGGGAACATGTTTGCATGTACCGAACCATGATCAGTTCCTATTCCATCGGTGTAGTATCCCTTTTCTTTATTATATAATTTTTGATTGATTGATTTTTTTACTTTGGCAGCTCTCAGTTTAAAGTCGAGGGCTTCTTCCGTTTTACCTAGCAACTCTGCAAATTCGGCCATAATCTCCATATTTCGATAATACATAGAATTAATAACCGTATTAACCGGACGGAAAACAAAACCATCATCTTCTCCCTTGGTTCCCCAACCACCCGCTTGAGGCCAATCAACAATATCACGAACCCGTTGTGTAGTGTCCGCAAATCCCAGTTGTGCCATTACTTCACCGTTTAATTTAGGAGATTTGGTACTTATAAAACCATCCTCATCTTCCAGCATCATCAAGGTTTTATATTTCAACGGTTCGTAGTATCTTTTAATCAGTTCAGTGTTTCCGGTGTACATGTAATTCTGATAAAAAAGCAACGCCACACAAAGTTGCCACTCGGTGGGCCATGTGGGAAAATCCATAAAATATTCGATGGTTTTTCGGGCAATGGCATATTCGTTATCTACGGAATAATGACTTAACTGATTCAAGTAAGCATCGGCTTCGTAGGGAATTCTTTCGCGGTCGCCATCAACATAATAACCGGCAAACGAGGTTGCTTTTTGCGAATATTTACACAAATCCCAAACCTGGTTCAGGATATCGTTTGAACAGCTAAACGAGCTGGCCTTATCGTTGAAATAAGTAAAATATGCCACCTGAGTTAAATCCTCTGCTCGCAGATCTTCTGCGCCTTCAATTTCAACATAACGGAAGGGTGTGATTACCGGAAACGAATCGGGTAAAGCCACTGCCACGGATTTGGTATTTCGCTCGTCAGGAACCAAATCAATCTGGTATTCTGTTTTTCCGGGAACAACATCCATCTGCAATTCCGTAAAACGAATCGTACCGCCGGGTTCACGATCAATCTTTCCGTCTTTAAGTTTTTCACCTAAACGAATAGTAAGTTTTTGTTCTTTTTTAGGTGAATAATTTAAACGAAGCGTTCCGAAAGCATCTTTACCGAAATCGGTAAAATAACTTCCATCCGCATTCTTTTTAAACGCTTCCGGTTTGATCTTTTCAACCAGCGACCAGTTGCTCGATGATATTTTATCGCCAAATGTTCCGGTTGTAAATTCCTGTGCAGGCGAGTATTCCGACAAACGATTGTCTTTGTCATAAATCCGCACTTTCCAATAATAAGTATGATTCTCCTGCAACGGATCGCAGGCAGGTTCGATGTTTGAAGACCGGCTGCCGGAAACACGGCCACTGTCCCAAACGTCACCAATATTGTTGTCGATATTTTCTTTAGTTGAAGAGAGCAACACCTGGTACGCTTTCTGAGTAACTGCTTCTTTCGGAATCATCCAGCCGAATTCAGGTTTGCTGTCGATAATTTTGGTGTATTTCGGTTCTCGAATTAATTCTACGGTTAAACCAAACGGTACTCCCGAAAACGAACCTTTGTAACGTTGAACCAACTCATCATTTTTAGCCCTTAATTCCTGCAATACTTTTTGATACTTTGCATCCTTTGCGAGATTCTTTGTTTCTTTCGGGTCATCCTTCAAAGAATACAATTCCTCATCTGTTTTATTATTTATGTAACGCAGGTATTTCCAGTCTTTTGTACGCAAGCCTTCGCTGGGAGGAATATTTGCAAATTCCCAAAGATGCTCGATCAAAACCGTATCGCGATCCAATGATTTTTCTTTGCCGGAAACGACAGGGACCAAACTTTCACCTTGATAAACATCGGGAATTTCGACACCTGCCAGATCGAGAATAGTTGCGGGAACATCAATATTTAAAGCCATTTCCGAAATATCACGGTGTTTTTTTACACGCGGGTCATAAACAATCATCGGCACTCTTACCGAATTATCGTACATCAGCCATTTCCCGGCCAGTTGTCTTTCGCCGAGAAACTGCCCATTATCGCCCATCAAAATAATTACGGTATTCTTTTCAAGGCCTTTCTCCTTTAATTTTTCCCTGATTTTTGCGATTTCAAGGTCAACGCCTTTAATCATGCGATAGTAACCTTTTACGCTGTGCTGGTATTTTTCAGGTGTGTCGTATCGCCAATGCCAGCGCGTGCGGTTAAAACCTTCGCGAATGGCTTCCGGCAAAGCATTAAAATATGTATCGTCTGCCAGTTCTGGTGCCGGCATGTCCATATTTTGATACAACTTTCCCGGTTCTTCCTGCCAGAAATACTGGTCGGGAGCATTATCATGGGCGTGCGGCGCACTGAAACTCAACGACAAACAAAAAGGTTTTTCAGCCGGAGCATTATCAATAAAGTCTAACGCCTTTTGACCAGTGTAACGGGTGAGGTGAACAGTGTCGCCGTTTAATGTTTTGTAATAATACCCGCGGTAATCGCTATAACTTCCGTTACGATCGTAATCTTCAATTACATCAAACATCTTTTCTTTTCCCGGGAAATTCACCCCAAACTTGCCAAAGAAACCGTTGTAATACCCGGCATCTTTTAACAGCTTCGGATAAGCAGTTTCTATTAACTCTTCACGGATTGGGCCGGTTTGAAAAGTATATCTATGTGTTCGTTCATGCACTCCGCTAAAAATACTCGCACGACTTGCCGAACAAATTGGCGTGGTTACCATAGCCTGCGAAAAATACACCCCGTTTTCTGCCAGTTTATCCATTTCGGGAGTATGAATCACCTTGTTGCCGGCATAGCCGAGCGCACTCCAGCGCTGATCATCGGTAAGAATAAAAATGATGTTTGGCTTCTGAAATGTTTGTGCAAAAATGCTGAAGCCATTAAAAATAAGTCCAATCAGAAGAACCAGCTGAAGCCGGGAAATTTTAAACATGTTTAGTTAATTTTTACAGGTTTTTCGTAACCATTTTTCATTTGGTATGGCAATTTCCAGATGCTACCTTCAAAATCGCCAAAATACAATTCCGATTTGCTTAATTCATGCGAATGTCCATCGGCCCAGAAAAAACAAAACGGAGCCTTGAAGTTAACAGGTTTTCGCACATATGAATGGCTGAATTTGCTATTTTCTGTCAGCTGTCGTTCTTTCTTCCAGGTCTCGCCTTTATCTGTCGAAGTCCAAATTGCCAGTTCTCCGCCAACTCCCCATTTCTGTGGCCCGGGTTCGGTTGGCCCAACTATTTTCCAGGTATCACCCAAAATGTATAAACTGCCCATGTCGTAGTTGTGGTCCGACTCGGTGATTCTATACGTTTGCCATTGTGTTCCGTCCCATTTGGTAACGCACCATTCGTAAGGCTGGCTTACCGCACCGGGCATGTGTCCGTAACTTCTTATATACAAACAAACGGGATTTCCGGCAGCATCGAAGGCCATATCTTTCATATAAACATTTTTACTTTTTGATGCATAATCGACAGCCCGCACAGGCGAATTTTGTTCCTTAATTGGAATGTCGAGAATTGTTCCGTCGGCAGTTGTCCAGGTTTTTCCAAAATCAGCGGTTTGCACATAATACAAATCGGTTCTGCGATCGACAATTCCGTTGGGATGACGGTTAAAAAAGGTTCCCAGCACTTTTCCGTTATACAAATTACTGGTTTGATAATGTCCTGATTTTTCACCTTTGTAAACCGGAATATCTGCCAGCAATTTATCTTCTGTCCAATTTATTCCATCTTTACTGGTTTCAAAATACAATTTCCGAACACCCGTATATTTTGTAAAGAAATGGAAATAACCCAAATCAGTATTCCAAGGTTGCGGATAGGTCATTTCTTCCTCGGAAATCTTTTCAAACTCATCGATATTCAATGGCTTCGTGCTCCTGTATTTAAATCCCATGCGATGTCTGCCACGACCACTTACGAACACCCAGATGTAATCCTCATCATCAATCATAATCGACGGATTATCGTGCGGATCGTTGACACCATTTTTATCACAAACAATAGTTGGTTTCGAAACCAAACCGGTGTTGTGATCAAACTCACCGATCATACAAAGCAGGTAGCGTTCGTTTTCGGATGGAGTTCCTCCGTACACAAAAAAAGTTTTATGTGCTTTTTCTGAATAAATCGCCAATGGAACATGTTTGGCCGTGTAAGTTCCCAGTGCTCCAGAATATTTATCTCCATCTTTGTACTTCTGTCCCAGCTCGAACCATATGGCGCGATAACCATCCATTTTTCTGTTTGAAACGGTTTGCGAACGGCTCGTAAATAGTATTGCAGAAAATAAAATAATAGTAACCAATTTTAGCATTCCTAAATTTTTTGAAGAGTTATTGTTTCAGTTTTTCCGGCAAATTCTTTCTGTGGAAGTACAACTTTTATTTTGGTTTTACCATCCTGTATTGTGATGTTTTCTCCTCTGAAACCTCCATTTATTACAAGATTTATTTCACTCAATTTTTGTGTAGGATCAGATATTGAAAGCGAAATATTACCCCCATCATTTTTCACCATCAACAGGCATGGCTGATCCACTTCAATTCCACCCATCAAATCAGATTTCCCGGCTTCATAAAACACAACACCAGCAAGCGTTCCGTCATTTAAAACTACCTCTTGTTTTGTTTGGGTATTGGTAATTTTAAGAGGGGGATTCTTTTCCATTTCCTCTAAAATGGTTTTCGTAGCATTTGGCACCAAAGTATAAGCATAAGAACCGCTTTTGGGATCTGTGCCATGATTAAACCAGAGTTTAAAAATATTTGCAGAAATGACTTCTTTTGAAAGCAGCGTGGTAACATCGGTCCATCTCCCTTCCACCTTTTTTGTTTCCAGTGTTAGATTTCCGCCTTCAGGAAAAACATAGCCAATGTTGTCGTGTAAAATCCAGGCAGGATTTACAAGATCTTCAGCTTGACTTGCAAGTTTTTCTCCTTCTTTGGTTTTTACCAACACATCGCCATTTAAATACGATTGATTTACAGAAGTTGTAACCGGCAAACCTTCTGAGGAATTTACTCCGGCCCCCAAAGACACAATCTGATCGTTGAAAATAAACCACGATTTTTTTACACCCAATCCAAGGCGGTTGTATTCAAGCACTGCAATACCGTCTACTCCATCGGTAACGCCGCCCACAAAATCGCTGGGAATACGATAACCACGTGCACTTAATACCGGCAGTGGCTTTTCATCCTGAAGCGTAGTAGCGCCCGGGATTTTTTTCCAATCCCAGAAAGGAAAAATATTTTTATACTCTTTCCCCGACTGATACAAATAGCTAGCACCATCTCCAAGGTAATACCCCTGAATATTTTCAGAGTTACACGATTCCGCACCAATCACCCGGTTCGAGCTCATTTTTACAGAGAAATAGTAGTCAGGTGTTCTTTTTATCTGAATATCTGAACGCCAAAAATGTTTGTCTCCCGTGAGATTGCGATAATCAACAGCTTTTTCGTATTCCTCCGTATACTCGGGATCGAGGTCAATCATTTTCTCGAAATCGCGGATCAATGCTTCAGCCTTGGTTTGTGGTTGATCAGGGCCAATTTGCCTGCCGCAGGCGCTGATATCCATTTCATTTTTCCAAACCACCCACTGCTGACCTTGTAATAAATAATTACGCAAAATTTCAACTTTACTCTCATCGAACTTATAAGGCGTTCCCCTTAAAATTGAGATCCACTTTATCATATCTCCCACATACGAAAGTCCATAGTTTCCGAACTGGAGTTGTGGTCCGTGCTGGTGATACGACCAGTCGGGCTGCACGCCTTCATTCGTACTTACAATCAATTCTTCCTGGATTGACGCGCTTGCCTTTTTTATTAATTCAATATCTCTAGACAACATCGAGCGAAGAAGAACATTACCCGATTGCCAGACTTTATTCTGACCGGTTCGGCCAATATCGCAACGATTTAAAATGGGCATTGCCTTTTGGAGTTGTTCTTTGGTAAGTTCCGGCTCCATTAAGATCAAAGTTGGTGTTAATATCATGGGAACTCCAATTACCGGATGCCACCAGTTGGGACTTTGAAAATCGTTATTCAGCCAGTGATTGAGTGCTGCATGTATCTTTATTGAGACTTCCGGATTTTGGTAAAATTTTGTTTTAGGATTTTGGTACGCCCTGGCAATCTGCAACATCCTTTCCAGATGAAAACGGGGCGACCAATAACCACGTGTTTTACTCGGATAATCAATATCCGGCCAGGTACCGTCTTCCCGCAAATCGTCTAATTCTTTCTCCACTTCTTCCAAATTCAGATCATCTTTCAGGAGGTAGGTAATAATATTTCGATGAAGCTGCTGAAGTTCTTCCGGATAGTTTGGAGTGAAGTCGAATAATTTCGGCGTTTTATTTTGGGTACAAGAAATTCCGGCGATCAATACGATGATCAGAATTAATTTAAATGGCTTCATTATTCGTTGGTTTAATTGGTTCAAAGTGACACTTTTTAATTAACACCGGTAAGATCCCCGGCCGAAACCGGGGACAATACCAATTAGCTCTCACCGGTTATTTTGGTAAACTCAATTTTACATTTTTGCTGTCAGAATAAGGAATATTTAATTCCCATTTTTTGTTGTCTTTTGTTACCTCTAATTTTACATGCGTTGAATCTTTTGCAATGATTCTGGCTTTCACTTTAGGCGCTTCTTTTTCCGAAGGCAATAAAAGCCACACAAAACATTCATCGTTATCAACGTCAGTAGAATAAACAAAGGCTTTATTGGGGCAAAATTTATTGTATTCTTCGCTGTACCATCCCTGAATTTCAGGTTCTTCCTGCCCCTCAACAACATTAACTTTCCAATCTGTTTTTCCAACAGGAACAACCTGCAGGTTTCCTCTCTCGTTTTTAGTTGATATTACACCCTTTTTATCAACGTCAACTTTACAGTCAGGATGCCAGTGCCAGAATGTTTCAATTGTTCTTGGCTCACCAGTTTCAATCTGATCAACAACCACCCAAAACTCACCTCTTACATACATCATTGCACGGTTGTGTTTCACATTTTCCAAACCTTCATAGTTATCGAACGATCCCCAGGCATAATCGTAATCCGGTGTTATTGCCCAATGATCTTCAGAAAGCGCTTCTTCCGCAACTCTCTCTCCCGGCATTTGTCCTTTCCCATCGATCAAAACAGAATTGTGCCCCTGTGTTCCTTTGGCGTATCCTCTGTATTTTTTTGCCACTTCTCCGGTGTAGGCAAAACGTCCGGCATCAACCAACAAATCGCGGCCATAAGCCGAGACCGAAATATGCAGTTTATCGTTGTGCTGGTGACCGCTTCCCCACGGGCCCACATCGTAAAACGACCATTGTGCATCTTTATCAAATCCGCTACGGGAAATTAAATGCCCTGCCCAAGGGAAAAAGTACGACGGACCTTCGGCAGGTTTTACTCCTGATTTTCCATTCGTTGCAATGTACTTCCATTCCTGGTTATTATATTTCTCTACTCCCTTTAAAATAAGAGGGACATTACTTCCCAAATCGCCATCGTTGTTTAATATCCGGTTCCCGTCGGGGCGAATGATCAACGCTGCGTAGCGATACATATTTTCAATGGTTTCGTTGAAAAAATCAGGAAGCTGATAGTTTGCGCGATCGCAAATTTCTTTAAACAAATCGAAATTTTGCAAAGCCACATTGTGATAATGCGAAGTAAGTTCGGTTTGAACTCCGTCGGGATAAACCTGTCCTTTCATACTTTCGCTAATGGTATTGGCAGCATATTCCAGATATTCAGAAGATTTTTTGTACTCCGGAAAGTTTGTAGCCGCTGTTGCCAGGGCCGAAATCTCCATGGTGAGCCAGTTATTTTGAGCATGAAAATTCCGGTTGTAATGTGCATGATCGGGCAAACTACTTAACATCAACAAACGGGTTGCATCTGAAAAATTTTCATTATTCAGGGTGCCGTAAAAAATACGCGACCACCCCTTTATCCGGGCTGCAACTTCCAATCCTCGCCAAACAGAAGTACTACTTTTTTTCTGTGGATACGGCCAGCTTGCGATAATAAAATCACGCAAAAACAAGTCGATATATTCCAAATATTTGGGATTTCCTGTTTGTAAATAAACATCAAAAACATGACTTATCTGGCTGTGCCGGTTCGATAACCACGCCCACTCTTCATCGTTATTGGGACCTTTGTAATACCAGTCGCGGTGCCCGTCTTCTCCCCATGGCACTTTCCCCCGAACATTCTGAACAACGAAAACGTCGGTTAGAATAGTATCGGCAAGCTCCTCTGTTTTTTGAGAAGATGCAGGTTGTTCCCGTCTTAAAAATTGTATTGTTTCTCCATTCTTATAATAATTCAAAAGTTGATTGCATGCTATAACCAAATCGCCGGAATTAAATGCAACTTTCACCTTTTCCAGTCCCAGATAGTCCAGATTGAATTCATTTAGCATTGTTTTCATTTGCTCCGGGTAAGCTTTGCAAACGTCATCCACGGTTTTAATGTCACGCCATTCCTGCGCAAATGAGTGATTCAAATTTGCAACAGCCAAAACAACAATCAGTAGAAATATTTTCTTGATCTTCATAATCTTATAGTCTTTCCGGTTATGCATTTCTAATTTTCTTTCAATTTATACAAATACAGCCAGCTGGCTTCGGGCCAGGGTTTTTCTCTAGGGCGGTCACGGTTTCGGTCAATGGTTTCCCATTTTAAAATATAACTTGTATTCTCCTCGCCACTAATACCCAAATCTCCGGTTGTTCGAATCTCCAGTCCGGGGAAAGTCCCTTCAACGTTCAAATTACTGTTGAGAGGTTTTGCTTTTAAAACCTTTCCCACATTATCAAAACTCTTGTTTAATAAAATTGTACCATCCCCATATTTTTTATGCCAGTAATCCACTTCGTAATATCCGTCTTTTCGCATGTTGAAACCTTTTATTGTCACCTCGGTGTTAATGCTGCCATTTCCCGAAAACTCCCATCTGTAATCCCAGTTGGTTATCTGTTTATAGGCCCATTTACCGTTTTTTGTCTGCGCAATGTAAAACTGAAGATTTCCGGCAGTATCGTACTTGTGATAGACAAAAACAGGTTTATTCTTTTCGTCGAGGCAGAGTTTGGCCGCCAGATTAATAATTCCGCCTTTTACCGGAATCGGGTCTACAATCACCGAACGTTTTTCCGAAGTTGCAGGGAGTTCCAAAGGTTCATCAAATGCATTGTACCAATGTATCAGATCGGGGCTTTTCATATACGAAAGATCATGATTGGTTGAACAATCAGGTGTATCGCGCCAAACCCAGTACACATGATACCACCCGTCTTTCATCACCACAGGTTGTGTTTGATATGCATTCATTAAACCCTGCCCATCGGTTAAAGGGGTATCTAAAAGACGCTCCCACTTCTTTTCTTCAGTCGAATAAATATTATAAATCTCGTTACCATTTCCACTGCCTCCGTCGCGATAATGAAACAACAATTCATTTTCTTTGGTCAACATAAAATGTGGATAGGTACATCGTTCTTCATTCTCTCCCACCAAACTCATTTCCTGTTTCAATGTTGTAATATCGTTGGGTTTTGTACTTTTAAAATAAGTTATTGGATGACAATGCATGTTTCCGGAAAGATGCAGATATCCTTCCTTGTCGACACCAATAGTAACCGAGTTGTGACTGTCCCAGCCTAAAACCGTACTGGTTCCGCCACATTCTTCCCGTGAAGTTGCCGGCATAATGTGCAACTGAAAATGATCTTCATTTAAATCCCGTTGTCCGACAACCATGTTTCTGTTGGCATTGTAATAAGCAATATATTGCCGGTTACCGTACGTATATAAACTGAATCCGACCGGATGCCCTGCCCAAACGCTGTCAATTTTAATGGTTTGAACAATTGACTTGCTTCTAGCAGTCTCATCGATAGTGATGTCTTTTTCTGTTTTGGATGGAGTACAACCTATCCAGATGAATAAAACGGTAAACAAGAATAATAATGAATAATTACGCATAATTTAATTTTTTTGAAATTCAGGAGTAACAAGTAATGTCCAATCGGTTTTCAACCTTTCATAAAAAGTATCTGACCACAATTTATGATAGGCTTCGTTTTTATAAATGCGTGCAGCTTTTCGCACAATTAAGCCCAGACTATTTTCAGTGTGCTCCCAGCCAGAAATTTGTTGAAAAGGCCATTCTTCCTCTTTCCCGATATACTGAATTAAATAATCCAGGGATTTTTGCAGCGAGCCTCCTTTTACATTCACATAGTTGAAAATGTTAACATCAACGTTTAATCCTCTTTCTCCTACACGATAGAAGTTACCAAGGTTTGCCACCGAATATCCGAAAGCTTTGGTCCGGATCAGCTCTTCTGGTTGTCGGCCATCCTCTTCTATCATCGGATCTATTCTCCTGCGAGGCAATTCACGTACTTTTCGGGCCACAAAATCGTCGTCTCCTAAAAAATAAGCTATCGACGATGACTGGAGATCGTAAGCCACCGAATGATTGTTTTTATAATCATCCTCATTTTTTCCATGCTCACTTTCAATCAGCCACCTGAAGTACCTTTCAAACCATGATCTGATTCCTTCATTTTCTTCGTAAGAAAGCGTTCCCGATATTTCGAGCAATGCAATGGCATCAACCAAAATTTGTAGCGAGGTTGCATCGATAACACCGATAAATCGTCCGGGAGTTCGTCCGGGAATAGCCTGAGCATATTCCAAATGCGGATTCATTAAAGTTTCCTCATCCAAAAACCAAACCCGAAGCAACTCTGCCGCTTTTTCTGCATAAGCATTTTTACCAGAAAAATACCAGGCCAGTGTTAAAGAACGAACATTATCAATTAATCTGGCTAACTGAGGTCTGTCGGTATTATTTCTTTCAGGATTAATCTCTCCGTCTCTCCGAATATATGGCAAACCATCTTCCTTTTCAGGATCGGGCCACCAGTAAGGCCCCATGCTCATATAATCGTGTTTATTCCCGCTGGGCGGAATCAACTTTTTAAACGTGACTGAAAATACTCCCCCTTCAAGTGCTTCATCAGCGTCTTTTATTAATTGATTATATGCTGGCAGGAATTGTTTTTCTCCGGCATTCAAATCACTTTTTACCTTTTGTAGCCAGTTATAATCCCATCCTCCGAGCCTGACTTCCTTTGGCTGTGGTTGTTCCTCTTTACAACCGGAGAAGATCAGTACGATTGCAGTTAATATCAAATAAATGGTCTTGTTCATAATTCAACATTTTCAGTCTTTTCACGGAAATTTTTTATCAGGTCTGAGAGTTCCGGAAGATCATCTTTGTATTTTTCTTCATTCACTACATTTTTGTTCTCTTCAGGATCTGCAACATGATCGTACAACTCCCTGTCCATCAACTTTCCTGAATCAATACGAATCCATTCTGTGTACCTGTATTTTTTGGTCCGCACGGAATATCCCAGCACTGTTTTTGATTCATCGGTGCGTGAGCTTCGGTACGAAGGCCAGATACTAAAAGCTTGCTCTTGTACACTGGAGGATGGATCTTTTAAGACAGGTAAAAGACTTTTTCCGTTTAGGTGAGAAGGAATCTCAAAGCCACACAAATCAGCCAGTGTCGGAAATACATCAACGTATTCGGCAAAGGCTGCAGTTTTTACATTCTTTCTAATATCCGGAGCAGAAATAATTAAAGGACCCCTGGTATCCAGCTCGAAATCGGTATGTTTACACCACATTCCGTGTTCACCCAATTTCCAGCCGTGATCGCCCCAAAGAACAATAACTGTATTGTCTTTCAACCCATTTTTTTCAAGTGCATCCAGTATTTTTCCAATTTGTGCATCGGTGTACGAAACACATGCACGGTATCCGTGAATGAGCGTTTTTTGTACCTCTTGAGTGAGAATCGTATCTCCACTGGGGATGTTGGTATAATTTCGTAATTCCCCAAAATTATGCTTCCCGTAAAGCGATCCGTTTTCGGGATAATAAGGATTGTCTGCTGTTTCTATTTGTTCCCGATCGTATAAATCCCAGTATTTTTTCGGCGCATTAAAAGGCAAATGCGGCTTTTGAAAACCAACGCCAAAGAAAAATGGTTTTTCAGAAGTTTTTAATTCATTCAGCTTTTTTACTACCCAATCGGCATAATAACCGTCGCGGTACTCATTATCTTCCACATCTGCGGATTCCCATGCCGGCCCCCTGCCTTCGGGCGTTAATGCAGCAAATGATGCTTCAGTGAGATAACCCCTTCCTTTTGTCTCACCCTGCGCTAGTTTTTGCGTTTCCAGCCAGCCTTCACCAAATTGTTTTATGTGATCTTCCCCGTGATGATATAATTTTCCAATTCCGTAAATATCATAACCGGAGTTTTTAAAAAATCCATTGATTGTCAGCGCACCAGGCATTAAATCATCAACAGAAAGGCAACTGTAAATACGATGTGTGTTTGTATAACAACCTGTAAAAATACTGGCCCTTGAAGCCATACAGATTGCCTGCTGACAATAGGCATTTTGAAATACAACACCGTTTTCTGCCAGGCGATCAATATTTGGAGAAATAATGTTTTCGTTTCCGTAACAATTTAATTCAGGCCTGAGATCGTCAACAGCGATAAACAAGACATTCGGATGCTCTGACTGTTTTTTATTGGAACAGGAACCGAGAATACAGAGAAATCCGAATAAAAGTATAATTACAAAAACATAACTAACTGTAAATGAATTCAAATTACTATTTATTCTTAGTCGTTTATTCCCTTTCATTTTCTTTTTTTACAAATTAGATGAATAAATTATGCCCTAAATTGAAAGATTGTTCTATTCTTTCCAGATCAGATTTCCATCAACATTTTTATACTGATATTCATGCTCAGCACCATCAACTGAAAACGAAATCAACAGGTTTTCTTTCCCATCCATTACTAACTTTTTCGATTTTGAAATTTTTCTTGCCTCTTCTTCATTTTTAACAGGAAGAATGATGGTAAGTACATTGGTTTTTGCCTGTTTCGAGTTGACCTCAATATCGAAATAAGGCACCCAGAAAAATTCATTGGTAGCATTAATAAAATGGCAGGCGTGTTTCCCGGGTTGGATAGAACAATCTTCAGCAACCGGAATTACTGCCATATTTCCTTTTTCTCCTTTCAGAAAAACAAAGTCGTCGTTCACTTCAAATTCCACTCCCGGATGAAAACGTACTTCAATTTGCGAACCTGTTTCTGCTTTCACCTCATCCAGACAAACTGTAATTTCAGGTTTATCGAGAATGATCTGTCTTTTCCATTCCTTTAATTCTTTATTTGGATAAGCTTTTGTGGGATTCATCCTCACATAATCCAGTTTTTCTGTTGTTTTGAATTCTTCCACATCTCCGCCAATTCCTTCCAACCAAGGCTGTTTGCGCATTTTTGCAGGAATCTGTTTTTCGCCGTTTACAAAAACCACGTTATGCCCGATACTTGAAGCCTGCGGATAATCCCAGCGCATATCGTCGAAATACTTTTCATCGTAGCCACCGTCTTTTCCAATGTCGCGAATAAAATACTCGTTTTGCCAGTGAACTATAAAATGTCCGATATCCAGATGTCCGTGGTGAGGATCGTCATTCATTCCTGCTTTCCCGGCCAGCATTACTTTTTCAAGGCTTTTAAAGTCGCTTCGCATCACCCACCAGTCAATGGTACTGAAATGTTTGGAAGCTGTATTTGGAGGCGCTCCTTCAAATTCGGGGCGTGGCCAAATGATATCAAAAATATTGTTCCCGTCGCCATAAAATTCATTACGGTACCAGGCAGCCTGCTTATTGTTTGTTTCTGTAGCCAGTTTGTTAATCAGGTGCGTGTTTCCCAGCAAACCATTACCTCCTGAGTCTTCAAAATTTATCGAGCGTTTTTCAGGCAATGAAAGGTAAATAGGGAAATTTACCGGATTCTTTTTGAGCCTCTTATTTTCAAACAGGTTGTATTTTGAATGGGTCAAACGATTTAAGGCATCGGCAAAAAAGGTTGAGGTATGAACGCCGTAATTCCAGTAGCCGCCGCCTTCCTGCCAGCCTCCATCTTCTCCAAGCTGGCTCAGCATATTGTTGATCCGGTTGTACGATTCGGCAACAATATCTGTTAGCTGAGGATTTTCTGTCAAAAGTGTAAGTCCGGTCAATCCAACTCCCGAATTACACACTCCGCACCAATTGCAGCGATAAGCTGTTGCCCACCAGTGAAACTCGTAATCGCCTCTTACGCGCGTTACCACTTTTTCAATCAAGGCCCCGCGGATGCGATCGCGCTGAGCCTGCGACAAGGCCGGATAAAGCCAATCGTAAACAGCAGCCATCATTCGGCCTGCATCGCCGTTGTAATGATCGAAATTGAAATTAATCTGATCGTCGTCCACGTTCCAAGGCATAATACGCGAATAAATGATCGGAAATTCGTGGGCGCGCTGAGTCCAGGTTGTCAGATCACAAAAAGCATCAGCAAATTCAAAAGCTTTGTCAGCGTATTTCTGTTCGCCAGTCATCTGGTATAAAAAGGACAGATAAAAAGCATTGTTGACATTCGAATGATAATACTTTGAATATTTCCCATCATTATCGTATTCCGACCAGCCGGCACGCGTATTTTTGCCCTGAACCGGAATATTCTTGTCAACCGGCATATAAAGCCACATTTGAGCTGTGGCTTCCAGTTTCTGAAAGATATCATTACATTCCTGACTGTTTTTGATCCGGTTTAATAACTCAGGTTTTTCCTCCTCTGTAAAATACAGATACGGATGTTTCAGGGAAGGAATATCAATGGCTTTATCGATATCGGTTTTTGTAACCTGTGCAACGACAGAAAAACGAAAAAACCAACTCAGACAAATAATAAGAACGACCTGGTATTTCATAGTTATAAGTTTAGTTTTAGGTTGTATATTTTCAGGTTTAATTAAAATTGAACAACTCAGTCAATAGTATTTACGTCTGAAAGAGACTGCGGGACTAGTCTTTTTAAAAGAACTACCACTCGTCCAAAGTCTTATTTAAAAAGTCACCGCCAGACTCCATCGATTCCGGAACCATAATCACCTCAAATGATTCTTTTGTATTTGCCGGGATTTCGCACTCGAAACCAACAAGAACAGTCCCCGGGTTTTCAGCATCGTAATTGGTAGTAGGAGCTGTACTCCAGGTTTTCATTTCCAGATTTTCAGGTCCCTGCACTTTTAAGCTTAGCTTTTTACCGTCGTTTGTTAAGGTAGCCTGATTAGTCCCCAGAACAACAGTGGCATCGGTTACAATTTGCCAGCGAACCTTTGTTGTTTTACCGAGAGTTTCAATTTCGTCTCTGACAATGGTGTATTGCAAATCTTTTAAAGCCACTCCGCGTTTGACACTTTTTAACTGCCCGTTGTAAACTCCTGAAATATCCGAAACCGAGAACATAAAATCTTCGTTGTCGCCGTACCGATCGATTTTTGCATAACCATCCACTCTTTGTTGCTCATCATCAACAATCAGCACGTTATGAGAAAAATTATTCATCCGGAAAATAGTCCAGCGCTCGGCGTCCTGTGTTTTTCCGAATATGCTCATTCCCAGCGATTCCAGCGATTCATAATTCTGAGAACCTAAATCGGTTGCCCAACGCCGGCCATCGGCTTCCATAATAAAAGAGCCAACATCCATGTGTCCGTGATTCACCGATGGTGATCCTGCTTTGAATCCAAGGTAAACAGCCTGATTATCCCAGGCACTGCGCATCATGGCCACCGGGTTTCTCCCCTGACCAACCCACATTTTTTCCTCCGGCTCAGTGATATTCGCGAGCGGAATATTCTTACCCCAAATCATTAACGCAGGCAAATCTCTTAGACCTTTAAACCTATCGAAATTGTCTGTTTCCAGGAATTGCTTTTCCGACCAAAGAACCGATGGATCTCCGGTACGTTCGGCAAACCAAAACATGGCAGGATTTAATCCGGTTCCGGTACCGCAGTCACTCCATGTAAAATTAGCACCAATTGGAGTAATCATATGTTTCAAAAAATCACCGGTTTTCAAAAAGCCCGGTAATTCACTTAATCCACGATCATCACCCAGGGCTTTTTCCACTGCACTCAAAAACAAAATATTAAAACTTGTTCCATAACCCCAATAACCATAACCTTCAGGATAAACTCCGTCGGGAGCGTATTCATTCATTGCTTTTGGGATCTTTTCAAAAGCACGGTCGATAATTTCTGTAGCCAACTCAGGATAATCTTCCTGAACTGCCAGAGCGCCGTAAACCATTCCCGCGTGACAAACCTGGTTCCAGTTATTTTCGGTATTTACCCACCATTGCTCTCCCTTTTTCGACTCGTTAATTCCTTTTGTAACAATGGCATTTTTTGCTTCTTGTCGGGCATTCTCCGAAAGATCGGCAAAAAGCCAGTCGTAGCCAATGGCAACAGCCATAGTCATTTCACCCACATCAAGGAAATGGGATGGATTCCAGTCGCTAAATGCGCAAACCGACAGCATCTCATCTTCGGCACGCTTCAAAAACTTTTCTTCGACCGTCATTCTGTACGAATACGATAAATAAAAAATTCGTTTCAAGGCTTCACGCGAAGTTCCCAGCAGACGCCTTCCTACCATTTTGCGTTCCAGCACAGCAGTACCTAACAATTCATTGCTTTTTTCCAGAATCGCATTATGCATCTTCTGCCAGGTTTCATCCGATTTAATTAAGTCTCGAATTTGCTGTTCCTCTCCATCCAGCAATAATATTCTCGGATGACCGGCTTCTTCCAAATCCAATTTTTTGGATGAATCGTCAGAATGTTGACATGAAACGAGAAAGAAAAAAGCCAGCAAAAGAAATCCACTAATTTGTCGCATTTGTTAAAGTTTAATTGTTACACTACTTCCTGCATAATTACCTGTAGGAAGATCAATAATCAAATCGCTCATTCCGGTATTTTCATTCCACAAAACATTGAAATTTTCTGCTTTTGCATTTACTTTTTGAGGAACCGAAACAAACATTTTTGCATTTTTTCGGGCCGGATCCGAGACAGTAATTTCTGAAATTTTATTTCCATCTGTTTTAAGGATCAATACTCCCGGAGTGGCGCAATAAATCTTAAGGTTTTTATTGATATCCAGTTGCCCTTCCTGATAAAATACTACCTGGCACATCTGCAAATCTTTGTTCCACACCGCCTGCATTTCAGGGGTATTTTGAAGAATCCTTATATTATTTTTTGAAACGTTTCCCGGAACCTGTTCCAAATCGGTTGCCGGCACAACAATGTATTGATAAGCGGCATTACTCGGGCGTTTGCCATGATCAAGCCAAAGCTCAAAAACATCGCGCACAATTTCATCTTTTGGAGAGTCAGTTTGCCTGTTAATGCGATACCACGAACCTTTTGCCGCATTGTTTTTCAGATGTATTGCAGTTGGCTCAGGAAAAACATAGGCCACTTTATCGTGATATATCCAATCAACATTTTCATATTTCTTTTCACCCTTTTCAACAACCGACTTATTTCCATCTGAAGAAAGAGTAATATCTCCACGAAGCAGGCATTGATTTAAGGTTGTTACCACCGGCAATTCCTTGTTGGTGCATGAAATTCCGGTTCCCAAACAAACATATTCATCATCAAAAAAGAACCAGGCTTTTCGGGCTACCAAAGGATCGTGCTGGCTTCTGAAATCGAAGGCTACCGCACCATATTTTCCATCGGTGGTTGCCCCCACAAAATCGGTTAATCCAAGTCGTTGCAATTTTACTTCTTTATCTTCCGGCATTACCGTTTTTTGCATCACAGTTGTCCCGGGAATTTTCTGGTAGTCCATTACTGGTGCCAGATCCTTGTATTCATCACCTGAAACAGAAATATGATTGGTTCCGTCGCCGCGGTGGTGATTATAAAAACCCTCGCTGTTATACGGTGATTCCATATTGTAATTTCGGGTAGAATACATGCGGACAGAAGTAAACCAATTGGGGCGCTGAAATGAAAAATGCTCTGAATCCCAATAAAATTTAGCATGCGAAAGTGTTGGTTTTGCATTATTATTCCTGATCGCAATAATTTCCTGAAGCTCGTCTTTCCGGTAATCTGAAACTGAACTTAGCTTTTCCGGCAAACTTGCATCATACTGATTTAAAGATCCTTTGCGACTGATGCTTCGGTTTTTAGCGCCCACATCCGGGAATTTCCCGAATACCGATGTTTTACAAATTCCATCAAGAAAATAATCAATTAACTGATCCAGCTTTTCCTCTGAAAAAGTAAACTTTGTCCCGGTAGTATAAGCAGCCCATTCAGCAAAAGCCTCTGCATAACTTAAACCATACGACAAAGTATTATTCACCCCATCGGTACGATGATGAAAGCTGTTGTCGAACTGGATACCACGTCCTTCGTAAGAACGATTTTCGAATCCTCCAACAATTTTTCGGAAACCATAACCGTACTTTGCGCCAATCCATTCAACGTACTTTATTTCGTTTTCAATCACTCTTACTACCTCATCAAATTTTTGATCATCACCCAAAAACAAACAATTTTTTGCCTGGATACCGGCAATTTTAATCCGGTCGCCTCCCGGGCGGGCCCCGCCTGCATTAATGTGTGCACGGCCAATTATGGGTTGTAGTTTATTAACTAATTCCTGATCCAGTTCATTACCAATAATCAGCATCAGTGTCACCATATTTCTGGGAGTACCAACTTGATTATGCCACCAGTTATCACAGAAATAATCGTGATCCACCCAATTCTTAAGAGCTAGTTCAATGGCTGATTTAACTTTTTTCTTATGGTAAAACTTCGATGATTTGTTTTTGTATGCTCTTGCCAGAGTAACCAAATTTGAAGAATGATAACGGTGTTCGAAGCCTTCTCTCGAAACATTAGCGTAATCGATTCCCGGCCAGGTACCATCTTCTTTTAAAGTCTCCAGAAGTGTTTTAACCTGTTGGTCATCAACTCTAGGTTTCATTACTTCTTTATAAATTCGCTCTTTTACAATCTGAATATCTTTTTGGGCATAAATCACAAATGAGGAAAACCAAAAGATTAGCGTTATCAATACAGGTAATTTTTTCATTCTTTCCATTTTCTAATTTTCAGACAGTCGAATCTTAATTTTAGTTTTATTCTCTTCAATTGTCCAGGCCGGAATTCTTAATTCCAGACGTTTTAATCCTTCAATCTGACGATCGAGTTTCATTGGTGCCGGATAAAGCGAGACAACAGACAGTTCAAGTTCCGGGTGAGAAATATTTTCCAGTTTCAGTTCTTTGCCATCCTGCATTAAAACAGCTCCACCTTTTACCAATTTCACATCAGCAGTGGTCATTAGTTGCCAGGTAATTAATTCTGTTTTTTCAGAGGTCTCCAGTACATCTTCAATAATAACAGAAACAGGGCTATCTTTCGAGAATGTTCGTTTTGCACTTTTCATGTTCTCGCCATATATTGCCGACATTTCGAAAGTAGCCTCTGGGTTATCGCCCCCCTGAAAGTCGACCAAGGTAGCCGAGCCATCGTTTATAAAGAGCTGATCATTAACGGTAATTGTACTGTGTCCGAAATTATTTTTGGTAAGTAAGGTCCAACGTTGGCAATCCTGACAACTGTTCCAAAGATCAAAACCTGTTTTTTCAAGATCGTGGTATCCCTGGTTTCCGGGATCGACAACCCAGCGCACGCCGTTTAATTCGAAAATAAACGAGCCGGCATCCATGTTTCCATGACTTGTTGTGGCTCTTCCGCCTTTTCCTCCAAAATAATAGCTATGCGGATCGTTCTCTTCTCCTTTAAAAACCACTAATGGATTCGAGCCGTCTCCTTTCCATGCAAGCGGCATATTTACGCCGGTTTTCTCCTCGTACTGCGACAACCAAACCAAACTGGCTCCTCCTAAACGTGAGAGTTTCCCCATATCATCGGCAGGCATTAAAAACCGATCCTTTTCAAAAAAAGCTTTGTTCCCGGTTTTTGAAGCAAACCATGCCAAAATTACATCGCCACTTTCACCGCGTTTGTCGCCACAATCAGCAAAATTAAAGTACCAGCCCGAAGGAGCATTCATTAAATATCTGAAAACGGCACTCTCTTTAAAAGCCGGGTAATCGGCAATTCCAAAGTCGGTACCAAATGAGCTTTCAAGCATGGCAGCAGTTACCACAGAAAAACTGGTTCCGTATCCCCAGTAAGTTGAACCTTCAGGATAAACACCATCCGGACTGTATTGAACAAGTGCGTGTGTCATTCCATCAAGTGCGCGTTTAATCGTTTTTGCTGCCAGTTCAGGATCTTTTTCTGCAATAGCAATCGAAGCTGCAATCATACCACCGTTACACACCTGGTTCCAGTTGTTGTGTCCAAAAGCCCAACCCGGGTCCTTTCCATTTTCAGGCCAACTGGGAGTTATTCCTTTTTCAATCAAGGCTGTTTTTGCAAGTTCAATGGTTGATTTTGGAAGTTTTCCTTCAGTCCAGTCGAGGGCAAAAGCAACGGCCATACTCATTTCTGCCACATCGAGAAAATGAGATGGATTCCAATCCGTAAAATTGCAAACCGCTACAACTTCGTCGTTGATTCGTTGAAGCACCTTCGGATCTTTTTCCATTCGGTAAACCACTCCCAGCATATTTACCCGCCACAACATTTCGCGCGAGGTGGCAAGTAAACGCCGTCCAACCACGTCACGCGTCAACAGCGGTTTATCGTAAATTGTTTCGGCATTTAACTGAATGGCCTTGTACATATTTTGCACAACCAAATCGGTTTTCATTTTCTTTTTCAGGTTCTTTTCAATACCTGAGTTAAAAACCAGTCGGGGTTGTGATTTACGAAGATTCTTTTTCAGAAACTGAACTGAAATCGGATTGTCGAGCTTGGGAATTTCTTTTTCCTGAGCTGATGCAGGCCATACAAATGCCAGACATAGCAGACTAATAACAAGATTAAGTTTTGTTTTCATTTTAGTTGGTTTATAAGAAGGAAATCAGATGTTAAAAATATAAAGTCTTCTTTTAAAAGAGCTGCATCTGTTCCTTATTTTTATTATAAATTATATTCAATCTCTTTTTTCTTCCGTTTTCTTTCTAAAAAATACCCAAGAGTAGAGTAAATCACTGAAATCCAAAATAATCATATTCTGATTAAAAAAGAATAACCGTTAAGGAAACCAAGCCGTGTCCGTCAGTAGACGAACCACGGCTTAGCTATCTTTTATCTATTTAGTTAGAACCAAACTCTAATTCCATCCGGGAGTTTGAGTTATGTTCGGATTTTGAGCAATTGCACTAAGCGGAATAGGCCACAAATAATGCTTGCTTTCATCAAATACTGGCACAGCCCAGTCAGTTCCCTGGTAAACATCGATATAAGGAATACCGTTAACCATAGTAGATTTAACTGTCGCAAGACTTTCAGGATCGATCTCTGCTTTGTTGGCATCGTCCCAGCGCATACCTAAATCAGGACTTTCCAGTTTTTTACCTTGTTTCCAACGTCTCAGGTCATCGTAACGGAAACCTTCCATAAATAATTCAACACGACGTTCGCGACGAATTTCTACAATTAATGCAGAAACACCATCGTTGGCATATCGTGGATCCATAGGAACATCCATTGTCATATCGGGCATTCCGGCACGGTCGCGTAACAGGTTAATACTTATATCCAGACCGCTCTGATCCAAAGTGCCAAGTTCGGCCATTGCTTCTGCATAGTTTAACAACACTTCACCATATCGCATGATAATAGCCGGTGTATCGGAAGTATTATAAGCTGCATGAGCGGTAGTAGATTCATATACCTTGCAAATGGAATATCCGGTTTCAGAGGTTTGACCACCCATTCCCGAAACACGCGGATAAGTACGAAGTGCATCGCCGTTGTTCCAGTTCCAGCGGGCAGCATCATCAGGGTGAAGAACAGTTTGACGTAGTCTTGGATCGCGGTTTTCGAAAACATTTCTTAATGATTCATCGCCTTTGTATTCTGAAGACAGTGAAATTGGTAATCCATCAGTACACAAATAATCTTCAACCATACTTTTGGTAGCACCACCATTATAGCCACGGTGATAACTTTGTACGTGGTTAGTAAATACACCCAACTGATAACGTCTCCAGTACATAACTTCAGGAACTCCGGAAAGATCTGATTTCATTTTATGAATTGCCTGATAATCATTCTCCGGATCATCGGTATCGTAAAGTGCGTATGGTCCATCGTCCATAATTTCTTTTGCAGCTGAAGCGGCTTGTTCCAACCACATATTGGCATTTGAACCTCCGTGGTATTTGCGCCAGGTTCCTTCGAACAAACAAATTCTTGATTTAATTAAAAGTGCATTCCACCTGTTAATTCGTCCGGGAGCACCGTCGTTTCCGTCTCCCCATGCTTCGGGCAGCCACTGGCAGGCATAATCCAGGTCGGCCAGTACATTGGTCATAACAGTTTCGCGGTCATCCAATTCAGCATACAATTCCTCTGAATCAATATTCAATTCATGATCAACCCAGGGAGCACGTCCGAATTTCGAAATTTTGTCGGCGTAAAACCATCCTCTAAAGAACCTGGCCTCACCTACATATTTGTTAACAGTGGCTTCCTGCACTCCGTTTTCAAGCGCTTTCGGGTAATTATCCATAAATACATTAATTGCTCTTACAAATGCCCAGCCTCCATCTCTCCATCCATACATTTGGGCTCCGGAAGAGATAGTATGAACACCACCTCTCACCTGCTGGTAACGGTTATGACGTGAATGTCGCGGAGCAATGTTATCTGAAAATTCATCGAGATACCAAAAGCTCTGATTGTTACTGTCGAACCCATCATCGTGTGCCATTAAAATAGGCACATCATTATCGTTTCTTGCACGATCGTATATACTGTTATTATATACCATTAAATCGTTCTCCGTATTCCAGAAAGTTTCGTTACTCACTTCATCGAGCGGGTATCTTTCCAAAAAGTCATTGTTACAACTAAAGAATAACAGCGTTGCAAAAACTACTAAACTAAGTTTTATAATATTCTTTTTCATTTCTTCTTCTTTTAATAGTTATTAGAATGAAACCTTTACACCCAATGTATAAACACGGTTAAAATAGTATTCCTGCGTAACGGTTGCAGTCTGTTCAGGATCAAGCGGAGCATGCATTCCGGTAGCTTCCCAAAGGTTCATACCTGAAAGATAAATTTGTGCCCTGCTCATTTTCATCTTACTAACCAAATTTTGCGGAAGGTTGTACGATAAAGTAATATTCTTCAAACGTATATACGCTGCATTCTGAACATAGCGCGTCTGTGGCTGAATATTCTTTTTATCGTTGGTTGATTGATGTGGTGCTGCAAAATAAGCATCACGATTATCTTCACTCCAGGTTTCGGTTAAATAATATTTTTCAATATGTCCGGCATTAAAAGGATAAAATGCATTCCAGTTACCATTTTCCGGAAGATAATCTCTGAACAATCCCTGGAAGAACATAGTCAATGTCCAGTTTTTATATTGAACATCAGGAGTAATACCAAAGCTATACCTTGCAGTATTGTTTCCAATAATAGAACGATCGCCGGGATCATCAAGCGTGTTGCTTCCTGATGAAATCACACCATCTCCATTTAAATCTTTATACATCATATCACCGGCTCTCCAGTTTGCTCCTAACCTTGATTGATCGGCATGCGCACCTACATCTCCATCGTTCTGGAAAATACCTTCAGTTGTGTATCCCCAAATTTCACCAAGTTTTTGGCCCACATAATACTCCGACAGTGCACCTGTTGGGTTATCGTATTTAGTAATCTCTGCCTGACTGTCAGCAAGACCAAGGGTTAAACTATATTTCCAGTCCTCGCCAATTCTATCGCGCCAGTTTACTACCAGCTCCCACCCTTTGGTTCTTAAGTCGGCTGCATTCGATTTTGGAGCATCGGTACCCAGCAATGATGGGTATTCAACATCCATTAACATGTCTTTCGTATCGCGATGATAATAATCGAACGAAACATCTAAACGTTGTTGTAATACGGTAAAATCTAACCCGATATTTTTTGTCACAACAGTTTCCCAGGTTAATGTCGGACTAACCAGTCCTGCTGCAGAAACATAAGGAGTACGACCTCCTCCCGACATCATGTATGGCGACATTCCTGATCCCATAGTTGATACGTAAGGATACATATTACTATTACCGCTACCTAACAACTGATTACCCAATGTTCCGTACGAAGCACGTAATTTCAAATTATCAAGCCAGTTGCCTGCTCCTTCCATAAAACCTTCGTTCGACATTCTCCAGCCTAAAGAAAATGAAGGGAAGAAACCAAAACGATCGTCTTTTGGGAAACGCGATGTTCCGTCGTAACGACCATTTGCTTCAAAAAGATACTTGTCTTTATACGAATAATTTAAACGGTAAAAAACACCGCGTAACCCTACATGCGATTTACTTCCTTCGGTTTGTTGCATACCTGTTGTTGCATTCAAATCGGTAATAAGCGGAGTAATAAGGGTATTATTCATTGCCCTGAAATAGGTGTAACGTCCCCACTCCTGGTTGTAACCAACCATGGCTTTAAGGTAATGATTTTCTAACTGATCGTAGGTATATTCAGCATAGGCGTTCATGGTATAATACTGGTCGTAATTTGAAAGATTACGAAGCCAGTCGTCACCACTGAAACCATTCACAAATTGCATATTGGTAAGATCGGTACCATTAACCATGTCAACTTTACTCTGAACTTCCTGACGTTCGCGATGATATGTAGTATAAGCAAAATCACCTCTTATTTTCAGTCCTTTTAACGGGGTTAAAGTCATACCTTGTTTTAGCATCAGACGATGTTTTGTTTCGGTATCGCGGCCACCCTGTTCCCAATAAGGCAAAGCGTTCAAACTTTGCATGTATTGACCAATATATGGCAGATAGTCATCGTGGTCGCCCGGCTCCAGGTAGTAATCAAGATCAGGGAAAGTAACAATATGGTTCGGAGCTACACGTGCTACAGTGTTGATATCAACATCCCAGTTATAAGCATGTGGAGAATTGTTGTATTCTGCGCTCCAGGTAATTTGTTCATCCATCGACATCCAATCGTTTATTTTAAAATCGGCTTTCGACAGCACATTGTATCTCTGATAGTTATCATTGAATTCCTTGTCAACATTTCTCCAACCATCTTTATCGAGAAAACCAAACGACACATAGTACGAAGCACTTTCAGTAGCACCCGAAATATTCATATCGTACTTTTGTTGTGGCGACCAATCGGCAACTGTCATACCTGTATAATCGGTATATCCGTAATGGCGTAAGTTTCCATCAACAACGCCCCATTCATTTTCAACAGTTGGGTTTGCTTTCCATGCTGCAAAACCTTCCATATATTTTTCATCGTAACGTGGAGTACCATTGGTTCTGTTAGTAGCCAAGTTCCATGCAGCAGCTGCATCGTAAGGATCAGTTACAGGATCTATTAAGAAAATCGGAACGGTAGCCGATTGTTCGGTAGATAAGGTAACGGTCATTTTACCTTTTTGTCCTCTTTTCGTTTCAACCAAAATTACACCGAATGCTGCCCTTGCCCCGTAAACGGCTCCTGCAGCAGCATCTTTTAGTACTGTTACACTTTCGATGTCAGTAGGATTTAATTTGTCCATATTTCCGGGAACACCATCGATTAAAACAAGCGGGCTACCTCCGTTAATCGATTCGTAACCACGAACGTTAAAATCGGCAGTTCGTGTTGGATCTCCGTTTCGAATGGAAATGTTCAGGTTTGGAATTACACCTTGTAATCCCTGACCTGCCGACACAATTGGACGATTTTCCAAAGTTTCGGCAGTTGCCATACCAACAGAACCTGTTAAGTTTGCTTTCTTCTGGGTACCATACCCTACAGTTACAATCTCCTCCAAACCAATGGAAGAAGCAACCAAGGTAATGTTAAAGCTTGTTTGGTTTCCAGAGGCAACCTCCTGGGTTTCGAAACCAATAAAAGAAAACAGCAAAGTTGCATTATCAGGCACACCGGAGAGCGAAAAATCTCCGTCAATACCTGTGGGAGTACCAATACTGGTACCTTTAACCACTACCGAAACGCCCGGCAGCGGTTCCCCGGCTTCGTCTTTAACTATCCCCGTTACGGTTTTTTGCGCATAAGCTGCAATACCAACCGAAACGAAAACGAAACACAATAAAAAAAAGCGAATCGCACTTTTTATTCCATTTTTGTTTTTCATAA
Source organism: uncultured Draconibacterium sp. (assembly GCA_963677525.1). GTDB lineage: Bacteria > Bacteroidota > Bacteroidia > Bacteroidales > Prolixibacteraceae > Draconibacterium. Next base: position 3,881,394 of record OY781970.1, read on the forward strand.
AAAATAGTTTTAATTAATTGATTAAGTATAATTTAGTGATGCCAGTCTTTAAAAGTCCGGCTATTTAGTTTCTTCCAGTAAATCCCTATTTCGTATTAGTGCTTCCAGGTAGTAATAATCGGCATATACCAAAGGCACATCAATTTCAGAATCATGTGGTTTTGAGCCCGTTGAATGTTTTAATAAGAATCCGGCATTCTCGCCAACCGGTGCCAGAAACTCGCCTGATGAAAGGGTTTCTAACAGGTTTCTTGCCACACTAAGGTATTCTCCCTTTTTATCGGAGAATGTGCTAAGGTCTAATAATGCCGATGCAATTATTGCTCCGGCAGAAGCATCATAAGGTTCGTTGGGAATATTTGGCGCATCAAAATCCCAGTAAGGAATTTTCCCCTCTTTTATTCCGGGATTGCTTAAAATAAAATTTGCAATATTTTCGGACTGCGAGAGGAATTCCTCAATTCCTGTTTCACGATACATCATGGTAAAACCGTATAAACCCCAGGCCTGACCCCGCGCCCAAGAACTCTCATCGGCAAATCCCTGATGCGTATTTTTATGTTGAACCTCGCCGGTTTCAGGGTTATAATCGATTACGTGATATGAGGAATAATTTTTTCTGAAATGATTTTTGATCGTGGTTTCGGCATGCTTTATCACAATTTCCTTAAAATTTTCGTTTCCTGTTTCTTTTGCTGCCCATAATAACAATTCCAGGTTCATCATATTATCGATAATTACCGGATAATCCCATTGGTCGTTGTTATGATCCCACGAACGAATACAGCCAACTACGGGATTAAAGCGGGTAGACAGCGTTTTTGCTGATTGAACAAGAATCTCCCGGTATTCGGGGGGGTCTGTATATTTTATTGCCTGTCCGAAACTACAGTACATTTTAAATCCCATATCGTGGGTACCGCCATTCCATTTTTCGGGTTCAAGAGGTACGGTAAACTGCAGCGCCTTCTCTTTCCATTTTTCATTACCCGTAAGTTCATACATCATCCAAAGGTTGCCGGGGAAAAAACCGCTCGTCCAATCCCGTCCCCGAACAAGTTTCATATTCCCGTCTTCTGTAGTTCTGGGCGATATTAACTCAGAAGTAGATAACAACTCAGCGTTTTTAACTGCATAATCAAGTTGAGACTCCAAATGTTTTATTATTTCGTCTCCTTCGCCTGCCTTTTGGTTAGAACATCCCAAACTCAGGATCAAAAAAAGTAATGTAATGAACTTATTCATTTGAATGGATTTATTTGTTGAAATACATAAATTGAGTCAGGCTGAACAAGGCAGTTAAGAACCATGTCTTTTACTGCCTGAGTTTGAAGCTTTTATCCTTGCTGATTGTTTCACGTCGCTCTCTGATCTGTAAGAACTTGATTGATATTAAAATAAATCTTCTTCCCTGAAACAGGGAGAAGATTTATTAATCAAACTAAACTATGCTATTTAAGTATGTAGGTAAATAGTTGATACAGGAGAAATGATAATACTTCGTATTTTTATTTACATTAATATGTATTAAATTCAAGGTTTTAATGTAGAAACGGATTTTCATAATTATTGATTAGTTTAAGTTAGTTAGTTAGGTCAAAGCTATAGATAAGCAGTGTCAATAATTAGTCGCCCGGTTGCAATTTTTAGAAAATATGTTGCACAAAACCACGTATGTTGCACAAATGCAACATGCATACAAAAAACTGAAGTCAACAAATTTTATTTTTGCCTAAAACGAACTACCATTAAAGACAAAACCAATGAAACCGAAATATTTCCTGATACTACTTTTAAGTATATACTCACTTAAACTGTTTGCGACTATCGACGAAATCACATTTCGCAGAATATCTCCTCCGGGCGGATACAGTTTTCAGGCCGTACATACTATTACACAAGATATGATGGGTTATATATGGATGGGAAGTTCCGACGGACTTATCAGATATGATTCGAAAGAGATAATACGCTTTGTTCACCAGGCAACAAATACTAATTCCATTCCAAGTAACCGTATTTCAGGTATTGTGGTCGACAAAAAAAACAATGTTTGGATAAGTTCCGATGCCGGGCTCTGTTTGTTTAATCAGGTAAATCAGAATTTTGAACTGATTGATTACACATATGAAGACGGAACTCTTGCCGGCAAACAAATAAGTTCGATCTCACTTGACGGTGATGGTAAACTATGGATTAGCGACCAATATTTCTTTGGCTATATGAATCCGGACAATAGTCAGTTAATACGGATTAAAGAAGGTTTTAACGGTTCACCAAGACTACTTTATACCGATGATACCAATCGATTGTGGCTGGGGACACAAAATGGGACAGTTTATCTGATTTCGGAAGATCAAAAAAGTGCAAAAAAAATAATAGAGGGACCAGGCTCTCTCACCCATACCATTTTTGCAACCAATAGCCAACTTTTGGTTGGATATGATGCCCATGGTGCTCACAAGTACGATCTGAATGGAAACCTGATATCGCATTATTCTTATCCGGCAAATCCTGAATTTAATTTTGAAAGAGCCAGTATTCGAAAAATATGGAGGGATACGCGCGGAAGAATTTGGATCGGATCCTATTTTGGATTATTTCTGGATACAGGCACAAAACTGATCCGCTTCGATCAGGAAGAACACAATGGTTTGCCTCACAATTCAATTTATGGTATTTATGAAGACAAACAAGGAGGTCTTTGGATAAGTACCTGGTCGGGAGGTGTTGCCTATTTACACCATGCCGATAACAAATTTAAAACGTTCAGGCATTCTTTAGCTCCTAACACCCTTTCGTCGAACATGGTAAGTTCCTTTGCGCAAACCACAACAGGAGACATATATGTTGGTACCGAATTGGATGGTTTAAACCTGTTTGATAAGCAATCGAACAGTTTTCAAAAGATCAAGGTCTTAAAAGACGGTGGAATTCTTAACATTAAATCGCTTTGTGCCGATGATGAAGGCGGACTCTGGGTTGGATCGGCATTTAACGGATTATTTTACAAGGAAAAAGGGAAAACTGAATTTAAACATTTTACGCTTGGTCCGGAAAGTACTCCGGGAGCATCACGAGTTCAGGTATATGCTCTTTGTAAATCAGATTCGGGTATATGGATTGGTTCCAGCGCCCAAGGGTTACTTTTTTACAGTTTTGAAAAAAAGAAAATTATACGACAATCAAATGAATATCCGCTTTTACAACTAAACAACGTAACCATTCGACATATTGCACGCGATTCAAAAAACAATCTGTGGGTGTCTTCTCTTAGCGGGATGTTCCAAATTCATTTACCATCAGGAAAAGTGAAACGCTTTAATACGGATGAATTAGCCGATTTCAAAACCAAAACCCAGGCATTCTATTTCGCTACTGAATTATCTGATGGAAAAATATGGATGGGAACCAGGGCTAACGGAATATATATTTACGATCCTGAAACCAATAAGTTAAGTCATTTTACTGCAAAAGGATTACTTAAAGGACACGATGTTTACGGAATAATTGAACGGTATGATAATTCAATATGTATTACTTCTAACAACGGATTGTTCCTCTATAATTTAGAAAAAGATAAAGTCAGAAGGTTTGATCTCACCGATGGAATTCAGGGGAATTTATTTAATCCCGGAGCCATTTTCCATGATTCGGATAATAACTTATATGTTGGAGGAACGAATGGTTTTACATTTATGGGAACCAACAGTATAAAAACGAACGAACTGGCTCCAAATGTTTTAATAAGCAAAGTTGAAGTGAATAATCAAAGGATTATTCCATCTCAAAATAGCAAATACCAGTTTAACAAACTGATTTTAGGCCCGGAAGAAAGAAGTCTTAAGTTTCACTTTTCGGCTGATAACTACCTCTTACCCGAAAAAAACAGATTTATGTACCGGCTAACCAATTATATTAACGAATGGGTAGGTGAAAATATAGATGGTACGGCCACTTTTTTTAATGTTCCGGCAGGTAACTATACTTTTGAGGTGGTAGCCTGTAACAACGATGGAATATGGAACGATATTCCAACCCGACTCCCCGTTGAGATTAAGCAGTTTTGGTACAAATCGCAGCTGGCGTTACTACTTTATTCTCTTACACTTATTTTGATTTTACTTGCGATAATCAAATTTATGAGGGAAAGAGCAAAATTGAAAAAGACCATTCTTATCGAAAAAATCGAGCACGAACAGGAAGAGCAGCTTCACGAAATGAAACTTACCTTTTTTACAAATATTTCGCACGAATTCAGAACCCCATTAACGCTGATAAACTGGCCTTTGAAAAACCTGATTGAAGCAGAAAATATGAGCTCGGAACAGCGCGAGCAACTAAAAACGATAAAGAGAAATACAAACAGATTACTTCAGCTGATTAACCAAATTATGGACCTCAGAAAAGTTGAAAAAGGCAAAACGAAACTCAATATCTCTAAAATTGAGCTGGTGGATTTTGTACAGGAAAGAATCCTTAATTTTTCGGAGGAAGCAAAACAAAAAAATATTCAGTTTTTATACAATCACGAAAACCAAAATATCCTGATTGAAGCAGATGAAGAAAAATTAGATAAAATTATTTATAACCTCTTATCGAACGCGTTTAAGTTCACGCCGGTCAACGGTAAAATAACCATCGCAATTCACGATAATCAACTTCAAAAAAACAACTATTTCTCCAACCAATTAAGTTTTGGGAAACTGGAAAAAGAAGATTTTATTGATATACAAGTTATCGACAGCGGCCTGGGAATCGACAGCGACGATCTGCCCAAGGTATTCGAAAGATTCGAACAGGGGAAAAAGAGTAAACCCAGCGAATACAGTTCAGGTATAGGACTTAATCTTTGCAAGGAATATACATTAATGCACAGGGGTGCAATTATTGTACAAAGTACCCCCGGTGAAGGGACCAGTTTTTCAGTTCAGCTACCTACAAAACAAAAGGCGCAAAAAATTCTGTATCAAAACAAAACAAAGGTTAAAAACATAAATTCGTGGCAAACCCAGGAAAAATCAAGTGCAAAAACAAAAGCTTTTAACGAGGAAATTAAGCTGTTGGTTGTTGAAGATAATTACGATCTCAGAAAATATATAATAAGCTTTCTTAAAAATTATTATACCATTTTATCGGCCGAAAACGGGAAACAGGCTCTTACTATTCTGAAATCACAAAACATTCATCTTATAATCTCAGATGTTATGATGCCAGTTATGGATGGATTTGAATTCTGCCAGCTGGTAAAATCGCAAATAGAAACCAGCCATATTCCTTTAATATTGTTAACGGCACTGTCGTCTGCCGAAAATACTTCAACCGGTCTTGAAAAAGGAGCTGATGCCTATATTTCGAAGCCATTTGATGAAAATGTATTGCTATCGCAAATTGATAATCTGATAGAACAACGGAAAAGGCTCAGGAAAAGTTTTGTTCCAAAATTTATTTCAAATCAACCCATAGAGATCGGAAGCCTCGATAATTATTTTCTGAATAAAGTAAATGCGATTATTGAACAGAATATCGAAAATGAAGATTTTTCTGTAGAAAAACTGGCCATGGAACTGGGACTTAGCAGAAGTCAGCTCCATCGAAAACTAAAACAAATCTCAAACCATTCAACCTCGGAATATATCATGATGGTTCGTATGAAAAAGGCAACAAAAATGCTTGCAGAAAAACAATTCACCATCGATGAAATAGCTTATAAAACAGGTTTTAACAGTCATTCGTATTTCAGCAAATGCTTTAAAAAATTCATGAATAAAACCCCCAAAGAATATTTAAAAGAGTTATAGAAAAAAAGGAACTATCGTAAATTATACGATTATTGACAGGTTAATTCCCAGATACAGAATCAAATACGAAACAATAATTAAGACCGGTAAAGCTTACCCCCCGGTTTTATCATACTCTTTTACCTGAACCTCGCCTCTGGCTACCCGCAGCGCATTCATTGCCAGAGCTTCCAGTTCGTCTTCGCCGGGATACACAAAAATATCCGCAATAAACCCGGTTTTATGCCTGATATAGATTTCAAGCTGTTTATTATACGCCAGTCCCCCGGTGAGTAAAATAGCATCTACTTTCCCTTCTAAAACCACAGCCATTTCACCAATCATTTTTGCAACCTGGTAAAAAAGTGCTTCCTGCACAGCTGCTGCTTTTTCATCGCCGGCTTTTGCCCGTTCTTCCACATCCAGGGCATTGTTAGTTCCCAGATACGCCACAAAACCTCCTTCGCCAACAACCATACGTTTTACCTGGTCGATCGAGTAACGGCCGCTATAACAAATATCAATCAGCTGTCCAACGGGCAAAGATCCTGAACGCTCGGGACTGAATGCGCCATCTCCGTCGAGTGCATTGTTTACATCTACAACACGGCCGTTTTTATGGGCACCTACCGAAATTCCTCCCCCCAGATGCGCGATAATCAGGTTCAGTTCCTCATAATCTTTTTCCACTTTCTGAGCATGCAAACGTGCGGTAGCCTTTTGATTTAAAGCATGAAAAATGGAATGGTGAACAAACTTCGGATGCCCGGTATAACGTGCAACATCCTCAAGTTCGTCGGTTACTACCGGATCGGCAATAAAAGCCCTGGCATTGGGAATCTGCAGAGCGATAAAATCGGCTAACAGGGGGCCTAGGTTACTGGCATGATGTCCGAAAACGCCTTCCCTCACATGATCCAGCATTAAATTATTTACGCGATAAACCCCTGACTCCAGAGGATAAGAAAGGCCTCCCCGGCCAATAATATATTTTATTGAATCGACATCAATTCCCTTTTCTACCAATACGTCAATAATCAATCCCTTTCTAAAGTCAAACTGATCGATAACTCTCTTATACCTAACCAACTGCTCCAGAGGATGGCGTATGGTTTCTTTCAGAATACACTCGGTGTCCTGAAAGACTGCAAACTTTGTTGATGTTGAACCGGGATTTATAGCTAAAATCCGAACCATAGAAATTTATTATGAAATACTAGCCTGGTAACTTACAATTGATGCCAGCGCCAGCGAATTTAATTTTGTCTGTCGGCTATCGCCCCTCGAAGATACCACTACAGGAACTTTCGCCCCGACAATAATTCCCGACATTTCGGCATTAGCCAGTTTCGAGTTTGTTTTATAAAATACATTAGCCGCATCGATATTCGGGAAGAGCAAACAATCGGCATCTCCGCTAACCGGAGAAGTAAAACCTTTAATTTCGGCTGATCGACGATTAATTGCAACATCCAGTGCCATGGGTCCGTCAACCAAACCACCTTCAATCTGTCCGTGTTCCGCCATTTTTGCGATTGTAGCACCATCCATACAAGATTGAATGGAAATAATAATTTGCTCAGTAGGTGCGATTACAGCAACTTTCGGCTCTTCAATTCCCAGCGAATGTGCGGCACATATCAAATAATTAGTCATTAAAATCTTTTGTTTCAAATCGGGATAAGGTAACACCGCAGCATCGCTAAATATCAACAACTTATGATAATTCGAGTTATCAAGAACGGAGATATGGGTAAGCGTACCTCTTGAAGGAACAAGGTTGTACTCTTTTCGTAAAAGTGCCCGCATAAATTTATCGGTCGACACCATTCCCTTCATTAACAAATCTGCTTCTCCTTTGTGTACCAGCTCTATAGCTTTTTCCGTTGCTTCTCTCGACGAATTGGCGTGATGAATAGTGTAAGTGGAAGGATCGATACCTAATTTATGACACGACTCCTCAATAATTTCACGATTTCCTGTAACAATGGGAGTTACAAATCCCATTTCCACAGCAACGTGTAATGCTTCAATGGTATTTTCATCAACTCCATTCACTGCAACCACTCGCTTTGCTGTTTGTTTTTTTACTACCTCAAGTAATTCTTTAAAATTATTGATTCTCATCGATAAATTTTTTATTCGAAGTTAATACTCGCGCCGGTTTGATTTGATAATTTTTCTCAGAAAAATTTATGTTTTATACCATGACTCAAAATTTCATTCTATTAATAAAAAACAAAAACACTTTCTTAAATCAAAAATTGTCACTAACGACAATGTGAAACTTCGATTTCGATATTTAATTAAAATAATGCCTAAAATCTCAGTTTTGTGCTATTCCCTCTTAATCATCATATACAAGTAAAGAAATACAGTGTTATATAAAATTTCAAATCGAATGTAAGATTAAAAAAGTCGAGAAGTCGGCTTCCTAAAAATAACAAAAACCGTTTATCTTTTCAAAACTAACTATATGTTATACAGACAGAAAGAGAGTGTTTTATAATATGTTCAAATCTTTCTTTGGAAAACTATTTTGTAGTATTTTCAAATGTTGATTCTTAAAAGTTGTTGTTTCTTAAAATTTAATCAACTTGAGTCATTCAAATTTACCATACAGGCTGATTCACATTTTCTTCGAAATAGCGTACGAAGCAGATATACCTGAGAATAATTACGATTTATTTTCAACCGGTAAAAACCGTTCTAATGGCATATATTAGGCTTCCGCAGCAGATACGGAAATCAGACTCTACATTATAATCTTACTAACTTAAAATTAATGCTATGGTAAATAAAATCACAAGTTTAGCTGAGTACTTTCAAAAGTACAAAGAAAGCGTTGCCGATCCCGATGGATTTTGGGGCAAGATAGCTGAAAGTCATTACTGGCAAAAAAAGTGGGACCAGGTTCTCGATTACAAATTTGAAGGAGATGGAGCTCCTGATGTCAACTGGTTTGTAAACGGGAAATTAAATATCACCGAAAATATTTTCGAGCGCAATATGTTTATGCGCAAAGATCAGGTTGCTATAATCTGGGAACCTAACGATCCGAAAGAGCCGGAAATAAAGCTCACTTATGGTGAACTTTTCGATAAAGTAAAGCAGTTCGCCAATGGACTTAAAAAGCTTGGAGTTGGAAAAGGCGATCGAGTAGCGCTTTATCTCCCTATGGTGCCGGAGCTGGCCATTGCAATGCTGGCATGTGCGCGTATAGGTGCGATCCACTCTATTGTTTTTGCAGGATTCTCTGCCACAGCACTGGCCGACCGCGTTATAGATGCTGAAGCCAAAGTAGTGATTACTTCTGACGGCGGTTTCCGCGGAACAAAATCAATACCGCTGAAAAGCATTGCAGACGAAGCTTTAAAAACCTGCCCGTCAGTCCTGTATTCAGTAATTTTAAAAAGAACCGAAGAAGAAGTTGACTGGGTGGATGGACGTGATATCTGGTGGGATGATCTGATTGCTGACGTTGATTCTGAGAACAAAGCAGAAACCATGGATGCCGAAGATGAACTCTTTATTCTGTATACTTCAGGATCTACAGGAAAACCAAAGGGCGTAGTTCATACAACCGGAGGATACATGGTTTATGCCGAATATACTTTTAAAAATGTATTTCAATATTGCGACGGCGATATTTTCTGGTGTACTGCCGACATTGGCTGGGTAACCGGTCACTCGTACATTGTTTACGGACCGTTATTAACCGGAGCAACCTCAATCATGTTCGAAGGTGTTCCTACCTGGCCCGATGCAGGACGTTTCTGGGATATCGTGGACAAATATAAAGTCAACCAGTTCTATACCGCTCCTACCGCCATACGTGCCCTGGTGGCTCAAGGCGACGAATGGGTAACCAAACACGATCTGAGTTCATTAAAAGTATTGGGAACTGTAGGAGAACCAATTAACGAAGAGGCCTGGCGCTGGTATCACGATCTGGTTGGAAAAAGTCGTTGCCCAATTGTTGATACCTGGTGGCAAACCGAAACCGGAGGTATTATGATCACTCCTCTTGCAGGAATCACTCCAACAAAACCTTCACTTGCCACACTCCCACTTCCGGGAATCCAACCGGTATTGCTCGATCATGAAGGAAACGAGTTGAAAGGTAACAGTGTAGAAGGAATCCTCTGCATGAAACATCCCTGGCCGGGCATGCTCCGAACAACCTGGGGCGATCATCAACGCTGTTATCAAACCTATTTTTCATCATTCCCGGGTTACTACCTCACCGGCGATGGCGCTAAACGCGACGAAGAAGGTTATTACCGTATCATCGGGCGTATCGACGATGTGATAAATGTTTCAGGCCACCGCATTGGTACTGCCGAAGTTGAAGATGCCATCAACCAGCACCCGAAAGTTGTAGAATCGGCAGTTGTGGGTTATCCTCACGATATTAAAGGCTCCGGAATTTATGCCTATGTTATTTGCGAAGAAATGACAGATGCAGAACTGGCTAACATTGAAGCAGAAATTCGTGCAACTGTAAATAAATTTATAGGTCCGATTGCTAAACCTGATAAGATTCAAATTGTTAGTGGCCTTCCCAAAACAAGATCGGGTAAAATTATGCGTCGCATCTTGCGTAAAATCGGTGAAGGCGATGCTACCAACCTCGGAGATACTTCTACATTGCTTGATCCGGGCGTAGTTGATGCAATCATCGACGGTGCAAAAGTTGAAGTTAAACGCTAACTTTATAAATATAAAAAAGGCATCTTCTTTCTGAAGGTGTCTTTTTGCTTTTCTAACTAAAAACCAGATTATGAACAATCAAAAAACTTTTAACCGCGGATTCGTGGTTCTTGGAGCCATACTTATACAACTGGCCCTTGGCGCAATTTATGCCTGGTCGGTATTTACACCCTCTTTAAAAAATGAAGGCTGGTCAAGCGAAAACACCCAGTGGGTTTTTGCAGTGGGGCTGGCTTCGTTCGCGATATTTATGGTTTTTGCAGGCAAAAAGCTCAAGACCTGGGGCCCCAGAACACTTACCTGGACAGGAGGAATCATTCTTGGCGCAGGCTACCTTCTTGCAGGATTAGTTGGTGCTAGTAATTTTATTGCACTGCTCCTGTTAATCGGACTGGTTGGCGGAATGGGAATTGGATTTGCCTACGTAGTGCCCATTGCAGTTGGTATGCGCTGGTTCCCCGACAAAAAAGGAATGATAACAGGCCTCGCTGTGGCAGGTTTTGGTTTTGGAGCTATGCTCTGGGTAAAACTGGCAGGTTCCTGGGGACACCTCATCGAGAACCTTGGATTATCAACTACTTTTAGTATTTACGGTATTGCCTTTGCCATTATGGTCATCGTTGGCGGTTTGTGGATGGTATTTCCACCGGAAGGCTGGAAACCCGAAGGTTATAAAGAAAAACAGGCTACAAATCAGTCGAATAAAAAATCTAAAAAAGATTTCAGCAGCAACGAAATGCTGGGTAAAGTTCAGTTTTACCTCATCTTTTTCACTTTTGTTTTCAGTGCCGGAGCAGGTCTGATGTCCATCGGATTAATGAAACTTTACCCCATGCAAGCTCTGATGGATTCAGGAATCAGCGAAGCTGCAGCCAGTGCCATCTCAGGAACAGCCATGGCTGTATTTTTTAGCCTTGCCAATGGTTTGGGGAGAATAATATGGGGAATGCTGAGCGACAAACTGGGAAGAAAACTTTCTATCATCATAATGACTGCTACTCAGGGATTTCTTGTTATTCTGTTCACATACATGGCCGGAACAGAAATTTTATTGTATCTGGGAGCTACCCTTATCGGCTTTAATTTCGGTGGAAACTTTGCCCTTTTCCCCACCATAACAGCCGATACTTTTGGAGCTAAAAACGTGGGACAAAATTATCCGTTTGTATTTTTGGCTTACGGTGTTGGCGGAATATTCGGGCCGATACTTGGAGGGAAAATGGGCGATCTGAACAATTTTGCTCTGGCCTTTACCATCTCCGGGATTGCCGTATTGATCGGGACGGTATTAATTTCATTTGTAAAGTCACCAAAACAATAATGGAAAGCGCCTGAAAAGGCGCTTTTTTTCCGACCTTAATTCTCAGATTGTTAGACATATGCTTTAAAACACCACCCGTTTTTGATTGTTCTACAGCATATATTCTTCTCCAGGAGGGTCAGTCATCATGGTAACAATCTATATATCTGGCCATTACAGCCCTATTTTAAAAAAATATTACAATTATGACAAATTTTCGAACTTGGTAAATTTTCATGAAATTTATATCAAAAATCAACCAACTTCGAGAATCAACCAAATGTTGGTGCCCGATATAAACCAAAAAACTTTGATCCATGGCAATAAAAAAACTTGACAGCATTTTCCGACCGAAACGTATTGCATTAATTGGTGTTTCAAATAATCCTGACAGTGTGGGAGGAATAACCTTAAGAAATTTAGTAGGAGGAGGTTTTAGCGGAGTGGTATATCCAGTAAATCCGAAACGAGAGGCAGTTTTTGGTATTCCTTGTTTTCCGGATGTTAAAAGCCTGCCCAAAGTTCCCGACCTGGCAGTTATTATGACTGCTGCAAAATGGGTTCCGCAATTAGTTAAAGACTGCGGGGAGCTGGGTATACACGGAGTGATCATCATGTCAGCCGGATTTAAAGAATCTGGAGAAGAAGGAAAACTGCTTGAAGAACAAGTGAAGGCCGAAAAAGCCAAATTCCCCGATATGCGAATTATCGGACCGAATTGTTTGGGAATCTTAGTTCCCGGATTGAACATGAATGTAAGTTTTGCAGCAGGTATGCCTAAAAAGGGACACGTAGCCTTTATTTCACAGTCCGGGGCATTGTGTACTTCTGTTCTCGACTGGGCCTACGAATCGAATATCGGATTCTCAAATTTTGTTTCCATCGGGAACTCAATGGATGTTAGCTTTGGCGACCTGATCGATTATTTTGGCCAGGATCCCAATACAAAATCTATTGTACTTTATGTTGAATCGATTTCCGATGCAAGAACTTTTATGTCGGCAGCCAGGGCATTTTCGCGCGAAAAACCAATTATCGTTTATAAATCAGGGCGTTTCCCTGAATCAGCAGCTGCTGCAGCCTCGCACACCGGAGCCATGGCATCTGAAGATTCAATTTACGATGCTGTATTCCGCAGAGCAGGCCTGGCACGTGTTTTCGATTTTGGAAATATTTTCGATTTTACCGACCTGGTTGGCCGCAAAAGAATACCCAAGGGAAATCATCTGGCAATAGTTACAAATGCTGGTGGACCGGGGGTTATGGCAACCGACTCGCTTATTTCCATGGGGGGAAAACTGGTTAAACTGTCGGATGAAACCATGCAAAAATTAAACGATTATTTACCTGTTTTCTGGTCGCACGGAAATCCTGTTGATGTACTTGGAGACGCCACCCCCGAACGTTTTGCCAGAGCCACTGAGATAGTTTTAGAGGATGACAATGTAGATGCTGTTCTTATTCTGCTTACGCCACAGGCAATGACAGATCCAACGGCAACAGCCCAGGCCATTGCCGATATGGCTAAAAACACAACAAAATCGGTAATGGCCGGATGGCTGGGTGGAAGCGCCATGCGTGAAGGCATCCAGATTTTAAATCAAAACGGGATATCGAATTATCCTGCTCCGGAACAGGCCATACGTGCATTTATGACACTCTCCGATTATTCGGAAAACCAACAGATGTTGTATGAAACACCACGCGAGGTGCCGGTGTCGTTCCAGTACGACCGACATGAATTACGGGAAAAGTATTTGAGCGAAGTATTCCCAAAAGCCAAAATTCTTAACGAAGATGATTCTAAAATACTGGTGAACGATTATGGAATAGACACCACACACCCCACTCCCGCAGCCACAGAAGATGAAGCTGTAAAAATTGCCAACGAAAAAGGATACCCGGTGGTTCTAAAAATTTATTCCCCGGATATTACTCATAAATCGGATGTTGGTGGCGTTGCACTGAATATCAAAAACGAACAAATGGTGCGGGCTACATTCAGTAATATGATAAAAACTGCCTCGGAGAAACGCCCGGATGCCAGAATAGATGGTGTTACCGTACAAAAAATGGTGGATACAAAAGACGGTATCGAACTGATACTTGGAACAAAAAAAGATCCTGTTTTCGGTACTGTAATGTTAGTTGGGATGGGCGGAACAACAGCAGAACTGTTTAAAGATAAACGTTTGGAATTCCCTCCACTGAATGAACATCTGGCTCGTCAGATGTTAAAATCGCTTCAGATTTATCCATTGCTGAAAGGATGGCGTGGCGATACGCCTAAAAATATAGACAAACTTATTGAGGTACTCATCCGCATGTCTTACCTGGCAGCAGATTATCCTGAAATTGAAGAGCTGGATATTAATCCACTTATTGTTACACCAAATGATGTAATTGCACTTGATGCTCGAATTGTAGTTGATCACAACTTACTCAAAAGTCCGGTAAAAGAATACTCTCATTTGATTATGCGGCCTTATCCTGAAAGCCTGATTAAGGAGTCAAAGCTGCGCGACGGCACATCGGTAGTGCTGCGTCCGATCAGGCCCGAAGATGAACCCATGTGGCTGGTACTGCTGGGAAGCTGTTCAAAAGAATCAATCTACCATCGTTTCCGCTACGATTTCTATTTTGATTCGCATGAAGTAGCTTCGCAATTCTGTTTTATCGACTACGACCGTGAAATTGCCATAGTTGCTGAACACGAAAAAGAAGACGGGACTAAAGAATTAATTGGCGTTGGACGATTAATTGCCGATCCGGATGTAGAAATTATGGAATATGCGGTGTTAATTACCGATAAATGGCAGAAAAAGGAATTGGGCTTTACCTTAACCAATTATTGTTTGGAGATAGCTAAATCGCGTGGAATTAAAAAACTGGCAGCAGAAACAACACGAGACAACAAACCGATGATTTCGGTATTCCGAAAATTAAATTTCAAAATCAGGTTTAACGAAGACACTACAGTTTCTGTTACCAAAGATCTTGAAGCAGAATAATAAAAACCTTTGACTATAAACATTGTTATCTCCCGGTAAACAGCTAATTTGCCGGGAGTTTTAAATTATATGAATTCTACTAAACTTACAAAATCCCTGATAGATAAACTCTGGCAGGCATCCATTCTCATTCGAAAGGCAAAATACGCCGTGGCCTTCACCGGAGCAGGTATTTCTGTAGAAAGTGGAATTCCCCCTTTTAGGGGCGAAAACGGATTATGGAATACAACTGATCCTATTTTCCTTGAAATAGAATTCTTTAGAAAAAAGCCTCTGCAATCGTGGAAAAAAATAAAAGAGATATTTTACGATAGTCTGGGCGACGCAGAACCCAATATGGCCCACACTATGTTGGCAAAAATGGAAGAGCGTAGTTTCATAGAAACAGTTATTACCCAAAACATCGATCATCTACACCAAAAAGCCGGGAGTAAATATGTTTACGAACTTCACGGCACATACAAACAACTGGTTTGTACCGAATGCAGTTCGGAGTACGATATGAGTTTTGCCGATCTGAATTACCTGCCCCCCACCTGCTACATTTGCAAAGGAATTTTAAAACCAGACATGGTTTTCTTTAACGAACCCATTCCGGCTTTTGCAAAAAAACGTTCGTTCGAAGAAGCTGCCAAAGCCGATGTTCTGTTGATTATAGGAACCAATGCAGAAGTTTTACCAGCTGCAGAAATTCCGGAAGTAGCAAAGAAAAACGGGGCTAAAATAATTGAAATCAACATTAAACCTTCCCACTTTACCCATACAGTAACAGACGTTTTTTTAGAAATGAAAGCCACCGAAGCGATGAGTGAATTAGGGAAATTATTGTATCTCTGATCCTTCGGATGATGTATGACATCCTTAAAAGTTTATATTTGCCTCTGCAAACTGTTTTTACACAAAAATGACAAAACAAAACCTATTACTCCTCCTGCTTACGTTAGTACTATTTTCATGTTCGTCGGGAAAGAAAGCCCTGCAACGAGGCGATTATTACCAGGCCATTACCAAAGCTGTTGAGCGTTTAAAATCGAACCCGACCAATGCCAATGCCTTAAAGGTGGTGAAAGAGGGATATCCTATGGCCATCGAATGGTCTCAGGAAGAAATCGACCAGGCACTTACATCCAACGAAATGTTTAAATGGGAACATACAATATCGGTTATGAACCAGGTAAACCGGATGAACGATCTGATAAGAAGCACTCCGGCAGCCCGCAAAATAATAGCTGATCCGAAAATGTATGGAACAGAATTAAACATGGCACACGAAAAAGCCGCAGAAGATCGTTACCAGGCAGGATTAGCATACCTTGAAAAGAATTCACGCGAAGATGCGCGTACCGCTTATGATCATTTTAAAAAAGCCGATCGCTGGATTCCCGGATACAAAGATGTGGCAGAAAAACTGGTTATATCGAAAGAGCTGGCAACCCTTAACGTAGTGGTTGAAGCCATAACTGTTCGCGTAAAAAAATACCAACTGAGCTCTGAATTCTTCTACGATCAAATTTTCAAATACCTGAATAACGAGTTCCCATCGACTGGTTTTGTTAATTTCTTTTCGCCACAACAAGCCGAAGATCAACAACTCAACCCGCACTTTATTGTAAGAATGGAATTTTACGATTTTTCTGTAGGCAACCTTGTTCGCAGCGAAAAAGAAGAAGACCTGATCAAAAAAGTTAAAGTGCCGGTTAACGACACCACATTTGTAAACAAAACCTATCGGGCCAAACTTAAAACCTATACCGACGAGGTAATTTCAAATGGCCGGCTGAATTACCGGGTCATCGACTTTCCGGAAGACAAATTGCTCCGCGATAACCTGATTCCCGGCTCTTTTACCTGGGTAAACAAATATGCCATATTTGTTGGTGATGAGGAAGCGCTGTCTGACGAACAATATGCCTGGACTCAAAACAAAGCCATGCCTTTACCGGCCAACCAGGAACTTTTTATTGAATTTACTCGTCCTATCTACAAACAACTAACCAACGAATTGTACAGTTTTTTCAGACGCTATCGGTAGAAAAAGCGAACATGGTTGAAATAAATACACGTTCTACTTTTTTATAGTAATGGTACCTTTCCAATGATGATGCGAGTTTGGATCGACAGAGCTGTTGTAATCATCTGTTGTTCCGCCACCGGCAGCACCTTCAAAACGACCTGTACCACCCTGAAAAATAAAAGGATCCTTCCAGTAAGATGTAACATATTCAGGATGATCGACTAACCGACCTTCGATTACTTTACCATGACAGGTAAAAAACAAAGAATCACCTTTATCAAAAACCATAAATGATTTGGTTGGCGCATATTTTCCGTTTGGGCCGCAGGCACAGAAACTGAATACTCCGGTAATGTGTCCCAGATTAGCGGCGGTTCCTTCAAAGGCAACTTCTACATGACATTCAAATTCATCGTCGCAACCGGTAAGTTCTTCGCCGGTAATAATATTTACATATTCGCCGGTAAAATTTGCCTCAAATGGTTCGGTAACAATTGGGTTGGAACATGAAAGAAGGAGGAAAATAATAAAAACCGATTTTACTGTGATTTTAAATGTTTTCATGGTTGACTATTTTGTTAGTTGATACCACAATACTTATCGGGAGTAACAGTAAGGAGTATTACGAAGATTGTTCTGATTTGATACATTTACATTTTTCAGAATTTAAATGAATCTACTTAATTGCCATTAAAGATGCATTTCCGATAAGAACAAAAGCTTTTTCCACTATCTTTAAAAAAAATCAAAAACCTAAAAAATGAAAGCAGCAGTACTTACTCAATACAATCAAATAGAATGGAAAGATGTTGAAAAACCAACCTGTAAACCCGGAGAGGTTTTGATAAAAGTAAATTTTGGTTGTATTTGCGGTAGCGACCAGCATATTCACACCGGCGAATTCCATCCACGCACAACACTACCCTTAATTATGGGACATGAATTTGGTGGAATAGTAGAAGAAGTTGGAGAAGGAGTTTCAGGATGGGAAGTAGGAGACAAAGTCGCCCCCGATCCAATTATATGGTGTGGAGAATGCCCGGCGTGTTTAAAACAACATTACCCGGCATGTACCAGCTTAAAACTAATCGGTGTTGATATGGACGGTGGTTTCTGCGAGTATATTTCTCTGCCCCCATCAATGTTGTACAAAGTTCCCGGCCACATTCCCGACGAACATGTAGCTCTTGTTGAAGTTTTAAGTATTGGTTGTCATGCAAAAAATCGCGCCGGAGTTCAAAAAGGCGACTCCATAGTTATTTGGGGATCAGGGAAAGTTGGATTATGCATATTGCAGGCTGTTCGCACTGTTACTGATAATACTGTTTTTATGGTTGATATTTTGGAAGATCGTTTGGCAATCGGCCCAAAATACTACGATAATGTAATTACTATTAACGCAAACAACGAAGATCCGGTTGAAAGAATCAAAAAAGAAACCGACGGGAAAGGCGTTGACATTGCCTTTGAAGCAGTCGGCCATCCTGAAGAAATTGAAAATGGGATAAATCCGGTGGTTGGTTGTATCAGATCTATTGTGGGAGGCGGCAAAGTTTGCGTGTTAGGACTGGGAGCAAATACTGCCCCTGTTGTTTTTAAAGAATTAATATGGAAAGAAGGAATCATAATTACCTCAAGGGTTAGTCACGGAGAATTTGCAGAAGCCATCGAACATCTAAAACACAACAGACTTAAACCGGAAGCTCTTATTTCAAAAAAACTACACGGTTCAGAGACTCAAAAAGGTTTTGAAATTCTAAAAGAAAATCCGGCCGAAAACATTAAAATTTTGTTGGATTTCAGAACTTCTTAAAATCATAAAAAAGAAATTTTAGAATTACTTAACTCCCCGGGAATTTGTAATACAAATTCCAAAGTATTACTAAATTTGTGCTTTTCTAATTGTTATGACAACTACAAATAAATTCAACCAACTAAAAGCCCAACTGGAAGGCGATTTATATATCGACAACGTACAACGGGTACTTTATTCAACCGATGCATCGCAGTATAAAGAAATGCCTTTGGCAGTAACCAAGCCAAAGAATAAGGAAGATATCAAAAAAATTATTGCCTTTGCACGCGAAAACAATACGAATATTATTCCCCGCGGAGCCGGTACATCTTTGGCCGGGCAGGTGGTTGGTAACGGAATAGTTGTCGACAACTCGAAATACATGAACAAAATACTGGAATTCAACAAAGAGGAAAACTATGTAATTGTTCAACCGGGTGTAGTTTTAGCCGAGTTAAACCTGTTCCTGGCAAAACACGGCATGCAATTTGGCCCTGAAACATCAACTGCCAACCGCTGCGTAATCGGGGGTATGCTGGGAAATAATTCATGCGGGTTGCACTCACTGGCCTATGGAAGTGTACGCGAACATATTCTTGAAGTGGATGCAATTTTATCTGACGGTTCGGAGACAACCTTTAAATCGATTACACAGGAAGAATTTCAGGAAAAATTAAATAGCAATTCCAATCAACTGGAAAGGGCCATCTATTCGAATATCAACAACTTACTTTCAAATAAAAAGAACCAGGAAGAAATCAAAAAGAATTTTCCTGATCCTAAGCTAACCCGCCGAAACATGGGGTATGCCATCGATGAATTGATGTATACCGAACCATTTACCGAAGGAGGTGAAAAATTCAATTTCTGCAAATTACTGGCCGGTTCGGAAGGCACGCTGGCCTTTTCAACAAAAATTAAATTGAATGTAATTCCACTGCCTCCAAAGTTCAAAGGGCTTGTTTGTGCTCATTTCGAAACGCTGGAAGAATCGTTGCAGGCAAACCTTATTGCTCTAAAATACAAACCAACGGCCATTGAATTGATGGACGATCCGGTGATGCAGGCAGCCAAACAAAATATTGAACAAAACAAAAACCGCTTCTTTGTAAAAGGAGATCCGGCAGCCATGCTCATGATCGAATTCTCGTTCGAAACCGAAAAAGAATTAACCGATACTGCTGCTGCCCTCGAAAAAGATTTAAAAGAAGCTGGTTTGGGATACCATTATCCGTTGGTAACCGGCGCAGACAAAATAAAACGTGTGTGGGCACTCCGCACTGCAGGGCTAGGATTGCTGGCAAATATACCGGGCGACAGAAAAGGAGTACCCGGCATTGAAGACACTGCCGTTCATCCAGAATATCTGCCTGATTATGTGGCAGACATAAAAGTTGTTTTGAAAAAACTTGGGCTAAACGTTGTATATTATGCCCACATTGCTACAGGCGAAATTCACTTCCGCCCACTCATCAACTTTAAAGATCCAAAAGATGTTGAGATTTTCGATACCCTCATGAACGAGACTGCCAAACTGGTAAAAAAATACCGCGGTTCAATGAGTGGAGAACATGGTGATGGAAGAGCTCGCGGAAAATTCATCCCATTTATGCTGGGTGATGAATGTTACGGCATGGTGAAATCGGTAAAAAAAGCCTGGGATCCGGAGAATATTCTCAATCCCGGAAAGATTGTGGATACGCCTCCTATCACCGAAAACCTGCGCGTAATTCCCGGCAAGCCAATACCTGAGCCGAAAACATATTTCGATTTCTCAAAAAACAAAGGTTATTTCCGCAGTATTGAAAAATGTAACGGAACTGCCGACTGCCGGAAAAGTGAAATTATTGGAGGTACCATGTGCCCCACTTTTATGGCTACCCGCGACGAGGATAAGAGTACCCGCGGACGTGCAAATATTCTTCGCGAGTTTCTGTATAACAATGAAAAGGAAAAACTTTTCGATCACAAGGAAATTTATGATATCCTGAGTCTGTGTATTTCGTGCAAGGCCTGTAAAAGCGAGTGCCCGAGTAATGTTGACATGGCCAAACTTAAAGCCGAATTCCTACAGAATTATTACGACATTCATGGTGTTCCTATGCGTTCGCGCCTGGTTGGCTACCTGCCACGCTTGAATAAATTAGCGGTAGTATTCCGGCCTATTTCCAACTTTGTAATGAATACCTCCTTATTAAAAAGTGCCATTGGATTTTCAACGAAACGAACAGTTCCTCCATTATCAAAAATAACACTGAACCGCTGGGTTGGTAACGGAGCTCCAAAACCCGAGGTGCAACCAAAAGGAAAAATTTATCTTTTCAACGATGAGTTCACCAATTACAACGAAAGCGATATTGGTATTAAAGCAATTCTTTTACTGACGAAACTGGGTTACGAGGTAAAAATTCCTGTAACCAAAGAAAGTGGCCGGACCTTTCTCTCAAAAGGATTAGTGCGAACAGCTAAAAAAGTTGCCACAGAAAATATCAACCTTTTAAAAGATATTATTACCGACGAAACCCCGTTGGTTGGCATCGAACCTTCAGCCATTCTTGCTTTCCGCGATGAATACCCTGAGTTGGTAGAAAAAGAACTACAACCGGCTGCTGAAAAACTGGCAAAAAACGCCCTTCTTTTTGAAGAGTTTATTGCCGCCGAAATCGATAAAGGAAATATAAAAGAAGACGATTTCACAACCGAGGAGAAACATATTTTACTGCACGGACACTGCCAGCAAAAAGCAGTGGCATCAACCGAGCCATCGAAAAAAATGTTGTCGTTACCGAAAAATTATTTTGTACGGGAAATTCCTTCCGGGTGCTGCGGAATGGCGGGCTCATTCGGTTACGAAAAAGAACATTATGAACTTTCGATGCAAATAGGAGAAATGGTACTTTTCCCTGCCGTTCGCGAAGCCAAAGACAGTTATATTATATCGGCTCCGGGAACTTCGTGCCGCCATCATATTAAAGATGGCACCGGGAAAACAGCTTTACATCCGGTTGAGGTGTTGTATGGGGCACTCATCAAATAAAACAATTCATTCGCATCTACATATTTTGCGAATAGAATTAGCAGTATAAAAAAGTTCGAACCTAATCGAATATTCAGATGTTTATTCTCTAAAAATTACAGATGGACGATTTCTGGAACGAAAGATATAGCGCCAATGAATACGCTTACGGAGAAGCACCCAATGAATTTTTAAAAGAACAGCTGGCAAAACTTTCCACTGGCAAGGCATTATTTCCGGCTGAGGGCGAAGGACGAAATGCTGTTTTTGCGGCTTCGAAAGGATGGAAAGTAACAGCTTTTGATGCCAGCTATGAGGGAAAAAGGAAAGCTGAACTTTTAGCTGCCAAACACAAGGTTGAAATAAAATACGACATTACTGATCATAATAATGCGTCTTATCCGGAAAACTACTTTGATGTTTTGGTATTAACCTTTGCCCACATGCCCGGAGAAATAAGGGAAAGTGTCCACAAAAAACTAAGCAGTTTTCTTAAACCGGGCGGAACATTACTTTTGGAAGGATTCACAAAAAATCAAATAAATAACAATACGGGCGGTCCTAAAAATATCGATTTTCTTTTCTCGGAAGAAGAATTAAAAAATGATTTCTCTAAGCTTTCTCATTTACACATTTACGAAACAGAAACTACATTGAACGAAGGTCTGTTCCACCGGGGAAAAGCGTCTGTAATTCGGATTATTGGTAAGAAATAGCTTTCGCTATAATCAAAAAAACAAGTCCCTTTAAACGCCTGTTTTATTCATTTACAAACAGGTGATTATGAAAGATTTACTTCTCACTGTGTGCGCACACGGAAATTTTTATTATTTTCATCGACAAATATTAAACTAAACCAATTGAAACTAACTTTACTTTCTTTAGTGCTGATTTGTGCTTTCTCTTTTTATACCAAAGCGCAGTCGACAATTCAAGCTGTAAAAATCGATTCTCCTCCTACTATCGACGGGGCTGTAATTGACGAAGCCTGGAACCGGGCTTTTATGGTAAATGAATTTTACCAACGGGAACCCAATGAAGGAGAACCTATTAGCGAAAGAACTGAATTCTACAGCTGTTACGATGCCAACAACATCTATTTTGCAGTAAAATGCTGGTCGAAACCCGAAGATGTTATCGCCAAAGAATTGGCAAGAGACGTTAGCCTTGGCAACGACGACCGTATTCAAATAATTCTGGATACCTACCAGGATAAAAGAAGTGCATACTGGTTTCAGATCGGGCCACGGGGATCGATAGGTGATGCTATTATAAGCGAAAACGGGGCAGCATTCAACAAACAGTGGGACGGTTTGTGGACAGGAAAAGCAAGAATTACAAATTACGGCTGGGAAGCGGAACTGGCCATTCCTTTTAAAACCCTGGGTTTTGATAAAACAAGTACCGAATGGGGAATAAAATACATCCGTCACATTATAAACAAGCTGGAATCGGGTTATTGGCCCGTTGCCAATCTGAATACTCATAAATTTCAGGTTTCAGATGCCGGTACATTAACAGGAATCAAAGACATTTCACAGGGTATTGGTCTCGATATTTCTCCGTATCTGCTAACCGGTTTCGACACAAAAAAAGGGGAAGATACAAATGGAAAATTAACTGGAGGCCTCGACCTATTTTATCAAATTACTCCCAGCCTGAAATCGTCGTTAAGTATTAATACTGATTTTGCAGAAACAGAAGTAGACGACCGCCAGATCAACTTAACCCGTTTTAGTTTGCACTACCCCGAAAAGCGCGATTTTTTTCTGGATGGTGCCAATTATTTCCAGTTTGGCATTGAAGGTGATCGCCAAAGTCCGGTTGCAAAAAAAATCATTCCGTTTTTCTCGCGCCGCATGGGGCTCGACGAAGACGGGAATCCTATTCGTATTAACGTTGGCGCAAAACTTACAGGCCAGGTTGATGACTGGAATGTGGGCATGATGTACATTAACGATGCACGCGACGAAGGGATCAACAATTTTTCCGTAGCCCGTGTATCACGTAACTTGGGAAAACAATCGTCGGTTGGAATTATCGGCACCTATGGCAATGCTCTTTCTGGCGAAAGCAACTTGGTTACCGGTGCCGACATGAAACTCTCAACGTCGACCTTCCAGGGAAATAAAAATGCCTCATTCTTTCTGTTTGGATTAAAATCGAATACTGAAAATCTGGACGGAGACGATGCATCATGGGGAGCACAGGCTGTTTATCCTAACGATTTAATAAGGGCAAGGTTAGGCTACCATCAAATAGGGAAAAACTTTGTTGCGGGAATGGGCTTTGTTCCCCGCACGAATATAAGAGAAAGCTATGGCGAATTCTATTTGGGACCACGCCCTAATAAAATTGGGATTATGCAAATTGAACTTGGCGGCGAGATAGATCATATCTCGAATAAAGAAACGAATATCCTTGAATCTCGTGAAGTAAAAATTCAACCTTTAGGAATTCGATTTCTGTCAGGGGAAGAAATTAGTTATTCGGTAGTGAATCAATACGAAATGCTGGATGAAGATTTTAATATTTTCGAAGAGTCTATCATCCCTCAAGGTAAATACGAATGGTGGTTCCATGAAATTGAGTTGGAAACCAAAGGTGCGCGAAATATTTGGGGAGAAGCAAAATATAGTTTTGGAGATTTTTATAACGGATCAATAAACGAAATCGCGTTAACTGCAAACTGGAAAGTGGCAGTACCCTTTTTCTTAGGCGGTACTTTTCATCAAAGTAATGTAAAACTTCCGGTCGGAAATTTTACAGCCAATATTTACCAGGTAAATGCAAATATCCTGTTATCGCCAAACGTTACCTTGTATAATTATTTGCAGTACGACAATGCAACCAATTCAATCGGCTGGCAATCTCGGTTTCAGTGGATAGTTAAACCGGGGAATGAGATTATTCTGGCCTGGACATCTAATTTTCTCGACAACGGTAGCAAGTATATTATGGATGAAAGTGCTATGCGTTTAAAACTTAAATACAATATTCGTTTCTAAATATTAGTATGCTTGCCTAAGGCTACATTTCAGAAAGAATCTTTCTGAAAACATTTATGCCGCCCTGTTTAAGTCAGTATTCAGAAATAACGAGAGCAATTTCAGAAAATTGAACCCCTCTTTTAAGCTTTCATAACGCCCACAGGAAAATAAAAACCTTATTTTTGTTACTACAAACCCAGTATAAATTGTGATAAAACACAACATCAAAAGAATGAGATAAATCCCGGAGTGGACGCCGGGATTTTTTCATTTCAGATACTTCATCTTTCACCGTTTTCCATTTCTTCAAAAAAAATAAATAAAAAGGTAGGGTAAATAAAAACCGGTCTGTATCCTTTACGATTATGATTGATTAAGTTGTAATTAATTTTGAGGTTTTAATGGTAGAAAACCGGAAACAGTTTAGGTTTACCAATCCGCCTGTTGAGGCGGATTGGTTTTTTTTTATCTTTGGCCCGGGTATCAATATTCTCACCTTGAATAAAAATTTAGAATTAAGAAAGAGCTCTATCAATTATGAAAACAATATCAAACAAACTATTTCCATTAATTATATTATTTTTTTCTATTTCGCTTGTTTCGTGTTTAAAAACTGAAACTGAAATAGAAGAGCCCAGAACCCAGGCAGATGAATTATCTGATATTAATGATTTTATATCATTGGCAACAGATCAGGGATTTAGTGTTGAAGAAACCGATGCCGGAATTTATTATATTACATACAATGAAGGAGAAGGAGAACATCCACAGGCTGGCGACACCTTAGCCATTATATACCAGGCATTCTTTTTCAGCGGCAGTGTTTTAGATGCTTCATATTACCACTATAACGATAGTATCTGGACTCATATTTATAAAAACGCGGATGAGCCAATGATTGATGGATTTGATGAAGCGCTTGCTCTTTCCAGAAAAGGTTCTTTTCACGACTTTATACTCCCATCGAACCTGGCTTACGGTGCTTCCGGAACAGAAGTTATTCCACCTTATACACCGTTAATCTTCAGAATCGATATGAGAGATATCAGATTCCTTTCTGAATAAAAATATTTTCCGATCTGTATGTTCTCATACAGATTTTTTTTGATCTATTATTTACTCTGGAGTTAGGTATAAAACTGTATTTCCCCGTCAAAATAGTATTGAAACGATTTAAACCAATATAAAATGAAAAAACTAATAATACTGGTATTTGCATTATGTGCTTCTACCCTTTTTGCCCAAAACAATATTTGGGAAGATCCTGGTTATATAGCAAAAAATAAACTTCCCGGAAGAGCAACTTCCTATTCCTATAAATCTTCGGAAGATGCACTCACCTGCAACCGCGACAAATCGAGAATAATCTCACTGAACGGAACCTGGAAATTTAATTTCGTTGAAAAATCGGAAAACCGTCCGATGGATTTTTACAAAGCCAATGTTTCGAAATGGGACGATATGGAAGTACCTTCAAACTGGGAAATGCTGGGATATGGAACACCTATTTACGTGAGTTCCGGTTATCCGTTCGGTCCTCAGCTTTCACTCGAGGATGCAGAAGATCCGATTGCCTGGTATAAAGAGCACTATGATGTTCCGGAAGGCTTATCTAGACAAGAAATTTATCGTCGTTTTTATGCCGATGTAATTACAAAAAACATTCCGCAACCACCTTTTATTGCCCGCGACAACGCGGTTGGTTCATACGTTCGCACATTCACTATTCCGGCTGACTGGAACGATAAAAAAATTGTATTGCATTTTGGGGGAGTAAGTTCTGCCATGTTCGTTTATGTAAACGAGCAAAAAGTGGGCTACAGCCAGGATAGCCGTTTACCTGCAGAATTTGATATTACTGATTTTGTAAAACCGGGTGAAAACAAATTAGCCGTTCAGGTATTTCGATGGAGCGATGGCAGTTACCTTGAAGACCAGGACCACTGGCGCATGAGTGGTATTCATCGCGAAGTAATGCTTCTGGCACAGCCCAAAGTGGCCATTGAAGACTTTTTTGTACGTACGCGTTTGGATGCAACATATCAGGATGCTCTGCTGCAGATAAGACCAACTCTTACTCGCGGAGCAGATGTTGATGTAAAAGACTGGACTCTGGAAGCTGAACTGTTTAGTCCAGATAACGAAAAAGTATTATCTCAGCCTCTTAGCAAAGATGTCAATTCAATAATCTACGAAAGTTATCCGCAACGCGATAATGTTTATTTTGGATTGCTGGAAGAAAAAATTACCGGTCCGGAACTTTGGTCGGCAGAAAATCCGGTATTGTACACCATCGTTTTAACATTAAAAGATGCAGACGGCAATGCCGTTGAAGCCCGCTCGGCTAAAATCGGTTTTCGCGAAGTTGAAACCAAAGAAGGACAACTTTGGGTGAACGGAAAATCAATAAAACTATATGGAGTTAACCGTCACGACCACGATCACATTCGTGGAAAAACAGTTACCCGTGAGGATATGGAAACCGATGTTCTTTTAATGAAACGTTTCAACTTTAATGCCGTTCGTACCTGCCACTACCCCAACGATCCGTATTTCTATGATCTGTGCGACAAATATGGTATCTACGTTTTGGATGAAGCCAACATAGAAACACACGGTTTAATGGGCTACCTGACAAATCAATCGGAATGGCACATGGCTTTCCAGGACCGCGTAGTTCGAATGGTGGAACGCGATAAAAACCATCCTTCTGTTATCGGTTGGTCGCTGGGTAACGAATCGGGCTGTGGTCCTAACCATGCAGGGGCAGCCGGCTGGGTAAAATATTTCGACCCAACAAGATTTATTCACTACGAGGGAGCGCAGGGAGATCCGGAACACAAAGATTATAAAGCTTACGGATCGCCTGAATACAGAACACTGGGAAGAACGGCCAATCCAACTGATCCAGCCTGGGTAGATGTAATTAGTCGCATGTATGCCAACCTTGAGGATCTGGAATCGCTGGCAAAAAGCCCGTATATCAGCCGCCCGATTGTTGAATGCGAATACGCGCACGCGATGGGCAACTCACTTGGTAATTTCCAGGAATACTGGGACCTGATGCACAGCTATCCGAATCTGATTGGTGGATTTATCTGGGACTGGATTGACCAGGGAGTTCTGAAAAAAGATGAAAACGGAAAAGAATTTTTCGCTTATGGAGGCGATTTTGGAGACAAACCGAACAGCAACAATTTCTGTATAAACGGAGTAATTGCATCCGATCGGACACCTAAACCACAAACATGGGAAACTAAATATGTAATGCAACCTGTTAAAATAGCTGCCGTTGATCTGGAGAAAGGATTAATTCGTATGCTCAGTTATTTTAATTTCGATAATCTGAACGAATACAATGTTTTTTGGACTATTAATGAAGATGCCACCAAAATTCAATCGGGCAAACTGGATGGTCTAAGTCTGAATCCGGGTGCAAGAAAAATTATAAAAGTTCCATTCAAAACTATTACTCCAAAGCCAATTACAGAATACTGGTTACGTATTAGCATTCAGTTAAAAGAAGATAAAAACTGGGCAAAAGCCGGACACGAAATTGCCAAACAACAATTTAAACTTCCTGTTGAAAGCCTGGTCATTGCAAAAAAACAGACAAAACTGGCTCTTCCTGTATTTAATGAAACTGATGATCTGATTGTGATTACAGGAAAAGGATTTAAAGCTGCTGTAAACAAAAAAAGTGGTCTGCTTGCTGAATATAAAAAAGGGAATGAGACAATTATAACATCGGAGTTAAAGCCAAATTTCTGGCGCCCGTTAACCGATAACGACGAGCGCGGATGGAGAGCTCAACAACTCATCTCCGTTTGGAAAGATCTTCCTGAAAAATTGAAATTGAGCAGTTTGGATGTTGACGCTTTCTCATCCACCGTTAAGGCAAAACTATCTTCCGAGGGGCTCATCCTTCAACTATCATATATTTTTGAGGCTGACGGAACGGTGAATGTTGATTACGACCTGAGTATCCCGGAAGAAATGCCTGAACCAATAAAAGTTGGGATGAAAATGGGCGTTTCAAACGAACTTCAGCAAATGGCATTTTACGGGAAAGGGCCTTTTGAGAATTATTCCGACAGGAAGATTGCCGCAGACGTGGATATTTTTACAGGAACAGTTAACGATTTCTATTACAACTATGTAAAGCCACAGGAAAGCAGCAATCACACCTGTGTGCGCTGGCTGGCACTTACTGATAACAGCAAATCGGGATTAATGGTTGTTGCCGGAACTCCGATACAGACTTCGGTTTGGCCTTACACCGCTCAAAATATTCATGAAGCACAACATCCGACAGAACTGGTTAAAGCGGATGAGCTTACCGTAAATATCAATTATAAAATGGCCGGTGTGGGAGGTAACGATTCATGGTCGATTAATGCCCGCCCAATCGAAAAATACCGTTTACTGGAAAAACAGTATAGCTTTGGATTCAAGCTTGTTCCTGTAACAAAAGCAAAAGATTTTCAGGAAGTATATCGATATTCAAAATAATCGTATTCATAAAAAACGGGTTTGAAAATTTCAAACCCGTTTTTTTTATAGTATTTGTTATTTCTATAATTGAACAACAACTGCCCCACTTGCATTATTGGATTTCTCTCTTGCCTCTTCTACAGAATTAGCTCTTGCAAGACAAACACCCATCCGGCGTTCACCACTTACTCCCGGTTTACCAAATAATCGCACCTGTGTATCCGGTTGTTTTAATACCTCATCCAAATTAGAAAAAGCAACTTGTTCCGATTCTCCCTTAACCATAATAACACTACTGGCCGAAGCTCCGTGAAATTGGATATTAGGAATCGGCAATCCAAGAATTGCGCGAACATGCAGGGCAAATTCGCTCAAATCCTGCGAGATCATTGTTACCATGCCCGTATCGTGTGGGCGAGGAGAAAGCTCGCTAAAATAAACCGTATCATTTTTAACGAAAAATTCTACTCCAAACAATCCTCTTCCTCCTAAAGCTTTTACAACTGTTTGGGCAATATATTGTGCTTCTTCCAAAGCTTTATCTGTCATAGGTTGTGGCTGCCACGACTCCTGGTAATCGCCACCTTCCTGACGATGCCCGATAGGTTTGCAGAAAGAAACACCATCAACATGACGAATGGTCAGCAAAGTGATTTCGTAATCAAAATCAATAAAACCTTCCACAATTACACGATCGCTGTTTCCGCGAGCTCCTTCCATAGCATACTTCCATGCAAAATCAATATCATCAGCACTTTTAACCACACTTTGTCCTTTGCCCGAAGAACTCATAATCGGTTTTACCACACAAGGAAACCCAATTTCGTCGATGGCAGCAACAAACTCGTCTTTCGATCCTGCAAATTTATACGGCGATGTTGAAAGTCCCAGTTCCTCGGCAGCCAGTGTACGAATACCTTCACGGTTCATAGTTAAACGAGTGGCGTTGGCTGTTGGAATAACATGAAATCCTTCTTTTTCCAATTCCTGTAACTTGTCGGTTGCAATTGCTTCCACTTCAGGAATAATGTAATCCGGTTTTTCTTTCCTGATGATTTCAGCCAACCTTTCGCCATCGAGCATCGACGCCACATACGAGCGATCGGCAACCTGCATGGCCGGAGCATTCTCGTAACTGTCAACAGCAATCACTTCCACTCCGTAGCGCTGAAATTCAATAACAACTTCTTTACCTAATTCACCCGATCCCAACATAATTACTTTTGTTGCCGTTGGTGAAAATTTAGTACCTAAAACAACCTTTTTTATATTTTCCATTCTAATGCAGTTCTTTAACTTCACAAAAATAGTGTTATTTATCGTTGTACATTTCCGGAAACCAGCTTCTCCCCTTTTGCTAACAATAATTTGAAACTATTCTGATTTCAAAATTGAAATCTCACAAAAAATCAAAATGAACAAAAACAAATTCTAAAAAGTTATTTTAAGATAAATAACTAACTATGAACAAAATAAAAAAGGAAGAAATCAGCCAGGAAGTTTTCGATCTGTATGATGATTATGCGCATGATCGGATCGATCGTCGAAAATTTGTAGAGAAACTTTCGGCCTATGCGGTTGGAGGGTTAACAGTAGCGTCGCTGATGGGCTTTATCATGCCCGATTATCAGGAAAAAATTCAGGTAACAAAGGATGATTCGAGATTAAAAACGGAAACAATTGAATACAATTCGCACAAAGGTGGAGGCAAAATTAAAGGACAGCTTTCGAGGCCTGCAGGAAATAAAAAGAAATTACCGGGAATTGTTGTTGTGCATGAAAACAGGGGCCTCAACCCGCACATTGCCGATGTGGGCCGTCGGGCCGGACTGGAAGGTTTTATTTCGCTGGCACCCGATGCGCTTACTCCACTTGGGGGCTATCCCGGGAATGATGATGATGGACGTGCTTTACAAAGTCAGCGAGACAGAAATGAAATGCTGGAAGATTTTATTGCAGCCTTCGAATACCTAAAATCTCATCCCGAATGTGATGGAAATGTTGGTGTGGTAGGTTTTTGTTTTGGTGGATGGATTTCGAATATGATGGCCGTTAAAGTAACCGACCTGAAAGCAGCAGTTCCGTTTTACGGGGGGCAACCTACGGAAGAGGAAACGGCTCAAATTAAAGCACCGCTTTTATTGCATTACGCGGAACTGGATAAACGTGTTAACGCAGGATGGCCGGCGTACAAAAAGGCATTAAAAAAATATAACAAAGAATACTCTGCTTATGTGTATCCGGGAGTCAATCATGGTTTCCATAACGACACCACACCACGTTACTATGAAGCGGCAGCTACACTTGCATGGAAAAGAACCATTTCCTTTTTTAAAGAGAAGCTTATGTAAATTTCCGGATTAAAGAAAAATCTGTAGTAAGTGCTTTTACCGAATTTTTGTTTCTTTATAAAAAAACAAATATCATGTCGGTAGTTATTGAAGGTAAAAGTTACGAATCATACGAAACGCCCAACCTAATTTTAAAGCCATGCTGCGAAGAGGATGCACGTTTTATTTTTAAATTGATGAATACTGAAAAGTGGTTTCAATATATTGGCGATCGGGATGTAAAATCGGTGGAAGAGGCACAGGCTTACATCCGTACAAAAATGTATCCTCAATTAAAACGGTTGGGTTACGGTAATTACACGGTAATCCGTAAAGCCGACGAGGCAAAAATGGGAACGGTTGGCATGTATGACCGCGAAGGACTGGAAGGACTTGATATCGGATTTGCCTTTTTACCCGAGTTCGAAGCGCAAGGTTATGCTTTTGAAGCCTCCGAGAAACTGAAAAATATTTGTTTTGATAAATTTGGAATCACAGAAATAGGTGCTATTACCCAAAAAGACAATCTACGCTCACAACGTTTACTGGAAAGACTCGGACTTCGATTTAATAAAACAGTTACTCTCCCAAACGACGACGTTGAATTGATGTATTACTTGCTGAAAAACGATCAGGATTCGAATAAAAACAATGAAATCTGAATTTAAGGCTGCAACTATTCTACTATTTCAACATAAAGTTGTGTAGCTTCAACTTTGGTAACTATAATGGGAGCATTTCTTTCTATAAAACCCGTTTCGGCAACAGCATCGTAAACATCACCTTCAATCAACACTTTTCCTCCGGGGCGAAGTACCGTTTGGGCTTTACCTGTTTTCCCTTTTAATTTAAACAGCGAAGTTTCAACACTTACAAATCCTTCGTCTACATGTTGAACTGTATTAAGTGCAAAATTCTTAAACACTCCCTTTTCCGCTGTAAAGACACGTTTACCCAGATACAAAGACAGAATAAATCCTCCGAAAATACCAAGCACAACAGTTGTTACGGCAATTCCAAGTCCACGCATTTCCACACCTTCAAAATCAAAATGCACATTATCTATCAGACTAAGTACCAACCCAATAAATACGAAAGTAATCCCCAACGCCCCGGCAATACCAAAACCTGGAATCACAAAAATTTCGAGGGCAATTAATATTACTCCGACAACAAAAACGAAAATCTCCCAGTTGGCAGCAAGTCCTTCAAGATAAAGGGGCATAAAATACAGGATGGCTGCCAGCACTGCAATTCCCAGCGGAAAGCCAATTCCCGGCGACTGCATTTCAAAATAAATTCCACCGATAATTGCCATGATCAAGAGTCCGGAAATCATGGGGTGGACCAAAAATCCAATAATTTTCTCTATCCAGGTGGGCTCATATTCCACCAAATCGTAGTCATCAATACCTACCTGGTGCAAAACCTCGTCGATATTTTCTGCTGTACCTTCACAAAATCCATTTTCCATCGCTTCCAGAGGAGTAAAAGTCAACACCTTGCCGGTATCTGAAATCCCTTCAACAAAAATGCTTTGGTCGACCATGGCCTCAGCAATCTTCGGATCGCGGAACCAGTCAATAATAGTATCTCCTTCGGCGGTAATAGTTGTATCTTTTCCGTGTGCCTCGGCAGTGGCACGCATGGTAGAACGCATGTAACTCTGGTATTTATCGGGCATGGCTTGTCCGGTTTGATTTACCACGGTGGCCGCACCGATGCTTCCTCCCGGCCGCATATAAATACCGTCGCAGGCAACCGAAATAAGCGCTCCGGCCGATGCCGCATTGTTATCGATAAACACATAAACCGGAATTTTACTTTGCAATATGCGTGTGCGAATGGAATCGGCATCTACCACTGTTCCTCCGTAAGTATTCATATGAATCAGAAACACATCGGCATTTAGCGAGTCGGCAGCTTCAAAAGCCTGACTTACCTGTCTGCGCATGGCCGGAGTGATCTCTTTTTTGATATTGACCTTATACACCAGTTTTTTATTAGCCTCCTGCGCAAATGCTCCAAGGGCAGCTACAATTAAAAGTATAACCCAAAAGTTTTTTAGCTTCATGGAAATAATATTAAGTTCCAAATATCACTTAAACAAACATCAAGTACCAAAATACAAATTTTAGAAACAACTTGCCCCAGAAACCGGGCTAATTCGGTTTTGATTTTTTAGGGAATTACCTGATATGATAATTGTTATTTGAAATTAACGTGCCAGCTCCGGCTCTATTTGTTTTGCCAGCTCCAGAAACTTTTTCATCCCTTCGCGTTTGGCAGAATCGAGATTAAAACTAATATTATCAGTAAAATAAGCTTCAATATCAACACCGGGATATGCTGCCTCCTCTTGCTGAGTAACTTCATCCAAATGGTTTAATCCCCATTCCATCGCACTGTTGAACGTTCGTTCCGTTTCTTCTGACAATTTTGTGTTTGATGCCCAAACCGCAAAAACAAAAGGCAAACCGGTGAACTTTTGCCACTCTTCGCTCAGATCGTATGAATAGGCAAATTTCCCTTCCACTTCGAAAACCCTGTCGCCAATAAGCACCCCGGCAGTTTTTCCCTTAATCGATTTATTATGAAAATCGGCACAGGTATTTTCCCATTTAAAATCTTTTTTCCAGAAAAATTTTGCCAATACTTTTGCCAGCATCACCGAAGAACGCGACTGGTAATCCATTAAAACGGTATCAATTTCATCGATGGAAACATCTGAAACCAAAACAACGGTTTTCACTACCCCCACGGCACCAATACAATAATCGCTAACAATATGGTACTCTTCCAAATCAACCAATCCCGCAACGGGGATCAGCCCAACGTCTGCCTGTTTATAAGCAAGTTTTGATGCAACTTTCGACGGAATATCGGTTGTATATTCCATCTGATCGATCAATCCCGAATGCTGAACTCCGTATAAAAATGGTTTACTGTTTAAATATGATACAATTGAAATTCGTGTCTTCTCCATCGTCTGTTTTTCTTCTTCTAAAACATCTCCTAAATCAATAGGTTTAGGCGAAGGTAGAAATATTTGAGAGTATTAATGCTGTTGATTTCTCATAGTTCGTCAAAAAAATTTATGAACTAACAAGAATACAATGATTTATGAAATAACAGAAGAAAGCGGTTAAAGAATATTAAATTCAATGTACAGCTACCTGCCAACTTGACTTAAATTGTTAAATTTGCGTTTTAATATTAAAAACATACAGATTATCAGACTTGAATAATTAGATGGGTACGAAAACCGATCTATATTCAAACAAATCGAAAAATAATATGGAATTGAATTTACTTACAGCTATTTCTCCAATTGACGGACGTTACCGTCCCAAAGTAGAAAACCTGCAATTATATTTTTCAGAATATGCCCTTATAAAATACCGGGTTTATGTGGAAGTTGAATATTTCATCGCCCTGAGCGAACTTCCTCTTCCCCAGCTAAAAGATGTTGATAACAGTTTGTTTAAGCAACTTCGGGCAATAGTTGAAAATTTTTCGGTTGACGATGCTCAACGCATAAAAGATATTGAGAAGGTGACTAACCACGATGTAAAAGCGGTTGAGTATTTCCTGAAAGAAGAATTCGACAAACTGGGATTGCAAAAATATAAAGAGTTTATCCACTTTGGATTGACTTCGCAGGATATCAATAATACAGCTGTTCCAAAATCGATTCACGATGCACTGGATAATGAATATTTCCCGGCAATTAACGATTTGGTTGACAGGCTTGATGAATTAGCTGACGAGTGGAAAGATATTTCAATGTTGGCAAGAACACACGGCCAACCTGCTTCTCCAACAAACCTGGGTAAAGAAATCCGCGTTTTTGCTGAGCGAATGAAAAAACAACTGGAGCAGTTAAAAGCAATTTCATGCGATGCCAAATTTGGAGGTGCTACCGGAAACTTCAATGCACATAATATTGCTTATCCTGAAATTAGTTGGAAAGCATTTGGAAATCATTTTCTGAAAAACTACTTAGGCCTTGAGCGTGCCCAATACACAACTCAAATTGCCAATTACGATAACCATGCTGCTATTTTTGATGCGATGAAACGTGTAAACAGCATCATTCTTGATTTAGACCGCGATATGTGGACATACATTTCGATGGATTATTTCAAGCAAAAAATTAAAGCCGGCGAAGTTGGTTCATCTGCAATGCCTCATAAAGTTAATCCAATCGACTACGAAAACTCGGAAGGTAACCTTGGAATTGCAAATGCATTATTTGAGCACCTTGCTGTAAAATTGCCTGTTTCGCGCCTGCAACGCGATTTAACAGATTCAACTGTTCTTCGGACTATCGGAATGCCTTTCGCACATACTTTGATCGCAATCAATTCAACAATGCGTGGATTGAATAAAATTTTGCTGAATAAAGATGCAATTGATGCCGATCTTGAGAATAATTGGGCCGTTGTTGCCGAAGCTATCCAGACTATTCTTCGCCGGGAAGCTTATCCAAATCCATATGAAGCACTGAAAGGACTTACCAGGACAAACAAAAAAATGAGTCAGGAAGTAATCCATGAATTTATTGACACACTGGAGGTGAGTGATACGCTGAAAGACGATTTAAAGAAGATTACACCACAAAACTATACAGGAATATTCTAATAAAATAAGGGAGATTATGGATTTGGAATACCATCTTCGGTCTTCCGTCTTCTGTCTTCTGTCTTCTGTCTTCATCCTATGAAAGATTTTCTAAAACTCATGAAACGATTTGTGCCACCGTACAAGTGGAAAGTCGTCATGAACTTATTTTACAATATTTTGGGTGCCATTTTCGGAACCTTTTCGTTTGCCATGCTAATCCCGGCACTCGATATTTTATTCCAAACCAAAGAATTGGTCACAGAAAAAGCAGAATGGGCATTTACTGCCAATTCAATTACTCAGAATGTAAATTTCTACATCAGTCAGTTTATTCTTAATCACGGCCAACAAACTGCCTTATTGCTGATTGGAGTTATACTGGTAATTGCCACCCTGTTAAAAGTGGGTTTTACCTACCTGGCCGATTTTGTTTTAATTGCTTTACGAAACGGCGTAGTTTTCGACATCCGCTCACTTATTTATAAAAAGATTATCAAGCTGCCACTTGGCTATTTTTCCGAAGAAAGAAAAGGCGATATTATGGCGCGCATTACCAGCGATGTACAGGAAGTTGAGAACTCCATTGCCAACTCAATCGGAATAATGATTAAAAATCCTGTTTTGATTGCCGTTTATTTAGCTGTAATGATTTACATGAGCTGGTCGCTGACCTTGTTTGTTTTTATCATGCTACCTGTAACCGGAATCATTATCGGGCGGATTGGACGGAGTCTGAAACGTGTTTCAACAAAAGGACAAAATAAGCTTGGAGAAATTCTTTCTATAATTGAAGAAGACCTGTCGGGTTTACGCATTATTAAATCGTTTAACGCAGAGGAAAAAGCCATTAACCGGTTTCAAACCGAGAACAGTAATTACCGTTCGATAATGAATCGTTTAATGTGGCGCCGAAATCTGGCTCACCCTGCCAGCGAATTTTTGGGCACAATTGTTATTGTTATTGTACTTTGGTACGGGGGACGTATTATTTTAAATGATAACGGATCGTCGCTTACGGCTGCTGAATTTATCGGCTACATGGTATTCTTCTACGGAATAATAAATCCGGCAAAAGCCTTTTCAACAGCACTTTACAGCATTGAAAAAGGATTAGCCTCGATGAATCGTATCGACCATGTTCTGGCTGCCGAGGTTACTATCGTTGATAAAAAAGACGCCAAAGAAATAAAAAGCTTCGAATCAGTTATTTCATATAAAAATGTGAGCTTTGCCTACAATTCAGCAGAGGTGCTTTCAAATGTATCGCTGGATATTCCCAAAGGGAAAACCGTTGCCCTCGTTGGCTCGTCGGGAAGTGGAAAAACCACCATGGTTGACCTGTTACCTCGTTTCTGGGACATAACAAAAGGAAATATCCTGCTGGATGGAATCGATATTCGTGATCTGAAATTAAAATCGTTGCGCGACCTGATTGGCAATGTAAACCAGGAACCCATTTTATTTAACGATACAATCAGAAACAATATCGCATTTGGAATGGAGGATGCATCAGAAGAAGAAATCATTCAGGCTGCTAAAATTGCCAATGCACACGAATTTATATTGGCTACAGAAAACGGCTACGACACAAAAATCGGCGACCGTGGAGACAAACTTTCAGGAGGACAAAAACAACGTCTTTCCATAGCGCGTGCTATTTTGCGCAACCCGCCTATCTTGATTCTGGACGAAGCCACATCGGCCCTTGACACAGAATCGGAAAAACTGGTTCAGGAAGCTTTGGAAAATTTGATGAAAAACCGTACATCACTGGTAATCGCACACCGTTTGTCAACCATTAAACATGCCGACCTTATTTGTGTTCTCCACGAAGGCAAAATTGTAGAACACGGAACACACGAAGAGTTGATGGAACTTGACGGGCGATATAAGAGGTTACATGGTATGCAGATGTTTTAGGTAATAGCTTCGAGTCGCGAACCGCGAGTTACGAGTTAAATCAGTTTTACAATGTAGCAATTTAATAGTTTCTCCATTTAACAATTTAACCTGCAAGTATATCAACCAGGTGAATCGTTTTTATTGGCAGCTTTTGTTTTTTGATATAGGCTTCCATATTCATTAAACACGAAGCTTCGGTTGAGACAATATATTCGGCTCCGGTTTTAAGAGCATTCTCCACTTTTTGTTCGGTCATGGCCGTAGAAATATGATGAAATTTGGCTGAGAATGTTCCACCAAAACCGCAACATGTTTCGGTGTTTTCCATTTCAATCAATTCAAGGCCTTTTACGTTCTTCAATAGTTTCCGTGGCTCCTCCTTTATCCTGTATTCACGTAAACCGGCACACGAATCATGAAAAGTAACTTTATGCTGAAACTCCGCTCCAACATCGGTAACATGCACATGATTTACCAAGAAATCAGTGAATTCAAAAATACGCCTCCGAATTTCACCGGTTTTTGCCAATAATTCCTCGTCTTGCTCAAACAATTTATGATAATAATTCCGAACAAAACCGGTACACGAAGCCGAGGGAGCAACAACGATATTTCCGCTATCAAAATCTTTCAGGAACTTGGTAGCAATTGTTTTGGCTTCTTTCCAGTAACCGCTGTTAAAAGCAGGTTGGCCGCAACAGGTTTGTTCCGGATTATACCTGGTATCGCATCCCACTTTTTGTAAAATAGAAACAAAATTTGCTGCAGTTTCCGGATAAAACTGGTCGATAAAACACGGAATAAAAACGTCGACTTGCATTGAATTGAATTTGTGGTGAAAATAACACTAATCGCAATAAAAACGATATGATTAGCATAAGAAATTGATGAAACGAAAAAAGGTCTCACTTTCGTAAGACCTTTTCTTCGCACGGGAGGAGCGACTCGAACGCCCGACACCTGGTTTTGGAGACCAGTGCTCTACCAACTGAGCTACACCCGTGTTTCATTTTGCGTGTGCAAATATAGTAATTCAAATCAAATTACCTAAGGTGCTTTGTGAAAATTAATTCAAATATTCCAATCTCCTTTTCACCTGATCGTTATTCCCCACTGTATCAGAAAGTTTCTTATTATCAATCTGAAAAAAATATCCATAACCATCTTTCAATAAAACAACCGTATTTAACATCAACAATGCCTCAACGGCATCTTCCGATCGATACAGTGCGTCAGTAATTAAAGGAACAGGATTGTTACTTCGGATAATTCCCAAATATTCTGCTGCGCGAACACGATTTATCAGTTCTTGATCGGTCTTAGCCATTTCTTTTATAACAGGAAGCAATTCTTTCGCGTCGTTGGCAAAACGGCTGCAAACAATCAATCCCCAGTAACGTTGCCAGGCATCTTCCGATTTAAGTGCCTCGTTAATTTGCGATTTCACTTCATTGAATTCACGAAGTTGCAGATTGGCAATTTCGATGTATTTCTGAATATCACTTTTATGTTTCTGTCCAAATGCAACCGGGTTATCAAAGGCATTATTCGCCAGGTAAAACTCGGGATAAAATGAAAGATCGGGCATTTCTTTTACCCGGTTATCAAGTTTCGCTCTCATCATTTTCAATGTTTCCAAGGAACGCGGATCCTTGGCCAGATTTTTAGTTTCGTACGGATCGTCTTCCAAATTATAAAGAGCTTCCGGATCTTTTGTTTTGAAGAATGCCGCCTGGGTTTCGTTTAATTCACCCTTTTTAAATAGATCGAACCATTCGCGGTAACCCATTTGTTTGTAACGGTAATTGTTCCACAGGCCGTCAAAATTAAACGGTTGATAATTGCGGATGTATTTATAATTATCGACACGCACAGAACGAACCATATCGTATTTTTCATCAAAACGGTCGGCATAACCATAGGTTTCGTTTCTTTCTGCCAAGTCAGTTTCCGAAATACCTTTTCCAAGAAAAGCATGTCCATCTATTCCATCAGGAATTTCTGCTCCGGCAAGATTTAAAATAGTCGGACCAAAATCAACAAAACTTATAAAAGCGTCATTTTTTGTCCCGGTTTCTATTGGACCCAAATGTTTGTATTTTTCGGGAACATACACCACCAAAGGAACATGAAGGCCCGCTTCACATAAATAGCCTTTACTGCCCGGAAGAACACCTCCGTGATCGCCATAGTAAAAAATGAAAGTATTTTCCATAAGACCATCCTCTTCCAACTGTTTTAGCACCTTCCCTATTTGCCTGTCAAGGTTCACAATTTTATCCCGGTAACGGGCATTGGAATATCTAAAAACTTCAGTATTGGGATGATTTGGAAAAATAAAGCATTCACCTCTATTGGTAAGTGTATCAGGAGTGAGCATGTCATCTTCAGTAAAAAACAAGCTTGATTCGTGGGTAACTGTAAAATTCTGGATATAGAAGAAGGGTTGTCCTTCTGCCCGGTTTCTCCAGTGGGCCTTTTTCGAAGAGTCATCCCAAACGCCATCACCTTTAATAATGTTATAATCTTCTTTATAATTGTTGGCAGTATAATAGCCGGCTTTTTTCAGATAGGCCGGATACATTTCAATTCCGTCGGGCATCGGCACCGGTTTCGATTTTCGATGATAATGAGCTGCCATTCTTGGACCGTAACACCCGGAAATAATTGTAGAACGCGCCGCACTGCAAACAGGTGCATTTGAAAAGGCTCGAGTAAAAGTTATTCCATGTTCTGCAAGGCGTTCAATATTGGGAGTTTTAACTCCATGCTCATCAAATAACTGCATGTAATGTGTCGAATTATCTTCGGATGTTAACCAAACAATATTCGGTTTTTCAAGCATTGTGTCCTGTTTTACTTTGCATGACATAAAAATCAGCATTAAAACAAGGACAAACAGAAGCAGTCTGTTCATAGTAATTTAGGTTAATGGTTTAAATCTATCTTACAGATTCTCCATCTGCAATCAACGTTAATGCTTAGTTTACAGGATGCAACTTCAATATTTTTTCTGCAAAGTCTTCTGTTGAGTTAATTACTTCATCTAAGCTACCCGACGTCATTTCGCAACCAATCACGTGATTACCGGCTTCGGGAAATGCCTTTTTTACTTTTTCACCGGGAGAAGTACCAAGCTGATCGAACATTTTCAGCATGGCATCTACTTTCACCGTACTATCCTGGTGCTGTTCGTCTTTATAATAATACCCAAGGAAAACGGGTGCCGTTACATTTCTAAAGGTCGCTTTTGTCATAGTAGCTTCAACCAGTTGCTGCAAATAAACCACCGCCTCCAAACGATATTTGCAATTCCAGTATTGACAATCTTTCGAATCGAAATCCTCATTGGTAATCCGGTATTTGCTTTTGGTTACTTTTCGGCCAATCTGCAATCCCCACGGTTTCGATAAAATAAATGCCGTTTTATTATTGATCCTGATATTCGGAGAATACAAAATCAAACCTTCCACATACTCCGGAAAATCAGCAGCCAGTTTCAGAGCGAGTGTTCCACCTGTCGAAGTCCCCATAATGATAACCTTTTTTCCTAGACCACGGGCAACCATCAGCGCCTCTTTAGCCGAGTTCCATAATCCATCAGGCGTCATATTCAAGAGTGCATCGTCGGTTACCAAGCCGTGGTCGTGCAAACGCGGGATATACAAATTAGCCCCGAACTTTTGGGCAAATTTCACATGGGCAGGGTAACCTTCGTACCACGAAGCCGAAAATCCATGCAGGTACAACACACAGTAATCAGTTCGTTCTTTTATTGAATCATTGGCCCAAAATATCCGGGTTTCGTTATCGGGCTTTACAGTATAAGCTGCTTCTTTTGTTTTGATGTAACTTTCGATGTTGCCAACACTTGTCGACATCGATGGCAAATCCTTATTCAACTCTGGCTTTGGGGGTTTTGGACCAAGAATATATGCAAGAATAAGTATAAGTATCAGAAATCCGAAAAAGCGTTTTATCCGTTTCATAATGTAGTAGGAAGTCCGAAGACAGAAGTCGGAAGTATTTTTCCGGGCACAATCTCCGGTGGTTATTAATTAGGTGGAAAGATACGGGAGATTCATGAAAATACGAAAACATACAGATCTTTTTGAAGAAGGTTTAAATCATCTTCCAATCGTCATTCATTTCCTTCAAAAGCATTCTCAATTTCATCCAAAGTATTTTCAGAAGATATTAGTCCTTCCTTAATCCCAAAAGAAAAATTAATACCAACACTTGCTGTCAGACGGTTGGCCTTTTTATATGAAAAAGCCTGAATAATATTGTCGGTTACACAATACAAATCCACACCCGGAAGAAACCGGAGTCGCAAACCAATTCCCAGATTATCAAACTTATAACCTGCAGTATAACTTACCGAAGTAGAAAGTGCACGGCCAACAACACCATTTAATGAAATTGTTGCTGCAGAATTTGCCCCGCCGGCATAAAAATTACTGTTTAATAAAATACCATAATTCCACTTGGGAGAGAATTGACGAATTGCTCCCAGGTATAAACGGGTAGGAATGCCCATTTTTACTTTTTCTTCGTAAACATATATTACATCCTGATTTCCCTCCAGGCGATATCCGTACTGTTTCCATTTTGAACTTCCAAGATTTAATAAACTGGCAGAGAACAACCATTTTTCAAGTTCATAAGTAGCACCCAGATTTATTGACAAACTGGCATTCTGAAATAAATTGCCTCCACTCAGATCATCTTCCCAACCATCAGGTAGTAATCCTTCTTCAATATCCAGTTCATTACCGTCTATTGCATCGGGATTTATTTCGGTTGGTAAACCCAAAATCATCTCTCCATTAAAAATTTCGTCGTACGAATTATTACCGTAAGGATCTGTTTCCTCAATATCAACTTCGTAGCGTAACCCTTTGGTTTTTAAGCCAAACGTATTAAAATTCAAGCCGGAACTAATTCCTAAAGTGAGATGCTCGTTAATCTTTCGTGCATAAGTAAATCCCAAACTTGTGTATGTATTCGATTTAACATCAACGCCGTCAACAACAAGTGGAAATTTATCGAGAGACAGATCATCATAATCAGTTAACAGATAGGCGATTTCCGATTCTGCATCAACAGATGAAGTGGAATTAACCGAATAATTGAAAGCAAAATAGCTGTTATCCTTAATCCTAAATCCAAACGACAACAAATTTGCCCTTCCCTCGAATATCGTTTTATTGGTACTGCCAATGGAATTAATAAACTCTTCAGGATCGTAATTCTCATTATCAAGATTATCGAGAAAATAATCGAGTTCATTGTAATTAAAACCACTGTTATAAGCTTGAACTGATGTTCCATTTAACCCGGGCAAAGTCATAAAAAACTTTACGTTTGGCATTAAAGCAGGATTATATAATTGCTTTTGCGGCATCCGATCCATATAATACATGGTGTTTTGAGCATAAGAAAAATACGTCGACAGAAAAACAAGAATAACAATAAATGTTGTTGATTTTTTGGGATACATAACTCTGGTTTTAATCAGTTTCGAAACATAAGTTACGATTTATTCAGCAAAAAAATAAGAGTTCTGGTTATTTAAATGCAAAGAAGAAGTTACAGTCTATCAGATATAATAAGATCGGATAAATTTCTATTTGCTCAATAATAGAAAAGACTGATTAATACTGTTTTAAAAGTTTAAAATTCAATAACCAATTGCACTGCTTCATTCTTTTCATCTTCATCATGTATAAAATTGGAGAGTGTAAGGCCCAGCAATCGAATTCCTTTTATAAACCCTCCCTCCAATTTCATCAATTTTTGACTTTCCCGAATAAAACTTTCTTTTGAGGCAAAGTAAGGTTCAATAGTTTTGCTACGGGAGTGCTGTTCGAAATCGGCATATTTAAATTTGAGTGTGAGAGTTTTGGCTCTAACATTTGCTCGGCTGGCCCGATCCCAGACTTTTTCTGCAATTTCCAGAAGTTCTTTTTTCAGTTCTTCCTCCAGAAACAAATCGTGTAAAAACGTATTTTCTGCTCCTACCGATTTCCTTTCGCGTGAAGGTTGCACCGGGCGATTATCAATTCCTCGACAAATGTCGTAATAATAATTCCCGGCTTTCCCAAATAATCTCGTAAGTTCCAGCCTGTCGATAAGTTTCAAGTCGCGACCAAACCAAACACCCATTTTATTGAGTTTTTCAGCAGTTACCTTTCCAATCCCAAAGAACTTTCTCACTTCCAGATTGTCTATAAAATTCTGCGCTTGCGAGGGTGTTACTACAAATATCCCGTTGGGTTTGTTAACATCTGAAGCGACTTTAGCAAGAAACTTATTGTACGAAACTCCGGCAGACGCAGTCAACCCGGTTTCATTATAAATCCTTGTCTTTATTTCCTTTGCAATGAGCGTTGCTGATGGTTTTCCTTTCTTAATATAAGTAACGTCAAGATATGCCTCATCAATAGAAAGAGGTTCTACCAAATCGGTGTATTCGAAGAAGATTGCACGAATTTGATTTGAAATCTCTTTATAACGGTCGAAACGATGTTTCACAAAAATCAGATCCGGGCACTTCCTCCGTGCTACCTGCGACGACATAGCAGAACGCACACCAAAT
Source organism: uncultured Draconibacterium sp. (assembly GCA_963677525.1). GTDB lineage: Bacteria > Bacteroidota > Bacteroidia > Bacteroidales > Prolixibacteraceae > Draconibacterium. The sequence continues at coordinate 3,925,966 of OY781970.1, forward strand.
TTTCGGGCTTCGTAGCTGGCTGCAGCAACCACTCCCCGCTCGCTTGTCCCCCCAACCGCCACAGGCTTCCCTCTCAACTCAGGATGATCGAGCTGTTCTACCGATGCAAAAAAAGCATCCATGTCGATATGTATTATTTTGCGAATTCGCTCAGACACAATCTTTGTTTTAGGGCAAAATTAAGCACAAAAAAAGCTGTCCTGCAAACCAGAACAGCTTTCTATATGATTTTATTGTCTGTTATTGTCCATCCATTTCAAGAATTTTGAACTCGGTACGTCTGTTTTTACGGTGTTCTGCTTCTGTACATGAAACACCATCATCGCATTTGTTAACCAGTTGTGATTCACCATAACCTTTGGCAATAATCCGGTCTTTGGCAATTCCCTGACCAATGATGTAAGCCACAGCTGAGTCGGAACGTTTTTGACTTAAAACTTCATTGTACGAGTCACTTCCACGGCAATCGGTATGTGATCCCAATTCTACTTTCCAGCTGGGATTATCGTTCATTACTTTAACCAGTTTGTCCAATTCAATTTCCGATTCAGGAAGAATATCCCACTTATCGAAATCGTAATAAATATTTTCCATCACGAATTTCTGACCAACTTCAACCTTCTCAACCCAAAGAGTTTCTTTGATCACACCAAAAGGTTTTCCAACTGTTGAAATAGTTTTCGAATCGTTCATGTAACCTTCCATATTGGTTTTAACAGTGTACGATTCATCTTTACCAAGTACTTTCTTGAAAATAGCGCCGGCTATTGTACTTAAAGCTCCATTGAAAGAGATTGGTGCATTTGGGATTACCTCGTTGGTCTTTTTATCTTTTACAACCAACTCAAGTTCGTATTTACCCTGAGGTATTTTTTCAATAAGAACTTTATAAATATCATCAGCTCCTTCGCCACCGCTTTTATTCGATGTATAATAACCAACTTCCTCTTTTGGATGGATAACAAAGGCAAAATCATCGGCATCGGAATTCAAATCTGATATTTCGGCAGCATCGGTTGTTTTAGCTCCCATTAATCCGGCAGCGTATAAATCAAGGTCGTCGCCATCACCAATTCCGTTTGAGGAAAAAATCAGTATTTTATCCTTATAAATAAACGGGAACATTTCATTTTTCGGGGTATTGATCTTATCTCCAAGATTAATCATTTCACCCCATGAACCGTTATTTCTAACGGCCATGTAAATATCTGTTCCACCCAATCCTTTATCAGGAATATCAGAAACAAAATACAACGTATCTCCCGAAGAAGTTATACTTGGATGACCTACAGAATAGGATGGGTTGTTAAACGGCAACTCTCCGACTTTGGTCCATGTACCACCTACTTTTTTTGCAATAATTATTTTTAAACGAATGTCAGATTTTTGGTAAACCTTATTCCTAACCTCAGGATTTTCAAAATTGCTTAATGTAACAAACAACTCACCGGTTGCTTCACAATATGAGACCGGCCCAGCATGATAACCTTCGCTTTGTTCAGCAAGCATATCTTTCTTCTCCCCGGTTACATTTCCCTTACTATCAACTTTCGAGGCAAATAAGTCGTAGTAAATTTTCTTTTTCTTACCGTCATTCAACTTGGCTATTTCTTCATCGGTAAAAGCAGAATGCCAGAGTTCGCTACCAACAAAGGCAGGACCGAAGTCGCTTTGACTGGTATTCAAATTCGTTTTCTCAGTAGTTAGTTTCACCATCTTCTCAAAATACACGCATTTATTTTGAGCGGTTAACACAAAAGGAATAATTCCTATGAGAAAAAATAAAATTCTTTTCATAATATTCAGGATTTTAATGAAACTTTTACAAAACATATATTAAGGAAACAAATATTGTTCCTTAATACGACCCTTATTTTTTATCCTGCAGTGATGCAGGCTAAAATGTTTCACCAAGTTAGGGCAAAATCCTTAATTTATCAAGCCTTTTTAGAGAGTAACACTACATTTTCGACGTGATGTGTGTGTGGAAACATATCAACTGGTTGAATTTTCTCAATTTGATAAAATGAGTCTAACAACGAGAGATCCCGGGCTTGCGTTGCAGGATTACAACTAACATAAACAATCTTATCGGGAAGTATTTTTAAAATAACAGAAATTACATCGACATGCATTCCTGCACGTGGAGGATCGGTGATAATTACATCGGGTTTCCCATTTTCCAAAACGAAATTATCATTTAGCACATCTTTCATGTCGCCTGCAAAAAACGACGTATTTGTAATATTGTTAATTTCCGAATTCACTTTTGCATCTTCAATCGCTTCAGGTACATATTCAATACCAACTACTTTTTCAGCACTTTTTGCAACAAAGTTTGCAATCGTTCCTGTTCCGGTATAAAGGTCGTAAACAATTTCATCTCCTTTTAAATCTGCAAAATCGCGAGCAACTTTATATAACTCATAAGCCTGTTCTGAATTGGTTTGGTAGAAACTTTTAGGTCCGATCTTAAACTTCAAATCTTCCATCTCCTCAAGAATATATTCGCGGCCACTGTAGGTTTCTATCTTTTGATCCGTAATGGTATCGTTTCCTTTTGAATTAATTACATAAAGTAAAGATGTTATTCCCGGAAACTGATTTTTAACAGCCTCAAGAAGTGCTTCACGCCTTGCAGCATCTTCGCAAAAGAAAGATACAATAAGCATCAATTCGCCTGTTGAGCTTGTTCGTATTATTAATGTACGTAAAAAACCAGCCTGATCTTTAATATCGAAAAAACTAAGGTTGTTTTCAACTGCATATCGATATATAAAATTTCTGATAGCATTCGACGGATCGGATTGCAACCAGCATTTATCTATATTTATTACTTTATCGAATAAACCGGGAACATGAAATCCCAATGCGTTTGGTTTTTCTATTTCATCACCTTTTTCAACCTCATCGTGGGTTAACCATCGTTTATTGGAAAAAGTAAATTCAAGTTTGTTGCGATAAAATGTACTTTTCTCAGATCCCAGAATTGGTAAAATCGCAGGAAGCTGCACTTTCCCGATTCTTGTTAATTGATCTGCTACCTGCTTTTCTTTATAAAACAATTGTTTTTCGTAGGGTAACATTTGCCATTTACATCCTCCGCAGGTTCCGAAATGCTCGCAGAAAGGCTCAATCCGATCAGTACTGTATTCTTTAAATGATTTTACGAATGCTTCCTGGTACCGTTTTCTCTTTTTTGTTACCTGCAAATCAACAACATCTCCAGGTATCGCCATTTTAGTAAATACTACCATTTCTCCAACTTTGGCAATTGCCTTTCCTTCTGCTCCAATATCTTCTATCTGAATGTTTTCGTAAAACGGTTTTTTCTTGTTCCTAGCCACGTCTTTAATTTTTGTGCAAATATAATCCAATCTTACAGATTGCATTAATATTAAGATATGCTTCGATTCCCAAATAAAATTTATCTTTCCCAAAATGGGAAAACGAAGGTAAATTAACTGCACTAAAGCAATTTTATGTTCGATAAAGCTTTTCTGATAAAATCTAATACTTATATTTGCTATTGATTTAATGGTTGGTTTTATTTTCAATAAGTAAAACTTAAAGGGGAAAGCGACTTCTGTATTTATGATTGGTTTTGTGTTTAGGGGTTTGTAAATTATCAATCATCTTCAAAAAGCGTCCATAGAGCTTTCCCCTTCCTTTTTTACCCGGAAGGGTAATTTTTTTGCCTTAATTTTTAAGTTTCAAGTCATTCTTTAATAATTATCTTTGGGCAATTTTCGTAACAAATGATTTCATTAGATAAAATAAATTTAAGTTTTGGCGGATTTGAGCTATTCAAAAACATTAGTTTTTTAATAAATCCGAAAGACAGAATTGGGTTAATCGGCAAAAATGGAGCCGGCAAAACAACACTTTTAAAGGTTATTACACAAAAGGTAACACCAACATCAGGAAGTATCGGTGTTTCAAAAGACGTCTCTATAGGTTATCTACCCCAGCAAATGCAGCTGTCCGATACCAGAACATTAAAGCAGGAAACAACACTGGCATTTGAAGAGTTATTATCGCTCGAGAAAAAAATTGCACAGCTGAACACTGAAATTGCAGAAAGTGAAGATTACCATTCGGATGAATACCTGAAGAAGCTGGACAAGGTTAGCGAATCAAATGAACGCTACCAGATATTGGGAGGCGACAATTACGAAGCAGAACTGGAACAGACTCTCATTGGACTTGGATTTGAAAGAAGCGATTTCGATCGTCGTACTTCTGAATTTAGCGGAGGCTGGAGAATGCGCGTGGAACTTGCCAAACTTTTATTAAAAAAGCCCGACGTTTTTCTGTTGGATGAGCCTACTAACCACCTCGATATTGAATCGATACAATGGCTGGAGGATTTTCTAAAAAATTACAACGGAGCTGTGATACTGGTTTCGCACGACCGAACCTTTCTTGATGCCGTGTGTAACAGAACCATTGAAATTTCGTTAGGTAAAATTACCGACCAGCGCATGAACTACACAAAATTCGTAGACTGGCAAAAAGAACAACGCGAAATTCATAAGGCAGCTTATATTAACCAGCAAAAGATGATTGCAGATACTGAAAAGTTTATCGAGCGTTTCAGGTATAAAGCTACCAAATCAGTTCAGGTACAGTCGCGCATCAAACAGTTGGAAAAACTGGATCGGTTAGAGATAGAAGAAGAGGATAACGCGGCCTTAAAGTTAAACTTTCCTCCTGCTCCCCGTTCAGGGAGATTGGTCGTTGATGCAAAACACGTTAGTAAATCGTATGGAACACACCTGGTTTTAGATGATATTAATCTTAAAATAGAAAACGGCGAAAAGGTTGCTTTTGTTGGCAGGAACGGAGAAGGAAAAACAACGTTGGCCCGTATAATTATGCAAGAGCTGGAGCATGAAGGATCGATGCAACTTGGACACAATGTAAAGGTTGGCTACTTTGCTCAAAATCAGGCTCAATTATTAAAAGGAGAACTTACTGTTTTCGAAACTATAGATGAAATAGCTGTTGGCGATATCCGTACTAAAATCCGGGATATACTTGCAGCCTTTTTATTCAGGGGTGAAGACATTGATAAAAAAGTGAAAGTTCTTAGTGGAGGCGAACGCTCGCGACTGGCAATGATTAGACTTATGCTCGAACCGGTAAACTTCCTTATTCTCGATGAACCAACCAACCACCTCGATATGCGTTCGAAAGAGATATTAAAAAATGCGCTTGCAAATTTTACGGGAACCGTGCTGGTTGTTTCGCACGACAGGGATTTCCTTGATGGCCTGGTTAACTGCATCTACGAATTCAGAAACAAAAAGGCCAAACAACACCTGGGAGGAATATTCGACTTTCTGTATCGCAAAAAAATGGAGTCGCTGAAAGAACTGGAGAAGAAAGCTTCTACAAGGAAGAACGAACAAAAAAATTCTGCGACAAAAACAACAAGTTCATTAAGTTTCGAGGAGCAAAAAGACATAAATCGTAACATTTCACGTTTGGAGAAAAAAGTAGAACAGGCCGAAGAAAAAGTAGCCGCTCTGGAATCTGAAATTGAAGAAATGGACAAAATTCTCATGGCACCCCAAAATCCGGACGATCATTCCATTTTCAACAAATACGAAGAACTAAAAAGCAACCTAGAAAATGCGATGCAGGACTGGGAAACAACTCACGAAGAACTTGAAAACTGGCAATTTAAAAAAACATGGTAATATGATTAACAAAGACGATTTCATATTTGGCACGAGAGCTGTAATAGAAGCAATAAAAAAAGGCAAAACCATTGATAAAATTCTGATAAAAAAGGGATTGCGCAACGAACTATTTACAGAACTCCAACAACTGATTCGAGAAAACAACATTCCATCGCAGTTTGTCCCGATAGAAAAAATTAATCGCATTACCCGAAAAAATCACCAGGGAGTACTCGCCTTTATTTCACCCGTTGAATTTAGCGATATAGAGGTTGTTCTTCCGGGAATTTTCGAAGAGGGAAAAACTCCATTAATCCTGGTACTTGATCAAATTACCGATGTACGGAATTTTGGAGCCATTGCCCGTTCTGCCGAATGTGCGGGAGTGCAGGCCATTATCATTCCAGAAAAAGGCATGGCCCGAATAGGAGCCGACGCAGTAAAAACCTCAGCAGGAGCAATTCATCACATTCCGATATGCAAAGTGAAAAATCTGGCAAATTCTATTTTGTTCTTAAAAAATTCGGGACTTTATGTTGTTGCCGCCACCGAAAAAGGCAATAAACTCTATACCCAAGCCCAAATGAATGTTCCTCTTGCCATCATTATGGGATCGGAAGATACAGGAATATCGCAGCAGGTTCTCGACATTACTGATGAACAATTAAAAATTCCAATATTGGGTAATATTGAATCGCTGAATGTTTCGGTAGCTGCGTCCCTTATGATTTACGAAGCTGTCCGACAAAGAAATTAATGTGAAGAGTGTTAATAAAGCAGACGAAAATTTTTGATGATATTTCCATTCTCCAAGGCAATATTTACACTCATAGCGCAAGCTAAGGAGAAAAAGCTTAACCCAAGAGAATGAAAAACTGATCGAAAATTAGTTCGGGGAGTTAGCAATCTTCAAACTAAATATTAACAGGAATAGTGCGCTTAAAAGACTCCTCCAGAGAAATAATTGTTTCGGTGCTTGCAACCCCCTGAATTCTCTGAATCTGACCACTTAAAACATTCTTCAGATGTTCATTATCTTTGGCATAAACCTTAATAAAAATAGCATAAGAACCGGTAGTATAATGGCACTCAACTATTTCAGGTATATTTTCCAATTCTTTAACTACTTCAGAAAAAAGCCCGCCTTTTTCAAGAAAAATACCCATAAAAGTGCAGGTTTTAAAATCCACCTTTTTAGGGTTGATATGATAACCTGAACCTACTATAACCTCCAGGTCTACCATCCGATTCACCCGTTGATGAACAGCAGCTCTTGAAATACCTACTTCTTTCGCAACATCTTTAAAAGGTATTCGTGCATTTTTTGTAATAATATCCAGAATTTTCAAATCCCAATCGTCCAATGTATTTCTCAAAGTCATAACTTACAATTTTCCATCAAAAATACCAAAAAATAGCATTCAATCTATATTATATTCAGTAAAAACAGAAAAAGTAACAAATCGAAAACAATAGTCCAAAATTCGGCATTTTTTTCGATTACATTATCACTCTGTTATTTTTACGTTGAATTTACTTTCAATCTTCTCATTAATCTCCTTATCGAGTTATAAATTTATAGATTTTTTATAGATTTACATCATACAGACAGCAAAAATATTTTTATAACTAAAAATCTACGGCTCAACCAAAGTACAGATTTTGGGTAATGTAGCACATTCATTTTCAACTTTGGCACAGGCTGTATAAAACTACAGACAGATGAAAAATACAATGAGTTGGTGGCTAATTTTGGCCTTGTTAATTATTATTGCCTTCCTTGGGGTTTTTATTCCTACAGGGATGGGTGAACTGGACTTTTCGAACATTGACACGGGAGATACAGCCTGGATGTTAACCGCTACAGGCCTTGTTTTACTCATGACTCCGGGTCTGGCATTCTTTTACGGCGGAATGATTCAACCTAAGAATATCATTTCAACCATGTTACAAAGTTTTATTGCCATGGGGGTAGTTAGTGTTCTTTGGGTGGTTGTTGGATTTAGCATTGCCTTTGGAGAAAGTATTGGAGGCGAAGGTTTTGGATTATTTGGAAATCCGGCAACATACTTCATGTTTCGGGGAGTTGGTGGTGCTCCCAATCCCGACTTCTCTCCCACATTCCCGTTTGCTCTTTTTGCCATGTTCCAACTTAAGTTTGCCATAATAACTCCGGCATTATTTACAGGATCGTTTGCCGGCAGGGTACGCTTCAGGGCTTACATGCTTTTCATGGTACTGTTTATTATTTTCATATACGCACCACTTGCCCACTGGACCTGGCACCCGAACGGTTTCCTTCGCAATTGGGGCGTACTCGACTTTGCAGGTGGAACTGTTGTACACATGTCGGCAGGTTTTGCGGCATTAGCCGGCGCAATGTTCCTGGGTCGAAGAAAAGACTCAAATAAAGAAATCACACCGGCCAACATCCCTTTCATCCTTTTAGGCGCCGGCATGCTCTGGTTTGGATGGTTTGGATTTAATGCAGGATCTGCACTTGCTGCCGATGCTGTTGCTGCTTCTGCACTTGTTAATACCAACACTGCGTCTGCGGCTGCCATGCTTACATGGATCTTTTTCGATGCAGCGCAAGGGAAAAAACCTTCCGCTGTTGGTGCTGCAATTGGTCTGGTAGTTGGTCTGGTAGCAATTACACCTGCTGCAGGTTTTGTTAATGTAGGGTCGAGTATTTTTATTGGAGTTATAGCAGCCATTATTAGTAACTACGCCATAACACTTCGCACAAAATCAAGACTGGATGATACACTCGACGTATTTCCTGCTCACGGAATGGGAGGTATTACAGGAATGATTGCCACAGCTATCTTTGCTAACGATGTAGGTTTGATTCATGGTGAAACAACAACTTTTCTTTATCACCTTTTAGCCTTAGTAATTGTGGGAGTTTTCACATTCGGAGGATCAATGTTGATGTACAAAATTACTGACCTGATTGTTCCAATGCGCATTTCTCCACATGGAGAAAAGATTGGCCTCGACATTAGTCAGCACGACGAATCGTACAACTTTGTTTATGCTGAGGAAAATAAGTAAAATAAAAAAGGCCGGATATAACCGGCCTTTTTTATTTTATAGGAACTTGTCGTTTAAAATCCATTTCCAAGGAGATAAATGTCTCTGTTCGGGCAATCCCTTCAATATCCTGAAGTTCTTCATCGATTAAACGCTTTAAGTGCTTATTCGTTTTTGTTTGAATTTTAATAAAAATAGCATAAGCACCTGTGGTGTAATGACACTCTACAATCTCAGGAATTTTTCGCAATGCATCTGCAACCTGGGTGTGATATTTTGCCTTATCAAGATAAATTCCCATATAAGCGCAGGTATTATATCCCAACCGCTGAGGACTTACAATAAATTCACTTCCGTGTACTACTCCAATATTTAATAATCGTTGAACTCTTTGATGTATGGCGGCACCAGACACACCACATTCACGGGCAACTTCTAAAAACGGAATTCGGGCGTTCTTTGTAATTAATTTCAGTATCTTCTCATCCAGCTCATCAATATCTGCTGGTTTCTCCTCTAAAAAGTCATTAGTTTTCATTTCAAATTTTCCGAGTTAGTTTCAAATTATAAAACAAATGTATATAAAAACCATAATCTATAAGCAGAAGTGCTTAAAAACATAAAAATCACAACAAATTATAAGTAAAAACTTTCTATATAAATATTTTCCAATGATTAAAATCAGCTTTTCAACGAAATATTTGCAATATCTGAGCCGGTGGGTTCCTGGTACACCTTCAATTCAAATTCAGGGATAACCGCAAAAATATGATCAAAGATATCTGCCTGGATGGCTTCGTAGTTTGCCCATGCTTTATCGTTACTAAAAACATAGATCTCTATAGGTAATCCTTTCCCCTGCGGCTGGAGTTGCCTGATTAAAAATGTCATATCCTGATTTATTTTAGGATGCTGCCGAAGGTATACTTCCAGGTATTTCCTGAAAATTCCCACATTGGTTTGATGTCTTCCGCTAATAAAGTCTTCTTCTGCCAGGTTTTTACCTTTGTTGTACTCCTTTAATTCTTTTTCCTTCTCCACAACATAAGCTCGAATCAAATCAAACTTTTCGAAACGACTCAACATCTCAGAATCGCAAAATTTAATCGTATTTGTATCGATAGAAACCGAACGCTTTATCCTTCTGCCTCCCGATTCCTCCATGCCTTTCCAGTTATTAAACGATTCGGAAACCAAGGCATAAGTTGGAATGGTGGAAATAGTTTTATCCCAGTTTTGCACCTTAACGGTGTTGAGTGTAATATCTATAACCGTCCCGTCAGCACCATGACTGCGCATTTCAATCCAGTCGCCAATTTTAAGCATATTATTGGCAGAGAGCTGAATAGATGCCACCAAACCTAAAATAGTATCTCTGAAAACCAATAATAAAACAGCTGCCATGGCTCCCAATCCGGCCAGAAGTACTGTCGGATCACGTTCAAGCAATATGGAGATAGCCATAATACCGGCCATAAAGAATACGAATATTTTCAGCAATTGTATGTAGCCCTTAATGGGGCGATGATGAGCATACTCAGTAGTATTATAAATATCGAGACCGGAATTCAGTATTGAATTGGTAACAAATACAATAATTGCAGTAAAATATAGCTTTGCAATTTTTATCAATACTCCGGTTAATCCCCAATAATAATCGCGCGAAAGTTCCTGAAATACTTCCGGTGCCAGTTCACTAACTTCTTTATGAATTAAAGGATAGGAAAAATCAGCTGTATAATACAAAATAAGGGCCGGCACCAAATGAGCCATTCCTCTGAAAACTTTATTTTTTATTAAAATGTCGTCCCATTGTGTTTTGGTTTTCTTTGCAACCCGTTGAATCAGGCGTAAAAATATCTGACGGGTTATATAGTGAGCCAACCATGCTACAAAAACAATTATTACAATACAAACAATGGCAGCAAAGGGTTTGGCTAAAAAGTCAAGAGCACCAATACTTCGGAAATGTTCTAAGAGGTAATTATAGACTATCTTCATTAGTGTTTTTTGTTTTATTGCTATTTTCACCCAAAATTAATACAATGTAGCTAATATGAAATTGAAAATATTACTAATCCTTTTTATACTGCCTTTATTCAGCTTTTCGCAGGTTGAATTCGGCCAATACTTTAAAGACAAATCACTGCGAGTAGATTTTCTGATGGGAGGAAATGCCAAAGAAGTTGTTGTATACCCCCAGTGTATGAAACAAGAACCTTATTGGGCCGGATCGAAGACTAAATTAATCGATCCGTTTAATTACGGCAGCTACCGTTTTAGTGTGTTCGATGTAAAATCAGATAGTCTGATTTTTAGAAAAGGATTCTGTACTCTTTTCCAGGAATGGCAAACAACTGCAGAAGCAAAAAAAACAAACAAAACATTTTACCAGGCCGCCATTTTCCCTTATCCTAAAAAAAATGTCCGGTTTGAAATTGATGCCCGGCAATGGGATGGAACCTTTAAAAATATTTATTTTACAATTATCGATCCGAAAGACTACTTTATTTCCAAAGAAACCACGCCTGATTACGAGTTTAAGAAGATTGTAAATAATGGCAAACCCGAACAAAAGGTTGATATTGTAATTCTCGCTGAAGGTTATACAAAATCGGAGAAAACGAAGTTTTACGAAGATGCAGAAAAGGTTTCCGGATATCTGTTCGATGCAGAACCTTTTAAATCGGAAAAGAAAAAATTCAATGTAAAAGCCGTATTTGTGCCATCCGAAGAATCGGGGACAGATGTTCCGGGAGAGCAGATCTACAAAAACACCGCTTTTAATACAAGTTACTATACCTTCGATCTGCCAAGATACCTGACTACAAGCGATATGAAAAAAGTGTACGATGTTGCGGCAACAGTTCCTTATGACCAGGTATACGTATTGGTGAACACCGAACGTTACGGAGGTGGTGGCGTTTACAATTTTGTAACAGTATGCACAGCCGATCACGAACTAACCAAAGAAGTTTTTGTTCACGAGTTTGGACATGGTTTTGCAGGACTGGGTGACGAATATTACAACTCGGCAGTTGCATACGAAAACTTTTACAACATGGAAATAGAACCCTGGGAACCCAATCTGACAACATTGGTTGATTTTGATAAAAAATGGAAATCAATGTTAGACAATTCAACACCAGTTCCTACACCAAGAAAAGATAAGTTTAAAAACACAATTGGTGTTTACGAAGGTGGAGGTTATATGAACGAAGGAATTTACAGCCCATATATCGACTGCAGAATGAAAAGCAACGAAGCCGGTAAATTTTGTCCGGTTTGCCAAAAAGCCATTCTGAAAATGATTAGGTTTTATACTGAATAATAAGCCAGACCTTGTCGAATTTCAATTATAAGTAAGATCGCTAAATACGAGCAATAAAAAAGCGCAAGGCTGCCCTTCCGCTTTTTTATTATTCATTTCTGAGCCTATTCTTTCTTTTTCAGTAGTTTTGAAGTAACTACATAAGCAACAATTAACCCCAAACCTCCACATACCAGGATGGCTGTAAAGAAAGCAACAACTTCATCAATTGCTCTTGAAAGAGCAAATCCGGCAACTACACCCACACCTACTGCAATTAAAAAAATACCCCATTTTACCAGTGCAAGTTGCGAGCATTCTCCTTTAAATATTCCGGCATCAAGACCTTTTTCTACTAAGGCCAGGCGTTCTTTTGTTCTTGTAGTCCAGTATACATATAAGATTGCGAAGATTGCCAGAAAAAATCCGATCGGTACAAATAATCCTTCCATGATATTAATTTTTTAAATTGTTTTTATTTTGTTTTCGCCTTTTGGACGCAGACTTTTTTCAACGGTTACAACTTTTTCTTTTTTTCTTTTTGATTTCGTACACAAAATAAAAACACCGAAAATCGAATAATAATTATTACAAAATCTCAATTAAAAAATTCATTCGCGTTTCATAAAAATATTCTTTATAACTTGTAACCTCAGGTAACTAACGACGTCAAAAGATCAGATGGAACAGAAAGACGATATTTTCTATATTGAAAAGGTAAAGGGCGGACAGACCCAGTACTTTTCGTATATCGTTGAACGATACCAGGATATTGTTTTTTCCATCGCGTTAAAAGTTCTTAGAAATCGTGAAGACGCCGAGGAAATGGCACAGGAAAGTTTCATCAAGGCTTACAAATCGCTGCACACCTTTAAGGGAAATGCAAAATTTTCAACCTGGCTTTACCGGATTACTTATAACAATTGTATTTCGGAAGTAAGAAAACGAAAAATTCATTTCACATCGACCGAGGATATACAGATTAAAGACGAAGCTGAAGAAATGAATCTGGATGGAATTCCTGAAGAAAACCGCGCCCGTGTAATTAAAGAGGCGATGGAGAAACTTCCTGAAGAAGATTACACACTTATTCTTTTGTATTATTTCGAAGAGCAATCGATCGAAGATATCAGCAAGGTTACCCAACTCTCGGAAAGTAATACAAAAGTGAAACTATTCAGAGCCAGAAAAAAGCTCTATACTATTTTAAATGATATAATGAAAGACGAATTATACACCATATTATGAGCGAATTAGAAGACATAAAATTAAAAGCATTCCTGCAAAATATGGAATTGGAATCGCCAAAAGCCAATTTTTCAGTTCAGGTAATGAATAAAATATTTGAGGAAGACAGCGCTCTTGAAAAGATCAAATCTGAAAGGATTCTGGGAAAGGGATTCTGGCTCATATCAATATTATTCATTGTTCTGCTGGTTGTTATACTCGTCATGTATCAAACAGGAATTCAGGCAGATACTGAAAGCATTATACCTGAAGTTGGGCAAGGAGTAAAAGAGGGCTATCAATCGTTCTTTAGCAAAGTCGACACCCTGCCGTTAAGCATTGCCGGAATACTTATCGCAACTTCAGTTTTACTGTTTATCGACCGTTTTATCAGTTCAAACAGTAAGATATTTGCATAAATAGTAGCTCACTAAAAAGAAACCCGGTCTGTATAATTTGGTTACAGACCGGGTTTCTTTTTATTTTTTTACCGCTTACTCTATTCGTATTGTTTAAGCAATCCCCTCATAATAAGATACTGCGCCAAAATATAAGAAGCCATAATAACCAGACGTTCATATGGAATTGGCATCAAAAAACGATTCATTGCAATCATTGTATCGGAAAAAACAAAAAACAATGAGCCGATAAAAACCAGGATAAAACTAACCGGATGACCATTGCCGTAACGATTCAAGGCCATTGCAGACATAGTTAAAATAGCTACGATATAAATAAATATTGCCACTCTTAACATATTGTCGAGTTGAGGATACAAAATAATATATATAAGAAGTCCGTATGCGATAAAAGGGATAAACCAAACCGGTTTCTTTTTCAAAAAAGGCTTTTTCCCCGACAAATCGATAGTGCGTAAAAATAAAAAGACGTAAAGCACCTGTGCTATAAGAAAGGAGCCAATTCCAAGGACAAAATAGAGAAATTCTCCGGCTTTCATCATAAACAGATCGCCGAACCACGAAAATAAAAATCCGAGACTCGCCAGCCAAACCACCTCTCTGTCAATCCCTTTTGAAAATATCAGGAAATAAGTTCCTATCCAGATGAGTAAAAAAGGTTTAAAAATATGGTCGATATTTGCATTCTGAAGGGATACTCCTGCCAATTCTCCAATAACAATGAGAATAAACACTATGTGAAGAAGGATCTTTTTCATTAAAGCGATTTTATGTAAAAAAAATTATTCGAATGAAACGAGCATCTTTAGCCTAAAAAAAAGTGATGATTAAAATGCGAGTTCCATATGATACCGTTAAAATAAACAATTTTAATCATATGTAAAAGGCAATACAGTACCACTAATATCAAAACGATTATACTTATACCGTTAAATAAAGCGATACAAAATATCGAATAAATTACGAAAAACTGCGATTATAAAAACCTAGACTAATAGCAAGATTCTGTAAGCAAGTACCGATTCACATATTCGTCAACACCTTGTTCCAACTCAATAAAAGGCTTGCTATATCCCACCTCGCGAAGTTTACTCATTTCAGCCTCGGTAAAATACTGGTATCTACCGCGTAAATCTACCGGAGTATCGATGAATGAAATCTCAGGATTAATCTTCATACTATTAAAAACAGATGTGGTTAAATCAAGGAAAGAACGCGCTTTCCCGGTTCCCACGTTGTAGATTCCCGAATTATCCTGATTCTCCATAAAAAACATCATTACATCGGCAATGTCTTCCACATAAATAAAGTCTCGGCTTTGTTCGCCATCTTTATAAGCTTTGTGATGTGAACGGAACAATTGCATCCGGCCTGTTTCTTTAATGGTTTTGTATGCATGAAGTATAACCGAGGCCATTCTACCTTTATGATACTCGTTGGGGCCGTAAACATTAAAAAATTTCATTCCTGCCCAAAATGGTGGAGTACGAAACTGTTTTAACGCCCAAACATCAAAATCGTGTTTCGACCAACCATAAAGATTTAAAGGACGCAAATCACGAATCTTTCTGTGCTCATCAGAAAATCCTTCTTCACCGTTCCCATAAGTTGCTGCAGACGAAGCATATAAAAGAGGCACCTGTATTTCTGAACAGATATTCCATAAACGTTGCGTATAAATTAGATTAAGTTGCTGATAGAGTTCCGGTTCCTGCCCAACAGTATCGGTACGTGCTCCCAGATGAAAAATAAAATCAACATCTTTTGCATGCTTTATCAACCACTTAAAAAAATCATCGCGATCGATAAACTTTCGGTACTGTTTATGTAAGAGATTTAGATCCTTCCAGGGATCGTCAAATTTATCAACCAAAATCAGATCCTTGTATCCTGCTTTATTTAGTCTTCCAACTAAATAACTGCCTATAAAGCCGGCTGCTCCTGTTACAACTATCATTTATTAATGCGGTTTCGTTTAGTACAGCAAAAAAATCTGTTTTCTGAAAATGTGGCTTTTCAAAAAAACGATAAGCTAATTCTTTTATTGTACTTGTGGCAAAATAAAATTAACTTTTCTTAATAGACAAAAATATCACTGGGAACAGACGGAATTACACCGTTTTTGGTTGCTTCTTCATATAAATTTATAATTGCAGATTTTCCTTCACTCCCCAAATCAATACTAAATTCGTTCACATACAAATCAATATGCGCTTTCATCACCTCATCTTTCATCTCCTGTGCATATTGTTTTACAAAACTGTAACTCGATCCGGGATTATCAAAAGCATAAGTAACACTGCGCTTTAAAACCCTGTTTACTTTTTGTTGAATTTCGTCATCAAGTCCGCGGTGAATGACAATTCCTCCCAGCGGGATTGGACTGTTCGTCAGGGTTTCCCATCGTTCTCCAAGATCTGCAATCTTTATCAAACCTTTTTCCTGGTAAGTAAACCGATTTTCGTGAATAATCACCCCTGCATCCACTTCTCCTTTAATAATTGCATCTTCAATGTCAGAAAACAGACATTCTTTTTTTCCTGTTGCATCGGGATAAAAAGTACTGAATAACAAATTTGCGGTTGTAAATTTTCCGGGTATGGCAACTCTTAGCCCATTAATCTCATCGGAAGAATAATCATTCTTACTGATTAACAAAGGGCCATTTCCACGTCCGAGCGCGCTGCCCGACGTAAGTAATTTATAGTTATCAGCCACGTAGGCATATGCATGATAGCTAAGTTTTGTAATTTGTATTGAACCTGCAAAAGCTCCTCTGTTCAACTCTTCCACATCGCCCATTACCACATCAAATTCCAAACCTTCAGTGTCTATTTTCCCGTGAATCATAGCATCGAAAATAAACGTATCGTTCGGACAGGTTGAAAAACCAAGTGTAAGCTTCATAATAATATTGTTATTATCCGAAATTCAAGCTTGAAACAACAAAAAATGAAAAGCATTTGTCAGCAAAATACGACTAACAGAAACTTCCATTTTTTAAAACGAATTCCGGTTCTAAATTTATTTCCGCAAAAATAATAAAACTAATTAACGGGTATTGAAATTTTATGAAGCACGCCTAAAATGATTGTTTTCAGGTTTTCCAGAGCCAGAGGGATATTCCAAAGTGAAGAATCGCGAGGTTCAACATAATTGGAGATCGCCCGGATCTGATAACATCTGACTCCAACCCAATTACAGATATAGAATACTGCAGCACCTTCCATGGATTCAATGTGAGCTGAAAATTTCTCCTTTATTTCTGTAATACTGCTTTCGCGCCCCGAACTTTTGTTGGTTGTTATACCCCGCACTTTTTTCAACGACAAAAAGCTTCCGGGACTACTGGCCTTTAACACTCCTTTTTCGAACGGGAATTCATTCACATCCATAAAACCAGACTCAAAAAGGGTAAGAAATTCGGATTGGTGTTCGGTGCCAAGGTCAGCAAACTCTTCGCTAACCACATTTACAACTTCTCCAATTTCGAGTTCGCGGGTTAAACTTCCTGCAATACCAACATTAAATACGATATCGTATTCTTTATCGCGTAAGGCATTGGTTAAATGAAAGGTTGTAAAGGTAGTTCCAATACCAGTGATCAATATATCGACATTGGTTTGATTTAAATGGTACTCCTTAAACAAATGACTTTTTTCCTCTACTATCTCAAGCTCATCCACCAAGAATTTTACTTCCATCCAGGTGGCAGCTACAATCAAAATCTTCATAACGTCAAGTTTGTCAAAAAATTTGAAATCTAAAAACTACATATTCTTTATTACTGATTTTCTGAAAAAAAGTTAATCTTTGTGTGAAATTTAACGTTTTTAATATGTCTTCATCAGATTACAATACCTCTAACGGATACGAAAGAATTGATGTTTTTAACGAAGAATCTACCGAGAAACTTGCAGGACATTACGAGCAGATTCTAAAAATTATAGGCGAAGATCCTACGCGCGAAGGACTGAACAAAACACCTGAAAGAGTTGCCAAAGCAATGCAATTCCTGCTTCAGGGTTATAAAATGGATCCGGTTGAAATATTAAAATCTGCCATGTTCAAAGAAGATTATCGGCAAATGGTTATTGTAAAAGACATAGAGATATTTTCGATGTGCGAACACCACCTACTTCCATTTATCGGGAAAGCGCATGTGGCATACATCCCCAACGGAACTATTACCGGATTAAGCAAAATTGCCCGTGTTGTTGATGTTTTTGCCCGCAGGCTTCAGGTGCAGGAGCGCTTAACCATGCAGATAAAAGATTGTATTCAGAACACTCTGAATCCTCTTGGTGTCGCCGTAGTTATTGAAGCACAACACCTTTGCATGCAAATGCGGGGAATCCAAAAACAACATTCTATTACTACAACATCTGATTTTACAGGGGCTTTCCAAAAAGTTGCTACTCGTGAAGAATTTATTAAACTAATTAGTTCGAAGTTGAGTTAAAAAGCAATACTATCAGAAAACATACGAATCGCCCAGATTAAGTTGCACGAAGTTTTCGCCCCATTCCTTTTTAAAAACAGCAATAGAATTTTCGCCTGTACAGTGTGACGGAGCCAGAGATTTAAAACCCAACTCTTTAATCCGGTTCGAAATCCGAATAATATTCTCTTCGGAATAATTCATTAAATGAAAACCTCCTGTTGTAATTTCATATGTTTTATCGGGAAAATGCTTTGTTATTGATTCACACATCTCAACAATGTCGGGATGTGCACAACCTGTTATAACCAGCAATTTCTCTTCCTTTACCAGAACCAGGGCCTGTTCCCGGATCCCCCGATTGGAATCAACAAATATCTCCGTTAGCCAAACACCTTCCCAAATTTCCCGATACCTGTCATTTACGATAAATTCCATCTCGGGATAATCCGATTTCAAATGTGGGTTAAAATCGTTAGGCAAATAAATTTTAATTCCGTCTTTTACTTGTTTCAGAACCGATTCAAGCCCTCCGGTATGATCTGCGTGTTCGTGAGAAATGGCAATAACCGATATCTGTTTCGGATCAAGCTTTAACTTTCTAATGTTTTCCTGTAAAATATCAGGCTTCGTTCCGGTATCAAACAGAATTACATTACCGTTCATCCGAATCCATACAGAAAATCCCCAGTCGGTCTTTAATTCACTATTCGACGGGATATTATTGTATACAATGGTGAATGAATCTTTATTCTGAGAAAAACAGAAATTTGAAGCTCCCCAAACAAAAAATACAAATACGAAAATCAATACCTTTTTCATATCCAAGATGTTTTGATTATGGATATTAAGTATTGATTTTCAGCAATAAATTACAAAAAATCTATACAAACAGGAGCCGGAAGTTTTATTTTATTTCCATTATAAACCGGTATACCATTATTATCAATTTTAAATACAGTAATGTCTCCGCTTTTCTGGTTAGCTACCAGCATCCATTTTCCGCCGGGAGTCATTGAGAAATTTCGTGGCCAGTTTCCTTCAACAGAAACAGTTTCTTTAAATTTCAAGCTCTGATCATTCTTATTCACCTCAAAAACGGCAATAGAATTATGCCCACGATTAGATCCGTATAAATATTTACCATCTTGCGAAATATGAATATCGGCACAATAACTTTCTCCTTTAAAATCTTTAGGTAATGCCGAAATAGTCTGAAAAACTTTCCAATTACCATCCGTTTGCCGTAACGCTGTAACAGTAGAATTAAGCTCGCTAATAACATAAATAACATCTTCTGTTGGATGATATTCAAAGTGTCGCGGTCCTGCTCCCGGTGCCATTTTCACATAAGGTTGTCCTTCAGTTTTCAGGGTATTTCCTTCAAGGTGATAAATATTTAGCTGGTCGGTTCCCAAATCGGCACTAAACACCTGGTTTCCAAAACGCGAAAATTTCATGGAATGAGCATGTGGTACGCTTTGCCTGTCCTTATCAGGGCCGTGGCCGGTATTTTTTATAATGGTGCTTGCTTCAGCTAAAGTTCCATCCTGGTTTACCGGATAAAGAGAGGTTGTTCCTCCGTTATAGGTAGCAATGGTAACAAACTTTCCATCAGGAGAAACATCTACATGACAAGGGCCGTCGCCATTGGCAACCTGCTTGTTTAAAAAATGCAACTCCCCCTTTTCTCCTATTTTATAGACCTCAACAAAACCACCGGTCTTTTCCACCTCCGCAGAGGCCCTTGTTGCAACATATAAATATTTTTTATTGGGAGATATTTTTAAAAATGTAGGATCATCAAGAGCTTTAAAAGTATTTTCTAACTTCAAGTCACCCGTTTCAGAGTTAAAGCTGCAGAGATAAATTCCTTCTGCACCTTCACTGGTAAAGGTTCCTACATAAAACTTTTGAAGATTATTCTCCTGGGCATTTAACAAAATCCCGGAAAACAATAAAACGAAAAACAAAAAATATCGAATCATATTATTATATTTAGTTCATAGAAATACGAATATAAACTGAATTCCCATGGAAAAACCTGTTATCGCTAAAAAATCACCAAAAAAACTTACACTGGAGCCCGGTACTTATTACTGGTGTGCATGCGGCAAAAGCAGCAACCAACCCTTTTGCGATGGTTCGCACAAAGGCAGTACTTTTACTCCCCTGCCTTTCACTATCGATAAAAAACAAGACGTTTGGCTTTGCCAGTGTAAACATTCGTCTAATAAACCATATTGCGACGGGACTCACCGCAACCTGTAATTAAGCTTTACGAAAAAAGTCTTTATCAGCATTGCATATCGGACAAGTATAGTCGTCCGGTAATTCTTCGAAAGGTGTTCCGGGCGGGATATCACTTGTGGGATCTCCTTGCTCGGGATCATACCTGTAACCACAGATACTACAAACATATTCCTCGGAACTGCTGGCTTTTTCCTCTGTTTCTTCTGTTTCTGAGTCACCAATAAGTGGCACATCCTCCTCTGTCAACTTGCTCTCATCAATATAAGTAGGTGCATTTTTAGGCGAACGCATTTTGTATTTGGCATGATACCAGGCGTAAGTTAAAGGCTCGTCATTCGACAAAACATCTCCATCTACAACTTCTGCAATAATCAAAAAATGAGTACCCACATCAACCGAATCCAAAACCTTACAATCGAACCATGCAATTGATGAATCAACAACAATAGGAGCTCCGGTTTGAGCTGTTATAGTTTGAACTCCCTGGAATTTATCAAAGTCGGCACCCGACATAAAACCAAACTTCCCGATAAGCGAAGTATCAACTTCCTTTTTAAGTACCGAAATGGAAAACTTTTTACTATTGATGATCTTTTGAGCCGAGTAATTATCTTTATTACAACTTATTGCAATCTTCGAAGGCTCCGCCGTTATCTGAAATGCAGTATTGGCAATGTATCCCACTTTTTCTCCTTCATACTCGGTGGCAATAATGTACAAACCATAAGTTAATCTATGAAATGCTGAATAATTCATAAGGCAAATTGTAATGATTATGCTATAAATTTAGAAATTGATTTTTACATACTTTCCCTATTAAAGATTTATTTAGTTAATTTTATACATGTCCGGTTATATATTCCTTTAAGAAAAGATTCACTGATTATCAGTCAGACTTCACATCTTATTTATCTAACAGATATGAATTGAACAACAACAAACTTCTTATATTAATGATTTTAATGAGATTTCATAATCAAAGTTATCGCAACTTTTACGAAGCAAAGTATCACATTGGGAAAAATGCCAACGACAATGTTCAGGAATACCGCAGGCGTTCGTCGGTATGAAATACCCAAAAACTAACCGCTTTCCCTTGCTGATTTACACCAATACAAACGACAAAAATATGAATGTACTGAAAATTGAGCACCTTATAAAATCGATAAAAGCCGAAGGCAAACCATTTAATTATGACATATTTGAAGTCCATGCCTGCAGACACTCTTTCGACAGGATGAATCCAAAAATTGGCAAGGAGATAAGGAAAAAGTTCACCTTCACCTGGCAAAGATTTTAAAACATGAAAAGCCTTTTAAATCGCTTCAGGATTTGCAAAAAGCTGCGTGTAAATTTTAATTCAATAATTCCAAACATGTCTTTTTTATTTTATATATGGGAAATAAGTGCCCATATTTTCCATATTTTGGACAAATATTTTGTGACGTATTGAAATATAACTATATTTAAGGCCTCTAAATACGAAACATATGACCAACCAAAAAATCAAAAACCACTACAAAGTGTTTATTGTCGAGGACAATGTACTTTACGCGCGAGTTTTAAAAAAGCAACTTACAGAAGATAATTTGCAGGTTAAAGTTTTTCATAACGGGACAGACTTCATTAATTGTCTGAATGAAAAACCTGATGTAGTTACGCTCGACTACACTCTACCCGATATGACAGGGAAAGAGGTTCTTGCAAAAATCCAGGAGAAACAGCCAAATACGCAGGTTATTGTAATTTCAGCACAAGACAGCATCGACACGGCGATTGAACTTATGAAAAATGGTGCTTACGACTACATTATGAAAGCTCCCGACACACGGGAGAAGTTAAGTCACATCATTAATAACATCTACAAAACCGATCAGCTTAAAAACGAGAACATCGTTTTAAAAGATGCGGTGAAAGAAAAATACAATTTCAGGAGCCTGATAAAAGGGAACAGCCGCGAAATTGACCATGTTTTCGAGTTGATGAACAAGGCCACGCAAACCAATATTTCGGTATCCATTTCGGGAGAGACAGGTACCGGAAAAGAACTGGTTGCAAAAGGTATTCATTATAATTCGAAACGCAGTGCCAAACCATTTGTAGCTGTTAACGTTTCGGCAATTCCCGACGGACTGATTGAAAGCGAACTTTTCGGACATGAAAAAGGAGCCTTTACCGGTGCTGATTTCCAAAAAATCGGAAAATTTGAACTGGCCAACGGAGGAACACTCTTCCTGGATGAAATTGCCGATTTAAACCTGAATCTGCAGGCTAAACTCTTAAGAGTATTACAAGAGCGCGAACTGGTTCGACTTGGCGGGAATGAAATTATCCCACTCGACGTGCGGATTATAACGGCAACACATAAAAACCTGGCAGCACTTGCCGGCGATGAGCAATTCCGACAGGATCTTTATTACCGCCTGCTGGGTCTTCCGATAGAAATACCGCCGTTACGCCAACGCGGAAATGATAAAATTTTACTGGCCAAGTTTTTTGTTGACGAATTTTGCAAAGAGAACGAAATGGAACCCAAATCCATTTCGAACGAAGCAAGACAGATGCTGCTTACCTATCACTACCCGGGAAATATCAGGGAACTGAAGGCGATTATGGAACTGGCATGCGTAATGTGCAGTCGCGATGTGATCAAACCCAATCATCTGAATATGAACGTAGATGAAAGTGTTCAGAATCTCTTATCGCAAGAAAAAACGCTGGAAGAATACAACAACGAAATCGTTAAATATTTTCTGAACAAATACAATCAGAATGTACGTTTGGTGGCTTCGAAACTGGGAATTGGCAAATCAACTATTTATCGAATGCTACAAAAAGACATGAATTAACTTCAGTTGAAACGAAATAAAAAATCCCGGCCATCTCTGGTCGGGATTTCTTTTATATACTATATTTTCGAAATTATCCTTCGTAGCTGTTAACTCCAATGGTTTCCATTTTGCGGTCAACCTTTTTAACCAACCCCTGAAGCACCTTACCCGGTCCAACTTCTGTAAACGAAGTGGCTCCGTCGGCTATCATATTCTGAACAATTTGCGTCCATTTTACAGGAGCAGTTAACTGTGCAATCAGGTTTTCTTTAATAACCGCCGGATCAGAAACAGGCTGAGCATTTACATTCTGATATACCGGACATACAGGAGTATTAAATGTTGTAGCTTCGATGGCAGCTGCCAGTTCTTCGCGGGCAGGCTCCATAAACGGAGAGTGGAATGCACCACCAACAACCAGTTTCAATGCACGTCTGGCACCTTTTTCGGTAAGAATCGCACAAGCCTTGTCAATACCGGCTTCCGAACCAGAAATTACCAATTGTCCGGGACAATTGTAATTTGCAGGAACCACAACATCGTCAATTTCTGCACAAACTGCCTCAACAACATCGTCTTCCAGTCCAACAATAGCAGCCATCGTCGATGGTTCAATTTCGCAGGCTTTTTGCATAGCCATTGCACGTTGAGCAACCAGTTTTAAACCATCTTCAAAATTCAGTGTTCCGTTGGCAACAAGAGCAGAGAACTCTCCCAAAGAGTGTCCGGCTACCATATCGGGAGCAAAATCTTCCAAAGTTTTTGCCAGTAAAACTGAATGCAGGAAAATAGCAGGTTGAGTTACTTTTGTTTGTTTCAGATCTTCAACTTCACCTTCAAACATAATATCGGTGATATTGAATCCTAAAATATCGTTTGCTTTTTCGAATAATGCCTTTGCTTCGGCAGAGTTTTCGTACAAATCCTTTCCCATTCCCGGGAATTGTGCGCCCTGACCGGGGAATACAAATGCCTTCATAATTTTTAAGTTTTTAAAATCCGGCCGCAAAGTTAACTGAAAAAAATAAGTACCACGCGAATTAACATTCTTTATAAACAAATTCCAGTTTACTTACAACTCATAATCGAATAACAGATTAATTGAGTCGAGACTTAAGCAAAACAAAATGCAAGAACAACATATTTTATCAGCAATCCCAAACAGCTAACTACAAGAAACTTTTTGAAATCAATCTTAATCATACCTGCAACCAGGGCAACTACGGAAGAAGAAAGCGGAAAAAGATTAAACACAAAAACCGTTAGCAATCCGTATTTTTCAATGAGTCTTTCGGCTTTATCGATTCGCTTATGCCCCATTATATCAAAAATCTTTTTGGGACGAATAAGAATTCCGATCGAATAATCGATACATTGTGCCACCACCGCAGTTCCCATGGCGACAGCAATTAATACCAATGCTGAAAAAAAAGACAGGTAATAAATAAATGCCAGCTCAACAGGCATCAATAAAAAAAACAAGTAGCCCGAAAAATGAATTAAGGCAAATGAAAAAATACTTTCGGTTTTACCGGCGTATAACTCGCGCCCCACAGTAAATGAAATCAAACCAATGGCAAAAACGGAGGCAACCATGATGTAATAAAACCTTTTGGGAATAGCTTTGCCAATCATTTATTGTTTTTGTCTTGAAGATAATATTTTTTGTAGAGGCGTCCGAATCGGGCGTCTCTACAGGTTATTGAATTTATCGTTTTCCCAATTTTCAGAGTTTAATAAAATATAATTGCAAATGCGTTCAAACGATTCATTGTTCCGAATAACATGATCGTAATACCGCGACTGCCAGCCAAATTCCGGATTAATTTTTCTGGCATTAATGGTTACCGCGCGTTTGTATTGATTAATGATTACCCCCAATGTGCCGGGTTTACATTTTTTTGATGCGGGGGCGGTATTTGTTGTGATGGAAACGCCCAATTCGGGTAGGGTACGATCAATCACAATAATGCCATGCACATGGTTTGGCATTACAACAAATGCATTTAATTGAATAAACGAAAAATGTTGGGGTATTTCCATCCAATATTTTTGGGCAATTTTACCGATTGCCGATAATTGCATTTCCCCATCCACAACATCCCCAAAATAATGTTTCCGGTTTTTCGTGCATATGGTAACAAAATACGCCGCATTACGGTCATAATCCCAATTTGGCAGGCGGGCAGACGAAATGCGGTATTTATTTCTGAATTTTTCGGGCATGTTTATTTAATTATTTCTCAAGACAAGAACACAACAAAATCACGCACCAGTAGGGTGTTTTGAAATAAATTCCAATTTAGCAAAAAAGAGGAATCGATTTTTATTGTTAATAGAATGTAGAGATGCCCGAATCGGGCGTATCTGTTCAAATCAGACAAATTTACTCCACCGTAATGGTTTAATTTTGTGGGATGGTAAACCTTACCCCTACCTACTTTCCCACATCAACTTTCATATTTTTAATAAAGGAAGATAACTTAGGTTTATCCCATAACTTATTTGTAGGAGTTAAAATCTGATTTTTATTCAATTCTTCACAAGTCTCACTTAATGATAATGATTGTTCAATTCTTAATTCAGTTATAATTTTAATCAATTCATTCTTTCTTTCCTTTTTTATTAGATTCCGACTGAGTTGATATGGAAGACTAACGGAAGATTTAGTTGAACCATCTTTGATTTTATAATTTCTTTTCCCATTAATAACTCCATCAATTATAATCTCATCTTCAATAATTGGATACTTAAATTCAAAATAGAATTTATGTGATTGTAATTTGGGTAAATATTCAACATCAATTCGTTCAATATATTCATTGATAAACGTTTTCTGTTTTTCTAACGTTAGATTTTCAACACTATCTATTTCCAAATACATTCTATTCAACCAATCAATCCACTGGGTAGAATTAGTGTAAATTTTTAACTCTCTTTCTAATCTTCTTATATCTTCATCCACTTCTGAAATCAAATCTGAAATCTTTTTAATCAATTTCTTCCCTTTGTTTGATTCTATTTGACTCGTAATAATCTGAAATTCGATATCAACTAAATTATCTTCCAGTTTTGTCAAATATCTCTTCTTATCATTTAAAACTTTGGTTCTGTTATTTCGTTCCTTTTTTATGTTTTCAACTTTTTCAAACTTAGGAGATAGGTTTTTAACCTTAAAATCCTCTCTAACTTTTTTTGATTCCTTTAATAGGGTGATTATATGATGTAATAATCTACTATCTGTTTCTTCAATTCGTAAACTCTTCTTTAAGGTACATTCCGAATGTTTTTTACCCCATTTATTAGGATTCTTCCATTTATACTCTACACTTCTACAACTATATAATGGATTAGGATTACTTTTCTTCTGAACATTTGAAAGTTTCACCTTACAACTTTTACAGAATAATAATCCATCGAACAATGATGTGTTAACTTTTTCAACGTTTCTATTTTTCATATTTTGTTGAAGTTTCAGTTGAACACTATCCCATAATTCATCTGAAATAAGTTGTGGGGTTTTAACCTTAATTGATTCAACAATCTTTTGTTCTCCACCTATGTACTCTTTCCAATCCCATATTTGAAACCCTTTATATAAAGTATTTCCCAACATCTTTTGAATTGTACCCAAGTTCCATCCATCTTTACTTCGTTTTGGTCTATATTCTGTTTTAGTATCTAAATACACTTTGATTTGTACTGTGGATTTTCCATCCTTATACATCTCAAACATTTTCTTTACGATTTTTGATTCACCCACATTTGGAACTAACATTCTACCTTTAAGTGAATATCCAAAAGGAATTGTTCCACCAACAAATGTATTCCCATTCCGTAATGAATTCCTCTTCCCCATGACACTCCTTAATCGTCTTAACTCATTATCATATTGGGAAACCAATGAAAGTATTCCAATTGAAAAATTATCGTTTGGATTATTAAAGTCGTATGGTTTTTGTGATTCACCAACATATAATTCAACAGAATAATCTAAGAATACTTTTAATATCGAATACCAACTATTTGAATACCTCCCAAGTCTATCGGTATTGAAAACCCAAATTCTACGAATACCATTTTTCTTTTGAATTTCATCTAACATCTCAACCAATTTAATTCTTTGATTGATTTCGACTTTGAAAGAACTCTGTGAACCTTCATTAAATATTACAGGTTCAAATCCTAATAGATTAGATAATTTAATACCCAAATCTTTTTGAACATCCAGTGACGTTCCATCAGTTTCTTGAACTTTTGAACTAACTCTAAGAAGTATCCCAATTTTATTATTACTCACAGGGGTAAGTTTAATAGTCTTATATTATTCCAAATATAGTAATTTCAGAAGTGACGTCTTACCGTCAAACCAATTTTCCTACCTAAAGAATTGAAAGATTTATTTGAAAGTGAATTAATAACTGAGAATCTATCCAATCAACAGATATCAGATTTACTTTGAATTCCCTACTGAAAAAATGTCAAACCCGATATGAAAAACATCTATTTAGGGATTTGAGGAAAAAGTTTTTTCACAGTTACAAGAAACCCAAATCAATATTTTATGAATTTCGGACAATGAACAATGGTATTTCCATCCATCAGACTCATTATATACAAACCACTGACAAGATTACTGAGATTGATTTCATTGGATTGATTATATAATGTTTGTTCCAACACTTTATTCCCTAAACCATCCACAACAACCATATGTAATGGGTTTGAATTAGTTAGTTCAACTGTGATTTTATCTGTCACAGGATTAGGATAAATTTTTATATCATCCGAATCAAAAAGATTCTGAACTCCAACTTCAACCTCGTTTGTTATATCAATAGTAAAGGATTTAGAGAACATACCACCTTTCCCATCTTCCGATTGAATTCTAATTGAATATGAGTTTTGTGATTCATAATCAAACATTACATTTGAGAGAAGTTTGTTATCCTTTATAGTGAAGTATTGATTTCCTGAATCACCATCTCCTGAAACCAAATAGAATGTGTGTGAATCCATTGTGTCGGAATCAATCGTGGTAAGTATTCCAATCTCTGTTTCCTCATCCGAATTTTCTGAGATTGTAATATTTGAGAGACTTATATCAGTAGGTGGTTCATTCTCATATATTACCTCAATTGGGAAAAAACATAAATCCAAGTTCATATCCATTATGGGTTCAAAATATGGATTCTTATCAAATATCATTTCATAATTTCCATCAGAATCGATATCTAAAAAATGTATATCGGAAGGAAATCCATTTAACGATATATCAAAAGTTGAAAAATATCTTGGTTCAAAATATGTCCCGTTGTTTTTAAGATAAGATATTGATATTGGTTCAGTTCCTTTAAACCATGTTTCTCGATTAAAACATAAATCAGTTAATCCATCACCATCCATATCTATAATAATAGGTGTATTCGGTGGACTTAATCTATTTATATTCAAACCATCTGGAAAAATATCTTCGGTAACATCAATTAATTGACCATTCGTAATTTTAAATCCTTTAAGTGTCGTTTTAAACTCCCCGTTAGTGTCATAGTAACCATTATACTCAGAATTAAATAAATACAATAAGAGTAAATCAGTTTCTTCATTGAGTTTTTGTATTAATAAAGGATTACCCTCTGTGTCTACATTCTTAATATCATCAAATTCATAAATAATCTTACTCGAATCCATATTTAAATCCACACCCTTTTCACTTCCATAGTAAACAAGAATTGTGAAAGTTCTTATAGAATCATTTGAATTTGTTCCCAACATTATTACATCTTGAAAACCGTCTTTATTCAAGTCATAATTTTCATAATCCTCAATGTATTCATATTTAGTATTATAAACACCTAAGTCCCCAAATTCACCATTCTCATCGTTCCGAAAATAGAGTGAACGTGTCCCATTCCAAAGTTCTGATATCTCTCCAATGAACTCATATTCTTTATCGTTGTCAAGTTGAATAACAGAACAATTAATACTATTAGAATATAGTGAATCAATTGAGAAACTACCATTCCTATCATTAATATAAACCATTGTTGGACGATTTCTATTTTCACCGTAATAATCAGGTCTGTTCTCTTCTAACCCATGATACCATTCAGGACTGGAAAGTAAATCAGGGAACCCATCATTATTAATATCAACTAATGTGAAATGACTTCCTTCTGATTTTTCATCATATAGGTATCCCATTTCAAATATTAAAGAATCAGTTTCAGAATTAGTACCAAAAAACACCCCCCATCTCGATATTAATTTTTGTTTTTCTTCATCAGTTAGAATGGTTGAAATATCACCAACAAAATATTGATAAATCTGTGAAACTATATCATTAATTCCGTCACCATTAAAATCGTCAATTATGGGATTTCTCAGTCCGATGTTTTGAGAGAACACAGTTTCACCCTCTGAATTTTTTTCCAATAATAAATCATTGGTGTTTTCTTCAATCAGAGAATTTAAATTACTCTTGATGGGGTTAGAGAGTATAAATTCCATACTCTTACCTTTAATTAAGTTATCAAATGGTATAATATTAATATTTCCACCATCGATAAAAACAGTATTAGAGTTAGTTTTTAATTGACTCTCTACCTCATGGTTATCCACTTTCCAATACAACCACCAATTTGGTGTATCCCACCCTAATTCAATTCCTACTAAAAACTCATTATCCTTTAATCCCACAAATTCAGATAAAGTTTTATGAGAATTATATACGAACACATTTTCATCTTCCGACTGAGTTAATTCCAAAATAATATTCTCCGAAGAACCGTGTGTTCTATCGGTTATTTCGAACTGTTTTCCATTGATGTAATTAACACTGTCAGGAGATAATACCTTAACGGTTACGTTTTGAATCTCCAAAACTGGTTTCTTCTCAGAACTAAAAATTTCATCTAAAGAATAAGTATTCAATAATGAATCAATGGTTAATGAAATCTTGAAAGTATCATTCACCGAGAAATTACTTCTTGGATATACATTAACCGTTTGTGAAAATATACTGAACGGAAACAGAACTAGAAGTAATAAGATAATTAATGGATGTTTGGTAAGAATGTGTTTCATTAATTAGTTTGATTAAAGTTGAATTTAATCAAAACTAATTAATTATTATGAAAACAACCACAATTCTTTTCTAACCATCTATTTAAGAGTTTGAAAAAAACTCCATTGTTTAGAGAAACCTAGTTAAATGTAAATTGTGGAACTTTGTCATTTTCATCAAATGGTTGAATTTTTTCCCTCATTTTATTCTTATCATTAAAACATCGAGATATCTCAACACATTTTTCAAAGAAATCATTATTATGATGATAAACTTTGATTGACTCACAATTTTCGTTTTCAAACAAGTAGTTAAGTAAGGTTCTATCAGACAGACCACACGAGTGACCTAGAATATGAACATCATATTTATCTGACTCCACAAACCATCTTATCTCAGAATATTCCCTATTTTGTGGATAATGAACCGATTTTATATTCCTAAATAATTCTTTACTCCTCTCATTTTCTATCACTCGATAATTTTCATCAAGTTCATCACCATACCCAAAGATAGTTGAATCACTATCCTTCAGTCTTCCATGTATATGGTTTACTGTAAAATCAATATTCTTTTCAGGTATGTAAGATTTCTTTTGTATAAAAGGGAAAAGAGATTTGGAAAGTAGAGGTGTATAATTGAAGTTAATGAATTTGATTTTTCTAATTTCTTCACCTCTTCCTGTATGGAATCGATATGGTTGTGAGAAATTAAATATGAGGTTATGAATGAAGTTCATATAATCTTGGTTCTCGTAATCAATCTCAATTGTTAATAAGTACTTCATTAGTTTCAATTTTAAGAAATTGAATTGAGTATTATATTCCCTTAAATTTTGTTCTCGTTGAACTTTATTTGACAAATTTAATTTTGACACCAAAATATCATAATATAATACTTCAATATCCACCCAACCATTAATCATTGAATTGTTGTGAATCTCTCTTAGTAATTCAGATTTGACATTGAATTGAATATTCTTTTCAGATTTTAAATATTCATATAACTCGTCAAAAGAATTATATTTTCCTCGGAGATGAGAAATTACATTTGATGGTTTTATTTCTAGTAACTCATCTGAATAACCAGTTCTGTTCCCTCTAAAACTTTCATCGAAACATCTTTCCAAATAGTTCAATAAGAAACTTTGATAACTTGTTTCTAATCCTAACGATAAATCAAAACCATTTCCAACTAATATTAATCTGTTCATTTGTTTCTTCTTTTATTTTTTAAGTTGAGGGATATTATCCCTTAAATCAAAAGTTTGAACTTTTCCTCTCATCCCTTTCTTATCTGTGAAATGTCTCATAATTTCAATTGATTTTTCCTCAAAGTCAGTTTCTTTTGAATTTCTTCGATAATGGTAAATCTTTACTGAACGACAGAGTTCATTCTCAAAAATTTCGTTCAATAGGGTTCTATCTGAAATACCACAAGAATGTCCAACCACATGTACATCAAAGTCATTTGAATCGATAAAAGATTTCAATTTCTTGTAGTATGGGTATTTAAAATAATGAACAGATTTGATATTTTTAAAATACTCCTGAGTTCTTTCGTATTCTATAATTTGATAGTTCTTATCCAATTCGTCTCCGAAACCAAATATTACTGAATCAGGTTCTTCTAATTCTCCGTGAATAGGAACCAGAGTGTAATCACTCAGTCTAAACATTTTTAAAGAATTTGATAGTGTTGGGGTATAATTGAAATTAACAAACATTGTATGATTAATTTCAATTTTATTTCCTTCTAAAATTAGTGGTTCAGACCACTTTGAAATATAATTCTGAATTACAGTTTGAAACTTGGTATCGTTATAGTAAACTTCAATATCAGTTAAGTAATCTATTAATCTTAATCGAAGAAAGTTAAACTTCCGATTTAAGTTCCTCACATTCTCTTCTCTTTTGTTTTTATCTAATTGATTAAATTTTGAAATCATTTTATCATAATACAAAACTTCAACATCTATCCAATTTCCAAGACTAGAGTTACTATATAGTTCCATTAATAATTCAAACTTAAAGGACAAAATACCTTCGTTCTGTAAATATTTTGAAAGTTCAACAAAGGACTCAAACTCTTCTAATTTCGTAAAAAATTCATCTTTTTGAATATCAGGTTGGAACTTGACTGGTACTCTGAGGGAAATTAGTTCATCATTGTATTGAATAACTTCTCCATGTTTTTTATTAGTGGTAGTTGAATCACCTTTTTTATAATCATTCAGTAATTTCCTTATATTATTTTTAATATATGAAATCAAGAAGTGATTATAACTTGTTTCCAATCCAAGTGATAAATCAAAACCATTACCAACTATAATTAAACGATTCATGTTTGTTGATTTTTGATTTTAAATTTAACAATAAATCGATTAAATCCACTAATCGAAATTTCAACAAGTAGTGTTAATACTCTTTATGGGTATACCCAAAACAATATTATTAAAAGACTGTTATTCAGTCGTTTGTCTCAATATTTTTTACTACTTTAGAGTATGGTCTAATACACTTATAAACAGTATCAAAATGAAAGTATTTTATTCAAGGTGTTCAACAGAGGGTCAATCACATTTAAGACAATTAAAAGACACAGAAAAGGGATTTGATTATATTTTATCAGATACTATTTCCGGAACTTCAAATTTTTGGGAAAGACCGAACGGAAAACAAATCAGAAAACTTATTGATGAAGGTAAATTGAAGGAACTTCATATTCATTCAATTGATCGTTTTGGAAGATCAACTCTTATGGTCTTATCTGTTTGGAAAGAACTAACAGAATTAGGTATTAGAGTCGTATGTAGAAATCCAAATCTCCAGAACATTGATGAAACTGGAAGAACAGATCCGTTCTCCCAGTTACTTTTGGAAATCTTGTCCAGTATGAGTTCTTTTGAGAAATCTATGATTGATATGAGAAGATCTGAAGGAATTGAACGAACAAAATTATTACAACCTTGGAAATATAGTGGTAGAAAAATTGGTACTACCGAATCCATCGAAAAATTCCTCTCGAAACCAAAATCAAAAATGATTATCAAGGATTTGGAGAACGGATACACCCACAAAGAAATTTCTTTCCGATGTAGGTGTAGTTTCTCCACCATCGATAAAGTAAAACGTAATTATAAACCTCAACACGTTGAAGTATGAATTCTACTCCACAAAGATTACAAGAAGAAAATAAGGATTTATGGTATCAAAGAATGAGTGAGAAAACTTCCATTAATCCAGAGAATGAACATGTGGTTGGATTAATGGAGTTTTTTGAACTCAATGATGAGTTTGGAAGTACGAATTTTGACACATTGGAATAGTTTAATTTTCAAGGTAGCATCCTAGCAAGTGTGTAAACCTCAAAGTTATCCTGATTTTTATTGAGCCCATCAAGAGCTCAAAATAAAAATTGGAGATAACTTTGGTAAATTAGTACACACTATGGATAAGAATGATTTACTAAACAGTGATTTCCTGAAACAGTTCAAAAATGGAGAAGAACTTAATGAGTTTCTCCACCAGCTTCAAAAAAGGGGCGTAGAACAGCTTCTTGAAGGAGAGTTGGATGCTCATCTTGGTTATAACAAGAACCAGAAGTCGGACAATCTGAACTTTAGAAATGGGCACATTACTAAAAAGATCAAAACAGATCATGGCGAGCATGAGATTAAAGTTCCCCGTGATCGTGACTCAAGTTTTTCCCCCATGCTTGTTCGAAAACGGCAAAGCATGGTTGATGGCATTGAGAATGTTATCATTTCTATGTATGCCAAGGGAATGAGTAACAGTGATATCGAGGAACAGATTAGAGAGTTATACGATATCAATGTATCAACAAGCACCATCTCCCGTATTACTGATCGAATAACTGCAGACATTATTGCCTGGCAGAACAGGGCTTTGGACCCCATCTATCTTATTGTTTGGATGGATGGAATCGTATTCAAAGTCAGAGAAAACTCAAAGGTCATAAATAAGACCATTTATATGGCCATTGGCTTACGAAAAGACGGCCGAAAAGAGGTTCTTGGTTTGTGGCTCGGGAAAAACGAAACATCAGCCTTCTGGATGACCGTTTTGACCGACATGAAAGCACGTGGTGTAAAAGATATACTTATTTCCGTAACCGATAATTTAAATGGATTTACAGATACCATTGCAACTGTTTTTCCTGCATCGACCAAACAAATTTGTGTGGTTCATCAAATCAGAAATGCCTCCAGGTATGTTGTTTGGAAAGATAAGAAAGCATTTGCTAAGGATATGAAGGAAATCTACACCGCTCCAACAAAAGAAGCCGCAGCTGCCGCTCTGGACGTTATGGAGGAAAAATGGAATAGCAAATACTCTTATGCCATTAAAAGCTGGCGAAAAAACTGGGAGGAACTAACCGCATTTTTTGATTTTCCTCTGGAAATACGTAAGATTATTTACACTACCAATATTATTGAAAACCTCAATGGGAAAATCCGAAAATACACCAAAAGCAAAGGCTCATTTCCAACAGATGAAGCTGTAATGAAATCGGTTTTTCTGGCTGTAAATGAGGTTACAAAAAAGTGGACCATGCCAATCCGTGACTGGGGAATGATCCTGAATCAATTTTTAATTATTTTTGATGAACGATTAGATTTATATTAACAAACCGTGTTTACACACTTAGCGGGAGACTGTCATTTTCAATAGGTTGAAATATCATTTCTAAGTTCTGATAGATTGTTAGAATTGAACTATTTATAATCTGTGATATTCATTTTCTTCAAATCCTCGATATATTCAGACCTAATTTCTGAACAACGTTGAACACTTACTTTATCTCCTTTTTCTTTTAATTCTGAGATTAGAACATCTAACTCCGAAACGATTTCTTTAATTTTTGTGATTCTATCGGGATTCATAATTTTTGTAATTTTTTCTATCAAACATTTCACTGGTATTTTCAGATTTAATAATTGATTGTAATTCAAGAACATATTCTGAACGAACCTCTGAAAATGTGGTAAGTTTATCTTCATCAACTTCATCCTCTGAAAGTAATTTAAGTATATGTATATCTAACTGTGAGATAACCTTTGACACTACCTTTTTTCTTAATTCATTCATTCTATTTCAGTTCTATTTTATTCTTCATCATCTTGTTCTCAAACTCGATTAAATCTTCTCGTCTGACGTATTTTTTATGAGATGAAATTTCAATGATTGGGAGTCCTCTTTCCTTTACCCACGATTCGATGGTGGTTCTATCAACACCATACATTTTCATCAACTCTTTTTTACTGATTCGTTCTTTAAGTGTATTCATTTATTATTTTTTCTATTTTCATTTATACAAGTGTTGTTGACAATTCATATTTGTTTATGTAGTCTCTATACTTCAATTCATCTCTTAGATTGTCCATATGTACAAATCCGTATTTACCGTTACATTCATTGAATGACCCTTTGGTATTTGTACGTATTCTCCATTCTGTACCACCGATGAAGTTGGATAACCTATTATTCAGGTTGTTCTCATCGTTGTAGTGAATGATAAGGTGTACATGGTATCTACTGGTATCGGGGTCTTTCTCAATAGAATATTCAGTATATATGTTATCCTTCTTTTTTAACTTTCTGTGTAAAGTCAATATCTGTTTATTCAGATTTTTACGTGAAGGATTATGTTTCTTCCCATTGAAACCATAATTCCATTTTCTTATAAGTACTCCTATTCTACTCATATTAAGTCAGTTGATGTTAATAATTAAACATACGATAGATAATAAGTAGAGATTGAATCTCTACTTTTAAAATCTGAGTATGGTATTATTTACCTTTTACCTACTCTCATAGGAACGTGTTGGTGGAATTTCCAACATCTACTAATAAATATCGAAGAATGTAGAAAACGTACTGAAATTGATGAAAAAATGTAGTAAAATCAGAAAATGAGAAGTCTCGATATGTAAGTTTACAAATAATCTAAAATCAAACTGGTTCAATAAATACATCACCAACTTCAACAATATCTTCCCTGTTGATTCTTTCCAATCGTACTAAACCTTTTTGATAAATACTGAATACTTTTGAATTCGTAAAAGGTGTTCCGAAAGGTGTTTTGTAACCTTCATTATTCAATAACTTTGATATACTACGATATCCCATAGGGGTAAGAATATCTTCTTTTAAAGTCCTAATTCTATCAAATAAATACTGTTGATATCCAGTATAATTAGACTCCCAAAGTTTCGTTGTAATTATTGATACAGAAAATCTTACAACCCATTGTTTGGGGTAAGTTTTACAATCCCACATAACTACTCTACCGTAACAGATTTTGCCAAATTACGGGGCTGATCCACATTACAACCTTTTAGCAAAGCAATATGATATGCTAAAAGCTGCAGGGGTATAACTGACAGTAGCGGAGCCACGGCAGGATGCGATTTTGGAATTTCGACAACATCGTTTGCCAAAGATTTTAAGCCAGTATCGCCTTCGGTAACCACCGCGATTACATTCCCTAAGCGGGCTTTCACTTCCTGAATATTACTAACAACTTTTTCGTAATACTCATCCTGGGGGGCTACCACCACCACAGGCAAATTATCGTCAACCAATGCAATGGGGCCATGTTTCATCTCGCCGGCAGCATAACCTTCAGCATGAATGTACGAGATCTCTTTTAGCTTTAAAGCGCCTTCCAGAGCAACCGGAAAAAGGTATCCCCGGCCAAGATAAAGGGCGTTTACAGCCTCGTAATACTTTTCGGCTATTTGTTTTATTTTATCATTACTCTCCAAAATCATTCGCCCTTTTGCAGGAATTTCGGAAAGTTCCTTTACCAGGTTCCGGTATTCATCATCTGCAATGGTTCCTTTTCGTTTGGCCAGTTTTAAGGCAAACATGGTTAAAACAGTAACCTGCGCGGTGAATGCTTTTGTGGACGCCACGCCAATCTCCACACCGGCATGCGTATAAACACCGGCATCAGTTTCGCGTGCCAGTGATGAGCCAACCATATTACAGATCCCAAGAACAGTGACCCCTTTTGATTTGGCAAGATGAAGTGCAGCCATTGTATCAGCTGTTTCGCCACTCTGACTGATTAATATGACCACATCTTTTGACGACAACACAGGCTTTCTGTACCTGAACTCCGAGGCATATTCCACTTCCACCGGAACTTGTGCATACTCTTCGAGCATGTATTCGGCAATAAGCGCGGCGTGCCACGAAGTTCCGCAACCGATAATTATAATCCTTTCGGCCTCTTCAATCTTTGGAAAAATATTTAGCAAACCTCCCAAAACAATTTCTGAATAATCATCCCTCAAACGCCCGCGAAAAGTTTCTTCGATGGTTTTAGGTTGTTCGTAAATTTCTTTGAGCATAAAATATTCAAAGTCTCCTTTATCAAGCGCACCAATTTCCAAATCCAGGTTCGATATCTTCAACGAAACCGGATTATTCTGAACATTCCGAAGCGTGAAACCATCCTTTTGAAGAATAGCAATATCCTCATCGTTGAGATAAATTACCTGGCTGGTGTATTCTGCAATTGGCGATGCGTCGCTGGCAATAAAATACTCGCCATTCCCGAGCCCTACCACCAGCGGACTTCCTTTGCGGGCAACCACAATTTTATCCTTTTCATTTTTGCATAAAACCGCAATGCCATAAGCTCCCACAACTTTCGAAAGAGCCAGCTGTATGGCATCCTCCGATGTCATTTCGTTATCCTGGTTGTAAAAAAACTCGATCAGGTTAGCCAGCACTTCCGTATCAGTATCGCTGTAAAATGTGTAACCATGAGCTGTCAGATCATCCTTCAGTCTCGAATAATTTTCGATGATTCCATTATGAACGATTGAAAACGTTCCATTCATTGAACTGTGCGGATGTGCATTTTCATCGTTTGGTTCGCCATGGGTTGCCCAGCGTGTGTGGCCAATACCGGTTTTCCCTGAATAGTCATTTGATAGCACAAAATTTTCCAGGTCGGCAACCTTGCCCTTCTTTTTATATACTTCAAGCGAACCGTTAAAAAGAGCGATCCCGGCAGAATCGTACCCTCGATATTCCAGTCGTTTCAACCCGTTAATCAAAATCGGAAAAGCTTCTTTATCGCCAATATATCCTACAATTCCACACATACTTTTAGTTTAAAATTGAATGTTAAAAGTTTAAGGTTTAAAGTTCGGAGTTCAAAGGTTGTTCAAGCCCGACTTTTTCCATTAACCGGATCATATCATTTCCTAACTTTTCTTTTTTCTCCATATGAAGCCGAATGGCCTGGACGGTTTCGTTTTTTTCGAATTCGCCGCGCACTTCTGTAAAATCCAGTTCACGGGCTTCTTCCCTGCCATCAACGCCAAATCCAGTCTTTTTAGTCAGCGAAAACTCCTTTTTGGCGTCTTCATACAGAAAACGATCAATCCCCAATACACTTTCTTTCCACTTATTCACCACGGCGATCACATCTTCCCCTGTAAATTTTTCCACAGGTTTGCCGTAGAATTTTCCAAGCACATCAACAGCCCAGGTCCATTCGTAGTTGTAGTAATTTTTATGCAACATCGACAGGCCCGAGTTCACTTCTTCAAGCGAAACAATATTCAAATCCTCCACCGAATCAAGCAATTGATTTAAGGCTTCAAACGGACAAATCATTCCAGCCAAATCAACCCAATAACCTTTTCCATATTCTGTATCCGGCCGAAGATTTTCCCTTATTTCCTCATCAGAATTATATTTCCCGCCTTGCAGACGTGTTATCAGTGAGTTACCCAAGAATTTCCAGATTGCCATTTCATACAACTGTACACCGCGATCCATAGCGCGTTTCTCAATCTTCATTTTTTCGAAACTATAAGCATTGGCATGCTCTCCCGACGATTTGCGAATTGAAAGCAACTTATTGCGGCCCGTGATCATTTTTTCGATCGTATAAGGACTCAGCAAATTAAAATTAATCAAATCCAGCAAATTTGAATCAGTCCGTTTATCACGTTTCGGCCATTTCTGCGTATCGCGAATAGTACCGATACTTTTCAGGTTAACAGCAGGCACCAGGATACTTTCATCCTTGCTCTCAATTAAATACGAAAAAGGAAAATCTGTAGTATCACAATGTTTGTAATGACGTCCCATCACAAGCGAGAAAGCGCCGATTCTGGATGGCCAGAGCAAATAAGAATCGCTGGTAGTCTTCGCTCCACGCTCCATAATTCCCTGGTGAATAGGCCCTAACTTATACAGGTGATTACTCTGATTCGAACCACTTCCGGCATTCATAAACGAAAACATTCCCGCAATCAGTAAAGTAGATTTATGATGGGTCACCGTATAAGGTCCTGCAAAAATAGAACATGCCTCGCCGTGAAATCCCTGACAATTGGCAAAAAACAGGGAATTTTCAGCCGAATAATG
Organism: uncultured Draconibacterium sp.; assembly: GCA_963677525.1. Taxonomy (GTDB): domain Bacteria; phylum Bacteroidota; class Bacteroidia; order Bacteroidales; family Prolixibacteraceae; genus Draconibacterium. Next base: position 3,965,655 of record OY781970.1, read on the forward strand.
TTTATCGAGCGTGCATCCCTGACCAACAAAACATTTCGAGACCAAAGTAGCATCTGCTATTTTTGAGCCGGAGCTTACTATAAAATCATCCATTATCACTCCTTCACCGATAACAACAGGAGCTTCGTAATTACTGTTAATGCTACCATTCTTCAGTTTTTTAGCCCCATCGACAGTTGTATATGGCCCGGTTTTTACATTCAATATTGTATTACAATTCAACACTTTTGAATGAGCACCGATTACACCTGTATCACTGGTTATGGAACGGCTATATCCGGCTACCATATCTTTTAAAGTGCTCACCAGCTTAGGTCGATGCCGGTACAACGACATCATATACGCTACATGCGCCGAGAGGTAATCGTAAATAGGTATTTCGCGGCCGCCACCCTCATTTATCGCTTCAACCAAAATCCCGTTACCAAACGACGTTTTGCCATCGACAGCAAGCGTGGTAATATTATGAATCACCACGTTTTCTTCGATTTTATAATTGGCAATATAACTTCTCACATTGTGGATCAAAGCGTTCCTGCCCACTTCGCAATTGTGCAACCAGGCATTGTAAATGCCAGTATTGAAGGTGATTCCTCCAACAAGCTTAACCTTTCCTGAAAAACTATTCAGACGGATGTGTCCGGTGAATTTGCTGTTCTCAATACTGTCTGGAATAAAATCGTGTGAAACTTTCACCAGGCTCCAGTCGGTGGATGAACATCCCTGGTGAACCAATTGTCCAATCTCTTCGTCGAATAAATTACGATACTGAGTGTCGGTGTTTTGAGCCATATAATTGAAATTGTTTTCAGAAACGAATGTAAAACAAAAAACTCAAACACAACGAATCAAAAAACCTAACACATACATATCAATAGAAACTAAAAACACTACAACAAATAATCAAATACCTATTAATAAGTAAAATTACAATTAAAAAAACACTACAATAAAATCAACTATTATAAAAATAAACTTAACTTAAATCTGAGAGAGATAATTTAAAAGACGATTTTTTTGCGGAAGATTTAGTTTTCTACGTAATCTTACACGTGCAATCTCTACGCTTTTGGGAGCAATATTCAATAACCCTGAAATCTCTTTACTCGACAGTCCAAGACGAATGTACGAACACAGTTTTTTATCATTGGTACTGATTTCAGGGTGGCGTGTTTGCAGACGATCCAGAAATCCGGGATAGAGTTTTTCCATCTGGTTCTCAACGATTCCCCAGTCGATAAACTGAAACGAGTTGGATTGTAGCAATTCTGTTACCTGTTTAACAAGTATTTTGGGAGATGCACCAGTCTTATTCTGAAGCATGTTCATTGCTTTTGCCAGAAGCTCGTTTTTCTGCGATAATTGCATAAGAAAAGAAACCAATTCCCGGTCTTTCAGTTCCAGTTCGGTTTGCAAGCGCTGTTTGTTACGGTGCTCAAACTTCTTTCCTTTTTCCAGTTCTTGTATGTGTCCCATTGCGTTTTTCAGGCGTGTAATATCCTGGATGGAAGAACGGATTCCCAGGTATTTCCCCTGTTTATCGTAAACACCGCGCACACTCATTGTACACCATCGCAACTGCCGGGTTCGGGTAAGAATACGAAATTCAAGACTTTGGTTGACCAGACTCTGATTCAAAGCTCCTTTTACAAAAGCTAAATACTTTTCTTTGTCGGAATCATAAACCAGCAACTCTGTAATTCCGGATGAAGCAATAATCTGATTCGATGTATAACCGGTAAGGTCGGAACACGAAGGAGAACAGTACTTTATTTTCCCACTGGGTTCGAACCACAGCTCCCATCCAAACGCAAAATCAGCAATCAACTGGTAAAACCAATGTTTATTAATTTCATTATCAAGCTGAAAACGGGTATTTTCCAGATCCAATTTTAATGCTGAAAGCTGTGCTTCAAGCTCCTGAACCTTTTTTTTGAAATAATCCTGATTTTGCTGATCCGGCATGAACTGTTTTTATCAGTTTAACTTATAGCTTGGGGCACTCCCCCAATCATCCTCTAAAATAATGATTTCCTTTAATATGTTGTTTTATCTTCCTTATTCTTCCATTTTTCAAAAACAACTTTGGCTTTATCGCGCATGAGATTTTCGAATTCAATATGGCGCTTATCAAAATCCATTTCAATCTCGTTATAAATAAAATGATCGTCGAAATCAATCGCTGCCGCATCTTCTTTTGTGGCGCCAAAATACACTTTTTTAGGTCGTGCCCAGTAAATAGCTCCCAGGCACATGGGACATGGTTCGCAGGAAGTATAAATAATACAGTCGTTTAATTGGAATGTGTTTAAAACGTTACACGCCTCGCGAATAGCAACTACTTCGGCATGAGCTGTGGGATCGTTGGTTGATATTACCTTGTTGTATCCTTCTGCAATAATCTGATTGTCTTTAACCACAATTGCCCCAAACGGGCCTCCGCAGTTACAATCCATTCCTTTCTGGGCTAAATCGATAGCGATTTGCATAAAATGGTTATGATTATCCATGGTTTTTGTTCTCTGTTTGTATTTTCAAAGATACTGTTTTATCATTAGGAACAAGGTAACGACAAATTTCACGAAATCTAAAAATCTTTTCATTTTAGTTCTACAACATTCCCTAAAGGGAGTAAAAAATGAAACGATTTTTAGAAGTCCCCTTTAGGGAATTTAGGGGTAAAAATGAAATTTATTTCAAAACCATAGGAACACCAATATTATATTTTTGAATTATATTTGTAAATCATAAATACAATTCATATTACCATGGCAACATTTACCAGTACACTACCCGATGAAATATTAAAGCGTTTAAACGAAACGGCGCAAAAATTTTCGATGCCAAAAAACAAAATTATCGAAAAGGCTCTTCAGATTTATCTCGACCAACTAACCCGTGCAGAATACATTAAATCGTATAAACAAGCCGGTCAGGATGAGAGTATTTTGGATTTGGCGGAAGAAGGCATGGAAGACTACCTAAAACAACTGGGCGATGAAACAGTGTGAAATCTGGCTTGCCGATCTGAACCCGGTAAAAGGCAGCGAACAAAAAGGGATGCGCCCGGTGGTTATTATCAGTGGAAATGTTTTAAATGAATATATGCCCATTGTTATCGCTTGCCCCCTTACTACGAAAATAAAAAGTTATAAAGGAAATAATGTTTTGGAACCAGACGCAACAAACGGATTATCAGCCAAATCGGAAGTACTCACTTTCCATATTCGTTCCATTTCGACAGAAAGGCTGGTGAAAAAAATCGGAAGAATTACAGAGAAGCAATTGGAAGAATTGAAAGTTGGATTGGGGGATATTTTGAGGTATTAAAATTACTCAATCCTCAACCCTGCAACCACCACTTTTTTCTGCAGCGAGAACCAATTTAATCCAACAATCCAAGCAAAACCATTAATAAGAATTAATGCAACTACCAGAATCACCGTTGAAAACGACGCGTCAGAATTGGTTGACAGAAATGCAGGAAGTGTAGCAACCACGGCGCTTATAAAACCGATCACCACTCCTGTAACCAAAAGAATCACATACTCGTTAACCAGTAATTTAAAAATGGAATCCGACTGAAAACCGACAGCCTGCATCACTGCGATTTCGCGGCGACGCTCGAGAATTGTGCGCGCAAGAATAACTGCCAAACCAATGGTTCCAAGAATCAAACCCAGCGCTCCCAAGGCTAAAAATATGGATAAGTAAGTATTTGTAATTGAGTAGAACTCAACCAATCGCCAGGCGGTATTTTCCATTTCCCATCCATAATCGCGGAAAACAGATTGCAGTTCATCGCCAATCGCCTTTTCATCTTCAGGATTCCCTTCTACTAAAAAGATATTCGATCCGCTGCTGGTGGGGTAATTTTTCAAAAAATGTTTATTTGAAATTAATACGTATCCCTGAAAAATGGATGGTTTTGTACCGGCAATAAGTTTCAGGCGAAGTGTGTCACCAAGTTCGTTCTGATACAGGAGGATATCGCCAACTTTCATTCCCAATCCCCATTGAATAACTGTTTGATCTGCAATGGCAGGAATGGTACCATCGTCAAAATCATCATCCAAAACCTTCCACAGATTCTCATCAAAACCCTTCATTTTTGCAGCAAAAGCAAAACGCCCCTGCAAATTTTCGGGATCAACACCCAGAACTGCCGGCTGTTTAATACGATTCAGGTTTAAACAGCTGGCATCGTCACCCTCAACCTTCCGAAACTGAACAACATTAAAATCTTCGTAAATCCCTTCTTCCGCCCGCTTTTCAGTGCCATTAATATCAAAAAGAACAGGCATGGTTGTTTCGGCAAAATAAAGGAATCCGCCCGTACCACTTACTTTCTCCTGTGCATTGGCAAACAAATCGAGTTTGTTCGATCCGGTTGAAACAACAAGAAAAGTACCCAGCGCAAAGAGGATTACCACAGTGAGCGAACGACCTATATTCCGCGACAAATTAATCCGGGAAAGCATTCCAAAACTTAATTCCTTTTGTTTTGATTCATGACGAATCAATATTTTCTGAAACAATAATAACAATCCGAGCAACATCAATCCTCCCGACAAGAAAAACATGCTCGCATCCAGCTTATTTGAACCAATTTGCGACACAAATATACCGGCTGCCACTCCAAGAGAAAAATAAAGGACAATCTTATAAATGAGCGCTTTTGTCGACGATATTTTCGATTCAACCTGTTTTTGTAATTCAACGGCACTTTTTTTCTGAAAACGACGAATAGAAATAAAAATGGCCCCGAGCGAAACAACAAGACTGATTACCAGGCCCAGAATTAAAGTAAGCGGAAGGATTTTAATTTCCAACACATTGGTACGTACAATATCGAACCACAGCGAATTAAGAATGCGGAATACAATCCGGGTATAAAAAACCGAAACTATCAACCCCATAATTCCCCCCAAAACAGATATAACCAAACCTTCCCACAAATAAAAACTTCGTACCTGTTTTTGTTGAAATCCAATTGCCGCTAGCAATCCTACCTGTGCTGAACGGTTCTCAAGGTTGAGCCTAAAAAGCAAAGATGTTAAAACAATGGCTGCTATCAGAATAAAAAAACTTAACCCAATAAAAAGCCCACTAAAGTCGGTGCCATTTTCTGCGGCATGAACTCCCTGTTCTCTAATAGGTTGAACAGACATTCCCAGATCGGCAGGCGAGATTTCCTGAGCAAATATTTCATTGTACTTTTTCTCGTTAAACGAATCTGCAGGATAACGAACAGCCGTGTAATTTCCAAATCGGTTCGACCACAACTCCAGGGCTTTTTCAGTCGAAATGTAGGCTTTTGGAGTTCCCTTGTAATCGTCCCAGTATTTTTCATCTTTCTCGCGGATAGCATCCAGATCGATGGGAACACCTGCCTCCCACTCACGGCAATGTCCGGCATCTGAAAGTCCTGGCAGATGCGGAACACGACTTGGATCAGCCAGTTCTGAATCCATCGAAACAATCTCTTTTACAACAAACTCTGCTTCTTTATTCTCCAATTTCCGCAGTGGCCCGATTTCAAAATATTTTAAGGTAACTCTATCTCCAACTTTTGCCTTTAAATCATCGGACGTCCAACGATTGAGGATGATTTCATTAGAACTAAGTTGCAGACTGTTAAGCGAGGAAACGAAAGAGTATGGAGTAACAAAGCTTTGAGCTTCGAGCTTCGAGCTTCGAGCTATTGAATTCACAAAATAGGTCAAAATAGGCTTTGCTCCCGGAAGTTCATTCAACGTTTCAGAAACCTTTGATTCAAGGAAAACGCGTTCGGTAGAAACTTCCATTTCGTTGGTTGCCGCAATCTTTTTTAGCTCTAATCCGGCATCCTGTGGGGTAAGACAGTTTTTTACAGACTGCATAACTGTTTCCGTCTCGAGGTTCGTTGAGATTAAAATCTGGTTGGCCTTCCCTTCAAATTCCATCAAACGGTTTAAACGCTTAATCGACACAAAAATATTATAAGGCGCGGTCTGTGAGTTTTTCAGGTTGAATCGCCCGAGCTCTTCTTTTGAAACTACTTTTTTAATGGTTGCTCTTAAAGCCACACTCGTTTCTTCTGCAGAAACAAAGGGAGCGTTCATGGGAATCAGGCTGGCCTTTTTAATACGAACAAGGATATTGTCTCCTTCGCCTTTCTGCAACCGTTCAGCAAGATTTTGGCTGATAGCAATTTCGTTACTCTGAAGTTCGGAAAGTAAGGGAGTATTCGACATCTCCTCAAAATCGTAATCAACGCCAACTATCTGCACTTTGTTAGCCCGCTGCTGACCTCCATCAGCCACGGCCATTCCTTCCAAAAGTAAAACAGGTGTAGCTTTTATTTCCGGATTGTAGGCCTCTATTTCTGCTGCCATTTTCTGACGAAAATAACGTTCTACCACCGATACAAGGTGCGTTGTTTTGCCGAGGCGATAAAAAGTGGCCTGCGTTAAACTGTGTCGCACTGAGTCGCCAATAATCAATGAACCGGTTAAAACCATGGTACTGATTGCAACTCCCAAAGCCACCAAAAGATTGGCTTTAAAGTAGTGTATAAACGATTTTATTATGTATTGAAGTTTGGTCATACTCACTCCTCCCGGCTTCGCCGTACTCCCCTCAAAGAGGGGAGATTATTCTTTTTCCAATTTGCCGTTTCGTAATAAATATTTGTGTTCCATTTTATCTGCCAAAGCAGAAGAATGTGTAACGGTTACAAGGGTTACTTTTTCCTCTTCACTTAATTGAATGAGCAACTCTGAAAGAGCCCTGGCATTTTCTTCATCCAAAGCCCCGGTTGGTTCGTCAGCGAGAATAAGTTCGGGTTTATTAATTAAAGCCCTGACTACCGCTGTACGTTGACATTCGCCACCCGACATTTCAGATGGTTTTTGATTTCGTTGCTCCCAGATTCCAACTTTTTTAATGAGATACTCAGCCCACTCTTTATGCTCCTTCGAAACCTTTCCCTGGGGCAAAACAGGTAATAAAACATTTTCCCACATACTTAGCTGTGGCATTAAATGATGAAGTTGAAACACAAATCCCAGATTCTGATTCCGAAAAGCTGCCAGTTCTTTTTTTGAATAACCGGTTATATCTTTTCCATTAAAAAAAACCTGACCCGAATCGGGCAAGTCCAAAGCGCCAATCAGGTTTAACAAGGTGGTTTTACCTGATCCGCTTGGACCAATAATGGCAATCCGCTCTCCTTTTCCAATTTGCAAATCAAGATCCTTTAAAACCGGGCGAAAACTGTGCGATCCGGGCTCGCCGTAACCTTTTGCTATATTTTTTAATTGTAGTAACATAAGTCTATCTCGCGAAGGCGCAAAGACGCCAATTAATTATTTCATCAAACGCTCATACACGCTTATAATCTCGGCAGTATGATTATGGATATTAAAATTTTTATTGGTTCCTTCAAATCCTGCCAAACTAAGCTGTTCAAGTTTTTCAGGGTCATTCAATAAATCGGCCCACGTTTCGCTCAATTTTTCCGGAGTGTTCGGTCCGTAAATGACTCCTCCTCCCGAAATTTCAACAATCTCAGGGAAAGCTCCTAATTCAGGCTGAACTACAGGCACTCCCGATGCCATCGCTTCAATCAGGTACATACCAAAGGCTTCTCCAACCCGCACAGGTACAGAGACTAGCGATACTTTACTGAAAAAATCGTGAATGGCTTCATCTCCAAACTCCGATAAAATTTCGAAGGAATTCAAGAGATTGTTCTCTTTTAGCTTTCGTTTTTGTTCCTTATTGAACTTCGTATCATCACCGGTTGAACCTCCGGTTGCGATCAACTTCACATCTTCAAAACCAGGCTTCTTTTTTAGTTCAATAAATGCATCTACAACAATATCAAATCCATCTTTATGACACATTCTTGAGAGATAGCCAACATTACGTGGTTTTTCTTTGGTAGAAATGTATTTGTAGTCTTCTACATCCACACCCAAATGAATGGTTTTTATTTTTTCGTCCGGCAAGTTCATTCTTTGCCTCATTACATCAGCAAAATAATGGCTAACAGAAATGAGAACATCCACATCTTTCGAGCGTTCGTGCATCAGGTCCCAAATTTTTTCCTGAAACTGAGGTTGCATTGGATCAATCCAAACGTCTTCATCCTGCAGGGAACAAAGTACCGGAATGCCAAGTTTTTCTTTTAAACGTTTTGCCAATCCCAGCAACAACGCATTGGAAATATGGATAATATCGGGTTTACAATTCTCTGCAATCCAATTCACCATGTGATCGAGCTCGTCCTTTTGTGCACCTTCTTCACCCAGAAGCATGGAAATAGTCATGTCTTCTAATCCTTTGGCACGAGTGGATCCAGCCATGGAAGCTGCAATTTTCATTAGCGGTTTTGAATTGAGTAATTTATCGAACCACGCCGGTGCTTTCCGGAATATAGGATACACTTGTTTCAGGTACAAACTAATGGCTCCATAAAAAATCGGCACTTCCGAAATATCATGTTCATCGGCAAACAAAGGGAGATACATGGGAATTTTGGTTACCCGATGACCTTCGGAACGCATGGCATTAAAATACTTGCTGTCGCGCAGGCAATTTCCGCAGTAGAAACTGCCACCAGAGCCGGGTATAATTTGTAAGATGTTCATAAAATTATATTTAGAAGCAGGAAGTTTGAAACCAAAAGTTTCTTTCAATAACTAATTGCCGAAACAATACACATTCCCATCGAAAGCTCCAACAAATATTTTCCCGCCGGCAACAGCCGGATTGGTTATAATCTGACTTCCGATTTCGTAAGTCCAAACAAGTTTTCCATCTAAAAGGTTCACGATAGTTAAGTCGCCGCGCATATTCGATACAATTACTTTATTTTTAACGACTACAGGAGAAGCCTCCACATTCCTTCCGGTGTTGTATTCCCACAATTTCTCGCCAGTATTTTTATCGAAACAATACAAAAATTTATTGTAATTGGCTGTTAAAACCTTGTCGCCTGACAGCGAAGGAGATGCAATAAACTGCAGGTGTGTTTTCTCATCCTCCCATACCCAGGTAGTTGTATCTGTTTTTAAATCAACCTGGAAAAAACGCCCGTCGTAATCGCCGATCCAGGCCTTATCCTTTTCAACAGCAACAGAACCGGCCACATAAGTAGCTACATCAATCTTTTTATCGAGTTTACCGGTGGCAACATCCACAATATGAAGAAAGCCATCGCAGCCCCCAAACATTGCTTTTCCGTTGGCACAGGCTGCTGCTCCGTTTATATAATTATCCGACTCGTATTTCCATTTTACCTCCCCTGTTTTAGCATCCACACAATGCAGGTAGAAATCGTAGCTGCCGGCAAAAATGTATGTCGATTTTCCATCACTCCACCAGTTGGCAGAACCAACGATTTGATTTTCACATTCGTAATCCCAGATTTTTTCTCCTGTGTTGAGGTCGAGAGCATACAACATTCCGTCCAAGTTGCCAATATAAACCACATTTTCATGGATAAGAGCAGGAGCTTCAATGGAGTTGTTGGTTTCGAATTTCCAGAGAAGTTTACCTTTCATATCCATGCAATAAACAAAACCGTCGGTTGAGCCAATTACAACTTTTCCGTTGGCAACTACCGGCCCGGATTTAATATTATCACCTGTTTGAAATGTCCACAACAATTTAGGTTGATCAGGAATTGTGGTATTTGAAATGCCGGTAAGGTTCTGGTCGCCACGAAAAATAGGCCAGGAATCGGAAGGCTGGGCATAACTAAATACACCAGAAAAAACAAAAATCAAAACTGCTATAAATTTTATTCTCATATTGATTAACGAATTTCGATTAACGAATTTCGATTATTGATTTACTTCTCAAATCGTTAATCATCATTCAACATTCATTATTCTTTTAACGAAATTGCTCCTGTCGGACAGGCTTTTGCAATCTTCAACGACGTTTCGGTTAAGGCTTTTTCCAATTCCTCATTAAACGGGACTCCAATTTCCACATCAAAACCTCGGCCAATATAAGTGAATCCAAATTTTTCCTTGTATTTACCGGCAAGACGAACGCAGATTCCGCATTTAACACATTTTGCGGGTTCATAAACTACCGAACTATGATTTATCGCTTTTTTAATGTTACGACGATCACTTGTCTGGAATCTTTTTTGGTTGGCCTGGTATTGATCGGAATAAGTTCGAAGCTTACAATCGTCGATGGCACGGCAATCGCAATGCAAACAACGTTTGGCTTCTTCTATGGCTTCTTCTTTTGAAAATCCGGAACGTCCTCCTTCTGTCGGATAATTTCTTTTCGAATCAATTGATTCTTTCAGATATTCAGCAAATTCATCTTTCACCAATTTTCCAAAGCGGGAATTAAACGGCCGGGGTTCTCCTTTAATTTCAAGGCCTTCCAAATATTGAATTACCGAAAAGGCGACCTCTTTTCCCTGCCCAACAGAACGTACTGCTAAACGCGATGAACGCAAAACATTTCCAATGGCAAAAACTTTTTCATCAGAGGTTTGATAAGTTGTTCGGTCTGCCACAATTCCTTTCGGGCCGGCCTTTAGTCCAAACTTGTCCGAATCTTCAGAAATAGCACCACTGGCAACAACAATAGCATCAAAATCGGTCTTTAATTTTTTGAATTCCGCTACATTTATTTCTTTTTCCCCTTTGAATTCCACTCCCGTTTTCAAAATCAAATCGATTTCCTTATCCAAAATATCTTTGGGAAGAATTTCATCATTGATTTTTGTACGGAGTAAACCTCCGGGCTTTTCATTTTTATCGAACAAAGTTACCTCAATCCCTTTCAACTGAAGATAATAAGACGCGGCCAGGCCAGCAGGTCCGGCACCAATCACTGCAACCTTTTTACCCGTTTTTTCTGACGGAGTTATTTCCGGAGCCGCACCTTCATCACCCACAAAACGTTTCAGCAAACAAATGGAAACCGGTTCATCAACCGTTTTTCGGTGACAGGCACCTTCGCAGGGAGCAGGACAGATTCTTCCCAAAACAGCCGGAAGTGCAATATCTTTTTTCACAACTGCCAGCGCTTCATCAAATTTGCCGGCTGCAATCAGTCGGTTCATTTTTGGAATGTCCATATGAGCCGGACAAGCTACCTGGCAAGGTGCTTCACAATCGCCAACATGTTCACTCAATAAAAGTTCCAAGGCTGTTTTACGCGATTCATGAACCTCTTCATCGTCTGTAATCACCTCCATTCCCTCAGTGGCTTTCACAGAACAAGACGGGTAAAGCCGTCCGTTTTTCTGGTCTTTCACCATACAAAGCATGCAGGATGTGAAATGTTCCAACTCGTCGTGCCAGCACATATTTGGAATATCAATTCCCATTTGTTGTGCCGCTTTCATTACGGAAGTGCCGGGTTCAACCTGAATTTCTTTATTATTTATTTTTAGTGTAATCATTTTTTCGAGTTACGTGTTACGAGATTCGAGCTACGAGTTGTGTTGAATCATTCTTTTTCACATGTTCAAAATCCCTATCATTTAATCCCGTGTTATTTCACATCAATAGCGTCTACGGGACAAGCTGAACGACAGGAATCACATTTTATACATAATTCAGGATCGATACTATGCTTTTCGTGCGGAGTAAACGGAATCGCATCAACCGGACATTTTTGCACACATTTGGTACAACCAATACAATTATCGTTTACCGAATATGTTATTAAATCGGTACATTTTCCGGTCGGGCAGGTACCGTTAATATGTGCCTCATATTCTTCTCGGAAATATTTGAGCGTACTCAACACCGGATTCGGGGCTGTTTTTCCTAATCCACACAAACTGCCTTTTTTTGTCCATTCGGCTAACTTCTCCAACTCTTCAATATCGCCGGGTTTGCCCTTTCCTTTTGTAATGTTGTCGAGAATGTCGAGCATTCGCTTCGTTCCCACACGGCAGAAGGTACACTTTCCACAAGATTCTTCCTGCGTGAACGACAAAAAATACCTGGCAATATCTACCATACAATCGGTGTCGTCGAGCACAACCAAACCACCTGATCCCATCATGGCACCCATTTCACTCAGCGACTCGTAATTTATCGGAATATCGGCATATTCAGCAGGAATACAACCACCCGACGGACCGCCAATTTGTACTGCTTTGAACTTTCTTCCGTTGGCAATACCACCACCAATTTCTTCGATTACCTGTTTTATAGTGATCCCCATGGGTACTTCAATTAATCCGCCACGAGCTATTTTTCCGGCTAAAGCAAACACTTTTGTTCCCGTACTTTTTTCTGTACCGATTTTTGAAAATTCTTCAGAGCCATTTCTCAGAATATAAGAAATCTGGGCCAGAGTTTCCGTGTTATTAACCAATGTCGGCTTTCCCCACAAACCACTCTCTGCCGGAAACGGAGGACGCATTCTCGGGAAACCACGATTCCCTTCAATAGATGCCATTAATGCACTTTCCTCACCACAAACGAAAGCGCCGGCACCTTCATAGATTTGCAAATCGAGATGAAAATCGGTTCCTAAAATATTTTCTCCGAGGTAATTATTCTCGCGACAAATTTTTAATGCTTCGCGGATACGTTTCACAGCCAAAGGATATTCAGCCCGGATATAAAAATATCCCTGATGAATCTCAGTCGCATAAGCGGCAATAATCATCCCTTCTATAACACGGAAAGGATACGACTCTAAAAGCATTCGATCCATAAAAGCTCCCGGATCGCCTTCATCGCCATTGCAAATGATATATTTAGTATCGTTTTTCTCTTTTTTAACAAAACTCCATTTTAAGCCAGTTGGGAAACCGGCTCCACCCCGTCCGCGAATTCCGCTTTGTTTCACTTCCTCGATAACCTCATCAGACGACATGGATTTTAACACCTTCTCAAGAGCAGAAAAGCCGCCTCTTTTTTTGTATTCGTTTACGTCTAACGGATTTATAATACCGCGGTACTCCGTGGCAATGGGAACCTGTTTGCCCAAAAAAGAGGCAACGGGTTTTTCGCGCATGCTTATTTCGTAACGCTGAATACCTTCCCAGTTACGATCGGTTTGAATATCCTCAACAGTATGAATCAGTTTATTTTTCAAACGAGTGAATAGTCCCGGAGCCTGAAAATGGTTCTCTACAATATTCTTTACATCTTCGGGTTTTACTTTAGCATAAAGCGTTGATTCTCCTTCATTCGGAACCACTTCAACCAATGGCACCTGGTGGCACATTCCAACACATCCCACATGTTTTAATTTTACACGCAGGCCACTTTCATTTACCACACTTTCCACTTCTTTACGAATCTCCTGGCTACCACTGGCAACACAACATGATCCAAGACCTATTCGAATTTCACCTTGTATCTCAGTTCCGTCTGCCTTCCTGGCCTTTTTTGTATCTTGTTTGCCGGCCAGACTTTCAAAATCTTCAATAATCTGCCCCACCTGATCGGATGCCACATGACCATAAGTTGTACCATCAATCTGGACAACCGGTGCTAAAGTACAGCACCCCAGGCATGCAACCTTTTCTAAAGTATATTTTCCCGATTCATCGGTATCAACTCCTTCAGGTAAATTAAATTCCCGGCGGAAAGCATCATAAACAAGTCCTGCACCTTTTACATGACAAGCTGTTCCCACACAAATTTTTATCATGTGCTCACCCACCGGTTGTAAACGAAATTGCGAATAAAAACTGGCCACACCGATAATTTCGGCGGCAGTTATTTCTGTTTTCTCAGCTACATATTTTAATACATCTTCAGGCAAATAATTATATTCTTTCTGAATAGCCTGGAGTATCGGAATCAGGCTCTTTTTTGTGGAGCCTTTTTCCTGAACTAGCTGATCGATATATTTGTTTTGTTCTGTCATTTCAATTTTCACTCAAAAACGCGAAGCCATTCAGAATTACTTTCCTATGCAATACAAATTCTTATCTCCGCGAATATAAATTCTTCCGTCAGCAAAGGCAGGAGTTGGCCCTGACATTTCTCCCAATTCGTTTTCACTGATCAGTTTCATTTCTTTCGACGCTTCGTATACTCGCATCACACCGTCGTTATCCATCATGAATAACTTACCGTCGGCAATTACCGGCGATGAATACAAAGTTGCTCCAACATCATGCTCCCAGTACTGATCTCCTGTTTTGGCATCATAACAAACCAACACACCATAACTGGTTGCAATAAACAATAATCCATTGCAAGCCACCGGACTTGATGCTTCCGGCAGATATTCGTCGTTTTCCCAAACAATAGAACCATCTTTTGCATTAATGGCCACTAACCGGGCGTACTCGTTTGCTGCAAATACCAAACCATCGCTATATGCAACCGAAGGACCAACTTCACCCATCATACACTCCGTTGCCCACAATTCCTTGCCGGTTTCAACATCATAACCGGCAACAATCGGATCGGAGGTTAGAATAACCTGGTACTTGCCGTCAACTTCTGCCAAAAGCGGGCTGGCCCACGAAATTTTTGCCTGACGAGTTGTTTCCCAAACCGTTTCTCCATTGGCATTACTCAAGGCTAACAGTTTTCCTCCTTTATTGGTATCGTATTGAACCAACAGTTTCCCGTCCCAGGTAATCAAAGAAGAAGAATGGCCGTAATGATTATCGGGAACTCCCAGGTTTCTGCCCCAAACACGTTTGCCGTTCATATCGAACGCAATCACATCTCCCGTTGCAAAAATGGCAAATACTGCTTTTCCATCGGTTGTTAATGAAGGTGCTGCAAGTCCGGTATCATCGCTTACCCGTGGAGGTTGTGCCGGAGATCCCTGAATGTTATCGGCTACACCTGTCCATAATAATTTTCCCGTGTTACGATCGTAACAGTAAACTTCACGAGCTGAATTATCCGCACCTGATATAAATAATTTATCGCCCCATATGATAGGAGAATTTAATCCAAATTTCGAAATCGGGGCCTTCCATAATACATTTGTACCAGCCGCGCCATCCCATTCCGTTGGAATATTTTTATGTAAACTCACTCCCTGCGATAAAGGCCCACGGAAAGAATTAGAATTTTTTTGCACATCGGCTAAAGTTGGTCCTGAAATGGCAACTGTTTTTGGCTGAACTTTCTCCGCCTGTTTTTCAACTACTTCTTCTGTTTCCTTCTCTGGTTTGGCTACTTCAGATTTTTCCTCAACTACTTGTCCAACAGTTTCGGGAGCTTCTTCCTTCACTTCCTGTTCTGTGGTTTCGGTAACCGTCTGGGGACTTTCTGCAACCTCAATAACCTCAATACCTTCATCTTGGGGTGTTGTTTCAGCTACTTGCGACTCAGCCTCGTAAAAATCAAGGTGGTTAACAGTTGCAAACGACGCAATTATAGCCAGGACCATGACTGCCGCTCCAACAATAACAATTCCTTTTTGAGCAAGAATTCGGCTGGCAATTTCGTTTTCCAGTTTTGCATCAGGCTCCTCAATTTTACTTTTCGCAGAATAGTAAACTCTTAATGAAAAAGCCAATACAATAGCCCCAAACAACAAAAGATAAGCTCCGGTTTTCACCTGCCACTGACTGTTGAAATATGCCTTGCGTGCCAACAGGTCAAAGTTCCGTATCTCTTCTTTTAATTCCTCGTTATTGGGATCGTCTTTCAAACGTTCAACCAAAGCTTCGAGTGCTTTACTTTCTATAGGATCGGTTTTTGAAACCTGCCAGAAATTAAGCAATAACAAAATAGCCACTGCCGTACAGAAAATACCGGCAATTAGAGCAATGTTCTGAGAGAGTTTTAATTTATCTGAAGTAGTCATATTTTTTAAGCTGGAAGACCGAAGACGGAAGATCGAAGTATTCGTCCTTAACGTTTCGCGGACTTCATATTTTAATAGTTAATCTTTCTTTTTCTCAACCGGGCAATAATCAACGCACCGGGCACAACTGTAACAGTTGCCTTTGTGCGGTTCATAATCCTGTCGTTTTCTAAACACCACTGTATTTAATAAGGTCATGCCAATTACCAACCCCAGGAATCCGCCTGCTATCATACTTCCTATATAAAATTTATCGCGGATCACTTCTGCTTCTGCAACTAATTGTTCCATTGATTTTCCAGCGGCGAGGAAAGTCTGAATATCAATATTATCCGGATCTTCTTTTAGCTCAGGATGCGAAATGAGCAACTCTGCCAGATATACATCAGGATTTGCTTTCGACAGGAATGTATGGGATTTGGCTCCAACAAAAACTCCCAATCCCATCCAGAGAGGAATAATTAAAGCATAGGTAATAAAACGTTTGGGTCCCAGTCCCGATTTTACCACTTCTTTTTCGTTGGTTGGAAAATCAATAGCATCGAACGGACAAGAATGTGTACAAAGTTTACACTGAATACATTCGGTGGGAGTTATCTTTAAATGCCATTTGGAAAAACGCGACATCCAACTCAACAAAACACCGTAAGGACATAAAAAACGACAATAAGGACGTGCCACAAACATGCCCATCAACAAAAAGGCAATTCCCAGTACAATCATATGAAATTTGGCATCCATGCGGAAAATCCCGACAAATGGATCGTAACGGCAAATGATAAAATCGGTGCCGGTTGCCGCAAAAAGAACGGCCAATGCCAAATAAATGTATGGAATTAAACCCAGTGTTTTGTTTAACCACTTTGGCAGACTAATCGGCTTAACAACCACCAAATCCTGAATGGCTCCCAGTGGACATGCCCCCGCGCAAAATGTCCGCCCGAAAAACAGGGTGAACAGCAACGGTAACAGGAAAAACAGCAAGGCTGTTAATGAAATAGCATAAGTTGAATCGAAAAAAGTAAGTGTTACATTCTGAATCGAACCAATACTGCAAATACATCCATTCCGATAAAAGCCAAAATAAATCAGCGTGAATATGGAAAGCCACAAAATTCCCTGGCGCGACCTGCGTTTTAATGCAAACCAGGTGGCAGCTGAAAGTACTAAAAGCAATACCAGAACATCGAAATATTCCATTGCCAAAGCCCTCGGTTCCGGCGTTATTGGCGATGGCTGCTCGTACCCCGTTTCGAACTCAGGTTTCGGGAAACGCTGTTGTTGAGCAAAAGATGAAAAGGTTACTAAAAGAAATATCAGCGTATAAAAAATACTTTTTAATTTTTTCAAGGTAAAAAGGTTATTGGTTACAGGTTGCAGGTAATTTGCCAATTGACTACTGCCTATTGCCGGTTTATAAAACCCGAGACTCGAATCTTGCATCTCGCAACTTGTATCTATTTTTATTTGATTTTTCATTTCAAATTCAGGCATCCGGGTTTTGGGTAAAATCACCTTTAATGTTGTATGCTTCACTGGCAGGAACACGGCTGATGGCATCCGACGGACAAAGCCGGGCAATGGAACACTCGTTGCAGTTTAAACAAATGTTGTGCATTATTTGCAGGTGCAGCGAGCCGTTTCCGAATGAGGTACATCCTTCCACACATTTTGCACATCCAATACACAAATCTTCATCGATATGGTATTCGAAATAAGGTTCCTCGATAAAACGTCGTGAAATAGCAGATGTTGGGCAAAGCTGATTTTCGGAAGCAGTATTTTGCTCATTGGCATCGGGTTTCAGGTATCCTCCGCAAAGGTCGCAGTAGCCACACAAATCGTAGGCATGCACACATTTTACTGCAGAAGGAGACATAACACATTCAGTTGCACAACGTCCGCACTGTGAACATTTAAACGGATCGATTTGCCAAACATAGTCAGAAGTGGTTACCTTTTTTAATGCGGCAACACTTACTGATCCGAGTGATAACAACAAAAATCCACGGGCTCCGTTTTGAATAAAATTCCGTCTGCTTTGCGATTTACTTTTTTTCTCCATCTCTCACCTCCTTTGCCTGTGGCAATTCGCATTTATCGAATTTACCGCAATTCTTACATGTGGGGGAAACCGAACAATTAGCCGTTACTTTTTTATTGATCAGCAAATAGCCTGTGGAGGCGGTTATTCCTCCTAAAATCAATAAACGGCTTGTTGTTTTTATAAAGTCTTTTCGTTTCATCTCTCTTTGATCAACTTTTCGTTTGCGGCGCATCTTATTTCCAGTTTCAAACGAAGCGCGTGGGTGCGCCTTGTTCGCTTCGCTTATTTCATCCCCCGGGTTAAAACCCGGGGCTATTATTGTTAAACTCCGTTGGAGTTTTTCTTTTCATCCCTTTAATCAACTTTCGTTTTTGCGGCGCATCTTAACTCCATTTTCAATCCAAAAGCGTGGTTGCGCCTTTATTCGCTTCATTCATTATCACAGGGCGTTGCCCTGTACTGTTAGCTTTCGCCGCGTTGGGGCTTTTTCTTCTCAAATACCCTTAATACATTTCTATCAAAATCAAGGGCATAAATATTGTCTTCTGAGTCAACAGCAACATCGGGTGCCTGACCTTCAACTTTATCTTCGAATTTTGTTGGTGGTGCTACAACACCTAAAAACTCGCCTGATGGTTTGTAAATTTTCACCCTTACCAGTCCTTTTTCGCTGGTGACAAAACTTCCATCAGACAAAAAACAAAAATGGGCGGGATTACAACATCCGCTAAAATTCTCTGTCTGATTACCACTGGCTTTCCAATGTTCGCGCAACCGGCCTTCTGCGGTATAATTTTCCAGTGTATGTAAACCAGGATTTACCACCCACAAATCGCCGTACACATTGATGTCAATATCGAAATACGGACTTGGAACGATAAAACCATGAAGGACATCCTCACTGACTTCCCCTTCAAAATCATTTAATTTCTCTCCATTCAATGAAAATCGATGGATCTTTCGTATTCCGGCGTCAGCAACAAACAGTTCATTTTCGGTAGTTGCCAGAGCAGTTATATACGAGTTAACATCGGGAAAACTCCATCTATTTATTATCTCTCCATTTCTGTTAAGAACCTGAATTTCTTTCTCAAATGCCACATAAATAACATCGCCTGCCACTTCAACTGTGTGCGGTTCGTCAGAAAGAGAAATATCATTCAGCAATTTCCCCGATTTGTCAATTATCTTTAAAGCACTGTCGCCAACCATGTAAATCAGTTCATCTTCGATGGTAATTCCTTCGGGCTGCTGAAAGCCGACTTTAAAATTTTTGGTTTCTTTATATAAAATGAGTTCATCAGGAACATTACGGAATTCATCAACGCTGAATGCAAATTGATTGGGTTCCATGTTATCGGGCCGTTTCGAATACCAGTCGCCAACAATTACGGCAACGATAACAACTGCCAACACGATAAGAAATATGACGATTCCTTTGTTTTTCATTTCTTTTCAAATCAGATTTTTCAGCTTCTCTATTTCAATTTTACATTCGTTATTTCGTCCGGGATAACCTTCCCTCTTTTATCAACCTGCTTCGCCGGACGAGTTTATTTCCTTTCTTTCCCCCGGGTTAAAACCCGGGGTTATTATTGTTTGACACTTTCAGCGCCTCCTTTCAATCTTACCTTTTAAAATTTCTCCACCTAAATTATCAATCCTTATTTCGTCCGGGATAACTTTCCCGAGTTTATCAACCTGCTTTGCCGAACGAGTTTGTTTCCTTTCTTTCCCCCAGGTTAAAACCCGGGGTTATTATCGTTTGACACTTTCAGTGTTGCAATATTTCAATTTAACAGTTTCACAATTTAAATATTCAAATCAATACAAACCATTGTTTCTGAATCTCTCATTAACAGGTAGCCATCTGCAAGTGCAAATGGTGCCCAGGCATCGTGCCCGTCCTCGATAACTCTTACCTGATCGAGTTGAATATATTTTTCGGTACTTGGCCGGGCAATAGTTAATGTTCCATCATCATTCAGAATGAACATTTTGTTATCGGCAATAAAAAAGGGTCCCAAACCAAAGCGGGTTTCCTTTCCACTCGACCATACTACATTTTTAGTATCAGACGGGTTTACACAAACCAATTGATTACGGTAGGCACCTCCGTCTTTTGGAATAATACCAAATAAATAACCTTGCCAGAATAATGGCGTTTGTTGTTCGCATGCCAAACCATCTTTTGGCGAATATTCATACAACGGTTCAATGTTGAATGTTCCGTTATTCTCTGAAAGTTGTAACATCATACTTCCTGCTCCGTAACCGGCAGTCATAAATATTTTTCCGTCGGGCATACAAAGCGGTGAAGGAGCAATAACCGAGTGGTTCCATGCAGAAGTTTCCCAAAGAATTTTTCCGGCATCGTCCCCGTCGGCAGCAACGCCCAGCAAACCTCCAATGGCACTGTACACATACATTTTCCTTCCACCAAAAGTGTACGGCATTACCGATGAGTGGGACATTTTCCAACCATTGGGATTGGGTGTTTCCCAAAGCTTTTCTCCCGTTTTACAATCAACTGCCACCATTAACTTCGAGCCACCGGTTGCCAAAATTGCAACATCGTTATCAATAAGAGGGCACTGACCGGTGTACCAAAAAGGTATTTCATTCTGATATTCTTTAACGATATCGAGCCCCCATCGAAAATCTCCTGTTTTTCGGTCGAGACACATAACGTGACATTTAGGGCCGATGGTAACAATATAATCTTCAGTAACCGCTGGAATAGTACGAGCCATTCCGTGATTTCGTTTAACGGCAACATCGTAACCTCGAGTCCATTGTTCTTTACCATCTACCAGCGAAAAACAACGTAAAACATCGGCGCGTTCTTCCTCATTATAATCCAAAACATAAGCCAGCCCTTTGTAAATAGCAGCTCCAGAATGCCCCTCTCCCAACTTTTTCGACCAAAGAATTTTGGGCCCTTCGCTACCAAACTTTTCAATCAACGTTACAAGGGACTTGGAAATATTATCTCGATCAGCTCCGCGAAAATTTGGCCAGGTTTCATTCAACACAGTATAATCTGTAGAAAATTCTTCGAAATGTTCTCCAATAGTTACTTCCTGTACAAAGGCATTGCCTGCTCCTCTATTATCCTCGTCGTTAAGGTGTACTGTAAAATCCTTTGTAGGATCTGCACTCAGCCACCACACAATGGCTAAAAGCCCAATAGTAGCAGTAAGGATTAAAATAATATTAATTGATCGTTTTGTCATGTTATCTTTAAATACTTAGCAGAAAAAAAAGATGCGATACCTAATCAGCATGTCATCAATAAATTTCATACTACTTCTGTCTCAATACTTATTTTTCTTTTACATCATAAATCAGCAGCACATTACCATGGCGGATAAACAATTTACCATCGTAAATAGCAGGATGAGCCCAATGTGGTCCCTCTCCATCTTCAATCATAAAGCTACTTATAATTTTTAAACTATCGATTGAAGGTTCCGCCAAAGCTACGTTTCCCCGTTTTTCTTCATATAAATAGAGCATACCGTCGGCAGCAATAGTGGCACCTTTATTAATCCACTCGTTTTCCCAGTTTGTTTCTCCGGTTTCCCAGTTAACAGATGCCCATTTCCCTTTTGAATTATGCTGCCAGTTTGAACCGTAAATATTACCATCCACCAGAACTACCCCACCGTGGTGAGTGTCGAGCACATCGTTTCTCCACTTTAATTTTATGGAATTCCCATCATTTAAAAGAGAAAACATTAAGCCCGGATGATCGTAACCACTTGTTACAAAAATCTCATCGTTAAAATATAGCGGCGGATTTGTGTTTGCGCCTATTCCCTGATTTCCCAGGTGATATTGAATTAAATCGTAACTCCATATGATTTCTCCATTTTCAGGATCGATTGCCAACAGGTCGTTGGAAGTTTGAGCCAGAATAATTTTTCGGCCATGGTGATTGATCAATGTTGGCGAGGCATACGATTTGCCTCCACCCAAACTCTTTGATTTCCAAACCAACTTGCCGTTTTCTTTATTAAAAGCGACCATCGTATTTTTATCACCGCCGGTAATATAAACCACCAAATCGTTTACCAATAATGGCGCTTCGGCATCTCCATGTTTATATATCTCACCACTGTACTTTGCAACTGCATCCACGGCCCAGATAATCTCACCATTTTTCGCATCAACGCAGTTTAACTGCCCTGTTCCGCTTACGACATACAATTTCCCATCGCAATAGGTTGGCGTACTTCGGCTATCGATGTATGAACGTGTCCAGGAACGACCGTAAGGCACATCCCAAAGCATTTCGCCGGACATATTATAAGCTGAAAGAATATCAATCGTGTCCTCTTTAATTCCTGATACATAAATAGTTTTATCAACCAGAATAGGCTGAGAAAATCCTTTACCAACTCCATCGATTTTTAACAATAACGCGGGACCATTTTCGGGCCAGAATTTCATTAAACCTGTTTCCTTGTAAAAGCCACTCCGTTCAACACCTCTAAATTCAATCACATTTTGCGCAATCACCGAGAAAGCGAGAAACAGAAACAATATGGATAGTGTTGGTTTCATTCTTATATAAAAAAATTAGCTTAAAACGGTCCCGATATAATTCTTTTGACAGATCTTAAAAATAACTATTTCTTAGCGATATCATAAACCATCAGCACATCGCCATGACGAATTAACAACTTTTGGTTACTGACGAACGGATGCGCCCAGTGAGGACCGGCACCTTTTGTAATTTTAAATTCGCTGATTACTTTAAAACTATCGGTTTCAGGTTGAATTAATCCCACGTTACCTCTTTCGTTATAAGCGTAAAGCAATCCGTCGGCCATCACAAGCGAACCTTTTGAGCCCCATTCTTCTTCGTATTTGATATCTCCTGAATCCCAGTCCATGCATACCCAGTTTCCTTTGCTGTTATTCGACCAGTTC
The DNA here is from genome assembly GCA_963677525.1 of uncultured Draconibacterium sp. GTDB lineage: Bacteria > Bacteroidota > Bacteroidia > Bacteroidales > Prolixibacteraceae > Draconibacterium. The sequence continues at coordinate 3,988,411 of OY781970.1, forward strand.
GATCCGTAAACATGCCCATTATATAAAACGAGCCCACCGTGGTGATTATCAAGAACGGTATTGGTATATTTTTTGGAAACTGATTTACCGTCGGCCCCCATTTTCAACATAACTGCATCGTAATTATAGCCCATTGAAATAAAAATTTCATCGTCTTTAAAAAGCGGAGTATTGGTCCAAATCATGCCGTTATCCTGCCATTTCCATACTTCAGGATCGAAATAAGTGTAATGCCAGGCAATTTCACCAGTTTCAGGAACAAGTGCAATTAATTCTTTTGCGGTTACCGCCAGAATGTACCTAAAATTGTTATACTCATAAATTTCGGCTGATGCATAACCGCGTGCCCCGCCAAGCGACTTACTTTGCCAAACCGGTTTTCCGGTAAATTTATCGAACGCAACAATACTTGTTTTTTGTCCGGCAGGAGAACAAATTACGAGATTATCAATAATCAGGGGAGTTTCTGAATTTCCCCAAACATGATATTCTCCTTCATAATCTTTGTCGACCTCAACCGCCCAGTTTTCTTTCCCGGTTTCTTTATTGATGCAGGCTAAACGTCCGGTACCACTTTGCACGTATATCCTGTCATCTTCAATTACAGGTGTACTCCGTGTATCGGGATAAGATTTATTCCATGAAAGGCCATACGATACCTGCCATTTAAAACTTCCGTCGGAATTAATAGCAGTAAGGTAATCGAGTGTATCGATCATTCCGGTAGTGTAAATAGTACCGTTTTCGAGCACCGGCGACGAATAGCCTTTTCCTATTCCTTCCACTTCAAGGATTTGTTCCGGCCCTCCTTCGGGCCACGATTTCAATAAATTTGTATCAGTAAAATGCCCGTCGCGGTTAGGTCCTCGCCACTGAGTTACCTGGGCGGTTAAAGAAAGGCTGATAAATGCAAGCAAGATGGTTAATTTGGTCTGTTTCATGGTTTATTTTATTTATTCAAAAATGAGTTATAATCTAATTTTTCAAATACATTTTTTCGATAACTGGTACCAATCGGAAATTCGTGTTTTCCAATAGCAACCATCACCGGGCTAAAACTCGTAATTCGGGTTACGGCTACTAAATATGAACGATGAATACGGATAAAATGCTCTTGTGGCAACGCTTTTTCAAGCGAAGAAATAGTACACCGGCTATTAATCTCCCTGTCGTGTGTATGCAACACCAAAGAATCGCCGAAACTCTCCACATATAAAATTTCAGAAAGTGGAATTTTATGGATCACATTTTTCTCGCGTAAATATATATACTCTTCATCTCCGTTACTTTTGTGCAAACTTACTTCCTCAACGGAAAGATTGTACTGATTATATTTTTCAATTGCCTGCAGGAAACGTTCGAACGAAATGGGCTTTAACAAATAATCCAGCACATTCAGGTCGTAACTTTCTATGGCATATTCGCGATGTGCCGTTGTGAATACCACCGACGGAGGATTCTGCAAGGTTTTTACCAGGTCCGTTCCTTTCATTTCGGGCATGTGAATATCGAGAAACATTAAATCAACCTGTTTATTTTGCAGCAGATCAAATGCTTCAATGGCATCAGCGCAGGTTCCAGCCAACTCCAGCGAATCAACCTTGCCAACATGGTTTTTTAATACCTCAATTGCCAAAGGTTCATCATCAACTATTATGCACTTTATCTTATTCATAATTAAATGCCGGTATCACTAATCCTGCAAATAGAAAGTTTTACTTCAAATTGTTTTTCGCCACTCTTTATCTTTAGTTTATGCGAATCAGGATAAATCAGTTCCAATCGCCGTTTCACATTCTTCAACCCAATTCCTTCACTTAAGGTTTCATCCTTTTTCTTATTCCCCAGTGTTGAATTAACCACCTTCAATTTCAGACAGTTATCATCTATTTCAACCTTAATCCTTATTTTTGGATTTGTACGGTCGTTGCTGGCGCCATGTTTAAAGCTGTTTTCAATAAACGGCAACAAAATCAACGGCGCAATTTTATATGGATCGGTTTCGCCAACTACTTTATACTCCAAATCGAGCCGATTGTTATACCTCAATTTTTCCAGCTCTATATAACTTTCAAGTATTTCCAGTTCTTTTGAAAGTGGCACAAACTTATCGTTGCTTTTATATATCATATAATCAAGCAAACCGGACAGTTTCAGCACAATGTCAGGTGTTTTTTCCGACTTGATCAGAGTAAGTGCGTAGAGATTATTCAGCGTATTAAAAAGAAAATGCGGATGAATCTGCGATCTTAAAAAACTCAATTCTGCTTCCAGTTTTTCTTCAGCCAGCTTTTTATTTTTCTGCTCATCGATGTACCATTTTTTAAAGATGGTTATGGCAGCTGCCAAAACAGGAATTCCATAGTTGGAAGTTATCTTACTTAAGATCTTTGGCAAATAGAAAACCGGTAGTTTTGAATAATCAAATATTTTCGGATAGAGATTAGGATAATAGTAAGACATATAAACTAAAAACCCGAACAGGAATGCATGAATTACAACCAGCATACCGAAGGTTACAAACTTTTTCTTTTCGGTAGCCAACGGAAGAATTAAATAGATAAGCGAATAAGTTCCGATAATTCTTGCTGGTAGCAGGGTTAACCCAATAAAAAACTCCTCGCGATAGCGATCGAGATAACCACCATAAGTAAGCCAATAAGTTATAAACACCACAATCCAAAAAAGGAGGTGCCACCCAAGACGGAATCGAAAAAGTATGGGTTGTTGATTTTTTGACATTACCGGCATTTTTTGTTAAAACTACTCATCAATAAAAAAAAGTCCGAATGTATTCGATAAATAGAAAGTAAAAAGAGATGTTTACTTGTTTAAACACCTCTTTATTATAGTTAGAACTAATGTTTCTATATTATTTTATAAACCACCAATGCATTTCCGTGGTGAACAAACAAACGCCCCTTATTTATTACCGGATGAGCCCAGTGTTGCGCCGTTCCTAGTTCCACTTTTGTTTTACTTATAACCTTAAATTCTTTTGGGTTGGCCTCTACCAGGGCAAGTTCGCCGCGCTCGCTGTAACAATACAACATACCATCGGCATAAATAGTAACTCCTTTTGCAATATCAGTGGCAACATAGGTTTCTTCTCCGGTTTCCCAATTTACACAGCGCCACTGACGGGCCACATCGCCCGATCCGTAAATATAACCATCAACAACTACCATTCCTCCAATACGGCTGTCGAGTTCCTTTTTTGTCCACGCTTCTTTAACACTTGAACCATCGTCACTTAAATCGAGCTTTTCGCCACCCTGTCCGTAACCGCTGAAGCAAAACAAATCTCCGTTATAAAAAAGCGGTGTATTCGGATGTACGTGCCAGCGGTTGGTATGAGGATAATCCCACAATAATTCGCCGGTTTTGGCATCCAAACCAATTATATGATCGGCAGTGTGAGTTACTAAAAGTTTACGCGAAGGAAGTTCTGCCAGCAGCGGAGTACAATAAGCCGACAATTCTCCTTTACCCGGAGAAGTCCAGATAAGATCTCCATTAAAACGATTCAAAGCAACTACATTATTCTTTTTCCCTCCGGGAGTAAGATAAAGTACATCGCCATCAATTAATACAGTTTCGGTTACGCCCCAGGTAATATTTTTCCCGTCAAAATCTTTAAAGGCATCCTTTGTCCACTTTAAGTCGCCATTATTGGCATCCATACAATACAACTTGCCAAAACCGGAATACATGTACATTAAATCACCAGCAACAACAACAGATGACCGTGCGCCCGGATAACTTTCAGTAAACTCTTCGCCATATTTCTTTTTGAATTTTACTTTCCCGTCCTGGGTGAATACAAAAATGTAACCTTCACCATCAATCATGGTTGAAAGATAAATCAGATCGTTGGCAAATACAGGAGATGAATGACCTTCTCCCAGTTCTTCAAAGGTCCAGAGAATTTCAGGGCCGTTGGCCGGCCATTGTTTTAATAATCCCGTTTCGTTATATACACCGTTGTTCTCGCCCCGCCAAACAGTGGGCTTTTGAGCGAACAAAACGCTTGATGTAAGAAAAACGGAAAAAACCAGAATAAGAGTTTTCTTAAGCATAACTTTTCATGTTTTGATTTGTTATAAAAATAGTACCTAACTATAATTTAAACAATTATTTATGTTAATTTATCAGCTATCTAAATAGTTTAAATTTCTTATTTACTAATCATGCATCATCTTGCCACCAAGATATTTAGAACTAATGTCAACAATTACTCATCAGCTTTATTACTCCTGATCCAGCTGTCTAACAATTGCTTCAAGGTATGCCGTTACCGGATACATTTTTTCGTCGTACCATAACGATGCAAAATACAAGCCGATTGGGGCAGACTTTAATTTTTCATCATGAGACTGATCTTCCAGCCAATCAATGCCTTTTGTAATTTCTTTGGCAAAATCTTTTTTCGAGAAAGCCGATATTGCCAGGGCTGTTTCTTCAATACTTCCGGCAATTTCCTTATCACCTCCCCAACTTCCGTCGGTGTTCTGCACCTTTAACAAAAACTTCTCACCAACTTCAATCATTTGATTCAGCGATTTTTGGATCCCAGGAGATTCATCCAGCAAATGAAGCGAATCTTTTAAGTAAGTTAAAACACGGGCAGTCCCATAAACCGGATTTTCATGATTGGCAACCTGCTGGTTTCCAAACCAAAGAGGAATCCACGAGCCATCTTCCCGTTGATTTTTTCTGAGATAAACAAGCGTTCTTTCCAGGGCTTTCTTAATTTTCTTGTGGAAATTCGAATCAATTTCATTTTTATAAACTGACAAGGTGGTTGCCAGAGCCAAAAAACAATGCCCGGTTAAATCGGCACAACTCTGATCGAAAGGCAACTTTCCCCACCCTTTCGAAAAAGTCGGAAATCCTCCGTCTGAATTTTGTAATTTCAACAACCAGCTGGCGCCGGCAAGTACTTCTGTTTTAACATTTTCATCTGAATCCAATTTCAACAAAGCCAGCATAGCTCCTGGTGTATCGTCGCAATCGGGAACCGATCCCGAATAATTTGTCCAACCCCAACCGCCGGGAGACGTACCATTAAAAGGATGTATTGTTTTATTCTGAACCGACTTTAAATGTGTAATTATTCTTTGCTGTTGATCTTGGGATAAAACCTCATCTTTTTTCATTCCAAGCGCTTTTACACTTAAAGTTGTCACCCAGGTAGACAAGTCAACGTCAATTGGCCAGCCACCGTCTTCGCGCTGGGTTCTTTTTAAAAAGGCAATTCCTTTTTCAACGACATCCATATTTTTGTAACCGGCATTTATCAGGCTCAGTGCAACAAATGCTGTAAGTGGAATTGCTTCAAGAAAACCTCCACTTTCAGGCATTGACTTTTGAAGGATTTTCAACGCTTTCCGTTCAGCGCCTCTTCGAATCCATTGTAAAATTTTGCCCGACTTTTTCTTTTTGAAAATGACAATTCCCACCGCAATTAAGGCTGGGATGGCATAACTTACCACACTTAGATTCAATAAACGATAAAAACGTTGCGGCAACAAAGCCAGTTCGAATGGAAGTTGAGGAATTTTCTGATAAGCATTTTCTTGCGGAATTTCGCACAAAGCACACATGGTTAAAATAGGTACAGAAAAAGTATAATCGGTTTTATAATGAGCCAAAATGGTTTCGGCCACTTTCCCTGATTCAATATCGATTTTATTTTTAAAAAGATAGCCGGCAATTTTCTTTTGAAGCTCTTTCAGCGATTCATCAGAATCGGCGTACAAATTTACGGCAGCATAAACCAGCAGCGAAGTTGAAATATTCCCTGAACTTTCAGGCGTGTCGCCAAAACTGCCGTCGCTATTCACATTATTTTTTAGCCAGGTGAGCCCACTTTGAATTTTCTTCTTATTTTCTTCCGGATTATGAAAATGCAAGGCAGCAACGGCCACGGCAACTCCAAGCGCACTCGATGATAATTCACCGGTCCAGAATCCGTTTTCGTTCATCTTGCCTATCAAGATGTCACTCAACTGTTTAAATCGTATTTCCAGATTCTCTTTCATTAATCCTTAATAATTCATCCTTAATCCTTCCTTTTTCCTTCATCCTTTTACACCAGGCTTCCCAAAGCCAGCAAGCCATAAAAAGTATATTCCAAATCCTTTGTCAAGTCGCCGTCACCAGATAAAAAAGCTCCCGAATTATAATTCTGTTGAATAAAATCAAGGTTCGCAGGAGCCAGCATCCGCAGATCGAATCCAATTTCCTTTAAAACAAAAAGCGAAACACCGGTGGATAACATATCAGCAGTCTCAACGCTTTCAAAAGCACGAAAACCGCCACTTTCTATCGAATAAAGAAGAATACTTTCCTCCATTCCTTTAGTTTTTAGTCCAACTGTTTTTCGGGCATAAACAAAAGCGGCCTGCAAACTGCATGGTAGATTACCTTTGGGATGATAAAATCTCAGCCAAATACGAGCCAAAAATAAATAAGCTGCTTTGTTCTTTCCAATCGCGTCAAGTGCGAGGGCAAAAAGGAAAAACTGATAAGATAAATCAATACTTCTTCCTTTTCGAAAAACTGTTTTCAATAATTGAAAAACAGACTTTTTCTTTTTCCCGGGTTCCAGTTCCACTTCAATTAATTGTGCGGCCAGTTCCTCAATCGGACTCGAAAAATGTTGTTCCTTTTTCACAAAATCCACCAGATCTTCGGGCAACTCATTTTGCCCGGTTGCGCGACAAAGCCAGAGTCCAAACAAAGAGTAATATAAATCAGGGTTCCCGGCCCTGTCAATAAAAGCACCGGAACTGTGCCTGTTATTTTTTATAAATGAAATCATTTCTTGCCGGGTTTCTGTATCCAAAGCATCGAAGCCTTTTCTCAGATAACTGATAAGGATTTTATATACCGGAATTTTATGAGAGTTAAACATCAACCGAAGCGGATTTAAATACTTTTCCCAAAACCCCGTACAAACTCAATCGCAATTTGGAATTAAACAATTTATCGAGCTCTGCATAACATTTTTGAGTGTATTCATTCAGATAAGCCTGAGCCAATTTATCCAGTTCATTTTCAACGATCAGTTTCCTGAAATCCGCTACATCTGAAACCGAAACATCCGATAATTTTTCGTTTGCCAATGCAACAAGAAACGGGAAATCAGCTATCTTTTCAAGATCGTTTTCTTCCTCAAACTCATTTAAATCGTCGCGAATCTGATACGAGATTCCAAAAAGATCGGAGAACTGTTCCAGAATTTCCAGTTCACTGTTTTCGGCATCTCCCAGTATCGCTCCCAACAAAAGAGCCACTTTTATGGCTTCACCGGTTTTTTGTTTAAACACCTGCAAGGTACTTTCAACTTCCGGCTTTGCGTCAGTTGAGTATAGTAGAATGTCGGCTCCCTGCCCCTGTGTAAGTTTTAAATGCGATTGCGAAACCTGCTGCAATACTTTGGCAATTTTTATTCCTTCGACAGGCAATTCTGAAATTAATTTATAGCCTTTCCCAATCAGATAATCACCGGTATTTATGGCGAGCGGAATACCATATTTTTTATGAGCAGTGGGCACATCGTAACGGAAATCAGCATCATCTTCTATGTCGTCGTGAATAAGCGAAGCTTTATGAAAACATTCTATTATTAAAGACAACGGATGCAAAATTTCATCTTTCACGTGTTCGGTATACGACTGATAAGCCAACGATGCCAACATTGGGCGCATTCGTTGTCCGCCAATTTGCAAAAATTCTTTCGCCAGACTTTCGGTTTTATCATTTTGGCTGAAATGTTTATCCATGGATCCGTTGGCAAAAAAATTATCCAGTTCCAATTTTAAATTACTGATAGAAACAGGTTCTCTCTTTGAATTAGTTTTGTATGCTTTTATTTCATCGTACAACCAATCAAGGTCCACCTTCGTGTTTACGCATCCGTCGTACAAAAGCGGCAGTCCGATAACCGGAACAGCAGCATTGGAAACCGGCTCGAACGATCGCTGTAAAACCGACATACAACTTACTCCAATTACCGCATCAATAGCGCCTTCCTCTACCAGACCGATGGCAACTGTTGTTCCCTCGGCAACCAGAGTTGCGTATCCCAAATCTTCAGCTTCAAGCAGGATATCGTCGATTGGGCAAGCTTTACAGCCGGCACAATTTAAGCCTAAATCATCGAGTACTCCCTGACATTTTTCCTTATTTTTCAAACATTGGGGAAGTAACAGTAAACGACGGTGATAAGGTGTGGCTTCCACGGTTGAGCGCCACGATTCATTACCGATTAAAACGATGGCAAAATCAATGTATTCTTCTGAAACTTCCAGCTTTTTCAACAAGTCGATGGCCATTTGTTCCATCACCTCAAAACGAGCAGGTGGCAACAAACCGGTTTTTTCAACCAGTAATTGTGTTTCTTTTCGCAGTTTGTTGCGCAAAGATGACTCATGAGGAACTTTCAATATGCGTTTCAACTTGTTCATATTTTAACCGTATGCGCCTAATCCAAAAAAGGCGTGTTTTTTTGCAAAGCGGTAAATCCATTTCTTTTCGCGAACCGGCGTAGCACCTCCATGACTGGGAACACCCGGCATTCCGTTTAAGCGTTCGGCTTCGTTTCCTCTTCCCGAAGAATCTTTGGCAGAATGTTTCTGAACCTTTTTCACCAGCCACTGCGGATCTTCCATCACCACACAACCTTTGGTTAATTTCGGAATTTCCTCCCTGAATTCTTCTAAAAACTTCGAATTCCTGTAAACATCTTCCAAATTTCCATCGGCAACATTATTAGTTGCAAACTGGATAATAGGACAAGGTTCAATATCGCCCGATGCATTAATATGATGACTTAATCCGGACGCTGCAGGACACAATCCTTCGCCGTTTTCATCCCAATATGCATCAATAATGGCTATGTTATATTTAGTGCGCGCTTCTACCAGAAAATTACGCAATTTTTGTATTTCTTCTTTCGAAAGGGCCAATTCTACAGTTGCATCTTTCCCTACAGGTCGGTAAATGTAATACCACAAATAAAGGACTCCCCTTTTAATAAGAGAATTGATAAAATCCTCAGAAAAAGCCAATTGAAGATTCGACTTGCAAACACTCATTGCTACACCTGTTATCAATCCGGCCTGAGTTGAATTATCTATAGCGGCCTGAGCTCTTTCGTAGACATTGACACCGCCTCGTCTGATATCCGCCACTTCTTCATCACCCTCAAAACTGATTAAAGGTGTAACATGGCCCATTTTACGCAATTCTTCGGCCACTTGCGGCGTGAGCAGAGTGCCATTGGTAAACATCTGAAAATAACAATCAGGATGTTTTTTCAGCACCTCAAACAAAGGTTTATACATCAGTGGCTCCCCACCAAGAATTCCGAAAAAATAAGAACCTTTTTCTTTTGATTGAGTGATGATTTTATCTAATGTTTCGGGCGACATACGCGCATTATTTTTCTTGCCGGTCACCCAACATCCCTGGCAGTTCAGATTACAATCGTCGGTTACAGAAATAAAATGAAAGGCCGGGAAGAATTCACCCTTTTTCAATCGCTTTTGAAAACGGTTCAATCCCCTCACTCCTTTAATTCCCATGTTATAGATGAATTTGCGGAGGCACTTTCTGTCGGTTTTTAGCACGAGCTGTTTTAACATTGTTATTCTTTGGCTCTTTTTTTCAGTTCTTCTATTGCTTTTAGCTTTTCTTGCTCTGCCAGTTGCATTACATCTTTTCGGAGTATATTGCGCCGGGCATTGTTACGTTCGTTTAAGGTAACAAACAATCCCTGCTTTTGTGCGGGAGCAGTCTGAATTTTTATTTTACCGGGTTCGTCGCCCGATAACGCGGAGTTTTCGGGCAGGCGCGGGAAAATAATAGCCGAAGCCGGGCAGGTTCGTCCACATGCCGGACAATGATTTTTACATGACAATGGATTTGCCACCTCAAGGCTTTTTTTGTCATATTCATAAACGCCAAACACGCAAAAACGTGCACACTGTCCGCAAAGAGTACATCTCGATTTCTCGATTATCGGATACCAGGCCGGCACATCCAAATCGCTCTTCTTTATTTGATAGTTTCCTGTTTTGTCCCAGCTTTCAGTGCCATTTTCCAATTTCTTCCGAATATCTTCCGCCGAAAGCTCCCTGAAATTCAGCACCTCGTAATCGTCTAATTCTACATTGTTTTGTGCAAACATATTCCGGATAGCACGCGGATAGCAAGCCAATACAATTTTATTTTTATAAGTTGAATTAAGAGTACTTAAGAACGCTTGTTCTTTGAGGCTGAAAGCACACAGGTCGTGCAACTCGTACACATCAACTTCCAACTGTTTTAGAGTGTTGGCGAGTTGACTTTTTTTCTCTACAGAAATAATTCCTGCACTGCAGTTGCAAAATATAATACAGTTCTGTTTTCCCATTTGAAAAGCTAATTAAGTAAATTTCTAATCAAAAGGAAAATGAAAAAGATGTATTCTGTTTTAATTGATACGAATAAGCTATAAAAAAGCATAAACAAACAATTGCCCAGAACATTACAAAAAAAGTCCGATCAAAATTAAATTTAACCGGACAGTAATATCGTTTTTCAACAATTCAACTTAATACTTTGCAGGTTTATCGCCGGGCAAACTTTTTAAAATAAACCGGCGCAGATCTTCATTGGCGGTTTTTAAATCTTCACGACGCAGGTACATCATGTGTCCGCTGCGGTAACCTTTAAACTGAATTCTGTCCCCTAATTTACCACTCGGGTCCATTTGCCACGATGAATATTTTGTAGTGAAATAAGTACATGCTCCATCGTAATATCCTACCTGGTACATAATATTGAGGTATGGATTTTCAGCCATTGCTATCCGAAGATGTTCACGTGTTTGGTTATTTTCCCTGTTCCAGGGATGAACAGGACCAAACATGTAATATTTCATGTCGGTTTTATAGCCCAATTCTGTACTTACATAATGATTGATTGCAGGTGTAAACGAATGCAGCCACGATTTCAATTCTGCGTTAAAATCAGGACTTTCGCCAGCATCCATACCATCCAGGCCCAAATAACGTGAGTCGAGCCGTCCGATGGTATATCCTTTTTTGCGTAATAATTCTTTCCAGAAAAAACTGGTAGGAACTCTTAAGTTATGAGCCAAAATCGATTCTTCTGAAATACCGGAATAGTAGGCCATTTTAGAAGCAATTTCTTTCTTTTCTTCCAAAGGCAACGAACCGCCTTTTATCCATGCAGGAGCAAGGGTATTAACCGTAAAATCTTCTACTTCCGGTAAAATTTCCAATAAATCTTTTTGCTGAAGTTCAGCAGGAAGCATTTTATGATGCCAGGCAGTTGACGCAAAATAAGGAAAATCGAGATTAGAAACCGGGGCGTCCGATTCAAAAATATTATAATCGGCAGGTGAAACCATTATCACACCATTCAGGTACATCCATTGTTTTTCCTGAAGTTCGTATGCCAGGCCTGACACACGCGTTCCGCCATAACTTTCGCCAATAATAAACTTCGGCGATTCCCATCTTTCGTATCTTGTTACAAAGGTATTTAACCAGTCGGCCAGATAGGTGATATCTGCATTAATGCCGAAAAATTTACTTTTATCTACTTCTTTTCCGCTTTCGGGAATGGTACGCGAATAACCGGTATTGGCAGGATTTACATATACAATATCGGTAACATCGAGCACTGAATACGGATTCTCTGTAAAACCATACGGTTGCACAGGATATCCTTCGTCATCAATTTTCAGAATTCTTGGACCGGTATAAGCAAGGTGCATCCATACCGAAGCAGAACCCGGACCACCGTTAAAAGAAATCAATAACGGCCTTTTGGCATTATCACCATTTTCTTTTTTATAATAGGTAAAGAATAACGAAGCGATTGGCTTGCCGTTTTCGTCCCAAACAGGCTGAGTTCCTGTAGTAGCTGTGTAAGCTACCTTTTCGCCATTGATATTAACTTCGTGTTTGGTTATTACAACTGAATCTACAGGAAGAGTGCGTGATTGACTATAAACATTAAAGATTGCAAAAACCAAAAATAAAAAGACTAGAGCAGATTTTTTCATGATATTTTATAATGTTTCATTTTCCGTCTAAATCTAAACAAAAAGAAACAATAACGATATCAAAATAGCCTTTTTATTTTTAGTTATTAACATTTGCGACAAAATGATTCTTCGAACTATTCAGCAGAAGCTATCGATTTTGCCCTACGTTTGCGTTCATGCTCATCCAGGTAAATTTTTCGGATACGCATAAAGTTCGGCGTAACCTCAATATATTCATCGTTGCGAATGTATTCCATCGCTTCTTCCAACGAAAACTTAACTGCCGGAGCAATTGATGTTTTTTCATCAGCACCGGAAGAACGCATGTTCGACATTTTTTTGGTACGAATAATATTTATGGTCAAATCATCCTGGCGGGTATATTCTCCAATAACCTGTCCGGCATAAACATCTTCGCCCGGCTCAACAAAGAAACGACCACGATCCTGCATCTTATCAATAGAATATGCAATGGCAGTTCCTGTTTCGAGCGAAATAAGTGCTCCGTTTCTTTTTACTCCCAGTTCGCCTTTCCATGGTTCGTAACCTTTCAATCGGTGGGCCATAATTGCTTCACCTTCGGTAGCTGTTAGCATCTGGTTACGCAGACCGATCAATCCCCGCGACGGAATAAAAAACTCCAGATGTGCACGATCGTCTTTTACCTCAATATTCGATATTTCACCTTTGCGGGCAGTAACCAGTTCAATTACTTTTCCTGAGAATTCATCAGGAACCTGAACGGTTAAAGCTTCAATAGGCTCACATTTTTTTCCGTCAATTTCTTTAACGATTACCTGTGGCTGTCCCACCTGTATTTCATAACCTTCGCGACGCATGGTTTCAATCAAAATAGACAAGTGAAGAATTCCACGGCCATAAACCAGAAATGAATCAGCCGAATTGGTTTCTTCAACACGCAACGCAAGGTTCTTTTCAGTTTCTTTGAACAACCTGTCGCGCACCTGACGCGAGGTTACGAACTTCCCGTCTTTACCAAAAAACGGCGAGTTATTCGACACGAATGTCATACTCATAGTTGGCTCGTCGACCTGGATAGGAGTTAATCCTTCCGGTTCTTCGAAATCGGCAATAGTATCACCAATATCGAAACCTTCCAGTCCGAGTACGGCACAAATCTCACCCGAAGGGACAGGCTCTTTTGTTTTTTCCTTTCCAAGACCTTCAAAAAGGTAGCACTCTTTGGCCACTGTTTTTATTATGGTTCCATCACGTTTTACCAGTGAAACCTTCGATCCGGGAACCAATTCGCCACGCGTTACTTTTCCAACTGCAATACGGCCGGTATACGACGAATAATCAAGCGAAGTAATTCGCATCTGCACTGTTCCTTCTTTCGGTTGTGCAGCCGGAATGTGTTCTAAAATCTGGTCGAGCAGATATACAACATCTTCTGTTGGAGTCTGCCAGTCGGGGCCCATCCAGCCGGCTTTTGCCGATCCGTAAACGGTTGGAAAATCCAACTGCTCTTCGGTTGCATCAAGACTGAACATCAAATCGAAAACTTTCTCCTGGGCAATTTCTGGTGTACAGTTTTCTTTATCGACTTTGTTTACAACCACCATCGGTTTCAGTCCCAGTTCAATTGCTTTTTGCAATACAAAACGGGTTTGCGGCATCGGGCCTTCAAAAGCATCAACAATCAGCAAAACACCGTCAGCCATATTCAATACACGCTCAACCTCGCCACCAAAGTCGCTGTGCCCGGGAGTATCAATAATATTGATTTTTGTATCCTTGTAGCGCACCGAAACGTTTTTCGAAAGAATGGTAATTCCCCTTTCGCGCTCCAGATCATTATTATCAAGTAAAAGCTCCTGAACCTCCTGGTTTTCGCGGAATAATTTTACCTGGTGAAGAATTCGGTCAACCAAAGTAGTTTTTCCGTGGTCGACGTGTGCAATAATTGCAATGTTTCTGATTTCTGCCATTTTACTTTTTTCTAATCCATTTTACCAACACCGAATCGCGTTATTTGTTTTTAATCAATTATTTATGATTTAAAACCACTCTCCGGAATCGGCGCGCAAATGTACGAAAGTTTTATGGTGTGAATTCAAACTTACAGTCAATTGAATGTGTTTTGGAGTGAAATTTAATATGGCTGTTATCAAATTATTCTTTTTCACCGTACTAAGCACCAAAACAAGGCGTAATTTTTCAGTTGGAGGAATTCCATTTAACAAAATTTGATTTGGGAGCAGCATCATCCTACTGAATCAGATACAAATACTTCTCCGTTCGTAAAACCATTTTATCGCCAACAAATGCTGGCACAGCTTTTACAGTTTCGTCGATGTCGTTTTCCGCTACTTTTTCGAACGAATCGCCGGGTTTAATAATGGTGCACACGCCTTTAATATTTATGAAGTAGATATTTCCACCGGCATAAATTGGTGATGAATTAAAATTGCCTTTCAGTTTTTCTTTCCAAATCACCTTTCCTGTCATTGCATCAAGGCAAGTTACCATTCCGCGGTCGTGCACCATGTACATTTTTCCGTCGACGATTACAGGTGTTGGGATTTGAGGCACCTCATCTTCGTACATCCATTTCATATGTGTTTTGGTAACGTCGCCCATTCCGGTGGGATCGATGGCATACTGACGGGTAAAATATGGAGTATTATCTAGAAATATCCAGCCTGAATTTACGAACACCAATCCGTTATAAAACAAAGGTTGGCTAACTGTTGAATCGTAACCATACTCAAAAGTCCAAACCACCTCCCCGGTATTTACATCGTGGGCAAAACACATAAAAGCAGAGTTACTGATCAGTAAATCCCTGTCGCCTACTGTAACAACAATTGGAGTTTGATACGATTTTCGATAAACCGGTTCAAGTGGATCATATATATCCTTGGGTCGTACACTTTTCCAGATCGTTTCTCCCGTTTTTTTATCCAGAGCAGCTACATACGGATCTTCGGTTCCTTCCAAATGAATGATCAATTTATCCTTATAAACAATAGGCGAAGAGGCCGGCCCCTGCATGTGTTTGCATGGCATATCTTCACGTTTCCAAATCACCTCAAAACTTTTAGTGTCGATGCAAGCTGTCCCAAAATGTCCGTAATGTACATAAACCCGGCCCTTTTCGATGCAAGGTGTTGGTGTAGCATACGAATTTGTCCCGTGAATTCGCTGAGGATCTTCAGCAGTGAACAGCGTTTTTTCATCAAGCAGTTTACCGGTTTCCAAATCGAAACAAAAGGTATAAAATTTAGTTCCGTCTTTTTCTGCCGAAGTTACCCAAACCTGATCTCCGTAAACCGCCGGTGACGACCAGCCCAATCCTTTTACCGGTACTTTCCAAACTACATTTTCCGAATCGCTCCAATGCAAGGGTGCTGTTTCCACATTGGCGTGGCCGTCCATGTTTGTGCCGCGAAAATGGGTCCAGTTCTGATTTTCATTATTGCAGGCAACAAGCAGAAAAAGAAAGATAAAAGTCAGTGGTAATGCGGTTTTCATGCTGGTATAATTTTGTGTAATCCAAAGATAACATAAAAAAAGATTCCACCTCATTAGAAGTGGAATCCAAACTTCGTGTCTACATTCTACACAATTACCCTTCAATTAAACACGAAAATCTTTTAGTTTCGGAAAACTTTATTCCAAAATGCTCCAGTTCAACAAGAATTGGGCCATATATTTTCGGATGAGTGGGAATATATATTCCGCATAAATTCAGCTTCCCTGTTAAAAACAATTTTGCAGCAACCGCAAGTGGTAATCCAACCGTTTTTGCCATGGCTGTTTTCTCTCCCGATTCGCCAATAACCACCAGCGAGCTGTTCTTCTCCACTTTTTCCTTAGTGTCGCGATCCAGGTATTCAAACTTATGCCACATCACAATCATATCTTTATCTTCGGGCATCAACTGCCATTTTTCAGAAAGTAACTTTTCCATTACCTGGGCAGGCGTAGCACGTTTTAAACCAATTTTACGATTCTCAAAAATACCCAACCACTCCAGCTTTGGAATGACATCCGAGTCCATCGGAATTTGCATCGAATGATACAGTTTCAGATCGATCGTAGCAGGATGGTAATACAAAAACGAATTGATAAACTCGCGGTAGGTCATGTCTTCCACATTATCGATGTAATGCTCATCGCTGGTGGCCCCTAACTGCACGAACACATTCCATGCTTTGCAAAAACCCGGACGCCGCAAAGTCCCCCGAAAAACGGTGGGGACTTCCTGCAAACCATATTTCTCGATATAACTCAACGAATCGCGGTTGGCATATCCTTCAAACCAGCCGTAATCATCAATTTCAATTAACTCAGTTCTGCGAAACAAGCGGTTGTACGGAATGTATTTTACCTTTCCTTTTTGAATAAATTTTGCAGGCCCGCCCTGACCGGCCAGCACTACGTTTCGCGGATTCCAGCTAAACTTGTAATGCCACGGATTATCATCTGATTCGGGGGCTACCAGTCCACCGGTAAACGATTCAAAAGCTTCCAACTGGTGGCCTTCCTTTTTTATTTCGTTGATAACGCGCATCGCCGACATGTGATCGAGGCCGGGATCCAAACCACATTCATTCAAAAACAATAAGCCTTTACTTTTTACGTCCTCTTCAACCTGCTGTATTTCTTTGCTTTCGTAAGAAGCCGTAAACAGGCTTTTCGAGAATTTTAGACACGATTGCATCACCAGTTTATGAAAGCGCGCCGGCAACATGGAAATTACCAGATCGGCCCCACGAACTTCCTGATCGCGGGCAAATTCATCGCGTACGTTTAATATTGAAAAGGACAATTTTAACGATTTTGCCAATTCGCTTTCTTCGGCGTCAACAACTTTTATGTGCCAGTGGTATTTTGCCGCACGTTCGGCCAGGTAGGTGAGTAAAAATACGCTCGACCTACCGGCTCCAAAAATTAATATGTTTTTCATAGTTTTTCGCTAATTCCTTTTTTAGTGATACCCTCACTCAGAGTGAGGGTATCACTAACTATATTACTACACATTAAACTCAATTCCCTGAGCCAACGGCAGTTCTGTACTGTAATTTATTGTATTGGTTTGGCGTCGCATGTACGCTTTCCAGGCATCGGAACCTGACTCGCGACCACCACCTGTTTCTTTTTCACCACCAAAAGCACCTCCAATTTCGGCACCCGACGTTCCAATATTTACATTGGCAATTCCGCAATCCGAACCTTCGTGCGACAGGAATTTCTCGGTTTCCAACATGTGCGTGGAGAAAATTGCTGATGACAATCCCTGCGGCACATCGTTGTGCAAGTTAATGGCTTCATCCAAATCGGTATAACGAATCATATAAAGCAGCGGAGCAAAAGTTTCGTCCTGAACGATTTCGAAATGATTTTCCACTTCGGCGATACTTGGCGTCACAAAACAACCTGATTCATATCCCTCTCCTGACAGCACTTCTCCACCAATCAGCAGATTTCCGCCTTCAGCTTTTACTTTCTCAATGGCAGCGAGGTAAGTATCCACCGCCCAACGATCAACCAACGGGCCCACCAGTGTTTTTTCATCCAGTGCATGACCAATTGGCAATTGTTCGTAAATGGCGATCAAACGGTTTTTAAAATCCTCGTAAACCGAATCGTGGACGATAATGCGGCGGGTGGAAGTACAGCGTTGTCCGCAAGTACCCACCGCACCAAAAACAACCGCACGTAGCGCCATTTCAAGATCGGCCTCAGGAGTGATAATAATGGCATTGTTTCCGCCAAGTTCAAGGATGGTTTTTCCGAGACGCTGACCGACAAGACCGCCAACTTTTTTACCAATTTTTGTTGAGCCGGTAAACGACACCAGCGGAATATTTTTGTCGCTAAAAAATTCGTCGCCTAATTCACGTGAACCTGCTGCTACAAGATTTAGAACTCCTTCAGGAACATCGTTTTCTTTTAAAACTTTTGCAACAATGTTGTGAACGGCAATCGCACATAAAAATACTTTTGACGATGGTTTCCAGATAACAACATCGCCGGCCACCAAAGCGATCATTGCATTCCATGCCCAAACAGCAACCGGGAAGTTAAAGGCAGAAACAACACCTACAATTCCCAATGGATGATACTGGTCGTACATGCGGTGTTTTTCCCGCTCCGAATGCATGGTAAAACCGTATAACTGGCGCGACTGACCAACAGCAAAGTCGCAGATATCGATCATTTCCTGCACCTCGCCAAGACCTTCCTGGTAAATTTTACCCATTTCGTACGAAACAAGTTTTCCGAGCGACTCCTTGTATTTGCGAAGTTCCAATCCAATCTGGCGCACAATCTCGCCACGTTTTGGAGCCGGCACCATTCGCCACACTTTAAAAGCGTCTTTTGCTTTTTCCACCACCTCGTGATAGTCGGCAGCAGTTGCCTGATTCACGGTTGCGATTAATTCTCCGTCCGAAGGCGAAAACGATTCAACAACTGCACCGGAGGTTGTTTTCCATTCGGTTCCGGAGCAAACACCATTATTAACTTCACTAATTCCTAACTGTTTTAATTCTTTTGAGATGTCAATTTTCATTGTCTTGTTTTTAGTTGTTTATTTTAATCTTATCTATTTTTTAAGATTGCTTCAGTCGTCATTCTTCCTCCTGCCAATGACAGAATCACGTCACAGGTTGGCAGTCAGTCACTTCTAAATTTAGTTCTTTTGCTAATTTGGTTACTGTTTTCATTTTATTTATCATTATTTGTTCTTCGTACAATTGGACTCCCTGTTCTGCATAATCGAGTCCTTTTACCATTACTCTCCAGTAAATTACTGCCAATTTTCTGGCCATGGCTTTAATTGCTATCCTTGGTCCTTTTCGCCCACGTAAGCGTCTCCCAAAAGACCCTATTGCAATATTTTTACTGTTTATTAGTCCCTGTGCAATAACCCTAAAAATTTGACCTGCTTTGGGTTTGCCTTTTTTTCTTGCATTTTTTCGCATCTTTCCTGAACTATGTTGCCCAGGAGAAAGTCCCAGCCAACTGGTAAAATGTTTCTCGCTTGGCCATCTTGTTAAGTCAGGTCCGGTTTCTGCCAATAGTTGCATCCATGTATAATCAGTAATGCCTGATATCAATGTTGCATCATTGCCTTCAAAAATATTTAACAGGTTTGGGCCAAGCCTTTCAATGTCCGGTTTGTGGTGTCGTACTGCTTTACGTTTTTTTTAAAGTCCTGACCTTCTCCTGACTTTCCGAGCCTGTTAATTACAACATTTATCTTGCTGTCGCATTCTTCAATCTGCTGCAAACAAAATCGATATCCATCATAAGCTTGTTTTAAAGCAAAAAGTCCGGCATCGGTATACCTTCCTTCCAAAGCTTTTAAAACCAAATCCGCTTTCTTTTTAAGAACACTGCGGTGGCATAAACTAACCAAAACTTGTTTGTCGCGTTCACCATTTAGAATGGCTTCTATTATAGCCATACCGCTTGCCCCATGTACCTGGCTCAAAACTTCTTTAAGCCTGATATTCATTAACGTTAATGCTTTTTGCATCTGGTTAATATACATTGCCGAAGAACTGATGTGGTCTTCCCGTAATCGTAGATAGCTCCTTAACTCTTTAATGTCGGCATCAACAACAAGGCACCGGTTTAACAATCCATAGCTGTGGAGTTGTTGTATCCACTGGCAATCTTTCACATCGGTCTTTCGCCCCGGGACCTGTTTGGTTTGGCGACCATCCACTAGCCAAACATCTATACCGGCTTCTTCCAGTATATCGTATAGGATTACCCAATAAACACCGGTGGCTTCCATGGCAACTGTTTCAACTTTATGCTCAAGCAAATAATCACGTAACTTGTAAAAATCTTCGGTAAAAGTAAAATGGCTCACTACTGGCTGCCCTTCTACGGCTGTAAATACTTTCTTGGCACCAATATCGATGCCTGCTGCGTTAGTCCTGATTTTTTTCATGTCAATAAAATTAAATTACACAAAAACCTACACCCAAAAGGGCAAATTGACTATACGTCGGCAGGCTGCCATTCGGACATATTTGATAAACAAACAGTACCACTCATTATGCCTCAATCTTTTGGAACCAAACTCGCAAGCAGGTTGAATACACTATGCGAAAGAACGGTCAAACTGTGCAGGCTTGCTGCAAAGTTTATTATATCTATTGTCATTACCTCATTATGCCCAAAAAAATTGGGTGAACTCTCGCAATGACATTTTTCTTTTAGAATGTGATGCTGGTGGGCGGCCAAGCCGCCCACCAGCATCCTTGACTCAACGCGATCCGTCATTGCGAACCGACATAGGAGGTGAAGCAATCTATACCTTCTCCAATATTATTGAGAGCCCCTGACCAACGCCAACACACATGGTACAAAGCGCGTATTTCGAGTTTGAATTTTGCAGCTGATAAATTGCTGTTGTAACCAAACGCGCTCCCGACATTCCCAGCGGATGACCGAGTGCAATTGCTCCGCCAAGCGGATTAAGCCGGGAATCATCGTCTGCCATTCCAAACTCACGAATGCAGGCCAGCGATTGTGCTGCAAAAGCTTCATTTAATTCGATGATGTCCATTTGATCCAAACTCATTCCCAATCGTGTTAAAAGCTTGTTGGTGGCCGGCACCGGTCCAATTCCCATGGTGCGTGGTGGTACACCGGCAGCCTGAGTACCCAGAATTCTGGCTTTCGGCGTTAGATTGAACTTCTTAACTGCTGCTTCCGAAGCCACAATAACAGCCGCGGCACCATCGTTAATTCCCGAAGCATTGCCGGCAGTAACTGTGGTTCCCGGTCCATATACCGGATTCAACGACGCCAGTTTTTCTAAAGACGTCAATCTCGGATGTTCATCTTTTTCAAAGGTTATCGGGTCTCCTTTTCGTTGAGGAATAGAAACCGGAATTATTTCCCTGGCCAGTGTTCCGTTTTGCTGCGCTTTAGCGGTTTTCAACTGACTGTTGTGTGCAAACTGATCCTGATCTTCGCGACTGATCCTGAATTCTGTAGCCAAATTCTCTGCCGTGCAAATCAGAGGATCTGTCCCATATTTTTTCTGAAACTTATCATTCACAAAACGCCACCCGATGGTGGAATCATAAATTTCTGCATTTCGGGAAAAAGCCTGTGTAGCTTTTGGCATTACCAATGGCGATCGCGACATATTTTCTGCTCCTCCGGCAATAATCAAATCTGCCTCACCGGCTTTTATGGCTCGTGCTGCAATTCCAATTGCTTCCATTCCCGAAGAACACAAACGATTGATAGTTACACCGGGAACAGACTCCGGCATTCCGGCCAGCAACAAAGCCATCCGTGCAATATTTCGGTTGTCTTCACCGGCCTGATTGGCACATCCCATAATCACATCATCAAAAGCAGCCGGATCGATCTGATCGTTACGTTCCAGCAATTTTTTTATGGGGATTGCAGCCAAATCGTCAGCCCTGATAGAAGACAGTGCTCCCCCATATTTTCCTACCGGAGTGCGAATTGCGTCGCAAATAAATACTTCGTTCATAATTTTAAGCTTTGAGTCGCGAGCTCCGAGCCGCGAGCTTAGTTTTACATTATTTATCTTCGTTCTCCATTATTGTCTTTAACTTTCATCTTTTCGATTTTTGGTTTCAATGCTTTAAAAGCCCGGTGTAATCCTTCTGTCAACCGATCAATTTCCTTTTGTGTCATAACCGTTGAAAGCATACAGGAGAAGGTGTTAATCATCAGAATATTCTCCTTGTTATACATGAAATCAAGCAGCTCTTTTACCAAAACTTTTGCCGCTTCATTATGATATGCCTCGCGGTAGGTGGCAGGTGGCGTTGCACGCAAATGCATCCGAAACATGGAGCCTGCACCGGTTATTGAAACAGGAATATCAAGCACTTTAATAACTTCACGAATCTGATTTACTGCCGTATCTGTTAGCGCATTGAGTTGTTTTACAGTCTGCCTGTCGAAATATTGCATGGCAGTGTAACCGGCCGTCATCGTTATTGGATTAGCTGAAAATGTACCGGAGTGAGGAAGTAAAAGATTCTTTTCGTGCGGATCGAATACCTTCATTACATCTGCTCTTCCGGCAACAGCGCCAACAGGAAATCCGCCGCCTATGATTTTACCAAGTGAAGTCAGATCGGGTTTTACGGGATAATCCTCCTGAGCCCCGCCATAATTCACTCTGAAAGTGATTACCTCATCAAAAACAAGCAAAGCACCGTTTTTACGGGTCCAGTTATAAACTGCTTCGATAAATTCTTTGTTACCGGGCACCAAGCCAACCCTGTGCGGAACAGGATCAACAATCACACAGGCAATCTGATCGGCCTGTTTATCAAGAATCGCAAGGGTGCGTTCAATATCATTATAGGGATAAATAATTACATCTTTCGAAACACAGGGTGGTGTTCCGTGGGCAAGTGGTACACTGCTCGGATTATCGATATCCCCCCAATTGGAAGGATTCGCAGTTTGACTTACTTCCGCAAAATCGTAAGTTCCGTGATATGAACCTTCTGCCTTAACAATTTTTGACTTTCCGGTAAAAGCCCGCGATGCTTTTATCATTGCCATAACGGCTTCGGTGCCGGAATTTACAAAACGAATTCGATCAAAACTTTTCACCCTTTTGATGAGATGCTGTGCGAAAGCCACCTCAATTTCCGATGCCAGCGTGAAAGCGGTTCCCTTTCGTAACTGCGCAATTACAGCCTCAACAATGGGCGGAAAAGAGTGTCCGTGAATCAGGGCCGCCATGTTATTGGCAAAGTCAATCCGCTCCGTTCCCTCAATATCGGTAATGTAACAACCTGATGCAGTGTTGGCATAATTGGGAAAAGGTTGCCTGAAAACCGTGTTTCTACTGACACCTCCAGAAAGTACTTTTTGTGCCTTATGGTATAATTTTTCGCTGTCGCTTTTTTTCTTTGTCATATCATTCTGTTTAATACTTATACAGAGTTGCCTCTGTTTGTTCTTTTAAGTAATCGAAATCAACTCCGGGAGCCAACTCCCGCACAAACAACTTTTTATCTACCACATCGAGAATACTCAGATTCGTGTAAATCCGGCTCACCACATTTTTCCCCGTTAATGGATAAGTGCATTGTTTTACAATTTTCGGTTCGCCGGTTTTTGTCGTGTGTTTTGTAATAACATAAATGGTTTTTACACCAGCTACCAAATCCATTGCTCCGCCCACTGCAGGAATATCATCCGGATTTCCGGTAGACCAGTTGGCCAGATCACCTTCTTCCGAAACCTGGTAAGCACCCAGCACACAAATATCTATGTGGCCGCCACGTATCATGGCAAAGCTGTCGGCATGATGGAAATATGCCGCTCCGGGAATGGCCGTTACATATTTTTTGCCGGCATTAACTAACTCCGGATCGTCCTTGCCGCTTTCTGCAACTTTGCCCATTCCAAGCAAACCATTTTCAGTATGATAGATCACTTCGCGGCCTTCGGGTATAAATCCGGCAACCATTTCAGGAATGCCGATCCCGAGATTTACATAGGCACCATCGTGAATGTCCATGGCTACTTTTTGTGCCATTTCGCCGGTGCTCCAACCTTTGTTTTTATTGTCTGATTCCATGGTACTTTACATTTTCTGCAACCAGTTTCGATTCATCTGCCGGGTTTGGTATTTCCACTACACGGTGCACAAAGATTCCGGGCGTTACCACATGTTCCGGGTCAATGTCTCCCACTTCTACAAGCTTTCGGGCCTGCACAATAGTCGTTTTGGCAGCCATACACATTACCGGCCCAAAATTGCGGGCTGTCTTGTTGTAAATGAGGTTGCCGTATTTATCCGCAGTAGCACATTTCACCAAGGCAAAATCGGCATGAATAGCTTGCTCCATCACGTATTTTCTGCCATTAAATTCGCGCTGTTCCTTTCCTTCTGCCAAAGGTGTGTCCACTGTTGTTGGTGTAAAAAATGCGGGGATTCCTGCTCCGCCAGCCCGGATTCTTTCAGCCAGAGTTCCCTGGGGAACCAGTTCCAGTTCAATTTCACCGGCCCTGTACAATTCAGGAAAAACAACAGAAATAGCGGTTCGCGGAAACGAACAGATAATCCTTTTTACCTGACGATTTTCGATGAGTGCTGCCAACCCAACATGCCCGCTTCCGGCGTTGTTGCTTACCACAGTCAGATCTTTCGCTCCCTGATCAACCAAGGCATGAATAAGCTCTACCGGACTGCCGGCTTCTCCAAATCCGCTGATCATTACGGTTGCACCATCGAAGATTCCGGCAACCGCTTCCTTCGCCGAATTCACGATTTTGTTAATCATGGCTTGCCATTTTTTATCGATTCTTTTAGTAACGCCTCTTCCAGTCTGCCCTCAATCTCTTCCAGTTCATCTTCGTAGAAATACTTGTCAGCCTTGTAAGGTTTTAACTTTTCTATCGTATTTTCTTCCTCGTCGTACTCCGCAAAATATACGCGATCGATCCACTCCATATTTCGGGCTTCGTTAAATTTCAGCACGAACACTTTTTCGCCATTTATCTCGGTGGTTCCCATCAGCGAAGTCTTTCCGGCAGAGGAAGTCATAGTGATATAGCGCGACGGACGGTTTATTGAAGCCAAACTCCGAAATATTTTATTGAAGATTTTTGAGATATCGGCCAGAGGTGATGTAAAATGGTGATGTTCGCCTGTTGGCCGGGCACAATACATGGAGTGAAATCCAATTCCAACCATTGCCATTATGTTGCCCAGATCGATCCAGTTTTGCGCCGAACGATCAATATCAACTTTACCATGTTCATCCCTATACAAACTAATAGTGTTCATAATCGGGCTCTGGCTTTTTATATTCAATCCGTAGTTTTTCAGACGTTTAATCGCTGCAAGTGCTCCCGGATTCATTATCTCCCCTGGAGAAGATGTATGCGACATCCAAACCACCTGGATACCATTTTCAACAACTGTTTTCAATAGCTCAAGAATTTCTTTAAAATGATCGCTCAATAAAAACTCGGGATGATAAGTAATTGCTCTGGATCCAATGCGTACAGTTCTAATGTGCAGGAGTTCTTCATCTTCAATCAACGGATTTACATACTCTTTTAACCGTTCGTATGAAATGTAACCGGCATCGCCACCTGTTATCAGGATATCGGTGATTTCCCTGTGCTTTTTCAGGTAATTGTGAACCTGCCCGATATCGCGCTGAACAAACATATCCTCATCGCCACGAACCTGCGCGTGCCGGAAACAATAGGTACAGTAGGCAAAACAATTTTGCGTGCCTGCATCAAGAATGAGTTTAATCGGCGGATATTTATGCTGACTGCCTTCCAAAATTTCCAGCTGTCCTTGATTGTTATAAAAGAACGGTTTATTCAACTTCTGTTTTCCATCGTGAGGATTGGTTTTTAACTGATAGGCTTCCACCACTTTTCTGCGTTCCTCATCGCTGCCGGCATCCAGGTATTTTTGCACATCATTCTGGTTGATCATTCCCGGTTGAGGAAAAATCAGGTAGTAATTCGGATCATTTTCGTAATCGCTCCAGTCGATGGTATTCAGAATATGTTTGGTTGCCATAAACCGGTACACTTCCAGAAAAAACTCGCGTTCTTTTATCTGTCCCAGTTCAATCCCTCGTCTTTTCAGATGCTCCAGAATTTCACGAAATCCTTTTAACCCGATATATTGTGACTTCCCTTTAAAGAAAGCTTCTCCGGTTCTGGCAAAACCCGAATACTGCGGATAACACTGATGCAGGCGATTAATCAAACCCGGCAAAAGAAGCTCCTCCGATTTAATAATTTCTATCGTTTCCTGAGTAAAATCGTAAGCACGCATCAATTCATCAACGTTTAATGATTCTGTTGTACTGTTCATTTCGTTTAAGTATTAAAAATTCGTTTTTGAAAATTTTATAAAACACACCAAAATCTACATATAGCTTTATACGAGCCACGCAGAAAGGCTGTTGCGCTTCATTCCGAATCCGTCTTATCGACACCGATTAGAAAGAAATTTTTATAGTAAAATGGTATTGACGAGAGTCAATAAGAGTAATGGAATAAAATTGCTGCGGTTGCAACTAATGTGAAACCGAATCTTCATCGAGGCACTCAGGCATGCCTTGATAGAAAAAAACCGGGCATGAATACGATTGTACCATGTGTACAATTTATGAAATTTTAAGCCAGAAGTCCATGATTTTTACGATAATTTAGAAAAATGGAGGATATCATCTTTTGTTAAATTAATTTTTAGCAACTTAAGGGGCTGAAAAAAAGTAGTTTATTGAATCAACTGGAATCCTGATCCTTGTAACAGGACAATAATTTCAGATAAAAACCAGAGTAAAATTATCGAACGAATTTTCAAAAATTTCGTTTGAGAAATTGGAAACAAGAAGAAAACAGAAAAGATGAAAGTACTATTACTTGGCACCGGAATGGTTGCCAAACCACTTGCCGATTATATTCTTGACAATCATATAGAATTAACGATTGCCAGTCGCACGCTTGCAAAGGCAGAAAAATTAATTCGTAACCGCACAAACGGCAAAGCACTTGAATGGACCGTTGACGACAAGGAAACACTCGACACTTTAATTGCAGAAAACGATCTTACCATAAGTCTTTTACCCTATACTCATCATGTTACAGTTGCTAAACTGTGTATAAAGCACAAAAAAAACATGGTAACCACGTCATATGTTTCTGATGAAATGAAAGCCCTTGATACAGAAGCAAAGGAAGCTGGAATTATCATTCTGAATGAAATTGGTGTAGATCCAGGATTTGACCACATGACTGCCATGCGCATTATCGACAAGGTAAAAGCCAAAGGCGGGAAGATAAAAGAATTTTACTCTTTATGCGGAGCATTGGCTGCACCTGAAGAAGCAGATAATCCTTTTAGATACAAATTCTCGTGGTCGCCAAGAGGCGTTATTATGGCAGGAAACAACGGCGCCAAATTCCTGAAAAACGGAAAAACAGTTGAGATTCCAACAGAAAACCTGTTTAAAGATCCATTAAAAATCGATTTCCCTGAAGTTGGAGAGATGGAAGTTTATCCCAACCGCGATTCTTTAGCCTATATTGGTTTGTATGGATTGGAAGGTATTGAAACCATGTACCGCGGAACATTTCGTTATCCCGACTGGTGCGAAATTATGGATGCCATAAAAGCCCTGGGAATGACAAACTATGAACCCCAAAGCTTCGAGCATAAAACATACAGAAAAATTATGGCACGGCAGTTAAAATTATATCCGGCAAACATTAAAGAAAAAGTGGCGGAAAGATTAAAATTAGCTATAGACAGCCCTGCAATTGTTGCGATGGAATGGCTTGGTTTTTTTAGCGACACCCTGGTGGCTTTTAATGAAGGCTCGAATTTCGATCTTACCTGCGACCTGATGCTCAGAAAGATGATGCTGCCAAAAGGTGCACGCGACATGGTAATAATGCTTCACACCTTCCTTGTTGAAAATGCTGACGGCACAAAAGAAGTGATAAAATCGCGTCTTCTTGATTTTGCCACAAATGAAGATACATCTATTGCCCGGACAGTGGCTTTGCCTGCTGCCATTTCGGCAAAAATGATTCTCGATGGTAAAATTACAGATATCGGTGTGCATATTCCGGTTTCAAAATCAATCTATGAACCGGTACTGAATGAGCTGGAAAATCTGGGCATTGCCATGGTAGAAGAATGGGGATTGCCGGAATCGGAAATATTGGGATAAATAACCTTATTCGTACATTTTAATTACAAACAATACTATTAGTCATAATAATTACTAAAAAATACTTTAAATCAAAAACTCACCAACCCAAACAATCACATTGATTTACAGCATGTTAAAAAACATCGTAAAAATCGAATTAACTTTATACTTTTAAACCTAATATTTATAATGCATAATCTATTTTTTGCTTCATAACTTGAAGATTTTTTGCGTTGTTACTTCCTATCTTCTGTTTTGGCGCATTAAATTAAAATGTACACCTTAACTAAACTGTCCGTTAATCTATTATGAAAAAAAACACAATTTTCAGATTTACTGCTATATTCATTTCAATTTTTATAATTATTTCCGGACTGTATCTATTTAATTATAGAAGTTCCTGGACAAAAAGGCCACATCAAATTGAAAAAAAGAATCAAGAATACGATGCTTTTGATAGTCCGGAGAAATTTGCAGAATATCATCGGTTTATTCGTACAAATCCGACTACAGGCAAAGTGGAATACTCCCCAAATTACAAATCGATTGAACTGGGAAAAGCAATAGCCAGGAAAAAGGCATTAAAATCGGCAACGGAAAAGTTAGATTGGATAGAACGAGGCCCTCATAATGTTGGAGGTCGTACATGGAAACTAATTATTGATCCTGATGATCCAACTGCCAATACATGGTTTGCAGGAGCTGCAGGTGGGGGAATCTGGAAAACTACAAATTGCGGAGTAAGCTGGACAAATTTAACTTCTGACTTCCCAAACCTTTCTATTAAAACTTTGGTAATTGATCCCACTGATTCAAATATTTTATATGCAGGAACCGGTGATGAAATATCTGGAATTTATGGCAGTGGAATATTTAAATCAACAGACAAAGGTGAAACATGGACTAAACTTGAAAGCACTAATAGATTTTACTACATCAAAAATATATTTATAAATCCTTCGAATAGTAACCAGTTATATATTTTAGCAAATCATTCTATTTACAGTTCCCAAAATGGAGGAGATTCATGGCAACAAATTAAAACACATTGCAATGATTTCTCTGTTCATCCTGATGATTTCTCTGTTTTGTTATCATATTATTTTAACAAGATAGAAAGAAGTGATGACGGAGGATCGAACTGGCAAACAGTTTATGAGATAAATGAGTCAATAAGAAAGGTTACTTTTTCGTATGCCCCTGGCGATCATACAGATTGGTTTTTCATTGATGATCTTTCCAATCTTTATATCAGCTATGATAATGGTATTAACTGGCAAAGTACGGTTGTAACAAAAGGAGAGAAAGAACCGTTTTTAGGAGACATGGGGTACTTTGCCAACACCTTTTGTGTTGATCCTTCTAACCCGAATCAGCTTTATACGGGAGGAGTAAATATTTCGAGTATTAAAATCTCAAATGAATCGGATGAATATGGAGCAAATACTTCAACTAGCTTCGTAAACACAGATTCATTTGTAAAAAGTTCTAAATTACAATTGGCTTCATCGGATTCGATAACAACTTCACAAATTGAGGTTCGTTTCGGGCCTGGATATTTACAAAAAGCTCATCGGTTTACAGTAAACACTTCTGCTCCCGATGACTCCCTTTCATTAAAATATATTTATCAGGATTATATTGATGTACCTTTTGAAATATGGGATAATACCAATAACAAACAATACATGCTTTCCTTTTATGACTACCTTAATAATGGATTTTACAATAACAATCACGGCGACAATTATTTAATTATAAATAATGTTGAATATAGTAATACGCCAGAAACTATGATTGCTGTCAACGGAGGATGCGCATACAATCAATTAGGCCAATTAATACTTTATACTGTTAACTCAATTAATACATATGAAAATCTACCTAACTCTTCTTTATTATTTGATCTTTACTGCTACAAAAAGAAAGCTTTGGATATAACAACACTTACAACATGGACTCAAAGAGATGTTGCAAATTATGTACATGCAGATCAGTTAGAACTTCAAATAGATGAAAAAAATGGAAATCCATATAGAATAATTGCCACAAACGATGGAGGCGTAAGTTACTCCGACGATAAAGGAATAACATGGACAAGCCCGATAGATGGATTTGTAACCACACAGTTCTATGGAGTAGACAAACATCCTGAAAAAAATAAGTATCTGGGAGGTATGCAAGACAATGGAAGTTGGATCTCAGATATTGAGCCAAATGAAAACTCAAAATGGAATGCAGTATCAGGGGGTGATGGATTCGATGTCATATGGCATCCTTTCGAATCAAATAAATTATTGACCACCACATATTACAATAAAATAAACATTAGCAAAAACGAAGGTAATTCATACAGTACTTGCGTCATTCCCAATAAAGCGTCGGCGTTTGGGTCGCCTTTTTTTACCGATATTGGATATTCACCTGCGGCGCCGGACCAACTATTCTTTGTAGACTACTATGGCATTTACAGGTCTGCAAATTTTGGAGAAAACTGGGTACGTACTGATTTGGCACATTCGGCCACTAGCAGAATGCCTATTACTGTCTCTGAAGCCAATCCTGATATTGTATTAACCGCGACCCTATTTGGGGAGCCTAACCAAGGAAACATTTATGATCAATGTTATTTTTCGACCAACAAAGGAGTAAATTTTCAAAAACCTGAATCAATACCTTTCAATACATCTGTTGTGTCCGGAATAGCAACCCATCCATTCCTTCCAGAAACTGCCTATCTTTTATGCAGTATAAAAGGAAGATCTAAAATTCAAAGAACCAATGATCTCGGAAAAAGCTGGGAAGATTTATCAGGATTTGAGAATCAGTATTCAAGTTCAAATGGATTTCCCGATGTAGGAGTTTACTGTCTGTTGGTAATGCCTTATAATACAAATGAAATTTGGGTAGGCACGGATATTGGTTTATTTATTTCAAAAGACAATGGTAGAAACTGGGAAATTGCAGATAACGGATTACCAAATGTGGCCATCTGGGATATGAAAATTCGAGGTGATGAAATTATTGTTGCAACCCATGGAAGAGGAGTCTGGAGTGTTCAACTGGACGAATTATCTAATATCTTAAGAAATCCTGTAATACACCAAATTGGACAAAAGCCTAACGGACAAACAGTATTAATATATTCATACATGTCTGAATATGACTCTGTTCATGTGCTTGTCAACCATCAAATAAAATGTTCTTTTACAAATACAGACAAGATTATTTCCGACACTTTATTCCTTCAATTTGAAGATATCGAAAATAGCGATACAAATGTACAACTGCAGGCATTCAAAGATAGTTCCAGCTGCTTTTCAGGAACAATGTCTTTCAAATACAACTCCCTATTACAGGCAGTTACTAAATATGTAAATGATTTTGAAACTGACTCCGATGATTTTATATTAGAAAATTTCACAATCTCATCTTATGGTAATTTCCCGGGAAAAGCGGCCCATACTAAGCATCCCTACCCTTCATATGAAGATTGTATTCTTCAATTAAAAGTTCCAATAATTGTAACTGCAGATAAAAATGGAGAAGCGTTATTAAAATATAGTGATATTCCTATGGTAACAATGAGTTATTTTACTGAAAGTGATGGAGAAACAATTCATAAAGACTTTCTAATAGTTGAGGGATCGAAAGACGGATTGACATGGACACCAATTTCTGAAGAATATAATTTTTTAAACATAATTGATAATGCCCAGGAAAATGGAGTTATATGGGCAAGTTATGAACCGATATATGAAATAATTGAAGAATGCGAATACAATTTATTGGATGTTTTTATGGAGAATGACACAATTCTAATCAGATTCAGATTATCATCTGATTGCAATTTATCAGATTACAATTATTTTTGGGGTTGGATGATTGATGATTTAAAAATTCAGGAAAATCTAACAGATGCTCCTTACGGTTGGAAAAATAACAAAGAAATAAGCTTACAAGTATTCCCGAATCCAACTAGCGGCCGGACTACCATCCAAGGCTTACCAACCAATAAAATCAATAAAATATTGCTATTTAATTCCTCTGGAAATATTATTCAAACACAGGAATTTTACGGATCAGATTATAAATTGAATATGACCAATTGTAAAGCTGGTACTTATTACATTAAAATAGTTGGGAACGACTCTGCAATTAAAATAATTAAACAGTAAAATAATAAAAATCAAATACCTTGTTAATTCTCCATTATGAAACATTAATGAGTTTCATCTACAATTATTTTATTTTTTGTGTTTAGCTACTTTTAAAAAAACATTTGTATATGAAGATTTCATTTCTAATTCAGGGATTTATTGCCCTCCTAATTTTTAGTGCCTGTAGCACGAATACAACAAACGAAGAAAAAAGACAAAAAATACGTCCGGTAGTTGATACGGTTGGTTTTTCCCATCTTGACTGGCAAACGGATTCAATTGTTTCGCGTATTTCAACACAATTTGGCGACAAACTGGAAAAAGCTGCCCAAAGCGAAAACGTTAGTTGGAAGGCTGCCATTTGTCCGCACGACGATTATGCTTATGCAAGTTGGTTGTATCCTGCTGTTTTAAAAAACCTGAAGGCAAAAACCCTGTTTATTTTCGGAGTTGCCCACCGAGCCAGGAATTACAATCTTGAAAACCAGATTGTTTTCGACAGTTTTGATGCATGGCAAGGCCCTTACGGTTCGGTAAAAGTATCTCCGCTTCGCAACAAAATAATGAATCAACTTTCAGAAGACATGTATGTAGTCCACGACAGCATGCAAATTGTTGAACACTCGATAGAATCGATGATCCCGTTTCTGCAAAAGCAAAATAAAGACGTGGAAATTGTGAGTATCCTTGTTCCTTATATGTCTTTAGATCGTATTGAAAGTATCTCAAAACAACTGGCCTCATCGATACAGACAGTTGCTTCCGAGGAAAATTTGGAATGGGGAAAAGATTACGCAGTTTTAATTACCACCGACGCCGTTCATTATGGCTGCGAAGAATGGGGCGGAAAAAACTATGACCCACTGGGCTGCGACACTGTTGCTTATGAAAAAGCACTCGAACACGAACACGAAATTATTGACAATTGCTTCGATGGAGAATTGTCCGGCGGGAAGGCAGATAAATTTTATGGTTACACCGTTCAGCAAGATGATTACAAAGAATACAAATGGACCTGGTGCGGACGTTACAGTGTCCCGATGGGATTAAAAGTTGCCTGCAACCTTCAGCAAGGTTATAATACTGATGCTCTTGAAGGTATTCCATTGGGCTACGAAACAACCATTAGCCAGGAACATATTCCGGTAAAAGACATTCGTATGGGACATACAGCTATTGCAACTATTCATCACTGGGTTGGTTTTGCAGCTGTTGGATTCAATTAGTCTTTGCAAGAAAACGCCAAATACTGCGTTATTCTTGTTTTTGAATCAGTCATTTAGGAAAGTAAAATCCTTGAATTCTAAAACTTCGAAAGCCTTGTCCTTGACGTTTTCTTATTAAAGCCTTGAAAAAAGGTAGCTTTTTATAAAAGAACAAAAACAGTATAAACCAGAAGCCCGAAGCTGTTTTACAACTTCGGGCTTTTTCTTCGAGCTTCGAGCTTCAAACTTCAACTCTAACTCCCCTATTTCTGTGTCATCACTTTCCAGCTATCGGTACGAAATGGCAGAGCTGGCAATCCAACACTATTTACCAGGTTGCATGTTGGATTATTTGCCCAAGCATAACGAACAGCAACCGGTTTTGGAACATCTTTCGCACTTAACACAACCGTGTCACCTTCAATTTTTGCGTCGGCCCAGTAGAATTTCTGATTGGCTCCGGCTATGGCAAATCCGGTTACAGATTCTCCATCGCTGGTTGATAAACCATCTGCTATTTCAGAAAAATGCACATAGACTTTATTTCCTTTCACCTCAAAATCTTTCATCACCGGCCCCGATGCCTGAACGTCCATATTGAAAACCAGTTTTTGAGCCACTGCTGCCAGTCGGGTGCCTACATCTTTTTTATTTGTTGGATGAATGTTATCTGTTTCACCCAAATCGATGATACACGCCATTCCGGTGTTGGGCAAACGCAGCGTTTCTGCTTGCGATTCGCGTAAAACTGCCCATTTACCATCGGCAGGTTCTTTTTCCTTTTTCATGTAATTGGGCAACTGAACAAATAAAAAAGGCAGATAGCCCTGCTGAAAATGAATTCGCCAGTCGGTAATAAGTGCAGGCAATAAAGTACGGTAATCAAAGGCCGCCGACTCGTTAGCTTCGCCCTGGTACCATAAAAATCCCTTAACACCGTAAGGGACAACTGGATGAATCATGGCATTATACAAATACGTTGGATAATACTGAAAATTCTGGATTTTGGGGATGGTCGGTTCCAGGTCTTTTTTATACTTCCATTTGCCGGTCAGGCTGATTTTTGAATCACCGTTTGTCAGGTAAATTTCTTCGCCCGGATGCTTCAGACCTCCGGCACCCCAAAGCGCCGCCAACCGAAGAACGATGGTATTTTCGCCATTCTGCACCAGCTCTGCAGGAATTTTATAATCATGAGTAAAATTTGCATTCCATTGTGTTTTGCAAATCTCCTTTCCATTAAAATACAATGAATAATTTATCTCGGGATGCCCCAGATTAATCGTCAATTCTTTATTTTTAAAGTCATTTCCCAAATCAATGGTTTTTCGCAACCAGATTATCCCTTCATAAAATTCGGGTTCCCATTCGCTGATCACGCCGGGAACTTCAACTTCAGTCCATGCACTATCATCAAATCCGGGCAAAGGAATGATCGAATCCATTCCATTTTTAGGATTATAAACAATATCCCAGAATCGAACAAGATCGAGACTGTCTTTTACAAAATGCTCTTCCGTTACCGAATCATTGCTTAAAACACGATCGCGAACAATTGGCTCTGAAAGGAGCATTTCCCTGCTGGTCCAGGCTTCAACCGGTGTTCCACCCCATGAACTTTGCAGGATACCAATCGGCACATTTATCTCTTTTTGTAACTTTTTGGCAAAGTAATATCCCACAGCCGAAGCTTCTTTCACACTTGTCGAATCACAAATCTTCCAATCAGCTTTCTGAATATCTTCAAGTGGTTTTAAACTTATATTATGCGGCACGTTAAACAGTCGTATATTGGAATTATAAGCATTTGGTATTTCTTCTTCTTTTCCATCAACCTGCTGAACCTGCAGTTCCATATTCGATTGCCCCGAAGCCAACCAAATATCTCCAATCATAACATCGGTGTAACTTACAACCGGTTCGGATTGACCTTCAACAAAAACCTTCAGGTTGTAAGGGCCACCAGCTTCCTGTTTTGGAAAACGAACTATCCACTTTCCTTCAGAATCGGTTTTAACCGAAGTTGTATTCCCGGCAAGAGATAATGATAGTTTTGTTCCCGGATCAGCCGTTCCCCAAACAGGGATCTCAGTTTGGCGTTGCAACACCATGTGATCGCTAAAAACATACGGAAGTTTTACCTGCCCGCTAACCGTGAAAGAAAAAAATATTGCTAGTAGAAATGTAGTCAGAAGTCTCATATTTAAAGCCATATTGTACTTATTGTAATTTTTACAACAAACATACAAATTTTAAGAAAGAATCTGATTTACTCGTCGGATAGTTTTACATATAATGAATAAATCTTTGTATTTTGGCCTTAAATTCTCAAAAAATGGAAACCAGCAAAAAAATCTATATTTTCCTCATCGTTGTTACAGTCGTAATTGTCTGTATTTATGCACAATCCATAATTATTCCGTTTATCCTGGCCATATTGTTCTGGTTCCTCATCAGGGTGATTAAAAAACTTTTGCTGAAAGTTAAGTGGATCGGCCGTTTCCCCAGGTGGATCGTAACACTTTTTTCCACCTTGCTTTTGATGGGCTTTTTGATTTTGGCGGTTTCTATGATTTCAAAAAATATAAAATTACTGTCGAATACGCTGCCTGTTTACGAAGCCAATGTGAATAAAATTACTGAACAGATCAATCAGCATTTCAACATTGACATTATGAACATGGCCGGCAATTTTGCTAAAGACCTCAATTTCGGCAGTATTCTATCAGCATTACTTAGCGCTTTAACCAGCCTGTTTGGAAATGCATTCACGGTGTTGCTTTACCTCTTGTTTTTGCTTTTGGAAGAACCGATCCTCCCCAAAAAATTAAAAGCAATGTACCCCGAAAAGCAAAGGCACGATCAGGTTAAAGGATTAATTGCCAAGATCGATCATTCCATAGGTAATTACATTGCATTGAAAACAGTAACCAGTCTTATGACCGGGTTTCTCAGTTATTTTGCATTGTTGTTTATAGGAATTGATGCTCCGGTATTCTGGGCCTTTCTTATTTTCGTTCTGAATTTTATTCCAACAATTGGTTCGCTTATTGCCACCATTTTTCCATCTGTTTTCGCCATCCTTCAATTCGGCGAAATTACACCGGGCATTTTAGTGCTTTCCATTGTCGGTGCCATTCAAATGATTGTGGGAAATTTTGTTGAGCCGCGCATGATGGGCAATACACTCAACATCAGCCCACTGGTAGTTTTCCTGACTCTGGCAGTTTGGGGAGTTATCTGGGGCGTTTCCGGCATGTTGCTAAGTGTGCCGATTACTGTTATTCTAATTATCATCATGTCTGAATTTCCGGGAACACGGCCATTTGCAATACTTTTAAGCCAGCGGGGAAATATTAATCCGGATAAAAACTAACATCGGTCAACAATAATCCGGTTTTCTTTTGCCAAATTTGACCTTTAAATTATAATTACAATGGGAACATTATCAAATATAACACCTCAACCACTCTTTTCCTTTTTCGAAGAAATCTGTCAGGTTCCACGACCTTCTAAAAAAGAGGAAAAAATCAGAAAATTCTTACTCGACTTTGCTCAGGGAAAAGGGTTGGAAGCCAAAACCGACGATGCAGGAAACGTATTGATTTACAAACCTGCCTCACCGGGAATGGAAAATGCTCCCAAAGTTATTCTGCAAACCCATATGGACATGGTTTGCGAAAAAAACTCGGACAAAGAATTTGATTTCGACACTGATGCCATTGAACCGCAAATTGCAGATGGTTGGGTAAAAGCCAACGGCACCACACTGGGAGCCGACTGTGGAATAGGGATCGCGGCCCAGATGGCAGTTCTTGTTTCACAGGAAATAAAACACAGCCCGCTGGAATGCCTTTTTACAGTTGACGAAGAAACCGGATTAACCGGAGCTTTCGCCCTGCAACCGGGCTTTTTAAGTGGTTCTGTTTTGCTGAATCTCGACTCGGAAGACGAAGGTGAAATATTTATTGGTTGTGCTGGTGGAATTGATACGCTTGCAACTTTTAGCTATCAGAAAGAAAGTGTACCTGAAAACACAATAGCATATAAAATTTCTGTTACCGGGCTTTTAGGTGGGCACTCGGGTGACGACATCCATAAAAACAGGGGGAATGCCAACAAGATACTGAACCGTTTAATCTGGAATTTTAATCATCTTTTTGAAATTCGGCTTGCCGATTTTAACGGTGGGAATTTGCGCAATGCCATTGCCAGAGAGGCTTTCGGAATAATATGCGTTGACAGAAGCAAGAAAGATGCGCTAATAACCACATTTCAAAAATTGGCTAATGAAATTGAAGATGAATTTAAATACGCTGAGCCGGGCTTGCAGATTACCTGCACAGAAACAGATCAGCCGGCTTTTGTTATCGACCATTTAACCCAGAAGAAATTATTGAATAGCATTTACGCCTGTCCGCATGGAGTATTGGAAATGAGCACACGCATGGAAGGAATGGTTGAAACATCTACCAACCTGGCATCGGTTAAGTTTTTGGAAGATGAAAAAATCATGGTTACTACCAGCCAGAGAAGCGAAATTGACAGCCGCAAAAACTATGCTGCAGAAACCATTGAGTCAGTATTTAAACTGGCAGGTGCCGAAGTAACACACTCCGACGGATATCCGGGTTGGACTCCAAATCCCAACTCTGAGGTCTTAAAAGTTACGGTTGAATCGTATAAAAATTTGTTTGGTGTAGATCCAATTGTTCGCTCTATTCATGCCGGACTGGAATGCGGTCTGTTCCTGGAAAAATATCCAAAACTGGATATGGTTTCATTTGGGCCGACAATTCGCGGAGCACATTCTCCGGCTGAAAAGCTTGACATAACAACAACGGAAAAATTCTGGAAACACCTGGTTGATGTATTAGAAAATTTGAAATAAACCATTTTGTAATTAAAAATACATGCTTAATGTCTCGAATGGAATGAGAGAATG
Source organism: uncultured Draconibacterium sp. (assembly GCA_963677525.1). Lineage (GTDB taxonomy): Bacteria > Bacteroidota > Bacteroidia > Bacteroidales > Prolixibacteraceae > Draconibacterium. The sequence continues at coordinate 4,026,486 of OY781970.1, forward strand.
AAAATGATGATTGGCAGGAAGACAGAAGTCGGAAGAAAAACAAATTAATCTCCAAAACTAACTTCTGACTTCGAGCTTCAGACTTCGGGCAAAAAAGTATCATAATAACTTTTTTATTTTTTAAATTATATTTTTATTTACGCTCCCAATTGTAGCACCAGAAGGAGCAATGAATTGCTGTAAGAAACCAGGCCAAATGAGAAGGAAGCTTTTATTCTTAATTGTTTTTGTATTAGTATTATTTGTATATGGTTGCCAAACTCAGGCAAATATAACTCAACCCCATCATACAAATCCGGTTCAGGCTAACAATGCCGCTGAAAATGTGGTATTTTATATTGCTCATCAGGATGACGATGTGTTTATTTCATCTCGTATTCAACATCATCTAAAATCGAACGACAATGTTTATGTAGTTTATACCTGCCTTTCGTACCAACACGGGCAGCGTTATAAAATGAGGCGAATCAATGAATCAAACCGGGCCATGCAAGCGCTGAATGTTCTGCCCGAAAATGTTTTTTATCTGGGTTTTCCAGATATGGAATCACATAAACACATTAACGAACTCATTAATACAACCGATAGCCTTTTCAGCATTATAAAGCCTGATATTGTTTACACCTCTGCTTACGAAGGGGGCAACATCGATCACGACGTGGCTAACCTTTCAATAAGCCACCTGATTTATGAACACGGATATAATTTTCAGGCTTTTGAATTCCCTGAATACAGTGGTTACGACACACGATTTAAATTCAAATACCGCAACTTCCCGGATACCCCAAAAACATATGTCAAAAAACTATCAGAAGAAGAATACAAAGCAGTTATTCAACACTGGGATTTTTACAAAAGTCAAAAATTCCCGATCAACATTTTAATGGCAATCACTTCGGGGAAGAAAGCTATTTTTGGATACGAGTACTACCGCCGGCTTCCCCGATATGATTACAGCCAGAAACCTCCATCGGGAAAAATTGCTTACGAAAGATACCTGAAAGCCACCTTCGACGATTTTATAATGGAGACACAATTTTTGCCCACAACACAAACCGGTCAAACAATCCCGCAACCGGATATTTCAGTTGGAGATGATTTAGGAAAGTAATCAGTTTTCGTTAAAATAAAAATATTTCAGAATACATTTTTTACCTGTACTTTCAGGATTCTTTTCTTTTGCCAGTCGAAGCTGAAGCGTATGATTACGGTTCTTCAACTCATTTTCAAGCGTGTAATACCACGGAAGAAACAAACCGCTGCTCCATCGTGTGAAAAGGTCCACCTGTTGCCAGGGCGCGTCATCAACACTATATTCAACGATTCCGGCATCAGGTCCTGCCGCGACAGCAATTCCTACAGCTGTACCTTTAAAACTAAACTTGATTATTTTCCCGGGATATTCGCCCACCAACATGGGAACATTCACATAACCGTCCCGTGTGCCGGCATCATTATCTGGTTTCCAATTTTCAACCATAGTCCAGCCTTTAATCGGTTTTGAAGGATTTGGAGGTATCAGTTTCCCGTTTTCATAACAAAGCTCGTCGAGCGGTTCCGGCAGAATGTGATCATGCACTTTTGCAGCAGATGAAAACTGCTCCAACTCGTCATTTAGAAATTGGATCATCGACCAGGAATAAACACCTTGCCCAAATGGCGAAGGATGCACATCTTTAAAATCGTTTTCCCAATCGAATTGCCCGGCATCTATTCTGGCAGTAACTTCTTCAGCCAGGTTAATTGCAGGCACAGAATAATGTTTAGCCACAGTTTCGTGCCACTTAATTTCCTCCGGAATTTCGCCGTTACGGTAATGTTCTATTTTGCCTGGATCAACAAAATACATAAAAACAATATCGCATTTTGCATTCGCATTCCGGGTATGTCTTACAATCCCTTCCATAGCCCTGAGAACTTCATCTTCTCTTCTGTAATTGGTATCGTCATTAACGGCAGCTTCTTCGAAAAGCAAATCAACCGGTCCGTTTTTTAAAACATCGCGACTAAAACGAAACGCTCCGGGTGTAGATCCCATGGAAGGAATTCCGGCAGCAATAAATTCAAATTCAGTTTCCGGAAATTTCTGCTGAAGATAAGCACAGACCGAATCTCTCCATCCAGGATTATAGGTGATAGATCCTCCCAGAAAAGCTACGCGCCCTTTCTTTTCCTTTTGAAACTTCTGAAACGAATTTGTTAATGAATTCCGATGAATATGATAATCTGCCGAATTGATTTGTTGAGAATAAACTTCAGCCGATATAAATACTGTGATTAAAAACAAAAAAAAACGATGCATAGGTTGTTGAATTTAGATTATCGATAATAATGCTAAAATTAACAAAGTTTTGGAGCATTATCTCACTAACTATCTTTTGCCGGAGATTTATTTAACAAAATACTACCTCGTTCTACTTTAACAGATTGATTTTGGGTATCACTAACAACGTCCTTTAGGGCGATGGATAATGCGTGTAGCCAGGAAAAAGGATTTTGTAATATTTTGTATTTTAATAAATTACAAAATATTACAAAATCCGGATTGCTTTGCATTTCTCCTTTCACCGCCCTAAAGGACGGTGTTAATTATTTGGGAACCATCTTCTACTTCCACTCCACCTTATCAAACACATTACCTCTGCCGGGCGAAGGATAATCTACCATCGTCTCTCCAACATAAAAAAATCCAAGAAATTTCTGGCCTTCCTGAATTTCCAGCAGTTCGTCGAATAGTTCGATAAAAGGAGGTGTTGACCAAAATGCTCCCAATCCCATTTCGGTAGCTGTAAGCCACATATTCTGAACAGCCATGGCAACAGCGGCTACTTCTTCCCACTCGGGTAAACGATTTCCCGGATCGCGTTGCATAATTATACCAATAGCCACCGGAACCCGTTCGAGTGTAGAACTGAATTTTTCAATCTTTTCAGGTGCTACCGGATAACCGGATTCCAATTCCGACAGAAGAATACTTTTGATATCTTTTGCCAGGCGGGCCTTTATTTCACCGGTAAAAACCTTAAAACGCCAGGGTTCTGTTTTCTTATGATTGGGCGCCCAGTTGGCATTATCAAGTAACTGCTCTATTATTTCTTTTGAAATTTCTTTTTTAGCGAAAAGCCTTGGTGGTGTTGCGCGGCGCTCTTTTATAATTTCTGTTATCGATTTGATGCTCATTATTTCTGTTTTTTGAAATAACAGAACAAACTACACTTTTAAAAGTTGATTAACTTCTCAAAAATCGTCACTTTAATACCCCATACAACACTTATTTCCTGAATTATTACGATAGAGTTGGGGCAACCTCCTTCTTATAAAACTTACAAACCTCCGTTAATCCGCATTTATTGCATTTGGGTTTTCGGGCAATACACGTATACCTGCCATGCAAAATCAGCCAGTGGTGTGCCTTGGGCACCAATTCTTCGGGAATATACTTCATCAATTGCTGTTCGGTGGCTAAAGGAGTTTTGGCATTGGTACTTAAACCGATTCGTGCAGAAACGCGAAAAACATGTGTATCAACGGCCAAAGCGGGTTTATTGTAAACTACAGAGGCAATAACATTTGCCGTTTTTCGTCCAACACCGGGAAGCTTTTGCAGGTCATCTATATCACTGGGAACCTCACCATCAAATAGTTCAATTAACTTCTGTGCCATTCCGACCAAATGTTTAGATTTATTATTCGGATACGAACAACTTTTTATGTAATCGAGAACTTCTGCAGGATCAACTTCTGCCATTTTCTCAGGTGTCGGAAATCGCTTTAACAACTCCGGAGTTATCTGATTAACCCGTTTATCTGTGCACTGAGCAGAAAGGATAACCGCTACAATCAGCTCAAATGCATTACCATATACCAGCTCCGTTTCGGCAATAGGCATTGCCTCCTCAAAATACCGAATGACATAATCAAATAATTCCCTCTTCTTCATATGATTAAAATTGTTTATTGATTAAGATAATTTATGGAACTCGCATACGTTTTAATCATCCTGGATGTAAAATTTTACATGCTTGTTTCATCAATTCAAATTTTCAATAAAAAAAACATTTTTTTTCGTGAAAGGTGTAACAAATAAGCATTTCTTCAGTCATATTTAGTGTAACACTTAATCATCATTTCTCCCCCACATAGAAATGGTTTTAAGTTAACAAATTAAACAGACGTATAAAAGCCGGCGTTGGCCGGCTTTTTTCGTACCAGTAAAAGATATAAAACATTTATCGTTAATAAAATGATACAATACTACACCTTAAGTCTCATTTAAATGGAATAATTTTATTTTTGTGAAAAATTGAGAAAGGTTCAGGCGTTAATGAAAAGGATATATTACTTTATCATATTAGTTATTGGGGTGGGAATTCTTGCGTTCAAATTCACTTCGTTCGTAGGAACAGAAAAAAAAGAGGAAATTGTTGAAGTAAAAGAACCGGAACCGGAATACAATCCTGCTGTTGAAATAGAAAACACACTAACTCAGTTCGACAGTATCCTTGAACAAAATATTAAAGAATCGGGCAGCGTAGGTACTGCGGCAGTTATAACATATAAAGGCAAAATTGCTTTAATAAAATGTTTTGGCGTAAGAAAAGCAGGCGAAAAGGATCCTGTAGATGAACATACCATTTTCCGTTTGGCATCAGTTTCTAAAACAGTTACGGGGGTTCTTGCAGGAATTTTAGATGATGAAAATATCGTACATCTCGATGATAAAGTTGTTGATTACCTTCCCGGCTTCGAATTAAAAAACAAGGAGAATACAGGTGAATTAAAAGTGCGGCACCTGCTCAGTCATACTTCAGGATTAATTCCGCATGCTTACGATTTAATGGTTGAAGACAAGGTTCCTTTGGAAAAGATTATCGACCGGCTTGACGAAGTTGACATTACTGCCCCACCCGGACAAAATTATGCATATCAGAATGTTGTGTATAGCATCTATGATCCTATCACTGAAGCAAAAACACATGAGAGTTTTCAGGAACTTATCAGTGAAAAGGTGTTTCAGCCGTTTGGGATGAACGATGCATCAACCGGATTTAAAGCCTTCAAGAATAACGAAAACAAAGCTTATCCTCATTATAACCGGGGGCACAACCATTATAGTCCCATGCGTTTAAACGACAGGTACTACAATACAGCACCGGCTGCCGGGGTGAATGCCAGTATTTCTGATTTGGGAAATTTCCTGGCAACACTTACGAACCACGATTCCAAAGTTTTCTCGCCTAAAGCACGCGAATCGGTTTTTACACCACAGGTAAATTCACCCTTAAAAAGAACCTATTTCAGAAGCTGGGGCCGCGATGTTAAATCGAAAAGATATTCCATCGGCTGGCGAGTTGTTGATTATAAAGGTCGCGAAGTGGCTTACCACGGAGGTTATGTTTCGGGATATAAAGCTGAAATTGCCCTGTGCGACGAAGAAAATATCGGAATTGCAATACTCAGTAACTCACCCAACGCTGCTACTGCAAAAAATATCCCTACTTTCCTGAATATGTTGTTCGACTACAAAGACAGTGTGGCCATGGAAAACCAGGATGACAACACTTCTGCCCAAGATAAATCGTAAATACATGAAGCCATTTTTACAAGCTGAAAACCTCTCGAAACGCTGGGGTGAACTTATGCTTTTCGAGAACATATCGTTTACGGTTTTCGAAGGAAGCAAGGTTGCACTTATTGCTAAAAACGGTACCGGTAAATCAACACTACTTGATTTACTTGCAGGGAAAGACTCTCCGGACGAAGGAATAATTACCCTTACGAATGATGTAAAAATGGGTTATTTCGAGCAGATTCCCGATTTAAATCCGGCAAATACTGTTATTGAAGAAATTTTTGAAAGCAACAACGAAAAAATAAAAACGGTAAAGGCTTTCGAGCTGGCGGTTTCACATAACAAGCAGGATGAAATTGCAAGTATTTCTGCAAAAATGGATGAGTTGAATGCCTGGGATATCGAGGTAGAAATCAAGCAGATATTGTCGCAGTTGAAAATTAATTTCCTGGAACAAAAGGTTACAGAACTATCCGGAGGACAGCAAAAACGACTGGCCCTGGCAAAAGTATTAATAAATCAACCCGACCTGCTTATTCTTGATGAACCTACCAACCACCTCGATCTGGAAATGATTGAATGGCTGGAAGCCTATCTCGAAAAAACAAAATCCACTTTGTTAATGGTTACCCACGACCGCTATTTTCTTGATCGCGTTTGCGATGAGATTATTGAAATGGAAGATAACCAGATTTACCGTTACCAGGGAAATTATTCCTATTTTTTGGAAAAACGCGAAGAAAGGATCCAGATTCAACAAGCCACAATTGCGAAAGCAAAAAACCTGTTGCGGACTGAAATTGAATGGATGCGCCGCATGCCACAGGCCCGGGGACACAAAGCAAAATATCGCATCGATGCATTTTACGACCTGAAAGATACCGCTTCGCAAAAAATGCGCGACGATAAAGTTGAAATGAATGTTAAGTCGGCGAGGCTGGGGAAAAAAATTGTCGAATTATATCATGTATCAAAATCTTTTCCGGGAGTTAAACTAATTGAAGATTTCAGTTATAAGTTTCAGCGCTTCGAAAAAGTGGGGATTGTTGGAAAAAACGGAACAGGAAAATCAACCTTCCTGAACCTGCTCACCAAAACCCTAACGCCTGATTCGGGAGAGATCGAAATAGGTCAGACCATAAAATTTGGCTACTATCGGCAGGAGGGAATTTCTTTCGATCCAAAAGAAAAAGTGATTGAAGCTGTTCAGAAAATTGCAGAATTCATCTATTTCGAAGACGGCACAAAAATGAGTGCCACTCAAATGCTTACCCGCTTTCTTTTTCCACCTGAAACGCAATACAACTACATAGAGAAACTGAGCGGCGGAGAACAAAGGCGCTTATACCTTTGTACAGTTTTAATGCAGAATCCGAATTTTCTTATCCTGGATGAGCCGACCAACGACCTTGATATTATGACATTAAATGTACTGGAAGATTATCTGACGTCGTTTGCAGGATGTGTGCTTGTTGTTTCGCACGACCGCTTTTTTATGGATAAAATTGTAGATCATCTGTTTGTTTTTGAAGGTGAAGGAATAGTTACCGATTTTCCCGGCAATTACACCATTTACAGAAACAAAGTTGAAGAAGAAGAACAACTGAAAGCCAGGGCAGAAGCAAAAGCAAAGTCAATAAAAAAGGAAAATCAAAAGGCAGAAACAAATACTGCACAGGCATCAAAGAAAAAATTATCGTACAATGAAAAACGCGAATTTGAGCAGTTGGAAAAAGAAATCCCTGAACTGGAAATACAAAAAGAGGAATTGGAAAATCTGATGAATTCCGGGGAATTACCTCACGACCAATTATACGAAAAGTCGCTGGAACTGGACAAAATAAAAACTCTTCTCGATGAGAAAGAGTTTCGGTGGCTTGAGTTAAGCGAGTTAATTTGAGGATAAAACTCCAGGTTAAATATCCTCGAATTCAACGCTTGTATAATCCTTTACTGTTTCAGTTTCTTCAACAACTTCAACTTCCTCTTCTACTGATTCAGAAATTTCAACACTATCTTCAGGTTGTTTATCGTGAATATAGTCTACCACTTCCTGTAAACTTTCAACAAACTTGGCAAAGTCTTCTTTGTATAAAAAAATCTTATGCTTCTCGTAACTGGGTTTTCCCCCACCATCTCCAAAACGTTTTTTACTTTCAGTAATGGTTAAATAATACTCATCGTTTCGTGTACTTTTTACATCGAAAAAATAGGTTCTTTTACCCGCACGAATAACTTTCGAATGAATCTCTTGTTTGAACTTGCTTTCCGAATACTTTACTCCCTCCTTGTTACCAGCACTTTCCATTCTTGATTATTTGATTTTTGACTTAGTTTGATTTCAAAAATAGAAAAATATTTTAGAAATTCGAGAAATGTGTCTTTAAGCATTCACATTCTCTGCATAATAATACAATTTAAACTGATTCTATAGAAATAATCAATACTTACATGTTGCGATAACAACCAAAAGATTAAAATGTAAAATACGATTATGAATCTTCTCCATAAAAAAACTCCGGTTTTTATGGAATAGAACCTGTAAAACCGGAGTTTCTTATTTTAATATGTAAATTAATATTTACTTATAAATTTCTTTTTTAGCTGAGAGCAAAGTATTCAGTAATAACGAAGTTCGGGTCATTGGACCCACGCCTCCTGGAACAGGAGTAATATATGAACACTTTGGAGCAACTTCCTCGAATGCAACATCACCTTTCAGTTTCCAACCCGATTTAGTAACATCCGATTTTACACGGGTGGTACCTACATCGATAATAACTGCACCCTCTTTCACCATATCGGCTGTAACAAACTCTGGTACGCCCATTGCGACGATAAGAATATCGGCATTGGCGCAAACTTCTTTCAGATTTTTGGTGCGGCTGTGTGCTACAGTAACGGTTGCATTAATGGCTTTTTGCGACATTAGCACACTCATCGGGCGGCCAACAATGTTACTTCTGCCAAGAACCACACAATTTTTTCCGCTGGTTTCAATATTGTAACGCTTCAGTAACTCCACAATCCCATATGGGGTAGCAGAAACAAACGAAGGCAAACCAATTACCATTCGTCCAACATTGATCGGGTGAAATCCATCAACGTCTTTTTTAGGATCGATAGCTTCGATTACCTTTTGTTCTGAAATATGTTTTGGAAGAGGCAATTGAACGATAAATCCGTCGAGATCGTCGTCGTTATTCAATTCTTCAACTTTAGCCAGCAGTTCTTCTTCGGTAACATCATCTTCATAACGAATCAACGACGACTTATAACCAACAGCTTCGCAGTCTTTTATTTTATAGGCTACATAAGTTTCACTACCACCGTCGTGTCCAACCAAAATAGCAGCCAGGTGAGGTTGTTTGCCTCCTTTTTCAATAATCTGCTTTACTTCTTCAGCAATTTCCTGCTTTATTTCAGCAGCTATCTTTTTCCCGTCGATTAATTCCATATTACTATAGTGTTTTAATTTCTATCTGAAAACTGAGACTGCGACTGCCAACTAGAATCTCCGTCCTTGTTGTTGCATACCCGACATCATTCGCTGTACGTTTTTACCCTGCGAAACCATCTTCATCATTTTGCGGGTTTCGGTAAATTGTTTCAGCAAACGATTCACTTCCTGAATATTTGTTCCGGAACCGGTAGCAATTCTTTTTCTGCGCCCACCATTAATAATCGATGGATTTTCGCGTTCGGCCGGAGTCATCGAATATATAATAGCTTCAATATGTTTGAATGCATCATCATCGATATCCATTCCTTTAATGGCTTTCCCCATGCCGGGAATCATCCCCATAACATCCTTCAGGTTACCCATTTTTTTAATCTGGTTAATCTGTTTCAGGAAGTCATTAAAGTTAAATGTATTTTTCTGTAATTTTTGCTGAAGTTTTCTGGCTTCTTCTTCGTCGAATTGTTCCTGTGCTTTTTCAACCAGCGAAACAATATCACCCATTCCCAGAATCCTGTCGGCCATACGATCGGGGTGAAATACATCAAGTGCATCCACTTTTTCGCCGGTACCTACAAATTTGATTGGTTTTTCAACCACTGAGCGAATAGAAAGCGCTGCACCACCACGGGTATCACCATCGAGTTTGGTAAGAACAACACCATCGAAATCGAGTCGGTCGTTAAATTCTTTTGCTGTATTTACCGCATCCTGACCTGTCATAGAGTCAACAACGAAAAGAATTTCATCGGGATCAACTGCATCCTTAATAGCAGCAATCTCGTTCATCATTTCCTCATCAACAGCTAAACGACCTGCAGTATCCACAATTACCACATCGTAACCTTTTGCTTTGGCTTCTTTAATGGCAGCTTTGGCAATTTTTACCGGATTCAGGTTACCTTCTTCTGTATAAACAGGAACGCCGATTTGCTCACCTAATACCTTCAACTGATCGATAGCAGCAGGACGGTAAACGTCGCCGGCAACCAATAAAGGATGGCGGCCTTTTTTGCTTTTCAGCAGGTTTGCCAATTTCCCGGAGAAAGTGGTTTTACCGGAACCTTGCAGACCCGACATCAGAATTACAGCAGGTTTGCTCTTTAATTCTATATCCGTAAAAGTACCACCCATCAATTGGGCAAGCTCATCTTTTACGATCTTAACCATCATTTGCCCGGGCTTTACGGCAGTTAAAACATCCTGTCCCAAAGCCTTTTGTTTTACGTCGTCGGTAAATTTTTTGGCAATTTTAAAGTTAACGTCAGCGTCTAAAAGTGCACGACGAATATCTTTTAGCGTTTCCGCGATATTTATTTCGGTAATCTTACCCTGCCCTTTTAATAATTTAAAGGACTTCTCCAGCCTATCGCTTAAATTCTCAAACATGCTTTTTCTTCTTTTGAAAATGAGGTGCAAAAATAGGGAAAAAAGTCGGAAGTCGAAAGTTGGGAGACAGAAGATTATTTGCAAGCCAAAAGGATGCCATCTTTTGAAAAGATGGCATCCTTTCCTATTCTAACAAGAGCTCTTTTATATTTGCCATTTATATCTTATAATTGTATACAAAATAAAAATTCAGTAAAAGATTTAACCAGACAAAACAAATACATTCTTCAAACAAATTATCTCATTACTACCATTAAAAAAAACATTATGAAAAAGTTACTTATTCTATTTGTATTATCAATTTTTGCTGCTCCTTCTTTTGCGCAGGAACTCAACAACGCATTTTACTTCCGTTTTGGTTATTCCAGTCCTTCATGGAGCCAATACGGTTTGGAGCAAGACGATTGGGGAGACTACGCCAGTAAATACGGAGCAAATTTCGAAGTAGGATCAATTTTCATAATCCAACCATGGGCAGCTAAAAATATTGCATTGGGAATCAATGTCGATTATCTTTATCTTAACTACGGCAATTTTAAGGTTGAGGAATACGGCTTTGAAAGTAACCTTGGATCTATAAGGGCTGGATCAAAAATAGGGCCTTCATTCAGCTTTAGCCCGGTAAAAAACATGGCCTTAGATGTATATGTTAAAGCTGACATTGCCTGGGCTACTGCTGTTATTCCTTATCCTGAAGAAATTGGAGATGCCGATGACTACTACTCAGATTATGGAACTTTGGGGCTTTCTACAGGATTAAATTTCAGATATAGCGTTTTAATGCTCGGGGTGGAATTCAATACCATAAGCCCGAAACTTGAAAGCGACGATTATCCGGGGTTCTACCTGCAAGAGTTTATCAATGACGCACTAGCGCCTAATTCGGCGAGTAAAAAGTCAAAAATGCCTTGCGTAAACTTCACCTTTGGATTTTGTTTCTAAGCGATTAAAATATAGATATTATTTTGCCCGTCAGGTATTTCCCGGCGGGCTTTTTTATGGAAAGTAAAATTAAGAACCGAATTCCAAACTGCTACTAAATACTTCTCTTTTCTGAAGTAAACTTTTTATCATAAAACAGTCAACTCCTCTAATTTTCCTACCTTTGTCAGCCACAAGAAAACTGCGATGCAAAACAAAACCATAGAAATAATTGCCCAAAACCTGGGACTAAGGATCAACCAGGTTTCAAACACCATACAACTTTTAAACGAAGGTGCTACAGTACCTTTTATTTCGCGTTACAGAAAAGAGCGGACAGGGAGCCTCAATGAAGTTCAGGTTCTGCAGGTAAAGGAACAAAACGATAAGTATACAGAACTGGCCAAGCGAAAGGAAACCATTCTGAAAACCATTGAAGAACAAGAGAAGTTAACACCTGAGTTAAAGTCGAGGATTGAAAATTGCTACGACAGCGTTGAACTGGAAGATATTTACCTGCCTTATAAACCCAAACGCCGCACCAAAGCAACCATTGCCCGCGAGAAGGGATTGGAACCACTGGCAAAAATCATAATGAAACAGGAGGAACGCGATCCTGAATTTCGTGCCAACTCATTTCTGAATGAAGATGTTGAATCGGTTGATGATGCATTGGCAGGAGCACGCGATATTATTGCTGAATGGGTAAGCGAAAACGAACGCGCCAGAAATATTGTGCGCCGCGGTTTTGACTTGGGAGCTGTAATCCGCGCCAAAGTAATAAAAGGCAAAGAGGAAGAAGCAGCTAAATACCGCGATTATTTCGACTGGGAAGAACCGCTGAAAAAATGCCCGTCGCACCGCTTGCTTGCCATGCGCCGTGGAGAAAATGAAGGATTCTTGCGCGTTTCTGTTTCTCCGGATGAAGAACGTGTTTTAGAAAATCTCGATCGATTTTTTGTTAAAGGAAACAACGAAAGTTCGGAACAGGTAGCAGTGGCAGTTAAAGACAGTTTTAAACGATTGATACAACCTTCTATTGAAACTGAATTTTCCAATCTCTCAAAAAATAAAGCAGATGATGAAGCCATTAAAGTTTTTGCAGAGAACCTGAAACAGCTGCTACTGGCACCTCCATTAGGACAAAAACGTACTTTAGCCATCGACCCGGGATACCGCACCGGCTGCAAAGTGGTTTGCCTCGATGAGCAGGGAAATTTGTTGCACAACGAAAACATCTATCCTCACAAACCGCAGGAAGAAAGAAAAATGGCGGCAAAAAAAATCACCTCCATGGTAGAAATGTACCAGATCGATGCCATTGCCATTGGTAACGGAACCGCCAGCCGCGAAACAGAAGCTTTCATAAAAAAATTACATTACAGTCGCGAGATACGGGTTTACGTGGTAAGCGAAGACGGCGCTTCAGTTTATTCCGCCTCATCGGTGGCTCGCCAGGAATTTCCTCAGTACGATGTTACTGTGCGCGGTGCAGTTTCCATAGGCCGCCGCCTGATGGATCCGCTGGCAGAATTGGTAAAAATCGATCCCAAAAGCATTGGCGTTGGACAATATCAGCACGATGTAGACCAGAAAAGTCTGAAGAACAGCCTCGATTCGGTGGTTGAACTGAGTGTAAACTCCGTGGGTGTAAACCTGAATACTGCCAGCAAACATTTACTTACATATATTTCGGGATTAGGACCACAACTGGCGGAAAACATAACGAATTACAGAAAAGAAAACGGCATGTTCGAATCGCGCGATGCCTTAAAAAAAGTACCTCGCATGGGCCCAAAAGCATTCGAACAGGCAGCTGGATTCCTTCGCATTCCCGATGCAAAGAATCCGCTTGATAACTCGGGAGTTCACCCGGAATCGTACAAAATAATAAAACAAATTGCCAAAGACCTTAAATGCGAAGTGAGCGATTTAATCCGGAACGAGGAACTGGTATCTAAAATCAATTTTCAAAAATATGTAACTGCCGAAGTTGGATTACCTACTTTGAACGATATAAAAAATGAACTGTTAAAACCCGGTCGCGACCCGCGTAAACCCATCAAAGTTTTCGAATTTGCCGACGGAATTTTTTCCATTAATGACTTGCAGGCGGGTATTGTTATTCCCGGAATCGTAAATAATATTACCAAGTTTGGAGCTTTTGTCGATGTGGGTGTGAAAGAATCGGGACTGGTACACATCTCTGAATTAGCTGATCGTTTTATTTCCGATCCGAACGAGATTGTAAAACTTCATCAACACGTAATGGTACGAGTGAAAGAAGTTGATATTGCCAGGAAAAGAATCCAGCTCTCGATGAAAGGCGTAAGCCAGAATTAATTTCATTTTTCTGAACATAACACAAACCCAATAAACAATACAATATGAAATTGAAAAGTCTGGTAATTCTGATTCTTGCCCTGATTGTAATGGGGTCGTGTGCTACTAAACAAAAATCAGAAGAAAAAAGAAATCCCTACAATCTTCCTTTGGTCACTGCCATAAACGAATATAAAAAACATGTTCAAGAAAATCCGGAAATGGAATTAGTTGATCTGGAAAAAGTAATACCGACTGTAGTTCTTGATATCCGCTATGCAACCGAAAAAAATTTCACGGGAGAAGTAATCTATAAAGCGCCAAAAGCATTTGCCAGAAAACCTGTCGCCGAGGCGTTAAAACAAGTACAGGATTCATTGGCGGCACATAATCTGGGACTGTTGATTTATGATGCTTATCGTCCGTATGCAGCAACACTTCGGTTTTACGAGGTGTATCCCGACACAGAGTTTGTTGCCGATCCGAAACATGGTTCGCGTCACAACCGGGGATGTGCTATCGATTTATCGCTGGTAGATTTACAAACCGGGAAAGAAATTCCAATGCCCTCTGAATTCGACGACTTTTCGAAAAAAGCCCGTCCAGATTATGATAATTTGTCTGAAGAAGTAAAAGCTAACCGTGCTTTTTTATTCAACATTATGGACCGTTTCGGGTTTCACCATATTTCGTCGGAGTGGTGGCATTTTGATTACAACGGATGGAAAAATTTCCCTTTGATGGATATATCTTTCACCGAACTAGAGAAGTAAATCCGGGTTATTTCAATTCTGCAGGTTTCTCTGGCGTAACAATCCAAAAAATTATATATACAAGTAGCCCCGGGAATCCTGCAGAAAAAAGCGATATTAAAACATAAATCACCCTTACCAGAACGACATCGGCATTTATGTATTCAGCAAAACCTGCCAGAACTCCTCCTAAAACACGGTTTCGCGATCGATAAAATCGAATAGTTGCCATAATAACTTTTATTAGGATTTTGATTCATTCCTAACTTACATCAGGAATGAAACCAACATATTAAATCCACTGAAAGGAAGACAGTTTAAGATATCGGAACTATTTTATTCCTCATCTTCATCGGCCAGCAGTTCTTCGTTTTCGAATTCCTTTTCGAGGAATTCTTCAGCTGCTTCCACTAATTCTGAGATAAAATCTTCATCACCTGGTTCTCCGTCAATCCAGTGAATCACCTGGTTACTCCAAAAATCATCGATATCAGCTTCAACAATAAATCGCGGAGTCTTTGTATGAACAACGAAAATAGTATCCGGAGTTTCTTGAGAATTGTCAGCCAACAAATACTTTGGTAACATGTTTTATAATTTTATGGTTACTTATGCGAATTTAAGCGAAATTTTAATCTCTTTCTTCATTTAATAAAAAGAAAACAAAAAAGTAATAAACACGCAATCGTATAATTCAGAATAAGTTGAAATATGCTTTACAAAAACTGACATTTCTCACCATTTGATAACATTTTAAAAATAAAACCCTGCCTTTTTTAACAAATTGAAAAGGATTATTATTTTTGAGCCGATTTCTGAAAAAACTGCAAATAATGAATAAAATCAATGACATTCTTTCAATCATTGATGGACACATCGGAGGTTCACAATGGTTCGTATTTTTATTGTTGGGAACTGGTATCTTTTTTACAATCTATTTAAAATTTCCCCAATTCCGATATCTGAAACATTCCTTACGAATTGTAACCGGAAAATTCGACAAAGAAGGAGACAAAGGGGATACATCACACTTTCAGGCTTTAACAACCGCTCTTTCGGGAACAGTGGGAACAGGTAACATTGCAGGTGTGGCTTTAGCTATTCACCTTGGAGGTCCGGCTGCATTATTCTGGATGCTGGTAACGGCTGCCCTTGGTATGACTACCAAATTTGTTGAGGTTACCCTTTCGCATAAATATCGCGAAACTGCTGCCGACGGCTCTATCTCGGGGGGACCGATGTATTATATGAAAAACCGCCTGAACATGAAATGGCTGGCTGCTATTTTTGCTATTGCTACTATCTTATCTTCATTCGGAACCGGAAGTTTACCACAAATCAACAGTATTTCCAGCTCACTTTTCGAAACATTTGGAATAAACCACATGCTGAGTGGAGGTATCCTGGCCGTTTTACTCGGATTTGTTATTATTGGAGGTATTAAACGTATTGCAAAAGTTACTTCGCGCCTGGTTCCAATTATGGCCATTATTTACTTTATTGGTGCGATTGCTGTTATTTTATATAACTACGAAAATATTATTCCTTCTATTGTTGCCATTTTTGGTGATGTATTTTCAGGAACGGCTGCTGCCGGTGGTTTCCTGGGTGGAAGTATTGCGTTTGCATTTAACAGGGGCGTAAACCGCGGTCTTTTCTCAAACGAAGCAGGGCAGGGTTCTGCGCCAATTGCCCACGCCGCAGCAAGAGCTCACGAACCTGTTTCTGAAGGTTTGGTAGCACTGCTCGAACCTTTTATCGATACGATTATTATCTGTACGCTTACCGGTTTAGTTCTGCTTTCTTCGGGTGTTTGGACCGAAAAACTCGAAAATACTTTTCAACAGGCCGACCTTGTCGTTTTAGACGGAACTTATTCTGAAAAAAATGAACAAGATGTAGAAAAGCTGCATGATTACCTTGTAAAAAAATCTGATTTACCTGTATTTAACGGAGCCTTAGATGTTGTGGATGGTGTTATTGAAAACCAACCTACAATTTTACACGCACGTTCGGTAGCCGAAGACGTTAAAGTATTCGTAAACAGTCAACCTTATTCAGGAAAACTTGAAATTACAAACGGAAATCTGGCAGAGGGACAAGATGTAACATTAAAAGGAAAATCGCTTATGCACAGTGCTCCGCTTACAACGGTGGCATTTACCCGTAGTTGGTTTGGCGATTTTGGTAAATACATCGTGTCTATCGGTTTGCTGATGTTTGCTTTTTCAACAGCAATCAGCTGGTCGTATTACGGCGACCGTGCTGTAACTTATTTGTTTGGTTCAGGAAAAGTAATTTATTACCATATTATTTACGTTATTGGTTTCTTCCTGGCATCGTTTACGGATACAACCATCATCTGGACACTATCAGGAATTACCATCGCCTTGATGACCATTCCTAACCTTTTTGGAATTCTGGCTCTTTCAAAAGAAATGAAGAGCGAAGTAAAATCATTCTGGGGAGAATATGCAAAACGATTCCCGGGCGAGAAAGTTCCTAAGGGATAGATTATAGTGATTAGTCGCAGTAGGTAGTTGCCTAAAAAGGGATGTCATTTTTTTTGAAAGATGACATCCTTTTTCTTTAAATACCTTTTAAATACTGGATGTTATTTGTAGGATGCAAAAACTGTTTCAGCTTTTCTTCTGCGTCGGAATTTCCTTTAATATGATTTTCGAAAAGCGCAATTAACTCCCTTTTACCAACTTCTGTTTTAGTCCGGGTTTTAATATCTCTTAAATCGATTAAAAATCCTGAAAAGAAATTTGAAATGTCCTTTACAATCCCGGTATTCAAAAAATTGGTTTCGTTATAAACCTGGTGTAAATTTCCCTCCGACTTATCAATAAAAGAAGTTGTGTTTTTTAAATTCGTAATCGAAGCTGTTTTTTTACAATGCTGAATGCAGGTATTATCCAGAATATTTTTTGTACATCCGGTAACTTGATGAAACAAACATTGTCGGCTCGTCATCAAAACAATTGGGTGATAAACACTGTAAAAGAGTTCAAAATCGTCCGGTTTTTTAATCGTTCGAATTTGTGTTTTACTAATTTCATTCGAAATAAAAGCACCGGCACAATTAAAATTTTCTTTCAAACTCAACAAGCTAAAAGAGTTAACCGTATTCAAATACGGGCCTGCTAACCATCTAATTCCCCGTTTGTAGGCTTCAAATGCAATTCCGGTATTATTAGTTACAATAAATTCAGAATGTATTGTTTGCAAAAGTTCTACAGCAGCATCATAATCATCGCCTATTAAAATTTCAGGAAACCAGGGAATTAATTTCTCATTCTTCTGAAACAAATCCACCAATTTGTCGAAGCTGTTCTTTACCCCATTCGGAATCTGAAAATAAAAAACAGCATCAGACTGCTTGCAGAGATTCAAATCCGCTTTCGAAGAAATCAGTACTGAAAGTGTAGGTTCTATTTCAACGTCCTTTTGTTTTTTTAATACCGGAACATTAACCGGGGCATACATTTTTTTCGAACCGTTTAAAATGAACAGCAATTTCTTTTTTAATGCGGTAAGTTCTTTAAACGGAATATAGACATCACCATCAACTCTGTCGAAATCCAGATGTTCGATGTAATATTCTGTTTCGTTAATGGCTTTTAACCTTTTTAAAACCATTTCCCGGCTCAAGGCTTCAGTCCCTTTTTCGGCCAGGTTGATTTCAGAAAAAACAGAAAATACAGAGCCGGGCGTTTCAATATCAATTTTTAAAGGGCCACCCGATGTCCCCGAAATAATAATTTTTAAAGGAATTTTTTCAATACTAAGCCGGTCAATCTCTCTTTTAATCTTGGCTCTGATGTCAGCCTTCTGTTCATACAATTCCAGTTTGTCCTCCTCCCGCTTATCAAGTAAAGTATAATCGTTAATTTCGGCAAGCCGCTTGATTGAGTAACTCATCGGATCGTCAATAAACATATCCTTGCTAATCTTCCCTTGCAAATAACCATTCGAAAAATCGCGGTTAAACACCCTATACAACTCACTATTATCGTCGAGAAGAACATTATTTGTCAAGAAACCCTGAATCTGTTTTCGCCACGAATTCACAACGGTGTAAACATATTCAAACTCTTTTATCCGACCCTCTATTTTTAACGACGCTACTCCTGCATCGTACAATTCTTTCAGGTTAAAATAGGCCGAATTATCTTTCAGATTAAGCGGAAATTTTTTGCCGGCTGAAGTTGTTAAATACTTATCTCTGCATGGTTGGCTGCATCGTCCGCGGTTCCCCGATCTCCCGCTCAGCACCGAACTCATGTAACAAATTCCCGAAAAAGACAGGCAGTAAGAACCATGAACAAACACTTCGGTTAAAACATTATTTTCTGCACCAATTTCGGTCAATTCTTTTATTTCGCGAATATTTAACTCGCGCGACAAATTAACTCTCGTTGCACTTAATTTACTTAAAAAAAGCACCTGACCTTTATTGTGTGTTGTAAGCTGTGTAGATGCATGAATTTTCAGGTTTTTAAAATATTTATTCAAGAGATAAAACATCCCTAAATCCTGAATAATTACCCCGTCGACACCGGTATTAACCAATCTGTTCAGCAAACCTACAAAAGCCGGAATATCGCTCTCAACAACAATTATATTCAGCGTAAGAAAAACTTCGCAATTGGTTGCATGCGCCAGTCGTAAAATCCCCTGTAAATTTTCGAAGCTTATATTTTCAGCACGGTTTCTTGCATTAAATTTATCCAGTCCGCAATACACGGCATCGGCCCCCGCAACAATTGCAGCTTTAACCGAATCCACATCTCCCCCGGGCGCCAGTAACTCTATTTTTCGTTTCACGGTTTAATAATAGTACTAATTTGTGGCATCACCTAAAAAACAATTAGGGCGTGCCCCTTCAGGTCGGACTTCTGGCTAAACTCCTCGCTCGTACCTTGGGCATCGTTTAGCACATAACAAACATCTAACAGGGAACCTGTTTTCAGCGGATTGGAATCCGCTGCACCTTCTTCGTAATTAATCCTTCTCCAACTTTCTTTATTCTCCAATCTTTGAACTAAATTCTTCTTTATTATTTTTGCACTCAATTTGAAGCGAAACTATGCAAAACATTTACCCACATAATTTTGAGGCGAAAATTGGTTTCGACCGCATCCGCGAAATGCTTTCCAATAAGTGTATCAGCACAATGGGGCACGAATGGATGGAAGAAATGCAGTTTCAAACTTCTTTTGAAGCTATTTCACAACAGCTGGATGAAGTGGATGAATTTTGCAGAATTATTCGGGAATTCGACAATTTCCCTGCCACACACTTTTTCGATTTACGTGAAGCACTCAAGAAAATTCGCCTGGAAGGTCGTTTTCTTGAGCCGACTGAATTGTTCGATCTGAAACGATCGCTGGAATCGGTGCGGGCTATTGTCAACTTCTTCGCCAAACAGGAAGAAGAAGTTTTCCCCATACTGAAACAAAAAACGTCGAGGGTGCAGGTATTCCCTTACATCTACGACCGGATTGATACCATCATCAACAAATTCGGAAAGATCAGGGATAATGCTTCGCCGGAACTGGCCCAGGTACGTAAAAGCATTTTAAGCATGCAGTCGAGCATGTCGAGGCGTCTTCATGCGATTCTGAAACAAGCGCAAAAAGATGGTCTGGTTGAAGAAGATGCTGCAGTTTCCATTCGCGACGGACGGGCTGTAATTCCAGTGGCAGCTGCCAATAAGCGCAAGCTAAAAGGAATTGTTTACGACGAATCGGCGACAGGAAAAACATCGTATGTAGAGCCCAACGAAATCGTGGAAATGAACAATGAAATCCGCGAACTGGAATATGCTGAACGCCGTGAGGTTATCAAAATCCTTACCGGTTTTGCGAATGATATCCGTCCGTATCTCGAAGAACTGGCGTATTCGTACGATTTCCTTGGAGAAATGGATTTTATCCGTGCAAAAGCCTTGCTGGCCGTTGAATTCGATGCCATCCGTCCGGAATTCAAAGAAGAACCGATAATTGAATGGTACCAGGCCGTTCACCCTCTACTATTTAAAACACTAAAAAAAGAGAACCGGAAAATTGTTCCGCTCGACATAAAACTCACCGACGAAAAACACATTCTGCTTATCTCCGGGCCAAACGCCGGGGGAAAATCAGTTTGTTTAAAAACTACCGGACTTTTACAGTACATGTTGCAGTGTGGACTGCTCATTCCTGTAAATGAGGCCAGCCGCACCGGTATTTTCGATCAGCTTTTTATTGATATCGGTGATGAGCAATCGCTGGAAAACGACCTGAGTACGTACAGTTCGCACCTGATGAACATGAAACATTTTGTGCGCAACTGCAACGAAAAAACGCTGGTACTCATCGACGAATTCGGAACCGGAACCGAACCCATGCTGGGCGGCGCCATTGCCGAATCGATACTTGACAAATTAACACAATTGCATACGTTTGGTGTGATTACTACACACTACACCAACCTGAAACACTTTGCATCGTCGGCAGAAGGTATTGCCAACGGAGCCATGCTTTACGATGCACAGCACATGAACCCGCTGTTTAAACTCGACATCGGGAAACCGGGGAGTTCCTTTGCTTTTGAGATTGCACGAAAAATCGGACTTCCGGAAGACATCCTTGAAAAAGCCACCGAGAAAGTAGGTAAAGATCACATTGATTTCGACCGGAACCTGCGCCAGATAAACCGCGACAAACGGTACTGGGAAACCAAGCGCATGAAAATCCGCAAGGTGGAAAAAATTCTGGACGACACAGCTGAAAGCTACGAATCGGAGTTGCAGGAAATTCAGAAACAACGAAAAGAAATCCTGAAAAAGGCCAAGGAAGAAGCCGATGCTTTGTTGAAAGGAGTGAATAAACGTATTGAAAACACTATCCAGGAAATAAAACAGGCACAGGCTGATAAAGAAAAAACCAAACAAGCGCGCGAAAAACTGGGCGATCTGAAGAAAGACATCGACAGGAAAGTGACGGGCAGCGATGCCCAGATTTCAAAAAAGATGGACAAACTGCGCCGACGCGAAGAGAACCGGAACAAACGCCGCCCTGAAGAATCAAAAAAACCTATTTCGAAAGAGAAACTGGAAGAACGAATCGACATGCGGCCTGGCGACAAAGTGCGCATAAAAGGACAAGATACCATTGGAGACCTCATCGAAATAAATGAAAAAAATGCGGTGGTTGCCTTTGGTCAGCTCATGACTACCATGCCGCGCAAAAACCTGGAACGCATCAGCAATAACGAGGCTAAAAAACTGGATAAAAACAGAGGTTCACGCGCATCGGTATTAACAGAAGGCTTTTCGCAACGCCGACTCACCTTTAAACCCGAAATTGATATTCGTGGTCAGCGGGTAGAAGAAGCCATCCCTAAAATTACAGAGTTTATCGACGAAGCCATTATGTTCGAGGTGGGGCAGCTTCGTATCCTCCACGGAAAAGGCCACGGCATTTTAAAACAATCCATTCGCGACTACCTCCGCTCGGAACCCATGGTACGCAGTTACAAAGACGAACATGTTGATTTTGGCGGAGCCGGGATTACAGTGGTGAATCTTGCTCTTTAACCGTTCTATTTCAAATTCTTCGAAGGAATATTATAAATAGCAATTCCTGAAACGAGCAGCGGAATTGAAAAAATAATAAACAGGGAAGCAACCGAAAAATTCAAATCAGAAAGTATCCCGAACAAAGCAGGTCCGGCGATGGCTCCAAAACGTCCGGCTCCGGTGGCCCACCCTACTCCTGTGGCACGCACTTCCGAGTCGTAAACACGCGTAGTAGCCGGCCAGTAGCCGTTAAATCCTCCCTGTACAAATATACCGATCAGAAAGGTGATAATAAAAATCAAAGCGTTGGTTAAAGGCAGCGTTCCGTACAAAACCATCACGGTAAAGGCAATCACAAAAAAGGTAAATATCAGACGTTTCAATTTAAAGCGCGAAGCCAGCCACCCGATGCCGGTACTTCCGATAAATGCACCGATATTTAAAACCGTCCCCACATAAGTTGCCATTTTAAAGGGCATTCCTGAGTCGGTTGCAATACTTGGCACCCAGCTGATCAACGTGTACAAAGTCATAAATCCGAAAAATATCCCAATCCACAAACGAATGGTCGACCATTTGTATTCGGTGTTAAATAAGGTTTTCACACCTGCATGATGACTTTCCTGAATTTCAGGTAATTCATCGATAGTATCTTTTCCAATTCGTTTTAAAATCCTGTTGATTTTGTACAAAGCTTTTTGGGGTTGCCTTTTCCATAAATAATCAACCGATTCGGGCATAAAAATGATAATCATTATCCACATGAGCGCAGAAACAATACCTGCCGACAGGTAAGCAAATCGCCAACCGAACTCCGGTACTGCCCATGCTGTGAAAAATCCCATAAAAATTGCTCCGATGGGCCAGCCCGCCTGAACAAATCCAACTGCCAGATCTTTTCTCCTGTTATTAGAAAACTCTGATGCAATGGTAGCCATTGTCGGCAACAAACCACCAATTCCCAGGCCGGCTATAAATCGCAATACTAGCAACTGAGGATATGAAGTTACCATTGAAGAAAGCAACATTGCTACAGTATCGAGACCAACAGCAAAAATGAAAAGCTTCCTTCTACCAATCTTATCAGCAATTGGAGCAATAAACAGACAGCCCAGTGTCATTCCGGCCAGTCCGGCGCTGTAAACATACCCCTGTAAAGCTTTGGTAAGCCCCCACTCTGCCATAAATTCAGAACCGGTGTACGAAACCACCAGAACATCAATGCCATCATTCATATTTAAAATAAAACACATGATAACCACAAAAACCTGGTAGGCGGTCATGGGCGTTTCAGCGATTAATTGTGTAACCTGGTTACGGGAATATGATTTGGTCTGATTGTTTGATGTCATTACTGTTTGGTTTCTTCAGAGATACGTATTACAATTTTATTTTCAGTTCCTTTTGAGGCATGTTCGAGAGCTTCTTTCAAATCATCCAGCGCATAATAACACGAAATAATCTGCCCGGGATGAATAATCCCCTTCTCAACCAACCGGATACAACGTTTAAAATCAAAAGGATGGTCGTAGATCAGGGAAGGAATGATGTTGTTTCCTTTACGTGAAAGCGAACGCGGATTAAAACAGTTTTGAGCTTCAGATAATCCCAGCAAAATAACATCAACACCGCGGGGCGCTGCTTCGATTGCCATTGTTGCTGATTTTTCAGCGCCGGCACATTCAAACACCACGACCGGCTCTTCTGCAGCGTACACTTTTTCAATAATATCAACAGGAACATAAGTAGCGCCCATTTCAA
Source organism: uncultured Draconibacterium sp. (assembly GCA_963677525.1). Taxonomy (GTDB): domain Bacteria; phylum Bacteroidota; class Bacteroidia; order Bacteroidales; family Prolixibacteraceae; genus Draconibacterium. The sequence continues at coordinate 4,050,233 of OY781970.1, forward strand.
CTGCCTTTTTAATCTTGGGTTCCATTATTTCTGTTACAAAAACCTCGTACCCCAACGATGTTGCAATGTGAGTCATCAACATTCCTATTGCTCCCAAACCGATCACGGCAATTTTATCTCCGGGTTTTGCTCCCGACCGATTTAATGCAGCCAAAGCCACGGTGGCCGGTTCAATGGCAACTGCATCAATAGTTGAGATACTTTCCGGTAAAGTATGTATTACTTTTGCCGGCAACGAAACATATTCGGTAAAACACCCTGGTTCAAGCACACCGATTATTCGTTTGTTCCGGCAAACATTACCCCGCCCGCTCCAACATTCCGGACAATCGAGACATGGGATATTGGGCTCTATCACAACGCGTTCGCCGATTCTTTCATTGGAAACACCTTCTCCTACTGCCTGGATAATTCCAATTCCTTCGTGACCGATAATCAAAGGATTATCGTATGAATGACCGTTTTTATACAAATGAATATCAGAACCACAAATGCCCACCATGGTCAGTTTTATAAGTACTTCGCCATAACCCGGTGATGGAACAGATGATTCCCCAATTTGAATATCGAATGGTTGAATTAAATATGCACTCTTCATAAGTTTTTCGATTTGTATGATTTCCGTTTAATCCTAAATAATCGGAGACTTCTAATAAGAAGACAACTCAACTATATATGAATTTCAAGGAATACAGTAACAAATCTAAAAAATTATTTTCCACAACCTAATTTTAGTTAGATATTGAAAGCTAAAACAACAAACCAACTTAAACGGATATGAAATGAGCATGATAAAAAATTTTCTGCCGGATTCAGGAAAAGAATAACTTTATAAAATATTAGAAACTGAGCAAAAATTAGCCAGCATGATAACCAATTTCAAAGTAATTGCCTTCGATGCCGATGACACATTGTGGGTAAACGAAACCTTCTTCCGCGAAACAGAGGAAAAGTTCTGTAATTTATTATCTGATTTTTGTACTTCGCATGAAATCATGGAAGAACTTTTTGCAACCGAAATGAATAATCTGGAAGATTACGGTTACGGCACCAAAGGTTTTGTGCTCTCGATGATTGAAACGGCGCTAAAAATAACAGGAAATAAAGTTCCACACACTACGCTTGAAAAAATAATTGAGTTGGGGAAAACGCAGGTTAATCAACCGGTTGAATTGCTGGATGGAGTAGTCGATATTTTGGAATACCTAAAAAATAAAGGATGTAAACTAATTGTTGCTACCAAAGGTGACTTGCTTGACCAGGAACGAAAACTTAAAAAATCGAGGCTGGAAAAATACTTTCACCACGTGGAAGTTATGAGCAACAAGAAAGCTGCCAACTACAAAAAACTTATCACACACCTCGACATATTGCCTGAAGATTTTCTTATGATCGGAAATTCGTATAAATCGGATATTGAACCTATTTTAGAACTGGGTGGATATGGCATCCATATTCCTTTTCACACAACCTGGATACATGAAAAAACAGAAGAAAAAGAGGAACATCCCAACTGGATAAAACTAAAAACAATATCAGAAATAAAATCAATCTTATAATTAAAGCATGAATTAGTAACTCAAGGGAAAGGCTTTCTTCTTTGAAATCACTATTTTTAAAGTCGACTTAAACCATTTGTAATGAGAAAACTTATTCTTCCGCTACTGTTTTTATTCCTGTTTTATTCCTGTCAAAAGAAACAAACCGATACCCCGCCTAACATTATCATTATCCTAACCGACGATCAGGGATGGGGCGACTTAAGCTGCAACGGCAATACGAACCTGGCAACACCTAACATCGACAAACTCGCGCAAAATGGTGTAACTTTCCACCGCTTTTATGTTTGCCCGGTGTGCTCCCCTACCCGAGCAGAATTACTGACCGGTCGTTATCATGTACGCGGCGGAGTATATTCAACCAGTGCCGGCGGTGAAAGACTCGACCTGGATGAAATAACCATTGCAGAGATATTCAAAAACGCCGGTTATGCCACAGCTGCTTACGGGAAATGGCACAATGGCATGCAGGCTCCTTATCATCCCCATTCACGCGGATTCGACGATTTTTACGGATTTTGTTCCGGGCACTGGGGAAATTATCACAGCCCCATGCTGGAACACAACGGCGAAATTGTAAAAGGCAATGGTTTTATTATCGACGACCTTACCCAGCACGGACTTGATTTTATGCAGAAAAACAAAAACAATCCTTTCTTTTTGTATTTACCATTTAACACACCTCACTCACCGATGCAGGCTCCTGAAAAGTTTTGGAGCAAATTCAAAGACAAGGAACTGGAAATGTTCAACCGCGACAAGGGAAAAGAGGATATTGATTTTACACGTGCAGCGCTGGCGATGTGCGAGAATATTGACTGGAATGTGGGAAAAATTATGCAAAAAGTGAATGAGCTTGATATTGCTGAAAACACGATCATTATCTATCTTTCCGATAACGGGGCAAATGGCTGGCGATGGAACGAAGGTATGAAAGGTAAAAAAGGTTCAACCGATGAAGGAGGAGTCCGATCACCTATGATGATGGTGTGGAAAGACAAACTGGAACCGGGTAAAAAGATAAAAGAAATCGCCGGAGCAATTGATATTCTTCCGACTTTGGCCGATCTGGCCGGGATAGAAATCAATACACAAAAACCGTTAGATGGTATTTCTGTAAAACCCTTGCTGTTTGACAATAATAACGTTTGGCAAGATCGGATTATTTACAATTACTGGGGAGGCAAAACCAGTTTGCGGAACCAAAAATTCAGGCTCGATTTTCAGAATAAGCTTTATGATATGGAATCCGATCCCGGACAATACACCGATGTTTCAAAAAAATTTCCGGAAGTGTATTCAGAACTAAGATCGGCAAAAGAAAAATGGGAAAAAGAAGTATTATCAGAACTTGACCGAAATACAAAACGCCCTTTCCCTATTGGACATCCAAGTGTAAAAGCTACGCAACTACCGGCACGCGATGCCATTGCCCACGGAAACATTAAACGTTCGAACAGGTATCCAAACAGTACCTATCTTATGAACTGGAGTGATACCGAAGATAAAATAACATTCGACGCAGAAGTTCTGGAAAGTGGAAGTTACGAAGTGGAATTATTTTATACCTGTCCGGCAAAAGATATCGGATCAACAATTCAGCTAAGGTTTAACGATTCGAAGCTTGAATTTAAAATTACCGAGGCATTTGATTCTCCATTAATGGACAATATAGATATTTATCCCAGGATGGAAGGTTACGTGAAAGAATTCAAACGAAAAATCGTAGGTAAAATTCACCTGAAAAAAGGCAAAGGTTTACTCACACTTCAGGCAACCGACATTCCCGGCTCGCAAGTGATGGATTTCAGGTTGTTGCTTTTAAAAAGAATATAAAAAAGTTAGCGTGCACCATTTCCTGTTAATATCTTTTTAATAACAAGAACACAAATACTAAACATAAGGTCGGTAATATCTCTACTTTTATTTCACAATTTGATGTAAGGGAATACTGTGAAAATCAGTAGCTGTCCCCGCAGCCGTAAATTCCGATTCGGCCACACGCCGTATTGAATTTTCAATCTGCAACCACTGTCCCGAGGACTCGGGATGGGAAGGTGTTGAAAATCGGAAAAGCCGGAAGACCTATCGAATTGTAACTTGATTCGTAGCTTTCGGGAGAAAAGGCTAAGAGAGCATAAAACCCTTTCTTGTATTCTATCCACTGCTACCATTGATTAATTAATTTAAAAGAAATTAGTATGAAAATTAATGGTGCTATTCAAACAGTACAAAAGCGCGACGGCCGCGTTGTTCCTTTCGATGCCGACAAAATTATTTTTGCAGTTTTTAAAGCGTTACGTGCCATTGGCGCTCCTAACCGTGAACTGGCAGAAAAAATAACCGCCAACGTAGTTTCTCAGATAAAGGAGAAAGAAACCACGGTTGAACAAATTCAGGATCTGGTTGAATTAGAACTTTTCAATCAAAAACAGTTTAAAGCCGCCAAAGCTTATATCATCTATCGAAAACAGCACGAAGGAGTAAGAAATGTAAAAGATCTGTTTTCGAACCTTGATATTATTGATGACTACATTAATAATAACGACTGGCGAATTAAAGAAAGTGCCAATTCTACCTACTCGCTTCAGGGGATGAACCAGCATGTTTCTACTATCATCAGTTCGCAATACTGGTTGAACCGCATCTATTCTTCAGAAATAGGCAATGCGCATAAACAAGGTAAAATTCACATTCACGATTTAGGATTTGTTAGCGTGTATTGTGTAGGCTGGGATCTGCAGGAGTTGATTATGACCGGCTTCAAAGGTGTTCCCGGTAAAGTTGAAAGCAAACCGGCCAAACATTTTCGAACATTGTTAGGGCAAATAGTCAATTTCTTTTACACCATGCAGGGCGAGGCTGCCGGAGCTCAGGCCTTTTCAAACTTCGACACTTACCTGGCACCTTTTATCCGTTACGACAATCTCACGTTAAAAGAGGTAAAACAAGCACTTCAGGAATTCCTGTTTAACATGAACATTCCAACTCGTGTTGGTTTTCAGACCCCTTTTACTAATATCACCCTCGATTTAGTAGTCCCGAACAACATGAAAGACAACGCTGTAATTATCGGCGGAGAGTTGCAGAATACAACTTACGGCGAATATCAGCACGAAATGGATATTTTCAATAAAGCTTTTGCAGAAGTGATGACTGAAGGAGATTCCAACGGGCGAATATTTTCTTTCCCAATACCAACCTATAACATTACCAAAGATTTCGATTGGGACAATGAATACCGCCAACCCATTTGGGAGATGACTGCCAAATATGGTATTCCGTATTTTTCAAATTTTGTTAATTCCGACATGTCACCTGATGATGTCCGCTCCATGTGCTGCCGTTTGCGTATCGATACTACCGAATTGAAAGCGCGTGGAGGAGGTTTGTTTGGTGCTAATCCGCTTACCGGATCGGTTGGAGTTGTTACATTGAACTTGCCTCGTATCGCTTATGAATCGAAGACAAAAAAAGAACTTTTCGAACGCATCGATAAACTGATGGTTTTAGCTAAAGACAGCCTGGAAGTGAAACGAAAAGTAATTGAAAAACTCACAGAAGACGGTTTATATCCTTATTCGAAATTCTATTTACGAAACCTGCGAAAACGAAACGGAGCTTACTGGAAAAATCATTTCTCCACCATTGGATTGGTCGGAATGAATGAATTTTTACTGAATTTCCTCGGTAGAGACATCACCACTCCTGAAGGGAATCAGTTTGCGCAGGATGTGATGGATTTTATGCGCCAGAAGCTACAGGTTTTCCAGGATGAAACCGGTCATATTTATAACCTAGAAGCAACTCCGGCAGAAGGAACAACATACCGCCTGGCCAAACTCGATAAAGCAGAGTTCCCTGATATTATTGTTGCCAACGAAGAACAAGTGCGGGAAAACAACGCAGCACCTTATTACACAAATTCAAGCCAGTTACCCGTTGGGCACACCGATGATATTTTTGAAGCGCTGGAACTTCAGGATAACCTGCAAACAAAATATACAGGAGGCACGGTTTTCCACACCTTTGTAGGCGAAAGCCAGTTGCCTGCCGAATCCGTAAAAAGCCTTGCTAAAATGATTTGCAACAATTTCAAACTACCATACTTTTCTCTTTCGCCAACGTTCAGCATTTGCCCTCAACACGGTTATATTTATGGCGAACACTTTGAATGCCCGAAATGTAAAACCGAAGGCAAAACAACCAAATGCGAAGTTTATTCACGCATTGTTGGTTATTTACGTCCGGTTGACCAGTGGAACGACGGAAAACAATCGGAATATAAGGATCGTAAACTTTTCGATAAAAAAATCGTCAATATCAATCAATCGGAATCGGTTAAACAAAAAATTTTGGCAACGACATGCAAATAGCGGGATTCCAAAAACAAAGTTTAATCGATTATCCGGGAAATATTAGCTCTGTTGTTTTTACACAGGGCTGTAATTTCCGTTGTCCGTACTGCCACAACCCAGAGCTGGTTTTACCGGAAAGATTCGCAAAACCGTATGACAAAGAATCTATTCTGAACTACATTTTTCGTTACCGGCATCTTTTAACTGCTGTGTGCATAACAGGAGGCGAACCAACGCTTCATAAAAAGTTACCCGATTTCATAACCAGAATAAAGGAAACAGGATTGAAAGTTAAACTCGATACCAATGGAACAAATCCTGAGATGTTGAAATTCCTGATCGATTCAGATATGATCGACTTTGTTGCTATGGATATAAAACATCTTATGGAATATAAGTTTTACAATAAAGCAACCGGTGGAAATCTTACACAGCTACAATTTTCAAATGTTTTACAGTCCGTGGCACTGATAAAAAATTCAGGCATCGGCTACGAGTTTAGAACGACAGTGGCGAAAGGCCTTCATGAAAAAAAACATCTGCAAACATTAATTGGCCTGTTTGGTAAAAACTTCACCATTCACAACTTAAATCCGGGAATTATGCTCCAAAACAATGGCCCGCTTAAAGCGTTTTCACCTGAAGAAATTGAAGATATTTACCACGAAACAATAAATCAAGAGCAATGTGTCTTCAATTAAGGAGCCATTTTCAGAAGAAAAACATACAGATATTTTTTTCAGACGATAAAATTGGCCCACAAAATTTTTATCTTGCCAAAAACAGAGAACCATGAAACTAAACTACATTTTTCTTTTTTTGGCAGCTACTCTTCTTTTTCCCAAATGGGGTCCATCTTCAACAGTTAAAAACGATACAACCATTATTTACCTAAAGGATTACGGGTTAGTAAAAACAAAAAAAAGAGATGGTATAAAATACATAAAAGAGGCGATTAAAGCTATTGATGGAAATCAACCTACAAAATTGGTTTTCAACAGAGGAACTTACCATTTTTACCCTGATCATTGCGAAACCCGAAACTACTACGAATCAAATACAACCGACGTCAATCCAAAGGTTTGTGCTTTTCTTTTTGAGGGAATAAATAATCTTGTTATTGACGGACGTGGAAGTACATTGATCTTTCACGGACAGATGCAGCCTTTTACCTTCGACAGTTGTACCAACGTTACTTTAAAAAACGTGAGCATCGATTGGGAAAATCCATTAATTGCCCAAGGCGAAGTATTAAAAGTTACCGACCAGTACATCGACCTTGGAATAAATGCTAACGAATTTCCACATCGCATTCAGGATGGAAAACTTATTTTTGATGTTTACGGCGGAAAAAGAAACAACTGGAAGGGCACGATGGAATTTGACCGCAACGAGAAATATATTGTTCCGCAAACCGGAGACTGGGGCTGCCTGGGACAAAACTGGCAGGAATACCTTGCTGAAACAACCATGCCCGGAATTGTTAGGTTACATCATAAATTTACCCGCAAGCCCAAAATAGGGAACTTCCTTGTTTTACGCCATGCAGAAAGGGCTCACTCAGGTGTTTTTATCAAGGAATCGAAAAATGTCACCGTTCAAAACCTAAACCTGTATCATGCAACGGGTCTCGGAATCCTGGCCCAATTCAGCGAGGATCTGACTTTTAATGGTTACCGGGCCATCCCAAATAAATTCAGAAAACACTATTTTGGCGGAGGCGACGACGGATTACAGGTATCGAATTGTAAAGGACAGGTAACAGTAATCAACTGCGAATTTGCAGGATTGATGGACGACCCAATCAATGTTCATGGAACCAGTGTTCAGGTGCAGGAAATTATTTCTGATAAAGAAGTAAAATGCAAATTCATGCACGATCAAAGCGTTGGGTTGAATTGGGGACATACCGGAGATAAAATCAGTTTTATTGAAAACGAGAAAATGTTTTCATTGGGAACCGGAAACATAAAAAAGTTCACATCAATCGATCCTGAGAATTTCATTCTCACTTTTGATTCGGAAATACCCAAACAACTGGAAGTTGGCGATGCAATTGAAAACCTGACCTGGTCGCCTGATTTTACTGTAAAAGAATCACACTTTAAGAACTGCAGGGCTCGGGGATTGCTTGTTTCAACTCCGGGCAAAGTGCTAATTGAAAACAACATTTTTGAATCGAGCGGAAGTGCCATTCTCATAGCAGGCGATGCCAACGGCTGGTTTGAATCGGGTGCAGTAACAGATGTACTTATTAAGAACAACACATTCACCGATTTATGTAATACAAGCTCGTACCAGTTTTGCGAGGGAATTATTTCTATTTATCCCATTATTTCAACATTGGACAAAACGACACCAGCCTTTCATAAAAACATAAAAATTGAGGGGAATCGTTTTAATCCTTTTGACTATCCGCTGTTGTTTGCCTGCTCTATCGACGGTATTTCATTTACAAACAATACAGTAACCCGGAGTTATAATTTTGAACCATACCACGAACGTCAATATAATTTTACTTTTGAAAATTGCCGGAATATTACGCTGACAGGAAATACATTTTCGGATGATCTATTGGGAAAAAACATTCTGCTTAATCAAACAGAAAAGAATGAATTACACACCGATGTTGAAAATATTTTTGACATTAAAATGTTTTAAATCAATTTCTGTAGAAATCTAAATTAAAAGACATTCCTTTTATATAAAAAGAAAAACCGTTCAGATTGAACGGTTTTGATATTGTTGATTAGACAGAACGTAAAAGACGCTTAAAATATAGATGATTGATAGTTACAAACCCCTAAGAACTAAACCAATCAATAATTGAAGTCGCTCTATCTAGCCTAATAATGTATTCTGCCCCACTTAAAACAATAGTAATACCAAAAACACAATGCCATAAATACCAACACTTTAGCATCATGCCAAACATTTCAACATTCTCTCATTGAGAATCTATTCCCAAAAAGAAACTACTAAATCTCCGGAAATTGATAATCTATTGGTTAAAACCTGCATTCTCCTAATTAATAACCGGGAATTTCTTATTTGCTAATTACCCCAACAAAATTGTATCTCCATGAATAAAAAAAAGAAGCCTGCGAAACAGGCTTTCATCATTAAAAAATCAAATTTCTAAAAAAATTATTCAGCAAGCAAAGTCATTAATTCCTTGAATGCATCACTTTCCTTAAGCTCTTCTGTATAATAAATATCACTTAAATCAATGCCTCCCAAGGCTTTTACTCTTGTCCAATCTTCCATTGCACCATCTTTATCTCCACGTCCATATCGGCACACACCTCTCATAACCAAACTACTACAATCATGAGGCAAGTAAAGTACTGCTTTATCGAACAAATTTTCGGCTTTTTTAAGATTCTGTTTTTCAAAAAGCGTAGTACTTGCTTTCATGAAATAGTGTTCAGCTTTATTTTTAAATGATTTTATAGTTGTATTTACATTATCGTTCATTGAAAAAATTACTGATACCTCTTGTGGCATTGCGGCATATTGCCCGTCCTTTAATCCGGGTTTCCACATGCCGTTTGAGTTTTCAATAACTCTTACAAACTCCTTGTCAACTTCAGAAGATACACTGTTTACAATCTTCACATCGGAAACACGACCAGATGCTGTAACAACAAAGCTCACAACCTCTGTTCCTTCACCGAATGATCCGTCATTATCAATGTTTAAGTTGTCGATAATGTAGTCTTTGAAATAATTTCCACCGGAATTTTCAATAAAAACAACATTTCTAACTCCTGTAAAAAGTGGTGGTGAAATTTCTACTTCGTTAATGTTTGTCCTAAACTCTGGAACTTCTCTCTGTGCTACACAAAAAATTGTACAGCACATTACAAAAAAAATGCTTAATAATGTTTTCATGGCAATAATTTTTAGTTAAACATTAGCTTCTAAATTCTATCGATTTACCTCCTTTCTGATATTAAAAATTTGACCTATAAGTTACGACAAAATTCATTTTGCAACGTAACAATTATGTTGCAAGATGTAACACATATATGTTTTCTCCTTAATATATGTTTCAGGTAATAGAATATGTTATATACGAAATAATTTATTTAACAGCAGATTAAGCAATTAAACTATGTTTATGAGTTATCGAAAAAAAGAAAGGGCAGTTCAACAACTGCCCTTATTAATGTTAACCCCCAAACACACAATAGGTCGGAACGACCTATCACTTACAAAAATACGAAAAGCTTTTTATTTACCATAGAAACAACACCTCATTATTACATAATCAGCAATTTCGACTAGGTATTTAAGCTTTTTTAACCCGAAAAATAAGGAATACCCTTAACAAATTAAATCTCAAATAGTATAAAAACTCTTGAGATGATAATTTTTGTACATGAAAACAGAACCTATATTCTTTTTACCTATTGAAAAAACGAATTAAGTCCATAAAAAAACTGTCAAAGAATTGAATTCGATGACAGTTTCCATTATTAATCTAATTATTCTATTATTCAAGTTCAAAAGAAGCTTCCATTCCTTCTGCAGAATTCGGACCAACCCACAACTTAAATTCACCGGGGTCGGCTTTCCACTCTCCTGAAATTCCGTAATACTCCAAATCTTTTTCTGATAATTCGAAGGAGACCATTTTGGTTTCGCCAGGTTGCAGTAAGATCTTTTTAAAGCGTTTTAATTCCTTTACCGGTCGTGTTATGCTTCCTACAAGATCGCGAATATACAACTGTACAATTTCCTCTCCTGATACTTTCCCGGTATTGGTAATTTTAGCTGAAACTTTAAGAATATCCTCACTACTGATTTTATTGGCAGAAAGTGTTAAATCGGAATATTTGAAAGTTGTGTAGCTCAAACCATATCCAAATGGGAAAAGTGGTTCTTTACTCTCGTCGGTGTAATGCGACCAGAAAACATTTCCTTCTCCGTTGGTAGGACGACCGGTATTAAAATGGTTATAATACAACGGTTGTTGACCAACCGCGCGAGGAAACGATACCGGAAGTTTTCCTGCCGGATTGTAATCGCCAAAAAGAACTTCTGCAATAGCATTTCCTGCTTCAGAACCCAGATGCCATGTTTCTAGTATAGCAGGAACATGTTCCGCCATCCAGTTTATTTCAATTGGGCGGCCGTTCATCAGAACCACAACCACATTTTTGTTCACTTTATAAACTTCTTCCAGTAGCTCCAGCTGCAGGCCTTTCATCGAAATATCAGTCTGACTGCGACCTTCACCAGTTTGCCAGCAGTCTTCACCTAAAGCTATTACAACAACATCTGATTTTGATGCCAGCGATTTAGCTGCCGCCATTCCAGTTCTATTAGTGGTGTTGATCTTCAATTCAGTAGTAAACGAGCGATTCCCGACAGTATAATCCGGTCCTTTGGTAAAATCAATTTTCGAGGTTCCAGTGGTGTTTTTTATCCCTTCCAACAACGAAACAGCAGAATTTGTAACGGCTTTCGCTCTCCAGCTTCCCAGCGGAACATCTTTACTTTCTGCAAGTTCTCCGATAACTGCAATTTTCAATCCGTCTTTCTTTAATGGCAGAAGACTGTTTTCGTTTTTAAGCAAAACAATACTTCGTTTTCCGGCTTCTTTTGCGGCTTCCAGATGTTCATCACATCTCATAACCTCTTTCTCACGTTTCGGATCGCAGTATTTATATGGATCATCGAATAATCCCAATTCAAATTTTATACGAAGAATACGTCGTACCGCATCATCTATCAATGCTTCATCAACCTTTCCTTCCTTCACAAGAGTTTCCAGATTTTCGATGTAAGCATTTCCTTCCATATCCATATCCGAACCGGCAGTTATAGCTTTCAAAGCAGCTTCTTTTTTATCGGCAGCCACTCCGTGAGGAAGCATCTCTCCAATCGAATTCCAGTCGGATACAACGAAACCATCAAAGCCCCATTCTCCTTTTAAAATATCGCGTTGTAAATAAACACTGGCAGTTGCCGGCACTTCATTTATAGTATTAAAAGCGTTCATAAAAGTGGCAACTCCTGCGTCGACACAAGCTTTAAACGGAGGCAAAACAATATTATGAAGGGTTGGATCTCCAATTTGAACAGTATTATAATCACGGCCCGATTCAATGAAACCATAAGCGGCAAAATGTTTGGCACATGCAGCAATAGTTGTAGCATCCGACAAATCGTCGCCCTGGAAACCTTTTACGCGGGCGTAAGCCATTTTAGCCCCCAGGTAAGGATCTTCTCCTGCTCCTTCCATAATACGGCCCCAGCGGGCGTCGCGTGCAATATCTACCATGGGAGCAAATGTCCAGTGGATACCTGCTGCCGAGGCTTCAATGGCTGCAATTCTTGATGACTTTTTAGCGACTTCCGGTTCCCAGCTTGCGGCTTCTGCCAGCGGAATTGGAAACATGGTTTCGTACCCATGAATAACATCATAACCAATAATAAGCGGTATACCCAACCGGCTGCTATCTACTGCCCATTTCTGAACATTTCTACTGGCATAGGTTCCGGTAACGTTTAACATCGATCCAAGTTTTCCTTCTTTAATCATGTTGTAAATAAACATCGAATCGACATTTTTAGGCGCCGGTCCTGTCATTTCCCATCGTGAAGAATATTGGTTTAACTGTCCAATCTTTTCAACCAGAGTCATTTTCGACAGCAAAGCTTCCACTTTTTTATCAGTATCCGAATTACTCCCGGAATTTTGTTTATCAACCTTTTGACAAGAAGCGAGACCTAAGCCAATCATAAGCAGAAATAAAATTAAATTTTTCATTAATTAGCAACATTAATAGTTATTGTAAAAAATACAGTTTGACAAATATAAATAAAAAAGACGGGATGTTCCCGCCTTAAGATTATTTTCTGATACTGCTTACTTTGCTTTTGGAAGAATCACGTTCAAAAGAAATATAAGAAGTTGTAAAAGGAACAGCAATTACAAATAATTACTGACCCTGAACAATACGTAATCCTTTTAAAAATGCTCTCCCATGTATTTAAAAATGATTTAATTGAAAGTAGCTAAATAGCTTATGCTTTGCTTTAAAAGCTTTTGGTAGTCTTCCGATTCGTAAGTCCGCTTGTCGTGTCCGGGCTGCAAATAAACTATCTTCGACGAATTATAGTCGTTCTCCCACGCTACATATTCCGAACTTTTAGGATGCCTGGTTCGTAATAATGGTTTTATATTTTCTGATATCTGCAGATTTCCATATACCTCGTCGAAAAATCGCAGCTCCCGAAAACCGGATGTAACCGGCGTATAATTTTCCACATTACAATAAACCCATACATCATGGTCGTACGTGGAATAAAGTTCTTCAGGAATCCGCTTCGACTTCTCGATGTACTTTCCGCCTACTATTTTTTCAAATTCAGGCCAGTTCTGGTACGATGCAATGGAATGATGCAAAAACAAAAATGGTTTCCCTTGCTTTGTTAATCTGCTATAGGCAGTTTTTTCAATTTCAGAAATAGTATTCCACATGTCGTAAAATACAAGCACATCAAAATCCTGGCCTACTCCCTGTGCCAATTTCTTATTTGCTTCGGGTTGAGCGAAATGGATATATTCAACTCCTTCCATTTTATCGAACATCTGAAAAAACTGGATGGTATCAAAAGAATGCCCGCCCGTTACTAACATGATCTTAATCGGTTGACTGTGACCAATATTGAATGAAAAAAGAAACAAAAAAAGAATCCAAATTTGTTTCATAACGGGTTTATTTAGTTGATGTTTACCGAACTGCGACTAATTAACTGTTCTGATATATTCTGGCCTAAAATTAATAAATTCATACATACCATTTATCATATTAAAGAAAATAGGATATATTTTTAAACATACTGATTATTAAAGATTTTGTATCCATACTTTACTCAATAGAATATTTAAACTATTTTTGATGCATATAACTACATTTCCAAAAACCATGAAAAAACGATTCTTACAGATCCCGCTTTATTTTTTACTTCTCACATTGGTTTTAATTTCGTGTAATAGTGGCCTCGACGATGTTGAAGTCCCCGAAAGCGAAAACGACTATTTAATTGAAACAGAGCTTGTTGAAAGTTACCCACTTTTGTTTATCCAAACATTCCTTCAGCTTGCGGCTACCGAGTATCCGGAAATTGAAGAATTTAACGACCAATTCATTTCCGGTGTGGACGTATATAAAATCGTTTATAATACAGAATTCAACGGAGAAACAATAAAGGCATCAGGGTTGGTATGTTTACCAACCTCTTCTGGCACTTATCCTGTTTTGAGTTATCAGAATGGGACCAATACACTGCACGATGCTGCTCCAAGCGTAGATCCCAACAATGAATTATTCAGTGTACTCGAGATGATGTCATCAACCGGATTTATTATTACAATTCCCGATTATCTTGGTTTTGGAGAATCAGACAACATGTTTCACCCTTATTTACATAAAGAGTCTACTGTACAGACTGTTACCGACATGCTAAAAGCTGTGGATGAATTTATTGATGGTAAGGAAGAAATCAGCACCGATCATGACTTATATATTGCAGGCTATTCACAGGGAGGATGGGCTACAATGGCAATGCAGGAGAATTTAAACAAGCAAAACTCTACCAACTTCAACCTGAAAGCCAGCGCCTGTGGAGCCGGGCCTCATAACCTGATAACCATTAACGAATATGTAACAGGATTAGAGGAATATACAATGCCATATTTTCTGGGTTATATCTTTAACAGCTACATAAATATCGGATTAACTACTACTTATGATGAAGTATTTCAGCAACCTTACGCCGATCGAATTCCAACGCTATATGATGGAAGCAAAACAGGAGTTCAAATAAATGACCAATTAACAAATGTGGTTTCCGATTTATTTACCGATGAATATTTAAGTGGCTGGAATACAAGTGCAACGTTCAGCCCGGTGGTTGACTACCTTGAAGAAAACAGCATTGAAGCCTGGGCTACAACAACCCCAACAATGCTTTTGCATGGCACTGCCGATGAACTGGTTCCTCCAATCGTTACCGAAAACCTTTACAACGATTTTATTTCGGAGGGAGTAAGTTCTTCGCTTGTAACAAGAGTTGAACTGGAAGACATGTCGCATACCTCAGGGATACTCCCTTCAGGTCTGGCGTCAATTATTTGGTTTATCAGCTTACGCGAGGCAACATCTTAAACAGTTACTGCCTCCGGCGTTTTTACCAGTTCTCCTTCCAACGAAAAATCGGAAGCTGAAATAATTTTTACATTAACGAATTCACCGATAAGATCTGTATTATCAGAAGCAAATCGAACTATAAGTTTTCCTTCGTTATGTGCTGAAAGGAAACCATCTTTTCTGTCGGTACCGCGAACCAGGACCTTCATCGTTTTTCCGATTAGCGACTGGTTATACGGAAGATTATGTTTGCGCAAATCTTCTGTTAATACATGCAACCTGCGTTTTTTCTCATCGTGAGGAACATCGTCGACCCAACGGTGGCTTTTTGCTCCCGGACGTGGCGAATATATGGCAGTGTACGACATATTAAATTTGAATTCATCGAATGCTTTCCTGGTATTTTCAAATTGCTCTTCCGTTTCGCCTGTAAATCCAACAATAACATCAGTAAACAGAGTTGCCTGAGGAAGAATCCTTCGGATGGTTTCAACAATATGCCGGTACCTTTCAATTCCGTATTTCCGATTCATTCGCTTTAATACTTCGTCGTCTCCACTCTGAATAGGAAGGTGAATTTGTTTTCCCAAAACAGGATATTCTGCAATCACCTCGATCACTTCGTCAGTCATATCCCGCGGATGTGGTGAAGTAAAATACAACCAGAATTCTTTCTTCAAACGATTACCCAACTCTCCTATTTCACGCAACAACTGAGGGAAAGTCAACTCCTCCCCTTTTTTATCGAGACCATATGAATTTACGTTTTGTCCCAATAACGTAATCGATTTATATCCTTGAGCAACTAACACAGCAACTTCAGCAAGAATATCTTTTGAAGGGCGCGAAACCTCACGTCCACGAGTATACGGAACTGCACAATAGGTACAAAATTTATCGCATCCGTTCTGAATAGGAATAAATGCCTCGAATTCCGATTGATAATTTGGTTTTACATTCCAAAATTCCTCAATATGCTCGTTGTGCGGATCTATTCCAACTTTAAGATGAGTTGGAGTAGTAATACCATATCGACTGATCATTTCAGGAAGTTTAGGCAAATCTTTCATTTGGAAAGTAATGTCGAATAACTTCAGAAATTTTTCATGATCATCGGGTAAAATACACCCGGAAATAAATGTAATCAGGTTTTTATTGTTCTTCCACTTGTTCCATTTATATATGCGCGAATACACTTTGTCGATGGCTTTCTGGCGCACCGAGCACGCAATAATTCCAATTAATCCTGCTTCATCCTCGTTGTCGGTCCACTCATATCCGGCTTCATCAAGCACAGAAATTACCCGCTCGCTATCCGACAAATTCATCTGGCACCCTAAGGTTACTATGTGATATTTCATATAAAAAAGTTGGAAGACCGAAGCCGGAAGCCAGAAGACTACCTCTTCATATCTTTATATTCTCAAACTCACTATTTCAATGTTCAGCCAAAAAATTCATTCTCCAGCTCTTCTCCAATTTAAAACAGACCTCCAAATAAATAATAAACACCGGAATTCTGTTCCGGTAGCTGGAAACAAAAACTTTTTCGATTCAAATGCTGAGGGTGCAAATTTAAAAAATCCAAACGGTCCGTCAACATCAATAATATCTTCAGATTTCAGTTTTTATTTTGCAGAAACTTTTCCATTTCCCTCTTCGCAAATCATTACTTCCAAATGGTCTTTGTTCTCAACACTATAAATTTCTGTGTTCTTCTACTTATATCTTGCAATTATTAAGACCTATTCTAAATAAAACTTTGCAAAAGTAAAAAATATTGTGGAATAGCCAACCTAATAACTATCAGTGTTTTTGCCGGTCTTCAGTACGTATTTTTCAAAGACCTTAACTCAACTATTCAACCTCTTCTGGATTTGGAAATTCTCTCATAGGGCTGTAACGGATGTAGGAATCGAATATTTCTTTGTCGGGACCAACCACGCGCGGATCGGCAGATTTTTTTAATTCAGACAACAATACTGCTTTCATTTCTTCCTCGATAGCAGAATACTTGTCTTGCCCAACCAAGTTATTCAGGCAATAAGGATCTTGTTTGATGTTGAATAATTCGAACTCGGGTCTTCTATCGACTGCCAAATGAAAATAATCGTGTACGTTTTCATCTTCCCTGTTTTCAATAATAAACGATTTTGTGGGAGAAGCATCAATGTCAGTAAAAGCCCACTCAGAATTATGCAAGCCATTTTCATCGATACCAAACATTGGCCAAAGTTCATCTTTTGTACCTTTTACAATGCGTTGCGGAGCTCCGGCAGGCCACCTTTCCGGTTTCATATTCCATTTTAAAAGATATTCTTCGCTACGAACTGCCCGCATCGGATATCCCCAGTTTTTATACCGTGAGCTAGAATGTCGTTCACGACCACTGAAAACGTATTTTTTGTAGGGATCAACAATTCCCTGCTTTATCGATTTTAGTGTTTTAACCAGACTCTTCCCCGACATTGGCAACATTCCATTTGCAGACGTTTCCGTAAGTTCAAGAATGGTAGGTGCCAGATCGGCAAAACTGGTTGGATCTTTTACAATCCTTCCTCCTGGAAATTCCTTTGGAAAACGGACTGCAAAAGGCACATGAATTCCATACTCATACCCATTGGCTTTTGCCCTGGGAAATGCCATGCCGTTATCCGAAGTTACAATAACAATGGTATTTTCCAGCTCACCAATTTCTTCAAGATAATCCAACATCCGCTGCAAATGGGTATCAAACCATTCTATTTCAACAGCATAATCCAACAGATCTCCTCTTACAATTTCATGGTCAGGAAAAAATCCGGGGACCTCTGCATCCTGCATATCTTTTCCGTTTCGTTTCCACGAATCCTGCTCAAATACACGATGTGGTTCTTTAGCTCCATACCAAAAGAAAAAAGGTTTGTCGCCTTTAACATTATCAACAAAATATTTAAAATTGGCAAAATAGTTAGTAGCAACAATTCCTTTTGCCGTACGCTCATCTTCAGGAGTACCTTCTTTATATTCGATATGGCTGTGTTCAATTCCTCCCGCATCAGTTTTCCGCCATAAAGAGTCAGTCTCGTTCCTGGCATATTGAAAGGGAGCAACTCCTTTTCCTGTGCGTCCTGTTGCGTATCCGCTATTCTGCAGCACATCAATAAAAGGAACATACTTTTTCATCCACGAGCTGGCGTGTTGGCCTGATTGCTCGTTCTGCCAATGATAACGTCCGGTTACAATTGTACTTCTCGAAGGTGCACATCCGGGAGATCCGGCAATACAATTCGAAAAATAAACGCCTTCGCTCGCAATACGATCAAAGGCAGGTGTGTGTATAAATTTACATCCTGCGAAACCGGTATGTGCAAACGCCTGGTCATCGGAAATCGCAAAAAGAATATTGGGCAGTTTTTTATCCTTTTTAACTGTACAGCCTGAATAAATAAAAAGGAGTATTATTAAGTGAAAAAATACAGAAAAATATTTACGGTTCATTATGTATGGTTTAGGTTGCCAAAAATATAAAAAATAGCTCCCATCCATAAAAAAAGGCCCACAATTATATGGACCTTTTAAGCGAACTGCTAAGAAAACTTATTTAAATACTTCCTCCTCTTTTTGATATCCCTCTGATATAACTGTTAATTTCAAATTTTCTTTATTCACAATCATTCCGTTTTGAAATACGGTCGGGACCAGTAATTCTCCATTACTAACCGTTTGATACGTTTTTTCAATTTCTACTCCGCGTGCCATTTTTACCGCCAGATCGGCAGCTGTTGCAGCTAATTTATCATATGGTTTGTACACTGTACAAGTTTGGTGTCCGGCAACAATCTCCTGCAGGTTTCTAAGGTCTGCATCCATTCCTGCTACCAAAATTTTGCCATCTTCTCCAGCTTCTGAAATTGCTTTTATTACACCAAGTGCCAACTCATCGTTGCCCGCAATAATAGCATCAACATCAGGAACCTTACTGAGCAGTTCTTTACCTAGTTGATATCCTTCATCCTCTTCCCACGCCTCTGTAAACTCATTAAAAACAATTTCTATATCACCTTTTTCCACCAAAGGTTGTAATACATTTCGTTGTCCCAAATACAAAAGCTGACTGTTATTATCGCTTAAAGCACCTCCAATTAATGCATACTTGCCTTTAGGCTTAATTGTTGTAAGATACGTAGCTTGTAATGTGCCAATTTCAACGTTATCAGTTGATACGTAAAAATCGAGTTTGCAATTTTTAATCAGCCTGTCGTATGAAATGACTTTTACATTACGTTCATGAGCTACTTTAACAATTTCAGCTGCAGCAAACTGATCAACAGGTACTACAACCAATACGTCAACACCGTTGGCGAGCAGTTCTTTTGCCTGTGCCAATTGTTTGTCGGCATTGTTTTCGGCATCTTTAACTATTACGGTTCCTCCAAGTTCCTGAACATTTTCAACAAAATAGTTCCGGTCGTTTTCCCACCTTTCTTTATCAAAAGCATGAATCAAAAATCCAACTTCCACTGAATCATCCTTCTGTTGACATCCAACGCTTAATAAACCAGCCAGAAAAACCAAGATGAGTAGTTTTATTTGATATTTCATAGAATTGAATTTAATTATGTTTCTATTCAATTTACGAATTACCACGGAATATGTTAACCAATACTTTCTATTTAATATGTTGTTTTACAACACATTGATTAATGAAACCTTTTTAAAAGCCAATTAAAATTTTCGAATTTCTTCGTATAATTTTTGAATGGGAAGCCCCATTACATTATAAAACGAACCTTCGATATGAGTAATTCCAATTGTTCCGATCCATTCCTGAATTCCATATCCCCCTGCCTTATCGAAAGGTTTATATTCAGTAATGTAATACTCAATTTCCTGTGAAGTAAGTTCTTTAAACATTACATTGGTAAGCGAATAAAACGTAGTTGATTTATTCTTGGCAGTAAGACAAACACCGGTAATAACCTGATGTTCTTTTCCACTTAAACTAGTTAGCATCGAAAAAGCTTCATCAAAATCATTGGGTTTACCAAGAATCTTATTTTCAAGACAGACCACCGTGTCGGCAGTTATTACTACTTCATTATCTTTGAGTTCGGCGATAAAAGGTTGAGCCTTCAATTCTGAAAGAAAAACCGGAACTTCTTCCTTTTTTAAACCTTCCGGAAAAACTTCTTCAACTTCTTTTAATCTGATGGAAAACGTTAACCCCAGTGATTCGAGTAACTGCTGCCGGCGAGGTGATTTGGAGGCAAGTATATAATTATAATCAGGAAACCACTTCATGTTAGAAAGCTCTTGAGTTTAACATTTCCGGTGTAAACCATTTGCCCTGGGCTTTCAGTGTTTGTTCAATAACATCGCGAACACAACCTTCTCCTCCGTTTTTATCAGAAATATATTTTGATATCTCTTTTATTTCATGCACTGCATCCTTAGGGCAAGTTGGCAAGCCCACTTCATTCATAATTCGAAAATCTACCAGGTCATCTCCCATAAAAAGAATATTGTCCGTATCAAGTCCATTTTTCTCCAGGAAATCATTTAAACATTCAACTTTATTTCGTGCTTTATCATAAAAGTACTTTACGCCCAGTTTCTCGTAACGCAAACGCACACGTTCTATATATCCCCCGGTAATTATAGCAATTGGATAACCAGCCTTAATTGCACTGCGAATTGCAAATCCATCCTTTACATTGGCCGTTCGCACAGGATCACCGTCTTCATTAATCGCAGAAGTGTCTTTCGACAAAACACCATCTACATCAAAAACAAAAGCTTTTATTTTATTGAGTTCTTCTTTAAAAAATGCCATCTGTTATCTTTTTTTCTGGTGATAATTAAAAATACTTTTTGAAATAGAATGATATAACTCCCTTAATTCAGGAAAAGCATCAAGCTGATTTAAATGCTCGTTAATAATATTTTCATCGAACCGTATAGCAGGTCCTGTTTGAGCATCAGCCGGGTCCAGCACCTGTACTTTCTCTGCAGTTTCGTGGATAAGCGGACGCAAAACATCGAAATCAATTTCTTTTGATTCCATAAATTGGGCTGCCAGCGAATACATATGATTGGCAAAATTATTGGCAAAAACAGCTGCAATATGAAGTGCTTTTCTTTTTTCAGAGTTTAAAAGAACAACCTTTTCCGAAATTAGGTTTGCTATATCCAGCAATTTTTGTTCGTTAGCTTTTGTATTGGCTTCTACAAATACCGGGATAGCTTTAAAATTAACCTGGCGTTTTTTTGAGAAAGTCTGAAGCGGGTAAAAAACACCTGTGTTTTCAGAATATTCTTTTAGTACAGTTAAAGGCAGACTGCCCGAACAATGCACTATCAGTTTGTTCTGAAAATCAATCCGGGATAAAACTTCGTGCACCGCAGAATCCTTTAATGCAACTATAATTAAATCAACATTGGTGTTAATTTCAGAAATCGAATTCGTATAATTTGCATTTAAAATACCGGCTAAATTTCTTGCTGATTCTTTTGTCCTGCTGTAAACCTGCGAAATATTAAATCCACTGCCGGCAAGTGCTTGTGCCAAATGAGTTGCCAGGTTTCCTGCCCCGATAAATGTTATTGTTTTTATCATTCCTTCATATTTCAGAAACAAATTAACAAAAAAACATGCAAAACATTACTTTTACCCAAAAGAACATCATAATGGAAAACGTTTGTTTTTTTAATTCCACTATGTTTTGGGGAGGAGGCGAAAAAGCGCACCTTGAATATGCCGAAAATTTCCGGGAAGCCGGATACAAGGTATGGTTGGTATGTTCTCCGGGATCGGTTCTCGAAAAAAAGGCAGCGGAGAAACAATTAAACTACTACCATATTAAAATCGGAAAATTATCATTTTTAAATCCCTTCAAAAAAAAGAAGTTATTTCATTTTTTTAAGAGGTATGATATTGATACTGTTTTTTTAAATGCACCAAACGACATGAAAACCGGAGGTCCGGCGGCCAAAAAAGCTGGCGTAAAAAATATTATTTATATGAGAGGGTTGGCTGTCCCGGTAAAAAACAGCCTTTTAAATCGCCACTTGCTAAGTAAGGTAGTTACTCCTGTACCAAACTCATTCGATACAAGAAATTCTTTTTTAACCCACTTGCGGCCACTTTTAAACGAACAGAATGTTCCTGTGGTATACAGGGGAATTAACTTTAAAGAATGGGATGAGCGGCCTGTTAAACCTGTAAATTTTAGAGATAGCAATGAAATCATCCTGGGAAATGTTGGCCGGCTTGTCACCCAAAAAGGTCAGAAATACCTGATCGATTTAGCCAATATTTTACGCTCAAAGAATCTAAAATTCAAAATTGTTATTGCCGGAAGCGGACCTCTTGAAAACGAATTAATATCGTTAATTACTAAAAACAACCTTGCCAACTATGTAGAATTGGCCGGATTTCAATCTGATGTTAAAAGTTTCCTGAATGCAATTGACATATTTGTTTTCACATCATTATGGGAAGGATTTGGGAATGCAATGGTTGAAGCAATGGCTGAGCAAAAAGTTCCTGTAGCCTTTAACAGAACCAGCAATCCTGAAATTATAAACGATGGGGAAAATGGTTTTCTTATTGATTCCGAGAATATGAACTTGTTCGCAGAAAAAGTTTTATTTCTTGCAAATAATCCTGACAAAAGGAAGCATATGGCAATAAACGCCAGGGAAAGTGTAATAAATAAGTTTTCGCTTGATAAAATAATTAAGGATTGGGAAAAATTACTTAACTGATCTCGGCACCATAAATAAGCAATAAAAAAACATAAGAAAGTTTGAACCGGTATGTGTTTCAAAATTGGCATCTCCAAGGTTTCCAATCATCATCATTGCTAAAAAAAGAAAAAACAGGTAATCACGATAAGCCTTGGTTTTAATTACAGGGTAAATAAGAAAAAACATAATAAGAAGAAAACCAATAACTCCAAACTTAACCATGTAATTCAGGTACTGATTATGTACGTTTCCGTATCGGGCAGGAGCCATTTTGGTTTTATTTTGAACGTAATAATCTCGGTATGCCTTTTTCCAGTTTCCGGTACCTACTCCAAACCACAAATTATTTCCAATTATTGAAAAGGCAGCCCTGGTATATTCTATTCTTTGTGCTATCGATTTATGATTGGCAACTCCTGTGTTAAAATACATATCCAATTCCCAGATACTCACATAAATTCGGGGATAAATCGATAAGCTGCGATCAGCAAGCACGTAATTACTTATGCCATTTTCAATATTCTTAACATCATCGTCGCTCAAAGCCTTTACTCCTTCAGCATCCTTTCTAAGGCCTTTTGATGTCAGATATCTTATCAAAGTATATTCAACCAGATATCCATATTGATCTTTCTGTCCATACTTTAATACCGAGCGTTTATCCCATTCCTCTTTAAGTTCCTTATTGCATACATATAACCAAACATAATGGCCATTCTCAATCATTTTATTGCTAAGATCATGTTTATAGGCATTACCCTCTCTTGTATATTTATCTAATTTATCGATATTAACCTCTTCTTTCGGGTAGAACTTATAAACAGCATATGAGACATAAAATATAGGAACCAAAATCAAAAATAAAAATACAACACTGGTTATAATCTTAATCCGCCTGTTTTTTTGATAAGCCAGCCACAGAATCAAAGTAACAACTGCAGTTCCCATCAACGTAACAAGCCCAGTTAAAGACTGGTGCCATAACAGAAAAGAAAATAAAATTATCAATAATACTAAAATGCCGAGTTTAATATAGAGTGGTGTTTGCTTGTAATTAAGCCTATAACCGTCAATTAAAATAATCATCGCAAATATTATCTCAAGGCTAAAACGAATATGATGCATAAATCCATATGACTGAGCGCTAAGTATGCTTCCATCATTATTCGTATAATAAGTAATAAGCGTAATTACCGAGGATAAACCCACGGCAACTGAGAATGTATAGAGAATACTTTTATGCTGCATCTCTGTTAGTTTAGGAGCTAAAACAAATGCTACAGGCAAAGCCAGATATGTAGCATTTTTACGTAAATCGTAGACTGCCCATTTCCAATCGTTGGTAAAAACTAACCAGAGAAGATAAACACCAAAAACACCAATTACAAACAATAAATCTTTCCTTTCTGCTATTCTGATTCTAATTTCCTTTGGATTGATTTGAATCGCAGCGGTAAAAAGTAACAAGCCAATTGAAATTGAAATAAATGCAATTGAAAAGGGAAGTGAGACTGCAAATATCAGAGTAGCAAAATAAAACCAGTTTTGCTGCTTAAGTTTGGTCATTTGTAATTGTATATTTTAAGATAAACGGACAAATATGAGGTTTATTTTTTTGTGTAGAAACAAAAATACAGGAGAGAATTCATAGTATCTGAGAAAGTCTATGTTGACACAGAAAAAAATTTGAATATTCTATTATAAGTTTATGATAAGTACGTTTAACAACAACAATAAAAAAGCCCGTGCTCTAATGAACACGGGCTTTGAATAAAATTGGCAGCGACCTACTCTCCCACTTTTACGCAGTACCATCGGCGCTGACGGGCTTAACTTCTCTGTTCGGAATGGGAAGAGGTGGTACCCCGTCGCTATAGCCACCTAAAATCTTTCGTTCGCATGTCAACTTACGGAGATGCAAACTTCATGGCTTACTTTCTTTGTCTCTCAAAA
>OY781970.1:4077500-6019700 GCA_963677525.1 uncultured Draconibacterium sp.
AGAATGGTATTGCTTACCTGTACGGGACTGTCACCCACTATGGTGTGCTTTTCCAAAACACTTCCAGTTCAAAATACTTCTTCATATCGCAGCCCTACAACCCCAACATTGCCGAAACAATATTGGTTTAGGCTGTTCCCAGTTCGCTCGCCACTACTATGGGAATCATTATTATTTTCTTTTCCTCCGGGTACTTAGATGTTTCAGTTCCCCGGGTTAGCCCCTTTCGGTATCCATAAATGGATGGGTTGCCCCATTCGGAAATCTTCGGATCGATTCATATTTGCTAATCCCCGAAGCTTATCGCAGCTTGTCACGTCCTTCTTCGCCTCTGAGAGCCAAGGCATCCTCCGTACGCCCTTAGTAACTTTCTTTGGATAGAATCCTCGTATTGATTCGTCTTGTAATCTCTTAATGAAATTGTCGTCTCTATCTTATGATTTGACTCTCGATAATTTTAACAATTATCTTTTTTTTCCCAACATGCCAAAGAACTTTCAACAGTTTAAAGTTTAATGTCTAAAGTTTAAAGAACTTTTTAATTAAGCTTCTTCTGCTACGTAGATAACCGGGGAATCGAACCCCAAATCAAGACACCAGTCTTATCTCGTGAGTTTAATGTTTCGAGTTTAATTTTTAAAGCATGTTACTACTTTAAACTTTAATCTTTGAACTTTAAACTCTTTCAGTATTTCATTTTTTTGAACGTTTGCCATTTTTTTGTGTGGCGCACCTTGTCTTGTGTCTTACGACTTACGACTTTCTACTCTTTTGTGGAGAATAAGGGAGTCGAACCCTTGACCTCTAGAATGCAAATCTAGCGCTCTAGCCAACTGAGCTAATCCCCCGAACTTTGAAGATTAGAATGCTGGAGTTTCGAAGATTAGAATGGTTTCAACTTTCGCTTTTCCCATTCCTCTATTCTCATATTCCTTCATTCCAATATTCCAGTAGTCCCGCCCAGACTTGAACTGGGGACCCCTACATTATCAGTGTAGTACTCTAACCAGCTGAGCTACGGGACTGTTTGTTATAAAGCTTCAAGCTTCGAGCTTTTAGCTTATAGCTGGCAGCACCCGCTTGTAACTCTAGTGTAATATTGTAAAAAAAGCAAGGACAACTTTTGTCAATCTCGTCACAGAAATCGTTTAAACCTGTGCTCCAGAAAGGAGGTGTTCCAGCCACACCTTCCGGTACGGCTACCTTGTTACGACTTAACCCCAGTCACTAGTTTTACCCTAGGCCGCTCCTTTCGGTCACAGACTTCAGGCACCCCCAGCTTCCATGGTTTGACGGGCGGTGTGTACAAGGCCCGGGAACGTATTCACCGCGCCATGGCTGATGCGCGATTACTAGCGAATCCAACTTCATGGAGTCGGGTTGCAGACTCCAATCCGAACTGGGATCGGCTTTAGGGATTGGCATCCTGTCACCAGGTAGCTGCCCTTTGTACCGACCATTGTAACACGTGTGTAGCCCTGGACATAAGGGCCGTGCTGATTTGACGTCATCCCCACCTTCCTCTCACCTTACGGTGGCAGTCCCGCTAGAGTCCCCAGCATGACCTGATGGCAACTAACGGTAAGGGTTGCGCTCGTTATGGGACTTAACCCGACACCTCACGGCACGAGCTGACGACAACCATGCAGCACCTTGTAAGAAGTCCCGAAGGAAAAGACTGTTTCCAATCTATGCATCCTACATTTAAGCCCAGGTAAGGTTCCTCGCGTATCATCGAATTAAACCACATGTTCCTCCGCTTGTGCGGGCCCCCGTCAATTCCTTTGAGTTTCAACCTTGCGATCGTACTCCCCAGGTGGATCACTTAATGCTTTCGCTCAGCCGCTTACTGTGTATCGCAAACAGCGAGTGATCATCGTTTACGGCGTGGACTACCAGGGTATCTAATCCTGTTCGCTCCCCACGCTTTCGTGCCTCAGCGTCAATCATGGCTTAGTAAGCTGCCTTCGCAATTGGCGTTCTGTGTCATATCTATGCATTTCACCGCTACACAACACATTCCGCCTACCTCAACCATATTCAAGACTCGCAGTATCAATGGCAATTTTACCGTTAAGCGGCAAGATTTCACCACTGACTTACAAGCCCGCCTGCGCACCCTTTAAACCCAATGAATCCGGATAACGCTTGCATCCTCCGTATTACCGCGGCTGCTGGCACGGAGTTAGCCGATGCTTATTCCCATACTACCGGCAAGCTCTTACACGTAAGAGTGTTTCTTGGTATGGAAAAGCAGTTTACAACCCATAGGGCCGTCATCCTGCACGCGGGATGGCTGGTTCAGGCTTGCGCCCATTGACCAATATTCCTCACTGCTGCCTCCCGTAGGAGTCTGGTCCGTGTCTCAGTACCAGTGTGGGGGATAATCCTCTCAGAACCCCTAATGATCGTCGCCTTGGTGAGCTGTTACCTCACCAACTAGCTAATCATACGCATGCCCATCTTGTACCGCCGAAACTTTAATTACTAAACCATGCGATTCAGTAATACTATGAGATATTAATCCACGTTTCCATGGGCTATCCCTCTGTACAAGGCAGGTTGCATACGCGTTACGCACCCGTGCGCCACTCGTCAGCTTCCCGAAGGAACTGTTACCGTTCGACTTGCATGTGTTAAGCCTCCCGCTAGCGTTCATCCTGAGCCAGGATCAAACTCTCCGTTGTAAATATAAAAAGTTTAAATATCCTTCGCTCCAGGTTTACTTGTCTCTCAGAAATTAACAAAGTTGTTTTTAAATTTTAACCTTGCTTTTTTGTGCTTCAAAATTTTAAAGAACTTGCGTAAAAAAACCAGCACCTTAACTTTTACCTCTTAATGCCGGCCAATTACTTTTCTAATATCTTTTACTGGCAATCTCTTCTTCCTAAAACCTTCTCTTCTTTTGCCAGAACTTGTTTCCCTTTCAACGGGGCGACAAAGGTAATCACTTTTTCAAAACCTCCAAAACTTTTTTAAAGTTTTTTCAAACTTTATTTTTATCGTCTCTCCCTGCTTTGACGTAACTTTCAGTACCGTTCCACCAGCCTTCCGGTTACCCGTTTTTACTTCCATCATTTCCCCTGAACGTTGCTTTATTTTTCAAAAGCGGGTGCAAAAGTAAGTATCATTTTTTAATCTCCAAATTCTTTTCGATTTTTTTGAAACTTTTTTTTAAAACCTTCCGGGGAGTCGGAATACTATATCCTTTCTCTCCTTCCGGCCCCTGCACCTCTGCCGTTCCTTTTTCATCATTCTAATGAACTTCGCTTCTCTCAAAGCGGCTGCAAAAGTAAGCATCTCTTTATAAACGCCAAACTTTTCAGAATGTTTTTTTCAGAAAAAATGACCTTTATTTTTAAACGATCTGTAAATCAATATTCAAAAAAATATATGAACGGAATAATTTTTACGGAGCCAATATCATTTGGTTTCAGATGGCGACCTATATTTCGGTTTAAAATTCAGAAAAAAAGACAGCAATTAATAAGTCCATTGCATTAATTGCGTAGCAACAATTGCGGCATAAGTTCCCAAAGCATATCCGAGGACAGCTAACAATACTCCGACAGGAGCCAACGCCGTACTAAAGGCGGAGGCCACAATTGGAGCCGAAGCAGCCCCTCCAATGTTGGCCTGACTTCCTACGGCCACAAAAAAGAATGGAGCTCGAATAATTTTTGCGACTATAAGCAAAATAGAAATATGAACCAGCATCCAAATTATTCCGATGATAAACAGATGTATATTATTAAAAGCCTCCAGAAAATTCATTTTCATACCAATAGTGGCTACCAGTATATATATAAATACACTTCCGAAACGAGAAGCTCCTGCCCCTTCGTATTTTTTCAACTTTGTAAAAGACAGTGCCAAACCAATAGTTGTTGCAATAACAATAAGCCAGAAAAAACCGGATGCAAGAGAATTCAGGTTATTTCTTTCTAAAAATTCGCGGTGTTCCTCCATGAAAGGAGTAATAATGTCGGAGCCAAAGTGAGCAATAGCAGTAGCTCCAAAGCCAATGGCAAGAATAACGAAAACATCGTTTGTAGTTGGAATTTTGGCGATTGATGCACGATAACTCTCCACGCGGTGCTTCAGTTCTTCAATAGAAGAATTATCGGCATTCAGGCGTTTATCGATTTGCAGATAGCGTCCTGCACCAAACAACAATACTCCCATCCAGATATTGGCCACAAATACATCGATAATAATCATAGAAGAAAACAGGCTGTCTTTACAGGCATAAATTTCTTTCATGGCAGTTTGGTTCGCTCCTCCACCAATCCAGCTACCTGCAATAGTTGAAAGTCCCCGCCAGATTTCATCGCCGGGCAAGGCCTCTTTTATATCGGGGAAGATAACTCCAGAAATCCAGAGAGCAACGGGAGCACCAATAACAATTCCCAAGGTTGCCGTAATAAACATTATCAGGGCTTTGGGACCCAAATTGATTACGCCTTTTAAATCGATACTCAAACAAAACAATACTAAACTGGCAGGCAGCAAGTAACGCGAAGCCACAAAATAAAGCTGTGAGTCTTCTCCTGAAACCATTCCAAGCGGCCAGTTTAGCAGGCCGGGAATAAAATAACACAATAACAAAGGCGGGACATAAGTATAAAATTTCCGAAGATATTTGTTAGAACTGGAAGACGTTTTGAAAATTGCTGCCAGGATGACCACCAGAATACCAAAAATTATTGCATCGTTTTTTATTTCCATGTTTTTATATGCTTTTACTATAAATACGAATTGTTTGAATATGTTTAAGAATAAACACAAACTAATAATAAAAAACACGGATACACAAATGAAGTTACTCTAAATGCAGGTTATTTAAATTTCTCCTGTCAATTAGAGTAACTTATAGGGGCAGGCAAGAAGAATCCCTTTATAAATTAATCATTCAAAAAAATCTCAATGACAGGAATCTCAACATTTGGTTTATTTACAGGAAGAAGCAGGTTGATATCATTTTCTGCTGTCTCTTGCTTAATCCAATGTCCATATGGTTTTCCGAATTTAATCTCCGATGCATCGTGCAAAAACTGCGCATATTTTACTTTATCGCCCATCCCCGGCATTAAAAAATTCTGCAAGGGGTAGTCGAGAAGGTGTACATACAAACGATTTGTTTCCGGATTGTATGTTAACAATGTGTTAGCAGGCGCAACAAATTCGTCGGGAGCCTGTGTGCATCCATAAATAGAACGACTGTTATATTTCATCCACTCTCCCATTCCTTCAAGTGCATTATCGGCACGCTCATCGAAAGTTCCACGGGCTGTTGGCCCAACATTTAATAACAAGTTACCTCCTTTGCTTACCGATTCGATTAAAAGTACCAATAATTGCTTATTGTCCTTCCAGGTATGTTCATCGCGGTAATAACCCCACGAACCTGAGAAGGTCTGGCAGGTTTCCCATGGAATGCGTACCCCATTTTCTTCGGGCCACTTATCAACTTTAAATTGTTCGGGTGTTGTAAAATCCCAACCACCCCAGTAATCTTTTATATCTGCACGGTCGTTTACAATTATTTCAGGTTGTATCTTGCGCACCATTTTCACTAACTCAACCGATCCCCAGTCGTCGTGACCTTTACCAAATTCGCCGGGGAAAGAATAATCCAACCAAAGAATATCAATTTTACCGTAGTTGGTAAGAATCTCCCGAACCTCGTTTTTCAGATACTCGCGATAAACATTCATGTCGCGACCTTTATTCAGTTCGTCGTATTCTTCCTTTGTTTTGGCACTTTGCGGATGCACCCGGTCGATGGTATAGTCCGGGTGATGCCAGTCGATTAAAGAATAATAAAAACCAATTCCCAGTCCCTCGGCCCGGAAAGCATCTACCCATTGTTTTATAATGTCTTTTCCGTAAGGTGTGTTCATTACATTATAATCGGTGTACTTCGATGCAAACATATTAAAACCTTCGTGATGCTTTGTAGTGATAACTGCATACTTCATCCCGGCAGCTTTTGCCTTCTTTGCCCATTCAACCGGATCGAAAAGATCGGGATTAAAAATCTCGAAATACTTCTGGTAGTCTTCATCCGAAATACGTTCGTTTTTTTTCACCCACTCGTGACGAGCTGCCTGTGCATAAAGTCCCCAGTGAATAAACATTCCGAACCTGGCATCGGTCCACCACTTCAAACGCTCGGTTTTTTGCTCGGGTGTTTCGTCCCAAATCTTTTTTTGGGCAAAAGTGTTCGGCATTAAAGTTGCCATTAAAACCAATAAAATAATAAGCTTTTTCATGTTTTAGTTGTTTAAGTTAGTCTTTAGAAAATACAAAATCTCGTGTAAATATCTAATATCAATTATTGCATCGATAAAGATTCTTCTCTTATCGCTTTAAATTCAGAACCATCATTCCAAGCTGGCCATTTATCTGAATTCGCCAGATTTAAACCCACATTATATAATAGTACAGCATCATCAACCATGCCCTCTAAATTATCACTGTCGGAATGATATTCATCCCGTGGTTTATGATATGTATTTGCCCAATAATCAGAAACGAGCTCAAGTGTTTTTTCCTTTCCGTAATCTTGTGCATCAGTACAACCTCTCGCAAATATGGCTGGCACACCTTGTTTTACAAAAGGAAACTGATCAGAACGAAAAAAGCCACCCTTTTCAGGATCTGGGTCTGCTACGATGTAACGACCACATTTTTTTGCCTCAGACTCTAACCAGCTGTCGAGTTCCGATTGTCCAAATCCGGTAACGGTAACATCGTTAAATTTTCCAAGAAACAAAAACACATCGTTATTAATACAGGCCACTGTTTTATTCATGGGAAAAATCG
Source organism: uncultured Draconibacterium sp. (assembly GCA_963677525.1). Lineage (GTDB taxonomy): Bacteria > Bacteroidota > Bacteroidia > Bacteroidales > Prolixibacteraceae > Draconibacterium. The sequence continues at coordinate 4,084,329 of OY781970.1, forward strand.
GGTTTTGCGCATAATATTCCGAACCTAATAATCCAAATTCCTCGCATGTAACAGAGAGGAACAATACTGAGCGGTCCGGTTGAGGGCCGTTTTTCATGGCGCGGGCAATTTCCAGCATCCACGAAACCGCGCTTGCATTATCGGTTGCACCATTATAGATACTGTCGTTATTTATTGGCGTTCCAACTCCAATATGATCCCAATGAGAAGTATATACAATTACTTCGTCGGGACGAGTCTGCCCTTTTATCAGCCCGCACACATTTTTCGATACGCCACGTTCGAATGTACTGGTGATTTTTGCTGAAGCTTTTACCGGCAATTCAAACGGTTTAAAATCGTGGGCAAGCGCTTTTTGTTTCATTTCTTCCAATGAAGAACCACATGCAGCAAACAGTTTTTCCGCCGAATCAGTAGTTATCCATCCTTCGAACGAACACCGATCGCGATATCCGTCTTCTGAATCAAGATAAAATTTGGTTGCTTCTCCACTGTTTCTCACAACCGGCCATGGATATCCGGCCGGTCCGGTTTCGTGAACAATAAAACAGGCTTTTGCTCCCTGACGCGCTGCTTCTTCGAATTTATAGGTCCAGCGACCATAATAAGTCATGGTGTTGCCTTTAAAATACGGATCATCGGTTCCGTAACCCGGATCATTTACAAAAACAATAATGGTTTTTCCTTTTACATCCACACCTTCAAAATCATTCCGGTCGAATTCAGGAGCTGTAATTCCGTAGCCTGCAAATATTACATCCGAAGATTCCAATGTCATTTCCGGTTCCACTTTCTGTGAGAATGCAATATAATCGCTTAACTTTTTCAAATCGAGGTTGCCACCTGGTGTTTCAAATCGCAGATTATCCGATAGTTTTGAAGTAACGGCCAGAAGAGGCACATCCTGGAAATAGCTTCCTTTGTTTGCCGGTTCGAGCCCAATTTCTTTCATCTGGCCAGAAATATAATCCAACACCAGTGGTTCCACATCCGTCATTGGCAATCTTCCTTTGTATTTATCTGAAGCCAACTCGGCTATGTGTTTCTCAATGTTTTTATAAGTTATTGCTTCATTTCCATTATGCACTTTTTTATCGTCCGAACAACCAGCTAATAATACTATACATATATATAGAAGACCTAATCTTTTTAACATGCGCTATAAAATATTTGGATTACTTATTTTACTGATAACGATTCTTCTCTTACCGCTTTAAATTCTGAACCATCATTCCAAGCAGGCCATTTATCAGAATTCGCCAGATTCGATCCTACATTATATAATAATACAGCATCGTCAACGAGTCCTTCCAGGTTATCTCTGTCCGGATGATATTCATCTTGTGGTTTATGGTATGTATTTGCCCAGTAGTCGGCAATAATATCCAGTGTTTTTTCTTTACCATACTTTTTAGCATCAATGTAACCTTTTGCAAAAATTGCCGGCACACCTGCTTTCACAAAAGGAAACTGATCGGAACGGAAAAACATCCCGTTCTCAGGATTTGGATCAGGCGCAATGTAACGACCTTGTTTTTTGGCTTCAGCTTCCAACCACCCGTCTAATTCCGACTGACCAAATCCGGTTACGGTTACATCGTTGAATTTTCCGAGGAACAGAATAACATCGGTATTGATACAAGCTACCGTTTTATTAATAGGGAATATAGGATCTTCCACATAATAACCCGAACCTAATAATCCGGATTCCTCACATGTTACAGAAAGGAACAAGACTGAACGATCTGGCTGTGGACCGTTTTTCATGGCGCGGGCAATTTCAAGCATCCACGAAACCGCACTTGCATTATCGGTTGCTCCATTATAAATACTATCGTTATCAATAGGAGTTCCAACACCAAGATGATCCCAGTGAGCCGCATAAACAACAACTTCATCAGGTCGGGTTTTACCTTTTATAAGGCCACAAACATTTTTCGATGCTCCGCGCTCGAAAGTGCTGGTGATTTTTGCAGATGCTTTTACCGGCAATTCAAATGGTTTAAAATCGTGGGCCAGGGCTTTTTGTTTCATCTCTTCCAATGAAGAACCGCATGCAGCAAACAGTTTTTCGGCCGAATCAGTAGTTATCCATCCTTCGAACGAACAACGGTCGCGATAGCCATCTTCTGAATCGAGAAATAATTTAGTTGTTTCACCATTATTCCTTACAATAGGCCAGGGATAACCTGCAGGTCCGGTTTCGTGAACAATAAAACAGGCTTTTGCTCCCTGGCGGGCAGCTTCCTCGAATTTATATGTCCAGCGACCATAATAAGTCATTGTATTTCCTTTAAAATACGGATCGTCGGTTCCGTAACCCGGATCGTTTACAAAAACAATAATGGTTTTTCCTTTTACATCAACACCTTCAAAATCATTTCGATCGAATTCGGGAGCAGTAATTCCAAAACCGGCAAATATTACGTCAGACGATTCCAGTGTCATTTCCTGTTCTACTTTTTGAGAAAAGGCCACATATTCACTCATCTTTTTAAATTCAAGCTTGCCCTTTGGGGTTTCAAATTGCATGTTATCCGAAAGTTTTGAAGTAACAGCCAGTAACGGCACATCCTGGAAATAACTTCCATTGTTAGCCGGTTCGAGCCCTATTTCTTTCATCTGCCCGGCTATATAATCCACCACAAAAGGCTCCACTTCTGTCATCGGCTTTCTTCCCTTGTATTTATCGGAAGCCAGTTCGGCAATGTGTTTCTCGATGTTTTTATACGTTATTACTTCATTTTCTTTAGAAGCTTTTTTGTCGACCGAACAGCTAACTAAAATGACTATACTAATAATGTATAGCGGAATTAATCTTTTTAACATACGATTTTAAATAGTTACAGTGTTTTTTATTTATTTCTTACCGGAAAAGTTGAAAAGAAATCAGATGTCTTCCAATTCCATTCCGGATTTTGATGCTTTTATTTCGTTACCACATCGAATTCGGCAATACCAACCCGACCATCGACAAATGCCGGCGACAAAGCACGAAGTTTTATAAAATGCCCTTTCTGAACATCGAATTCCTTTTCCTGCCAGACCGGACTATTTCTAATATTTGAAAATTCGCCTTTCGAAACCGGGCTTCCCCAATGCTTTCCATCGTTACTAACATAAAGCTCGTAATGGAATATAACACCCGGATTCCCGCGAGACTGATCGGGCAGATATTTAAAGCCGGTCAGATTTACATTTTCCCCGAAGTCGATTACAAAATCAACAGGAGTTTTATCATTTACCGACCACGCAGTAGAAGGATCACCGTCGAAAATCAATTCTGTTTCTTTCGCTTGATCTCCAATAACCTTCCATTTTGTTTTTACGATATCGAAAGTTGCTGAAGACACCGGGCTTTTCTTATTGTTCTCAGGATCAACAACCAAAGCTTTTACTGTGGCTTTTTCATTTAGCTCGAATGGCTGAGAATATTTTTTTGAACTTTCCGTAGGTTCTGTCCCGTCAAGCGTGTAGTAAATATCCAAACCATCGTCGAAAGCTTTTATTGATAACAGGCCATCTTTGTTTCTTCTGATAACCGGCTCAACAATAACTTTAGGAGCATTGTAGATCCCAATGTTGGTAATAACCGGACAAGCTTTTGAGTCAAGAATAGTTAGCCTGACTTTTGTTGCAGTAGTCTCTGGTAAACGTAAAATGCGTTTTCTTCCAATGGTAGTTTGCGAATCTATTTCTTTCCACTCATTATTTACCAGTGCTTCAACTGTAAATTTCTTCACACGCTGTCCAAGGCGAATGTCTTCCTGAACAAGGAAGCGGTTAAATTCAGTAGCCTCTCCCAGATCAATTGTTAATGATGCATTTGTTACTCCATCATCGGTAATCCACGATGTTTCCTTATCACCATCGGTAACATTAGCAGCTTTATATTTTTTGGAATTTCCGCGAACGTTTGTAGCCTCTGCCTTTTTCCCTGCAGCCAGGTCGTTAGCAAAATCAGCTTTCACAGCTTCAGCCAGTTTTAAAATCTGTTCTGCATCTTTCTCGTGAATCAATCCACGGGTATCAACAGGAAAATTAATCAGCAGCGATCCGTTTCTTCCTATACTATTATAATATATGTCTAAAAGTTGCGGCAATGTTTTCACTTTGTGGTCTTCGTATTTGTGGTAGTACCATCCCGGGCGGATAGACACATTTACTTCGGCAGGAACCCAATGTGTTCCGTCTTCTTGCCCCGAGCGTAATTCGAGGTAATTTGAAGAGCCCGGGTAAAACTCATCGCGCCGGAGAGTAGACCAGTTGGTTTCTTTTGCCCAGCCTTCTTCGTTACCGATCCAACGTACATCGGGACCGGCATCGCTGAACATACAAGCCATTGGCTGCAGGTCGCGAACTATTTGGCGGGTATTTTCCCAGTCGTAATATGTTTTTCTATCGATACGACGCTCTTCGTTGGCGCCACCATAATAACCGGTACCACCATTGGCCCCATCGAACCAAACTTCAAACACCTCGCCATAATTGGTCATAAGTTCACGCAATTGCGCCCTGAATATCCCGATGTATTTATCTGTTCCATATTCAGCATTATTCCGGTCCCACGGAGAAAGATAAATACCCAGTTTCAGTCCGTATTCTTTACAGGCTTCTGCCAATTCACCTACCACATCACCTTTTCCGTTTTTCCATTTCGAATATTTAACTGAATGTTCGGTGGTAGCTGTGGGCCACAAACAAAAACCATCGTGGTGTTTGGCCGTAAGAATGATACCTTTCATTCCTGCTTCCTTACAAACCTTTGCCCATTGCCGGCAATCCAGTTCTGTTGGATTGAACAGATCAGGATTCTCATCACCCATCCCCCATTCCATATCGGAAAAGGTATTCATATTAAAATGTACAAAAGCATAATATTCCATGTCGTTCCACGCCAGCTGGCGTTCAGAAGGAAGAGGAAGTACCGGCTCCGGAGGAGCTACCTGCTTACACGAAATTGCGATAAGGGCTAATAACAGAGGCAGTAATCGATGTTTCATAGTAGTTAAGTTTGCTATTCATTTTCATTACTCTCTAGTGAACTTTGAAAAGATTCCTCGCTGCGCTTCGGAATGACACGCTTTTTGAAAATGATAGCTGTTGGAAGGAGTGGTTTGGCGGCAATGCCGCCAAACCACTCCTTCCAACAGCCTCGCAAAACGTAACAAACTGTCATTCTGAGCGAAATAAAATGTAGCGAAAGAATCTTTTCCATTTTGGAAAATTTAACCAGATAATAATGATTTATTTAAAAACACTTTAAAGATAGGATGATTTTTTAGAAAAGCTTAAGCACTGCTGCCTGCTAAAAATAAATTAATGAAATGAAAAAGATTCACTGACTGTCAGGTTGGTTTAGTTTCATTACTTACATCTAATTAATGCCGGAAACTTTTAGTGCTGACAATTAAGTTCAACCCCATTCGGGGCTGACGTGTAACATTTATCCACTACCGTTTGCACCGGCGGTAATTGAAACTCCTCGCAGCAAAGCTGACGAGGAATCCGATTCCGTCAAGGACTTTTTTAGTATTTTGTTCGCTAACCCCACAGCAGAGCTGACGGGGAATGCGCTCACCGGAATTCAAATTATGCCCTTTCAGGACATTTATACACTATCAAATTAAGTATAAATCTGTCAAGCTATTTTAGGAAAGGTCAGATTGCAAATAAAAAAAGTCGTCCTGCAACCTTTTTACCCGCCCTGCGCCACTTTGGGTGTTCCCTGCGACCTTTTTTGTGGCCCTGCGCTACTTTTGGGCATCCCTGCGGCCTTTTTACCTGCCCTGCGGCCATATTTTTTAATCCTGCGGCGCAGGGAAGCATAAAAGTCATGCAGGGAGGGGTAAAAACAAACAGGGCGCCTCATTTGGTTGCAGGACACCTAAAATCGCAACAGGGCACTGTTATTCAGCCACTTTACCATTATTCCTGCTTTGCGCACGGTACTGTTTTCGCCAGTAATCGCTACTATAGCCCTTTTCCCGGTTGGGATTTTACGGAAAACATACTTTCCTGCTTCGAGGATTTCGTTAACCAGCTATTTCGTGCTGATATAGTCCTTGTCGCCGTTGGCTTCGGCCAGCAGGTCGGCCAGTTCGTCTCGCAATTGCGAGGAGGAACAACGAAGCAATATATGTCTGTACCAGGGTGAGTTTTTGATTACTTCTCTGCCAGCTATTCAATTCGATGTACAGCAGAGCTGTGAGATTCTTTAAATCTATTTTACCCCCTGCTGTTCTAAGGAAATGCGCGAAAGAACCGGTCACACAGCCGTGTGGATTGCTTCGCCTCCTTCGTCGTCTGCCAATGACAAACATATTGTTTAAAAATGAGCCGCGGACCATAACAAACATAATTAGAACATGAATCTTCACGGTCCGCGGCGGGTACCTGTATATGGCGATGTCATTACGAGAGCCTACCCATTTTTTTGAATGGGCACAATGAGTGGATGACAGTGTGTTGCGCAAATGCGCTTAGCGGTTTCGAACCGCTTAGCGCTTATAGAGTTTGAAAATTGTAATGCGCACATTTTGAGACAGTAGCAAAAATATGTCATTGGCAGGAAGAACGACGAAGCAATCCATTTGTGTGCCAGGGTAAGTTTTAGATTACCTTTGCCGGCTATACAATTTTATGTACAGCACAGCAGCCGAGAGCATCAAATAACACAACCAATTAATCCCCAAAAAACCTAAACAATGCTCACAAAAAACAAATTATATCTGACTATGGTTAAATTTTTTTATGTTTCATTAGAGGAATATTGTCCCATCCCGGAACATAACACAAAGCAATACTACACCCACAATACTATAACTTTCAGATACTTACAAGTTTTGGCACATTAATTGATTATTTCGTGCACGAACGTACTAAACATTAAAAAGTTGATATATGGACGAAGTGCAACTACAATTATTATTTGGATTTTATCTGATTAAGTCATAATTTGCATAACGTAATTTATTGATGCTGGAATTTTAAGAAGATAAAAAATAAGGGGTTATTTACATCTTTCCGAGAATTTCATATCAAACGACTTATTAAACAAAAAGAAGCGAATGGCGGGAACCCCATTCGTAAAAACTGAATCCATTTTTTAGTGGCGCTTCAAGTTTTGGCACACAAAATTTGTAATTCTTAAATCTAACGATATGAAAAAGTTTTTACCCAAGCGAATTGTGACACGGACTCTGATACTGGGGTTGGTGTTTTTGTTTTTTGGAACTCTAAGTAGTTATGGACAAGAAGACGACTTAAGGAATTGTGAAACTCCTATTGTATGGGCTTGTAACGCTGACGACATTGAGGTGCTTGAACTTTATTTAGCTGATCCTATCACTGGAGATAGGTATGACGTTGCATGCGATGTTCCAGATCCAATGCAAGCAGTAATAAAAGGAATCATTAAATTAAAAAGAAACAAGACCTACGATGTTGCATTCTATGCAGACCTTGTTGTTGGAGAAGAAGAATCTACTTTAATAACATTGGTTGGAGATTTCCTAACAAACGGAATTGACACTGTAATATTAGATACAATTACATGGGAATGTGGAGAACAAGTTGAATTAACTAACACGCTTATCGCATACCACCAAAATATAGATACCGATGGTTTTCACAGCTGTGATTCTCCAGACGGAGGATATAATACCACCAAATGTGAACAAGATCTAGATATTATTGTCAATGCTCCTCTTGCCGTTAATTTTGATTGGGATCCTGACTGCGTTCCAGGAGATCCGGTTTCTCTAATTATGGCATATAGCACAACTACTGGAGGAGATGGCAATTATACATATAACTGGGATGTTACAGATGGAGGAGGTAATATCGAAAACTACTCTGCAAACAATGATACAATTTGGGTATCTTATGCATCAGGTTCTGTCGGCAGTTCTTACAACATTATACTCGAAGTGACTGATGGAACTGGAGAATCAGCCAATAAAGAAAATGATGTTATTCTTGAATCATGTTGTTTATTAACGATTACTAATGCCCAAAACGATAATTCCGAATGTACCGGAACCGATCCTGATGCAAATCTTGCATTTCAGGCATGGTTAGCAAACCATGGAGGTGCTTATGCTACCGATTCTTGCGATGATGTTAGCTGGACAAATAACTCAGCCAATCAATCGTGGACAGGAAGCTGTCCAACTTCTATTACTGTTCAATTTACGGCTGATGATGGTACTTCAACTTTAAGTACTTCAGCTACATTCACTGTGACAGACAATACGCCTCCGACAATTACCGCTCAGGCACAGGATGAAACAGTCGAATGTGACGGACTTGGAAATACTGCTGCTTACAATGCTTGGTTGACAAGAAATGCCGATGCCACTGCAAACGATGTTTGTGGAAACAACGTTACATGGTCTAACAATGCTGCTACTCAATCATGGTCTGACAATGCCTGCAGCAACTCAATTACTGTTACATTTACTGCTACAGACGATTGCGGAAAATCAAATACAACCCAGGCTACATTCACTATTGAAGATACCCAGGGACCGGTTATTACCGCTCAGGCACAGGATGAAACAGTCGAATGTGACGGACTTGGAAATACTGCTGCTTACAATGCTTGGTTGACAAGAAATGCCGACGCCACTGCAAACGATGTTTGTGGAAACAACGTTACATGGTCTAACAATGCTGCTACTCAATCATGGTCTGACAATGCCTGCAGCAACTCAATTACTGTTACATTTACTGCTACAGACGATTGCGGAAAATCAAATACAACCCAGGCTACATTCACTATTGAAGATACCCAGGGACCGGTTATTACCGCTCAGGCACAGGATGAAACAGTCGAATGTGACGGACTTGGAAATACTGCTGCTTACAATGCTTGGTTGACAAGAAATGCCGACGCCACTGCAAACGATGTTTGTGGAAACAACGTTACATGGTCTAACAATGCTGCTACTCAATCATGGTCTGACAATGCCTGCAGCAACTCAATTACTGTTACATTTACTGCTACAGACGATTGCGGAAAATCAAATACAACCCAGGCTACATTCACTATTGAAGATACCCAGGGACCGGTTATTACCGCTCAGGCACAGGATGAAACAGTCGAATGTGACGGACTTGGAAATACTGCTGCTTACAATGCTTGGTTGACAAGAAATGCCGATGCCACTGCAAACGATGTTTGCGGAAACAACGTTACATGGTCTAACAATGCTGCTACTCAATCATGGTCTGACAACGCGTGCAGCAACTCAATTACTGTTACATTTACTGCTACCGACGATTGCGGAAAATCAAATACAACCCAGGCTACATTCACTATTGAAGATACCCAGGGACCGGTTATTACCGCTCAGGCACAGGATGAAACAGTCGAATGTGACGGACTTGGAAATACTGCTGCTTACAATGCTTGGTTGACAAGAAATGCCGATGCCACTGCAAACGATGTTTGTGGAAACAACGTTACATGGTCTAACAATGCTGCTACTCAATCATGGTCTGACAATGCCTGCAGCAACTCAATTACTGTTACATTTACTGCTACAGACGATTGCGGAAAATCAAATACAACCCAGGCTACATTCACTATTGAAGATACCCAGGGACCGGTTATTACCGCTCAGGCACAGGATGAAACAGTCGAATGTGACGGACTTGGAAATACTGCTGCTTACAATGCTTGGTTGACAAGAAATGCCGATGCCACTGCAAACGATGTTTGTGGAAACAACGTTACATGGTCTAACAATGCTGCTACTCAATCATGGTCTGACAATGCCTGCAGCAACTCAATTACTGTTACATTTACTGCTACAGACGATTGCGGAAAATCAAATACAACCCAGGCTACATTCACTATTGAAGATACCCAGGGACCGGTTATTACCGCTCAGGCACAGGATGAAACAGTCGAATGTGACGGACTTGGAAATACTGCTGCTTACAATGCTTGGTTGACAAGAAATGCCGACGCCACTGCAAACGATGTTTGTGGAAACAACGTTACATGGTCTAACAATGCTGCTACTCAATCATGGTCTGACAATGCCTGCAGCAACTCAATTACTGTTACATTTACTGCTACAGACGATTGCGGAAAATCAAATACAACCCAGGCTACATTCACTATTGAAGATACCCAGGGACCGGTTATTACCGCTCAGGCACAGGATGAAACAGTCGAATGTGACGGACTTGGAAATACTGCTGCTTACAATGCTTGGTTGACAAGAAATGCCGACGCCACTGCAAACGATGTTTGCGGAAACAACGTTACATGGTCTAACAATGCTGCTACTCAATCATGGTCTGACAACGCGTGCAGCAACTCAATTACTGTTACATTTACTGCTACAGACGATTGCGGAAAATCAAATACAACCCAGGCTACATTCACTATTGAAGATACCCAGGGACCGGTTATTACCGCTCAGGCACAGGATGAAACAGTCGAATGTGACGGACTTGGAAATACTGCTGCTTACAATGCTTGGTTGACAAGAAATGCCGACGCCACTGCAAACGATGTTTGTGGAAACAACGTTACATGGTCTAACAATGCTGCTACTCAATCATGGTCTGACAACGCGTGCAGCAACTCAATTACTGTTACATTTACTGCTACAGACGATTGCGGAAAATCAAATACAACCCAGGCTACATTCACTATTGAAGATACCCAGGGACCGGTTATTACCGCTCAGGCACAGGATGAAACAGTCGAATGTGACGGACTTGGAAATACTGCTGCTTACAATGCTTGGTTGACAAGAAATGCCGACGCCACTGCAAACGATGTTTGTGGAAACAACGTTACATGGTCTAACAATGCTGCTACTCAATCATGGTCTGACAATGCCTGCAGCAACTCAATTACTGTTACATTTACAGCTACCGACGATTGCGGAAAATCAAATACAACCCAGGCTACATTCACTATTGAAGATACCCAGGGACCGGTTATTACCGCTCAGGCACAGGATGAAACAGTCGAATGTGACGGACTTGGAAATACTGCTGCTTACAATGCTTGGTTGACAAGAAATGCCGACGCCACTGCAAACGATGTTTGTGGAAACAACGTTACATGGTCTAACAATGCTGCTACTCAATCATGGTCTGACAACGCGTGCAGCAACTCAATTACTGTTACATTTACTGCTACAGACGATTGCGGAAAATCAAATACAACCCAGGCTACATTCACTATTGAAGATACCCAGGGACCGGTTATTACCGCTCAGGCACAGGATGAAACAGTCGAATGTGACGGACTTGGAAATACTGCTGCTTACAATGCTTGGTTGACAAGAAATGCCGACGCCACTGCAAACGATGTTTGTGGAAACAACGTTACATGGTCTAACAATGCTGCTACTCAATCATGGTCTGACAACGCGTGCAGCAACTCAATTACTGTTACATTTACTGCTACAGACGATTGCGGAAAATCAAATACAACCCAGGCTACATTCACTATTGAAGATACCCAGGGACCGGTTATTACCGCTCAGGCACAGGATGAAACAGTCGAATGTGACGGACTTGGAAATACTGCTGCTTACAATGCTTGGTTGACAAGAAATGCCGACGCCACTGCAAACGATGTTTGTGGAAACAACGTTACATGGTCTAACAATGCTGCTACTCAATCATGGTCTGACAATGCCTGCAGCAACTCAATTACTGTTACATTTACAGCTACCGACGATTGCGGAAAATCAAATACAACCCAGGCTACATTCACTATTGAAGATACCCAGGGACCGGTTATTACCGCTCAGGCACAGGATGAAACAGTCGAATGTGACGGACTTGGAAATACTGCTGCCTACAATGCTTGGTTGACAAGAAATGCCGACGCCACTGCAAACGATGTTTGCGGAAACAACGTTACATGGTCTAACAATGCTGCTACTCAATCATGGTCTGACAACGCGTGCAGCAACTCAATTACTGTTACATTTACTGCTACCGACGATTGCGGAAAATCAAATACAACCCAGGCTACATTCACTATTGAAGATACCCAGGGACCGGTTATTACCGCTCAGGCACAGGATGAAACAGTCGAATGTGACGGACTTGGAAATACTGCTGCTTACAATGCTTGGTTGACAAGAAATGCCGACGCCACTGCAAACGATGTTTGTGGAAACAACGTTACATGGTCTAACAATGCTGCTACTCAATCATGGTCTGACAATGCCTGCAGCAACTCAATTACTGTTACATTTACAGCTACCGACGATTGCGGAAAATCAAATACAACCCAGGCTACATTCACTATTGAAGATACCCAGGGACCTATCGTCACCTGCCCGGGCGACCAATCCAGAAAGATTGCTGATGCAGCATCCTTTTACACAACTGTTGGGACTGAATTCGATCTGGTTTCTGCATCTGACAACTGTGGAGCCCTAGTTGATACAACTGTAGTGGTCAACCAAATTGAATATGACCTTGAAACACTGGCAGGATTTGACCTTCCGGTTGGAAAAGACACTATAACATGGAAAGTTACCGATGACTGTGGCAACACAGGAGAATGTACTTTCTATGTAACCATAACCAGGAGTAGAATTCCTTATTACGCTTGTACTTTACCGCCACTTGTAATGGAATGCGGCGAAAACTATGACTCCATAATGCAGGCATGGGTAGATACAGCATTGGTCGTAATTGAAAGGGAAGCAGAAGATGATGATCCTATTACTGCCGACATGATTTCGCATGATTACAACGGAGTATTACCTCCTGTAGAATGTGACGCAAATACAGCGGTAGGCAAAACAGTAACTTTTACAATTACCGATGACTATGGAAATACGACTACTTGTAGTAAAAAAATAATCATTCTCGACCTCACTCCTCCAACAATCGACACTGAAGCCAGCGACAAGGTAGTAGAATGCGACGGTGAAGGAAATAACGGAGAATTCGCACAATGGCTTTCCGATCATGGAGGAGCTGAAGCGTCAGATATTTGTACTGATGTTAGCTGGAGTTATGTAATAAACGATACGACCAATATTTGCGGTGGCGCTGATTCCGTTTCAGTAACGTTCACTGCCGAAGATGATTGCGGAAATAAATCATCAACTTCTGCAGCATTTGTTATAAAAGACAGAACTCCACCATTATTCACGGCTCCGGAGAACATCACCATTTACACCGATGCAAACTGTAACTTCGATGCATCAATTTCAGAAACAGGCGATGTTACCGACGAAGCAGACAACTGCTCAAACGGCTTGGAAGCTACGTTTGTTGATCAGGATACAATTCCTTTAGAATCCTGTGAAGGTGGTTATACCATCACAAGAATATGGAGTTTAGTAGATGATTGTGGCAATGAAGCTCAGGATCAAACGCAGACAATTACTGTTACCGATACCATTGCGCCAACCTTCACCCGTCCGGCTGACATCACAATTTACACAGATGCCAATTGCCAATACGATGCTTCTGTTGCTGAAACAGGTGATGTTACTGATGAAGCAGACAACTGTTCAACCGATATTCAAGCTACTAAACACGATGATACAGATGATTCAAATCCGTGCGCAATCGTGATTACCCGTACATGGAGTTTGAGCGACAACTGCGGTAACGATGCTGCCGATCAGATACAAACAATTACAGTAATCGACAATACGCCTCCAACATTCACTGTTCCGGCGGATACGATCATTCATACAGATATTTGTCTTGATATGGATGTAAGTCCTGATGTATTCGGAAACGTGACCGATGCTGCTGACAACTGTACCGATTTTCCAACTGTAGATTGGGAAGACATCGAAATGGATTGCTTTGGTTCTGCATCTTCAGTAAACGTTAATGCAGGAACAGGAAATTACATTTCATTCGAAGTTGATGGTTTCGACTATCTGAATGCAAGCGATATTGAAAAACTAAGGTTGAGCTTCGAAACTAACAAAGGAAAAGGCAGGGCTGAATTTACGCTGATCTCACCAAGTGGCCAGGGCATCATGCTGGTTGGCTCATATTGCGACGATACAGAGTACTGCAATACAGACAGTGTTCAGGTATTCTCTCCTATTTTCTATCCCGACAGTTTAGGAAATGAAATCTGGGAAAATACAAAAGACCTTCCAACAGGAGAAGCAGACTATACGCCTTACGGAGCTACCGGTGCAACACCTGCCTATACAGTTACAGGATTGACAAGCGTAGTCACTAAATTTGAAGACCTGACAGGCCCAATGAACGGAACATGGACAGTCTATGCACGCAAGCAAGTAACTGTCAACGGAAAATTAAAATTCCTGAACGTTTGCCTGTCTCCAGCCTGGGATAAATGCGGAAACAACGATATTATTTCCCGTCTCTGGACTGTTACAGACAATTGTGGAAACGAAACATCTGCTCTGCAGGTAATCCAGTTAATAGATACTACTCCTCCTGGATTTGTTGAAGACATTCCTGCAGAAATTACCGTTGACTGTGATGCAGTGCCTGACATGCAGGATCTGACAGCTGTTGACAGTTGTGGAGAATCTTTCGATGTTATCAAAACGCAGGATACCATTTCTTATGGAGACTGTCCTTCAGAAATGACAATATTACGAACTTGGACTGCAGCAGATGCCTGTGATAATACTTCAAGCGTATCGCAGATGATTTATGTTCAGGATACTACTGATCCAGTATTTGTGGAAGATCTGCCGGCTGATACACTGGTGAACTGCGACGAAGTTCCGGATATGGCGACACTCACTGCCACCGACAACTGCGGAGACGCCCAGGTCACTCCTTCTGCCGATACCACTTATCTCGATGATTTGTGTGCATCAAGCTACCTGATCACAAGAACATGGGTAGCTGAAGATGAATGTGGAAACACTACTTCTCATACTCAGAAAGTAACTGTTCAGGATACTACTGATCCTGTATTTGTGGAAGATCTGCCGGCTGATACACTGGTGAACTGCGACGAAGTTCCGGATATGGCGACACTCACTGCCACCGACAACTGCGGAGACGCCCAGGTCACTCCTTCTGCCGATACCACTTATCTCGATGATTTGTGTGCATCAAGCTACCTGATCACAAGAACATGGCTAGCTGAAGATGAATGTGGAAACACTACTTCTCATACTCAGAAAGTAACTGTTCAGGATACTACTGATCCAGTATTTGTGGAAGATCTGCCGGCTGATACACTGGTGAACTGCGACGAAGTTCCGGATATGGCGACACTCACTGCCACCGACAACTGCGGAGACGCCCAGGTCACTCCTTCTGCCGATACCACTTATCTCGATGATTTGTGTGCATCAAGCTACCTGATCACAAGAACATGGGTAGCTGAAGATGAATGTGGAAACACTACTTCTCATACTCAGAAAGTAACTGTTCAGGATACTACTGATCCAGTATTTGTGGAAGATCTGCCGGCTGATACACTGGTGAACTGCGACGAAGTTCCGGATATGGCGACACTCACTGCCACCGACAACTGCGGAGACGCCCAGGTCACTCCTTCTGCCGATACCACTTATCTCGATGAGTGTGCATCAAGCTACCTGATCACAAGAACATGGGTAGCTGAAGATGAATGTGGAAACACTACTTCTCATACTCAGAAAGTAACTGTTCAGGATACTACTGATCCAGTATTTGTGGAAGATCTGCCGGCTGATACACTGGTGAACTGCGACGAAGTTCCGGATATGGCGACACTCACTGCCACCGACAACTGCGGAGACGCCCAGGTCACTCCTTCTGCCGACACCACTTATCTCGATGATCTGTGTGCATCAAGCTACCTGATCACAAGAACATGGGTAGCTGAAGATGAATGTGGAAACACTACTTCTCATACTCAGAAAGTAACTGTTCAGGATACTACTGATCCTGTATTCGTGGAAGATCTGCCGGCTGATACACTGGTGAACTGCGACGAGGTTCCGGATATGGCGACACTCACTGCCACCGACAACTGCGGAGACGCCCAGGTCACTCCTTCTGCCGACACCACTTATCTCGATGATCTGTGTGCATCAAGCTACTTGATCACAAGAACATGGGTAGCTGAAGATGAATGTGGAAACACTACTTCTCATACTCAGAAAGTAACTGTTCAGGATACTACTGATCCTGTATTCGTGGAAGATCTGCCGGCTGATACACTGGTGAACTGCGACGAGGTTCCGGATATGGCGACACTCACTGCCACCGACAACTGCGGAGACGCCCAGGTCACTCCTTCTGCCGACACCACTTATCTCGATGATCTGTGTGCATCAAGCTACCTGATCACAAGAACATGGGTAGCTGAAGATGAATGTGGAAACACTACTTCTCATACTCAGAAAGTAACTGTTCAGGATACTACTGATCCTGTATTCGTGGAAGATCTGCCGGCTGATACACTGGTGAACTGCGACGAAGTTCCGGATATGGCGACACTCACTGCCACCGACAACTGCGGAGACGCCCAGGTCACTCCTTCTGCCGATACCACTTATCTCGATGATTTGTGTGCATCAAGCTACCTGATCACAAGAACATGGGTAGCTGAAGATGAATGTGGAAACACTACTTCTCATACTCAGAAAGTAACTGTTCAGGATACTACTGATCCTGTATTTGTGGAAGATCTGCCGGCTGATACACTGGTGAACTGCGACGAAGTTCCGGATATGGCGACACTCACTGCCACCGACAACTGCGGAGACGCCCAGGTCACTCCTTCTGCCGATACCACTTATCTCGATGATTTGTGTGCATCAAGCTACCTGATCACAAGAACATGGGTAGCTGAAGATGAATGTGGAAACACTACTTCTCATACTCAGAAAGTAACTGTTCAGGATACTACTGATCCTGTATTCGTGGAAGATCTGCCGGCTGATACACTGGTGAACTGCGACGAGGTTCCGGATATGGCGACACTCACTGCCACCGACAACTGCGGAGACGCCCAGGTCACTCCTTCTGCCGACACCACTTATCTCGATGATCTGTGTGCATCAAGCTACCTGATCACAAGAACATGGGTAGCTGAAGATGAATGTGGAAACACTACTTCTCATACTCAGAAAGTAACTGTTCAGGATACTACTCCACCGGCCATAATAGACACTGTTCCTGATGTAACGATGGAATGTTACGGCGAAGATATACTCATCTACCCAGAAAATGCAATTGACATTCAGGTTGGAGAAGGTATTACAGGTGCCGTAGCTAATCCGTTCCACCAATGGTTATTCACTCATGGCATGGCAACTGCCGAAGACAATTGTGGCGATACTGAATGGAGTTACGAAATTCTTGATATCGTTAATGAATGTGGTTATACAGGTTATGCCCAAGTTGAATTCTATGTAACAGATGATTGTGGAAATACAAGCACAGAAACTGCAACATTCAGGATAGTTGATACCCAAAAACCTTCTATCACTCAGGCTTCCAACCTTACAGTACAATGCGATGGAAGTGATAATGATGATGAGCTTCGGGCATGGATTGCCAACCATGGAGGAGCGAGTGCAGAAGATGATTGCAGCGGGGTTACGTGGTCAAACAACTTCAGTGAAGGCAATATACAATATGCTTGTTGTGGCACATACTCTGTAAGTGTAACCTTTACGGCTACCGATGCCTGTGGAAACACTTCACAAACTGCAGCTGTATTCAGAGTAGTTGATAACACTGCGCCAACCTTCACGGCTCCTGAAGACATAACCGTATACGCTGATTCGGAATGCGAATCCGATATTAGTGTTGAAGTTACAGGTGACGTGACTGACGTTTACGATTTATGCTGCACTGATCTGGATACAGAATACAGCGATGTACGAGAACAAGGATCATGTGCCGGAGAATGGATAATTACCCGTAGATGGACCGTATCGGATGAATGTGGAAACACTTCCGTTCCTCAGGTTCAGGTTATCACTGTTCTCGATACTGTGGCTCCTGTAATCAGTTGCAACGACATCACTGTTCAACTTGATGAAACAGGTGTGGCAACAATAACTGTTGATGATATCAACGGTGGTTCAACCGATAACTGCGGTTTAGATACCATATACATCGACAAAGAACACTTCTATTGCGGAGGCCTTGGCGAAAACGAGGTTACATTAACTGCAATCGATGAATGTGGAAACGTTTCAACTTGTACAGCTACCGTTACTGTTGAAGAAGGTGAGTACGACTGTTCTCCTCAAGTATTCAGGGCAAATCCTGATGTACTCGAATTTATCTACTGTCCGGGAGGAACAGTATCAGGTAATAGGGATCTGTTCGCCAACGATGAAGGTTTCACCCGCGGAGATGTAAGCTTCAACATCCTTACAGATATTCCTGATGGAGTATCGGTAACCGATGGACAATTACTGTACCTGAATGAGGATGTTAGTGAGGCAGTTCTTACACTCACCTACTCTGTATGTGATTTGGAAGACAGCACTAAGTGTGACTCTGCTGAAGTAACGATCCACGTTCTGCTCGATACCGACTGCGATGACATACCGGATGTGGATGATATAGACGATGACGATGACGGTATACTCGATGTTGATGAAGAAAGCTACGCCCTTAACCAGGAAACGCTCGATTCGGATGGCGACGGAATAGTTGACCGACTTGACATTGACTCGGATAACGATGGTATTCCTGATAACATTGAGTGGCAGCAAAACATTCCGGAAGGCATCCAATATGGTTCATATGCCTGGGGAACCGACATGGAATATGATTACTATGCTCCACTTGGTACAGACGAAAATGGCGACGGATGGGATGACCGCTACGACAGAGACGGATATTATTATGCCCCAGTTGATATGGATGGAGACGGAACACCTGACTATCTGGATGAAGATTCTGATGATGATGGAATTCCCGACTGGGTTGAAGGATGGGATGCAAATCCACACGATACAATTGCCGACACAGATATTGGCACTATTGATTCTGACGGTGATGGCTTGTACGATCCTTACGATAATTATGACACCCGCGGAGAATGGCTCCATGGTAGAAATGCCATTGGATCTGATGCTCCATTACAGGATATGGCTGCAGATACTGCAAACAATATCCGCGACTGGCGCGATATCATCAACCCAATTGATCCACCTAGCGAATTTGCCTGTGGAGCACCTAAAATCCCAGATGGTTTCTCACCTAACAACGATGGTTATAACGACTACTTTAAGGTGATTATAGAATGTGAAGACCAATACGGACAAAAAGAAATCAGGGACCTGGGTGACGACTTCCCTAATGCAAGAATTGAAATCTTTAACCGCTGGGGTAACCTGATATTCGAAAAAGAACGGTTTGGTAATACAAACGAGTTGGGCGATACAGATGCCTGGTGGGACGGATCGTCGATGCATGATTGGCAAGTGGGCAAAAATAAGCTGCCTGTGGGAACGTACTTCTATATTTTAGATATAGGCAACGGAGAGGTATTTACGGGTTCAGTATTCCTAAATAATTAATTGATTAGTTAATGAATGTTTAATCTGAAAAAAATTAGAACGATGAATACAAAATTAAATATAATCAAAGGTTTAGGGAGTCTGGCAATAGTAATAGCATCGTTTACATCGAATGCACAACAGGACCCAATGTATACACAATACATGTTCAATACGCAAACCATTAACCCGGCTTATGCCGGGACATGGGAGTCGCTCGGTTTTATGGCACTAGGACGTCATCAGTGGACCGGTATTGATGGTGCTCCGAAAACTTACACCTTTACCATGCAGGCTCCTCTGAAAAACGAGAAAGTAGCTCTTGGTCTTAATATTATTAACGATAAAATAGGATACGAAAAACGTTTTTACATGTTTGCCGACTACTCGTACCTGGTTCAGGTGAGTGAGAAAACAAATCTGCGGTTGGGACTAAAAGGTGGATTTACCAATTATTCGCACAACCTGGCAGATCACCTCATTCTCGATCCGGAAGACCCTTCTTTCGTTGGTGATGTTAAATCATTATTCAAGCCAAACTTTGGAGTGGGAGCATTCCTTTACGGAAAAAGAGCATATCTCGGCTTTTCCATCCCGAAAGTAGTGAACACCAAATACGAAAACAACTACGAGAACTTCTCGGTTGAGGGAGAACTGAGGCATTACTTCTTAATGGGAGGAGCCGTTTTTAACCTTGGTGAAAACCTGAAGTTTAAACCAACAGCTCTTGCCAAAGCTTCGTTCACTTCCGAAACAGGTAGTCCGCTACAAATCGATTTAACAGGTAACTTCCTGATTGCAGAAAAATTCTGGCTGGGAGCCATGTGGCGTTCGGGCGATTCGTACGGATTTATTGCCCAATTCCTCATTGCGCAGCAACTACGCATCGGGTATGCCATCGATTTTTCAACTACAAGTTTGAAAAACTACAACAATGGTACACACGAGATAATGATTTCTTACGAACTAAAATTTAATAAAGAAAAAGTAGTATCGCCAAGATACTTCTAAGATACTTATTGATGTTGTGTTTATATTACCCAAGTTCCAGCTTTCCTTGCTGGGGCTTGGGTTTGTTTTTTTTATAATTCTCCACCAATCCGTCGATTACGGGTAAACACCGGCCACAAGAAGTCCCGGCACCCGATAATTTTTGAATATCGACATTAGATTCAGCGCCCTTTTTCAGCAAAGAGAGAATCTCCTTTTCATCAACCAGATTACATAAACACACCAATCGTTGGGCCATTATTTTTCTGAATCAATAAGTGTAACAACTATATTCCTGCTTTTTCGCGGGCCATCGAATTCACACAAAAAGATATTTTGCCAGGTTGAAAGTCCCATCTTCCCTTCTATTATTGGAATGGTTTCTCCCGGCCCAACGATCCCCGCTTTCAGATGCGAGTCGCCATTATTATCCTGGGCATCGTGCTCCCATACTCCTGCCGGGATCAACTTTTTAAACAAGTTTACAACATCGTTCGGTACCGAGTCATCCCAGTTTTCCTGAATCATAATTCCGGCTGTTGCACCCTGCACATAAACATTAACGATTCCCGTTGTAATATCCGAAGAACGGACTACTTCGGCAACCTTGCCGGTAATATCTACCAATACGTTATGTGTGGGTGTTGAAACCGAAATTATAGTTTGCATCACTCAATGAATTTATTCTCGGCATAAACCTTAACCTTTCGGTATATTTCTATAACGGTATCGTTTTTGGGCATCGAACCATATATTTTTTCTAAATAACGATTCTTCATTAAAAGTTCGAATGATGCTTTAAAATTGAAATCGTACACCCACGACAACTGCATCACTTTTATATCTAACTGATTGGCGACATTCTCTTTCGCCACCAGCGATCCTTTTAAAATTTGTTTGGCTACCTGCGGCGAAACAATATTACCAGCAGGCATTTCCCATGTTAAGGTATGATTGGGTTCTGCTTTCGGATTCGCATAATAATCTGTCAATACTTTTAATATATCCAGTTTATCGGCATCGCGTATCATTTGTGCAAGCAAACGTGCATCGCCGTTTACTTCTTTGGGCAGTTCGCGTTTATTATGATACTGAATAGCAAGAAGGGCTATCTCTATCTGTTCCTCATTTAAACCGTTAAACAAGCCCTCATCTTTTAATACATCAACACCAAAATCAGCATGATCGATAGATTTGGCATCATGAAATGTATTATACTCAATCAACTGCTTAAATCTGCCAATATCGTGAAACAATCCAATTATATATGCAAGATTTTGATCTGTTTCGCTGAATTTCTGTTTCTCGGATAAAGTATTTGCAATTTCCGCTACCCGCAGCGAGTGTTCCTTCTTTATGCTAAAATTCTTCTTTTGTTCCTCCGTTAAACCGGCAAAAGAATTCACGTAATCTTCAAACTGTTGTCTTGAAAGATTAAGCTGTTTTCTCATACATTGTTTATTTTGTTCGGCAAATGTAATGATATATGCATCTCGAAAACGTAAGATGGAGGAAAAAATATCAACAAGTGCCGTATCTTAAGCATATTTGAATTTTAGTATGACGATTGAGGAATTTTGCTATTTTTGCAGCCAATATTGGTCCCATAGTTCAATGGATAGAATACAAGATTCCGGTTCTTGCGATCTGGGTTCGAGTCCCGGTGGGATCACAAACAAAAATTATTAAAACGCCGTAAAACAACAACTTACGGCGTTTTAATTTTATCTAATGGATAATTATTACGAACACTTTTGTTATTACGAGCACTTTTCAGGTACGCATTTGGGCTATAATCGTTTCTAAAATAACTTATTCAACTCCCCATGTTTTACTAGCTTTTGGTCCCATTACTAAAACCAGCTTGCCTCCTTTTTCAATTGCTTCATGCGAAATCCAGGGAGTATTTAACTTCTGTCCGTTTAATGTAGCGGACTGAATGTATTTGTTTACATCGGAGGCATTTGAAGCGTCAATTTCGAATGTTTTACCATTGCCCAAATTAACGGAAACGTGTTTAAACATTGGGCTTCCAATTGTATACTCCGGATTTCCCGGTGTTACAGGATAAAATCCCATAGCGGAAAATACTACGAATGACGACATGCCTCCGCCATCTTCATCTCCCGGAACTCCCATTAAATCGTTACGAAACCATTCTTTTAAAAGTTTGCGCACGGTCTTTTGTGTTTTCCAGGGCTGGCCGGCATAATTGTATAAATAAGGAATGTGCAGTGATGGTTCGTTGGCCATTGAAAATTGCCCCACATTTCCGGTGTGATCGGGTAGTTGCGCATAAAACGAATATTTGCTGCGGCCAAGAGATTCCGTAAACATTCCATCGAGATTTTTAATGAATTGCTCGTTTCCTCCCATGAGTTGAATCAGATCCGGAATATTATGCTGAACATCCCAGCGATAAATCCAGCCGTTATTTTCGCCATAAAACTTGCGGGCACCCATTCCTCCTGAAAATTTATAACTAAAAGGTTCAATAAATTTCCCGTCTTTGTCTTTTGGATGGAAGAAACCGGTTGCATTATTAAATAAATTGCGATAATTGAACGAAGCTTTGTTGAAATATTCTGCCTCATCTTTTTTACCCAGCTCTTCTGCTATCTGCCCTAAGCACCACTCATCGTATGAAGTCCCCAGAGTAACTGCAACCGGCTGACGGCTTTCAAATGAATGTACTTCGGGGATAATTTCTTTTTCACCATCGTGCAAGGCCGGAATATAACCGTGATCTTTATAAAACTGATCGAGTTCTCCGGCAGGTTTCCCCGACCAGGGCGCCAGTGTTTTTTCGGTAATCGCACCTTTACATGCTTCGTAAGCTTTGCCCAAATCAAAATTTCGTAATCCTTTTCGATATGCATCGATAAGAGAAGCAACGCCATGGTTCGAATTCATCCGGCGACTGTCCCCGGTAATTTCGGGAAATGTTGGCCACCAAAAATTGTCCATTTGTTCGGACATCAAAACAAAAGAATTCAAAATATCTTCTTCCTTTTTCGAATCAATTAAAACCCGCAACGGATGATGAGCACGGTAGGAATCCCAAATCCAGTCGTCGGTATAGAACGGACGCCCGTTATCGTTGTGAACTTTCCCGTCGAAACCACTGTAATAACGTCCTCCTTCAGAAATGCATACCGGACGCTCGAAACAACGGTACAACGACGTATAAAATACTGTTCGGTCGTTTTCGGTACCTCCGTCAACATCTATTTTCCCCAATGCATCATTCCAGATATTCCTGCCGGTTTTCTGAAGATCGGCAACTGATTTTCCTGAAACTTCACGCTCCATATTTGCTTTGGCTTGTTCTTCATCAATAAAAGAAATTCCATAATGAATATTCAGCGAGCTGGTTCCCGACGGATAATTCAACACCAAACAGGCATTTCTTCCTTCTGCGCCGGAAGCTCCGGTTAATGTTCCACCCTTCAATTCAGAAACCTTTTGAGGCGCTTCCTCCGGAATTAGATAGACATAAACTTTTGTGTTAGTTCCAATTAATTGATAACCACTTAAAGACTTCCCATCCCAGTTGAGTTTCCCGTTATTCGAACTCATTATCAAATAGAAAGGCCCCTCTTTATCGAATTTTATTTCGTATGCAGCAGACTGATGCGACAAACCAAAATCAACCTGAATCTCTTCTTCGTCCAGGTAAACGGAATAAGAATACGGAGTCAGTTTTTCCTGGTCGTAACTATAATTTACAACCGGCTTCAATTCTTTTTCGTCTCCCTGAAACGGACTTAACCTGAATGCTGAACTTCCGCGATGACTTGTTACAACCAAAGGAAGTGCATGAATCTCTGTACTTGTAAAATCGCCCCGTTCGGGATAAACACGCAACAGGCTGTTAGGAAGATGGATAGTTGGGAAAGTTGGAACAAGTAAATGGCTGATATTGCCCATATAAGGATTCACGAAATCAACCGGTTGTTTTTCATTCTCCAGGCTTCTATTTTCATTTTTTGCACACGAAAATAAAAGAGCTGCAATGCTTATAAGCATTACTTTTTTTAAAATAGGTATCATTGGTTTTCAAATTTAAGTCTGCGAAAGTCGCTTTCGTCTATTTTTGAGTAGCTGCAATTACGCTACGAATATAACCAATTGATTTAGCAATTCCCATAAACGGATTATCCATGTTTCGTTCATGTTCCAGGCTTAACATCCCCAAATGTTTTTTTTTGAATTATTTTCATTAATGCCTTTAATGTCTTGTTGCACAACAGGTTTATAATTGACTAAAAGCCTTTCATTGACGGCCAATTTTCAGTAAATTTATAATAAACCATAAAAAACTTTCGTCATGCCTAAAATTCGAAGAATTGATGCACTCAATTACCACAAGAAAGACCGCCCGGGCAAAATTGAAGTAATTCCGACAAAACCGCACAACACCCAGTACGATTTATCATTGGCATATACACCGGGAGTTGCCCAACCCTGCCTGGAGATTGAAAAAAACATTGATAATGTTTACAAGTACACATCGAAAGGAAATCTGGTTGCCGTAGTTTCAAATGGCACAGCAGTTCTTGGGCTTGGCGATATTGGTCCTGAAGCCGGCAAACCGGTTATGGAGGGGAAAGGGTTACTGTTTAAAATTTTTGCTGATGTTGATGTCTTCGATATTGAGGTAGACGAAAAGGATCCTAAAAAACTCATTGAAATTGTAAAAGCCATTGCTCCAACCTTTGGAGGGATTAACCTTGAAGATATTAAGGCTCCCGAGTGTTTCGAAATAGAAGAAGCGTTAAAAAAAGAACTGAACATCCCTGTTTTCCACGACGACCAGCATGGCACTGCCATCATCTCGGCGGCAGGATTGATAAATGCGCTGGAAATCACCCACAAATTAATTGAAGATGTCAAGGTTGTAGTCAGCGGTGCTGGAGCTGCAGCCATTTCTTGCGTGAAACTGTATATTAGCCTGGGAGTTGAACCCGAAAATGTAGTTATGATAGACAGTAAAGGGGTAATTAACCGCGATCGCACCGACCTGAATCCATATAAACAACAATTTGTTACCAACCGAAAAATAAATACGCTGGAAGAAGCAATGGTGGGTGCAGATGTTTTTCTGGGACTTTCAGTAGCCGATGTTGTTACTCCTAAAATGATAAAATCGATGGCTAAAAATCCGGTTGTTTTTGCCATGGCCAATCCAAACCCGGAAATTACTTACGAAGATGCTACTGCTACAAGGAAAGATATTATTATGGCAACCGGGCGCAGCGATTATCCAAACCAAATTAACAATGTACTGGGATTTCCGTTCATCTTCAGGGGAGCGCTCGATGTAAGGGCAACAACTATTAACGAGGAAATGAAAATGGCAGCCGCCAAGGCGCTTGCTAAACTTGCAAAAGAATATGTACCCGAAATGGTTGCAAAAGCATACAACCAGAACAACATTGTTTTTGGCAAAGATTACATCATTCCCAAACCTTTGGATCCAAGACTGATTACTACCGTTTCGCCTGCTGTTGCCCACGCAGCCATGGAAACAGGTGTTGCCCGGAAACCAATAAAAAGCTGGGCCGGATACGAGCGCGAACTGACAGATCGTTTGGGTATCGACAATAAACTGATAATGGCCATTCGCAATAAAGCCAAACATGATCCAAAACGAGTTGTTTTTGCTGAAGCCAACAGTTTTAGAATATTAAAGGCCGTGCAGTTTGTAATTCGCGAAGGCATTGCCAAACCTATATTATTGGGGAATGAGGCTAAAATTAAAGCATTGATAGAAGAGAATCAGCTTGACATTCAGGATGTACCAATCATTGATCTGTGCGAATCAGTAACCGATGAAAAAAGACATCAGTATGCCAAAATACTTTACGAAAAGCGCAAACGTAAAGGCATGACTTACAACGAAGCCGTAGAAAAAATGTTAAATCGCGATTATTTTGGTCCGATGATGGTTGAAACCGGTGAGGCTGATGCCTTTATCTCCGGATTTTCGCGCAAATATTCATCTACTATTCGTCCTGCACTTCAGGTTGTTGGCGTAAAAAAAGAATTCGACCATATAGCCGGCATGTACATTCTTTTATCGAAACGTGGCCCATTGTTCCTGTCAGATACAACCGTGAATATGAATCCATCAGCACAGGTACTCGCCGACACTACCATACTCACGGCTGCCGAGGTTAAGAAGTTTAATATAGAACCACGCATTGCAATGCTTTCTTACTCTAACTTTGGTGCATACAAAGGTGAGGGAAGTCCGATTCGGGTGAAAGAAGCTGTGGCTCTTTTACATGAAAAATATCCGGATTTAATCGTAGATGGCGAAATGCAAGCCAATTACGCTTTAAACGGAAAACTTCGGTATTCAAGATATCCGTTTAACAAACTGGGCGACAGAGATGCCAACACCCTGATCTTTCCGAATCTGAGTTCTGGCAATATCACTTACAAAATATTGCAGGCCCTGGGACCATCAGAAGCAGTTGGCCCGATATTGATGGGAATGAAAAAACCGATCCATATTTTACAGAGAGACAGTACTGTTCGGGAAATCATAAATATGACAGCTATTGCCGTAATAGATGCACAGACAAACGATTCGGGCGAAGATTAATGAACGAAACTAAAAAAGGATGGTATCTTTTTAACTGGTACCATCCCTATTTAATTACAGATATTTTAGTAACATCAAATTTTAACAACCGAATCACAAAACCATTTCTATTTTATTGCAAGAATTAATTAGCGGGTACTTTTAAAGGGATATATAGATCAACATTACAAATATCCGGTTGATTCTTACCTCCGTATCTCCTGTTCTGATCAACATACTTCCACTCAACACGATCAGAACCTATTATTGCCGGATTGCTCACCAGTTTAGCCTTAAAATCGATTGGTTGTTCTTTATAAAGATTAAAAGTACCGTGAATTGTTGTTTGTCCTACTCCTCCGCCCGTCGTCCCTGTTCCTTCAACCCGTTCTCCTCCTGCTTTTATAAGCGACATTTCAACAACTTCTCCTTCTATGGCTTCCAGCCACTTCGAATTATCAAAATCATAACTTGCAACATGAACTGTTCCGGTTACAGTAACAATAACATAATTAAATTCTTCCAATTCATCACATCCCCCTAAAAAGGTAAAAACAAGTAATATCAAAATTCTTAATTTCATATCAATCAATTTTGGCGATATATTTCTTAATTTATGAAATAATCACCTGAAAAACAATGTTTAACATAAGGCATGCTTTTATAACACGAAACTACTAAGCTTTGGAAAAACATAGTTTTTCATTCCGCCTGAAATTCGATAATAAAAATGAAGATTGGATGGGAAACACCTGCCTGCCATCAGGCAAGTTTACAGAACCTGCTCCCAATCTAGTTCGAAGGTTGACGCCATCTAGAAAACAAAAATCAATTATCAGAAACCAACGCCAATACCCAGACTGAAATAAGGTTCCCAATCCTTGTACGGCGAATTTTCATGATTCAGCACATCGAATAATACCTGTGCATTCAACCATGTATTTCTTGAAATCGGTTGGCTGTATCCTCCACCTACATAAAAAATAGGAGCAACTTTTCGCTCATCGTGCCCATCGCTATAAAACCATTTATAACTCATTACCGAGAATTCAGCGTGGGTGTAAAGTCGCGGAGTAACACGAAACCGGTTAAAAATACTGGCACCGTAGTTCGAACCATTTTGTTCAACGGTATACCTTTTTTCACTGATGTATTCATATGAAACCTGGGCACCAACTGATAATTTTGGACTGAGTTTATAAGCAACCAACGGCTGAGCGCCAACAACACTATAATTTCTGCTAAAATTCATGGTAACATAACCACCGTAGTAAATCCGGCTTTTATCAAGTTTGGGCTTAACAATCTCCTCTTCCTGATTTTGATCTGAAACACGTGTGCTATCCTGCACCTGTGTATATCCTGTTATGGTTAGCATGAGGAATACACCGAGAAATAAAATTAATTTCATTGGTTACGATATTTAATTTATTGATAAAAGATACAGAAAATAAAACACTTAATCCACCCTTCAAGTCAACAGATAACAGTTATATCAGGTGAATTCTTTTAGAATTTCCTCCTTTCATGAATAATATTTCAATTTCAGCCTTATTTTTGTTTTCATGAACGTTGATAAATATCCGTCACGACTATTGGAAAATGCCGTGAATGAATTCTCGAAACTTCCCGGCATTGGGAGAAAGAGCGCCCTGCGTCTGGTACTGCACCTGTTGCGCCAGGACGTTGAAGAGGTAAATGCTTTTGGTAATAGTCTGATCCAGCTTCGGAATGAAATAAAACACTGTAAAATCTGCCACAATATTTCTGATACAGAAACCTGTCAGATCTGTTCAAATCCTTCGCGCAACGAAAGTGTAATTTGTGTGGTTGAAAACATCCGCGATGTAATGTCGATTGAAAATACGCATCAATTTAATGGATTGTATCATGTGCTGGGCGGTATTATTTCACCGATGGATGGCATTGGACCTTCGGAACTTGAGATTGATTCTTTGGTAGAGCGAATAGAAAACAACGAGGTTATTGAGGTTATTCTGGCACTGTCGACAACAATGGAAGGAGATACAACCAACTTTTATATTTACAGGAAACTCAAAAACAAAGACATCAAAATCTCAACACTTGCCCGTGGCGTTTCCATTGGCGACGAGCTGGAATACACCGATGAAATTACACTGGGCCGTTCGTTACTGAACCGGGTTCCCTACGAAAGTTCGGTTGGAAAATAAAATAATGAATATCAGAAATCAGGAATCTTTTCGTTATGAAAAGTAAACATTACATTTGACAATCGATAAACGGACTGAAAAATAAACTATAAAGGAAGGATAATAAAGGACAACCCGGATTGATTTCGGCTTCCTGCGTTGTCTTCCGACTTCACAAATGGAACTTTCGGTAATAATAGTCAACTACAATGTAAAACATTTTTTGGAGCAGTGCCTGCATTCCGTGCAAAAAGCTTCAAAGAATATTGCTATTGAAATATTTGTAGTCGACAACAATTCGGTTGACGGTTCTGCACAACTGATCAAAGAGAAATTTCCGGATATTCATTTTATTGAAAACAAGGAAAATGTTGGTTTTTCAAGGGCAAACAATCAGGCCATTGCCTTATCCAAAGGAAAATATATTCTTCTTTTAAATCCTGACACGGTGGTTGAAGAAGACACCTTTGAAAAGGTTATTTCGTTTATGAATACGCATAAGGATGCAGGAGGACTGGGAGTTAAAATGATCGATGGGAAAGGAACTTTTCTGCCGGAATCGAAGCGGGGATTGCCAACACCCTGGATTGCCTTTTATAAAATATTCGGGCTGGCAAAGTTATTTCCAAAATCGAAACGTTTTGGCAAATACCACCTCTCCTATTTAAACGAAAACGAAATCAATGAAATAGATGTATTGGCAGGAGCCTTTATGTTAATGCGGAAATCGGTTCTCGATAAAGTTGGCCTGCTTGATGAAACCTTTTTTATGTATGGCGAAGACATTGATCTGTCGTATCGTATTCAACTGGGAGGTTTTAAAAATTATTATTTCCCTGAAACCACCATCATTCATTACAAAGGTGAAAGCACCAAAAAAGGCTCGCTGAATTATGTGAAGGTGTTTTATAACGCCATGATGATTTTTGCGAAAAAACATTTTCAACGAAAAGCCGGTATCTTCATTTTGATTATTCAGTTGGCTATTTACTTCAGAGCACTGCTTTCGGTTGCAAAACGTATTTTTCAGAAAATTTATTTACCGATTCTCGACGGAGTGCTCATATTTTTGGGATTCTATTTCATCACTCCATTATGGGAAAACATTCGTTTTGGTTATCCCGATTATTACCCTGACGAATTTATCAGTATTGTTGTTCCGGTTTATACCCTGTTCTTTTTGTTCGGAATTCTTTTTTCAGGAGGGTACAAAAAGCCAGTTAATTTATATAAACTTTCCAGGGGAATACTTTGGGGGCTCATTTCAATACTGCTGGTTTATTCGCTGGTTGATGAAAAATTCAGGTATTCGAGAGCATTAATTTTAATAGGATCTGCCTGGGCAGTATTTGTACTGAACTTATTCCGGCTTGTTTTTCACTGGTTTAAAATAAGTGGATTCAGACTGGACACAAAACGTGTCCGTAAAATTGCCATTGTTGGGCATTCGAATGAAGCTTCGCGGGTAAAACAAATTCTGGAAGAAACCCGCATTCAATCGCAACTTGCAGGTTTTATTGCGCTGGATAACACCGATAAAGGCCAAAATTACATTGGAGAATTGAAACAGTTAAAAGAAATTATCAGGATCAACCGAATTGATGAGATTATTTTCTGTGCTGAAAATATCGGTTCGGGTGAAATTATCCGTGCCATGCTCGATTTAACCCAACTCGATATCGATTATAAAATTGCCCCGCCTGAAAGTATCAGCATTATCGGAAGTAATTCAATCCACACTGCCGGAGATTTATACGTTGTAAACGTAAATGCCATTTCGAAACAATCCAACAGACGAAAAAAACGAGCCTTCGACATAATCTCATCATTTATTCTACTGGTACTTAGCCCGGCACTGATTCTTTTTAATAAAAAAATGCACAAATTTCTGGGCAATATTTTCAGAGTGTTGTTCGGGAAAAAATCATGGATTGGGTATATTAAAGAGAAAGGAACATTCGAAAATCTTCCGCCCATTTCAGAAGGTGTTTTAACTCCGGCTGACTTATTCAGGGAATTAAAACTTGATACTGAAAAAATTACACAGCTAAACATGCTTTATGCCAAAGACTACAGCTTGTTAACCGATGCGGAACTTATTTTAAAAAACTGGAAAAACCTCGATAGCTAACTTAATTACTATGGATTGAAAATCCATAGTTTAAAATAAGCGAATAAAATTCGCAAGAAGAACCACAAAGTCATAAAGCACACAAAGGAAACTCTAGAATTAATTTCTTTAACTTTGTGCCTTGGTGTTCTTAGTGGTAATAAATTTGACACATACATTATTGAAACTAAAGCAGCTACAATGAATTAAAAATAGCTGTAAGCGAGTTGCAGGGTTTCAACCATAAACTTTAAAATGAATAATCAACTTCAATACGGAAAAATAACGCTTCGTCCCCTGGAGCCGGGAGATATGGATCTGCTTTACACGTGGGAAAACGACATCGAAATTTGGGAAGTAAGCAACACCAAAACGCCGTTCTCGAAACACATACTTGCGCAATACCTGATTGAAGCAGCTAAAGACATATACGAAACAAAACAACTCAGGCTGATAATTCAGAATGAAAACAGTGAGCCGGTTGGAGCCGTCGATTTGTTCGATTTTGAACCATACCACCAGCGAGCCGGAGTTGGTATTCTTATACACAAAAAAGAGGACAGAAACATGGGTTATGCCACCGACGCATTAACAGCCTTGTCGAACTACGCACTTGAAGTTCTGGGCATGAAACAACTTTTTGCAAACATTACAGAAGACAACACAAGCAGTATTCACCTATTTGAAAAGGCGGGATTTAAACAGACGGGGTTAAAAAAAGACTGGGTAAAAACCTTCTCAGGATGGAAGGATGAGTTGTTCTTTCAAAAAATTCTTGCTTAACTCAACACTCTTCACCGCTCACAAAATTCAGGAATTTCCGGTAAAAAGGAATAAGTATTATTCTTGTAATCAATGTCGCAGGCAAAATGTTGCAAGCCATTCGAAACAACAACACGTTCCACTCTCAGTGCCATATTATAGCGCACCACCTGATCGAAAGTATCCTGTGAAATTTTTACATTGGGAGCTTTAAATTCCACAATTAAATGTGGTTGTCCGTTACGACTGTAAATCAGCAAATCAAAACGGCGTTGTTTCCGGTTCACCAGAACCTGCTTTTCTACAGACATTAGTGTTGCCGGGTAGTTTCTGTCTTTTATCAAATACTGAATAAAATTCTGCCGCACCCACTCTTCAGGAGTTAATACCACAAATTTTTTCCGAATAGAATCAAAAATCAGTTGCTTCCCTTCTTCAACCTTGGTTCTGAAAGGATATGTAGGTAAATTCAATTTTTCCATGAATAAGTATATAACTTATTAACTCATTTTGGCTGTAGAAACTTAAAAATGTACATTTGTGTCAACCAAAACCAAACGTAATTACGTTTGTTCAAAGGTATAATTATTCCACATATGACGAGAACCAGAGTTTCTATCGTTGTAAATAAGAATTTTAGAGAAACTTCGAACACGTAACTTTTATTATAAAAAAATAATGAAGACCAAAAAAGATATCGTTGATAACTGGCTGCCAAGGTATACCGGTAAAAAACTGGAAGAAATAAGTCCTTATATTCTGCTTACTAATTTCCAGGCTTATGTTGAACGATTTGCTCGCAAATTTAATGTACCGGTTGAAGGAATAGACAGAAATATGCCCAATGCGACAGCCGAAGGCATCACCATTATTAACTTCGGAATGGGTAGTCCGAATGCAGCTACCATTATGGATCTGCTAAGCGCGATTCATCCCAAAGCGGTTCTGTTTTTAGGAAAATGCGGAGGGCTGAAAAAGAAGAACCAACTTGGAGATTTTATCCTTCCGATAGCGGCCATTCGCAGCGACGGAACATCTGATGACTATTTGCCTCCTGAAGTTCCTGCATTACCTGCATTTAACTTGCAGCGTGCCGTTTCGCACATTTTGAGAAATTCGGAACAGGATTACTGGACCGGAGTTGTTTTTACCACCAACAGAAGGGTTTGGGAGTATGACGACCGATTTAAAAAGTACCTGAAAAAAACCAGAGCCATGGCTGTCGATATGGAAACAGCTACTTTGTTCACCGTAGGATTTGCCAATCAAATACCAACAGGTGTTTTGTTACTGGTATCAGATCAACCAATGATTTCAACAGGAGTAAAGACCGAAGCCAGCGATAAAAAAGTATCTTCGGAGTTTGTGGAGCGACATATTCAGGCAGGAATTGATGCTTTGTTCGAGATAAAAAACAACGGTCTTTCAGTTAAACACTTAAGATTCTAAAATGGAATTTGCCAATATATTACAAAACCTGAAAAAAGGGATCTACCACCCCATTTATCTATTACAGGGCGAAGAACCGTACTTTATCGATGAAATATCAAATTACATTGAAAAAAACGTTCTTACCGATGCAGAAAAAGGTTTCAATCAGACAATTTTTTACGGGAAAGACTCCGATCCAATTACTATTGCCGAAGCATCGATGCGCTTTCCGATGATGTCCAGCAAACAGGTAATTATTGTGAAGGAAGCACAAAGCCTAAACAAAATTGAAACCTTACTTTCGTATGCTCAAAATCCATTGGAATCGACCATTTTAGTACTTGCTTATAAGTACAAAGTTATAAAAGGCAACACTAAACTGGCAAAAGCGATTAATAAGAATGGGGTAGTTTTCACCTCAAAAAAATTATACGAAAATAAAATTCCGGCCTGGATCGACAATTATCTGAAAAATCACAATTATACGATAACTCCACAGGCCGCCATGTTGCTGACTTCATACCTGGGCACCGACCTTGGCAAAATTGCAAATGAGCTTAGCAAGCTGGTAATTGCAGTAAAAGACACCACAAAAATTACCCCCGAGCATATTGAACACAACATTGGATTAAGCAAAGATTTTAACGTGTTGGAATTACAAAATGCGTTGGGCGAAAAGAACATACTTAAAGCCAACCGAATCATTCAGTATTTTGGAGCTAATCCAACCTTAAATCCAATACAAAAAACCATTGCCGGTTTATATTTCTATTTTTCAA
The DNA here is from genome assembly GCA_963677525.1 of uncultured Draconibacterium sp. Classification (GTDB taxonomy): domain Bacteria; phylum Bacteroidota; class Bacteroidia; order Bacteroidales; family Prolixibacteraceae; genus Draconibacterium. The sequence goes on from OY781970.1 coordinate 4,118,633, forward strand.
AACTTTTTACTTATCATTTTCTGAAAGATAAATCGGAACGAAATGTGGCTGCAGAGTTGCGTGTGCACCCGTTTTTTGTGAGAGAATATGTGGCTGCAGCCAAACGGTACTCTCCCACCAAACTCTACGAAATAATGGGTATTTTACGCGATTACGATATGAAAAGCAAAGGCTTTAATGTATCTACGATGGTGGATACCGGAGATCTTCAAAAAGAAATGATTTACAAAATCTTACATTAATGATTACCTATTTTATAATTGGTGTTACTGCTGTTATTTCGTACCTGACATTTCAAAACAGGGAGCTGGCTGCAAAGCTTCAGTTTAATGCTGCCCAAATTATTCATAAAAAGGAATATTACCGTTTAATTTCGCATGCGTTTATACATGCCAACTGGTCACACCTGATTGTTAACATGCTGGTTCTGTATTTCTTTGGGAGAAATATTGAAGCATTTTTTGGGTACTATTTTGGAAGGATGGCCAATGCTTACTTTTTATTACTTTATTTTGGAGGAATACTGGCATCGAATATATGGAGCCTGATAAAACACCAGAACAATTATTATTACAATGCAGTTGGTGCTTCGGGAGCAGTGTCTGCCATACTTTTTGCATCCATATTTTTTCAGCCATGGGAACCGTTATATTTATTTGCAGTAGTTCCAATCCCCGGAATTCTGTTTGCGCTGGGATACCTGTTCTACTCTTACCAGATGAGCAAAAAACAAAACGATAATGTTGCACACGACGCACACTTTTTGGGAGCTATTTTTGGTTTTATTTTCCCTATCCTATTAAAGCCAAATCTATTCGACAAGTTTATCGATAATTTGTTCTGGTTTCTGTAAAGATGGCGTTTCTTATTGTAAATAACACGATTTATTCTCAGCAAGAAGCTAACCTGACCACCTTTCTGCTGCCGGCACCTTTTATACTAGAACGAACATTGTGGTTTGGATATGGAGGGATTCCGTTGTTTAAAGAGAATCTGCAAACACTTGAAAAAGAATTAAGCGCATTAAACAGGGAACTCCCCTCCGATTTTAAAAATCAACGTGAATTATTCAGGCTTACTAAACGAATGCTGAATAAAAACCGTTATTATCGTTCGGGGCTCATTACATTCCAAATTTTTATTTCTGAAAACAAAATTGAATCGCTTATTACAAGCCGAGCCTTTTCTGAATTTGATTTTCCTATTAACAAACAAGGCCTGCTCATCAATATTTCAGAATTAAAAAAACTCAGTAATTCTCAAGAAAATCAGTTGAGCTTTCAAAACAGGTCTCTTTGGCAACAAATTAAAGCTTCAAATAAAAACACTCCTTATGCAGGATCGGTGATAGTAAATCAGAATGACCGGATTTGTGAAGGTATTGAATCGAATATTTTTATGATTAAGGATGGTGTGCTCTTTACACCATCTCCTGAAACAGGATGTTATTTGGATATAATGCGCGACATTGTTATTCAACTGGCACCGAGACTAAAGCTCAAGGTTGTTGAAACTCCGGAAGTTGAAGAAAAACACCTGCGCCAAATGGATGAAATATTTTTTGCTTCGGAAGCAAATGGAATACAGTGGGTGCTGGGAATCGGGGCCAGACGTTTCGTGCACGAATACTCAGATTTAATTTGCGATAAAATAAATTCTTATCTGAAAACGAGGGTTGAGAATTAAAACGAAAAACTTTTTACTTAGTTAAATGACGGGTTTTCAGGGAAATTTTCCCAGATAGAATAACGTTCGCCAGCTTTTTTCACAAAATCAAACCAGGAATCTTCGCTAAGTTTCTGCATCACAGATTCCTCTTCAACATCGGTTACCAACCAGGAATCCTCTTTCAATTCATCCTCCAGTTGTCCGGCATCCCAGCCCGAATAACCGAGAAAGAACCGGATATCTTTTGGTTGTATTTCTCCTGATGTAATGTCATGCTTAAGGACCTCAAAATCTCCACCCCAGTACAAATCTCCTAATACATGAATACTGCCGGGAAGCTTTGATCCAAGTTTATGAATGAAATAAATGGAGTCTGTTGCAACCGGTCCTCCCAAATAAACATCTGCATTAAACTTAGGGAAATCGGGAAAAACATCATGTATCGGAAAATCTACTTTCTTATTCAAAATAAAACCAACCGTTCCTTTAGCGCTGTGTGCTACCAAAAATATCACAGAACGATTAAAATAACTTCCCGATAAAAAAGGTTCGGAAATTAAAATCCTTCCTTTTTTAGGCGCAACGTTGTTCGTTTTTATTTTGAATATGTCAAGATTTTCGCTCATACTATAAGCAATATAATAAAATTCTGGTTTCCATCAAAGCGTTAATAATATTGCCGTTTAATTTAAACGTACATTTTTAAATAATGTTTTCAACACCTTGAATCCATTAATCGAATAGCAATTCAACAGATGGAATTTGGGTACTAAACCTTAATATTGAAATGTAACTAAACCACTTTAAATTAGTAATACATAGGTTTTAATCTAAAATGAAATTCGATAATGAAGATGATGATTGGCTGGAATAAAGAAGACAGAAGAAAAAGAATTAATCTCCGAAACTAAAGTCGCCGCAATCAGATAGCAGAGTTTTAACTATTAAAAAGAAAATAAATGATTCTATTCCTCTTCCACAACGATAAAAACATCTTCGCCGGGTTTCGACATGTAATATTGTTCGCGGGCAAATTTCTCCAGTTCTTTAACTCCCTGATTTAAATCATTTAGTTTTTCTTTATCCGAAGCAATTCGCTCATTGTAGTATTTCTTCTGCTGAGTTAATTCGTTCAACTGTTGCTTACTTTGCATATGAGATACTATACTGTTTTCGTCGAAGAAAATAATCCATGTTAAGAAGATTATCAGAACAATAACATATTTGTTGCCTAATATTTTGAAAATCCTCGATTGAAAAAATTCTTTACCCATATCCGAATTATTACACAACAAAAGTAAGAATCTTTAGGAGTATAAAAAAAGGAGTTGAATCCATTCAACTCCCTTTTTTTAAACAAAGTTATTTTAATATCCTATTCAACATCAGGTTGAAAGTTCGGATAGGTATAATCTTCTGCAGGTACAAAAGTTTCCTTAATTGTGCGGATTGATGTCCAGCGAAGGAAGTTGAAAATAGAACCGGCTTTATCGTCGGTACCAGAACCTCGTGCTCCACCAAATGGTTGCTGACCTACTACGGCACCGGTTGGTTTATCGTTGATATAGAAGTTACCTGCGCAATTTTCGAGGCGCTTGGTTATCTTTTCGATATTGTAACGATTTTGAGACAATACAGCACCGGTTAAGGCATAAATAGAAGTATTGTCAAGGATATCCAACGTTTTATCCAATTCTTCGTCTTTGTAAACGTATACAGTTAATACCGGTCCGAACAATTCTTCTTCCATAGTGATGTAATCAGGTTTTTTCGCTTCAATTACAGTTGGTTCAACAAAATAGCCTACTGATTTGTCGCAATTTCCACCAAAAATTACTTCAGCATCTTCATCCTCTTTTGCACGGTCGATAAAACCTTTTAATTTGTCAAAAGAAGATTCATCAATAACAGCATTTATAAAATTTGTGAAGTCTTCTGGTGCACCCATTTTTACTGTTGCTAGTTCTGCTCCTAAAATTTCTTTCACTTCAGGCCAGATACTTTCCGGAACATAAGCACGCGAAGCTGCCGAACATTTCTGTCCCTGATACTCGAAAGCACCACGCAACATTGCAATAGCAAGAGCTCTTTTGTTAACGGTATTATCAGCAAAAATGAAATCTTTTCCACCTGTTTCTCCAACAATACGCGGATATGATTTGTATTTGTAAATATTTTCTCCGATAGTTTTCCAAACACTTTGGAACACACCTGTTGAACCTGTAAAGTGAATACCTGTAAACTCAGGGTGAGTTAAAACAACATCGGCTACAACCGGACCAGAACCATAAATCAGGTTGATAACACCGTCAGGAAGACCTGCTTCTTTAAAAATCTCCATAACAACTCCCGCAGTATAAACGGCAGTTTTCGATGGTTTCCAAACAACTACGTTACCCATTAATGCAGGAGCTGCAGGCAGGTTCCCGGCAATCGATGTGAAGTTAAACGGAGTAAGTGCAAACACAAATCCTTCAAGTGGACGGTACTCGTTATAGTTCCACATTCCTTTTGCAGATTCAGGCTGAATTTTATAAATGTCAGTCATCACCTGAACTCCAAAACGTAGGAAGTCAGCAAATTCACAGGCTGCATCAATTTCTGCCTGGAAAGCATTTTTAGACTGTGCCAACATTGTGGCAGCATTAATTTTTGCACGGTAAGGACCAGTTAGCAAGTCAGCGGCCTTTAAAAAGATAGACGCGCGATGTTGCCACGACATACTGGCCCAGCTTTCTCTGGCTTCCAGTGCAGCATCAATGGCCATTTCAACATGACTGGCATCTCCCTGGTTGTAATATCCCAAAGTATGTGCAATTTCATGAGGCGGGAACATTCTTACCTTTCTGTCGGTAAAAACATCTTTTCCTCCAATTACCATTGGTAAATCAATCTCTTGCGATCTCAGCTCTGCAAGTTTTGCCTGCAATTCTGCTCTTTCCGGGTTTCCGGGAGCATAGCTTAAAACCGGTTCATTTTTTGCTACCGGTACATTAAAAAATCCTTTTGGCATAATTTTATATTTTTTTTAAAATCTCTTTCATTCAGAACAAAACTAACCAATAAGCATGTTTTAAAACATAACAAAAATCAGGGCGCCGAAAAAAAACAGTTTTAGTTAATTTAATGTTAATCATATCTAAAAAGGGAAAATAGGAAAATCAGACAATAAGATTCCCATTTTGACACTATCTTATGTAAAAAACGATTGTACTGGCAGGACTACGGGCATTTTTAATATTTTTACTGTGTTGTTTACTGGATTTTATAAAATATTAGAACAAAAATTTTGGGCTTCTCTTTCAATGAAAGAGCAAAAACAGCTTTTCCAACTTCTCCTTATTTGGGGGAGCATTGCTGTATTGTCTATTGTTTTACTGATTATTCATCTGTTTTTCAATGTTGAGGGTTGCATTATTTGCGACATCATGCTGGTAGCAATTTCGCACCTGGCGCTTTCATGTTGTTTAAACGGAAAGCTTAATTGTGCCATTAATATTGTTTTTGCTTTACCGGTATTTATTTATGCCTATTATATTTCAGATTTTAATATAAACGCGGCGCCCGAAGAAACAATGAGCCAGACTGTTTGGTGGTTGATGGCCGGGTTAGTGTTTTTGTATTATTTTTCCCGGCTCGAAATCAGGATACTTTTTTATTTCTTCGTTTCCTTATTCACCATTAGTTTTCAATTATTCAAAACAGGACATCTTGCCGATTTATTTTCATATTATCCTACAATCTGGGAAAATCCTTTATTAATATTCATCGCCTTTTCGTTTGTTACATTCTATCTTCGCAAAAAGCTTATCGATATTATTGAAACCCTTGAGCAAAATGTAAAACAAAACAACGAAGGTCTTAATAAAGTATTACAAAGTTCGCCTTACTTAATTGCCCGTTTGGTTGCCGAACGCGACGAAGGAGGCAATGTTGAAAAACTGATAATTGACAAAGTAAATAACGCTTTTGAATCGGGATTTAAGTTAAATCTGCATGAAGTTCAGGGACAAGATGCAGACTATATATTTAACCTGATATTCAAAGGCAAATTCAACATAAACAAGACAGTTCTTTTCAACAAACAAAAGATCAGCGAATACCACTATAAAAAATCGGACAAATGGTATAGAGTGCAGGTGCTGAATCCAAACTACAATCTCTACTTCATTTTATTTGAAGACATCACTAAAACTAAAAATACAATTGCAGAACTTGAAGCCAGTAAACAACGCTACAAAGTACTGCTTGAAGCAATTCCCGACATATTTTTTATTATTGACAAAGATGGTATTTACGAAGATTTTGTAATTAAAGAAAGTGATTTGTTTAAAGTTGAGGATGCGAATATTATCGGAAGCTCGATTTTCGATGCCGGCTTCCCTGATAATATGGCAAATAAAATTTATTCGTGCATTCAACATTGTATAAAAAACAATTCAATCGAAAGCATCGAATATTCTTTGAACACACCTAACGGAACTTTCCTTTTCGAAATGCGCCTTGCCAAATTAAATACACATTCGGTTATTTCGGTGGCACGCGATATTACCAAACGTAAAACAGCAGAATTTAATTTAGAAAAGGCTCTGAAACGTGCCGAAGAATCGGATAAATTAAAATCTGCTTTCCTGGCCAACCTTTCGCATGAAATTCGCACTCCGATGAATATCATAACCAATTTTACCAGGATGCTGGCTGACGATATGATGGACGGGTTCGAACGTTTGGAGATTACCGAGGCGATCACACAAAACGGACAGCAACTCATCAACATGATCGACAACACCATTCATCTCTCTAAAATCGAAACAGAGGCTGTTATTGTTAAAAACGATTTTTGTAAGGTAAATCAGTTGTTACGTAATATTTACAACGAATACGCTCCTAATCTTCCTGACACCAAAGACGTTAGAATGAGGCTGAACACCGAGGTTGCAAATCCTGAATTTGGTTTCGACACCGACAGTCATTTATTACAAGAAGCCGTTACAATTTTAGTCGATAATGCCGTTAAGTACACCCGGGAAGGCACCGTTACTTTTGGTTATGAGATGATACGAAACGACTTGGTTAAATTTATCGTTACCGATACGGGGATTGGAATCCCCGGCGAAGATTTCGAACACATTTTCAGCCGTTTCTACCGGGTACAGAATTCAATAAACGAGACAACTTCCGGATCCGGAATTGGATTATCAATTGCCGAACATTATATCTCGCTGCTTGGCGGAAAACTTGAATTTGAATCTGCTGTAGATAAAGGCAGTAAGTTTTGGTTTGTTCTTCCTTTCAGAGAAGGCCGTGGTTATATGAAAATAGTTAGCTAACAAGAGTTGAAAGGAATGAAGAATTAAATTATTGAAAGATTGAATAGCTGAAATCAAACAGAACTAAAAAATTCAAAGGGTATTCTTCTAATAAAGCCAAAAAGAAGTTCTTTAATAAAATAAATTTCAAAAAGATACAATTACCGAAACACGAACTCTGTTTACATTTTACCTGCTGGTTTTAGAGTTTAGCTGCTGGTAACCAACCAATCGGTCGTAACGACCGGCCATATCGCGATAATAAACAAATATTTGGTAATCGTTTTCGGTTTCCCAAAAACTTCCTTCAAGATTGGTATGGTCTGCCACACTCGATCCCTGGGGAACATAAACATATATATAATTGTAGTACCCTTGTTTTAATAACAATGTCAGTTCGTACTCACCTTTATCAAAATTATAGGTCATTTCGTTTCCTTTATTTGCGTTCCAGTTACTTAAAGCGCCAAATACATTTACCGATCCTCCAAGTAAAGGAGCGTCAAGCGGAAGTGCAAAATGCACAAATGTATAATCACACTCCGTGTCGTAATCATTAACTTCCTGATCCTGGCTTTCAATAGCATACAGACCATCCATTTCTTCATAAGAGAAATAGTGTTTATTGGTGCGTACTTCATCAGTTTTAACTGTTTTATGGTAGTACGGACGAAAAAAATCAGTAGCTATCACATTTTCACCGTTCATACGATTTGTACGATTATCGAAATAACGAAACTCATTACCTGCTTTAAATACATTTTCACGGTCATAATTATAATCCAACTCCCGATCTCTTATATAAAGAGGTTTTAAATTACGAATAGCATTATCCCAACGATTGTTCTGCATAATAACCACTTTCACTTCGTCTCGTGGATTCAGGATATTAAGATTGGGATGGAAAATTTTAAAATCAACCTCCTGATTACCTCCCTTAAAAGCATCGAGTGTTGCTCGCCTTACGGTACCTTCAATCCGTACTGCATTTTCATATATCTGAAACCGACGCGTAAAAACAATTTTTTCTTTGTCCTGATCTTCGTATACCACAAGGGCGTAATTCCCCGACACCCTGAATTTCAAATTATCATTGGGCAACACTATCTGGTAATTCACATAATTAAAAGTGGTGTTATACGATAATCCATAATCAAGAACCGGATTTTCAACAAAACCATCGATGTATTCTTCCTGCGAAATAAAACTTTCGTTCCAGTCAGCATCGCAGTGAATAATCGTATAATAATAGTCCTTAACATCGTCCGACATATCATCGAACTTAAAAATCAGCGACATATCTTCATTTAATCCCATAACCGGGTTCGATAACTCAAACCCGTCTCTATAAGCCATTACAGTTTTGATATTTTCTCGATAGATTGCGTTTTCGTAGTAAAAGTTTTCTTCTTGAGTCAAAGATCCAAATGCCTGGAATATGACTAATATTATGATGAGTGTTTTTTTCATTCGTTACTATTTATGGTTTTATGAGCAATACAAATATTTCGGAAAAGTTTGAAATATGGCAAATCCAATTTACAAAGTTTTTCCTTAATACCAGAACAGATCCTGACAATATGAAACTATTTACTTCAAACAGTTACTGTTAGGAGATGATTCTGATTTACAAACGTTAAAAATGTTAATTTAATCTGAATTGTCCATTTTTTTTCCTTCCCAACATAACAATCTCATTTCTAAGAAAATGATCTATATCAATACATATATTGATTTATTTGCATATTTCCATATTCACACTTTATTTATATTATATTGTCCATCGGGTATAATTTGTTACTTTTGCGCTGCTTGAAAGTAATATAAGTCTTAATTAGATATGTCAGAAGTAATTAAGTTAAGGAAAGGGCTGAATATAAAGCTAAAAGGAAGTGCAGAAAAAGCACTCGAAAAATTGCCGGCTCCGGCAACAGTAGCTCTAAAACCCACCGATTTTCCAGGACTTACTCCAAAACTTAGTGTAAAGGTTGATGCCGAAGTAAAAGCCGGCGATGCTTTATTTTACGACAAATACCATCCGGAAATAGTTTTCACGGCTCCTGTTGGAGGAAAAGTGATTTCGATAAACCGTGGCGAACGTCGTAAGATTTTGGAAGTGGTTGTAGAAACAAGCGAAAAAGCAGGTAAAGCTGAATTCAAAAAGGCTGATCCGGCAAGCTTGTCGGGAGAACAGGTGAAAGAGCAAATCTTAAAAAGTGGTTTATGGCCGTTCATAAAAAAACGTCCATATGGTATAATTGCCAATCCGGAGGAAAAACCAAAAGCCATTTACATCTCAACATTTGATACCGCGCCATTGGCACCCGATTACAATTTTGTAATGGAAGGCCAGATGGATTCGTTCCAAACCGGAGTGAATGCATTGGCAAAACTAACTGAAGGCAAAGTAAACCTCGGAGTTTCTGCAGGTTCTGCTTTCTCAGGTATTAAAAACGTTGAAGTAAATACGTTCGAGGGGCCTCACCCTGCCGGAAACGTAGGTATTCAAATTGCCAACACCGATCCTATTAATAAAGGAGAAGTGGTTTGGACCATCAATGTTCAGGATGTACTGTTCATTGGTCGTTTATTTGAAACCGGCAATGTAGATTTCACCAGGACTATTGCATTAACAGGTTCGGAAGTAGAAGCTCCAAAATATGTTCAAACAGTTTTGGGTGCGCCTGTTGCTTCGGTAGTAGGAGGTAAACTAATTGATGCCGATTATAACCAACGTATAATCAGTGGTAATGTACTTACCGGAACCAAAATCTCAGAAAAATGTTACCTGAGTTATTACGAATCGCAGGTAACCGTTATTCCTGAAGGCGACGAATACGAATTATTGGGTTGGGCCGATCCTGGTTTTGCCAAATTCAGTTCTACAAAAACATATTTCGGAAAACTATTCCCGAAAAAAGAATATACACTTAATGCCAACATGCATGGTGGTGAGCGTGCTTTTGTTCTTTCAGGGCAATACGAGAAACTGGTCCCTATGGATATTTTACCGGTGTACTTATTAAAAGCAATTTTAGTAAACGACATCGACAAAATGGAACAGCTGGGAATTTATGAAGTAGTTGAAGAAGACCTTGCTCTTTGTGAATATGCCTGTACTTCTAAAATTGAAGTTCAGAAGATTCTTCGTGAAGGGATCAATACTATGATTAAAGAATTAGGATAATTTTTACTGAAATTATAAATCAGTTTTAAAAATGAAATTTATAAAAGACTTTTTTGAAAGGACAGAACCTCTTGTTCAGAAAGGAGCGAAATACAGCTGGCTCGGTTCTGTACACGAAGGATTCTTCACCTTTCTGTTTGTATCGAAAGATACTTCAAAATCGGGAACACATGTTCACGATTTCATAGATTTAAAGCGCACCATGTCGGTTGTTGTTCTGGCACTTGTGCCTGCCCTTTTATTTGGGATGTACAACGTAGGGCTTCAACATTATAAAGCAATTGGCGAACTCGCATCAACCGGATTCTTCGGAATATTCCTCTATGGTTTATTAAAAGTAATTCCGGTAATTGCAGTTTCATATATTGTGGGATTAGGTATTGAGTTTGTATTTGCCCAACTCCGTGGTCATGGAATTCACGAAGGATTCCTTGTTTCCGGTATTCTTATTCCAATGGTAATGCCAATTGAAACACCTCTTTGGATGGTTGGGTTGGCGACAGCTTTCGCCGTAATTCTTGGCAAAGAGGTATTTGGCGGAACAGGAATGAATATCTGGAACCCGGCTCTTGTAGCACGTGCTTTCTTATTCTTTGCTTATCCGGCTCAAATGTCGGGAGAATCGGTTTGGGTAGCCTTAAAAGATACAGATAAAGTAGTTGACACTTTCTCGGGTGCAACTCCGATGGCTAACGCAGCTGCCGGCAATATCAACTTTAACGTTGCCGATGCATTCTTCGGATTTATTCCGGGATCGATTGGTGAGACATCAACGCTGGCCATTTTAATAGGAGCAGTTCTATTGATTATTACAGGAATTGGAAGTTGGAAAATTATGGTTTCTACCATTGCCGGTGGTGCTGTAATGGGACTTATTCTAAATGCTGTTTCGGGCGGTGCTGGTTTATCACCTGAGGTTGCAACGTATTTCTCGATGCCTTTCTGGCAACACTTGATTTTAGGAGGATTTATGTTTGGTGCCATCTTTATGGCTACTGACCCCGTTTCTGCTGCACAAACTGAAACAGGAAAATGGATTTACGGATTCCTGATCGGTATTTTAGCAATCATATTCCGTGTTATCAACCCTGCCTTCCCTGAAGGTATGATGTTGGCAATCCTTCTGATGAATACATTTGCTCCTCTTATCGACCACTACGTTGTAGCAAGTCATATTAAAAGGAGAGTTAAAAGAGCGAAAGTTTCTGCATAATAAAAAACGAAGAGATCATGAATAGAAATAGTAATACTTACACATTTTTATATGCGGCCATCATGGTAATTATTGTGGCTGCGGTTCTTGCTTCGGTTTCAATGGCGTTAAAGCCTGCGCAGAAAAAGAACGTAGAGATTGAAAAGAAACAAAATATTCTTGCTTCGGTTAACATTCCAAGTACTGCAATTGATGCTGAAGACATCTATGCAAAAACTGTGGTTGACGAATTCCTTGTAAATACTAAAGGGGAAAAAGTTGACGGCGATGCATTTACTACTGACCTGAAAAAGGAACGTGCTAAAAGTTTTGAAGAAATGGTACTTCCGGTTTTTGAATGTAAAACCGACGAAGGAACCAAATATGTACTTCCGGTTTACGGAGCTGGTCTTTGGGGACCTATTTGGGGTTATGTTTCAGTTAGCGACGATATGAACACCATTTTTGGTGCCAACTTCGACCACGAAGGTGAAACACCAGGACTGGGTGCTGAAATTTCGACCACAGGTTTTGAAGAACAGTTTAAAGGTAAGACACTGTTCGAGACTTCAGGCAAACTTTTTTCTATAACAGTAGCTAAAGCCGGAGAAGCAGCACCTGAAGAACACAAAGTTGATGCAATTTCCGGAGGTACAATTACGAGTAAAGGTCTGCAAAAGATGTTGAAAGACGACTTTACAGGCTATGAAAAATTCTTAACCAAGAATAAAAAATAAGAGACCATGAGCGAACCTTTATTTTCAAAGAAAAATTTAAAATTACTGTCGGATCCATTAAACAACAGTAATCCAATTACCGTTCAGGTTTTGGGTATTTGCTCGGCCTTGGCGGTTACTGCACAATTAAAACCTGCAATTGTTATGGCAATTTCGGTTACCGCAGTATTAGCTTTGGCAAACGTAATTATTTCATTATTACGTAATACAATTCCAAACCGTATCCGTATCATCGTTCAGCTTGTGGTTATTGCTGCACTTGTTATTTTAGTCGATCAGATACTTCGTGCTTATGTTTACGATGTAAGTAAACAACTTTCAGTATTTGTTGGATTGATTATTACCAACTGTATTCTTATGGGACGTCTTGAAGCTTTTGCTTTAGGTAACCGCCCATGGCAATCATTCCTCGATGGAATTGGTAACGGTGCAGGATATGGCGCAATTCTGATTATCGTAGGTTTTTTCCGCGAATTACTTGGTGGCGGAACCTTATTAGGATTTAAAATTATCCCCGACAGTTGGTACATTGCCAATGGTGGATTTTATGCAAACAACGGTTTAATGGTACTTTCCCCAATGGCTCTGATTGTTGTTGGAATCATTATTTGGGTACAACGTAGCCGCAACCGTAAACTGATTGAAAATTAATTCTAACGCAAAAAAAGAATTCAAATGGAAAATCTGATTAATATATTTGTTAAGTCAATTTTTATTGAAAACATGGTATTTGCGTACTTCTTCGGAATGTGCTCATATTTGGCCGTTTCGAAAAAAGTAAGTACTGCTGCCGGTTTAGGAATTGCTGTAGTTTTTGTGTTGGGAATTACGGTACCTGTAAACTACCTGTTGGAAAAATATGTATTAACCGAAGGAGCTTTGGTTTGGTTGGGTGAAGGATTTGCCAACGTTGACCTGAGCTTCCTACGATTCATCATGTTTATTGCCATTATTGCATCGATGGTGCAGTTGGTAGAAATGATTGTAGAAAAATTTGCTCCTGTTTTATATAACCAGCTGGGTATTTTCTTACCGCTTATTGCTGTTAACTGTGCCATTTTAGGTGGTTCGTTATTCCTTCAGCAAAAAGCATTTATTAACGTAGGAGAAGCTACCGTTTACGGAATTGGCTCAGGTGTTGGTTGGTTGCTTGCCATTGTTGGTATTGCTGCTATCAGGGAAAAAATCGAATACTCAAACGTTCCTGCTCCATTGCGCGGACTTGGTATTACATTTATTGTTACCGGTTTAATGGGTCTGGCTTTTATGGGATTCGGCGGAATTAAATTGTAGAACGAAAAATCAACGATTACTATGATATTATTATCAGCACAAACAACCGTAATTATAACCAGTGTTGTTGTCTTCCTTGGTGTAATTATTCTTTTGGTGGCTATTTTATTATTCGCCAAAAAGAAACTTACTCCATCGGGTGTGGTAAAAGTAAACATCAACGATGGTGATGTTGAAATTGAAGCCGATCCTGGAAACTCGCTTTTATCAACATTGGGAAACAACAAAATTCTTCTTCCATCAGCTTGTGGTGGCGGCGGAACCTGTGGTATGTGCCGCTGCCAGGTAGAAGATGGTGGTGGTTCGATACTTCCTACCGAAACCGGCTTCTTCAACCGCAAAGAGCAAAACGACAACTGGCGTTTGGCTTGTCAGGTGAAGGTGAAAGAAGACATGAAAATTAAGATCCCACAAGAAGTAATGGGAGTGAAAAAATGGGAATGCGAAGTTGTATCCAACAACAACGTGGCTACTTTTATCAAAGAATTTGTGGTTAAATTACCTGAAGGAGAAGTACTAAACTTCAAATCGGGTGGTTATATCCAAATCGATGTTCCCAAAGTGGATGTTGCGTTTAAAGACATGGATATAGACGAAAGATTCCGCGACGAATGGGAACAATTTGGCATGTTCGACCTGGTTATGAAAAACCCGGAACCAACATTCCGTGCCTATTCTATGGCTAACCACCCTGCCGAAGGTAACATCGTGATGTTGAACATCCGTATTGCCACTCCACCGTTCGATCGTGCAAGCAATGGATTCAAGAAAGTAAATCCGGGTGTATGTTCATCATATATCTTTAACCTGAAACCGGGCGACAAAGTAACTGTTTCGGGTCCTTACGGAGAATTCTTCCTGAAAGACAACGACAGCGAAATGATGTTTGTTGGTGGTGGTGCCGGAATGGCTCCAATGCGTTCGCACTTGTTCCACCTGTTCCATACAGTGAAAGAAAGCAAGAAAAAAGTTACTTTCTGGTACGGTGCCCGTTCGTGGAAAGAAGTTTTCTACTACGATCAGTTTAGAGACATTGAGAAAAACTACCCGAATTTTGAATTCCACCTGGCACTTGACCGTCCCGATCCAGTAGCCGATGAATTGGGGATAACTTATAAAACCGGATTTGTTCACCAGGTAATTTACGATAACTATCTGAGCCAGCATGAAGAACCCGAAGAAATCGATTTCTACATGTGTGGCCCGCCAATGATGAACAGCGCGGTACAAAAAATGCTTTACGATTTAGGTGTTCCGAACGAAAACGTATTATTCGACGACTTTGGAAGCTAGTAATTAATCGTAAGTATCAAGTAGTAAGTAATTAGTACTTTATATTTCAAGGCCACTTCTCTTTTGGGGAGTGGCTTTTTCTTTGAAAGTCTGTTTAAATGAACGAAGGATCTGCTCCGTATAATTTTTAACTAAAACGAATCGGATTCTTTTTTGTTCTTCCCTCTCCTGCCCATCGTTTGCTACCTGGCGAAAAGAACAATCAAAAAAAGTCCTTTTCACCCCCAATCTGCAAAAAACTACGAACAAAAACGTACGTTAGTAATCCAATATCATTGTAACTTTACTCCATGGAAATAAAATTAGCTTTGATATTTTCAGTAGTCGTGCAATTTGCTGCCTTCTTAATCACCATAAGTCTAATACCAAAAACCCGGTTTAATATCGCATGGATTAGTATTTCAATTGGTTTTTTATTAATGGCAATACGCCGGCTGGTTGAGGTGATCTATTTCTTTAATGAAGCACCTTTTGATAACATCACCATTTTAAATAGTTGGATAGCAGTTATAATATCCGTAGCAATGCTGTTATCATCAATTTATATTCGTAAAATATTTGAACTACTGAACCGTATTCACAAACTACGAAAGGAAAATGAAGCCAAAATGCTTTCCGCTGTTATATCAACCGAAGAAAAGGAACGAAAGCATTTTGCAAAAGAACTGCACGATGGTTTAGGACCGGTATTATCGGCAGCAAAAATGTCGGTTTCGGCAATCGACAAAACCGATTTCGATGATAACAATACAGAAATACTCGGAAAAGTTGAAAAACTTGTCGATAATGCAATAGCTACCACCAGAGAAATTTCGAATAACCTCACTCCTCACCTGTTGGAACGATATGGTTTGAAGAAAGCAATAGAAACATTTATCCGTAACGTAAGAATAAACGAAGTAACAAAAATCAACTTCTCTTCCAATATCGAAAAGCAACGATACGCTGATAATATCGAGGTAGTGTTGTATCGGATTTGTTGCGAATTAATAAACAATACACAGAAACACGCATTTGCATCTAAAATTTCAATACTGCTATCAGACAAAAAGGATATACTTGAGCTAAAGTACAACGACAACGGGGTTGGTTTTGAAAGTAAAAACGAAAAATACGGAATGGGATTAACAAATATAGTATCGAGAGTAAAATCATTAAACGGTTCAATTGAATTCGTCAGTTCACCAAATAATGGTTTTTATGCTTGTGTGAAATTGCCCTTATGATAAAAGATTTAAAAGTTTATATTGTTGACGATCACTCCCTTTTTCGCGAGGGATTAATGTTTCTTTTGAGGAACAGCAAACACATTTCAGAAATTAACGAAGCTGAAAACGGCAGAATATTTTTAGATGCAATAAAAACCTACAAACCCGATGTAGTTTTAATGGATATCGACATGCCGGAAATGAACGGCATTGAAGCTACAAAAGAAGCCTTAGAATTAATCCCCGACCTTAACATCATAGCCCTTTCGATGTATTCTGATGAGAATTTCTACACCGAAATGATAGAAGCCGGAGCCAAAGGTTTTTTAATCAAAAATTCGCCATTCAGCGATGTGGAAACAGCTATTATGGAAGTTTACAACGGAAGAAATTATTTCTCAGCCGAAATCCTGTCTTCAATAGTAAGCAGTCTGAACAGGAAACACGAAGAACCTGAAAGCAATGAACTTACCAAGCGCGAAATTGAAATTCTGATTAACATCTGTATGGGTTTGTCGAATGCTGAAATTGCTGAACATTTATTTATCAGTAAACGTACGGTCGATAAACACCGCGAAAATATCCTTGGGAAAACGCAATCGAGAAACACGGCAGAGTTAGTCATTTATGCCATAAAAAATGGTTTTTTCGAAGTCTGATCTGTATTCTTTCCAACTTCAACATACGTTTTTCTACCTACGCGTAAGTTAATAAGCGTAATTTTAAAATGCGCATTTAAGCTGTTTCTTACCTAACAGCATATTCTGATTTTTGTCTCATTCTAAAAACTCAGAATATGAAACTCGTAAAAACTATTTCGTTACTGCTTATTGCCGGTATATTTCTTAGTTCATGTGCATCGAAATCAAGTAAAGAAAATACCATTAGTATTTCCGGAGCTTTTGCTTTATACCCGCTGGTGATTAAGTGGTCGGAAGAATACCAAAAAGAACATCCAGAAGTACGTTTTAATATTTCAGGCGGAGGCGCAGGAAAAGGAATGGCCGATGCGATGGCCGGAGCCGTTGACCTTGGCATGTTCTCACGCGAAATTGCACAGGAAGAAATAGACAAAGGTGTGTGGTGGGTAGGTCTTACCATCGATGCCGTTGTACCAACCATAAGCAATAAATATCCCAACCTGGCTTCCTTAAAAAAACGCGGATTTACCCGCAACGAATTTAAAGCCGTGTTTATTGACCAGTCCATCACTTCGTGGAAAGAAATACTTACCGGCGCAAATGAAACGCCAATAGCTGTTTACACACGTTCCGATGCCTGTGGAGCAGCCGGAACATGGGCAAAGTATCTTGGTGGCACGCAGGAAAATCTAAAAGGTGTCGGGATTTTCGGCGATCCCGGGTTGGCCGAAACAGTTAGCAAAGATCCGGCAGGCATTGGCTTTAATAATACCATTTTTGCTTATGATGCTAAAACAGGAAAGAAACGCGAAGGAGTGGAAGTTATTCCCATCGATATTAACGAAAATGGGAAAATAGATCCGGAAGAGGATTTTTATGATTCTTTCGACCAAATTTTAGCAGCCATTGCCAATGGAACCTACCCTGCTCCACCTGCCCGTGAATTATATTTTGTAACAAAGGGGAAACCCCAAAAACAGGCAACCCTCGATTTTATAAAATGGACGCTTACCAAGGGACAGGTATTCGTTAAAGAAGCCGGATATGTGCCGATAGCGCCATCAAAAATTGAAACTTACCTAACCTATCTGAAATAATTTAATCCTGTAAACGCATGCTAGTTAGAAGAATAGCAGCCGAGAGATTTTCGACCACATGGATGATGCTGTCAATAATAATTATTTTGGCATTGCCTGTATTGATAGCTCTCGGCTTATTTCTAAAAGCCCATCCCCTGCTCGAGCTAAAATCGTTGGGCTCGTTAATAGGATCGACCACCTGGTTGCCGCATGAAAAGGAATTTGGTTTTTTGCCTTTCATTCTTGGTTCGTTGTATGTTACCTTAATTGCTTTCGTCCTGTCGGCTCCGGTTTGTTTGCTTTCGGCTATCTTCCTCACCCAGTTTTCCACCAAACAATTTATACGTTTTATGCACCCGGTCATCGATATTCTGGCAGGTCTACCATCGGTAATCTATGGTGTTTGGGGAATCATTGTGATTGTACCTTTCATTTCAAATTATATCGCTCCGTTTTTTGGTATTAATTCCTCGGGTTACACCATTCTTGCAGGAGGGATCGTTTTGGCAGTTATGTGCATTCCTTACATTCTGAATATGCTCATTGAAGTTTTTAATACCATCCCCATCGGCCTAAAAGAAGCATCGCTTTCATTGGGGGCCACCTTTTGGGAAACCGTTAAGTTTGTTGTAGTTCGGAAAGGAATTCCCGGTATTATATCTGCCTTTGGATTGGGCATAGCTAAAGCTTTTGGCGAAACCATGGCTGTTATGATGGTGGTCGGGAATATGGTACAAACAAAGTTTCACCTGTTAGATGCAGGTTATCCGCTTCCGGCACTTATCGCCAACAACTATGGAGAAATGCTGTCTATCCCATTATATGATTCGGCGCTGATGTTTGCCGCCCTGTTATTGTTCATCATCATTTTACTCATCAATCTTGTTTTCAGGTATTTCATCTACAGAACTAAAAAACATGAATAAGCGAAAAAGCAACGAAGAAAAAATCTTCAGAATTTTGTCGGCCTTTGCCACTTACTCACTCATTGCTTTGCTGGCAATAATCATCGTCATGATCTTTATCAAAAGTTTTCATGCCTTATCCTGGGAAATGGTTTTTAAAACACCAAAAGGAGGTTACTACTACGGTGGCGAAGGCGGTGTATTAAATGCAATTATCGGCTCGTTGTACATTTCGGTTGGTGCCACAATAATCGCAACTGTTATTGGCGTTCCTGCTGCATTATACATTAACGTACATTTAGCAAGGTACAAAAGAACGCAGAACACCATCCGGTATATCCTCGATGCACTGTGGGGGGTACCTTCGATTGTTTACGGTGCTTTTGGCTTTGCTTTAATGTTATTCCTTGGTATGAATGCGTCGTTACTTGCAGGAATAATAACCATTGCCCTGTTAATCATTCCTATTGTTGTACGAACTTTCGACGAAGTATTATGTACCATTCCCAAAGGATTGCACGAAGCCACCATGGCACTTGGTGCAACAAGGGCTGAAATGTCTTTCAGAATTCTTTTCAAACAGGGATTTCCTGGATTTATTACAGCTTTACTTTTGGCTTTTGGCCGTGGAATTGGTGATGCTGCGTCGGTACTTTTTACCGCAGGCTACACCGATCTCATTCCCATTCATCTCGATGAACCTGCAGCCACACTACCGTTGGCAATATTCTTTCAGTTAAGCTCTCCTATCCCTGAAGTAAGGGAGCGTGCTTTTGCCGCAGCTGCCATACTCACCATTATCATATTGGTTATTAGTCTATCAGCCCGCTTTCTTTCAAAAAAATATTCAAAATACAATTTTAAATAAACACAGCCATGTTTGTACTTAAAGAAGAAATGATCATTCACGATAAGACGATTGAAAAAATAAACACAGAACTGGATACCGATTCAATCCTGCAGATCAAAGACCTGAACGTATTTGCCAACGATCACCACATTTTAAAAGATGTCAACCTGAAAATCCCAAAGAATAAAGTTACTGTATTACTGGGTCCTTCCGGATGCGGGAAAACCACGTTGTTGAAATGTCTGAACCGGCTCACCGACATTTATAAGGAACTTAAAGTATCAGGAAATATAATTATTGAGAATGATGATGTGCTGAACACAACGAAGAACATTCCGGCTATCAGACAAAAAATGGGGTTACTTGGACAACGTCCCTATCCACTGCCAATGTCAATCTATAAAAATGTTGCCTATGGAATCAGACTAAAAGGCGTTAGAAACAAAAAACTGCTGGATTACAATGTGGAAAAACAATTAAAAGAAGTTGGTTTGTGGGAAGAAGTGAAAGACCGTTTACACAGTTCGCCCAACAGCCTTTCAATCGGGCAGCAACAACGTTTATGTCTGGCACGGGGATTAGCCGTAAAACCACGTATTATTTTAGCTGACGAACCCACTTCTGCCCTAGATCCAATTTCAAGCAAAATTATCGAGAACCTGTTTCGTGAACTAAAAAAACATTATACCATCATTCTGGTAACACACGTATTACGGCAGGCGGTAAGGTTGGCCGATAATGTGGTGTTTATGTCGAATGGAGAAATTATTGAGCAGGGTGCCCCCGACCTGCTATTTAAGAAACCCGGCACCGGAAAACTAAAAGAATACATGGTAAACGGCAATTAATCAATACACATTTTCTAATTTTTTTATTTATGATCTCTATAAAAAGCATCATGTGTGGTGCTATGTTGTTAGTTACCCTGGCAACAGCAGCTCAAAACAACAAACTTCAGGTAAGTGGCGAATTAAGGCCGAGAATATTACTGGATAATGGTTATAAAACTCCTGCACCAAAAGGTGAAAGTACACCGATTTATACCACACAACGCACACGGGTAAATCTGCTTTTCAGAAATGACAAGTTCGACACGTACATATCGTTTCAGGATGTGCGGCTGTGGGGCAACGACAATAATTCCAACAGAAGCGGAGTGTATGGAAACACTGAAAGTTTAAGTATTCACCAAGCCTGGGTAAAATTGAATCTGACAAAATCGCTTTCGTTAAAAACCGGCAGACAGTCGTTTTCATACGACGATCAACGTATACTTTCCGCAAGAAACTGGAACGATTACCAGGTAACTTACGATGCACTTCTTGCCGAATATAAAACAGATAAACACCGATTTCATTTAGGTTTGAGCTACAACGCCGAAAACAAAACCAATCTGCTTTATCCAACTGCTCAGTTTAAAACACTCGACTTCCTCCACTATCAATATCAAAAAGATAAATTAACGCTGTCGGCAATTGGAGTGCTGACAGGAAATACACATACTGACACCACAAAACAGGTATACTACAGGGGAACTTATGGTTTTAACGGGAACTATTCAACTTCAACAACGAGCTTTCGTTTATCAACTTATTATCAACACAATTTTAATAAAATAGGAGGCAATGTTTCTGCCTTTTGTATCTCGGCTTATGCGGAGCAAACATTGAATGATAAACTTAGCCTGGGTGCAGGAATTGATTACCTGTCAGGAAATGACGAAGCTTCAACCTTATCCACAAATAACCGGTTCGATATTCTTTACGGACGCCGCCACAGTTGGTATGGCTACATGGATTATTTTAGTACAACACCAGATCAGGGGCTGCAGGATTTAATGACTAAACTGACCTATAAACCAACCGGGAATATTGATATTCAGATGCATGGACACTACTTTAAGCTGGCTGCTGATAAATATGATCGATCGAATCCAAATCAGAAACTAAAAAACAACCTCGGGCAAGAGCTTGATTTTATTATTAAATGGAAGTTTTATAGTATGGCCGAATTGGAGCTGGGTTATTCTTTTTACAATACAACCACTACGCTTGAAAAACTCAAAAACGTTTATGGAAAAAGCCTGAAAACACCTCAATTTTGCTATATCATGTTGACTATTAAACCATCGTTATAATTTTACCCAGATGTATATCTCATTATACATGCCATAACAATTCCCCCTGCAAACGAGAAGCTGAAGAGCAGAAGAGTGTATATTACTTAAAACTACTTTTCAGTTATCTGTTGCAGTAAGGCGAATGCGGTTGGGAATTGCCACTCCCGGAATTCAGACCCACTTCCGTTTTCTACTCAACGGCCGGCTTAAAATATCATGCACGATATTTACGTTTTCAATCACCTGGAAATCGAACATGCCTACGCATGCAAAATCTGCTCCTCCATTATAAACAAAGTCCAATCCTTCTTTTGGATGAATCGCCCCTGCTGCCAGAACTTTATAGGCAATCCATGGAACTTTGCAGGTTTCAAAGAAATTCTGAGTGTCTTCGGCAGAAACACACCAGATGTTATCATGAAATGCGTTATGATCATCATTGTTACCGATCAACCCAATGTATTCCTCACGGGTTTCTTTTGCATGCGCCGACCAGTAATGATCATGATGAAAAGTCTTCATAAAAAAGTCGACTTCTATTCCATTGTCGACACACGCCTTTGGAACATGAATCGAATGACAAGCCGTTCCTGCAATTAATCCGTTTTGGCGTATAAAATCGATGGGTGCAGCCAGGTTTTCCAGCTTGTTGTCGTGCACAATTCCATCGGCAATATTCCCTTGCACAAATGCGCCAACTGCTCCATTGTCTATTGCCATTTGAATGTTAGAAAAGTCCTTCTCATTTGGGTAAGACTGCGCCAGCCACTGTATTTTTCCACCACGTCGCCAGAACTCGTTCAATATTCTGATGGTATCTTCATCGGTGCGCATAACAGTGGTATTGATTCCACAAGCTTCGTATAACCAGAGTGTTTCAATTACTTTTTCATCGGTAAAATAGTTTTTCAGAAACGATGACACATAAACCAAATCGCGGGCGTGCGCAAAACCGCTGACCAGATTCCCTCCGGGAATGATACGACTGATTTCAACATCCTTAATTTTCCCCATTGGAGATTTGCCCTTTAACTCTTTTAAGTCGATACTTTTTGCCTGCAACATGGATGCACTTGTAACAGCATCAACCTCTTTCAGATTGGATTCTTCGTAACTCAGCCATCCGCTTTTTTTTGCCATTCCGAACAAAGCGCCTCCAAAAACAGGAATTACCGCCATATTTTTGATCAGTTCTCTTCGCGAATTTTTATCGTTTTTTAAAACTTCATGGTTTACATTCGACGGAAATTTTTGTTCTTTCCTTTTGTTTAAATAGCTTTTAAAAACGTTATCCAATCCCCAGAAATAGTCGTTCCTGAGAAATAAAAATACAAGCAGGATGCCGGCTTCAACCATATTCTTGTTAATCAAAAAATAGTGACCTTCAGAAGCAATTCCCGATGACATAAAAGGAGGATTGGCAAAATAAAACAACACTATTATAAATATTCCTGCCGCACTTGCAAGGCGCGTAAACAGTCCAAAAAATAATCCGAGTCCGATTAAAGTCAGTCCCCACATATTTAAGAAATTGGCCACGTCGAGCGCCGTTGAATTTGCAATTATCCAGTGAAAGAAACCCGAAAGAAGCCATTTACTTTGCATTAAAAAGGGCGCACACGACCATTCCGGAGTAGCAAGCTTGGCAATACCTTCATATAAAAAATGCCAGCCAACTATTATTCGAAGTACTGTGAAAACAAATCTGAGAATACCTGATCGATTAAGTTCTTGGTTCATTTAAATTGGTTTAGTTTCAGCTAATTTAGCAATAAAAAAATTAATAACAACAGCCATTTTTACTTCCTGACAATCATCTGCAATCCGTTCTAAAACATTAGAAGTGCTTATTCCATCCTAACAATTTTTGGATAAAACATGCCCAATATATTTACCAGGTCTTTTTGGTATTTCATCACCGCGCGGATGTCTTTATAAGCAAAAGGAGATTCATCAATGCCTCCTCCCAATAATTCAACATCGTGTTCTCTCAGGTGTTTCTTTAACTCGCTCTCGGTAAATGTAGCTTTGGCTTTGTTTCGCGACATTAATCTTCCTGCACCATGAGATGCGGATTGTAACGATTCTACATTTCCTTTTCCACTTACGATAAATGCCGGAGAGGCCATTGTTCCGGGTATAATTCCGATATCGCCAACAGTTGCCGGAGTTGCACCTTTCCGGTGAACAATCAACTCCTCACCGTCTGCCAGCTTTTCTTTCCATGCAAAATTATGATGGTTTTCGATTATGGTTAATGGTTTTTCGCCGAACGCTTTCGCCAGTCGGTCATGAATAATCCTGTGATTTATATGCGAATAGTCCCCTGCAAGTTGCATGGCCGCCCAATATTCCTGTCCTTCTTCGGAGTTCAGTTCCAGCCACGCCAACCGTGAAGCTTCTCCTGTCAATTCGAGTTTTTGTTTTGCGATGTTGGTGTAATGTTTACAAACTTCGGCGCCAAAATTCCTGGAACCGGAATGTGTAAGAGCGGCAAAATATTCTCCGGGTTGCAAGTCTATCTCTTCAGAAAATTCGTTTATCTCAACTACGCCCACATCAACAAAATGATTCCCGTGACCCGATGTCCCGAGTTGTTTGGCAAATTTAGAGTGTAAGCTTTTGAGAAACTTTATCTCGTTAAACTCCTTTCTGTCTAAAATATCATAACCGCCCAAGTCGTTAAATTCTGCCAGGCCAAAACGGCTTTCGTTCATCAGGATATTTTTTATACGGTTGCGTTCTCCTTTTATCCTTTTCGGCGACATTGGAAAAACCGACATACACATCCTGCACCCAATATCCATGCCCACTCCGTATGGAATTACAGCATTGTAAGTTGCCAAAACCCCGCCAATTGGTAATCCGTAACCCACATGGGCATCTGCCATCAACGCTCCCTTTACAGAAACAGGCAGTTTCATTGCGATGGTCATTTGATCGATTGCGGCAGGATCGATATTTTCTATCCCAAAAATTTTAAAGTCAACTTTTTTGTTCCAGTCAACGGTTTTCTTTTTTTTAGGTTGAACAGGTTTGTGTGCCAACATTTTTGCCAACTCGCCAAAAACAGGCTCATCAATATAATTCTCCGGATTAAGATTGATCTTTTCCAGGAGTTCCAGCACTTCTACTTTTTCGGCGCGCTTACAGTGTTTCGCAACCAGGTTTAGTGCCAAAGCAATTGCCCGATGATCCGTAAAACCGATGCGTTGTAACTCTTTCCCGCGTAATTTTATTTTTTTCATTTAATCAGATGACTTAAACAAAGCCACAAAATTATTCCCGCTTATTCTTTTGTGTAGTCTTTATAAATCGCTTTTTCAAATATTTCCCAGTCTTTATCGGTCATCCGGTCGGGAGTGAACAGGCAAATTCCGGCAGCTCCATTTTGCATCGACTGTCGAATTGCATCTTCCAACTCTTCAGGCAGTAATCCATGATTTTCAGGATCGGCTTCATTGGCTTTATTTTCAGGGTTGGGACAAATAAACAGTCCGCTATAAAGTGGTACGGAATGATTTACCGCTTCAACTCCTTCTTTACACATTTTACCAATCCATTCTGTTCCTTCCAGATAAAAATCGTTATAATTCATAGGATAAACAGCATCAAGATCCCATTTTTCCCATTCCTGCCGCGCAATTTGTTTAGCATGTGAAAAGGGTCCCGGAAATACCGCTGCATTTATTTCTTTATTTTTCTCGTGTGCCACGATAGCTAGCCTGCCAACCATCTTTGTAATTAAATCATAACGAAATTGCTTCCACTCTTTTACCTGCGAAGGATCTTCAACCAGCTTAATATCAATGCCTGTTTGCTCTTTAAAATCGGCCACGCATTTATCGCAATAACAGTAATCAAACTGCGGATACTCTTTGTCCATTACCAGGCCATATTTATCCCAAAGTCCACGTGCAAGTATAACATCCGGGAAACGGATAAAATCGAGATGAATACCATCCAGTTCCGGCACATCGGCAACTGCTCCGTATAATTCGGCCAAATATTCGTAAACTTCTTCACGGTTCGGGCACAAAAAAGTATAATGCGAAACGTAAGCCGGCTTGTCGTAAGCCGATTCGCCTAATCCGTTAACAGCGAACCACTCGGGTTTCAGTTTCGGATTGGGATGTTGTATCATAGTAGGTATCCATGCATAAAATTCCAGACCTGCCTCTTTGGCTAGTTTACCAACCCGACTATATGTTGCCGGATCATGTCCGCCGTTATACATCAAACCATTGATACCCTTACTTTGTAAATCGGTAAAATTCTGAAGAATTTCACTGTCGGTTGCATTTCCCGGTCCGCCTAGCCAGGCATAACACGGAATTTTGTTTGTGTGAGGCGAACTGCAGGCTGTCATTATCACAACAGCAAACATTACTATAATTCTATACATGTCACTTAATTATTTAGTTTTTACTTTTATCAAAAATCAACTGAAAAGTTACAACATTTTCAGAACTATTTGGACTGTAACACATGCCGGAAAGGGATCCGGAGGACCTGAAAAACTAAAAAAATAATCAATATTCTATCGGGCTTATAAAATATTGTCTCACTAAAAAGATGATCTCCCAAATTTTCCACCTGATACACAACCCCTTCTCCTCAAATTCGTAAACAGGAACGTGAACCACAATTTGGCTGCTGTTCTTTTTTTAATTGTATAGATTCCTGTTGCTCAACTTTAAAGAGATATCATCATGGAAAAGCATTATTACCTTGTTGCAACTCCCGAATCACTAATCGTTTCTCATTTAGAACCATACGAATTTGGCAATTATATGGCTGTTGGCACTAAAAAAAACCTGCGATCACAGTCTGTATTTTTTGCGATTGACCATACTAAAGTTAATTTACCCGAGGACTATGTGAATAAAAAACTAATTCCTTACGACAACGGCGAACCTAAACGTTCGGTCTATCTTTCCATTTACCGGGTTTTTGAAACCATTCCGCTGGGAGCTTTAAAAAACCTGTACCTGGTAACCGACGATGGAAAAGTGCTTGAAATTGCCAAAACCGAATATGCGCCGTCAGAGAAAAAAGATATTCATCTTTACCAGCAATATAATCCGTTCTCTACTATGGTTGCAAGTAAATTAAGTCCTCCTGAGTTTATAAAATTTCTTACTGATACGAAAAAACCTGTTTCCGTTCCTAAATTGTTTTTTGTTGAACTTCAATTAAACGACCTAGCTAACGATCCATCATTACCGATAATGAATCTGCCGTACAGGAACCCGGCACATCTCAGGGAATGTTTAATTAAACTCCATCAATCATCAGAAAGATTAACAAAAACGGTTATGCGCGTGAGACACAGCGAGCTTCCGTACCGGACCATTGAAACAGGATTCTTTATCGGAGACAAGGATAACTATTTGTATTTCCCGTTCCCGACGCAACATGAACTGGAAACCACGCATTTCTCCTGGTGGAGATCAGCACTTGTACAACACTATTAAAACCTCACCTATATCCATTAATTGCAACTAAAAAGGCTGCCTCTTCAGGCAGCCTTAACTATTTCGACAATCAATACTTACTCTCTAAAATATTCTAAATTAATCTTTTATATATCTGTCGAATATTTTGCAGATTATCAAAAAAATTGTCGTAGATTGCGCCCATTAATTTTTTAAAATAATATGAATAAAGGAACAGTAAAATTCTTTAACGATACCAAAGGATTTGGATTCATTAAAGATGCAGAATCAACAAAAGAGTATTTCGTTCATGTAAGTGGATGTAAAGATGAAATCCAGGAAAATGACGAAGTAACTTTTGACCTGGAAGAAGGCCGCAAAGGTCTTAATGCAGTAAACGTAAAACTAGTATAGTTACTATATTGCTTTCAGAAAAAGTTCTGTCGGTGACAGGACTTTTTTTATGCTCTGAATTTTACAACTTAATGGTTTTTGAAACCAATCCCCTGTTGCGATACCGGGTAGAATACACGGCTGTTATGGTCACGCTTCCGCTCTCCTTATAAACAACAATTTCGCCTAATCCTTGTTTCACCTGCATGGCCTTCAGGTTTTTGGGGAGATACTTCCCATGTTTAAGATCGCCGAAATAATAATCTGCTTTTTCTAAATTATCCGTTAAACGGGCAGTGATATAATAGCCATTGTTCACTTTGCTTTTTGTAACAACTAGTGAGGGTTGGCTTAATGGTTTTCCCGATTCTGAATATTCTTTTAATCCAACAGCCGGTAGTCCATCTTTATATTCATATTCGGCTTGCAGCGTACCGTCTCGGTGAAAACGTTTACAAATTCCGCTCAATTGATTATGGACATAGGGTTGTTCTTTCCAAACCTGGGGTTCGTTGCCCGGAGCTGCCTGGTAATAAGTACAGGCAGTTCCTTGTTTTAATCCATGATCGTATGGTATAGTTGAATACAAGCTGCCTCCCAAATAATATCTCTTCTGAATCCCGTGTTTCATAGTCGACCCTTTTAACACAGGAATTTCATATTCTGTCTTAGTTGAATTCTTATAAGGTTTTTCAATAACCTGGATGCTATCGTTTTGAGTCTGATCCGATTTCGGATTCGTCTTTTTAGATTCTGATGAACAACTTACTATTATAAATGAAAGGACTGTCAAACAAAATAAGACTTGTTTCATAACGGCTTGAAATATAATTAAACTGGAACTAAAAGTAATATTAACTTATCTAATTAGCCATATGTTAAGCAGCAATTATAAAAGATAAATTTATTAATAAAATAGTTTCGTCAGAATTTGACGAGTATTAAATCAAAAGCTAAATACCTATTTTTCAACACATACTGATATTATTTCTCGTAAACATTAATTTCAAATTAGCAATAATCCGGCTTATTGGTAGCTTTAAAGTTCTTATATTTGTGTTTCGATGAATGAAATTGTGAACATAACACCCGGCATTACATTATGGAGTCTCATACTCTTGATTGAAATTGGATTTGGATTTATCCTGTTATTTTTTTTAGTACGGGTATGTACAAAACTGAAGTGGTACCTTCCACTTGTTGCCTATGTTATCCTGGTTATGCTGGATTGTAGTTCCGAATTCCTGCTTCAAACCGGTTATATTATTTATGTGCCACATCTTTTATATATAAATGAGCCTCTGAACATGCTTGTAGGACTAACAATCTACTTATATGCAAGAGGCCAGGAATTCCAGAGCTTAAAAACCGGGAAATTTGATTTATACTTATTTACGCCTTTTGTTCTAAGTCTGCTTACCTATATTCCATTCTATTTTCTTTCTGCTGAAGAAAAAATTATAGAATTTCAACAATTTGGAGAACTTGATGCAGATATAGAAAATTTTGTGTGGGAATGGATATTTTTGGTGATTGTTAATTTTTCCTTTTTAGCAGCTGCCTTATTACGATTCAGGAACTATAATGAAAAAATCAAAACCTTGTATTCTGATATCCAAAAAAGAGGATTTCATCTTACGCAGGTTTTAATAAAACTTTGTATGACTGTTTATATTCTAGAGCTAATATCAGTATATCTGTCATATTACGAGTTGCCATTTAATATTGAATTGTACAATGTATACGATATTATCCAATTGGTAATACTGATTTTAATAGGCTACGATGCATTAAAATCCTATAAACATTCAGCATCTATTAAAAAAGAATGGGAAAAAATTCATTTAGAGAGTGGTGGTAATATAGTTGACGCAATAAAATATGCCAGATCAAATTTAACCCAGGAACAGTCGGATGAGATAAAATTAAAAATAGAAAGTTATATGGAGGAACACGAACCATATCTTCACTCGCAATTGCGCATAAAAGATCTGGCCGACCAAACAGAAATCAGCAGTCATCAGATTTCTCAGGTTCTTAACGAATCGTTTCAACAAAACTTCTATGAATTTGTAAATACCTACCGGGTAAAAAAAGCAAAAACGTTACTGGAAGATCCGAAGAATGAATCACTCACATTCTCAGCTATTGGATTTGACGCCGGATTTAATTCAAAAACTACTTTTTATAACGCCTTTAAAAAGGTAACAGGAACAACTCCTGCTCAATACAAATCAAGACTGAAATAATCAAACAGTTAAAAGTCCAACCTTATAAAACCGCACACCTATTTATCAATAAGTAGTTCGAACTTATAAAACCGAACTCATAATTGAATTGTAGTTCTTACTTTTATCGTAAGAAAACAAGCTGGATAATCCAAGCATACTCCTTCCTAAAAGGTTCCCTCGAAATCCGTTCCCATATCAGGACGGATTTCGCATTTTATAAAACCAACATTAGTTTCTCTCATTCTACATTTTTCACAAGGCAAGCAGAATTATTATAAAAAAATGATAAGAATTCGGTGTATCATCAATTAAGTTTACTTCCTTTTAAATGAATAACAAATAAAGAGAAAGCGCTAAGAATCTCAGAAGCATTTAATCCGATTTAAAACAAACACGAATATTCATTAATAATTTTATATTTTAGTATTTACATTGATGGATAACAGAGTATGGCAACCTTATTATTTTTCTTTTTCGTATCAATCATTTTTTCATTCTTATGTTCCATTTGGGAAGCAGTAATTCTTAGTGTTACACCTTCGTATGTTAGCCGCATGCAAATGGAAAAACCGCGTCTCGGAAAACGGTTAAGCACCTTTAAAGAAGATATCGACCGGCCTTTATCTGCCGTTCTTACACTTAACACCATTGCTCACACTGTTGGTGCAATTGGCGTAGGAGTTGAAGCCGGAAAACTGTTTGGAACTACCAAATTGAACCTGTACCTTTTCGAGGCCACCTATGAATCGCTGATTGCGGGGTTAATGACACTGGCCATTTTGATTCTTTCTGAAATTATTCCAAAAACGCTCGGTGCAACGTATTGGAAACGTCTTACACCATTCACCGTAAATTCTCTAAAAATTTTAATGATGGTACTTGCTCCTTTTGTGTGGACTAGCAAGTGGATTACACAAATCATTAAAAAGGAGAGCGAAAAAAGTGTTTTAAGTCGGGCCGACGTTGCAGCCATGGCTGATGCCGGGTTAAAAAGCGGAGCCATCG
The DNA here is from genome assembly GCA_963677525.1 of uncultured Draconibacterium sp. Lineage (GTDB taxonomy): Bacteria > Bacteroidota > Bacteroidia > Bacteroidales > Prolixibacteraceae > Draconibacterium. The sequence continues at coordinate 4,149,181 of OY781970.1, forward strand.
ACAAGGAAGAGAAATCAATCATTCAAAACCTGCTACGACTTGAAAATCTCAGGGTGAAAGCCATTATGACTCCGCGAAGCGTGGTACAAACATTAGACGAAAATCAAACACTGGGAGAAATCTTCAGCACCTATAATCCGTTTCAGTTTTCGCGCATACCGGTTTACAGCGAAACTACTGATAACATTACCGGTTTTATTTTGAAAGATGCAATCCTGGAAAACATCGCAGCCGATAAGCACAGTAAACAAGCTGTTGAAATAAGGCGAAAAGTTCTCTTTGTTGAAGATCACTGGACCGTTGCAACATTGCTCGACAACTTTATTTTGGAAAAACAACACATGGCCATGGTTGCAGATGAATTCGGGACTATTGTAGGGCTGGTTACTATGGAAGATGTGATAGAAACTCTTTTTGGGTTGGAAATAGTTGATGAGTCGGACAAAGTAGCCGACCTGCAAAAACTTGCTAGAGAGAACTGGAAAAAAGCCAAAAGAAAGCCTGACTCATCTGCAGACAAATAAAAAAGCTCCGGTCTCCCGAAGCTCTTATATTTTGTCACTTTTTTCTTTTGCCTTTCTACTTACATTTCTCCAGAATATCATTCACTGCATCTTTATGAATTGTAAAGCCCATCATTTTTAGTTTGATGTAATCTTCGCGGAAGAAATAGTAACCGAAATTTGGATGATCTTCCCCCACATTGCGCGACCCCGAACTGGAATCTTTTATCAGGTACCAGTCTTTACCGTCGCCCTTATAATTTTCAAGAATCCCAATAAGGTGCATTCCGTGGTCGTCGGTTGTTGTTTGGTTCGAAAAGCGAAACTGACGAGCATCTTCATTTATGTATTCCCAGGGAATATCGTAATCAGGAATAACAGCGCAGTTGGTTTCGCGACTAAAACCTGATTCAGAAACATCGCCGCCAATACTAACAGTATATCCTTTTTTGACAGACTTTTTCAACGCATCCATAAATACATCGAGCGGAACGTTGTAGTAGTCGGAATTGTGCCACCAGTTATCAGGAACTTTGTATTCAACCTGTTGCCAGTATGGTTCCTGTTTGTAGGAAAGAATCTCCACAAAATCGTCAGGATTAATTTGCAGGTAATCTTTCAGATAACTTTGTGGTGTGTATGTTTTTCCTTCCACTTCAAATTCGGTTGGTGGTGTTCCAATGTAGTGGTTCATTATTGATTTTATGGTTTCCAGACCTGCTTCCACATTCCATGCATTCGAAACTTTTAACGATTTCAGGAATGACGACATTTCATCAAACATTTGGGCATGTGTATGGAATTTTCTTCCATGCAGTTTCCCGGTATAAACACTTTCAGGAACAGCCCCGTATTCTTTCATGATCCGGGCAACGGCATTTCCTTCCGATCCCTCTGAGAACAAAGAATTTCCCCGCTCTTCAATAAAACGGCGGGCTTTTTCCACATATTCCCAATAAACTGTGTAAATCTCCGAAATTTCAACCTTTTTCCCATATTGACGATATATCTCCGATTCGTAAAACGAAGTGGTTGAAAAACACCAGCATGTTCCACCGTTACCTTGTGATTCGGTAGGCTGGCACCATTCACTGTCGTACAACGAACGATCGTTTGGCAGATCCATTTCCTCCTGATCCATTATAAACCGTTTATACGGTTCTTTTTCTTTCAGGCTCTCGTCAACATTTCTGATGTCTTTCAGGATAGAATCGTAATAATAACCTTTTCCCTGCTCGTAAACTTCAATTTTGCCTTTGCTTACATTTTTTTGCGCCATTGTAGAAAAGCAAAAAGCAACGGCCAAAATTGTTAATGCATATTTTATCATAATCAATAATTTTTAAACAGGTGAAAATAACAATTATCGAATGATTGATTCGTGAGTTTGATCAGTAAATTACATGTTATAAAAACAGAGCGTAAAATCATTTTTATCAACACATTATCTCCATTCTTTTGTTACAAATGTGTAATTTAGAAATTATGAAGTATAACATTTTTTTCGCTTTAAAGTAAAGAGTGTATAAGTCTGAGATATTTATCATTAACCCAACCTTAACTTAAAGCGACTAATTACTGTAGACTAATTGCAGAACATAAAAAAGGCGCTACTTTTGCGCCTTCAAAAAAACAAGGTATCATGGGATATACAAGTAACACGCTAATAATCAGGAGGAATCTTTTAAAACAAATCGTTCAGCTGTTTGCCGAAGGGAAGCTGATTGAGCAAATCGATCGTATCCCCATTAAGATGGCTCCAAAACATCGTGAAGCGCAAAACAGATGTTGTATTCACAAAGAAAGGGCGGTGATAAAATATAAAATGTTTCCCCTGCTTGGCTATACAGTTGATGACGAAGAAGATGAATTAACTCCTCTGTCAACTTATGCTGCCAATGCCCAGAAACGAACAAAAATAAAAGATGAAATCCTTACTGTTGTAGACGAAGCTTGCACCAGCTGCGTAAAAGCTCAATATGTAGTAAGTAATCTCTGCCGTGGTTGTGAGGCCAGACCTTGTATGATGAACTGCCCGAAAGACGCCATTAGCATGGTAGACGGCCAGGCAAAAATAGATCCAAACAAATGTATCAATTGCGGAATCTGCCAGAAACAGTGTCAGTATCATGCCATTATACATGTTCCAATACCCTGTGAAGCGGCCTGCCCTGTTGGAGCCATTTCGAAAGACGAATACGGAGTGGAACACATCGACGATGAAAAATGTATCTATTGCGGTAAATGTATGGTTGCCTGTCCATTCGGCAGTATTTTCGAAATCAGCCAACTCATCGATGTACTGATGTGCATTAGAAAAGAAGAACATATTACTGCTATTTTCGCTCCGGCCATCCACGGACAATTCGATTTAACAACCGGACAAATTGAGAGCCTGCTGAAAGAAATCGGTTTTAACGAGGTAATAGAAGTTGCCGACGGAGCCCGCAAAACTGTCGAACACGAATCGGCAGAACTCATTGAACGCCTTGAAGAAGGAGCGCCTTTTATGACCACCAGTTGCTGTCCAAGTTATATAGAGACAGTTGAAAAACACGTTAAAGGATTAAAACCGTTTGTTTCTGATACTCAATCGCCAATGATGTATACCGCCGAAATGGCGAAAGAAAAATTCCCCGGTACAAAAACCGTATTTATTGGCCCTTGTATTGCAAAACGCAAAGAAGCCAAACGCAACGAAAAAGTTGATTATGTAATGTCGTTTGAGGAGTTGAATGCCATGATAGTAGGACTTGATATCGACCTTGGCACCCTGCCTGACAACGAGAACCGTAATAACCAGAAGACCTACGACCGGGGATTTGCATTAACCGGAGGAGTTACCGCTGCAGTAAAAGCCGAACGCCCCGAGGTCAACATTAAAGAACTGGTAATTAACGGAGTGGATAAAAAAGCCGTTGGAATGCTGAAAGCCTATGCACGGGGCAAGGCGCCGGCTAACTTTATTGAAGTTATGGTTTGCGAAGGAGGCTGCATCAACGGGCCTGCATCGATGGGAGAAATGGTCGGCAACAGGAAGTTATTTAATACCAACCTTAAATAACTGTCATTTCGAACACAGTGAGAAATCTACCCTAAAATTACGCAGATTTCTCAATCGTTCCTCCTTCGAAATGACAGGAAAAAAAGTATGAACCAACACTTTCGAAATATAATTCTTGAAGCAACCGGAGCAAGCGGCTTGTACGAGATTGAAATTATTCAGAGCCTGTGGAGTGGTTACGGCGAAATAATTCGCATTGGGCTGGTTGACTCAGAACTGGAGAGTGTAGTCGTTAAACACGTTAACCTGCCGGAAGGTAAAAATCATCCGCGGGGATGGAATACCGATTTATCGCATCAACGCAAACTTAAGTCTTACAAAGTTGAAACCAATTGGTACAAAAGACTCAGCACGAACTGCGATGCCGGATGCAAGATTCCACAATGTTTTGCACTGGAAACCTTAGGCAGCGAAGTGTTGATGGTTCTCGAAGATTTGGATGCTTCGGGTTACAGCGATCGAAAAAGCTCATTGGTTAACTGGGATAATATAAATGCCTGCCTAAGCTGGCTGGCAAATTTTCACGAAACCTTTCTAAATATACAACCTGAAGGTCTGTGGGAAACGGGTACTTACTGGCACCTTGAAACCCGCCCCGAGGAACTGGAAGCCATGGATGATCTTCCTCTGAAAGAAGCCGCCAAACGTATCGATGAAACTCTAAAAAACAGTCCATTCCAAACACTGGTACATGGTGATGCCAAGCTGGCAAATTTTTGTTTTTCGGAAGATGGTAAAAAAGTTGCCGCTGTCGACTTTCAATATGTTGGGGGCGGCTGCGGAATGAAAGATGTAGCTTATTTTATTGGAAGTTGCATGAGCGAAAACGATTGTGAACGCTACGAAAATAAGATACTGGATTATTATTTTGAAGAACTTAGAAAGGCCATTGTAGCTAAAAAGATCAAGGTTGATACAGAAGCGCTTGAAAAAAACTGGCGCGATTTATATCATGTTGCCTGGGCCGATTTTCATCGTTTCCTGAAAGGCTGGCATCCCGGTCACTGGAAGATTAATTCGTACAGCGAACGCGTCTCACGAGAGGTAATCGATAAATTATCTTCCTAAACTTTGTGTAACTTTGTAGATAAATAGTCGAATCGATATTCGAAAAATCTCAAAGAAACATTCATTATGCACTTGAAATCTTCAGACTTAACAAATCTTTGCCGGACTGCTATTGAAGCAGCACAACAAGCCGGTGAACTTATAAGAGAATACACAAATAAAAATATAGAGGTAAAAAACAAAGAAGCCGCCGACAGCCTTGCATCGCAGGTGGTTACCGAGGTTGATGTAAAAGCCCAGAAAGTTATTCTGGATATTCTCTCTCCCACCCTTTCTGAATACGATTTGGCTTTGCTTGCAGAAGAAAGCACCGACGATAAAAGCCGCTTTCAGAAAGATTATTTTTGGTGCATCGATCCCATGGACGGCACGCTGGCTTTTACCGAAAAGACTCCGGGATATGCCGTTTCCATCGCGTTGGTTTCAAAAACCGGTGAATCGGTTATTGGTGTAGTTTTCGATCCAAGCACAAAAAATTTATATCATGCCATAAATGGTCAGGGTGCCTTTAAAAATAACCAGCCCTGGCATCCCGATCTATCCATCAACAACAACCCGGGTTTCACACTTCATATGGATCGTACATTTCTTGAATACGAACATTTCGAAGATTTCATTTCAAAATTGAAAAATACGTTGGCGAAAATGAATATCAGCGAATTAAAAATCCAAAAACAGGCGGGAGCAGTTTTAAATGCAATCTGGGTTCTCGACCAGGCTCCGGGGTGCTATTTTAAATTGCCTAAACCAACTCCGGGAGGAGGAAGCCTATGGGATTTTGCTGCAACAGCCTGCATTTTTAACGAAACAAAAGCCTGGTCGAAAAGTTACGATGGCTCAGCACTTGATTTAAACAGAGCCGATTCAACCTTTATGAATCACCGGGGAGTTTTATATGCCTGTAATAGAGAAATTGCAAATACAATCAGCGCTCTTCTGCCTTGTTGATTCTACTCTTTTCATATTTGACTGGCGTTCAATAATTGAGTAACTTGCAGTTACCATTAAATCAATATGGATGTTGACGTCTACATAGAAAAGATCATTCTTACCTACAAATCATCTATCCGCTTCAGGGTTGGATTTGCAGGCCTGATTATTTTTATCGGACTGCTTATTATTTTACTTAACGGATTAAATATTCTTTCCTTTCCCGATGAATTAAAAAGCCTGATAACCATTTCCGGCACGCTGGTTTCATCGGTTTGCGCTTTCCCGATAAAAGAAATTGTCGACCGCAGAAACCGTATCCATCTCATTAGCGAGTTATCGGAACAGTACAAAACCTCAAGCGGTGCAGACAAGAAAAAACTGGAAGAATTAATCTGGAAGTTTATTGAAAAAAACGTAGTTGGCTAATTATGAACAACAGGAACGAACATATTCTGAACAAGTTTCAAAACGAAGAGAAAAAGTCGAGAAAGCGGATGTTTTTATATTCTTCGATTCCCTTGATCATCACTATTATTCTCATCGTTGTTTCGTATTTATCGGTGATCAACGCCAATAAAGAAGTAAAAGAACTTCGCCAAGAGAAAGAGGTTCTGGAGGAAAACATTACTGAATTAAACGACAACATCAGCCAAAAATCAGACAGCCTGGCTGAAATGCGAAAAATCATGGAGCTGGCAGTGAACTACCGCGATAAACGTTATGAATTCAACTATGCTATCGATAAAAATTTGTATTCGAGCTATCCACGACAAACACAAATGCTTTCTGAAATGCGTGCGATGATCAGGGCAGGAAAAGTAAAATGGCATCTTGGCGGAAATTCTCCCGATACAGGTTTCGATTCACCAAGTTTTGCGGCTTACATGATAAACCGACACTCGCTGAGTCGTGTTGAAGACGGCGATCGTTACCAGTTAAAAACAATACTTCCTTCAACACAGTCGCCCGAAGTGGGTGATATTGTTTTTTACGAGCACGGTTATGCTATGTTTTATTTCGAGTACCGCAATAAACCTTTTGTTGTAGGAATGACTCCTCTGGGATTATCATCGCTGAATTATGATTTTGGCCCCAAACGGATTGGTTTTGCCAAAGTTCAGTATTAGTTTGCAACAGCTGCCCAATCGGGGAAAACAGAAACATCGATATCGAAAACCAAAATTCCCCAAAAATACATCATAAGAGTTGCTACAATAATTCCTGCAATATTTAAAAGAATTCCGGTTTTAACCATGTCTTTTACCCTGATCCGGTTTGTTCCAAAAACAATGGCATTGGGTGGTGTGGCAACCGGCAACATAAAAGCCAGCGAAGCCGCCAGGGTTGCCGGAATCATTAACAACAGGGGATTTACTTCGATTGTTGTTGAAAGCCCTGCAAGAATAGGTAAAATCATTTCGGTAGTTGCCGTGTTTGATGTTAATTCCGTGAGGAACGACATCATGGTAACATTGGCAGTTGTAAGCACAATTGGTTCAACATTGGCAAGGCCCGCCAGTTGCTCGCCAAACCATACAGAAAGCCCCGACTCTACAAATCCCTGTGCCAGGGCAAAACCGCCACCAAATAAAAGCACAATATTCCAGGGTATTTTTCGGGCGGTTTCCCAATTCATTATTCGCTCTCCTTTTTCCGATTTTGAAGGAATGATAAATAGCAAAACAGCTATAAATATGGCAATAGTTCCATCGTTTATATACGACGGATTTTTAAATAATTTCGACCATCCCGGCACAACAAAGTTCTGAATATTAAACCCCGAACGAAATATCCATAAAAAGGCCAGAATAATAAATAATGTCAACACAATTTTCTCTTCAGGTTTTGCTTTTCCCAAGGCACTGTATTCTTCCCGAAACTCATTTATATGGATCTTTTTCCAGCTCTTTTTTGGTTTGTACATTAGAAATAATAAAAGCCAAGCAAGCACAAACAATAAAACAGCAACAGGAATCGCGAAAATAAACCAGTCGGCAAACGATATTTCGGTCATCTCAGGGAAAATAATACTTACGATCCTTGCAAATGATAGATTTGGCGGTGTTCCAACCAAGGTCGCAATTCCTCCTATTGATGCCGAATATGCAATTCCCAAAAGGAGACCAATTGAATACCGTTTTATTTTTTTACGCCCCAGATTTTCCTCTAACTTCAGAATAATTGAAAGTGCTATTGGAACCATCATCATGGCTGTTGCTGTATTCGACATCCACATCGACAGGAATGAGGTTGCCAGCATAAAACCAAGTAATATCCTGCCCGGACTAATCCCAAATAGAATTAAAATGCGCAAGGCTATTCTTTTGTGCAAGTTCCATCGTTCCATAGCGAATGCCATTAAAAAACCACCGATAAACAAAAAAATCAGGTGATTAAAATACATAGCAGAAATGGTTTTCCCGTCGACTACGCCAAATAAAGGAAAAAGCGCTACAGGCAACAAAGCCGTAACCGCCAGCGGAATTGCTTCAGTAATCCACCAAATTGCCATTAAAAGTGCAATGGCAAAACAGTAGGTTACACTTTTGTTCTGAGGATCGAGATCGGTGAATAGAATAATTACAAGGCTTAAAAGAGGTGCTGCAATCAATGCAATTTGCTGGGTTTTGCTTGATTTTGACTTTATAAGTTTCGGCATTCTTGTTAATTCGTTTCTTCTAAGTTACCATAAGGTGTTGATTTATACAAAAAAAAAGAGCACCCATCAATATGGAATGCCCTTTACAAACACAACATCAAATTAGCTTTTTAAAAATATCTTGGTGAAATCACTTTCTCTTTGTTAAACTTTAATTCGTAAGAAACCATAATTTCATGAGTACCGTTATTGTAATTTTTCAGGCTTGAAGTTGAAAAATCGATGGCATAACCGATACGAAGTTTCTCTGCAAACAGGAACTGGGCAACAAACCCAAATGAGTCGCCGGAACGCCAGTTCGCTCCCAACCAAAGCTTTTCTTTAAACAGAAAATTACCTGATAAATCGAGTTGCAGCGGAGTACCTGTTTCTGAAGTAAAAGAAGCTTTTGTTAATGCAGTTGGTTTAAACTTGAGGTTCTCGCCTAAGTTAAATACCGCACCTGCCATTAGGAAATAATGCCTCAGTTCTCCTTCAACAGAAAAATTCTCATAATTATTTTCATATTTCGAATTCACTACTTTGGGAATTGAGAAACCAACGTAAGCTCTTTTCCCATAAAGAAATGCACCAACTCCAAAGTTTGGTTTGAACAAAGCGTTTATCTCTCCAACAAACGAAGGATCTTCGGGATCGAGAATAAGGTGATCTGCCAGGTTATGCGAATAATTGGTAAAACCTCCTTTTAACCCCAGTCGCAGGTTTGTTTTTTCACTCACCGGAACAAGGTACGAATAGTCGGCAAACATGTAAAAACGTTTTTCGTAGCCCACCTCATCATTAATAACATTAAGACCAAGAGCTACTCTTTCGTTTTTCAACGGAGCCTGCATGGTGAAGGTGTAAGTTTTTGGAGCACCATCGATACCGGTCCACTGATGACGTCCCAGCACCATAAATCCAACCGATTCCCATGTTCCGGCATAGGCAGGATTTATGGTTTGCGTATTGAACATGTACTGTGTATACATTGGATCCTGTTGTGCCATTGAGTTCAGGCTCAACATTACCATTGTGGCTACTAATGCAATAAGTATTCTTGTTTTCATCTTGTGTATTTTTTCAGTAATCATTAGTTATTAAGAAAAATTGATCCTTGTATAGGTTTTGAACCATCTCCCAGATCAAGTACATAGAAATATGTACCTACCGGTGACATTTCTCCACCAACTCTCATTTTTCCGGTACATCTTCCATCCCACCAGGCATCAGTTGTACCCCAGCGGCTCTCATTACCATAGTTTTCCTGATCATATACCAAATAACCATATCGATTATAAATCACGATTTTAGCATTGGTATATCGTTCAAAGCCTTCTATTTTAAAGTAATCGTTATATCCATCCTGATTAGGTGAAAATCCATCAGGAATAACCATTGCAGTTTCGTCAGCAAACTGATCATATACGGCCTGGCCATCAACTGAAACCGGAGTGTCTCTCCAGTCTCTTACGCCATTGTTTTCTTCATCCTGAAGAGGAGCGTTACTTCCAACCGGATTTGTTATAATTGACCTTCCAATTACATTATCGTAAGCATCATCAAGTCCATCCATATCAATATCCACACCCGACGGCATAACATCCGGAATATTATCAAAATTCTGGTCGTAACCTTCAGTGGCATCGGCAATTCCGTCATTGTCAGAATCCAAATCCAGATAGTCAGGTGTCCCATCCGAATCGGCATCCCATGCTTCATAATAGATGCCTCCAAATTCTGCATCATAAATATCATCCCAACCGTCTCCATTAGAATCTACTCCCGATGGTTCGATATAGTCATAGATACCACCTTCTTTTAAAGTTGACTGCCATTCAATATTATCGACAATACCGTCTCCATCCGAATCAATATCCAAACGGTCAACAATTCCATCACCGTCAGTATCAATGTCCATTCCGTTTGCATCCATTTCATGGATATCCAAAATTCCGTCGTTGTCATCATCAATGTCATTAACATCTGCCATCTGATCGCAATCTGAATCCAACAGTATAATAACAGTTACTGTTGCTTCAGAACAGAATTCCCGCGTTGTTTCATCGCAAATACGGTAATCGATTGTATATGTTGTTTCTATTGGATTTTCAATGCTATAACGAAGTGCTTCACCTTCAACTGTAAATTCTTCAGAAATATTTTCGATAGATATTATAACTCCATTTTCAATTCCCTCGTCGTTATTAAGAATATTGATACTTCCTTCAAGCAACGCCCCTGAACAAGCCACTATACTTTCTGTATCATTAATGGCAAGTACTGATGGCTGGTAACAATTATTGATCGTCAAATTCAAAGTTGCTGTTGAGTCACATCCTGTCACTGTTTCAAAGTTGGCTGTGTAAACACCACTTTCATAATAAGTTTCGCCATTCCATGAGAAAGAATCGCAAGCTTCAACGGTTTCTTCTGCATGTACTGAGTTATTGACAATCAAATTCAGAGTTACAATTGAATCGCAGCCGGTTACTGTTTCCAGATTGGCTGTATAGATGCCGCTTTCGGTGTAAGTTTCACCATTCCAGGTGTAAGAGTTGCAAGTTTCAACAGTTTCCTCTGTCTGAATTGATTTATAGATAGTCAGATCTAAGGTAGCAGTTGAATCGCAGCCTTTTACTGTTTTTAAGTTAGCAGTGTAAACGCCGCTCGTGGTGTAAGTTGTCCCATTCCATCTGTATGAATCGCAAGTTTCAACAGTTTCTTCAGTCTCAACTGATCTATTGATAATCAAATTCAGGATTGCAGTAGCATTACATCCGCCGGTTGTTTCAGAGTTGGTCGTGTAAACACCACTTTCGGTGTAAGTTTTACCGTTCCAGGTGTATGAATCACAAGTTTCAACGGTTTCTTCTGTATCTTCTGAATTGTTGATTGTAAGATTTAAAGTTGCTATTGAATCGCAGCCATTCACTGTTTCCAGGTTGGCTGTATAAACACCACTTTCTGTATAAGTTGTACCATTCCAGCTGAATGAATTACAAGTAGTAACATTTTCGTCAGTTTCTACTGAATTGTTAATCGTAAGATTCAAAATTGCTGTTGAATCACAGCCATTTGCTGCGTCAAAGGTAGCTGTGTACTCGCCACTTTCATAGTAAGTTTCGCCGTTCCATGTGAAAGAATCACAAGCGGAAATTGTTTCTGATGTTTCTATTGAATTGTTGATAGTCAAATTCAAAATTGCTGTTGAATCGCAACCATTTGCTGCGTCAAAGGTAGCTGTGTACTCGCCACTTTCATAGTAAGTTTCGCCGTTCCAAATGAAAGAATCACAAGCTGAAATCGTTTCTGATGTTTCTACTGAATTGTTGATAGTCAAATTCAAAGTTGCTGTTGAATCACAGCCATTTGCTGCGTCAAAGGTAGCTGTGTACTCGCCACTTTCATAGTAAGTTTCACCGTTCCAAATGAAAGAATCACAAGCTGAAATCGTTTCTGATGTTTCTACTGAATTGTTGATAGTCAAATTCAAAGTTGCTGTTGAATCGCAACCATTTGCTGCGTCAAAGGTAGCTGTGTACTCGCCACTTTCATAGTAAGTTTCACCGTTCCAAATGAAAGAATCACAAGCTGAAATCGTTTCTGATGTTTCTACTGAATTGTTGATAGTCAGATTTAAAGTTGCTGTGGAATCGCAACCATTTGCTGCCTCAAAGGTAGCTGTGTACTCGCCACTTTCATAGTAAGTTTCACCGTTCCATGTGAAAGAATCACAAGCGGAAATTGTTTCTGATGTTTCTACTGAATTGTTGATAGTCAAATTCAAAATTGCTGTTGAATCGCAACCATTTGCTGCGTCAAAGGTAGCTGTGTACTCGCCACTTTCATAGTAAGTTTCGCCGTTCCAAATGAAAGAATCACAAGCTGAAATCGTTTCTGATGTTTCTACTGAATTGTTGATCGTCAGATTTAAAGTTGCTGTTGAATCACAGCCATTTGCTGCGTCAAAGGTAGCTGTGTACTCGCCACTTTCATAGTAAGTTTCGCCGTTCCATGTGAAAGAATCACAAGCGGAAATTGTTTCTGATGTTTCTATTGAATTGTTGATAGTCAAATTCAAAATTGCTGTTGAATCGCAACCATTTGCTGCGTCAAAGGTAGCTGTGTACTCGCCACTTTCATAGTAAGTTTCGCCGTTCCAAATGAAAGAATCACAAGCGGAAATTGTTTCTGATGTTTCTACTGGATTATTGATAGTCAAATTCAAAGTTGCTGTTGAATCGCAACCATTAGCTGCGTCGAAGGTAGCTGTGTACTCGCCACTTTCATAGTAAGTTTCACCGTTCCAAATGAAAGAATCACAAGCTGAAACATTTTCTGATGTTTCTACTGAATTGTTAATCTTCAGATTTAAAGTTGCTGTGGAATCGCAACCGTTCACGGTTTCAAGATTAGCAATGTAAGTTCCGCTTTCGGTGTAAGTTTCGTCGTTCCATGTGTAAGAATCACAAGCTTCCACATCTACAATTGAAGAAGCATTGTAATTTACGATGATGTTAGCCTGAGCCGATTTAAGAATCACGTTACCACCGTTTTCACAAAAAGTATTGTCACTCTCAACCAATGCACGAAACATGGTAGTTTCTGTTAAATCAGAAGCAATATATGTGTTTGACACATTATCAATATTAGTCCAGCTATAACCATTATCGGTACTCGATTGCCATCCTTTTATAGTTCCTTTGTAGTTATTGAGTGTAATTACAGTGCTGTTATTTCCTTCACAAACTTCGGTGGATTCCGGAGTTAAGTTTCCTCCAAGGCCAATTTCAAATCCTACAATCTCCTGATAACATACAGCTGAATTTGTATTTCCTCCAGAGAATGAGATATACCTTGCCAGAGTGACAACACCATACTCATCGGTTAAACAAATATTTTTAAATACTGAAAGATGAAGGAGTACTTCAAAAAATTTCCCATCGTGACCATCGAAATTCCCTAATGATGCCTGAACATCTCCTGATTCATCTTCGTCAAGACTACTACCATTCCATCGATATAAGACAACATATCCGTTTTTAACATTAATCTCTAAAACAAGTTCGGCTCCTCCAACATTATAATCAATATCATAAGTTTCAGTTTGCAACCCAGTGGTAGGATTATTATCCGTATCCAAATAAATTCTAAAAACGGCAGTTCCAGGGTTTCCGTTAAGAAAGCCCAGAAGTAACTCTGAATTTTCTGTTCTGGTTGCCCAAATTTGTTTTACCTGGCATGACGATGAAGCATCCGTATTAACAAGGATAGTCTGAGCATTTTCATAATCCAATGACGAATAACTTCCATCAAAAACCTGTGCATTACCCTTTTCAATACCCACAAAAAGAAGTAGTATGCTAATTACCAATCCTGCTAAACGAAATGTCGGGAGTGTAATTTCTGTAATACTTTTTGTTGAATATTTCATATCATCTTTCTTTTATCAAGAAACGATACAAAAACAGAAAGAAAATCTTTTTAATGAATTCCGGAACCTTCTTTTAAAATTAACCTGGTTTGTAATTGATTAATTCCTCTTGTTACAGTTCCTCAATTGGGAATTCTTAGTACCCGTTTAACCATTTTAGGTGATTTTCTTTTTTCATTTGATGCGTCCTTGTTTTGTGTTTATTTATTTGTAAAAAGCGTTACCCAAAATATTCAATTCGCGTGCCAACTATCACAACTCATTCATTTTCTTCAAGTTAAACACACATGATCATCAATCTGCCATTCCCCATTTGGGACACATTCTTTCTATTATCTCATTTTGGATTCCGAATCCAAACAAAAAACAACCTGGGACACATAATTATTTTAACAGAAAACAACAGCAATAATTATGTATAAAAGAACTATGATTACATTCGTTTTTTCGTAACTTGAGGAGAATTTAAAATTACAGCAGTGTACAAATACAAAGCAAAGATTGATCGTGTAGTCGATGGTGATACACTCGACATTGTTGTTGATCTGGGATTCAAGATCACCACAAACCAAAGGATAAGGTTACAGGGAATTAATACGCCTGAAACGTATAATGTAAAAAAGGATTCGGAAGAATATGCCCATGGAATTGTTGCAAAGGAATTTGTTGTTCAACGAATCACATCAAACAACAACGAGGCAACAGTTGTGACTGAAAAAGACACAGGTAAATACGGGCGCTATATTGCAACGGTTTGGCTGGCCGACAGTTCGATTTCTCTAAACGATGAACTGGTTGAAAAAGGGCTGGCACAAAGAGTTGAATATTAAACAGTAGTACCGGATTTTTATGGAACGACATTCCATTTCATTAAATAACCGATATTGAGAAACAGGATGACGAATCATAGTAATAAATTTGGAACAGCCCCGGTATTCCTGACAGCCATTTCAACCATTTTGGGGGCCATTCTGTTTTTACGTTTTGGTTTTGCTGTAGGAACACTGGGATTCTGGGGTGTTATATTAATCATCTTTCTCGGTCATTTGGTGACCGTACCAACAGCTCTTGCCATTTCAGAAATAGCAACCAACAAAAGAGTTGAAGGGGGCGGAGAATATTTTATCATTTCACGCTCGTTTGGTTTGAATATTGGAGCCACAATTGGGATCGCCCTGTTCCTTTCACAAGCCATCAGCGTAGCTTTTTACGTGATTGCTTTTACAGAAGCTTTCGAATTCTTTTTCAACTTTCTGCTCGACAAATACGATTTTGTACTTCCCCGCCAGGTTATTAGTTTACCGGTTATGGCAGGTCTGGCTCTGTTGATAATAAAAAAAGGAGCTAACCTGGGAGTTAAGGCACTTTATTTTGTAGTTGGAATTCTACTCATATCATTAATTCTGTTCTTTTTAGGATCCACTGAATATGCAGAAGCAGCCAGCGTATCATTATCCAAAGGTCAATTCAGAAATTTTAAAAGCTTTTTCGTAGTTTTTGCCATTATCTTTCCTGCTTTTACCGGCATGACAGCCGGAGTTGGCTTATCGGGTGATTTGAAAAAACCTTCGCGCTCCATTCCAATGGGAACTATTCTGGCCACCTTTTCAGGGATGATAATCTATGTATTTATCGTCTATAAACTTACGACATCAGCCTCTGTTGAAGATTTGCTCGAACATCAGTTGATAATGGGCAAAATTGCATTGGCAGGAGCCGTAATCGTACCTCTGGGTCTGGCAGCTTCCACCCTCTCGTCAGCACTGGGTTCAGTAATGGTTGCTCCCCGGACCTTGCAGGCACTTGCACTGGATTATGCTTTCCCTTCAAAAAGAATAAACCGCTGGTTGGCAACGGCTAGCACCGAAGACAATGAACCCCGGAATGCCTCTAAAGTTACCGTGGCCATCGCCTTTATTTTTGTTGCACTTGGCGATGTGAATGCAGTTGCGTCAATAATATCCATGTTTTTTATGGTCACTTATGGTTCGCTGTGTTTAATCTCATTCCTGAATCATTTTGGAGCCTCACCTTCATACAGACCAACATTCCGCTCGCGCTGGTATATTTCGCTGGTCGGATTCCTGGTTTCTATCTGGGTGATGTTTAAAATAAGTACTCCTTATGCTTTGCTGGCGGCAGGATCGATGACACTTATTTATACCTACATCAACTACTATCATAAACAAAGAAAAGATTTCGCATCGTTATTTGCCAACTCCCTGTTTCAACTAAACCGGAAACTGCAGGTACATTTGCAAAAAAGAAAAAAGCTGGTAGAACATAAAGAATGGCGCCCCAGTGCAATTTGTATATCGGATAAAACTACCCGTGATAACAGAGCTTTTCAATTGCTGAACTGGATTTCATATAAATACGGATTTGGCACCTTCCTGTATATGATTGAAGGTTATTATTCGTCTAAAAACGTAGAGCAGGCTAATAAAATTCTCAATCAGTTGATAGAAGAGGCAGGCGACGAAGACAACTACGTTTACATTGATACCATTATTTCTCCTTCGTATACATCGGCTATTGCACAGGCCATTCAAATACCGGGCGTGGCTGGCATGGAGAATAATATGGTCATTTTTGAATACAATAAGGAAAATCCTGAAAAGCTTGGTAAGATAATCGAAAATTTTGCACTGGTAAATAGCGGTGATTTTGATATTTGTGTACTGGCAGCATCACCGAAGGAAATGAAAATACAAAACGGCATACATATCTGGATCAATTCTTTTGACACCGAAAATGCCAACCTGATGATACTTCTCAGCTTTATATTATTAGGACACCCCGATCTGAAAAAAACAACCATCGATATTTTTGTTGTCTGCCACGAAGATGAAGTGGAACAATCGAAAATAGAAATGAAAAAACTCGTTCTGTCCGGAAGACTTCCTATCAGTGAAAAAAATGTCAAAATAATTCTGCGCAGCGAAGAAGTTTCCACCAGATCAATAATCTCAAAAAAATCGATCGATGCGGGACTTATCCTTGTTGGACTTAGAGAAGAGATGATAAAACACGAAAAAGAAAACACGTTTGCGGGATACGACGATCTGGGGACTATATTGTTTGTTCATTCAAAAGATCAGAAAGCAATTGAATAATACATGCTGGAAGTTATAGCTGAACAAAACAAAATATTTCGTAACTTCCTTAACAGCAATTTCTATTTTTTCAAGACATGAATAATATAAGCGAATTTATTGCTGAACATACAGGACTGACAAAACAAACCCAATCTGAAATTTTTCTGTCGATCATTATTATTTTCGTTCTGTACATTCTTAGGTTTGCGATTTTACGGGTCGTGTGGCGACAAACTCAAAACGCAAAAACCCGCTATCAATGGAAACGCACACTTTCATTTATAATTCCTTTTATCACACTTATTTTGGTTGGAGCTGTCTGGCTACCAGCATTCGAACAGTTTGGAGCCTTTTTAGGTTTGTTCTCAGCCGGTTTGGCAATTGCGTTAAAAGATCCGCTAACTAATCTTGCCGGGTGGTTTTTTATTGTAACCCGAAAACCGTTTATTGTTGGCGATCGCATTCAAATTGGGGAAAATACAGGAGATATTATCGACATCAGGCTGTTTCAGTTTACCATGCTGGAAATTGGCAACTGGGTGGAAGCCGACCAAAGTACCGGGCGTATCATCCACCTCCCGAACGGGAAAGTATTTCTTGAACCACAGGCAAATTTCAGCTCCGGATTCGAGTACATATGGAACGAGATAAAAGTGAACATCACTTTCGAAAGCGACTGGGAGAAAGCCAAAAGTCTTCTTGAAAAAATAATTCAGGATTATTCAAAAGACATTCATATTAAGGCTCAAAAAGAAATACAGGAAGCCAGCAAAAATTACATGATCTATTACAAACATCTTACGCCTATTATATATACCCGAGTAATGGAATTTGGCGTTCGGCTAACAATCCGTTATTTATGCAATCCAAGGCAAAGAAGGGGCTCCGAAAACCAAATCTGGCAAGAAGTATTAAAAGCCTTTAATAGCGAAAAAGATATTCGCTTTGCTTATCCTACCACACGGTTTTATAAAGCCTCAGAAGATAACGCATAAACAAAAACTCAAAAACAATTTTCCCAACCTGAGAAAACAAATTCCCCCGCAAAATCATAAAGCACTATCAATCAACCTTTTAACATTTCGGCATTTTCTTTGATAAAGAAGTCTAGCTATATTAAACAGCAGAGTAACAGGCTAATTAGAAACAAATTTCGTAAATTGTATAGCAATTACAGACTACTAAACAAATTTAAAAACAACCTATAACAACCGCGATATGAAAAGAATTTTTCTACCATTACAGATTATTCTATGCCTATGTTTTTTTCAAGCGAATGCGCAGAATAAAGGTTTTTCAATGCTGGGAAACAATCCCAAATCTATTGAGTTAAACCAAACCTTCACTTCCTCCGGAGAGATATTTCCTTTTCAGGGAATAAATACCAATATTTTTGGTGCTGCCGTTGATGCCGAAGTAAAATTCTCGGGATCAGATGGGGTCGTTCGCCTCATCCTTCTTGACGAAAATTTTAACGAGTACCAGATTTACGAAACTTTCCCGTTGCTGGAAGAACAAGCAACTGTTAGCGTTGAAGACATTTGTGAGGAGACAACTGTCCTCGACGGAGTTAAACCTTATTCACTTTACATTGAAGTGGAAAATGCGGAAGTTAACCTAAAACAATTTAAGTATGCCACGGGTTTACGCCAGGGCTTTAATATTAAGGCAGCCAAACAAGAAAGCAAAGAGCTGCAGCTTCAGGAAAAAGTAAAACGGCTAAATACCCACATTAAATCCAAAGGATTAAAATGGATTGCCGGACCAACCGATGTCGCTAAAATGACCTACGCTGAACGAAAAAAACTATACGGACAAAGTACATTCCCTGCAGGTATTGAATATTATGCAGGCGGAATTTTAACAGTTGGTGATGGTTCTTTATTAAAATCAGCAGCAGCCTCCACACCTTATATTCCCGACTGGGATTGGCGTGACCGACATGGTAAGAACTGGATAACCTCTGTAAAAAACCAGGGACAATGCGGTTCGTGCTGGGCATTTGCTGCAACAGGAGCAACCGAAGCAATGGCAAACCTTTACTTTAATGATGAAAATCTCGATTTAAATCTTTCGGAACAGGATGTTCTTTCCTGCACAAATCCTCTTGACGATTGCGATGGCGGATTCCCATACAGGGCATTGGATAAAATCCGCGATTACGGAGTTGTTGATGAAGCTGCCTGGCCATATACAGCAAATTTTTCTCCCTCTCTTTGCTCAACAGAAAAAGATGATGCTTCTGAATTAATAAAGATAAACGGCCGTATAAGTTATGGAAGCACTGATTACCCAACAACGGTTGAAGGTATGCAAAAAATGTTGATTGAAATGGGGCCAATTAGTGGAGGAATCCTGGATTGGAGTCATGCGATGGTTCTTGTTGGTTATCATACCGTAAAGGAAGGAGATTCTTTTATTTATAGTGATGGAACAACTGTTTATGATGAACAACCACTTACTATAACAGCAGGAGATCCTCTAATAGGCAAGGTGCTCTGGATCTTTAAAAACAGTTGGGGAACTTCTTTTGGTAATCAAGGATACTCCTATTTCGACGTTGATCCATTGCGTTTTGGATGGACACACGGAATTACCACCCCAATTACCAGTGAAATGGTTTCGCGCACCGTAACCTGGGATGATGCCGATGATGACGGTTATTACTGGTGGGGATTGGGAGAAAAACCAGTCGGATGTCCGGGGCCTGACCTTGCAGATGGCGACGACAGTGATCCAACATTAGGCCCGCTTGACGAGTATGGCTATTGCACTGAATTAGCGCCTACTGCTTATAAAGTGTATTACGGTCATCTTCACAACCATTCCAACGTTTCAGATGGAACAGGAACACCGGATGATGCCTATAATTATGCAAAAAATAATGCAGGGCTTGACTTCTTTGGTCTTTCCGATCACGCTAATCAAATTGATGCATCAGAGTGGACAACTACAAAAACAGTAGCAGATAGTTATAATCAGGATGGAATCTTTACTACTTTCTGGGGATTTGAATGGTCGCATAGTACTCATGGACACGTTACTGTTATTAATACCGATGACTATTGCGATATAGATTCAGAACCAAATTTCAGCGACTTGCTTTCGTGGGTAAACGCTCACGAGTGTGCGGCGTTTTTTAATCATCCCGGCCGACAGAATTCCTCTGATGAAGAATTTGGACAGTTCCTCGACACCCCATCAGATAAATTTGTGGGAATGGAACTGTGGAATAAAAATGACCTGTACACCACATATTATTATAACGACGGATATTATACCCCTGACGGTAATCTTGGCTATTTTGATGAAGCACTAACACGTGATTGGAAAATCGGAGCAGGAGGCTCGGAAGATAACCACGAAGCAACCTGGGGTACATTCAATGATTGCAACCTGGCGGTTTTGGCAAATAATTTAACAAGAGCTGACATTTACGATGCCATTAAAAACCGGCGCTTCTATTCCACCCTGGATAAAAACATAAAAATGTCGTTTAAGATTGATGGAGCAGAAATGGGCTCCTCAGTTGAAGGGGCAGCTGGGCAAGGATTACAAATACAGGTTTCAGACGACGATGGAGAAACATTCTCGGAGATTCAGTTGCTGAAAAACGGCCTACTTTTTAATTCGTGGTCATCCGGAAGTTCTGATGTAACTATTAACGAAAATATGAGTACTTCCGATGGTGATTATTATTACATAAAAGTTACCCAAACCGATGGAGACGAGGCTATTTCTTCACCAATATTCATTGAAGGTGGCATTTCAAACGTTTCGCCGGTTTGTGCCATTACAAATCCCGAAGAAGGACAACATTTTAACCTGCCACAAACCATCGTTCTTTCAGCTGACGCCACAGATCCAGATGGTTCGATTACAAAAGTTGAATTCTTTGTGGATGGTGTTTCAGTCGGAACTGTTAATTCGTCACCGTTCGAACTAACCTGGACAATTCCTGACAACGGATCTTACAACATTACTGCAAAAGCAACCGATAACGTTGACGCAGTAACAACATCAAATCCGATAAACATCACAGTTGGAACATATAGCGAAACTATTTCTGCTCAGATAGCTTCTGCAAACGATGATGCTGAAGAAGGACAAAATGGAACGATGTACATGACAAGTACCGATCTGGAATTGGTTTATGACACATATAACGATCTGTTTTTACAAACAGTCGGACTGCATTTTGCCGATCTTAATATTCCGCAGGGTGCTACAATTACCAATGCCTGGGTACAATTTACCGTTGATGAAGTTTCAAGCGGAGCAGTAAACCTGATCATTTCAGGAGATGCCAGTGATGATTCGCCGGCTTTTGCAAGTTCAGCGAATAACCTTTCTAACCGCACCCAAACTGCCAATACCGTTAGTTGGAGCCCTCCTGACTGGAACACGATTGCTGAAGCAGCTGTGAATCAACAAACGCCTGATTTATCATCTGTTATACAAGAAATTGTCGACCGTCCAGGCTTCTCTGCATCCAGTGCAATTTCGCTGTTTATTACAGGAACAGAAACCAACAGCAGAGTTGCCGAGGCATACGATGGTGAACCTGCTTCCGCAGCTGTTTTAAATATCGAATATACTGTTGGAGAGGAAAACGAACCACCAATTTTTGTTTCTAATCCTCTTATTGAAAATGACGGAACGCAAGATATTGCATACAGTAGCACACTTGCCGATGATGCTACCGATCCGGAAGGCGATCTGCTTATCTTTACAAAAGAATCAGGCCCTGATTGGTTAGCCGTTTCAGCAAACGGCGATCTCTCGGGAACCCCCGATTACAGCGAAGTTGGGGCAAACAGTTGGATTGTTCGTGTAACGGATGACTTTGGTAATTATACCGAAACGGAACTGCAAATTGATGTGATTAATGTAAATGATCCACCGGAATTTACCGAATCTGAAATTATTGGAGAGAATGCCTTTGAAGACCATTTATACACCATTGATTTAAGCAATTATGTCAGCGATAAAGATGGTGATGCATTAACATACACAATAGAAAATGGCCCGTCGTGGTTATCAATTAATGAAACTACCGGAGAACTTACAGGAACACCTGCTCAGTCAGATGTTGGACTTAACTGGTGGTACATTATTGTTAGCGATGGCCAGGCTTCAGATGATGTACAGCTGGATATTATTGTTGAGCCGTGGAACGACCTTCCTTACTTTAATCCCAGTCCTGTTGTAAAGGCAAATGCTACGGAAGACCAGGAGTATTCCGGCACATTACTCGATGTTGTATTTGATGAAGAAAACGATGTTTTAGTTTTCACCAAAGCTTATGGCCCCGACTGGCTGCAGATTTCTTCTGATGGCCAATTATCGGGTACACCATTACAAGCAGATGAAGGATTAAACATTTGGGACATTGAAGTTGATGACGGAGGAGGAATTATTGTTACCGAACAACTTGAAATTTATGTGGATTGGGTTAACGATGCTCCGGTTTGGAATACCAATCCAATTATTGAAACTGATGCAATGGAAGGAGTACTTTATTCTTCATCGTTGGCAGGTTATGTATACGATGAAGAAGGTGATGATTTATTTTTCATTTTCTTGGAAGGCCCCGGCTGGCTTATTGTCGAGTCCGATGGAACAATTACCGGAACCCCGTCAGCTGCTGACATTGGCATAAAATCATGGATCATTCGAGTAGAAGACGAAAACGGAGAGTATAGTGATGTTACACTCGAAATAACGGTACAGGATTTTAACTATGCGCCGGTATTCACAGCCGATCCGTTCTCAGCTGCAGAAGCTTCTGAAGATTCTCCTTACAACGCTTCAATTGCAGGCTCGGCCACCGATGCAGATGGAGATAATTTAAGCTATTCAAAAATAAATGGTCCTGATTGGTTAATAATTAACGCTGACGGGACATTAAGTGGAACACCTGTTCAAGCGGATGTAGGTATGAATAACTTTACAGTTGAAGTTAGCGATGGTAACGGAGGAAGCGATCAGGCAATATTGGAAATAAACGTTTTGAATGTAAACGATGATCCGGTATTCACTACCGATCCTATTATTTTGGACGATGCCACAGAAGACCAGGTTTATTCAGGCTCAATAGAAAGTTTTGCATTTGATGAAGACGGAGATGTGTTAACATTCACAAAAGTTGACGGTCCTGAATGGCTAACAGTTAATACTGATGGAAACGTTTCAGGAACTCCGTCGGGAACAGATATTGGAATAAATTCATGGACAGTGGGAGTTTCTGATAACATTGGGAATGCAGCAACTACAACGCTTCAGATTGAAGTGCTTGCAAAACAAAGCATCTACTATTGCGAAGTAGACGGAAACATCTCTTCAGAATGGATTAAAAACGTAACCGTAAACGGAGAAAGTTTAACACAAATAAACCCGATTAATGGTTACAGCAATTACACCAATGAAGAGCCGTTTAACCTGGAAACCAATACCTCGGTAAGTTTGACGCTTACACCCGGCTTTAGCGGAAGAAGCACCCACCAGTACTGGGCGGTTTATATCGACTATGACCAAAATGGTTTCGACAGCAACGATTTGGTTTTTGCTCCTTCAAAAAGTAAATCAACTATTTACGGAAGCTTTCCCACAACCTCGGATGTGGGTATCACCCGTATGCGCATAATTATGAGCGACAGTGGAACACCTGATGCTTGTACAAATGTTAGTGGTGGCGAAATTGAAGATTACCTGGTAAATATCCAGCCGGCAGGAGTTAATCCACCGGTAGCTGAATTTTCAGCTAATCCAACTTCACTATTAGTAAATGAAACAGTATATTTTACTGATAATTCCATCAATACTCCCGACAGCTGGGAATGGGATTTTGGAGACGGAGGAAGTTCAACTGTTCAGAATCCTTCACACACCTACACCACTGCAGGAACATATACTGTTACCTTAAAAGTAACCAACAGTGCAGGTTCAAATACAGAAACCAAAGTTGACTATATTAAGGTTGATCCTCTTCCCACCGATCCTCCGGTTGCCAATTTTACCGCCGATGCAACATCGGTTTATGTAGACGATCCGGTCCAGTTCACCGATCTTTCTACTAACTCACCAACCGACTGGAGATGGGATTTTGGAGATGGGAATGGTTCAACAGTCCAAAATCCTTCGCATTCATATGCCACAGCCAATACTTATACTGTATCGCTGATTGCCATCAATGATTACGGAAGCGATACTTTAATACAGCAAAATTATATTACTGTGAGTGAAGTTCCGGATGAAAATTATTGTGAACCGACCATTGATAATTCTTCCGACTGGATTGTTTCAGTCAACATTAATGGACAAACCAATACTGTTGCACAAAATCTTTCGGGTTATATGCTTTTTACCGATCCGGTTTTTGAATTTGAAGCAGGGGCAACATATGCATTCGAGCTGGTACCATACAACGACAAAAACAGAAATTTCTGGCGTATCTGGTTAGATGTTTACGGGAACGACGATTTTGTTGATGCTGGAGAAACTCTCTATGCTGGAAACAACAAAAAAGGAACTGTAACAGGAACCATAACCATTCCTTCGAATACGGTTGCCTCAACCCGATTGCGAATTGCGATGAAAACCGGCAGCTCTCCGGCAGCTTGCGACGATAATTTTAGCGGAGAGATGGAAGATTACCTGGTAAATATCTCCCAACCGGGCACTAAAAGTGTAAACATCTTGCCTACTGCTAATCCGAACCTGAGTTTAAAGGAAATCTCACTGGATATTTACCCAAATCCTTTCAACAACGAGATAAATATTTCGAATGATGATTTCGGGAACAATGAAAAAGCTGAGGTTTACCTGATTGATATTACAGGCAAATTAGTTTTTAAAGAAACTTATGGTAAACAACATAAAATCACCATTCATGATTTACAATTAAATCCCGGAGCTTATTTCATCCGCGTTCAAATCGGTGATTTCGTAAAAACTGAAAAATTAATTAAAACCGAATAGTTGTTGTAGAGATTTGTTGTTAAAAAAGAAAGGCCGTTTCAGATTATTTGTAACGGTCTTTTTTTTTGTATTGCCTTAAATCTGCCCATAGAATTTATACCTTTGATCTTTCAATCACTCCTAAAAAAATGAAAGGTTATACTCAAATTTATACCGGCAATGGAAAAGGCAAAACAACTGCGGCATTCGGTCTGGCACTAAGGGCTACCGGTGCCGGTAAAAAAGTATTTTTTGCGCAGTTTGTGAAAGGTAAAATGTACTCCGAAATAAAAGCAGTCAGGGAATTTCTGCCGAATGTAGAAGTGAAACAATTTGGATTAGGCTGCTTTATAGTAAACCATCCAACCGAAGCCGATATCATTGCTGCACAAAAAGGATTGGCTGAAGTGAAACAAATTATTCATTCCGAAAAATACGAACTGGTAATCCTTGATGAAGTTTTTATTGCCATTTTTTACAAACTGTTTTCTGCAGAAGAAGTAATCGAAATCATAAAAAGCAAACCGGAAGAACTGGAACTAATACTAACCGGAAGATACGCTCCCAAAAACATTATTGAACTGGCTGATTTAGTTACCGAAATGAAAGAGGTTAAACATTATTACACACAAGGTATTGAAGCACGAGAAGGAATTGAATTTTAAATTGATAAGTTTTCAATTCTGTCCGGGAAATTTAACCGGACAGTATCGATAAATTTAAAATGGATCATTTTTCGGCTGCCTGATAAAATACGCCTCTTTCCTGGTGGACAGCGACAATTTTATTCTGAGCTTCCAGAACATCCAGGTATTTGTTGATTTCGCTGATGTGAATTCCCAATATTTTTTCCAGATCATCAAGCGTACATGGTCTTCGTAAAATGGTTTCAAGAATTGCAGATTCCTGATCAGTTCTGTACGACTGAACATTTTTTCGATCGGGCGCTGCAGCCACTATTTCAACATTATCCAATTGCCAAAAATCAATTACCTGCTGTAATTCTTCCCTTGTAGCTCCGCGTAAATATTCAACCGTTCCGGGGCGGTCCAGGGTATTTAACTGAACGCTGTCGGGCTGAATTTTCAAAATCGCCTTTTTAAGTTCAGCGAGTTCGTTTTTAGTATCGTTGTAGCCCGGAAGAATTAATATTTCTAGCCATATTTTTCCTTTAAATTCTTTACGAAACGAAACCAATCCTTCAAAATAATCAGTAATACACAATCCTTTTGCCGGACGGTTTATTTTCCGGAACACCTCTTCCGTTGCAGCATCAAACGAGGGAAGAATAATATCAGAATTCAACAAAGCAGTCCTTACATTTTTATCGGAAAGCAAAGTTCCGTTAGTAAGCACAGCAACCGGAATTGCAGGTTTCTGCTGTTTTATAAACTCTAAAATTTCTCCGATGTAAATATTTAAAGTTGGCTCGCCCGAACCAGAAAAGGTAATGTAATCGGAATCGGGATTATTTGTAAAATAATGTGAAAGTTCTTCTTTAACTTTCTGCACAGGAACATATTCAAGTCTGTCCAAAGTCAGCTTTGTGGTGTGCCCGACTTCGCAATAAACACAATCGAGCGAGCAAACTTTTTTAGGCACCAAATCAACTCCCAGCGACATTCCCAATCGTCGTGAAGGAACCGGGCCAAACAGAAACTTATACATATTTCCTTTTCGAATTAATTATAGGCAATCCTGATTTCCTCTGTTCCCATTGTCGGACCGGTAATCTCTTTCCATTTTTCGCCATTCCATGTACCCAAATTCGAATGCGTGATTAAATACTTTTCAGGAATTGGATGGGTACCAATCACCACCGGGATTTTATACTTCTCTTCAATGAATTTCTTAAAATGAGAAATACGTGGGCAAGGCGGATAACCAACAACAAGTCCGGTGGCAAGGTGAATTGCTTCGGCTCCGTTTTTAATCATTTCTTCGGGCGCGTACTCGATGTTTCCTCCCGGACATCCACCGCAACTGGTGTAACCAACTATTTCCAACGAGGTTTCTTTATCGTAAATATCGAAAGCCCCTTCACGGTTTTGCAATGCCTTGAAACATTTTCCACCGGCACAACTTTTATAACGGTCGCAGATTATTATTCCTATTTTCATGTGTTTAAAATTATTTATTTATTAAGGTAACACATGGAATTCGCATGAATTTTAGTCTTCATCGTTTGGTCTGAATAAATTTTCATGCTCATTTCATACTCTTTGCTAATTTTTAAGAATATAAAAATACCTTTTTTAATAACAAATCGAACAAATGTTTAATTAAATTTTATCTGGTTTAAATTAAGACCTTCACTTTGTATCGAACGAGCATATTTTCGGGCAGCCTTCCCAAAATTAATTGTGGTACCAAAAACATGATCTTCAGGAATTCCAAGCTTAGTTCGCAACTCAGGAGCGATATCATTAATAATCCATTTTAGCATGCCATTCCACAAAGTTCCCACGTTGTGCGAAGTGGCTACCATCTCAAAATAGCTTAACGCAATAATACAATCTTCAAAAGGAGTTTCTTTCTGTTTTGGAGCTGTTGCAATAATTAAATGCGGGGCATCGCGAAACATCACATCTATTCCTTTGGTTTCCCACAGATTCTGAAATCCGGTAAGCAGGGGCAAATGCCGGTCGTTATTCCCTTTTTCGAACTCGGTTTTAATGGCGTCGTACACCATTTCCCTGAAACTTTCCAGATCTTTACGATTATCAATTAGCGATAATAAAACTCCGTTGTTGTTGTGTCCCGAAGGTGCGTACGCAGTAATTTCCAGCAATTCCAGGATTAACTCTTTGCTCAATTCTTCCTTCCTGTATTTGCGGATTGACCTGCGTGTTTTTATCATATTCGCCAGCTGCTCCGGCACCAGATCTTCTTTCTGAACAGGAATACTTTCATCAGGATTTTTTCCAAAAATAGATAACGCTCCGGTGGGGCAGATTGCCAGGCAGTGTTGGCACTTTAAACAATTCAATTCTTTTCCTTCTTTTATTTCCGGAAATTCCGTTTTCCCGTTAATAATCAAAACCGGGCAATCCTGGGCACAAAGCCCGCATTTAATACATTTTTCTTTATCTATTTTAAAATCCAACATAACAGATCTTTATTTTTTGAATCTACAAAGATAGAGGTTGATTTAGAACTGCCTTTTTATAGTTATCAGAATTAAACTAAAAATAGTTTTTCTTGAATCGCAGTGCCACGTTTACCAAAGCAATCATAACCGGAACTTCGACTAAAGGTCCAATAACAGCGGCGAAAGCTTCGCCTGAGTTCATTCCGAAAATAGCGATAGCTACAGCAATAGCCAACTCAAAATTATTACTGGCTGCCGTAAACGATAAGGTTGTACTTTGCTCGTAGTTGGCACCAATTTTCTTGCTCATAAAGAATGACAGCAAGAACATTATCACAAAATAAATCAGCAAAGGAATGGCAATCGCAACCACATCGAGCGGGATTTTTACAATGTATTCACCTTTTAGCGAGAACATCACTACAATAGTAAATAGCAATGCTATAAGTGTGAGTGGACTAATTTTTGGAATAAATTTTCGCTCGTACCAGATTTTATCTTTTATCCGAATCAAAACAAACCGGGTAATAAAACCGGCAGCAAACGGAATTCCGAGGTAAATAAGCACACTCTCGGCAATTTGTGCGATGGTAATATTTTCAACAGCATCGTTGGTCGGTACACCAAACCATCCGGGAAGAACAGCTATAAAAAACCACGCATACACAGAAAAGAACAGTACCTGGAAAATGGAGTTAAAAGCCACCAAGCCGGCTGCATATTGCGTGTCGCCTTTGGCAAGGTCGTTCCAAACGATCACCATCGCAATACAACGTGCCAAACCAATCATGATTATTCCGTACATGTATGGCAGGTTGGCGTTATCCTGCCCGGGAAAAAGTTTAAAAAACAAAATACCGAGTGCAAACATCAGCACCGGACCAATTACCCAGTTTTGCACTAGCGACAGGGTTAAAACCTTGTAGTTTTTAAACACATCGCCCAGCTCTTCGTACCTGACTTTTGCCAGTGGCGGATACATCATCAGGATCAACCCAATAGCAATGGGTAAATTAGTAGTACTTTCTTCCGATGGTTTTAACGATTCCCAGAAATCAGCAATTGCAGGGAAAAAGTAACCTCCAAACACCCCAACGGCCATAGCCAGAAAGATCCACAAAGTGAGGTAACGGTCGAGAAATTTCAAACGCTTTTTTGATGGCATATCAATTTTATTTGAGAATGACTGATGTAAATATTAAGCTACCAAACAGGCAGTAGGCAAAGTTTGTGCGTTTGCCTATTGCCAACTGCAAATTGCCTATTCATTCTAGAGTTGCGGTTTAATTTCTTCTTCATAAAGCTTCCAAAAACGCTCTTTAATTTCTTCGCGCACACGGATAAATTCGCTCCAGATAAACTCATCGGTGCCGGTGGCGTGCGACGGATCATCGAAACCGATGTGCAGACGATGTTTAACTTCACCGAAAAAAGCAGGGCAATTTTCGTTGGCACCACCACAAACGGTAATTACATAATCCCATTTATCGTTTAAAAATTTCTGAACCGAATCGGAAGTATATCCGCTGATATCAATACCAATTTCGGCCATTGCTTTAACGGCTTTACGGTTAAGTTTTCCGGAAGCTTCGGTACCTCCTGATTCAACCTGAATTCGCTCATCGAACGATTGTAAAAAGCCGTGTGCCATCTGGCTACGACAGCTGTTTCCGGTGCATAGAATTAATACTTTCATGTTATTATTCTGATTAAATGTTACTTTTATATGCATTCATAATTTCCGGCATTCAGTCCATTTAAGAATTGTTCGATCACCGCTTTCACCTCGGAGATCTTCTCCGGATTCAAACAATATTTTGTTCGTACGCCTTCGATGTGCCCCTGGATCAAGCCAGCTTCTTTCAACTCTTTAATGTGCTGATTTACGGTGGTTCTGCCCAATGGTAACTCTTCCGACAGGTCGCCGGTAATGCAGCTGTTCGCTTCCGACAAGTACTGCAAAATTTTTAAACGCGCCGGATGCGCCAACACCTTAAAATAAGCAGCCTGCGTTTTCAGCTCCTCTTCAAATAAATCTGTCTTTGATTGTACCATTGCTATTGTTTGACGCAAATATACGTCAAAATAAATTCCGACGTATATATACATCTAAACAAATCGTTAAGTTATCGTAAACTCTTGCAGATCAAAAAATGAATCAGTTTAAAACCATTCGCGTTTTCGGAATATCAGGATTCCGATACTGGCCAAAACAACAGACATTCCCAATATCAGAAAAAATGCCCAGTGATTGTTTTCAAATGAATTGGGAACATTCATTCCGTAAAAACTGGCCACCAAAGTAGGAATCATAAGTATGATAGAAATAGAAGCCAGCTGTTTCATAACCACATTCAGGTTATTGGAAATTACCGAGGCAAAAGCATCCATCATTCCACTCTGAATATCGGAATAAATCTGTGCCATATCCAGGGCTTGTTTATTTTCAATGATCGCATCCTCAAGTAAATCTTCATTTATTTCGCTGATGGAACGTTTATTCGAATTGCTCAGTTTTGCCAAAACAAGTTCGTTGGCTTTTAACGATGTTATAAAATACACCAGGCATTTTTCCATCATCAGCAGTTTGTGCAATTCTTTATTTCGTATTGATTTTTCCAGATCTTTTTCGATAGAGGAAGTTTGCTGATTAATTTGTTTCAAATAACGCAAATAGGTATTCGACGTACGAAAAAACAGTTTGAGCGTAAAATTTAAAACGTCTTTTACCGGTTTGTTTACACTATTGTGAATGGTGCCATTGCGGTATAACGATGGTTGATCAAAAGGTAAAACTTCGTTTTGTACCTGACAAAGAGTTATAGTGAATTTATCGGTCATAAAAATACCCAGCGGAACCGTAAAAAAAGGCACACCGTTATTTTCGCTCGGAACCGGAATACGAAGAATAATCAAAGACCAATCGTCGTCGTATTCAATCCTCGATCGCTCATCAGCATCAAGAATATCCCTGACAATATCATCTGGTACATGAAAATCGTTAATCAATGATTTGGTTTCTGTCTCTGTAGGTTTGGTAACATTAATCCAGCATCCTTCTTCCGGTTGTTGAATTTCGGTATAACCGCCAAATGTTTTGAAGATTTTTAACATGGCTTTGCCTCCTCTGATTTTTTATTATCAACAGAGGCATAACAGGCCCCTATTGGTAAGAGTTCATTTTTATTTTCCTATGATACGGGCCTTCGTCCATATAAATTTGTTTTTAATAATGCGCGCAAAGGTAATTCTATTTAATAAAAACCGGCTTTTATTCCTGTTTATTTCGTTAATATGAAATCTTCCTAAACAAATGAAACGCCTATTCTCAATCAATTATCTCTGTTATTGAACCTTAACTCTAATTAACTTTTCTTATGTTTTATTTAAACGACTAAATAGTAATTTTAATCCTCGAAACAGGAACAGAAATGAGATATTTCATTCACATATTAATAGGATTACTTCTTGGGCTGTCTTCCGGTATTCAGGCAGCTGAAAAATCTCACTACCCTGTTGAATACAATATTTCAAAAAGTCAATTATTTATTAACGAATTTGATTCGCAGGCAAGCATTTTATGCGATGATCTGGGGATCGATTTTTCAGGATCGGGAGAAGCAATTCTTACGAAGTCAGTTCATCCGGATTTATTAAGTTCTACGCGGCTGAATTTGAAAAACACGACACCAGCATGCCACAGTGTATCATTACTTGCTTTTCTTATCGATTTGCCTCCGCCTTGCTTAGTGTGACCTTTCTTTTTGGTAGCAAAATCTAAAGTACTAATAATGTGATTTTTGTATTGCCACAATTATTACATTTTATAATCACACTAAAATATTTAGTCATGAGAACTTCTCTTTATAACAACCAGGAGCAAAACAGTTACAGTTTATTTCATATTGAAAAATTAAGCGACAGTACAAATAATGTTAAAATATCAGGTTTCTATTCTTCGCCGCAAGGAAACGGCTGGGAATTGAATTTATTTTCTCCCCTGTTTAATCAGGAACCGAACAATATTAAGGTAAACGGAAATAAATTGATCGTTACGCTTGAAGAACCAGTTAGAACACTTTATCCCGACAAAAAACCGCTGCATGCATGGGGAAGCTATTTTTATCATACTTACGTACGTTTTCACCGGGTAATTCTACTGCTTCCCGGAGAAAATTTCTTTATGGTAAAGTCGGTACTAATTCCTGAGAATCTGATGTTAAAAGTAATACTGGCACCTATAGGCCTTTATTCCTGATATTTGTTTTCTGATTATGTTTTTTGTTTGACAAAAAAGGGGGTAAACTTTATTGAGTTACCCCCTTGGCTTATTTCTATTTTATGCTTTTATCTTCTCGTACAACCCCATTAATTTGGACTGGTATATTTCAGAAATCTGTTCTTCTGCCTCGCCAATAGGTTTTACAGGAATCAAGTCTTTCACCTCATCGGCCGACAAACCCGATTTGAAAAAGATGGAATGAGCTCTTTTTAAGGTAGCTTCAACGGTTTTCTTAGCTTCTTTTTCATCCAATCCGGTTGCTTCGGCAACCTTTATCATTTCTTCCCATTGAAACCAGAAATAAGTTGGCAGCATGGCTGAAACAATGGCATATCCTTCAAGCTTGCTTTCTTCCACCTCGAAATTTTTGCCCAGAGCTTTAACCATTTTCATAAATTTCTTTTTGACTTTTGCGTCGGTCTGAGGATGAAAAGCTACCGGATTATAACCTTTGTTGATGTATGAAGTGGCATTCGGAATCATTCGGACAACTTTTAAAGTTCCCAGATCGCCTGCAATCTTTTCTATCGTTACTTTTGGAGCAAGCGAAAGCACCTGTGTATCATCTGTAACAACATCTTTTATCATTGCCAAGGTTTCGCCCATCACCGGAGGATGAACGGCTAAAACAACAACTTCCTGTTCGGCTGCTTCCTTTGCTGATTTTGCTATTTCAATCTCAGGGAATAAATTCTGAAGAGCATTCAGCGTTTCGCTGTTGGGATCAAATACTTTCACGTTTTCGAAAACAGTTTTTTTGTTTTGAAACGCTTGCAGAAAGATCTTGGTAATCCTTCCGCCTCCGATGAAACCTATGGTTTTTGTTTTCATAATATTTTGATTTAAAAAGTTAAAAAATGGTTTTTTCTATTCGTAAACGTTGAGTATTAAAACAATTTAACTCCCATTTTAACAGCCATAATTAATAGAATTACTGCAAGTATTTTCTTTACAACTTTAGGATTTAATCGCTTTTGCATAAATATATTTCCAATAGTTGCCCCTGCAACACCTGCAAGAGATGTTATTATCAACAGCCTCCAGTTAACCGCACCAATCGACCAGTAAGTAAGAAATCCTGAGAGTGAAGAAAAAGGAACAACAAATGCAGTTATTGTCGTGATCTTTTTGGGATTAAAGCCCATCATCAGTAAAAGCGGAGAAATAATTCCTCCTCCACCAATTCCGAGCAAACCCGATATTAGACCTGCAACTGCACCAATCAACGAAAGTGGCAAATAGGGAATATCATCGCGAAAATCAGCTCCGTTTTTATTTTTGAAAAACAGAAACATAAATCCTGAAAATACCAGGAAACAAACGAACAAGAGCAATACAACACGTGTTGCAATAAATTTTGTTAGATAAGCTCCAATACTTGCGAAAACAAATGAAAAAATAATAATTGGAATGCCTAATTTAAAATCAAGTCGTTTGTTTTTGATATTATTGATACTTGCTCCCGCTAAACTAATGGTATTATAAAATAATCCCACTGGTTTTGCCACCGAAATAGGCATACCGAAAGTATCCATAATTGGAATTAATATAATTGCCGCCCCAATACCTCCAAGAGAGAAAACAAAGGCTGCCAGAAAAGAAATTGCTGCTAAGTATAATTCCACAATATGATGTTAATTATTTTCTGAACAAGGAATACAAACTCTTTTTCCATCAATAATTACTGATCGGTTATCAAATACAATCTCGTTGCATTTCGAGCAGTTATGCCAATCAAAAGTTCCTTTGGGCAGTTCAACCGTTTTTTCGAAAACTTCGCTTACAGAAAAAAGCACATTTTCATCAAGTTTCTCTACATTTTCAATAAACGGTTTAACTAATTCGGGTTTAATATCTTTAGGTTCAACTTTTTGTTTTCGAAGTTTTACAAATTCTGAGCTCAAAGCTTTTGCAAAAAACTCTGGGCGTATTGAAACTCTTACGGCTCTATTTGTTTTTAAATCAACCAAAACAATGGCATTTTTCCCATAATTCAGTTTTTCTGCTATTCCTTTTCCATATGTACAACCTGTTGAAGCCATTACCCCATCTAAAAAGCATGCTGCAGCGTGTGCAGGTCCATTTTCACAAAAGAGATACAACTCTTTGTTGCTGGCTTTTTGAACACCAAGTTTTTTCATCGCAGTTAATCCTGCACGATAGCCAATTGGCATTGCCGGACATTTATGTCCATGAAATTCGAATGCCCATTCCGGTATTTCTACCTTTTGATTTTCCATAATTTCTATTTTAAACGAATTATTTCAATTAATATAAAACGCTGTTCTTACTATCACATTACATAGTTGAAGATGAATCCAACGATAGTAATTCCCACAGCAACCACTGCAATAAACACAGCGATTAGCTGCCATTTTAGTACCTTTTTCAGAATAATGATTTCGGGAAGTGAAAGCCCGATAACCGACATCATAAATGCCAATGCAGTACCAAGTGTTACTCCTTTTTCAATTAACACTGACACAATCGGAATAATACCGGCTGCATTCGAATACATCGGAATTCCCAGCAAAATGGCTAAAGGCACCGCGTACCAACTGCCCGCTCCCATAATCCGGGCCAGGTAATCATCGGGTACATAACCGTGGGCACCAGCACCAACTGCAATACCGATAAGTATATAAATCCAAATCTTACCGACAATCTCCTTTACAGTATCGAGACCAATCTGGATACGATCGTTAAAATTTAACTTCTCTTCCAATATTTCCTGGTGATTTGCTTTTACCTGGTACACCCAATCAGCTACATAACGTTGCAGCTTGAGTTTTTCTATCACAAAACCGGAGACTGTTGCAATTACAAGTCCTGTTCCCACATAAATTAGGGCAACCTTCCAACCAAACAAACCTACCAGTAAAACCAGGGCAACTTCGTTTATTAACGGAGCCGCAATTAAAAATGAGAAGGTAACTCCAATGGGAATCCCGGCCTCTACAAAACCCAAAAATAAAGGAATGGCAGAGCAAGAACAAAAAGGAGTTAATATTCCCAAACCCGATGCCATTGTATTACCTGCAAACAGCGATTTCCCCTCCAATGCCTTTCTCGTTTTCTCGGCAGAGAACCAGCTTCTGATCACTCCCACTGCAAAAACAATCAAAACCAGTAATAGCATTACCTTGGGAACTTCGAAAATAAAAAACCAGATGGATTCAGTTAAATGTTTGCCTTCCTCCATTCCTATTAAATTGTATACAAAAAAATCGGCAATGCGTGCCAAGTTCATGTATAACAGAACCCAGAACACAAGTAAGACTGGTATTAAATAAACTTTTTTCATCTCTTCAAATTTTGTGTTTCTCTAAATTTCGGCTGGTTACAACCAAACCGTTATTAAATAATACACTCCTACTCCAATAAAAAGCACCGCAATAACCCGGCGCATCCAATATTCAACGTTTTTTAAGGTGTTATAAAATTTACTTACACCTGATATAGTAAAAGCCAAAAGCCAGGCAATTATTATCACCGGAATCCCCGTGGCTAATGCATAAACAACGGGAAGAATCAGTCCGTGTGCTGAACCTATTGACATTGGAACAAGCATACCGAAATACAATACTCCGCTGTACGGACAAAAAGCCAGGGCAAATACAATTCCCAGTAAAAGTACATTCCAGAAATTCCATTTCCCTTTTTCTTCCAACTTCGCAGACAGACCATTAAAACCGGGAAAATTAATTTTTATCAGTCCCAACATAAAGATTCCGACAACGATTAAAAGCGGCCCGAGAATCTTCTCTCCATGCAACTGAAAGAACGATGATAATTTAAACTGATCGGCTCCTAAAAACAATATAAAGGCCAAAACGGTATAGGAAAAAGCCCTTCCCAGCGTGTATATTAATCCGTTGTAAAAAACACGCTGTTTCTTCTCAATATCTTTTCCAATGAAACCAATGGCAGTAATATTTGTAGCCATCGGACACGGACTAATGGCAGTGAGCAATCCTAAAAGGAAAGCTGACAGAATTGGCACATTTGAATTTTCGTAAAGCGAAGTTAAAAAGGTCTCCATCTTTATTTTAAAGCGTCGATTATTGCTTTATGAAGTTTTTCTGGTTGTTTTAGTGCATACATAAATCCTTTACTGGTTAAATCTGTTTTTTTATCACCGTTAACCACAATTAATGCAGAACCTGTTACCCCCATTTCTTTACATAAAGCTTTGTTCGCTGATTCTTCTGCGTTGTAATCTTTAAATACGATTTCGCCTTTTTCAACTTCATTGGCAAAATTATCAGCCAGTACTTTTTTGGTTTCAGTCTCAATTGCTTTGCAGGTGGCACAACGTCTTGTGTTGTGGAAATAATATATTTCCTTTTTTACCTTTTCAACCTTTGCGTTCACACTGTTTCCGGCATTAACAACTCCGAAAAATGACAGTGAAATAAGAAATAAGACAATTAATTTTAAACTTTTCATCTTGTTATATTATTTGGTTAGTAATTCTTTTAGCTCATTTGATTTTGGTAAACGACCGGTTAGTACAACTTTGCCATCAACAACCAGCCCCGGAGTCCGCATAACTCCATATTGCATAATTTTATAAACATCTTCCACCTTTTCAATACTGGCTTCAATACCCAGTTCAGAAATGGTCTTTTTGGTTATCTCCTCCAGTTTTTTGCACTTAGGACATCCTGTCCCTAAAACTTTAATTTCCATATTATTTTTAAATTATTCGTTGTTCGCAGAAATACGAACATTCTGGTTAAAATTTTTTATTTCTTATATTTTAAAGAATCCTTTAAATAATTGCTGCGCCTCTGCCCAGTTTTCTTTGTTCACGCAATATTTAATTCTTGGCGCTTCAATTTCGCCCTGAAGCAAACCTGCATCTTTTAACTCTTTTAGATGTTGCGAAAGAGTTGATTTGGCAATAGGTAGTTCTTCACTTAAATCGCCGCTGTAGCAACAATGCTGACTACCCAACAACTGCATTACATAAACCCTGACCGGGTGACCCAGCGCCTTGGCATAACGCGCCATTTTTTGTTGTTCGTCTGATATTATCTGTACTTTCATTTCCAATTGTTCGTTGTTCGCAAAAATACGAACTATTTTTTTAACAAATAGACAATTCTCATAAATTTTCAAACATTATTGTGAAAAACTAACATAACACACTAAAATATAATAGTGCCTAAAGCATTACATTTGCAGCCTATATTTAAAGCATGAAAACTGACAAAAACATTATAATTCCAGATAAAGATGGCAACCTGATAACTTCAACCGGAGATTATTTTGTACCACCACAACACTGGAGTTTTCTGCCTTCCGGAGATGCAGGTGTAACCAGAAAAGTTACTGCAAGAGGTTTGTATTTCAGAGTACAGGTTAAAAAAGGCCGGCGGATGATTTCCAAAGGAATATGGGCACCGGCTAAAATTATTGCGGAAGCACAGAAAGAAGTAGCTTTAACCCGATCGACCGACGAATATAAAAACAAACTGAACAAGGACAGGGAAAGACGTGCGAAAAAACAGCTTGCATACGAGGCTGATTTTTGCAGCGAAGTCGAACGTTTTCTGAATTTTCACCACGTTTATAAATCACTCGAAAAAGAAATGGCTAAACTGGTTACTGAACATGCCATTCCGGTAAACAGCGGAACAGTTGCCCGAACACAAATGATTCCGATAGAAGAAAGAGCAGCCCGCGCTGTAATTGCCTGGATGCGCCATAAAACCACGGATTACGACAACCTGAAAATTGCGCGGATAAAAGGCGAGCGCCGTGCTATTAGAAGAAACCTCGCGCAACAATCAACTCAAATTTTACAGCGATACCGAAAAGGAGAAAATATACCTGAGAATTGCCCATTGCAAAAAGCATTGAAGTAAATACGCAGAAAATTTAAAACAGCTACAGTTGTTATAAAAAAATCTGTAAAACGAAATTTGTATCTTTCATATGATTCGAATTGTTTATTTATAGGGTCCGTCAACTGACGGATGGAACTCGGGATCACATGAAATTTCCGGTGGAGAAGCGAATAAAATGTTTTTCTCCAGAAGTTTACAAACCAAGCATAAGAAACAAGCTTTTGTCTTATCAGACGGATTCTACTCTTTGGTTTAGCCTAAAGAGTAGACAGAAAACCCAAGGCTGCGCCCGCTTCCCTCGGAAAAGCTACGCGATGCCGGCTAAAATTCCTGAAACTCGTCGTACCTCCTCAAACAGCAGTAATTTTTTAACGCCGTCACCGCTTGTTTTCCGGCTCACCGGACGAGGCCAAAGCTTCGAACAACATTTTAATTGTGCTGGCTTTACATAAGAGGAACGGCCTCTTTTGGTATTTGTCCGTAGTTGAAATAAAACCTTAATGAGAGCGGGAAGCTCCGAGGAATCGAGGAGATCACCCGTCCGAATTTAGGTTTTATAAAAACGGAGGGTAAAGATCAAAAGAAGCCTTGATTTTTTTGCTTCGTTTTTGCATCAAGGCAAAAATGAAGGCCTCCGGCAGGGAATTAATCGCAATTGATTTTAGAATTATTCTTTAAAACTTTAATCCACCGGATTTTACGGGTGATCCGGAACTCCCGCAATAATCAACCTTGTTTGTGCGAAATAATTATTATACTCGTTTCATCAAAAATCAGAAATAATGAAAGAACTGTGCCCTTGCGGCTCGAAACAAAAATACGCCGATTGTTGTGGTGCAATTATTAACAGAAAGCGAGAAGCAACTACTAGCCTGGAATTGATGAAATCGCGCTACTCGGCTTTTACAATCGCTGACATTGATTATTTAATGCGAAGTCACGATTCGAAAACCCGGCCAACGTTAAAAGAACGCAAAGGAATAAAACGCTGGGCCGAATCAGTTCGCTGGCTGCAACTGATAATTGTAGACATACAAGACGGAAATGCAACTGACAATGAAGGTTATGTGGAGTTTAAAGCTTTGTATTTCGAAAACGGGCAAATTAACCAGATTCACGAAAGATCACTTTTCAGGAAAGAAAATGGGAAATGGGTGTATGTTTCAGGAGTTCATTTTTAAAAAATATTTCTCGCAAATTATAGCATAAAAATCGGTACGAAAAATTTATTTTCACTTACCTGTTTGGCATATTCAGCGCTATCCCGCTTTATCAGACCAAAAATATCTTGTTATTATCTTGCCCTCTCATGCCGGCTACACATAATTTTTTACTTTCGCAGAAAGAAAATTTCATTAATATGAAAATCAAAATATTATTATTTATCGCAGTAATCTTTTCGATGAATGCCTGCAGGAACCAGAAGAACCATACTGCTAAATATATTGCCAACAGCGGCACAATTTATGGCACATACTACAGTATAAAATACGAAAGTCCCGATGGTTCCGATTTACATGAATACATTGACGCGGAACTGCAACGCTTATCGCATATTTTCTCTCATTACGATCCAAATTCAACAATAAGCAAAATCAATAATAATATTGAAACTGAGCTGGAACCCGAGTTCATTACCTGTTTCAATAAGGCTATTGAAGTTTCAGAAATAACAAAAGGAGCTTTCGATATTACCGCCGGCGATTTAATCAATGCCTGGGGATTTGGTCCGGAAGACAGAAAAAAAATGACGCCCGAAATCATCGACTCTTTGAAACAATTAACCGGTTACACAAAAATAAAACTCAACAACGAAAAAATTGTAAAAGAGAATCCAGGAATACAGCTAAACATGAGTGCCATTGCAAAAGGTTATACCTGCGATCTAATTGGCGAATTTCTAAACAAAAAGGGATGTTTGAATTACATGGTGGATATTGGCGGAGAAGTGGTTGCCCACGGGAAAAATGCCAAGGGGAAAATTTGGACTATCGCAATAAGAGAACCAATTGAAAATCCACTTATTGAAGAACTCAGCGCTATTCTTCAACTCCCCGACCGCGCCATGGCAACCTCGGGAAATTATCTGAACTTTTACGAAGAGGAAGGTAAAAAATATGCTCACACCATCGATCCTATCTCAGGTTATCCGGTTCAACACAGCATATTAAGTGCAACAGTGGTAGCTAACGACTGCATGACAGCCGACGCTTTTGCAACTTCGTTTATGGTTTTGGGAAAAGATATGGGAATTGAGATTGCCCGCCAGGTTCCGGGACTGGAGATTTATTTTATTTATGCCGACGAAAACGGAAAGAATCAGGTTTATCGATCAGAAGGTTTTGAAGAGTTGCTGAGAAAATAAGTTGTTCCTTCCCCTCAATTTCAGGCATAAAAAAAGCCGGTTATTTACCGGCCTTTGTATTAGCTAAAAAGCTTAATTTTTTAAATTTTAATTCCTTTCGAGCGTCTCGTTGTGCAATTTTATCCTGAGTGGTTGCACAATGAATCCCCTGACTTTTTAAATACTTGTTGCCTCCAACGTGAGAATTTGCAAATTTTCCTCCTTTCAGAAACACAATTCTTACTGCCATCCCCAACATCCCGATTCCCAACAATGCAATCGCTAACAAAATAACTTTAAATACTTCCATTTACTTTTCCCTTTCAAACTTTTGCGTTGCAAAATTATAGATTTCAACTTAACTAACCCTATTAAAATAACTAATTTAACGACAAAATGTTGTGGTTCATCTAAAAGATACCCCAATCATGCCTGCTTTTCTCTATTTTCATTCTAAAAACAAAAAACAGACAAGATCATGGAAAAAGAAAAACACATTAATGTTGTAGCCGCGCTTCAAATTGGATACAGTGTTGTAGGTTTAATTATTGCCGGAATTATATTCGCCCTGTTTTATGTTATTGGCGATGTGGCCGACGACCACGAAGCTCAGTTCGTACTTACACTTATTGCGAATATTATTATGACAGTAAGTGTTATTTTAAGTCTTCCCGGAATTTTAGCAGGTATTGGTTTATTAAAAAGAAAATCGTGGGCACGCATTTTAGCTTTAATTATCTCTGTGTTATACCTGTTTAGTTTCCCTATTGGAACCGGTATTGGTGTTTATTCGATCTGGGTATTGGGAGAAAAAGGAACAGAGGAATTATTTCAGAGCTAATTTTTAATCATCTGATAATTTTCATCATCGCGTAAAAATTATCATCTTAAACCCAAAACTTATATTTTCGTAAATAGTTCAAACGATATTAAACTTTGAACTATAAACGTTAAACTTTTATGGTACAATTCGAGATTAAGGTAACAGGTCGGGTGCAGGGAGTTGGCTTTCGTTACTATGCGCAAAGACAAGCCAAAATACTGAACCTGAATGGTTGGGTTCGTAATACGCTGGACGGAGGAGTGTTGGTGATGGCGCAGGGATCACAAGCCGCCATCGATACCCTGGCTGATTACCTTTGGATTGGACCTCCCCTTTCGCAGGTAAAAAATGTTTTCAAAACAGAGATTCAGTTATTGGAAGAATATTCCGATTTTGAAGTGAAATACTAAGCAAAACACATTAAATTACTCTGAGCACAGCAATCAAAGTATATAGCGAAAGACAACCACAGGTAACTTTTGTTATATTTATGATTCATATCAAATTAAACCAACATTGGAAAAGATAAATTATCATATGACACCGGATCAGTTCCGGAAAGAAGGCAAGAAGATAATCGACTGGATTGCCGATTATTACGAAAACATTGAAAACTACCCGGTTCTTTCGCAGGTTAAACCGGGTGATATAATTAATTCGCTTCCATTGGCAGCACCGGAAAAAGGGGAGTCTGTTGATGACATGATGCGCGACGTGGAGGAAAAAATAATGCCCGGAATTACACACTGGCAGTCGCCCAATTTCTTTGCATATTTTAATTCGAATGCTTCGTTTCCATCTATTTTAGGCGATTTATTATCCTCAGGATTAGGAGTGCAGGGAATGATCTGGGCTACCAGTCCGGCAGCTACCGAACTGGAAACAAGGGTGCTCGACTGGCTGGCCGAAATGATGCAAATGCCGGAGCATCTTAAATCGACGTCAACAGGCGGCGGAGTAATTCAGGACACAGCTTCAACGGCTGCTTTAACAGCCATTATTGCCGCACGCGAAAGGGCTACTCAATTCCAGTCTAACGATGTAGGATTACAAAAAAAACTGGTAGCTTATATTTCTTCGCAAACTCACTCCTCGGTTGAGAAAGGGATAAAGATTGCAGGCATTGGAAAATCGAACCTGCGTTTGATTGATGCTGACGAGAAATTTTCAATGCGTACCGACTTGCTGCAGCAAACAATAGATGAAGATAAAAAGAACGCACTTGTACCTTTTTTTATATGCGGCACCATTGGAACCACCTCATCAACAGCCATCGATCCAATAAAAGCTATTGGTGAAATAGCAAAAAAAGAAAATTGCTGGTTTCACATCGATGCAGCTTCTTTCGGCACCGCCATGATTTGCCCCGAATTCAGGCATTACGCAAATGGTGTTGAGCTGGCCGATAGCTACAGTTTTAACCCTCATAAATGGATGTTTACGAATTTCGATTGCAATGTATGTTGGGTAGCTAATCGTGAAGAATTGATCAATACGTTTTCCATTCTTCCTGAATACCTCAGAAATAAGGCCACCGAATCGGGAGGAGTATTCGATTACCGCGACTGGCATATTCAGCTGGGACGCAGGTTCCGTGCATTAAAACTCTGGTTTGTAATCCGCCATTACGGAGTTGAAGGTTTGCAATATCTTATTCGAAATCATATTCGTTTGGCGCAGGAATTTAAAAAGTGGGTTGACAAATCGGAAGATTTTGAAGTAGTGGTTGAACCGCTAATGAATCTTGTTTGCTTTCGCCACACTGCCGGCGATGAGTTCAATATGAAACTAATGAATACCATTAACGAAGGCGGAAAGATATTTTTTACGCACACTAAATTAAACGGGCAGGTTGTTTTACGCCTGAATATCGGGCAAACCCACATTGAAGAACGGCATGTAAAAGAAGCCTGGAAATTGATTCAGGAAACTGCACTAAAAATGAAAAATAATCAGAGTTAAAAACTCAACAGAGTGTCATACGCGCTAAGGAGTTCTAAACTCCTAAGCGCATTCTTTTCATCTATTTTACACGCAACATGGAATTATCCGGTAAAAACTCCGGAACACTTGTTTATTGAATACTGCAAACTGAGACTGAGACTGCCAACTAATACTATTCCTCGTCTTTATTATAACCCAAAATCTTGAACATTTCTTCCGCCGACTGCTCGTTACGATAAACATAATCGAAGAAGTTGCCTTTTTCATCACGGTCGATAATCACGTGTTTTGGCGACGGAATAAGACAGTGTTTAATACCTCCGTATCCGCTAATGGCATCCTGGTATGCACCGGTATGGAAAAATCCAAGGTAAAGCGGCTCTTTATCGTCGTCAGAATAAGACGGAAGCAACACTTCCTGGTTAAAGTCTTCCGAGTTGTAATAATCAGAATGATCGCAACTGATACCACCGATATTTACCCGTTTGTATTCGTTGTTCCATTTATTTATGGGCAACAGAATAAACTTCTCAAAAATCGACCACGAATCAGGGATTGTGTTCATCAGGCTGTTGTTAATGATGTACCAGCTTTCAGTATCATTCTGTTGTTTTTGTTCCAGCACCTCAAAAATAATTGCCCCACTTTCTCCCACTGTATATTTCCCGAACTCGGTGTAAATATCCGGATCAGGAATATTTTCAGCCTCGCAAGCCGTTTTTATGTTCGAAACAATCTCCTTGATCATATACTCGTAATCGTACTCAAAACCAAGGTGATTACGAATGGGGAATCCTCCTCCCAAATTGAATGAATCCAGGGTGTCGCATTTTTTTCTCAGATCGACATAAAGTTTTAATGCTTTCTGGAATTCTCCCCAAAAATAAAGGCTGTCCTTAATTCCCGAATCCACAAAAAAATGAAGCATTTTTAACTCAATATTCTTCTTACCCTGAATATTCTTTTCAAAGAATTCCGGAATATTTGTATGTCTGATTCCCAAACGCGAAGTGTAATAAGCCGATTGAGATTCTTCGTTGATGGCCATACGAATTCCAACCTTAACTTTATCTCCGTTGGCTAATTCCTCTATCCTTCTCAACTCGTTTATACTATCAAGAACAATGATATTATTCTTAAAACCAAGCCGTTGAAGATCAATGATCTTTTTCAGATACTCCTGGGTTTTATAACCGTTATGGATAATCTTTCGGTTCTTATCTATTTTTTTATCCTTAAAAAGATGCAGAATAAGATCAATGTCGTACGAAGAA
The DNA here is from genome assembly GCA_963677525.1 of uncultured Draconibacterium sp. Lineage (GTDB taxonomy): Bacteria > Bacteroidota > Bacteroidia > Bacteroidales > Prolixibacteraceae > Draconibacterium. The sequence goes on from OY781970.1 coordinate 4,193,494, forward strand.
GAAGTTTCAAGATTGACGTTGTGCCTGAGAGCTTCGTTAACTACATGGGAGAAGTGATTACATTTGGTACAATAACAGTAATAATATTTACCATTGTAATTATTCTTTTTTATAGCCTTACTGAATAAGTTACGCGATTTCTTTATTTGTTCCCCAATCTTAGGCAGGTATATAAACCTGAACGGGGTACCATACTTTTTAATCAGATATTTTAAAGAGATTCCGTGAAATGTTAACGAATTATCTCTTAAATCAAAGCCTTCCTGAGGAAAGTAGTAGCTTTGCTCAATCAAATCAAAATAGGTGTTTTTCATCTACGTAACCATAAAATTGTTATTCGTTCTCACTATAGCATTGACTATCAGCATTATTTAATACACGATTCAATGCTTTTTTTGTTTCGCAAATAAAAACAATTTTTCTGAAAAAGAATTCCCTGTAAAATAAAAAAATGATAGTAACCCTAACCTTTTATGATCCTGCTTGTTCTAGAAACGTGAATAATTCTTAAAATTCAGATTGAATTCATTATTTCCTGATGTTTCACTCATCAAAAAAAATGCTTAATTTGTCTGGATTTTTGCAGAATACCATATCTGCTTAGAAAAGCGATATTAGTAGGAAATATTTTATGCTATTTTATTTAAATGATTGAATAAAAAATGAGTAAAGTTTTAATTATTGGAGCAGGGGGCGTTGGTCGTGTTGTTGCCAGCAAATGTGCCGATAATCCTGAAGTTTTTTCAGAAATTATGCTGGCAAGCCGTACACAATCGAAATGCGATGTAATTGCTAAAGAAGTTGGAAAAGGTAGAATAAAAACCGCCCGACTTGACGCTGACAATGTTGCTGAAACAGTTGCATTGATTAAAGAATTCAAACCTGAACAGGTTATCAATGTTGCCCTACCCTACCAGGATCTTCCGATTATGGATGCCTGTTTGGAAACCGGCGTTAATTATCTCGACACCGCCAATTACGAGCCCAAAGACGAAGCCAAATTCGAATACAGCTGGCAGTGGGCTTACCACGATCGTTTCAAGGGAAAAGGCATTATGGCAGTGCTGGGTTGCGGTTTCGATCCCGGTGTTACCAGTATTTACACGGCTTATGCAGCCAAACATCATTTCGATGAAATGCATTACCTCGATATTGTTGATTGTAACGGAGGTGACCATGGTAAAGCTTTTGCCACCAATTTTAATCCCGAAATAAATATTCGTGAGATTACCCAAAACGGCCGCTATTGGGAAAACGGAGCCTGGGTGGAGACCAAACCTTTTGAGATAAAAAAGGCATTGAATTATCCAAATATTGGAGCACGGAATTCTTACGTATTATATCACGAAGAACTGGAGTCGTTAACAAAAAATTACCCCAGCCTGAAACGTGCCCGTTTCTGGATGACTTTTGGCGATGAATACCTGACTCACCTACGAGTGATCCAGAATATCGGAATGAGCCGAATCGATCCGGTAAAATACAAAGGGATTGATATCATTCCTCTCGAATTTCTGAAAGAGGTGCTTCCAAATCCGGGAGATCTTGGCGACAATTACACCGGCGAAACATCAATCGGATGTCGTATTAAAGGAATAAAAGACGGAAAAGAGAAGTCGTATTACGTTTGGAACAACTGCAGCCACAAAAAGGCTTTTGAAGAAACCGGTACGCAGGGAGTTTCATACACAACAGGTGTTCCGGCCATGTTGGGTGCCATGATGGTACTTACCGGCAAGTGGCACGGCAAAGGCGTGTTTAACGTTGAAGAATTCGATCCTGATCCGTTTATGGAAAAAATTGGCGAACATGGCCTGCCGTGGAACGAAGAAATTAATGGTGATCTGGAAGCATAACAAGCCTGGAGCAGAGAGCGAAGAGCAAAGAGTTCTGCCCTCTGCTCTTTGCTCTAAGCCCATTGCAAAATGAACTACAAAAAAATTCCTTCTCCGGCATTTGTGCTCGATGAAAAACTGCTTCGCAGGAATCTGGAACTGATTAATCGCGTTCAGCAGGAAGCAGGCATTGAAATAATACTGGCATTTAAAGGATTTGCCATGTGGAGCGCATTCCCGATTGTTCGCGAATATTTAAAAGGTGCAACGGCTAGCTCGCTGAACGAAGCTCGCTTGTGTTCCGAGGAAATGAAAACCCGCGCGCACCTTTATTCTCCGGTTTATCTCGATCATGAATTCGACGAATTAATGAGCTACAGCAGCCACATTGTTTTTAACTCGTTTAATCAGTTCGACAAATATTACCGACGGACAAAGTCGGCCGACCACAAAATTTCATGTGGGATTCGAGTAAATCCTGAATTTTCGGATGTGGGTACCGATCTTTACAATCCGAGCGCACCGGGATCGCGTTTGGGAGTTGGTAGTGACGAGATGCCGGAAAATCTGCCGGAAGGAATTGAAGGCATCCATTTTCATGTTTTATGCGAATCGGATTCCTACAGCCTGGAAAAGGTTCTCGAAAATCTCGAAAACAAATACGCAAAATACCTGCACCAGGTAAAATGGGTAAACATGGGCGGCGGTCATTTAATGACACGTGCAGGATACGATCATCAACATTTAATAAACCTGCTGACCAAATTCAGAAAAAAATACGATGTAAAGGTTATCCTGGAACCCGGCAGCGCCATTGCATGGGAAACCGGTGTTTTGGTTTCTACAATTCAGGATATTGTGGAACACAAGGGTGTAAAAACTGCTATTCTCGATGTTTCTTTTACGGCACACATGCCCGATACGCTTGAAATGCCATATCGGCCTAAAATTATTGGGGCAAAAGACCCCTCCCCGGAAAGTAAACATTTGTACCGTTTGGGAGGTGGAAGTTGCCTTGCCGGAGATTTTATGGAAGCGTATGATTTTGGACATGAGTTGCAAATCGGCGAACAAATCATTTTCCTCGACATGATTCATTATACCATGGTAAAAACCACGATGTTTAATGGCGTAAACCATCCGGCAATTGCCATCTGGACAAAAGAAAATCAGCTTCAGATTGTTCGCGAATTTCAATATGAAGATTTTAAAAACCGCTTGTCGTAGCTTAACAACAATGGATTAAAAATTTATAGGTTTAATAAAGCGAATGAAATTCGCAAAAAAACCACAAAGTCACAAAGTTCACAAAGAAAACTCCAAAATTAATTTCATCAACTTTGTGCCTTGGTGTTCTTCGTGGTAAAAGTTATTGATGCATTATAAAAACTACTAACTAAAATATATAAACCGACTATGAAAAACCTGATTGTCTTTGTTTGCCTGCTTTGCAGTTTTACATCATTTGCCCAAAAGAACACCAACGAACGGGCGAAATGGTTTACCGATTCACGCTTTGGCATGTTTATCCACTGGGGCGTTTACAGTGCTGCTGAAGGCTACTGGAAAGGTGAAAAACTGCGCAACGACAACAACTACGCTGAATGGATTTTATACAGAAACAGAATTGACAGGGATGAATATGTAACGCTTCTTGATCGTTTTAAATGGGATGAAATTGATCCTGAAAAATGGGTCATTCTTGCTAAAAAATCGGGGATGAAATACATTACCATTACTGCCAAGCACCACGATGGATTTGGATTATGGGACAGCAAAGTGAGCGACTTTGATCTGGGTAATTACACCAATCCAAAACGCGATATTATTGCAGAAATGGCAGCAGCCTGTAAAAAGCACGGCATTAAACTTTGCCTGTATTATTCACATTGGGTAGACTGGGACCATCAGTACGGCTGGGACCACACCCGCGAAATATACGGGATTACAGAAGAAGAATACGACCAGTACTGGCAGGAAAAAGTGATTCCACAGATCACTGAATTACTGACTAATTACGGTGAAATATCAATGCTGTGGTTCGATATGTGGATCCATCATTCAGAAAGCATTGTTACAGAAAAGCAATTACGTCAGTTAAAATCTTTGATACGCGAATTGCAACCCAATTGCCTGGTGAACTCCCGCCTGGGATTGTCGATTGAGGAAGACCCCGATATTGATTACAAAACATTGGGTGACAACCAGCTCGGAGATAAAAAAGAAGATTTTCCATGGCAGTCGCCGGCAACTGTGGCACATTCCTGGGGATTTCATTCTTCCGACACCCAGTGGAAATCAACTTCAACATTATTAAAATCTCTCATTGGAAATGTAAGTCTGAATGGAAATTTCATGCTGAATATCGGACCGCGGGCCAATGGCGATGTACCTTACGAAATCTCACAACGCTTGCTTGAAATGGGCGAATGGCTAAATGTAAACGGGGAATCGATTTACGGAGCAGAAGCCTTTGATCTGGATAAAGATTTGCACGACTGGGGAAAAATTACCTGCAAGCAGGATGGAAATACATTCAAACTTTACCTGCATGTCTACAATTGGCCCTTAAACAACCACCTGAACCTGACAGGTATTTCAAACGCTCCTGATAAAATTTACCTGCTGGCCGACAAACAAAAATCACCACTTCAGTTTTCGCATTCCGGTGCCTTTACAAAAATTACTTTGCCCAATGACGAACCGGATCCGTATGTATCAGTAATAGTAGCTGAATATAAAACCAAACCTGAAATAATAGATGGGCTGGTAGCCAAAACAGTTGACGACGGTTATTCTTTGCTTCCCGGCAATCAGAATCCAAAAGATAAAACAATTGAAATTACGCCAAAATCCAAATTCGGAACAGTTCCGGCATTCGTGGGTGCTACGGGAGAAAAAAGTTTCAAATGGAAAATTTATGTTGATGAACCGGGTAGTAAGAATATTGATATTTCATACAGCTACCAGAAAGAAAAAAGTACCGGAGAATTATTAATAAAAGTTGCAGGTCAGAATTTATCTCATTCCATACATACCACCGGACAAACAGTTGGGGAACCAAATGCCGACTGGCACATCGATAATTTTGAATCGAACAGAATTGGTACCATCAACTTTCCTGAAAAGGGATTTTATACCGTTGAGCTAAACATCGAACCGGGTCGGAATGAAGAGATCAAGTTTCAATGGTTATGGATTCAATAACGATATATCCGGAATAAAAGACAAAACGATCTTGTTAACAATTGTTGATAACCCCAGTTAATTCTCGGTGAATATAAACAACTGAAAATCACTTGACTTTATCATTTTTCAATGTATCTTTGATCTATCAGGTGAGCGATAAAAGGCTGCTTGGAAATTGTGGAAACGGGAAAAGTTTCTTAGTCGGAACCGGAACCTTTCATCCCGCCCTTCGGGACGGCTCAATGAAAAAGCCGAAGTTTGAATGCGATAAACTGGAATATCAAAGTTCAGGCAATCATCTGAAAGAAAATCCAGAAGTTCTTTCAAGATTGGGTCATCAGGCAGGAAGTACAGAAACCAAGGTTTCAACTGCGAAACTGCACAACACAAACGGGGCAACCCAAATGTGTTGATTGGAAAGGGGACATCCTTCGGGATAAGCTGAATACACTGAAAGACACTTCGTTCAGGAAGGTAAGCGCGATTATCGAACGAACGGCCGGAAGGTTCAGCCGTAAAAAGCCGGGCTGGAAAGTCAGGGCCAAGGCAGACTCGAAAGAGAAAACCGATAGCCAGTCGCAATAACCGTAACCTGGCACGGAAAGTAACTTCGGTTACTTGAGAGTGAATGGGAGCTATTTGTCAAAGAATAGTTCCCATTTGTGTTTTTATACGATCACTAAAAAAACAAAACATATAAATCCGCCTTACCCCTTGCCTTATGTAGCTGTATTCCGTAATTTTAACAAAAGATAAATTTTAGTTGCCTGCTTCTTTTGTAAGGCAATTAACCTGTTAGATCAAATTTACGAATCGAAACAACTCATTAACTAACTATAAGATGTTTAAAATTCTGATTATCGGATTTGCTATAATTGCTTTTAATGTTGTTCTTCAGGCACTGGCAAGCGTTGTGTGGAGCCGCAAAACGCTCGTTATAATCGAAGAGTGGCAAACAAAGCTGACCAATCTTAGAATGCTGCGCCTGCTCATTTTATCATTTCTGTTTTTAACACTACTACATGCAGTTCATTCTTTGGTTTGGGCATTCTGTCTTTATAAGGTTCCGACTATTCAATCCGATTTTGCCAGCTTCCACGATATTTTCTACTACTCAATTGTAACATTTACAACTCTGGGTTACGGCGATATGACAATAAGTTCGCAATGGAAGATACTTTCAGGGATCGAAGCCATAAATGGAATAATGCTAATTGGCTGGTCCACTGCACTTATGTATTCATTGATTCAAAACATTTATAAAACATTACGAGAACACCATGGCTGAAAACGAAAAAGTTAAAACGGAAAAACAGGTTCCGGATGAGCCAAATCAGCAGGATCAGAAAAAGAAAAAGAGTCCGGTTAAAAAGATAAGCCTCATTGTGCTTATCGTTGCGGTTATAATTTTCATTCTGAATGTACTTTCCGATCGCCACACTCCACATACCGACCAGGCACGGGTAAAAGGGCTGGTCCTTCCCGTGGCTCCGATGGTCAGCGGTTATATTATCGAGATAAATATACACCAGCACTCGCATGTAAAAGCCGGCGATACCCTGTTCATTATCGACCGCACTTCATACGAAATTGCCGTAAAAGTTGCCGAATCGAATCTTGAAAAAGCCATTCAGTCGCTTGATGCCGGTGAATCGTCGTTAAAATCGGCGCAGGCACGATTAAGCAAAGCCAAAGTGAAACTCGACCGTGCCACAAAAAACTGGGAACGCACACAACGGGTTCTGGCAGAAAACGAAGGAGCACTGTCGGAAGCCGACATCGATCGTTCGGAAGCATCGTACCTTGAGGCAGTTGAGCAAGTGAAGTCTTCTGAGGCAGAACAGGAACGACAAACCGAAGCGCTGGGGCCTTTAAACGAAGAAAATCCGAACATAAAATCGGCACTGAACAATCTTGAAAATGCACAGATCAACCTGGGATATACAGCCGTAGTTGCACCTTCCGACGGAATTATTGAAAATTTCAACATAGAAGAAGGGTACTTTGCCGCTGCCGGCCGTGCATTAATCTCACTTGTATCGAACAGTGAAATGTGGGTACAGGCCAACCTGAAAGAGAATAATCTTTCGAATGTGGTGCTGGGCGACAAAGTTGAGCTGATTTTTGACATTGCCCCCGGAAAAATTTACAAAGGGAAACTCACAAGTATTGCCTACGGTGTTTCGGTCGATAATACCAATCCCCAAAATCTGCCAAAAGTTACTTCGGCACAGGGCTGGTTACGCGATCCGCAACGTTTTCCGGTAATGATTGAGATAGAAAGCAAGGAGATCATTGAAAAACTAAGACAAGGCAGCCAGGCCGAAATCGTAGTTTATACCGGAAAAAACCCAATGCTGAACATGCTTGCCCGTTTACGCATCAGAATCATGTCGAAACTTTCTTATGTCAGGTAAACTCAAAACATATTTTACTGATCTTAGAAACGAATTCCCGGTATTAAGGGCGGTTTTTGGGGTATCGCTGGCACTGGTATTTGCAACAACGATTGAATACCCTGCACCGCACCTGACGGCAATATTGGCACTCATGTTTTTAGGCCCGGGGAAACAGCCATTGGATTTGAAAAAAGAAATAATTATTCCGCTACTTATCTACATCATCGGTTCTGTGGGCGTATTTTGGGGGAACGAGTTGATCGATTATCCATTTGTAATTTTGCCTTTGCTTGCCCTTGCCATTTTCTGGAGTTTCAGAATGGTGAAGATTCCCGCCCCTATCCGATTGCTTTTTCTGCTGTTAATCGTTCTGATCCCTTTTAACAGCATCACGGCCAACGCTATCGGAGGAATTGTTTTGCAGGTACTTTTGCTGAACCTGATTATTGCACTGATCATTGTAAAATTGTCCTTTATTTTCTTCCCCGACAAACCGGCTGGCATTGAAGGTTTAAAAAAGCAAAAAACCAGGGGAGCCGACGAAATAAACATGGACAAAGTGGCTTTTAACGGTGTACTGGTCATTTTTCCAATTGTTGTACTGTTCTACGTTTTCAATGCAACCACCGGATTACTCACGCTTGTTTTTACCGTTATTCTCGGTTTCGATCCTTTTATTTATCAGTCGAAAAAAGGGCTGATAATTATTGTTGCAAATCTTCTGGGAGGCTTTTTCGGGATTCTTGCTTATCAGCTTTTAATCGTTGCACCCAATTACCTGTTCTATATTTTTCTGACATTATCCATTGCTTTCTTTTTTATCATCAACCTGTTCTCTGGAAAAAAAATAGCACCCGTTTTTGCAACAAGTTTTAATACTTTTTTGGTAATAATGGGAATAATCTCCACTTCCACAAGCGGAGCGGGAAGCGAACTTTGGGCCCGACTTGCCCAAATTGGTGTGGCGGTTGTTTACACTACTCTGGCATATATTGTTGTTAATGCGTTTAATAATCCTAAAATTTCGAAAGTTGAAAAATAAAATTTCATATCCGTTACTAGTCTACGTTCTGGGAATCCTAATTCTCTCTTGCAATGTTCAGGAAAAATTCACCCGGCCGGAAATGGAAATCGAAGATAGTTTCTCCGATGAAGTGGCTGACAGCAGCAGTTTCTCCGACACCGACTGGTGGCTCCTGTTCAACGACAGCACACTTGTTTCCCTTGTCCGTGAAGGGCTTGAGAACAACTTTGCGATACAAAATATAGCCACTTCAATTAAACAGTCGCAGTTGCAGTATGAAATTGCAAAAACCTTATTGATCCCGTCGGTTAATTATGGAGGAAGTGCATCCACTTCGGCCAACTCTACTACTTCGGGGACTTTCGATGGAAGCGTGGCTGCTCTTGCAAATGTTTCGTACACCCTCGATTTCTGGGGACGACTAACCAATCAGCGCGATGCTGCATTAGAAGCTTACCTTGCCACAGAAATTGCATATCACCAGGCAAAAGCAACTCTCATTACACAAATTGCAAGCTTATATTTTACGCTCCGTGACATCGACAATAAAATTATCGTAGCCGAAAATATGATCGTTAACATGAACAACTTCCACGATATTATTAACGCCCGTTACAAGGGAGGTTTTGTCTCTAAGGTCGATGTCAACCAATCTGAAATTGCAGCCAAAGAAGCTGAGGTAACCCTTGAATCCCTACTTCGAGCACGCGGACAGCTGGAAAATGCAATCAGTATTGTGTTGGGTTCTGCTCCTAAAACCATTCCGCGCGGACTCCCTCTCGAACAACAGGTTTTTACTTCAGAAATGCCACTGGGTGTCCCCATCGATTTGCTGCAACGCCGACCCGATATTGTTATCAACGAAAAGAAATTAAAAGCACAATTACAAATGATAGATGCCACACAGGCTTTGCGCTATCCGAGTCTCACCCTTTCGCTGGATGTTGGTGCACAAATTTCCGATCCTTCACTGATATTTACTGAACTGGCTGCCAATCTTGTAGGACCAATATTTAATGCAGGAAGAATAAACAAATCGATTGCCATTGAGGAGGAAGAATATAAAAGACTGGTAAACAATTACATTCAATCGTACTACATTGCCTTGCAGGAAGTGCAAGACGCGGTGATCGCAATCGATTCGTACAGGAATGAATTCAAAATCAAAAAACAACAACTGGATCTTTCGCAGGAAGCGCTCGACCTGGCCTGGGTACGATACGAAGAAGGAGTTACCACTTTTCTCGAATTTATCAATCTACAAAACTTGCTTTTCAGCGCACAGCTGCAAGCTTCAGAATCGTACATGGACTACCTGCAATCGGTAATAAAACTTTACCTGGCGCTTGGTGGCGGCTGGGATTACGTGCAATACGTTGAGACGGAATAAGAGGATATCGAGTAAAATTCCACAGTATAAAAAGAATTGGCAGGAAGACAGAAGTCCGAAGACGAAAGAAAAACATATCTGACTTCGTAATTAACTTCAGACTCCGGACTTCAGACTTCCCGTCTAAAATAAATTTCTTACTACCTTTACCTCCCTAAAATACGATCTATGATTCCGGAAATTGAAAAACTGAAACATACCGACTCGGGCAACTTTTTCATGCTCGCCGGCCCGTGTGCCATCGAAGGAGAACAAATGGCCATGGAAATTGCTGAGAAAGTAGTTAGCATCACTGAAAAACTGAAAATACCTTACGTTTTTAAAGGTTCGTACCGAAAAGCCAACCGTTCGCGCATCGACTCGTTCACAGGTATCGGCGACGAGAAAGCTTTAAAGATTTTAAGAAAAGTTAGCGAAACTTTCGATATACCCGTTGTTACCGATATTCACACGGCAGACGAAGCGGCAATGGCAGCCGAATATGTTGACGTGTTGCAGATACCGGCTTTTTTATGTCGCCAAACCGACATTTTGGTGGCAGCAGCCCAAACCGGCAAAGTAGTGAATATTAAAAAAGGCCAGTTCCTTTCGGCAGAAGCCATGCAGTTTGCAGTGAACAAAGTTCGCGACAGCGGGAATAACAAGGTAATGCTCACCGAACGAGGTACAACCTTTGGATACCAGGATCTGCTGGTTGATTATCGTGGAATCCCGGAAATGAAGACACTTGAAGTACCGGTTGTTCTCGATATTACGCATTCGTTACAACAACCCAACCAGGCCAGCGGAGTAACGGGAGGTAAACCCGGTCTGATAGAAACAGTTGCCCGGGCAGGTATTGCCGTTGGTGCCGATGGTATTTTTATTGAAACACATCCAAATCCGGCAGTTGCCAAATCCGATGGAGCGAATATGTTGAAACTCGATCTATTGGAATCACTTTTAACAAAACTTACGCTTATTAAACAAACCATTAATAAGTTATAAAATGAAAAACAGGAGATCGTTTCTAAAAAAAGCTATCGCGGGAATTACCTTATCGGGGATATTTCCTTTTGTAAAAATTACATCTGCCAGTGAAGTTAAAATACAGGGTGCACTGGTGCACCACGTGTTTTTTTGGTTAAAAGAACCGAATAACGAAAAAGACAAGAAGCAACTTGTTGAGGCCTTGAATAAACTAATCGAAGTTAAAACCATAAAACTGAGCCACATTGGGTACCCGGCATCAACAAAGGATCGCGATGTAGTAGACCACAGCTACTCCGTTTCGTACATGGTGATGTTCGATAATCAGGCAGACCAGGATGCTTACCAAATCGATCCCATTCATCTGAAATTTGTGGAAGAAAACCAACACCTATGGAGCAAGGTTGTGGTTTATGATTCTATCAATGTATAGAATATTCCTTTGCCTAATAGAAAAACAAATAGGCCAGTAATATTGATGCGATTATCCCAACAAAGTCGGCAATAAGACCGCAAATCACGGCATAACGGGTATTTTTAATTCCTACAGCGCCAAAATAAACAGCCAGGATATAAAATGTGGTGTCAGTAGCTCCCTGAACAGTACTGGCAACACGGCCAACAAACGAATCGGCTCCGTAGGTCGTCATTGCGTCAACCATCATTCCTCGGGCGCCGCTACCGCTAAGTGGTTTCATTAAAGCGGTTGGAAGAGCCGGAGTAAAATCGGCATTTATTCCCAACTGTTGAAAGCTCCACGTAACACCTTCAACCAACCAATCCATAGCTCCCGAAGCCCTGAAAACTCCGATAGCTACCAGAATTGCAACCAGGTAAGGAATAATCTTTACTGCTGTTTTAAATCCATCTTTTGCACCTTCGATAAATGCCTCGTAAACATTTACCTTTCTAAAAAGTGCTAATGTTATAAAAGATACAATAACAGAAAACAGAATAAAGTTACTGGCAATGTTTGACACTTCTGTAATTGCCTCTTTATCTAACGTTGAAAAGTACCAGATAATTCCTGTAATTAATGCGGTTAATCCTCCCAGATACGCCAGAATTGTTTTATCCAACAAATTAATTTTTTGATACAGTGCCACGGAAATAAGGCCTGCAATGGTTGAAAAGTACGTGGCCAGAAGAATCGGTATAAAAATATCGGAAGGATTAACAGCTCCCAACTGAGCCCTGTAAACCATTATACTGATCGGCAACAATGTGAGGCCGGATGTATTCAACACCAAAAACATAATTTGAGCATTGGAGGCAGTATCTTTTTTAGGATTGGTTGCCTGCATCTCTTTCATGGCCTGCAAACCCATTGGAGTTGCCGCATTATCGAGATTCAGCATATTTGCCGCAATATTCATTAATATAGATCCGTGTGCAGGGTGTTCTTTGCCTAATTCAGGAAAAAGTTTATTAAAAAACGGTCCTATTACTTTCGAGAAAACATGTACAATGCCACCTTTCTCTCCAATCTTCATAATTCCCATCCACAGGGTTAAAACACCGGTTAATCCCAGCGAAATTTCAAAACCTGTTTTGGCCATATCGAATGTAGCCTGTACCATTTCCGTAAAAACCTGCGTGTCTCCTAAAAAAATTAACCGGGCCAATCCGATAACAAATGCAGCTAAAAAGAAAAAAATGAAAATATAATTCAGAGCCATTTCAAATAATAAATTTTACGAGTTGAATGCGGAGTTTCTGCCCGAATCCGGACAAAAACAAAAAGTTTGCGGACTAAAGATAGATGAAGTTTTCTTTTCTGCAAACCTTAAAACAAAGAGGGACATTGCTGCCCCTCTTTCATTCAAACCAAATCTCCATTTATTATCTGTGCTCAACATGGAGCCAGAATACCAAACTGTTATTTCAGAACATATTCTGAAACAACTACTTTTCAAGTTTTCTAATTAATTATTTCCCCATTAAAAATAATCTCAACAGGATTATCCTGAGAACTTAAATACATTTTTAGTGCTTTATTAAAAGTTCCGGTCTGATGGGGAATAAACTTAATCTTGATTTCAGAAGATCTTTTCGGGAGAATTGGTTTTTTATCATAGTAAGTTTGAGTACAAGAACAAAAACCTTTAATATCATTTATAACTATAGGAACCTGTAAAAGATTTTCCAGTTTGAGTGATAACTCTTTTTGATCGTCAATATTCAATGTCCCCATTTCGTAAATAATTGAGTCAGTAACATTACTGTCAATCCCGACTTTTTTGCTTTCAGCATGTTGCGAATTATTTAACGAACAACTGGAAAGAATAATAACAATAATAATCAGATCAAATATTTTTATTATACCGGATAACCATTTCATAAAAGTCCCTTTTTAGAGAAAGCATTGAGCAGACGTTAATCTACTCAATGCTTTTTAATCGTTAATATCCTTCAGTTTGATCCAAAACAGTAGTGCCTGATTCATCAACAGAGAGATCTCTTTGTGTTTGCGGGATAGGCCATTTTTCATGTTTCCCGGAAACAAAAGTCTTTCCATTCAAATGCGCCATTTTTGTTCCTTCCACACTCAGGTAATTATTCATAACCTCGTCTGCAATGCCCCAACGTACCAGGTCGAAGAAACGAAGTCCTTCCATTGCAAATTCCAGTCTCAACTCCAGTTGGATGGCTTTCATAGCAACTTCTTTCGATGCGAATGTTTCACTGTAAGGTTCAACTTTATAATTAGCAGCCGGAGTGCCGTCAGACAAAGTAACCACGTTAGAGGCTTTTGCCCTGTCACGGATTTCATTTACCAAACTGGTTGCTCTTTCTAAAGACCCAACCTGAGCTTCGCATTCTGCCAACCACAAGATTACATGCCCTAGGCGGAATTTGCGGAAGTTATTTGGATTAACTCCTGTTGCCCAACCGGTAGTTGTGGCTAAACCTTTTTCTGCTTGTTTAAACATATTTTTCTTATACAGATATGGTCCGCCATTAGTAACATCACGAATCCATGCGTCACCCTGTTGTATACCCCAATCTAAGTAAGGAATACCCGGACGACCAACGGTATGATCCAATCTCGGATCTACAGTTCCTTCATACATGATATTTTCACTGTCACTCAAATCCGGATCGTAAGGCAACATATCGTCGGGCGAATATGTATTATTCAAATCTGGCAAACCATCTTCTTCAACTGCATAGGCTGCAACCAGGCTATGTGTCGGCTGGAAAAATCCACAACAAGTACCAAAACCGGCAACACCGTGTGCAAAGTTCAAAGCATCTCCCCAACCTGCATTTGGCGAACCCGAAGCTCCATCGTTTGTTGCGTACTGAATTTCAAATATCGACTCTTTGTTGTTATTATAGGCAATCAGGTAATTTTGCTCAAAACTTTCCATCAGTTGGAAAGGTCCGTTTGTGTATACATCATCCAATACAGTTTTGGCTTCTGAATATTTGCCTTGCAACAGGTAAATTCGGCCCAGATAAGTTTTTGCAGCCCAACTTGTTGCGCGACCAAGAGAAGTCCACGAATCAGGAAGATTATCAGCTGCAAATTTCATATCAGTCTCAATTTCGGGCCAAAGCAAATGATCATTTGCCACTGTTTTGGGTTCTTCTGTATTTTCGTCAATATATGGAACTTTACCATGAACTTTTGTTAATTCAACATAGAAATGAGCACGTAAAAACTTAGCCTGTGCCTCAACCTCTGTTTTTTCTTCGGCACTCATATCTTCAGTATCAGGCAAATAACGTAGTACATCATTTGCACGTACCACTCCGTCGTACAAACCTTCCCAGTGATTGTCAACATAACCATTATCGGCATCAGCATAAAAGCCTTCAACCGGGTTAATGGTTGCCTGGTCACCATAGCTTGAACCTTTATAGGCATCGTCAGAAGCAACACTTCCCCATACCCAGTTTGAAACGGCGCTTGCCCAAACAGTTCCATCGGTTCCTAAATGAGTTCCGTCAACAACGGCATAAGTACCGGTTAACAGGTAATCAATTCCTGTTTTTGTTGTTAAAGTAGATGGAGATCCCTGACCTTTGGGTTTAATGTTGAAAAAATCATCACCACAGGAATAACACATCCCAACAACGAGTATAATTGTTAGATACAATATCTTTTTCATAATTAATTTCATTTAAATGTGGTTAAAAATTCATATTAATTCCAAACATGAAAATTTGCGAAGTAGGATAAATTCCTTCGTCAACTCCCATCAAACGATCCGGGTTGTCATCCGGATTGGAAAGTTCAGGATCTAAACCACTGTATTTGGAAATAGTAAATAAGTTGGTTGCCTGCACATACAATCTTATTCCTCCAATTCCATACGATTCAAGCACAGATGATGGTACTGTATAACCAATCTGTAAATCTTTCATTCTAAGATAAGAACCATCCTCAATAAAGAATGAAGAGTTTTTTTGCATAACCGCATCGTCGCGAATAGCCATTGGTTGTGAAATTTTATCTCCTGCGCTGTATCTTTCCGCAGTCCACGATTCGTACAAACGTTCTTTTCCGCGGTTTCCTGAGAAGTTATTAAACATGATCCAGCGATTTACATAGTTAATCAGGTCGTTCCCCTGCGATCCCTGGAAGAACATGGTTAAATCCCAGTTTTTGTAGGCTAAATCAATGTTAAGACCGTAAGTAAAATCGGGGTGTGGACTTCCGATTATTGTACGATCATCCGGGGTAATTTTTCCGTCATTATTTATATCGCGGTATTTAAATACTCCGGGCTGGCTGTATGAATCCTCATCAAACGAAGCGCTACCGTAAGGCACATGTGCATGCACTTCGTCCCAGCTATTGTAAATTCCATCAACAACATAACCATAGAATGAAGAAATAGGCTCGCCGGTCATACTTGCGGTATAAATATTCTGCCTTAACTGAGGGCCATAAAGAATTTCATTTGGATTTTCATTCAGTTTTACAATTTCGTTTTTGTAATGAGAGATATTTGCCCTAACGTTTATTTCAAGATCTTTAGCAATTGTTTCGTGATAGGACACAAGGAAATCGAACCCGGTATTTTTCATTTCACCAATATTCACTGCCGGAAGCTCAAGATTACCGTATGTATCAGGTAAGCTTTGATTATAAAGCATATCGGTAGTTTTGCGACTAAAGATGTCCAGATTTACTTCCAACTTACTGAACATTGTCATATCAATACCAAAGTTTGTAGTTACACTGGCTTCCCATCTCCCATCGGGATTACCTAATTTATATTTGTGGATACCTGCATCGGTTGCTCCGTCTGAACCCGAAAGGCTGTAATATGATTCTCCGTTATAAACACGGTATGTTGTATACGAGTTATAAAAACCGCCTACGTTATCGTTACCATTTTTCCCCCAGCCCACGCGCAACTTAAGATCGTCTAACCAGGTAGTATTATCCATAAATCCTTCTTCCGACATACGCCACCCTAGAGAGAAGGCAGGGAATGTTCCCCAACGGTTATCTTCTGAAAAGCGAGAAGATGCATCGCGACGCACAACAACTTCTGCCAGGTATTTGCCCATATAATCGTAGTTAATCCTTCCGAAATATGAGAATGTTGACCACTCGTCGAACGAACCATTCGCTGTTTGATCTTTTTCTCCTGCATCGAGTACCATATAATCTACATCAGTACTTGCAAATGTTGAGCGACTACCATTAAACCAGTCGTAATCCCATTTTACAGCTTCGGTACCCAGTAATACATTAAAGTTATGTGCTTCGTTAATCGTCTTTTTATAATTCAATGTATTAATCCAGTTATACTGCAATGTTCCATAAAAGTTCTCGGTTAGAATATCGGCTGGTTTAGCTTCTGAAAACTCCGGATTCTTAATAAAACGGTCTTTTACTCGGTTTGCTGAATAATCGGCTCCTATTAATGATTTAACTGTTAAATCAGGAGATAAGTTGAACTGAATATACGCATTTGCCAATACTCTAAATTCCCTGTTGTAATCGTTTTTATTTCGTTGAAGTACAGCATATGGATTTTCACCGTTTCCGGTAGTTGTGGCCTGAGTACCCGCATAATTGCCCATAATATCGTAAACCGGTATAATAGGTTGCATACGATAAACCTGTGAAATAGCATTTCCCTCACTGTTATTTGTTCCGATACCATTACGATCAGTATAAGTTGCTCCCAGACTTTCGCCAATTTCCATCCAGTTATTTATTTTGGCATAGGCATTAGATCTGAGTGAATAACGTTCAAAGCCGGTTGTTTTGACAATACCATCCTGGCTCATATAACCACCGGAGAAAGCATAAGTTCCTTTTTCAGAGCCACCACTCACTGCCAGGTTATATTCCTGAATAGGTGCCGGTTGCAAAATTTCATCGTACCAGTTTGTGCCTTCCTTGTTTGCACGTGTAATTCCGTTATATGGAGTAGGATAACTATAAGTACTTTCATCAACCTCTCCGTCCATCGCTCCGGCAGGAATAATATAATCAGGAATTACAGGAGAAGCTCCGTAACCATATTGTGCATTTCCCCAACCGTTATCTCCTTGCTGAAGACCAATATTTTTTGCTTCTAACCATAATAATTCGCCATATTCTTGTGTGTTCAACAGATCGAGTTCGTTTATTGCATGTTGCACACCATAACGAGCATCAAAGCTAACTTTTGGTTTACCTGCTTTCCCTTTTTTGGTAGTAACCAAAATTACTCCGTTTGCCGCACGAACACCGTATATGGCTGATGACGAAGCATCTTTCAACACTGTCATACTTTCAATATCATTCGGATTAAGCTGACTTAATCCTCCAGATGTTGGAACACCATCAATAATATATAACGGATCGTTATTGTTCACCGATCCAATACCACGTATCCTTACAGTAGCTTCGCCCCCCGGAGTATTGTCATTACTGATAGTAACCCCTGCAACACGCCCCTGCAGTTTTGAAGCAGCATTCGCTGCCGGAACTGCACGTAATTCGGATTCGTCAACAGAACTTACAGCACCGGTTACAGTCATTTTTCGCTGAGTACCGTAGCCTACAACCACAACTTCCTCAACTCCAATTAAATCTGCTTTCATAACAACATTAATAGTTGTTTTCCCGGCAACTTCAATTTCCTGGGTTAACATACCAATGTAAGAAAACGTTAATTTTTCAGCTCCTTCAGGAACATCGAGAGCATAGTTACCTTCAAGATCGGTAATCGTTCCTTGAGTGGTTCCAACAACAACAATTGAAACTCCGGGTATCCCCGCTCCATCTTCACCGGTAACCGTACCGGTTATAGACGTTTGTGCATAAGAACCTAGAGAAAATGCCATGAAAATGGACATCATAAGCAAGGTTAAAAAACCTTTAAAAGGATTTTTTTCCATAGATTTTAAGTTTTGGTATTAATAAATAGAAATTTGAAAGAATTATCGAAGCAGAAATCTGTTAACAGATTTTAACAATTCTCCCTATATTGAGTCTTCTTTTTATTTCATTAGTCCAATTTTAAAAGTTAGATAGTTAGTTTTATTTTTAGATAGCTATAACCCTAATAATCAATTAGTAACATTATGACTTTTTAAGATTACCATTACTAAATTATGTTTTTAGTTAAAACATTAGCACTCATCCAGCCATGTTAAAAAACATGAAATTATACTAATTTTATTATCGTTCTTATTACACGTCTCACAATACACTAATTGTCAATAACTTAATTGTGCACAAAAATTATTACCATATTTAAGTAAATCTTATATATTTAAAATCATTATATAAAATTACGTGGATACAAGTATAGAGTGTAATTTTGACACATAATAGAATTAACAATACTTCCCTGCCAGGTAATAATTACAGTAATTTAAGTTTAATATGAAAAAATCAGCTAAAGAATTCTTGTTCATGTTACTCTATTGGGTAATAGCAATATTGATAACCTTAACTGCAGTTATTTATCAGCGAAAAACCGGTCCCACTTACGACAAAAAGGTTACATCCTCCATATCGGGTACCGAATACAATTTCAAACTAAAAAGGAGTCATGGAGGAGAAGATAACTGTGAAATTTTATTAAATGTTCCCGATAAGGAAATTTCAGGAACGCTGGCTTATAAAATGTTCCCGTCCAAAGACAAATGGACAGAAACAAAAATGAATCGCGAAGCTGACAACCTCAGTGCGACTCTACCTCACTTACCTCCTGCAGGAAAATATGAATATAAAATTACCTTAAATAAAAATGGCGTTTCACATCCATTAAACGAAGGGATTCCGGTTGTAATACGTTTTAAAGGTGATGTGCCTTCAGGTGTGCTTGTCCCACATATATTTTTAATGTTTTTCGCGATGCTTCTTGGTAATCTCGCAGGAATTTTGGCAATATTCAAGCATAAAAAATTCAAATTCTATACAACATTAACTATTATTGCTCTTTTCTTCGGGGGAATGATAATGGGACCTTGGGTACAGTGGCATGCTTTCGGCGAAGCGTGGGCAGGTGTTCCGTTTGCCTGGGATTTAACCGACAATAAAACCCTGCTGGCATTTATTTTTTGGATACTGGCACTTATTATGAACCGAAAAAAAAATCGACCGGTATACACCATTGTAGCATCTGTTGTGATGTTGCTGGTATATTCTATCCCTCACAGCATGTATGGTTCGCAGCTCGATCCGGAAACGGGAGAAATCATTCAGGGATGGATTCATCTGTTTTTCTGGTAAAATCAACAGAAATAAATACTAAAAAGGCCATTAAAAGCAGTTAACTTTTAATGGCCTTTTCTATTCTCTGTTGATTTACAGTCTATAATTTCACAAGCGGAGCAGTCAATTTTTCTGCCTCTTCAGAAATATATTTTTTAAAGCCATCTTCCGTTTTCCACTGGTCTTTATCGAGCCCCCAAACCGAGAAGAAATAATGTTTGGCAGGTACACCGCTTTCACACTTTTGTCCGATATAATAGGTTTCTGAGATTATATTGCTGAATCCTTTCGATTCAACCGTAACAAAACCTTTTTTGAAATAATTGATATCAGTTGTACGTCCTATTTTACCCGCCTCGGTTTTGGGAACAATAACAGCCATTCCCAGTTCGTCGTTATTCAGCGACTGAACATCGTGGGTACCGATACATTGAAAATCAAAAGCCTCAAAAGCAAACGGTTCCTTTTTCAACATGCTTGTTACAATTCCGGTCACGATCTGGTCATCCGAAGAACATCCATTTATGGTTACATCCGACTCGAACCAGTATTTTCCAGGATAGATAGTAATCCTTTCTACTGCTTCCATTTGCTCACCGTCGACATCCCAGCCAGAATAACGCAATTCGAAAATAGAACGCAGTGGTCCTTCAACAATTTTTTGATATTCGTAAACATCGGTAGAACCAACACGAATTAACGAATCATTTTTCAGGAGTGCAATTCCTCCTGATCCAAGCGAACTGCCGCAATGGAGTACATCCATTCCCCAATCGGCTAGCTCATGATAGCTACCAAAACCGGGAGTATGTACTTTATCAGCGATCATTTCTGGCTTGCGCTTGGCAAAAAGATCTTTTACATTCCTGCAATCGAAATACACCCTGAAAGCAATTTTATCGTTTTCCCAGGTTACACCTTCTCCCTGCGAAATAATTTTAAAAGGTTCGGTATAAGGAATGGCTTTGTAATTATCAACTTCTTTAAATGTTCCGTCTCCCTGAACGATACCTAAACGAAGATTGGTCCGTTTTTCCGGTTTTGGATATTCACTTTCAGAAACCATTTCAATTGTAGCTTCAATATATTCATTGGCATGAATATCCATTACAAGAACAACTTCGTCCCATTTCCCATCTCCGTCCAGATCATCTACCTGGCTTGGAATATTTTTACCGCCAAACTTAAAAACAGGCAGCTGTCCTTCTTCCAAAACAATTTTATCTGATATTTCTTCACGCGATAAGACAATTACTTCATCGGGTCTTTCAACTGCCAGCGGATTTTTTAACGCAATGGTAGCTTCCTTTGAACATGAGGTTAACAGAATAAGGATTAATAATCCAAAAGGAATAATATTTTTCATAAAGTTCAATTAGATTTAGGTATAAAAAAAAGAGCGTATCAAAAATCACCACCGAAAATATCCGGGATTATTTGATACACTCTCTTCTTAAATATAATTAATCTATGTCGTTTTCGCCTTTAACGTAACCGAAGTTTGCCAAAATACCGCCATCAACATAAAGTACCTGACCATTAACAAAGTCTGCTGCTTTTGATGCAAGGAACATGGCAGCGTTACCAATATCTTCAGGTTCTCCCCAACGACCTGCAGGAGTACGCATCATTACCAAATCGTTGAATGGATGACCACCTTCGCGAATTGGAGCTGTTTGAGCAGTTGCAATATAACCCGGACCAATTCCATTAATTTGTACATTGTACTTAGCCCATTCGCAGCACATATTGGCAGTTAACAGTTTCAACCCACCTTTTGCAGAAGCATAAGCAGAAACCGAATTACGTCCGTAAACACTCATCATCGAGCACATGTTGATAATTTTACCTGCACGTTTTTCGATCATTTTCGGTGCAACACGTTTCGAAACGATCAGCGGAGCAACCAAATCGATATCAAGAACCAGTTTGTAATCTGAAACCGGCATATCAAGAATAGGAACCCGCTTAATAATTCCGGCATTGTTTACCAGAATGTCAACCATTCCAACTTCATTTTCGATTTGAGAAATCCCTTTATCAACTGCTTCCTCATTGGTTACATCGAAATTAAGAGTATACACATCAACACCTGCCTCTGCATACTCAGCTTTACATGATTCCAGCTTTTCATCAGAGATATCGTTTACACATACTTTTGCACCGGCCTGACCAAGAGTTTTACCAATAGCCATACCTATTCCGTGGGTACCACCTGTAATCAGGGCAACTTTACCACTTAGGTCGAATAAATTTTGTACCATTATTATAGTTTTTATTGATTATTATTTTAATTCTCCAGGTTGAATTACATCCATATCCGTATAATCGAGGTTTTCGCCTGCCATACCCCAGATAAAAATATAGTTTGAAGTTCCGGCAGCTGCGTGTATCGACCATTCCGGAGAAATAACAGCCTGCTCATTCTGCATCCAAATGTGACGCGTTTCCTTAGGTTGCCCCATAAAGTGACAAATAGCCTGATCTTCCGGCACTTCGAAATAAAAATACACCTCGTTACGACGTCCGTGCTGGTGTGCAGGCATGGTATTCCAAACACTTCCGGGCTTCAATTCAGTCATTCCCATTTGCAACTGACAGGTATCAACAACAGTATTAATCATTAACTGATTAATATTTCTTTCGTTTGAAGTTTCAAGGCTTCCCAGGTGAAGAACATTAGCATCGGCCAATGTAACCTGCTTGGTTGGATATTCTTTATGGGCAGGTGCTGAATTAATATAATAATGTGCAGGTTTAGCAGGATCGTTCGATTTAAAAACAACCTCTTTACTTCCACGTCCGATATAAATTGCATCTTTATATCCCATTTGGTATTCTGTTCCGTCAACCACGATGGTTCCTGCACCACCAACATTCATCACTCCCACCTCGCGGCGTTCGCAAAAATATTCAGCTTTTAACGGATCGATAGTCTCAAGTGGCAGCGGCTCTTCAACCGGTACAGCACCACCTACGATATAACGTTCAATTGACGAATAAACCAGGCGAACATTACCGGCTTCCATTAATTTTTCTACTAAAAACTCTTTTCTTAACTTCTCGGTATCATAACTCTTAACATCTTCAGGATGATAAGCATACCTTTGTTCATAAATTGTTGCCATTATCTTTATTTTTTAATGTTTATAAATCAATTCCTAACAAATGTAAGAAGAATTATTAAAAATGCAATCGATTGCATGGATATAAAATTATTCTTAACTTTACCATCAAATTACAAATAATGAAACAAAAGCCGGAGACTACGATACACGATATCGCCAGGGAATTAAACATTGCCGCATCCACTGTTTCGAGAGCTTTAAACGACAATCCCCTTATCAGCGAGGCTACCCGTGAAAAGATCAAAAAAACAGCGGAAAGAATGGGATATCGCCCCAATGTTTTGGCTGCCAACTTTCGCACCAAGCGAACAAATACCATTGGAGTTATAGTTCCTCTTATAAACCGCCACTTTTTTTCTTCTGTTATTTCCGGAATAGAAGATATTGCTTATCAACAGGGATTTGCAGTTACCATCTCTCAATCGAACGATAACTTCGAGAAAGAAAACAAGATAGCCCATTCGCTTTTCCAGAACCGAGTTGATGGTTTGATTTTATCCATTGCAATGGAAACTCAAACGTATGACCATCTAAAAATATTTACAGACAGGAATATTCCTATCGTATTTTTCGACAGGGAAGTGGAAGAAATAGAAGCACACAAAATAGTTGTTGATGATTTTGGGGCTGCATATCAGGCTACCAAACATCTAATTGACCAGGGACGCAAACGTATTGCCATGATTGGCGGACCGCTAAACCTGAAAATCTATAAAAACAGACAGGATGGTTATTGTCAGGCTCTGAAAGATGCAGGGTTAAGTATGGAAGAACCGGGTATTTTGAACAATAGCCTGACACGGGAAGATGGTACCCGGGCAATAAAAAAAATAATGGATTCGACTGTGAAACCCGATGCCATTTTTTGCGCCAACGACACAACCGCACTAAGCTCTATAATCTATTTAAAAAACAACGGTTTTAAAATTCCGGAAAATATTGCTATTGTTGGTTTTAGCAACGAACCGTTTTCAGAACTTGTTACCCCGTCAATCAGTACGATTAAACAGCCCGGATTTGAGATAGGGCAAAAAGCAGCGGAACTGATCATCAATCAGATCAAGCAAAAGAAGAAACCAAGCAGTTTCGAAACCATAACTTTGCCTACAGAATTAATTATCCGTGATTCTTCAAGATGCTGAACGAAGCCTGATTCTTAAAAAATAAAAAAGCGCCTAAATTTATTATTTAAGCGCTTTTTCAGAATTGTTAGTTACGATTTGTATTAAGAAAAAAACTTCAGCATTTATAAGAAAATCATTTGTATCCTAAAATTGATTAGGTTTTCCGGGCGTAGGAACGTTACTGGCAACCGGTGTGCCATTTTCATGTGCTTTGGTTAAAGGCGAGGCAAAAGTGATTCCACTTCCGGCTACCTCAGTCCCTTTTTTGCAAGCTTGTTTCAACGGTTCTGTAAACGTAATGGAATTTCCTGGTTCGTCACTGCCTCTACGTCCAAAACGACGGCGGGCAGCTGTAATGGAAGCAATCACTGCAGTTTCCTCTTTTTCTCCATTCTTAATAGTAATAGTCTGACCTAATTCAAAGCCAAGAATATCTTCCACAGGAATAACTGTAACACCCTTTTCGGTGTCTACACTAACTGTTGTTCCCCCTGTTGTCCCGATTATAGCAATAACAGCAGTCTCGCTATTTGCGCCCGTGCCGACAACAACTTTTTGTCCGATGCTAAAACCTTCTTTTTCGGCAATTTTAATATTATTTGTACCAACTTTTGAAGAAGTTGCAAGCGACATCGAACTTTGCAACATAAAATCGCTGCAGTTGCTATCGTGATCATTCCCATCTGGATAACGGCCAGTACTGATGTTCGGAGATGAAGCGGTTTCCATTCTCCACCAAAAACGATTTCTTGCACCGGGAGTAGTCACAAAACAACCAAACTCGTCAGTCCCTGATCTGCCTTGATAACCTTCTGCCAGCCACGGATCAACAATAGCACCGTAATTTAGACCGTCAACCACATTGCCGGCGGCATCTTTTAATACAATATTTCCTGCGCCGGATGAAAGTGCAGGACCACCAAACCATTGTTCAGGAGCTTGTGTATCCTGGTAACCGGCAGTTTTTACATTTGCATCGTACACAACTTCATCAATGTCGTGATGATTTGATAACGGCTTGTCCAAAGTAACAACATTTCCAAGAGCCAAAACCGGTTCATTGCTTGAATGGTCAAATGCGCTTGCAGGCTCAAAGCTGATTCCAGTTCCCCAGGCACTAAATGGCAGGTTTGATGCATGATCGAACTTCAGTGGCTCTTCCAGGTCAAGTCCTGTTCCGGGATCATCCTCATCGGTCAATGGTCCCCGGAAAGTGTTGCGTGATGATTTTGTTCCCACACGCTTTACTGTTACCCATTCGATGCCATGTCCCTCACTCTCGATATCCAACCTGATTTTATCGCCAACTGAAATGTTCTCTACCGAAGACACCTTTATGTTTGTATCGCCGGCTTTTGCATCCATTGACAACCACGCCTGTGTTCCGGGTTTGCCAACTTTGGTGATGGTAACAACCTCGTACTTTTCTATTGATTGAGTCGCTACCGGATAAGTTGCTCCATAACCAATAGCCAACTTCTGTCCCACCTCAAATCCCTCAACACTGGCTACAGAAATACTGTTCGATCCTGCAGGAAAAGTAATGACCGGTCCTTCGGGAAGAGGTTGCCAAATGGTAGTAAAACCGGGAGTTCCTCTGCGGAACCGGGCAAACGGAGAGTTATCCTCCTCCGGCTCTGCAGGCACTTTAATATTTGCAATTTTTCGGGTTTCTACGGAAGCACCGCTGCCAATTTTAATTTCATCGCCAACTGACATTCCGCTTGCGTCCCTTACATAAATGGTCGATGCTCCCTTATCTGCCGGAACTGCCAGTCCCGAGGTTGAAAGTCCCAACAGATAAAAACTTCTTGGGGCAAGTATTGTTTTTTCAGGAATCTTAACTGATGAAAAAACGGGTAATTGTGTTGCATGTTGGGTCAGGCTCCAGTTTGAAATCTCCACATTATTGTCGCTGTTGTTATAAAGTTCGATGAACGAGTTTGTGGTATTAGAACCGTCGCTAATTCTGAATTCGTTTATTTTTACGGGATTAACATTTCGTACCTTCTCAACAATTGTCTCTGTTCGGTCTTTACAACCTTCTGTGCAAGTCCACGAAGCAATACCAACAATATCTCCATTGAAAGAACTTGTTCCTGAAGTCAATCTGAAAGTGGCGCTCACACTCTCACCCGGAGCTATTGGTTCCATAAATTCCTTTATTGACTCGTCGGAATTTAAAACCACCGATTTCCATCCTTTGGGGACCGCAATACTCAATTGCACCTCTGTTACGGTAACTCCGGTAGTATTGGTAAATGTCACAGTCGTATTCTGGGACGATCCTGGGGAAAAAGTCTGCACCCCGGGAGGAGTGTCTGTTGCCGATGCAGGTGCAATGCTTATTGGAGACACATCATAACCGGCAGCCACAATATTTGCCTGAATTTTTTGGTTCGTTTCATTGGTCGGGAAGGTTCCCGGTGCTGTCATTGCGGCTTCGTAGAAAGTGCCCTGCGAAGCATTACTGTTGTCGCCCCCGTTACCCAAAAGAATAGCTCCCTGTTTCCGCATGGGATCGTAACTGTTTCTGTCGTTGATAATGCGCGAGCCATCGAACATCACTTCGAGATTACCTTGCTGAGCATTACCACCCATTGATCGCCAGTGGTGAGGTTCGCCATCGGCTGTCGCCGTTACAAAACGCCATGGAATACTTGGCAGGTTGGGCAAATATTTATCATCAGGAGATTCGTTCACACCTCCCACAAGATTATTTTCCTGGTCGGTCATAATCCACGGGCCGGGAGGATAGCCATGGTACCATGCAGTTGCATTTCCATAGTAGGTTGTTTCCATGGTTCCGTCACCGTCATCGCGGCTGTCAATCTCAGCATTACCGTAGTCGTAGCAACACCCGTTGTTAAAATGATGGCCGTTAATTACCCAATATTGACCTTCCGCCTGATCATCAACAGCAGTACCTTTTGCATCATTCAATCGAAGTCCCATGCCGGGTTCAATAAATATACCATACACTTTATGTCCCATAATCGTAACAGGAGCCATGTCGGCGATTGGCAGGCTGTTAAAACCGCCCATCGCAGTTGGTCTTCCTGTTCCGCCGCGGGGTGCCTGAATCAGGTGATTACCGTGCCCCGATTGGTCGAACAGCTTTGTTATCCAGCAATAAGTGTCTTTGCTAAATTCATCCTGAGCTGCAGCGTCAGCATATCCGCCCGGATCTCCTTCACTAGGCTGCACCACACCAATGTCCAGCGTTTTACCATCAGATTGACGCATTATCTGGTACAACGGACCGTTGTATGTGGCATAAAGTGCACGTGTTGTACTGTGTGCTGCTACACACGGACATCCGGCATCGGTATAAATATCGCACGGACCTTTAGGTCTGGCAGGAATAGATTCATCTTCCGATTTCCCCATCAAAGAGACAGGGAGTACAAGTATCAGAATGAAGAAAACGAATAAACGGTTTTTCAGTTTCATATTTTTAAAATTAGGTGTTAGTATCGATTTTTAGAATTTTACTGTTGGCCATTCAGAGCGATCCCAGGAAATTTCCCTTACAACCAACTTTGAACGCCCTTTGTCGTGCTTGTCGTACCCATGGGCAATGAAATACGTTTTTCCATCAAAGTCATAAACAGCACAGTGTCCTACTCCGGCATAATCCTCATTTTCTCCGGCAACGAAAGTTCCTCCTCCGGCATACATCGGAACGCCTTCTTTATCGAAATAAGGTCCGGTTATATTCCTGGAGCGCCCCACAACTACATTGTAACTGCTATCTAATCCGCGACAGCAATAGTCGAGCGAAACAAACAAATAGTAATATTGATGCCTGCGATAAATAAATGGTGCTTCAATGGTACCGTCTCCCGGGGCTGTATCAGGCATTCCGAAAGTTCGTTCCTGTTTGGCTACAGTGTACCATTCCTGTGGCTCTGCCAACGATTTCATGTCGGGAGCAAGTTTTACCAATTTTATTCCGCCCCAGAACGAGCCAAAACACAACCAACCGGTTGCTTCGCCTCTCCAACGCCGTTCAAAATAAACATTGGCATCGATAGCATTCCAAAAATCACGACCCGGAATCGACTGTACAATCATACCATGATCTACCCATTTGTAATTCGGATCATCCTGATCAAGTGTTGTATTGGTCATTACTCCAATGGCAGATGTGTTTTTTGCAAAAGCTGATGGTGAATAATACAGATAGTAGGTACCATTTAAGAATTGAATATCAGGAGCCCAGTAACCTCCCCTGTATCCGGGAATAATATCATCTGTAACCCACACCAATTTGGTTGGTACAGGTTTTATTCTCGTCCAGTGATTGAGATCGGTACTTTTCGCCACTCCACCGCCTGTAACATAAAGATAAAAGGTACTATCCTGTTTTATCATTACAGGGTCGTGTGCGACAAAGCCATTGGCATCGGGATTAGATTCAGGATGCTGGGCGTTAGCAGTTAGCAGAGTGATACTAAAAAAACAGAATGCAGATAGTTTCAAGAATAGTTTTATTGCTACCATAACAGTTTGATTAGGTTTAGTTATATTTTAACATAGAAATATACCTTTATTATTGGACAGATGAATCAATTTTCATCCATATTTCTATGCAGATTTTTTATGGTATTGTCAAAATGTGGTGATTTGACTTTGGGTTTAGACTGAACGAACAGTTATTTGGTTTAAAAGGGACATATAAAAAACGGATTAACAGCAACTTAAAAGCATAAAAAAAAGCGAAACAATTTCTTGTTTCGCTTTTCGTGACTCAGCTGGGGTTCGAACCCAGGACCCCATCCTTAAAAGGGATGTGCTCTACCAACTGAGCTACTGAGTCATCCTGTAGTACCTTTGTTTCTCAAAGGCGGGTGCAAAAGTAGAAATAATTTTTTTCCACACAAACCATTCAAACATTTTTTTCAAAAAAAAGTGATTTTTTTTTATGACCTAACATTTCCATTTTTCGAACAATACAATTACATGCCCTTAAAACACACGTTAAAAACCAACAGTTCAAATCCTTACTACAATTTTCCTTTTCAAACACCTTTATTTGATTTAATTTATTTGAAGAGAATAATTTTAAATCGTAGTTTTGATTCTTTATTAAATTAAATTTTTTCTGAATAAAATTAAGTTAATACCGCGCCGATTTTGATAAGTACCGAAGGATATATTGTTCTGGCAATTGTTTTTATCACCATTGTTGCTTTGGCAAAAGAAGTGATGCGCCCCGGATTAATATTTTTTTCGGCGGCAACACTTTTAATGGCTACCGGCATAATTACCGAAAAAGATATGTTGGCCGGGTTCTCCAACAAGGGGATGATTACCATTGGCATTCTGTTTCTTGTTAGCGAAGGTGTTCGCCAGTCGGGCGTACTAAACCGGGTAGCACAAACCTACCTGCCCCGAAAGCGAAGAAAAATGGTTTCGTTGATACCGCAAATCATGATACCGGTTTCTATACTTTCTGCTTTTCTTAACAATACTCCGGTTGTTATCATTTTTGCCCCAATCATAAAAAAATGGTCAGAGAACCTCAATCTCTCTTCAAAAAAATTCCTGATACCACTTTCGTATGCCACCATTTTCGGAGGCATGTGTACACTTATTGGCACATCAACCAACCTGGTTGTACATGGTTTAATAATTGAAAACGGATACGAAGGCTTCAGTATGTTTGAGCTGGGGAAGGTAGGAGGAGCTATTGCCATTTTGGGTACAATTTACATGATGGTGTTTGGAAATAAATTTTTACCCGGTGAAAAAATTATTTTTCAGGCCAAAAGCTCAACAGAATACAAAGACTACCATTACGACATAATAATTCCGGAGAACAGTAACATTGTTGGACTGGAAATAAAAAACGGCCGGGCGAAAGAGTTAAAGGGTTTGATTATACGTTGTATCAATCGCGAAGGAAATGTAATTGAAACAAGAAAAGGGACTTTTAAATTACTTCCCAACGACAAATTACTGGTAGCAGGCAAATCAGACCGGTTAACTTATATTCTGGCCAATCCCAACTTAAAATTGAGCGGGATTGATTTAATTAAAGGCGAACCTAAAGACAAACTTAAACAATACGAAGCGGTTCTTGCTCCCCGATTCCCTGCCATCGGGAAAACAATTCACGAATTCAATTTTTACGACCATTATCAGGCGGTAGTTCTGGCCATTCATCGTAACGGAGAAAGGATTACCACCAACATGGATAAATTGAAATTGAAACCTGGCGACAACCTGGTTCTTCTAACCACTGAGCGTTTTATTGAGAACTGGGGTGAATCGAAAATATTTTATCTCACATCTTATATTCGGGATTATCGTTCAACAGGAAGTTTTTGGAAAAAGTGGCTGGCATTTATCATTCTTTTGCTGATGATTGTTGGCACAACACTTGGAAAATTCATCACTTCCCCGGGAGGTATTAATTTCGATATGTTCTATTTTGCGTCAATTGCTTCCATATTACTGATTTGGATGAAAATTATGCCGCATCAGAAATATACCAAAGCAATTAGTTGGGATGTTCTTATAACGATTGCGTGTGCTTTCGCCATAAGCAAGGCCATGCAGAGTTCAGGTGCGGCAGAAGCAATTGCCCGTGCAACCATAAACTTTTCGAAAGGTTTCGGTCCAATTGGAATACTGGCAGCTCTCTTCCTTATTACAGCTATATTTACAGAAATAATTACAAACAATGCCGCCGCCGCACTGGTATTCCCCATTGCACTTGCGGCAGCTCAACAACTTGGCGTAAATCCCAAGCCATTCTTTGTAACCATTGCTATTGCAGCCTCGGCAAGTTTTTCTACTCCTGTTGGATACCAAACTAACCTCATTGTCCAGGCTATTGGAAATTACAAATTCAGAGATTACCTTAAAATTGGTCTTCCTCTTAATATTCTTGCCTTTATTTTATCGATGTTGCTAATCCCCTACTTTTGGAGTTTTACCCCTGTGTAAAACATTTCGCTCGAATCCCGAATGAATGAAAAACTCCTTTCAGATAGGAATAAAATTCTATCTTTGCAATCCGAAAAAATATGTAACAAAAAATTATTTCACAAAAGGAAACTAACCGGTGTTGTTTCTGCAACGAAAAAGGTGCTTTCAAATGGTTTCCTTGAGTTATAATTGAAAGACAAAAATTTATAAGAATGAATGAATATTCATTAACCAATCTTCGCGAACTCGAGGCAGAAGCCATCCATATTATTCGCGAAGTGGCAGCAGAATTCGAAAATCCAGTAATGCTTTATTCCATTGGAAAAGACTCGTCGGTTATGTTGCGACTGGCCGAAAAAGCCTTTTACCCGGGCAAAGTTCCTTTTCCGCTCATGCATATCGACTCAAAATGGAAATTCCAGGAAATGATCGATTTCCGCGACAACTATGCGAAAGAAAAAGGATGGGACCTGATAGTACATTACAACAAAGAAGGTTTTGAAAGTGGTGTTGGCCCGTTTACTCACGGGAGTAAAGTTCATACTGATATTATGAAAACACAGGCACTGCTTGGTGGTCTGAATAAATACAAATTTGATGCTGCTTTTGGTGGCGCCCGTCGCGATGAAGAAAAATCGCGTGCGAAAGAACGTATTTTCTCGTTCCGCGACAAATTCCATCAGTGGGATCCAAAAAACCAGCGTCCTGAGCTTTGGAATATCTATAACAGCCGCGTTCAGAAAGGTGAATCAATTCGTGTGTTCCCTATCTCGAACTGGACAGAGCTTGACATCTGGCAATACATTCGTTTGGAAAATATCCCGATCGTTCCGTTGTATTATGCAAAAGAACGCCCGGTGGTTGATATGGACGGCAGCCTGATTTTGGTAGACGACGATCGTATGCCAAAAGAACTTCGCGACAAAGCTGAAATGCGCAAAGTACGTTTCCGTACATTAGGTTGCTACCCGCTTACCGGCGCCATTGAATCGGAAGCCGATACCATCGAAAAGATCGTTGAAGAAATGATGACCGTTACCGTTTCGGAACGTACAACTCGTGTTATCGACTTCGACCAGGAAGCAAGTATGGAACAGAAAAAAAGAGAAGGGTATTTCTAGAAACTGGATTCTGGTTACTGGATTCTGGATCGATCGAGTATCCAATATCAAGTATCTAGCATCAAATATCAAGTATCAAAAAGATGACAACAAAAAAACTTAACATACAAGAGTTTCTGGATCAAGACCAGAAAAAAGACCTTTTACGCTTATTGACAGCAGGATCGGTTGACGATGGCAAATCGACGCTTATCGGCCGTTTAATGTTCGACAGTAAGCAGTTGTACGAAGATCAGCTGGATGCACTGGAACGCGACAGTAAACGTGTGGGGCATGCAGGTGAAGACATTGACTACGCTTTGTTGCTCGACGGTTTGAAAGCTGAACGCGAGCAGGGAATTACCATTGACGTTGCTTACCGCTACTTTTCCACTGCAAAACGTAAATTTATTATCGCTGATACTCCGGGGCACGAGCAGTACACCCGTAATATGATCACCGGTGGATCGACTGCCAACCTGGCCATTATCCTTATTGATGCCCGCCACGGGGTGATCACCCAAACCAAACGCCACACCTACCTGGCCAACCTGCTGGGAATAAAACACGTGGTGGTAGCCATTAACAAAATGGATTTGGTGGATTACAACCAGGAACGTTTCGAAGAAATAAAAGCCGATTACAAAGCGTTTGTTACGCAACTTGATGTGCCGGATGTAAACTTTATCCCGCTGTCAGCTTTAAAGGGCGACAACGTTGTTGAAAAAGGCGACAATATGGATTGGTACCACGGTCCTTGTTTGTTGGAGTTTCTGGAAAACGTTCATGTAAGTTCCGACCGCAATTTCGACGACCTGCGTTACCCGGTTCAGTACGTTTTACGTCCGGATATTAAATTCCGCGGATTCTCTACATCTGTAGCTTCGGGAATCATTAAAAAAGGCGACGAAGTGATGGTATTGCCTTCGATGAAAAAATCGAAAGTGGAAAAAATAGTTACTTATGACGGCGAGCTTGATTATGCTTTCCCGCCTCAATCAGTTACTGTTACGCTGGAAGACGAAATCGATATTTCGCGTGGCGACATGTTGGTTCATCCCGACAACCTTCCACGTGTAGAACGTCAGTTTGAGGCAATGTTGGTTTGGATGGATGAAACTGATATGAACCTTTCTACACAGTTCTACATCAAACAAGCCAACAACAATACAAAGGCTCGTATCGACGAGATTAAATACAAGGTAGATGTAAACACGCTTGAAAAATCGAATATTGAAAAATTCAAGCTCAATGAAATTGGCCGCGTGGTGATCACCACTACCAAGCCACTTTTCTTCGATCCGTATAAAAAGAACAAACAAACCGGTTCGTTTATTTTAATCGATCCGGTAACACATAACACTTGTGCGGTGGGTATGATCATCGACAAGCTGAGTAGCAATAACCTGCCATCGCGCATTACCGATGTCGACAAGGAAAAAATTGCCAAAGGTGAAGCGCTGATCAAACCGGAAGAATATGTACAGAAGTACAACCAGAAAGGTGAAACAATCTGGATTACCGGTCTGCATGGTTCTGGTAAAAACGAGTTGGCTTTCAGTCTTGAAAAGAAACTGTTTGAAAACGGCGCCACTGTTGTATTGATCGACGGAAGTTCGGTACGATCGGGATTGAGCCGCGAACTCGACTTCTCTCCAGCTGACCGCGCCGAAAACCTTCGCCGTGTGGCACATGTTTGCAAAATGTTGAACGACCAGGGAATTATTACCATAGCGTCATATATTTCCAGAAATGAGTCGTTGCGCGATCAGGTGGCAGAAATTATCGGCAAAGACCGTTTCCATTTATGCTACATGGATGCCGATCTGGAATATTGCAAAAACAATAAACCCGAACTGTACAAATTGGTAGAAGAAGGCAAAACAAAAGACCTTCCGGGTGTTGATCTGGAATACGAAGCACCAACTAACGCAAAACTGGTTTTCAATCCGGAGCAAAACGAAGGAAACCTGGATGCGATTCTGGATTATTTAGCACAGAACAAAGTGTTTCCTAACCACTAGAAATTTAAAATGAAGATTTTAGTTACAGGAACAGCCGGTTTTATTGGATTCCATTTAACCAATAAATTGCTGGAACAAGGGGATGAAGTCGTTGGGATCGATAATATCAACAACTACTATTCTACCGAACTGAAATATGCCCGTTTGGCCGAAGCAGGTATTTCTGATGAAGCTGAAAACTGGCATAAGAGAATTGTCAGCACAAAAAATCCGGCTTATTCATTTGTTCGCATGAACTTGGAAGACCGCGAGCAGCTCGATCAGCTTTTCAAAACCGAGAAGTTTGATATGGTTTGCAACCTGGCTGCTCAGGCCGGTGTGCGTTACAGCATCGAAAATCCACGAGCATATATCGACAGTAACATCGTTGGTTTCATCAACATTCTTGAAGCGTGCCGCCACAATAACATTCAGCATTTGGTTTATGCCAGTTCGTCGAGTGTGTATGGCAACAGCGCCAAAATGCCGTTGTCTGTTGACGATCGGGTTGATAATCCGATAAGTTTATACGCGGCCACTAAAAAGAGCAACGAGCTGATGGCGCATACCTACAGTCATTTGTTTGGTATCCCAACAACAGGGCTGCGCTTTTTTACGGTTTACGGACCATGGGGACGCCCGGATATGGCGTATTTCTCGTTCACGAAAAATATTCTGGCCGGAAATGCTATTAAGATATTCAACCACGGAGATCTGTATCGCGATTTTACTTATATTGACGATATTGTTGAAGGCATAATTAAAATACTTAACGGACCGCCATCTGGCGAATCCGGTGCTCCTTACAAGGTGCATAACATTGGCAACTCAAGCCCGGTTAAACTGATGGAATTTATACAAACCATTGAAAAAGCACTGGGACAGGAAGCAGTTAAAGAATATTACGACATGCAACCCGGCGATGTATATAAAACTTACGCAGATGTAAGTGCGCTGGAAAAAGACTTTGGCTACTCGCCCGATACTCCGCTGGCGGAAGGAATTGGGGAATTTGTAAAGTGGTACAAAAAGTTTTATCAATAGTTGGAGTTTAATTTTAACGCATATTTAAAAGATCCGATCCTTATAAATTGTTTAGATAAGGATCGGATCTTTTTTTTTGACTACGTTTCTGCATAAGTTATAATAACATTACACAAATCTTCCGTTTATTGCAGACCAGAGAATTTCAATATGAAATATGAATTATCATGAATTAGACCGGACCTTAATTTTTCTGCCAACAATTAAGTCGATATAAATCAAAATTGCTCCAATGATTAAAAAGGCAAACAATACAACCAAAGTATTAATGAGCAATTCAGAATAACTTATTTTTCGCATATCTACAAAAAAATATGGATACCATTGAACAATTGCCCCACGAACTAAAGAGTATAAAAGGTAAGCCAATGGATATACAAGCCATTTTAAACTATTACTCCATTTTAAAGTTCCTTTTGGGATATAAATAATCCAACGTAAGACATAAAACACAGGCGTGACAACATGTAATATATTGTCGTAAACAACCTGAGGGTAATCCTGATTCCACGAACTGCGAAGGGCAAAATTGTATATCAGGCTAACAATAACGATGTACAAGGTCAACGATGACTGAACAGATATTTTTGAAAAAAAACTGCCAACTTTAGTAGCCGGAAAAAATAATAAAATGGTTAAACTTAATGCAATCAGCATGTTCGTTTGAATAGTGAAGAAGCTGATTGAGTTAGCTAAATTGCTGGAATAATAAAATTGAAGGATAATTCCTATCCAGGTAATTAATGCTAATATTAAATCGAATAACCGATGAAAAGGATATAATTTTTGGGTATACATATATTTTCTTCTATATCGTTTTTACTGTGTAAATTTATCAATAAAAGATAACTTATGTTCTGAAACCTTTTATCTTCTTAAATATTCCATAATTATCATATTCTAATTCTGCAACATTCATTGGTTTTAACCGGGTTTGCCCTTTAAAAAGGGATAATCTTGGCAGAACAAATGCCAGAGATCAATAACACTTCATTAACAAGCCTTTTCATGTTGTTAACACGAATTTAAAACACCTAATCTTATCTTTGAGTTGTAACTTACAAATAATAGCTCATGAAATCTTTTACTCTACTTCTTTTTTGTTGCGCTATTCTATTTTCGGGCGCAATTCAATTACAAGCGGCAAATCTTTCAAAAAAAGAGATCCCTAAGGTTGAAAAACTTGAAACAGCTCCCAACCTGTTCAAATGCGAGAATATGTTTTTTAGCGGTCAGCCCAGCCTGCAAACTCTCGAATGGGCACAAAAACAGGGCGTTGATCTGATTATCAACCTTCGTTCGGATGATGAAAACGATGAATTTTCAGAAACAGCATTCAACGAAAAAGACATGGCCTCGAAACTGGAAATGCAATACATCTCTCTTCCAATAGCAGGCTACGATTCGTACTCTCCTGAAAACCTGGCCAAATTTGCAGAAGCATTAAAAGGCAAGTACAAAAAAGTGTTCATTCATTGCAGAAGCGCAGGCAGGGTTACTTATTTCATGATGGCTTACCTTGTTGAATACAAAGGTTACGAACTATCGGAAGCCATAGAATTTGGGAAACAAATTAAATTTACATTTCCGCTGGAATATTTGTTAAAAGAAGAGATAAACTGGCAATTAAAATAAGTACCATCCAAACTGAAAGATCCGATCCTTCTATTTTTTACAGATAAGGATCGGATCTTTTTAAACACTCAACAGGTGGCTAAAAAAATGATTTATGACAGTCTCCCGCTAAGTGTGTAAACACGGTTTGTTAATATAAATCTAATCGTTCATCAAAAATAATTAAAAATTGATTCAGGATCATTCCCCAGTCACGGATTGGCATGGTCCACTTTTTTGTAACCTCATTTACAGCCAGAAAAACCGATTTCATTACAGCTTCATCTGTTGGAAATGAGCCTTTGCTTTTGGTGTATTTTCGGATTTTCCCATTGAGGTTTTCAATAATATTGGTAGTGTAAATAATCTTACGTATTTCCAGAGGAAAATCAAAAAATGCGGTTAGTTCCTCCCAGTTTTTTCGCCAGCTTTTAATGGCATAAGAGTATTTGCTATTCCATTTTTCCTCCATAACGTCCAGAGCGGCAGCTGCGGCTTCTTTTGTTGGAGCGGTGTAGATTTCCTTCATATCCTTAGCAAATGCTTTCTTATCTTTCCAAACAACATACCTGGAGGCATTTCTGATTTGATGAACCACACAAATTTGTTTGGTCGATGCAGGAAAAACAGTTGCAATGGTATCTGTAAATCCATTTAAATTATCGGTTACGGAAATAAGTATATCTTTTACACCACGTGCTTTCATGTCGGTCAAAACGGTCATCCAGAAGGCTGATGTTTCGTTTTTCCCGAGCCACAAACCAAGAACCTCTTTTCGGCCGTCTTTTCGTAAGCCAATGGCCATATAAATGGTTTTATTTATGACCTTTGAGTTTTCTCTGACTTTGAATACGATTCCATCCATCCAAACAATAAGATAGATGGGGTCCAAAGCCCTGTTCTGCCAGGCAATAATGTCTGCAGTTATTCGATCAGTAATACGGGAGATGGTGCTTGTTGATACATTGATATCGTATAACTCTCTAATCTGTTCCTCGATATCACTGTTACTCATTCCCTTGGCATACATAGAAATGATAACATTCTCAATGCCATCAACCATGCTTTGCCGTTTTCGAACAAGCATGGGGGAAAAACTTGAGTCACGATCACGGGGAACTTTAATCTCATGCTCGCCATGATCTGTTTTGATCTTTTTAGTAATGTGCCCATTTCTAAAGTTCAGATTGTCCGACTTCTGGTTCTTGTTATAACCAAGATGAGCATCCAACTCACCTTCAAGAAGCTGTTCTACGCCCCTTTTTTGAAGCTGGTGGAGAAACTCATTAAGTTCTTCTCCATTTTTGAACTGTTTCAGGAAATCACTGTTAAGTAAATCATTCTTATCCATAGTGTGTACTAATTTACCAAAGTTATCTCCAATTTTTATTTTGAGCTCTTGATGGGCTCAATAAAAATCAGGATAACTTTGAGGTTTACACACTTGCTAGGATGCTACCTGATTTATCAACCGCTGAATAAAAAGATCTTATTGCAAACAAATTTTATGGATTCCTGTCTGCCTGGTTCTGATCCCGAAGTTGTTATTTCCGGTTACCTTGCAATCTTTTTAAAACACCCTGCCATGTTTCCGAAACTATAATGGTAGAGTCGTTTACCGAAAGCCACGTTAACCAGGCTGCAATAGGTACGAGCACAAAGAAAGGCAACCAGATTCCTACAAAAAGGGATAATACACCCGACAGAATCATCCGTTCGCCCAACAGGCCGATTACAAAATAAATCACCAAAAGCGTAAAACAAAAAACAACGGGTAAACTAATCCCTCCCTTTCGTACAACTGCTCCAAACGAACTTCCTATTAGAAAGAAAATAAAAATGGCCAGCGACAAAGTAATCTTTCTATGTTTTTCAATCTGGTACTGTCTCAGCGTTTTCTGACTTTCACGAAACTGTTGTTTTACTTTTAATATACTTGAAATATTATTTCGCACATCGGTTTGCGCACTTTGTATTACAGCTATCTTTTCCTTTTCCGAAAGTGTTTTTATCATTTGTCCGGGATAACTGCCGGGCACTAAATCTTTGGCATTAACATTTCTCGATGTGATGCCAATATTCACATTCATCTTATCTTTATATGAATTCAATAGTGTTACACAGTCGTTTTTTAAACTATCAATAGCAACATTTAAGTCTCTTATACCAAGCATTCGGTGATGATTGGCAAAAACATTTTCGTTGGCAAGTGCAAAATCAAAATTGTATATGCGAATTCGCATCACCTGCTCATCGAAACTCGTTCGCAGATAATACTTCTTATCGTTTACCAAATTCCCCAGCATTCCTTTTCCTTCCTGGTAACAGACACCATTAAACAGATGCAAAACCACAAAACGCTTATCCGGTGTAACAGAAATAGTTCCATAGGGTGCAACGGTTACTCCTCCGTCGTTTTCGCCCGGTTTATGATTATAAAAAATTATATCAAACAACTCATTGGTTTTCTTATCAACTGTCTCTACTTTAATAGAATAGCCATTAATCTCATTACTAAAAACGCCGTCTTGCAAAATCAATTCAGGTTGCTGTTGTTGCAGGCCTTTTAAAATAGTCATGTAGCGTATGTTGGTTTCCGGAATAACATTGTTTGCCACAAAAAAGGCTACCATTACCATTATTCCAACTGCACAAAACAATGGCGCGAGAATTCGGGTAAGCGATATTCCTGCCGATTTCATGGCAACCAGCTCATAATTTTCGCCAAGCGTGCCAAACGTTATAACCGATGCCAACAATATCGATAATGGGAAATTAAAGGGTAACAACGCTGCCGAAACATAGAGCATCATTTCGGCAATTACACCAATGTCAACGCCTTTACCAACCAACTCACCCAAATGCCGGTATAAAAACTGCAACTGCAGGAAAAACAAACCAATAGAAAACGTAAGCAGGAATGGTCTGAAAAAAGAAATCAGCACATAATAATGAATACGTTTAAGGCTCAGCGACATTGACATTTAGTTTCCTTCAAAATTAGAAGAAATGACACAAAATACAAGCAATTAATTTGTTTGGAATTAAGGACACTTGTACGTTAATGGAAGAAAACTGCATAATTAAGAAACTGTTCACGCTCTGAACAATGATAAAGGAATTGTTTTGAGATTAAAACATACGACAGAATATAAAAAAATATACTTTTGTTACAAGACTCCTATTACTTTAATGATATTGTTTTAATTTTGAACGATCCGATACGCATGATAGTGATGAACAACAAAAGACTGTTTCTTATCAGCATTTTTTGCTGCATTTTCTTACTTCTGGGTATTACGTATTTATCGTTTTTATACCCCGGAATATTAGCACCTATTGATAAATTACGCTATCATTTTTGCAAAACAACCATTGAAAAAGTAGACAATGCGGAATCGGAACGCTTTGAATGCGGGTTGAGCTTTTCGAGAGATTATACAAAAAATGCCATTAGCTATTCTGAACTGGCTCCATATCTTGAAGAACTAAATCCGGGAACTGTACTTGTCACTTCACACGGAAAAAGCGTTTGCGCACGAATACCGGGAATGTGGAAACATACCATGATCTATTTGGGAACCCATCAGCAGGTAAAAGAGTATTTTGGCGAAGATTCGGAGCTGTATCAAGTAATAAAAAGCTATTTTAAAAAGCCGGATGAACATTTAATTATTGATGCCTCGTTTAAACAGGATGTAGCCATCAGATGTATTAGCAATATGGCTAATTTAAACGAGGAATCGACACTGAAATATTTTTTGTGTTTCGAACCCAAACTAAGCAGGCAGGATAATCTTAGTTATATTAAAAATTCGTTTCAGGAATTAGGGAAAAAATACGATTTAACTTTTGACGATTCTGATGCTCAGGAACTATATTGCACTGAATTTATAAATAACAGTTTACATCCCTTTGGAATTAGCTTCGATTATCATTCACATTTTTTTAACCGGTCTATAACCCTGCCGAACGATATGGTAAACAGCATCATGAAAGACTATATGCCGGAGCGCTTTACATTTAAATTATGCATTACGAAAAAGGCAGACAAAATTGTACGCTTAAACATTAACGACGTTGCGGAATTTCCACAGGATCACTGGATGAATTGAATAAGTTATTCAGATTCCATATTCCCAGTAAAATTGTAAGTACTCCTCCAATAAATGCCATAAACATATCTGATTGGGCGTCCCACATATAACCCTGCGAACCTAAAAAATCGCTGCCACTTCGGGTATTTACGTAAAGAGAAAGCCATTCTGTTATTTCGTACATAGCGCTGATGGCCATAGCAACAGCCAACGAAAGAAAATTTATCCAGCTTCTGCTTTTAATCGTAAGCTTCCTCACCAACAACTCTCTAACAATTAAAACAGGCACCACTCCCTGAACCAGATGTCCGAGTTTATCAAAGTTATTCCTGTTCCAGTTTAATGGTTCTTTTAGCCAGTTAAATAGTGGAACCTGAGAATATGAGTAGTGAGCTCCTACTGTCATTAAAATGGCGGCAATAAACCACCAGATATAAGTTGTTTGTGTAAATTTAAATTTTCGGTATGTAAAAAGGAGTAAAATTGTACCGAATATAGCTGGACCGGCTTCGTAAAACCACAGCTCAATATCAAACGGGTTTACAATAGACCAAATCAGCAGCAGAATAAACAGACATAACAAGATAATTAAAAAAGTCTCTTTTTTATTGGTTTTCATCTCACTCAGGTTTTTGGGTTGCCAGCAACATGGCACTCATCATCACAATCAATTCTTTTACAAAAGAAACAGTAAATATCCGATCACTACAGTTTCAGTAAAATACTGATACAACATTAAGTTTATTTAGTATTCAATTTTTTTAATTAAAAACGGCAGGCCTGTAAGCCGGGTCCTGTATCCGTCTGCTGACGAACCTTTATCATTTATCTAGTTCCGACATCACTATCGGAATCCTGCAGCCTACCCCTCCAAAGTCTCTTGTGCGTTGAGAGCAAAGCGGGCAGCTTTGCTGTACCGCAACAGCGGCAAACACTCTGGATATACATGGCCTTGCAACCCGTAAGACGTACGGCTGACGATGTTACCACCATCACCGGTGCGCTTTTACCGCACCTTTTCACCCGTTCCCCGAAATGGACACACCAAAACAAGGTGGTTATTTTCTGTTACGTTGCTATCCCCTTTCAAAGATCTTCCCGCTAAGAAGCACGGTGCCCTGCGTTGCCCGGACTTTCCTCTCTGACAGTAATCGTCAGAGCGATAAAGCGGCCTGCCGGCACAAAAATAGAAAAATGTTTTGAGTTTCAAGTTCTTTATTAAGCAATGGACCCGCCCCACTAACCTTTCCGAAGTATCACCATAGTTGCCCCGTAACCATATTCTTTAAACGACGCATCCTGGAAGTAATATTTTTTGAATTTGTGTTTTAGCAGGTTGGCAACTTCCTGTTTTAAAACGCCCTGCCCCACTCCGTGAATAAATACAACTCTTTTGGCATGATTCTTAATGGCCAGATTCATTTCCGATTCCACTGCTTCCATCTGGATTTCCAGCATCTCTCGGTTACTTAAACCGTCCGGATCATCAAGTAGTTCAGTAATATGTAAATCTACTACCACCTCCTCTGCAGTTCGTTTTCGTTGCTTTTGTTTGGGAGTTTCCTGACTCTGTTTCTCTTTTACAACTTTCCGGAAATCATCCTGGGTTAATTTATCCAACTCCGTTTGCAGCGGATTCGGAGTAATTTGAAGCACTAAGGCATTTTTTCTGAAATACGAATTGGGATGGAAAGTTGACTCTTTATAAAACTTCACCGGATTTACCCGGAACTTTTTAACAACCGGCTGGTTCCATTCGCTTTCTGTTTCGCGGAAATAAATGAGCTGAAAACCAAAATCCGGCAGGTCGCTCAAATCTTCCTGTACCAAAGCGTCAATTTTTTCGCGCGAATTCGAATGTATCGTGCCTTGTTTTATAGCCACAACTCCTTCTGACTTAATGTATGAATAGTTGAAAAGAACGGTAAAATTACTGTCGTTTACCAGGTAAATCTCAATTTCTCCTGAAAGCGGATTTTTCACATCGGAAGGCACAAAACAGAAATAAAAATCGGGGTTGTTCTTTCCATTTATTATTTCTCCTTTGGGCTCAATGTACTCAGGTTTTGTTTCAACCTTATTGGCTTGTTCTTGCTGAACAGGAGCTTTCCCGGTTTCGTTTAACTCGGGCGCGCTAACATTCACCAACTGATTAATTGGATAAGGCACCTCAAAACCATCGTCGCCTTCTACATTCACCGTATTCTTATTTACAAAACCAGTTACTATTCCACCACCCACATCGTTCAAAAACTTTACCTTATCGCCTACTTTAATCATGACTTCTTTATTTTCGGCAAAAGTACAATTTTATAATTGAATCAATGATAGTCTCTCTTGGATGTTTATTGATACCCTCACTTTGAGTGAGGGTATCAATTGGAGAAAAATATTACTTTTGCAGCCACAA
The DNA here is from genome assembly GCA_963677525.1 of uncultured Draconibacterium sp. GTDB lineage: Bacteria > Bacteroidota > Bacteroidia > Bacteroidales > Prolixibacteraceae > Draconibacterium. The sequence goes on from OY781970.1 coordinate 4,236,439, forward strand.
AAGAGAATAGTTTTGAGCACTTACAAGAATATAAAAATCAATGATTTTACGTATGATTTGCCCGACGAACGGATTGCCAAATATCCGTTAAACGAACGCGACAAATCGAAACTGCTTACCTGGCAAAATGGAAAAATAGGGGAAGACATTTTTGAAAATTGTGTGAACTACCTGCCGGAAAATGCTCAGTTGGTTTTTAACAATACACGTGTTATTCATGCCCGTTTATTTTTCAGAAAAGAAACCGGCGCCAAAATAGAAATATTTTGTTTAGAGCCTGTTAGTCCGGCTGATTACCAGATCGCTTTTCAGGAAACGGAAAGAGCAACCTGGAAATGTATGGTCGGAAATTCGAAAAAATGGAAAAGTGGAATACTTAAAAACCAATTAAAAATAAATGGTTCTCAGCTAACTCTTTCTGCTGAAAAAAAGGCTCAGAAGGGCAATTCTCTCGAGATAGAATTAAGCTGGGACGGAGGTTTCCATTTCTCCGAAATTATTGAACATGCCGGCCAGTTGCCCATTCCTCCTTACCTGAATCGCGATACGGAAGAATCGGACGAAGAAACGTACCAAACCGTTTATGCAAAAATCGATGGATCGGTGGCAGCGCCAACAGCAGGTTTGCATTTTACTGATTCCGTGATTTCTCATCTTCCTGCCAAAAAGATTACAACCAACGAGATTACTTTGCATGTTGGAGCAGGCACTTTCCAGCCCGTAAAATCAGAGACTATTGAGGGGCACACCATGCATCACGAAACGGTGATCATTCCTAAAAAGATTATCGAAGGATTTATTCAAAACCCTGATAATATCATCACGGTTGGAACTACTTCTGTCCGCTCAACCGAGAGTTTGTACTGGATTGGACTTCAGTTGGAAAACAACACCTTCAACGCTAAAGACACAGAAGTCCTTCAATGGGAACCTTACGAAAACGAAGCAACAATCAGCACGCAAAAAGCCTTACAAAATATTGTTGATTCTCTGAATACATCGAAACTGGATGCGATTCAATTCTCAACACAAATTATAATACTGCCTGGCTACGATTTTAAAATCATTAATGGCATGTTTACCAATTTTCACCAGCCGCAAAGTACGCTGCTGTTATTAATCAGCGCATTTTTAGGCAACGACTGGAAAAAAGTTTACGATTATGCACTTTCAAACGGCTTTCGCTTTTTGAGTTACGGCGACAGCAACTTATATTTGAAATAAAAATTTATAAAATGAATACCAAGCTAAACCTTTTTATCACCATTGCGATATTTCTCTCTTTTTCAGCTTTTTCACAAGAACAGGAAACCAGATGGTGGAATCCTGCCCAAAACAGTTTTGATGTTATCGACGGGCAGGGATGGCAAATCGGGCTGGAATCTCCCTACGATCGTTTTCCTGCAAAAGCAGAAAAAAGTGTGCGTGAGCCGGTGTGGAACCTGTCGAAACACGCTGCAGGATTAAATATCCGTTTTCGCAGCAATGCTTCTGAAATAAAAATTCGCTACCAGGTTGGCGGAGGTCTGAATATGCCTCACATGCCCTCAACCGGTGTTAGCGGCGTAGATTTGTATGCAAAAAATGCCGATGGAGAATGGATTTGGTGCCGTGGAAAGTATTCTTTTGGAGATACCATTACCTACGATTTTAAAGATATTACACCCAACGATCAATACCACCAAATGGGAAGGGAATATCACCTTTATCTTCCGCTTTACAACTCGGTTAAATGGATGGAAATTGGCGTAGCAGACGATGCTCTTTTTGAACCCATTCCATTACGAAAAGAAAAGCCAATTGTTGTTTACGGAACGTCAATAGCACAAGGAGGTTGTGCCTCACGTCCGGGAATGGCATGGTCCAACATTTTGTCACGAAAAACAGGCAAACCCATTGTTAACCTGGCCTTTTCAGGAAACGGCAGGCTGGAGGATGAAGTAACGGAATTACTCACTGAGATTAATGCCCAAATGTACGTTCTCGACTGTCTGCCTAACCTTACCCTCGGTGAAAAATATTCTGAAGACGATGTCTATCAAAAGGTGATAAATACCGTAAAATTATTGCGTTCAAAATCTTCAGCGCCCATATTATTGGTAGAACATGCCGGATACGGATATGCTGCCACTAATAAAGAGATACTGGAAAACACAAACAAGCGTAACGAGATTGAGGTTAATGCATTTGCGCAATTGAAATCAGAAGGTTATTCGGATATTTACCTTCTTACACAAGAAGAACTTGGACTTAACTATGAAAGTTTTGTTGACGGCGTTCACCCAACCGACCTGGGAATGGAACAATATGCAGAAGGTTATGCAAAAAAACTTCGCGAGATTCTGCACGAACCCATTGGAAAAGTTTCAACAACAATACCGGTAACCCAATCGCGCGAGCCTATGAACTACAACTGGGAAGCCCGTCATAATAAATTGCTGGAGATGAACGAAACCCAGCCGCCTAAAATCTGTTTATTTGGAAATTCCATCACCCATTACTGGGGCGGGAAACCAGATGATAAAAGAAAAAACGGCCCGTTGGCATGGAACAAATATCTGGGCGATCTTTCGGTGCAAAACTTCGGATTTGGATGGGATCGCGTTGAAAATGTATTATGGAGAATTTACCACGGCGAGCTGGATGGATTTCAGGCAGAACAAGTTGTTTTTATGCTGGGTACAAACAACCTGCATTTAAACACCGATGATGAAATTATTACAGGATTGAAACTCGTTATCAATGCAGTTAAAATCAGACAACCTCACGCCAGAATTGTAATGCTGGGAATTTATCCGCGCAGAGAAAAAGAGGAACGTGTTGCCGGACTTAATCTTAAAATTGCACAGCTAGCCGGTGATTTAAATGTAGATTACAGAAACTATGGCGGCCTTCTGTTAAACGAAAATGGCAAGATTAACGAAAGCTTGTTTTTAGATGGCCTGCACCCCAATGAAAAAGGGTACAATCTGGTAGGATCGGAATTAAGAAAAGTTCTCATGGAATAAAAACTACAACCAACTTAAACCTAACATTATGAACCTAACAATAAAACTAATAAGTGTTGTACTATTTGCACACTTATATTTGGTGGCATTTTCGCAACAAACTGATCACCCGAATGTTCTGCTGATTATCACCGACGATCAGGGTTACGGCGACCTGGGATTCACCGGGAATCCGCACGTAATAACTCCGGTTATCGATCGCTTTGCACGCGAGAATATTTGTTTCGAAAACTTTTATGTTTCGCCGGTGTGCGCTCCAACCCGCTCAAGTTTAATGACCGGTCGTTTTTCATTGCGTACCGGAGTGCGCGACACTTACAACGGAGGTGCAATTATGAGTACCAATGAAATTACCATTGCAGAAATGCTCAAACAGGCGAATTACAAAACCGGTGCGTTCGGGAAATGGCATTTGGGCGATAATTATCCGTCGCGGCCCAACGACCAGGGATTTGACGAATCGGTTATTCACCTTTCGGGAGGAATGGGCCAGGTAGGTGATTTTACCACATACTTTAAGTTCGATAAAAGCTATTTCGACCCTGTGCTTTGGCACAACGGAAAAACCGAAGCATACAAAGGTTATTGCTCCGATATTTTCACCAATCAGGCAATACATTTTATTGAAGAAAATCATGAACAGCCTTTCTTTTGTTACCTGGCCTTTAATGCACCACATACGCCTTTACAGGTTCCCGATGAATATTATCAGAAATTTAAAGATATTGATCCGGCTGCAGGTTTTGAAAACGATAATCGTCCCTTCCCGGAAATGACAGAAAAAGACAAGGAAGACGCGCGAAAAGTTTACGCCATGGTTAACAACATCGACGATAACCTGGGGCGTTTATTCAAAAAACTGGATGAACTGAAAATAACTGAAAACACGCTTATTATTTTTATGACCGACAACGGTCCGCAACAACGCAGGTATGTTGCAGGAATGAGGGAGCGTAAAGGCAGCGTATTTTGCGGAGGCGTTAGGGTACCTTTTTTTATAAAAATGCCCGGCAACTATTCAGGAGAAAAAAAGATAACAACCAATGCTGCACATATTGATATATTGCCCACGCTGGCAGAAATTTGTCACGTGCAAACACCACAGGATCGTGTAATCGATGGTAAAAATCTTCTGCCTCTCCTCCAGAACGAGAATGTGGAATGGGCAGAACGTCCCTTGTTTTTTTACTGGACGCGCCGTTACCCCGAACTGTACAACAACATTGCCTTGCAAAAAGGGAAATACAAATTGGTTGGCCACACCGATTATAATGCAGCTATTGAAGATTTTGAACTGTTTGAAATTGATAATGATCCTTATGAACTCGATAATATCATCTTGAAAAATAAAAATCTGGCAAGCCAATTGAAATCAGAGCTCGGCCAGTATTACAATGAACTGATAAATTCAGAAAATATCCAGAATCAGCCGCCCATCTTTGTAGGTTCTCCGCATGAAAATCCCGTAATACTGAACAGGAATGATGCCGGCGGACAGAGAGGAATCTGGACGCAGGAAGAAATTTTCGGAAAATGGTATGTTCACATTGAAGAAGGAACCTACAACATTCGATTCAAATTCATAAAACCATTAAGAACAAAAGGTCAGATGGTTATTGAAACCGGACCGGTTGTAAACCAAATTCAAAATAACCAAACGGATACCGATATAATCGAAATGAAAAATATCCATTTAACAGCGGCTGAGTGCAATCTGATTCCTTTCTATTCAACCCAGGGGAAAAATATTTTCCCGTTTTGGGTGGAACTTGAAAAGGTAGAATAATTGTTAAAAACAGAAAAAAGTATCATTTTACAATTATATTTGCAGCTCAAGCAGAAAAAAACTTATGCAAAAAGATAATTCTCTGGATTTTTCAACTTTCCTTTCTAACACAATTGAACAATTTGCAGATAACAATGCATTGGGGTTCATCGATGAGAAACCAATGACTTATGCCGAAATGGGAACAAAAATCTCTGCGATTCAGGCATTCATGAAAGATATTGGAATAAAAAAAGGAGATAAAGTAATTATCTACAGTCAGAATTCACCCAACTGGGGTGTGGTTTATTTTGCATTGCAATGTTCCGGGATTGTTGCAGTACCGGTTTTACCTGATTTTAGTGCGAACGAATTGGAGAATGTAATCAAACATTCCGAATCGAAGGCTATGTTCATTTCTGAAAATCTTCGCTACAAAATGAATAACGCCGATGTTTCATCGCTGGAAACCATTATTAAGATGGAAGATTTTTCATTACTTATTTCACAAAATTCATCAGTTGTTTTCAAAGAGAATGCGAATTACAACATCGCATATCACCCTGATGAAAAAGAATTGGCGGTACTTATCTATACATCAGGAACCACAGGGAATTCAAAAGGTGTGATGCTATCTCAAAAAAACATTATTTCGAATGTTATACAGTCGGCTGCCGTGCAGGAAATTAAGCCGTATTTCAAATTTTTGTCGGTACTGCCGCTTTCTCACACCTACGAAAACACCATTAGCTTTCTTTTAGCCATTTACAAAGGAGCAAGCGTAACGTATCTTCGAAAACCGCCCACTGCAAGCGTGTTGTTGCCTGCATTAAAAAAAGTTCGTCCTCACATTATGCTATCTGTTCCTCTCATCATAGAAAAAATCTATAAAAGCAGTATTCTGCCAACCATAAAAAAGAAATTACTTACGCGTGTACTTTATAATATTAAGCCTACCCGGAAATTGGTGCATTGCCTGGCAGGTAAAAAATTATACGAAACCTTTGGAGGCAGACTTGTGTTTTTCGGTATTGGAGGAGCAAAACTTGATGGTAAAGTTGAGCGGTTTTTGCGTGATGCAAAATTCCCGTATGCCATTGGTTATGGGTTAACCGAAACATCGCCTCTTTTGGCAGGATCAAATCCAACAACTACTCGTTTCAGGGCAATTGGTCCAAAAGTGATCAACAGCGAAGTAAAAATTAATAATCCGAATCCGGTAACCGGCGAAGGCGAAATCTGGGCAAAAGGTCCGAATGTGATGCTGGGTTACTACAAAAACGAAGAAGAAACCAAAAAGGTACTTACCAAAGACGGATGGTTTAGAACAGGCGACCTGGGTGTTTTTGATAAAGACGGATGGCTGAGCCACAAAGGAAGGCTGAAAAGTTTGATAGTAGGTGCCAACGGGGAAAATATTTATCCGGAAGAAATTGAGTCGATCATCAATAATTTCAGGCATGTGGTTGAGTCGCTTGTTGTAAAGAAAAAAGGTAAACTGGTAGCGATGGTACATTTTAACCGCGAAGAACTGGAGCAAAAAATCAAGGAAATGCGCGCCGACGTTTCTTCGAAAATTGATGAAAAGGTTGAAATCATTTCACAAAAAGTGGATGAAAGTATCGATGAGCTTTTAATCGAACTTCAGCAATATGTAAACGAACGGGTAAACAAATTCTCACGCGTACAATTGCTGGTTGCTCAACCAACTCCTTTTCAAAAAACAGCAACGCATAAAATAAAACGCTACCTGTATTATTAATTTCCAATTACTCGTGATACGTTAATCTTATAGAACAGACAATTACAGACCTGAAATACAAACGATTGAAAGACGTATATTTTTTGAAATAAATACACATCTTTGTCCTGAAAGGACTAAACATAAATAACCGTGTGTGAAACGCACGGTAAGTCAAAGTATATACACTTCAGCCCCGAATGGGGTTGAACAAATTTCTGAAAAGAACATCTTTCCTCATTTTCAACCTGGTATTACTACTCACTTTTCCTTATAATTTTTAAACAAAAGACATTGGCGCGAAACGAACCAACAGCCCCTGTTTTCCGTAACAAATACAAAGCTATTTCTCTTACTTACCATTAGGCAGCTCTTTAACCTACATATAAAAAGGTGGAGGATAAAATCATGAAAACGGCCGTAATAACCGGTGCAACCGGGTTCATTGGCTCCAGGCTTGCCTACAAACTCTTAAATCGCGGTTGGTGCGTGCATAATCTGGGACGAACAAAAGATGGCATCTCTTTTCAGGACCGGTCGATTGCAGCAATCGACGACATTAACGGGGTAAAAGTGAATCGCGAACTTTTACAGAACCTGCACTGCCATGAAATCAATATTTGCGATCCGGATTTTAGGCTGCCGCAGTCAGTTTCAGAGCAACTAATGAGTTCCGATGCGATTCTTTTTCATGTTGCCGGTGACACAAAGTTTAATATGTTCGATTCAGCCAGCCAACACTGCATTAATGTTACCGGGTCGATGAACGTTATTAAAAACCTTCACAATTTTCTGAAATCTGTTGTTCATGTAAGTACAGCTTATGTTGCAGGCAACAGAACCGGGCTGGTATTGGAAAAAGATCTTTTTAAAGGACAACATTTTCATAATTACTACGAAAAAAGCAAGTTAGATGCAGAAATTGCAGTAACAGAACTGTGCATCAACCTGGGATTACCATTGTGTATCACCCGCCCATCGATTATAATAAATGATTCGGTTACAGGTCGTTCGCCAACACTAACACACCTTAATGCCCTGGTTTATGTAATAACCCGCGTTCAGCATCATTACGGCATTAAAGATGGCGAAGCAGTCGGTAAGAGAATCAGGATCCCGCTTTCTCCCGATTGCCGACCAAACCTGGCGCCTGTCGACCCAATTGTTGATTCATTGATTGAAATTGGCACCAATAAAAATTCTGCAGGTAAAACGTTTCACTTGTGCCATCCCAATCCTCAGACAAACGCCGAAATTGTATCGCTCATTGCAGAAGCGTTTGGGGTAAAAAATAAACTTCGTTTTATGTATATCGACAAGTTACCCAAAAAATTATCGTGGATGGAAGAAATGATGATGCGCACGTTAAAACCATATATTCCTTACGTTTTAAACGCCTGCACATTCGATCTGACCAACACAAAGTCAATAATCCCGGATTACGATTCACGTTTTACTGATATTACTGCTGATTATCTGAAAAAGGTTATCGCTTATCAACGGCACCGTCGTATAAATGAGGATCACAGGTAAATACTCACAAACACTACGAATTGAAATTCAATAAGTTAAATTCACAAACGGCACAAAGGCACCTAGTACACCAAGAGAATTAAAACTACGTGTCTTTGTGCTCTTCGTGGTAAAAATTCTTAATTATATAAACCAAATTCAATGTAATAAATTTGCAGAACCTGCTCCTAACTCAATTCGGAGGTTTCAATGAAACTCTTATTGGTTTCTAAACATGAAACTTTAAATTCAAAAAGAACACTATTAATTTTCATAAGAAATTCATTATAAATCTTTGTTCAAAATAATAATGAAAAGATAAAATTTTAAATTCGTAGGTTCATTTTGAAAAATAAAAACTCATGACTGATTATTTTAAACAATATCCCACTAAAGAAGGATTCTACAAAGAGTATGGTGGTTCTTTTATTCCACCCGATTTACAAAAAGAAATGGATAAAATTACCGATGCATATTTCAGCATCAGTAAATCGCACAATTTCATTTCTGAATTACGAAGCATTCGCAAACATTTTCAGGGCAGGCCAACTCCGGTTTATTACTGCCAGAACCTTTCTACCAAATACGGCGGTCGTATTTATCTGAAACGCGAAGACCTGAACCACTCGGGAGCACACAAGCTGAACCACTGTATGGGAGAGGCTTTGTTGGCTAAACACCTGGGCAAAAAGAAACTGATTGCCGAAACCGGCGCCGGTCAGCACGGTGTGGCACTGGCAACAGCTGCGGCCTATTTTGGTTTGGAGTGCGAAATTCACATGGGTGAAGTTGACATTGCCAAAGAACACCCGAATGTAGTTCGTATGAAAATTTTGGGAGCTGAAGTAATTCCTGTTACTCACGGATTAAAAACTTTAAAAGAAGCTGTTGACTCGGCATTTGAAGCCTATTTGAAAGATCCTATTAATACAATTTACTGTATTGGTTCGGTAGTTGGTCCTCACCCGTTCCCAATGATGGTGCGCGATTTCCAGCGTGTTGTTGGAATTGAAGCACAGGAACAATTCTACGAGATGACCGGTGAAAATCCTGATCATGTTGTGGCTTGTGTAGGCGGCGGAAGTAATGCAATGGGAATGTTCTCAGGCTTCCTGCATTTGGAAGATGTTCAGCTGCACGGTGTTGAGCCGGGCGGAGTTGGAACAAAACTGGGCGAGCATGCCAGTTCTATTACTTATGGAACTCCCGGAACAATCCACGGATTTAAATGCTACACTTTACAGGACGAAAATGGAGAACCCGCTCCTGTTTATTCAGTAGCCAGCGGACTCGATTATCCTGGCGTTGGTCCGGAGCACAGTATGCTAAAAGACCTTGAAATGGTAAACTATGGAATTGCCAACGACAAAGAAGCTATTGACGCTTTTTATGAGCTAAGCCGTCTGGAAGGAATTATTCCGGCATTGGAAAGCGCCCACGCCGTGGCATACGGTTTAAAACTGGCCAAAGAAAAACAACAGGAATCGATTCTGATCAACCTGAGTGGACGTGGCGACAAAGACATCGACTTTGTAGTAGAAAAATATGGTTTGCCTGAAGACGCATAACATTCTGCATAAATATATGTTACAAGGTCCTGCTCGTTAGAGTGGGACTTTTTGTTTTATGAAAGTTACTTTGAAACTTTTGTGATAGCAGTAACATTGCGCATTACCAATGCATCAGATGAGTAAACCGGCCCAAAACTATTATTTCTTTTTCTTTAAAATCTTATCAACTGCCAGTTTTCCGGTAAGTATACACATTGGCACCCCTGCAGGACTAAAAGCCCACTGCCCCGCCTGATAAATATTAGGAATTGGCGTAAGTGTGGATTTATCGGAATATTGCATTTTATGAACCACCGGAATTGGTTTTTCAAACGACCAGCCAACGATTGCACCTTCAGAACTCCCTATTCTTTCTTTAATTCCTACAGGTGTAAACGAAAACCGGTCGATAACTTTATCTTTTAAAAATGGGTATACCGAATTGCCGATAATATTTATGATGCGTTCTTCAAATTCAGTTTTAAATTCATTATACCATCCGTCCGCTTTAATTTTTTCAAACAATTCGTATTCGGCAAGTAAACTAATTATTACACCACTTTTTCCTTCAGGAACCATACCGGGGTCTTTTAATCCGGGAATAGAAATTTCGAATGTATTGAATTCAGTATACCTATCAAGCCATTCTAACACTTGTTTGCGGGTGGTATTTTGCCAGTTGTTTAGCAAATGGGTTAATTCTGCCCGATGAATTTTCCCTAATCCTTTTAATGATGGAGTATAAAAAAAGTGTCCGTTAGAAATTTTTCCGAAACTTTCCAGCGGTTCGTCAACCTGCAGGTACAAACTAAAAACTGAATCTGTCCCCCGGCTTTTCAAAATTTCACCTTTCTTTTTTTCAAATTCTGCACGTATTTCCGGCAACAGGTTTTCTGTTGAAGTTGATCTATAAAATGTTTTTAAATCGGCCGCCCATAAGAGGTTTTGGTAGCTATACGAAACATCATTCTTATCGGTAACAAAACAATTTTTTGCGTCAACCTGAACAACTGTTGTTTCTGTTTTAACTTCGCCCCCCAGTTCAATAAACTTTTTGTTTAAAAGCTCAGCCAACGTACCTACACCTCCTTTAGGATAAAAATAATCGAGGTATAGCGAAAAATAACTCAGTGCAAAAAAGGTCGGTGTATTTTTAAAGAAGTGTTGAGCAATTATATCGCGCAACGATTCATTCTTTACAATTGTTTCAAGGTAATTCTCAACCGGCATGTTCATGCGGTTAATTTTCCCAACCGTAAAAATAAATTTAGGGAGCCAGGGCAATAGTTGTTTAAAAATGTATCGTTTATCTTTTTTCAGGTTTTTAAATGCCGGATTTTCCACACCATAAAGCACGTCCATGTACTTCATGATTTTACGCACAACCTTTAACACCCCGTTTATTTCGTTTTCACTTTCCGGATATAATTTGATAAGTAATTTTTGGTAATCTTCTAAACTGCTTAAATCTTCAATGTGAATAATCTCATCGGCAACACCAAGCGATACTTTGCTTTTTATTACCTCCATTTCAATTCCCAGGTCTTCCAGCATCGGAAAAATAATTCCGGCATTTTCAAGGGCACGTACTCCTGCTTCAAATCGAAACCCATTTCGAGAAAAAGTATTTACGAGCCCTCCACACTCTTTGTTCTTTTCAATTAATAAAACCTTTTGTCCACTTCGGGCCAGGTAAACAGCAGAGGTTAATCCGGCAATTCCTCCGCCAACAACCACGGTATTGTATTTATTATTGCTCATTCTTCTTCTACTTTATTGCAATCTTGCCAATTCAATACTTTTTTCCCAAAGCAGTTGTGCTTCTTCCATATCCAATGCGGGAGGGGTAGGTTCTTCTTCGGTTGTTAAGTTAAAAAATTTCCCGCTAACGTTATTTAATTCTTCAGATACTCCAAGGTAATAAAGGGCTTCGGCAGATACATCGGCCGGCTTTAAGGTTTTATCCAGAAAGTTACGTTTAAACCATTTATAAACCTGCCCGTTTTCTTGTCCGGTTTCGGTTTTTACAGCTCCCGGGTGCATGGTATTAATTACTACTCCCGAGTTCTCAAATTCCTTTTTAAAAATATGCATGGAAAGAATTTGGGCCAATTTGGCCGAACCATAACTTTTTAATCCGGAGTACCGGCGTTTATTCCAATTCAAATCATCGAGCCTTAAACCCCAGGCTGCAAAACGATGCCCTTCGGAGTTCACCAAAATAATTCGGGCAGCATCCTGAGTTTTCAGTTTATTCATTAATAAATAATTGATGATAAATGAAGACAGGTGGTGCACCACAAACACTTTTTCGAGCCCATCGGAAGTGAGCTCACGTTTTGTGAGATATACACCGGCGTTATGAATAAGAACATCAATTGGTTCTTTTAAATTTACAAGCTGGTTAGCCGCACTTTTAATGTCGCTTAAACTACTTAGGTCTGCTATAATGAAATTGCAATTTACCCCAAAGTCGTTTTCAATCTCCCTCTTCAGTATTTCTGATTTTGTCGGGTTACGATTAATGCAAAATAAATTTGCACCTTTCGAAGCATACTTGCGCGCAGTTATCCTGCCTATACCCGATGTGGCTCCCGTAATCACCACCAACTTACCGATACAATCATCAGAACAGGTTTTAGGATCTTTCCGATTGTTCTTAATCATGGCATAAACATTCGACCAGTTATACTCTTTGAAGTATTTTACAAACTTTTTGTTTTTCATTGAACAACCATATTATCAACTTCGGATAAACAACAGTTGACATTCGAATTTTAAAATAATATACCCAACGACAAGGAATATGTTTGATTACGTAACGGTGCAGGTTCGCCACCTTCAACAGTCGGCATCAACAAGGTGTTCCAGCCAATAGTTTGGCGATAATCGAAAAAACATTCCTGGTTAAAAAGTTCAAATTCAAGACCAAGACCATAAATAAAATTGTAATCAAAATCATCCATTTCGTCGGTATCTCCCGACTCCTCAATCGGAACTTTTATACCTCCACCTACATCAACAGAACCATCTACGGCATATTTTCCGTTCAGCAACATCGAAAGTGCAAATCCACTACTTCCGTAGACTCCCACATTGCCAATGTTCAGAAAATTGTATCGAAACATAATTGGAAGTTCGAAATAATCTATTTTGTATTCAGAAGATGTTGTTAACGGAGGTTGAGTTGTTGCTACATTTTGTACCGAGCCTTTTTGTGTGTACATAAATTCTTGTTGCACACTAAACGCATCGGTAATGGGAAACCTAAAAAAGAAGGCTCCCGAAAAACCATGTCTTGCCTCAGAATTAACATCATACGAGATATCTGATGTTTTACTACCGTATTGTGTAGCAATGTTGTAACCTGCCTTAAATCCGAATTTCACCCCGGTTTGGGCTTGCGATAATGTAACCGACAAAAGAAAGAGGGTAATAAATGCCAGAACTGATTTCTTCATAATTCTTTGTTTTAATTATTTGATTCTCTTAAAAATTTATCCAAACTTCCTTTTCATAAATCTTCTGTAGGCTTTACCAAACCTCGGAATATTATCAAAAATGTCGCCCCACAAATCGTAATAGTCACGTTGTTCTATTATTTTTCCTTCTTCATTCAGAGTTAATCGGCTGGCCCCATACATAATTGAGTTGGGGTATTTTTTAAATCCAATGGTCATTTCCCATTCCAGGAAAACCACTTTTTCCTGCATCGTTATATTCACAATTTTCATGTTCAGGTCTTTCGAGCGTGCCGTAAGACGCTCAGTCATAGCCTTAAAATCATCCATTCCTCTGATTTCCTGTATCGAGTCTCTGAAATAAATCTCATCGTGATAAAATGGGATAATGTGCGACCAGTCAGGCTTCCCTTCTGTATTATACGTTTTTGACCATAATTCTTTTACCGTTTCAACCGAGGTTATTTTTTTCTCCAGAATATTTTTTTCGACCGGATTCATAATTTAAATCTCCAATTAATTCAGTTACTTCTTAATGTATAAAGGTTTACAAATCATTGTAGTATCAGAAGAAAGTTTAAAAACCATTTTTTTGAGTTTTGGCGGGCCGAAAGTACCCTTTGCATTATTCGAAAAACCATAACCTTCTTTCGGTATGCCAATAAGGCTGACATCTATTTCTTCGTTATTGTTTTCATCGTGAAAATATTTGAACAGATAGTTCCCCTGGAATAAGCCTGCTATTGTAATTATACACTTATTATCAACTATTTCCTTTTTAACTCCTGTAACTGAATTCTCATTTTCATCAAGCAACTCAAGTAAAATTTTCCCGGCTGAATTTTTCAGTTCAGTAATTTGAATTTCAAGAGTTACTTTATTTTGAAAAGTAATGGGAGTAAAAAATAATAGCAGAATGATTAAACCTTTTGGCATATCCTGAATGATTTATTTTAACGGTTGTTCAACCCGAATTAGCTTGTTCACATCATATCCTCTTTTGTTTATTTTTTCAAGAAGTTTGTTAAATAATTGCTCTTCCATAACTGGCGTTCTGGAGAGTATCCATAGGTATTTGTCAGAGCGGCTTCCAATAACTGCCCATTGATAATTTTCATCCAGTTCAAGAACTAAATAATCGGCATAGAAAATCCAGAAGAACGAAACTTTTAACCTGGCAGGTTCGCTTTTGGGATTAGGTATTATTGCTTTTCCTACGGCTTCCGATTTTTCACCATCTAAAGTTTCCTTAAAACCGGCATTAACAACCTTTATCTTGCCATCTTTACGATACGAATAATTGGCTGTTACGCCAACTAAGCCACGTTCAAAGGAATGGTCAAATCGTGCAATTTCGTACCAGGTACCCAGGTACTTTTCGATATCGAATTTATTTACTACAGCCCTATTTATAATTTTATTATGAGGATTGCATGAATTTACAAACAGAAACGTTATTAATATCATTGCTATGTTATTTCCCATGTTTCTATTTCTCCTTCAATGAATTTAAATAATGGAAATACTACATTATTTTGAACAATTAAAATATCATTATGTTCTACATCATCCATAATCCTTATTTTTTTAGTAGCGACAAGTACATGCAGCAGTGCAGATTCCGGATAGCGTTCCTGAGTGAGAATACCGAACGTTGAAACGAGAATCCGCGGTTGGCGTGCTATTCGCTCTTGAATGTGTATTTTGTTTGCTGCGTATTTTATATTTCATTCCATTTATTAATTCTTCTGTGTCTGTTCTTTTTAAACACTTTTTTTATCCTTTTTATAAAGTTTTTGGGTGCAGCTTTATTTGCATTGTATCCACAAAGTCTGCAACGATATGAATCCAATGCAATTTCAACTGAAGAAAATTCACTAACCGGGACTTCTTTATAGTCTGTTTCGATAAATAGTTTATTTGAACCGCATCTTTCGCAGCTTATATTTTCTTTTGTCGAATCGTTAATTAATTTTTTGTCTTTTAGCAATCCTATTTTCTCAATAGATAAGTTTCTTTTTTTTATCTCATTGGCAATTTTTGCTTTCGAGGTATCTAAAAATCCAGCATATCTATATCCATAAAAAATTGCAAGTTCATGATTCGTGAGATTATTTAAAAATTTGCCCAGATCGCTCATTGCCTTGTCTTTTTAATGCATGGTAGCGGTTAAATTGTATGTTGCTTACCGGTCTGTCGGCATACTGGATTACAACCCTTTACTAATTTAACGATAAAACCCGAATAATTAGCAAGTTAAAAGACTTAACTTACTCCTTTCATGCACGCATCGTTCAGGGTTAAATGGCCCAAACCAATTCGGTATGCATAAACATTTCTTAAAAACCCTCAAAAACTATCAGGTGACACAATTAAATACTTAAACCTTGCCAGACTTTTTTATCATAATCAATTAACAAGTTCTGGATAATGAAACAAGGCCTTTTAAACAACCCTTTTTTATTCGATTTTATTACGATTATGCGCTCTCATATAATTATATCGTATTATTACTGTTTTAATAATTGCCTCGGATATATTTATTGAATCATAAAAATTATGTTTACATTTAACGCACTAAAGATTAATAATACCCGATACATTGAATAAAGCTCCTGCAGATTACAAACCCGCAAAAACCCAACCAATAAAACAATATATATATCCACAAGTTACACAGCCGACTGATTACAGAATGATACTTACACAGGAACTAATATATAAACTGGCACCAAGCCTGGAAGCCGATACTCAAAACAAAATAATCATGATATGAAAAAATATATTCTTTCAATTTTATATCCAGAGTCATTTTTTTACTGATTACTCCTGTCTTTTTTTAATTTTTTGCATTTGCATTTATTTGGCATTCAATTTATTGCGGAGTGGTAACAACTGTAATGTTGATTTGGTTGGGATTTATAATAATTTCTCCGGTGTTTGGGAGAATCGGTTGCGGATGGTTCTGTTTTTTGGGAACCACAATTGATATGGCAGGAAAACATTCGATGTATAAGACCAAATGGAAGAAACCAAAAATTTGGATTAGGCTATTAATTCTGATACCATTTTTTGTTTCATCGATTACAATTTATTTTATTAACTCTCAACAAGGGGCAGCACATAATTTTAATGTTATCCCCGGTTTTTTAAACCTGGATTTTAGTATGCACTATAAAATAGTGTGGATTGCCGATATTTCTTCTGCAATTATCCTTGGATTGTTCCTTGATAAAAGATGGGCATGCAAAAATTTATGTATGGTGGGCGCATTATGTTCGGCAAGTGCGACATATTCCCGACTCATCCCTGTTGTTGATACCAATAAATGTACGCAATGTCATAAATGCGAAAAGGAATGTTTGACAGGAATACAAATTGTTGACTATGTAAATAATAACAAAGGATTAGTAAGGAATTCAGAATGTATTCTTTGCGGAAAATGTGTGGAAATCTGCAAATTCGATGCTATTAAATTGAGATTTATCTGGAACCAAAAAAATTATAAAAATTCTATAAAAAGCCCGCTATCGAACAATCGTGTCGTGTGATTACTGTTTTAATAATTTCCTCAATATAAATTTCTGATAAATAAAAATTATAATTACTCAGAATATACTAAAGATTAATAATCCACCGATACGATAAACATATCTCATGCAAAGTACACGCAACAAAAAACGAATATTAGCAATCAAAATATATCAAAATCAACTACTTACAAGTCTTGGCATAACATACAGATTACATTGCGACACATGCATATGTTACTAAACATATAAAACAAGACAAAATGAG
This sequence comes from uncultured Draconibacterium sp., assembly GCA_963677525.1. GTDB lineage: Bacteria > Bacteroidota > Bacteroidia > Bacteroidales > Prolixibacteraceae > Draconibacterium. Next base: position 4,253,274 of record OY781970.1, read on the forward strand.
TATCTTCGAGGGTTGAATATAAGATGAAAAAGATTTTATCTATAATATTAATTTCTGTTTTACTAAGCAATTTCTTAGATTATTATGTATTGTTCAGAATAATGCAAAATAATATACAACGAGAAATTAAATATCAGATAAGAACAGAATTAAAAGACAACGAGCTTACTGTAATTCCTGCCAACGACATAGAGAATATCCACTGGATCAAAACAGGAAAAGAGTTTAAGTATAAAGGAGAAATGTTTGATATTATAAGAACAAAAACTAAAGATAAAAAGAAATTCTACTATTGCATTTGGGACAAAAAAGAAAAAAAATTAATTGCTGCTTACAATAAAATTCGTAATCATAAAAACAAAAATAAACGCGCAAATAAACTTCTGAAAATTAAATTATTCTTTCAAAACATTGGAATATCAACAATTCAGAATGAATCAAACATTGTTTATTTTAAAACTATCGCTGATTTAGCAAGAGGTTATTTAAGAATAACATCTCCTCCTCCTAAAATGGTTTAAGCTTCATATATTTTTTCGAATCTGTTGGTTTTTTAGGACTAAAATCAAAAAACGGATAGAAGTATAATTTTTGAGTATAGAAAGGCTTTTTGGTTCAGTCTTTCAATATTCCTATGCCATATATTGAACCATTTTTAAAATTATGTAATGAATAAATATATTATTTGTATCACAATATTTCTGTGCTTTAGTAATATTCTGTCAGCACAGAATAAGATAAATATTAATGACACAATTCAGTTGAACGAAGTTATAATAAAGGCTAACAAAGTTCCTGTACCTTTAAAAACCAATCCGGGGTCAGTTACCCTGGTTACACCTCAAATGCTGTCAATATTACCAAAAACCATTGGAGCAGAAGAAGCATTGAGATTAGTTCCAGGAGTTCGTATTGATAATCAACACGGTGGCGAACGCGTACATTTATCAATTCGTGGACAAGGAATTTTAACTGAACGAGGATTAAGAGGAATTGGCGTTTTTATTGACGGGATCCCATTAAACGATCCGTCGGGTTTTGCCCCCGACCTTTATGATATTGATTGGGCAACAGTAAATAATATTGAAGTGCTAAGAGGCCCGGCAGCAGGGTTGTATGGGGGTAGCAGCAGTGGAGGCATTCTTTATATTACCACCAAAAATGGAGGAAACAAGCCTATTGGCGGTGAAATTTCACAGACTTTTGGCTCAAATGGGTTTTCAAAATCATTGATTCAGCTAAATGGGGCGAAAGATGCCATTGATTACAGGGTAAGTTTTTCAAGAAACGATGGTGATGGATACCGCGACCATCAAGCATTTTGGAGTAACAAATTTTATGAGAAAATAAATTTCCATCCATCGGATAAATTAGCAATTACTCAAATAATCTCTCATACTGATTATTTCCACCAGAATCCTGAAGGATTAAACCTTGGACAATTTGATGATCTATCACAAGCAAACCCGGATGCCTGCCCTTTTAACGAGTATCAAAAAACCAATCGTAATTTGATTGGATTTCATGGCACATACAAATTCAATGAAACAAACGAGTTGGAAGCTACATCATATTTACGTTCGTGGGATTATAAAGAAACAAGCAACAAATATGCTGAATACAGAAATATTAATAATCCGGGAGCAAGTTTCCAGTACAATCTGCATTTAAACGGGGAGAAATTAAAGAACCATTTTAGTTTAGGAATAGATTACAAATATCAGAACATTTTAATGCACAAATTTGCAAGTGCTGCCGATCCCGATAGAGAAGAAAGTATTGACGAGACAAATATTGAAACAGATAATCTGTTGGCTAATCAAAGAATATCACAACAGAATACAGGAGTGTTTGCTTTATATAAACTTGAATATGGGAAATTTACGTTTATGGGAAATGCTCGTTATGATAATATTAGTAATGATTTAAATGATAAAATGTTAATTGGCGACACCTCCTTCACTTCAGAAGATTTTGACAATACTTCTGTTAGATTAGGAGCAAGTTACAATTTTGCTGATGCATTTACTTTGTTCGCCAATTGGGGACAAGGATTTATTCCTCCATCTACCGAAGAACTTGCCAGTAATCCTATTGGTTATTCAGGATTTAATACACATCTTGTGCCTGCAACTTCATCATCAATAGATATAGGTGGACGTGGTTTTATAGGAAAAAAACTGTATTATGAAATAACCGGTTTTTTGATGAATACCGAGAACGATTTTTTTAGATTTAAACAATCTGGAAGAGGAAACCAGGAAGTGTTTTACGGAAATGCAGGAAACAGCAAACGTTTAGGTATAGAAACTTGTTTTTCGTATAAAATACTTGAAAATCTAAATTTGCAGGTTGCGTATACATATGCACATTACAAATACACATCTGCCACTGTTGATCCGGTTTATACAGATACCACTTATGTATTGACTACACCTCCTGCAGAAGGTCAATATTTGCCAAATTCTCCTCAACATCAACTTTATGCAGAGGCTGTATATACAATTAAGAATTTTACATTTAGTTTAGGTACAGAATATCAGTCAAAATGGGCGATATACACTGACTCCAAGGCCTATAATGGTGAATTAAACCCAAGTATTTATCAGAATTGGCAGGATGGTTTTAATTTATACCATGCAAGAGTCTCATATCAATTTAAACTGAATAGTATTCACGGAGAAGCAAGCATATTTGCCCGCAACATAACGGATTCAAAATATATGGCATTTACCGAACCTGACCCTGACGGAAATTCATATCAACCCGGACCTGGGAGGGAAATATTTGGAAGCATTAAGTTTAGATTTTAAAAGAATATAGATATATATTTGGGCAACGCGGTATAGTTAATAAGGGGTTCAGTGGTTTACAAAGTTTAGCCTGCTTAAATTTTTTCTGTAGACTGATAAGTAAAAAGCCTACAATCCCTTACTAACCATACCGCCATCCGTTAATCTGACAGAATCCCTATTGAGAAATTCCACTGTATTAATTTTAATACAACTTCAACCAAGTTTGTTATTCTGTTAACACTCAATACCAAATATTTAACTACGTTTGCACCCCCTTACGAATGGGGAAAATGCTAAAAAGCTTATAATAAAATGATTACAGTTTCGAATTTAAGAATCCAGTTTGGTAAACGTATACTTTTTCAGGACGTGAACATGAAATTTACGGCCGGGAACTGCTACGGTGTGATAGGTGCGAACGGAGCAGGAAAGTCAACCTTTTTAAAGGCTATTTCAGGACAGGTTGATCCAACAACAGGCAGCATTACACTTGGGTCGGGCGAACGCCTGTCGGTACTGAGCCAGGACCACTTTGCCTTTGATGAATTCACTGTGCTTGATGCAGTTATGAAAGGCTACTCTGAACTCTGGGACTTAATGAAAGAGAAAGAAGCTTTGTACATGAAGCCTGATTTTTCAGAAGAAGACGGAATTAAAGCCGGCGAGATGGAAGAAAAATTCGGAGATATGGGAGGCTGGAACGCTGAAAACGATGCTGCCACTTTATTGAGCAATCTTGGAATAAAAGAAGAATTCCACTACACCTTAATGAAAGACATGAGTGGAAATCAGAAAGTCCGTGTTTTATTGGCGCAGGCTCTTTTCGGAAACCCGGACAACCTTCTGCTCGATGAGCCTACCAACGACCTTGACCTTGAAACTGTTGTGTGGCTGGAGAATTATCTGGCCAATTACGAAAATACGGTGTTGGTTGTATCGCACGACCGCCACTTCCTCGATTCTATTTCTACCCACACTATAGATATCGATTACGGCGACATTAAAATGTTTGCCGGAAACTACAGTTTCTGGTACCAGAGCAGCCAACTGGCACTTCGTCAGCAACAGGCTCAGAACAAAAAAGCTGAAGAGAAAAAGAAAGAGCTTCAGGAATTTATTTCCCGTTTTAGCGCCAACGTGGCCAAATCGAAGCAGACCACAAGTCGGAAAAAAATGCTGGAAAAACTTAATGTGGAAGATATCCAGCCATCAACGAGAAAATACCCGGGAATTATTTTCAGGCCGGAACGTGAAGCCGGCGACCGGATTCTTGATGTAGAAGGATTAAGTGCCAGCATCGATGGGAAAGTCCTTTTTAAAGACGTGGACTTTTCAGCTCAAAAAGGTGAAAAAATAGTTTTCCTTTCGCGCGACCACCGTGCCATGACAGCTTTCTTTGAAATAATAAACGGCAACCGCGAAGCCGATTCAGGAACCTATCAGTGGGGGCAAACCATAACATCGGCTTACCTTCCTCTGGATAATTCAGATTACTTCCAAAGCGACATGAGCTTGTTCGACTGGTTGTGCCAATTTACAAACGATACTACTGAAATCTACATACGTGGATACCTGGGAAGAATGTTGTTTGCCGGCGACGAGATTTATAAGAAAGTAAATGTACTTTCCGGGGGAGAAAAAATGCGCTGTATGATTGCCAAGATGCAATTACTCGATGCCAATGCACTGGTTTTGGATACACCAACCAACCACCTCGACCTTGAATCTATCCAGGCATTTAACAACAACCTTGAAAAATATCCGGGAAACATTTTTATGTCGTCGCACGACCACGAATTCATTTCATCAATCTGCGACCGCATTATTGAACTCACGCCCAATGGAATTATCGACAAATTAATGAATTACGACGATTACATTGTGGATGAAAAGATACACGAACAACGTATCAAACTTTACGAAAATTAAACATTTACCTAACCCTCTTATCCTTAATTTCGTTTTAATTGCAAAACGAAAAACGGGAATGGATTATTCAATAATTATTAAACAGAGAACACAGATGAACAATCAGCAACGTAAAAACATTAAACCGGGAATGAGTGTTGAAATTGTACAAAAACAACATCAGCGAAGCAATGAATTAACCAACGGGATTGTAAAAAGAATCCTAACCAATTCGACCATTCATCCGCACGGAATAAAAGTTATGCTCGAAAGCGGAGAAGTTGGCCGGGTAAAAAACATTTTGGTTGAAGCAAGTTAATGAAAGCTTCAACCTTTTTTTGTGTAACGAACTTCGTTTAAACCTCTTTAAGTACTTTAGAAATACAAGTGTTAAAATAACCTCATTCTGTTTTTATTTTTAAAAGAAACCCCATACATTTGTAATTCCCAAATAGTTACAAACACCACAGCCCTTAACTTTCATTCTAATTATTTTTTGTGGAGAAATGCTAGGATAGCACCCAATTCTTTTAAGATCAGAGCCAGCATTAGATTTTGTGAGTTAATCACGATAATTATTAATCCATTAAATCAACAATTATGGCAACATTTGAATCAATGCCGACCTCGGTAGTTAACCAAGATTTATTAGACAACATCGCAAAGGTGTCGAAAGAGAACAACATTAATCCTAAAAGCATCATGAAGTTTGCAGAATTAACTTTTATGCACAATTTAAACAACATTAAAGAAATTGATGTTAAAAGCGTACAAATTGAACCACGAAGTGGAGATTTGATAGTAGAAGTTAACGAAACAAATAAACTTACCACTTATAGGAATCCTCAAACTGGTCAAATTACTCCGGGTAGTTGGCTGCCCTTGGCAGGATGGAAGCAAAATAATGGAGATGTAGATGAAAATGGAGAACCTGTTGACGAAAATGGTTTAACAAAAGAGGAATGGGAAGCATGTCAGGTAACAGAAGATGAATTCGGTTGGTGCGAAATCATTTTTGGTCGAAGTTTTTGGGGAAAACCAATTCTTCCAAAAAAATTAAGACACTAATAAAATGTTAATCACCTGAACACATAAACACTCCCTATATGGCATTGAAAGTCATAACAAATCCATTATCTTAGCCAGTCATCGCGTATTGTTATGGAAATTCAAAACCTGCTGGTAAACGAACTGAAAAAACGGGGAGCCGAATTCATTCGCTTTGTAGATATTTCTCATCTTACTGAAGAACAAAACAAAGTCTACCCAAATGCCATTCTGTTTGGAATCCCGCTTACGGATCCGTACCTTCAAAAAGTTAGTAGCGATTTGGATTACGTAAAAAAAATGATTCAAAACAAAGAAATTGAATCTGACGAGTTTCATTTAAAAGAATTAAAAACCGACCGAATTGCCGACGAGCTTGCCCAATTTCTGCAATCGGAAGGATTTGATGCCTATTCGCAATCGGAAAAAAACATTGAAGAAACAGGCTTTTACAACAAAGAAAACAATACGACTCCGTTACCTCATAAAACCATTGCTATGCTTGCAGGATTGGGATGGATCGGAAAACACAATCTTCTTGTAACAGATGATTACGGCAGCGCAATTAGTATGTGTTCGGTTTTGACCAATGCTCCCGTGGAAACCGTTTCTGTCGAACCTTCAGAACCGAAGTGTGGAGGTTGCAACGTTTGTGTTCAAATATGCGCTGAACAGGCTATTAATGGGAAACTGTGGACACGCAACTCTTCAAGAGATGATTTAATCGATATTACAAAATGTTCCACCTGCCTGCAATGTATGGTTCACTGCACCTACACGCAAAAATATATAACAGGAAACTATTCACGGTTACCGTAAAAACGATCGAGAATGGAGCCGTCGTTGGCTTCTTTCGAAAGCGATTCGATTGTTTTTTTAGGCACGTCGTAAACATCAAGAACGATCAATCCATCAAGGCAATTATTAAACTTTGGATCGACATTGAAACCGATAATTTTAGCATTCAACTTGATGTATTTTTTTAGCAATACCGGTAATCCCGAGTTGAGTTCGTCCAAATCACCAATAATTTTATCGAGGCGATTAATGTCGTGCTCCATATTCTCCATCAGCAAATTAAGGTCGGCATTATCGCTTTTAAATTTGTAACTGTTCCGTGGTTTTATGTGTTGCGCCATTTTCCAGTTTAAATGATTTTTCATAATAAACCGAATGATCAGATCTTTTGAAACTTTCGAATAATTATTGCTGATACTTACCGGACCAATGAGGTAACGATATTCCGGATTCTTTAACAGAAAATATAAAATACCTTTCCATAAAAGGAATAAAGGCATTGGTTTACGCTGGTATTCCCTCACTACAAACGAGCGCCCCAGTTCCATACTTTCTTTCAGAACAGGCTTCAGTTTTTCTCCAATACGAAAAAGTGAATGTAAATAAAAACCACGGCGGCCGTATTGATCCATAATATCTTTGCCTTTTCCTAAACGATAAGCTCCAACAATACGTTGCTCGTCTTCGTCCCAGATAAACATGTGATGATAGTACAGATCGAATTCATCGATATCGATACTTTGATTCGTCCCCTCTCCCACTTCGCGAAAGGTAATCTCGCGCAGACGTCCTAATTCATTCAGAATATTTGGGATCAGTTGAGCCGGGGCACAATAAGCCGTATAATTTTTTAAATTAAACAGCGTGTAATCAGCTTTTAACGATTGTACTTCCTTTAGAATCTTTTCCTGTGGAACCGGCTCAATAATGGGTGCTGGTTTTCCCTCTACCTTCAGGCTGTAATTAAAAAATCGTTTCACTTCAATGTCCGATTCCATTCCATAAGTTTTTGCCCGCAAATAACGCCCAAACTGGTATACATCAGAAAATCGGTTCTGCTCGACAACATTGATCGGACTTCCAAACCGAAGCTTGATATTTTTATGTTTTTTACTGAGAATTTCCGAAGGAAGCCGGGCATTTTTCAGCGAAGGGTGGATTTTGGCAACCATGTGCAATAACCGGCTGTTTGTTCCCTGAAACAAAACAGGAACAACAGGAACCTGCGCTCTCTTTATAAAATTCACTACCGGGGACTGCCACACTTTATCAGTAACTCCATCGAACGAATCTTTGGCACCAACATCAATGGCAGGAAACAGACACAGCACTCCATTATTTTTTAAATGGGACACAGCTTCTTTTAATCCGGCAAAATTACCATTACCGTCCTGCGTATCTTCAAACGGATTTTCAGAAAGAAAATAATCGGAAACAGGTTGGATTTTTTTGAGAAGGAAATTTGCCAGAACTTTTACGTCAGTTCTTACCAACGAAAGATATTTAATTAGCAATAAACCATCGAAACCTCCCAACGGATGATTCGCAACAATAATTACAGGCCCTTCTTTAGGAATCTTTTTCAGCTGGTTTTCATCAAATTCAATGTTAAATTCCAGTGTTTTAATTAATTCATCAATAAAATCTATTCCTTCCTTTTCAGCAATCTGACTGTAAATTTTATTGAGCTTTTTAAAACGAAGTATATACATTAAGAATTTGGCGAAATAATCACCACTGGCAAGTAAGGCAGGACGATTTCTGAAAATATCCTTAGGATTTAGTAATTCCATTTATAGTTGGTTATTATACAATCCCTACAAAATTGTTAAATACAAAATTAAAATGTTTTTTGAATAATCAGTTTCTCCTGATTTTAAAAAACGATTACATTCCGCATTGCCGTTTTCTTTACTTTTTCCTTCAATGCAAATCTTTCCTTTCTTTTTAATCATATTTAGACTTAATTTGTTATTGTATTAAAAAGAAGCAAATTGGAATACAAATACAGCATAAACGACTGGCTCCCCACATCGAAAAAAGAAGTTCAGAAACAAGGCTGGGACAGCATTGATGTTATATTATTCACAGGGGATGCCTATATCGACCATCCATCGTTTGGCGCTGCAGTTATCGGACGGGTACTCGAAAGCGAAGGGTTAAAGGTTGCCATTGTTCCGCAACCCAACTGGAAAGATGATTTGCGCGATTTTAAAAAACTGGGAAGGCCCAACTTATTTTTTGCAGTTTCCGGCGGCAACATGGATTCAATGGTTAACCACTATACCGCCGGTAAACGTAAACGCAGCAACGATGCATACACGCCGGGAGGAAGACCGGGCCAACGCCCCGATTATGCAACTGTTACCTACTCGAATATTCTTAAAAAATTGTACCCGGATGTACCGCTCGTAATTGGAGGAATAGAGGCTTCTCTACGTAGAGTAACCCATTACGATTACTGGTCAGACATGTTGAAACCCTCTATTTTAGCTGATGCTCAGGCTGATCTGCTTTTTTACGGAATGGGCGAAAAATCGATAACTGAATTTACCCGTCTGGTTAAGCGCGGCATACCGATTGAAAGCCTGACTACAATCCCGCAAACTGTTTTTATGATTGGCCAAGATGAAGCTTATGCCACCAAAAAAAACTGGGACGAACTAGAACTGGCATCACACGAAACCTGCCTGGCTGATAAAAAAGAGTTTGCCCGTAATTTTATGTACATCGAGGAAGAATCGAATAAACAGGAAGCAAAAAAACTGGTACAGAAAATTGGCGAAAAAAAGATCATTGTAAATCCACCCTGGCCCACTTTCAAAGAAAAAGAGATTGACAAAGTGTACGATTTACCCTATACCCGTCTTCCTCACCCGCGATACAATAACAAAGAAGCTATTCCTGCTTACGATATGATTCGTCATTCCATTAATATTCACCGGGGTTGTTTCGGAGGATGTACATTTTGTACCATATCAGCGCACCAGGGAAAATTTATTGCCAGCCGCTCTGAAAAATCGGTTCTGAAAGAAGTGGAGAAAGTAACCGAAATGCCCGATTTTAAAGGTTACATTTCCGATCTTGGCGGCCCTTCGGCGAACATGTATAAAATGAAGGGAATCCATGAAGAAATCTGCAAAAAGTGCAAACGCCCGTCGTGTATTTTTCCATCGGTTTGTAAAAACCTGAACATCGATCATAAACCGATGCTCGAGCTCTACGAAAAGGTGAGAAACAATCCAAAAGTGAAAAAAGCTTTTATCGGGAGCGGCATCCGTTACGACATGATCCTTGAAAAAACCAACAACGAAGAAATCAATAAAAACAATAAAAAATACCTGCGCGAGGTAATCAAACATCATGTTTCCGGGCGGTTAAAAGTTGCACCTGAGCATTCGTCTGATGAGGTGCTTAAATTTATGCGCAAACCTTCTTTTAAGTTATTCGAAGAGCTAAACCGGGAATTTGAAAAAATAAACGAGGAAGAAAAGCTCAACCAACAATTGATACCGTATTTTATCTCGAGCCATCCGGGAAGCAGGTCGGAAGATATGGCCGACCTGGCTATCAAAACAAAAAAAATGAATTTCAAACTCGAGCAGGTACAGGATTTTACCCCAACTCCGATGACTTTGGCTACAGTGGTTTATTACTCGGGCTATCATCCGTACACCATGGAAGAAATTTATACTGCCAAAAACAGATCGGCAAAAGAAAAACAAAGGCAATTCTTCTTCTGGTACAAAAAGGAAGTCCGCAACAAGATAATCCAGGATCTGAGATCGAAGGGGCGGCAAGACCTGATTGACAAACTTTTTAAATAAAAATTGAAAATGTTAAAACCTATGAAAACAAGTCGGTTATTAGCTCTGGCACTAATCGTTATACTCACCGGATGCGCAGAAGTAATGCAAATTGCCCAGCAAACGCTGAACAGTGAAACATCATTAACACAATCGGAAATTATATCCGGATTGAAAGAAGCCCTTGTTACCGGAACAAACAACTCTGTTAAAATTCTCGGAGTAACCGACGGTTACTACAAAGACGACCTTGTAAAAATTCTGCTGCCACCCGAAGCCGATGTGATTGTTGACAATGTTAGCAAGCTCCCCGGTGGCGAAAAACTCATCGAAGACGTTTTAGTGCATATCAACCGTGCTGCCGAAGACGCGGCCAAAGAGGCAGCTCCCATTTTTGTTAACAGTATTACCGGCATGACCATTTCCGATGCAGTAGGGATTTTGAAAGGAGAAGACAACGCTGCCACGCAGTACCTGCATAAAACAACTTACAGCAGCCTTGCAGATTTGTATCGTCCTAAAATAAAAGCTTCGGTTGAAAAAGACCTGGTTGGTGGCATCTCCACTAAAGAAAGCTGGGATACACTCATAAACAAATGGAACAACCTGTCGAAATCAGTAGTCGGGCAGGTTGCCGGCTTAAAACCGGTTGACACACAACTGGAAGATTACCTTACTGAAAAAGCACTCGACGGACTATTTCTGAAAATTGCCGATGAAGAAAAACAAATACGAGAAGACCCGGCTGCACGGGTAACCAGTTTGCTGCAAAAAGTGTTTGGATCAGTTAATAGTTGATTATTGTTTAAATAATCTCCCCTGCCAGGTATCACGTTCTATTAAACGTTTTTCTACCTTGGCCACAAACTCAAAATTTTTCAGGCCCCATTTGGGAGCGATAAGCATCTCAGGTGGGGCCTGACTGATAAAACGCTCTACAATTATTTCCGGATTTAACAGTTCGAGGTAGTCAACCACTAACTCAATATATTCGTCGGCTGTATAAAGCCTGAAATTTTCGGGATTCTGCTGAAACTGTTTTTCGAGCAGGGTCCGTTTATGAATTTGTAATTGGTGGAGTTTTAAATTTTTTACGGGAAGGCGAGAAATAACACCCGCTTGTTCAAGCAACTCTTCGCGGCTTTCACCTGGCAGACCCAAAATCATGTGTGCACAATTATTAATACCACGTTTGGCCGTTTCTTCCAGTGCCCAAACCGATTCGGTAAACCGGTGTCCACGGTTGATACTGTCAAGTGTCCTGTCGAGATGCGATTCAAGCCCCAGTTCAACCATAACATATACTTTTTTGCTAAGTTCTGCCAGATAATCCAGTAACTCAGAGGCTAAACAATCCGGGCGCGTAGAAATTACCAGACCAATTATTTTCTCATTTTCAAGGGCTTCTTCATACAAACGCTTTAAATCTTCCAAAGGAGCATACGTATTTGTATACGCCTGAAAATAAGCCAGAAATCGCATTGACTTATATTTTTTTGCAAAAAAGTCAATTCCTTGCTGAACCTGATGAGTAACACTGTTTTCAAGGTTACAATAAGTCGGCTTAAAAGTTTTGTTATTACAATAAGCACACCCTCCGGTTCCTTTTGTCCCGTCGCGGTTGGGGCAGGTAAAACCGGCATCTATCGAAACCTTTTGCACACGGTCTTTAAATAACCTCCGGAAATAGGTTGGAAAATCATTGTAACGTCTTTCGTGTCCCCAGCTGTAAGTGATATCGCCCATTTATTTTATTTATTGCTGCAAAAATAGGTAAATTTCAGAATTCCAGTCTCCTGCCAAAAACTTATCAACAACTCTTGAAAACTTTCATTGAATCTTAACTTAAATACGTTTTAATTGCAAAAGCAAATTCCTATTTTTATTAGCAAATAAACCAGATATTATGTTCTCTGAAAACGATAAAAAACTAATCAAACAGCGTGGAAGCGATATTCAAACCGTGTTATCGCAAATAGATAATTTTAAAAAAGGATTTCCATTTTTACATATTGAAAATGCCGCATCGGTAGGAAAAGGCATTATTCAACTCGACGCTGAAGGGCTGAAAAAAAGAGTAAAACTATACGAAGAAAAAGTTGTAACAGGAACCAAACCGTTAAAATTCGTACCTGCATCAGGAGCAGCAAGCCGGATGTTCAAAGCACTTTTTGAAGCATTGGATGCTTGCGAAACTTCAAGCGTAAAAGAAGTAAAAGAAAAAAATAAAGCAGCGAAACAATTCTCTGAAGAGCTGCAAAAATTTGCTTTTGCCGATGAATTAAAAGCAGCGATTGAAACAGGAGGAGAAAGCGAGACGCTAAAAACACAAATCGATTACCTGCTCAATTCGAAAGGCCTTGATTACGGGTCGAAACCAAAAGGTTTATTAAAATTCCATTCTTACGAAAGCGGTGCGCGCACTCCTTTTGAAGAGCACCTGGTTGAAGGTGCCAAATATGCACACGACAATGAAAATACAGCCAAACTTCATTTTACGGTTTCTCCGGAACACCAGCCGGGTTTCAAAACTTTGCTGAATGAGGTGAAAGAGAAATACGAAACTGAACTGGGCATTAAATTCGATGTTTCGTTCAGCCAGCAGAAACCTTCTACCGATACCATTGCCGTTGATTTAGACAACGAGCCGTTTCGAAATCCGGATGGAAGCCTGCTCTTCCGCCCCGGCGGGCACGGTGCTTTAATAGAGAATCTGAATGATCTGGATGCCGATATTATTTTCATAAAAAACATCGACAATGTTGTTCCTGATCATTTAAAACAAGCTACAATAGACTATAAAAAAGCGCTGGCAGGTGTTCTTTTAAAACATCAGGACAAACTGTTTACATATCAAAAAGAACTAAACGAAAAACATCCGGTAGCATTGGAAAGCGGATTTCTGGCAGAGGCAGCTAATTTCCTTGAAAATACATTAAATACAAAACCTGCCGAAAACCAGTATTACACCGAAAAAGAGGAACTTTATTACTATCTGAAAGAAAAATACAACCGACCGCTGCGTGTTTGCGGTATGGTAAAAAACGAAGGCGAACCCGGAGGCGGGCCATTTTGGGCGACCAATGCTGACGGTACAGTTTCGTTGCAGGTTGTTGAAAGTTCACAAATAGATCCGGATAGTGTACAACAACAAAATATAGTTAAACATGCCACGCATTTTAACCCGGTTGATTTGGTTTGTGCTGTAAAAAATTACAAAGGGGAAAAGTACGATCTCACCCAATTTACCGATCCGGCTACCGGCTTTATTTCTCAAAAATCGAAAGACGGAAAAGACTTAAAAGCCCAGGAATTACCGGGGCTCTGGAACGGAGCAATGAGCAACTGGAACACTCTTTTTGTTGAAGTACCTATTGAGACTTTTAACCCGGTAAAAACAGTAAATGATTTATTGAGGAAACAACATCTTTAATTGCATTTTTGTGTTTTCGGGTTAATTACTAATTTCGCAAACTCATTTTATGCCAATGGACGAGGAAAGAGATTATTTTAGGGAAGAAGAATCAAATGAGACAGTTAAGAGATTCAAACGCTCTTTGGTTTCGGGAAGGAAAAAATACTTCGACGTTTCGGAGTTTGAAAGAATTGTAGAACAGCTGATGGACGAAGGTGATTTAAATGCTTCGGAAATAGCTGCCAAACAAGGAATTCAGATTCATCCCAACGCTGTGCCTCTCCAATTAAAATACGCTCAAATTCTCCTTAGTAAAGGAAAATACACTCAGGCTCACCAGTACCTCGATTTTGCAGAACGGGTTGAAGCTGCCAATCCCGATGTTCATTTAACCAAAGGATCGGCATGGCTGATTATGGGCAACGAAAAAGAAGCGGCAGAGTCGTTTCGAAAAGCCGTAAAATATGCCGATGGCGATAAAGACGACATCTTGTACCACATCGGTTCTGCTTATATTCAAACGGGCGAAATTCATAAAGCTATTTCATATTTCGAAATGGCCATAGAAGAAAACCCACAGAATGAAATGGCCCTTTACGACCTTGCTTTCTTTTGTGACCAAATGGGAGATCATCAGAAAAGTATTCAATATTACGACCAGTTTATTGATAACGACACCTACAATTATACCGCATGGTTCAACCTGGGAATCGTTTATAACAAGGCCGACATGCATGATAAAGCAATTGAAGCTTACGAATATGCACTCGCCATTAATGAAGATTTCCATATGGCTCTATTCAACATTGGAAATGCCATGGCCAATGCGGGCAGATTTGTTGAAGCAATTGACAAGTATCGCGAATACCTTGAATTTGAACCGGAAAACGACGATGCTTATTGTTACATAGGCGAATGTTATCTGAACCTGGAAGACAATATAAAATCGGAATACAATTACCGGCGGGCACTTAAACTGAATGAGGATAACGATACGGCATGGTTCGGAATCGGCCTGTTGATGTGGATCGAGCAGAAATATGAAAGCAGCATCGATTACATCAAAAAAGCGCTTGAAATTGATGAAAACAACTCGGAATACTGGCTGACTCTTGGGAAAGTTTTCAACGATAATAACGATCGCGACAAAGCGGTGGATGCCTTTAAACAGGGAGCAAGAAAAGATGCCGAAAATACCGAGATATGGCTAACATGGGCCGAAGCATTGAAAAAATACAATGAAGATCAAAATGCCATTCGCATTATAAAAGTTGCAATTAAAAAGAACGACGACTCGATGTTGAAATACCGTCTTGTAGCTTTTCTTTTGGAAAATAGAAAGGTAAAAGAAGCGCACGAGTGGTTAAAAGTTGCCATGAAACAAGATTTCGGGAACATCAATTATCTGTTCGACATTTACCCCAAATCACTAAAAAGTAAACGGTTAAAAAAGGTGGTCGACGATTTCAGGAGAAGCGACAAGGAGTAAGCCGACTGCCACGTATTTATAAGTTAAGCCAATACAAAATTTTTCCCTCGATTTTCGTGTACAATATTTACACATTTATATTCCAATTTGTTTTTGTATTTTGGCATGCCATTAACAGAACTCAATCAATTAACATTTGAAACAATTTAAATGAACAGAACAGTAAAAGACTACATTATTTTAGCTCTGAAAGGCATGGGAATGGGAGCTGCCGATGTTGTTCCCGGCGTATCGGGTGGAACCATTGCTTTTATTACCGGCATTTACGAAGAGCTGATCAACTCAATAAAATCGATTAACCTCAACGCTGTTAAACTATTCTTTTCCGGCAAATTTGCAGAGTTCTGGAAAGCCATCAACGGAACATTTCTTATCAGTGTTTTTATTGGAATTGGCATTAGTGTTTTCTCGCTGGCCAAAGGACTCGAATATTTACTCCATAACTATCCTATTTTAATATGGTCGTTCTTTTTCGGACTGATAATCGCATCGGCCATTTATGTGGCACGATCTATTAAACGCTGGAAAGCCGACACTGTAATTGGCGGTTTGGCAGGTATTGTAATTGCCTACCTTATTACCGTTATCACACCGGCCGAAGCCAACACCAGCTACTGGTTTATTTTTCTGTCGGGATCGATTGCCATTTGTGCGATGATATTGCCGGGAATCTCTGGTAGTTTTATTTTGGTACTTCTGGGCATGTACAAGTTTATTCTCTCGGCGGTTGGAGACATGAAACTTGCCGTAATCCTTACTTTTTTGGTGGGAGCTGCTGTTGGTATCATCGCTTTTTCGAATGTATTGTCGTGGCTGCTAAAAAAATACCACAACACTACAATTGCTGTGCTGGCCGGGTTTATGGTTGGATCACTGAATAAAGTGTGGCCATGGAAAGAAGTTACACAAACCATAATCGATCGTCACGGAGAGTTAAAACCCATTGCTGAAAGAAATATTTTACCCGGAACATATGAACAAATTACTGGCAATGAGGCGTTATTACTTGGAGCTGTTATATGCCTTGTAGCCGGATTCGCGCTGATTTTTGTTGTTGAAGGAATTGGAAAAAAACTAAAAAAGTAGGCAGCAGTAGTTTACAGTATTCAGTTATTAAATAAAACTTGAAATGAAAAAATACGGACTTTTAGGATACCCACTCACCCACTCATTTTCGAAACGATATTTCACCGAAAGATTCGAAAAAGAAAATATCGAATCAACATACGACAATTTTGAGATCGACAGTATCACTAAATTTCCGGATGTTGTAAAAAACAACCCGGAAGTTGTTGGATTCAATGTTACCATACCTTACAAAGAACAAGTAATTCCTTATCTCGACGAATTAAACGATTCGGCCAGAGAAATACAGGCAGTGAATACTATTCGGGTAACAAGAACTGAGAATGGAATACACCTGAAAGGTTTCAATACCGACACATACGGTTTTGAAACATCGCTGAAACCATTTTTAAAGGAGCATCATAAAAAAGCCTTGATCCTTGGAACCGGCGGAGCATCGAAAGCTCTAAAATATGTATTAAAAAAGCTGGGGATTGAATACATTTCGGCTTCGATAGAAGAGCTTAAAGAAAACGAAATCCGTTACGAAGATATTAATGAGCAGATGATGGCCGAGCGACTTCTGATCATCAATGCCACTCCGCTGGGAACCTTTCCTAAAGTTGATACTTTCGCCAATATTCCGTACGAATTTATTACTGATAAACATTTGCTTTTCGACCTTGTTTATAATCCGGAAGTGACACAGTTCCTGGCAAAAGGAAAAGAGAAAGGTGCTTCCATTAAAAACGGGTACGAAATGTTGTTGCTTCAGGCACAGAGGTCATACGAAATCTGGAATTCAGAAGAAGAATAATATTGTAGCATAATTTCAAAGTTATTGAAAATTCATCCCCCTCAATCCCCCTTCGAAGGGGAAAACGACGAAGGAGTTGGGGGATGAAAACCAAAAAATTGAAAGAGATTCAAACCATGGATAAAACAAAAGTACTTTTCGTTTGCATGGGTAATATTTGCCGGTCGCCCAGTGCTGAAGCAGTGTTTAATGGCATTGTCAAGAAAGCGGGCTTATTGGATAAATATGAAATAGATTCTGCCGGTACCATCGGTTATCACGCCGGAGAACGTGCCGACCGTCGCATGCAATCTCATGCAGTAAAACGGGGGTACAATTTAACCAGTATCTCGCGTCAGTTTAATCCCGATACCGACTTCGATCATTTTGATATGATAATCGGAATGGACGACCAAAACATGCAAAACCTGAAAAACATGGCCAGAAATGGAGCCGATTTGGACAAGCTTCATAAAATGACCGATTTCAGTAATGAATGGAACTACGATGAAGTCCCCGATCCGTATTATGGAGGAGATGAGGGATTTGAACTGGTTCTTGATTTACTTGAAGATGCCTGCGAGGGTCTGTTGGAGGAGATGAAGATTAGTAAGATTTGAGTAATGAGAACGGGTCTCACTACTCAAATCATATAAATTCTGAACTATTTCTTATTCAAAATGATAAAGGAAATTGACAAGGCAGTCGTAAGCCGGTTTTTTCTCCCCTTCAATATCAACAACGATTTTAACCTGAACTTTTGTTACTCCACGCAGATTTTTAATATCGTTCAGCGAAACGGTAGCACGTATTCTGTCGTTTACTTTTACCGGCTGCTGAAACCTTAAATGTTCGATACCATAATTTACGATCATTATTACGTTTCTTACATCAACCACATTGTACCAAAGGTATGTAAGCATCGACAACGATAAATAACCGTGTGCAATAGTTGTTTTAAAAGGAGATTCTTTAGCCGCGCGTTCCGGATCGGTGTGAATCCATTGAAAATCCATTGTAGCATCGGCAAACTTATTGATTTGTTCCTGTGTAATTTGAATATAATCAGATACGCCTATAACTTGCCCAAGCAGGGCTTCGAATTCCTGGTAATTATTAATTATTCTTCTTTCCATGATTTTAAAAATTGAAGTGCCAATTTAAACCTTTTTGTGTTGCCATGGAAAGGAATTACCGCAAGAATGCATACATTTTAAGAAGCTTTCACAAATCATTACCGAATATTAATACTGCTTGTTCTAATTTTGGAACTTTGAAATAAATCCAAAGAAATTCCCCACTTTTGCAGCTCAATAATAAGGGATGAAGAATATTCTAAAAAGTACAAAATTTCTTGCCATTGTAGCCTGCTGGCTTTGGTCGACAGCCTTTGTGGGGGTAAAAATCGGCCTCGAATATCACACACCGCTACAATTTGCAGGTATCCGTTTTTTTATATCGGGTGTACTTATTTTTCTTTATTTCGGAAAACCCAGACAGTATTTTCGCGAATTAAAAAACAACATTCGATTTATTCTGTTGCTTTCGCTCGTACAGATTTTTGCACAATACGCTTTATTTTACAGTGGATTAAATCTTGTTCCGGGTGCTCTGGCCGCAATGATTGTCGGTTCTCAACCAGTCTTTATCGCGCTGGTTGCACACTTTTCTTTCCACAACGATAAAATGACACCTTTAAAAACAGGCAGTATTTTAATAGGCGTTGCGGGAATTGCCATTATTACTTTGGGCCGAACCAAGGTTGAAATGAAAGGAGAACTGGAACTCCTTGGTATTGCGCTGCTTCTTATCAACAACCTGGTTTCAGGCTATGCCAATGTTATCATCGCTAAAAAATCAACAGGAATATCACCGATATTGTTAAGTTCCACATCACTGATTATCGGAGGATTAATGCTCTCGTTAGTTTCGGTTCCCATCGAAGGAATTCATTTAGGCCCATTCCCGCCTGAATACTGGTACGCCCTGGCATGGTTAAGCTTTCTTTCGGCTGCTGCCATCACCATTTGGTATGTACTGCTTAAAAGGCCGGGGATTAAAGTTTCTGTGCTAAATGTATGGAAATTCCTGATTCCGGTTTCAGGTGCCGGATTAAGCTGGACGATCCTTGCAAATGAAAAACCTGATTTGATATCTATTTCAGGAATGGCTGTAATAGCAGTTTCACTGATTAGTTTGAACTATGCCAACCGAAGAGAGCAGCGGCTGGCAAATTCCCAAAAATAAAAGCCAAACCTCAGAAAAAATCTGAAACCCGGCTTTTAATTATCCTATTCCTATAAAATCGGCCAATATAATTGGATTTATTCATCCAAAACCAACAATTCAATGGTTTTAAAATCAGTACTGTGACTTTCAGCCTGAATGGAGATCGTACCTTTGGTTATAATTTTATTTCCATCGGCAGGAATGAATTTCACGGCATACTCATCACGCGGATCCAGTTGTGGCTGCTCGTAATACATTACTTCCACTCCATCAACAAAGTGACGAATTACTTCTCCTCCGTGAACTTCAACCTCAACATCCACCCATTTATCGTCGAGCTGGGTTTCCGATTTCGAATTGGTGCAGTGTTGCTCAATTAATTCTCCGTTCATTACCACATTGGTACCCGGTGTACAAAGATTCAAGGTAGGACGCTCGCCTTTCCCTGTAATTCCTCCCAAAAGCTGAACCTCAATCGATGTAGGGAAATCCTGATCAAGCTCCATCGATTCGGCACTTTGCCCGTGAATCATCAAGCCATTATTTCTAAAAGCCCAACCCGGGCCATTTTTTGTCTGTGGCCCTATAAAACGATAAACTACATGCAGTTTGTAATGCGAAAATTCATCTTTGTAAAACAAATGTCCGAATTTGCCATTCCACTCATCCCAATTCTCATACGAAACACGCAGCAAACCATCTTGAACACGAAAAGTATTGTTATAATTCTCTCCCAATATCTCGCCTTTAAATTTTACCTGCCAGTCGTTTAAATCTTTTCCGTTAAATAACTGTATCCAATTTTCACCTGCAGGTTTTGTTTTTGGTTTCGAATTGCAGGCAGTGAGTGATACTACAACTGCCAAAAACAGAATTTGAAAGATTTTCGTTTGTGTCTTCATTACCGAAATTTTAATTGATTTAGATTTTAAGATAAAGGTAAAAGAAATCCTTAAAAAATTAAATTTAACCACCTGGTTAAATTTTTTAGTTAAAATATTTGGTTAATTAATTCTCACACCATATTTTTGACCAACCGGTTAAATCATATAGTTAAATTTCGATCGACATGAATGAAATAAAAAAAGACAATACCGAAGAAAAAATACTGAATGCCGCCCAGGAAGTATTTGTTCAGAAAGGAATGGATGGAGCCCGAATGCAGGAAATTGCTGATAAAGCAGGAATAAACAAAGCACTTCTTCATTATTATTTCCGCTCGAAACAAAAATTATTCGATGCCATTTTCAAAAAAGTATTCAGCAAAATATTGCCCAATATCATGACGATGGTTCAATCGGACCTGCCAATTGAAAAAAAACTGGAAACTTTTGTTGAGAATTACATCAACCTCCTGATAAAAAATCCGTTTCTGCCCACGTTCATTTTAAAAGAAATGAATCGCGATCCGGAATTCCTGGCAAACATCATTAAAGGCAATGGGGTAAATCCAAACGAAGTTTTAGATATGCTCCAAAAAGAAATGGGCGAAGGTAATATCAGGACTATGGATCCACGCGACTTGCTGGTTAATATCCTCAGTTTAAGCATCTTTCCCATCGCATCGAAACCACTAATGACAGTGATGTTTTTCGACAAAGACAAAAAAGCTTATAATGAATTCATTGAAAAAAGAAAGATTACTGTGAAAGAATTTATTCTTAACTCAATCCTGATAAAATGAAAAAACTTCTGATACTCTTGTTGTTCCCTGCCCAGCTGGCATTGGGGCAAACAAATATAGAGCTGGATAGTTGTTACGCCTGGGCGCGACTGAACTACCCCAATTTAAAACAAATGGATTTGTGGAAGGAAATAACCTCCCTCAACCAGGAAAATAATAAGACTACTTATTTCCCGCAAGTCACCTTAAACGGTCAGGCTACTTACCAATCGGATGTTACAGAGGTACCGGTTTCAATACCGGGAATTTCCATTCCAACAGTTTCGAAAGATCGATACAACGCTTATGCAGAACTGCAACAAACCATTTGGGACGGAGGAATTTCAAAGGCCAATAAACAGCTTGAAGATGCTTTGCTGAACAGCAATTTAAGTCAGCTTGAGGTTGAATTATACAAATTGAATGAACAGGTAGCGCAGGCTTTTTTCACCAACCTGGTAGTTGACAAACAAAAGGAAGTAATTCAGGCTCAGATTAAAACTTTAAACGAACGCCTGAAACTCCTTGAATCTGCCATAAAAAACGGCGCCATGGAAATATCTTCAGCACTGGTTTTGCAAGCCGAAATCCTAAATCTGGAACAGAATTTAGTTGAATTGGATGCAGCTAAAAGTGCATCGCGTCAGATGCTGGAAATTCTAACCGGAAATCAATTTGAGAAAAATGCCGATTTTTCGTACGAAACAAAAAACCTTTCAGATTCAGAACTTTTACGCCCCGAACTTGAGTTATTTGCCACCCAGCGGAATCAACTCAGTTCGCAAATAGACCTGTTGTCGAAAACACGAAATCCGAAACTCTTTGGTTTTGGACAACTAGGTTACGGCAAGCCGGGACTAAACATGCTTCTCGACGAGTTTAAAGGTTATTATCTGGTTGGCGTGGGCGTTTCGTGGAATGCTTTCGACTGGAAAAAAACAGCACGCCAAAAACAGGTACTTCAATTACGACAAGACATGCTTCAAAGCCAGGAGCAAACATTTATTCAGAATCTCGATATTTTACTGGTTCAGCAAAAAGAACAAATCGGGAAAATAGAAACTCTTATAAACAACGACCAGAAAATGGTTAATCTGCGAACCGACATTACAAAAGCCGCCGCCTCAAAACTTGAAAACGAAACCATTACTGCCTCCGATTACGTTCAGGAATTACAAGCAGAAACCATTGCCAAACTGAATTGTGAGCTTCACAAAATTCAGCTAAACGAAGCCCGCGAAAAGTACCAACTTATTAAAGGCAAATCAATCAATTCAACTAATTATCAGATACAAAACCAATAATATGTTCCAAGCAAATAATAATACCATGAAACAAATATTCTACATTTTAACCTTTGGCATGCTTACTTTTAGTTGTTCAAACAATAATGAAGAAGCAGATGCCTATGGAAATTTTGAAGCAGAAACGGTGATTGTTTCTGCCGAAACTCCCGGTAAAATTCTCGAACAGAATGTGGAGAAAGGTCAACAAATTACTGCCGGTTACCCGGCTGCGTTAATCGACACCGTTCAGTTACATCTTCAGCTTTTACAAATCGATGCTCAGGAAACTTCAGTGGAAGCCAAACGTCAGGCTATTCGCTCACAAGTTGCCGTGTTCGTCGAACAAAAAAAGACACTGGAAGTGAACGAGAGGAGGGTAAAAAATATGCTAAAAGACGGTGCTTCCACTCAAAAACAACTCGATGATATTCAGGGACAAATGAGTATTATCGATAAACAAATTGCCAATACGAAAACCCAATTTACCCTGATTAACAAGGAACTGGAAGTGCTTAATGCACAAAAAGCCACAATTAAAGATAAGTTGGAACGTTGCCAGGTAATTTCACCAGTTTCCGGAACAATACTCGAAACGTATGCAGAACAAGGCGAACTGACCGCAGCAGGCAAGGCACTGTTTAAAATTGCAGATATAAGTGAAATGGAACTGAAAGTTTATGTTAGCGGAGCTCAGCTTCCGAAAATTAAAATTGGTCAGCAGGTTAATGTAATCATCGACAAAAACGAAACAGAAAACCAGACTATGACCGGAAAAGTAACCTGGATTTCATCGGAAGCCGAATTCACGCCGAAGATTATTCAAACCAAAGAAGAACGTGTAAAACTGGTTTATGCGGTAAAGGTTAACGTTAAAAACGACGGCACTTTAAAAATAGGAATGCCGGGGGAAATTAGTTGGCAGTGATCAGTCACAGTTGGCAGTCACAGTCGCAGTGGACAGTCCTTCACCCGTTGACTTCAGCTCACCGGGTGAATAAAAATCCGGCAACATGCAAACAGCAACCATGATAGAAATAAAAAACATATCGAAATCCTACAACGAAATCGCAGCTTTAAAGGAGATCAGCCTCGAAGTAAAAGAAGGCGAACTGTTTGGATTGATTGGCCCTGACGGTGCGGGAAAAACCACGTTAATGAGGATATTGACCACCCTGCTTTTACCCGATTCAGGAGAAGCAACAATGGCTAATATTGATGTGGTGAAAGATTTCAAAAAAATAAGGCACATTGTTGGTTACATGCCAGGAAGATTCTCGCTGTACCAGGATTTAAGCGTGGAAGAGAATCTCAAATTTTTTGCTACTGTTTTCGGTACCACGGTTCAGGAAAACTACGACCTTATCCGTGATATTTATTACCAGATAGAACCGTTTAAAACCCGTCGCGCCGGAAAACTTTCGGGTGGAATGAAACAAAAACTGGCACTGTCGTGTGCACTTATCCACAAGCCTAAAATTCTGGTGCTCGATGAACCAACAACTGGTGTTGATGCGGTTTCACGAAAAGAATTCTGGGAAATGCTGAAAAATCTGCAGAAAAAAGACATTACCATTTTAGTATCGACACCTTATATGGACGAAGCAGATTTGTGTGATCGGGTGGCACTAATTCAAAACGGAAAGATACTTGATATTGATACGCCAACCCGAATTACCGAAAAGTTTCCGCGAAGAATCATTCAGGTTCATGCCGAAAACATGTACAAACTAATTAACGACCTGCGTGCTTTTAAAAATGCTGAAGCGGTATTTGCTTTTGGTCAATTTGCCCATTTCACCGGGATAAACGACGAAACCGAATGCAACGAACTGGATACCTATCTCCACAAACTGGGACACAAAAATGTGTTGGTGGAAGAAATTCATCCGGGAATTGAAGATGTATTCATGAACCTAATGGAAAGCCACAGCTAATTCCCCAGCAAAACTTAAAAAGTGAAAGCATGGAAGAAAAAATAATTACAGTAAAAAACATGGTTAAAAAGTTCGGCGATTTCACCGCTAACGACAACTTAACGTTTGACGTATACAAAGGCGAAATTTTCGGATTTCTGGGAGCAAACGGAGCCGGGAAGACCACTGCAATACGTATTCTCTGTGGACTCTCATCACCAACTTCGGGAGAAATGAAAGTAGCAGGATTCGACATCTATAAGGAAACGGAAAAGATAAAAAAGAATATTGGCTACATGAGTCAGAAATTTTCTCTTTATGAAGATCTTACCGTATCGGAAAACATTAAACTGTATGCCGGCATTTATGGTATTTCTGCAAAAAAAAGAAAAGCCAAAGAAGCAGAACTACTGAAAAAACTGGAACTGGAAGCAGTAAAAAATAAATTAATTGGCGACCTGCCACTGGGATGGAAACAAAAGCTGGCTTTCTCGGTAGCTATTTTTCACGATCCTAAAATTGTTTTTCTTGATGAACCAACAGGTGGTGTCGATCCGGTTACCCGACGTAAATTCTGGGACCTTATTTACGAGGCTGCACACAGCGGAATAACCGTGTTTGTAACAACTCATTATATGGACGAAGCCGAATACTGCGACCGCGTTTCGATAATGGATGCAGGGAAAATTGAAGCACTCGACACTCCGGCAAAATTGAAAGAGAAATATGAGGCGAAGAATATGGATGAAGTGTTTATTAAGATAGCAAGATAGTCGTAAGTAGTAAGTAACAAGTAGTAAGTTGGATTTAAAGAATATGACTTTACAATAACCATAAAAAAAATACACATTATGAACAATTTTAAAGAATTAAAAGTCTGGGATAAATCTATGCATCTTGTGAAGGAGATTTATAAATCAACAAGTTCTTTCCCAAAAGAAGAAATTTACGGACTCACAAATCAAATTAGAAGATGCTCTGTTTCTATTCCATCAAATATTGCGGAAGGTTCAGGCAGAACAAGTAAAAATGAATTTCACCATTTTTTATCTATAGCATTAGGATCAAGTTTTGAACTTGAAACTCAGTCCATTCTAGGCAGGGAACTTCAATACTTATCCGAAGAAAATTTTAATATCCTGCACACCCAAATAATTGAGATACAAAAAATGATTAGAGGACTTCAAAAAAGTTTGGGCTAATTACTTACGACTAAATACTTACGACTTATGACTAAGTTGAAATCCTTCATAAAAAAAGAATTCTACCACATCTTGCGCGATCCGCGGACGATGTTGATTTTGTTTGGTATTCCGGTGGCACAATTGCTTATTTTCGGTACCGTTATTAAAAGCGAAATCAAGGATGTGCACATTGCCATTTTCGACCAGTCGAAAGATGAAACCACGCAGCAAATCACCAATAAAATTTTATCGTCAGGTTATTTTATACTCGATAAAAACCTTGATAATCTCGACGGCATCGATGCTATTTTCAGAAAAGGCAAAGTGCGCGAGGTAATTGTTTTTGAAAATAATTTCGGTAAAAACCTTGTAAAAGAAGGCACGGCTCACATGCAACTTATTGCCGATGCATCAGATCCGAATACAGCGAAACTGGCTATTTCATATACTTCAGCAATTGTAAACGACTACATTAAAAAGAAGTATCCCGAAATGAAAATGCCCATGCAGATTACGCCTGAAGTAAGGATGTTCTTTAATGAAGAAATGAAAAGCGCCTATATGTTCGTTCCCGGAGTTATGGCATTGATACTGATGCTTATTTCTGCCATGATGACCTCCATTTCCATCACCCGCGAAAAAGAACTGGGCACCATGGAAATTTTACTTGTTTCACCCTTAAAACCTTCGCAGATAATTGTCGGGAAAGTGTTGCCATACCTGTTGTTATCCATCGCTAATGCTTTTATAATTGTTTTTATCGGCCATTTCGTTTTTAATGTTCCTATAACAGGCAGTTTTATTTTGCTGATGTTGGAAACGATCCTGTTTATTATGATGGCTTTGTGTCTTGGTATTTTCATTTCAACGATGGCAAAAAACCAGATGGTTGCAATGTTTATTTCGCTAATTGGATTGATGTTGCCAACAATGTTACTCTCAGGATTTATTTTCCCGGTTGAAAATATGCCTGTGGTCCTCCAGGTTCTGAGTCATGTTATGCCCGCGAAATATTTCATCACCATTGTTAGGGGCATCATGTTGAAAGGAATTGGAATATTCTATATCTGGAAGGAAACAGCAGTTTTGATTGGCATGACCCTGTTTTTTATTGGATTGAGTGTGAAGAAGTTTAAGGTTCGTCTGGAATAGCTACAAGCTTCAAGTCGCAAGCTACAAGCTAAGAATAAATAGGAATAAGCAGATAGAAAAAGTTATTAACCTTTAAATATTAAATTATGAAAGACTTTAAAAACTTAAAAGTTTGGCAAAAGGGAATAAACCTGGTAGTAAATATTTATAAAGTATCTGAAAAATTTCCTAAAGAAGAAATTTACGGACTAACAAGCCAGATTAGACGTTCAGCTGTTTCTATTCCTTCAAATATAGCTGAAGGATCAGGAAGAAATTCAGATAAAGATTTTAATCGATTCCTTGACATCTCTCTAGGTTCTTCATTCGAATTGGAAACACAAATTATAATTACACATGAATTACAACTTTTGTCTGACAATGAATTTAACAACCTGATAGAAAAGGTACAGGAAGCACAAAAAATGATAACTGGCTTACAAAGAAGTATAACCAAATAATATTAAGCTGAATTTGTATTAACAGACTTGAAGCTTGCGGCTTGAAGCTTGTGGCTAATTACCGACAATGAAAACGATAATATACATATTACAAAAAGAATTCCGGCAGATATTCCGGAACCGCACCATGTTACCCATGATATTGGTAATGCCGATCTTACAAATGATCGTTTTGGTTTTTGCGGCAACCTACGATATGAAACGAATCGATCTTGAGGTGGTTGATTACGACATGTCGGAAACCTCGCGCAGCCTGATTACCCAATTCGACGGGATTCCGTTCTTCCACGTGCAACAGGCGCAAGCAGAAGATTTAGCAGAACAAAAACTGTTAAAAGACGAAGCAGATGCCGTGCTTGTTTTTCCAAATAATTTTGAGCGCGACCTTATTAGAGAGGACAACACAAAGGTGCAATTGCTCATTAATGCCATAGAAAGTAATTCAGCCCAGCTAACCTTTTCCTATGCATCGAATATTATTGCCGGTTTTAACAAAAACATTATTGCCGAGTGGAAACGTATTCCCGAATTCGCACCGCCTATGCAGGTTAAAATATCGGAAGATTACTGGTATAATCCGGAGCTGGATTACAAATGGTTTATGGCACCCGGAATTCTTGCCGTACTAGTAACAGTAATCGGCATGTTTATGTCGGGGATGAACCTGGTGCGCGAAAAAGAGATAGGAACCATCGAACAACTTAATGTAACGCCTGTAAAAAAATACCAGTTTATTGTTGGCAAGCTGGTTCCGTTTTGGATAATTGGTCTGCTCGACCTGGCCTTTGGTCTTACCATAGCGTGGATTATCTTCGATCTGCCCATTGTCGGCAACCTGCTAACCCTGTTTTTTATGGCTGGAGTTTACCTCATCAGCGTTCTCGGGTTGGGACTGTTTATTTCAACACTTGCCGACACGCAGCAACAGGTTATGTTTGTGAGTTTCTTTTTTATGATGCTTTTTATTCTGATGGGAGGTATTTTTACACCGGTTGAAAGTATGCCCGACTGGGCACAAAAAATAGATTATTTAAATCCTATCTACTATTTTATGCGGGTAATGCGCATGGTAGTACTAAAAGGTTCCGGTCTCACCGATCTGCTGCAGGAACTGCTTTCGTTGCTTATTCTTGGCGTTACATTCCTGAGTCTGGCTATCTGGCGTTACCGGAAAAAGGCATAGCACATTAGCAGTCAACAAGAATGATTTTAAACAAATTGCGTTGTAACTATCCTCCTAACTTTTTCCTCCTTTCTTCGTTATTCTAAATGCACTTTTAATAAACAAAATTTGAACGTCGCGAATAGTATGCAGCAAAGTTTTAACCTGGAAATAAAGGAAAAGGAATATTTCGAAGAAGGTATTTTTCGGATACTGGATAAACTGCATACCGACTCGGCGAAATATGTAATGGCCCGCTCGCGGCAACACCATAACATACACGAAACGCGCACAAATATCAAAAAAATCAGAGGAGTGCTTCGTTTGCTCCGTCATGAAATAGGTGACGACACCTACCACGAACTCAACAATTATTACAGCAGTATTGCCCGTGAAATTTCAGTTTTACGCGACGACACCTCACAAATCGAGTTGCTTCACGAGCTCAAAAAGAAAGCAAAAGATCAGGTTTTAATCCGTGCTTTGAACAGCGCGATAAAGCAACTTTATAAAAAACGAAAAAACGAATTCGAACGGTTTATCCGGCATGGACAGGCGGAGAACATTCATCAAATGATTCTGAGCATGCAAAATATGGTGCATGAACTCGATTTCTCCGGCCATCCCGAAAGTTTTATACTAAAAAGTTTACAACACGTTCATCAGTGTGCCAAAAGCGCATGGGAAATTACAGGATTTTTAAAACAGGACGAAATTTATCACTACTGGCGGAAACAGGTGAAATACCTGATGTACCACCTCATGTTGCTCAATAAAGCATGGCCTCCTGCTATTCGTATTTACATTGGGGAACTAAGCAAACTGGGAACTTTACTGGGAACACTTCACGACCTGGATATTTTAGACGAATCATTAGATAACAGCACCATTCTTATTACTGAGGAACAGAAAAAAGCACTACGCCGGTTAATTTCCTCGCAGCGCTCCGGCTTAAAAAAACGTATTACTCCACTGGGGGAAAGAACCTTCGGTGAAAACAGCGAGTCATTTGCCATGCGCATTTTCGATATCTGGACAAACTCGGTAATGAATAAAAAGGGCCACAAATCAACACCCGGAGAAACATGTGATTCTAAGATAATATGCAGCGATTGTGAAGGCGATTAGACCACAAAAAGCACATAACACGTTACAAACTATAAAAAAGCAAACTTCTCTCAATCAACTACTATGTGTATTAACTCATCCTCAAGGAAAAATATATCATTTTGCAGTCCTTCAATAATTTCCTGAATCAATGGTTTCAATTCTTTAGGGGCCGTCTCTTTCTCTATCCTGTATCTCTGAATTTCTTTTCTCAGCCGTGATGTTAGTTCATGCACAAACTCAGCATAAGGACGACTTGGTGTATTCATCCACTCCACGAATGCTTTATCCCCGAGTACAAGGGCATTTTTCAATTCATCGTACTTTTTTAACCTATCCTTCAACCTAACTTCATACCAAAGCAAAAAAGTCGTATTATAATCAGTTAAGGAATTTGCACCTCGCCCAAGCCGCTTTTTATACATTTCAACAAGCTCTTTTATATTTTTAAGGTGCTTTGGGAATCGCGTAGTTGCCTGTTCTGCAGCCTTTCTAAGTCTTTCGCTAAGTCGTTTGATCCCTGCTTTCACCGGATCTCCTGAAACATTCGAATAGATGCTCACTCTGCGCCAACGCGCTAAACGTTCTTTTCGTGTCAAACCAGCTGATGATATTCCTCCTTCACCTTTAAACTTTGGATCAAGTTTTACCTCGCCGGCACCTGCAATTTCAAATCGGGGTAAAAATTGAATATTAGGTGGTGGATTGAACAAAAGCTGTCGCTCGAAAAAAGCACTAACTGTATTAGCTCGTAATTTGGAAAGCTCGAGGTTCTTCATATCCCCACCTCGCTCATCAGCATATCCCACAATGTAAAATTTAAGCTCTATGGGTAAAGAGAAAAGAAGCGGCCAATATGCCTTTGAAAGAAATTTGAGACGCGATTTATCGCCATGATCAAGGGTGCTTATGCCTGTTTGGAAGTGTATCCTGGCAACTTCATAGAGTGGCCCTTTAACTGTCACTCCTTTTATCTGTATTTCGGGAATAGCTCTAATTTTAAAAGGATCCGCCCAACTTTCTAATTGATACATTGCCTTTTCCTCCCATTAAAAAATTTATCTCGTTACGATCCGTATTTTCATTGCAAAATGCAATAGAACAAAAACTTAATAAGCACGTAGTTTGTAAAAAAACAGTCCTGATTCGATACTCTTTTTTTAATTTAAGCGTATACCTCGCTCATATACAATTTACGAATTATACAACTGAAAACCAATAATTCTTATACGGGAACAGACTCTGATAATATGAATAAAATATTCCCAAATAGTAGATTATAAACGGTTTGCACACGATAACACATTGACAAATCCTGAATTATTCAGTAACTTGTATATAAAGAATACATAAGTGAAAAAATATACTCTGATTACAGGAGCGTCAAGTGGCATTGGTTATGAGTTGGCGAAAATTTTTGCCGAAAAAGGGGATTGTTTGATACTCGTTGCCAGGCAAAAAAACAAATTACAACAAATAGCCAGGGAACTTACTGCTAATTACAATATCGAAGCGCTGATCATTCAACAGGATTTAAGTGTGCCAAATGCTGCAGATATAATTTTCAATCAGGTAAAAGAATGGGACGTTCCGGTTTACAACTTGGTAAATAATGCAGGTTTTTACGTTCTGGGATCTTTTTCTGATACATTATGGGAAAAGGAACAGGACCTGATTCAAATACAATCTGTAAATCATACGAAGCTAATTAAGTTATTTCTACCTGAAATGTTAAAACGGAAAGACGGAGGAATACTGAATGTTTGTTCCACCGGCTCTTTTATGCCCGGTCCATACAACGCTGTTTATTGTGCAGCAAAAAGTTTTATGCTGAGCTTTTCGGAAGCACTGGCTGAAGAACTTTCGGATACCGGAATAAAAGTCACTGCGCTGTGTCCTGGAGGCACAAATACAGCTTTTTATGATTTGAATAACAGGAAACAAAGTTTTTTTAATCCTTTAACCGATGCCCCGGTTGTAGCAAAATCGGGATACAAGGCTTTTATGAAAGGGAAGCGGGTAGTAATTCCCGGTCTGACAAATAAACTACAGGTGTTTGCCTTACTTTTTCTTCCCCGGCAGCTCGTAGCAAAATCCGCCGGGATGTTTGTTCAATATTCTAATAAATAAACAGAATGAAATGAAACACATTATTTATGGAATAAAATACATAGTCAATTACTGGATCCATGGAGATAAACAACCGTTGATATGCGGACTTGTGCTTCATAATAAATGTAATTTACGATGCCGGCATTGCACCATTTTCGAGCGGCCTGCTGCAGAAATGAGTTTCGAAGAAACCCGGAAAGTGATCGATAAGTTTTATGCCGATGGCGGGCGTTGTCTTTACCTGGAAGGCGGTGAACCGATGATCTGGAACAACGGCTCGCATTCGATGGAAGATGTGGTGAGTTATGCGCATGAAAAAGGGTACTACGCGGTTATCATTTACACAAACGGAACCCGGCCGCTCAATTCAAAGGCCGATACAATTTTTGTAAGTGTCGACGGATTAAAAGAAACACACGATAAACTCAGAGGAAAATCGTTCGACAGGATCATGGAAAATATTCGGGAATCGGCTCATTCTTCCATTTACATCAATTACACAATAAATGCTGTAAACAAATCGGAGATAGATAATTTCTGCGCTTGCATTGATAAGATTCCCCAAATAAAAGGCACATTTTTTTATTTCCACACACCATATTACGGATACGATGAACTGTACCTTGATGATGAAACAAAAAAAGAAGTGCTGTTACAGCTTATCAATCTGAAAAAGAAATATAAAATTCTTAATTCCAAAATCGGACTTAAGTCTGCGATACGGAACGATTGGAAGAAAAACCTTCGGATCTGCCAGGTTTATGAACAGGGACAATATTACAATTGCTGCCGCGAAAGCAAAAACGGAGAGGTGTGCAAAGATTGCGGTTATTTGAGTTATGCCGAAATCAACCAGACCCTGAAATTAAAACCGGGTGCCATTATGAATGCGTTGAAATATTTCTAATCTTTTATCAATCAATAAAATTATGCATACAAAACCAGGGCATAATAAAAAGAAGCTTCTACTGTTACTGATCCCCGCAATAATTTGCTCCATGCAGATTTTTGCCCAGGAAAACGACGACATTTATTCTACCTTTTCAAATACCGACACCACTTATACATTTTACGGGCGTTTTAACGTAATTGCCGAAACTGACTGTTTAATGAATATTTGTTTCAACTACGAACACATCAAGGCACTGGCCGTTGACGCAAGCAGTGTTGAGCTTCTCGAAAAAAACGAAAACAGGAATAAAATAAAATATACCTACCAAAAATTTCCGTTTTTTAAGAACAAATCAGTGTGGAACAGAACCATCGACCGCGAAAACTTGAGAGTGGACTTTTCGCTTGTATCCAGCGAAAACAATAATTCGATTATGCCCCGGATGATTTCCTCATCGGGTTATTACAAGGTGACTCAGCTTAACGGAATTCTTTCGGTGGAATATTTCCAGCAATGCAGGTTAACAAGAAGTATTTTAACTGCTTTGTACCAGAATTATATGAAAAATAAAGCTGAGGAATTTCTTCATGTGTTCAAAGATTATTCCCGAAAACACTGCAATAATATTGATTAAATGCCATCAGATATGATATCAGAATTCATTCGAAAAAAAATAAGCAGAAAGTTCACAGGAGAGAATGAAATAAAGTTTCAGAATATTGTTCCGGATGAACATTCAATAGAAAAAAACATACAGGAATTGGATAATATTGGTTTATACCTGCACATTCCGTTCTGCAACCGCATTTGCCCGTACTGTCCTTACAACAAAGAAGTATTCACTGATGACGCGGCACAGAAATACACCTTAGCTGTAATAAAGGAAATTAAAAAATATGCAGGCCTGATGGCGGGTAAAAGCATTTCGACTTTTTATATCGGGGGCGGCACACCAACTTCCATGTTAGGGAAGGGACTGGAGGATATTCTCGATGCGGTCTACAAGCATTTTAACATGGAATGTTCCATTCACATTGAGAGCCACCCAAACCATTTAAACAACGGAAACCTGAATACTTTAAAAACGCTGGGTGTTAAATACCTGAGTATTGGCATTGAGGCTTTGCAGGACAGGCACCTGAAAATGCTGGAAAGGCCGTATAATACTGCGGATGTGAAAAAAATTGTGGAACGGGCTGCCGATAAAAACTTCGAATGTCTGAACATCGATTATATTTTCGACCTGCCCGGCCAGACGGTTGCCGAAGTTGAACAGGCATGTTCCGACATGGTAAAACTTGGCATCAACCAGGCAGCTACTTATCCCTTGTTCCGGTTTCCGTATACCCACTTTGGGAAAGAAATCACTGCAAAACGAAATGCTGTTGCAACCATGTTCCGAAGAAGGAAATTCCTGAAAGTGATCGAAGACGTTTTTTACAGCTCCGGCTTTGAGCGCTCGTCGGTTTGGGCATTTACGCAAACGGGAACCGGTAAATATTGTTCGGTCACGGTTCCTTCGTACATCGGGCTTGGCGCCAGTGGCGGTTCGTATCTGAAAGACTTGTTTTATGTGAATACTTTTAAAGTGGCAGAATACTGTAAAGCCATTGAAAACGGGTCTTCGCCAATTGCCTTATCTGTCGATTTATCGGAAAGAGCACAAATGGCAGGCTGGCTTTACTGGCGAATTTATGAAACAAAATTCCGGAAAAGCGATTTTGAGCAGCGGTTCCACCGGTGTTTCGACGATGAGTATGGATCTTATATGAAACAGCTGAACCGAATCGGATTTTTAAACAACGGGCAGGACCAAATTCAACTGACCGACAAAGGAACCTACTGGATACACGCTTTTGAAGACTTCTTTTCCATCGACTACATCAACAAACTTTGGGGCACCTCTAAAATAAATCCCTGGCCCGATAATGTGGTTTTGTGAAAGGAAGCCATATAAAGAACAATAATTAGCAAATAATACAAATGTCCTGAAAGGACTAAATTTGAATAACCGTGTGTGAAACGCACGGCAGGAATCAGTTGCGTCACCTCAGCCCTGCAAGGGTTGAATTTATACTGCTGAATAGTATCGGAACATCCAAAAATTAATCCGGCACTTTCTGATAGTGTCAATTTAAGTTCAACCCCGTTCGGGGCTGAAGTATAATCTTTACCCACCGCCGGCTATACCGGCGGTTATTCAAATTTAGTCCTTTCAGGACATTATTAAATAATGAATTTATGCTTATATTTATTCCACTAAAAACCCGGTGACACTGAAGAAGATTCCTTAGCGTTGATTGCCCCCGGAGTTATAAGACGGTTTTTCCTTACCGATAAAATGACTAACGATTATTTTGAAATGCTTGCTTGTAACAAATTAATTTAAAATAAAGTGAGAATAGTAACACCTGAAAAATCAATTGAAAATATTGAAAAAATTCCATTTATTAAATTTATTTTTCATGACTTCTTTGGTTTTAGATGTGAAGTATTAGATGCATCAATTTACTCTCGAAATTGTGAATTAGAGAAAAAAATAAAATATAGTGATTGCTACCTGACTTTAAGTAGGGATATTATTTCTTTAAAAAACAACAAGAACTATATTTGGAAAGTTAGAGTTTCTCTTTTTGAAATAAAAGAGAATAATACAATATCCTCAATATCCTTTGTCAATAAGTATGAAGAAAAATTTAGTCTTAAAGTTAAAGATAAATTGGGCTTTCTATATTTCTCATCAGAGGACAATATTCCAATTATCACGCTCCAATTGAGAGATATCTCCTTTAGTAAAAAGGTATTTAATCATTTTAGAGATTACCCGAAAACCATTGCGGCACCGAAAAAGACTTTATTTTCGGCATTAAAGACAGCTGAAAAAGAACTTGAAAATGAATCTTTCGATTTAATCAAGGTTCATTTTGAAAAGGCGATACGAAAGAAGGCAAAGACAATAATGGATACAATTCAAAAAAATAATTCAACCCCATTGGCATGGATTTATGGAATAACATCAAATATTTCAGGCAACATGGTTGAATCTGGCAATTATCATATTTATCGTGGAGTATTAAATGAAGAGGGTCAGAGACTATTAAAACTATTTGACGATTCAACCAATAAATTACTTGATATGGGAATGATTGAGAAGAACTATGCAACAAATCAAAAAAATACAATCAGAGAAAATATTAAAGGAGTTGGTTAAGATAAAAATACAGCCATTTATCGAGTAGATGGTCGTTGATGCTAGAGCAGATTTGCAAGCTGTGCCTCAACCCACAAGTCTTAACCAATATAATTCACAGTAAAATACGGAATTTAGATGGTTCGCGCGGGAGCGGAGTAACCTGACAATGAAATTATAACAAACAATTATATTCATTCTACATTATCAAATGATTTAAAGAAAATATATTTCAAAGAATATTTTGAAAACAAAAAAATAAAACATGGAAAAAGTTGGAAATATAAACGTATACTTTGATGATGAAGAAATTATTGAAATTCTTAAAGAATTGCCATCTTTTAAAGACTTTGATAATATGAACATTTTAAAGTACATGCAAGAAAGAACAATAAAATCCGACTTTGGAGCTGTTATGGGTTTTAATAACATAATTTATACAATTTATAAATTTAACCAAGATTTGA
The DNA here is from genome assembly GCA_963677525.1 of uncultured Draconibacterium sp. Lineage (GTDB taxonomy): Bacteria > Bacteroidota > Bacteroidia > Bacteroidales > Prolixibacteraceae > Draconibacterium. The sequence goes on from OY781970.1 coordinate 4,289,190, forward strand.
TTGCTACGGAAGATGCCGGATTGATAATGACAAGTTCAAACTCAAAATACGTAATAGAACAACTAAACATGTGGAATCATTTTAGAAATGTTGGAATGTCATTTAGTGAAAAAATATTTGAAGTTATGATTAATGGACTTATTTCCAGCAAAGCAGATCAAATGTTTTATAGCAAGAGGAATTAATGATTTCCCTAGCTGGCGCAGTTTTGCAAACTGTGCCTCAGCCCACAAGGCTGAAGCAATATTAAAACAAAATAATACACAGAATTTAAATGAGTTCGAGCTGCAACGGAGAAACAATAATTGCAATTAAAAATAAAGATATGAGAATAGTTACAAATATTATTATCGCATGTTTTATCCTGCTTTTATGCGGATGCGACAAGGAGATTGAACCAGGTGTAAAAAAAAGTGATTTATCAAAAGACGTTGAACTAACCACTGATTATGGAACGATTGTTCTCAGATTATCTGATGAAACGCCAATACATCGTAACAACTTCATAAAGCTGGTAAATCAAAAGTCGTACGACAATGTGTCTTTTCATCGTGTAATCGAAAATTTTCTGATTCAAACAGGCGACATGGCCACAAAATATCCTGAGTCGGAAACTAAAAAAAACACACCAGAACCTTCGTATATGATAGATGCTGAATTCAGGCCAAACCTACTTCATAAACGAGGCGCTGTAAATGCTGCACGAATGGGAGACGATCAAAATCCCAGTCGGTGTTCTGATGGTACTCAATTTACCATTATTCAGGGCAAAACCTATAACGACAGTACCCTGGCAATTGCCGAAAACCGCATCAATAACTGGATGGCATATAATAACGTGATTAATAAACCGGAGAACAAAACTGAGTTTGATAAGCTTTATGAATTGTCAACAAAAATGGAAAATATTCAAATATCAGGAGCGGTTCCGGATAGTGTTTACTTAAAAGCAATGGTTGATTCAATTACGGTCATAAAAAACCGGTTCGATGCTTTAACCCAGACAGAACTACAAACAATGGAGCGTTACCGTTTCCCGGAAGCACATCGCCAGATTTACAAAACAATAGGTGGGGCAGCACATCTTGATCAAAACTATACCGTTTTTGGAGAAGTTGTTAAAGGCATGGATATCGTGGATAGCATTGCCGGGGTTGAGACAGATTCTCAGGACAAACCGCTTAATGATGTACGTATCATTTCGGCTAGAATGATAGAAAGAAAATCATATAACTAAACTACCAGAAATTCGAAATCAATAGTTTATAAATATCGAAGAAAATGTAATGGCTGAGAAGTCAGCTATGAATGATGAATATCGATTAACGATTTTTGATTAACGATTGTAAATAGAAATAAGTGCAATTTCATGTTAAATCCACTTTATGATTCATCAATCGTTAATCATCATTCTACATTCAAAATTTATAGAAACTAAAATTGCTGAAATAAAAATCTTTCCTAAAATCCCGGAGCATCGAATCTTCGGATATTAATTTCGTCAATTACAGAGCGGCTGTTCGAGAAGACCAGAAATTCGATAACATCTGCCAGTTCTTCGGGTTGAATGAGCGACGTTGCATCTATATCGGGACGCATGGTAGTTACCATTTCTGTGGCCACTCCACCCGGAGATACCAGGTGAACACGTATACCTTTCGGTTTTACCTCTTCACTCAATACTTTGGTAAAACCAGTTAATGCATGTTTCGACGAAGCATAGGCAGCCTGGTTGATATATCCTTTGCGCCCCACTACCGAAGATATATTGATTATTGTCCCCCGCCTGGATTCCGATAAATAAGGGATGGCTTCTTTGCTTAAGAAAAACGGAACTTTGGCATTTAATGTCATTATCCGGTCCCACTCCTCCCCGGTGGTTTCCGCAATTGGTTTTGAAATGGCCATGCCGGCATTGTTTATTAAAACATCTATCGAACCAAACTGCGACACGGACATTTCAATTGCCTTTGTTATGTTTCCTTCCTGTGTCAGGTCTAAACCGATAATGAAACAGTTACTTCCTTTTGCCGTGTTCTCTTTTTGCAATTCTTCGAGCAAATCAGTACTACGGGCTATTAAAACAAGGTTCGCTTTGTGTTCAGCCATTCTCAAAGCAATGGTTTTTCCTATTCCCTTACTTACTCCTGTAATTATAATAGTTGGTGTCATATGTAAACATTAATCGTATTCAACATGAATAGTAAAAATAATAGTAAATGGGTAAAAACCATTTAAGATGATTAGTAACAAGCTACGTATTTAATTAAAAGAAGGTATTTTTGACCTCTGTTATAAAATGATGGTTGAACATGCGGTTAATTCTATTTAAAAATCGTCGGTTAAAAAAAGCCGAGTATGCTTTAAATCAAAACAGGAATCAAGAGGCTTTTAAACTTGGACAGCCTTTAGTGAATTCACGAAACAACGAAATTGCGTCCCGGGCAAATCGCATTTGTGGCCTGGCACTTTATAAACGAAAGAAATTCGATGACAGTCTTGAGTTTCTGGAAAAGACATGTCAGTTAGCAAACTACCTGCACGATTGGTACAACCTTACGATGGCTTCTGTATATGCCGGTAAACTGGAAAAATCTGAAGAAGCATTTAAAAATATTTATCGCACCAGTGTACAACCCGGTTACATGTATTCAGTACCCGTTCCTGGTTTAATTTTTCAATATTTAAGAGCATTAAAGCAGAAACAATTTATCGATGCTGCCATAACACGGGCAAATGAGTTAAAACAGATGTATATTGGTGTTGGACACGATACAACAAAACAAGTTCAAAGAGGACTCCCCTCTTACCACATGTTCAAACAAGAAGTTGAATCATTATTTCAACCCGAAAAATTTATTGAATGGGAAAAAGATCTTAAACCATAATAGTTACCATGCTAACCACTACTCAAAATATTTTAGCGTTATGAACAATTTAACAGCATGTAAGGTCTTGTAATATTATGATGAAGAAACAAAAAATATATACAATCAGAATAATATTACTTGTTGGAACTATTATCTCCATGTTCTTTGTACCATGGGTTTTGATTAAGACGTGGATAACACCTCTCCCAAATACGGTTCAGGAACAAGTGAATAAGACCGTTGATTACGGATTTGATGGAATAATTGTTTATGTAGATCAGGCCGGTAAGCAACCTGAATTTTACGCTGCCGGATGGAAAAACAGGGACAAGAAAATACCTGCTGATCCACATTCGTTATTTAAAATAGCCAGCATTGGCAAGTTATACGATGCTGTTGCCATTACGAAACTTGTTAGCGACAAACAATTATCGTTAGATAAAACATTGGCAGATTATTTTCCTGAATTGGTGGGAAGAATTGAAAACGCAGATAAAATCACCTTGAGAATGATGGTGCAGCACCGAAGTGGATTACCAAATTTAACGAACACCCCAAATTTCTGGACAAATCCACCAAAAAATAACAAAGAAGCTCTTGAAAGAGTACTTGATCTGCCTGCCGATTTTAAACCTGGTGAAAAATATGAGTATTCAAATACGAATTATTTATTGATTTCATTACTCATCGAAAAAGTAGCTGGTTGCAGCAAATTTCAGTACATAAAGGAGAAAATTTTAATACCTCTCGGATTGAAAAATACCTACGGATCCATTCATGACGTAGACATAGATGATGTAATGAGCGGTTATTACGTGGGGGTTGAAGAAGATATCAAGACGACTGACTATGGTTCAATGTTAGCGACGGCGGAAGATGTGGGGATTTTCCTGAGAGCGTTAAACGATGGATCGTTGTTTAATAAAGGAGAACAGGAAATATATTCTTCCTTATACAAGTATAATCATACCGGATTGATTGCAGGTTATCAGAGTATAGCAAAATATCACAAAGACATTGATACAGTTGTTATTCAGTTTACAAACACAACTGACTTTGACGGCTATAACTGGAACTTGTCAGAAATAGCATATAATCGGATCGTAAAAATACTGAGAAGGAGAAAAAGCTCATAAAATTGAAAGCCAGGCTTTCCTGATGAAAATAATTACCTGTGTTGCTACAATGGGTGTCGGGTTATCTTCAATTTGGAGGAAACGGAAAACGAAATAGAATCAAAGGGTTGTGTTTATTAAACAAAAATCAATTACGGCAATGTTCAATGGTATTTCTACGGGCCCATCTATTTTAAAGACCTTAAAAAACTGCAGAATAATACTTCTCCCCATTGCCCCGTAACATCTACCCAAAGAATTAGTAATGATTTTATTTGCCCTTTATAACCTACCTAATAAAATTATATTTCGAAATTATGCCCTGCTATGTATACCCAATATTTAAATAACAAATACCGTTGCCCCGCAGTGCATACCCTTTTTTATATAGATAAAAGAAGAGGCCCCTTCACATATACCCAAAGTTTTTGTTTTAAAAAACCAGGTAAACGGAATGATAAAATAGATTTTCTTCGTCCCTACGTTACGGATGTTATCGCTTTCGAATGTTCTTGATTTCCTGAACCAGGGGATTTTTCTTTCCCAGGGTGCCAGACATAATATCGAGCAAACTTGAGGCGTTGGTATAGGCATCCCTGCGGGCCTTTTTCGACTTCCGGGCATTTTCCCTTACAGCAATCTGCGACTGCATAAACTCGCCTTCACTTTTTTGCATTTCTTCTCGTTTCTCTTTTAGTATGCGGAGTTTTTCGCCAGGATCGAAGCCTTTTTCGATAAGCAGATGCTGATTGTCTTCCAATACAACAATCAGTTGATTAATAAAATCGTGCTGTTTGCTTTTACTCAGGGTAGCCATTTTTGGGTGCTTGTTTTTATGTTCGAATTACGTGGAAGTAGATTTTAAAATCTCTCTTGTTTAACTATGTCTAATATACTTCTTTTTCAGGAATCGTTCAACGCCCGTTTTGCTTTTCCCTAAAAAGAATTGGCCAGGCTGAATCCAAAGTTGAAAATTAATGTTACAGACTATGAACGAGTTTATTAAATTAGCTATTTCCCTGATAACGGGTAAAAAATGTCCTCCCAAACGCAATTCATTAAATATATGCCCGTACCAGTCCTTAAACAACCTGTTTATATCAATTTAAAAGTTGGCCTCTTTTCTTCTTTCATTTTTTGTTATTATGCCTATTTTCGTCGGGTAAAATAAACCAGGAATGAATTATTCTTTACTTGATTTCCTAACCCTGATCGGGGCGCTGGGACTATTCCTCTATGGAATGAAATTAATGAGCGAGGCCTTGCAGAAAGTAGCAGGCAGTAAACTTCGCAACTTTTTGGCAGCCATGACCTCCAACCGTTTCATGGGAGTTATTACCGGACTTTCGATCACTGCTATTATTCAATCGTCGAGTGCCACCACAGTAATGATAGTTAGTTTTGTAAATGCAGGCTTACTTACTTTAACCGAATCGGCTGGTGTAATTATGGGTGCGAACATTGGAACAACCGTTACAGCCTGGATTATTTCCATTCTGGGATTTAAAGTTAAAATGAGTATCCTGGCTTTCCCGATTATTGGGATTGGCTTCCCACTTATTTTTTCAAAGAAAACACGAAACAAGTCGTGGGGAGAGGTGTTGGTAGGTTTTGCCCTGCTGTTTATCGGCCTGGAAAGTTTAAAATCGAGTGTCCCGAATATCGGCGAAAATCCGGAAATTCTTGAGTTCCTGAAACATTTCACAGGAATGGGATTGGGCTCAAGTTTGATCTTTTTATTAATCGGAACTTTACTGACTGTTGTTATCCAATCGTCGAGTGCAACTATGGCTTTAACACTGGTAATGTGCAACAATGGATGGATTAATTTCGACAATGCAGCGGCCATGGTTTTGGGCGAAAACATAGGAACTACTATTACCGCCAATCTTGCTGCTTTAGTGGCCAACTCGTCGGCAAAACGAGCGGCACGAATCCACTTTCTGTTTAATGTGGTAGGTGTAATTTGGGTACTATCCATTTTCCCGTTTTTCCTGAAAGGAATTGACTCCATAACGCAGTCCGTAACCGGAAGCTCTGCTTTTACCAATTCCGGTTCTATTCCTATTGCTTTGTCGTTTTTCCACACAATATTCAACATAATGAATGTCCTCCTTCAAATCTGGTTTGTTCGATACCTGGTAAACCTTGTACAAAAATTAGTACCCGAAAGAGAAGACGAAGAGGAGTTCAAGCTGAAACACATTAAATTTGGAATGCTCAATACGAGTGAATTATCGCTGCTTCAAGCCAAAAAAGAGATAATGGTATATGCTCAGCAAACAAAAAAACTTTTCGAAAGAATACCTGCGATGTTGCACGAAACCAATAATCGGAAACTGGTTAAACTGTTCAATAAAATTGAAATTGGCGAAGACAGAAGCGACAGCATGGAAGTATCTATTGCCAACTATCTTACCAAGGTATCGGAAGGAGAATTGAGCAAACAATCGTCGAAAAGTATTAGTTCAATGCTACGTATCGTTGATGAAATGGAAAGTATTGGAGATTCGTGCCTGAATATTGCCCGAGCCATATTGCGCATAAGCGATAAAAAAGAAAAGCTTACTCCAAAAATGAAGGAAAAAACCCTGGAAATGACAAAAATGGTCGACAAGGCCATGAATATCATGATGGAGAACCTGAATAAAAACGATTACGAGGTAGATAAAACGGAAGCCGAATCCATCGAAAAACAAATTAACAGGTATAGAGATAAACTTCGGAAGGACCATGTTGCCAAAATTGAAAACGAAAAATATACATACCAGATAGGAACCTTGTATAAAGATATCTTCTCGGGATTGGAAAGAATGGGCGATCATATTTACGACGTAACCATTTCTATTATCGATTATGCCGATTAACGATCAGGTTATGAATTGTGTTCATACAACTCGCAACCTGTAATTATAACTCTATCTTCAGAAAAACAGCCGGAGTAAACGAAACCGCATCAGCATAAACACTAACCAGGCTGATTTCGTCGATGGCACTTATCTGGATATTCGAATACTTAATATTCTCTGAATTTAAAACATTCAGAATTGAAATACCGGCTTCGGCTTTAATTTTGCCCGGCTTAAATTTATAAACAAGCGAAGCGTCGAGGCGGTTATAAGGTTTGTCGAGATCCAGATCTGCATCGGTATTGTAACGATAACGCTCGAACCCCGAACCATAAACATAACTGGCCGACAGATAAAAGGATTTGTAATTAAATATTCCGGCAAATTTTACCTCGTGTTTTTGCTGATGCGGGGCCGGTTTCCATTCATCATTAATATAAAACGGGAAGTGCTCCTGTGTATCACTTAATGTATACGACACCCACGCCATGTGGCGCTTATATTCCTTTTTAAGAAAAAAGTCGAGGCCCTTGCTTTTTGCTTTCCCAACAAAAAAACCTTGTGCAATCAGGTTATTTCCGTTAAAAAAACGGTTTAGTCCATCGGTTGTTTTGTAATAAGCTTCGGCACTGGCTGTAAACCCGGCTTTGTTAAAGGAGATGCCTGCAACAAAGTGTTCAGCGTTGAGTACGGGAACTTGTTCTTCGTCGGCATTAATCCAGAAATCGGTAAAATTCAGCGTGCTGTCAACCACAGTTGTTTTAGCCAGAAACTGGTTATAAAGTCCCCACGATGCATTTACTTTCATTCCTTCGAAAACCTTAACCGATGTCGACACGCGAGGTTCGAAATACCAGTTATTTAACTCTGGTAAATAGATTGTCCGCAATCCGGTTTTTAATTCCAGCAATTCACCAACGGGTAATTCATCCTGTAAATAAGCGAATAATCGCGGCGACTGGTTATCAATATCTATTTCCTGTATATTAAGCGATAAACGTGAAATTTGCACATGGTTATTAATAGCTCCGGCTCCGATCAAGAATCTGTGTCCCTGCTGAAAATTCAAAGTATGCTCGGCATTCAGGCTCATTTCATCCACGGCATTCTCCAGTTCAACTTTTTTTATGATGTTCTCAATCCCCGTATTTACATTCTCGGTTCTATTCTGCTCAAACATTTTACGTTCGAAAGCAGAATATGCAAGTGTAATATTGCTCGCATCGCCGTTACTCCACGGATAGTTGTACTGTGCAGACCCTCCCACTTGCCGGTTCTGTTCTTTTTCTTCGCGCATTAATATGGTCCTGGCAAACTGCCCATCCATATCATAATTAAAATCATCGCCTCCTCCGTACAAACTCACCGAAAAACGGCTGCCATTATCTCCCTTGTAAGTGTATTTTAAATTTGCATCGCGGAAAATAAAATCAGGCTGTACATCAAAGTTTAAATTAGTTGACGATTCGCTTCCCCCGGAACCTCCCTGACCCGATCCCTGACCCTGTCCTTGACCCTGCTGTCCCTGACTGGTATTTTTTTCGCGGGAAAACATTTTAATACTGGTGGGATTATATAACTGGTAATAAGTTTGACGATAAGCAGCCATTAACGAAGATTTTTTTGAAAGCGGAATCTGCAACATTGAGTTAATGGTTGTAGAATTGATGTTAAATGTAAATGTTGGTTTCTGTAAAGTTCCGTCCTTTCCCTGGATATCAACTATTCCTCCAACCCGCTCGCCATAGCGTGCTTCGTAACCTCCTTTCATCACCTCGATGTTTTTTACCATAAAGGGATTCACCACGGAAATATTATCGTTGAAATTCTTCAGTCCGAAAACAGTAAAACCGTCGAACTGAATTTTGCTGTGACTTTCGTAAGCACCCCAAATCAACAGATCGTTCGATTGTTCTCCTGCTGCCAGTACACCCGGCATCAGGCGCAGAAGGTTAAAAACCGAATTATCGCCATGACCCGGAAAAATAGGTGCAATCTGGTGATTTATTTTCATCCTTCCGGCTTTATCTCCTATTAACGTCGATTTTTCAATGGGATTACTATAAATCTGAACTTCCTGAATCCGTTCGATTTGCGGATAAAGGAAAAAAGTCCGGTTCAGGCTTTGAGTAATCAGCGTATCGTAAACAAAATACCCCAAATGAGAAATCTGCAGGTTAAAGGTTGTATCGGCCGAGGCAATAAAATTAAAATGCCCGTCGAGGTCAGACCTGACAGGTTTTCGGTTAATCAAAATGTAAGAATACGGCAAGGGTTCGTACGTGTCAGCCTCAAGAATCTGACCCGAAATTTGTGTAAAAACAGGTTGCACCGTTTTTTCTTTTTGGGGAATAATCAGCAGAACATCTCCAGATTTCTCAATCTCAAGCGGAAGGCCTTTTACCAAAAAATGTAAAGCTTCCTCATCGGTTTTAAAGGTTTTATTATTTACGGTGACCAGGTATTTCGAAAGCAGATCGCTGTCGTAAGCAAACTGAAAGCCATAGTTTTCCTTCAAATCAATTAATACCTGATTTAAAGGGGTTTTGCGTGTGTTAATTTTTATGTTACCCGGTGTTTGTGCCGAAAGCTGTATGAAAGCCAGCATCAAGGCTATAACCAGGGCGGCTAACTTTTTCATTAACTTTCTTCAGTCACAAAATAAACGTTATTCTTTTGTTTTATAAATTTCAGGTTCATTGGTTTGCAAACATAATTCAACACATCTTCAACGCTGTGTTGTTTCGAAAAATTGCTCCCAAAGTTACGATTATTCAGTTGAGGATCGAGTTTTATTGTTACCGCATACTGGCGTTCTATTTCATCGATCACTTCTTTTAAAGGACGACCGGCAAAAAAGAAATAGTTTTGCTGCCAGCTGATCGCTTTTTCGGTTTTGAACATTTTTGTTATTACCAGTTTTCCTTCCTCCAGTTCAACATGATTTTGAGGCAATAATACTGCGGTTTCATCAGTTCTCGAAGTTACCTGAACTTTCCCCGTTAAACAGGTTACCCGATATTTATCGTCGCGTGCATAAATATTAAACGAAGTTCCCAGTACCTGTGTAATTCCATTGGCCGACTCAACAGTAAACTTCGATCCTTTGGTAACATTAAAAAGACCTTCTCCTTCGAATTTTAGTTTCCGCTCGAATTTCCATTTTAAAGGATAATAAATCAATGTCGATCCTGAGTTCAAATCTACCTTCGATCCGTCGGGAAGTTGGGCCACTGTTCTCTCGCCCGGCAAACAGGTAACTGTTTTATTATAATTTGAAACAACCCCAATAAATCCTACCAAAAGAATGATAACAGCCGCGGCCACCCAGTGAATAATGTTTCTGTTTATAGAAACGACCTTAACGGGTTTGGATTCCATTTTTTGCTCCAATTCAGCCCAAATATCAGCCTCCGACTTTTCCCAATCAATTCTTCCCTTAGCGAAAAGTCCCTTTTCAGAATCTTTTAAATAGTTAATATGTTGATTTTTATCACTCATTCGTTTTTAAATTCTTTCGCAAATATTCAAGTGCCAGTTTCATTCTTTTTTCAACCGCTTTTACGCTAATTCCAACCATTTCGGCAATCTCGCTGTATTTCAGGTTTTCAACCCGGCTCATCAAAAAAACTGTTCTTTGCTTTTCGGGCATCTCTTCCAATGCCAATTTATAATTCTCTTTAAGTTGTTCGAAAGCCATTACTTCCTCTGGCGAATACGAAACGTCGGTCATCACATAATGGCTAAAAAATTCGAAAGAACGTTTTTCTTTTCTGTAATGCGAAACAAAAAGATCGTTGGCAATTTTATAGAGCAATCCTTTTATCCTTTCCGGTTGCAATCGGTTTTGTTTCTCCCATATTTTGAGAAAAGTTTCCTGCGCAATATCGGTAGCCAGCTCGGTATTGCCCGATCGAAAAAACACATAGCTGCGAACCTGAGCAAAATGCTGATCGAAAAGCTGTTTAAATTCCTCTTTGGTCAAAACTTAGAAACATTGGTTAGAAAGTCAAAGTTACATTTGTTTACGATATGGGAAAATACCCGGGTGCAAATTAAACAGCACCCGGGTTTTGCCAATCACCCCCACACTATCCTTTACCGTTCTGGCTTTTTTTACCGTTTTGATTGTTCTCTTTATTACCTTTATAATGTCTTTCTGACAAATCAATCACCTCTTCCCCGTCGGTAGTTGTTAACTTGGCATACTGATCGCATTCATCATCGCTTTCGGCATAACCATAGTCCAGAATTGAGATTACATTTCCTCCGGTACTTACTTCTACAACACCTTCAACCATATACCTGCATGTAGCTTTTCGTCGTAACGGCGCTGTAATCTCCTTACTATAAGTTTCGTATGTTCCATCGGGCCAGGTAATGGTTGCAGTAACTTCACCGCTAATGGAAACCGCATCATCACTTTGATCGTTATTGCTTCCCATTCCGGCAATCCATTGCCAGATACGTTCTGCTCTTCGGTTAATTTCTGTTCCGTCGGGGTACGTAAAGGTTATTACCGACTCAAACTTACGGAAGGAAGAATCAACCTTGTCAACTTCTACTTCAGAATACCCGTTAATCAATAAAGAGTCGACTGTAAAATCTTCGTAACGAACCAAACGCGAATAATCCTGGCTACTTCTGTGTCCGGAAGTCTCAATAACAATTACACCGTCTAAAACTTTACCATTGTTAAGCATAGTGCTATCATACGTAAGAGTTATGGTTGTACTATCGTTTTCGTTTTCTTCAATTGCCACCTCCGGACAATGATTTTCGAAGTATCTCAGGTTATTATTCCAACCAAAAAATTGTCCCATTTTCCACCAACGAGTAAGAAACGGTTCGGCATTGGCAAAGAATTCAACTTCATAATCGCATTCTGTTGTTGCAGCTTCGGCCTGAACTTCGGCAACTGCAATTTCCGCCGATTTCTCACTTACATCTCCACTAATCTCAGGAACACCTGTGGGATCTTCATTATTACAAGAAAAAAGCCCAAGAGTCAGAGCCATAATCGCAAATCCAAATAATTGTTTCATGTTCTTATTTTTATTCAAGTTTTGTTTATTAACCGCACAGGAAAGGACCTACCCTACTTCTTTTTCCACATTTTTTACATTCCTTTTTTCGTATCAGCACAATTATCTGAGAAACAACATTTTGAAATTGAAAAATATTTTCGTCAAGCCTTCGTTTTCTTTGTTTGAAACATTCAAATTCGTATTTTTGGCGACTTAATATTTTTATTCTATGAAGGTGAAGGTAGTTGTGTTCTTTTTGCTGTTTTTTTCAGTTTTTACAATTTCGACCAGGGCTCAAAGAAAAACTGAAAAACAAAGTAATTCTCCCAAACTGGTATTTGGTATCGTTGTAGAAAATATGCGGCCCGATTACATCCAGCGTTACTGGGACAAATTTCAACCGAATGGTTTTAAAAAGATTTATAACGAAGGAGCCATTTGTTCGAATGTAAAACTTACACTGCACGAACAAAATTATGCCAGCGGAACTGCCACCTTGTTTACCGGGGTACATCCTTCAATTCATGGAATTGTTTCCAATAAATGGTACGATCGCCTGAAAAAAAATGAAATTGAGTGTACCGACGATGATTACTATTTTACGGTGGGAGCTGATACTCACGCCGGCGATGCTTCCCCAAAAAACCTTTTATCGACAACCATTACCGATAACCTAAAATTAATTAGCCAGGGAAAAGCCAAAGTTTTTAGTGCAGCCTTAAACAGGGAATCGGCCATTTTTGCAGCAGGGCACGCCGCCGACGGTGCTTACTGGTTTGATGAGGAATCGGGACGAATGGTTTCCAGCTCGTTTTACATCAGCACTTTTCCCGATTGGGTGCGCCTGTTTAACAGCGAAAATTACGCATCAATATATAGTCACCGCACATGGACGACTTTATTGCCCGAAACCACATACAGTGAATGTTTAAGAGACGACTATATATTAGAAAGAGGCTACTTTGGAGAATTCAATACTTTTCCTCACGCCATAAACAAATATATCAAACGCACGGGCGATTTTAAACCTTTTAAAACAACTCCGTCGGCCAATATGATGATAAAAGATTTCACCCTTAGATTACTCGAAAATGAAGATATTGGCACTGACGATGTAACCGATTTTGTAACAGCTGTATTTTCGAGCATGGATTATGAAAACGGATCATTCGGGCCGGCATCGCTAGAAATGGAGGATACATACCTTTATCTCGACCAGTACATTGGAGAGTTGGTTGACGCCGTTGAGAAAAAATATGGAAAAGAGAATGTATTGTTCTTTTTAACTGCAAATACGTCTGCCTCGTACCCGGTAGAATACCTGAAAGAAGAATTTCATTTAACGGTTGACTATTTTAATATTGAAAGCGCGATTGCATTATTAACTTCATACCTGAATATAACTTACGGTGAACAAAAGTGGATCGAGCATTATTCTGATCTCCAGGTTTATCTCGACCACGATTTAATTGAAAAAAGCGAATTGGTAACCTTAAACCAAATGCGCGACGTTACTTCCAATTTTATTAACCAGTTTGAAGGAGTTCAGGTTTCGATGCCTGCTTACCAGCTGGAACAGGGAAGCTCGGCAAATGGTTTGTTCGAACCCATTTACAATACTTACTTTAAAAACCGTTCGGGCGATTTTATGTTTACACTGAAAGAAAACTGGCAACCCGGCTACAAATTCAAAAAGGTGAATTACACCGATCAGTCGAGAATTCCGCTGGTACTTTTTGGAAACAACATTTCTCCAATGGTTATCAAAAACAAACACAATGCTGTTGATTTAATACCAACATTGTCTGAATTAATCCATGTTCCCGTACCGGATAAGTGTCAGGGTAAAATAATTGAAGAAGTAGTGAATCGCAATTAAAAATTCAGACAAACACAATTAATCTGTAATTAAAACAATTTAAAACCAGATCGGTGTTCCTGGGCCTTTGTATCCTTTTGGGCTTCAACTTCTGATTCGGCCTGATCTTTTACACGGTTTTTCCTATGAGATTCAGGCTGCAAAATAATGGTCAGGGTGGTATCAGAACTTAGTTCCATTTTTTTCGATACAGCTAAAAATCCAATTTCAGAAATTTTCAGATTTAATGCACCATCATTCAATGTTAGTTTGTAATAACCATCCTTGTTGGTTATGGTTCCAATTCCCGAATTCGACTCAAAAACGTTCACATTCTGCATTGCCTTACCACTAATACTACTTTTAACATGTCCGGTCACAGTTATTAGTTGTGCCAGACTAAAGTCGGGAATCATAAAAAAAATGATAGAAAAAAGGGTTAATAAAATTGTTTTCATTTTCTGTTATTGTTTCTTGTTTCTTTGGCTATATAAAATTAGACAATTAAACGCAGGAAATGGTTGCTTTATGTTTGGCATTTCTTTAAAAAAAAGTTAAGATTCTACAAAAAAGATTTCAGAATAAGAAAATGTTCATTCAAATGTAAAGTTGTGTTAAACAACATTTAAGGATGATGACGAACATGATAAAAATTAGCTTCTGATACACATTTCATTTTGTCCTAAAATTCAAATACAAAATGCTGCTTAATAACATGATGTTAAGCAACAATCTGATGCATTTTTTAGTTGACATCTCTTTATTTTTGTTACAAGGAAATAAAGAAATTTATCTTTATTTAAAACAAGAACTTTTCAACTAACGACCTGGCCTTAAATGGCGCTCTACATAACAGTAACAACTATAAACCATTTTATAAACTAAAACTTTACTCATGGATCCTATCCAATCCTTAATCAAAGACCTTGCAGAAAAACACGGCAGAAGCAAAGAAAGTCTTTTGCCAATAATGCAAGGAGTGGTTGAACGTGAAAGTTTCCTCTCGGAGCATGCAATGGTTGAAATTGCCAGGGAGATTGATATCCCGGCATCCGATGTTTACGGAACTGCTACTTTCTACTCTTTCCTGGAAACCAAACCTACAGGAAAGTACATTATCAGAGTGTGCAAAACCATTACTTGTTCAATGAAAGGTAAAAACCAAATTCTGTTTGCCATTCAAGACATGTTGAAAATCAAGTTGGGAGATACCACTCCCGATAACCGTTTTACGCTTCTTGAAACAAACTGCCTGGGCTGGTGCCATAAAGCTCCGGCCATGCTAATAAACGATGACGTTTATACTGAGCTCACACCTGAAAAGGTGAGAGAAATACTTTCGAAATACATGGAACAAGGTGTTAACAATCAAAATTAGCAAAGATGGCAAGTACACATCAACTAAAACGTGTCGATTTTATTTTCAGAAATGAAAACGACTGGGAAAAGATCCTGTCAAATACCTTAAAAAAGAAACCACAAGACCTCATAAACGAACTGATAAGTTCTGAACTAAAAGGCAGGGGCGGTGCCGGATTCCCGACCGGTTTAAAATGGAAACTAACTGCTGAAGCCAAATCTGATAAAAAATATGTAATCTGTAATGCAGATGAAGGAGAACCGGGAACGTTTAAAGACCGTGAGATTTTATCAAGGGTTCCATACAAAGTTCTCACTGCAATGGCCATTTGTGGTTATATTACAGGCGCAAGCGAAGGTTTTATCTACCTGAGAGGTGAATACAAATTTTTAAAGCCCGAACTGGAAAAAGCAATCGATGAGTTCGATTATTACTGTAAAGAAACGGACCTTGATTTTAAGATTAAAATATTCATGGGAAGCGGCGCCTACATTTGCGGCGAAGAAACCGCTCTTATGGAATCGATGGAAGGAAAACGCGGAGAACCAAGAAATAAACCACCTTTCCCAACCCAGTCAGGTTTTATGGGAAAACCTACTGTAATAAACAATGTTGAAACGCTGGTCCACACTTTTACCATATTTAAATACGGTGCCAAAAAGTTTTATGACCTTGGTGTTCAGTACTCACGTGGCACAAAACTGTTCTCTGTTTCAGGAGATACGCCTAAACCCGGAATTTACGAACTTGAATTGGGTATGAGCCTCCAGGATTTTGTTTACGAATTTGGCGACGGCGATACCAAAGCAGTACAAGTTGGCGGAGCCTCGGGTTTTCTGGTTCCACGCAAAAAGTTTAAAGATGCGGCTATCGGATTTAAAGGAAAACTTACCGGAATTTCGCTGCCTACCGGTGGATCGATGATGCTTTTTAACAGTTCACGATCAATGTTTAACGTTCTCGATAATTACCTCGAATTCTTCCGCGAAGAATCGTGTGGGCAATGCACGCCCTGCCGGGTTGGTTGCCAGCAATTACTTCTGGGTATCAAAGCTGTTAAACGCGGTGAAAAACCTGCCTCATATCTCGATAAATTGATGCGACTGGCAGAAACCATGCAGTATACAGCCAAATGTGGTCTTGGACAATCGGTGGCAAACTCGTTCTCATCGATTGTTGAAAACTTCAGAGAAGAGATGATTTATTAATAAACCGGTAAAAACAACAAAATGAGTAAAAATATAAGTATTACTATAAACGGTTTTCCGGTGGAAGTTAAAACAGGGAAAACCATACTTGAAGCTGCTGAAGAACAAGGAATAAAAATTCCAACGCTTTGCCATCATAAAGACCTGTGTGTTGCCGGAAACTGCAGAGTATGTGTGGTAGAAGTTGCCGGACAGAATCGCTTATCGGCTGCCTGTGCAACTCCGTGCGAAGAAGGTATGGAAATTCTTACCAATAGTCTTAAAGTTCGTAATTCGAGGAAACAAATCATAGAGTTACTACTGGCAGAACACAATGCTGACTGTACCAAATGCTACCGGAACGGAAATTGCGAATTACAAACTCTTGCGTCGGAATATAAAATTATGACTCAGGATTTTATCGAGCTGGTTCCGCTGAAAAAGTATTCGATAGATATGTATTCGCCATCCATAATAAAGGACGATAGCAAATGTATCCGTTGCCAACGTTGCGTAAGAACATGTGCAGAGTTACAGGGCGTAAACGCGCTTACAGTTGCCCACAAAGGCGATCAGATGAAAATTACCACTTTCTTCGAAAAAGCAATGCGCGATGTAGTTTGTACAAATTGCGGACAATGTGTTAACCACTGCCCAACCGGAGCTTTGGTTGAGAAAAACTACATAGAAGAAGTTTGGGAAGCCATTGCCAATCCGAAAAAACACGTTGTTGTACAAACTGCCCCGGCAGTTCGTGTCGGATTGGGAGAAGAACTCGGGCTTCCTCCGGGGAAACGGGTCACAGGACAGATGGTGGCGGCATTAAAGCGATTGGGATTCGATTCGGTTCTGGACACCGATTTTACTGCCGACCTTACCATTATGGAAGAAGGGACAGAATTACTTACCCGCTTGAAAAAAGCACTGGTTGATAAAGATGAATCTGTTGTTTTACCGATGACAACTTCGTGTTCACCGGGATGGATCAAATACATTGAACACATGTATCCTGAACATCTTGGGCACCTTTCATCGTGCAAATCTCCGCAACAAATGTTTGGAGCACTGGTAAAAACCTATTATGCCAAAGCGCGTAACCTGCAGCCCGAAGACATTGTATCAGTTTCGATAATGCCTTGTACTGCGAAAAAATACGAAGCTTACCGTCCTGAAATGCACGATAGTGGTTACCGCGATGTTGACTATGTACTGACCACCCGGGAACTGGCTATCCTAATAAAACAGGCCGGACTCGACTTCAACAAACTTGAACCCGTAAAATACGATCGTTTAATGGGAGAATCGTCGGGAGCTGCCGTAATCTTTGGAGCTACCGGAGGTGTTATGGAAGCCGCTCTTAGAACAGCCTATGAAATAGTAACGGGCAGAGAAGTTCCTTTCGACAATCTGAATATTACTCCTGTTCGTGGCATGGAGGGAATTCGTGAAGCTTCTGTTAAAATCGAAAATCCGGTGGAAGACTGGGCATTTCTTGATGGTGTTGAACTGAAATGTGCTGTTGCCCACGGATTGATCAATGCCAAAACTGTAATGGATTCAGTAAAAGCCGGAACTACCGATTATCACTTTATTGAGTTTATGGCATGTCCGGGCGGATGCCTTGGCGGAGGTGGTCAACCTATTCCTACAAACGAGGAAATCAGGCAAAAACGCGCCGAAGCAATCTATGCCGAGGATGAAGGACTTCCAATTCGTAAATCGCACGAAAATCCTGAGGTTTTGAAACTTTATAAAGATTTTCTGAAAGAACCGCTGGGTGAAGTCTCTCATCATTTACTGCATACAAAGTACACCAAGCGAGAACGATTTTAAATGTAACATAAAATAAGCTAGCATCTTCTAAACGAAACAAGATCCGGTACCTGTGAGGGTATCGGATTTTTTCGTAAAACAAAAAGAAAAATCATTAGCGAACGAAAAACGCATTTACTCCCTGTCCCAATTTGACAACTAAAATCCCATACTGACTTGTTCGGCGCAGCTCTTCAAAACATAATCACCTCATTGTTAATATTATATCAAAATGGTCTGCAATTTGTACTTTTACAACCGAAATCAGGAAGATAAAAATTTAAGGAGAAAATCCATCATCTCAATGAAAAAATGGAACTTTAGGGTTTGTGTTCCATTTTTTCTTTTTATATCCCCCCGTTTTTATCATTGTTTCTTATATTCACGCAAAAAAAATATGATGTTAAAATATGGATTCATTCTGAGTCTGTTTCTTCTATCACTTATTTCACAGGCACAGGAGCGTTACAAGGAAGTTCTTTTTGATGAGGTTTCAGTTGAAACACTGACCTATGCAACAAAAGACGGAGAGGATCTGGAACTGGACATTTACGTGCCACAAGCCGATGCAGAAGAAGAAAGAGCTACAATCATTTTTGTTCATGGTGGAGGATTTAGTACAGGCATACGCGACGGGAATAATATTAAAGAATTTTGTAACCTGATGGCGAGTTACGGTTATGTTGCCGCTTCTCTTTCTTATCGGCTGACCCGCAAAGGCACACCCGAAACTTTTGGATGCAACTGCCCGACAGCCGAAAAACTTAAAACCTTTGAAGCTGCCGTAGAAGATGTTCAGGATGCTACCTTCTTTCTTATCGAAAACAGGCAGCAATTCGGTATCGATCCACAAAAAATAATACTCGCAGGCAGCAGTGCCGGAGCCGAAACTGTTTTACAAACAGCCTATCAACCACCTTATTGTTACGGGCTTGATTCAGGACCGGTATCATTTGCAGGAGTTATTTCAATTGCAGGAGCTATTCCTGATACCTCTATTATTTACGATGAATCAGCAGTTCCTTCCATGTTTATTCATGGCACCGACGACAACCTTGTCCCTTATGGTACAGCTCCACATCATTTTTGTGATAAAAATTCTCCCGGATACATGATATTACACGGGGCACAAACCATGGCCCAAAAGTTGGATCAGTTGGATGTCCCATATTGGTTATATACTGTTTGTGGGGCTGATCACAGTCTTACCGGCCAGCCTATTACCAATTTCAAAGACGAAATTGTGGAATTTTGCCATGACTTTGTTATTGAAGGAAAAGGAGAAACCAGGCACACCATAAAGAAAGGGCCGCAAAAAGGCGGTATGTTTGAAATCTTCAATTTTTGTTCAGAATGAGAAAATTATTTTTACTTATATTGCTGGTAATTCCGGCAAGTCTGTTCGCGCAACAAATGAACATAGCATCGTACAACATACGATATAACAATCCCGACGACGGCATAAATGCCTGGCCTAACAGGATTGAAATGGTAAATGGATTATTAAATTTCCACGAACCTGATATTTTCGGTTTACAGGAAGCACTTTACGGCCAAATCCTTGACATTGCCAAAGGTCTTCCCGATTATGAATGGTTTGGTGTTGGCCGCGACG
Source organism: uncultured Draconibacterium sp. (assembly GCA_963677525.1). GTDB lineage: Bacteria > Bacteroidota > Bacteroidia > Bacteroidales > Prolixibacteraceae > Draconibacterium. The sequence continues at coordinate 4,308,883 of OY781970.1, forward strand.
ATGGTGATAAAGAAGGAGAATTTGCACCTATCTTTTTTAATACAAAAAAATTCATTCTGGTTGAGAAAGGCCATTTCTGGCTTTCAGAAAATTGTGAGAAACCGGGACTGGGCTGGGATGCAGCCTGCACAAGAATTTGCACATGGGGAAAATTTAAAAGCAAAGTAACGGGCAAGAAGTTTTTTGTTTTTAATACCCATTTCGACCACAGAGGCGATGAAGCACGGAAAAATTCAGCAAAGCTTATTCATGAAAAAATAAATGAACTTACAGCAAATTCGGGCCTTGCAGTTATACTTACAGGCGATTTCAATCTAACTCCCGATACTCCGCCTATCGCGCTGATAAAAGAGTATTTGAGCGACAGTCGCGAAATTTCAGAACAAGCTCCGTACGGACCAGTTGGTACATTTAATGGTTTTAAATTCGATGCAGATCTTACAATGCGAATTGATTTTGTTTTCGTTCGTGGTGTGAAGGTCTTAAAATACGCTGTTCTCACCGACAACAAAGAGAAACGCTGGCCTTCGGATCACTTGCCTGTTTTTGTAGAAATTCAATTGAAATAATTCGAACTATTCACCGGGTTACTATCTGATAATTCAAATAGTCATCCGGTGAATTATAATCAATCCTCCTCTTCCAGTTCAAAAATATCGTTAACCGGTTTTTCAAAAACCCGGGAAATTTTAAGTGCCAAAACAGTTGACGGCACATACCTCCCCTTCTCTATTGAATTAATGGTTTGACGCGAAACACCAATTAATTTGGCAAGATCGTCTTGCGTGAGGTTTTTAATGGCACGTTCTATTTTAAGTCGGTTTTGCACTACCTATTCTTTTTCATCAACCTCAAAATACCAAAATAAAAGAGAAACATTGTAATTAGTAATCCCTCCATTCCAATATTTTCATATACAAATTCACCATCGAAAAGTAAACTTACAAAAGGGCCTATTAACACATAACCCACACCATAAATAAATGAAGCAGCTAAAGCTTTTAATCGGATTACTAGGGTTAGTTCGTCTTCAACCTTATCTCTTGTTAAAGCCAATAACAGAAACGATAACAAAATACCCGAGCTCAAGATTGTTTGGGCAGTTTCTTTTTCAAATGTTATAACCTTACTAAGAGATAAAGGGATAATAAGGATACTTGAAGCCATTAAACAATAAGCTACTTTCTTAAATTTTGTTGGAAGCAATCGTAAGTCTTGTTGGGTTTTATTCATGGTAATTAATTTGTAAAGGAATTTATAATTACAGCGTAACACCTATAAAATTAAAGAAGTTATATGCGTAAATTTAGTTATGCACTTCTGATTCTTGAGTTAGTTATATAGTAATTCACTAAATATATAAACAAAATAAAAGTAACCACTTGCATGGCAGGCATCAACTCAAATTCATCACCATGAACAAATTCAAGTGCAGTAAAAACAAAAACATAGGCAAATCCCAATGCAACACTTCTATAAAATGACTTTAAACGGATAAGGTTCGACATTTCATCTTCTAATTTATCGCGCGAAAAACAAATCAAAAACAAACCCAAATTTGCAAATGTTATTCCCAGATAATTTTTTCCTCCAATTAGCAAATTTAAATTAGAATGAAATGGAATAATTACCCCTGAAATAAAAATAACGATGCCTACTATTTTCATCCATCGTGGAAACAATTTCAATTTTTTAAAAACCTCATCTTCATTCTTTTCAGTGAAAAGCCACAGAAACACTGCAATAAATAAAATTGCAGCAATCGCAAAAAGTACAGATTTAAGTTCCATAATTAATTATCTTTTTTGAGAGTACGATATTTTGTAAAATAAAAATACCCAAGGTAAACAATTAGCGAAGCATTAAGTAACATCATAAACCAGATAAAAGAATTCGCGGAAAATGAATTCGGCTCAATAATTTCATAAGCAGAATAAATACCTGCAAGTAAAAACAAGGAGATTACAGTAAGATACATAGCTTTCACTCGTATCTGTTCTGCAAATTCATCTTCTTGTTTTTCTTTAGAGAATGCAATTTGTATCAATCCAAAATACATTCCCGAAAGTAAAAATGTATTTGTACCGGGATTAAAATTCCTTTGAAAAATTGAATAACCGAAAACAAACAGAATCCATCCAATTCCAATAAATTTCCACCAAAATGGCAGCAATAACGGGTGGCGTTCAAAAACATCCATTTTACTTTTACCTGTTGGCAGGATTCTAACAAATATCACTAAATAGCTAATGATTACGATTGTTCCTATTATTGCATTCATTTGTAAAATTTACTTTTCAATATGACAAACATACTTTACATTTTCCAAAAAAGTCAAGTTTCCTTTACATTTTTTACAACATCTTTTCACTGAAAGTTAATTCAAGCATTTTATCAAAAAACATGACTTTTATCTTTCAATATGCTGTTTGATTTCTCATAATATTTACATTTCTTAGCGGAATGTTTGAAAAAATTGGTCAACTTATCGTTGCTATCTCCGATGGAATTTGGGGAGCTCCTTTATTAATACTTTTACTTGGTGGCGGATTTTACTTTTTGGTTTATTCGCGCTTAGCGCCATTGCGTTACATAGGTCACGCAATTTCCATCTTAACAGGGAAGTATGATGACCCGAACGAAGCAGGACAATTACGCCATTACCAGGCACTATCGACTGCCCTTGCCGGAACAGTAGGAATGGGAAACGTTAGCGGTGTTGCCGTTGCCATTACCATGGGTGGCCCGGGAGCAATTTTCTGGATGTGGGTCTCAGCCCTGCTTGGAGTTAGTACCAAATTTTTCACCTGCTCGCTGGCAGTTATGTTTCGCGGCAAAGACGACGCCGGCGAAATTCAGGGAGGTCCCATGTATTACATTACCGAAGGATTGGGACAACACTGGCGGCCGGTTGCCGTATTCTTTGCCATCATGGCAATGATTGGCGTATCGCCGCTTTTCCAGGCTAACCAGCTTACACAAATGGTACGCGATGTAATCCTTGTTCCCAACAATGTTCACACATCAATGGTTTCCGACCTGGTTACCGGTATAGTAATATCCATTTTTGTGGGGCTCGTTGTTATCGGTGGTATAAAAAGAATCGGAAGTGTTACCGGAAAACTTGTTCCAACCATGGTGGTAGTGTATACTGTAACCGTACTGTATATTATTTTTTCGAATTATACGCAAATCATTCCTGCCTTTAAAACTATTCTTTACGATGCTTTTACCGGCAATGCCATTTTAGGAGGATCAGTGGGAGCGATTATTATTACCGGAGTTCGCCGAGCTGCTTTCTCCAACGAAGCAGGGTTGGGAACGGCACCCATGGCTCACGGAGCAGCCAAAACCAACGAACCAATAAGAGAAGGTCTGGTGGCAATGCTTGGACCTATTATCGATACCATTATTGTTTGTACGATGACAGCCCTTGCCATTATAATCACCAACACCTGGAAGATTAGCAGTGCCGATGGAATTACATTAACAGCGCAGGCCTTCGATTCTGCCATTCCGTATTTTGGTAAATATTTGCTGGTAATTTGTGTTATTTTCTTTTCCATGTCAACCATGTTTGCCTTTCCTTACTACGGCGTAAAATGCCTCGGATTTGTGGCCGGAACCAAATACCAGAATATTTACAACTACTTATTTGTTGCAGTAATACTGCTGGGAGCCGTGGCAAATCTTCGGGTAATTATTGGATTAATCGATATTGCTTTTGCATTGATGGCCTTTCCTACCGTGATTTCAACCATATTACTTTCGAAACATGTTAAGCGTGCTGCCAAAGATTATTTTAAACGTTTAAAACTGGAAAAATCAGCAGGAAAATAAGACGCGAAGCTAAAGTTTTAATCACCCAACAATAATCCACACTTTTTAATAGGGTGCTAAACAACACATTACAATTCTTGCCATTATTAAAAACAAATTGTACCATTGTAGTATTACAATATATTATTATTTCAACATGATTGACTTCAAATTAGATCCAAAAGCAGGCGTTCCGTTTTATCGGCAGATTATCGACCAGATAAAATTTGGAATTGCCACAGGAAAACTTACCGTAGGAGAACAGCTGCCTACGGTACGATCGTTAGCCGTTGAACTGAAGGTTAATTTGAACACAGTATCCAAAGCCTATAAAGAACTCGAAATCCAGAATATTCTTGAAACACAGCTTGGTTCGGGAACTTTTATAGGTGATACTGATGTAAAAATAACGCTGAAACAAAAGCAAGACAAATTGCACAGCATCTGCCGGGAATTTCTCACCATCGCTTCCAGCTATGGTTTCTCAAGCGATGATCTCATAACCGAGCTTCAAAATATGAAAAATGAAAAAAACAATAACCTTTAAATTCTAATGTAATGAAATACGAATCCAGAAATCTTCGGATGTTCAATCCAATCTCCACCTCTATTCTCATCATTTTACTCGTAATCACCGGTACCTTGTTTTACCTGCAAAAACTAGATTTGGTGGTTGCTGTAATAGTCGCAATCGTTTCTGTTTTAATTGCATCGTCGATACATATTGCCGACCAGTGGGAAAAAGCAGTGGTACTGCGAATGGGGAAATTCACGGGATTACGTGGCCCCGGTCCGTTTATCATCATCCCGATTATCGACAAGGTTGATAATTACATCGACCAGAGAATCAGGGTGACTGATTTTAAAGCAGAAGAAACCCTAACAAAAGACACTGTCCCGGTAAATGTTGATGCCGTAGTTTACTGGACGGTCTGGGATGTTGAAAAAGCAGCGCTTGAAGTGCAACAATATATGCGTGCCGTTAGTTACATCGCCCAAACCGGGTTAAGAGAAATTATTGGAAAACACGAATTGGCCGATCTTTTACAAAATCGCGAAAAAATCGCAGAAGACATGCAAGTTACGCTCGACGAACATACTAATCCATGGGGAATAACATGCCAGACTGTTGGAATAAAAGATGTAGTAATTCCGAAAACACTTGCCGATGCCATGAGCAAACAGGCACAGGCCGAGCGCGAACGTCAGGCCCGTGTAATCTTAGGAACTGCCGAAACCGAAATTGCAGTAAAATTTGAAGAAGCCAGCCAAAAATACATCAACAATCCGGTAGCTCTCCAGTTGCGCGGAATGAACATGCTGTTTGAAGGACTTAAAGAAAAAGGTTCAATGGTTATCGTTCCCAGTTCGGCACTGGATTCAATGAATCTGGGAGCAATGGGAGGTTTGGTTTCTTTAGCCAAAACCAATGAACAATAAATTACTTCCATAATTCGAAAATAATTTAACTATAACTAAAATCTAAAAACAATGTCAGTAGCCGATTTATTAAAAGAAAACTTTATTGATGGAGGTCCGTTTTTTATGACACTCCACTACTTCTTGTGGATACTTGTGATAATTCTTTCCTTTCGTGCCACAAGGAATAGTCGCGCAACGAATTGCAATTACAGGAAACTGGAAAAATTGAACACTACGATCCTTTTTATTGGTGGATTTGGGTTACTTTTTTCCTTGTTTTATCGAACAATGGGAATGTACAGTGCATTCTCGGTTTTGGAAACTACCAGCGATATTTCTCCAACCCTTGTTGCCGGCGGATTAAAAGCATCGCTTATCGCTCCGTTATATTCTCTGTTCTTGTTTCTTGTTACCAGTATAATCTGGTTTATTTTCCGACTTAAAATTATAAATATGAAACTCGCCAGTTAAATTATTCAAAATACATGGCGAACTAAACAATGTTCTAAATTCCATAAGAATCTTCTCACTTGTGAGAAGATTCTTTTTGTATCTTGACCGAAACAAATCGCATGAACACAAATTCACAATTAGAGAACATAGAAAAAGCCTTTTTCCACGACGGGTATCAACTGGGAATGAAGGCGATGGTTTCTGACATGGATAAAAAGATACTCTTTGAAGCCTTAAAAGAGATGTACCAATCCATCGATGCATTAATAGAGTCATTATCTATTTATGCCAGGCAACAAAATCAAACCATCGATTGCAAACTTGGTTGCGAGTGGTGTTGCCACCAACCGGTTTTTGCACTCGATTATGAAATGGATTATTTACAGGATTTTATAAGCAAATATTTTGATTCAGAAACGATCGAGCAAATTCAGCAGAAAGCCAAACAAAAACAAGACAAGCTTAGCCGCCTTAATGGTGATGATCTTCTAAATGCGAAATCGCCATGTCCCCTTTTAAATAGTGGAGGTTGTATGGCTTACGAAGCTCGTCCCATGGCTTGCCGCATTTATCTTTCGTCGGATGTAAAAAGCTGTGTTCACTTTTTCAATGAACCGGCGGATAAAAACTCCTTCCCTGCTCTGCTTGATACCCCAATGCGTTTAGGGCGAATGATGAATGAAGGATTTAAAGCTGCACTAAAAGCAAATGGTATTGACGCGAAAGAATACAGGATAGAGGAGAAGCTATTCTGAATTACACTAAATTTCTTCCAATTTTATCCCCGCCTCTTCAAACTTACTTTCCAGCATTTCGGGAGAAAGTGGTCTGCCATTTCGGGTTAATACTGAAGTTACACGTGCATCAACCATCAATTTCTCGTCTGATTTTCGAATTACCTGCTGTTTAAAAATAATGCGCAGACGACCTTGTTTCCCTATTTTAAGGCGTACATAAAAATCGTCGCCGGGGCGTAACGGGAACTTGTATTCCAACTCAGCTTTTATAACAACGGCATCAATTCCTTCATCGTGAAGTTGCGCGAAGTCGAGTCCAACATGATTCAAAAATTTATGGCGGGTATGTTCCAGGTAATTCTGATAAACCGAGTTATTTACGATTCCCTGAATGTCGCACTCATAATCGCGAACCTGCATTTCAAACTCAAAATGAAAATCTTTCATCTTCTGTAATTAAGGGCTGAAGCCCGATGTAACATATATAAAATAAACCCCGGCTTAAAAGCCGGGGCAAAATATAATAGCGTTGTTTCTATTTTATCAAAAAGTCAAGCAACTTTTTATCTTCCAGATATCCTTCCAGATGATCGCCAATGGCAACCGGCCCAACGTTTGCGGGAGTTCCGGTGTAAATTAAATCGCCAATTTTCAGGGTAACATATTTCGAGATGTGCGCAATCAGTTCATCAAAATCAAAAATCATCAGGCCAGAATGAGATTCCTGAACGGTTTTCCCGTTAATATCTAAATGAAATCTGACCGATTCGTCGTCGGGGAAAATTGATACAGGTAAAAAAGTATTGCTCAAAACGGCCGATTTATCGAAAGCCTTGGCTTTTTCCCAAGGCAATCCTTTCTTTTTTAATTGTGCCTGCACATCGCGCGCGGTAAAATCAATTCCCAAACCAATTTCATCGTAATACCGATGTGCGAATCTCTTTTCAATATTTTTCCCGATTCGGTTGATCTTAATCACCAATTCAATTTCGTGATGTACTTCGTTGGTCCAATCAGGAATATAAAAAGGATCGTTATTCCTTAACAATGCAGTATCGGGTTTCATAAAGAAAATGGGCTCTTCAGGCACCGACTCATTAAACTCCTCTGCATGGGCCACGTAATTTCTTCCTATACAAATGATCTTCATAACTTTTTAGCTTCAAGCCTCAATCTTCAGGCTTTATTTATTCATCATTCTGAGTTTTATCTGTGTTAAAACCTTTTTGGTATATAGCGGGAATTCGCTGTTAAGAATCCAGCCAAAATAGCCGGGTTGCTCTTGTAAAACCTGTTCAACCGGCACTCCTTTATTTTTACCGAAATTAAAAACCTCCACACCATTTTCGTCATAAACAATGCGGCCCACAAAATCAACATTACGATCGTATGAGGAGAACTCGCTAAGTTTATCAACATCGTTAACGATGGGTGTCGACTTCTTCCCTTTCACATCTTCGTATTCAACGCCCTCATACCTGTCTAACTGGGCTTTCATCACTTCGTAAGTTGCTTTTGTATCTGCCATAGCACTATGGGCGTCAGTTAATTCCTGATTGCAGTAAAATTTATAAGCAGCCACAAGTGTACGTTTCTCCATTTTATGGAATATCGACTGAACATCAACAAACTTGCGCTTCTTAAAGTCAAGATCAACCTCTGCACGCAAAAACTCTTCTGCCAGCAACGGAATATCAAATCGATTGGAGTTGAAGCCTGCAAGATCGCAACCTTCCAAAAATTTAGCCAGCGTTTTGGCTACTTCTTTAAAAGTAGGAGCATCTTTAATATCTTCATCATAAATTCCATGAATAGCAGACGCCTCGGCAGGAATAGGCACCTCGGGATTTATTCTTAGCAACTTTTCATCTTCTGTTCCATCGATATTAATTTTAATCAACGCAATCTCAACAATACGGTCGGTTACGATGTTTATTCCGGTTGTTTCAAGATCGAGAAAAACGATGGGATTTTTTAATTGGAGTTTCATGCTTATTGTATATAAAAAAAAGGTATCCAAAACCGATACGTGTTGTTGGATACCTTCTTATGTTTACTTTTTACTTATTATGCATTGATCATCATCGGCATCAATAACATTAACATATCTTCATCTTCTTCGTTCTCTGCCGGTAACAACAAACCTGCCCGGGTTGGGTCGCTCATTTCAACTTTTACATCGCCGGTAGAAATATTTGTTAATATTTCCTGCAGGAAAGTCGATTTAAATCCTATTTCTATTTCTTCGCCTTCGTACTCGCAGTTGATGCGTTCAACAGCCGAAATGGAAAAGTCGATATCCTGTGCTGAAACAATCAGCTGATTTTCGTTGATATTCAATTTCACCAGGTTGCTGGCTGCATTTGAAAATACCGAAACCCTTTTAACTGTATTAAAGAAATTCAAACGATCGATAATCATCTTATTCGGATTGTTTGTAGGAATTACCGAATTATAACTTGGATAATTGCCTTCCACCAAACGACAGATCAGTTTATAATTGCTTAGTGTGAAAAAAGCATTTCTGTCGTCGAATTCAAGTTTAATATCGAACTCTTCTTTTGGCAACAAATTCTTCAACAAACTTGCAGGCTTTTTAGGAAGAATAAACGATGACTCAAATTCGGCTTTGGCATCAAGTCTCCTGTAACGAACCAGTTTGTGAGCATCAGATGCTACAAAACTCATAAAATCAGGAGAAAGTTCCACGTAAATACCATTCATAACCGGACGAAGCTCATCGTCGGCAGTGGCAAAAAGTGTTTTTTCAATTCCTTTTTTTAAGGCCATGTGGCTGACATTAATAGAAGATGCTCCTTCCTCGTCCAATTGTGGTTGTTCAGGAAAATCCTCGGCATTTTGTCCCATAATGCTGAATTTACCGTTGTCGGAAAAGATTTCAACATTATACGAATCTTTGTCAATTTGAAACGTAAGCGGCTGCTCAGGGAATTCTTTTAATGTATCGGTTATTAATTTTGCAGGAACTGCAACGGCCCCTTCTCCATCAATATTATCCAGCTCGAGACTTGTAATTAAAGTCGATTCCAAATCGGAAGCTGTAATAGTTAATTCTGTTTCGGTAAGTTGAAACAAAAAGTTATCGAGAATAGGCATGGTGCTTTTACTACTGATAACCTTACTGATAGCAGAAAGGTGGCTCAATAATTCGGTGCTTGATACTACAAACTTCATCTATTATTTATTTATTTTTTTTGATTTCTTTATCTGATTCAGTTATGTTTAAAATGAATCCAAGTACACGAATATACAAACTTTAATGATATATACCTACCCACTTTTGTGGGATTTTACTCCCATTTTATGAACGGCTATAACGGTATCTGCGGATAACATTGTAAACCACTCCGAAAAGGGCCGTCAGTATCAGTGGCAACAAAATATTCAGCCATTGCCAGAAGGCCTTTTCTTCACGAAGTTTTACCTTGTCGAGCAGGCGCATTTTTAAAGTCCGGTTACGAAGTTGCATAATTCCCCGGTCATCGTTAAGATAAAATATTGTATTTAACAAAAACTCCTTATTCCCCCAGGTACGATTGGCAACACGATCGTATCCCAGCTTTTGTATCTGAGGTGATTTTCCTTCGTAATTCACCCGGTTGGCAATCATTCCTGCATCGGCAATCACCACCATTTTTGTGGGTTTGCTTTCATTTAAAACTCCATCCGACGAAAATCCCAGTTGTTCTACCATCCGGTTTTTATAAAGCGAAGTAAATTTCCCTTCGATTAAAACTCCCACGTGAATAAACGGAATGGTAAATAACTCGCGGGCCGGCGGATTGTTGATATTTTTCAAACTCACAGAAGAAGGAGACTTCACTTTTCGCGCATAAGGCGAAGTGGTTAGAATAACCGATTTTTTCAAATCCGGTGTTCCAGAAATGGTATCAACAGAAGAAACATACTCGGAATAAACACGGTTCAAATTCCGGCTGAGCGGATGTTTATCATTAGGCGTTAAAAGAGGCGAATAGTACCATGGATGCAAGGTAAACTGTGGCTGAGCTCCGGCCGGCGCCGTATTAACAGGAATCCTGGCGCAATCAACATCCTGAAGCAATTCGTAATTAAGGCGTGCGCCGTACTTAAACAACTGGTCTCCAAGATTAATGTCGAGGGGAAACGCGTAAGTTTGAAATCCACGCGATAAACTGTCGGTGTTTATCTGAACCGGATCGATGAGCCAAACTACCTTCCCGCCATTCATAATGTACTGATCGATAACAAACTTATCAGTTTCATTAAACGCTTCTGTTGGTCCTGCAACAATCAGAATATCAAAATTATCGGCATATTCACCAAGCGTTGTTGTCGATATTCGTTTTACATCGAAATCGGGAGCAAGTGCATTTGCAAAATCATACACTTGGTACTGATTAAATTCTCCCTGCCCTTCTAAAAATGCAACGGTCGAGTTTTTGGTGCGCATCAATTTCTGGAAGGCATTTACCAGCTCGAACTCAACACTTTCTGCTGATTGGTTAAAATTGTATTCGTTCGAAAAATCCTGGTTCGATTTTAAAAAGTTCACCGCAACCACTTTGTTACCAGCCCTTATTAATGCACCCGGAAAAATAAGTTTTGTACTGACTCCGCTTTCGGTTTTATGCCTGAAACTTGTTGGAACAACACCTTTTTGATAAAGTTCCTCAATCCGCTTTTCTCTTTTTTCCTCGTTCCCAATAGAATAAATATCGGTCACGGTCAGTCGAATCGGGGCATTCGAATAGGCATTTAAAACCGCAATTTTTTCGAAGATTTCGTTTTGTAACTTCTTTAATCCGGGCTCCAGTTCGCCTTCAAGGAATAACTCAATGGTAACAGGTTCCTCCATTTCCCAAACGATCTCCTTGCTCACGTCAGAAAGCGAATATCGTTTATCAACTGTTAAGTCGATGCGATATAAAAAGTTCGTGGAGATAAAAAACAACAACAAAACACCCAGGCAAACCAGAGCTGCCTTCCATTTTACACTTTTAAGTTTCCCTTTACGAACAAGCAACGCAGTGGAATATAAAAACAGGAATGTCATCCCCAAAAAGTAAACCATATCCTGCAGATCGATAACACCACGCGAAGCCGATAAATAATGCGTATTAATGCTGAACCAGTTCAATATCTGCGCTACAATATACGACACCTCCGAAGAGGCAATAAAATCGAATCCAAGGAAAAAGATGAAGGAAAGCGCCATTGCCAGGATGAACGAAACGATCTGGTTATCGGTTAAAGAGGACGCAAAAACACCGATTGCCACATAGATCATCGCCAAAAAGAAAAGACCGGCAAACGAACCCCAGGTTGCTCCGGTATCGATACTTCCAACCGGGTTTCCTAATAAATATACCGATAAAAAATAAAGCAAAGTGGGTAAAAGCGAAAAAATTACCAGCACCATTCCGGCCAGAAATTTGGCCATTACGAGTTTTAAATCGGAAATGGGACGGGTAAGCAAAATTTCGATAGTGCCACTTCGTTTTTCATCAGCAAAAAAACGCATGGTTATGGCCGGAACCAGAAATAAATACAACCAGGGAGCCAGCGAAAACAAGCCTTCCAGAGTTGCGTAACCACTGTCTGGAATATTATAATCGCCCGGAAAAACCCATAAAAACAAACCGGTTACCAGCAAAAAAACAAGTACTGCCAAATAACCAATCAGCGATCCAAGGAATGTTTTTATTTCTTTTCTAAATAAACTGTACATAGTATTCAGTGTTCAGTCGCAGTGATCAGTTATCCAAGTCATTGCTTCCAAACTTTTTAGGATTAAGTATCATATAATTAATCAGTTTACCAATCTCCTTATTTTCTGATTCCAACTCAGTAAAATCATTCTGGTTGATATATTCGCAAGCTAAGGCAAATTGCAACCACACTCTTGTTTCACTGTTTTCTCCATCTGAGTCGGTCAATTTACTAATAAAATTTTTGGGATACTTTCTTTTTCGATAAGCCTCTGCAATATTCGCACAAACCGATCTTGAAGACCTTCGTATTTGATCCGTTAAAGAATATTTCTCTTCCTTTGGGAAACTTTTTGAGATTGTATAAATTTTCATCGCCAAAGAAAATCCTTTTTTATACGCTAGTAAATCTATGAAATCCATTATACCAATCTTTAAAATTCACTCAACATTTCAGCATCTGATCACTGAACACCGAACACTGATCACTAATTCCCTTTCAATAGTTCCACCATCTTGTCAGCAGCACGTTTTGAACAACCGGATTCTCCCATAAAATCCTTGAGTTTTTTATAATCGACAAGAATACCTTTTCTATAATCATCATCGAAAAGTAACTTCCGCATTTCCTTTTTTACATTCTTCAAGGTCATTTCCACCTGGATGTACTCCCTAACAATTTCGCGGTCCATTATAATATTAGGCAAAGAAACACCTGCCATTTTAAACACGAAATTCCTGAAGATAAAATCAGTCACCCAACCGCCTTCCACTTTATAAATAACAGTTTGCGGCACATTAAACAAAGCTGTTTCTAGTGCAGCCGTTCCCGATGCAACCAAAGCCGTATGAGCGTTGTTCAGCAAATCGTAGGTTTGTTCGAATATGATTTTTATACCTGAATTTTTCAAATACTGCTCATATAAATTTCGGTCCACGTTTTTCACTCCTGCCACCACAAACTGGAACTCCGAAAATTCATCTGCAATTTTCAACATAAAAGGCAGCATCCGTTTTATTTCCTGTACCCGGCTACCAGCCAGAAGTGCCACAACCGGACGTTCATCAAGCTCATTTTTTTTAAAAAAATCGTTTCGGGAAAGTGCTTTATCCCTGAATTCGGCAATGGAATCCATCAAAGGATTTCCCACATAATTTACTTCTATACCGTGCTTTTTATAAAAGGCTGTTTCGAAGGGAAAAATGGTAAACATTTCATCAACGAAAGCCCGTATCTTTTTAACACGGTACTCTTTCCACGCCCATAATTTTGGAGAGATGTAGTAATATACCTTTATGTTGTGCTGTTTGGCAAATTCGGCTATGCGCAGATTAAATCCGGGATAATCTATCAGAATTAAAACATCAGGTTTATATTCAAGCAAATCTTTTTGACAGAAATCCATGTTACGTTTAATCGTCCTGATGTTCAGCAAAACATTCACGAAGCCCATAAAGGCCATTTCGCGGTAATGTTTTACCAGTTGTCCGCCAACTTTCAGCATCAGGTCGCCACCAAAAAAACGAAAATCGGCATCATTATCCGATTTTTTTAATTCTTTCATTAAGTTGGAACCATGCAGATCGCCTGATGCCTCTCCTGCTATTAAATAATAACGCATATCAAAAAGCTCTCGAAATTAAAACCACAAATGCATAAAGGATAGTTGCCCCTAAAACCCCGCGGGCTGCCTTTTCGTATTTCTTTGAGAGAAATATCCAAAACACGGCAACATTTGTAAAAACACATAAAGTTCCCAGTTTTACCAGTGCCTGCATCTGCCACATTCCTTGTACATATTCAGCGAATGAAACCTTGTTTTCCTTCACCAGAAAAACAATAAAAAAAACTGCTATGGGAAGTAGTAAACCGGTAAGCAGACCAACGCCGGCCGTATCGAATTTATTTATTTTTCTTCTCTGCATTAAAAATCCCAACTTTTTAGCTGTTCCAAGGTTTTGTAACAAGTCATATCAACACTAACGGGAACAACCGAAGCGAAATTGTTTTCCAATGCATGAATATCTGTTTCTATAGCTTCTTCTTCAAAATTCTTAAAATAGCCGGTCAGCCAATGGTACTCTCTGCCATGCGGATCGGTTCGTTTCTGAAATTCTTCAACCCATTTGCCGTGTGCCTGCCTGCATACTTTAATCCCCTTTGGTTTACCTTTTGGAATATTCACATTTAAACAGGTAAATTCAGGTATTCCATTTTCAACAACACTCTGAAAAACTCTTGCAACAATAAGTTTGGCTTTTGAAAAATCAGCATCCGAACTGTAATCATCAAGCGAAAAACCAAGCGAAGGTACGCCGTGCAAACCTCCTTCTATAGCGGCTCCCATCGTGCCACTGTAAATAACACTAATAGATGAATTAGCACCATGGTTTATCCCTGAAACCACATAATCGGGTGCTTTATCGAGCAAGCTGTTAAAACTAAGTTTTACACTGTCAACAGGCGTGCCGTTGCATTTATAAGTTGGTACTCCGTGAATTTTCTCGACAGGAACAGCTCGCAAAGGATAATCGACCGTAATTGAGGCAGCTTTCCCCGACATGGAAACCTCTGACGAGATGACAACCACATTGCCAAAAAACTGCATTACCTCAACCAGTTCGCGCAATCCTTTTGCATGGATTCCATCATCGTTTGTTACTAATATTAATGGACGTTGATCTGACATAATTTATAACTGAAACGAGAGTAATAATAAAATTTAAAAGTCTATGATTAACGTGCAATTACGTTGATGCCTTACATATTAATCAAATGAACAACAAAGATAGTTAGTTTTTAGTACGATGTTGAATGGGGATATTAATATAGTATCAAATTTGTTAACGCAGCAAACTTGATAAAACAATTCAATTTGTATTTGATGTCAAGATTTTAGCAATTACAGGCCGCTGGTCCTCCTTTCCAGGCTGCCTTTTCCATTTCCATGAATTGCTTTTTTTCTTCGGCTTTCATAATACGAACAATGTACTGCATCTCAAGTCCGAATGATTTAACGACATTCTCTACTGCTGAAATTAATTTATCGGCAATGGGAATATTCGGAAAGGGAAATACAAAGGTGAGTATCAAAACGTCATCGGTATACAATTCAATATCCTGAATCATTCCCAAATCAACCAGCGAATAATCAATTGCCGGATGCATCACTGTTGAAATTGCCTCTGTTATTTTATTTATATCCGCCATTGGTATTACTTCCTCTTGTTCAACAATTCTTCTCTCACCATAGTGTGACCACACTTAGGGCATTTCTGAGTGGTACATTTTACCCCTTGTTGATGTGGAACCTTTTCGCCACATTTTGCACAAATACAAAATCCTCCAGGTCCGAAAGAACCACCTTTATTCTTCCCCAGTCTTTCTTTATTAACATCTTCTTTCCGATTCAATCCTTTTCCTATTTCCATCATTTAAAACTTTTGTTCGCTATTTACAAATCAAAAATACAAAATTATAACGGTCGACAAATAAATTATATCGGTTACTTCCGTCTAATCCAAACTTATTTTATTGTGGTTTTAGAAGAAGTAGTTGTGAAGTATCTCATTTCCTTCTAAAAATTGCTTAGAAGAACATTAACATTGTATCAATTCAAACAATTAGATAATACATACGTTTATCAGGGTTGTAGTAAATAATAAACTTTACGCGGTTTAAACAAAATAATTTTATGCCAAAAATATTGAATAAAAAAGAGGGGATGGAGTATCGACGGTTCGGAAAAACAGAAGAACACCTGAGCGTGATAACACTGGGAGGGATGCGTTTTAAACACGTTTGGGACAATCCCCGAAATGTGATACCCAACGATACATTTGAAGAATGTTTACAGACTGTTCAAATGGCATTCGATGCGGGAATTAACCATATTGAAACTGCGTGGGGTTATACAAAAAGCGAAACCGTTTACGGAAAAGTACTGAACGAGGAGTTGTTTATCCCCCGCAATTCGTACCATTTGATGACCAAAGGCAATCCAATGACAGCCGACGAAATGTACGAAACAGTAGAAAACCAGTTGCGCGATCTGCAAACCGATTACCTCGATTTTTATGGCTGGCACGGTATCAATAACGATGAACTTTTAGAAAAAAGCTGCAAAACCGGAGGACCTGTGGAAGCGCTTTTAAAACTTAAAGAAGAAGGCATTATCAAACATGTTGGATTTAGCACTCACGGTCCGGTAGAAACCATTATGAAAGCCATTGACACAAGCTTGTTTGAATTTGTAAACCTGCATTATTATTATTTTAATCAGCAAAACCTTGAGGCTGTAAAACTGGCGAACAAACACGACATGGGTGTTTTTATCATTTCGCCTAACGACAAGGGAGGCCAGCTTTTTAAAGCTCCCGATAAAGTGAGAAATGTTACTGCTCCGTCAACTCCAATCCAGTGGAATGCACGGTATTGTTTGAGCCATCCTGAGATTCATACTCTTTCGTTTGGAATTACAGAACCGGCTCACTTCGAAGAAATGAAGGGAATTTTTTCGGAAGAATTTCCATGGTCGGACAACAACGAAAAGGCAAAGAAAAAGCTCGACGAATTTATCAACGACGATCCCTACGGATATTACGATGGACTTGATATGAAAGATGATCAATCAGGAATAAACATCCCGGAAATTCTTCGTTTGCGAAAACTTTGGAAATGCTACGATATGAAAGACTTTGGCGTTTATAGATATAAAACGTTCGAACAAAAAAGCCACTGGTTGCCGGGAAAATTTCCAGAAAAAGAAAACCTGGATAAAATTGACAGCTCTAAAATCCCTTCTGACATTCCCTTAAAAGAATTGCTGGCTGAAACTCATAAAGAATTATACCTGAAACAACTCAAATTGGCTAAAAATTAATATCTTGCTCCAACATAAACCAAAAACCTAATTAACAATGAAATCAAAAAATCTGGTAATCAGCACCTTATTCCTTTTCGCAATTCTTTTTTCTTTTCAGGTATCAGCCCGCGAGTTTTATCAAATTAAGGTTTATACCATTAAGGACAAAGCGCAGGAAAATACCATGGATAAGTATTTAAAAAATGCCTATTTGCCGGCACTTCATAAAGCAGGTATTTCAACGGTAGGTGTTTTTAAACCAATTGAAACAGATGCCGCTGCCGGAACCAAAATATTTGTTTTCATTCCTCTGAAAGACCTGAACCAGATCAATGTATTGGATGAAAAATTATTAAAAGACCAACAGTACCAAAATGCGGCGTCAGAATATATGAATGCGCAATACGATAACCCACCTTTTCAAAGGATTCAATCGATTTTAATAAAAGCGTTTCCTGAAAAGCCACACTTTTCTGTTCCAAATCATAAAACACCGGCCTCTGATCAGATTTATGAATTACGGAGCTACCAAGGCCCCACTGAAAAACTGTGGCGCCAGAAAGTAAAAATGTTTAACCAGGGTGGCGAAATTGGCATATTTACGGAGCTCAATTTCAATGCAGTTTTTTATGGCGGAGTAATATCGGGTGCCGACATGCCCAACCTAATGTATATGACTTCTTTTTCAGACATGGAATCGAACAAGGCTCATTGGGATGCCTTTAGAACACATCCCGACTGGGAAAAGCTAAAAAACGAACCGGAGTATGCTAATACTGTGTCACACATTGACAAATGGCTGTGCCACCCTGCAGAATATTCCGATATTAAATAATCGTATTACAGCCTCTTAAGAATTGTTAAAAATCCTCACGTAGATACTCAAACTCTTTTTGAGATTTGTTGTTATTTAAATTAATTCTATTTTTGCCACCATGCTGTACCACAAAACATTTCCGCATAAAAATTCAAAAACCTGGGTCGTGTTTATTCATGGCGCAGGAGGAAGTAATATTGTCTGGTTCAGACAATTGCGAGAATTCAAAAAACATTTCAATGTGCTTTTGGTTGACCTTCGCGGGCATGGCAGATCAAAAAAAGAATATACACAGGAAGAAATATATAAGTTCGATGAGATTGCAATGGATGTGATTCGCACCATGGATCATCTTAAAATTGAAAAAGCTCATTTGGTTGGTATTTCGTTGGGTTGTATTGTTATCCGTGCGATGGATAAGTTGGCCCCGGGGCGTACAGAATCAATTGTTCTGGGAGGTGCAGTTGTCCAGTTCAACACAAGGATGAAGGCATTGGTTTCGCTGGCCAGAATCTTACATTCAGTTGTTCCTTACATGTGGCTTTATAAAATCAATGCATGGATATTAATCCCTTACAAAAAGGATATCGATTCGCGTAAATTATTTATAAAAGAGGCCATTCGACTGGGTGAACGCGAATTTAAAAAGTGGTTGCGCATGTCAACCGAGATTAAAGACAATCTCCAGGAATTTATTATCAAGGAAGCATCGGCGCCCGTACTTTACCTGATGGGCGATCGCGATCATATGTTTTTGCCCATGGTTTCGAACCTGGTAAAAAAACACTTCAACTCGAAACTGGAAGTGATAAAAAACAGCGGGCATGTTTGCAACATCGATCAACCTGATATTTTTAACGAGCACACCATTCGTTTTATCAAAAGTATATCGGGCTAGTATTCCCTTTCTTATTTAATCCAAGTCTAATTTTTCAGTTCCCTCGATTTTTTTTCGCAGGTTTTGAATATTATGCGTGTCCAATCAGCATTAACCGGAAAGTATGGTTTCGACGTTCATGCTTGTATATGATATCGAAATCGTAAAAACATGGTACAAATTTGAGGTCTTGGGATAATGCAATGGACAATTAAAATATTTTTCTTACTAACAATTAGTTTCGCCTGGTTGAACTCGTTTAGCGTAGAAAAAGAGTGTAGCATTGAAATTTTGGTGCAAAATGAAAAAACATCCTATTCCGCTAACGATACGATCAATGTTCTTGTAATAGTCTATCTGGAAGAAGACTTTTGCGATGACGCTGCCAATGCTACCAAAATCTTCGGTAAAGGAGTTAAAATAATCAAAAGTTCAAATTGGAAAAAATTAACAAATTCATCGGTAGGGCAAGAGTTAACTCTTTCTGTATTAAAGGATAAAAAGCAAGCTGTATTAACGGTTTACAGGAAAAATGCACACTACAACTGCTTTCAACAAAAAAAGTTCAATATCAATACAGGGGAGGAAAAAACGAAATGAGGGGATGGATTAAAAATAATGACATTGTTTTTAGAGTACTGATTTATTTTGCGCTCTTGATTTTACTGGCCGATTTTATCTATAAAAGTTATTTCGGAATAACGTACCACACACGCGAAAATTGCATTTTATACACTACACTTCCCCGCTGGATGTTCCTGATTTACGAATTTACGGTTGACCTGTTTATGACCGTTTTGATCGGAATTTTTGTGGGCACCTTACTTCAAAAGTATTTTGTAAAATATAAACGACTTTATCCCAAAAATCAGTTATCGGCCTTTTTGTACGCTTCCGTTATTCCGGTCTGCTCGTGCTCGGCCATTCCAATGATGGCCGCCATGCAGGGGCAACTGCGCCTACGAACCATTATAACTTTCGTAGTTGCGGCGCCACTTCTAAATCCATACATTGTAGCTCTTTCGTTTACCGTACTTGGAAACCAATATGCCATTATCAGAATCGTTTCGTCTTTAGTACTGGCAGTAAGCACGGGATATTTTGCGGAATTGGTTGCACCCAAAACGGCCATTTCAGACCCGGAGAAATTGCTGAACTGTGCAAGCAATACTTGTTCTGTTCCGGGAAAAAGTATTTATTCAGAAACCTTCCGGATATTCAGGCAGCTTATTCCTTATCTTTTAATTGCAGGAGTAATAAGCCTTGCTTTCGAGGTATTTCAGCCAACTGAATTATTGGAGAAACTCCAATTAAAGGAAGGTCCTGTCAGTGCCGCCGTTTTTAGTATTGTAGGTATGCCAATTTATTTCTGCAACGGAGCCGACATTTTATTTTTACAGCCCCTGGTAAATTACGGAGACTTATCGCGGGGAACATCTGTGGCGTTTTCGCTGACATCGACTGCCATATGTATTTCGTCGTTCATGATGCTGTTAAAGTATCTGGGGAAAAAATTAACCATACATATTTCACTTTTTATTTTAGCAGCCATTTTTATAATGAGCCAAATAATAGGAATTCTAAATTTTTAACAACATGAAATATTTAATATCAACATTTTTATTACTAACCGTTCTTTTTGTAGCTCAAGAGGTTAGAGCATGCGAGATCGAATTTAGTATTGAAGGAGAAAAAAAAGAAGGCTTTGCAGTTGGAGACGAAATAATTGTAAAAGTTGACGTAGTATTTACGCACCGGGTTTGCCCCGAAGGTATTGAAAGCACCAAATTTAAATACGAAGGAGTTAAAGTTCTGGGTGCTACAAAATGGAAAGAAACTGCCAAGGGAAGATTCGAAAGAAAACTTAAACTAAAAGTTTTAGAAAAGACCGACAAGGAGATGATCCTGGAAGCTATCAGAACCTGCGACAAAGAAGGCGGCTATGCCAAATTACAACTAAAACGTAGTACTTCTGCCTAAATGAAAGTATCAGTAAAAAATACAGTCAGGTTTTTCTTCCTCCTTTTTGCAGCAGTCTTTTTATCGGTTGGAGTAAAGCATCAGGTTTTCGCTCACGATAAAGAAGAAGACGTTTTCGAAACGTTTACCGACGATTACAAAGAGGGCGTAAAAAGTAATTGTGCAACTTGTACACTTGAATCTTCATGTAATCCGGAAGAAGAGAGTGCTGCACCTGCCTGGCTAAAATTCGGACTTTTAGTGCTGGCTGTTATTGGAGGAGCAGTTTATATTTCCAAAAAATTTAACTGGCAAATTGCAGCGTTGTTGCTGGCTTTGGTTGCTTTGGGTTTTATTCCAAAACAAAAAGCCTGTTCAGGCAAACAATGCGAACTGGAAACCAATCTTCTGACGCAGGCTGAAATTCCTTCTCAACAAAAGGAGGAGGACGAATTCCAGGCTTTTGAAGAAGAAACGAACGACGATGATTCTTTTGAGGAATTTTCCGATTCAGATGAATTTCAGGAACTTTCGGAAGATGAGTTTTCTGATTTCTCGGCAGAACCGGAGCAAGTTGAAAAAAAGGAAGAAGGCTCCATTTCAATCTGGGAAAACAGAAATTTCACCATTTCGCTCTTGGTATTGTTCTTAACTCTGTTGGCAGGAATTTTAGTTCGTTTTAAAACTACGCGAAAACTGAGGCTTTTCATGCTGCTGGGCACCATGATTTTTCTCGGATTCATGAACGGCGCGTGTCCCTGTATGATCTCCAGCTTCCAGAATACCGTCATGTATATTATAGGAATTCCCGTTGATCCGATCCTGATGTTGTGGTTTCTTGGATTGATCCCGCTCACTTATTTATTCGGAAAAGTCTGGTGCGGCTGGGTTTGCCATTTGGGAGCTTTGCAGGAATTTATCTACCGTCCGAAAATTTTCAAGGGGCTTCAAAACCAAAAATCACAAAGCATCTTAAAATGGATCAGGATTGCTGCATTCATCGTTTTAATTACACAGATCATAATCACAAAAACCAATATTTTTATTCACTACGACCCGTTTAAGGTCGCCTATAACCTGTTTTCGGCAAATACCATCGGTTACATCCTTGTTATAATTCTTCTGATTTCTTCGGTATTGATTTACCGACCATTCTGTAGAGCCTTTTGTCCTGTTGGCCTTGTACTGGGCTGGATTTCTTACATCCCGGGAAGTGCAAAACTAGCAAAAGACGATAGTTGTGTAGACTGTAAGAGCTGCAGTAACTCGTGTAATTATAATGCCATGACACACGAAAATAAAAAATGCAATATAAACCACGAAGAATGTATAATGTGTGGCAATTGTATGGATAGTTGCAAATTTTCATCAATAGAAATAACAGGAATAGCAAAATGAAACAATATTATATAACCTTGCTTTTATTAACGATTTTCACCTACGCGAAAGCGCAGTGGGAGTGCCCGAGCAAACTGGCAGCCCATCTCGATCCTACTTTTGGGAGCCCGGTGTTGACGGCATTCGAAACACAGCTGTCAACCGGTGTCCTTGATGGAAATTCAATCAGTACAGCCATGGGATTTGTTGGTCTCGATCTCTCGGGCATGCATAATTCACTCTATATTGAGGGAGGTGTTAAAGCCTGGTGGAAATACGATCTTGATGAAAACATCCTGTATGACAAGTACAGATTAGGGTTGCGCGAACTTTTTTATCAGTACCGAAGCGACATCAGCTCTTTTACCTTTGGATTGCAGTCTTCTACTTTCGATGACCATTACCTGTTGAACGAACGCATTGCAGGTGCCAATCTGAAACTCGATTTCGGGAAATGGAAACTGAATGCCTACGGTGGTTCAGTAACTAAGGATTTTGCCCGAAATGGAATTTTCTGCACAACCGGGTTTATTTACGATCTTTCAACAGGACAGGAAAGTACGCTTCTCGGAAACAGTTTGGGCGATAAAAACATAGCAGGATTTTCTTTTACCTTCTACCCAAGGAAAGAGAAAAAAACAAGAACCCAAAATCCAAAACAAGGAGAAGATGAATTTGAAGATATCGGAGACGAATTTCAATCAGACAATGAATTTGAATCTGATGATGAATTCGAAACGGTAGAAGATGACGGATTCTCTTCACTGGAATCTTCGTCAACAAATAAAATAAAAACAACTGCCGGAATAAGAATTGAAAGTGTTGGAGTTGTGGGTTATTCTGAATTTGGCAACTGGATTGACAACACCTTTTACCACACCGGCTTGTTCGCATCGATTAAACTGCCGGGGGATTTTTATTTGAAACCGGAAGCATTAATTCAGATTGAAAATTCAAACAAAGGAATTATCTACCTGGCAAAACTGGAAAAATCATTTCGTTTAAAAGGAGGAAACAGGCTTTCTCTGTCGGGCGCTTATTATGGCCTTTCTGAAATTGATGAAGGTGCTACAGTATTAAATTCGTACAGCAATATAATGGCCGGCGAAGTTTTAAGACTCGATGCAGTCAATATGCCCTTGTATTTATTGGGACTGAAACTGAATTTTCCTTCTACCAATTTTCATATAAAACTTCAAAATGTAGGACAAATTAATCAGGGAGACCTGAATGAATGGGATATCGAAATCGGAAAGAAATTTTTCGAGAAACTCCAAGTAAGTACAAAAGCCGGGTTAATTGATGGCGGAGAGTTGGAGAACCAGGCGTTATTGGGACGTATTGAAGCAAGGTTTTATTTTTAGAATGAAAGGAATGGAAAAAAATAACAATTTGAAAGAAAGACGGGCATTTCTGAAAAACGGGCTAAAAGTAATTGGTGGAAGTATACTTCTGGGACCCTATTTATCATCTTGTTCCGAAAGTTTCTATGAAACATTAAGCATCGATAAAAGTCTGTGTATCGGCTGTGGCGACTGTCAGGATGTTTGTAATTACAATGCAATTGTCGCCGATGGGGAATCCAATTATTCCATTAATGTTGACGACTGTACTTTATGCAACTGGTGCGTAAATGTTTGCGAAGACAACGCCATTCAAATGCCTGTAAAAAGCTACCTGATCAATGCAAGCTCATGTATCGGATGCAACGAATGTCTTCCTTATTGCAACTACGATGCGCTTCAAATTAATTCCAATACTTATTCGATAAAATCAGGGTGCGTGGGTTGTGGCGATTGTATAACCGTTTGCAAAAATCAGGGCAATGCAATTAGTTATGTAGTCGAAAATTATTCCGTAAGATCCGGTCAATGCCACGGATGTGTTGAAAGGTGTTCAAGTTCCTGCAGTCATGGTGCTATTTCAAAAAAGAGTAACGGAAGAGCCTATATCGACATTTCGAAATGCACAAAGTGCGGAGATTGTCTTAAAGCCTGTTCGCACAATGCAATCACACATGCCTACGTGGTGATTGATGATGATAAATGCATCAATTGTGGTGATTGTTATGATGCCTGCACAAACAATGAAATTGAAAAATCGGGAAATACCGATATTGAAAATTCTTTTATCGACGAAGATGCCTGCACCAATTGTGGTGAATGTATCGATAATTGCCCTGAGAGTGCTATTTATGTGGAACAATCAGGCGATTTTGATCCTGAAATTCTTAACGAATCCTGTACCGTTTGTGGAAAATGTTACGATGCCTGCACAGAACAAAATGCCATTAGCAGAACGATTGCTTCCGTATCCATAGATCAAATCAATTGTATGAAATGCAATAAATGTTACGATGTTTGCCGATATGATGCCGTGAAAACCGACTGATGATAAAATTCCCTTCGTTTTGAAAAAATAAAGGATGGCATCTGTCTCTGATTCAATTCATACAGATGCCATCCTTTTGTCTCCACTATTCCCTGTTCATCCGTTAACTTTCACCCGTTGACTTTAAGTCACCGGATGAATATATTCAGATTTTAAAAGGAATCCGTTGAAAAAACGATTCACCGGGTGGGCTGGAGCCATCCGGTGAACTTTGCCTTTTAAGCCGACTTTACATCATCAGAATTATTTTCGCGGTACTCAGCAATAATGTGTTTTACTTCGGTTGGTGCCACGCGTCCATAAACCTTTTCACCCACCGTTACAACCGGTGCGAGGCCACAGGCCCCAACACAACGCAAACAGTTAATTGAAAATTTTCCGTCCTCAGTTGATTCTCCAACGTCGACTCCCAACTGGCGTTTAAATTCACTCAATACCTGTTCGGCCCCACGAACGTAACAAGCAGTTCCCATACATATTGAAATTGGGTATTCACCCTGTGGAATCATAGTGAAAAAGCTGTAGAATGTAACGACTCCGTACACTTTGGCAACCGATGTTTTCAATTCCCTGGCAATTACTTCCTGAACCTCGGCGGGAAGGTAACCCAATTTCCCCTGAACCTGATGAAGCACATTAATCAGTTCACTTTCTTTATTTTCAAACTCAGCACAAATATCTTTGATGAGTTGTATTGTATTTTCGGCAAGTTCTATTTTTGGCATAACTTTTTGTTTTTAGAATTAAAGCATTCAATCATTTACGCATTCAATCATTCTCTTCATGTTCTGTCGAAATACTCAGTGTGCAACAAATGATGCGCTTTTTCACTCATTGGTTTTCCAAGGAATTTCTCATATAACTCAATGATGTACGGATTTTCATGCGATTTGCGTATCGTCTTATTTTTATCTTCCTGATAAAGTGCCATTTGTCGTTTTTTCAGAATACTTGCATCTCCATGGTGATAAGGCTGGCCACCACCACCGATACATCCACCCGGACAACTCATAATCTCAATGGCATGGAATTCGCTTTTACCTGCCTGAATATCTTCCAGAAGTTTACGGGCATTTCCCAAACCGTGTGCAATCCCAATTTTCAGAGGAAGACCATCGAAATCGATGGTAGCTTCGCGGATACCTTCCATGCCACGCAGCTCTTCAAAGTCTACTCGGGGAAGCTCCTTTTTGGTATGCACCTCGTAAGCAGTTCGAACGGCAGCTTCAATAACACCGCCTGTTGTACCAAAAATCACAGCTGCACCGGTAGATTCACCCAAAGGATTATCGAATTCTTCGTTTGGCAATGATTTAAAGTCGATATTCGACAATTTTATAAGAGCTGCAAGTTCGCGTGTTGTTAAAGCATAATCAACATCCGGATTATCGTTTGTTTTAAACTCATCGCGGCCACACTCATATTTTTTAGCCACACAAGGCATAATTGAAACCACAACCAAATCTTCGCGTTTAGTTCCCAGTTTATCAGCAAAATATGTTTTTGCAATAGAACCAAACATCTGTTGAGGAGAACGGGCAGTTGAAGGAATATCCTTCAACTCAGGAAACTGGTGTTCGAAAAATTTCACCCATGCCGGGCAGCAGGAAGTAAGAATGGGAAGTTTCACATCCTTGTCACCAGCCAAATGTTTTCCTAAACGAGTTAGTAGTTCTGTCCCTTCTTCCATGATGGTAAGGTCGGCGGCGAAATCAGTATCGAAAATATGGTCGAAACCAAGACGGCGCAATGCTGCAGCCATTTTCCCGGTTACCAGCGTTCCGGCTTCCATATCGAATTCTTCACCCAGAGCGGCCCGAACAGCAGGTGCTGTTTGCACAATAACCGTTTTTGTAGGATCGGATAATGCCCGGATTACTTTACCCGTTTCATCTACTTCTGTTAAAGCACCCGTGGGACAAACTGCCACACATTGTCCGCAATATGTACAAACAGAGTGGTCGAGGTTCATCTCGAAAGCCGGTGAAACCACAGACTCGAAACCACGGTTAATGGCAGACAAAACGCCAACAGTCTGCACCTCGTTACACATGGTTTCGCAACGGCGGCACATAATACATTTGTCAACCTCTCGAATTATGGCAGGTGATGTATCTTCACGGTAAGTGGACTGTTCACCCTGGTAACGGATTTCACGGATTCCCAGATTATGAGCCAAACTTTGTAAATCGCAGTTACCAGATTTGGCACAGATCAAACAATCGAAAGGATGATCTGAAAGAATCAATTCCATAACCGTTCTACGGGCATTTATTACACGCATTGAGTGTGTATTAATCTCCATTCCTTCACTCACATCGGTGCAACAGGCTGGCGCCAGATTACGGCGTCCGTTCACCTCCACAACACAAATACGGCATCCTCCGGGTTTATTTTCAATATTTAAGTCTTCCAGTTTCATATGGCAAAGCGAAGGAATGTGAATTCCAATACCTGATGCCGCTTCTAGAATTGTGGTTCCTTTTGTTACCACAACGGGTTTATTATCAATGGTAAGATTTATAGTATCCATAATGTTCTTTTTTCCAGGTTAGGTTAGGGTAATTGCATGAAACTTACACTTCTCGAAACAAATGCCGCACTTGATACACAATGTCTGATCGATGTAATGTGGCTGACGGCGTTCACCGGTGATGGCGCCCACCGGGCAGTTACGGAAACACAAGGTACATCCGGTACATAAATCTTCATCAATATCGTAACGCAATAACGATTTACACTTCCCGGCCGGACATTTTCCATCAATAACATGTGCCAGGTATTCCTCTTCAAAATTTTTAATGGTTGAAAGCACCGGATTCGGAGAAGTTTGTCCCAGCCCGCACAGAGCCGTATCTTTTATAACTTCACTTAATTCCTTGAGTTTTTCGATATCTTCTTCCTCGCCTTTTCCTTTGGTAATTTTATCCAGAATTTCGTGAAGTCGCTTATTTCCAACCCGGCAAGGCGTACATTTTCCACACGATTCCTCAAGGGTGAATTCAAGATAAAATTTCGCAATGGAAACCATACAATCGCTTTCGTCCATTACAATCATTCCTCCCGAGCCCATCATCGATCCTGCAGCCAGGAGATTATCATAATCGATCGGGATATCCAGAAAATCCTTGGTTAAACATCCACCTGACGGACCTCCTGTTTGAACAGCCTTAAACTCTTTTCCGCCTTTAATTCCACCGCCAATGTCGTAAATTACCTCACGCAGGGTTGTTCCCATCGGTACTTCAATTAAACCAACATTATTTATTTTTCCGGCCAAAGCAAACACCTTGGTTCCTTTAGATTTCTCTGTTCCGATGCTGCTAAACCATTCAGCGCCTTTGTTAATAATAACCGGAATGTTAGCAAAGGTTTCCACATTATTTACGTTGGTCGGTTTTCCCATATAACCCGAAACCGAAGGGAATGGCGGTTTAAAAGTCGGTTCTCCGCGCAATCCTTCCATTGAATGAATTAACGCAGTTTCTTCACCGCAAACAAAAGCACCTGCTCCATAACGTAATTCTATTCTGAAATTAAATCCTGTCCCCAGAATATCTTCGCCGATCAAACCGTATTCTTCGGCCTGTTTAATGGCGGTTTTCAAACGCTGGATGGCAAGCGGATATTCTGCCCGGATATAAACCAAACCTTTATCGGCACCAATGCAATAACCACAAATTGCCATGGCTTCGAGCACTGCGTGTGGATCGCCTTCTAAAATAGAACGATCCATAAAAGCACCCGGATCGCCTTCGTCGGCATTACAAACTACATATTTTTGTTCGTTTTCCACATTTTTTGTGATCTCCCACTTCAACCCGGTTGGAAAACCACCACCTCCTCTACCCCGAAGTCCTGAATCTTTTATTTCTTTAATTACCTCTTCGGGAGTCATTTCGCTTAAACACTTGCCCATGGCAGCATAACCATCACGGGCAATGTATTCATCAATATTTTCAGGATTTATAAAACCACAATTTTTCAGGGCGATACGGATTTGTTTTTTATAGAAATCCATACCTTTCGAGTCACTGATATGTTTATCGGTGGTGGGATCGGTATATAAAAGATGTTCGGCCTTGCGCCCTTTTATAATATGTTCCTCTACAATTTCAACAACATCTTTTGGAGTAACCTGTACATAAAAGGTATTATCGGGAAGCACCTTTACGATGGGACCTTTTTCGCAGAAACCAAAGCAACCGGTCATAACAACCTGTACCTCATCTTCGAGGCCAAGTTCCTTTAAAAGTTGATCGAACCTGTTCTTTATTTCCGCACTTTCAGATGCTTTACACCCTGTACCTCCGCAAATGAGCAGGTGCATTTTGTAATCAGTCATAGTTTTAGGTTTGAAAATGAAGTTGTTAGTTAGTCGTCGATAGTTTTAAAATTAACAGGTATAATTCCGTCTACCAATTCGCCGCGTTTGATATATACATCAATTATTTCGCGGGCTTTTTCTTTTTTCACATGTCCAAAGATTACAGGTTCTTTGTTTGGCAGGGTCACCTCAACAGTAGGTTCGGCATAGCAATATCCCATGCATCCGGTTTGGGTAACAACAGCATCTATTGCTTCCTGTTCGAGTTGTTCCACAAAGTATTTCATGGTTTCCTTCGCTCCTGAAGCTATTCCGCAAGTAGCCATTCCAACTTTAATCTGAACAATTTCATCAGGATTATTGCTGTTTTCCCTTAATTTAATTTTCGACTGAGCTTCTTCCTTCATTTTCCGAAGATCAGCCAATGATTTAATTCTAGCCATATTGTTTCGAATAATTGTTGTTTTATTTAGTGTTTGCAAGAAAAGCCCAACTTCTTCGTTACGCTTGCCCTCAAAATGGTCATTTACACTAGTAAACTCACATTTCTCGGGCTTCGCAAGCCTCGAATTTGGGCTTTTCTTATCAAACTCTCTTATTGCTTGCTTATACTATATTATTTAGCAACCTCGATTTCTTCGAGATTTGTCTTTATCAACTCAATAATACCATCGCGTATTTCCTTTTGTTGAAAGGAGACATCTCCAAGTACATCCTTTAGTTCATTCGAACTAATCTGAAATTCTCCTTTCCCGGTT
Organism: uncultured Draconibacterium sp.; assembly: GCA_963677525.1. Classification (GTDB taxonomy): domain Bacteria; phylum Bacteroidota; class Bacteroidia; order Bacteroidales; family Prolixibacteraceae; genus Draconibacterium. The sequence goes on from OY781970.1 coordinate 4,338,396, forward strand.
GTGTGCCGGTACACCAAATTCCCTTCCTGATAACTAAGCAGTGTCAGGTAATAACTCTCCCAAATATCACCCAAAGGCGGTTTATCGATATTTGAAAGTCCAAAAGTTGCCGTTAAAACGGTGCCTTTGCCCGGCTCCGATTCCAGGTTAAAACTTCCTCCCGATAATTCGGCATTCTGTTTTAAAAGGGGAATTCCCAAACCAACTTTTCGTGTTGTTCGCGATGTAAAGAACGGGTCGGCTGCCTGTCTCAGTTTTTCTTTATTCATACCGCAGCCATTATCTCTTATTGTCAATGAACAAAGGTCATTTTTTTTATCTTCATCCACTATGATTTCAATCAATGTGGCTTTAGCCCTTACTGAATTCTGAACAATGTCAAGAATATGTTCTGAGAGTGTTCTCATAAAATTTCAACAAATCTGTTAAGCTGCTGATTCATAGCCAATTTTATTTCTCTAAAACTGAGTTTCTCAATATTAAACACCGAAAATGACCGGCCTATCTGTTCCAAAAAATGGGCATCTGAATTATAAAGTAACGAAATTTTATTTTCTAAAACATAATGTTTTCGAACATGATTTTCAGTGGTTTTGCCCGTAATTCCCAGTGCATCGAAATCTAGATTTCCGGGAATAAAACCAAGGTGACTAAAAAGCCCGTTCAGGGGACGATTTACATGGGCCGGAATAAACATCCCTTCCAATTCGTAAACGTACTTTTGAATCTCATTGATTCCCTTTTTTAATGATGAAGTCAGGTAATACGGAACCATCTCAATAATGTTTTCATGGGCATCAACAACAGGTTGATAACCAAAGTGTCCCTCTTTATTTGGAATACGATTTATGTTCTTCTCAATATATTCCTGAAATTTATCCAGTTGCTCATCATGCTCAAAAAAAGCCAGACAATGAACTTCTTCCTTTGTGGTTACTTCGACGCCGGTTAACACCAGCATATTTTCTTTGGAGGCCAGCTGCCTTACCACCTTTGCGTTTAATGTTGAGTTATGATCAGTAATGCCAATAATTTGCAAACCTGCTTCTTTGGCTTTTTCGACAATTTTTGCTGGAGTCATTTCCAAATCAGCACAGGGCGAGAGAACGGTATGAATATGTAGGTCGGCCCTGTATTTTTGCATGCTACTGAGATAAAACGTTATACAGCTCCCCGCTTATTTTAAAGGTGTCCATATCGGTTCCCAAAATCGGGATACCTTCCTCGTTACTGTGTTCAAGCGTGTCTGGCTCGGGCTCAAAACCTTTTACGATAATAACCGCAGCCAGGTCTTTTAAGGAGGCAATTGCCATCACATTCTGATGCGACTGCAATGTTATCCAAACATCTCCCTCTGAAGCATTTCCCATAACGTCGCTCAATAAATCGGAAACATAGCCACCTTTAATCTCATTCTCAATGCCGGCTTCTCCTGAAAATACTTTTAAGCCAAACTTTTCAACCAATTCAGAAACCTTCATTTCTACCTCCTTTTTTATTACAGTCTGCATCGAAACGATTTTTCCCCCAGGCTTTTTCCAGGTTCTTCGTAGCTTTTTCGATGGTTATTTTTTTCTCGTTTAAATATCTGTTTTGTAAAAAAATACAGTCAGTCATTTTGGCTTTCCCCTGAACCATATCTTCGGCCAAAGCATGACAGTTGGGCGCTCCGCAACTCCCGCAATCAATTCCCGGGAGCTGGCATAAAATCCGGTCTACCTTTTGCAACTTCTCCAGCGCCTTTAACCGATCGGTATCCAGCGTAAAAACATAATTTGGTTCTATGGGGTCAGCTTTCATCTTCGCTTTAATTTCCTGGCAGCTTATGGCAGAGACATCAATCTTTGAGGCTGCAGGATATCGTTTCGATCTTTTTTGAAGCCGTTCACGCGTAAGAAAACGGTTGCCTGTCAGCAAAATTCCACCCGCACATCCCTGGTGACACGATTTCAGCTCCAAAAAATCCAATTCGGGCACTTCTTCGTTTTCCATTCTTTCAAGAATTTTCACCACATTATGAATACCATCAACTGCCATCGATTTCTTTTTGAAATGTCGGGATTCACCCCGTGGCAGGCTCCACAAAATACCATCTAATGTGAGGTTTTTGCGAAGAGCCGAGGTATCTGTTTTCTCTTCCTTGTCAATAACCCGTAAAATATGGTTATACATATCGCCCATGTTTATCAGACCATCGATAACCGATACTTTTTCACCAACCGGTCGCTTAACAGCCGCCATTTTTGCAGAGCAGGGAGAGATATAAAAAATCCCTATATCGTCTCGTTTTATGCCTTCCTTTCTCAATAATTCAATGGCATAACATGCTGCCAGATCGTGTGGCGCTTTTATGGGAACTATATTTTCAACAAGCGAAGGATATCTGGATTGAATCAAACGAACAATAGCCGGACAAAACGACGATATCATTGGTTTATGAGATGCCTGTTCTACTTCCTGTTTTATTAAATCTACCAATAATCCTATTGGCTGTTCCACCTCAAAAATATGAGTGAATCCAAGTTTCAGTAATGCTTCGTAAATCTTTCCTTCCGTATAATTCTCGTTGAATTGCCCAATCATTACCGAAGGAAATAATGCCACCCGGTACTTGTATTTATTCAGTTGTTCCAAACTATCGTGTTCAACGTAAAAGGCATCAACCGGACAGGCGCGCAAACAGTTACCGCAATCCACACATCGGTCTGGATTTATGGTAGCAACTCCTCCTCTTATCCGGATGGCTTCGGTAGGACATGCTTGCATACAGTGCGTGCAGCCCATACACTTGTTTGTGTCAACCTTTATGGCATGATATTTTTCTACAACTTCCATACTCTAAAAATTATTTCTGAAGGTTAATGTTGTTCCAATTCCCGGCTCACTCTCAATTTTAAACTCGTCGGTATTCTTTTTAATATTTGGCAGCCCCATTCCAGCACCAAATCCCATGTTTCGAACTGCTTTCGTTGCTGTTGAAAAACCTTCCTCCATAGCCTTATCAATGTCGTCAATTCCGGGACCATCATCTTTTATAAGAACATTAATTCCCGTACCATTAATTTCGGCAAATAATTTCCCGCCGACCGAATGGGCAACCACGTTGACCTCTGCTTCATAAATAGCCACAACAATGCGCTTAATCACCTTAGGATCAATCTGCAATTGTTTTAGCACTTTTTTTATTTGGCTCGAAGCTTTTCCGGCCTTACTAAAATCGCCACTCGTTATGTAAAATTCCAACTTCATCAATAAACCGGAGCTAATCCGTTTTCATATAAAATTCCACTCGATCGATAAATTGAATATGGAGTTTCGAGAAGTACCAGACCTGTTTCGTTTGCCAGATCAATCATTTCGGGGCTTGCCTTCTTATTTCTTGCCAATAGAACAACTTCGATATCTGCCATCTCGGCGGTTCTGACCAGCTGTACATTCGACAATCCTGTAACGAGCAATATATGTTCCGTGTCAAGTGTTAATACATCACTCATTAGATCGGAACTAAAAGCCTTCTGCAAATTATGGTCTGTCTCCGTATTTCCGGCTACCACTGTTGCATTGGTCAATTCAATTATTTCTGTTAATCTCACTTGGTCTGTTTAAATCTTGGTACAAAGATACATGTACCATATATTATTTACATGCCTATAATTTATGTTCTTCAGAATTTAAAATGAATAAAAACAAGCATAAAACCGTGTTTTAAAACAACAAGTGAGAAGATTAACAGTTCCAGTGTTTTAAATGCCTTCTAAATTGCTTATTTTTCTGAAACAAACAGGATTAATTACTAAACCATGATTTACAATAAAAAATCCTTCCTGACCGGAAATATCGATGATCCTAACTTTCATCAAAAAATGATAGATGCTTTGCCCATCCCCATTTTTTATCGCGATACAGAAGGAATCTACCAAATGTGCAATGCTGCTCACGAATATTTTACAGGTAAAACAAAAGAACAAATCGTTGGAAAACCTTTGCATGAGGTTCATGTAAAGGATACAGCTGACAAATACATGGCACAGGATAAAGCACTGATTGCCAACCCCGATGTTCAGATTTACAACGCACAGGTGCGACATGGCGACGGAACATCGCATCACGTTATTCTGAACAAAGCAGTAATCCGTAACAACGATGGAAAAATTGTGGGAATTGTTGGTTCGATAAACGACATTACTGAATTAAAGAAAACCGAAAAACGTCTGGAAAAAGCACAGGAAACCATGGAGGTATCTTCAAAAATGATCCATAAAATTTCTGTGGGAGTTGTAATGGTTGACAGTAATTTCAAAATTGTGGATTCGAACGAAAATTTTGCAAAACTGATGGGAGAAGAGGTAGAAGAACTCTACGAAACCATTCCCGGGTTGCCGGGCGCCGATGTAAAAGGCATTGTTCCCGATGTAATTTTTAAAATGATTTCGAGCGTACTTACATCCGGCGACGAAGTGCTTGAACGCGACTTACAATTTCAAAACAAACTCATGCACATTTCGGTACTTACTTTATATAAGAATAAAGTTGTAGGGGTAGTATTCCGCGACATGTCGGCTCCAATGCTGGTTCAGGATGAGATTATTAACCGGGCACGAAAAATCAATAAACAAAATATTGAGACAGTACAAAAGATTGCCTTCCTGCTGGGCGAAAATGCAGCCGAAACCGAAGAACTGCTAAACTCAATAATACAAACCTATCGCTATGGTGACGACGACTAACCCCCACTATCACGTTGAAATTGAGTTTCAGCAAAAAAGGCCAAAAGGAGAAGTGGCTTGCGGCGATGTATTCCAGTCGAGTATAATACGCGAAGAAGGCAGGACCATACTGGTTTTAAGCGACGGGATCGGACATGGAATAAAAGCCAGTGTTTTGGCTACGCTTACTTCTACCATGGCCCTGAAATACTCAAGACTACACACTAAGCCGGAGATAGCAGCCCGAATTATTATGGAAACACTCCCGAAAAGCAGCGACGGAAAAGAAAGCTATGCAACCTTTACAATTATTGAACTCGACGACGAAGGACACGTTCGCATTGTAAACTACGACAACCCCAGAATTTTATTTATTCGCAATGGTGTAGCCATCCAGGGGAAAGAATATGAATTAACCATTAAAGGCGAAGAAAACCGGGGAAAGATACTTCATTGCCGGGAATTTATTGCCCGAAAAGAGGACCGTATCATTTTTATGTCGGATGGTGTTTCTGAATCGGGGTTAGGACAAAAACGATTTCCGATGGGGTGGGGAATGGACAAAATCGAAAATTTCACCCTGAACCAGGTTGAAAGAATGCCGGATATTTCTGCCACCAAACTGGCACGTAAAATTATCAACCAGGCTGTTATGAATGACGGTTTTTCGATTAAAGACGATACCAGTTGCGGCGTAATATATTTCAGGGAACCCCGAAATTTTATGCTCATTACCGGCCCTCCATTTTATAAAATAAAAGATTTCGATTTTGTTGGACGCATCCAGGATTTCGACGGGAAAAAAATTATTTGCGGAGGAACAACAGCCGAAATTATTGCCCGCGAGCTGGATTTATCCGTTGAAATACAACATGGACATAAAAACCTTCACCAATTACCACCAAGTGCCCAAATGAAAGGCTTTGAGATGGTTACTGAAGGCATACTTACTTTGGGGAAGGTGGAAGAAATTCTTGAAAATTACCACAGCGACACCAGACTTCAGGACAGTACACCTGAAGAAGTTGTAAAACTTTTGCTTCAACACGACTGTATCGATATCATTGTCGGAACAAGAATTAACTGGGCACACCAGGATCCGGATCAGCCTCTGGAACTTGAATTAAGGAAATTTGTAGTAAAACGAATCGTAAAACTTCTGATACACAAATTCTTCAAAAAAGTAAAAATCGAATATGTTTAGGAAAAGCAAAAGAGTGAATAAATATCCTGAACAAAGAAGATTAAAATTCGTACATTAACTTAGTTTAGCGTCTTTTGGAAGATTTTAACAATGATATTGCCGAAATTTGAAAAAACAGGACCAGACTATGAAAACAAAAATAGCCATATTACTTCTACTGTTGTGCAGCGTAACTTTTGCCCAGGAACAAAAATTTCTGATAGAAGGAAGAATTGTTGACAAACAAGGAAATCCCGTCACTGATGTTTACATTGTAAACCTGAACAACCACGATAAAGATATCAGTCATACAAATGGTATTTTTGCACTTTGGGTTTCACCGGGCGACTCACTCATTTTTTCTCATATTTCCTATTTCAGAAAAATAGTAAGCGTTCATACTTTATTAGTGAACCCAATGGTTACTCTGGAATCAGAACATGTAGATATTCCGGAAGTTCGCGTTTCTCCCGATCAACTGTCGGATATGGATCGTGCCAGTCAGAACCTTCAATTTCTTGATGAATACAAAGCCCCCGTAAAAATACGCATGCAGGACGAAGAAAGCGAGCCGGTAACTACACTAATGACAGAACATAATTCACTTATGCGTTCGGAAGCATCATCTGTAAGTATAATTCGCTTTTCTCCCTCCGAAAATATCGGCAAACTTTTTACCAAGCTTAAAAAGCAAGATCAGTACGAACATTATTCTTCAACTAAGAAAACACGGGAAGAGGTTGAAAAAAAATAAGATAAGTAAAAAAGTTTCTATATTTCAACCAGCTAAAAATAGAAGAGAATAAAAAAACAAAAGGAGTCAACTCTTTTGAAGACATGTTTTCTCAACAATCATATTATAAAAAACTATTATCAACCGAAAAAAACTGAATCAATGGCCTTATTCATGACAAAAACCGAGCAATCACAAATAAAATTATATCCAAAATTATATCCCTTACTAATTCTTCTTTTTCTGTTACCTAACGCTGCTATATCACAGGTCAAAACTCCGGATTGGATCAACACGGTGGGCTCTAAAAGTATTCCGGAATCAAATACCACGTTTAAAGCAAATGATTTTGGCGCAAGAAATAATGGACTTATCCTGGCAACCAAAGCAATTCAGGCAGCCATTGACTCGTGCGCCAAAGCAGGAGGAGGAAAGGTTATTTTCGATCCGGGGAGTTACCTTACTGGTGCTATCTATCTGAAAAACAATGTTAATCTACAAATTGACGAAAAAGTTGAATTAAGAGGAATAATAGGCCTGGAAGACTACCCGGATATTGATACCCGCGTGGCAGGTATCGAAATGCGCTGGCCCTCTGCTATTATCAATATTTTGAACAAGCAAAATGCTATGATTTCCGGCAAAGGGACAGTTCATGCCCAGGGACGTTATCATTGGGAGCAATACTGGAAATTGCGGGAGGAATATACTCCCAAAGGATTACGCTGGGCCAGCGACTATGATTGCAAGCGTGTCAGGACAATTCTTGTTTCCAATTCTGAAAATATTACCATTAAAGACTTAACCCTTAAACAGGCAGGCTTCTGGACTGTACATATGTTGTATTCAAAAAACATTACAGTTGACGGCTTAATTATCCAAAATAATATTGACGGGCATGGCCCTTCAACAGACGGGATCGACATCGATTCTTCTACCAAAATTCTGGTGCAGAACTGCGATATTGATTGCAATGATGATAATTTTTGCCTGAAAGCAGGTCGGGATGCTGATGGAATACGGGTAAACAGGCCTACGGAATACGTAGTAATTAAAGATTGCTATTCACGAAAAGGTGGTGGACTGGTAACCATCGGAAGTGAGACATCAGGAGAAATTCGTAATGTTTATGTCACCAATCTTACAGCAAATGAAACGAATTGTGCCATTAGGTTTAAATCGGCATTAACCCGTGGTGGAGGACTTTCCAATATTTATATCAGCAATATTGAAATGAATAATGTGAGAGTTCCTTTTGATGTAACACTTAACTGGAATCCGTCGTACAGTTATGCCTCTTTGGAAAATTACAAGGGTACGATTCCTGAATACTGGAAGGTGATGCTGGAGGAAGTTCCACCGGAAAAAGGTATCCCCGAATTTCGCGATGTTTATATAAGTGATATTACCGCTTCCAATGCAGAGACTGCAATTAATGTTTCAGGGATCAAGGATTCATACATCACGAATTTTAATCTCAACAACATAAAAATATCAGCTAAAAGACCAGGGCAGATCCGTTATACAAAAAACTGGAGATTAGATGATGTGCAAATCATCAGTTCAAACGGCGAAAAACTGAAAATGGATAATAATATCGACCTTATTTCAAAAAACAGTTCACTGTAAGAATAGTTGAAAACGGAATGCCGGCTTTGAAAAGCGATATAGTTTTGACTAAACAATGTATAATTTATAAATCGAAACCGTTCAGATATTCTGAGCGGTTTTTTATTAAAATACCATTTTAACCTACTGACAAACAAGGAATTTAATAATATTCTGGATACACAGAACCATTAGAACCAACCAATACAAAAAAAGGCCGACTAAAAGTCGACCTTCTGTGGGGAGTACTGGATTCGAACCAGTGACCCCCTGGGTGTAAACCAGGTGCTCTGAACCAACTGAGCTAACCCCCCAATAATTTATATTCTCTATAATAGTAAAATAGACATTTGAAAACAAAAGAGGCCAACCTCAAAATTGACCTCTTTCGTGGGGAGTACTGGATTCGAACCAGTGACCCCCTGGGTGTAAACCAGGTGCTCTGAACCAACTGAGCTAACCCCCCAAATATGCTATTTCTATTTCTGAACGCGCCCCCTTTTCAGTAAGGCGCTGCAAATATAATAGCTATTTTCAGTTCTGCAAAAAATATTTCAAAAAAAGTTAGTTAATCACTTCGGCAACCACAAAAGTGCTACCTCCGATAAAGATCAAATCGTTTTTGCCTGCACATTCTCGTGCGTCATCAAACGCCTCTGTCACTGAAACATAAACATCTCCTTCCAATCCAAAAACATGAGCCCGTTCTGCTAACTTTTGTGCATCCATCGCTCTTTCGATACCTGCTTTAACAAAGTAATATTTCGCATTTTTCGGAAGTAGTGCCAGCACTTTGTCCGGATTTTTATCTCCCACAGTGCCAAAAATAAAATGCAAATTTTTATATGCCGTATTCTTAATTTGCTCTGCAACAGCCTGTATACCGTCAGCATTATGCCCCGTATCGCAAACAATTAAAGGATTGTTTCCAATTACCTGCCACCGGCCTTGCAGTCCTGTTTTTTCAACAACATTCGATAATCCATTATAAATAGCAGAATCTGTTATCTTAAATCCTTTCTCATTCAATATCTCGATCGACTTTAACACTATCGGAACATTTTTATGCTGATATTCTCCTGCCAAATCAAGTTTTAAATCGGGAAATACAGACTTCTTATCTTTTTCAATAGCCAGAATCTGTTTTCTATCAATGTCAACCATTGCATAAGGCACTTTAAATTCCCGGTCGGCAAAATAAAGCGGAGCCTGCTTTTTGTTTGCGTTTTCTATAAATACCGGCGCTGTTTCCCTTTGCGTTGCACCAATAACTACCGGAATATTCGCTTTAATGATCCCTGCTTTCTCGGCAGCAATTTCCGTTAGAGTATTCCCAAGTAAATTTGTGTGATCGAAACTTATATTCGTGATAATGCTTAATTCAGGAGTGATAATATTGGTTGAATCGAGCCTTCCTCCCAATCCCACTTCAACAACGGCGACATCCACTTTCTCCTGCCGAAAATAATCGAATGCCAAAGCTACCGTCAATTCAAAAAAAGAAGGCTCAATTTTCCACATTTTATTGTTAGCTCTGTAAGAACTTACCCATTCCACGACTCTATTCTCAGGAATCATTTTTCCATTTACCTTGATCCGTTCCCTAAAATCTTTCAGGTGAGGAGAAGTATACAATCCTGTTTTAAAACCTGCTGTTTGAAGAACAGATGCCAACATATGCGAAACAGAACCTTTACCATTTGTACCGGCAACGTGGATAGTTTTAAAATTCTGATGCGGATGACCATACAATTCATCCAGTCTGTGAGTATTATCAAGATTGTTTTTGTACGCTGCAGGCCCCGTTCTCTGAAACATTGGCAAACGCGTAAACAAGTATTCAAGTGTCTCTTTATAATTCAATGAATCCAATATTTATTAACCATTGCAAGTTTATTAAATTTTATCTCATCAACACCGAATTCTTATCAATTTATCTACATTTAAGAAATTCATTTTGCATATGCTAAGTAAAACTAAAAAGAGTAAAATTTTCGTTCTCGACACGAACGTGATTTTACACGACCACACCTGCATTTACCAGTTCCAGGATAACGACATTATCCTTCCGATTACAGTACTCGAGGAGCTGGATAAATTTAAACGAGGAAACGACCTGATCAACTTTCAGGCACGCGAATTTACCCGGGTGCTCGATGAAATTGTTGGAGATGACATTTTTAACGGTGGAAAATCACTGGGTACAGGAAAAGGCAAACTTCGCATTGAAACCGGAAAGCCCTTTTCGGATGAATTGAAAACTTCGTTCCGCGAAGACATTCCCGACCACCGTATACTGGCTATTGCTGATTATACATCAAAAGCTTATCCAAAAAGAAAAACAATTTTAATCAGCAAAGACATTAATCTTCGAATGAAAGCCAAATCGCTGGGCATTCAGGCTGAAGATTACAAAACCGACCAGGTTACTGATGAAAACATTCTGGATAAAACAATTACAACCTTCGATAATTTTAACGATAATCTTATCGATGGACTTTACAACCAGGGGTCTTTTGCAAAAACAGATGTAAAAGATGATTTTAAACCTGAGGCTAACGAATGTTTTATTTTCAGAGGAAGTACTTCTAGCGCACTTGCCCGATACGAATCCAAATCGGAACGAATTTACCGCGTTGAAAAAAAATCGGCCTACGGAATTAAACCCAGAAATGCAGAACAAACTTTCAGTTTGAATATGCTGATGGATCCGGAAATCAGGCTGATGGCTCTGACTGGAAAAGCCGGTACCGGGAAAACTCTTCTGGCCCTGGCTGCAGCAATCGAACAACACCGGCAGTACGAACAAATACTTTTGGCACGTCCGATTGTGGCACTAAGTAACCGCGATCTGGGTTACCTGCCCGGCGATGCTTCCGAAAAAATAAATCCGTACATGCAGCCACTGTTCGATAACCTGGCAGTGATAAAACATACTTTCAACCCGCGAAGTAACGAATACCAGCTTATTGAGGAGATGGTAAAAGAAGAGAAGCTGAACATTACACCTTTGGCATATATTCGTGGCCGTAGTTTATCGAATGCATTTTTTATAATCGACGAAGCACAAAACCTGACACCTCACGAAATAAAAACAATTATTACACGTGCGGGAGAAGGAACAAAAATGGTTTTCACCGGCGACCTGTGGCAAATCGATTCACCGTATCTCGATATGAAATCGAACGGATTGGCATACATGACCGATCGTATGCGTAACCAGGAATTGTTTGCGCATATCAACCTGGTAAAGGGAGAACGCAGCTTTTTGGCTGAACTGGCAAGTAATTTATTATAGACCTTTGAAAGAAATAATAAGGAATAAGAAAGTTTAAAGGTTTCTTATTCCTTATTTTCTATTAAACATCTGGAAACTAATCTCATTTCTATTAAACAGATTTTTCTACCTTTGCAGCCTATTTAGAATTAGTCAAGATAGCAAGATGGATTACAAGGGGAAGAAAGCTGCTTTTTACACACTGGGTTGCAAACTCAATTTTTCGGAAACTTCGACAATTGCCGGCTCCTTTAAAGAAGTTGGTTTTGAGCGTGTTGACTTTGAAGAAAAAGCCGATGTGTATGTTATAAATACCTGTTCGGTTACTAACCAGGGCGACAAGGCAAGCAGAAATATTATCCGTAGAGCAGCCAAACAAAATCCTGATGCGATGGTAATTGTAGTTGGTTGTTACTCGCAATTAAAACCCGAAGAAGTTGGCCATATTAATGGAGTAGACCTGGTGCTGGGAACCCAGGAGAAATTCCATATCCCCCATTATCTGGGCGATTTAAAAAAGCGTGAAACCACTGAAATACAAACCACCCGACTGGCAGACATTAAAAGCTATCACAAAGCTTTTTCGTGGGGCGACCGAACCCGAAGCTTCTTAAAGGTTCAGGATGGTTGTGATTACTACTGTTCGTATTGCACCATTCCTTATGCACGCGGAAGAAGCCGAAACGACAACATTCCGAATACTGTTGCCGAAGCACGTAAAGCGGTTGCCAAAGGTTACAAGGAGATTATTTTAACGGGTGTAAACATTGGCGATTTTGGTAAGTCTACGGGAGAAAATTTTCTTGACTTATTAAAAGCACTGGAGCAGGTTGAAGGCTTAAACCGACTCCGTTTAGGATCGGTTGAACCCAACCTTTTAAAAGACGAAATTATTGAATTGGTTGCAGGATCAAAGGTTCTTATGCCACACTTCCACCTCCCCCTACAATCTGGTTCCGACGAGGTTCTTTCGCTAATGAAACGAAGATATACAACTGAATTGTTTGCCCGACGTGTGCACAAAATCCGGGAAACAGTTCCTCATGCATTTATTGGAGTTGATGTGATTGCCGGCACAAACGGAGAAACAGAGAAATATTTCCAGGAATCGTATGACTTCATCAACAGTCTCGAAATTTCGCAACTCCATGCATTTACGTATTCTGAAAGAAGTGGCACACAGGCCTTAAAAATCCCGTGGAAGGTAGAAGTTGAGGAGCGCAAAAACCGCACACAGAAATACATCAACCTCTCTGAAAAAAAGCTCAGGGCTTTTTATCAAAAGAATCTGGGAACAACACAAACCGTATTGTTTGAAGACCAAAGAAACCACGACCACATGGCGGGATTCACAGAAAATTACATTAAAGTAGAAACCCCGTATCAGGAAGAGCTTATAAATCAAATGAAAGAGGTAGAATTAATCTCTGTTTTGCCGAATGGAAATATGGCAATAGAACTTCGTTAAGTTTTACACAAAAACTGAAGCTTACAAAAGAGAGAATCGGCAAGGCGAACTTTTTTCAGTACTTTTACCTGAAACAACAGCAAAATGGATTACAAAAAACTTTGTTTTCAGGTACAGGATATTGCCCGCGATGCAGGAGCATTTATCCGGGAAGAACAGAAAAAAATCTCAGAAAAAAATATTGAAATCAAAAGTGTTGCAAGCCTTGTAACTTATGTCGATAAAACCTCCGAGCAACAAATTGTAAACGCCTTAAAAAAATTGATTCCCGAATCGGGTTTTGTCGCAGAAGAAGGCACTGCCGATTCGCACAACGAAAAATATACATGGTTTGTCGATCCGCTCGACGGAACTACCAACTATTTACACGGTCTGGCACCACATTCGGTAAGTATTGCTTTGGCCGACGGCGACGAAATGGTTTTAGGAGTGGTTTACGAAGTTGGCTTCGACGAAATGTTTTACGCCTGGAAAGACAGCCCTGCCTACCTCAACGGAAACGAGATAAAAGCTGCCAACCGGTCAAAATCAGAAGACACACTGGTGGCAACCGGGATTCCCTATTACGATTTCGACCGGGCAGACGATTATTTTGGAGCGATGAAACACATTATGAGAACTACACGTGGAATTCGCCGTTTTGGCTCTGCTGCTGTTGACCTTTCGTATGTGGCTGCCGGCCGTTTCGATGCTTTTTGGGAACACGCTCTTCATGCCTGGGATGTGGCTGCCGGAGTTTTTATTTTACAACAGGCCGGTGGAAAAACGACCGACTTTAACGGTGGAAAAAACTGGCTGTTTGGCGGAGAAATTATATCAGCCAGCAATGCTTATTTCACTGAATTCTATGGAGTGATAAACAAATACCTGGGAACAAAATAATCTCATACCTGACAGTGTCAATATACTTTGCTAAAATTCGTAAATTGCAACAAACGAATTACCATGGCAGAAAAAGAGATTTTATTATTAAAGGAACAACTGGCCAGGCTAGATGAAAGCAAATTCGACCTGGATGCATGGAAAAACCACACCCTCATTTTCCTGGAACGGATTTTTGGGAAAGACAGTTCTAAATTGAAATTAATTCAGGAGCTGCATTACGATTATTCAAGTTGGAACTTGCGGGACACAGCTGCTACCGGAAAAACAAAAGATAAAGATCCGGTTAAGGTGCGTGCCCGCGAAATTCTGGAAGCAACCATTATTGAAATTGAAACACTTGGATTGCCAGCCGGTGCAGACGAACAGCAAAAAGTTTGGGAACTGCTTCAGGATGAACTTACCGGGAAACAAGTGAAACAAATTGAAAGCATTTTAAAATCTGACGATAACGATAAAGCCAAAAAAATCAGCGAAATTCTTGAAAATCTTGAAAAAGAAAGCCTTTCTTTGCTGATCGCAAAACTACTTTTGAGCTGATTTATGAGCAAAGACAAAAAAATTGCCATTGTAATTTTAAACTGGAACGGGGTAAAACTTTTCCCCGATTATCTCCCATCCGTTGTTAAATATTCAAAGGGTGAAAACATTGAAGTTATTGTTGCCGACAACGGTTCTACAGACAATTCTCTTGACTATTTGAAAAAACATTTCCCTACGGTTACCATTTTAGACCTTGAAGTTAATTATGGTTTTGCCAAAGGATACAATGTGGCATTAAATCAAATAGAAGCCGATTATTTTGTATTGCTGAATTCGGATGTAAAGGTTGAAGAGAACTGGATAGAGCCTTGCATCAATCATTTTGAAAAAGATGATAAAGTTGTTGCTGTTCAACCCAAAGTTTTGAGTTACAACGAACCTGATCACTTTGAATACGCAGGTGCAGCAGGTGGTTTTATCGATAAATATGGATACCCTTTTTGCCGTGGCCGCATTCTCGACCATGTGGAAAAAGATGAAAAGCAATACGACCAGTCGAGCGAAATTTTCTGGGCAACCGGAGCGTGTATGTTCGTTCGGTCCGAAGCTTTTAAAAAGAGCGGAGGTTTAGACGCCGATTTTTGGGCACACATGGAAGAAATCGATCTCTGCTGGCGCTGGAAAAACCAGGGCTACAAAATTGTATATGAACCCGGCAGTGAAGTTTATCACCTGGGCGGAGGAAGCCTGGAATATGGTAATCCTAAAAAAGTTTACCTCAATTTCCGCAACAACTTATTTATGTTATTCAAAAACCTTCCTAAAAAAAGATTTCTCCGCCGACTACTGTTTCGGATGATACTTGATGGAGTGGCGGCTGCCAAATTTTTAGCAGGAAGGGAATTCAAAGCTTTCGGTGCTGTGGCAAAAGCACACCGCGACTTTTATAAGAATCTGTCTTCGCTACGTAAAAAAAGGAAAGAACTTTTAAAATACTCCACCGTTAACAAACATGAACAAATGTTCCATAAAAGCATCATGTGGAAGTTCTTTATACAGAAAAAAAATAAATTTGCCGACCTGAATTTCAATCCGGAATAGTAATGCAAAAATTAAAAATAACAGAACCCGTTTATACTTATCATATAGATTTTGTTGGCCATGTTAACAACATTATCTACGTGCAATGGCTTGAAAACGCACGTGTAAAGTTGATTGAAGCCATGGGGCTTTCCATATCTAAACTTGCCACTGACGATGATATTTTGCCCATCATAACAGAAACTACTATTCAATATAAAAAAGCATTTTTTCTGAACAACGAAGTGCATGTTGAAGTTTGGGTCTCTGAAATTTTTAATGTGTCAGCTAATTTTAAATTCCGATTTCTGAACGAAAAAGGAGAACTTTATTCAACTGCCCAGCAAAAAGTTTTGTTCATTGACAGAGCCACGCAACGCCCATCTCGTAAGTTTGTGAAATACAAGTGGAATTTTGAAAAATACCTTCTGAAAGACAGTGAAATTTAGGAACGTGAAAGTCATGTTCTTCGGACGCTGTTTTGCCAATTTAAAAATACGTTATACCTTTGTCCCGATATTTTACGCAATGGGGTGTCCCGATTAGCATCGGGACTGAGATTATACTCAATGAACCTGATCCGGTTAGCACCGGCGTAGGGAGAGCGAAAAGGATTATTTCCTACCTCATTGGTTAGTTATTAACCAATTTTTTCAAAAAAATGAGAAGACTTAATGTATTGCTGCTTTTGCAATTAATAGCGGCAATGGCCTTCGGGCAAATCAATTTAACAGGAGTTGTTAAAGGAGATGGTGAAACCTTGGCAGGCGCCAGTGTGGTGATTGAAAAATCGTTTTATGGAGTATCAACACAAAGCGATGGAAGTTTCGAATTTAAAAACCTGAAAGCAGGCGATTATTCACTTATCGTTTCGTTTGTGGGATTTCAACCTCAACGAGTTGATCTAAACCTTACATCAGACAAAAGCATTGAAGTAAACCTTCAACCCAATGTGGTAATGACCGATGAGATTCTGATTTCTGCCACGCGTGCCGATAGTAAAACTCCGGTGGCCTACAACAATGTTAGCAGCGATGAAATTGCCAAACGAAACATGGGGCAAGACATTCCGTTTTTGCTGAACCTCACACCTTCGTTTGTAACCACTTCGGATGCAGGCGCAGGAGTTGGCTACACAAATTTTCGCGTTCGCGGAACCGATCTGAACCGCATTAACGTAAGTGTGAACGGAATTCCTTTAAACGATGCAGAAACACACGGAACCTGGTTTGTCGATCAACCCGACATGGCTTCCTCTCTTGAAAATGTTCAGATTCAACGTGGAGTTGGCACATCAACCAACGGTGCAGCAGCTTTTGGAGCCAGTATTAATCTACAAACCAACTCGTTAAAAAAAGAGGCGTACGGTGAATTCAAAACAGCTGCCGGAACCTTCAACACTTTCAAAAACACGCTTTCTGCAGGAACAGGACTTATGAATGATCATTTTACGGTTGATATCCGTTTGTCGAAAGTGAGTTCCGATGGTTATATCGACCGGGCAAGTTCCGATCTGAAATCATACTTTGTTTCAGGAGGATATTATTCTGAAAATACGATTCTGAAATTAAATGTGTTTTCTGGCTACGAAGAAACTTACCAGGCATGGTATGGAGTTCCAACTGTTCGTTTGAACAACGATACAGAAGGAATGCAACGCTATGCCGATCACTGGCTGATGACACAAGAAGAAGTGGATCACATGATGGCATCTGATAATAGAACGTACAATTATTACACTTACGAAAACCAGGTTGACCACTACATTCAGGATCATTACCAGTTACACTTTTCGCACAAATTCAATCCGAACCTGAACTTAAATGCCTCGCTACATTATACCTATGGAAGTGGTTATTATGAGAATTTTGAAAGCGATGCAGATTTAGTTGATTACAATTTATCAAACATCATAGTTGGCAGCGAAACCATTGAAACGTCCGACCTGGTTAACCGGAAATGGCTTGACAATGATTTCTATGGATTTACATACTCCCTGAATTACACTAAAAACAAGAGTGATTTCACATTTGGCGGGGGATACAACATTTACGATGGTCGTCATTTTGGAAACGTAATCTGGGCACAATACCTGGGAGATGCCGATTACAATCATGAATGGTACAGTGGAACAGGTTTGAAAAAAGACTTTAATGTGTATGCAAAATACAACTGGCAGGTTGCTGAAAAACTGAATCTTTATGCTGATTTACAATATCGCCGGATTGATTATACAATTGATGGAATTGATGATGACCTGCGCGATATTGGACAGAATCACGACTTCAATTTTTTCAACCCTAAACTGGGTGTATTTTACCAGCTTGCCGACAACCAAAATCTATACTTGTCGTACGCGGTAGCAAACCGTGAGCCGAACCGTGCCGCTTTTGTGGATTACCCTGCAGGCTATAAATCTCCGGTACATGAAACGTTACACGACTGGGAATTGGGCTACTACTTTGCCTCATCGAAATTCTCGTTTGGTGCCAACTACTATTTTATGAACTACAATGATCAGTTGGTAATTACCGGCCAGATAAACGATGTGGGATCATCAATCATGGTAAATGTTGACAAGAGTTACAGAACCGGTATTGAGTTGCAGGCCGGTGTACAAATTGCCAACGATTTTCAATGGAATGGCAACACTACTTTAAGTATCAACAAGATCAATGATTTTACGGAATACGTTGATAACTGGGACACCTGGGGACAAGATGCATTCAATCTGGGAACCACCGACTTGGCATTTTCTCCAAATGTGGTTGCCAACAGTCAGTTTGTTTATTCGCCGGGGGAGCATTTTAGTATTGCCTTTATTTCACAGTATGTTAGCAACCAGTACATCGACAATACATCAAGCAACGACCGGAAGCTGGATGCATATTTTGTCAATCACTTAAAAGCTGATTATACGTTTTCAACCAGGTTGTTCGACGAAATTACCCTGCATTTTATGGCCAATAACCTGTTTAATTACATGTATGAAAACAATGCATGGGTATATTCTTACCTGCTAGGAGGCGAACGTTACAAAATGGATGGTTATTTTCCACAGGCCGGGGCTCATTTTATGTTCGGAGTAGATTTTTCATTCTAGTTACGAGCCACGAGTCTCTAGCCACAAGCAAAACATCCGGCTCTAATTTAAATAACTAAAGCCGGATGTTTTTCTATTTTGCACAAATAGTAACTATTCTAAAATAACTTTCCCTTCAATTTCAACCAAGAGATCTTCGCGGCAAATATCGGCGATGATATAAACAACCGGCAAGTTTCCGTAGTGTTTTTCGAAAGTACCTTTAATCACTTTAAAATCTTCACGGTTTTTCACATACACACGCGCATGTCCATATTTGGGATGCAAAACATTTTCAGACAAACCTTGCAGCACCTCCCTGGAATACAAGCGCTGGATATTCTGAATTGTAACTTCAGTCTGTAACTCTGGGTCACCTACTCCAACCGTTTTTTCTCCTGTAATAGATGCTGTTCCTGAAATAAAGATCAGCTTTTTATCGTCGTATTGAAAAAAACGGGCCCGTTCGAATTTAGGTGTAGTTTTTAAAACGCACTCCTGCCCCACCAGCACTTTATCGCTATATACATGCGCTGCAATCTGTCCCGGATTATCGACAGGTTTAGTAAGCACATAATCTTCAGAGTTAACGGCAACAAATTCAATAATTACTCCCCCGTAACTCATTCCGATGCCGGTTGCAGCAGGATAACCATTTTCCAGAAAGGCATCGCCATAATAGATTGAACGAACATCATTGAATTCCTGGTACCGTTGTTCTTCTCCGTCGAATCCCACAATATCTTCGAGGTAATTCCATTGGCGCACAATTGAATTTACACTAAAACCTGCTTTTGTAAATATTGTTGAAAGGTTTTTAAATGCATTTTCTGAATCGACTTTACACGATTCCTCCGAATTAGACTGTACTGTCCCAATTAAAATTTGCGAACTGTCATTTACAAAAAGAGCAGCACTGTTTCCGTTCAGCGAAATATACTGCGCCTTCCAAAGCGAAGGATCGTAATAAAATGCTTCAATAATAATTTTGCAGGTAAGTGGAGCTTGAGCGATAAAACTTAAAACCAGTTCCTCATCGAATGTTTTGGCAAGCTTAGTCTTAACATTTCCTTTAAATTCCTGGTAATCACCACAGGAATTTACGTCGATAAAAAAATTCAGTTTAAAAACTTTTTTCCCCGAATTAATTTGTTTCAACTGGTACAGGCAGCTATCTATTTGCTCGTCTGTTGTACCACAAGCTTCTTCCGGTTTTATATATATCCGATCTCCGTTTAAAAAATACATTCCTTCCCTGCGTTCAATTTCAGAAGCACAAATATGGTTGTTTTTTGGTTGAAAAAAAATGAAACGATTAGAATTTAGAAATCGTTAACCATTAGGAAAATTATTACACTATCAATGGTAGGTTGACAATCCCATGTAAAACATTCCTTAACAATCGCCTTCTGCTTTTGCCCCATTTAATACAGCTTCGGTAGAACCAATTCCCAAACGGTCGGCTCCCTGTTCAAGAAATGCAACAGCCGTTTTCCAGTCGCGGATACCTCCCGATGCTTTTACCTGCATTTTATCACCAACGGTTTTAATCATCATGTCAATGTATTCAGGTTTAGCGCCGCCCGGACCAAATCCAGTTGATGTTTTAACAAAATCGGCGCCTGCTTCATACGAAAGCTCGCAGGCTTTTGCAATCTGCTCCGGAGATAAATAACCGCTTTCCTGAATAACTTTCACAGGAATATTGTATTGATGTGCAACTTCAACCACAGCCTTAATGTCATCGCGAACATAATCATATGCGCCCGATAAAAAACGGCTGATATTCATTACCATATCAATTTCATCGGTTCCGTCTTCAATGGCCTGCTTTGCCTGAAAAGCCTTCACAGGAGTTGCATCAGCTCCATGCGGAAAACTCAACACACACGACACTTTTACATCGCTGTCGTTCAGTAATTCTTTTGCTACTTTAATATCGCACGGTTTCACACACATGCTGAACACCTTATTTTTAATGCACATTTTTGCATTTATTTTCAGGTCTTCTAATGTTTGATCGGCTTTTAACACCGCATGATCTATGGTTTTTGCAACTTGCTCTTTTGTGTACATATTATTCATCAATTAATGCCTTTACAATTTCTTTTGCTTTTTCAGAATCATCTTCCACAACGAAAATATCAATAGCAGAAGGAACACCTTCGCCAAATCCGGCTGCAAGTCCCTGCTTAAAGCCGTCTTTTATTAATGCATTATATTGTTAGCCTCAAGTTCCTGTTTTATACGATTGACAACAACATCGCCACCGGTATAAAGTTTAATCAACTTATCGTTCATTGTGGATTATATTGTGGATTAGTCTTCCATTTCTTTTAAAATCTGTTCTACCTGTTCGTTGGTTTTGGTAAGTTTATCCTTACAGGTTTTCAGCAGAACCGACACACGTTTTACTTTTTCAGCCAGTTCATCCACATCCAGCTCTTCGTTTTCTATCTTTTCAAGAATTTCTTCAATCTCGGCCATTGCCTCGCTGTATGTAATTTTTTTTACTGCCATTATCCTATTTTTTTGAAATTTTACTTTTTACACTACCATCGGCAAAGCGGGTTTCTATCTCTTCACCAAGTGTCATCTCTTTAACCGATTTTATGATTTTTCCTTCTTTCAAAGTTAACGTAAATCCTCGTCTTAAAACATTTTCAGGATTTAATAATCGTATGGTATTTTCATTCATTCGTATTCGTTCTCGTTCTTTCAGCAAGGCCTTTCGAATACCGCCGGCTAATAAATCCTGTTTATGTGTAAGATCAACTTTTTCTTTTAGAACAGCCTCTCCTACAACTCGTTTTAGCACCCGCTGTTTTTGGTTTATATCGTTTTTAGTTTCCACAAACCAAACCGATAATGCCGAAGAAAAATCATGTTTCAGATTATTTAACGCGTGTTGTTTTGTGAACGAAAATTCACTCACATTTCGTCTCAATTCGTTACTTTTCTGATACAACCGAAGTTGTCTCTCATTTATAAATTCAGAAGTAGAATACCTGATTCCTTCAGCAATTCGTCCCAGTTTTTCCTGTTGAAAACCGAGGGTTTCACGGGTTAACTGAACCACACTGTTTTCCAAGTCCAACAATCGCTCGTAATACCGCCCTGCACCGCTAATAAAAAACTCAGCAACAGCCGTTGGCGTTTTCAACCGGGTGTGTGCCACCATGTCAATTATTGTATCGTCTTTTTCGTGACCGATTCCGGTAATCACCGGCAAAGGGAACTGGGTGATATTTACAGCCAAATCGTAATTGTCGAAACTACTGAGATCGGCAGTTGCACCTCCACCCCGAATGATAGCAACCGCATCGAAAAAATCATCGTATTGAAAGATGCGTTCCAATGCATGGATAATAGAAGGTACTGCATCGGCTCCCTGCATATAAGCCTCAAATAATTTTGTATAGAATTTAAATCCATACTCGTTATTCTCGAGCTGGTTCATAAAATCCTGATAACCTGCCGCTGTGGCCGACGAAATCACAGCAATTTTTTGCGGAACGAGTGGCAGATCCAGCTCTTTGTTCATATCAAAGATACCATCAGCCTGCAAACGATTAATAATCTCTTTTCGCTGAAGAGCCATGTCTCCAACGGTGTAGGTCGGATCAATGTCCTTAATATTCATGCTAAGTCCATAAGCTGGATGGTATTCAACAGTAGCCTGGATGAGAATTTTTATGCCCTGGGAAAAAGGTTGCCCCGTAGTAGTCTCAAAATAAGGCTTCAACATTCGATAAGTGTACGACCAAATTGTAGCTCTTGAACGTGCAACAATAGAATTCCCTTCTTTTTCAACCAGCTCGAGATAGCAGTGCCCGCTACGGTTTTCTTTCAATTCGCTGACTTCGGCAACTACCCAAACCGATCCCGGAAATGCATCGAGTAATGCATCTTTTATCAATTCATTTAATTCGGAAAGAGAAAGTTTTTGATCCATCAAAGTTTATTTCTTGACCAGTTTAAACGTTTCTGAGTGGTTTTTGGTTATTAATTGAAGTAGAAAAATTCCGTTTAAATTGGAAGGAATATCTTCCAAAACAATCCTTCCGGTAATCTGCTTGCTCCAATATTTTACAATATGTCCGCTAAGTGTAACCAATCGAATTTCTATATCCTGATAAGCCTCTGTACCTGAATATTGAACAACTAAATAATCACTAACAGGATTCGGATAAATAGTCCAGCTTTGGCTGTTCTCAATTTCATAGGCTGACATCGAACTTAAAAGCTCATCAGCAACCTGCACATCAGGCACACCATATCCACTCAGGGAATCGGGATTTAAATACAGGTGCCCGCTTTCTTCAATGGCCTTTTTAACTTCTGCTGCTGTTTTATCAGGGTATTTTTGCCATAAACACGCAGCCATTCCTGCCATAACAGGAGAAGAAAAGGAGGTTCCGTCAGCTCTTCCAAAGCTACCGGTTGATCGTTGCACAACTGTTTTAACACCCATAGCAGCCACATTGGGTTTTATATCGCCATCGAATGCCGGTCCAACCGAAGAAAAAGAGGCTGGAACAAGATTTTTATCAACTGCTCCAACACCAATTACACCATCACCGTCAGAAGGAGCAATAATCCGTTGCCATGAACCGGTGCGCTCGTTGCCGGCGCTGGTAATTACTAGTATTCCCCGCGATGCGGCTATATTTGCACCGCGCGTAACACGGGTTGTTTTTCCATCCATATCGGCGTAAATATGATCTGTCGTCGGATCATCGAATACGTAATATCCCAGTGAAGAATTAATAATATCGACACCGGCACTGTCGGCAAACTCAGCTGCTGCAACCCAGTTGTCTTCTTCTACTTTAAATTCCTCTCCAATATGTTCAGAGCGAATAAGCCAATACGACGCTTTTGGAGCAGTACCGATTAACTGTCCAGGCATATTCCCTCCCATTGTAGAAAGCACGCTCATTCCATGATAATCTGAAGGTGAGCTAAAAATATCCGTCCCTATTTCTAAAAAATCTTTGGTGCCCAGTATTTGTTCGTTGATCCACAAACTATCAAAAGCAGGCAAGGTATCGGCATTAATAAAGCCGGCATCGATTACTGCAATTTGCATTCCCTGTCCTTTATAATTATCATTATGCAAAAACTGCCCATTCAGCATACCTACCTGGTAAACCGATTCTCCATACAAAGAAGTGTCGATCGGCACCTCTCCCTCTTCGTATTCTACAAATTTCGTTTTGGCACTTTTTGTTGTGATTGCTGGTTTCGTAAGTTGTATTTCTTTTACAAACGACCAGTTTTGAATTAATTCAGGCAGAGTGTCGATATCGGTTTTCACCGTTATTCCATTCAACCATTTTGATGAATGAACACGCTCAACATCAAGTGTAAGGATTGAATCAATATAAATCTGATTAACAGGCAAATCGAGAGAATCGATGACGATATTCTGTTTTTCGCGACGTTCAATTGCTCTTTCCGAAAGATATTCTTCAGGATTATCAAGCGAATATGAAGTATGATTTTTATCGGCAAAAGCGATCCAGTAATAATTCTGAGCTTCGACCTGCGCAACACTTAAAAGAAAAAGCCCTAAAACAAGAATAACGTATCTCATAAAAAACAATTGCGTGTTCAAAGCTACCAAAGTAGTGAAATAAAGGGAATCTTCTACCTGATAATTTTGTTTTTTCTCATGTACTCTGAAGGATCTTCCATAAATTTCTCGGGATCGAGAATGGTTCCTTTGTTTTTTTCGAACTCCTGCATTTCCAGGTTGCCAATACTATCACGAACCCAGGGATTTAATATTTGGCCATTATCGTAATAAAGTGAATACAAATGATTCCCTTCCCTGTCGCGGTATTTCCACTCGCCATGGCGAAGGTTATTTATATATTCTCCTTCCAGTTCCTGTTGGTCGTTATCAAAATAAATTAGAAACAAACCATTTCGCATGCCAGACTTCATTTTACATTGCAGATAAGGTTTTCCGTTTTTATAGAGCACCTGATAATTACCTTCCTCCTTGTCGTTCACCCATTGTTTTTCTTCCATCACCTCACCGGTGTCATAATACCTGTGCGAAACACCTTGTTTTAAACCCAACTTATATTCTTCATCACTAATAAGCCGGTTTTCTTTATAAATCTTCCACACACCCTCTTTCTTCTGATTTACGTAACTTCCTTCGGCCACTTTTTTTCGCCAAACATCATAAAGCTGGGTGTATGCGGTGTCTCCTTTATATTCTATCAGGGCTTTTAATTGTCCTCCGGGATGATAGCGCTTCCACTCACCAACTGGTTTATCATCTTTGAATTGCCCTTCGTATACCAGTCGCCCGTTATCCTGTTTTTTTTGCCATAGGCCTTGTTTCAATCCGTTCGCATCTGTTTGATTAACTTGTCCAAGAGCTAAAACGGGGAACAAAAGCAGTAAAAATATGAGGTTTCGCATAAAATTGTCTTTATTATAAAACGCGAAATTAGCCAAATATTTTATTACTTGTCTTCCTATTTCTGAATCAGAAATATATAATCTGCTTTTTAAGAAAGGCTTTTGTTCTATCTTTACGCTTATTGAAAATTTGAAAGGCCAATGACCAGCTTTACCAAATCGATATTATTTATTCTTGTATTCACAATAACAGCTCTTTCATTGTTTGGCGAGGAAGATTGTACACTCAGGCCCGATGAAAAAGCCTATTTGACAGTTAATGCGAAAAACGATATCGACTCGGCTTTAAATTCAGGAATCCAGTCCTTTCTTTTTGAAGTTGAACAACAAAACGAAAACTTCGAACTGGTAAATAGTTCTGCTCCTGACGAATTTCAGCATAAAATCTCATTACTGGCCAAACATATTGAAAGCATTGAAACAGATACGCTGAACTTGTTGTTCAACGGATCATATCAAAAAGACATACTAAAGGAGTTCCTGCAAAAAGTTTTTGATTCTCATATTTATTTTTTTGAAGACAACCGCGACCTGCCATCAAAAAATATTCAGGAAAGAATCGTATGTTTTTTTGCCGAAGATCTGGTGAGTTTTTCCAACACGGTTGAAGTTGGCAAACCTTACCAGGGGCGTTTTTCTTCGGAACCGGATGGAAAAATGGTTCTGTTACAAACCGCCGGATGTTGTTCCGATTCATTAAAAGAATATTGTATCAGGGCCTGGCAAGAAACCGGGCGTATTCCCAACTTTATTGTTGCTGACAATAAAATGAATATCCAAAAGGCAACTGAGGATATTAACTGGCTGAACAGCTTGCGACGAGTCAGGGGGGAAATAAAATTTGACGGGAAACTTCTTAACGGAATATACTGGAAACAAATGCCCGGAAGTGTAACACCCGGAAGATTTTCTTTCCCCATAACCGACTATTCAGTAGTACTTTCGCCATACAAAAACGGTTATCTGATAACACCGGGAGAAATTATCCATCATACCGCGATGAAAGATGTGATGCGCGCCTTCATTGCATATCATTCAAATTTTAAAGACGGTCTTGTTTATCATTTTAACCTGGATAAAAATGCCAGGAACAATGTTGATATTCAAAGTGTAAATACCATCGTTAATGACGTAAAATGGATGAATGATAACAAAAGAAACCAGGTAGCTTATTTCGACACCTTAAATTCATTCATTGATTACAACAAACCTAACCTGCTTAATTTTAATACACCCTTCAGTATTTCAGTTTGGTTAAAACCTCAAAGATTTTCCGATTTTATGGGAATAATTGGTGTTGGCACTTCTTTTTCTATAAAATTAAAAGAAGGTTATCCCGATTTTACTACTGCTCAAATAAAAGATCATATTGCTGAAACAGAACTAAAAAAGGATGTATGGACTCAATTAGGAGTTGTTTTTAATCCGGGTGGAACCATTGACTTTTTTATTAACGGGAAGAAAACAAAAACCATGCAGGCTTCCGACATACAGGCATCCAACCAATCGCTCGTTATCGGGAATAACATCTGGGGGGAACAGTTTTTCGGATACTTAGACGAGCTCATGATTTGGGACAGGGGACTTTCAGAGGACGAATTTTTCACACTTTATCAAAAGCAGTTAAATCCTGAAAACAAATCAGGATTATGGTTTTTGCTTTGTATTCCTTTCATTGTCGTATTGGCTTTTTTCGTATTCAGAAAGAAAGTAAAATCCTGTTTCACAGAACCGGATAAAACACATAAGAAAGAGGAATTTGCACCTCTTCAGGATTTCAATAAAAAAGGAAACAAAATAGAAATCCTCGGAAATTTCAATGTGGTAACGAAAGAAAACGGCAATATCAGCAATCAGTTTTCGCCACTATTAAAACAACTACTTTCCTTCTTCATTATTAAAACTCTATCAGCCGATGAAAATGGAATTTCTACGAAAGAGATAAATAATACCTTCTGGCCGGGTTTTACCAAAGAGCAGGCAAAAGACAACCGGGGAACGAACATTAAAAAATTACGCAAGTTACTCGAACAACTTCCTGAGACACAAATTATTTTTCGCGATAAAAAATGGTTCTTCCAAACCGGGAATAATACAACTGTAGACTTCTATGAATACAATCGTTTAAAAGAGCAGCTATTAATTGAGATAAAAAATGGTTCTCTTGACAAAGCATCGATAAATCTATTCATCAGTATTCTGCAACGCGGCAATATTCTTCAGGATTTGGATTACGAATGGCTGGATGCTTTTAAAGGAAAAATAACCGAAGAAGTGTCTGAACTTCTGTTACAAATATGTAATGTACTGCCGGAATTCGATTCTTTAAAAACAGAACTGGCGAAAACCATATTACGTTTTGATGATTTAAATGAAGACGCATTGCTTGTAGTTGTAAAAAACCTTAGCGAAGCAGGAAACCATGGACTCGCAAGGCAGATTTTCGAGGAATTTTCGAAACGATACGAGAACCTGTACTCCGAACCTTTTAATACCGATTTTTATAGCCTCGTTAAAAATAAAAAGGATTAAAAATTTCACTTTTCCTGCATTTTTTCAAATCTGTTCACCCAAACATTCACCCATTTAATCACTGGCTTTTAGTAAATTCGTAATCAAAATTCTAAATCATCTATTATGAGCACATCAAATCGTCGATCGTTTTTAAAGACAACTACCGCGGCAGGGGCAGGACTCTTTGTTGCACCACATATTGCCAAAGGAGGCCTTTCGAATAGAAGCAAGGAAGGCGAAGTTAATATTGCCTTTATCGGTGTTGGCGGACGCGGACGCGGACATCTTAAAAGAGCAGCAGAAACTGAAGGAGTAAATGTGACTGCCTTCTGCGATATCGATCCTGATGCAGTTGAAAAAACAAAAAAAATACTGAAAGATCTGGGGAAAAAGGAAGCTGCAGTATATTCTGATGGTGAATACGCATTCAAGGAAATGT
The DNA here is from genome assembly GCA_963677525.1 of uncultured Draconibacterium sp. Lineage (GTDB taxonomy): Bacteria > Bacteroidota > Bacteroidia > Bacteroidales > Prolixibacteraceae > Draconibacterium. The sequence continues at coordinate 4,366,292 of OY781970.1, forward strand.
TAAAACGCGAAGATATTGATGGCGTAATAATCTCAACACCCTGGTTGTGGCACACACGCATGGCAGTGGCAACTATGAAAGCCGGAAAATATGTAGCTGTGGAAGTTTCGGCTGCCAATACCATGGAAGAATGCTGGGACCTGGTAAACACATCAGAAGAAACCGGAATGCCTTGTATGATTCTTGAAAATGTTTGCTACCGTAGAGATGTAATGGCAGTGTTAAACATGGTAAAACAGGGAATCTTCGGAGAAGTTGTTCACGCGCGTTGCGGATATCGTCACAGTTTGCTGGGTGTTAAATTCAACAGCGATTTAAAATTCGGAGAAGGAGCCACCGGTGAAGCTCGTTGGAGAACGCAACATTCGTTAATGCGCAACGCCGATGTTTATCCGACTCACGGGTTAGGACCGATTGCTTCGATGTTAGACATCAACCGTGGAAACCGTTTCCTTTACCTGACATCGACAGCAACAAAAGCTGTGGGTTTAAAAGATTACATAGAAGAGCAAGGAGGAAAAGACCATCCGAATGCCAAACTGCCGTGGAAACAAGGCGACATTATTACCTCTGTAATTAAGACCACAAACGGCGAAACCATTATTGTAACACACGATTGCAATCTTCCTCGTCCCTATTCATTGAATTTCCATGTGGCAGGTACCGACGGAGTTACTGATTTTGATTATGGTCACCGGCGAGTACACATTGAAGGCCAAAGCGAAGGTCATGGTTGGGACGATTTCCAAGAATGGCAGGATAAATACGACCACCCGCTTTGGAAACAATACGGCGAATATGCCAACGGATCGGGACATGGCGGAATCGACTATTTCGTAACACGTGAATTTATAAATGCTGTGAAAGAACAACGACAGCCGGTTATGGATGTGTACGATGCTGCTGCATGGAGTGCCGTTACTCCACTCTCGGAAGCGTCCATTGCACAGGGAAGCGCGCCGCAGTATTTTCCCGACTTTACACGCGGTAACTGGATAAAACGTAAACCAATTGAATTTGTCTAATTAGACCTGAATCAGTTAAGTTAAGATGATGGAAGTCGTCTCCGGTATTTTTCCAGAGGCGACTTTTTTATTCCCATCCTGTCTTAACTTAATTTTTTTTACATTCGTACTGTCGATAAAAACAAAATCACTATGACTAAATACCGTGGAAAAGGCTGTCTGACTATCCTTCTAATTCCAATTCTTCTTGTAATAATATCGGTTGTGGGGTTGAAATTCTATCTTTTTTCTGACTCGGCGGAAAAAGTAAATTCAATTACAAAAAAACTGAACTCGAAAAAAGTGATGATCGTTTTTGCCCATCCCGACGATGAATCGTACACAACAGGGTTGTTGCAGGATGCCGAAAAAGAAGGAATAAAAACAGCACTGTTAACTTTCACGCCGGGTGATGCAGGTACACAAATGCCCCAGGTTTGCCAGCAACAGTTTTTGGGTGATGTACGCAAGGCCGAAGTGTACCAAAGTGGTTTTGTTTTAGGCGTTGACTACCAAAAAGTATTTGATTACGGTGATGGTACCTTAATAAATCAGGACATAAAAAATCTTGTTTCTGACATCATTACTGAATTAAATAAATTCCAACCTGATTTGGTGGTTACTTTCTGGCCCGAAAGCGGAATGACCATGCACGAAGATCACATGACAATTGGTAAGGCAACAGAACTTGCTTTTACGGAATATTCAAAACAGAAGCCACAAGTCAAGGCGAAACTTGCCTATACAATTATGCCTGAAAAAGTAGTTTCACTTTTGGGAGGTGGCGAAATGTTAAAATTACAACACCAGGCCAACCTTTCAATAAAAGCAAAAGCTTCAGCAAAAATCAGGCTTTGGGAGATTCATGCATCGCAACACGATTTTGTAAAAAGTTATACGGGAATGCCAGCCGGGCTGGTCTACCGGTTGCTCGACCGGGAATATTATTACGTAAAAGGCAAATAAAAAGCCCTCCGCTATTAACGAAGGGCTCAAAAATATATCTTCAAAATAAAGATTCTAATACCTCTAAAACGTTTTCCCCCAAAAAAAGATATTCTTCCTTCTAGGTAACTCTATTACTCAATACATAAGCACGAATACTAAAACCTCAACAACGTATTATAGTTTAATCTATAAATATCTTACACTCTAAATATATTAGTTCCATAAAACACAAAACAGGAAGTATTAAACAAATGAATATTTATTCAAATATTCTGAAATATTATTAATTGATTTATAGTTTAAAAAACAATACAAACCACTAAAATTCTTCCCTATGAAAAAGGCATTTATTACAATTGGTGCATTCTTTTTAGTTTTTTCATTGTTTGCAACAGAACCCGTAAAATCAGGAATCAAAGCTAAAAAGGAGAAAAAAGAGCAAGTATCCAAAATTATAAAAATGGATAAAAATGCGATTAAAACTACTCAGGTTCAGAGTAAGAAAGAAAAATCTGGTACAATAAATCAGGTAAAACAAATATCCGCGACAAATTCTTCGAAAAAGAACTGATTATTAAGATTAGATAAAACTTCGATAAAACCCTTTCAACCTAAATAATTTGATAAGGTTATTATCGCTTTTCTGCTTTATCTGACTGCTCACGGATGTATCATTTTCGAACTTTAATCTCAAAATAAAAAACCGAAACATGAAAAAATATTTACTTCCATTTCTTCTTTTACCCATATTCCTCTTTGCAAAAGCGACTGACAGAGAGAACTATCCGAAAGGACAAATTAATAAGATTGAAGAAAAAAAACGTTCCATCGATTTTTATTCACACAGCGATATTATCATCTATCAGTCAACTCAATTGGATAATTCTGAACGTTGGACAAATGAAGGCACTTGGGAAACCAAAGAATCAGTATCAGGAGTCGGTTTTTCAGGATCGTATGAAGCCAATTCAAACTGTCGGTTAATCAGTCCGAAAATTGATCTGCCAGCAATTAAATCGTCTGATTGGGAAAAAATCGTATTACGCTTCGACGAATCATTTTCTCTTGAAAGTTTCCACGACATTGCCTACGTTGAAATATCAAACGATAATGAAAAATCATGGACAATTATTGACTCAAGAAGCGGAACAACTGATGATTCATGGAAAAAGACCAGTTTATTCCTTGATAATTATAGCGGACAAACCATTCGGTTAGCCTTCCGTTTCACCAGTGATGAAAATTTCTCCGGAAAAGGCTGGTTCCTAAAGAATCTGAGCATTGAGAAGTCAACTTATCAACCGATCGAAATTAACAAGCTCAATAACTTGTCGCAGACTCCGTTAAAAAGTGCCCAAACCGGGATTAACGGGACAATGAACAGTTTAAATTCTCAGAATTTCCCATACATCTACATGAATGTTTTACTCTCTGAAAACGGCACAGGAGTTTCCAATCTCACAAAAAACAATTTTACACTCTACGAAGACGATGTATTAATCAGTAATTTTAATGTTGTTCCTCCTGATGCAGCATCTGGAGCTAAATTAGTTGACATTGTTTTTTTAGTTGATAACAGCGGAAGTTTCGACGACGAGCAAAATGCGGTACGAAACAATATGGAGAGTTTCGTGAACCAACTGGCTGCTTCCGGTAACGATTTTGCTCTTGGCTTATGCCGTTTTGGACAAGACAGGAATGGAGGCTACCCCATTTTAGAAGATAACGGGCAATTAACCAGCAATATAGAATATTTTAAAAATACTGTTTGGCTACGAAATGTTACAACCGGATCAACAGAAGTTGGCTACAATGCAATTGTAAAATCGGCTCAGGGATTTAATTTCAGACCAGGAGCACAAAAGATATTTATCATCTTAACAGATGAAACTCCTGACCAGGGAGGATCAACAAAGCAGGACGCAAACAGTGCTTGCCTGAACAATTATATTACGTTGTTTGCCATGACAAATTACGAGTCGGCCGCATTAAACGATATTGCAGCAGCAACCAACGGGCGCAGTTACGATATTACCGATCCGTTTAACGACATTCTGAACGACATTTCTTCCTCTGTAAATAATAATTACCTGATATCATACAGATCTCCTGACCCAACATTTAATGGTATTGAGCGACAAGTAAAAGTACATGCTACCAGTACAACGGGCACATCTACCAATATTTTGGGTTCATATGTTCCCGGGGCTGCCCCTCATATTGAACGGACTGCCGAAACTATAAACTACGGAACCAAAGGATGGGACCAGGGTGCTGAATTTGCAATTTCAGTAATTATAACCGATTCGAAGGAACCTTTTACTACGGGAGCAACTCTTTACTACAAACACTCAACAGATGCCGCCTACACCTCTGTTGAAATGAACAACACCTACGGAGATACATGGAGTGCAACGATCCCTTCGTCGGCAAGTCTCAACCCGGGGGTTGACTACTACATCACGGCTACCGATGGAAATGTCACTTCGTCATTGCCAAAAGTTGAACCAAATGTCAATCCATTTCAGATTGGTATTCTGCCAAACGAGAAACCTGTTATTACACATAATTCCCCGGGAAATTACAGTCCCGGCCAGTCTCTGATTTTCAATGCAACAGTAACCGATATTACCAACTGGATTGCTTCAGTGACACTTTGGTACAGAAACCCGGGAGAATTACTATTCAGCCCACAGAAAATGACAAATACTTCGGGCAACTTCTACTCTTGTCAGGTGACAACCTCTACATCAGCAACAGGAATTGAATATTATATTGTTGCCGAGGATGACTTAGGATTAAAATCATACTGGGCCAGTGCCGATTATCCGGAGGTTCTCACATCAGGACAATCACCCAATCTTTCTCCTTATACTCTTGAACAATACGACTGGACTTCTCCGCTCGTTATTGCCCTAACAGAAGATGCCACAGAAGACGCCTCAGTTATTTACGACAACCAGGAAATTTATATCAATTTTGCCTATAACAACGATGGAAATTCAGATGCTGGTTCGCACAAAGTTCAGATTCTGATTGATGGCAGTGTTAATAACACCTGGAGTGTTGATTTCAGTACCGATCCGGGATATATAAATTTTATAGACAATTACAATATAGGAACGCTTTCTTCAGGAACTCACACAATACTTATGAAAATTGACAGCGATGATGATATTACCGAATCAGACGAAACTGACAACGTATTTTCAAAAAACATCACCATACTACCCACCGGAACTTCAGTTGCCAATCTGGCTCCTTACACTCCTGAAGGATGGAGTAACCCGGTAGTATTAACAACTACCGAAGGAACAACAACACAAAATGCTACATTTTATGATGATGAAGATGTATTTTTGAATCTAGCCTATGCCAACTTTGGAGAAGGAGATGCCGGACCACACTATTCTTACATTTATATTGATGAAACGGCCGATACGCTTTACTGGCCTGCCAGTTCGGGACTGGAAAGTATGACATACCTTTCGACAACCGACTACAACCTGGGAAATCTCAGCGTTGGAGAACACATTGTACGCTTTGTCGCCGATGTTGACAATTATGTATTGGAAGCAAACGAAACCGACAACGAGTTTTCAGACACAATCAATGTTCTTCCACGTTACCAACCAAACTTGTTACCCTATACACCTTCGGGCTGGGATGGTTCTCTGGTTATATCAACTGTTGCAGGCACACATTCAACTGAATCGGCATTTAATACCAATGACGAAATTTACATCGACGGAGCCTTTGAAAATAATGGCAGTATTGAATCGGGAGTTTACCGGGTTCGAATCTATGTAGATAGCATGTTGTATCTTTTTGAAGACGATGAAGGACTTGACCTGGTAACATATAAATACGTAGAAGATTTTAATGTTGGAAAATTAAGCCAGGGATCGCACGACATTACTTTGTTTGTTGATTGTTTTAATGATGTTTCTGAAACTGATGAAAATGATAACATGAAAACAATGACCATTGAAGTTGATTATCCAACAGGAGTTAGTGAAAATCAGTCTGACAATAACATAAAAATATGGCCTAATCCGGGGAAACACTATTTTAATATCGATTTAGGGAAACCATCTGATGCTGAGATAAAGGTTTACAATCTTTCCGGAAGACTGGTTCATCATTCAAGAACAAATAACGAACAGATCAAACGTATTACTACTGAAGAGATGACTAGCGGCAGCTATATCATTCGAATTAGTAACAACAATGAAATTTATAACAGAAAACTTATAATTCAAAAATAAGATCATTGAAAATTTTCGTATCGAAACATCATCGACAGAAGAAAAATATTAGAAATATCAAATTACAAATCATTTATAAACACAAACAAAAATATTATGAAAAAACATTTATTACTTGTTGCAGGACTACTTATTGGAGTTGTATCATTTGCCCAAAACATTTCGAAATATGCACCTCAGGTTGTATTGATTGGCATTGGAGAAAAAAATACAAGCCTTGATGAAAAAGAGTATCCCAACCTGAAGTTTTACTACACTCCTGAAATTAAAAATGTAAATAAAGCAGGAAGTACCGGGCAGGCTATCGTGAATTTAACCGATGTTGCAAAATTTGAAGTTACCGGTTCTCCCGAATTTCTGGTTAATCTTTGGAATGACAAAGAAATGGACAAAGCCTTTTTCCTTTTTGATAAAAACGGAGTTTGTGCAACCCAGGGTTATGATATATTACGAAGAAGAGGCGATATTGCCATATGTTCTTGTATCGACAAAAAGGAATTAAACGATCACCTTGTTGATATTGTAAAAAAAGACAAAGAAGCAAAAGCGGCAAAAAAAGAGATGAATATTAAAAAAAGCGACTTTATGCTCGGACAGAAACTTCCGGAGTTTAATGTCTCTGATGTTGATGGCAACACAGTTTCCATCCAGTCGGTTTTAGAAAACGAACCTACTCTTGTTGTATTTTTCAACTTACCTCCTGGAGTTGATATTCATGCCGGGGAACAAAGTTTTAAAGGAGAAAGTGGAAAAAAATTCATGAAAGCGATGGTCTCATCAACTTCAGGAGCCAGCGATACTAACCTGTTTGATAATCTACAATCACAATTCTTTGAATAAGAATGTTTCTTCGAAAGAATTCTATGATTATTAGATCATAAAATTACCTTTAGGTATAAAATCTTGCCCTTCTTTTAGTTATCTGAAAGAAGGGCAAAACAATTATATTTGAATCGTTGAAGATATTTATCAAGATCATACTGACCTTTTTATGCTTTTATTGTATAGATACTGCCGCAGCCACAGTAACAATAAAACAAGACAGGTATGCCCGATTTGTAACAATAAACAAAAAAAACGGACTTGTTGACAATCATATACTCGACATAACACAAGACAGTACCGGCTTTATTTGGATTGCCACACAAAAGGGATTATCGCGGTATGATGGATACCATTTTATAAACTTCACGCACTCGGCTGACGATTCATTATCCATTTCAGACAATTATGTTCAAAGCCTAGCTATCGATAAAGAAGGGGTATTGTGGATCGGGACAAAAAAAGGGCTGAATAAATACGATAGTCACACCGGAACTTTTTGCACTTGGTCTGGTTTAAATAAAGGGAAATCGATACCCAGCAATCCCAATATTCGCAAAATATTACCCGATTCAGATGATGTATTATGGGTTGAAACAGTTGATGGAGTTTTAAATAAAATTGATACAAAAACCGGAAACATTTTGTATTATCCCCATCAGGCAGTGACACAGGAATACTACTCGTATCACTGTCTTTTTAAAGATTCCGACGGAGATATATGGGTTGGGAACAGAGGAAAAGGACCCTATATTTTCAAACCGAATTCAGGCAGTATCCGTTTTATAAAACACGATCCTGCCAGAAAAGATAAAAAACGAGACCAGGAGGTAGCTTACGTTCTTGAAGATTCGAATCACAGGTTTTGGGTCGGATCTATTGATGGCTTTTGGAGATTTTATAAGGATACCGAAACATTCGAACGCATCATTCCCATGTCTTCGTTTCATTGTATTGAAGACAGAGAAGGGACATTATGGTTAAGTGGCGGGAAAGGAATATACCGATATGATGCAAATACCGACAGTGCCGTTTTATACTCAAACAGCGAAAGCGATCAGCACTCTCTCATCAGCAATTCTGTTAATGCCATATTTGAAGACAGAGACGGAAATATTTGGATTGGAACAGATGAAGGGATTTCTGTTTTCTCAAAACCTGACAACAATATTCGTTATATACGACGATTATTCGACTCACAAAACAGCTTAACTTCAGACAACATCACGTCGGTTCTGGAAGATAAGGACGGGAACATTTGGTTTGGCACACAAAAAAAGGGACTTAGTAAATGGAATCCCAAAACAGATACATTTACAAACTTCAAATACGAAAAAGGGAAGAAAAACACACTGGCTGCAAACAACGTTTCATCTCTTTATCAAGACAATAACAATAACATTTGGATTGGTTTATGGCGGGGCATTGGATTTAACAGGTACGATGTAAAAACAAACAAATTTAAAAAATTCAGCTGCGATCCAAACTCCTTAAAAAAGGATTGGTATAGTACTTTTCTTGAAGATTCTCAAGGAAAATTTATGGCCGGTTTATGGGGAGGAAATGGCATTCATATTTTCAACAGGGAAAAAGAAAAATTTCTTCCATACAATTTCAGTGAGTATACAACTCCAATGGATTTCCCCTTAACAAGTTTAACGATAGATAATTCAACGATCTGGACGGCTTACAACAACATTGTATTCAGTTATAAAACAGACACCAAATCGTTTACTGCCTATCGAAGTGAAAACATTATCTCAAACGAAAAAGTACAATCCGGAGCTTTCAAACATTTCTATTACTCCGAAAAAGTTGATGATCATATTTATTGGGCAACATCCAATGGGATACTTGTATTAGACAGCACCAGAAATAAATTTCAACACCTACTGCCAAACACAGAAATTACAACGTTGACAAAAAATAATTATAACGGAATTCTCTGGCTGGGAACCAATAATGGATTGGGAGTATTAACAAAAGATAATGAATTTAAACTGATCGAATCAAACGATAATTCAGAAGGGCTGCTATGGAGAAAAGAAATAATTAGCCTAAAAGAAATACGTGGAAAATTATATGTATCAACCAACCGGGGATTATTAATTTTTGATCCACAAAACAATTCATTCATAAAATGGAATAACGAAACTGAAATACTGTTATCAAATAGCAAAGTGAATGCTTTAATACCCCGAAATTCAGATATTCTAATTGGAACAGATAACAACCTTATTAAGATTGATTTCCCAAACGAAACTGCCCGAATCGACACCTTATTACAAGGATTACTGATTAACGGCATTTTACCCCAAACCAAGAAAAACAAAATCATTCTGGCAACAAATAAGGGAATACTTGTTTATAATAATGACCGTTACCAAACAATTGAAAACACTGCTGAATTTAACATTTTCAGTTTAAAGGAAGACAGCGATGGCCAGATTTGGGCAGGAAGCAATAAAGGGTTGTTATCGGTATCGCCTAATTTTAAACAAATAACTTTACACAACCAACCCGGCAGGTATTGCCTTACTTCTCACCTGATTAGTTTTCTGGCAAACGATTCTTTAGAAAATATTTGGGCAGGAACAACAAACAAGGGCCTAAACCGAATTAATAGCAAGACTTTAGAAATTGATCATTTTTACCCAACCTTACAGGATGCCGGCAAATATTCAGAAACAAAAGCTTCGGTTTTTCTACAACAAAAAGATGGAACAATTTGGGTTGGAGGCGAAAACCTGCACCGATTAAATCAGCAAACAGACAAATTCGAAATCATTTCGGATAAAAGTTTCACCTACAAAGAAATATACAGCTTGCAGGAAGACGGGGAAAACAACTTATGGATAGGAACAGCTAATGGCCTTGTTTTTTATGATACACAAAACGGAGTAGCTCTAATATTTAATTATTTACACGGATTACCTGATTTTGATTTTTCAGGAGGATCTTTACGTTTATCAAATGGCAATTTACTTTTTGCCGGAGAAAAAGGTGCTATAATTTTCAATCCCGAATCTTTATCCAAACATTCTGATTCAAGAAATATTATTATTACCGGTATTAAAATTCCCGGATATCAGGTTCTTCTTAACACAAATTCAGATGCTCCCGTTGAGTTAAAATATAACCAGAACTTCTTTACTCTTGAATTTTCCACCATGCAATTCGGTGGACTTAAAGAAAATTATCAATACAAACTTGAAGGAATTGATCGCGATTGGGTAGTTAGCCACAACAACAGAGCAAGTTATACCAATATTCAACCCGGCAACTATTACTTTAAGGTAAGATCGAATAATGGAGCTCAGGACGAAAGCACCTTTCAGCTTATTATACAACCACCTTTCTGGAAAACATGGTGGTTTATTCTTTTAACAATTGCTGTTCTTGCCGGATTTATTAGTTATTGGATCCGAATCATCACCCGCAAACAAAGAACCGAAGAACAAAGGATCATCCTGGAGCATAAATTACTCCAGTTACAAATGAATCCCCATTTTATTTTCAATGTTCTTATTGCAATACAAAGTTTTATTTACAGAAAAGACTCATACGAGTCTGGCCTGTATCTTTCCAAATTTGCAAAACTAATGCGAATCTTCCTTCAAAACTCAAGAAACGAGTGGATAACACTTTCTAAAGAAATAAAATCGCTGCAGTATTATTTGAATCTTCAGCAATTACGAATTGAAAATAAATTTGAATGTGCCGTAGGGTGCAAAAATATTCCTGATCCCGATTACATTCATATTCCTCCAATGATCATTCAACCCTTTGTTGAAAACTCAGTTGAACACGGAATTGCCAATCTTTCTTATTCCGGAATCATTGAAATTTCTTTCGAAATAAAAGAAAAGTGCCTCGAAGCAATCATCAGAGACAACGGTAAAGGATATTATCCGAAAAAGGAGAAAGCAGCGCAAAAAGATCACAAATCAATGGCTACCGAAATAATAAGAAAGCGTATCAAAATTATGAATAATTCGAACTGCAAAACCGGATTAACGATACGAAACAGGAACAGAAATACTGAAGGCACTTCCGGAACAGAAGTTATCATTAAACTCCCTTATAAAGAAGAATTTTAAAAGATCAATTACACTTTAACACAATAAGCAGACAACTAACACTATGAATAACTCAGTAATCAAAACTGTTATAATTGACGACGAACCGCGGGCACGAGAAACGCTTGGCAAAATGCTGCGAACATATTGCAGGAATATAGAAATTGTTGGCGAAGGGAACAATGTAAAAAGTGGGATTGAGCAGATAGAATCTCTACATCCTGATGTTGTTTTCCTCGACATAAGAATGCCAGATGGAACAGGTTTTGATCTTTTAGAACAGTTAAATTACCTGGATTTTGTTTTGGTAATATTAACTGCTTATGATGAATATGCACTTAAAGCATTTAAATTCTCGGCTATCGATTATCTTTTAAAACCTTTAGATCCTGAAGAATTAATCTCTTCAGTTAAAAAAATTGAGAACAGCCTAAATATTCAGAATAATCAGTTAAAAACCCTAATCGAAAACATCAACAATAGATACAAACCATTTGAAAAATTAGTGCTAAAAACAGCAGAATCGATATTTATTGTAAAAACAGAAGATATTATCAGAATTGAAGCAGAAAGCAATTATTGCAGATTTTATATACAAAACTCTCCTACTATATTAATATCGAAAACACTAAAAGAATATAATAAGGTTTTACATCATTGCAATTTTTTCAGACCACACCAATCACATCTTATTAACCTGAATCATGTTGTTCGGATTGATAAACAAGATGGGATTACAATTTACATGGATGATGATTCTAAGGTGCCGGTTTCATTCAGAAAGAAAGACTCATTATACGCAGCTATTACGAACCTCTGACTAAATAAAAAGCCCTCCGCTATTAACGAAGGGCTTTAAAATATATCGTTTCAATTATTTCATTTACCCGATAAACTGAAGTTGCCGGATAAAATCAAGTGTGACTTTATTTTACTTCTTCAAAGTCAACATCAGTAACTTCGCCGTCGTCTTTTGGCTGAGCTTGTTGTTGTGCACCAGCATCAGGACCTGCTTGCTGACCGGCATCCGGCCCAGGCTGGCCACCTTGTGCCTGCGAAGCATTGTACATTTCCTGCGAAGCTGCCTGGAACACAGTGTTCAACTCGTTCATTGCAGCATCAATTGCGGCAAGATCTTTAGCTGCGTGTGCTTCTTTCAACTTTTTCAAGGCATCTTCAATCGGACCTTTTTTGTCAGCCGGCAATTTATCGCCATACTCTTTCAACTGCTTTTCAGTCTGGAAAATCAAACTGTCAGCCTGGTTGATTTTGTCGGCAGTTTCTTTTGCATTTTTATCAGCTTCTGCATTTGCTTCAGCTTCAGCTTTCATTTTGTTGATTTCATCATCAGAAAGACCTGATGAAGCTTCAATACGGATAGACTGCGATTTACCGGTGGCTTTATCTTTTGCATGAACATGTAAAATACCGTTGGCATCAATATCGAATGTTACTTCGATTTGTGGGATACCACGTGGTGCAGGTGGAAGTCCGTCGAGGTGGAAACGACCGATTGTTTTGTTACCCGATGCAATTGGACGCTCACCCTGCAATACATGAATTTCTACTGAAGGCTGGTTATCAGCTGCAGTAGTAAATGTCTCCGACTTTTTAGTAGGAATGGTAGTGTTTGCTTCAATCAGCTTGGTCATTACACCACCCATTGTTTCAATACCTAATGAAAGAGGAGTAACGTCGAGCAGAAGCACATCTTTTACCTCTCCTGTTAAAACACCACCCTGAATAGCAGCTCCAACAGCAACAACCTCATCAGGGTTTACACCTTTTGAAGGTTCTTTACCGAAGAACTCTTTTACTTTATTCTGGATTGCAGGAATACGTGTTGAACCACCTACAAGAATCACTTCGTCGATTTCGCTGGATGAAACACCTGCATTTTTTAACGCTTTACGACAAGGTTCTACAATTGCATTAATATACGAATCTGCCAATTGTTCGAATTTAGCACGAGTTAACGTTTTTACCAGGTGTTTTGGAATACCGTTAACCGGCATAATGTATGGCAGGTTTATTTCAGTTTGCGTTGCACTCGACAATTCGATTTTTGCTTTCTCAGCAGCTTCTTTCAAACGTTGCAAAGCCATTGGATCCTGACGCAGATCAATACCTTCTTCGTTTTTAAATTCATCTGCCAACCAGTCGATAATTACCTGGTCGAAGTCGTCACCACCAAGGTGAGTATCACCATCAGTTGATTTTACTTCGAAAACACCATCACCCAATTCAAGAATAGAAATATCGAAAGTACCACCGCCAAGGTCGAATACTGCGATTTTCATGTCTTTGTCCATCTTATCCAAACCGTAAGCCAACGATGCAGCTGTAGGTTCGTTAATAATACGACGAACAGTTAAGCCTGCAATTTCACCGGCTTCTTTTGTAGCCTGACGCTGCGAGTCGTTAAAATAAGCAGGAACAGTAATTACTGCTTCTGTAACTTCCTGTCCAAGGTAATCTTCAGCAGTTTTTTTCATTTTCTGAAGTGTCATTGCTGAAATTTCCTGTGGCGAATATTTTCTGTCGTCGATTTGTACGCGTGGCGTATTATTATCGCCTTTTACAACCTGATAAGGTACGCGTTCTACTTCTCTAGTTACACGATCATAAGTTTCACCCATGAAACGTTTGATAGAGAAGATCGTTTTTGTTGGATTGGTAATTGCCTGACGTTTTGCAGGATCACCTACTTTACGTTCTCCGTTTTCAACGAAAGCAACGATAGAAGGAGTTGTACGTTTTCCCTCGCTATTGGGGATAACTACAGGTTCGTTACCTTCCATTACAGAAACACAGGAGTTAGTGGTTCCTAAGTCGATTCCGATAATTTTTCCCATTGTTATATTTTTTAAGTTTTTATTGTTCTAAAAATTACGTCAGGTAATAATCAATGATTGTGCCACGGGAAAAACGACAAAAAGGATGGCAAAACTGACATGTAAATATCAAATTCCGGTTCTCATCCTGTCAAAAGTGGTGACAAAACGACAGAAGAAGACAATTGTTTGAATGGATAAAGAGTTAGTCTTGAAGTTTTGTTAAATTCAAACCTTTAAACTAAACGATTATGGCAACTAAACCTTTAAGAACCGAACCACAAAAAAGATTGCACTCATTAGATGTTTTACGCGGATTCGACATGTTTTGGATAACAGGCGGGGGTGCATTGGCAACAGCCTTTTCGAAAATGACCGGGGCGGATTGGCTTGGTGCACAAATGCATCATGCCGAATGGGCAGGCTTTCATTTCGAAGATCTTATTTTCCCCTTATTCATGTTTATTGCCGGAGTTGCCATTCCGTTTTCGGTAAAAGCTAAACTCGAAAAAAACGTTCCTAAAAAAAGGTTGTTTTGGAAAGTATTCAAACGGATGCTGGTTCTTATTGTTCTGGGAGTTTTGTACAACGGCACTTTCAAAAATGGTTTTGCCAACGGACGTATTGCAAGTGTTTTGGGACAAATCGGGATAGGCTACTTTTTTGCTTCGCTTATTGTTATTTATTTCGATTCGTTTAAAAGTCGTCTTTTCTGGTTGGCTGGTATACTTGTCGGATTTGGGATTATTCAGCTGCTTATTCCGGTCCCGGGATTTGGAGCAGGCGTTCTTACCCCGGAGGGCTGTATTAACGGCTATATCGACCGGATGTTTTTACCTGGGCGTTTGCACGGAGGCGTTTTCGATCCGGAAGGAATTTTATGCAGTCTGTCGGCTACCGGAGTTACATTAATGGGAACCATTGCAGGAAATATTCTCAGAAACCGCAAAACCACCGACTGGCAGAAAATTGGATACATGGCTGCTACCGGTGCAGGCCTGGTTATTTTGGCACTTGTGTTTTCAACATTCTACCCAATCATAAAAAAATGCTGGACATCGACATTTAATATACTGACCGGCGGTATTGGTTTTATGCTTATAGCCCTGTTCTATTTAATTATCGATCACTGGAAAATTCAGAAATGGGCGTTCTATTTCAGAGTTATAGGAATGAATTCAATCTTCGTATATCTTTTCACCCGAATTATCGACATGCAATACATAACCGAATTCTTCTTTGGATGGATTACCAAACCAATGGGAGATGCCGGAGATTTCTTATTCCTGTTACTTAGCCTGGCGTTAATCTGGAGTTTGCTTTATTATATGTATAAAAAGAAAATCTTCCTGCGAGTGTAAATCTTTCTACTTACATTTGTTAGAAAGAAATGTATCGTGAAAGAGATATCGACCGAAATTATAATCGATTTTTTGAAAAAAAATGTTCCGGGCATTTTTGCAATATACCTATATGGAAGCTTTGCCAATAATTGTGCTAATGCTGAGAGTGACGTTGATATTGCCTTTTTAACGGACGCAAAGATTACTTCGGTTAAAAAGTGGAAAATCCAAGAAGCTCTGGCCGCAAAAATTGATAAAGACATTGATCTGGTTGATTTAAAAGATGCAAGTGTAGTACTAAGAAAAGAAGTGGTTGAAAAAGGGATATTAATCTATTCTTCGGATAAATATAAAACTGAATCATTTGAAATGACAACCATTTCAATGTATATGGATTGAAACGAAAGCAGAAAACATATTTTAAACGACTATTACGTAGAATATGGACGAAATCCTGATAAATAAAAGCGCAACTATCGACATATACCTTAAAAGGATCAAAGTAAGATTACCAAAGCGATTTTCTATCGAATTACACCAAACAAGATGCTGTTAATTTAAATATAGAACGAGCTTGTCAGGCTGCAATAGATATAGCAACACACGTCATCAAAAAAAAACAGTTGGGAATTCCGCAAAGTCATCGCGATGCATTCGAAAGATTGGAGAAAAATAAAATAATTTATAAAACCATGAGCGACAATTTAAAAGCGATGGCCGGATTCCGAAACATTGCTATTCACGATTATAGTTCGCTCAATATTGAGGTTGTGATTAATATCGTCGAAAATCATCTTGCCGAGTTGCAGAATTTCGCCAAACTAATCCTTCAACATTAATCCTTCATCCTTTCTAATACCTGCTTCGGTAAATAGCCAGAGAGAATTCAGGACCGGGTATTACAAACTTTTCCCCATCGGCTATGCGCCAGGCAAAATTCATTTTCATTCTCGATTTGGAATTCAACTGGGTAAACCAGGCAACATAAGGAATAAAATTATGACTTAAAGACCCCACATCCTCGAAACCGTTTGTTTCAATTCCGGGATTGTAACGAACACCAAAGTCGAACTGATTTCGCAAGTTCGAATAGTAACTCCAACCTATGTTTAACTCGGCAGTTACCCAATCCTGCTTTTTGTATCGGTTGTACGACAGGTTGGCACTAATATTCCTATTCCAGTTTAAATTTCTGTATTTCGAATTTTCATATTGAAGATATCCCCCATATACAAAATCCGGCTCTTGGTTATAGTATTGAAAAAACGGTCCAAATTCAAATCGTTGTCCTTCGTATCGGGGCTCAAATTCTCCCAACTGCCATTCATCCTGGATTGTTTCAGGCAAGGCAAGAAACATTTCTGATTTAAGAAACTGCTTGATAGCTGCTACTTCACTCTCAGAATCATGACCGTTCTGAACATTCCTTTTATGTTTTACCTCTGCAATTACCTGAGCCAAACGGGCAATCTCCAGATCAGAAAAAATCCTGCCTGGATAATATTTCTCCAAAATATAATGTGCTTGCATCAAATGGTTCATTGGGCTTAATCGCCCTATACCCCAACCGGCACTAACGTTAAAACCATAACGCAGGCGGCCCATAATATCGCTGTCGTCGAAAAGTGTTACTACACCAAGCGTATCCATGCTGGAGCCATCTGAATTTTGCTTGAAAACATCGTAACGTCCCCAGGCGTTTACATCGATGAGGGTATAATTTTTCGGATCGTAATAAAACCTGTTTTGATAGCCGACACTGGCTGCAGTACGAACTCCATACGAATACTGATCTCCCTTAGAATTAGCAACACCGGAACTGTCTATCCATTCTCCAAAACCGCCAAAAGGACCAACTTCAAAAGAAGCATTCCACTGTTCCTGCTTAAAATCCAGCAAGTTCCAGTACTTATTCTCGAATCTGTATCGTGCATTCAGAATGGTTTGTTCTTCGTAGTTACGTGTTTCATTCGTGCGCAGTTCTTCACGATCGTTACTCACATCGAAAACAAAGCCCGAGTTCAATTGTCCTTTTTTATAGGAAACAACCTGGTTATTAATTCCATTTTCCTGCGCAGTAGCGCCAAAGGCAACCAAATAAAATAAAACAGGAAGAATAGTTCGATAAATTATATAATGCTGTTTGCTCATCTTCTGACTTTAAAATAAAACGCAAAGAAAGCAAACCTTCTGAAAACTACGATCATGCAGCGGTTAATAAAAGTTAACACTCCCGAATTAAGAATGTATAAAGCACAGTGTTTTTGTGCAAAAACAAAAGGTTTGGTTAATTTTGTTCTATAATTAGAATACAAACAGACATGTCAGTACACAGTGAAGTCAGAAAAGTAACCACCCACCGTCTATCGGAGATGAAATTACGTGGTGAAAAAATTTCCATGTTAACCGCTTACGATTACAGCATGGCTCAGCTGGTTGATGAAGCCGGGTTAGATGTTATCCTTGTTGGTGATTCAGCCTCAAACGTAATGGCCGGACACGAGACCACACTTCCCATCACTCTTGATGAAATGATATTTATGGGAGCATCGGTGGTGCGTGCCGTAAACCGTGCTCTCGTGGTAGTAGATCTTCCTTTTGGAACTTACCAGGGAAACTCACGCGAGGCTCTTAACTCTGCCATCAGGATTATGAAAGAAACGGCTGCCGATTCGGTAAAACTTGAAGGAGGCGAAGAAGTGATTGAATCGGTAAAACGGATCCTTTCTGCCGGCATACCGGTGATGGGACATCTTGGTTTAATGCCGCAATCCATTCACAAGTTCGGCACTTACACAGTTAGAGCGAAACAGGAAGCCGAAGCAGAGAAACTGATCAACGATGCCAAATTACTGGAAGAGGCAGGCTGTTTTGCCATTGTTTTAGAGAAAATTCCGGCTGCACTTGGAGCAGAAGTAGCCAAAGAACTAAAAATACCTGTTATAGGAATTGGCGCCGGAGGTGGTGTTGACGGACAGGTTCTGGTTATTCATGATATGCTTGGAATTACGCAACAATTTTCGCCTCGTTTTTTAAGAAGATACCACAACCTGGCTGCGGAAATTAAAGGGGCCGTCGGGAATTATATAAACGATGTAAAATCGCAGGATTTCCCGAATGAGAAGGAGCAGTATTAAGGCATTTAAAATATAAACAGATTACAAAATGTAGAGACGTACGGCCGTACGTCTCTACAAATTCTATCGGCGATCATATTATGGGCAACACGGTAAACGTAATTTACGAAGACAACCATATTATTGCAATAAACAAGGCGTGTGGAGATGTCGTTCAGGGAGATAAAACCGGCGATGTTACCGTAATGGACAAGGTTAAACAATATCTGAAGGAAAAATACAACAAACCTGGAAATGTTTACCTTGGATTACCACACCGTTTAGACCGGCCAACCAGTGGAATTCTTATTTTAGCTAAAACCAGCAAGGTGCTTCCACGCTTGAATAAACTGTTTCAAACTAAAGACGGTGTAAAAAAAATCTACTGGGCAGTAGTGGATAAACGTCCGCCAAAGTATTCTGATACGCTGGAACATTACCTTATTAAAAACCAGGACAGAAACCGGAGCTACGCTTATACCGAGCCCAAAGAGGGAACCAAATACGCCAGTCTAACCTATCGGCACGTGGCCAGCATCGATCGTTACCACCTTCTCGAGATAGAAATTCATACCGGACGCCACCACCAGATAAGGGTCCAACTGCGGCAGTTAAACCTTCATATTAAGGGCGATCTTAAATATGGATTTCCTCGCTCTAATAAAGACAAGGGTATTCATCTGCATGCCAGAAGGATAGAAATGATCCATCCGGTACGAAAAGAACCTTTAACCATCGTGGCCGATCCGCCAAAAGATCCGGTTTGGGATGAGTTCATGAAACTTTTCCATGCGGGACGTTTTAGCCCTGTTGAGGTTTAGAACATGAACTGAGGGATTGAATTACTGAAGGACTGAATTGGGAATGCTTGAATGCGAGAATATATTAATGCATTAATGCTAAAATTCAGAATAGGCAGCTGGCAAATTGTAATTGGCAAACGTCCAACCAATAACCGCACCTTAAACTTTAGACTTTAAACTTTAATCGACCTACTCCAACGCATCTGGTTTAAAAGCTAATGGCAGCAAATTATCTGCACCGTCGAGTACCTGAATGTGTTTGCGTCCGTCTAGAACAATGCGCATGTGTTTTTTATAGCGCGATTCAGTTTCAACCAAAACCTGGCGGCACGAGCCACAAGGTTGGGTAGGAGCTTCCGTCAGTCCGTGTGAGTTTTGCGCAGTAATAGCAATGGCTTTCACTGGCACATCGGGATAAGTTGAATTGGCATAAAACAAGGCTACCCGTTCGGCACATATTCCATCGGTAAAATCTACATTTTCCTGGTTGCTTCCGGTTATTACCTCGCCGTTTTCGAGCAGCAAAGCCGCACCAACCTTAAATTTCGAATAAGGTGCGTAAGCATTTTTACAGGCTTCGCGGGCTGCCAGCAATAACTTCTGATCGGCTTCGGGTAATTCAACCACCGCATCGTACTCGCAAACCATTATTCTGAGTTCCTTCCTTCGCATAAACGGGTATTTTTCTCAAATGTACAATTTTATATTAAATGGAAGGTTTGATGGGGTATTTAATCTGCTTGAACTATTTTAGAAATAAAAAACCATCTTTAAAATTTAAACTTTCACTTCTTATTCCCCCGGATTCACCCAATAAAAACACACTTACTCACGTTTCATTGTTTATAAAAAGCAAAGGTTTTAATCGGTTAATGATGATCTGAATTTTACTTTTACCACAATAAATTTTGTATAAAAAAACATGAAACACATATTTCCCATTTTCCTGCTATTTATTGTTTCAACGACGGCTTTCTCGCAAAAAATGAGCCGCGAAGAGTACATTAATCGCTGGCAACTCACAGCCATTGAAGAAATGAACAGGAGCGGGATTCCGGCAAGTATTACAATGGCGCAGGGCTGCCTGGAATCGGGAAACGGGAACAGCGAACTGTCGCTGAAATCGAACAACCACTTCGGCATAAAATGCAAAAAAGACTGGATGGGGAAAAAGGTTTATTACGACGATGACCGCAAAAACGAATGTTTCAGAAAATACAAAACCGTTGAAGAATCGTATATCGACCATACTAATTTTTTAATGGATAATCCGCGTTATGCCTTCCTTTTCGACTTGAAACAAAGCGACTACAAAGGCTGGGCAAAAGGACTTAAAAAGGCAGGTTATGCCACGGCTAACGATTACGATAAACGTCTCATAAAAATTATTGAAGAAAACAAACTTTACCGCCTCGATAAAGAAATCTCGTTTCAGGAACTGGCATCTACTGATCACAGAAATATACGCAACGAAGGTATCTCGAACAAACTTACCCTAAATCCTTACAACTCGCACGAAGTAGGAAAATTTAACCGGGTAAAATCGGTTGTGGCCCGCGAAGGCGACACCTTTGAAATGCTGGCCCAGGAGCTGGGATTAAACGACTGGGAACTGTATAAATTCAACGACCGTCGCCCGGGATATCACCCGGTGGCAAACGAAATAATTTATGTACAGGCAAAAAAGAAAAAAGCACCGAAAAACAAACAAATTCACCGAGTACAAGATGGCGAAAGCATGCATTATATTTCGCAGATGTATGGCATAAAGTTAAAACCGCTTTACAAACGAAACCATATAAAACCAGGACAGAAACTCCGCGTTGGCCAGGTCATTTATTTGCGGAAACCAAGAAGGTAGAAGAAAGTAGTAAGTAGCAGGTCGTAAGTAGAAAGTAGAACTTTCAACTAAAATCCTTTTACTCTTGAGCTGCACGGTACATAAAATACCGCAGCAATACGCGGTCGGCAAACAGTATAAATACCAATAGAAAATTAATTCCAAGCACAAGTGTAACATTCGATAAAAAAAAGTCGAACCAGTTTTTCCAGTTGGCATCGAACCACACAAAAGCCATAACTGCCGTTACCATTGCAATTCCGAGTATTACTCCCAAATAAATAATAAACTCTTTTATGTACTGCCCCCAGGCAAAACGGCGGCCCATTTTGTCAGCCATTAAATCGGCGAAGTTCTCCGGTAAGGCAAACTCAGGTTCGCTTGCTAAAACTTCATTCAGCAATTTATCGGTATCAAAAATTTGTTTTTCCTCAAACATAATCTGCAAAAATATTTGTTTGTTCCAAACGGGCAACTTTTTCAATCTTGCCTTTTAACAATTTACGCGCCCGGCTCAGGTAACTTTTTATTGTCCCTTCGGGCATGCCTGTAATCTCTTCTATCTCTTTATACGAAAACTCCTCAAGATGAAACAGAGTAATCACCGTTCTGTAATTTACCGGTAACGACTCGACGAGCTGCATGAGATATTTTTTAGCTTCTTCCTTTTCAACGATTTTCTGGTTCAATCCGGAGTCTTTTTCTGACAGAATAAGATTCGGATCTTCACTATACGATACTTCTCCCCTCCTTTTTTGTTTTCGAATATGTGTAATTGCTGAGTTGTAAGCAATAGTTGCAATCCAGGTAGAAAGCTTCGAATCGCCTCTGAACTTCTTCAGGGTTTTAAATATCTTAATGAACACTTCCTGGCAGATATCTTCCACCTCATCGTTTTGCTGAACAATGCGGCCAACCACGTGCAAAACCAATCGCTGGTATTTCGAAACCAGAAACCGAAAGGCATGGTTATTCCCGTTTAAGACCTGTTGAACCAGTTGCGCATCATTCATAATCACCCTATCTGACTTCCGAAGGTAGAAAAAGGTTACAAGTTTTTTATTTTATTTTCTAGCTGCTGGCTACGAGTCGTAAACTTTTTGTCGTTAAAACATTTCACATTCATTTACGCTTCCCCGGGTGAATGGGAGTCAACCGGAGAAGGAAAATTTCGAGCTTCGATTTTACCTATTCAAGCATTAAACCATTCCCGCATTCAATCATTCTTCAGTTCAATCCTTCAGTTCAGTATCCGGTACCCGGCAGTTAATTTCCCTTTAACTTATTCATTTTGCCAATAAAGAACCCGAATAACAGTCAGCATTTTATATATTTGCGCAAATTTTTAAAAACGTTTTCCGAATGAATTTTGTAGAAGAGCTGAAATGGAGAGGCATGTTGCACGATATGATGCCCGGAACTGAAGAACAACTTCAAAAAGAATTAACTGCAGCTTATGTGGGTATCGATCCAACTGCAGATTCATTGCACATTGGCCACCTGGTAGGTGTCATGATGTTAAAACATCTTCAAACAGCAGGACATCAGCCAATTGCGCTAATTGGCGGAGCGACAGGTATGATAGGCGACCCATCAGGCAAATCACAGGAGCGTAATCTTTTGGATGAAGCAACCCTTCGTCATAACCAGGAATGTATAAAAGCTCAACTGGCTAAATTCCTCGACTTTGAAAGCGACGTTGAGAATGTAGCTCTTCTGGTAAACAATTATGATTGGATGAAAGAATTTTCATTTCTCGAATTCATTCGTGATGTGGGTAAACGCATCACCGTTAATTACATGATGGCCAAAGATTCGGTAAAAAAACGTTTGGGCGAAGAATCAAAATCGGGTATGTCTTTCACCGAATTCACATACCAGTTGGTACAGGGTTACGATTTTTACCATTTATATAAAAACAATAATTGCCGTTTACAAATGGGAGGATCTGATCAGTGGGGTAATATTACCACCGGTACAGAACTGATCCGCAGAATGGATGGAGGCGAAGCTTTTGCTCTCACTTGTCCGCTGATTACAAAAGCCGACGGTACTAAATTCGGGAAAACAGAATCAGGAAACGTTTGGCTCGATCCTGAACGCACTTCTCCATATGCATTCTATCAGTTTTGGCTGAACACTTCAGATGAAGACGCAGAACGTTACATTAAAATATTTACTCTGCTGCCGAAAGACGAAATTGAAACATTGGTAGCCGAACACAAAGAAGCACCACATGCACGGGCTCTTCAGAAAAAACTTGCTGAAGAAGTAACGACTATGGTTCATTCGCGCGAAGAATACGAGATGGCAGTTGAAGCCTCACAAATTCTTTTTGGAAAAGGAACAGCCGAACAACTTCGCAAGCTGAACGAAAGTACTTTCCTCGCAGTGTTCGAAGGTGTTCCTCAATTCAAAATTTCAAAAGAAGAATTGACTGCCGGCATTAATGTAATCGATCTTTTAGCTGAAAAAACGGAAGTATTTCCATCGAAAGGTGAACTTCGCAGGACTATAAAAGGTAATGGACTGAGTATCAATAAAGAGAAAATCAGCAACCCGGATCTTGCTGTAAACAATGACTTTCTGATCGACGAAAAATATATTCTGGCACAAAAAGGAAAGAAAAATTATTACCTGATCATTGCTGAATAATAGGAGACTCAAATACTAAAAGCGTTTCGGTTGCGTTGAATCTACACGATCGAATTGAAACCACTCTTTATGGATAATTTTTTTGACAACAGGCGTATTCTAAATCTGATATGGAAGCGCAAATTTCATTTTGTTATTGTTGGAATAATTGCAATTGTTTTATCTGCAATTTTTTCAGGTCCGGCTTTTATCACTCCTCGATTCAAATCAACCGCACGTCTGTATCCGACCAATATCTGGACACTAAGTGATGAGTCTGAGACGGAACAAATGCTGGAAATTTTAAACTCGAACGACATAAAATTTAAAATGTTCGATGCTTTTAATCTCGATCAGGCTTATAAGATCAACAAAGAAGACCCACAGTATCTAACATACATGTTCGACATGTATAATACGTTTGTAAGCACGAGTAAAACGGAATTTGAAACTGCAGAGATAAAAGTGGTTGACGAAGATCCGCAACGCGCATCAGATATGTGTGATTCTATTATCAGTTATTACAACAATAAAGTTGGCGAATTACATAAAGCCAAAGAAAAAGAGATGGTAGATATTACAGCGAGAGAATTGACAAAAAAATACAAGGAACTGGCTGTTTATGGACACAAGCTCGACAGTATTAGAAAAGCTTCGGGAATTATAAGTTTTGAAAAACAGCTGCCGGAACTCACCCGTGGTTATATGAATGCCTTAGCCAATGGTCGGGGTAATTCTGCCGACACAAAAAAAATTGAAAAATTATACAATAACTTCTCGGCAAACGGAACCCAAATAGTAGCCATGGAGCGCAATTATAACCGAACAGTGAATGCTATTGATTCTCTTACATTGGTGAATCAGGAGCACCTGGCCGAGTATGAGAAAAATATTACATACAGCCATATAGTTGAATATCCTTTCCCGGCCGTTAAAAAATCGTACCCGGTACGTTGGCTGATAGTAGCTTTCTCCACATTCTCTGCTGCATTTCTTGCATTATTGTTATTTCTTGTTCTCGACTATTATAAAGAAGAGTAAAACGTGATGCGTAATGCCGCCATACGGATTTCGCTTTTTTACCTCATTTCCATTGGTTTTATTTTGCTGAATCTGTGGTTTGTGGTAAAAAAGGACATGTTGTATCTCAATGCATTGCCTTTGGTTTTGGCAATTCTTTTGGTGGCTATTTATTCGTTCGACAAAGTTATTTACCTTATTGCATTTTTCGCACCACTTTCCATTCCGCTTCATGAAATAATGCCCGGATTCGGGTTCGACATGTACCTGCCTACCGAGCCATTACTGTTTGGCTTACTAATACTTTTCATTTTAAAAATTGTTCAGGAGCGGAAATTCGACCGAAAAATATTGTTACATCCCATATCGCTGGCGGTTTATTTCAATTTATTCTGGATTCTGGCTACCAGTTCTACCAGCACCATGCCGGTGGTTTCGTTTAAATTTCTTTTAATGCGGATCTGGTTTATAGTAGGATTGTATCTTTTAACAGCCAAGCTATTTTCAGAAGGGAAAAACATGGAAAAATATGTTTGGTTATATGTCATCCCTTTAATAATCGTCATTTTTTATTCCACATACCGACATTTAGGATACGGGCTCTGGGACAAGCAAGCTGCACACTTTGTAGTTTCACCCTTTTATCGCGACCACACCTCCTACGGTGCCGTTACTGCCCTTTACCTTCCTTTTTTAGTGATGTTTGCACTAAATAAAAAAAATTCCAGGCAAATGCGTTTGCTGTCTGCTGCAACCTTAGCCGTTGTTTTTATGGGATTTGTGTTATCGTACAGCCGGGCGGCATGGCTTAGCATTGTAATTGCATTGGGTATTTGGGGAATTATTAAACTTCAGATTAAATTTAAAACGATTTTTATTTCTCTGATTTCAGTAATTGTTCTGTTTGTTGTATTTCAGAACCAGATTTTAATGAAACTGGAACAAAATTCTGAAGAATCGTCGACCAACCTTATGACACATATTTCGTCGATGTCAAACATTACTTCCGATGCTTCGAACCTGGAACGGATAAACCGCTGGAGTTGCGCATTAAGGATGTTTGCCGACAAACCTCTTTTTGGATACGGTCCGGGAACCTATATGTTTAATTATGCTCCTTACCAGCTAAATAAAGACCGTACTATTATCAGTACCAACTCTGCCGACGGAGGAAATGCACACAGCGAATATTTTGGCCCCCTGGCGGAGTCTGGTTTTATGGGTCTGCTAAGTTACCTGTTGATTATCGGGTTGGTAATTTACACCGCTATTCAAACATACACACGCTTGAAAGATTATCGGCTGCGTGCCATCGTACTGACTGCACTCATAAGTCTGATTACTTATTATATTCACGGATTCATGAATAATTTCCTTGATACAGATAAAATATCTGTCCCTTTTTGGGGATTTACTGCCATGATTGTTTCCATCGATATTTATTCAAGGGAAAACAGAGAGCTGAAAAAATCAGACACTTAATTCATATACTCTCTCAGGTGGGCTAATTTCATTTGCCTGTCCATTGAAAACGAAGTACTTTCCCGTTCCACTTTTTCCAACAAAAAATACGATTTTCGAAAAAAATCGATCCGTTGGTCATCATCTTCAACCAGTTCGCCCTGCTCTTTTAAAACAAAGGCAATCATTTCGATATGCTTGTTGGTAAGTTTCAATTTATCTTCAAACAGCTGAACCATTTCTTCAATACTCATTTGATCCAGGTCATTATCTACTTTTATACATTCATAAAAATACCTGATTTGCGTTTCTGCTTCTTCTTTATCGCCTTTTTTGCGCAGTCTTAAAATCTTTTGAAGCACATCGAACAACATCATCAGTTGCCGCATTAGGTAATCTCTTTCTATTCCCATTGTTAAAATGTTTTCCTGTATTTTCTAAAGATACTTCATTTTACCTAATTTTGAAGAAAATTTGAGCATGGGCTATTTCGACGATCTTTTTGATGAAGGATTCAGCGATGGATTACTAGAAGGAAAAGATTTTTATATGGAAAACGGATACCGCGTTATGACAGAAGATTATCTTACCAACAGGGGCTATTGCTGCGCCAATGGTTGCCGGCACTGTCCGTACTGGCCCAAAGCACAAAAAGGAAATACAAACCTTCGTAAAAAGTAAAAAAATGACAGGAAAAGATCTGAGAATAGTATTTATGGGAACCCCCGATTTTGCCGTAGCCAGTTTAAAGGAATTGGTAGACAACGGGTACAATATTGTTGGTGTAATTACTGCACCGGACAAACCGGCAGGACGGGGAAAAAAGCTTCATCAGTCAGCAGTTAAACAATATGCACTTGAGCAGGGATTACATATTTTACAGCCTGAAAAATTAAAGAACGAAGCGTTTTTAGAAGAACTGAAAGCGCTAAAAACCGATTTACAGGTAGTAGTTGCTTTCAGGATGATGCCAGAAGTGGTTTGGAATATGCCGCGCCTGGGCACCTTTAACCTACACGGATCGTTGCTGCCGCAATATCGGGGAGCTGCCCCGCTAAACTGGGCAGTTATTAACGGAGAATTGAAAACAGGTGTCACTACTTTCCTGCTCGACCAAGAAATAGACACAGGCAAAATCCTGTTCCGAAAAGAGATTGATATATGGGAAAACGATACCGTTGAAACCATTCACGACACACTGATGGATATTGGAGCCAAATTGGTAGTAGAAACCGTGGATGCTTTAGCTGAAGGGAATTACGAAGCCATTCCACAAGATGAGCTGACGGATAATATTGAAATTAAACATGCCCCTAAAATATTCAAGGAAGACTGCAAAATCGATTGGTCAAAAGATGTGGAAATAATACGAAATCTTATTCGGGGATTATCTCCTTATCCCGCAGCCTGGAGTACCCTGAAACACAAAGAATCGGGCAATGAAATTTCAACCAAAATATTCTTTGCCCTCCAGGTGGAAGGCACAAAGAATACGGCTCCGGGAACGATCGAAAGCGATGGAAAAAACTTTGTTAAAGTAGCGTGTACAAATGGCTGGCTTCAAATTACCGATCTGCAGATTGCAGGTAAAAAACGCATGAAAATACAGGATTTTCTAAGGGGATTTCAGCAGATTGGGGAATACTCTTTTCAGTAGCCATTAAAATATTGATAGCCTCACTCAGAGTAAGGCTATCAATATCATTATTATTTTTTAACGGCTTTTCCGTTCATAATAAAGAAATAGATAAGAAAACCAAGAGAAATACACACCAGCAAAATACCAATGGGTAAAACTGCATCGTTACCTCTCACTATATCTCGTTTAAACAAGCCCAATACTTCAATTATAATAAAACCTATCCCGGTCATTAAAGCTACCAATCCCCATTTTAACGAAGGATAACGATTTGATTCATCTGATTCAATCTTGGGTTCTTCCAGAATTCCAACTCTTTCGTACTGTTCAGCTTTAATCAACTTTCTTTTTAAAAGATGCGTTGATATCAGCTTAATAATGTGATAAGTTGCAAAAAAAACTACACCGGTTACAAAAACTTCTGGCATCATAATTATTCATTTTTTAGTTATTTTCTGCCCATATGACTACAGCAAGTAAAAAAATGTTGCAACTATTTTCATTTTTTTTCAGATTACGTCTATAGCATTCAACGACGCATAAAGTACTACAACAAAGAAGATGATATTATAAAGGAAAGAAACCACAAAGAATTTTGCGATTACCTTTCGTACCGACTGACCATAAACCTTTTTAATGGCAATAATTATGTATATCGGTATTAACAATATAATATAACCGGAAAGTTTCAGCATGTTTTCACCCTCTACAAAAAAGAACATCCCCAGAATCAACGTTAAAACCAGGAAAATAAAGGAATGTATGTGAATTGAAAATACCAGGTGCCGCATAAAATTCTGCTTTCGCCTGATATAAACAAGTTTCATTAGCAGCGCAAAAATGGGCAAGAGCAGGAAAAAAGCGTATGAAATATACTTCAGGATCTTTGCCATAGCACTCTCGGGCGAACGGCACAAACGAATATATTTCCGTAAATCTGCCTGATTTTGAGGATCGGTTTCGTTTTCCAGTTTTACCTCAAGTTCTTCTGCATAATTATTAAGTGCCTTTCTTAAATCGCGCGTATCTTTTAAAGATCCCATATCTATTTTATTGTTTTCACCACCAATTGTAAGGTTGTCGACTAAATTTATGGACTTCTCTTTCATACTATCAACAGCCATTTTTTCCTGGGGTGTCAGTTCAGCGGTTGCTTCGCTAATTATTGAATCAGCCATCACCAGAGAAGTTGAATCGAGTCCGATATTTGAGTCTTTTAAATCGTGATCCAAAACCGTACTTAACCCACGATTCGTATATATCTGCAACAATAAGAAAAGAAGAAAACTAACGAATACAAAAATCCGGAAAGGCGGAGCATAACGTACTCTTCTTCCTTCTAAATATTCTTTAGTTAGAAAGCCCGGTTTTACCATTAAGGCAAAAAGGGTTTTGAAAAAGCGGGTATCGAAAGCGAAAAAATCGCCCAGAAAATTATAGATAATAAATCCGAAAGGCCGATCGTATTCTTTAAAGGCCTGCCCGCAATTCGGACAAAAATGCCCTGTAAATTTTGTTTCGCAGTTTAAACAAACTACATCAATATTAACTTCTTCAGTTTTAGTTCGCTTAAAACGTTCTTTTAGTTTATACCACATGTCCTTCAGTGCGATTTTCTTTCAGATCAATCTCCCATCCTTCGATAAAAGGAAAAATTGAGGGAGCAAATGATCGGATGGGTTCGTACATTCGTGAATTTTCTTTGGTGTTTTCGGAAAGAATGTGAATATCCTCATCAATTTTATCGAATACAACCAATATAATACTTAATATTAAAGCAGAGCGTAACACCCCAAAAACCAATCCTGCCAGTTTATTAACAAAACCAAGCATTACCGTTTCTGCCAGTTTGTTAATTGTATTGCCTACAATGTGAACCAGAATAACAATTACTATAAAAGTTACGACAAACGATATAATATTCAGATGTTTGGTGTGCAGATCAAAATTCTCAACAAGAAAATCAGAAGTGATATACGAAAATTCAATAGCTCCCCAAATTCCAAGTATCAAAGCAGCCAGCGAGGCAACTTCAGCTATTAATCCCTTTTTGAACCCGTTAATGGCGGCCAATAATAAAAGGATTACCAAAATAATATCAATGTAATTCATAACTTACGAACAGACGGTTAATAGGTGCTTTCAGAACATAATTTATTATGAACTTAAAAAGTATTTGTAAAAATAGAAATTCAATCGTATTATTAAAATGCTTTTATCGGTGAGTGTCTTATTTTTATAGTTAAACGAGTAAAACAACCTTTTATTTTTAGGCATTACTGTCCCGAAAACTTTGAAAAAATTTAACCGGAGAGTAATCGTTTTTATTAAAATTTTGCCATAAATATTCATAAATTTAGCAACCGAAATTTAAACTTATCAAATGCCATTACTCAATTCAGTAATAAAGTGGGTTAACATAAAACGGAATTACCAAATACAGTATTACCGCGAATATCCACACGAAATACAGAACGAAACACTTTTCAGCCTTTTACAAACCGCAAGAAACACCACTTGGGGAAAGAAACATCATTTTAAAAAAATCGACTCTCATAAAGATTTTCAACAAAGTATGCCTCTCCAAACATACGATGATATTAAACCATATGTCGACAGATTACGCGATGGAGAAAAAGATCTGCTTTGGCCGGGAGAGGTTCGCTGGTTTGCAAAATCATCGGGCACAACCAACGATAAAAGTAAGTTCATTCCTGTAACCAAAGAGGCGCTGGAAGAATGTCACCTGCGCGGCCCCAAGGATGTTTTTGCTCAGTACATCACAACCAAACCCGAATCTAAGGTACTGAAAGGCAAGGTACTAACTTTAGGAGGCAGTCATCGCATTAATAATTTTAATAACAACTCGTTTTACGGAGATCTATCAGCCATTATGCTCGAAAACGTACCTTTCTGGACTGATATTTTCAGAACACCAACTACCGAGATTGCTCTCATTGAGGAGTTTGAAGAAAAAATGGAAAAAATAATAGAAACAGCTCTCGATGAAAATGTAACTGCTTTTGCCGGTGTTCCGTCGTGGTACCTGGTTCTCTTTAAAAGAGTTCTCGAAAAAACGGGAAAAGAAAATCTGTTGGAAGTTTGGCCCAACCTGGAGGTATTTGCCCACGGAGGAATAAACTTCGAACCCTATCGCGAACAATACAAAAAACTAATACCATCGGCACAGATGCACTACCTTGAAACCTATAATGCCTCTGAAGGATTTTTCGGGATTCAGGATAACGAGCACCGCGACGACATGTTACTTATGCTTGATTACGGTATTTATTATGAATTTATTCCCATGTCGGAATATCATAAAGAAAATCCACGGGTACTGAGCCTGGAAGAAGTTGAACTGAACGAAAATTATGCGATTGTAATTTCAAGCAACGCCGGGTTATGGCGATATATAATTGGCGACACGATTAAATTCACCTGCAAATATCCGTTCAAAATAAAAATTACGGGCCGCACCAAACATTTTATTAATGCTTTTGGCGAAGAAGTGATTATTGATAACGCAGAACAGGCATTGCAGGTTGCCTGCCACCATACCGGAGCCATTGTAAACGAATATACAGCCGGCCCTGTTTTTATGGGCGATAACCAAAAAGGAGCGCACCAGTGGCTTATTGAATTTGAAGTTCCGCCTAAAGATCTTGACCATTTTACTCTCATTCTCGATAATTCGTTAAAAACCATCAACTCCGATTATGAAGCCAAGAGACACAAAAATCTGACATTGGATATGCCACACGTTATTTCGGCACCTGCCGGTACTTTTTACGCGTGGATGAAAGAACGGGGGAAGGTTGGAGGACAAAATAAAATTCCCCGACTTGCGAATAACAGGAAATATCTGGATGAAGTTATAAACATCATGGAGGCTAAAAAGTAATTTTTTTATACTTTAGATTTTCTAAAAAAAATCAACAGTCATGCACATTGCTATAGCAGGAAATATTGGAGCCGGCAAAACAACTTTAAGCGAACTTTTAGCCAAACAATATAAATGGACACCACATTACGAAGATGTGGATGAAAATCCGTATCTCAACGATTTTTACAACGACATGCAACGCTGGTCGTTCAACCTGCAGATATATTTCCTGAACTCCCGGTTTCAGCAAATTATTGATATCAGAAAATCAGGTAAAACCATTATACAGGATCGTACTATTTACGAGGATGCCGAAATTTTTGCTCCCAACCTTCACGCTATGGGTTTGATGAGCACCCGGGATTTTTCGAACTATAAATCTTTGTTCGATCTGATGGTTAGTTTGATTCAACCTCCCGATCTGCTGATTTATCTTCGTGCATCTATCCCAACTCTTGTTAACCAGATTCAAAAACGTGGAAGGGAATACGAAAATTCCATTCGTTTGGATTATTTGAAGCAACTAAATGATCGTTACGAAACCTGGATCAACGGTTACAAAATGGGTAAACTACTGGTTATTAATGTCGACGATCTTGATTTTACTACAAATCCTGAAGATCTTAGTTTTGTTATCGATAAGATCGATGCACAGATCCACGGATTATTTTAAATCCTGAGAAAGAAATTTTAATTCATAAAAAAAATGCCAGTTCGTTTGAGC
The DNA here is from genome assembly GCA_963677525.1 of uncultured Draconibacterium sp. Classification (GTDB taxonomy): domain Bacteria; phylum Bacteroidota; class Bacteroidia; order Bacteroidales; family Prolixibacteraceae; genus Draconibacterium. The sequence goes on from OY781970.1 coordinate 4,398,713, forward strand.
TGGCATTTTTTATAATTTTTATCCCTGAACGATCTTTCCAATTTCAGCTTTCACCTCCTGCCAATCTCTCTCCGGCAGGTTAGGCCCCATAACTTCAACAACTCTCCCTGAAATCAAGGCAGCAATTTTTCCGCTAATTTCCATGTTATAACCTTTGGTTAAACCATAAAAGAAACCTGCCGCATAGGCATCGCCTGCCCCGGTAGTATCGATAGCCTTTGCAGGAATAACTCCAACCCGAACCACTTCATCACCGGTTTTTATCATCGACCCTTTTTTCCCCACTTTTACGATGGTAATTTCACAGTCTTTTGAAATCTCGTGCAAAGCCTCTTCCGGCTCCATACCGGTAAACGATTTGGCTTCCTCCTCGTTGGCAAACAAAATATCTACATAATCTTTTATCAGGTTTTTCAGAAAATCGAGATTGGCTTCCACTACGTTAAAGCTCGACAGATCGAGTGCAATTTTTACTCCCGCTTCTTTGGCAGCATCAGCACAAGCCTGAATCAATGCATGATTAAAAACCAGGTATCCCTCGATGTAAACATACTCGTATCCTTTAAAAATATCGGATGTAATTTCAGCAGGAACCATTTCAGCAGCAGCTCCAAGATAAGTTGCCATAGTACGTTCCGAGTCGGGACTTACCAATCCCATTACTCTTCCGGTATCGCTCTCACTAAAAATCATGTGCGTACGAACACCGGCTTTCTCGAAATCATTTTGAAAAAGTTCGCCCAGATTATCGCGACCAATTTTCCCCAGGTATCCGGCACTGCCGCCCATATTAGCAAGGGAGCGCATAGAATTTGCCACTGAGCCACCGGTAGCCAACTCACTTTCTTCAGAAAAAGTGGCGTTATAAATGGTTTTCGACTGATTGGCATCAACCAGCGTCATACTTCCCCGCGGCAGTCCGAACTGCTCCAGCATAGAGTCATCTTTTAATACTGAAATTACATCAACAAGGGCATTTCCAATCCCCAAAACAGAGGGTGTATTTTGTTTTGTCATTCTACAATTTTTTTAGCCGTACAAATATCATCATTTTTATTGAACCGGGAAAAATAAGCAGACACCGTTCGTGTTATAAGTTAAAAGTTGGGGTGTAAAATTGCACGATACTTCTCGGCATTTTACAGAATGCTTTCCCGCATAGTGAAACGGCTGATTTCCAGTATCAATATGCAAAACTACTACCTCCAAGAAACTCTCGTAACAAGGAAGTAGGTGGAATTTCATCGTCGCTGATGGGTTTAAAATATGAAAGAAATTCCAGCAGTCGTGTCGATTCATTATATTCCGGTTGATTTTCCAACACATTTTTCAAAATGGGCTCAGCATACTTTTTCAGAACTGCCAGCTCATAAATGGTTGCAGAATTAAACATGATATCGGCATTTTCCTGGTAAGGAAATATATTTCGCTCCTCTCCTTTTCGCACCGAGGGCCACCGTTTTAAAGTTTGGGCAGCCTGGTATCCGCGGTATTTACAATCGCGAATCATTCGACGCAACAAACGATTATCGGCTGTTGATACATGATTATGCTCATCCACAGAAATCTGAGTCAGAGCTGAAATAAAAATCTTAAAAGTATTTTCTTCTTTTACATCGGTAAGCAAATCGGGATTTATGCCGTGAATCCCTTCAATAATTAGAATGTCGTCTTCGCCAAGTTTCAGTTTATTACCATTTTGCACACGCTTGCCACTGTGAAAATCGAACTTTGGCAGGCACACCTCTTTTCCTTCAAACAACTCGATTAACTGTTTATTGAAAAAAGCAACATCAATGGCTTCCAATGCTTCAAAATCATACTCCCCGTGTTCATCTTTTGGAGTCAACTCCCGGTCAACAAAATAGTCATCAAGCGAAATCTGGTAAGGTGTTTTTCCATTTACAGCCAACTGCACGCCAAGCCGTTTACTAAAAGTTGTTTTCCCCGATGCAGAAGGTCCGGCAACCAGCACCACTTTCACTTTGCCGTTTTTGGAAGAAATAATATTGGCAATTTCTGCAATTTTTTTCTCGTGAAGCGCCTCCGAAATTTTAATAATATCTCCACTTTTATTTTGCAGGGTGAAATCATTAAGACTCCCAATTGTCGATACATTAAGAATTTCAGCCCAATCTTTCTGTTCCTGAAAAATATCGAAGAGTTTTTCGTTATAAAATACCTTTCGTAATTTCTTCAAATTCTTACGATGCGGCACCCGTAATAAAATTCCATCGTAATACGGAACCATACCAAAATTTGAGATGTAACCCGTTGAGGGAAGAAGATGACCATAAAAATAATTTGCCTGGTCTTTCAAAAAATACAGATACGAATACAATCGTCCTTGCTGTTCAAACAACTGTGCTTTTTCTTCCAAGCCCTGTTTCACCAGAAGATCAACCGCATAAGAAGTTATCAGACCTTTTTTCACAAATGGAATATCATCATCAATTATCGACTTCATTTCGTTTTTTATAGCCAAAATATCGGCATCTGTAATTTCCCGTTCAAGGCCTTGCAATTCACAATAATAGCCGTTGCTCATTCCATTCTGCACCCGAAAAGCAACATGAGGAAAAACCTCTTTTACAGCTGCATACATTATAAAAATAAGGCTTCGGATATAAATCCGCATGCCATCGGGATGAGCAACATCTATAAATTCGATGTGCTTGGGCTTTACCACACAAAACGAAAGCTCTTTCACCTTATGATTCACAATGGCTCCGCAAATCGTATTATTCAGTTTAATATTTAGATCCTTACTAATCTCAAGAAGTGATGTACCCATAGGGTAAACATGGGTTGAATTGGTGTTCCTGCAAAAAATCTCAACGTTTTTCATAGCTCATATTTGTCTGTTTCTACAAGTAAATGTATGAAAAGACAATGAGAAACAGGAACTGCTTTGTGGTTTGTTTAAATTTATTTAGGAATTAACTTTTAAGTTGCGAGTCATAAGCTTCGAGCTGCGAGTTTGCTTACTACTATTTGCCAATTGCCAATTTAGCATTTAAGCATTCATATATTATTGCATTCCTGCATTTCAGCTCTTCAAACCATAAATCCCTGACAACTACAATCCCAGCTCTTGTTTCAAATACTTTGCCGTGTGTGATCTTTTATTTGTACAAACTTCTTCCGGTGTTCCGGTGCAGAGAACTTTTCCACCGTGTTTCCCTCCTTCAGGTCCTAAGTCGATAATATGATCTGCTGTCTTAATCACGTCCATATTGTGCTCGATTACAATAACGGTATTGCCTTTTTCAACAAGCTTGTTTAGTACTTCAAGCAATACACGTACATCTTCAAAATGAAGCCCGGTTGTTGGTTCATCAAGAATATAAACTGTTTTTCCGGTATCGCGCTTTGCCAGTTCGGAGGCCAGTTTAACACGCTGCGATTCTCCCCCCGACAGAGTTGTTGACGATTGGCCCAGTGTTATGTACCCCAAACCAACATCCTGCAAGGTTTTTAATTTTGTTGAAATGGAAGGAATATGTTCGAAGAACTCAACGCCCTGATTGATGGTCAAATCCAACACATCGCTTATGGATTTTCCTTTGTAGCGCACTTCCAGCGTTTCGCGGTTGTAGCGTTTACCGTTACATTTATCGCAATGCACATATACATCGGGCAGGAAATTCATTTCAATAAGTTTCAAACCTCCCCCCTGGCACTCTTCACAACGTCCACCTTTTACGTTAAACGAAAAACGGCCGGGTTTGTACCCCCTGATTTTTGATTCTGGCAATTGGGCAAATAAATTACGGATATCACCAAAAATATTGGTGTATGTAACCGGATTTGAGCGCGGAGTTCGCCCGATTGGCGATTGATCAACCCTGATCACTTTATCAATTAACGTCAATCCTTCCACCTTTTTATATGGCAGGGGATCTTTTAGCGATTTATAAAAATACTGGCTTAAAATGGGTTGCAGCGTTTCGTTAATGAGCGTAGATTTCCCGCTTCCCGACACACCAGTCACACAAATAAACTTACCCAGCGGAATTTCAACCGTTACATTTTTTAAGTTATTTCCCGAACAGCCACTTATTTTCATAATATCTGATTTTCCGTTTCGACGTACGGCCGGCACCTTAATTTGTTTTCGGTCGTTCAGATAATCGGCTGTTAACGATTTGGCTTTTAAAACCTCCTCCGGTTTCCCGGCAGCCACCACTTCTCCTCCGTGACGGCCCGCATACGGCCCCATGTCAATGAGATGATCGGCATGAAGCATGGTGTCTTTATCGTGTTCCACCACAATAACTGAATTACCCGAATCACGCAATTGTTCCAGCGCCTGTATCAGCTTCAGGTTGTCGCGATGATGCAGCCCAATGCTGGGTTCATCGAGGATATAAAGCACATTAACCAGTTGCGAACCAATTTGTGTTGCCAGCCTGATTCGTTGCGATTCTCCACCCGAAAGGCTTTGCGCTGTCCGGTCGAGAGCAAGGTAATTCAATCCAACTCCCAGCATAAAACCAAGCCGGTCGCGAATTTCTTTAATCACTTCGGCACCAATCTTTCTTTGACGCTCTGAAATGCGGTCTTCCAAACCATTCAGCCACTCTCCCAATTCATCCAAATCCAACTGGGCGAGTTCTGAAATATTTTTCCCGTCGATTTTAAAAAACAGGGATTCCTTTTTCAGGCGCATTCCATTACACTCGGGACACTCAATTTGTTTTACAAATTGGTTTGCCCATTTTTGTGCCGTTTTCGACGTATGCTCTTCGCGCTGATTATCAATATATTTTATCACACCATCGTAGGTCATCATGTAATTCATGCTGTTTCCCAGCGGTGTATTTTTTAATTGAATACGTTCGTTTGTCCCGAATAAAACTTCATTCAGTCCTTCTTCTGGAATATCTTTAACGGGTGTTTTTAAATCGAAACCGTGTTTTTCGCCAAGTGCCTCAATCTGCCAGAAAATAAGAGAATTTTTGTATGGTCCCAAAGGCGCAATTCCTCCCTTGGAAATACTCTTTTCCTTATCGGGCATAATCTTGTCCATGTCGATTTCGGTTACCCTTCCCAAACCGTTACATTTCGGACAAGCACCCTGTGGAGAGTTAAAAGAAAAATTATGTGGTGCCGGCTCGTTATACGAAATACCCGTGGTCGGGCACATCAACAGGCGGCTGTAATATTTAGCCTCGTTGGTTTCATTATCCAGAATCATCAGGATTCCATGCCCGTGTTTCATGGCCGTTTGCACACTGTCTTTCAGTCGTTTTGTACTGGCTTCATCAACAACCAGCTTATCAATGGCAATTTCTATGAAATGGTTTTTATAACGATCCACCTTATGATTGTGCATTAATTCAGTAAGTTCACCATCGATACGGGCAGTTAAAAAACCTTTGCGGCGAATCTGTTCAAACAATTCGCGGTAATGTCCTTTCCGTCCTTTCACAACCGGGGCAAGAATGTAAATCCGTTTTCCGGCGAAATCGCTCTTGATCAGCTGAATAATTTTTTCTTCGCTGTACTTCACCATTTTCTCACCGGTGTTGTACGAAAAAGCTTCACCGGCCCGGGCAAATAACAAACGCAGAAAGTCGTAAATTTCGGTTACTGTGCCAACTGTTGAACGGGGATTTCGGGTAGTTACTTTTTGCTCGATGGAAATAACGGGACTCAAACCTGTAATTTTATCCACATCGGGGCGCTCCATATTTCCAAGAAACGAGCGTGCATATGCAGAAAAAGTTTCTATATAACGGCGCTGTCCTTCTGCATAAATTGTATCGAATGCCAGCGACGATTTCCCACTTCCGCTTAAACCCGTAATAACGGTTAATTTGTTACGCGGAATTTCAACATCAATATTTTTAAGGTTATGAACTCGCGCGCCCTCAACCACGATCTTTTCGTCGTACTCCGGTTCGGCGGATTGCATATTTGTATTATTGTTCTTTTTTGTCATTTGTATCATTCAATGGTCATTCCATTCCTCATGTGCACGGAATGGAGTCTGGCGATATGCTTTAAGTCAACACTAAATCTCAGGAACTTTTACCCAATATCTTTTTCGCCCCGAATAAGTCAGGGTATTCTCTCTCAGCCAGGGATTAAAATCTTTGAACACTTTATAACTAATGCCTTGCTTTTGTGCATAATCGGCAAAATTTGCCACCGAACCTTTTATTTCAACTTCTTTTGTTGGAATAGGTTCATATTTTTCCTCTTCAGGAATATAAAAATTATACTTCTCAGGATTTTCCATTAGCAGCTTTAAGGCAACAATTCGGTATACATAACGTGCCGTTTCAGTAGTGATCAGCAAATCGTAATAATCATTTTCTTTTTGACGGGTCATTTGCCTGCTAACACCAGTTAATCCGCGGTTATACGCTGCGGCAACCATTGTCCAGTTTCCAAACTTTTCATAAGCATTTTTAATGTATTCGCATGCAACGTGGGTCGCTTTTTCGATATGGTAACGCTCGTCTACTTCGATGTTCACCTCCAGTCCATAATCGGTGGCGGTTCCTTTCATTAGTTGCCAGAATCCGGCTGCACGTGCAGGCGAAATTGCCCGCGGATTCAATCCACTTTCGGCTACAGCCAGGTATTTAAAATCATCAGGAATACCGTGTTCTTTTAAAATGGGCTCAATAATCGGAAAATAACGGGGCATAAGTTTTATGTACCGAATGGTTTGTGAATGAAAATATGCATTGGAAAGCAGTTCACGGTCGAGTGCTTCTTTCACATAAAACCGATCGAGCGGCATAGGTTCTCCTGCAAAACTTACCTCTGCGGGAAGTTCTATAGGTTCGTAGCGTACCTCTTTTTTTACGATTACTTCCGTAGTCCCTGAATTTGCTGATGATAAAACAATTACCAACGCCGCAACGTTTATCATTACCGAAAGCGGCAACAAATAACTCTTCCAATTTTTCTTCTTCATCTAACAGGCCTCCCTTTAATTTTCCAAGTTGCAAAAATACAATTTTACACCGATTACAGATTGAATAACAATGAAAAAGGCCGGACAGTTTGCCCAGCCTTAAGATAATACTGAATATTGATTAATTTTCCTTGTCAACAGAAATATGACTAACCTCGTAAATATTCTGCAGATCGGAATATGCATACTGGTAAAAACCATCGTCGCCAATCATAAAAAGGTAATCGTTGAAAGGAATCACATCGAACGCTTTGATATCATCAAAACGGGCAATTTCCCGTTGTCCGATCAAAGCCAGGTCTGAGGCGTCGAAAATCCTTAAACCATCCTGTCCGTCGCAAACAAAAAGGATCTCATCGTCGATTCCCAATCCGTAAGGTTCACTCATGGGATAAGAATACATTAAGGTTTCATTTTTATAATTGTCGCTTAACGAAAGAATATCGAGCTGACTTTGGGAGCGCCCGCAAACACTTCCGCTACGTAAGGTAATATATGCGAGATGGTTTTGAACCACCACCGGATCGCAACTTCTAATATGACTGTATTCGTTAATTCGAACAGGATTTCCGGCTTCCTGAAGCGAATAAACCAGCATGCCGGTCATGGTTCCTAAAAACATATGCTCGTCGTGAATAAACATCGTTTCGATATCGCTGCCTGCTTCCCGTTCTTTTTCCAGAACCGGATTTTTATCGTCGCTGACATTAAAAATATTGAACTCCTCGCGATCGACAGTGTATAAATAATCGCCACTCAAACCAAAACGTGCCATTGACCCACAAACGCCAAACGAAGCTCCCTGAACTCCGGTACTGGAATAACCACTTATATTTTGAGAGGAGGACGAGGATGAATTGGCAGCCATTGCCAGATCGGAATAAGCATAGTCTAAATAATAATAATTTGAATAATTGTTGTACCATCCTCCATAATAAATCGGGTATTCGCGTCGTTCAACCTCAATTTTTGCATAATCAATTTCCCAGTCGATCACAACGCCCTTGTCCTCGTCAATCTTTGCCATTAAAAGCTGTTCGTCTTTTAGCTGCGGCACGGTGTAAGGGAAAGCCCGCTCCACTCTGTTTACTTCAACCGGATTATTCATATCGCTGATATCAATGGCCACCAAATCGACATAACTATCGGCATACAAAGTGTTGTTCTTAATGGCCATATCCATATTTCCGGGAATATTTATAAATGCAACTTTTTCGGGCGATTCGGGATCACGATTATCTATAATATGAATTCCTTTCATCTCCTCGTTGATAAAAATATAGCCATCTTTAAAGTAGATCTTCCCGGGATTTTCCAGTTTCCCGGGAGCTGTTTTAACAACTGCACTTCGAAGTTCACTGTAAGTAAGATAGACCGGGACATTTCTCAGGTCGTTTTCATAAACAATATCCTCACAAGCCGGAAAAACAGCAAATATGAGAACAAATAAGAACCAATTTTTTATACGTGTTTTCATCTGTTTAAAATTTTTTGATTTCTGAATGTTCAAAAAATTTGAATACATTCAGGAACTCACATAAATTTTAATCATTCTTTTGTGTGAATTTGGAATGATAATAATTCATGTTCGTTTCATAGGTGGTTATTTAAAGATTATTCCTAAGCTTAAAGCCAAACGATTGTAACGCTGCTCCAGTTCGTATTCTTCCTTACCCGAATAATTTGTTTCGTGGTAACGGTAAGCAGCAGAAAAACTCATTCCGAAGTTGGGCCCAAACATTCTGGCAATTCCAATACCCGAACTAAGCAGCACTCCCCCACTCGCTTTCAGGTATTTCGGATGAAGGTTTCGCGATTCGTACTCGTCGTAAACCGAAGAACTTTTTTGTTTATCGGCCGGTATCAGATAACCTGTCTTAATGAAAAAATACGGAGTATATTTTGTATCTCTGAAACGCAGTTCGAGGTTGGCAAATGTTGGTATATAAGTACGTTGCTGATAATATTCGACTCCAAGTCCGCCACCTCCGTAAATATTATTATCGAGGTGATAATTAAACAAACCATGGAAAAAGCTGATGCTTTCTTCCTCGTTTTCCGAACTGCCTTTCAAAACACCATATTCGGCTTTAAAAAACCAGGGTGTTTCAACACTATTCTTATTCGGGATTCTTTTCGTAGTTAAAACAGTATCGATATCTGTTTGAGGAATCATCCATGAATAATCCTTACTTTCCACCCGGATTTTATTCTCGGAATCCGATTCGATCAGCGTTCCGCTAATTCTCGATCCGTTTTTTAACAGCACGTGCACCTTTTGGTTTTGTGCTGAAAGCGATAAAACAATCAGCAAAAAGATACAGAGATTAATTACTCTTTTCATAGAATCTGCTTGTTTAAGTTAGGAAACCACATAAATCCTGTATCTATTCATTCGCTGCAACGGGAATGAAACTAATTTGCTGAATGTTATCAATATCGGAATAATCGTATTGGTAAAATCCATCGTCGCCAATCATAAACAGGTAATTGTCGAAAGGAATCACATCGTAGGTTTTTATTCCGGGGAAGGAGGCAATTTTATTATCGTCGATATGCAGCTTATCGGCAACATTGTATATTTTCAGACCAGCATCACCATCACACACAAACAAAATGTCATCATCAATTCCAAGTCCGTACGGCCCATTTAAAGGATAGGATGCCAAAAGCTGACTATTTGTATAATCGGCTGATAATTCAACAACATCTAACCGATTTACATTGCTGCCGCACTGATTACCGCCACGTAGCGTAATATAGGCGTAGCCTTCTGAAATAACCACCGGATCGCAACTGGTTACGTGCCAGAAATCGCCCACATAATGGGGAACAGTCGGAACTTCAAGACTATAAATCCGCATTCCCGATTGTGTTCCGAAAAACATATGATCGTCGTAAATAAACATGGTTTCCACCTGCCAACCAACACTGATATTCCCAATCTCTTCGGGATTCTCATCGGTTTTAACATCGAACATATAAAGCATGGCATTATCAACCGCATACAAATAGTCGTCGTACAAACCGAAGCGGGCCATCGATCCGCCAATTCCAAAACTATTGCCTGCAGCACCACCGGCATCAAACCAGATACCATCTTCCCTTGTAGCATAATTATAAGCATCGTAGTAATAAATCGGATAAACCCGAGGCTCCATTTCCTGCCTTATCTTTTTAATCTCCCATTTTATTACCACACCTTTATCCTCATCAACATTAGATATTGGATAATCGCCGTCCTCCAACGGCGGAGTTGTATAAGGGAAAACATCTACAACCCGGGTTACTTCATAAGGATTGGTAATATCAGAAATATCGATTGCCACCAGGTCGATATAACTGTCGGCATACAAAATGTTGTTTTTAATGGCGATATCAACATTTCCGGGAATTTCAATAAAACCTGTATTCAGGGGATTATGCGGATCGCGATTATCAATAATATGAATTCCTTCCAACATTTCGTTTATGAAGATGTAGCCGTCCTTGAAGTACATTTTCCCCGGTTTTTCCAGATCTCTTGATTCGGTTAGCTTAACAGCTGAACGCAAATCGTCGTACGACATATAAACTGGCGAATTGGCAACGAATTCTTCGGTATATTCGTCCATGCAGGATAATATTCCTGCCATCAAAATAAAAAGAGTGATTATATTTCTTGTTGTTTTCATAGTGCAGGTTTTAGTTGAAAATAATTCCCAGTTTTAGAGTTAAACGATTGTAATCGACATCAAGCGAATATTCATTCTCTCCGTCGTAATTTAAACGGTGATACTGGTAGCCAAAAGCAACTGACATCCCAAACGACGGTGAATACATGCGCTGGTACCCAACTCCTGCGTTAATCATTACACCGCCTTTTGGCTCCAGTTTCTCAACCTGGTACCCGGGCCATGGGACATAGCTGCTCCACGAAGGATAGTAATAATAATAATCGTTAACCTTCCGGCTGTCTTCAAGCGGTATTTGGTAACCGGCTTTTAAAAACACAAACGGAGTTGAAAAAGTATTTCGAAATTTATATTCAAAATTTGCATAAAATGGCAGGTACGATTCGTCGAGTAATTCAACCCCAAAACCCAGTCCTGCGGCCGCTTTGTCTGTAACGGAATAATTAACCGACGTTGTAAAACTGAAAGGAGCAGTCTGGTTATTATCGTCGTTTCCCAATAAAACCCCAACTTCAGAATGCAGAAAGAACTTTGAATAACTTTGTTCATTTTGAATATTCTTCACCCTAGCCGGCCGCAAGGAAATGACACTGTCAATCTCGTTTGAATTAAAAATCCAGAGATTACCTGCCGATTCAACATTAATCTTTTCAAGATCGCCGGAGTACCAGTATTTCCCTTTAATTATCGATCCGTTTTTTAGATGCACATAACCCTTTTCCGATTGTGCATAAAGAGAGAAGGTTGATACGAAAGTAAAAACCAACAGAAACAGCTTTTTCATTAGAATATATTTTTAAGCTTTGTTAGTTTCTTTAAGATGTAAAGTGACAGAAAATGGTTGCGTCAGGAAAATAAAAAGTAGCCTACCCCTTCACCTACAGGAAATTACATTACATAAAATAAAAAAAAAGAAACCACACAGTCCTCTATCAACAATCGGACTTTGGTTCAGTTCAGGTTCGTTTATACAGTTTTCTTTCAAAAAGATTAGCACTAGAATACATTCTATCAAAAAGACTACATTCCATTGGAATACATTACACAAAATCAAGAAATGATTATTTCTCCTGTCTTTTTACTTGTCAAACCTCAGTTTTTTCCTAATTTTCGCTGGCTGTTAAAACCAGCTTTAAAATCTGTTAATTTTTATTTCAATAATGCCAAAAATGAAAAAAACTGCGCTGCTTTCGTTATTCTTATTCATGTTATCTTTCTGCTTCGGCCAGGAAAAAATGGAGTACTTTCTCCCAGATGACGTTACCTACAACAAAAACATTCCGACACCTGAAGAATTCTTTAGTCAGGAAGTTGGAGAATGGAACCTAACCTACGAGCAGGTTCTGTATTATATAAAAGAAATTGCGAGCTGTTCAGATCGCGCTATTATGTATGAATATGCACGATCGTGGGAGAACAGGCCTTTGGTTCATATCGTTTTCACTTCTGAAAAAAACCAGAGCAAACTGGATGAATTAAAACAACTTCACTACGATTATTCCGAACTGGATAAAGACATTTCAAAAGAAGGTGTACCTGCTGTGATAATTCTCGGTTATGGAGTTCACGGAAACGAATCGAGTGCAACAAACTCTTCGGTACTTACAGCATATTATCTTGCTGCTGCTGAAGGCGCCAAAATCGACGAGCTACTCGAAAAAACAATTGTTATTGTTGATCCATGTTTAAACCCGGATGGTTTTACACGGCACAGCACATGGGCAAATATGCACCAAAGCTTTGCGGCTAACGGCGATAACAATTCGCGCCAGTTTAGCGAAGTTTGGCCCGGAGGAAGAACCAACCATTACTGGTTCGATATCAACCGCGATTATTTAATGTTAGTACACCCTGAAAGCAAAGGGCGGGTAGAGAGATTTCACGAGTGGAAACCTAACATTGTTACCGACCATCACGAAATGGGCTCCAACTCTTCTTTCTTTTTCCAACCGGGAGTTCCTAGCCGGAACAATCCGTTAACACCGGAAAAGAACTACGAGTTAACTCACGAAATAGCACAATATCATGCTAAATTTTTAGATGCAATCGGCTCAACTTATTTCTCTGAAGAACAATATGACGACTATTATTACGGTAAAGCCTCAGCGTATCCTGATGTAAATGCCAGTATTGGTATTTTGTTTGAGCAAGCTCGTTTTCAGGGCAGGATTAAACAAACAGACAACGGAATGAAAAAACTGGCTTTTGGTATAAGAAACCAATTCACAACTTCTCTGTCTACAATGGAAGCAGCCGTAAAAATGCACGACAAACTGCTTCTGTTGCAAAAAGATTTTTACCAGACAGCCAATGAAGTAGCTGATAACTGCCCGACAAAGGCCTATGTTTTTGGCAGCGAATACGACAAGGTAAAAACCCAGATGTTCATCGATCTTCTGAATCGTCATCAAATTAATGTGTATGAAAACACAAGTGATTTAACGGCTGACAATATTACATTTAAGGCAGGCACAAGTTATATTGTACCAATAAAACAAAAACAGGTAAGGCTGATTGAATCGATATTTGAAGATGTTCACAGCTTCACCGACACTACTTTTTACGATGTATCAACATGGACTTTTACACATGCATATAATATTCCGGTTGCCGGTTTGAGTTCTTTAAAAAATGTGTCAACCAGCGAAGATCCGGTTGAAGCACAAAACCTTGCAGGGAAAATTATTGGCGGAAAAAGCGGAGTAGGTTATGTTTTCAGATGGAATGAATATAATGTTCCGGAAGCCCTTTACAAATTACAGGATGCCGGTTTAATTACTAAAGTAGCTACCGAGAAATTTTCGTATAAAATGGATGGAGCCGATGAAAATTTTGGTTATGGAACCATATTTATTCCTGCCAACGACCAAAACAGATCACCGGAAGGAGTTTACCAACTTATTGAACAAACAGCCAAATCAACCGGAATTGATTTTTATGCACTTTCAACCGGTCTCTCACCCAATGGAATAGACATGGGAAGTGGTAGTTTCGCCAACCTTACAAAACCTAAAATGCTGATGTTTATAGGAGGCAGTGCCAGCATTAGCGAAGCTGGAGAAATTTGGCACTTGTTCGATCAGCGTTATCATATTCCAATTACTTTAGCTGATTTGGATAAAATAGGCAGTATTAATCTGGCACAATACAACAACATTATTTTAACAGGATCGCTTAGAGAATGGAATTCCAACAACATCGAAAAACTCAAAACATGGGTAAAAGATGGTGGTAACCTGGTTGTTTGCAAAAATGCAGCCGTTTGGGCCGCCAAAAATAAATTGGGCAGCATCACGTTCAAAAAACCTGTAGCACCCGACACAACACGCTACCTCACCTATGCCGAGCGAAGCAAAGAAAGAAGTCTGAATTATATCAGCGGTGCAATTTTCGAATCGGATATCGACATTACCCACCCGCTGTGTTACGGTTATACTGATAACAAACTGGCCATTTTCAAAAATGATATTACAGTTGCCAATTCACTGGAAAAGAAATATATCGAACCTGTAAAATACAGCCAACAACCTTACCTTAGCGGATGGGTTTCGGAAGATAACATAAACCGGCTTAAAGGAGCCCCGATAGTTTCAGTCCAAAATATTGGAAGAGGAAAACTGATCAGTTATCTCGACGACATGAGTTTTAGAGGAATGTGGTTAGGTACCAATAAACTATTTTCCAATTCAGTATTTTTCGGACCGATAATCAGGTAATAACTTAACCACCTTGTCATTTTTCGTAAATTACTAAAAAACAGTCCATTTCAGGGGTTACCTTTATACTCTTTTCAGAATATTTAGATGAAGGACGCAATAACTTTTTCTTTATATAGGCAATATATTAGGTTCACCCTGAAATGGACTTGTGATGAATTTATAATACAATGATTAAAACGAGTCAACCAAAAACAGGCGGCTCGAATTATTTATTGATAACATTGTAATTAAAAGGTTATGAAAGCATTGGCAAAACTTATTCACCAAACCCCGGCCTCCTACCTTCCGACAGTTTTTCCTGCACATTATTACGGCATGCCCAACGGAAAAATCTACCTGGTATTCTCGCGCTTTTACGAGATGGCTTTCGGGCAATCGGGTTTGGAATTTGTTTTTGCCGAACACAATGACTTTTCATTCGACTATGACAACAATAAAATATTAAATAAAGAAAATGACACACATAAAGTTCCGGTATTTGTTGAAGACGTTGACCGACCCGGCACTAAAATACGTATACTATCGGTTAACCGGAGCCTTAACTCGTATGGAGAGGCGCAAATCTTTTTAAACGGAGAAGCACAAAAAATGAAACAATATACTTAGTACATGATGCATATTCTAAGCAAAACTACATCATTACTTACTTATTTTTCAGAAATATACAACCTGTATTTAAGCAATTTTCCTTGCCATAAGCTATTAGGTTCAACTACCTTTACATCAGGCATCATAAAATAGGTAAACAATGAATAACCATTCCGAAAAAAATAAGAAAGAGCTGCAAAACTTAAACCTGGTAGGTTCCGACTCTATCAAGAGAAAGTCGATTGTTTACTTGATTAGTTCTGATGAAGAAAACTCTAAAGGGCAAATATATTTCGATATTTTTACTGAGTTTGATTTACAAAAAATACTTGCCAATAAAATTTTTAGTCGGAATTAGAACTCTCTTTTTTACTTCAGCATTACTACAAAATACTGACTAAAAATTTTCACAAAAGTAATTTGAGAACTCATCTTAAGAAAACTTCAACCCGGTAACATCATTCACCTCTGCGTTAATTTTTAATTTTATCTGTAAAGATTTTCCTTTGTTAGATCTTTCTGGAACAAAGTCTTCGGATTGTTATAAAATTTTTGAAAATCTTCGGAGTCTACACTTCCTTTATAAGGAGCAAAATTAGCATGGTCTGCCGGTTTAAAAGGATTTCGCCAAACTAATACGTATCCCAAATCGTATGGTCGAAGAATGTCCAACATCTGTGTCCACCATTCACGGTTGGTATTCACAGGTCCTCCAGTTTCGCTAACTACAGCCAACTTTCCTTTTTTGTTTGCCAGTTCAGAAACCTGTTTAGCACAATTTTCCAAAGCTGCAGGATAATAGTCACCACGATCATACAAGTCGAAACCAAGAATATCAATCACATCGTCTCCCGGATATCGTTCCAGGTATTCTTCCCTGGTTTTAAACAGATCAGTGGAATAGGTAAATAAAATATGATGAATTCCTTTTTCCTGCTGCAGATATTGAACAGTGAAATGCCACAACGATTTATAATCTTCTATGGAGCAGAGATCTTTTCCCCACCAGAACCAGCTTCCGGTGTGCTCGTGAAAGGGTCTGAAAAGAACTGGGATAAACGTTCCTTCATCAGTTTTTAGCTCCTGTAGAAACTCAGCAAAACGATCGAGATAAGTTAAAAATAAAGCATGCTTCTCTCCTCCCGGTAAAATTGATGCAACCACTTGTTTTGAAGAAACATCCCAGGCTGAACCGCCGGTTAAAGGATTTCGCAAGTGCCAGCTAACAGTGTTAATTCCTCCCCTTTTATAAACTTCTTTTATATGATTTTTGATATCGGCAAAATAAACAGAATCAAGACTGTATCCGTCGCCCAATTCGAGATGCCCCAGTTCCCAGCCATAAACAGCCGGATAATCGCCACACGCATCCTTCACATCCGAACGACCTTCTTCGCCATACCAACCATGTCCGTAAACCAGATCGTCCTGATGCCCAAACATGATACCTTTTTCCCTTAATTCAAAAAGGTTCTGGTATAATTTCACAGTCTCTTTGGTAGCTTCCCGATCAGATGGCACAGGTTTTTGAGAACAAGCAGAAAATACCATCAAAATAATTAAAACACACACTGTATTTTTCATCTTTTCCAGTTTTGCACTATTCTATTTAATCTTCTGTTTTATCTGATCTTTTCTCAGCCAGTTCAGTTGTAATCTTAACCATAAACCGATCGCTAAGTTTATAAGCCAAAAGAAACATTGCAGCTATAAAAGCAGCAATTCCGGGGTAGATACTCAATGTCATCCTGATTCCATTTAAACTGGTTTCAGTCTGCTCTACATTTGCCTGAAAACCGTAAATGGCCAGAATCCACAATGTTACAGCACCGCCCAAGGCACCACCCATTTTTTGCGACATGGTAGATGACGAAAAAATCAAACCGGTGGCACGACGTCCGTTTTTCCATTCCGAGAAGTCAGACACATCGGCATACATCGCCCAGATAAGTGGCATTATTATACCTGCCGTAATTCCAACTAAAAGATTCAGAGAATACATCAGCATTATCTGATCAGCCTTCAGGAAGTACATCATCAAACTTAATATTGAAGATAGAATCATTGCCGCCAAAAAAGTTCTCTTCTTTCCAATTTTCGAAGACACCGGTTTTGCCAGCACAACACCAAGCACATTCGCTGCCAGCCACATGGTCATATAAACCGAGGCCAGCTTATCCCATCCAACCAGTCCGAATCCTGCAATCTCCTGATTCTGTACAAAGTATTTAAAATAATACATCATCGAACCATCGCGAAGAGAGGTAAATATGGTAGCAAAAACGCAGGCACCCAACATTATAAACCACGGCACGTTTTTCGCCAAATCAGCCAAATCCTTTTTAATCGTAGAAGTTTTTTGAACTACGGGCTTGATCCGTTCCTTCGTCCAGGCGTAGGTTAACCAAAACGCCAGCACCACAATAATTGAATAAATTATCACGGAAAACTGATATCCACGTGCCTCGCTGGCTCCTCCTGCCGAAAAATATTCAATAAACTGAGCAGCAGTAGCTGTTACAAAAATCCCTCCCGAAAAAGCTCCGATAAAACGATACGACGCCAGGGAAGTTCTTTCGTCAGGTACAGGAGTCATCACGCCCAGCAACGATGAATAAGGCACATTGATAGCCGTATAAACCATCATCATAAGCGTGTAAGTAACATATGCATAAATGAGTTTCCCACTGGCTCCCAAATCAAATTTTGAGAACGTTAAAACGCCAACAATGGCAAACGGAATGGCAACCCACAAAAGATAAGGCCTGAATTTGCCTTGTTTGGTATTGGTGCGGTCGCAAATCATCCCCATAATCGGGTCATTCACACTATCCCATATTCGGGTAAGAAGCAACATTGTTCCTACTGCTGCCGGTGTTAGCTCAACAACATCGGTATAAAAAATAGTAAGGAACATGGTAAACAATTTCCAATAAATGGATGAAGCAAAGTCACCAAATCCATAACCTATTTTTTCTTTTAACGTTATCTGTTTTGCCATAGTTTTAAGTTTGAAAAGAACCCGGGAATTTCAACGCCCGGCAAATTTTATTGTTTAATTATATTTTTTGATTCTGCTAATCATTTCAATCATTGCCCGTGTATTGTGGTATGGGCATTTCCAAAAACCGGCTTTATCTTCGTTGGTTGCAGGAATTCCATTTTTATCCACGCTCCAGTACCATTCGCCATTTTCGTAGTCAATTAAGTTTCCTTTTATGAAATTCCATACGCGCTCAATCTCCGGCAAATATTTTTTATTCCCGGTCATTTCCCAGGCATCCATCAGTCCAACCATTGCCTCTGCCTGAGGCCACCAGTGTTTATCGGTATCAAACTCGCCTTTTTTACGTTCATTAAAAATAGAACCATCTTCATCTCTTCCTTCCGAGAGCGTAACATCAACCAGTTTTAAGGCAGGTTTTTGTATTTTTCGGATAGTGTTTTCATCTCCTGTTACCAGTGCCGCTTCGTGCAACAACCAGGCACCTTCAATGTCGTGACCAAAAGAAACAATTTCGCTTTCACATTCCCAGTCCATTTCGAAAAACAAGTTAAAATGTCCTGTTTTTTCATCGATTATTTTGGATTGAAAAATTTCGAGTAAGTGTAGAATACTTTCTTTTAATTCTTCATTCGGCCAGGCTCTGTAAAGATTGGTATAAGGTTCCAGAATATGCAAATGAGTGTTCATCGATTTTGGAAGGTTGGCATCTTTTTTACTCAGACGCATATCTTCCAACCGGTTCCAGTTTTCATCCAGTGCTTCAATATAACCACCGTAAACATCGTCGCGAAAATTCGTTTCAATAAGATGGTAAAGAGATTGGGCATGTTCCAGACTTTGCTTATCACCGCTTGCAAGAAAATACTCTGAAAAAGCATAAATGCCGAATCCCTGAGCGTAAGCCTGCTTTCGTGTATTAACCGGCCGGCCTTTACAATCGAGCGCCCAATATAAACCTCCGTTATTTTTATCGAGGAAGAATTCAACCAGATAATTATACGCACGGGTTGCCATTTCTTTCAGGTTTCCCTCACCCGTAAAACGATATGCAGCAGAAAAAGTCCAAAGAATGCGGGCATTTAAAACAGCTCCTTTTTCAGCTTCGTAATTAACTTCGCCGTAATGATCGATTTGCCCGACGAAACCGCCGTTCAAATCATCAACAGCCTTCGTACTCCAGAACTCAAGAATCCGTTCCAACTCAGAGGCAAATTCGCGGGATAAACTATCTAAGGTTTGATTTTCGTTCATTTATACTAAATACAATCGGATGAACATTCATCCAACTTTTTAAAATTCAAAATATTACAACAACTGCATATGATCTTTATTCTTGTCAATCAGTTCGTTAATGATTTGAACCGAAAGATGCGAATGAAGTTTATCCTGCGGTGAATTCATACAATAATCCACCAACTGTTCAACAGTGGAAGTTGCCACGTGCATACGCGTATCCGACGAAGCATAATAAATAAATACCGTTCCGTCTTCATCTTCTATCCAGCCGTTCGAAAATACCACGTTCGACACATCGCCAACGCGTTCTTCGGCGTAAGGAGCGATAAAATGCCCGTGCGGTTTGTAGGTTACAATCCACGGTTTTTCCAAATCGGTCATAAACATGTAAAGCGTGTAACGAAGTCCGGCGGCAGTATTTCTCACACCATGAGCCAGTTGAAGCCAGCCATGTTCGGTACGAATCGGCGCCGGTCCCAGGCCGTTTTTCACTTCATAAATAGTGTGATAGGTTTTAGCGTCAACAATAACTTCTTCTTTCACTTCGGCATTTTCGATGGTTTCCGATAATCCGAAACCAATGCCTCCGCCTTTTCCTGTATCGATAAATCCATCTTGCGGACGGGTATAAAAAGCATACTTGCCATCAACCAAATGAGGAAAAAGAACCACATTGCGCTGTTGTCCGGTGGTTGAAATAAGGTCGGGCAAACGTTCCCACGCCACCAGGTCTTTTGTACGTGCAATACCGGCGGCAGCAACAGCACTGGAAGTATCCCCTTCAACAGCATCCGGATCTTTTCGTTCGCTACAGAAAACACCATAAATCCAACCGTCGTCGTGTTTCGTTAAACGCATATCGTATACGTTTACATCCAACTCTTCGGTTTGAGGCAGAGTAATTGGTCTGTCCCAAAATTTGAAATTATCAATCCCGTTCGGACTTTCAGCTATGGCAAAAAACGATTTCCTATCGTTACCTTCAACACGCACTGCCATAATATATTTATCGCCGAGCTTCATTGCTCCGGCATTAAATGCGGCATTAAAACCTATGCGTTCCATAAAAAAAGGATTGGTTTCAGGATTTAAATCGAAACGCCAATGCAACGGAATATGATTGCGCGTTAGCACCGGGTTTTTATATCGGTTATAAATACCGTTTGATGAAAACAATTTTTCATTTGTTTTTTCTACCAACGATGTATAATTAGATTTAACTTGTTCCAGCCGGCTGTAAAAAAGTTCGTTCATTCTTTCTTTTCTTATTTGTTACCCACTTTTATGAAATCCTACACTCCTGTATGTTTTTCTAAAAAATCAGACACTATATTCTTCATACATTTTACGCTTACAAATGTATATTCGAAAGAAAATGCTCTCAAATGAAAATCAATCGTTAACTGATACTATTTTATCAATTTTAATCACCTATCAAAAAAGCCACGCTCATTCAAAACGTTCATTCCTTTTACAAATACAAATTAAACAGCTTTCCATTATTCGTCTAGATTGTCTTAATAACAAGGCTCAACAAAGAACCAAACATTCCAATTCAGAAGAAACCAAACACATTAAGCAACCCCATATATTTCACTAAAATCAATGTATTATTTTATCATTTCTTATAGTTTTGCAGAAAATGCAAGGTATGAATAAACAAATTCACCGGGAAATAACGCCATTAAAAGACCAGGACTGTTTCCTGATTTTCGACCGCGAAAGAAGTGTTTTTAACTTCCCCATTCATTTTCATCCTGAATATGAAATTAATTACATCAACAACGCCGGAGGTGGAAAACGTTTGGTTGGCGATCATATTGGAGTGATTGGCGATAAAGAATTGGTAATGGTGGGCCCGAACCTATATCATGGATGGGAGAACTACCGGAATTCGGGGCTAAAACCAATGCACGAAATAACCATCCAGATTCCACGGGAATTATTTACCGATGATTTGCTGGGTCGAAATCTGTTAAAACCACTGAACGAGTTATTTAAGAATGCCGACAGAGGAATTCTTTTTTCGCAGCAAACCATTCAACTGGTCGAGCCAAAGCTAAAATCGCTCAGCCAGAAAAGGGGATTCGACAGCTTTCTGGTGTTTCAATCGTTGTTGTACGACCTTGCAATTTCACGCGACCAGCAATTGTTGACAAACATGTCATTTCAGCGGCAAAACGATTTCTACAATAGCGAGCGGATCGAGAAGATTTACAATTACGTGAAAGAAAACTACCAGCAAAAACTAAAGCTGGAAGATGCAGCAAAACTGGTAAACATGTCGGTTATTTCATTTAGCCGCCTGATAAAACAACGAACCGGCAAATCGTATGTTGATTTTGTAAATGAAATTCGCCTTGGATACGCCACCCGCTGGCTAATTGAAAGTAACAAAAGCGTTTCTGAGATTTGTTTCGACTGTGGATTCAATAACATTTCGAACTTTAACCGGATTTTTAAAAAACGGCAAGGCTGCACGCCCAGCGAGTTCAGAAACAATTTTTCGGGAATAAAAACAGTGTTGTAACAGCTTACAAACTGATAAAGAACAAGGCTCTAAATCCAAAAGAAGGAGCACCAATTACCGATTTTGGAGTTACGCGCCATATTGCTTCAACACGAAACATACTCAGAATATTTTCAACGCCTGCCCCCAACTCAACATACGGATTCTGCATTGTTGTTATTGCCGATGGAAAAGTAATTACATCCTGGTGTTTATCACTTGTCCGCCCGAGCATCACTTTCGAGGAGAATACTTCGCGCAAGCCGGTTTCGCGCAGCAAGGGAATTCGCCTGATTAAAAATCCGTTCATATGATAATCCACATAGGTATGGATGTACTGATCGTGAACATATTCAAGGTAATTCAGCATATTAAAATCGTACCTGTACAAACCATAAGTTTCGTTACCCCGCGGAAGATCCAGCATGGTATAAGGAAGTTTTCCAAGAAAGATTCCGGCTTCAACCGCATAATCCAAACGACTTTGCCCGATATTTACAGCCTGTTTTACCGTAGTGGCCAGTTTTCCGTAGTAATTTGATTGGTTGTCGTAAAATACCATTCCGCCGCCAACAGTAAAATGCACGATCGGATATTCCGTATCCATATACAATCGCAAAAAACCTTTGTCGATCAGTTTTTCTTCGCGCGACCACCTGGTATCTAAACTCACCTCCAGTCCGCTTACCGAATTTATTGGTTTCCCATTCCTGATAAACGGATAAAATTCGGGAGAGTAGTGTTGGGTATAATTAACAGAAAGTTTGTTCAAAAGCCCGGGATACCATTCGTATTCATACTGGGTGGCAATTTTCTGTTCCCTGTAAATCTCATCCAGCTCATCGTGTTTCAATAATTGCGAAATCAGGTTGTTTTCAGTCGGAGTGAATGCATTTTCATAAAGGTTCAGGATTTTCTCATTTTCACCGTGACGAATCATTTTATCGTCGTAATAAATCTTAAAAACCTGCCGGTTAGAAGTTGGGAACAAATAACCGTACCCCAGCGAGAAATTGACTTTTTTGTTGCGCGTTCCGTATCCCAAACCACCCCAGAACATCATTCGGTCGCTGATTTCTTCACTTGTTCGCGCTCCCAAAAAGATGTGGTATCCTTCCACTTTATTTGTATTTAGAAAGCTTGTATAAGGCCCGAGTTCAATTTTCCCGATATCGTAATAACTTGTCAGCGACATATTTGCCAGATTATTGGCCGTTTTTACAACTCCGATATCGGTAATCGAATCAATCACCGATGTTGCTATTTTATCATTCAGGGTTAATTCCTCCATTCGGTTATTTTGCCAGAACAACGAGTCGCGGTTGTAGGCACTTGGAAGTTTTACCGTTTCGTATTTCGCATTTCTGTTACTCAGTTTAATCTCTTCTTTCGGATTGATAACAACCTTGTCGATGGATGCCGTCTGTGTGTAAAACAACGACAATCTTTTTCCATCCTTTTTCCCAGTTTTGAACGGAACATAATCGAATAAAGCATCAATTTGCACCCGCTTATAAAACGGAGTGGTGTCGTTGACAAAATTGTAGTTGCTTTTTAAACGAAGGCTTTTCAAAAAATTTATACTGCTTGTGGTCGACAAATCGCCATCAATTTCCATTATCGAATAGCATTTATCTTCAACAAGAAAATAACCTTTAAGCGTATTTTCTCCCTTTCGCCGCGGCTGATAATTAACACGATATATTTTTTCCCCGTCAACCTGCATACTGTCGGCCAGAAAATACTTATAATAAAACCAGCCGCTTTCAGCAATCGGACTTACAAAATTCTGGGTAAACAGGTTTATAAAATTGTCGTAATAATTCACCTCAAGGTCCAGCGCACTGGTATATCCCGATATTTCAAGATCGTTAAGCACACCCACTCCATTTGTTCTGTCAGCAATCACAGTCGATTTCTGGAGCGGAGGATCTTTTTGCACTTCATTAAAGGCCAGCTGCTCCGAAAAATAGAGCGGAAGGTACTTAGAGCTGTCGGGAGCTGTTTTAAAAACGTTCGTATTATTTCTGAAAGCCCTGTTATCAATCATGTCCTCTTTGACATTATTTATCTGATAACCCCACTTGGTGTATTTTTCGTAAGAATATCTCGAAAACTGCGCCGGATTATTTTTATCCTTTTTCTCCTGAATATTTTTGAAAAGCTGACGCATCGGCCCATCGTCGGGTTTTACTTCAACCTCCGAAATATCAAAGGTTTCCGGCTTTAACTGAACATACAAAGACTCGAGGTAGGTTCGCGGAATAATTTTTTCGACCGAATAAAAACCGACAGCCGAATAAACAAGCGTGTCGTTGCTGTTTGGATAAGCCATTTTATATACTCCGGCGGTATCGGTTGTAGTACCGGTTAACGTATTTTTAATAACAATATTAACATAAGGAATCGGTTCCCCGGTCTCGCTATCAGTAACACGCCCGCTAAGCCATTCTGTTTGTGCAAACGAATTATTGCACAACAGAAGGGAGGCAGCCATAAAAATATTCTGTAAAATAAAATACCTCAATGTGGCATTTAATCTCAGCAAGTTCTGTTTTCCGTTTTTCATTCTTCTGTCATCAAATACCATACATCTTACTAATTGCACGATAATGATGTCGCAAATTTGAATAAAAAAACAGAAATTCTAATGAACAGCAGATAAATTACTGATAAATTAAGATTTTGTAACATTTCTCAGAATCATCGGGGAGAATCAGTACCGTCATTTAGTAACATCGGTGCTGTATGTGAGGATTTTACAAATTAATTTCAGTCCTCACACAACTTCTTAAAATTGATATAAAACCTTTAATTTTCAGTATTAAAACCTAATATCAGAACTATAATTTACTTATATTTAAATAAAAATGCATGGCTACTTACTAAACTTAAACATCTTGTTTTCAATAGAAAATGAGTATAATAAAAAATAACGATCAGTAATGCGACCAACAACACCAAGAAATCTGAAGGAACAAGAGATCGGATTATTATAACCGGTTAAAAATTATAACTGTTAAGAAAAAAGAAGCTGAGAAAAGAATCAAAACGTTGATTTTATCTCAACTTTAGCTAAAAGAATCCAAATCATAAACCAACTAAAATGAAAAATTCAAGACGAAGTTTTATTAAAAATGCAGCGATAGGTTCTGCTGCAGTGGCTGCCGGCGGCATACTCCCGGGATTCAGTACAGCGAGCTATAAAAGGATTTTAGGAGCCAACAACAAATTACGCGCCTCGGTAATGGGCGTAAATTCAAGGGGAAATGCGCTGGCTCAAAATTTTGCTTTTCAAAACAATTGCGATGTCATTCATATTTGCGACGTGGATTCGAGAGCAATAAAAAAATGTACAGCAAACGTTGAAAAGATCCAGGATTTGAAACCAGTGGGTTTTACTGATTTCAGAAAATCGCTGGAAGACAAAGACCTGGACATTATGGTTGTTGCAACTCCCGATCACTGGCATGCACCTGCTGCTCTTTTAGCCATGCAGGCGGGCAAACATGTTTACTTAGAAAAACCATGCAGCCACAATCCCCATGAAGGTGAAATGCTGGTAGAAGCCCAAAAAAGATATAATAAATCGGTTCAGATGGGAAATCAGCGCCGTTCGTACCCAAATGTGGCGCAAGCCATTAACGAATTAAAAGGTGGCATAATCGGGCGCGCGTATTACGCCAAAGGCTGGTATACAAATAACCGTCCTTCCATTGGAATCGGAAAATCAGCTCCTGTTCCGGAATGGCTCGATTGGAATTTATGGCAGGGACCTGCGCCTCGAAAAGAATTTAAAGACAACTTTGTTCATTACAACTGGCACTGGTTCTGGCACTGGGGAACCGGCGAAGCATTGAACAACGGAACACATATGGTTGATTTAATGCGCTGGGGACTGGAGGTTGATTTTCCTACAAAGGTGAGTTCCAATGGAGGCAGGTATCGCTACAAAGACGACTGGGAAACACCCGACACGCAAATTATCAGTTTCGATTTTGCAGAAGATGTTTCAATGAGCTGGGAAGGACGAAGCTGCAACGGCAAGAACATTGAAGGAAGTTCTGTTGGAGTTGTATTTTATGGAGAAGAAGGCAGTATTGTGATTTACGGCGGCAACGAATACAAAATTTACGACCTTAAAAACAACATCATAAAAGAAGTAAATGATGAACTAAAAGTAGATCCGCGCGATGCTTCGAATCCGTCAAGTAATCTCGATGCTTTACATATCCGCAATTTTTTCAACAACATTCAAAACGGAGAAACACTAAAATCAGATATCGGCTCAGGACACAAAAGCACGTTGCTTGTTCAGCTCGGAAATATTGCGCAGCGTGTTGGCCATTCACTTGAAATTGATTCGCAAAACGGTCATATTAAAGGTGATAAAGAGGCGCAAAAATTATGGTCGCGCGAATACGAAAAAGGTTGGGAAATGAAATTATAAAATTGAAATTATGACAACAAGAAGAGATTTTATAAGAACAACCGGAACATCGGTGGCACTTACATCGCTGGCTACGTCCGGATTACTGGCAAAAACCGTTTTGGCCGATTCACCGGAAGAAAAATTAACGATCGGAATTATTGGCGCAGAAAATTCGCATACAGCCGGATTCGGGAAGCTGTTCAATATCGATAAAAAATTCCCGGGAGCAGAAATAAAATATGTTTGGGGCGAAACCGATGAGTTTGCCAAAGCGGCAATGAAAAAAGGAAACATCCCCGAGCAGGTGAAAGATCCAAAAGAAATGCTGGGAAATATCGATGCATTAATTGTTGATCACCGCCACCCGAAATTCCACCTCGAAGCAGCCCGGCCTTTTGTAGAAGCAGGTATTCCGACCTTTGTAGACAAACCATTTTGCTACCGCGCCAGCGCCGGGAAAGATTTTCTTCAAATGGCAAAATCTGCGGGAACACCGGTAACATCATACAGTTCAATTGCTCATAGCTCTGCCACCTTCGACATGATTGATCAAATTAAATCGATGGAAAAAATTACGCAGGTAGTGCGCACCGGAACAGCTGATATTTACTCGAAATACGGTGGGATCTTCTTTTATGGTGTTCACATTGTTCAGCCATTAATGTACATGTTTGGCGAAGACATTGAAGAAGTTCGGGTAAATAAAAACGGAAATACCGGAAATGCCAGTATGAAATTTTCTTCCGGCTTATTTGCAACACTAATATTCAAACAAAGTGCTTACGGCTGGGAAACCTACGTTGAATCGGGCAAAGAATTCAAGGAACTGAAATCAAGGATTGAGGAATCTGATCCTCCAAAAAATTACGCCGAAATGGTTGAAATGTTTAGAACAGGTAAAGAACCACGCTCGCACCAAAGTATTTTGAATTGTGTTTCGGTATTGGAAGCGCTCGAAAAATCGGTTGAAACCGGAAAATGGACGGCCGTCAACTATCTGAAATTATAATTACCGGAAGATGAAACAACTAAGATTAGAAAAAATGAAAACAGGACTTCTGACGGCACTGATGATTTTGCTGTTCGGTATAACTAATATTTGTGCACAAGAAGTTATCGAAGGGCTTCATTATAAAACCGGGGAACCGGTTCAGATTGTTGTAAAAGATGGAAAAATAAGTGAAATAAAACCAGTTCAAAGACTTTCGTCCACCTCTGAAAAGGTATTTGTGGCGCCCGGATTCTTCGACAATCAGGTAAATGGTTTTGCCGGAGTTTCGTTCGCTTTTGGAGAGAGTGACCTTACAACCGACGGAATAAAAAAAGCTACCAGCGAATTGTGGAAACAAGGCGTGACTACCTACTTGCCCACCCTAACCACAAACAGTCAGGAAGTTTTGGTAAAGAATTTTGAACTGCTGGCCAAATCCATGAATGATAAAGATTTACTGGGATCCATTCCAGGATTTCATTTGGAAGGGCCGTTTATTAATCCGGAAGATGGTTTTCGGGGAGCGCATCCAAAACGATTTGTTCGTTTACCAAATTGGGATGAATTTGTGGAAATGTATGAAGCTGCAGATAAAAAAATTCTACAGGTAACCATTGCTCCGGAACTGGAAGGGGCCACCGATTTCATAAAAAAATGCAGAAAAAATGGAATTGTTGTTGCGCTGGGACACCACAATGGGAATACAGAACAAATAAACGAGGCCGTTGAAAACGGAGCCCAAATTTCAACACACCTTGGAAACGGTTGTGCAAACATGATTAACCGGCACCGGAATCCACTCTGGCCACAACTGGCAAACGATGGATTGACCGCCAGTATTATTTGCGACGGATTTCATTTGTTGCCCGAAGAAATTTCGGTATTCTACAAAGTAAAAGGCCCCGATAAAACCATTATTGTTTCAGATGTTACCAGCTACGCAGCTTTGGAGCCCGGCGAATACAAAACCCAAACCGGCGAAACAATTGAGTTGACAAAGGATGGGATGTTGCGTTACCCGGCACAAAATGTGTTGTACGGCTCAGCTTCTGCCATCACAAAAGGAGTTGGTCACATAATGGAGGTCACCGGATGTTCGCTGGCCGATGCTATAAAAATGTCGAGTACAAATCCTGCAAAACTGAACGGGATAAACGATCGTGGGCTTCTGGAACCGGGAAAACGTGCCGATATTATTCTTTTCACGCTTGATGATTTCAAGGTAAATATTCAAAAAACCTACGTTTCCGGGAAACTGGTTTACAACGCAACGAACTAACTTATGTCAAAAAATATAATCAAGAAATTTTTAATCGCCCTGGCAGCTGTTGGTCCCGGACTGTTTTTAATCGGTTACAATATTGGCACAGGGAGTGTTACAACCATGGCTAAATCGGGTGCAGAATACGGGATGTCGCTTTTCTGGGCACTGGTTTTATCGTGCATTTTTACTTTTATTCTCATGGTTGCTTACGGAAAAGTCACGCTTGTAAGTGGAAAAACAGCACTTTTCAACATTAAATCGGAATTTAAATATGGCTGGATACTGGCTTTGTACATCCTCATCGCACTCATAATCGGAGAATTGCTTGCACTAATCGGTGTAATGGGAATAGTTGCAGAACTGCTTCAGGAAGGAATCAGAATCCTCACCAACGGCAAAACGGTTAATACCCTCTGGATCATTCTGGTTATTGTACCGTTGTTGTACGCACTGCTTTATTTCGGGCAATACAAACAATTCGAAAAGGTGCTTACCGTTTTTGTTATCCTGATGGGATTGAGTTTTATCGTAGTATTTTTTATGCTGAAACCTGATTATTCAAGCATTTTACAGGGAATGGTACCAAGTATTCCCGATGAACCTGGGGCACTTGGATTGGTTGCAGCCATGGCCGGCACCACCTGTTCTGCTGCGGTTTTTATAGTCAGGAGTACTGTTGTGGCAGAAAAGGGATGGACCATCAGCAACCTGAAAAATGAAAAAAAAGATGCGTTCGTTTCTGCAGCAATGATGCTTTTTTTGAGCGGAATTATAATGGCAGTTTCTGCAGGCACCTTGCATGTTATTGGATTAAAACTGGATAACACGGTAGATATGATCCATCTGTTCAAACCACTGGGAGGGAAATGGGCTGCTCTCATTTTAATTCTTGGAATTACCGGGGCCGGATTATCAACTGTATTCCCGATTGTTTTAATTGCCCCCTGGCTGATTTCCGATTACCTTGGGAAACCACGCGACGTGCATTCTCCCTTATTTCGCTGGTTAATGTTGCTGGGAATTGTATTTGCCTTTGGATCGGTGTTTCTGAAACAACGACCACCGGCACTGATGATATTCTCACAGGCATTTCAGGCTTGTATTTTGCCGGCAGTTGCAATTCCCATTTTCATTCTAATCAACCGCAAAAAAATGATGAACACTTATGTTGCCGGCTGGAAAATGAATGTGGGCATTGTTGCTGTCATTCTGTTTTCGTTCCTAACCACCTATTACGCTATTGTCGAACTTTTTTAAATAAAAATATCATGATCACAAAAACTCAAAAAGATAAACTCCTGGTACAGGTTTACGAAACTGTTGAATCCATGGGAAAAGCAGCTGCAACTTCAGTAGCAGCAAAATTAAATGAAGCCATACAAAATAAAGGATTTGCCAATCTAATTCTGGCAACCGGAGCATCGCAGTTTTCTTTTCTTGAAAACCTTCAGAAAGAAAATATCGACTGGAAAAAAATTACGGTTTTTCATTTAGACGAATACAAGGACATGTCGATTACGCACCCCGCCAGTTTCCGGAGATATTTGAAAGAACGGATCCTTGATATCGTTCAACCAAAAGAAGTGTATTATCTGGAAGGTGATGCCGAAAATATAGAAACAGTACTTGCCAAATACGAAGAACTATTAAAAACCTACCTGGTTGACGTGGCTTGTATCGGAATCGGCGAAAACGGACATATTGCTTTTAACGATCCGCCAGTGGCAGATTTTAACGATCCGAAACTGGTTAAAGTGGTTGAATTGGATGATGCCTGCAGAAATCAGCAGTTGGGCGAAGGCTGGTTCCCCACTTTCGACGATGTGCCCACACACGCTTTATCTTTAACCATTCCGGCAATTATGGCCAGCAAACACATCAGTTGTGTAGTTCCCGACGAACGAAAAGCCGAAGCCGTTTTCAACACACTAAACGCCGAAGTTTCAACAGCTTGCCCGGCAACAATATTACGAACACATCCTGATACCATTTTATATCTGGACAAAGGGGCAGCTTCGAAATTATAATGAATGGAATTATTTGCATAGAATCACTCCATTCCCCAAAGCCATTAAATTAAGGTGAAAGCCTTTATTAATTCAGCCCAGGGCAAGGCCTTGGGAATACTATTGTTATAATTGCGTCCTGAAAGGGCAGGTTAAGTTGCCCTTTCAGGACGATAACGAAAACACGCTAATACCCGGGGCGCAGGCTCCGGGCTGAATTAAACATGACCTTCGGCCAATTTGTTTAACCCGGTCATTTCCCGATCAACAGCAGTCATTTCTCAACCAATAGCAGTCATTTCCTGAATATGAGCAGTCATTTCTTAAGTTGAAGAGGTTATTTCCTGACCTACAGCAGTCATCCATACACTATTCAATCCTCCTGATTTTTATACTTCTGAAATGTACAGTTGAATTATGGTCCTGAATTAAAATCGGGGCTTCTTCTGCCAACGCAAAATTCTCGTATTTGGCAAATTTACTGATAGCCACCAGCGCATTAAAAGTGCTGTCTCCCCTGGTACATTCTATCACTTTGCGCCCGTTCAGCCAATGTTCTATTTTGTTGTCAGGAGTTAAAACAATCTGTCCCTGGTTCCATTCTCCAATCGGCTTTACAAATCGCGGTTCCAGTGTTGCCGGAATTAAATCGTATAACGAAGCAAGCGTCTGCTTTTCACCCAACTCCCCAAAATTCTCATCATCAATCACCTGGTATTCCAAACCAATGGAAGGCCCGTTATTTCCGGTACAATATTTTATTCCACTGTTTGCAGCGAAGGTCAGATTAAAATCAAATTTTAACTGAAATGCACCAAATTTTTCATCAGTTACAATATCACCACCTTTTTTGGCATCGTCGCCTTCATTACTGAGAATCGATAAAACTCCTTCTTTTATTTCCCAGCCATTTTCAGGAAATCCACCTCCTTCGGCGCTTTTCCATCCGGCAGATGTTTCACCGTCGAACAAAAGTTTGTATCCCTGGTTCGCTTCTGCATCATTCAAATTATTCGGAAGAAAATTCACTACATAAATATCTTCAAAAGAAGCCGGAATCAGATTTTTCGTTTTAATCCTGATATTTTTCCATTTCACCTGGCAGTTCAGCATTTCCTTTGTTTTGGCATAATGAACCGGCAAACCAATAAAACCTTCCGAATCCATATCGTCGATTACATGCGCCACAGGAACACCGTTAATCCATGTTCTGATGGAATTCCCGATACACTCAATACGATATTTGTTCCAATCACCCATTTTAAAGGCTGTTTTTGCATTGGGATTTAAATCGACCGGATAAAGCCACTGCCTGCGGTTTTCATCGTAAACTCCCCCACTCCATGCTCTGTCTGAAGGATCAACCTCACTTTGATAACCATAAACTTTCCCGTCGAGGAAATTGGGATCGCTGTGCGACCTGAAATTAATCCCGGAATTGGAAGAACCCACAAGTTGCAGATCAGCTTCAAGTATAAAATCGGAGTATGTTTTTTCGGTTACCAGGAAAGAATTGTTTACCTCATCCACAACGGTCCCGACAATCATCCCATCGATAACTTCGTATTTGGCATCTCCGTTTAGCTGTTTCCAGCCACTCAGATCTTTCCCGTTGAACGGATATTCCCAATCGTCGGATTTGCATCCTGAAAACAGACTTGCAGCAATTACAATCAGGATAAAACTATGTGCTAATTTATTCATCGTTATTTTGTTTTTCGTTATTAGTCGAATTTCTTATAATTCAAATCATCCTTGTACACCGACTCTTTGTCTTTGTTCAAGAAATTTATCAGCAGCCTCATATTTTCAATATACGTTTCGGTTGAAATATATTCCTGCTCCGACTCGTCGCGGTAAGGTGATGTATCTGTTTCGTCGCCAACATGAGTTTGAGAATACTCTTCAGTTAATTCGCCTTTTTTACCATCTCCAATATAGGGATTGCTAATCATCACATGTTTTGCCATCCAACGGTTGTGGGCATCAATACTTTTTAAAATTTCATCTACTTTTTCCAGATCTGGAATATCATCAAAATCATCCCGGTTCAGATTATAATACTTTTGAGGAGTAGTTCCTTTGTCGAACTTTCCGGGTAACAGCGGCGAATCTTTTACCACATCTTTTACATCCATTTCCTTTATTCGATTGTACTCTTTTTTCAGGATGTCGAACGGAATGGTTCTTTTACCATAAGAATGCACAATTAAATTGTCAACATTATAATCGTAATAGTACAAAGCGTTATTTACATTCGATCCTTTACGGTGAACATAAATGGGCTTACCGGTTTCGATTTCGATGTAATACGGATGTGTATATTTCCCGTTCTCGGTTAAGTTGTCGGGCAATTTGGTTTTTTCAAGCCACTCAATCGTCTTTTCAATGGGATTCAGAAACCTCACATCGCCGGTAAACTGGTAAAACTTTAATAACTGAAGTGCACACTGACAGGTAATTTTTGGCACCAGCGCGTTAGGCTCGTAAGTTCTCGCCCCGGCAGGTTTTAAATCAAGGCTGTACTGATGTGCCCACGCTCCGTTCGACTGCTGTGTAATGAGATAAAAATTCATTCCCCGCATAATTGGGTCAAGCAGGCGTTCTTCGCCCAACGTTTCGTAACACTGAATTAAAAATCGGATGTTCTGCCAATTCACTTCATCATTATAGGTGTAAAAAGAAGTATAATCAGGGTGTCCCTCTTTATTAAAATCATATTTTAAAGGATAACGTTGCGGCCAGCCTCCAAGCGGATACTGACTTTCGAGAACAAAATCGATGGCTTTATCCAGTGCAGGTTTATACTCGGGCGAGAGTTCTTCCAAATACATACGCAATAAAAAGCGGGCGGCATCTGGCGTTGTATTGTCATCAAATGTCGAATTTCCGTAATAATGCTGAAATTCTTCCAGCCGCCAGCCATTTTTCCCGATTGTATTGTACCATTCTTTAAACGACTTATCACCACCAAAATCAATCATATAATTCCAGCCCCCTTCATGGCTTTGCCCCCAGATAACGGCTGCAGCTGCTTTTTTTGCTGCCTTTAAATAATACTCGTTTCCGGTTGTATGATAGGCATCAAGAAACAAATGCCCCATACTTATTGTTCCGGGATGCTGCAACCACACCATAGTTTTATAGGCTTCCATTTCGCCCCATCTTCGCGAAAAATCGGGCAGGTAATACCAAACGTAACCACCGTTCATACTCACTTCTTCAACCATAAACTCTGTGGCTTTCAGCATGGTTTCCTCAATCTCTTTTTTTACATCATCCGATTTTTTTGCTAATACAGCAGTAATAGATACAATTCCAATAATTGTAAATATTACAGATTTTAAAAAGTTCATTTAGTTAAGTTTAAATAGTTTTTTTGATCGTTAGGTTTATTCAAATCTCTTCTTTTGCCCAAGCAGGCAAACAAAAAGCTAATCGTTTATAAAAATAAAATCTTTGGGTTCGAGGGCAACGTTGGTAACCTTAAGCGTTTTAATTGTGCCTCTGAACCAGTTTACTTTATTCATTCTCCCGCCAATGGAGACTTTGCCCATTGGATTCATAAATGAATTCTCATATCCAACAACGCCGGTCAGTTGTTTTTCGCCATTAACATAGGTAGTAAATACCTTGTTTTTATACGTGGCAGCTCCGTGCAACCACACTTCTGTTGGGTGAACCAGGTTTTCGTCAATGAGGGTGAGTTTGCTGGTATCGGTATTTAAAAAACCATCAAGGTAACATTCATTATTTTCGTTAAGTCGGAGTTCGATCATTAATCTTTTTGCTTCCGGATCGTCAGGATCCTGAAAGTGTAAAAAACGCGGCGCTTTATTTTCCGGATAACAGGCTTCCGGTTTAAAAACAACCTCAACGGTGAACTCGGTTGTATTTCCGAGCGGATTAAAATCTACAAGAAGTAAATCTCCATCACCATCGAATTGAACTGCCTTGCCAATTTCAGTTTCAACCACCTGCGGATTTCCTAAAACTGTAACAGAATGCCCCCCGATCGTTTCGAGATTATCGAGGTTCCATACCTCTTCTTTTTTTGAATTACAATTACTGAGAAATAAAATGGATGCGACAGCAAATCCAATTAAAACAAATCTTTTTGCGTTCATAATCATTAGTTGGTTTAATTATACGTTTACCACAAATTTCATTAATACTTTGACCTGTAAGAAAACGATTTTGGCAACGAATTCGATCAAGGTTTCAATTTTGCAGGTTAAAATACACATAAAATTGTATTCTCAACACTTATAAGAAAATTGAAAGGTGTTATGTATTTGAATCAGAATGCCACAATACTCGTTCAAATCATATTTAAACCATTCCATTATTCATATTATCTTCATAAAAATAGAAGATAAATAAATATAGTCAACATCAGAAATCTTTACGTTGCAAGCAATTTCTTCAATGTTTCAACTTTATTCTTCTACTCTATTTTAATCTTCAATTTGAAATGAAGAACCTTCTGTTTTTGATTCTAATTTTTCAGATATATTTTCCCTAATAATTTAAATCTGAATCAAATTTGATTTTTTCGAACAATAATCATCCTTCTCAGCACATTGTTTTTCAGGCAATTATTTCGTAAATTATAAAGACGTACCAGAAATTAGCCAACATGAAAATTCGTCTTTGGCCTGAAGCGGAAATGCCCCTTAAAAATGCGAGTTCTTCTTACTGTTCAGTTAAACAATTTCTAACAAAATGCTATCTGATCATTTTTATTACCACATCCTTTTTTACTATTCCGGCAATTCAAAAAAATGTTACAGCTCAAACAGCCAAAGAAAAACTGAGCCAGGTATCCAATGCCGTTCACTCGGTTGCATCTGATGCCAAATTAATATTCGTCACCGGTGATGACCTTTCACTCTCCGGTAAATCATCGACGTGGATTTACGTTTTTAAATCAGAGTCGAAAAACCGGTTGTATGAATATTGGTATGATGAAGGGAAAGTGGTTGCAAAAACTACCATCACACAACTTGGAGAGTTTTCTCCAACCAAGGGAATGGGCTACCTCCCTGAAAACTGGATGGATAGCAATGAAATACTTACGATCGCAGAATCAAACGGGGGCAGTAGTTTCAGGGCTTCTCACGGAGGCAATGCTGCCATTGGAGTGGGATTGTTACCTTCGGCATTTGAATCAACGGGCAATGCTCCACATCTCTACCCTGTGTCAGCATGGGAAATAAGTTACAGGTGGAATGATACCTATTTTGATATTACCATAAATGCACAGTCAGGCGAAGTCATTACAAATGAGCCATTTGACAAGCGCACCTTAAAGGCAAACGAACTGATTTTAAATATGGATTCGCTGGCAAAAAGATTAACAGCAGATGCCGGATTATTCAGGATTTGGAGTCCACTAGTAGATCTTCAGGGAAAATCGGGAGAATGGATTTTTGAATACCATTCCATTTCACGCCAGACCACATTTTTATGTACGTATTATTTTTCAAAAATCAGGAGAGAAGCAGAATCAAATCAACCTGATCATAACTATTCAACCGCCAATGAGATTCCTGACACGCGGATGAACAGCGATTCTGCAATTATTGTTGCCGAATCGCTGGGAGGCTTGCAGTTCCGTAACAGCCACCCCAACACAGAAATTAACATCCGAATGGAAATTAATGAATCGAGTCTGCCCCAATGGAATGTAAATTATAATTCGCCTACCGGTTCTGAAACTTTCCAGATAATAGCCATAAACACAGAAAATCTGGTAAACAAAGCCCAAACCAAATTAGAACAGGTAAAAACACTGGCAGAAACCTATGCCAGCGACGCGGAACTTGTATTTGTTACTTCCGGCAATATTTCAGAAACCGGTAACGGAGAATGGCATTATGTATTCAAATCAGTATCACAGCAACAACTTTACGAATTTTATTCCACATTATTGGGAGATATAATTCTTGCAGAGGGAGTTACCGGCTTTTTCTCGAAGGAAGACTTTTTAAACAGTGAACCATTTCCTGATTCGTGGTTACCTATTGATGCAGCTTTAATAATTTCTGAAAACAGAGGAGGTTCTGAATTCAGACAAAACTATCCGGACTGGAGAATAAATGTATTTCTATTTACAGACATCAATAACAACAATTTCGAATGGGATATTAATTACAACTCTGAAGAAACAGGCAATCAAATCCATTTTTTTATCGATGCAACTGCCAGATCGACAACCGACGACTGGCCCAAAATTTACGGAGGAGATCAGGCAGACATTGGATTATCTGTACAGGAAACAAATGACGAGGGATTCATTATTGCAGGTTATTCCTATTCATTTGGTAATGGCACTGCTGATCCCTGGCTGATAAAAACAGATAAATTCGGGAACCTGGAATGGGATAAAATATACGTTACACCTTATAATAGTTATGGAGCGCATGTTGAAATAACTGATGAAAATGAATATTTGATAGCACTTAACACTGCCGATTCTTCGGGAGTATATTCAGGAAACCTGTTACTGACAGACACAAATGGCAATGAAAAACTGGGAAGGATGTTTGGTAGCGGGGGCAGTAGCGAAGTGAACTCAATCCTTCAAACAACTGATAATTCGTATATAATGGCAGGAAGCTGTTCTACTACAGAAGGGGAACCATTCGATTTCTGGCTCATCAAGATCGATGATGAAGGTAATGAATTGTGGAGACGAACTTATGGTGGTGCGGGAGATGATATGTGCAATTCATTACAACAACTTCCTGACGGCGGATATATCCTTTTTGGAACAACAAATTCATATGGTGCAGGTGAATCCGATTTCTGGCTGCTCAAAACAGATGAAAACGGAAATAAGATCTGGGATACAACTTTCGGAGGGCTATCGATTGACGAAGGGAAATCGTTGAAGCTTACTTCTGACGAAGGATTTATCCTTGCCGGATTAACCGAATCGTACGGTGAGGGCGGACAAGACTGTTATCTTATAAAAACGGATAAGAACGGAAATGAAGAATGGAGCAAAACTTTTGGCTCACAGAATGATGATTTATTTGACGACGTGATTCAAACTCCCGACGGAGGTTATATTTCTGTTGGCACAACAATGAAGAATGACAACAGAGATATTCTGATTATAAAAACCGATTCCTCAGGTAATGAGATCTGGGATCGAGTAATTGGCGAAGAGTGGGGTGATGCAGGAAAAGCGATCTGTAAAACAAGCGACGGGAAATATGCGATTACCGGGAGAACCAGAAGCTGGGGAGCAAATGTCACAGATATTTTTTTAATAAAAATTGAAGACTCAGGCAATATAACACAGCTATCGAAACTGAAAATGCCGGAAAATATCTCACTGTCAAACTATCCGAACCCGTTTAACAGATATACCAATATTTGTTTAAACATTAAACGTCAGGGCAAATACACAATGCGTGTTATCGATCTGTCAGGAAAAGAAATAACTGTTTTATTGAATCGATTTCTCCCGGAAGGGCAATTCGAGTTTAGCTGGAATGGACAAAATCAAAACAGAAAGATTATAAATCCCGGAGTCTATTTTTTGGAATTATATGGTGAAAAAGATAAAAAAATAATTAAGCTCATTAAGGAATAAAAAGTACTCTTTTAAACAGATAAAATAAGTAAACATGAAACCTTTGATCCACCACTCATCATTTGGTTCAATAACTGTTAGCGACCACACTTACGACCACGATATTTTAATCCACTCTAACGGAGATATTGAAAAAAGGAACAAGAAACTATCAAAGAAGGTTTACGGCACTTCGCACACACTCTCTCTCTATGAAGCGGAATTCATTTATGAAGATGGAATATCCAAAATAATTATCGGGTGCGGACAAAACGGCCTTTTGCGATTATCAGAAGAAGCCAAGAACTTTTTTCACCAAAAGCACATTTCGATGATCATAGCGGACACACCACACGCGATTCTGGAGTATAACAACGAAGAAGAACCATGCATCGGATTGTTTCATGTAACCTGCTGACGCATACAAAAGATTATAGGCTATAGTTTAACCATAAAAAAAGAGGTCGTAAAAGACCTCTTTAAATATTTTGCCTCCCTGATTTAAGGAAGTGTAACTTACGGCTTTAAATGCAGTTTAGTTAACAGCAGGTGTTACAACAAATTTGCGGAATTCCACAGGTCCGTGATCACCCTGAATCTGAAATGGGCCAGGTTCTCCTTCATCACTATCGAGTGAACCACCTGTGATTCCGGGGATAGGACGATTTGAAATAATCTCTGTTCCATTAAGGACGACAGTTACATGGCGACCAACCAGTGTAATTTCATAAGTCTGCCATTCTCCCGGTTCTTTAGCCGCGTTTACTGCAGGAGCAATAAAACCGTAAATACCGCCTAAACTTACAAGATCAGTTCTTCCTTTTGAATCTTCAATCTGAACTTCGTGACGGCCACGAAGATAAATTCCGCTGTTACTTCCTGCCGGGTACCTGAATTCAACACTCAACTTAAAATCGTTAAATTTTTGGGAGGAAATCAGGTTGCCGCCCGATTCAGTATTTACCATTACTCCATCAATCATCTTAAATTTACAATTGGCAGGAATAATCCACCGGTCCATGTTTTCGGTAATCAGATTTATAGGATTTCCCCAAACTGGTGGTTCCGTTCTTTCCAATGACGGAGCCCGAACACCTGTCCATTGCAATTTATTACCATCGAGCATTTGATAACCCGAGAGTTTATCGTCTTTTAAAGTAAATTCGAAATAAAGATCATCAATATCCATCCACTGCGGTGGAATGGTGAAATGAAATTTTCCGTTACCATCAGGTACTACTTCGGCAATTGGTCTGGCACTTCCTTCGTAACCTACATAATATCCAACAAGAGTTGACAAGCCCGATAATTTAACTTCGAGCCATCCCGGGAAACCATATGATGACATTAACCCGTGCCTGAAAAGTCCGAGATTCTGTATCTGATCTTGAGTCATATTTATGGTAAGATCCCACCTGCCAATTAATGGCGAGTCGCTTTCAACGCGTTGTGCCTGCGCAGGAGCGAAACCAATTAATGTAAATACAAATAATAAAATGAAAACATTTAATTTGTTCATAATTTATCTATTTTGATTAGTAAAAAGTCAATTTTGTTTTTGCAAGCACAAATCTACTTAAAAACAGGAATTGATTAAATACCTCGCAGGCATTTTATCCAGTAAAATTTACTTCTTATCAGTGTTTTAAAGGTGATTAGTTTGTCTTTCAAGACTTTCAGGAGATTATCGCTCGAAAAAAAAGATTCAAAAAAGGGCAACCGAAACCGATTGCCTTTTGTACTCCCAGGTTGCTTGCAGTTGAAACCCAAATATTAGTAATTAGAATGGTTTTGATAGAAAACTTTATCGATATCCTAAATATTTTGAATAATTAATTTTTAGTCACAAATGTATCAAGTTAAACAGGCGATGGAATTTGAGTTTCAATTGAACAAAGGAATATTAATGGATTGTTGAGATAAAGACCTGTTTTTATATTACAAAAATCTAATGAATATTCTTGACAATTCATTGCAGATGAGAAGTGCGTGTTAAAATAAAAAGTAACTTTAATAACTTTTACTTTTAATACCATATCAGATGAAGTTTCTTTACATAATTCTCTTTTTATTATCTGTCAGCACTATAAATGCCCGAACTATTTTTGTTGCAACCGATGGAAACGACGACAATACCGGTACCATGGAATCCCCCCTGGCTTCATTAAAAAAAGCCCAGGAAAAAGTAAATCCCGGCGATACGGTTTATGTTCGGGGTGGAACATATTACCTTACTGAAGATGATATTTCGTATGTGGTCAGTGATTTATTTGCCTGTATCACTTATTTAGTAAAAGATGGAAACTTAGATCATCGGATTAACTATTGGAACTACCCTGGAGAACAACCCGTTTTTGATTTTTCTGCCATAAAACCTGAAGGGAAAAGAGTGGTGGGGATCTATGTAAATGCAGATTATCTTCATATAAAAGGACTTGAGATGACAGGCATTCAGGTTACTATTACTACACACACCGAATCCTATTGTATTTACAGCAGAGGTGGAAGTCACAATATATTCGAAAACCTCTTATTACATGACAATAAAGGAACAGGCATCCGACATTATAAAGGAAGCGACAACCTTTTCCTGAATTGCGATGCTTATCGCAACCACGATGATGTTTCAGAAGATGGAAAAGGCGGAAATACAGATGGATTTGGATGTCATCCTGCACCAGGCGATGTTGGAAACGTTTTTCGTGGATGCCGTGCCTGGTTTAATAGCGATGATGGATTTGAC
This sequence comes from uncultured Draconibacterium sp., assembly GCA_963677525.1. GTDB lineage: Bacteria > Bacteroidota > Bacteroidia > Bacteroidales > Prolixibacteraceae > Draconibacterium. Next base: position 4,439,401 of record OY781970.1, read on the forward strand.
TGTATAAGGGCAGACGAATCTATAACCTACGAAAACTGCCAGGCTTTTTATAATGGATACTCCCCTACTTTTGAGAGTCTTGGGGATGGAAACGGGTTTAAAACAGGAGGTTTTGCTTATGATGCTGCTGATATTCTTCCTGACACCATACCTTCACATAAAGTAATTAATTGCTTAACAGTTCGTAACAAAGCAAATGGCTTCTATTCCAACCATCACTTAAATGGTAACATCTGGCACAATAATACAGCCTACCGAAATGGAGTGAACTTCAACATGGTGAATCGCGAAAGCCCTGAATCCGGCAACATCAATGTAAATGGGTATAACCATATATTAATAAATAACCTGAGTTATAGTGCAAGAGTTAACGAAACAAGTTATATCGATAGCACTCAAAATACACTTGAGAACAATACATTTTACAACAACGAGATTTCGGTATCCAAAGATGATTTCGTTAGCCTGGACGAAAGTTTAATTGTACTGCCGCGTAACGAAGATGGAAGCATACAAGAAACAGATTTCATGCGATTGAAACCAACCAGTAAATTAATCGATACAGGTAAGGATATTGGACTTCCATTTATTGGACTGGCACCGGATCCTGGTGCTTTTGAGTATGACGGAATTACAAGCTCCGGGATTCCAATTTTAAAACAAAGACTAATTATCTACCCTAATCCTGCCAAAGACTACATTAATATTTCCGGATTAGACATTAGTACTGCAATAATTATAAATATTGAGGGTAAAACATTTAGACTTCAAACTAACAAGAATAAAATAGACATATCTAATTTGCCAAAAGGAGTTTACTATTTAAATGTTTTGTCAAAAGATCAGATGAATTTAACAGGAACGTTTTTGAAGATATAAATTGACACTGTTTCTCAAAGTGTTTAACTTCAAATATCCTCAAAGAACTAAAAAGACTTGTTGCAACCTAAAAATTCTCAAAACCGATACTTGCACTTCTTAACACCAAGAGAGTTTTCATCTCAATAAATTTAATTGGTTTTAAAGGTATTCTATGGAACTCACCCCTATAATCAGGGATTCGTTGCGAAAATTAAAACACAAAAAAAGAGGTCGAAAAAGACCTCTTCAAATTTTGTACTCCACTGAGAGTTTTAAGTTACAACGTAATTTGTGAGTTTGGTGTGAATTATAACTTTTATTATCGGCTTTTTGAGAAATTATTACTTTAATCCAACACTAGTTTAACAACGAAAGCCATATATGCAAATTCTCTAACAAACTATTACCAACACGTAGTCAATTCGTAACATATTTATATATTTACAATATTTCAAAATAACTAAATTAATAATTATCAAAACTTTTTTTAAATGGCAAATATTAAATACTTCTTAGGCGAGGAACTTCCGTTGGAAATGCATAAAGTAAGAATGATTCAACGTCTTGACCTTGTTCCAATTGAAAGAAGACTTCAAGCTATTGAGGAGGCAGGAAACAACACCTTTCTTCTTTTTAACAAAGATATTTATCTGGATATGCTTACCGACAGCGGTGTAAATGCTATGAGCGACAAACAAACAGCCGCGATGCTCACTGTGGATGACAGTTATGCCGGTTCGGCAACATTTACCCGGTTAAAAGACAAAATTTCTGAAATTTTCGGAAAAAAATATTTTTTACCGGTTCACCAGGGACGTGCCTGTGAAAACCTACTCTCACTGGCCTTTGTTAAAAAAGACACCTACATTCCAATGAACTACCACTTTACCACAACCAAAGCACATATTATGGTTAACGGTGGCAAGGTTCTGGAATTATTTCTTCCCGATGCTTTGGATTCGGTTAGCTCTAAACCTTTCAAGGGAAATCTGGATTTAGATCAATTACAGAAATTAATCGACAAGGAAGGTCCTGATAAAATTTCATTCATTCGTATTGAAGCCGGAACAAACTTGATTGGAGGACAACCTGTTGCTCTTGATAACTTTATTGAGACAAGCAAAATTGCCAGAAAATACAAAATACCATTTATTGTTGATGCAAGTTTATGGGCCGACAACCTGCATTTCATTAAAACCCGCGACGAAAAGTATAAAAGCCTTTCTACCCGTGAAATAACCCGGATCTTATCGGATTCTGCTGATATCGTTTATTTTTCGGCTCGTAAATTAGGACACGTTAGAGGTGGTGGTATAATTACCAATGATGAAGCTGCGTATAAAAAGCTTCTGGAAATGCTGCCGCTTTACGAAGGATTTTCCACCTACGGCGGAATGTCAACCCGCGAAATGGAGGCCATGGTAATCGGACTGGATGAAACGATGGACGAAGAAATGATTAATCAGGGACCGAATTTTATCAAATACATGATTGAGGAGCTTGTAAAACATGGTGTGCCGGTAATAACTCCTCCGGGAGGATTGGGAGCCCACCTGGATGCAATGGCTTTTCTGGCGCATGTACCACAAAAAGAATACAGGGCAGGCTCTTTGGCTGCCGCGTTATATATTGCAAGCGGCGTACGCGGCATGGAAAGAGGTACAATTTCGGAGGAAAGGGAAGAAGATGGCAGCGACCATTTGGCAGCTGTTGAACTATTACGTCTTGCTCTTCCACGCCGAGTTTTCACGTTGTCGCAAGTTAAGTACACGATCGACAGAATTGTCTGGCTTTATCAGAACAGAGAACTTATTGGCGGACTCGAATTTTACGAAGAGCCGAAAGTTCTACGATTTTTCTTTGGCAAGTTAAAACCAACTTCCGACTGGCAACAAAAACTTGTTGAGAAATTTAAAGCTGACTTTGGAGATAGTCTGTAGAAAATATTGATTATTAAATATTTCAAATCCTGTTCAAATAGAGCAGGATTTTTTTTTTGAATAATCTACACAATCAGGAAGTTGATCCAGTTTACGTAAAAAACGACACAAAAAAAGGTCAACCATTTCTGATTGACCTTTTTTACTCCATTTACTTTTGGAAGTTACAAGCTAATTGTTTAAAGTTTTACATTTTATCGATTGAAAGTCCTTTAATGTTTTTTAGTTAAGACTTACTTCTTGAAAAAAACCGGGATTTCCTGATTTTTTTATAACTTTCTTTTACCGCATCAACTTCCTCTTTTAGAAATTTTTCAATGTTTTTTATAGTAACCTCTTCTCCTTTCATTTCCAGCCGTTGCGATGTAGTAACTGCCTTGGGCACAACTATCCACAGAATAACATAAACCAATATACCAGCTCCTGATGTAAGAAGCGCCAGTAATACAACTATTAGTCTTAAAACCACCGGATCCATATTAAAATAAACGGACAAGCCGCCACAAACTCCTCCCAGAACAGTTTGCTCAGGATCGCGATAAAGTTTTCTCTTTCTTGTTTTTTGTCCTGCCAATGGTTCTTCTTCTCCTGCCTCTTCCGAAAAGTTCTCAGGAGTTCCCAAAGTTTCAATCAACTCTTCTACCCACTCTAAAGTAATTGCATGATTTTTACCGCTTGTTTTTTCTGTAAAAATCTCTGCAATTCTGGCCTCAATATCAGCGAAAATTTCGTTGCCTTCATCATCTTTACCAAAATAGTTTTTTAGAACTACCATGTATTTCTTTAGCTCTTCATATGCGTCTTCTTCAATATGAAATAACGTGCCGCTTATATTTATTGTCAATGTCTTTTTCATTTTTATTTAATTTTAAAGGTTTTACTTTTTTCTGATTCAAATGATTATGCCCTATTGGCTTTAACTCTTGCAACTGAACTTACCAATTCTCCCCACGATTCCTCCAGCTCGGTTAAAAAGACCTTGCCTTTTTCGGTCAGTTCATAATATTTTCGAGGTGGCCCCTGGGTAGATTCTTCCCAGCGATAGGATAATAATCCGTCATTCTTTAATCGGGTCAGTAATGGATAAATTGTACCTTCTACTACTATCAAGTTAGCATCTCGCAAACCATTAATAACATTAACTGCGTACACCGGTTGATCTTTACAAACCAGCAAGATACAGTATTCCAAAACGCCTTTTCTCATTTGTGCTTTTGTATTCTCCAATTTCATGATTTCTGACTTTTTTAATAGTTATAATTTTTTGTGAATTTCTTATGGAACTAACGGCTCCATACTACGTCAGAACTCATCCAGTCTTCCAATTCCAGCGGTGACTCATTTTCTGCAGTAAACTGAAAAGACCAATGATTAAAAGTTGTTTTATCGATCATCCAATCTTCTACTTCTAATGCTTCCTCCTGTTCAAATTGAAAATACTGTGAGTAAACATCAAAGCTGGCTTTATCTGTCATCCAGTCTTCCAGTTTTAATGCTTCGCCTGCTTCCTCTTCGAAATTTGACACGTAAACATCCGCCTCAACCAATGATGAATTGGATTCAATAGAGTTATCAACCATCGCAAATGCCATTGAATTATCAGCTCCCGATGATGATTTTTCTGATTTCTGAGCCTGTACACTTAAACTAGTGACGACTAAAATAATTCCTAGTGCTAATAATCGTGTTGTTGCTTTCTGAACATTGTTTTTTGTTTTCATGACTTATCCTCCTGTTGTTTCCTTGTTATCTGTAAAATCGTATTGTAACGTTTTCATTTATATGACGCACAATTTTTCAAAGCGTTACACTTTATATAGTACTTTTTTTAATACATTTCCTTTTTTTGCTTAGTACTATGCTATGCAATATTCCTAGATTGTAAATAAAACAAGAACCAAGCCAAAAGCAACTCTCTCTATTTCTTTATATTACGAGTTATTAATTCAATTAATCAATCAAAGAAAGAATATATTTTCGGTAATAAATACTTATTTAAAGAATGGTCTGCTCTTTAATATTTTACATACTAAAATGAATTGTGTAATAAGAATAAGATGAAACTCACCCGAGAAAACGGATCACATTGAAATATAGGTGGAGTAAATTAAATTGGTTGAAATTTTAAAAATAGGATTAAGATAATTTTCCTGCCCCGACGCTATCGGCCTGGATTTTCGCTTCGCTACAACCAGAGGCCTTCATCTTTGCTTTGAAGCAAAGACGAAGCAGAAAATTTATCTCATTATTATAGTTTGTTTTAATTGTATTCGATAGAATTCGCATGCTCATTTCAAGGCTGCTTTTTATCTTCACCTTTCTGCATAACAAGACTTTTCTGCACGCCCCAAGCCGCCTTCGGGAAAAAGCGTTAAGAAAATAAATGTAGTGAACGTAAAAAAATCAAGGCTGTTTGATCCTGACCGAGAGAAACGAGAGTCAGGGAGTTCCTTGATTTTAGTGAGCGGAATTTATTTTTAGCTTTTTATCGTCAGCCGGCGGCATTTTTTGCCTACTTTTTTTTGCTGTAGAAAAAAGTAGGTCGCAGCGAAGCGAGAATAAGATTAGTGTGTTACAGATAAAAAATGTACCATATTATTTTATCAGGCAATATTTACTCCACCGAATTTTACGGGTGATCTGAAAAAACGGAAATTTATTTCAAAAATTTGGACATAAAAAAAGAGGCCTTAAAAAGACCTCTTTAAATTTAGTGGCTCCCCAGGTTGGACTTGAACCAACGACCTACGGATTAACAGTCCGCCGCTCTAACCAACTGAGCTACTGGGGAATTTTTATATTCCCTTGATCTAACAGTACAAAAAGAAAGCGCTACATGATTTTCATATAACGCTTTTGCTCCCCAGGTTGGACTTGAACCAACGACCTACGGATTAACAGTCCGCCGCTCTAACCAACTGAGCTACTGGGGAAGATTAATTCCCTTTGTACCGAGAACGTTTGCTTTTCAAAAGCGATGCAAAAGTAATAGCTTTTCTGAAAACTCAAAACATTTTTTTCAAAAAAATACAACTTTATTATTTCTGTTCATCCCTGTAATTTTACTTAATGTGAAAACCAAAGCAGTTTAGTATTGTTATAAAGTCAGTTATTAAATACAAACATTCAAAATCATTAAAAATAAAGAAATGACAAAAATTACTAAACTTTTTTCGGTTGCCTTTATTATTGGAATAATTACTCTTTCAAATTACCAGGCAAAAGCACATTGCGAGATTCCTTGTGGAATTTATGGCGACTCTGTTCGAATTGCATTACTGTACGAACACATCGAAACCATTGAAAAATCGATGAATCAGATCAATGAACTATCTAAAGCTGAAAATCCTGATTACAATCAGTTGGTTCGATGGGTAGTAAATAAAGAGGAACACGCAAAAAAAATACAGGAAATCGTTAGCCAGTATTTTCTTCATCAACGTGTAAAAATTACTTCATCGGATGATGAGGCAGCATATCGTAAATACATTAAACAGCTTGAACTATTGCATCATATTTCGGTTTTTGCGATGAAAAGCAAACAAAGTACCGATTTAGCGATTATTGATACACTGCGTGAAAAAGTACACTTATTTGAACACGCGTACTTCGAAGAACATAAACATTAATCGATCAGATAATTATGAAAAGAGAGCCCAAAAAGCTCTCTTTTTTTATTTAATTCTTTGGAAGTGGTTCATCCTCGTAAGCCTGGTTCCGGTAACGTGGTTCGAAACCTGCATCGCGAATTGCCTGCTGAATTCCGGCAGCATTCAATTTATATTTGGCTCCGGCAGCCGAAACCACATTTTCTTCCATCATAATCGATCCAAAATCGTTGGCACCACCGTGCAAACAAAGTTGTCCGGTAGCCGCTCCCACTGTTAACCACGAGGCCTGCAGGTTTTTTACATTGTTTAACATCATCCGACTGATGGCGACCAAACGTAGGTAATCGTTTGCGGTTGATGTATTCCTTACCCCTTCACTTTGCAGCAAGGTTCCTTCATCCATAAATGGCCAGGGAATAAAGCTTACAAATCCGTGATTCCCGTCTGGTTTTTCGGCATGTACTTCGCGTAAATGAATTAAGTGCTCCAAACGCTCTTGCTTTGTTTCAATGTGTCCAAACATCATAGTAGCCGAAGTTACCAGGTTCATTTTATGTGCTTCGCGCATCACATCCAGCCAGTCCCCGGTATTACATTTCCCGGGAGAAATAGATTTTCTCACCCGGTCGGATAATATTTCTGCTCCGGCACCCGGCAAACTTTCCAATCCAGCTTCAACCAATTTTTCCAAAACCTCGCGAAACGACATTCGTTCCTTCTTTGCCAGAAATGTAACTTCCGGCGGTCCTAAAGCATGTAATTTCAAATTGGGATAACGATGTTTTAGCTCCGAAAACAAATCAGTATAAAATTGAAGCCCCAGCTTTGGATGCATTCCTCCCTGCAATAACAACTGGCGTCCACCCACTTTTAAAAGTTCTTCAATCTTTTCCGAGTACTCGTCGATAGTTGTAATGTATTGTCCTTCTTCGTTTATCTTACAATGAAAATTGCAAAACTTACATCCCGAAATACAAACATTCGTAATATTCACATTCCGATCGATTATCCACCCCACCTTTTTTCCGGGCACCTGTTTCTGCCGGCATTCGTTAGCCACCATCATCAATTCGCTGGTTGAAACCTGTTCGTAAACCTTCATTCCTTCTTCAAGAGTAAGAGGTTCAAGCTCAACCGCACGTTGCAAAATTTTATCTAATGTCATATTAACAACTCTGTGTCAACTGTTTAATCTAAATGTTCTATCCAAACGATATTTAATCGTTATTTTAGCATAAAAATAACAGCTATGATTCCAAAAGTTTCAAAAATAACAGAATTAAAAGAAAACATATCAACTGTCACACTATTTGAAGATATAGAACAACTTACATTAACAAATCTTACTGAAGGAGAAAAAGTTCATCTTCGAACACAGCTAAAAAAAGAAACTCACTGTGCAATAATACAATATCCCCAACTGTTTTTCTACGGAAAAATTAAAAGCACAGATGAAAAATACCTAAAGAAAGAAGCTGCCAGAAAGGCCGGTGCAAAATTATTTGACGCACTGAAAGCCATTCGCTCAAAAACAGTTCTTTTAACAAACGCTTGTAGCGAAAACCTGACACCGGCTTTTTTAGAAGGACTTCTGCTGAGTTCCTATTCATTCGATAAATACAAAAAAGAAAAAACAGAATTCAGTATTGATGAAATTTTTATTCTCGACAACAAAACCGGGGAAGAAGAAATCCGAGAAATTCAAAACCTGACAAAAGCTGTTTTTACAGCACGAGACCTTGGAAATGAACCTTTGTCGCATTTAACGGCTACGCAACTGTCGGAAGAGTTTATTCGCATGGGAGAAGAAGCCGGATTTACGGTTGAAGTTTTTAACAAACAAAAAATTGAAGCGCTAAAAATGGGAGGTTTGCTGGCCGTAAACCGCGGGAGTATCGATCCTCCAACGTTCAACATTTTAGAATGGAAACCGGAAGATGCAACAAACAAAGCTCCCGTTGTACTGGTAGGTAAAGGCATTGTTTTCGATACAGGAGGACTGAGTCTGAAACCTACTCCCAACTCAATGGATTACATGAAAATTGATATGGCAGGTGCAGCCGTAATTGCAACAACCATATACGCAGCCGCAATGAACAAACTCCCGGTTCACCTGGTTGGATTGATTCCCGCAACCGACAACCGCCCCGGAGGAAATGCTTATGCTCCCGGCGATGTAATAACCATGTTCGAAGGAACAACTGTTGAAATTAAGAACACCGACGCTGAAGGCCGGCTGATTCTTGCCGACGCTCTCAGTTATGCTAAAAAATACAAGCCTCAGGTAGTTATCGATTTTGCTACTTTAACAGGATCTGCTGATATTATTGCAGGTCAGCATGCCGCTGTAATAATGGGAAATTCACCCGAACATACCGAGACTTTGAAAAAAACAGGATTTGAAACCTACGAACGGCTAATTGAAGTTCCTCTTTGGGAAGAATATGCAGATGCCTTAAAATCAAACATTGCAGATTTAAACAACCTGGGAGTTCGTGAGGCACAAACATCTATTGCCGGTAAATTTCTTGAACATTTTACCGACTATAAATGGATTCATATCGACTCTGCTGGCACCTCGTTCCTAAAAGAAGCAAACGGTTATTTACCAGCTGGTGGCACCGGCTTTGGCACACGTCTGTTATTCAACTTTTTGAAAACACTTGCCAAATAAGAAAAAGAATTGACACAAGCCGGTAAAGCGAAAGTTCAACAACGATTGTTTCAATTAAAAAAATTAACTTTGCACCTCCTTTGCAAAAAGGCAGTTTATCAGAAAAAAACACGATATGACAAAAAATGATACAATACGAATAGGGATCACACACGGAGACATCAATGGCATTGGATATGAGGTAATTATGAAAACCTTAGAAGATCCCAGAATTCTTGAAATGTGTACACCCATTATTTACGGTTCTCCAAAAGTTGCGGCTTATCACCGAAAAGCACTAAATATTAACGATTTAAGCTTTAATCACATACGATCTACCAAAGAAGCATTCACGAAAAAAGCAAATATCATTAATTGTACTGATGATAACATTCGTGTTGAATTGGGAAAATCGACTCCCGAAGCAGGAATGGCTTCATACGATGCTCTTGAAAGGGCAACCAGCGACCTGCAAAAAGGATACATCGATGCATTAATTACGGCGCCAATCAACAAAGACAATATTCAAAGCGAAGACTTTAAATTTCCAGGTCATACCGAATTTCTGGCCCAAAAATTTAATGCTTCCGACTATGCCATGCTAATGGTTAGCGAAACCATGAAGGTTGGAGTTGTAACAACACATATTCCCATTTCACAGGTAGCACAGAGTTTAAGTAAAGAAGCCATCTTATCAAAAATCAGAATTATTGCTCATTCGCTAAAACAAGATTTCGCCATAACCAAACCAAGAATTGCAGTTTTTGGATTAAATCCTCATGCAGGAGACAACGGGCTTTTGGGAAGCGAAGACAAAGAAATAATTTTACCCGCAGTAATACAGGCCAAAAAAGAAGGAATTATGGCTCTTGGCCCTTATCCTGCCGACGGTTTTTTTGGTTCTGATGATTACCGGAAATTTGATGCTATCCTTGCAATGTACCACGATCAGGGACTTATTCCGTTTAAGCTGGCGTCGTTCGAACGGGGAGTTAATTACACAGCAGGACTTCCGGTTATCCGAACATCACCGGCACACGGAACGGCATACGCCTTGGCCGGGGAAGATAAAGCTTCACCCGAATCATTCAGACAAGCTTTGTACCTTGCAATAGATATTTATAAAAACAGGGAGATCTATTCTGAAATAAATAAAAATCCGCTGAGAAAATACGAAATCAATCCTAACCAGGTTGATGAAAGTGTTGACATAGAAGCATCAGAAGAGGAAGACAATTTATAAAGCCATTTTAAAATGTACGAATATATCCGCGGGACCATTGCAGACATCAGTCCGGCAAATGTAATCGTTGAGGCCGGAGGAATAGGTTATTTTGTGAATATATCTTTAAATTCCTACAGCAAGTTAAACGGGAAAAAGGAGGTTCGATTATTTCTGCATCAAATTGTGCGCGAAGATTCGCATACACTTTATGGATTTGCCGAAACCAGCGAACGGGAATTGTTCAGAAACCTGATTTCGGTAAACGGCGTTGGTGCAAATACTGCAATTATGATGTTATCGTCGTTATCTCCTGAAGAATTAACAGCGGCCGTTTCTACCGAAAATGTTGCCGTTTTGAAAGCTGTTAAAGGCATTGGTGCAAAAACAGCACAGCGAATAATAATCGATTTAAAAGATAAACTTGTAAAATTGCCCGAAACAAGCCAAATTTTACTCTCACCAAACAATACTATAAGGAATGAAGCGTTATCAGCATTAGTCATGCTTGGTTTTGTTAAACGAGATGCTGAAAAGGCTGTAACAAAGATTACACAGGAGCAACCAGACGTTACAGTTGAGGATGTGATAAAGCAGGCATTAAAAAGGTTATAAACCTAATATTAAAAGGAATTCAATTGAGCCTAACCGCGATTGAAATCTATAACCGGCACTGTTGAAACCTGGTTTGATGAAGTAATTTTAATGAAATGACACTGAGCCGAAATTTGAAATATATTTACCTTATTATTCTGAGTTTTTCCCTGGCCCTTCCGTTTACCGGATTGGCTCAGGAGGTTCCGGAAATTGATACAACCGGAACATTGCCATACCCGTTTAAAGACGAACCGGCTTTTGGATATTCAAATCAGGATTCGACAAAATTATACCTGAACAAACCCAGCAATATTTCATATGAAGTTGAATACGACCCTGTTCTGGGACAATATGTTCTTTACCAGAAAGTGGGAAGTTTAAACTACCGACTACCGCAAAGTATGTCGCTGGAAGATTACATTGATTACGATTTTGAAAAGTCGGTAAGGGATTACTGGAAAACCCGTACGCAACTGGCAGACATGGACAGCCGGGGAGGATTACTTCCCAAACTCACCATAGGAAGCGAGGCATTTAACCGCATTTTTGGTGGAAACACAATTAACATTCAACCACAGGGATATGTAGAGGTTAGTTTTGGTTATCAGATGAATAAAACTGATAACCCTTCTATTCCCGAAAGGTTAAGAAAGGTTCCGACCTTCGATTTCGACGAGAAAATACAGATGAATGTTACCGGCCAAATCGGAACCAAAATGAACATGAGGGTGAATTACAATACGGAAGCCACCTTCGATTACGAAAATAAGATGAACCTGGAATACACCGGCGACGAAGATGAAATACTCAGAAGAATTGAAGCCGGTAACGTTTCGCTGCCATTAGACGGAACGTTAATTACAGGAGCTTCGAACCTGTTTGGTTTGAAGACCGAGATGCAATTCGGGAAATTGAATGTTACAACCATCCTTGCACAGCAAAAGGGCGAAACTACAACAGTAGAAACAGAAGGTGGCGCACAGGTTGCAAATTTTGATATTTCAGCTGCCGATTACGACGCCAACCGACACTTTTTCCTTTCGCAATATTTTCGCGACAATTACGAAAAATGGTTAAAAAATACAGCGATTATAAGTTCACCCATTACCATCAACAAAATTGAGGTTTGGGTTACCAATAAATCAAGCAACTTTACCGATTCCAGAAATATTCTTGCGTTTCAGGATTTAGCAGAAAAGAATCCGCACATTTACAATGATATTCCCGAGTTCCAGCAGAATCCGGGCGTGCCATATCCGCAAAACACTTCCAATGGCCTTTACGATGCAATGAGTACCACATATTCTGATGTACGAACGGTGTCTAACATTACCAAAGTTATGGCTCAGTTTGGTGATCGGTTTGTGGGTGGTACCGATTTTGAAAAAATAGAACAAGCCCGCTTATTAAAGGAATCTGAATATACAATCAATGAACAACTGGGATACATCTCGCTCAGTACCACACTGAATTCCGACGAAGTTTTGGCGGTTGCATTCAATTATACCGTTAATGGTACTACATACCAGGTTGGTGAATTCTCTACCGATGGTATTGATGCGCCAAAAGTCCTTTTCCTGAAATTATTAAAAGGGACAAATCTATCGCCGGGAAAACCTACCTGGGACCTGATGATGAAAAACGTTTATAATTTAAATGCCTACTCAGTGTCGAGCGAAGACTTCGATCTGAGTGTTGTTTATCAAAACGATTCAACAGGTTCATATATTAATTATCTACCCGACAGCCGCATTAAAGGACATCTTTTGTTAGGGGTGATGAGATTAGACATGTTAAATTCGCAGCTTGACCCGGGATCAGATGGCTTGTTCGATTTTGTAAACGGAATTACAATTAATTCATCAACTGGTCGCATATTCTTCCCGGTACTGGAACCATTTGGAACCCATCTTGCAGACTCGCTGATGAACGCCTCGGATATAGAAAAATATTGCTTCCAGTCGTTATACGATTCTACCAGCGTTTATGCTGAACAAGATGCTGAACACAACAAATTTAAACTTATCGGAACCTACAAAGGTTCCTCCAGCACCGACATTTCGCTGGGGACACTGAATGTTGCACAAGGATCGGTTACCGTTACTGCCGGCGGAACAGTGTTAACCGAAAATATTGATTACACGGTTGATTATACAATGGGAACTGTTAAAATTATCAACCAGGCATTAATCAATGCCGGAACTCCCATATCAGTATCAACTGAAAGTGAAGATCTGTTCACAACACAACGTAAAACCCTGATGGGAACTCATGCCAACTATGCTTTTTCCGATAACTTCAATATTGGAGGAACAATGCTATGGTTGCACGAAAGACCATTAACTCAAAAAGTTGATTACGGCGAAGATCCCATTTCGAACTTAATGTTTGGTTTCGACACCCGTTACAATACCGAAACAATGGCTATAACCAAAGCTTTGGATGCCTTGCCATTTTACAGTACCAATACCAAATCGGCCATCAACTTCGAAGGAGAATATGCCCAGTTGGCTCCGGGAACATCAGGCGCTGTTAACGGGTCGGTGTATATCGACGATTTTGAGTCGACTAAAACAACTATCGACCTTCGCAACTTGAAATCATGGTCGATAGCCAGTACACCGCAACATCAAAATAATCTTTTTCCTGAAGGTAATCTTACTGATGACCTCGATTACGGTGTTAACCGGGCCAAACTTGCGTTTTATAATATTGACCCGCTATTTCTGAGAAATAACTCGTTAACACCTGACCACATTAAAAACGACCGCAACATGCAGTCGAACCACTTTGTTCGTGAAGTATTTGAGCAGGAACTTTTCCCTGAAAAAGAATATGATACCGGGCAGGCAACCAATATTTCTGTTCTCGACCTGGCATATTATCCCGAAGAACGAGGACAATATAACTTCGATGTTGGTAAATCAAGCTTTTCTGCAGGTATTAATGAAGATGGTACACTTCGGGCCCCTGAAACAAGGTGGGGTGGTATTATGCGCGAACTTCAAACCACGAATTTCGAAAATGCAAACATCGAGTATATCGAATTCTGGATGATGGATCCTTTTGTTTACGACTCGCTGGGCGAACGTGAAGGTGGTGATTTATACTTTAACCTGGGTGAAATATCAGAAGATATTTTAAAGGACTCTCGTAAATCTTTCGAAAATGGTCTTCCTACTTCGGAACTTGTTACAGATGTCGACACAACTATCTGGGGACGTGTATCAACGCTGCAATCACTGGTTAATTCATTCGACAACGACATTACTTCACGCCAGTACCAGGATATTGGCTTCGATGGGTTAAGCGATAAAGACGAGCAATTGAAATTTAAAGATTACCTCGACGAATTAAGGTTAAAAGTAAATGACGATGCTTACACGGAAGCGTTGGAAGACCCGTCAAACGACGACTACCATTATTTCAGGGGATCAGACTACGACAGGGATGAAGTGGATATCCTTACACGTTATAAAAAATACAACGGCACAGAAGGAAACTCTCCAACATCAGAAATGTCGCCTGAAAGTTACACCACATCGGCCACTACCCTCCCCGATATTGAAGATATTAACGACGACAATACCTTGAATGAGTACGAACGTTACTATCAGTATAAGGTAAGTATTCGTCCGGAAGACATGGTGGTCGGCCAAAATTATATTGCTGATAAAAAACACAGCAAAGTTGAGTTAAAAAACGGTTCAATCGGGGAAGTTGACTGGTACCAGTTTAAAATTCCGGTTAATGCACCCGATGATGTTATTGGAAGTATCAGCGATTTTAGTTCCATTCGTTTTTTAAGGATGTTCTTAACCCACTTTTCTGAAGAAACCATATTGCGTTTTGCTACACTCGATCTTGTTAGAGCCGAATGGCGCGGTTACACCGGAGATCTGCGGGAAGAAGGAGGAATGACATCTGCTGACGCCGGCTTAGAAATTTCGGCTGTAAGTATTGAAGAGAACAGTAGTCGCGAGCCGGTAAACTACGTTCTTCCTCCGGGAGTTAACCGGGTAATCGATCCTGCAAATGCTCAGCTGAAACAACTAAACGAACAGTCGATGGTTTTAAAAGTAACCGACCTGGCCCAGGGCGATGCACGCGCTGCATACAAACCTGTTTTCATGGATTTCAGGAAGTACAACAGTCTGGAAATGGAAGTACATGCCGAAGAAATTGAAGGCACTACATTGAATGATAACGAACTGAAATTCTTCATTCGGATGGGGTCTGATTACAACAATAACTATTACGAATACGAAATTCCGTTAAAATTAACTCCTCCTTACAACGGGGTTCCATATAACAACGACAGTGAATCAGATCGTTATATCGTTTGGCCGGAAGCGAACAGTATTAAAATTCCGCTAGAGCTATTTACAAACCTTAAACTTGAACGAAACAAAGCATTAAAAGACAATTCAGATCTTTCTGCCATAGATATTTACGAAACTACACTCGAGGGTTACGAGAACCAGAATGTAGCATTAAAAATAAAAGGTAATCCTACCCTAAGTGATGTTGAGGTGTTTATGATGGGTGTTCGAAATCCAAAAGGCCAGGTGAACACCGGAGTAAAATCGGTGGAGGTTTGGGCCAACGAGTTGCGTTTAAGCGACTTCGACAACGAAGGTGGCTATGCCGCTAATGCACGTGTAACAACCCGTCTTGCTGACTTAGGAACCGTTACAGTTGCAGGAAGAAGACAAACATCCGGTTTTGGAAGTATTGATGCAGGCATAAACGAAAGGGCCATTGACGATTTAAATGCAATTGATGTTACTGCTTCTATCGACTGGGGCCGTTTTTTCCCGGAAAAAGCAGGTATTAGAATTCCGATGTATTACGGTTATTCAAACAGTACCACAAATCCAAAATACAATCCGTTGGATCCTGACATTAAAATGGACGATGCCCTTAGCAACCTCGATACAAAAGCAGAGAAAGACTCATTGAAACATTTGGCACAGGAGGTTGTTGAGCGGAAAAGTATCAACTTTACCAATGTGAAATTCGAACCTCAGAAACCAAAAGAAAAAACACATTTATGGGATCCTGAAAACTTTGCAGTTTCATACTCTTATAACGAAGTTTCAGAAAGAGATGCAACCACCGAATCGGATGTAGAAAAAACTCACAAAGTGATGTTTTCGTATAATTACAGCAGTCGTCCGAAACTGGTACAACCATTAAAAAAGGTCAAGTTCTTGCAAAAAGGTCCGCTTAAGCTAATTGGGGACTTTAACTTTTATCCGTTGCCTACACAGATTTCATTCAGAACAAACCTTTATCGGAACTATCACGAAACTCAAACAAGAAACATTACAAATCCCAGTGTTGTGGCTCCTGCTACATACGATAAAGATTTCCTTTGGAACAGATATTTAGATATACGATACGATGTAACGCGCTCGCTGAAATTCGATTTCTCATCGAGCAATACTTCGCGTATTGACGAACCGGAGGGTAGAATTGATAAACATGATGATGATTATGAATGGAAAAGAGACTCGATCTTAACCAATTTGCTGGACTTAGGCCGGCCAACGATTTATACCCATCGTTTTAATGCCACTTATCAGGTACCTCTACGAAGTTTTAAAGCACTTAACTTTTTAAGCTCAACGGTTCGTTATTCGGGAACGTACGACTGGTCTGCCGGATCACTGTCATCAGATGAGTCCATAAATATTGGTAACTCAATTACCAATTCAAATAATATGACCATTACCGGAAATTCCAATTTCCAGACTCTTTTTAATAAGGTGCCGTATTTTAAAACTGTAAATCAAAAATTCAGGCGAACGGGAAGAAGCCGGGGTAGCATAAACAGCAGATCATCAGGATCCAGAAACAGAAATTCTCAGGCAAATCAACCGCTTCAGAAAAAAGAAGAAAAAACCTTTACACAAAGTATGCGGTTCATGGCTAAAAAGCCACAAAAAATAAGTCATAAACTAAATACTAAAAAGGTTAAAGTACTGGTTACCGACACTGAAGGGAAAGTGGTTCCAGGTAAATTAAACATAGTAGATGCCAATACTATCGAGTTTACAGCCAACGAAACCGTTAACCAGGCAATGCTTTCGGTGACAGGGAAAAGCGGCGACCAGCCTTTTATTAAAGACGTAGTTGATCTTACTACCAGGATGGTTATCGGGCTTCGTACCTTTAACGTAAATTACAGCAATAGCGGAAGTACCTATTTACCGGGTTACCTGCCTACACCTTCATTATTTGGAGGAGGCAACTTCTCGGGTGATGCAGCCTGGAGCGGCATGACCCGGAATGAAAAGAACTTTGCACCGGGATTACCGTTTATGTTTGGGTGGCAGGATCGTAACTTTGCAGTTAAAGCAGCTGATAACGGATGGTTAACCATCGATTCGACACTGAATGATGCATTTGCGATGAACAAAACCGAAAAAATTACCTTTAGGGCATTGTGGGAACCTC
Source organism: uncultured Draconibacterium sp. (assembly GCA_963677525.1). Taxonomy (GTDB): domain Bacteria; phylum Bacteroidota; class Bacteroidia; order Bacteroidales; family Prolixibacteraceae; genus Draconibacterium. Next base: position 4,456,747 of record OY781970.1, read on the forward strand.
TGCCCGACCTTCGCATCGATATTACAGCAAATCGTTCGCAATCGAATAATATTTCAGAATTTTACAGTTACGACTATGGCACAGGGGAATTCGTATCAAACAGCACCTCAGAATCGGGTAGTTTTAGTATGACCACATTGACCCTTGGAACGGCTTTCTTTAAAATGGGCAAAGGAGAGGTTAGCAAGTCTGACGCTTTTGAAAATATGAAAAAATACCGTCAGGTTATTGCACACCGCCTGGCCGGTCAAAGAGGGACAAGTGGAGGTTACAATCCTTCGGCACCGCATTCAGAATATCCGGGTTATCCGGATGGTTACGGACCAAACTCTGTGGAAGTTTTAGTACCGGCTTTCCTTGCTGCATATCAAAATAAAGATCCGGAGAGTGTTTCGTTAAGTTTGTTTCCCTCGTTGAAATACATCAGGCCAAACTGGAGCATTCGATACGAAGGTATGGTTTCGCGCATTCCGGGACTTAACAAAGTTATGCGCTCTTTAAACTTCCAGCATACTTATCGTTCTACATACAACATAGGATCGTATGCAACCAACCTGAATTATATTGAATCGACTGACGGATTAAGCTATATCAGAGACCTTGCAGACAACTTCGTTCCCGCATACGACTTTGCTTCGGTAAATATTATCGAGGCCTTTAATCCGCTTATCAATATTGACGTGATGTGGTTGAGCGATCTGACGACCCGTGCAGAAATAAACCGGACCAGGAATATGAATTTGTCGCTTTCAAACAACCAGTTAACCGAAATTGTTGGAAACGAATATGTAGTGGGTGTTGGATATCGTTTTACCCGGATGGATCTGATCATCAAAACCAAAAATTCACAGCAATCATATTCAAACGATCTGAATATCAGGGCAGACATTTCATATACGAAAAACAAGACCATTTTAAGGCAGCTCGACGAAGATGACAACCAGATTACAGCCGGACAAGGTAACTTCACCATTAAAACTTATGCCGATTACAAATTGAGTGATAAGTTTGAAATGCGCGTTTACTACGACAGGATAATTAATAATCCGTATACATCTTTAGCGTATAGAACTGTTAACGCAAACTTTGGTGTAAGTTTCAGATTCACCCTTGCGAACTGATAATTTTGCGATATAATTTCTTGAAAAACAAATGAAATTAACATCTTGCTCACGTTAACTCAAGATTATTAGAAATTCATTTTTTTCAAGCTTATGCCAGTATTATTTTGATTTTTCGAAAAAATGATTTTTCTTGCATACGATTTTAAAAACAAACAATGCAAAAAATAAATACAATATGGCTTCCGTGGTGGGGTCTTCTTACGTAAGTTAGGAGTTAAAGAGCCATATTGGTATTTTTAAAAGATATTTCAAAAAGGCCTGCTCCTGTTAAGAGCGGGTTTTTTTATTATAAAAAAGATTACAATGAGAATTACAAATAATATTTGGTGGTGGCGCAGAAACTTTTTACATAAATCGTGAAGAGAGGCTACGCTATTGCACAAACCGAAAACGGCTCATCGAAATTCACGATGAGCCGTTTTTCGTTTAAGAGAAAAAATAAATAAACAACAAAACAAAAACATATAAAATGGAGAAACTAAATTTTAAACCAGTCGTTCGTAAAATACTTGCCGATACTGTAACTCCGGTAAGCATCTATTTGCGACTTAGAACTCTTTATCCGAAATCGATTTTGCTCGAAAGTTCGGATTACCATGGAACAGAAAACGCTTACTCGTTTATCGCTTTTAATCCGATTGCCTGTTTTAAGGTAAACGAAGGCGAAGTTAGCATTTCGCTTCCGGGACGCGACAAAGAAGAATTCTCACTATCGAAAGAAAGAATCCTTCACGATGAGCTGGATACCTTTTTTAGTACTTTCAATGTTGAGTCTGATGAAATTGAACTTCCGGCTAACGGTTTGTTCGGTTATCTGAACTTCGATGCCATTCAGTATTTCGAAAGCATTCGTTTTTCATCCGAGAAAAAAGAAGAATACCAGATTCCGGATGTAAATTATTGTTTTTACAAATATGTGGTGGCTATCGATCATCATAAAAACCAGATTCATATTGTTGAGAACCTTCTGGAAAACGAGGAATCGCAAATGGATTACATCCACCACCTGTTGGTTAACCTTAATTTCTCTACGGCTCAGTTTGAAACCAGCGGCGATGAAGTTTCGAATATTACCGACGATGAATACAAAAAAATGGTAACAAAAGGAAAAGAACACTGTTACCGGGGTGATGTTTTCCAAATAGTACTCAGCCGTCAGTTCTCTCAGGAATATAAAGGCGACGAATTTAATGTTTACCGTGCGCTTCGCTCTATTAATCCTTCGCCGTACCTTTTCTTTTTTGATTATGGCGATTACCGAATCTTTGGTTCGAGTCCCGAGGCTGAAATCAGAATTAAAAAGAACAAGGCTTATATCCACCCAATTGCCGGAACATTTAAACGCACCGGAAACGATGATAAAGACCGCGAACTGGCGGAGCAACTAAGCAAAGATCCAAAAGAAAATGCCGAGCACGTTATGCTGGTCGACCTGGCCCGCAACGATCTCAGCCGGAATGCTGATAATGTTGTGGTTGAAACCTACCGCGAAGTACAATTCTTCTCGCATGTAATTCACCTTGTTTCGCAGGTTTCAGGCGAAATTACAGACGACACCAACCTCATAAAAGTTTTGGGAGAAACATTCCCGGCCGGAACCCTTTCGGGGGCTCCCAAGTATAAAGCCATGGAACTGATCGATACTTACGAGAATCAGAACCGGGGTTACTATGGCGGATGCATCGGTTACCTGGGATTCGATCGCACAGTGAATCATGCTATTATGATCCGTTCTTTCCTGAGTAAAAACAACAAATTATTTTACCAGGCAGGTGCAGGAATTGTAGCAGGGTCGCAGGAAGAAAGCGAATTACAGGAAGTGAACAACAAGCTGGCAGCGTTGAAAAAAGCCATTGAAATGGCGAAAGAGATAAAATAGTTGGCAGTAGCAGTCACAGTTTGAAGAGTTAATAAATTTGAATAACAATTAAAATTAAGGAAGAAAGTAAAATCACAGAAGGAATAAACTTCCGACTTCGGTCTTCCGACTTTACAGATATGAAAATACTGGTTATAGATAATTACGATTCGTTCACATACAACCTGGTACATGCCATTAAAAAAATTTCGGGCCAGCCGGTTGATGTGTTCCGCAACGATGAAATTTCGTTGGAAGAAATAGATAAATACGATAAAATTGTACTTTCTCCAGGCCCCGGGATACCGGAAGAAGCAGGCCTGCTTTTAGATATCATTAAAGAATATGCTCCTAAAAAAAGCATGTTGGGAGTGTGCCTTGGTCATCAGGCAATTGGAGAAGCTTTTGGAGGGAAACTTCATAACATGAACAGTGTTTTACATGGAATTGCAACTCCGGTTAAACAAACCGAAAATAAATCTTTCTTGTTCGACGGGTTACCCGAAACTTTCGATGTTGGCAGATACCACTCGTGGATTGTGCAGGACGAACAACTGCCCAACTGTTTCGAAGTAACCAGTTACGATGCCGATGGCCAGATTATGTCGATGCAGCACAAGGATTACGATGTACAAGGAGTGCAGTTCCACCCTGAGTCGGTGCTTACACCGCTTGGCGAGAAAATGATTGAAAACTGGCTGGCTAAATAGTTGGCAGTCGCTGTTTTCAGTATTAAAAATTTGAACAGAAAAAAAAGACAAAAACAATATGAAAAAAACTCTGGAATATTTATTTGGAGGAAATAAACTCACCCGCGAACAAGCAAAAGCAACCCTCACCGAAGTGGGAAAAGGAATGCACTCTGAAGCCGAATTTGCCTCCTTTTTAACCGTATTTAAAATGCGCCCGCTGGAATCGGAAGAACTCGCAGGCTTCCGCGATGCAATGGTAGAACTCAGTACAGTAGCCGATCTCTCCGAATACAAGGGAATGGACATAGTAGGTACAGGCGGCGACGGTAAAAACACATTCAATATTTCAACACTGGCCTGTTTTATTGTTGCCGGAACAGGAGTTAATATTACCAAACACGGGAATTACGCTGCCACCTCAAATAGTGGAGCTTCTAATGTTCTTGAATTTTTAGGCTATGAATTCAGTAACGATATAAACAAATTAAAAGCCGACCTGGAGAAAGGGAATTTTTGTTTTCTTCACGCACCACTCTTTCATCCGGCCATGAAAAATATTGCACCTGTTCGCCGGGCACTGAAAGTACCTACTTTTTTCAATATCCTTGGCCCGATGATTAATCCATCAAAACCACGGTACCAAGTACTTGGAGTGAATAACATCGAAAATTTCAAGCATTATAAAAATGTGTATCAAACACTGGATATTGACTATGCCATTGTTCACAGCACCGATGGATACGACGAAATATCACTGACTGCTGATACCAAATTTGCATCGAAAAGTACAGATTGTTTTCTCTCGCATGCCGATTTCGGAATGGATAAGGTTGAAACAAACAAACTGTTTGGAGGAGATTCTGTTGAGGAAGCAGCTAAAATATTTATGAATGTTTTAACCGGAAACGGAACAAAAGAGCAAACTAATGTTGTTATTGCAAATGCAGCAGTAGCTTTGAACGTTGTTTACCCGGAAAAAACGTTGCTGGAATGCGTTAAAATGGCACGCGAATCATTACAAAGCGGAAAAGCTTTGGAGAAACTAAAAGCGGTAACTAATAAGAATTAATAGAACGCTGAATAATTTAAGGGAAATGAATATCTTAGACAAAATAGTAGAAACCAAAAAAGTAGAAGTTGCGAACCAGAAAAAAATGGTAAGCACTGAACAACTTGAGAAGTATCCCGGATTCAGCCGAAAATGTAATTCTCTGAAAGCAAACCTGCTAAAAGATGACGCATCAGGAATTATTGCCGAATTCAAACAAAAATCTCCGTCCAAAGGTGAAATAAATTTTAACGCAAAGGTTGAAGAAGTTACCAAAGCTTATGTTGAGGCCGGAGCATCTTGCCTGTCGGTTTTAACCGATTACGAATATTTTGGGGGCACACTGGCAAACCTCGCCAAAGCAAGGGAGACCAATCCTGAGATTCCTATTTTGAGGAAAGATTTTATGATCGACACTTACCAGATCATTGAAGCCAAAGCGTATGGCGCTGATGTAATATTATTGATTGCCGCATGCCTTTCTCCTGAAAAAGCATTGGAACTGGCAAAAAAAGCAAAAGAAATTGGGCTGGATGTTTTAATGGAAATACACAATGCTGAGGAACTGGAAGTGGTGAATAATTATATTGATATTGTGGGTGTTAATAACCGCAACCTGAAAACCTTTGAGGTAAGTGTTGAAACATCGGTGGAATTATCGAAACTTATCCCTGAAAAATTTGTAAAAATATCGGAGAGTGGGTTGAAAGGCGCTGCCGAAATTAAATATCTGAAAGAAAACGGATTTAAAGGTTTTTTAATTGGCGAGACTTTTATGAAAACAAAAAATCCGGGAGAGGCTTGTAAAAAACTGATAGAACAATTATAACTAGCACCATCCTTTAGGGCGGTGATCGAAAAAAAAAGATTACATACAGTTTTGGCGTGACTTTTTTGTTGCGCCAGCAAACAAAAATCATGACAAAACAACTAAAAATAAAAGTCTGCGGAATGAAGCACACTCAAAACCGGGAGCAGGTGGAAGCACTTGGAGTGGATTTACTTGGTTACATTTTCTACGGACCTTCGAAACGTTTTGTGGGTGAAAGTCCAGATTCCGGCTTATTCAATTCAAATAAACCCAAAGTGGGCGTTTTTGTCAACGAGAATGCCTTCGAAATTTTGGGTTTGGCAAAAAACTTCGACTTTGAGTATGTTCAGCTTCACGGAAAGGAGAATCCCAAAACCTGCGGAATGCTGAAAAAGCAAGAGCTTAAAATTTTAAAGGCTTTCTCAATGGATGAAGAATTTAATTTCTCGATTACGGAACCTTACGAGGGAACAGTGGATTATTTCCTTTTCGATACAAAAACCAAACAACATGGCGGTTCGGGGAAAAAATTCAACTGGGAAATTCTTGAAAAATATAAAGGAGAAACACCTTTCTTTTTAAGTGGAGGAATCGGTCCGGATGATGCAGAAAATATCAAACTAATCTCTCATCCTAAAATGGCAGGCGTTGACCTGAACAGTGGTTTTGAAGATGAACCCGGAATAAAAAATATTGAGAAACTAAAACAGTTTATTAACGAATTAAAAGTATAAACACCCCCCATTTCGAAAATGGTCCGGTCAAGCCGTTCCATTTTCTCAATTTTCCCCGGCAGGAGGACAGGAGCTCTGAAAGAGCGACAGGGGGCCTTCGGAAAGAAGAACTTAAAATAGAATTATGAAATATCAAGTTAACGAAAATGGATATTACGGTGAGTTTGGCGGGGCATGGATCCCCGAAATGATGTACACCAACATCGACGAACTAAGGCGCCGTTATCTGGAGATTATAGAATCCCCGGAATTCAAAAAAGAATTCGAGCAATTACTAAAAGATTATGTAGGGCGTCCTTCGCCTTTGTATTATGCGAGCAGATTATCAGAGCATTACGGCAGTAAAATTTATCTAAAACGGGAAGATCTGAATCACACCGGTTCGCACAAACTGAACAATACTGTTGGGCAAATTCTGCTGGCACAAAAATTAGGCAAGACGCGCATTATTGCCGAAACCGGAGCCGGCCAGCACGGTGTGGCAACAGCAACAGTATGCGCACTGAAAGGTATAAAATGTGTGGTTTACATGGGAGCGTTGGATGTATCGCGCCAGGCACCAAATGTAAAAAAAATGAAGATGCTGGGAGCCGAAGTAATTCCGGTTCACAGCGGAAACAAAACTCTGAAAGATGCAACCAACGAGGCAATGCGCGACTGGATTAATAATCCGGTGGATACGCACTATATCATTGGTTCGGTAGTCGGTCCTCATCCCTACCCCGATATGGTAGCACGTTTTCAGTCAGTTATTAGTGCAGAAATGAAAGAGCAGCTTAAAGCACAAACCGGTTCTGAATTTCCTACCAGAGTTATTGCCTGTGTGGGAGGAGGAAGTAATGCTGCCGGAGCCTTTTATCACTATCTCGACCATGAGCAGGTTGAACTGATTGGCGTTGAAGCAGCCGGTAAAGGAATTGACACTGATGAAACAGCAGCCACACTTAGCGTTGGTTCGCCCGGAGTTCTTCATTCAAGCAAAACAATGCTTATGCAAAACGAAGACGGGCAGATTACAGAACCTTACTCTATCTCTGCAGGACTGGATTACCCCGGGATAGGTCCATTACACGCACATCTGCACAAAACCGGCCGGGCCAAATTCCTGGCTGCAACCGATGAAGAAGTGCTCCAGGCGGCTCTTCTTATAACACAGAAAGAAGGAATTATTCCGGCACTGGAATCGGCACATGCACTTGCGGCCCTGGATAAAATAAAAATGAATCCTGATGATGTGAATGTTGTTAACCTCTCAGGAAGTGGGAACAAGGATATGGAAACATATTTAAATTATTTTGGATATTAAAAACGAACGCTGATGACTCAGATTAAAATCAACGAATATCTGTAAAATCAGCGTCATCTGCGTTCCATTAAAAAATATTATCATGAATAACAGAATCAATCAACTTTTGGAAAGAAAAAAAGAAAACATACTTTCGGTATATTTTACTGCCGGATATCCAAATTTGAACGACACCGTTGAAATTATTCAACAACTTGAAAAAAACGGTGTTGACCTCATCGAAATCGGGATGCCTTTTTCCGATCCAACAGCTGACGGACCAACAATCCAAAAAACAAGCGAAAAGGCACTCTTGAACGGGATGAACCTGAAATTACTTTTCGAACAATTAAAAACCATCCGCGAATCAGTTTCTATTCCCCTGGTCTTAATGGGTTATTTCAACCCGGTTTATCAGTTTGGAGTAAAAGAATTTTGCGAAAAATGTGCAGAAATTGGCATTGACGGCACAATTCTCCCGGATCTGCCTTTAGATGAATTCGACGCTGAATATAAAACCATTTTCGAAGCCAATAATCTGCACAACATTTTGCTGGTTACTCCACAAACTTCAGAAAAACGGATCAGGCAAATTGACGATGCCAGTAGTGGTTTTATTTACATGGTTTCATCATCGTCGACCACTGGAGCGGGGAAGAAAGTCGAAGATTTTCAGCAAGACTATTTTGAACGTCTGAAAGAGATGAATTTAAAGAATCCAAGAATTATAGGTTTTGGTATCTCCGACAATGCAACCTTTACGAACGCCTGTAAATATGCCAACGGAGCAATTGTTGGAAGTGCTTTTGTTAGCTCGTTTAACAACGAGGTAGAACCAGCCGATTCCATTGCGCAATTCGTAAAAAGTATACTTACACCTGCATAAATTTTGAAGAATATTTTCTACGAATATTACTAAAAAAACAATTGCATGTTCTCTAACATAAACTCCGTTGCCTTTTCTAATTCACAATCATTCAGAGCAATAGAATTACCAAAACAAAAAACGCAGTTAATAAGTGTTAAAGAATATTTTACAACATACTTAATTAAAATTTTGCATGTTACATTCATGACGACATAAAACAATAAATCATGTTGGAATACGCAAAAGTAATACTACCGAAAGTGAGTTTTAGCAGGGAATTGTTCAGGAAAGAATTAAACAAATGCATCGCTTGGGTAGAGCCGAATCAGGTATCGGAATTATGTGCCTGGTGCTACAAAAATTTTAATCACATGTATCCCGATGTTTTGGCAGAAGCTTTTGCCGACATCGCGGCTTAAAATTATTAACCCGGCGGGATTTATTCCCGCCTTTTTTTGATTGAATTTCTGGGGTGGTTAAAGTTAGCAACGTTGCAACACCCGTTAGAAGATCTTAAATTGTTATCAAAGCAGTTTGGACTAGTAACAAATTTTCTCCTCCATATTCCGGATTTAACAGTTTTCGCCCAACTATTGTCTGCAAACGCCCCATTTTTATCTGCAAACTACCACAAACACCACTTCACTACTCACATCTAAAAATAAAGGGCATTAACATACAATTTATTACTGTTGGTTGATAAAAATCTCGTTGCATTTACCCATTCCCTAAGTTTGATAAATCTAACTGGTTCGGTATGAACACAATATATCGGTACTGGAAATAGAATAAAACGGGGGAGTTCGGGGAAATAATATTGGTAATAACAGCACTCCAATTTTTACATAGAAATAGATTAAAACAGCATTAAGATGTAAAAATGCAGGTATCTGGCCGGCTGGCAGGTATTCAGACTCCCGTTTCCCCGGCGGGAGTTTTCTTTTGACTAAAATAAAAAGCGAAGGATAAATATCGCTTGTGTATTAACATAAATTATTATCTATGAAAAAACTACTTCTAATAATTGTTGCAATGGTAATTGGAGTGAGTACTATATTCGCCCAAACCAGGCAAATTAAAGGAAAGGTTACATCGTCAGACGATGGTTCACCTATTCCGGGTGTTTCGGTTTCCGTAAAAGGAACAACCACGGGAACAATTACTAATTTCGACGGGGATTACAGTATTGTTGTTCCCAACTCTGCTGAAATCCTGTCATTCTCATTCGTAGGTATGAAATCACAGGAGATTCAAATTACAGGCACTGAACTAAATGTTGTTATGTCTCCAGATGTAATTGGAGTTGATGAAGTACTGGTTGTGGCGTATGGAACTTCCAAACGTTCATCTTTTACCGGGTCGGCACAAAAAGTAAAAGCAGAAGAACTGGTTGGTACTTCCACCTCCGAATCGATTGACAAAATGTTAACCGGGAAAGTTTCCGGGGTGCGTGTAAGTTCTACTACCGGAGCTCCTGGTGCTGCAGGAGAAGTTCAGATCCGGGGAATTGGATCCATAAACGCATCAACCACTCCGTTGTATGTAATTGATGGAATACCACTGGAAACAGGCATGTATGGCTATACCGGATTTTCTACCGACTTGTTATCCACGTTAAATCCTGAAGATGTAGAAAGTCTCACCATCTTAAAAGATGCTGCTGCAGCATCACTTTACGGTTCACGGGCAGCAAATGGTGTTGTATTAATAACCACCAAGAAAGGAACGAGTGGTAAAACCAAATTTAATTTCAAAGCAACTTTCGGAACCTCCAAAACTGCAATGAATAAAGTGTACCAGCCAATGAGTTCGGAACAATACCTAGATTACGTAAACGATGCACTTATCGGAGCATATTTATATTGGTACGAACCCGGTCTTTATCCTGATGACCCGGGTTACCAGGATCCGGAAGTTCTGGCTCGCGCACTCGAATACGCTGCAGAAGATCCTGATGAGGGAAGATGGGGGATTGCATCACCTCCTTCAAGCACAAACTGGCGCGATGTAATATACAAAACCGGAAAAACCAGAGACTATCAGTTATCAGCGTCCGGAGGTAACGATAAAACAACCTTCTACACCGGTGTTGGATACAATAAAATTGATGGAATTATTATCGGCAGTGATTTTGAAAGATATTCGGGCAGGTTAAATGTAAACCACAAAGCAAACAACTGGTTAGATATTGGCATTAAACAAATGTTATCACACACCAATCAAAATGGTTATGGCGACCAAACCGATCAGGAACAGGGTATTGCTTACATGTCACCGCTAAGTATGATTTTTTCGATGAATCCTACACAGCCTGTCTACAACCAGGATGGTACTCCGAACCTTGATGCAGGTATGGGAAATGTTAAAAATCCGCTCATCGCACTCATCGGAACAGGCGAAAGTACCGATCAAACTTACAAAGTTCAGCGCTACCGTAGCTTAACAAATGCAAGTGTAAATATGCAGGTTTTACCCGATTTAGCCATTCGGTCAACCTTTGGCCTTGACTACTCAGATTCAAAAACATTTATCTGGTGGGCTCCCGAGAGCGTTGATGGAGAAGCTTACGGAGGACTTGGCGATCATCTTACATACACCACAATCGTAAAAAATGCATCATTTATTGCCAATTACAATAAAACAATCGATAAACACAATATCCAGGCCCTGGGAGGATATGAGGTTGAAGGATCAACATTCAGACGGCTTCAGGCTTCTTCTGAAAACTATTCAACCTATAAACTTCCCGAGCTTTCAAATGGACAGCCACTGGGAACCGGAAGTGAATTGTCATCATCAAACTTAATGTCTGTAATTGGAAATGTAAACTACAATTTCGACAGTAAATATTATGCTTCTGCCAGTATCAGAACCGATGGCTCGTCTCGTTTAGGAGCCAATAACAGGTGGGGAACTTTCTGGTCGGCCTCCGCATCATGGCGTATTTCTCAAGAAGGATTTTTAGCTGATGCTGAATGGCTCACCGATTTAAAACTTCGTGCTTCGTACGGAACAAACGGAACATTACCAACTGATTATTATGCCCACCAAGGATTGTACGCATTCGACAGTGGCTATGGGGCCGAAAGTGCCATTTTTATTAAACAGCCCGAAAATGCCAACCTTAGCTGGGAAAGATCAAACAATATGAATTTTGGTATCGATCTTGGTCTTTTTGATCGCGTTACTACAACCGTTGAATATTACAATAAAAAGTCAACAGACTTGTTAATGCAGGTACCACTTTCCTACCTCACCGGGTTTGAAACCTCGTGGCAAAACATTGGTGAATTAACCAATAGCGGAATCGAAATTGAAATTCACTCCAATAATTTTATTCGCAATGATTTTAAATGGACCACTGATTTTAATTTTACTACAATCAAATCGATAGTAGATAAACTACCTGGTGGAAAAGATATTCTGAAAGGTGATGGAGGAATGTATTTGCTTCGCGAAGGAGAATCAATCAGTACTTTTTATCTGCCAACATGGATTGGCGTTGATCCAGATAACGGAATGGCTCAGTTCTATCTCGATCCTGAAAATTCTGACGAGGTTACATACTACCGAAATCTTGCAAAACAGGAAATTCAAGGAAAAGCTGTTCCTGATTTTATAGGTGGTTTAACCAATACTATTACGTACAAAGCATTCGAACTCTCCTTCTTATTTACTTATCAGATGGGAGGAAGTTTATTTGATTATCCCGGATATTTTTTCCACCATCATGGAGTTCGGCTCGGATCGTTTAACGTTGCCAAAGATGTAGAAAACAACTGGTGGAAACAACCCGGCGACGTTGTAGATAATCCGCGCCCTGTTGGCTGGAGTTCTGACCGTCCTGACCGCTGGTCATCACGTCATGTACTTTCTACCGACCATATTCGCCTGAAAGATATTTCGTTAACTTACACATTGCCTAAAAGCATTGCAAATAAATTGTACATGAGCAATATTCAAATATTTGCTAACGGAAATAACATTTGGACACTGGCGAAAGAAGACACTATTGAACCGGAAGTAACATTAAACGGTTACCGGACTGTTGATACGCCAATTACCAAAAACTTCCTTTTCGGAGTTAATGTTGAATTTTAAATAAAACGAAATGAAGAAGAACATACTATATACACTTATTTTGGGATTTGCTATAGTTTTCCAAAGTTGCGAAGACTATCTGGAACAAAGTCCATCTGATGCCTTACCATCGGCAGAGGCAATTACAACTGTTACTGATCTGAACAATGCTGTAAATGGAATTTATACAGGTATGATTGATTTCGATCTTGGCCTGGGTCAGTATACCGAACCGTATTCTTATTATGGTGGAGATTTTATCGCTTATGCCGATTTAAAAGGAGGCGATATAAATTATACCGCTTCAAACAACCAGATTTCTCCAATGGCAAGATACGAACACGGGGTTGAATCGGATTTTGCTGAACACTACTGGCAAATGCCTTATACCTTAATTGGTAGAATAAATGATGTACTTTCGGTTGCCGACGATGTAGAAATTGCAACCGGAGAACAGGAGCAATACGACGATTTAAAAGGTCAGCTTTATGCCTTACGTGCACTTTGCCATTTCGATTTAGTGCGCCTTTTTGCCAAATCACCGGCGATTAGCGATGTGAATGCTGCGAATTCCGGCATTCCTATTTCAGACGAAAAATATCCGGTGGATTATGAGCCTGCCCGCAATACTTTAAAAGAAACCTATGATTTTATTAAAAGTGAATTTAATGCAGCACTCAATCTTCTGTCGAAAGACGAAAATCTGGGCCGCATTAATTACTGGGCTGCCAAAGGGTTACTTGCCCGCGTATATTTATACAACGAGGAAAACAACGAGGCATTAGCTGCCGCCGAAGATGTAATCAACAATTCTCCTTACACATTGTACACTATTGATAATTATCTGAATGTTTGGGGAATAGAAGGTGCATCTGAAGCGATGTTCGAAATACTTACAAATAGTTCACACAACTCACAACGAAATTCAATTGGTTATTATACACATGCCGGAGGTTATGGCGAATGTGCCTTTTCAACTCAAGGTTACGAATTGCTGACAGCTAACGAAAATGATATTCGGTCGCAACTTATCGAGTGGGAAGATGACGAAGCTGACACCGAAGGATATTATACTCAAAAGTATCCCGGACGAGATGGTAGTCTCTATTTAAATAATCCCATTGTTATTCGTTTATCAGAAGTATATCTGATAGCTGCTGAAGCAAAAGTAAAAGGTGGTTCAGGTGGACAAAATGCAAGCTGGTATATTAACGAACTACGCAAAAACCGCATTGCAGAGTACACTGATGTTGCAGACATTACTTTAGACGAAGTAATGATTGAACGCAGAAAAGAACTGGTGGCAGAAGGACATCAGTGCTGGGATGCTTGGAGAAATGGCAAAACCGTATTTCCTCCCCGATTAAATCAGGAGATAGACGGTTCATATAATCTTGCCATTTTACCTATTCCAAAAAGGGAAACTGATATTTCTTCAAACCTGATTCAAAATCCGGGATACTAATTCCATTCAGTAAAAAATAAAAGGACTATAAACCCAGGAGTGGTCGGAAAGATTTCCGGCCATTCCTTTTATGTATTATTGAAAACAAAACCAGTTTTTTTTTGATTTCCCTTATTTTCTAGCCATTAGAACCCTCGCATTGAAAATTATGGTTTCCCTCATCAATTTTGTTGAATATTATGTTTTACTTGCACTGAAGTTTATAAATAACATTTTCCAGAAGGCAAAATCTACACGCATAGAAAAATGAAACATTTAAGAAGATTCCAATTTCTATTCATTCTGCTGTTGCTGTCGGCAGTTACCTTTTCGCAAAATACTCTCAAAGCTTTTCTTGAAAGTCAACCCGAAATAAAAAGTATTAAGCAACTAAAGTGTAACAACTTTTTTATAGAAAAATACAAAATCATGGTCGAGCAACCTGTCGATCATACCGATCTCTCAAAAGGAACCTTCTTGCAACGTGTAATTATTGCTGATAAAGGAACAGACAGCCCCGTTGTTTTTATTACTGAAGGATACAACGGAGGCTATTCCGAGAATCCCAACTATATCAACGAGTTATGCCCCATATTAAATGCTAACCAAATTTGTATGGATCACCGTTATTTTGGAGAGTCGATGCCTGAACCTCTTAATTGGGAATATCTGAACGTACGAAATGCGGCTGCCGATCATCATCATATCATTCAGATGATGAAGAAGTATTATAAGCAGAAATGGGTAACTACCGGAATCAGCAAAGGAGGACAAACCGTTGTTTACCATCGCTGGCTCTACCCCGACGACGTTGATGTTTCCATTCCTTACGTGGGCCCTCTAAACTTTGGTGTGGAAGATGGACGCCACGAACCTTTTATTGCGAATATTACCGGTACTCCTGAAAGCCGTGCCAAAGTAAAGGCATTTCAATTGCATATTCTGAAAAATCGCAGGGAATACCTGCCGCTGTTAAAACAATATTGCACTGATAACAACTTGCATCCACTAATAAACAATAACGAAATGCTGGATTACCTGGTGTTGGAATACTCCTTTGGCTTCTGGCAGTACGACAATTCGCCCAATGATATTCCGGAGTTGGATGCTCCGGTTAACGAACTATTTACTCATCTTGTAAAAGTGTCGTCGCCCATGTATCTGTCGAGCGAGGGAGTGAATATTTTCAAATCGTTTTATGTGCAGGCCGCGAGCGAGTTGGGATATTACGGTTATGACATAAAACCATTCAAAGAATACTTATCTATAAAAAGCGCAGAAGGCTGGTTAAAACGCCTCTATCTACCTGAATTGAATATTAAATACAACAAAAAGACGGCGAAAGAAGTGGCAAAATTTATTCAGAATACCGACGCTAAAATCCTTTTCATCTACGGAGGATGGGATCCCTGGTATGCATCGGGATTTGAAGTGCCTGCAAAAGAAAACTTCCTGAAAATTGTAAAACCCGGAGGAAGCCATTCAACCCGCATAAACAACCTGCCTGGAAATCAAAAACAGCAGGTAAAACAGACACTTGAGAATTGGCTTGAACAAAAAATTATGATTCAATAAAGATCTATTTAAGGGAATAATTACACATTGTTGGTTCATCTATTAATTCTATTTTCTACTTCTGTACATATATTTTAACTAAAAACTTTCATTTTTAATAATCGAATTATAATTTAGAGGCTAACTAATCTTACTTAACTATGGCCGGTAACAATCTGGAAAGACGCCTCTTTCTTAAATACTGTGCAGCAACTGCTGTGGGCAGTAGTCTGCTAATAAATCCCGCGACATTATTGGCTAATGATACCGATAAACGTAAAAAAGAAAAATTCAAACTTTCTATTCCCCGGTGGATTATTTACGATAATGGCAGCTACGATTTAATTTCGAAAGAAATAATACTGCGAAACTGTCGACCAGCTATTAACGGACAGGGAGTGATGCCCAAGAACGTTTTTCTGGGTGATTCGCCCAAAGGAAAACGAATTGTATACGAACTACCCGGGGGATTTCTCATGCTCGATCTGAAAACCAATAAAAACTCTGTTTCGATTGGTGCCGAATTCAGTGGTTTTTCGCAAACACCCCGCTGGTTTTACCCCATTTCGCAGGCTCAGGTTTTTGGAGTTAATCACTTTTTCAAACAAGGCTATGGAACCGACGGTCCAAGTGGTATATATGCACTGCCCGGTATAGAAACTGATGAAAGTAAGATTGAATGTTACGACAGTTTTATGTCATTTGGGTTCCTGGGAAAAGAAGAAACAATTGCTATAGGTAATATCGACCATTCGGATTTTCATCAACGTTTTTCCATCTACAACCGACGTCATTCTAAAGAGAAATACAACTTAAACGATGAAAATCAGGTATTTTTCGAGTCCGGAATTTTACTTGATGAAACCCGAATCGATAATGAATATATAAAACTTCCTGAGTTGCACTTTTACACCGGAAACAGGCCACTTGAAACATTCAATCAACTTGCCTGGGAAACCAGCGAAAAAATCAATTCACGCAAGAATTCACCCACCAGTTATCACTGGATGCTCTCACCTGGCAAAAAAGATGATGAGTGCAAAGATATTTTGAAGAAACAGTTGGCGTATGTGAAGGAAAATAACATTAAACTGCATTCTTTCTGCGTAAAAAGTTACTGCATTGAAGGCGACTGGCTGGAACCGGATAAAGAATGGTCGGGCGGTCTGGATAATGCTGCACGTACAATTTATAAAGATGGTTTCAGGGCTGGTATCTCACTGGCACCTTTCCGAATCTCTAACAAAAGTAAAATCTTTAAAAACCATCAGGAGTGGATTATTAAAGATAATTACAATAACATTGTTCCGGAAGAAATCCGCGAAGATGAATGTTTTTATGCACTCGATCTTACAAACCAGGGTGTTCAGAAATACATTTCCCGGGTGTTTAAAACCTTGCGAAAAATGGGATTCATTTTCTATGAACTCACTCATCTTCATTATGGAATAAAAGATTCGAACCTGGTGAACAGGAAAATTCATGGAAATTCAAATATTCAAATTTTCAGAGACACCTGTCAACTCATTCGGAACGAAATTGGACCTGGCAGTTTATTGATGGCAAACCAAACTCCATATGCTCCGGTTATAGGTTTTGCCGATATTGTAAAAACAAGCAGCGGGGATAGTACCGAAAATAATACTATAAATTTTGGCAATATCATTCAGGAGTCGTGGTACTCATATTACTTCAATAATATTTATTGGCAAAATTCTCCAGGAGAGATTATGCTTACCGAAAACAGTATATTCAACGAAGATGAACGTTTAAGCCTGATGCGTTGGGCTTCCATATTAGGAGGAGCCGTTGGAACCTCTGACGATATGACCACCTGGAATGAAGAGCAACTGGAACAATTCCGCTTCCTGGAACCGGATCAACGGCCACAAAATGCTTTCCTTCCGTTCTGGCCTGATAAAGCCAAAATGAAGGTTGCGGTAAGAGAATATAAAAATAAAAAAAGCTGGGGCATACTAATAGTTAACGATACTGACAAACAACAAGATGAAAGCTATAGTTTAGAAGATCTTATTGAAAGAGAAAGTGCCTTTGTTTTTGCATGGAATAAAACAAAACTCAATTTTGGTGAACAGAATCACCTTTCAATTACGCTGCAACCCGGTCAATCAAATCTGTTCTATCTCTCTGAAATAAATGAAGCACCTCATCCATTGTTGACACTTGCAGGCGAATTACGGAAAAACATTTCTCTAAGCAATGGTTAAAAGAAAGTTTCCATTAAATAAAAATAAGAAACAACTAAAGGAAGAATAGAGCCACACCACCCACTGTTACAATCGCGCCTAATATTTCTTTCCAGTTTATTTTCTCTTTAAACAAAAGAACAGACGGGCCAATTATCAGTACAGGAACAATAGCCATAAGCGTTGCTGCAATTCCTGTTTGTGTATGCTGAACTGCCAGTAGTGAGAACGAAACTCCCAGAAAAGGGCCAAAAAAAGCCCCTAATGAAATCCTTTTCATTGCGGAACCGTTTTTTAAAGCAGCTCTAACTCTGTGCCAGCGTTTTATAAAAAAGAATAAGATTGAAAAGCCGACAATTCCTGTTAAAACACGGATCTGCGTGGCAGAGAAAGCATCGTAATCGCCCATTCCCTTTTTACTGAGAACCAACCCTGCTGCCTGACCAAGGGCACCTCCCAAAGCCAGCAGAATTCCCGGCAAAGAGTAATTCGATTTTATCTTTTTTACAACCGTTCCGTTTTCTTCAATTTTCTCACGTTTAAGAATTACGATTACAATTCCGCACATTGTAATTGCCATTCCCAGCCAGCTTTGAGGAGAGAGAACTTCTCCGAGCAATAACCAACCTATTAAGGCTGCAAAAGGAGGCGCCAAAGCCATTAATAACATGGCTATTCGTGCACCAATAACCAGGTACGACTGAAACAAAAGCAAATCGCCGATTACAAACCCGATTAACCCTGAAAAAGCCAACCACTTCCAGGCATAAAGAGTTGCATCGGTTGGAAAGAAAAAACCACGGCTTATCCAGCTATATATTCCTATTAAAAAAAAGGCAATTACCAAACGAATAAGATTAACAGCCAAAGAACCCACTTTTTTCCCGGCCGACTCGAAAGCCAAAGCCGTAATAGTCCAAAATACGGCTGTTAAAACTCCTGCTATTTCTCCGAAATGATTTTGCATGAAGTAAAAGTAGAAATATCCACTGATGTTCTATCGTTTTATAGCTTGCTGGATATCGAATTTAATATGTAAAAAAGAATTTGTGCTGTATTCCACATTATCAGGTTAAAGTTGCAGGCATAAAAAAATCCCGGCGCCCACTCCGGGATTTTTAATCCTCTTCTCTATCACACATTCTACAACGTAGTTTTTTATTTTAACCTAACTGAACACCACCTGAATATTTAATGGGTTTGTACATGACAAATATAGACTGACAAACAAGAATAAAATATTTTTTCGTGCTGATTTAAAGGCTGATAAAGGCTGAATATTTTTAGATATTTTCTGAATCCACTTATCAAAATTGCTTAAGCAAACCAGACTTCTTAACCTAAAAAGTATCTAGAAAAGGATTGATGCAGAAAGGTGAACAAACCCTATTAGAAAAGTAAAACGGAAGTTTATCGGAACGTAAAAAAAATCCCGGTCTTTCAACCGGGACTCCTTTCCTTCCTCTTCTCTGTCCTTGACACCTTATCTGGTTTTACCTATCTACAACCTAATCAAATCCCCTTTCAGCAATTTTATAAGGTGTCATCCACACATCTTTTTATTTTGTTTCACAACTTAATTGAGTACTCTTTTTTTCTTAACGGGTTTGTATGGTACAAAGATATTTTAAAGCCATCATCGGACCCTATTTTTATTACTGATTTTCAGGCAGGTAAATACTGATTTTAATAAGTTAATTTTACTGATACCGACAAGGGCTTTTATTCGAAAACCTGAGAACTTCCCGCATAAAAAAAGAACCTGCTTTACATTCAAAGCAGGTTCTTTCTTCTATATATCAAACTATTATTTTCCTAAAATATCGGCAACGGCCTTTCTTAATTCATCCTCTCTTTTGTTTTTAGCCACAATCTCTCCTTTTTTATTTATAAGCAAGTTCTGAGGAATACTACTTACCGCATATATTTTGGCAGCTGCATTATCCCAATATGCCAAATCCGAAACATGTGTCCAGGTCAGATTATCGTCACTGATTCCTTTTAACCAATCGTCCTTTTCTTTATCGAGCGACACTCCAAACACTGTAAAGCCATCGTTTTTAAATTCGTTATAAACCGCTACAACATTAGGATTTTCCCTGCGGCATGGGCCACACCACGATGCCCAAAAATCAAGTAGTGTAAGTTCGTGCGTTGAATAAATATCAGAAAATTTAACCGGATTTCCGTCCGCATCATTTTGTACAAAGTCGGGTGCTATTTGTCCAACAGCTACTTGCTTCATTTTTTCAACCTTTTCTTTCAACTCAATAACCGTCTGAACTTTGTCAAGTTTAGGGTCGAGAGCGCTTAACAATGCATCCAGTTCATCAGCATCCTTTTCATACTGAATTCGTGATAAAAAATAGGGAGTTGCATATGAGGCCGGATTTCCCTTTACAAAATCTTCCTGTACACTATTACTGCTATTATACAATTCTTCAACCTTATTCATCAATTCGTTGGCTTTTGCAGTATCACCTTCAGCTGCAGCCTTACGAGAATCCTGGTAAACAGCCATGTACTCTTCACTTATTTTTTTAATCTTATCGTCAGCAACTTTATACTCATCGTGGGTGTTCGAGCCGGTTACTTCGGCAAAATAGATGGAATCTGCCTTCCCTGTCATTTTCATTTTTGAGTTTTCGACAAATACCAGAGCTTTTGCTCTTTGACCGGCATTAGAAATATAATAAGCTCCCGGGAATTCCACTTCTCCTTCCAGAACCGCAGTTCCATTAACTATTTCAGCGGTATCAACTGCCACCCATTTCCCGGATACTCTTTGTTCAAGTAAAATCTGGCCGTCGGCACCGTCAAGATTTACTTCAATTTTAAAACCTTTTTGTTGGGTACAGGCAAAAAGGGCAACACCTAAAATCAGTAAGAAATACTTTTTCATTATGTACAGCTTTTTAATGCGATTCGGTTCGAAGATAATTAATCTAATTTCAAATATTATTACAATGTCGTTTTTTATAATTTCTCAAATACCTTAAATTGCGTTGTTAAGATCTATTTCGATAATGAAAAATAAAATTGCATTAGTATTGTCCGGCGGAGGTGCCAGGGGAATGGCCCACATTGGCGTAATTGAAGAATTAGAAAAAAGAGGTTACCAGATTACCTCAATTGCCGGAACATCAATGGGATCGCTGGTGGGAGGCGTTTATGCCTTAGGCAAGATGGAAGAATTCAAAAACTGGACGCTTTCCATGGACAGACGTAAAGTTTTTCACCTGGTTGATTTTACGCTAAGCATGCACGGACTGGTAAAAGGAGATAAAGTATTACAGGCCATGCAGGAATTTATTCCGGATACCAATATTGAAAACCTTCCGATTCCGTATTCTGCAACCGCTGCCGATATTGCCAATAACAAAGAGGTTGTTTACAGGAGCGGAAGTTTATACGAAGCCATTCGTGCTTCCATTGCCATACCCACTGTTTTTACGCCTATTATTGATGGCGATTCTATTATTGTTGACGGAGGCGTGATGAATAATATTCCCATTTCTAATGTAGTCCGCCATCCCGGCGACAAATTGGTTGTTGTTTATGTAAATGCCGATATTCCCCTTAAAAAGCCGGTTATTCAGGACAAAGTAGAAGAAGAAGAAAAACAATCGGGATACAAAAAATGGCTCGACGATTTTAACGAACACTTACACGAAATACTCCCCAAAAACCACAAAAAAGAACGGCTTAGCTACTTTACCCTGCTCGACAAAACCCTCACTACAGGAATGTTGCAAATGGCCAAACTTACCATTGAGAGCGGCAATCCCGACATTTTAATAAATATTTCACGTGATGCCTGCGGAACATATGACTTTTACAAAAGCAAAGAGTTGATTGAAATCGGCAGACTTGCAGCCAAAACCACTCTCGACAAAATAGAAAAAAAACATGCCTGATATACTGATCGTAAATAACGCTGAACCCGGAATCCGAGAATTCGCCGAGCCAATCGAAAAGATTATTGAAGAAACAGGATTCGTGTCAAAATTCATCGAGTACGAACAGTGTTTAAATTTCGATTTCTCGAAATTCGATGGAGCAATTTTAACCGGTTCGCCACAGGGAGATGATATTGTTGATCATCACCTTCCTTATTTTCGATGGATAAAAAATTTTGAAAAACCGATACTTGGTATTTGTGCAGGACATCATATAACCGGTTTTATGTATGGTTCGAAACTCCTTCGAAGTGAAGAACCGGAGTCGGGAGATTTTGAGGCCAGTATCGTGAAAGACGATCCTCTTTTTAAAGGAATGCCAATTAAATTCAAGGTAAAACAAATGCACAACGACTCTATTACCCTACCCGATAATTTCGAGCTGTTGGCAACGTCAAAAACATGCAGGAACCAACTAATGAAACATAAAAACAAACCTCTTTATACCTGCCAGTTTCATCCTGAATATTATAACCATGAACTGATTCGTAATTTTATTTCGCTTTGCAGATAGTTCATCTTCGCGATAGAAAACCTGTGATTCATTTTTATATTTTACACAAAAACGGCAATCATGATGATTTTTTTTCGCGTTTTGTTTACAAAACAACAAAGCTGACAGTTCAGATTCATATTTTGTGGGTAAAATAACAATCCTGGCTGTCGGAAAGAATACTTTTCATACAAAATCATGATTCGCGGGAAATCACTAACAGGAATAAAAGAGCATCCTTTCCAGATAGAATTCCTGACAGCAATTATAAGCAAACTTAACCACTATGGATTGAAAATTCAGAGGTTAAAATATTCAAATATAATTCGCAATAATAACCACGAAGTCACTAAGTTCATAAAGAAAATTCCAGAATTAATTTTATAAAATTTGTGCCTTGGTGTTCTTTGTGGTAATAAATTTAATACAAAAAAGCCATCCGCATAATACGAATGGCTTTCTGAATTGATTGATAATAAATTAAAATTATTTCTTTTTGATATCGCTGAATTTTGCGCCCTGAGCATGAACAGCGTTTACTGCACGTCCTGATGGATCGGCATTGCCCTGAAATGAAGCATCCCACTCAAGTGCCGCTGCAGTACTACATGCAATTGAAGCTTCAGACGGAACACAAGCGGCAGCCGCATCCGATGGGAAGTGTTCGCTGTAAATTTCGCGATACACGTACTCCTCTTTGTTCATCGGAGGATTTACAGGGAAGCGATATTTGGCATTTTCCATCATTTCATCGCTTACCTTATCGTTGGCAATTTGTTTTAAGGTGTCGATCCAACCGTAACCTACACCGTCAGAAAACTGCTCTTTCTGGCGCCATGCTACTTCTTCGGGCAGGTAATTTGCAAAACCTTCGCGCAGGCAGTGTTTCTCCATTTTACCGTCTTTTGCCATTTTGGCTTCAGGATTAAAACGCATAGCAACATCAACAAATTCTTTATCGAGGAAAGGTACACGACCTTCAACACCCCATGCTGCCAGCGATTTATTGGCACGCAAACAGTCATACATATTCAAACGGCTTACTTTGCGTACAGTTTCGTTATGAAATTCTTCGGCATTGGGCGCTTTATGGAAATACAGGTATCCACCAAAAAGCTCGTCAGCACCTTCACCGGTAAGAACCATTTTAATACCCATCGACTTAATTACACGGGAAATCATATACATAGGAGTAGATGCACGAACTGTTGTAACATCGTATGTTTCTATATGATAAATCACATCTTTAATGGCATCTAAACCTTCCTGAATGGTATAATGAATTTCGTGGTGAACAGTACCAATATAATCAGCCACTTTACGCGCAGCAGCCAGATCGGGTGAGCCTTCCAATCCAATTACGAAAGAGTGTAATTGTGGCCACCAGGCATCTTTTTCTCCTCCGTCTTCAATTCGTTTCCCTGAGAATTTTTTTGCCAAAGCAGAAGTAATAGATGAATCAAGACCACCGGATAATAATACACCGTAAGGCACATCAGACATTAACTGACGCTGAACGGCATCTTCCAGTGCCTGAGATAATTCCTCAACACTTGCCTCATTATCTTTTACATTCTCATAATCCACCCAGTCGCGTACATACCATTTCTTAACTTCACCGTCTTTACTGTACAAATAGTGTCCCGGAGGGAACTCTTCTATTTTTGTACAGAATCCTTCCAACGATTTCAATTCGGAAGCAACATAGTAATTACCCCATTTGTCCCATCCCTGATACATAGGAATAATACCAATATGGTCGCGCCCGATTAAATATGAATCATTTTCTTCGTCGTAAAGTGCAAAGGCAAAGATACCATTCATTTCATCCAGGAATTTTTCCTTTTTATCTCTGTACAAAGCTAAAATAACCTCACAGTCAGAACCGGTTTGAAATTCGTATTTGCCTTCATACTGTTTTCTGATTTCACGATGGTTGTATATTTCACCATTAACACCTAAAATCAGCTTACGGTCTTTGCTGTACAAAGGCTGTCCACCTGATTCCGGGTCAACAATAGAAAGCCTTTCGTGGGCAATTATCGCATTTTCGCCACAATAAATACCAGACCAATCCGGTCCTCTGTGACGAACCTTTTTACTCATCATCAGCACCTGGGGACGCAAGTCCGCTGCTTTTACTTTTAAATCAAATGCTCCTACAATTCCGCACATATCTATAAATCTTATAAGCTGTTATTATTTTTACTCCAAAAATAAACACTTTGTAAACACAAAAAAATTTTATCTGACAAATTTCTATTTTTAATAACATTAAATACACAAATTAGAAAGCAAACATGCTATTTGGAAACTTTTCAATAATCTTTAATTCGGAAATAACCCATGATTTTTTTAAGGTATTTTCCGAAAAAATGAATAATTATAGAATATACCCCCAAAAAACACACTGTCTGTTTAAAATTTGTATCTAAAATGAACTTATTCTCTTCAATCTACGAAATACACAACTAACTTACAAAAATTAAAAATATTGTTGAATAATCTTCAGGAATGATAGAAATTTGACATAGTTTTTTTCTTCAAAAGAGGAATTCTATTTGAAAACGAAGATAAATATTGTCTATTAAGAACCAATATGTGGTGTTTACCATAAAGTTTGGGAAATACTTCGGAGCCTGAAAACTATTTCTTAACTTGATAGAAATATGAACTTCACACCAATGAAACGGATATCAACTTTACTTTTATGCCTGCTTACACTCCAGGTTTGGGCACAGAGCGACAGCAAAAAATATTTACTGGTTCTGGATATCCAAAATCATTTTACCTCTTCAATTTTTCCTAAAGATGAAGAAAGGACCAGTTTCATTGAAACGATCAACTCAGTGATAGCTAACACAAATCCTGCGAATGTAATTTATGTAGAATCGATAAGTGCACAATTATCGTTAACGCTAAAAGGTCCAAAAGTAATATTCCCCTACGATCTGCATCTTGATGAACGATTAAGGAAGGTGAATCGGAATTTTATCGTGAAAAACCGCCCCAATGTTTTTTCAGAGGAAGACATGATTGATTTTGCCACAAAAAACAATGCCACAGATTTCGTAATAATCGGACTGGCAGCCGAACACTGTGTTTTACAATCGGCGCTTGGAGGACAAAAACGGGGATATAATATAACAGTAATCCCTGAGGCTGTTGCAGGAACAACCCCGGAAGACAAACAGAAGGCTTTAAAAGAAATAAGGGAAATGGGAATTTCAATTGTTCATATCGATGAATTTCTATGAGAATATAATCTTTACGTTCTCTCCATCCTGTTCAAACATAAAGGAACTTCCTTTTTCAATTGTACACTTCTTTTTCTGACATTCACTGGTAAGATTGGCAAATATATTCTCTGCATCACTTGAATTACAATCCTGATGAAAAAAACAATGCAGCTTATCGTTGCTCTCTTCATCGAATTGAATTATAAAGGCACCATTCTCGGGAAATACTAAATCGTCGTATGCATAGCTAATATCCAGCCCGGTTGCGTCATCTACAATTTGCCGTACAGCTTCAAGATCTCTGTAATTCATAATAAAAAGTTAGAAGCCTGAAGTTGGAACACCGAAGTCCGTCCCTTCAGAACGAATTAATACTTATAAAGATAAAAACCACATGCGAATTTGCTGATACACTTCTGCATGCTCGTAAGATTGACATTTTACCAGCTCCATATTTACCGCATCATCAAATTCAACCTCATTAAAACCTATCTCCTGCATCAGAGCCTCTTTTGATGGAGATTTGTAACATTCTCTTCTGAAATCACTTTCAGTGGTTGCCCTTTTTACAAATTTTATTGCTTTGTCAATTGCCATAAACCTTAATTTTTGCATGAAGTTGAACTACAGGAATGACAGCTACTATCGCATCTCCACAACTCGCGGGCAGCCTTCGACGTGAAAGATTCCAACTGGTTGTGACTGAAAAAATCAATATTCTCTGTTACATTATTTCCGCGGGCTTTAAACACCTGCAAACCGTTGCGCGTAAAAATCTGC
Organism: uncultured Draconibacterium sp.; assembly: GCA_963677525.1. Classification (GTDB taxonomy): domain Bacteria; phylum Bacteroidota; class Bacteroidia; order Bacteroidales; family Prolixibacteraceae; genus Draconibacterium. The sequence goes on from OY781970.1 coordinate 4,482,923, forward strand.
AGAACCATTGGAGGTAAATAACTGCTTATAATTGTATTAATACCTAAACGTTTAATTTCGCTGGTAAAATCTCCCGGATTAGGACTGATTTCTGATGCTTTCTTCCATTCAAATGATTTGCCTTCTGAATCGTAGATACATACATACCGGGCATTATGAAAACCATGTGCGATTTTCTCTCTTCCTCTTTTCTTTTCCTCAACTGGTAACATCACTCTCATAACCTACATTTTTAATTTGTTTGCTATGAAAGGGCAAAGGTAATACCAAAAAATACATCGTGCTGAAAAACAAACAATTGAGGTTTAGCAAAAAGTTCAAAACAATTCTTTTTTGTAAGAATTTTATGCAAATCCTACAAAAATGTAGGGTTTCATTTTAAATAATCTTCAATGAACTTCATCTTGGGTGCATATACAGTTTCTTCCCATTTTTTCTGAAACGAAGACTGATTTAAATGATGCCCGCGATAAGGCACAGCAAAGGTTATCTTCTCTCCTTTTGATTGATTTATAGCTGCATAGACAGCGTACGACGGGCAGGTAACATCAATCAGACCAATTTCGGTAATAAGTGTGGCTTTACAGCCTTTTAACAGATGAGCAGTGTCGAAATAGGGAACTGTTTTTAATATTTCATTTTTATCTGCATCGAAAGAAGTTGGGTTGGGCCAACCTGCAATTGCATTTTTAAAATAACTAATAAAGTTCGACATGGCAGGCACGGTTGCCACAACAGCGCTCACCCTGTGGTCGAGCCCGGCAGCTGCCAGCGACTGGCCTCCCCCCTGGCTTTCGCCCAATACCAGAATCCGCTTCCCATCCCATTCGGGCTGGCTGGTTAGAAAATCCAGGGTACGCATCAATCGCAAATACATTCCTTTGAAATAATACGTGTCGCGGCTTTCAACACCTTGCTCCCAATAATGATTCAGTTCTCCTTCTTCCAGTTTGTCGTAATATTCCTGTGATTGACCGTTTAACATACCGTGCGCGTTTAAGTCAAAGGCCAAAGCTCCTTTTCCCATTTTGGCGTATTTCAAGGCTTCCTCCGGGCGCGATAAACACCACGATCCTTTCACACCTGCAGCATGAAGATATAATACTATTGGAAGTGATTTTGGTTCTGCTGCCTCAGGTTTGGCAAAATAACCACGCGCAGGCTTGGGGCCAGTGCAGTTAATTTCCATATCCCAGCACCGATATCCCTTTTCTGTGTTATCCACTTCCTCGCGCTTAACTTCCAATGGCAAACTCCGCAAAGCTTTTTTCTCGTTTTTCCAGAACTTATCAAAATCTTTTGGACGTATACTCCCTGGGTAAAATGCTCCCGGCTCAACAATTGCTCCTGTTGAGGCAAATTTCTCTCCGGAATAAACTTCCACTATCACAGCTGAAGGTTCATTATAAACTTCGCTAAAAACTGTAAATTCTCCTCCTCGATAGGGAATTTTGCTTTCGTCAACATCAACATTGTAATTCTTCCTGATCTTAACAGTTAATGAATCTGCTTCAATATCATTGAGCGATGCAACAACTTCTATTCTTTCTCCTTTGCTATAAATACCCGAATCATTCGTTTGTTTCAATACAATTTCCTGAGCAAACAAAACAGATACCCACAACAACAAAAAAACAGTAAACGAGATGCGCGAAAAATAAATCATAATTATAAAGCTATAATTGGAAATACTGTCTGCAAAGAAACTTCAAATTGTAAAAACAACAAAATGGAACAATCGAATTTTCATTAACTTTATTCCATATAATCAAGACAATGCAAAAGAAGAACATTATTGTAACCGGAGGAGCACAGGGAATAGGCAAACATTTGGTAATTGCTCTGCTGAATATTGGATACTCAATATCGGTTTTTGAGATTGATGAAGAAGCGATTTCTGAATTTCAGCAGGAATTTACCGACGAGGTAGTACAACTTTTTCATGTTGATGTATCGAATGAAGAATCGGTAAAAGCCGCCATCGAACAATCTGTTAAACTGCATGGTAATATTTATGGATTGGTAAATAATGCAGGTATCAGTATTAATAAACCTTTGACTGAGCTTTCGCTGGAAGAATGGAACACTGTGATCGGCACAAACCTCACCGGTGCTTTTCTTTGCTCGAAACACGCCTCCTCTTTTCTAAAAAAATCAAACGGCAGAATTATCAATATTGCATCAACAAGAGCGCTGCAGTCAGAACCAAATACCGAAGCTTACTCTGCAAGCAAAGGGGGGATTCTTGCATTAACGCATGCTTTGGCCGCCAGTCTCGGTCCAGAAATAAAGGTGAATGCAATTAGCCCTGGTTGGATCGATGTTTCAGCAACCAAAAAGAAAGCCATCGCAAAACAGGATATACTTACAGAAGAAGACCACGCACAACACCCGGTTGGCAGAGTTGGAAAAGCAGACGACATTTCAAATATGATTATCTTCCTGCTTCAGGGGAAAAATGATTTTATTACCGGACAGAACTTTGTAATTGACGGCGGAATTACGAAGAAGATGATTTATGTGTAGAATGTTTGAAGTAAGAAATCCAATTTAGGCTCTCTTTATTCGCACACCTGAGGCTGGACAATCACGTTATTCGAAAAACAGGTCATGGCACATGTATAATTAGCATCAGAAGATTCCGTAAATGCTCGGCAACTTGCCACGACCAGCGAGGGAAAAAATTTACGGCGTGGCAATTTGCCATTTCTTGTCAGAACATTTTTTCAAGGTTTGGCGTATTGCCGTTTAATGCCGGAATATTCGGTAGTCGTATGGCAAATTACCAAAGACTTCCCGGCAATTTTTTCATGACATGGCAAGCTGCCATTGCTTCACCAAATAAAAAGTCGACTCGTGGCAACTTGCCATATTTTCAAAAAAAAGCCACCCTCCGTCAAACAACGAAAGATGGCTTAAATATTCTTGCTAAAAACGCAGAGCTCGCGGCTCGTAGCTTTTACTGCATCTCAAATTTATAATTACTTAAGTCAGAAAGTTCTGATGCACGAATGAATTCAGCATGTGCTTTTACCTGACCTTTTGCAAATTTCAGATAGTTCTGAGCCGATTTCAGGAATGAATCGTCGCGGTTGGTATCAAGCAACAACAGGTAACTCATAATAATATGACCTGCCATTTCAACCAAACGACGCGCATGGAAATCGATAAATTCGTTATCGTTTGTACCAACTACTTTCTTCACTGCTTCTTCGTAATCGGCAGTTAAGATAATCAGCGTACGTTTCATAAACTCAAGTGGCGCAGAAACCTTTTCTGCTTCGTAAACACGAATCTGCTTCAGATAAGCGTCGGTTGTTACACCACGGATGGCAGCAACTACCTGTAACTGGGTAGTACCTTCGTAAATGGAAGTAATACGTGCATCGCGATAGATACGTTCAACCGGGTAATCTTTCATAAAACCGGAACCACCGTGAATCTGAACCGCATCGTAAGCCAACTGGTTGCTGTACTCACTCGACATCCCTTTTACCAGCGGAGTATAAATATCAGCCAAACGCTGGTATTTTTTCATTTCGTTGCGTTCTTCTTTCTCCAGTTTACGTTCCTCAGCTATGTGCATGTAGGTTTTGTACATATCTACAAAACGAGCTGTTTCGTATAATAAGGTTCTCGATGCATCGAGTTTTGCCTTCATCATCGACAACATTTCGTACACAGCAGGAAATTTAATAATGGCTTTTCCAAACTGGGTGCGCTCTTTTGCATAGGCCAATGCTTCGCGGTAAGCAGACTCGCTCACTCCCACCGCTTGAGCAGCAATACCCAAACGTGCACCGTTCATCAATGCCATAACGTATTTAATCAATCCCATTTTACGCGAACCTACCAGTTCTCCCGGAGCATCTTTGAATACCAGCTCGCAGGTAGGCGAACCAATGATTCCCATTTTGTGCTCGATACGACGAACAGTTACGCCACCCGACTGTTTGTCGTAAATAAACATAGAAAGACCACGGCCATCTTTTGTTCCGGGCTCGGAACGAGCCAGAACCAGCGAAATATCGCCATCACCATTGGTGATAAAACGTTTTACGCCGTTCAATAACCAGGTTTGTTTTTCTTCGCTCCAGGTTGCTCTTAACTGTACAGCCTGAAGGTCGGAACCTGCATCAGGTTCGGTTAAGTCCATTGCCATGGTATCGCCGTTACAAACCCGTGGCAGATAGTTTGCCTTTTGTTCTTCTGAAGCGAATTCGTTGATGGTTTCTGCACAATCCTGCAGGCCCCAGATATTTACAAAACCTGCATCGGCACGTGATACAATATCTGCAGCCATAATGTAAGGAACAATAGGGAAGTTCAATCCTTCGTATTTATACGGAAGCGACATTCCCATTAAACCTGCCTGATTTAATGCTTTAATATTATCTTCGGTACCACGTGCATATTTTACGTGACCGTCGATAACTTCGGGACCTTCGGCATCAATGCTTTCTGCATTTTCCGATATAATATCTCCGCAAATATCACCAACTACTTCCAAAACACGGTCGTAGCTGTCGATTGCGTCTTCGTAATCGTGTGGAGCAAAATCAAAATCTTTGCTGAAAGAATAATCGCGTTCTTTCAAACGAACGATTTCCTTCATTAACGGGTGATTCAAATGAAATTTTAATCCGCTATTATCGTTATAATAATTTGCCATTTTCTAGAGTTTTAAGTCTGACTATTTGGTGTTCTTCTTATAATACTTAATCATTTTAGGAATGATATCAGCAACATCTCCGGTAATCACATAATCGGCAACCGAGTTAATCGGCGCTTCGTCGTCGGTGTTGATCGCAATAATCTGAGCTGATTCTTCCATTCCTGCACGGTGCTGAATTTGCCCCGAGATACCACAGGCAATGTACAACTTAGGACGAACCGTAATACCGGTCTGACCAATTTGACGCTCGTGCTCTGAATATCCGGCATCTACAGCGGCGCGCGAAGCACCAACTTCACCACCTAAAACATCGGCAAGTTCGTATAACAATTTAAAGTTTTCTTTCGAGCCCATTCCGTAACCACCGGCCACAACAATAGGAGCTCCTTTAATGTTTACCTTGCTTTTTTCCATGTGACGTTCGATGATTTCAACAACAAAATCTTCGTCTTTCACATATTTTGGAACATCAAGTTTAACAACCTTCCCTTTATATTTCGGATCAAGTATTTCTTTTTTCATCACCCCTTCGCGAACTGTCGCCATTTGAGGACGGCAGTCGGGATTGATAATGGTAGCAATAATATTTCCACCAAAAGCCGGACGAATCTGGTACAACAGGTTTTCGTAATTTTTATCCTGCTTTTTATCGAAATGGTCGCCAATTACAAGGCTTGTACAGTCGGCAGTTAAACCACTGTGCAAAGCAGATGAAACGCGTGGTCCCAAATCGCGGCCAATAGATGAAGCTCCCATTAAAGCAACCTGAGGCTTTTTCTCTTTAAAAAGGTTTACCACAACCGAAGTGTGTGGCAAAGTTTGGTAAGGATACAAACGTGCATCGTCGGCAATATAAAGCGTATCCACACCATAAGGAATAATTTGTTCGCCGATGCTATCCAACTCATGTCCAATAGCAATGGCTTCAAGTTTACATTTTAATTCGTTTGCCAGCGTACGCCCTTTGGTCAGCAACTCTTGACTAACTTCAGCTACCTGGCCATCTTCTATTTCGCAATAAACAAATACGTTGCTCATTTCTTCAATTTTTAATGTTCATTCTTAATGGCATTAGCCAATTGTGTGACTCTTAATTAATTCAACCATCATTTCTTCGATATCAGCGTCTGAATCGGAAATAACCTTGGCATCTTTTGCCTGAAGCACCACATTCTCGATGGTTTTTACTTTGGTTGGAGAACCCGACAATCCAAGTTGCTCGGCATCTGTTTCAATGTCGTTTACGGTCCATTCCTGGATAGTAAGATCAGGACGTTCAGTATACAATTTGGTATAATCCTCGTTCTCTTTCTGAAGTTCAGTAACTGTTCTTGCTTTTTTGTACTTCATCAGACGCTTGGCATTTCTAACCCTGCAATCAGGAGCAGAGCCATTAACTGTCATTACCAAAGGAACAGGACATTTTACTATTTCTATCCCGTTTTCAAGCCTGCGTTTTACTGTAATAGACTCACCGTCTAGTTTTACAATTTCTTCAACGTAAGTAATCTGAAGCATATTCAGTTTTTCTGCAACCTGTGGTCCAACCTGGGCAGTATCACCGTCAATAGCCTGACGACCTGCGATAATAATATCGATATCACCCATTTTCTTTAGCGCCTGTCCAATAGCGTAAGAAGTCGCCAGTGTATCAGAACCGGCAAAAGCACGATCGGTAAGCAGAATACCACCATCAGCGCCACGGTACAATCCTTCACGAATAATATCAGCTGCCCTACCAGGGCCCATAGTTAATATGTTGATTTTCGAAGCCGGAAACTGATCCTTGATACGGAGTGCCTGTTCCAGTGCATTCAAATCTTCAGGATTGAAGATGGCAGGCAGAGCTGCTCTGTTAATTGTTCCGTCAGCTTTCATTGCATCCTTCCCAACGTTTCTTGTATCGGGAACCTGCTTCGCCAAAACAATAATGTTATAAGCCTTCATTCAATATGTTTTTTGATAATTATAAACTCTTTTTCACTCTATAAATCTTTGGAGAATTCATACCCCTCCGATTTTAGGGCTAACAAATATAAAAATCGAAGGAAAACTAACCAAAAAACAGGACGCCTCCTCTTCTATAATGTTTGTTAAAATCCTGATGCAGCAAGGTTTTGAGAGCAAATAAGCCACCTCTAACTCAAGACTGGCAGCACTTTAAAACAATTAACTTCGATATTCTAAAATTCTGGGGGTAAAAAGTATTTTTTAATTTATAACCATTTTAAGTTAGAATCCTTCTAAAATCATCACATTTCTTCTATCTGAGATAAATTCTTCAACCAATATTAATAACTTCAAATTTGAATTGAAGTTGTAAAATTGAACTATCAAAATGATTATTAAACTGATAATTTACGAATGGTTGCATCTCCTAATGATAGAGAAATTAGGACAACTAACATCTTTTCTTTTTCCGGCAATACTGATATCTGCTTAACAAAATGCATCAAATGTATAATAAGATTTTATTGTTGCCTTATTAGCAATAATTTTACTATCTTCACCGGCGGTAAATTCAAACCAAATCTAACCAAATTAATAGTAAAGCCGATTCGTTTAAAGAATCGGCTTTTATATTTTATAAAAGCCCCAATTTGAACATTGCCTGATTTATAAACAAAAAAAGAGGAACCAAAAAATTGATTCCTCTTCATTTATAATTGCAAATATTTATGCTTGTGCAGTTGGACCACCAAAATTCATCGGTGGCATCATTGGTTCAGAACCCGGCTTAACGTTTTTAATCGGACCGTGGATATTTTCATATTTTGCAATATTATCCTGCAATGCCATTAATAAATGCTTGGCGTGTTCCGGCGTAAGAATAATTCGAGATTTAACGTTTGCTTTTGGAATACCAGGCATAATCCTGACAAAATCCACCACAAACTCAGAGCTTGAATGGGTAATTACAGCCAGGTTCGAATAAGTTCCCTGTGCCACTTCTTCATTCAGTTCAATATTTATTTGTTGTGACTTTTGTTTGTTATCTTCCATAATAAAGCATATTAATCGTTATTAGAACCTCTCATATCAACTAACCTGTCGTATTCGGCTTTAGAACCTACTACAAGGTTTTTGTATTCTTTCAAACCGGTTCCTGCCGGAATCAGGTGACCACAAATTACGTTCTCTTTCAAGCCATCGAGGTAATCAATTTTACCATTAATAGCTGCTTCATTAAGAACTTTTGTAGTTTCCTGGAACGATGCTGCCGATAACCAGCTTCGGGTTTGAAGGGCAGCCTTGGTAATTCCCTGAAGAATCTGACTTGAAGTTGCAGGAATTGCATCCCTCGATTCAACAAGTTTCTTATCCTTTCTTCTTAATTGTGAATTCTCGTCACGTAATCTTCTTGCAGAAACAATCTGACCAGCTTTTAAAGATTCAGCATCTCCCGGCTCAATTACAACTTTTTTGTTGTAAATCCAGTCGTTTTCTGAGAAGAATTCGTTTTTATCAACCACTTGTTTTTCAAGGAAACGAGTATCACCCGGATCAACAATTTCCACTTTACGCATCATCTGACGGATGATAACTTCGAAGTGTTTATCGTTAATCTTCACACCCTGCATACGGTAAACATCCTGAACTTCATTAAGAATGTATTCCTGAACCGCAGTAGGTCCTTTAATTGCAAGGATGTCGGAAGGAGTAGTTGCTCCGTCTGATAACGGGATACCAGCCCTGATATAATCGTTCTCTTGTACAAGAATCTGTTTCGATAGCGGTACCAGGTATTTTTTAACGTCACCGTTTTTAGCGGTAACGATAATTTCACGGTTACCCCGTTTAATTTTACCAAGTGTAACTTCACCATCAACCTCTGATACAACAGCAGGATTCGATGGGTTACGAGCTTCGAATAATTCGGTAACACGAGGAAGACCACCGGTGATATCACCTGCTTTACCAGCAGCACGAGGAATCTTAACCAAAATTGTTCCCGATTTTACTTCCTGACCATTGTCAACCGAGATGTGACCTCCTACAGGTAAGTTGTAAGAACGAATCATTTCGCCTGAAGCATCCATGATCTTCAAGGTTGGGTTCTTGGTTTTATCACGGGTTTCAATGATTACTCTTTCGCTGTAACCGGTTTGTTCATCCGATTCCTGACGGAAAGTTACCCCGTCGATAAGATTTTCAAATTCAACAGTACCGTCGAATTCTGTAATAATAACACCGTTAAATGGGTCCCATTCACAGATAAGTGTTCCTTTTCTGATTTCCTCACCGTTTTTCACATACAGTTTAGAACCATATGGAAGTGGATGAGTTGAAAGTGGGATATTGGTATTTTTATCAATAATCTTTAATTCGGCCAAACGACTTACAACAACTTCTACATCTTCACCTTCTTCATCTTTGTAGCTAACCGAACGTAATTCTTCAATTTCGCAGTAACCATCATATCTCGATTCAACAGTAGACTGAGCAGAAATGTTACCTGCAATACCACCCACGTGGAATGTACGCAGTGTAAGCTGTGTTCCAGGTTCTCCAATCGACTGGGCTGCAATAACCCCAACGGCTTCACCTTTCTGAACCTTTTTACCGGTTGCCAGGTTACGTCCGTAACATTTAGCACAAACGCCTACTTTTGATTCGCAGGTAAGTACCGAACGAATTTCAACTGTTTCAATTGGTGAATCTTCTATTACCTTGGCAATTGCCTCTGTAATTTCATCACCCGATTTGATGATCAGTTCGCCGTTAAGCGGATGGTAAATATCGTGAACAGTAGTACGACCAATAATTCTTTCGAATAATGATGCAACAACTTCTTCGTTATTTTTAACATCAGAAGCTACTAACCCACGCAGTGTTCCACAGTCGTCTTCAGAAATAATTACATCCTGGGCAACGTCTACCAAACGACGGGTTAAGTAACCTGCATCAGCTGTTTTCAATGCGGTATCCGCCAAACCTTTACGAGCACCGTGGGTTGAAATAAAGTATTCCAGTACAGAAAGTCCCTCTTTAAAGTTTGCAAGAATCGGGTTTTCAATAATCTGAGAACCTGTAGCACCAGATTTCTGTGGTTTTGCCATCAAGCCCCTCATTCCACACAACTGACGAATCTGCTCTTTAGAACCCCTTGCACCGGAGTCAAGCATCATATAAATAGAGTTGAATCCCTGACGGTCGGAACTCAGTGTTTGCATTACCGACTGAGTAAGTTTTGCGTTAGCATGTGTCCAAATATCAATAACCTGGTTATAACGTTCATTATTGGTAATGAAACCCATATTATAGTTATTGATAACCTCTTCCACTTCTGTGTAACCTTCACCTACGATTTCTTCTTTGGCTTCCGGAATAATAACATCACCCAGGTTAAACGACAAACCACCACGGTATGCCATATTATAACCAAGGTTTTTAATATCATCGAGGAACTTAACCGTAATGGCATTACCGCATGTATTAAATACATCGGTAATAATGGTTCTCAACGATTTTTTTGTTAACAATTGGTTTACGTACCCTGCCTGACGAGGAACCACTTCGTTGAACATTACTCGACCAACGGTAGTTTCGATAATGTGATAGAAGTGTTCACCATTTTCGTCAATATCTTCAACTTTCACCTTAATCACGGCATGAAGATCGATTGCTTTCTCTTCATATGCAATTGTTACCTCTTCTGCCGAATAGAAAGTCATTCCTTCTCCACGGCTACCTTTACGTGGTTTGGTCATGTAGTACAGACCTAGAACCATATCCTGAGATGGAACCTGGATAGGTGCTCCATTCGCAGGGTTCAAAAGGTTATGAGAAGCAAGCATTAATAATTGTGCCTCCAATACAGCAGCATTTCCTAATGGAAGGTGAACTGCCATCTGGTCACCGTCGAAGTCGGCGTTAAATCCGGTACATACGAGCGGGTGTAACTGAATTGCTTTACCTTCGATCAAAACGGGCTGGAATGCCTGAATTGACAGACGGTGCAGAGTAGGTGCCCTGTTCAACATTACAGGGTGTCCTTTTAATACGTTTTCAAGAATCTCCCAAACAACCGGATCTTTCCGGTCAACAATCTTTTTAGCCGATTTTACTGTTTTTACAATACCTCTTTCAATTAACTTACGAATTACGAAAGGTTTGTAAAGCTCTGCTGCCATACCTTTAGGCAGACCACATTCATGAATCTGAAGTTTCGGTCCAACCACAATAACAGAACGTGCTGAATAGTCGACACGTTTACCCAAAAGGTTTTGACGGAATCGACCTTGTTTCCCTTTCAAACTATCTGAAAGCGATTTTAATGCACGGTTATTTTCTGTTTTAACAGCATTTGATTTTCTTGAATTATCGAATAACGAATCTACAGCTTCCTGTAGCATACGTTTCTCATTTCTTAAAATTACCTCAGGAGCTTTAATCTCGATCAATCGTTTCAAACGGTTGTTACGAATAATAACCCTTCGGTACAGGTCATTCAAATCTGAAGTTGCGAAACGACCACCATCAAGTGGTACCAACGGACGCAAATCAGGAGGAATAACAGGAACTACCTGAACAATCATCCATTCCGGACGATTCAGATTTTTACTTGCCCTGAATGCCTCAACAACCTGCAAACGTTTTAACGCTTCATTTTTACGTTGTTGCGAAGTTTCGGTGTTTGCTTTGTGACGAAGCGTATATGATAACTCATCCAACTCAAGGCGGCTAAGAATATCAAACAGTGCTTCGGCACCCATTTTAGCGATGAATTTATTTGGATCATCATCGTCGAGGAACTGATTTTCTTTTGGAAGTGTATCCAGAATATCAAGATATTCCTCTTCGGTTAAGAAGTCCAAATTTTTAACACCATCTTCGGCTTTTACACCAGCCTGGATTACTACGTAACGTTCGTAATAAATAATGGTATCGAGCTTTTTAGTTGGTAAACCAAGCAGGTAACCAATTTTGTTAGGCAACGATTTGAAATACCAGATATGTGCTACAGGAACAACCAGCGAGATATGTCCCATTCTTTCGCGACGCACTTTCTTTTCGGTAACTTCAACACCACAACGGTCACAAACAATTCCTTTGTAGCGGATTCGTTTGTATTTCCCGCAATGGCATTCGTAATCTTTAACAGGTCCGAAAATACGTTCACAGAACAAACCATCGCGTTCCGGTTTGTATGTTCTGTAGTTAATTGTTTCTGGTTTCAGTACTTCGCCGTACGAACGTTCCAGAATTTCTTCAGGAGACGAAAGGCTAACTGAAACTTTTGAGAAACCACCTTTTGCTTTATTATCTTTTTTGAATGCCATACATCAAATTAATAATCAATTAAAACTGAACCTAACATTAACTCTACTCCATTCTTACACTTAAACCAAGTCCCCTTAGTTCGTGAAGCAGTACATTGAGCGACTCAGGAATTCCTGGTTGTGGCATCGGCTCACCTTTCACAATCGATTCGTAAGCTTTAGCCCTACCCATTACGTCGTCAGACTTAACGGTAAGAATTTCCTGTAGAATATGAGAAGCCCCAAATGCCTCAAGTGCCCAAACTTCCATCTCACCAAAACGCTGACCACCAAACTGAGCTTTACCACCCAATGGTTGCTGAGTAATAAGTGAGTACGGTCCAATAGAACGGGCGTGCATTTTGTCTTCTACCATGTGACCCAGTTTCAACATATAAATTACGCCTACTGTTGCAGGCTGATCAAAATGTTCACCGGTTTCTCCATTAATCAAACGGGTTTCACCAAAACGTGGAACACCTGCCTTATCGGTATATTCTGAAATCTCGTCAAGACTTGCACCGTCGAAAATTGGAGTTGCAAATTTCAGTCCAAGCTCTTTACCGGCCCACCCAAGTACAGTTTCATAAATCTGTCCAAGGTTCATCCTTGATGGTACACCAAGTGGGTTAAGTACGATATCAACTGGAGTTCCGTCGTCGAGGAATGGCATATCTTCTGCACGAACCACACGCGATACAATACCTTTGTTACCGTGTCGACCCGCCATTTTATCACCAATTTGAAGCTTACGTTTCTTCGCAATATAAATTTTAGCCAATTGGATAATACCTGCAGGCAGTTCATCTCCAATGGTTACGTTATATCTTTCACGACGTGAAACTGCTTCAGCTTCCTTGCACTTCATAATGAAGTTGTTGATTACACGGAAAATCAGGTCGTTCTTATCTTTGTCGGTAGTCCATTTTGCAGGATTTACCGCCATATAATCGATTTCCTGTAATTGTTTAAGGGTGAACTTCACTCCTTTACCAATTACCTCTGTTCCGTAATAATCTTTAACTCCCTGCGAAGTTTTTCCGCTTACAAGAGTAAAGAGTTTGTCTTCTAAACGAACTCTTAAAGCAGCAATATCTCTATCGAGTTTTTCGTCAATCTGGTCAAGCAACGTTTTTGTTGCCTTACCTTTTTTATCTTTTGCTACGCGCGAGAATAATTTTTTATCGATAACAACACCAGTTAGCGAAGGAGAAGCTTTTAATGAAGCATCTTTTACATCGCCTGCTTTATCACCGAAAATAGCACGTAATAATTTTTCTTCCGGAGAAGGATCTGATTCCCCTTTCGGAGTAATCTTACCAATAAGAATATCGCCTGGTTTTACGTTGGCTCCAACGCGAATCAAACCATTCTCATCGAGGTTGCGTGTTGCTTCTTCGCTTACGTTTGGAATATCGGAAGTAAATTCTTCAACTCCACGTTTTGTATCGCGAACTTCAAGGCTGTATTCATCAACGTGAACTGAAGTGAAAACATCTTCACGTACAATTCGTTCTGAAATTACAATTGCATCCTCGTAGTTATATCCCTGCCAAGGCATGAATGCTACCTGCAGGTTACGTCCAAGAGCTAATTCACCCTTATCTGTTGCATAACCTTCAGTAAGAATATCACCTTCTTTAATACGCTGACCTTTTACTACAATCGGTTTCAGGTCAACTGTAGTTCCCTGGTTTGTTTTTGTATATTTCCTTAGGTTGTATGTAACAACATCAGGATCAAAACTTACAAAACGATCTTCTTCCGATACATCGTAACGAACGATAATCTGTTTTGCATCTACAAATTCAATTACACCATCAGCTTCTGCTTTAACAAGAATTTGTGAATCGGCAGCAGCTCTACCTTCCAACCCTGTACCAACAATTGGTGCTTCAGGACGTAAAAGCGGAACTGCCTGGCGCATCATGTTCGATCCCATCAACGCACGGTTTGCATCATCATGCTCAAGGAAACAAATTAGTGATGCAGCTACCGAAGCAATCTGGTTAGGACCAACGTCCATTAATTCCACATCTTCTCCGCTAACAACAGGATAGTCACCATCAAGACGGGCTTTAACACGTTCGTTAATAAATTTACCGTCTTCGGCAATAGGAGCATTTGCCTGTGCAATAATTTTCCCTTCTTCTTCTTCAGCAGTAAGGTAAACTGCACCTTCTTCAGAAAGGTCAACTTTACCGTTTTCTACTTTTCTGTATGGAGTGGAAATAAATCCAAGATCGTTAATTTTTGCAAAAACACATAAAGAAGAAATCAAACCGATGTTTGGTCCTTCTGGTGTTTCAATCGGACATAATCTTCCGTAGTGTGTAAAGTGTACGTCACGAACCTCGAAACCTGCACGTTCACGTGATAAACCACCTGGACCCAACGCCGACATACGACGCTTATGAGTCATTTCAGCCAATGGATTCGTTTGATCCATAAACTGAGAAAGAGCATTCGTTCCGAAGAATGAATTGATAACCGAAGACAAAGTTTTAGAGTTGATCAAATCAATCGGAGTAAACACCTCGTTATCGCGAACATTCATTCTTTCGCGGATTGTACGTGCCATACGAGCTAAACCAACTCCAAATTGGTTGAACATTTGCTCACCTACAGTTCTTACCCGTCGGTTACTTAAGTGGTCGATATCATCAACGTCGGTTTTTGAGTTTACGAGTTGAATAAGATTCTTAATGATCTCAATGATATCTTCCTTGGTAAGAACCCGGTTTTCCATATCAACGTTGAGACCCAATTTTTTATTAATCCGGTATCGACCAACCTCTCCGAGGTCGTATCTTTTATCTGAGAAAAATAATTTATCAATTACATCGCGGGCAGTCGCTTCATCGGGCGGTTCTGCGTTACGAAGTTGACGGTAGATATGTAATACGGCTTCTTTCTCCGAGTTACACGGGTCTTTTTGAAGCGTATTATAAATGATTGCAAAATCCTGTTGATTTTGTTCTTCTTTGTGTAATAAGATTGTTTTAACTCCCGAATCAAGAATCTCTTCAATGTGATCTTCTTCGAGTTCTGTTTCACGATCGATTATAACTTCGTTACGTTCGATTGATACAACTTCTCCGGTATCTTCGTCTACGAAGTCTTCAACCCATGATTTCAGCACACGGGCAGCCAATCTTCTACCTACAACTTTTTTCAGTCCTGATTTAGAAACCTTCACTTCATCTGCAAGATCGAAGATTTCCAATACATCTTTATCGCTTTCGAATCCGATAGCACGCAATAAAGTTGTAACAGGTAATTTCTTTTTACGATCGATATAAGCAAACATCACACTGTTAATGTCAGTTGCGAATTCGATCCATGATCCCTTGAATGGGATAATACGTGCGGAATAAAGCTTTGTACCGTTGGCGTGTAAACTTTGACCAAAGAATACACCCGGAGATCTGTGCAACTGTGAAACGATTACTCGTTCGGCGCCATTAATAATAAAGGTACCACGATCAGTCATGTAAGGCACAGTTCCTAAATATACGTCCTGAACAACCGTGTCGAAATCTTCGTGTTCCGGATCGGTACAGTAAAGTTTTAATTTCGCTTTTAGCGGCACGCTAAAGGTTAAACCACGTTCAATACATTCGTCGATTGAATAACGAGGAGGATCGACTTGATAGTCGATAAATTCCAATATAAAATTGTTTCGGGTATCCGAAATTGGAAAGTTTTCTTCAAAAACTCTGTATAAACCCTCCCCTTTTCTCCTGTCAGGCGTGGTTTTTAACTGAAAAAAATCTTTAAATGATTTAACTTGTACTTCTAAGAAGTCAGGGTAATCAAACCTGGTCTGTGTTGAGGAAAAATTAATCCTCTCTTGTCTTGTATTTACTGACATGCATTTATACAGGTTAATTATAAAAATATAAATACACAAAAAGGTTTAGAACCTAACTTTCGCCAGGTTCTAAACCAAATTACCTTTAAAAAAGGTATATTGCTTATTTCAATTCTACTTCAGCTCCAGCTTCTTCTAACTGAGACTTAAGTGCTTCTGCCTCGTCTTTAGAAACTTTTTCTTTGATCGCTTTTGGAGCTTCGTCTACAACTGCCTTAGCTTCTTTCAAACCAAGACCAGTTAATTCTTTAACGAGTTTAACAACCGCAAGTTTTGAGCTACCTGCTGATTTTAAAATCACGTCGAATTCTGATTGTTCAGCAGCAGCTTCTTCGCCACCGCCAGCGGCTGGACCCGCAACTGCTACCGCAGCAGCAGCTGGTTCAATACCATATTCGTCTTTAAGAATTCCAGCTAATTCGTTAACCTCTTTAACAGTCAAGTTTACCAACTCTTCTGCAAGCTGTTTTAAATCTGCCATTTTATTACTTTTTAAATATTATTTCAAAAAAAATTATTCTTTATTTTTCAGTGTCTCAAGAACACCGTGAATTGTATTACCACCTGACTGTAGCTGTCCAAGAACAGTTTTCATTGGTGATTGTAACAGAGCAACAACATCAGCAATAAGTTCGTTCTTAGACTTAACCGCGATAAGAACTTCTAATTGGTCTTCTCCAACATAAACTGATTCTTCAACATAAGCGGCTTTTAATACCGGCTTATCGTGTTTTTTTCTGAATTCTTTTATCAGTTTTGCAGGAGCATTACCATTTTCAGTAAACATTACTGAGGTGTTTCCCTTTAGCACATCATAAAGCTCAGATGCTTCCTTTCCGGAGTTTTCCAAGGCTTTACGTAATAGAGTATTCTTAACAACAACCAGTTTTACATCCTGGCCGAAACATAGTCTCCTTAAACTACTGGTATCTTCAGCATTTAAACCACTAATGTCAGCCAAATAAAAATGATTGTATGAATCAATCTGTTCTTGTAAATTATTAATAATAACTTCTTTCTCTGAACTCTTCATATTTCCTCATTTTTAGTCAGCGAATGACTTTGGTTCGACTTGAATACCAGGGCTCATAGTACTGGAGAGGTAAATACTCTTAATGTAGGTTCCTTTAGCGGCAACAGGCTTAAGCTTATTAATCATGTTAATAAACTCAACAGCATTGTCTTTAATTTTGTCAGGAGTAAATGAAACTTTACCGATTGACGTATGAACAATACCAAATTTATCAACTTTAAAGTCGATTTTACCCTGCTTAACTTCAGCAATTGCTTTACCAACTTCCATAGTTACGGTACCACTTTTTGGGTTTGGCATTAAACCACGAGGTCCTAAAATACGACCTAACTGCCCAACTTTTCCCATAACCGGAGGCATAGTGATAATAACATCTACGTCAGTCCAGCCACCTTTTATTTTTTCTACATATTCGTCTAAACCTACAAAATCAGCTCCCGCATCTTTGGCTTCCTGTTCTTTGTCAGGAGTAACCATTGCTAATACGCGAACTTCTTTTCCAGTTCCATGGGGTAACGAAACTACGCCCCTAACCATCTGGTTAGCTTTTCTAGGATCAACTCCAAGTCGTACATCTATATCTACAGAAGCGTCGAATTTAGTATAAGTAATTTCTTTAACCAATTCAGCTGCTTCTTCAATAGAATAAACTTTTCCTTTTTCGAGTTTTTCCTGAGACGCTTTTTGATTTTTCGTAATTCTGCCCATCGTAAAAGATAATTTTTAGTTATTGAATGGTGAATCGCCAGTTACGTTGATTCCCATACTTCTGGCAGTTCCAGCTACCATCTTCATTGCTGACTCAACTGTAAAGCAGTTCAGGTCAGACATTTTGCTTTCAGCAATCTGTTTTACCTGATCCCAGTTTACCGAACCCACTTTTTTTACGTGAGGTTCTGGTGAACCGCTTTTAAGTTTTGCAGCCTCAAGTAATTGTACAGCCACAGGAGGTTGTTTAATTATGAAGTCAAACGACTTGTCTGCATAAACAGTAATAATAACAGGAAGTACTTTCCCTGCCTGGTCTTGAGTACGACCATTAAACTGTTTGCAGAACTGCATAATGTTTACTCCTTTGGCACCCAATGCTGGTCCCACCGGTGGTGAAGGATTAGCAGCACCACCTTTAATCTGTAATTTAATTAATCCAGCAACTTCTTTCGCCATAAAAATAAATTAAAGCGTTACTATTCCTTTTCAACTTGCATAAAGCTAAGTTCTAAAGGAGTTTTACGTCCAAAAATCTTCACCATCACCTGCAGCTTTTTCTTCTCTTCATTGATTTCCTCAATGGTTCCGTTAAAGCCGTTGAATGGTCCGTCGATTACTTTCACAGTTTCTCCTACCACATAAGGGATATTGATTTCTTCGTCGGTTTCCGCCATTTCGTCAACTCGACCAAGAATTCGGTTTACCTCGCTTTGCCGCATCGGTACAGGATCTCCACCTTTGGTGTCGCCTAAGAATCCTATTACGTTCGGAAAATTCCTTAGTGTGTGTGCAACTTCACCCACTAAAGCAGCTTCGATTAAAACATATCCAGGAAAAAAGTTTCTCTCCTTGCTAATTTTCTTACCATTGCGAATTTGATAAACTTTTTCAGTTGGTATGAGAACCTGATCAACATACCCCTTTAAGTCACCAATCGCGATTTCGTTTTCGATATATTCCTTTACCTTCTTCTCTTTTCCTCCAATTGCACGCAGAACATACCACTTTTTACTATTTTCGCTCATCTCGACCTCAGGGTTTTTTGATTAATAAAATAATCCATAAACAAAATCCATTATGTTTCTGAATGACAGATCCATAACGAATATAACTAATGATATTATAAAGGAAGCAATCATTACAACCATTGCGCTACTTTGTAGCTCTTTCCAAGTAGGCCATGTTACTTTGTGTACGAGTTCATCGTACGCCTCTTGTAAATATACTTTCAATTTCATTCTTAAAATATCTGTTTTGCTCGGAAGGTAAGGTTCGAACTTACTGTTATTAAACCACTCCCATTTATGAGTTTCAACCGAAAATAGTCCCGGGCCGTAACCCGGGACTTATTATCTTATATATATTGAAATTTGTATTATTCAATAATTTCAGTTACCTGACCAGCACCTACTGTTCGACCACCTTCGCGGATTGCGAAACGAAGACCTACGTTCAATGCTACCGGGTAAATCAATTGTACCTCAATAGTTACGTTATCACCAGGCATAACCATTTCGCGACCTTCTTCTAAATGAATTTCGCCAGTTACGTCAAGTGTACGTAAGTAGAACTGAGGACGATATTTGTTGTGGAATGGAGTGTGACGTCCACCTTCTTCTTTTTTCAATACGTAAACCTCAGCTTTAAATTTAGTGTGAGGAGTGATTGAACCAGGTTTAGCCAAAATCTGACCACGTTTGATTTCTTTTTTATCAACACCACGCAATAACAAACCAACGTTATCACCAGCTTGACCATCATCCAAAATCTTACGGAACATTTCAACCCCTGTACATACAGTTTTACGACCTTCTGCACCTAAACCAATCAACTGAAGTTCGTCACCAGTGTGAACAACACCAGTTTCGATACGACCTGTTGCAACAGTACCACGACCAGTAATCGAGAATACATCTTCTACAGGCATAAGGAATGGTTTATCAATATCACGTGGAGGAAGTGGAATCCAAGTATCACAAGCTTCCATCAATTCCATAACTTTATCTTCCCATTCTGGCTCACCATTTAATGCACCAAGTGCTGAACCTTGAATTACAGGAGTGTTGTCACCATCGAATTCGTAGAAATCAAGTAATTCACGAATTTCCATTTCAACAAGTTCTAAAAGCTCTTCGTCATCAACCATATCCACTTTATTCATGAATACAACCAAACGAGGAACGTTTACCTGACGTGCGAGCAGGATATGCTCACGAGTCTGTGGCATAGGACCATCAGTTGCTGCAACAACGATAATAGCACCGTCCATCTGAGCAGCACCAGTTACCATGTTCTTCACGTAGTCGGCGTGTCCAGGACAGTCAACGTGTGCATAGTGACGAGTAGCTGTCTGATACTCTACGTGTGCAGTGTTAATAGTAATACCCCTCTCTTTTTCTTCAGGAGCGTTGTCGATTTGATCAAATGCTTTTACTTCTGACAAACCTTTTTTAGCTAAAACCATAGTAATAGCTGCGGTCAGGGTAGTTTTACCATGGTCAACGTGGCCAATAGTACCAATGTTTACATGGTCTTTGTCCCTGTTAAAATGTTCTTTAGCCATAATTGCAAAATTTTAATTTATTATCTTTTAAATCATCTGAGCCGAAGACGAGAATTGAACTCGTGACCTCATCCTTACCAAGGATGCGCTCTACCCCTGAGCTACTCCGGCCTTAAACACACAAAGAGACGGGAATTGTGAATGATTCCTCATTCAAAATTCCAATCTCTGTTTTGAGCGGGAAACGGGACTCAAACCCGCGACCCTTAGCTTGGAAGGCTAATGCTCTATCAACTGAGCTATTCCCGCTTATAGTCTCCCGGCAAAAATTGCCGTGCAAAATTACAACTTTTTTCCAAACAGCCGAATATTTTTTTTCATTTTATGCAAAACTCTTTAAAAAAGCTATTCACATTTCAACGAAACACAACACATCAACCTTGGCTGAAATCAGCCTCTTTCCTTATAAAGTGCGATGTATTCAACTGTTGTAAGAACGTCCCTGAAAAGGGTGTGCAAATGTAAAAATATTATTTTAAAAAACTAAATATAATAAAGCAATTTTTAATTTTTATTTCGCCTTGAGTTTTTCCTTGTATTTTCCCAATTGTTTTTTGATCGCATCGATCGCTAAATCTGTGGCTTCTTCGAAAGTATCAGCTTGCTTTTTTGCAAATAGATAGTCATTGGCCGGGATCGAAACTTTTAACTCAGCAACTTTATTATTTGCTGCTTCTGGTTTAGCAACTTTCAAGATTACTTCAGCATTAATTATGCTGTCAAAAAAAGTATCCAATTTGTTTACTTTTTTGGTTACAAATTCAACCAGCTTCTGGTCGGCATTGAAATGTACTGAATTAATTTTAACTTCCATAACTAATCATTTTTACCACCACGAGGATGGGCTAGTTTATAACTGTCCTGCAGCTTCTCGAAGGTTGTATGGGTATACACCTGTGTTGCTGCCAAATTTGAATGTCCTAACAACTCTTTAACGGCATTTATTTCAGCACCATTATTTAAAAGGTGAGTTGCATAAGAATGCCGTAATACGTGCGGGCTTTTCTTTTCTAGTGTTGTAACTAACGAAAGGCTGTTATTTACGATCCTGTAAACAAGCTTTTCATAGATCTGCCTGCCTTTTTCTGTAACCAGTAAGAATTCGGGCTCAAAACCCAGCTCCTCATTTCGTTTAATAAGGTATTGCTCCATTAAGTTGTTCACTTCTTCAAGATACGGAATATATCTTTCTTTTCCTCTTTTTCCAAGTACCTTAACCAAACAATCTTTCTTATTAAAGTCAACCTCTTTTAAGCCAATTAATTCTGCCCTTCTAATTCCGGTTCCATATAAAAGAAGTATGATAAGCTTGTTCCGCAAACCTGTAAAATCCTTCGGAAAATTTCCGTCATCGAGTAAATGATGCAAATTATTTGCTCCAACAAATTCAGGCAATCTCTTTCTGATTTTCGGCAGAGCTACATTTGCAGCAGGATTATGCTTAACTTTTTCTTCTTTTTGCAAATAATTATAGAATGATTTTAAAGAACTGATCTTCCTGTTTACAGTAACAGGAGAATCCCCTTTTTCCATTAATACAACTATCCAGCTTCGAACAAGTTTTGCATCTACTTCTTTAACAATAAAATCCCCGACCAGCTTTGTGCAAAATTTCACAAATTGATCGAGGTCATTTTTATATGCAATAACAGTATGAGTCGAACATCTCTTCTCATACTTTAAATAATGGATAAACGATTCCTGATAACTCATTAGCCATCTCCCACAAATAATCCACAGGAATCACTAATATAAATTAGTCTTCCTGTTGCTGTAAACCTTGAACGTAAGCAGCTTTTTTTAATTCTTCCCTTCTTCTTACAGAAGGTTTAGTGTACTTCTGACGATCGCGTAATTCTTTAATTACACCAGTCTTCTCAAACTTTCTTTTGAACCTTTTAAGAGCTCTTTCAATATTTTCGCCTTCTTTTACCGGAATAATAATCATACCTATCGGATTTTATATTTTTAAAATTGAGGCGCAAATTTAGAAATTATTCATAGTATATCAAATTTAAAGCAAAAAAATAATATATCCTATGCGAAATTTTTATGATTATTTTTTTCAATCGCAGGTTATATAAGGGGCAATCCTTTTAATAGTCTTTAAATCAAAACCTTCAATATCCCTGAGCTCTTCTATTGTTTTGAAAGCGCCTTTCCTGTTTCTATAATTTAATAGTGCATGAACTTGTTCTTTATTCAAATATGGATGAGAGACCAATTCAGAGTATTCGGCAAAATTAATCCGCCGCTTTGTAATCTTAAGTGTATCTACATAAATATTGTTTTGAATCTTAAGAAAAGTCTCTTCCGGAAAATTATATATTTCACCGATTTGCTCATTCGAACAATATCCTCCCAACAAATTTCTGTATCTGATAATACGTTTTGCGTATGAAGGCCCAACACCATTAAGTTTCACCAGGGTTAAAGAGTCTGCACTATTCAGCTCAATCATCAAAGTGTCGGATACTGAAATTTCAGCAATCTCTATTGTCTCATTAATCTGAATATAATCAGCAATATTTAAATAAAATGCAGAATCAACTCCGTAAATCTTTAACAAATCAGATGCCTTATTAAATTTACCTCCATTGGTTCGATAACCGATTAGATTATTTACCTGGTATTTCGAAAAGCCCAATTCAGTTAGCTCTTCAATATCAGCCGTATTCGGATCGAAATAATGCAATGACACCATTTCTGTTACTACTTCCTTTTTTAATGCGGAAGGGAGTTTCGTTTTGTTCTCAGGTTTTACTTTTATGAAAGGCTCCAAAGTATGGAATACAGAATCTGTCATTCCATAAATTTTTCTCATTTCAGCGGGAGTTTTAAAAACGCCTCCGGCATTTCGGTATCGAATAATATTCTGTTTGATGTTTCTTGGAATTGTTAGTAATTCCAATCTTTCTTGAGAAACTGTATTTGGATCAAAATCAAACAGGACCACGGAATCGGTCTGACTCGTTGATGCTGTCATTTCTTCCCACGCTTCAAAAAGTGCTTTTATTTTAGAAGTATCGGAATATTTTTTTGATTCTGTGTTCCTTATAATAATGGTTGCAATCAAAGTAATGAAAATCAGAATACTTAAAATGATTACGGCATTCCTGTCGGAACGAGAATAAGAAAGAAATCCGTTTTTTATTCTAAACCAGGTATTTTTCATTGTATCCGGGTAACGATTGAGCAGCAATACTAAATTACGACATTAAGATAGCAAAAACAACACAATGGTTCAGATACAAATCTGCGTATTCCAATAAAAGAAATTGAATAAGCTTAAATCAACGAACTCATTAAAGACCTAACCTAAAACCCGAATACGGTTATATTAGAATTTTAGTAATCCAAAATTATACAGCATCACAATGGCGATGGCAATCGGTGCAATAAATTTAACAAGAAACATAAAGATACTTAGAACTGCGCCGGAAAGAGTTCCACCCTGGGAAACTTCTTCCTGTACTTTTTTTCGACCAAAATACCAACCAATGAACAAAGCAATAAACATACCGCCAATAGGCAATAACAAGTTTGCTGAAATCCAGTCCATCAAATCAAAAATATTTAAGTCGAATAAGGTAAACGACGACAACACTCCCATAGAGAGTGAACACAATACTCCTAAGATAGAAATAAGTACGGTAGCTAAAACGGTAGATGCCTTTCTGGCCATTTTAAATTCTTCCATAAAATAAGCAACTACTACTTCTAGTATAGAAATAGAAGATGTTAGTGCAGCCACTGTTAATAATATAAAGAACAAAATAGAAAAGATATAGCCACCCGGCATCTGATGGAAAACATTTGGAAGGGTAACAAATATTAATCCGGGTCCTTCACTTGGAGCTATACCAAAGGCAAATACAGCGGGGAATATTGCAATTCCGGCTAAAATTGCAATTACGGTATCGGCAACAGTTACATTAACAACAGTACTAATCAGATTATTATCTTTCCTAATGTATGATCCATAAGTAATGAGCGTTCCCATTCCAAGGCTTAGGGTAAAAAACGCATGGCCAAGTGCACTTAATATTCCGTCGGCGCTAAGTTTTGAGAAGTCTGGTTTAAACAAAAAGTTCAATCCGGCTTTTGCTCCCTCAAGAGTTACAGACTTTATGCATAAGAAAAGCAGTATTACTACCAGCAAAGGCATCAATATTTTGGTGTATTTTTCAATACCTTTCTGAATCCCCACAATAACAATTGCTGCAGTAAGAACCATGAAAAGTAACTGAAATAAAACAGGTTTTATCGGCGATGTAATTAATGTTGAAAACAGTGATGCAATTTCATCGGGACTTTTACTCGAAAATCCATTTTTAAGAGATAATATAACATACTCTATACTCCATCCGGCAACTACACCATAAAACGAAAGAATAAGAAAAGCAGCGCTTACTCCCAATATACCGATATAACGCCATGGAGTTCCTGGTGCCAGAACTTTAAATGCACCAAATGCATTCTTCCTCGACTTTCTACCAATAATTAACTCCGAAAGCATAACCGGCAAACCGATTGCCACAATGAAGGCAAGGTAAACAAACAAAAAGGCAGCTCCGCCGTAAACACCGGCAATATATGGAAATTTCCATATGTTACCTAAACCGACTGCCGATCCTGCAGCTGCTGCAATTACCCCAAATTTAGAACTAAATGAATCGCGGTTACCAGAAGGAATATTTGACATAAATTTTTTATTATCGTTATCAGGATGGTCGTTTTACTAACAACCTTTTACAAATTTCGCCTCAAAAATGCAAAAAAATAATTCACCACAAAAAAGTTAGCATGAAAAAGCCGAAAAATTAAAATGGATAACCAATTGCAAAAGAAAGTGCAAAATCGTCGCCGGTGAGAGAACGGTCACCAATTATCCATCTATGCCCGGATTCATTTGAAGGTATACGAAGTTTCATACCAAGGTCAACCCTTAAAATAAAGTAGTTCAAATCGAAACGTAAACCGGCACCTGTTCCTACTGCAAATTGTTTATAAAACTCATCAAACTTAAATAAAGCACCTTCCCTGTTATCGCTTCTATTTATTGCCCAGATATTACCTCCTTCTAAAAAAAGAGCCCCTTCCAAAGATCCCAATAATTGGAACCGGTATTCAACATTCGCTTCAAGTTTAATATCGGCCGATTGGTTTGGATAAGAACCTTGGTCGGCCACATAAGTTCCGGGCCCCAATGAACGAACCTGCCAGGCGCGCAATCCGTTCGCACCACCCGAGAAATATTGTTTTTCAAAAGGCATTAAATCAAAATTACCGTATGGCAATCCAACTCCTGCAAATACACGCCCGACTACAGAATTATACTTATCGAGCCGAATCGCCCTTCTAAGCTCAACATCAGATTTAATATACTGTGCATAACGAGTATTTAATATCTTGTAATATTCAGAAGTTTTATTGGTGATAGTATCCACTACCTGCGTTTTTTCCAGTCCTCCAACTTTCGAAATAGCCCATAACATATTACCTGCCGACTCTATATTAAAACGAGCGTAAGTATAGTTCTTCTTCGATTGCAGACGCTGGTTATTGTATATTACAGAATAGTTCATTGCAGAGATCAGGTGATCGGTAAAACTACTCTTGATATATAAATCTTTAATGGAATTTATAAAATCAGGATCGAACTGCGATAGTCGAACCATGTTCAAATCCCAGAAATTAAACAGGTTACGAACATTCTGAGTTCTTTTCCAGTCGTAACCAAATGTCATATTAGCAATGGTTCGGATATATTCCGGCCGGTTCTGGAAATTATATCCAACGTTAATTACTGTTTTCGGAAGGTATTTCTCAAAACTTTTAACGTATTTTCCCGGCCCCATAAGTTTTGGAATGATCAGGTTCGATTCTACACCAAATTCTCTTGTGTTGTAATACTGAACACTAATTTCATCTCTACGTTGTACCCTTTCTACTGCACCTTTAAACCTTAATTGAAATACTTCGGCTCCTCTGAATAAATTACGATGCTGATAGTAAATATTTCCTGCTACACCCAGATTTCCGGAGGTGTTTGTTCCCTCAATATCGAACGATGTAGATTGTTTATTTAACGGAGCCAGACGAATATTACAATCTAGCAAGTTAGAATCCTGTTCAGGATAAGCTTCACCAAATTGAATATCAACAAAACGAAACTGCCGCAACCGGTTAAAGCCATTAAATGTATTTTCCACTTCGGAAGACTGATACAAATCGCCGGTTTTCATTTGATTTGTTCTATCGAATAATCCGGCAGGATAACTTATCTGTCTATTCAGGTATAAATAGGAATTATCCCAATGCACTGTATCCGAAAAAGTTTGAGTCTTCTCCTTTGCTGAAGTAACGGGAGTATTTCCGGGCATGATGGAATAATAAAAATTATTCACATAAAAAGGCGTCAGTATTTTCGACGAATCTATCTGACTGTTCTCAACTTCTCCAACAAATAAATCGAGGATTACCTCTTTATTGTATAACGTTGTGTCGGCTAAATAACGAACCTGGTTTTTCGAAAAGTAATAATAACCGTTATTCTTATAAAGATTAACTATTTCATCCTGTTGTTTTTCGAGGTTATAAATATCGAAAGCAGATCCCGGACGCAAAGAATAATCGACAGAATCCTTTAAAAAGATATTCCTTAGGTCGTTATTTACGAAGTGATACCTCACATTTCTGATACGGTACTGTTCACCGGTTTTTATCAAAAAAGTTATTTCTGCTTTTTGTTTTTTGTCATTAAAATCGGCTGAACTAGTAATTTCTGCCTGGTAGTATCCTTTGTTGTCCATATATTGCCGGAGCTGATCAACCGATCGTTCGGCCATCACTTCATCGTACAGTTGCGGGGCTTCACCAATTCGCTTAAGCCAATCGTCAGTTTTTTTCTTCGACGACATATTATAAAGGATCAGGTAAAATTTCAGGAACCCAAGAATTTTGTAATTCTCTTTTTGCCTTATAAAAGTACGTGCTTCTTCTTTGCTGATATTCGGTTCATCAACTTCTAAATGAACATTTTTAAGCAGGTAATCTTCTTCTGCCACAAATCGTGTTTGGGAACAGGAAGCCAAAAACATTACGGATAATAAAATTATCCATCTTATTCCAACACGTTTTTTTCTATAATTCTTCCCGGCCAAGTGAGTTTTCTTTTATTCGACAAAAATAATTAAGAGTTCTATTAGAAACAGTAACTTTACCATATTTATTATTAAAAACTACGATAAAATCGATGCTGAGTAAAAGTACAATAAAACTTATAAAATCGCTTGGTTTAAAAAAATACCGAACTAAAGAAAATTTGTTCCTGGTTGAAGGCGATAAAATGGTTTTGGAAGTAATTCAATCCTGTCTGCAAATCAGAGAACTTATTTTAGCCCCGGATTTTCAATACAGAGACAAAATTCAAAATAAAAATATTTCAAAAATAACCGAGGTCGAATATCGCGAACTAAAACAATGCAGTTTTTTAAAAAACCCACAAAGCAGCATGGCTATTTGCGAAATCCCGGCTAAAAAAAGTCTGCCTGAAACTCTTTCGTCTGGTCTTTCTATTTATTTGGATGGTGTCCAGGATCCGGGTAACATGGGAACAATTATCAGAATTTGCGACTGGTTTGACATTGAACATGTTTTCTGTTCTCCTGACACAGTAGATCTTTACAATCCAAAAGTAATACAGGCCAGCATGGGATCTTTTAACAGAATTCATCTGATGGAATGCAATTTTGAAGAAATGCAGAAAGTTGCAGCTATTTCCAACACATCTATTTTCGGAGCTTTTATGGATGGCAATAATATTTACAAGGAAGAACTTCCACTAAATGCTCTCTTAGTTGTAGGCAACGAGGGAAACGGAATAAGAAAAGAGGTGGAAACATTTGTCGATAAAAGAATCAGCATTCCGAATCTTTCCACCAAAAGTGTAAAAGCCGAATCGTTAAATGTTTCGGTAGCCACAGCAATTATTTGTTCTGAATTTAAACGTCTGGGGTAGACTATTCGAAGTGAAACGAGAGGGTAAATATTTTCGAACGTAAATCTTTAATCGATTGCGCATAATATTGTCTCTGTGTAGCTGCAGGTAAATCTCCCAACTGATTATTCAGTCCTAAACTAAACTTAGCCTCAACCGAAAAACGGAAAAACGGAAAATAATGATCCCAACCACCACCGAGTTCAGCATAGAATCCTCCATTTTTTAATTTCACCAGATCTTCCTGTGCTGTGCGCGATATATCCTGGCGAAAAGCACCTCCAAAAATCACATAAGGTCTGTCGTTATTTATTCGCCTTGCCTTATATTTAATAAGTACAGGGAAATCGAGGAACGTAGATTTTATGGAATAAAAATCTTCACCATCAGCATTTCCGTAAATGTCAATTACCGGCACATTATAAGTTAATTGCCGTTCGCCAAAAGATAAACCGGGCTGAAAACGCAGGTTGAAATCCTGAGATAATCGCAAACTTGAGATGATTCCAACAGTAAAACCGGGGATTAGAGTTGCCACATCAGAACGAATATTATCTCCTCCTTCTACTCCTTCTTCAGCTACAAAATCCGGATTTTCACCAATGGGATTATAGTTGGTTACCATAAAGTCGAGTGTATTTACCCCGATGGTAAAACCAAAATGAATCAGCTTGTCATCAAAAGTAGTAAGGTAATTTACCTTTTGTTTTTGAGCAAAGCCACAGGTTACAATCATTAATAATATTATGGAGATAAATACTTTCTTCACTTTTGGTTATTTCTTTATCATGAAACCTGAAAACCTCAAAAATATTGTATTTCAGTTAAATTATTCAGCGGGTTTATGTGCTTCGTAAATGGATGCAATTCCAAAGGTTTGCCTGTAACATTTATTATTCATAAACCCAGTGTTGGCTAAAATAGTCAAAAAATTGTCACCATGCGGAAATTCATTTACTGATTCCGGCAAATATGTATAAGCGCTACTGTCTTTAGAGATTAAACGACCGACAAAAGGCAAAATACGATTGAAATAGAATAAATAGATTTGTTTAAACGGCGTCTTTTCCGGCTTCGAAAATTCAAGCACAAAAAATTGTCCTCCGGGTTTAATCACTCTGTATATTTCCGCCAATCCCTTTTCCAGATTTTCAAAATTACGTACACCAAAACCAACTATCGCTGCGTCGAATTTATTGTTGTCAAAGGGCAAATTTTCCGAATCAGCTTTAAAAAACTCTATTCGGTCTTCCAGGTTTTTCTTCCTGATCTTTTCCCTGCCCATATTTAACATTCCCTCAGAGATGTCAATACCCGTAATTTTCACTCCTTCAAGTTTCGATGCTGCTATTGCAAAATCGCCTGTACCGGTCGCAATATCAAGTACCACTGCAGGATTATAGGGTTTCAATTTACGAATGGTATTTTTGCGCCAAAACTTATCAATATTCAAGGATAGAATATGATTTAAGGCGTCATACCTGTGAGAGATATTATCAAACATCTCCTCAACCTGTCCTTTTTTTGATTGGGTGGATTGTTTGTAAGGAACTGTAGCCATTAAATACCCGCAG
This sequence comes from uncultured Draconibacterium sp., assembly GCA_963677525.1. Lineage (GTDB taxonomy): Bacteria > Bacteroidota > Bacteroidia > Bacteroidales > Prolixibacteraceae > Draconibacterium. The sequence continues at coordinate 4,512,617 of OY781970.1, forward strand.
TCATTTTATCAACATATCCCAAAGACGAATCGTCAATGCGAATCTCACCTTTTGTTACATGTCCCAAAGTAAAAAATGGTACTTTCATTTCGGTCATGGCATCAACGAATTCCTCTTCCTTGTCAGTATTCACCCCTACAATAATTCTTCCCATAGCTTCTCCGAACAAGAAAGCATCGAGCCGGGTTTCAGCATCAGTTGTAATATCAAAACCAAGATCGTTAGGAATAGCTGCCCGCAGAAGAGTAAAGAAAAGTCCTCCTTTTCCAACCGGACTTGCACTTTCGATTAAACCTTCGTGATTGAGTCTTTTTAACGTTTCCTGGATCTTAATTTCATTATCGATATTAAAAGCCGGCAGATCAGAATCTGTTATGCCATGATAAAATTCGAGGTATTCAGAAGAATTTATATCGTTAATTGCTTTTCCGATTAAAAAGATATTATTCCCTTTATGCTTAAAAGAATGAGTAGTAAGTTTCTCCTTCTTTTCAGTTTTTGCCATAATACTAATGATAATTGTGGGCGGCAAATGACCATGATTGGAAAAATTATCAAACCTAATTTTACGGTCAGAAATTTTCAGGTTGAACTTCTTTGCAGCATTTTCCAATCCTTTTTTAGCTCCGGAAGCAATCAAATGTCCGTTTGGATCAGCAATGTCAATATGATATAAAAATGCACTGACTGCAATCGGCTCCAATCCTAAGCATAACATTTTCCTAGTTGCCCTTGATATTAATATTTCTGTCGCCGTTTGCGGATCGTTTTCCAAATGATGATGGAGGGCATGAGTGCTCATTGCAATAGTATAACCATTAGCATCAAAGTCGAATAATCCGGTTTCATCAGTATCGCTGTCTCCTATCGATGCAGGAGAAATACTTTGCTCACTAAAATCGTTAAAATAATTAATAGTAGAAAGATTAGGATTAACCATCAACGAGAAGATAACTTCATCAATCTTTTCAGGCTCCGGAATCATGTCCATCGAAAAATCTTTTGCGGTTTCAACAGTTTCACTCATATATCTTTCCTTTATTTATAGCAGAAGCAAAGGTAATTAAGTACCTCATTATTCCATAAATTTTAATCCATTTTTTCTAAAATCGTTATTGGAAAGCTGAAAAATTTAGTCCTATTCTTATTTCATTATCCGAAAAGCATTAAAACATAGTAAATTTGACATATTAGACTAATCATGAATTTTGATATAATAATTCGGCAAGCAATTATTTAATTAACTTTGTGGCACAAACAAAACAATATGCCAGAAGCCATAATAATTACGCCTGTTAAAGATTCATTATCTACCGTAAAAAGAACAATTAAAGCAATTGCAGAATCAGAAGGAGATTTTGAATACTATCTCTTTAATGACTTCAGTCAGCCAGATACAAAGCAGTATCTTGAGGACGCTCAAAAGCAATATCATTTTAACCTTATACACCTTGAAGATATAACCGACACACCATCGCCAAACTACAAATTGGTACTACAAAAGGCCCAAAAAATGGCGTTAGATAAAAAATGTCCTTTAGGCATTATCGAATCAGACGTTGTAATAAAAAAAGATACTGTAAAAGCTTTGCTTGAAATATTGAATTCAAAAGAAAAAGCGGCAATGGCGGGAGCTATTACGGTAGATGAAGAGAATAATTATAATTTTCCATACACTTTCGAAAAGATAAAAAGCAACGATATATTAAACACAACTCATAGTTTAAGTTTTTGCTGTACTTTCATTTCTTATCCTTTTCTGTCGGATTTTAATTTTGAAGAATTAGCCGATAATAAGGACTGGTTTGATGTATTTATTAGCAGACAATCGAAAAGAATGGGATACAATAATTACCTGGCAAAGGGAATAGAAGTTTTACATTTACCTCATTCTAGCAGGCCATGGAAAAACCTCAAATATAAAAATCCATTGCTTTATTATTTAAAAAAATTCATTTTTAAACGCGACAGAATCTAAATGCCTCAACGCATATTAAATAAACAATTTAAAATAATTGGCCATATTTTATTCTGGATGGCTGGTATAGCCTTTTTATGCTTTGTATTTTATTTCTATAGCCGCCAATTTAATCTTGCACTTATAGCAAAAGCAGTTATTACCAATATTGGTTTTGCATTGGGTGTTTATATTAACTTATATGTTCTAATCCCAAAATTCTTAAAACAAAAGAGCTATATCTTTTATATTTTCTGGCTGATTATTTTGTTATCAGCAAGTAGTGCCTTTATACAGTTTTTATTTGTATATCCATTACATAATATTTTGGATGTTTCTGATCGGTTTGGGACTATTAATTCGAATACCCATTCGGCATTCTTTTTCGCCACCTTATTTTACATTGTAATTTCGTCGTTCCTAAAGTTTATAAAAGACTGGGTATCGTTACAAGATCTTAACTACAAACTTGCAAAAACCGAAAAAGAGAAACTCGAAGCAGAACTAAAAACATTAAAAGGGCAGTTGAATCCACACTTTTTGTTCAACTCTCTTAATAATATCTATTCTCTTGCATTAATTAATTCCGAGAAAGTTCCGGATTTAATTCTTAAACTTTCAGATTTAATGCGCCATATTATATACGAATCGCGCGAAAATTATATCGACCTGAACAAAGAAATCGATTTCGTTGACAATTTTATTGCTCTTCAAAAAATAAGGACATCGGATCAAACTAAAATTAACTATACGAAAAACGGAGACGTACCTTCCGGGAAGATTGCACCGTTACTCTTCGAACCATTTATTGATAATGCATTCAAACACGGCTTGCCGGGAACAGAAAACGATGATCATATAAATATTTCATTTACGTTCCCAGATTCTGAATGGCTCATTTTCAGGATCGAGAATAATTTTGAAGAATCAGAGCGCTGGAATAAAAAGAACTCGGGAATTGGTATTGAAAATGTGAAACAAAGGCTACAACACCTTTACTCTCCAGAAGAATATAAATTAAGCATCAACAAAAAAGATCTCATTTTTTCGGTCTTACTGGAATTAAAACTTAAATGAAATGGAAATAAAAGCAGTAATAATCGACGATGAACCACTTGCGCAAAACATCATTAAGCAATATGCATTAAAAATTCCTGATCTGACCGTTGTAGCAACATGCAACGATGCAATTTGTGCCCACACGGTTTTAAATGAACAGGCCGTTGATTTACTCTTTCTTGACATTAATATGCCAAAACTATCCGGGATCTCGTTCCTGAAGAACTTAAGCAACCCTCCCCAGGTTATTTTTACAACAGCATATTCCGAATACGCCCTTGAAGGGTTCGAGCTTAATGCCATCGACTACCTGAAAAAACCATTCTCGTTCGATCGCTTTTGTAAAGCCTATTACAGAGCGGAAGAGATTATCCGTTTAAAACAACAAAGTTCTGCACCGACAATTGAACCCGATACTGACTTCTTATTTATTAAATCGAATAAGAAAACAATTAAAATTAAATACGCCGATATACTATTTATTGAGGGTTTGGGCGATTACATAAAAATTCATCTTTCGAACGAAAAACATGTTACCAATCTATCGATGAAGAAGATTTTTGGATTGTTACCGGAAAAACAATTTTACCGTATCCACAAATCATTTATCATCTCCATCGATAAAATAGAGAATATAGAAGGAAATATGGTATCAATTAATGGAATGAAATTACCAATAGGCAACAGTTATCGCCAGAATTTTGTCGGATTTATCAATTCTTTCCTTGCCGAATAATTACATAAAACCTTGTTCTTTTAAAGTCTCCAGCATTTTCGATGAAAAAAATTCGTTATCTGCCTTTTTGTAACGCACATCGGTGAATACCTGCGCCAGAGTTTCTTTGTTATTTTCCTTTACAAACTGTTTTGAACTGGCTAATCCTTCTTTAAACGAATACAATTTTCTAATTTCCTCCTGAGAATAATCCTTATAAGTTTCATTATGAACAATACCTTCTAAAGGAAGTCTATCTGTCAATTCTGGAACCTCTGCAGGATAACCAAGGGCTATAGTTGTAACAGGAAAGGTAAATTTTGGCAAATCTAAAGCGGTAATTATTTCCTTTGCATTATAAGTTGTTGTTCCCAAATAACAAATGCCCAAACCATTATTCTCTGCGGCAACACAAACGTTTTGAGCCACCAAAAGAGCATCGATGCATGCAGTAGTAAACGATAACAGATTATCGTATCCGGGTTCTGCATTGCTATACTCACACCATTTCGAAAAGCGATTAAAATCAGCAATAAAAGTTAACAAAACAGGAGCATTCTTTGCAACCGGCTGGTTAAAATGATAAGGTGCGAGCTTTTCCTTTTTATCAGCATCTCGGGATACTATAACACTGTAAAGTTGCATATTCCCAGTTGTAGAAGCCCTTGTTCCGGAAAAAATTATGCTATTCAGTAATTCAACATCAATTGTTCTGTTATTGAATTTACGAATAGTAACATGTTTGTTTAATAGTTCCATATCTATAATATTTTATAAATAAAAAAGGGAAGCCTATCGGCTTCCCCTTTTTAATCAATCAATTCGGTATTACCTTTTAATAATCCTTGCTGATTCGATGTCTCCGTCTTCAGTAAACATACTGATAACGTATACACCAGTAACCAGATTACCAGTACGGATTTCTTCTGTAGGATATTCAATATCTAAAACACGCTGACCTGCGATGTTAGTCATAACAACTCTAGTCAATCTGTCATAGTTATCAATCTTAATATAGTCGTCGAATGGGTTAGGATAAACCTTGAATTCAACGGCATCTAAACCGATTACATCATTGTCAGTAGCAATTTCTGCACCAGTTGTGAATGTCCAGGCTGTATCGCTTGCGATACCTTCCCATGCAAGACCAGTACCCATTACTACACCACTGTCAACTTTAACAATGTAAGTAGTTGAAGTGTCTAAGCTTCCATCAAGTTGCCATACATAGTCAATAGTAATTGTACTATCGCTAAACATATCAGCAGTCAATTCAAGTTCTAATGTTGGAACAGAATCACCTTCAGCAGTTACAGTAATGCCTCCTGCTTCACCTAACGATACTTCGTCTTTGAAAGTAAGAACGAATATTGGGTGATTATCAGCTAAAGTTGTATCGTTTGGAGAAACAGATACTAACTCAGGAGCTGCTTTTTTCACTTCAGTAACAGTTACTGTTAACAATGTTGGACATTCGCTTGTGGTATCAGGATAGTACCAGAAATCGTATACGCCTGCATAAAGCATAGTGTCTAACTGAGCTTCTTCATCAGTGTATTGTACTGATTCACCTTCCCAAGTTTCAACCTCATCAGTGCGGAATGTACCACCACTAACAGTTACATCAGTTGTGAATGTACACATATGAGCATCGATTACAGTTACAGTATGTGAACCACCCATTAATTCAGGTGTAATTACTGATTCTGTAGTTTCAAATGCAATAGTGTCGATATCATCAACAATTACAGTACGTGGAGCAATACCACCTGTAACATTGAATGTTACTTTAGTTACACACTCAGTAAGAGCTTCCTCAGCATCAACATAAATGTCAAGAGGATTCTGTACTGCGTCAAATGTTAATGTATCAATACCTGAGGCACAACCTTCGGTATCTTCTACCCACATTACATAGTGTCTGTCATCAAGACTTACGTTGTCGAATTCGAATTCATCTGCAACAATAGTGTCACTTGAGAATGTACCAAAGTTGCCTGTTTTACCAGTTTCCAGTTCTTCCCAGTATAATGTGAATTCACGGTCTTCAGTACCTGCTGGAATAACTTTAGCAGAAGCTAATGAATCACCATAACATGATACGTCAACAATTTGGAATGTAACTTCAGTAGGATCGAATAATTTAATTCCTTCTGATTCAACTGATAGACACTCTGTAGCTGGGTCATATGCTCTTACAGTATAAGTATAACCAACAGGCACAATGTGTACGTTAGCAGCTGACATCGATTTGAATAAATCACCATCTTGATAAATGTTGTATTTAACAGGACCAGTAACGCCTTCTCCATAATATCCAGGAACGATTGCTACAGTAGAGTCACCGATACATCCTGCGCTACCAACTTTTGCAACAGTTGCTACAAATTCGTCAGCAGTATAAATCATGATAGTATCTTTACTTGTCAAACCACAATCTACATCATTTTTAAGGCTCAATGTATAATAACCTGTAGAGTCTGTAGGAACAATGTCAGTTAAAGTAAAGTCTGCAGTATCAGTAGCATAAGGACCAAACTCTTCGTAAGTTGCAGCACCTAACATGTCTACACCTTCAAGAACGAATGTGATTGAGTCGCTATCGCCAGCCTGTACTCCAAATATTGAAATTGTAGCTAAATCGCTGTAACATTGTTGATCTGAGTAAGCAATTGAGTCATATACTACTTGTGATGCAGAAGCGATTACAATACGATGTTGGTCAAGAACATTCATATCTTCATCAACTTCACCACCAACGATACATCCGTTAGCGTCTTTTACCCAAACAATATAAGTATTAGCAGCCAGATCAGTTATAACTGAATCTTCTTGCCATACTAGGTCTGCGATAGAATCAGCTGGGAATGGGTGACCTGCGTTGTAATTAGATATTTCGTAAGAATATTCGTAAGGAGGTACACCACCAGCAGCCTGAATGCTGAACTGACCAGTTGAATCTCCGTAACAAAGTACACTTGCATCTAATGTTAAACCTGCAACTTCTAATGAATCAGTTGGGCCTTCAACAGTTACAAATATCGGACGACAGCAGTTAGCTACAGTTAAACCAGTGTTATCACGAGTGTAAACTCGGTAAGTACCTGCAGGAAGATTTTCAATTACAATTGAATCTGATTGAGGATCACCATTTGGCATCCATGAAGCAGAATCCTCAGGCATATATGTACCACCGTCAGCTACTAACTGAATTTGATATGCATCGCCATTACCACCTGTAAGTTCAGTAAATGTAATGCTACCGGAAGAATCACCATAACACATTGCATCGCTAGGAGTAGCAACTAAATCAAATGGATCGTCGATTTCAAGTTTTATAGTTGTTTTTCCTTCACAGAAGAAACCTGTAGTATCGTTAGTAACAACTACGTCATACTCTACTTCGTATTCTGCAGCGTCAACTAATATCTGTGTAGTATCACCAGAATATCCAAGTAACGTCCAAGGACCTTCATCTAATGAATACCAGATATGATCTAAGCTATCCGCAACTAATGCAGTATCTAAACCACCTGTAACAGTAATACTCAAGTCTCCATCAGCGATATTACAGTCAGAAGGTAATGTATCCCAAACAGCAGTAATTTCGTATTCTTCAGGATAAACTACAGTTACTGTATCAGAAATAGAACAACCGGCTTCGCCACTGTCGTCACGAATTTCCACAATATAAGTACCACCGGAAACACCTACAAGTACAGTGCTGTCTCCTTCAGGAACTGCATAAGTATAATCCTGAGCACCTTCAGTAATTCCGTCTACAATTAATTCATAGCTACCTGAACCACCTGAAACCTCAATAAAGATCTCACCATTGTTAGTATTCCAACATGATGCAGGAGTAATACCTATAGAATCGAATACCAAAGTATCAGGTTGTCCTACAACAACAGCCTGAGTATCGATATAACATGGAGCTGGGAATCCCAATTCCTGGTAAGAATTATCAGCAACTAATAATTGATAATCACCTGCTACAAGATCAGACCAGGTATTACCTGCCTGCCATTCAGTTCCAATTAATGTATTATATGTTGAATCAGTATCATTTACAGGATTTACCAAACGTAAAGTATAAATGTAATCGTAATCAGAATCAACCGCAGGTGCACCACCAGAAACATAAGCAGTAACAGCACCATCGTCACCACCAATTGCGCAAGTTACTTTCGTAATATCAATAGAGTCTGTTACAACTTCACCATAACCTCCAATTACGATAGTATCAGTTGGTGTTGTTGAACAAGCATCTTTAATTTGAATGTAATATGTTCCTTCCTGTAAGTTTACAAGCTCTAATAATGTATCAGCAACAAATGGAGTCCATGTAATATCATCTGGGTCTACAGTTTCAAAAACATTATTATTATAGTAGGCATAGTAGAAGTTACCAAACGTATCTGCTACACCACCAGAAATATCAAGAACAACATCACCGGTCCATGTTCCATAACAGCTGGCATCTTTGTAAGTAATATCTTCAATAGCTAATGTATCAACTAATTCGAATTCTACAGTATCCATATTAGAAAGACATCCCCATGGAGATTCTGCCCAAACATAATATGCAGTTGCTACTCGGTCTAATTGAGTTGCATTTGTAATTGTGTCAGGAACGAATTCAGTACCACTTGCATATGCAGTACCAGTAGTATTATAATAGAATGTAAGATCTGAGATGTCGAATCCGGTGCTATCAGCGTATACACTATCAAGAACAACAGTGATAGAAGAAGTAGCATCGGCACATACTTGAGTTGTATCTGTTAAATAAGCATCAATCAACAATACAGGAACAGAATCAACTTCAATAGTAGTATCTAATACACATCCAAGAGCATCTTTAATATATAATGTATGCTCACCTTCTGTTAAACCATAACCGTTTGTTCCCTGAACATAGGCATTTGGATTATCAAGAGCCAGGTAATAAGGAGCAGTACCACCGGCAACAGTAATGTTAACACGACCGTCGTTACCACCAGGGCAAGAAGGAGATACAATATTTGCAATTTCAACAGTTATAGCAGTGTCAGGACCATCAACATATAATGGAAGTACAACACTACAAATGTCACCATTTACATCATCCATAATTTCAACGGTATAATCGCCTTTTTCGATAATTACACCATTACTGTCTACCGGAATAAAGTCATCATACAAAGCAACACTAGCTGTATCGAATACCTGGTACGAATAACTTGCACCATCTGCTTCATTTAAAATATTAACAAGAACTAAAGCTGTATCGCCATAACAAAGGATTTCTTCTTTTAGTCCAACGGTAGCTTCAATTCCACCAGGAGTTAAAATAGGAACAAGGTTGTCTCCTTTATCGTTTTTGAATGGGATAAGAGTTGAGTCACAATCTAAATTAATTAAATATGCAGTATAAATGTAAGGTTCAAGACCTTCTAATGTTACTGTGATATCTTCAATCATAGTATCAATAACACCAGCTAAATACACTTTATATTGCCAGTCTTCAGGATTAGGAATATCAGCAACAGCAACGCCGTTGATTGAATCTAACCAGATAGTACCGGTTGCTGAATCACAAGGAGCATCGGTATAACCTAAATCGAAAGTAATTTCTTCTGCATCTTCCACATAAACAGTATCGGTTTGTACACAATTTGTATTTACATCAACAACAGTAATTACATGTGTACCGGCACCAAAACCTTCTAAATATTCATATTCATAATCATCAGCATCAACAGTAACTGTTCTCATTGAATCATCTAACCAATAGATCTCATATTCAGAATCATCATCACTATCATTATTAATGCGAATTTCGAAACTAACTTTTGCTCCGTAACAATCTAAAGATTCAGTATCATCTTCAGAAACATACATTTCATATTCGTCAGACTCAATCTCTACACCTCTCCATACCAATTCGCCACAGCTTGAACCTTGAACCGCTATAAAGTAATATCCTGAAGCGACGCCTACCACTGAATTTGAATAGGCATACTTCTCATCAGGCCAAATTCCGTCATGATAATAATCCCCTGGATCCCATGACATCTCATGTCCATCAGGAACAACCCAATAGGTCAACTCAGATACAGTATCAGCTACATTAATAAAACTTATTGATCCATTTGAACCACAAGTCCCATCTTCATCAATATAGTCATATGTTAATTCAAAAGAATTATCGTGAGTAATAGAAACTTTCTCAGAAACACATCCTGAAGGATTTTTTACCTGGATTGTATTGGTTCCGGCAACAGTAATCAAAGCAGGATTAGAAGTCCATGCACTATTGTTTACACGATACAGATAACCTGTGCCAAGAGGCTCAGTAACCGTAATGGTGATGTTCTCACCTGCACAAGCGTCACCGTCAACGGTATACGAAATGTCATCGGCTAAAATAGAATAAGTAGCATCGATTCCACCATCGTTATACGCAACGTCAGTGTACTCTGCCAGGCTTGTTCCTCCGGTACATCTCCAAATAGAACCAGCATCAGACCACTCTAAATCGGTAGACCACAGAGGACCGGCGGTTGACTTGGCTTTAAACTGAATCTGAACAAGATCAGCATCTCCAAGATCAATACAGCCAACCCACCATACCCAATCCAAACGGATTGTTCCGGTAGTAGGCTCTGTAACTGCCAACTTCTGGTTTACACCATCATCACCAGCAGTTTCATCTTCAAGATCAGACTGAAGAACCACGGTTGAATCTGACAAAAACTCGAACTCTGTTGGATCGTAGTTTAAGTAGAGATCAATGCTGTCTACGTTTGTAAAATTTTCAGCGGAAATGGTCACCACGTAGGTGTCATTTCCCATGTAACACTGCGAACTTAATGTTTCAGCAGTAAAAGTCACCGTACCGGTCGGAGGGACACATTCAGCCACACTTTTCAGCTGCGCAAGCGCCGTGGCCTGAACCCCAACCAAAGCTACCAGTCCAAGTGCAAGAAGACGAAGAATCCGTAGCGAACCACGATATCCCCCGCTCGAAAAACTTTCAGTAAATTTTTTCATAGCAATTTGCTTTTAAATTGAACTTAATTGATTGATTGATTTTAATTTATTTAATTCTTTAATCATTTATCCAGACTAATTAGGTCTTTTCTCGGTTACTAAACTTTACAAACGTATAAAAATTTGCATCAATGTACAAAATATATGCTGCATAAAATGCAATCTTTTACGTAATGTTTTCAACAGGGCCATGCTTAAACCAAATCTCTATTTTTAATATCCCGGATTTTTTGGGTTTGAACACTATTCAGGCTCTGTAATTCAATCATAATCTTATGCAATTTTAAACTTATTTTTTTGAAAAACATACAATTTTTGAATTATTTTTTCGCTTATTTATATTGTATAGTCAATGTTTTGGTAATAATTTTACAAAATCAAAATAGAAAAATGGAATTAATACGATATACAATAGAAAAGCATTTTGGGCAAATAAAAAACAAGACGTTTACATTGAACAAAATTTTAAAATCGGGTGCTTGGTTTCTGCTTCTTTTATTATTACTTTATACAACTTCATGTAAATCGTGTCACTGCCCGGCATATAGTATGAACACTACAAAAAACCAGGCAGAACGCTGCTAATTCTGGCGTTTTTCCCATCAATTCTGATATCTGCTCCAATTTTACGAACTAAAAAAATTGCCACAAGCCTTTAATCATCAACATTGTAACAATTTTTTAAGCCTCTGAGAATTCAATATTTTCATCCTGGCTGATCATCTGTTCGAAAAAATAGAAATATACGATTCTAAAGACTTTAATTAATTATTAAGGTTAAACAGAAATAAAAATGACAACTTGACACAAACGATAAAATGTATTTACTTTGTGTGGCTTTTAAAAAATCAGGTTTTAAAATCTGAAAATTAAAGAATTACGATAATTTTCTTTTAAATAATTAAATTTCTCAACTATGATTAAAATAGGTATTAACGGATTCGGTAGAATCGGACGTTTTGTTTTCCGTCAGGCTGTTGCCAAAGGAACTGTACAAGTAGTTGCTATCAACGACCTTATTGATGTTGAATACATGGCTTACATGTTGAAATACGATTCAACTCACGGTCGTTTCAACGGTACTGTTGAAGTTAAAGACGGTGCTTTAGTAGTAAACGGAAACGTTGTTCGCGTTACTGCTGAAAGAAACCCTGCTGACATCAACTGGGGTGCTGTAGGTGCTGAATACGTTGTTGAGTCAACTGGTCTTTTCTTAACTAAAGAAAAAGCACAAGGACACATCGACGCTGGTGCTAAAAAAGTAGTTATGTCTGCTCCTTCAAAAGACGACACTCCAATGTTCGTTATGGGTGTAAACAACGACAAGTACACTAACGATATGACTTTCGTATCTAATGCTTCTTGTACTACTAACTGTTTAGCTCCTATCGCTAAAGTATTGAACGACAACTATGGTATCGTTGACGGTTTAATGACAACTGTTCACGCTACTACTGCAACACAAAAAACTGTTGACGGTCCTTCTATGAAAGACTGGAGAGGTGGACGTGGCGCTGGCCAAAACATCATTCCTTCTTCAACCGGTGCTGCTAAAGCTGTAGGTAAAGTAATTCCTGAATTGAATGGTAAACTAACAGGTATGGCTTTCCGTGTTCCAACTCCTGACGTATCAGTTGTTGACTTGACAGTTAACTTGGCAAAACCTGCTACTTACGCTGAAATCTGTGCTGCTATGAAAGCTGCTTCAGAAGGTGAATTGGCTGGTGTACTTGGTTACACTGAAGATCAGGTTGTTTCTAACGACTTCGTTGGTGAAACTCAAACTTCTGTTTTCGATGCTAAAGCTGGTATCGCTTTAACTGACACTTTCGTAAAAGTTGTATCATGGTACGACAACGAAATGGGTTACTCAACAAAAGTTTGCGAACTTATCGAGTACATGGATTCAGTAAAATAAGCTGAAAGTCGGAAGCTTGAGGCTCGAAGCCTGAAGTTTTTGATAAAAAATAGTAAAGGGATGTTCGTCAACCGACGGATATCCCTTTTTATTTTTGGGGGGCGCCGTATACCCGATGCAGAATATCGTGTGTCGTGTGTCAACTTTCACCCGTTGACTTTTAGGGATCACCCGTAAAATCCGGTGGAATAAATATTGCCCGATAAAAATCTTTATCTGTTTTGCACTAATCTTATTCTCGCTTCGCTACGACCTACTTTTTTTCTGCAGCAAAAAAAAGTAGGCACGAAGAAGGCATTTCTGAGCGCCGCCGCTGACGATAAAAAGCTAAAAATAAATTCCGTTCACTAAAATCAAGGAACTCCCCTGACACTCGTTTCTCTCGTTCAGGGTCAAACAGCCTTGATTTTTTAACGCTCACTACATTCATTTTCTTAACGCTTTTTCCCGAAGGCGGCTTGGGGCGTGCAACAAAGTTCGATTATGCATAAAAGTTCAGCGGGTGATGGCCTCTTTTTATCAAGCCTGGAATCGAAACAAAACTTTAGGGAGCACGGGAAGCTCCGAAGAATTGAGGAGATCACCCCTGCCTACCGGCAGGCAGGCGTCCGAACTTAAGTTTTGAGAAGATGGAAGGTGAAGATAAAAAGGAGCCTTGAAATGAGCATGCGAATTCTATCGAATACAATTAAAACAAACTATAATAATGAGATAAATTTTCTGCTCTTTGGGGCAAGCCAAAGAGTATGGCCCCCGGTTGTAGCGAAGCGAAAATCCCGGCCGATAGCGTCGGGGCAGGGAAAAACAACCTTAATTCAATTTAAAAATTATGACAAATTATTTTACTCTACCTACTTTTCAGTGTGATGAAGAGGTTGAGAAGAATTCTATTTGGATTATCTTCACGTTGATAAAAGGTTAAAGTAAAATGTTTGGGTTCAAGCAGTCATTGTTAGAATCAAAGTGCTCATTGCTCAACCTAAACCTGACATTGTTTCACCCAAATCTGACATTGTTTCAGTCTGAGCAGTTATTGTTTGAATCCAAGTGTTCATTGCACGGGTTGAACCAGTCATTGTTTGAGTTGAAGTGCTTATTGCACGAATTAAAGTGGTTATTGTTTAAGTTGAAGCAGTCATTGTTTGAATCCAAGTGTTCATTGCGCGGGTTGAAGCAGCCGTTTCCTGACTTAGGCCGGTCGATTCTAGAGTAAAAGAGTCACCAACGGAACTTTATTCGTAGCGTAACGATTCGATCGGATCGAGCTTCGAAGCTTTTTGTGCAGGGTAATAACCTGAAATTATTCCAACTGCAAAACAAAGAATCACTCCAAGAATAATCCACATCCAGGGAATAATAAAGGCTGAGCCAATTATCATTGATACCATATTCCCCACAAAAATCCCAAGAATGATTCCAACAAAACCTCCAATCTGTCCAACAACAATGGCTTCAACCAGGAACTGTTGTTTTACAGTGGCACTTTTGGCTCCGATCGCTTTTCTTACTCCAATTTCGCGGGTACGTTCGGTAACGGTTACTAACATAATATTCATCAAACCAACAGCAGCTCCAAACAAAGTAATCAACCCGATTATTGTTGCAACCAGGGTAATATTCTTAATTTGTTCAAGCAGCAAGTTGGCCAGGTTATCGCTTTTTTCAATGTTAAAGTCGCTTTCGTCGAGTGGTTCAAGGTTGCGGACAACCCGGAAAGTTGCCTCTGCCTGCCCGGTTGCAGCATCCATTAACTCAGGATTTTGCACTTTCACCTGGATATCGAAATTCATATTTGGCCGGGAGAAATAAGTTCGTGAATTTGAATAGGGAATAAAACAAACCATATCGCTGTTCGTTCCAAAACCGCTTCCCTTCGAGGCAAGTACACCTACAACTTTGTACCTTCCACTTCCAATGCTCACTACTTTTTGCAAAGGATCTTCACCCGATTTAAAAAGTCGTTTGGCAAGCTCACTTCCCACTAAAGTTACACTCCTGCCCAACTCAATCTCATCCACACTAAAACTTCTGCCCTTATCAACTTCGTAACCCGATGCTAAAAGATAATTTTCGTCGATGCCCCGCACCGAAATATTCGGATTGGTTTTTTCCGATAAATATTTCAAAGTAGCAGCACCTGTTGCTGAAACGGAAATAGAAGTTTGCGCCGGAAAATCGTATACCTCCTTAAACCGTTTTGCCTGGTAATAAGATATGTATGCGTGATTCTTTGTACGATACCGGATATTGCCCTGCCCCATTAATCCTCCGCTGGTAATTGAAAAAGTGTTAGCCCCCATCGCTGTAAATTCGCTGGTAATTGAATTTTTAATTGAATCGATAGCAGTTAAAATCCCAACCAAAGCAGTTATTCCAACGGCAATAATAAGTATGGTTAAAACTGTCCGGAGCAAATTCCCCCTGATGGAGTGGAGAGCAATTCTTATATTTTCGAAAAAAAGAGCGCTGCTACGCATAACCTTTTCATTTTACTTTGTTAAAATTATAAATAATGAACGAAAGTCGTTTCACTCTGCTATCAGAAAATAAGTAAACAAAATCTGGAAATAATTACCTGAAAAGTAAAAATAATGCAGGGCCAAACATTCGATAACATTTATTAAAACTTCAAACCGTTAATTGCCAAAAAATTACCTTATATTCGCAAACTTAATTTGAGAATGAATAATATGTCAAAAATCGATTTAAACGAAGAATTACAAAAGTTTAGTTACGCCTTAGGATTAAGTATTTCTGCAAATCTTATACAATCAGGAGTAAAAAGAATTCATCCGGATGCTTTTATTACTGCATTGAAAGATACCTATTCAGGAGTTAAACCTCAAGTAGCTCCTGAAGAAGCAAACCAAATTCTTGAAGCTTTTATGGCACAGGAACAGGAAGGTGCAGGAAATAAAAACCTGGAAGAAGGATTGGCATTTCTGGCTGAGAACAAGACAAAAGAAGGAATTATCGAACTTCCGAGTGGGTTACAATATGAGGTTATTACAGAAGGCGAAGGCGACATTCCAACCGCAAGCGACCAGGTAAAATGTCATTATCACGGAACTTTAATTAACGGAACAGTTTTCGATAGTTCAGTGGATCGCGGACAACCTGCAACTTTCCCGGTTAACGGAGTAATTCAGGGTTGGGTTGAAGCACTTCAGCTTATGTCTACTGGATCGAAATGGCGTTTATTTATTCCTTCTGAATTGGCTTACGGTTCAAGAGGCGCAGGTGGTGTTATCGGACCAAATGCCGCATTAATCTTCGAGGTAGAATTATTAGAAATCGTATAACATTAAATAAAAAACCAGTCGATCAGACTGAAAAAAAATCTTTAACAAATGAAGAATAGTATTATTTATCTTTTAGTAGTTGGTTTAATCGTTGCCGCTACATCTTGCCAACCAGGCGGCTCTTCAAACGTAAAAATGGAAACCAGTGCCGACTCAGTAAGTTACGCCATTGGAATCTTAGTTGGAGCAAACAATAAAAAACAATTGGAAAACGCTCCGGGTAATGATGAAATGAACCTTGAAATTATGGCAAATGCTTTCCGTGCTGCGTCGTTAGGAGAAGAAGGTAAAATCTCGGAAGAAGATGCCAACGCATTGGTACAGAAATTTTTCAGGGAAGCCAGCGAAAGAGAAGCTCAGGCAAATCTTGAAGCAGGAAACAAATTCCTTGAAGAAAACGGAAAACGCGAAGGAGTAACAACTACTGAAAGCGGTTTACAATACGAAGTTATTACTGAAGGTACAGGAGAAAAACCAAGTGCAACCGATAAAGTGCGTGTTCACTATCACGGAACTTTAACTGACGGAACAGTTTTCGACAGTTCTGTTGACCGTGGCGAGCCGGCAGTATTTGGTGTTAACCAGGTAATTAAAGGTTGGACTGAAGCACTTCAGCTTATGCCTGTTGGATCGAAATGGAAAGTATACATCCCTTCTGATTTAGCTTACGGCCCACGTGGTGCAGGTGCCAATATTGGACCTAATGCAGCTCTTGTGTTCGAAGTTGAATTACTGGAAATTGTAAAAGACGAAAAATAGGACACAACATATTTGTTGATAAAAACCCGTTGCCTGAATTTAGACAACGGGTTTCTTTTTTTTATCTTCGCTCTCAAATTAAAAGACAAAAAATGGCTTTAAGCGTAAAAGGAAAAGTTGAACAGGTTTTAAAACCCGAATCGGGAGTGAGCCGAGCAGGGAAAGAATGGAAAAAACAGGAATTTGTAATAGAAACAGATGAGCAATATCCACGCAAGGTATGTTTTACATTGTTTGGAGAAAAGGTTGATTTGATAAACGGATTATCTGCCGGCGAAGAAGTTGAAGTTTCTTTTAATGTAGAATCGCGCGAATATAACGGACGTTGGTTCCATAATATCAATGCCTGGAAAATTGATAAAGTTTCTGCCGAAGGGAACCTTCAGGTACCACCTCCGGAATTTGGCATTGCTGATATTCCGCCGGAACCTTCTGATGATGACGCCGGAGATTTGCCTTTCTAAAGGATGAAGGATCAATGATATAAAAAATGCCAACTGAGTTTTTTCAGTTGGCATTTTTTTATCCTCTTGTAAAAACCGGATTCCCGGGTTTCGACAATCGTGGATTGAATACGTAACCTTCAGAATCAAAAGCCTGTAGATCGTCTACGTTGTTAATGTCGTTTTCAATAACAAACCGGGTCATCATTCCTCTTGCCTTTTTGGCATAAAACGAAATCATTTTATACTGGCCGTTCTTCATGTCTTTAAATTGCGGTGTTACAATCTCGCAATCGAGCTTTTTGGTTTCTATACTTTTGTAATACTCATTCGATGCCAGGTTAATAAGTACCTTACTTCCCGATTCTTCTATGGCGTCGTTTATTTTGGGCGTGATTTTGGTTTTCCAGAAAGCGTATAAATCAACTGAACGTTGAACCTTTAATTTAGTTCCCATTTCTAAACGGTAGGGTTGCATTAAATCGAGCGGACGCAAAACGCCGTACAGTCCTGAAAGAATCCGTAATTTTGATTGAAGTCTAAGTAATTGCTCCTCGCTAAGCGAATTGGCGTCCAATCCCTGGAAAACATCGCCGCTAAAAGCCAACACTGCCTGTTTGGCATTCTCTTGTGTAAAAGGCTGATACCAGGTTTGAAAACGCTCGTAATTTAACTGTCCGAGGTTGGCAGAAATACCCATTAAATCGGAGAGTTGTGCCGGACTCATTTTACGTAGTTTTATGAGCAGTTTTTCCGATTCATCAAGCATGTCGGGCATTGTAAAAGCATCGGTTACAGGAGGTGTCTTAAAATCCAACGATTTAGCGGGAGATATTACTAGTAACATATATTCTGATTTTTTTCAAAGTTAACAGAAAAGCCCGTTCAATGTTCAAAGAACAATCAAAAGCAAAATACCCCGAATTTCTCAGATTGCCCTGCAGATAAAATCACCTGTAAAAAAAGGAAGTTGCAAAGAGGAAAAGAGCTCTTAGATTTAATTACTTAAACGTTGCGGCCTGATTTCTAAATTTTGTGGAAAGCAACCTCTTCCATATATTTTTTGATTATCCGGATCAATTCATCCTTTAATATGGGTTTTTGCAGGTAATCATTACATCCTATTTCCAGAAATCTTTCTTTATCGCCTTCCATGCAATAAGCTGTTTGAGCAATAATGGGAACACTTTTATTGGTTTTTCTGATCATTTTCACCACAACATCACCCCTAATTACAGGTAAAGAAATGTCCATCAGAATCAGGCTAATGTCCGGGTTCCTTTTAAACAAATCAATCGCCTCTTTGCCATCGTGCGCAAAAAGAACGTTATCGGTTAATCTTTCCAATATAATTTTTAACAGGTATTCGGCAGTTGGATCATCTTCAACAACCAGAACTTTAAATTTACCGAGACTTGAATCCAATGCAATATTCCGTTTCCCTTCGTTTACCAACTCCCTGATTTTGCTATCCTTATCCACCGGCAGTGTGAAATAAAATACTGAACCTTTCCCTTCTTCACTCTCTACCCATATTTTACCGTCTAATATTTCAACATATGCTTTACTGATTGCGAGTCCTAACCAAGTTCCTTCAATGGTATTATTATCAACCATTTTGCTACGGGCAAACCTATCAAAAATATATTCACAATCCTCTTTGGGTATTCCCATCCCAGTATCGCGAACGAAAAATTCCAGTTCCAGCTTATCGTTTATATTCGTTACATCATAACCGAATTCAATCTGCCCACAGTTGGTATATTTTATCGCATTTTTAATAAGATTTGCCAACACAGCTTCAAATTTCCTGCGATCGGTATCAATTACCGCATCAAAATCAGTCAAACTTTTATGGAGGTTCAAACGAATACCTTTTTTTGAGGCTTCAGGCACAAAGAAATTGTATAAAGTGTCCAGCAGCTTATTTATTTGTACACTGGCAATATTTTTCGAGATGGTTTTTGATTCAATCCGCGAAATGTCAACAATATCATTAATTAATTCGAGCATACGCATTCCGCTCTTTTCTATAAGCCCGATAAATTCTTGTTGCCTGTCTTTCGAGAGACTGGAATCTTTTAAAATATCTGCAAACCCGAGAATTCCATTCATTGGGGTACGGATCTCATGGCTCATATTGGCTAAAAATGCCATCTTTAAACGTTCGCTTTCTTCAGCTTTTAGTCTGGCAGCCGTAAGCTCTTTGTTCAATAATTTAATCTGGTGATTTTCTTTTTCTGTCTCGTCTTTAAGTTTAAGGTCGTCAATCATCATATTTATGCCCATACCCAAAGCATCAATCTGATCGTATTCATCCGATATTGGAACCTGTACAGAAAAGTCGCCCCGTGCAACTTTCATTATAGCTTCCGTGAAAATCTCTAACCGTTTGGTGTTATCATTCATAATGTCTAATCATCTATTTTACCGAGCCAGTCAACAGCTTCTTCCTCGCTTTTAAAAAAACGCATGTTCGTCTTACTGTAAGTTCCTATCACAAAATTGGCAATTAACCTCGAAACAGGATTCATTCCGAAAATTGCCGCTTTATGCGTATTTTCACCACCTGCTAATTCTTTCCAAATGCTACGCGCACCGGGTTCATTTTTACCGCACAAATTTATATCGATTAGATAGTTGCATTTCCCTTCCATCCGGGAATTCAATTCCATGCAAACTTTTTTCATTTCAACTGCTAATTCATTGCTCTGAAGTCCAGTGGCAACTACGTGTATAATATTGTTGTCCCGAAGACAAACGGTATCTCCTTCAATGTGAAGTTCAGCTCTTTCTGAATTCTTCATATTCCTAATAAATAAAGTATTATCCCCCTGTTTTTAAAAGCCCCTCACAAAAATACTCTTATATACGACCTGAACAAATCACAGAATAAGAAAAAAGAAACGATGCCTGCTTTTTACAGTTACTTTAGAAAAAAGTTACACGAAAGAGAAGCCTGCAAGCTAACATAAATAATTTTAGACATAAATAAATCTGCGGTTAACAAATATCACACGGAAGTAATAAAAAACAAAGTCAGCAGATAAGCTGTAAAGAATCTTACAGTAATTCTGCTGACTTTGGTGTAACATTATCGAAACTTATTCTAAAAGAGCCTTTGTGTACTATTCCACCTCGTTTATTTCCAGCACAACACTGGTACTTCGAAGTGTAACGTTTGGATTAATACCTACTTTCATCAGGAAATCGCCCGAATATACCTTTTGGGCATCGATCCACGAGCGTTTGCCCGGGTAAACATTCAGCTCTTTTACCGTATACTTTTTATCCGGATCGAGGCCGGCCAGTTTAACAGGCAAAATAGAAGCAGTTTGCATGTAACGGAAATTCGACAGGTAGTTGAATACCACCGCCCTGCTCTTTTCGTTGTTCACATACATCAGCGAAGCAAAATCATTTTCATAAGGACTTACCAAACGGTACATGTCGCCATGCCATACCACATCCTTAAACGAGTTGTAGTTCTGAACTGCCTGTTTGGCAAATTTCATATCGTTTTCGCTGAGATCGTGCGCTACAATATCGAAACCCAGTTTTCCCATACTGGCAACATCAACGCGGTATTTCAGAGGAAGATCGCTCCAGTCGGTAACATGACAATCGAGAACAATTGACGGGAAGAAATACGAGTAATCCCATTGCATGAAAACACGCTCAAGCGGATCGGTATCATCGCTGGGCCAAAACTCGGTAAAATACTTAAACAGCTCGTAATCGCAGCGGCCACCACCACCCGAACACATCATTATCGGAACTTTCGGAAACTTGGCGCGAACCCGCTTCATTACATTGTACAAACCTTTTGTGTATTCAATGTATAAATGAGTTTGTGGAATATCTTCTTTTTCGAGATAAGCAGAATGAGCGTTGTAAATAACCGAGTTACAATCCCATTTTATAAAAGCCAAATCAGGATTTTTCGTGAGCAGATTATCGACAATCCCAAAAACAAAGTCCTGCACTTCAGGATTTGCCAGGTCTAATACCAGCTGATTACGGAAATACTTTTCAGGGCGTTCCGGCTGACGGATCACCCAGTCGATGTGGTTTTCGTACAACTCACTTTTGGGATTCACCATTTCCGGCTCAATCCATATCCCGAATTTCACACCGGCCTTGGTCGCTTCTTCAACAAGGTAACCGATACCGTGTGGCAGTTTCTTTTTGTTTTCCTGCCAGTCACCCAATCCCGCATTATCGCTATTTCGCGGATACTTGTTGGCAAACCAGCCATCGTCGAGCAGAAAAAGGTCGACCCCCAGCTCTTTGGCATCTTTAAACAGGGCCGTAAGTTTATTTTCATCAAAATCGAAATAGGTAGCTTCCCAGTTGTTCAACAGGGTAAGACGCTCGCCGTTGCCATCCAACACGCGATAATCGCGCGCCCAGCGGTGCAAGTTACGGCTGGCTTCGCCTGTTCCGTTGTGTGAAACGGTATAAACAAGCGCCGGCGTTTTAAAAACCTCGCCCGGCTTCAGTTTATATTCCGATGCAAATGGATTTATTCCTGCAATAAAACGCAGGTTATCGTGCGAATCAATTTCAAAATCGTACCGAAAGTTAGAACTCCAGGCCAATTGCCCCAGCACAACAGTTCCTGAATTTTCGGCAGCCTTGCCATCGAATGAAAGAATAAAATTGGGCGATTGCAACAGGTAGGCACGTGTTCCCAGTTTGGTATCGACCGATTTTATGCCCCGGGTAAGTTTCTCCTCGTTGCGCTGCATTTCTTTGGCCCACTCGCTGCCATAGGTGGTGAGGTAAAATTCGTTAGCGGCAAAAAACAGGTTAGCCGATGCAAATTTTTTCAGCACCACCGCATCCTTTTGTTTGTGCTGAATTTCTGTCCACTGCTCAATTACATTTTCGTTGGTCCAGGCCTTGTAAAATAGCTTCACCTGAAATTGATATTGGGCATCTTCCAAAAGAATGGTTGTAAGTACAGCATCGTCGGGAGTAGCTTCAGTAGTGTAGCTTACATATTTTAGTTCCAGCGAGGTATTCCCGTCGCTTTGAACTACCTGGATAGCCGGCTCCATTAAATTCCAGGTACCGGCCGTGGTATAAGTGGCATTGTAAATACCGGCGTTATTATCGCGAAAATTATAACTCCGCGCCACGTTAATATACTCTGTTTCATTTTCAAGGGGTTCGCCAAAATAAACGGTGTTTAAACGACCATCAGGAGACGGTTGAAGCAACATCAAATTATCTTTGGTTGAAATGGGTATAATTACATTCTGCGCATAAATACCTGAAGAAAGCATTAAAACGATTAATGCCAGAAATATTTTATTCATGATTATGAATTTGAATTGTTTCTATAAAAGACGAAGATAAAAAGAATTGTACCTACTATTTCATTTAGTGTTCAACTTCAAACATTATTTAAAGTGCTACCCGCTTCCTGAATGGCCGATTGTATGGCACGCATACATTCCTCGGTATTAAAATACTCCGATTTGCTTAATGCAGGTCCTTCGAAAGTATTGAGAATGTGTTTAATCGCATCAATATTATTGTGATGTAACAGCTTCTTTATAAACAATTTCGACAAGTTACATTGTGTATGTTTCGAACTGTTGTAAAATTTCATCATCTCGAAAAATAGCTCGGCGGTGTACGGTTTATCGTTACTCCAGGTACGCAGTACAAAATATTCGAAAATAATTTCCTGGGTAAAACTTATATAAACAGTAGGAATAATAGTGTCTTCCGGTATAATGTATTCGAAAATTATACCGTTTGAGATGAGTTCTCGATAAGCCGGCATATTGTTTTTTTGGACTAAAAGCATACTCTTTTTTACAGAACTGGTGTCTTTTCCAAAATTGCAGAGCTTTATATAACGTTTTATCAATGCCAGTTTTTCTTCAAGGTAAGGAGCCGAGAGTACCTTTGTATTAATGTACCGATTCAGTATTATTATTTCTGAAATATTTTCGTTTTGCCTGAATGCACCTACATACAACGATAATGAATAAGGATGTGAAAGAATCTCGAGTGCATTTTTATACTTCGTGAAAATTTCATTATAAGTCTGTTCTGCGCGATTCAGTTGTAGTATCGATTTTATTTCTTTGTGGCTGTACAAAGGAATGTTTATGGCATTAACGTTTCTCTCTTCGAAGAATTTTACATCATGCCAAAATGTTTTTAAAACCGGGTTTTTATTCAACGCCTGGGTAAAAGCACCGAGATTTTCGGGTCTGCACGTTAGAATAGCTTTAAACCAGTTATTATTGTGAGCCATTAGTATCCGCATCAGGTTTTCAACCGTGTTCTGGTATCGTTCGGCATCGAAAAATATTTCGTCGATACTATCCACCATCAACCAAATTTTCCCCTTTCTTTTTTCAGGATTTTGCTGAAAATATACACTTACACTCGATTGTATATTAAAATCAATAAATTGATTAATCAGATCGATATTATGGTTTTGCGAATAAAGATTAAAAAATATACCACCATCTATTAAACAGACAATGTCATCTTTAAATTCTCCTCCAATGTCGGCAATGATTTTTTCTGCCAGGTGTATCATGGCAGTAGATTTCCCGTATCCATCGGGCGCTACAAACATGGTCGCGCGGGCATCTGAATTCCTGAAATTATTAAAACGTTCATCGATAAACGACCGGTAAATAAATTTCTCAGGTTTATAGCTGGATTTTTGTTTCAGCGAATCGAGGCAGTGAGTGGTTATCTGCATTATTCGCATTTTTAATAAAACCCATGAGTCATATTTTGATGGAGTGTATCGCGCATCATCATATGAATTCACGAAATCATGCCAGTCTTTAAATCCAACAAACTCAGACAAAGAATCAAGAGTATATTTTGAAGGCTTAAATTCGCTTTTTATCAGGCCAAAAAAACGTTTGATAGTAGTGCTACTTACCTGTCGGTGTGTTTTTGCATAAATTTGTTTCGACAGATCAACACAATCTTTCGCGTAAAAGTTGTCCTTGTTTATCTTATTCTGGACATGTTTACGTAACAGTTTATATGCATCAGCTACCATTGGTATATCAGATTTGAAGCATCGAAGCCTTGTTTATTCCTACATCTCCATCTTATTTTAATAAAAGTTACTAAAAATGAACAAAATGAACAAATAAATGGAACGAATCTCAGGAAGGCCCGTTGTTTTTGATTTCTATTTTTGTAACAAATATATCAAGCCACACATCATGAAAAGAATAACCGATAAAAAAACACTGTTCCTTGACTCAAGCTTAACTGAACCGGGGAACAACTCTAAACAGGAAAAAATCTTTTACAGCAGACATAACTCGGCCAGAATTAACAAATCAATGTTTATTGTTCCCTGGCAAATCCAAAACGAACAAAAAGTACAACCTTTCTGAAACAACTTATCATGAACAACAACCACATCCTTAATTACGAAAATAAACAACCCGAGATGCTGCTGTTATACGCAAAAAAAATATTAAGCGATGCCAGTTCGCGGAAGTCGCTGTTCAAGAGACAGCTCATCAACAGTATCAAATATATGAACGAACACGAACGGTTTGAATGTTACAAATGGTGTCGTATAAAGTTTTATGATTTGTATCCTGATGTTTTGGAAGAAGTTTTTCCCGATATTTTTAAAGCTGTAAGGTTTTCAGCATAAAAATCATGATGTTATAAAATTCGGTATTACTTCAGCTAAACCTAATCTTTTATTAGCCTTATATAATCTTTATTACTCCCCCCACTGGCCTTATTAAGCCTGCTCTCCCCACAAATGAGCAGGCTTTTTTCTCTATTAGTTAAAACAATCGTTTTGCAGAATTTTAGCCCCATTACATACTTTGTTGCAATAAGGATATTGATTGTTGCAGTGCAGCTTTATCTTGTTCAGAAGTCCCCTTCACTTTCAATGCATTTTTGTAAAGCTCCAGTGCCATATTTTTATTCCCGTCACGCAGATAAATATCAGCAAGAAAACTGGTGGCTGTTAAAAATTCAGGGTTCTCTTTAATAATTTTCTGAAGGGTATTTATCGCTTCCGTCTTTTGTCCGTTTTGTATTTGATAATAAGCAAGGGTATATCCGTAATTCGGATCTTCGGGACGTGCCTTATAAGCAGCTTCAGCATACTTCACTGCCGCTTCGATGTCTCCTTTCTGGGCCACAATTACACTCAGGTTCTTTGCTGCCACGGGTTGTCCTTCCGGATTGGCTTCAAAGGCCTTTTTCAGGGCCTTTTCTGCTTCATCCATTCGTCCCTGTTCTGCAAGCAAAAGTCCCAGGTTCAGGTTAGCTGCTTCGTTATTGGGTTCGAATTTAAGAACCTTTTTCAGGCTCTCTTCTGCCTTTGCATTATTGCCGATGTAAGAATATAAAACACTGCTGTTAATCAGCGGCATAACCGATTCGGGATACAAACGGGCGGCTGTTTCATACGAATTCAGAGCTGCACCGGCGTCGCCTTTATGCTGGTAATATATTCCAAGATTATAATGATTGCTCCAGTTATCCAGGCGCGATGTCATTGAAGTAACATATTCCGCTTCTGCTTTTTCAATTACACCTCTTTGCTCTGTTGTAAAATTATCCTCCGGAAACATTAAAATAGCATTTGCTGCCTGAATACGTACCAACCGGATATCATCCTGGCAAGCATCTAACAATGCATTTTTAACATCGTCGGTAAAGATTTCTGCCAGGCTATAGGCAGCCGAAGACCTTACAAGTTCCGACTTATTTTTCAGCGCTTTCAACAAGACTTCTGCTTTCGAGTTATTGCTATAGTTGGCAAGCAAGCGGACGAACGAATTTGCTACTACTTCGTTGGTTTTCGGATCTTCGATGTAAGTGAACATCTTATCCGCATTTTTCCAATCCTGGTCGCGGGCTTCTTTAATTAATTGCGCCCATTTCAGGGTTTCCTCCTGGTAATTCCCGTTCGGACGTTTTTTCACGATATTATTAGCCCACTCAGGCGATTTATCAGTATGACACTGGTTACACGCATTGGGAGAACCAAACTTTATGGTAGCTTCCGGCATTGGCGGACGGAAAGAGTGATCGCTGCGAAGGAAATGCCCCACAAATTCGCGTTTGGGCATGTGACAGCTTATACAAGTCAACCCGGCTTCGGCTTTGTGACCGGTATGCGCCTCCAAATCTTCGTTACGATTGTTATGGCACTGCAAACAGGCCTGGTTGGGATTGTCCTTATTCCGGTCTCGCCCACTCGATGTATGACATATAACACAGTGCAATTCACCTCCACTCATACATTCGTTCATCTTCCAGCCGGTTAAGGTGTAGTTCTCACCCAAACTGCGACCGTCAGGATAAAAATCGCGGTCTTCCAATGTGGTAAGATTGTAGTTATCGAAATACTTATCACCAGGAGTATAACTTGGCGTAATCGGATTCATTTTTGCATGACAGGGCGAACATGCATCGTTGTGCTGTTCCTGGGTAAACACTTTAGTACTTATCAATCCCAGCTCTTTCGGTTCTTCTCCTTCTTTCAAATTCTTAAAAATACGAACATGTTCACCTCCCGGACCGTGACATGTTTCGCAGTTAATGCCTGCTTCTCTCCACGTTGTATGATAAGTTTCTGTTTCCAGATCGAAATTGGTGCTCAACTGACTGATATGACAGCTGTAACAACCTGTATTAAAAGCAAACATGTCATCTTTCCACGGCAAGGCTTCATCGTCGGGATAATCGTCGCCAAAATGCCTGACTCCGGCCTCGGGGTAATTAAACCACTTTTTACGGTTGGCATCGTAAGCCAGCGGAATATTCTGAAGCTTCCCTTTTTCGAAAGGTGTAAGGAAACAATAAACGTTGTGCCCGCCCATCGCCCATAAAACATCATAGGTTTTTATCAACTCGTCGCCTTTGCGTTCATACATTACCATTGAAGAATCCTTAAATTCAACCTGAAACATGTTCCCCTCTACATCGATTGGTTCGCTGTTGGGCAACTGATGTTTTGCTACAAATTCGCCATTTATGGGCATCATTGCCTGCCCATGATAGGAAGGCCGCCAAAGCTTATAAAACTTTTCGTGACATTCGATACAACTCTCCGATCCGGCAAACTCATTTGTTTGTTCTTTAGGTTGCTGTTTGCACGAAATTACAGTTAACAAAACAATGAGTACAAACAGTGAATGAGACTTAGAGTGTTGCATAATCAAATGTTTAACATCGTTTAAGTTGATACTGACAAGATACAAATTATAGAACACCTGTCATAGAGTAGCACCTTATACAGATTCAAAATAAACTAAACTTTCCAAACTTTAAAAAGCAGTTCGATTGATTTCAGTAAAAAAAACTATCGGCAACGATATCAATTCTTCCTGATTTTTCACCTTAATTACGTATCAAATTTTATTTGGCAGGTTTCCAATATTCAATCCCCGGATTTGCTTTCACCTTCTCGTTATACTCATCAATAAAATGCCGGTTTAACTCATCACTATCACCATATTCTTCACGCAACTGTTCCAATTGTTTATGAAGGTCTGCCTGCACATCGGCATAGGCGGCATCGTTATAGATATTGTTCTTTTCCATCGGATCTTTTTCCAAATCGTACAGTTCCCATTTCTCGATATCATAATAAAAATGAATGAATTTATACCTGTCGGTGGTTATTCCGTAATGGCGCATTACATTGTGTTCCGACGGATGCTCGTAATAATGGTAATAATGTGCTTTTCTCCAGTCGGCAGGTGTCTGACCTTCCCATATTGGCAACATACTTTCTCCCTGCATATCTTCCGGAATTTCGGCACCGGCAATATCAATGAATGTTTCTCCAAAATCGATGTTTGAAACCAGGTCGTTGTTAACACTTCCTGCATCGATTACATTTGGCCATTTCACCAACAACGGAGTGCGCAACGATTCTTTATACATCCAGCGTTTATCGAACCAGCCGTGCTCACCCAGGTAAAATCCCTGATCGGAAGAATAAATCACAATGGTATTTTTATCCAAACCCGTTTCCGTTAAGTAATCGAGTACTTTCCCCACACTTTTATCAACCGCGGCAATACACGATAAATAGTCTCTCATGTAACGTTGGTATTTAAAACGAACCAGATCATCACCCGTTGGATTTGTCTCTTTATACTCTTTATAAACCGGGCCATAAACCGAGTTCCATTTTACCAGCTGTTTTTCATTGAGACCTCTCCGTGGCGCATCGGTCACTTTTAAATCATATTCCATTCGCATAGTATTTGCAATGGTCATATTATTTAGCGACGCAGCTTCTCTCCCTCCCGAGTAATCGTCGAAAAGTGTTTCCGGTTCAGGGAAAGTTACATCTTCGTACATGCCCAGTTCGTTTGGACCGGGATCCCAGGCACGGTGTGGAGCTTTATGCCACATCATCACCATAAAAGGCTGATCAGAATCTTTGACTCCTTCAAGCCATTTAATGGTTTTATCTGTAATAATTTCAGTGGTATAACCCTCCATTTTGTATTCACCCTGTTGGTTAATAAAAGTAGGATTGTAATAACTTCCTTGTCCCGGTAAAATGTCGTAATAATCGAAACCGGTTGGAGTGCCTCCCAAATGTAATTTCCCGATTACCGCAGTTTTATAACCTGCTTTTTGAAGCACTTTGGCATAAGTTTCCTGACTAAAATCGAATTTAGAACCAGCGGTATTATCGATAAATCCGTTTTTATGGCTGTATTTTCCACTCAAAATAGTTGCACGCGACGGGCCGCAAATCGAGTTGGTAACCAAACAATGGTTAAAACGCATTCCTTCATCGGCAAGGCGGTCGATATTTGGAGTTGGTGCTACATCAGCTAACGGTCCGCCATAAGCGCTGATTGCCTGAAAAGCATGATCGTCGCTCATTATAAAAACAATATTGGGCCTTTGTTTTATCTCATTCTTAACAGGGCCGGTACAACCGAGAATAGATATAAAAAATAGAATAAAAAGGAGGTTCCGTTGTTGATTAGGTTCTTGATTCATCTTGATTTGTTTTATTTAAACATCTGAATTGCAAATCGTAAAAATAATGATTCAGGATTAATTACTATAACAACGATTGTTTCTTTTAAATCTTCAGCTACTCATTTATACAAATCGGAAAACAAATTTTCGTACATTCGGTAAAATTTCAAATATCATGAAAGTAGGAATTTTAAGAGAAGGAAAAACTCCCCCCGACAAACGTGTTCCTCTAACTCCGCAACAGTGTGTTGAAGTGCAGGATAAATTCCCCAATGTTTCAATTGTTGTTCAACCCAGTGCTGTAAGGAGCTACAAAGATGAAGAATACGCCTCGCTGGGAATTCCTTTAAGCGAAGACTTAAGCGAATGTGATGTTTTACTCGGGGTCAAAGAGGTGCGTATTGAAGATTTTATTCCCGGGAAGATCTATCTCTTTTTCTCGCATACCATAAAAAAACAGGAATACAACCGCAAACTGTTACAGACTGTTTTAGCAAAAAATATTCAGTTGGTAGATTACGAAGTACTCACCAACAAAGAAGGATTCCGAATTATTGGTTTTGGCCGTTTTGCCGGACTTGTTGGAGCTTATAACGGGTTCCGCGCTTTCGGGTTGAAAAACGAGTTGTTTAATCTGAAACCGGCTCACGAATGTGAAGATCTGGAAGAAATGTTTTGGCATCTTGATCAAATCAATCTACCACCATTAAAAATTGCGTTAACAGGTGACGGACGCGTAGCCCATGGCGTAATCGAAATTCTGAATCACATGAAAATTATGCGGGTTTC
The DNA here is from genome assembly GCA_963677525.1 of uncultured Draconibacterium sp. Lineage (GTDB taxonomy): Bacteria > Bacteroidota > Bacteroidia > Bacteroidales > Prolixibacteraceae > Draconibacterium. Next base: position 4,542,585 of record OY781970.1, read on the forward strand.
GCCCGAAGCATTTCTCAATGATCAGGAACCTGAACAAGCCATTTACGTTCAGTTATTACCACGTAATTATGTGAGAAGAACCGATGGCGAAGCATTTGATCTGATGCATTTTTTTAACAACCCGACCATGTACGAAAATGCATTCCAGCCATTTGCCAAAGCAATTGATATGCTGATTGCTTCAGCCTACTGGGATCCGAAGGCACCCGTGCTTTTTACTGCCGATGAAATGCGCGACGATGACTTTAGGATAAGTGTTATTTCTGATATTACCTGCGATATCGAGGGTTCTATTCCATCTACTAAACGCGCAGCTACCATTGCCGATCCGTTTTACGATTATAACCTGGAAACCGGTGAACTGGAAGAAGCTTTTTCGAATCCGAACCATGTTTCGGTTCAGGCTGTGGATAATCTGCCTTGCGAACTTCCAAAAGATGCTTCGCTTGACTTTGGCCGTAATTTAATAGATAAAGTTTTTCCAAGTCTATTCGGAGAAGATATTGACGGAATTATTGAACGCGCTTCGATTACAAAAGCCGGAAAGCTCACTGAAAAATTTTCATATTTACAGGACTTTGCTAACGGGGAATAAGCTTCAACATGAAAAAATACAAACGCCGATCCGTCAACTGACAGACCGGCGTTATTAATCACACTCCCTTGAATCTGCCCCTTTGCAGGGACACTCACTCTACCCTATTTAATCAGTTCCACACTTCTTTTTACGAATTTGTCCAAATCGGCTCCTTTAAGCAAGCCGTTTGCAAGAAGTGCCAGGTCAACCATTTGTTTGGCAAGTTTGTTGCCTTTTCCAAACTCAGTCAACTCTCCGCGTTTTGTTTCTTCCAGTTTCGACAATTCTGAATTCAAAGAGTCCAGTTTTTCTTTGTCTGCAGATGGAATTTCCTCATCTTTTTTACCTTCTTTGGCTTTTTCAAGAACAGCAATTTCATCTTTTTTAGCAGTAATTTCACCGGCCATTTCTTCCAGTTTACTACCTAATTTTTCATTTTTGGCATCCAATACTTTTTTCACCAGCGGATGTGCAGTGTTTACAACCAGGTTCAAAGTATCGGGCATATCACCGTACATATTCATACCGCCCTGCACCGCACTCATATCTTTCATCCGACGCATAAATTCGTTGCGGGTAATTACCATTGGAGCACCTGCTTCACCCAAATCCTGGAAATCAACCATGTACTGGAAGTCTTTCGTTTCAGGGCAAACAGCCTGGAATACCGGAGACAACTCCTGTTTTTGTTCCCAGGTCAATTCCTCTTTTGCAGCATCTTCTTTCTTGATCAGATTTTCAACCACATCCGAATCAACACGCACAAAACGTTTATCGGTATACTTTTGTTCTAGCTTGTTGATTAGGTGAGGAGCAAGTACATCATCCAGCTCGATTACATCGTAGCCTTTATTTTTGGCCTCTTCAACAAAAGTAAATTGCTCCTCAACGTTTGTTGTATACAGGTAAATGGTATTCTTATCTTTGTCAGTCTGGCTTTCTTTTATCAGCTTTTCGTATTCTTCCCAGGTAAAATATTTTCCTTCGGTATTTTTCAGCATGAAAAAGTTCATAGCACGGTCGTAGAATTTCTCTTCAGTCAACATACCGTACTCGATAAACATCTTCAGATCATCCCATTTGCTTTCGAAATCTTCGCGGTTATCTTTGAAGATCTGGTTCAAACGATCGGCCACTTTTTTGTTGATGTGGCTGCTGATCTTTTTCACATTCGAATCGCTTTGCAAATACGAACGAGAAACGTTTAGCGGAATATCAGGAGAATCGATCACACCGTGTAACAGTGTCAAAAATTCAGGAACAATTCCTTCAACCGAGTCGGTAACAAAAACCTGGTTGCAATACAGCTGAATTTTATTTTTCTGAACCTCGAAATTATTCTTGATTTTTGGGAAATACAAAATACCTGTCAGGTTGAACGGGTAATCAACATTTAGGTGGATATTAAACAGAGGCTCCTCTGCCATTGGATACAACTGATGATAAAAACCCTTGTAATCCTCATCTTTCAGATCAGCCGGCATTTTTGTCCATGCAGGAGCAACGTCGTTAATCTGGTTATCTTCATCAGTATCTACCTGCTGGCCGTCTTTCCAGTCCTTTTTCTTGCCGTAAATAACAGGAACCGGCAAAAATTTGCAATACTTATCAAGAATCTCTGAAATTCTGGCATCTTCAAGGAAACCTTTTTCCTCTTCGCTGATGTGCATTACAATGTCAGTTCCAACGTTCTCCTTTTCTACTTCCTCAAGTTCAAATTCAGGACTGCCGTTACAACTCCATTTTACAGCCTGAGCACCGTCTTTATACGATTTTGTAATGATATCAACTTTATCAGAAACCATAAACGAACTGTAAAAACCAAGCCCAAAGTGGCCGATAATAGCATTGGCGTCATCCTTGTGTTTTTCAAGGAATTCGTTAGCTCCAGAGAATGCAATCTGGTTAATATATTTTTCAACTTCGTCAGCGGTCATCCCGATACCATTGTCGGAAATGGTAATGGTTTTAGCATCGGTATCAAGTTTAACAACCACCTTTGCACCGGTTACATCACCCTTGTATTCACCTTTACCTGCCAGCGTTTTTAACTTCTGTGTGGCATCTACTGCGTTCGATACAATCTCACGTAAAAAAATGTCGTGATCAGAATAAAGAAACTTTTTAATGATTGGGAAAAGATTCTCACTGGTTACTCCAATTTTTCCTGTTTGCATTTTTCTATATTTTTAGTTTTACTATCGAAATTTATGCCCGGCTAAAATCAAACCCTGTGCCAACCCGTTTTTGTGACTATTTGACAGGATTATATTTTTTATTAATGCTATTCAGACATAGTAGACAAACGCTTTCTTCACCGCAAAGACATATATAAATACTTCCCATAATATGTAACCTAAATCACCGAACGCGAAGTGATTTTATGATATTTACGCTGCAATTATTCGCACAAACTCTTTATTTTGTGCCATTATAAAAAGTGGTATATGAGTAATTTGGAAAAGCATTTCGAGGAATTCAGAAAAAACATTGTTGGTATCGACCAGGAATTTGAATCTCCATATGGGAAAAAGAAAATCATTTATGGCGACTGGATTGCAAGCGGACGTTTATACCGACCTATCGAATGCAAAATTACCGATGAACTGGGACCGTATGTGGGCAACACGCACACCGAAACCAGTGAAACAGGAATCAGGATGACTCACGCCTACCACAAATCGCACCAACTGATAAAAAAATATGTGAATGCCGGCGAAAACGATGTAATTATTACGGCCGGATTCGGAATGACTGCTGTAATCAACAAGTTCCAACGCATTCTGGGATTGAAATACTGCGGAAAGGTTTCGGGAAAAAACTGCATCGCCGAACGCGAGCGACCTGTGGTTTTTATCACTCATATGGAACACCACTCTAACCAGACATCGTGGTACGAAACCAGTGCCGACGTGGTTGTTATCGAACCGGGAGAAGGCTTGCTGATAGACACGAATAAACTGCGCAAAGCACTGGAAGAATATAAAGACCGTCCGTTTAAAATCGGATCGTTTACTGCCTGCTCGAATGTAACAGGTGTACGAACTCCCTATTTCGAAATGGCCAAAATTATGCACGAATACGGCGGAGTTGCTTTTATCGATTTTGCAGCGTCGGCACCTTACGACAAAATAAACATGCACCCGGAAGATCCGATGGAAAAACTGGATGCAGTAATGTTCTCTCCTCACAAATTTTTAGGAGGCCCGGGCTCCTCGGGGGTAATTGTTTTCGATGCATCGATGTATAAAAGCGAAGTGCCTGATAACCCGGGTGGTGGCACAGTAGACTGGACAAATCCATGGGGGAGCTACAAATATGTTGATGATATTGAGGCGCGTGAAGATGGAGGGACTCCGGGATTTTTGCAATCTATAAGAACAGCACTTTGTTTCGATCTGAAACACAAAATGGGCATTGAAAACATCCGCCAACGAGAAGAAGAGCTTCTTGAGAAAGCATTTAAAGGACTGGACGAAATAAAAGGGTTGAATATTTTGGCGGATAATGTTCGCGATCGGCTTGGAGTAATTTCTTTTTATGTGGAAGGAATCCATTACAACCTGCTGGTTCGTTTATTAAACGACATGTACGGAATACAAACCCGGGGAGGTTGTGCCTGTGCCGGAACTTACGGACATTTCCTGCTGGAAGTTTCGTATGAGCAGTCGCAGGAAATCACAGATAAAATTAATCACGGCGACTTATCGGAAAAACCGGGTTGGGTGCGCTGGTCGCTTCACCCAACGATGACCGATGCAGAAATTGATTTAATGATTACTGCATTAAAAGATATTGTTGACAACATCGACAATTACCAAAAAGATTACATCTACCAGAATAAAACAAATTCCTTCTTTCATAAGGATGAAAAAGACGACGGGGAATTGCTGATTAAGTGGTTTACTCTCGACCGCAGATAATCGATAGAACTGCTTCTATTTTCGCTTACCCAATTTAGTAGCTACAAAACTGATTATAAGTATTTGTATTGGGTGGAAAATCATAATCGGCAGCAACATTATTCCGGTAGTTGCTGATTGCTGAAATAATATTTTGGCAAAAACGGTTCCGTGTATCAACGACTTTTTTGTTCCACAAAATTGTGCTGTAATCTGATCTTCAATATTAAATCGTAATAACCGCGATACTTTTAGCGTCAAGAAATAAATAACATAAAACAGAATAATTACAGCAGTTACGATCAGAAAAAGATCGATGGCATCAACAGCGCTAAAAACTTTGTTTTCGAAAGAATGTGTAAAGCTTTTAAAAATAATCAGCAGAATCACCGACTTATCAAACAAAGTGAGATAACGACTGTATTTTCGTGCATAATCGCCCCAAAAACGCTGCAAAAATACACCTATAATAACAGGAAGAAGAATCTCGGTTAGCAGTTTGAAATAAATTTCGCCCAGGTTAAAATCAATAGTTGTCTTTGTTAGAAACAGCCCCATCCACAGCGGTGTTATTACAATACCAATGAGCCCCGAAATACTCGCATTAAAAATGGCAGCCGGAATATTTCCTCGTGCAATTGAAACCATCACAACCGATGAGGATACAGTGGAAGGTAACGCAGCCAAAAACAAAAAGGCAAGCCAAATCGTATGTCCGTTTTCTGTTTTTATAAAGGGATAAAAAGCGAGGACAATTATTGGAAAGACAAGAAAAGTAGTTGCCTGCACCGCAACATGAAGCTTCCAGTTTCTTAGTCCCATTTTTATATCTCGCGGACTGAGTTTCAAACCATAGAAAAAGAAAATCAACGAAATTCCAATACTCGCAATTAAATCCAGTGGCACACCATTTTCCGGACTTCCCCACCCGGGGAAAAACCAGGCCAGAATAATAACGCCGATAATGGCTAAAACGAATTTATCTATCTTCATTATATAATAGTAAGATTACAGCATCAAACCATATGCTGCAAGGTCGGTAAAAATACCCTCGAAAATTTCTTCTCCAAAATAAATATCAAGCTATCCATCTAAAATCTCTTTTTGTTAATACGATAACAAATGATTTTCTACCTTTGAAAGGTATGGCGAAAAAATATAAAACTGGTTTGGTTTTAAGCGGCGGCGGAACGCGCGGATTCGCGCACCTGGGGGTTATTGCAGCACTTCAGGAGCTGGGCATTTTCCCCGATGTTATTTCAGGGGTCAGCGCCGGTGCAATTGTTGGTGCTTTTATTGCTGCCGGAAAATCGCCTGAAGAAGTACTTGATAACTTTAAGGGAGGCTGGTTTTTTCAATACACAAAAATTCACTTGCCGGTTGACGGACTTTTAAAGCTGGACGGCATAAAGGAAATCATTCAAAAAGAAATTAAATCCGACAAAATCGAAGAACTTAAAATTCCGTTTTATATATGTGTTTCAAACCTGAACAAAGGAACTGTTGAATACCGTAATTCAGGGCCTTTGGGTGAAACAGTTCTGGCCTCATCTTCAATACCGGTACTTTTTGCCCCGGTATCGTTGGGCAGAGACTTATATGTTGACGGCGGATTGATGGACAATATTCCGGTTGAGCCCATAAAAAACGATTGCGAACAAATTATAGTTTCAAATATCAGCCCAATAAATCCAAAAGCCAAAATGAAAAACCTGGTACAGATTGCCACCAGAACGGTTTATATGAGCGTTAACCAGAAACTAGATGAGGTTAAAAAAGAGGCTGATTACTACATCGAACCAAGTGGAATAGACAAATACGATTTATTTCTGCGCAAACATGCCAATGAATTATTCGAGCTTGGATATGAATCTACAATAAAAACAATAAAAAGCCGCTCCAACTGAAATTGAAACGGCTTTTTAGCATTTTATACTTTGCCCGGCACCTTTTTATTTAAACAAGTTTTCGTCTCTTATTATCATTAATATAGCTGAATGCGGAAGAATAATGTACTTCTCGTTGTTAAATTCTATTTCGTGTCCGCTTTTATTTAAATAAATGGCAAGGTCGCCAATATGCGTTTGCAGAGGCACATATTTTACATCTTCCTTTTTTTCTTTCCAAACCTCCTCGTCTTCACTAACTGCCGGAATAGGATAACCGGGACCGACTTTTACTATATAACCACTTTGCACTTTCTCGTTCTCTTGTACCGATGGAGGAAGATACAATCCTGATTTGGTTTTTCCTGTCGGATTTTTGGGCTTCACCAAAACACGGTCGCCTACCATTATAAATTTCTCTAAATCCTTTTCTTCAATTACTAACGACATAATTCTTTCATTTTCCTGTGAGCAAAGATAAAACTTTCAGGGTCGCAAATATAAAAAGTTAGACTGCGAGAATTTTTTTTATGGCATTTATTCAGCCAAAACCGACGTGATTCATGAAAACATCGAATTAAATAACATTAAGTTTAAAAATTAAATCCACAAGACAACGACATAACTCTTTGACATACAGAAAACTATACATGAATCAAAAAAATATTTCAAAAAATATACTACTTTGTTTTGCATAGTACCATTTTTTGTCTTTATATTTGTATAACAAAGTTCAAGTTAAAAGACAGTACATTTTAAAAAAAAGTTCTAAATTTTTGTAACGAATCATTTTTTCAGGCGTCTTAATATCGAAAACAACAGAACGGAAACAAGAAAACAAAAAAGTCAAAAGCAAGAAACAAGAAAACAAAAACAGGAGGAAAAAGTCATGAAAACAAGAAACAATGTTCAGAAAGCAATCTCAAAATCACTGGCAGTAATAATCAGTTTAGTTTTAATCAGTTTAACAGTAAATGCACAGGATTTTTGGAGAACCGTAATGGAAAATAACAGCTTCAGCCAAATAGCCATGGTAATGGTTGACAATACTGAAGTAAGCACAGCATCGGTTGATGCCTACTCTGCAAGCGATATGGATAATTTTACGAAATACACTGCAGTTGAAACAGAAGAAGCATTGAATATTGAAGAATGGATGGTGAACGAAAACAATTTCTTTACCACTTTAAATATTGAAACAGAAGTTGAAGAGGCTCTGGAAGTTGAAAGCTGGATGACAAACGAAAACCTTTTCGACGGAATGGCTAAATACTTTGAAGTTGAAACAGAAAGCAATCTTGAAGTTGAAGACTGGATGAAAGACACTAATTATTTCGGAGTTGTAACAGTTGATGCGAAAGAAGATTCAGATGAAGCTTTAGAACTGGAAGCATGGATGACAAACAGCAAAATCTGGAAAATTTAATTACGAATAAACACTCATCTTAACCGCTGTTCTTGAAAAGGGATGGCGGTTTTTTATGCTCGTTTATAAACGGTTCAGCGGGTGACTTTAATCATTGCAAAAGAATCACCCGCTGAATATTTATCAAATTGAATTAAACTTTTTAACTTATGTAATGGGATATTCATCATGAATATCACTCAGCACCTCGCAACCGGTTTGTGTTACCAAAACTGTATGCTCGAACTGAGCCGATAGTTTATGATCAATGGTTCGTGCAGTCCAGCCATCATTTTTATCGATAACGGCCTTGGCTCTCCCCTGATTAATCATCGGTTCAATAGTAAAAATCATTCCCGGTTTCATTTCCGGCCCGGTATTACGACGTGATGCATGGTCAACCTGAGGTTCTTCGTGAAATTCAATTCCTACTCCATGACCGCAAAATTCGTATACAACACTGTAGCCTTGCGCCTTTGCGTAACGATTAATAACAAAACCAATATTACCGAAACGATTTCCTGGTTTTACCTGTTCGATTCCAAGATTCAGGCAGTGCCAGGTAACATCCATTAAATCGTCGGCTTCTTCGCTAATCTCTCCAACCGAGAACATCCTTGACGTATCTCCGTAATAACCGTTCAAAATGGTTGTAATATCAATATTTAAAATATCGCCCGGTTTAAGTATTGTATCTTTCGATGGAATTCCGTGGCAAATAACATTGTTCAAAGAAATGCAACTCGACTTCGGATAACCGTTGTAACCTTTAGTGGCAGGTATTGCTCCATGTGATCGAATAAACTCCTCAATTTTATCATCAATGCATTCAGTATGAACACCTTCTTTCACCAACTCCCCTGCAAAGTCTAATGCCTTGGCAGCCAGTTTGGAACTTTGCCTTATTCCCTCAACCTGTTCAGGTGTTTTAATTACTATTCTTCCCATAAAAATTAATATTTGCTGCAAAATTGAACATTTGTTATTGATTTTCAAAACTGAACAATAAATTTGCTGAAAAGTTTAAGAGAAGCTTGAAGCCCGAAGTTCGAGGCAAAAAGACAGAGGACAGAAGCTTTTAAAACAAAATATAGTCATTTGCACAATTAAGCCGCTGTTGAGAATTATTAATTATGGCATATAATAAAACGTCCGGCCTAGTGCTTCCAACATCTTAGATATGAAACATACGCAACAATTAACAACAAAATCATATTTCGTTAGCCGTTTTGGGGAACTTTCTACTTCCTTCCTTTTTTGGCAGATACAGGATATTGCCTGGGAACACGCTGAAAAACTGGGTTTCGGATTCGACAATCTTCAAAAAGATAAACAGTTTTGGGTATTATCGCGCTTGTTGGTTAAAATAAAACGACGCCCAAAATGGGGAGAAAAATTTACGGTTGAAACCTGGCCTGCGGGAATTGACGGATTGTTGGCACTTCGCGATATTCATTTTATTGATGAAAACGGCGAAAGCATAATAAAGGCCACAACAAGTTGGCTGGTACTCGACCAAAAAACAAAACGTATCGTAAAACTCGAACTGGATTCAATTCCTCTGTACGACCAACGAGTTTTAGAAACAAATGCAGGTAAAGTAAAGCCTGTAAAATCAGAGAAAGAAGTAACCTTCACTCCTGCCTTGTTCAACGAGATTGATATCAATCAACATTTTAACAGCGGACGATACCTTGAACGTATTATTGACAGTTACGATTTCGATTTCCATAAAAAGAATGAATTAGTAGAACTGGAAGTGAATTTTGTGAAGGAAGGAGTACAAGACGATTACCTCGGAATAAAGCGTCAGATTATTGATGAACACAACCATATTTGCAGTGTGGTTCGGCAAAGCGATGGGAATGACTTAATCAGGGCCCGTTTGGTTTGGGGACCGCGATCGTAAAGTGTTTTCCGGCAAAATACCCAGAGAACAATTACTGACATATTTTCACTTTAGTTTATACTTTAACTTTAAAGTCTGCCTCTCTTCCTCGCTCAGCGACTCCATATATCCTTTCCAACCGGGGCACCAGCCGATATGCCATCTCCAAAATCGTCCCCAAAAAGATTTTGGTTTGGTGTCGTATTTTGCACGTATTTTACAATCTCCGCAATTCGAGTCAGCCATGATTGATAGTTTTTTTGATTTAAGTTCTGTAAAGCTAGTAATTTTAAATTAATTGAAATTAAGTATAATACACTTGGTTAATAACATTTCAAAGGAAAATTATTACAAACAAAAGCCCGGAAAAAACCGGGCCATGTCCACTCCTCTAATTATAAAATAAATACAATTCCTGGTTACAGTAACGTCTACTCAACTTTTGTATCATACGAATCATACGACCACGCAGAAAAATAGCCAAGAATATTCTCTCCAAAGTTCGATTGCGGATTATAAGGTGTAGAAGAACTACCCAAACCACTCTCCAAAATATCGTTTAACTGTTCGTAATAGCTGTAGGTATTCTCATCGATACTATATACATAAACTTTTACTTCGTCTTCCTTTTCAAATTCAACTCGCGAAGGACTATATTCCAGATAGTCATTATCGGGATAATAACTGCTGTTCGCCAATGTGTACCAGTCGTCTTTAAGTTCGCCGTTTACATAAAACCGGAACAAATAATAATTTTCCTGTTCGGTGTCGTTCGATATAACCACGTGTATTCTATACTTTGTTTCATCGTCATCATCGAAAATGCTGCTGCTTTTTTCCCGGAACCAAACATCTTCAATTGCGGATGAAGGGAACAATGTTGAAGTAGCGTTATATCCACGGTTATGAACATACATTGAGATTGTATAGGAAGAATTTGCTTCGCCCACAATATTCTTTCCCCGGTAAATACCATTTCCTTCATAAGTTAAAGTATCGAGTTCTCCGTTGTCGTCGATAAGATATACTGTTGAGTTTGTGATGTAGGTTATGTCTATATCTGAGAAATAATCCGTCGTATAACTCAACTTCAGCCAGGCAGGTTCTCCCAATTCAATATTTCCTTCTGCAACAACAGCTCTGTTGGCGCTGTCAAGATCCACATCAATTACTTCTTCGCACGAAACGAACCCGATAAAGCAAAGTGCAATAGTTATATATTTTAGTTGTAATATTTTCATCATATTAAAATTGTTTGTTTTCTAAGGAATAAGATGAAACTCGCATGATTTTAATAATTCGCTTATGTGAAAATTCTCTCATGCTCATTTCATCATAATTTCTTCGATTAAAATTTAAAGTTCCAGGTTACCGACGGCACTGCGCCGAACAAACTAAGTTTTGTAGCCTCATTGGTTCCGGGTACACTTTCACTTTCGCCAAACGTAATAGTATAAGCATTGTAGCGGTTATAAACGTTATAAAGAGAAATATCCCAACTCGACTGGAAACGTTTCTGCTTCTTTCCATCGATATGGAGATTAAAATCAAGACGATGATAATTAGGCATCCGGTAACCATTTCGTTCCGAATAGTAAGGCCAGCTCTGCCCGTCGAAGAGATATTGGCCACTTGGAAATGTTACGGCATTACCGGTGTAAAATATCCAGTTTGCCGATAAACACACCCTGTCGGTAAAACGATAATTACCAACAACCGCTATATCATGCTTTTTATCGTTGCGCGTTGGATACCAGTCATACGAATTTATGCCGTCGATTTTATTCTCGGTTCTCGACAAAGTATAACTGATCCAACCTGTAAATCTGCCGGTATTTTTCTTCAGGTTTACCTCTAAACCATAACTGCGGCCATCTCCTGAAAGTATTTGTGCCTCAATGTCCTGATTTAACAAAATATCGGTACCGTCTTCGTAATCGGTTACATTTTCCAGGTCTTTGTAATACGATTCAAGCGACAACTCAAAGGCCCCGTCTTTAATGCTCCGGGTGTATCCCAAAGCAATCTGCGAAGCTATTAGTGGTTCGATATTGTTTGTGCTTGGATACCAGGCGTCGGTTGGCTGCCCCGATGTACTGTTCGAAATCAGGTGCATATACTGAGCCATCCGGTTATATGAAATCTTCATTGAATTCCTGTCATTCAATCGATAAAGGAAAGAAAGACGCGGTTCATATTCGAAATAGGTTTGCATCAACTCACCACTGCCGAACCAGATTGAATCAGTCTTGGTATTATCCAGGTTATAACTATTCTGCCATCCTTGGCCAAACTGGTTAAACATAGAAAGCCGAAGTCCGTAATCAAGAGAAAATTTATTGGAGAACTTCCGGTAATTTGAAAAGTAGATGGCACTTTCCAAACCTTGTTTTTGCTCCAGAATCTGTTCTCCATTTGCATCAACATCTTCGTAAACAAGCTCCCCGGGATTAAAAGTATGGAAAGTAGTATTGAACCCGAATTTCATTGTATTCTCCGGACTTTTATAGAACGAAAAATCGTGTTTGAGTCCAACATCGACAATCCCCGATTCCATAGCCACCTCATCGGTAATATTAAAACCGTAATCGTAATTGCTGTATATAAGCGAAGTGTTTGAAAAAATCTGGTTGTTCCAAATATGGTTCCAACGTAGAGTTGCTGTTTTGTTCCCCCAGTTAGTAGCCATGTCTTCGTATCCAAAATCATCTTTTCCAAAATAACCCGAAAGGTATAAACGGTTGTTATCGTTTATTTTATGGTTAACTTTGGCATTTAAATCGTAAAAATACAAAGTCATGTCGTTGTCGAGAATACCGGCTCCTTTTGCAACCCAATCGGCATAACTTCTTCGCCCCGAAATAATAAAAGAAGTGCGTTCGTTTTTTCCAATAGGACCTTCGAGTGTTAACCTCGACGAAATAAGCCCAATTCCTCCTGAAGCTGAAAAACTCTTATTGTTTCCTTCCTTCATATTGATATTCAACACCGAAGAAGCCCTGCCTCCGTATTCGGCCGGGATTCCACCTTTATAAACCGAAATATCGTTAAGTGCATCAGAATTCAGCACCGAAAAGAATCCCAACAAATGCGAGGCACTGTACACCGGAGCTTCATCGAGCAATATCATGTTCTGATCGAACGATCCGCCACGAACACTAAAACCGCTGCTGCCTTCGCTAACGGTACTTATACCCGGTAAAAGCTGAATGGTTTTTAAAATGTCTTTTTCACCCAGCAAAACAGGAATCGATTCCACCTGCTTCATGTTTAAATGTTCTTTACTCATTTGCGCCAAACCAACATTACTGCCCGAATGAACAACCACTTCTTTAATTTCCCTTGATTTTGGAGATAGCGAGAAATTAATTTTCTGGTCTTCAGACAATTCAATCTCCTGCTTCAGATCTTCGTAGCCGACATAACTAACCACAATCCGGTAAGTATTTTTACGAAGGGTTAATGAATAAAATCCATAATTATTTGCCACGGCACCATGCGGAGTATCGAAAACCGCAATACTTGCACCGACCAAAGCCTCGCCGGTTTCGGCATCGGTTATTTCACCGCTTAATGTAAATTTCGTTTGCGCCCCAACTTCTGTAAAACACCAAAGAAGCACAAATAATGCAATCAGTTTCAAATTCAATGTTCTCATTTTTAATTCTATCATAACTTTTAAATGTCTAGCTAAATCTTAAGCAAAACATATCCGGAATCCGCTTCGGATCCTTCGTAGTTTCTAAAGAATTAATTTTGAGATTTACGTAGTAGACTGATTTTGCTGTCAAATATGCCCATTTTTTTTGATAAATATCCAAGCCTTCACTTTTATTTACATTCTTTAAAATAAATAAACATTCGGGGCAAACTACTATTTGCCATACGATTTGTTTCCACACAAAGCACAACCAACTAAAGATAAGAGAGTTCGCAATCATAACAAATAGTATAAAAAACCTATCTAATTCCGGGATGCAATAAAATGTAGCAATAATCTCTACTACTAACCAAATTAAATCTAAAAAACAGAAAACATATTATTGTTAAAAAAGAATTCAGAATACACCTTATTTTTAATACAAGACTATTTATAGGTAGATATTAATTATTACCTTGCTTACGGTTACTTATACAAAATTTACCAGGGCGGATAAAAAAAGGGGATTTTATGGTTGGGGACAAAAAAAATACAATCTTCGAAAAGCTTAATATTAACAAGCTAACACTTGAATTCAGGGATGAGCGGATTGAAAAACAATACCGCTACGAGTATTTTAAAAAATCTATATTCTCTTTTCGGCTCTCCTTTTTAATTATTACCGTATTATATGCCTTGTTTGGCATACTCGACATGTACGCATCAAGACAATTTATCGGGGTAGTCTTTGCCATTCGATACTTGATTGTGGTTCCCACCCTTGTTGTGGTATGGCTCCTTTCGTTCCTGCCTTTTTTTAACAGGTTCTGGCAATGGCTGGTAGCATTATGTTATTTAATAGGAGGTTTAGGCATTGCTTATATGCTTCTTCTAAATCCGGGAAGTTCGTTCTATTACGGTGGCCTTTTCCTGGTTTTTATTGCCGGATACTTTTTTATAAAACTGCATTTTAAATGGGCAGTTATACCGGGCATTCTAATTATTATATTTTATAACATTACTCCTTATTTCAACAGTTCGCTTTTGCAAGAAGACTTACAGTCATTATTCATTATAAATGCATTTTATATTTCAGCCAACATCATTGCTGCTGTTGCTCTATACAATGGGAAACTTACTGAACGTTCTGAGTTTCATCAACATTTGCAGTTACTGGCCCAACAGGAAAAAATAAAAGGTATTAATGAGAGCCTGGAAGAAACAATAAAAAAACGCACAGAGCTACTTGAAACAAGGAACAAAATTTTAAATGAAGAAATTGATTACAGAAAACGTGTTGAAGATAAACTTATTGAAGCCAAACAGCAGGCAGAAGAAAGCGATCGTCTCAAATCGGCATTTCTAACCAATTTGAGCCATGAGATACGCACCCCGATGAATGGTATAATCGGGTTCATGGATATGATTAACGACCCGGCGATAAGTGCAGAAGAACAGGGACACTATATTGATATTATTAAACAATGTGGAAACCGACTTTTACAAACCATCAACGACATTATAGAAATCTCAAGAATTGAAGCAGGAGAGCTGTCTGAAATTATTTCGGAAGTAAATCTTGATAATACTTTTAAAAATCTTTATGAGATTCTGCTACCCGAAGCCAGAGCGAAAAACATTTCGTTGAAATTTCAGGAAAACAAAGAAAATTATGTTATTCGCACCGATGCTTACAAGTTGGAAAACATACTAATAAACCTCATCAGAAATGCAATAAAATTTACTGAAACCGGATCTGTAGAAATAGGTTACGATATTGTTATCGACAAACTCCGTTTCTATGTAAAAGATACAGGGAAAGGAATCCCTCAAGACAGACAAAAAGCTATTTTCGATCGTTTTGTCCAGGCTGATATGGGATTAAGCAGGGGCTATGAAGGAACCGGATTAGGTCTTTCCATTTGCAAAGCTTATGTTGAAATATTAGGAGGAAAAATCTGGCTCGAATCGGAAGTAAACAAAGGAAGTATTTTTTATTTTACCATAAATTACAACCCTGTAAACCTGCCGGTTTATAAGAAGGAATCAGGATCTCAAAATTCAAAACCGGGAAAAATAAAGGCCCTTGTAGCCGAAGACGATGAAATAAGTTTCGACCTGATAGATACAATTCTGCAGAATGAGCAGATTGCTACAATTCGGGCATACAACGGACATGAAGCTGTAGAAATGTTTAAATCCAATTCGGATATTTCGATCATTTTTATGGACATTAAAATGCCGGTAATGGACGGACTGGATGCCACAAAAGAAATAAGGAAATACAATAACAAGATTCCAATAATTGCACAAACTGCCTTTGCGCTGTCAGGCGATCGGGAGAAAGCATTGGATGCTGGCTGTAACGACTATTTATCGAAACCTATTAAAAGACAGGATCTTGTTCGTATTATTGAAGAATTTATTTAAAAAAGGCTATTGTTCCATTAAGCGAATAACGGCCTCCACTTTTTCATCCATAGGCAGGTGCCCGTTTATCCAGTTAATTTTAGTACCGCGTTTTTCCATTCCCCTGAACCATGTCATTTGACGTTTGGCAAACTGGTGAATGGCAATCTCCAGTTTCGAAAACATCTCGTCGAAAGTAAGTTCTCCAATTAAATGAAGCGTTAGAAATTTATATTCGAGTCCGTAATAAATCAGTTGTTCAGGTGTTAATCCCGAATCAAGCAAATGCTGTACTTCATCCAGCATTCCTTCATCCAAACGCTGTTTCAGACGTGTGGTAATTCGCTGGCGCCGCATTTCACGGTCGAAATCAATACCCACATTCAGGCTTTTAATTTTTGGCATTTCCGACTTTTCCTGCGGATGTTCCCGGTAATAATATTCTATTTCGATGGCCCTGACAGCACGACGATCGGTTTCCACATCCGTTTCGTTATGTAACCGTGGTTTAAGGTCTTTAAGAATCTGTGTAAGTTCTTCCAGTGTTTTCCCTTCCAGCTCTTTTCGCAGTTCCTTGTTAGGCGGAACCTCAATGAGCCGGTAATTTTTCAGAACAGCTTCAAGATAGAGTCCGCTACCTCCGCACAAAACAGGAAATTTATTACGCGCGTTTATCTCGTTAAAAACATCAATAAAATCGGTTTGGAAACGGTAAACGTTGTAATGCGCACCGGCATCCTCAATATCAACCAAATGAGAAGGCACCTCAATTCCGTTAACAAAATAATCTTCGTAATCTTTTCCGGTTCCCAAATCCATTCCCCGGTAAACCTGACGAGAATCGGCAGAAATCACCTCTCCGTTCAGTTTTGCTGCCAAATGAGCCGCCAACCCCGTTTTCCCGGTGGCAGTTGGTCCTAATATGGTTACTAAATTATACTTCAAATCCTTTGTTTTCCTGATACAAAGAAACAAAATAATAGTCGCTTATCTATTATTTCTGATTTCAAAACACACTTCTTTATACTTATTAAATTTTTTACAAATGTGCTCAATTTTTATTAAATTATTATCAAATAGCTTATCTTTGAAGCCTCTACAAAATGAAAGAACAATGATAAAAGAAGCCTGTGTTGAATCGTTTGAAGAAGCCGAACTTGCCCAACAAAAAGGAGCAACCCGAATTGAGTTGTGTTCAGACCTGGCAAACGACGGATTAACACCATCGCTTGAATTAATGAAAAAAGCCTGTTCCGAATTACAAATTCCGGTAATGGTTATGGCACGTCCGCGGGCAGGTAATTTTGTTCATTCCGACGAAGAGGTGGCTCAAATGAAAACGGCCATCGATCAGGCAAAACAAGCCGGCGCGTCGGGTGTTGTTTTTGGTCTACTAACTGCCGATAACCGGATAGATGAAAAAAACACCCGTATTCTTGCCAATTATGCCTACCCGCTCCCGGTTACTTTCCATAAAGCAATCGACGAACTGGATGATCCTGTGGAAGGAGTAAAAATCTTAAGAACAATTCCGAATATAAAACGTATCCTCACCTCGGGAGGAAAAGCAACTGCCCTTGAAGGACAGGAAACCATTCGCCAAATGATAATAGAAACCAAAGGCAGAATAATCATTTTGGTAGCCGGAAAGGTTCTGGATTCGAATGTAGAAGAAATTCAACAAATTACCGACACCACAGAACTCCATGGCCGACGCATTGTTGGCGAATTACACAAATAAAACTTCAACTACACAAAGGATTTCGAATAAAACAACAATTAAATATTTATACGATGAAAAAATTACTATTTATTATTCCCGTATTACTGGCATTTATGGTAAGTGCTCAGCTCGAACACGAAGTTACCGGCTATGTTTGGCCCAAAGATGAGCAGGTTCTGCAAAAACTGGAAGACTGGCAAGACCTGAAATTTGGATTGTTAATGCACTGGGGAGCCTACAGTCAGTGGGGAGTTGTTGAATCGTGGTCGATTTGCCCCGAAGATTACGGATGGTGCGAAAGAAAAAAAGGCAGCAATCCGGGAGATTATGCCACCTACAAAAAGGAGTACGAAAACCTGAAACTGTCGTTTAACCCCACCAGCTTCAATCCTGACAATTGGGCAAAAGCTGCAGCCGATGCAGGAATGAAATACGTGGTCTTCACAACAAAACACCACGATGGATTTTGTATGTTCGACTCGAAATATACCGATTACAAAGTAACCAGCAGCGAGTGTCCGTTCAGTGTTAATCCAAAGGCAAATATTGTTAAAGAGGTATTCGATGCATTCCGTAACGAAGGTTTATGGGCAGGTGCCTATTTCTCGAAACCCGACTGGAACAGCCCATATTACTGGGATCCAAAATTCCCGCCGATGGACAGAAACGTAAACTACGATCCGGCTGCACATCCTGAAAAATGGGAAAAATTTGTTCAGTTCACCCAAAACCAGATTATGGAATTGATGAGCGATTACGGAAAAATCGACATTCTGTGGCTCGACGGAGGATGGGTATCGAAAAAATCGCCGGAACAAATAAAAAACTATTACAACAACGTGGCTGATAATGCAAAATCAGGATTCCCGATATCACGCGCTGTTAACCAGGATATTCGCATGGACGAAATTGCCGCCAAAGCCCGCGAAAAACAACCCGGACTTATTGTGGTTGACCGTGCCGTTGAAGGTCCGAACCAGAATTACCTGACACCGGAAAACAAAGTACCAGAGAAACAATTGCCTTACCCCTGGGAAAGCTGCATTATTGCGGGTGGTGGCTGGTCGTGGGTACCCGATGCCTCTTTCATGACACCAAAACAGGCGATTCACATGCTTATCGACATTGTTGCAAAAGGCGGCAATTTATTATACAACATTGCTCCTGGACCTGACGGAAAATGGCCGGAAGGCGCTTACGACTTGTTACAGGCTATGGGCGACTGGATTAAAGTGAATGGTGAGGCGATTTATTCAACCCGCGCTATCGCTCCTTTTAAAACTGATAATATTTGCCTGAGCCAGCAAAAAGATACAAAGGCAGTTTACGCTATGTATCTAGAACAGGAGGATGGAAGCGGATTACCGACATCTTTTACTGTTAAAGGAATTAAGGCGGCTAAAAATGCAAAACTTACCATGCTGGGAGCCAAAGGAAACCTGAAATGGCAAAACACCGATGAAGGAATTAAAGTATTTGTTCCTGCAAGCATTAGGAAAAACCTGCCTTGCAATTTGGCTTGGGCTGTTAAAATTTCGGCTGTTCAATAAATTAAACTGTATATAATTGTCCACTAAAGTTGAAAGATTTTTTTGGACGTCTGTAAATGGTGGGGGTATTTTTGGGGGCAAAGTCGCCATAATACCCCCGCCGACAATTTAAAAACCTCGATACGAGGTTATGCTAAAGGAATCCGTCAGCTGACGGACCATTAAAAACAAATAATTCAATTCATATGAAATACCAACTAATTTCCTTTTTAATTGTGCTGTTATTCGCCTCCTGTTCTCAGCAACAGGCTGAAATAACAGTAATTCCCCAACCGAATAAAATAGAACAGGGAAACGGATACTTCAGATTAAAAAATCAGTTGACCATTGTTGTTAATAATCCGCAGCTGAATGCTGCTGCCGATTATCTAAAAAATATTTTGGGAAAAGCTACCGGATTTGAAATAAATGTTGCTGATACAAACGGAGATATTTCTTTGGAATTAACCGAACTTCCCGGAAAAGAAGGCGCATACGAATTAAATGTCAACAAATCCGGAATTCAGATAAAAGCCAACAGTTACGGTGGAATAATTTCAGGGATTTCAACATTGCGCCAACTTTTACCGCTTCAAATTGAATTGTCTGCAAAAGAAAATCAATCAGTTGCATGGCAAGTACCTATTGTGAAAATCAGCGACGAACCCCGCTTTTCCTATCGCGGACTTCACCTGGATATTTCGCGCCATTTCTTCAATAAAAAAGAAGTGGAAGATTTGCTCGATTTAATGGCAATGTATAAACTCAATAAATTTCACTGGCATTTAACCGACGACCAGGGATGGCGGATTGAAATAAAAAAATACCCGCTGCTGACCGAAAAAGGTGGATGGAGAAAATTCAACAACCAGGATCTGGGAAATCTAAAAATGGCAAAAGAACAGGATAATCCGGATTATGAATTACCCGCTGAAAAGATAAAAATAGTTGAAGGCGACACGCTCTACGGCGGTTATTATACACAGGACGACATTCGAGAAGTGGTTGCTTTTGCCAAAGAGCGGGGAATTGACATTATTCCAGAAATAGATATGCCGGGGCATTTTTTGGCTGCCATAGAAAATTACGATGGCATTTCCTGCTTTAAACAAACAGGCTGGGGAGAATTATTTTCATCACCCATTTGTCCGGGAAAAGAAAGCGCACTGGAATTCTGTAAAAATGTTTACAGCGAGATTTTCCAACTTTTCCCATATGAATATGTGCATTTGGGCGCCGACGAAGTAGATAAAACCAACTGGAAAAAATGCCCCGACTGCCAGCGACGTATGCGCGAAAACAATTTGGAAACAGAAGAAGAATTGCAAGCCTGGTTTGTAAAATACATGGAGAAATTCTTTAATGAAAACGGCAAAAAATTAATTGGCTGGGATGAAATTCTGGAGGGAGGATTATCGCCAACAGCAACCATTATGTGGTGGCGCGGCTGGGTACCAAACGCAGTGCCCGAAGCAACGGCATTGGGCAACCAGGCCATTGTTACTACCAGCGATCGTTTTTATTTCGACTACAAACCGGCGAAAAACACGCTAAAAGACTTATACGAATACGAACCCGTAAAAAGCAGTTTGAGCGATGAACAAAAGGAACTGGTAACAGGAGTTCAGGCAAATATCTGGACCGAATGGATTCCAACTGTTGATCGTTTGTATTACATGATTTTACCTCGGATGCTGGCTCTTTCTGAAATATGCTGGCACGACACTACAACCAATAACTGGGAACGGTTCCATCACAAAGTAGATGTCAGCCTTGAACGGTTCAATTTAATGGGAATGAAATACTACATCCCACCGATGGGAGGAATGTGCAAAACAAATATGTTTATTGGCGAAACAAATGTTGATTTGGAAAGCGGCTACAACCAGGCTACTATCCGTTATACAACTGATGGAAGTTTCCCGACAAAAGAATCAAAACTGTACACCGATCCGATAAAAATTGATGAAACCACAAACTTTAGTTTTCGGTATTTCTATCCAGATGGAAGCAAAGGCGACATTTTTGAAACTACATTCATAAAAGGCGAATACACGCCGGGGAAAGACACAACACTCACAAATAGTGGGCTAAAAGCATTGTGGTACGAATATCGCGGAAATTCTTGCAAAGAAATTGAACAAGCTCCTTTCAACGGTGAATACACTGCTCCGGGAGTTGCTATTCCTGAAGAAGTAAAAGGAAATATCGGGCTGGTTCTTACCGGTTATATCAATGTTCCGGAACAGGATATTTATACTTTCAAGCTGCTCTCCGACGATGGCTCCATTCTGTACATCGATAACGAAGAAGTGATCGACAATGATGGTGGTCACAGTCCGATGGAAATTGCAGGAATGAAAGCACTCGATAAAGGGCTGCACCCAATTAAGGTACTTTATTTCGATTCGAACGGCGGAAAGCTAAGGCTGACAGTGTTTAACAGCAAAAACGAAGATATATCTGACGATAAAGATTTGTTTATGTATTAGTTGTCTGTCAGTAAAATATGCAGGAAGCCAAGAAAGACCTTTAAAGTTTTCAAAAAAACCTTAAAGGTCTTTTTTTTCTATCCTTTCATTATGGGCAATTATTCTTTTCTATCAGAAACCCCAAATGTCTTTCCAAACAAACTGCAAACCTCCCGGAAACGGAAAAAACGTGCCGGAAATACGATTGTTCCTCGTCTGAACTATTTTCTGTCAGTACAATCACATTTCTGCATGGTACGGAGTATTTCCGCTTGGTACAATTACATTTCATGCTGGTACATTGCTCTTTCTTTTCGGGATTTCTCATTTTCTGTCAGTACAATGGCATTTTTCTGTGGTATTTTCAGTTTTCTGCCGATACATCCTTCATTTTGTCATGTTTTGCACAATCGCGGCAAAGTCTTTTACATATTCTAGTTCACAAAAAAATGTTCTTTTCCACTTTACCCAAACATTAATAATCCTTGTCAAAAACATGCTCTACA
Organism: uncultured Draconibacterium sp.; assembly: GCA_963677525.1. GTDB lineage: Bacteria > Bacteroidota > Bacteroidia > Bacteroidales > Prolixibacteraceae > Draconibacterium. The sequence goes on from OY781970.1 coordinate 4,564,521, forward strand.
ACACAATTTTAAAAAATTGCTCTATTTTCGCGCCCTCAATTTAAAAGATAACAGACAGGCAGATAATCTTTTTGAATTTTTATTAATAATCCATCGGAAGAGACTTCAGGCAATATATTAGTTGTGCCTCCAACCAGCCGGTGTGCTGGGGTCTCCAACCTTCCGATTTTTCCCATAAATTTCCATAGAAAACAATTTTAACATGATGAAACGAGCATAATAAAAAGCCTTTTTTAATATACAAGAGCATGATTATGCGAGTTACATGAGTTTCCGGTAAAAAATTAAAAAAATAAACGAATGAAATTCCAATTTATTGATAAAAAACAAGGAAGTATCAAAGACGATATCCTCTCCGGGCTAACCGTTTCACTTGCATTGGTTCCCGAAGCCGTGGCTTTTGCATTCGTGGCAGGAGTATCACCTATTGTCGGACTTTACGGAGCTTTTATGATGGGATTGATCACATCGATTTTTGGTGGTCGTCCAGGAATGATCTCAGGCGCTACAGGAGCGATGGCCGTAGTTATGGTCAGCCTTGTTCAAAAAGGGAATACTATGGGAGAAATGCAGGGTTTGCAATACCTTTTTGTTGCATTAATCCTCGCCGGTACAATTCAAACTCTTTTCGGTGTTTTTAAACTTGGAAAATTTATCCGTTTGGTTCCCCATTCGGTAATGATGGGTTTTGTTAACGGACTGGCGATTGTTATTTTCCTTTCGCAGCTGAACATGTTCAAAGCCGGAGGAGAATGGTTAAGCGGAACACCTCTTTATATAATGATTGGGCTGGTTGCCTTAACCATGGCAATTATGATCGTCCTTCCTAAAATCAGCAAAGCCATTCCCGCAGCACTGGTTGGAATCCTTATTGTTTCGGCCTTTGTAATTTTCGGGAATATTGAAACGGAAACCGTAAAAAGCTTCATACAAAACGGGGGTGGACAAAGCATTAAAGCCGGTCTCCCCACATTCAATGTTCCGGTTATTCCATTCAATTTGGAAACTCTGAAATTGATTTTACCTTACTCTTTAATAATGGCTGCGGTTGGTTTAATAGAATCGCTAATGACTCTGAACCTGGTGGACGAACTCACCGAAACACGTGGAAGCGGCAACCGCGAATGTGTGGCACAGGGAGCTGCCAACATTGTTAACGGATTTTTTGGAGGGATGGGCGGTTGCGCCATGATCGGCCAGAGTATTATCAATATCAAGTCGGGTGGCCGTGGCCGTTTATCCGGAATTTTTGCTGCAATTATGCTGTTAATGTTCATCCTTTTTGCATCAACTTATATCGAAATGATACCGATTGCTGCATTAGTTGGAGTAATGTTTATGGTGGTTATCGGCACTTTTGCATGGAGTACTTTCAATGTAATCAATAAAATCCCGGTATCCGATTTAATTGTAATTATCCTGGTTACTGCATTAACAGTTATTTTCGATTTGGCCATTGCCGTTTTGGCCGGAGTAATAGTTTCTGCATTAGTGTTTTCATGGGAAAATGCCAAGCGAATCAGGGCACGCAAGAAAATTGACGAACATGGTATCAAGCACTACGAAATTTTTGGGCCTCTGTTCTTTGGTTCAACAGCACTTTTCCAAACCAAATTCGATGTTCAAAACGATCCGAAAGAAGTTATTGTCGACTTTAAGGAATCGCGCATTATGGACCAGTCGGCTATTGAAGCCATTAACAAACTTGCAGAGCGCTATCAGAAAGCAGGAAAAACCATTCACCTGCGCCACCTGAGTAACGACTGTATTAAACTGGTAAAAAAGGCTGAAAGAATCTGCGATGTGAATGTTTTGGAAGATCCAAATTATTTTGTGGCTATCGACAATTACAACCGCATTACTAAACAAAGAAAAACACAACTTAGTAGTTAATCAACTGCCCTTCATCCGCCTGGAAAAATGTTTCGAGTCGCCCCATTCGCCGTAGCCAATTTCGGCACCGGCAACATGAATGCGGGCTTCAAGACAATTCCGGCATAATTCGGCATCTTCGTCCAGGCAAGGTTTGTCTTCGTAAAGCTGGTATTCTTCGCGGTAAGCTGCCGGCGTAAGGTTGGGCATAATTACGTTGGCACCAATTGCCAGGGCCTTTTCGCGTCCGGCAGGGTCGATGGCTTGTAAAGCTGTTGCCGCAGCAATATTTATATCGGGCATTAACAATCGCAGTACGGCGATCATGTTCAGAGCCAGATCGAAACGCTCCTGTTTGGATTTTAGCAGATTTCGATGTTCGTACAACGGCGTATCTTCGTGCTCGATGTACGGTCCCATGCCACACATATCGATATCGATTTTTTTGAAAAACAGTAGATCATCGGCCAGGTGTTCGTAAGTTTGAAACGGGAGACCAATCATAACACCGGTTCCAACCTGGTAGCCGGCTTCCTTTAAAAAACCAAGAGACTGAACCCGCTTTTCAAACGAATGAGTTTCATCTTCAGGGTGGATTTTATAATACAATTCGCGATTCGACGATTCAATACGCAACAGGTAACGATGAGCCCCACTTTCGAACCACCTTTTGTAAGTATCCATAGTTTGCTCGCCGCAACTCAATGTTATTCCAAGTTCTCCGTTCGAAATTTGCTTGATCTTTTTCAACAAATCATCCACTCGTTTCACAAAGGCTGGTGCCGATAATTCACCCGATTGTAATACAACTGACGCAAAACGATTCTCCCATGCAAAACGACACGATTCCAGTATCTCCTCATCACTAACGTTATAACGAATCACTTTCTCGTTTCCTTTTCGAATGCCGCAGTACAAACAATTCTTCGCACAAATATTCGAAAACTCGATCAAGCCGCGGAAGTATACTTTGTTACCAACTTCGTTCATCTTCACCTTCTGCGACCGTTTTAGCAATGCAGTCCTCTCGTCTCCATTCGATTTTAGTAGCCTTATTATTTCCGGTTTCTCCAATGTTCTAAATTTATAAAGACAAAAATAAAGTTTTTCTTTTCATAAAACAGCGTTAACGCTTTAAGTGCCTATGTTTTATAATTGAGTTGGACAACATAAATTCTTCTGAACATTTCTCATGTAAGTAAAAGAATTAAACCTTACTTTTGTTGCATAATCCTGCGGGAAGGCCACGGCTGACTTTAGGGAAAAACTAAAGGATTGATGATTAACGATAAAGGATTAGTGATTAATCTACTTTCCCCTATATTTTCCCGCAGTATTTAATTGTAGAACTTAAGTAGATGTTTGAGGACTGAAATAAAACTTCTGTCTTCCAACTTCCGACTTATAACTTTTTTAAACATGAAACGACTGGGCTTTGTGGGAATAATAATTGAAAACCGTGAGAAATCATCCCGGACTGTGAATGATATTTTAAGCAGCTTTTCAGACCTGATACTTGCAAGAACAGGCTTGCCTAATGCAAAAGAAAACTACTCGGTAATTACCCTGGTTATTGATGCAACAACCGACGAGCTTGGTGTTTTAACAGGAAAACTGGGAAACATCCCGGGAGTTTCTGTAAAATCAGGGTTGGCAAAAAAATAGACTACTGCAAACATAACTTTGAACATTAAACTTTAAACATTAAACTCAAAAGAATATGTATAACGTTCCTGCCGATTTTATAAATGAAGCCAAAGTATGGGAAGCTTTGGAAACGAACAAAAATCCTGAACCATCGCAAGTAAAAGAAGTATTGGCAAAAGCAGCCGAAATGAAAGGTCTTAACCTGGAAGATGTGGCGATTTTGACCAGTATAAGCACCCCGGAACTGCTGGCTGAACTTTTTAATACAGCCAACCAGGTTAAAGAAACCATTTACGGGAAACGACTGGTGTTGTTTGCCCCGCTATATATTTCAAACTTGTGTAAAAACGAATGTTTGTATTGTGCATTCAGGGCAAGCAATAAAGAAATTATTCGTCATGCTTTGTCTCAGGAAGAGATTGCAAAAGAAGTTGAAATACTGATCAATCAAGGGCATAAAAGAATTTTGCTGGTTGCCGGAGAATCCTATCCTGATCAGGATGGTTTTCAGTATGTCCTCGACTCCATTAAAACAATTTATAATGTTAAAAACGAACATGGCGAAATACGACGCGTAAATATTAATGTTGCACCACTTACCGTTGAGGAGTTTAAACAAGCAAAAGATGCTAATATTGGTACCTATCAGATTTTTCAGGAAACCTACCATCGCGAAACCTATAAAAAAGTACATATTGGCGGGAAGAAACGCGATTACAACTGGCGTACCTGGGCATTACACAGAGCAATGGAAGCAGGAATTGACGACGTTGGAATTGGTGTACTGCTCGGACTGTTCGACTATCGTTTTGAGACACTGGCCATGATGCAGCATATTTTTGAGTTGGAAGACAAATTTGGTGTTGGTCCGCATACCATTAGTGTTCCTCGTATGGAGCCCGCAACAAATAGCGAAATGGCAACGCATCCACCATATCCTGTTTCAGATATCGATTTCAAAAAAATGGTAGCCATTTTACGTTTAGCAGTTCCTTACACTGGTATTATCATGTCAACCCGTGAAACAGCAGAAATGCGCCGCGATACTTTTGCACTGGGAGTAAGCCAGATTTCTGCCGGAAGTAAAACCAATCCCGGAGGCTATGGGGAGACTTCAGAAGATGACCCTTCCAGCCAGTTTTGTCTTGGCGATCACCGTAAACTCGACGAAGTAATCCGCGATGTGGCATCGATGGGGTATATTCCGTCTTTCTGCACAGCTTGTTACAGGCTAGGAAGAACCGGACAAGACTTTATGGATTTGGCAAAACCCGGCGATATAAAATTACACTGCGCCCCAAACGGGTTGAGTTCATTTAAAGAGTATTTGCAAAATTATGCATCGCCAACAACCAAAGAGATTGGCGACAAACTAATAAAAGAAACCATTGCAGGAATGAGCGGTGTGGCAAAACAACGGGCAGAAAAACTGGTTCAGCGCGTTGAAGCCGGCAGAGATGATGTATATTGCTAAATAAGTCACGAGATATGAGCGGAGAGTAGCGAGTAATAACAAAATCCTGTAATCCTTTAATCAAGAAAAGCATGGCACCAAGGTTAGAAACTGATTTACTGGGCTCAAAACAAATTCCTTCCGATGTTTTATGGGGGATTCACACAGCACGAGCAGTTGAGAATTTTTCGATTTCAGGGCATTTGGTTCATCCTGAACTGATCAAAGCATTTGGGGAAGTAAAACTGGCCTGTGCCCAGATAAACCATCAGCTTGGATTTTCTGATGGAACAACAAAAGCCGAAGCCATTGAGCAAGCCTGTTTCGAAATGGCTCAGGGTGCCTTGTCGCAACATATTATTGTTGATGCATTGCAAGGGGGAGCAGGCACTTCAACCAACATGAACGTGAACGAAGTGATTGCCAACCGTGCCATTGAAATCCTTGGACAAACTCTCGGAAATTATTCTGTGGTTTCTCCACTCGACGAGATCAACCGTCATCAATCTACCAACGACACCTACCCTACCGCATTAAAAGTTGCAGCCATTCGTTTACTGCGCAATCTAGAGCAAAATGTTCTGGAACTGCAAGAAGCCTTTCAGCAAAAAGAAAAAGAGTTTGCACACATTGTAAAAATTGGACGCACCCAGTTACAGGACGCTGTTCTAACAACTTTGGGAAGAGAAATGAGCGCATTTGCCGAAGCTTCTAACCGCGACCGGTGGCGAATTTATAAGTGCGAGGAACGGCTGCGTGTGATAAACCTTGGAGGAACAGCCATTGGAACCGGGTTGGGTGCACCCAAACAATTTATTTTCCGTGTGGTCGACAAACTGCGCGAGAATACAAACATCGGGCTGGCGCGCAGCGAGAACCTCATCGACGGAACGCAAAATGTTGATGTATTTGTTGAAGTTTCAGGAATTCTGAAAGCTTGTGCAAGCAACCTTCTAAAAATCAGCAACGATTTGCGCTTGCTCTCCAGCGGCCCCGATGCCGGTTTGGGAGAGATCAATCTTCCTGAACTTCAGGCGGGCTCTTCCATCATGCCGGGAAAAGTTAATCCGATTATTCCAGAAGCTGTGGCCCAGGTTGCAATAAAAGTAATGGGGAACGACCAGGTAATTGCACATGCCTGCAGCTCGGGAAATCTGGAACTAAACCAGTTTTTGCCATTGATTGCGCATTCCCTGCTCGAATCTCTTGAGCTTCTTTCAAATGCATGCAGAATTTTCACCAGTAAATGTGTTTCCAGAATTACGGCCAATGAAACTGTATGTTTAAAACAAGTTGAAAATTCAACCGCCACAGTAACAGCACTCATCCCGGCAATTGGATATTCGCGGTGCGCCGAGATTATACAAATTGCCCAGGAAAATGGGATTTCAATAAAAAAAGCGACCCTAAAATCAGGATACTTAACTGCTGAAAAATTTGATCAGTTAATTACTCCTGAAGCGGTTTGCAAACTTGGCCATTAATTTTAACAACACATTAACATCGCCACACAGCGCTAATTTTCAGAACTTTACACACACTTCAATAATTAAAGACATAAATATCTTATTTTTTATTTGCATTTATTTTCAAGAACTATTAATATTGAGTCTAAATAAAAATTAAAAGAGAATTTATTTATAACTTAAATTGAAAATCATGAAAAAAGTATTATTTCTATTAGCGTTTGTTGCAGTTTACGGAGTATCATTGGCAATGACAGAAGCAACAGTTGTTTCTGCTGACGAAACAGTTCAGCTTGTAACAGATTTTGACAAAGTAGAAAAAGAGAAAGAAGAAGGTAAAAAAGCCGCAAAGAGCGATGCGAAAACAGAAGGATGTTCAGAAACCAAAGCTAAAGCTGACGGGTGCTCAGGAACAAAGGCAAAAGCAGATGGATGTTCCGGAGAAAAATCAGCAAAGAAAAGCGACTGCAGCAAAACCTGCGGTGGCGAAAAATCGGAAAAATAATTTTATCCGAACATAAGAAGAAGTCGTTCATAATAATATGAGCGACTTTTTTTGTATCAACAATTTAAAATATACCCCACTTTCACCACATTTTCGATGGAGACGGAAGGATCTTCAGAGAAATACTTTCTTAATTTTGAAATGAATACATCAAGACTTCTACCGGCAAAATAATCGTTTTCGCCCCAAATAGCCGTTAAAATATCTTCGCGGCGCACAACGTTCTTTTGGGCCTTACAAAGCATGCGCAAAACCTCGGCTTCGCGTGTCGTTAAACGTTTTGTTTTTCCCTCGATGGTCAACGACAAGTTTGAAAAATCGAACTCATATTTTCCTACCTCAAAAACGGGTTCTATTTCTTCCTGAATAAAATCGCTGCGCTTGCTTATAGCTACAATCTTGCACCATAATTCATCCTCATCAAAAGGTTTAGTTATGTAATCGTCGGCACCAATATTATAACCTTTCATTTTATCTTCTTTCATGGCGCGGGCGGTCAGAAATACAACCGGTATTTTGGGCTCAATGGCTTTCACTTTTTGAGCCAGCGAAAAACCATCCATTTTAGGAAGCATCACATCGAAAATACAAAAGTTAAAACCTCCTGTTTCGCGAAATCCTTGCAAGGCTGCCTCCCCGTCGCGAAAAAGGCTTACTTTAACGCCTTTACTCTGCAAGAAATCTTCCAACAAAAATCCAAGGTTCAAATCGTCTTCAACTAAAATAATATCCAGATTCTTTCCGTTCATGTTTATGATTTTAATACAGGAAGTTGAATTGAAAATACAGTTCCTTCTCCTGCCTCACTTTTTACCAAAACAGTTCCGCCGTGCGCTTCTACAATTTGTTTCACATAAGCCAGCCCAATTCCGAAACCCTTTGTATTATGCACATCTCCGGTTGGCACACGATAATATTTATCGAATATATATGTCTGAAATTTCACAGGAATCCCAATACCGTTATCCTTAACAGAAAATACCAGTTTATCATCTGTTACACGGGTTTTAACAGTTATTTCGGGGGCGTCTTTTGAATATTTTATTGCATTCGAAAGTAAGTTCACAAATACATTTACAAAATGCAGTTTATCGACTAAAACCAATGAATTTCCCGATCTAAAATCGAAGGTAATACTACCGTGCTTTTCATTCAATAAAATTTCACAGGTCGACACGGCCTCTTTTACGACATCCTCAATGGAAATCTTTTCTTTATTATATTCAAATTCATTACGTTCAACAGCCTCCAACCTTAACAGACTTTCCACCAAATTTTGCAGTTTGCTGTTTTCTTTCGAAATCAGTTCTGCATAATGAACAAGTTTGTTATCATCACCATAGCGTTTCTTCCTTATCATATTAGAGGCGAGCGCAATAGAAGATAGCGGAGTTTTAAACTCGTGACTAACATTATTGAGCAGCTCTTTTGTATGACTAGCAATCCGAAGTTCACGATTATACCATCGGAATACATAATACAGGGAAGCAATAAGCAGGAAAATCAGAATAACCGAGCCAAGAAACATCAGTCCTGCTTTAGCGAAAAAGAAACGGGTACGCGAAGGAAACTCCACCACGAGTTGATATCCGGGGTGTCCAAGAATTCCTCCCATACAACGCGAATAATACAATCCACTATTAAATTTCGCCTCCAAATCTTTCAGTTCTTGCGATTCGTTTTCGAGGATATACATTTCATAATCCAAATCGATATCGTACGAGCGGAGTTGTTCATCGATTGCATCATGAATTTTTTGCCAGGCTCCTGCAGTGGTAAGTTGTGTTTTTAAACGAACTGAATCGCACATAACGCAAGCTTTCATCATACTGCACAACGGTTTATCGGCAGTTAAAGTGTTCATTGTTTCGCTTAATGCCAACTCTACACTCTTTTCGAATACTTTATCCTGAAAACGGATGGAGTAAACGATCCAACGTATCTGGGTGGCCAAAAGGGCCAGAATAATCAGCAAAGCCAATGCAAAAGTATATTTCCGGAGTACTATTTTCACAAAGTGTTTCTTTTAAAAGCTCTCTTCTTTTAGTGGAATAATCATAATCCTGAAAGAGAGCAATTTTTTCTTGTTTTTTATAAATCAAAAGTAACCATTAAAGCCAGAACCTGTCTGGCATCTTTCTTCGTTAACCTCGCGTTAACGCCAACTTCAAACATAATTCAATATTTTTGTTTCTAAATCATAAATAAAAACTAAAAATTATGAAAAAAGTTCTCATTATTGTTGCCCTGATTGCTGCCTATGGTGTTGCAATGGCTAACACTAGCACAGTGATAAAAACTACTAAAAAATCTGACATCACTGTTGTAGCCGACGATAACAACGGTATTACAATCAATAAAGAAGAAGACGAGAAAAAGAATAAAAAAGAAAAGAAAACTTGTTGCAGTTCAAGTACTGACGACAAAAAAGTAACGGGATGTTCTGAAGCTCAAAAGAAAAGTTGCGCCGCTGCGGGAAAAACCTGTAGTCAACACGAAGCTGAACCAGTGACAAAAGATTGCTGCAGTAAAAAAAGTTGTAGTAGTGAAAAAAGCTGCTGCGGTGAAAAAAAGAAATAATAACCAATCACGAGATTTTTTAAGGGTGCAAATTGCACCCTTTTTTATTGTTTGTTTTTGCAGGTGAAATTTTGAATTTGTACTTTCAGCACCCTAATTGATACATTATGAGGGCACCAAAATCGTTTCGTTTGCATATTGGGATATTTGGCCGTAGAAATGCCGGAAAATCGAGCATTTTAAATGCCCTTACCCAACAAGATGTTTCCATAGTATCGGATGTGGCCGGAACTACTACCGACCCGGTAGAAAAGCCAATGGAACTGCTTCCTCTCGGACCTGTTCTTTTTATCGACACTGCAGGAATAGACGATGTGGGAGCGTTGGGCGAAAAACGTGTGGAGAAAACACTGGCAGTTTTCGATCGCACCGATATGGGTGTAATAGTTACCAATTTTAACGAATGGGGGAACTACGAAGAATCATTAATGAATAAATTCAAAGATCGTGCAATTCCTTTTATCGTAGTCTTTAACAAATCTGATCTGTACGAAGAAAATTTTGATCTTATAAACGGATTAGACAGTTCAAAAATAAAGTTCACTCAAACTTCAGCGACCGAAGCAAGAGGGTTTGCCGAACTCCGACAGCTTTTACTGAATTCGGCTCCGGCAGATTTTATTAACCGTCCCAGTATTTTGGCCGATCTGGTGGGACCTGGCGAAGCTGCAGTATTGGTGGTACCAATAGATAAAGAAGCTCCAAAAGGCAGACTTATTTTGCCACAGGTTCAGAGCATTCGCGATTTGTTAGACAACGACTCCTTTTGCATGGTAGTAAAAGAAAGAGAATTACGCGAAGCTTTGGCACGATTTAACAAACCTCCCAAACTGGTTGTAACCGACTCGCAGGTTTTCTTAAAAGTGGCTGCCGATACTCCTCCCGAAATACCATTAACATCGTTTTCCATTTTATTTGCCCGTTTCCAGGGAGACCTGACAGAAATGGTACGCGGAGCCTTGGCAATCGATCAACTCAAAACCGGCGATAAAGTATTAATAGCGGAGGCTTGTTCGCACCATCCCATTGGTGAAGATATTGGCACCGTGAAAATACCGAGGTGGTTAACACAATATGTTGGAGGAAAACTCCAGATCGACAGTATCCGCGGACACGATTTTCCTCCAAATATATCGGAGTACAAACTGATTATTCATTGTGGCGCTTGTATGTGGAACCGCAGAGAAATGCTAAGCCGGATAATGAAAGCCAGACAGGCAGAAGTTCCGATTACTAATTACGGACTTACGATTGCATATTCGCTGGGCATTTTCGAACGGGCTCTTCAACCCTTCCCTGCTGCCCAGGAACTATACAAATCATATTTAAGAAGTAGAAATTAAAAACTTAACCCCGCAATAAACTTACGGGGTTTCATGTTTTTTACTCACTCTTTCTTCCGAAAAAGACCAAAAAACTCAATATTGCCCTTCTCGTCTTTTTTCAAAATCTTAAATATTCCTTTATCAAAGGCAAACTGAAATCTAATATTATTATTTGCATTTTTTGGATGAATCCAGTTTAGATAATTTCTGGAAATGCTCCAGTTTCCTTCCTGAAAAGAACTAAACATTACTACAGGTAAATTTCCCCTTAAAATGAATTCGCTGCTCTCAAGAAAAGTAAGAATGAAATTTATGTTATTCGTTTTTAAAGAGGCTTCATCGAAATGCAACAACTCCTTTTCCCGATCTATATAATATTCGACCAACTGCCATTTGCCGATAATTTTCTTTTCGGGTCGTTCTGGCAACTTAATCTGCTTGATCCAGCCAGGCAACGCATTGAAAATTGTTTTATTCTTCATTTTCTTTTTCTGCAGATTTTATTTTGACTCTTATTATATTAAAAAGTTTAAGCACAGCAATAAAAGTTCCTTACCATACTTTTTCCTTTTCAAATAATCGCAATGATTTTATAAAAAAAACATTCCATCCTTCAATACTTAGAATAAACAGAATCTCAACCATTAAAACTTTTTGACAAGGATTAGCAGATATTCACAACTTGATTCCGGCAATTAAATTTTTGGGAAAAGAAAAAGGGTAGCCCAGCAGCCACCCCTCACATTTAGATGTATAATGATAAAAAATAAGGGTACTGCAAGTATAAGAATCTCAATCGACAACTACAAAGTATAACAACCCCAACTTATTAACAATCAGAAGTTAATTACAAAAAGTTATAAGTATTATCACACAATAAGCGCAAGAAATAATAGAATTAAGTACCATCACGAATCCAGTTTCCTAAAATATTTTAAGTCATTTCGAGTCATTTCATAATTCTTTACTTCGAAAGTTTCAAAACTTATTATAGATGAATAACAATCAGGTGTTTGCGAATCAAAATCTTTTAACTATTTTTGCGCCGGTAATTTTAAGCCGTTTCTATCTAAAGCGATGTTGCGGCGTAAATATTGTATAACAAATAGTTCTTTAAAAATGTATTTAACAGGAGAGAAAAAACAAGAGATGTTTGCCAAACATGGTAAATCAGCTCAGGACACAGGTAGTGCAGAAGGTCAAATTGCATTGTTCACTTTCAGAATCAACCACTTGACTGAACACCTGAAACAAAACAAAAAAGACCACAGCACTCGTCGTGCATTGATTAAACTGGTAGGAAAGCGTAGAAGTTTGCTTGACTACCTGATTAAAAAGGATATCGAGCGTTATCGTGCGATTATCAAAGAATTGAACTTACGTAAGTAGATTATATTGAAAGGCAATGCATTAGTATTGCCTTTCTTTTTGTAAATTGCAAAACCTCACCACCCATTGTAATTAACAAAGGCCGCTAACAGGCCACAAAAATTATTTATTTAAATTATGGTAAACGCTACAGTTAAAACAATCGAACTTGCCGATGGCAGGACGATTACCATTGAAACCGGGAAATTGGCGAAACAAGCCGATGGTTCGGTAGTGGTTCGAATGGGTGACACCATGTTGCTGGCTACAGTTGTGTCGGCAAAAGAAGCTAAAGAAGATGTAGACTTTATGCCGGTATCGGTTGATTACCGCGAAAAATTTGCAGCCGCAGGACGTTTCCCGGGAGGTTTCCTGAAAAGAGAAGCACGTCCGAGTGACGAAGAAATTTTAGTAGCACGTTTAGTAGACCGTGCACTTCGTCCGCTTTTCCCGGAAGATTATCACGCCGAAACAGCGGTGATGATTTCATTGATTTCAGCAGGAAAAGATGAAATGCCTGATTGCTTGGCAGGGTTGGCAGCATCAGCAGCAATCTCTGTTTCAGATGTTCCCTTCACTACTCCAATTTCTGAAGTTCGCGTAGCCCGCATCAATGGCGAGTTCGTGATCAATCCAACTTACTCGCAATTGGCCGAGGCCGATCTTGACATTATGGTTGGTGCATCGTACGACAACATTATGATGGTTGAAGGCGAAATGGATGAAGTTTCGGAAGACGTAATGTTAGAATCGATCAAAGTTGCGCACGAAGAAATTAAAAAACACTGTAAAGTTCAGGAAGAACTGGCTGCAGAATTGAACGTTGTTAAACGTGAATATTGCCACGAAAACAACGACGAAGAATTGCGCGCCCAGGTAAAAGCTGATCTTTACGAAAAAGCATACACTATTGCCAAACAACAAATTACCAACAAAAGCCAACGTATGGAAGCTTTTGCTGCTGTTGTTGACGAATATGTTGAAGCTTACGTTGAAGCCAATGCTGAAAACGAGGAGTTGGATCTTGGTGCAAATGAAAAACTAATTCGAAGATACTACCACGACGTAGAAAAAGAAGCAATGCGCCGTATGATCCTCGACGATTCTATTCGTTTGGATGGTCGTGCTACCAACCAAATCCGTCCTATCTGGGGTGAAGTTGATTACCTGCCCGGAGCACACGGATCTGCAATCTTCACCCGTGGGGAAACTCAATCCTTAACTTCGGTTACTTTGGGGACCAAAATGGATGAAAAAATTATCGATCAGGTAACTGTTCAGGGAAAAGAAAAATTCCTTTTACATTATAACTTTCCACCATTCTGTGTGGGCGATCCAAAAACACCACGTGGAACCAGCCGTCGTGAAATTGGTCACGGAAACCTGGCACACCGCGCATTAAAGAAAATGCTTCCTGCTGATACTCCATACGTTATTCGTGTTGTTTCAGACATCCTCGAATCAAACGGTTCATCGTCGATGGCAACTGTTTGCGCCGGAACAATGGGACTGATGGACTGCGGTTTGAAAATCAAAAAACCGGTATCGGGTATAGCAATGGGATTGATTACCGATAAAGGTGCTGAAAAATACGCTGTTCTTTCAGATATTCTGGGTGACGAAGACCACCTTGGCGACATGGACTTTAAAGTAACAGGTACTGCCGACGGTATTACCGCAACTCAAATGGATATTAAAGTTGATGGACTTCCATACGAAGTATTAGCCGAAGCTTTACAACAGGCAAAAGAAGGTCGTTTGCATATTCTGGGAGAAATTCTGAAAGTGATTCCAGAGCCACGCGAAGACTTTAAACCAAATGTTCCACGCATTGAAACCATCAATATCCCAAAAGATATGATTGGTGCAGTTATCGGACCTGGTGGAAAAGTAATTCAGGCTATCCAGGAAGAAACTGAAACCGTTATCGTGATTGAAGAAAGCGACGATTATGGTATCGTTCAGATTTCAGGTGCAGGACTTGAGCCAATTGAAGCTGCAAAAGCTAAAGTGAAAGCTATTACTGCTCTTCCTGAAGTTGGAGAAGTATACCAGGGTAAAGTAAAATCAGTTGTTTCGTTTGGTGCATTCATCGAGATTATTCCTGGAAAAGAAGGTCTGTTGCATGTATCTGAAATGGACTGGAAACGCGTTGAAAACGCAGAAGACTTTGCCAAAGAAGGAGAAATTGTTGAAGTAAAGCTGATCGGTATTGACGAAAAAACAGGTAAACTAAAACTTTCGCGTAAAGTATTGTTACCAAAACCGGAAGGTTATGTTGAACGTCCACCAAGAGAAAACCGCGCTCCACGTGGCGACAACCGCAGACGCGACGACCGCAGAGGTGGTGATCGCAGACGTGATGACCGTCGTAATAACGATCGCAGAGACTTCCGTCCGCGTCGTGACAACGATGCTCCAAAATCAGAAGACTAAAATTTTGATTACTATATTCAGAAACGCTCTGCCTGTTGGCAGGGCGTTTTTTGTTATTGCCCTCAATTTAAGTAATCGGATGCCTATATTCAAATTCTATAGTCATCCGTTCATTATAAAATACAAATGCTTTTCCTAACTTCGCGATAAAATAAAACAACATGGAATCCTGGTCGGAAAAATTACATCAGCAAATTGATAATGAGCTAAAAGATGCCAATGAAAAAGACCTTCGCTTTTTCAGAATCGAAGAGTTTAAAAGGAATATTTCGCGGGTGGATGATTTTTCAAACTCGTGTCCGGATTGTAAAAAGGAAATGATCAATATTTACGAAGCCGTTCAAAGCATTGAAGAAGCTGTTAGTGTGCCTGGTAAAAAACGTCGCGAATTAGATCGTTTAATGAGCCGTTTATCACGCCACATACAAAAAACACATGGTTTTTTCCCACCCTATTATTTTTCCTATTTAATTTCCTTCGCCGGGATAGTAGCCGGATCTGTTCTGGGGTATCTGCTGATGCAAATCAACCCGGAATTAAAACTGGAATTATTTTCGCTGGGATTTGTTGTCTGCTTTCTGCCGTCTTACATTTGGGGATATAGCAAAGACAAAAAAATAAGAAAAGAAAAAAAGCTTATGTAAAAAACATACCTTTACACTAAACTGCAACATAATAACTTATGAAGAAACTGGCTTATTTATCATTGGCAGTGATTTTAATGTATTCCTGCTGCGAGAAAAACAAAATTGATTATCCCGTGACAAAAAAAATTGAAGTAAAAGACACCTACTTTGGAGAAGAAGTTGTTGATCCGTACCGCTGGCTCGAAGACGACAATTCTGAAGAAACCGGCGAGTGGGTGAAAGCCCAGAACGAGGTTACATTTAATTATTTGAATAAAATCCCTTACCGCGAAGAACTAAAAGAGAGACTCTCCACACTGTGGAATTACGAAAAAATTGGAGCACCATTTAAAGAAGGTGACTGGACTTATTTTTACAAAAACGACGGGCTCCAAAATCAATACGTAATATACCGTTACAAAACCGGAGAAGACCCTTCGACTGCCGAGGCTTTTCTCGATCCGAACACTTTTGCTGAAGATGGAACAACTTCGTTAGATGCTTTAAGTTTTTCAGAAAACGGAAAAATTGCAGCTTATTCCATTTCGGAAGGCGGCAGCGACTGGCGAAAAGTTATTATCATGAACACCGACACGAAAGAACAAATGGGCGACACTTTGGTAGATATTAAATTCAGCGGAATTTCGTGGAAAGCAGATGAAGGCTTTTTCTATTCCAGTTACGATAAACCAAAAGGAAGCGAACTTTCTGCAAAAACCGACCAGCATAAACTTTACTATCACAAACTGCGAACAAGCCAGAAAGAAGACCAACTTATTTTTGGTGGCACGCCCGAACAAAAACACCGTTACGTAAGCGGATATGTAACCGACGACAACCGCTACCTGGTTATCTCAGCCATGAATTCAACATCTGGAAATAAGCTTTTTATAAAAGATCTTAATCTTTCAAAGAGTCCACTTATTACTATTCTCGATAATGAAGATAGCGATACACAGGTGCTTGAAAACGCTGGAACAAAACTGTACCTGGTTACCAATCTGGGTGCATCCAACCAAAAAATTGTAACCACAGATATTAGTAATCCGACACCAGAAAACTGGGTTGATTTTATTCCTGAAACAGAGAATGTAATGACCCCTTCAACAGCCTGCGGTTATTTCTTTGTTGAATACATGATCGATGCCGTTTCAAAGGTATTTCAATACGATTACAACGGGAAACTGATCCGCGAAGTGGAACTGCCGGGAGTTGGAACTGCCGGTGGATTTGGAGCAAAGAAAAAAGATACAGAAATGTATTACACTTTTACCAATTACACAACTCCGGGGACTATTTACAAATACGATTTCAACACAGGAAAATCGGAACTTTACCGTAAACCTGCCATCGATTTCAATCCTTCTGATTATGAAAGTAAGCAGGTTTTCTACTCGTCAGAAGATGGGACAAAAATACCGATGATCATTACCTGTAAAAAAGGCACTGAGTTGAACGGAAAAAATCCGACCATACTTTACGGTTACGGAGGTTTTAACATCAGCCTTACACCTAGTTTTTCGGTTACCAATGCCGTTTGGCTTGAGCAAGGAGGAGTGTACGCCGTTGCCAACTTGCGAGGTGGTGGCGAATACGGTAAAAAATGGCACGATGCCGGCATTAAAATGAAAAAACAAAACGTATTCGACGATTTTATTGCGGCTGCCGAATACCTGATAGCTGAAAATTACACATCAAACGATTATCTGGCAATCCGTGGGGGTTCGAACGGAGGCTTGCTCGTTGGTGCGGTAATGACCCAGCGCCCGGGCCTGATGAAAGTGGCACTTCCGGCAGTGGGCGTGCTCGACATGCTCCGTTATCATACATTCACTGCCGGGGCTGGTTGGGCCTACGATTACGGAACTGCTGAAGACAACAAAGAAATGTTTGAATACCTGAAAGGATATTCACCGGTTCACAATGTAAAAGAAACTGTTGAATATCCGGCAACCTTGATTACTACAGGTGATCATGACGACCGTGTGGTTCCTGCACACAGCTTTAAATTTGCGGCAGAACTACAATCAAAACAAAAGGGAAATAATCCTGTATTAATCAGGATAGAAACCAATGCCGGACACGGTGCCGGAACTCCGGTGAGTAAAACAATTGAGCAGTATGCCGATATTTTTGGGTTTACGCTTTGGAATATGGGCGTTGAATCATTATTGGAATAGTATTAAGTTTCCAGATAACAGATATGTATAACCCCATCCTTCAGGTTGGGAATTATCAAACCAAGATATACTTCAGGATTAAAAGGAAATTTTGTAATTCTTTTATTTACAAAATTTCCTTTTAATCCTTTTTTCTGCACATACTTTTACCCCGCCATAAATGACGGGGTTAGTTATAGTTCTAGCAAAAATCTACTTTCTACAAAAAAAATAAATTACAAACAAGCCCGAATTTTAAACCAATAAATAGTATTTTTGAATTCCCGGTAAGGAAATTTCTTACCGGGAATTTTTATATGTAGAAACAATGCAATTTCTGGTAATTGAAGGTAATATCGGGGCAGGCAAATCAACTCTTTCTCAAATGATTGCCAACGACTACAACGCCAAACTGGTGATGGAGCAGTTTGCCGATAATCCTTTCTTACCCAAATTTTACAAAGACCAGGAACGTTACTCCTTTCCGCTGGAACTTTCTTTTTTAGCCGACCGCTACAACCAGATAAAAAAAGAGGTGCTAAACCTCGACCTTTTTCATTCGTTTATGGTGGCCGATTACTATTTTGCCAAAACTGCCATTTTTGCGCAAAATACATTAAAACAAGACGAGTATCACCTGTTCCGGCAAATTTTCGATATTGTTTTTGAGTCGATGCCCAAACCCGATCTGTATGTCTACCTCCACGCCGATGTTGATCGTTTAATGAGTAATATTAAAATGAGAGGTCGTGAATATGAACAAGACATGGATCCGGCATACCTTAAAAAAATCAGCAAGGGATACTTTAATTTTTTTAAACAAATTACCTCCTTCCCAATCTTGATTATCGATATTAATGCCATCGACTTTGTAAAAAATCCTGACCATTATCAGCAATTGAAATCGGCCATTTTTAATAGTGATTATAAATTAGGGATAAACCGCCTAATATTGTGATAAAAACTTTATTACGGCTTTCAAATAATAAAAAGCTTTTTATTTTTGTGAACTCAAGTATCAAAAATTTTAAAATTCATATAAATTATTGTCTGTTATGAGAAGAATCAACTTAAAACCTACGGTACTGCTTGTACTGGTAGCTGTACTTCTTTCTAGTTGTGCAGGTCTTAAAAAAATGAAAAAAAATGCCGATCAAATTAACTTCCAGGTTAATCCTGAAGTGCTTGAAGCACAAGCAGGTGATGTTGACCTTGCGATAAGCACCAGGTTCCCGGCTAAATATTTCGATAAAAAAGCCAAGTTAACTGCCACTCCGGTATTAAAATACGAAGGCGGTGAAACTGAATACAAACCAGTTACAGTTCAGGGCGAAAAAGTTTCTGACAACAACAAGGTAATCGGTTACAACGGTGGTAGCGTAGATTACAAAGATGCTGTTGCTTACGGTAAACCAATGGCAAAATCAGAACTTTACGTAAACATCACTGCTTCTAAAGGTTTGAAAAAAGTAGATTTCGATCCTATTAAAATTGCTGACGGTGTTTTGGCAACCAGCGAAAAAGTGGTAATTATTCCTAAAGCTATTTTAGGTGTTCAGCGCGAAGCAAACACAACCGGTAAATACGATCCGAACATTGATGCATTCCAACGCATTGTTCCTGACGAAATGACTGCCGACATCAAATATTTGATCAACCGTTCTAATATTCGCAGAGAAGAAACTTCAAAAAGCGAAGTTGCTGCTTTGGAAGATTACACTAAAAAAGCAAACGAAAACGACAGAATCGATCTGAAAGATGTTGAAGTTTCAGCTTATGCTTCTCCTGACGGTGAAATCGATTTGAACACTGACCTGGCTGCAAAACGTAAAGAAACTTCTTCTGCGTTCCTTGCTAAAAAATTAAAAGAAGCCGGTGTTAATGTTGAATTGAAAACTAAATACACTCCTGAAGACTGGGACGGTTTCAAAGCATTGATGGAAAAATCAAATATCCAGGACAAAGAATTAATCCTTCGCGTACTTTCTATGTACAACGATCCTGAAGTTCGCGAACGTGAAATCAGAAACCTGAGCGAAGCTTTCACCGATGTTGCTGACGAAATTCTTCCTCAATTGCGTAGAGCAAAAATGACAACCAGCGTTGACCTGATTGGTAAAACTGATGCTGAATTAAAAGCTGCTGCAAAAGCTGATCCTGCTTCATTGAATCCTGCAGAATTACTTTACGCTGCTACATTGTTCGAAGACCTTAACGAACAACTTTCTATCTACAACTCATTCATGAAAGTTTATCCTAACGACTGGAGAGGTCCGAACAACGCAGGTTATGTAATGGTACAACAGTACAAATATGCTGATGCAAAACCAATGTTCGCAAAAGCAGAAAAACTGAAAAACAACGAACCAATCGTTAAAAATAACGTTGGAGCTGTTACTCTGAAAGATGGTGATGTTGCAAAAGCAGAAGCTTTATTTGGAGCTGCTTCAGGTGCTGGCGATGAAGTAAACTACAACTTAGGTCTTGTAAGCATTAAAAAAGCTGATTACAAACAAGCTGTTAGATATTTCAGCAAATTCCAGGATGTAAACTCAGGTCTTGCTAAATTGTTAGCCGGCGACAACAACGGTGCGGTTAAAGATCTTGACGCTTGTACTCTTGAAGGTTGCTATATGACACAATATTTCAAAGCTGTTATTGGCGCTCGTACTGCTAAAGAATCATTGTTATTCGACAGCCTGAAAGCTGCTGTTGATATGAATGCAGGTTTGAAAGAAGTTGCTAAAACCGATATGGAATTCGCAAAATATTTCGACAACGCTAAATTTAAAGCGATTGTAGACTAATTTCAATCGAATAAAGATATTGAAAAAAGGGTGGCTGTTAGGTCACCCTTTTTCTTGTCCTAAATCTCAGGGTTTATGACATTTTAACTTTTTTAATACCCCGGAAAAGCCTATTTTTTTAGTTTAAATTTTTCAAGGGAAATTCAATAAAATATTATGGAGTACATTAATAAATATTTAGAAGAGAATAAAGACAGGTTTTTGGAAGAATTATTCGGATTGATCCGCATTCCGTCTATCAGTTCCATCCAGAGTCATAAACCGGATATGTTCACGGCTGCCGGGTACTGGAAAAAAACGTTGCTCGAATCAGGAGCCGACAAAGCAGAGGTGTACGAAACCGATGGCAACCCGGTAACCTACGGAGAAAAGATTATCGATCCGGCTTTACCAACCATACTGATCTACTCTCACATGGATGTTATGCCCGTTGATCCGGTTGATTTATGGATAACGCCACCTTTCGAACCTGAAATCCGCGACGGAAAAATCTGGGCCCGAGGCGCCGACGATGATAAGGGACAGGGTATGATGCACGCCAAAGCTTTCGAGTTAATGGTAAAAACCAACACGCTTCCCTGCAACGTTAAGTTTATGATTGAAGGCGAAGAAGAAATCGGATCGCCCAACCTGGGTAAGTGGTGCGAACAAAACAAAGAAATGCTGAAAGCAGACGTTATCCTGATTTCCGACACTTCGATGATTGCACCTGATATACCTTCTATTACAACCGGGTTGAGAGGCCTTGCCTACTGGCAGGTAGAAGTTACCGGCCCTAACCGCGACCTGCACTCGGGATTATTTGGCGGCGCTGTTGCCAATCCGATAAACGTACTTTGCTCAATGATCGACAAAATGGTAGACGACAAAGGAAAAATCACTATTCCGGGGTTCTACGATGATGTGCTTGAAGTTTCTGCTGAAGAACGTGCCTTGCTGGCCGAAGCGCCATTTAATGAGGAAAAATATAAAAATGCCATCGATGTGGAAGAATTAACAGGAGAAGAAGGATACACTCCATCTGAACATACCGGAATACGCCCGTCGTTCGATGTTTGCGGAATCTGGGGTGGTTATACAGGCGAAGGTGCTAAAACTGTTCTTCCGTCGAAAGCATTTGCCAAAATTTCTTCGCGACTGGTACCTAACCAGGATCACGAAAAAATAGCAGATCTTTTTAAAGCACATTTCGAAAGCATTGCGCCAAATTCGGTTAAAGTTGAAGTTACACCACTTCACGGCGGTCCGGGTTATGTTTGTCCGATCGACATTCCTGCCTATAAAGCAGCTGAAAAAGCTTATACCGATGTATTTGGCAAACGTCCGGTGCCGGTGCGTTCGGGCGGAAGTATTCCTATTATTTCAACCTTCGAACAGGTTCTTGGAATTAAATCGGTTCTGATGGGATTCGGACTGGAAGCCGATGCAATCCACTCGCCCAACGAAAATTACCCGCTGCAACAATTCTATAACGGAATAAAAACCATTCCGCTGTTCTACAAGTATTTTGTGGAAATGATGAAGTAAAACGTTACTTATTCATCGGATGTCTGTTTGCTTAAACTCATAGTCATCCGATGAATTGAATAGATAGATCATCATAAAAAAAGAGATGGCATCTGTATGAGTTGATTCATAAACAGATGCCATCTTTTTTATTGGTACTTACGCCGGACAAGCCTGCGCAAATTTGCAGGAGGAAATCCAACGCAAAAAGTTGTTAGCCGCAAATTTGCAGGGGCTATTCTTTTTCAGAAGTTTGACTCTCGCTGATTTGCAGGGGCATTTCCGACGCGTAGGCTTGACTCTCGCAGAGTTGCAGCTAACAACCCGACGGAAAAAGTAAGCTCCCGCAGATTTGCGAGAACTTACATTTCAGATAGTTAGGCGATTTTCTATCTTTTCAAACACTTCAAGGTCTTTAAGACACCTGAAGGTTTGCTTTTAAATAAAAAGATCCTGTTTCAGTTTAAGCTTTTCCAAAGTTTTAAACTTTGGAAAAAGTATATTCAATGATTGGTTAAACGAAGCAGGTTTATAAAATCTGACAATCTTAATTTTTGTAACTAATCCAACTGCCAACACGTTTAAAACACAGCACAACATGAAGACTAAAAGCCATGAACTCTCCGGTTGCCTCGGCGAACGATTTTTTGATAAAACTCGACGCG
The DNA here is from genome assembly GCA_963677525.1 of uncultured Draconibacterium sp. Taxonomy (GTDB): domain Bacteria; phylum Bacteroidota; class Bacteroidia; order Bacteroidales; family Prolixibacteraceae; genus Draconibacterium. The sequence goes on from OY781970.1 coordinate 4,586,936, forward strand.
GTTGTTCAAGTTAATTTTTGCAATCCGCAGTTTGGAGTTTCATTACTGGCAAAGGAAATGGGAATGAGCCGATCTAATCTGCACCGGAAGCTGGATGCAACTTTAAAAATATCAGCCAGCCAATACATCAACCACTTCCGGTTAAAAAAAGCAAAAGAATTCTTGCGACATACTTCGTGCACAGTGTCTGAAATAGCTTTTAAAGTTGGATTTAACAACGTTTCATATTTCATTAAATGTTTTCACGAATTTTACGGTTATCCTCCCGGCGAAGTCGATAAAAGAGAAGAAAAAGACGATGAATCTAACTCATCTCTTCAGAATAAGAAAAAAAGGACAACAACTATTCTCTTTTCAGCAGTTGTTGTTTTAATTGTTACAGTATTGTTTTTCATCATCTTTAATCCATTAAATCCCGGGCAGCATAATCCCAAAAAATCAATTGCAGTATTATTACCTTATTACCACACTAACGACTCAAGCGATTACCTGATCGACGGAATTGCCAATGCTCTTTACAGCAATCTCGAATTAATTGAAGATTTAAACGTCACCCCCTGGACATCGGTAATAAAGTACAGACACACACACACGGATATATCTGAAATTGCAAAAGAATTAAAAGTAAAATACATTGTTGAATTAATCGGTCAGAATTACGGGGAGAATAATTTTGGGATTACGGTTTCGCTTATAAATGCCGACCGGAATAAAACCATCCCCATAAACAGGTACAAAGGAACATTTGATGATATTTACACAATCGAAGATGAGATTTCGAGAGATGTAGCCAAAGAAATAGGTGCTAAAATTACCCCTGAAGAAAGTCTTAGAATGGAGAAAGTTCCTACCGGCAATAAAACCGCATTGAGGTATTATTTACAGGGTCTGAAAACCCAAAATATTGATACTGATGCTGCTATTTCGTTTTTTAAAAAGGCGGTTGAGGAAGATAATCAGTTTGCACTCGCCTATGCAGAACTTGCCAACACGTACCGACTTTTAAATACCGAAAATAATTCAGACAGATACGCTCAGGAAATACTTTATTATACCGACAAGGCTATTTTATACGATAATGAGAATGATAAGTGTCTGATAGCAAAAGCAAGAATACTAATAAGCCAGAATGATTATGAACTGGCAATTAATTACCTTGAAAAAGCGGTGGAATACAATCCGAATTCTGCTATTTCGTATCGTCTTATTGCCAGAACTACAACCATTGGAGGATTAGGGCTTGCCAACTCTGAAAAGTGTGTAGAAAATGCCATAAAAGCTATAAAATACAATTTGCTGGAAGAAAATCCTGAGATAAAATCGGAAGACTACTTTAGCCTGGCGAGAGCCCTTCGTACTGCAGGATTGTACACTGAAGCCTGGCAAACCATTACCCTTGCTATTGAATTAAATCCGCCAAATAGTTTATTACTTACTGAAAAATGTGAATTAATTATTGACAGTACCGGTAATTACGACTGGGCGCTTAATTTATTGAATGAAAAACTTCTAACCAATCCCAACGATTTCAGAATCAACTTAAATATTTTAAAAGACTATTATCATAATGATGATTTTCTGAACGCTTATAAAACTTACCTCAATATGGTTTCTGATTTAAAGTATACACCAAGAAACAAAGAACTGTCGCGACTTGCTGTTATTTATAACAAACTGGGCATGCAGGACAAATGTGATAGTTGTATTGAGATTTTTGAAAAAAATATAAATACTGCGAATTATAGTAACTACTATAAAACCGAGCTTTTAATCCGACTCTGCTGCCTTAAAAATGATTCATCCGGGGCAATGGAACAATTTCGAATATTAAACCAGCATGAATGTGCATTTAGTAATTTTATCCGTCAGTTCAGAGATGAACCTATTTTTGAAAACCTAAGGAAACACGCGGAATTTCAAAATATTTATTCTGAAATGACAACCAGATTCGATAAGGATCACGAACGGATAAAAGAATCGCTCGAATATAAAGGGTTGTTGCCACTTACTGATTAAATCATTTTTATTGCTTCTCCGGCATATCAAGTTTATCACAAAAAGAAAAGGATAATTTATATTTACCTATCGTTATACAACTACCTATGAATACAAGGCAAGCTGATTTTAAAAACCTGTTACAAATACTTCAGAAAAAAAAGCCCGAACGCCCCACCCTTTTCGAATTCTTTCTGAACAGGGATTTATACGAACGGCTGGCCGACGAACAGGTAAAAAATACAACCGATGAGTTACGCGACCTTCGCGTGGTGATTTCGGCTTGTAAAAATGCGGGATACGATTATGCCACCATTCCCACCTCGTTTATGAAAACCATGCGTTTTAAAAAGGGAGTAATAGCAGAAAAACAAAGCAAATCGTTAAACGAAGGTGCAGTTATAACTGATGAAAAAAGTTTTGAAGAATACAACTGGCCCAACCCTGAAATTGGAAATTACGAAGTATACGAGAAACTGGAGAAAGAACTTCCTGATGGTTTGAAACTGATAGCCTGCGGTCCGGGAGGTGTATTGGAAAATGCGATAGAGCTGGTTGGTTACGAAAATCTCTGTGTGATGAGCCTGACCGATGAAAAACTTACCGGGCAGATTTTCGATGCGATCGGATCGCGCTTGTTTCGGTATTACCAAATCGTTTCAGCATTTCCTGCCATTGGCGCAGTAATCAGTAACGACGACTGGGGATTTAAAACGCAAACTATGTTTTCGCCCGACATGCTGCGGCAATTTGTATTTCCCTGGCACAAGAAAATTGTGGAAGCGATTCATGCCCAAAATAAACCGGCTATTTTGCATTCGTGTGGCAACCGTGCTGAAATTATGGACGACATTATTGAAGATATGAAATATGACGGTCTGCATTCGTTTGAAGATACCATCTCTCCTGTTGAAACAGAATGGGAAAAGTACCACCACCGTATTGCCATTTTAGGTGGAATCGACATGAATTTCCTTACGAAATCAACACCGGAAGAAATAAAAAAACGTGCTGCCAATTTACTGGATCTTTCCTCAGAAGAAGGGAGTTACGCACTCGGATCGGGAAACAGCATTGCTGCATCTATTCCTTTTGAAAACTTTCAGTCTATGATAAAAGTTGTATTAAATGCAAAGAAATTCTGAATAAAGAAAGCCAATTCATCTGATGCTCGAAACACGGGACTCGAGACATTTAAAATTTATTCACCCGGTGAACTGAAGTCATCGGGTGAATAAATCGATATTCTGCTAATTACACATTGATCCTCTTTGCTATTTTTTGAGCAGTTAATGCCAGTTCGGTGGCAAGGAAACAATGCGATTGTGTCATTGCGGTTTCGGTGCGGTTAACCACATCGTTAACCAGCTGTTCGCCGTAAGGCATATAAACCTGCGAGCAGTCGTAATATTTCACCTCCTTTTTATTCACCAGAAACAGGTGATTTCCACCTTCATGTCCGGCAATATCAACATATTTACGCATTTCTATATAACCTTCGGTTCCAAGAATAAAAGTTCTTCCATCGCCCCAGGTTGGCAATCCGTCAGGAGTAAACCAGTCGATGCGGATATAACCCGTAGCATGAGGACTGCCAACACTCATATCGCCAAAATCCTGGTAGTTGGGGTAACTGCTTGTATTAAAATTGGCGATCTGCGAGAAGTTAACATCCGCCTCTGTCGAACCGGTGTAAAATAAAAACTGGTCGCACTGGTGCGAACCGATATCGGTGAGTATTCCACCGGCTTTTTCAGGATAAAAAAACCAGTCGGGACGGGTTTCCGGACGCATCCGGTGAGGGCCAAGTCCAATTGTTTGAACTACTTTGCCAATAGCTCCTTCCATCACCAAATCTCCGGCTTTTACCGATGCAGGGTTTCCAAGCCTTTCGCTGTACATGATGGAATAAATCCGTCCGGTTTCCTTTTGCACTTTTTTCACTTCATTAAACTGTTTGAAAGTGGTAATCCCCGGTTTATCCGACATGTAATCTTTTCCGGCTTTCATTACCCGAATTCCCAGAGGCGCTCTTTCAACCGGAATAATTGAACTTGCCACGAGTTGAATCGATTTATCTTCCAGAATTTCTTCCTCGCTTTTTGCAACTTTTACGTTAGGGAAACGGCCTGTGAACTGCTTTAACAAATCCGGTTCTTTCACGTAAACCGAAACCAATTCGCCACCTCCTTTCAACAGTGCGCCAACCATACCATAAATGTGTCCATGATTAACACCAATTACTGCAAACTTTATTGAATTTTTGGGTGCCGGACGATTTCCAGGTTTAAGAACAATCTCTTCGGGACGCAAAGTGTTATGAAGGCCGTTGCCATAAATATCGTAAGGCAACATTGCTGCTGCCGTAATTCCTGCTGCCGATGCAAATGACTTTTGTATAAAATTTCTTCTGTTAAAGTTCATATCGTAGGTTTTTAAGTTTTATATTGACACTTAAACGTACAATAAATTTCTAAAATTCGTACAAATTGAACCTCCCTTATTTTAGGTGTTTACAATTTCTTAGAATGATTAGACTAAGAGTTGCGTAAAATAGAAGATTATTTACAAGCATATAAAAGTTTCAACTTAAGGCAATGCACTTGGTGGATTCGAACTGCTTAGCGCGTAAAAAATATTTTCAACGAAAAGCTTAATTCACCCGGTGAACTGAAGTCAACGGGTGAAAATACGACACTCTACTTTTTAATCAACTCCAGGTACATCAGATCTACCATACTCCAGTTTTCTTTATCCGGGGTAATCGAGATGATCTGATCGCCAGCTTCCTTTACTTCTATCTCGCCAAGCGCAACAATATCAAAGTCCACTCCCGTTGGATTGATTTCCGATTTCACTTCTTCATCTGCCAGTTTCACACTTACACCTGCCTTTTGCGAGGCTTGTACCAAGGCTTCCAACCTATAGGTTCCGGGCTCCGGAGTGTTAAACATCCATTCGAGCCGTGTGCGATTATCAACCCAGTTAACAATCACCGATTCAGTACCCGAACCTTTTAACAAGGCATGTTCTCCATAACCCGGATTATGAATATCTACAAAATCGGCAGGCAACATGATACTCCCCTCATTTAGTGCAGGCTTATTGCTGGTAACCTCCACGTTTCCTTTTGTTTTTACTACGATAACCGTATTAATCTCATCGAAAATAACAGCCGGTGCATGCACATGCAAATCGCCATCCTCGAATTTCCATGCAAAATGTTGTTCAGGATTCGACAACAAATAAACGTCTCTGACATCGGCTTTAAGCCCGGGCACTTTTAATACTCCGTCTTTTGGCCAATCGAACACATGCAGGTATAAACGGGTATTGCCTTTTACCTCTTTTGTGGTGCACCTTCCCCATGGAAGTTTAAAAAACGGGCTGGCCGATGTTCCGTAAATCGACTCGCCGTTTTGCTGCATCCACTGTCCTATTTCTTTTAACCGTTCGATGCTGGCTTTGGGGAATTCACCTTCGGCTGTTGGCCCGACATTAAGGAGCAGGTTTCCGCCTTTGCTGGCAATATCCACGAGCATTTTAATCAGGTCCTCTGTCGATTTCCAGTTCTCGTCGTACCATTTATAGCCCCAGCTGGTGTTCATAGTCATACACACTTCCCAATCGTAATCGAGCCCGGTTGGGGGAACATGTTGTTCGGGTGTGGAAAAATCGCCCGGCCATGGCCTGTACAAACGGTTGTTGGTAATCAAATTGGGGTAATCATCAGCCACATCCTGAAGCGCCTGCGCTGCCTCTTCTGTCATTCCTCGCGGCGTATCCCACCAAAGAATATCCAGTCCATCATAATTTTCAAGAATTTCTTTTACCTGCGGGACCGCTTTCCCGTTGATATAATTCATTAAAGGTTCCCGCTTCAAATCCGGGTCCCAGTGCGGTTTTCCTTCTTCAATATTGAAATAGGTCCCACCCGGCTCGTGCCAGTCCTGCGCCTGCGAATAATAAAATCCAAGCCTGATACCCTGTTTTTTACACTCATCTGCCAGTTCCTTCAGCGGATCGCGGTCAAAAGGTGTGGCATCCACAATATTGTATTTACTGGCCTTCGAATGAAACATAGCAAAACCATCGTGATGTTTCGAAGTGATGACGATGTATTTCATTCCTGCATATTTTGCCAGTTTCACCCAGTATTCGGCGTTATATTTTTCAGGGTTAAAAGTCTCGGCTAATTTCTCGTATTCTTTCACAGGAATCTCTGCTCTGGCCATAATCCACTCACTAATTCCGGGAATCCGTTCACCTTTCCACTCACCGGCCGGTTCGGCATACAAACCCCAGTGAATAAACATTCCAAAACGGGCTTCGCGCCACCACTGCATTTTCAGATCATGCTCACTCAGTGTTTCGTCTTTTACTTTTTGATCTTTGGAGGAAGGACTACAAGAAAAAAGCAGGGCTACGATTGCCAGCAAGGTGATTAGTTTATTCATGGTATTCGATTTTTAAACTATAAATTAAAGGTCTGATTTTTAATTCAAATGTTACAAAATTAGCTACTAAATCTATTTCTTAAATGGAGTCGCAACATTCCAGGTTTTTAAGGCATTGTTAAAACCTCCCGGCCCATCGCCCGTTGCACAATACAAACAAACCGGCTTCCCGTTTTCTATTAAAAGTTGAGGCCGTTCAAAACTACCCAGGTTCACCGAGGTTCCGTCGTCCCAGGTAATCACCCGCGAATATGCTTTGGCCGGATTGCTGATCGTCCACTCTATTCCATTTTTCGAAGTGGCATGAACTCCTGCGTGGAACTCATCGGTTAATGTGCCCGACTGATCTTTGGCAATCATCTCGTAATGATCATTCACCCACCAGATATACGGATCTTCCACATGAAAATCCATGTAATCATCGCGAATCCTGACAAACGGCGCTCCCGGTTTTTCTGCCTTTGCCACTCCCAGCCGCGTTCCTAACTCAGGAACATTCGAGCGGTAAACCAAAAGGATCGATCCGTCATCAGCCACACAGGGAGCAGGATTGGTAGTTACATTGTCGTCCCATTTTCCGGGGCGCGGTTTTAAAACCGGCTCATCCAATTGTTTCCAGGGACCAAATACCGATTTCGAGGTGGCCATTCCAATTCGGATTCTGCTGTACACATCCTCTTTGAACTTTTTAATTTCATCAGAAACAGGTTCCCGCAAAACATCCGGTGCTGGCCCCTCTCCCTCGAAAGTAGTTCCGATATAAAAAAGCATATACGTATCGCCGTATTTATGAATGGTTGGGTTGTGGGTCATCCTTCCGTCCCAGAAACCGGAACCTCTTTTTTTCATCACCACTTCCTGAAATTTAAAAGGTCCCTCGGGTTTATCCGATACTGCCCGAACTATTTCAGAATAAAAAATATATCCATTGAAAAACGAATATTTTTTTGGCCAGCGCGAGGCAAACATGTGGTATTTGCCGTCTTCACCTTTAATTACAGAGGCTCCCCAAACCCAGTAATCTTCCATCTCGAATCCACCGTTTTTAACGGAAGGCAATAGCTGATCGATAAAAGCCTCGTTTGACTTTTGTTGAGAAGAACTGAAAAATACGCTTAAAAAGCAGAGAAAAGCAATTATCCTGAGAATCATAAAAATAGGTTTAGTTTTAGTCGGTACAAATTACAAATTTCCTCTTACTCTGTAAAATCTATTTGCTATCTTGTCGATATTAAAATAACCAAAACCAATGAAACGAAAAAGCATTCTTATCATCGCTTTGGGATTATTTCTATTGCAATCATGCCTAAAAGAAAATACCAAACCAAACATTATTTTAATTAGCGCCGACGATCTGGGCTGGAGCGATATTGGTTGCTACGGCAGCGAAATAAAAACTCCCAACCTGGATAAACTGGGCGAAGGAGGAATGCGCTTTACCAACTTCCACAATACTTCCAAGTGCTTCCCGTCGAGAGCCTGTTTGATTACCGGAGTTTATGCCCAACAAAATAACTATCATAAAACACATACCAATCCCATAACTAACGCTGTAACGCTGGGTGAGGTTTTAAGAACCGCCGGGTACCGCACGCTTTGGTCGGGGAAACACCACGGACTGGAAAATCCTTATACACGTGGCTTCGATCGGTATTATGGATTGAAAGACGGTGCATGCAATTATTTCAATCCCGGAGAACAACGCGAGGGAGAAGGTGTTCCGGCACGAAAAGGCAGCCCCGGCAACAAAAACAAACGCGCCTGGTGCATCGATGACAAAATGTTTAAACCCTATACTCCCCCAGAAAAAGATTTTTATACCACCGACTATTTTGCCAACTATGCCATCAACTGGCTGGAAGAATACAAAAACGAAGAGAAACCATTTTTCCTGTACCTTGCTTTCACAGCTCCACACGACCCGTTAATGGCCTGGCCCGAAGACATTATCAAATACAAAAACCGTTACAACAAAGGTTATGAGGCAATCAGGGAAGCCCGTTACAAAAAACAACGTGAAATGGGTTTGATTGATGAAACGTATAAATTATCGGCACCAACGTATGAAAACTGGCAGGAATTGGACGATTCTGTCCGAACTTCAGAGATCAAGAAAATGGAAGTGTATGCTGCCATGATCGACCGGCTCGACCAGAACATCGGGCGGGTACTGAAAAAACTGAAAGAAACAGGAAAAGACGAAAACACCCTTATTATGTTTGTTTCTGATAATGGAGCTTCTGCAGAAATGGTACGTCTTAGCGATGATTACGGAGAGATTGGCACTATGACAAAATGGAGCTCACTGGGAGGAAACTGGGCGAATGTGGGCAACACACCTTTCCGTTATTACAAAAACTTCAGCTACGAAGGAGGAATCAATACACCTTTTATTGCTTACTGGCCGGGAAAAATAGAAGCCAACTCATTTTCAAGAGTCCCAGGACATTTTATCGATATGATGGCGACGCTGGTAGATTTAACCGGGGCTGAATATCCCACCGAATTCAACAAACAAACCATCACTCCCATGCAGGGAGAAAGTCTTCTGCCGGTTTTTAAAGGAGAAAAAAGCAACCGTGAAAAACCTATTTTCTGGGAATGGCGCCGCGGACAAGCAGTTTACAACAACGGTTATAAAATCGTAAAAGAAGGTCTTGATAAACCGTTTGAACTTTACAACGTGAAAGAAGATCCCACAGAAACAAAAAACCTGGCCTCCGATCAACCTGAAAAGGTGAAAGAAATGGAACTATTATTTGACGACTGGAAAGCATCTTTACCTCAATTCAATTAATAAAAAAATGAAACGAAACCAACTACCTGCCTTGCTCCTTGTTTTATCTTTTACAGCTCTTTTTTCATGTAACAAACCGGGAAAAACAGACGGCCCTTATCTTGGAAACGGGTTTCATAATGGCTGGGCAGATCAACACTCAATCGTAATATGGACACGTTTAACTAAAAGTCCTGAGGGGAATGTAAGTGGAGCTAAGTTTATTGAAATCTCTGCACAGAATGCAAAAAACTTGAGCATAGAAGCAATTCCTGAAAAAATTAACAAAGCCCAAATTCCTGAAGGATTTACTATCGCCGACATGGAGGGAGCTTGTCCGGGAACGGCCGGAGAAGTGCAACTCACGTATTATCCCTTAACCAAACAAAATGACAAAACAACTCTGAGCTGGAGATCGGTTGATACTATCAAAAATTACACAACCCAGTGGAAATTGGAAAATCTGACTTCGAATACAAAGTATGTGGTTGAAATAGTTGCCCGAAAGGATGCAAAATCAGAAATATCGGATAAAGTGCAGGGATCATTCCGCACACCTCCGGATGCAAATACTGAAAAGGATATTGAATTTTGCGTGGTTACCTGTCACGATTTCTGGCGAAAAGATACTACCGGCGGACATAAAATTTACGATGCGATGATCAAACTCTTCCCCGATTTTTATGTGCACACCGGGGATATTGAATATTACGACAAACCTCAGCCATGGGCGATGACAGAGGAAATGATGCGCTTTAAATGGGATCGTAATTTTGCCCTGCCCCTGCAACGAAAATTCTGGAAACAAACCACTTCTTATTTTATGAAAGACGACCACGATGTACTTTGCGACGATGCCTTTCCTGGCATGAAATACGGAACGGTAAGCTGGAAACGTGGTCTTGAAATTTTTGGAGATGAACAATTTCCTTCGCACGACAAATTTTACAAAACTATTCGATGGGGAAAAGACCTGCAAATATGGATAACCGAAGGCCGTAACTACCGAAGTAAAAACACGATGCCCGATGGCCCCGGAAAATCAATTTTTGGAGAGGAACAAAAACAATGGTTATTTAAAACCTTAAAAGAATCGGATGCAACCTTCAAAGTAATTATAAATGCCAACCCGATATTAGGACCAGACAGAGACAATAAAAAAGATAATTATTCCAACTCCAACTGGAAATACGAAGGTGACGAAATCCGTGAATTCCTCAATCAGTTCGATAATGTATTTTTATGCAACGGTGACCGGCACTGGCAATATGTGAGTCATTTTGAGGGAAGCAACCTCTGGGAATTCAGTTGCGGAGCCGGAGCCGATATGCATGCAGGCGGATGGCCACAACAGGATGTACGCCCTGAACATCGTTTTCTGAGAGTAAAAGGAGGCTTTTTACGCGGAAATGTTTCTCACGAAAACGGCGTACCTACACTTCGTTTCCTGCACTGTGATGTGGACGGAAATGTAGTACACGAAGAGGTATTTCGCAAATAAAAAAGAAATTCGAAAATTAGTTAGATGCTGCCAGAATCTGCTCTTCCCATTGAATCTTCTGAAGTTCGTTTAAAAGAGAGTCTTTAACAACCAAATAACGCTCCATGTATTCTTCTTTCACAGGAGCAACAGGGTCGGCTTTCATTTTTAATGGATCGATTGCTTTTCCGTACATATGCACCCTGAAATCGAGATGTGGGCCGGTTGCTAAACCCGTGGCTCCAACATAACCGATTACCTGGCCCTGACGAACCCGGGTTCCGGTACTTATTCCTTTGGCATAACCCGACAAATGCATGTAAGTTGTGGTATAAGCAGAGTTATGTTTCACTTTAAGGTAATTTCCACCACCTCTTTTTTGATAGGCTTTTGCAATTACAGTTCCGTCGCCGATACTCATTACCGGCGTACCTTTCGGGGCCGCATAATCAACTCCGTGGTGCGGACGGCGAATTCGCAAAACCGGGTGCATCCGGCCATTTGAAAAACGCGAACTTATGCGGTAATACTCAAGAGGCGCTTTTAAAAATGTTTTTCTGAGGCTTTGCCCTTTTTCATCAAAATAATCCCAGATGCTATCCTGTTCAAATCGGAATGCATAATTAGGATCTCCGTAATGATCGAATTCTACGGCATAAATTTCACCAAGGCCAATAGAAACCGAGTCGACATATTGCTCATCATAAATCACCCGGTAGCGATCTCCTTTTTGAATGCCAAAAAAGTCGATGGTCCATGCAAATATTTTAGATAATTCCAGGGCCAAGATCGGATCTTGTCCATTCTCAACCATTGCATTCCATAAAGATGATTCAACTTCTCCACAGGCAGTACTCAAACGGGTTTCAACTTCTTTTTCCCCCTGGTAAATTCCGAAAGTATCGGTCAACTCAAAAATGGTATATTCCACAGCCGAATTTTCGTAAACAAAATATTTAGGTTCGGGAAACGAGTCGCGTGTTGAGAATATTGCAAAATTTTCACCACTCTTTATCTTTCTGACATCAAATACTGATTTCGATTTTCGGGCAATTTTATCGATAGTGCCCATGCTCACACCGCGGGCATTTAAAATCTGGCTGAGGTATTGATTATTCTTTACCTTCCCATTTTCAATTGTAAATGAATCAACAGGCAACCCGTACTTCAAAACAGGCTCCTTTATTTCAGCAATAGTATCCTGTGCTGTTTCTTCTGTTCCTTTACCTGATTTTGTTGTACACGAAAAAAAATGGCTTGTTATAAAAACAAGTACCATCCCCACAAATATCGATCGAATTATTTTAGTCATCCCCATTTTTTCCATAAGTGGCAAAAATAAGAAAACTAAAAAGATAACCAGTTTATTATGTCTACTTTAAAAAAATTACAGATATCGGAAGTAGAATCTCAAATTATCTTCAACTATGAATTACTTCGATTGGAAATTTCTATAGTTTTAGTTTATCAAAACCTTTTCCGTAAACACCCATTACACTCCCCATGGTTATAAAAGCCTCCGGATCGATTTGTTTGATTTCACGAAAAATTGCTGATGTTTCCTTTTTTCGCACAACCGACATAATTACCTTCGTATCTTCACGTGTATACCAGCCCTTCCCTTCGAGCAAAGTAACTCCACGATAAGTGTCTTCTTTAATATAATCTGCTATTTCAGCATAACGTTTCGATATAATAAACATTTGCGCCGAACGATTGGCTCCGCTTAAGAATGAATCGAGTGCGTATGATACGACCCACATAACTACGTATCCATACACCAGTTTTTCAACTGAGCGAAACACGAAATACACAGAACCGATGATAACTACATCGCAAAGCATGATTACTCTCCCCGGGCTGACGTTCCGGTATTTATTTACGATCATGGCAATAATATCAGTGCCTCCGGTACTCCCTCCACGCGAAAATACAATACCTAACCCTGCTCCACTGATCATTCCTCCCAACACTGAAGATAAAAACATATCATCGACAAGAGGTTTAGAAAGAAGATCCTGAGAAAAGGCGAAGAAAACAGTAATCACCAAAATACTATAAATGGTTTTTACCCCAAAATTGGCACCCAAAACTTTTATGGCTATCAACACAAGAACAAAGTTAATAGCAAGGTAAGTAATACTGATTGGTATTTTAGTAGCATAAAATACCACTGCAGCCACACCGCTAATTCCTCCTCCGGTTATCTCTGCAGGAACAATAAACAAAGTCCAGGCCATTGCAAAAAGGAACAGACCAAAAGTCATTATAGCATAATCTTTTACAATACTTACCAGCTTTTTATTTGCTGATAACATTTTTGAAACCATCATTTAATTTTTTTATGATTAAAAATCGCGCAAAAGAACAAAGCCTTAAAGTGAAAAATATTGAGAATTGTCAGGATTTTCAGAGTTCTTAAATATTTGACATACAGAAAAGGACAGCCTTTTGAGCTGTCCTTTTCTATATTTTTTGGATCTGCGTTTTATACCTGCAGAAGTATTGAAATTAAAAACCTCAAGTCACTATCCAATTGCTATATTAATGATCTTTTTCGGAACAAAAATGAATTTTCTTACCGTTTTTCCTTCCATCCATTTAACAGCACGTTCGTCGGCTAAAACCGTTTTTTCAATTTCGTCTTTCGGCATATCCAAAGGAAGTTCGATTTTAAAACGCATTTTCCCGTTAAACGACACCGGATATTCATATGAATTTTCTGTTAACAAACTCTGATCAACTGTTGGCCAGGGTTCGTAAGCCAGTGTTTCGGTATTGCCGTAAACCGACCATAACTCTTCTGCCATGTGAGGTGCGTAAGGCGCCAAAATCTTAGCAAAAATTTGAGCAGTTTCTTTGGTAACCTTTCCTTTTTTATAGGCCAGGTTATTGAATACCATCAACGCTGAAATACCGGTATTGAATTTCAGGTTTTCAATATCGTGCTCAACTTTCTGAATGGTTTGGTGCAGTAACTTAGCAACTTCTTTATCCTCTTCCCCTTTAACAACTTTGCTTGTGTCGGCAAAGAAACGATAAGCACGAGCTAAAAAGTTGAAAACACCTTTTACTCCATTTTCGGCCCATGGTTTACGCTCGTCGAGCGGCCCCATAAACATTTCGTACAAACGAAGCGAGTCGGCACCGTAACGTTCAATCACATCGTCAGGGTTCACCACGTTTTTCAGCGATTTCGACATCTTTGCAACAATCTGTCTCAGTTCTTCGCCGGTTTCGGTATGGAAATATTTTCCGTCTTTTTCTTCTACCAGGTCAGAAGCTACTTTAGCGCCTGTTGTTGTTTCGTATGCAAATGCCAGGATCATTCCCTGATTAAACAATTTCTGGAATGGTTCGTCAGTAGAAACAACACCCAAATCGAATAAAACTTTGTGCCAGAAACGCGAATACAATAAGTGAAGAACAGCATGTTCAGCACCGCCAACGTAAAGGTCAACCGGCATCCAGTAACTTTCCTTTTTTACATCAAAAATACTTTCTGTATTATCAGGATCGATGTAACGCAGGTAATACCAGCACGAGCCCGCCCACTGCGGCATGGTGTTGGTTTCGCGGCGGCCTTTGCGTCCGTTTTTATCGGTAACTATTAACCAGTCATCGGCATTTGCAAGAGGTGATTCTCCTGTTTCGCTTGGTTTGTATTCTTCCAGTTCAGGCAACTGCAACGGAAGATTCTCATCTTCCACTAAACATACTTCGCCATCTTCCCAATGAATTACAGGGAATGGCTCGCCCCAATAACGTTGGCGGCTGAAAAGCCAGTCGCGCAACTTAAAGTTTACAGTTGCTTTTCCAATGCCTTTTCCGTCAAGCCACTCAACCACTTTTTTAATACCGGCAGCTTTATTCAAACCATTAATATCCAAATTGGTTTCTTCGCTGGCAGAGTTGATGTAGGCACCATCCTCAGTCCAGCAAGCATCACCGGCCAAAATTTCATCACGGTTTTCAGCATCTTTAGGATCAAGAATGCAGTTGATCGGAATATTAAATTCTTTTGCAAAATCGAAGTCACGTGTGTCGTGCGCCGGAACAGCCATAATCGCACCCGTTCCGTATCCCATTAAAACGTAATCGGCAATCCAAATCGGAATCAATTCCTTGTTTACTGGATTTACAGCATAACGCCCGGTAAATACACCTGTTTTTTCTTTGGCCAGATCAGTTCTGTCCAAATCCGATTTTAAAGCTGCTGCTTTAATGTATGCTTCAACCGCCTCTTTTTTATCGGCAGTAACAATTTCGTTTACAAATTCATGTTCCGGAGCAATTACCATGTAAGTTGCGCCAAACAATGTGTCAGGACGGGTTGTATATACACGCAAACTTTTCTCCAGCCCGTCAATTTCAAAATCAACTTCAGCACCGGTCGATTTCCCAATCCAGTTGCGTTGCATATCTTTTACACCTTCCGGCCAGTCGAGACCTTCAAGTCCGCTTAACAATCTTTCGCCATAATGAGGAATACGAAGCAACCATTGTTTCAGGTTTTTTCGAATTACGGTATTTCCACATTTTTCGTGCGAACCATCGGTCAGCACCTCTTCGTTGGCGCAAACAGTTTTACACGAATCACACCACCAAACCTGTGCATTATCGTAATAAGCCAAACGTTTTTTGCTGATGTATTCTTTTACAGCCTCCTCGCCTTTTGCTTTTACTTCTTCAGGAATAACCAACTCCGAAATAGGGCGGCCTTTTTGTTGTTCCTCATCGAAATAAGTATCGTACAGTTTCTTGAAAATCCACTGCGTCCATTTAAAATATTTCGGGTCAGTGGTATTTATTTCGCGGTCCCAGTCGTAACTCAAACCAATAGCTTTAATCTGGCGACGGAAGTTATCGCAGTTTTTTTGTGTGGTAATAGCCGGATGCGTTCCGGTTTGAATGGCATACTGTTCTGCCGGAAGGCCAAATGCATCGTAACCCATTGGGTGCAACACGTTAAAACCTTTCATCCGCTTGTATCGGCTTAAAATATCGGTTGCCGTATATCCCTCAGGATGACCAACATGCAGCCCTGCTCCCGATGGATACGGGAACATATCGAGGATATAATATTTTGGTTTTGAATAATCATCTTTTGTTTTGAAGGTTTTATTTTCCTCCCAGTACTTTTGCCATTTTGGCTCTATTTCCGCGAATTTGTACTCCATTATTATATTGAATAGCGTTCTAAATTAAAGGTCACAAAGATAAATAATTTGTTGGATGTAAAAGGCTCTTTTACACTTTCATAACAAAATCAATCCTCAGGTTCTGAATTGACATTCACACACATTTAAAAATATCAGTTTATTATTTCCACATCTTTTTAACATGCTGAAAAGCAATCAAATAGAATACATTTTTTTGTATATTAACATATAGAAACTAAAACCATTAAAATGAATACTAAAAACAGTACATCGTTTGTAAACGATTTTATGAACTATGTTAAAGCAAAAGATCCGGGACAACCTGAATTTCACCAGGCAGTACACGAAGTTGTTGAATCGCTGGCAGATTTTCTTCTCGACAATCCGCGTTACCTACATGCAAAAATACTGGAAAGAATGGTTGAACCCGAAAGGATCATACAGTTCAGGGTTCCATGGCTCGACGATCGGGGAATGATTCATATCAACCGCGGCTACCGTATTGAAATGAACAGTGCCATTGGCCCGTACAAAGGAGGGCTGCGTTTCCACCCAACTGTGAATCAGGGCATACTTAAATTCCTGGCCTTTGAGCAGGTTCTAAAAAACAGTCTTACATCGCTGCCAATGGGTGGAGGAAAAGGAGGTTCCGATTTCGATCCAAAAAATAAATCAGATAATGAAGTAATGCGTTTCTGCCAGAGTTTTATGACCGAACTTTCGCGCCACATAGGGCAATATACCGACGTGCCTGCGGGTGACATTGGTGTTGGCGGTCGTGAAATCGGCTTCCTGTTTGGTCAGTACAAAAGAATCAAAAATGAATTTACGGGTGTTCTTACAGGAAAAGGCGTTGAATGGGGAGGCTCACTCATCAGGCCTGAAGCAACCGGTTACGGTGCTGTTTATTTTGCCGAAGAAATGATGAAAACCCGTGGTGAAAACTTTAAAGGGAAGGTGGTTGCCATTTCAGGTTCTGGAAATGTTGCCCAGTTTGCGTGTGAAAAAGTAATTGAACTGGGTGGCAAAGTAGTTACCCTTTCCGATTCCAGCGGTTCCATTCACGACCCGGAAGGAATCGATCGCGAAAAACTGGATTATGTAATGGA
This sequence comes from uncultured Draconibacterium sp., assembly GCA_963677525.1. Taxonomy (GTDB): domain Bacteria; phylum Bacteroidota; class Bacteroidia; order Bacteroidales; family Prolixibacteraceae; genus Draconibacterium. The sequence continues at coordinate 4,603,915 of OY781970.1, forward strand.
ACTGAAAAATGTAAATCGCGGCAGAATAAAGGAATATGCTGATAAATACAGCATCGAATATATGGAAAAACAACGTCCGTGGAATGTTAAATGCGACGTTGCCCTGCCATGTGCAACCGAGAATGAAATAAACCTGGAAGAAGCTAAAATGCTTACCCTAAACGGTTGTTTTGTTGTGGCAGAAGGAGCAAACATGCCAAGCACCGAAGATGCTGTTCACCATTTCTTAAAACAAAAAATTCTTTATGGACCGGGAAAAGCTGCCAATGCAGGAGGTGTTGCTGTTTCAGGACTTGAAATGACACAAAACAGCATGCGGCTGGCATGGAGCCGCGAAGAAGTGGATACCAAGCTTCACTCTATAATGCGCAATATTCATGCAATGTGCGTAAAATATGGCAACGAATCGGCAGAATTTACAAACTATGTAAAAGGAGCCAATATCGGCGGATTCGTAAAAGTTGCAAATTCTATGATTGTACAGGGACTGGTGTAACATATAAATGATATACATCGTTAAAATCCGGTTTATTTTCAGACCGGATTTTTTGTTTCGTCCTTAAATAGCGCTACACAACAAGCAACGTTTTGACAGAAAGAATAATACACACCCGTTTTTCGAACAAAAAGTTCTTACAAACGAAAATTAACCGATATTATAACAAAATTTTAAATTGTTCCCTTACACAAGGGTATGATTTTTGTTGTCGGGCGCGGAACTATACATTTGTTTAAAATTTTATTTAGTGAAAAAACTGTATTTAACCGCGACATTAATTTTCTTGGGCATTTACGTATTTGCCCAAAGCAATGTAAAAGTAATAAATGCCCAAACCGGGGCACCCATTGAAAATGTAATTTTACTTTCCGACAATTTTTCAACCCAAACCGACTCAAATGGGCAGGCCAATCTGGAGGGTTTTAATACAAAAGCGAAAATTCTGTTTAAACATTCTTCGTTCCTAAGTCTAACCACTACGCGAGAAAAAATTGAAAAAAGTGATCATTTGATATCGCTGGTTGAAAATCCGGTAAAACTGGATGAGATTGTGGTATCTGTAAACCGATGGAAACAAGATAAATCTGAAATTCCTCACACGGTAAAAACCATACAGCCCGAGGAAGTACTGCAATATTCTCCACAAACTGCTGCTGATATGTTGGGCGCAAAAGGAGGAATATTTATACAAAAAAGTCAGATGGGTGGCGGCAGCCCGATGATCAGGGGTTTTGCTGCCAATCGTGTTCTGATTGTAGTTGACGGTATTCGAATGAATAATGCCATTTACCGAAGCGGAAATCTGCAAAACGTTATTTCAGTTGATGCACAAAGTCTCGAAAACACTGAAGTAATTTTTGGTCCGGGATCGGTTATTTACGGGAGCGATGCACTGGGAGGTGTAATGAGTTTTAACACCTTGAATCCTCGGCTTTCAACTACAGACAAATTCGAATCGTTCGGGAAAGTATATTCAAGATATTCAAGTGCCAATTTCGAAAAAACCATTCACGCGAGTTACAATCTCGGAGGAGAAAAATGGGCTGCTGTAATCAGTACAACTTTCACCGATTTTGATGACTTAAAAATGGGTGCATCAGGCCGCGACGAATATTTACGCCCAGAATATGTTTCAAATCAGAAATATGAAGGGGAAGATGTTACCATCCAGAACAGCAATGATCGGGTTCAAAAATACACAGCTTACAATCAATTCAATATAATGGGGAAAGTGCGCTACAGACCGAACGAAAACTTCGATTTCATTTTAAATGCGCAACATTCGCAAACAGGAGACATTCCGCGCTACGACAGGTTGATAGAATACAAAGGAGACAAGCTGAAATACGCCGGCTGGTATTACGGGCCACAAAAATGGACACTGCTATCGGGGCAGGCACTCTACAATAAAAAACATACTTTATTCGACAGGGTAAACATTCTGGCCGGCTACCAGGCTTATACCGAAAGCCGAAACGACAGAAAAGTAAATAAAGACTGGCTGAGAAGCAGGGAAGAAGACCTCGACATCTACTCTGTGAACCTCGATTTTGGGAAACAGTTCGATAAAAAGAATGAACTTTTCTACGGTGTTGAGGGCTATTATAATATTGTTGGATCTACAGGTATCCAGAAGAATCTGCTAACAGGCGAGACAGAAACGGTTGCCCCGCGGTACTCCGACGGATCGGAATACGGAAGCCTTGCAGCCTATTATTCTTTCAAATACAATATCAACAAACAGTTTATATTCCAGGTAGGTTCGCGTTTTACATACACGCACCTGGAAGGAAAATTTGATCATCAATATTACAATTTCCCCTTCGATGGTTTTAACATGAACAACTCGGCTTTTAACGGGAACCTGGGGATCGTATGGCATCCCACTTCCGATTGGCAAATAAATATACACGGCTCAACTGGATTCCGCTCGCCCAACATAGATGATGCAGCGAAAGTTTTCGATTCAGAACCGGGGAATGTGGTTGTTCCAAATCCTGATTTAAAACCTGAATATGCAAGAAACCTCGAACTTAGTATTGTTCGGACTCAAAACGACAAAGCCAAAATTGAAATAACGGCATTTTACACATGGCTGAAAGACGCCATGGTTCGTCGCGATTTTAAATTAAACGGACAGGATTCGATTATGTACGACGGAGAAATGAGCAAGGTGGAAGCGCTGGTTAATGCAGAATCGGCAACTATTTACGGAGCCAGCTTATCGTTCGAATACCTCTTTAACAACAACTGGCGAACACGGCATGATATTACGCTTACCGAAGGTGAAGATTCAGATAGTTACCCGGTAAGGCACGTTCCTCCAACATTTGGGAATTCGCATCTGATTTTTGAAAATCAAAAGTGGTTTGCCGACCTTTATGTGAATTATAACGGGAAACTCAACTTTGACGAACTGGCTCCTGATGAACAGGCCAAACCACATCTTTACGCAACAGATGAAGACGGAAATCCTTATTGCCCGTCGTGGTGGACTCTGAATTTAAAGTCTTCCTACAAACTAAATAAAACCGTTACTTTGACCGGGGGAATTGAAAATATCCTCAACAAACGCTATCGACCTTATTCTTCGGGAGTAGTATCGCCGGGTACAAACCTGGTATTTTCGGTATTGCTTAAAATCTAAAAGGCAAATATTTAATGAGTACTTAAGGAAGGATATTACACTAACAATATAACGTTTTGTGATATCACGAAAACAAAGAAGGTTATTTGAAACGCGTTTTCAAATAACCTTCTTTTATTTACTGGCATTACCCTACGAACAAGGTTTCACCAACTTTTTTCTGCTATAATTTTCCGATTAGTATCCCTGTTCTTCAATAAAATTCTTAATCGGGATAAAGGTTTCTTTCAACTCAACTAACCTTTCACAAGCATCATCGCCCGGAGCCTGATCAGCACGTTGTAACATCGAATACAGATATTGTACCTGAGGAATCAACATAGGTTGTTCGTACCTGCCTTCCTTTGTATAAAGCAACGATTCGAAATGTTTGAGCGATTCAAGTTCTTTTGTTTCTTTTCGGCTGTTCTTTTTCTTATCCTGAAGTTCCTTAATTCGTGATTTTATTTTTTCACCTGCTTCTTTCGCTTCCGACTGCAAGTCGCGTATTTCAAGCGACAGCGCTTCCTGCGCAAGTAAATCGTCAGAGGCAACTCCGCTTGCCAGAATTCTTGGGTCGGTTTTTACAACAAAACTTTTTTCCGTTGTTACTCCATCCACAGTTAACCTAGCAGAATATTTGCCGGGAGCAACCAGAGGACCATTCTTTCCATTTCTGCCTGGCTTTTTATCCCACGCACCTAAATGATGCATATCCCAGCGAAAACGACGCAATCCTTTTTTTACTTCCAGAGAGGAAACGGAATCTTGTTTGAAATAATCAGAAGTAGCCATATCCGGTTCGTTGCCTTTAGTTTCTTTTGCTTTCACAGTGTTCGAAAAACTTCTAACCAACAGATTATCAGAAGAGAAAATTTCCAGTTTTAATTCGGGAACAGAATCTGCAGCAATGTAATAATCGATATCAACTGCAGGTGAATTGTATTGAACACCGCTAACTCCTCCCCAAATTCGTTGTTGGCAATAAGAATCGGCAATTTCCAACAAACCTGTTTTTAGATTTCCTTCGGCGTATTTATGAAGTGGCGAAATGTTGTCCATAATCCAAAACCCACGTCCCATGGTAGATAAAACCAAATCGTTACGATAAACCTGAATATCGGTTACCGGAGTTACTGGCAAGTTCGACTGAAACGGTTCCCATGTTCCACCATCGTCGAATGAAATAAACATACCATATTCAGTACCTGCATACAGCAAACCTTCTTTTTCAGGATCTTCCCTTACAACGCGTACAGGATAATCATCGGGGATTCCGTTGGTAATAAGTTTCCAGCTTTCACCAAAATCTTCAGTTTTATAAATATAAGGCTTCCAGTCGCCAAGTTGATAACGCAAAATACAAGCATAAGCTTTTCCAACTTTAAAAGGCGATGGTTCTACCGCGTCAACCCTTCCTCCACCGGGCATCTGTGGGGTTACATTTTTCCACGATTTTCCGCCGTCGCGGGTAACGTGCACCGGACCATCGTTGGCTCCAACCCAAATCAGGCCTTCCTGAATTTTCGATTCGCGAATTGCATATATGGTGCTGTAAAATTCCTCACCCGTAATATCGCGTGTAATAGGCGAACCCGAAATAACCTGTTTGTCCGGTTCAAAAGCAGTCAGGTCGGGAGATATAGTTTCCCAGGTTTTTCCATTGTTTATGGTTTTATGTACATATTGCGAACAGTGATAAACCACATCGGGATTGTGCGGAGAAACATGGATAGGCGATACCCTTTGAAAACGATATTTTAAATCTTTCGGGTTATGCCCGTAAATATTGGATGCGCCAACATAGTATTGCTGCTCCTGTCCGGTTAGCTTGTTATAAACTCCAAAACGTCCTTTACAGTTGCTGTAAACGATATTTGGATCTCCGGGCTTGGGTACAGCTGGTCCAGTTTCGCAACCACCCACGGCCATCCAGAATTCACTGGCCCCGGTAGTAGGTGAATTAGGTAGGTTAGACGGAACGGTTATGGTTGTCCAATCCTGTTGGCCCCCATATAACCAGTATGGATATTGGTCGTCAACTTCAACCTGATATATTTCTGCAGTTCCCTGGTTGTTCTGACTCGACCATGTTTTACCGCCGTTAAAGGTAACAACTGCTCCCCCATCGTTACATTCGATGAACAGGTCCGAATTATCAGGATTAATCCACATGTCATGGTTATCGCTATGAGGTACACTTTTACGTTCCCAGGTTTCCCCTCCGTCCGTCGATTTAAAAAAACCGGTTGCCATACCATAAATTATATCGGCATTGTTTGGATCAGCTTCAATATTACAGTAATAAAACGGCCGGTCGAGTAATTCTTTTTTGTTGCTTACCAGCGAAAAACTTTCTCCTTTGTCATCAGAACGATATAAGCCGCCCTGTTTTGTATCTTCCGGAGCTTCCACTAAAGCATACAACCGGTCGGGATCGGCAGCCGAAACTGCAAGGTCGATTTTACCGATCAATCCACCGGGTAAACCATTCTCCAGCTTTTCCCAGGTATCGCCGCCATCGGTAGAGCGATAAATGCCACCTGCCTGATAACCGCCGCTTATAATTGTCCAGGGTTTTCGTTCAACACGCCACAACGAAGCATAAATTACAGACGGATCCTCAGGATGAAATTCAATATCAACAGCGCCAACCGAATCGGAATCGAAAAGTACCTGTTTCCACGATTCTCCACCATCGGTCGTCCGGTAAACTCCTCTTTCTTTATTTGGATTAAAAGCCTGACCAATGGCAGCAACAAAAACAATGTCGGGATTGTTTGGATTAACCTCAACAGCACCTATCTGCCCCGTCTTTTCCAGCCCGATATGCTTCCAGGTTTTACCTTCGTCTTCTGATTTATACATTCCTTTTCCGGCAATTATATTCGAGCGGATACCATCCGATCCGGTTCCAACATAAAGTACAGAAGAGTCGCTTTGTGCCACCTGTATATCTCCTATGGAAGGACTTGCAAAATACCCGTCCGAAATATTTTTCCAGCTAATTCCATAATCTTCGGTTTTCCAAACTCCTCCACCGGTAGCCCCCATATAAAAAGTACCGGGGATAGCGGCGGTTCCGGCTACAGTTGTAACCCGGCCTCCGCGGGTTGGGCCAACATGCCGGTATTGAAGGCCCGGAAAAAGATCATCAATTTGCGCCTGGGCATTCGTTTCACAATAAATAAGCAAAAAGCCTATAAACAGAATATCAAAAAATTTTTTCATAGTAATAGCAGTTTTTTCTCAGACTTGCTCATATTTAAGAGCACTTTCGCACAACAAGTCTTATATTAGTATTCAAATATAGCATTTAGCAACAATAAGCCCAGCAATCGAATATATTTGATTTTATAAGTTAATATAGAATTACAAATTTCCAATTTGATTGTTTTCAATTGAACCAATCCCGTTAAACTCCGTCTAAGAAAACAAAAAAGATATCAGTAAAACCAACGTTTTAAAAGATCTCAATTACAAAAATCATTGAAGGTAATTCTTCGAATGATAGTGCAGGCTACGATGACCTTTACCAAGAGAAAATTTTATTTACAAAAGGAACTGAGAACCTGATCTTTTCACTGAAATTACAATACACAAACCATGCTTATGATACTAAAAACGATCGTTGGTCGTTTTTTAGTCAGAAGGCAGAAAACAATTTTCGAGAGAAGATTTTTATTTATTTAATTCGGTATTGCCTTCAAAGGGACGCAAGGCGTCCCTTTTTTATATTCAGGATTCTGAACATTCCGGATATTTCAGCCATAAATAAAAAAAATAAAGCCAGGCAAACAACTCTTCCATACCCTTGAAAATTTATGGATTTAGCTTAAACATTTTTATCTTTAACAAAAAAGCACATGCTTATCAACAACACAACCTCTCGATTTTTAAGCGGTCCGTATATTTATTTTGGCCTGATATTCCTCATCGTAGGAATAATGAGTTTACTCAATCAGCAATGGATATTAGCAATTTTCTGTTTAATCGTTTGCGGGTATTTATTCGGCACCTACACCGGAATGGAAATCGACACCGAAAAAAGAATATTCAGGGAATACAACAAACATTTCGGGATATTTAAATCCGGTCAGTGGCAATCAATCGATCGTTTTATTGGCTTAACAGTTGTGTCCATGAAATCAGTTTACAAAATCTACAGCCGTTCGAACCGAACAAATGCATCATCAAAAACAGAATTCAGGGTTTATTTTGTAAACCAACACAAAAAACCGGACCTCGTCATTAAAAAATGTAACACACCGGAAGAAGCGCAAAATAAAATGGATGAACTGGCCTTGTGGTTACATCTACCGGTTTTCTCGGTTAAACATTAAGGCTTTCTTCAGGTTATTGTATTGAAATAATGTTATCAGTGTAAAATATGAATATTATTTTTCAGGATTTTTCGTTATTTCATTAAACAATTGCAGAAGACAAACAAAATGAGAACTGTATTAGCAATCCTTCTTCTATCTCTACTATTTTCCACCTCATACGGGCAAGCCAAAAAACGCGGCAAAGTAAAACGCAAGTACACAAATGTGGAAACCGTATCGAAAGAATTGCCCAAAGTTTTCATGCGCGGGGCTGTTTACGACGAAGATTACAATCCGCTTCCCGGAGCTACTGTAACCATTGACGGAACAAAAAAAGGCGTAAATACCAATGCCGACGGAGAATACCTGATTGAAAACCTGGTGACAGGACGGGCCAGAGTGAGAGTTTCGTTTGTTGGCTATAAAACGCATACTGCCGACATTATTATTCGCGCCGGGGAGAACATGAAAAACGTGATGCTTCAGCTCGACAACATTCACCTGGAACCGATTTTAGTGAATGCACAAAAACGTGAACAGCAAATTCTTGATGTACCAACGGCAATTTCATCGGTAAGTTATAATATGATGGAACAGTCGAATATTACAGAACTGAGCCAACTTGGCGAGTTTGTTCCGGGAATTTATATACGCGAACAGGGAGCTAACCGTCCCACCTTTTCAATCCGCGGTTTAAACAGCGACGAAATAAGTCCGGCTTCGCAACCACGCGTTTCGGTTTATTTCAACAATGTTCCCATCAACCGGATGAATGCGGCATCGCTTGAGCTATACGACATGCAGCGCGTTGAAGTATTAAAAGGTCCACAAAACACCCTCTTCGGAAGAGGCGCGCAGGCCGGAGCCGTTCATTATGTCAGTAATAAGGCCGGGCACGAATTTAAAGGAAACCTCACTGCCGGATTTGGTGACTATGGACAGAAAGAAGTTCGGGGCATGATAAACATTCCCATCGTAGAAGACAAACTTTTTGTGCGCGCTGCCGGAATTTATAACTACCGCGATGGTTTTGTAGAAAATACCTTGGGTGGTGATTTGATGGGAAAGAATACCATTGCCGGAAGGTTTTCAGCAAGATTCAAACCCAATTACCGTCACAATGCTGAGCTGGTTTTGAATTACCAGAAAGACGATACTCCGGGCATTGCTTTTATGCCCGACAGTCTTGCCAACACCAACGGAGATTTTGGAATTTTTAGCGGAGTGGCTTCGCACGAGCAAGGCGAAAACCTGTTTACCGGAAAAGAAATTTTAGACGCTACACTGAATTACAAATTCTACATTACCGAACATACTTACTGGACCTCCATAACTTCGTACCGCAATACTGAAGCTTCGTCACGCTGGGACGGAGATGGAACAGCCTCGGCAGCCATCGATATGGCTGAATATGCCGGAGCCACACAGTTTTACCAGGAATTAAGAGGGAACTTTGCACAAAACAGTCGGCTGAACGGTTCGCTGGGAGCCAGTTACTGGTGGGAAAAAGCCGATCAGAATTATATCTTTTCTACCAACGAGCAACACATGGCCAGCATTATGCTTTTAGAGGAACCAACACCTGTAAGATCTAACGGGCAGCCCTATTCGTTTCCGGCGTTACCGGCCATGCCCGATTATGGGTTGGAAGATCCAACACCCCTGCCCTCCGGTCACGAAGAACAAAATTACAACGAAGCAAACAACATGGCCGTTGAAGGATTTATAGATGTTTCGTACCAGCTCTCCAGAAAATTCTTTGTTTCGGCCGGTGTTCGGGCTGTTTACGACCGTTACCAACTGAGCAACGAAGCCTCATTATCGGGTGGTTCTGCTTCGGTTTTAGGAATACTTACCGGTAACACACCCAACCTTTTATTCAGCGAAAGCGAATGGCAGGAGATTAAAAAGAACACCTTGTCGTTTACCTGGCACGGAGGCTTAAAATACCGTTTTAACGAATACGGAAACGTGTTTGCCAATTACTCGCGTGGCCGGCGTCCGAACATTTTACAGTTCACCTCAACGGGAGAAAAAGAAGAACTGGCTGCCGAAATTCTCGACAATTTTGAACTGGGATTTAAAGCTTCGTTTTACGACCGCGTATTTATTGAAACAACCGGATTTTACCAACTCTACAAAAACTTCCAGACACGTGCCTGGGTAGCCGACAGCGAAACCGGAGAATACAATCTACTGTTTAAAGATGCCGGAAAAGCCAATGCTTACGGCATTGAAGCGAACCTGCGCGTGGCCTTGGTAAAACAGCTCGACTTTTTTGCCAATTACGCATGGCTGAAAACCGCTTTCGATTCAACCGATGTTAACGGGCAGGAACAGGCTTATGCCAACAATGTTTTCAGCCTGGCACCGGAGCACAGTTTTACCGTTGGAGTAAATGCTCGCGTAAACATTACTCCTACCATTAAATTATTTGTTACGCCATCGTATTCGTATAAAACGCATATCTATTTCGAGGATGCAAACACCGAAGGATTGGAACAAAATGCTTACGGTTTGCTGAATATTAACGGAGGTCTGGAACTCGATAAACCCAATGTAATTTTATCGGTTTGGGCAACCAATGTTCTGGACGAACAATATATTCCCAGCGCCGGAAACACAGGTAATTTATTTGGTATACCAACCTTTGTTCCCGGCCCACCGAGAATGGTTGGAACTAAATTGACCTGGAATTTTGCGAAAGAAAAAAAACGCGGGAGAAGACGATAACAAATATAGAGACGTACGGCCGTACATTTCCACATTTGCGGTATCAAACAAATCTTTCTTTTAAAAAGAATCTTATTCTATTCCAGATTTTTTCGAGCACCAGAATTTGCTCCATTAATAAATTTAATCCTTCTATAATTTCAGGAGTAAAAAACGGATATTCATGAGTAACAAGGTTTCTCGTTTCACGAAGGATTAACCATTGTTTGTGGTTCTCCAACAAACGTAATTGTTCAAGTTTGGTAAGTAGATCAATAAAAGGTTTGCCGTCGATATCTTCCCCCAGAATTTCCAATAACGAAGGGAAAAGGCGGGCTCCCATACTATCCTGCAATTTTGAAAACCGAAATATAATTTGATCCAGATAACTTAAATCATCATCATTCAGTGCGTGATATTTTTCCTCATTTAAAGGGAAATATTTTTTCACCTTTTGAGTTGCATATCGCATCCTCTCAAAATGAATTTCACAAATTTTCAGTGCCTCATCAAGCCTGTCTTTATTATCAGATTTCTTCATAGCTCAACTGCATTTTGAGTTACTGATTTGTAAAAGTTCCTTTTTCGGTGAAAGGAAATCGAATCGAGTACAACATCAATTTTTTGATCGCCAATCAAACATTTTAATTCTGAAAGAAACTCAATTTTGGCAACGACGGTAAGTTTTGATTTTTGTTCATTTCTAATTAAAAGGTCGATATCACCACCCTTTTTATCATCAAAGATTCTTGAACCGAAAAGGAATACTTTAGTGCCCTTGCCAAATTTTGCAATGGCAAGATCCTTAATTATTTCTTTTTCCTTTTGACTGATTCGCATATTCAAAAGTAAGAAAAAATTAGCTTCCTGAAATAAAAAGGATTGGTTCGAAAAGCGCATCATGCAAAAAAGCCCGGTAACTCCGGGCTTTAACTAACTAAATCGTTTCCTATAAAAATAGAACTTAAATTATTCCGATTTCTTAATAAGCATTACTTCCACAGCCTTCACTTTAACTTCTACGCCAGTAATCTTATTTAACTCTTCTTTTACCTTTTCAGTAATTTCTTTTGAAAGCTCATCGGGTTCATGTAACACCAACTCCACAATTTTAGTATCTGGATTTTGTTCGATATATTTCTGAACCTCATTATTAATATTTTCAACTTTACAGAATTTACCCTGAAAATTTAGTTTGTTTTGATTGAGATGAACAACAACCTTATTCAGTTTCTGATTTTCAGTTTTAGCAAATTCAGAGTCATTTTCAGTCTTCTTTTGTACTTCTGTTTTATAATGTATATCTGCAAAATTCCCCTTCTCCATTATTTTTTTAAAACGAACGATATTAGCCTCATCAGTTCCCGATTCAATTGTTACAGTTGCCCGATTTCTATATTCTTCTAAATCATTTTTATCAGAGACCATTCGGTGTTGTTTTTCCATTGTAATAATATTTTGCTCAAATTCCTCAAAAGTGTAGTCTTTTCCTGCAAAATTTATGACACCATTTTTTCGCAACGTTATTGGTTTGAGAGGTGGTGGAGGTGGAGGTGTTACATCCTTTCGTATTATTTCCAAATCTTCCACACTTTGCAGGGCTGCATAAATTTCTTCTACCCTCTCTTTCGAAACAGTTGAGTATACGGTTAATTCAACCTGACGCTGTGTCCCATCGTTAGGGAACAAATCCTCCAAGGCATTTTTTAATACATTGAGTTCATATCTTGCACCATTTAAATTAATCCAATTTTCGTGAAAGCGAATTGAAGGGATTGGGTATTGCGGTTTTGCAGGTAAGACCTCTAAAACCTGAGGAGGTGCTGAACTTGTCAGCATTACAGTACCAGTTTTTACTTCCCCATTACCAAGCTCAAGCATGTAATCATAATTTCCGGCCGGTAATTTTTTTTGTTTTACAGACTTCTCGCCAATGTTTCCATCCCACCAGGCCTTATCCTTGCCCCAAACATCGGAATTTCCATAGTTCTCCTTTTCAAATAATTTTTGTCCCTCACTATTATAAATTATCAGTTTTGCGTTCGGATAATCCGGGAAAAGGCCCTTAACTATAAAACAATCGTGAATACCATCGCCATTTGGAGAAAATCCTTCGGGGATAAACAACTTACAAACGCTATCCATCTTCTCATTTGAAGCCACTTCCATTTGCGCCTCAGTTTGAACCTTTTCATTTCGGTCCTTCAATTTATCAACCTCAAATGAACGTATTTGTGGCTTACGTTTATCGTTATAATGTTCCACATGCAAGCCTAATTTATGAAACGCATCCATGTATGGTTTTTGTTCAGGATAAGGGATGTCTTCGAATGTTACATATGCCCTGTAATAGGCCTTGTTTCCATGGGACTTATTACTTTCATTCAATTCTTTATTCCATTGCAGAAAGCCTTTTTCAAAATCTTCGAACGTATTAAACCTTTGATTCTGAACATAAACCGATCTGTCTTCTTTTACCACAATTTGCATGGGCTTCGGTTCAGGTGAAGGCTTTCGGTCGAAAGGCAACCAAACGCTTGCCGGTGGCGATTTTGGATATTCGTATACAAAACGAACCGGGACAGCCAGATTAACCGCAGCCTGCTTCTTTTCGTTTAAATCAAAATACGATTCGCCAAACAAAATATATGCTTTGGCTTCACGGGCTTCGAGGTAAGCCTCGCCAATCTGGCGCAGCGTATAGTTTACGGCTTCTGGCGATGAATTAATGTCATTTTTGTAGGAGACCAAACACTGGGGAACGTTTATTTTCCCGACATAAGGAACTTCCGTTTCGACAAAATCCGGAGCCTTGCCATCGCCGGGATTTTCGCCCTGCAAAAAACGGGTTGTTTGTGCTTTAAGATTTTCCTTTGTGGCCATGTTGCCTTCAACCAGATAATCGTCGTTGGCATTCATTAAAATTACAAATACATTGTTTTCAGCTTGGGGAAAATCATTTATTGTCAAAGCAGGTTCAAAAATCCCTTTACCAATGTTGTCAATTGTCCATTTAGAGAGCCATTGCTCTGCCTTATTTCCCGTATAACGTACAGGAATAAAATCTTTTGATTTTGTAATCAATTCAGGTCGCGCAAATGCCTGTAACAGCACAATTAATATGGGCACAAAGAGAATTAGCTTCACCCCGCCCCACTTCTGAAGTTTTGTTTTCTTCATCATTTTTAATCGTTTTAAAATGGGTTTTTGAGTAAAATGGTTGACCATGGCAAAACGTCTTTCGCCAACAGCCTTCTCCAATACCAGCAACTGGTATTTTTGTGCATCGATGCCTTTTTTAAGAACGGCCTCATCGGCCTGGTACTCGTGGATGAGTTTCAAATCGCGGCGCAGCAACCACATAAACGGGTTAAAAAACTGCATTACGGCAAACAGCTCACAAACTACCAAATCAACAGCATGCATTTGTTTGATGTGAGCAAGCTCGTGAGCTACCACGATATCTTTATTTTCTTTAAAATCTTTTTCGGAAAGCACTACCCTGTTTAGAAATGTGAATGGCTGAATAACGTCTTTCACCACGGCAAGTACAATTTTACGGAAACGTCGTTTATCGGCTTTATTTATTATCTGACTTACTTTTACTATGGCTATAAACAAGCGGATAAACAAAACAGCAATTACCAAAACATAAACAAGCAGCCATAGATTTACAGAAAACGTTTTTTCAGGGATAAACAACTGTGACGACTCTGCCAACACTGCTTCGTCAGGAATTGGAGCAGAAACAAATTCCCTTACAACCTCGATTTGTTTCAATGGAATCTCCTCGTAAAAAAATTGCACATTCAGAAACGGAATCAAAGCGGAACCTAAAAGAATTCCGAGTAAAAGAAAACGATTGAGAGAATGGGTTCGTTCGTTTCGCATCAAAAACCGGAACAAAGAATAAAGCAATGCCAGGCTAATTGACGATTTTATAAGGAAGGTTAATAACGGGGTCATTATTTCTCGTCGTTATTGTTTTCAATCTCAGAGATCAGTTTTTTCAATTCTTCCAGCGAAATATTTTCTTCTTCCACTAAAAGCGACACAACATTCTTATACGAATTATTAAAATACTTTTTCACCAGTGTTCCCAAAGTACGTTTGCTGTAATCCTCTTTCGAAACAGCCGCAAAATACCGATAGGTATTTCCGAATTTTTCGTGAGCAATAAATCCCTTTTCTTCAATAGCACGCACCATTGTAGAGAGAGTATTGTAGTGCAGGTTCTGATCTGAATAAAATTCTTTGAGTTCTTTCACAAACATGGGACCTTTTTCCCAGAACAAATTCAGTATCTCTTCTTCTTTAGGTGTAAGCTTCTTCATGGTTCAGACTTTAAAATGTAAATACAAAACAAATGTAACTATATTTTTTAGTTATCCAACTATATTTTATAGTTATTAAACTATTTTTCATAGTTCCACTAAAATTAGATGCCAGCGGCATCACATATTTATAGCAAATTACCAGCTAAAATGATTCGACTCCGGTCGGAGTCATACCGCACATCTGCGCATTCATTTGCTATAAACATTTGAATCCTACGGATTCCTTGGCACCATGGCTTTAGCCCGGTGGTCAGTATAGCAATAAATAAAAAGGCTTCAGCCATTAATTATGAATTATTAAACGCTAAAGCTTTTATTCTTGATTCTCTGAAATCACCGCCCTAAAGGACGGTGCAAAAAAAAACACTCCTGATTCAATTCAAAAAAATGCCACGGCTATCGCACGATTATTTAGTGTAACGAAATAAAGATCTCGCCAAAGGATTCGCTCGATAGCGTGTGAGCGAGCGAATATCTCTTTTATTTTCGATATTCAAAGAGTGCTTTATATAAAGTAACACCCCCAATAATTAAAAAAAATCCTCCGCTGTAGCATCTTCTTAATCCATCAGCGAAAATAAAGACTCCTACTGAAATAAAAATTATCGCAATTAGCAGGTACAATTTGTACTTATTTTTCGTGGTCATGATAAATTCTATTTATATAGTTTATCCTCAATTCACCTTCGTTACAGATTTAAAATCTGTTCCGGTCAATTCTATCGGATTGCACACTGACTACAAAAACAGAGGAATTATTTCTTTATTTAATTCGATAATAATCAAAATCAACATACCCTCCGGGCTCTTCTGTTGCATAATTAAACAGCCCAAAACGATAGCCCATAAAATGCTTTGAAAAGGTATAAACCATTTGTAACGATTCGCCAATTTCAGACCAGTTATCTCCATCGAGGCTGTAATAGAAAAAAGCCTTATCGTCGTTAAAATCGCAGTCGATCCTGAAATATACTTTTTCCCGGTTAAGTGGAACACGCTCCATCTCCTGAAATAATGTACTCACATTGTTCACCGCAAGAATACCTTGCTTTTCATCTTCTCCCTCGATACCAAGCCGCGATTGTACCATAACAATCGATTTTTTACCATTCTCTTTTTTCACGCCCACATAACCATATTTATTCTGAAAAGCAATCAGTCCGGCTACATCTCCATTTTTCATACCACCAACATTTACACAAGTTGTGGCCGAACACCGTGGTCCAAATGTTCGTTGTGTAAGCATATTTCGGGCTGATTGTACATTCGTATCAACGCGGCCGGTTGTAATGCGTAAGCGTCCCGGATTTTGGAGAATATCCCAGTTTGTATTGTCAGGATTATGGTTCCACTGCCACACCAGAGGAAGTTTTGGATCACCCGGATTTCGTTCAAATTCATCGGAAGCAACAATGCCAAATATGCCCTTCGAATTATCCGGAAGATCAAGGGTTTCGGGCACTATACCGTCAACGCCGGGTACAGGCCACCCGTCTTTCCACTTCACCGGTACAAGATATGGAATACGCCCCACACCTCCCCGGTCGCCAAATAACATGGCGTACCAGTCACCCTCAGGTGTATCAATCAATCCTCCCTGGGCAATCTGCTCATATTGCAAAACCACACGCCCTTCGTATGGTCCTGTAATTTTATCAGCCCGATGAACAACTACCGAACGCGACCAATGGCTTTTGGGCGAGGCAATATTAAAGAGGTAATATTTTCCGTTTATTTTACGCAACTGACTGCCTTCGCCGGGAAGTCCTCCAACCTCATCTTCTCCAAAAACAAGATTAACATTTTCAATAATTACCTTTTTAATCCCGTCTGGCTTTATCCCCGATGCATCGGGGAGCAACTCAACGAGTTGTATTTTGCCTCCGCCATAAAGCATGTATACGCGCCCGTCATCATCAAAAAAAAGCGAATTGTCATGAAGAACGGGTTCGAAAGAAAAGGCTTCCCACTTGCCATTTTCAATATCAGTGGTTCTGTAAACATGCGTTTTTCCTGATGTGGCAGAAAAAGTGGATACATAAAACATCCGGTCATGATACCGGAGGCTGCTGGCCCAGGATCCTTTTCCATAAGCTTCCTGCCCGTTTTTAAGGTTCATTTTATCGTTCTCAACCAAACGATCGTAGGCATAACCGGCCATCTCCCAATTTACCAGATCTTTCGATTTCATAATTGGCAGCCCGGGGCTCAAATGCATTGTGGTACTACTCATATAGTAAGTATCGCCAACACGAATAGTACTTACATCTGGAACATCGGCCCAGATAACAGGATTCCGGGCTAATTGAGCCCGGCTGGTGGTCTGCACCAGGAAAAATAGAATTATCAATATAGTTAGTCTCATTCTTAAAATATATTTTGCTGTTCGTTTACAAATATACATTGCTGCAACACATGCTACAAATTTGCAATTAGTATCTCTTGCAATGGATGAATTTTATTCTTGTCAATCTTAGTGAATTGCACACCAAATATAAATAGCAACGAGCGAAGGAGGTGCAGCCTCTGAAAATACTAACATTTCGCCCATTTTGTATACACCATTTTTTCTTTTGGTGCTTTTTTCTTTAATCCGAATAAGGGTCGAACATAGTTCCACCTTCGTATCAGGAACTCATACAATAACCACGACAATGCAAATGTTCCAATAATCATTATAAAAGCTTTCACGCCTGCCGGCCAGTTTAAATCAATCAGAAAATAAGCGATTACTATCATAACAGTTTGGTGCAATATATAAAACGGATAGACAGCTTCGTTGGAATAGCTCAATATTTTACTTTTTCTATTTAAGTATTTTGCAGCAAATCCGAATAAAGCTAAAATCCACGACCATAAATTAAGAACCTTAAAAAAAGCTTCGGTAAAATGTCTGATGGTTGAATCTTCGTATTTGAGTGTTATTAATAGCATGGTTGTAAAGCTTACTATTCCTGTAACCAGAAAATATCTTCGGTATTTCTCAACAGTTATCCAAAAAGTGTCTTTTACTGTTATCAATAAGAATCCATAAAAGAAAAGAGTTATGCAATTCATAATGGTAAAACAATCGCCAATTAAAGCATGAGTTACAGGAAAGAATGGTTCGATGTAGGCTTCGATAAAATACAACGGGATTATAAAAACATACAATCCAAAAGGACTTTTAACCAATTGTTTTAATCCTGAATTAAAACCGCTATCCGGATGATTTTTCAAGTATAAAAACAAGGGAATAAGAATTAATGAAAACAATAATAAATAGGGTAAAAACCACAGATGATGCCAACTCATATTTCCATTCGGATAAACACCATTAAATGCATTTACAGGCCAAAAATCGAAATAACTTCCATGGAATTGATTCTTAACCAATCTTTCGACATATACCTGTGGCGGAACAATTAAAAGTATTCCAACATTTAACGGAATATAAAGCCTTTTTATTCTTTCCAAAACAAATTGCTTTCCTGACCTTTTTTGCAAGGCATAGTAAGTACCCATTCCTGAAATAACAAACAAAATGGGTAATCGCCATTGATTTAAAAACCACATTGGATAAATTAGCCAATGGTATAAATGATTGTTTTTAATATGGAATTTCCAAGGAACGAAAAACATTCCTACATGATAAAAAATGAGCAATGCAAATACAATTACTCTTAACCAATCTAAATCGTGTCTGCGCATAATTTTTAATTTTTGGCCAAAAGTATACAGATTACCTGCCGGGAAAATTGATTTGGGTCCACTGGCAAGCTTTTGTGACGAATAGCAAAGAGTGATTAAATACGAGTAACCAACGCATCGAATTCCTGAGTTCTGTTTCTCGATACAGGAATCTTTTCGTCGTAATTATACAGCTGGAGTTTATACCCTTGTGCATTACCAACCACACTTTTCACATAGTGTAAGTTAACAAGATACGACCTGTGGGTTTTAATAATATATTGATGTTGTTTTAGAGTTGTTTCCAATTCTTTTAAAGTAATGCGTTTTATTACTCTGTTAATCCTGTTCTCGTTCAAATATAACTCAACATAGTTTCCTTCGGCTTTAGCAAATAGCAAAGTCTCTAAATTCAAATTAAAAGCATCACCCTTTACCTGGGTTTTTATAAAAACATTGGAATTAGCTGCATTCTTTACTACTTTACCAGAGAAATTTATGGCATTGGCATTTTTAACGTGTTTTGTATTCAGCCTGTTATAATTTAAAGAAATCAGGAATATTGCGAAAAGAGTTCCTACTAAAAATGTATTTCTAATTTCTTCGAATAAATACCTCCACGACCAATTATTCGGATTATTATAAATGACATCCCGAATTAAAAACTGAGCAATACCAACTAATAACAGAAACGCTGATATTAAAAGTATCTCCTTTCGAACATTCCAGTTTTCTTCTGTTTTTGATGTTGATTTATACAGCGAAAAGAAGCCAATAATTACCGAAGGGCTACAAGCATGAATAAATGAGATCCAAAAGTAATTGAGTTTATGTTCCGGTATATTTACATTAAAAGGCTCGAAAATATAATTGAAGAGAAAAGTCATTACAAACAGCAATCCGCTTATTATCAATAGATTTTTCCCCTGATAATAAAATGGATATGGTTGTGATAAAAAACGAATTATTTTATAGCGAAAAGTTGAATTGACGTTATTCATAGAATCTATTATGTAATCTGTGGTTATGTTTCTGGCATTAAAAAGAAATTTTTTAGGTAGCAGACATCTCCATTTTTAGCACATTAAAAGTAATCATAATTTTTAGGTATAGAACAGTTGCACAGGGGCAAATAGTAACATAAAAAAGGACTGCTCCATGCAACGCTAAGAAAACCAATTATCCTGATTGTTGCCTCAACCATGGTTCCGCTGAGCGGTTTTTATGATGCCGGCGGCATCGCATGGTTATAGCAAATTGCAGGAAAATTTTATTCGACTCCGGCCGGAGTCGTACCACAAATCAACGCATTCATTTACTATAAATATTTGAATCCTCAGGATTCTTTTCCACCGCGGCTTCAGCCCGGTGATTGAGGTGACAATAAACAAAAAGCTTTAGCCATTAATTTTGAAGAATTGAACGCTATGGCCTTTACATATGCTTCCAGGAATCACCGGCCTGACGAACGGTACAAAAAATGCCACCTGCTTATAAAAACAGATGGCATTTTCTTTAATCCCCCGTCCGTCAGCTGACGGACACCTCCTTTTTCAAAGGAGGACAAGCTCGAAACTATCTTACTCTTTCCAATCCGGTAAACGGCCCGGAGTCCAGGGAGCACTTATATTATCGAGTTCGGTTTCCAATGCCGGAACATCATTCTCAACAATACGTTTTAACGCTTCCAAAACAGGCTGGAATTCTTCTTTCACTATTTCATAGCCTTGTTTCTCGGTAGTAGTTATTCCCGTTGTCGATCCCATGTGTGCATAGGTAATATTCCTCAACCTACTGTTGATAGGAACCTGTGCCGGTGGAATTTCTTCCGAACTTGCTTTTGCAGGTAAACCGTTCATTTTAAAGTTCAGCTCTTCCAGCTCAACTCCAATTGCACGGGCTTTATCCATTAATTCCTGGCTGGCTCCCGGAGTGGCATAAATGGCTTGTTTAATCTTCTCAATCTTATCAGTTGTTTCTCCAATCATACGAGAGGTTCCGGTAACAGCCAACGCCAGTTTATTCACTTTCTCTGCAAATTCAACATTCTCTTTATAATCTTCGGCAGGCAGTACAGTGTTGTTTAACTTCTTGCAGGTAAACGAAACCGGCTCAACCAAATCCTTCAATTCTCCTTCGTGCCACAACTTCATACCCACTTTGTAAGTTCCGGGCATTACCATAATACCACGGCCACCATTTGATATCGGGTTAAATTTATCGCGCAAACGAGCATTGGCAGTAGAAGCGTAAGTCATATTCCAGGTTACCCTGTTTACTCCTTTCGATGGTTTCTTTGTGAATTGATTAATCACATTTCCATCGTTATCGTAGATAGTAAATATCAGGTGCGATGCTTCCTGTTGACCTTCCATCTGCAACTCTCTCCATGATGGTTGCGGAATAGGCTTTCCTTCTTTGAACAGCTCTTTTTCTTCTTCTTTCCTGATTTGTTTTTTAGTTTTCGGAACCTCTTTCAGGTAGTAAGTAAAAGTAGCTCCATAGGCAGGATTTGCGGCAGTAAAGTAAGTACTTCCCTGGTTATCTTTTCCGCTTGTTTGTGTAAACATTAAAGCATCTTTAACCGGGAAAATTGCAGCCTCAGTATTTTCAAGGTCAGCCGAAATTTCACGAAGCGGGCTGTAGTCGTCGAGGATGTAAAAACCACGGCCAAATGATGCAGCAACCAGGTCGCCTTCGCGCTCCTGAATGTCAATATCGAAAACTGGAATAGTTGGCATTCCCGATTTTAGCTGTACCCAGTTTTCACCGCCATCCACAGTAAAGTAGATGCCAAATTCGGTTCCAACAAACAGTAATTCAGGACGAACAAAATCCTGTATAATAGTGTGTACCGATCCGTTTTCGGGCAAATTACCTGAAATAGAAGTCCAGGTTTTTCCCTTGTCGGTACTTTTGCAAACGTATGGTTTAAAGTCGTCGCGTTTTAGATTATCGAAAGTGGCATAAACCACATTTTCATCAAAACGGTCGGCGCACAAGTCGCTTACAATTGTCAACTCCGGCACACCGGGGAACGATTTTACCTGTGTCCAGTTATCGCCTCCGTCTTCAGTAACAGAAATAATACCATCATCGGTTCCGGCATATAAAAGGTTCTCTTTCAACTTCGATTCTTCAAGCGAAACAATGGTTCCCCATTGCGAAGTTGAAACGTCTCTCACAACTGCTTCTGCCGGCCAGTATTTGCCCATTACCGGAATAGAAGTACGATCGATTTGTGCGGTCAGATCGTCGCTGATTACTTCCCAGGTGTTACCGCGGTCTTCGCTGCGGAAAACTTTATTCGCCGCACAGTAAACACGTGTATTTTTGTGAGAACTCACAAACAAAGGAGTATTCCAGTTCCATTTGTAGGTTAACTCACCTTTTCGCTCCCGAGGTTTAATATTTATCGTTTCGCCGCTTCTTTTATCGTAGCGCGACATGTTACCATATTGATATTCGGTGTACACAATGTCAGGATTTCCGGGTTCGCTGGAAACGAAAAAGCCGTCGCCGCCCATTGTTACAAACCATTCGTCGTTAATCACACCGTTGCGACTGGTTGATTGCGACGGGCCACCCATCGAGTTATTGTCTTGCGTTCCGCCGTAAACATTGTAAAACGGCTCGGCATCGTCAACATGTACGCGGTAAAACTGTGTAACAGGCAAGTTTTCTTTGAAATCGAAAGTAGAACCATCGTCCCAGCTTTCGTAGATACCGCCATCGCCACCAATCATAAGGTGTTCTGTATCGGAAGGATCGATCCAAATTGCATGATCATCTACGTGACGACCATTATTTGAAAGTCTGTTCCATATTTTTCCGCCATCAACGGTAACCCTCGTGTAGGTTTCTGTTGAATACACTTTATCGCGATCAACAGGATCGCATACAATTTCGTTGTAATACTGACCGCTTGAACTGTAATCGCTCATCTTTTCCCAGCTTTCGCCTTTGTCTGTAGAACGGAAAAAGCCGCCTTTTCCTTCAGCTGCTTCAACGATCAGGTATACATAGTTTGGATCAGCCGGAGAAACATCCATACCAACTCCACCAATATCAACCGATGGAAGTCCTTTCATGATCTTGCGCCATGTTTCGCCGCTATCGGTACTTTTATAGATTGCAGACTCTGGTCCTCCACCAATTTTTGTGAATGAAGTACGACGTCTTTGCTCCGATGCTGCGTATAGAATATCAGGATTCGATGGATCCATAACAAGGTTTGCAATACCTGTATTTTCGCTTATGTCCAGCGTTTTCGTCCAGGTTTCGCCACCATCGGTAGTTTTGTACAAACCACGCTCTCCGCCGGGTCCCCAGGCTGATCCTTCAGCTGCAACAAAAACAACATCCGAATTGCGTGGATCGATTACAATTCCACCAATCTGGCGACTTTCTTTCAGCCCCATATTTTTAAACGACTTTCCTCCGTCGAGCGATTTATAAACGCCATCGCCATAACCCAGAGTACGCTGGTGGTTGTTTTCACCGGTTCCTACCCAAACCACATTCGAATTGTTCGGATCGAGCTCTACAATACCAATGGAGTATGCACCGTAATTATCGAACACCGGCTTCCAGGTAGTACCGTTATTCACAGTTTTCCATACGTTACCCGAAGCTACTCCAACGTAAAACTCCTTTGTGTTTTTTGGATTCACGGCAAAATCGGCAATACGGCCACTTGCCCAGGCCGGACCAATACTTCGCCATTTCAAGCCACTAACCAACCCCGAATTAACAAACGGTTTGGCTTCTTCTTTTTTCTCCTCTTCTTTCTTTTTGGAGATGGCCGCTGACGAAAATAAGAAGACAGCAACCAGTAACAGTGTGAGTTTTTTCATGTAATTCTAATTGTTTGTTTTTAATGGTTTTACATGGAACTCGCTTAGCATCTTCGTGCCAGGCGTGATAAAAATTCTTTTTGCAAAAGAGTTCCTTGCTCGTTTCATTAAAATTTTATTTTGAATAAATAGATTTTCATAAAAACCATAAAACCAAAACTCATTGACAGATAGTCATTAAAATCAAAAATTAGTATCCGGGAAAACAAATATCTACCCAAAAAACAGTCTCAGTTTATTTAAGTTGCAAAAAATACGGAAAAAACAAGGAGTGAAATAAGATAAATGTCAGTTAAGGAATCTTACAACGATTTAATTGATAGCAAAATGAAAACAACTGAAGAAATTTGATTAGCAAACGTTTATTTTAATTTGCTTATCCAACTCATTAGAAATCACATTTGCTTCCCGAATGATATTCTCGGGATAATTATTTATTTCGAGAATTCTGATCGCATTTCGGGTTTTCAGCTTTCCATCTTTTATCCGATAATCGAAATCTACAGTATTCTGATCTACACTTTCGCTAAAGTGATACAAGTCGTACTCGTTTTTTAATAAATCTGCCAACTCAATATCATGAGTCGACACCAGTACAATATTCTGTCCTTCCGAAAGCGAAGAAAGAACAGCCTTACCTGCCGATATCCGTTCAATGGTATTGGTTCCCTTAAATATTTCGTCGAGCAAAAACAAATTGGGTTTTTCGCTTTTACTTGTATCCAGCATTTCTTTTATGGTTACCACCTCTTCGAAATAATAACTCTTATCGTTCAATAAATCATCACTAATTCGAATGGCAGAGAACAACCTCATTCTTGGCATTATAAAACGATCAGCAAAACATGTATTTATGGTCAATCCGGTTAATACGTTAATCCCGACTGTTCGTATAAAAGTTGTTTTACCCGACATATTTGAGCCGGTGAGCAAAACCGATTTTTGATTAATATCAATGTCATTACCGACACAATCGGGCAACAAGGGATGAAATACGTTGTTAGCCTGTAACGTTTTAGAATGCTGCGTAATTTGAGGAATGCAATAGTTTGATACACCTTTCCGAAGAGAGGCTACTGAAATCAACACATCAATTTTCCCAACAAAACTAAAAACTTCATCCATCTCCTTGCGCATGGAATCAAGCTTCTTTAAAACTCCAAACAGAAAAAGGGGTTCTACAAGAAATAATATTTTAAGCAGTTCAACAATTCCCCAAACCAAAGCAGCCAGGTCGTTCTCCATTTTTGCTTCCATTCTAAAAACCGACATCCTGGTTTTTATACCGGAAATGATATGGAGCGATTTGGTTAATTCTCGATTTTGTGCAACCAGACGTTCATCTTTTTGAAGTTCTGATGCAACATTTGTTAACCGCAACAACTGAGGAATCGACTCCAGATACTGGTATAAATTTCTTTTATTCCAGAAATGAATTACCATATTAATGATAAAAATTCCAAACAAGACGAATATGATTTGCTGATTTACAGGAATTAAAAGAACCGATATTAAACTTAAAAACGACAGGATTTTAGTTACAAAAAACCATTTAGGCACTTTTTTATGTTCTTCCTGAATTAGTGTGCTGATATAATAGGCATCGTTACTTTTCAGTTCTGCTAATTTCATTTGCACCGAGGTCCTGAAATCAACCACATTCAAAAACTGTTCAATCAGCTTTTCATCGGAATCATTAACCGATTTTGGAATTGTCCGAAGTGTTTGATACAGGTATTGCTGACCGACTTTTGAACAGGTCCGGTCTAAGAACATGAACAATTCATTAAAATCTAAATCGTTGCAGGTTTTATCAGAAAGAGTCTGAAATGAATTGGAATTATCTTTTGCCCAAAAATACCTCTCTATTAAATCAAAATGAAACGAGTCGTCTTTTATTTTACCAAACGACTTCTGCAGTTCTTCTCTTGCCTTCTTTTTTCGATTTAATATCACAAGGTTTTTCTTTGAGGATAACATAATCCTACATAAAAATATCTCTTCCTCCCGGATAATTTATTGAATCTCATGCTAAAAATTAAGCACACCCTTCAGGTTTTTATAACCTGTTTTGCTGACTTTTAGTTTTGTTTTGTCGTGCAGAATTACAATGTACGATTCCTTCTCATATTGCTGAATCTCGGCTATTTCATCCACTTTTACGATGTAGCTGCGATGGATGCGTACAAAGTTTTTCGGATTCAAAGCGGTTTCGAAATATTTCATGGTTTTTTGTTTCATCCAGCGTCCTTCGGTGGTGTAGATCATCACGTAATCGTCCATCGATTCGATATAACGGACGGCGTCAACCGGGGCAATATGAATTTTATGACGGTCTTTTACTACAACTCTGTCGAGGTATTCTTCTTTCGGAAAATCGCTGACACGTTCGGCCACATCCGATTCTTTTCCTTCTGTTTGAATACGTTCCACTACTTTTTCAATCGCTTCATCCAACCGAGCTTTCGAATAAGGTTTCAGTAGATAATCAGCTGCATTGTAGTCGAAAGCTTTCAATGCATACTGATCGTACGCTGTTGCAAAAATTATCTGCGGTTTATGTTCCAGCAACTCCAGCATTTCGAAACCGGTAATTTTTGGCATTTGAATATCCAGAAAAACCAAATCGGGTTTCAGTTCATTGATTTGTTTTACACCTTCGAAACCATTTTCGCATTCGGCAATCAGTTCAATCGACTCGTTACCGGCCAAAAAGGTTTTCATCAGGTTGCGGGCCAGCTCTTCGTCTTCTACAATTATGGTGCGCAATTTTTCTGTCATCATTTCAAATTTTGAGGAATGGTTAAAGTTACTGTAAATTCGTTATTCTTGTTTTCAATTTTTAGCAAATGAGGATTTCCATAAATCACCTGCAGCCGGTCGCGGATGTTTCGCAGGCCGATTCCTTCTCCCTTTTTACTTACTACATTCTTATCGTAAGTGTTACTTATGGTAACTTCCAGTAAATCGTCGATACATCGGCAGTGAGTAATAACATCAATGGTTTCGGTAGCCTCGTAAACCCCGTATTTTATAGCATTTTCGTATAAAGGCTGAAGAATCATATTGGGTATTTCGGCCTTTAAACAATCCTCTTCAATTGCAAATACCGGATTTAATTTTTTACCAAAACGAACTTTTTCGATACTTAAATACAATTTATTGTTGTCGATTTCCTGTTTCACACTCACTTTTTCACTCTGATCATGCTTTAACGAATAGCGCATCAGTTGCGAAAGATTGATTACCATCTCCTGGGCTTTAGCCGGATCGGTCATCGTTAGCGACGAAATGCTGTTTAAACTATTGAAGAGAAAATGCGGATTGATCTGCGATTTTAGTGCATGCAGTTCAGCTTCTTTCACCAACTCTTTCAGTTTGGTTTCATTTCTCGATTTTTCTTTAAACGCCAGGTAATAATTCACTGCGTAAAAGAAAATCACATTCACTACATATAAACCGTACCCCCCAAGCAGCCGGTTGGCAAGGGTTTGTTCCAGCCAGAACTTCGCATTCGGATGAACGAGTTTAATTACTACAACACCGGTATAAAGCCAGATAAAAACAATGATTGTTGCAGCAATGATGTGAGCGAGAATTACACGAAAAACGCTGTTATCTTCTATGGTACTGTATTTAATTACATACCAAACAGAAGCTCCGATAACTGCAAAAAGCACCATGAAGGTAAAAAACTCCATCATGGCAAGGCCGAAAGAAATACCGTTAACAAACACAGCGATTATCACTACGGCCATTGCGGCAACCAACCAGCCTACAGCATACGATAAAAATAAGCGGGGAGTAGTTAGGAAAGGGTGGCGGTAATCCATGTTACATATATTTTATCTCGACTCCTCCAAAGGCAGCAAACCCCTTAATAACCAGGGTTTTTGAAGGATTTGAAATAATTTGATTCATTGAAGTTCCTCTTTTATCGGTAAAGGCGCCAAAAATAGCAGTTACTTCATTTTTAACGGTCCAGTCGGGTGGAACTTTAAAACCACAGCCGCCAAACAGTGCCAGTGTATCTATCACCGCACCGTTTTCAGAAAGTTTAGCCTGGCGAAGATCGTATTCTGTTCCTCCAAATATGGATGTACTCTTCCCTCCGTAAAAACGTTGCGAATCAACATAAACTTCTCGACCACCGAAAATTACAAAATCATCGAAGTAATCCATCCCTCTTGCATTTGTTTGTTGCCCGGTTTCGAAAATAGGAGGATCTTTTTTCCCACGTCCGGTTTGAGTAAATAATATGGCCACCCCAATCCCTATAATCAGCAGAGGCCATCCAATTCGTCGTACTTCGTATGGAATATGTGTAACTTCGGGAATCAAAAAAAATGCCCCAATAACTATTAAAATAGTTCCGGTAGTTTTGTTCCCTCCGATAATAGAAAATACCCCAATCCCGATTAACAGCATTTGCCACGAGATGAGAATATCATTCCAAAACGATGGGATTAAATCAAGACGCTGAAGGATCCAGATTCCTCCAACCACAATCAGGAACAATCCTAAAATAGCCCTTCTGTTCGATGTATCCGGTTTGTGCTCCATAGTTAGATGTTTTTTACTGTCCTAAATATATGTATCTCTCCGCTTTTTTGTCCCTATTTGTCCTTAAATTATTTAATCGGAAAATAATTTTGTTAGTTAAATCAATCGCGCAATAAGTGCAATTCCCAAAACAATTAATATTACAGGAAATAAGAAAACAATGGTAACTCCTGTAAGAATAAAGATTTTAGGAATAATGAATATTCCACCGATTATAAGTAAGACCAATCCCCCCGAACGTTTTCCAGCCACTAAAACCAAACCTATAATTATTAATATCATCGGCCATGAAAAGATAAAGTGTCCGAAACTATGAAATGAGTGGCGAATTGGTTCAAGAATATGATTAAGATGAAAAAACTGGAAATGGAAAAAAAGACCGGTTTGCTTCAATAACCAAAAGAGGCCGATTCCGATTAAAACCAGTGCTAAAGTTTCATTTTTATTCTCTTTTCGGGGTGTTGTTTGTTCGTTTGACACTCGTTCCATTTTCCTGCTTTTTGTATTTTATGTATTCAAAAGTATGAAACCGAAGCTTTCCTGTCAGTTAACATTCGGTTAATGCAGCCTATGTATCGGTAAATGGATCATTTGTTCTATAAAAACTGTCGTTTTAAAAGTTGGCACCAGTAAAACGAGGATGAAAGCAGGGAAAGTTGAGTTCTATTAAGGATGAATTGATTTTTCAAAAACCATTCATGATTCCTGAAAATCACGTCTGCAATAAAAGATGAACAAAGTTCTTCTAATGCAAAGAAAAGAAGAAACACGAAGATCGCTGAGATTTGATCATCTTAAATCTGCTTGGCGTTCTTCGCGAAAACTTAGCGATCTCTGCGTGAAATTCCTTCAATCTTTATCGACTTTCATAAAAAAAGCGGGAGTAAATTCCCGCTTTATGATTTATTTTTTCTGAGCTTTTGCCCATGAATCTCGTAATGCAACGGTTCGGTTAAACACCGGATTGTCGGCTGTTGAATCAGGATCCATATTAAAATATCCCAAACGCTCGAACTGAAAATGATCGAGTGGTTTCGAGTTTTTAACAAATGGTTCGATGTAACACTCATTTAGTACTTTTAATGAATCAGGATTCATAAACGCTTTAAAATCAACATCCTTATGACCATCCGGTTCTTCATCGGTAAACAAACGGTCGTACAAACGAACCTCTGCTTTAACAGCATGTTTAGCCGATACCCAGTGTACAACACCTTTCACTTTACGTCCGTCAGACGATTTTCCTCCTTTCGATTCAGAATCGTAAGTACAATGCAATTCGGTAACATTTCCTTCTTCGTCTTTTATTACCTCGTTACATTTAATAAGGTAGCCATAGCGCAAACGTACTTCGCGATCGGGTCCCAATCTGAAGAACTTACGTGGAGGATTTTCCATAAAGTCATTTCTTTCTATATAAACCTCACGAGAAAATGGCACATCGCGACGCCCCATGTTTTCATCTTCCGGGTTATTAACCGCACTTAACATCTCTTCCTGATCTTCAGGGTAATTGGTAATGACCACTTTCAGCGGATCTAACACTCCCATAACTCGCTGGGCTGTTTTGTTCAGGTGCTCGCGAACACTGAATTCAAGCAGCGAAACATCCGTAGTTCCGTCAACCTTGGTTACGCCAATCTTATCCGAGAAATTACGGATCGATTCGGGAGTGTATCCCCGGCGACGCAAACCTGAAATAGTTGGCATCCGTGGATCGTCCCAACCATTCACATGATTATCTTTCACCAATTCCAACAATTTTCGCTTACTCATTACCGTGTAGGTCAGATTCAAGCGCGAAAATTCGATCTGGCGCGGACGGTAATCAGAATCCATCAACTGATCAACAAACCAGTCGTACAAAGGACGGTGCACTTCAAATTCCAGCGTGCAAATAGAATGTGTAATTCCTTCCCAATAGTCGCACTGTCCATGTGCAAAATCGTACATGGGGTAAACACACCATTTATCGCCTGTACGATGGTGATGTGCTTTCATAATCCGATAAATAATCGGGTCGCGCATGTGCATGTTGGGCGAGGTCATATCAATTTTTGCGCGAAGAACTTTTTCACCTTCATCAAATTCTCCGGCAGTCATTCGTTCAAATAAATCGAGGTTCTCTTCGATGGTACGATTACGAAACGGACTTTCGATACCCGGTTTCTGTGGAGTTCCTTTTTGCTCGCTAATGGTTTCAGCATTCTGGTCGTCAACATAAGCCTTGCCTTCTTTAATTAACTGAATAGCGAAAGCATGCAATTTCGGGAAAAAATTGGAAGCGTAATATAACCGATCTTCCCAATCGAATCCCAACCAGTGAACATCTTCCATGATCGACTCAACGTACTCGGTCTCTTCTTTCGAAGGGTTGGTATCGTCGAAACGCAGATTGGTTTTACCACCGTATTTCTGGGCCAGGCCAAAGTTTAAACATATCGACTTGGCGTGACCAATGTGTAAATATCCGTTTGGCTCGGGAGGGAAACGGGTATGAACACGTTTATCGTTTTTCCCTGCTGCTAAATCGGCATCAATTTGGGCATGTATAAAATTTGCCTTTTTTGTCTCAGTATTTGAGTTTGTTGTTTCTGCCATATTTTTTGAATTAACCCCTATGATTAAGCGTACAAAATTAAAAAATGATTTGTGAGAACGATAAACACCTGTTCAATTTATTACTTTTGTTGCCATAATTTTATTATTGCATGGGAGTTATTGAAATTGAGGGAATGAAATTTTATGCCTATCACGGGCATTTTGCCGCTGAGCAAGTGGTTGGAAATAACTTTGAAGTTTATATTCGTTTGGAGACAGACTGCGATTCCGCAGCTCAAAGCGACAATCTTGATGATGCCCTGAATTACCAGGCCGTTTACGAAACCATAAAGGAAGTAATGCAAATTAAATCATCGCTGCTGGAAAACGTAGGGAAACGTATTCTGGATACACTTTACTCCAAATTTCCGGCCATTGAAAAAGCAAAAATCAAAATTTCGAAGATGAATCCGCCCATGGGTGGCGAAATCGAACGCGTGAGCGTTACTCTTGAAAGATAGTTGGCAGTCGCACTTGGCAGATAAATTCTCCGCCACAATTACTCATTCACTCATTTCCCCAATTACCCAGTCACTACAAATATTGCTAAATATTTAATCCTCAACACAATACTGATTTCCATCAAATATATTCGGACTTTCTGTTTGTATTTTCGAAACGAAATAAACAACCATTTAACCGATGTTTTACAGTACAAATTATTTAAACGAAGGAGGTTGCCGCGAGAAATGTATAAAAGGCCGCAAGCGGGAATTAAAAGAAGGGAAAAATCCAAGATCGGCGAACAACACCTGGGGCAAAGCTTCTACAAGTACTCAAGTGAATTCAAGATGGCAAAAACTAAGAAAATAATAGTGTCTTTAATTTTCTTGTTGCAGGAACTATAAAATTTTATATTTTTGCAGTCCGAAACGTACAAGGTTCCTTGGCCGAGTGGCTAGGCAGCGGTCTGCAAAACCGTGTACGGCGGTTCGACTCCGCCAGGAACCTCACTAAAAGGCAGGTTTTACCTGCCTTTTTTTTATTCAAAATACCCATATTTTTCAGCCTTCCCATAAAAATTCTATATTTAACAAAATTTTCTACCCATTAAATAAACAAATTATGAAACGTATCATTACCTCACTATTTCTGGCAGGGCTATTATTTGGATGCTCCCTGTTTGACTCCCTTTTTGAAGAAGACGAAGCTCCCAAGCTCGATCCTGCAGAATTTTATGAAACCGGCGATTCAGAATATCCGGTTATCGCAGTTGACGAAACTCAAACTATTTTCGGTTTCA
This sequence comes from uncultured Draconibacterium sp., assembly GCA_963677525.1. Classification (GTDB taxonomy): domain Bacteria; phylum Bacteroidota; class Bacteroidia; order Bacteroidales; family Prolixibacteraceae; genus Draconibacterium. The sequence goes on from OY781970.1 coordinate 4,635,346, forward strand.
GCAGCGACCTCGACCAATTATATGTGCAACTTTCCGACGGCGATCAATGGATTGTGGAAATGGGCGACAACGGCTACCCCCAATCCATGTATGTGCAAAAAGCAACAATGGATCTTCTTTTACTATTTTCCGAATTCGACGGAAACAACTGTAACGTAGCAGTGATAAACCAGACTTCCGGTACTACAGAATACTTTTACGACATTGAATTTTCAAACATTTCTAAAACTTCCAGCCTGTTTGCTTGCGCAAAAGAAGATTTAAAATCAGCAGCAGAAGCCAATGAGGAAATCATGGGCTGGTGGGAAACCTACGGCGAAGCTGTAAAAAAAATGGTTGGGCCGGTACTTGGAGGTATAGGATGCGGAGTTAGTCTTCTTGCTGTGGGTGGCTCCGCAGGAATGGCAACACCTATCGCAGTATTAAATTGTAGTTCCTTTGCTTTATCTTTAACAGGAGATATTGTTGGGGAAGAATCGACAGCCGGAGGCGCAATGTTTAAAGGAGGTGCTGTTGTCGGCAAGTACGGAGAAATGGTACTAAAATGTGGATTTCAAAACTGGGGTTCATGTGCATTGGCCATTTGCGGCGAAATTGGTGCCATTAACAACCTGTATCAATACGGAAAAAGTAAGAATAATGTAACTGAAGCAGAAAACCACTTAACTGCATATGCTCAGTCGGGCGGATTAGCAGGCACCTGGACAAGCGACGAAATAGAAGTAGCCGGAGGATCATATTCTGCAGAATACTACTTCGGATTGAATGCAGGACGTTATACACAAATAAGCAAACAATCCGGTAGCGGGGTAAATCTGAATACAAAAACTAAACTTACGTTCAACTATTCAGTTAACAATAATACGTTTACCACAACTATGACCCGTGTTGAAATGGAAGTAAATGGCACACAGGCCGGTCAATCTTATTCAGAGAGCTTTGGACCATGGACATGGGAGGAATTTATGCAAACCGCCCAGTATCAAAATGGCGGATTCCCCAGCAGCACTACTACCGTAGATTTTGAAATAAAAGACAATGGTCAAAAACTGCAACTGAGCAACGGCCAAACCTTTACCAGAACAAACTAGCATTTAATACATCTCAAAATAGAAGCCATCCAATCAAAAAATTGGATGGCTTTTAATCTCTCCCATTCATTCGCCAGTGAGCAATTCACAAATAAAAAATGCCGAGCAAAAAGCACGACATTTATATTATTACAATTCACCACAATTCCATTTTCATAAAGCAGAAATTCAACCACTCCAACAACATCTTATATCAAAAAAATCGTTACAACTATAGGCGTTCAAATTCTTAGTTCTGGTTACAAAGTCCTCCGTTCGGGCCATCGTGTTTATAATGAAACCAGTCAAAAAGAGCTTTTCCTTCTCCTTCTTTTGTTTGATAGCTGAATAATCCAACCCGGGGGCCTTTCCAGTTACCGAATGTGGCTGAAAATTTATCTCCCAACGGAAGATATTCTTTGTTGTCGGTGCTGTAAAAAAACTGGTGAGAAACACGCTTTTCTGCAGCATACATTTTATCTCTTCCTTTTAGAAGAATATCATCTGCTCCAGAAACGATTTCAACCCGCAGATATATCTTTTTACCTTTAATCGACTTTAAAGATATTTCTCCGTTGATATCTGCAAACACCTTTAAACGACCGTCTTCCTTTTCTACGCCCAAAGAATTGTATTGTTTGCCAAACAGATTAAGTCCTGCTTTTTGTCCGTCTTCCATTTCCTCTGTAACCAGCAGCGTTGTTACCTCGCCCCGATTACCCATTACTTTTTGAGTGAGTGTATTTCTGGCCTGTTGCAGAGAGGCTCCGGGAAGGGCTTTTAGACTTAAGTAGCCCGGTTTTTCTGTTAATGACCAGGCCTCATTTACCGCATTGTGATTCCAGGCCCATTGAAAATCAAGCTCAGATTCGTTAAATTCATCTGAAGATTGTGGGGCAGTAATCGGGTATTCCATTCCAACATCCGGTTTTTTCCAAACATAAACGGGCTCTCCTATTCCATTTCTGTCGATATCAACTCCCATTATCGGCCAGTCATCAATCCATCTCACCGGCTGCAGATGGCAAACACGACCCAGCGAAAAAACATGCTGAAAATGAATAAACCACCAGTCACCGCTTTGTGTCTCGACAATCCCTCCCTGGTGAGGTCCGTTTATTTCAGTCGAACCGGTTTCAAGAACCACTTTCTTTTCGTATGGCCCATAAATATTTTTTGACCGAAGTATTGTTTGCCACCCTTCAGTCACTCCACCTTCGGGAATACTAATATAATAGTAACCGTTTCTTTTGTAAAATTTCGGTCCTTCGGCCACGGGACCTGTGTAAACGGTGAATCCATCATCAAGAAGTTCTTTTCCGTCATCGCTTAATTTATGAATAATGATTGGTCCAGCTCCGTGCTGGCTGCGGGCCAGATACCCCTGACCGTTTTCATCCCATACCGGGCACGGATCTTCCCACTTCGGAACCCGTACAACCTCTGTTAATAGTTCCCACGGACCTTCCGGTTTTTCAGCAGTCGACATATATAAACCTTCATGGGGAGTACAGAAATAAACCCAAAACTTATTATCGTGGTAACGAATTGATGGAGCCCAGCTTCCTCCGGCATACCTCTCCATGGAATCAAATTCTGGGGAAAACTTAAATTCATCGTAAATGCGACCAATTATAGTCCAATTCACTAAATCTTTTGAATGGAGTACAGGCATTCCCATAAAATGAAATTCAGAACAAACCATGTAATAGTCTTCCCCAACACGTATTACATCCGGATCAGAATAATCGGCATTCAAAATCGGATTAATGTAAGTCCCGTTCCCCTGGTCTCCCCAGGTACCTGCTTTTGAATATGAATCCTGTGCAATTGAGATATTTACGATAAACAATAGCAGCAAACAGAAGTTTGTATAAAGTTTTATTTTCATTGGTTTAAATTTTTATTTTTTTGTGGTAAAAGAGTTTTACAACCATGTTTAATAGACGCACAATATAAATAAATTTATGTGTAATTCTGAGTGATATCCGTATTAGAATCAAGTGAAACAAATAGAAATTGTATCATCAGCCTTGATGTTGTAAGCATACAAAGAATTTAAACGAACCACAGCATAACAGTTTTGTTTTTTCCATCAAACTTCCTTTTAAAATTTTAGCTGAAAAGTTCCAGTTCAAAACGCGAATCAAGAAACAATCCATTTCCTGAAACAATGTAACAAATTCGCTATTATTTTGGATAACAAGCAGTTGAATCACAAAATTATTTTAGGACGACGCACCGGAGAGAAATATTATTCATGTTCAAACTCAAGCACATTATTGTGGATGTACTGCTCTTCTCCGGTAACTTTATCAGCAACAACATTTTTAAGAACAACGCGCTCAACAGGCAGCTCCTCCTGTCCTAAAATACGGGAAATAAACTTAACTTCATTTGCCTGAAAATTCTCGAGATAAATATCAGAAATTGGAGTCAATCTTCTTTCGTAAGTAGGAACCAGATCGCGCCACTGGTAAAGCACATCGGTTTCAATACCCAAAATTCCTTCACGCATTTTATCGGCCTTAATATTGCTTACATAAATATTCTTAATATAGCCACCTCTACGTTCATTTGTTTTCAGAAACACGAGATGAAACATGCTGGCTCCATCGGCAACCGTGCAGCTGTCCATAAATACATTTTCAACTCCGCCCGACATTTCACTGCCGATTGCCAGTAACTGGTGTCCGTTTTTAACTGTACAATTCCTTATAACCAGATTCTTAGTTGGAGTATTCAGTCGCCAGGCATCCTGATTCCTTCCCGATTTTACGGCAATCGCATCATCACCCTGATCAAAAGTACAGTCTTCAATTAACATATTTTGTGTCATTTCAGGATCCACTCCGTCGTTGTTATGACCGTGAGCAAAAACATGCAGATTCCGTAAAACCACATCCTTACACAAATAAGGATGGATTGTCCAAAACGGGCTATGGGTAACCGTGAATCCATCCAACAAAACATTCTCACAGCGGTTAAACTGGATAAAGTGTGGTCGCAAATTAGCAGTATCATTAACCATCTGTCGCTCTTCCACCGGAATATCCGTCGATGCCATTTCGTAAAGTCGCTTTAAACTGTTCATGTGTGCCGGAGGACGAGCAAACCATTTACTCCAAAGGTCCATTTTAGCTTTCACCTCTCCTTCTCCGGTAATAGCCACATTTTTACACTCGTAAGCATAAATCAGTGGCGAGTAGTTATAACACTCCATGCCTTCCCACGTGGTATGCACAGGCGGCAAATAGTCATCAGGATTGTCAGAAAATAACAGCGTCGCTCCTTTTTCGAGATGAAGATTTACATTGCTTTTAAAGTGAATTGAGCCTGTTAACCATTCACCTTCAGGAATAACTACTGTTCCTCCTCCGGCCTGACTGGCAGCATCCATCGCCTTCAAAATAGCTTCGGATATTTTTTGCTGATCTCCCATAACTGCGCCGAAATCGGTAATAGGAAACTCTGCACAACCTGTAAAATCAGGATAAACAATCTCCGGCATTTCAAACGGAGCACTTACTTTAATAGTTTGTTGCCCGACAGGAACAGGCCTTTGGCTACAGGCAAACAATGTCGCAACAGATGCGATCAGAAAATAACAGATTCCTTTTATCATTTTTATTTCGTTTTATTGGTTATGCTTTAATTTCGGCTTTCTTTAAAATCGATTTCAAATTTATCCAACACCACTCCCGGATCAATCATCCTGATTTCAAGGGTGTGCTTTCCTTCTGTTTTAACTTTTGCAGAGACAGTTTGAATAGATGCAGCCTGCAAAACGTTCTTTTGCCATTCGGCATTGTGTTCATCCATTTCCTTTTTCAATCCCGCGTTTACAATTACCGGTTCCCCATTGTCGATGGCCACCGCAAAACGAAGTTTGTAGTCTTCGTTGACCGGTTGATTTGGCAAACAATAAAAATTCAGTTTTACATCGCCCGTAGAATTACTATAAAAATCATAAGAAAGCATGGGAGACTTGTTTAATTCATCCAAATTGAATGGTTCTGCTGTAACAGGATAAGTTCCAACTGCATCACCAGTCCTACCCAATCCTTGTATTATCTGCCAGTAACCTTCAGCCGTACTCTCTTTGTTTTCAAAATTTTCGGTTTCTATGGAAACAATTCCGTTATCCTCTATAAACAGTTTTTCATCCCCTGAATTTTGCTCCGTTTTTATAGCATTTACCAGAACCGGGTAGTTCTGATTATTTATTTTAAACAAAATTTCTGAGCTTACTGTATCTGAAGAGGTAACTGCATCCCAATCAATTGAAATCCAGATTCGTTCATCCTCCATAGTTTTTCCTGATTTTTTAGAAACCTTAATCCAAGGTTCTATTTTTTCGATCTTCCACACCAAATCTTGCAGACCGGAATTGAAAACATCGACAAAATAGCTGCGATTTGCAGATGAATTAAAAACGGGCAAGTAAGCATTATCGGAATCAACCGGATCTGAAAATCCTTCAGGAATAATTCCACCTGCGACCTCCTGTGTCGGATTATAATTTCCGGTTGGTGCCATATCAAAAACCGGCAACTCCCGCGGATTGTCGCTCATCATATATTTCCACTTTCCACCGACCAACGTATCATTAAAAAAAGTTGTAATTCGCTTTATCTTTTCTAAAGCTGCTTCTGATTTTTTTGCATACAGATTTGCACTTGTTCTACCTTGTTCAGCATAAACACGGCTTTTATAGGCATATAAAATCTTTTTATTCATATTAGCCGCACCAATCACTTTATAAGCTACAAGTTGATAAAAAGCATCCTTTAGATGTGCCGGCATTTTTTGCAAGAGCTGTTCTGCCTGCTTTTCTAATTTAGCATAAACATCAATACGTTGTTGCACCTCATCTCCATTTTGGAACAAGGAAAGTTCGGGATCCTGAATTGCTGTATTCGGATAAACCTGGTTATATCCCATGTGTTCCGGCTTACGTGAAAATCCCAGCTGAAAATAGTTGCAGAGCAAATCGCCGATTTCGTTAGCGTATTGGATGCCAAATTGAGATTCAGCAAAATGTGTATAATAAGAATTTAAAGTCTCTGGAGAGAATTGATCCGGATTCCAGGCCATATCAAGGAAAAAATTCATTCCAATTTCGTTTGGTTTTATATCGCCCACATTCACAATCCAAATATCTTTTGCATTTGTTTGACAGGCCTTGTTCATCTCTTCCCAAATCAGCGATACAGGAACTGATTCGAGCCAAAGAAAATCGTGCGGGCGCCCCCAATATGAAATATGATAGTACACTCCGGCACCTCCTGAACGCTCTCGCTCATCCTTAGTTGATAATTGACGGATATAACCATGATTATCGTCGGGCCAAATCAGAGTAACATCATCAGGAATTTGAGCACCGTTCTTATAAATCTCCAAAACTTCTTTGTACGGAACGAATGCCTGAGGAATTTCTGCAATGTCCTTCTTCAAAACACTTTGCAACATTTCTCTCTGATCGCTGATAATTGTTTCCAACAGATCCACCTTTTCCTCCGAAGTCAGATTCCCCTGCATTCCGGAATCATGGATTCCCCGCATTCCCATTGTTACAATATATTTATCTTCAGGCTCTAATTCCTCAATCCTTGTTTTCCAATAATCCTTAACAACACGGCGATTAATAGAATAGTCGTACTCGCCATACTTTTCATGATCCCACTCCCTAACATTACTCCGCAGCATCGGTTCGGCATGAGAAGTACCAACAAAAATCTGGTATTTCGCCGCCATCTCCTTATTGCCAGGAATGGTATAAAATGATTTGGTACAAGGATGCATGGCCGGCCAGATAGAATTGGCTTTCAAACGAAGAAGCAACTCGAATATTTTTTCATAAGTTTTTGGACCGATATCGCCGGTTTCAGGTTCAAATGTTTTGGCAGCCCAGGGTTGTAATCCCCAATCCTCATCATTCAGGAAAATGCCACGGAATTTTACTTTTGGAGCATCTTCAATTAACAGATTATTGGGAAGACTAACCGTTTCCTGCTTTTCAGGATTAACATCGTCCCACCAACACCAGGGAGAAACCCCAATCATTTTGCTTAGCTCCATCAAACCGTAAGTTGTACCACGGGAATCGCTACCTGCAACCAGAAGAGTTTGTTTGCCACTTTTATTCCCGGGAACTGACTTTATAACATAAGCCTCCCATTTCGCTTTCAGTTGACCAATGTCAATTCCATTCTGTTCACAGAACCCGTCGAATTCATTATTCAGCCCAAGGGTGCCAACTTTAATCTGAAAATTAGATTCACTTTCTGAAACCACTTTCGGCTCGCGGCCACTTACCCGTTCAACATCCTTTACAAACATTTGGGCAGCTGTTTGAACAACCCCATTTTCATTTACAACGATATCCGCTGTACTCTTTGAAGAAGAAATGACAAACTCGTCTTTTGAACATGCAAATAGCCCCATAATTAATAAGCCGACTATTATCTGACGCAACAACATGATTGAATTCACTTGATTGATGTTTTTTAAGTTAAAATATCCCGAATTGTCCATCAGGCGTATTTTTTGCAATATTTCTAAGATATAAAATTTTCTTATTCCGATATTTCCGAAACTTACTGTCTCTTAAAGTTTAGCCAAATCTTAGTTTTTACTTTATATTCTGAAATTAGCTCAAAGCCTTTATTTACAGAAGCTTTCCTTTCTCAAACCAAAACTTAACCGCTATGGATTATAAATCCATAAGTTAAAAATAAGCGAATGAAATTCGCAATAAAAACCACGAAGTCACAGGGTTCACAAAGAAAAGTCCCGAAATAAATTCTTTAACTTCGAGCCTTGGTGTCCTTTGTGCTAATAAACTTAACACTCACACTTACAGGAACTTAAGTAGACACAATAGAACTACAGCTTATTAACCATTACCTTGAAAATAAAATACAAATCCCCGTGCTATTCACAATGAACATTCGCAGGATCAGAAATGAACAATTAATTAATCGAACGTTATAACGATAAAAAAAAGATCCAGTGAATTACTCCGCTGGATCTTTTCATTAAAGACTAAATATTAAATTATTAATATCCTGGATTTTGCATCGCTGCTTTTTGCTCAGCAGTTAGAGGACTTCCTTCCGAATAAATTCCATCGAGGAAAGTTTGAGGAATAGGTCTCAGATTGTGATAATCCTGAATATTATCTTTTGCTTCTTTATTATAAGCCCTAACCCTGGCCACCAATGTTTTGGTGCGGCTTAAATCTTCCCAACGAAGCCATTCGCCGCAAAGTTCTCTTGTACGTTCGTTAAGCACCAGGCACATCATACGATCATAGTCACCGGTATACCCCAATGTAGAAATTATAGCTTCATCTTCTTCTGGTAAATCAGAAATACTGGTAATGGCTAAACTACCAGTAGTAGAAGCTGTAGTTACAGGAATATTGTTTGACTCGTAATATGAATTTTCATTCATATAAGAATTGTCGCTAAATGGCTGTGAATAATCAGAAGTAGGATAAGACTCGGCGCCATCCATATAGTACGAGCGGTCTTCACCTTCCTTATATGTTCCACGTTCACGAACTATATTTATATATTCTAAAGCTTCAGAATACTTTTCCTGACGGATTTTTGCTTCGGCCAGCATTAAATAGGTCTCAGCAGAACGTGCCAAAATTTCATCACGCATTCCCCTGTTATCATTAATAGCTGTTCTGTCAGATTCGAAGTGTTTTGACAATGAAGGCCACCTTGGGTTTGCTTCCAGTCCAACACCGTCTGCAGCATGCGCTACATATACATGAGGAATTGTTTTTCCATTATATAAAATATCAGGATCGTTATTGTTAACTGTTTTGGCAAAACGAGTATCGTCAGCGGAATTGATGATATACATTATCCCTAAATCAACACCAGGAGTATAAGTAATACCACCAAATTCTCCTCCTTTATTCACTCTGTGTTTAGTTCTGAAAACTTTCCAGAAACGGGAATCGTTAATATGGTCAAACACATCGTAAGTGTAATAAGTAGCGGCCAAACGACTGTAGGGGCGCATACCGGTCAGGTCACGTTTCATCATTGGCATGTCATCGTAACGAGCTGTAAAATATACGTGGCTCTGGTTACGGGTATCAAGCGCCGGATCACGGCTAAATCCTGCCGAGAAAATTAATTCCGGCAAGAATTCATTTGCACCATCAGGTTCAGTATAATACCAAAGATCCTGGTAATTACCTGCGAGTGGGTGATTTGCTATCACCTCTTCCGACAAACTTACAACCTGCTGAATATCTGCACTTTTAGTGCCTGAATTCCAGGAATCGTTAATCTCACTGGCACGAGTTAAATATGCTTTTGCAAGGAAATGAGCAGCTGCATCTTTCGTGATTTTATTAGGAGTCGAAGCCGAATTATCCAACAAATTATATGCCTGTGTAAAATCATCGATTACCTGCTGTAATACGGCCTCTGCTGTTGCGCGAGTGAATTCTAATTCAACCGTAGTACTTGGTACTAATTTTAAAGGAACACCGCCATATTGTCGAACTAACTTTAAATAAAGAAATGCACGCATAAAATACCCTTCGCCCAAGGCTGTTTTTTTAATCGCATCGTTTGTAGACTCAATATTCGTTGCCGATTCGATTAACTGGTTGGCATAACCGATAGCCAGATATGCATCATCCCAGGGCTCCTCAGCAGTGGTCCTGATCGTGGTAATACTAGAATTAAAACGGCTGTCGTAATTATTCCATTGACTGTTGGTATCATCACCTCCTACATGAAACTCATCGGTACCATAATTGGTGGTACCAAACTGAACTTCTGTACGAAATGGATAAGAAAAAGTACGATAATAAGCGCCTACCGCTAATTCCTGAATTCCTTGCTCTGTATCGTAAAATGAAAGATCCCTCTCGGTTTCCAACACTTCTTCCAGAAACTTATCCTGGTCGCAAGACGTTACACCTATTATTAATGCCAAAAGCGCGAACAGGTGTGTATATATTTTTATATTCTTTTTCATAAGTCTCATTCTTTTTGAATTTAACATGTATTAAAATTGTAGATTAACACCCATTACAAAACCTCTGTTCGCATAGTGTGATCTCGTATCCATATCTCTAAAGGGCACTTTGTTGAAAACATAACCTGGATTCAAGGCCTGTACATAAACCCGCAAATTGGAAGCACCAAATTTGTTCACAAGCTCAGAAGGCAAAGTATAACCTAAGGAAATATTCCTGATCTTTAAGAAAGAACCGTTTTCAAATCCCAATGATCCATAATACTGGTCGCCATAACCGGCAGAGTAGATTGGTTTTTGATAATCGGAATTGGTATTATTCGGAGTCCAGTAATTTACACTTCTTTGGTTATATCTTCCTACCAAACCTTCACCTCCGGCATCGTAAGTATATCCCATACGTCCATACATAAAGATCGACAACTCTAATCCTTTGTAGCTAAACGTATTGGTTAAACCAAGAATATATTTAGGAATCTCACTATCAATAACTACCCTATCGTTATTCGCATCAATTTTATAATCACCATTCTGGTCTTTTGGACGAACATTACCTGCGGTAAACGTATGACCGTTAGCGTTAAATTTTGCCATTTCTGCAGCGTCAGATTCCTGCCAGATTCCTTCTGCCTCATAGTCATAAATGATATTCTGCGATTCACCGATAAACCATTCGTTATTTATATCATCTTCTTTACCATTTGCTAACGAAACAATTTCGTTGGTCTGGTACGAAGCGTTAATAGTGGTTGTCCATTCAAAATCCTTTGTTGTTACATTTATGGTGCTTAATGTTAAATCTACACCACTGGATTTTGTTTCTCCAATGTTAGCATAGGTAACGTCATAACCGGTAACGGTTGGGATCGATTTTTCAAGTAATAAATCGGTGGTATGAGAACTGTAAGCGTCTAAGTTTCCGTAAATTCGTGAGTTCAGTACTGAAAAATCAACACCTACGTTGTATTGCGTGGTTTTTTCCCACCCCAAATCTGAATTTGCAAGGGTTGGATTAGTATATTGGCCAGCAGTAGTATTGCTGCCAAACGGATAAAATATGGCAGTCAACCTACCTTTTGTTGAATAAGGATTGACAGCTGCATTACCTGTAGCTCCAACACCAAGACGTAATTTTAACTGGTTTACCCAGCTTACATCAGACATAAAATCTTCCTGATCCATACGCCATCCTAAAGCAGCACTGGGGAAAAACGACCATTTGTTGCCCTCTGCCAATTGAGAGGCTCCATCGTAACGTCCTGATGCCGTTAACAGGTATTTATTCTCAAAACTATAAGTCAAACGTGCCATATAGGAAAGCAATGCAGATTTGGTGATGCCAGAATCCCAGCTTTTAAGTGAACTAACAGCATCAAATGCATTCCATTTCTGACTTTCAAGAGGAATATTATCTGCTGACATCCTACTGCTTTCTGATTTAAATTTTGTTTGACTCTGTAATAAAGTAACGCCAAAGTCATGTTTCCCAACAGTTTTATTGTAATACACTAAGTTGTCGAGTGTATAAGAAATACGCTCCATCTTTCCAAGAGCTGCATAAGAAGAACCGCCTCTGATTACCGACTGCCCATCAAGAAAGATACCATTACGCCAGTTTTCAATGTCCGGGCCAAAATTAATGCGATATTGTAGCCCATCCAACACAGGTATTAAATTGCCAATATCCAGTTGACTATAAAAACTACCAACAGTACGCATAGTAGTACGTTGGTCTTGCGAATATTTCCATTCATCGACAATTGTTTTTACAGCAATATCACCACCAGGATAATCAATCTTGTTTCCATCAGCATCATAAGGCTCAGTATAAGTAAAAATACCATATGCCATGTCGTACAAGTTACTCCGAACAGATACAGTTACATTACCTTCTGTTGACTGTCCATATTCCTGTAGAGCGTAAGATGAATTCAGCTTAGCACCCATTTTGAACCAATCGGTTGGGGTAACGTCAATACTAACGCTTCCGTTATATCGCTGGTAGTTTTGCCCTTTTGTTACACCTTTATTATCGGTATATCCAAAAGAACCATAAGCTTGTATTTTTTCAGTACCACCACTGGCACTTATTGTATTTTGTGTAGTGATACCCGTGCGGGTAACAAGATCAGTCCAATCTGTAGTAGTTAATTTTGATCCATCCCAGGTTCCACCACTCCAACCTCTCATGATATTATTAAAGGCTGTTTCATCCCCTGTAAAAATTAGAGCGTCATTTTCCGGAGTAGGCTCATCACCTCTAGGGTAAGTACCTGCAGCTGCGAGTTCATAATATTTTGCCCAACGACGATATTCAACATATTCACCTGCATTCATCAAAGGCGCATATTCATGAACATTTTCGATGGTAACCGAAGAATCAAAATTCAAAGTCATTTTTCCAGCTTTCCCTTTTTTGGTTGTAATTAAAACAACACCATTGGCACCGCGCGACCCATAAATAGCTGTTGCAGAGGCATCTTTTAAGATGTCGATAGATTCAATATCATTTGGATTCAGGTTATCAATACCTCCAAATGTCGAACTGTTACTTGAATTTCCTGCAACATCAATAACCTCGGTTACTAAAGGAATACCATCCACTACATAAAGTGGACTATTAGAAGCTGTAAGAGAACGTACACCACGAATGGAAATACTTCCAACAGTACCAGGACGTTCATTAGAAGAAATATCAATACCCGCAGCTTTACCCTGCATGGCTTCAACTGCATTCTTTACCGGGCGTGATGTAAGCTCTTCAGCGCTAACACTCACCGTTGCACCGGTTACATCCGATTTCTTTTGCACACCATAACCAATGGCAACCACTTCTTCCAAGCCTATAGTTTCGGCTGCCAGAGTTACATTAATAACGCTTTGAGAACCCACTGCAATTTCCTGGGAAATCATCCCAACAAATGAGAATTGCAGAACTGCATCAGCAGGTACATTCGACAGGCTGTAATTACCATCCATATCAGTAACTGTTCCCATTGATGTACCTTTGATTACTACTGTTGCACCAGGAAGTCCTTCGCCACTTTCGGTTGTTACTTTTCCTGTAACTACGTTTTGTTCAGCAATATCACCTGGAACCTCAGGTGTTATTTCAGGCAAGTAGGATGTCGTTGCAAATGAACTTGCAACTGAAATTAACATCATAAAGACTGTTAATTTCGTTAGTTTAAATAATTTATTCAACCGGAGATCAGACCAATCTCCGAAGCAGAAGTCATTTTTTTTCATACTTAAAAAAGTTTAGATTTGATTTGACCTTGTATTGTAATCTACAAGGTATTTGTTTTCAGGGCATTATTAGCTTTTGCCCTCCATTTTCTTTCCAGTTAGTTAGTAGTTGCATTTCAGGTGTTTATCTCATAGGCAGTAGTTTTAAGTTAGACATAGATATATTAGTTAGGCAATATACTTATTTTTTTTTAATAAGTTTCATTCAGACACTTTTTTTTGAAGTCTCAATTCTGCGATGGAAAGAGTAAAAAGCCAATTCATATAGGATTTTACAGCGCTAATCAATCACAAAATCAAACACAAGCACACTAAAAACAGCCCTTAAACTACTCTCGTACTGCAACCTACATAAAATCAATCATTGTATTATTGGAGGACAGTTATAAAACTCACCCGGGCCACATTGCAGCAATAGATTTTTAATAACAGTGTCTTAACATAAAATATTATATACACCATCAATGGCCGAAATCAGAAAGCGACCTTGCACCAATATAATAATAACTGATTATTACTCCACTAACTTTTGATTAATAAGTGCACCAACATGATAACGGTCTCCAGAAAGAACTTTTTCGAATTCTGCTTTTGCTTTTTCATTATTACCTAATCCCAGGTGACCTAAAGCCATTAAATAATGACAATGTTGCTCGTGACGTTTTTGCAGATCTTCCTCAAAGATCAGTAAGTCGGGAAGCGATACCGCAAAATAGTCCATTTTAAAAGGAACAAATAGCTGCTTTTCGCCGTACTTCAGCAGTTTATTAAATCGGCTGCGGGCTTCACCATCACGACCCAGTTTTAACAATGCCAGGCCCTGGTAGAAAATTTTATCTGGCTGCTGGTCGTTGTAATACATGGCAGCGCTTGGTTCCGATAATCCAATGGCTGCATCCTCCCAAGCTTCTTTTGCCTTTTCTGTTTCGCCAAGACCGTAATACGCGCCCCCCAGCCAGTAGTTAATGTCATTTTCCTGTGCGCCCATCAATTTTCCTTCACCAAGGTTATGAGGATATTCGTAACAGGCTGTTAAATGTTCCACAGCTCCGACATAATTACCAGATGCAATGGCGTTTTTTGCTAATTCAATGTGAGAATACAAATATTGACCGGTTACTTTTCCTTCGCCACCTTCCCACGGATGGAACTGGCGCTTCATAATCAGCTCAAGCGCAGTATCTTCTTTCCCTGTTAAATTACAGAGTGTAGCTTTTTCGAGATAAAGATCATCCCTAAAATTCACTTCTTCCGGGTATTTCTCAAGAATAGCCAAACGATATTCAGCAGATATGCCTAATTTCTTATAAAGTTGATCGAGCTCCATTAATACCCGGGAATCGGTTGGATCCAATTCAAAAGCTTTTTCGAGAGAAGCGCGTGCTGCCTCGTGATTATTTTGTTTGTTATAGTAAGCCAACGCAAGGTTGCGGTGTACTGTTGGATAAGAATCATCCAGTTCTCTCGATTTTTCCCAACATTTAATAGCATCGCTGTGCTGACGCGCACCGTACCAGAAATTTCCCTTGTAATACCATGCTTTTGCATCGCCGGGATTCACTTTCACGGCCTTTTGAAGGGCCAGCAATTCTTCAAGTTTATTTGGGAAACAGTAATCGGGCGAAAGTTGTGCTGCTTTTGCAAACACTTCTGCCGACAAGGTGTCTTCACCCACCAACCACAGGTAATATCCTTTAAAATACATGGCCATCGGATAAACTTCCTCTTTGCCGTCAATATACAAATTGATAAAGTCGACAGCTTCTTTGTAAAATCCTGCCATGGCATAATCAAGTGAAAATTCGATGTAATTATGCACATAATCCCTCATCAACTCTTTCAAATAAATAAGCACCGACGCTTCTTTATTTATGAGGTATTTTTCGTAGATCGCACCAAAGTTAAAACGATCCATCTCGAGAGACTCCTCAATCAATTTTAAGGCTGCGTCAGTCTGCCCACTTTCGCGAAGCAGCATAATTTTTAAGTGCCGTGCTTTCTGATTTAACCAGTTTCGCCATAAAGAACGATCAACCAGTTCCAGCGCTTTTTCGTTGTTGCCCCGGATCGAATCGATTTGTGCGGCCTGGAAAAAACCGCTATCCTGCCACGCACTATTCCATGTCGATTTGAAAAGGTAATCGTAAGCTTCTTCATTTTTCCCCTGCATCCGCAAACACAAGCCTAAATTAAACAAAGGCTCTCCATCGTATGGATTCGGATTTCGTTCGGTTAAAGTTTCTATAGCCTTACGGAAATAAGGTTCTGCCCCGGCAAATTTTCCCTTTTTCAGTAACCACAATCCCATGGCGTTATTGTTGCGCACATCACCGGGTTCGCGTTTTAAGGCTTCCTTATAATATGCCGTTGGGTCGTAAGTCGCATGACGATACTGCTCCAAATGCAAACCTCTCAAATATAACTGTTCAACAGAACCAATCTCCTCCGGATCTTTTGCAGCTTTCGCAGGATCAGGTATCGGTTTTAAATCTTCAGGCTCAGGTTGCCATTCCACCAACACTTTTCCATTCTGATTAACAAGCGAAACATAACAATTTTCAAGATCAATATCCGAGTCGATGAATTCATCAAAACTCATTTCAGGAGAAAAATCAACTGCTTTTTCAATTACAACTTTCCCCTCACTTTTTAGAGTCAGGATTGAGCCCGGGTATTCACCGGTTGTATATACTTTTAATCGAATACCGGTTGATTCCGGTTCGAGGTTGATCATCGCCTCTTTGGTAGCATTTTTTACCACGCCCAAATCGCGGTATGGCATAAAATACTGCTTGAAACTTTTTTCTTCGTAAGGTTGCAGCCAGCTAAAATCGGGCTGATTATCAGTGTAAACGCCACACATTAATTCAATGTACGGACCATCTTCATCAGTTAGATTGCGATCCCATGCCTGACCAAAATCACCGTTTCCCCAGGTCCACTGTTTTTTACCGGGCGACTGGTGGTGATCGGCTACGTGAAGCAGACCTCCTTTTGAATCATTTTCGTAACCACCCACAAAATTATACTTTGAAGTTATCGCCATGTAACTTGTAGGCACCGGAATATTCTTATATCGGGAAATATCAATCCCTGCAGAGTAATCCACTTTATAATATGTGCCTGTTGCAATCGGGAAGCTGGAAACATCGCGTTTGCCGTGGTCGAAAACGGCATTTACATCGGGAGGAAAAACCGATTGATAGTCGTCGTTCACTTTTACAGCAGGATTAGCCCACCAAAGAAAAGTCTGCGGATGAGGTGTTCGGTTATATAACTTCACCTTAATTTCCAGATAAGCTTTATCAGGGTGAAGTGTAAAACCGGCCATTCCTTTGGTACGAAACATCCGCTCCACTTCGCTGCACCAAACAGTTACACTTCCATCCTCGTTTTCTTCTATAACAGAATCCACCGGATCGTAAGTAGAAGGACGATGGTGCTGCGGCCAGTTAAACTCAATGCCTCCGGAAATCCAGGGGCCGGTTAATCCAACAAGAGCCGGTTTTATTACCTGGTTGTAATAAACGAAATGGCGTTGTTTTATTTTATCCCAGGCCATCTGAAGGCGTCCTCCCAATTCAGGCAGAATCATAATTTTCAGATACTTGTTTTCCAGCCAGATTGCATTCCATTGCTTATCCACTTTTTCATCCATAATTTTTTCAATTACAGGATGCGGATAAACCACGCCACTGCTTCCCTGGTATACTCGTTTTTCAAGAAAAATAGGATTCTTCTCTGGCTCTCCTATTTCATAAGTAGGAATAACAACCTTCTCGTGCCAGGCTTTAACTGTCATATGATTCTATTGTTTTTAAAAAACGTTGATCTTATTTAACTATCTTCTTCAAATCCGCAGGTTGTAGCAAAACTGCAGGATTAAAACTGTTACTTTCCATATAAGAAAGCAAACTGTTTTTCAATTGTCGCGCTTCCGGTCTGTCTTCTAAATTATTCACCAAATCAGTACCACTTACAAGTATATTTCCATTACCAACTTTCGCTTCAAAAAGCAGGGCCAGTCGACGGTTGGTCACCCAATCGTCTATTATGCGAACAATAGGTTTCAATTCAACCGGCAATGAATCCAGTTGAACGGCATCAGCATGGTTCATTGCATCCCACCACTGCCAGTTGGAATAATATTCTGTAGGGAAATTTTTAAGAGCCGGATGAGAGGGATTACATAGAACACCAAGTGTATGTGGTTTTTGCTGATCGGTCCAGGCTGTGTTCCAGAAAATACTGGTGAAACCAACACCAACTTTTCCTCCCATTTCAGGAGAGACCTTTCCCTTGCCAAGACTTAACAAAACTTTTCCACCATTTTGCAAATATTGAATGGTAGACTGATCTACTCTTTCAACTACCTTAACCTGATCACTTTCAGTTTTATTATTTTCTGGATATACCCAAATGTCCCATGAATTGGTAAAACCACCAACAGTCACAGACAAGGTCATCTTTCGGGGAGTGTCCTCTTTCTGAAACTGATAAACAACATTGCCCAATGAGATATCATTTCCAATCTCAATATCACGTTGTCCTAAAGTTCCATTAGCCACAACTTCTCCTTTCGAAGATATTGTCCATTCAGGATTTATATCCGTTAGTGGTGCCGCTCCAAAATGCGCCACTTCAATTTTAGCAGTTAGTGTTTCACCTTCAGTAAAAATGCGTTTTTCCATTCTTGCCAACGGCACAGTTGAATTACAAAAACGACTAAATTCTTCCGGAGAAATGTAGCCTTTTTCTTCCCAGAAGGCATCGAGTACACCAACAAGCGCAGTACCCTGACCGGGAAAATCATATAAACCGAGCAACTGAAATCCGGCAAAGCCGGGTGTGCGCAAGGCAGCTTCAATATCGGCTTTGTAACAAAGCGCCTGTAATTTTCCCGATGCCAGTAAAAAACTGTCTGCCAACTCTCCCATGTGATGCGCATTTAAACTTTCGCGGAATAACTCAAAGTTTTTTGCTTTTAATACGCCTGTATATTTTTCAATTTCCTTGAAATTAGGATAAACACACCACTGCCCAATTTCGTGACTAACAACCGGTTTTCCATCTCCGGGCATTTTATTTTTCCAGTCGTAATCAGTTTTCGGAGCTTCCGCATTAATAATACTGTTTAATTCCTCGCCCCACCCCTGAATTCGTGGCTGCGGTAAATCGTGATACTGGTTTGCTTCCAATGCAGGCCAGCCGGCTGCACCGGTATAAAGTCTGCGCGAATCTTCTTTTTTCCAATAGTTTACAAATTCAGTAAGATACTTCGTGAAATCCGGACCGCCCGGCTCATTTCCGTAAGCCATCATTACAAACGAAGGATGATTTCCATATTCCTTTACAATTCGTTTGCTTTCGTCCCAGATATATTGATCGATTGGGAATCCACTACCAAGTTCAGTACTTTGATTGGCCCACGAACCACATTCAACATGAAGATAAACTCCCATTTCATCTGCCACATCGAAAGCCGCTTCGGGCGGGCACCACGAGTGAAAACGCACGTGATTCAGACCATGCGATTTTACAGCCGAATAAATTTTCTTCCAATATTCCGGTCCTGTTGGTGGATAACCGGTTTTTGGGAAAGCAGCACATTCGAGTGTTCCTCTTAAAAACACTGGTCTCCCGTTAATAGCAAAACGTGTTCCGTTAACTTTGAAATCACGCAATCCAAATGTCTCGGTTACTTCGTCCATTCCCGATTTTGACTGAAGTTGAAGCGACAGTTGATACACATTCGGGCTGAACTCATCCCACAATAATGCATCGTCTCCCAACTCATAAATCATGCTAATTATATTCTCTCCGGGAGCTACGATAAACTTAAAAACTTCTTTTCCGGTTTTTACATCCGTATTTTTTAGTTGAGCAATAACTGGAACACTAATTTCTTCCTCCCTGGAAGTAGTATTAATTACGGTTGACCTTATTTTGACACTTTTAGATGCAACATCAGGAAAAACATCAACTTGGCTTAAATACACCTCGTTCTTTCTTTCTACCTCTATTTTCCCAACTATTCCATTCCAGTTTGTTTGAGTATGATCAGAAACACTGTGTGAATTTTCACCCACATCTATTTTATCGGTACGGTTATCGATACTAATAGAAATACGGTTTTCACCTGTTTTTACAAATTTACTAATGTCATAAACATGAGGTGTCCCCAGACTATTTTGAGATGCCACCTTCGATCCGTTTACCCAAACTATAGATTGCCAGTGAGGACGTTCCAGATTCAGAAACACAGGCTTACCGTTCCAGTCTTCCGGAATAGTAACTGTTTTTTGGTACCAGGCAGCACCGGTATATTTTTTATTCGGTTGCAGCCAAAAAGGGAAATTAATATTGTCAGGATCGAGATATGGCGCGTAATTAGGATCGTTATACCATTCAGAATCCCTCACTCCTCCGGTCCACTTGGTTTGTAAGGTAATATCCAAACCTTTATCATTCTCAACCATCGAACCGGGAAGTGTAACATTTTCTTCAAATCCCTGGTTATACCATTTTTCAGATATACCAACATCAAGTGAATCCATTTTGAATTGCCACTCTCCACTTAAATCAATCGTATTTTTTGTTTCAGAACTACAAGACCAAATGGCGAGTAATAAAAACAGATATTGAAAATATTTCATGTGAGTATAATTTTTAATTGGTTATTATTCCGAAGTCATTTTATTTCGTTGATAATTCTTCCTCAATTTCCTCTAAAGATTTGCCTTTGGTTTCAGGCAATTTTTTCAAAATAAATAAGAACCCGAAAAGACTAATTAATGCATACAACCAGAACGTTCCTCCGGCATTCAATAACTTGTTCAGTGCGGGAAATGTGTAGGTCAACAGGAAACTCGCGATCCAGAGAGCGGTTGTTGCAACAGCCATTGCAGCACCTCGCACACGGTTTGGAAATATCTCGGATAGAACCACCCATGTAATCGGTGCCAGTGTCATTGCGTAAGTGGCAATACCCAAAAGAACCAGAATCAGCACAATTATACCGTCGAGGTTCAGGATGTAACTTCCACCAAGGAAAAAATAAATTACGGCTAATCCGATTGATCCAAACAGCATCAGTTTCCGACGTCCCAGAGTGTCAACTACACGCATGGCTACCAGCGTAAAAATCAGGTTGACTGTACCGGTAATGATAATATTGAACAGCATATCATCAACCGAATAACCGGCAGCAACAAACACCTCTTCAGCATAATTAAAAATCACGTTTATTCCGCACCACTGCTGATAGGCAGCCAACACAATTCCGATGATTAAAACCGGAACTACCTTTTTATCAAGAAGATCTTTAAAATTGATCTTGCTGGTAAATGATTTTAAGGTATGTTCAATATTTTTCTCTTCTTCAGTTGCATATGCTTTTCCACCTATACGTGTCAAAATATTTGCTGCTTTTTCAGTCTTTCCGGTTTTTACCAGGAACCGTGGACTTTCTGGAATAAAATAGGCTAAAATAAAAAAAGCGGTTGCCGGAACAACTTCTGCCCAAAACATCCACCGCCATCCCATTTGTCCGTTCCACGAATTAAGTATTTCAGCGTCAGAAGAATCAACACCGACCTTATCAGCAATCAAATAATTTACAGTTTGTGCAGCCAGAATACCGATAACAATGGTTAACTGGTTAACAGAAACCAAACGTCCGCGAATGTGAGCCGGGGATATTTCTGCAATGTACATTGGGGAAACAGCCGAAGCTAATCCGATTCCCAGTCCGCCAATTAAACGATAAACTATAAACAGAGTGAAGTTATTGACTGCACCTGTTCCAATTGCGGAAATAGTAAACAAAGCTGCCGCAACAATCAGCAAGATCTTTCTTCCAAACCGGTCGGCTAACACTCCGGAGGTTAAAGCTCCCAGAAAACAACCTATTAAAGCACTACTCATTGCCCAGCCCTGAAGATAAGGCGAAGAGGTAATTTCAAAAAATCGTTCGTAAAAAGGTTTGGCACCTCCAATTACAACCCAGTCGTATCCAAATAAAAGTCCGCCCATGGCCGACACAGCAGTAATACCAAATATGAATTGTTTATTAAAGACAGATTTATTCATTGGTTTGATCATTTTATTTCAGTTCAAAAATAAAGGAGTACAACAAAATAAACCATGAATAATATTCTGTTTACATGGACAATATTACCCTCAGAGATTTATTTTATATAACTTTAGCCAGTTGTGTTTTCGAAGCGAACAAGATGAATTTGAAACATTTAACACACTCAATGCAGAATTAAAAAGTAACAGACATTAACAATAAAAACTTTTACTCCATGAAAAGAAAGGAAGGATTTCCTGGTCAGTTGAGTTACATCATTCCCAAGGCAACACTCGAAAAACTAATACAAAACCCGTTGTTTGAAGATCTATATATCACTGACATTGGTTATTATCCTCACGCGCTTTATCACTACCGGGAGCGGCCGGAAGGAAGTTCTCAATCCATTCTTATTTATAATGTTGAAGGAGTTGGTTATATTAAAATTGCAGGAGTTGAACATACGCTTCCACCCGATCACTTTTTCATCATTCCCAAAAATATTCCACACTCTTACAATGCAGACAAAAAGAATCCCTGGTCTATTTACTGGATTCATTTGGGAGGGAAAAAATCAAAATATATTTCCAATTCATTTTCTCAGGCCACTCCTATTGAAAGGACAAATACATCGAGGATAAATGAACGGATGGAAATGTTCGGCGAAATTTTTAAGTGCCTCGAAATGGGCTACGGCATTGAGATTCTGGAATACGTAAATTTGTGTTTGCCTCGTTTGCTTGCAACTTTTACTCACATTAAACAATACCGCAGCATTAATGAACCTTTAAGTAACGACCCGGTAAGTTTAGCCATTAACTTCATGTTGGAAAATCTAAAAAACAGACTCACACTTAAACAATTAGCCAAAGAAGTACATCTTTCTGCATCTTATTTTTCACGATTATTTTTAAGCAGAACAGGCTTCCCTCCTATTGATTATTTTAACCAGTTGAAGATCCAGCAATCCTGCCGACTCCTCGACAACAATGAATTTTCAATAGCAGATGTAGCGCGGGAAGTGGGATTCGAAGATCAATTCTATTTTTCCAGGATGTTCAGAAAAGTGATGAACCAGTCGCCAAGGGATTATCGAAGAGGCAGAATTCTTTCATATACTAAAACTTAGCTGTCAGTTTTAAATTCTTTTAGCATATTTGTCATTATGAAAATCCTGCGAAATATACTTCTATCACCCCTCGCATTAATTCGTTTATTTGGAGTGCTTTTTATGTCGGGTTTTGTAACGGCCATCGGTTGGTTTTGGATCACTTTTTTCGGATTTAGCCGAAAATTACAAAACCGGATCATGCATACTTGGGGTAAAAGCATCATGTTTATTTGCGGAATTAAAATAAACAGGAATGATTTACCGACAAACAGCCACTTTATACTAATGCCCAATCACCGAAGTTATCTCGACATTTTTATTGTGGCAGGATTAACGCCCTCAGCTATGGTTGGAAAAGCTGAAATTGAAAAATGGCCCTTTATAAAATTGGGAGTCAGGATTACGAATTCAATTCTTGTCGACCGTAAAAACTCGCGCAGCCTCATAAACACAATGAAAAAAATAAAGGAATCGGTGAACCAGGGAATTCCGGTAACTCTTTTCCCTGAAGGCACAACTCATAAAGGTCCGCTGACCAAAGCTTTTAAAAACGGCAGTTTTAAAATTGCCTCCGACACAGGTATCCCGGTTATTCCAATGGCAATCGACTACGAAGACAAAGAAGATGCATGGATAGGAGACGATACATTCGTTGGACATTTTTTCAGGCAAATGGGCAAGCCTGTTACAAAGGTGAACATTCGCTACGGAGAACCTGTTTCAGACACCGATTATAAAAGTCTCCAGGAAAAAACCAAAATGAAAATTGATGAGATGTTGCGGGAAATGCAAGGAATTTAAAGCCTGTTCTTTCGTTTAAAGATGAAGTATACAGGGATTCCTGTAAAAGCTGTTAATAGAGCAATCGACGATTCGAGCGGTTTTTCCAGGAATGAAAGTACCAGCATAGCAATTCCGGTTACGATAAAAACGATGTGAACATAAGGAAAGCCGGGCAATTTTAAAGCACTTAATTCGCGTTTGCGGAGAACAAAAACTCCGGCCACTGCAAGAATCGGGAAAATACCCAACGAAAATCCCATGTAGGTTAAAATCTGTTCGAAGGTTCCCGAAAGAACCAGAATAATTGCTATTACACCCTGCAAATAAACAGCATTCGAGGGAACCTTAAAGCGCGGATGAATAGTTGCAACCGATTTGAAAAAATAACCGTCTTTTGCCATGCGAAAGTACACCCGGGGGCCTAATATTATAAACGCACTTAAAGAGGAAAAAAGTGCAAACGAAATCAACAGTGATATGATAGATTCAGCAGTTTTACCAAAAGCATTTCCGGCTGCCAGCCCCCCAATTTCAGGCTCGCCAACCATTTGCGATGTGGGGATGGCATAAACAAAAAACAAGTTGAGTAAAACATACAAAATCATTACCACACCCGTGGAAATAAATAAAGACCACGGGATAACTTTCCCCGGATTACGTATCTCGGATCCAATGTATGTGGAAGAATTCCACCCGCTGTAGGCAAACGAAATAAACAACAACGACAAACCAATGGCTTTCCAGTTTTTAAACGTAAAATGAAAAGTTTCGGTTGGTCTGATATGTTCCAGGCTCCCCTTTCCTATTGTAAATCCGGCTATAATCAACCCAACAACCAACAAAATTTTTAAAAGTGTGAGTCCGTTTTGTACATTGGCGCCCAGAATTACTCCCCGTGAATGAATAAAAGTAAAGACCACAACAATAATAATTGCAAGTAGTTTGCTGAATAATTCAGGACTTAAAATTCCATTCAAAAGCAATCCGTTCTGAATATCGGGGAATGCCCAGATAAAATATTTGCTGAAACCAATTGCAGAGGCTGCAATAGGTGCTGAAAACCCAACTATCAACGACAACCAGCCGCTTAAAAATCCAAGCATGGGATGGAACAATTTTGAGACGAACACATATTCGCCCCCCGCTTCAGGAAATGAAGCCCCAAGTTCACCAAAAGCAATGGCTCCGCAAAAAGAAATTATTCCTCCTACAACCCAAAGCGAAAGCATTAAAACGGGATTTTGAAGAAAGTCCATAAGATAACCGGTGGTGGTAAAAATTCCTGCACCAATAATATTGGCGATTACAATATTTGTAACCGGAAACAGCCCTAGCCTTCGCTCCAGTTTCTTATTTGTTGTGTTCAATAGCTGTTATTTACCCTTCTTATAACTAATAGAAATACCCGACCGGCTGATACGGTTAATTGTTGTTTCGTAATTATCAAGACTCTCAACATACTCTAAAAAATCGCGAATCCCATTTATCCGCATTGCCGTATTGTGAGCAGTAAAACACCCTCCGTCTTCCATCTTAGGTTCCATAGCAATAAAATAGTTTTTATACCAGTACTTGTCGGCGTCGGAAAAAACGAAATCGTATTCACCATCAAGTTGTGGCACCAAATCGTGGGCATCGCCAAGACGAACATCGATATATTTTGAGACACCTGCCTCTTTGAAATTAGCTTTTGCCTGCAGATAACGTTTTTTATCAATTTCAATGGTAATGAGTTTCCCGCCGGTTTTACTCAGAGCCCATGCAATCCAAATAGCAGAATGTCCGGTTGAAGTACCAATCTCTAAGGCATTTGTATAACCATTTTTAATAATAATGTCATACAATATTTTACCGTCGGTAAGTGGCACATTCATATCGCGCCAGTTATTTGCATTTTCCTCTAAAAAAGATTTGATCTTTTTATCCAGGTTATTTTCAATCGGTGGATATTGTGCAAAACAATTTATCGAAAAAAGAATCCCGATAATTAAAATTAAAAATGTCCTTTTTATAAAACTAAAAGTACTCATGGTGTTAGCAGATTTATCTTAATTACAATAAATGTATTATGCTTCTCAAATTTATATTAGAGCTAAGCTTTATACTCACATAATATTGTTGTTAAAGTTATAATAAAAAATTTTACTCTTCTCTTAAAACATATATGAATTCTTTTGGTTTAGTTTTCATTTCCTTAACTATTTAATTTGCTGTAATAAGCAAAAAATAATACAAAAAATGATTTATGAGATTAATCAGTTTTGTATAAAAAAAATAATACATATATTTGTAACGCATTTGGGATTCATCCCATATTGTGTGTTTGGGGGTTAACATTTAGGAAGGAGACTGTTGAGTCTCCTTCTTTCTTTTTATAAAGTTCCATTTTCTATATACCACAATCCTATTTACATAATTTGTATATTTCGGTACAATTTTTGGTAAGTAACTGACAACCAACTGAAACAAAAAAATGCTGAAACAAATTTTACTCCCTGTTCTATTGCTGTTTATCTGGCAACATCTTTGGACTCAATCAATAGAAAATATAAAGGAAAGTCTTCAATCCAAACCGTTTGAAAAACTTTATCTTCACACCGACCGCGATTTTTATTTTGCAGAAGATACGTTGTGGTTTTCGGCTTATCTCCTGCATCCGCAAACTCATCAACCATTAAACACCGACTGTAACTTATATGTGGAATTGCTTGATAAAAATGGAGAGTCCACTCTAAAAGAACTTTTCGCTATAAATGACGGATTCTGTTCAGGGCAACTATCTCTTGAAGATAGAATTCCGGAAGATGGCAACTACCTGCTTCGTGCCTCCACCGATCTGCTTCGTTCATATGGACAGGATTATTGTCATTCGAAAGCGATACGAATCTGCAAATTAAAAAATACACTGGTAACAAATCCCGGGCAAAATGAAATCTCAAAAATTCATCTCGATCTCTTCCCCGAGGGAGGTTTCCTTCTTGCTAATCAATATAACCAGATGGCTTTTAAAGCAAGCGATCAGGACGGCAGCGCGGTAGATATAAGCGGGAAATTACTTGACGAGTTGGACTCCACCGTTATGGAATTTAAATCGCAATACAGAGGAATGGGAATTATTCATTTTGTTCCCGATCCTGAAAAAAAATACCATTTCAGTATCGACGGGTTTCCAAATGTCAGCTATTCCTTCCCTGAAATTCGTTCAACAGGATCCAAATTAATGCTTTCAAAACAAACTCCGGCCGAAATTGAAATTCACATTTTATCAAACAACACGCAAAGTCACCAAAAATATTTTTTGGCTACCATGCACAGAAACGAACCTGGTATAATAACTGAAATAAAACTAACAGAAGAGGACAATGCCTTTCTGTTTAAAACAAAACAATTGAAACATGGTATAAACCGGGTGGTTTTGTTAAACGACAATATAGAACCTATTTCAGAACGATTGATTTTTGTAGACAAGAAAGAGGATAATCTTATTAAAATCAAACTCAATAAAACAGAGTTTAAAACGAGAGAAAAAGTCTCGCTCGAGATTAAGGGGACTACACAAGAAGCCATGCATCTTTCAGTTTCTGTTATCGATGACTGTGCAAACACAGAAGTGTCTCAAAATATTAAGTCGTATTTGCTGGCTGATTCTGAATTAAAAGGCTACATCCCTTGTCCTTATGATTTTTTTACAAACAGCACAAACATATCGTCTGCCCAAAAACTTAATCTGCTGATGATAACCCACGGCTGGAGCAACTATGTATGGAACAATTTAAGTAACAATACTATATTACCTGAATATAAAAACTTATACGGGTTACAATTATCGGGAAACGTAAAAAACTTATTCGGGCGAAAACTTCTAAAGAATGCAGAAGTTAGCCTAAGTATTTCTCAGGATGAAAACACAACGCTGGATTATTCGAGAACCGACAGCCTGGGGAAATACACTTTCCAAAATATTCAATTTTACGATTCGGCCACCGTGTTAGTACAGGCATATAACAAACATGTAATAAACAATACTAAATTAACCCTTAATAACACCAGCTTTAATTCATTGGAACTAGCTGACACAGAAAGGGAAATAATGACACATTTTTCCGAAATCCCTTTGACTTTATATCAAAGAAAATACGAGAATGAAAAAATACTGGAAGAATTCTTCCCTGATGAACGTAACCGATTGCTTGAAGAGATTGAAGTGAATGCTCCTAAAATCAAAAAAGAAAACCTCGGTTATTTCAGACCTTACAAAGAGCCAAACTATACAGTAAAAGTAGAAGAGTATCATTATTCCTACCCCGATGTTCTTGAATTTTTAAGCGGAAGAATTCCGGGGCAGGTTAAAGGTTTGCTATTAATAGATGGGATTGAATTTAATGATACTGCGTTCATAACTTCTATTCCGATGATGAACATAGATAGAGTTGAAATTTTAAGACACGCGGCAGGAGCATATTATGGAATGAGTGGCAGAGACGGGGTTATCAATATCATTCTAAAAAAAGGCAATGAAGATGCGCCTAAGGCTGAAGCTTTATATGGCACTATAGTTAAGAGAATAAAAGGTTTTTCAAAATACCGCGAATTTTACTCGCCCCAATACACCCATGAAAACATCAACTCAGAGTCCCCTGATTTCCGCACTACATTTTACTGGAATCCCGCGTTAAAAACAAATAATGGGAAAACCAGCCTTTCGTTTTTCACCTGCGATAACCATACGCGATATAAAATTTATGTGGAAGGAATTACCGAAACCGGAAAAATTTGTTTGGGAGTAGCAAGTTTCGATGTGATTCAAACGCA
Source organism: uncultured Draconibacterium sp. (assembly GCA_963677525.1). Taxonomy (GTDB): domain Bacteria; phylum Bacteroidota; class Bacteroidia; order Bacteroidales; family Prolixibacteraceae; genus Draconibacterium. The sequence goes on from OY781970.1 coordinate 4,663,460, forward strand.
GAATAATCTTATAAATTAGTTAAACGCGCAACTGTAGAAAAAGTCGGGTATTAAACGTTTTAAAAAAAACGAACAAATTATTCATAGCATATGCAAGATAAAATCCTTTCTATAGATGCAATGCAAACAACTTCGTGATAGTGATTTCGATACACTTTCTTCAAAGAAATCAGACATTTAAGATACTTTAACAATTGAATGCCCGAATGAAAAAGACTGAATTCTGATCAATTTTTCTACATTTGTGCCGAATATAAGAGAAAGGAATATGAAAATAGCTGAAATTCATACTTCGAAAGGGGTTATGAAAGTAAAATTTTACGAAGAAGACGCCCCGGGAACCGTGGCTAATTTTATAAAATTATCGGAATCGGGATTTTATGATGGATTAACATTTCATCGTGTAATTCCAAACTTTGTTATTCAAGGTGGTTGTCCTGACGGAACCGGTGCAGGCGGCCCTGGTTATACAATAGATTGTGAGCTTGACGGAAACAACCAATACCACGACAAAGGAGTTCTCTCAATGGCTCATGCAGGAAGAAACACCGGTGGTTCACAATTTTTCATTTGTCACAATCGAGAGAATACACAGCATCTCGATCGCCATCATACTTGTTTTGGAAAGGTTTATGAAGGATTGGATGTAATTGATGACATCAGACAAGGAGATGAAATTGAAAAGATTGTGATTACCGAAGCGTAAAACAATTTTTAAAAGATATAAGGAAGGGGAAATGCCAGACATTTCCCCTTTTTTATTGAAAAAAATAAAACGTACTTTTCGGAAATATAGGTTTTACAAACAATGATCAAAGAATTCAATTTCAGTTTTGAAGAATTAAAAGTCCAGCCGGAAGATTTATTCGAATTATTGGGATTTAACGGAACCGTACCTGATCCTTTCCCCGAATACATAAAAAAAGCATTGGATGAAGCTCCAAAATTATGCAATATAAGAGGTGGATATAAGATTTTTGATTCCCTTACAGTTTCTCAAACCGAACAAAAATTACAGATTGGGAATACGACTTTTAATCCTGCAAAAATTGTAACCGGCCAATTAAAAGAAGCAAGTTCAGGCGCCATTTTTTTATGTACGGCAGGCCATTCTATTTCGAACATATCGAAACAACTACTGGCCGGAGAAGATCCGATACTTGGATATGTATATGATGTTCTTGGATCGGTAACAGTTGAAAAAGCTACTGATAAAATTCAAAATAACCTGCACGAGGAAGTAAAAAAAAGCGGGCTGGATATTTCCGACAGGTATTCACCGGGTTATTGTGACTGGAGCGTAGAAGAACAAAAAAAACTTTTTGCAATAATGCCTGATAATTTTTGCGGGATTACACTATCAGAATCTTCTTTAATGCAACCAATAAAATCAGTTAGCGGAATTATTGGCATCGGAGGAGAGCTGAAACAGAAAGGTTATCAGTGCAAGTGGTGCTCCGATCCCGATTGTATTTACGGCAAAATAAGAAGGAAAAAATCATGATTCGTTTTTTCGAATTTTAGACTGAAAAATCAGAGTTGAAGAAAAATAAAAAAATTAACATTTGCCTATTGTAAATGTCGTTTCGAAAATATTTATTTGTTGAGTTATTCTTACTGATTTATGAAAGGAGGAATACAGTTAAAATTGAATTAATAAGGTTATTTAAGTTTCATTTTTTAACGATCAAGACATGGCAGAGACCAAACCAAAGGTTATTAAAAATTACAACAAGCTCGACAAAGATCTTCAGCAACAAATCAAGCTGATTTATGCAGACGGTTTTGCAGACAACCTGATTCATTTCTTCGATAAGAATGGACTAAAAATTACGGTGTTGCCTTTTGAAACAGAAGACAAATATTACATGCTCCGGATGACTGAAAATGAAGCCATCGCACTGGTTGACGATGACGACGATTTCGATGACGACGGATTCTTAAAAGACGACGTAAAACAAACGTACGAAGACAAGTATGCCGAGCTTGATCATATTGCTGATAAGCTAGACGATTCTGATGATGAATAAAAACAAAAGGCTTGCAAAAAGCAAGCCTTTTAAAATCTACCTCGCAAGGTAAAAATTCAAATCAATCTCTTAAGCTAAAAGTGCTTTTACTTTTACTGAAATATCTTTTCCGTCAGCCTGTCCGGCTAACTTCTTCGATGCTATTCCCATCACTTTTCCCATATCTTTCATACTAGTTGCTCCTACCTCTTCGATAATCGCTTTTACAGCTGCCTCCAGCTCTTCATCCGACATTTTAGCAGGAAGGTATTTCTCGTAAACAGCTACCTGTACCATTTCCTGCTCATAAAGATCATTCCTCCCCTGTTCCTTATAAATATTAGCAGAATCAGTACCTTGTTTGGACAGTTTCGAAATAATTTTTATCGCCTCTTCATCCGAGAGTTCGGCATCGGCACCTTTGGCAGTTTTTGCCTCAATCATTACTTTTTTTATTCCCCGAAGGGCTTCCAGTCTTTCCTTCTCGCGGGCTTTCATAGCCTCTTTAATGTCGTTGTTTATTTGTTCAAACAGTGTCATAATTCTAATTTTAATCTACGTTATTATGTAAATAGCTGTTTCTGTCAGAAATTTGATTGTCGCGGTTAACCGATAATCCGGAAGTTCTGTTGCTGTATTTCGGATCGTTCATTCGTATTTTCCTGCGCTCGTATGCCGGAATATTTTCCAGCGCATCCACTTCGTCATCGCTCATTGTTGCGTAATCAACTACATTAACAGGTTTTTCCTGTACATCCCTCTTTTTCGAAGTTGTGGGATATAGCGCGGCGAAATCATCCTCTTCATTTTCTTGAGTTGTATCGAATTCAAATGACTTTTGTCCGGGACGATATGAATCCTCCTTATCAAATCGTGTCGACACATTATTTTTTTCCGGTTCGGCCGGGGCTGTCTCCAGGTTATAATTTGTGGTATTATTCTGACTCTTATCTGCCAGCTCTGAAATAATGCTGGTTGGGAAACCGGTTGCAATAACAGTAACAGAAAGTTGCTCTCCAAGATCTTCATCTTTTCCGTTACCCCAAATCAGGTCGGCATCGAAACCTGCCTTATTTTGCACAAAGTCAGTTATCTGTCCCACTTCATCCATGGTTACTTCCATCGTACCTGACGTAATATTCACCAGTATATTTCTTGCACCTCTAATATCGTTATCGTTCAGCAAAGGAGAGTTTAACGCCCTCTCAACGGCCTTTTCTGCACGATTTTCGCCTTCGGCAATGCCGGTGCCCATAATCGCCATACCGCTTTTGCGCATAACGGTTTCAACATCGGCAAAATCAACGTTAATATATCCGGGTACAGTAATAATTTCGGCAATACCTTTTGCAGCAGTAGCCAGTATATTATCGGCTTTTGCAAAGGCTTCAGAGATACCAAAATCGCCAAACATCTCCCTGATACGCTCGTTATTTACAACAAGCAAGGAATCTACAAAACCGGCCAGTTCTTTAATACCTTCATAGGCTTGCCGAATTCTCCGACGTCCTTCGTTTCGAAAAGGAATTGTAACAATGGCCACAGTAAGAAAACCCAGTTCCTTGCACAACTCGGCAATAACGGGGGCTGCTCCGGTTCCGGTTCCTCCACCCATTCCGGCCGTTACAAAAACCATTTTTGTATTTTCGGATAGCGCTTCTTTAACATCATCAAGATTTTCAACGGCAGCAGCACGACCTACTTCCGGTTTGTTACCGGCTCCGCGGCCTTCGGTTAATGCTTCACCCAACTGCACTTTAGTCTGAATTTCGCTTGAATACATGGCCTGTGCATCCGTGTTACAGATTACAAAGTCCACATCGCGAATCCCATGTTTGTACATGTGATTGACAGCATTTCCACCGCCTCCTCCTACCCCGACCACTTTAATTTCAGCACCGGGGGCTTTCTCCATTACAAAATTTGCCAGTTTTTCCATTTTCTTGCTCTCCATTAATTCTGTTAATCCAGCGCCTGATCTTCGTCGTCGCTAAAAAGTTTACTGCCAAGTTTTTTATAAAACCAGTTATCGATATTCGATTCGACAAGCGGTGCGTCTTTCTTAGTTTTCGCTTTTGAGGTCTTTTCCTTAGGCCGCCAACTTTTTTTCTTCGGCTTCCGGGGAGCCTTTTCTACAGGAGGAGTAAACATAATGGTTTCCTCAACTTCCGGTTCGGGTTTTATTTCTTTTTCCACTACAGGCTCATCCTGCCTGTTGATGGTTGTTTCTGAAGGATCTTCGATGATTTCGTTTTGCCTAATATTTTCTTCCTCCAGATCAAAATTCTGCACTTTCTCGCGAGGTTGAAACTCACGATTTGGATTGGTAGTGAATCCTGTGGCAAGGATAGTCACGCTAATCTTGTCACCCAGCCTTTCGTCGTAGCCGTTCCCCCAGATAATATCGGCATTTTCGCCTGCTTTTTCCTGTAGCGTTTCAATAATTTCCCCAATCTCACCAATCCTGATTTCCTCGCTTCCTGAAATAATATTCAGAAGTATGTTTTGTGTGCCAAAAATATCGTTGCTGTCCAATAAGGGCGATTCCAACGCAGCCTGAACAGCGTCCATTGCACGCCCTTCGCCGGTTGAGAAACCTGTTCCCATAATAAATACCTTACTTTGATGCATCACTGTGTGTACATCGGTATAATCAATATTTACATTACCATGAACAGTTATAATTTCGGCCACACCTTTTACTGCTGTAGCCACAATATTGTCAGCCATTTTAAAAGCCTGGCTGGCCGGCAATTCTCCATATATTTTATGCAGCCGATCGTTACTGATAACCAGCATACTATCGACATATTCACCCAATTTTTTTATTCCCTCACGAGCCTGCTCCCTGCGTTTTTTCCCTTCAGCAGGAGAAGGTATCGTTACCACGGCAATCGTTAAAATATCTAATTCGCGTGCCAGACTTGCAATTACCGGTGCAGCGCCGGTACCTGTACCTCCGCCCATTCCGGCAGCAATAAACAACATTTTGGTATTGTCTGACAGAACATTTTTTAAATCTTCGTAGTTTTCGCGCGCTGCTTCTTCGCCCATTTCTGGCTTATTACCGGCACCACGGCCTTCGGTAAGAGTTACCCCCAATTGTATTTTTATGGGTACGGGACTGTTATCCAACGCCTGCGAATCGGTGTTGCAAATAATATAATCAACACCATTAATTCCTTCTTCAAACATATGATTGACCGCGTTGCAGCCCCCGCCACCAACTCCAACAACTTTTATTATTGAAGATGATGCTTTGGGAAATTGAAAGTTTACTAATTCTTCGGTCATATCTTGTATTTTAATTTAACTCCAGGTCTTCGTTATCATCATCGAATAAATTAAGTGCACCCTGCAGTGCTCCTTTGAATATTCCCCAACCGGGTTTTTTACTTCTCGGTGGTTCAGGTAGAATTCTTGCCGGAATTTCGGTTTTGGCCAGTGTTAATGTAAGTGCTCCCAATGCTGTAAACATAGCCGAATCTTTCACCTCTTCTTTTTGATTTACAGGATGAATAATAGAATGAGCCTTCCGGGCATCCATCCCTGTATGATATTTAACAAGGGTAATAATATTTTCAAGATTTGCAGTTCCCCCGGTAATAACCACACCGGTTCCCAGATCATCTTTAACACCCGATTTTTCAATCTCCCGGTTCACACACTCCACAATTTCCTCCAACCGTGCCTGAATGATGTAAGCAAGGCTTCTGATCGTTATCTTTTTAGGTTCCCAGCCGTTATCTTTTGCAATGGTGATCGTATCTTCATGTTTAATCTGATCGCCAAGCGCCTGACCATATTTTACTTTTAACAGTTCTGCTTTTTCGAGGAAAGTCGCACAGCCACATTTCAAGTCGTGGGTAATAACATCTCCGGCAAAAGGAACAACGGCAGTATGCATTAAAACATTATCGTGATAAACTGCCAGGTTTGATGTTCCTGCCCCGATATCAAGAACAACCGTGCCCATTTCCTTTTCTTGTTTTGGAAGTACAGCTGAGGCAAGTGCCAGCGACGAATGATACACTTCACCAAGCTCAACACCCACGCTTTCGAACACACGTCGCAGGTTCTGCAAATGCACTTCAGGAATAAGCAGTAGTTTATAACGGGCTTCAATCTTTTTGCCGGTTACACCTACCGGTTTTAACTCTTTAATTTCATCGTCGATAATAAACGAAGTTGGAATCACTTTCAATATTTTTAGTCCTTCCTGTAATTCCGCATTTTGGGCCTCGCGGTATAATTCTTCGATATCGAAATTGGAAACCACTCCTCCTTCTCCGGTAAAACGCGAAGCTTTATAATCGACAGTTATCATGTCTTTTCCGGCATAAGCCACGTGCACCGTTGTGATTTCATCTTCCAACTGATCATCGAGAATTTCGAGCACACCTGTTACCGCGTCAATGGCATCGGCAAGATTGAAGATTACTCCCCGCTTGATTCCTTTTGAGGCACTTCGGGCAATTCCAAGAATTTCCATTTTACCTTCTGCAGTAGCCCTTCCGGCCATTGCTATCAATTTCGAGGTACCTATATCAATAACAACTGAAAGATCTGATTTTGAAGCCATAATTACTTTCTTTTTGCTATTACCTGGTTTTTATATTTTACACTTACTGTTTTATATTTATTCCAATTATCATTGGCTAAAACCTGCTTATAAAATGCTTTCATATTTCGGAGTTTTTCCCTGTAATTATCAACTTTTCCAAACTCTATAAGATGATCACCAACCAGAGGAATTAAAACAACGTCACCATTTTTGGCAACGTCAACCTGTTGGATCTGCGCCTTCCAGAATTCATCATCTTCCATATACAGGATACATGGAAGTAACTTTTCACGGGCAAAATCTTCGGTAAACGTTCCGGTTATAACCAACACATTGGCAGTATAATTTGTGGAAACGGGTATTTTTCCACCAAATCTATCGAAATAATAATTGCCTGATGACGACATAATCCGAACAATTGGCCGGCGGTGTTTAACTTTAACAGCAATTACTCCCTGGTACTTCGAGCTGTCGTTTTTTGTAACCACTTTATAAACCTCTGCCTCCATAATGGCATCGTTTTTTTCTACGGCCTTTTCTATCTGACCAGCATCGATCTGTTCCAGTTTTTTACCCAGAATTTTGCTATCAGCTTTCTTGACAAGTTTTACCAACTCATCTTTTTCAACCTGAATAACGTCATCCTTTTCATAGTTAATTTCAATATCTCTGCAGGTCGCATTCCTGAATTCGAACGACGTGAATGCCAGCGTTGCCACGATAAACACAGCAAACAAAACAGATCCTACTATTTTAATTAACTTCCGAAACATTCTTAACTCTCTACTATTTTAACAATATCTTTCACCATCCGATCGATATCGCCTGCTCCCATCGTTAAAATGATTGGGTTCGAATCGTTTTTTAATATCTCCAGCGTTTCTGCCTTTTCAGCCAAAACCTTGTCTTCAAGCTTCATCTGATTATAAATAATCTCAGAAGAAACACCCGGAACAGGTTCTTCGCGTGCAGGATACAACGGAATTAAAATCGCCTTGTCGAGCAAATCGAGGCTGGCAGCAAATTCTGATGAAAAATCCTTTGTGCGCGAATATAAATGCGGCTGAAAGATTCCAGTAATTTTTTTATCAGGGAACAATGCCCTTACCGAAGTAATAAAAGCTTTCAGTTCCTCAGGATGATGCGCATAATCATCGATATATATTTTGTTCTCTGATTTAAACTGAATATCAAAGCGGCGAGCCACTCCCTGGTAATCTTCAATCCCGGCAAGTATTTCGTTGGCACTTGCGCCGGCCAGCCAGGCCAGTGCACTGGCACCAACTGTGTTCTCCACATTCACCAGTCCCGGGTAATTCATCGTGCAATTGGAAATAATTCCTTCCGGAGTTTTTAAATCAAACTGGTAAAAGCCGGTTTCGCTGTTCAGTTTAAGGTTCACAGCTTTAAAATCGGTCTCCTGATCCAACGAATAGGTAAAAATCTGAGCTTTGGTTTTGGTCCGGTCGAGATCCACACCTTTTTTTATAACCAGCTTACCGTCTTCTTTAATTTGAGAAATAAACTTCTCGAACGACTCAACAATCTGCTCTTTATCTCCATAAATATCAAGATGATCAGCATCGATGGAAGTAACCAGCGCCAACTGAGGATTTAAGTTCAGAAACGAACGGTCGAACTCGTCGGCTTCTGCAACAATCCACGGAGAATCACTTTTAGGCAACAGCAAATTGCTACCAAAATTCTTTGAGATTCCACCCAAAAATGCGCCGCAACCCTTTTCAGTTTTATTCATAATATTAGCAACAATGGTACTTGTTGTTGTTTTACCATGTGTGCCCGACACTGCAATTCCACTTTTTTCGTTGCAGATCATCCCCAGCACTTTCGCCCTTTTAAACAGGCCAATCGGCTGTTTACGGAACCATGCCAATTCCTCATGGTCGTCGGGTAAAGCCGGTGTGTAAATGGCAATGGTATTTGCCGGATTCCAGTTTTTTGGAATATATTTTATATCATCTTCGTAATGAACATCGATACCTTCTGAACTCAACGCCTCTGTCAGCGGTGATTCTGTGCGGTCGTAACCTGCTACATTGCGCCCCATAAATTTAAAATAACGGGCCAGTGCGCTCATCCCAATCCCCCCGATTCCGAGGAAATACACATTCTTTATATTTTGAATGTCCTTCATTCTACTAATTTTTCTACTTCGTCAACTATAGTTTTTGTGGCTTCAGGTTTTGCCAGTTGTTTTATTTTCTTTTCCAGGTTATTACAACTGGTTTTATCGTTTACTACCTCTAAAGCCAAAGGAAACAGTTTCTCATTTATCTCGTTATCGCGAACCATTAGGGCCGCTTCTTTTTCAACCAATGCCATTGCATTTTTGGTTTGGTGATCTTCCGATACATTGGGCGATGGTACTAAAACCGAAGCTTTACCAACAAGGCACAATTCGGAAATTGTTCCGGCGCCTGCTCGAGAAATCACCAGTTCTGCCGCAGAATAAGCCAGATCCATCCTGGAAATAAACTTATGAATCTGCAGGTTTTCAGGTTTCGAATCTTTCAATTCTTCCATTATGCGATCGTAATAAATCGCACCGGTTTGCCAGATCACTTTCACTCCCGAGTCGGCAATCGCCTGAATATTTTTCAAAACAGATTGATTTATAGAACGAGCCCCGAGGCTGCCTCCAACAATCAATATCACCTTGTCATCTTTCTGAATTCCGAAATATTCAATGGCTTCTTCTTTATCCTTTTGCTGAATTAAATTCTCTCTTACAGGATTTCCGGTAAGGATAATTTTATCAGCCGGGAAAAAACGTTCCATTTTATCGTAAGCCACACAAATTTTGTTGACTTTTTTGCTCAATAATTTATTGGTAATTCCTGCATACGAATTTTGCTCCTGAATCAGTGTCGGAATCTTATTTTTAGCAGCAGCTCTTAACAAGGGACCACTTGCATATCCACCAACTCCAATAGCCACATCCGGGTTAAAATCTTTTACGATATTTTTTGCCATCGATGCGCTTTGCATCAGCATTTTGAAAAAAGTAAAAATTTTCAGACTGGGTTTTCGTGGAAATCCCATCACGGGTAAACCTATAATTTCATATCCGGCAGCAGGAACTTTTTCCATTTCCATTCTTCCTAAAGCACCCACAAACAAAATATCCGCATCGGGATTCCGTTTCTTGATCTCGTTTGCAATAGCCAGCGCAGGGAAAATATGTCCCCCGGTTCCTCCTCCGCTTAATATGACTTTATTTATCTTTTGTTTCATGTTCTATTTCGTAATCTTCGTCGGGTGCTTTTATCATAATGGGTTGTTCCTCAACCTCCCTGTTTTGCTGGTTCTGATGACTTACACTTAAAATCAAACCAAAAGCTACCGAAGTAAACAGCAGCGATGTACCACCTAAACTGATCCATGGCAAAGGTTGCCCTGTTACGGGAAGCGCACCACTTGAAACACCAATATTTATCATCGCCTGAAACACAAGCACCAGGGTTAAGCCGATAACCAAAAATGCCGGGAACGTTCGCGTTGCCCGCCGGACAATAATCACCCCCCGAAAAAAGAATATCAGGAAAAGCAGAATAACTGCTACTCCCCCTATAAGTCCGTATTCTTCCACAATTATGGCAAAAATAAAATCGTTGTATGCCGCAGCCATATAGTTTGCAACATCTGAGTGACCGGGACCTTTCCCCAAAATGCCACCCGAATAAATGGCCAGTTTGGCATAATCAGCCTGTGTAATTCCCTTTTCCGAATTTGGGTCGCCATGCACAAAACGCTCAATACGGCCTTTTATGGTATGTACACGCCCTAAACTTTCGGGTAATAAATCGGCAGTAAAATAAATTACAACTACCAAAGCGATACCTATACCAACAACCGACAACAAGTATTTTAAAGGTATCCTCCCGGCAAACATCATGGTCATTACAGATGCAAAAAGAAGGGCTGATGTTGAGAAATCGGATATAAAAATCAAACCACAAACAGCTCCGGAAAAAAGGATAATTCGTTTAAATGCATCCCAAAGGTCGGCTTGTGTTTTTTGCCGTTTGCCCAAAACTTTTGCAGTGTAAAGGATCAGCGAAATCTTTGCCATTTCGGCCGGCTGAAAAGTCAACCCAAAAAAGTTGAGCGTACGCCCACTACTTGAAACAAACTGCGTTCCCCTCATAACAAAAGCAAACAGCAGAAAGCCAATACTTGCCCAAACTGCCCACAGGGCTAATTTCGAGTAAAGTTTAACAGGCAGCCAGTTCACCATTATAAGAATAACAAAAATACCGGCACTCAAAAAGCCTATCTGCCTGATCAGGTATTTAAATGTGTTACCCGAAGCCACACGATAAGCCAATGCTCCTGTTGCACTGTATACGATCAACAGCGACAAGAGCGACAATAACATCAACACCATCCAGATTACACGGTCGCCTTTAAATATTTTCGCTATGGAAAATTCCATTATAAATTCCTAACTTCTTTTTTAAACTGATTTCCTCTGTCTTCGTAATTTTCAAATAAATCGAAACTCGCACAAGCGGGCGACAACAATACTGCATCGCCGTTGCGGGCAAGATAATAGGCTGCTTTTACGGCCTCTTCCATGCTCGAAGCATCAACAATATCCGACACCAAATCGCCAAAAGCATCATGGAGTTTGGCGTTGTTTTTACCCAAACACACAATGGCTTTTACCTTGTTAACAACAAGACCTTTCAACATGGTGTAGTCGTTTCCTTTGTCTACACCACCTGCAATCCACACAATTGGTTTGTGCACGCTCTCCAAGGCATACCAGGAAGAATTAACGTTGGTTGCTTTCGAGTCGTTTACGAACTCAATTCCATGCACTTTCAGAAAGCGCTCCAGACGGTGTTCCACTCCGGTAAAATCAGCTAAACTCTCTCTTAACTGCGCATCGCGAATTTGAAACACCATGCTTGCAATTCCTGCAGCCATGCTGTTGTACGTGTTGTGTTTCCCCTGTAATGATAAATCCAGAATAGACATACTGAATTGATTTTGATTAAAGTTTATAATTATCCGATTCTCATGTACTCCTGCTCCCGGCCCGGCAGCCTCTCCCAACCCAAAAGGAATCTGAACAGGTTTTATCTCTCTTTTCTTAATTTCATTTTGAAGCACTTCGTCATCGCAGCAATAAACGAAGTAGTCGCTTTCGGTTTGATTCTGAAGCACCCTGAATTTGGAGTCGATGTAGTTTTGCATGTTGTAATCGTACCGATTAAGGTGATCGGGCGTGATATTCATTATCACTGCCACATCTGCCCTGAATTCGTACATACCATCAAGCTGAAAACTACTCAACTCGATTACATACACATCGAAATCTTCTTCGGCAACCTGCCATGCATAACTTTTCCCAACATTCCCTGCCAATCCAACATTCAATCCTGCCTTTTTAAGGATGTGGTAAGTTAAAAGTGTGGTCGTGGTTTTTCCGTTACTGCCGGTAATACAAATGGTTTTTGCCTCCGAATACCTTCCACCGAATTCAATTTCAGAAATAACAGGAATTCCCTTTTCCCTCAACTTTACAATCAGTGGTGCAGTTTCAGGAATACCGGGGCTTTTTACTACCAAAGCGGCATCCAAGATTTTATCTTCAGAATGTTTTCCTTCTTCGAAATCAATATTATAATCAGCCAGAATAGTTTTGTATTTGTCTTTGATCTTTCCAAAATCAGAGACAAACACATCGAATCCCTTCTTCTGCGCGAGGATGGATGCTCCAACCCCGCTTTCTCCTGCTCCCAATATGGCTACCAATGTTTTCAACCTATCTCATTTTTAATGTTGCAACTGTAATTACCGCCAGTATTATTCCCACAATCCAGAACCTTGTAACGATTTTTGGTTCGGGGAAACCTTTTTTCTGGAAATGATGGTGAATGGGACTCATTAAAAATACCCGGCGACCTTCTCCATATCTCTTTTTTGTGTATTTGAAGTACGACACCTGTATCATTACCGAAAGGTTTTCCACCAGAAAGATTCCGCATAGCAGAGGAATCAATATTTCTTTTCGGATAATGATGGCAAATACTGCAAGAATTCCTCCCAGTGCAAGGCTTCCAGTATCGCCCATAAAAACCTGTGCCGGAAAAGAATTATACCACAAAAAACCAACTGTGGCACCTATAAAAGCGGCAATAAACACTGTTAATTCACCAATGTTCGGGATGTACATGATATTCAGGTAATCGGCATAAATAATGTTACCACTTACATACGCAAGAATTCCCAGCGTTGCCCCGCTGATTGCCGAGGTCCCCGTTGCCAGCCCATCGATTCCGTCGGTGAGGTTGGCCGCATTCGAAACCGCGGTAATAATCAATATAATTGCAACGGCATAAATAACCCATTTCAGCCAGCGCGAAGCATCTCCCATCCAGGCAACAAGCCATTCATAATCAAACTCATTCTTTTTAATAAACGGAATAGTTGTTCTTGTTGATTTTACATCTTCGGTAACAAAACGGGTTACCATTTCACCTGTTGCAGGATCCTGAACTTCTTCTGTCAGGTTTATTCCATTTTCGTCTTTAACATGCTCACGTACTTTAACATCGTCGCTGATAAAAAGAGCCGCAGCAACAAAAATCCCAAGGCTTACCTGACCCAGAATTTTAAACTTCCCGGCCAACCCCTTTTTATTTTTCAGAAATACCTTAATATAATCGTCCACAAAGCCAATCAATCCAAGAAACGCAGTGGTAATCAGCATTAACAGGATATAAATATTATCGAGCCGGGCGAATAGTAACGTTGGAATAATTATGGCCATCAGAATTATTATGCCGCCCATGGTTGGAGTTCCCTGTTTTTGCATTTGTCCTTCCAATCCAAGATCTCTGACTTCGTCACCTATTTGCTTTCGCTGCAGAATTCGGATCATTTTCTTACCAAGAACAGTAGTTATAAGCAACGACAGAATTATAGCTGCTGCCGAACGAAAAGATATACCCGGCAACATTCCCATTCCCGGGATGTCGTATTCAGCCAATAATTTGTATAACCAGTAAAACATAGTTCAGTTTTTAATCTTCAATTCCAAAACAGTTCTTAATCTCTTCCTTATCGTCGAAATGATGTTTAACACCATTTATTTCCTGGTAATTCTCGTGCCCTTTTCCTGCGATCAGGATAATGTCGCCGGGTTGAGCCAGCATGGCAGCCGTTTTTATTGCATCACGGCGACTCTCGATCGACACAACCTTATTTTTATATTGAGGCTCGATTCCAGCTTCCATGTCCTTGATAATCGCAGCCGGATCTTCAGTTCGCGGATTATCGGATGTAAGAATAACCTTATCGCTGGCCAGCAAAGCTTCTTTTGTCATTTCGGGGCGCTTGGTTTTATCGCGGTCGCCACCGGCACCAACAACAGTAATTACCTGTTCATTTCGGGTTCTTAATTCAGAAATGGCAGCCAGTACATTTTTTAATGCGTCGGGTGTGTGGGCATAGTCGACGATGGCAAGTTTACCATCTGCACTTCTGATTGTTTCGAAACGGCCCTGAACCGGCTGGAGATTACTTATTGCAGCTAAAACCTCATCTTTATCCTGCCCCAGCAAAGTGGCAGTAGCATAAACCGCCAGCAGGTTTGATGCATTAAACAGCCCGACAAAACGTGTCCAGGTTTCCTGCCCGTCCATATTCAGTAACATTCCGTCGAAATGGTTTTCCAACACTTTGCACCTGAAATCGGCCATTGCCCGGTTGGAAAAAGTATGCTTTTCTGCCTTTGTATTCTGAAGCATTACCAGCCCGTTTTTATCGTCGATATTTGTCAAGGCGAATGCATGTGCAGGCAGGTTATCGAAAAACTCTTTTTTAGCTTTTATATAAGCAGCGAATGTTTTATGATAATCGAGATGATCGTGAGTAATATTTGTAAAAACGCCGCCCGAAAATTCAATTCCTGCTATCCGTTTCTGATCAACCGAATGAGAGCTCACTTCCATAAAACAAAATTCACACCCTTCACTTGCCATTTTTGCCATTAACTCCTGAATTTTAATTGCATTAGGAGTAGTGTGCGAAGCTGTTTCTTCTACCTCGTTTATTTTGTATGAAATGGTAGAAATCAATCCCACATTATATCCCTGCTGCCTGAACAGTTTGTGCAACAAGGTGGCAATACTGGTTTTTCCGTTTGTTCCGGTAATGCCAACCACTTTCATGCTTTTTGAAGGGAAACCATAAAAAGCTGCTGCAATTTCTCCCAGAACCAGGTTGGTATCTTTTACTTTAACAAAGGTTACTGCGTTAGAAGGTTGCTCAGGAATTTCCTCTACAAAAAGAACAGTTGCTCCGTTTTCAACAGCCTTTGGAATAAATTTATGACCATCGACATGAACACCCCGCTGGGCAACAAAAGCGTAGCCCTGCTTCACACTCCTTGAGTCGAATTCTATACCGCTTACTTCCCGCTCAACGGAACCAAGCAGCTCTACATCCCCGATATTTTCTATTAATTTTTTTAATTCCATTTTTATCCCAAAGCCAGGTAAACCGTTTGCCCCGGTCTGTATTTACTTCCCGGACTCAACGATTGTTGTTTTACTTTTCCTACACCTCTAACTTTAACTTTTAATCCTGCATTTTCGAGCAGGTATATTGCATTGCTGGCACCCATTCCCCGAACATCAGGAACAGCTCCTGCAATAATCTCCTTTTTGCTTAATACTACTGTGCTGTCAACTACCGAAGCTTCAGCAATATCCAAATCCGGAGTTCCTTTAACATTTTCCAGATCGAGTTCCTCTGCCAGTTCCATAATATCAGAAGCTTCTCCTGATTTTATAGTTGGAACATTCTCGTTCTCTCCTTCTTCTTCCTCCAAACCTCCGGTCATAATCTGATTGGCAAATACTTTTTCAGAAATCTCTTTAAAAACCGGTCCTGCCACAGAACTTCCGTAATATGTTCCCCGGGGATTATTAAAAGTCACAATCAAGGAATACACAGGATTGTCGGCCGGGAAATAACCGGTAAACGAAGCGAGATACATTCCGTGACTATAACCGGAGCTACTGGTTGCCACACGGGCAGTTCCCGTTTTTCCTGCTACTTTAAAGTATTTTCCCTGAATTGAGCGACCCGTTCCATGCTCGCAGACACCTTCAAGCATCGCTTTGGCTTTCCCAATGGTTTCCTTCGATGCAATCATCGGATTGAGGTATTCTACCGGATAACTTTTCACAAGGGCTCCGCTATTACGAATTTCTTTTACCAGATGGGGTTTCACCATTTTACCATCGTTGGCAACTGAATTATAAAATGTAAGTATTTGTAGCGGGGTCATTTTTGTTTCATAACCATAAGACATCCCAGCCAGGGTTGTTCCCCACCAATCTGCATCGCCGGGATATTTAAAATATGGCTGACCTTCTCCAATAATATCAATTCCCAATGGTTTATTAATGCCGAAACTGTAAACCCGATCAACATATTTGCGCGGATTATTGGCATAATTGGAAGTAATAATTTTTGCAGTTCCGATGTTCGACGATTTTTCGAAAACCTGTTTTACTGTCAACTTGCCATATCCGTGAGTGTCTGTAATTACACGTCCGTTATTGGCCCAGCGACCGTTTCCCGTATCTACAACATCACTAGTATCGACAACACCATCTTCGAGTGCAGCCACCAACGAAACCAACTTAAAAGAGGATCCCGGCTCAAAACATCCTCGGTGCCCCAGTGCGTAATTATCTTTTTCATAATAATCGGCATCACCTTTACCTTTGCCCATATTAGCAATGGCTTTAATCTCGCCGGTTTTTACTTCCATTAAAATGGCAGTTGCCCAATCGGCATTCGATTTTATCAGCTGATTATAAAGAGCACTTTCTGCAATATCCTGTAGTTTAACGTTAATTGTAGTAATAATATCCATTCCGTTTTCGGGTTCAATCTCGATGCGATTCACCCAACGTCCCGATAAATTTTGTTTGTAGCTAACCCCGTTTTTACCTCTCAAATACATCTCGAAAGAACGTTCCAAACCATTATGTCCGATCGGCACCGGAGTTAATGCATTTTCTTTGTTCATACTTCCGATCGTACGCGAAGCCAAAACACCCAAAGGATTTATCCGTTTGTTTTCCTGTTCAATAATCAATCCACCTCCAAAACGACCATGCTTTAAAATGGGGAATTTTTTAAATTGCTGCAATTCGTTGTAATCTATCTTTTGCGGGGTCAATAAATACCCGCGATCTCCTTTTTTGTAGGCCGCTTTCAATCTTCTGAGATAGGTATTTTTAGATGCATCTTTATGAAAGGCAGAAAGGTAATATGCCAGCGAATCGCTCTCTTTATCGAATACCTTTTTTACACCTTCTGCAGCCAGGTCGATACGTATTTTATACCCCGGAACAGATGTTGCCAAAACACTTCCGTCGTCGGCACAAATAGTTCCACGAACCGGTGGAATAATAACGGTGTTGTTATTCAGGTTCTTTTCAATTTGAGACCAACGGTCGTTTTGGATCTGCTGCACCGAAACCAATTTCACAACCACCACAATCCCAAACAATACAAGGATGAAGTAAACGATTGCAATACGTGATAATATGGTTTTCCTTATTCCCACTTTACTCTTCTTCTTTCACAATTAATTTCTGCGGAGGTCGTACTCTTTCCTCCAGACCAATACCAGCCTCTTTCACTTTTTTCACCACTTCCGACGGACGGCTGGCATCCATCAGTTTTGCCGACAAGGTTACCGATTCCGAACGCAGTTCATTCAACTCTTCCTGCAACACCTCTATTTTACGAAGCGTGCGCTCCGACCAATTCCTGTTGGTAATCAAAAGAATTCCCATACCTACCAAAAACAGAATAAAAGGCACCTGGCGGGTAATCCGCTCATCGGTTAAAATGGTTCCGCCAATAAACGACTTAACCCCGGTACGTTTTTTTGTATTTTTTTCCTGCTCTGCCATTTTAAATCCTTTCTGCAATTCTTAATTTGGCACTTCTCGAACGTGTGTTAATCTTCAATTCCTCCTCGCCGGGAGTAATCACTTTGCGGTTAATCAATTTAAAGGGCGATGTTACCACACCGTAAAAGTCCTTCTCAACCTTTCCCTCAAAATTTCCGGCACGCATAAAATTCTTACAAAGCCGGTCTTCCAGACTGTGATAAGTTATGATTACCAGCCTACCACCCGGCTTTAACAAATCGAGTGTGGCTTCCAAAAACTCTTTTAATGCCTCCATTTCTTCATTAACCTCAATGCGAAGCGCCTGAAAAACCTGGGCCAGGTATTTGTTTTCGATTGCTTTGGGCGAACATTGTGCCGCTATTTCCTTCAACTGAGTAGTAGTTTTTATGGGCGAGCTGCCTCTGTGCTTTACAATTTCGGCAGCCAGGCGTCCGGCATTTTTTATTTCGCCAAACATCCTGAAAATATCTCTTAGCTTTTCTTCCGGATATTCATTCACTACCTGGGCCGCATCAATTTTTGCATCCTGATTCATCCGCATATCAAGCTTCCCGTCAAAACGAAACGAAAATCCTCTTTCAGGCACATCAAAATCGTGCGATGAAACTCCGAGATCGGCAAAAACCGAATCCACCTTTTCCACTCCAAAGTGGCGCAGGAAGTTCTTTGCGTAACGAAAATTATGTCTGATAAAAAAAAGCCGGTCATCCTTTATGGCATTCCCGGCAGCATCTTCGTCCTGATCGAAGGCAAAAAGCCTCCCTTCACTCAGATTGCTAAGAATAAGCCGTGAATGTCCTCCGCCACCAAATGTGGCATCAACTACATCGTGCCCCGGACTCAAATTCAAAGCATCAATGCTTTCCTTAGCTAAAACCGGTATGTGATACGCTTCGCTCATCTCTTCTCCTCATTATCCATCAACCTCTTTTAACATATCCAGATACATTTCATCCGTCACCTCTTCGCTCTCAAATGCCGAAGCAGAACTTAAACTGATAGAAGTCCCCATTCCCAGGAACGAAACTTTCCCTTTTAAATTGGCATATTCCAGAAATTCATTGGGAATATTCAATCTTCCATTAGCCGCAATGCCAACCTGGGTAAAATTCCGATAAAACATCTGCAACATTGCGTAATGCTTCGGATTGGTAGTCGGCCTTAACTTCGACTGAAAATCTGTAATTATTTTCTCCCAGGTATCCAGCGGATGAATATGCAGACACTTACCCAGACGATTTTTCTCCAGGATGAGCTGATCAACCTCCATAGCTCCCAACGCTTTTTTAAAAGCTGCCGGAAGAACTACACGTCCTTTGTCGTCGATGGTTGCTGTATGTGTTCCTGAAAAGAGTGCCATATGAGCAAGTTGCCTATTTATCAAGTGTAAAAATACAACTTTATTCCATTTTATTCCACTTTATTCCATTTCATTCCACCACCACAAAACACATTTCTGTTAATAACCAGAGAATAAGATGTTAAAAACTCGCTACAAGATGTTGAAAACAAACAACAACAAACAGATAATAAGGCAATTAAAATCAAGACACCTCCCCCGCAAAGAACGTTAATAACTCAAATCAAAAAAAATAGAAGTTCCAAACACTCACTCAGCTCCCAAACAAAACAAAAAGCCCCGTTCTGGCAATAACAGTTAACACTTTTTAAGGCCAAATTAGAACAATGATTTTTCAGATTGGGCATTTTTTAGTTAATTGCTTTTATATTTTTACTACCATGAGTGAAGAAAAAAAATCGAACACTTTTAAACCAATAAACATAAGGGAAGTATTTGCAAACAAAAGCCCCAGGCTTGCTAAATTAATTCCGGGATTTGTATATCGTTATTTAAACCACATCCTACATCTCGATTACATAAATAATTTCCTCAAGGAAAACGGACACATGAAAGGGATCGAATTTGTGGACAAAGTTGTAGAGGATTTTAACGTAACCGAACACCTTCACAATACTGAGAACATTCCTGACTCCGGGCGATTTATTTTTGCCAGCAACCATCCTATGGGAGGTTTTGATTCTCTTTTATTAATGAAAAATGTGTATTTAAAACTGGGAACCTTAAAATTTCTGGCCAACGATATTTTAATGAACCTACCAAATCTGAGCCCGGTATTTGTGCCAGTTAACAAACACGGAGGACACCCAAAAGAAGTTGCCCGGATACTTGGAGTAGCTTATGCCTCAGACCAACAAATTCTTATTTTCCCGTCGGGACTGGCAAGCAGAAAAATCAAAGGGAAGATTATAGACCTGGAATGGAAGAAACATTTTATTCAAAAAGCCGTTCAATACAAACGCGATATTATTCCCGTTTTTATCAGTGGGCGAAACACTGAAAGGTTTTATCGAATTGCAAAATTCAGAAAATTCTTCAGAATAAAATGGAATCTCGAGATGTTTTTCCTCGCTGACGAAACAATGAGACACAAGAACTCGGATGTTCATTTATATTTTGGAGAACCAATACCTTACGCCACATTCGACAAGTCGAAAACAACAGCGGAATGGGCCCATTGGGTAAAAGATAAAGTGTATCAATTACAGGAAAAATCGGATTCTTTGAATTAAAATGCCATATAAAGTGCGCATTAGCTGGATTTTATTAATTTTGTAACCCATTTTTCTTATGAGACAAGAATAATAAATGTCAGTATCTATGATTAGAATAAGGGTATTCAACTCTATCTGAAGCTAGTAACAGACATTATGTTTCGGGAAAAACAAATTGTTTGAAATCATGAAAGAAATAATAGCACCACTGCCAAAGGAACAAATCCAGGCAGAACTCACCCCAGATAAAATGTTGCGCAAAACAAATAAAGGCGGCAACGAAATTTATATTGTCACTGCACATGATTCGCCATCGATTATGCACGAACTTGGCAGGTTACGCGAAATTACCTTCCGCGATGCTGGCGGAGGCACAGGTAAAGAAACAGACATTGATTATTACGACACTGCCGAATTTCCTTATAAACAACTTTTTGTTTGGGATCCGGACGCTAAAGAAATTTTAGGCGGCTACCGATATATGCTTTGCAATGAGGCTCCCAAAGACGAAAACGGCGACATTGAAATGGCAACTTCACGGGTGTTTCATTTTTCTAAAGATTTTCAGGAAAACTATTTTCCTTACACACTTGAATTGGGCCGTTCGTTTGTTCAGCCTGCTTATCAATCGAGCAAAGCCGGAGCGAAAGCGCTATTTGCCCTCGACAACCTTTGGGACGGATTGGGTGCACTTACTGTAGACCACCCGGAAATGAAATACTTTTTTGGGAAAATCACCATGTACACACATTTCCATAGTGAGGCCAGGAACCTGATTCAATATTTCTTCAAAAAATACTTCCGCGACAAAGAAAACCTGGTTTATCCGAAAAACCCGGTTGAATTCGACATCGATATTGAAGCAATGAGGAAACTGTTTGTTGGGGAAAACTATAACGAAGATTACAAAATTCTGGTTCAAAATGTAAGAGCATTCGGAGAAAACATACCTCCACTGGTTAACGCCTACATGAATTTATCTCCATCAATGAAAACCTTTGGTACCATAGAAAACGAAAAATTCGGAAACGTACTTGAAACCGGGATAATAGTTACCATTAAAGATATCTACGATTTTAAAGTAAACCGCCACATTGAAACTTACATCAAAAATAAAGAAGGAGACAGTGAGTGGCCGGAACCGAAATAAAACCATATGAACTTCTACTCAAAACATCCCAAAATACTTCTTGCAGTTGATTCTATTATTTTTGGATTTAACGAAAATGATGTTGAACTGAAACTGCTTTTATTAAAAAGAGATTTTGAACCGGCCAAAGGAAAATGGTCGCTAATGGGAGGTTTTGTTGATCCATCTGAAAGTCTTGACGATGCTGCTAAAAGAATTGTATCGCAACTGACAGGACTTGAAGATGTATACATGGAACAACTTTATGCATTTGGGGAACAAGATCGTGATCCAGGTGGCAGAATTGTTTCTTTAGCCTATTTTTCGCTTATAAAAATAAACGAACACGACAAAGAACTGGTAAAAGAGAATGGTGCTTCGTGGTTCTCGCTTTCTGAAATACCCGATTTAATATTCGACCATTCAGAAATGGTTGAAAAGGCTCTGCGCAAATTACGGATCAGGGCAAGAACCCAACCTATTGGATTTGAACTGCTACCTCAAAGATTTACGATTCCCCAGTTACAAAGATTATACGAAGCAATTTACCAAACGCCTTTCGACAAAAGGAATTTCAGACGCAAATTGCTTTCGATGAACCTACTGGAAAAACTGGATGAAAAAGAAAAAGAGACTTCCAAAAAAGGAGCTTTTTACTACCAGTTCAACAGCCAGAAATACGAAGAATTACTTCGCAAGGGTTTTAATTTCGAACTTTAAGTCCTTCTTTTCAATTAAAAAAAGAATAAATAATCAGCACCGTTAAATTAAAGATACTGATTAATAAGCCCTTTCGTCTTTTCCCTCTACGAAGTTAATAAACGAACCATTAACAACACGATTTCCTCCCGGTGTAGGATAGTTTCCTGTAAAGTACCAATCGCCTAAATCGTTCGGACAAGCCTTGTGTAAATTCTCAATCGACTGGTATACAATTTCAACTTCGGCATTGCAACCTTCAGGTTTTAACAGCTCGGCTATTTTATCGGAAATTTGTTCCGGAGTAAACGGGCTATATATTTCACGAACGTAATTAACCATTTCTTCTTTTGGAAGATTCTCCTGGTCTTTACATTTCTTATAAATATCCTGAATCATCGACTCTTTGCCATGATCTTTTAGCAACTCAATAGCAGCGTTAAAAGCAATGAACTTGTCGAGGCGTGCCATATCTATTCCATAACAATCGGGATACCTGATTTGAGGTGCAGAAGATACAACAATAATCTTTTTAGGTTTAAGACGATCGAGAATTTTTAAAATACTGTTTCTCAAAGTAGTTCCCCGCACGATAGAATCGTCAATAATAACCAGGGTGTCCTTATTGTTCTGAATAACACCATAAGTCACATCATAAACATG
Source organism: uncultured Draconibacterium sp. (assembly GCA_963677525.1). GTDB lineage: Bacteria > Bacteroidota > Bacteroidia > Bacteroidales > Prolixibacteraceae > Draconibacterium. Next base: position 4,686,074 of record OY781970.1, read on the forward strand.
CGCAACAAGGTCGTCGCGACTTGCATCGTCGGCAATAAACGTGCGCAATTTTACGTCTTTAATGGCAATTTTTTCAACCCGAGGTTCAAACGACAATATTTTTTTAATATCCTTATCGTTTAAGCTACCGTTTTTCTTTTGAATCTGCTCGATCTTCCAGTCAACCAGATGGTTTCTAACTCCTTCAACCAGACCGAAAAATGCGGTTTCGGCAGTATTCGGGATATATGAAAACACGGTATTCTCAAAATCGTAATCCACAGCTTTTAAAATAACCGGAGTAAGCAAGCGCCCCAGTTCCTTTCTTTCTGCATAAATGGCCTTATCGCTGCCGCGCGAGAAATAGATCCTCTCGAAAGAACACGATTTTCTTTTGTGAGGAACCCGTATCATTTCTTTCTTAATCTCACCATTTTCTTTAACAATCAGTGCTTCACCCGGACCGATTTCCTTCACCGAATCGTAACTAATATCCATTACAGTTTGAATAACCGGGCGTTCAGAAGCAACCACAACAATCTCATCGTCGTAATAATAATGAGCAGGGCGGATTCCCCATGGATCGCGTACTACAAACGAATCGCCATGACCAATTAAACCGGCCATTGCATAACCCCCATCCCAGTCTTTTGACGCACGCTCAAGAATATTCTGAATGTCGAGGTTTTTCTCAATTAACGGAGAAATTTCGTTGTTATCGTATCCTTCATTTTTATATTTCCTGAACAATAACTGATTCTCTTCATCAAGGAAATGCCCCACTTTTTCAAGTGCCGTAACGGTATCTGTATAAGCCTTTGGATGTTGTCCAAGGCTCACTAAAACATCAAAAAGTTCATCGGTATTGGTAAGATTGAAATTACCTGCCAGCACAAGGTTTCTCGATTTCCAGTTGTTCTGGCGCATTACCGGATGGGTAAAATCGATGCTGTTTTTTCCAAAAGTACCGTAGCGCAAGTGCCCAAGGTAAAGCGAACCTGCAAAAGGATAATTCTTTTCAGCCCATTCCGGATCGTTTATATCAATATCAGCCCTTTTTGCCTTTTTAAGCATCTTATTGGCTTTGTTAAAAACGTCCATTATAGGATTTTGCTCTACCGAACGATGGCGGCTGATATATGGATTACCCGGCTCCAGATTACTTTTAACACAACAAATTCCGGCTCCGTCCTGGCCCCTGTTATGTTGTTTCTCCATCAAAAGATAGAGTTTATTCAGGCCATATTTCCAGGTCCCATACTTTTCGTGATAATAAGAAAGTGGTTTCAGTAATCGAATTAATGCAATGCCACACTCGTGTTTTATCTGGTCACTCATACTGATTTGATTTCAACAATGGAAAATTTATAACATCCGGAACAATAAAGGCAGCAGGATAATCATCCTGAATCATTTTGTACAATTTCAAGGCTTCGTTTTTAGTTCTGAAATCTCCAATCCGAACCCTGAAATTAGGTGCAACAAATTTAATATGAACAGCGTAGTCGGGGTATTCTGACAGAAACTCGGTTTTAATCTCCAGTGATTGCTCTTTTGCGTTCATCTGCGAACTAAAAAAGATTTCAACCCTGAAACCTTCCATCCCCTCCATTTTTTTGTTCTTTTCAATTTGCCATTTTAACATTTTATCCAGCCTGGGATCGCAGTTTACATCTAATTCATCAAGAATAGCAATCCGCGTTGAGTCCTCCGGTATTTCTTCAGGATTAAGTTCCTGGGCAAATACCACCTGGCTGGTAAAAAGGCTTACGAAAAACAAAAAAAGTATCCTCATTATTCCCTTTTAATTGAGTGTGCAAATATAGTTTAAAAACATATAAAAACAGAACGGATTTTTCCACAGGACATTGCGCTTAATCTTTAAGTAATATGAGAAGAGTGAACTTCAGCAATCTTTCGGTGTTAATTATTGCCATTAATACTACATTTTGGAAGAATAAATATATTTGCACGTAACAAATAATAAATATATGGGCAAACTTGTAGACGAGTTTAATGAGTACAGAACAAAAATGAATGAAAAGATCCTGGGATCTGACAACAGGGTAATAAAACGAATCTATTCGCTCGATACATTAACATACCAGGAGGGTGCATTAAGTTCGAAGGTGAAAGAGATGCTGGGGCTGTCCACATCACTGGTTCTTCGCTGCGATGACTGTGTAAAATACCACCTCGAAAAATGTTACGAGCAAGGAGTAAGTACCGCGGAAATATTCGAGGTGTTCGGGGTTGCCAATGTTGTTGGCGGAACCATCTGCATTCCTCACACAAGAAGGGCAGTTGAATACTGGGAAGAATTAAACGGAGACCAGAATTAGATAAATTTGATTTATTTTTATTATTATTAGTGAATAAAACTTCAAAATTATGGGGAAAATTTATGCCATTACATCAACTGGCAAAACAGAAAAGTCGTTTTTAGACCTTCGTTTTGGAAAATGTGAATACGTGGTTCTTTTTGATGCAGCTAAAAACCAGTATTCTATTACCGAAAATCCTTTTATCGGGGAAAATCACAGCGGGGTTAAATTAGTGGATTACCTGAAAGAACAGGGAGTAACTACTATTATAACCGGAGAAGTAGGCCCCATGGTAAGTACCCGCCTCGAACAGGATAAACTTCAGTTGGTTCTTCTTGCCGAAGAACGAATTAAAGTTGAAGACATAATGGATAGAATTGGCAGCTAATACAAACGCGGATTGATCAACGGGATCAAAGCCAGTTGCACTGCCTGTTTATATAATTCTGTTCGGTTAACAACATCGTGGGAAAGAATTCCCACTGCTCCCGCTTTCTGTTTCGAATTTTCTTTTTGAAACAAAATGTCGTTAGCTGTTCCCAACTCATAACCCTTCTCTATTAACGATGCCACAGCAAGCGGCAATTGAAAGCTTGTGGTTCTCGATTCTCCTGTTTTTTCCCCGTTCATAACAACGATCCAGGCAAAGGCAATCCATTTTTCTTCCAGCACCTGAATACCTCCTTCTATTCCAACCCAGTAATTTGCATCAGGAAACATTTTTTTAGCATTTTCGGAACGCGCCCATGCACCTTTCAAGGTTTCCTCGTCGCTCATTGGCTGATCTGAAACTCCCGAATCAACATCGGCACTTTCTATTTCAAAATCGGAGAAATAACTTTCAAAGCCCAGCCGGGTTGAATTAATCTTTACAGGGTTCTTCGATGCTACTACTATTCTCATTTGATTAAAATTAAATCCGTTCAAAAATTTAGCGCGTAATTTAGCCATTTCTCAGGAATTACTACTTTCGTTAACCTTAAACAAAATAATATGAATGTAAGAAAAGCAACCATAAACGATCTTCAAAGTATTGTTTCGTTCCAGTTGGCAATGGCAAACGAAACGGAAGGAATTGATCTCGACAAAGCAACGGTAGAAAAAGGAGTAGAAGCTGTTTTGCTAGATTCTAATAAGGGAAATTATTATGTAGCCGAGATAAACAAACAGGTAGTCAGTTCATTGCTTACAACCTTTGAATGGAGCGACTGGAGAAACGGAACAATTTTATGGATACAATCGGTTTATGTTCTTCCCGATTTCAGGAGAAAAGGAGTTTACAGAAGCATGTACAGTTATATTAAAGAAATGGTGCTGAACAACGATAAGCTTAACGGAATTCGTCTTTATGCCGACAAATCAAATTATCCGGCACAAAAAACATACGAAACCCTGGGAATGAACCAGGACCATTATGTTACTTTTGAATGGTTGAAATAAAAGAAAGACGGAAGACAGAAGCGGGAAGTCGGAAGTAGACTGGCTGATAATATTTATATTTTAACATGGAGTTATAACAAACTCTGAAGTCAAAATAAAAGGGGATGAGCAGTTATTTGTACAAAAGGATTGAAGAAGGGGAGCATCAACAACAGGATTTTAAATTTTGTATTAACGACTCGAAAAAAATTGCAAAATCGCTGGTGGCTTTTGCCAACACCGATGGAGGTCGCCTGTTGATAGGGGTAAAAGACAACGGAAAAATTGCGGGCATCAGCAGCGATGAAGAATTTTATATGATTGAAGCCGCCGCCAAAATCTATAGTAAACCAGCCATAGATTTTGAAACCACACAATGGCATGTTGAAGGAAAAACAGTACTGGAAATCACTATTGAGCCGGGATCGAAAAAACCATATTTTGCAAAAGATGAAAATGGGAAATGGCTGGCTTATATCAGAATAAAAGACGAAAACTTCCTTGCTCATAAAATTCAGGTTGAGGTGTGGAAAAAAGAAAAAAGCTCTCATGGCATTTGTCTTACCTACTCCGACACTGAACGGTTTTTAATTAAATACCTTTTACAGCACGAGAACATCTCCTTTTCGAAATTTATGCGACTGGCCCAAATCTCCAGAAAAAAGGCAGAAGAGATCTTAAGCAATTTTGTAATAATTGATATTATCCGTATCCACACTACCAGTGAAGGGACTACTTTCTGTTTAAACGAAAATTTCGATCAGGAGCAACTCAACCATTTCAATTAAAACAACGAGAACATTCACATAAATTTATTGTTAAAGTAAATTATAAAAGAGAAAAATACGATAGCTTTATATTTCAATTAAACAAAATAGAATGATTAGAAACTTACTAGTCCTGTTAATATTTACAGGATTCGCGTTTAACACACTGGCGCAAGACCAATATCTGGAAGCAAAATCAAAAGAAACTGAAAAAACCTATCAGGGAGGTGAAGCCTATAAGGTAAAAATGTATCCCCAGAAATTCAAAACCCAAAAGCCAAAAAATATTATATTCCTTATTGGTGACGGGATGGGCGTTTCCCAGGTATTTTCGGGATTGACAGCAAACCACGGAAAGCTGTTTATCGAAAATTGCCGTCACATTGGTTTTTCGAGAACACAATCGGCTAGCGACTATGTAACCGACTCAGCAGCCGGAGGTACAGCCCTGTCGTGCGGGGTAAAAACATACAACGGAGCTATTGGAGTAAACACTGACACGATTCCGGTTAAGTCAATTTTAGAAGAAGCCGAAGCAAAAGGTCTGGCAACCGGATTGGTTTCTACATCTGCCATTACACATGCCACTCCGGCATCATTCATCGCGCATCAAAAAGACAGGCACATGTATGAAGAAATTGCAACAGATTTCCTGAAAACCGACATCGATGTATTTATTGGGGGAGGAATAAAGCACTTCACTAGAAGAAAAGATGGACGTAATCTTCTTAAAGAACTGGAAAATAAGGGTTATGTTGTAAAAACAGATTTGAACGAAGCAAAAAAAATAAAAAAGGGCAAACTGGCAACTTTAACAGCGCCCATTCATAACGGCAGGGTAAATGAAAGAGATGATATGTTACCGGTTTCAACACAAACAGCCCTTAATATTCTCGATAACAACGACAAAGGATTTTTCCTAATGGTTGAAGGTTCAGAAATTGATTGGGGCGGACATGCCAACAGTAGCATTTATGTTGTTGAGGAGATGCTGGATTTTGACCGCACAATCGGGAAAGCACTTGAATTTGCTGCCAAAGACGGCGAAACACTTATTGTTGTTACTGCCGACCACGAAACCGGAGGGATGGCAATTTTGGATGGCGATATGAACTCCGGCATGGTAAAAGCCGAATACGCTACAGCAGACCACAGCGGACTAATGGTTCCTGTATTTGCTTATGGCCCGGGAGCAGAAGAATTTATGGGAATTATGCAAAACACAGATGTTCATGATAAAATGAAAAAACTATTGCTAGGCAATTAGTTTATAACGAACTTTAAATAAGAACCGGTTTTGACGTTTTATACTCATTGCCGGTTTTTTTATGTTTTTTCGATATAGTTTTTTAATTTGGCTTCCCAAACGAACTTAATAATACTTATGAAGGAAGCACTGCAAGTCCTCGATCACGTCAGGTTAAACTTTTCACCTACAGGATTATTAGCTTTAAATATTGTAATTGCCTTCATAATGTTTGGCATAGCACTCGACATTAAGGCCGAACATTTTAAGCAACTTGTTATGCGGCCAAAGTCGGTAATTATAGGCGTTATTTCGCAATTCTTGTTATTACCTGCAGTTACTTTCCTGTTCGTAGTAGTTCTGAATCCAACGCCAACAGTGGCTCTCGGCATGCTTCTGATTGCTTCGTGCCCCGGTGGTAATATTTCGAATTTTATGAGCGCCATGGCAAAAGGCAACCTGGCACTTTCGGTAAGTTTAACTGCCATTGCAACTTTAGCTGCAACGGTGATGACTCCATTGAACTTTGCAATATGGGGCGATTTATTTATCCGGTTCTATAACAATACCGCCGCCGGCGATTACCTCGTTCCAATAAAAATCAACTTATTTCAAATGGTACAAACTGTTGTACTTTTATTAGGAATTCCGGTGATTGCAGGACTTCTGTTTGCACGTTATTTTGTTCAGATTACATTAAAAATAAAAAAGCCGATCCGGCAATTATCTATCATCATATTCATCGCTTATGTGATAATTCTGTTAAGTGCCAATTTCGATCATTTCAGAAACTTTATTCACCTGGTTTTTATCATCGTTCTCATTCATAATGCACTGGCATTGTTAACAGGATTTTCAATAAGCTCAATATTCCGGCTTCCCCGAATTGATAAACGAACAATTACCATAGAAACAGGAATTCAAAACTCAGGTCTGGCATTGGTTTTAATGTTTAATCCCAAAATATTTCCTCCCGAACTGGAATTGGGCGGGATGACAATTATTGCAGCATGGTGGGGCGTTTGGCATATCATCAGCGGATTTGGTGTTTCGTCATTTATGGCACGATTTAAATTAACCAGATAATTTTACTTTTAGAAAAAATTTGTGTGAATGAAACGAGCATAATTAAAAGCCTTTTTAATATACAGGAACATGATTATGCGAGTTACATGAGTTACCTCTAAAAGAAATTAAATTATAAACGAATGAAATATGAAAAATGGTCGTGGGGGTATTGGGCCTTTAAACAATACATCCGTTTTATCGACTGGATTATATATAAACAGGTTGTTACCAACGGGGAAGAGAACATCCCTGAAAAAAAACCTATTCTTTTTGCACCGAATCACCAGAATGCACTGTCAGATCCAATGGCTGTTCTTCTTCACACACCTTTTCAACCGGTTTGGCTGGCGCGTGCCGATATCTTTAAACCGGGCATTGTTACTCTGATCCTTCGTTTTCTGAAAATCATGCCGGTTTATCGCATCCGCGACGGAAAAGAACAACTGGCTAAGAATGATAAAACCTTTGCCGATTCAATAAAAGTTCTCGAAAATAATTGTCCGCTTGCATTATTTCCCGAAGCTGCCCACTCCGGCAAAAGGCAAATGCTGTCTCATAAAAAAGCAGTGCCGCGTATTGTTTTTATGGCCGAAGAAAAAGCAGAAAACAACCTCGACATCCATATCATTCCAACCGGAATTTATTACAGCAGCTACTGGAAATTTAACCGCAGCGTGCTCGTTAATTTCGGCGAACCGATTAAAGTAAACGATTTCCTGGAAGAATATAAAAACAATCCGAGTCAGGCGACTTTAAGTTTACGCGACACTCTTTACAATGCCATAAAACCTTTAATTATAAATATTGAAAGCAAGGATCATTACGATCAATTCGAATTGATACGGGATATTTATGGCAAACGATTTCTGACTTTAAACGGAGGAAAAAACAAGTTGCTTCAACGGTTCAAGTCCGATCAACTATTAATGGGAAAACTGGATGAGCTGGAAAAAGAAGAGCCTGAAAAAATAAAAACACTTTGCGACAAGGCTGTTGCTTACAACGCACAGATCAGGAAACATCGTTTAAGAAACTGGCTGATTGAGAATCCCGGCAGCAACTTTTTAATGATCGGATTGAACAAACTGGTTTTACTGTTAGGGCTGCCTGTTTTTCTTTTTGGTTTTATTCTTAATGCCGTACCTTTTTTTAGTATCGATTATGTGACCCGAAAAAAGATAAAAGACGTCGCCTTTTGGAGCACCTTCCATTTGGTTCTGGGGATGCTGTTATTCCCAATTGTTTACTTACTGGAGCTCTGGGCTTGTTCTGCGTTATTGCCCGGCATCTGGTGCAAACTCCTATTCCTGGCAAGTTTACCATTTGCGGGCAAAGTGGCATTTCACTGGTACATCCTTTTACTAAAAACATTTGGCAGGGGACGGCTTTTCATATTAAGAACGCTCAAAAAGCAAACCTGGCAAAAACTGAAAAACAAGCAGGAAGAACTTTTTGATGAGCTCGATAAGCTAACCCAATAACTTGTAACCCGTAAACCTAAAAAAAATAAATCATGTCCGAAAAACTAAAAGACATCCTCTTCCCTCTTGAAAAGGTACAATTGTTTGGAAAAGTCTTAAAGGAAGTTTATTCTGAATTTGAAGCAGATAAATTTGTAGCTGCAGTTTGCGACGCAAATTGGCCCGAGCGTGAATTGAAAGAAAAAATGCGGCACACTACCTTGTGTTTGCACGATTACCTGCCGGAAGATTTCGGAAAAGCTGTAGAAATTCTGATAGCGATTGTTCCAAAAGTTACCGGGTTTGAAGCCATTGTTTTGCCCGATTATGTAGAAGTTTACGGATTGGAACATTCGAATATTTCACTGCCGGCTTTGGGAGAACTAACCAAATGCGGAAGTTCTGAATTCGGTATCCGCCCGTTTTTAAACAAGGATTTGAAAGGTGCCATGAAATACATGCTCAACTGGGCCGACAGCGACGATTTTAAAGTGCGCAGGTTTGCCAGCGAAGGGTGTCGTCCGAGACTGCCATGGGCTTCGGGAGTTCCGGCTTTGAAAAAAGATCCGTCTCTGATTCTGCCCATCCTGGAAAAATTAAAAGACGATCCGGAAGAATTTGTGCGAAAAAGTGTTGCCAATAACCTCAACGATATTTCGAAAGATCACCCTAAACTGGTGCTGGATATTTGCGAACGCTGGCAAGGCAAATCAAAAAATACCGACTGGATTATAAAACAAGCCTGCCGCACCCTGCTAAAACAGGGAAACAAAAGAGCCATGCTACTATTCGGTTTCGCCAACCCGGAGTTAATGAAAGTGAAGAATTTTCAGCTTTCAAACACCTCGCCTGCTATCGGCGAATACATTTCTTTCAGCTTCGATCTGGCTCTCGATATCAAACAAAAACAAAAAGTTCGCATCGAATACATCGTTCATTTTGTAAAAGCCAATGGAAAAACTTCGCCCAAGGTTTTCCAGATAAAGGAAGTGGAAATGAAACCGGGGCAACACAAAATCAGCAAAAATCATACGTTTAAAAATATGTCAACCCGGAAACATTATCCGGGTGAGCACAAATTTGAGGTGGTGATAAACGGAGAAGTAAAAGCTTCGGCCAGCCTTATTCTTTCATAATTGTTTACTATGAATATAAATATCAGAAAAGCCGACGAAAACGATTTTCCTGCCATATTCGGATTGATTAAAGAACTGGCCGAATTTGAAAAAGGCCTAGATAAAGTTAGTAATACATTGGAACTAATGTACGAGCAGAAAGATTGTTTTGAATGTTATGTGGCCGAAACCGAAGACAATGAAATTGTGGGAATGGCGCTTTATTTTTTCACTTATTACACGTGGGTAGGCAAATCGTTCTACCTGGAAGATTTGTATGTAAAAGAAGCCTGGCGAGGCAAAGGACTGGCTACTCGTTTAATGGATAAAATGGTTGAAATAGCTAAAGCCGAAAAGTGCAAACGTTTCCGTTTACAGGTCCTTCACTGGAACCAGCCGGCGATAAACCTATACGAAAAAAGCGGTTTTACAGTAGACAAAACCTGGTACAATTGCGATATTAATGATTTGTAACCGATCTTTTATTTTGAATAAATGAAGAAAATAATTGCGCTACTGGGAATTATCACTCTTTTCTGTGCTTGCGGACAGGGGAACAAAAATCAAACTACAAAAAACACGGATACAACAACCGACATTGTTCCCATGTCGCAGATTGTGTTTGGAGGAAACAGGTATGTTGTTGAGGCCGATTTTGGCTTGGAAAAAACAGTGCCGATGATGGTACACGGCAACGCCAGTTTTTACATGATGATTACACACGACATTGCTGAACAACTGAATAATGGACAGCCAATTAAAAAAATTGACGATTATGGATACAGCGACCGTGGAAGAGGACGGATAACCGTTGGAAATCTCAGTGTTGGAAACCATACTTTTTCGAATATAGAAAATGTTCCGGTATTCGACTGGCCGGCAGAAGAAGGAAAAGCTGCCCAGGGAATGCTGGGTGTTGAATTCCTGAAAAACGAAAACGTGAAAATCGATTTTGTAAACGAGCAACTGGAAATCGGTGTTGCCAAGTCGGACGAGCCGGACAAAAAACTAATGGAACAGGGGTACGCTTTCACAAAATTCTTCATCGAAAAAAGCGAAGTTTTTATGAATGTGTATTTTGAGGCCTTACAAAAAGAAATCCCCATAACCATTGGCACGGTAGCGTCTGATTACAGTTTCGATGTGGAAACTTTTAAAAATGCCATAAAAACAGATGCCACGCACACCAAAGACCACAGTCCCGACAACACAACGCCCGATGTTTTTATCAATACTGAACCAATCCGGTACAGAATTGGGGAGCAAAACTTTGAAATACCGGCAAAGGGCTCTGAACTTTCAGGGTTTGCCGAATATGGAAATACTACACAGGAAGAACTTCCCAGCTTTGGAATTTTTGGCCGCGACTGGATGGTACGAAACAAAGCAGTGATCGATTACGCCAACCGGATTCTTTATTTTAAACCTGCAGGGAGATAAGTTCCGGAAAATTTTGTTATTTGCTACTTCAGAATTATTAAACAAATAGTTTGAATAAAAGCAGATTAAATAAATATTTAAAGCAGGTTTGGATATTGTTATTATTCCTCTCCTACCTAATGATGAGCTATTATTATTTTGGAGGTTGGTGGAATTCTTCAGTTGGGACTTTACTGATAATAGGTTTTAGTTATTTGATCTGGGGAAAAGAATTTCTTAGAATAATTGGATTACATATCGATTCAAAAACATTCTTAAAAACTATCATACTTACAGCCATTATTTTATGTGGGGCAACTTTTCTAATGAAAATAATTGCAGAAAGGCACCACTTTGTAATACGATTTTCAAACTGGCAGAATTACTATCACGACATTTTTTATATCATAAACGAAGAAATCGTATTGGGTGCAATTGTTTTATCAACAATGATAAACAGATTTAAAATTAAACCAATTATTTCTTCTATCCTGCTGGCAGTAATATTTTCAACCATCCATTTTATATTTTATAAATGGATTTTTCTGGAGAGGGGAACAATAAGCGTAATCACATTAATCAATCTGTTTTTGATTGGAATAGTAAGAAACAACCTGATAATCCGGACAGGTCACATTGGATATTCGTGGGCTCTACATTTTGGATGGATGGCTATAATGTTTGGCAGCAGTCACATAAATACAATTGATTCTAATATTAGATTATCGGAACCGGAAAAATTCAATCTGTATTTAGGATCGGTTGAGATGTTAATTGTCTGCTTAATTTTAGTGACAATAAGTTTATTTCACTGGAAGAAAAGTGAAGCGGAGACCACCAAACAAATCTGATTGCCAGTAGTGGATGTTATTAAGAATTATATATCTGGAAATATAACCAAAGTAATGGCCCGAATTTTTCGTAATTGGATTGATTTTATTTTATTACCCTATATATTTTAAAAAAGTATTTATATTTATATCTCTAAAAATTAAAACCATTGTTCACTCGCCCCGAAAATAACTAAACGAAAATTTAAATAATCCTCCAAGAATGATATTAAACAGAGAACAAGTACTAATTTCTCAGATTTGCAGCCATATTTCTACGGTCTCATTGTATTCATACAAATTAAAAAAGACAAATATGAAAAAATACATAATGTATATATTGGCATTTTTTGTATTAACAAGCTGCGAAAAAGAGAATCTGACTGTAGATAATACTGTTCCAGACGAAGATAGTATTTCTCTTTTGCCTGTGTATGATACTGTGCCAATGGGAGAATATTTTCCAGCTTATCCAAACTCATACTGGATCTATTTAAATTTAGATGGAGATACTGTAATCCATAAAACTGACACGATCTATTCATTACACTCAAATTATCATCCATACCAAAATCCGTATGATACTACCAAATATTATGCATGCAAATATGATGGAAGAACTGTAAAAAAATATGAGCTATCAGTTCGTTCTAATCACTATGTTCATGAGACCAGTTGGGAGACAATTCTCCCTGACAATTTATATGAGGGCAATTTGTTTTTGAAGCATTATTCCTGGCCATATACATACTCATCAGGAAGGATTTTAAAAATTGACACAACAGTAATGCTTAATTCAACTTCTTACGACTCAGTTATTATTGTTCTTGAGTATTTAGGCCCCGGGATTGGTTGTGTCCCTCATGGAAAAACATATTATGCAAAAAATATAGGAATTATTAAGAAAGAAACTTGTACTGGAGAAGGTTTTGATAAAATAACATCACAGGAAATATTGTTAAATTATCACATAGAAAAATAAAATACACTAAAATTTAAATCGCACTTACCCATTAATAACCAATTTATTACAACAAAACATATTAATGTCTTTTTGAATGAATTGCAACGACTCAAGCAAACATTTCACTGTATAAAGAAAAGCTCTCATAAAAAAAGGAGCCCGAAGACTCCTTTCTTAAAATTATATATTTTTCTTGATTATTCCGTCAGGTTGACTACTTCTCCAAACAGATCAGCATTTTCCTCCACTTTTTGTTCATTTCCGTAAACACAAATGTCATCCTGTGCCAACACATCTTCCACCATCTTTTTCATTCCTTTTAAATCATCGACAGTAGTCAACAAAATGGCTTCGCGTTCAGCCTTTAACCACTCGGGAGTAGTCTTTTCAAAGTAATACTGGAATGCAGTATTTCCTTCCTGCGAGGCAGTCATCGGGGCATCTAAAGTTGAAATAGTACCAATAATGTAACGAGTCATTTCTTTATCGTCGGCTTCAAAGCCGTCCAGATAATTCGGAGTGTTATCGTAATTCTCCAGGGTTTCTTTCAGGTTCGGATCGCGATACGATGCAAAATACACATTTCCGTTGGGCGAAATTCCACAGAAACCACCATAAGCACCGCCAATAACACGCACCTGAGTTTGCAGCCAGTCGGTCGATAATATCTGGTTCAGCACTTTCATTTTACCGGTGTATTCGTAGCCCAGTTTTTTAAAATCGTAGCCTTTTACAACGTACTGCACTTTCGATGCTGATTTCAAACCCTCGTTTTTCTTCTGCAAGTCAAATTTCCAGTTATTCAATTTAACCGGTTCGTCATTTAGTGTGCCGGCTAAATTTGCCATAGCATCAGAATAAGAGGCATAATCATCTTCACTGCAAGTGATTCCTGCAACCAGGTTTTCTTTGGCGAAAAGCAGTTGGGCCGTTTTTTCGAGATTAGCAACAATTTCTTCGCTTTTTTTATCAAAGTTATCTGCCAGATCAGTGACAAAACGATAGTAATCAAGGCCATTCATTTTCTCGTTATACATTCCTGAGTTTGAATAGTATGAACGCACGCGGCTCATGGCATAATTCAATCCGTTGTTTTTTATATCAGCGTCAACACGCGCCTGATGACGTGTAATCAATTCTTTTAAACGTTCCACATCATCAAACTTCGATTTATGGATCACCTCATCGGTCAACTCAAACATTTTCCCCGCCTTTTCGGTGGTTGCCTTCGAGTAAACCACAAATTTAGGCAGCATTTTATCCAAATCCTGGTTTTCGTAGTAATTGCTTGTATACGTGCTGAAACCTCCGGTATTAATATTCAGGGCATTATCAAGCTCACCGTAGGTATAATTTTCAGTGTTTAATTTTCCCAAAACATTAGTAAGCAGCTCGGCATAAGGAATTAACTCTTCGGTCAGCACGCGAACATCGAAATACAGGTCGCTGTACAAAATACTATTGGTAAAAGCATTGTGGTGCAGCACATCAACACCGGCTACTGATTTTTCATCAACACCGAACCACTCAATTTCAGGGCTGATATCAGACAGCTCGAGCATAGGAATTGTTGCCAGTGCTTCAGGAGTATCTTCCTTTTTCTGGTATTCGATCAACTCCTTGGTTTGTGCAATTAATTTATCTTTATCCTCATCGCTTAAACCGGCTTTAAATGTCTTCAACTCTTCCCTGGTTTTGGCATCGATTTTAGCCTGCAAACCCGGCTCCGGTTTTAACACCATCAGCAAAGCGTGTGGATTATTTACCAGGTAATCGGTAATTGTAGTTTCCAGCAAATTGGTATCGAGCGCTTTTTTTGCTTCTGCCAGCGGGGCGTTGAATTCCAGTCCCGGAAAAGGATCATCGGTGAAAAACCAGGGTTGATAAGTTTGAAACAGGTACATCAATCCTTTTTGAGGATTGTTCCCTTCTTTCATATTAAATTCCATACGATTTAAGATACCTTCAACCATTTTTTTATCGAAACCCTCTTTTGCAACCTTTTTCATGGTGTTAAATACTGTTTCCTTAAACAATTCCTTGTCGTCGGGATTGGCATTTTGAACAGTTATCTGGAAGGTATTCTGTTTGGCTTCGCTGAATGAAGCACGAACATCTTTTCCAATACCGGCTTCCTGCAATGCAAGACGCAACGGTGCAGACTCATGATTAACCAGCGCCTGCGACAACACGTCGAAAGTCATCGACAAAGCACGGTCGGTGCTTGACCCTGCAACAAAACTCAGGCTCAAAAAAGTCTGATCTTTGGTTGGTGCGCCATCCGGTACCGCATAAGTTCCTTCAGCTTCCTTCATTTTGCCGAATGGTTTTTGTAAAGGGATCTCCACCTTTTTATCCGACAAATCGTATTTCGACAAATATTCGGTATCAATAAATTCCAGCTCTTTATTTAGGTCTGCATCACCGTACAACAAAATATAACTGTTGCCGGGGTGGTAATATTTTTTGTGGAAATTGATAAATTCTTCGTAGGTAAGTTTTGGAATAGCTGATGGATAGCCGCCGGAAGAAACACCGTAAGTATTATCAGGGAAAAGAATTTTATTGATCTGGTAATCCAATTCACGGCTTGGGTTTGAATAAGCTCCTTTCATCTCATTATAAACAACGCCCTTATACACCACATCGCCATCTTTGCTTTCCATTTCATGGTGCCAGCCTTCCTGTTGAAGGATTTTTGGATCTTTGTAAATCAGAGGATTCAGCACTGCATCGAGATAAACGTGCATCAGGTTAAAATAATCCTTATCGTTCATACTTGCAACCGGGTAAGTAGTAATATCCGATCCGGTCATTGCATTCAGAAAAGTGTTCAACGACCCCTTCATCAAGACATCGAATGGACTTTTAACAGGAAAATTTGAAGAACCGTTTAAAACCGAATGTTCCATAATATGCGGCGTACCATAATCATTTTCAGGAGCCGTTTTAAAAGAAATATCAAAAAGTTTGTTGGGATCGTCGGCAGCAATTTTTAAAAGCCGCGCCCCGCTTTTATCGTGTTTAAAAAGTAAACATTCGGCATTTACCTCTTCCACAAATTTTTTCTCAACCAACGTAAAACCATGGTATTTTTCGCCGGCTTTAAATTGTTCTCCGGGGCCACATGCTGTAAAAAAAGCAAGTAAAGCCGCAAATAAGAAAAGTGCAGTTTTCCTCATAATTATTATTTTATATTTATTGTTCTATTCGTATTAACATGACTGAAAAATTACAAATTCGCCACATAAAATCATCCCAAAAAGATTGGGGCAGACTTCTTCCTAAACATATTCGAAATAGTATAGTTTACCGAAAACGGCAAAAATAACTTTTCTATCTTCATTATGTTTACCCCGAATAATGTTATTATTAAATGCTGTTTCGTTTTGCATTGCTTTTTAATAATTTAGTGATGCTATTCTGAGAAAGCAATCCTTAATGGGAGATGAATTATGAACAATAAGGAATTAGAGAGCATTATAATTGTAAAAGACAAGAATATTTAAATCCACGATATGGCTCGGTTTTTAAAATCAAAAAAAGAAACAATCGGCTTATCACCTGATGAGCTAAGATTTAGCGGGGAGCAAAAAATTGACAAAGCCCGGTTAAGGTGCATCAATTACAATGCTGATGATTTATCAGAAACAGAATTGAAAAGTGTTTCGGAAACAATGGAATATTTCGCCCCGGAATCAACTACCTGGCTTAATATAGACGGGCTTCATGATACGGAATTATTGCAGGAGGTTTCTACTATTTTTGACATCGAAGGAATTATTATGGCCAACGTTCTGGAAATGTACAGCCGCCCAAAAATTCACGAGTACGACAACTGTATATACTTATCGGCTAAAATGCTCCAATTCGATGAAAAAAACAATAAAATAACAGCAGAAAACCTTTCGATCATCTTTAAAAACAACCTGCTTATTTCTTTCCAGGAAAGAGTTGGCGACGTGTTTAACCCGGTACGTGAACGACTGCGGAACAACAAAAAACGGATAAGAAGTTCGGGATCGGATTACCTGACTTTTGCACTGCTCGACATTGTAATCGATAATTACATTCATATTATCAGCCGCCTGGGCGATAAAATAGAAGAACTGGACAGTGAGTTAATACTTAATCCGACGACCAAAAGCCTGGAAAAGATAAACAAGTACAAAGGAGAAATTAATTATCTCAGCAAAACCATAAATCCCTGCCGCGAAATGATAGTGAATTTCGGCAAACTCGACTCCGAATTTATCGACGACGAAATGGAAAGCTTCCTGCACCAATTGCAGAACAACATTTTACTGGCGCATGAATCAGTGTATAATTACAGGGAAATCTTATCTGACCAGTTAAATATTTTTCATACAACCGTGAGTTATAAACTGAATGATGTACTGAAGTTCCTGACCATCTTTTCCGTTATTTTTATTCCGATTACATTTATAGCAGGAATCTACGGAACCAACTTCGACAACATTCCCGAGTTACATTTCCGGTACAGTTATTTTATCATGTGGGGAATAATTATCCTTATTGTTTTGCTGATGATAGCCTACTTTAAACGAAAGAAGTGGCTGTAAAAAAGTTCCAAATCGAATACATACAAAAAAGAGAGTGCTACAAGTAACACTCTCTTTTTAATATCAATCTGTCCGAAATTAAAATGCTTTATGAACTTTTTCTATCCATTCTGTTTTGTTTAAAGCGAATGGAAGCTCTGCTTTAATATCGGCTGACGATGCACCAACCAACACTTTGTAATCACCTGCATCGGTAATCCAGGTTTGCTCCAAAGTGTTGAACGAAGCCACATCAGCTTTCTTAAAGGTAAGAGTTACAATTTCGCTTTCGCCAGGTTTCAATTCTGCAGTTTTTGCAAATGCTTTCAATTCTTTTAGCGGTTTATCGGCATACTTGCTTTCAGGAGCTGAAACATACAACTGAACTACTTCTTTTCCTGCATACTCACCGGTATTTTTAATACTTACTGTTACGGTGTATTCTCCGTTGCTTTCGCTCAGTTTTGCACCACTGTACTCAAAAGTTGTATACGATTTTCCGTATCCAAACGGGTAAGAAACAGGCACTTCGTATTTGTCGAAATAACGGTAACCTACGTAAATATCTTCAGCGTAAACAGTAAAATCAACATTTCTTCTTTTGTCGCTAACTTTTCTTTCGGCGCTCATAAAACTCTTCATATCCAGTTTTTGCTCTTCCGGAGTTGAGGGAAAATTTTCTGACGACCAGTGGTCTTCGAATTTAATCGGATAGGTTGCAGTTAATTTACCCGATGGATTTACTTTCCCGGTTAATGCATCGGCGATGGTATTTCCACCTTCCTGTCCGGCCTGACCGGCCAACAATAATGCATCAGGAATATTTTTCCAGCTGGCAGTTTCAATTACACCACCGATATTCAGAATAACTACTGCTTTTTTACCTGCATCCTGGAATGCTTTACTAACAGAAGAAATCAAACCAAGCTCATTTTCAGAAAGATTGAAATCGCGATCCAGTTTACGATCTCTGAATTCGCCCGAAATACGTCCGATAGTAATAATGGCCACATCATTTGCTTTTACTACTTTTTCCAGCATATCTTCCGATGGAACAAACTCATCAGGACGAACCTTAGGCATAAAAGCTGACAACTCGCCTTGCTCCTTATTTAGTTTTTTAGTTTCCTCGGCTAAATAAGTCTCGTATTCTTTTGTTATGCTTTTGCTCAATTTATAACCCGCACTTGTCAATCCTTCAATCAATGAAACGGTGTAAGCTTTATGTACATCTCCCGATCCGGTTCCTCCGGCAATCATATCGTACGAAGTAATACCAAATGCAGCAACCTTTTTAATCGACGATTCCAAAGGCAGCGTATTGTTTTTATTTTCCAAGAGGATCATTCCTTCGGCAGCCGACTGACGGGTAATTTCAGCATGAGCTTTCAAATCAGGTTTGTTCGAATATTCGTAACCTTTAAAACGTGGAGAACGAAGCACCAGCTCCATAATTCGACTTATGCAAAGATCAACATCTTCCATGGACAGTTTACCACTTTTCATTGCGGCAACCAATGCATTATATTGCTCAGGGCGTCCGGGTTCCAGCAGGTCGTTACCGGCCTCAATTTGTGCTACTGCATCAGTTCCACCAAACCAGTCGGTCATTACCAAACCTTTAAAACCCCACTCGTCGCGTAGAATATCAGTCAGCAAATCCTTTCTTTCCGAGGTATAAGTTCCGTTTACGTAGTTGTATGAGCTCATCACTGTCCAGGGCTGCGATTCTTTTACAGCAATCTCAAAACCTTTCAGGTACAGTTCGCGCAAGGCACGTGGAGAAACACGTGCGTCGTTACCCGTACGATTGGTCTCCTGATTGTTGGCCACAAAGTGTTTAATAGATGTTCCAACACCATTGCTTTGTACACCACGAACCATGGCAGCAGCAATTTTACCGGCAACTACCGGATCTTCCGAATAGTATTCAAAGTTTCTGCCGTTTAAAGGGTTACGCTGAATATTCAACGCCGGAGCCAACAATACATCAGCGCCATATTCCAACACCTCGTTACCCATCGCTTTACCAACCTGCTCAACCAAATCAGTATTCCAGGTACACGCCATTACAGTTCCCACCGGGAAACCTGTACAGTAATAAGTATTTTCATCGCCTTCGCGGGTTGGCGAAATACGTAATCCTGCAGGGCCGTCGGCCAAAACAACAGCAGGAATTCCAAGACGCGGAATAGGATAAGTTGTACCTGCAGCACCTGGCACCAACGATTTTGTCTCTCCCACCACTGCATCATTTCCAGAAGCTCCGGCCATTCCTGTACCGATCAGAAAATGTGCTTTCTCTTCAATGGTCATCGCTCCGATAACCTTCTCAACAGGATCTTTTCCCAATTGCGGAGAGTCCTGTGCTACACTTAATTTTGGAGTACCAGCAACTGCCAGGAACAAGGCAATGCTAATAAGGAAAATTCTTCTCTTCATCTGTTATAGTTCTTTTTGATTAATATGCTCTATTGATTCTTTTGCTCAACTTTGCCAAAAATAAATTCAATCTTATTTTTTGCATTTGATCTATATCAGAAAATAATGCTCCGCCCGGTTTATTTCATTCAACCACTATCTTTTTTAAATTTGTTGTCGTTACGTTTTATAATTATGGATGAAGCAAGGAAAATAGTGCGTATGATCTCGGAATATTTGCATCCGCTTGATCTAAAAGAACAAGACTTGCTATGTTCTATTTTAAAAAAAGAAACGTTAAAAAAGGGTGAATTGCTTTTAAAAGAAGGCGACATTGCTAAAGCCATTTACTGGGTGGGCGAAGGCATGCTCCGGCAATTTTATTACAAAGACGGCCGCGATGTAACAGAACATTTTGCCTGCGAAAACCAGGGAGCACTGTGCATTAACAGCCTGTTTTTGCAAAAACCATCATCATTACTGATAGAAGCTCTTGAAGACAGTACTATTTTTCTGATGCCGTATCAAGAGGTTATCGATCTGGCGCAGGAACACCAGGCCATTGCCTCATTGCTTCGTAAAATTCTGGAAAGTTCGTTGATTATGTCGCAGCAAAAAGCCGACTCGTGGCGCTACGAAACCGTGCACGAGCGTTACGAACGTTTTCTGCGCGAATACCCCGACGCTGCCAAACGCGCTTCGGTAAATCATATCGCCTCGTACCTGTTAATGACCCCGGAATCGCTTAGCCGCGTTAGAGCCGGAAAATTGTAATTATTTCTATTTATGATATATATAAGAGAAGCCAAACCAGAAGATGCAGGAATCATCCTGGAATGTATTAAAGGCCTTGCCGTTCATGTTGACCAACTTGATATGGTAACAGCAACCGAGCAAGACATCAGAGATTCGGTTTTTGCACCCGATACGCACGTAAAAGTGTTTGTAGCCGAAAACGAGGAGAAAAATATTTGCGGTTTTACGCTTATCTTTAAATCTTTCTCAACCTTTAAAGCCATTGCCAATTACCACATCGAAGATCTGTTTGTTTTTCCCGAATACAGGAAGCTTGGAATAGGGGCAAAGTTGATGAACCACATAAGAGATTTTGCAGAAAGCGAAGGGTCAAAAATAGTTGACTGGTACGTAAACAACCGCAACCTGAGCGCTATGGATTTTTACGACCGGATTGGCGCCAAAAGGCTCGATTACAAATCGATTTATTATATGGAGGTGTAATGAAACAATACTTTCTGCTTTTAATAAAAACAAATCCCTGAAAATTCAAGTCATCCGATCGTGTCTGCCAGACATTCGCTGACTTTTTATTCCGGAAAGTAATGTACGGCAGACAAATGCTGACCGGGTTTCCCGACAGGCAATGTCGCGCAGACATTGGTTCGCAGAATTTCCCGGCACCTAATGTCTGACAGACATTTGATGAACGACTCTCCGGAGGACTCGTGTCTGGCAGACATTAGGTGAAAAAAATTCCCGGCATCCTTTGTCCGGCAGACATGCCTCCACAAAACGTTCTGACAGCTCGTGTCCGCAGAAAATGACATGAAAAAATGTTTCGTCAACTCGTTTTCCCAAAAAATTGGCTGACAGAATTTTCCGATAGCCCGTTTCCCAGGGAAACGACGTAAAAAAATGTTTCTGCAGCCTTTTTCCCTGGAAAATTACTTGTCCAACGATTCCGGCAGCGTTTTTTCGAGGAAAATGGATCGACAAAATTACCTGACGGCATTTTCCCTAAGAAATGCCACGGAATTTTCCAACTGCAATTGTTCTGGAAAATAGAATGTAACCGGGTTATAGCAATGAATTAAATCAAAAAGAAGCCTGAAAGCTCCTTCAAGTATTTATATTTTTTCTAAAAGGTCAGTCGTAAAGTTAAGCCTTGGGCAGTAGAATGAAGAGACAGTTGTTTTTTCTCATTTTGAATTTGCATAAGATCTTTGTATTGTTTGGCTTTTGAATTTCCAATTGCAACCAGCGTTATTCCTCCTCCAAGTGCAACATCTCCAAGCGCCATAAATACAATACCTCCCATTGCCTTTCCTAAATCATCGAAATAAGAAGTATCACTGGAGCCTTTCAATCCTTTTATGTACATAGGAATACCTACGGCATTTAATGCTACACCCCCAACTATAAGAATAGTCCCGGTTGTTTTCATTTTGGAAAAGTGCTCGTAACGCATTTGATTATATTCCATTGTATTTTGTTGTGCAAACAGAAGTAATGGAAATATGAGAAATAAAAGGATTAGTCTGATTTGTTTCATCCAATCTGAATATTTTGGTTTAGACTTTTATACGCCTATCCAAACGAATTGATTCAAATTGCAGTATCATCCTTACGATAACCGGTCCAAAAAAGAATATTAAACACGAAAAAAGGAACCCGAAAGCTCCTTTAATCTATATTCTTTAGTCTTTATTCTTACGACTTATGTCTTACTACAAAAACTAATTTTCAGAACGCTGCTTTAACCGTTCATCAATCGACTGGGCTGCTGTTTTTCCGGCGCCCATTGCCAGAATTACGGTTGCGGCACCTGTTACCACGTCGCCTCCGGCATATACATTTGCTTTACTGGTTTCCATGGTTCGCTCATCAACAATAATTCCTCCCCACGATTGTAAATCAAGTCCTTTGGTACTTTGGGTGAGTAATGGATTTGGCGACTGTCCCACTGCAATTACAACTTTATTCACATCGAGTGTAAAAGTTTCTCCGTCAATCGGCACCGGTCTTCTTCTTCCCGATGCATCAGGCTCGCCCAATTTCATTATCTGATTTTCCATTGAACCAACCCAACCCGAGCCATTGTCGTAAATTTTAATCGGATTAGAAAGGAACTTAAACTGAATACCTTCCTCTTTGGCATGTTCAATTTCTTCGGCCCTTGCCGGAAGTTCATCTTCACCCCTTCTGTATATGATAGAAACCTCCTCGGCTCCAAGGCGCAAGGCAGTACGACAGGCATCCATGGCAACGTTACCACCACCAACCACGGCAACTTTATCACCTTGTTGAACCGGGCTCGGAGTTTCGCGTTTAAACGCTTCCATCAAGTTAACGCGGGTAAGAAACTCGTTGGCAGAATAAACACCATTCAGGTTTTCGCCTTCAATATTCAGGAAACGCGGTAGTCCTGCACCGGTTGAAATGAATATGGCTTCAAAACCATCTTCGTTCAAATCTTCAACCGTTAACGATTTTCCCACGATTACGTTTTTCTCAATTTTAACTCCCATTTTTTTAATAGAGTCAATTTCTTCTCTCACGATTTGTTTAGGTAGTCTGAATTCAGGAATACCATACATTAAAACGCCACCGGGAGTGTGGAGCGCCTCAAAAACAACCACTTCGTGACCTCTTTTTGCCAGTTCGCCGGCACATGCAATTCCTGCAGGTCCTGCTCCAACTACGGCCACTTTTCCACCCTTGTTGTTCTGCGGAAGTTTCTCCTCGAAATTATGCTCACGTGCATAATCGGCAATAAAACGTTCTAACCGACCGATAGCAACTGGTTCATCCTTTTTTCCGCGAACACAAACAGCTTCGCACTGGTTCTCCTGCGGACAAACACGACCGCAAACAGCCGGCAGGCTATTATATGATTTAATGCTCTTATAAGCTTCTTTAAAATCTCCTTTTGAAATATGACCAATAAACTCGGGAATGTTAACATTTACCGGACAACCACTTACGCAAGAAGGCTTTTTACATTGAATACAGCGCTTGGCTTCGTTCATGGCTTCTTCAACAGTGTAACCCATAGCTACTTCGCCAAAACCCTTACTTCTTTCAACCGGATCGAGCTCCTGCATAGGCGTTTTTTCGGGCTGCATATTAAACTTGCCTTTCATTTGCGGAACTACATCTTTTCCATTTTTAGGTGCATTTTTATTCTCACCCGACAAGCCAATTCTACATTTATGCCCCTGTTCCTGATCCTTATACATTCCCTGACGGCTTGTAATTTCATCGAAATCTACGTCGTAGCCGTTAAAATCGGGACCATCGACACAGGCGAATTTTGTTTTGCCGGCAATTGTTACACGGCAACCTCCGCACATTCCGGTACCATCTACCATTAAAGGATTCAACGAAACTGATATCGGCACATTAAATGGTTTTACCACATTAACTAACGCTTTCATCATTGGAATAGGACCAATTGCAATCACTTCATCATATTGATTCCCTTCTTCCAGCAATTTCTGAGCGATATTGGTAACAAAACCCTTCGTTCCGAGGCTTCCATCGTCAGTGGTAACAAAAACATTTTTAGCCAGTTTCGAAAACTCCTCTTGCAGAATTACAAATTCGGAACTACGACCACCTAAAATAACGTCAATTTCTGCATCATTTCCGGCATGCATTTTAATTTGAGGATATAAAGGAGCAGCACCAACGCCGCCGCCAATTCCAAGTACTTTTTTCGGTTTATGATCTGCACAAGGTAATCCAAGCGGGCCGGCTACATCGCTAATATAATCTCCTTCGTTTTTTTTCTGAAGCAACTGAGTTGAGTGTCCCACAACCTGGTAAATCATTGTTACCGATTGTTCTTCACGATCAAAATCGGCAATGGTTAGCGGGATGCGTTCGCCACCCTCCTCTACAATGATTATAATGAATTGTCCGGGTTCACATTTCCTTGCCACGTAAGGCGCTTCTACAACGATCTCTTCAACGGCAGGATTCAGAATTCTTTTTCGTAATATTTTATGCATAATTTCTTTTCAATTAGTGTATTTCAGTCTAGTTTCAGGTTTTCATACAAAATTAAACGTATGCTCTATTAAAGGAACTTTCTCCTCCTATTATTAATCACATTTAACAGTTAAAAAAAAGGAGCCGAAGCTCCTTCAATCTGTATTTTACTAATTCTAATTTAATTTTTCTCTTTTATATCCAGTTTCAAACTCAGCTCATCCAGTTGCGCATCGGCAATTGGCGATGGTGAATCGATCATCACATCGCGGCCAGAGTTGTTTTTCGGGAAGGCGATCACGTCGCGGATGGTATCCAACCCGGCAAACATTGATACTAAACGGTCGAAACCAAATGCAATACCAGCGTGTGGTGGAGCGCCGTATTTAAAGGCGTTCATCAGGAAGCCAAACTGAGCCTCGGCTTCTTCTTTTGTAAATCCGAGCAAACTGAACATTTTTGCCTGTAAGGCTGAATCGAAAATCCTTACCGAACCTCCGCCGATTTCAACGCCGTTAATTACAAGGTCGTATGCATTGGCACGAACCTTTGCAGGATCGGTGTCCATTAACGGAATATCCTCAGGTTTTGGAGAAGTAAACGGGTGGTGCATCGCGTGGAACCGCTTACTTTCTTCATCCCATTCCAGCAGCGGGAAATCGACTACCCACAAAGGTTTGAATACCTTTTTATCGCGCAGGCCAAGCTGGTTCGCCATTTCCAAGCGCAATTCACCAAGGGCATCCAGCATGTGATTTTTATCACCACTCATAACCAGGATCAGGTCGCCGGCTTCGGCACCTGTTTTTTCGGCCCAAACTTTAAGGTCGTCCTGCGAGTAAAATTTATCCACCGACGATTTGAACGAACCATCAGCATTACATTTTACATACACTAAACCTTTGGCTCCGATCTGCGGGCGTTTCACCCAGTTCGTCAGTCCGTCCAGTTGTTTACGGGTGTATTCGGCACATCCTTTGGCACAAACTGCACCGATGTATTCAGCCGAGTCGAACACCACAAAATTGTTTCCTTTTACGGTTTCAGTAATGTCGTTAATCAACATTTCGAAACGGGTATCAGGTTTGTCCGATCCATATTTTTCCATGGCTTCGGTATATGGCATGCGTGGGAAATCACTCACTTCAACACCCAGTGTATCTTTAAACATGAATTTGGTGAGGCCTTCAAACATTTCGAGCACGTCGTCTTGTTCTACAAACGACATTTCGCAGTCGATCTGTGTGAACTCAGGCTGACGATCGGCGCGCAGGTCCTCATCGCGGAAACATTTTACGATCTGGTAATAACGGTCGAAACCTGCAACCATCAGCAACTGCTTAAACTGCTGAGGCGATTGTGGAAGGGCATAAAACTGACCTTCGTTCATACGCGAAGGAACCACGAAATCGCGGGCACCTTCCGGTGTCGATTTAATAAGAACAGGTGTTTCCGTTTCAATAAATTCTTTCAAATTCAGATATGTACGAACAGCGTGGGCCATTTTGGCACGAAGAATCAGATTCTCGCGCACCGGATTACGACGCAAATCGAGGTAACGGTATTTCATTCGCAAGTCATCTCCGCCATCGGTTTTATCCTCAATTGTAAACGGAGGAAGTTTTGAAGGGCTCAGTACTTTCAGTTCCGATAAAGCAATTTCCACTTCTCCGGTAGGGATATTTTTATTTTTGCTCTGGCGTTCGCGAACCGTTCCTTTTGCCTGAACAACAAATTCTCTTCCCAATTCTTCCAGCACTTCGACAACATTTGTATTTGTATTCTCATCAACAACCAGCTGTGTAATACCGTAACGGTCACGAAGATCAACAAAAGTCATAGCTCCTAAATCGCGAATGCGTTGTACCCATCCAGCTAATGTTACTTCATTATTTACATAACTGATGCTTAATTCACCACATGTATGTGTTCTGTACATGATTATCTTTCTTTTAATTTGGTTGCGAAAATAAGTATATTTTGGCAATTTTGAGTGTGATGTATCGCAGCTTTTACAGAGATTAACATGAAAGGACTTTACCTGCATAGGTATTAAAACAAATTGTTTCGTCTCAACATAAAATACTCACTCTGAAAAATCAAAAAAACATGGTACGTGTAGCAGTTATCGGATTCGGATTTATGGGAACGGTGCACAGTCAGAATATTCTGAAAAACAAAGAGCTTGAACTGGCTGCAATCATCGAAAAAGATGTCCATTCTGTTAAACGAAAAATCAACGATCCGGGGGGCAATCTTTCAACTGAAAAAGCCGACCAGGAAACCTTGCAAAAAGTTCCGGTATTTCCCGATCTGAACGCATGTCTCGAACAAATGAAACTGGATGCCGTGCATATTTGTGTGCACACCAACCTGCATTATTCGTTGGTAAAACAAGCACTGAATGCCGGGCTACACGTTTTGGTAGAAAAACCTTTTGTTTTAAATGTGAAGGAAGGCGAAGAGTTGATTCTGCTGGCAAAAAAAAAGAACCGGATTTTAATGGTGGCTCACGTGGTTCGGTTTATGTCGCCCTATAAAAAGCTGGTTGAAATAATAAAAACTCAAAAATACGGCAAGCTGAATTTTTTATCACTGAGTCGTTTTTCCGGAATACCGGTATGGGGCCAGTGGAAAGAAAAACAAAAAGATTTTGGGAGTTCAGGCGGCGCGTTGTTCGACCTGGTAATTCACGACATTGATTTTGCTGCATTTGTAATGGGGAAGACTCCTGATTCCATTCACAGTTCCGTGTTGCCGGGGAAACTTAGCCTGAACGATTATGTAAACGCTGTTTGGAAATACAACGATAAAGATGTAACAGTAGTAATAGAAGGCGGGAATATTTTTCATGCTCAATTTCCTTTCCGGGCAGGTTATACCGCAGTTTTCGGAAAGGCAACGGTTAGTTATTCATCCAACGACTCCGAAAATATATACATCGATAACGACAACGAACGCATTTCGATACCCGCCAATGATTTGGGAGACGGGTATTTCAACGAGATAAAACTGTTTGCTGAAAGTTTGGCATCGGGAAAGTTGCCCGAAGAATTTGCCGCAGAAACTGCTTTGGAAACGATTCGGTTGTGCCACCTTCAAACGAAAGCCCAAAATCCATAATTACTTTTCTTCTATAACATTCACCAAACTCATCGAATGATTCATCAGAGATAAAGTCACTTTCAACGTTCCGTTACTGTCTGTTTTTAATTTATAGGAATTGGCAGGTTTTAAACTTCCCGCTTTCTGCAGTTGCTTTAAGTCGACACCTTTTGATGAAGCCGGCCGCCCCAACTTTTCCCATGTTGTGTAAGTATTGTTGTGGTCTTTATCCAGAAGCGTTTCAACGATTGAATAATTCGTATTTGGCTTCAGCTGAGTTAACTCCACTAACACATCATGATTTTCGTAATCCTTGTCTGTTTCTTCGTAGTTATAAGCAATTAAAACCACTTCGCCTTGCTCCGATTTCGTAGCCATCACGCCGTAACGACTATTTACAGGAATACTTTCCACACTTAATCTTAGCTCTTTTAATTTGGCCAGTGTTTCAAAACCTGTCTGGATCGGTTTGGGAATGTCACCGGCAGTTAAAAGTTCGCGTTTCCCTACAAAAAATTCATCCTCATCCGCTTCCCACGAAAAGCCCCAGTACAACAACAGCGAGGTTGGGAATTTATAATTATCCTCAATTTGATAGAGAGAATTCACCAATTTCACCAGGAACAGGGCAGACTCCATGTTGTTCCGACAAACCAACTCCGGATAATCTTTCACCTGGCGGTAATAGTTGGAACTCATCCCCCACTCGTTCAAATGAAATTCAACATCTTCTAATTCAGGATAATTTGCGAGCAACCTCTGTAACCATAAAACCGATTGCGAAAACCGTTGCACCTGCGGTTGAATCTGAGGTTCGTTATTCAGCCAGCTCCCCGAAAGCCCGTAAATGTGATACGAAATAAAATCGACGCGCGAGCCTTTTTCTCCGGTCACATAGTTTTTCCCGTTTACAACATGTTCCAAAAACGGCCTCAAAAAATATTCATGGTAACAGGCAGGTCCACCCACACGCAGCTCAGAATCAACCGAAGTTACTGCATCAACAAATACATCATACATTTTAAAAAACACATCAAGTTGATCAACAGGCCAGCCATCTGGTTCATTCCACACCTCGAAATACCAGGTTCTCACCTCCTCTTTTCCAAAAACATCGATAAGATTCCGGGTCATGGCTTTCATCAGGTCCGACCACTTATTCCAATCGTTTGGACCCATGTTTTTCATAATCATTCCTTCGTCGTTCCCCGAGGTGGAAACTTCATTTTTTGCTTCCAGAGCAACGGGTAGATAATCGTACTCAACTATAGGTTTTAGCCCCCGATCAACAAGTTCTCGATATACTTTATTCACATTCGAGAAATCGTAAACCGGGTTACCATTCTTGTCTTCGGAATAAACATTCTGACCACGCGGAACTCCGTGCCTGATATCTTTTGTGAAAGTATGGTGCGAACGAAGATAATTGTGCGAGCTGGTTTCCTGCATGCGATTGAGCAGATACTGACCCGAGGGGTGTAGAGTATGATAAAAAAGATGATCGGAACCGGCTGCTTTCCAGAATTCGGTATTACGCCCAATCACATCCGATGTATTTACAACAAAATGCGCATCCTGAGAAAAAGCTGCCAAGCCGGAAATGGCCCCAAATAAGAATACAATAAATCTTAGAGCAAAATTTTTGTTCATATTAGTTGTTGGTTTATGTTGTAACCGTATTCCGGTTATTTACAGTCCCAAAATATAACTTTTCTGAATTATAGGCAATTAAGAAGGGATGAAAACACTTATTATGGGATCGCCAGAAAAAAAAGGGACATTCAAATCTCCGGGTTTTCCCATGTAATTGGCTCAGGATGAACAGTAGCAATATATCCAAACTCGTCTTTTATCCCATTTTCTATTTTGGTGCAAACACCGTGTGCCTCCTCCAGCGACATGTTAGGCGGGAGTTTGATATGGCAGCTCATTTCTGTGTGATTCCCGTAATTATGCAGATGAATATGATGCAGGTGCAACGGCATTTTACAGGCCTCTTGTGCTTTTTCGCGGATTGAAACAAGAAGCTCATCTGAAGGGCTCTCTCCCAGTAACGACGTAATTTCTTTTGAAAGTATCTCGTAACTGGCCCAGCCAATCATAATTGCCACAATAAAACCAAGCACGGCATCTGTCCACCAAAAGTACTTTCCCACGGCAATACCAACTAAAATAACTACCGAAGAAAGCGCATCGGTTCGGTGGTGCCATCCGTCGGCCTTTAATATGGGAGAATCAGTGGCTTTGGCTGCCCAAAAAGCATATTGAGCCAGAACTTCTTTCACCAAAATAGAAACGATTGTAACTACCCAGGCGATGGTTCCAAAAACAGTTTTTTCTCTCGTACCAAACTTTTCTACTGCACTTAAAATAAAGTCGAAGGCAACAATGGCAAGTAAAACGCCAATAATCATTGCTGCTATGTGTTCAGCGCGGCCATGGCCAAAAGGATGATCGTTATCTGCAGGTTTTCGTGATATTTTGCCTCCAATTAAAACAATCACCGACGAAACAGAGTCGGTTAAAGTATGCCAGGCATCAGCAATCAATGCAAGAGACCCGGTTACAATTCCTGCCCAATATTTTAATCCAAACAGAAGGATATTAGCAACAATCGAAAGCCATCCTTCACGGATGATGTATTTTTCTTTATTTTCCATAATTCCTGGAACAGAATTTAAAAATAGGAAAAACAGTTTATTTTTTGAAAAAGTTTAGTGATTCTGCAGCAAATCATTCAACAAAGGTTTGTAGTTTCGGCCAACAGGAAGTTTTTTCTTATTGATCTCCACGAATCCCGGCCCGACTGATTCAATCTTATCGATGGAAACAATGTAACTGCGATGAATCTGCAGGAACTGTTTATGTGGCAGATTCTCAGCCAGATTACTGATTCGTTCTTTGGTAACAATTTTATTCTCCGCAGTAATAGCGATGACATAATCACCTAAACTTTCGAAATATAAAATGTCGCTAAGATTTACTTTGTAATGTTTTTTATCGGCCTTAAGAAAGATGAACTCCCTGTGATTCCCCGAATCCAAATTCTCTGCAGTTTCATTTTGATGCAGTTCCCATTCCAAAAAATGATTCAGAGCTTTTGTAAAACGTTCGAAAGAAATGGGTTTTACCAGGTAATCGATCACATTTAGTTCGAAAGCATCAACAGCATAATCGCGGTAAGCTGTGGTAAAAATTACTTTTGGCGGGTGAGCCAGCGAACGAACAAAATCAACGCCGGTGATCTGTGGCATCTGTATATCGCAAAAAAGCAAGTCGATTTTTTCTTTCAACAAAACCGGCATAGCTTCTAGTGCATTGTTACATTCAGCCACTATCTCAAAGTTATCGAAAGCCGAAAGATGGTTTCGAATCACCCTGATTGCAATGGGTTCGTCATCTATAATTACACAGCGGTACATATCTCAATCTCAATTCCGGTTTTGTAACGAAACAATTTTTAATTCTGTTATCTCTCTATTTCGTTCTTCGTGCTTCCAGCTTCGAGCTTTCCTCCTCCAGTTCCAAAGTTAAATTTACAGAATATATTTCTTGCTTATTATCTATTTTTAAAATGTGTCGTTCAGGGTAAATATGGTGCAGACGTTTTTGTACGTTATTCAACCCAATACCATTTTTATAATTATCACTTTTAACTTGAAGCGGATTCTTCGAATTCTCGATTTTAAACTTCAATGTTTGATCAACCAAAGTTATGCCGGCATTTACAAAAGCCTGCCCCGGGTTATTGCTTACCCCATGTTTAAATGCATTTTCCACAAAAGGAAGAAGAATGAGCGGAGCAATTTTTAAGCCATTGGTAACATCCGGAAAATCAATTTTCACATGTAACTTTTCGGAATATCTGATTTTTTCGATTTCGATATAATTAACCAGATTTTCCAGTTCATCGCTTACCGAAACACGTGGTTCGTTGCAACGATATAAAATGTAGTTAAGTATCTCCGATAAGCGTAAAACAAGGCCCGGTGCCTCATTCGATTTTTCGAGAGTCAATCCGTACAGATTGTTCAAGGTGTTAAACAGAAAATGCGGATGAATCTGGGCTTTTAACAGTTTTAACTCGGCTTCTTTTAATTTCAACTCCATGTTCAACTGAGCCTTTTCCATTTCATTTTTTTCCTGCTGCATAAAAAAGGCCCGTTTTATTTGTTTCACGGCAATAGCAAAAAATACGATAAAATTTAATGAAACAACCTGAAGTTCGGGATGTAAAACAGCGGGATCTAGTGACGCTTCCTT
The DNA here is from genome assembly GCA_963677525.1 of uncultured Draconibacterium sp. GTDB lineage: Bacteria > Bacteroidota > Bacteroidia > Bacteroidales > Prolixibacteraceae > Draconibacterium. The sequence continues at coordinate 4,717,747 of OY781970.1, forward strand.
ATTTAAAATATGTATTAAAGCATAAAAAACGATTAAAAATGACAACCAACTGGAAGTCAACAGAGTAAAAAGGCTGAGATACGTAAAACTGGCGTATTGTTTATTCCCGAGGTATTTCGGCACTAAAAGGTAATTGAAAATGTAGGTGACCAAAACAGCTACCGGAAGAAGGCCAATGGTAAAAATGATGGAAACCTCGGGAAAAGCGCTGTTCCAGTTAAAAATAAGGAAGTAAAAAGATCCAACCACCAGCCAAAAAATAAGATGGTAGAATATTCTGAGTGTTTTAGAATATTGTGCTTTCTGTATGATATTTTGTAGATTCCTGATCATTTAATAATAAAAATAGAAAAATAAAAATGATTTTCAACAAACTGAAATCCAGTCGATAAAAAGCGCAAAACCGAAGTTGAACAACAAATTTTAAGTTTGAACGGAATTCTTGCAGAAATTTGCCGTTGAATATCGGTTTGTGGTTGTTCAACGATAAAATTCTAAAGGATTTGCACGGATGATTTAGTTTGCATTCGTAACTTTAAAATTGTAAAAAAATGATCGAATTAGACAAAGCAGACACAGGAGTTAGCTATATGGTTCAGGCTTATAAAATTGGAGGACCATTTATGCACTGGATTTCAATTTTTGGATTGATTGCAATTGCAATTGCGGTATGGAAGATTTTTGAAATCGTATCGAAAAAGCAGGTTAATAAGAAACTGCTGGGATTGATTAAAATGTCAGCATCGTTAGCTTTGGCCACCGGATTTCTATCACAAATTATTGGAATTGTTCAGGCACTGGAGGCCATTAAAGCTGCGGCCGATGTTTCGCCTCAAATTGTGATGGGCGGCGCCATTGTGAGCTTTTATGCCCCCATTTGGGGACTAATAGTATTTATTTTTGCTTTGTTGCATTATTATGTTGTAAAGGAAATTATTAAAGCAAAAATGCCGGAAAACAATTAAATTAACAAGGAATCAAGGTCGGTTCTTAACCGGGCCGGCCTATTTAATTTTGTCTGAAACTTTACCAATCACTTTGCTCAGGGCAGGAATATCACCGAATTTTTCAAACAAACTTCCTTTTCCGTAATGCAAAAGAATATTTCTGAAATAAACGAACAATCCCATACTGTGAGCGGCAAACAAAACAGGATCGATACGGGCAATGGAATAGGTGAAAATCATTAACGAACCGGCAGTACTTATAATCCAAAAGCCGAGCGGGAACAACGATTCCTTTTCTTTCTCGGAGTGAATCCACTGGTAAAAAAAGCGGGAAATGAATATAATTTGTGCAACGATTCCCCAAATCATCCAAAATAATGATACATCTTCATTTTTAAGAATCGAACTGATATTTCCGGAATAAATTAACCATACCCAATAAGCCAGTGGAATAACAACAAATAATCCCCTCGATAATAAATGCATTTTATTCCAAAATTTCTTAAGCTGAAGGTTTCGAATATAAATACTGTAAACCAGAGATTGCCCAACAACAATGGCAAAGTCGTTTCTTAAAATACCGTATGTCAGCATCATTATCGATGCCAAAAGACTAATTTGCCAGTATACAACAGGTGAAATAACTTCGCCTTCTTTTTCCGACTTAAACCACTGTGCAATGGTGCGGATAAAAAATAGTCCCTGAGCAAAAAAGCCTAAAGCTATTATTAAAATGCTATTCATTTAATCAAATTAAGGGTGCAAATATAAAAAGAAAGCAATTTGAAGGATAGTTAAAAAACTACAATTCATTCAATTTCTTAAGAGTTTCGCGGGCGGCATTTTGATGGGCTTCCTTTTTCGAAGTTCCGCTTCCCTCGCCTATTTTCTTTTCGTCAACCTTAACTATCGCTTTAAATTTGGGTTGTTTTAATTTCTCGTCGGTTGTTTCGGTTGTTTCAAACTCTATTTCGCGTTTGTTTTTCTGGCTCCACTCAATTAACTGGCTTTTGTAATTATGATCTTCATGCTCAATTTCATCCAGGTTAACAAACTGGGACAAAATCCGTTTTGTAACGAAAAACTTAGCGGTCTGATAATCTTTATCGAGATAAATTGCTCCAATTAAGGCTTCCAGGGCATCGCCGTAAATATGGCTTTTATCAATATTTTTGGTCGTATTCGAATCGATAAAAATGTGCAGCCCCATATCATGGGTTAACTTGGTAAGAAAGGCTCGGTTTACCAACTTCGACCTGGTTTTGGTAAGAAATCCCTCATCTTCCTGCGGAAAGCGGTTATACAGGAAATCGGCAATAATGGCGCCCAGAATGGCATCGCCCAAATATTCGAGACGTTCGTTATTTACAAAATTACCTTGCGAATCTATTGAGGACGCCGATTTATGTACAAACGCCAAATCGTAAAGTTTCAGATTTTGTGGATAAAATCCGATTAACTCCTTTAAAAACAAGTAAAACTCTTTCCGATCAGACGAAAAGAGTTTTACACGTTGTACTATTTTTCTAACCACAGTCTCCTATAGTTTTTTGAATACAATGGTTGCATTGTGTCCTCCGAAACCAAATGTATTACTGATGGCTACATTGATTTCCCTTTCTTTTGCAACGTGGAATGTGAAATCCAGATTGTTGTCAATTTCAGGGTCATCGGTAAAGTGGTTAATCGTTGGTGGAACAACACTGTTTAACATTGCCATAACACAAGCCAGACCTTCAACAGCTCCTGCAGCGCCAAGTAAATGGCCGGTCATTGATTTGGTTGAACTTATGCTAAGATTATAGGCATGTTCACCAAAAGTCTTGAGAATAGCTTTTGGTTCAGCAATGTCACCAAGAGGAGTTGAAGTACCGTGAACATTAATATAATCCACTTCTTCTGGTTTAATACCGGCATCTTCCAAGGCCCATTTCATAACTAAGTTTGCTCCTTTTCCTTCAGGATCAGGTGCTGTCATGTGATAAGCGTCGGCAGACATACCGCCACCAAGAACTTCAGCGTAAATTTTTGCTCCCCGTTTAACTGCGCTTTCGTATTCTTCGAAAATAAAGGCAGCTGATCCTTCAGCCATTACAAATCCATCGCGATCTTTATCGAACGGACGTGAGGCTGTTTTCGGGTCATCATTGCGGGTTGAGATAGCCCTCATTGAGTTAAATCCGGCTATACCAGCTTCATTAACTCCGGCTTCGGAACCTCCCGTGATCATTATTTCAGCTTTTCCCATGCGAATCATGTTATAAGCATCGATCATAGCGTGAGAGGCAGAAGCACAGGCACTAACAGTGGTATAATTCGGACCTCTGAAACCGTACCTGATAGAGATTAATCCTCCCGCAATATTTGCAATCATTTTAGGGATAAAAAACGGAGAAAACCTTGGCCTCTCATCTTTGTAAGCCCTCGCTTCTTCGTAAAAAGTTTGCAGGCCCCCGATTCCGGCTCCCCAGATTACACCGGCTCTGTCACCATCAACATTTTCAAGATCAAGCCCACTGTCTACAACAGCTTGCTCGGCACTCGCAATACCATATTGTGTATACAAATCGTATTTGCGGTACTCTTTCCTATCCATATATTTTGAAGCATCGAAACCTTTTACTTCGCATGCAAATTTTGTTGTATGCTTCGAAGCATCGAAATGGGTAATTGGGCCTGCGCCGCTTACTCCATTTTTCAGGTTTTCCCAATACTCCTCAACAGAATTTCCAAGAGGATTGACGGTTCCTACTCCGGTAATAACTACCCGTTTCAATTCCATAAATGAGATTTATGAATATAACTTATGGTAAAAATTAAACAGCAGATTCGATGTGAGCGATTGCTTCACCTACTGTAGAGATTTTTTCTGCTTCGTCGTCCGGAATAGCAAGATCAAATTCTTTCTCGAATTCCATGATTAATTCAACAGTGTCAAGTGAGTCAGCACCAAGGTCATTGGTGAATGATGCTTCTGGAACTACTTCACTTTCGTCAACACCTAATTTATCAACGATTATTGCTTTTACTTTTGCTGCAACGTCAGACATAATTCTTAATTTTAATTAATACTAAATTTTGTTTTAAATAATTCGCTGCAAAGTAATACATTTACGGTTTAAATCTCCAAGAAAAAAATTAAAAAAGATGTTAACACGACAAGATATAAAGGATATAATACCCTAAATTTGAACGTTTTATTCAAATGTTCAAAAGACTAAAAATTGTTAATATGGATACTAAAAGAATAACAATATTCGCATCAGGTTCGGGATCTAATGCTCAAAATATTTTCGAATATTTTTCTGACAATGAGAAAGTTGTGATAGACTCGCTCTGGTGTAACAAACCCGATGCATTTGCATTAAAAAGAGCTGCAAAGTTTGGGATTGAACATTTTGTTTTTGACAGACCAACATTCTACAATTCGAATGAAATTGTTGATACATTAAAAAATCGTAAAGTGGATCTAATTGTTCTTGCAGGTTTTCTCTGGCTAATTCCATCTGAATTGATCAAAAACTTCACCATTATTAATATACATCCTGCACTTTTACCAAAATACGGGGGGAAAGGCATGTATGGAATGAATGTCCACAAAGCAATTGTAGCGAACAAGGAAAAAGAATCAGGTATCTCAATTCATTTTGTAAACGAGAATTACGACGAAGGACAAATAATCTTTCAGGCAAAATGCAAGGTAAATTCTGACGACACACCGGAAAATGTTGCAAAAAAAGTGCACGAGCTGGAATACAAGCATTTCCCAAAAATTATTGAAAAAGTATTGTTCCCAGATTAATATTAAGTGCTAAATATTAATAAACTTACCTCATTCAGGTTAATAAATTTTACAAATTAACATTTCCTGTTAAATAATGTTAAGTGCAGTATTCTAGGCATTTCTATAAAATTATCTTTGCGCTATGAGTCGAAAAATGCTAATAACATTAATTGTTTTAATGGCCGTGGTGCTGTCGGGTTTAATATTGGTTCAAACCACAATGATAAAGTCGGCATCGGACATTAGGGAAGAACAATTTAACCAGCTTGTTTACAACGCCCTCGACCTTGTCGCCATTCAATTAGAGTTGGATGAACAACGACTGGCCAGGGAATACGCAAAAAAAGGGATAATTCCGGGATCTGGTAATCATGCCGGAGATTTTGGCAACGTATTTCCACGCAGCAATCCTGCAAAAGGATCATTCAACTACCAACTCAGTTATTCGAGAAATGGCATTTATGGAACACTTAAAGAAAATTATGATGTTCAGGTAATCGATTCGGTTGAAGCAGGATCATTAAGCGGGATTGAAGAATTTATGAAACAAAGCCTTGAACAACAGCGTCGGATGCAACGATGGCTTAGAGATGTTGATTGGCAAAATTATGAAATCATTTTAGAAGGCAGACCTATTGATGAACGAATTGACTCTGTTAGGTTACACAATATTTTATCTACTGCTATCGCTCAGAGTGAAATAACCCTCGATTATAAATACGCAATAAAAAACTCAACGCTGGGAAAAGAAAAAGTCATATTTGGTGACCACGATTATAATCCACGTCATAAGGAAGAATTTTCACAACTTTTATTTCAAAATGATTTCGAGGGCTCCGCGCCCAACTATCTTTATGTATATTTTCCGGAGAGAAATGCATTTCTGATAAAACAAACAGGTTTAACAATAATTCCGACCATTATATTAACAGGCCTCCTCATCGCCATTTTTGCTTACGCTTTAATGGTAATATTCCGTCAGAAAAAATTATCGAATATTAAAAACGACTTCATAAACAATATGACACACGAGTTGAAAACACCTATTTCAACCATATCGTTGGCAAGTCAAATGTTGCAAGACGGAAGTATTTCAAATACGCCATCAACCATTGCCCATGTATCGAAGGTAATAAACCAGGAAAGCAAAAGACTGAGTTTCCAGGTTGAGAAGGTTTTGCAAATGGCCGTTTTTAACGAAGGAAGGTTAAAATTAAAACTCCGCGAATTCGATGTAAATAAAATGGTTGAAACCGTTACTGCGAACTTCGAATTGCGCGTTAACAATAAAAATGGTAAATTAAAAACCGAAATACTGGCCGGCAATGCATTAATAAAAGGCGACGAAGTTCATATTACGAATGTAATTTTTAACTTGCTTGATAATGCGATGAAATACAGCAGAGATATTCCGGAAATAAAGGTTACTACTGAAAACAGGAAAGATAAAATAATGATTTCGGTTGAGGACAACGGAATTGGAATCTCACGCGAACATCAGGCGCAAATTTTCGACCGTTTCTACCGGGTACCAACCGGAAATGTTCACGACGTGAAAGGATTTGGGCTTGGCCTTAGCTATGTTAAAAAAATTGTCGACCTGCATAACGGCACTATTAAAGTTGAAAGTACAGTTAATAAAGGGACAAAATTTAAACTCTATTTCCCACAAATAAATAATTAAACATGGAACAAAAAACAAAATTATTACTAGCAGAAGACGACGAGAATTTAGGATTACTTTTAAAAGAATACCTGGTTGCAAAAGGTTACGATGCAGAATTGTATCCTGACGGAGAAGCTGCATATAAAGGATTTATGAAAGAACATTACGATGTTTGTGTTCTGGATGTTATGATGCCTAAAAAAGATGGTTTTACTCTGGCAAAAGATATTCGTGTAGTAAATGCAGAAATTCCAATTATCTTTTTAACTGCTAAAAATATGAAGGACGATGTTTTGGAAGGATTCAAACTGGGAGCCGACGACTACATTACAAAACCCTTCAGCATGGAAGAGTTAATAATGAGACTTGAAGCCATTTTGCGCAGAACTTCTCAGGAAGGTCAGGCAAGCACGCAGCAAGTGTTTACTCTCGGAAAATTTACATTCGACACAAGAAAACAAACACTTTCGGAAGGTGAAGAATCAGTAAAATTAACCACAAAAGAATCGGATCTTTTAAAATTGCTTTGTCAGAATGCCAATAAAGTTCTGGAAAGAAATTACGCATTAAAATCAATCTGGATTGACGACAATTATTTTAATGCACGAAGCATGGATGTTTACATTACCAAATTGCGTAAACACTTAAAAGACGAGCCTACCGTTGAAATCATCAACGTACACGGAAAAGGTTATAAACTAATTGTATAATTCGGGAGTCGGACTACTTGTTTGGTCCGACATTATTCCCCCGAGCTTTCGTAAAATTTATTTCTGAATTGCTAATCCAATTTAAGGACGGCTAAAAATGCTTTTTGCGGAACTTCAACGTTTCCAACCTGCTTCATTCGCTTTTTACCCTTTTTTTGCTTTTCGAGAAGTTTACGTTTACGGGTAATATCACCGCCATAACATTTTGCAGTTACATCTTTACGAACAGCTTTTATGGTTTCGCGTGCAATAATTTTAGCACCGATGGCTGCCTGAATGGCAATATCAAACTGTTGTCTCGGTATTAATTCTTTCAACTTCTCGCACATGCGGCGTCCAAACGGATAAGCATTGTCGAAGTGAATAAGTGTAGATAAGGCATCAACCATTTCACCGTTCAAAAGAATATCCAAACGAACCAATTTGGCCGGCTTGTAACCACTCATATGATAATCAAACGAAGCATATCCCTTCGATATACTTTTTAATTTATCGTAGAAGTCAAAAACGATCTCACCCAACGGTAAATTAAACACCAATTCTGCACGTTCAGATGTAAGGTAATTCTGACTTACCAATTCTCCGCGTTTATCAAGACACAAATTCATTACAGGACCGATAAATTCGGAAGCGGTAATAATATTGGCGCGGATATATGGTTCATCAATCTCTTCAATGGTTGTTGAATTAGGCATTCCCGATGGATTGTATACGATTTGGGTATTGCCGTCGGTAAGATAAACTTTATACGAAACGTTCGGCACGGTAGTAATCACATTCATGTCGTACTCGCGTTCCAGACGTTCCTGTATAATCTCCATGTGCAATAATCCCAGAAATCCGCAACGAAAACCAAATCCTAATGCAGCCGACGATTCCGGCTCAAAAGTTAAGGATGCGTCGTTAAGCTGTAACTTATCCATTGCCGCTCTCAAATCTTCGTAGTCATCGGCATCAATTGGATATACCCCGGCAAAAACCATAGGTTTTACTTCCTCAAAACCTTCAATGGCATTTTCACACGGATTACTAACATGTGTAATAGTATCGCCTACTTTTACCTCTTTCGCTGTTTTTATTCCTGAAATAATATATCCCACATCTCCAGGACCTAAAACATCTCTCGGAGCTAAGCCTAACTTTAGAACACCAATTTCATCGGCATCGTACTCTTTACCGGTAGCAACAAATTTTACCAGATCCTTTTTTCTAATCTGACCGTTTTCAATTTTGAAATAAGCGATAATTCCCCTAAACGAATTAAAAACAGAATCGAAAATCAAGGCTTGCAACGGTGCATTCGGATCGCCTTTAGGATGGGGGATTTTATGAATTATGTCCTCTAATATTTTTTCTACTCCTTCCCCTGTCTTTCCACTTGCCCGGATTATATCTTCGTGATCGCAACCAATCAGATCGATAATCTGATCTTCAACAACTTCAGGCATCGCATTTGGCAAATCCATCTTATTCAACACCGGAATAATTTCAAGATCGTGTTCAATTGCAAGATAAAGGTTCGAAATAGTCTGGGCTTGAATTCCCTGAGTAGCATCGATAATTAACAATGCCCCCTCGCAGGCAGCAATAGAACGTGATACTTCGTATGAAAAATCAACGTGTCCGGGAGTATCGATCAAATTCAATTTATACTGAGATCCCTCATACAAATAGTCCATCTGAATGGCGTGGCTTTTTATGGTTATGCCTCTCTCCTGTTCCAGATCCATATTGTCAAGAACCTGATCGTGCATTTGCCTTTCCCCAACTGTTTTTGTACGCTCTAAAAGCCGGTCGGCTAATGTACTTTTACCGTGATCGATATGCGCTATAATGCAAAAGTTCCGAATATTCTCCATCTAATGCCAGTTAACTATTATTTATGACCTTTCAAATTTTGCGCAAAGATATTTATTTTTTGATATTTAACTGTTTAGGTTATGTGTGTCTGATCGATTTTTTATTTCATTAACAAGCCCGACAATAATTTGAAATGAGAAGTAGTAAGCTTCGGACCATTCACTCAATCTTGGTCCGGCCACATTTAGCACTCTTATATCTTTTTCAATCAACCAGTTAAAAACGGAAAAAATATCATTAAAGGAAGAAACCTTTAAAACCGATTTTTTATTTTCTACAGCATATTTATAAGTTAACAAAGTACCACCTTCTAACTTTTCCGGTGAAATAATCATTGTCGCATCCGAATCGAGAATATTCTTCAGGGTACGGAAGCGGTATTCATTTTCAGCTGTTTCTTTTAGAGGATATTTGTCTGAAATCCGGCCATCTTCTGCCAACCTGTCCTTGGGACACCAACCTCCACAAGGGAAGTTTAAATGCAAACAGGCATCAAGAGCTCCCCGGTCCACACCTGTCTGCCCTTCAGAAACAACTTTTTGGCACGGTATTTGTAATTTACTTTTCACCATGAAAACAATTAAACGTGTTAAACAAATTTACAGAAAACACGTAGAAAGAAAGAGACAATAATACTTCACAGCAATTTGCTGTTTTTTCATAAGTTTGGTTTAGTTAGGTTTAGTTTGGATCCCGGTTGCAGAGGCACCGGGATTTTTCTTTTATGCTTCTTTCTTTTTGAAATATTCAACTTTACCGGTCAGTGCTATTTCCCTTACTTTATCAATTAATGCAGTTTTATTTTCTTCAGATAGTTTTGTGAATGAACGAGCTAAAGCAATTTTCTCGCGCATAAAGGTGGCATTTTCATTTCCTGAAATAAGAACAGTTACCGGCAACGACCACACAAAATGCATGGCTTCCTTAATACTCAGATAATTCGGGATTATCGGATCGTCCGATTTCCAGTTAGCTTGTTCCTTTTTTGCAAAAAACCGGCCATCTGCCAAAGATTTAATTGAGAGTATCCCCATGTTCCTGTCGAGAGCTTTGGGCATTACGTTCTTCGTAAAACTAAAATAGGTCTGATCCAGAACATTTACTGGCATAAGTACAGTATCGAAAATATCGCTTTCTGCTGTGCGCTCCAACATTCGTGTGTGTGCAAAAGGATTTTGGTGCCCTGTAAATCCCAGGTATTTTATTTTACCCTGTTCTTTCGCCTTTAAAAGAACATCGAGCACCCCGTTTGAAATTCTGTTGTCAACATCTTCAGGAGTTTGAACAGAATGAACCTGATACAAATCCAGCTGATCAACCTTCAGTCTTCGCAGCGTACCTTCAAGATGTTTTTGTACAGTTTGGGCATCTTTTCCAGTTGATTTGGACATTAAAAAAATAAGGTCGCGATATTTGGGAGTAAGATATTTACCATATCTCTCTTCGCTTACTCCTTGTGAGTAACTTTCAGCGGTATCGAAAAAACGAACGCCGCCTTCCAATGCAGCTTCAATAACCTCTTGGGCGTCGCGTTCAGTTGTCCATCCGATATGGTAACCACCTGTCCCCAACATTGTAACGAACTCTCCTGTCCTTCCAAGTTTTCTTTTTGGTAAAACTTCACCTAAACGGTCGTGTGAACTTTCCTCTGCGAAAGAGGACACAGGTAATGACAATCCTGCCGTTATTCCTGCCATCGATTTCAAAAAACTTCTTCTATCAGCCATAACCAACTATTTTTTAATACCTTAATGACAACATTTCATTAAAAAAGTTCATCGCCTTTCTTATAACATAAAAGATTCGAGTGCGTTATATTACTTTTAATGCTCAACTAAATCGTAATCACATGTACAAGCCAGAAGAATTAGCCAAAATGATTGACCACTCAATCCTGCATCCAACTTTTACCGACGAAGATTTGAAAAGAGAGTGTGCAGTTGCCGCAAAATACAACGTTGCATCGGTTTGCGTAAAACCTTATACAGTAAAACAAGCATGCGAATTATTGGAAAAAACAGATGTTTTAGTAGGCTGCGTAATAGGTTTCCCTTCGGGGAATTCTGCCATAGATACAAAAGTTTTTGAAGCTGAGCTGGCCTGCAAAAATGGTGCTGTTGAAATAGATATGGTAATTAATATTGGCAAAGCTCTGCAGGGAGATTGGGTTTACATTAACAATGAAATCCAAGCAGTTACAGACACCTGCCATAAAAACGCGGCAATTGTTAAAGTAATTTTCGAAACCGACTATGTATCAGAAAAGAAAGACATTATAAAACTCTGTGAAATCTGCACAGAAACAGGAGCCGACTATGTGAAAACGTCAACCGGATTCGGTTTTGTGAAGGGCAAAGATGGCACATATTCGTACCAGGGAGCAACCATTGAAAATCTGAAATTAATGTGCGCATACAGCGGCCCCAAAGTGAAGGTAAAAGCTGCAGGAGGAGTGCGCACACTCGATGGCTTAATCGCGGTAAAAGAAGCAGGATGTACACGCTGCGGAGCAACTGCCACTATTGCAATTATGGAAGAAGCGAGACAAAAATTCGGAAAATAAAACGAAATGACCTAACCGAAAAAATTAAATCAACTTCTATTTTTCACAATATTGAGATTTTAATATTTAAGCTGAATGTAAAAAAATAAGCAGAAACTTGTGTCTGATTATTGAGTTTCTTCCTAATTTTTAGAGACGACTAGTTTCTTTACAGTAGGCTTTTTGAGATCAGATTTTACCTGGATCAGGTAGATTCCGTTGGGCAACTCATCCAGTTTGAGCTGAATTTTATGTTCGGGCGCATAGTATTTTTTTAGCAGAACCTGCTTACCGGTAATATTACACAGGCGTATTTCCTTTATCTCATTGTCCCCAAAATCGATGGTGACCTTATCTGTTTTACATGGATTGGGATAAACTTTTAAACTCACATTCTCCTCTTCTTCAATATCATTTGAGATTCCCCATGAATTTTGAGAAAAAACGGGAAGATATAGAAATGAAATTAATACAATAAGTAATAATCGTTTCATGGCTGAATTCTGTTTAATTGTTTTCTTATGGAAGGCTACAAATAATATGCCTTTTTTATAACGACAGGAAAAAATTAAAACAGTTGCAAGGCTTTTTCCAAATCTTCAGGAGTATCGATTCCGATTGACTGCATATGCGTCTCTGCAGTTTTTATTTTATATCCATTCTCAAGCCATCGTAATTGTTCCAGCGACTCAGCCAATTCAAGCTTTCCTTGTTTTAAAGCTGTAATCTCCTGTAATACATCTGCTCTGAATGCATACATACCGATGTGCGCCCAAAAATCATGTGATAAAATCCAGTCTTTCTCTTCCTTGCCACGAATATGAGGAATAGGCGAACGACTGAAATACAAAGCATTTTTTACGTTATCAAGAACAACCTTCGGACGGTTGGTATTAAATATTTCTTCAGCACTGTCGATCTTTTTCACCAACGTCGCAATATCGGCATCCGATTCGAAACAAGATTTTAACAGTTCAATCTGACCTGCCTGTATAAAAGGCTCATCTCCCTGAATATTAATTACAACATCAAAATCAGTTTCCTCTGCAAGCAGCCTTGCAGCTTCTGCACAACGGTCTGTACCACTTTGATGAGTAGACAACGTTTTAACCACTTTCCCTCCAAATGCTTCAACGGCATCATAAATTCTGTCATCGTCGGTAGCAACGCACAAATCATCCAACGCCTTTGACGCATTTTCATATACCCACTGAATCATTGGTTTATCCTTAATCATTACAAGAGGTTTCCCCGGAAACCTGGTTGATTCGTACCTGGCCGGAATAATTCCTACAAACTTCATATCGCGCAAATTATTTTTACAAACTACAATTTCGACGCTACCGGTGAAAGTAACTACATTTTATTGCGACACAAATATAACAATCGAAAAAGAAATACTTATCTGTTCAAATCCGCCTCATTTGTGGTATTATTATTCTTCTTTTCAATTCCTAAAAAAACATAATTGTAACTCTCTAATTATCATTGCCGACTAAAAATTGTAAATTTGCACCTGTTCACACGAAAAAGCATGGATGTACAAACGATAAAACAAAGGTTTGAAATTATAGGAAATACGCCCGGAATAAACCGGGCCATTGAAGTGGCGGTACAGGTAGCTCCTACCGATTTATCGGTTTTGGTGACCGGCGAAAGTGGTGTCGGGAAAGAAATATTTCCTCAGATCATTCACCAGTTTTCAAGTCGGAAACACGGGAAATACATTGCCGTTAACTGTGGGGCAATACCGGAAGGCACCATCGACTCCGAACTTTTTGGGCACGAAAAAGGTGCGTTTACAGGTGCGCTGAACGACAGAAAAGGATATTTCCAGGAAGCAGACGGCGGAACTATTTTTTTAGATGAAATCGGGGAATTGCCACTATCAACCCAGGTAAGATTACTGCGTGTTCTTGAAACCGGGGAATTTATAAAAGTTGGTTCGTCGAAAGTTATAAAAACCAATGTTCGTGTTATTGCAGCAACCAATGTTAATATTCCAACAGCTATCGATGAAGGAAAATTCAGAGAGGATTTGTACTATCGTTTAAATACGGTGCCGATTAACATTTTGCCGCTTCGCGAACGCAGCGACGATATTGTTTTGTTATTCAGAAAATTTGCCCGCGATTTTGCAGAAAAATACCGCATGCCCCCGGTTCGTTTAACCGAGGACGCACGCACCGCGCTGGTTAATTTCCGTTGGCCGGGAAACATCAGGCAACTAAAAAACATTACTGAACAAATATCAATTATCGAGCAGGAACGCGAAATTACGGCTGAAGTTCTACAGACTTATTTACCATTTGATGGTTCGAAAAATTTGCCGGCTGTTCTTTCATCTTCAAACGAAAATGCATCGTTTGCCAACGAGCGCGAAATACTGTACAAGGTGCTTTTCGATATGAAAAACGATATGACAGATTTGAAAAAACTGGTACTCGACTTAATGGAAAACCGCGATGCGCCAATTTCGGGCGACCAGGCTCAAATAATAAGAAACCTTTACAATACAGAAGACGGAGGTTTTGCTCCCAAAGAACATGTACAAAATCCCATACATATAACTTCGGTTGAAAAAGACAATATTCAGGATACCGAGGAATTTGTGGAAGAATCGCTCTCTCTTGCTGATAAAGAGATTGAATTGATAAAAAAAGCCTTAGAAAAACACAGAGGCAAACGAAAATATGCAGCACAGGAATTGGGAATTTCAGAACGCACCCTCTACCGAAAAATTAAAGAATACGATATTAAGGGATAAATTTATGTTTAGAAAAATTGTACTGATGACCGTAGTGGCTGTACTTCTGGTAAGTATTGCGAATTCGTGTAAAATCAACTATTCTTTTACCGGGGCAAACCTTTCGCCCGAAGTAAAAACCTTTACGGTATATTATTTTCCCAACCGGGCTCGCCTGGTAAACGCCACCTTAAGTCAGAATTTCACTGAGGAATTACGCGAGAAACTTACCCGGCAGACTTCGCTAAAAGAATTATCAGACAGTGGAGACATTGAGTTTGAAGGACAAATAACAGGTTATGAATTTAAACCAATGTCGATACAGAAAGATGATATGGCGGCACAAACTCGATTAACTATTTCTGTAAAAGTAAAATATACCAACAATAAAGTTCCGGATGATAACTTCGAACAAACTTTTACTTCGTATGAAGATTTCGACTCTTCGCGGGATATTAGTAGCGTGGAAGATGATCTCTCAATGGAAATTATTGAAAAACTTATCGATGATATTTTTAATGCCACCATTGCTAACTGGTAAAAAATGGACAAGAATAATTTCCATAAATATTTAAACAACGTTGCTGCTCTGAATGGCGAAACTCAGCACGAGCTGCAAAATATAACCGACACATATCCCTGGTTTCAGGCAGGGTGGCTATTATATGCAAAAAATTTGAAAAACAATAATTCCTCTGATTTTGACAACATTTTAAAAAAGGTTGCTGTATTGGCCCCAGATAGAAAGAGTTTTTATAAGTTTTTAAATTCTGAAAAACCAAAAGAACAACGTCCTTCCTTTAAAATAAAACCGGCTGCTGCGGTATACGAACTTGACCAAGAGAAAGAAAATAACAACGGAAATTCATTAATCGATAAATTTTTAAACTCAGAGCAGACTGTAAGAAAGAAAAGAAATACACATGGGTTTGCTTCTGGAACTGTTCTGAACAATGGTGTATTGGAAAAATCGGTGGAAGAAAATGACGAAATAATTACCGAAACGCTGGCGACGATATATACCCAGCAAAAGAACTACGACAAAGCATTAAATGCATATCAAAAATTAAGTTTGAAATTTCCGGAAAAAAGTGTTTACTTTGCAAGCCGAATTAAAGAAATTAAAGTATTAAAGAATAATATTTAACGAAGATGTATATTTTAATCACTGTTTTATTATTTATTGTTTGCGTCCTTTTGGTATTGATAGTATTGGTACAAAACTCAAAAGGTGGAGGTTTAGCAAGCAACTTCCAGTCATCTGGTCAGGTTATGGGTGTACGCAAAACCACCGATTTCCTTGAAAAAGGAACATGGATTTTAGCAGGTGCCTTATTATTTTTATCAGTAGTTGGTGCCGGATTTATTCCACGCGAACAAGCCGATGCTGAACAATCAAAAGTTCAACAACAGATTGAAACAGCTGTTGACCCAACTCAGGTTCCAAGTTTCCCAACAACTGCACCGGAAGCTACAGAAGAAACTCCTGCTTCTACTGAAGAAGGAAATAACTAAGCAAAAATTATTACAAAATATGAAAAGCCATTTGGAATTATCCAAATGGCTTTTTTATTCCGGCAAACTCAGCATAAAACTTTCAAAAAAAAGTTCAGTTGGACCATGGTCTCCAAATGCTTTTCTTTTTTTCACAAAGTAAAACGGGGAGTTAAAACTTCATGTTCAACAATTAATGGGATTTTTATTTGAGCAACTGAAGAAATACGAATATTCGAATTTCCTCGAACAACAATCTTCAGTAAAGTATTTGGGTTACTATCCATCCTGTTAATTAAAGGAAGCAAGACTTCATCGAGATCAATAACAATTGCTGATGCTCCCGACGTATTGTCCGATGTTAACACAACGGGACTTTGCATTTCAAATTCATCGGCCCCCAGCGTACCAAATCCCCATTCGAAACTTACCATACTAAGTTCTCCGTCAAAAACGGGCAGGGTCAACTTCGCATTCTCTCCCGATGTAACGTGTAAAATATTACCGGGGCAGTATATCGAATTATCCTTATTCGCAATGCAAAAGGTTGTTTCTCCCTCAAATAAATATTCACCGTCAACATCAACACTTTTCAGTTCAGTTGATGAGAGTGGGACAAACAGTTCAATTTCTGCCTTGGTTTCTACACTTGTGTCTGGATCTTCACATGAAAAAAGGGGGAGTACAAGCACCCCAATCAAAAGTAATCTACTGAGTTTCATGGCATCTAGTTTTAAAATTTTCTACAAATTATCCCGATGGACTTACCTTTATTTAAATGGCTTCTAAATAAATACCTTTACGTATTTTTTTGATGTTTGTTTCATCATTTTCGAACTCATTTCCGAAAAATTCGACTAATTGAAACTCCTCGCAGCAAAGCTGACGAGGAATCCGATTCCGTCAAGGACTTTTTTAGTATTTTGTTCGCTAACCCCGCAGCAGAGCTGACGGGGAATGCGCTCACCGGAATTCAATTAACATAGAAAAACCTTGCGCTAAGCAATATTCTTACCCACAAGTTTAATTTACTGACACCTCGCAGGCACTTTGCTGATTTTAACAAAATATAAGACCGTTTTATATGAAGACTACTGAAGATTTACGTTCTTTACACTATATAAGTTTACGCACTTATTTATCCAGATGATTAAAGGGCAAATTAAAAATGCTCTGTATTATAAAACAACTTTAATTGGATTCTGTAACAATTCTTTTTGCTCTTACTGAAGGGCAGACACGATAAAAAAGGCAGTTATTGAACTGCCTTTTTATTATCATTTAAGCAGGCATAAAACAGACGGCCATCCCTGCATTATTTCCTCAGAACAATAACCGCACACTCAGCTAATTGCCAGACTTAATATTTCTTTAATGATTTTAATTTTCCCGGTTGGTTAATTTGCGGTATTGAATAAGTTCCGTTATATCTTCTATAATCAGCATAACATATTTCTCCTTTTTATAAGTAAACAATCTTGTAGAAACCTGTAGATCTTTATATTCTTTCTCCATTTTGTTGTTCAAAAAAGGACGGTTAATATGCTTTCTATATGTTACGGCGTTATTCAAATAGGCATCAAGGGCGGCCAATCTCAATTCGCAGGTTTTACACCTTGTTGTTGTGCCGCAATCTTTTGCTTCTTCAATCTGATAAGCACAACCGATCGCTTCTCCACATCGCATATACAAAAGATCTTCATTTTCCTTATTCGAGAATATGGTTTTAAGGGCATTGTTAAAAGCCTGAAGTTTTACATCCTGATCGAGCAACACAATACAACTGGTTATATTATTAAGTACAATATTTAAAAACTCTCCTGAGCCCACAAGCATCTCAAAGCTATGATTCGCAATTGTTCTTCTTTTATCCATGACAAAATAATTAGGTGTTAATAGAATAAAATTAAAGAGAATAAGCATCATAGTCAATACCGTGGGGCTTACTCGCCTGATGATAAATAAAATAATACACGTTCGTCACTATACCCCACTTCTGAAAGATTAAGTAGAAAGACAAATAGCATCCCCAATCTCACAAACTCCTCTGTCAGCGTGTCAGCATTACTGACAAAAGCTACAAATAACTGGAAAACAGAATACTTGCGAAATATTTTATTGACTTTTAAATTAATGCAGTGTAATTTTGTCCTTGTTTTTTAATCTAATGATAACATTTCCGTCTTGGCACAGAATATGATAAAAAGCGGATGTCGATTTAAAAAAAATGTTTAATAAATAAAAGAAATTACAATGGCAGATTTAAAAGGTAAAATTCTGGCGGGCAAAATCCTGGTTCAACCACAGGAAGCCGAAACAAAAACTTCTAGCGGAATTATCATTCCTGATTCAGCAAAAGAAAAACCACAAGTTGGAACTGTTGTGTTAACAGGTGCGGCAAAAGCCGACGAACCAATGGAAGTAAAAGTGGGAGACACTGTTTTCTACGGAAAATATTCGGGCACTGAGTTGAACATCGACGGAATCGATTATTTGTTAATGTCACAAACCGATGTGATGTACATTCTGTAATCAAAACAAAAAATTAAAAGTAAATAAAGATGGCTAAAGAAATTAAATTTGACATTGAAGCACGCGATTTGCTGAAAAGCGGTGTTGACCAACTGGCAAACGCTGTAAAAGTTACATTGGGACCTAAAGGTCGTAACGTTGTTATTGAGAAAAAATTCGGTGCACCTCAAATTACTAAAGATGGTGTAACTGTTGCAAAAGAAATTGAATTATCAGACTCATACGAGAATCTGGGCGCACAAATGGTAAAAGAAGTAGCATCGAAAACCGGCGACGACGCAGGTGACGGAACTACAACTGCTACCGTTTTAGCACAATCAATCGTTAATGTCGGTTTAAAAAACGTTACTGCAGGTGCCAATCCAATGGATTTAAAACGCGGTATCGACAAAGCCGTTGAAGCTGTTGTTGCAAGCATTGCAGACCAGGCTCAAACAATTGGCGACGACTATGCTAAAATTGAATCAGTAGCAAAAGTATCTGCAAACAACGACAGCACAATTGGTGCTTTAATTGCAGAAGCTATGCAGAAAGTTCACAAAGAAGGTGTTATTACCATTGAAGAATCAAAAGGCACCGATACTTACGTTGATGTTGTAGAAGGTATGCAATTCGACCGTGGTTATCTTTCTCCATATTTTGTTACCGATGCAGAAAAAATGGTTGCTGAACTTGAAAATCCTTTCATTCTTATCCACGATAAGAAAATCAGCACAATGAAAGACCTTCTTCCTGTTCTTGAAGCTACAGCTCAAACTGGTCGTCCACTGATGATTATTTCTGAAGATGTTGACGGTGAAGCATTGGCTACTCTTGTAGTTAACCGTTTACGTGGTTCGTTAAAGGTATGTGCTGTTAAAGCTCCTGGTTTTGGCGATCGCAGAAAAGAAATGTTGGAAGATATTGCCATCCTGACCGGCGGAACAGTAATTACTGAAGAAAAAGGCATGAAACTGGAACAAGCTACTATCGACATGCTTGGTCAGTGTGAAAAAATTACCGTTGACAAAGAAAATACAACTGTTGTGAATGGTGCTGGTGCACAAGAAGCAATTTCTGCCCGTGTTAACCAGATTAAAACTCAAATGGAAACAACTACTTCTGATTACGACAAAGAAAAACTGCAGGAACGTTTGGCTAAATTAGCCGGTGGTGTTGCAGTAATCTATGTTGGCGCTGTTTCTGAAGTTGAAATGAAAGAGAAAAAAGACCGCGTTGACGATGCATTGCACGCAACCCGTGCTGCAGTTGAAGAAGGTATCGTTCCTGGTGGTGGTGTTGCTTTGGTTCGCGCTATTGAAGTACTTGATAGTGTAGAAGCTGAAAACGACGACGAAGCAACCGGTGTTGAAATTGTAAAACGCGCCATTGAAGAACCACTTCGCCAAATTGTTGTTAATGCTGGTAAAGAAGGTGCTGTTGTTGTACAAAAAGTTAAAGACGGCAAGGCTGACTTCGGATACAATGCCCGTGTTGATCAATACCAGAACTTATACGAAACAGGTGTTATCGACCCTGCAAAAGTAACTCGTGTTGCTCTTGAAAACGCTGCTTCAATTGCAGGTATGTTCTTAACTACTGAAACTGTAATTGTTGAAGAAAAAGAAGATACACCTGCTATGCCTCCAATGGGTGGCGGAATGCCAGGCGGAATGGGCGGAATGATGTAAAATTAGCTCATAATATATATAAGAAAGCTCTTCCTTTCGGGGAAGGGCTTTTTTTATACGTGACAAAAAGCATATTGCTTTTCTCTTGCCTGATCAAACCCCTGAATCTTAAAAAAAACTCCCCGGATCCATCGCGTTTCAGTTTGAAAGAGAAATACATAAAAAACAGTAAAAGTTGAAACACGGGGACATTTCCTTAATTCTGGTTTGAAACCAGAACAACAAAAATGCTTACAATTCCCTGTTTTTAAGCACTTTTGAGTAGAGAGTCCCAAAATCCTGACATCCGTCAGAAAGTGTTTTTTAACATCTCTCATGCAAGACATAATCTATTCTACATCAACACCTTAACCATTAATCAAAACTCAATATTTTTTTTGCAAATTCATATTTTAGTTACCTACCTTTGATGTGTTAATAATTAAGGGAGGTATTTCCTCTTTTTATAAACTTTGGATTTCGGTTCTTCGACTTCGAACTTCCGGCTTCCGACATAAAACAACACTATGCATACAGATATAAATGAATTCATTGCGAATTTGGAGAGAAGAACTCCGGGAGAAAATGAATTTCACCAGGCAGTTGAAGAAGTTATTGGCTCAGTTTGGCACTATTACAGCAGCAATCCTCGTTACCAGAAAGCAAAGATACTGGAACGAATGGTCGAACCTGAACGTGTAATAATGTTTCGTGTTCCCTGGGTTGACGACCGTGGTGAAATTCAAATTAACCGCGGATACCGTGTTGAATTCAACTCGGCTCTCGGGCCATACAAAGGTGGATTGCGTTTTCACTCCAGTGTTACTCTGAGTATTCTCAAATTCCTGGGATTCGAACAAACTTTTAAGAACAGTTTAACTACACTTCCCATGGGAGGCGGCAAAGGTGGCTCCGATTTTAGTCCAAAAGGCAAAACCGATGGCGAGATCATGCGTTTTTGCCAATCGTTTATGACCGAACTCTATCGCCATATCGGACCGAATACCGATGTACCTGCCGGAGACATTGGAGTTGGCGGCCGCGAAATTGGTTATCTATTTGGTCAGTACAAAAGACTTAAAAATGAATTCACCGGAGTTCTGACCGGGAAGGGTCTGGCATGGGGTGGCAGCCTCATTCGGCCGGAAGCAACCGGATTTGGAGCCGTTTATTTTGCCCAGCACATGCTGCACCGTATTGGTAAAGACATAGAAGGACAAACGGTAGCTGTATCCGGTTTTGGAAACGTAGCCTGGGGTGCAATCTCTAAAATTAATGAGTTGGGTGGAAAAGTAGTTACAATCTCCGGTCCTGATGGATTCATCTACGACAAAGACGGAATATCAGGCGACAAAGTTGAGTACTTACTCGAACTCCGTGCTACAAATAACGACATTGTTGAACCTTATGCTGAAGAATTTGGAGCAGAATTCCATGTCGGCAAACGCCCCTGGCAGGTGCCGGTTGATCTGGCAATGCCTTGTGCAACTGAAAATGAAGTTGGACTCGACGATGCCAAAGAACTGGCAAAAAACGGCTGCAAATTACTGGCCGAAGCCTCGAACATGGGTTGTACAGCCGATGCCGTAGATTTCCTGAGCGAGGCAATGGATTACGCTCCCGGAAAAGCAGTAAATGCAGGTGGAGTTGCCGTATCCGGACTGGAGATGTCGCAGAATAGTATGCGAATAAACTGGCCCCGTGAAGAGGTAGATGCCCGGTTGAAGGGTATAATGAAAGAGATTCATGAAACCTGCGTAAAATTCGGACAAAACGGAAATAAAGTTGACTACGTTAAAGGTGCCAACGTTGGAGGTTTTGTTAAAGTGGCAGAAGCGATGCTTGCACAGGGTGTTGTATAAAAAATAAAGAAAATTTAAAATACATATCAATCCGTTGGATTTCCCAACGGATTTTTTTTGTGTTTCAGAAATTGACAGAACACCATGTAAGCGGGAATGTTAAATTTAATTTTTAGGTAATCTTAAAAAGCCTGTTAGGATGAAACACTTTTTTACTTTTGTCCAAATTTTGTGAATTTAATATGCTAATAGACACGCATTCCCATATATATTCTGAGGACTTCCTCCAAGATCGCGATGAAGCCCTGCAAAGAGCTTATGATGCAGGAATTAAAAAAATTATCCTCCCAAATATCGACTCTGCGTCAATTAAGCACATGCTGGATTTAAGCGATGCGTATCCTCACCTTTGCTTTCCGTTGATTGGGTTACATCCCACTTCTGTTGAAGAAGATTACCAGGAAGAATTACATGCAATTGATTACTGGATCGAGAAAAGAAAATTTTACGGGATTGGCGAAATCGGTATTGATCTGTATTGGGACAAAAAATTTATTAACGAACAGAAAGAAGCTTTCCGATATCAGATAAAGCTGGCTAAAAAGCATCAGTTGCCTGTTGTTGTACATGTCAGGAATTCTTTCGACGAGACCTACCAAATAATTGAGGAAGAACAGGATGGATCATTAAAAGGCATCTTCCATTGTTTTTCGGGAGATGAAAAAGATGCCCAAAAAGTAATTAACATCGGATTTCTGTTGGGAATTGGCGGTGTTGTAACTTTTAAAAACAGCACACTCCACCAAGTTGTGAAATCATTCCCACCTGAAAATCTGGTTCTTGAGACAGATTCACCATACCTCTCTCCCGAGCCAAAACGTGGAAAAAGAAACGAAACAGCGCATTTAATATACATTGCCCAGAAAGTAGCCGAAATCTATTCGAAGCCTGTGGCCGAAATTGCAGAAATAACTACTGCAAATGCACGCAATTTATTCGGAATTTGATAAATTGCAATTTCTAATTTCACACCGAAATGAGGCCAGACTCAACAAAAAAAACTTCGATACTAATTATTTATACCGGAGGAACCATTGGGATGGTGCAGCATCCGTTAAATGGCACACTAATTCCTGTTCGCTTTGAAAAGATTCAGGAGGTAGTTCCGGAACTAAAAAAATTCGATTTTATAATTAAAACCATCACATTTAATCCAGCGCTCGATTCATCGAATATGAATCCACTGTACTGGATTAAAATTGCCCGAACGATTGAACACAATTACAATAAATACGATGGTTTTGTGGTACTTCACGGCACAGACACCATGTCGTACACAGCATCGGCACTAAGTTACATGTTCGAAAATCTTGACAAGCCGGTAATTTTAACAGGCTCTCAATTACCTATAGGCATGATCCGAACCGATGGCAAAGAGAACCTTATTACTGCAGTTGAAATTGCTGCTGCAAAGAAAAACGGAGCGAGTATTGTTCCCGAAGTTTGTATTTATTTCGATTTCAAACTATACCGTGGCAACCGCACTCTTAAACGAGATGCAGAAATGTTTAGTGCGTTCCGATCAGTTAATTACCCCGAGCTGGCAGTAGCCGGAATCGACATAAAATACAGTACCGAATTTATTTATTATCCCGAAAACAAAGGAATACTAAAAGTAAACACTGATTTTGATGATAATGTAGTTATCTTAAAATTCTTTCCGGGAATGAACAAAAATGTGTTGAATTCGGTACTTGACACTCCGGGACTGAAAGGCGTTGTTCTTGAAACATTCGGATCAGGAAATCTACCCACCTCCAGATGGCTGATAAACTGCATAAAACGAGCCATAAAAAAAGGCGTAATAATACTTAATATTACACAGTGTGAAGGTGGAAAAGTAGTTATGGGGCAATACCAAACAAGCGTGGAATTATTGAACGCAGGTGTAGTTTCAGGCAAAGACATGACTACCGAAGCAGCCATAACAAAACTGATGTTCCTTTTGGGGCAAGGCCTTAAGCCGGCCGAAATAAAAATGTATCTGAATAAAAGTTTACGTGGGGAAATTAGTGAATAGCAAAGTTTTTTTTTCACAATTTTTTATTAATTTGCAGCCCTCATTTTAGGGAAGCCAGTAAATACAATACTGGAGAGGTGCAGGAGTGGCTGAACTGGCACGCCTGGAAAGCGTGTGTACCCCGAAAGGGTACCGAGGGTTCGAATCCCTCTCTCTCCGCTATTCACTGGGAAAAAAGTTCATATATTATTGAAAATGTAATTGAGGCATATTTTTTGTAGAACTATAATAATTTTAAAAAATCAATACAAAGACAAATTCAAAAAGATTATTAATTAAAAATTCAAATCAATTATGAAAAGACTATTCGCGTTAATAGCCGTATTTGGGATGCTGTATTTCATGGCATCAAATGTAGCGGTTGCTCAGGAAGAAGAAGCAACTGCAACAGAAACAACTACCGAGCAGGTAGATTTAAGTGCTGATGCAGAAGAAGAGGCTGCCGCTGCTGCAGAAGAAGGAAAATCATTGCACAGCCAGTTAAAACAAAAATTTATTGAGGGTGGTCCTACTTTCATGACTTTCGTGTTAGTAGCCCTTATTTTAGGTTTGGCTTTCGCTATTGAAAGAGTTCTTTACTTAAACTTGGCAACAAGCAACACTAAAAAATTGTTAGCTAAAATCGAAGATGCTTTGGAAAATGGTGGTGTTGAAGCAGCAAAAGACGTTTGCCGTAACACTCGTGGACCGGTAGCAAGTATTTTCTACCAAGGTCTTGATCGTTTTGATCATGGTATCGACGTAGTTGAAAAAACCGTTATTTCTTATGGTGGTGTTCAAGCTGGTCTTTTAGAAAAAGGATTAAGCTGGATTGCACTTTTCATCGCTCTTGCTCCTATGCTTGGTTTCATGGGTACTGTAATTGGTATGATTGGCGCTTTCGATGCTATTGAGGTAGCAGGTGATATCAGCCCTTCATTGGTTGCTGGTGGTATTAAAGTAGCTTTGATTACAACTGTAACAGGTCTTATTGTTGCTATTATTCTACAGATTTTCTACAACTACTGTGTAGCTAAAATCGATAGCATCATTAACAACATGGAAGATGCTTCTATCTCGTTATTAGACTTGTTAGTAAAGTACAACTTGAAAAAATAGGAGTTTAGAGAAATGGGTAAAACAGCAAAAATAGTTACTATTATTCTGTGGGCTCTACTCATTGTTTCTGCGGTTCTTATTGTTTCGTTGGTAGTAAATATTAACGAAGAGGTAGAAACCGATCCGGCAATGTTGAGTTGGGTTAACTCCAATTTAGTTTGGGCCTACATACTTGTGGCTGTTGGTGCAGGTGTTGCAGTTCTTTCAGGACTGTTCCACATGTTCACTGATAAAAAAGCCGCAAAAGGAGGTATTACTTCCATCGTGTTCCTTGGTGTAGTGGCATTAATTTCATATTTAATCGCATCACCAGAAATTCCACAATTTGTTGGCGTTGATAAATTCCTTGCCGACGGAACATTGAACGAGAGTGTAGCAAGACTGGTAGATACTGGATTGTATGCAACTTACATTCTGCTAGCATTAGCAATTGTAGCTGTTGCATCATCATCAGTAATGCGTTTATTTAGATAAGTTTAATCGTGGTATAAAAAAACAGGAAAATAAATTATGGCTAAGAAAATACCTGAAATACCGGCAGCATCGCTAGCAGATATTGCATTTATGTTGCTGATCTTTTTCCTGGTAACAACCACGATGGACGTTGATAGCGGTTTAAGAAGAAAATTACCTCAATGGGTTGATCAAAGCCAAATGGACGAACAAGCTGACGTTAATGAACGTAACGTGTTTGTTGTATTGGTAAATAAAAACAACGACCTACTTGTTGAAGGTGACTACGAACAGATTGGGAATCTGCGTGAAAGGGCAAAGGAGTTTTTGGCGAACCCATATAACGACGAAAATTTGCCTGAGAAAGAACCTAAAGATGTTCCATATTTCGGAGAATATATGGTAACAAAAGGGGTTATTTCATTACGTAACGACTTAGATACTCAATATGGTACTTATCTCGCTGTTCAAAACGAACTGGTTGCTGCCGTTAATGAATTAAGAGACGAATTGGCGAAAACAAAGTTTGGGAAAGCATACGAAGATTTGGATGATGAGCAACAAAAAGCTGTCAGAACAATCTATCCGCAAAAGATTTCCGAAGCTGAACCAAAAGGTAAAATTTAATAGAATAAATTATGAGCAAGTTTAAGAAGGATACTTTTAAGGAGTTACCTCCTATTTCGACAGCATCGCTGCCCGATATTGTGTTCATGCTTTTATTCTTTTTTATGGTAAGTACAACAATGCGTGAGGTAACTTACAAAGTAAGAATGAGACTTCCGGAAGCTACTGAATTAAGTAAGCTTGAGAAGAAATCATTGGTAAGTTACATCTATATTGGTGAACCACTTCCGATGTACCAAAAAACATTCGGTAAGGCACCTCGCATTCAGTTGAACGACCAATTTGCCGCTACAACTGATGTACAAGATTACATCATTGCAGAACGTGAAGCAAGGGATGAAGCTGAACAACCATTCATGGTTACGTCATTAAAAATTGATGAAAACACAAAGATGGGTATTGTAAACGACGTGAAGCAGGAATTGCGGAAGTCGGCTGCACTGAACATCAACTATTCATCAAGGCAAAGAGTTGAAAGATAATTCAATCGATTCTATATAAACAAAAAAGGGAAGCAATGCTTCCCTTTTTTGTTTCCTGTTATTTAAAATGTTTGTTCTCTCCCTATTCTGTAATGAAATTAACAGAAGCCGAACTTCATGCTTCAGTCTTCGTTCTTCAAACTTATTATTTCCTCTTCTTCCGCTTTTGACGCGCCTTTGTCCTTGCGAAACGATCTTCAAATGAACGTTTCGAAGATCCTCTTCTTTTTTTCTGGTGAAAAGCTCCCTGAAAAGTAGGATCATCGATTTTACGTTGTCGGTCGATTTCGCGTAACTGATCCTGGTTTTCCTTAAACTCGGTCTCAAGTACTTCAACTTCTTCCGGTAACTCCATCAGCACTACTTCCTGCCGCATTAAGTTTTCAATTTTTTTCCAGTGCCATTCGTCTGACGGATCGATCAAAGTAATTGCATCTCCTTTATTTCCGGCACGTGCAGTACGACCAATCCGGTGAATGTAATCGTCGTAATCGTTTGGCAAATCGAAATTAATAACATGACTTACCTGGCTTACATCCATTCCACGAGCCGAAACATCAGTGGTTATTAATATTCTGACATCGCCACTTTTAAATGCATTGATTGAATTTATTCGTGCATTTTGTCCTTTATTTGAGTGAAGTATGCGTTTTTCTCCTTCTGTTTTTCGCTCAATTACTTTAAAAACACCCTCGGCATGTTCTTTTGTTTTTACAAAAATTACAACACGGTTAAACTTCTCCTGGTCGTCTAACAGATATTTAATTAGATTTAGCTTAGTACGATAATTGGGAACACGATAAGCAGTTTGTGTAACCTGTTCTACAGGAGTTGCCGATTTGGCCACCTCCAGTTTCTCGTAATAATCAAGAAATTCTTCTGCCAATTTTTCTATACTTTCAGAAAAGGTAGCCGAAAAAAGAAGATTTTGCCTGCGTGCCGGAATTATCTCTTGTAACTGACGCAACTGAGGCATAAATCCCATGTCCAGCATCCGGTCGGCTTCGTCAACAACCAGGTATTTTACCTTTTTTAAACGAAGGGCACCAGCCTGATATAAATCCCAAAGCCGGCCAGGTGTTGCCACCAAAATATCTACACCAGGTTCTAACAAAGCTGCGTGCTTAGTCCATCCGATTCCTCCAAAAACAGCTGCATGACGAAGTTCTGAATAAGATGTCAACTCTGCAATATCCTCTCCTACCTGAATAGAAAGTTCGCGAGTAGGAACCAGAATCACAACCCGCGGGTCAACACCTTCAGGCTTTCTCAACTTAGTTAACAATGGCAGAAGATACGCCGCAGTTTTCCCTGTTCCGGTTTGTGCAACTCCTACAATATTCACTCCCGAATTTATTTTTGGGATAGCTTTCTGCTGAATTGGAGTTGGTTCCTTAAAACCAATATCGTCGAGTGCCTTTAATATAGATTTTGCAACTTTTAATTCCTCAAATGTCTTTTTCATATAATTATTTTATCCGCGCAAACTTATCTGTTCCGTCTGCAAAAGTAGAAAAATCAAACGATTCTACAGTTAAACGATTAATTTACAATTGATTTTTACATAAAGCAAAACCCAAATCATTTTCACTCATTGAGAATAATTAGAAGTAAACTACTTGAGTTTATACATTTTTCCTGGTAAAGCGTTAAGGACATTTTTAAATTCAAGATTCAACAAAAGTGTAGAAATTCGACTTACAGGAAGCTCCATCTCAGCAGAAATCTGATCAATAAAAAGTTCTTCGTTATTTTTAAGAAGCTCTACAACTTTCTCTTCTTCAGCAGATAATTCAACAAACAAACTTGATTGGACAGCATCATTCTTTTCTGTTTTTTCCCATCCCATAAAATACTCCAGGTCATCGATTCCTTCTATTAAAGTGGCTCCGTTATTTCGTACCAACCGGTTACATCCTTCCGAATATGTATCTCCTGCACGCCCCGGGAAAGCAAAAACATCGCGATTATATGACGACGCAATGTCTGCCGTGACAAGTGCCCCTCCCTTTTTTGCCGACTCAACAACAATTGTAGCATCTGCCAATCCGGCAATAATCCGGTTTCGCTTTATAAAATTTGCAGGATCAATTTTAGAACCACTTGGGAAATCAGTAACTAATCCACCATTATCTAACATCTTTCTTGCAGAATCTTTATGTAACGAAGGATACAGTTGATCTAAACCATGAGCGATAACTCCAACCGTAGGAATATTATATTTCAATGCCGCACGATGTGCCTGAATATCGATTCCATAAGCTAATCCACTCACTACAAGTATTTCATATTTACGTTCTGAAAATTCTCTGACTAAATCATCAACCAGGCGTTTCCCATATTCTGTGGCTTTCCGAGTGCCAACAATACTGATCACCCGCTGTTCATCCAGACGCATGTCTCCTTTTGTATAAATCAAAATAGGTGCATCTACACAAGTTTTTAGTCTGCGTGGATAATGGGAATCGGTATAAAAACTAACCTGGATATTGTGTTTCGTAATAAAATCCAATTCCTTTTCTGCCTCAGGTAAAACATTTGCATTTTTTAGTTGTCGGGCATTAAACTCACCAATGCCTGGTATCTTTTTTAATGCTTGAATCGATTGAGTAAATACACCTTCAACGCTGCCCACATAAGCAAGAAGATTTTTTGCCAGAACACCTCCAATACCTGGAAGCATTGAAAGCGCTATTTTATATTTCAGAATTTCATCCATGAGGGGGCTTAATTTTTAAATGCCAAGTATTTTATTAATAGATTCTTGGATTAATATTCTGTCTTTTCCGGGAACAGCTGCCAAACTTACTGTCGGATATTCAGCTATGCCTCTTTTCGTTTTTACAATAAATGTAAGATCTGATAACTTTCCGAAAACAGAATTTTCGAACTCTGCTTTTCTCAGAAGCTTTTGAGGAAATTCAATAGAGTTAAACGACTTTCCTCCAAAACTAATGGCTTTGGTATAATGAAGAGTAATTTTATGGTTTTCGTCTGAGTATTCAATATACTGATAATCTGCCACGCGAAAAAACAAATACCACAGAGAAAATACACCGACACAAATTAGTGCATACATAATATGATCTAGTAAAAGCACAACCAATGCGGCCAGTGCAATGAGGATACATACTCCAAAAAACAGCTTTTTAATTCTTCTTATTTGATTATCGTTCTTAATGACCATCGTTTCGTTATTAAATATCTAAAAGTTCTTCCCGTTACTGTTCTTCAAAAAACTGAAATCCATTTTTATTGTAACTTTAACGCAATTTAGCAGCTACTTATGGGAAATTCAACAATTTACTCCAAAATAATTTATAGCCGGGAGTTGGAAAAGGAACTCTTGCCTTTCATTCAACAATATCCAAAAGGGAAAATATTTCTGGCAACTGAAGAAACAGTTGACAAACTCTGGACATCCGAATATTCTTCGTTTCTCGAAGGACATGGTATTAAAAAGGTAACGATTCCTGCAGGCGAGAACAATAAAAAAATTGAATCGGTCGCAAAAATCTGGGAATTCCTCTCAAAAAGTGGTGCCGACCGGAAATCGTTGCTCATTAATATTGGAGGCGGAATGTTGACTGATCTTGCAGGATTTGCGGCCTCGACTTTCAAACGTGGAATGGACTTTTTGAATGTACCGACCACTTTGCTTTCGCAGGTTGACGCTTCAGTTGGAGGGAAAACCGGATTCAACTTTAACGGTTTAAAAAACGAGGTGGGTGTTTTTAAAGAACCGGTCGCCGTTCTCATCAATACGAACTTTCTGAAAACCATTGATCGGGAAAATTTCATCTCAGGTTTTGCAGAAATGATAAAACACGGTTTGATTCATAGTCCTGCTCACCTGGAAGAATTAAAAGCTTTTCACATCGATGATATCGATTATGATTTATTACAGGAAATTATCAGGCATTCGGTGCAGGTTAAAGAACATTTTGTTGCCAACGACCTGACCGAGAACAACATCAGGAAAGCATTAAATTTCGGTCACACGGTTGGACATGCTTTCGAGAGCCTGGCGATGGAGCAGAACCGCCCAATTCTTCACGGATACGCGGTGGCTTATGCCATGATATTAGAACTATTTCTGTCTGTTAAAATGTGTGGCCTTTCGCAGCAGGATTGTGATGAGCAAACAAAATGGATGTTGGAAATTTATGGTAAATTCCACATCGAAGATACAGATTATGAGCGTTTGTACCAATTTATGACTCATGATAAAAAGAATGAATCGGGGCGGATTAATTTCACACTGTTACCTGAAATTGGAGAAATTGCCATTAATCAAAACTGCGGGAAGGAATTGATTTTTGAAGCTTTGAATTTCTACCGAAATTTGTAAAACACACCTCTATCTTTTTAAAATCCATAAATAATGATCTACCAGGTTTCAGCCGATACAACAGAAATAAAAGGAAGCATTAATCTTCCTGCATCAAAAAGTATCAGTAATCGCGCATTAATTATCAATGCGCTGAGTTACAGCCCCTATCCTATCAGCAACCTGTCGGATAGCGACGATACGAAAGTACTGGAAGCTGCTCTTTTTTCGAATTCCAGTAAATTTGACATTGGCCATGCCGGAACTGCCATGCGATTTTTGACTGCCTTTCTTGCGAAAATTGTTGGCGAATGGGAAATCACCGGATCGGAAAGAATGCAGCAGCGGCCGATTGCTATTTTGGTAGATGCACTGAATCAGTTAGGTGCAAAAATAGAATACCTTAAAAACGAGGGTTGTCCTCCTCTTAAAATTTTGGGTTCGCACCTGAAAGGGCAGACTATCGAATTAGATGGAAGTGTTTCGAGCCAGTATATTTCAGCATTGCTGCTTATTGCACCAACCATTGAGAAAGGTCTTACGCTGAAGTTAAGAGGAAATATTACTTCTCAATCGTACATTAAACTCACCCTGGAATTAATGGCCCAGTTTGGCATTCAATATAAATGGGAAGAAAATGAAATTTTTGTGCCCGAACAAAACTATTTTGCACGCGATTTCACCTGCGAGGCAGACTGGTCGGGAGCTTCGTACTGGTACCAAATTATGTCGATGATCGAGTCGGGAGAAGTGCTCCTGGAAAATCTCCAGTTAAATAGTTTGCAGGGCGATGCAAACATTGCAGATTGGTTTGGGCAGTTTGGAGTTATTTCCACACAAAAAGATAACGGTGTTTTGCTTTCAAAAACGGAAAATATTCAACCCGATAAATTGGTTCTTGATTTTATTGAAAACCCGGATGTGGCACAGACCATGGCTTGTTTGTGTGTAGCGAAAAACATCTCATTTCAATTTTCAGGATTAAAAACCCTGAAAATAAAGGAAACCGACCGTATTGCAGCCCTGCAAAATGAGCTTGCCAAATTCGGTGCAGAGCTTACAGAACCGGAACACGGTAAACTTGCATGGGATGGATCAATCAATCAGCAAATTAAACAGGAAAACCCGCTAATAAAAACTTACCACGATCACCGAATGGCGCTGGCATTTGCACCGATGGCACTGGCCGGGCTAACACTTCAAATTGATGATCCGATGGTAATCACGAAATCTTATCCTGCATTTTGGAAAGATCTGGAACAGGTTGGATTTTCGATTGTTGCGGATTAGAACGCTGATGACGCTGATTGAGAAGATAAGCGCTGATAAAATTCTGTGAAAATCATTCTTAACAGTATCATCCACGATCCATACCTTATAATTTTATAAATATTTTCTTTTTATAAAGCATCCATGCAGGAATAAAATTGAATGCGACAAACAGGACAGCATATAAAAAGCTTCCCATTTCCATGCTCCATCCAAACGATTCAAACATGTTCATCCAGTGTGAATTCAAGCTGCTTCCTCCAATTTTCCAGGTATAAAATGGCAGTCGCCAAACATCAGACAGAACATAAACAGCAATGGCATTCGATCCAAAAATAATACCGGGTTTAGTTAAACGGGTTCTTCCCAAAATATCAACAAAAAAGATACTTACAGCCAGTACCATTCCTGCCAGTCCTGATGTCACCATAACAAATGAACTTGTCCAAATGCTCTTATTGATCGGGAAAATATAGTTCCAGAAAAAGCCGATTATAAATGCAAAAAATGAAATTGAAAACAAATAAATTACTTTTCGATCCTGTTCAGTTTTACTCAAAACAAGGTGCCCGGCCAGCATACCAGCAATCCCGTTTACAATAGCAGGAAACGTACTCAGAATACCTTCCGGATCCCATGTTTTTTTCCATAAATATCCCGGCAGATATTTACTGTCAATCCAGGCGGCAATATTGGCACCGGGTTCGAGCATTACTTTATCGTAACCTGGTGTTGGAATAAAACACATTATAAGCCAGTAGCCAACCAGAAGAACTCCGGCGACAATGGCTTGTGTTTTCCATTTTGTATTAAGAAACAGAAAGGCACAGGCCATAAAAACAAGCGCAATTCGCTGCAAAACACCTGCAATTCGAACACTTTCAAAATTAAATTTCGGGAAAAGCCAGAGTAATATTCCCACTGCAAAGATTTTTAGCGTACGAAAAACAATCTTCCTGTACATGGGGCCTTTTTCAACTCCGGCGTTGATGCGTTTACTATATGCCAACGTAATTGAAACGCCCATAATAAAAATAAAAAAAGGAAATATTAAATCGGTAGGAGTAAGTCCGTTCCACTCGGCGTGTTCCAGTGGGGGATAAATATAACTCCAGGTAGCCGGATTGTTCACCATTATCATAGCTGCAATGGTAAATCCACGAAAGGCATCCAGCGATATAAGTCTTTTAATTTCAGCCATTTTGGGTTTGTTTGTTTTAGTAAATTATTTCTATATATTTGGAATCATTTTAAAAATATTAGAAAGTCAAACTTAGTAAAAAAACTGTCATGAGAAAGCTTCTAATGGTTATAATTAGCATAATATTAATCGAAATGTTCAACAGTTGCACTACCACTCCCCCAAACTCAGAAGAAATCAAGCTCTCATGGCAGGTTATAAGTAACGATTATACTGACATACCCCAGGTAAAGGCAAAATTTATAATAGAGAACAACAGTCAGTTTACGTTTAATGAAAGCAACTGGGCCTTGTTTTATAATCAGGCTCCACGCCAACCTTTACATTCCAACAACAACTCAATAACAGAACACATTAGCGGGGATTGGTTTAAGATTAAGCCAACCGAAGGATTCCTGTTAAAACCAGGAGAATCTGCAGAGATTGAATATGAAAGCGATGCCTGGTATATAAAGGAAAGTGATGCGGCTGTAGGTCCTTATTTTGTTTTTTACGACAAAAATGGAAACGAAACTGCCGTTGTTTCAGTGAAGGATTATTCCATTTTGCCATTTACAAAACCTGAACAGATTAACCGCCACAAGAACGATGCAGAACCCATTCCAACTGCAGCCTGGCAATACGATCAAAACATTGACTTATTTGAAGCAGACACATCGGATTTAATGCCATTAATTCCAAGTCCTGTGAAATATAAAGAAACTGGCAACAAGGTCATTTTCGAAGAACCGGTAGAACTGTTATATCAAAAAGGACTTGAAAATGAAGCGAAATACCTGTCGGGATTTCTTCAAAAAATGTTTGGAGATGATTTTTCAGCAAAAGAAGCCGCGAATCCAAAATCAAACAGCATTTTTCTTGGTTTGAAAAACATGAAAGTAAACGGGACTTCGGAAGAGGCGTACCAACTGGAAGTGAAAAAGGACAATTCGATTATTATCAAGGGAAGCGATGCGGCAGGCGTATTTTATGGCATTCAAAGTTTAATTGCCATGATCCCGGTTGAATTATTTTTGGGAGAGCAAATTCCGGTAAGTCTTGATGAAGTTGTTATTCTGGATGCCCCACGATTCAGCTATAGAGGATTGCACCTGGATGTTGCACGTAATTTTCAAAACAAGGAAACTGTAAAAAAAGTCATCGATATTCTGTCGTTTTATAAAATCAACCACATGCTATTTTATATTACTGAAGACGAAGGCTGGCGCGTTGAAATTGAGGAACTGCCTGAATTAACAGAGGTTGGCAGTCATCGCGGACATACCACAAAAGAGGCTAATGCCTTGCATCCTTCGTATGGCTCAGGCCCTGTAGCTTATGCTGAGGGAAACTACGGTAGTGGTTTTTACACCAGACAAGATTTTATTGAGATTCTGCAATACGCAAAAGCGCGACACATCAATGTAATACCCGAGGTCGGTTTCCCGGGACATTCGCGTGCAGCAATTAAAGCCATGGAGGCGCGCTATGAAAAATACATGGCTCAGGGAGACGAAAAAAAGGCAAACGAATTTCGTTTAATCGATCCCGAGGAAACATCGAAATACCGATCGGCACAGTGGTATTCCGATAATATTGTAAATGTGGCAAGGGAGTCGACTTACAAATTCTATGAAACGGTAGTTGACGATATAATAGAAATATACAACGAAGCAGGTGCTGAACTGGAATACCTGCATACCGGTGGAGATGAAGTTCCGGAAGGTTCGTGGAGCGGATCACCAATGTGTGCAGAACTGATGAAGAAATTCCCTGAATACAAAGATCCTAAAAACCTGCAAGCATACGGAACACGCAGAATTATCGATATTCTCAAAAGCAAAAACCTAAAAATCGGGGGCTGGGAAGAAGTGGCTCTGCTAAAAGACGAAACAGGCAGATACAATCCAAACCTGGAATTTGCAGGAAAGGACGTTTATCCATACGTTTGGAATACTCTGGGGAAAAATACAGAACTTTCGTACAGATTAGCCAATGCTGGCTACCCGGTAATCATGTGTAATGTTACCAACTTCTATTTCGATCTGGCTTATAACAAGGATCCGAGAGAACCGGGCCTTTACTGGGGAGGAATGGGAAATACCCGCGATGCCTGGCAGGTGGCTCCTTTCGATGTTTTTAAAACCACCCTGCAAACAGCGATGGGTGCTGAAATTGACACAGAGAAAGAGTTCGCCGGACTGGAACGGATAAAACCGGAGGCGCGCAAAAAGATTATTGGTGTTCAGGCACAAATCTGGGCAGAAACTATTCGCAAAGGTGAGGATGACCTGATGTACAGAATCCTACCCAAATTGATGGGATTTGCAGAAACTGCCTGGGGTAAAGAGCGTTCATGGGAAACTATTTCCGATAAAACCAAACGCGAAGCCACCTGGAACAAAGAATGGAACATATTCGCCAACACGCTGGCCCAAAAAGAATTGCCACGCCTGAAAACACTATTTGGGGGATACAATTATCGCGTGCCGGCACCGGGAGGAAAAATTATTGACGGGAAACTGCATGCCAATTCAACTTATCCGGGATTAACAATTCGATATACAAGCGACGGTTCAGAGCCGACACTCGGTTCAACTATCTATAAAGAGCCGCTTTTGGTTTCGGGAAAAATTAAAATTAAAGCTTTTGATTTGGCAGGTAAAAGTAGTCTGAGCATGGAAGTGGAATAAAAATTTTATTTAGCAGTTAGAAAACAATTCATCGGGTGACTCTTTTTTACAACTTATAGTCACCCGGTGAATATTAAATGCGGCGAGTTCTTGATAGACTTATCTCTTCTTCCGAAAGAACTCCTGCAATATCTCCCCGCATTCAGTTTCAAAAACCCCTCCCACTACTTCTGTTTTGGGATGAATGGCTTTGGATGCAAATTTTTTATAGCCACGTTTTTCGTCAGAAGCACCATAAACAATTTTGCCAATTTGCGACCATCCCAACGCTCCTGCACACATTACACAGGGTTCGAGGGTTACATAAAGTGTACAATCGTTCAAATATTTGCCTCCCAACATATTCGCGGCCGCTGTAATAGCCTGCATTTCGGCATGGGCAGTTACATCGTTCAGTGTTTCTGTTAAGTTATGTGCACGGGCAATAATTTTTCCCTGCGACACAACTACTGCTCCAACCGGGATTTCCCCTTCTTCAAGAGCCTGCACCGCTTCAGCGAAGGCCCTTTTCATAAAATATTCGTCGTTAAATGGATCGATCATAACTCCTTTACCCCTTTTCTATTTAACACTATTAAACTCAACTTTAGCAATTCCTCCGTTTGCACCTGCGGCAAAACCATACATTCTACCGGGCACTGCCCTGAAAGTATAATAACCGGTCTCATTTACAAACTGCCAGTTAATTCCATTATCCATTGAAATATCGCAACCGGTTTTTCCCATGGCAAAAGAAAAAACCGTTCCCGCGCTATTAATTTGCTTTACACACGAACGATATTCCTTTGGCATGGTAACAGCGGGCAACCATTCTTTTCCTCCATCGATGGTATAAGCAGCAATATTTGTGTTCAATTCAGGCTGATCGTAAATTCCACCTACAATCATTCCCATATTATCGTTTATAAAAGAAATGGAGAATATGCCGGAAGATGACAATCCACGAACCATTGGAGTTTTAGCAACATTCCATGATTTTCCAAAATCTTCGGAATAAAAAACCCGGGCAGCTTTACCTCCACTGGCAATCCATGCTTTTCCCGAAGGCAAAAATTCGATACAGGTATTCGATGCAGCAAAGTTGGATTCTCCTTCTTCAACCTGGGGAAGATTTCCGACTCTTTCCCAATTCGTTCCTCCATCTTCTGTTCTTAAAACAAAAAACTTACCATCAACAGGATCGCTCACAGCCAGTCCGTTTTTATCATCGACAAATTTTAATGAATTAAAAAACAGTGCTTTTGTCGTATCCTGAAAAACCACGTTCCAGGTTTGGCCTCCGTCGTTGGTTTTGTATCCAAATTCAGGACCTGCAACGCCAAAAACCATAGCTTGTTTTGCATCCCACGCATGAATACTTCTGAAGTCATTTTTTTCAGCTCCAGGAATTGTATTCACTTCCCAACTTTCGCCACCATCTGTCGAAACTAAAACAGTTCCTCCGGAACCACTCACCCATATCACATTTTCGTCCACCACCTGCAGACCTCGCAAACTTGCATCAGTGTTAGTTTCGAGCGACGTAAAAACAGGTTTAATCTGATCTTTATTTGTTGTTTGGCAAGAAAATACGATAAATAAAAGAGCAGCAGTCACTAGAAATTTCATGCGTTTATATTTTTAGAAAATCTAAAATAGAAATAATAATATACAGTAATACAAAGTTGAAAATCTTTTAGGATTGGACATCAGGTTAAATCTGAAAATTAATATTGTACAAACGATTCTTTCTAAAAAAGATTTTCTTGCCTTATTTCGTATTAAAAAAATCACAGAAAATAATTGTAAGTTTACGGTCGCAGATACATTCCGTATTAAAAAACACCATAAAAATGTATTCTGAGCTATTTAAATCATTAACCAGAACCAACGAGATGAAACGAATTTTAATCATATTCTCTATTCTTATTCTGACAAATATTTCGTTTGCTCAGAAATACAAAAGCAACTGGAAATCAATCGACAGCCGACCAGTTCCTCAATGGTTTGAGGATGTGAAATTTGGAATTTTTATTCATTGGGGCGTTTATTCAGTTCCAGCATGGGCACCAGCCAATGCCGACATTGGTGTTTATGCAAAATATGCAGAGTGGTATGGATTCAGAATAAACGACGACAGCAAAGCCGGAAAATTATTCCGCGAATACCACAATAAAATGTATGGCGAAAATTTCCTTTACCAGGATTTTGCTCCCCGTTTTAAAGCTCAACACTGGAATCCGGAACAATGGGCCGATTTATTTAAACGGGCAGGTGCAAAATATGTGGTATTAACATCGAAACATCACGAGGGATTCACGCTCTGGCCCAGTGCACAAAGCTGGAACTGGAACAGCGTTGACATTGGCCCTCATCGCGATATTTGTGGCGACTTAACTAAAGCTGTTAAAGATGCCGGGTTGCACATGGGGTTTTATTATTCGCTTTACGAATGGTACAATCCGCTTTATAAAAATGATCTTAAAAAGTATGTCGACGACCACATGATTCCTCAAATGAAAGACCTGGTAACCAGTTACGAACCTGATATTTTATGGACCGACGGCGAGTGGGATCACCCCAGTGAAGAATGGAAGAGCACGGAGTTTCTGGCATGGCTTTATAACGAACCGGCAGTGAAAGACCGAATTTGCGTAAACGACCGTTGGGGTAAAGAAACAAGAAGCAAACACGGCGGTTATTATACTACTGAGTACGACCTGGTACACGATGGTAAAAAGGAGGAGATAACCAAAGTATGGGAAGAGTGCCGGGGGATTGGAACCTCTTTTGGGTACAACCAAATTGAAACGGTTGAAAACTATATGACTTCTGAGGCCCTGATCCATATGCTGATAGAAAAAGTGGCAAGCGGCGGGAATCTGTTGCTCGATGTTGGCCCAACTGCTGACGGTCGCATTCCTGTTATTCAGGAACAACGTTTACTCGACATTGGTGCCTGGCTCGATATTAACGGCGAAGCCATTTATGAAACCCGCAAATGGGAGGATGCCGGAAAAAACAACCTCTCCAATGTATTCTTTACAAAAAAAGGAAAAGATCTTTATGTGCTTTGCACCAAATACCCCGAATCAGTGCTCGAAATAAAAGGCATTAAAAAAGCCTCAAGTGTAAAATTGCTGGGATTGGAAAGGGATGTTAAATATAAAAAATCGGGTAAAACCATTAAAATTACAGCTCCGCAGCTTTCTCCAAATTCGGGACTGAACGAACATGCATGGGTTTTTAAAATCGAAAATGCACTGTAACTAATTCAATTATAAAAGAAAACGAATACTACAAAAACAACGATTATGACAAAAGCAAATGACTTTCTGAAATCACACAAAATGACTGCCGGCGATATTAATATGAAAGAGCTGGTTAATACATTTTTAACTGAAATGGACAAAGGTCTGTCAGGCCAGGAAAGCTCGCTTCTGATGCTTCCAACTTATATTGAAGCCGATGGAGAAGTGAAAGCCAACGACCCGGTTATTGCCATTGATGCCGGTGGAACAAATTTCCGCGCAGCAAAAGTTTATTTCGACAACAACCTGAAACTAGTTACCGAAAATATACAAAAGGCAAAAATGCCGGGTATTGACAAAGAATTATCAAAAGAAGAATTCTTCAATACGTTTGCCGATTATTTAGCTGATTATAAAACTGTTTCCGAAAAAGTAGGATTCTGTTTTTCGTATTCGGCCGAAATATTTCCGAACAAAGATGGAAAACTGATTGAATGGAGCAAGGAAGTGAAAGCGCCGGAAGTTATCGGCACCATGATTGGCGAAGAATTGCTAGCCGCTATGGGAACTCCTGATAAACAGATGGTTTTAATGAACGATACGGTTTCGACCCTGCTCGCAGGGAAAGCTGCACGCGCCGTAAAAGCATACGACACTTACATTGGTTTTATTCTGGGCACCGGTACCAACACCAGCTACATTGAAGCCAATAAAAACATTACCAAAACCGATGGCCTCAATATGGAAGGCAGCCAGATCATAAACATCGAATCGGGAGCATTTGCACTGGCGCCACGCACTGATATCGATCTGGCGTTTGATAATACAACCAAAAATCCGGGCCGCTATGCATTCGAAAAAATGTTCTCGGGCGGTTACTTCGGAGGACTTTGTACAACAGCATTAAAAACAGCTGCATCAGAGGGTGTATTTGCCGATCCGTCAGCTTTCGAAAATCTCGAGGAACTAACATCGGAAGAAGTGAACAAATACGTTCATGGAATTGAAGATGCAAAAGGCGTTTTACCGGGCGTTTTCACTCACGAATCGGATAAATTGATTGCAGCAGAAATAATCGACGCATTGATTGAACGCGCTGCCAAACTGGTGGCCGCCAACCTGGCTTCTGTTATTTTGAAAACCGGGAAGGCCAAATCGGCCGAGAAACCGGTTTTAATGACCATTGAAGGAACAACATTCTACAAATTGCACAACTTCCAGAAAATATTTGAAGATTACCTGCAGGAATTCCTGTCGGGTGAAAACAAACGCTTTTACGAAATTGTGGAAGTGGAAAATTCAAGTTTACTGGGTGCCGCTATTGCTGCCATTGTAAACTAGGATTCAGTCGAAGTCACAGTATAAAAAAGATGCCATCCGTGTGTGTTAAAACAAAAACGGATGGCATCTTTCTTTCTCCACTCTTCTGAAGACTGCGACTAAAACTACACCAACACAAACGCCTTCCCGCGAATTAAATCGAACAAAAACACATGCTGAAAGCGCGATTCGAAATGTTCATTCAAAACCTTATTAACCAGGTTAAAGCTTTTTATACCCCGTAACCGATCGGTGGTAATAAGCAACCAGTATGCATCCAGATGCTGCTTCTTATACAAGCGCATTTTTTCATCTTTTTTGTGAATGGCACGACGAATATCGTCAACTACATCGTTGGAAACCCCCAGGTTGTTAGAACGCTCCCACACCGACGACTCCAGCGTTGGATGATGAACGAATAACACCTGTTTTAATCCTTCTGGCAAGACCGTTTTGTTCAGTGTCTGAAAAAAGAAACTATCCTTATTTCTGCTTTTTATACTCTCGCGGATCAGGCTTACTGTTCGTGCTTTTACGGCTAATTCTCTTTGGGGTGTAATTGCTGTCTTTTCAGAAAACAGGAACTTTGCAAACAATTTCATATCCGATCCACTTTCAAAAAGTTCCTTCATTTCGTCAATTAAACCGTCTCTGAATTCAATTTCCTCTTTTATTTCCGCGGAGTTAGGTAATGCATTGGCCGGATTTAAACGCGTAAGTTCAATGCCCAGCGTATTTGCGCCCTTCATCTTCACCACAAAATCGGGTGACTCTGTTGGTGTAATATTCCCTTTAGGAAAGTCTTTGTAACATTCCCTGAAAAAATTGACGAGTAAAACTTCAAGCTGCTTTTTTACTTCCTGCGTATTTGGCAAACCATTATTCATTGGGTATGTTCTATTTTATCAGTTCAAACAAATCATTTACAATAGAATAGCGATTGAAATTCTCACAATATGTATTTTTTAAATTCTTGTTATCAATCAGGTCTTAGTCAACCGATTAAAGATAAAAAATATATTCACAAAAAAAGGCTGTAAGAAAACTTACAACCTTTCAACAGTTTGGTTCAGCTTGTGCTTGCGCACCTGTTTCTTTAAAGCCTAATTATTGGCTCCAACCGAGTATATATCATCAATTAAGTACTGGTATTTTACAGAAACTGTATTTCTTTTAAGTTTTAATGTTGGTGAAAGTTCTCCTGAAGTCGGGGTCCATTCTTCCTTAACCAAACGAATTCTCTTGATCTGCTCGTGTGTACCCAAAGTTTTGTTCACCTTATTTACCTCTTTCTGCAACTGGCTGATAACTTCTGGTAATTGAATCAGATCCTCGTCGTTTTCGTACTGCAATTTATGTTCTACTGCCCAATCGTGTAAAATAGGGAAACAAGGAGAAATAAGAGCACTTGCAAATTTCTCATTGGCACCAATAACCATCACCTGCTCAATAAAATCGGACATTTTCAATTTGTTCTCGATCATTTGCGGAGCGATATACTTTCCACCCGAAAGTTTAAATATTTCCTTCTTTCTATCGGTAATTTTCAAATATTTATCATCAACAAGAACGCCAATATCACCGGTATGAAACCAGCCGTTCTTATCAATCACTTCATTGGTTAATTCAGGTGCTTTGTAATAACCCATCATCACTCCGGGGCCTTTACACAGGATCTCTCCATCCTGGGCAATTTTAACCTGATAACCTTCAAGTATAGGACCGACAGTTCCAACCATCATTTCCGATTTTATAGGATTATTTACGGCAATTACAGGAGAAGTTTCCGTTAAGCCATATCCTTCGAGGGTGGTAAGTTTCGCCATTCCCAACACACGACCAATTCTTGGTTGAAGGCCAGCACCTCCCGAAACAATGTAATTGATATTTCCTCCCAAAGCTTCTCGCCACTTTGAGTAAACCAATTTATCGGCTATTGAAATTTTCAGTTTCATAAATGGGCCATACTTCTTATTGTATTCAAAGTGGTGGGTAAGATTCAGTGCCCAGAAATATAATTTCTTTTTTAACCCGGAAAGTTCTTTTCCTTTGGCGATAAATCCATCGAACACTTTCTCAAGCAAACGAGGAACTGAATTAAACATATGAGGTTTAACCTCTCTGATTGAAGAAACAATTTGTGCCAGGTTACCAACATAATAAACGCCCATTCCCCTGTACTGAAAATGATAGTTCACGCTGCGTTCGTACACATGGCACAGAGGAAGAAAACTAAGGGCCCGGTGGCCTAATCCCAACTCGTGCAATTTTGCATGTTCTGTAAAATTCGACACCAGGTTTTTATGACTCAGCATAACACCTTTCGGAACGCCTGTTGTTCCTGATGTATAAATCAGTGTTGCAAGATCTTCAGGTTTAATATCTTTTTTTATGGCTTCCAGTTGTTCTGCCAGTTCATCTTTGTGCAATTCGCCAAGCTCCAGTATCTGATCGTAATTTTTAGCACCATCAACCTCCTCGAAAGTATAAACTGCATCGGTTCCATCTATCATATTTGCCAGCGGGCACATACTTTTAAAAAGCTTTTTATCGCCGGCTATAATTATTTTCACCTCTGCATGTTCCAGAATATACTTGTATTCATCTTCTCCAAGTGTGGGATAAATCGGGACGTGTATCATGCCGGCCATAGAAAGCCCCATATCAACAATATTCCATTCAGGCCGGTTGGTTGTAACAGTGGCAACTTTGTCGCCTCTTTTTAAGCCCATTGCCATAAGTCCCATGGCGAGCTGGTGAGACTTTTTGTTGTATTCTTCAGTTGAATAAGTATACCATTTCCCATCTTTTTTACCTGCAATGGCATCTTCACGGGAAAATTCTTTTAAAGCCCTTTCGAGAATATCAAATGTACGCGTAACTGTCTGTCCCATTATTTATCTTAAAAAACGGCGTAAGTTAATAGTTTTGTTTTGTGCTGATTTACAAAAAGATAAGAGGATTTTGCATCTCAGCCTATTCATAACTATTCTAAATAATCTCAATGTGCTGATTTACATATTATTACCAATTACACTGTCGACTATCTGAGCAGAAAAGTCCAAAAATCTACAATTGTATAAGATTAACTTGGCTCGAAAATGACCGAAAAAACAACCTTTCACTTTTTTTCTTTTTCATCTTCGTATTTCGTATCTTTCAAATAAGCCCACACAATTAATCCGGCCAATAAAAGAAAAGCAATAGGAACGGCAAGATTGACACTGTCAGCAACGCCTTTACCGTACGAATGCAGTCCGGTCATGTAATAATTCACCCCAAAATAAGTCATCAACACCGACGCAAAAGCAACGATGGATGCAACATTGTAATTAAACACACCTTTTAACGATGGAATTAAACGCATATGAACCACAAAGGAGTATATCATTATTGTAATCAGCGACCATGTTTCTTTCGGATCCCATCCCCAGTAGCGGCCCCAGCTTTCGTTGGCCCAGATTCCTCCGAGGAACGTTCCGATGGTAAGAAAATACAGCCCCACCGTTGCCGACATTTCGTTGATGGTTGTCAGCTGTTCGATAAAACCGGTTACCTTCAATTCATTCACCTTGTTTCGCATTACCATCAAAATCATAACAAGAATTCCGAGAAACATACTTAAACCAATAAAACCATAACTGGCCGTAATAACAGCCACATGAATGGTTAACCAATAAGATTTTAGTACCGGCACCAGGTTGGTAACTTCAGGGTTCATCCAGCTTAAATGAGCGACAAACAACGCAATTCCGGATAAAAACGCAGCGGTACCGATAACCATCGGGTATTTCCGGCCAAAAATCAAGCCGGCCAGCATGGCAGCCCACGCAACGTATACTATCGATTCGTAACCGTTACTCCAGGGGGCGTGCCCCGAGATATACCAACGCAATATCAATCCGCCAGTATGTATCAAAAACATCAGGAAAACCAAACCAAGAAATGTAAAACGCAAGATTCGTGGCAACGGTTTCTGCCTGAAAATATT
Organism: uncultured Draconibacterium sp.; assembly: GCA_963677525.1. GTDB lineage: Bacteria > Bacteroidota > Bacteroidia > Bacteroidales > Prolixibacteraceae > Draconibacterium. Next base: position 4,762,232 of record OY781970.1, read on the forward strand.
CACAAACAACACAAACAATAATAAAAATCCAAATAACAGGTAAAAAGGGAAAATCCGCTTAAAAGGATTAAGTTTATTAAATAGAATCTCGGTCTTCTTTCTTGAGTCTGATGGAAGTAATTCTGCCCCGTATTTTTGCTGAAAATTGGAAATCGCACTCAGTACCTGCGAAGCATCAGAAGTGTTGTTATCTGCTATTGATTGTATCAGCAACCGGAATCCACTTTTAATAAAAATAGAATCACCTTCGGAGTATTCCGCAGCAGTCGCTCCCGGAACGTACCAGACATCTTCCCTATTCTCCCCGGGGTAAAGATGGAGCAACGATCCCTGGAAAATCATAAAACAGATATTCACACGCTCGTCTAGATAGATATATTCCTTTTCAACCCGGTTTCGTAATGCAGGAGTCTTTGCATAAGCAGTCCGGACTGCCTCCATAATTTTATAATTCCCCTGGCCATCGAAAAGCGATTCTATCGGGATGTATTTATTTTGTGCGCCCAGCGTGGCAGCCAGCGTTTTGTTTTTCACTTTTACCATTGCCATCGAACGCCAGAGTTCTGGGTAAGTCATCATACTCAGCACAACTTCATCGGCACTTCTTCCTAAAAACGTCGATTTCCCGGTTATCTTTCTTACAATCTCGCTGTTCAAAGTTGATGCAGGCTCTATTCTTCCATCGACACCCTGCACCCAAAGTTCACTGAATTCTTTAACCACACTTTTATCGACACCCGGTATTCCGGCCCCCAAACCAACCTGGGCATTTCCGGAAAACGTTACTACTGAAAAAAGCAAAATAAATCCTGCTGTTTTCACAGAACTTTCTTTCAGTTTTCTCACCAAATGCTGAAAATGGGAACCTTTATTAATGAGAGAAGTACTAAAACCAATAATCATCAGGGCATATCCCAGGTAAGAGATCCACGTTCCCCAAAAATCGTGGTTTACCGATAGAATTGTTCCCTTTTCATCCATATCATACGATGATTGAAAAAACTTATAGCCCCGGTGATTCAACGTATTATTCATAAAAATCCGGATATCCTCATTTATTCCTTTTCCTGCATCCTTTAATACCACTTCCGATGCAAACGACGATGGAGACTGTGAACCGGGATATCGTTCCAGTTGAAAATCTTTCAGATAAATACTAAAAGGAACGTGCAGTGGCAATGCACCATAAGCCAATTCAAGTGTTCCCCCGCTTAAAGGCACTCGAACTGTATCGGGTTTTACTCCCGAATAACCGAACACCGGAACGGTTTGTTGCCCAGATGCATCTGAAATCTGCACCAGCACTGCATCTTCACGTGTTTCAACCTGGCTTTTTACGGCTGTAAAAGATGCTTTCGGAATAAATTTCCGCATTAAAAACCTAAAGTCGCCCACCCCATATAAAAGCATTGGCTGAACATTAATTGTATCGCCAGGCTGATGTGTTTTTGTTTCCTGCCCGGTCATAGTAGTTTCGTTCAACCCAACGAGCGATGTCATAAATAACTGGTCATTCTTCATGAAAAAATGAAGCGTTTGTTTTCCTGTTGATTCAAATCCGGCACTAACATCTGACAAGTTGAGGCTCTCGCCCTTCTTCAACGAAAACGACTGCATACCTTGTCCTTCAGGAGAAGAAAATACCAAATCGATAACCGGTTCTCCGGAAGCAGATGCAACTGCCCTTTTTTCTGCATTTTTAATAAATCCGACTACTTTAACGTTAACATCCTGCCCACCTGTTTTAAATTTTTCGGAAAACTGGTTGGGTGCAAGCTGCGAGAAACGCACCTTTTTCTTCTTCTTTTGATCACCCAGCGCAGCATAAAAATAATCGTCGGTTGAAAGAATAAAGTCGGCACTTTCTCCTTCCCTGATGTGCATTACCCCTTCGTAACTAAAGAAACGAGTAACTGCAGCCCCTAATATCATTACAATAAATGAAATATGGAACAAAGCCAGAGTAAGGCGCTTCGTTTTAAAAAACTTATACCGAAACAGGTTATTGATCAGATTTAAAGCAAACAAAGCCCACAAAAGCTCAAACCAATGAGCATTATAAATTAATGCCCGCGCGGGTGAAGTTCCAAAACGACTTTCCACCAGGGTTGCCGCTGCCATGGCAAAAGCCAGAGCTAAAAATAAAAATGCCATAAATGGCAAAGAAGTTATGAAGGAGTAAAATTTCTTCATTGTTTTTCGAAATTAGTCGGAAGACGGAAGTCCGAAGCCCGAAGTTTGAGAGCCTGAAAATAGATGTTATTCAGAACAATTCAAAAAAAAGCCTAACAAAGAAAAACCCGTTCTGCATAAAATATACAGAACGGGTTTCTATTATATAAATAGTGAAATAGTGATACTCTCACTCAAAGTGGAGGGTATCACTAAGTTTGAATTACTGCAAAAAAGTAAGCGCTTTGTCAATCGCGGCCTGTAATCCGGCAACATCTTTACCCCCGGCAGTTGCATAGAATGGTTGACCACCGCCGCCACCTTTAATTTCTTTACCGGCTTCGCGAACGATCTGTCCGGCATTCAAACCTTTCTCGGCGACAATGTTATCCGAAATCATAACCGTTAAATTTGGTTTTCCGTTGATTTCAGCACCAATAACAAGGAAGAGGTCTTCTACTTCTCCTTTTAACTGGAACGCAAGGTCTTTAACCAGACCAGCATTATCAATAATAATTTTATCGGCTATAATATTAACTCCGCGTTCGTATAAAATTTTACTTTTCAGGTTTGCCTTGGTTATTTTAAGGTTTTCCTGTTGGAACGTTTCAATTTGTTTCGACAACTCCGAATTTTGCTGAACCAGTGTGGTAACGCTTCCTAATATATCTTTCGATCCTTTAATTACTTCTTGGATATTCTTAAGGATATCAAGCTGCTCATTCACGTACTTTTCAGCGTGTGCGGCTGTAATAGCTTCTATTCTGCGAACACCTGCTGCAATTGCACTTTCCGAAACAATTTTCAACATCCCTATCTGACCGGTAGCAGCAACATGTGTACCTCCACAAAATTCTATCGATTCCCCAAATTTAATTACACGAACAGCTTCGCCGTATTTTTCGCCAAATAACATCATTGCACCCATACTTTTTGCCTCTTCAATCGGCATAGCACGATTCTCTTCCAATACTGAGTTCTGACGAATTTTCTCGTTGACCAGTTTTTCAACCGTTGCAATTTCTTCATCGGTCATTTTTTGGAAATGTGAAAAGTCGAAACGAAGATGATCGGCATTTACCAACGATCCTTTTTGTTCAACATGCGTACCCAACACCTCGCGAAGGGCAGCGTGTAGCATGTGAGTAGCAGTATGGTTATTGGCAATTTGAGTACGACGCTGAATATTTACTACAGCATTAAATGTCTCATTAGTATTGGCAGGAAGTTCTTTTACCAGGTGAACAGTCAGGTTATTTTCTTTTTGCGTATCGAAAATCGATGTTTTCACTCCATCGAATTCAATATATCCGGTATCGCCAACCTGACCACCCGATTCGCCATAAAATGGTGTTTGATCGAACACCAGCTGGTAAAACGATTTTTTCTTTTGTGTTACCTTCCGGTAACGCGCTATTTTTATTTCGGCTTCCAGTTTATCGTACCCAAGAAACTCAGTTTTTTCAATTTTGCGAAGTTCTACCCAGTCGTCAGTCTCCTGCGCAGCGGCATTTCTCGAACGGTCTTTTTGCGCCTGCATTTCAATAGTAAAACCTTCTCCATCAACGCCGAGTCCGTTCTCGCGGGTTATTAATTCTGTAAGGTCAAGCGGAAATCCGAAAGTGTCGTATAGAACAAAAGCATCTTTGCCTGCAATTTCTTTTGCACCGTCTTTTTTAGCTTTCTCAGTAATATCATCCAATAATTTAATACCGGTTGAAAGTGTGCGAAGGAATGCTTCTTCTTCTTCTTTTATCACTTTTTCTATCAATGTTTGCTGACTTACCAATTCAGGGAAAGCTTCTCCCATTGTTTCTTTCAGCACCTCTATCAAACGATAAATAAAAGCTTCTTTGAATCCAAGGAAAGTGTAGCCGTAACGAACGGCACGTCGCAAAATCCGGCGGATTACGTAACCGGCTTTGTTGTTCGAAGGCAACTGACCGTCGGCAATGGCAAAAGCAACGGCACGAAGGTGGTCGGCAATTACGCGCATGGCAATGTCAACTTTTATGTTTTCACCATATTTTTTGCCACACAACTTCCCTATTTCAGCAATGGTATTTTGAAAAACATCGGTATCGTAATTCGACTGAACGCCTTGTAACACCATACACAAACGCTCGAAGCCCATTCCTGTATCAACGTGCTTGGCAGGCAGACTTTCCAGACTACCATTGGCTTTACGATTGAACTGGATAAATACAAGGTTCCATATTTCTATTACCTGTGGATGGTCCATGTTAACAAGATCGCGTCCCGGAACTTTTGCGCGTTCTTCATCCGAACGGATATCAACGTGCACTTCCGAACAAGGGCCACAAGGACCGGTGTCACCCATTTCCCAGAAATTGTCCTTTTTATTCCCGTTCAGAATCCGGTCTTCAGGAAGGTGTTTTCCCCAATAACCGGCAGCTTCATCGTCACGATCCAGGTTATCGTCAGCGCTTCCTTCAAAAACAGTGGCATACAAACGATCGGCATCAATACCCATCTCATCTACCAAAAATTCCCAGGCCCAGTTGATAGCTTCCTTTTTAAAATAATCGCCAAACGACCAATTCCCAAGCATTTCGAACATGGTATGGTGATAAGTATCCAAACCAACTTCTTCCAAATCGTTGTGTTTTCCTGAAACACGCAAGCACTTTTGAGTATCGGCTACACGAGGGTATTTTACCGGCTCATTTCCCAGGAACTGGTCTTTAAACTGGTTCATCCCCGCATTGGTAAACATCAGTGTTGGATCGCCTTTTACTACCATCGGCGCAGAGTTAACAATCTGATGTTCTTTTCCCGTAAAAAAGTCTAAAAATGCCTTACGTATCTCTTTCGAAGTCTTCATTTTCCGTCTGTATGATTTATTATTCTGTTAAAAAATTTTAATGCAAAGAAAACAAATTCACTAACTATGAGTTATTTACTTACATTTGCACCGTGAAAAATCATGATTTTTTAAATCCATGCAAAGTTATAGGATTTAATGAATCAACATTAAGAAAGACAAAAAACTAGCCTTATATATGGCAAAAAAGAAATATAAATTTAATTCCGAAACGTTGAACTACGAAAGCGTTGGTTTAGATACTAAATCTAAACTAATGAAAGTATTAGCCTATTTGGCAAGTAGTTTGGCACTGGCTTTGGTTATTACGGTTGTGTTCGTTAACTTTTACGAAACACCCAGATCTAAAGCGCTGAAAAGGGAAAACAAAAGGCTGTTAACGCAATACGAACTGCTTTCGAAAGACCTTGACAAAGTGGAAAGCGTATTAAGCGAATTACAGCAGCGCGACGATAATATCTATCGTGTTATTTTTGAGGCAGAACCCATTCCTTCATCGGTAAGAAATGCAGGTTTTGGTGGAACCAACAAGTATTCGCAATTGGAAGATATGAACAATGCGGAGCTGGTTATTTCAACAGCCAAAAAGCTGGATATTATCTCAAAACAGGCTTATATTCAGTCGAAATCGTACGACGATGTACTGAAGATGGCCATGAATAAAGAAAAAATGCTGGCTTCGCTGCCGGCTATCATGCCTATTACCAACAAAGATCTGAAACGTACATCTAGTGGATGGGGATATCGTATGCACCCAATTTATAAAGTACGCAAAATGCATTGGGGACAAGACTTTACAGCTCCAATCGGCACTCCGGTTTATGCTACGGGAGATGGAAAGGTTACCGAAGTAAAAGGTTCGAAAAGAAGTCGTGTTGGATTAGGCCAGAATATTAAAATCGACCATGGTTATGGTTACGAAACCGTTTATGGGCACCTCAATGAATTTAATGTAAAACGCGGACAAAAAGTAAAACGCGGCGACATTATTGGTTATGTGGGAAATACAGGTGGATCAACAGCACCTCACCTGCATTACGAAGTGCACAAAGACGGCAAAAAAGTGAATCCGGCATATTATTTATATAAAGATCTTACGCCACAGGAATACGATAAAATGATTGCCATTTCTTCGAATATTGGCCAGTCGCTGGATTAGATACTGAATATCAGACATACAGAAAAACTTCCACTGATATTGTCGGTGGAAGTTTTTTTATGATTTGAAATCACGCTTTTCGATAGCATTCTAAAAATTAACTGAGTTTGTCCGACATTCATTATCCTTTCTGTTGTCCCGATTCTGAAATCTGTTTATCTTGCATCTCAAATTAGTAAAGGTGCCTTACAAAAAACCCGAAATAGAAAAAATTTACTACTCTGTGGGAGAAGTGTCCGAAATGTTTGGGCTAAACCCGTCGCACATTCGTTACTGGGAGCAGCAGTTCGAGGCATTGAAACCTTTTAAGAACAAAAAGGGGAACAGGCTTTTTACCAAAGAAGATATTGAAACTATCCGCCTGATAAACCATTTGGTGAAAGACCGCGGACTAACGATTAAAGGTGCTCGCCAGAAATTAAAGGAAAACCGCGACGAAACCATGAACAATTACGAGATTGTAAAGCGCTTACAGGATATCAAACAAGAACTCATTGAAATAAGAGACGGTTTAGGAGATTATGATCAAGATTAAAGATATTACACAATTTTTCGAAAATTTTGCCCCGCTGCGTTTGCAGGAGTCGTACGACAATGCCGGACTGATTGTTGGGAACCCCGAAACAACGATCGACTCGGCATTGATAACACTCGATGTTACTGAAGAAGTAGTTGAAGAGGCAATAAAAATAAAAGCCGGATTAATTGTGGCTCACCACCCCATTGTTTTTTCGGGCCTGAAAAAAATTACAGGGAAGAACTACGTGGAACGCACCCTTCTAAAAGCCATAAAAAACGACATTGCCATTTATGCAGCCCACACCAATCTCGACAGTGTTGAGGGTGGCGTTAACGGAAAAATCTGTGAAAAACTGGGCCTAGTGAATTGCAGAATTTTGCAACCAGCAGGCAGTCTGCTAAAAAAACTGGTAACCTTTGTTCCGGTTGATCATGCAGAAAAAGTACGAAAAGCAATTTTCTCGGCCGGTGCCGGACATATAGGAAATTACGACTCATGCAGTTTTAATTCGCACGGACAAGGCACTTTCCGAGGAGACGAAACCACCAATCCTTACGTTGGTGAAAAGGGGCAACAGCATTACGAAAATGAAATTCGATTAGAAACCATATTCCCAGGCTACATCCAGGGGAAAGTGATAAATGCTTTGTTACAAGCACATCCGTACGAAGAAGTGGCATACGATATTTACCCCCTCGAAAACAAATTTAACAAGGTGGGAATGGGAATGATTGGCGACCTCCCCGAGGAAAAAGAAGAAATGATTTTTCTTAAACAATTAAAAGATACTTTTAAGATAGGAACCATCAAACATACAGCATTAAAAAACAAAAATGTAAAGAAAGTGGCTGTTTGCGGTGGAGCCGGATCCTTCCTTTTGAACCAGGCCATAGCCGCCGGAGCTGATTTTTTTGTATCGGGTGATTTTAAATACCACCAGTTTTTCGATGCAGAAAATAAAATTGTAATTGCAGACATCGGGCATTTTGAGAGTGAACAATTCACTAAAGAACTTTTTTATGAGTTACTTACGAAAAATTTCCCTAAATTTGCAGTCCATTTATCAGAGGTGAATTCCAACCCGGTTTTTTACTTCTGATTTTTAGTGTTAGAAATTAAACATTTTAAGCATGAATGCACCATATTCAAGGCAAGACGACAAAGACATTTCAGTAGAAGAAAAATTACGCGCATTGCACGAATTGCAAAGTGTAGTTTCTGAGGTTGACAAAATAAAAACGCTTAGGGGAGAACTTCCTTTAGAAGTTCAGGATTTGGAAGATGAGATTACAGGTTTAAAAACGCGTTTGGTGAACCTCGACGATGAAATAAAAAATCTTGACACCGCCATTAACAACAAAAAAATTGCGATTAAAGATTCGCAGGCATTAATTGCCAAATATACCGAACAACAAAACAATGTTCGTAACAACCGCGAATTCGACTCGCTTTCGAAAGAAATTGAATTTCAGAATCTGGAAATCGAGCTTTCGGAAAAAAGGATTAAAGAGTTTACTGCAGAAATGGCAACCAAAAAGGAAACCATTACAAACTCTAAAGTTCAGTTAAAAGAGCGTGAAGAAGATTTGGACAGAAAGAAAACCGAACTTTCGGAAATTACCGAGGAAACAAAAATTGAAGAGGAAAAATTAAAATCCAAATCAGAGAAAATCGAGTCGTTTATTGAACCTCGTTTATTACAGGCTTTCAAACGTATCCGTAAAAATGCAAGAAACGGATTAGCTGTTGTAACTATTCAGCGTGATGCTTGTGGTGGTTGCTTCAATAAAATCCCGCCTCAGCGCCAGTTGGATATCGCCAGCCGCAAAAAAATTATCGTTTGCGAATATTGCGGACGAATTTTGGTTGACGAAAAAATCAACGTAATTGAAGATATTGCTGATTAAGCATTAAAAATATTCGTTTAAAAGCCGGTTCATTTTGAGCCGGCTTTTTTATTGGGTGATGCTGGTACCAAACAGCATAAAAAGGATCATCCGTAAAATCCGGTGGAATAAATATAGCCAGATAAAAATTTTTATCTGTTTTGCACTAATCTTATTCTCGCTTCGCTACGACCTACTTTTTTTCTGCAGCAAAAAAAAGTAGGCAAAAAATGCCGCCGCTGACGATAAAAAGCTAAAAATAAATTCCGTTCACTAAAATCAAGGAACTCCCCTGACGCTCGTTTCTCTCGGTCAGGGTTAAACAGCCTTGATTTTTTAACGCTCACTACATTTATTTTCTTAACGCTTTTTCCCGAAGGCGGCTTGGGGCGTGCAACAAAGTTCGATTATGCATAAAAGTTCAGCGGGTGATGGCCTCTTTTTATCAAGCCTGGAATCGAAACAAAACTTTAGGGAGCACGGGAAGCTCCGAAGAATTGAGGAGATCACCCGTCCGAACTTAAGTTTTGAGAAGATGGAAGGTGAAGATAAAAAGCAGCCTTGAATTTTCTGCTTCGTCTTTGCTTCAAGGCAAAGATGAAGGCCTCCGGTAGGAGAATAGTCTTAATTCTATTTTTAAGATTTCAGGAAAAATTTACTCCACCTACTTTTCAATGTGATCCCATAAAAAATAAAAGCTGCCCTAAAAAGAGCAGCCAAATAAATCCTGAACATTGTTCTATTACTTTAAACTTTGAACTTTAAACTAACGTCTACCAGCTTCCACCGGCACCGCCGCCTCCGAAGCTTCCGCCTCCGAAACCGCCAAATCCTCCTCCTCCAAAATTTCCGCTTCCTGAAGAGAAATTACCGAAAGAACCCGACGACCGGTGACCTCCCGACATCATTCCCATTGCCAGCCAGAAAGGCAAACTTCTTCCCGGTGAGTAAAACCTGCGACTGCGGCTTCTTCCAAAAATGGAAAACAGAGCAATAAAAAGGAAGATAATAAAGGGGAATCCACCTCTGTTACCACCGGAACTTACTTTTTCCTGGTAATTCTCGGCAGTATATTCGCCTCTTGTTATATCCATTATTACATTTAAACCTGCCGCTAAACCGCCATAGTAATCGTTTTGCTTAAATCGCGGGATCATTTCTTCATTAACAATTGTGCTATTCACAATTGCATCGGGTAATACCGCCTCAAGTCCGTAACCGGTAGCAATAAAAACCTCGCCGCGACTGTTACCAACTTTGGGTTTCAATAAAACCACCAGGCCATTGTCTTTCCCTTTTTTACCGATGCCCCATTTCTCTCCAATCTGGTACGCATAATCAGCCCTGTCGTAACCGTCCAGATCGGGAACGGTTACCACCACAATTTGCGTAGAAGTCTGGCGAGCAAACTGAACAAGAGCATTTTCCATTTCCTGCACTTCTCCTTTACTAAACACATTGGCAAAATCATTCACCAAACGCGGAGGTGTCGGACGATCGGGGATTTGTGCCAACAATGTTGTTGTGGTTGTTATCAGTGCAATTAATATTATAACTATTTTCCTCATTTCATATTTTTTTATACCCCTCTGCCTATCGGCATCTCCCCTCAAGAGAGGAGAACATCCCAACCTCAATTATACATTCGTGAACTTTTTTCCCTTTTTAAGGGAAAATGGCGAAGCCAAAAGGGTAAAATTCTTATTTTCCAAACGATATTTCATCCGACAACTCATTTACATCATCATCCTGGTACGGGAAATGTTCTTTCAGTTGTTCGCCTGCTTTTATAATTCCATCAGCGAGTGCTTCGGCGTATAAACCTTCTTTTAATTTTGAGATAACCATTTCTTTTGTACTTTCCCAAAAATATTCAGGAACCTTTGCATTAATTCCACCATCGCCCAGAATGGCAAACTTTTTATCTTTCACGGCCAGGTAAAACAAAACGCCGTTTCGCAGTTCTGTTTTGTGCATCTCCAGTTTCTCAAAAATATAAGCAGCTCTGTCTAAAACATCACCTTTGCAATAGTTTTCAATATGAACTCTTATCTCACCCGAGGTATTTAACTCTGCAACCCGGATGGCGTTTGTAATCTGAAGCTTATTTTCTTCTGTAAAACTACTTTGAACACCCATAGCTAACCTCCTTTAAAAATGAACTTCCGGAGCTTTTTCTGCGCCTTGTTGTGCCTCGAAATAAGTTTTCTTTTCGAAACCGAACCAGCCGGCATAAATTACCCTTGGGAACTTCCTTATGTAAGCGTTATAAGTCTGGGTAGTTTGGTTGAACTTTCGGCGTTCTACGGCAATTCTATTTTCAGTTCCTTCAAGCTGAGCCTGCAGATCCATAAAATTCTGATTGGCCTTTAAATCTGGATATTTCTCAACAACTACCATCAAACGGCTTAATGCTGAAGACAGACCTTCCTGCGCCTGGTTAAATTGCTGAATGGTTTGCGGATTTAAATTCGTCGGATCGATATTAACCGAAGTAGCTTTCGAACGGGCTTCTATTACACCGGTTAAAGTTTCCTGCTCGTGTGCAGCATAACCTTTCACTGTATTCACAAGATTAGGAATCAAATCGGCACGACGCTGGTACACATTCTCAACCTGTGCCCACGAAGCAGTTACCTGCTCATCCATCTCCACCATCTTGTTGTATCCGCAACTCGAAAATAAAACGACACTTACTAGTGCTGCTAAAACAATCTTAATTCTTTTCATTTCTATTTATTTGGTTTTATCACCGCCCCAAACGACGGTGTTATTGATAATCACAATACAAAATTCTAAAATTATGAACTTCTTTCCATACAAATATTTTTAAAACGTGTTAAATATCAGAGGTAATTTCGGGGAAAGGCGATAATTTGCCGCTGTATTTCATTTAAATTAAGATTAAAGCAGGGAGACATGAATTTAACAGAGTTTCAATCCGCCATTTTACAAGGAATTCCAGAAGAACTTCCGTTACCAAAACCATACGAGACCAATATCAATCACGCGCCAAAAAGAAAGGATATTCTATCGGCGAAAGAGAAAAAACTGGCGTTGAAAAATGCATTGCGGTATTTCCCTGCAAAATTTCATGAAGTGCTGGCTCCTGAGTTTTTAAACGAACTGGAACTGTTCGGACGGATTTACATGTACCGTTTCCGCCCCGATTATAAAATGTATGCACGCCCCATTGATGAATACCCGGCCAAATCGAAGCAGGCAGCATCTATTATGCTGATGATTCAGAACAACCTCGATTACGCCGTGGCACAACACCCGCACGAGCTGATTACTTACGGAGGCAACGGTGCGGTTTTTCAAAACTGGGCGCAGTACCTGCTTACCATGAAATACCTGGCCGAAATGACCGAAGAACAAACGCTGGCAATGTACTCGGGACATCCGATGGGATTGTTCCCGTCGCATAAAAACGCACCGCGCGTGGTAGTTACCAACGGCATGGTTATCCCGAATTATTCGAGCCGCGACGATTACGAACGCTTTAATGCACTAGGCGTTTCGCAATACGGACAAATGACAGCCGGATCGTACATGTATATTGGTCCGCAAGGCATTGTGCACGGTACAACCATTACGGTTATGAACGCTGCCCGCCTGCACTCACCCGGCGATTTTGGAGGAAAAATATTTGTTACCAGTGGATTAGGAGGCATGTCGGGAGCACAACCCAAAGCAACCGTTATTGCAGGTATGGTTTGTATTATTGCAGAGGTGAATCCGAAAGCCGTGGAAGTTCGCCACAGTCAGGGATGGGTGGATGAAGTTTATACCGATCTGGATGAGCTACTGGCACGCGCTCTAAAAGCACGCGAAAACAAAGAAGCAGTTTCGCTGGCTTACCAGGGCAATGTGGTTGACCTGTGGGAAAAACTAGCCGAAAAAAATATACAAGTTGAACTGGGTTCCGACCAGACTTCGTTGCATAATCCGTTTGCAGGAGGTTATTACCCGGCCGGACTGAGCTTTGAGGAATCGAATAAAATGATGGCCGAAGCACCGGAACAATTTAAAGAAGAAGTGTATAAATCGTTGCGCCGCCATGTGGATGCTGTGAATAAACTAACTCAAAACGGAATGTATTTCTGGGATTACGGCAATGCCTTTTTGCTGGAAGCCAGTCGTGCAGGCGCCGATATTACCAAAGCTGACGGCGAATTCAGATACCCGTCGTATGTGCAGGATATTATGGGACCGCTGTTTTTCGATTATGGTTTTGGTCCGTTCCGTTGGGTATGTACTTCAGGCAAAGCCGAAGATCTGGCAGTTTCGGATAAAATTGCTGCCGATGTGCTGACAGAGATAGCTGCCTCTGCACCGGAAGAAATAACCGGACAGATGGAAGACAATATACACTGGATAAAAGAGGCAGGAAGAAACAAACTGGTTGTAGGTTCGCAGGCGCGTATTTTGTATGCCGATTGCACCGGACGTACAAAAATTGCAAAAGCATTTAATGATGCCATTGCCGACGGACGAATCTCAGCACCCATTGTTCTGGGGCGCGATCACCACGATGTGTCGGGTACCGACTCGCCGTACCGTGAAACCTCGAATATTTACGATGGCTCATCGTTTACAGCCGATATGGCCGTACAGAATTTTGTGGGCGACGGATTTCGCGGTGCTACCTGGATTTCGCTGCACAACGGTGGCGGCGTTGGCTGGGGCGAAGTAATTAACGGAGGTTTTGGCATGACCATCGACGGAAGTCCCGAAGCAGAAGAACGCCTGAAAATGATGTTACACTGGGATGTAAACAACGGCATCTCGCGCCGCAGCTGGGCACGCAACAAACCCGCACGTTTTGCCATAGAGCAGGCCATGAAAGAAAACCCGGAGCTGAAAGTTACGCTGCCCGAGGAGGCTGATGACACACTATTGGATAATTTGTTGGGATAAAACAAAGGACATCACCTTTTAACTATTTTTGCACCGTCCTTCAGGGCGGTGATTGCGAAGAAAAGAGATAGAAGGCTTTAGCGTTTAATCATTCAAAATTAATGGCTAAAGCCTTTTGTTTATTGTGCACAAAAATGGGTGTCAAAAAAAGAAAAATGTTTCACGCAAAGAGCGCGAAGCTTAAAAAACAAAAGTACGCAAAGCATTATTTTTCGGGCATAATAAACTTTGCGGCCTTTGCGTGAACCAAGTTTTGTTTGTTGAACAGCAAATTAGAAAATCTTTTTATGTGTTTTTTGCGAAAAACAAGAATCCTGATAATTCAAATTTATATTTTGCGTTTAAAATGCTTATCCTGATGATTTTTTTTCTTGTCGACGACTGAAATCATCGATTTTGAAAATTTATTTTCACCTCGACAGCTGTCGGGCTCCATTCTGAAAGTTTATTTTTAGCTCGACGCGCGTCGAGATGAATCCTGAAAGTTTTTTTTGGCGTCGACGGCTGTCGAGTAGAAAATCAAAAGTTTTTTTGCTTGTCGACAGCTGAAATCATCTGGGTTGAAATCTTTTTTGCTTGTCGACGGCTGTCGCGTTAAAAACTGACGGCTCATTTTGTTGTCGACGGCTGTCGAAATGTTTCTCAACGTTTTTTTCTTCGCGCCGCGCGTCGTTACACCTTTTTATGTTAATAATAGAGCCGGGATAACTGCCTGAAACATAAAAATAATGTTTACTTTTAGAAAACCAAAAGCCGCCAATGCGATGACTACCTTACCGAAAAAGAAAAGTTTTAACAATACCTGTTTAATTAATATAAGCCAAATAACATCACCTGTGATCACACACACTAGTTAGCAACAATATTGAAAAAATGAAAACAGTCTTTACAATTATAATGACAATTATAGGTTTTGCCTCATTCGGTCAAACGGACTGTCTTTGTGGTAAACTTTATGATGAAAATCTTCAAAAACCTGATACTATTATCAAAATTAATGGTGTCGAATCCTATGCTATTTGCGGGTATTTTGAAGATGACTTTGTCTCTGAGTTTACAGTAACAAAATGTGGAGACGAAAAAATATTAGACTTTTATGATGCTACTCTTAATTATAAAATCGAGGTCGATGCTGACACAATAAAACTTATTGACTACAGGTTTTTATCAACTGACTTGAATAAATTTGAAAGAATCCCCTGGGCAATTGATATGTACTATCATTCAAATGGACAAACAATCCATAAAAGAAGAACAATCTTCAAAAGAAATAAATCAATTATTTACAACGAAAAATTTCAAAAAGAATGGGATAATGAAATAAAAGATAATTGGAGTACAAACAACAAATTAATTCTTTGGTCATTTTTCATTTCGTTAGACAACAAAGAAAATTTTGAAAACTATTTTAAAAACTATCGTGATACTTTTCAGATTGGAGGAGTATATGCTGAGTATTACAGTGAGTTGCTAAAAATGTATGATGAATATAAAAAATAAAAAAATACTGCTGCTAACAAATTGTAATATGGCAGGCGGGCTTAGGTGGTACGCCAACTGCGCCCCGAAAACATGTACCAATCGTTACGGGATGTTAAAAACAATGAATTAAGGTAAGCATTAATAGTATGACAAAACAAATATTATTACTCGGACTAATTACATTCTTATGCATAAACTCTTATTCCCAGGTTTTATTTGAGAATGGTTATTTTATAAATGAATCAAATCAAAAAATTGAGTGTTTAATCAAAAACATGGATTGGAAAAAGAATCCAACTGAATTTGAATATAAACTAAGCCAGGAGGGAGCTATTCTGGAAGCTGAAATTGATTCGGTAAAAGAATTTGGTATTAATAATGTTTCAAAATTTATCAGAGCCGATGTAAAAATCGATAAGTCAAGCAATAACATTTATGAATTAAATTCTGACAGAAGTCCAATTTTTCATGAAGAACAGCTGTTTTTAAAAGTGCTTATTGAAGGCAAATTTTCGTTATACCTTTACACGCAAAGGAATTTGATTCGTTTTTTTTATAAAACAGATGATTCGGAGGTTAAACAACTGGTTTATAAAAGCTATTTAGTTAATGACAAGGTAGCCTACAACAATGAATTCAAACAGCAACTCATAAATATTACCTCAGGGTATCCGGAAATCAAAATAAAGAATATTGAGTCTGTTGGATATAATAAAAAGGAACTTAAACAATTTTTTTCAAAAGCAAATGAATATCTAAATTTAGGTAGTATTGACTATAGCTCAAAAAAATATAAAGACTTGTTTCATTTAACAATCAGACCGGGATTAAATATAAGTAGTCTGGAAGTAGAAAATGTAGATCCGCTGTACGGATATTTTGATTTTGGAACAGCATACTTCCCCAGGTTCGGAATTGAAGCAGAATTCTTTTTACCTTTTAATAAAAATAAATGGAGCATAGTGGTTGAACCAACCTATCAATACTATTCCGGTGAATTAACAAAAGAAGCTAATGTCCTTGTAGGAGGATTACTCATAGCAAAGTGTAATTATCAGGCCATTGATTTACCCATTTCCATTCGACATCATTTTTATCTTACTGAAAACTCGAAGATTCACGTAAACATTTCAGCGGTATTTGACCATTCTTTAAATTCACATATCGAGTTTTCAAGAGATACCGGATCATTAATGAAAAATACTGATTTGAATTCCAATATTAATTTAGCTTACGGATTAGGGTTTAAATACAAGAATAAATATGGATTTGAAGTTAGATATTTGACTAGAAATATACTTGCTGACTATGTTCATTGGACCTCAAATTACAATACTTTATCAATAATATTTGGATATACACTATTTTAAAAACACCCATAGTCGAGTAGACAGCCCCACTTGTAACTCCGCTACCGAGCGATTACACATAAAATCATGCGGCAGCAGAGATCCTTAAATTAATTTCACGATTCAGGGTGTAAACAGTAGGGAATCTTTCAATTATTTGAGATATTTGAGGAATTGAGCTGATACGATGTAAATCAAATGGATAAACTAAAACTTCACAATATGAAAAAGTTATTCTTAAATCTGTTCTTAATCCTTTTTGTTTGCCACCCATTATTTTCACAAAACAAGCCTGATTCTATGCAAAACGAAAAAAAATTTACGATTGAAAATTGTGTAAATGAATTTTCGATGGACAAGACAGTAAAAACGCAGGTTGGCTACCAGTATTGGTTTGCCGATAGTGATTTTATAGATGGCCGCACCCTAAAAATGAGTGCTGTAGCTCCGCATTCGGCAACCCATGCTCCACATAAACATGTTGAAGATGAATTCTTTTTCGTGTTGGAAGGAAAAGCCGAATTTTATCTCGATGGTAAAACAAAAGTGGCCGGCCAGTATACCAGTTTTTATTGCCCTTCAAATGTAGAACACGGCATTAAAAACGTTGGCGATACCGAATTAAAATATTTAGTGATTAAAAAATACCCGAAATAGTATTTTCCCATTTCCCCCGCTACCAAGCGATTACATCGCGTGGAAAATGACAAGTGCATACGATACAATCGTGCGCCAGCAGAGGTTCGCATCCGTTCTGCAAATAACCGTTAACATCATGACACTAAAATCCATCCTGATAAAACACCTGCTTCTGGCTTTCCTGTTAATTCCTGTTGAGTTATTGGGTCAGCAAAGCGAATTTCCGTACAGCCTGAAAAAGTCGGATTTTATTATCAGCGGCGTTGGATTATCAACAAAGTTGTATGCCAACTACCGCGAAAACAATCAAGAACTGATGAGCTACGAAGAATTGATCAGTCTCGATAAATCGGATATTAATTGCTTCGACCGGGGTACTGTTTACAACTGGAATCCCGATTTAAATGATATCAGCGAATGGACAAGGGCCGCGGTGATTGTTCCGCCTGTGATTCTTCTTTTAAACGAAGGCCTAAAAAAAGAATGGGGTAACGCAGCTACTTACGGCACCATGTACCTGGAAGTGGCTCTACTCACCATTGGAATAACCGACCTGACCAAAAGCCTGGCTCTACGAAAACGCCCGTACCTTTATAATCCCGACCTCAGTCTGGCAGACAAAGAAGACATGATTGAGAATAATGTGTACGATTCGTTCTTTTCGGGGCACACCTCGTCGGCTTTCGCTGCCGCTGTATTTTTCTCGAAAACCTATTCCGATATTTACGGAAATACTACGCTGAGCAAAGTGATTTGGGGCACAAGCCTTGCCCTTGCATCAACTACCGGTTACCTGCGATACCAATCGGGGCAACACTACCCCACCGACATTCTTGCCGGTGCATTAGTGGGCAGCGCCATCGGATACCTGGTACCGGTTCTGCACAAAAACATTTCGAAAACAAAAAGCCTGAGTTACCAAATAACAGGGCATTCGCTGAGTTTAACGTATACTTTTTAAAAACGGAAATCACAAAACAATTCCTTTTTCCGTCTGTTTTAGCAACAAAAATATCAGTGAAAAAAACAATCTTCGAAATAAGTAAAATGGACTGTCCGTCGGAAGAGAACCTGATCAGGACCAAACTGGACGGAATATCCGGCATAAAAAACCTCGATTTTGATATTCCCAACCGAAAGCTCACCATTCTTCACGACGGACAGATCAAACAAATAGAGGAGTCAATACTGGATTTGAATTTAGGCGGAAAAAAACTCAGCAGCGAACAAACCGATCAGGTTGAGGTTGAGGAACACTTTAACCAGAGAAAACTTTTGTGGGCAGTTCTGGCTATTAACTTTGCCTTTTTTATTATTGAAATGAGTACCGGCCTGTTCTCAAGATCGATGGGACTGGTGGCCGACAGCCTCGATATGCTTGCTGACTCGTTTGTTTACGGAATCAGTCTTATTGCTGTTGGCGGCACCTTAACCCGAAAAAAACGGGTAGCCAAACTGGCAGGATATTTTCAGCTAACACTTGCCTTAATCGGATTCGTGGAAGTATTAAGGCGCTTCTTTTTCGCCGAACAATTGCCCGATTTTACCACCATGATTGTAGTTTCCTTTTTTGCCTTAATTGCCAATGGTATTTGTTTGTATCTGCTTCAGAAATCGAAAAGCAAAGAAGAAATACACATGAAAGCAAGTATGATATTTACATCGAACGATGTGATTATCAACATGGGTGTAATTGCTGCCGCTATGCTGGTAAACTGGTTACATTCGAATAAGCCCGACCTGATTATAGGAACAATTGTTTTTGTTATAGTTGTTCGCGGAGCTTTACGAATATTGAAACTGGGAAAATAAACTACTATCGGTTAGAAAAAACATAGATTTAACAAAACGAATGAAATTCACTAGTAAAACCACGAAGAACACCAGGCACAAAGCTTGGAAGCTGAATAGTAAGACCTCTTCGTGCCTTAGTGTTCTTCGTGGTAATAATTCTGAAATATTTATAGAAGCTAAAGCTTCGACACCAAAGTAGTTCGGATTTGAAAATTACCATAAAAATAGATTGTTTTGTAAAACTACCCTCTGTTTGATACGCATGTCGCGCTAAACATAAATTAAGTTTTATATCTTTAGTTCATTCATAAACAAAGAAAAATGAAAATCGAAAAAGAACTTTTGGATACCATGCATAAAAATCCTTCTAACTGGAGGGGAGTGTTTTATTTTAACCGCAAAGACCCAAGGCTTACAGTGCCGAAATTAAGCGGGTTGGGTTGGACATTCAATTTTGCCAGCATTTATACATGGTTATTACTTGCAGCAATCATACTGATTCTTGTGGGAGCGCAATTTATACTGTAGACTTTTTGCACCGAGGCTTTAGTCCGGTGATAACATAACAAGAATAAAAATCTTTTTTGATTAACCACGGCATTTATGCCGTGGACATGAACCCAGCCATCGCAATGGGCTTCAGCCCACTACTCCAAGACCTTGGGCTAAAGCCCGGTTTTCTCAGTGACACTCAATCCTCCGGCATAAATACCGGAGTTAGTCATTTTTTTCACACTCACTAAAGCACGGTGTAAAAACATTAATCGAATATCATTGAGTAATAGCGGCTGATTTCCTGTTGCAATTCGCCAATACCAATGGCGCGGCTTTTACGAATGGTTTCGCGGCCATCGAAAAAAACAATGATTGTGGGAGCAGCAAACACGCTGTTTTGTCCGGCGATTTCTGGCAACACATCAGATTTAACGTAAGCCATTTGCATTTCCGGGAATTCATCATCGAGCATCTGCATAACTTTTGGCTTTAATACCTTGCAAACATTACATGCCTCGGTAGAAAAATAAGCAAGTAATGCAGGCCCTTTTTTCAGTTCGTTAAATTCTTCGAAGTTTTTTATTTCTGTATACATAACCATAAATGTATCTATATTCTATGAAAATCATGGTTCGACTCCGCTCACTATGACGTCAGGCTGAGCGAAGTCGGAGCCTAATAGTTCCCGATACTTAACAATACCAATGTACAAGCTTCTTCAGCTTTAATACCGTTCTCTTCCAGTAAACTTGCAAATTCGTCGTTTTCTGTACCCGGATTAAAAATAACTCGTTGCGGTTTTAACTGCACCACTTTCGAATAATACTCTGCCTGACGCTGTGGTCCTACATACAAACTTACTGTATGAATATCTTGTTCAGGAAACTGCGTTTGAATAGGAACATCTTTTACCAGCCCTTCCCGCATGGCAAGAGCTACTACTTCATGTCCATTTTCTCTGAGAGCATGAATCGCCATATTTGAATAACGAGCCGGATTTTCGCTGGCTCCAATAACCAGTGTTTTCTTACTCATCTAAATCTTTTTAAGTAAAACTACTGCGCTCACCGATATTCCTTCTTCGCGGCCTTCGAATCCCAACTTTTCGGTGGTTGTAGCCTTCACCGAAATCTGGTCAGAATCGATCTCTAAAACACCGGCCATGGTTTGTTCCATCTCCGGGATAAAAGGTTTCAACTTAGGTTTCTGTGCCTGAATAGTTGAATCAATATTTACAATCTCGAAGCCTTTTTGTTTAACCAGATCGTATGATTTTTTCAGGAGTATTTTGCTGTCGATGTTCTTGAATTCAGCAGAAGTATCGGGAAAATGAGTCCCAATATCGCGTAATTTCAGTGCCCCCAGCATGGCATCGCATATGGCATGAATTAAAACATCGCCATCGGAATGAGCCACGGTTCCCTTACTGTGTGGAACTAAAACACCGCCTAACCAGAGGGTTTCTCCCTCGGCCAGACGGTGTACATCATATCCTTGTCCTATTCTGAAATTCATCAGCGTTGGTTACTAAATGCATCGATATCGAACGACAGCGAAAAGCGCAATGTATTTTCCAGCGGGTGATTACGCTGCGTTGGTAAAAGATAAGAGAAATCGAGAGCAAAAACATTAAGTTTCAGGCCAACACCTGCAGTAATAAACTGGCGGTTACCTTTGGTAGGATGCTCGTAAAAATAACCTGCACGCAATGCAAATTGTTTGTTGTACCACCACTCAACACCTGCCGACCAGGTAATTTCATGAAACTCCTCAGCAAATCCACCGGGAGCATCAGCAAACGATTTAAAAATACCTTCTATTACACCAACATCAGAGTTCACCCCTCCTGACCAAATAACTGAGCCATTGCTGTAATCTACAGTATCGACAGGAGTTGGAACCAGTAATTTATTGGCTTCCAAAGCAAATGAAACGGAATTATAATTATCGAGTTCCATAGTGTAAGCAGCTCCAAGCTTTAAAGTAGTTGGAATAAAATCTTTCGTAGTACCATCGTCATATGATATTTTCGAACCTATATTCTGAATATTAATACCTGCCGAGAAAGCGTTATCTTTTCTGCTTCTGCGGAATTCGTTGTAATAGTAAAAAGCCACGTCGGCAGCATACGAATTACCTGGAGTGTAACCTTCTATTCCAGCTCCTGAGCCTATATCGGAACGAATATAACGAATAGCAACGGCACCCGAAAAAACTTCAGATAACTGGCGGGTATAAGCCAGGTCTAATGCAAACTCGTTAGGGCTTTGGGTACTGATTTCTTGTGCATGATTATCGGTAAAAGTAATATCGCCAAGTGCAAAATACCTGAGCGAAGCACTAACCGCCTGAACATCGTCAATTTTTTTATAACCTGTTAAATAAGCCAGGTTAATATCGTCAACCAGGTTACGTAACCATGGCGAATAGGATAATCCCACTCCCATGTCGCTCTCCATAAAAATATATTTGGCAGGGTTCCAGTGTTGCGAATTTACATCGGCACTGGTACCTACACCAGCGTCACCCATACCACCTGCCCTTGAGTCAGGAGTAATAGCCAAAAACGGAACACCGGTTGTAATGGTATTGGCACCAGACAATGTACTACTCTGTGCCATAATATTCTCTGTTACTAGAACAATAAGGGTTGTTAAAACAAGTAATCGAAAAAACTTCATCATAATTTTACTAAAATTGAGCGGGCAAATATAACACATTTGTCAATGCCACAACAGTTAATCTTAAAAGAGAACGGAAGTTTTGATGAAAAATTACTTAGCTGAAAAAAAATTATCGAACAATTATCATTTTGCCTGATTTTGAAACAATTATATCGTCACCATTTTTAACAATCGCACGGTAGATATATACTCCCGGAGTTGCTGCAATAGCCGATTCTGACAAGCTCCAATATATCGGATTCGTAGTTGTTCCGTTTGAACCAACTGTTGTTTGAAACTGATCAATTCGCTGCCCGGTTGGAGAATAAATATCGAATATCACATCAACCGTAGCCCCCGACTGGTTATGGGTAATTGTAAAATAGGTATAATCTGCTACTGGATTGGGATAATTACTCACCTCATTAATAGTGAATTCACCGGTCACCTCAAATTCAATTTCCACTTCCGAAGAATTGTTGGCAACATCCCACGCTTTTAAAGTTAAGGTATGTGTACCCACTTCCAAATCGCTAAACGGAAATTCAATGCTTCCGGCAGTAAAATTATCTTTTTCTGCCTGGTAATATTTATTCAGAACATACACTTTCGAGTAATCGTTATCGAGCACAGCAGTTATGTCGTGCCCAATACCTGTACCCACCGTATTTATCCCATTCTCATCAGATAAATAAGCAAGCAGAGTTGGATTTTTACTGGTTTCATCGCCTGATAGAAAATCTTTTGAATCGAGGTACAATTCAATCTCAGGGCCTTCACTATCCGTAATTTCAGAGGCTGAACCTCCAATATAAAAATTCTGATATGCGCCGTGGGCATCATCTTCTCCATTGTCGGCATAATACGAAATTTTCCCCTTCCCTATATTGTACGAGATATCCTTTGGCACAACAAAACTGAACGAAAATTCGCCATTTGTTACACTTGCTTTACCTTTATAAATAACATTTTCCTGAACTCCATAGGTAATAGTCCGTTGTCCACCGTTCCCAAGGGTTTCCATTTCAACCTCTTTATCGTAAACGGTTGGAATAATATCGCCGTTGAAATTGCTTTGCTTATTTCCAAAATAGTCGGTAATATGGCCTTCAACTGTGATTTTTTGAAGAGTGCCAATTGTATCGCTCGCCAAAGAAGCATCCTGCTCGTTAACAGAAGTGGTAACAACCCTGTATTTTGGATAAGATAAACGAAGTGCCGGATCGCCCAGCAAGCTAAAATTCCGTTTGTTGGTATTATCCGAGATATTTGTTTTAGCCAGACGCATTACATCTCCCAGGCGGTAATGTTCGCCATTGGCATCCTGTTCGAAAATAAAACTGTAAAAACTTCTGGAAAGTGCAAAGTTCGCAGACGAATACACCACTCTTGTAGTTGAAAACAACGCAATCCCTCCACCGCTGGGATTCAAGAGTACATATTCGCCGGCGGAAGTAATATCAGCATCGTATCGGCTGAATTCGCAGGTAGCAGTTACAAAAATAGGCAACTGGTTGGCATTTGTCCACGAATTGATATCGCTAACATCCAAAACATGCTCATCTGCCAGAAAACGTTCGTTTGCATGCCCGGTGTAGTTCAAAATTAAAACTCCGTCTTCCACCCTTTCGTTGATCGCTTTATTCACATCCGGGTAACTATCGCCCGAGGAACTTGATTCCTTAACGTAAGCGTCAAAATAAATCTTATCAGTTATAAATTCGCTGTGGTTTTTATTTATTGTGTCAGCAATCACCTCTGATTGACTCATGTGCATTCCCGAATTTCCGTCATCACCAATAAAGCATACCGTATTTCTCCAACTTCCCAAGGCTTCCGGCGAATAATAATTGGACACTTTATCCACCACAAGTTGTGCTTCATAAGGCGTTTTTGCAGGTATTCGGCCAATACCCAAATCGATGGCACCATTGTAAACACTTTCGCCTGCATCCATCATTACATAATAATCGTCGCTAACAAACGAAGAAGTTGGCCCGAGAGAATTTTCCGATTGAAATGTTGGTATGAAATTTTTTCTTCCGGAATCGATATTTTTATTGTCGTAGCTGCCATCGCCAAGCAGCAAGACATATTTTAATGTGTTGCCCCGGTCGTAAAACATTTTAATAAAATTACGGATACCGGTTGCACTTTTACTCCCCGAACTAAATTCGTTGTATACTTTCTCAGCATTTACCACCTCAACACTCATGTTATCGTAATCGCGGTGGAAAGCTGCCAATTGTTCAGCTGCAGTTAAAAAATTCGGGTGAGAAATAATTAAGAATTCCGGGGTGCTTAAGCCGTGAAGATTTTGGCTAGCCACTTCATCAAGCATTTCCGGCTCATTAAAATCTCCATTAGAATTAAAAACAACATACTCATGCAGTTCTTCTGCCGGCTGTTTTATTTTTAATGTACTCCCTTCTATGTCTCCGGGTATTTCCTTCAGATTATTCACGTCACTTACATCGAAAACACGTGTTGCAGATCCGGCACTTTCTATTAAAAACTCAACCACATTCCCCTCGCCTGTCGATTCAGAATCCCTAAAAAACAGAGGCTCATCGCTCACTACCAGCTTTCGCCTGTAAAAAAGTTCCAAATAATCGAGCCAGGCTTCAGCACTGCTGTTGGAAGCATTATATGTAAGAGTCACATTTAAATCTCCGTCTGCCGCGTCAACATCAAACGTTTTATTTTTTTCACTGGCATAAGTGGCATGATTATCACTGGTGGTCACCTGATTAAAAGTAATACTACCAAAGGAAGCATCACCCGAAGTTACACTCATGGATGAAGTCTGATACGACCGACCGGCTGCATTTACAGTTAACTTTAGATGCGAACTTTCGTCAATATCATTGATCGAAAATTTATAACTATGAGTGCTTCCTCTTAAAAACTTTTCGCCATACCATTGTTTTCCGGAACCCAATGGAAGCAGATTCTCAAGCTCATTTTCAATTAGGTTATATTCATCAAAAGTAGAAGTTGCAACTGTTGCTTCGGCAGTTTCAGAACTTAACAATTCTGCTTCTTTTTGCGACTCAACTTCACCCAGAAAAAAATATCCAACCTGTGTATAATCATTTAGTCTATGCCTAAACGTTCCGCTTTCATTCCGGCTCCATTCAACAACTCCCGGGGCATAGAAAAACAAACAGTTCTCGCCTTCATTTTCATCGGTCCACACGGCGCATTGTTCCAAATCGTCATAGGTAATATCTCCCGGATCTTCTGACAATATTGTTCCACCGCTTCCAAAAACACCAACCCGGGCAGGATCGGAAAAACCCCAGTCCCGTAATTTGGAATAAGGAATTTTGTAAATACCTCTCCCTGAAGTGCTTATTTTCAACCAGGTTCCCGAATTTAAAACCGACTCCGATTTCCAGTCATGCGACATGGATACGCTTTTTAGGACCTCAGGAAATTGTTTTAACTCAAAACTTTTTAAGCGATAGATTTTACGGTTTTCTTTCTTTAACGGGATTATTTGAAGTTGCACTTTCCTTGAACTCCCTGATTTTAAAACATCTGTATTTACAATTAAATCCTCCCCTACTGAAATTTTATCAACAGCCGAAGAATCCATTTCAATCTCCTCATAAACCGGATTTTCAATTACAAAACCATATGTTTTGTAAGGTTCTTTTATACAGTAAAGTCTGGTATAAACAGGAAGTTCATTTGATGAAGCAGGGAAATCTGCGTTTTCGAAAAAAACAAGCGTATTATTTTCTGTTTCTCCTGTCTGGTTTGTCCACCCGAGGGTTATTATTTCATTTTGCACATCAGCAACTGTAAAGCCTACAATTACAACGAATAACAGAAATATATATTTTTTCATTTACATCATCTCATTTAAGTCCAGAAGCGTCATGCAAACATCTTTAGCAAACAATTTCCGTTTGGAAGTTCTTCCGTTCGCTCTTTATTTGGCTTTGGAAAATTTACATTTAAAGAACGCCCGTCAAAAATAATTATTGCAACATATACGTTTTTAACACAATGATACGTTCTTTTGTATCGAGGAACAAAGATATTAACATCCTTTTTAAAATAAACTTCTCCAAATATAAAAAGGCTGAACAATAAGAATTGAACAAATTAGTTATATTTGTGACGAAGAGAAAATTTTTGCAAAAATGAACTTGAATAAATTAAATCCATTATTCATTGTAGCTTTAGCTGCCATTGTATCAAGTTGTAGCTTATTTGGCAAGGGAGGAGGAGAATCTTCCCGAACTACCGGCTGGGAATACAATTCAGAAGAAACCGGGAGTATCCCCAATATTTCGGGTTACGAACAGGAAACCGGACCGGGGCTTGTATTTGTACAAGGTGGTACCTTTACCATGGGACGCGTAGAACAAGACGTTATGTATCACAACGACAATTTCCCGAGGAGGGTTACTGTTGCTTCGTTCTATTTAGATGAAACAGAAGTTTCGAACCAGGATTACCGCGAATTTACACATTGGATTCAAAGAGTCTATCCGGGTGACGCTGCAAAAGTTAAATCGGTTACACCTGACTCAAGCGTGTGGAGAGAAAAACTGGCGTATAACGAACCATACGTAAATAATTACTTCAGGCACCCTGCATATTCGGAATATCCGGTTGTTGGAGTAACATGGGAACAAGCCGATGCATATTGTAAATGGCGTACCGACAGGGTAAATGAACAACTTCTTGTTGATAAAGGAATTATAACCCACGACAATACCCAAAACGGACAAAATGTTTATACCACACAAACATACCTGACAGGATTGTATGCCGGAACCGACGGGAAAAAACCAGTTGAGAATCCGGATGGAACAACCCGCCGTCCGCAATGGGAAGACGGAATTTTACTTCCATCCTACCGCTTACCAACTGAAGCAGAATGGGAATACGCGGCTTACGGATTAATTGGAAATACGGATGGAGAATTGCTTACCGACCGTAAAATCTATCCTTGGAACGGTTCATACCTTCGCCAGGACAAAAAGAAAGACAAAGGCCAAATGAAAGCGAACTTTGTTCGTGGACGAGGAGATATGATGGGTATGGCCGGAGCATTAAACGATAATGCCGACATTGCTGCTCCAATCTTCTCTTACGATCCTAATGATTACGGATTATATTGTATGTCAGGAAACGTAAACGAGTGGGTAGCTGATGTTTACCGTCCTCTTTCGTTAAATGACATGGAAGAATTTAATCCTTTCCGTGGAAACGTTATTACTGAATATCGACGGGATGCAAACGGACAACTTGCCAGAGATGAGTACGGCGAGTTGATACAAGATACTATTGCGGGAATGGATTACAGAAATTATGAAGACGGTGATCCTAACTCACAAATCGTGGAAGGCGACAACTGGTTGGAAAGCCAGAATAACAGAACCCAAAATATGTACGTTCAGGATGATCGTCCGGGGATGTTCTCTTCACTGATTACCGATGAAGTTCGTGTTTACAAAGGAGGTTCATGGCAAGATCGCCCTTACTGGCTGGTTCCGGGAACACGTCGTTACTTGGAACAATCGAAAGCTCAAAGAGACCTTGGTTTCCGTTGCGCTATGACACGAGTTGGAAGTCCGGAAGGATTTTAACTAAAATATTACAGACAAGAAAAAGCTTCGTAATTTTAGTGCGAAGCTTTTTTTATGCCACTTAGGATTGTATTTTTGAATTATGAGTATTGAAGAAATCTACCAATTATTTTTGGAGCACCCCGCTGTATCAACCGACAGCAGAAAAATTGAAAAAGGATGCCTGTTTTTTGCATTGAAAGGAGAGAACTTTAACGGGAATAAATATGCTGCCGACTCCATTTCTAAAGGAGCCGCCTTTGCAATCATTGACGAACAAGAATATCAAACTTCAAACCGATGCATTCTTGTAAACAATGTACTTGAAACACTTCAGGAATTGGCATATTACCACAGACAGCAATTGGGCATTCCGGTTCTTGCCATTACCGGAACAAATGGAAAAACCACAACTAAAGAACTTATCGCATCAGTACTTTCAAAAAAATACCGGATATCTTTTACCCAGGGTAATTTTAATAACCATATCGGAGTTCCGCTTACGCTGCTTTCTATGACTCAGGAAACAGAATTTGCGGTAGTAGAAATGGGAGCCAATCATCCTGGAGAGATTGCAGAACTCTGTAAAATTGCCGATCCCGATTACGGCGTTATAACAAATATCGGGCAGGCTCATCTAGAGGGGTTCGGATCGGTCGAAGGAGTAATAAAGACCAAAGGCGAGCTGTATAAATATCTTTCAGAAAAAGGCGGAACTATATTTTATAATTCTGACAATAGTATACTTGAGGAGCTGGGAAAATCAAATAAAGACAGGATTTCATACGGAAAACAAAATGCCTCTTTTACAGGCGAGCCGATCCAGAGTCCGCCCTTTATTCATATTAAAGGAAACTTTGCTAAAGGCGTGTTGTATCTGAACAGCAACCTCATTGGAGATTTTAATTTCGAAAACATTCTGGCAGCAGCCTGTATTGGAAACTACTTTAAAGTAGATCCTTTAAAAATCCAGGAGGCAATAAAAAATTACCATCCCACCAACAACCGCTCGCAGCTTGTAAAAAAGGAGGGTCTAAAAATTATTATGGATGCATACAATGCCAATCCAACCAGCATGAAGGCCTCAATTATCAGTTTCATAAGCAACATGAAGGGAAACTGTTTCCTGATTCTGGGCGACATGCTTGAATTGGGAGAATACTCTGCCGACGAGCATTTAAAAATAACCAACCTGATACCCGACGAGCTGATTCAACAAACATTCCTTGTGGGACCTGAGTTTGCAAAAGCAGCCCAGTCAAAAGGATTTAAAAATTTTCAGAATATTGGAGAGCTAGAAACTTATCTGAAAGATAATCCCATAAAAAACGGGAACCTTTTAATAAAAGGCTCCCGCGGCATTCAACTTGAAAAAATTCTAAATGTCTTTAGTTAACCAAAGGTTTTTCAACTTTCAGCACATCAGCAATGGCTTTTTCAAAAGTTTGTTTTGGCAAAGCACCCATTGCCATCTGTGGTTGTCCTTCAACAGGAACAAATAGCAATGAAGGAATACTTTGTACGCCAAACATACCTGCCAGTTCCTGTTGATCTTCAGTATTCACTTTATAAATTACAATACTATCGCCATATTCACTTTGAAGTTCTTCCAATACCGGTGCTACCATTTTGCATGGGCCACACCAATCGGCGTAAAAGTCAATCAAACATGGTTTTGTTCCTTCATATTTCCACTCTTTACTTGTTTCAAAATTGAAAACTTTCTCTTTAAATGTCTCTTTTGTTAAATGTTCCAACATGATTTTATATTTTAATTATTCACATATTCAAATATCTACATTTATACATGTCAAAGATAGTACCACAATTGCCATTTAACAAGTTACCGCAAAAAATCTATTAAATAATTGTAATTTTGTCACAATTTTTTTACAAATGGCAGGAATTAAAAAAAATGCATCCATTTTTGACAGATAAAAGAGTATAGTAATCTAAATAGAAGTGAAGTTGATTAAAATGCGGGATGTTGCCAATACGAAGGAATTTAGATCACATGAACAGTAAATTAAAAAATAAAATATTTCAGGAAATATCGGCCGTTGCAGACCGGCTGAACATGCAAACTTTTGTGATTGGCGGGTATGTGCGCGATCTTCTGTTAAAACGACAATCGAAAGACATCGATATTGTTACGATTGGGAGTGGCATTGAACTGGCTACTGAAGTTGCCAAACAATTAAAGCCACGACCGAAAGTAAATGTTTTTAAGAACTTTGGCACTGCCATGCTTAAATACAAAGATCTGGAAATTGAATTTGTGGGAGCCAGGAAAGAGTCTTATCAAAGAAATTCGCGAAAGCCAATTGTTGAAGACGGAACACTGGAAGACGACCAGAACCGTCGTGATTTTACTATTAATGCACTGGCTTTAAGTTTAAACAAGGCTAATTACGGAGAGCTGGTTGATCCGTTCAACGGAAGAGATGACCTGAAGAACAAAATAATTAAAACCCCACTCGATCCGGATATTACGTTCTCTGATGATCCTCTTAGAATAATGCGTGCCATTCGTTTTGCCACCCAGCTTAATTTTGAAATAGACGCTGAAACATTAAAGGCTATTGCCAGAAATAGAGAACGGATAAGAATTGTATCAGGCGAGCGCATTATCGATGAACTGAATAAAATTATAATGTCGCCCAAACCTTCTATCGGTCTCAAACTATTAGAGGAAACCGGGTTATTACAAATTATCTTCCCTGAGCTTCAAAAATTGAAAGGAGTAGAAGTTGTAAACGGAATAGGACATAAAGATAATTTTTACCATACCATCGAGGTTCTCGACCGTATAGTACCGTACACCGATAATCTTTGGCTCCGCTGGTCGGCACTTTTGCACGACATTGCCAAGCCGGCAACAAAAAAGTTTATCGAGGGTCAGGGATGGACTTTTCATGCCCATAATTTTATTGGAGTGAAATTAATCCCTAAAATATTTAGACGCATGAAACTTCCTCTGAACGAAAAAATGAAATACGTACAGAAGATGGTTCAGCTGCACATGCGCCCGATAGTTCTTTCTGAGGAGATTGTTACGGATTCGGCAGTGCGACGTTTGTTATTTGAAGCCGGTGACGATATCGACGATTTAATGACTCTTTGCGAAGCTGACATCACGTCGAAGAATGCGGAAAAGGTTAAACGTTACATGAAAAATTTTGAAGTTGTACGCCAAAAGCTAAAAGAAATTGAGGAGAAAGATGCTGTTCGCAACTTCCAGCCACCGGTTGATGGAGAACTGATAATGGAGACTTTTGGATTAGCACCTTGCCGGGAAGTTGGCATGATTAAAGATGCTATTAAAGACGCCATTCTTGACGGGGATATTCATAACGATTACGATGAAGCTTTTGAATTTATGTTGAAAAAAGCAAAAGAACTGGGTCTGAGTCCAAAAACCTAATAATTATTGATTCTTAGAAGGACAGGAAGATGGTCGCTAAAACCTCTATTATATTTCAATCCTGTATAAGTTCTGAATGGTTTCATGCCTCCATAAGTTTTGTCTTCTTCCAATAAAAATGGGAAATTACAGATGGTAGCATCATTGGGACTTACTGATAGTCTCTGTTTTGAATTCAGCAACGCCCCGGAAACAATTATCTGATCGAAAGTAAACCAGTCTCCCTGATATTTTAAAGTACCTGTTCCGGATTTCCATCCTGCAGACAAATTATATAGTTGATCCGGGTAATTCTCATTCTTAATCCCTTGTGCTTTTAAATATTTGCTTACACTTTCATTTTCCGGCTCATCATTGAAATCACCTACGATTACAAGTTTTACATTTACATTTTCTAAAATTAACTGATCCACCTTGCTACGAAGCAAACTTGCTGCGGCATTTCTCAGATCTTTTGTTTCCATAAATCCGGAGTATCTCGACGGCCAGTGATTTACAAATATATGAAGGGTGTCTTTCCCTCCCAGTAGTCCGGCAACATATAAGATTTCTCGAGAATTCAGTATTTGCCCATCCACCTTTTTTAAAGGATAGTACTCGTATTTTAAAGGATAAAACTCTTCCGGATTATAAAATAATGCCACATCGATCCCCCTGAGATCAGGAGATTCTTTATGAATTATTTTATACGACTGAGTGCGAAGCGGCGTATTATTTTTAAGTTGTTCAAGTACATATCTATTTTCAATTTCAACCATTGCAATAATGGAAGGAGCCTTCCAACCTGCTGCACTAAGAATAACTTTAGATATATTATTTAACTTGTCATTAAACCGTTTATAAGACCAATGTCGTTCGCCACTGGGTGTAAATTCATCATCCTGGGTTAACGAATCATTTTGTATATCGAAGAGATTTTCAACGTTATAAAACAGTAAAGAAAAATTATCAACCTCTTCCTGAGAGTATGCGGGAATAAATAAGCAAAGAAGGAATATTAAGCAAAGACTATTCTTCATCTTCCTCAACCACACGTTCATATGCACCCAAATCGGGGCCATCGTCACCTGTTCGACTTTCATTCTTTATGTCAACAGGAAATAATCGTGCATAATCCAAATTTCCCAAATCAGTTGCCGACGACAAACTATCAAGTTCGTAATTATAGTTATCGTACGGATCAACGAATTCGGGATCGTAATCAGGACCTTTCCAGACACTAATATAATGCTGTTTATTACTTGTATTGGTCGTATCCGGTATCTGAAGAATACAATGATCGAAAAGAAAGTTAAATGCATTTTCTTCATTATCACCTAACTCCAGTTCAGTTGTCAGGTTCCCGTAAATAATGCTATTCGCAAATGTGGCCTTAACTAAATCTCCGTTGTATGAAATACTATTTCCTTCAGAATCAGAAACCAATAACACATTCGATAACACCAGCGATGGAGTTGTTCTTACGCCGGATCCGTAATTGCCCCAGTAATTGGCAATTGTAGTGTGGTAAAATTCGTACTCCCCTCCTACTAATAACGCTGCAGCATAATACCCGCAATTTGCAATTACACTATTATATGAAAAAATCCTTGATTTCATTGCAAACAGGCCGGCATAAGCCATATTTTCTATTTTGGAATTTGTGAATGCTATTGAAGCATAACCCTCATTCTCGATGGTACCTACCTGCAATCCAATATTTGCATTCTTGATCGTAACAAAATTCATCACATTGTTGTGACTACCCGAAAACAATACAATACCATCCCATTGATCCGGAACATCTTCATAAGTTGGCTCCAGCCGATCTGCTAAAAACTGAATTTGATTCTGAAAATTCCCATCGGCAACTAATGTCCCTCTCACATATAATCCGGCATTATCATGAAAATAAATTTTGGTTCCAGGCTCGATCGTAAGCGTAGAAGTACTGTCGACATATGCATAATCGTACACCAAATATGGTTTTTCAGAAGTCCATGTTTGGGTTTTAATAGTTTGCGCTTTAATCAGCTTAAAATCCTGACCATAAGCAACTAATTTTACATCCTGAAGATTGGCATTCGTAGTAAATTCAATCGAATCCTGAACAACCATGGGCAGATTTTGTCCATTGGGATCGATTGTAACTTCAACAAAGATAAATATACTGTCTTTGGCCGGCACTTCAACTTCATACAATTCGTTTCCTTCAATTCCATTAACATTTAAACGGAAATTGGAAAATTCACCACCTGCCAAACGTATCCTGGAAATCAATACATTTTCGTTATAGGGATTTTGTACAGTGAATCGTTTAGTAGTAGAACCAAAAGTAGTAAATATAGTGTCGAAAGTGATTGTATCGGTTGAGAACTGTAGTTGTACATCAGTAGACGACAAATATCCTTCTTCTTCACACGAAAAAAGAAAGACAATTATTGCTCCTACTGCCAGTATTTGAAGTAGATATTTAACCAAAACTCTAAAATTTAAATGTACAACGGATTTATCCGACAGTTATTTTACAAATATAAAAAATGGATTTACAAATTTTAACATTTATTTACAAACTTTAGTGTTTGTACAACATATTTTCAGAAATAAGATACAAACCAAGCACGGTGATTAAACCATTTAAAATAAGCAACTCAAAACCAAACTTATATCCGTTAAATAAAAACTCCGAGTTCTCGGAAATAAAATAACAAATTACAGGTGCTGAAAGCGCAACAAAAGGCACCCACTTGTCATTCACTTTTCGCTTGCTATACATTCCAAAAACGAACAATCCCAGAATAGGCCCATAGGTATAACCAGCAACCTTAAAAACTGCAACAACAATACTTTGGTTATTTATGGCTTTAAACAACAAAATAACAACGATCAATAAAGCGGAGAACATTAAATGAGACAACATTTTAATGCGTTGTTTTTTATTTTCATCGAAACGTTCGATCTTTAAAAAGTCGACGCTAAATGAAGTAGTTAAAGCAGTAAGTGCCGAATCGGCACTGGAATAAGCGGCAGCCGTTATTCCAAGCAGGAAGGCGATTCCCACGGGTAATCCGAAATAATTTAACGCCAGTTGCGGATATAAGTCATCACTGTTTTTAGGCAATGAGATACCATGATGTTCTGCATATATGTAGAGCATTACTCCAAGACTTAAAAACAAAACAACCGTTACCAAAAACGACAAGCTAAAAACAAGCATATTTTTCTGAGCTTCCCATTTATTCTTACATGTAAGGTTTTTTTGCATCATATCCTGATCCATTCCCACCATAACAATGGTAATGAACATTCCGGACAAAAACTGCTTAAAGAAATTATTTCCTGAACGCCAGTCCCAGAAAAAGATTTGCGATTTAGGATTCTGATCAATTTCCCGAATCAGTCCGGTCAGATTCAGATCCATGCTCTTTGAGATGGCAATTATGGTAAATATAACAGCACTCACCAGAAACAATGTTTGCAGAGTATCTGTCCACACGATAGTTTTTATTCCGCCTCGGAAAGTATAAACCCAGATTAATGCAATGGTTACCACAACTGTTATCGTAAAAGGTATTCCAAAGGCATCGAAGAAAGCGATTTGCAAAACACCCGCCACGAGGAAAAGCCGGAAAGCTGCCCCAATGAGTTTTGAGATTAAAAAGAAAAAAGAACCGGTTTTATACGATCTTGGGCCGAAACGATCTTCCATAAAAGAATAAATAGAAACCAGATTCAACTTATAATAAAGAGGCAGTAAAATGCCTGCTACCACCCAATACCCCACCAGGTTCCCCAACACTAGCTGAAGATATGAGAATGCCGTATTTCCGACTTCTCCGGGAACGGAAATAAACGTAACGCCCGATAATGTTGCCCCAACCATTCCGAAAGCCACCAAGTACCAGGGAGATTTTCGGTTAGCAGTAAAAAATGTTTGAGTATCTGCATGTCGCGAAGTAATCCACGAAACGGCCATTAAAACAAAAAAATATCCTAAAACAATTCCAAGAACAAGGTAAGGGCTCATAGTTTACTATTCAAAATCAGGGTACAATAAATATTTTTTTCTAAGCTTTTTATAATGATCAAGGGCTGGCTGCCAGCTTTCAATTATTTCATTTTCACTCTTCCCCTCCCTGATTTGTTTGATCAACGAATCAGTTCCTGCCAGCAAATTCAACCAGTTTTCGCGGGTTAAAAAATCCTCTTTATTCTCGTATTTTTCATAAAACTGAATGAAATACTTCAAAGAAAAATGGGGTATTTCTTTAAGATCCCGAAAATCTATACCATAGCATTTTTTATCCTTATTTAAAGGATTAACAGCTACTCCGGGAATCGATCTTGGGGTAAACTCGAAATCTCCAAGATTTTCCTTCAATCCGCCAAGAACCTGGAAAGGAAATTCCGTGCCCCGGCCAACACTTACACTTGTTGCCTCAAAAAAGCACAACGACGGATAAAGTCTGATAGATAAATCATTTGGTAAATTCGGCGATGGTTTTACAGGCAACGAATACAACATCGAATGGGTGTAATTTTTCACCGGAATTATACTGAGCTTACATTTTTTGCCAGCTTTTTGCCAACCTTCTTCATTTATCATTTGTGCCAATTCGCCAATCGTACAACCATGCACAATGGGAATCGGATCCATTCCTACAAATGATTCAAACCCTTCTTCACGAACCGGACCTGCAACATAATCTCCATTCGGATTGGGACGATCTAAAATTAGCAACGGCACATTATTTTCAGCACAGGCCTCTATTACCAAATGCAAAGTTGATATGTAAGTATAAAATCGACAGCCAACATCCTGAATATCGAAAACAACTAAATCGAGCCCTGACAAATGATCTGCAGTTGGCTTTTTATTTTTGCCATATAACGACAAAACCGGTATCCCGGTTTTTACATCAATTCCATCTTCAACGTTTCCACCTGCCGAAACATCGCCTCTAAAACCATGTTCAGGTGCAAATATCTTCGTTACTTCGATATTCTTGCTCAATAAAAAATCAACAAGATGAACATCATTAACTTTTGACGTATTATTTACTACAAGACCGATCTTTTTACCTTGAAATGTGGATAAATATAAATCAGGCTGTTCAGCTCCGACTACTATCTTTTTATTATCAGATGACGAACAATTTAACAGCAAAATCACACTAAAAAGTAAAATATTTATTCTAAACATGGGTTTTAAATAAAAGATTACATTTGCATTGGCGAAGATAGATTTTAAAATTTTTTAAAAGCCATCAATTGCCTAAAAAATGAAACTAAATTATAGGAACTTGTTCAGGTAGAACATGAGTATGAATCGGAATTTCGGTTCATATTACTGATAGTAAACAATTTGTAAAAAATGAAGCCAACACCTAAGATTTTTTTATTCGCGACCATTCTTTTAGTACTCTTTTATCAAACTACTCTTGCTCAGGAAGCACCATTTTTAAAATACAAAAACGACGAATGGGTAAATCAACAATTGAAGCAGTTAACCCTTGAAGAAAAGATTGCCCAGTTGATGATGATTACGGTTTATCCGAAACAGAATGAAGCAAGTAAAAACGCTGCAATAAAGGATATAGAGACTTATAAACCCGGCGGAATTTTAGTGATGCAGGGAAATCCTGCAAAAACAGCTTCCTGGGTGAATCAATTCCAAAACATTTCGAAAACTCCGCTGCTTGTTGCTATCGATGGCGAATGGGGTCTGGCCATGCGAATCGACAGCACGATAAATTATCCTTACGCCCAAATGCTGGGAGCTATTCAGGATTCAACTTATATCTACCAGATGGGACGCGATTACGGATATCAGTTGCAAATGCTTGGGATAAATATGAATTTTGCACCGGTAGCCGATATCAATACCAATCCGGCCAATCCGGTTATTAATTTTCGGTCGTTTGGCGAAGACAAAGAGAACGTTGCCCAAAAAGCATGGATGGTGGCCAAGGGGATGCAGAATACCGGCGTTATACCGGTTGCCAAACACTTTCCCGGGCATGGTGACACACAAAGCGATTCGCACCTAACCTTGCCTCTCGTTCCACATTCGAAAGAAAGAATCGACAATTTCGAGAGTTATCCTTTCAGATTTTTAGCCGAAAAAGGAATATCAGGCATAATGACCGGCCATTTAAAAGTGCCTTCATTGGATGAATCGGGAACGACTTCTTCCCTATCAAAAAAAATTGTAACCGATTATTTAAAAGGAGAAATCGGTTTTAAAGGATTTACGGTTACTGATGCCATAAATATGAAAGGCGTTAAAGCAGCGTCAGGACATGCAGAACTGGAAGCGCTGATGGCAGGAAACGACATGGTGGAATTTGTGAGAGATATTGAAAAAGCGATAAATTCAGTAAAAGTAGCAGTGGCAAACAATAGTATTTCAGAGCAGGAGATCGATGAGAAATGCCGCACTATTTTAGCCATGAAACGCTGGGTTGGATTGAATGAATACAAAGCAGCTGATCTGCAAAATCTGGCTGAACGACTGAACTCTCCTTACTTTGAAGTTACCAACCGAAAACTGATAAAAAGTTCTTTTACCGTTCTGAAAAACAACGAAATTCTACCAATACAAAACCTGGAAAAGCAAAATATTGCAACGGTTATGATTGGGGAGAAGTCTTCAGGTTTTCAAAAAATGTTAGGGAAATACACCCAAATGGACCAATACTTTCTTTCGAAAAATGCAACAGAGAAGGAATGGTTGGCTCTTCGTAAAAAATTAGGAAACTACAACCTGATAATTGCAGGCGTTAATGGAATTGGTAAATATCCCGCAAAAAAATACGGGACAAATGAAATACAACGACGAGCTGTTGACGAAATAGTGAGAGATAACCAATCGGTTGTTGTATTCTTTGGCAATGCTTATGCGTTAAAAGATTTTACGAACATTCACCATGCAAAAGGACTGGTGCTCGCATACCAGGACTCAAAGCTCATACAGGAGCTGGCAGCACAACTTGTTTTCGGGGCATTCGATGCCAATGGAAAACTCCCGGTAACAGTGGACGATCGTTTCAAACTAAACGATGGGCTGACACTAAAAAAAAATGATTGTTTTGCTTACACTATTCCCGAAGAAGCCGGAATAGATTCTAAAAAATTAACCACGCAAATCGACTCAATAGCCAACCTTGGCTTAACAGAAAAAGCTTATCCCGGGTGCCAGGTACTGGTAGCTAAAAACGGAAATATTGTTTTCCACAAATGTTACGGTTTTCATACTTACGACAGTATACAAAAAGTTAATACTGAAAACATTTACGATTGGGCTTCGGTAACCAAAGTAACCGGACCACTTCCTGCCATAATGAAAATGGTGGATGAAAAGAAAATGAATATTGACGACAAATTCAGTAAATACTGGCCCGACTTTATTGGTTCCAACAAAGAGAATATAGAATTCAGAGATGTGCTGGCTCACCAGGCAAGGCTTGCTTCATGGATCGCATTCTGGACGATGACAGTAGAGGAAGACGGAACACTCGACAAAAAAGTTTTTAAAGATCACCCTACAAAAAAATTTAATGTTCGTGTGTCGGATCGCATGTATATGAACGAAGATTTCAGAAAAACAATGTTTGATACAATTCGTACTTCTGAACTCGAGAAGCGAAAAAAATACCTGTATTCAGGATTAAGCTTCTATCTTTACCCGACTATAATTGAAAACCTCACCTCCACTCCGTATGAACAATACGTTAAAGAGACATTTTACAAGCCTTTAGGTGCTTCTACCGTCACATTCAATGCCTACAAACATTTCCCGTTAAGCCGTATAATACCCACTGAGATGGATGATTTTTTCAGGATGGAAACAATGCGGGGTTTTGTGCACGACGAGGGAGCTGCCATGATGGGAGGAGTTTCGGGAAATGCCGGGCTATTTGGTACGGCGAATGATCTTGCCAAAATTTTCCAGATGTATTTACAAAAAGGATATTTTGGAGGAAGAAGGTACATTTCTGAAGCTACGTTAAATGAATTCACCAAAATTCAATTTCCAGATAACGATAACCGGAGAGGATTAGGATTTGACAAACCCCAAATCGATAACTATAAAAACAAACTCAAAGATGCATACCCCGCTGTTTCAACAAGTAAAAACAGTTTCGGACATAGCGGTTATACCGGCACTTTTGCATGGGCCGATCCGGATAACGGACTTCTGTTCATTTTTATGTCGAACCGGGTACACCCAACCCGCAACAATAGCAGACTTTACGATTTTAACATTAGAACAGCAATGCACCAGGCCATTTACGACAGTATTATAAAATATGATTAACGGGCCCTTAAAAAATGTTAATAACCCCTTCATTCATACCTGTTTTATAACATGTTGCCTAAAACAAAGCATTCTGAAAACCAGCTAATTATCTGTTACTTACAATATTATTCTATACATAATAAAAACAAACTTTCATAACATTTAACATTCCATAATTTTAAAGCTTTCATTATTAAATTATTAATTATATTTTTATTCCACGTTCTTTATAATAACAATAAATATTAATTTATAATACCACAGCGATATGGAAAGAAAGTTAACATTTAATGAGCTGCGTAAAATCAAAGACAGCTTACCTGACGGTGCAATCAAAAAAATGGCGCAAGAGTTTGAAGTATCAGAAGAAACCGTCAGGAATTATTTCGGAGGCGCGAACTACAGAAAAGGTAGAGCAGTGGGAATACACATGGAGCCGGGGCCAAACGGTGGAATTGTTCTCTTGGATGATACGGCAATTCTCGACAGGGCGCAACAGCTTATTGGCGCAACAGTTTAAACAGGGTTAGAAAATTTAAAAATATTAATAAACTGTCCTATATTTATAGGGCAGTTTTTTTTATGTATTATATCAATTAAACCAAATAATTATGAAAAAATTCAATTTGCTTTCTGTATTTGCCATTGCTGCTTTAATTTTTCAATCGTGCGAAACGCCCTGGCAACCTGTGTTCAACGGAGAAAACCTTGACAACTGGGACACTTATGTCGGTCCAACTGAAGAAGGAGGAGAACCGGTAGGACTAAACAAAGATCCTCTCAATATCTTTACGGTGGTTGATCTCGACGGCGAAAAAGTAATCCATATTTCGGGAGAGGTAAATGCGTCGTTGGCCACAAAAGAAGAGTTTGAAAATTACCACTTGTCTGTTCAGTTTAAATGGGGCGAAAAAATATACACCAAACAAAATTCGGGATTACTCTATCACGGTTACGGAAATTTTGGAGCAGGACTTGGAGTCTGGATGAGTTCGCACGAGTTCCAGTTATGGACAGGCCACATTGGCGATTCGTACCGTATGGGAAACACATATTGTGAGATTCCAATGAAAAAGAATGAGGATGGAACCTACACATATTCAAAAGATGCTAAAAAAATGCCGTCTATTCCAAATACCGAAACAAAAATTATTGCAAAAGATGGCGATTACGAAAAACCAACTGGCGAATGGAATACGCTGGAACTTTATTGTTACGGCACAACCTCGGTTCATGTTGTAAACGGCAACGTGAATATGATCAACTACAATTCTTCCAAATACCTCGGTGAGGGAAAAACAGAACCGCTTTCAAAAGGGAAAATCCAGTTTCAGTCAGAGGGTGGAGAGCTGTATATCAGAGAAGTAAAAATCCAACCTGTAAAGGAGATACCTGCAGAATTATTAAAGTAAAAAATATGAATTTATACCCGTTTATGTGAAACGGGTATATTTTTGCGCAAATTTTAAACGAATACAAAAAACATGAGTGGTAAATCTTTACGTGAACAACTTACATTAAAAAACACCGTACTGGGTGTGCAATTTTTATTTGTTGCTTTTGGAGCAACAGTTTTGGTACCCTTGCTGGTGAACATCGACCCGGCCGTTGCACTTTTTACTGCCGGAATAGGCACTCTGCTTTTTCACCTCATTACTAAAGGAAACGTTCCCGTTTTCCTTGGAAGTAGCTTTGCTTTTGTAGCTCCAATTATTGAAGCCACCAGACTATTCGGCTGGCCCGGAACACTTTCAGGGATTATAGCCGTCGGTATAGTTTACGGCGTAGTTTCTGCCCTGGTAAAATTACGCGGAATAACATTTGTCGAACGTTTGTTTCCATCGGTAGTGGTTGGGCCTATTATTTTGCTGATCGGTTTATCACTGGCATCAACAGCAGTTGACATGGCAAAAACCGATTGGGCACTTGCAGTAATTACATTGGCAACAGCAATTACCGTGGTTATTTTTGGCAAGAAAATGCTGAAACTAATCCCTATTTTTATTGCTATTGCGGTGGGTTATATTGCTGCGCTTATTTGGGGAAAAGTTGATTACACTGTAGTACAGGAAGCCGGGTGGATAAGCATACCGGAATTTACCACTCCAAAGTTTAGCTGGCAAGCCATTCTTTACATGGTTCCGGTAGCCATCGCGCCAATTATCGAACATGTTGGCGATATGTACACCATTGGAGGAGTTTGTAATAAAAATTTCATTGAGAAACCGGGATTGCACCGCACCCTGCTTGGCGATGGTGTTGCCACAGCTCTGGCAGGATTTTTTGGCGGTGTGCCCAACACGACTTACTCCGAAGTAACCGGAGCAATTACTCTTACAAAAGTTACCAACCCGTTCATCCTACGTATTTCGGCCATTACTGCAATAGTATTTGCGTTTGTGGGCAAAATT
The DNA here is from genome assembly GCA_963677525.1 of uncultured Draconibacterium sp. Lineage (GTDB taxonomy): Bacteria > Bacteroidota > Bacteroidia > Bacteroidales > Prolixibacteraceae > Draconibacterium. Next base: position 4,803,863 of record OY781970.1, read on the forward strand.
AGTGGCTTGCTGGAAACCATTCCGCAGGCAGTACTCGGCGGTATTATGTTATTACTTTTTGGAATGATCGCATCTATTGGTATTAAAACGCTGGTAGACTCTAAAACCAACATGGGCGAAACCCGCAACCAGGTAATCGTTTCATTGGTGCTTACTGTTGGTATTGGCGGAGCCGTAATTCAATACGGAACATTCTCGCTGGCAGGAATTGGTTTAGCTGCAGCAGTAGGTATTATTCTGAATCTACTGTTACCGGCTACTAAAAAAGAAGAATATGAAAAGTAGCGAGTAGCGAGCTGCTAGTTTCGAGATAAAAAAGGATGGCATCTGTATGTATAGAATCATAAACAGATGCCTTCCTTTTTGGTCATTTGTCACTGGATACTAGTTACGGTCTTTATGAGAACATTTTTTGACATTTACTTAATCTTATATGCCATAAATGCTTCTCCGTGTCGGATATACAAAACTCCGTTGGCAACTACCGGATAAGAAAAATGTTCTTTACTACCCATCGTAACTTTAAAAGATCCTCCGGAAACCAACTTGCCATTTTCATAATTAAAAAGGTTCACATCTCCATTGGTACCATAAACGATAAATTTATTATCGGCAAAAATAATCCGACCAAAAGTAGATCTTACTCTTTCAAGTACTGTTCCCGTTTCAGGATCAAGTACATTCAGGTACTTATTTTCTGTAGTGACAAACAATTTTTTATCGTGCAGAATATAACCACCGATATCATTCTTTATTTTTTCATTGGTCCACACTTCTTTCACACTGGTTCCATCAGATGAAAGCTCCAGTTTTATTGCACCTTTTCCATTATCATCATTTGTAATAACGTACAAATATGGCGCCTGATAAACAGGAGTATTGGCATGATCTCCGTCGTGTCGAATAGCAATATTGTATTTCCAAAGCAATTCACCTGTTTTACAATCAACACCAAAAACATATTTTCTTGATACGGAAACAAAAACCTTTCGCGATGGCAGATTTACAAGAATTGGCGAAACAAAATGAGTGGTATCTCCGGTTGCTTCCGATGTCCAAATGGTTTTTCCGGTAAAGCGGTCGAGTTTTGCAACGTTAATTTCTTTTCCTCCTGGAAAACAAAAAACTGCATTATCATCACTAACTACGGACTCGGCATAACTAAATTCATTCATAAATCCTTTCAGATCTTTCACCATGTCAACTGCCCACAACTCTTTCCCGGTATTCAGGTTAAAACAAGCCAACCTCCCGGTACCCGATGTTGCATAAACCATCTCGCCCACAACAGTTGGAGTTGATCTCGCTCCCGGAAACCTGGCTGAAAATCCATCCCCTACGAATGATTTTCCGTTTGGAGCTTTCCACAGCAATTTACCATTCAGGTCGTAAGCAAAAAGCGTACTTATTCCGTCTTCAACTCCAATAATAAGCAGTTTCTCAGGAGTTAAAACCGGAGCCGCGTAACCGGGACCAAGTTTTTCTGTTGACCACAATAATTGCGGACCTTCTTCAGGCCACTGAGATAATAATCCGGATTCGTTGTATTTTCCATCGCGGGCAGGACCGCGCCACTGATAAATAGTTTGAGCACCTGCAAATTGACTGATAAAAAGCAGGATAATCAGGCAAAGTGACGAATTGATCTTTTTCATTTTTCGGTTATTTGAATATTTGGTTTTTCGATTGAAGTATGATTATTGCGAATATAAATAAAAAATAGGTTAGACCATGTTAACGCATTCCTAATCACCTGACCGGAAAAAAGGTTACTGAAAATAACATCAGCGCACCACTTAACTCAATTCGTCTCTTGTTTTTCAGGCAGATAGCGCCAAAACCTCCGGGGCATATGTTGGCGTTGCAGCTTTAGGTTTTTACGGTCTTCAATATTTATTTGTTTAAAGTATGAGCGCCATAGTTTTTGGTAAAAGTCTTCGCCCTCATCGAGCAAAGTTTCTTTCACCTGCCCGTTGTATGTATTAAATTGTTTTTTCGTTAACACCACTTCTTCCACTTTTTCTTTATTGTAGAAAATGCCGTAATTCCGTTTCAGGTCGTAAATCAGCCATTTCTGATCGGAGAAACGCTTTTTGTAATGATTGATAGCTAAAGGGATCACATCGTACTTTGGCTCGATACCGCAAAAATACATCCCATCTTTGGTGCGCTGAAACCTGACAAACTGCAACATGCGCATGGCTTCCTTTTTCACCTTTTGCGAAGTTTGCGTAATATACAGAACATCCGGATCGCCATAATCGGTTTCCAGGTTCAGATGACCGCTGAACATCCGGCGTAAAAAGCGGTAAATTTTCATTTCAATACCCACCTCTTCCGACAAGTAGGCATAAAACAACAACTGCTTATTTTTCCCTGAAAGATTTTTCTGAATACCTTTCCAAACCCGCTCAGCTTTTATCGGATTCGTAGGAATATCAATACTTTCAACAAAAAGATAGCGCTGTTCGCCATACTTCGGGCAAATATCTACCGCAAAGTCCTTACGGCTGTAACAGTCGAAAACGCAGGTTAAAAACCCTTCAAATGTATTATCGTAAGTGTATATTTTCATGACTGGATTCTGGATATTAACTACTAGAAAGAAAGCTAATGCAACGGTGGTAGCATCGGCTTAAAATCGGCAAACAGCTTCAGCTGTGTATCCAGCGATTTTTTATACTTCGAATTCATCTCACATAACAATTTATGTTTTAATCGCCGGGGTTCCCAATCCCTTTTATGGGCAGGGAGCTCGTTACACGTAATAAAGTATTTGGCGCGTTTCATCACAATTCCCAGCTTTTTAAGGTGCAACGTATTTAAACGGCGGTGTTTGCGCGCCTGTATAATCTTTTGAGCTGATTGCACCCCGATTCCGGGAACCCGCAATATCATTTCATAATCTGCCCGGTTAATATCTACCGGGAACAGGTGCATGTTTCGTAGAGCAAATCCGAGTTTCGGATCGATGTCGAGATCAAGAAAAGGCTGATCTTTCGTTAAAATTTCTTCGGCCTTAAAATGATAAAAACGCATGAGCCAATCGCTTTGATACAGTCGGTTCTCGCGCACCAGCGGCGGTCGGGTTACAGCCGGCAAACGTTTATCGTAATCGTTCACAGGAAGGTAGCCCGAAAAATAAACGCGCTTCAGATTTTGCTTTTTATACAAACCCGACGACAGCAAAATAATCTGTCGGTCGGTTTCGGGAGTAGCGCCAACAATCAGCTGGGTACTTTGTCCGGCCGGGGCAAAACGGGGCGCCTTGCGGTACTTTTTCCTTTCTTCTTTAGCCACAATAATCGAATCGCGAATTTGTCCCATGGGATTAATAATATCAGGATAATTCTTTTCAGGCGCCAATTTTTTCAGGTTTGGCTCGGTAGGGATTTCCATGTTAACACTCAATCGGTCGGCCCAAATGCCGGCATCCTGGATCAACCCGCTACTTGCTCCCGGAATCGCTTTCAAATGAATATAACCATTATAATTCTCCTCCTTTCGAAGTTTTTTGGCAACCTGTATCATCCGCTCCATGGTATAATCCGGACTTTTAATTACCCCCGAACTCAGGAACAAACCCTCGATATAATTCCGACGGTAAAATCCTATGGTCATATCCACAATTTCCTGTGGAGTAAAAGTCGCTCGCGGGCGGTCGTTGGTGCGTCGGTTAATACAATAGGCACAATCGTAAATACAATTGTTGGTCATTAAAATCTTAAACAAACTGATGCAGCGTCCATCCTCGGTAAAACTATGACAAATACCACAAGCAACTCCGGTGCCAATCCCTTTAGAGGCGTTGGCCCGGTTACTCCCGCTCGAAGCACACGACACATCATATTTGGCTGCATCGGAAAGTATTTTCAGCTTTTCGTGGACTTTTTCGTTCATTGTTTTCATGTTATGCGCTAAGCGCGTAGTCTTCTGTTTCATTAAAAATCCCCGGAAAAAATTCCGGGGATCAACAATTCTGCGTGGGTTCAAACATTTAGGAAGATTTTTCAAGTTTTATCACTCTTCATCTCCCCTTTTTGATAATAATATTATCAATTTGTTCGATAATAATTTAATCATTTATTTCTATATAACAAGAATATTTTTTAATTTTGAGTGTTATTTAGAATTAAAAAAATTAAGGGCTAAGGCCCTATTCAGCTTATTACAATTAAGCCCAGGGTTAGCAAAACGATTATAAACAAAGGACTCTATTCCGTAATCAATATTGTTTAAATGAATTATTTCAAAAGCAATATCAAACTTCTCAGAAGTCGAAAAAAACGCACACAAAACGAAGTAGCAGCTGCACTGGAAATAAAACGTACAACAGTAAATGCGCTTGAAAATGGCATCAGCCAGCCTACAGTTACTCACCTGCAGTCATTTTCGAAATACTTTGGCATTGCAATCGACACTTTGATCAATATCGATCTGCAGCAATTATCAGAAAGTCAGTTTACAGAATTGCAAAATGGATTCGATGTTTTTATTCGCGGCACCAACCTGCGGGTAATAGCCACTACCGTTGACAACGACAATAACGACAACATCGAATTTGTAGACGAAAAAGCCAAGGCAGGTTATGTGAATTGTTTTGCCGATCCGGAGTACATTGGCAACCTCCCGGTTTTTCAACTTCCGTTTTTATCGAAAGAAAAGAAATACCGCGCCTTCACCATCGAAGGCGACTCGATGTTACCCATTCCCGACGGATCGATTGTAATTGGTGAGTTTATTCAGAATTTCTACGATATTAAAACAAGCCAGGCATACATTATTGTCACCCGCGACGAAGGGATTGTTTTTAAGATAGCAGAAAACAAAATCAGGGAAAATCAGTCACTCCGGCTTATTTCGCTCAATGAAATGTACCAGCCTTACGAAGTCCCCGTCAATGAAGTAAAAGAAGCCTGGAAATTTGTTTGTTATCTGAACACAGAGATCCCGGAACCGGAGACAGACATGAGTCGACTACTAAAAAAAGTGGAACAAATACAAAGCGATATCAAAACACTTGGATCAAAACCCAATAAGTAAAAATAACCCAACACAACTCTCTTTAAATAAAAAGAAGATCTGTGATTTTCCTTTCGTAATACTCATTATCAAAAACACCGAGTCATTGGTTCGCTTACTCCCAATGCCTTTGTTTTTATATATCGGCATTCAACCATAAAAAAATGTTTGCCGAAATTGCATTAACATTCTAACAATTTGGTTTAACTTTAATGTAAAAGTTGGAAAATGCAGGAAGCGTTATTTTACAGCAAGTTAAAAGCTCCAAAAATTCAATGCGAACTATGTCCATGGAATTGTATTCTGGATGACGGCCAGACCGGAAACTGCAAAGTGCGAAACAACAAAAATGGGATTCTATTTACCGAAGTTTTTAATAAAGTTGCTGCCCTGGGGTCCGATCCCATTGAAAAAAAACCGCTTTACCATTTTTACCCCGGGAAAAATATCCTGTCGTTCGGCGAGGTGGGATGCAATCTTCATTGCAGCTTTTGTCAGAACCACCGGATTTCGCAATGCGAAGCCAAAACATTTAACGGTTTTCACGAAATAACTTCGGAACATATTATTCATGAAGCAATTAAAACATGGAACAATATTGGAATTGCCTACACCTACAACGAACCGTTTACCTTTTATGAATTTGCTTTAGAAACTGCTCAACTCGCCCAAACAAACGGACTTAAAAATGTAATGGTTTCGAATGGTTACATCAATCCTGAGCCGTTAAAAAAACTGCTTCCGTATATCGATGCCTTCAATATCGACCTGAAAGCTTTTTCCGATAACTTTTATCGCATGCACACCAAAGGGAAACTGCAACCGGTTCTCGAAACACTCAAAACCATTTCTCAATCTGATGCTCATCTTGAAATTACAACACTTGTTATTCCGGAATTGAACGATGATGAAAACATCTTTCGCGATATGGCAAAATGGATTGCCATTGAACTTGGCGAAAAAACTCCCCTACACCTTTCACGTTATTTTCCTCAGTATAAATTAAACCAGCCGCTAACACCGATCCACACCCTGAAAAATCTATACAACATTGCAACTGAACATCTTTGTTATGTTTTTCTGGGAAATGTCAGCGATGAAAAAAGATCGTCGAGTTATTGTCCGGAATGCGGCGAAGTACTGATCGAACGTAATGGGTATAACACCGAATTTAAAAAACTGGGACCTGACGGAAACTGCATAAAATGTGGGACCCCTACTTCTATCGTACTTTAGAATTATTCATTATTTCATACAAAACACCTTCGCGCAGGGCAAAGTCGGTTTGAACGATTTTTTTGATTCCGATTTCAGCAATAAGCTTTTCAATCAAAATAACGGCAGGCACAATCAGGTCTACCCGAACCAGATCCATTCCTTTCATATTAAGTCGTTCTTCCCTCGTCGATTTTTTCAGAATTTCGTACACCTCGTAAAAGTCGGCCAGCGATATTTCCTGGGTTACACGTTGTTTCTCTCCCGCATTTACACCATCAATCAAATCTGCAACTGTATCGAAAGCGCCCGAACATCCAACCAGGGTCTGAACATTCTGCGTTTTGCAACGATTAAATGCACTACCATGATTCTTTATAAAAAAATCCTGCATCTGAGCGACTTCCGAATCTTTAACCGGATCTGATAAATGCAAGGCATGAATAACTCTCGCCATTCCCGCAGGTTGGCTCTCTTTCCAAAGCATCTCTTTGCCCTGTGCTAAAATCAGTTCGTTGCTGCCTCCTCCAATATCCAGAATTACCGATGGTTCTTTAAATTCTCCGAAGGCCAGCAGAACTCCTTCAAATATCAACTCGGCTTCTCGTTCGCCTGTCACCACTTTTACCAGGCACCCACAATCCTCTCCTATTTTGTCAAGAAAATCAATTTTGTTATCGGCAGACCGAACCGCAGATGTTGCGATTGCCCTTAGTTTCGATGCTTCCAGTTCATTAACTACCTTAATATGCCTTGTAAAGGCCTCAACTGCGCGCGAAGTTGCTTCCCCGCTTATCTCGTTGTCCCTGATTTTATCGTCGCCAAGTTTTACCAACTCTTTGCTTTGGTGTAATATCCGGTAAGTGCTATTCTGCATTTCTGCAACCAGGAGATTACATGTATTGGTTCCAAGATCGATAACGGCGATGCGCATAAAAGCAATAAATAAAAAGTTATTCCTAATTTTGGCTTTAATGAATTTGGCCATGCAAATATCTGATTTAATAAAACGAAAAGCAAGCGAACTTGGTTTCCTAAAATGTGGAATTTTACAGGTTTCTGCCTTAAAAAATGAAGAACCACATTTAAAACATTGGCTGGGGGAAAAAATGCATGGCGAAATGGGCTACATGGATCGCAATATCGACAAGCGTCTGGATCCGGCTCTATTGGTAGAAGATGCCAAAACTATAATTGTGGTTTTGCTGAACTACTTTCCAAAGAATGCTCAGGAAGATAAAACTGCTCCAATAATCTCGAAATACGCTTACGGCACCGATTACCATTTTGTTTTGAAAGACAAACTCAATCAACTTCTTGAATTTATCCAGACTGAAATAAAACCTTGCAACGGGCGGCCTTTTGTTGATTCTGCTCCGGTTTTGGAACGTGCCTGGGCAAAAAAAGCCGGGCTGGGCTGGATCGGAAAAAACAGCAACCTGATTTCGCCCGAACACGGCAGCTTCTTTTTTATTGGAGAATTAATTATCGATATTGAGCTGCCTTTTGATGATCCAAAACTGGTGCGCGATCACTGCGGACGGTGCACTAAATGTATAGATGCCTGCCCCACAAAAGCCATTGTTGCCGAACGCGTGGTTGATGCCCGAAAATGTATTTCGTATCAAACCATTGAATTGAAAGGCGATTTGAATGAAAACCTGAAAGGACAATTTGAGAATCGTGTTTTTGGCTGCGATATTTGCCAGGATGTGTGTCCATGGAACCTGAAATCGCAGCCACATAACGAACCTGCATTTAAACCTCATCCAAAATTGCTTCAGTTGCAAAAAGAAGAATGGGACAACATGGAGAAACCACTCTTTAATGAGCTGTTTAAAAACTCGGCGGTTAAACGAACCGGATTTAAAGGAGTACAGCGCAACCTGAAATTCCTGAACGATGAGTAAAAAATTCACCTACCAAACAGTTTTAATTTCCGGGCCGGCTAATGGCACCTATGCAGAATTCCCCTTCGACAGTTTGAAAGAATTTGGCACAAAAAGGCACGTTTGGTGCAAAGTTTCCATTGATGGGGAAACATATTCAATGAACCTGCTTCCCAATGGAAAGGAAGGCCACTGGCTGCGTTTAAAAAAAGACATCTGCGATGCGATCGGTAAAAACGAAGGCAACACGGTTTTCATTGAACTGGAAAAGGACAACAAACCCCGGGGGATAGAAATTCCGGAGTATCTTCAGTGGTTACTCGACAACGACCCGCAAATGACAAAATATTTTGAGAAGCTTCCCTTTTCCGGGAAAAAATTCTGGATAGGTTTTATACAGGAACCCAAAAACGACGACACCAAGGTTCAAAGAATTAACCGGCTCTTTGAATATTTACAGAAACACTACGCCGGTAAAGTTTAATAACCTGAGTTATTTTAAAGCCGAACTCAGGTTAATAATAAACATATTCCCAATCGTTTTGCTGCACAGGATATCCCATTTCATTATAACTGTATTCATTAACGGTTACCTGAACATTATTATCAAAACCAGAAACCTCGAAAAATATTTGATAGGTGTCTTTTACAATATTATTGGCATTGGTGTATTGGCCGGGTATCATCAATGCCCGAAACGACAAATACGGATTGGGATGATTATCAAATTCATATTCGTTCCGGGTTTGAAGCTCATTACTTCCATCATCAAGAATAAGGTAGCGTTCTTCCTTTATGAGATTTCCAACCGAGTCATAAAAGAAAAGATCGTACATCGAAGCTTTTCCTTCATGGTAAGAAGTTCGTCTTTCAATACGCCCGTTGTTGTTATACGAATATTCTGAATATGATTCATAACCGGTTGCCAAACGATTTGTTTCCCTGCGCTCTAACTCTCCACTGCTATTGTAGCTGTATTCATTATAAGAATACAATTCAGTGTTCTCAGGACTCACCCATTCTTTCCGGGTCAAGGCTTCATCCAACAATTGTGAGCTACTACTAAAAATTCTTTCGTCAATATAATAATCACTTCGAGTCAATTGATTTTTACTATTGTATTTATACCTGGTATAATGGAATTTACTTTTTTCTTCTTCTATCAATCCTGCACCATTATAGGAGTATTCATAGAACAATTCACCATCGCCCCAAACTTCATTGATTAAAGTTCTGTCGTCAATATTATCGATTGGACTTACAGATTCTTTCTCACAAGCATAAAATACTATTGTTATTAAAATTGAAAAGGAGATAAACTTAATTCGCATTTTATTGAAGCTTAATTTCTTAATAAGATGCAAATTACTTAAAAAAGGTTGCTTTAAAAAGAATAACAGAACCATTAGAAATCTTATTTTTACTGTCTGAAATCAACTTAAACCAATTACAATGAAATTTCTTTTAAATGCTTTTGCAGCAGTTTTCATCTTTTTGACGTTTTCGTGTACTACTGAAATAGAACAAAAATCCACAAACGATAATCCGCCCAACTTTATAATTGTCTTTATCGACGATATGGGTTACGGCGATATTGGAACGCAGGGAGCCACCGGCTGGACCACTCCCAACCTCGATAAAATGGCAGCTGAGGGAATGCGTTTCACCAACTTTTATGCAGCACAACCCGTTTGCAGTGCATCGCGGGCCGGATTGATGACCGGATGCTACCCCAACCGAATCGGGTTTTCAGGAGCTCTTTTTCCAAACGACAAGGTTGGGATAAATCCGAATGAAACCACCATTGCCGAAATGCTGAAAGAAAAAGGTTACGCCACCGGCATTTTCGGGAAATGGCATTTGGGACGACCCGATAAATTTCTGCCTCTGCAGAATGGTTTCGACGAATATGTGGGAATACCATACTCTAACGACATGTGGCCACTCGATGATGTTGGAAATCCGCTTCCGGAAGGACATGGCAGGTCAAATAATCCCGATCTGCCCGTTATGAAAGACAACGACGTAATGTTTACCATTACCGATTTAAAAGGTCAGGATACCTTAACCACACTTTATACCGAAAATGCCGTTGATTTTATTAATCGCAATGCAGATAAACCGTTCTTTTTATACGTTCCGCATAGTATGGCACACGTACCACTGGGAGTTTCCGACAAATTCCGTGGAAATAGTGAACAGGGAAAATACGGCGACGTGATAATGGAAATAGACTGGAGCGTCGGGCAGATAGAAAAAGCATTGCAAGACAACGGCATTGCCGACAATACGGTTATTATTTTCTCAACCGACAATGGCCCCTGGCTGAACTACGGAAACCACGCCGGATCGGCAGGAGGTTTGCGCGAAGGCAAAACCACCAGTTGGGAAGGCGGACAACGTGTGCCGTTTATCGTTAAATGGCCGGGACATATTCCGGCAGGTACCATCTGTAACAAGCTGGGATGCGCTGTTGATATACTACCCAGTTTCGCAGAAATTGCAGGGGCTGAACTTCCTGAATTAAAAATTGACGGAACCAGTATTGTGGAGCTCTGGAAAGGAAACAATGAGGCCAATCCGCGCGAAACCATTTTATTTTATTACGGAAAGAACAACCTGAACGGAGTAAGAAGAGGTAACTGGAAACTCGTTCTTCCACATACCTGGTCATCATATAACACACAGCCCGGACACGATGGTTATGGAGGGAGACGAATCAGAATGACGGTTGAAAAACCGGAACTGTACAACATGATGCGCGACCCGGGAGAACAATACAACGTTATTGAATATTACCCTGAAAAAGCGGCCGAATTAATGGAAATAGTAGAAAAAGCACGTGCCGAACTGGGCGATTTAAACGTTGGCCTTGAAAAAGGTTCGGAGAACCGCGAGATTGGCAAGATTTAGTTTGCAGTTGGAGTTTGCAGAAAAAGACCTTCAAGGTTTTGGAAACCTTGAAGGTCTCCGCTCTCCCAATGTTGGTGCGCGATTTTATCGCGTTCCTAAGACTAAATTATTCATCACGCGAAAGGATTCGCGCGATAGCGGGGCTTTTCTTAACGGTCAGCCCTGTGCCGACCTACCGGAAAGGAGAACGCGGCAAGTATCAACTTGTAGTATCCGAAAAGAGTTGGAAAAGTTTAAAGCAAAAACTGAAAACCATCACCCGAAAAACCACCCCGATGAGTTTCGATGAACGCATCGGAAAACTCAACGAAGTACAGCGCGGCTGGATCAATGCTTTCCGTATGGCAAGCATCCAGGTTAAACTCGCGGAACTGGACGGGTGGCTCAGAAACCGGCTTCGTTATTGTATATGGCATCACTGGAGGGCCGACTGTTAAGAATTTGCCCGGTGGGCAAATTTAAGGAGGAGCCAGCTTGTAGGGGAGGGACCGGAAAAGGAAAAACCTGATTCGTCTCGGGGTTGAATCTCAGCAAGCCTATGCATGGAGCCGCTCACGGATGGGTGGATGGGCAATTGCTCAAAGCCCGATTCTGGGTACTACAATCACGATTAATCGTTTGAAAAAGCGGGGATACGTTCCTTTGCTGGATCTTTACAACGAGGTGAAACCAAAATCACCATTGTTTCCTATGACTTAGCGAACCGCCGTATATGCTCCTGAGCAGAGCGAAAGGAGGGAGCAAAGCTCGCGTACGTACTTTTTATGAAGTAAAAAGTCGTGGTGTGAGAGGCTCTCCCCGCTAGCGTTTGCTAGTGGGCAGTCTACTCGATTAACGCCTGGCATTTTTTTCTTTTTAATAATTCAATCCAAAAGCCCAAAGTGGAATTACATTGAGATAACCATATTCGATGTCATCTTTTACAATAAATGATTTACCGTCTTTGTTAATCTGGTTTTGTTGTTTAGTTTTCCCACCAACTTCAAAAGTGTAATCATTAATTACAAAATCTGCTTTTTTTGAAGATATTACTTCATTTTTTACTCTCATTTGATTAAAAAAGAATGTTTCTCGCAAATTTCCAATATTCGATTTCTCTCCAACCAAATTGAAAATGATATTTGTATTGTCTAAATATACCTTATCAACTTTTCCTAATCCTCTAATTCCACTCGTTTCGTTGCGTAATTGTCCAATCAATCCTGCTTTTTCCATATATGAAAAATAATCATCTAATGAGTTTCTGCTTACATTAATAATTTCTGATATTTTTGAAAAATTGGGTTTGAAAGGTACACTTTCCGCAATTATTGAAAGTAGTCGTTTTAGTTTTCTACTTGTCCCTACGTTAAGGTTTGCATATTGTGGAATGTCTGATTCTAATGTTTGAACGATAATTTGTCCTAAACGTAAATTTATTTCATCTTCTATTCCAAATGGATAATATCCTCGTTGCAAATATTCATTAAATAGCGGTAATGGATGTTGAATATGCTCAAGTTTTACTTCATTGTTTATGATTTGTTCCAAAGAGAAAACTTCTGTATCCTGATTATGAAATAGTTTCAAATATTCACGAAATGACAATCCTTGTAACTTGTATATAATTGCACGACGACTTAAATCCGCAGAACCTTTAAGAATATCAAGTACCGAAGAACCTGTAAATACTATTTTTAAGGTTGGAAATGAGTCGTAAATGTTTTTCAGTTCTCGTGACCAGTCGGTATATTTGTGAATCTCGTCGATAAATAAATATTCTCCAGCATTTTTGTAGAAATCTTCCGCTAAATCAAACAATTTATTTTCTCCAAAATACATATCATCAGCGGAAACATATAAGGCTTTTTTGCTATCTAATTTTTCTTTTATGTGTTGGAGAATCATAGTGGTTTTTCCAACTCCACGAGCACCTATAATTCCAATCATGCGGCTTTCCCACGAGACATTATCATATAAATAGCGCTTAAAATTCGTTGTTGTAATTTGCAAAAGTGTTTCAAATTTCTGATCATTGTTGTCCGGTAAACCGGAATATTATTAATTTTTCTTTTTCAATTCACTGATACATAGTATCAAGTTTTCATATTGTCAAAAGTAAGCCCCCGTATTTTGGGGAATAGCGATTGTTGGTAATTGGTTTGGTCTTCTTTGATCAGTTTAATCCAACTTTTTTCGGGGTTTTCAAGAAATGAATAGATATCGATGTAATTCATTAGTTGTTGTCTGATAATCGATACCATATTTGAAAAAGCCCAACTGCGTTTGAGTTTGCTCTTAACTAAAGTAATAAGCAGATTGGCAAGCATTGCAGCCCATATCTGTATTTCAATGGCATTTTCATTGTCCCCGAGAAAATATTTCAAGGGAAAATTTTGTTTTAATTGTTTGAAAAGCAGTTCGATTTGCCAACGTTTTTTATAAATGAGAGCAATCTTTTCCGCTGATAGTTCAAAGTTGTTTGTTATGAACTCAAAAAGCCTGTTGTTTTCATCGTCCCAATAAGCAATCCTTCTTGCCCTGTGTGTTTTTGATTTGTTTTCCCCATAATGTAGAACAACCTCTTCATCTTTTAGGACACCAAAATCAGCATCGTCAGGAATATCAAATTCTTTACCTGCTTTATATAAGGCATTATCCTTTAAACGGGTTACATACCAAATCGATTTTTCAGTAAATGTTTCATATTGTTCATAATCGACATAACCTTTATCGAAAGTAATGATTGAACCTGCAGGTAAGGATTCAACTTCGTGCAAAAACATATGGTCGTGCCTTGCAGCCTCACTGTACCTGATTAAACAAGGGACATTCTCACTGGCTTTGATAATTGTATGTGCCTTAATGCCACCTTTCTTTTTGCCATTTTTAGGATTTCGGCCAACTCCTTTCAAGATGTCCTTAAACAGGGATATTGTGGTCGAATCCATAATATAGAGACGTTTCATATCCTTGTCTTTTAACCGGCTGTCCGCTAAACGTGAAGAATGTTTATCATATACCGACATGTAAATGTCCTTGAATACTTGGCTGTCTCTTCGTTTATTGGCCTCGGAAAAGGTACTGCGCCGAACTAAATAATTAAGTCCCAAATGGGACAATTTGTGAGCATTGGCAAGTAATCCTAGTATAACTTCCCTGATGGAATGATAACCTTCGAAAACAACAAAAAGCATGACGACCAAATGGTTGTAAGTTGTGAATTTCTTTACATACCGTTCGCTACCATGTTGCTTCGCTATTTTTCTTATCTCACTTTTGTCAATGAACGTTAACAGTTGATTGAATATCGGCTGTCCATTAAAATTTGTATTTTTACCCATGTCCTACTTTTTTGTTGTGGTAAACTAAAAGTAGACATACCGGGCAGTTCTTCAAAATGTGCTGTCCGGTTAATTTTTACCGGACACTAATGATTTCTGATATAATGTTCTCATAATTTTCTAAACTATTTTTTGCAAAGATACAAAATGCACAACACATTTAGCAAAACTCAGTTAAAAGTGCTCATCCAAAAGTGCAATATGCGTTTTTTTGCTTGCCGCTAACGTACATGTTAATTACAACCCAATGCTGGTGCGCGATTTTATCGCGCTCCTAAGACTAAATTATTCATCACGCGAAAGGATTCGCTATAGCAACTGTTTTTTATTGTATCTGTTTCCTTATCTCTAAACCTTTCGTCTAATCTTTTATGCAACGTATTGATGAACCTCCACTTTTTAAAGGGTCAAAAGAAATTATACCTTCTATGGACATGTCTAATTCATAAGCCCATGCAGACCTGGCATCAAGTTCATTTGCAGACCAATAATAAGCCGACACACCTATTGATCTACATGTTCCCTTGGGCATCATTACGCCTCCAGGAAGGGCAGTAAAACCACTTTCGTTTGTTGCACCATAATTTGGACTGTTCCAATGTATTATTCCAGACTCTTTCATTTTCCCCCCTGCAACTTGATCCCCGCCTAAAAAATTTATCAAAGTATCCCATTCTTCTTTCGTTGGAATATGCCAACCTTTCGGGCATAATTTCCCCGTGTTTACACTATACCAATTATATAATCCACCATAGTCTTTTTTGTATTTATTTTCGTCATTGTTGCACCAACAATATGCCGGAGTTGACAAATTGCGCCATGTGGAAGAATCTGCAACATAAGGGATTGAGGCTCCATCGTTATATTTTGTTGCTCTCAAATTTTCAGCCATCCATATTTGTTCGCCTATTCTTACCCATTCGTAAACTTGCCCGTCACGTTTGTCGGTAAATGTACCTTTCTGTTCATCAAAGGGATCTTCGTTGCAACTCCAAAGTAGCAGCATTGCTATTGAAAATAGGAATGTTAATGTTTTAGGTTTCATTGGTCTTGTTTTGGTTATAGATGTATTTCGGTTTAAAATGGTTGCCCCCATGCTGGAGCGCGATTTTATCGCGTTCCTAAAACTTACTTATCACGCGAAAGGATTCGCGCGATAGCGGGGGCTGACTTTTTTTATTTTTTGTCTTTTCTCATTTCTTTTATTATGTCTGATATTTCTTTTTTTGAAGGAATCTCAACATTGGTAACAAAATAATGTGGAACGATGAATTTTCCTAACTCGTTACACTTATGTATGCCACTCATAATAACTGTATCTGGAGCCACATCCATTGAGATTAATATTGTCAAACACGAATAATCTTCATAAAAATCTATCGTTTCAACATTAGAGTTGAATTCTTTGCTAATTGACTCGAACTCTATATTAATAAGTTTTCTCTCTGTGGAATTGAAAGGCTTACAAGTCGTACTGAATATCACAAAGAAAAATCGAAGACAATTATCTTTTCCTCCTAGTCCTGAAGAAATAAATCCGCTGTTGGTGTCAGTCAATTTGCTCTCAAGCAAAATCCAAGATTCTTGTAACGCCAAAGCAGCCCATGTCTTTAATTCGGTATCACAATCAGCATAAAATTTTTCAAGGATACGATAGGATTCAACTATTCCAGAACATCCTAATCTAACTAACAATTCTATTTTTAAGTCATTAGAAATTGTATCGGAGAAGAGTTTTTTGCTTTCATCGATTAGCCCTTTCTCCGTATATTCTTGTGAACTCAGTTTCTCTGTTAATGTGATAAAATCAGAATGAATACTCCAATCAGTTTCATTTTCAAGTATATGAAAATGTTCGGGTATGCTTTCTATTATTTTTTTTATTTCTTCAATATCTCCTGACATGTCTTATCTCTTAATAATTAAATTGTTGTGTCATCAGTTAAGTTTGCCGCTAACGTACATGTTAATTACAACGCAACTAACATTCTATTATCTTTCAACCCTTGAAACACCTAATAAACAATGCCTTACAGGCATATTTTTTGTCGTTTGGCTGTTCGTTATTTGCAAGAAAAGTTTTCAATGTATCGGGCATTTTGTTTTTTTAGTACATTAAATGTAAACATTATTCAGTAAAAAAGATTCCTCACTGCAAAAAACATATTCCGCAATTGGCTGGAGTATCTCCGCAGCTAAAATACAGGTGTCCGCAGCCTCCCGGAAGCGTTCCGCCCCATGCTGGTGCGCGATTTTATCGCGTTCCTAAGAAAAAACTTACTTATCACATGAAAGGATTTGCGCGATAACGGGATTTGCAAATAAATCTGAAGCTTTAATTACGTCTTCCGTTACAAGGAGGCTATCGGCTTTGGTTAAAATACAATCAGAAGGTCTTACATCCTTTTTGTTGCAAGAACTAAGAATAACAATCGATAGTCCGATAATTATAAAAAATGCAGTAATGCACTGGCTGGATGTTCTTTGCATTAAGCGCGGAGATGTTTTCACTCATCGCGTAGTTCAATTCACTGCTCCCTGACTTGTTTTCACTCATTGCGGACATGTTCTCACTGCATTTCGTTTTAATCGCAGTGTATCGGGTGATGAATTCTTTACACGCGTAGTTGTTTTCACTCATTGCATTTATGTTTTCATTGGCCGGGTAGTTGTTTTCATTCTTTCTCACTATGTTTTCACTACTTGTCGACATCTTTTCGCTAATGCCTTTCACTATTTCAGCGTTTGGGCATAAAAAATACCTGCTCCGGGAGTATCTCGTCGAAATGGTATTTATAAATCCACAATATTAATCGACAATTGTCCTGGCACTTTCTTACTCAGAGTTGAATTTGTTATCAGTAGATTTAAAGCAGATCATTAAATACCAGACTATCGTCACACTGCCGGCGTGCGATTTTTATCGAGTTCCTAAAAAAAAATTACTTATCACGCGCAAGGATTCGCGCGATAGCGGAGCATTTTAATCATACTATTTTTTCAAATGCCGTATGAATGCCGCACTAAATAATCAATAAATGTTTGCCTCTCATAACCAATCCAACTAATTTTAACTAAAATTAAAAACCATTATGAAACAACCAGAACTAGGAATCAAAATTAATGAAATCCGAAATCAAAGAAGTATCACACAAAAAGAACTCTCAGAATCTTGTAATATAGATATTCGAACAATACAAAGAATTGAATCAGGAGATGTCACACCCAGAATGTCTACCTTAAAATTAATTGCAAATGTTTTATCATGTGATATGAGTTTTTTCAATGGCGATAATCAAGAAAATTCAGATTATATATCGCATAAGGTTTTATTAGCATTATTTGTCTTAGGTATAACCTATTTCATTAGTTGGGTTCTTTTTTCTCCGATAATTCCCAAAAATAATTTTTTACTATCGATTAACTTATTTATAGGAATTATTTATACAGTCACTGGTGTTTTATTTTATTTCGGGTTTTATAATCTGGGAAGTTTTCATAAGAACATAATTCTCAAAATATCCTCAATAATCATAATGATATGTATCCCATTATTTCTAGTCACATTGCTAATTTCATCAAAGTACAGCTTTGCAGAACATATCAATAAGTTGACAATTTTATTAATGGGAATTAATAGTATTATTTTTGGAATAAGTCTTTTGAAAATTAAAAATCAGTTGATGAATTGGTATAAAATTACCGGAGTTCTACAAATACTAATTGCTCCATTTTTCATAATCCCTTTATCAATCACTAGTATCATAGGTTTTTGGCTTTCTATTCCATTCATTTTGCTTCTACTTTCAATTGTATATTTAGAATATAAAGAAGCAAAAAATCAAAATCTATCGACAGGAATGGTATAATGTTGGATTTCTGCATTACGCCCCTGCCGATGCGCGATTTTATCGCGTTCCTAAAAATAACTTACTTATCAAGTGAATGCTTGCGCGCAACAGCGTGGCAACCTTCTTCTAATTTGAAATGCTATTATTTGTACACTTGGAATACTAAATCTGAACCAGGTAAGCTCTCCATGATTATCCCGTTATATTTTACAGTTTTGATATCCCTGCTTTTTCTTTTAAAAGATACCGTAACCGTGTCAATATCTACCTTATAATTAAATAAGGCTATAACATCTTCACCACTGTCTGTGTTAAAAGCCACGTCCGCTAATACTCTCCCATTTACGGAGTCTAAGTGAAGAAATTGGACATTCCCAGTTAAAGCAGAAACACGGAAATCTTCAAAAGTAAGGGAATCAGAAAAAATTGAATTACTATCCTTATCGGAGAATTGGAATGTTGCAATATTTTTATCTGGTTGTAAATCAAAAATCCAGTTACACGACGTTAACAGGGTTAATAATACGGCTATAAGTATTATGAAATTTTTCATTTTATTTAGGATAAATATTAGTAATCATTCTTTTACTGCTACTGTAATCATCATTAGGATTATTAATAGGCTTCGTAACCTGATCCCACTGCTGGTGCGCGATTTTATCGCGTTCCTATGGATGGCTTACTTATCACGCGATAAAATTCGCCCGATAGCAGAGTGTATTCTACCATTTATTTTCTAAAATGCTGTAGGCAAACCACAGTATGGGTGCCTGTCCGTGCAAATCGCCAACAATCCGGGGGCGGGTGAGATAAAAATTAACATCCTTGCTCTGGCCCGTTCCCACACACACTTCGCTAACCTTTCCATCTTCATCAATATATTCAGTAAGTGCATTCCATGCTTTAGTGTAAGCATTGCGGTATGGTTCTTCGGGCAATATTCCTTTTTTTACGCCCACGGTAAATGCAAATCCAAACATGCCTGTTGACGATGTTTCTTTAAACGACTCTTTCTTATCGATGAGTTGATGCCACATGCCATCTTCATCCTGGTTAGCGAGCAAAGTTTGCATCATTTTTTTATAACCAGTCAATATAGAATTGTAATGCGGATTGTTTTCAGGAAGAACAGATAATAATTCTGCCAAACCTGCCGCCACCCAACCATTGCCTCGCCCCCAAAAAAACGGGGCATTTACTCCGTGAAAAAACAAGCCATTTGGTTGTTGTAATTTCTGAATATAAGAATCGGCCTCCATTGCCGCTCTCTCGAGGTAAATCATTTTTCCTGTTGCACGAAAAGCCTGAACCTGTAGGCAGCTAATCATATATACATCATCGATCCAATACCGGGTTTGAGCAGACAGTCCATCGGGCCGGGGATTTTCCCATTGTCCGTCAGCAAGCACAATTCCCTGTTCAAAGAATCTTTCCTGTTTGTTGTGCATATAAAGTTCTAGCGGCAGTATTCCATATACATTTGCATCAACATGATTGGCTGTATTTCGAATGCTATCAGTAATTACCCGATCATACCGCTGAGTTAATTTTTCGACTGTTTCCTGGTCGTTAAGAAATGCACACAATTTTACAGCGCCATACCCGGCACAGGCTTCAGCATAGTGTACAGCATATACATCTTTAGTATCATACATCATAAACTCAGATCGCGACAGCAGATCTTTTGTAACTAACGTTCCTATTTCCTCAGGTGATTTTACAAATTCTGAAGTGTTCGGTGATTTATTTCCGGAACATGAGCTGAGTGTATAAATTGCAATAAACAGTAAAGTTAGGTTTTTCATTTTATCGTATTTTTTTTGAAAGTTATATAAAGCTATTTAAAATTAAGTTAACTGAGAGCCAGCCGCAACAACCAATTCCAACAAACTTTAAAACGGCTTAATCGTCAGGCTATATTTTTTCACTCCGGGCCTCACCCTGTACTTTTGCAATTGCCGGATAGCAGTTCCGCCCACACCCGACACTTCGTAATCTACATTAAGAATGGTATTGGGAGCCTCCTCTAATTGATACGTATACATGGCCCTCGACAGGTTATCAGTTGAATATTTGTGCAGGCTGAAATTCAGCAATTCGTCAGCTTTAATCATTAATCCATTTCCGTTTTCATTTTGCACCTTCAGCCAGCGCACATCGCTACGGTTGCCATAATCCTGTGGGATAATATACGGTACATACATTGAATCGGCCGTTGAGCGATAATACCCCACTTTTGCACCGGTTTTTCGGTCGGGATAATTTTCGAAAGGTCCGCGGCCATACCACTCAACAATATTAAATGCTTTTGGTAGCTGAAACTGAAGTCCCACTTTCGGTAACATTTCAGGCATTCGTCCATGCGGAATTATTTCCTGATCCAGATCGATGCTTCCATCGGCATGAATGGTCCAGGTTTCATTTCTTTCGAAAGCAGAAATATTACCGTTTCCTTTTTCAGGAAGCGGATTGGATGAATACGAAAAAGCCTTGATTTGAATGACAGCTTCAGACCCCAAGGATGGCATCCCTTTATTCATCAAAACAGAAAGATGGCATCCTTTTTCATCCTTAAACAGCACTTTCAACTCTTCCACTTCTGAAACCAGATCGCGCATACCAAGCGTTCGAAGCTGGTTATCGATGCTTCTTCCGTTTCCTTCCTTTCGGTTTTCGCTGCTGTACATGTAACTTCCCCACGGATCGATATCGTTGGCGATGGGTGCGCGCCAAACATTAAATGCCGGTCCCTTTTCGAGGTATTCCGCTCCCTTAAACTGAAGAGAAATAAACTCCCCTGTTTTTTTATCCATTACATACGAAAACTGATCGCCCGAAATGGTTACGCGTGTTTCTGTTTCTGAAGCTGACACAGGACGATTATTTTCCGGCTCCTGTACAAAAAACAAATCTGTTGGAACTTTAAACTGTTCCCAGGCAATTTCATGGCCTTTATCTGCCCAGCTCATATCTTCTTTCAGAACAAACGAAACCTCCATTAAACACTCCTGGTTCGAATCGATGCGCTGACGGCGGTAATCGATTTTAATCTCATCCGATTCACCGGCAGGGATGTCGCAATCAAAGAAGCCACGTTGCGAAGGTTCGCCATCAACAAAAATCTGCCAAACACCTCCCAATTCACTCAGGTTTTTAAATTGATGGCGGTTGGTAATTTTAAACAAACCATTTTCAACGTCGAGCGCTTCTATTTTTACGGGCTGCCCCGATTTTTTTATCTGGTTGATCTCGGGCTGCGGAGTGCGGTCGGGCCACACAATTCCGTAAGTTCTTCCGCCCAAACCTATGGAATAAAATTCTCCTTCTTTTTTGTCCTCTTCAAAATTGAGGCACAAAACAGCTCCCTTAACATCTGTTTTGTCAAATTCAGAAACAGGAACAGCTTTATCGAACACCTTCACATCATCGATAATCATCATCGACATTCGGCCAGAATATTCTCCCTGATCCTGCGTTTCAGCCTCGCGGCCAATACAAAACGGGAACGGAGTTGAATCGATATTCCCGGAAAAAGAAGTGCTTGCAACCCGCTTTTTATCGATGTACAGCTGCAAACTCCTGCCATCGTAAATTCCGGCAATCTGGTGCCAGTTGTCGTAAAAATCTTCGCCAACTCTGGCTTTGGCTGATATTCGTTTGTCGGAAAACACATAAAATTCCAGCGTATTTTCATCTGACATCTGAATACCGTAACCGTGCTTGCCTTTTGTCATAAAAATATTAGGCTGCGGAATTTTAAAAGGTTCTACCCGGCAGCCCAATGCCAGTTTATTTCCGTTTATATCCAGGCTTGGATGACGGTAAAATTCCACCCAGTCGTCGTGACCGGAGAATTCCAGTGCCCGGCCGTTTTCTCCTTCTACAAACACGGGGCGTCCCATAATTTGCCCGTCATTTTTATATTCCGAACTATCGGGCAGAATCCAGCGCGGTGTATTTATACCCGGGCTCATCCAGTCCCAGATAGCGCCGCCTGTTAATCGCGGGTATTTCCAAATATATTCCCAGTACTCGTCCATGCCTCCAAGTCCGTTTCCGGTAGCAGCCAGGTATTCATCCATAAACGACGAGCGCAAATCGTTTGGAGGTAATATTTTGCCTTCGCCCAAATTCTTGTAGTTAATGGGTAACCAGTAACGCGGCCCAACCAAATCTTCAAACGGAATGTAAAAGGTATTTCCACCATACATCCACGCCGGGCGGCTGGGATCGATGGCTTTTCCGGTTTTTATTACTTCGTTAATATTGAATCCTTTGCCCGATTCATTTCCGGCGCTCCACACAATCACCGACGGATGGTTACGGTCGCGATAAACCAGTTTTCTTGCGCGGTCGCGGTACATTTCTGTCCACTCTTTTCGTTCCGAGAGCCAGGTATTTTGGTGGGCCTCGTCGCCTGTTTCATCAAAAATGTAAATTCCCAGTTCATCAGCCAGATCGAGGTATTCAGGCGATGGAGGATAATGGCAGGTTCGCACACAGTTAATGTTGTGCTGTTTCATCAGAAGCAAGTCCTTCTTCAACGTTTCGACAGGAACTGCCTGCCCGAATTCGGGATGATGCATGTGGCTGTTCACTCCATTCAATTTTACAGGAACACCGTTAACAGTTAAAATTTTGTTTCGATATTCCACTTCCCTGAAGCCAATCTTTTTCGAAAACGCCTCTGTTATTTCACCATTAGCATTTTTTAGCTGAATCAGCAATACAAACAGGTTTGGAAACTCAGCCGACCACTTTGGAGGATCTACCACTACTGTTGAAAGTGTCACCGTTTCCACCGACTGAACGCCAAGTTTAAAACCAACCTTTTGCACTCCGTCCTTTAAAATGGACACTCCTTCCGCGTTAAAAACATTCATTTCGAGACTCCCAAAAACTGAGTCTTTCAGCATAGTTTGAACATCCACATCAACGTTTAAAACTGCGTCGGAATAATCAGCATCAAAATCGGTAACCACATAATAATCGTGAATAAATGTTTTGGGTTGGGCGTACAATTCCACATCGCGGAAAATTCCTGAAAGCCGCCACATATCCTGGTTCTCGAGATAAGAACCATCGGAAAATCGGATCACCTCAACGGCCAGATCGTTTTCGCCTTTTTTGAGAAACGGCGTGATATTATATTCGGCCGGTTCGAATCCTCCCTGGTTGTATCCCACTTTTTCGCCATTCACCCAAACGTACGAAGCAGATTTTACCCCCTCGAAATGCAACATTACTTCCTTATCTTTCCAGGTTTTTGGAATTGTAAACTTGCGTTTGTAACATCCAACCGGATTGTAATAATCAGGGATATTCGGAGGATCACTTTCGAACGATAAAGCGACGTTTCTGAATTTTGGGTGTCCGTATCCTTCCATCTGCCAGTTTGAAGGCACTTTTATTTCGTCCCATTCTTCCACATCAAATTTTGGTTCCCAAAAATCTTCCGGAACCTGTTCCGGTGTTTCCACCCACTTAAACTTCCAATTCCCGTTTAGTAGTTGCAGATTCTGACATTTTTTTGGCATATTTTGAATGGCAGCCTCTGCCGATTCGTAAGGAATATGAAAAGCATGCGGGAAGTTCTGGCCCTTTTCGAAAACCGCCGGATTTTCCCAGTCATTAGCAATCTTTTCGCTCTCCTGAGCCGTTGCCCCAAAAACAAAACATAAAAGAATAAAAGGAAGGATTCGATACATATCAGAATTATTGAGTAGTTGGATTTATAATACTTGTAAAAATAACACATCAAAACAGTTCCTCAAGAATTCTCACTGTAAAGTTACATTCCCCTACTCCCTTTTGTGAAACTCCTGGAAATACAATGTAGGCGTAAAACCCGTGTGCCGCTTAAAGCTTCGGTTAAAATTCGACAGGTTATTAAAACCGCTTTCGTAACAGATTTGCGACACCGACATTTTCCCTTCGATAACCAAACGACAGGCATAGCCAATGCGCATATCGTTTATAAATTCAGACAGCGATTTCCCCGATTTTTCTTTGAAATACCGACAAAATGCAGAAGGATGCATATTGGCAACAGCGGCCACTTTCTCCAACTCAATTTTTTTCAGATACATTGTATTAAGGTAATGCATCACTTTGGTCATTCTATTGCTGGTAAAATCATGATTACGAGATTGATACAACTCTCCGGCCAGCAACCTGTACTGAGTTGTTTTTGCAAGATATTGCAGTAATTCCAGGGCATTCAAAGCGCGGTCGAAACCTTTTGCGCGAACCACCTTCATAATTTTTTTCCTGGTCTTTTCTGCAAATTCGGGTGAAAACCGGATTCCCCTGCCCGAACGCTCCAGTAAATCACGGATTAAATGGAATTCGGGATATTCAGAAATAGCCTCTTTAAAAAACTCGTTAGAAAACTGGATGACGATATATTTGATTTTCGTTTTATTCTCCTCGCGGAGATAGGATGCACTGCTTTTCCAAAAATGGGGAAGATTGCTACCCAATAAAACAAGATCTCCTGCATGAAAAGGTTCAATATTATCAGCCACATAACTGGTTCCGTAACCATCTATCACATAAAGCAACTCATACTCCGAATGGAAATGCCATGGATATGTAAAATGTGGTTTTTCCTGCAATTTAACTTTTACACTCGACCTTCCGGGGAAATCGATATGTTCGTGCATTATCTTCATGCATCAGAATTTACAGTGATCTTTCAAACCGGGAAGGTATAAAAATGTCAATAAAGTACAAAGTATTGCAAATTAAATACTAAGCTCTTATACACTGGCTTCCTAAATTTGTAAGCAAAAACCAATAATATGACTAACGAACAATGGCAACTGTTATTAAAAACAGTGAATGGTGAGCCGACCGAAAAACCGCTTACAGGATTTATTATCGACAGTCCGTGGATACCGGGATGGGCAGGAATCTCAACACTTCAGTATTATTCTTCTGAAAAAATCTGGTTCGAAGCCAATAAAAAGGCCATCGAAACTTTCCCCGACATTCTCTTCCTTCCGGGCTTCTGGTCTGAATTTGGAATGTGCACCGAACCTTCGGCATTTGGAGCAAAAATGGTGTGGAACGAATACAGTTTGCCGCATGCTGACAAAATAATAAACGAAATTTCGCAGGCCGCAACCTTAAAAGTTCCAAATCCAAAAACCGACGGATTATTACCGTTTATTGTTCAACGATTATTGAACTATCAGAATCCGATAAATGACATGGGCCACGAAATTAGGTTTGCCGTTGCCCGCGGTCCGTTAAACATCGCATCATTTTTAATGGGAACTACTGAACTGATGATGGGTTTTATGATGGATCCTGAAAACAGCCACAAATTGCTTGAAACCATTACACAGTTTACTATCGACTGGGTTCAATATCAAAAAGAGTTGTTCCCGTCAATCGAAGGAATTCTTTTACTCGACGACATTGTTGGTTTTATTGGAGATGATGAATGCAAAGAGTTTGCAGTTCCGTATATAAAACGAATTTTCAACTCCATTGATTCACAGGTGAATTTCTTCCACAACGATGCTCAGGGTTTAATTTCATCCCCATATTTACAGGAAATGGGTGTGAATTTATTTAACTTTAGCTTCGAACACAGCATGAAAGAAATTCGCGAATTGGCAGGACCTGAAGTAGCATTGATAGGAAACTTGCCACCACGCGATGTAATGGCAGCCGGAACACCGGAGCAGGTTCGTACTCTTACAAAAAAAATGGTGGAAGAATTTGGCGATGCCAGCAGGGTAGTTTGGTCGTGCGGAGGAGGAATGCCGCAGGATGTTAGTACCGATAATATAATTGCTTTTAAGGAAACGATCGACGAGATTGTGCCTAAACTTTAAACCGAATATATAAATCTGAATCAACTACAATGAAATACATCCTTCTAATTTCAGTCATTTTATGTGTAAAAACCATTTTTGCACAGGAAGTGATGAAGTTTACACTGAGTTTTAATGAAGACAGGATAGATGCCCCGGTATCGGTTGCTCTTGATGACATCAATTATAATACTGATAAAAACGACCTGGTTTTATTTGAAATTACTCCCCAGGGAGAAAAAAATATACCATGTCAGTTGGAGGCTAGCTATTCGGCCAGACTTTGGTTTTTGTTGAAAGGAGAAACGAAAAAAGGCACAGAACGAAACTTCATTTTAAAAACAGGAGAAAAAAATTCTGAATCAGTCTCTATAATATCGCTCAATAAAGACAATGAAGATTTGTTTATGAAGGCTGGTGACAAACCAATTTTGAAATACCGTTATGCAGTCACTTTGCCCCCAAAAGAAGCCAATCCGTTATTTAAACGATCGGGTTACATTCATCCGTTATTTTCTCCCGGGGGAAAAATTCTGACCCGCATTCAGGCACCCGACCACTACCACCATTATGGGATTTGGGGTCCGTGGACCAAAACCCACATCGATGGACGTGAGGTTGATTTCTGGAACCTGATGAAGGGCCAGGGAACGGTAAAATTTGCAGGCTTCTTGTCTGAAGCAGAAGGAGCTGTATTTTCCGGGTTTAAGGCTTTGCAACAACACATCGATTTTGGAGCTGCCGGAGAAGACCAGATTGCCATGAACGAAATTCTGGATGTACGCGCGTGGAACCTGGAAGATGGTGTCTGGATGATTGATTATACCACTTCGCTGAACAGTCCGTTAAAAAACGGAATTATGCTTGATGCCTACCGTTACGGAGGTGGAATTGGCTGGCGTGCAACAGAAACCTGGCACAAAGACAACTGCACTGTTCTTACTTCGGACGGGAAGACTCGTGTAGATGCTGATGGTTCGTATGCCCGCTGGTGTTTGGTTGAAGGTGAATCGGATGTAAAAGAAGGCCGATCGGGAATTTTATTCCTCAGCCATCCGTCGAACCGAATGCACCCTGAACCGATGCGCGTTTGGCCTCTCGATTCCAACGGAGGCAGGGGCGATATGTATTTCGAATTTGTTCCTATCCGTCACGACGACTGGAAACTGGAACCGAATCAAAACTACACACTTAAATACCGGATGATTGTTTTCGATGGAAAACTGGATGCAGAAAAAGCTGAAAAGTATTGGAACAGCTTTGCGAAAAACCCTGTAATTAAACAGATTGAGGTAAATTAATTTGCCACAGATTCACAGATTATAAATTCATAACCAATAAAACTATATTAAAATGAGAAGAAGAAATTTCATTAAAAATGCAAGCGCAGCTACGGCAGGAGCCATGGTAATTCCAACCATTGTACCTTCGTCTGTTTTTGGAGCCAATGCACCCAGTAATAAAATTCAGATTGGTCAGATTGGATGTGGACGTATTGCCCGTGGCCACGATATGGCTGAAACATTAAAATACGACACTGCCCGTTATGTTGCAGTTTGCGACCTCGACAGTAAACGAATGCAGGACGGAAAAAAACTGGTGGAAGATTATTACAAAGGAAAAACCGGCAGCTCGAATCCCGTTGATGTAAAAATGTATGACGACTACAAAGACTTGCTCGCCGATAAAGACATTGATGCTGTAATTATAAGCACTCCTGATCACTGGCACTCGCAACCTGCCATTGAAGCAGCTTTGGCAGGGAAAGATATTTACCTTCAGAAACCAACTTCTCTTACAATTGCCGAAGGACGTTTATTAAGTGATATTGTTAACCGCACCGGAGTTGTCCTACAAATGGGGACTCAACAGCGTTCATCAGCTCAGTTTAGACGTGCTGCAGAGTTGGTTCGCAACGGTAGAATCGGGAAAATACACACTGTAAAAATTGGCTTGCCTGGCGATCCTTCCGGTCCTGTTTTTGAGACCGGACCTGTTCCTTCGAACCTTAATTTTGAAATGTGGCTGGGATCAACACCTGAAGTAGAGTACAAAGAAAACCTGGTGCATCCACAAGAAGGTTATGGCCGACCCGGATGGTTGCGCCACGAAAATTACGGTGCCGGAATGATCACCGGATGGGGACAACACCATTACGACAGTGCTGCCTGGGGAATGGACACAGAACACACCGGTCCTCTTTCAATTGAGGCTGTGGCTCAGTTCCCAAAATCGGGTGACTGGAATGTTCATGGCGATTTTATGGTAAAACACGAATATGAAAATGGAATTACTGTATTTACCAGCGGTGGCTTCCCCAACGGTATTCGTTACGAAGGAGAAGACGGATGGATTTTTGTAACCCGCGGTGCTTACCGTGCAACAGCTTCCGACCCGATTCCTGAAGGATCGACAAAAGCACTGGATGCCAGCAGCGAAGATATTTTGCGTTCTCAAATTGGCGAGAATGAAATTAAACTTTACGTAAGTGAAGAACAACATGGTAACTGGCTGGACTGCATCAAATCGCGCAAAAAGCCAATTTCTCCGGCAGAAATGGGTCATCGCGCCTGTTCAGTTTGTCTGTTAAGCCACATTGCCATGAAAATCCCCGGAGTTCTGGAATGGGATCCTGCAACTGAACGTTTTAAAGATAACGATCTGGCCAATTCGATGTTGAGCCGCCCGCAGCGTTATCCATATGGAACCGACTATATAAAAAGATAACGCATACATTTCTGATTATCAGGATTTAAAATAAAATAAATTTACCACAGGCTTAAGCCTGTGGTAAATACACCCATATTGCATATCTTTAACCTTTCAAAAATTCATAAAAATGACTAAACCAATATTTACTTTCATTTTGTTTATTGCAATTTTTAGTGCTAATGCGCAGGTAAAAGAATTTGAATGCACCAAAGAATGGGTACAAAAAATTGAACAACTTGCACCGAACAAACCGGAAGTTAAACCACAAAAGACACGCAAAATATTAGTTTTCGACAGGTTCACCGGATACAACCATTGGGTAACTCCTCACACCAGCCAGGTAATAAAAGTGCTGGGTGATAAATCAGGCGCCTACGAAACTGTAATAACAAAAGACGTTTATTGCCTGGAAACGAAGAATCTCAAGAAATACGATATGATCGTTCTCAATAATAACTGTTCTGTTGGCCCTCGCCGTGATCTTATTCTCGATATTCTTGATGAAGACAAAAGCCTGAGTGAAGAACAAAAAAAGAAAAAAGCTGCTGAACTGGAGAACAATCTGATTAACTACGTAAAAAAAGGTGGAGGTTTAATGGTTGTTCACGGAGCCATTGTTATGCAAAACAACTCCTTACCTTTTAGCGAAATGTGTGGCGGCAGTTTCGATTATCACCCACGTCAACAGGAAATAACAGTACAGATGGTTGAGCCAAATCATCCACTGGTAAAAGCTTTTGAAGGTAAACCTTTTGTACACGTTGATGAACCGTATTTGTTTAACAAAGCCTACGAAAAGAAAAATTTCAGGCCATTACTTTATATGGACACCGACAAACTTACCGGCAAAAAAACTCCGATAGAAGAAAATATCCGTTACGTTTCTTGGATAAAAAAACACGGTAAAGGCCGGGTATTTTATGTGTCTCCTTCTCACAATGCTCAAAGTTTTGAGGATGTTCGAATGCTTAAATTTTTCCTCGACGGGGCACAGTATGCTATCGGCGATTTAAAATGCGACGATACTCCAATGAATCCATAATATAAAATTTCAAGGAGTTGCTTATTCTTCCTGTGAATAATCCCCCTTATCTAAAAAACATGTTATTTTAATATGTGTTAAATTTGTAGTCTAACTACAATTACACTTTTTATGAGATCAACAGATCATAAGCTGATTTACTATATAAAAAAATGGGCAGACATTTCTGAAGAGGACGAGAAGTTGATTCTCTCGGCCTTCGAGTCTGTTTTTGTAAAAAAGAAAAAAGACCTGTTGGAACCCGACGAAACCTGTAAATATATTTATTTCGTTGTTAAAGGATGTTTGCGTTCGTATTACGTAGACAGCAAGGGAATCGAACACATTTACCAAATAAGATTAGACAA
This sequence comes from uncultured Draconibacterium sp., assembly GCA_963677525.1. Classification (GTDB taxonomy): domain Bacteria; phylum Bacteroidota; class Bacteroidia; order Bacteroidales; family Prolixibacteraceae; genus Draconibacterium. The sequence continues at coordinate 4,834,003 of OY781970.1, forward strand.
CAGCTGGATCAGCGATTTGGAAAGTTTTTTCTCGCAACGCCCGTCAAAATATTACATCGAAACACTGGAAGATTCAGAGTTGTTGCGCATTTCATACGAAAGGCTGGAGCAGTTGTATAATGAAGTCCCTCGGATTGAACGCTATTTTCGTATCCTTTTTCAGAAAGCATACATTAATGCGCTGGAACGCTTAAACGCCACCATGTGGGAATCTGCAGTTGACCGTTACAACGACATGCTAAAAGAACATGCCGATATTTTTCAGCGTGTGCCCCTGGTTTATATTGCCTCTTACCTGGGCATCACTCCTGAGAGTTTAAGCCGGATTCGCAAAAAGAAATAGGCATCTAAACACTTCAGAACTCCCCGACACTTAACATAGATCAATTTCATTTCTTATCATAGGTCAAGTGTGTGAGGCATGCCTCCCCCCTACCTTTGTATCGTACAATTAAAACAAAATACGATGCGAAAAATAGATCCAAAAAAATTATCAGTTCAAGAGCGAGTCGAGAAGCTAAACGACATGATCCTTGGAGGACACATTTTGGAAGCATTCGAAAAATTTTATGCCGACGACCTTATCAGGCAGGAAAACAATAACGAAACAGTTATTGGTAAAAACGCCTGCCGCCAGAAAGAAGAAAACCTGGTTACCGGCATAACAGCGTTCAGAAAAGCCAAAGTAAAAAATGTAATTATTGGCGATAAAATATCGGTTGTGGAATGGGAATTCGATTACACCCACGAAGACCTGGGCGAACGAAAATACACCCATATTTCGGTACAACAATGGAATTGCGACGGACAAATATTTAATGAGACAATTTATAACAACAATTAAAAATGAATAAAATGAAAAAGTTAGGATTAGTAGCATTGCTTTTATTAGCAGTTAGTGCAGCAACATTTGCACAGAAAAAAGAAGTAAACAAAACAGAGTCGGAAGTGAAATGGACCGGTAAAAAAATTGGAGGTTCTCACAACGGAGCAATCGAACTGAAAAGCGGTTATTTAGAGTTGAACAACGACCAGATTGTTAGCGGAGAAGTGGTAATTGATATGAATACCATTACCAATGCAGATTTGGAAGATGCCGGATACAACGAAAAATTGGTTGGTCACTTAAAATCTGACGATTTCTTTGGAGTTGAAAAATACCCAACATCAACCTTTGTGGTTACCAAAGCAACCAAATTTGTAAACGGAAAAGCCACAGTATCAGGTAAACTAACCATTAAAGGAAAAACCGAAGAACTTAGTTTCGATGTAATAAAAGAAGGTAGTGCTTATGTTGCACAATTGGAAGTGGATCGATCGAAATATGATGTACGTTACGGTTCGAACTCGTTTTTCGATAACCTGGGCGACAAAGCAATCAACGATATTTTCGTTCTCGACATCAAACTTGCCATCTAAGCAAGAGAACAATATGATGGCCTCACAGGTTTTATAAGAACATCAGGAAGCAGAAAACAAGGAACAGCTTTTAACATGGAGAGGAAACAATTTTTAAAAACAATAATGGCAGCAATGCCGGTAACTTTTGCAGGGATGAAACTTAATGCATTAAATAAAATGACTGAGTCGTTGGAAAACACGCCCAAAATGCCGTTGCTTTTCCTGGGACATGGCAGCCCGATGAACGCCATTACCGAAAACGAATTCGTACAGGGATTCCGGGATGTTTCTTCAGAAATTGAAAAGCCTAAAGCTATTTTGGTGGTTTCAGCGCACTGGGAGACACAAGGAAGTCGTGTAACAGCAATGGAACAACCAACTACCATTCATGATTTTGGTGGGTTTCCAAAAGCACTTTACGAAGTGCAATATCCGGCACCGGGCATGCCGGAACTGGCAAAAGAAGTGAAACAAATGGTAAAAAGCACCGAGGTTCACCTCGACGACAAGTGGGGCCTCGACCACGGAGCATGGTCGGTAATCCGACACATGTATCCCAATGCCGACGTGCCGGTTATTCAGCTAAGTCTCGACTATTACAAAAGTCCGAAAGAACATTACGAGCTGGCTAAAGAATTAAATAAACTAAGAGAAAAGGGAATTTTAATTGTGGGTAGTGGTAATATGGTTCATAATTTAAGAATGGTCCACTGGCAAAAACTGAATGAGAACTTTGGATTTGACTGGGCCAACGAAGCCAACAGCAAAATGAAAGAACTCATACTGAACGGCAACCATCTGGACTTGATTAATTACTCGAAACTCGGACAAGCTTTTAAGTTGTCTATACCAACACCGGAACATTATCTTCCTTTGTTGTATGTACTTGCACTTCAGGATAAAAACGAAGAAATAAACATATTTAACGACGAACCGGTTGGAGGATCATTAACAATGACCTCAGTGAAAATCGGTTAATTGAAAACAAATAACAATTTAAAATTTTAATAAAAATGAAAATAGCAGTAACAGGAGCAACCGGACAATTAGGAAGTTTGGTTGTTGAACAACTAAAACAAAAAACAGCAGTAGAAAACATCGTAGCTTTAGTTCGCACACCCGAAAAAGCATCAGGATTGGGAGTTGAGGCCCGTGCTTTCGATTATAACAACCCGGACCAGCTGGCCGACTCATTAAAAGGTGTGGATCATTTATTGTTGATCTCGAGCAACGAAATAGGACAGCGCGCGCGGCAACATTACAATGTAATTGAAGCAGCCAAAGAGGCAGGTGTGAAATGGATTGTATACACCAGTTTGCTTCATGCAGATACCTCATCGCTGAACCTGGCAGGCGAACACCTGGCAACCGAGCAGGCTTTAAAAGAATCGGGCATCGATTACACCGTTTTGCGCAACGGATGGTACACCGAAAATTACACCGGATCGGTTGAAGGAGCAGTTGGTGCAGGTGCATTTGTTGGAAGTGCAGGTGATGGAAAAATTTCATCAGCTACCCGTGCCGATTTTGCCGAAGCTGCTGCAGTTGTAGTAACCGATGCAAGCCAAAAAGGAAAAGTTTACGAGCTGGCGGGCGACGAAGCTTATACTTTAACCGATTTGGCCGCCGAAATTTCGAAACAAACCGGAAAAGATATTCCGTACAATAATCTTCCTGAAGGAGAGTATTCCGGCATCTTAAAAAGTATTGGCTTACCCGAAATGTTTGCTGATGCCATTGCCAGCTGGGACGTAGGAGCATCGAAAGGTGATTTGTTCGACGATACAAAACAGCTTTCATCGCTGATCGGAAGACCAACAACTCCACTGTCGGAAGCAGTAAAAGCCGTACTATAATTTTTCATAGCATAAATGCTTCATAAATTAATTCTGTTTACAGCTTCCGCCGGAATGTTGTAGACAGAATTTTTTTTATAATCAAACATTCAATAAAATCAACAAAATGAATAACCCAAAATATAAACGAATCGTAAATTTCGAAGATGAAATTCTACGTTTCCAATTTGTGGAGAACGATGATTTTAAAGATGAAATTTTATTAAAAGCAGGTTTCCGCTTTTTGGCAAAAACCTTTTTCAGAAACGACATCCCTACCGAAGCGGAAACCGAATACGCCATTAATTACATTGAAGACGAATTGATGAGCAATAAAAAACTCTTGAATAATAACGAAACACTTTTTACGTCTGACGAAAAAGTTGCTGACCTGTTTCACAAAAACGGGATTGATAAAACAGAATACACGAGGCAGGAAATCGAGAGTCTTTTTAACGCGTACGCTTCTGTTGTTATGGGAAAGCCTTCGTCGCTGATACCGGTTAAAATTACCCGCGAAGATTTTGCTCTGCTTCTCACCTTACGGGAAATCATGCATCACCTTGATTTCAAATCAATTAAAACAGGTCATTAATATATTGTTTACTCCCTAAAAACTTTTACATAAATTGCATCTCCGAATTGCAATAATATTACATTTGTTTTAGAAAAAAGATGAATTGGCAACAGTTAAACAAAGGAAAGGCATGTTGCCTGCATGTACCAAACAAGGTTCCCTAAAAAGCATCTTGCCATCTACTGCCGGCAAACTGTTACTCCCGTTTGAAACATAAAAAATGATGAATATTCTTGACGGCGTAAAATCGGCCGAAATAAAAATAACCAAAGAAGTGAGCCAGCTTAGTAAAATGGCTAAAGATGATTCTTTATCACTGGTCGACAGGATTGAATCTTTTGAAGATATCATTTCGCTTGAAATTGGCGACACCTCATTAAAAAGAGCCAAAAACGTTGAACGCGAACTGGATATCCGGCAACTTTTCATAAAATATGAGGGTGAAAATCCGACCGGCACACAAAAAGACCGGATTGCATTTGCCCAGGTGCAGGATGCTTTCAGAAGGAACTACGACATTATCATAGCCGCCACATGCGGAAATTATGGTGTGGCAATTGCCTTTGCCGCGCATCTTGCAGGCATTCAGTGTAAAATTTTTATCCCTGAATCGTACCATACCGAACGTGTTAAAGAGATGGAACGGTTTGATGCAGAAATCATCCGGCTTCCGGGATCATACGAAGACACCGTGGTTGAATCGAGCCGGCTCGCTTTGGAAAACGAGTGGTACGATGCCAATCCGGGAGGAGCCAATACTTCATTACAAATTGCAGCTTATTCTGAAATAGCCAACGAAATTTACGACCAGTTGCGCGATGCTCCCAAATACATTGCAGCACCGGTTTCGAACGGAACTTTGCTGGCAGGAGTTTACCGTGGTTTTGTTACTCTTTACAAACGGGGCAAAACATCGCGAATCCCGGTATTTGTAGCCGGATCGTCTGCTTTAAAAAATCCGATTATTTCTTCTTTTAAAGCCGGGCTGGATACCTGCCGCGATATCGATCCGAAAATGATTAAAGAAACAGCAGTAAATGAGCCACTCATTAACTGGCACAGTTTCGATGGTGACGAAGCACTTTATGCCATCAACCAATCGAATGGAGAAGCGCACCACATCAGCGATAAAAAGATGAAGGACATGAGTACTTTCCTGCATAAAAAAGAAGGCTACCGAATATTGCCAGCTTCAACAGCAGGACTCATTGCGTTGCTTCAGATACACGAGAAAAAAGATCTTATAAACGACAGATATGTCGCCATTTTAACAGGCAAATATTAACAATGAAAACAATCGACGGAAAAGCTCTCGTTTACTGCGATGGAGCCTTTAATACACCCAACGGGAAAACAGCCCACGGACTGGTAAGATTTACCGAACGCTACGAAGTTGTGGGTGTGATCGATAAAAATTACGCCGGACAAGACGCCGGGTTGGTACTGGATGGAAAACCAAGTGGAATTCCTGTTTTCAAGGATTTTAAAACTGCTTTGCGGGAACTGGGAGAGGAGAAAAAACCCAAATCGCTGGTTATCGGACTTGCACCCGATGGAGGACGACTTCCGACCATTGCCAAAGTTAGCATAAAAGAAGCTTTGGAAGCGGGCATGAACGTTGACAGTGGCCTTCACGATTTCCTGTACAAAGATGAAGAACTGATGGCAATCGCAAACAAAAACAATTGCCGCGTTCGCGATGTAAGAAGAACACCCGACCGCGATGAGCTCCATTTTTTCACGGGAAAAATTGAGGAAGTAGATTGTTTGAAAATTGCTGTTTTGGGAAGCGATTCGGCCATTGGAAAAAGAACAACGGCCTGGATTATTGTGCATGCTTTTCGAAAGGCAGGCCTGAAAGCCGAGATGGTTGGCACCGGTCAAACTGCCTGGATGCAGGGCGCAAAATATTCAATGGTTATGGATAGTTGTATCAACGATTTTGTTTCGGGTGAGATTGAACATGCCGTACACGAAGCCTGGAAAAATGAATCACCCGATCTGATTGTAATCGAGGGACAAGGCAGTTTAATGAATCCGGCGTACCCCGGAGGATTTGAAATTCTGGCAGCCGGGCGTGCCGATTGTGTCATTATGCAACACGCTCCCAAACGAGTGGAATACGATGGATTTCCGGGATACGCACTTCACCCGATAAAAAAACAGATTGACGCGGTTGAAGTTATTTCAGGGAAAAAAGTAATTGCTGTTACAGTGAACCACGAAGAAATGAGCAAGGAAGAAATCCTGCCTGCTTGCCAAAAAATTACAGACGAAACAGGATTGCCGGCTTTCGATGTGCTGGAATACGGCGCCGACGAACTGGTTAAACTTATAAAATCTCATTTAAAATGATCACGCTCGAATCGTTTAAGGTTCTGAAAAAACTCTCAGTGAGCCAGATTCATATTGAACCGAAAAAGGTAAAAGCCAGTTATCTGGTGGAGGATTTTTCAGGAGGAACCAATTCGTATGAATTCATGTATTCGTACGAGAAGCCTTATTTCGATAAAAAATGTGCTGAGGATGTAAATCTGGCTTCCATGATGCTGGCGCAGGTGGCCATTAATTATGGATTGTTTTTTGAAACCATTGAATTCGATGGACTTTTCGATGAAACCGATCGGCGTTTTATCAGCGACATGATTGAAAATACGTCCCGCGAAATCCTGACAAACAAGCTGCTCATCAAAAATGAATTTTTAAAAGCTCCGTTCGACACCTTGCAGCCGGAGAAGCGGGAAAGTTATACCCAGGCAAAAATTGTTTTTACAAACACGCAGTTTTCACATTTAAACTTAAACAGGAGTAAATCAGAAACCGATAAGAATAAATATGCCATTTTGAGCAGTGGCGGCAAAGACAGCCTTTTAAGTTACGGACTCATTAAAGAAATTGGAGAACCTTTCCCGGTTTTTATCAACGAAGCCGGCAGGCACTGGTTTACAGCGGTGAATTCGTACCGTCATTATAAAAATATAGAACCAAATACTGAAAAACCCTGGACCAACTGCGACCGGGTGTTTAACTGGATGCTGAAACAACTTCCTTTTATTAAAGAAGATTATGCCAGCATCAGGGCCGATATTTACCCGGTGCGGCTTTGGACGGTTGCAGTATTTCTGTTTGGAGTGCTCCCGGTTGTGCGTAAAAAAGGCATCGGGAATGTATTAATCGGGAATGAATACGACACCACCGTAAAAGGAAACTTATCGGGCATTTCGCATTACAACGGCCTGTACGACCAAAGCAAATATTTCGATAATGCACTGACTCGCTACTACAGAAAGAAAGGCTGGAATATTCACCAGTTTTCCATACTCCGAAGCCTGTCGGAGTTGCTGATTATGAAAGTTTTGCTGGGAAGATATCCCGAGCTTCAGCAACACCAGGTATCGTGCCACGCCGCACACGAAGTAGACGGAAGAATGTATCCCTGCGGAAAATGCGAAAAATGCAGGCGGATTATCGGAATGATAAAAGCGTTGGATGACAACCCGGAACGATGCGGATACAATAAAAGTCAAATTGCAAACGGACTCAAATCGTTGGGAGCAAAATCCGTGAAACAAATCGGAAGCGATGCATCGCACCTGTATTATTTGCTTTTCAATAAAAACCTCATCGAAGACAACGAATTCACCCGGAAAGCAGCAAAAAACCATTCCGAAATTTTAAAATTACGTTTCGATCAGGAAAGGAGCAACCTGGAAGATATGCCGACGTATATTAGAAAACCACTATTCGAGATATATTCAAAATATGCGGAAGGTGCCGTGCAACGAATAAATAATCAGTGGACAGAAGTGAAAACTGACGACAATTTTTTAACTTCAACAAAATACAAGTTCGATGAAACAAGCATGTGAAAACTTTACCACACAGGAGAATGAGTATCGTGCGAGTTCAATGTGATACCTTATAATAAACTATTTTAATCACATGAAAGATAAAACAAAATACCCTGATTTTATGTGGGCAACTTTATCGTGGCCGGAAATTCAGGAACGTTTGAAAATTGTGGACACAGCCATTTTACCCTGTGGCGCCATCGAACAACACGGCCCACATTTGCCGTTGGATGTTGATTTTTTTGATGCGGATTATATGGCAAAAAAAGTGGCCGAAAACTGCAAAGATCCGAAACCGTTTGTTTTACCGCCAATCCCTTACGGAGTTTCTTACCACCACAGCGAATTTAAAGGAACACTGGCCGTAACCAATAATGCTTTGTCGGCTTTTGTGTACGACATTGGAATGGGACTCGCCCACAACGGCATTAAAAAAATAGTTATTCTGAACGGTCACGGCGACAATGTGCCGACACTTACCTATGCAGCACAAATGATTAACCGCGATGCCAGAATTTTTGTATGTGTGGAAACCGGCGAAACCAGCGATGTGGACCTGTATAATTTGATAGATACTCCGAATGATATTCATGCAGGTGAAATTGAAACCAGCACCACGCTTGCCATCCGCCCCGAACTGGTTGAAATGGATAAAGCCGTTGATGATACGCTGGACCTGGATAATGTTTACCTTGATTACACATCGGAACGCGGAGTGAGTTGGTACATGCACACAAAAAAACTTTCGACGACAGGTGTGATGGGCAACCCAACCAGGGCCACTGCCGAGAAAGGTAAAAAGATGTGGGAGATTATGATCAAAAAAATGACTGAATTTGTAGAAACAATTAAAAATACACCATCCGACAAATTATTTCAAAACCGATACTAGAATGAAGATCATCTCCGTAGAATATTTCAGACTTGATATTCCCCTGGCAGTTCCTTACACCATTGCTTACGAAACGGTGAGCAGTACAACCAACATTATCTTAAAAATTACGACTGACAAAGGATTAACAGGTTGGGGATGCGCAGCTCCCGATTTGGAAGTTACACAGGAAACTCCGGAAGATGTGATTCAGAATATCGAAATGCATGTTATTCGTTTGCTGAAAGGTCGGTCTCCGTTTCAGATTGCTCGACTTCTTTTTGATCTAAAAAAAGAATGCCCCAAAGCATCGTCAACTCTGGCCATGGTTGATATGGCCCTGCTCGATTTAATGGCCCGAAAAGCGGAATTGCCGCTTTATCAAATGCTCGGTGGTTTTCGAAACAAAATTGCCACGAGTATAACAATAGGAATCCTCCCCCTGCAAGAAACACTCGACAAGGCCAAATATTATTTCGGAAAAGGATTTTCGATTCTAAAATTAAAAGGAGGGATTAGTGTTGCTGAGGACATTGAAAAAATCATAAAGCTCCGCGAAAAATTTGGAAATGAATTTCTGCTTCGTTTCGATGCCAACCAGGGTTACACACCCGAAGAATCAATTGAACTGATCAACAAAACCGAAAGCGCCAACATTGAAATTCTGGAACAGCCCACTAAACAAAAGAAAGAAGAACAACTGGGAGAAGTTACCCAAAATGTCGATATTCCGGTGATGGCCGACGAAAGCATAAAAACATTAAAAGATGCGTTCCGGCTAGCCAGCAACAACCTGATCGACATGGTGAACATTAAAATTATGAAGGTGGGAGGAATTGTTGAATCACAACATATCAACTCGGTTTCCAAAGCAGCGGGCATGGAAGTGATGGTAGGATGCATCGATGAATGTGCCCTGGGAATTTCTGCTGGATTGCATTTTGCATTGAGTAAGCCCAACATCGAATTTGCCGACCTCGACGGACACCTCGATTTAATAGAAGATCCTTTTGCCAATCTATTCAAACTGAAAAACGGGGTTCTCTACCCATCGGATCATTATGGATTGGGAAAAATAAAAATATAAAACCGAGCCTCGCAAAATACACACAATCTACTCCAAACTCAACTTGCCATTTATTCCAATTCTATCTTATTAATACTAAATTTGTAAGAACAATAAACGACTAAACCATGCTCCAATGGATTATTGGCAGAACATAGAAATTCCCCCCAACGATCCTGAAATCATCCGTATTAATGAAATGGAGAAAAGGCTTGGATATCTGCCCAAGACCGTTTATAAAGTACGAGAACTGATTACACGTCACGAGGTTTGTCATTTTAAATTCAGACACCACATCGAAAAAATAAAATCTTCTATTTCAATTCTTAAACCATATTATGCTCCCGAGAAAATTGGTTCAAATCACATCCAGCATGGTGAAAATGCCTGGAAACAAGACGCTACCGGAAAAAGTCTGCTCGGGCAACAATATGTTTGGGCAATTAAAAAATGGCTCGATGATTTGCCGTCAGGAGAAAATCCACAAAAATATGATGAGGCACTTGCAAAAACAATACATCAGTGGCTGGGAGATAAAAACGACGAAAAAGTCAGATTAGTTCAACTGTTAATATCAAGAATGACCTGGGACTGGCCTTTATTTGAAAAACTTCAGGTGAAAGGGGAATTTGAAAAACTCGAATGGCAAATCTCACGAATCGACATTTGTCATTTTGATTTTCCAAATAATCTGGATCTTTTATTGAGAGGAATCGGACAAATGACTGCCATTGATAACTGGAAAGGCTGCGGGTCATTTAATAGTGAGATTGTTGAGTTTATAAAAAAAGAACTGCTTCTTTTGAGCGATCGGATGAAATACTATTCTGACAATAAAACCAATACAGAAAACCCGATTCGGGCTTGGTTAACCGCCTGTCTCATAAAAACATTAAAAGAACAGATTGGTGAAAAGCAACCACTTATCGAATTCTAAAACGAAACCGGAGCAAATAAAAAATAAACATAATGCAAAACAAACTTTGGAGAACCATTACGATTATTCTGACTCTTTTGATTGGAATTGGAATCGGAATATTTATCAATAAAAACAAGTCGATGTGGTCATTTTTGAAACCGGAATCCGGTCCCGTCATCAAGTTCGACGACACGCGGGAAATAACATGGAACGAAGATTTTCAAATCGTTGAAATCAACTCAAGCATCGACAATGAAATTCAGCAAGCCTATTTTTATCCCACAAAATCGAAGGAACTCCAACCGCTGATTGTTTCACTTCATACCTGGAGTGGCGATTTTACTCAAACCGATGAACTGGCAGATATGTGCCGGCAAAAAAACGTGAGCTACATCCACCCCAACTTTCGGGGAGCCAATAAAACCATCAGTGCCTGTTGCAGCGAACTGGCGCTGGCTGATATTGATGATGCCATCAGTTTTGCCATTAAAAATTCGAAGGTCGACACATCCCGAATTTATGTGATTGGTGTAAGCGGCGGAGGTTATGCGACCATCAGCAGTTTTATGAAACTGAAACACACTGTAAAAGCATTTTCTGCCTGGGCTTCCATTACCGACCTGCCCGCCTGGTACCGGGAAAGCAAAGTCCGCCAAAATAAATATGCAGGCGACATTTTAAACTGCACAAGCCCGGGAGAAGAATTGAACCTTGAAATTGCAAAACAAAAATCGCCCATTTACTGGCCAACGCCGACTGATAAACTAAATGATACAAAGCTTTCAATACATGCCGGCATTTACGATGGAATTCAGGGAAGCGTTCCCATTACACATTCCATCAATTTTTATAATAAAGTATTAAAAGATTTATCGGTGACCGACTCTTCAAAATACGTTTCAAGCAAGGAAAAACTGAAACTGCTCGAATTTCGCGAACCACTGGGAGATTTTGGAAGTATCGCAGGACGTAAAATTTGCTTGAAGAAAGAAGTTGGGAATTTCAGTCTTACCATTTTTGAAGGAAATCATGAAATGCTGACAGAGTATGCCCTTAACGAAATCCTGAATCAATAAAACCTGAAAACTGTGAACAGAATACAAAACAATTCTATAAAATTTGTGTGGGTTGCACTTCTCCTTTCCATTTGTTTTACTCATTTTTCGAATGCACAAACCACTCCTGATGAAATTAAATTTGTCAGGCAAAGTGTAAAACGGATGATATTCGACGAGGATCAATCCATCCCTCTGGCAAGTTTGAATCCCGGGAAAATTGTTGGTTTTTCAACCATGCACCCGATTAGTTATTTTACCGCTGAGCATCCGGAGATTTCTGTCATTCAAAAGCAATTGGTCATTCAATCAGAAAAAGAGACTCAAGCCGGAGTCTGGTTTGGCGGATTTAATCCATTTGCCACCTACACCATCGATCTGGCTTCCTGCACAGGGAAAGGAGAAATTGGATTTGAGTTTTCGGATGCAAACAAAAAAGACCAGTTCTTTATTTCCGTTGAATTTGAAGATTCTTTGCTTATCAAATCAAAACTCAAAGTGATTAGAAACGGGGAGGTGATTGCGGACAATCTTATTTCGGTGAATGCGGAACCGAAGGAAACTATTGGGAATAAGATTATTTTACAAATGCTGGGCAGCGGTCTTGTTTTATACAAACAGGACCACGACCTGCCCAAGATTATCGGGCAAAGCGATTTTAACAAGTACATCGACCTCCGCGAAAAACAATACATTCATTCTTTTCAGTCGAACCTTTACTTCGTGTTAGAAGATGGTCAAATAAAAATCGACAAGGTTGACATGGATCTCAGCACCGGTGTTGGCCTGGCCGATATCAGGGCAATTACATACGAAAACGGGGAGCCGTTGCTCGATAAGGGCAGGTTGTGGTACACCATGTCAATTAGGGGGCGCGCATTGCCCCACCACATCCAGGGAGTTTTCAGCATGAATCCATCGGTTTTCGATCTCAAACTGGAAGGTATTGTGTTATTTGACCGCAATGATGGTTTGCTTCGTAATGAAATTGCATCGCACATTTTTTACGATCGACAAAATAAAATCTGGCGCGGTTTAACCACCGGGTTCAGTGCTTTTGCCAATCCAGAGAAAGAGAAAAAACAACTGCTTGCCATTGAAAGTAAAAACGACCCGCGCTTTGGATTTTCCATTATGAAAGCAGAACCATTTGGCGTTGTCGGCGACATTGAGGATCCGCATATTTTATATGATCCAGAAGCCCAAAAATGGAGAATGCTTACCTGCGTTAACGAAGACGGATACAAAGCAATAATTATGGAATCGGACTCCTGGAACAAAGATTACAAACAAATTTCAGGCCCTGTAAAACACAACTCCACAGGGACATCGCTTCAAAAAATCGGAGATAAAATCTATGCTTTTTCAGGAAGTTCGGAGCGTGAAATTTTTATATACACTTACCCTGATTTGCATGAAGCCGGCACTTTAAAAATGGACTTGCCTCCCTGGGATGATCAGGCAGGAACGAGGGTTTGGCCAAACGTGGTTCAATTACCGGAAGGATATCCGAACAAATATGTTGCACTAATGATGGACCGTTTTAATTACCCGGGGATGAACGGGCCAAACTGGACCTATGGCGCGCTATATTTATATTATGGGAATAATAAATAATCTGCCAGAACCCGTTTGGTTACCAATTTAAAAATCAAATCTTTTATACAATATTGTTTGACGGGCGATACCCGTTTATTAGCTTTGTATCTTATTTACGATAATAAACCAACGAAAATCAGATGAGAAGGAAGATAAAAATCGAAGCACAAATAATAGGTATTGTTTCTTTGCTTGTGCTGATATTCACTCAGGCTTGTAATTTGCCTAAAACCCGTAATACGGAAACAAATACGCAGAAAACAGAAACTCCCGTAATAAAAGAAATAACAAACGACGGTGCCTGGTGCTGGTTTTCCGATCCACGGGCCATTTATGTCGACAAGGATAATATTATTACCGGCTGGGTAAAAAAAGACGGTTCGGTAGAAGTAGCATCTTTAAATACAGAAACAGAAGAAACAAAATACAATAACATTTATCCTGAGTTTGAATTCGACGACCACGACAATCCGGCTTTTACACTGCTGCCCAATGGCAACGTTTTCACCATGTATGCCTGGCACTCTACCCGCAAAGGAGTTTTGAGCAATACAACCACAAGCGAAACCGACATTGAAAGTTTTGGAGAGAATCTAGTTTTCTTTCCTAAAACAGATGAACTTTTAGAGAAGTTCCCAAGAGAAACTTACACTTATGCAAATCCTTTTGTTTTGAGCCAAGAAGACAATAAACTTTTTGTTTTTGGAAGATGGATCGGGTTTAAACCCAACATGATTATTTCGGAAGATAACGGACAAACCTGGAGCGAACAGTATGTGATAATGAGCGACAAGCCATTTACCCCCGGGAACAGGCCTTACGTGAAATATTACTCCGATGGAAAATCAAAAATCCACATGATTTTTACCGATGGGCATCCACGGGTTGAACCAACAAACTCGGTTTATTACTGCTATTACGAAAAAGGTACTTTTTGGAAAGCTGACGGCACAAAAATCTGCGATCTCAGTGGATTACCTTTCCATGTTACCGATGCTTCAGTGGTGTACAAAGCCAACGACAAAACCGGCCGCGCCTGGATCTGCGACATCGTTGAAAAAGAAGGTGATCCATACATTTTGTACACACGCCATCCGCAGGAAACCGACCACCGGTATCATTATGCATGGTATAATTCGTCCTCACATATTTGGGAAGACCACGAAATATGCAAAGCAGGAAAATGGTTTCCACAAACCCCGGAAGGAGAAGTGGAAAGAGAACCACACTACATGGGAAATATGAGTTTTAATCCGAATAAGCCCAATGAAATTTATTTGTCGAGAGAAATTAATGACGTTTTTGAAATTGAAAAATATGTCACCAAAAACAAAGGGGCCGACTGGGATATTACTCCAATAACGCAAAATTCTAAGCTGGATAATGTGCGTCCTTTTGTGCCACGTTATCAACCGGCAGGAGCAAAAACTGTTGTTTTCTGGATGGAGAATAAAAAATACATCCACTATACCGATTACGATTGTAACATTAAATATATAGTTGAAAAATAAACGGGCATTAATTAGTAAAAATCAATCTTTTAAGAAAACTCTATTGGCCTTATAATTAAAATTATAATTTTGCGTGTACGCTAACGGGATTTTAATCTATTAACAATATTTCAATATGAAACATTTATCTAAACTAACTTTGGCACTCGCAGTCGTTCTATCGGCATGTTCGGGTGGAAGCCAAAAAACAACAGAACCTGAAAAAGAAAATAACATGTTTACAGGAGCAAAAGGCGAAGTTAAAATTATGACCCTCGACCCGGGTCACTTCCACGCTGCACTCGTACAAAAAAGTATGTACGACCAGGTTGATCCTGTGGTTTATGTATTTGCGCCTGATGGCGAAGATGTGGTAGATCACCTGAAACGAATTGAAGGATTCAATACCCGTGCTGATAATCCTACATCGTGGGAAGAAAAAGTTTACAAAGGTGATGACTTCTTTGAAAAAATGATTGCAGAAAAACCCGGTAATGTTATGATGACCGCCGGAAACAATTCAAAGAAAACCGATTACATCTTAAAAACCATTGAAGCAGGAATTAATGTATTGGCAGACAAGCCGATGGTAATTACTCCCGATGAATTTCCAAAACTGGAAAAAGCATTCCAGGTGGCAGAAGAAAAAGGTGTTTTGTTATACGACATTATGACTGAACGTCATGAAATTACCACCATGTTACAACGCGAGTTATCGCAAATTCCTGAAGTATTTGGAACCCTTCAGGTGGGAACAGAAGAAAATCCGGCCATTACAAAAGAAAGTGTTCACCACTTTTTTAAATATGTTTCGGGAAGTGCACTAAAACGTCCGGCATGGTTTTTCGACACCAAACAACAAGGTGAAGGAATTGTGGATGTAAACACTCACCTGGTTGACCTTATTCAGTGGGAAGCATTCCCCGAAGTTATTCTTTCGAAAGATGATGTGGAAATTGTTTCAGCCAAGCGTTGGACAACAGACCTGACTCCAGAAATGTTCAAAAAAGTTACCTACCTCGATGAGTATCCTGAATACCTGAAAAAAGATGTAGACGGAGATATCTTAAAAGTATATAGTAACGGAGAAATCAACTACACACTAAAAGGTATTCACGCTAAAGCTTCTGTAATCTGGAATTTCCAGGCACCAGAAGGAGCAGCCGATACACACTACTCTATTATGCGCGGAACTCAGTGTAATCTGGAAATTGTTCAGGGAGAAAAAGAAGGTTACAAACCTCAGTTATACATTGAAGCAATTGACGTTGATGTTAACGAATTTGCTGGAAGCCTGAACAATGCAGTTACAGGATTGGCTGAAAAATATCCGGGTGTTTCTGTAGAAAAAATTGGCGATAAAAAATGGAAACTGAATATTCCTGAAAAATACAAAAATGGTCACGAAGCGCACTTTGGTCAGGTTACCGAAAAATACCTGCAATACTTAATCGACGGTAAACTGCCGGAATGGGAAGTACCTAACATGATTGTAAAATACTATATTACTACTGAAGGTATGAAAGCTGCAATGAAGTAATACTTTATTGATAAAGCATAAAAAAAGCTACTTCTATTGAATAAAAGAAGTAGCTTTTTTTACGAAACATTGAGGGTTTCACAAAATGTGAAACCCTCAATAATATTATCAGTGCAAATCTGTTTGATCTGCGTTATCAGCGTTCCACTATTTTAGATAAACAAATTCAAATTCGACTGATCAGCTTCTTCCAGGTAGGAAGCAACGCCTCCAACTTCAACGCCTTCCATCAACTCTTCTTTTGCAACTCCCATAACATCCATCGACATCTGGCAGGCAATCATCTGGATACCGTTATCCATAGCAGTTTGAAGCATATCTTCGAGCGAATCAACTTTTTTGGCCAGCATGCGTTTTTTCATCATTTTGGCTCCCATTCCCATCATGTTCATCTTCGATAATTTCAAATCATTAACATCATTAGCCATCATCGACCCAAACATTTTCCCCATCAGGTCTTTATCAACTTTTGGCTTATCCGTTTTCTTAATAACATTCAGTCCCCAGAAGGTAAAGAACAAGGTTACTTTGCTTCCCATGGCAGCGGCGCCATTGGCGATAACAAGCGAAGCCAGAGCCCGGTCCATATCATCGCTGAAAACCACCATGGTTTTATTTTTAGGCAACGAAGGAACTTTATCTGAACGTTTCTCCGTCTGCTTTGCACTCTTTTCAATCAGTGCTTTCACCTTACCTTTTTCAGAAGAAAGCGAAACCAATTTGTTGCCGGTAATGTTGCACCACGACTTAACATCTTTCATAAAGCCCATGTCGGTGGCAATCTGTTCCAGGCGTTCGCCGGGTTCAATATTTTCTATCTCCTGTTTCAACTTCAAAATCGGGCCGGGACATTGTAATCCGCATGCATCAACCTGGATGGTTTTTACAGGTTGTCCGGGTGCAACAGCTTGGTCTTTTTCGGCCTTCCCACGGTAAATATGATCGTTTTTGGTAATATAATTGGCTTCGAAAATATCTTCGTTACTTTGCTTACAGGTTGTATGCTCGTAGGTTTTATAACCGCCGCTCAAATTGTAAACTTCCTTAAACCCGGACTGAGTAAGAATCCGGCAGGCAATGTATCCACGCAGACCAACACCGCAATAAACAATAATCTTTTTATCTTTTGGAAGCTCGTTTAAGCGTTCACGTAAATCATCAACAGGAATATTTATCGATCCTTCAATATTCCCCAGCTCATTCTCTTCGCCCGTACGTACATCAAGTAAAACGATGTTGTTAGAATGAAAACCATGAATTTCGTCCCAGCTAACTGTTTTTAATCTTCCGGTAATTATATTTTCGGCAGCAAAACCTGCCTGATTCACCGGGTCTTTTGCCGATGAAAACGGCGGA
This sequence comes from uncultured Draconibacterium sp., assembly GCA_963677525.1. Taxonomy (GTDB): domain Bacteria; phylum Bacteroidota; class Bacteroidia; order Bacteroidales; family Prolixibacteraceae; genus Draconibacterium. The sequence goes on from OY781970.1 coordinate 4,851,563, forward strand.
GCGTAGGCATGTTCGATTTCCTGCAAATCGTAAATACTGCCACCTTGTTTTAATACCGTTGCAATCAGGTCGATACGTTTATCCACTCCCTCGTAGCCAATCATTTGCGCACCGTATAATTTTCCGCTTTCAGGATGGAAAAGAATTTTCAGGGTATATGGCAAAGCATCGGGATAATATCCTGCATGCGAAGAACCGTGGATAATGTTAGCCGTGTAAGGCATCATTTCATTTTTAAGGGTCTTCTCAGGGATTCCGGTCGATGCAACCGTAATATCGAATACCTTGGCAATGGCAGTTGCAATGGCACCCTTATATTTCCGCGTATTTCCGGTTGCAATATTATCAGCTACAATCCTTCCCTGTTTATTGGCCGGACCTGCCAAATAAATATTGGCTAATTTTCCTGTAATTGGGTGAGGGAAAGCCATGGCATCTCCCAAAACATAAATATCTTCGTCGTTACTCAACAAATATTCGTTGGCAATAATTCCTCCGTTAGGAGCTAACTCCAACCCAGCTTCGCGGGCCAGTTTATTCTCAGGTTTTACACCAATCGACAGAATCACAAGATCAGTTTCGATCTGCCTGCCCGATTGCAAGGTTACGTTCAATACTCCGTTATCACGTTTAAACGCAGCAACACCGTCTTTTAGGAAGAACTCAACATTTTTGGTTTTAAGATGCTGATGAACCTCTGCCGCCATTTCGTAATCGAGCGGAGCCATCACCTGTTTGGCCATTTCCACAATAGAAACTTTCATGCCCATGTGATGCAGGTTTTCAGCCATTTCCAGGCCGATAAAACCGGCGCCAACTACCACTGCTCTTTGTGGCGAATTTTTATTGCAATATTCTTTTACCTGGTCGGTATCTTTTACATTACGCAATGTAAAAATCGATGGATCGTTAATACCTGAAATTGGAGGTTTGATGGGTTCGGCACCCGGCGATAACACCAGCTTATCATAAACTTCAGTATACTCTTCACCTGTCTCCACATTTTTTACTACAACCGATTTGTTCTCGCGGTCGATTTTTATAACCTCGTTGAAAATCCTAACATCAACATTTAAACGAGCCTTAAAACTTTCAGGTGTTTGCAAAAGTAATTTTTCGCGTTCTTTTATAACACCACCTATATAATAAGGTAGTCCACAGTTTGCATACGAAATGTGTGCTCCTCTTTCAAAAATTACAATCTGTGCCTGTTCATCCATTCTTCGCAGCCGTGCTGCTACTGTTGCACCTCCGGCAACTCCGCCAATTATCAGATACTTAGCCATATAATATTACAATATCTATATATTTATATTTTTAGATGGCAAAAATAGACAAATGACACTGGCAGATAGCATTAATCATTATCTGACACAATAATTTAACACAAACTTTTAGCACATTGGTTTATTAATTGCTACACATTTGTGGAAATAATTCAGTAATTTTATAATCAAATGTTCAATTCGATTTAAAACAAAGAAGATGAAACGCCTGACTATTCTACTTATGCTGATTCCCGCATTTTCATTTGCCCAGGTTGAAATTACTCTAAATCACAACCAGCCACCCGAGCTAGGCTACGAATTACCCAATCACGACACTACGATCGTAATTGGAGCTTCGGTGGAGTTGGCTTCCGGATTATATATTTATGGAGGATCCGGGTCTTATTCCAGTTTGTGGTCGGAAGGAACAAGTTTGAGCGACTCTACCATTTATAATCCGATCGCCACTCCTACCGATACAACTACTTATCAGCTAACCATCACCGACAGCAACGGATGCAGCCTTACTATAGATTACACTGTAAATACAAGAGATCCATTCGAATCGGCTGATCAGATCGATGATACTAACGAAAAAAACCTGCAAATTTACCCCAATCCCAACCGGGGTGCATTCACTCTAACAGGAAATGGTTTTGAGGGAGAAAAACTGCATGTAATTTTTTACAACAGCTCGGGGAATGAAATTTACCGCTGCAGGCTAAGTACTATCAATACAGAATTTTCCGAGGTATTTGATATGAATCTTGCCCCGGGGAGTTATTTTATGAAAGCAACTTCAGAAAACCATGAGATACACATAAAATTTATTGTGAACTAATTATTTTAAACAGGAATGAAACAGCTATTTTTTATCCTTACAATATTGGTTATATCGGTGGGAAATGCATTTTCGCAAATAATTATCACCTCCACCGATACCACCCGCTTATATAGCGATACACTTTTATTAAACGTAGCTTCTTTTAGAGGTGCAGTCCAATGGCAATATTCAGCCGATTCTGTTCAGTGGAGCTATCTTTCAGGTGAAGAGAACGACACTCTTGTATTTTATTCGTTTGAAACTGCCGGTTTTTACAGGGCACAAATTTATGAAGGCACCTGCAATCCTGTTTACTCTGAAACGATAAAGGTAGATTTTGCTCTGCCAGAACTTTCGATATTAATACCGGATAGCATCAGCCCGACATCGGTTCTGTTAAAAGGAGAAATAAGCGATAACGGAGGTTGCGAAATAAGCAGCCAAGGGTTTTACTGGAGCGGAACCAACAGCACCCCAACGGCTGATGACAATGTTATTTATGCCGGCACAGACAACAACTTCTTTTCCGCAGAATTAAGCGGTCTTCAGCCGGAAACAACATACTACATTATTGCATTTGCCACCAACTGCAAAGGCACAACATGCAGCGCCATTCAATTCACCACAGGGGAAGAAACAGACTCGGGCGTATTTACCGATGCCCGCGACGGACGTGAATACAAATGGAAAAAAATCGGCGACCAAATCTGGATGGTTGAAAACCTGGCATACAATGTTGGCGATGGTTGCTGGGCCTACAATAACAACGAAGATTATGTTGAAACTTACGGCAGATTGTACACTTTTGATGCTGCTCAAGCAGCCTGCCCCGACGGCTGGCATGTTCCCAGCGATGAAGAAATAAAACAACTTGAAATGTTTTTGGGAATGACACAGGCAGAAGCCGACATGACCAATACCTGGCGGGGAACGGGAGTTGGCACCAGTTTAATAACGGGTGGCGACTCCGGATTTGAGGCTCTGCTGAGTGGAAGACGAAGTCCTTCTGGTTTTAGTTTGATGGGAAGAATGGAATACACATGGACTTCCACACCATTTGGCGGTTACGGATGGCGGCGTTGCCTAGATAAATACCAGAATACTGTCGGGCGCTGGAATACTTTCCCGAAAAGTTATGGTTTTTCAGTCAGATGTGTGAAAGATTAATATCGTCTTATATGATAAAAACGAAACCCCGTTAATTTTTTACAGAATTATCCACCTCAATCCTCTTTTTCTGGTTGGCGACTTTATAGGCTACCAGGAAAGCGTACTGAGAAACACGCTTCATTTTTGTGTAATCGATTTTATCTAATTCGTCCGAAACTTTGTGGTAATCTTCATGAAGCCCGGTTGAAAGCCCTAGTACCGGAATTCCGTGTTTATAGAAATGATAATAATCGCTTCTGCTAAGAAAAGCATCCGAAAGATCGTCGCTGGGTAAAAGACCAAGTTCGTTGCAAATACCAGTGCTGATTTTCATTAATTCCGCACTTTGTTTTCCCGAAACAATATAAATTCCATCTGGCCCGGCCAACCTTTTTTCTATCTCTATTGTATCGGCAGGTTCCGCTGCTGCCGACCTTCCCACCATATCAAGGTTTATATCAACCAAAGTATTTTCAAGAGGATAGGCAGGGTGTTGAGAATAATAATCAGATCCCAAAAGACCTTTTTCCTCAGCCGTTACCCATGCAAAAACAATACTGCGTTTTGGTTTCTTCTTCAAAGTCTGAAAGGCTTCTGCAATTTCAAGCAAAGCAGCGGTGCCGCTTCCGTTATCATCGGCTCCATTATAAATCTGGCCATTCTCTTCTACGCCCAGATGATCGTAATGCGCTGTAAACAGAACACATTCATTTTTTAATACCGGATCGCTTCCTTCAATTACTGCAACTACATTTTTCCCATCAATATCAGAAACAAGTCTTGGCAAATATATTTTCCCTTTAAAATCTTCAATATCGAACGATTTCGGGGTTTCCGACTCGTTAATTTCCACCTGAAATTCTTCCAGTGTTTTACCCGAGGTTGCTAATATTTTATTGGCGAAGGTTTCTGTACCAAAAAGAATTTTAATCCGCATTGGTTGTGTTTTTGCACCTTTTAACTGAAACATCCCCCCTTCAGCATATTTCCTGATATTTTCGAAATATTCGGGATTAGGAGAAAGCGGATCAGGCACGAACAATATAGCTTTTGCCCCGCCCAAAACGGCTTTCTGAACCTTTTTCATTTCAGTGGTCATGTCAGGTTTTGCTTCCTCTTTTACCTGCTCGATATTGCGGGTCATTACCAGCGCAATTTTATCTTTTAAGTCCAGCCCCTCGGTATCGTTGTACTTGGTTTCGCCATTGTACCAACCGTAACCCGTAAAAACAATATCTCCGGTAATGGTATCTGAAACCGATGAATTATCAATCGGAAAAAAATTCTTGTCAGCACAAATTACCTCACCTGACTGATCGACAAGTTGAAAAACGGTGTTACCGGTATCAGGTCTGGCTGATATCATCTCAACCGGCTGAAGATAATCTTTCACGCCCGGGGTCAATCCCAAATGTTTACATTGAGACCTCAGGTAATCGGCCGTAATCTCAAGCCCGGGAATAGCTGTTGTAAAATCGCGGCCCTGCATATAATCGCTGGCGATAAACTCAAGGTGTGCTTTTAAATCATTTTCAGATATCGACTCCTGAGCATCTTTTTGTGCCATTGCAATAAAGGCACAAACAATAAATAAGAATGTGAGGTTAATTTTTAGGTTCATGGTAGTTTTATATAAGTTTTATTTTTTTTCGAATTTAATATTTTCCAGGTTACCAACTTCATTGCCAACTAAAAAACAGAGGTCGGCAACACGTTTAATCTTTTCAAAATTAATTTTTTCCACTTCGTCGCCTACTTTATGGTAATCCGCATGATAACCGGTTGCATAATTTAAAATTGGTACACCATGCAGGTGAAAAAAATAATGGTCGCTGGCACTCATGAAACGTTCTTTTGGTAAACTGTAATCAGGTACAAGGCCCAATTCCTGACATTTAGCGCTATTCACTTTTGCCAGTTCCGGCCAAACATCATTCGCCAAAGTATACAGTCCATCAAAATCTTTTACTTTTTTAGGTGAGTCTTTCCACACATCGTCGCGCGGGCCGTCATACACGCGGCCGACCATATCGAGATTAATGGCAGCTACCGTATTTTCCAAAGGGTAAATTGGATGCTCGCAGTAATAACGCGATCCAAAATGACCGATTTCTTCGCAGGTTACCCACAAAAAAACGATACTGCGTTTTGGTTTCTTTTCGAGACTGGCAAATGCTTCTGCAGCTTCCAAAATAGCAACGGTTCCCGAACCGTTATCATCTGCCCCGTTATAAACATCACCATCTTTTCCAATTCCAAGGTGATCGTAATGAGCCACAAAAACCACGTATTCATTTTTCAACACCGGGTCGGAACCTTCAACAACACCAATTACATTCTTTCCTGTAATATCTTCGATAGTAATGCCAAGCTTGTAACTGATTTTTTTATCCGATACTTCGAAAGGCGTATTCTTTTTGTTTTGAATTTCTTTTTGAAGGTATTTTTCGAAGCTTCCTTTTTTACCCAACAATGCATCGGCAAATGCCGGACCTGCTAACAATATCGGCTTTTCCTTTGATTCAACATTCCTTTTCAAACTATAACTCTCGCTATTAAAACGGGCCTTCAATTGCGTTAACGCTTTATTCTCTTTATCGTGCGGATCGGCAACAAAAATTATTGCTTTAGGTGCCTTTTTAGAAAGCTGTGCCATTTTTGTTCTTTCCAGTCGGTAATTCCAGCGAGAAGGACCTTCTTTTTTAAAAGATTCGGCATTTCCCTGGGCAACAACAACAATCTTTTCTGCCAAATCCATTTCTGAAATATCTTCGCCAAAACCAATCAAAACAACATTTCCTTCTTTGCAGGTTTGTGCCCCGCAGGTTTGATTCATCAGTACCAGATCATCAGACTTAAAACTCACCTTTCCTTTCGCATTTAAAACCTCAATTTCATATTTTCCGGGAACAAATTTTGACATCGGCACTTCCTGCAAATAACCAGGAGTTCCTGGCTTTAAACCAATATCTTCTGCACACTTGGCCAGGTAATTGGCGGTAATATCAAGCCCATTTACCGGGGTTCCGAGTTTTCTACCCTGCAAATCATCAGATGCGATAAATTCGAGGTGTTCTTGTAAATCCTTAATATCTATTTTAGCAAGAGCCTTTTCTTGTCCGGTTACAACTAAAGTATATCCAATGAACAAAAGACAGACAAGTACAGTTTTTCTTAAAAACATATCACAACAAATTAAATAATTATCGATATTTATAGTGAGAAGATGCCAAAATTAACAATAAACAAAAAAGGCACAAGCAATGACAAAACTAATTGTCAGAAATATAAGATACAATAATATATTTGCCATTAAAATCCTTTAAAATGAAGACCATTAATATAATCTCAAGACTCGTTTTAATCATTACATTATTCATTATTATCCCGTCATGTGCCATAAATCCGGTAACAGGAAGAAGTGAATTAATGTTTATGTCGGAACAGCAGGAAATTGCTTTGGGCACACAATACGATCCGTCGGTAGTGTCGACCTTTGGAATTTACCAGAATGAAACCCTGATGAATTTTATAACCGACAAGGCTACTGAGATGGGAAAGATATCGCATCGCCCTCAACTGGAATACCATTTCAGGATTCTGGACACGCCTGTTGTCAACGCCTTTGCCGTTCCGGGTGGATACATTTATCTTACCCGTGGAATATTAGCCCAGTTTAACAACGAAGCAGAATTAATGGGAGTTTTAGGGCATGAAATGGGACACGTAACAGCACGACATACTGCCAAACAACAAACCAACCAGCAAATCGGGCAGATTCTGCTTGCAGGGGGAATGATCGTTTCAAAAGAAATCTACGAACTGGCAGAAGTGGCGATGGCCGGAATGCAATTATTATTTTTAAGTTTTAGCCGCGACAATGAGCGTGAAGCTGATCGTCTTGGTGTGGAGTATGCTTCAAAAATTGGATACGACGCACATAAAATGGCTGATTTTTTCGATGTGCTAAACAAAATGAGTATGGAAAGCAGCCAGGCAGGAGTTCCTACTTTTTTATCGACACACCCCGATCCGGGCGATCGTAATGTTGCGGTTAACAAAACGACCGATGAATGGCAGGCAAAATTACCCGGACAAAACTTTGCTGTTAACACAAACAGCTATCTGAATATGATCGACGGGCTTGTTTACGGCGAAGATCCTCGACAGGGCTTTGTTAAAGATAATACCTTTTATCATCCCGACCTGAAATTCCAATTTCCTTTCCCGGCGGGTTGGACATTGGTAAATTCACCCATGCAGATACAGATTACACCTCCTGATAAAAATGCAGCAATTGTATTTTCGTTGTCAAAAGAGAAAACAGCCGAAGCTGCTGCGCAAAAGGCTTTAACTGAGCTGGAATTAACAGCAATTGAAAATAAAAAAATCAACGTAAACGGGGACCCCGCTGTTGCCGTAATTTCGCAACAGGTTTCACAAACCGAATCCGGTGGTCAACAAATTATCAAGCTGATCTCATTCTTTATTGAAAAAGACGGATCTGTATACAATTTTCATGGGATTGCTGATGGCAGCCAATTCAATAACTTATTGTCGGCTTTCGAATCTACTATGAATAATTTTGCCACCTTAACCGATCCGACGAAATTAAACGTAAAACCCGACAGAATTAAAATCATCAAGATAAACAGCACTACTGTTTCGTTGGAAGAAGCATTTAAGTACTACAAAGTGCCACAAGACAGGTTCAATGAAATGGCTCTTCTGAATAACATGGAATTGAACCATACACTAAAACGGGGAGATTTGATAAAGGTGCTGGGGAAATAGAGGAAAAGCCGGAAGATAGAAGACTGACGTTGGAAGCAAAACATAAAACTCACTCCACTTCTTCAGGCAAATACAGCCTGTCGAGCTTTGTATATTCGTCCCAAAAGTACTTCTTCAAAAAGGCCACATAATAATGGTAAGGATTATGCTGTGAAAAAGCAGCGTTCTCATTGTAAAAAACACCATTCTCATCCTGTGTTAACAAAGCTTTCTCTTCGGCAGGCATGCCCAATGTGTCAACCGGGATTTTTGGTGTCGGGAAAGGCTCCAACTCCCTGATCGATCCTGTCTGACGATAGTTAACATCATTCTTATAATCTGGCATATCTATCGACACATAAGCTTTGCCAACCAATTTTTCAATCATTTGATTCCCCGAAGAGACCTGGTTACTCAAGGCCGGTTCAAAAACATGCGACAGCAGATCGTTTACATCAGGTGTCTCCCCCTGTAAAAAACCATTTGCCAGGCTTTTAAAAAAAGAAGAGCCGGTGGCATGTTTCTTTTTCGGTAAATGAAGGGGCATTCTTGGCACAGCATCAGCCGGATTAATAATGGTATAACTCATGCCGGGGTCGCTGTATCTGCGCTGGTATTCGTTGGCAAACTGTTCGTTTCCGCACATGGGACTGGCAAAAGCGTAGGTTTTAAATACGTTCGACTTTGAAATTGTTCCCTGCGGCAAATTTTCCAGCCACGCGCGGCTTAAATGCGACAAAGCTCCGCCCTGACTATGTCCGGTAATAATAATATTGTAAATTCCCCGGGTGTTCAGTTTATTAACCTGCTCTATTAGGTCGTTGCCAATCATCACAATTGCCAGGGCATATCCCGAATGAATAGCGGCAGCTGTGTCGTTTGCAAACTTATACGGATAACTTAGTCCCTCTATTTTCATCACTCCTTCGGCCGGAATCATTGCGGAATATACATTTGCCAGCCGGCTCGAGAACCGCTCTGTCGATCCCCGGAAGTTAATTACCCCTACTCCGTTATTTTGGTACACCTGAAAAACATTGTCGAAACCTGTCACCTGCGAAGTATAAACTCTCTTATAATTCGGAGGAACAATTGAAGCATCGGAGCCATACAACCGCAAAAAGGTGTAACTGTTACAAATTGCAATAAGCGATTTTGCCTCCTCCGGATCAAACCCTCCCCTAAGTTGAGCAAACAAACTACTGCTCATTACTGAAAAAAGAAGTATGAATAGTACTCTCATTACTATGCTTTTTTGGTGAGTTCCTATTCTGTAATGTTTGAATAGCCAAACACCTATCATAAACGGTTATAAAATCAGGCAGTTAAAATAATAAAAGTAATCCGAATATCTATTTCGAAAATAAAACCTATCCTAAAAATTATATGAATACAACGAACCGGATCTTCTGTTAAAGTGTTAAGCTACTACTGAGTGCCATCTGGAAACCGGATTTATGATAAAATAAAACTTGAAAGACAGTTTCATTAAAATAATTGAGGACAAGCGACCGTTATTTTCTTTTTTTAAACAATAAATATCAGAAAATGGGAAAAACAGGAAACAGAATTTTATTCGTATTTGCATTTATTATAGTAGGATATGTTAGCACAACTGCACAGGAAATCGGGGTGCGTTTTGGAGATGTTTCGGCAGGGAATGTTGCCATTGACGGAATTTTCTCAACGGGAGAATTCAACCGCCTGCATGCCGACTTATCGTTTGGAGATGGAGTTGCGGCAGATCTTTTGTGGGACTTTTTTTATCGCCCGCTACCCGATGAAGCTTTTAACTGGTACATGGGTGTTGGACCATATCTGTCTATACTTGGTGAAAATACAACTGATGAATATGGCGACTTAGATAGTGAAACCAATTTTAACCTCGGGGCAGCTTTCGAAATCGGACTGGAATATCACTTCAAAAAAATACCGTTGGCTATTGGCCTCGATTACCGCCCGGCCCTTGAAATTCTCGACACAACAACATTGCATTGGGGTGGATTTGGATTAAACGTGAGGTATGTGATTAACTAACATCTTTTGCTCCATTAGCATAAAAGAATGGCATCTGTGTTTTTCCAATTTAGACAGATGCCGTCTCTGTTCTCTCGAATAAGGTAATAATGTACAGCAAAATGGGGAACTATCAGAATGGCAAAATTTGCATAATGCAACAATTCAATTGTCCTGAAAGTATTAAATATGAATAACCGTGTGCGAAGCGCACGGCAGACACCACCTGTATCACTTCAGCCCTGCAAGGGTTGAATTAACAAAATGCGACAATCCCATCCGGGGCTGACAATCATTTATTGCAACTACCACCGGCTGCACCAGAGGTTATTCATGTTACGTCCTTTCAGGACCAACCCATTATGTCGTTTCAATCGTTCTGAGATATTGGAAGTTTGTCCTTTGTAATAGGTATCAATACTTGCTGAATAGAGAATGTAAACAAAGTAGTTCATAAGGGCAAGTTATGAGTTTAGAGGTTATAAAAAAAGCTCCACAAAAAAATTGTGAAGCTTTTAAAAGAGCGAGAAACGAGACTCGAACTCGCGACCCCGACCTTGGCAAGGTCGTGCTCTACCAACTGAGCTATTCTCGCAAATGGTACCCGAGGCGGGACTTGAACCCGCACGATCATAATGATCATTGGATTTTAAGTCCAACGTGTCTACCAATTCCACCACCCGGGCATCCTTAGGATATATCGTGTATGAGCGAGAAACGGGACTCGAACCCGCGACCCCGACCTTGGCAAGGTCGTGCTCTACCAACTGAGCTATTCTCGCATATGTATTAGAACGTGCTTTTTCAAAAGCGATGCAAATATATTGCTATTTTTTTATCTCGCAAAATTAAATTCAATTTTTACCTCAATCCAGTAAGTTTCTTTATCTCATTCAGTTTATTCAGAGCTTCTATGGGCGTTAAATTATTAACATCCAAGCCGGCAATCTCATCTCTAATCTGCTTCAATACCGGGTCATCCAGCTGAAAGAAACTGAGTTGCATTCCTTCGCGGTTCTCGCCAATCTCCTCCAACGGTTTTGTTAAATTTTCCTTTTCTTTTCCTCCCTCCAATTTTTTAAGGATCTGTTCGGCACGTTTAATCACCGATTTTGGCATACCTGCCATTCCTGCAACGTGAATACCAAAACTATGATTACTGCCACCCCTCTCCAATTTTCGCAGGAAGATAACTTTATTCCCAACCTCTTTTATGGAAACGTTAAAATTTTTCACGCGAGGGAAAGCTCCTTCCATTTCGTTCAACTCGTGATAATGGGTGGCAAACAAAGTTTTTGCCTTGGCGTAAGCGTGTTCGTGCAAATGTTCCACAATCGACCATGCAATGGAAATTCCGTCGTAGGTGGAAGTTCCGCGACCAAGCTCATCAAAAAGAATCAGGCTTCGGTCTGATACGTTATTCAAAATGCTGGCAGCTTCGTTCATTTCAACCATAAAAGTTGATTCGCCCAAAGAAATATTGTCGGAAGCTCCCACACGGGTAAATATTTTATCGACAAAGCCGATTTTTGCCACTTCGGCAGGAACAAACGACCCCATTTGAGCAAGTAAAACAATCAAGGCAGTCTGGCGTAACAAAGCCGATTTACCGGCCATGTTAGGCCCGGTAATAATAATAATCTGCTGGTCTTCCTGGTCGAGTTTTACATCGTTTGAAATATAAGATTCACCAATGGGCAATTGCTGTTCGATTACCGGATGTCGACCACTTTTTATGTCAATATCGGCTCCGTTATTCACTTCCGGACGAAAATATTTATATGCGCTGGCACAACTGGCATACGATAAAAGGCAATCGATTTGTGCAAGGATATGTGAATTTAACTGGATGGCAGAAATGTATTCTGAAAGAGCAAAAACCAACTCTCCAAAAATCTTGGATTCCAGTACCTGAATCTTTTCCTCGGCACCCAAAATCTTCTGTTCATATTCCTTCAACTCCTCGGTTATATAACGTTCGGCGCTTACAAGCGTCTGTTTGCGAATCCAATCAGCCGGCACCTTATCTTTATGCGTATTTCTTACCTCAATGTAATATCCAAATACATTATTGAAGCTAATTTTCAGCGATGGAATTCCATGCTTTTCGCTTTCTCGCTGCTGAATCTGTGCCAGGTAATCTTTTCCTGAATAAGCAATTTTTCGCAGATCATCCAGTTCTTCTGAAACACCTTCAGCAATCACTTTCCCTTTGTTAACAGCAGTTGGCGGATCGGAAACAATTTCCTTGTGTATTTTTTCACGAATCAAATCACAGGGATTCAACTGCTCTGAAAAACGATTCAGAGCGCTATTTTCAACCTCTGCACAGGCAGCTTTTATCGGAATAATTGCATTTAAAGCATTCTTCACCTGTACCATTTCGCGCGGATTGATTCGTCCCACTGCAACCTTCGAAATCAGTCGCTCCAAATCCCCCATTTGCCGCAGGTGTTCCTCCAGGTTTTCTTTGGCATCGGGATTTTTCAGAAACAATTCCACCACATCAAGCCGCTCGTTAATGGGTTCAATATCTTTCAGAGGCAGCGCCATCCAACGTTTTAACAAACGCGATCCCATAGGAGTTATGGTCTTATCAATCACATTAATAAGTGATTTCCCTCCTTCCTGAATGGGAGCAAAAAGTTCCAGGTTTCGAATTGTAAAACGGTCGAGCCAAACGTAATGCTCTTCTTCAATGCGGCTCAAGTTTGAAATGTGACTTAACTTTTGGTGTTGCGTAAGATCGAGGTAATGCAACACTGCTCCGGCAGCAATAACCGCCAGCTTTAAATCGTGCACACCAAAACCTTTCAGCGAGCTGGTTTCGAAATGTCGTTTTAGCCTGTCGATGGCAGCATCTTCAGTATAAACCCAGTCGTCGAGGTTAAAAACATAGTATTTTGATCCGAAAATATCGTTGAACTCATTTCCCCTGCCCCGCTGGTAAAGCACCTCTTTTGGCTGGAAAGAATTCAGCAGTTTATCGATGTATTCGTGATTTCCTTCTGCAGTTAAAAATTCTCCTGTCGAAATATCAAGAAAAGCCACTCCTGCCCTCTTTTTATCGAAATGAACCGATGCCAAAAAGTTATTCTCCCTGTTTTCGAGAATATTATCGTTGATGGAAACACCTGGAGTAACCAATTCGATAATCCCGCGTTTTACAATCTTTTTGGTCATTTTCGGGTCTTCCAGCTGCTCGCAAATAGCCACGCGCTGTCCGGCCCTTACCAATTTAGGCAAATAAGTATCGAGAGCATGGTGCGGAAATCCCGCCAGTTCTACATAACTTGCAGCACCGTTGGCTCTGCGGGTAAGGGTAATCCCAAGTATCTCTGCTGCTGTAATTGCATCATCACCAAAAGTTTCGTAAAAGTCGCCCACGCGAAAAAGCAAAATCGCATCAGGATGTTTGTCCTTAATGGAATAATACTGCTTCATCAGCGGCGTTTCAACGTATTTTTTACTTTGTGCCATAGAAAAGCAAAGATAAGAGTTTAGCTAATTCTTTTGCTGAAACTTTTTCAACAATGCCAACAGAGTATCTCTTAACTCTTGCTTTTTAATTCCTTATATATAATTGCTGAATGCGCCAGCGAACGTATCATCATAGTGGCAGCAATGAGGAAAAATACCGGGTGAAATTTTTGTGGAAAAACAGCATGGCAGCAGATAAAGAAAAGCAACCATACCGTTAAAACAACATGATAGAATTTTAAAACAGGGCGCCATTTTTTTACTATCCATGCAAAAACAAAAAGTAAATTTAATGGTATTAACCACGCCAGATTATAGTTGGGGAGCATGGCCGGATGTTCTGAATACAACACAAACCAGGTAATAATTAGCCCTCCGAAACCATTCAATCCATATAAAATATAATCGAGCGAAGATTTCATCACTCCTTTTTTATATTGATTGAAAGTGAGCCACCCAACAAGTAAAAACAAAACTAAAAACACAACAAAGGGACTTGTTAATCGTCCCGATTTAAAATCTGCTTCCGGAGCTTTATAAAGCACTTCCAACGATTTTACGATTGGTGTATTATCCCTTGTTTTTACAGCCGTTGCAAAATGTTTCATCACATAATCGGGTAAAAACATTTCTTCCCACAAAGTAGCAACCCGGTCGGAAGGTGCGCTCACCAGAAAATCAATGCCAAAATCCAGCCATAAAAGTTTGCCTTGATAATTTTTTATTAATTGACGCAAAGTTTCACCGGTGGCCTTTTCCTGAAAACTTAATCCTCCTTCAACATTATCTACCACCACATCGCGAATGCGACTGGCACAATTATCGAAGAAAAAGTTATATCGATACACCCGGTTTTCGGGTTTGGCATTCCATACTAAATAATCGAATATTTTTTGCTTTTCATCGGGTGTCAGGTTCAAAACCTGCTCAAAAACGCTGCGTTTATCGTGCCTGTATTCACGCATAAAACTATCGAAACGATAAACTCCCAACAAATAATCGGTTTGTCCGGCAGCAAAACGATAAAGAAAATTAGGAGAGCTAAAATCGAAAATACCATAATTAAACACGGCATCGTATCCGAAAACATCATCTTTAACCCTGATAGCCGAGTGCCCGTAAACCGAATACGCCTCATTCCCCGGGCTGCAGGTAATCACACTTATTTCAGCACGATTAGAGAGTTGCAACGCAAATCCTTTAGTCTGAAATTCTAGCATAAAAGCCAGAATGGCAAGTAATATTACAAAGGTCTGTTTCGTGTTCATATTTCTTTTGGCAAGAGTTCAAAAATAATACAATATCAAAGGAACAAAATGCAGAACAACTTGCAATGACCTTACAATATTTTAATTTAGATTGTTTCCATATAAAGAAATTCAATTCTTTTTCCAATCTTTGCAGCGAATTATTTTACAAAGCTGTGAATTTGAAGCAACAGGACAATTACTAATCTGTTGTTACTATACAGTGATTTGAAAGCAGAGAGTGAGGATTTTATGAGTTGTAATGGATGTTTATTTAATAATTCAACAAATAACACATTTTCAAAAGGATACGACTGGCTGAGTGATCTGCCAGACACCACCGACAAATCGGATATTGTTGAAGTAAGATTTAAATCGACCCGCAAGGAATACTATAGAAATACAGATAATCTTTCGATAAAAAGAGGCGACAAAGTAGTTGTGGCCACTTCGCCCGGACACGATGTTGGCGAAGTTACTCTAACCGGTTACCTGGCAGAAAGACAGTTTAAAAGACACATTAAAAATCCGGCGAGGTACACCCTTAATGTTGTTTACCGAAAAGCAAACGAAGCAGATATCGAAAAACTCCAGGAAGCCCGCAACCGGGAAAAAGACACCATGATAAGGGCGCGACAAGCCGCTGCCGAACTTGGTCTTGATATGAAAATCGGGGATGTGGAATTTCGTGGCGATAACAAAAAAGCCATCTTCTACTATATTGCTGAAGGACGTGTTGATTTCAGGGAACTTATTAAGATTTATGCGCGCGATTTCAGAATTAAAGTCGAGATGAAGCAGATTGGAGCAAGGCAGGAAGCCGGTCTGGTTGGCGGTATTGGATCGTGTGGAAGGGAACTTTGCTGCTCGAGCTGGCGTACCGATTTTTCCAGCATCACATCAGACGCAGCGCTAAAACAAGGCCTCACTCCAACAGCACAAAAAATGGCCGGAGCCTGTGGCAAATTAAAATGTTGCCTGCTATACGAACTGGATGCATACATCGAAGCCGGAAATCAATTTCCCAAAGAGCTTTTAAACCTTGAACTGGCAAATGGCATTGCAAAACCATTTAAAACAGATTATTTAAAGAAAGAAATCTGGTACAGTCTGGAAGGCAGCATGGGAACGACATTTAACCTCTCTCTAAAACAGGTTAAAAATATCATCCAGCAAAACAAACGAGGTATCAATCCCGAGGTAAAAATCATCAATCCAAAAATTGATGAAGAAGCAAAAATGGAGGTAACTCTCGATGAGAGCCTCGATCGTTTTGACAAAAAGAATTCGAAAAACAACAGGAATAAACGCCGTAACAGAAATAACAACAAAAACGCCGCACCACGTTCAGAACAGAACAACAACAACAACAACAACAACAACAACAACAACAATAGCGGCAACAGCAACAACAGGAGAGCTAACAACAACAGAAACGGCAAACCACGTTCGCAGCAAAGGAGGAATAACAACCGAAAAACTTCGCCGAATAAACCTAAACGTTAAGGAACTTATCGATTTTATCCTTGAGGGTATCGACGGTTAAAGGCTTGGCTATATAATCGTCGCAACCGGCATCGTATGCTTTTTCCTTATCCTCCCTCATTGCAAATGCAGTTTGGATAACAACCGGAACCTTTGGGTGCCCGCTTTTAATAATTCTGGTTGCCTCGTAGCCATTCATTTGCGGAAGCTGAACATCCATAAAAACCATGTCTGCAGGATTAGTCTGCAGGTACTCGATTCCTTCTTCAGCATAGTCGAAATTAACCAGTGTATACCCTAACGATTCTACTACTGTTTTTAAGAATTCAACACTTAGAGAATCATCTTCAAAGGACACAATGGTTTTATCTTTTGCAGCTTTTGTTATGGATTCGGAGAGTTCATGATGCAACCTGCTTATCACCTTCGATTTAGCCCGGTTGTGCGGAATGCAAACGGCAAACACGGCTCCTTCTCCCGGGTTCGATTCCAATACCACCTCCCCTTTTAGTTTATCTACAATCCCGGCAACAATTGCTAAACCGAGACCCGAGCCTTCATATTTTCGTTCCTGTCCTTCTTCTGCCTGGCGAAACGATTGAAATATTACATTCTGTTTGGTTTCTTTTATTCCAATACCGGTGTCTTTAACAAATAGTTCCAGATTTTCATCGTCGACATTTCTTGTACCAAACTCAATACATCCTGCAGACGTAAATTTAAAAGCATTATCTAAAAGGTTCTTTAATACCTGGAAAATCCGATCCTTATCCGAATAAACAACAAGATTCTGTCCCTTCTCGCATTGCGTAAGTTTAAATTCGATATGCTCCAGTTTTTCTTTATAATGTTTTTCATAAAAAATCAGTATTTCTTCCAGCATATCGCTCAAATTAAAATCGGAATATTCAATTTTCAGTTGGTTAGACTCAATCATCGAAATATTCAGAATATCATCAATAACTGTCACCAATCGGTGGCCTGAATTTTCGATGATTTTCCCATAAAGTTTGCGCTGTTCAGTCCCTACATGTTCATCTGTCAGCAAGTTAGAAAAACCCAAAATTCCGTTCAGCGGAGTTCGAATCTCATGGCTCATATTGGCCAGAAAAAGAGTTTTCAACCGATCACTCTCGATTGCTTTTTCTTTTGCTTCTTTAAGTGCTATTTCTGCCCTTTTCCTTTGTGTGACATCCGTTAAAATAACTGCAACAAATCCTTTCTGCGGAGTAAAAACAGAAACCTCATAATACCCCCCCGATCCATCAGCATACTCGAATAACACTTCAGACGTGCCTGACAGTGCCAGACCACTGTACTTATCTATTAAATATTGTTTTGAATCGGGGACAACATCTCTAACTGATTGATTTAGCAGATCTCCTTTTTTCAAATGGAAATATTCTTCAAACCGGGCATTAACGTCAATAAATATAAGATCTGAAGGATTATTCTGGTGGTCGTAAATTACTTTAAACTGGGCAAAGGCACTATTCATATTTTTAAACAACGATTCCAGGTAATGTCCATGTTCTTTCATGGCCTTTTCTGCATTTACAGATTCGGTAATATCCAGAATAATTCCGTAAGCCATGTGGCCTCCTTTTCCGCTTTCAGCCAATGCCCTTATATATCGGATTTCGTTATTTATGGGCCTGATAATCCGATAACTCATATCGAATGGTCTGCCTTTGTCTAATAGCTGTGTCAGATTTGAATTAAACAATTCGAAGTCTTCTTCATGAACAAATTGTTTTACATCATGAGTGCTTATTGCCGATTGATCAACACCATATATCTCCTTGCTTCCTGACGACGGATAAATCATTCGGGTTTTTGTATTCAATTCCCAATATCCAAAATTGGCCAGTTTTTCAGCACTTTCAAGCCTTTTGGAGTTTTGTAAAACCTCCTCCTTAAAAAGTACATGTTCAGTTATGTCGTCCAGATGAATAAAAGCTAAATCTTCTTTTACTAATTTGGAGCGAACTTGATATATTTTCCTTTTATCGCCTTCTATTTTTTCGGTTACAAAACTAATTCTACCATTATCTGTAGTTAGGCTTCTACACGGGCACTTCCTACCTTCAAGCTCACAGGGTTCTGTTCTGTTAAAAAGGGCTTTAAAACATGGCTCACCAAGTTCAAAATCAGAAACATTAGATTGAATAACTTCTCGCGATTTAAGACTTATTAAAAAGTACTTTGCATCAATAACATCCAAGATTTCTTGTGCATCTAAACTATTCATGGGTTTAACTTCAATGGGTTTGTTCTCTATTGATTTAACACTGGTTTAATCAACAACGTCTTTCTAATGGTTGAAGTTAGTATAAGCAGAATTTATTTACAAATATTATTACACGAATGTTTAAAACTCATAATAAAAAATTACATTTCGCCATAAAATAGAAGCTAATCAGATTATTTTTTGCGAATAATTGTCATACCATCACGCAATGGAAGAATTACCTTTTCAACACGTATATCGCTTTTTACCAAATCATTAAATTCAAGAATGCCTTTACTTTGCATATCTTTACGATCCGGCGTCTCCAAAACTTTTCCATTCCACAAAGTGTTATCGGCGATGAGATACGAGCCACTTTTCATCTTTTCTATCAGCAATTCGAAGTATTTAACATATTCTCTTTTATCGGCATCAATAAAAACAAGATCAAAAGATTCGTTCAGGGTAGGAATAATGTCAATCGCAGATCCGATACGTTGTTCAATTTTCTCCTCAATCCCGGCCTTTTTAAAATATTTACCTGCGAGCATTTCCAGTTCATCATCAATTTCAATGGTAATCAACATTCCACCTTTCGGCAAGCCTTTTGCCAGACAAATAGCCGAATAACCGGTGAATGTTCCCAGCTCCAGAATATTTTTTGGCCTGATCATTTTCGAAAGCATACTTAATACCTGCCCCTGCAAATGACCCGAAATCATGCGGGCACCCAATACTTTCAGGTTGGTTTCACGATCGAGTTCCTTCAGGATCTCATCTTCCTCATCAATATGATCTAAAATATATTTATCTATTCCCTTTAAGGTGTTCATCGTTGGTCTCTTTTCCTTCTTATTTATAAATAAGTGTACTCAACTGATTTTTATCAAATATACGGTTGGCTACGTCAAAGATTTCTTCTGCTGTAATTTCTTCGATCTTTTTGAATACCACCCGTAACGGATCAACTTTATTGTAAAGGAGGTAACTTTTCCCGATGGTCAACATCAGATCGTCACGGCTTTCGGTTGAGATAGCAATTTGTCCGATCAGCTGTTTCTTAGCCCGGCTTAATTGTACCGCACCCAATTTTTTATTCCGGAAAAGATCGAACTCTTTTTGCACCAGGTTCAAGGCCTGATCAAGATTCTCGCGATCGGTACCAAAATACACGTTAAACAACCCGGTATCAGAATAAGCAGTATAACCCGACTCGACATTATAAGCCATGCCACGGCGTTCGCGCAGAGCAAGATTCAAACGAGAATTTAATGCCTGTCCACCAAGCATATTATTCAAAAGAACCATAGCCAGCCGGTTGGGATGTTTAAAATCGAAAGCCTCATTCCCAATAATACAGTGTGCCTGGAAAGTATCTTTTTCGATGATCCGTTTTTGCGGAATATAATTTTCGAACTGAATGCGCTGTCCTTTTCGCAATTTTTCAGGAACGTGCCCGAAATGTTTCTCCAGCATCCTAACCAGTTTCGAAAAATCGATATTCCCCACTGAACTGATTACCATTTGATCGGTGTGATAGTTGTTTTCGATGAACGAAAAAATAGCGTCGCGGCTAAAAGCGCGCAAATGTTTTTTTGTTCCGAGAATATTGCGTGCTATGGGATGCCCGTCGAAAACCAGTTCTTCAAATTCGTCGAAAATCAGTTCCGAAGGCGAATCTTTGTACGAGTTAATTTCCTCAATCACCACCTCTTTCTCTCGGTTTAATTCTTTTTCGGGATAAGTACTGCAAAACAGAATGTCGCTTAGCAACTCGGCCACCCGCTCGTAATATTCACTTAAAAAAGTGGAATACAAAACCGTTTCTTCTTTGGTTGTATAGGCATTTAACTCGCCTCCAACACCTTCAATACGGCTCAGCACGTGATAGGCCCGTCTTTTTTTGGTTCCTTTAAAAACAGAATGTTCAATAAAGTGAGCCAAACCGTGTTCGTGTTCTTTTTCGTCGCGCGAACCTGCATTTATCAGTACCCCCAAATGCCCTACCGGAGAATCGGTATACTGGTGAATAATTCGGATCCCGTTAGGGAACGTATGTGTCAGATAATCAGTATCAACCATTGGATAAAATCTCAGCGTGCAAAAGTAAACATTTTTTTCATCGGAATGATGTTTGGGTTGTTTAGTCTCATGTTAAATTCGAGTGACAACAATGTCTTTAAAAAATTAACACTCAAAAACCGAACAACAACAAAATTATATATAAAACGCTCAATCACTGGCCGGTAGAAATCACCAATCATCTCTAATTAAAATTAACAGACCCGACTTCTGGATTTTTTTTTTGAAGAAATACATTTTTTCTTTGCGTTTTTAAAAAATTGTTTACTTTTGCAACACCAAAATAAAGGGGGTGCTACTTAAAGCCCAACTTTAGAAAGGTGCCATAGCTCAGTTGGTAGAGCAACGGACTGAAAATCCGTGTGTCCCTGGTTCGATTCCAGGTGGCACCACAAAAGGGAAAAACAATGTTTTTCCCTTTTGTTTTTTAATTACTTCTCCTTCGTCTCGCGATCGTAATGACAGCAGCCCGGAAGATTGTTATAAACCTCGTCGTCGGCTTTGTAGTGTGGTGTATCGTGCCCCACTTTTGCAACAGCTTTTTCCACTTTGTCGGTACTTGCCTTTGTATCGTCGAACGTTACTTCCAGCACTTTTGTTTCTTTATTCCAGTCGGCTTTTGAAACACCTTCTACCGAAAGCGCCGCTTTTTCGATGCGCGTTTTACACATTCCGCATTTTCCATTTACTTCTACTTTTTCAGTTTTAACTCCTGCAAAAACGGTAAATGCGCCCATCATAAAAAGGGCTACTAAACTCAAAATTTTTGTTTTCATTTTGTAAAATTTTTAATGGTTAATAAATTGAATTTCATTTTAAAGTGTCCCGGGTTTCCCCGCAACTCAGCATCATATCTCCGAAATATGGATTCCGGATCTCCTCTGTTTCACTTAACCAGAAAGCTCCCTGGTTGTCATTTGCCATGGGACAGAACTGGTAATAAGCAGTATCGTTATCGAGCCCAAACAGTTTCAGGCTTTTGTAGAATACGAGGTTAAATGTGGCGTATTCTAATCTTTGCTCAGCGATGTCGGCACTGTTGCCTATTTGTTGCAATGATGGTTTCAGAATATTCAATTGATCCATCCAGGCCATGTGCGTATCGCCTTTTAGTAATTCCATTTGAACGTTTGCAAGAGCAGCAGATGTGTTCTTTGCTTCAGCACTCACCTTGGCTGCATCGGTTGCAATAAACGCTTCGTTCATTTTCAGATAAGCGTCATAAAATGCGGTAAGTTGTTTTATAAATGTTGGATCAACTTCCGTCATTTCTACAGTTGCATTTTGTTTCTCATTTCCCATATCCATTCCCGGCATTCTTCCGGCACCTGAATCTCCGCTGTCAGGGCTCATCATGCTTGGTTTGCCGGCCAACTGTGCAGCCGCATCAATACTGAACGTACCGTTTACAGCAATTTCTTCGCCTTGCTGAAGACCGTTTTCAATAACGTAACTTTCGCCAAGAGCCGGGCCAAGCTCTACCTCGCGCATCTTGAAATACACCCCCTGGTCGATTTCCGATTTTACATACACTATCGAGCGTTCGCCGGTCCACATAACAGCGGTTTTCGGAACCACGAGGGCATCGGTCTGTGGCAGTTTTGCCTCCACTTTTCCCGACACAAACATTTCAGGTTTCAGTTTCAAGCCCGGATTGGATTTTACTACGCGCGCTTTGGCCACTCTTGTTTTCGGATTGATAACCGGATCGAGGTAATCGATCGTTCCTTCAAATGTTTCGCCCGGTAGCGACTCAATTGTATACGTCACTTTGTCGCCTTTTTTAATCCACGGAAGATCCGACTCGTATACATCGAAAAGCACCCAAACTTGTGAAAGATCAGCAATCTCGTATATCGCCTGTCCCCTGCGAATATAATCGCCGGTGTTCACTTTTTTCTGGGTGACATAACCCGAAACTTCAGACAGAACATCGAATGTATCCAATGTTTTTCCTGAAGCCAGAATATTATTAATCTGTTCGTCGGTGAGCTTCCAGTTTTTGAGTTTTTCTTTGGCGGCCTCGAAAAGCAGCAGCTGCGTATCCTTAATTTTTTGTGCTTCAAATAACTCTTCCTGCGCTGTTACTAAATTGGGCGAGTAAACCGAAGCGATCACCTGTCCTTTTTTTACGTAGTCGCCCGTAAAATTCACCATCAAATCCTCGATCCTGCCGGGAATATGCGACGATTGTGAAAATACGCGCCGTTCATCTTCCTGAATTTTACCATCAAGCCTTACAACTTTTAGCGGTTCTGCGGCGCCAACAACTGCTGTTTGAATATTAGCCAGTTTCATAGCTGTGGCCGACATACTTACTGCATTCGGATCAACTTCGCCGTTTTGATCTTCTACCAGCGGAATTAAATCCATCCCGCAAATGGGGCAGTCGCCGGGTTCGTGCTGACGAATTTGCGGGTGCATCGAGCAGGTCCAGATTGTTTCGCCGGCTACTTCTTCAGCACTGTGTTCGTGTTGATGTTCTTCAGTTGCGGTGCTTTCTGAGCCCCCAAATATCAACCATCCCAGCAACAAGCCAATTGCCAGTGTTGACAGCACTATGATTATTGTTTTTCTATTCGTGTGCATCGTTAATATGTTTTTGCGGTGATGTAATTTAGTTTTGCTAAAGCGGTTTGATATTGCGTTTCAGCCATAGCTTTCATTTTTTCGTATTTAAGCAATTGTTGCTGCATGCGCAGTACCTCTTCAAAATCTTTTCCTGAATTTCCATAGGCGCTAAACAGAAGGTTCAGCGTTTGATTGGATTCAAGAATTTGTTCGTCATACAAATCGATTAAATCTTTTTGTTGCTGAAGTTGAAACCAAACTGATTCGTATCCCGAGGTAAGCGAATTGATGGTTTCCTTCTTTTGAAAAGAATATTTTTCCTGCATCAGTTGCGCCTCTTTTTCAGCTGCTCTGTACTTCTTCCTGAAAATTGGAATACTTGCTGAAACCATTGGCATGAATACGTTTTTGCCATTGTCGGCCACTTCCATGTCGGTGCGTTTTCCAACAATTGCGTAATCTACACCAACACCCAGTTTCGGAAGTCCCTGTCTTCTAGCAGCCAACTCACTCTTTTCGCTGGCTTGTTGTTTAAGATCGATTGCATCGAGCACCGGATTGTTGGTCAGCAACGAATCTCTCCTGAAATTTTCGGGCAACGATTCCACAACTAACGAATCCGGAACAACCACAACCTCGTTCTCGTCTCTGTTGAGCAGGTTGTTGAAGGTAACCAGCAGCGGTTTTTCCTTTTTTGTCAGAATATCGAGATTGGTTTGTGCATCCTTCAGCATGATATCTACCCGTAAAACATCGGTCATTGGCGAAACTCCGTTTTTAAATTTGGAATTGGCAATGGTTTTATACGACTGCAGGATTTCGATATTTTCCTGCTCAATTGCTTTTAAGCGGTTCAACTCGATCAAGGGATAGTACGCTTCCGAAACGCTGTAATAAAGCCGGTTGCGCGCATCAAGAAATGCCTGGTATTTTGCATCGGCCATCAGCGAAGCAGCATCAGCCTGGGCTTCCAGGGTTCCAAACCACGGGAACATCTGGCTCAATGAGAATTTTGCCCGTTGCGGTCCCACACGCGTTTCAACCGGCGAAATAAAATAGCCAAAAGAAAACGTTGGATCGGGCAACGAACTTACCTGCGGAACTTTTTGCAGGGCAGCCTCAAAATCCTTGTATTGGGCCTGCAATCCCGGATTATTTTCGGCAGCGATCTGGAAATAATCTTCCAGCGTTTGACCAACCTGATCTTCATCGCTCACCCCTTTAACTCCCCTCAGGGGGAGAACTTCTTCCTCAGCCTGGCTTTCCCCTTTAGGGGGCAGGGGTAGCGTGGATGCGGAAATTTGATCTGTTTGCGCCTGCATTGCGCTTATTAATGATATGAATACGATTATACTTATTATTATCTTTTTCATGACAGACTCTTTTTAAGTTTTCGCTCCTCGCGGTAGCTATACAATACCGGAACAATGAAATAGGTAACAGCGGCAAAAATCATCCCCCCAAAAGCAGGAATGGCCATTGGAATCATAATATCGGCGCCACGGCCGGTTGATGTTAAAATTGGCAGCAGGGCAATAATCGTAGTTGCCGATGTCATCACTGCCGGTTTTATTCTTCGTTGTCCGGCTTCCACCACAGCAGCCCGAATTCCTTTCCGGTTGTCGGTTTCGTTTCTCGCAAAACTCTGATCAAGATAAGTTGCCATTAGTACCCCGTCATCAGTAGCGATACCAAATAGTGCAATGAATCCTACCCAGACCGCCACACTCAGATTGATGGTCCCCATCTGAAACAGTTCACGAATGTTCGTTCCAAAAACTGAAAAATCGACGAACCAATTTTGACCGTAAAGCCAGAGCATCATAAAACCACCACTGAATGCCATGGCAATTCCTGTGAAAACCATCAGCGAAGTGGATACCGATTTAAATTGGAAATACAGAATCAGAAATACAATGGCCAAAACAAGTGGAACTACAATTGAAAGCCGTTTTTCGGCACGAACCTGGTTCTCGTAACTTCCCGAGAATTTGTAACTCACACCGGCAGGAACTTGTAATTCCCCTGCATCAATTCGTTCCTGAATGGCCTGTCGGGCATCATCAACTACAGAGACTTCCGAGAATCCGTCGTTTTTATCGAACAGAACATAACCCACCAAAAAAGTTTCCTCACTTTTTATGGCCTGCGGACCACGCTGGTATTTTATATTTACCAGCTGGCTCAGCGGAATTTGAGCGCCGGTTGGTGTTTGCATCAGGATTTTCCCCAGCGATTCGGGATCGTCACGCAATTCACGAGGGTAACGTACCCTTACCGGAAATCGCTCACGTCCTTCTACGGTTGACGTTATATTCATTCCGCCAACAGCTGTTTCAATAGTCTGCTGTACATCTTCCACATTCAATCCGTAACGAGATATTTTATCCCGGTCGATATCAAACAACAAGTAAGGTTTTCCCACGATACGATCGGCAAAAACAGCCTGTGCTTTTACAGAAGGAACCGTTTTCAGGATATCTTCCAGTTGCAGGCCAAATTCTTCGATGGTTGTTAAATCAGGTCCGTAAACTTTAATTCCCATCGGGGCGCGCATACCAGTTTGCAACATCACCAAACGGGTTTCAATCGGCTGAAGTTTAGGTGCCGAAGTAACGCCCGGAATTTTGGAGACATTTACAATCTCATCCCAAATATCATCGGGTGATTTAATTTTCTCACGCCAGTTGCGGAAGTAGTCTCCATTTTCATCCGGAATTAAATCTTCCCTGGTAATTCCACGTTGCAATGCCTCTTCGTTGCTGAGCTTTTCTCCATCCGTTAATACAAAACGATCCTCTTTATCTACCTGGAACCGCATGCGGTGTCCCTTCTCACTTAGAATATACTCCGGTTTGTAGTTGATTACATTTTCGTACATCGAAATCGGTGCCGGATCGAGTGCAGATTCAACGCGTCCGAGTTTTCCAACAGTCAATTCCACTTCCGGAATATTGGAAATCATCATGTCAAGTTGCCCCAGAACTTTCCGGTTATACTCAACACCTGAATGTGGCATTGAAGTTGGCATCAACAGAAAACTACCTTCATCCAGCGACGGCATAA
Source organism: uncultured Draconibacterium sp. (assembly GCA_963677525.1). Classification (GTDB taxonomy): domain Bacteria; phylum Bacteroidota; class Bacteroidia; order Bacteroidales; family Prolixibacteraceae; genus Draconibacterium. Next base: position 4,877,753 of record OY781970.1, read on the forward strand.
ATTCTTTTCCTATTCCGGGAAATCCGTGCGCCAGAGTAGACCAGACTTCAGTAGTTCGAATGTTCCATCCGACTTTATCAAATCCGCGGGCTACAAATCCAAAGAGGTTATTGAAGCCCATCCATGCTGTCAACCCTACAATTATCAAGAAGGTAGGAATGGAAAGAAATGCTGCTTTGTGATCGAGACACCAGGTTAATATCCTTTTGTAGTAATATTCCAGTAAGGCAAATATTCCCAGAATAATAGTAAGCAGAATGGCTACAAAAACCACATTCATTACCATGCTTTTTGTTGGCCCCAGCGGAAGCCAATATTTTGCCAATAGCCAGGTGACGCCAATTAGTACGATAAAGACTTCTATGTATTCCAGCATCCAGTTTCCGGCATTTCGGAAACGGTCTGCAATGCTGTTGCTTTTAATATTTTGTTTTTCGCCTTTTGCCTTTTGCCTTTTGAATTCTTTGGCTGTACCTGCTAACCCAAATGCCAGAATCATCATTCCTCCCCAGGTTTGTCCGTAAACCAGCAGAATTATTCCAAGTGGAATTAAGATGATATTTACCCATTTTCGGATTGCTTTGCTGTTAATACGTATTCCGAAAAACCAGTGAGCAAGCGCGGGCATAATAAATAACGAAACAATAAGTGCCGCAATCAGTGCGAACGTTTTGGTAAAGGCAAGTGGTATAAATAGCTTCCCTTCTGCAGCCTGCATGGTAAATACCGGTATAAAACTTACAACTGTAGTTGAAACAGCTGTTAGAATTGCCGAACTAACTTCTGCCGAACCGTTATAAATTGTAGTAATCAGTTTTTGTCCGGGTGGAGCTTCTTTCGTGTGTTTTATTATATTTTCCGAAAGAATAACCCCGAGGTCGACCATGGTTCCGATAGCAATTGCGATACCCGAAAGCGCTACAATATTGGCATCCACACCAAAGTAGCGCATGGCAATAAATACCATTAAAACAGAGATTGGCAGTAAGCTTGATATCAATAGCGAAGCCCGCAGGTTATAAACCATGATAATAACCACAAGAATAACGATCAGAACTTCCAATGAGAGCGCTTCTTCCAGCGTTCCCAAAGTTTCGTATATCAATCCTGACCGGTCGTAGAATGGCACAATGGTAAGCTGACTTTCCACTCCGTTGGGTAAAACCTTGGAAGGTAATCCAGGAGCTATATCGGCGATTTTTGCTTTTACATTGTTGATCACTTGCAGCGGATTTGCTCCATAGCGGGCAACCACAACACCTCCAACAACTTCGGCGCCGTCTTTATCAAGCGCACCACGACGAGTGGAAGGTCCGAGACTAACAACTGCAATATCTTTTACGCGAATAGGTACATTATCCTGAACCGCAACTACGGCCTTTTCAATGTCTTCAACATTTTTGATGTAACCGAGTCCGCGAACGAGGTATTCCGCCTGATTAATTTCAATGGTTTTCGCACCCACATCGCGGTTCGATTTCTGAACCGCCTGCATTACTTTATGCAGCGGAATATTATAGGCTTTGAGGGCGTCTGGGTTCACATCGATCTGGTATTCCTGTACAAAACCACCGATAGAAGCCACTTCGGAAACACCTTGAGCAGCATTTAATGAATATTTGACGAAGAAATCCTGTACCGTACGTATTTCGTGTAAATCCCAACCTCCGGTAGGATTCCCGTCTTTGTCACGTCCTTCAATGGTGTACCAGTACACCTGACCAAGTGCAGTTGCATCGGGGCCAAGAGCGGGCTGAACACCATCAGGTAACAGTCCCGATGGCAACGAATTCAACTTTTCAAGTATCCGCGAACGCGACCAGTAGAATTCTATATCTTCATCAAAAATGATATAGATGCTGGAGAATCCGAAAATGGATGAACTACGGATAGATTTAACACCCGGAATACCCAATAAATAAGTAGTGAGCGGATAAGAAATCTGGTCCTCGATATCCTGAGGAGAACGTCCCATCCACTGGGTAAATACAATTTGCTGGTTTTCTCCAATATCGGGAATGGCATCTACCGGCACCGGATCTTTGGGCAGAATTTTGGTATCCCAACCAAATGGAGAGGTAATGATTCCCCAACTTACCAGAAGGATCAGAACCAGTATTGTAACCAGCTTATTTTCAAGGAAAAATTTTATGATTTTATTTAGCATACCTTTTTTGCTATGAGATTAATACAATAGAAAATCGAGACCATGAGTAATTCATGATCTGATAATTTATCATAATAAAATCATAAAAGGTATAATTGCTCTTCAGCAAGGAACTCCATCACTGTAGGCGGAGGAGGATCATTTGTTAATTCAAATTCTTCGGTTAATTCGTTCGGAATTAGAAGATCCGGATCAAGAAGCGTTTGATGCATAACATCGATTTCTGCAAGTACCGGAATTGTAGAAATTACGGGAGCTGAAAAATCTTCTTTCACCTGGTAAAAATGATTTTCGTTGGTACAGCATCCGCCATCGTCGCAGCACGATTCTGCCTCAGCGAAAAAAGAAACGTCAACCAATGAACTGTGGCAAAAATGTTTGCTCACAGCCAATCCCATTGTTGTAGTCAACAATAGAGTCGCTAAAATTATATGGCTGAGTTTTCTTATCATTTATAATTACACTTCACTAAATAAACGTTTTACAAAACTAAAGGTTTAATTGGTTTGGCAAAGCCGTTTAACAAAGCTTTAACAAGCTTTGGTTATACTGCTTTGTAGCCAATCGATTCAACAGTTTCTTTTACTTTGTCCAGATCAATGTTGTCACCTTCCAAAGTCACCGTTTTTTCGGCCAGATTTACTACCGCGTTATCTACAAAATCCAATTTTTGCAAGTTATTTTCAACGTTCGCCTTGCAATGGTTACAAGTCATTCCTTCAACTTTAATCGTTTTTAATTGCATTGTATTGTTATTTAACTGTGTTACAACTTGTTGTTTTGATGATCGGTATTTCTGAATATATCCGTTTATGATCAGTCCCAGGAGTAAAACTCCGGAAGCGATTTGCCACCAATTTAAGTGAGTTCCGTGGTCGTGTCCCAAATGTTGTTGGGTAATTTCGGTAAACCACTGTACCGGCAGCAGGTAATCGATGATCAATCCAAATCCCATTGCTCCAATTATAATTGTGCCCAGGTATGTAAAGAGACTTTTTTTGCCTAATACTTTTCCGATCATAGTAATCGTGGCAGCATTGGTAGCAGGTCCGGCCATGAGCAGAACAAAAGCTGCTCCGGGACTTACTCCCTTTAAAATAAGTATTGCCGCCAGCGGAATAGATCCGGTTGCACAGATATACAAGGGAACCGATACAACCAAAATAAGCAGCATTTGTAATATTGGCGACAGGTTTAAAAGCTGAAAAAAATCGTTGGGTATCAAAGCTGAAATTATTGCGGCTAAAACCAAACCAATGATCAGCCATTTTGAGATATCCTGAATAAACTCCACAAAACCATAACTAAAAACATCCTTGATTTTTTGCATCAGTGATTTCGGTTTTGAAACTGTATCTGCAACGTGCTGTTGTACAGGTTCATTTTTTGTAATCACGCTTGTAATCAAACCTCCTGATATTCCTGTAATTAAAGCAGCAATTGGTCGAATAATGGCAAATGGCAATCCCATCAATGAAAAGGTTGCCAAAATAGAATCAACGCCGGTTTGTGGTGTGGAAATCAGAAACGAAACAGTTCCTCCTTTTGAAGCACCGTTTTTATATAAAGCTGCTCCGGTAGGAATTACTCCGCACGAACATAATGGCAGTGGTATTCCCAGTAACGATGAAAAAATAGATGAACGAAATGGCGAACCATTAAAGTACTTATCAATTTTTTCGCGTGGAATAAACGCATACAATAGTCCTGCAAAGAAAAATCCCAGTAAAAGATAGGGGGCCATCTCACCTAAAATGGTGGCGAAATCGCCTAAAAACTTAACTATGTATTGTCCTGCTTGCATTCTATAATTATTACAATACAAAGTAAAGCAGGTTAATAGAGATTATTCTTACACGATTTTGGAAATGATTTATAAGATTTTGGGGTTTCACGCAGATTTCGCTGATTACCGCTGATTTTCTTTCACCCAATGGGTGAAAGTTTTTTTCTGCGTAAATCTGCGGCATTTGCGTGAGATCGTTAACTACGTGCAGAAATAAAGAAGAAAATAAATTTGGTTTTTGCTAAACCTCGTCAAGCGGTTTACGCTTGTTATCTTTGAGTTTTTTAAAGTGCGAAGGCGTTAATCCGGTCACCTTTTTAAATTGGTTCGACAAGTGTTGGACACTGCTGTATCCCAGCTTATAAGATATTTCGTTTAAAGTAAGCTCACCGTAAACCAGCAGCTCTTTTACTTTTTCAATTTTCTGATTTATGATGTATTTTTCAATCGTTATTCCTTCAACCGATGAAAACAACCTGCTTAAATATGAATAATCGTGACCAAGGTCTCCGGCAATGACATCTGAGAAATTAACGGGCTCTTTCTCAACGTTTGAATAATGCGTTTTTTCGATGATAATGGTTTTTATCCGGTCGATCAGCTGGCTTTTTTTATCATCCATCAACTCAAAACCATTGTCGTACAAAACCGAGCGCACTACTTCGGTTTGGTCATTATTCAGGCTTTCACTGATGCCAACTTGCCCCAGTTCTATGGTTTCAATCTGAATGTCGAGCTTTTCAAGTTCTTCTTTCACCACTTTTATACAGCGGTTACAAACCATATTTTTTATATGCAGAACCTGTTTCATAATTTATCGTCTGATTCATAAACGGATGAAAAACAGATATGGTTTACAATCAAATCAAAAACCGTATTAAAACAAAAAAGAGCACTTAAAAAAGTACTCTTTTGTTTATGGTTTTCAGCTATAGCTTTTCAAAATAATTGAAGCCCTCTTCTCCTGCTTCCCACCATACTCTGGCTATCAATTTTTTAATAAAAAAATCCGGAAAATATTCCGGATTTTTCTTTTGGTTGACCCACCAGGGCTCGAACCTGGACTCTTCTGGACCAAAACCAGACGTGTTGCCAATTACACCATGGGTCAGTCCTTATGGTGCCTTTTTGTTTAAGACGGTGCAAAAGTATAAATTTTTTTCATTCTACAACATTCCGTCAAAAAAAAAAATTACATCCCTATTTTATTCTTCTACTGATTTTTACATTTTGTTTAATTGCTTTCCTATTGAAAAGCTTATATTTGCCCTTGTTCAAAAAAATCAATCATGCGACACTCTAAATTAATCAATAACATACTCGGTTGGATTGTTTTCGTAATAGCTAGTACAACCTATTTCTTAACAATGGAACCAACAGCCAGTTGGTGGGATTGCGGGGAGTTTATTACCAGCTCGTTTAAACTGGAAGTAGGTCACCCTCCCGGTGCGCCAACCTTTATGATATTGGGTCGTTTCTTCACGCTCTTTGCATCTGATGCAAGCAAAGCTGCCGTAATGGTTAATTCGCTGTCGGCTTTGGCAAGTGCCGCAACAATAATGTTTTTGTACTGGACCATCGTACACCTTGCACGAAAACTATTTCCCAACGAGAAGCTGAATGCAGGCGAACAAGTTGCAGTGTGGGGCAGCGGATTACTTGGTTCTCTGGCCTTCACTTTTACCGATTCATTCTGGTTCTCGGCTGTTGAAGGCGAAGTTTACGCTTTATCGTCATTATTTACAGCCATGGTTTTCTGGGCTATTTTAAAATGGGAAAACGTGGCCCACGAAAAAAATTCAAATCGGTGGCTTGTTTTAATTGCCTACCTGATGGGCTTGTCGATTGGCGTGCACTTGTTGAACCTTCTGGCCATTCCGGCTATTGCACTGGTTTATTACTTCAAAAAATACGAATTCTCATGGAAAGGAGTTATTTACGCTCTTGCCATATCAATGGGTATTTTACTGGGAATTCAATATGGAATTATTCCCGGTGTTCCCCGAATCGGTTTTATTTTCGACCGTATTTTTGTGAACGCACTTGGATTGCCTTTTAACTCAGGAATCATTTTTATGGTTGCTCTTTTAGCGGCCGCATCGGTTTGGGCATTACGCTACACAAGAAAAAGAAACATGGTAGTTTGGAATACTGCTGTTACCATGGTAATGGTTATTTTAATCGGTTATTCTTCATTCGGCCTCATTGTAATCCGCGCTTCGGCCAATCCTCCGATGAACCAAAATTCTCCTGACAATGCTTTTGCACTGGTTCGCTACTTAAACAGGGAACAATACGGCGACAGGCCTCTGTTTAAGGGACAATATTACAATGCCCCTCGAATAGGAAGCGATACTCCAAAAGAACAATACAACAAAGTTGACGGGAAATACGAGATTACAGGTGCCATGCCGGGAGGTTCAGTATATGAACCAAAGATGGAAACCATTTTTCCGAGGATGTACAGCGATAAATCGAATCATATACAAGCTTACAAAGAATGGGCTAAAATAAAAGGCACACCGGTTCGGGTTCGTACAGGCGGCAAAGTTGAAACGCTGCAAAAGCCTACCTTTGGCGAAAATCTTCGTTTCTTCTTCTCCTATCAGCTGGGACATATGTATATGCGTTATTTTATGTGGAACTTTGTTGGGCGACAAAACGATATACAGGGACATGGCAGTTTTGATAACGGAAACTGGGTGAGCGGAATTTCATTTATAGATGAACCTAAAGTCGGTTCCCGCGAAAATATGCCCGACTTTATGAAGAACGATGCCAGCAGAAACGTATATTATTTTCTCCCACTTCTGTTTGGATTAATTGGCTTGTTTTACCAATACAACCAGGGTAAAAATGGAAAAGAAACATTTGCCGTAACCATGCTGTTGTTTGTATTAACCGGAATAGCCATTGTCGTTTACCTGAACCAGTACCCATATCAACCAAGAGAACGCGACTACGCGTATGCCGGCTCTTTTTACGCTTTTGCCATTTGGATAGGGCTGGCAGTTGTTGCCCTTTACTCAGCAGTAAATAAAATTATAAAAGGAGTACCCGGAGCAGTTCTTGTTACTGTTATTTCAATTGTTTTGGTACCGGGAATCCTGGCAGCCCAAAACTGGGATGATCACGACCGATCAGGAAAATACATGACACGCGATTATGCCAAAGACTACCTGGAATCGTGTGCTCCTAATGCGATTCTTTTCACCTATGGCGATAACGACACTTTCCCGCTCTGGTATGTACAGGAAGTGGAAGGAGTGCGCCCCGATATTAAAATTATAAATATCAGCTACCTTGGAATGGATTGGTATATTACGCAACAAAAATTCAAAACAAACGATGCTGACCCTGTGCCGTTTACTTTCTCGAACGACAAATATTACATGGGGCGAATGGATGCTGTACTTTTCCAGGAAAGGATTAAAGGGTCGGTTGAATTAAGCGAAGCCATGGAATTTCTGGGAAGCGACGACGTGCGTACAAAAGTTAAGGTAACCAGTGGAGCTATGCTCGACTATCTTCCTTCACGCGAATTTCATATTACGGTTGACAAACAAAAGGCTATCGATAGCGGAACTGTAAAACCCGAAGACGCCAAGCAGATAGTGGATAAAATTTCGTTTAAAATAACAAAAGGCATGCTTACAAAAAGCGAGATGGCTGTTATGAATATGATTGCTGCCAATAACTGGGATCGACCAATATATATCGACCACAGTCTTATTTATACAGGGAACATTCCTTTCCTCGATTATCTGCAATTCGAAGGACTTGCCTACCGTTTTGTTCCAATCAGAACACCTAAAAAAGGTATGCTTGCCGGACGTATCGATACCGACATTTTATACAATAATGTAATGAACAAATTTGTTTGGGGAAATGTGAACGATCCGGATATACACATGGATGAATACAACCGGAAACAAATCAGCATTATGCAGGCACGTTTTATGTTTTCGAGACTTGCACAGGCGTTACTGAATGAAAGTATTGCAGAAAAAGACGAAAGTAAAAAACAAAAAGCCATTGAAGTAATTGACAAAATGTTTGAGCTGTTCCCCAACGAAAAAATTCCGTGGAGCTATGATTCATTCCAGGCAGTTGAGCAATATTACAGGGCAGGCGAAACAGAAAAGGCCAACGATATTATTCGGATAATGGCCAAAAACAGTTTCGGATTAATGAATTATTATACGTCGTTACCTGTTAATTTTGAAGAAGCCATTAAGAGTGAAGAGAACAGGCAGATTTCGCACCTAAGAAACCTGGTTATTATCACACGGAGATACAAACAAACAGAACTGAACAAAGAGCTTGACGACCAGTTGCAGGAATTGATTGATAAACTTTCATCTAAAACGGCAGCAAATTCTTAATGAGTCTGCAGGTGAAGCTTTTTTAAAAGTTTTGTTCCGCGGCTTCGAATTCCGGCGGTGGGATGATAATGAATTTCGTGTTCGATGAGCCCAATAACCTCTGGTTTTAATTCGGGCTCCGATTCAGAAATATTAAACAATATTTGCATGGCATGTACACGCACGGCTACGGCTTCCTTTGCCGAAGTAAAAGCTTCAATACAATAATCGAAAAGAAAACCAAGGTACCGCTCCGGTACCTTGTTCATACTAATTAGTTTGAGCCAGTGGCGACGTTTACTGGCATTTTTCTCGATTTTCAATTGTTCTATAATTGCCGGAAGATAAGTAGTCACCAACTGAGGTAACTTATCGTGAATCTGATCGATCAGGTAAGCGGCACGCCAGCTTTTTTGCCTGCTGTCGTTAAAAGCGAGGTTTACCAGAACATCAAGATCTTTGGGATTGTTACATATTTGGAGAATAACCAATTCAATGTTTTCCCACGAATCTAAAAGATCATATAGCTCGTTTTCCGTCATTGAGAATACTTTCGAACAAAGATAGGCTTAACCATTATAGATTGAAAATCCACAGATTAAAATAAGCGAATGAAATTCGCAATAAAAACCACAAAGTCTCCAAGTCCACAAAGAAAACTCCAAAATTAATTTCTTCAATTTTATGTCCTTTGCAGTAATAAATTTGACATATACATATATAGAAACTAAAGTAGATGCAATAAAATTGCAGAGCCTGCTCCGAATTTAATTCGGAGGTTTTAACCATTATCTTGAAAATAAACAGGCATTAGCACCTTGAGTTTTTTTATTTTTGAAACATGATTGACGTTACATGTGCATTAATAATGAAGGGAGATAAGGTGTTACTCACCCAAAACGGACCGGAAAGTGACCACCCGTGGCAATGGGAATTTCCCGGAGGAAAAATAAAAGCAGGGGAAAGCGATGAAGCCTGCATAAAACGCGAAATTGAAGAAGAACTTGACCTGAAAATAAAAATAGAACGGAGAATGCGCGCAATAGAACATAAATACAGCATAAAAACCATCAGGCTTATTCCGTTTATCTGCAGCATCAGCGGAGGAACTTTACGTTTAAATGAGCATGTGGCAAACAAATGGGTACACATCGAAAATCTTAAAAATGAAAATTTATCGGAAGCAGACAAACGACTCATATTAATTCCTGAAAACAAATCTATTTTAAAAGAATACACCCGGGAACAAATGAACAATTCCCGATAAAACCAGCCCCCACCCTACAATTGAGATGATCATATAAAAAACAATATTCTTTTTATGAGAATAATATTTGCTGGCCAAAAGTGCTCCTAACGGTATGGTTAACAGAACTGGCGTGGCAATAACAATTCCCCACAAGCCGTAACTGTTCCTTATTCGAACAATCATCCTGCTCTTTCTCGTAAAAATCTTTTTCTTCGGCTTTGCTCTTTTCCTGTCGCAATAGCTTTTGTACCTGTATCTTAAAAAAGCAGGAATAATTCGACAAAAATATGGCCTTAAAAAAAAGATCTCCCTGTTTACAAATTTTCCCAGGTAATAAAAGAAAAGGAAACCGCCAATTCCTCCGGCAAGGACAGTTAACAGTGCGTATTTAAACTCCAACCCTATTAACATTGCATAAGGTAAGGTAACAATATACTTTACCGATGCGAGCAACATTATATGAAGAATTTTTATGACCATGACTACCCCTCCCCAAGCATCTCCTAAAACGCAGAAAACGCCTAAATGTTTCAGCAAAAAACATTGTTTAATTATTCTTAACCATTATGAAATAATCGGCTAAGGAAGCAAGCGGGATTCTGCCTTCTAATTGTGGATATAAAATACTCTAAGTCGGAAACAATATCAGTTTACAACATTAACAGGTTTTCCGGCCATAAAAGCTTTCAGGTTACCCGCAGCAATGTTCATTAAACGGGTTCTGGCTTCGAAAGTAGCCCAGGCAATATGAGGTGTAATAAAACAATTTTTTGCGTTTGGAAGAGGATTGCTTTCTTCAGCAGGTTCAACCGACAACACATCGAGACCGGCACCCGCTATCCGCCCTGAATTTAAAGCATTGGCCAAATCCTGTTCATTAATCAGCGGTCCCCGCCCTGTATTAATAAGGAAGGCAGTTGGTTTCATTTTATCAATTGTAGTCTTATTAATAAAACCGGTATTTTCATCGGTTAGCGGACAATTTATACTTATAAAATCGCTTTCTCTTAGTACGGTCTCCAACTCAACCTGTTTCACACCTTCGGGGCATTCTTTACGGCTGCGATTATTAAAAATCACGTTCATGCCAAAAGCCAGTGCAATTCGGGCAACTGCCTGACCGATATTCCCAAAACCAATAATTCCGAGGGTTTTACCGGCAAGTTCCGTTTGCGGAGTTTTCCAATACGAAAAATCGATGCTTGAAGACCATTCGCCCGCCGATACCGACTGAGCATGAACCGATATATTTTGCACAAAATGAAGAATATGTGAAAATACCATTTGTGCCACCGAAGCGGTACTGTAAGCAGGAATATTACATACTACAACACCCTGTTTGCGTGCAGCCTCCGTATCAACCACATTAAAACCTGTGGCAAGTACCCCTATAAAACGGAGTTCAGGAAGCTGTTTAAGAGTATCGCTGTTCAAAATAACCTTGTTTGTAAAAACGGCCTGGGCTCCGGAAGCTCTTTCTATTGTTTTTTCCGGGGAAGTACGATCATATATCTCACACTTGCCCAAAGTCTGAATCTCTTTCCAGCTTAAATCTCCCGGATTTAAGGTATAACCGTCAAGTATTACAATCTTCATAATCTGCTATTTTTGAGGCCCAAATTTAAAGAATTAAGACAAACCACAGAAAAACAATAATAAATGAAGGGAAAAACTTATCTTTAACCGCTTAACAAAAAACCTTTAAAAAAGACGCAACCTCTTGAAAAGTCCTGATAATTATATGTCTACCGAGCAGGAAAAATATAATCGTTTGCAACAAGAAGTTATGCACCTCCGAAAAAGAGTTGCCGAATTGGAACAGACTGCAAAAAATAACCGGGCAGCAGAAGAGGAGGTAAATAACATCAGGGAAATCCTAAAAAAAATATTCCTTGTGGCTCCATCTGCAATGGGCCTGGTACAAGATCGCATAATACAAGAAGTGAATCCGAAGGTATGCGAACTTTGCGGGTACTCGCATGATGAATTGGTTGGGAAAGACAGCCGTTTTTTATACCGCACTGAAAAGGAATATAATTGGATTCGCGAAGAAAAATATAAGCTATTAAGAAGATATGGAATTGGAACGATGGAAACCATTTGGAGAAGAAAAGATGGTTCTCTTATCGACATTCTGTTAACCTCACTTCCCATTGATAAAAACGATTATTCGAAAGGTGTCCTTTTTACAGCCACAGACATTTCAGCTCAAAAAAGCCTGAAAAACGAACAAATAAGTTCAGAAGAACGCTTAAAAATAATTTTTGAGAATGCCCCCGATGGCATTTACCTTATCGACATAACAGGAACCTTTATTGATGGAAACCGGGCTGCCGAAAAAATATCGGGATATGACCGAAAAGAACTTATTGGAAAGAACTTCTTCAATCTCGATCTCATTTCAGGGAATGACTTGATAAAGGCAACCAAAATACTGGCAAAAAATGTAATGGGATTAGAAGCCGGACCAGACACCTTCTGCCTTCGCACAAAAAAAGGAACTAATGTTTGGGTCGAAATCTCAACCTACCCTGTGAGAATTAATAAACAAAGACTCGTGCTGGGCATATGCCGCGATATTTCAAAACGTCTGGAGGAAGAAGAAAAGCTTAAGGAAAGCGAAAGGCACAGAATTTTCCATATACAACAAAGTCCGTTGGCCGTAATTGAATGGGATTTAGATTTCATTATACAACAGTGGAACCCGGCGGCAGAAGAAATCTTTGGCTATACGCAAGAAGAAGCAATAGGGCAACATGGTTCCTTTTTTATTGTCAAAGAGCATGAGAAAAAAGTTGAACAGGTTTGGGATAATGTTCTGACAACAAAAAAAAGCAGCAAGTCCATTAATAAAAATAAGTGCAAAAACGGCGATACCATTTTATGCGAATGGAATAATACCCCACTTCTCGACGAGAACGGGAATTTTGTGGCAATAGCATCGTTTGCACAAAATATAACAGAAAGAGCCCGTACCGAAGAATTAAAGAGTGTTCTTTACAACATTTCAAACGCTGCAAATACAACCAAATCGCTTAACCACCTTATTGAAAAAATAAGAGAAGAACTGGCTACGATAATTGATACAACCAATTTTTTTATTGCTTTATACAATAGTGATTCTGACACATTTTTACTCCCTTATTTCGCAGGAGAAAAGGACAAGATTTCATCTTATCCGGCAGCAAAAACCATTTCGGATTTAGTAATTAATGAGAAAAAACCACTATTACGTACCAAACAGGAGATCAACGAGAAAGTACTCAAAGGAGAAATTGAACTGGTTGGAAGTATCCCGGAAATATGGCTTGGCGTACCTCTTCAAATTGAAAAAGAGGTTATTGGCATTATGGTTCTACAGAGTTACGACAATGCAAATGCCTATAGTGAATCAGACCTGCAAATTCTTCAGTTTGTTTCCAACCAGATAAGTCTTACTATTCAACGTAAAAAATCGGAAGAACAAATGGCACTGGCCCTAAAAAGAGCCACTGAAGCCGATAAGCTCAAATCTGCATTTTTGGCGAATATGAGCCACGAAATCAGAACTCCCATGAATGGGATTCTCGGTTTTACCAACCTTTTAAAAACTGAAAGACTGAGTAATAATGAACGGCAAGATTACCTGTCGATTATTGAGCAGAGTGGTAAGCGCATGATGGGAGTAATAAACGATCTGATCGATATTTCAAAGGTTGAATCGGGGATAACAGAAGTTATGCTTTCAGATTTCAACCTCACAGACACCATCAATTATTTGTTTTCATTTTTTAAACCCGAAGCTGAATCAAAAGGCCTGCAACTTTCATGTTCTGCAGGATTACCAAGAGATAGAGCCTATATTAAATCAGATAAAGAGAAAATATATGCCATTATTACCAACCTGGTTAAAAATGCCATAAAGTATACAAAATCAGGCAAGGTGCATTTTGGTTATACACTGGATGGCGACCTGATAAAATTTACCGTAACAGATACAGGAATAGGGATTCCTAAAGAAAAAATCGAAACTATTTTTAACCGTTTTGTTCAGGCCGGTACAACTCCAACAAAAAACACTGAAGGTGTTGGATTGGGTCTGTCCATTACAAAGGCGTATGTTCAATTGTTAAATGGTAAGATATGGGTAGAATCTGAACAGATGAAAGGCTCATCCTTTAATATTGAAATCCCTTATTCCCCCGGAACTGACACTAAAAATACAGAAGAAATGGACACATTTACAAAAGAAGACACTCAAAAAAACAAATTAAAAATTCTTGTGGCAGAAGATGATGCCATAAACAGAAAATTATTTACATACCATTTAAAAAGTATTTCTGATGAACTGATTCTCACAACAAACGGAGCAGAAGCAGTAAAAGCATTAAACGGTGACACTGATATAAACCTTATTTTAATGGATTTAAAAATGCCGGAAATGGATGGCTATGAAGCAACCCGTTTAATCAGAGAAAAAAACAAAGATGTTATCATTATCGCATTATCCGCCTTTGCTCTTGAAACAGAAAAAAATAAAGCTCTGCAAAATGGATTTAACGATTATGTACCCAAACCGGTAAGTAAAGCAAACCTTCTAAAAGCAATTGGTAACTTTTTTGAAATCTAAAATTTAGGGATTAACGAAAAACACAGGTTCTTAAACAATGGTTTTAATATGTCTTATTTAAATCATTAATTCGAACTTCACGCAGTTTTATAGCCAATTTTTCTTTAAAATCGCGAACAACCTTAGAATAATCCGGATTTTTGGCAAGATTATTATACTGTTTCGGATCGTTGATCATGTCGTACAACTCAATGCCCGAACCGGCATCTTCATCGTATTGGATGTACGCCCATTTTTCTGTTCTCAGCAAGAAACTCTTGCCTCCCTGTGTAACAGAAAAAGCTTCATCTCGAACCGATATTTCAGGATTCGAGAGTGTTTTTACCAGGCTTTTCCCCTGAATGTCTGGCGAACATTCCAATCCGGCCAGCTCGGCTACAGTTGGATATAAATCGATCAGTTCGGCAAACGACTTACAAACCGCAGGCTTTTTGCCGGGAACCTTAATAATTAACGGAACCCGCACCGATTCTTCATGTAAACTTACTTTCATCCAGAAACGATGCTCACCCAGATGAAAACCATGATCGGAAGTAAGAACAACAATCGTATTTTCTTCCAGCCCCTCTTCCTTTAAAGTATTCAGAACTTTCCCAACCTGTTTATCCATGTAAGCAACCGAAGCATAATAGGCAGCAATTGCCTTTTGTTCTTGCTCAATGGACATCTGCCCGTTTACACTGGTTACATAATTAATTCCCCTTTTCGGGATATCGTCCCAGTCGTCTTCAATTACTTCGGGCACCTCTATTTTTTCATATGGATAAGGCTTGAAGTAGTCTTTTGGTGCAACAAATGGCACGTGTGGTCTAACAAATCCCACTGCCAGGAAAAAAGGTTCTTCTTTATGTTTTCGTAAAAGCTCGCAGGCTTTTTGTGCTGTTTTGCCGTCGGAATGAACCAGGTCGTCTCCGGCGGCTTTTACAATAGTCATTACATTTCCACCTTTAATGGGCAAAGTTCCGTCCGGATTTCCCTGTACCAGCTCTCCAACTCCCGGCGCTTTCCACTCTGGTCCCTGGCTGTTGAATTTCTCGTTCCACGACGCTGGATCATCTGTTCCGTCACTTCCTTCTTCTATATCGATAGGAACCCCCATGTGAAATATTTTACTGACGCGCGCTGAATAATACCCGTTGTTTTTAAACAACTGCGGCCACATTTCCCTTTCATCACCAATATTTTCACGTCCGCTTACATAACCATATGTTTCTGTGGCACTAGGATAATATCCCGATAAAAAGGATGCCCGCGAAGGTCCGCAAACCGGATACTGACAATAAGCCCGGGTATACAAAACTCCTTCCGATGCCAAACGGTCAATATTGGGAGTCTGACTTACCTGGTTCCCGTATGCGGAAACTGCTGTGGCTGTTAAATCATCGGCAATAATAAAAAGTACATTTAGTTTTTTGTCTTCCTTTTTACACGAGATTAAAAGGATCAGACATATTAAAGAGATGATTATTTTTTTCATGGTATCAGCTTTAAAATTATATGACTTTTAAATCACCATTCAAAGCAATGCTTTCGCCTTTTTTAAGCGGAAACTCGATCACCTTGGCACCATAACGTACTTTTACAGGATTACCAAGTTTTGATTTTATGGTAGTTTGAACCAGTTTCCCGTTATCCCACTCAATACTAACTTCATGCCCTCCACGAGCCATCAAACCCGATACTTTTCCTTGTGGAAGTTCATCAGGCAAACAAGGCAAAATATTTACTTCACCGGTATGCGATTGCAACAGCATTTCAGCGATTCCTGCCGTACCTCCGTAATTTCCGTCAATTTGAAAAGGCGGATGATTATCGAACATATTTGGTTGTGTTGATTTCGACCACAATGCCACCAGGTTTTTCCACAGATTCTCCTTGTCCATCAAACGGGCATAAAAATTAATCATCCAGGCACGGCTCCAACCGGTGTGGCCACCACCATGACTCAATCGCTCTTCAAGAACCCGTGTTGCAGCTTTCATGTACTCAGGACTGGTATTCCAGTTGTATTCGTTCGACGGGAACAAACCGTAAAGATGCGACATGTGACGGTGCCCGGGCATTGCTTCATTCAACTCTTCAGTCGACCACTCCAGAATTCGGCCATCACTGCCAATTTTTACGGGAGTGAGGTTAGCCAGCTGGCTTTTTATAGTTTTTGTAAATTTATCATCTATTCCCAGGGTTTCAGCCGCATCAATACAATCGTTAAACAGGTGCCAAACAATCTGCAAATCCATAGCAGGCCCCATGCTAACCGAAGCCTTTTCTCCGGAAGGTGTCACAAAAACATTCTCCGGCGACATCGACGGGCCGGTAACCCATTTCCCTGTTTTGGGATTTTTCACCATCATCTCCGACAAAAACTGAGCAGCTTCGCGCATTACAGAATAACCGTACTCTACCAGGTATTCTTTATCTCCGGTAAAAAGATAATGCTCCCAAATGTGAGTGGCAGCCCACGCAGCGCCCATTGGCCACATTCCGTATTCGGGCCTGCCGAACGCAGTTGTAAAATGCCAGACATCAGTGGTATGATGACAGGTAAATCCGCCAACACCATACAATTCTTTTGCAGTTTTTCGACCATCTTCGCGTAACTCTCCGATAAATTCCAGAAACGGAACATGGCATTCAGAAAGGTTGGTAATCTCCGAAGGCCAGTAATTCATCTGGATATTGATATTTACGTGATAATCGGAATTCCACGGCGGCATTAAACCGTCGGCCCAAATCCCCTGAAGGTTAGATGGCAAACATCCGGGACGAGATGAACTGATGAGCAGGTAACGACCAAACTGAAAATAAAGCGAAGTAAGAGAAGGATCGTAAACTCCACGCTTTTGTGCATCAATGCGGGCATCGGTGGCAAAACCGGCAGCCTCTGTGCCCGGAATATCCAAATGTACCCGGCTAAAATAGCCCTGGTATTCTTTAATATGATCGGTTAATATTTGATTATACGATTTATTCCTGATTGGCTCCAGGTACCCGGAACACAAGTCTGATGGATTTTCTCCGCGATAATCCGATGCCGCAACTATTCTTATTTCCAGTTTGTCAGCATCTGAAACAACCAGTTTTCCACCTTCAACATTCATCTCTCCACCAACAGGAATCACCTGCACCTTCGCCTCGAAATGAACACCATCGTTATTGGCCTGCCCGGTCATGGTTATCAAACCTTTTTCAACGATAATGGTTTCAAAATCACCCGGTCGGCTTAACTCAATTCCACAACTTATCTGACCTTTTCTATCTGCTTCGGCCAACATTACTACAGCCTGATCGACTGCCGATGAAAATACAGTGCGTGTATGCGTGACCTGGTTGGCGCTAAATACTGTCTTTACAACGGCATTATCGAGCTGAAGTTCGCGACTATAGTTTCCGAAATTTTCTACTCCCTCAAAAACGATATTTAAATCGCCCAGTGTTTGATAACTGTTGGTTCCTGATTCAGGGCGAGGCGCCATTAGTTTTTCCTCACATAGTTTTTGAGCTTCGGCGTATTTCCCTTCAAATAATAACTTCTGAATTTTCGGGACAGACTTGTATCCATCCTTTTTATCTGTCGGAACTCCACCTTTCGACCAAATGGTTTCTTCGTTTAACTGAAGACGTTCGTGCGAAACACCGCCAAAAACCATGGCACCCAAACGTCCGTTTCCTACAGGAAGAGCTTCGTTCCAGTTAGCGGCCGGCTGACCGAACCACAATTTTTGTTCTTCACCATTTGAAGTTAAATTGATTATTGCAACAAGAATTAAGAGTAAAGTCGATTTTAGTTTCATTAGATTTACTTTTAGCTTTAGGAAAAGCAAAAGTAATGTTTGTTCCACTTATTTAAAAGTTTTTTAAGTGTTCGAAAAGCAACCAAATGGGGACAAAATGATATGCGACCTTATTATTGTTAGAATACCGACTAAGGCTGAGATGCAGAAACTTTTTTAGCGTCCTTGTACACCCTGATATAAAAATACACCAAAGTTAGGGCGACATAAATACCAGCTTGTCCGTACAAAAACATTAATTCGTGTTTAATGTGGGGAAGCCCCACACCCATGGTCCGCAACCGTAAGTAAGCAGGAATTGCTGTGATTCCCGGAAAAACTTTAGAGATATCCACCAGCCATTCTGGAATAGCAGAAACAGGCCACGAAATACCACTTAAGAACAAGGCAATTGGCGATAGAAACACCATAAATACAATGGCTGACTCGCGATGTTTAAACAAGGTTGATAAGCCAATTCCCATAAATATTGTGGCCACCAAAAAGGGGAACAACAACATTAAAACATGCATCATATTTGCCTTGTCGGGATATTGAAACCAATGATGCACCAGCACCACTGCCAAAGCAACATTAAACAATGAAATCAGCAAATAGGCACCTGCTTTTCCCATGAGAAAAGGGAAAACCTCACGAATTCTTTTTTTACCTGATTCAGTAAATGGCGAAGCTTTCGACTCGGAGAATGAACCTCCCAAAATTCCAATACCAATGAGCAGTGTTTGCTGAATAATTATAAGGATCAACCCGGGCATCACAAAACTACCGTAGGCTGACGACGGGTTATATAAAATATGCGGTTGAACATCTATCGGACTCTGGCTAATCTTTGCCTGCGGCATCGATTTTCCTTCAGCCATATAATGTTTTACGGCAATTCCTCCTGAGAAATAGGCGTTCACGTATGAAGTTGCCAGGTATTCGAGCTTGTATTTCAGGAAATAGCTGCCATCGGCAAACACGGCAACATTGGTCTGCGTTCCTGAAAGGATATCTTTTTCAAATCCAGCGGGAATGAGTATCACACCTTCAATTTTATCCGACATAAAAAGTTGCTCCGCCTCTTCCAGACTTTGTGGTTTATAAGTCACCTTTAATTCACTTGATGCATCAAGCATTTCTGCATATTTTCGACTTAACGATCCCTGATCCAAATCCACAACGCCAATTGATATATCATTCAGCGTTTCGTTAAAATAACCCATGGAATACACCAATGGATATATAAGCATGGCACCAACCAGTATCAACAACGCTCCCCTGTCGGCAAAAATGGCTTTTAATTCATTTTTAAAATGAACAGCCATTAACTCAAATGCATTCTGTTTTTTATGATTTGTTTCCATTGTTTACGATTTTCCCCAATATTTTGCATCTCCGAGATAACGCTTGTAGATCCTAAGAGAAGCCAATGATACCAATTGAAAAATTAAAATATAACAAATATAAGGCAGGGCGTCGTATACTGGTGCTCCCCGAAGCGATTGAGAAATCATTATTTTCTCCCAAAAAGTAAACGGGAACAACGATGAAAAAATTCTTGCAACAACAGGCATCCCCTCCAGCGGAAATGTTAATCCTGAAAATGTAATACCCATCATTGAATACGCGCTACCCAGCGAAAGCGCCAAGCGCAGATTGATTGTAAAGGAAATAAACAAAATCCCCATCAACTGGTAAGTAACAATGGTTATAAACTGTCCAAAGAAAATAACAAGGTAATTTCCATTCAAGGGCATTCCTTCTACTTCATATAAAAGGTAGTTTACAAGCATGGCAAATCCTGAAAAAATGATGGTGTAAGGCAACATCTTTCCCACAACTGCCATACGGACACTGTTATTACTTGCTTCCAATAAACTGGTTCCGGTTCCTCTTTTTAACTCGTTGCCAAACGTATAAATAGATGCTAAAAACACAAATAAATACAGCATCACATAAAGCATAGCCGAATTCAGAAAATAATTGTAATTGGTATAAGGATTAAACAAAATGTGCTTCTGAACAGTAACAGGAGCAATTCGTGCCATGGCTTCTTCGGAACTTTTGCCTGCGAGCAATAATTTTTTTAGCTGAACACCACCCGAAACCGTAGACAGCGTTGTTACAACAGAACGCTGAATAATACCTGCCTTTAACACGTTTGTGCCGTTTATATACACGGGAACCGGTGCTTCCATTCCGCGAACAACATTCTTTTCAAGATCGGTTGGAATAACAACGATGGCATCAATCTCATCCCTTTCCATCATTGTTTTTGCTTCGAAGATGTTGTTCAAAGTAGCCACCACTTCTACATCGGATGCAGCATTTACTGCATTTCGTATTTTCACAGACAAAACCGATCCATCGTTATCGACAACAGCAACCGGTAATTCGCTTGTGGCTCCCTGCCTGAAAATAAAAAACAGCAAAAAGATACCAATCAGCGGACCTGTAAACAACAAAAACCGGTATGCAGGATTGTGTTTAATCCGCTCGGCCTCGCGGGCCATTACAGCCATTATGGGATGATTTTTCAACCCGGTCATAACATCTTTGGTTTATAAATTTACAACTGCAGTCATTCCCGGTCTCAAGCCTTCAATCTTTTTCACCGGCCGGGCTTCAATCTCAAACGATTTTAAATCGAAAGTGCCGCTTGTTTTTGTGGCATTCCAGCGGGCAAAACTTGCTGCCGGGCTAATGTAGTTCACCTTAAATTCGTAAACTTCATTATTTAATCCTGGCAACTGAGCTTTAAACACGCTTCCCATTTTAAAATGGCTCAGGTAATCTTCGCGAATGTACAAGGTCACCCAAATGTCATCCAGGTCGAGCAAAGTAACCACCGGAAATCCTGTTGAAACCAGCTCTCCTTTTTCCACGTTTACACCCGACACTTCTCCGTCGGCCATGGAATAAATGGTTGTTTCATCGAGGTAAGCCTGTACCTGTTCAATAGCGGCATCAGCACGTTGCACCAATGCTTCTGCTGCTGACTTATCTTCTTCTCGTGCTCCTTTTTCTGCTTTCTGCCAAACTGCTTTTGCAGCATTAGCAGTTTCGCGGGCAGCCTTCATTTTGGTTTCCACTTCATCGCGCTGCTGAGCGGGAACAACACCTTCGTCGTATAAATTCTGAATTCGGGTGAAAGATTTCTCGGCAAAAAGAGCAGCTGCTTCTGCCTTTACATAAACACTGTAAGCAGCCGCAATATCTTCCTCGCGTGCTCCGTTTTTGGCTTTGAGGCTTTGCGCCTGCGCTGCTGACCGGGCAGCATGTGCTTCTGCCAGCTTGGCATCAATTTCGGGGCTGTTGATAGAAAAGATAAAATCTCCCTGTTTCACTTTTTGCCCTTTTTTTACGGCCACCTCCTGAATTCTTCCGGGAACTTTTGATGCCACATTAAATTGTTTGGCTTCCACCTCGCCCTGTAAAACTACGGGTTCAGGTTTCAAAACGGTTACCAGTGTATACACAATAAAGGCAACAATGGCGATTACTACAGTTACTGAAGTTAATGTTTTCTTATTCATGTCATTTAATTTTTTCCGTTGAATTATATTTGTTTTTAAAGGGATTCGGTTATTGTATTTTCGCCGCTGCAGAATGTTGTAAACTGATCGGGCACACCCGCCGTTTGAAGAAACTTCGACAGCGATACATCGTAATCGTACATTACTTTTAAACGCATGGCTTTTACCTGAGCGACTCTTGTATAAGCTTCAACTACGGTAGTTGAAGTAGCCAGCCCTTCGTTAAATGCTTTTTGGGTGCTCGAACAATATTCGTTGGCCAGCTCCAGCGTTGTTTCCAGTTCCTCTTTTTGTTCCATTTGCATTTGAAGCTCCTGGTATAATTTTATCAGGTAAGCTTCCAAATCGTTGTGTGCTTTCTGTTCGGCATAATTTACCTGCATATGCAAAGTCTCACCTGCACGAATATCGTTTTTACGGGACATTCCTTTAAAAAGGGTCCACTGCATTCCTACTCCCACCATCCAGTCGGGCATATAAGGAGAAAGGTTCTTATCAACAATATTATAATTTCCCATAGCGGCAACACTGGGCAGATATTCGTTTTTCTCCACTTTGTTTTTTATGGCAACCAGTTCTTTTTTACCTTCAATTTGTTTCAACTGAGGGTTTTCTTCCATGGCAGTTGCCACCCAACCGGCAATCCCTGATAATTCTTTATTCATAAATAAATGGCTTGCAGGAATAACACCGGCTAACGAATCGTTAGAGAGAGTTGCCATAAGTCCGGACCGGATGATTTCAATATTTCGTTCGGCCTGTTTCAATTCCCGTTCGGCTTCGTTTCGTGCTACCTGTGCATGCAACAGTTCCACTTTTGCAATCATCCCGTTATCGAAAAGTTTCTGCGCATCGGAATAATGATTATCCATATTTTCCAACATCTGTTCGCGGAGTTTGCAAACCTCAACGCCCAAAGCCAAGCCGTAATATCTTGCTACAAGTTCTGAAAGAAGTTCTCCTTCTGTTTGGCGCAGTTCTTCCTGGCTCATATTCATTTCAACACCGGCAGCGGCATTTGCAGCACTGATTTTCCCTCCGGTATACAAAGGCCACACAAAATTGGCAGAAACCGTGGCAAAGTTTTTTTCCTGAATCACCTGATCCCATTCGGCCGCGTTAATCTCGTCGGCAGCATCCAACAGTTGACCACGAACAGCAGCGGTACTCATTTCGTCGGGTAAAACCGGCATCACGGTGTTTGTTGATGGATCGGGATTGGCAACTCCGCTAAAAACTCCGTAATTACCCATTGTTTCGTACAAAGGCACAACCGCATCACGCACCGGAGTCAAATCAAGGTGGATTATATCTGCCATACTTACTGCAGAAGCACTTACACCAACCTGCGGTAAATATAATCCGCGTTTGGATTTCATTTCGTACTGTTTTTGCCGGATTTGCTCTTTCATTCGCAGCAATCCCGGATTCTGCTCCCACATCATCTGCTGAGCATCCTCAAAAGTAAGCAACCGGGCCTGTTCCTGCCCGAATGCAACGACATACCCCATCATTAAAATGCATAAAATACTTGTTATCTTTTTCATTGTTCTCATGGCTATTGTTATCTGATAAATTTGTTAAGAAGGTACAACATGTGTTCGATGTCTTCCTCTGAAATAGACTCCCGTTTCGGATTATTTTTATAACGTTGATTTATAAACTGAATGGTATTTATAAACAGTATCAAATACAGGTCATCATCAGTGATGGCTTCGTCGAGGCTTCCCGAACTTCTGCCAAAGTCTTTTAACCTGGAAATGAACTTAAATGTGTCTTCACGTATTTGCGGATCGATTACAAAACTGTAGTCACTTGTTAATACATACAAAAACTTCACCTTAATAGGTTCGGTATTGGCGATACGAACAAAGTGGTGCACCATTTTATTTAAAGTATCAATAAACGATGATGCCTCACTCAGAAGCTGATCAAATTTCTCGAACACCTCCTGATAAACTTCCTGTAAAATGGCATTCACCATTTCGTATTTGCCTTTGTAATGTAAATAGAAATAACCGGAGGCCACTTTCGCATCCTTTGCAATTAATGCAGCAGACGCACCACCGAACCCATGTTCAACTACCAGTTTCATGGTAGAATGTTTGAGTCTTTCAATCTTGTTTTGATCGGTAATTCGTGCCATATTTTCCTTTATTAATAAATGAATGTTCATTCATTTTAACAATGCAAATGTATAAACTTTTGGAATATTGAACACATTTGGTCGAAAAATTTAAGATTGATTTAATTTAACAGAGAATTTTATTTAATGATCGACCAAACTGATTCGATAAAGCATAAAAAAACCGGATTCATATGAATCCGGTTTTTAATAAAATATCTTTTGCTTAAACAAAAAGTTTCGCATTTATATTATCGATACTTGCTTTCACACCTTCAAAAGGTTTTCCATTACCCTGGTTGTCATCTTCAACAAATAAATATTTCATACCGGCAGTTTCGCGAGCATCGTAAATACTTTTATAATCCGCAACACCAGCACCAACAGAAACAATATCGTCTTTGTCTACTGTGTAAAATGGTTCAACAACCTCTTTTCCCATACCTTTAAAATGCAGTAATTGGAAACGTCCTGGATATTTATTGAACATTTCAACAGGATCCTGACCAGCTTTCATTGCCCAGTAACAATCCAGTTCCATGGTTATCAGATCTGCATCCATTTCTTTTAAGAATACATCATAATAAGGTACCATTCCGTCGGTTGGCTTAAACTCGAAGTTATGGTTGTGGTAACCAAATTGAATACCTACATTTTTCATGATCTCTCCAACCTTATTCCACTCGGCAATCATTTTTTTGTAAGTTTCAATATTACGATCTTTTTCTTCTATCCAAGGCTGAACGCAATACTCTACACCAATTTCGGCATGTGCATCGGCCATTTTCTGAGCACTTGCTGTAGTAATTCCTTCGGCTTCAACACTTGTATGGCTACTTACAACTTTCATTCCATTGTCTTCCACCATTTTCTGGAATTCTTTTGGAGCTACTCCATAAAATTTGCCATCGGCATAATCGGCCATCTCAACGAATTTATAGCCCATGTCGGCGATTTTCTTTAACGAACCAGCCGCATCTGCTGCCATTGCATCGCGGATACTATAAAGCTGCAGGCCAAGCCCCATTCCAGTTGCTGACTTAACCACCTCTGCTGCCTGTTCTACCGGCTTTTTACCGCCTGAACCACAAGCATAAGTCCCTAAAGCCAAAACACCAGCAGCACTTGCTGCAGAAATCTTCAAAAATTCTCTTCTATCTTTCATCTTACTTATCTAGTTAGTTAAAATTACCTGTTTTTAAAAGTGTCAATAAAAATAATGGAATCCGACTATTCTGGCGATAATATTCCCGATTTTTTTAGTTAAAGAGGAAAAAACAAAGATTACTTTACCTGAAGAAATAAATATCTTTATACATAATTAGCAAAATCCAAAGATATTCTGAAGGGTCTTTTTTAAGAAATTGAGCAGTTAAAAGGGGAACCCAATGCTGAAACAAAACCGGGTTTCTCCATCCATATTATTGTCGGACACAAGGAATTTAATAGGTCCCATTAAAGAATCGTATTTTAATCCAATGCTATAACCCCAGATATCTTCATGAAACGGGTTTTCAATCATATTCTCAAATAAATCTTTATATGTATTGGCTGAATTAACAACATTTACTGTTCCGGATAAATAAAGGCCTGTTGCTATTTCAATATTCAGTGCCGATTTCAAGGCAATATAATTATATGCATACAATTCAGCAAAATGATAACCAGCCAGATCAATAAACTGCAGTTTATTTTCACCAAACTGCGATCCTCCAAGGTGTAAAATACCGTTTGTCCCCGGATTATCGGTATTTAATCCGGCACCCGCACCAAAATTATATGTAAAATATCGGGCAAAAGTTTTGTACCAACTGTGATCGATAATTAATGTGGCATAAGGTGCATCAACTTCATGCACAAAATAATCATCCGAATTATAATGGTTTAATTCCATGTAATCTTTTACTGACAGTGCATGATTAAACATGATACTTAACTTTATTCCCTTCTTCGGAAAATATAAGTTATCGGTTGTATTTAATTTGAAAAACAGGTTATATCCAAGCTCGTGCGATTTTATATAATCGAAATCAGCTTCCTGATAAATGGATTGAAGATCGGAACGCGGTGTTAAACGATTATACCTGTAGAATAAATTTCCACCTATTTGTTGATTCAAACCCAATAGGTATTGTAATCCGTAACCTCCTTCAAAATACCCCTTTCTGTAATTACCTAATCGCTGACCACTGTCGTAGAATGGAAGTTTATAGTTGTAATTTTTCATGTAAAAAATGTCGGATAAATGCTGTTTTTTTCCAACAGTTTTACTTAAAGATGCTTCAAATCCGGGATTTTCTGCCAGATTAAAAGTAAGAAGCAAATTAGTGGCAGGAGCAACAACATTCCGCAAAGTAAAGTTGGTAACGATACCCACACCCAATTCGTTATCGTATGAAGGAGCCAACTTTAACATCGATCTCGGATTTTCTTTTATATGAAATACCAGAATATAGCCTTCTTGATCAATATCCTTTTTTAACGAGTACGTTAATTTCCTGAAATACCTGGTCCCATACATAAATTGTATTGCTTCCCTGATATTGTTGTAACTAACCATACTGCCTTTCTCAATTCCAGATCTGGACAACACCTGGTTTTTACTCAGATACTCCAATCCTTCTACTTCAAAACCGGTAATTTTTATCCTTTCTGGCTGGTCGATTTTTCCAATGGGTTCATAACTTCTGTTGTATTTATAGGCAATGGCTTTAAGTTCATCAAAATGTTCACGGGCTGCCTTTTCACCAAGTTCCTGAATAATCATCCCTTTGGTAAAATCAGCTGCTCCATAATTTTCCAAATCGGGTACGATAAGAATATCACATTTTTCAGATTGATTCTTTGAATCAACAATCCCAGCCAGAGCAATAGAACGTTGCAGGATATCAGTCATCGATGTGAGATCCTTTGCAGTAACATCGTCATCGAATCCCAGGTAAACCCCGATTATAATATCGGCTCCCATATCAATGGCTTCCTGAACAGGAAAATTTCGAGTAACACCGCCATCCACCAATAGCATAGAATCCATTTGAACCGGCGAAAATACAGTAGGAATCGACATACTTGAACGAATAGAACGAACCAGGTCTCCTGAGCTGTGCTCTATTGTTTTCCCGGACACCATATCAACCGACATACAATGAAACGGAATCGGTAACTCATCGAAATCCTGCTCTTCTGATAAAGGCCAAAGGAGTTCTGCAAAATAAGCTTCGAGGTGCTGACCTTCTATTAATCCAGCCGGCAGGTTAATTTTATTATCCTCTATCGGAATTTCAAAAAGGTATTTTTGTGTTTCCGACTTTTCATTCATTGCAACCTTGCGCAACTCAACCTTATCGGTTAAAAGTTGCTCCCAGTCGGCGTACATGTTAATATCAGTAAGTTCATCGGCGTTATATCCGGCTGCATATAAACTTCCGACAATACTTCCCATGCTTGTACCGGTGATTATATCGGGACGAATACCGGCTTCTTCAAGTACTTTAAGTACACCAATATGTGCCAGTCCTTTTGCACCACCACCACTTAACACCAAAGCGATTTTAGGATTCTCCGGACCTTTATTTTCTTGTGAGAATACAGGTTGAACTGTCATTACAGATAGAATAACAGCCAATAAGCAACAAAGTATATAATTAGAATAGTTCATGCCACCTTGGTTTAGCTAAGGCACCTGTTTTCAGGATTAATTGTAAAAAGCGGTTTTTAATTTAATCGCATGAATTTAAAAAATTAACCAATTCGAGAACATCTTTTTGCGAAGAAAAAGGATACCCTCCATTTACTTTTAATGAATAAATATTGTGATAAAGTAAGCTTTCTTTCTGGGGAGTAGCATCTTCAATCATAGCGATTGCTTCGTTATACAACTGATCTCTTTTTGTCATTCCAAATCAATTAGATGGTTATTTTTTGATAAAACTAATATATAGTACCTTTCTATTTGTTATTTCCCTACCCAGTCTTTAAACTCTGAAGCTTTTAAGCGACTAATTTTTATGGGTTCTTCAAAAGGATGGATTAATCGTAAAATTAATTTACCTCCAAAATGATTTTCAAATTTCCTTATAGCATCAATATGTACAATTGTGCTACGGTTTGTTCTGAAAAACCGGTCGGGATCGAGCTCTTCTTCGAGTTTCTCGATCGTAAGATCAATAACGTGTTCCTTACCCTGAAAAGTAACGGCGGTAGTTACTCGATTTTCAGTATAAAACCATGCAATATCACTTACATCGAGCTTAAAAAAAGAGGTTGCTCCGCTAATTAAAAATCGGGTGCGGTATTTCTTTTCCCCCTGCGTTATAGCTTGTAAGAGTTCTTTATAATCAGGTTGTGTTTCTGCGGTATTTTGTTGAAAGTGAACCAGATTTTCGAATTTTTCGATAGCTTGTTGCAGCTCTTCCATTTTTATAGGTTTCAATAGATAATCGATGCTGTTTACCTGGAAAGCCCTAAGTGCATATTCATCGTAGGCAGTGGTAAAAATAACCATGCTGTCGACCTGAACCTGATCGAAAACAGAGAAACTTATTCCATCGGTGAGCTGAATATCCATAAAAATTAAATCGGGTGCCGGACTGCTTTCCAGCCAGGCAACAGTACTTTTTACACTTTCAAACCATTCAACAATCTCCCAGTCAGGCCGAAGTTTTTCTACCATTCCTCTTAATAAACGGTAGTTATGGAGTTCGTCTTCAACAATTACAACTTTCACAACTTCAGACTTTAAAAATTCATTTATCTCTATCTCTTAATAACTGACCTACAATAATGGAACCCTCACCTCAAAATGTTCGTCATCGTATTGCACAATTACCTCTTTTTCTGTAAGAATCTCATATCTTTTCACCATGTTTTTTAATCCTGTTTTTGTAGAATACGACGATGTTCTCAGGTTCAGGCTGTTTGAAACCACTATATAATCATCATCAATAAAAACCTTTATTTGTAAAGGTGCCTCTCTACTTGTAATATTGTGTTTAACAGCATTCTCAATAAGTAACTGCCCTGTTAACGGAGCAATATATTTGTCCTGATCTTTTTCATGAAGCTGAATATCAATATCAATTCCATCACCCAATCTTTCTTTATGAAGAGCGAAGTAACTTTTCATAAAGTCCATCTCGTCGGCGACCTTCACCAATCGTTTATCCTTACTTTGCAATACATAACGATAAACATCGGTAAAGTTCTCGGTAAAGTCAACTGCCACATCAGGATCGTAAATGATCAGCGACTTTAAAACGCTCAGATTATTAAACAGGAAATGCGGATTTAACTGGTCTTGCAACTGGTTGTAATCCATGCGCAACTTTTCGCGTTTCATTTCAGCCATTTCTTCCTGTGTATCTAGATACTTCTTGGTAAAGCGTGCAACAGTTAACGAATTAGCAATCATTTGCACAAACAACAAGCCGATAATCATCCCTAAAACAACTCCAATTCTTGAACCTTCAACTACCAGTTGAGGCTCAAGAAACCACATTACCACACGATGTGCTATAATTAGGAAAAGTAATCCGAAAATAATTTGTAAAAAAATGCGAAGCTTAATTTTTTCCGGGATGGGTAAAAAGCGTTCCAGAATATTATCGAGTACAATCTGAAATTCTGCTGCGACATTAAAAGCCAGGATCGTAATTACATAAATGGTTTTTGGAACATTCTCTTTATATTGTTCCGGAACATCAACAACTGCAGATACAAAATAAATGATTCCCACCGCAATAATGCTGACAATTACAAACCGGGCAATAACAATTTCCGGTCGGTAACTGGGCAGGAGCATTAACAATGCCTGTTTCTTTTTCTTATGAAAGTTTAAACATTTCATTTATTCTACATGATTTCTGTTGTTTCATTTACCCCCTGTCGCATTTTCAATGCTCCTGTCCCCCTGCAGGGGGACAATCGAGCGAAGCGAAGATAGGGGGAGTAAAACTCCCGTTTCTCACCTACTCTTCCGGAATATATAAATTGCCGGTTACACGTCCCCAGCTGGTTTCCAAAGTTTTAAACTCAGCAACAGCCTGGGCTAACTGGGCTTTCGCCTCCTGCCACTGTGCCTGAGCATTAAGCAAATCGGTTGTGGTATTCAATCCCACATCGAAACTGGCACGAGTCTCTTCCAGACTTTCCCCTGTTTCAGCCACATTATTCTTTGCCAAAAGGATTGATTCGTAGGCTTCTTCCAGCTGAATCTTCACCTTCATTACCTCAAGATTAATTAAATCATTTGTATTATCCAACTCTGTTTGTGCCTGTTCGATTTTTAACTGAGCCGCACGCTGTTTCTTTTTCCCCTGTCCCCACTGGAAAATAGGGATAGAAACCTGGGCTGCGAGCATAGGCTGAAAATCAACTTCTTCATACAAATCTTTTACCCAGTAATTACTGTACTGCACACTTACACCAACTGTTGGCAGATAATCGGCCCGGGTAATTTTAGCATCCAGTTCGGATATTTCTTTTTGTTTTTCCAGTATTTTTAATTCGTTCCGGTTGCTCGCTGCCTGGGTAATACCGTTCTCAAGATCTATCAGCTGAATATCAGTAAGAGGGGGATAACTAATTTGAATATCAGTTTCCAAAGGCTGCCCCAGTGTCTGATTCAGGTACATTTTTGCAATTTTCAATCCATTTTTTGCCTTCAACAAATTCAATTCGGCTTCATTTTTCTGAACGCTTACACGTAATTTTTCGCTGGCAGGTTGTAATCCCACCTCGTACATTGCCGTCATCTGATCTTCAAGTTCGGTAAGCATTTTAATATATTCTTCGGCAATTTTTATGTTTTCTTCAACAGTTGCCACTGTCCAGAAAGCCGCATCGGTGTTTTCTATCACCTCAGAATATTTCAGGTTCAAGGCATAATCAGCAATCTTAACACCGGCATCGGCCTGCTTGTTGCTGTACCTGATTTTACCTCCCACATAAACAGGTTGTTCAACCGATAATCCACTATTGATTAAAGTTAAACTGTTTAAATCGATAGTAGTTCCCGGCTTCCAAACATCGCTGGTTCCCGAAAAATTTCCATTTAATGCATCTTGCTCACTATCGGCAGTTGGTAAAAAATATCCCGGCATGCTAATTGCATCCATATTCGGACGATTCATTACCGACATTGTACCACTTACCGAAGGCAAGTATGCCGTTCTTGCAACTTTCTGATTTACCTGTGCCTCTTTGTTTTGCAATGCTGCATTTTTCAATTCTTTATTGAATTCAACAGCCTGATTTCGGCACTCTTCCAGGGTCATCACCTTCTGTGCGAAAGAATTGCCAAGAATAGTTGCCATTAAAACAACTGTTGCTGCTATATATTTTATTTTTTGTTTCATTCGTTTATAATAATCTATTTTTTATGGTAACTCATGGAACTCGCATATGTTTTAATCATCATCCTATGTGTTAAACTTTACATGTTCGTTTCATCATTTTCTATCTGTGATTATTTCTCACTTTCTGTTTTTCTTTTGAATTTTAAAGAACTCCACCCCTCACCATTTAACTTTTATAAAACTTCTAACGATACATAAAATAGGGTCAACAGGGTGGATTTCTATCACTTCAACATAGTCCCCTCGTTGAATATTAAGCCTTAATCATTTTCAATTCGCTTCCATCAACACTGTAAAGAACTGTATATAAAACAGGTACCACAATCAAGGTAATGACCGATCCAACCGCCAAACCAAACATAATTACAATAGCTGTTGAGTCGAACATAGAATCGGTGATAAGTGGCGCCATACCCAAAATGGTAGTTAACGAAGCCATCATTACAGGGCGTAACCTCGACAGAGCTGCATCGATTGTTGCGTTCAATCGCGATTTCCCAATTTTAAGGTTCTGGTTTATTTCATCGAGCAGCACCACTGCATTTTTAATCATCATCCCTATCAGACCGAGTGCACCGATAATACCGGCAAATGTCAGGAACTTTCCTGTAGTAACTAACCCAAGTACAATTCCTACAAACGCGAAAGGAACGACCAGGAAGATGATTAACGGTTGTTTCAGGTTATTGAATAATCCGATAATAATGATCGCCATTAAACCAATTGCCAAAGGCAGGAACATAAACAATCCGTCGTTTGCTTCACCCGATTGCGAAGTAGCACCTTGCCAGCGCATTTCATAACCCTGAGGTAATTCTATGGCTTCTACCTTGTCCTGGAACATTGCCTGAACCTGGGCTGCCGTATATCCTTTGGCTGCATCGCACTGAGCTTTTATCGAACGTTTGTTGTCCAATCGGTTGATTAACTCGTAATCCCATTCTACTTTTAAAGTGTCGGCAATTTGCGACAATGGAACACTGGCCACACTGCGCTGGCCCCAAACCGGAATATTCATTATTTGCTTCAGGTTATTAGCCACATTGTTATCTGTTCGCAACATAATCGGGCGCATATTATCTCCTTCGTAGATGGCTCCGATTGGCATTCCGTTGGTTGCAACCAGAATCGAATTCCCCATGTCAGAACGGGTTAACCCAAGAGGCTGAGCCCTTTCTACCGAATATTCAGGTACAATTTTCTTGGTCTGATTTTTCCAGTTATCAGTAACATGAATTGCTGCCGGAACTTCAAGGAAAATCTTTTTTGCCTGGTTTGCCAGGTCTTTTAAAACTGCAGGATCTGGTCCGGTAAACTCAGCTTCAATATCGGCATCGG
Organism: uncultured Draconibacterium sp.; assembly: GCA_963677525.1. GTDB lineage: Bacteria > Bacteroidota > Bacteroidia > Bacteroidales > Prolixibacteraceae > Draconibacterium. The sequence continues at coordinate 4,910,058 of OY781970.1, forward strand.
AAAAAGCGGCACCATATTCCAGTACCCTGAAAAAAGCATCAGGATAATCCAGATTTAAATACTTTTCGATTTCAGGGATTATAGTGGAAACTCTATCTGTTCCTTCTGTTTCAATAATTAAATCGGCATAATTTGATCCACCGGTTTGCATGTGGCGCATCAACAGGTAGCGGGCAGGTGGCCGGCCAACTGAAGTAGTTACCGAATGCACTCCGTCCATTTCCATAATGTGTTTTTGAATTTGCTGAACGTCCTGTTCAACAGCTTCTATATCGGCTCCCTGCGGAAGAAAATATTCAATAAAAAACTGATCGTAGTCGATTTTCGACATAAAGTCGACTTTTACAAAGCGGAACGACCAGAACGCAAAGATCAAAACGGCAAATGCGCCAAGCGAAAATGTGTATTTATTACGAATACCCCATTTTAAAAATCTTCCAAAAATTTTGTACAGTTTAGAATCATAGTGTTCTGCATGTTCTCCTTTCGGACGTTCTTTCCTGTAAAAATACCTGGCGTTAAAGGGTGTTTGAATCATGGCAAATACCCAACTCAACGACAGAGATATAATTAGCACGGTAAACAATGAAGCTAAAAACTCTCCGGCGGCATTAGGCGACATTCGTAACGGCAGAAAGGCAAGAATTGCCACGGCAGTAGCTCCTAACAGAGGAAGTGCTGTTTTTTGTGCAGTGTTCACAAATGCCTTGTTCCTTTTCATTCCTGCTTTCAGATCGACCAATATCCCGTCGGCCACAACAATGGCATTATCTACCAGCATCCCCATAGCAAGAATAATAGCTGCCAGTGTAACCCGGTGCAGAGGTAACCCGATTGCGAGCATCACAATTAAAGTACCGAGAATGGTAAACACAAGTCCACTCGAAATCAACAAGCCCGATCTCAGTCCCATGGCAAACATCAGCACGATGATTACAATACCCACTGAAATAATCAGGTTCAACATAAAATTCTTAACGGCAGCATCAACACGGTCAGGTTGATAATAAACTTGATTTATTTCAATTCCCACAGGTAATTCTTCCTGTATTTCGGCCAGTTTCTCATCAAGCCTTTCTCCAAGTTTAACAACATTGATTCCACTTTCATTCGACAACCCAAGTGTTAATCCCACTTTATTGTTGTAATACAGTGCAGAATTTTTGGGTTCCATGTACGAACGCTCAATAGTGGCAATGTCGCCCAAACGGAAATTTCCTCCTCCGGGAACCTGTATTAACAGATTCTCGATTTCTTCGACACTGCTAATTTTCTTGCCAACTCCTACACGAATCGATTCTTCACCGGTAACAATCGATCCCGGGTTAATTATCGCGGTTTCATTCTGCATTGCTGCAGCTATATACATCGGATTAACATTTAAACCGGCCAGTTTTTCGGGCGAAAAAATAACATCAATGGTTTCAGTTTGTTCTCCAAAAATCTGAGAACGGCGAACACCTTCAACTCCCAATAATTTGCGCTCGATGTATTCGGTATATTTTACCAGTTCGTTATGACTGTATCCATCGGCAGTAACAGCATATAAAATACCGTAAACATCAGCAAAATCGTCATTAACAACCGGATCCATTGCTCCTGAAGGCAACGAACTTTTTGAGTCGTTAACCTTGCGGCGAAGATGATCCCAAAGCTGCGGTAATTGCGGTGTTTTTACTGAAGATTTTATATTAACGGTGATCAATGAGAATCCGGGTCTGGAGACAGAAGTAATTTCATCAATATTTTCCAGTTTCTGAATGGCTTTTTCCAATACATCGGTAACTTCCAGCTCCACTTCGTGTGCTGTAGCACCTGGATAAATGGTGTAAACCGTTGCGGCTTTAATAGGAATTTCTGCATCTTCAAGCTTTCCTATGTTCGTATAAGCAATTATTCCACCTATAAAAACAGCAAACAATATGGTGGTGATCATTGCCTTTTGGTTCAATAATCTTTCCAGCATTACAACAACCCTCCTACATTAGTTTCTGAAGTTTGCTGAATTGGCTTTACCTTCTGACCATCGACAAGGTAATGCACTCCTGCCGTAACAATCTGTTCGCCGTGGGTTAAACCTGAAACCACATTAACTTTTCCCTGCACACCGTTCAACGAAATTGTTACCTTACGTTTTTCAACCTCGTTGTTTGAAGCATTGTACACCCAAACATATGTATTGGTTTTTTCGTGAAACACAGCTGTATTTGAAATTGACAACTGGTTTCCCTCTGCTTTGCTTAACATGGTTATCTCGGCAGTCATTCCCGGAACAACTTTAAGGTCGTTGGTATTATTAAACGAAAAACGCACTTGATACAGCCCGTCGTTTCCGGCCTTTTCGCCCACGCTTAATAAACTTACCGGCAACATATTAACACCGGCATTTGCAACTGTAAGGTAACTTTCTTTATCGTTTCTAATACGTTGCAACTGACTTTCAGAAACAGTAACAACAGCTTCGAGATGCGAGTTATCGATAAGCGAAACAACTGGAGATCCTGGTCCTACAGTTTGATAATTCTCGGCAAATTTCTGGTAAACGTAACCTGAAAAAGGCGCTTTAAGCTCTGTGTCGCGCAACTGGTTCTGGGCATTTTCATAAGCAGTTTTTGCCATCAGATAACCCGACTTAATTTTTTCGAATGTGTTTTCAGGAATTTTATCCTGCTCAATCAAAAGCTTATAACGGTTGTATTCGCTCTCAACCTGTTCGAATTGTGCTTTTGTAGTTGCAAGCTGCAGTTCGTAATCGCGCTTATCAATTTGAGCAATAAGCTGACCGGCTTTTACATAATCGCCTTCTTTAACATTCAGTTTTTCGAGTGGCCCCCCTACACGAAAAGAAAGAGAAGTTAAACTCTTCTCTTTGATCTTACCATTAAACGACATTGTGTTTTGAGTAACACTCCCATCAATGGTTTCAACTTTAACATATTTAATTGTTTTGGCCAGAGGCTCGTCTCCGGTAGAATTCTTGCATCCTGTAAATGCAAAAACTGAGACCGCTAATAGTAAAAGAATGTTTCTAAATTTCATAACTACTAATATTTTGTTTCTGTTTTCTGTTCTCATTTTACCTGTGCAAATGTATTTCTGGAAATCGCTCATTTTTGATATAATTGCGCGAACTGCTCAAATAAAGGCATGAAATGAATTACGGCTTAAGCTATTTCTTTTTGAGAAATTCGATCCATCAATCGTTTCATTTTTTCATTCAGCTCGAACTGAACACTTGAGATAGTAGACTGGGTATAATTTTGTGTTTTCTGAATTTTATTTTGAATGCGTTTCGTGATCAAATCGATGTTAGTCAGTAAACTATTGGCGATTTCTGGATCGGTTAAAGCTTTATCGTCGGAACCATTTTCTGCATTAGTATTAAACGGATTCATTTCCAACCCGTCGAGCATAACCATTCGAACACGTTTTCCATTTGTTTGATAATAAAGAGTAAGATACGACTCTACGCCATAACGAATCTCGCGAATATCTTTCAGAATTGGCATCAAATCTGATTTTAACACCGCGGTTTGCCCGATAACCGACTTATATGGTTTAAGGCCAAAATCGATGGTTAATCCTGACGGTGCGCCAACAACCATATCTACCGAACCGCTTTCAATCGGTTTTAGTAAAACGTCGAAATGCTCTTTCCTAAAGCGCTTTACATCTGCATCTATAAATAAGATGATTTCGTTCGAGGCATATTCCACTCCGTATGCCATTGCATAATTTTTCCCATGGTTTTGAGGCAATTTTAAGTAAACAAAATCGTGATGAAAAGCCAGGGTTACCAATACCTCTTCAGTATTGTCGGTGGAACCGTCGTCTACAACTATTACCTCAGCTTCAGGATTATGTTTACAACTTGCAGCTACAACCTCGAAAATGGTTTTCTCTTTGTTGTAGGTGCAAATGATAATACTGGTTTTCATTATTGTTTGCTATGTTTTCTGTTTTCAGAATAAAAAAAGGAAGAATACCTTATTTACATGGAAACAAAATGTGCCAACTGATATATTTCATACCTGAAATGCAATCAGTGCAACTGAAAAAAATTAGAATTACCATTCATCTCCTTTTTGAGATAAAATATTTGTAGCAGAGCAAAATGTACTCGAAACAGAAAAGGGGTTTCTTGCTTGCAGTAATAACAAGAAATTTGGGGTGTTATAAACTTGTACGATTTTTAAAACGACTGATCCAGTTTACGAACCACATCTTCGAGAACTTTTACGGCCGAATCGCCAATTGCCTCAGCACCATCAATTATTCGGTCAATATCTTCGTCCATGTCTTCATCGATATATTCTTCCATTTTTTTACCGAAATGATTAACATCATCTTTGAACAAATCGCGAAGAATATCGCCAACACTTTGTTTGTTTTTTAAAGTGTGATACTTAATGATAAGGCTTTTGATTTTTATCTGGTCTTCCAAAGTAAGCTCATCCTGAAACTTTCTGTACCACTCGGAATTGTATTTTTCGAAACGCTCATCGGCCCATTCCCAGTCTTTGCTGGTATATTTTTTATGATTCTGGTCTACACGTTCTACAAATTTTTCAAATTGTTCGAGATACGCTTCTTTCGATGACGGAGCCCAGCATGATACAACCAAAAATACGAGACTCACAACCGAAATATATTTTACAGATTTCATTCTATAACATTAAACTTTAAACCTTAAACTTTAAACTCTTTCTCCTATGGTTTCCACGGCCATTTTACACACTCTTTTATTTCGGGGAACAACACAAAATCGGCCTTGCCTTTCATTGCGCAGGTTTTTACATCAAAACCTTTGAGCTGCTCCAAACCGGCGTTCATTGTTTTTCCGCTAACTGATACATCGTCAACCAACAAAATCCTTTTCCCTTCCAAATTCCAGCTGGCTTTTTGCAGAACTTTTGGTTCGTCGTAACGCGGATTGTTTTGCTCATCGCGATAGTTTAATGTCATCACGTGCAATTCAGCATTTAAATGATACGCCACCATTGTAGCTGCCGGCACTCCACCGGTGCCAATACCTATAACCACATCTACTTCGGGAAAATTAATTGTCTTTAATCGATCAGTTATTTCTTTAAATGAAAGTGGTACCATATGTTGTATTCGTTTTTTCGGGTGTAAAAATAATTTTTTTGAATTATGATTCTTCCTGTTCTTCGGGTTCATATACCGGTATTTCCAGGAAAAAGGTTGTTCCTACCCCAAGCTCGGTAGTAAACCATATTTTCCCCGAGAAATTTTCGACTATATTTTTAACGATGGCCAGGCCCAAACCCATTCCACTGGTTTTTGTTGTAAAACTGGGAATAAACAACTTATCACGTAATTTCACCGGAATTCCGGCCCCATTATCTCTAAGTGAGATTACTGCCATATGCTCGCGACGGTTTAGCATTAACGATATTCTTCCTGCCCGGTCTTTCGGAATTGCCTGAATACCGTTTCGTATCAGATTTATTATGGCACGCGAAAGTTGTTCCCTGTCGGCATTCACCTCCAATGTTTCGTAACCATTTATATCGAATTCAATCTGAACCGTTTCGCTTCTCTCGTATAAATCGATTGTTTTCTGCAGCTGTTTAGCCAAACAGAATACCTGGTTTCGCGCTGTTGGTATTTTTGCGAAGTTGGAAAATTCAGTAGCGATATTCGACAAATTATCGATCTGCTCAATTAAAGTCTTTGTAACCTTTTCGAGATAGGCGTTATACTTTTCGTCGTTACCTTTAGCACGCTGCAGGTATTGAATATTCAACTTCATTGGAGTTAATGGATTTTTTATCTCGTGAGCAATCTGTTTTGCCATTTCCCGCCATGCTGATTCGCGTTCCGAACGGGCAAGTAAATCAGCACTCACAGCCAGTTCATCTACCTTTTTATTGTATTCCTTAACCAGGCTTCCAATTTCATCTTTCCGGTTATACTGAATGGGTTCGTTTCGTTTACCCAATTGCATTTTCTGCAGATTTTCCTGGATAACAACCAAAGGCCGTGTAATCTGGTTAGCAATAAATACTGCCGCGATTATACTTGCCAGGAACAGTAAAACATACAGGTTAATGAAAGCAACAATAAAGGTTGAAACTTCCTGACTGTATTTGTCTTGCCGGATGAAATACGGAAGATTAATAACTCCAAGGTAGTCACCGGAGTTATTAATAATAGGCCTGTAAGCCGAAAGGTATGAAAGCCGACCGATATTCTCGGGTTGAAAATAACTGATAGAATAATTCTGATAAACTTCGTACATGGCCTTCGCATTTATTTTTGTAGAAACCAGTCCGCGTTCAAAAATCTCGAAACGCGATGAAGCAAGCAGTTCTCCATCCACTCCGTAAATATTAATATCGGTTCTGAAAATATTGGAAAGCTTAGCTAACTCGCTGCGTAACCAATCTACCAATTCCGGAGTTATCTCTTCCTTATCGGTTAGCCGCATATCAATTTCTTCGGCTATCGACTTCATTTTTTCGTTTAAGTCGTTGCGGTGTTTCGAACGGTATTCCTCAAGGTTATAATAAAGAGTTACCAGGGCTACTACCAAAAGCGACACAAAAACAATGGAAATAATTGCCGCCTGTATTTTAAATTTCAGGTCGAAGAAAAAGCGCCTTTCCCGAATGGCCTGGTTCCCTACAATCAGGATAAAAAGTAAATTCAAAAAATAAAACACAAACAAATACGGGAAAGATATAAGATAATCGATTGGTGACAACAATTCGCGCGACACAACTACATAATTGTCCTTACTTGTGTGGTACACCAGGTGTTCAATATTATTTTGTTTCAGAAAGGCAAATTCGTCGTCCGATTTTAAATAAACATGCCCGTTATAATTGTAATTGTAGTCGCCATACTTATCCCTTAATTCTCCTGCATAATACTTCGCGTAGCTAAATTTTTGATAAATATCGGAGCGAGCCATCGACTTATCAATTAGCAACTCAGGAAATCCGATTCCTTCAAAAAGTAAATCAGAATCAAGATCGATATAAATAGTTACACCATTTCCGCCATCTGCCAAAGGATATTCGAAGCGTCCCGTATAAGAAATCCGGCCATTCATGTTATCCATAGCATAAAAGTCGGTTCCAGGCACTTCTATTCCCTGAGTTTCAATCAATTCATCTAAATACGGACGACATGTAACAAGTCTGCTATCGGGGTCAATTTCAAGCTGCGATGAATTATCACAGACAAATATATTAAGCATGTATTTCCGGAAATAAGTATTAAAATACGATTTTCGGATATAGTCTTCCACATCTTCGTATTCTTTCTGATGCAACAAACTTTGTATAACCGGGTCTCCATCATCTTGTATAGTCGGGTCTCCTACAATACGATACTGGATTTCTTTCATAAACACTTCCGCTGCCGGATCGCGTTCGGTAACCAGCGTAACAGCCAGCAACTCTTGATGCTCGCGGTCCTTTTTACTGATTGTTTGATTAATAATTACAAGTGAATAAAACGAAACCACTACAACAAAAAGAATCAAATAACTTAAAGTAAATGTATGTAAATACTTGCTTGTTAGAAAAGAAGCGAGGACGCTGCAAACTACAAACAGGAGCAGTGCAGGAAAAGCAACACTCCTTATTGAAATAAACTGTACCAGAGCTAAAAACAATGCGATCAACACACTTACGCCAAGTAAATTCCAGATTTTGTATGTATTCCCTGATTCTTCAACAATACGAATGGTAAGAAAAATAATACCAAGAATAAGCAGGCCTACGGAAAATATCCCCAGTACACTTTGTGAAGAAAAGGTGGTGATTTTATCCAGCGAGAAAGATACAGTTGAATTATAAATCAGTTCCTGTATCATAAAATTTACAAGCAGATATAAACTTGCATTAAACAAAAGCAAAAGGGCTGCCAAGAACTTTCTCGGGAGGCGCGACTGTACATAAAGCTCACGAAAATTTAAGTCGTTGGCAAAATTGTACAACCAAAACAACATAAACAGCGATAACAGAAAATAGTCGCCCAGCGATGGCAACCAGTCGTTTATGGCAAAGTAATCGGGGCTAAAAAATCGAAGATGGAAGAATACTTTTGGAACTTTAAAAATAAGGTGAAACCAGTAAACCAAAAACAAAGCCACGGCAAGACCTATCAATTTGGCCATAAACGGAGCTTTCTGTTCGATGAACTCTTTTCTAAAATATAAAAGCAGAATAATTAACCCGATAAAATAAATAGCTCCGGGAAAATATAACTGGTTCGTATTACAAAGGTAATTACCATACGGCAATAAGGAGAAAAGAAATTCTCCTTCCATATTTACTATTTTGTAACCTCTTTTATTTACTTTTTCCGAAATAACATAATCGGTTGGAAGGTGGTAACTTTTAAAAAAATTATTTTGCAGGTATTTGTTTTCATAGGTATAATTTCGTTTTATCAGGTGCATACCTACAACACAATATTCTCCAACATTTAATGTATCAGAAAGATAATAACCATTAGGTAATTTCGACAGGCCTCCAAGATCCTTTATTTCATTTAGCGTATTGTAAAAGGCAATTCCCCTGTCGGACCAAAAAAACAAATTACCTGATTTATAGATCAGTGTACCAAATCCGGTTTCTCTTACCAGGGTTTCTTCCCGGTTAAAAAACTCGCTGATATCTTCTGTAAAATCCTCCTTTTCCTCTAAAATCGTTCCTATCTGATTCAGAAATATTTTTAACTGACTTTCATTGTTTATCAGTTCCTGCTGGAATTCTTCAATCAGCTTTGTTTCAGGATTTCTTTTAAGCAGCCCGTTTTCAATAATCGCAGCTGCAATTAAAGTACAAATGGCAAAAGCCAGGTAAGTGTATTTATTTAATTTGAACAACATTTTTTTTAAACATGATGATAAGGTTCGCCTTTCATAATTGTAAATGCTCTGTAAATTTGTTCAATGCACAAAAGTCGCACCATTTGATGCGAAAATGTTAAACGGGACATGGAAATTTTCGAGACAGCTCTTTTATACACCTCAGAATCAAAGCCATATGGGCCTCCGATTACAAACACAAGTTCTTTGGGACCACTAATCATTTTGCGTTCTATAAACTGCGAAAACTCAACCGACGAAAACATCTTTCCGTTTTCGTCGAAAAGGTGCAGTTCTTTTCCGGGGCTCAGTTTCGAAAGAATAATCTCGCCCTCTTTCTTTTTCTGGATCTCAATACTAGTATTTTTCCCTTTTTTTATGTCCGGGATTATTTCAAGATCGAAATTAATATAATATTTAAGGCGTTTTTGATACTCACGTACTCCTTCCTGCAAATACGCTGCATCTGTTTTACCCACAACCAATAACGTAATCTTCATTCGAGAATTCGTTTAATTGTTTCGATTAAAAAACAACATTAAGTTTTAAACAATTAAGAATAAAGTAAATTAACTTCATTTCTACTTCAATCTGCCAATTGATATTTAATTTTTTAAATTTACACTAAAATAAGCGTATTAATGTATTTTTGCATAGTTTTTGCTATGTATACTACACCTGTATAGAAAATAAAAATATATGCTTTTAGTAAAAAAACTTGTAATATTTGTCTTGTTGTTGAGTGGGGTATTTATGGTTGAAGCGAATACCGGCTCCGAAAAGATACCAGCTGATATTTATTTGGCATTTCAAACCGGTAATGCAAAATTACTGGCTGATTATTTCAATCAAAATGTTGAGCTGGTAGTGCTTAGCAACGACAATGTTTACAGCAAGGCTCAAGCCCAACAAATAGTAAGCAACTTTTTCAGCAATTTCCCGCCCATATCTTTTGATGAAGAGAAAGGTCAAATTCCTTTTTCCATTATCCATCAAAGTGGCAGGGGTGATGCTCAGTCGGTGATTGGGAAACTTAAAACCGGCAAAGGTGATTTCAGGGTTTATTTTCTGCTAAAAACAAACAGCGGAAAAGAATACATTCATCAACTTCGAATAGAAAAACAATAATACCCAAATGGCAAGGGGTAAACGAATTCTTAGACGGTTAAAAATTACCGGGGGAAGAATTGTAAAACAGGCAAAAAGTATCTCTCTTCCTCTTTTCGATGGAGTGCCTCTTTACGATGTAGCCATGTTCTTTTGGAGAAGTATTGTTGACGGATCCATCACAACACGCGCCTCGGCCATTGCCTTTTCTTTTTTTATTGCGCTTTTCCCCGGGATTATTTTCCTCTTTACCCTAATACCATCAAGTGGTTTCGAACAAGAACTTTTTGTAATCATCAAGCAGTTAGTACCCGAAAGTATTTGGCCTGTGGTAGAAGAAACAATTACCGCAATTGTTTTAAAAGATCCCCGCCGCGACGTTATGTCGTTAAACTTTATTATGGCACTAATTTTTGCCACAAATGGTTTTGTTTCAATGATGAGCGCTTTTGATGCAACTGTACACAACATCAATCGCCGTAAATGGTGGAGCCAGTATATAGCAGCAGCTCTTATGTTGGTGGTTTTTACTTTGGCACTTACCGTTGCCATAGCTTTATTAACCGGCGGACAAATGCTTATTAATTATCTCGATCGGATTGAAATTATACAAGACAAGGTTCTGGTGTATCTGTTAATTGCCGGGAAATGGATAATAACGGTAACTATTTTCTTTTTTGCTTTTTCTTTTCTCTATTATATGGCTCCGGCAAAAAAAACCAAGTGGCGGTTTATCTCTGCGGGAGGAACACTGGCAACTGTACTGAGTATTATCGGATTTATGGGGATGAGCTATTACTTAAACAATTTCAGCCGATACAATATACTTTACGGATCGATAGGAACATTACTGGCATTAATGTTTTTAATGTATGTAATGTCGCTGATTTTGCTGATCGGATTCGAATTGAATGCCAGTATTTACCAGGCACATACTTACCAGGATAAAGAGTGATTGAGTAATTGTGTAAATGTGGTTTGAAGAGGTAAAGCCGGAAAAAGTTGGCGATTAGAAATAGGTAACCGGCAAAAAGCAATAGGCCAAATTATTAGAAATCAATCAAAAAAATATGTTCTATCTGAAAACTGCGACTGATCACTGAATACTAATCACTTCTTCCCTTGTTTAAAAAGCAATTCCTTTTCCTGTTTTGTCAGGCTCTCGTAACCCGATTTGCCAATTTTATCAAGGATCCGGTTAATTTCATCTTGCTGAACGTTTTTCTGACGGTTGTATTCGAAGTCGTCGCGGGGAGGTTGTTTGTAGGTGACCTTCATTTTACTTTTATGTTTGAACAGACCTCCTAGAATCTCCCCCAGCCTGTCGATTAATCTTACCAATCCTGCTCCCATATCCTTACCTTTTCGCAATTGATAAATATAAAACCATCCCCAGAATGCGCCGCCCAGGTGTGCAATATTCCCACCGGGATTTGACGTTGAAATTCCTATTACTGATAAGAGTACATAAAAAGCAGCCACATATTTTAATGGGAAACGGCCAATAAAAAACAAATGAATTTCGCGGTTCGGATCGTAAAAAGCCACCGCTACCAATATGGCAAACACCGATGCAGAAGCCCCCAGCAGTAACCCGGAAATTGAATTAAAAGCCGGGAATATATTATATGCCAGTATGTATAAAAAAGCACCCCAAAGGCCTCCCATAACATAAACGCTCAACAGTTTGCTCCCCTCAAAATGATACATGAACAACTGGCCAAACCAGTAAAGGCCCAGTACATTAAACAAGAGGTGTAAAAAGCCCTGATGTAAAAACATATAGGTTATCGGAGTCCAGGGTCTTTGAACGAGTAAATCTGTTACCGACGGCACCGATAACCAGTTATAAAGCGGGAAAGCCTGACCGCTGAGGTAGAAAAACACACCAATTATTTTCAATCCCAGGAACACCCCGATATTAATATAAACTAAACGGGTTAAAGCCGATCCTTCTTTAAAAGTTGTTTTTATGTCGCTAAGAATATCCACTTCGCAAAATTTTCAAATATCAAAAAACAAATATCAATTTACTCACCCGGTATAAAATCAATAAAACCGGTTCGAATGTTTATTCCAGTACCGAATCATAAAGTATCCGAACAACATTCCGCCGAGGTGAGCAAAGTGGGCAACACTTCCCTGAATTCCGGATACACCGAAAAACAACTCCAGTGCACCGTAGCCCATTACAAAATATTTGGCTTTAATAGGAATTGGCGGAAAAAGCAACATCAACTCGGTATTTGGGAAAAGCATACCAAAACCCAGCAAAATGCCAAATACTGCGCCCGATGCCCCCACTGTTGGTGTATTTAAAATGGCATTCATTTTCCCTGCCAGTGCATCTGAAAAGTTTTTCCCTTCAGACCAGATCTGTGGCCCCACTTCTTTTACATATGCAATTTGTTCGGGAGCCATTTTAGATAAAACTACCTCATATTCGACATAAGTTACCATCATTTGCATAACTGCTGCCCCAACACCGGTAACCAGGTAAAACAACAGGAAACGTTTTGGTCCCCAAACACTTTCAAGCACGCGCCCGAACATAAACAGGGCGAACATATTGAAAAAAATATGCCCGAATCCCGGAGTGCTGTGCATAAACATGTAAGTAAAAACCTGGTGTAATCTGAACTTTTCAGAAAGGGGAAAATGTAATCCCAAAATCGAGTATAAATCTACGCCTGTTTGTTTTACAACAATGGTAACAATATAAAACAGCACGTTTACAAGAATCAGGTTCTTAACAACGGGCGGCATATTTAATGCAGGTCTGTAATTCATGATAAAAAAGTTGGAAGCACGAAGTTGGAAGCACGAAGTTGTATCCGTCTCTAAAACCTGTAAGCTTCATTAATACTAAAAATTAACTTGTTGGCATAACTAACAATAGCCAGACCAAAAAATTACGAGGATGAAAATAAGGACAATATGTCACTTTGCGAAACTTTTTTCGATATCCTCTGTCGGGATAATGGTCAAAACCTTTTTCCCGTCGGGCGAAAAGTTAGGCGTTGAGCAGGCAAACAGGTTGTCGATTAAATGATCCACTTCCTCTTTTTTCAATTCCATACCGTAATCAAGAGCCGATGCTTTTGCCAATGACAAGGCAATTTGTTCTTTCGCCTTCGCCTTTGCATCAACCGGAGAATTTTTATATTCTTCCAGCAGTTTCTCCACAATCAATTCGGGTGAAGAAACATCCAACACTCCCGGTGTTCCATTTATAATGAAAGTATCTTTTCCAAATTCACGAATATCAAATCCCAGTGAAAGTAAATCTTCCAGAATAGATTTAAGCAATGCCGAATCAGCCGGATTCAATTCAATGGTTTGCGGGAACAATTGTTGCTGACTGGCTACGGAATCCGATATTAACACGTCCATAAATTTCTCGAAAAGAATTCGTTCGTGAGCACGTTTTTGGTCGATAACCATCAAACCCGATTTCACTGGTGTTAAGATATAGCGTTGTTTCAACTGAAGCACCTTTTTCCCGCTAAACTGCTCAGAAGTCCGACTATAAAGGTCGTCGTCGCTTTTATATGTTTCCCGATATTGTTCTTCCGGCTTGAGTTTTAATTGTGCCCCGGAATATAAATCTTCCCAGTTATCCAGGTTCTTTTTCTCCCGCGGTGTTGATGACGCAGGCGAATAACTTCCTCCAGATTGCTTTTCTGTTTCAAAAGGATTATAACCCGGATTTATCTTAATCTCCGGGAAATGAATATCCTCTCCGCTTTTTTTGGGAACCGGAATATCGATGCTCCCGCTCTGATCGAAATCGATGGAAGGAACCACGTTGTGTTTTCCTAACGATTCGCGTATAGCAGCATGAACAATCGGCCAGATATCCCGTTCGTTTTCAAATTTAATCTCGGTTTTGGTAGGATGAACGTTGATATCAATTTCTGCCGGATCCAGCTCCAGATATAAAAAATAAGACGGGTACGTTTCGGGAGGCAACAACTGTTCGTAAGCCTGCATAATGGCTTTGTGAAAATAAGGGTGGCGCATATAGCGGCCATTCACAAAAAAGAACTGCTCTCCCAAGGTTTTTCGGGCATATTTTGGCTGCCCGATAAAACCAAATATTTTTAAGATGCTGGTATCCTCATCAACATTTACCAGGCTTTGATTTAAGGTTTTTCCAAATACATCAACAATTCGTTTACGGTAATTGGCAGGTGGCAATTCGTAAACCGGAGAACCGTTATGAATAAGCGAAATTTTTATATCGGGATGCGGAAGTGCCACACGCTGAATTTCCCAGATGATATGTTTTAACTCTGTTGAATTCGCCTTCAGAAACTTTCGACGCGCCGGCACATTAAAAAAGAGGTTTTTAATCATAAAATTAGTGCCGTTATTACAACCGGCCGGCTCCTGCGTTTTCACTTCCGAACCAACAATATGAATAAAAGTGCCCAGCTCATCGTCGGCCCTTTTTGTACGCAATTCAACATCGGCAATGGCAGCAATCGACGCCAGCGCTTCGCCCCGGAATCCCATGGTGCGGATACAAAATAAGTCGTTAGCCGTTTTGATCTTCGAGGTTGCATGTCGTTCGAAAGCCATGCGAGCATCAGTTGGCGACATGCCACACCCGTTGTCGCTAATCTGAATCAGGGTTTTACCTGCGTCTTTTATATTAACAGTAATTTCAGTTGCTCCCGCATCAAGGGCATTCTCAACCAATTCTTTCACTACCGATGCCGGACGTTGAATAACCTCTCCGGCAGCAATCTGGTTAGCCACTGCATCGGGTAATAACTGAATGATGTCGCTCAAAATAAAAGTTTTTTGATTATGAGATTTGAGTAATTAGTAACACGGGGCGATTAAGCAAAAAAGTCGGAAAAGAAGAACAAATACAGTACCAATGCCAGGATAATAATAATCCAAAGCAGTCTTCTGTTTTGTGAGCGGCGTGCTGATTCTGAAGATCTTGCCCAGCTGTCACCCGAACGGAATTGCCCTTTTATATTTGGCCGGTATGGTCGGCCATCGTCCTTTTTATCATCAAAAATCCCCAGTTCTTCCTTAATCTTTCTCTCCCTTTCGTCTCTTTCCTCTTTATCAGGATCCCAGAACCGTGGTGTAATGTTAAACTTTTTTGTTCCCGGTGTATGAAAAAATTTACCAATCATTCTATATCTAATTATGCTACAAAGATAACCTTTATTCCGCAAAAATTGTTCCGATGTTTCAGGATCGGTTATAATGACATCTCTAAAATCCGAAGCAACTGATCCTCTGTGAGTTCAACCGGGTTGCCTTTCATACTGCTTGAGACCTTCGCTTTTTTAACTAACCCGGGAAAATCCTTTATTGTCAATCCAAATTCCGATAACGAAGGAATTTCAAGCTCTGCAACCAGATTCGATGCCCAAACAGCAGAATCATTGGCAACTGCGCCTTCATTTCCGGTCAGAATTTTCGCAAGCTCCTTAAACTTTGAAATATCTTTATTTTGTTCTTTAAGAACCTCGATATTGACTTTAATTACAGCCGACATCAGGCAGGCACAAACAGCACCGTGCGGAATCGGGAACATACCTCCCATGGGACCGGCAAAACCGTGCACTGCCCCCAGTTTTACATTTGCCAAAGCCATTCCTCCCAATAAACTTGCCATGGCCATATCTTCGCGGGCATCCTTATCGCTTCCATCCTTAAACGCTTTTGCCAATGAACGCGAAATCCGCGTTAATCCATCGCGGCAAAGCATATCGATAAACGGATTCGACTGGTTAGAAACGAAGGTTTCCAACAAATGAGTCAAGGCATCTACCCCGGTACTGGCAGTTAAAGCCGGAGGCATGGAATATGTTAAAACCGGATCGACAACAGCCACATCAGGATACATTAAATTACTACGTAAACTTACTTTCACATTATGCTCCGGCGATTTTATTACAGAGTTCTTGGTTACTTCAGCGCCTGTGCCGGCAGTAGTTGGAATCGCAATACAAGGGAGTGGTCGCTCTGTTAAGGCTTTTCCTTTGCCAATTACCTCCAAATAATCCATCAGTTCTCCCTGGTTCGGCACCAGCGCAGCAATCGCTTTTGCACTATCTATAACGCTTCCTCCGCCAAAACCGACAATCACCTCGCAAGATTTTTCGCGGGCTACATTCACTCCTGCATTAACCATTTCGGTAGTTGGCTCCGATTCTATTTTAAATACCGAAACAGAAATATCTGCCGGGAACTTTTCGATTAAAACTTTCGCCCGTTCAGAGTTCTTTCCCGTTACCATTAAAATATTTCTCCCCATCCCGGAAACGATTCCGGGAATCTTCTCCACCGAGTTATTGCCAAAAATTATCTGGCTGGCTGTTGCAAATGAAAAATCCATATTCCTTAAATTACCAAATTTCAAAATCCAAATAACAAATAAACTCCAGACCTCAATCTTCAATTTCCCAGAAGTTGAGATTTGATCTTTACATTTGGGATTCCTTTATTCTAATCCCACCCTTTTTCATCGGGATGCACATTAAAAAACTTGATTGACGATCGCGGTTCTGCCATCATGTCGGCAACCGTATCGCGCCACTTTTGGTAGTGAGCCGTTTCTTTGTGTTTTGCAGGATCATCTGCCGTACGATACACTTCAACCAATACAAAACGACTTGAATCATCTTGCTGTTGCACAAAATCGAAACGGGCAATTCCTTCTTCGTTAATACTGTTTTCAGCATTCTCAATAGTTGCTTCTTTAAAAGCTTCAATGCGGTCCTCTTTTACATGGACAAAAACGTGAACAATAAACATTTCAGGTAATTTTAATTGGTTCTTCTTACAAAATTGAAAAAATATTTTCTTTCCATTCCAACCTTTTCGAAATATCTTCGTCATATGGACAGAAAATGAAATATCAGAAATAAAAAGCTGGGAATGCAAACTCAGTAATTTATTAAAAGAAAAATTAGTTGGAGGTACTATACAACCATAACGATGCCAGGCTGGTAAATCTTTGCAGAAAGGGAGATGCAAAAGCTCAATACAAACTGTATAAACTTTATGCAAAGGGCATGTATAACGTAGCCGTTCGCATGACAAACAACCAAGGCCTGGCCGAGGACGTTTTGCAGGATGCATTTATTAAAGCATTTTCTGAAATAAAGAAACTAAAAAACGACAAGGCTTTTGGAGGATGGCTAAAACGGATTGTTATCAACCGATGTATTGATCTGACGCGCAAAGAAAAGATACTTTTTACTGATATGGAAAGCTTAACCCCACAACACCATGAAATAGCAGAGGAAGTGGACAATGAATTTGAACCGGAAAAAGTCCACAAGTTAATAAAGAAACTTCCCGATGGTGCACGTGAAATTCTGGTACTACGCGCGCTGGAAGGTTACAAACATGCTGAGATTGGTAAAAAACTGGGCATTTCGGAATCGACCGCAAAAACCCAGTATTTTAGGGCTAAACAATTATTAGTTAAAATGATGCAAGATGAAACAGAACTTAGAAAAATATCTGAAGGAGCAGCGGTTAAGGCTTGATGTGGAAGAACCGGAACACGACATTGTTTGGGAAGGCATTAGAAGCGGGCTTCAGCAAAATAAAAAGCAGGGACTGCCGCAATGGTTCTGGAAAGTGGTAGCTATTTTCATTTTCATTGTGTCGGCAACCTACTTTGTGGTAAACGAAACATCTGAAAAACAAGTGGTAGTTGTAACCCTGTCGGATATTTCGAAAGAACTGGGGACCCAGGAAGCACAACTCAAGCAGGTGGTTAACGCCAAATGGGCAGAGGTACAAAAAGAACTGCCGGAAAAAGATACCAATTTACAGTTCTTACTCGATGAGCTAAATGATTTGGATGAAATTTACGCCACCTATCAAAAAGACTTAAACAATACCATCGACAATGAGCCGGTGATATACGCGATGCTCGATTATTACGAGAAAAAAATCAGAGTATTGAATCGAATTTTAATGGAAATTGATAAACAAAAACACCATGAAACAACAGTTACACTTTAAACTATTCGTTGCAGCAACCCTGCTTTTTCTTGCAGGACACACTGTTTGGGCTCAAAGCTACGACACCTCAAAAAAATTGAGTAAATCGGCAGCAGTTCCGGCTAATGTTAGCATTAATTTGTCGAACCATTCGGGCGACATAAAAATAAACACTACCAACGATAATTCGATAAGTATTCAAACCGAAATAAAAGTTACTGCAAGGAGCAAAGAAGATGCCGATAAACTAATTAATGCCATCGAAAACTTTGAATTCGATCTGCACGGCAGCGAGATGGATATCGATACACGATTCTACAAAAGTATGAACTCGGTTAATGGCAGAACGACTGTTACTCTTAGAAACGGCGACAAAATAAAAATAAAGGAATTTGAAATTCGCCACGAATTAAACATTCCCAAATCGGCAGAACTAAACATGCAAAATAAATACAGCTCTGTTATATTGGGAGAGATGGAAACTGAAGCCCAGCTCAATCTTTACAGCAGCAAATTTAAATCGGAAGGATTTCTGGCCCCTGTAAAAATCGAAACCAAATATTCAAAACTTCAGGTTGAAAAATTTGATAAGGATGCTACTCTCAATTTTTACGATAGCGACATTGAATTTAAAACGGCCGGTAATCTTAAAATCAACAGTAAATATTCGAAATTCGAAGGCCAAAAAGCGGGCGATTTAAGTGTGGAATCATACGACGACAAAATCATGGTTGATGAATTCACGAACCTGAAAATGGAAGCAAAATATACCGATCTGGTTTCAGAAGCCGTTATCGACAATCTCGATTTAAATTTATACGACTGCAATCTGCAAATTAACTCAGCAAAATCGGCAACATTTAACGGGAAATATTCCGACCTCAAACTGGGGAAAGTAAGAAACCTTACTATTCCAAGCTCGTACGACAACGATATTTACCTCGACAAAACAATCTCAATCGATATAACAGAAAGCAAGTACAGCAAATACATTATTGCATCAACCTCGAAACTGGAAATAAACGGCTACGACGACAATATCAGTATCGATGAGTTGAATTCAGATTTTGAAGGCATTTCGTTCGACGGTAAATACGGAAAACTGAAAATCGATGCAGGATCGGTTCCGTTTAAAGTAGATGTATTTATGAAATACGGGAAGGTGAATCTTCCTGAATCATATACAATTTCGAAACAAATTGAAAAAAACAGCGAACTGGAAATGTTAGGAGGCACAAGTGGCGGAACTTTAAAAATAAGGGGGTACGACAATACCGTAAATGTTGAGTAAAAAAATCTATTATCTCAACTACTTTACTGTGGTCTTTAATACTGTCTCCAATTCTTTTTATTCACCCGGAGACTTGAAGTCAACGGGTGAATAACTACGAGCTTCGGACTTCCGACTTTCCCCTACTTCTGTCTGAAATAGACCTGAATAGGCACCCCGGTAAAATTAAAGTTATCGCGAATCTGATTTTCGATATATCTTTTGTACGGTTCTTTGATGTATTGCGGTAAATTGGCAAACAATGCAAAAGCCGGCGTTGGCGATGGCAACTGTGTACAATATTTAATTTTTATGTATTTGCCTTTTACTGACGGAGGTCCGTAATTTTCAATCGCTTCCAACAGCACTTCGTTTAATTCTGAAGTTTTAATTCGTTGTTTACGATTTTCGTGAACTTCCATGGCCGTTTCCAGCGCCTTGTGAACACGTTGTTTGGTAAGCGCTGAAATGAAAATAATCGGGACATCTGTAAAAGGTGCCATTCGGTTCTGTATTTCTTCAGTCATTTTTTTGGTTGTCATGGTATCCTTATCAATCAAATCCCATTTATTTACCAAGATAACCACACCCTTTTTATTTTTGATGATCAGGTTCAAAATGTTCATATCCTGTGCTTCCACTCCGCGGGTAGCATCAATGAGCAACAAACAAACATCCGAATTTTCAATAGTACGAACCGAACGTAAAACCGAATAAAATTCAAGGTCTTCGTTCACCTTTCCTTTTTTACGCAGCCCGGCAGTATCAACGATCATAAAATCGTGGCCGAATTTATTGTAGCGTGTATGAATCGAGTCGCGAGTTGTTCCGGCAACGTCGGTAACAATATTGCGGTCTTCACCAATCAAAGCGTTAATAAAAGAAGATTTACCTACGTTTGGGCGTCCAACTACTGATATATGAGGCAATTCATGTTCTTCTTCCAGCGAATCTCTGTGCGGAAATTTCTCAACAAGCGCATCCAGCATATCACCGGTTCCACTTCCTGTCATGGACGAAATACAATAAATTTCACCCAAACCCAATCCGTAAAATTCCTGGGCATCCATAATCCGGGCATTGTTATCTACCTTGTTTACCACCAGCACAATCTCTTTTTTGCTTCGACGTAAAATATTTGCAATGGCGTCGTCAAGGTCAGTAATCCCTGATTCCACATCAACCACAAACATAATTACATCGGCCTCATCAATAGCCAGGTGCACTTGTTTATTGATCTCTGCTTCAAAAACATCTTCCGAATTAACAACATAACCGCCGGTGTCGATTACAGAAAATTCAACGCCAATCCACTCGCCTTTTCCATAATTCCGGTCGCGTGTTACTCCGGCTGTTTCATCCACAATGGCTTTCCGCTGTTCGATCAAACGGTTAAACAAGGTTGATTTCCCAACATTTGGACGTCCTACTATTGCTACTATTCTGCTGCTCATTTTTTTCTATCTTTTGCACCGTGCTTTAGCGCGGTGACTTAATTCTGTTGTTTGAAACAATTTTTTGAAAATTTTATAATTTGAAATTTATAAAATTTTCAAAAAATTGTAGATGAAATGCTATCTTTTAATCACCGCGCTAAAGCACGGTGCAAAATTCTGTCGACTGCAACTGCGACTGCCAACTAAAATTTATCGTATCCGAATTGTTTTAACGAATTATCTTTTTCGCGCCAGTCTTTGGCCACTTTTACGTACAGTTCCATAAATATTTTCTTATCGAAAAACTCTTCTGCATCTTTACGGGCTTCGGTTCCCACACGTTTTATCATTTTGCCCTGATGACCAATGATAATTCCCTTCTGGCTTTCGCGCGACACATAAATTACCGAACGGATATTGATTATTTTCTCCTCTTCTTTAAATTCTTCAACTTCCACCTCAACCGAATAAGGAATTTCTTTCTGATAATGCAACAAAATCTTCTCACGAATAATTTCCTGCACAAAGAAACGCTCGTTACGATCGGTTAATTCTTCTTTTGGAAAGAAAGCCGGACCTTCCGGCAATAATTCTAAAATCCGGTCGAAAATAGGTGAGATATTAAATTTCTCAAGGGCTGAAATCGGGAAAACATCAGCTCCCGGGAAAGTGGTAGTCCAGTGCTCGTATAATTTCACCACTTCTTCCTGGTTCGACAAATCGATCTTGTTCAGCAAAACAATTACCGGCATATTCGATTTTCTCACCTTCTCGATATACTCCGGATTTTTATCGACCTTTTCTTTTACATCAGTCACAAAAAGAATCACGTCTGCATCGATCAAAGCCGTATCAACGAACTTCATCATCGATTCCTGAAGTTTGTAACTGGGTTTCAGAATACCTGGAGTATCGGAATAAACAATCTGGAAATCGTCGCCGCTTACGATGCCTTTAATGCGGTGACGGGTAGTTTGCATCTTTTGGGTGATGATAGACAATTTCTCGCCTACCAGTGCATTCATTATCGTTGACTTACCAACATTTGGATTGCCAACAATATTCACAAATCCTGCTTTATGTGCCATTATTTCAATTTTAGGTGCTCCTTCCCCTGCAATAAAATGCAGAAGAATTCTATATCAATTTATAAAAATCGGCACAAAGATAAACGAATTAACAATATGGACGCTACTCCATTATAATATTTTGATTTTCAGCCCCTGACTTTAACAATTACATCTCAGTAAGCCGTGGACAGTCCTTTGAAAAACCAATAATTTTCGTTATATTCAAAGGTTATGACAGCTCATTTTAAAAAAGTACGCCATGGATTCAATTGCATTTTGGGATAAGGTTGGGATATCAGTTCGCGCCCGAAAAATTCTTCAAAAATTACTAGCAGAAAATCCAGTTCTTGAAAAAATTATCCGAAATTCTGAAAATGTAGTTGAAATTCATTCTGCATTGCGAAGCTGGGTTTTACCCATTTTAAAACGGAATCCGGCAGCAATTAATTATTACAAAAGCGGATCGCACGAACCGGATCTTGTCTCAAAATTAAGCTGGCAGGATTTGGCAGCCATCCGAATTTTGGATTACATTGACAACGCAGGAAAAGAATTTCCCGACCAAAATATCGGGGGACAACTGGCTAAAACAAATCCGTTCAAATTAATCTGGCTGGCTACCCGACAGGGAACAGGTGGAGCTAAGGCTGCATTTTTCAAGGATATGCTCCAATTATTCCGTCAGCTAAACGATTCCCATCCTCATCTTCATCCAAACAAAGCCAAAGTTAAAGGATGGATGAAAAAATACCCGTCGGGACTTGATCCACAAGTTGAAGAGTTGCGAAAAGCCAATCAAAAAAGAATAATAAAAATTCTAATCGAACAAATTGACAACGGGGATATTGCAAGTCAAAAATATTGCTTTCCGCCCGGCATAAGCCTTAAAGAGAAAAAGAACCTGATGAATGAGTGGTGGCAGGAAAGCAATTTTCATTTACGGTTTGCAATTCGTTCGCCCGAGCTGTTAAACCAAATGCTCGACTACACTCTCACCGATGAAACGATGAAAATTCTGAAAAAAGCGCGCAATAAAGGCATCCCGTTTTTTGTAAATCCCTATTATTTATCGCTGTTAAACTCTTATATTCCGGATTATGTGGTGGGCGCCGACCTGGCAATCCGTTGTTATGTTATTTACAGCAAACAACTCGTTGAAGAATTCGGAAAAATTGTTGCCTGGGAAAAAGAAGACAAGGTAAAACCCGGCAAACCCAATGCTGCAGGCTGGTTAGTTCCTTCGCATAATATTCACCGGCGTTACCCGGAAGTAGCCATCTTTATACCCGACACAGTTGGTCGTGCCTGCGGCGGATTATGTGCCAGCTGCCAGCGAATGTACGATTTTCAAAGCGGTCGTTACAATTTCAACCTGGAAAAACTGAAACCAGAAAAATCATGGACAGAAAGGCTACCCGAGTTTCTAAAATATTTTAAGGACGATGCACAGCTTCGTGATATTCTAATTACAGGAGGCGATGCATTAATGAGCAGCAACCGAAGCCTGAAAAATATTCTTGAGGAAGTTTACAAAATGGCAAAAGCCAAAATTGAAGACAACAAATCGCGTGCTGAAGGAGAAAAATATGCCGAAATAGTAAGAATAAGAATCGGTACAAGATTGCCTGCTTACCTGCCACAACGCATCACTCCGGAACTTGGCAAAATCCTTTCTGAATTTAAATTGAAAGCTCAAAAAATTGGCATAAAACAATTTGTTATTCAATCCCACTTCCAATCCCCCATGGAGGTTACAAGCGAATCGAAACGTGCTATTCAATTACTTCTCAAATCGGGATGGGCAGTAACCAACCAACAAGTTTTTACTGCTGCCGCATCGAGGCGCGGACACAGTACTAAACTTCGAAAAGTTTTGAATGAAATCGGAGTTCTTTCTTATTACACATTTACCGTTAAAGGATTTAAGGAAAACAAAAATAGTTTTACGCCCAACTGTCGTTTAATGCAGGAAAGAGTAGAAGAAAAAATATTCGGAACAATTCCTGAAAAGGATATGAATTTCGCTCAGCATCTTTTGCTCAGTCCAGACCAGATTGTTCAGAACATTAAATCTTTGCACAAAAACACAAAACTTCCATTTCTGTCAACCGACCGCAGTATTTTAAACCTTCCGGGAGTTGGAAAAAGTATGACTTTCAGAACTATAGGCATTACACGATATGGCAGACGGATTCTTGAATTCGATCACGATCCTACACGGGCTCACAGTCCAATCATTCACAAAATGGGCAAAGTACTGGTTATCGAATCAAAATCGATTACAGAATACCTTGACCAACTGGAAGAGATGGGAGAAAATACAGAAGATTATGCAGGCGTTTACGGCTATTCTCTGGGTCAGACGGAGCCACGAATGGGCATGTACGAATACCCAAAATATGATTATAAAGTCACCCCGCAATTAACAAACCTTGAAATCTGATTCAGCGGTTTTCTTTAATGTATTTCATTACATTAATAAAGGAGTCGTTATACAGATCTTTCCGGTTTTCAGACACGTACTGCAATAACTTTTTGTGAACATCAGCAGGGGTATTTAAATAGCCACCACCAACACTGTGAAACATAAACACTATGATAGTCCCCTTTTCTTTGGCTTGTTCCACCTGTGCTATGAGGTCTTTAATGTAAGGATCAACAGAGGCAAAACTAGGTGTTTTATAAGTTTTGTACTCCTCCATTGTTTCAGGAATAGGACCATCATTACGCGCACCTACAAAAATATTTTTGATCGAATCGGTAAAGTCAACTCCTCCTGCAACAAAATTACTACAGGTGTATCCATAAGTACGCTCGGAATTTCCGTCAATAGCTTTTAACAAAGTATTGGCTGTTTTCAATTCTTCAACAATTTGTTCAGGCGTATAAGTTCTCAAATCATATTCGGGTTTCACCCAATCCTGTCCTGTTCCGTCGCAGGGATGGAACAAAGTATGATTCCCTATCTCGTGGCCTCGTTTTGTAATTGCCCGCCACTCTTCAGTTCTTTTGTATAAACTTGGCGAGTTTCCGGTGCAAAAAAATGTTCCTTTCAAACCAAATTCGTCCAGTTGCGGCACAGCCACATCAAGGTGACAATCCAAACCATCGTCGTAAGTAAAAACTACTGCAGCTTTTGCTCCATTCGGCCATTTAAACTGGGCAAAGGAATTAATAGAAGAAATCAGAAGAAGAACTAAAAACACAACACTTTTCATAACTCCATATCCTGAATTAATTCTGCACTCAATGTTCCTGATCCAATCTCACGCACTTCTCCGGTCATTCTGATTTCCCAATCTTCATCAATCTCGATGTACAGTTCTCCTCCCGGCATTTTTATGGTCAGATTTTGTTCTGTCAAGCCACGTTTTACAACTGTACAGGCCACCGCACACGACGAACTTCCTGAAGCCAGAGTCCAGCCGGCTCCACGTTCCCATATCATTATTTCAACTTCGTTTGGAGAAACTACTTTGGCAAACTGCACATTTATACGATTGGGAAACATCGGATGGTTTTCAATATCAGATCCGTAGGTTTTTACCTCTGCTTCATCCAGGTTGTCCACCAAAATCACGCAGTGCGGATTTCCAACAGAAACACAATTGATATGAAAAGTTTGATCGTGTAAAGGCAGTGGTTCGTTAATACATTCAAATTTTTCAACGTTAACAGGAACTTTTTCTGCCTCAAAAATGGCTTTTCCCATATCTACTTTAATTGTAAAAGCTTTGCCGTTTTTCTCTTCAATCACCTCGGCTTTTACCAAACCACCGGGAGTTTCAATGCTGAATGTTTTTGTTTTTGCAAAACCATAATCGTACAGGTACTTGGCAAAAATGCGCAAGCCATTGCCACTTTTCTCGGCTTCCGAACCATCGGGGTTCAATATGCGCAACCCGAAATCAGCTTTATCGCTGGGTACTTTTAACAAAATACCGTCGGAGCCAATTCCAAAATGGACATCGCAGATTCTAATGATGGCTTTTTCTGTTAATTCGAAAGTTATTTCCTCCTGGTTCATTACGATATAATCGTTACCAAGACCGTGTGATTTTACAAAGAAGTTTTGCATAAAAAAGTAGTGATATTTACAATAAACAAATGTAGCAACAGTTTTCAACCAATCAATGACTTTTAACTTCAATCTGTTTAATTATAATATATTGAATATCTCCGCATTTTCTTTCCGGCTCCCAATCGACATATACGGTGATCGGAAATTCTGCATTCATTAAATCTAAATTGCACGTAGATGGAAGTTGATCAAAATTGTAGATCGAATCTTTTATTTCAATAAAATAGCCGCCACAACAGATACAATCTCTAGGATCCGGACCGGTTATTTTTGCCTCTGTTAAAGAGTCTGATTCATTTTTTTTGCACTGAGCTATCACAACTATCAGCACAAAAATCAGGATATAAACTATTCTATTCGATCGAAACATGATTTTATTTTATCTAATATGTAGACGTAATACCGAATAATAAAGTTGCTTTAACCATTTCTGATAAACAATTAGAACTTTTAAATCTGGGTGAAAGCAGGGATTAAACCCGCTAACTTGATTTTTGAATCCGGAACCTTCTATTTTTCATTAAATAAATCTAAATAAGATTAAAGCTATTATCGTTCAAAAAAGTTAGCCACAGTTTATTTTATATCTTTACAATCCATTTTCAGAAATCATTATAAAATAGACAGATATGGCACTTATTAACGAAAATTATCTAAAACTTCAAGCCGGATATCTTTTCCCGGAGATTGGGCGCAGAGTAAATGAATTTATCGATGCGAATCCCGATAAGAAGGTAATAAAAATGGGTATCGGAGACGTAACCCAACCATTGGTTCCCAGCGTTGTAAAAGCGTTTCACGAAGGCGTGGAAGAAATGGCCACTGGCAATACATTTAAGGGTTATGGTCCGGAGCAGGGCTACGCATTTTTGCGCGAAGCTATTGCAAAAAATTCATACCAGGATAAAGGAATCGACATTTCGGCTGATGATATTTTTATTTCCGACGGATCGAAATGCGACACCGGAAACATCCAGGAAATTTTTGGGAACGAAAATAAAATTGCCATTTGCGACCCGGTTTACCCGGTTTATGCCGATACAACTGTAATGTCGGGAAAAACAGGTGTTTGCCAATCAAATGGATATTACGATGGAATTATCTACATGCCTTGTACAAAAGACAATGGTTTTATTCCTGAGCTTCCGACAGAAGTGCCTGATTTGATTTTCCTTTGCTATCCGAATAACCCAACAGGAACAGTTGCTTCGAAAGAAGAGCTGAAAAAATGGGTGGATTATGCAATTGCAAACAACAGCATCATTTTGTACGACGCAGCTTACGAGGCTTTTATTCAGAGCGATGAAATTCCGCGTTCGATTTACGAAATTGAAGGGGCTAAAAAGGTTGCAATCGAATTCCGTAGTTTTTCTAAAACTGCAGGATTCACCGGAACTCGTTGTGCATTTACTGTAGTTCCCGGGGAACTGACAGCTTTCGATCCTGAAGGCAAGGCACATCCTGTAAAACCATTATGGAACCGTCGCCAGTCGACTAAATTCAACGGTGTTTCGTACCCCGTTCAAAAGGCTGCAGCAGCCATTTACACCGAAGAAGGTAAAAAGGAAGTAAACGAAGTTATTTCCTATTACATGGAAAATGCACGGATCATGAAAGAAAGTTTGTTAGCTGCCGGATACGAAGTTTTCGGTGGAGAACATGCTCCGTACATTTGGGTTAAAACTAAAAATGGAATGAAATCGTGGGATTTCTTCGATAAAGTATTAAATGAAGCCAATGTAGTTGGAACTCCGGGATCAGGTTTCGGTCCGTCGGGAGAAGGGTATTTCCGTTTTTCTGCTTTTGCCGATCGTGAAAATGTTCTGGAGGCAATGGATCGAATTAAAAATCTGAATTAAGATTAGTTCAAAATACATAAAGGAAGAGCCGTTTCGTGATTGAAACGGCTCTTTTATATTTTGGTTAATTCAATACAGGCAAAATAATCTTCGATGCGTTTTGTGTTTCGTGATAAATCCTGATGTCGCTTTTTACAAAATCCGACTCATTGCAATGATAAATATCCACAAACTGCTGCGGATTACGGTCGGCCAGTGGAAACCAACTACTTTGAATCTGCACCATAATCCGGTGGCCCTTTTTAAAACAGTGGGCAATCGGCGGCAATTCAAATTTCACTTCTTCCACTTTCCCGGGAGTAAATGCTGCCGGTTTTTCAAAGCTGTTTCTGAAACGGCCTCTGAAAATCTCTCCGCGTACCAGCATTTGGTAAGCTCCCATCGGGTAATCCGATTTAACAAATTCTCCGCTTTCAGGATATTTAAAATCATCGGGGAAAACATCTACTATTTTCACCACAAAATCAGCGTCGGTTGTAGAGATGCTGGTAAGAATATCAGCAACAACATTTCCTGTAACCGTAACATCTTCGTTTAAAACGTCGGTTTGAAAAATAACAACATCAGGACGACGGGCCGCAAATCGCTGGTCGTTCGACATGTATTCACGAGTTCTTCCCAGATGAACATTTTCCTCGTACGGAACCGGTTTTGCCGGGTCGCTGGTATATTCGGTAAAAGAATCAGATCCTGCCGGTTTTTGGTCCGATAATTTTCCCTCCGACTGAAAATACATGATTTTGTCTTTTTCGCCGGCAGGTGGCCACTGCTCAAATTTTTTCCATTCGTTGGCTCCGGTAATAAAAACATTCGCTTCTGCAATTTGAGAAATGTCTCCTTCACCTTTCAGGAAATAATTAAAAAAAGGGAATTCGATATTTTGTTGATAATACTTACTGGTATTTGAACCAAACTGAATATTTCCATGATTCGAGCCTGTTCCACGTGCCCATTGTCCATGATACCACGGTCCTTCAACAATTTTATTGAACGTTTTTCCGGGATTATTTTTTTCAGCTGCCAGGTAAGAGTTCCATGCTCCCCAGCAATCCTCAGCGTCGAACAGACCGCCAACCCACAGCATGGCAGGTTTTAATTCTTTTGTAGCATTTCGTGCATCGCGGGCTTGCCACCATTCGTCGTAATTGGGGTGTTCCATCATTTCGTTCCAGAACTTAAGGGAGTCGCCCGTTAATTTTGTAAGGTTTTTCAAACTTCCCTGGTCGAGATAAAATTTGTAGTTATCCTCAACCGGAAATCCCTTTCTTTCCGGTCCTTCCGAAATTGGTTTTGGCCGTGGAACGCCAAAACTTCCACCAAGGGCTGAATAAAAACTAAAGGCATCCATCTGGAAAAAAACACCGTTATGATGAAAATCGTCGCCAATAAACCAGTTGGTTACCGGTGCCTGTGGACTTACCGCTTTTAATGCCGGGTGGTTACTTGCCGCGGCCATTGTGGAATAAAACCCGGGATACGAAATTCCAAATACCCCAACATTTCCGTTGTTGTTCTCAATATTTTTAACCAGCCAGTCGATGGCATCGTAAGTATCGCTGGCTTCGTCGATATCTTTTCCCTTTTTATTCGGATTAAAAGGACGCACATCGGCATATTCGCCTTCGCTCATCCAACGTCCCCGTACATCCTGATTAATCATAATGTAGCCTTCTTTTAAATAATCGAGTTTGTAGGTACTCCAAAAAGGATAGAATTTATCCTCGCCATACGGTCGGCAGGAATAAGGGGTTCGGGTTATTAATATCGGATGTTTTTCTTTCGTTTCTTTTGGAATATAAACAGAAGTGAATAAGCGAACACCGTCGCGCATGGTTATATAAACTTCCTTTTTTGTATAGTTATTTCTCACCCAAATTGAGTCTTTGTTTTCGGCCTTAGAAATAAACGACGAAAGAACTAAGAGTAAAACAAGTATCTTTTTCATCTCATTATAAGTATTAATTTTAAAAGTATTCGATGTAACTCGCTTAAGATAAACATTCTTTGTACAATCATTTTTACATGCTCGTTTCATTCCTACTGAATTTGAAACGTTAATAAAATAAGTGGTGGAAGGATGTTGACTTTTCCGGCCTCAAATTAGAAAAACATTAAGAAACAGAGCTGAATTTTATTTAATGAAGACGGAATGTTAAGAATAAAGTACAAGAAACAAAAAGTCCGGTCAGTAATTTCTGCCGGACTTTAAAATATATAATAGAATCGGTTCAGTAATAAATTCAAACAACAGCCGTTTATTTCGACTTTCTTCCCGGATAAACTTTCAGTGCTTCGGTTAATATTTTCAAACAAACCGCCAGGTCGTCCTTTTTTAGTACGTAAGCAATACGAACCTCATCTTGTCCTTTATCCGAACCGGTATAAAAACCTGAAGCCGGAGCCAGAAACAAAGTTTGCCCTTCGTACCTGAAATCAGAAAGGAGCCATGCACAAAATTTATCGGCATTATCTACTGGTAAACGTGCAACCGTATAAAATGCACCCATCGGAATTGGTGAATACACGCCATCAATGCGGTTCAATCCGTCGATTAAAAACTTACGGCGCTGAACATACTCATTGTAATTACTAAGCATGTATTCAGGATCGGCATCCAACGAAGCTTCGGCAGCAATTTGCCCGATAAGTGGCGGACTTAAACGTGCCTGGCAAAACTTCATCACATTCTTTTTAACCTCCTTGTTTTTGGTGATTAATGCACCTATTCGCAATCCACATTCGCTGTATCGTTTCGAAACAGAATCAATCAAAACCACATTTTGCTCAATTCCTTCAAGATGGAAAGCAGAAATATAAGGCGCACCGGTGTAACAAAATTCGCGATAAACCTCATCCGAAAATAAATACAGATCGTACTTTTTAACCAGATCGCGAATAGCGTTCATTTCCTGCTGTGTATACAGGTAACCGGTCGGGTTATTCGGGTTACAGATCATGATCCCCTTTGTTCTGGGGGTAATCATCTTTTCGAATTCCTCTATCGGAGGCAAAACAAAACCCTCCTCAATGTCGGCAGCCAGAGATTTGATTTTCGCACCGGCAACAATGGCAAATGCTTCGTAGTTTGCATAAGCCGGTTCCGGAACGATGATCTCGTCACCCGGATCCAGGCAACTCATAAATGCAAAAGTTACCGCTTCGCTACCTCCCGACGTTACAATAATATCGTCAGCTGAAACATCGATATTGAATTTATGGTAATATTTCGCCAGCTTCTGACGGAATGAAAGTATTCCTTCACTTGGAGTATATTCAAGAATCTCTCTGTCGATAGATCTGATTGCCGCCAATGCTTCAGGTGGTGTGGGCAAATCGGGTTGACCGATATTCAAATGAAACACTTTAACTCCATCCTCTTTAGCCTTATGTGCTAACGGAGCTAATTTCCTGATTGGTGAATCAGGCATTATTCTTCCACGATCTGATACTGTCGGCATGTTATAGAATATAATTAGAAAGAATGCAAATATAAGATTATCAAATTGAAATCTATTATTAAAAAAATAAGACAATTTAATATCTTATTGGAAAATTAACTTGCAGATTATCAACATATGATGTATTACATATTACCTTTAGATTAAATAGTTACAAATCCTGAGTATTTATCATGTTTTGAACACTCGCATAAGTCTATTTTTGTACATGGAATTAACTTAAAATTTTCACACGATGATAATTGGAGTACCAAAGGAAATTAAAAACAATGAAAACCGCGTAGCCCTTACACCGGCAGGAGCGGCAGAACTGGTAAAACGTGGACACGATGTTTATGTACAGGCAGGTGGCGGTATGGGAAGCGGCTTCATGGATGAAGACTACATTGAAGCAGGCGCAAAAATGCTTCCAACCATTGAAGAAGTTTACGCTATTGCCGAAATGATTATAAAAGTAAAAGAACCTATCGAGTCGGAATACAAACTGATTAAAAAAGGTCAGATTCTTTATACTTATTTTCACTTTGCTTCGGGCGAGGCATTAACTCACGCCATGATCGAGAACAAATCAATTTGCCTGGCTTACGAAACTGTTGAAATGCCGGATCGTTCGCTTCCATTGCTGGTCCCAATGAGCGAGGTTGCAGGCCGCATGTCGATTCAGGAAGGAGCAAAATATCTTGAAAAAACTTATGGTGGCTACGGTGTTCTTCTTGGAGGAGTTGCCGGAGTTCTTCCAGCTAAAGTTTTGGTTATTGGTGGTGGTATTGTTGGTACCGAAGCAGCAAAAATGGCTGCCGGATTAGGAGCTGATGTTACGATTATGGATGTTTCTCTTCCTCGTTTGCGTCACCTCGACGACATCATGCCTGCCAACGTAAAAACCATGATGAGCAACGAATACAACATCAGAGAGATGGTAAAATCACACGATGTTATTATTGGTGCGGTTCTTATTCCTGGAACAAAAGCTCCACACCTGGTTACACGCGATATGCTGAGCACAATGAAACCGGGCACTGTTTTAGTTGACGTTGCCGTTGACCAGGGCGGTTGTTTCGAAACCACCGTTGCTACAACCCACGATGAACCAACTTTTGTTATCGACGATGTGCTGCATTACTGCGTGGCCAACATGCCGGGAGCAGTTCCTCGTACATCAACACTGGCACTAACAAATGCCACTCTTCCTTATGCTATTCAAATTGCAGAAAAAGGGTGGAAACAAGCTTGTATCGACAGCGAACCATTACGCAAAGGATTAAATGTTGTTGATGGTAAAGTTGTATACAAAGGTGTTGCAGAAGCTTTCGACTTACCTCTTGTTGAGGTTGACACTGTATTGTAGAAAATTATTGCACTATAATTTCAATAGCCTTCTCCTTTTACAGGAGAGGCTATTTTTTTGTTTTCTATCCCCAAAAACAAAATCATGGAATTCTCAGATAAATCTAAATTGGTAATACAAATTCAGAGACATTACTGAAAAGCATTTTTCAAATTAATCGTATATTTAAAAATCGATTGAAGAGAGAAATGAACAAAGCCAGACAAAAACTTTACGAAATAATATTTGAAGCCGACACACCTGCTGGAAAACTGTTCGATCTGGCACTTCTGATTATAATTTTGCTGAGTGTGGCTCTTGTAATGGTAGAAAGCGTTCAGGGCATTAGAGAAAATCATCACCAGTTACTTAGAATCGCAGAATGGGCAATTACAATCATTTTCACCATTGAATATTTGTTGCGTATTGCCATTGTAAAAAAGCCGCTTCAATATATTTTCAGTTTTTACGGGATTATCGATTTTCTCTCGGTTATTCCCACCTACATTGGATTGGTTGTGATCGGCTCACACAGTCTGGTGGTTATTCGCATACTCAGATTGCTGCGTGTTTTCCGAATATTAAAACTTTCTCGTTACACACAGGCCGGCAGAACTCTTGTAAAAGCCATTTGGAACAGCCGCGAAAAAATCAGCGTATTCATCTTCTTTGTAATTATGCTGGTAATAATTATTGGCACAATAATGTATTTGGTTGAAGGGCCTGAACACGGATTCACAAGTATCCCAAAAGGTATTTACTGGGCCATTGTTACACTTACCACCGTTGGTTACGGCGACATCAGTCCGGGAACTCCACTGGGGCAGTTCTTGGCCAGTATTGTAATGATAATGGGCTATGCCATTATTGCCGTTCCCACCGGAATTGTAACCGCTGAAATCATCAATCCGTCATCAGAAAGAAATACACAGGTTTGCCCAAACTGTCTCTACCCCACTCACGACGACGATGCAGTATTTTGTAAAAAGTGCGGAGCATTATTAAATCCGGATTCCAAGCAATAATTACCACCGTCAACCACTTTTCTCAGCAATTACGCAAAAGCAACTCTTTGCCAAAACACAATTTGAATAAGCAACATCCGTTAACAATCTTTGAACAATTGTGAATATTTAAATGTATCAATCCTGAAACAGAATTTTTTGAAAGATTATTTTTGCTGAAAATAGTGATACCCTCATCTGGAGTGAGGGTATCACTAAAATTATTAAATTATGAGGCAGTATTTAGATTTGTTGGAGACCGTTTTAGAGAAGGGGACGAAAAAAAAAGACAGGACAGGGACAGGAACAATAAGTCTTTTCGGACATCAAATGCGTTTCGATTTAAGCGAAGGATTTCCGATGGTTACAACAAAAAAACTGCACTTAAAATCGATTATTCACGAGTTGCTTTGGTTCCTTGCAGGCGACACAAACCTCAGGTACCTGGCACAAAACAAGGTGCACATTTGGGACGACTGGCCATACAGACGATACAAAAACACCCCAGATTTTAAGGGCGAAACCATAAAAGAATTTGCGCAGAAGGTTGCCGACGATGAAGACTTCGCCGCAAAATGGGGAGAGCTTGGGCCGGTTTACGGAAAACAGTGGAGAGATTTTTCAGGAGTAGACCAGATAAAATGGGTAGTTGAACAGATAAAATATCTGCAGGAAAACAAAGAGAGCGCTTACGGAAGGCGCCTTATTGTTTCGGCATGGAATCCGCCAGAAGTAGAAGAGATGGCAAAAGCAGGACTCCCGCCGTGCCACACGCTTTTCCAATTCTATGTTAACGACGGGAAACTCTCGTGCCAGCTTTACCAGCGCAGCGCCGATGTATTTTTAGGTGTACCTTTTAATATTGCATCGTATGCTTTACTTACCATGATGATGGCACAGGTTACCGGACTGGAAGTGGGAGATTTTGTGCACACTTTTGGCGACGTACATATTTACTCGAACCATATTGACCAGGTAAAACTTCAATTGTCGCGCGAACCTTACCCGCTGCCAACCATAAAAATAAACCCGGATGTAAAAAGCATTTTCGACTTTAAATACGAAGACTTTGAGTTGACCGGTTACCAGTCACATCCGCATATAAAAGGTATTGTTGCGGTATAATTTTAATGCGCCAAAATTCATTATAAAATGACAATTCAAAAAAATATTTCCATCATAGTTGCCATTGCAGAAAATTTTGCAATTGGTAAAAACAACGACTTACTTTTCCATCTTCCCAACGACCTGAAACGTTTCAAACAGATTACTTCGGGCCATACTATAATTATGGGAAGGAACACCTTGTTATCGCTGCCCAAATGGCCACTTCCCAATCGTCGCCACATTGTTATTACCGACAAGAAGGATGATGTTTTTCCGGGATGCGAAACTGTTTTTTGCATCGACGAAGCCATTGAAAAAGTGAAAAACGAAGAAGAAGCTTTCATCATTGGCGGAGGAATGATTTACAAACAATTCTTTCCTGTCGCCGGCAAATTATATCTTACCCTGGTTCATAAATCGTTTGAAGCCGACACCTTTTTCCCTGAGATTTATTACTCGGAATGGAATGAGGTTACTCGTGAAGATTTTCACGACGAAAAGAACAATTTTGAATATTCTTACTTAGATTTAGAGCGAAAATAATTTTTTGCTGTCTGTGGCCTTGCCACGCAAAATTTGCATTATGAGAAAAAAAACTGCCCTTTTTATAGCGCTATGCGTTATGAACTTATTTTTGTTTGCGCAAAAACCGCTGCTACATCTGAAATACGAGGAAAATTACACTCCTACTTATGATGAAGTGATAGAAATGTATAAACTTCTCGATTCGCATTACGAAAATGCAACACTCATCGAAGAAGGA
This sequence comes from uncultured Draconibacterium sp., assembly GCA_963677525.1. Lineage (GTDB taxonomy): Bacteria > Bacteroidota > Bacteroidia > Bacteroidales > Prolixibacteraceae > Draconibacterium. The sequence continues at coordinate 4,945,377 of OY781970.1, forward strand.
AAAACAGATATTGGAAAGCCGCTGCATCTTTTTATTATAAACGATAAACCGGAGTTCAATCTGGACAAAATCAGGGCGCAGGGGAAATCGGTTTTGTTAATCAATAATGGCATTCACCCGGGCGAACCCGAAGGAATTGACGCCAGCCTGCAGTTTGCTGACGATATTCTACGAAACAAAAACGGGATGAAAAAATGGCTCGACAATACAGTGATCCTAATCATTCCGGTATACAATATTGGCGGACACCTGAATCGCGGCAAATACAACCGTGCCAACCAGGCCACTCCCTACGAAACAGGATTCCGCGGGAATGCAAAAAACCTCGATCTGAACCGCGACTTTGTCAAGTGTGATTCTGAAAACGCCCGGTCCATCAATAAAATATTTAACGAATGGAATCCTGATGTCTTTCTGGATACACACACTACAAACGGTTCCGACCACCAATATTGCAACACATGGATTACGCCATTTCCTGATTATTTTCCACCTGTTCAGGAGCAATTTTTACGCAACCGGATGATCCCCGAAATTTTTGAAAAGATGGATAAGGGCGAATACAAACTCACACCTTACGTAAACTGGATCAATCATGACCCACTAGCAGGAATCCTGCTCTGGCAGGATGCGCCAAGGTATTCTTCCGGTTATGCGAGCCTATTCAATTGCTACGGAATGATGACCGAAAACCACGTGTATAAAAATTTTCCCGACCGGGTAAAATCGTGCTACCAGTTTATTACCACTCTCACTGAGTATACTTCAGAAAATTCAAAAGAAATTATTAGCAGCCGTCAACAGGGAACGGAAGAAATAATGGCGATGAAAACCTATCCTATTAGCTACAAAGTTGACACCAGCCAGTACATCCCATTTACTTTCGATGGCTACGAACCAAGCAACGAGATTATTGACAAAGTTACCGGCCTGCCACGTTTTGGTTACGACCGTTCGAAACCGTTTTCGAAGGAAATCCGCTATTACAATGTTTACAATACAGTTGAGGAAATTACAATTCCAGAATACTACGTTCTACCTCAGGGCTGGACAGAAGTTATTGAAAGATTAAAATTGAATGGAATCCAACTAATTCCGCTCAAAAATGATACCGTTTTGGAAGTAACCGTAGATTATATCGATGAATATACAAGCCCGAAACAACCGTATAACGGACATTATTTTCACAACAAGGTGAGTACCCGCAGCGAGACTCAGCAAATAATATATTACGCGGGCGACCTGCTTATTCCGGTTCGTCAGAAAAAAATTAAATACATCCTCGAAATGCTGGAGCCAAAAGCAATGGATTCGTTTTTCCGCTGGAACTTTTTTGATTCAGTTCTTGATCAGCGTGAATATTTTTCGTCGTACGGCTTCGAAGAAAACGCTTTGAAATACCTGCGAGAACACCCGGATTTCAAGAATAAATTTGAAGAAAAACGGAAATCGAATAAGGAATTTGCATCAAATCACCGGGCTCAACTCAGCTACATTTACAACAATACTGAATGGGCTGAAAAGACTTATAAAAGATACCCGGTAGGGAAAATATACTAAACAAAAATGCCGGGCTATCTACCCGGCATTTTTTTTATTTGGTTTTGATTTCAATAACCGTTTTACCGTCTTTTTCTGTTTTTTTTATCTGTTCCACTTCGCCGTCTTTCAGCATTTGTTTAACCTTGTCGCCTTTCACTACTTTCCCGTCAATATAATAAACAGTATTGGTATCGCCCGGAGTGCTCAGAAATATGGGCTGGCGCCCGTATCGCTCTGCCATTTCGCGGTATTTTTCAGCCATTTCTGCTTGTTTTTGAGCCTGAAACTGGGCTTGTTTTTCAATCTCTTTTATTTGCTCGTCAGTTAATTTGTGCTGCTCAGCCATTTCCCGGGCCCGAAGTTTCATTTCTTCCATTTGCTCATCAGACCAATTCATGCCACCGGGGAGAGCCATTCCATAAAACGCACTGCTACTGTTATCGAGTTTATACAAATTCTCCAACCCTCGCAGGTTCATGGTTTTGCTTAATGATGCCACATTCGCCAGGTCGATATCGTCACCCTGAAGTTCAACGAGATTGGTTGACACCGAGGAATTGGTAATAAGAGCCAATGCAGTAACACGTTCCTGACTCTTTTTCAGATAAACCTTCACGTCTTCTCCCATTCGTTTCTCGGTTTTCAAAAGCGTATATCCATTGGTCTTGTAATAATTCAACATCTCTTTGTGAATCATCTTTGTTCTATCTTCCTCTCCCGCTTTCGGACTTTTCTCCGGTTTTTTATCCTGACTGAAATAAGCGGATTCCCATTGCAAGTTTCCTGTCAGGTTGCTTTGCGATACAACCAAAATATTATCCAGTGTATTCAAAGCATCGGCCACTTCCGACGATTCATCCACATTTTTCTTCTTCATATACAGCTCGAACATGTCGCTGGTTAACATGCTGGCGCTGAAACCATCCTGTTCGGCGTATTTATCTGTCAGCTGTTCAAAAAGGCTTTGAGACTGCTGTGCCAATGCCGGAACCCAAATCCCGATCATCAGCAATATGATTATTAACTTTTTCATTTTTCGTATTTTTTAATCGTTTTTACTCCGTTTAAAACCAAGGCCTACAGATACCTTAATTTTTCTGTTTCTTTATACAAATTCATTTTCATTCAATCCTTATTTAAGCTACAAGTCGCAAGCTACGAGTCATGAGTTTTTATTCATTTGTCTTTCTTTTTTGCAAAATTGACAAACTGCATCACAGCAAAACTGCATCACAATTTCTACATCATTTTAGCATTCTCGCATTTAATAATTCACCCCTTCAATCCTTCAGTCTTTCAGTACTTAATTAATTATTATCTCCACATCATTATCCACCCAAAGCACCAGCATATCATCCTGTTCCTGCGGTGGCTGCAGGCTTTCTGATACCTGGAAAAGGGCCTGCTCCATCACAAAAAAGTCATCTTCCATTTGTCGACGCTCTTTACCCCTGAAATCGAGATAAACCGAAAGAACAATCAATAACACGGCAGCAGCTGAAATAGCTGAATAAAGCCTCATCCTGATCGTTTTTTTATGTGTTGTTTCTTCCCTGATGCCCGCAAACAAATCATCTTCCAATCCTTCAGGAACCTTAGCTTCGTTTTGATAAAAAGCAAAAATGTCCACTTCCGAAATTGCCGGTTCTTCCTCTGCCAGAAGTCTTTTTAACTCCTTCTCTTCTTCCAGTGTAGTTTCTCCTTTATAATATTTGTCGAGCAAATTTTCCTGTCGTGTCATAATCATAGATTTTTTCAACTTCCTCTTTTACCTTTTGCCGCGCCCTCGAAAGAATCACCCGAAGGTTTGGTATTTCATATCCGGTCATTTCTTTTATTTCCTCAAAAGAAAGACCGTCGATATCGCGCAACCGGATCACTGTTCTGTACTTTTCCGGCAGATCTTCAATCACTTTTCTCACCTGTTCAAACTTTTCTTTTGTCTCATGACCGGACTCATCAGCCTCCAAATTCAAAATCTTATATTCGTGGACTTCATCCAGCGTTACCGGCTTTTTCTTTTTCAACAGATCAAAACTGTAATTTTTTGCAACCGTTACAATGTAAGCTGACAGGTTTGAACATTTTTCCAGCTCATTTCTTTTATTCCACAACCTGAGCATTAATTCCTGCAAAGCATCACGTGTTTCATCCGCATTTTTTAGGATGCGAAATAACATCGGGTAAAGCTTTGCCGAGTATGGAATCACCGTATTTTTAAACTCCTCTGTGGTCATCTGTTATATTGGACGAATGAATATTGATTTTATAACAAAAGCATCAAAAAAAAATCAGTAAAATGTTTTTCCCCTTTCTGCTTAACAAAACAATGCTTACATTTATTTTTTTAATTAACCCAATAACTTATATGCGATATGGTATACATTTGCAGGCTATTTATTGTTAGTAGAATATCTGACAAATGGAGGATCCCTTTTATTTTTTTAATTTTATTCGCTGTCTTTTTAGCTAGTTGCAAGGAAGAAAGTCATAAAAACATAATTTTTAAATCCAATTTTTTTACAGATTCCCTTGCTGTCGACCATTTAAATTATTTAAGTTGGGAAGCCAGTGCAACTGATTTTGAAAAAGCAAAAAACCTTGCTGATTCGGCCTTACAGATTTCGAAAAATGCAAATTATTCGCTTGGAATTGGGAAATCGTACTCAAGAATTGCTTTAGCCTTCGATTACAAAGGCGATTATGATACTGCTTTCACCTACTTTAATAAAGCCATTGATATTTTTACAGAAAGCGACAACAAACCCGAACTTGCCAAAATATACAATAATATTGGGGCTTCGTATTACGTTAGAGCCAGGTATGTTGATGCTGTTGTTTATTATCAAAAATCGTTAGAAATACGGGAAGCGCTCGATGACAAAAAAGGCATCGGACAGAGCTTAAATAATATGGGCTTGTTGTATAGAGTTCAGAAAAATTATCCTAGGGCCATCGAGAATTATAAAAAATCAATTGAAATCAGGTCGCTTATTAACGATTCAACAGGTATACTATATGCTGAGCAAAATCTTGCAGTTGCGTTCGAGAAATTAAATGAATACGATTCTGCATTGGTTCATTATAACAATGCCATTCACCTTTCAAAAATGCTAAACGACAGCATTTCACTAGGGGCAAATCTTTCAAATGCCTGCATATTAAATACAAGTAAAGGAAATTTCGAATTAGCTATTCAGCAAGCTGGAGAGTCTGAGAGAATTTTGCGCAGAACCAACGAAAAACATGTTTTGGCATATAGCATTACAACAGATGCCGATTTGTATTTAAAAACAAATCAACTGGGCAAAGCTCTAAGATATGCCAAAGAAGGTCTTGAGTTATCAAAACAACTCAACTTTCCCGACTTGATGCAAAGCTGCTATTCAATAATTTCCAAAATCTATGCTCGACAGGGCGACTATAAAAACGCTTATAATTACCACGTTTTGAACAGTTCGGTAAAAGACAGCACTTTGAATGTAAAAAGTAGTAAACAGTTAAAAGAACTACAAACCAAATACGAAACTGCGAAAAAAGAGCAGCGCATTGAACAGCTTACTTCAGAAAAACAAATTGCAGACCTGCAAGCCAACCAACGAACACTCGCGGCCATTTCGTTGGCCGTATTATTATTGGTAATTGTTGTGGTTTTTATTTTGTTTTACCGGCACAAACGCCTGAGAAACCAGAAAAACGAAAGCGAATTAAAACAGCGTTTGTTACGTACGCAAATGAATCCGCATTTTATATTTAACGCGTTGGGATCTATTCAGAATTTTATTTATACCAACAAGCCTGAAAAAGCAGGAAAATACCTCACCAACTTTTCGAAATTAATGAGGGATATCCTCGAAAGTTCATCTGTTGAACAAATTCCGCTGGAACAGGAATTAAATATTGTGCGCAATTACCTCCTGCTTCAGGAGATGCGTAAAGAAGGCTCCTTTTCTTTTACTATTGAAGCGCCCGAAAATACCGAAGAATACATTGTTCCGCCAATGTTTGCCCAGCCATTTATCGAAAATGCACTTATCCATGCCTTTAAAGGAGTTAGTTATAAAGGATTAGTTCAGGTAAAATATTCTGTTGAGGAACCTTATTTTATAATCGGCATTAAAGACAACGGTATAGGAATGAATAAAAACGCCGCTCATAAAACCGGACATAAATCAATGGCAATGGAACTTACCAAACAACGTTTAAGCCTGTTCAACCATAAAAATATTCATTCAAAAATTGAAATTTCCCGGAAAGACGAAAATGGTGAAGAAGGAACTCTAATTAAAATTTTCCTCCCGCTCGAAAAATGTTTAAGATTTTAGCAGATGTTGAATATCGCAATAATTGAAGATGAAAAGAAGATAGCCGATTCGCTGTCGTCCATAATAAAAAATAGTGCCCCCGATTGTAATATTGTTGCGTATGCCGATTCCATTGAATCGGGGCTGAGATTGTTTGCCACATACAAAGTTGATTTTGCCTTTTTCGATGTGGAATTAAAAGACGGATTGAGTTTTAAGATTTTGGAACAACTTCCCAGTATAGATTTCAGAATAGTATTTGTAACCGCACACAGCCATTACGCCATAAATGCATTCGAATACAGCGCGCTCGACTATATTGTAAAACCTATTCATGTTGATTGTGTTTTAAGGGCAATTACGAGAGCAAAAAAAGCTTGTCAGGATAAACAGGCTACTTCAAACATTTCATTTCTACTCGATAATCTGAATCAGAGCAAAGAAAACCAGAAAATTATTCTTCAAACGGCTGAAACCAATCACTACGTACAGCTAAAAGAAATTGTTCGTTGCGAATCGGAAAACAATTATTGCAACATTATTTTAAATTCGGGAGAAAAAATACTGGTATCAAAACCCCTGAAAGAATACGAAAAACTGTTGCCTTGCAAATGCTTCTTCAGGGTTCATCAATCGCATTTAATTAATTTGAACTACATTAAACAAATTAAAAAACGGCTCTATAAAATTATTCTTTCCAATGGCGATAAAGTTCCCTTAGCATCGCGACGAAAAGAAGAATTAACTGAAAAAATGAAAGAATTTTTTTAACTCGCCAAGCAAAACAATTCTAAAAAGACTATTGCAGATTCTCAACAACCGCTTACAAATACCTGTTTTATAAATTCAATTCATAGCAAAAGTTTAGTTTAGTTCTTTCAGGACTACAAGCAAAGGTCTTGTAAATACATACCAGTATTAATTCTTTTAAACCATTTCTTAAAAATCGCATTGAGAGAGATGCATTAGCGATTCCTAGTACTGGGAAACAGGTTATGGTTAATGCTAAATTCCCGGTTATTGGCAAGGACTTTTGCCTGCATTGAATCTCATTTTTTGACTTTGTCGGGCGGCTGTTGCTGCCCGGCAATTTTCAAAAAAGAGAAAATACAGAAACTAAATTCTCAATTTTCTGCTACGAATTCTAATTAGAAGCCCTCAAATCCATACATCAGTGAACATTCAATCTTTCAGCATTTATTTTTCATCCCAGAATCATTAACCATAACAAATTATTATGAAACAAAAATTACTTCTAATCACATTTGAGATGTTGTTCCTGTTAATATGCAAAACAACACTTGCAGCACCTGCTGCAACTATTACTTATTCTAATCCATCATGCTCTGGCAGTTATGGCACTGCAACAATAACCATTGCCGCCGACACAAAACTCGAAGATTTTACTTATTACTTTTCGGGAACCGGCAACGAAGAGGCTCTACCCTCTAGCCCTTACACTATAACAGGCTTAGAACCCGGTGTTGAATATACCATAGAGGTTAACATGAGCGGCAGTCAGGAAGCCAAAGAGGTATTTGTCCTCTCCGAAGGCGACAGTCCATCTATTTCAGATATTTATACTTCCGATGCATCGAACTGTTATTTAAAAAACGGAGAAATAGAAATTGCTGCCACAAGCGATGTTACCGAATATACAATTGATGGTGTTAACTGGACTACCGGCGATGCTATTTCTGCTACTGCCGGAACCTATCCCGCTTCAAAAATTTTAGTACGTACTGCAAATGGATGCGAAGCAACCTGGAAAGGCGACGATATTGTAGTTGGAGACGATTTCGAATACATGGTGGGTGCTATGGATTATTTAGCTTATCCGCCATCGTGCATAGGTGAGAACGACGGACAAATCTCCCTATCTAATTCTGAAGAAAACACCACTTACAGTATCGATGGGGGAAGCACTTATTCCGAATTTTCTGATTTTTCGGGCCTAACTGGCGGACAAAGTTATGCTGTGAAAGTGAATTATAACAACAGCTGTTACTACGACGGGCCAACCATTGAACTGCCAAATCCTCAACAGGCAACAATTGATAATGTTGAAACAACATCATCATCAATTACAATTACTGCTAGCGAAAATGCAGGAACCGATAACGGCATTACCCGTGAAGACATGGGCGATATTACTTTTTCCATCGACAATGGTGTTACCTACCAGACAAGTGGCGAATTTACCGGGCTAACTGCCGGCGATTACAACGTGGTTATTAAATATGGCGATTGCGAAACAGTATATTCGGGTAATCCGGTTACTATTGTTGCCGTAACATACAGTGTAACTTTTAATGTAACATATAACAATAATGGCGTTGAGAATGCAAATGTTCAGTTAGAAAACACCGGTACACAAACTACCAATGCAAACGGACAAGTAGTTTATACCGATGTTGCTGCAACAACTTATGGATATTGGATTACACTTAGTGGTTATAACAATGTAAGCGGCACTGTTACAGTTACCGACGCCGATGTTACCGAAAATGTAGCCTTAACTCCTGCTCCTCTCGACGGCACACTTATAGTTGATGAAGGTCATATGATTTTTGAATACGGCCGTAATTTGACAGCAACATTAAGCGGAAGCAATAATACAGGCACTTTAAACTACCAATGGCTGCGCGACGGTAGCGAAATTATAGATGCTACCTCAAGTGGATATACTGTTGTTCAAGAAGATGTAGGAACTATACTTTCGGTAAACGTTACAAGTACTGTACAAACCGGAACGTTAACAGCCGAATCTCCGGTAATTGCAAAGGCTGACCAAAATGCTCCGGCATACCCAACAATGGCAAGCCGTACTTCAACAAGTATTACACTAACAGCTGTTGACGGTTGTGAATACATGATTGGAGGAGGTTCATGGCAAGCGTCTCCTGAATTCACCGGCTTAACTCCCGATACTGAATATATTTTCAGCCAACGCTATGCCGAAACAGCAGCTTATAATCCATCAAATAGCGAATCTGCAAATTTTTCTACCACCGAAGCCGGTCCAAATGCCCTTACAGGTACTGTTACCGTTACCGGCGGCAACCAGTATTTAGACGAAATTGAAGCTTCTGTTACAGACGATAATAATACAGGCACTTTAAGCTACCAATGGAAACGCAATGGCTCTGCTATTTCGGGTGCAACTTCCGATAAATATACACTTACTGCCGACGATATTGCCACTACAGTTACCGTTGATGTAACCAGTAATGTCGAAACAGGAACTATCTCCGGCTCGGCAGGCATAATCGAAAAAGCCAACCAGGATGCTCCGGCTGCCCCAACAATGGCAAGTAATACATCATCGAGCATTACTTTAACAGCCGTTGAAGGTTGCGAATATGCGCTTGGAGAAGATCTTTCATGGCAAACCTCTCCTGAATTTTTAGGTTTAACTGCTGGTGAAGTGTATGAATTCTACCAGCGATATGCCGAAACGGCAACACACAAAGCATCTTATGTGAGTAGTGCGGGATATCTTTCTACTCAAGAAGAAGAAGTACAACCAATTGTAAATATCCCCGATGCAAACTTTAAAGCGGCATTGCTTGCAAATACTTCAATAAACACAAACGAAGACGACGAAATTCAGGTAAGCGAAGCCGAAGCTTATGACGGAACTATTTCAGTATCGGAACTTGGTATTTCTGATTTAACAGGAATTGAAGCATTTGTTAGTATTACAAGTTTATGGTGTTCAAATAACTCAATAAGTACTATCGATTTAAGCAATAGTCCGAACTTCAGAACTCTTTATTGTAACAATAATCAACTAACAAGTATTAACCTAAACAATACAGACCTTAGAACATTAAGTTGTTATCGAAATCAACTTACAAGTTTAGACCTAAGTGCTTTTCCAAGTCTTCGTAATCTTAGTTGTCAATCAAACAACCTGACAAGCTTAAATGTTAGTGGTTGTACACAGCTTACGAATATCGACTGTAGTTCAAACGAACTTACAACTATAGATATAAGTACATGTTCCAATTTAACAATATTACAAGCCCATGTTAATAATCTTACAAGTGCAAATATTGCAAACGGAGCTTGTTCTAGTTACGAAACTATGCTTTTGAACGGAAATTCAGGATTAACATGTGTACAAATAGATGAAGACTTTACACCACCGACAGCAGGTTCCGATGGATGGAATTATAATGATGGCGTAAGCTTTAGCACCAACTGTAACGCTCTTCCATCATCCGATGCAACACTTTCCGACCTTGTTGTTGGTATTACTACAATCGATGGTTTTAGCCCCGATACTTACGCTTACGAAAAAGTAAATTCATATTGCGCTGCATCAGCAAATTATGTTACAGCAACTGCTACCGATGCCAATGCTTCTGTAAGTATTGAACAAGCCGCCCCTTCGAATAACGATGTTGCCACAATTACTGTAACTGCCAAAGATGGCACAACACAATTAATCTATACTGTAGCTTTTAGCTCATCCGATGAAATTGTTATTACAAGTGTTACGCCTATTAATGCCGATTGCCCCGGCGATTTTGCACAAGGAGGTTTCGAGGTTGTTGCTTCGGGTGGTAATGGTACTTTGGAATATGGTTTTTATACTACCGACGACATTGATGTTGTTACACCTGTCGGACAAGACTACTATGAGAAATGGACTCCCGAAGCTTCGTACAGCGGATTATTAAAAGCAAACTACCAAATTAAAGTACGCGACGAAGATGGTTGTGTTGCTATTTGGAATGATGGTAATACCGAAACTTTCAGCAGTCCCACACTTACAGCTTCTGCCGCAAAAACCAATGTTACCGAAAATGGTGGTAATAACGGAACTATTACAATAACAGCTGATGTTCAAAACACGAGCTTATCGTGTAATTATAGTTATGTTCTTGTTGATGGCACATATACCAATATTGAAGATGTACCGGAAGACGGTCTTCATGCAGGACCTCAGACTAACAATGTTTTTAACGACTTAACTGCCGGAGATTATTCTGTTCTTGCAATGGCTCGCGTTGGCATGTGCGAAGGACAACTATACTACCTTTTAAATGTAACAATTACCGAACCCGCTCAAAATGCCATTACCGGAACAGTTACCATTACCGGAACCTACCAGTACGGCGAAACACTTACTGCCGAAGTAAGCGAAAGCAACAATACCGGCGATTTCAGTTATCAATGGCAACGTAACGGCAATAATATAAGTGGAGCAACAGCACAAACCTACATCGCTGCCGAAGCCGATATCAACAACCTGATTACAGTAATTGTAACCAGTTCGGTTGAATCGGGAAGCATTACCAACAGCTTGCTTTGCGAAATTGAAAAGGCCGACCAGGAAACTCCGAATGCCCCAACATTGTCGGGAAAAACATATAACAGCATCACCTTAAATACTGTAAACGGATGCGAATACGCCATTGATGGCGGGGACTGGCAAACATCGGCAACATTCAACACTCTTTCAGCTGAAACCGAATACAGCTTTACCCAACGTTATGCCGAAACAAGTACTCACAATGCATCGGAAGCAAGCGAGGCTGATAATATTACCACCGATACAGAACCGATGAACGCACTTACCGGAACAGTAACCATTAGCGGGACAATGAAATATGGGGAAACATTAGCCACTGAAGTAAACAACAGCAATAACACCGGAGCACTTGGCTACCAGTGGAAACGAAACGGCAGTAATATTAGCGGGGCTACCTCTGAAATTTATGTTCTTGCTGAAACTGATATCGATGCTGAAATTTCAGTAACAGTCTGCAGTTCGGTGGAAACAGGCAGCATCAGCTCCGAAAGTGTTAAAATTAAGAAAGCCGACCAGGAAACACCTGATATACCTACCCTGGCGAGCAAAACTCATAACAGTATAACTTTGAACACCGTAAGCGGCTGCGAATATGCCATTAATGGAGGAAGCTGGCAAACATCGGCAACATTCAACAACCTGAATGCTGAAACCGAATACAGCTTCACCCAACGTTATGCCGAAACAAGTACCCACAATACTTCAGAAGCAAGCGGAGCCTATGTCATTACAACCGATACGGAACCTGTAAATGCGTTAACCGGAACTGTGACCATTAACGGAACGCTGCAATACAATGAAACGTTAACCGCGATAGTAAGCAACAGCAATAATACCGGAACACTGAGCTACCAATGGAAACGAAGCGGCAGCAACATTAACGGAGCAACTTACGAAACCTATGTACTTGCTGAAGAAGATATCGACGCTACTATTTCGGCAGAAGTGACAAGTTCGGTTGAAGAAGGTACGATCAGCAGCGCAGAAACAGCAACTATCGGGAAAGCGGATCAACAAGCTCCTGCTATTCCAACACTGGCAGAAAAAACATACAACAGTATTACACTGAATCCCATTAACGGCTGCGAATACGCCATTAACGGTGAAAGCTGGAAAATGTCGGTCGCATTCAATAATCTTTTAGCAGAAACAGAGTATAGCTTTACCCAGCGTTATGCAGAAACGAGTACTTACAACGCTTCTGGTGCCAGCGAAACATTTATTGTAATAACCGATGCAGAACCTGTTAATGCACTTACAGGAACGGTAATTATTAGCGGTACTTTTCAGTACGGACAAACACTTACTGCCACAGTAACTAATACAAACAACACAGGAGCCCTTAATTACCATTGGAAACGAAACGGAGAAACAATAAGTGGCGCGAGCGGGGAAACTTACTCTCTTACTGAAGACGATATTGCCACACATATTTCGGTAGTTGTTACAAGCTCAGTTGAAGAAGGCAGCATAAGCAGCTCCGAAACAGCTTCCATTAATAAAGCCGACCAAACAGCGCCTGCTGCTCCAACTCTTGCATCACAAACCCAAACAAATATAACCTTAAATGCTGTTGACGGTTGCGAATATGCAATCCGGGGAGGTGCATGGCAAAGTTCTGTTAGCTTCACAAATCTTACTCCGGGAAAAACGTATAGTATTGTTCAGCGTTATGCACAAACTACAACGCATTATGCATCGGCCGAAAGTGCCGCACTGGGAGTGACACTGGTACCTTCGGAAGATAACACGCTGAGCGACCTTATGATGGATGGGAAAACCATTGAAGGATTCCACCCCGATACTTTGGATTACACAATTTATATTGACACCAAATCATACGACATTCCGGAGATTGAAGTGGAACTAAACGACCCGACTGCCAGTGTTGAAATTATTCAGGCAACTACCATCCCTGGCGAAGCAACAATAAAAGTTACTGCTGGTAATGGTGATTCCAGAACTTATACTATTCATTTTAAAATTGCAACAGCAGTAAATGAACTCAATCTTGCAGAATTTAAATGCTACCCAAATCCTGCTTTAGAAAGATTGTTTGTCGACGTCCCGGCTTCAATGGAAATTGATGCGATCAGGGTTTTGTCAATAACCGGCGAGCAACATTACTTCGAATATGTAAGTATATACGCCAGAATTGAAATAAACACTTCGCAATATAGTCCGGGAGTTTATTTCGTTCAAATCATCGATAAAACCAAAAATATTTATTCGAAGAAAATAATTAAAAACTAAACACAGGGACAAATACAATTTAGGGGATATTCGGAAACCGATATCCCCTTTTTTTTTGCCGGCAATTTCTATATTTTTGCCACACAAAATGACAACAACACAATTCATAACCTTTTTACTCATCGGCATTGGCCTAAGTTTCGATTCCTTTGCGGTATCTGTTTCTTGCGGATTAATGAAACGCGAAATCATGTTTAAGCAGGCAATTGTTGTTGCTTTTTCGCTGGCATTTTTTCAGGCCGGATTCCCCGTAATTGGATGGTTGGTTGGAGGTGTCGTTAAAAATCTTGTTGCTTCGGTCGACCACTGGATTGCCTTTGGATTGCTGGCTCTTATTGGTGGCAAAATGATTATTGAAGGCATTAAAGAAGATGGTACGTTGAAAAACTTTAATCCTTTCAAGTTCACTGTTTTAATAGGATTATCAGTTGCCACAAGTATTGATGCACTGGTTGTAGGGTTAAGTTTTGGATTTCTTGAAATGCCGATATTATTCCCGGTTCTGGTTATTGGCAGTGTAACTTTTATTGCTGCCATGCTGGGGATGTTATTCGGGAAAAAAATATCTGCCAGCAAAAGTCACCATTCTATTATTCTTGGAGGAATAATATTAATTGCCATCGGAATAAAAATCCTGATCGAACATCTTTACTTTTCACCGGTTTCGTAATTTCCATAGCTCTTCGTTGAATTCATTTAAAGGTTAAAACATTACCTTGATTAAACTGTTTTTAATACTACAGCATCTGTAGAGTTGCGTGTATTTTGAAAAATTGGCCAAAATCATCAGCGAAAAAACGTAATTTCACGCATTCAAAAAAAGAATCTGATTCATGACAAAAATAAGAGTTACTAAAAAATTTCATTTCGAAATGGCGCATGCCCTTTTGGGATACGACGGATTGTGCCAGAATCTTCACGGGCACACGTACAACATGGAAGTAACCTTAATTGGCGAGCCGAGAAATGAACCCGGCCATCCGCGCGACGGAATGGTAATGGATTTTGGACGCCTGAAAAATATTGTAAAATCGAAGATAGTCGGTGTCTTCGACCATGCATTGGTTGTTAACTCGGCAACTCCTGAAGAAAAAATAGCAGCATTTAAAACCGCTACAGAAAGACTTATTGTGCTCGATTTTCAACCAACATCAGAAAACCTGATCAAATACTTTGCCGAAACCCTTCAGCCGGAATTACCCGAGAATGTTTCACTTTTCAGCATGCGACTTTACGAAACAGCAACATCGTTCGCAGAATGGTTTGCCTCTGATAATAAATAATTATTTAGATTTGGAGATATAATACCGAAAGCCGGGTCAATATCGACATTGAACGGAAATACATAAAAAAACAAAATTATGCCTGAAAACAGCCAGCAAAAACTTTTTCTTTTAGATGCCTATGCATTAATTTATCGCAGTTACTTTGCCTTTATCCGCAATCCCCGGTTTAACTCGAAAGGAGTAAATACATCTGCCATGCTGGGAGTAACAAATACCATCGTTCAACTTCTGGAAAAAGAAAACCCGGATTATGTGGGTGTTGTTTTCGATGTCTCAGCACCTACTTTCAGGCACGAAATGTACCCGGAATACAAGGCTAACCGGGAAGCAATGCCCGAAGATTTGCGAAAATCAATTCCATATATCCGAAAAATTATTGAGGCATTTAATATTCCTATTATTGAGAAAGAAGGTTTTGAGGCTGATGATGTAATAGGCACCCTTTCGAAGAAGGCAGAAAAAGAAGGTTTTACCACTTATATGATGACCCCCGACAAAGATTACGCCCAACTCGTTTCCGACAATGTGTTTATGTACAAACCCGGGAAAAGCGGAGGTGATGCAGAGGTTTGGGGGCTGCCCGAAGTGAAGGAAAACTATGGGATTGAAACGGCAGAACAAATGATCGATATTTTAGGTTTAATGGGCGATTCTGCCGATAATATCCCGGGTTGTCCGGGGATCGGTCCCAAAACCGCTCAAAAACTGATCGCACAGTTTGGAAGCATTGACGGGATTTATGAGAACACGGATAAACTAAAAGGAAAACAAAAGGAAAATCTGGTTTCGAACGAAGAACAGGTCCGCTTGTCGAAAACACTGGCTACCATTATCGTTGATGTGCCCATAGAATTTAATAAGGCAGAACTAACGCGCGAGGAATTTCATAAGGAAGATTTAAGAAAATTGTTTGAGGAACTGGAATTCAGAACACTTATAACACGTCTGAATTTAAGCGAAACTCCTGTAGAAACAGCCATGCAGGGAACACTTTTTGGGGCTGCAGAGGCAGCACCTGCTCAAACAAAATCGACTGAAAATATAGAATCGGTGCCTCACCAGTATTACCTGGTAGAAAACGAAATGCAACGGGCCAGTTTAAGGGCCGAACTTTCGGTGCAAAAAGAATTTTGTTTCGATACGGAAACCACCGGCCTCGATACGCATACCGCAGAAATTGTGTGCATGTCGTTCGCGTTCAGAGAGCACGAAGCTTATTGTGTTACTTTGCCCAACAAGCGCGAGGATGCACAAAAAATAATGGATGAATTTAAAGAAGTATTTGCTGATACAAATATTACCAAAATAGGGCAAAATATTAAATACGACATCCTGATTCTGAGCAACTACAATATTGATGTTAAGGGAACATTGTACGACACAATGCTAGCTCACTACCTCATTCAACCCGACATGAAACACAACCTGGACCTGTTGTGTTTACAATATCTGAACTACGAAAAAGTACACACCGAAAATCTGATCGGCAAAAAGGGGAAAAACCAGCTGACCATGCGTTCTGTTGCCACTGAAAAATTACGCGATTATGCCTGCGAAGATGCCGACCTCACTTTCCAGCTAAAAAATGCCATCGATCCGGAACTTGATAAAGCCGGAGTTCGTGAATTGTTTGAAACAATGGAAATGCCACTGGTGCCGGTTTTGGCAAGCATGGAAAATGCAGGTGTAAAACTAAATACCGAAGAACTGAAAAAATATGCGGTGGTTCTTCGCGAACAAATTATTCAGTTAGAGAAAGAAATTATTGAACTGGCCGGAGAGGAATTTAATGTTTCGTCGCCCAAACAACTGGGGCCGATTCTTTTTGAAAAACTCAAAATCGACAGCAACGCCAGAAAAACAAAAACAAAACAGTACTCAACTGCTGAGGAAGTTCTGCAACGATTGGTTGACAGGCATCCAATTGTTCAAAAAGTTTTGGATTTCAGGGGACTGAAAAAATTACTGTCAACTTACGTAGAAGCTTTGCCTCTGCTTGTAAATAAAAAGACAGGGAAAATTCACACGTCTTACAACCAAGCCATTGCAGCAACCGGACGTTTAAGTTCTGTGAATCCGAACCTTCAGAATATTCCTATCCGCGATGCGGCCGGGCGTGAAATCAGAAAAGCTTTTATCCCGTCGGATGACGAACATATTTTTTATTCGGCCGACTATTCGCAAATAGAACTGCGTATTATGGCAGCTCTTAGCGGCGACGAAGAAATGCAACGTGCTTTTAACGAAGGAAAAGACATTCACTCCATTACTGCGGCAAAAATCTACAAAGTTGACGAGTCGGAGGTGACTTCGGATATGCGCCGCAAAGCCAAAACCGCCAACTTTGGAATTATTTACGGGATTTCGGCATTCGGGCTTTCGCAACGGTTAAACATTCCGCGCACAGAAGCAAAAGAGCTGATTGACGGTTATTTCGAAAACTTCCCCAAAATAAAGGAGTTTATGGACAAACAAATCAAGCTTGCACAGGACCAGGGATTTGTTGAAACCATTAGAGGCCGCAGAAGATATCTGAATGACATTAATTCGGCCAACGCCGTTGTTCGCGGCATGGCAGAACGAAATGCTATAAATGCCCCGATTCAGGGCTCGGCAGCCGACATTATAAAAATTGCGATGATCAACATTCATCGTAAAATGGAAGAACAGAAGTTAAAATCGAAAATGATTTTGCAGGTTCATGATGAATTAAATTTTGATACTTATAAGCCTGAATTGGAGCAATTACAACAGTTAGTTAAAACAGAAATGGAAAATGCTGTAAACATTGGAGTACAGTTAACTGTTGAAATGAATGCAGCTGATAATTGGCTGGATGCACATTAAACTTATGAAGTACGAAATTGAAACGGAAGATGATTACAGAGACGCTTTAAACAGGTTCCTGGAAATATGTAATACACCAAAATCGGAAGAAGAGATTAAGGAAATGTACCTTCTTATGAGTTTGATGGAAAAATACGAGCGCGAAAACTGTTCATACAATTAAATAAATTCTGAAAAAATTTTTTGAACCGCAATTCTGTATTTTTGCGTGTTGGCTGCCTTCTTAATTAGTTTGAACACTTTGTGCTGATTCTGAAAAGAATAGCTGAAATAATACCAGAATTGTTTCATTTTATTCAAAGCATTTCCTTCGTTGTCCATGGTTTGCAGATATTCTTCCCACATTCGTTGATGAAAAAGAACTAATTTTTCGATCTTCTCTTTTTCTGAAATATTTACATCCTTGATTTCCATGGGAAGAAATGGATTCATCAGGATTCCACGTCCAATCATCCATGTTTGTACATCTGGAAATTGCTCCTGCCGTTTTTTCAAGTCTGACACAGATACGATATCTCCGTTAAAAACCAGATTATGTTTCAGGTTCTCCTGCATGTAAATAAACGACTCATCCAAAATTTCTCCCGAATAAAGCTGACTGGCAACCCGCGGATGAAAAATCACCTCTTTTAAAGGGAAACGATTTAATACAGGCACAACACTTTCGAGTTCGATGGATGATTTTAAACCAGCTCTGAGTTTCACGGAAAGTTGCAGATTACTCTTTTCATAAAAATCACTTAAAATAACCTGGAGTTTATCGGGGGTATTTAAAAGGCCTGCACCCTTGCCACGGTTGGTCACCATCGGGTACGGACACCCCAGGTTCAGATTTATTTCGCTGTACCCCGCATCTTCTAGAAGCTTCGATAAAAAAAGCATTTCAACGCTGTTATTAACCAATACTTGTGGCACAACCCGAAGCTGCGGATTATTCTCAGGAAGTATTTCGTTTTTATATTTACGAAGCAGTTCGTTATTCTTTGTAGTGATATACGGAATAAAAAATGCATCAACTCCTGAAAACACTGAGGAATAGACTTTTCGGTAGACAAAATCGGTAAATCCCTGTAAAGGTGCCAAATAAATCATAAAAACAAATATAGTCCAAAATACAATATTCAAATTACAGTTACAGGCAATGGAATTTTCTATCTTTGCACTCATCTGAAACTATGGGGGCATTTACAACATATCAGCAAGATACTACAGGGACTAAGAACCTAAATCTTACCCTTCAGAAAACCAAGGGGCTGCAAGATTTAATGACGACCCTAAAACCTGTATCTATTCTTGAAATGCCGGAAAGAAAAACCGAAGAACAAAAACCGGCCCCTAAAAAATACACGGCAGCACAAATCAGAAACTGGCAAATCCAACAGGAAAGAAAATTGCTGGTAGACAGTTCGCGATTTATCTCACCTCGACCGGTAACTGAAATTAGTTACTCGATACCGGAAACTCCGGGTATTATATTACCGGTAAAACAACTACGCGAAACACATACTGACTGGCTTACCGTTCTTATTTTTTTATGTCTCATTGTTTTCGCATCAATGAGATATACCTATCAGAAATACATGAGCCACCTTTTTCTTTCGCTTTTTAACTATTCCACAGCTGCGCGATTACTGGAGGAAAAAAAATATCCGGTATTACATGGTGCCTATCGTTTAGACATAATCTTTTACATCACCTTTTCAATATTTATTTTCCAGTTACTTAATTTGATACGGTGGGAAAATGCGTTTACCAACCCTGCGTATTTTTTTATGATACTGGGTTTCGTTTTACTTTATTTTTTAATAAAAAAACTGGTTTATCTAACGCTCGGAATAGTGTTTGAAACGACTTCCGAAACGCGCGAATTCCTTTTTAACATGGATAATATTAACCGAATGTTAGGATTAATTCTGTTGCCGGTCGTTATTCTCATTTCATTTGCACCTGTCTCAAACCCTGTGTTCATCGTATTCTTAGGGCTTACACTTGCTGTAATTTTTAACCTATTGTTACTTCAGAGAGGTATTAATATTTTATTAAAAAAACAATTTTCTATATTTTATCTGTTTTTATACCTTTGTACCCTTGAATTTTTACCCTTGCTTTTAATTTATAAAGTAGTAGTTGAATAGAAGGGGAATGTTTCATTAAAAGCATCAAATTTTGAAAGTCAAGAGCATTTTAGTTTCGCAGCCAGAACCTAGTACGGCAAAGTCACCTTATTTCGAGCTGGCAGAAAAAAATGGTTTGAAAATCGATTTCAGACCGTTCATACAAGTTGAAGGTGTGCCTTCAAAAGAGTTTCGTCAGACAAGAATCCAGATCCTGGATCATTCTGCTGTGATATTCACAAGTAGAACGGCCATCGATCACTTCTTCAGAATTGCACAGGAGCTTCGTATAACTGTGCCCGATTCGATGAAATACTTTTGCATCTCGGAAGCAACAGCTTTTTATCTGCAGAAATACATCGTTTACAGGAAAAGAAAAATCTTTTATGCCAATGGAAGATTTGCCGATCTGACAAGCGTGATGAAGAAAC
Organism: uncultured Draconibacterium sp.; assembly: GCA_963677525.1. Taxonomy (GTDB): domain Bacteria; phylum Bacteroidota; class Bacteroidia; order Bacteroidales; family Prolixibacteraceae; genus Draconibacterium. The sequence goes on from OY781970.1 coordinate 4,965,477, forward strand.
ACAAAGATGAAAAGTTTCTGGTACCGCTCTCTGATATTCACAAACAGGAAATTCCTTTGTTGCTCGACAAAGAAGGCTACAAATACACCAAAGCCATTTTGTACCGTACAGTAAGTGCCGATTTATCGGACCTGGCTGATATTAAATACGATGTTTTGGTTTTCTTCAGTCCTTCAGGAATAAAATCGCTTTTTCAGAACTTTCCCGATTTTGAACAAAATTCAACACGTATTGCCTGTTTCGGCCCGGCTACAGCAAAAGCTGTGCGCGATGCAGGACTTCGCCTCGATATTGAAGCTCCTACAGCTCAGGCCCCTTCAATGACAATGGCTCTTGACCAATATATTAAAAAGCAGAAATAGAAGAAAAAATACATTACTTTTAAGGCTATCTATCTGTTGATGGATAGCCTTTTTATATAACAAATGGACGAGAGCAGAGAAAATAACGACAAAAATAAATTCACTCTAAAAAAAGCAGAGAGGCTTTCAAGTAAGAAGGTAATTGATAAACTTTTTTCAGAGGGTAAATCGTTCTTACAATACCCCTTAAAATTTGTTTTCCTGCAAACCGACATTACATCCGCTTATCCGGCGCAGGCAGGTTTTACTGTAAGTAAAAAGATATTTAAACGTGCCGTAGCACGAAACCGCATCAAACGTTTACTCCGCGAAAGCTACCGTTTAAACAAACATATTATCTACGACGCCTACACCAATAATAAAATTGCCATATTTATTATATTTATTGGCAAAGAGCTCCCGGAATACAAACAGATAAATAGGGCAATGAGTGATGGACTAAAAAAATTGACAAACCGACTTAAAGACTAATATTTTGCTAAAATGGCAAAGAACATTCAAAAACTTTTAAACCAACAAGATGTCTACTTTCGTTCTCATACGACACTAGACATTTCATTCAGACTAAATCAGCTAAAAAAACTACGAAACGCGATCTCTCATTTCGAGCCGGAAATAGTTAATGCATTATATGCCGATTTGGGGAAAAGCGAATTTGAAGCTTTCTCATCCGAAATAGGGATGGTACAGAAAGAGTTAAGCACTCATATTAAAAAACTGAAAAAGTGGTCGAAGCCTCAAAGGGTAAAAACTCCTCTGGTGGCCTTCCCTTCGCACAGTTACATACAAAAACAACCATACGGGAAGGTGCTGGTTATAAGTCCGTTCAATTTTCCGTTTATGTTGGCGCTTATACCGGCTGTAGGTGCTATTTCAGCAGGAAATGTTGTTGTAATAAAACCCTCTGAATTCACTGAAAAAACCTCCGAAATCGTTCAAAAAATTATTGAATATGCTTTCGATGAAGAATATGTTGCAGTTGTACAGGGAGGAATTGAAACAAGTCGCGAACTTCTTGAGCAACGATGGGATAAGATATTTTTTACGGGCAGCTCGCGGGTTGGTAAAATAGTAATGCAGGCAGCAGCCGAACACATCACCCCTGTTGTTTTAGAACTTGGAGGAAAAAATCCGGTGGTTGTTGATAAGGATGCGAATCTGAAAATCGCAGCTAAACGAATTATCTGGGGGAAATTATTAAATGCCGGGCAAACCTGCATTGCTCCCGACTACCTTTTTGTGCACGAAAGTATCAAGTCAGAATTCCTGTCGGAGTTAAAAATAGCGATACACGCCTTTGTATCTGAAAATCCGGAGAGCAGTAACGATTACCCAAAAATAGTTAACAAGAATGCGATAAAACGTCTTTCCGGGTTATTACAGGATGTTACCGTTTATTACGGAGGAAATCTTGATGAAGAAACCCATCATTTTTCGCCAACCATTTTAACTGATGTATCCAGCAAATCGCCGGTTATGCAAGACGAAATTTTCGGGCCAATATTACCGGTTATGACTTTTTCGGAAATCGACCAGGCTATCGATTACATCAATAGAGGAGAGAAACCGCTGGCAGCCTATTGTTTCACCGAGAATAAAAAAGTGCAAAAGAAATTTTTAAGAAACACTTCTTCAGGTGATACCGGAATTAATGAAGTAATTATGCATTTTACAAACATGTCGCTGCCCTTTGGCGGTGTAGGGCTTAGTGGAATGGGCTCTTACCATGGCAAACGAAGTTTCGAGGTTTTCTCGCATCAGCGATCGGTAATAAAAACAACTACAAAAATTGATTTGCCGGTCAGGTATCCGCCATATAAAAATATCTTTTTGAAATTGCTCCGTCAATTAATGAAATAAAATTATTTTGAGAATTTCAAAAAAATGCCCCGAAGGCTTTCCCCCGGGGCTCCTTATCGTTTCAAGAACTATTTATTCATTATCCATAATTTCGGTTTGCATTCGAACAGAATCTTCGTGAATTAACTGGAAAAGTATTTTTACAAAGGTTTCGTTCAAATTCAAGTTCTTACCCAAATTTACACGATTTTCCATCAGTTGTGTCCATCGGTTAATTTGGAGTGCAGTAACGTTGTTATCCTTTTTATACTGGCCAATTTGTTTCACAATCTCAACCCTGGAAGATAAAAGTTCCAGCATTTCAGAGTCGATGGCATCGATTCGGTTACGAAGCAAATCCAGTTGATTTTCAAAATCAGGATTGTTTGCATTCTCGTTACGGATCACCAGTTTATCAAGCATTTTTCCTAAATCATCTGGGGTAAGTTGTTGGCCGGCATCACTCATTGCGCACGATGGGTCGCGGTGCGATTCAATCATCAAACCATCCATTCCCATATCAAATGCTTTTTGCGAAATTTCCAGCAGGTATTCACGCGTACCGGCAATGTGGCTCGGATCGCATATAATAGGCAGATTAGGCATTTTCCGCTTTATCTCAATAACCGTTTTCCAGTTGGGATAATTCCTGTACTTTGTCTCGCGGAATGGAGTAAATCCCCTGTGAATGGCCACAATATTTTTGATTCCTGCCTGAGAAATTCGTTCAATGGCTCCCATCCATAACTGCACATCCGGGTTCACCGGATTTTTGATCATCACCACCGAATCAGTTCCTTTTACTACATCAGCAATTTCCTGTACAACAAAAGGACTTGCTGTTGAACGTGCTCCAATCCACAAAATATCGAGTCCGGCTTTTAAAGCCTCTTCTGTATGTTGAGCATTGGCAACTTCTGTTCCCACAGGCAAACCGGTTTCCTGTTTTACTTTCTGTAACCACTGCAACCCAACCGATCCAACTCCTTCGAAAGACCCAGGTCGTGTACGTGGTTTCCAAACACCCCCGCGAAAAGCAAAAACACGTTTATCTTTTGCCAGCAACCGGGCTGTTTCCAAAGTCTGCTCTTCCGACTCAAGGCTACATGGCCCCGCAATCAATAACGGATTATCGATATTCGGCAACCACGTTTTTATCGGATTAATGTCAATCTTTAATGTCATAACTATTTCGTATAAAGTTTTGTAATTGTTTCTTCGTTCTTAACAAAATGAGGCTTCTTCCCTTCAAGAATAGCCCTGATCTTGTTTGCATTATTAATTAAATCCCATAATTTGTCATCGTCTTTATCCTTCATACAATCGCGGAATTCTGTTAAATGTTTGATGTAAACATTTAGCGATTCAACAACATAATCGCGATTTTGTTGAAAAATCGGATGCCACATACTTCCTGCACTTTTTGCCAAACGAACCGTAGACCGGAAACCACCGCTTGCCAGATCGAAAATAATTTTTCGGTCTTCTTTTGCCTGAACCGCATTTGCAAGGGCGAAGGCAGCAGCGTGTGGCAAATGCGAAACAAATGCGGTGCTGTGATCCTGCTCATCTGAAGTCATATAGGCAATGTCCATTCCAAGGTTCTGAAACATTTTTTCGATAAGTGCAACGTGCTGAGGACCTGAATTTTCCTGGTCGCACAGAATGGCAATCTTTTCCTTGAACAATCCTTCGAGGGCAGCAGTTGGGCCCGAATACTCAGTTCCAGACATGGGGTGTGCCGGTACATAATTTTTTCTGCGTTTATGCGAGGCAACAAAATCGACCAGTACTTTTTTTGTCGACCCCATATCGGTAACTGTTGTTCCGCTTGCAATCGAATCCAACACCAACGGAAGTACCTCTTTAGTTTTATCTACAGGAATGGCAATTATTACCAGATCGGTATCGGCAACGGCTTCTTCCAGCGATTCAATTCTGTCAACCAATCCGATTTCCAAAGCTTTGGCGGCATATTCCGGGTTTACTTCAACGCCAACCAATTCAGTGGCAAATCCGGTTTTTCGCAGATCCTTTGCAATCGAACCACCAATAAGTCCAAGTCCTATTACTGTTATTTTCATATTATTTTATAAATAAAAAAAAGGCCCCGAATTTTTCGAGACCTTTCTGTAAAATATTTTCATTTTTAGCAATACCCTACTTCCTGATCCCGATTTCAGAACCATAATAAAAATAAAAGTAGAAATAGTTATTGTTAAAATTTGTTTGCATTTTCAAATCTTTATGTGAGCAAATATAGAGATATATTTTTGAAATAATACCGATATCGCGATTTTACTTAAAAATTTAAATGATGCATTTAATATTTAGTTTTTAATTAACTTTTTCGAGAGAACCTGTTTCCCGTTCTCACTTACTTTAACAAGAAATATACCATTACCCAATTGTGACAAATCAATTTCCCGGGTCAATCGCCCGAAAACATTCCGTTCCTTGGTAGTATAAACTTTTTGTCCAAACAGGTTAAACACCTCAATTTTAAGCTCTTCGATATTTCCAAAACTGGCTATCTGCAAATTAAATTTACTATTGAATGGATTCGGATAAATCAACACATCGTTTTCCGACAAATTAGTATAACCTGCTGCTAATGGCTTTTGAATGCGAAGATTATCGATTGCCCATCCCCAGCCTGCGGCATAAGGATCAGAATAAAGTCGGAAACGGATAAGAATTGTATCGCCGGCCACAAAGTTGCCGTTTTCAACCAATGAAATCTCCCGGGTCTCGAACCATTCCGATTTACCATTAGTTTTTGAATCCTGCCCAAATATATAGGCATTATAACCGTCTTCCCAAACCGTATTATCTCCAGAATCATATCCATCAGCCAGTTCGAGCCAGGTCTCGCCAAAGTCTTTACTACCCTCTACAATAACGTAGTCCCATAATTGAAAAATATTATTTTGATCGTAACCTCCCGGCTCCACCAAAACAACCTCATCAAAGGTCATACTTCCTGCTTCATTTATTATAATTGGCCTTTTAAGGAAAGTTGAATAATTATATTCCTGGTTATCTACCCCCGGACTTTCATATGGATGCGGACTGTGTAAAGCTCCGTTTTCGAAATCGGTTTCTGTATAAATATCAAAATCAGAAATAAGGAAATCAGACGTTTCTAAATTAAAATCATTTTCATAGCTATTTACCGGATCGAAAATCTCTTCCACTCTAAAGGCAAGGGTCTCATCCGATTTAGGATATTGTGTCTTATTCTTTGCCACCGAAGAGTCAATGGCAAATATTTTATAACGAATACTATCACCATCGCTTAAGGTCTCAAGATTAAATGGAAATGCTGCAGAATAAGTATCATCTTCCTTGAACGACAATCCAAAAGATGCTTGTTGAATATTGTTAACAGAATACTCCACATAAACGGTATCCACACCAAGGTTGTCGGTCACATTTGCACTGATTACAAGTGGATCTCCCATATTCAGGAAATAATCGATAGTATCGTGGCTGATACGTGGTCTTTGAATATCTGGACCAAATTTCACCTGATAATATTCTTTAGGAGCCAACGAGGGAGAATACTTCACCCGGTCTTTTATATCTCTGGCCTCTATATAGTAAGTAATAGCTTCAGTGTTTTCATCGGGTGAATAAATAGCAGAAAACAGACCATCTTCGTTCTCTGACACCAGGTTTAAGGTTTCACTCTGAGTTTCAAATCCATCGGTTGAATAAACAACATACAAAGCAGAGGAATCAATCTCATATTTGCTGTCGAAAGAAACATTAATTGTTACAGGTTCTACTTCTTCTTTATCCTTTACAGGATCGAAATGAATTATCAGGTTGGTCCAGCCAATATCTTCCATAATCCCCCGGGTCAGTGGTCCCGGATCGTGTATCGCTTCTCCCATGCCAAAAGCATGTGTCATTAAAGAATTTTCGTTTCCTGTCGGATAAGTATTATCGTTTAAATGGTAAACACTCGAACCTTCCTCAAAGACAGTTGGAGCATACAACCTTGGCCTGATACCATTATTAGATGCTTTTGCAATGGGGCTCTCGGCATACAAACCCGCCGATTGAAGTGCACTTGCCAACTCACTGGACCTATTCGAATAAACGGTAGTATCTAAAAGCTGTGCACCAAAACTGCGAACCACAAGCCTATCGAAAGATGTAGCATCACCTTCTTCATAATATCCATAAATACCCTGATCATCTTTAACAAAAAAGAAACCTTGAAAGCCTAATCCATGAGCAATTTCGTGCAGGACAACCGAAACCAAATCGTACTGTGTGTCCGGGGTGTCGCCATCAATACCATAGTACCAATTGATGGAACTATTAAAATCTGCTTCAATATCATATCTGGATTCACCGTTCAGCTCTTTATTTGCAATTTTTTCGGCTATGGCAACAGGGTAATATAAATCTTCATATGGAGCATTTGTAAAATTGGCATAATAAGTTTCTGCACCACAACTCCCCAGCGTATTACTTTCCATATCCGAGTTCCATGTTGCTTTCATACGAATTGTCATATCCGACTCAATAATACTTTCCCAGATTTCGACAGCATGCTCGAATGCATTTTGTGCCTCAGTTGTAAAACCAATATAGGTAACATCGATATCACACTTAGGGTCTCCTGATTTTAGAAGAAAACTTTCAGGAGGAGGTATAAAAGATTTTTCAACCTTACCCGAAGCAACACAGAACGGCTGAGGCAAAGAAAGCCCCGATTTAGATTTCAACTGCTGTCCGTTCGACACCCAAGCCGATAAAAATAAAATTATAACAATGAATACATTCTTTCTCATTCCATATTAATGTTTAAGCTTAACCAAATAGAAGCGACAAATGTTCTAATTTTGAAGCAAAAAGTCAAATATTAATACAGCTATATACCTCAAATCCCGAAAAAAAGAATGCCGGAATAAATTATTCCGGCATCTCCTAATTTAAGGCTGTAATACCAATCATCTAATATTCTAACCTTTGCGCTTTTTTTTCAGTTAATAATTTGTATAAAACTACCGATGAGGTAACTAATCCTATGAACGCTGCAATAAATGCAATCATTAATAAAGTTTCCATAATTCTAATTTTTTATAATTTTTTGAGTTATTCTATTTAATTGATTATCAGTAATACATGCCAGATAAACGCCAGGTGCAACATTTGGTAAGTCAATTTTCAACTTTTGGTTATACGAAGCATCGTATCTGGTTTCACGGAAGATTGTTTTACCGGATAAGTCGGTAATTATTATCTCGACATCAGAGGCGCCTTCAGCATCAAATCCCTCAACAAAAAGACTTTCTTTGAATGGATTTGGATAAATCGACACTTCCTTGTCTTTATAAATATCATCAGAAGCAGTAATGGTTTTTTGAATACCGAGGTTGTCGATTGCCCATCCCCAACCTGTAACATTCTGATCGGAAGCTAAACGAAAACGGAAGATAACTGTATCGCCTGCTTCAAACTCAGTATTTTCTGTAAGGTCAATGGTTTGCTGAAGAAACATATTTTCCTGGCCTGCTGCCTCTGAAACGGCACTTTTCAGATTATTCGTAAAATATGAATTCCACAAATCATCTTCACGAGAATCGTAGCCATTGGTAACCGGCAACCAACTTTTGCCATTGTTTTTACTTCCTTCAACAATTACGAAATCCCAGAATGTCTCTTCAGTATAAATAGTTCCGTCTTCTCCCGGCTCAACCAAAACCACTTCATCAAAAGTCATTAAACCGTTTTGTTCAATAATTATGGGATATTTCAGCTGAGCTACGAGATTATACCTTGCTTTTTCAAGTTTAGACTCAGGATAAGGACTTAAAGTATGCAGGTTTTGGCTTGAAAAACCCGAAGGTGTGTTAATTTCAAAATCTGCAAATTCAAAATCGTTATTATCTGAATCAAAATCAGTAAAATAACCGGTCAGTGGCTGTTCTGGTTCATAAACGTCAACAGTATAATAACCGGAATTAGGAGAATACTTTTTATTTCCCCTGTTGGTATTATCAATAGCAACAAGGCGGTATTCTACAAGATCGTTTCCCGACAAAGCGCCCGGCACTTCAACTAGTCCGGCATAAGAATCAGAACTCTGATGATCCAGATCAATTCTGTCTTGAACCACACCATTAATTCTGAATTCAACCTGAACTGTTTTAATTCCCACATTATCGGTTGCAACTGCAGTCATATCCATAACCGGATTTGAAGCAACAACCATTTTTTCGGGATTGTGATTAATTACAGGTGGATAATAGTCGGCTCCTATTCTGAAACTGTACATTTTTTCAGGTGCCATGTCAGGATAAGTGTAATCAATATTATTTGTAGAAGTAGCTTTATAATAATATTGAATTTGTCCTTTCTGATAGTTTAAAGGAAGCTGTCCTTCGAATTGTTTTGTGCTTGAATTATACTTTAGTGTTACAGTATTAGATGTTACAAATTTATCTGTAGAAAAATTTATCTGTACCGATGAAGTATCAATGTCGAGTTCACTGCTAATCTCAACAAAAACCGGAAGTTTATCAACAGGTTCTTCGAAATCTTTAATTTTGTCGCCTTCAATATCAATCGATTTCCAGCCGAATTCAGCAAGCATTTCAAGAGTTTTATCTCCGGGGAAATGAATCGCTTCTCCTTTAAAAATATAAGGAGTCATTAATGCATTTGCATCGCCCTTTGTGAATCCCGTTTCAGGATAATGATAAATACTTGAACCTTGATTCCAGTTTGACGGAGCATAAACCTCTTCTTTTGCTCGACCATCGTTTCCTTTCAACAACAAGTTATCCGATGTTAAAACATCTCCCAGTTCAGAAGAAGGAACTGAAAAGATATTTTTATCAGCTAACTGCTGATTAGATTTATTATAAATATATACATCGTAAATACTTGGAACTCCGTTCGAGTTATCCATGTTACCAACACCATTGTCAACATCAAAAAATCCAACAAAGCCAAGTCCATGCACCATTTCGTGCATTGCAACAGTTACAAAATCGTATTTGTCTGACGGGCCATCGCCATTTGTACCTAAGTACCAGCTAATATTTCCGTTAAACGTGCAAACAATATCCGGCTCTGATCCGTTCAACTCCCTATCAGCAAGTTTTTCGGCCAAAGCTACAGGGTAATAAACATTGGCTAAACGTGCACCTGAAAAGTTCTTGTAAAACGATGAAGGTTTACTTTTTGCCAGAATATTACCACCAAGATTCTCCCATACAGCCTGTACCGTAATCGGCACATCCGAAGCGATTAGATTTTCGTACATCGAAACCGCATACATAAATGCAGATTTTGCATTTTCCGGGAAGTTGACAAATTCTACCTGAAAATCGGATTGCCTTACAACTCCCGATTTTAAACCAAATTCGGCAGGTGGGGTAAACGATTTTCGAATTTCGTCAGAAGCGATGTTAATCGGAGCATTTACCTGGGTAAGTTTTTCCGGTTGCTGCTTCTGTGCCCATACATTGCAAGCGCCAGCAAATGTAAGGACGAGTAATAAAAAGCGTCTCATTACAACTTAAATTAGGTTATTTTCAAACGCTAATTTCTATTTCAACAAAGCAATGATGTGTTAATTTGCGCTGACAGTTAGTCCTTTATGAATCCTGATGATAAATCTGATATGCCGGGTTTGTATTGCACATCAGCGGGTTTGTAAAAATTCAGAATTCCGCCGGAACAAACTTTAGCTTAAACTAAATCAGGTAACAACTTGTTTTTGATTGATAAAATGGTTTTGCTTCATCTCAATTTTAATTAGGGTTTGTTTTCTCCACAAATTTTAAACTTTTTTAGCCAACATAAACAAATCTTTCGCTGAAAACGAAGGTATAAAGCACTTAAAATCAAATAGGTATTCATCCGGTTTACATCACAATTATTCTGACATTAAACCAGTGGGTTTGTAAAACAGCTATCCGATTAAAACAACACGAGCCTTAACCAAGTAACAACTACAGAAAATGCCTCTGATTCTACTTTTTTGATGATGATTTAATTTGAAAATCAAAAGCGTCAGCCAAAGAACGGTTTTACATTTATGGGTTTGTAGGAGTAAAAGTATGAATTAATTTTATAAAACCAAATTTTTTTTCCTAAGTTTAGCCAAACAAGAAAATACAAGAGAAACAATTTTATGAACTTTTTATCAACTATCTTACTCGCTTTTACTCTGCTAGTTGGCACGCCGGGTCCGAAAGAAGGCAAAGACTACTACAACGAAATTTATCGCCCGCAATTCCATTTTACGCCGGAAAAAAACTGGCACAATGATCCGAATGGGCTGGTTTATTACGATGGAGAATACAACATGTTTTATCAATACAACCCAAATGGGAACGAATGGGGCTACATGCACTGGGGCCACACTACCAGCACCGATCTTCTCCACTGGATACACCAACCAATTGCTTTGTATCCCGACGAAAACTCAGAAGACAAAGAATACTGCACAGCCTTTTCAGGTTCAGCGATAGTTGATAAAAATAACCTGCTCGGAAAACAAAAGGGAGACACTGAAACCCTGGTAGCATTTTATACCAGCCAGCACTGTGGGCAGCGAATTGCCTATAGCACAGATAAAGGTAAAACGTGGGAGAAGCTCGCAAACAATCCGATTATTCCGTACGACGAAAACGATGACGCACGAGATCCTAAAGTATTTTGGCACCAGCCAACACAAAAGTATGTAATGGTATTGTACCGAAAACTTACAGATAACGAAAACACAAAGGGTGTTTCCATTTACACCTCCGACAACCTGATTGACTGGAAATGGGAAAGCCACATCCCCGGATTTTTCGAATGCCCTGATTTGGTTAAATTCAAAGTAACCAACAGACCCGACGAAACAAAATGGATTCTTTTCGACGGAGACGGGAGTTATCTTTTGGGAGATTTTGACGGAAAAAATTTCACTTCAGAATCACCAAAAATGAAAAGCGACTGGGGAAAAAATTATTATGCAACTCAAACTTGGAGCAACATTCCCGAAGATGATGGACGCATTATCCAGATTGCCTGGATGCGAGGCGGAGAATTCCCGGAGATGCCATTTAACGGGCAAATGTCTTTCCCATGCGAACTTTCGGTAACAAAATTTCCGACCGGATACCAACTAATAAGAACCCCGATTCATGAAATAGAACAGCTTCATGAAAAAAGCTACTCATGGAAAAATAAAAACCTGATACCTGGTCTTAATTCCAACCAGATAAAAAAAGTATCGGGAGACTGCCTGCATATCATTGCAGAATTTGATATAAAAACATCTGACAATTTTGGGTTAATGCTCAGGCACAGTAACAAAACTCCCGGAACTGAAATTCTTTATAATGTAAAACGGGGAACGCTTTCGGTATTAGGCAATACAGTTCCTTTACCTACCATCGGGGATAAGATTAAACTTGAAATTCTTCTTGACCGGGCTTCAATAGAAATCTTTGCAAACGACGGGCAAAAGGTCATTTCCAATTGTTTTACTCCCGACCCCAAATCCCTTGATGTGGTCTTTTTTACCAACGGAGGAGAACTTGGTGTCGACAAACTGGAAATACACAAAATGGAATCAGTGTGGACTAAATAATCAAAATCAGATACGAAATGAAAACACGAATAATATACTTATTATTATTAATGTGCCTGCCATCTATTACATTCTCGCAGGCTAAAAAAATTTATGATCCCAATGCTGATGCCAAAGCCGATATTAAAAAGGCAGTGGAACTGGCTCAAAAAAATAACAAACATGTTTTCATACAAATTGGGGGAAACTGGTGTCCGTGGTGCGTTAAATTTCACAATTTTATTGAAGCCGACGCCGAAATAAAATCTCAGTTTGAGAACAATTTCGAAGTGGTTAGAGTTAACTACGACAGTGAACACAAACAAAAAGAAGTATTGGCCGAGCTGGGATTCCCGCAACGTTTTGGGTTCCCGGTTTTTGTGATTCTCGACAGCAAAGGAAATCGTATTCACACCCAGAACTCTGCTTTCCTGGAGAAAGACAAAGGTTACGATCGCGATAAAATTCTTCGTTTTCTTAAGAACTGGTCACCGGCCGCTATCAATCCGGCATCGTACAAAAAATAATATTAGAAAAACATCGTAATCAACTGTACCACAACAATAAGCAAAACCATTGCAACCGGATACACTGTAGCGTAAGCAATTGAATGAGCATTACAGTCGGTCATTGAATCGGCAGCAGCCAATCCGGGAGTACTTGTCATACTTCCGCTAATGGCTCCCATCAATCGCAGGATGTCCATCTTAAAGAAAATTTTTCCTATTAAACCGGCGATTACCATTGGGAACAATGTGATTGCGCCACCGTACAAAAACAATTCAACACCATACTGATTAAACGTCTCGACAATATTTTTTCCGGCACTCGTTCCTACGGCAGCTAAAAATAAAACCAATCCAATCTGACGAATGAGTTGATTTGCCGTTCCGGTCATTGTCCACAAAACAGGCCCGGTTTTACCAATTCTGCTCAAAATAAGAGCCACAATCAACACTCCTCCGGTTAATCCGGCACTAAAACTAAAATTCCCTATGGCAATGCTGATTTTCCCAACCAGCACACCCAAAATAATTCCAAGTGCAATGGGAAGAATATCGGTATCGGACAGACGTTTTTGATTATCACCAAAGATCTTCACCACCATGTCCATATTATCCTTTCGTGTTGCAATAACCAATTTATCGCCAAACATAAGTTTTGAACTCGGGCTTGGAGAAATGTCGATACCGGCTCTTCGAATACGTGTAACGGTGGCACTGTAAGTATGAAAAAGATTGAGTTGTCCGAGCGTTTTATTGACCACCTCATTATTAGTCACTAAAACACGGCGCACGTCGTATTTCGAATCAAGAGGAATATCCTGTGCTGTTGGAGAACCAATTAATAATTCAACATTTTTCAAAGCGTGTTCCGGTCCTATCGCCTTTATAATGTCTCCCTTATGCAAAACCGTGTTCGAATCTGCAATAACAGCATTTCCCTCGTGCAACACTCTCGAAACTATAGCCTTGGTCATAAACCGGATACGTAAACTACCCACCGTTTTATCGATCACATTTTCGTTTTCGACAATAAAATTCCGCGTTAAAATTTCAGGATATTCTTCCATTAATTTTGAACCATATTCTTCTTCGGCTTTTTCGACAGGCGAACGAAATAACTTTGGCAAAAAGCGAATAAATAAGATTACACCAATCACCCCAAAAGGATAACCAACACCGTATCCGATAGATGCGAGTGGAGACCCTGTATAATCAATGGCTGCAGCCAATCCCGGAGTACTGGTCAAGGATCCGGTAAGCAACCCGACCGCAATATTTGTATCGAGTTGAAATCCCAGGATCAGAGCCAGGGTTACACCACCGGCAATCAATATTAATATGGCAGAAAAGGATGCCAGCTGCCTGCCTTCCTTTTTAAAAGATTCAAAAAATCCGGGCCCGGCCTGAATCCCAATGGTAAAAATAAAAAGAACCAATCCCAGGTATTGAAAATCTTTGGGAATAACAATGCCGTAATGCCCGAAAATAAGCGCCACAAAAATCACTGCAGATACATCGAGCGACAATCCGAATATTTTAATCCTTCCGAGAATAAAACCTAAGGCCACAATTAAAAACAGAGCAAAATAGCTGTTTGAAAGTAATTCCATCGTTCTAATAAATTTGGCACAAAGGTAGTAAATTGTTTGCTTTGGGAAACTTGCGCAAAATCAGAACTAAAAGAGTAAGAGTAATTTAAGAATAGAAACAAAAAAATCCGGGCAAAATTTCTTACCCGGAAATATTATTAAAAATATCGTTCTAACCTAACAGGAAACTAAAATCGTCGCCAGCTGACAATTCCACGGGAGTCTCTCCCTTTTTAAAGATGCGGCACTGGCGATCTCCAATGAGTTCCAGCTTGTCATTCTCGAGTTTAAACATGGTTCCTTCACGTAAACCCGCTACATAACAATTCGGATTAACTTCGATGAACTCTTCAATACGTTGCTCACGCGTTTCTCCGCCATGTCCGTCAGGATTTGCATCGAGGTAGTGCGGATTGATCTGGAAAGGAATTAGCCCTGTACAATCGAATCCTTTGGGATCAATAACAGGCATATCGTTGGTAGTGCGTAGTGTCGGACAGGCAACATTCGATCCGGCACTCCAGCCAATATATGGAGCTCCGTTAAATACTTTTTCACGTATCGGGTTCATTAATTTCTGATCGTGTAACATACGAACCAGTTGCCAGGTATTTCCACCGCCAACAACTATGGCTTCGGCATGTTCAATGGCTTTCACCGGATTTTCGAAAGTATGGATTCCTACAATGTGGTGACCAACCTCTGCAAATCGTTCTTCCACTTTCTCGCAATACGTATCAAAAGAAAAGGTAACAGCTGCATAGGGAATAAAAACAGCGGTAACCGGTTTATCTCCCAGAAATTTCCTGATCTCATTTTTCGGGTAATCCAGGTAAGGTTCACCCTTCATTGTTGAATTGCTTATTAATAATAGTCTCATATTTTTATGTTATTTGGTAATCAAAAAAAACGGAAATTCGAAGTAATAATTGTTGAATAAAAACTGATGTAAGTACTTAATTTTCCGACATGTTAGCAATGATAATTGTTTGGATTCGGATAAAAAAGGTCACAATTTGTGATCTTTATCTGATCTTCAGAAACTTATCTTTATTTCTCGTATAAATCATCCAAATCACACTCCGCCAGTTCTACAAAAAAGTCAGCAATTTTAAAGGACACGTCTTCCACAAACTTTTTGCCTTTTTCGGCACTTGCCTTTTTGGGATTTCCAACTCCGGTATCTTCCGAAACCTTATCCCATTGGCGCGGTGCCCAGGCAGTTTTATTCCGCAAACCTTCAAGTTTCGATTGCTTCCCAGTTCCAGATCCGGCTTCTTTTAAAGGAAGTACTAACTCCGGGAAATAATGCATAATAATACTGGTTTCCATTTCGTTGGCATGATCACCGCCTTCTTCGAAATAAATATCCTGATCGAAAATCTTAAACCATTCAACCAACGAAAGAAACATTTCAGGAAATTCGGGCTGAAGCTCACGAACCATTGGTTTGAAATCGTTTCCACCATGACCGTTCATAATCACCAGCTTTTTAATCCCCTGCCCGTTTAAAGCTAAAAGTAGATCTTTTAGAATTGCCAGCTGAGTTGAAGGACGTGTATGCAAACAAAAAGGCAATTGAATCTGCCCGACATTTTGTGCTCCCAGCGGAATAGTTGGCAACACCATTATTTTGGCTCCTCTTTCCCATGCTTTCGCGGCTGCCTGTTCTGCTATCTTTGCAGTTTCGAGTGAATCTGTTCCATACGGAAGATGATAATTATGAGGTTCGGTGGCTCCCCAGGGCAAAACTGCTACTTCGTATAATTGATTTTTAATCTGTTTCCAGTTGGTTTGTTCCAGAATATAAGGTTTCATAGTTATAAGGTTGGATGATATTTAGAAGCTTATCAGAGTTACTCCAAAAGTGAAAGGTGTAATTTCCGGGCCTTTACCGGCTTCAAAAAGCGGAACCAAATCATAAGAAGCAAAAACGTTAAACCACCGGTAGCCGGCCCTAACCATTACAGAATATTTGAACCGATGTATTGCGAAATCTTCACTTACTTTGAGTTTCTCTTTTTGCACTGATTTGTATTTAATTTTTGTATGGTTATGCACACGAACACTACCCACAAAACCGGCAGAGAAATACATGCGGTTATCAAAATGATTAATCGGGATCTGAAATTCTGCCAGCAACGGCACTGCAAGAGATACAATACTTAATTTCGATTTTTGGTTATCGTCGTAATATAATTCCCGCGGCTTTATTACCCCATTATCATCTTTATAAATAGTTGTATTATCATCGAGGCGGTAACTTTGCAAATGAAGCCCCAGACCTGTAACCAATCCAATTGTATTGCGGTTTTTCTGTAACCCGATACTTTGCTGAACGACATTAAGACAAGTAGTATTCGAGCGAAAAACATCGTTTTCCATAAACTCTGAATCATATCCCGAATAATCTTCGTTCACAAACATGTTAAATCCGAAATCAACACCGGCCCAATGTCCGGAAAATTCACCCTGCCAAAAATTAAAACCATTACTGGTAATACTTTTTAAATCCAACTTCCGCAGTATTTTTTCCGGATCTTTATTTACAATATCAATTGAATCCTTAACCTGTGCATATGCTCCTGCAGCACATAGTTGCAGTAACAGAAAAAGAAGTAAAATCGGGAGATAATTATTTATTTTCAATGGCTGTCCACTATTCATATCATTATTTGAATTGAATAAGTCTACTAACAAAAGTAACAGATTCGGGTTGAAATTATACGGAAAAAGCCGTTAAAAAAGGATAACATAACACATATAAATCATCACCTCCGTTTTTCGAAAGCGATACCCAAAGTTAAATTTCTGAAACAAAACAACATAAATGCCTGAAATACAAATTAAAGGAGTACCTTTGCGCCCACTTTAAAAATTAGGTATGAGTATATTTGAATCAATGGGGTTAAAAGCTGAGATTTTAAGCGCGATACAAGATCTTGGGTTTGAGAATCCCACGCCGGTACAAGAAAAAGCGATTCCGTTTTTACTTGAGAGCGACCAGGATATGGTAGCATTGGCACAGACAGGAACGGGAAAAACGGCAGCTTTTGGCTTACCCATTATTCAACAGTTCGACAGTTCGGTTAACGCTCCCCAGGCCTTAATCTTAAGCCCAACACGCGAGTTGGCATTACAAATCGCCAACGATTTAGAAAGTTTTTCAAAGAATCTTGATAAAGCAAAAATTGCAGTGCTTTATGGTGGTTCTGATATTAGAAAACAAATCACTTCGTTGGAGAAAGGTGCTCAGATTATAGTTGGAACTCCGGGCAGAACGCTCGATCTTATCAAGCGTAAAAAACTAAAGGTTAATCAGATCCAGTGGCTGGTGCTCGATGAAGCCGACGAGATGCTCTCGATGGGTTTTAAAGATGACCTGGATGCCATTTTGGAGGATACTCCGGCAGAGAAACAAACATTGCTTTTTTCGGCAACAATGCCCAAAGAGATTGTTTCCATTGCCAGAAAATACATGACCGACCCACACGAAATATCAGTTGGTAAGAAAAACACCGCTGCCGAAAATGTGGAGCACAACTATTACCTTATTCATGCAAAAGACAGGTACATAGCTCTTAAACGCATTGCAGATATCAATCCGAATATTTACGGAATTATTTTCTGCCGCACCCGGGCCGAAACAAAAGAAGTAGCCGACAAGCTGATGCAGGACGGATATAATGCCGATGCACTTCACGGCGATCTTTCGCAGGCACAACGCGACCATGTGATGAGCCGTTTCCGCGCCAAACATTTACAAATGCTGGTGGCTACCGATGTAGCAGCGCGTGGACTTGATGTAAATGAACTGACACATGTAATCAACTATAATTTACCCGACGACCCGGAAGTATACATTCACCGAAGCGGACGTACCGGACGCGCAGGAAAGAAAGGTGTTTCTGTTACGCTGATCCATATGCGTGAAAAAGGAAAGTTGCGCGACGTGGAGAAAAAGGTTGGTAAAAAATTCAACAAAGTGCCGGTTCCGCAGGGAAAAGAAATCTGCGAAAAACAACTTTTCAGTTTAATCGACAAGGTTGAAAAAGTTGAATTTAATGACGAACAAATTGGCGAATTTATGCCGGTTATTTACAAAAAACTGGCCTGGCTCGATCGCGAAGAATTGATTAAACATTTCGTTTCGGTAGAGTTTAACCGTTTTCTTCAGTACTACGAGAATGCCAAAGACATTAACGTTGACGAAGCTCGTGAGAAAGAATTCGCACGTAATGAACGTGGCAACAGAAGAGGCCGGGAAGACCGCTCGCGTGGAGGAGACCGTGGAAAAGGACGCCGTGGAAACGGTGGATCAATGTCGCGTTTCTTTTTTAGCCTGGGCAAAAAAAGCGGAGTTAACAAACGCGCTATTATCGATCTTATCAATCAAAATACCCCGGGAAAAAGTATCGACATTGGTAGCATCGAGGTTTTAAAAGGCTTCTCGTTTTTCGAAATAGATTCGAACTATGAAAAAGAGCTTATTAAAGCTTTTAAAAACGCTAAATTCAGAGGACAGAAAGTGAACATTGAAATAGCGAATAAAAAGAGGTAATCAATCAGGTTATATATTATTGAATCAAGCTGCTAAGTAATTGGCAGCTTTTTTTATGCCATTTTTCTCAATTTTATCGGATAATAATCCAAATCACCTAAGCTTTTCCAAGGTTTCAACGAATTATAATTGAATCTGCGGCACTTATTTTACCAATCCACACTCTCCCATCTGTTTGATTCCGTTTCGATTTGGCAACGGTATAAGGAGAAATATATGGGCTTGAAAAAGTGAAATTACATTTAAAATTCCCTCTTGGAATAAATGGATATCCGGATTTCTCTACCGACCTTGTCATTGATTTCCCACTTTCCAATATGGTTAAAAAGCTCAGTACATCGATTCCTGAATCCGGAGCTTTTGAATCAGAAGAACTTTGATAAATCTCGAATTCACTGCGTAAATACACGCCAATATGAAAATAATGAAATACTTTATCTCCCATTTTTAATGGATCGAAAATGTATAAATTGTCCTCATCGTTATTAGAAATAGTATAAGTATAACGAAGTTTGCACTTATTATTTACAGAATCATTTTCAAGAATAACTACAGAATCAATCTCACACGAAATTCCCCGATGAAGAATTTCAGCATCAGACAGAAACTTCTCTATCGTGTCATTCATCCTGTTATCGTTTCCCGAATATGACCTGTGCAACGAAATTTTCACAATATCATTCGGATAGAATCTTGGGGCAACATCAATAATTGTACCTTCGAAATTACCGGAGGAAAACATTGGCCAGAGTGCGCCAAAATAATGCCTGGAGGAATCGGTTAAAACAATAAACGGCTTACCGCTTACGGAAACCATTTCCGGAATATCAATCGATTCTGTTAATTGAATTACATGTGCTGAAACATCATAAAACTCAATCATCTCCTGCGATACAAAAGGCCGGCTTTCAAGTTCAAGCAAGTTCAAATCTGTTTCATACAGATCTTGAGCAGTGATTGAATTGTCCTTTAAAAAATACATATTAAAACCGGGATAAATTGAATCCCTTATTTCAATCTCTGTTTCAGATTCCTGCTCAATCTCATCAATTGGGTCATCGTTATTATTACACGAAAGAATGAATAAAAAAAGAATGATGAGAGTTATATTCGATTTCATTCCTGTTAATTTTTAAACCTTCTAAAATTAAAGACAATCAGCAAGATAACCAATCAATTCACAAAAAACCTGTTCGCTTCTTTTCTCTATTATCAGTTACTACTTAAATAATTCTATCAACTTAGGGTGCAAAATTTTATTCGAAGCAACAATTTCAAAATTCCTGTCGTAATCGTTCTCACTTACTGAAAAGTTAAAAGCCTCACCTTTCAAATTTGTGGCAATTCCACCGGCTTCTTCAACCAGTAAAACAGGGGCTGCAATATCCCATATTTTAGTGGTTTGATTGGCACATGCCCCCAACTTGCCGTCGGCGGTATAACAGAAATCCACGAGGCAATTTGTTGAGCGCATATTTCGTACACTTTGCACCAGCCGCTGAATAATTTGTGCTTCATGTTCTGTTTTACCGGGCACATCTGAAAAATCGAGTGAATACGCCATCAAAATATTTTTCAGATCGTTTTCTTTTGATATAGAAATGGAGCTATTGTTCAGAAATGCACCTTTTCCTTTTTCGGCAAAATACATTTGATTTTGCACCGGCAAATAACATCCGGACATTTGCGGTTTATCATTTTTCAATACACAAATAAGAATACCAAACCAGGGAATTCCGGCAGCAAAATTCGAAGTACCGTCAATGGGATCGACTACCCAAGTATATTCTGAATTGTTATTCCGGAACCCGGTTTCCTCTCCCAAAAGATTATGCGAAGGAAATGAGGCCGCAACAATCTGCATTATCCGCTTTTCCGATTCAACGTCGGTTTTGGTAACAATACTGCTTTGACTTTCTTTCACTTCATATTCCGAAATCTTTCCGAAGTTTTCCAACAGAATTTTTCCGGCTTCTTGCATTGCCAGTAGCAAGGTTTCTTCCATATCGTAATGATTTTAATCTTCCCAAAGGTCAGAACTTTCATAAATATGTGCAAGCTTTTCCCGTTCGTACCCAGAAAACCGGTTAACAATTCTTAAAAAGAAAAATACTACTTACAATATTCTTTTGACAGAATACTTGAAGCAAATAACTTGAAAAAGGCAATTGTTAGCCGCGACAAAGTTTCTGGTTTTAAGCGCTGGATGGACAAATAAAAAGAGGAGCGTGTCGGCTCCCCTTTTGTTCCCTTGTATTTACCTTTTCAAATTGTCCTTGTACCAAACTCTAAATGTGTGGGTCAAAAACTAATATCATTAAACTAATGTAGCTTCAAGTTCAATTGTTGCTGTTCCTCCGGCATACAAACGCGAAATAGGACATTTCTCTTTAGCTGCTACCGAAAGTTCTGCAAACTTTTCCTGTGACAGACCTTCGCATTTTGTTACATTCGTTAACTTAATATTGGTAATGGCAGGTCCGCCATCCAATTGTCCGAGTGTTACCGCAGCTTCGGTTGCAACACTCTCGGGTGTCAGGCCTTCTCCGCTTATCAAAGCTGCCAGAAACATAGAAAAACATCCCGATTGTGCAGCTCCAACCAACTCTTCCGGATTTGTTCCTTTTCCGTTCTCGAAGCGAGACGCAAACGTAAACGGGCCGCTATACCCGGTAATATCCATATTTCCGTTACCCTCTTTCAGGGTTCCTCTCCATTCCGATTTTACTGTTCTTACTGACATGGTTTTTTATTTTTTAAGGTGAATTAATTATAATGTAGCATCTCCGGGTTGCCAGTTACATCCGGTAAGTCCGGGATTCTGAGTAGCTTCCAAAGCTCTGATAACTTCTTCTACATTTCGTCCGGTGGCATCGTTGTTACAATTTACCCATTGAATTACCCCTTCAGGATCAACAATAAATGTAGCACGATATGCCACGGAACCCGGCTGCAGAATTCCTAGTTTTTTGCTTAACGATTTTGAAGTATCTTCAATTAGAGGGAAAGTCAGATTGGCTAACCTGGGATCGTTCGATTTCCAAGCCAAATGCACTTCAGCAGTATCGGTTGATGCCCCGTATAATTCGGCATTCAACTCCTTAAATTTATCATGATTATTGTTGAACTCAACAATTTCTGTCGGGCATACAAACGTAAAATCTTTTGGATAGAAAAAGATAACCATCCATTTACCATCTTTCTGATGATCTTCTGATGAAACTGTTTCAAATTGATTATTGGCCATTACGGCGTCTTTTTTAAACTTTGGAAATTTGTCTCCTACTGATTTCATAATTTTTCGTTTTTTATATTTTAACTATTTAGACTTAATAAAAATTACACCGCAAAAATAAATTTAAAAACAGCTCGTGTCAAATTGATTTTTTTTAAGCCGAATAGAAAAAAACTATCCTCAAAGAGTAATGAACTGAATAAGATAACCTTCCTACTTAAACAGCATTTATGCTTAGAAAGTTTCTTGTTTTGTCGTTATAATTTATAGTGGTTTCATGGCTTGCTTTGCAAAACGAAAATTATTATCGCTATATTTAAAGGCTTTTTTAAAGAAAATGTTGGAAAGAAGATACCTATCCGATTAAAACTAAAAATTATTATGGAGAAAAAATCAGACAAAAGCATGGTTTCAAGAAGAGCTTTTATTGGAACCACTGCGGCTGTAGCTGCCGGAATTACTATTGTTCCCAGCCATGCAGTTGCAGGACTTGGGCATAAAGCCCCTAGTGACAAACTCAATATTGCCGGTGTTGGTGTCGGCGGAATGGGGTTCGCTAACCTAAAAAACCTGAAGTCGGAAAATATTATCGGTCTTTGTGACGTAGACTGGAAATACGTTGCTGGTAACGGCGTATTCGATACGTTTCCAAAAGCCAAGAAGTACAAAGACTGGCGTATTATGTTCGATGAACTGGGTAAAGATATTGACGGAGTTTTAGTTGCTACTGCCGACCACACTCACGCCATTATTGCTGCCAACGCTATTACAATGGGTAAACATGTTTATGTACAGAAGCCGTTGACTCACACAGTTTACGAATCGCGACTTCTTACTAAACTTGCAGCCAAGCATGGCGTTGCTACTCAAATGGGGAACCAGGGATCTTCAGGCGAAGGTGTTAACCTTACCACAGAATGGATTGCTAATGGTGAAATTGGTGAAATTACAAAAGTTGAAGCATTCACCGACCGTCCAATCTGGCCACAAGGATTAAATACTCCTGAAAGAGGAGATTGGGTTCCTGAAACCTTAGACTGGGATTTATTTACAGGTCCTGCAAAAATGCGTCCCTACAACCAGGTTTATCACCCATGGAACTGGCGTGGCTGGTGGGATTATGGTACAGGTGCTCTTGGTGATATGGCTTGCCACATTCTGCACCCAGTATTCGTTGGATTGGAATTAGGTTATCCTATCCATGCACAAGGTAACTCAAGCTTGTTACTGAACGACTGTGCACCGGTTGCCCAATCAGTAAAACTTACTTTCCCTGAAAGGAAAGCAAAAAAGAAAATGAAAGTTAAACTTCCTCAGGTTGACGTACACTGGTACGATGGCGGCATTAAACCAATGCTTCCGAAAGCTTGGCCTGATGGAAAAGATCCAAACAACTCAGGTGGTGGCGTACTGTTCCACGGAACAAAAGACACCTTGGTTTGCGGATGTTACGGTAAAGATCCATGGTTATTGTCAGGTCGCACACCTGATACACCTAAATTCCGTCGTAGAGTAGAAACCAGCCACGAAATGGATTGGGTACGTGCTTGTAAAGAAAGCAAAGAGAACCGTGTACCAACTGCATCTGACTTCAGTGAAGCAGGACCATTCAACGAAATGGTTGTTATGGGTGTTCTTGCTGTTCGTTTACAGGCATTGAATAAAGAATTGGATTGGGATGGTGAAAAAATGGAATTCACTAACCTGACTGACTCTGAAACAATAAAAACAGTTGTAAAAGACGGTTTCAAAATTCACGATGGTCACCCAACATTCGACAAAACATGGACAGATCCTATTCCTGCGAAAGAATTTGCTGCTGAACTTATCAAACATACCTATCGTAAGCCTTGGAGTTTACCAGATATGCCTGCATAAATTCTTATTATCATACAGAACAAAGGCGCTTGAAATTTCAGGCGCCTTTTTTGTTGTTCTATTTTTACTAAAATGCTTGCGTATATTCATTCAAATTTGTAAACTTGCACCCCGAAAATCGTATATAACAATACATTTTCACTCCGGGCCTATAGCTCAGTTGGTTAGAGCACCTGACTCATAATCAGGGGGTCCCTGGTTCAAGCCCAGGTGGGCCCACAGAAATTAACTTAAAAATGAGAGAGTTACAGAATTTTATTTCTGTGACTCTTTTTTATTTTTGACATCTTGCACATTTCTTGCATACTTTTCAGGATAAAGTCATGGGATTGGCATTGAGAATGTTGTCAACAAACACCGTTCTGTTTAAAGGCGGGTCTACCCTGCAGAAGAACATTAGAGTTATCTATTGACAACTACGAACTATGTTTAATTATTAAATTAAAAAACCTTATCGCAGTATTTCGATATTCACGACAATCTAAAACAAGTGCAATGTGCTCATTTTTAACACATTGGAACACTGCTAGATTTTTGATCTAACATTAAATTCTACAATTTCAAGGAGGGAGATGGGACATTAATGCAAACAATAGGTGTAGAATTCGGGAGTAATCAAAATCCATCTCCACTATTATACTGATATCTTAGAAATTAAAAAGTGAGTGAAAGCCCATGTAGACCCATTCCATTATAAAATGAGTATACCAAAAGATCATTTTCCCTAAATACTGTGAAATGAACTTTATTTTACCACGCACCACATAAAGCAATACAACTAATACAAATTGCATGACAAATCATTCATTAACTAAAAATCAACCCTTAATGAATGATATTTCATGCATTGTAATACAATATAAAAATATTACATTTGTATGGCATTTCATTCACTAACGTTGCAAAACGAATATTATGACTGATAATTCATACAAAAACTGGATAGCAATGAGCGACAAGGCGCTGGCAAAGCACATTGGGCACTTTGTAAAGCATCAACGAATGGAGCAAAACAAAACCCAGGAAAGCATAGCAAAAGCGGCCGGGATAAGCCGTTCAACCCTTAGCCTGCTTGAACGAGGCAAAAGTGTAACTGTACCAACCCTTATACAAGTATTGCGTGTACTCGATCAGTTGCATGTGATGAATGCATTCCATATCGAAAAGCAAATCAGCCCCATTATGCTGGCTAAAATGGAACAAAAGAAGCGGAGGCGCGCGAGAGAAAAAAAACAGAGTGATCAACCTGATAGCGATTGGTAAACATGGTAAAAACAGCCTGGATAAATATTTGGGGAGAACGAGTTGGTGCTGTAGCATGGGACGATAGTACCGGATATGGAACCTTTGAATTTGAAAACCGGTTCCGGAATAATAACTGGGACCTCTCGCCTTTACAAATGCCGGTTTCTGAAAGCCGTAGTAACTTCAGCTTCCCCACATTTCGAAAGAAGCCCGGTTCTGAACTTGATACTTTTAAAGGCTTGCCAGGCATGCTGGCTGACTCATTGCCTGATAAATACGGAAATGACCTGATTAATATGTGGCTCGCAAAACAAGGTCGTGCTCAGAGCGACATGAATCCGGTGGAAATGCTATGTTTTATTGGGTCACGAGGTATGGGAGCGTTGGAGTTTGAAACAGCGATCTTTCCACAACATAAGAACACATTCTCAGTGGAAATTGATGACCTTGTTGATCTTGCAAGCAAAATGCTCAATAAACGGAAAGATTTTACCACCAATTTAAGCAAAGACGAAGAAAAGGCTATGATGGATATTCTTCGTATTGGTACTTCTGCAGGCGGTGCTCGCCCTAAAGCAGTCATTGCCTACAACCAAAAAACAGGAGAAGTCAGATCGGGGCAAACCAAAGTCCCCAAAGAGTTTGAACACTGGCTTATCAAACTCGATGGCGTGAGCGATGTGCAACTTGGTGCCACCGAAGGATACGGTCGAGTGGAGATGGCTTATTACAACATGGCATCTGCCTGTGATATTGACATGATGTCTTCCGAGTTACTTGAAGAGAATGGAAGGGCCCATTTTTTGACAAAACGTTTCGATCGTGAAGGCAGCAATACAAAGCATCACATCCAAACTTTCTGTGCCATGAAACACTTCGACTACAACCTGACAACAAGCTTTAGCTATGAACAGCTGTTTCAGACCATGCGCGAACTGAAACTCCCCTATCCCGCAGCAGAACAAATGTTTCGTCGTATGGTATTTAACGTAGTTGCCCGTAACTGCGATGACCACACCAAAAACTTCGCGTTCCGGCTAAAAAAGGATGGCGAATGGGAACTGGCTCCGGCGTACGATGTTTGTCATGCCTATAAACCCAATCACAAGTGGGTAAGCCAACATGCATTGAGCATTAATGGGAAGCGCGACAATATTTCAAAAGAAGACTTGCTGACTATTGGTGATTCCATAAAAAATAAAAAGGCCAAAATAACCATCGAAGAGATCAGTAATACAGTAAGCAAGTGGAAGCAATTTGCTGAAGAGGTTGGTGTTTCGACAGAGCTTCGTGATGAAATTGATAAAACCTTAATTAGTTATAAGTAACAGCAATAATAAATCCACTAAACCTATATTTTAACTTATCTTATTGTACCTGCTTTCCAAAAGATTTCTGTAAGATTCTTTCATTTCGTCAGACAAGAAAGATTTATCAAGCCATTCAACTGCTTTTGCTTTATTGCGGATCATTCTCTTTCTGACACCTTGAATTTGTTTGGCAGTCAATCCTAAACCTAAGCCCAGTTTTTCAAAATGTCCCCAGTTCAACTTTTTCTTTTTCCCTTCAAGAGTAAGTGCGAGTTCTTCTGTATCTTCAGGTAGTATGATTGCCACATTTAATAAATCGTAAGCAGGCGCCAATACCCAACAAGAAGAGCTTTCGATCAACGAAAAGTTTTTCAGGTGCATATCGTTATTGCCGGTCAAGAAACAAAATACTGCAAGTTCAAGGAAGAAGATTTTATCCAGCATTGTATTATCGGAATAAACATGAAGTGCCTTTCCAACTTTTTCCATGGAACTTTTGTACTTGTCAAAAGCCTCTGTAATTTGAAACATGTCCAGCATGTGTACTTTATTACCATCTGCTGTCCGGTCTATTCTTTTGGTAATATAAGATAATTCACCTGATTTCAACCGTATTAAACTAGATGGGACAACACGAATGCCCATAGCTTCTGCTATTCGCATGGTCACATGTTCATTTTCCGGCATTTCCTGAAAGTGTTCGTTGGGAGGTTTAAATATATATTGCCCTCCAAGAGCTCCTACAACTGTTAAGCGGGTATCTGCCTTCTCCTTCCTCTCTTCTATGAGCGACATAGATAATTTTGCCTGAACACCGGGAACAGTTACACTTTGTTCAACAACATCTTTTGCCAGTTCAGTCATCTGGCTTAAAGAATATGGTATTTGAGGAGGCATTGAAGTCCCAAAAAATTCCTTGCTACAGGCAGGATGGAAATCGCCTGAAGTTTCAAGAGTTTCATAACAATATAAGCATCTATTCTTCATTTTCATCTGTTATAGGAACAACACTAACGGCCCCAATGCAATTCTGGCAACATGCCAGCAATAAACCCATGCGATCATTTTGGTTTATTTTCCAGGTAGCAGAAGCAATATCCAGCAACCACCCTTCGGGAATAAGTCCATCGAAAAAAGCGAACAGTCTGTTTTCTTGATAGGGTTCGTTTCTAACCGGCATTGTAAAAGTGATGAACTCGCGAGGGTGTTCTTTCACATACTGTTCATCGTATTGAAAAATGTATTCCCCGTCATCTGTTTCCACAATAGTTCCGGCAAAGTAATTTTTATATAAGACCTTACCTTTTCTCATAATTCAAGTTCTTTGCTATTCACGGGTGCCAGTTCATGACCAAACATGCTTAATACAAGATTTACCTTATCCATATTCAGATTGGTCTTTCCTTGTTCAATTTTACGAACAACAGTCAGTGCAACGCCAGCCCTTTCGGCAAACTCTTCCTGTGTAAGGTTAACCTCTTTTCTTCGCTCTTTTACAAACTCTGCCAATCGACTCATTATATGCTTTTAAATATAATACACAACAAATATACGATATTATATGCATTTAGATATAACTCAGGCAATAAAAACACATGTTATATGTATAAGCATATATTTTTCAAACTCTCAAATAGATGAAAGTATCACGCGAATGATGAAGTACCCTATATGAACCAGAATTAAACGACTGAGGGGAAAGTATCCCCGGGTGTTCATAATATATAAATTTGACTTAACTCTAAGAATTCTTAATCAGGTTTTAGCCATTTACCTTGACTTTTATACATCATTTTGCAAAATTTAGCCTGACTTTCCTACAAAAAAACAGCACTTTAAATCTCTGGCTGATTAAATTATTGATCGAGCATTGTCACAAATACTACTAAATATGTGACAAAAACAGCACCATTATTAACTGATAATATGAACAAATACCAATTTATTACTCAATTTAGCTGATGTTAGTTCCAACATAGGAAATATAAGGGAAACCTTCTTCTATAATCAACTGAGGGTTTCGCATGAAGTATATGCATCACCGGTTTCAGATTTTGAGATAAATGAGTTGACTTTTGAAGTAGGAGGGAAAAACAAAACACAAAAGCAAATCGCTAATTTAAATAATGCTTATGTAGTAAAAGACGATATTGAGTATGGTGCAGGAAATGTTATTCCTCTTTGGCATTTTGGAATGACCTATTAGGTACTTGTCATTCGATAAATGATAGCACAGTATTAAATTAGAAGGTTTCACATCTGTATATTCTTATTCAACACCAGTTAAACTTTTAATTACATCCACTTCTTCCTGGTTATACGGAGTTCCGTCGGGATGAAAAATTTCGTGAAACCATAACTTAGGTTCCGATCCGTCAGGAATTGGTTCATCCCATGCATATTTTGTATTCGATTTTCCGGCTACCAATCCCCAGTTAATGGCGCCAATATTCTCTTTTTTCAGCATTGGCATAATGTTCTGGAAATAACTGTTATTCCGGCGTGCCATGTATTCGGTACAAACCATTGGCAATCCTCTTGTTTTTAAGGTGTCGATGGCAGCCTGGTGTTGTTCAGGACCTTCGTAGTTATGGTAAGTAATGATATCGGAATTTTCAAGCTGGAATTTATTCAGATCCGTCAGTGAAGCATTCCAAACTCCAGATGAAACGGGTTGTGAAGGGCGAACCTCCCAGGCCCATTCGAAAACCTTTTTCAGCAAAGGCATCGATTTATTTCCATATTTAGAGTTACCCGGTTCGTTATACAAATCCCAGATAGCAATTCTTTTATCGTCTTTAAAAGTGCTAAGAACATCTTTCACATAGGCTTCCAAAGTCACAATCAACTCCGGATCTTCATACAATAAATCGCCCGGATCTCTTACCCAGCCAGAGTTGTGAACGCCCGGTTTTGGATTGGGTTGTTTACCTGCTTTGTAGGTGGCATTCCAGCAATCGTCGAAAAACACAAAAATGGTTTTTATACCGTGGCTGTCGGCAATTTCAAGGTATTTGTTCATGTGATTTTTAAAACCTTCATTATCGATTTCCCAAGCCAGGTGATGTAAATACACGCGCATACAGTTCATTCCAATTCCCTCGGCCCAGCCCAACTCACGGTCGATGGTTTCAGGATCGAAGGTTTCGGCCTGCCAGTTTTCCAACTGATTGATTGAAGTACTTGGATTGAAGTTGCAGCCTCTCAACCAACCGTTTTCTCCAGCCCAGGCTTCTGCTTGCTCTTTTGTCCATTTCTTCGAAACTACTTCAGTTGTTTTTGTTTTGGAGGATTCTTGTGTTCCTTTCTTCGACTGGCACCCTATTCCCAAAAACAGGACCATTGCCAACAGGTAAATACTTTGTTTCATTTTATTGTTTTGTTTGATTTTGTCCGACTTCTAGTTCTCCAACATTTTAATAAAATACCCGCCAACTACCGAGCGTGCCTGGAAGCCAACCTGTTTTGCATCGGGGGTTTCGTACCAGTCTGACATTGGAACACGATCGGGTGTTTCGGTTACAAAACCGTAAAGCGGATCGATAAACTTTTGGAAAGTTTCGGTATCACCGGCTAAAGTCGCGGTCCAAATTATCCAGTCTGATTTTGTATACATTCTGCGGTTATCCAATGGCAAACCGTATTTGTTCTGTTTCGTTTGGTAGTAAGCAATTTCTTTTTGTGCTACATCTTCCGGGAAAATCCCAAGATTAAGCAGTTTGTCCCAAACGATGTTGTATTTCTGACTCCATGTTTCGGGTTTGTCAAAAGTTAAACGGTAGTGATCGCCATCGCCAGCCATTTTTATCCACTCCTGCGCCATTTGTTTTGCTTCGGAAGTGTATTTTTCTGCCACATCGTTTTTTCCTAACATAGCGGCCAGTTTTCCATAGCCTGCAATTCCCATAATAGCTTTTGCCGAAAGGTTTACATTGTGCGCAAAGTGACCGGCAAAATCGTCGGTACACAATTGATTTTCCGGATCGAGACCGTTTTCCAACAGGTAATTGGCCCAGGTTGTTAACACATCCCAGTGTTCGGCTGCATAATCAGCATTTCCTTCAACTGTTGCAATGGCAGTAGTCAGGATCACCATGTTTCCACATTCTTCAACAGGCATATCACCACCGTAAGTTTGTCCGTTGGCTCTTGGGTAAGTACCTACATCGTGTGCAGCAAAAGGTTTCGTCCATTTTCCGCTTTCCGAATAGTAGAAAATCGGGTTCAACATTCCTTTTAACAGCTCAGGATTGTATTTCAGGAATAAAGGCGCAGAAGGATAAGTAACATCCACCGTTCCGATTGAACCGTTGCTAAAGTTTTCTTTCGAAAGGAAAAGCGTGTTGCCTTTGGTATCTTTTACCAGTTTGTGCGCAGCAATCGACTGACGGTAAGCCAGCAAACAAAGACGTGCGTAGTTTTCACCTCCTGCAGCCAGTGCTTCTTCATAAATTTTTGCATCGGCAGCATCGCAACGATTCATAATATCAGGATAATCTTGCGCGGCAGAAGTTATTGCATCAGCAAAACTTACCTGGCCATCTTTTGTCCACCAGGCTTTCAGGTTATCGCCAAAATACTGGATGGATTCAATATCGTTGTAAGCCAGCATTACATAACCTTTTGCGGGTTTCGCTGAAACTTTTCCAATAGCATCGGTACAAGCCAGTACCGGCATCGATTTCGATAAAACGGCTGTGGTTTTATCTTGTCTACCCTCAATTTTTCCACTTTCAGCAAAAGCTTTTTTCATGGCTGCAAATTCGCCAATTGCCAGCGTTTGATTTTCTGCTTGAGGCGACGCCAGGTAAAAATATCCCCAGTCAATACGCACATTGTCGCCTTTCTTTTCCAAAACAGGTTGTTCTGTTGTTCCGGTTTTTAAGAAATTGATGTTGCCAATTTTTCCACTTGTAACTTCAACTTCCTGGTTCAATTCGTTAACAGCCCATTCAGGAGTAGCTTCGAAATAAACTTCCACTTCGTGTGATTTGCCATCGGTTGAAACCACTTCGTAGTTGATGTAGTTTACCGGGCGCGAAAGCAAATCAAGGTCGTCCATCAACAGCGGCGAAACAAACTCAACGTTTAATTCTACAGGACCACAGGTAAAATCGTATTTGGTTTGAGTGGCGGTAATTTTTACACTATTCTGAACAGCGGTTTGAGCAAAAACAGGTTGAATATCGCTTTCTTTGAAAATACCAAAATCAACATAAGCCAGTCCTCCACGATCCCGGCAATGGGCGGCAATGGTGTTTTTCCCGTTGACATTTAGCAAGCTTTTATCCAGTTTTAAAACCACATTACTTTTGGCACTGTTACCGGTATTAACGATCTCCGTGCCGTTCAGGTACAATTCAAAATCATCGTCGTGTGAATAGATCAGGTATAAATCGTTTTCGCCGCTAACTTCGGGCATGGTAAATTCGCGGCGCACCCAAATGTGTTCTGTTTCCCACGGAGTTGTTGTCTGGAAAGTATTGGGCGTTCCGAAAGCTGCTTTTGCGCTTTTCCACGATTTATCGTTAAATCCTGGTTTTTCCCAGCCGGAAGCTGGTTTTTTAGTGAGGTATTTTCCGTCCCAGGCTTCGAATTTGGCATTTGGAACAACCGGCTCAAGCGGGATTTCTTCTTTCCCCATAAAACGATAAGTCTGACCATCAACACGAACTGCACCGATCAGCGAATGGTTCCTGCCTGTCCAGTGTTTTACCGGCGTATCGAATAACTGGTCCGACATTGACCACGCACTGGTATACGGATCGATGGTAATTAACGGATAAGCAGGTGCACGGAACGCCTGCCCCGTTTCTTCTTTATGAATTTCTGACTTGTTGCTACAAGAAAACAATAGTATTCCCGCAGTTATTACCATAAAAATTTTTAAAACTATCTTAGAAATTGAAAGCATTTTTAGCGTTTATTAAAGATTGTTGATGTCTGAATATTTTCGTATGACAATGATAAGATCGTACATAAATTAAAAGATATAATAAAGAACCTTAAAATCCATTTATTTAACCTAGTCATTCCTTTCGAGATTATCAGATCAATATTTTGGATTCGCATAACCTTTTTTGGAGGAGTCTCCTTTTGGAACAACTCTGTTTTGAAGTGCCCATTTCCGCCATTCTTCTGCTAATCTGTCGACAATCTGGGGATACTTATCCGCAAGGTTATTCAATTCATTTCTATCTTCTGCAATATTGTACAGTTCCCAGTCAGACTTTCCAAAACGTCCAATAATTTTCCAGTCTCCCGAACGAACACCACAATTATTCTCGTGCTCAAAGAAAAGAGTATTGCGCTCGCTTCGTTCTTCCTTAGCAAGAAGTGGAGCAAATGAAACACCTACTTCATCAAAAATATAATTCACTTTAAATCGTTTTGGGTATTGACCTTCTCCAATGCTAACCAATGTTGGCATGATATCAGTTATATGGCAAATTTCATCTATATAATGACCATTTAATTCAGGAGATATACCTGCGGGCCAATGTGCGATAAATGGCGTTGCTATTCCTCCTTCATTCGGAAAATTTTTATATTGACGAAATGGAGTATTACATAAATTAGCCCATCCTCTACCAATAGAGATTGCTCCACTTTTTTGAGGATTATTTACATCCTCAAAAGCGCCTCCTCCAAACTCGCTGTACGGTTCGGCACAAGCCCCATTATCCGAAAGAACCAAAATTAATGTATTGTCAAGTTCTCCCTTCTTTTCTAAAGCCCGAATCATTTTTCCAACATTTTCGTCGATTGAATAAACCTGAGCAGCATAAACTGCCATTCGAAAGTCTGAACGTTTTTTTTGATCTTCAGATACTTCTTCCCAGGGACGAACATGCTCATCACGAGGAGAAATACCGAGCGACGAATCAAAAAGTCCCATTTCAACCTGACGGGAAAAACGTTTCTTACGAAGTTCATCCCATCCTTTCATGTATTTCCCTACAAATTTATCAACGTCCTCTTTCTTTGCATGTAAAGGCCAATGAGGAGCGTTATAAGCCATGTATAAAAAAAATGGCTGATCGCTTTGTGTATTATTAATCCAATTTACAGCAGTATCAGAAAAAGCATCCGTTGTATAGAAAATCTCAGGATCTGGTTCTTCCAGAATATCATTCCCATACATAAATAAATCTTCAGGTTTAAAATAATTGAACGCCCCCCTCAGGCAACCAAAATATTTATCGAATCCACGTTGTAGCGGGCGGTCATCCATATCACTTCCCAAGTGCCATTTACCCGTCATATAGGTTTTGTAACCGGCATTTTTTAAAACCTCTGCAATAGTTATACAGTTGCGATTTAATTGGCCTCGGTACCCATCTACCCCATAATCAAAATCATAAGGACCTTCTGTTGTCATATGTCCAACACCTGCTTCATGTTGGTAGATACCCGTTAATAAAGATGCCCGCGTTGGACAACATCTGGATGTATTATAAAATTGGGTAAACCGAACTCCATTTTTAGCCAGCCCGTCTATATTGGGAGTTGGAATCTCTCCTCCGTAACAGCCCAGATCAGAGTATCCCATGTCATCTGCCAAAATCAAAATAACGTTAGGTCTCCTTGCAGAAAAAACGTTAATCGTTAATATCATTGATAAAATGAGAAATACCGTCCTTTTCATTGTTAAAAACTTATTCATTTCGTTTTGTATTTAATAGTTTGATGCTGAGGTGCCTCCAATTCTGTATCCTGTCCCTTATCCCCACAAGAAACCATCCATTCCTTCAACACCTTATCCATTGTTTGAATTGTATTTTTATTTTTTGGATCATTTGCAATATTATTCATGCAGTACGAATCATTTTCTATATTATAAAGCTCTATCATCGGCCTCTTCTGATATTTTTCAGTAATCCGGTATGCAAATGAGTCTCGTTTTGCTTCATCCTGCCAAAGCTTGAAGAGATCGCCTTCAGTTTCCACATTCTGAAATCGTATATTGGGTGTTAGATTTAATATATAACGGTACTTATTGTCGGCTACTGATCTTATTCCATAATAGTCACTCCCTTGTAGAATTCCCCGGGTTGTTTGTAAGGAAAAAGTAAATTCTTTATGTTGTTTTCGCTCTCCTCTCAACACAGGAAGAAAGCTTTCTCCATCAAAGGGAGCAACGGCGCTTGCATCTGCAATTTCCAGAAACGTTGGTACAAAATCTACATATTCAATAATCGCGTCAGAAGTTGTACCGTCTTTAATATTCCCAGGCCATCGAACTATACATGCCGAATGAACTCCAACATCATAGCAAGTCCACTTCGCAAATGGGAAACTGTTACCCTGCTCACTGAGAAAGAAAACGACAGAATTATCAACTATATTATTTTTATCAATTATATCAAGTAACCGGCCAAATTCTTCATCCATAAAATTTACCTCAGCAAGATATTTGCAGTATTGAATCCGCGTTTGCTCTATATCAACATAGCAAGAAGGTAACGTAATTTCATTTTGATTAAACAACTCCGGATTTCCTTTATTCCAAGGTGTATGTGGTTGATTTGACATTACATAAATACAAAACGGAACTTCTTCCTTTGTACAAGCAATAACAAACGAATCAATAGCAGCAAAATCAAGTTCATTATTTTGTTTAAGTGGCACATACAAATCCCAGGGGAATACGGACTCCGGGGCAACGTGAGATTTACCGATTAAAGCTACTTTATAACCAGAAGGATGTAAATGATGAACAATGCTGGCAGTACCAATATATGCCTTTGTATGATTAGGATACGCTCCTGATTTAACCGGCCAAATTCCGGTTAAAAGATTATGCCGTGTTGGTGAGCACATTGGAGCAGCTTGATAAGCCTTTGAGAAACGAATTCCTTGTTCGGCAAATTTGTCAATATTAGGAGTTCGGGAGTCTTTGCTACCGTAACATCCTAAATCCAAATAAGAACAGTCATCTGCCATAAATAATACAAGGTTTGGTTTTCCCTCGTTTTTGTGAGGAGAAGTTTCCTGTGAATGACAAGATTGACTAACAGCAATAATTAAAATCCATGAAAGGATAGAATAAAAAATTACCTTCATTAAATTCTCGTTACGACGTTAATAAAGATAGGTTGTCAGTAATTTGAACAACCTATCTTTCTGATCTTTAGTATCCCGGATTTTGCTCCAGCATTGGATTTGCATCAATTTCTGCTTGAGGTATTGGAAAGCGAATCTGGTAATCTTTCGCATTCTTACCCCTTGCAATAGCTCCTGAAATAAACCTATCATGCCTTATAAGGTCTTCTCTTCTTTTTGATTCGAGATAAAGTTCCTTAATTCTTTCCAACAATATCATATCTCTGAACTCTTCCTTCGACGAAAATTCAGAAAGTGAGGCTTCTGTTGCTCCTGCCCTTTTCCGAACCTCGTTTACTAAATCTACAGCTTCCTGGCTTGGACCATTCATTTCGTTAAGTGCTTCAGCTCTTGAAAGTAAAATATCAGCATATCTTATTATAGGATCATCACACCCAGAACCATGTCCAACACCATCAGGGTCTCCGGTAAATTTCAAACATGCAGTTCGATCTGATCCAAGTAAATATGTTGTATCTTGTGTTTGAGTATTAAAATACTTTGTTAAAAAGAAATCTTTTCTACGATCTGTATCTTCAAAAGAATTTACCAACCAATCATTTGTATACCACTGTGCAGCTGTAACGAGTACCCCTTCAGGCGTACCTGCATAGTATGGAGGATAGGCATCACCAAGATAGAAATGTGTATATCCTCCTTCTACTGATAAATTCCATGCATAAATAAATTCTTTTGTATTGGGTTCAGAAGAAACTGCAAATAACTCAACATAATCAGGATATAACTCATAAATTCCCATATCAATAATGTCTTGTGCAATTGCTGCACTCTCCGACCACCGTTTCTGATTTAATAGAAATTTACATAAAATCCCCAAAGCAGCACCTTTTGTTGCTCTGCCAAATAATTCCTGAGTTAAAGGAAGATCTTCAGCAGCTTCTGTCAGCTCATTTTCGATAAAAGCGACCATTTCTTCTTCCCCGGCTCTGAGGATCTCATAATCCGGGAGTTCAGAAGATGTCATTAATGGAACAGGGCCAAATTCGTCATATAACTGATAATATAAAAATGCACGGCAGAACCTAGCCTCTGCAATAATTTGAGCTCTTTCGTCATCGGTAAATTCATCATTAAATTCAATATTATCAAGAACGATGTTAGCGGCATTAATCCCCCGGTACTTCTTCCGGTAATTATCTTGTAAGAAACTGTGTAGAGAAGTCCATATAAAATCTTGATATATCTGTGTTTGATTGTTAAAACCGCCAAACTTCTGCCACATATAGTCAGTAGTTAAATCATGTCTTGTAAACCGTGTATGGGTTTGCTCAACCTGATTATTATAGGCACCATACAAAACTCTAATCATTGTTTCTTTATCCTGGCGAATAGAGTTCTCACTATACTGATCCTTAGGGAATTCTTCTAGTATATCATCACAAGCAGTAAAGACAATTGATAATATGCTTGCGAATAAAATTGATATTAATATTTTATTTTTCATAGTCTTATTCCTTTAATTAATGTTCGTACTAAAATCCAACTTTTACTCCCAATGAATAAGTTCTAGCTAATGGATAGGAGATATAATCTGCTCTGACAACCATGTTTGTACTTTGGGCTGCCTCAGGATTATAACCATTGTATTTTGTAAATGTAAAGGCATTATTAACCATAAAACTAAGATTGGCAGAATGGATAAAACTTTTACGTTTGATAGGAATATCATAACTTAATTGAATATCCTGAATCCTTAAAAAAGAAGCATCTTGTAAGGTTAAATCATTAACCTGACTACCTCCATAAGCGTTATAATCTACACCTGAAGGAAATTTATTAGTTGGATTAGATGGAGTCCAGCGGTTTAACCAAGGCTCTGCCATCCTGTTTCGTGTATAATCGATTGGATAAAAAGATCTCAGATACGTATAATTTAACAATTTAACTCCACTAACTCCCTGTATAAAAATTGTTAAATCCCAGTTCTTATAGCTAAATGTATTCGACAATCCATATGTAAAATCAGGTTCCGGATTTCCTAATGGCACCAGGTCTTCCTCATCAATTCTTCCATCATCGTTTTGATCTTTAAACTTAATAAAACCGGGCTGCGCTGTTGGTTGTGCAGAATTTTCAATGTCATCTCCTTCCTGGAAAATTCCTTCAACTTCATGTCCATAATAAGAATTCATCGGTTCTCCTTCACGAATCAATCCAACTTGAGATGTCCACCCAACAGAACCATGTACAATTTGGTCAACAGGCCCAAGATCTAAAACTTCATTTTTTATATATGAAAAGTTAAACGTTGTTCTCCACGAAAAATCACCTTCAACATTTATAGAGGTTAACATGAACTCGATCCCTGAATTTCTAACACTTCCAATGTTATCCAACATTGATGAAAATCCCGAGTTCGATGGGATCGGTTTTGCAAAAAGTAAATCATGGGTCTTTTGATTAAAATAATCGAAACTCCCCGAAAGTCTTCCATTCAATACACCAAAATCTAAACCAATATTATATTCCTCTTTCGCTTCCCATTTTAAATCTGGATTTGGAATTCTTGCAGGTTCTAATACGGATATTAAACTATTACTTAAAGAAATTGGAGTACCAGAAATACCAAAAGTAGCCAACGCATTATAATTACCTATCTCTTGATTTCCGGTTAGCCCCCAACTCGTTCTAAGTTTTAAGTTATCAAAAACATTAAGATCTTTTATAAAATCCTCCTCATTAAGCCTCCATGCAAAAGCCAATGAGGGGAAATAACCAAACCTATTGTTTGCTCCAAACCGAGACGAACCATCAGCTCTAAAAGTAGCAGTAAACAAGTACTTTCCACTTAAAGTATAGTTAACACGAGCAAGATATGAAAGTAAAGAGTGTGCTGCATAGCTACTACTTAAATCATCCAATTCGGTGTCTCCTAATCCCAAATTATAGTTTAATGTTTCATCTGTTGGAAATCCGGAAATAGCAGAGCCATTGCTTTTTGATGTAAAGTTCTCAAAAGTAACACCACCCAATAAATCAAGATTACTGTTTTTAAAAGCTTTATTATAATGGATTGTCCCTTCATATAAAGTATTGAGTACGTTTGCATCTATAATGTTTGCAATTCCACCATTTGCCAGACCTACATTAGTTTCTCTCGTTCGATAAAGTGACCTCTGAGCATTCTGAAGATCTGCTCCAACTTTCAAATTAAGGTCTAATGCCGAATTAATTTTGTATTGCGCAGTTGCTGCTCCATAAGTACGATTGATAATCTTATCTGCTAAATAACCCTTTGCGGCATTCAATGGATTTTCCAGGTTATGAGCAGTCAGGTATCGGCCATCCGGCTGTAGTTCACTTGATATTGTAGGATCCATATTATGAGCGCCATTTATAACACCAGCATCCTCATTTTCGGCACCTTCTTGTATTAAATCATTTACAGTGCGATTAACATTAAATTTAACACCAAATGAAAGTTTATCACTTGCTTTAAGATCGAGATTAAGACGACCATTATATTTTTTTAAACCCGAGCTAATAACAATTCCCTTCTCATCAAAATAATTGAATGAAGCATAATATTTTGCAGTTTCATCACCTCCGGCTACACTTAAATTATGATTTTGATAGAGGCCTGTCCTTAAAATTTCGTCTTGCCAGTCGGTATTACTTGCGTTGGCAATATCGGTTTCTGAAAACACAGGAGACTCACCATATTCTGCGGCAATATCGTTTCTTACCTTTATATATTCATCTGCCGTTAGTAAATCAATTTTCTTTTCAGCTTCTTTGACACCGGCTTCCATATTATAAGTTATTCTAGGCTTTCCTTCCTTACCTTTTTTTGTGCTAATAAGAATAACACCGTTAGAGCCTCTTGAACCATAAATAGCGACTGCAGATGGTCCTTTCAATACCTCTAAAGATTCTATATCGCTAGAATTTATCGCATTAAGTCCACTTGTTTGATTATTTGTAAGGTTTCCTGGTAATCCTCCGCCAATTGGATTTTCATCAAACGGGACGCCATCAACTACATACAATGGACTGTTACTTCCAGCGATTGAAATGCTTCCTCTAATTCGAATTCGAGGTTGAGCACCTGGATTACCACTTGTTTGTAAAATATTCACTCCTGGAATTTTCCCTTTTAGTTTTCCATCAATGTTCTCCGATATACCACTTTGCAAGTCTTCTTCTTTAATAGAAAATACGGAGCCGGTAAGATCGCTTTTCTTTACTACACCATAACCAATAGCTACAACTTCGTCCAAACCAACAGCATCGGCGACCATCTGAACTATAACTGTTGTTTGCGACCCAACCTCTATTTCCTGCGACTTCATTCCTACGAATGAAAATTGCAATACACTTGTCGCATCTACATCTGATATATTAAAATTACCTTCAACATCTGAAACTGTTCCATGTGTTGTTCCTTTAACAACAATAGTTACACCAGGTAATGGCTGTCCTTTATCATCCGTAACCTTCCCTGATATTGATTTTTGTTGAACAACAGAAGACACCACATTTTTCGGTAATTTATTGCTTGGACTAATAACGATATAGCGATCGACAACCTTATATTCTAAATCACTCCCCGCTAAAACATCATCCAGTATTTTTTCAATTGTTACACCTTCTACATTCAGATCAACTCTTTTAACATCGACAACTTCACTGTTTTTGTAAAAAAAGTAAAAGTCACTTTGGGCTTCAATTTTTTCAAACAGTTCGGCTAAAGTTACATTGTTGACATCTAAAGAAACTTTAGTTGCCTGCGAATAACTTTTTGCACTCACTGCCATTATTCCTGATATTAGTAGTAGGATAGTTAGTTTCATAACTCTAATCATTTTTTTATACCCAAAAAACAGGGCATAACTCTCTCGGTTTTTTTTCATATTTTTGGCATGTTAATAATTATTAATGATTCCCTTAGGAATTGTTTTTAATTGTCCTGAGGGAGTTGGCGCTTCTCAGGATTTCGATTGGGCCGGCATTATTCGCGTAATGCCGGTTCATTGTTTTAGTCCACTTCTATTTTACATAGGCATTTAGTTTTCTTTCGATAATATTATTTTATTTTTCGCTTCGCTTTTTTGAATAACCTGAAAGTTAATTGGAGACGACAACTTTATTACTTCTAACACTTGGTACAAAGGTTTATGTTTTAAAATAGTACCTGTAAACCTGTAATTTTTTATTTCATCATCTCTAAAGACAAATTCTACATTGTACCAACGCTCAAGTTTGTCCATAATGGGCTCAAGTCTTTCATTATAAAAACTAATTTTCCCTTCTTTCCATGAGGAATAAAAACGGGTATCCACTTCGGACAGGAGCACCTTTTTTTCTGCAAGGTTATAACTGGCCTTTTGCCCTGGTTTCATGTTAAGAATCTTTTTGCCTTGTTGGTTGAGCAGTTCAATTTTTCCTTCAACCAGCGTGGTCTCCAAAATGTTATTTTCGGGATAAGCACTAACATTAAAACTGGTACCTAAAACTTTTACCTGCATATCATTTGCATTAACCAGAAAGGGATTTTTGGGATCTTTTGTGACATCGAAAAATGCTTCTCCTGTTAACTCCAGATTACGGTTTTCCCCATTAAAAGCAGACGGATAACGTATACTTGATTCGGCATTTAACCAAACATGGGTTCCATCTGACAGCACAACCTCGGCAATTTGCCCAGCCGGGCAAATAACTTCGTTCATAGCAGGATTTTCTGCTCCGACCAAAAATTTAAATAATGAATATGAAACTGCTACGGCTAAAACCAGCACAGCAGCATATTTCAATACGCTTTGCAAGAACAAATTCCGCGTTTTTACAATCTGCCCCGAAAGCTTCTCATATTCTGCAGCCAAACCTTTTCCTTCGTCGCCCCCTTTAGTCAAAGCCCAGGTATTTTTTATTGAATTGTAAAACTCTCGGGATTCTTTATTGTCCATCAAATGCTGTGAGATTTCATTTTTCTCTTCCACATCAAAGATGTTACCCAAAGCATACTGTATAATTTTTTCTCTATCCATTTTATCCGTTCTAATAGTGTAACAACAAGACATTGTTTTACCCTAGGTGGGAAACAAAAAATTATTTTTTAAGACAAACGACTGGATTAACAAGTCTTATATTATTGTCATTAAAACAGCAAATAATTCTGAAGGAAAATGCTCTTTTAGCTGCGTACGAAGTTGTTTTAGCGCTTTCGACATATGCCCCTCAACAGCTTTCACCGAGATCCCCAGTTTCTCGGCGATCTCCCTGTTTTTTAACGATTGGTAGCGACTTAGCTCAAAAACACGTTTGCATTGGGGAGGAAGTTCCCGGATGGTCTTGTCAATAATCTCGGTTAACTCGTTAAACGAAACCACATCAAAATCGAGCTGTTTCAAAGCTCCGTAATTTAACACCATTTCGTTGTAACTGTGTTTTAGGCGTTCTTCGTATTTCTGTTTTACCTTCTCTGCCTTCAGGTAATTCAGTGAGCTATTCCTTAATACCTGGAATAGGAAGGCCTTTAGGTTTGATTCTTCTTTTAATGTTTGCCGGTTTTCCCAAAGCTTTAAAAACGATTCCTGTACCAGGTTTTTAGCAACTTCTGTATCATTGACATATTCCTTGGAAAAGGCAAGTAATCGCGGAAAATAAGAGTTAAAAATAATGCGGAAAGCTTTTTCATCTCCCAGCTTTATCAGTTTTAAAAGTTCTGTATTAAGCTCTTTTTCCTGAATCATTTTCCGCCTAGCTTCATTTAATTTTAGCCTGCTAAGATAAAAATTAGACAGAAACAGAGGCACAAAAATTAGTTCAATTCAGTTTGCATATCCCGTTTTAGTGCACTGCCAGAGTATATTTAGTTAATAAAATCAAGAATAACAGAGATTACATTTCTTCATATATAGTTGAATATTTTTCCAAAAAAACGAATTATTTCATTTATACTTTAACTTCTCTCAGAATTCAAGTTCTTCGCTGTTCCCCGGGACCAGTTCATTACTAAACATACTTAATACAAGATTTGCCTTTGCCTTATTCCTGTTGGTCTTTCCTTGTTCAATTTTCCAAACCACAGTAGTGCAACACCTGCTCTTTCGCAAACTCTTCCTGTGTAAGTTTGACCTCTTTCCTTCTTTCTTTTTCCCCAATTTATTAAATTAACAACCTTACGACCTGTTTTATGAATTGGCCGGGTTACTTATAAATTTTCCCATCGGTCTGCATTTGAATTCGATAAAGACGACAATATGAGATTAAAGCATTTGAGTGTTTCCCCTCTAATTCCCATTCTTTGGTTGGCACCTGTGAAACAAAGGGCTATTCTAGCCCGTACTCAGCATACCCATAATCAGGCGCACTTCTTATATAATATAACCCAACGTTAGTTCCCTGGTCTACCACCGCTGTGTTACTCTCCAACGGTCTTAAAAAATCGACAAAAGGTAGAGCGTAGTTGAACCCCCTGGCGGTTCTAAGTTCTACTGTGTCAATGGCGGCGTAACGACTTAGTAAAGAAAATTCTGAAAGCCCTGTGTAACTTAGGTCATTCTTTGTTACGCTGCTCCCATAATCCGCCGATTTTGTATTATTTATGTATAGGTTATTTTGAAATATGCTAGCCTGCGAATTGGTATAAAACTGAACACTCCTACTATTTTCGTAAAAAGTATTGTTGCATACCTCCGCTTTCATATCGGCGTTGTTGTCTGTCAAAGCATTATATTTATTATAAGCTGCTAAACAGTTCCGAACATATCTATATGTAATTCTCGGTCTAGGGGTAATTGTCGATTTGCCCATCTTAAAACCGTTCCCGTCTCCATCATCTTTACCGTTATTCCACACCCAACAACTGTCTATTTCCATTATACCATCATTCTGCCACAAATCTATACCATCGTCTGAATTATTCCAGATCCTACAGCCCTTTATATAGTTGTGGCAGCCCTCGTCCACGTATGCAAATTCTATCCCATCCGCATGATTTCCATTGCTTACATAGTCGTAATTATTGTATGAGTCACAATTTTCTATGGTGACGCCTGTACAAGTGTGTTCGAACCTTATGCCCACTCCTTCGTTGTCATACGATCGTACCCCTAAAAGGTGTACATAATTACAATACAAACCTATCAGTCCGGCACATACTGATGTGTTGACTTGATTTACGCCTGTTATATCTACACCTATTATATTCCAATAATCGCTATAGTTAATAACTAAACCCCGGTTAGTACTGGAAGAATCTAAGTTTGAACAATCCAGTACAGGCCGCACACCTTCTCTCTCGGATTTTAATGTAATATGAGCGCTCACTGTCCCATCTATACCGTTAATGTAAACACCGTAATGGGGTAACTTCCCATTGTCCGTGTCAGCTCCCGGGTAATAGGTACCCTCCCTTATTATGATTGTATCCCCGGCACTGACCTTAGATATGGCTTTTTGCCATGTGGCAAAAGGAGCAGACGAAGTCCCAACGTCAGAGTCGCTACCTGTTGTAGATACATAATAAGTCGTCTGCGCGTTGACAGAAATGTAAATAATAATTGCGAAAAACAATAACACAACCTTTTTCATAACTTTTTTTAGTAGTTAGCCAACTAATCTTTTTTTCGTAGTAATGTTACCTTTATCAAATGGACTTGACAGAAGTTAAAAAATCAACTTATGTTTTTCAACCGAGTAATGGAAGATCCCCTTTTAGTCTTTCAGCCCCGTTAAATCTGATTCAACAATAATTTCACCTTTCCCCGGAACTACGGTTGCTGAAAAATTAGTACCTAATT
Organism: uncultured Draconibacterium sp.; assembly: GCA_963677525.1. Classification (GTDB taxonomy): domain Bacteria; phylum Bacteroidota; class Bacteroidia; order Bacteroidales; family Prolixibacteraceae; genus Draconibacterium. The sequence goes on from OY781970.1 coordinate 5,009,461, forward strand.
CAATATTGGCAGAAGTCTTCAGTAATATTTTTTTACCGTTAACGCAATTCTTCACCAGTTCAAATACTCCTTCATTATTAAAGGAGCAACCATAAATATTTATCTGTGTTTTCAGATAGTCTTTCAAGTCTGGAGTTTCATAAAAACTTATTTTATTATCCTTTATGCTTGAATTACAAATTGTAAGTACATCAACAGGAGTATTTACAGATATTAGGTCAGTTGGCTCATCATACAATACTTGAATATTATCGAAAGTAAATTGTTTCGGTATTGGTATTTCAGCCCCCGGATAATAAGAACGATTATAAGGACCATAACCAAAACGAAACTCAAAACCAAGTCTTGGCTTTTCAAGAAAGATATCTCGAAAAGTCACATTTCGCACACCCGCTGTATAGGTTACATCTTCCTGAACCATTCCCCAGTTTATTCCATCAAGAACTTTGCTGCCTTTTTCGTGTGTTGGTGGGGTTAGCGATTTATATACTTTCCCGTCAGGTTGCATTTGAACGCGATAAAGGCGCCCATTTGAAATTACGACATCTGATTGCTGCACCTCCATTCCTGGTTTCCAGTCAATCCAGGCACCGGCAGGAAGACGGCAAAAATTACCGACTGTCTCTTCTTCATACAAATCGTAACAATTTTCGATAAGCCCATTTGTAATCCAGCCAAGTTCAGGATTAGAGGTTGCATAATCGTTTGCATTTAAAGCTATGGCATCATCAAAACACTTAAAAACACCGTTTCTGATAGTGAATCGATTTCCGCGTCCAAGGTGAATTCCATCTTTTTTCCCGTGGATAATTATATCATCTATTATCAGGTCCTCAAACGTACAAACATGAACACAAAATTGTACTGAGGCAAAGTCATAACAGCGAAACCGTTCTATTTTCAAATCTTTTACGTAAAAAAAAGCAATCTGCCCCCGTAACCCATAAACTTCAGTCATTGCCTTATCTACCCCGTTAACAATAAGGTTCAACCCTTCAATGGAAATATGCTCATTATAGGTTTTACTTAGTGCTCCCTTGTTCAAAAAAACATGGGTAAAGTCGCCTTCCTCGTTTACCTTTTTTAATGAAACATTGTTGCCAAAGATCAAAGATGTATTACTACCGACATAAACTGTGCCTGCAACCTTATAGATACCAGGGGTGCTTACGGTAATTGATCCACCTTTATCTACAGCCTTCTGTAATGCGATCGTATTTTCTTTTCCACTTGCTGATGGAGAAAATCCAAAATCAGAAGCATCAACAAACCCTTTTTGTACGAGATTCTCTTTCTGTGGCTCATTACTTCCGTTCTTAGCATTGATTATCGTAGGATAGCATAACACAAAGCATAGCAATAATATTATTCTTATTTTATCCATTCTTTTTATTTTTAGTAGTTTAACTTTTATTATCAAAATCATAAAACAGGACGTTTAACCTAGCCATACGCTTTGCTCTAAGAGCAGTTTCTTTAACTTTGAGTTATCAAGGTTACGTACTGGCTGTTTTTCTTTTACTGATAAGCCTGCTGCAGCACCTGCCCCTTGCCCGGTTATTAAACAGGTACCTATAACACGGGTATCTTCAACAAGGTCTCGTTCAAAACAAAAACACCTGCCAGCAACCAATAAGTTTTCAGTATTTTTAGGAATTAATGAACGTAGTGGGATTTGCCAGTAAGGACGTTCATGTTTTAGAACCCTCTTTCCCTTATATAACATGCTGGTCCATGCACCGCTTACTCCAATTGCATCATCATATGACTTAAATGTCATCGTATCTTCAAGTGTTAGTTTATATTCACCATCAACAATACGCGACATGCGTACCCCCATTTGAGATGCTGTATCTACTAAGAAAACCTTTTCGTAACCCGGCGTTTTACTGATTTCCTGAACGCTTTCCCATATCTCCTTTCGATATTTCATCTGAAGACGAGAAAGGTTAAGCATATCCACTCCATCCTGATCATTCTCTCCATGCATGTTTACCCAGTTAACACCTTTTATTGGCGTTTCTTCACCAATACTCATTTCCTTGTAACCAGGTTTATTTTTATCTATACGATCTACATTCCCCAGACGGTGAATCAGTCCAATGTGGTATTTCATCTCATCAGACTGTTCTCCGGCCCAATGAAAAATATCTCCATCGCCGGTACAGTCGATAACTACTTTTGCCATGACTGCCATTCTGCCTGATTTGCTTTCAATGAATACACCTTTTAATTCGTCTCCCTCCATTATTACATTGGCGCCCCAGGTATGATACAGCATTTTAACACCTGCTTCTCGGATCATTTCGTCCAATACATATTTGGCAGCTTCAGGATCAACAACCGGATTTGTTTTATGAATAGCCATTCCCATATCCTTCAACCTCTTAGCCATTTCTCCTCCTACACCATGAATAACCTGTTTGCTTCTCATATTCTTGTCCACCGCATGGGTTGACAACAGTGGTAATACCAAACCACCAGTCCATAAACCGCCCAGGTGATTGTAACGCTCTACCAAGTATGTTTCAGCCCCGGTACGACTTGCCGCTATAGCTGCAGCCACTCCAGAAGGTCCCCCTCCAATTACCAAAACATCAGTGTTTGCCAATATTGGAATCTGCCGGGATGGTTCAACAATGGTAGTTGCTGCCAAGAGATTTACATTATTCTGAATTAAAGGAGGCTTTTCTTCCTGGCTCGTCGAGTCAATTTTTCGATTACAACCTGCCCCAAGCCCAATTGCTCCACTTGCAAGTAATACATTGGTTAAAAAACTTCGTCTTTTCACTATCTGTTATCTATTTAATTTCTCCTTTTAGATTCGTTTTTTTACCATTTTTTTCAATCACATCTACAACCCGATCACAGAAAAGGGGCAAGACTTTCACTGCAAAATCAGCAGTTGGATGCGAATTTGTTTCCGATGCGGCATATTCTGTTTTTAAATAGATTCCCCCTTCGGTTTCCAGCTCGAAAAAATCCCAAATAAAAATGTTATCCTTTGGCGTGTCCCATTCATTTTTTACCCATTCGAAAAACTCGCGCGAACGTTTCCCTTCGCCCGGAGTGGTAGCATTTTCAACTAAAGCAGCTCCTGTAAAAACAATAAACTTTGTATCAGGGAATTCGTTTAATTTCTCGTTTAAAGCGTTGTACTGCAACTTATAATTGGCCAATGTCCTTTTCGATGAATTAATATCGACATTACCATCATCCTCTTCTATCGAACTTACAGGGAAACAATGTTTAAAAATAATTACATCGTACTGTTTGGTTAACATTTCCAATGTTGGCTCTTCCATAAAAGATTGGTCGCCTGCATTTTTCACCCAAATATTGTAATAATCTGAAGGGTAGTTTTTCCAACCGTAAGGTTTCTTTTTTGGGAAAGCCTGTTCTGTTATTGAATAGGAAGTCCCGTTTTCGTTGTTATATGCTTCAAACCATTTGGGAACAGTATGGGTTGTTTTATTTCCGTTAAAAATTATACCTCCGGTACTATGATGTAGGAACAATATATTAACCTCTTTCTGTTTGTTTTTACATTCAGAAAATTGTATAAATCCAATCAGTAAAGTGATAAGCAACAAGTTTGTTTTCATTTTCATTTCAGATTAAATTTTGAAGGAGTTCGTTCTTTAAATTTTAATAAATATTTTTCGTTTATACATCCAATAACAGATGTACCAAAAGCCCAGCGATGTTAATATCGAATTACTGAAATGAACACCTAATTCGCCGGTCCATCCAAAAAGTAATTTCGACAAAGGGGTGACAATATCAGTAATCAGGGTTCCGCCTCCGATATGTGCAAAAATGTATATAAACAAGGGGTTCATCCCAACAATGGCAAAAAACAGCACTCCCTTCTGAACTTTCATCATATCGATTAACCAGAAAGAAAATGCCAGCGCCAGGAATGTCCATCCGGCACTAAAAAATATAAACGAGGTTGTCGCAATTTTTTTAATGATTGGTGTTACCGGATCTAGTCCGTAACCTATAACCAGTCCGGAAATCCCGGTAATAACTAAAAACAGCAATTTTTGCTTATTTTCCATTTTACTCATTAAAAGCTTCCCGGCCAATACCCCCCAAATAGTATGTGCAGTAGTAGGAATTGCATTTACAGACACCCAATGTTCTGCATCCAAACTTCCGGCAACAAGCATTTCAAACCATGCCCCAAAATTTTTATCGGGAGTAAATGGCTGGTTAAAGCCTTCAACCCAAAAACCGCGATACAACAGCTCATTTAAAGCCAATAATCCCAGTGATATTAAAATCTGGGTAAGCGGCTTTTTTCGCATTATTAAAAAAGAAAGAAATATGGTTACCGAGAGTTGTGCCAATACATTTTGAAAGAAAAAAGAGATTTCTCCTGAACGCATACAGTATAACCACCAACCCAAAAACAACAGCAAAACCGACCGCTGTGCAATATGCCTGAATATGGTTTGATGCGATTCTCCGCGTTTTATTCTTTTACTGTAAGATAATGGCATTGCCACTCCTACGATAAACATAAAAAACGGCTGTATTAAATCCCAAAAGTGAAACCCGTGCCAATCGTGATGATGGAGTTGTGTCCCGATAAAGTACAGAAAAGTGCCTTCAAGCTCAGGTTGTACCATATAACTATATAAGTGAGAAAACTCGACAATCAATAAAAACATGGTAAATCCCCGAAAAAAATCGAGCGAAAGCAAGCGTGATGATGACTGTGTTAATTCTTTATTTTGCATTATTCAATTTTCTTTTTAGTGTAATTTGTTTATTTGAATGAGTTGTTCGAACACAAACCAGTTCCCTATTTTTACATGTTAGCGATGAAATTTTTCAGAAATGTACTTCAAACCATCATATAAACCTGTGCGCCAGTATCCCCATTCGTGGCCTCCATCCCTCACCCTGAATTCGTGAGGGATTTCCAAATCGCGCATTTTTACATGCAAAGCTGCATTCCCTTTGTATAAAAAATCATCATCGCCGCAGTCGATATACCACCTGATTGATTTTAAACTTTCGGTATCAACTGTATCGAGTAAATGCAGCGGGTTGCTTGCTTTCCAGTGATCGCTTACATCATTGGGCAATTTCTCTCCAAATACGTTTCCAAAATAATGATCGTGAGTATCCTTACCAATTACCTCTTCGTCGGTAAAAGTCCCGGCACTCATAGCTACGCAGGTTGAAAACAAATCGGGATGGTGCATCGCCAGCATAAGCGAGCCGTTTCCTCCCATCGACAAACCGGCAACAGCCCGGAATTGCTTTTCCGGTCTGATCCGGTATTCTTTTTCAATAAAAGGAATAAACTCTTTAATAAACATATCTTCCCAGAGGTCGCTTCCATCGGCACTATTACAATACCAGCCTACTTTTCCATTGGGCATTACAATAATACACGAAGAGAAATCGCCGTTGGCAATGCCCTTATCTGCAATTTTATTCGCCTGTCCAAACTGAATCCAACTCGTTTCATTATCAGAATAACCGTGTAAAAGATACAACACAGGATAGCTTCTTTCCGAACTTTCATAATCGGGAGGTAAATAGATAGAATAGTCAACAAGATAGTTAACCAGATTACTTTTAAACTGAAGCGATTCCTTCACTTTTCCGGCTTGCGAATAGGCTGAAAAACAAGAACTAATAACCAATAACGCAACAATAAAATATTTCATAAAATTTATTTTATATCTAAGTATTTATTTTGAAAAAATTATTCGATTTCCGTCTATAAAAATTATTGAATCTCATATTGATAAACTGCAAACGTACATTCCCTGGGCAGTTCAAACTCCAGCTCTGCGCGTTCATTCACTTTCCCTGCAAATGTTTTACCGTGTCCCAAAACTGAGGTACATTTTACTTTTTCACCGGGCTGGAACCATGTTTGCACCATGGCTTTGGCATTTTCATTTTTTTCGCGGTAAACCAACAAATAACCATTATTATCTTTTATCGATTGAAATCCGGTCCAGCTTCTACCAGAAGGTTCGTTGCCTATCGGGAAAACCTGCCCTGCATGGATGTCGGCCATAATCTCACGATATTGTTTAATTAACGGAGCAATTTCAGAAGCTTCTTCAGGTAATTCCGAAGCTTCGAACCAGGCCAGTGGTTGCCCTGCCATTGTAATTGCAAAAATATAATCGAAAGGATACTGTGATGGCCGGAAAGGATCATCCTGCGGGTATTCATCGTCCTTGCGCCATTTATTCAAAAACTCGGTCTGCAACATATAAGAAGGAACATATTTCGATAACATCCAGAGGTTACGCAAGATCCAGTGTGGATAATAGTTGCCCCAGTCGGTATAACGATTCTCGAGAAAATAGTTTCCATAATCGTAACAATAAAAATAGCCGGGCCTGTCTTGTGCCGTAATATCAATATTGAAAAAAGCTTCATCGTTTGTTCCTCGCAGAATGCGGTCCATTACCTGCTTAACATTGATATCTGAAAGTTTATCAGCCAGGCGAAAGAGGTCATATTTTATCATACTGACGCCACTTTTTTTATACTCGTTCACAAATGCATCAGCGAATTCTTTCCAATGAAGGTAAGGGAAATTTTCGTTGCCAGGATTGCCATAGATCCCAATCTTCATGCCGTACTTATTTGCCTTGTCAACCAAAGGTTTTAAACCATTCGGGAAACGTTCCTTATGTGTGATGTAATACTCGCCGGTATAAGGTTCCCGTCCCTGCGACCAGCCAAAATCAATTTGAAAATGAGTAATTCCAAGCCGGTTGCAAGCCTCAATGTTCTCAAGACAGAAAGTTTCGCTAATTTTCGAATCTTTATTACGGTCTCCCCAGGTATTCATTACAATCATATCATCACGTTGGGAATTAAATCTTCGGGCTTTCATATAATAATTCCGGACTGCACCAATTTGACCAAGTTCGGTAGCATTAGTAACACCAAAAACAAAACTATACCCCTGTACCCATTTGTCTGTCAGCAATCCCAAATCATCAGGTTGAAGCCCCAGACCGACGGTTTGAAAATCGTTAATTTTACAAAAAAAGTCGAATCCGGGATAAGCCAATTGAACGTTGGAGCAAGGAGCTTCTTTCAGAATAAAAATGCCATTACTATTATGATCGTTGGCAAAAAGGATATTCCCTTTTAAACAGTTATATTCTCGCCAGGCTAGCAGCTCTTTTTCATAAACATAGGTATTTTGATTATCTGCTGCATCCCGGAAATCTACCACGCGCAGGTTCCAGTGATTACCAGGCAAACTTAAGCGATCCATCACAGGAATATCCTTTGAGCTTATGTCATCTTTTCCATGATTTTCGTAGTTTTCAAGTGCATTGACAGAAGGGACGGTAGGTTTCCACGCATCGGGAGCTTTCCCTTTCATATAAAAATCACACGCAATAGCAGGGCAATCTGGATAAACCCGAAACACACGTTTTAGCCACATGTCGCCGTATATCACTACCACCTCAGCTTCAATATGCCCGGTAATGCGGTCGGTACCTTCAATTTGCCTCACATCCAAATTCCCATCAGAAGGTTCCCCTATTCCCGGCACACTAAAATCGGGTGCTTTTCCCTCTGCATCCCATGTTTGCCCCGTTATTTTATTGGCTAGCGACAGGGTTATTATATCGCCGTTATTCCATTCATAAACGCGTTTGACAAGGTTGTTTTCAAGAATTAACGTTTCTCCTTCCAAACGGGCAGAACAGTTGCTTAATTGTTGTGCGCTCAACTGATAATTAAAAGCAATCAACAGAAAAAAAAGGATGATAATACAAGGAGAAAAACGAAAAATATGCGAAACATTTTTTCTTGAAAAAAATCGCTTAATATTTTTAACTGGGTAATCCATATTTAACTGGTTTTGTTTGATCTAAATATTTTTATTTGACAGATTGATACCTGGGGTAATCCAGGTTAAAAAAGACGAAAACTCTGTTTATTTCTTTTTTGTCATCAACATATCCAATTTTTTCATCTCAGCACCAGCCAACAGCACTGCACCCAAACCATGGATATCATTCAATTTTGTAGGTCTGTCATAATAAAATCGGATATTATCTCTTATTCCGGTTCCGATACAAATGTCCTGTACCTGACCATCGTCCTGTATTTTTTCTACCAGTCCATCCCAACCACTGTAAGCAATATTGGCATACGAAGGGTTAATCCAACCTTCGTTTACGGCCTTGGCAATTCCATAAACAAACATAGCAGTTGACGAACTTTCCAAATACGAATCGGGTTTATTGATAAGCTGGTGCCACATGCCCGAATAATCCTGGTAACGGGAAATCCCAATGATGTGTTGTTCAAGTATCTTGATAAGATCTGCTCTTTTAGGATGGTCTTGGGGCAACAAGGAAAGCAACTCCACTTCGGCCATTACAACCCATCCGTTGCAACGGCCCCAATGTGCCACTCCATTCTGCTGGTTATCGCTGTAATAACAATGATAATAAAGGTCATTGTATTCATTATAAAGGTATTTATTGAAGTTTTTTACCTGCAGAACAGCATCTTCAATGTATTTACTATCTCCTGTTATTTTCGACATGCGGGCAAGAAAAGGAACGCTCATATACAGGTCGTCTGCCCAGAGGGTCATTTGTTTAGGAACCCGGCGCACCAGAGTTCCATCACCAAAACGCAATTCTTTGGTCTCAATATAATTAGCGGCCTTATCCAAATATTCTTTGTAGCGTTTTTGTGAATCAATATCATAAACATCGCACAACCCTGCCGACATTGCGCCACAATGGTCCAGCAACCCCATCTCGAAAAACTGGTACATACATTGTTTGCGAATACCTGCGTTATATTGTTTTCCAAAATAATCCAGATTGTCAAACATTAAATTGTAGCACTTTAAAGCATATTCTTTATACTTATCATCTCCTGATACTTCCGACAAGTTGATCATACCAATAGCCAGCACGCCGTTCCAGTATTGCCAGGCGTTGTACGGGCTTTCGAACTCGTAATTTTCAGAAACTTTCAGCCCTTCAGAACTGTCGTATAAGTCTTTTGTTTCGCTATTAATTATTTTAAATGAGGTATTTGCAAGAACATTATCGGCTACTTTAAATATTTCATCGTAACTGTTTTGGGCCATACTTGTCTGGGCACAAAAAACGGTAAGGATCAGTCCTATCGCAATTCGTTGATATTGTTTCATTAAGCTATAATTTTTAAATTTCATGATTTGGTGTAATGCCGTATTAACGCATTTTGTTTTAATGAGAATTAGTTTCTACTTTTAACACAAATCCCTTGTTATGAGGGTATTTTTCAGGAAGGGTTACTTTTAATCCGTTGGAACTTTGCTCCCATTCCAGTTTGCTTTTACTGCCTAACAAGGCTACTTTTCTTATTTTATTCTTTGAGCCTGCAAATGATTTTATCAGGATATTTTTGCCTTCAGGCCATTTTAAACCAGTTACATAAACAGCATCTCCTTTTTGCGAGAACCAAAAATCTTCCGTTGTGAATTCGGCGTTAAAACCATCTTTTTCACGATCTTCCGTACTCTTCACTGACACATCATAAGGTCCTTCGTGATTTACCCGCCATTTTGTTGTTCCGTAAACAGATTCGCCATTTACCTTCATCCACGCACCAATTTCCTTTAACTGTTTTATGCTTTCATCCGGGAATAAACCTTCGGCAGTTGGGCCTACATTTAACAAGTAATTACCACCTTTACTGGTAATCTCGGTTATCCAGTACAGCAATTCATCTAGCGATTTCCAATCAGTATCGTAACTTTTTATGCCCCAGGTGTTGTTTAATGTTCCGGGGGTTTCCCAGTAAATATCTTCCCCTTCCCCATCTTCAGGAATACAGTTGTCTCCAGGAATCCAAAAATCGCCCAGGCCATTTCCTACCCGGCTGTTTACAATACATTCAGGTTGCTTTTCGTAAACCAGTTTATAAAACGAAAAACTTTGCTCTTCATTCATAAACCGTGGATAATCGTACCATATCTCAAACAGATCAGGAAATTTATCCAACAACTCGCGCATTTGTGGTTTGGCTTTCTTTTCCTGGTATTCATCGTAGCCGGTTGAAGGCGGATCCCACAAATTGGCTGCATAAGTATCGTCATGGTTTGGGTCTTTTTTTATTGCCTGGGCAACACCGGCATCACCACCGTCCATCCAGTCGATGGAATGCGAATAATATATTCCGAATTTCAAACCCTGCTTTTTACATTCCTGATACAATTCTTCCATAGGATCGCGACCAAAAGGGGTAGTACCAACAATATTATAATCGCTTACCTCAGAATCGTACATGGCAAAACCATCGTGGTGTTTGGGCATGGCAACCATGTATTTCATACCGGCTTTTTTAGCATAACTTACCCACTCTTTGGCATTGAATTTTTCAGGATTAAAATCTTTGGCCAAAGCCCGGTATTCGTCTCTTGGAATCTGGGCTTCATACATAATCCATTCGCCAAGGCCTTCATTTGTTTCTCCCTTCCACATGCCTGCGGGCTTGGAATACAGCCCCCAGTGGATAAACATTCCGAATTTAGCATCATTAAATTCTTCCAACCGTTGTTTTTTACTTTGGTGCATCTTTTCCCAATCAGCCTTATTGCTTTCTATTTGGGCAAAAACAACGCTTTGGGATATAAAAAAGGACACTGTAAACAGAAACAAAAGAACTTTCTTGCAACTATACATATTTATTAGACTTATGTTGGTTATTAATTATTTCAAAATATACACACTCCCCGCTTCTGTCTGAAAATCGATCACCGTGGAACTTTCCTTATCCAATTTCTTCAATTTTGAAGTATCTTTAATTAAAGGTTTTCCGGGATCGATGTATTCAAATAATGGGTTCGGATTTTTATCTATCGCAACTCTGTAATCGGTATTTGTCGGTTTTACCGGAATGTTTGTGCGTACTCTGCAGTTTCCTCCTAATTGGGAATAGATGACAGCCTTTTTTAACTTTCCCTTTTCCCATTCCATATCAATCTCAAAACCACCCCGGGCACGCAACCCGGTTACCTTACCCGAACTCCAGGCATGAGGTAAGGCTGGCAGCAAAAAAATATCGCCATCGTGACTCTGCACCAGCATTTCTGCTATTCCGGCTGTAGCTCCAAAATTCCCGTCGATTTGAAAAGGAGGATGTGCATCAAATAAATTGGGATATATCCCCCCTCCGGAATACTTAACATCATTCTCTTTTACCAGGGTCAATAAATTGGTAATCAATTTTAGGGCATGATCTCCATCACGGAAACGAGCCCATACATTAATTTTCCATCCCATTGACCAACCGGTTGCTTTATCGCCCCTGCGTTCCATTACTTTATATGCTCCCGACATCAATTCAGGAGCATTTTTATAGTTGATTTGATTGCCCGGATAAAAACCGTACAGATGCGAAATATGGCGGTGTTCTAACTGTCCATCTTCAAAATCGAATTGCCACTCCTGCAACTGCCCGTATTTTCCAATCTGATAGGGTAACAACTTAGGCAATTGATAAGAAACCAACTGAGATAAATCATCTTCAATGCCAAGAATATGGCAGGCATCCAGATAGCGGGAAAAAGATTCCCGGATAATGGTCATGTCCATTGTTGGGCCGGGACTATAATTCGCATAATGCTCATCTCCGTAAACAAAAGTATGCTCAGGAGAATGTCCCACAGGTGTTACAAGGTATCCGTCCTTATTATAGACAAGCCAATCGGAGTAAAACAAAACGGCTCCCTTTAATAACGGGAAAACCTCATTTCTCAAAAATTCCTTATCGCCTTGAAAAAGATACCGCTCCCACAAATGACTGGTTAACCATCCTGCCGAAACAGGCCAAAAAGAACAATACGCTCTGTCTACCGGTTCAGCCTGTCTCCAAATCGACATATTATGATTGGCAGTCCACCCGCGATTACCAAACATGCTCCACGCGGTTTTTCTTCCATTTTGAGCCAATTCTTTAATTGCCGTAAACAATGGTTCATGACATTCAGATAAATTGGTCAGCTCGGCAGGCCAATAATTCATTTCCAGGTTAATATTCATTGTGTAAGCACCTGCCCACGGAGGGATAATCTCTGCATTCCAAATTCCCTGAAGATTTAATGGCTGCCCTCCCGGCCTTGACCCGGAAATCATTAGGTACCTTCCAAACTGAAAAAAAAGAGATACTAACGAGGGATCTCTTCCATTCGAAAACAATTTTAGGCGTTCATCGGTAGGTAATTCTGATTGAAGGGTTGGTTTTTCTATTTGTAACTGTACCCTCCCAAACAAATTCCCGTAGTCTTCTAGGTGTTTTTGTAATATTTTTTCGTAAGAGGATTCTTCCAGCCGAGAAATATAAGATTTTACTTTTTGCGCAGGATCAGTTCCTTCATAAACAGGGCTTTTATCAAATCCATTATAACTTGTTGCAGCACTAACAATAAACACCACTTCATCGGCATCTTCAACCACAACTCCATCGGCACTTACTGTTACTTCTCCTCCTTCATTTCGGGTTTTAACCCGGGTATCAAACGCCATACCCAAACCATAAACTTCCTTATCGTACAATACGTTTTTTGCACTGGATTTTAAATTACCGTTCTTTTCATATATTTCAGGGTATTTTCGCTGATCTCCAACTTCTTCAACCTGTTTAAAGGTGCGTCTTAATGCAAAACCGGGTGCCTTTCCCTGCATCACTAGCAATCCATCTTCCTCCAAATGCTTTTCGGCAGGTTGGTGCGGCGTTGTTAGCGTTAACCTTCCATTTATCGAGCCCTTTTTATCGGCAGTTATTTTTATAACTATTGCATGATCAGGATAACTGGCAAAATATTCCCTGGTATAACTAATGTTATTCGCTTTATAGGAAACCTTCACCTTGGCTTTCTCTAAATCCAGTTCTCTTCTGTAATTAGTTACAGGGCCATTATTCTCAAAGTCGAGCCACAAATCACCAAGTGGTTGGTAGCATTCCTGCGCTCTTCCCAGCCAATCTTCCCTGATAATTTCCTGGACCTCCAGATATTTGCCTTCATTTAAAAGTTTTGTAACCTCAGTGTATCGTTTTCTTATATTGATTGATTTATATGAAAAATTGGGATCGCCGGAATAAAGAGTTGATTCGTTTAATTGAAGATGTTCCCTGTTAGGGTCGCCAAAAATCATTGCCCCCATAAAACTATTACCTATTGGTATTGCCTCAGTCCATAATGAAGCTGGCTTATCGTACCAAATCAGCAAATCTTCATTGGCAATAGTAATATCATGCTTGTTTATTGCAATAGATTCTCTGGTTACAATAGAAAAAAGCAATACAACTGACATTATAATTATGTCTTTTAATGTCACCATATAAAATAAAATTTCGATTTTATGATAAATCAGCGAAACCTATAAAATAGGATTGATTAGCCAAAGAATTGTCAATTCGAATGAACACGTTCCACATCTGGTTATGCGTAAAACTGCTACAACCAGAAAAGAATTATTAAGAGAGCAGAGAAAACAAACTCTGCCCTCTTATCTAACTAAACTATTTATTATACCAAACGCTAACTATCTCTTAATTATACCCAGGGTTTTGTTGCAGTTCTATTTCGGTATTCATCTCAATTTCACTGTAAGGTATAGGCCACAAATTATGATAATCTTCCATTGAAGTACCACTTGATTCGGCTGGAGAACCATCATTGGCCACATAGGTAGAGTTATATTTTTTTGTACGATCAACAAGCAAACCCATTCGGCAAAGTGTAACCATTCGAAGTTCCTCGTAAGCTAGTTCTCTCAATCTTTCGTCTAAAAGATAATCAATATCGACTTCGCTATCATCAGCAAGAGGAGCTTCTGAACGAGCTCTTACGGTATTTATATCTGCAGTGGCAGAACTTGTATTTCCCTTTTTAATATAAGCTTCGGCTCTCAGTAAATATGTTTCGGCCAATCGAAAATAATACAAATCACGGAACGAAGCATCCCCACTATTAGTTAACAATTGTTCCCCAAGCCCAGTCTTCAGATATTCTCCATCAGAATTCGTTTGATAATAATCTTCCGGTATATAACCACTGGCCAGTTTCATAAAGATAGGAAACCAACTTCTTATCATGTTTACCTGAGATGAATAACCATCGGCAACTAACCATTTTCCATAAGCAGGTGATTCATCATTATCAATCTGTACATCACGGACAATCTGGTACGGAGCATTCCTCAGGTCACCTTCCTCCCAGATACTATTTAGCACATAATCGGTCGGTTGCATCCACCCTATACCACGCCCACCTTTTTCGGCAGTCACTCCTTCGAAGGCTGTTGTAGTTACATCATCAATGGTAATTGTTATATTTTGATAAAAAGGCAGATAACTCCAAGGTCTTCTGTCTCTGGTTGATGAACCAGCATTATTATAATCATACTGGCAAACCCAAAGCGACTCAGTATTTCCGGAGTTGCGGTTCTGATTATTAATCTTAAATAAGTCGGAATAAGCACTACCCTCTTCATCAACCTTTGATCCAAAACGCTGAGTCATTAAACTCATTGCAGGATAATCAATAACATTGGTAGCCATGCTTATTGCATTATCATAATCTTCAAGCGATATATAAATTTCTGACAATAAATGTTGTGCCATTTGTTTCGATATCTTACCATCTTCGACTTCATCAATATTGTCCAGTAAAGACACTGCTTCTATAAGATCTTCTTTACATTGGGTATAAGTTTCTTCTCTTGTTGCACGGACAAAATCCCTTCGTGGAGAAGTTATTTCCTCAACAATAAGAGGGACACCACCAAATAAACTGGCCAGCATTCTGTAGCCAAATGCACGGAAAAATAAGGCTTGTCCCCTGAATGCATTAACGTCGCCCTCCTCCAGATTAGCTTCTTCTATTCGAGTTAAAATCAAGTTCGCCTGGTTTACAACATCATAGGAATTATTCCACATATCAGACACTACCGAGAACTCAGGTACCATTGTCTCTTTATATGTATTCAATTTAAATTCTGAGCAGGCACAAAAAGCAAAATCGGTAGCATAATAAAAAGCAAAACGAGAATCATAAGTTGCCAAAAACACCAGCCCCCTAACATTACTATATAGGGTATTAACAGCAGCCTGATAATCAGAACTTGTTTCGAGTGAATTATCAGCTGTATATATCGACAAGGGATCTTCTTCAAGAAACTTGTCTTCGTTGCATGATGTAACGGCAACAAAAGCCAACATCATAATTATTGTTGTTTTTTTAATCCAGTTCATATCGAATCCTCCATTAAAATTCAAGATTAACACCTAATGAATAACTTCTCAACAAGGGGTATGACCAATAGTCAAATCCTGTCCCTGTTTCAGGATCCCAACCATCCCAATCGGTCAGAGTTAACAGATTTTTACCCGACACATATACTTTCACTCTCCTTAGCTGAAGTTTATTCAGCCATTTTTCAGGAAGGGAATATGATAAAGTAACGTCCTGAAGACGGATAAAACTTCTCTGGATATAAGGCGAGTAATCCGATCCCAATGCTGCTGAATAATATCCGGGTTGGCGGTAACGTGCATCAGGATTTTCCGGAGTCCAGTAATCCCATTTAAACGAATTGTTTTCATAGGTATTGTTTAACTCACTCCCTGGTTGACCATAGTAATAATTTTTACCACCCTGAACGGAATTTACCAACATTTTAAACTCCCAGTTTTTATAACGCAGTGTATTTTGGATACTAAAACGATAAGATGGGTCGGTATAACCTAATATTTCCCTGTCATCGGCTGCAGTGTAATTACCATCTTCGTTTATATCTTCTACTTTATATGTTCCGTAAGTAAAACCATCAGGGATAATTCCGGCATTATAATCTTCTAACTGCCACATACTTGTCTGTTTAAAATCATAACAAACTCCGTATGGATGGCCGATAAATATTTTGCTTGATACAAGGTCATCTTCCTTCCCATCCCCATCATCATCGAGACCAAGAATCGTTTCAATCTTGTTTCTGTTCAACGAAAAATTAGCAGTTACATCCCATTGCAGATCCCTGGTTTTCACAGGTCTGCCTGTTATGGAAAATTCGAAACCATGGTTAGACATTTCTCCAATATTTGTAGCAATAGAGCTAATACCATTGTTCATATAAGGAATATCAATATCATATAAAAGGTCGTGGGTTTTGGCTTGGTAATATTCGAGTGAACCAAATATCCTTTGGTTGAAAATACTGAAATCAACCCCCATGTTAAACGAGTTTGTAGTTTCCCATTTTAGATTTTCATTTGACATTGAGCTGATATACATCCCTTTTTCCGCATCGCCTCCATCACCATAGAGGTAAGCATCTGTTGAACTCATGGTTGCAAGGGTTTGATAGCTCGAAACAGTCCTGTTTCCGTTTGAACCATACGACAGACGAATTTTCATGTTATCTACCCAGTTAACACTGTTTTTGAAGAAATCTTCTTCTGAAATACGCCAGCCTAAGGCAACTGATGGAAACAATGCAAATTTATTTTCAGCTCCAAAACCGGAAAAACCATCTCGGCGTATAGTTCCGGTAAAAATATAGCGGTCGTTGTATGTATAAGCAAGACGTAACATTGAGTAAAGACTGTTTTCTTTACTTGCAGAGGAGGAAACTGACTGCAATTCAGAATTAGAAGCTTCCAAATAGTTATATCCTAACTTATCGTTTCCAAAGTCTTTACCACTCGCAGTAGTTGTTTCGTATTTTTGTTCTTCAGCTCCATAAACAAAAGTGGCATTCACATCGTGTTTTTCAAAAGTACGTTTATAGGTAAGGATATTGTCCAGACTCCAAGTATATCCACTATCGTTTGTTTTACTTGCCGAACCAGTCAGATTATTCCCATAGGCACTAAAAATGTAATACTTATTATTGATCAGATTCTGAGAGTAGTTCATCCTGTAATTTAAACCTTTCACGAAAGGAATATCAATATCAGCATAAAAATTGGCAAATAAATTATAACGTTTATCTACGTTTTCCTGGTCTATTTCCAACATCGGGTTAATCATCGATTTATATGGATAGGTAATATAATCGCCATTTTCATCAGTTACAGCACAAACAGGGGGCAATTGTGTAACATAGGCAACTTCTGGAGCAATACCTGAATAATCACTTTGTGTAAAAAACGACTGTGTACCTATTCTCAGCCAGTCAGTAATTTTTGTGTCTAAGTTTAAACGGAGGTTATACCTTTGGTAAGTATCGTTAATTATTAAATTTTCCTGATCGCTAAAACCTATCGACATAAAATAGCTACTTAATTCGCTTTTCCCTTTTATACTTAGGTTGTGCATATTGATATAAGGATGCTCGTTGGTCAACATCTTCCACCAGTTGGTATTGGTTCCGTTCAGGTAACCGTTTACGGCATTTGAGTCCATCAGGTAGCTAGAAACATCCCAATTGGGATTTTCCTGTAACATATCCGTACCTGTTCTACTTTCATTTAAGAAAAAGTCAGCTATTAATTGAAGAAAACCATCCCTATCCATAGGTACCATTTTATCGTTGGTAGCATCTTGTAGCGAAAAAGAGCCACTATATTCAATAATTGGTTTACTTTTGGTCTGTGATTTCTTTGAGTTAATCAAAATCACACCGTTACTGGCCTGCGAACCATAAATAGCTGCCGCACTTGCATCTTTCAATATATCAACCGATTCAACATCATTCATATTAATATCGACCAAATTTCCCCTGTAAATAATCCCGTCAAGGACAATTAATGGTGAACCACCTCCTGAGATGGAAGTACGTCCACGAATCGAGATATAGGGATCAGAACCGGCAGAAGTTGTTGCACCAACATTTAATCCTGGGACAATTCCCTGTAAAGCCGAACCTAGGCTTACATTTGGTGATTCCTGCAAAGCACTCATATCTGCCCTTACTATTGAACCGGCAAGATCTTTCTTTTTAGCCGTACCATATCCTACTGCTACAACCTCTTCAATCCCAATAGCATCTTCTTCCAATTTTACATTTATTACAGATTCCCCTCTAACTTCAATTTCTTGTGTTTTCATTCCGACAAATGAGAATTGAATTGTTGCATCAGAAAAAACATTTGCAAGGGAATAATTTCCATTAATATCAGTAACAGTCCCTTGCGTAGTGCCTTTAATAATCACAGTAACTCCGGGCAATGGTAGGTCATTTGCATCCGTCACCTTTCCGGACAAATTGATTTGCTGAACTTGCCCTGTCAAATCATAATTCTCAAAAAAAGACTCACTGTTTTTCACAAGTGCAATTTGCCTTCCTCTTACTTCATATGCCACATCTGTACCTTTGAACAATTCATCAAGAATCTGAAAGATTTTACTCTCTTTTACAGAAATGGAAGTTCTTCGTTCAACATCAATACTTCCGCTATAAAAAAAACGGAATTCGCTACTGTTTTCAATTTCATTCAGAATTTCTTTCACCGTAGAATTAGTCTTATCAACTGTAAGCTTTGTCGATTGCGAATAACTTTCGGCAGCCATTGTTCCAAGGATTGTAACAAACAAAAGAAATACAGTAAGCTTCATCTTTTTTAAAAGTTTAGTCAATTCCGGTTCCATCCGGAACCATAACCAATTTTTTTTCATAGTTTTACATTTTGGTTTAATACTCTTGTTAAATCATTTTTTTAGAGGTAGAAGGACGAGTTCTACCTCTATTTTTATACTCAGAAAACATTTCTGGATTATTTAATTTCCTGATTAGAAAATTATTAAATCATAGGTTTAGCTCATCTCATAATATTTAAGTTTTAATTTTTGATTGATTATTAGGTTATTATTATGTTTATATCTTATTTCTTTTGCTTGTAAGATATTTTAATAACTCTCGTTTTATCATCAAAAGTGTAATCTACTGAAGACGTAACCCTTAATAAATCTAGCACTTCCGAAAAAGATTCCAATTCAAGTTTTCCTGTAAACCAAATGTCATTTAAACGTTCATCATCATCCAAATCGATTTTAACATTATACCAACGCTCAAGACGTTTTACCACCTCAGGAAGATATTCTTTCCTGAATATGAGTTTGCCTTCCTTCCATGAAGTATATAAATCTGTTTCCACAGATTTTACCGTTAACTGTCCATTCTGAATTTGTACCTGTTCCCCAGGAGAAAGGATAACTTCTTTTTTATTCACAATTTCTCTCACCAAAACTGATCCCTTCACCAAGGTTGCCTGAAGCAATTCATTTTCGTAAGCCTGAACATTAAAAGAGGTTCCCTTGACTACTACTTCTCCTAACCGCGTTGAAACAACAAACGGTTTTTTACTCTTTTTAACATCGAAGTATGCTTCTCCAATTAGAGAAACCAACCTTTTACCTTTGAACTCCGGTGAATAACTTAAAGAAGAACCGGAATTTAACCAAACTACTGAACTATCGGGTAAAGTAATACTTGTTTTTGCTCCGTATGGAACTGATATATGTTGCTGCGATATTGAACGATTAAAATTAGGAATTACGTTGTATAATGCTATGGTCGAAATAATCCCAATGACAAATGCTGCTGCAACCGAAGCTGCACGTATAAATAGTTGTCTGGTGTTTAACTTTGGCTTTGAAACACTTATTCTATTATGAACTTTGTTCCAACTTTGCCTTAAATGAGTTTTTTTACTGCGAACCAGGTTCCTAGAGTGCTTATTTTGTATTTCAATAAATAATCTTCTGTTATCGTTGCTTTGTTTCAACCACAAAAGCAATTCTTTCTCTTTCTCTTTAGAAAGTTTTCCTTCCAGAAAATATTTAATGTAATTCTCTAAATGTGATCGATCCATTTGTCGTTTATAATTTCATTGTTATAAAGGATACAACATCACATACGATTTCACCAACCCCAAAAACAAAGTTTTTTTATAATTTGAAAAAATAATGAGTATCTATTTTTGATTTGTCAAGAGTAAAGAACAAGAAAAGCAGCAACTATCCTCTTGATATAAAAAGAAATAGAAACAAATCTGGATTTAAAAGTTCACGCGCTATTTGAATTCCTTTTGCAAGATGTTTGTCGACCATAGTGGTAGATATTTCCATAATTTCAGCAATCTCTCTAATCTTTTTGCCTTCTAACCATTTAAACCGAAATGCTATTTGACAGCGCTCAGGCATTTTATTTATTACTTTCTCAAGTTCACTAATAAGCTGATCCTCCATAGATGAAAACTGATCTTCGACCTCAAAACTGATATGGTACAATTCTTCTGATTCGTAATATGCCTGATGCCTGATGTATTTATCTTCAATTATTTTTCGTTTTATTGAGTTTAAACATCTGTTTTTCACCAAAGTAAAAATGTATGCCCCGAAATGACGTTCACTTTGCAACTCGGACTTCTTATTCCATATTTGTACAAAAACTTCCTGAACTAGATCTTCTGCTTCTTGATTACTATGTAAAATACTATTGGCATATTGCTGTAACCGAGGATAATATATAGAGAATATTGCTTCAAAAGCGGATTCGCTTCCATTAGAAATTCTATTAACTAAAAACTCTATATTCTTCTTGTCTCCGCCCATACAGCCTACCAATATAATTTACTTTAACATTTTTGCAAAATGGAAAATAATGTAAATATTTCATTTTACAGAATATTGAATTCAAAATATGTGTTAGAAGCAGGAAATATAATCTGAATTACAAGGATATGCAAAACAATAAGTTACCGATTTTCGAATCTGCAAAATTATCCAGCTCTTTCCTCCCTAAAACCCGGAGGAGTAAAAAGTCTATAATTATCCTTTTCATTCTTATTTGTGTGCCGACTGAAAGTTTTATAGCCTTTTTCATTTTTAATTAATATTTTTACAAGAGCAAGTTCTAATACATGATGCAAACAAAAGGTGTAGAATTCGGGAGTTGCAAAAACTACTCTACTCTATCACATTGATAATAAAAACATTAAAAAATAGGTTCAAGCCCAGGTGGGCCCACAGAAATTACACTTAAAAATGAGAGAGTTACAGAATTTGTTTTCTGTGACTCTTTTTTGTTTTTGTAATCTTAGTACTATTTTTTAGGATTAAATTGTATGATTCTTTTGTTTAACCTCAGAACTTATTGGACAAAAACTGAAAACTCTTTGACCCCCACGAAGTTTAATAGAGGCTTCATATACATGATGTAATATAAGGTATAAAATCGGGAGTATCAAAAACCGACAGTTCTATCACACTGAATACAAGGGGTATTAAAGACAAGTTCAAACCAGGCGAGTCCATTTATAAAACACGCGGGTATAAATCTCTGCAACTACTTTCATTTCGCCTTTTTTTAGCCAACATCTATTATATTCGAGGCTGCCAGACAAAGTTAACCTGCGCAACTATAAACACTTTCTCCAATAATTCTTGCTGTCATCTCAATATCAGTATAAGGTAGTATGATTAACCAATTTTTTGCACCGTCCTGCACCTGAACACGTTTACCATTTGCAAATACTCTTTCATATATATTGGGCAACATTCGCAGATCCTACAAAGCTTATGGCCTTAACAATTGGATAGTCCAGTAATGCATCCACTGTATGTTGCCCTCCGTGAACCAGGTTTATTAAACCTTTTGGAATATCAAGCTGATCTATAAGTTCAAAGACCTTCATCATTGCCATTGGCACTTTCTCTGAAGGTTTGATGATAAAGCTGTTTCCACCTGCAATTGCATAGGGCAAAAACCAGAAAGGAATCATTCCCGGTAAATTAAATGGAGCGACACATGCACAAACTCCAATGGGACGCCTGATCATAAATTCATCGACACCCGTTGCAACATTGTCCCTAAATTCGCTTTGCATCAACATTGGCATGACACAAGCTGTCTCCAAATTTTCTATTGCCCGCTTCATTTCTGCTTTTGATTCAATAAAATTCTTTCCACATTCCAATGTTATCAGGCGTCCTATTTCATCTATATTTTCTTCAAGTAACAGTTTAAGATTATAGAGTGGCTGAATACGCTTTATCACCGGCACATTGCGCCATTCTTTAAAAGCTACCTCTGCGGAATGCACAACAGAAATTACATCTAAAATTGTCTTTACACCAAAAGGAACTTTAGCCAGCATCTTCTGATTCGCCGGATTAATTACACCAATCGATCCGCTTTCATGACTTTCCACCCAATTCCCATGAATGTAATTCTTTAATGTTTCCACCTTTTTTGGGTCTTTATATTTTTATCCTTAATTATATTCTTATTACTATATAGCGAATTGCCTAAATAATCATAGCCTGTAACACCAAGAAGAACAATAATAACAGGAACTAACTTTTAAGATTTCCTTTAAAAA
This sequence comes from uncultured Draconibacterium sp., assembly GCA_963677525.1. Classification (GTDB taxonomy): domain Bacteria; phylum Bacteroidota; class Bacteroidia; order Bacteroidales; family Prolixibacteraceae; genus Draconibacterium. Next base: position 5,031,805 of record OY781970.1, read on the forward strand.
AAACAATACCGTTTTTAATACATTTTAGCTGCAGCAGAAATAATGGAAATAAGCATTTCCGGAGCAACATAAGTTCACAGGAGATGTTTGCACAATAATTGGCGCATTTGCTTTTTGAGCAGTGCAAAATTATGCGAGGACTTGTTCCATACACTAAACATTTAAGACCCAATTCCTTATTTTGCGAAGCATTGTTTTAATAATTCTTTAGCCTTGCAAATCTTCTTCATCACCAATAAAATTTCAAACAAAAAAAATACGAATTGCTCTCTATTGGTCTGCTGAACAGATTTTGAACCAAAAAACTGATTCGAAGATCTTATTCAAGAAGAGAGGGAATTAACCATGTAATCTCCAAGAACATTTTTCCAAATAGAAAGTTATAACTAGATTAAATTACTAGATTTTTTTTTAGAAGCTTATCCTCATTTTCAGGCGAATACTCAATTTTTAAAAAGGAACATCTTGAATGTAATTAGAGAGAAGCTAAAAATATTAAGGAACTCCTTTTTTAACTATATTTCACAAAATTAAAATATGAACCAATCCCACCTAATACTATACTTCCTGTGAGGCTGATGATTCAGATGTTTGATTCTTATCTTAATTGCTATATCACAATGAATATTGAACCCAATTTTGAAAGAATAAGTTTCCCCATAAGGAACTTATGGAGAAACTTATAACTTACATATTGGAAACTTATTTCTTAATCATTTTCTTTGAGCCAGAAAAAGTTTCACCGTTTATACCTGTAACATCAATTTTATAAAAATAAATACCGCTTCTTAGTTCTGAAGCATCAAATTTATATAAATGAGTACCAGACATTAAATCGTTCTCAGCCTCAAACACTTTCAGCCCAGTAACACTGTATACTCTTAATGTTACCTTAGATTGTTGAGGTAAACTAAATTGTATTGTAGTACTTTGGTCAACTGGATTTGGATAGTTATGTAAATCGAATTGCCCTGAAACCATATGTCCCGCAGAAGTTAGAATTTCTGTGATCAATGGAGTTTGATCCATGGTTGTAGGATCGTAAACAGCTTGTGCATTTACAATTGAATCTTGCAATGCCGCTACAATTGCATCTTTTTCAGCTAAATATTGTGCCTTTTTCTCCGGGAACCAGTTTAAGTCACCAAGAGGATATCCATCTGTTCCGGCTGTTTGCAAACCTGAATTTGAGTAACTAAGATCAAATGCCGGAGGCCAGCTAAGTATAGGAAGACCATCAGCATCAAATGTTACCGGGGATGCAATCCGCCAATCAACCGGATCAGCACTTTGATCCAAACGATAATTATTAATAAATTCAACTACTGCATCAATATTCCCAGGGGCCACTGTAAATTCTGGATCCATTTCGGCGTAGTTTGTACCAATAGTGTAATTATCATCAGTAGTTATAAATGAATCAACATCGGCATGTTCCCACAATAGACTGGGAGAGATAGTATCTCCAGCAGATGTTTCAAACCAATCTAAAACTTCCTGAGGACGATAAAACAGGTTTTGTCCTAAATACAACGAAATACTATCCAGATTCGCTTTTGCTTCAGCAAAATAATTCCACGTTGTAAAATAAGAATCATAAGTATTATTAGGATTAGCTGCATTTTCATTAAAACGTCCTATAAAGTGGTAGTTATAGTAAATGTTATTTGCTGTAATAAATTCATAAGCACGTTGTTCGTGGCCGGCTACAGCTTGATTTAGGTATGTGTTATGAATCTCATGAATAGTGGCATTAAAGAAAGGACCACTGTTTGTAATTAAACGTCCGGAGTTAACAACTGTATTGTTCTCCCACAGAACATTATCACATGATACATCCATACGGAGCGGGAAGCCACCCCAAGGAGAATAACTTAACCTAACACCATTTATAAATATACAATTGGTTACACTTATTTCAGACCCCATGTACTGGTTTCTTAATGCAAAATCTTTAAAGTCAGTAAAACAAACATTATCCATAATCATTTTACTACCACCAGTATTAGCAACGAAAGTTCCACAAATTTCATCATTACTATTTGATCCACTAAAAATAAGATTTTTGACTGTTAAGGAGCCACCCTCTTTAATTTCAAAGAAATTTCTGGATGCGCCATCTGCTCCCGGTGTATTTATCAGAACTGGTGGATTTTCTGCGTCCATTATCCAGGAGACCTCAGGTCCTTCAATTGTTACTTCCCACGCCAAGTCAATACGGCCGTCAAAGGCATAAGCCTGACCGGCTTCAACCGTATAAACACCTGGACCGGTTATCTGCGTGTTCACAAACTGATTGGGATCCAGTGCTGTTTGTGCGTTTAGAACTGATACCAGTCCAAACATAAATACAAATAAAAACGTAAAAGTTTTTTTCATAATTTGTTCCTCCATTTTAAGTTAAGATTAATTTATATAATGGATTTGAGGATAATCCTCAAATCCAATGTTTATTGATTAGTTCGTTATTTTTAAGTTCATTAAATTAAATACCATCAAAACTTATAGCGAATACCTAAGTCCACTGTTCTGCCATAATCATTCATTGAAGAAAGTTTTCCTAATTCACTAATATATGATTGATCACGTGTATTGGTAATATTATTAACATTCAAATACAGCTGTAATCCTTCAAGCCATGGTAGATTCTGGTAAACTGTAAGGTCCCAGCGGTAATAAGCATCCGTATATGAATCCAGTTCTTTATAAGTTCTATTTACACCAACCAGCACATTGTCAGTGTACACAAATGATAAGCGTGCAGAAAATCCACCGACATCATAACCCAATGTTGTATTAAAAATATCATCCGGCTGATTAACCATCCTGCCTGTTCTTGTTGAGTCAACAAATACTGTTTTTGCCCATGGACCTGTTCCCTCTTTAATTGATGTTTGAAATGGATAATTGGTTTCAGAGACAATATGAGTATAGTTAACATTTAAGACAAATCCTTTAAGGAATGACGGCAGATACCAAAAATGTGTTCGCCAGTCTAATTCGAATCCTCTAACATGAGAGGTCGCCTCTAAATTAATCCACGTGTCAACAGTAGTTTGCTGCGTTTGTGTTAATTCCATCCTGTTATTGATTGTTTCCGAATCTTTGGTTCTAAAACTCGATGAAACAATCAAATCATCTATCTCCTTATAAAAATATCCGGCAGTAAACAATCCAATACTATTTTCATAAACCGAAACATAAATATCATAGTTCTGTGATAATGCCGGTTGAAGTGATGGATTTCCCAAAGCCAGCGTTGGATCACCCCACGAATTATAATTCATATATGGCGAAACAGCCCGGAAATCCGGATATATTATACTTTTAGTGGAAGCCAGACGGATATCTAACCACTCAGTGGGTTTCACACGCATATGCATCTGTGGAAACCAATTTGCACCTTTGATATCTGCATTTAATTCTTCATTATTAAAATCTACATTGTAGGGACCATATTTTTCTGTAAAGTATGCATTGTAATTGATATTAAAATTTTCATACCGTATACCAGGAAAAAGTGTTACATACTTGCCAATGTTCAACTCTGCCATAGCATAAAATGCATACAAATCTCTTGTATAGTCATAATCATATTGAAAGGATGGCCTTGGATTAACAGGATAATATTCCGACGTTCTTGCTAATTCTTCAAAATGACGCATTTTATCAACATCAATTTTGTAAAACAAATCATCGACCCCTGCTTCACCGTCAAGAAAATTACCAACATCATAATTAGTATCTTCCATCAAATACGCTCTCAAACCTTGGTTGTAATCAACACCTTCCACGCCTAAATCCGTCCATAAGGAATCATGCAATTGCCTCACAAATAACTCATTATAGCCCACATAAGTAGAACTATATTCTGTTTCATCGTTATCTCTGGAGTTACGAACATATTTACCACCAAATTTTATGTTACCCGAAACAACACCTGAAAAGCTAAAAGGTACATTAAAATTAAGAGATGCCTCCCTGGCTGCATCAGTAACATCTCGCAGCGAAGTTGACCAACCGCTCAGTCTCTTCTTTTCCAATCCCTCAACAATCTGAGCCGCACTTAACAATTCACTGGGTGTAGCACCAAGCGGATCTTCCAGTGTTGGAGTTGTAAAACCCGATTCGCCAAACGCAATACCTAGACCCATCCGTCGGGTACCTGGAGTATTTTGTTTTGAAATTGAATTTGAAACTGAGAAATCCATACTAAATAAAGAAAAATCGAATTCCCCCTGAAGCGCGTTACTAATTACAGTATTGCTCATCTCTCCATCCGAAAAAGATCCTGAAAATCCATTCCCAATTAGCGCAAGAGAATTTTGCTGAACCACCTGTGTTTCAGAAAGATCGCTTATAAAATTATTCAAAACCAGTGAACCATTTGAAAATTGATAGTCAAAAACTAATCCACCGCTTAATCTTCGTCTGTCAGTAACTCTATCGCTTATACTCACTGTTGAAAGGTCGATCGGAATAAAACCATCTTCCAACACATCTTCTTCATTTAACGCGTATCCAACGCTCAAAACATCTGAATTTCGATTGTACTTATCCACAGAACCTGACGCCTGGATTCCAACCTTACCATTAAAAAAACGATTACTAATCAAACCGCTTGCCTTATAGTTTCCATAGGTATTGGCTAAGGAGCCATATCCTCCCTGCAGCGAAAAATTACCTTTTAATCTGTCAGGAGCCTTCCCAATTTTAAGATTAACCGTTCCACCAACAGCGTCTGCATCCATATCCGCCATCAACGCTTTGGTTACTTCAATACCGGAAAGGATGTTCGGTGCGATCATATTCATATCCACACTGCGATCATCACGATCCGTGGATTGCATACGCACACCATTTACCATCATCACATTATATTTTGGTGATAAACCACGGATAGCCACCTTCTGGCCTTCTCCGCCACTTCTGATTAAAGATATTCCAGGGAGCCTTGATACTGATTCTGCAGCATTTGCATCAGGAACATCACGTATGCGATCTGCTGACACAACATTTTTAATAGTATTGGCAGATAATTGCTGGTTAACAGCAGCCAGCTGTCCTGATGCCTGGGCTGTTATTGCTATCTCTTCAATTTCAGTAGTGGTATAGTCTAATTCAAAATTTTGTTCTAATTTGCTATTTGCGGCAATGGTAACTGGTATGCTTTGATCATTATAACCAATATATTTGACCATAATATTATACGTGCCGGCGGGAATTTTATGAATAATATATTCACCTTCAACGGATGTAGCCGCACCAATACTTGTTCCTTCCAGAAAAACATTAACACCTGGCAGCGGTTCGCCGGAAGTTTTATCAACAACTTTTCCTGAAACACTACCTACCCCTTGTGCATAAACTGAATGAGTTCCAAAGAACAAAAGCACTATAGATAAAATCGAAATGAATGATTTAGTCATGGATATCTTAATTTAAGTTTAGTATATTTTATATTATTTTTATTAGTTTTTCGTTAGCAGCACATAAATCCCACTGTTTTGTTTAGTTTCTCAAATTCTTCCATGTCCAAAGTAGTAAATCTTTTTTATAAACCAAACTGATTCCTGTTCCATTACAGAATCTTATCACTCTCTATCATAGAGAATTCCGAGGTTCCAACTTATGCAAAGGTTTGCATAAAATTATACTGAAATCATACCTTCCCTTTAAAAAAATATAAATATTGAGGACTGTTTTTGTCCAAATCAATAATTAGATAAAACGTAAATATCAGTATTTGGGTTACACTCTAGAAATCAAATCGATTCTTATGAAAATTCTATTTACAACCTCTTTTCTATTCAATTGGTTACTTTACATCTTTGCACAACGTCAATTAAATAACAAATTTCTTATTCGAAAGATCACGTCTGTACACCTGATTATTTTTATCAATACCAAGGAGAAAGGTACAATACGAATTTGATGGCAATTTTAGAATATTAGCGATCACGGGAGAGACTCCAAGTATAACTTTTTTAAGAATGCAATCAACTTCAATAATAATTGCTTAAAAGATATGAAGTTGTCCAGTATCCTCGAATTGAAAAGAAATATGATATAATTATTGCGGCCTTCAAATTAATATCTGAGAAGAAGTCCTTAGTTACTCAGTTCAAAATATGGATGAAGATGAAATACACAAGTAAGAAATGGACACGGTCAATGTCCTGACCGGATATGTAACCAAAGTAAAAATTATTCAGACATCGTTATCCCGATTACTCTGCGAGGAGTCATGCATCCAAACAATCTTTTCAAAAATTCATTTCCTTGAAGAATCTCTCAATATTAATTCAGAATACAACGATTCAATTCTAATCTTTGTAAGATCATTCCCCGAATTAATTCTGTTCATCAAAATTCTAGCTGACAGCATTCCCATTTCATAGGTTGGCTGCGAGACTGTTGACAACGAAGGCTTAAAATAAGATGAATGAGGATCATCATCAAATCCAAGTATTGAAATTTCTTCAGGGATTTTGATTCCTGCAGCCTTTATTACAGACATGGCGCCAATGGCTACTCCGTCATTAATGGCAAAAATTGCATCCGGAGGATCCGGCAAAGCCAACAACTTTTTTGTTGGGTTAATTCCATGCTTCGGCATAAAACCATTGCTTTTAACAATATACTGATCTTCTACAGGGATGCCGCGCATTTTAAGTGCCATTTTATACCCCTCCAACCTATGCCGAGCGGTTGAAAGTATCTTAGGCCCTGCAATATGAGCTATCTTTTTACAACCTGAATTGATAAGATATTCTACAGCTTGAAGAGCACCGTTATATTCGTCAACAAAAACTTTATCAACATCAACTCCTTCACAATCGCGATCAAAAATTACCAATGGTATATTATTTTCTTTTAGCGTTTGTAAATGGCCAAAATGTTTAGTAGATGACGATGGAGAAATTAAAAACCCATCAACCTGAATAGATGAAAATGTATCAACTATTGATCTCTCCTCTTTATACGACTCATTGGACTGGCCAATCACCATATTGTAATCTGCCTGTTTAATAAAATCCTGAATTCCATTAATTATGGACGAAAAGAAATAACTGGTGATCTCGGGAACAATAACTCCAATAGTGTTCGTTTTTTTTCTCAACAAATTAAGAGCCAACAGATTGGGCTGGTAGTTTAAACTTTTAGCAAGTTTGAGAACAGCTTTCTTCGTAGCATCGCTTATTGCCGGATGGTTATGTAGGGCACGCGAAACTGTTGATGGTGAAACCCCCAGTTTATTTGCTATTTCAGTTATAGTTGTGCGTTGCCTGTTCATGACTACTATAAAAATGAGCGCCGAAGTTAACTAATCTCCAGCAATTCTTTTAGTTCGTTTGTGGAATAAAAAACAGTTGTACCCGATTTCTTGAATTTGTATTCTTTAATTGGAAAAACAAATATTAAAAAACCGTTTACAACAATTCTTACCCAAAACTCACTATCCTCCATAACAACAAAGTCATTAATATTGAGGTTCATTCTTCATGTAATGAAAAAATAAATTTCAGACTGCAGTTTCCAACTTTCAATATCGCAAGAGCTAAAAAGATTGTTTTAGAAAAGTAACGGATAAGACTGGCAATTATTAGATTCTGTTTTATCTTTTATGTTGGAAATATATAACATGCACTTTAATATAAATTTTGCAAAATCCACCTCCAACTTGCACCAACTCCATTATAACCTGAATGTATGAATATATTTAATCTGCAATAGCCTGTTAAGAAAATTAACCGGAGCAATCCCTTCATCAAAAAAGCCTGAAGTTGGCCTGGTTTCGTTGTAAACCAGGTACAAATCATTTCCTTCTTTTGGATTAAATCGTAAACGGAAATTAGTCACGGTTATATTATTAAGACTATTATACTGAATAAAGGAGCTGACTGACAGTTTTGTATTGTACATATATAAAAGCTTAATCCTTCCAATATGCGCATTCATTTCCTGGTTTCTGGATGGAAAGACAACATGATCGTAATTATAATACCCGGTTAATTGTATGCTTTCAGACAAATTACACACAGGCTGCAAACTTCCGGAAAAGCTTTTCCCATCATAAAATTCGCCGGCAGAAACATTTATAACAATCGCTAAAGGTTTGTACATTGGAGTATTAAACATCATCATTGTATTATAATAATTGTATTCGCCTACAGGAATTTCAACATTTTTGCTCAGGAAGAAATTTCTATCAACTCCTTGTGTATTATTATTAACGCTAATATTATAATACCATCCGCTTTTTGTTTGTATCGAGAACCTTGGCCCAATAACTCTTGATTCAATACTATTATCGGCTACTCGGTTATTTTGATTATAATTTAAAGAAATGCTGTAATTAAACAGTTTGGAGTCAGGTCCGGGAATCCAGCCATATTGCAACTGAACATCTCCTCCTCTGATTCCATTTTGCATCAGAAAACCAACCTGTGGATCGAAATTATTTCCAATTCCAAAATATGATGCATTGTAAGAGAATCCTTCTATATTCCTATGTTCCCAGTTAACTCTAAAGAAAGTTGGTTCTTGTGAAAACCTGAGATTATTTCCCAGCGAATCGGTAGTTTGTGCGATACTTACCTGTAAATAATCATCTCCTATTACTTTAAAGATTCCATCTAGCCCGTAAGAATAATAGTTATTTAATGATCCAATGCGTGAAGTCAACATTGCTCCTACATATGAATTTGAATTTATAACCTGTTTTCGAACCCTGAGAACACTAAAATTTTCAGGATCCAGATCATCTTTCTTTCTGGTTTGCATGTCCATAAAACCCATATCCCATTTTCCGACACGCCCCGTTAAGCGTGCCCCTCCTAAAATTGGTACAGGTACTCCGTTTTCATCCATACCAATCCTTCTGCTGTAAAATAAATTACCTGATCCGTTTAATTTAAAATTAAAGATACTTGCCCTTTCCTGAAAGAACATTCTTTTCTCGGGATAAAAAATAGAATAGCGGGTAAGGTTTACAATTTCATCATCCGCTTCAACCTGTGCAAAATCGGTATTTACCGACAAATCCATAGTCAGGTTACTGGTTAAGCTGAGTTTTGCATCAACTCCTACATTTGAAGTTCCTTCTCCATCAATCTTTTCATAAGCAGTTCCTGATGAATTTAATTCATAAGCTTTATCAATTCCGGTAATTACATAAGGAGAAATGTAAACTGGTTTCGATTCTTTAATTTTTTCGAACTGAATGGATGCTGCAAGAGAGGGCTTGAATGCCGCCATATGCCCGTATTTTCTATCAATTGCCGGATAGGTATCGGTTTCGTAGCAATGTCGTATCGTACGATTCAATATCATACCCATTTGCACCTTATTGTTAACCACCTGAAAACGAAGACTGGAAAAAGGGATTCTCATTTCAACCGACCAGCCTTTGTCATGTTTTACCGTTTTAACATCCCAAAACGTATTCCAGGTATAATTGGTAACCGAGCCATAATCGGGTCCCATTTGAGCATCATTCGATACAGAATAATCAATTCGTTGACCTGCAGGAGTTGTGAAAAAGGCCAGGGCATTCTCATTGTCGTTATATGTATCTAACAGAATTCCAAACAAGTCGGTATTCTCCGATTCTTCATCTCGTTTTTTACTGGTTGATACAATTTTTGCCGGATCTGAGTAAAAAAGGTTTGCACATACCCAAAAATAATCGTTGTCATATCCTAAAAATACTTCACTTTCTTCTGTTGGGTTTTCACCAAAATCGGGGGCATGCATTATGAAAGCGAATTTAGAACCTGCCTTTTTAACAGATTCATCAGGAATTCCATCAAAATTTACTTCTTCAGTTAATCGATTAATCGAAATTGTTTCCTGCCCTATAACAAAATTAGCTGCACCGATTAAGAAAACAAACAGTACTATTTTTAATCTCATCTTCATTTTATGATCTGGTTAACAAATATTTAAACTTTTATATTTCTAACATTCAAAAACATACAATCCCTATTTCGTACTTGCGAAACCTAATTAAAAGACTAAAACCGATGATAGTTTATGACCGGAAGTGGAAAAGCAATCTTTATCCTTTGTATTAAAATACTACCCCATTGTTCGATACATTTTTAACAAAATTCTCACTATCAAAATTCAGACTGTCAAGACAAAGCTGACGTAAAACATAATCATCGTTTTGTGGATATATTTTATGATATAGAATGTAATATTGCGCTCCTTTTTTAAATACGGTATTATGCCCGGGTCCAACAAAAGTACCATCTGAAGAGGAACGTAAAACCGGACTATTTTTTCCTTCCGTCCATGGTCCAAAAGGAGTATTCCCTATTGAATAGCGAACGTTATATGTGGCGTCGATTGCCTTTCCATTTGAATACATTAGATAATAAACACCATCTTTTTTTATCATAAAGGGTGCTTCAAAATAATTGGGAGGTGTAATATTTACCGGTTCTCCTACAAATGTATGCATATCTACAGCCAATTTTACTGCAAAACAGGCGCCATTCACCCAGTTAAGTCCCGATCCCCAGTACAAATACGCCTGTCCATCATCATCAATAAAAGCTTCAGCATCAATCATATGAAACTCCGGAAACATTTCGGAACTTATTAACGGGGAATTATCATCTTTGATATTTCTCCAGGCTCCGAGCGGAGTTTCGCTTACTCCGGCCCACACCTCACTTCCAACAGAAACGTACATATAAAATTTTCCATCGTTTCCTCTAATTACAGATGGGGCCCACACTTTTGAATCACCTGAAGTTGGACTTGTACAAGCTTCCTTTGTAGGCCAATCGATATTACAAGATGTAAAACTCTTAAAATCGGCAGTTTTAAACACGGCCAGATCGTCGCCACCCCAGGGATCTTTTGTCGCATAGATATAATATTGCCCCTCATAATAAACAATACTGGGATCGGCATAATAACCTTGTAGAATTGGATTTTTAATGACTTCATTTCCGGATTGACATCCGTATAACAAAACGATAGCGTATATAAATATCAACCGAAATACATTATTTCTCATCACGTTTACAAAGTTTTAAATTGTTCGACAAATCGAAGTGCTTCCCTGTATTTCCTGGATATGTGTAAATTATTTCCATCGTTCAGGATCTCTTTGTTGAAAAGTTGCGAATCCATTCCACTCAGTCCTCTCCGACACCGAATCAGGTTTTCAAATCTTCTCCGGTTAGAGAAACACTACCTGCAGGCATGTTTCCTTGAAACTATTTTTACTTTACTCAATGATTTTCAAGAACTTTTCCATTGTATTTATCTCACTCTCTTTTGCATTCGCAGATGACACCCAGGTTTGCAGATATTTTGTTGGTTTTGAAACCAGTAAAAATTGCTGACCGTCATCTTTTGTTACCGAAAAATCATCGGGATTATAGATTATTGCACCACCGACATCTAATAAGTCAGCAGCAACATCTTCCGGATGTGTCCCCCATGTGGCAATCAAACCTGGTTTTTGCACAATCTCAAAGCCCTCATGATAATTAATTCCTGTAACAAACTGAACAGGATCATCGGTTAACGCGAATGCTTCAATTTTTGCATTCCTTTCTCCTGAAAATACGGTTACCCGAACCATAATATCTATAGTTTTACCCAAATAAGGGACTCCCTCAGAAATCATGTCCATGTATGAATAAGAACACTTCTTTTCAACTTTGGCAATTCGTTTGCTTACCGGATTTAACAACTGAACATTATCTCCATCCCACAAACGTACTCCCCCCAAACCAACAGTTTCACCGACAATATAATAATCAGCTCCCCAACCGCTTCTTTGTTGTTCGGGAGTAGGATACCAACGAACGTCCCTTAGTTCCAGCCCAGGTTTTGATTTAGAATAAAGATCAATCGATGCCTTATAATTAAAATATAATCGCAGGGCCATCCATTCATTTTCAACTGCGGGTCCGTGATGTCCGATAGTTTCAAATAAATCTCCTGACTCTGAACTAATTGTTTCGAGATAATTTGACTCATCGGAACGCATAAATAAACTTACATCTGTTTTATTTTGATTTTTCATTTCATTAAAATTAGGCATAACACATAAAGACAACTGAACGAAAACGGTTAAGGGGGTTAGGCTTCTATCATTTTCCCATACTTACAACAAAAAACAATGTCCCAATTACAACAAAAACAACAACTACGGAAATTACAAATCCGATAATATCTTGTTTGTTCCATTTATAAACTTCAAGGGAAGTATTTGGGAAAGCTAACGTTGCCTCTGTTTTTTCAGGATTGGCATAAGCCTTCTCCAAGTCCTCTTTATCAACTTCAGGCCCCAATCCACGAACACGTGTTCGCATTTTAATGAAGAACCTTAATGTTTTTTCATCTGTTTGCGGTTCAGTTAATAACGATACAATAATCATTAGGATAAAAGGGAAAATTAACCGAATGAGCATTCTGGTCGTTTCGTTTAATGCATATGGTTTTAAGTTCAAAGGGACACCGATTTTATATAACAAAAAGAGCTCCGGGAATAGATAACCACGGGCTTCCAACTCTCCATCATCGTTACGCGCCGGTTGTTTCGACCAGAAAATTGCCTTTGAAGGTAAATCAAATGTTTTAGTAAATTCTTCGCCAATTTTTAATTGTTTTGGACATCCCCCTACTGCCATTCCTTCCTCATTTAACGAATTCCAATCTGCAATTTCTTTTAAACGCTCCTCTACATCTATATCGCGTGCAACATAAGAACGTACAATAGGAGTTGGTTCAGTTTGAGTTAATAGATCAGCATTCTGTTTCATTGAAGGAAAACATATAGGAACCAGCACCGGCAATAAATAGAACAAAAACAAAGTTACCAAAATAGAAGCCCATGCTCCCTGTCTATTGGCACGTCTCCATTTTAGCCCAAGCCAAAAAGCTGCAGCAAAAATTACAAAGAACTCCCACACGAATTTTAATATTTCAAGAATACTGTCAAATTGTGTCGCAATAAGTGCTCCTCCGACAAGAAATATTCCACCTAAGATTCTTCCAACCCAAACATAGTGTTTTTCTGATTTTCCCTGAGCGAGTGGTCTGTATACATTATGTAGCAATAAACCTGAAACAGTAAGCATCAAAGCCGAAGCGGTTGACATTAAAGCAGCCATCATTGATGAAATCATAAAACCAACAAGCCCAAGTTTTAACGAGCCAAGTAAATCGTGAATGGTATATCCCCAAACCAAATCAGGATTATGAACTTTCCCGGTATAAAGTAATATGGCAGCAAGACCTACCAATCCCCACATAATGGTACAAAAGCGCTTTAAGAAACCACCAGTAACCATTCCAAACCTGGCAGAATACTCATCTTTTGCGGCAGCATTTGTTACCAGCTGATTGGGTTGGGTAACCACTGTAACAGCAGCAACAAGCGATGCAGTAATAATAAAATACCAGGTAAAATCAATAAGAGTTGGAGAACCAAATATTTCGAAAAACGACTGTGGTAATTTATCATGTAAAATACTCATTGCCGATTCTCCAGATCCTCCTCCGTAAACCTGTTTAATTTTAATCCAGGAAAATGGAATGAGTAAAAAAGATAATAAAACAATAAAAATTCCCTGGAGCATATCGGTATAGAATGCCGCTTCCAATCCTCCAAAAACAGCATAAAGGATAATCACAAGACAAACAATCCAGATAACCATTGACTCATTGAAATGGGAAAAAACCGATCGGGGCTGTTCTATCCTCAGCTCGTTCAATTGTGTTTTTTCCTGTTCCGACAGGCTTAAATAATCACGTTCTTCCAGCGAGTTTAATATCATTGCACGATCGTACTCCACCTTTTCTTCAGGTGTGTATTCCTGAATAGTTTTGGGAGTTATGGCCAGGATCGTTTTATTCATAGCAACGTAACCTACAGAGAGAAGTCCCATCATCCCAATAGTCCCAATGATAGCATAAATAGCCGCCATCTTTTTTGATCCGAATCGCTCTTCGTAAAAATCTCCCAGTGTTAATATTCGCATCCGGCGCAACCATGGAGAAGTAATCCAATACATAGGAGTAGAAAAAACCATTAAAAGAGAACTCCAAATTCCTGCAGCTCCATTTTTAAACGTAGTTGTAACTGTACCTACCGGTCCATCAGCAGAAGTTGCCTGCCCAAAGCTGGCAAATGTTTGCACTAATCGTCCAAACTTCCTTCCTCCCAGCAAATAATCTTCCTGATTTTTTATACGTAGACTCGCCCATACGCCAATCCAAATAATTGCAATAAAGTATAATATAATTACTACAATGTCAATCGTGCTTAATCCATACATTTTATAAGTCCTCTTTATTAGTTTTATCGAACATAGTTATTCCTCCTAAATTATTGACTATTCGTATTTTACATAGTCAAAAACCAATGCTCCATCGTAATTTTCAATTCTATGATTTTTAGTTAATTGTATAATTTCCAGTCCGGCCAGAATGGTAGGTCCATATCCGTGTGCAGCGTATATGTTTACAGGGCGGTTATAGTAAAACATGGGCTCAAATCCCATCCCTGTTCCAACACAAATTCCTTCAATATGCCCTTTGTCATTAATTTTTTTACTTAATGCATTCCATGCTAGAACAACCATTGGCCCATAATCAACTGCTGAAATTAATCCGCTGTTTATAGCCTTTGCGATGCAATAGATAAATATTGCAGAAGCCGAAGATTCAAGATAAGAATCATTCTTATCCAACAATTGCCGCCACAAACCTGACTGGGACTGCAAGGCAGCAATTCCCTTCAAATGCCTATGGAACAAACTCAAAATAGCCTCCCTGTCTTTATGCGATTCGGGCATTACATCCAACAATTCCACCATTGCCATAAATGCCCAACCATTTGCACGCCCCCAATGAAACTTAGGCCGAAGTGGAGCGTTTTTTCCCCACCCGTGCGCAAATAATCCGAGTTCGCTATTAAACATCCTGTCAGCAAACTGAATAATTTGTTTTGCTGCATCATCAAAATATTTAGTTTCACCCGTAACCAGTCCTAACTGAGATAACAACGAAACACTCATGAAGACATCATCAATCCAAAGTGTTTCTTTATAGGGTCTGTTCCGGGCAAAAGTACCATCCGAAAAACGGAATTGCTTATTACAAACATAATCAACATAATTTTCGATAATCGATAAGTAAGCATCATTCTTCTGCACTTTATTTGCTCTTATCAGTGCTGCCGCCATAGTTCCGGCATCATCTAATGATGCCGGATTAGAGACAGAATGAACCGGAGAACTAAATTCCGGGTTTTTATCTTCTATAATCTTAAACCATGGACAAACTTCAGCGATAAAATTTAACCGACTAAAAGTGTAATCTGCAAATTCTTTATTTTTTAAAATATCAGCCGCCTTTAGCATGCCTGTATATAAGATTCCCCACTCGTAACTGATCAACCTAAATCCACCTGATGTAAACTGCGTATTCTCGGTAATTTGAGAATAATCGGTTATTTCTTTTCCACTGAGCTTATCTTCAAGCCCAACAGGGGTTTCCTCATCAAGAAACTGAAGTATCTTATTTAGCTGATCTTCGATTTCTATAGCATCCGGACTTCCATAAGTAAAACCATAGTCGGGCTGAATTAAATGTAAAGGAGAATTTGAATCAGTTATTTTCACTTCCTTGTTTAAATCAGAAGCAGCTTTTGATTTTTGTAAATTCATCTAAAATATTTTTGATTAAATACTTATTATTTCTAAATGCTACACAGGTTGCTATTGACGACTTTATTTCAATAGATTCAAATTCTATTTAATAGTCATTGTATGTTTAAATGGTGTGATGCCGGTAACGTAAACGTGCATCCCTTCACCTTTATTAGAACCATTCAGGTGCCTGTACATTTCACCTTCAAGCCCCCAAATAGATCCGTGTTCTTTTTTCCCCGGGCCAATAACTATTTCATCATTTCCATTTGTATATTTTACATACTCTTTATCAAAGAAGTAATCGTCTTTTGTATCGATTGAAGAGGTACGCCAATAATTAAATTCAGGTTTTACATTAGAAACACCCTCCAGATTCCCTCCTTTTTCAAAGCAAAAATCCAACGTTACATTTACTCCCTTATTTCCAGAAACTTCAATATCCATTGTATACGAACCATCACTTTGTTCCTCAATGGCTATTTCGGTAGTCAACGACTTGGTATCTTTCGGACGATTTGGAAAATCCATTTTGCTCCAAAATCTTCCGTCAACAGAAGGTGTTAACTTATAATCTCCGTTTGGATCTCTGTGTTCTGGTGTCATTGGTTTAAAATAGTAACCTTCTTTCGTTTCTCTCAGGATATACTTATTTCCTTCTTTCCGGAAACCATCACTTCTAAAGAAACCCATGCTGAAAAATGAAGTCGACAATCTAACATAATTTAATGAGGCATCACCTTTTTTAAGCATAAAGAAGTTTGGATTAGACGAACGCCCTGAGGCTACAATAATCGGTTTATCATTTCCGCCGAATATGGTTGCAGACTCGTCTCCTCTTTTTATTCGGACAAGACCGGTTTGAGGAAATTCTTTTACGAAGTCTGTTTCCAGGTTATCACTCTCAGGAAGCTGTTTTTGCAATAGTTCATTAGTAAGGAAAAAGATTAAGGAACGAGATAAGATTGTTTCTTCAAAATCGTCAAACGTTTCTATTTTACGTGCAATAGATGCCATTTCTTTATCGTTGTCATGAATTGCCAAATACCTGTAAAACAGATAATTCCTGGTAATTGTCAACAAAAAATCCTGGTCTTGCCTTCGTGAAGCCACTGTTTGAACATCTCCATCTTCATCCATCAGATAAAAAGTGGTCATTAAATTCTTTCTGACATAGTCAAAAAGGTAAGGCTTGTTTAAAATATGAGCAATATTCAACAAAGCATTATCAACAACTTCTGAGTAATTAGGACTTCTTTCCGGAAACATCCCGTCGTCATCACAATAAATACCTTCAGCCAACCATTCGTTTACTCGGTTAAGGTAATTTTCATCTTTATATAGGTCATAACAGCCAGTTAAAGCCAAAGAAACAACCCAACGGTGATTTGGAGTATGAATACCTCCTTTTGCAAGTCCGTCTCCGGCACATCTCAGAAACTTCTCCAACTTAGCTTTCACGTCATCGAGTTCTTTTCCTTTCTGCTGATTAAGAAGAGCTGCAGCAGGACATAAATGATGAAGCGAAAATCCTGTGTCAGGAGGCGATTGTCTGTTACCACCTGAATCCATTGTTCCATCAGGATATTGCAAGCTTAGTAATACATCAATAATTTTGTTCAATCGGGAAACAATTGCTTTTGACTTGTAATATTTTGAATCTTCCTGAACATATGACGACGTTAGTATTGCAAATTCTTCTCCCAATGCCCTGAAATAAGAATTCCTCTGAGAATTGGATTCAAGATATCTGGCAACTGATTTATCGTTACTTTCCAACAACATTTTATAAAAATCGCTATCGAAGTCTTTATCGTTAAACTTTTCCGAGTCAGCGATAGACCATGAATGTAGAATAGGCGATATAACTATAATACATATAAATACTAATAAGTTAGATTTAAAAGACATAATATAATTTTTTTGATTTAAAACTCAATAAGTTCTCACATCCTCTTATTTCCTGCGAAACTCAACCAACTATTTAAACAACCAAAACGTGTATCGATTTAGATTAATCGCAATCCCGAATTGTCGTGCAATTATGAATTAATTCTACCCTAACCTTTATAGCGACTAATCATATAGATCCTTATAAAATTTCATTCATTTTAATTGGTCTATTTTCTAACACAGACTTTTTTGCTGCCAAACCAATGGCAATCGATTGCAAGCCATCATCTCCGTCTACTGGCATTTCCCCATTTGACACCAAAGCATCTACAAACTCACGAACTTCCTGATTATAGGATGCATCATATCTTTCCAGGAAAAAATGCAAAGGCAAATCACCTGAAACACCGGATTCGGTATACAATTTATGATTGTTTGGAAAATTGTTTTCTGCCTGTGCCATTCCTTTGCTGCCAAATACTTCAAGCCGCTGATCGTAACCATATACTGCCTCACGGCAATTATCAATAACAGCCATTGTATCGTCTTCAAAAGTCAAAGTAATTATAGCTGTATCAATATCACCTGCTTTTCCAATCTCGGGGTCCACCATTACAGCACCTTTAGCAAATACTTCCTTTACCTGTTTTCCTGAGATGTAGCGCGCCATATCAAAATCATGTATGGTCATATCGAGAAACATTCCTCCAGAAACTTTTATGTAAGAAACTGGTGGTGGCCCCGGATCACGACTGGTAATTTTTATGATTTGTGGTTCTCCAATAGCGTCGTTAGTAACCAATTCTCTGACTTTTTTAAACTCCGGGTCGAAACGCCTGTTAAATCCAAGCATTAGCTTAACTCCGCATTCTTTTACAATAGCAAGTACTTCCTGTACTCTTTCAAGCGAGAGATCGAGTGGCTTTTCGCAAAATATATGTTTTCCGGCTTTTGCAGCTTTTACAACATAATCAGCATGCGTATCTGTTGGCGAACAAATCACTACTGCTTCCACGCCTTCTACAGCCAGCAAATCATCAAAATCCCGAACAAACACAGGTATATTGTATTCTTCAGCAATAGATTTTGATTCTTCAAAAACATCCATTACTGCTACTACTTCTATTTCCGGGAAATTACGACACAAATTCTTAAGATGAATTTTACCAATACGCCCCAAACCTGCAACAACAACTTTTATTCTGTTCATTTCTAAATTATTTTAATCGGTTAAAGTCCAAGAGATTTAATAAATTGGCGGTTCAATGCAGCACATTTTTTAGGCGCCCCCATACCAGGAAGTACATCCTGTTCTACTACAATCCATCCATCGTAACCTTTTTCATTCAGAACATCGACAATCGATTTAAAATCTACATTGCCTTTTCCCAATTCGCAGAAAACGCCTTCTTCCACTGACTTAAAATAGTCGTAATTATTTTCCGAGGCCACTTGTCCCACTACTGGATCAAAATCTTTAAAATGTACGTGCCAGATACGGTCGTAATATTTTTTAAGTGCTTTAACCGGATCGCCTCCACCAAAAGCATAATGTCCCATGTCGAGGCAAAGACCTAGCAGATTTGGATCTGTTAGGTTCATTAATGTATCAATTTCCTCCGGCGTTTCAACGTACCCCCCACAATGATGATGAAAAACAGTTCGCATCCCGTATTTTTGCTTTACGGCACTGGCAACTTTTTCAGCACCTTCAGCAAAGGTCTTCCATTGGGAGTCAGTCAAGCCCATTTCTGGAGTAACACGACCAGCATTTTCAATACGTGTTTTTATTGTCCCATTTTCATCAGCTAATACAATAAACGCATCTTCATAGCCCGCTTCGTACATTAATCCTGCTGTTTTCAGCGCAGTTTCAACGCCGTTGTCATGAGCGTCTTTATTTACCATTGCAACCGGCACAAATGCCCCCAACAGCTCAAGCTTCTTTTCTTGCAGCTTATTTTTAAGATCACTTGGATTTGTCGGCATAAAACCCCAGTCTCCGAGTTCTGTGCCTTCATAACCCGTTTCTACCATTTCTGTAAGGACCTGCTCGTAACCAAGCGATTTCCCTTCCAGTTCAAATTCCAGAGCTCCCCACGAACAGGGAGCATTTGCTATCTTTATCATTACATTGAAGGTTTAATTGGTTTTCATTAAAATTTACGTGTCCATTCTTTTGGCCAGCGCTCAATAACAACTTTGGTTTGGGTAAAAAATTCCATAGCATGACGTCCCTGACCGTGCAAATCTCCAAAAAAGCTATCATTCCATCCACTAAAAGGGAATTGTGCCATCGCTGCTGCTACTCCAATATTAATCCCGATATTTCCTGCATTCGCACGATTACGAAAAGTACGTGCTGTTAATCCACTTGACGTGAAAATGCATCCCATATTCCCGTATTTATTTCCGTTAACAAAATCAATTGCTTCATCCAGCGAATTCACATTAATTAGACTCATTACCGGACCAAAGATTTCTGTTTTTGCTAATTCACCATCGATTGCTACATTTTCCAGAATGGTTGGCTTTATAAAATTACCTGATTCATACCCTTCAATTTTTGCATTTCTTCCGTCAAGTAATAATTTGGCGCCTTCGCTAATACCTTTTGCAATAAGACCTTCAACCCGTGTCTTACTTTCAGGAGTAATTACAGGCCCCATATCAACCCCCTCATCAAGACCAAAACCGGTTACTTTTCCTTGAGCAGCTGCTAATAAAGCGTCTTTTATTTCACCTTTTTTATCGTCAACAGCTATTATATTCGAGGCAGCCAGACAACGTTGACCTGCGCAACCATAAACACTATCCCCAATAATACGTGCTGTCATCTCGATATCCGAATCAGGCATTACGATTACCGGATTTTTTGCACCTCCCTGCGCCTGAACACGTTTACCGTTTGCGGCTCCTCTCTCGTATATATATCGGGCAACATTTGTAGATCCTACAAAACTTATGGCTTTAATATCAGGATGATCCAGCAATGCATCTACACTTTGTTTCCCCCCGTGAACCAGGTTTATTAAGCCTTTTGGAATATCCAGCTGATCAATAAGTTCGAAAACTTTCATCATTGTCAATGGCACTTTCTCTGAAGGTTTGATGATGAAGCTGTTTCCACATGCAATTGCATAAGGTAAAAACCAGAAAGGAATCATTCCCGGAAAATTAAATGGAGATATACATGCACAAACTCCAACGGCCTGCCTGATCATAAATTCATCGATACCTGTTGCAACATTCTCACTGAATTCGCTCTGCATCAAAGTTGGCATTCCGCAAGCTGTCTCCACATTTTCTATCGCACGCTGCATTTCCGCTTTTGATTCAATAAAATTCTTTCCGCATTCCAATGTTATCAGGCGTCCGATTTCATCCATATTTTCTTCCAGTAACTGTTTCAGCTTATACAGTGGCTGAACACGTTTCATCACTGGCAGATTGCGCCATTCTTCTAACGCTTCTCCAGCTGATAAAACTGCCGCCTCTACATCAAGAGATGTTTTTTCTCCAAACGGCACCATAGCCAACACTTCCTGATTTGCCGGATTAATTACATCGATCGTTTCTTTTTCTTTACTTTCCGACCAACTCCCACCAATATAATTCTTTAATACTTCCATCTTTATTTATTTATAAATCTTTAATTTGCTTATTTACGATTCTCCTATCGTATCTCATTTATTAATCCTTATTTTCTCGGACATTACTCTTGCATTTTTTACGAAATTGATTCATCTCTATTCATTGTTTATGTTGTATGTCCTAATAAAATGTAGATACACACTGTTACTACTACCAGTACTGAAGAAAGATGATATGCATATTTCCAACTTTTCATATCAACTTTTACATTATTCGTAACACTATTAGATTCCGCGCGTGGATAAAAATATGAAACCACAAACATGATTATCATATTCAGAACGAATTCAATTCCCCAAACATGGATATAGTGAATTTTGAGTTTTAAAATAAATGTGGTTACAACATAAAACACCAAGCCAAAAAACAAAGCAGCTTTTGCACCTGTTGCTGAAACTTGCTTTACAAAGAAACCTGCCAAAATGATTGATGCAATTGGAATAAAGAATATTCCGTTGAGCTGTTGCAATAATTGGTACAAACCCTCCGGGGCATTTGCTACCAAAGGAGCCGACAAAATAGCTAAAATAGCCAGAGTTGAAGACGTAAACCTTCCTATCCAAACCAGTCGCTTTTCGCCTGCATTTTTATTTATAAAACGTTTGTACACATCAACACTAAAGATAGTGGCAGCGCTGTTCAACACACTATTAAAAGTACTCAGTACCGCCCCCATAACAACAGCTGCGAAAAACCCAACAAAGCCCAACGGCAACACTTTTTTAATAAGTGCCGGATAAATATAATCCTGCTCATTGTACAAAGAATCTCCGAAATAATAGAATCCAATAACTCCCGGAAGTATTATTATAACAGGAACCAATATTTTCAGAACACCTGTAAACAGTAAACCTTTTTGTGCTTCTTTCAGATTTTTAGCTCCAAAGGCACGTTGAATTATGGTTTGGTTCATTCCCCAGAAATAAAGCTGGTTTATAATTAGTCCGGTAAATAATACTCCAAATGGCATTACAGAACCTTTGGCTCCAACTACATTAAATTTTGCCGGGGCATTTTCATAAACTTTTAGCAGACCGTGATAAACACTACCATCTCCTATATTGTACAGGGCAATTACCGGAACTAACAAACCTCCTATCAGTAAGCCATATCCATTTACTGTATCGGAAAATGCAACGGCTTTTAATCCACCGAAGATGGCATATAACGATCCAATTACACCAATCCCAACAACAGTAAACCACAGTCCTTCAGTTTTACTAACGTTTAAAAGTTCTGAAATATTAAAAATACTCTCCAGGTTAATTGCCCCCGTATACAAAACTATCGGCAACAGGGTAACTACAAACGAAATAACAAGAAAAAACGCGATTAAACTACGGGTAGTCTTGTCGAATCGTTTTTCCATATATTCAGGAATAGTCGTCAAACCCATCCGAAGATATTTTGGCACAAAATAGAGTGCAGCAACCACTAGTGCCAAAGCAGACGTAACCTCCCATGCAATAACTATAAATCCACTTTTATACGACGAGCCATTCATCCCGATAAGATGTTCCGTAGAGATATTGGTAAGCAGCATCGAACCGGCAATAACGATCCCGGTAAGACTACGTCCTCCCAGAAAATAATCGTCTGAAGTGGCCAGCCTGTCTTTCCTTAGTCTGTACCAGACATAAATGGCAACAAAGGCAGTAAAACCTAAAAAAGTGATTACTGTTAGCATTGTTCAGATTTGTTTAGTCTCATTAAAAGTTTATGTATTGGTTAGATGAGTGTGCTATAAGAAATACCGCTGCTTATTTTTTTGCAATTCATAGTTCTTTCTTGCCTCTTGCACCGATTCTGATGTTGATACTTCAGCAATAGGAACATCCCACCAGGCATGTCCATAACCTGCCATTTTTCGTTCCGGAACAGTTTCTATATAAACAACAGTGGTTTGCTCCTCCTTCTTGGCTTGTTTCAATGCCTCATTAAAAGAATCGATGCTTGTTGTTTTATACACTTTTGCCCCAAGACTTTCTGCATTTAATGCTAAATCAACAGGGAGAGGATTTCCTTCCAGGTAACCTGTGTCCGTATCTCTGTATGAATATTTTGTTCCAAAGCCTTCGCTTCCTATTGATTTGGAAAGACCGCCAATACTGGCAAAACCATTGTTATCGATTAAAATTATAGTGAGTTTGTATCCTTCCTGCAAAGAAGTTATAATTTCAGAAGGCATCATTAAATATCCGCCATCACCCAGAATGATGTAAATTTCACGATCGGGACAAGCCATTTTAGCTCCTAGCCCTCCCGAAATTTCATATCCCATACACGAATAACCATACTCCAAATGAAATCCTTTCGAGTTCTTTGTTCGCCATAATTTATGCAAATCACCCGGCGCACTTCCTGCAGCACAAAGAACCACATCTTCAGGATCGGAAAAAGTATTTACAGCACCGATCACTTCTGCCTGACTTGGCATTGCATCTCCTTCAGCCTGGTATGCCAAAGCCACTTTATCATCCCAGCTCTTATTAAAATCAGCAACCTTTTGCTGGTATGCTTTATCAACTTCAAATGATAAAAGCTTTTCAGAAAGCTCTTCCAGCACTACTTTTGCATCACCGGTTAATGGCAGGGCACTGTGTTTATGTGCATCAAATTCAGCTATATTAATATTGATAAACTTTACATCTTCATTCTGAAAGGCGGTTTTTGAAGCCGATGTGAAATCGCTGTAACGAGTCCCGATTCCGATTATCAAATCAGCTTCTGTACTAATTGCATTGGCACCTTCAGTCCCGGTTGCCCCGGTAGCTCCTAAATTATGCGGATCATCATAAGGCAGTGATCCTTTCCCTGCAAATGTCTCGGCTACAGGAATTCCGGTCTGATCTACAAACTTTTTAAGAACTTCTTCTGCTTCGCTGTAAATAACTCCACCTCCGGCTATTATCATTGGTTTTTTTGCCGACTGAATCCACTCGGTTGCCCGCAGCAATGCATTCATATCCGGGCGTGGACGAGCAACATGCCAAACACGTTTTTCAAACATTTCTACAGGAAAATCATAGGCTTCAGCCTGCACATCCTGTGGAATAGCCAATGTTACGGCACCTGTATCAACCGGAGAAGTTAATACGCGCATTACTTCGGGTAACGAAGTAATCAGTTGTTCAGGACGGTTGATCCGATCCCAATATTTTGAGACAGGCTTAAAACAATCATTAACGGAAATATCCTGTGACATTGATGATTCCAGCTGTTGCAGTACTGGGGTTACTTTGCGAGTGGCAAAAAGATCACCAGGCAGAAGCAAAACAGGCAGATGATTAATGGTTGCACCGGCAGCGGCAGTAAGCATATTGGTAGCTCCCGGTCCGATAGAAGAAGTACATGCAAATGTTGAAAGTCTGTTTTTCATTTTAGCATATCCGGCGGCTGTATGTACAGCTGCCTGCTCGTTACGAACCATGTAGTACCGAAAATCAGGAGTTTGTTGTAGTGCTTGCCCGAATCCGGCCAGGTTTCCATGCCCGAAGATTCCAAAGCAGCCCGCAAAAAAAGGCTGTTCCACGCCATCTCTTTCGGAATACTGATTCTTTAGAAATTGAACAGTGGCCTGCGCAACAGTAAGTTTTATAGTTCTCATTTTAATAAGTTTGATAATTTCAATTCAAAAAAATTGCAGTTTTAAATCAAAATCCTCCTTTTGATTCAATAAAAGCAAGAATATCTTTTTCGTATGGTGTAAAATTGGCGCATCCCAGCTGGGTAACCACGTGCGCACCACAGGCATTACCCATACGGCAGCATTTATACCAGTCCCATCCTTTCAGATAACCGTAAATAAAACCAGCGGCAAATGCATCACCTGCACCTAATACATTTAAGACCTCAACCGGGAAACCGGGTACTTCCTGAACTGTACCATCAGGGTAATAGACGATTGCACCTCTTGAACCTGTTTTAACGATTAGCACATCTACACCTAATTGTAAAATTCCCTGAATGGCTTCTTCGATATTACCAGTAATCTCAGGAGCTGATATTTGTTGGTGGCTAATGGAAAGTTGTGATTCATCAGAAAGATAAGCTGCAAGAATTTCCTCCTCAGTCCCCAAAACGATGTTTACATTTCGCATAAATGCACGGGCAGTAATTCCAAAAGCACGAATGTCATGCCATTGATCTGCTCTAAAATCCAAATCAAGCAGAACCGGGATATTGTTTTTGCTTGCTATCTCGGCAGCTAAAAAGGCCGCACTACGTGTAGGCTCAACATTTAATGCCGTACCGGAAACTTCAAGCATTCTTGATTTTTCAATTCCAGCTTTTAAAATATGATCGATATTGATTTGTGAATCGGCACAGTTATCACGATAATAAACCAAAGGGAAACGGTCTGGTGGTTCTATTCCAAGAACGACTGCAGAACTTCGCGCTCCCTCAATTACCGGAATGTTTTCAGTGATAACACCTTCTTTTTTCAAAAATTTAATTATAAAATCGCCAACTTTATCTTTTCCAACACCTGTTAGCAATGAGGCATTTAAACCTAAACGGCTACATCCAACTGCAATGTTTAAAGGCGATCCTCCCACAAAAGCATGAAACCCGGGAATATCTTCAAAAGGGCTACCCACTTCCTGGGAATAAAGGTCGATAGACGAACGCCCATAAGTTATTACATCATAAATTTTTTCGTTACTCATCTTTAGTATTTTTTTTATTCATATCGGAAGTTACTATAGGAACACGGGCATCTCTACCTGTCCAGGAATTATAAATCCATTTGTGATCCGGATCATCAGTATTGGCAAGAGACTGGTCACTGCCTGTTAAAAAGTTCAGATAATATACATTGTATCCATGACCTGCTACTACCGGATGATAACCTTCAGGAACCAACACGATGTCATTGTTTCGGGCCACTGCAATTTCGTCCAAACTGCGATCATCATTGTAAACCTGCTGAATTGCAAAACCCTGTGGCTTATCAATCTTATAAAAATATGTTTCCTCAAGACTGGCTTCCAAAACATTTCCATCCTCATCAAGTTTACGCTCGTCGTGTTTATGTGCCGGGAATGAACTCCAATTTCCTGAAGGAGTATATACCTCAACAGCAACCAAACGGTGACAATCGAACCCCGGTTGTATCAAGCTGTTAATTTGCCGGGTAGCATTATCTCCTCCCCGAATCTCAACAGCAGCTTCTTCTGGTCGTTTGAAATAGGCCGGATGATCTTCATCCGTTTCACACCAGCCATATGCGATATCAAGCACATCGCTTTCTGCAGTAAGTTCAAATTGTGTATTCCTGGGCAGATAAAGTGAGTGAGCAATCCCGCTGAAGACATCTTTCCTTCCATTCTCTGTTTCCCATTTGCCTTTATCCGATTTAACAGAGAAGTTACCTCCTAACAGAATAATAGCATATTCATTAGACATAGTATTAAGAGACCATTTTTCCCCTTTTTTCATCAGACGTGCCTGGAAATTTAATAATTGCCAGCCCATCTCCTCTTTTAATACACTCTGGTAAATTCCAAAATCATTTTCAGGTTTAGCCAGAAGTGGATATTTTTTATCTCTGATCATTTTATGTTATTTAAGTTCATTAGCTTTCCCAACTGCTTTAAGCAGTTCAAATTTCTCAAGGTTAAATTCCTCAAGCGCGTCCATATATGATCTACCTGGTATAATAGGATCAAATTGTGCCGGAGTATATTTAAAAAACTCACGGTGAACACGAGCCCAAATAAGACGGGCATCAGTAGCAATATTTATCTTACAAACGCCATAATCGATAGCCTTCAATAATTCTTTGGTTGATACTCCACGAGCATCAGTTCCTAACAATCCGCCTGCAGCATTTATCCTTTGTATTTCCTCCAAATTAACGGCA
Source organism: uncultured Draconibacterium sp. (assembly GCA_963677525.1). Classification (GTDB taxonomy): domain Bacteria; phylum Bacteroidota; class Bacteroidia; order Bacteroidales; family Prolixibacteraceae; genus Draconibacterium. Next base: position 5,058,904 of record OY781970.1, read on the forward strand.
GAGCCTCCATGTAAAACCAACGGAAATTCTGGTAATCTTTCTTGAATTTCCTGTAAAATATCGAATTGAAGCCCCTGCCCTCCGGAAAATTTGTAGGCTCCGTGGCTGGTACCTACTGCCACCGCCAGGCTATCGCAACCTGTACGTTTAACAAACTCCTCCACTTCAGACGGTTGTGTATATTTTTTATGTTTTTCGTCAACGGTAATATCGTCTTCAACACCACTTAATACTCCCAGCTCCGCTTCCACATCAATGTTCTTTGGGTGTGCTCGTTCAACAACCTCGCGCGTAAGCCTTATATTGGATTCAAAACTTTCATGCGATGCATCAATCATTACTGATGAATAACCTCCAGAATCGATGCAGCTAAAAGCATGTTCTTTATCTCCATGATCCAAATGAACAGCAAAAACTGTATCAGTATAAATCTTTGCTGCTGCTGAGATCATATTCAGCAACATTTCCTGATTGGCATAGTTACGTGCAACCGGTGTAGTTTGTATAATAAAAGGTGCATTTGCTTTTTGTGCGGCGCTAAACAAAGCAAGTATTTGCTCCATACACCACACATTTATCGCAGCAATTCCATATTTGCCATAACTTTTTTGAAATATCTTCTTTGTTGATATCAGCATTTTTATAGTTGATTTCAGTTTTTCTTTGTGATGAAAGTACATCTTCATTGACCAAGAATCCAAAAAATATCATGAAAATGTTTATGCAAAGGTTTGCATAAACAAAAACTATTTGCCTACAAATCAACATATAACATTTGCGAAATTAGAACACTCAATCACAATGAGCTATTGGGGAGACAGTGTTATTTCTATTTGGTTGAACCTCGGGAAATAAGTTCAGGAAATAATTTTTCAATCCTGATTTTTGAAGTGTCGTTATTGGTATTAATTCGCTTCATAAGAATACGGGCTGATAACATGCCCAGTTCGTAGGTGGGCTGCCATACTGTTGTCAACGATGGACTAAAATAACATGAATGAGGGTCATCGTCGAAGCCGATAACTGATATTTGTTCAGGTATAGAAATTCCAGCATCTTTAATTACATACATAGAACCAATGGCAACACCATCATTTATAGTAAAAATGGCATCGGGAGGTTCAGGAAGCGCCAATAATTTATTTGTTGGCTCAATTCCATTTTCAGGAGCAAATCCACTACTTTCTACAATATATTCTTCCTTCAGTGGTAATCCATATTTAATAAGTGCATCCTTATAAGCCCTCAGCCTGTGTTTTGCTGTTGAAAGAGACTGGGGGCCCGTAATATGTGCAATTCTTCGACATCCGGTTTTTATCAGGTACTCCACTGCCTGAAAAGCACCACTATATTCATCAACAAAAACTTTATCCACTTCCAACTCTTCACAATCTCGATCGAAAATTACTAATGGAATATTATTGTCAGCCAAAGCTTTCAGATGATCAGAATTCTTAGCTTCAAAAGTGGGAGAAATCAAAAATCCGTCAACAAGAGTGGAACAAAAAGCCCTGACAATTGAACTCTCTTCTTCATAAGATTCATTTGATTGTCCAATTATCATATTGACACCCAGTGGTTTCAACAGATCCTGGATACCGTTTATGACCGAGGAAAAAAAGTAACTTGTAATTTCGGGCACAATAACCCCAATTGTATTAGACCGCTTATGCAAAAGATTTAAGGCTAGCAGGTTGGGTTGATAATTCATCTTCCGTGCCAGCTTAATAACTGCTTCGCGAGTTTTAACACTTATTGCCGGGTGATTATTTAACGCACGGGAAACTGTTGCTGGAGATACATTTAATTCTTTTGCAATATCGATTATTGTCGTACGTGATTTTTTAATTGACATTTTAACTTTTTTGCAACAAATTATTCAGTTCCTTCATATCAAAAAATACTGTGGCTCCCAATTCTTCAAATACCTGCTGATTGCTTTCCCTTGTATAACAATAAACATCGAAACCACCATCTCTCGCTGCTTTTACTCCTGCAATACTATCTTCAATTACAGCACATTCTTTTGGTTGAAATCCCATTTGTCGGGCAGCATGTAAATAAATTTCCGGTTCAGGTTTCCAGCTACCAATGTCATATGAGCTAAATATATTACCTTCAAAATGCTCGATTAATTTGACGGTGGTTAGATTAAGCCTTATTTTTTTCTGAGGACCACTTGAGGCAGTACAATAAGGAACGCTAATTTTATTTAAAAGTGCATGAATTCCCTTTACAGGTTTAATTTCGGTTTTAAAGAGTTCGTAGGAGCGTCTGCGGAACTCAACTTCAAAATTATCAGGTAATTCATTTCCTAAGCATTCTGCAAAAAACTTCAGATTCTGTTTCATCGATGTACCTGTTATTTGCTCTAAAATAGATTCAAAATTCAAATCACATCCTAGTTCCGATATCATTTCCTGAAATACCTTTGCTGAAATGCTTTCGCTATCGACTAATACACCATCGCAATCAAAAATTAAACATTTATATTTCATACTATTTTGGGTCTAGTTCTTTAAAGTAAGCTATAAAAATATAAATTTATTTGATCTGCCTTTTTCAGAATAACAGTAAAAGAGAGACTCTTCTATTTTACCTTTTCCTTATATTCATTAGATCCTTCACATCGCCATTGAAATTTTATCGTATTTCATTTTTGTTTCTACTTTGCACTTTCGCAATGCATTTATAGAGTTCTTTCAAATAATATGTGGTATTTTATCGCACACAAACTAAATTCAATAATACCTCCTTAAACAATGAATAATATTTTTCATTTTTACTAATAGTTTTTCAATAGCAAGTTCAAAAAAACTGCAACCAAAAGGTATAGAATTCGGGAGTTGCAAAAATAATCATATTCTATCGCATTGACCATGAAGGTATTAGAAGTTAAAAACACGCACACTCAGGCAAAAACCACGCAATTACAAAAATGTAGCTGCTTTTTTATACAAAATCTTTTTGCTTTTTGCTAAAGCACAATCACCCCCTCAATTTTATCAACCTTTTCCATAATTTCAATAATCTGATCGGCAGAGTCCATCAGGGCAACGCAGGTAACCGACACATGTTTCAGGTTGGCAGTGTGCTTGAATGAAATCTTCCCCTCTTCAGGGAGCAGCGCTTTTATCTTATCAACCTTGCCATGTTTGTTAGGCGTTATAAATTTGAACATATATTCCAACGGCCAGGTTTCCGTTTCCATTAATCGGTAGCGCAGATTTTTATATTTATCTTTTTTCATAAAATTCACTCGTTTTTAATAATACGCCATACAGGCTATTTTCGTTCACGGCTTTCGTCAAATAACTAAAGATTACTGCAATCATTCAAGAGCTTTAAGTCACGGCCAAATATTAGATTTTTCATCTAATTTCACAACTTGCTATTAATATTGTATTTTCGAATCCGTTTGAAACATTTTTTAAATCGCTCAGGCTAAAACGTGAAACAAAGTTTATTCATATTACTTTTTATCCTTCCGCTGCTTGGTTTTTCCCAGGTGAAAAGAATCGGTGTACCCAATATTCTGAATTATCCGAAAGCGGAGTACAAGGCCGGAACTCAAAACTGGGGAGTAGCTCAGTATCCCGATGGTTTTATGTATTTCGCCAACAATCTCGGACTACTTCGGTTCGACGGCTTAAACTGGGATCTGTTCAATATTTCTTCAACGTCAAATGTTCGTTCGGTATGTATTGATGATGAAGGTATAATCTATATCGGGATGGATGACGATTTTGGAATTTTCGATCCCAAGTCGGAAAATGGCCCGGTTTTTAAAAGCTTGCTCGATAAGTTACCCGAGGATATTCCTGAAACGGATATTATCTGGAAAATATACAACACACAATATGGAATTGTATTTCAGTCCTATCAATACATTTTTATCTACAAAGACGAAAAGATCAGTATTATTAAACCCCAAAAATCATTTTACTATTCTTTTTATGTAAATAAACGGCTCTTCTTTCATGAACCGGGAGTAGGCCTGTTCGAGTATATTAACGGTTTTGTAAATAAAGTTCCCTGGGCAGATGAGTTGAAAAATTATGAAATTCAATCGATGGTTAGTTTTTTCGAAAATCATCTGCTGATTGGAACAGCACAAGCCGGATGGTTCGAATATAGAAATGGCAAACTCGGTAAATGGGATGTTCCTGCCAACAAACAGACTGAAAAAGACGTTTTATATTGCGGAGTTAAGCTCGACGGCAACAACCTGGCAATCGGAACCATATTAAACGGACTGATCATTGCAAACTCCGACGGTGAAATCATTCAGCATTTAAACCGTAAAAACGGATTGCAAAACAATACCATATTAAGCCTTTGTAACGATCGCTCCGGAAACCTATGGCTTGGGCTCGATAACGGTGTTGACTACATCGAGTTAAATTCTCCTCTCAGTTACACCTCCGGTACTGAAGACATTGGCACCGGATACTGTGCTGTTATTCATAATAATCTACTTTATCTCGGCACCAATCAAGGGCTTTTTACCAAATCTTTCTCCTCTATGGGACTGAACAATACTGACCCCTTTGAAATTGTTCCGGGAACAGAAGGACAGGTATGGAGTTTGAAAGTATTAAACGGGCATTTATTGTGCGGACACAATTTGGGAACTTTTGCGGTGGACAGAAAAAAAGCCCTCCAGATTAGCGAGGAACCCGGATCATGGACTTTTATTCAACTAAAAAATGACTCAAAATTGGCAATCGGGGGTAATTTTACTGGGTTATCATTATACAAGTACGAAGCCAACCAGTGGAAATTCCAGAGCAAAGTAAAAGGATTCAGCGAGTCGAGCCGTTTTCTTTCTGAAGATAAGTACGGAAATATCTGGGTCAGTCACGGAGCTAAAGGTGTTTTTTGTGTTACATTAAACGCCCGACGCGATTCAGCAACCAACATTAAACTTTACGGCGCTAAAAACGGGCTTCCAGGCGACCTTATGAATGTGCTGCTTAAAATCGACAATTCGTGGTACATTTCTACAGTCGACGGTATTTACAGCTACAATGAATCATCAGATTGTTTCGTCAGAGACGAACAAATGAACACTTTATTTCAGCTTAACGACCGTTTAAAATATGTTGAAAAAGATATTCACGGAAATTACTGGTTTATTGCAGAAAACAACACCGGAGTGCTCCTTTTAAACGATGACGGAACATACACCAGTATTACAACACCATTTAAGCAACTTAATAACAAACTGGTTCGGGAATGGGAGTTTTTATACATGTACGATCTCAATAATGTAATTTTTGCTACCGAAAATGGTTTTGCTCATTATTCATCGCGGATTGTTGCGTCATTTAATCAACCGTTTAAAAGCTTTATTACCAGGGTTGATGTCCCCAATTTAGATACCGTAATATATCCGGACAATGACCAGGGAACGATAAAATTCCCTTTTCAAAAAAATGCTTTTCGCTTTCATTATTCGGCGCCGTTTTACCAGAATCCCGAGCAATTAGAATTCAGCTACTTTATAGACAATTATTCTGATAAATGGTCATCGTGGTCGAACGACAACTACCGCGATTTAACCAACCTCCCCGAAAATGAATATGTTTTTAGGGTAAAAGCCAGAAACAGTTTTGACATTGAAAGCGAAGAATCCAGCTTTTCATTCATAATCACTCCCCCATGGTACCGGTCAAAAACAGCGGTTTACATATATATATTCCTGGTTTTTGTGTTCGTTGTAATCTTCGCCTGGTTAATAAATAAGCGTTTTGAGCGATCGAAACAAAAAGAAAGAAAAAAACACGAGCTGGAATTACGCGAGCAAGAAAAAGAATTTGAACAGCAGGCAGTACTTGCTGAAAAAGAAATTATCCGCCTGAAAAACGAAAAACTGGAAGCACAAAAACTTTCGCTTGATAAAGAACTGGCGAACCAAACACTTAACATTGTTAACAAAAACAAGTTTCTGATGAAAATAAACCAGGAACTAAAACGGGTTTCTGATGAAACAACCGATGGAGCAGTAAAAACAAAAATGGTGATCTTGAAAAATCGTATCAATAAAGAGATCGATAATCAGCACCAAAACAAAATTTTCGAAAGTTATTTCGAAGAAGTACATGCCGAATTCTTTAAACATTTAAAAGAACAGTTTCCTCATCTTTCACCTAAAGATTTAAAACTGTGTGCTTATATCAGGATGAACATGTCGACAAAAGAAATTGCCACTTTGCTAAATATTTCAGATCGAGGTGTGGAAATTAGCCGTTATCGTCTTCGTAAGAAACTAGAAATCTCACGCGATGTTAACCTTTCAACCTTCCTGCTAAATTTGTAACAAAACAGAAACCTGCTGTATAGCATCATTACATTTGAGCTAGTTTGTCACTATTTTCATAAACTACTAAAGTCTGAGAACCTTAACATTACTCTTTAACTGATGTATTTTTGATGTATTCAAAAATTAATAATGATGTATTATTGTGGTGGCAAATTCCTTGCACAACCATCAACATTTAATTCATATTTGTGTTCTGTCGAGATAAAAATCTCATGCAGAAACAAACGAATTTAACATTTAACGAAAGAGCAAAAAGCTATGGATTTAATTTTTAATTCTTCTCCCCCCGGAAAAGAGAATCCTCTATTCAGTAAAAAAAATACGCATTCAAGCGTGCACATTTATGGTATGTGCATGAGCTTACAATTAATAATAATCAAATTCATATCTATGAAAGAAAAACTAATGATGAGAAAAGTTCTCATGTTGCTTTTAGCTGCATTTTTCACAATGGGTGCCTTTGCCCAGGAGATTGCTCTAAAAGGTGTTGTAACCTCAGCTGATGATAATCAACCTCTACCCGGGGTGACTATTACAATTGCAGGAACAACAAATGGAACAGTAACAGATTTTGACGGAAATTATCATTTTAATGTACCTTCTGATGCAGTGCTTGTGTTTTCATATATTGGAATGAAACCACAAACTATCAATGTTGAAGGAAGAACAGAAATCAATGTTAAACTTGAAGCAGAATTGTTTAACGTTGACGAAGTAGTGGTTGTAGGTTATGGTGTTCAGAAAAAAGCCTTGGTTACCGGGGCAAACGCCAATGTAAAAGGTGAAGAACTGGCTGAGTTAAATACTTCAAACGCCATGGAAGCACTGCAAGGCATGGCATCGGGTGTTAACATTACCAGAAACAACGGTGCTCCGGGCGCAGGTACAAAAGTAACCATCAGGGGTGCTGGTACAATTGGCGACGCATCGCCGCTGTATATTGTTGATGGAGTATCTGTTGGCGACATCGACTATTTAAGTCCGTCTGATATCGAATCTATCGATGTTCTAAAAGATGCTGCATCTGCTGCTATTTACGGTTCGAGAGCTGCAAACGGTGTAATTCTGGTTACAACAAAAAAAGGTACTGAAGGTGCTGCTCCTCAAATTACCTACGATGGCTATTACGGTGTTCAGAATACCTATAAAAAACTGCCGGTATTAAATGCCCAGGAATACATGTACATTATGGACGAAGCTCGTTCAAATGATGGTTCTGCTCTCTTCGATTGGGAAAACCTGATTGTTAACGGAAATACATTCTTAAACAGTAATTTCCCCGGAAACTTAGGAACAGAATATGGACAGTATGTTTGGGACAAATTGCAAAGTGGTTGGAAAGGTACCAACTGGATTGACGAAATGACTCAAAAAAATGCACCTGTTCAAAGTCATTCGATAAATATTACCGGTGCTGCAACCGACATCACGTATTCTGCAGGAGTTTCATACTTCGACCAGACAGGTTTATTGGGAGGAGAAATAACTGACGCAGGGTATAAACGTTTGACAGCTCGACTGAACACCAACTTTGTTTTGAAAAGAAGAGCTGACGATCAGAAATTATTGAGTGTAGGTGAAAACTTTACTTATACAAACACTGAAAACCGTTCGGTTGCAACAGGAAACATATACTGGAACGACCTGCACAACGCACTGGTAACAAATCCACTGATGCCTCTGTATTGGGATAACGAAAACATCTCCCACTGGACTAATGGTTATTCTCCAACATTAGAGGGAGTTTCAATGGGAGGACATAACCCGGTTGCTCAAATGTACTACCGCCACAACAGTAGCTGGAGTAAAGGAAATACAATTGTTGGTAATGTTTACGGCGAATTAGAGCCTGTTAAAAACTTAAAAATTATATCTTCGTTTGGTATCGATGCCTGGTTTGGCCACAGCAGATCGTATGGCCAAACATACCAGTTTGCAACCCAATATCAAAATACTACCGATGGCGCTCAAATGGATATGTACCAGGGAGTAAATTATACATGGACAAATACAGCGACATACGATTTTAACATTTCCGATCATAAATTCTCGGCTTTGGTTGGTACAGAGATGTTAAAAAATATTCTGAACATGAACGTTGGAGGCAGTAAAAGCAATACTCTTTTCGCCGATTCAGATCATGCATATCTTGACAACACTAACAACCCGCAAGTTGTAAGCGACATTGGTACCTGGGGTGCTGACTACGCTGCTCAAGGTGGCGGTTTAATGTCGTACATGGGGCGTCTGTCGTATAACTACAAGGAAAAATATATGGCCGATTTCACCATGCGTGCTGATGGTTCATCGAACTTTGCAAAAGGAAATCGTTGGGGATATTTCCCATCTGTTTCGGCAGGCTGGAACTTCACTGAAGAAGATTTCATGAGTGATTTCGATTTTATCAACTATGGTAAATTACGTGCCAGCTGGGGACAGAATGGAAACCAGAACATCGACAACTTTATTTACAGTTCGAATATTGCCTACAAAGACCAGGGATATTATTTCGGCCCAAATAAAGATGTACCACAACAGGCAGCTATTCCTGCCAATGTTCCAAACCCTGATGTAACATGGGAAACTTCGGAACAGTTGAACTTTGGTTTAGATACCCGTTTCCTTGAGTCGAGATTGGGTGTAACTGCCGACTGGTACAAAAAGACAACAAAAGACTGGTTAGTTGTTGCTCCGATTTTAGGAACCTTTGGTGCCGGTGCCCCATTTGTTAACGGTGGAGATATTAAAAATACCGGTTTCGAATTTGTATTATCGTGGAGCGATAAAGTTTCCGACTTTAAATACGGTGCAACATTAACAGGATCTTATAATAAAAACGAAGTAACCAAACTGGCAAATGCCGAAGGTATTATTACCGGTTCTGCACATGTGCTTTCGCAAGGAACATCTTATATTTCGAGAGTAGAAGTTGGAAAACCAATCGGGTTCTTCTACGGTTTCGAAACAGATGGCTTGTTCCAAAACCAGGACGAAGTTGATAATTATGTAACAGCCGACGGTACACCTATTGCTATTGAAGCAGAACCGGGTACACCTCGTAAACCTGGAGATGTTCGTTTTGTTGATCAAGACGGAGACGGTGTAATTAATGACAACGATAAAGTAATGCTGGGAAAACCAACTCCTGATTTCGAAATGGGTATTCAGTTAAATGCAGAGTACAAAGGCTTCTATGTAAATGCAGCTTTATCAGGTAAATTTGGTCTTCAGGTAATGCAATCATATCGTTCGTTTGCCGACCAGTTGACACAAAACTACACAACTCAGATTTTTGATCGTTGGCACGGAGAAGGAACTTCTAACCGAATTCCACGATTAACTTACGCAACAACAGCAAATACTCAGCTGATATCTGACATTTACATGCACGATGCTGATTATGTACGTATAAACAACCTGACCTTTGGATACAGGTTTGATAAATTGCTGGCTAACGTTGATTGGATGAAAGCAGCAACTGTATATGTTTCGGTTAACAACTTACATACATTCACAAAATACGACGGAATGGACCCGGAAGTAGGATACGCACCTGATTCATGGGCTTCTGGTGTTGATCTGGGATTATATCCGTTACCTCGTACCGTAATGTTTGGTGTTAACGTAACATTTTAATTGTGATCAACTATTCTAAAAAACAGCAATAGTGAAAAAAAATAAAGAACAGATTATGAAGAAGTTATTATATATAATGGCAGTTGGAGTAATGATCGTGGCCAGTTCGTGTCAGGATTTACTCGACACCGAAAACCTGTATAATAAAAACCTCAACAGTTTTTATCGTACTCCTACCGATATCAATGAAGCTATGAACGGTGTTTACAATGCACTGTTTGTAAACGGTCCGCACAGTAACGAACATGTGGCAGCCAACTTATTAAGCGATGTAATGTTAGGTGGTGGTGGTCCCGACGATGTTTCTGCAAAAAATGTCGATCAATTCAAGGATCCGTCAGAAGATACTTACCGCGATTTGTGGGTTGAAACTTACAACGGAGTAAGTAGAGCGAATGCAATTATCGAAGCTACAACCGACGGCGATTTCTCGGCATATTTCGATACCGCTGAAGAAGCAGAAGTATTTAGAAACAATACACTGGGAGAAGCTTATTTTATGCGTGGTTTCTTAATGTACAGAGCTGCTCGTTTCTTTGGAGGAATGCCGTTGATTGCAACTTCCGAGTCAGATCGTAGCGCACCTCGTGCATCACTTGCTGAAACATGGGCATTTATCGCTTCAGATTTTAAAATTGCAGCCGAAACATTGCCACGAATGAGTGCCGGTGAATATGCATTAAGCGATTACGGACACGCTAACGTTTGGGTAGCAAAAAGCTACATCGCCCGTGCCTACCTTTACTACACTGGTTATATGACTAACATTCAAGGCCAGGCTACAGATGCATTGCCATTAACCGACGGAGGAAGCATTTCGAAATCAGAAGTAGTTACTCAACTGGAAGATGTAATCAATAACAGCGGATACAGACTGGCAAGTGATTTCCGTAATTTGTGGCCATACTCTTACGTTAACGAAAGCGCCAGAACTTACAATCCTGAAGGTACTGATCCTGTTTTACCATGGGCCGAAAATCCTGACAATACAGATCCTGCAGTACCACTGGCATGGGTAGGTCAAGATGGTCCAAAATCAACTGTAGGAACAGGAAACTACGAAGTTATGTTCGCCCTGCGCTATGGTTTAGGAAACTGGGATTACGATAATGGTTCAGGACAAAAATACAACAACCGTGTGCCTTTATTCTTTGGTATTCGCGACCACTCAATGGTTCCATTCGGACAAGGATGGGGCTGGGGAACAGTACACTCTGACTTCTACGCACAATGGTCTGACGATGATACACGAAAAGAAGGCTCTGTTTTGAATCTGAATTCAAAAGATCCGAACATGGGATTAGCCGGCTGGAACATTGGAAAAGGTGATCAAAATACCGGTTTGGTAAATAAAAAATACACCACTTTGCAACACGACGGACCTGACGGAGTTAGAGGTATGTTTTACTACCTGTACGATATGTCGAACGGTGATCCAATGCAGTTATGGACTGCTCAGGATTTCTATTACCTGAGATTTGCAGACGTATTACTGATGCATTCAGAATTAACAGAAACTGCCGACGGAATGAACCAGGTTCGTGCACGTGCCGGACTGGAACCGATAAACTACTCACTCGATGCGCTTAAAACTGAACGTTTGCACGAGCTGGCTTTTGAGGGTCTGCGTTGGTTCGATTTGGTAAGATGGGGAGATGTAGAAACAAATAACAACTTTTACAACGACGAGATTACTGTTAACAATTCAGGAGTAGAAGCTCCTTACCAGGTTACTTATCGTGACGAAACAAAAGGACTTGTTCCACTTCCTGAATCAGAAATACGTTTGTCGAACGGTGTTTACGAACAAAACCCGGGATGGTAATTAAATTGAAAACTAAAAAATTGAAAAAGATGAAATTTAAAAATATATATGCCATTTTTCTGATGGCCATTGTTTTGATGTTTTCTTCGTGCGATCCCATCGAAGACCGGGATATGCTGGCGAACAGTTTTGATCCTGAAGACATTGAACTGCAGGTTGTACAAGCTACCGATGGCGGTAATAAATTGTCGTTACAAATGAAAACCGAGGGTGTTACCGGTTACTGGGATTACATCATCGATAAAAAATATTCCGACCGTGTTGAAGTGGTATTCCCATTTACAGGAACGCACACTTTCACTTATCACGTAACAACTCCTTATATGCCTAATAACGATCCGGGCACAACAGAATATGTTGAAAAAGAAGTTTCGGTAGAAATTAAACAACTTGATGAAGCTTTACCGGACGCCTATTACAAGTTGGTGGGTGAAGATTTAGCTGGAAAAACATGGGTTTTTGACGGAGGTCCGGAGCCTGATGGACGTTTGTGGTACTTTATGTCGGAAAACGACAACCCCGCCGGACACATGAGTCCTTGGTGGAATGCAGCCGGCGATTGTTGTCCACCGCCTGACGCAGCCGGTAGAATGGTTTTTGACCTGGATGGTGGTGCAAATTATACTTATTATTCTGGTCCTGATGCTGAACCGGTACACGGAACCTTTGCTTTTAACGAGGATTATACTACAATAACACTTAGTGGTGCAAATATTCTTGGGCATATTGCTCAGGATGGAAATCAAAATGGAACAGACGATGGCAAATATAGCATTATGACTCTTGCTAATGACAAGTTGGTTATATACAACCCGTTGAGTGCTGGCTATAATACCGGTTGGACCTGGGTATTTGTACCTGCGGAATAAAGCTGAAAATACAATATAAAATCTATTTACTGGCTTTTATGCCAAGTAATCATTCAATAGTTTAGTTAGATTTGGGGAGAGTTTCTCTCCCCAATTTTTCAATCTTGCTTTAGAGTGTTATTACTTTAATGCTCACTGGATTACACTGCTCTTTTTTTATGAACAACCAGTATTCAAATCCTAATAATTTCATAAAACAAATGAGACTTAGTCTTTCCATATTGTGCATTCTTTTCACTAACCTGAACGTATCTGGACAGGTTGGCGAACTATTGTGGGAAGACAATTTTAATACCGGGCAACTCAACCCCGAAAACTGGAATATTGAACCAGGAACCGGAGTAAACGGCGATTTTGGAACCGGGCAGGTAGATCGTGCCACCAACCGCGAAGAAAACATCAGTTTCAGAAACGATGTGCCGGGGGCTGAAAATGGCTGCCTGGTAATTACTACACGAAAAGAATTTTACATCGACAGAGATTATACCAGTGCCCGTTTAAACACAGCCGGCAAAAAATCGTGGGGACCGGGACACCGCATCGTAGCCAGGATTTATCCGCGCGACGTAAAACAAATGGGACAAGGCTTTGCATTTTGGATGATGCCCGAAGAAATTCCGGAAGGATGGAACAGTCTGATGTGGCCACAAGGTGGCGAAATCGATATTATGGAATATGTTGGATCTATTCCCTTCCATAATCTCGGCAGCGTACACTATGCCTGGTTTTGGCAAAACAACGAATGGGCCGAATGGAACCACGGACACCAGGGTTTTTATTACAGTTACGAAATACAACAAGTGCCAAATCCTGCTGAGCCGGGCTACGGCAATTACCCTCCCAACGAAAACGAGTCGAATGCCGGGAGTTATGAATTTCACGAGTATGGTATTGATTGGTATTCCGATCGAATTGAGTTTTTTATCGACAACAATCTTTACCACATCCACTACCTGAACGACGGAGGTGCGTTGGCTGAAAATGGTGAAGATGAATCTTCGGTTTTAATCCGCGATGGAAAAAGAGTTGGAATTTCGGAATACTCCAATCATTTTAACGAATGGCATCCTTTCGAGCACAAAATGTACCCGATTTTAAGTGCCGGCGTTACCGGAAGCGACTATTCATATGGAGGCCCGGTAAATGACGATGCAGAATTTCCCTGCTCAGTTTTTATCGACTGGTTGCGGGTGTACAAACTGGATATTAATGTAGGCATTACCCAAACAGCATCGCGGAAATTTCAGATTTATCCGAATCCGGCAAAAGACAATCTTACTGTTAGCTGCAAAACCACCGGTGAATTCAAAGTTAAACTGCTCGACATTTCAGGAAAGACACTTACGCAGGGCACTTTCAGCAACACTGCAAAAATAAATACCTCCGACTTTCGGGAGGGGTTGTACATGATTATAATCGACGACGGAAACCGGTCTGTCTCAGAAAAAATAGTAATCCAATAAGTAAAAAATATGCTAAAATCATTCAACAAACAAAATAAGAACTGGCCATTTTTACTGGCACTTCTAATTCTCATCGTACCATTAAACGGGTGCAGCGAAGATGCAACTGATGCAGGATTCGCACCTGATTTTTCGTATTCATTTATTGATGACAACAATGTTCGGTACACAAACGAAACCGAGGGAGAATACTGGCGAATGGAATGGGATTTTGGCAACAGACTCACCAAAACTACCATTTCAAAAACAGAAGAATTTACCATTTACTATCCTGAAGCAGGCGATTACAACGTTACGCTGCAGGTTAAAAACATGGATGATGAAAGCAAATCGGTTTCGAAAACCGTTACCGTAACAAAAACCGATTTTGCGGTTAACTTTTCGGCAAACATCGATTCTGAAAACCCGAATTACGTAAATCTCGAAAATACAACTATTGGAGATTATGATTCTTTCCAATGGAAATTCAGAAATAAAACAATTGAAAACGCAAGCAACACTGTTGCTTATTTCCCGTATGCGGGAACTTTTCCGGTGGAATTAATTGTCACCAAAAATGGGGAGACTTTCACCTCAGCACAAAATATTTTAATCGCTGCTGACGATCCCGATTACTTCTCGAATTTAGAATTGGTTTGGGAAGACAATTTTGATGGAACCGAAATCAACACCGAGAACTGGAGCTTTGAAACCGGCTCGGGAGGCTGGGGAAACAACGAGTTGCAGAATTATACCAATGGCGACAATGCAACCGTTCAGGATGGAATTCTGACTATCATCGCAAAAAAGGTAAACGATGAACAAGTTGCCGGATCGTACACCTCATCCCGAATAATTACCAGTGGCAAAAAAGAATTCACTTACGGGCGCATGGAAATACGCGCCAAACTTCCTTCGGGACGCGGAATCTGGCCGGCAATATGGATGCTGGGATCAAACGTAGGAAGTGCAGGCTGGCCGGCTTGTGGAGAAATCGACATTATGGAATATGTGGGCTTCGACCCAGACACCGTTTATTCAACTGTACATTGCCCTGCAGGTTATGGAGGAAATGGCAGTGGAAACAATAAACCCCTTGAAACAGCAGAAGAAGAATTCCATGTTTACGGACTATTCTGGACCGAAAAAGAACTGATTTTTTATACCGATTCGCTTGAAAACATTACTTATCGTTATGCCCCTGCCAATAAAACGGAAGAGAACTGGCCTTTCGACAAACCACAATTCTTTATCATGAACGTAGCTGTTGGTGGTAACTGGGGCGGTTCCCAGGGAATCGACAATTCCATTTTCCCACAAACAATGCAAGTAGATTACGTTCGCGTATATCAGGAAGAGTAAAAACAAAAATTATAGTAAATGAAGATTAAAATTTTATCATTAATTACAGTTCTGTGGTTGTTATCGGGCTGTTCTACAACCGTAAAAGACAGTTCCGACCCTTTAGAAAAAAGGATTAAAAACCTGCTTAGTGAAATGACGCTCGACGAAAAAATCGGTCAGATGCAGCAGGTTAACGACGGATTTTTTGGCGATGAAGAGGCAACCAAACAGGCCATCAGAGAAGGCAAAGTAGGATCATTCCTGAACATGATGGGAGCCGAACGGATTGAAGAATTTCAACGTGTAGCTCTTGAAGAAAGCAAACACGGAATTCCGCTGCTTTTCGGACGCGATGTTATCCACGGATACCGGACTATTTTCCCTATTCCGCTTGGAATGGCTTCATCGTGGGAACCCGAACTGGCAGAAAAAGCCATGCGCATTGCAGCCGTTGAAGCATCGTCGGTTGGTATAAACTGGACATTTGCACCTATGATGGATGTTACCTGGGATCCGCGCTGGGGACGTATTGCCGAAAGCTGCGGAGAAGATCCGTTGCTGGTATCCGAATTTGCAGCGGCTATGGTAAAAGGGTTTCAGGGCGATTTAAACGATCCGACTGCAGTAGCAGCCTGCGCCAAACACTTTGTAGGTTACGGGATGTCGGAAGCCGGACGCGATTATAACACCACATACATTCCTGAGCCCCTTTTACGAAACGTACATTTGCGCCCGTTTAAAGCTGCTGCCGATGCGGGAGCGCTAACTTTTATGTCGGCATTTAACGATTTGAACGGAGTGCCAACATCGGGAAACAAATTTACGCTGAAAAATATTCTTCGCGACGAATGGAACTACAAAGGAATGGTGGTTAGCGACTGGGGATCGATCGAGGAAATGATCAACCACGGTTTTACGGCGGACAAAAAACAAGCGGCAGAAATGTCAGTAAAAGCCGGAGTAGACATGGAAATGGCTACTACATGTTACGCTGAAAATTTAAAGACTTTAATTGAAAACGGAGTGATTTCAGAAGACCTGATCGACGATCATGTTGGCAATATCCTGCGTGTAAAATTTGAAATGGGACTGTTTGACAAACCTTACAACAATCACGTTTCATCCGATACAATTTTAGCACCGTCACACCTCGAAGTATCGCGCGAAGCTGCCCGGAAAAGTATGGTACTACTAAAAAATGAAGAACACACTTTACCGATCTCAAAAAATATTCGCTCGCTGGCAGTAATCGGGCCACTTGCCAATGCCGCACGCGATCAGCTGGGAACCTGGGTTTTCGATGGAAATGGTGACGATTCGACAACACCAAAACAAGCATTTGGTAAAATTCTTGGAAACAGAATGAATTATGTGGCTGGGTTGGAATACAGCCGCGACAGATCAACAAAAGGATTTGCCAAAGCCATTGCTGCTGCTAAAAAATCGGATGCCATTTTATTCTTTGCCGGCGAGGAAGCTATTCTCTCGGGAGAAGCCAATGCACGCGGAATTATAAACTTACCCGGTATTCAATCTAAACTTATTACCGAGCTTAAAAAAACCGGCAAACCGCTAATTTTGGTTGTAATGGCCGGAAGGCCGCTGGGAATTGGTGCTGAAATAGAAATGGCCGACGCTGTTCTTTATGCCTGGCATCCCGGCACTATGGCAGGTCCGGCAGTTGCCGATCTTGTTTTTGGCGACTACTCTCCTACCGGGAAATTGCCCGTAACGCTGGTAAAAGGAGCCGGACAAATACCATTTTACTACTACCGCAAAAACACCGGACGCCCGGCAACAAAAGATGATGTTACTTACATCGATGATATTCCGCGCGATTCGAAACAACTTTCGCTTGGATTTAAATCAATGCACCTCGATTACGGAATTACACCTTTGTTCCCTTTCGGCTACGGCCTAACTTATACGAAGTTTAAGTACGAAAACCTAAAACTTTCATCACAGGAAATGTCTGCTGATGGCTCGATTACCGTTTCAGCCGATATTAAAAATATTGGTAATTACGAAACGGAAGAAATCGTTCAATTGTACGTGCGCGACGAAGTGGGCAGTATTACCCGACCGATTAAAGAATTGAAAGGATTCGCAAAGATTAACATCAAACCGGGTGCTACAAAAAAGGTAACGTTTGAATTAAACGCTGACGATCTGCAGTTTTTTAACGGCAATGACTACGTTATTGAACCGGGAGATTTTGACGTTTGGATTGGTCCGAATTCCGATGAAGGATTAAAAGGATCGTTTGTATTGAAATAGCCCAAACAGAATAATAAATTATAAAAAGGCACTTCCATTGCTGAAAGTGCCTTTTGTTTTTTATTACAGCCTCTAAATCAATTACAAAATCTCTGATTTCTTCTTTCTCATTAATTTTTATAAATTTAGGCAACCTATTTTTAGAAATTCAGAATTCTAAACCATAAACCTATATATTATGACACAACGTAGAGATTTTATCAAAAAGAGTATTCTCGGCACAGCAGGAATCACAATTGGAGGAATGGGTTTCAGTGCAAAATCGTATGCTTCTATTATGGGCGCCAACGAGCGATTTCGTATGGCTGTTTGCGGAGTAAACGGACGAGGGAAAAGCCACATAAAAGGATTCGACGAACAAGATAATGTTGAAATTGCATACCTGGTCGATCCCGACAGTAAAATTCTTGGTGAACGGGTAAATTCTATGAAAGAAACTGCCAAAAACAGTACCCGCGTTAAAGGTGTTGCCGATGTTCGCTACGTATTAGACGATCCAAATATTGATGCCATTAGTTGCGCCACTCCTAATCACTGGCATTCATTAATGGTTATCTGGGCAGCGCAAGCAAAAAAACATTGTTACGTGGAGAAACCTGCCAGCCACGATATTTATGAAGGTCGTATTGCCCTTGCAGCAGCCGAAAAATACGGAATTGTAGTTCAGCACGGAACCCAACGTCGAAGCGATCCTAACTGGGCAAAACAGGTTGCCGACATTCGTTCGGGGAAATACGGCAAAATGCTGGTTTCTCACGGATTTGCCTGTAAACCACGCGCCGGAATTGGTTTTGAACCTTATTCGAATCCACCTTCAGAACTCGATTGGAAACTTTGGAAAGGCCCGGCAGTTATCGATCGTTTTCATAAAAACCTGGTGCATTACAACTGGCACTGGTTCTGGCCAACCGGAAACGGAGAAATGAACAACCAGGGAACACACCAATTGGATGTGGCGTACTGGGCACTCGATGAAGAAATTGAAAATACTCATCCCAAACGGGTAATGGCACTCGGCGGACGTTTTAAATGGGGCGACCAGGCCGAAACACCGAATACCATGTTTGCCATTGCCGAATTTGCTAACGGACAGTACGTTTTCTTTAACGTGAGAAATGTGAATTACGAAGGTTATAAGCGTGAAGTTACCAACCGTTTTTATTTCGAAGACGGTGGCAAACTTTGGGATGGAGAATACATTTCGAACAATGGAAGCCAACCAAGAAATGGTGATGTAAAAGAGATTGAACTTACTCCGGGTGGTGCTTTTGGAAGTTTTGTTGCTGCGTGTCGTGCCAACGACCCGAGTATGGCCAACGGAACCATGTACGATGCACATTACAGTTCAGCTATGGGACATATAATGAATATTTCGTACCGTCTCGGCGAAAAGGTTCCGTTCAATGCCAAAGCCGGACGTTTTGGCGATAATGCCCTTGCTTTCGAAGAGTTTATGAAAATTCACGACATTGCCACCGATGGAATGGGAATTCCACAGGACAGTACTGACTATATTGTTGGGCCATGGTTGAATTTCGACGGCGAAGCAGAACATTTTGTTGGTGATTATGCCACAGAAGCAAATCGTTTGTTAAGAGATCCACGAAATGCAGAATTCGATATTCCTTCGCCACAATTTGTATGAAAAATTAGTTTTTGAAAATCGTTAAGGAGGGAAATTATTCTCTCCTTTTTTATTGCATTCATTGTTACCCAAATGTAAACAGGTCGCTGCTGTAAAATCGTCAGACCATGTTATTCAACAGGGTCAACACTTTCAAACGAAAGTTATTTTAGTTTCGTTTGATAAAATATTAATTTTAATCAGAAATACTTATAGTCAACTATGATATTCAATATTCAACGATTTTCAACCCACGATGGAGCAGGTGTCCGCACGGTGATCTTCTATAAAGGGTGCCCGCTTCGGTGCCGGTGGTGCAGCAATCCTGAGAGCCAGTCGTTTGAATACACCATCATGTACGATAAAAAGTTCTGTAAAAATTTTGGAGATTGTTTACTGGCAGAACAAAATGCCATTTCTGCAACGGAAAAGGGACTTCTGATTAAAAGAAATTTGATCAGAAATCCTGAATCGTTAAAAGACGTTTGTCTTTCGAAAGCGCTGACTGTTAGTGGCGAAAACAAAACCGTTGCTGAACTATTTGCAGAAATAGAGAAAGATATTCCATTTTACAGGGAAGACGGAGGAGTAACACTTTCAGGAGGAGAACCGCTGTCGCAGGGAGATGAACTGATTCAGTTTCTGCAGGAATTAAAGGCTAAAAAAATCAACGTAAATATGGAAACAACTCTCCATGTAAAATGGGAAAAAGTGGAGCGTTGCATCGGATTAGTCGACACATTTCTGGTGGATTTAAAACACACCGACGAAGAAAATTTCAGGGAATATACTAACGGCAATATCTTTCTTGTATTGAGGAACCTGGTTAAGCTCGATCAGTTGGGAGCAAAGTACATTATTCGCGTTCCTGTAATTCCCGGGTTTAATCATTCTGAAAAAGAAATGAAGGAAATAATTGAGTTTGCCTCCTCGCTAAAAAATACAAAAGAGATTGACTTTCTACCATACCACACTTTGGGCGTGGAAAAATACAAAATGCTGGATATCCCCTACCCAATGAAAAATATAAAAAAGGTAGAAGATGAAGAAGTGAAACCTTACATCCTTTTGGCCGAATCGAAAGGATTCCAAACAAAAACAGGAGGGTGAAATGATCAGGAAGATAATAACGGATAAGATTACTGACCGGATTGCAATTCTGCGGGAAAGAGTGCTGAGTACGAAACCCTCGGTTTGTACTGAGAGGGCCAAATTCTACACACAGATTTACAAGGAAAACGAAGATCAGCCCATCATTATTAAACGGGCGCTGGCTTTGGAAAGAACACTTAAGAAGATGACTATTTTCATCGACGACGGTGAGTTGATTGTTGGTAATCAGTCATCACAACACAGGGCTGCACCCATTTTCCCTGAATATGCAGTTGACTGGCTTCCTGAAGAAATGAACGAGCTGGACAAACGGCCGGGAGATGCATTTTTTATCACGGAAGAACACAAAAAAGAGTTAGCAGAAATTGCCCAATGGTGGAAAGGAAAAGTTCTCTGGGACAAAGGCCGCGCACTAATGACACAGGAATTGCGCGATCTCCAGGATTCATCCATTATTAAAGCAACCGGCAATTTAACTTCGGGCGATGCGCACATTGCCGTCGATTTTTACAAAATCCTCGAAATCGGGTTAAACGGTTATCTGGAAGAAATCAGACTGCACCACGAAAAAATTAACAGAACTGACATGGAAGGAGTAAAAAAGGATCATTTTTATAATGCATTAACCATTTCCATCAAAGCGCTTCAGGTTTTTATCAGGCGCTACAGCTATTTAGCGCGGTCGTATTATTTCCTTGAACTGGATGAAACGAGAGCAGACGAGTTAAAAATCATTGCCGATAACTGCGCACACATTTCCAAAAAACCACCTCAGAATTTTTACCAGGCACTGCAACTGGTTTATTTTATTCAACTGGTTTTACAAATCGAAAGTAACGGACACAGTGTTTCGCTGGGAAGAATGGATCAGTACCTCTACCCTTTTTACACACAGGACAAACTCAAGGGAGAACTTACAGAAAAATTCGCATCGGAACTGCTTGAAAATACATGGATAAAACTGTTATCAATAAACAAAATACGGCCCTGGTCGCACACCAGGTTTTCAGCCGGCGGGCCCTTGTACCAGAATGTCACTATTGGAGGACAAACAACAGATGGGAAAGACGCCGTAAACGAACTCAGTTTTCTTATACTCTATTCGGTTGGCAAAATGAAGTTAACGCAACCGAATCTATCCGTCAGGTTCCATACGAACATAAACAATAAATTTATGATGGAGTGCATGCGGGTCATTGAAAAAGGCTTTGGCATGCCCTCCTTCAACAACGACGAAATTGTGATTCCGGGACTTCTGAACCTGGGAGTTGAAAAAGAAGACGCGTACAATTATTCAGCCATCGGTTGTATTGAAATTGCCGTTCCGGGAAAATGGGGTTACCGATGTACAGGAATGAGTTTCCTGAATTTTATGCGCGTGTTCCTGGCTTCAATGTACGATGGGCTGGACCGCCAAACCGGGAAAACATTTTACAAAGGAACCGGACATTTTAAAGACTTTGAAAGCTTCGACGATGTTTACAAGGCGTGGCAACATCAAATAAAATATTACGCACAAAAAACAGTTGAGATTGACACCGCTGTTGATACTGCCTTGGAAGAAAATGTACCAGACATTCTTTGTTCAGCGTTTGTTGACAGCTGTATTCAACGCGGGAAAACAATAAAAGAGGGTGGCTCGAAATACGATTTTATTTCGGGGCTTCAGGTGGGAATTGCAAACCTGGGAAATTCGCTGGCAGCCATTAAAAAGCTGGTTTTCGAAGAGAAACGAATCACAAAACAGCAACTTCTCGCAGCAATGGAAAGTAACTTCGACGGTCTGGGAGGAGAAAAGATCAGGCAGTTGTTGCTGAACTTTGCTCCGAAATACGGCAACGACGACGATTATGTTGATCTCCTGTTAAAAGATGCCTACCTTGAATTTATTGATGAACTTGAAAATTACCACACAACCAGATACAATCGCGGGCCAATTGGATGCAGGTATTATGCCGGTACTTCCAGCATTTCTGCCAATGTGCCAAACGGAGCAGTGGTTCCTGCCACTCCCGACGGAAGAAAAGCGTTTACCCCGGTTGCAGAAGGAAGTTCGCCTTCGTCGGGAACGGACGTTTTGGGGCCAACTGCTGTTTTTAAATCCGTGGCGAAACTTCCAACCGAGAAAATTATGGGCGGCGTTTTGCTGAATCAGAAATTATCGCCGGCAACCATAAAGAAAGACACCGACAAGGAAAAACTAATTTCCATTATACGAACTTTTTTCGCCAACCTGAAAGGCTGGCATGTTCAGTACAACATTGTCTCGAAAAAAAAGCTGCTTGCGGCCAAAAAGAATCCGGAAAAATATCGCGACCTGATTGTGAGGGTAGCAGGCTATTCTGCATTTTTTACTACTTTGTCGCCCGATACCCAGGACGATATTATTGCAAGAACAGAGCACTCACTAAATAACTAAACTGATGGAGAAACTTCTTTGCGGCGTAGATATTGGCGGAACAAAATGTTCCATCGCCTTGGTAAATACTACAGGCAAAATCGTTGATAATATATACACCTGCGCCCATGTGGATAAGAACGAGGACGGGCTGGTTAAACTGGTAGCAGACCAAATCAAAGAAATTATCCGAAGGAATAATCTGACCGAACAAAATTTGCAAGGAATCGGTATCGGATGCGCCGGTCATATTCGTTTTCGAGATGGAGTAATTATAACTACTTCGAACCTGAAAGGATTTAAAAATTACCCGCTTAGAGATGCGCTCCAGAAGTATTTTCAGATTCCGGTAATTCTGGACAACGATGCCAACGCACAGGCATTCGGTGCCTTCAAATTTGGAGCCGGCAAAGGTTATAACGACATGGTTTTTCTTACTATCAGCACCGGAATTGGCGCGGGAATCATCATCAATAAAAAATTGTACCGCGGATTTACCGGAACGGCAGGCGAATTTGGGCATACTATTGTTGAACCTCACAGCGAATTAACCTGTTCGTGCGGGAACAAAGGTTGTTTAATGGCAATGGCCTGCGGAATGGCGCTTCCCTACCTTTTTGAAAAAAAACTCGCTGAAGGCAAAAAAACCAAATTGAATATCCCTCCTAATTTCGATATGTCGAAAATGAGCGGGCAATACCTGAAAGAAGGATTGGACATGGATGATCCTGTATCGAAAGAAATCATTTCCGACAGCGCTTATTACGTGGGGTTGGGAATTTATAATATCTTTCAAACCTTGAATCCTCCACTAATTGTTTTGGGAGGCGGATTAACGAATTGGGGAGACTTTTATCTGGATAAAATAAAAGCTACTTTTCACGAACTGGCACGCAACATGATTTTCGATCCGATTGAGGTCGTAATTTCCAATATTGGAGCAGATGCCGGAGTAATTGGTGCTGCAGCCTTAACAATAGAATAAATGCTGAACGAACGACAAAATAAAATCTTAAAGATTCTGGGAATTAACGACCAGACTTCGGTACACGAACTGACAGAGAAACTGAACGTTTCATCGGTTACCATTCGCCAGGATTTGAATTTTCTGGAAGCGGAAGGTTTGTTGAAAAGAGTTCACGGTGGTGCCGTTTTGAAAGATGCGGACGATTTGAAAAACCGCCTGGGAGTGAATTACGAGAAGAAACTGCGGATTGCCAAAAAGCTGGCCGGCTATGTAAAAGAAGGCGAAACAATTTTAATTGAGTCGGGCTCCGTAAATGTTCTGCTCGCGCGCGAACTACTGAAAATCAAAAAAGTTACCATCATTACCACAAACGTTTATATTGCCCGCCAGTTCAGGAAAAACGAGCAGGCAAACATTATTATTCTGGGCGGGATTTACCAGCGCGAAAGCGAAACCCTGGTGGGAAAAATTACAAAGGCCTGCCTCGATCAGATTAATATCGACAAAGCTTTTATAGGTATCGACGGTTATTCTACGGAAGCCGGATTTACCATTCGCGATCTTTTCAGGGCCGAAATTTCGAGCTACATCATCAAAAAAGCCAAAGATGTGTTTATTGTTAGCGACTCCAGTAAATTCGGCAAAACAGAATTAACCAACATCTGTTTTCCTAAAGAAATTCAGCATGTTGCAACAAACAACGATCTGGATTCATTCTTCCAGAAAGAGTTGAAAGAAGCCGGTGTCGATATTATTCTGGCCTGATTTGTCGGAATAAATTCACCAAATAGGCGAAGCAAACTGTTATTTCGTAATCTGAATGTTTTTGGTATTTATTTCCTTAATCAACTCCGGATTCGATTCGGAGCGAACTTGCGGATATCGAATACTTGCATTAACCACATCATCCATCACAAAAACAGGGCGGGCTTCTTCGTCGCCGGTATTTACCCGAACATTGTTGAAAGTGATATTTTTAATGTGACGCACATAAAATCCGGAAGCGGGTAAAACCTCGCCAAACATATTATAGGCCGGATAATCTTTATCAGCTTCTTTAACTTTATCATCTGCCTCTTTTGCAGTTCCGTTACTCAAGTTGGTAATGGAAATATTTTCCAGATAAATATTCTCAGCATAAACTCCTTCAATTCCTGTAATATTCGAAGTAACTTTTGATGTAGTAGTAGCTGTAATATTGGTAATAGAAACGTTCTTTAAAGTTCCCATTCCCGGTTGCGAAGCAGTTTCAGCATATTTACGTGCACGGTTTCCCAGGCGAACAAAAATTGGGCAGCCCGTTTCCATAATACTAATACGATCGATACTAACCTGATCGAGCAGACCGCCATCAACCATTTCAACCGCAATCGCTGCCTGACCGATTAACTGTCCATAATATACAGTGTTGTCATAGCTTGGGCTCACCACACAATCGGAAATTTGAATATTCTGAAAACCGCCAGTAGTTTCTGTTCCTAACTTCAAAGAGTTGCAGTGAGAGTGTACAACACAGTTGCTAACTGTTACATTCTTGCAGGAACGCGGACTTGTACTTTTCAGGCAAATACCATCGTCGTCAGAATCCACAATACAATCAGAAATTACCACATCGTGACAACCGTCAATATCAATTCCGTCGTTGTTATAATTGCAATGATTATAAACACGGATACCTTTGATTTGCATATTGTCGCAGGCAAGGTAATGCTGCATCCATGCCCCGGAATTTGTCATAAAAACACCCTCAATTTTCACATTTTTACAGTTGATTAACTGGATGCCATGCGGACGTCTGATTCCTTCATCATTACCAATTCTGTCAAAAATTTTTCCCTGACCGTCGATAGTGCCGTTTCCTGTAATTCCTATATCCTTCTGACCTTCAGCAAAAATAAGCTGCTTGGTTTTGGTTTGAGTTCTTAACGCAAGGAAATCGGGTTTTATACTGAGGTAATCTTTAATATCGGTACTTCCTAAAAGAACGGCTCCTTTTTTGAGATAAAGTGTCACCCCGTTTTTCAGAATAATGGAACCTGTAAGGAATTTTCCGGCCGGAAAAATCACTTCTCCTCCCCCACTTTCGGAGCACTGATCAATTGCCTTTTGAATAATTTCGGTGTTCAGCGTTTTTCCATCAGGATTGGCGCCCAGGTCAACTATATTAACATCGTTTGCATAACACACAAATCCGGAAATAAACAGGAAGAAACTTACGATTACACAATTTAGTTTTTTCATTATTGGTTCTATTAGGTGAATTTTCATGAGATAATACAAATCTAATTTTCATTCGTGACGAAACAAAATTCTATCAAGAATTCTGCATGAATCAGATCAATTTTACACCAGAATAAAAAAAATATGAACTGGCCTCTAAAAAATTGATTCGAAAGCCTTGTCAAATTTGCAAAATGATAAAATCAATTATCTTTGCAGCATCATCAAATATACTTTCGCAAGAAGGGTGTTTGATTATACAGAAGAGTGGAGAGAGCGGGCTCAAAGAAACTCTGGCAACCTTCTTCCGGCTGCATCGGAATGAAAAGGTGCCAATACCCGGCCGGTGACGGAACTATAATTTAAACACAGTCAAATGAAAAAACTGCACTACAAATTATTTTTCACAAGCTATTTGCACGGGGCAAATATGTGTATGCGCCAGCGGTTATAGCCGCATAAAGTGAGATTATTAACAAAATTGTTCATCGCGTAATTACGAGGATGAAAGACGGTTATGGACAAAACTTCCAATTTCGGTCTTCCATCTTCCGACTTTTTAAAATATGTCAAAAACAAAAACATACGAAGAAATTAACCGAAAACTTAAAGCAGGCGATGCCGTTGTGCTCACCGCTGAAGAAGTTTCGGAAATGGCGAAAACTATGTCGCCGGAAGAGATTGTTGAAAAAGTAGATGTGGTAACCACTGCAACCTTTGGCGCCATGTGTTCATCGGGAGCCATTATAAATTTCGGACATTCCGATCCTCCTATCCGAATGGAAAAAATAAGACTAAACGGTGTTCCCTGTTACGAAGGGCTTGCTGCTGTTGATTCGTATATCGGGGCCACAGCTTGCGACCCCGATAACCCGGAATATGGCGGTGCACACGTTATACAGGATTTACTTGAAGGTAAAGATGTGATATTGGAAGCCTGGGGAAAAGGGACCGATTGTTATCCACGGAAGCATATTAAAACCAAAATCAACATTAACACGGTTAACGAATTTACGTTGTTCAACCCAAGAAATGCGTACCAGAACTACAATGTGGCAGTAAATACAACCTCCTCAATAAAACATACGTACATGGGAACCCTGCTTCCCAATCTGCGAAATGCAACCTATTCCACTTCGGGCGAATTAAGTCCTTTACTCAACGATCCGGAATTTAAAACCATCGGACTGGGAACCCGTATTTTCCTGGGAGGAACACAGGGATTTGTGGTTTGGCCCGGTACCCAGTTTCACACAACACGTCCGACAAACGAGCTGGGAGTGCCCGTAACCAATGCCGCAACTATTGCAGTAATTGGAAATTTAAAAGAGATGTCGCCGGAATATTTGCAGGCCGCTTATTACGAGAAATACGGTGTAAGTATGTTTATCGGGATTGGTATTCCTATTCCGGTTTTAAACGCCGATATTGCCAAACGTGTTTCCATCAATAACACTCAGATAGAAACTTCGGTGCTCGATTACGGAACGGTTGGCACACCAAAACTTGGGCAGGTAACTTACGAAGAACTTCAAAGCGGTTCTATAAAAGTGAAGGGTAAAAAAATCAGGACAGCTCCGGTTGCAAGTCTTGCCAAGGCTCGCAAAATTGCCGACGAGCTGAAAAAATGGTTGCAGGATGGCAAGTTTGAAGTAACAAAACCTGTACAAATGTTCCCAACCAACACGTCGTTAAATGGATTAGCAGAAACGGAGGCCGACAATGATTAAAAAAAGATACATTCTGAATTTCCCTCCAGCAAGTGGAGATAAAGCTTTTACCTATCACCTTGTGAGAGATTACGATTTACGGATTAACATTCTTAAAGCTGAAGTTTATCCGGGAAAAAGAGGCAGCCTGCTGCTTGAAATACAAGGGAAAAAGGAAAACATCGAAGCCGGTGTTGAATATATTAAAAGCCACAATATTACCTGCGAATCGCTCGACAAACGTATTCGCTGGAAAGAAGAAAAATGCATCGACTGTGGAAACTGCACAGCAGTGTGTTTTGCAGGTGCTTTAACAATGAATAAAGAAAACTGGAAACTGGAATTCGACAAAAGCAAATGTGTAGTTTGCGAACTTTGTATTCCGGCCTGCCCGTTAAATCTGTTTGAAATTGATTTTAGATAAATAATGAATAGTAAAGCCGATCAACTTAGCGCTTTCCTCTTCGGACTTCTAACTTTTTTACATGAATCTATTCGAAGAAAGAACATATCGTACCCAATTTAACTCCGAACGCTTTAAGGGGTTTGAAGTAAAGCATCTGGAGACTGATTTATGGATTGGTGTGGATACTGAATCTTTCGATGAAAAGATAAAGGAAGTTGCGTTGAACAAAATGGTGAGTTTGCGAAAAAAGTTCGATGACTACATTTCAAAAGAACCCTTTTTTAAAAAGAGCCTGAAACCTTTTCAACCTTCAGAAATTGCTCCTAAAGAAGCAGTGGAAATGGCGCTTGCTGCCGAAAAAGCAGGCATTGGTCCGATGTCGGCAGTAGCAGGTTTATTTGCCCGCGAGGTTGGCGAAGAAATTTTACGAAACTTTTCGATAAAAGAGTTAGTAGTAGAAAACGGTGGCGATATTTATGTTCTGTTACAAAAGGAATTGGTTTTGTCGGTTTTTGCCGGAGAATCGATTTTGTCTGAAAGAATTGGGTTGGTCATTCCGGCAGAAAAGGACAGCAAGCTGGGAATTTGTACTTCCGCGGGGACAGTTGGTCCGTCGATAAGTTACGGGAAAGCCGACGCCGTTGTAGTTGTTTGCGACGACATTCTTTTGGCAGATGCGTTTGCTACTGCACTGGGCAACAAAGTAAAATCGCCTGACCATGTTGAAAAAGTAATTAAACAGGCTGAGAACTATTCTGAAATTCAATCGTTATTGATTATCTGTGAGGACAAAATCGGGATAAAAGGAGAGAATGAGATTCGGATATTGAAATGAGAGTAGATAAGTAAGCATAAAGCGAATGCATTCCAGTTGAATCAATTCCCCCTTTGAAGGGGGTTCGGGGGATGTAAAGAATAAAATTACTACCATGTCCAAAAATCAATCAAATAATAATAATTACAATAAAAATCTTAAAGAATATGCCCGAAAACTTCGCAACAATTCAACTTTGGCAGAAGTTATATTGTGGGACAAAGTTTTAAAACAAAAACAACTTAAAGGATATCCGTTTTTAAGGCAAAGACCAATTGGAAACTATATTGTAGATTTCTTCTGTAAATACTTAAAAATGATAATTGAACTGGACGGAACGATTCATCGTTTTCAAAAAATAAAGGATAAAAAGAGAGAAGAAGATTTAATAAAGATGGGATATCACATTATACGATTTCATAATCAAGAGATTCAAAATAATTTGCATAATGTTCGTATCTCATTGGAGCATTATATTGAGGGACTTGAAGAAAGAAACAGAATTTAATCACCCCTTAATCCCCTCAAGGGGAAATTGGACAAAACAAAGGCTACATAAAAATTGAAGAAGAAAGAAAAAAGAATGAATAGTAAGAAAGATATACGCAACGAACTCAAAACCCGCGTGCTGGTATTAGATGGGGCGATGGGTTCTTTAATTCAGGAATACAAACTGGAGGGAGCAGATTACAGGGGCGATCTTTTAAAAGATCATCCCAGCACTCAAAAAGGGAATAACGATATACTTTCTCTTACCCGTCCTGATGTGATTTCTGAAATCCATAAGGCCTATTTAGAAGCCGGTGCCGATATTATTTGTACCAATACTTTTAATGCCACACGTATTTCGCAAGCGGATTACGGAACTGAAAATTTTGTTTACCAAATGAACAGAGCGTCTGCAGAAATTGCCAGCGCCGTTGCAGAAGAATTCACCACGAAAAATCCGGAGAAGCCACGTTATGTAGCGGGTTCACTGGGACCGACGAACAAAACCTTATCGCTCTCGCCCGATGTGAACGATCCCGGTTATCGCGCTATTTCTTTCGATGAAGTAAAAAACGCTTACCGCGAACAGGTAGAAGGTCTTCTCGATGGCGGAATTGATTTATTGTTGATTGAAACGATATTTGACACGCTGAATGCCAAGGCAGCGATTTTTGCAGTAGAAGAAGAACTCGAAAAAAGGAATCTGAAGCTTCCCCTGATGATTTCAGGAACCATTACCGATGCCAGCGGAAGAACACTTTCGGGGCAAACACTGGAAGCCTTCCTTAATTCAGTTTCACATGTCGACCTGCTAAGTATTGGTTTGAACTGCTCACTCGGTGCTAAAGATCTGCGCCCATACGTAAAAGAGTTATCAAAAAAAGCTCCTTTTCATATCAGCGCCCACCCCAACGCCGGACTGCCGAACCAATTTGGGGAGTACGATGAAACACCTGAAATAATGGCGGGACACATTAAAGACTACCTCGATAACAACTACGTAAATATTATCGGCGGATGTTGCGGTACTACGCCGGCTCATATTCATGCTTTTGCGGAAATGGCAGAAAAAGCCAAACCTCATCACCTGGCAGAAGCAAATACAAATACAAAATTGAGCGGACTGGAACCCGTAACCATATCAGAGAATACCAATTTTGTTAACATTGGCGAACGTTGTAATGTGGCCGGTTCGCGCAAATTTGCACGCCTTATTCGCGAAGAAAAATATGAAGAAGCCATTTCCATTGCACGAGCACAAGTTGAGGATGGAGCACAGGTAATTGATGTAAACATGGACGATGCCATGTTGGATGCAGAAAAAGAAATGGTTACTTTCCTGAACCTGATTATGGCAGAACCGGACATTGCCAAACTTCCCATTATGATTGACTCATCGAAATGGAAAGTGATTGAAGCCGGGCTGAAATGTTTACAAGGAAAAGCCATTGTAAACTCCATCAGTTTAAAAGAAGGAGAAGAACTTTTCATTAAACAAGCCAAAACCATTAAGCTTTACGGAGCTGCCGTGATTGTAATGGCATTCGATGAAAAAGGTCAGGCTGACAGTACCGAACGCAGAAAAGAAATATGCAGTCGCGCGTATAAAATCCTAACAGAAAAAGTACACTTCCTGCCTCAGGATATCATCTTTGACCCGAATGTTCTGACCATTGGAACCGGTATTGAAGAGCATAACAACTACGCCGTATCGTTTATCGAGTCGGTAAAATGGATAAAAGAAAACCTGCCGCTGGCAAAAGTTAGTGCCGGGGTTAGCAACGTTTCTTTCGCATTCAGGGGAATGAACGTAGTTCGCGAGGCCATGCATTCGGTATTCCTGTTCCATGCAATCAATGCCGGGCTCGATATGGGAATTGTAAATCCCGGGATGTTGCAGATTTACGATGAGATTCCAAAAGATCTGCTCGAAAAAATAGAAGATCTTGTTCTGAACCGCCGCCCAGATGCAACCGAAAAATTATTGGAATTTGCTGAAAATTTAAAAGCAACAGACACAAAGGAAGAGAAAAAAGACGCATGGCGGGAACTTCCTCTTGAAAAACGTATAGAACATGCCCTTGTAAAAGGCCTGCCTGAATTTGTAGATGAGGATATGGCAGAGGCTATTAAAAAATATTCGCCTGCTCTAACCATTATTGAAGGCCCGCTAATGGACGGGATGAATGTGGTTGGAGAACTGTTCGGTTCAGGGAAAATGTTCCTGCCGCAGGTAATAAAATCGGCCCGTGTAATGAAAAAAGCAGTGGCTTTTCTTCTGCCCCACATTGAAGCGGACAAGGCAAAATTCAATACAACCAGCTCTCAAAAAAAGGTGTTAATGGCCACTGTAAAAGGCGATGTGCACGATATTGGGAAAAACATTGTTGGCGTGGTACTGGGATGTAACAATTACGAAATCATCGACTTGGGAGTGATGGTTCCGACTGAAAAGATTCTGGACACTGCCATTAAAGAAAATGTTGATGTAATCGGATTAAGCGGATTAATTACTCCATCGCTGGAAATAATGGTAGACATTGCCAAAGAAATGGAACGCCGCAAAATGAACATCCCGGTAATGGTTGGTGGTGCAACCACTTCTAAAATCCACACTGCCGTAAAAATTGCACCGAAATATTCATCGTCTGCCGTTCACGTAAAAGATGCCTCGCTGGCAGTGAATGTGGTTTCGAATCTAATCTCTGGAAATAAAGAATTTCTCGAGAATTTGGATAATGAATACGAACAAATCCGCCAATTCCAGAAACAACGAAAAGCGAAAGATTATTTGTCGCTGGAAGAAGCCCGAAAAAACAGATTTCAGATCGACTGGAACGATACTCCGATTTACAAGCCTAATTTCACGGGGGTAAAACACCTTATTGATTTCCCGCTGGAAGAGTTGCGGAATTACATCGACTGGACTTTCTTTTTTATTGCCTGGGGATTAAAAGGACATTATCCGCAAATTCTGGCCGACGAGAAACTTGGTGAAGAAGCGAAGAAATTATTTAAGGAAGCCAATGAATTGCTGAATGAAATCATCGATAAAAAAATGCTTCAGGCAAATGCTTCAATAGGAATATGGCCGGCTCAGTCAAATGGCGACGATGTGGTTATATTTGAAGACGAATCCTGCAAGAAAGAAATTGGGCGCTTCTATCACCTGCGTCAGCAAGAAAAGAAAAAAGAAGGCACAGCAAATTTCTGTCTGTCCGATTTTGTAGCACCAAAAGAATCGGGGAAAACCGATTACTGCGGAGGTTTTGCCACCACAGCCGGAATCGGCATCGAGAAGTGGACAAAAAAATACAGGGCTGAAAACAATGATTACAAGGCTATCATGCTTGAATCTTTGGCCGACCGTTTAAGCGAAGCTTTTGCTGAATTATTGCACCTTGAAGTTCGCAAAAACTACTGGGGATATGTTCCCGACGAAAATCTTTCGCTGGATGATATCTTGAAAATAAAATACCAGGGAATCAGACCGGCGATGGGTTATCCGGCTTGTCCTGAACATTCTGAAAAGGAGAGTTTATTCGAACTTTTAAAGGCTGAAGAAATTGGGATTACCTTATCGGAACATTTTGCCATGTATCCGAATGCTTCGGTTTCAGGGCAATATTTCGCTCATCCGGAGTCGCGCTACTTTAGTCTGGAAAAGGTGGGTAAAGACCAGGTGGAAAATTATGCCAAACGAAAAGGCAAACCGGTTGATTTTGTGGAGAAATTTCTTCCTGTCAATTTAAATTACAAGTAAGAAAAGTCGGAAGTCGGAAGACCGAAGCTGGAAGTACTTACAATGTTTATTTTCCTTGAAAATCTAAAGTTTGATTTTAGATTTTCAAGGAAAATTATCGAATATAACATTGAAATTCCAGAGCTATTAACAACCAATATTTTAATTGAACCGTTAAAAAATAATCATATCCATTTTTACTTTATACTGTTTTCAGACGAACAGGTACGATTTTATTAATTTTGCATTGAACAAAAACAGCAAACATGAAAGTTATAGACACCATAAACAACGCTAAAAGCACCGTATTCTCATTCGAGCTTCTGCCTCCGTTAAAAGGAAACGATGTTACGCGTTTATATAAAACAATCGAAAGCTTAACAGAATTCGACCCAAAATATATTAATATCACCACCCACCGCGACGAGGTTGAATTCAAAGAGATGCCAAATGGTTCCATTGAAAAACGTACGGTTAGAAAACGCCCCGGAACTGTTGCCATTGCTGCAGCTATTCAGCACAAATATGGCATTCCGGTAGTTCCGCATATCTTGTGTGGTGGTTTTACAAAAAGTGAAACCGAGCACGTTTTAATCGACCTTAATTTCCTTGGGATTAACAATGTTTTAGCTCTGCGAGGTGATGGTATTAAAGGACAACATGTATTTCAACCAACTCCAAACGGCCATGCAAATGCCAACGAATTGGTAAAACAAATAAAAGACCTTGGGAAAGGAAAATACCTGGAAGAGGATCTGAAAAACAATAAACCACTTGATTTTTGTATCGGAGTTGCCGGTTATCCTGAAAAACATTTCGAAGCTCCTAACATGGAACAGGACATGGCCTATCTGAAACAAAAAGTTGACGCTGGAGCAGATTACATTGTAACTCAAATGTTTTTCGACAACAAAGTGTATTACGATTTTGTTGACAGGTGTCGGGCAATGGGAATAACAATTCCTATCATTCCGGGAATTAAACCCATTAATATGAAAAACCAGCTAACTGTTCTTCCAAAAATCTTCAGTATTGATCTGCCACAGGAACTAGCCACAGAACTGGCAAAATGTAAAAACAACGAAGATGCGCGCAGAGTGGGAACCGAATGGGCCATTTACCAGTCGAAAGACCTGGTAGCTAATAATGTTCCTTCGTTACATATTTACACCTACGGAATTTCGGACAATGTAAGTGAGATTGTAAAAGCTGCCTTTTAAAAAATAAAGGAATATTCAGAAGTGAATATTGAGAATAAAAAATGCGTTGAAGTTTTAAATTTCAACGCATTTTTTATCCAGTATCAAGGAATCTGATATCCAGTATCAAGGTTATCCTTCAATCTGTACTTCAATATCCTGCTTGTTCAGTTTATCATTATCTGCCTGGTTATTCAACTTCATTGAATAAATCATTGCTTCAACCTGACGTATGAAATTCCGTTTGTTTTTGCTGGGAGCATATACAAAACCATAGGCCGAAATTACTCTCTGATTGGCCAGATCCAATACAGATAACGAAACATATGGTCCACCCATAAAATCATTTTCAACACGCCACAATCCACGCATATCGCTTGCGTAATTTCCATGGTGTTTTGTAATATTAAAAACCTGGTCAAAACGTTTTTCTGTCGACATATAACTTCCATCAGTTGGCCCTGGAACATATGTTTTTAACAAACTATCGCGAATGGGTAACTGATAATTTACAGTAAAGGCGCTGTCGGAAACAAAAGGATAAGTATAAACTACAATGCCCTGAAAAATATCAGGAGTATCGAACTGAACCCACAAAAAATCTTTCTTCTGTTCCATAACCCTGAAACCGGGAGGAACTTTCATCGTAATTCCAAAATCTTTGTCCAGAATATTATAAACACCTTTCTGGTAAACATTTTTGTAATTCATTGTAATCCGCTCTTTTTCAGCAGCGAGAAAATACGACAGAATCTTCTCCTTGTTCTCGTTAAACAACTGTTCGAACTGCTCGGCATTTTTTGCCTGAATTTGAACCGTGGCCTGCGGAAATGCCCAGACATCGTCTTTAAAACTTACTCCTTCTTTTTTTACATTCACAGAAATATTGGCCTGAATAATATTCCTGGTGCTTTTAAAAATGTCTTTAAAGGCCTCGTGCGGAACATCGATCAAATCGAAAAGAGGTTCATCCTGTGGCAATCCGATTTGAGGTTGTGCCAGTGCATCTCTAATTACTTTTCCGGGGGTATCTTCCCATGAATTTTTAGAGATTACAACAACCAGTTCGCCGGCTTTCCCGGTAATATTCTTGTGTAAATGTGTTGAATCCGACCCACACGAGGCCAAAAGAACAACCATCAATGCAAAAAGAAAAAGGTGGTTTAAAGTTTTCATATTATCAGCTTTTTTGGATTTCGGTTATACTTAACAAAAACCTTACCAGTTTATACAAAAAATCCCGTAACTGCATCACAGAACGGGATTTAAATTATCTGATTCGAAATTAATCAGCTTTCAATTTTTTCCGCATCCGACTTTTTGTCCTCGGAATCATCATCTTTTGTGGCATTTTTAAATTCCTTCATCCCTTTACCAAGTCCTTTCATCAACTCCGGAATTTTACGTCCACCAAAAAGAAGCAAAACAATAATTAAGATGATTATTATTTCCTGCGGCCCAACAAATCCTGCTATAACAAATAAATTCATATCCTCTAAGTTAATTGGTTCAACAACAAAAATAGTATTTTTTATTAATCAGGAACTAAAAAGTTCCGTTTATCATTTTTATAATATCATTCGCATTTGCATAAAGCACTAACACCAGTAACAGAACCATTCCGGCAATTTGTGCGTATTCTAGAAATTTCTCTCCCGGCTTGCGTCCGGTAATTATCTCTCCGAATAAGAAAAGCACATGGCCTCCGTCGAGGGCAGGAATAGGTAAAAGGTTCATTATGGCCAAAATAATTGAGATAAACGCAGTCATGTTCCAGAAGTGCCCCCAATCCCAGGTTGGCGTAAAAATATTACCGATAGTGGCAAATCCTCCCAACGACTCGTATGCTTTTGTTTCCTTATTAAAGAACAACTTAAATTGTTTAAGATAATTTCCGGTTGTTTGAACTCCCCTGTTAATACCTGCCGGAATCGACTCAAAAAATCCATATTTAATCGTCTTATATTCGAATACCTCGGGATGATTAAAGGCAGGGTTAAAACCAATTTTACCTTCCTCGGTTACGGCCACTTTTTGGGTCATTTTCTGCCCATTACGGGTAATTTCAATTTGAATATCACTGTTCTTTTTCGTTCCAATATAATCGGTGAACTCATCGTAGTAGCTAAACGACTTTCCATCAACATTCCCTAGAACATCGCCAACTTTTAGCCCGGCCAATGCAGCAGGCATATCTTTCGCCAGCCTTCCAATCTGAATATCGTAAGGTAGACGCTCTTCCCAAATACCTTTACTTTTTAACAGAACGGCCAGATCTTCACCTGTAATTGCTACATCTACTTTTTCCCCATCGCG
This sequence comes from uncultured Draconibacterium sp., assembly GCA_963677525.1. Lineage (GTDB taxonomy): Bacteria > Bacteroidota > Bacteroidia > Bacteroidales > Prolixibacteraceae > Draconibacterium. The sequence continues at coordinate 5,095,619 of OY781970.1, forward strand.
CTCAACCTGTACTGTTTTTGCCCCATCAAGAACAATGGTTGGAACAATCTTGTTAAAGTTTTCGATGTATTGATTATCAACGGTTAAAATCTTATCTCCGGTTTTAAATCCAATCTTTTCGCCGTTATCATTAACCACAATTCCATACTTTACATTAGCTGTAGGCAGGTATTGTTCTCCCCAGGCATATAACACGCCAATATAAATAACCATGGCAAAAATAAAATTCATGAGAACACCTCCGACCATAATAAACAAACGTTGCCAGGCTGGTTTCGAACGAAATTCCCAGGGTTGAGGAGGCAATTTCATCGCTTCCTTGTCCATCGACTCGTCTATCATTCCCGAAATTTTTACATAGCCACCCAGTGGCAACCATCCAATCCCGTATTCAGTATCACCTTTTTTCATTTTAAAAAGTGAAAACCATGGATTAAAAAATAGGTAAAATTTCTCTACCCGGGTTTTAAATATTCGGGCAAATGTAAAGTGCCCCGCTTCGTGTAAAACAACTAATATTGATAAGCTTAATAAAAGTTGTGCGGTTTTAATTAATATCGATTCCATTCAAATTTCTTTCCTAAATTCTGTTTTCTGTTAACAATTCTGTAACCTTTCTTGTTTCGTCGTTGGTTTCAATTAAATCTTCCAGGCTTGGATTCGCAATAACCGAAATCCTGCTCATGGCTTTTTCAATTATTTCCGACATCTGCAAAAAGCCTATCTTCCCTTTTAAAAAGGCTTCAACAACAATCTCGTTTGCAGCATTTAAAATACAAGGCATATTGCCTCCTTTATCCAAAGCGTCAAAAGAGAGTGCAAGGTTACGAAAAATTTTTGTATTTGGAGGCTCAAATTCAAGAGTTGGGTAGTCTAAAAAGTTGAAACGTGGGAAGTTATTCTTAATTCGTTTCGGAAATCCCATGGCATATTGAATGGGCAATTTCATATCGGGCAGCCCCATTTGCGCTTTCATCGAGCCATCTTCAAACTGAACTATGGAATGAACGATCGACTGCGGATGAACGATAACATCAATTTTTGAAGAAGGAAGTCCAAACAACCAACGTGCTTCAATCACCTCAAAACCTTTGTTCATGAGGGTTGCCGAATCGATAGTTATTTTTGCCCCCATATCCCAGTTTGGATGCGCCAGTGCATCGGCAACGGTAACCTTTTGGAGCTCTTCCAAAGTTTTCGTCCGGAACGGGCCTCCTGAACAGGTGAGGTATATTTTCTCTATTGGATTCAAAAACTCTCCAACCAGGCATTGAAAAATGGCTGAATGTTCCGAATCTACCGGCAGCAAATCAACCTTTTTTTCGTGTGCAATGCGTGTAATAATTTCGCCGGCAACAACCAGCGTTTCTTTATTGGCAAGTGCAATATTTTTTCCTGCTTTTACCGCTTTATAGGTTGGAACGAGGCCTGCATAACCCACCATCGCCGTTAAAACCAAATCAACAGTATCCATTTCAACTACCTGTGCAAGAGCCTCAGACCCGGCATACACCTTAACATCTTCGTTTTCAAGAGCCTCTGATACTATTTTATATTTTTCTTTATTGGCGATTACTACCACATTGGGCTGAAATTGTTTTGCCTGCTGAATTAACAGATCTACACTGTTATTTGCAGTTAGAACTTCGACCTCAAAAAGATCAGGATTTTGCGCAATAACTTCCAGCGATTGTGTTCCGATAGAGCCCGTTGATCCAAGAATTGCTATTCTCTTTTTCATTCGTTTAAATTTGTTTACATCCGGTGGTAACTCATGTAACTCCCTATGAATTTTAATCATCCTCGGTTGTAGTTTAGAATGCTAAAATTCATGCCCGTTTCATTTACTAAAAATCGATGTATTGTTCCGGATTAATAGCAGAACCGCTGTGCCAGAGTTCGAAATGCAAATGCGGCCCGGTTGAATACTCCCCGGTGTTTCCTATAATGGCGATGGCCTCTCCAGCCTGCACCTTTTCTCCTGTATTTTTCAGCAACTCTGCATTATGCTTATATACCGAAATAATATTGTCTTCGTGCTGCAAATAAAGCACATAACCGGTTTCCAATGTCCATCCGGAAAAAATAACAGTACCACTCAAAATTGCAGAAATCCGGGCATTCGGCTCGCTCACTATATCTATTCCAAAATGTTCTGAAGTAGAATTAAAATGCTCAGTAACCACACCTTTCACTGGTACAAAAAAATGCATTTGATTTATTCCTTCAACATCTTCTTTATTGCTTTGTATTGAAAGGCTCAACTGCTCTGCCTCAAGTTCTTCCTGAAAAACAGAGTCGTGGTTATATTGATGAAACACTACTTCCTCTTGTGGAATATCTTCCTGAACAGGCAAATCATCCTCAGGAATTTCCCCCTCCATAATTGACTTTATCCCTTTAAAAAACCGATCACGTTTTGCCAGTTCCTGTTCCAATGAATCCACCTTCAGAGCGCTGTGTACAAGCATCTGCCGGTATTCAGCTTTCGGATACCCCGGAATATATTCGCGCAAACCTGTTGTTGCAATCAATAATATTACCAAAACCACAATCAATGCCGATACAAGGCTTGTTACCGTAAAAACTTTTAACCGGGAAAGTTTCATAGTCCAAACCGACTGAAAAGTTGTATCGTTATATATGATTAACCGGTATTGGTTTTTTAATTTGTCGTAAAACTTCTTTTTTTCTTCCACCCAAACTAATTTTGAACCGCAAATTTAACAAGAAATGCTTAATACTGTTGATGTTTAATCATTTTTAACCAAGCACTAAAAGTTCCTTATTACATTTGACTGTTTGGCTGGTTTAAATTCTTAAAACTTCCTTTTCTCCTTTAACTTTTTAATTTGTTAATTGGATTTAGGAATGTAATTATTAACTTGGACTGCATACCAATGAAAAACCGAGACCGGAGGCCTGTAAATATTCAGTCAATATTCAAGAACCTGCCATAGAGTAAGTATTAGTCGATGGAAGTGAGTTGAATAAAAGCGATAAAAATCACGTTGCTACGAATTTGGAAAAACTATATTTGCACCTTCTCAAAAAATATGAGATAAGATTTTAAAAACTGCTTGAATGACATACATAAAATCATATAAAAAAATACAAATGAAAAAATTTAATCTGCTACTGCTGCTTACCTTTCTTACTTTTGGTTCGGTGGTTGCCAAAGAAGGGATGTGGCTTCCTTCTCTCATTCACAAATTAAACATCGGCACCATGCAGAAAATGGGCTGCGAATTGAGTGCCGAAGATATTTACAGCATTAACCATTCGAGCCTGAAAGATGCAATTGTGGCATTAGATCGCGGCTCGTGTACGGCTGAAATAATTTCAAAAGACGGATTATTATTAACCAATCACCACTGTGGTTTTGGCGAAATACAAGCACATTCAAGCGTTGAACACGATTACCTGCAAGACGGTTTCTGGGCAATGTCGAAAGAAGAAGAACTGCCTAATCCGGGAAAGACTGTTACTTTTCTCGTTTCGGTAGAAGATATTACAGAAAAGGTGCTAGCTGATGTGAACGATGACATGGATGAAACTGAACGCAATCAAAAAATCGATGAAACCATTCACAAACTTGAAGCAGAAGCTAAAGGCGACTCTCATTACGAAATATACGTGCGCGACTTTTTTAACGGGAACCAATACTTCCTTTTTACTACCGAAACATTTAAAGATATTCGCTTGGTAGGAGCTCCGCCACAAGCCTTAGGAAAATTTGGCGGCGACACTGATAACTGGATGTGGCCACGCCATACCAACGACTTCTCAATGTTCCGTATTTATTGCGGACCAGATGGAAAACCGGCAGAATATTCGGAAGATAATGTTCCTTATCAACCGAAACATTTTTTGCCTATTTCTCTTAAAGGAGTGAAGGAAAACGATTTTGCCATGGTTTTCGGATATCCGGGAAGTACCAACCGTTACAAAACTTCGTGGGGAATCGATTTTTCGATGAAAGTTACCAATACATCGCGCATTGTTGTTCGTGAGAAAAAACTGGCCATCATCGACGATTATATGTCTACCAGCCAGAAAGCACGAATTCAGTATGCATCGAAACATGCACGAAGCGCGAACTATTACAAAAATGCAATTGGCCAAAACGAGGCATTGGCAAAACTTGGAATTATTGCTCAAAAACAAGAGCTGGAAGAACAATTCACCCAATGGGTAAATGCTGATCCGGCCCGCAAAGCAAAATATGGAGAAGCGTTAAGCCTGATTGAAGAAAGTTACCAGGATGTTGATGCCAGCACAGCCCGTCAATACATGGTTGAGGCTGTGTTAATGGGACCTGAGATCCTCTTATTTGCCAACCAGGCTCAGCCACTTGCAAGCCTGTTGGAAAAACCGGAACAAAACAAAGAAAAAATTGCGCGAATTGCAGAACGGATGAAAGAGAGTATTGAAGAATATTTTAAAAACTATGATGCTCCGACCGACGAAAAAATAGTAGCTGCATTATTAAAAATTTATGCTGATAATACAGCCTCGAAATACCATCCTGCTTTCTTTGCAGAAATTCAAAAGAAATTCAAAGGCGACTACGCTAAATTTGCGTCGAAAATGTTTAGCAAAACCATTTTTGCAAGCCAGGAGAAATTAAATACTTTCCTTGACAATCCAAGTTTAAAAGTTCTTGAAAAAGATATGGCGTTTCAAGCTGCCACAGAAGTTTTCGATACTTTCAGAACCATCTCAAAAGACATGATGGCAAGCAACCATGGACTGGAAAGAGGAAGAAGACTTTTCGTAGCGGGATTAATGGAAATGCAACCGGATAAAAAATTCTATCCCGACGCAAATTCAACCATGCGTTTAACTTACGGAACAGTTATGCCTTACGATCCGCGCGATGGTGTGACATACAAATACTTTACAACCACCGATGGCTATTTGCAAAAAGAAATCCCGGGAGATAAAGAATTTGACGTGCCTGCACACATGAAAGAACTTTTACTTGAGAAAAATTATGGACAGTATGCCGATGCAGATGGTAAATTACATACCTGTTTTCTTACCGACAATGACATTACCGGTGGAAACTCAGGAAGTCCGGTAATTAATGGCAAGGGAGAATTAATCGGAATTGCATTCGACGGAAACTGGGAAGCGATGAGCGGGGACCTGGATTTTGAAGAAAATCTGCAACGCTGTATCAATGTGGATATTCGTTTTGTTCTTTGGGTAATAGATGTATATGCCGGAGCACAAAATCTGATCGATGAAATGGAAATAATCAGATAATTCTTATACAATATTTTAGAGAAACCTCGTCAGTTTTGACGGGGTTTTCTTTTAAATATACAATGCTTGTTTATTTAAAAGAATACTCCCTACTTTGCATTTCATATTATTATAAAAATGGCTCGACCACAAATAACGATTTATACCGATGGTGCAGCCCGCGGCAATCCAGGCCCGGGAGGTTACGGCATTGTTCTGCTTTCAGGTCCTCACAGAAAAGAACTTTCGGAGGGTTACAAACTAACAACCAACAACCGAATGGAGTTGCTGGCTGTAACTGTAGCGCTGGAAAGTCTAAAAATTCCGGGCAGCGAAGTAACCATCTACACCGACTCGAAATATGTAGCCGACGCCGTTGAAAAAGGGTGGGTGTTCAATTGGGTAAAAAAACGGTTTAAAGGAAAGAAAAACCCGGACCTTTGGATGCGTTTCCTCGAAATATACAAAAAGCACGTAGTTAAATTTGTGTGGGTAAAAGGCCATGCTAATAATCCGCTTAACGAACGTTGCGACGAACTGGCAGTTGAAGCGTCATTCAAACCGGATCTTTTAGAAGATGTTGGATATAAACCTGAATAAGTTTGATGAAATACCTAACTTTGATCAGCCTGCTTTTAGTTCTTTTCTCGTGCCGGCAAAACGTTGATTCAAACAAAAAAATGGGAACCATAAAATACATAGACAGGGCAAGCGGCGAAACCCGGACTGAAATTGTTCCAAGTGAAGGAATGCTAAAATGGTTGTATTCCTCTGCAACGGGTAAGGCGACCCTTAATTTGCTGTTTAAACGTAAAATTGTTTCCGGACTTGGTGGTTGGTACATGGACACAAAACTCTCGGCAAAACGCATCCCAAAATTTGTAAAAGAGCACCAAATCAATTTAAACGAATGCCAGATAAGCGACATTCATCAATTCAAAACGTTCAATCAATTTTTCTATCGAAAGTTAAAAAAGAGTGCCCGTCCAATTGGAGAAGGGATTGTTTCTCCGGCAGATGGTAGAATTCTGGCTTTTCAGTCGTTAAAAGATGTAGATTCATTTTTTATAAAAGGATATGAATTTAACCTGGAAAATTTTCTTCAAAATAAAGAGCTTGCAAAAAAATACGAAACGGGTGCAATGGCCATTATCCGGCTGGCACCGGTCGATTACCACCGCTATCATTTCCCGGAATCAGGAGTAGCATCAGAATCCGTCAAAATAAAAGGCCACTACTTCTCAGTTTCGCCTCTTGCGCTCAGGGGAAGCCTGCGCATTTTTTGCGAAAACAAGCGGGAATATTGTAGCCTGCAAACTCAATACACAGGCGATATTCTGATTGTTGATGTGGGCGCAACAATGGTTGGAGGAATTACTCAAAGCTACCAGCCCAATTCCAACGTAAAAAAGGGACAGGAAAAAGGTTATTTCTCGTTTGGCGGCTCAACCCTGGTTTTGCTCTTTGAAAAAGGTAAAATTCAATTCGACCCGGTTTTAATTGGGAATACAAAAAAAGGACTGGAAACCTATATTCAAATGGGTGAGCAAATTGCAACTCCTTCTTAAAATAAGAATCGGTTACATCATTTCAGCATCGAAATAAGCAGGACATTTTCTTTCCCAATTCTAAAAAAGTCATCAACTTTTCTGATATTTGGGAAAAATCAGATTTTAACCGATTTAAAAACCAACAATTCCTATAAGATGAAAAACCTAATTTTTCTTTTCCTGATTCTTTTCGTATTCTATTCTTGCAAACAAAATTCAGTTTCCATAGAAAGTCCTGACAAAAAAGTTCATGTTACTTTCGGTATTAATGAAAACAACAGTGCTTTTTACCAGGTAAATTCTAATGGAATCCCGGTAATCACTCCTTCTTTTATGGGCTTTCGGGTGGAAGGCACACAAAATATTGGTACAAACCTGGAAATTATTTCCAACGAGAAAAAAACGGTAAACGAAAGCTGGGAACCTGTTTATGGTGAACGTTCTGAGATTGTGAACCATTACAATGAAGCTCAAATCCATTTAAAAGAAACCGTTCCTCCGAACCGCGATCTTTTAATCACTTTCAGGGTGTACAACGAAGGAGTGGCTTTTAATTATTCCTTTTTATCTGAAGAAAAACAACAAACAATTCAAATTAAAGAGGAACTCACTGAATTTTCGTTCGACAAAAACTATGATTGCTGGGTTTCAGACCGGGCTCAATCGGAATACAGGAAACAAGCCTTAAATAATATTTCGGAACCTGCCGAACGCCCGTTGGTTGTTGAAGCAGGAGAAAATTTTGTCGCGCTGGGCGAAGCCAAACTAATAGATTTTGCCCGAATGAAATTGATTGCGAGAACGAAAGAAAACTCGTTGGTGGCATCGCTGGAAGGAGAAGCAAATGTTACACTTCCCTATACAACTCCGTGGCGTACTATCATGGTAGGCAAATCTCCGGGTGAGTTACTGGAAAACAATTTCATGGTGGAAAACCTGAATGACGAATGTGCCATAAAAGATGTAAGTTGGATTAAACCGGGTAAAGTAATCCGTGAGGTAACCTTAACTACACGCGGAGGAAAAGCATGTATTGATTTTGCGGCAGAAAATGGGTTACAATATGTTGAATTCGATGCAGGATGGTATGGGCATGAATACAATGAAGAGTCGGATGCAACAACAATAACGGTTGATCCCAAACGTTCACCGGGTCCACTTGATCTGCACGAAATTGTCGACTATGCTAACAGCAAAGGAATCGGAATTATTCTTTACATCAACCGGCGCGCGCTCGAAAAACAAATCGATGAGGTCCTTCCTCTGTATCAATCATGGGGCATTAAAGGAGTTAAATACGGATTTGTTCAGGTGGGTTCGCAGGAATGGACTGCCTGGCTACACGAAGCAGTAAAAAAAGCGGCCGAACATAAACTAATGGTCGATATTCACGATGAATACCGGCCTACCGGATTTTCGCGCACTTATCCCAACCTGATGACACAGGAAGGAATTCGCGGTGATGAAGAAGCACCAACGAATGAACACTCTTTAATTACCCTTTTCACTAGAATGCTGGCAGGCGCTGCAGATAATACAAACTGTTATTATGCTCCACGGGTTCAGGAAAAAATGGGAGGCAACGTTTCGCAACTGGCAAAAGCAGTGATGTTATACAGTCCATGGCAATTTTTATTTTGGTACGACCGTCCACCCAACTCATCAGATGTTATTGGCGGTGTTCCCGGATCGGAAGATTATATTGTAGTCACGCCCGAACTGGATTTTTTCAAACAGATGCCAACTGTTTGGGATACCACCAAAGTGTTGGAAGGGGAAATAAGCAAGCATGCCACCGTTGCACGCAAAACAGGTAACGACTGGTTTCTGGGATCTTTAACAGGAAACGATCCGCATCAATTAATCATGGACTTATCGTTTCTGGATTCAGACAGTAAGTACGAAGCCACTGTCTACTCATACGATCCTGGCTCAACTTCAAAAACAAAAGTTAAAATTGAAAATAAGGAAGTAAAAGCAGGTTCTGAAATGAAGTTTAAAATTGCCGCCAACTCAGGACTGGCCATTCATTTTCAAAAACTCTAATAACAATAAAGGCATTGGAAGCAAATGATCCAATGCCTTTATTTTTTCTTACAAATCCCTATTATTCAATTATATCCTGCTCTTGTAAGAAGGTGTACATGCGCGTAATTGTAGGGAGAAAATTAGGATTGGTCACCGGCCAGTCGCATGAGTGTTTGGCTCCCTCAACAGGTATTAATTCGCAAACATTACCTGCCTCTTTCATCAATCGTGTAAATTTTTTAGCAGCAGAAATTGGAGTAGTTTCATCTACTGTTCCACAGGAAATAATAGTTGGCGGCCAACCCGGTTTCACCTGTAAAATGGGTGAGAACTCAGGATGTTCCTTGAAAAACTCTTCACCAAATCCTTCACCCAAAACCGGATTATGTAATACCAATGCATTGGGTTTCGAACTAATCGAAAGATTTTCATTTTGTTCATCTCCGCCATCTATCATGGTACAGGCGGCGATGTGACCTCCGGCAGATCCCCCTGCCACAATAATTTTATTTGGATCGACTCCCCACTTTTTTGCATGCTGGCGAACAAAACGAACAGCCGATTTTGCATCTTTTATACATTCTATTGGAGTTGTGCCGTGCCGGTTTTTCACACGGTAATCGGCAGAAATTCCAATAATTCCGTGATCGCGAAACCATGCAGGATTTGGGATTTGCCCATAAACAGTACCTTCAACCCAGCCACCACCAGTGAAATAAACAATTGCCGGCAACGATTTTTTAGTCTTCTCAGTAGGTCGCAATAAATACAAATAAAGATCTTCCTGCGGTGTTTTTTTGAACAGGTATTTTTCTGCCAGTTTTGCGATTTCCTCACCCGGAAGAGTATAGATTGAATCATAACAAGTTTTGGGGACTTGCGCTGCTAATGGATCAACAAATCCAAAAAACAGAAGTAAAGCAAAAGAATAATGTAAAAGTTTAGATACTTGCATCTTTAAAAAATCTTTGGTTTATTTTAGTTATTTTGATGTCTTAAAATCCAGTTCCAGTTGTTCATCCAGCAAGCGGAATGTCATACGGTGATACTTAGTTGCACCGAATTCCTTTATGGCAGCCCGGTGTTTTTTTGTGGGATAACCTTTGTTCTTATTCCAGCCATACTGCGGAAACTCCCGGTGCAATTCCGCCATGTAATCATCGCGGTAAGTTTTTGCCAGTACCGATGCTGCTGCAATGGAATAAAAACGTCCATCGCCTTTTATCATGCAGGTATATGGAATTTTGCTTTTTGTTCTGAAACGATTTCCGTCAATAAGTAGATGTTCGGGAGTAATTTCCAACTTTTCCACAGCACGGTTCATCGCCAAAAACGATGCATTTAAAATATTCACCTCATCAATTTCCTTATTATCAACAGCCATTACAGCCCACGCCAGAGCCTGCGATTCGATTAAGGGTCGCAACTGATAACGCTGTTTCTCGCTTAATTTTTTTGAATCGTTCAGCAAATCGTTATCAAAATCAGGAGGAAGAATAACCGCCGCCGCAAACACCGGCCCAGCCAAACAGCCTCGCCCTGCTTCATCGCATCCGGCTTCTATTGTATTTTCGTTGAAATAAGGAAGTAATTTATTTCCGGTCATATTTTTTTCTTTTAAGAGTCATGGGCAAAGGGCAGGGAGCGAAGGGCATTGGATAAACCTCTTCCAACTGCGACCGCAAACTATTGAAGAGTTTTCTCCACGCTCATCCACAGCAACCTGGCTGTTTCGTCCCAACTGAATTTTTGTTTTTGGATAAATCCTTTTTCTACAAGTGAATTCCTGAGTTCTGTATTTTGATGTATTTCGATCATTGCATCAGTAATCTGATCAATCTTCACCGGATCGGCATAAACAACAGCATTGCCCCCTACCTCCGGGATAGAAGTTGTATTGGAACAAATTACCGGAATACCGGCGCTCATAGCTTCAACAACCGGAATTCCGAAACCTTCGAAGAAGGGCACAAATGTAAGAGCAAGAGCACCTCCCATAATATCATGCAAATCGGCTATTGACACTCTGCCTGTAAAAACTACATCGTTTTTATATCGCATGTTTTCGAATGTTTCAAAAATAGGCCCTGTTTTATGCATTTCTCCGCCAACTATTACAAGTTTCGTTGTATTTCCATTCACACTTTTAAAGGCATCGAATGCTTTTAATAAACCACATACATTTTTTCGTGGATGCAATGCCCCAACAAATAAAAAATATTCCGAACCATTGGTAAACCTTTCGCGAACCTTTTTCTTACTTTCATCGTCAATTGGACTGTAAACCTGATTAATTCCATCATAAACCACATCAATTTTGTCGTAATCAACTTTAAAAGAACGCGTTATATCTTCCTTTGAATAGAACGATACAGTTGCGATACGTTTTGCCTTGCGGGCAAACTTCGGGAAATAATGGTTATAATATTTTGCTTTTAACCAGGGCAAATCGTCCGGACGGTGCACAAAATTTATATCATGAATTACTCCCAGTTGAGGAACATTTGTGCGCTGAGAAAGATATCCGTCAGGAGACAAAAACAAATCAACCTTATATTTTTTTAAAATGCGCGGAATCTGGTAATCGAACCACAAATACCACAAAATAGGATGACGCGTGGGAGGACCAATCACAACAGGAATAATATTTTCGGAAAAGATATAATCCTGATTATAAGGGCGATCGAAAATAAATATAAATTTATGTTCCGGATGATTCAGGGTCATTCGTTTTAAGGTTTCATAAGTAAACCAACCTATCCCTTCGAGTCTTCCTTTTAATAATAAACGGGTATTTACGGCAATAACCATATTCTAATTTTTATACCTGGTAATTTTCAAACAAACTATTAAAATTTGCAGAATAACAACATTGTTTATAGGAACAAAAATATTGAATACTTTTCATACTTGCTCCAAATAATATTCTGCATTATTCTGATAAAAGTACAAAGAAAGTGTTAATATTTATCGGTTTGATCTGTCCAATATTTCTTACATTTACCCGTTTAAATTCTATTAGATAAAACGAAAAACGTTTTGAAACGTAAATTTATAACCAACCTCATATTACTGCTTTTCCTCAATCTTTTAATAAAACCGTTTTGGATATTCGGGATAGATCTTACAGTACAAAATACAGTTGGGAACGAAATTTACGGATTGTATTTTGCCTTGCTCAATTTCTCGATGCTTCTGAATATTTTTCTTGATGTTGGAATAACTAATTACAATAACCGAAACATTGCACAGCATAATTTTTTGTTGTCCAAACACCTTTCGAACATTGTAGGATTGAAACTGGTGCTTGCCATTGTTTATGCCATTTTCAGCCTGGGAATTGCAGCTATTATAGGATACAGTAAAATTCAATTTCACCTGCTATTCTTTTTAATCTTCAACCAATTTCTCATTTCATTTACGCTTTACCTGAGATCAAACATCAGTGCATTACACTTTTTCCGCACCGACAGCCTCATTTCCATCCTGGACAGAAGTTTAATGATCATTATTTTTAGCATTCTTTTATTTACCGATCTTTTTAAAATTGATTTTACCATTAACTGGTTTGTGTATATACAGACCATTGCCTATGTAATTAGCTCAGTGGTTACCTTTGCCGTTGTTCTAAGCAAATCAGGAAAAATAAAAGTTCGTTTCAACCTGTCTTTCTTCCGTGTTTTTCTTAAAAAGTCGTATCCATATGCACTTTTAATTTTACTTATGTCGTTTTACAACCGCATTGATTCGGTAATGTTGGAACGATTACTGCCCGATCCCTTCGGGAAAGAACAAGCGGGCATTTACGCACAGTCTTTCCGCTTGCTCGATGCTGTTTCAATTCTGGGGGTTTTATTTGCCGGACTATTGCTTCCCATTTTCTCTAAAATGATAAAAGAGAGAGAAAATGTTGGACAGATGGTTCAACTTTCATATACACTGTTGATTGTACCGGCCATTATTATTGCCACATCAAGTATATACTACCATTCCGATATTATGGGATTATTGTACAAAGAAAGCACCGAAGATTCGTCGGGCATTTTAGGTATATTAATGACCGGTTTTATTGGTATCGCAACCACCTATATCTTTGGGACTTTGTTAACCGCTAATGGAAGTATAAAACAATTAAACATCATGGCCTTTGTTGGAGTAATTCTAAACATTGTTTTAAACCTAATACTTATCCCAAAATACCAGGCTTTTGGATCGGCGTATGCTAGTTTAACAACCCAGCTATTTACCGGAGCTACACAATTATTCCTGGCTCTTTATATTTTCAAATTAAAGCCTCGGATTACATTTCTTATCCAACTTCTTTTATTTGTTGGAGTCGTTGCCGTTTTGGGCAGTCTTTCAAAACAAATCGATCATTGGATATCCGGTTATATTGCAATGATTGGAGGATCGGTACTTTTTGCCATACTCTTAAAACTATTTAATTTAAAAGATATTTACAAGATTATACGCTACGAATAAACAATGGTAAATCCAACAATCAAAGAACTACAGAATAGCGACAACTTCGAATTGGTTGCAGAACTTGAACACCCGCAAATAAAAGAATTTGTTATTAATCAGTTGATCAAGGGTGGACGGATGGTAAAATTCTTTATGATTTACCAGATTTTAATGGTAGTTTTTGGAATTCTTATCATTATCCGCTCCATCCAACTGGCTTTTCGCGGGAACTTCGAACCACTTATATACATAATTGCTGCCAGCATTTTCTGTTTCACGGCTTTAATAGTTATTCACGAATTGCTTCACGGAATTGCCTTAAAACTAGCAGGAGCAGCCAACGTGAACTACGGAGCTTACCTTAAACGATTTATTTTTTATGCCGAAGCCGACCAGCACGTTTTAAACAAAAAACAATTTACACTCGTGGCCCTGGCTCCTTTTGCTGTCGTAAAAATTGTAAGTATTCTCGCAATCATAATTCTTTTTACGAATTCGGCTGTCTTTTTTGTGGCTCTCGTCATGGGTATCCACAGCCTGTTTTGCGCCGGAGACATTGGATTGCTCTCAGTGTTTTACGATGAAAAAGACAGTGAATACTATACGTATGATGAACGCGCCGAGAGGAAAAGCTATTATTACAAACGAATTTGAGAACCCTTGAAAAAGGACAAAAAAAAGGCAGCTTCTACAAGCTGCCTCAAAGCCATGAAAACAATTAAACAATGTTCAGAAAACAGAAAACTAGAAACAATTAAATAGTCATAATATCTTTTTCTTTAGCTTCAACTAAAGAATCAACTTTCTTGCTATAATCATCAGTCAGGTTTTGCACTTCAACTTCTGCATCTTTTTCAAGATCTTCAGAGAGTCCGTCTTTTTGCAACTTTTTCAAGCTGTCGTTAGCATCTTTTCTTGCAGCTCTAAGACTGACTTTTGCATGTTCGCCTTCCTGATTTGCTTGTTTTACCAAACCTTTTCTACGTTCTTCAGTTAGAACGGGAATATTTATTCGGATAATTTCTCCGTTATTATCTGGATTTAGCCCCAAATTAGCATTGATAATCGCCTTTTCAATGATAGGAATTAATCCTTTTTCCCATGGTTGAACGGCAATTGTCCGTGCATCAGGAGAACTAACGTTCGAAACCTGATTTAACGGTGTCAAATTTCCATAATATTCTACAAGAACTCCATCCAACATGGCCGGGGACGCTTTACCAGCTCGAATATGAATTAATTCTTTCTCGAGGTGCTCAACTGCAGCACCCATCCTCTCTTTACAACTTTCTATAACAAATTCTAATTCTTCTTGCATCTGTAAATACTGCGTTTCCAACCTTGGACTGTTAGCAAATATAGAAAAAATATAATTATGCGAAAATTTTTTAATTAATTTATTGCGAATTCAAATAAAAAAATGTCAATTATACACCAATGTACCAATTTCCTCGCCCCGCATAACCTTCTGTAAATTACCTTTTTCGTCCATATTGAAGACATAAACCGGCAAATTATTTTCCTTACATAGGGTCGTTGCTGTCAAATCCATAATCCGCAGGTTTCTGTTATAAATTTCGTCAAAACTTATTTTATCAAACTTGGTAGCGGTAGAATCCTTTTCAGGATCGGCAGTGTAAATTCCATCAACGCGCGTTCCCTTTAACATAACTTCTGCTTCAATTTCAATACCTCTCAGAGCACTGGCTGTATCAGTTGTAAAATATGGATTTCCTGTCCCGCCTGAAACGATAACTACTTCCCCTTGAGACAATAATTCTATCGCCCGGTCTTTCGAATATAATTCACCTACAGGTTCCATTCGAATAGCAGTTAAAACCTTCGATTTTTGCCCAATATTCAATAATGCCGAATTCAATGCAAGGCTGTTGATAACTGTAGCCAGCATTCCCATCTGGTCACCTTTTACCCTGTCGAAACCTTTGGCTGCTCCACTTAATCCACGGAAAATATTTCCTCCGCCAATAACAATTCCTACCTGGACTCCTGATTTTACGATAGCAGCAATCTCTTCGGCATAATCATTCAATCGGTTCTGATCAATACCGTATTGCTGATTCCCCATTAATGATTCGCCGCTTAACTTTAAAAGTATTCGTGAGTATTTAGCCATGATTATTTTTTCTTTTTCTTTGGCAAATATAGTCTTTATTAGAAATAAAAAAGCCATTTGCTCTGTAAACAAATGGCTTGAAAAAACTCTGTGCTGTCTAATCTATTTACCCTTCGCAGAAGGAATTAAATTCTATAACTGCTCTTCTGAAAGGACGCGAAGGTGAAGTTTTTAACCTGTCGAAAATATGATAAATATCAGATAGTTTGCCAGGCGACATCACCTATAAATAACGACTTTCAACATGAATCGCATTCCTGTGTTTAAACCGGAAACAAAAAATTAAGTTAATAACAAAACTGAAATCCTATCTAACAAAATTATTATAGAATGAAAGTTAAAAGAACTTCATATTTTACCAATGGAAAATATCGATAAGAAATGCAGATCACATAGAGGATGACAATTTCCCCATGTACCAGCCTATATAATTTCGATTCCTTTTTCTTTACACAACTCAACCGACAACTCACTAAGCTTATATTTCTGAATCTTTCCACTGGCTGTCATAGGAAATTCGTCAACAAAGAAGATATACTTTGGAACCTTAAACCGCGAAATATTCCCACGACAAAAGTCAGTTACTTCTTCTTCGGTTAAAGGCTGCCCTTTCTTTAATTTAATGAAGGCACCAACTGCCTCTCCGTATTTAGGACTGGGAACCCCGGCAACCTCCACCGCCTCAATTTGAGGCAATCGGTACAGATAATTTTCAATTTCGCGCGGGTATATATTTTCGCCACCGCGAATGATCATATCTTTAATACGCCCGGTAATTCTGTAAAATCCGTCTTCGGTTTTTACTGCCAGATCTCCAGAGTGCAGCCATCCTTCTTCATCGATGGCCTTTGCTGTAGCTTCCGAATTATTGTAATATCCTTTCATCACATTGTATCCACGACAACAGATCTCACCCTGTTCTCCCTGCTTACATTCTTCTCCGGTTTCAGGATTTACAATTTTAACTTCCACATTCGGATACTCAAAACCAACAGTAGTTGCACGAACCTCAACCGAATTGTGAGAACGTGTGGCTGTCATTCCCGGCGAACTTTCCGTGAGGCCATATACAATAATAATGTCCTTCATGTTCATTTTGCCCATTACCTGGTTCATGGTTTCTATAGGACAAAGTGCCCCGGCCATAATCCCGGTACGAAGTGTTGATAAGTCGAACATCTCGAACATTGGATGATTTAATTCAGCAATAAACATGGTTGGCACACCATATAAGGCTGTACATTTTTCTTTCTGGACAGAAGCCAAAACCAGTAAAGGATCGAAATCTTCGGTAAAAACCATGGTAGCTCCGTGAGTAATAATGGCACAAACAGCCAGCACGCAACCAAAACAATGGAACAAAGGAACACATACTAAAAGACGATCATCTTCAGTGTATTTCATACATTCTCCAGTGGCAAATCCATTGTTTACAATATTATGATGAGAAAGCATTACGCCTTTTGGGAATCCGGTTGTACCAGAGGTGTACTGCATGTTAACCACATCGTGGCAGCTTAGGTTTTCTTTTACGCTTTCCAGTTCCAGATCATCCACGTGGCTACCCAGCAATATCAATTCATCGGTATTATACATGCCACGATGTTTCTGTGGCCCGATAAAACCGACATTTTTCAATTCTGGATACTTTTCGCTTTTTAGCTCACCCCTGGCCTGCGTTTTCAACTCGGGTATCAGTTCAAAAATCATCTGAACATAATCGCTATCGCGGTAACCGTCGAACAGAAAAAGCGTATGCAAGTCGGCATTCTTAATTAAATAATCAAGTTCAGCCAGCTTGTAATTGGTATTAACGGTAACTAGAATGGCACCTATTTTTGCTGTAGCAAACATCAAGGTAGTCCAGTCGGGGACATTTTTGGCCCAGATGCCAACCTTATCACCCGGTCTTATACCAATAAAAAGCAGACCTTTGGCCAATTGGTCAACGCGATGATTGAACTGACTGTATGAAAACCGTAGATTACGATCGGGATAAACAATAAAATCTTTATCCGGTGTCTCGTAAGCCCATTTCTCAAGCATACCACCTAGAGTATCGTTGAGTAGCTGCATATTCTTTTTTTTCTTTAGTAATTTAAATTGGAGTATAAACAACAGCTAAAATCTTAGCCGACTTTTCTCCTGCTGCATGTACGTTATGTGAAACTATTGAATCGAGGTAAATGGAATCTCCTTTCTCCAGTTGATACACATCTTTCCCATAATTAATTTCGACGCCTCCTTTCAAAACAAAAATAAACTCTTCTCCTTCATGCGATGAAAGTTTAAAGTCCGACTCTTCTGAAGGCTCTATTTTTACAATAAACGGTTCCATATGCCGGCCTGCTTTCGATGGCGCCAATGAAAAGAAATTAAGATGTTCGCGGCTACTTTCATCTTTTGTCGAAAGGCTCAACCCCGCCAGTTCTTCGCCCGATTTTACCACTACCGGTCCGATATCTTCCTGGTCGTCGAGAAAGGTGCCAATACGAACACCAAACACACGCGATATTTTAATCAGGTGCCCAAGAGAAGGGATATGTCCATTTTCTTCAATCTTCTCAAGCTGAACGATGTCGAGATTAGCTTTTAAAGCTAAGTCTTCGCGAGAGATATTACGGAACTCGCGAAAATCCTTTATTTTCTTTCCAATTTTTTTATGGTGTTTCATTTGGTTTAATAATTATATAGGAAAGTCGCACCAACGGATAATCGCCTTTCCTGATTTAGTCAACCTTGTTACTTACTTGTTAAATTATGGTTTATATTCCAAATTTATTTTTCGTGTAAAAATAACAGTTTGAACGAAATCTAAAAATGAAGAATGCCTTGAATTAAACTTCTGTCGAATTTTGAAACTTATGTTGCACAAATTAACGCCAAAAGGTGGCTACATGAACCAGAGTTAAACAAATGTGCAAATTTCTTTGCAGCAAACATCTGTCTGATTGGCAAGAAGTTGATCCCTGACAGTTTTGAGCAATAAGAAAGGTGTCCATTTTTTTGAACACCTTCTTAATCTATCTAAAATTCGTGAATTAGTTAATCCATTTTACATATCTGAAATCCTGTTGATGAGCCAGATTTTCGTTTTTGGCATATAACCTGAAACTATAGTTGAATGATCCGGGATGATCAGGTTTAATGACATTTTTGTAGGAACAAATAGTACCACCGCAATTTTCAGCTTCAAATTCCAACGTTGCAATTATATTTTCCGGTCCTCCATTTTCAGATTCGGTAATCAGCAGTTCGCAACCAACATCTTTACAGGTTAAACCTTTCAAATCAACCTTAACAACAACAGGATATTTCTGTCCCATCATCATTTGATTGGTAACTCCATCGGTAATTTCAATTCCTAAAACCTCAATATCATTCCATTTAGCGGCGACTTCTGCTTTCCAATTTGCCAAATCTCTGGCTATTTTAAAATCGTCTGCTTTCACTTTCTGAACCTGCGCAAACTGAGGATTATAATACCTGTCCTGGTAATCGCGCATCATACGTGCTGTGGTAAAGTTCGGCGAAACATTGGCAAGAGTATTTTTAATATATGATACCCATTGGGTAGGAATATCTTCCCAGTTACGGTTGTAATAAGCCGGAACCACTTCTCCTTCCAGAATATTATAAATGGTTTCAGCATCCAGCTCATCCTGGAAATCCTGCACATCGTAGGTGCGCTCGGCCGGCAATGCCCATCCGGCATTTTCCTGGTAACCTTCAACCCACCAGCCATCGAGTACCGAGAAATGAAGTGTTCCGTTCATTACTCCTTTCTCGCCACTGGTACCTGAAGCTTCCAGCGGTCGGGTTGGTGTATTCATCCAAACATCAACACCCTGCAATAGCATTTTGGCCAGGTTTATGTCGTAATTCTGAACGAACAAAATCTTACCTCTGAACTCAGGACGTTTCGATACCTCAACAATATGTTTGATCAAATCCTGTCCGGCCTGATCGGCAGGATGTGCTTTACCTGCAAAAATAAATTGTACCGGACGTTCAGGATTATTTACAATTTTTGCCAAACGATCAAGGTTACGGAACAACAGGTGAGCTCGTTTATAAGTAGCAAACCTCCTTGCAAAACCTATAGTCAGCGTGTTTGGATTGAGTTTCCCTAGAATCTCGCTGATGAGTTTTGGGTTCTCTGAACGTTGAATCCAGTTATCAGTGAAACGTTTCTTGATATAATTAATAAGTTTCTGACGTAACTTTTTTCGAATCTCCCAGATTTCGTTATCCGGAACATTATAAATGTTCTTCCAAACGTCAAAATTAAGTTGACTCTCTGGGAATTCTTCCCCAAAATATCTTTTATGAATTGCTTTCCACTCAGGTGCTGCCCACGATGGGTAGTGAACACCGTTGGTTACATAACCAATCTCCAGTTCTTCCTCCAGGTATCCCTGGAACAAATCTTTTAGCACAGCTTTACTTACATCGCCGTGTAACATACTCACACCATTAATTCCCTGCGAAAGGTTGCTTGCCAGGTAGCTCATATTGAAATGATCTTCTTCCATACGAGCCTTACCCAACATTTCAAACTCATCCCATTCCAATCCTAATTTTGCTGGAAAATCGTTCATATAATGTCTGAACAAATCTTTGTAAAATGAATCGTGCCCGGCAGGTACAGGTGTATGTGTTGTAAACACAGTTGAAGCGCTCACCACTTCTTTCGCTTCGGCAAACGAAAGATTTTCTTTTTCGATTAAATTAAGCGTTCTTTCAAGACCAATAAAAGCAGCATGCCCTTCGTTACAATGGTACACATCAGAATGGTATCCCAACTTTTCTAAGGCTTTTATACCTCCAAGCCCCAACAACATTTCCTGTTTTAAGCGGTTCTCATTATCTCCTCCGTAAAGGTGGTGCGTTACAAAACGATCTTGTTCGCTGTTTTCAAAATGATCTGCATCGAGCAGGAAAAGTCTTACAGAACCCACATTGGTTTCCCAAACACGGGCTTTCAATACCCTTCCGGGATACTGAACATCAACGCTCACCCAGTTGCCATCGGCATCGAGAGCCGGAGTTACCGGAATCTGAGAAAACTTCTGGGCATCATAGTTGGCCATTTGCTCGCCACGAATATTCAACGTCTGCTTAAAATAACCATAACGGTAAAGCAAACCTACAGCTATCAGGTTTACTTTCATATCGCTGGCTTCTTTCAGGTAATCTCCTGCAAGAATACCCAAACCTCCTGAGAATATTTTAAGGCTGTCGTGCAAACCATATTCCATACTGAAATAGGCTATCTGCGGTCCGCCAAGGCTCTTTCTTTCTTCCAGATACTGCTTGAAAAGGCCGTCAACATAATGCATTTTACCAACAAAATGTTCGTCTTTCTCCAGTTCTGCATAACGGTTGTAGCCAACCCTAGACAGCAGCACAATTGGATTATGCTCACATTCTTCCCAAATTTCGTAGTCGATATATTCAAATAATTCGCGGGCTTCGTTATTCCAAACCCACCATAAATTTTTCGATAAATCGCGCAATGGCGATAAACTCTCAGGAAGGTTCGATCCAACCACGATACGCTTCCACATCGGTTCTTCAACAACCGGATTTTTTATAAATGGTACTTTCTCTGCTTTCATCTTTTTATTTTTTACAGCTTGAATCTCAAACCAATAGATTGAGACGCAAATTTATAGTTTCAATTAAATTAACTGTATTATTTACTTTTATCATTAAGACAATTTAATGTACATTCTTTGTTTTAAAGGACTATTTTTTCCTCCTCGACGCAGTATTCCTCGATTTTGCTTGTTGCAAACGCCTTAAATCCGCTTCAAGTTTTTTTATTTTTTCTTCTTTTTCTTCCACCAAACGATGCATTGCGGCCAACTCATTCTCCACCTCATCTTCGGGCGCTACTGCATTAAGCCTGATTTTAAAATCGCTTAAAACGTTCATATAATTAATAAAAGCCTGATAAGGAGTTTCAAAAGGATTAAAAGAACGATGTACCTCTCCATCGGAAAAATATTTAGTAGACATATAATAAAAGTGGTCACTTACCTGAAGGTAATTCCAGTCTTTTAACAATTCCGGGTTATGGCATTTTGCCATTTGTGCTTTTAAATCGTACAGTTTTGCAAATGCTTCCTTTTGCATTCCGTTACCGAGCCACGCTGTCAGGTCTCGTTCTTCATCGGCCCACGAAATAGGATGTGGCACGCTCACCACCGAAACAGGTTGAAGTTGACTGACAACCTCTGAAGGAGTAGCAAATTTAAATTGATCGTGCACTACAATTTTTTCCGAAAACGCCTTCAGGAAATCAAAAATGCCGCTTTCTTTCTTTTGCCTATCACCAAAAGCTCCGTAGCTCAGGAATAAATTTACAACCTCTTCATTCTCTTCCATACTTTCCAACCACTGAATATATTTATCAGCCGTTAAAGGAAATTCCGACCAGTTTCCGTTGGAAAAACGAAAAGCGATATCGTCGCTTAGTTTAAAGTTACGCATCAATACTTTCAAGCGGGGATTAATGGCGTTAACATAGACAAAGTTCGGACTTTTCCATCCCAAAATATGCTTTGCTCCTTCGGTTAACATGGCTGAATAGCCCATTTGCGCAACCTGTTCTCCGATTTCATCGGAATAGATCATTTCAGTATTTCTGAATACCCGGGGCTTGCAACCAAAAAGTCCGAAAATTCGCTCGTCGTGTTGTTTTACCTGCTGCCTGAAAACATCCTTGTCTTTTAACGAAGCCAGCGAATGTGAATAGGTTTCAGACAGAAACTCTACGCAGCCAGTTTTTGCAAGTTTCCTGAACGACTCAATCACCTCTGGAGCATATAATTCGAATTGCTCAAGTGCCACGCCGGTTATCGAGAAAGCAACCTTAAACTTGCCTTCGAGTTTATCGGCCAGCTCGAGCAATAATTTATTTGTGGGCAGGTAACTACTTTCGGCTACCTTTCGCATAATGGTTTCATTTGAATAATCGTCGTAATAATAATGGTCGTTGCCAATATCGAAAAACCGGTAACGACGATACCGAAAAGGTTGATGAACCTGGAAAAACAAACAAACCGATTTCATAACTATTACTTTGGAACAGAAGATATGAGTTTAATGTTCATTTGTACTATACTCATTTTACTTCCATTTTTATTACAGACTAAATTCTATTATCTCGCTATGAGTCTACAACAGACTTATATATATCTTTTACGTTTTGTGCCGAATGAATCCATTTAAATTTCTCCACCTCGGCCTTTCCTTCTTCTTTAAAATACTGTGCCAGCGAAGTATAATTCAACACCCCATGAATGGCATCAGCCATGGCATAGGTATCCCAAAAATCAATTTTAATAACATTTTGAAGAATCTCTGCTACTCCCGACTGATTTGAAAGAATCACCGGGACATCCAGCTGCATAGCTTCCAGTGGGACAATTCCAAAAGGTTCCGACACAGAAGGCATCACAAACACATCAGTCATTCTAAACAGATTCTGCACATCGTCGCCCTGCAAAAAGCCGGTAAAATGAAATTTATCAGCCATTCCCAACTCAGCAATCCTCGAAACCATTGTTTCCATCATATCGCCGCTCCCCGCCATTACAAACCTTACATTCTGCATCTTTTTCAAAACCAGGTGAGCTGCTTCTATAAAATACTCCGGTCCTTTTTGCATGGTAATACGACCAAGAAAAGTCACGACTTTCTCGTTTATGCCTTTGTTTGGAAGACTGCTTTTCTCTTTCAAAACAGGTTCAACTGCGTTGTAAACCGTTACAACCTTTTCTGCTGGAATTTCATACTTTTCGATAACAATATTTCGGGTAAGATTACTAACTGTGATAACCTTATCGGCCATTTCCATACCTTCGCGTTCTATGGCATAGACATTGGGATTTACACTTCCTCCGCTCCTGTCGAAATCGGTGGCATGAACATGAACGATTAAAGGTTTTCCGGTTGCTTTTTTTGCTGCAATTCCGGCCGGATAGGCTAACCAATCGTGGGCATGGATTACATCAAAATCATTTTCGAGTGCAATTAAACGGGCCACCACAGCATAATTTCTAATCTCTTCCAACAAGCCAGGACCGTATTTCCCGCTAAAATCTATTTTAAAATCAGAATCGGTTTTTACAAATTTTGCCCGTTTGGGATATTTCGTGCTTTTCATTTCCCAGAAAGCTTCTTCGCTTACATAGGGTATTATGGGAGAGTCGACTTCCACATACTTTACTGTTTTATCTGTCCCCTCAAAATGAAAGTCTTTCTGATTAACCGGAATTTGGTTGGCCCCTATCAGGTTGATACCCGATTGAGATTCGTCGCCAAACGCTTTTGGCACTACGAACGTTACCTCTATGTCGTTTATTTCCGACAGGCCTCTGGTCAGGCCATAACAGGCTGTTCCAAGTCCTCCTGAAATATGTGGAGGAAACTCCCACCCAAACATTAATACCTTCATTTTCTATATATTTAATTTCGACTCACCTACAAACCGAAAGCTTCTCAGGAATTTTTTCGGTTCTATTATATGCAACCTATTTATTCATTTGCAAGAACTTTTAACCTTTTATCTCAACCCGACCGGCAAATTTTTTTACCCAATTATTTCCATTTTGTTTCTTTAGTCGGAATAACTCTGAATCAGGCGAGATGCGTACGAGACTCCGGCAACATTCCACGCCTGAGAGATTGCTTCTTTTGCCTGATGGGGTGGATTCCCGTTGTACACTTCCGAAATATTCCCAACGCAATGCTGTGTCATCTCCTCTTCAAAACTTTCAATTATTTGTTTAACAAATGACAATCCTCCCCGTTTATGAATTTTCAAATAACTCTCAACAAAAAACTGGATTAAAAAAGGCCAGACAGCTCCCTGATGGAGACAGGCTTCCCTTTCTTCCTGCGTACCATGAATTGTTCCCTGGTATCTTAAATGATCAGGCGACAAGGTTCTCAAGCCCCTGTTTGTTAACAATTTCCGTTTTGCCACACTAATTACCTGTTTTTGCTGATCTTTCGATAACGGAGTATAATCCATGGCTACGGCTATCACCATGTTTGGCCTTACAGTCCATTCATCCTGCCCGTTTGTAACTACATCTGCCAGATATCCGTGATCATCACTCCAAAAAGTTTTCAAAAAGGCTTCTCCAACCTTCTTACACATATGTTTCCACTCCTCAACAAATGCATAATCGCCCGCCATGTCAGCCAAATCAAGAGAAAAGCAAATGGCATTAAACCACAATGCATTTATTTCAACAGCCAATCCATTTCGTTGAACTACCGGTATTCCATGAACATATGAATCCATCCAGGTTAATGCCACATTTTCCTTCGATGCATTAATAAGTCCATCTCTCGTCATCCCAATAAATTCGTTTGATGAATCTTTATAGGCAGTTAAAATTCTTTTAATTGCTTCTCCGTAAATCGACCATAATATTTTCGGGGTATTTTGCTTCTTAAAATATTGCTGGATTACCCAGATAAACCAAAGTGATGTATCTGCTGAATTATAGGTCAATTCATTTGCATGTATTCTGTCGGGGAAAAATCCGTCGTTAAAATATTTTAAGTATGAATCCAGGATTTTTTCGCACAATCTAGTATCATGTAATGAACGACAGAGACCCGGCAGCGAAATAAATGTTTGCCGAGTAATACTGTTGTACCATGGGAATCCGGCAATAATATCTGCAGTGTATTTCTGTTGCATTACAAATTGTTTGGCAGCTTGCTCGAGCGAACTGTCAAAGGTTTCTTTTCCTCCCCGTTTTTTCAATTCTTTGGTAAACCTTTGTTTTAACGATATCGGGTTCGATTCTTTTAATCCACCGGCAAACACTATGGATTCTCCTTTTTTTATGGGAACTTCGAAATAACCCGGAACAAATAAATCTTCAAGATAATCGTAACCACGATTCAGTTCCTTTAAATATTCAATATTGTAATACCAATCGGGTACAGGAACAAAATCAACTTCTTTACTAAATTGCATATGCAAATCGGGGAAACCGTTGTACAACCTTGTGCTTATTCCGTTTTTAATATTTTTAAACTTAGAATTAACAAACATATTCGCCTTACTAAGCTTGTGAATATTCCGAAAGGCTAAAAAAGGTTTAAATCGCAATGTAGTTGGAGAGTGTGCTTCTTCCAGGGTATAGCGGATTAAAATCTGCTCTTCTTTTTCGACAAGCAACCTTTCCTTTCTTAAAACAACTCCTCCTACCCTGTAGGTAAACTTAGGCACCTGATCGAATTCAACATTCTCGATATATTTATGTCCTTTTGGTTCGTACGAACCGCCCTGATATCGATGAATACCCAGGTTGAACTCAGCCCCGTTCTGAATAACCGTTTCATCTAACGACGACAATAAAACATGCTTCTCATCATTAAACTCTTTAATCGGACAAACCAGCAAACCATGGTACTTTCGGGTATTGCAACCATTAAGTGTTGTACACAAATATGAACCTGCCTTGTTTGAGCGAAGAATTTCCCTGTAAAGTGAATATTCCAGGTTTACCAACTGCTCCTTGTCGAATTTGAGATAATGCATAACAAATTATAATATTTGGCTTGAAAAATATTGGTATTGTTAGTTGCAGTGATCAGGGATTAGATTTACATTCTAAAAATACTGATTTAAGTCATATTTTGTTTTTGCTTTGGTTAAAATTTTCGATTTGTTCTTTAATATATCCTTTTTCTAACTTTAAATTAAGAAAAGGGTTGTGCAATTCAAGTTCGGAGATTTTTTTCAAAAGACTTTCCAAAAAATTTAAAAACTCAATCGAACTTTTGTTTATAGGTCGGTGATTCACCGCAGTCATAATTTTTTGCACCTTCTTTGCCAGCTTTTGACTTTTCTCATCAATAAAAGCCTGTTCAAAAATATCCCATATATGATTAACAGCAACGTCGGTTAAATGAAGCATATCTTCAGCATAAAACCGGTAATCGCGAAGTTCGTCCATTACAATTTCGTAGGAAGGGAAGTAAGCCGTTTTTTCTTCTCCGAAGCTTTTAGTCAGTTCGTCAACTGCGAGGAGCAACGCCGCTTTACTTCGCTGATTTTCGATGGCACCATCTTTCCAGTGGCGAATAGGGCTCACTGTAAAAACTATTTTCAGTTCAGGATTAAAAGTCCAAATACGGTTTAAAAGTCCGGTGTATTTTTCAACGATTTCATTCACAGAAAGCCTTTCGCGAAAAAATTCGCCCGAAGGGATTTTATGACAATTCGATACTACTTTCCCGGTCTTTTTATAGCGGTATGTCCAGGCAGTTCCAAAAGTCAGAAATAAATAATCGCATTTGCTTAAATACTCTGATGACTTTTTAATCCGCTCGTTGATTTTCTCAAGTGCTTCATCAGCTTGCAAGGCCGAAAACCGTCCGTGATGCGAAAAACTATGCCACAATCCCTGGTGCTGAATAAGATCATTTTCGCCGAACAAACGTTTTTCAAGGAGAATTTCCAAACCATTAGCCACCGATAAAGGATTGTACAAAATTCCAAAGGGATTTATATCTGCCTGGTATTTTAAGGCAGACATTTTGTTACCCACATTCTCGGTAAAACACGATCCCATAAAAAGATGTTTCTTTTCATATCCTGTTTTCCATCCATAATCCGGGATATCAACTTCAGTCTGAAATTTTGCCTTCCTCATTTACCTGACCTTTGGGAAATCAACCTTTTTTAGCACCAATGCAGTCCGGGCAGGCAGATACAAACGTAAAAAATGCTGGCTGTCTACTCCGCCACTTGGCATGGTGTAATAACTAATTTCTTCATCCACCAGATCGTTTCCGCCAAACCTGCCGGAGTCGGTATTCAACACAATTTTATACTTTCCTGCACCCAACGGAATTCCATAGTCGGTAAACGACTGGGTAGGGTTAAAATTAAATACAAACAAAAACAGCCCGCGGTGATAAGCCAGTAATTTATCGGGTTTGTGTTCGTAAACCAGATCAACCGAAGGTATAGTAAGCAGTTTATTTTCGTTAATGAGCTGAATCATTTCTTTATCGAAATCGTAAAGCCAATGAAATTTCAATTCAGGATCGTCGGCAATACTCCATATTCGCCGGGCATGGCTATACGACCAGTTATTTCCTTCACGTGGAAAATCGATCCACTCCGGATGCCCGAATTCATTACCCATAAAATTCAGGTAAGCACCACCGGCAGCAGAAGCTGTTGCCAGACGTATCATTTTATGAAGGGCAATTCCCCGCTCAACGATAAGGTTGGGCTGGTCTTTCCGCATACTGAAATACATTTCCTTGTCGATCAACCTGAAAATAATGGTTTTGTCGCCAACCAAAGCCTGGTCGTGCGATTCGGCATAACTTACCACCTTTTCGTCGAGTCGTTTCGAAGTAAGCTGATAAAAAATATCTCCCACATCCCACTCATCGTCCGATTTTTCTTTAATCGTTTTGATCCAGAAATCAGGCATTCCCATTGCCATGCGGAAGTCAAATCCCAAACCTCCGTCTTCAACAGACACAGCCAGTCCGGGCATTCCACTCATATCTTCGGCAATGGAAAGCGAATTTGGTTTAACTTCCTTGATTAATTTATTTGCCAGTTTAAAATAGGTAGTTGCCTCATGATCGACATTGGCATTAAAATAATCATCGTAGCCAGTAAAAGCAATTTCCAGTCCATGATTAAAATACAACATACTGGTCACTCCGTCGAACCGGAATCCGTCGAATTTAAACACGTCCAACCAATACTTGATATTCGAAAACAGAAAGTGAAGGACCTCATTTTTCCCGTAATTAAAACAATAGGAATCCCAGGCCGGATGTTCCCCTTTTCCTCCATCGTGGAAAAACTGGAAACGAGTTCCATCGTAGCATCCCAAACCTTCCACCTCGTTTTTAACAGCATGAGAATGAACAAGGTCCATAATTACGGCCATACCCAAACCGTGTGCCTCATCAATTAATTGTTTCAATTCTTCGGGGGTGCCGAACCTTGATGACGGGGCAAAAAAACTGGAGACATGATATCCAAAGCTCCCATAATACGGATGTTCCGGAATAGCCATCAACTGAATGGTATTGTAACCGTTCTCCTTAATACGCGGCAGCATTTTTTCCCTGAACTCGTTATATGTATGTACTCTTTCCTCTTCGCCTGCCATTCCAACGTGCCCCTCGTAAATGAGTGGCGGTTCGTTGTTGTATTCAAAATCAGGATTTTGCCAATGGTAAGAATTTTCAGGAGCCCAAACCTGCGCATTAAACATATTTGTTTTTGTATCCTGAACCACTCTTGTGGCCCATGCAGGAATACGTTTTCCATGGTTTAAGGCCCAGTGAATATGCAGAGCATATAAGTCTTCATGCTTTAGGTCTTCCTCTTCCAGTTTCAGTTCCCAAACCCCATTATCGAGATAAGAGAACGAATATTTGGCCTCTTCCTGCCAGTTATTAAATGTGCCCACCAGATATATGTGAGTAGCGTTGGGCGCCCATTCGCGAATAATCCATCCTTCACGAGTTTTATGAAGGCCAAAATACAGATAGCCCGATGCAAAATCCGACAATGAACTTCCTCCTGTTAACTCCTTTTCCTTTCTTTCGGCAACAATCATTCGGTCGGAGATAACTCCTGAATAAGGCTCCAGCCATAAATCATCCTGAACTAACTTCGGCAGATATTTCTTCATAAACGCTTTTTTTATAAAGATATGTATTCGGAAACTAAATTTGCCCGAAATGAAAAAAAAATACCTGATTTTATTAAATGGATAATTACAGAGAAGCCACGATGCCTCTGCACCGTGGCTTGATTACTATAATGGGTTTTAATTGCTAATTAAAAACCTTATAAAAAGTTTCATTAAATAGATATGAATTACAATAAGCCTGTAATATAATGAAAATCACAACGGGGGAGTCGTAATTTTCTGTCTTTTTATAACCGCTGTTTAATCTATTAATCAAAACTGATACATAGTAGCAATAATCATGCCAGTCTTTACATAATAACTTAAATTGAATGCAAAAAAAATAGTTCCATGCCCCTGAATAAAATTCAGATTAGTAAGCAATCATTACAGTACCATTTCTAACTTCTCCGGTACCTAGTTCAAGTACATAAACATAGTTTCCGGCTGGCAAACCTCCTGACCTGCCAAGCGTTAATTTATTTTCGGAAGTACCCCACCACCAGGCATCTTCCCATCCCCAAACATCGTAATTACCGTAATTTTCTTTTTCGAAGAGTTTCTGACCGTTACGGTTAAATATCATCAGTTTAGCTTCCGGGTAACGCGGATAGATACACAGAATCTGGAAGAAATCGTGAACGCCGTCATCGTTTGGCGAGAATCCTTCAGGAATAAACAACTCACAATTCATTTCTGTATCAAGGTATTCCGGGTAACCATCCAAGTCGAGGTCGTCGTCACTGTAATCTCCGTTGCCGTTTATATCTTCCACATAAGTATCAAACTCATCGTCTTCATCATTGGTATCTCTCCAGTCGCGAACACCGTCACCATCGAAATCTTGTAACGGAGCATTGCTACCGGTTTCATTACCAGGCATTGCCCAACCCGGAACATCGTCGTAACTGTCATCCAGTCCGTCGTGATCGGTATCAATGTATATCCTTATCACGTCGGCAATACCATCAGAGTTGGCATCGCTGCCTTCGATAAAGTCGAATACACCATCGTTATCGGAATCAATATCCAGGAAGTCGGGCATTGTATCATCATCAGTATCCGTCAGGTCTAAATCGAACGGTATACCGCCACTGTCCGGATCGTACTGATCATCCCAGCCATCACCATCCGAATCGCGTCCCAGAGGTGGTCGATAGTCATCTTCATCCTGTCCTTCAATATTATCAAGAATACCGTCGTTATCGGAATCAATATCCCAACTATCAGGAATACCGTCATTATCCGAATCGTAGGCCATGTCACCTTCATTCACATCTCTGATACCATCATTATCATCGTCGATATCATCCACATCGGCCACTCCATCACAGTCGTTATCAGCTACCCTTGTAATGTATACCCAGGCTGTGTCATACAGATTCGGGATGCCATCATCTCTGATTTCGTATTGGAAACTGTCTATTCCTTCAGTAAAATCGACAAACGGTTCGAATTCGAAGTTTCCGTTTTCATACAGAATAACTACCCCATTAGTTGGGTATGTTACCGGAATCGGAGTTGCAAATATCCGGTCGCCATCATCCGGATCGGAATCGTTATCCAGAACATTACCGGTGAGATTACCGCAAGGAACATCGTAATAATCATCGACTGCAACCGGCGGTGCATTGGCCGGCAATACAGTAACATGTACCAGTGCTTCTCCACACATTGGCTCACATGGAATAGCGTCATCACAGATCCTATACCAAAACTCATCAGTTCCTTCATAATCCAATTCAGGGGTATACATAACAATTCCTGTATTGTTATCAACCATAACCGAACCATGTGCAGGATTATTCATTACTCCCAGCGTTGCCAGGTTTATATTTGTTTTCAGATCGTAGTCGTTCTGAACAACATTAATAGGAACCGACATATTAACTGCAGTTATAACTGTGTCGTTCTGAACAACTGGCGGAGTATTTCCGAATACAACAAATTCGGTAGTGCAGTAGTTCGAATTGCCGTTTACATCGTATGCCGTTGCAGTTATTGTTACCGGAGAATTGTAAATATCATCACAGTCGAGTACATACCTGTCGAGCAATACTGTATCAATTCCGCATGCATCCCAAACCGAATCGGTTACCATTTCCCAAGTCAGAGTAAAGGTACCATCTTCCTCACTCAGTTGTACGGTATCTCTTGCCACACAGATAATGTACGGAGGTATCCGATCGATCACGGTTACGGTGGCGTAGCAGGTATCGCGGTTGCCATAGGCGTCAATTGCCACCAGACCAACATCATCGTTCGGACCAACATCGTTACAATCGAACTGATCTCTCAGCAGTCCTATAGAATCAAGTTTACAATTGTCGAACGAACCGTTGTCGATCATATCAGGAGTAATGCTTACCTGTCCGTTTTCATCGAGGTAAACCGTAATAGGTTTACACAAGGCAACCGGCGGAATTTCATCAATAACAACAATATTGGCCATACAAACATCTGAATTGCCTGCCTCATCGGTTACTACCACGTTAATTATCTTGCCATCTTCAACATCCAGACAAGTAAATTCAGCCACATCAACATCAATGATCATATCTTCTTCTGCGGTACAGTTATCGGATGAACCTGCTGAAACCTCTGTCATATCAATATCAGTAAACAGATAATTTCCTTCATCGTCGAGATAAACGGTAATCTCGTTACAAACCGGATCCGGCGGAATAGTATCGGTTAATGTAATAATCTGCTCGCACGAATCCATGTTCCCGCACATATCTTTAACACTGTAATGATAGGTAACTTTTGTATTTCCCGGTCCGATGTATTCGGTTTCAGAATATACCTCGAATGAAGTAAGATCCAGTTCGCAATTATCTTCAATCGTTCCACCTGCATTCCGGAATTCTGAAATAGAAGTAATCTCGTGCATTATATCAGATAAACAAACAATTGATGTATCGGGAGGACATGTCATTACCGGAGGAGTAGTATCATGAACGGTTATCTGGAATGTACAGTCTGATGTATTACCACATATATCGCTTATTTCGTATGTCCTATATATAATTAATGGACAGGAGATACCTACAAAACTATCGGCAACATGAACGAATGAACTTGAATCAAGTTCGAAGTTATCGTAAACCGATCCTCCTGCAGCAATAAAGCTATCAAGCTCGGTGTAAATAGGTGGCTGACCATGACACTCAACAAATACATCTGCCATACAATCTATCACCGGATCAGAAGTATCTGTTCTGTAAATAGTATAAGAACACAAATTCGACCAGTTTCCGCAATAATCGGCCACCTGGTATGTGTAAGTAACAGATTCTTCACAAGGTACCGTTACAGAATCCACGCTTACTATTGTGAACGATGCCGGATCGACTTCGCAATTATCGGTTGCGATTCCGCCTGCAGCATAGAAACTATCCAGGGAGTTAAAAGCAGCCGGGAATGGTTCTGAAATATCAATAGTATAACCAGGAGGACAGGTCAATACTGGGCCTATTGTATCCACTACTGTAATAGTGTTACTCGTCCATCCCCGATTACCACTCATATCGTAAATTTCAAAATAATTTATATACAATCTGGGGCAATTATCTCCAATTGTATCAGTATCATAACGTTTGAAACTGCTGCTGTCAATTTCGCAGTTATCGCTAAACCAACCGCCGTAATTAATAAAACCTTCAAGTGTTGCTATATCAACAGGATCACATTCCAATGTTAAATCAGGAATACCAATCACCGGAACAACAGAGTCGATCAAAGTAATATTCTGAACATAATCCACATAGTTCATACAATCGTCGTAAAAACGGTACCTACGGTAAATCAGCCCCGGATAAGCAGCTCCGGCCGGTACATCGCTGATGTGTTCCATATTACCCCTGTAGAAACAGTTGTCAAATACTTTTCCTCCGTCGGCTTTAAACTCGTCGTAATTCGCATATGGATCCGGGATATAACATTCTTCAAAGATATCAGGAACAGTATCCTGAACTTCCGGAGGTATTTCATCATTTACATAAATCGTCTCTGTTCTAGTTGTAGAGTTTCCACAGGCATCGGTTACCCTGTATCTGCGGGTCACTTCCATCGGACAAGATCCTTCCGCGTGGTCAACTAATAATTCCAGTATCAATGTTCCCGGGCAGTTGTCGTAAACCTCATTTCCTTGCACGCTCCTCATTACTGCAATGGATGTGTAAACAGCTGGAGGCGAACATACAGCATATTTATCCGGAAGAATCAAAGTTGGATTGATTCTATCATCGATTACAATAACATGATCACAGCTCCTGGTTTCTCCATTTTCATTCTGGATTGAATAAGTACGAACTATAGTAAGCGGACAACTTCCACTGCGAACTTCATTCTCCATAATAAAGGTTGAATCCAACAAAGCATAAGGAGCACTGTAAGCCACACCTCCGGCTGCCTCAAATTCGGCAAGTGTTTCGAACGGATCCGGTTCTTCATTCAAACATTGTTTATCAACCGGTGGCGGACAAATAATGGCAAATGCATCGGCAGTATAAACCTGTATCAACTGGGTACAGGTTTGTGGATTACCGCAAGAGTCGGTCACTTCGTAAGTTCTGGTAACGGTTAGTGGGTTTGCCAGACCATCCGAACTTTCACCGGCCAGGTTAAACGATGATGGTATTACACCGCAGTTATCATTTGCAGAACCACCTGCAGAAATAAATGCATTATAATTGGAGTAAGCAGCCGGAATTGTACCATCATTCCTTACAATAGTTGGCGGACAATTCATTGTTGGTTTTTCGGTATCGACCACTGCTACGGTTTGTATACAGGTCAACCTGTCGCCACAGGAATCAAGGATAGAATAGATCCGCACTTCGTTGTAACAATCCGGCCCGTTTACTACTACAGAATCCCTTGCAGTGTAAGTAGCTGAATCAAGTCCGCATTCGCTGTAAACCTCCATACCGGTAGCCAGGTATTCTTCAAGCGAGCCCGGCATTGGATATGCATCCAGATCTTCGTAACATTCAACTATGACACTTGGCAAACAACCCAAATGTTTTCCGGTAATTACAATAGATGTAAGTGTATCGGTTAATGTGGCAGTACAGCCATTTTCGTCGGTAACAACTACTGTGTATACGCCGGCTGCCAGACCCGAAATATCTTGCGTTGTATCTCCTGTGCTCCAGAGATAAGAATATGGTTCTGTTCCACCGCCGACTGTCAAATCGATACTTCCTATAGGAGCTGTGCTGGTTCCCAGGTGAACGAGGTCTGTATAAAGCCAGAGAGAATCAGGTTGTGTAACTTCAATACTCAGAGAATCCATACATCCCAGCGAATCGCTGACTACTACATCGTAGAATCCGGCAGCCAGATCCGAAATATTTTGTGTTGTTTCGCCATTGCTCCAGTCAAAAGTATAAGGTTCTATTCCTCCTGAAACGAACAGATTTATTGCTCCATCAGAGCCCCCGTAACAGAGGACAGGAATTGAGTCTGCAATAAGATCTATTGGCGGACTAATTAACAGGTGCAACCTGATGGTATCAGAGCAGGTTCCTGCATCTGAAATATAATCGTGTGTGCCGGATTCTGTATAGGTATTTCCGTCACCCTCTGTCCAGGTAAATGTTTCACAGGCTGATTCATAGATTTCTGTGAGACCGCCATCGATAATTGTAAGATCCAGGGTCATTATAGAATCACAACCTGCGGCATTCACTGTTGTATCAACATAAATCCCTGTTGAATCATAGGACAAACCATTCCAGACGAACGGTGCTTCGCTTGCGCAAATCGTAGTATCGACAGAACTGTAAGTAACATCCAAAACTGTCAGATTAAGAATAACTATTGAATCAGCTCCCGATACGTTAACCAATGTATCAACATATGTTCCGGTTTCATCGTAAGTATTACCGTTCCAAACAACCGGGCCATCAGGTTCACAGATGGTTGAATCTGTTACCGTTCCCGAATCGTAGATTATTGCCAGATTCAGGGTCAAGATGGAATCACAACCCGCAGCATTAACAAGCGTATCTTTATAAGTTCCGCCAAACATATATGAATTTCCATTCCAAACGAACGGAGCCTCACTTTCATGAATAGTTGTGTCTGTCGTGCTATATGTAACATCCAGAACAGTCAAATTCAAAATCACGATAGAATCAGCTCCCGATGCATTAATCAGTGTGTCAACATATGTTCCGGTTTCATCGTAAGCATTACCGTTCCAGACAACAGGTCCGTCAGGTTCACAGATGGTTGAATCTGTTACCGTTCCCGAATCGTAGATTATTGCCAAATTCAGGGTCAAGATGGAATCACAACCCGCAGCATTAACGAGCGTATCCATATAGGTTCCGCCGAACATATATGAATTACCATTCCAGACGAACGGAGCTTCACTTTCGTGAATGGTAGTATCTGTTGTACTGTATGTGACATCCAAAACGGTTAAATTCAAGACGATTATTGAATCTGCACCCGAAACATTTTCCAGTGTATCGAGGTATGTTCCGGTTTCGCCATATGTATTACCATTCCAAACGATAGGTCCGTCAGGTTCACAAATTGTAGAATCGGTGACACTACCTGAATCATAGATAATAGTCAGTTTCAGATAGGCAACAGAGTCGCAACCTACCGAATTCACAAGGGTCACGCTATAGAATCCTCCTACGTCATAGGAATTGTTATTCCATACAAACGGAGCTTCACTTTCATGAATCGTGGTGTCGGTATTACTATATGAAGTTTCAAGTACGATTAAATTAAGGACAACAACCGAATCCCCGCCGGCAGCATTTGGTAAAGTATCGATATATGTTCCGGTTTCGCCATAACTGTTGCCATTCCAGACAAACGGCATATAAGGAGAACAGATGGCAGTATCGGTTAAGCTTTCCGAATCGTAGATTATATTTAGATTTAATGTCAGGATTGAATCACAGCCGGCAGCATTCAAGAGCGTATCCTGATAGGTTCCCTCAATCAGATATGAATTTTCATTCCAGACAAACGGAATCTCACTTTCATGAATGGTTGTATCTGTTGTGCTATATGTCTTTTCAAGTATTGTAACATTTAATGTAACTGTAGAATCGCAACCGGCGGCATTTAACAGTATTGCCTGATAAGTGCTGTCGTTAAGCGTACCAATGTCTAGTCCGTTCCATACATATTCAGGATCTCCCTCGCATAAAGTAGTGTCTTCGGTACCGAATGTTGACGGCAGAACAAATACATTAAGTGTCAACAAGGAATCACAACCTGCCGCATTAACCAAGGTATCGAGATAAACACTGTCTCGGTCGGATACAATGGTGTGACTGTTCCAAACGAATACCGGATCTCCCTCGCACAATGTAGTATCTTCTATGCTTTGCGTTGGTGGTTGTATTGTAACATTAAGCGTCAGCAGCGAATCACAACCGGCAGCATTTAAAAGCGTATCGGCATAAGTACTGTCAACTGTTGTTATAATGTTCTGACCATTCCATACAAATTCAGGTGAACCTTCACACACTGTAGTATCTTCAGTGCTCTGTGTAGGTGGCAATACATAAACATTCAATGTGAGTAGAGAATCGCAGCCGTTGGCAGTGGCAAGTACTTCAGAATAAACACTGTCTCTATCCGTTACAACGGTATAGCTGTTCCAGACAAACTCCGGTGAGCCCATACATAAAGTTGTATCCTCAACAACAAAAGATGCCGGCATTACCGTAACATTCAGGGTAAGCAGCGAGTCGCAGCCATATGAGTTTGTAAGAACTGTTTGGTAACTACTATCAATGGTGCTTGTTACAGTAACTCCATTCCAGGCAAACTCAGGTGTGCCTTCACAAATCACCGTATCAATAACTGTATCGGTTTTTGGCAAGACTTCTACAATCATGGTCAGCAACGAATCGCAGCCATAAACATTCACCAATGTGTCGAGATAAATACTGTCGCGGTCACTAACAATGGAACGGCTGTTCCACGCCAGAACAGGATCGCCTTCACAAACGGTCATACTGTCGATATAAATACTCGGCGGAAGGATTTCAACCTTCATGCTCAACAGCGAGTCACAGCCTGCTGCATTAACAAGGGTGTCGATATAAACACTGTCGCGGTCGGTTACTATAGTATGACTGTTCCAGGTTAATTCAGGACTGCCTTCACACAAACTCATGCTATCGATGTAGTAAGTTGGTGGAAGGATAGTAACATTCAAGGTCAGCAATGAATCACATCCGGCAGCATTTACGAGCGTATCGGCATAAGTACTGTCAACTGTTGTTATAATGTTTTGGCCATTCCATACAAATTCTGGTGATCCTTCACACAAAGAAGTGTCTTCTATGCTTTGGGTTGGAGGCAAAATATAAACATTCAGCGTGAGGAGTGAGTCGCAGCCGGCAACCGTTGTTAAGGTATCGGTATAAACACTGTCGCGATCAGTCACAACGGTATGACTGTTCCATGCAAATTCAGGTTCGCCCATACATAAAGTAGTGTCTTCAACTACTATTGCT
Organism: uncultured Draconibacterium sp.; assembly: GCA_963677525.1. Classification (GTDB taxonomy): domain Bacteria; phylum Bacteroidota; class Bacteroidia; order Bacteroidales; family Prolixibacteraceae; genus Draconibacterium. The sequence goes on from OY781970.1 coordinate 5,133,258, forward strand.
GGTGGAACAACAGTTACATTCAATGTCAACAGCGAATCGCAACCATAGGAATTGGTAAGAACTGTTTGGTAAGTGCTGTCAATATCGCTAATAACAGTCAGACCGTTCCACGCAAACTCAGGAGTGCCCACACAGATAACCGTATCAATAACCGTATCAGTTTTTGGTAATACTTCAACGATCATAGTTAGTAACGAGTCGCAACCATAGGAGTTTGTCAATGTATCGAGGTACATACTGTCGCGGTCACTCACGATTGAACGGCTGTTCCACGCAATGGCAGGATCGCCTTCACAAACGGTCATACTGTCGATATAAATACTCGGCGGAAGGATTTCAACCTTCATGGTCAACAGCGAGTCGCAGCCTGCTGCATTAACAAGGGTATCGATATAGACACTGTCGCGGTCGGTTACTATAGTATGGCTGTTCCAGGTTAATTCAGGACTGCCTTCACACAAGCTCATACTGTCGATGGAGTATGTTGGAGGAAGAATGGTAACGTTCAATGTCAGCAATGAATCACATCCGGCAGCATTTACAAGCGTATCGGCATAAGTACTGTCAACTGTTGTTATAATGTTTTGGCCATTCCAGACAAATTCTGGCGATCCTTCACACAATGAAGTGTCTTCGATGCTTTGAGTCGGCGGTAATATATAAACATTCAGCGTGAGGAGTGAGTCGCAGCCGGCAACCGTTGTTAAGGTATCGGTATAAACACTGTCGCGATCAGTCACAACGGAATGACTGTTCCAGGCAAATTCAGGTTCGCCCATACATAAAGTAGTGTCTTCAACTACTATTGCTGGTGGAACAACAGTTACATTCAATGTCAGCAGCGAATCGCAACCATAGGAATTGGTAAGAACTGTTTGGTAAGTGCTGTCAATATCGCTAATAACAGTCAGACCGTTCCACGCAAACTCAGGAGTGCCCACACAGATAACCGTATCAATAACCGTATCAGTTTTTGGTAATACTTCAACGATCATAGTTAGTAACGAGTCGCAACCATAGGAGTTTGTCAATGTATCGAGGTACATACTGTCGCGGTCACTCACGATTGAACGGCTGTTCCACGCAATGGCAGGATCGCCTTCACAAACGGTCATACTGTCGATATAAATACTCGGCGGAAGGATTTCAACCTTCATGGTCAACAGCGAGTCGCAGCCTGCTGCATTAACAAGGGTATCGATATAGACACTGTCGCGGTCGGTTACTATAGTATGGCTGTTCCAGGTTAATTCAGGACTGCCTTCACACAAACTCATGCTATCGATGTAGTAAGTTGGTGGAAGGATGGTAACATTCAAGGTCAGCAATGAATCACATCCGGCAGCATTTACGAGCGTATCGGCATAAGTACTGTCAACTGTTGTTATAATGTTTTGGCCATTCCAGACAAATTCCGGCGATCCTTCACACAATGAAGTGTCTTCGATGCTTTGGGTTGGAGGCAAAATATGAACATTCAGCGTCAATAACGAATCGCAGCCGTTGGAAGTGGCGAGTACCTCAGAGTAAACACTGTCGCGATCAGTTACAATGGTAAAACTGTTCCATACAAACTCCGGTTCGCCCATACATAGAGTTGTATCTTCAACCACTACAGACGCCGGCATTACTGTAACATTCAGAGTAAGCAGCGAATCACAACCATACGAATTTACAAGAACTGTCTGGTAAGAACTATCCACAAAGCTTGTTACAGTAATTCCGTTCCATGCAAATTCCGGAGTACCTTCACAAATAATAGTATCAAGTGTACTATCGGTTTTTGGCAATACCTCAACATACATTATCAGTAACGAATCACATCCGTATGCGTTCACCAGCGTGTCAAGATAAATACTATCTCTGTCACTAACTATAGAACGGCTGTTCCACGCAATATCCGGATCGCCTTCACAAATGATCATGCTATCTACGTAAATACTTGGCGGCAATATCTCGACTTTCATGGTTACAAGCGAATCGCAGCCTGCGGTATTCACAAGGGTGTCGATATAAACACTGTCTCTGTCAGTTAATATGGTGTGGCTATTCCATGTTAATTCAGGACTGCCTTCACATAAACTCATACTGTCGATGAGATAAGTTGGAGGAAGAATAGTAACGTTTAAGATTGCTATCGAATCACATCCTGCAGAACTAATAAGCGTATCAACGTAAGCACTGTCGATAGTTGTTAAAATAGTCTGCCCGTTCCAATCTTCTTCGGGAGCGCCATAACATATTTCCAGAGGTTCGGCACCATAAACCGTTGGAAGAATATTAATCGCTAAAGTTGCAATCGAATCACATCCTAAAGCACTAATGAGGGTGTCGACATAAACACTGTCAACAGTTGTAATAACGGTTTGACCGTACCAGTCGAATTCGGGAGAATTCTCACAAACATCGAGCATCTCATTTCCATAAACTGTCGGGATTATAGTCACTTCAAGTGTTACCATCGAATCGCAACCGGTAGCACTTACAAGCGTATCGATGTAACTGCTATCTACTGTTGTTGAAACAAGGTGACTGTTCCATGTAAATTCCTCTGAGTTCTCACAGACCGTCATTAGCTCTGTTTCCACATAAACCGGTAGCACCTCAATAGTTACCGAATCTTCCGCCGTACAACCATTTGCATCGGTTACGGTATGTAAGAGTTGATAAGTGCCGGCCGGAGCTCCGGAGAAATAAGTGCTGTCGGAATCAATCGAGCTCAAATAAGCCGCTCCGTCACCCGACCATTGATGAGCGATCGTTCCTGTTCCTCCCAGCGGGTAAGCCCAGATCAGTGAAGTTTCATTCTCACAAATAAGAGTATCGTCGGTAATTAAATCTACGGTGAGCAACTCCGGATCTTCCAGTATAAAATTCATCGACTCGTTACACGAATCCCTATCATAAACAGTTACCCAGTAATTACCTGCCGGAATATCAAACTGGTCTTCATCAGTCGACAAAACAACGCCAAACGTATCGGTCCACTCGTAAGTGTACGGTTGTTTCCCTTTACTGGCAGTAATATCGATGCTCCACAAATCGCCATAACACAGAACAGAATCAACAACAGCTTCCAACTCAACATTTTTACTTTCGTTTATATAAACCTGGTGCATAGCCGTACATCCCAGCGAGTCGGTTACCCAAACAGTATACAACTGATCGCCTGCCAGTGAGTCTACATCCTGCGTTGTGGCAAATACGTGTCCTATAGAGTCGCTCCACTCATACAGGTAATACGGGTTATTAAATTCATCAATGAATGGTGTACCTCCGCTAACTTCCAGATCGATCTCTCCCGGTTTTTTACCACCACAACGAACATCAATACTGTCGGCAGTTAATACAAGCGGATCAGGTTCGATAATATCAACGGTATCTGATGCCGTACAATTATTGGCATCGGTAACAGTTACAACATATTGACCGGGAGCCAGATTTGTTGCCCAGGCAGAATCCTGCACGGGGAATATATTCCAGTTGTAGGAATACGGAGGTGTTCCACCCGAAGCTATTACGTGTGCAGCGCCATTATTATCGTCGTAACACAGAACATTTATAATACTGTCGATAAACGCTACAACAGGCTCAGGTTCGGTAACAATTACCGTATCTAATTTGATACAACCATTGGCATCGCTCACTGTTAACAGGAAGGTATCAGCCGGGAGCCCGTAAACATTGTTGCCGTTTGCTGTATAACCGGAATATCCTGCCCAGTCGAACATCAGAGTATCGGTGCCGCCGCTCGCTGTGGCGAGAATGAAGCCGTCATTTGCCTGGTAACAGCTCAGGTTATGAACACTGTCGATGTTAACCAATATTTCATCAGGTTGGAATATTTCTATAGAATCGGTGGCCGTACAACCGTTGGCATCAATAACGTCGAGCACATAGGTACCGGAAGCCAGACCTGTTATGGTATCGGTAGTGGCTTCAAATCCGTCGGGGCCGGACCAGTAGAAGTCGTAAGGCGCCTGCCCGTTTGTTGCAGTGGCGATGAGTGAGGCCTGGTCATCGCCATAACAAAGCATTTCGTTAAGGGCAAAGCTGATCTCCGGATCACTAAAGAAATATTCCACAGTATCGATAGCCGGCTCGCACGTAACAGTATCTGCCAAACCATATGCATAAAGCACAAGGCTTACACTTCCGGCAAGGCTATCGGAAGCTCCCAGGTAATAAGTTGGATGAAGCTGATTGTTATTATCGAAGATCCCGTCGCCTGTACTCTCCCAAAATACACAGCAGTAGTTCCACGCGGTATCGCTGGCGGGCGTAATATCAGAAAAGGAGCAGACAATCTGATCGGGGCCTGCATCTGCTCCCGCAGCGGGGAATACTTTCACCCGGCCTATCTCGAAGGTGTCGCAGCCGTGTATCGACCAGTGCAATACCTCGATATCAAATTCTCCCACTTCATCCCATATCTGATCGATTTCGCTGCCCCAGGTTGTATCACCAACAGCTGGCCGGTCTTCGTCCATAAAATCGGCATACGTAACATTGCCTGCGAAAAGTGAAGTATCGGACATCTGGTATATATTCCATTCATAGGTATCGCCTTCATCTCCGTCGATGCGGTAAGTACGGGTGGCGCCAACACATACTGAGTCGATGACATAGGTCTCCTGAGCGAACAAATTTGTCGCCATAAACAGGAACAGTAATATGTACATCAACTTTTTCATTTCTTTTTAGCTGCGAGTCACGAGCTTTTAGCTACGAGCTTTTTCGCCAATTCTCAAATCGTTATTCGTTAATCATCATTCGTCATTCATTCTCTTTGTGTTACTTTGTGCCCTCTTCGTGCAACTTTGTGGTTTAAAACCACAATGGACTCAAGGTTCCCACTATTTTCACCAAGTGTTTTTCCATTCAAATACTCCAATATTCTATCCTTCTATCCTTCGACTTCACTGACAACTGCGACTGACCACTGATCACTTTCTACAATCTTCATTCGTTATTCGTTAATCATCATTCGTCATTCATTCTCGTTGTGCGACTTTATGGTTTATTCTTTTTAACCGCTAAGACACGAAGGCACTAAGGTCTTTCGCCAATTCTCAAATCGTTATTCGTTAATCATCATTCGTCATTCGTCATTCATTCTCTTTGTGCGACTTTGTGGTTTATTCTTTTTAACCGCTAAGACGCGAAGGCGCTAAGGTTTTTCGCCAATTCTCAAATCGTTATTCGTTAATCATCATTCGTCATTCGTCATTCATTCTCTTTGTGTATCTCTGTGCCTCCTTTGTGTTCTCTGTGGTAAAACTATTTAAACACAGAGGTCACGGAGATTTCCGCAGAGAGCCACGGAGCTTTTCTTCATTATTTTAATATTTTCCTCTCGCAAAGACACTAAGTTTATTTTCTTCCTGCTATTTGCATTCATCTAAACATTCTTTCATTTTAGCATTAACGCATTTTCGCATTCTATCATTCAACTCTTCAGTCCTTCTCTCCTTCTCTCCGTAAACATCCTTCGACTTCGCTCAGGATGACATACTGCCAACTGCGACTGATCACTGAAAACTTCATTCTGTCCTTTAAATTTACTTCATTCTTTTTCCATTTGCTACTCTTCCTTTAAGTAGATCTTCGACTGGTTCGGTTTCGGATATATCACAATGCCCGTACTTGGACGCTCTGTTTCTTCCCAGGTATGTACCTTACAATCGTCGGTTACCGACATAATCCAGAAAGTTGTTTCGCCCACAGGCAACGGATCGGTTATCGGTACTGTTACCTCCGTTCCAACCTGCCCGTTCAGGTTTATCACGGTTCCGGTAACGGCATCGCCATAAATGGCAGTAATATCATAAGGCCCTACTCCGCTAAATATTATCCGTATCGATGTTGGCTCTCCAATACATACCGAATCGGCATAAACCTCCAGGTCTAGGGTAGATTCTTCTACTTCCAGTACATACATTTCAATATTATCGGTACAGTTTATTTCATCCCACACATGAATGCGTACGTAATATTTGCCGGGTGCAAGTCCAACAACATTAACCGTACTTCCCTCATACTGCCCATCTACAAAATACAGGGCAGGATCAAGAGTTTCGGCAGGATCCAATACATCTTTTGCAGAATCGGAAGCAGTATAAATTCCCCAAACGAAATTGGTCTCCGGAATACTTGGCCGGCTCACTACACTGAATTCCATAGTATCGCACTCGTCGATGACGATCTGTGCCGACGTTTGGGCAAAAGTCATCACCGCCAGGATAATTCCCAGGGTAAAGTGGATGATATGTTTTTTCAGTCGAATCATTTATTAGCTGCTAGCTGTTAGCCTCAAGCTTGTATTTCTTCTTTTGTTCGTCTTTCTTCTCTGTGTATCTCTGTGCCTTCTTTGTGTTCTCTGTGGTTTATTTTTTTACCGCAGAAAGCGCTGTGTTTCCGCGGAGAGCCACGGAGTTTTCTCATTATTCATTAATAGTCTTTCTTCATTAGCAAATGTCAAATTGCAGAACTGTTAATTTGCATATTGCCTATTCATTATTTAAGCATTCAGTCATTTACGCATTCATTCTTTCAGGTCTTCCTGCGCTACCCCTGGCCCCCAAGGGGGAAGGCCTGCGCACTTGCCTACTGCTATTTGCATATTGCCTATTCTTCATTTTTGCATTCATACATTTTCGCATTCAGTTCTTTCAGGTCTTCAGCTACATAAATATCCTTCGACTCCACTGACAACTGCAACTGACCACTGATCACATTCTACAATCTTCATTCGATATTCGTTAATCGTCATTCGTCATTCATTTCTTCCATCACTGGTTTTTCCTCCTGCAAGTCCCGAGCCTTCGGGATGCAGTGCGTGCGGAATTCCTTTGTTGGATTTTGCGCATAGTTCTCCCTGTTGTGCCCTGTGTGCAGCGCTACTTCCATGGTATTTTTTTCTTTTACCGCAGAGAGCGCTGAGTGCACACAGAGGCTTACAGAGAATTTTTGATTAAGCGTGACAAGCCCGTTGACCATAGCAAACCGAATTGCCGGTGCACGGCCACGTGGCCCGTCGCGCATATTTAGCAATAGCCTGCCGATGAAGAAGCTACAAGCTGCAAGCTGTAAGCTGCAAGTTTTTTGCTTTTCTCCAGGCGGTGCATTGCCTTTACTGATGTTGTGCATATTATACTTCACATTTCATCATGATTTTAATTTTAAATAAGCTACAAGTCATTAGTCGCCGGTTCGAACTGAACACTGCAACTGATCACTTTTTTCCGTATGCCCTAAAGCGGGCTTCTCTCCATAGTGCTCCGTCAAACGACGGTTGGTTCTTCTCCGCGTTTCTCTGTGTCTTCTTTGTGTACTCCGTGGTTTTTATTCTTTTTTTACCACAGAGGTCACTGAGATTCCACAGAGGACCACAGTGTTTTTACTCCTTAATCATTAATCCTTTCTTTGCTTCTTTTCCATAACCTTATTAGCTGCAAGCCCCAAGCTTCAAGCCTCAAGTGGAAACCACTTTAAACTTTAAACTTTAAACCTTAAACTCTTAACTAACCTCGCCCAGGGCGAAAAGCAAAGGGTACAACACCCCATGCTCGTTACGCTCTGCGCTGTATTTTGTCCGTCTTCCGACGGTTAGGTTATGAAAAAGCAAAGTTCTACCATTTTAGTTCGATCCATCGTTCGGATCATTAGGTGTGCCGGCAGTATTATCACCTGTATTCAACTCAAAATTCTCAGCTGCTGTACCGGTAGCATCAAGTACCTGAGGTCTTTGAGTGATTGTATAATCCATTATGTCGTCAAATTCAACTGGATCACATTCATCATAAGGTGAAGTCAAATCATTACCCAAATCTAACAAAGAAGTATTACTAAAGTCAAATTGATCAGCTGGATCTGATGCAGCTGTTTCTAATGGATCAAACATAACTCCTTCGACTGCAAACGACAGAATTACATCTGCTGTTGCATTTTCAACTTGAGTACCCCAGTCCAAACGGACTCTTACAATAATACATTCGGAACCTCCAGTTGGAGAAGCTCCATCACCAACCGCATTAAATTCTGTATACGAATTGTCTGAATCTAAGCCTCCTGCAACAACAGGCTTGGTTGTGAATCCACTAGCATCAATGTTATACCAAGTTTGAGTCCCAGCTTGACCAACAGCAAAGTTATCAGTCTGATATGCCCATTCTGCGGTAATATAGTCCGTATTACCAGCGGTCCCTCCATAATTGTGTGAAATTTGGAATTTAGGCATCCAGGAATCCACAAAATTGGCTGCATTTACTACAAAATATATCCAGTTTTCGCCATAATCAACCGTTAATAAACCTTTACCTGGTGTATTTTCGTCAGCTGCTACTGAAGATGCATTATACCAAGCATATTCAATTGGTGAAACACATTCTGTTGCATCATCGCTACCATCAATTGGAGAACCAATACTATCACCATCGTTATTAAGTGCTGCAATATCCAGTGTAAATAGGAACTCTGGCACAATTCGGTAAACCTCTATGTTATTAGTACATCCAGTCTGATCTGCCACAAGAGCAACTAATAAAATTTCGTTAGGTTGATCACCATTGAACGATTTCCATGCAATTTCAATTGAATGAGAAACTCCATCATCAATTGTTGTATTATAACTCATACCATCGTCATCTACATCGCTATCTGGTGCTGTACTATAATTATAATTAACCCAAGGCGAAGTACCTAATCGCAGAATATATGGACCTGTACCATCTGCAGGATCAACATATGGGCCACCTGCCACCATTGGATCTCCTGGATAGGTAGCTTCCGTTAGATCCATTACTCCTGTTGCACTTTCAATAATGCTATCAACTGGAGCCGCAGTTTCTAGAAGGTTGTTGTTGATCACAAACCATCGAACATCATCATATTGGGAAGATGTTTCTACTGTATACGTATATAATGTACCCGGTAACGGATTCAATTCGCCCGTTGCATTCGCACAATTTAATGTTTGCGGAGAAATACAATCTGGGGTTTCTGGATACGTATGATCACTCTGCCCAAAGGCATTCATACCGGCCAAAATAGCCGCGACAAAAAACATTAAAAATAAAATTTGCTTTTTCATAATTTTTAAAATTTAGTGTTCCTTCATTCCTAAAGTTGTCTTTTGCGTTGGGATTGTGGACCCCTTTGTCAGTCAGCTGACTGACATTTCCCCTTCTCGAAGGGGAAACGGGTTCGTGCTCCCGGCAAAATCTTCATTCAAGAATTTCAGAACGTGTTATTAACTGTTTGTTGATTGACATTTCAGTTTAAATTGTTAGTCAATCAGTTTTTACCCCCTGTTTCACCCCCTTCCTGACCTGCGCATTGCCCGGTCAGATTTCCCCCTGAAGGGGAACTTGCCACGTGCAGCTTTCTGCAAGGTTGCAAAGTTGGTGGCTCGTAAGGAGCTTTCAACATTTCAATTTTTCACTCCTTGTCCTGCGGATAAGGAGTATTTCAGCATTTCACCCTCTGCCTTTCAGGCATTGAGCTCTTTTTTAGCATCCGTCGGTTGACGGATCGGGTCGTCGAATCGTTCACCCCCTGTCCTGCGGACATCCCCCTAGAGGGGGAATTGACCTGCTTTTTACAGAAGGCGCTTTCATCGTTTTTGAGAATCAAGGGGTTTCGTCCGTCGGTTGACAAACGAGCCCCTGATTTTCCTATTGAATGGTCCGGCTCCAGGGAGGAGTGGTGTTATGGTGTATTGTCAAAAATTAATACTTGTTGTTGTAGAGAAATATAACACCTGCTCTACCCTGTGGCCGTGGAAGCTTACGCTTCCATACAGAACCATACTTTCTGCTGCCGCACGATTCTATCGTGTGGCTTAAACCCCGCGCGATAGAATCGCGCGGTAGCCCAGGCAGAAAGATTTTTTCATCTCAGTCATGTTTCATAGGCAACTGCGGTTTTTGAATTGTTAGCTACTGTCCCACACTCCTCCGTCCCGAGTACTCGGGACACCTCCCCTTGCAAGGGGAGGACATTCGCATTCCATGGCGAACTTTGGAGGAATAGGATTGATTTATTATCTCCTGTGCCCATGAATTCCAATATGGAAAGATGGGCGTTTTTTGTCGTACCCTGTTCCCTCCTTGAGGGTGGGTTATAATATTTTTTTGTTAATAAGCCAGCTGTAAGCAGAGAGCCATGAGCAAAGAGCAGAGAGTTGGGTGCTGGATGCTGGATACACTGCTGCCGCACGATTGTATCGTGTGGCTCGTTCATATCTATATTATTTGCCACGCGATGGAATCGCGCGGTAGCGACGACTCCTGCTCTACCCCTAACCCCCAAGGGGGAATTCCGGCGCACATCTGTTCTCAAAGCATTACTCAGTTGTGCTGTTGAAACCTCTAGGGTTTTGGAAACGCCTAAAGGTTGAGTGTATGCAACCTTCAAGTGTTTTGTAAACCTTGAAGGTTTTACTAAATACTGGATACTTGATACTGAACACTTTTTTCTTTGCTGCCGCACGATTGTATCGTTTGGTGTGTTCATTCCTGCTTTATTATTCACCACGCGATGGAATCGCGCGGTAGCGAGTTCATCCTTTAAAATTCCCCAATCGCCTGCTGCTGCTGGCCCTGTTCCATTTTGAGTGCTTCCTGTAACAAAATCACCCGTCCTGTAAGACTTTTTAGCATCCCTGCATGAAATTTTCGCGTCCTGCACGGAAATTTCGCGTCCTGTAACACTTTTTTCGTTCCCTGTGCAACAGGACGGTACAAAACCCGGCAGGGAGGGTCCATCCACTGCAGGGCCCGCTATCCATGCGGGATTTGCTTCAGATCGGATTCCGGCCGGATTTGCCAGAGTGCCTTTTCCCTTCCGGCTTCCCGCTTCCGTCTTCCCGTTTCTTTCTATGTCTGTATAATCTCTCATTCTTTAATAATCTTCTTTAATTACCTCCGGTCGCGGCGTTATCACTATCGTTCTTGTGCTTCTTTGTGAAATGTTATCATTACAATCTACTACCCAGTAAGTTATTTCGTGTGTAACTTCGGTAAATGTTATTCCGTCTCCCCACAGCAGAATATCACTTCCATAAGTTGATGGCTGGCCGGTACCTCTTAATGTATCGTGCGTCATCATTGTTGCCCCTGTTGGATCTGAAGGATCAGGAGTATCGCTGAACACAATCTCCCAATAGATGTCCATATCAACTGAATCGCAACAATTATCCTCAAGCGTTAATAGATCAAGGGAAGTATCACCACTTGGGAAAGTCCTGAAATCGGGCAAACTTGGGTATTTATCCAAATTTGGATCGACCCAGAGGAGTGGCCAGGCAGTTGGATTTGGATCCGGATCTAACGGATCGTATGTTGCCCAATGAATAGGATCCACACAGTTTTCGTAAACTGTATCGGTAAATACCGGCGGCGTACTATCTATTACCGTTATTTCGTGCCAGCAGGTATCTGTACCTGAAATGTTTTTGGCTACCCAGGTAATGCGAGTCACTCCAAACGGGAAATCAACCACACCAATTGGGTCGGGAAGCGGTGAAGGCGCCGTCGTCCCTATTGTAGAATCTGCATCTATCACATTTCCAAGTTCATCTGTAATAGTCCAATACCAATCAATCGGGGGCACACCTTCAATCAATTTCGGAATACCGGGATCAAAACTTTGTTCGCATGTTACAGTAGTATCATTTGGGCAATCAATTTCAGGTGCTCCAAGCACAGTAATGGTAAATGTATCCACCAGCGTATTCCCATGTCCATCAATAAATGTATACTCAACATAAGTAACTCCCAAGTTAAAGGTGTCGGGTGAATGAACTACATAAATATCTTCGGCAAGTGTATCACCAATTGTTCTGGTAGTAACACCCCACATGGTCCATGTTAACGTAGAGTCACAGTTATCGTAGAAGTAAGGAAGCTCAACATCAATATCAGATGCATAAGGTTGGTCAAAATCGGCTTGAACAACGGTGTCATCAGGAACCACAAGTACAGGTGGCAGATCTTCTATTGTAACCGAAACGGTGCAACTACTGTCGATATTCCCTGATAAATCTTTGATAAACCATTTAAATGTTGTTGTCCCAATCGGATATGTTCCGCTGGCATCTGATGGGCTGGTTCGATAATCAGAATTGTTCCAGATCGAATCCAATTCACTACACGGATCATCCCATTCAACTGTATCAAGTGGAACATACCTGTCACAAGAATCAGGATTAACGGTCCAGGTATTTACAGACTGTGGACAAATCCTGGTAAAGCTTCCAAAATCCTGGTGCTTTGGCCAGAAAATAAACGAACAGGTATCGGTATTGCCGCCTGAATCCTCCAACACATAGGTGATTAAACTTTGTCCCGGATGAAACTCATAGTCTGATGGAATTGTATCAGGACCCGAACCGGCAGGCGTTATGCCTGTTATTGGTGTTACTATCCACGACAGGTCTGCTCCGCATAGATCTGACCATTCAGGAACAGGCAACCCGGGATTGGTTACCGTACATTCGTCCTCATCGATTACTCCAGCTACTGTATCCGCAGGACAACTCGTAAACTGCGGCGGGTCTACGTCGCCTACTACTACTTTTACCGTACATGTACTGTCGATATTGCCCGAAAGGTCTTTAATAAACCACTTAAATTCGTATTCCCCAATTGGATAGGTTCCACTTGCATTCCAAGGGAAATCTGCATAAAAGGAATTATTCCAGATTGAATCTAACTCGTAACATGGATCGCTCCATTCAACTGTATCAAGTGTTACTACTGCGGCACATAAATCAGGTTCTGCGGGATACCACACACTATCTGTAGGACAAATCCTGGTAAAGCTGCCAAAATCCTGGTGCTTCGGCCAGAATACAAACGAACAGGTATCGGTATTGCCCCCTGAATCCTCCAACACGTAGGTGATTAAACTTTGTCCCGGATGAAACTCATAGTCTGATGGAATTGTATCAGGACCCGAACCGGCAGGCGTTATGCCTGTTATTGGTGTTACTGTCCACGACAGGTCTGCTCCGCATAGATCTGACCATTCAGGAACAGGCAACCCGGGATTGGTTACCGTACATTCGTCCTCATCGATTACTCCAGCTACTGTATCCGCAGGACAACTCGTAAACTGCGGCGGGTCTACGTCTCCTACTACTACTTTTACCGTACATGTACTGTCGATATTGCCCGAAAGGTCTTTAATAAACCACTTAAATTCGTATTCCCCAATTGGATAGGTTCCACTTGCATTCCAAGGGAAATCTGCATAAAAGGAATTATTCCAGATTGAATCTAACTCGTAACATGGATCGCTCCATTCAACTGTATCAAGTGTTACTACTGCGGCACATAAATCAGGTTCTGCGGGATACCACACACTATCTGTAGGACAAATCCTGGTAAAGCTGCCAAAATCCTGGTGCTTCGGCCAGAATACAAACGAACAGGTATCGGTATTGCCCCCTGAATCCTCCAACACGTAGGTGATTAAACTTTGTCCCGGATGAAACTCATAGTCTGATAGAATTGTATCAGGACCCGAACCGGCAGGCGTTATGCCTGTTATTGGTGTTACTATCCACGACAGGTCTGCTCCGCATAGATCTGACCATTCAGGAACAGGCAACCCGGGATTGGTTACCGTACATTCGTCCTCATCGATTACTCCAGCTACTGTATCCGCAGGACAACTCGTAAACTGCGGCGGGTCTACGTCGCCTACTACTACTTTTACCGTACATGTACTGTCGATATTGCCCGAAAGGTCTTTAATAAACCACTTAAATTCGTATTCCCCAATTGGATAGGTTCCACTTGCATTCCAAGGGAAATCTGCATAAAAGGAATTATTCCAGATTGAATCTAACTCGTAACATGGATCGCTCCATTCAACTGTATCAAGTGTTACTACTGCGGCACATAAATCAGGTTCTGCGGGATACCACACACTATCTGTAGGACAAATCCTGGTAAAGCTGCCAAAATCCTGGTGCTTCGGCCAGAATACAAACGAACAGGTATCGGTATTGCCCCCTGAATCCTCCAACACGTAGGTGATTAAACTTTGTCCCGGATGAAACTCATAGTCTGATGGAATTGTATCAGGACCCGAACCGGCAGGCGTTATGCCTGTTATTGGTGTTACTATCCACGACAGGTCTGCTCCGCATAGATCTGACCATTCAGGAACAGGCAACCCGGGATTGGTTACCGTACATTCGTCCTCATCGATTACTCCAGCTACTGTATCCGCAGGACAACTCGTAAACTGCGGCGGGTCTACGTCGCCTACTACTACTTTTACCGTACATGTACTGTCGATATTGCCCGACACATCACTAATAAACCATTTAAATTCGATAGTGCCTATCGGATATTGACCACTCGCATCAGATGCGCTGGTCCGATGGTCTGAGTTGTTCCACACCGAATCGATCTCATTACACGGATCGATGATAACCGGTGCGCCTAAAATAACATTAGCTGCACACAAATCAGGATCAGCTGCTTGCCATACACTATCTGTTGGGCAGGTTATATTTGCAATTGGAACATCGAGGTGTTTTACCCAAACTGTAAAGGAGCATGTATCGGTGAGTCCGGCACCATCAATAGCCGTATAATGCACTGTGGTTACTCCTACGTTAAACCGTTGACCGACTACCTGTCCGGTATCTGAACCAGATGTTGCACCTGTCAAGTTCCATTCAAGAGTAGGGACAGAGCACTCATCGGTAGCTGTAACTATTCCAATAGCAAAAGTATCGCTCGAACAGCTATCCTGTGCAATTAATGTTTCTACCGGGGCAGGACAATAAATAGTAGGTGGTTGATCATCAATAATCGTAAATGTTGCTTTAGTTTGAGCTACGTTCCCACAATCATCCATAACATAGAAAGTAACGGTTATCGAATCTCTGGCACCATCACCTTCCCAGGTTTGATCGGTCGCATTATTTGTCCACTCCAAACTATCCGGATGTTCGCAATTATCAGTTGCTGTTGCTCCTCCGTTACTATCCAGCCAGGCGATGTAATCAGGATGACTATTTTTATCCAATGTATTACAATCGGTAATCTGGTCTGAAGCTGGAGTAAGTAATGGAGCAATAGTATCGATAACCACAATTGTGGCTATCTTTATACTATCATTCTGACAAATATCAACAGCTTTAAACTCTACATCAACCACTTCATCACATACCAGGTTTATACCACTGTAGTCATTAGTTACCTCAACGGGAATGGTATCTCCATAGGCATTAACCGAGTATCCCCAGGCAGTACTATACCAATCTATAATTTTCTGATCTGCATTCGGGTCGTCGCAATTCAGAAAAAGGGTATCAGGCGGAGCATGTAAACCCGGTCTTGTCAGGTCAACTTCCACCTCAAAATCAGCTGTTATTTCACTACAGGGTAAACCCGATTCATATGCTGTTACTTTTACAGAATACCAACCCGTAGTTGTTATTGTATAATTTTCGCCTGTATAAAAAGGAGTTCCAATTGCACCGGTACCTGTAAACCATTCAACAACATATTCACCGGCAGGAGAAATAACAGGTTCAATAAAAGCAGGAGTTCCTGCACACACAACGAGATCATCAAGATCAATAACCGTTTCAAGAGGATCGTAAACATTTACGGTAATGGTATCGCATATTGTACCATCGGTTGACTGACCACAGATATATCCTTCTACATCAGCACAAACCTGATACTGTATGGTTGCCGGAACATCATCTTTGTCTTCCAGTGGCACATAAAAAATTGGATTATAAGGATCTGATGTATCCAGGTATTTATCATACAAAGGATTAAGCGCCGACCAAACCGGAACGCTTTCAAAATCACCAGTTGTATGAATTTGATGCGAACAATCCACCCGTGTAGAAATATCGCCTGATTCAATTATTCCTCTAACCGAACGAATAATATAATCGATGGGGTCAGCTCCCTGCTTACAATGCGTAAAAAGATGATACTCTCCGGAAGGAAGACATATAATATCTCCATCAGGTCCTTCCAACGGTACATTTTCACAATCTACACGCCATTCTTTACTATCCTGCCCCTTGCTGGTTTCTATTTGTACACCCACTGCATCGTCGTCAATAATTACATTAAAAGAAACACAACGGTATGGATCGTCCCCGCCTTCCAGCCACCATTCATCGTCTAAACAACACCGTGCCTCTTTGTCCCTTCGCTCCTTTTCCAAAACCCAAACACTATCGGGATCAGCTCTTAAATCAACATCATGCACATTAACCTTATCAGTACATTCTGAACAAGTACAAGTGTCTAAATCGGTAACAAAAATCGTCTGTTCTACATCTGTAAAATACAGACACTCATCATAAAAACGATAGACACGCTTAACACTATCGGGACAATAACCGGCAGTTCCTGAGCCGGAATCAAAGAAGGAGTATTCATCGTGTAATTCCATAGTAACACTCCCCGAACATAAATCATAAGCATCATTTGAAGCATTTGACGCTAAAAACTGGCTTAAATCTTCGTAATAGCCGGGTATATCATCAGGGCAACTAACATTAATAATTTGATTTGCAAAAACTACTTCCGGGCCTTCAGCATCGCTTACCCAAATTTCCTGAATATCGGTGCTTTGATTTCCATAAATATCTTCAGCTATCCATTTTCGGTAAATGGTATAATTACTGGCACAGCTCATCGCCGGAGTTCCTGTACTGTCTGAATAAAATATCGTGTCAACCGCGCAAATATCGGTGGCAGTAGCCCATCCTGTATCATCAGGATCAGAGCTATCGCTACACTTTATGGGGATATTGCCCGGCAATGTCAACTGCGGGTTTGTATTGTCTGTAATGGTTACAGTAAAGCTACAGGAATCACTGTTACCGGCAGCATCAGTTACTTTAAATGTATTAGTGGTTACTCCAACCGGGAAGGTTTCGCCCGATGCCAAGCCTGTTGTTTGAACAGTGCTTACAACTGCACAGTTATCCGTTCCAACAGGAGTGATATAAGTTACTACCGCCCCACACATTCCTGCACCAACATTTGCAGAAAGATTACCGGGACATGTTATGCTAGGATCTATATTATCCTCTGCAATTATTGTAACAACATTGCTGTAAACAATACCGCAGGAAGGGATTCCGGCATCTGTAACTTCCAGTCGATAGTATGTTGTTCCTGTTAAATTAGATGGGGTATAAGTGGTGGTGGTTGCTGAAGCAATATCGCTCCATGTTACATTATCATTACTCTCCTGCCACTGGTAGCTATAAGGGGTACTTCCCCCGGAAGCAGGCGTTATAACTCCAATGGGCAAAGGAACAGTATTGTAACAAATTGTTTGATCGGAAGAAATTGTAGGAGGGGTTAATACATCACGAACGATTATAGTTCCTGTCGCATCTACGCTTCCGCAACCTCCTGTTAATGGAATGGTATAATTGAACATGCCACTTTCTGTAGGAGTACCACTTATTGTTATTTCATCTGAAACCCAGGATGCTGATACACCGTTGGGCAAGCCTGTAGCAGAACCTATTCCGGTTGCTCCGGTAGTACCATGAGTTATTGCAGTCAGCGCGGTATTTATACACAAGGTTGGACTCGATGACGCTGCACTTACTGTATTATTAGGATTAACAGTCACTCCAATAGCGTCACTGGCTGTAAATCCATTCGCATCAGTAACAGTAACGGTATAAGTATAATTAGTTATTTGATCTGATGGGTTAGCTGGCGGCGATACGGTTACTGAAGAACTCGTATTTGAAGGAATTGTGGTTGAAGGAGTTGATTCCCACAAATAAGTTATATCTGGGTCACCATTGCCATCTGCCACCAATTCAACGGAACTTCCATCACAAATCTCTTCTGGGCCAGTATTGTCAATGTCAACAGTTGGTTCTTCCATTACCGTAAATGATAAATTGGATGAAGCGAAACTGAATGAGACAACATTTCCAGTAACGGATGATCCAGAGATTTCGCTCCAGGTTGAACTGTAATTTCCAACAATCAAGTCTGTAGCCGAATTTGCAATATCTCCAGCTAAATATGTTGCACTAACATTATACTGAGGGTTAGTGATACCAGAGGTATGGATAATCCAATGTTTATTTAAAAAGTAATCAGTATTTTTATTTTCGGGATGTTTACTATCATTTACGTCGACTGTTATGGTTGCTCCTGAAAAACTTCCTCCGGTAAAATCAATTGTTATTGGATCTGAGCCACCTTCTCCATAAAACGTATAACTTCCCGATGGAGCAACTGGTATTTCCGCTAGATAACCATCTAATAGTATTTTACTCGTTCCGTTTATAGTTAGCTGATTTGTAACTTCAAGATCATTGGCTAAAAGGATATTTGCATTATTGCCAGTTTCAATATTTGGAATTGGGATCAGACTAGATATAACAAAGGTCTCATCATAAGTAGAACCGGCTCCAATTTGAAAGACTCCATTTGTTATGTTTTTTGTTCCTTGCCCCGACACATCTGCAATACCTAAATCAATTGCTGTTCCGCCAGTGGTATTTGCATTTTCAATTGTAATTGTGCCTCCGGTAAAACTAAAAGCACCTTGCGCAGTAACATTTAAGGCTCCGGTTGAGGAAAGCCCATTACCTACCGTCGCCAAATTTATTGTCCCTCCCGATATATTTATACCTGAAGGAATGGTCGGATCAATCAAGTATCCTCCAGCTGAATTTTCAAGACGCCCTGCAATATTCACAGTACCACCCGATACCTCGAATGCACCATCGGTTTGAGTACGTACGCTATTCCCGGATTGAGTTCCAAAATTGGCAGTCCCGGATGAAATACGAATTAATCCCTCATTCGTAATGGAAAAATTACCCGTACTGAGTGTTGCTCCATTTACATGAATTCCCGCTGGTTCTAATAAATTAAATGCTGTACTAAGTGAATAATTACCGGTTGTCAACATCAAAAGACCACTTGTAAACGTATATGTCCCAAGTGAGACTGCCGCGGAAGAATTAATTTCAAGCACAGAACTTACATCCGCCCCTTTATTCATGATAAATTGATTAAATGAAGTCGATGAACTTCCACTAATCGTTGCATCTGTTGAACCAGTAAACTCTACAGTTCCACTTCCAGAGGTGTAAGTTCCGTTATTTGTCCAGTCACCATTAACCTGCAAAGTAGTAGCGCCGCTGTGGTTCAAGGTTCCTGTAATGGTAATATCATCGCAATCCGAAGCAGCATCAACAGTAACTGTAATTCCACTTGGAATAGTAACATTATCTGCTGAAGTTGGAACATGCCCACAACTCCAGATAGAGTCTACACTCCAATTTCCAGAATAATTCGCAGTACATTCATCCATTGCCGATTTCAGGAGGACATCCTCCTCAACCTCTACATCTTCCTCTCCAACTACATAAATGCGGTGCTGAACTTCAGACACATTCCCATCGCCATCGGCAATGCTGTAGTTTCGGGTAACTGTATACGGGCAACGTATTCCGGAACTTTTCTGTCCGGTAAACTTAAAGCTGCTGTAATCGATGTTGCAGTTATCGAAAGCAATACCTCCTGCATCGAAGAATTGCCGCCAGTTGGTATAAGCACCGGGAACCGAATTGCCACAGGAAACTGTAAAATCCTCAGGGGCATAAAACTCAGGAACTTCGTCATCCACAACAGTTACATTAAAACTTCCCACAATGGTATTGTATTCAACTCCATCGCCAACGCTGTAATTAACTACGGTGGTTCCAACGGGGAATGAACTTCCCGACTCGTAACTGAACGAAACAGTGATGTGATCGGGCAACGCACAGTTATCGCTCACAATCGGATCGGGCCAGTTCACCACAGCAAAACAATCACCGGCATCAGCATTAACAATTATGTCTTCCTGAGGATTTTCAAGGTTCGGAACCTGGTTATCGGCAACAGTAACCGTAAAGGTGCAGAAAATAGAGTTGTTGTAAAGAGTTGCACCGCGATAGGTAATTACTGTTGTTCCCTCGTTGAAAGAATAACTGTTAATCTGATTAATGCCGGAGGTTGAAGAGGCATCTTCAGTGGCTCCCGTCATTTGCCACGACAATGAAGCAACAAGCTGTTTTGGATCTTCAACATTCAATCCTGAACTGATAAGAGCTCCGCAAGAATTTACATCCGTGTAAGAGAAAATATCTTCCGGACAAACGATGCCGGTAGTATCTTGTTGGTCGGAACTTATTACAGAGTTAAAAGCAACAAAATTCGATAGAGTGTACGATATATTCCATTTTTCACTACTATATCCCCTGAAAGGCACTCCTAAAAAATTATCGCTGTTTTGATTCCCTTTAGGGTTTGGGGAAAAACGAAAGAGAGATATTTTTTTTGAAGTCGTAAAATTTGTTAAATATCCATTCGAAGTATTTATATACGAAACATAATCATTTGCCGAAGAATTGGGCATATCTTTCAAGCCAGAGATATCATGTCCTGCTGCCTGGATTTCGGAGAATCCCAGCCAAACAGCAAAAATGAGCATCACTGCCTTAAAAGTCTGGTTATGTTTCGATCTGGTCACTTAATAGTTTTAGGGTTTCTTCTTTTTTAAAATTGTTACATATAACTTTCTTTATTCGTTCTTACTTTTTTTTAATTCCGGGTTTGTAAAATTTGTCCATAGTGTTTTATTTAAAAATATCTCGCTCTTAAATAACTCCTTCCAAAAAAGTCCATATCGAAACCTACTGTAAATTCGAAGGTTCCGTTCTGATACGGGTAAATGTCGGTGTAGGTAATATCCATGGCAAAACCTACCCTCATTTTATTACTGAACATCCAGTTGCCTGTAAAACACAGTGCATCGCCCGAACGGTACATTAGTCCCAACCATAGTTTCTCGCGTAAAAGAAAATTGGCCGCCAGGTCGAATTGTATAGGAGTGCCCCAGGTTGCCCTGACTAATAATGTTGGTTTGAAAACGAGAAAATTGAGTGGATCTACGGGTAAAATATACCCTCCGTTTAAGTAAATCGTGCGTACTTCGGCACTGGTTGAGTAATTATGAAAGTTCTCTTTAAGGTCATTTTCAACGAGTTTCGGGACAGAAAATCCAACATAAAAATCTTCCTGATACAGGAAAAAACCAACGCCAAAATTGGGAAGGAATTTCAAATCTACATCTTCGTCGAATGCGACATCATACTTATCATCAGGATATAATTCGTACTCCGTTAAGGGATTTTTATAATTTATGAATCCAAATTTTAATCCAAATCGCAATCTGGTTCGTGAAGAAAGATAAACTTCGTAAGCATAATCTGCCAAAACACTAAGCCTGTTCTCCAGTGCAAAGCGGTCGTTCATAATATTCAGACCAACACCTACGGCATCGTTTCTGAGGGGTGAATGAAATGAGAATGATTCAGTAAGCGGAGTACGGTTAATACCAGCCCATTGTTTTCTTACTAATGTAGTGAATCCGATTTTCTCCCACATGCCCGCATAAGCAGGATTAATAACCTGATTATTATACATATAGGAGCTAAGAATGGGATCTTGTTGTGCACTACACCTAAACGATATTAGTAAGACAAATATCCCTAAAGCAACAATTCTTTTTATGACGATACAATTTTCTCTTTACAACAAGTGAAAACTACGACATTTTATTAACAAAAGCAACCAAATGAGGATTAAAAAGATATTCACAAAAGCCCAATATTAACAGGCATTTTAGAGATTATAGATGTTAATAGTCCCAATATGGGAATTGTTAATAACTAAAATAAGGAATTTGCCGGATGTGTACATACAACAAATTCCTTATTTCTTAGTTGTCCGGGATAAAAACCGGCAATTACTTCGAAGCAAGAGCTTCAACTTCCCTGAATACCCTGAAGAAATTTCCGCCCCAAACTTTGTCAATTTCCTCTTCTGTATAACCTCGTTTAACCATTTCAGCAGTAATATTAGGCATTTGGCTCACATCGGCACAGTCAGCGAGTCCGCCACCACCGTCAAAATCGGAACCAATTCCTACATAATCGATTCCAACCAGATTTTTTACATAGTCGATATGATCTACATAATCAGCTACGGTTGGTGATTCTATCGGATATTCTTCTTTCAACTTTTTCCATTGTGCACGTAATTCCTGCTTTTCAGCGTCTGTCATACTATCGAACTTACTAAAATTCTTACGAAACTCTTGTTGTTTCTTATAAGCCACAGTAGTTGTATCAGGATCTTTTACATAAACATCGAGCAAACAAATCTGAATAACGCCACCATTCTTTGCCAGTGCTTTTATCATTTCGTCGCTCATATTACGATTATGATGGGCAATGGAACGCACACTTGAGTGAGAAGCAATTACAGGTGCTTTGCTTAATTTTATAACATCGAAAAATGACTTATCAGCAATATGTGAAACATCAATCATCATCCCCAAACGGTTCATTTCTTCCACTACTTTTTTCCCGAAAGGGCTTAAACCATTATGCTCCGGTCCGTTTTTGTCGGTCGACGAATCACAAACATCGTTGTTCGACGAGTGACATAATGTAATATAACGCACTCCCTTGTTGTAAAACTCTTCTACCCTGCTAAGTTCTGTTCCAAGTGGAAATCCGTTTTCCATTCCAATATAGATTGCTCTTTTCCCCTCCTTTTCAAGACGAATTACATCGTCAGGTTCTGTTGCAACCTCAGCCATATTGCTGTACTTTTTACAAACTTCATAAGTTTTATCAATCATTTGATGTGCCAGTTTGTATGCTTCTTCTGTATTTTCAGGAGTTCGTGGTTTTTGGCCGGTAAAAGCAGCAAAAAACATTGCATCCAATCCACCCTCTTTCATCCGCGGAAAGTCAACTAAACTTTTGGGAGCTGAATTCTTTACTCCTATATCAAGGTCGCCATCAAGTATTGCCATGGGCGTATCGCAATGGGTGTCAACGGTTATTGCCTTTTCGTGTATCCGTTTAACTTTGTCTTCCGCCTTTTCACCATATACAAAATTACATGTTAACAGCCCCCCCACTGTCAACAATCCTACAATTGCCTTAATCATTTTTTCACTGTTTTTAAGATGTTGTCTACAATATTAGCAAATCTCACTAATAACAATATCAGTTTGATTTAAAACATTCTAAATTCATAACAAAAAATAAAGTAACGAAAGAAAACGATCAAACCCTATCTTTGTAATTCAGTTACAAGAACAATGAAACGAACAAAAGTTTTAAAAAAATCTTTTCCGAAATGGATGATTTTGCCTTTACTGGCAATTGCAACATTTGCCTGTTCAAGAGTAATATACCATCACCCTGAGTGGATAGAAAAATATTACTCAGAAGGATTATACCCTTTTCTGGCCAGAATTCTTTCTGTAATAAGTAAACCTGTTCCATTTTCGCTCGACGATATCTTATATTTAGTTCTTATTCTTCTGCCTTTTATTCTGATTACCCTTATTTTACTAAAAAAAACATCACTAAAACGTAGCGGGATACAATTATTAAATGTTTATGCAGCAATGTATATTCTTTTTTATCTGCTGTGGGGATTTAACTATTTCAGGCCGGGGCTTTCCGAAAGAATTGGTTTAACTGAAACAAAAGTCGACGAACAAAAATTTTTACAGGTTCTGGAACAATTAATCGATAAAACCAACCGCTTACAATGTAGTTTTGATGATTTTGATAAAGAAAAAATCGACCTGGCGATTGAAGAGTCGTACAAAAACCTGTCGCCTGTTCTAAAGATTCACTACCCGATGGGTAATCGAACTGATAAAAAAATCACTTTCAGCAGTTTTTATGCAAAGACGGGTATTACCGGATATTTTGGCCCTTTTTTTAATGAAGTCCATGTAAATAAAAAGGTTCTTCCTGTAGAATTCCCTTATGTGCTGGCTCACGAGAAAGCCCATCAGTTGGGAATTACAAGCGAGGCGGAAGCCAATTTCTATTCATGGCTGGTTTGTAATAACAGCTCATCGCAGCAGGTACGATATTCAGTAAACTTGTTCATATTATATCATTTCCTGTTGCAAGCATACAATGCTGACAACTACAAAGAATTAGCAGGAAAACTATCTCCTGAGGTAAAAAACGATTTCAGAAACATTCAGCAGCACTGGAAAGAATTGCGAAACGAAACCCTTGATAAAACAGCTTCCAAAGTGAACGATGCCTATTTAAAAACGAATAAGATAAAAGAAGGCATAAAAGATTATCGCGGTGTGGTGAAGCATGTTATGAACTTTTCGTTAGATTCCACCTTTCAGCAACAGCACAATCTTATGTACCGCTAAAATCAACTACTTTTGCAATGCATAATAATAGTTGGGAATAAGGCTGCTGAGAAAACTTCGGGCATCCGTCTTCCAACTTCAAATTTTTTAAAATGAAACTAATTCCGGTATCAGCAGGTCATTTTCATTGCGACGGAGGAGCGTTGTTCGGAGCCATTCCGAAGGTATTGTGGAACAAAGTTTATCCTTGTAACGAAGATAATTTCACCCAACTTACTCTGCGGTGTTTACTAGTTGAACATGGCGACAGAAAAATCCTTATTGAAGCAGGTATCGGGAATCACTACCCGGAAAAACATTTAAAAAACAATGGCGTTACTTCGGTGACTGACCTGGAAAAATCATTGGAGGAAAAAGGTTATTCCGCAACAGATATTACGGATGTATTTTTCACCCACTTGCACTGGGATCACTGTACCGGTGCGGTAAAAAATGTGGAAGGGAAACCAGAACTGGTTTTTCCTAATGCAACACTTTGGACTAGCAAAATTCAATGGGATCATGCAAAAATTTCAAACCCAAGAGAAAGGGCAGCCTACCATCGCCCGGTTCTCGATTTTATGATGGAATCAGGAAAATTGAAGCTCATTGAAAAAGAAGGAGAACTAATTCCGGGATTTGAAATTCGGATGTTCGACGGGCACACTCCCGGTCAAATGCTCCCGATTCTCCACACCGAAAAACATTCTTTTGTTTACACTTCCGACCTGATGACCACCGCTGCAAATGTTCCTTTACTGTGGATTTCTGCTTACGACCTCGATCCTGCTAAAGTGATGGAAGAAAAAGGTGAGTTTCTATATGAAGTGACCGATAAAAATTACGTATTATTCTTCGAACATGATTATTACACCGAATGTGCCACGGTGCAACGAACTGAAAAAGGTGGTTATGCCCTAAAAGAAAAATTCCGCTTGTCAGAATTAATCTGAAATCCGGGACAAAACAATAAAACCCCAGCCTGGAACTATCAACGAAAGTTCTTTATCGTTAATGGAGAAAGAATTTACCTGGGGCAACATACCTAATAATTTTTCTGAGAAATCACTGTCACAACACATCTTTGTACAGATTGATGTTGATATATTTATGTTGTCATCTGAATCAGAAACATATTCTCCGGAACACCCGTTAACATCTAAAACCAAAGTATAAGTCCCTTCATTTCTAAATGTAATAACCGGAGAGTACTCGTCATCTTTAGGATAGCCTGTAGATTCCAATGACAAAAAGCTTTCTGCTTTCCATTCTCCAATTATGGAGCCGTTACAATCGCAATCCGTATCATCTTTACAGGCATTAAAAAATAATGCTGCAATAATTAGTACCAAAATAAAAGCCGAATTCTTCATCATAATCGTTTTTTAAGAGATGACATGACAAGCAGTAAGGTTGAGCCTTACAATAAGTTAGACAAAAATAAGGCTTTAATCGCGGAATTAAACTCCATAATTACCAATAATATTATTGCTTCCCGGGGCTTTTATTCTTTCTCGGGAAATTAATTACATTTACATTTTCGGATGCATATTATGAACAAAAGTGTAACGATCACTCTCCAGCCACTGGGACAAAATATTAAAGTGAATAAAGGTGTTCCTCTCATCGACATACTCCACGAGTTTGGAGTTGAATTTCCGTGCGGAGGAAAAGGCACCTGTGGAGCTTGTAAAATTAAATTACTGGAGGGCGAGTTACCCGTTGATACTGTTCAGAAGGAACGCCTGCGAAAATTAAATCTTGGCGAAAACTGGCGGCTGGCTTGCTATTGCCGGGCAGAGTCTGATCTGACTTTGGAAATCACCCAATTTGAAAACATTATTCTGGCCGATAATTCAAGTTTTGACTTTTTGCCCCAAAAAGGTTTTGGAGTTGCCGTCGATTTGGGTACAACAACCATTGTTGTACAACTCGTAAATCTTGCTAACGGACACATTTTGGATTCCGTTTCTGATGTAAATCCCCAGGTAAAATTCGGAGGAGACTTAATCGCACGCATCCAGACTTGTCTCGATGGAAAACAAACTGAAATGCAAATGCTTATCCGATCAAAAATCGGAAAAATTATCCGGCAAATGCAGACGAAACATCCGGTAGAAATTTCAAAAATGATGATCGTTGGAAATACGGTTATGCACCACATCTTTTGTGGACTGAATGTTCAGCCTCTTTCCCTTTATCCGTTTGAATCGCCGGAACTTGGCACGAAAACTTTCTCACCACAAAATCTGGAATGGGAACTCCCGGCAAATTGCGAAATCAAGTTCCATTCATCTATCGGAAGTTTTGTGGGCAGTGATATTCTGGCAGGAATTGCGGCTACAAAAATGGCAAAAGAGGAAGCATACTCCATTCTTATCGACCTTGGAACAAACGGTGAAATAGTAGTTGGAAACAAACACAAAATTGTGTGTGCATCAACAGCCGCAGGTCCGGCGTTCGAAGGGGCCAAAATCAGCCAGGGAATGCGGGCTACAACAGGCGCCATTTCTTCCGTTCAGCTGGATAATGAACAAATGCAACCGCATGTAATCGGGAATGTAAAAGCAAAAGGTATTTGCGGAAGCGGACTGATTGATGTCATCGCCATTTTACTTGAACAACAACAAATCGGGATGTTTGGAGAAATCAATTCAGGAGAAGATACAATTCCTTTAACTGCTACTGTTTCACTCTCCCAACAAGATATTCGTGAATTCCAACTTGCCAAAGCGGCCATTGCTACCGGAATACAAATTTTGCTCAACAAACTACAAATAAACATGGATGATATTAAAAAGGTATTTATTGCCGGCGGGTTTGGTAACTTTCTAAATATTCAGAATGTCTTCCGAACAGGGTTGATTGAGTGCGATGAGGGAAAAATAATTAAACTCGGAAATACCGCTTTGATAGGGGCTAAAATGTTCTTGTTTGAAGATAAAGATTTCACACAAAAAATCCTAGCAAAAACCAGTCATATCAACCTTGAAGGCGATCCGTCCTTTCAGGATATTTATATTGAAAAAATGATGCTGATTTAAACTGAATTTTCAAACCAATTCCCAATTACTACTGATTCAATTCAAAGTACTAAAGCATTGGATTACTAATTTTTGGAGACACACTGTAACTTTTTAGCATAAAAAACGAATAAGTAAAGCATTAAACTTATTAGCACTCGTATCTTCTGCAAGATGTATATCAACAAGTGAACATCTAAAACTAAAAAACCAAGATTATGAAAAAGCTAATTTCTATTTTTTGTGTGTCGTTATTCTGTTTGGTCTGCTCACAAGAAAAAGCGGCCGAAAAAACCATCGTCGAGAACTATACTCCGTATTTTCTTTTCCCCGAAGTTTTAAATGGAAAAGTAATGGAAATTACTGAAACCAGTTTTTGGCCTGTCACAAAAGAGGGCAAGATTGAAGCCGGAGAACCACTTACCATAGCAGCCCGCGACACCATCAATTGGACAAATGATTTTAAAGTTATGTATAACCCATTAGGATTTGCGAAAGAATCGTTTACACTGGGCGACAACGGAGAAATACTTTATAGTTGGGAAATAAACAGCGATGAAAATTATTACACATCAGCCAAAAGGATAGTAAAGGACAAAGTGGTTCACAAAGAAACAATAACTAAAACGGAAGATGGAATTTTTAAAATTGAGACTTTTGATCCTGATACAGACACATTACGCTCATCAATTTTAATCACACTTAATACAGACAATTTACCTGAAAGTTTTCAAATAAGGAATTTTAAAGGTGAGCCAACTTACACTTACAATTACAAATACGACGAAACCGGAAATGTAAGCGGTTACACTGTCTCGCGAGCTGACACCGTTAGAGGAGGAATGAATTTTACACACAATCCTGAAGGTTTTACACATGAACAGGAAATTTTTAACACAACCAATAAAACGCTGAGTACCACCGTTTACGAATATGAATACGATACAGCTGGTAACTGGATTAAATGTGTGGCCTATAAAGATCGGGAGCCTATGATGGTTTCACTCAGAGAATATAAATATTACTAATTTTTGACCAGCTCTTTAGTAGAAAGCAAACCGCAGGCTGCATAAATATCCTGGCCGCGTGAGGCACGAACAGTAGTAAGAATTCCTTTATTATTCAGGGCGTCTTTAAAACGCTGGATGGTTTTTTCTCCCGGACTTTTTAGCGGTGTCCCAGGCACAGGATGAAAACGAATCAGGTTGATCCGGCACTTTAATCCTTTAAGCAAGCGGGCCAGTTCATTTACATGTTCCTTTGTATCATTTAATCCTTCAAATAAAATGTACTCGAACGACACGCGGCGCTGGCGGCCAAAGTCCCAGGTTTTAATTTCTTCCACCACTTCTTCAATGGGGTAAGCTACCTGAACCGGCATAATTTTCTGGCGTTCTTCGTGAAATGGCGTGTGCAAACTCACTGCCAGATGTGCCTCACTTTTTTCGAGGAAGGTCAGCATCCCGGGAATAATACCGATTGTAGAGACTGTTATTCTTCGCGGGCTCATGGCAAAGCCCCATTCCGAAGTTAGTATCTCAAGGCTTTTTAATACCTCGTCGAGGTTATCAAAAGGTTCACCCATGCCCATGTAAACGATGTTGCTCACCTCTTCCACCTCATCGATACTTTTAATCTGGTTAATGATCTCCCCGGCTGAAAGATGCCCTTGAAAACCTTGCTTAGCCGTAAAACAAAACAGGCAGCCCATTTTACATCCCACCTGCGAACTCACACAAACCGTTTTCCGGTCGCGCTCCGGGATCATCGCGGTTTCAATAAATTTATTCTGGATAGTTGGGAAAAGGTATTTTCGTGTACCATCAGTACTGGCCTGGACTTTGGTGTAGGCGGTTAAGCCAAATTCAAACCGTTCATTCAGCAACTCGCGGGCTTTTTTCGAAAGATTGGACATCTCATCAATCGAGCTGATTTGCTTTTTATACAGCCAGTCGGTAATTTGTTTTGCCGTAAACTTTGGCAATCCCAGTTCTAATACCAACTCCTGCAACTCCCCTAATGTCTTTCCGAATAACCGCTCCTTCATAGCCTTTAATTTGCTGCAAAGATAACGCAAAAATCCTTACTGAAACTTTGCGCCTTCTTTGTGAATCTTCGTGGTAAATCTTCTTAATAAAATACTACTCCATCAACGATTTCTTATAATCCAAAATTATTAAACAGCTAAAAAACAAGGAGGGATCAAACAATAAAAAAAAGTGCCGGCAGTCCAAAAACCGCCAGCACCATAGATAATCTAAAATTTACAGTATAACTTAACTTCTTTTATGATTTTGTTATGCCGGGTTTAACGGCAATTTCTTGATTTCCGCCTTTCCAGCTTAATTTCAGTGTTAATTCAATATTCGAATTAATTTCAATCGATGGTTTTTCGCCGGCTGATTTACGGGCCAAACATTTAAACGAAAGCATTCCGTCAGGTCCGATTGGGTAACGATCGATTCCGTGCTCTTCCAGTAAATTAACATCCCAGGTAATTGTTTTTTTCGGATAATCAGCATTTATTCCGAAAAGCCCTTCAATTAATACTGCAATGGGAGGCAGACCTGTCCAGCCTACAAAATCGGGACGGGCAAGCAAACCCGGATTTGCACTTTCAGGCGCGTAATATTCCCAAAAAGTACCGGTATCCTTGAAAACCTGAAAAATCTGGTCGTGATGTTTTTGAGCAATATCAAAAGCCAAATCTCCGTATCCATTTTTCTGAAGGCCTTTGATAATCATAAAATTGGTTGGCGCCCAGATTCCACCCTGCCAGTATCGTCCGTCTTCCTGGTACAATGGATTATCAGCAGAAATGGAAGGCACCGGAAATTTACGGTTGAACAACTCGGGATCCGATAAATGTTTAACTAATTTATCCAACTGATCTTTTTCCAGCACGTCGGCATGTAATGCCCAATAGGCGCCAATTCCTTTGGTGGTTCCAAGGCTTCCATCAGCATAACGATCGTAAAGAAAACCTGATTCTTCATCCCACAAATATTTCTTTATATATTCGGTCAATACGCCAATTTCGTCTTCTATATCCTGAATTTCCTGCCAACGTTCCAACACAAAACCAAACTGAAGCAGAATGCGGTCAACCATTAATTGCTGTAAACAGGTGTCGAGCCAAACCATGTGCCCGTGACTGTAAATCATGTTGTATTTTTTCTGAACACGAGGCATGTTGTCCATTCCGGTTCCCCAACCGCTCGACCAGTACGAACCATCGCGCCAGGTTCGGTTTAGTCTCAACCACTGACTAAAAGCCGACAGCGGAGAGAAAACGGCATTTACCCTGTCCCAATCGCCAAACTGGTTGTAGAACTCCAGCTCACTCCACGGGATAATATTTGGTCCGGTACTCACCGGATCGTAACGTTCAAAACAATCGTCGCCCGAAGCCATAATTTCACGACAGATAAAACCATCAAGATGCTGTAATCCGTAGAAGTTATCTAATGTGCGCTGAAAGGGGAACAAACGTTGTCCGTAGCGGGCAAAAAGGGTAATAAAAGCAGAATCCCACATAAAAAGGTGCCCGTTATACGCGGTATCGATATAGCTTGAAACAAAACCCGAATATTCCTGCGGCTTGCGAATGTGCTGTATTCCTATATCCCAGGCTTTCCAGTACATTTCGATGGCTTCCTCGTGACCTTTCCAGAATGGAGACGGTAACACTTCTTTTGCCTTTTCGAAGGTTGGAGCCTCGATAACGGTTGGATCCATTCTCCGGAATTCATTCTCGGCAACAAATAAATTCTTTACATAGGTATTTTTATACGGTAATTTATATTGCGACTTTCTTTCGACTGCAGAGCCTGCCAATGGCGACAAAGCCAGTGATGTTCCGGCCAGTGCTCCCGCTTTTAAAAAATTTCTTCTGTTGGTTTTCATTTTATTTAGTTTTTTTGATTAGTAACAAAGTGCAGCCGCACCGTAAATTCCCTGGTTTTCCATGGAAGAAACGCGAACCTCCAGTTTTTTCATCGAATTAGCATATTCAAAGTTCATCATCTCCTTGAACATAGAATCTTTAAACAATTCGAAAGATTTTGAAATGGCGCCACCAAAAACAACCATTTGCGGATCGATGGAGGCCACAATCAATTTCACCAGATTTGCCAGGTGAAAGCCAAATTCATCGAAAATCTTCTTTGCATCCTCATCGCTGTTTTTCATCTTCTCGTACAATTCCTTTCCGTTGGTATCGTGTTTGCTAAAGAAAAAACTGCTGCAATAATCTTCGTAATTAGAGTCGCGATAGGGAACCACACAGAATTCACCTGATCCACAGTTGGCATCTTTTAAAAGCCTGTCGCTTTGAATGATTCCGGCACCCAAACCGGTTCCCAATGTTACGCCAACAAAATGCTGAAAATCTTTTCCTTCACCATAAATTTTTTCGCCAATGGCAAAACAGTTGGCATCATTATTCACAAAAACCGGAAGATTCAGTTTTTCTTCGAGCATACTTTTAATGGGCACCTCTTTCCACGAAGGAATATTCATTACATCATAAACAATTCCTTTTTCCACGTCAACAACACTCGGGATGCCAATTCCTATTGCACTTGTATTATCGGTAACAACTTGCGAGATGGTTTCAACAATGGCATCTACAACCACCATTGCATCATCGGTTTTTGGTGTGGGACTAACTGCTATTTCTTCAATTTTCTCGTTTCCTACGCGTCCCACTTTTATCGTTGTTCCGCCTAAATCAATTCCTATTACTTCTTTCGCCATTTTGTTTAGTTTTTTATGAATAACATGTCATTCGGGATTGTGGTCTCACGAATAGTCAAACCTGAAATACCAACTTCCAGCTGCTGTCCTTCGTAATCCTCGAAGTACATTAATTTTAGTTGGTGATAACCTTTGTCAAGGCCGATTCGCCCGTCTGCACGCCGTGCATTATGCGATCCGTCGTTGTTAACCACAGGTTTTCCATCGATGTATAAAATTGCTCCATCATCTGAATAGAGGTAAAAAAGATATACTCCCTTTTTATCAATTTTCAGGTACGAATCGAACTCAAAACCAAAGTGATCTTTTTGATCTGCCGGGGCAATGGATATATTTTCCAGTGTTCCGCTTTTTAATTCTTTGGCAGATTCAAGGTCTTTTGCTGACGAATAATTGCCTTCGTAATAATTATAATGAACTCCCTGTTTTAATGCGTCTACTTCAACAGCCGGACTGTAATCTGCATTCTCATCATTGTATTGCAAACCTGCCGGGTAATTGTATTTAAAACTAACGCCTTTATCAGTACGAATCCATGTATCAAAACTGTATTCGCCTTCTTTCAATTCAATAATTCGGGCGCCTCGATCCAATTCTCCGTAAGTGTCATAACCGGTTACTTCAGAAAAAGCAAGCGCAATATTATCATGAATTCCAATGTAGTTATTATCGTGATCGTGCCCCACAAAAACACCCATCACATCTTTCATATCCAAAAACGAAGCAAAAATCCCTGAGTTGACATGCGACGATGCAACTCCTTCATTTTTTATTCCCACTGTTGAAGGTTGTCCAACAACCTCGTTGTATTCCGGAATCGGAATGTGGAAGAACGCCAATGACGGTAAAGGATAGTTATTATTTTGTGTGGTATATTTTTGGCTGGTTTCGCGGTACCAGGCGATCTGATCGAAATGAATCCAGTCGTAATCTTTATAGACAATCCGGTTGCTATTATTCGAGTCGATGCAGTAAAGCACAGATTCTACTTTTTTATTATCCGACGACCACACCGGAATATCGTAATTTCCACAACCGTAAAGTTCAGGGCCTTTCTCTCCTGCGAAATATGGGAATGTTACCAGCAACTCAAAAATCTCGTCGCGCGATGGACCGGGCTCGCCATCGTGATTTCCCAAAACTACAGCCCAGGGAGTTTTGCTATCGATAAACGGCTGAGCGATCGCTTTCCAGCCTGCTTCTGCCGGAGATGCCGTTACAATGTCACCTGTTAAAACAGCCAGATCGGGCTTTTCGGTTTTTAAAACGTTTTCAATTACCGCCATTGTTCTGGGGCAATTTTCAGAATTATTATCCCAGTGAACATCTGAAAACTGGGCAATTTTAAACGTTTTATTTTTTCTAAAATGAAAGTGATTCTCTGATTGTGCTTTTGCAGAGAATGCACCTAAAAACAGATATCCCGCTAAAATTGTATACAGAATTAAATGTTTTGATCTCATTCCTTTTCGTTTAGTTGATTTTTAATTCGGATACTTTTACAACTGAAGTGCAG
This sequence comes from uncultured Draconibacterium sp., assembly GCA_963677525.1. Taxonomy (GTDB): domain Bacteria; phylum Bacteroidota; class Bacteroidia; order Bacteroidales; family Prolixibacteraceae; genus Draconibacterium. The sequence goes on from OY781970.1 coordinate 5,166,828, forward strand.
CTTTCATTTTTTCAAAAAGGTCGGTATTTTCATAAATGCCGGTAAAATCTTTTGCTCCCGGGCCGAAAGAATAAACCGGAACCATCACACCACTGTGATGAGCTGTAGAGAAATTCCCTTCAATTTTACCCTCTTTAATATCGCCGCCAACCAAGGTTAAACCTCCGGTTTCGTGATCGGCAGTAACAACCACCAGCGTTCCCGGATGTGTTGTGGCCCAGTCGAAGACTTTTCCTACTGTTTTATCAAAGTCTGCAATTTCTTCCATCAGGTGAGGCAGGTCGTTAAAATGTCCGTAGTCGTCAATCATCGAACCTTCCACCATCAGGAAAAATCCATCTTTATCTTTACTTAAAATATCGAGAGCCTTTTTTGTTCCCAGCCACAATTCATCACCACGTTCTGCCGGTTTTGCCATATCAACTTCGGCAACGGGAGCAAATACTTTTCCACTGGTTACATTTTTTAAATCTTCCATTGAAGTAACTACCTGGTAACCGTTCTTTTCAAAATCAGGCAACAGATTTTTGCCATCTTCACGTTTGGTGAAATATTTCAGGCCTCCACCCAGAATAAAGTCAATACCACAGTTTACATACGATGCTGCAATTTCTTCCTCTTTATCGCGGTCGATATTTTCTACTGAAAAATCAGCAGGAGTTGCATCAACCAGGCGGCAAGTTGCAATTACACCAGTAGAAAGACCTTTATCGCTGGCATATTCGCAAATGGTTTTTAACGATTCGCCGTTAGGGCCAACGCCAACATATCCTTTATTTGTTTTTCTTCCTGTTGCCATTGCCGTTCCACTGGCTGCCGAGTCGGTAATCAGATTGTCGGCACAATACGTCTTTTGCAAACCTATAAAATCAGCATTCTCAAGGAAAAGCTTTCCTTTATTGGCAGTCCAGGCAGAATAAGCGTGCATTAAACTCATTCCGTCGCCGATCATAAATATGACATTTTTCACAGGCCCGTCACCCGGAGAGGTAACTTTTGAAACCGGATATGAATTCGGATTTTCATACACATGAATTACTTCACTTGACTTTTCTTCGTATTTAACTTCCTCTTGTTTTTTGCTTTCCTGGCACGAGAACAATAATGTTCCCAAAAGTGCTATTGCTAAAAATTTTCTTTTCATTACAGTGTTTAATTTATTTATTATAAAATCTAACTGAGTGAGAAATACATCCCAAAATCCAGTAATAATTAGTTATCTATTTTCCTTATTCACAATCGCTTTTATCTGCTTTTCGCTTAATGCCGAAGCAAATATTTTAATCCCGTCAGCTTGCCCGTAAAAAATCCGTTGCCCCGGGAATTCCTCATTTTGTCCCACATTCCAATTGGCATTATTTTTAAGGTCGGCTTGTTTATTCACTTCTGTTGAAGCAATTAAATTTCCATCCAGATACAATTTTAGCGTCAAACCATCGCACACACCGGCAATGTGGTGCCACTCATTTGTCAGCGGTTTTTCCAGCGCGGCATTGCAGGTTCCACGCCCCCAGCCACCGGCAAAAAACTCGATATCGCGGTTCCCCGACATTTGGATCACATTAAAATCGCCCTGCGTTAAAATGGAACTTTGGCCTAAATTTTCGTCTGAAGGTTTTATCCAAACCATCATGGTAATTTCATTAGTCAGGGCTTTAAAAACGGGCGTATTTTCAATTTCAATGAAAGTATTTTTATCCAGATTGAAATTCGGATCCTTTTCGCCAAAACCGTGCAAAATGCCATTGTTTTCAAATCCCGACTGATCGACTAAAACCGTGTTTGTTTTATATTGAAAATCGAGGTCGGCTAACAGCGCTTCCAATGGATTGGCGACCACTTTGTACAGCCCCTTCAATACATCTACCTGAACTGTATTCGAACCTTCCTGCCCACCGGCAAAAGAATAAGTCAATTGTTTTTCCTCTCCAGGCGCCAAACGAATTTCGTCGGCCAAAACCGGCTTATTATTTTGAATGATTTTTACTTCTTCGGAATCTTGCTGACCACCAATATTTTTTACCGAGAAACTAATTTTTTGCTCCTCGCCCGGTTTTAGCAGCGACTTAATTTGCAATGCTGAATATTCAAATCCAGGAACACCGGAATCTTTCACTTTTACAGATGTAGTTTTCGGACTGTCCGAAATCTCCAGTTTTGTTTTTCCGGGGACATACAACCTGCACGAAACAGAATCGCTAACCGTTTCATTTTCTTTTACAAATACATTTTTTCGGACCAACTCTTTTCCATTTTCCAGCAAGCGGATGATCTTAACGCCTGAAGTGCCGCAATTTTTAAGTTGGAAATTCAAAGTAAAAGCTTCGTTGGAAAGCACTTCCTTTTTCGATGAACTCAATGAAACAACTGAAATTTCACTTTCCTTTTGCGTAATTGAGAAGGCATCTTTTTGAGGATCCTCAGCCCAGCCGGAAGGTTGATTTCCCATTTCGAAAACCAGTTTTGCACCGTTTTCCAAATCTATGTGAGAGAACCAATAATTATCCAAAACCCGGCCATTAAGAGTGGCCGACTGAATATATCTGTTTTCAGCAGACACCTTGTTCCCCTCAATAACAAAATCATTTCCATTGGGGAGATGAATCGTAACTTTTTCGAACATTGGCGTGCCGATGTTATACTCGGGCACTCCGGGAGTTACCGGTAAAAAACCAAGCGCATTAAAAACATACCAGCTCGACATCGATCCCAGATCATCGTTTCCGGGCAAACCTCCTGCTCCATCAGTAAAAAGTTCTTCCCGCATTTCGGCAATCAACCTCTGCGTTTCCGACGGGTTCCCGGCATAATTAAAAAGATACGGAATATGAAAATTGGGTTCGTTATCGAAGATAATGTGCTTGCTAACAATGGCACTATCCAAAAGCTCCGCAAAGTTTTTGTCGCCGCCCATCAGGTTTATCAAATCGCGGACATTCTGCGGTACGAAAAACGAATAGTTCCACTTGTCGCCTTCTTTGTATCCGAATTCAGTATCGGATAAAATAAATCCATCACCATTTCGCGGCACCAGGAACATTTGTTCCGGGTCGAATAAATTCCTGTAGCTCAACGCTCTTTTCTGCAATTTATTCTTGTCATCCGTTTTATCCAGTTCTTTTGCAAACCTTGAGAGCGCCCAGTCGTTGTAGGCATATTCAACGGTACGCGTAACCGACTCCTGGTAAGTTGCCGGCACAAAACCGTTGGCAATATACGCCGGCATATCTTCGTATTTCCAGGGACTTTCCATCAACGACTTTCGCATGGCTTTATACGCCAGTTGATGATCGAAATGATCGCATCCTTTGAAATACGAATCAACAATTACGGGGATGGCATGAAATCCGGTCATCGGATCGTTAGGAAGCTCACCACGCTGATGGTAAACATCCAGCATCGAGTTGATAATGTCTTCCTGCACCTTGGGTGCTAAAATGCACAAAAGCGGATGCAGCGAACGAAAAGTATCCCAGGGCGAAAAAGCACCGTATTGGTTTTTTCCTTTTGTTTTATACACTTTCCTATCCCAGCCTCTGTAACTTCCGTCAACATCGGAAATTGTCCACGGCATTAGTAACGAATGATAAAGAGCAGTATAAAATTTTGTCTTATTTGTTGTTGATTGATCTGTTATTTCAATGGCAGAAAGCTTTTCTGACCACTGTTTTTGAGTTTCTTTTTTTAGCGCATCAAAATCCCATCCGGGAATTTCCGCGTCCATATTTATTCGGGCATTTTCGAAACTTACCGAAGAAGTGCTCAGCTTTAATAAAATTGATTTTTCAGCAGGAACATCAAAGGTAAAAATGTACCCGTCGCCATTTGCTTGTGTCTCTTTCCATGGAATATTAAACTGAATAAAAACATTCCTGTTACTGCCTTTTACAATACGGTTTTGTTCCAAATCGATGTCACCAATATCGCCTACAAAGATTTTTGCTTCAAGCTTGTTTTGATATGAAAACCGAAAAATTCCGGAGCGAACTGACGCCGCTGTTTCAACAGTTGTATTGTTATCGCTAAACGAAACCTTATAATATCCGGGTACCGCCTTTTCGTTCTGATGTGAAAAAGGACGGGAATATTTGTTTACACCGAAATCTGAACTATTTTCCACAGGCATAATTTGTCCCTGCCCCGACGAGCCGTTGGGATAACCGCTGTAATGCCCACGGAAACTAAAAAAGTAAATTCCGGAGTCGCGGTAATCGTATCCTTTTTCTGAACCAACACGCGTTTCGGGAGTTAAATGAATAAACCCGAAAGGAGCGACAGCACCGGGATACGTGCGTCCGTGACCATCCCATTTCGAAGGATGAGTTGTTGGAGCAGTTCCAATAAATGGATTGACATATTTATTGTTTTCCTGTCCGTTTGCAGAAAGGAAGGACAATCCATAGCAAAAAATCAGTATGGTTAAAATTTTATATCTCACAATTAAAATACTTTATCAGAGCAACTTAGTAACTCTAATCACTTGTAATAAGAAAATTTTGTAGTTCTTTTAGGTTATCAGCACCAATTAAACCGACCTGTGCGTTTTTCAATTCTGTCCAAACCGCATTTCTTTGGGCTTCTGTTCGGTTGGGCGTTCCCCAAAAACGAAGAAGATATCCGCGCTCTTTTGCCTTTTGCGCTATGTCATTAAGCTTTTTCTTTTCGGCATCAGGTATTTGCCCGGTTCCGTCCCATTTAAAATATTCTCCCCAGGCATTGCTAACCACCGGCATCAAAGAAGACGAAATCCCCGAATCAAGATCAGACAATCGCCCATCGTAACCGGCGTATCTTATCTTCTGCGCTTTCATAAAATCGAAAGGTCGTTCACCGGAAACAACAACCATAATGTTTCGCTGAATCTTTTTACCTTCATTAAACTCAGTCAAAACCGATTTATAATTCTCCAGAATTTTGTGCAGCAACTGATAGGTTTTTAGCCCGTCTACTTTTATATCGATAAACAGAATCACTTCTTCACCGTCGCCATAAACCGAACCGTTATTCTTTTCAATCTCCTGCATCAACGGATCCAGATATAATTTCCGTAAAGTTCGTCCGGGTTTTATATCCTCATAATTATGCGCAACAAACAGTGAATCGCCAATGGGAAAAACATCAGCTTCAATACTTTTAAAATGACAATCGAGGGCATCAAACAAAGGACGAGCGTGCTCGTAATCGTTGTGCGAGTGCCCCGGTATAATTTGTACGTTTTCTTTCTGTTTACAGCCGAGAACAATAATGGCAACGAATAACAATCCGGCTAAATATTTTACATATTTTAAAGTCATAACTCTACTCTTTTTTTGCGGTGGCTACTAATACTTTTTGAAGGTTATATTTTGCATCCTTAAATTCAGGATCGATACTTATTGCTTTCTGAAATTGGTCGACAGCAAGCTCATTTTGTTGATTTAAGGCATAAATTACTCCAATATAGTTGTGAATCAGAGCCTGATTCTCTCCCCATTGATTTCTAAGCAATTCTTTTAAATCGTATTTACTAAAATCGATATCATCTTTCTCGTTTTTGTTTAAATCCTGCAAGTTGGCATATATTTCAGGATTTAATCTTTCCGAGTAATTCTGCATTTCGCGGTGCAACATCTCTTTCCATAAACGATACGAAGAAGGCATTTCAACTGCATTTTGATAATACCGAAGTGCCGAGCTTTCATCTTCGTAACCAAAGTTGGAAATATTGGCCAAGTTAAAACAGGCATCTGCACGATAAAAATCATCGGAGCAGCTCTTTTTATAATACTTTTCAGCCATCTTGTAATTTTTCAGATGATGGGCAACTACACCAACATTATAATACACCTGTAACGAATCGGAATACTTTTGATTCAGGGCGCGATTATAAAACTCGACGGCCTTAAAATAATCGCCCTTTTTCTCGTAAGCATTTCCAATTTTCGCAGACAATTCAGGGCTCAGTTCCGGCAACCTTTCTACAATTTGATTGTAATAATATATTTCCTGATCGTAACTTTTATTAACTGAAGCCACGTACGCTTTTGCTAACATTTCGTTCTCAAAATCGGTATCAGAATGTTCTTCAAGCCCCGGAAATAATTTAAAGAGCAACGGAAAAGTCAGCAACAAAACGAGCAGTCCCGCCAGCAACGAGAAAATAATCTTATCCAACAAACTATTTCTATTTCCAGGCTTCTTCATTTTCACAAATCTTTATGGAGTACGAATAAGGTTTTTAGTCCTTTTTCTAAAAGCTCATTATACTTTATGCAAGCCGATTTCGAATCGAGAATAATAACCTGCACTGCAGAATTCGTGTATTTATTGTAAATAAAGTGCGACTTCTCTTTCATCGGAAAACCATTTCCTCCTTCCATTTTTTCGCCTGCTCCAATCAACAAAATATCAGGCTTGTATTGCAATAAAGTTTCTTTGTCGGTCTTATTAAACTCGGTTTTTTTATCGGCGAAACGAAAAGTGTGATCCGGATAAAAAACCACATCGAAAAAAGCAAGTGGAATACCTTTATAAATCGTCAATAAATTATTGTGAAGTATAAAATTGTGGTTTCTGAAAACACCAAACAATACTATTTGAGTTGCGATTATAAACACCAAAACAGCATGAATCCATTTTTTTGTTTTTCCCTTGTAGTAACTCAGAATCAAAAATAAGGGTAAGAATAAAAGTATGGTAACTCCAATAACATATCCAACATACTCTGAGCCGGTTAACAGCGAGCTAACAACTAAAAAACAAATTGAAAAAAACAGAATAAACCATAAACTCCGGTGAATTCCGGATAATCGCAATTGCTTTTGTTGTCCTTCTTTAACTTTCCCGGGTTCACGAAAAATATTTATAAAAATCAATCCGAGCACCACTCCCCATAAATCTTTGGCAACATCGCTCAAATCAAAAATGCGTTCCGATAAAAGGTTTTGAAAAATCTCATCGAATAGAGAAATACAGGTGGCTAGCAGGAAAATAGTATAGTTAATTCGTTGCGTCGATGCATTCCTTTTTTTCAAGTATGAATGAATTACAAATGCAAAAACAAAGTAGGCTAGATAATGCCAGTTGTTCTGCAAATCGTAATAAGAATAATTAATGTAGAAGTCGGAGATATATTGTCCCAAAGCCAGCCAGATAAAAGCAAACAGAACACTTGCCAGCACTTTTAAGGATAATTTTTTTCGGAAAACAACAGCGACGAGCAAAACAATTACAGTTGCACTTAACACCACAACAGGAACCTGTAACGAACCGAGATGGACATGAAAAGTAGACAAACTTTTCACCCAACTCTGTAAATAATTTTGCAACATTATAAACGGAGTGGCAACAAGTAAAACCGCGTAAATCAGCAGGTTTATTCCGCTTAGATTGATATTTTCTATTTTGTTGCTCATTAACCGTTCAAAACATTATAATCCGAAAGTATTATATGCGAACTTGCCCTCAGCAAATAATCACCGGATTACCTTTTTCTTTTTATCATTTCTTTGATCGTTTGGGCTTTTCGCATTCCCGGCTCAATTTGCAAAGCCATGTTACAGTCTACATCAGCTTGGTCGAAAAGTCCAAGGTTATATTTGGCAAAAGCACGGTTGCTGTATGCGTCAGAAAAATTGGACCAGTAACTCAAAGCACTATCAAAATCGGTAATGGCTTTGTCGAAGTTTTTCATTTTTCCGTACACAGTTCCACGGCTGTTGTATATTAAAGCCAACTCTCTTTTCGAGTCGGCATCGTAAACAGAAATTGCTTTCGAAAAATGTTCCAGTGCTTTGTCCAGTTCTCCCTGAGCATCATAAATCTCGGCTAATTTCTGATGTGGTTCGTAATAACCTGAATTTATTTCGATGGCTTTCTTAAAACTTGAAAGCGCCAATTGTTTATCTCCAAACCGGTTCGCATAAATCCCTTTTAGTGTGATATATTTTACGTTGCCCGGTTCCAGCTCCAGTGCTTTATTTATATTCTGAAGCGTTTTTGCCCGGTCTTTTAAAAGGCCATAAACTTCGGCACGGTGCATATAATAAAGTGCATAACCTGGTTTTAAACGAATGGCTTCTGATAAGTCGGAAACAGCCTTCGTATAATCGGCCGACATCTGGTAAATTCCGGCACGGTGGGCAAAAAGAGCTGCATCACCGGGTTCTAATTCAATTGCCTTACTGCAATCGTTAATTGCTCCGGCATAATCGCGCATTTTCACCTTTGTATTTCCACGGTGGATATAATAATCGTGCTCTTCAGGTTTTAGCTCAATGGCTTTTGATAAGTCAACCAATGCACCTTTTAAATCGCCCAGTTCATCTTTTGCTTTTCCTCTATTGGCATAAGCCTGTGCATCGTTTTTATTTACCTGCAGAGCTTTATTAAAATCGATAATGGCATTTTTAAAATCGCCAAACTGAGCTTTCGATGTTCCTCTAACATTGTAATCGGCTACGTCAGAGAATTTGTCAATAATTTTATTGAAATCGTTAAAATCAGTATTCACAAATTCCGGAATATTGGCAGCGCGGTTATCAACATTCAGGTATTCTAACCAAACAGGAGGAGAATCTACACCATTTTCATCGATATGGGTTAAAAAAAGCTGGGTGTAGGCTCCAAATTTTTTTGAAGAAAATACCATCCAACGATTATTTGGCGACCAGGAATGCCACGAATTCATATTCGAAGTGTTGCAGTTCATTAAACGCGGCTCGGCTGATCCGTCGGTTGGCATAATATAAAGTTTACTATCGGGTTGCAGCAACATGTAATTTTCGGCCCGGCAGAAAACCATCCACTTTCCATCGGGAGAAATTTTTGAAAAATAGTTACTCATTCCATTTTGCGAGGCTCCCTTAACCATCTCGGGTTTGCCTCCTTTGCCTTCATTAAAGGCAATTTTCATTACATCGAACTTAAACTTTTTTTGTGCCATCAGAAAACTGTCGCGCATGGCCTGAAATTTATTTACATCATAAATCCCGGTTCCATGGGTCATTCCGCTCTGTTTCCGTTGCACAGCTTTACTTCTGGCAAAATAGATGTATTTATTGTCGGGCGACCAGTTCGAATTACTTTGCACATAAGTAGTATCGTCGGCTCCATTCAAAGCATAAAAGCTTTTATTTTCGATATCGTAAACAGTAAGAATTCCTTTTATCGGGAAAAACAACTGTGAGTATTCAAGTTCATCGCGCGATTCGAAAATTTCGTTGTCATCCAGTGTACTCACCACATATTTTCCGTTAGGCGAAACCTGCGATAACAATGCCATGGTTGACTTTTCCTGGAAATCGCTCCAGGTAATAAAATTTTCGGGCTGCATTTCCACTTCTTTTTCCACGTCGGCAATCAGGTATGAACCTTTATCGCCAAAAGCATCAACGTCCATGGCAAAACGTTTTCCGTCGGGTGAAAAAGAGTGGCAGTTTCCGCAAACCGGTAAATTTTCGAGTAAAACTTTGGGCTCGTGGTACGATGTTACATCGCCCAACATGTATTTTATTGAGTCGAGGTGACTCGTTGCATATTTAAAGGGTAAAGGAACGGCCCTGAAAAAAATCGGAGCTCCAACCGGATCGGTAGAAGTTGCAATTTCAATCTTTCCGCTGCTAAAAACTTCCTTATTTTTTTCGGGGTTAATTCCTGCTACTGAAATTACTGCCGTAACGGAAGTTGAATTTCCCTTCACCTTTTCCCAGGTTTCGGCATCCGGCTTATAATGCTTTTCCGAAACAATTTCAGTAAGTATATTTTCCGATTGATTGATTGAAATATTGATCAGCCACATTTTGCTTTGGCCCGAATTGTCGTCCCACATAATAGTTGGTGCGGGAAATCCCGGAGGAAAAACAGAACCATTAACAGGATTTTGGAAAACAACTTGTCCGTTCACTCCCGCGTCAAGTTTTGAAAGGTAATTCTCTTTCAACTTTTCCCGGGAATTACATCCTGCCAGGGCAAAAACCATAACTAATATTAAAGACCAATACTTCATAAAATTTAGTAATATAACGAAATAAAAGATTAAGAGAGGCCAAATAGCCTCTCTTAACTATTTCTTACCAACCGGCATTTTGTACCAGTTCTCCTTCAGTTCCAATACTTTTTTCTATTTCGTTAGGTGGTAAAGGCCAAACGTGATGATACAACGGATTATAGCTACGTGCAGGCCACACTTCGGTAACCTCAGTACTAACTAAGTTATTATTATCGTCGTATGTACCAATTAAACCATGCAAAGGTTTCGCATAAGCTTCCTGCGCATCTCCCCAGCGAACAAGGTCGAAATGCCTGTCGGCAAACTCTCCTGCAAGCTCGCACCTGCGTTCGTGTTTTAAATCTTCCAGTGTACAATTGCTTTTAGGAGCCAAACCAGCTCTGTCGCGAATCATATTGATTTCTACGTCGCCGGCACCAGCACCATTTAACATGATTTTAGCTTCAGCTTCCATTAAAACAACATCAGCATAACGAATAAGCGGAATCCACAAATCAGTTGTAACGTAGTCGCCACTTGTATTAATTGTGTTGCCAATAGGATCAGCATTTTGATAAGGATCGAGGTATTTACTCCACATAAAACCAGTCAGGTTATTAGATGTTTGATACCAGGTAAAATCTTCGCCAAAGAAGTTTTCAATTACATCTCCGTGAGTAATCAATGTTGCTTTACGACGGTAATCACCTGCTTCAAATTCATCATCCAAATCTTTTACCGGCTGGAAATATCCCCAACCATTGTATCTTCCCCAACCTTTGTTTTCGAGCACAACGCCGGGCAACATACTTCCTTCGTTTTCGTTTGAAACTACTGACCAAAGGTATTCGCTTGACAAATTATTTTCCACTTTAAATACACTGTGGAAATCTTCTTCCGGTGTATCGGTATCAATTAAAGCTCTTCCCGATGGAGAAGTGCTGATCATGTCAGCATAGTCGATTACATCTTGCCATTTTTGGGTAAACAACGAAATTTTTGTCATTACAGCCAGTGCTGCATCTTTATGTGGACGTCCCAGATCTTCGCTGCTCATTTCGTTTAAATAAGGCAACAGATCGTAAGCTTTTTCCAGTAAACCCATGGCATAATCGTAGTTTACCTGAACATTGGCTTCGCGTGGACGGAAATAATCCAGCGGATCATCTTCGCTCAAAATCGGAATTCCCATTTTATCATCACCATAATGATACGAAAGTTCGAAATACATATAACCCGACATAAAATAAGCCTGTCCCAGACAGTTATCGCGCACATCGGCTGAAATCAAACCTTCTTCATCCATTTGTTTGATGCTTCGAATAACATCGTTACAAACTTTAATGGTTTTCCAGTGTCTTCTCCATGAATCGTTGATGTATCCAACATTACCATCGGAAGTAAAATTTTTCAATTCGCCGGCCACACCTTTGTTACGGCCGTCAATCATATCGTCTGATGCATTAATAAGCCACATGTAACCGCGACCATACATTTCTTCTGCATCCATTTCGGCATAAATAGCGTTGGTTCCCAGAATGGCATCGTCATCACTTTTCCAAAAGTTAGAACTTGATGGGGCACCTTTGGGCGATCTCTCAAGGAAATCTTCAGAACAGCTGCTAAGCTGAATGATTAAAAATAGCAGTGCTATATATTTTATATTTTTCATATCTGTTTTCGGTAAAAATTAGAAATTAATATTTGCTCCAAACATAAAGGTTCTTGATTGTGGATATTTCAGCATATCCAGACCATTTGAACCAACTTCAGGGTCAAATCCTTCGTATTTTGTAAAAGTAAGCAGGTTTTGTCCGGTGAAGAAAAGTCTAACTTTTGAAGTACCAATAATATCGTTAAACTTGGCAGGCAAGGTATATCCAATAGTTAAGTTTTTCAATCTCAAATATGATCCATCTTCCAAATACCAGTCTGATTCGGTACTATAGTTACGGTTAGAATCGATCAACTGTAATTTTGGAATATCTGAACCTGTATTTGTTTCCGACCATGCGTCAAGTGCGTTGTCTAACAAGTTATAGCCTTGTGTTGGCTGATAGGTTGACAGTTTGTATCCTGCAAAAATCTCAACATTTTGAACTCCCTGGAAGAACAAGTTGCAGTCCCAGTTTTTATAAGAAAGCGAGAAATTCAAACCATAGGTAAAATCAGGATAATAATCGCCACAGAACTGTTTATCATCGCTGTCGATTTTTCCGTCGTTGTTATAATCAACAAATTTCAGGTCGCCGGCTTTTGCATTAGGCTGAATCATTTCGCCGTCTTTTGCGTACTGCTGTGCTTCCTGGTCTGTTTGGAAAATACCATCAGTTTTAATTAAGTAATAAGAATACAACGGTTGTCCTACCTCTGAACGGAATGGATACAATGTGCTTCTTACATGATTACTGTGTACTTCAAAATCTTTGTCATCGGTATATTTCACTAACTCATTTTTGTTGTGAGAAAGGTTAAATGATACTCCGTAATTAAAGTCACCGGCTTTGTCGTTCCATCCAACCATAAATTCAAAACCTTTATTCTGTACCTCACCAACATTAATCCATGGAGCATTATCAACTCCGGCAAACTGGATAAGTGATGGTTGTACCAGCATGTCTGTTACTTTTTTATCATAATAATCAGCTGTTAAAGTAAGTTTTGAATCGAGCATATAGGCATCGAAACCAACGTCAGTTGTTGTAGTTGTTTCCCATTTCAATTCACTGTTACTGATACCATTCATATAATATGCCTGGTTATAAATAGGATCTGCTCCTGCCAAAACATTTGTTCCGCTTAAGGTAACGTCGAATTCGTAGTTTCCTAACGGACTAATGTTACCCATACGTCCCCAGCTACCACGAACTTTTAAATCGTCAATAAATTGTACATCCTGCATAAATGCCTCTTCCGACAATCTCCATGCAAGAGAAACTGAAGGGAAAGTACCCCAACGATAATCTTTAGTAACTTTAGAAGTACCATCACGACGAATAACTCCTGTTACATAATATTTGTCGGCATAAGTATAAGCCACACGTCCCAGCATTGAAACCAGTGAGTTATCGCCATAGCTAGACCATGGCTGATTTGTATCGTAATCTCCGGCATTTATATATTCCTGTGCCCAATCTTCTTCCGACAAGAAATCTCTGGCTGAAGTACCAAAACCCTGGTTTTCGTATTCTTCTGCAGTATAACCTGCCAAAGCAGAAATACGGTGTTTCCCAAAAGTATTTTCGTAAGTTAACAACTGCTCAGCCACCAACGATTTGCTTACGCCGGCAGATGTTTCCAGTTGGTTATAATCATACACTTTTCCAGGTTCCAGAATGCGGTATGTAAATGCTTTATTGTAATCCTGAGAATAGTTGTAAGATATGTTTGATTTGAATTTTAAACCGTCAATTAAGTTAATCTCAACGTAAGCATTCCCCAACGCGTTGATATTCGGATTTTTACCGTTTAAACGATCAAGAATTGCATATGGATTTAAAAGGTCACCAAACTGACCGGCAAGGCTCACATCTACATCGTTAGGATCTACAACTCCACTGTAAATGCCATTTGCTTCATCGCTCCATACTTTAGCTGACGGTGGGTAATAAATTGCACTTAAAATAGCACCTGTGTAACCACTTGTTGTATTTACGCCTCTGCTTTGGCCTGTTGTTACCGATAAATTCTCACCAACTTTTATGCGGTCGTTTATTTTATGGTCAGACTTAATACGGATACGACCATCTTTAGAGAAAGTATTGTGCAATGTTCCGTTTGTAACTTTCCAGTTAGCAAAAACACTGAAAGTTGATTTATCAGAACCACCGCTGATCATTAAACTGTAATCTTCATTAGTAGCAGTTCTAAAGATTTCATCCATCCAGTTTGTGCGGGTTGTTCTGAAATAACTGTCGCTTAACAAAGCAGGAACTGTCTGTCCTGAATTTTGATATACCTGAGTATACAAATCGCAATATTGCTCTGCGTTAAGTGCATTCAGTTTTTTCCATGGCTGACTCCAGCCGTATTTTACATCCAATGAAACATTCAAACCTTTTTTTCCAGATTTAGTAGTAACAAGGATTACCCCGGCTGCTGCTCTTGTTCCGTAAATCGCTGCCGATGCGTCTTTCAAAACAGTCATCGATTCAATTTCGTTTGGAGAAACGCCATTATCGTTAATTACTCCATCAACAATCCACAGCGGACCTTCTGAGTTCAGGGTACTCAATCCCCTGATTCTTACAGTAGCACCTTCAGCAGGAGAACCACCATTGTTCGAAACGGTAACACCAGGAACCATTCCCTGTAAAGCTTCCGAAACATCGGCAACCGGTCTGTCGCCAATTTCATCAACACCAACATTTACAATAGAACCCGTTACATCTTTTTTCTTTGCAGTACCGTAACCAATAGCAACAACTTCGTCAATACCAATCGACTCTTCCTGCATAGTTACGTGTACCTGTGCTTGCTCTCCAACCGCAATTTCCTGGGTTTTCATACCCACAAAAGAAAAAACAAGAACTGTAGAAGATGAAACTCCGGTAATATTATACTCTCCGTCAATATTAGTAACAGTTCCGTTTGTTGTACCTTTTACCAATACGGTTACACCTGGCAAAGGCAATCCGGCGGTATCGGTAACTTTTCCGGTTACTCCACTTTGCTGAGCTTCTTTTCCCTCAGAAACGGTTTTGTTACGCTCGATTAAGATAACGTTGTTCTCCATTTCCTTAAAAGAATAAGGAAGTTCTTCGAATACATTTGACAAAATTTCGCCAATTGTCTCATCTTGCAGATCAACGGTAACTCTCTGACTAACATCAATATCGTTATTGTTGTAGAAAAAACGATACTGACTGTTGTCCTCGATCTGAACCAATAATTCCTGCAAGGACTCATCGGTTACTTTCACGCTTATTTTTGAAGTTTGCGACCACACTGACGCTGATACGCCCAGGCTTAAAAACAAACTCAGAAACCATGTAAGCTTCATTGTTAATAATAGTTTTTGCATCCGCCTTTCATTCCTGAAAGACAGAATCTTTTGATAAAATTTCATAAATTTGAACTCTTTTTTTAAGTTAAACTTCGGTTTAATTTCTTTGGAAGGGGAAGGGTGAGAGACTTCCTCTTCTTTGTTTTTACCTCCAAAGTATTTTTATTTCATTTTTAAGTTATTTAATTAAAGCGCGCAAGTTACTCTGCCGCATTAAACATTCAATTAAGTTGTTATTACATATTTATTAATTTACATAATTCACTCATCGTCAAATATTTAAATTCCATAAAGCACTTAACCATTCAATATATTCTAATTATGTGATTACAAAATCATTACTTTTTGGCAACAACATTTGTTGAGAAAAAAGTAATTTCATTTCCCTCGATTTTATAATCAACATATTTTGAAAATTTAAAATAATACAGAGCATCCAAAATACTCTCCCGCTCCAAACTACCTGTAAAACATTGCTTTTTAACCGCGTCATCAGCAAATGTGATATCTACATCGAACCAACGTTCAAGTTTCAACTCCAACGATTCCAGCGATTCATTTCGAAAAACCATCCTCCCATCTTTCCATTCTATTTCCGGGTATGAATCGGACAACTTATACACTGTTGTTTTTTGGGAATCTTTATTATATACAAGTTTTTGACTGGGAAGCAGTGTTGTTTTTTTCAGGCTGGATGCAAAGTTAATTTTCCCGGAAATCAATGTTGCACTCACTTGATCTTCTTCTTTGTAAGCTTTTAGATTAAATTCTGTACCCAAAACTTCTACTGAAGCATCAGGAGTTGATACCCTAAAAGGGCGCGTTTTGTCTTTTACAACCGAAAAATAGGCTTCACCTTCTAGAAAAACTTCTCTTTTACTTTTCTGAAAGTTATTATTAAATCTTAATGTACTGCCTGAGTTAAGCCAAACCTTCGAGCTATCGGGAAGTACCATCGAGGTTTTATCGCCATAGGCACACGCAATAGTGGTGTAAGTGTCTTTCTCGTTTTTAAAATTATAGTGTCCTAAAAAATATCCTCCTCCAAGGGTTAGTAAAAACACAATTACAGCTGCATACTTTCTAAAACTATACAATGTTAACCGACGATCTTTTTTGTGAATCCGATTCTTGAAATTTTGCAGCTCGGTTGAAACTGTAGAAGAATCTATTTCATTTCCCTGCTGCATTAAAGCCCATAAATTCCTATAACCGATGAACTTCTTTTTGTTCTCCTCCGATTTTCCTACCCAATCCAATAATTCCTTCGGATTTTTACGATAGTCTTGCTCAACGATATGTTTTATAATTTTATCTTCTTCCATCTTTTACGCTTATACAATAAACAACTGCCACGAAACCCTATGTCGCATTTAAAAAAAATTGTGGAAAATTTTGAAAAATGAATGAAACTACCTGCTAACAAACAGTAAATAAGCAACTAGAGGCAAATAATCTATTAACCCGTTTTTAAATATTTTTAATGCTTTTGTAATTTGCGCCTCAACTGATTTTACTGATATTCCCAGCAATTCCGCAATCTCAGAATTTTTCTTGCCGTCGTATCTGCTCAATACAAAAATCTCTTTGCACCTGGGAGGAAGTTCCGAAAGAGTATTTGCGATTATGCTTTCAATTTCGCGAAAGGCATCATTTGAAGTATCCAGTTGATTAAGTGAATCTATATTCAATTGATTAACTTCTTTAATAAAAGTTTCTTTCAATTTTTCGCGTCGTAAAATATTCAGACAGTTATTTTTAACAGCAGTATACAAATATGATTGCAATTGATATTCATTGCTGAATTCAGATTGACTTTCCCAAAGCCCTAAAAAGGCATCTTGTACGGTATTTTTGGCTTCATACCAAGAGACGTATTCTTTGGCAAAAGATACTAACCGGGGGAAAAAAATACCAAAAACAATATCGTATGCAGTTTCCTGCTTTTTATTGAGTAGGTTAATTACTTCCTGAGATAGTGAATCCATCCAAATACTCTTTTCCGACAATATTAACTATTTAATTTTAGCCGATAAGGCAAAAAAAATATTTATTAATTTTTGTTAAAGTTAAGCGAAAAACACGCACTTTTAAGTATGTGCCTATTTAATATTTCTTTAGCTGAAATAATTATTAGCCTTCAACCAGTTGATTGCTTTTTCTGCAGAATTCGCAGTTCCGATTATACTAAAATCAAGCTCATTGCACGCTTTATTGGCTGAAAAATAATTACTTAAGCACAACATTCGGGCATTGGTGTAAGTTAACTGAGGCGACTTTTTAAAGACCTTCTCAACTAAACTACCACAATACCCAGCAGTTAATAAAACCCACTTTGGGATGGGGATAAACAATGCTTTCTGATTTATTATCCTTTTTACCAGCTTAAAAAAATTATGGTACGAATGATTCTCACCGGCCAGCAAATAACACTCGCCCACTTTCCCTTTTTTCATGGCACTAACTATTCCTCTTGCAGCCATACCCGCATCGACAAAGTTTTTACCTCCCGGCGGATAAAACACGAAACGTTTGTTTACAACGTGTCTAAAAATCCGGCCGCTGCTGGGTTTATAATCATTCTCGCCCAGAATAAAAGTTGGATTAACAACAACAGCATCAAGTCCTGCGTTTACCTCCTTTAAAACCAATTTTTGAGACAGGTATTTTGAGTAAGCGTAACCGGAATTTTTTAGCCAGGGCAAAAAAGGAGACTTTTCCGTACCGGTATTTTCCAAAGTGCCATTACCAAAACAGTTGGCTGAACTCACAAACACCAATCTTTTTACATTCAATTCTTTGCAGGCTCCGATAACATACTTAGTGCTTTGAATGTTTGGTTTTTCAAAAGCTTTCAAATCTGAAGGAGTTTGTGCTGTGCGAGCTGCAGCATGAACTACATAAACACAACCTTTCACTGCTTCATTTACATCATTTTCGGAAGTTACCTGACCGATATAATATTCAATATTAAGATCCATAATTGCCCGAAGGTCACTGTTTTCGCGAACCAACACACGCACCGCAAAATCCTTTTTTAAGAGTTCGCGCACCACATGCGATCCCAGCAATCCGTTTGCACCTGTTACCAGTACTTTTTCCTTCATGCATTTTATATTGCTCTTACACAAAATCAGAATTGCGACTCAGTCTTTAGTAATTTTTGTCGATCCAGTCGATAGCGAGGTTGATATCGATTTCCTCCATACATTTGAAATGTTTTTTGGGGCATTTTTGATGACCTAGCTTCGAGCAGGGACGGCATTTCAAATCTTCTATCTGCATTATTTCTGACGATTCATCAGCACGATATGGAACCATCCCAAATTCAGGAATAGTATTCCCCCAAAATGAAAGGACTTTCTTTTTAAAGGCTGCCGCAATATGCATCATCCCTGTATCGTTGGTTACCACTACTCTTGCATCACGTACCAGCGATGCTGATTGATTCAGCGAAATCTTACCCGCATAATTTAAAACATTTCCTTTCGATTGCGAAAGTACCTGCTCGCCTTCGTCGTATTCGTTTCTCCCTCCTAAAAGAATAACCGGATAAGGAATATTCTGACAAATTTGAGAGACCTTGGCAGGTGGCATTTTTTTTGTGAAATAAGTTCCTGCAATTACGAAAGCAACATAACCGTTTTTAAACATATCAGGAAGTTCATCTGATTTAAAATCTTCACCCTCCTTAATAAAAAAATCAAGACCTTCTCCATCATCTTTTATATCGAATATTGAAACCGTTTCCAGGTAACGATCAACAATGTGCTGTTCAGGAAGTTTGTTAATTTTAAACCGAACCATTAACATTTTCTGCCAGTTCAGCTTATTAAACGAATACGACTGAACCTTTAAACGGCGCCTGATTTTATTACTTCTGAAATTCTGATGCAAGTCGATAATATAATCAAAGTTCTCGGCTTCCAGTTCATTAATAATCGCTCCCAAGCTGCTACCCAGGAGATGAACTTTATCGATATAAGGATTGGAATTAACCAGACAAGCATGTTTTTCTTTGGTAACAAAATGTACCTCAGCATTCTCAACTTGTTGCTTTAATCCTCGAATAACCGGCGTTGTAAGTACAATATCGCCAATAGAACTAAACCGTATTACAAGAAATTTAACTTTCATATTCTGCGGAAGAACCGAAGTTATTTATTTTTTGGAGAACTCCTATTTATAGAAACAAAAAATCCCCGCAGAAAATTCTACGGGGAAGTATATTATTATAATTATAATTAGGCTGATTCGACCAGAACGATAATTTTATTGGCTTTGTTCTCAACTACACCTCCATCAACTTCAAACACTTGTTCCTCGTTATTTTTGTCCTTAATCTTAATCGTTCCTTTTTCAAGAGTCGAAATAATAGGCGCGTGGTTTTTAAGTATTTCAAAACCTCCCTTACTTCCGGGAAGTTGAATAAGTTTCACTTCGCCTTCGTAAACTTTTTTATCGGGTGTAATTATTTCCAGATACATTTTGCTCTCAATTAATTTTCAGCCAACATTTTCTCTCCTTTCTCAATGGCTTCCTCAATAGTACCAACCAGGTTGAACGCTGCTTCAGGATATTGGTCAACCTCACCGTTCATAATCATCCTAAATCCTTTGATGGTATCTTCTATTGAAACCAGTTTTCCTTCCAGACCTGTAAATGCTGAGGCAACAAAGAAAGGTTGTGAAAGGAATCGCTGAACACGACGCGCACGGTGAACTACCAGTTTATCTTCTTCCGAAAGCTCATCCATACCAAGAATCGCGATAATATCCTGTAATTCGGTGTAGCGCTGCAACAACATAATTACATCTTGTGCACAATTATAATGCTCATCACCTACAATATCAGGAGTAAGAATCCTTGATGTTGAATCAAGTGGATCTACCGCAGGATAAATACCCAACTCAGCAATTTTACGACTTAATACCGTTGTAGCATCAAGGTGGGCAAAGGTTGTTGCCGGAGCAGGGTCGGTCAAGTCATCAGCAGGCACATAAACCGCCTGTACCGATGTAATCGAACCATTTTTTGTTGATGTAATACGTTCCTGCATCACACCCATTTCAGTAGCCAGCGTTGGCTGGTAACCTACTGCCGATGGCATACGTCCAAGAAGTGCAGACACCTCGGAACCTGCTTGTGTAAAACGGAAAATATTATCAACGAAGAAAAGAATATCGCGACCTCCACCGGTCGATCCGTCACCATCGCGCAAACTTTCAGCAATGGTCAGTCCCGACAAAGCCACACGTGCACGAGCGCCCGGAGGTTCGTTCATCTGACCAAATACCATCGCCAGTTTCGATTCTTTTAATTTTTTTGTATCTACTTTCGAAAGGTCCCAACTACCTTTTTCCATTGATTCTTTAAATTCTTCACCGTAGTCAACAATGTTGGCTTCGATCATCTCACGAAGCAGGTCGTTACCCTCACGGGTACGTTCACCAACACCGGCGAATACCGACAAACCCGAGTGAGCCAAAGCAATGTTGTTGATCAATTCCTGGATAAGTACAGTTTTACCAACACCCGCACCACCAAATAAACCGATCTTACCACCTTTGGCATAAGGTTCAATCAAATCGATAACTTTAATACCGGTATAAAGCACCTCGGTCTCAGTTGTTAAATCTTCATATTTAGGAGGTTCGTTGTGAATATTTAAACCTTCTTTAGGCAGTTGTTCCAATCCGTCAACCGAATCACCTACAACATTTAATAAACGTCCCAGAGCAACCTCACCTTTCGGCATTATAATTGGACTACCCATCGCTTTTACCTCCGTGCCTCTTTTCAGACCGTCGGTTGAGTCCATTGCCACACATCTGATGGTGTTTTCTCCAATGTGTTGCTGACATTCAATTATTAAACTGTCTTTGCCTTCTCGAGGAATTTCAAGGGCATCGAAAATTGCAGGAAGTTCGCTTCCTTCTCTTTCAAAACTTACATCAACTACAGGACCGATAACCTGTATTATTTTTCCTATGCTTTGAGCCATATTGGATTCGATTTAAGTCCGGTTTTCGGATTTGTTATTTTTTTATACGCCCAACAAATTTAGCATTGTTTTATTCTTATGCAACTTTGCCGAATCCTTTTTGGAGGAAATTTAACTTTTGGAAACAGACCTTATGATTTGCGGATAAGCATTTTTCCTGCCAACTGATGCAAGGGCTGCTTTACGGCTTGCGGCAATTTTACGGATTGGAGTATTTCTATGGCGCGATTAAAGAATATCTCGACTTTTTCTTCAGCCTTTTCTTTTACACCTATTTGATGGAACAGTGCAGTAACAACTTTAATTTTTTCTTCATCTACAAAATTCGTCTTCTCAAGCCACGATAAAAGTTCGATCCTTTGTTCAGCCGTAGCTCCCGCCAAAGCATTGATTAAAAGAAAGGTTTTTTTATTGGCTACGATATCTCCACCAATTCTTTTCCCAAAGACTTTCTGATCGCCAAAAGTATCAAGTAAATCGTCTTGCAACTGAAAAGCAAGTCCAAGATTGATTCCGAACTCGTATAGCTGATTTGCAGTTTCAACTGATGCATTGGCAAGAACAGCTCCTGCTTTTAAACTACATGCTAAAAGAACAGCCGTTTTCAAACGAATCATTTCCAGGTACTCAGCTTCAGTAACATCCAGGCGTGTTTCAAAGTCCATATCGTACTGCTGACCTTCGCAAACCTCAATGGCAGTTTGCGTAAACAGGACGAGAGCATCAGCCAAACGCGAAGATTTACTCTCGAGCATATATTTATATGCCTGAAATGCCATGGCATCTCCGGAAAGTATAGCTGCATTTTCGCTGAACGCTTTGTGAACTGTAGGACGGTTTCGGCGAACATCTGCCTTATCCATTATATCGTCGTGGAGTAAGGTAAAATTATGAAAAACCTCAATTCCAAGTGCTGCAGGAAGGGCAGAAATAACATCTTCGGCAAACATATTATACGCCAGCAGCAATAATACCGGGCGTAAACGTTTCCCTCCCATGTCGAGCGAATAAGCTATGGGCTCAAAAAGGGCATTAGGTTCCTGAACCATCATTTCTTTCGAACGTGATTCAATCTCTTCACTAACTATTTTTTGAAGTTCTTCTACCGAATACATTAGTTTCCCAGATTTAGCATTTCGTCAGGTACAATCTCCAGATCTTCCAGTTCAATATCTTCCTCCTCGTCGTAAATATGAAGCAAAGGTTCTTTAAATGCTTCGGTGGTCATCAGTCGTTCTAATCCGAACAACAACGACGGCAACAACAATAAATTAGAGGTTACAGCCACCAAAAGTGTTAACGAAACCAGGATACCCATAGCTTGTGTTCCCCCAAAATTTGAAATGGTAAAAATTCCAAATCCGAAAAACAATACCACCGAGGTATAAATCATACTCACACCCGTTTCTTTTAAAGCCAGCACCACCGACTTTCTGATATCCCAGTTGGTTACATTCAGTTCCTGCCTGTATTTGGCCAAAAAGTGAATGGTATTATCAACAGAAATACCAAAGGCAATACTAAATACCAAAATGGTTGATGCTTTTATGGGGATATTGGTAAAGCCCATTAATGCCGCTGTAAAAATCAGCGGAATGATATTGGGAGTAAGCGACATTACTACCATCCTCCACGAAGAAAACATAATGGCCATAAATGTTGAAATTAACAAGATGGCCAACCCCAGACTGGTAAACAAGTTCTTCAGAAGGTATTGGTTTCCTTTGTACGATAAAATACTTGAACCGGTAACAATTACATCGTATTTGTCGGGAGGAAAAATAGAATCGATCTCGTTATTAAAGCTGGTATATAACTGGTCCATTCGTTTGGTTCCAACGTCTTTCACACGAATACTGATTCTGGTAGTTTGACGCGTACTATCAAGGAAGGAATGCAGCAAATTGGCATTTTCTTCTCCGGTAGACGCATATTGAAGAATAAAATTCTTTTCGCGGTTATTGGGTAAACTGTAATATTTTTCGTGACCGTTGTAAAAGGCCTGTTTCGAAAACTTCAGCAAATTCAATAAAGATGTTGAAGTGGACAATTCAGGGTATTCGGCCAAACGCTCTTCCAGTTTTTCTATTTTATGGAAAGTGCTCAACTGCATAACTCCCTGAGGTTTTTTGGTGTCAACCATTATCTCCAGCGGCATTAATCCGTTAAAGTTCTTCTCGAAAAACTTCAGGTCGATGTATACCGGATCGCTCTCTGGAATATCATCAACCATATAACCCGAACTTTTCATTAAAGTAATGCCATAAATACCTACTGCAATAACTCCAATAGTTACGAAATAAACTACTTTCCTATAGTTTTGAGTGATGTACGTTAACCTTCTGATTATTGCAGCGACGAACTTACTATCGAGATGCCCCACGTGACGCGATGACGGCGGTCCGATAAATGTAAAAATAATCGGGATCAACAATAAAGAAAGGACAAATAAGCCCAGAATATTTAATGAGGCAATAATCCCGAACTGGCGCAAAATATCGCTTTTTACAATAATAAAAGTAGCGAATCCGGAAGCAGTGGTAAGGTTGGTTAAAAAAGTCGCATTTCCGATTTTAATGATTACACGCTGAAGGGCTTTTACCTTATTCCCGTGGCTCACATATTCGTGATGAAACTTATTAAGCATGTAAATACTGTTCGGAATCCCAATTACAATCAGTAATGGCGGGATCATACCGGAAAGCAGGGTAATTTTATAACCAAACAACGACAACATACCCATTGCCCAAATAACGCCAACAAGCACAATAAGCACCGGAACCAGAACTGCTTTCAGCGAGCGGAAGAACACATACAATACGATAATACAAATAAGCAGGGCAAGGGCACTGAACATATAAAGTTCGCGCTTAATTTTAATCGAATTCACCACGCGGATATAAGGCAGTCCCGAATAGTGCAGATTTACGTCCTCATCTTTTTCGAATGCATGACATACCTTTTGAATTCCAAGAACCATATCTTCGCGCTCCTTGGTTTTCATTTTATCCTTGTTAACGGTTATAGCCAGAATGTAAACATTGGATTCGTCGTTGTAAACTAACCTTCGGTAAAAAGGCAATTTTTTAAATTGATCGGTATATTTATCCAACTCCTCCTGAGTTGATATGGAATCGGGGAAAGCCATCTCAACCTCAAACTTCTTTTCCTCTTTATTTTTTCTGAGATTATAAGTGTTCGATACCGATAACAGATTTTCAACCCCGTCGACTTGCTTCAATTCGTTACAGAGCCTTTCCCAACGCTTAAAATGTTCAAGTTTAAAAAAGGTGGAATCCTGAATTCCTACAATGATAAGATTGCCCTCTTCGCCAAATACCTCTTTAAATTTTTGAGAATCTTTATAAGCCTGATCCTTCTTTGGCAGTAACGAAGCAGATTCGTACGACATTTCCACATTTAGCGCATGATAACCAAAAAATATGGTTAGCACAGCCAAAATCGAAAGAAGGAGGATTTTATTTCTAAGGATAATTCGGGATACTTTAATCCACATGGTTTCTTTTCTAAATGACGCGACGAAAGTAGTACATTTTATCCGATTTAGAAAAAGACATCAAAGCAGGACCATACAATTTTTAACATTTCTAAACCAGTTCTATTTTTTAGCCGATGACACTGCTATCAAATGCCGTGCGGTCCTGAAAAATAAATAACCTTCCGAAATAGCGGGAGTTGACATACAAACTTCGTTCAAAATATTCGTTTGCAATAATTCATATTCAGGGCCTGCTTTTACAGAGTATACATTCCCTTCGTTATCGGTAATATAAATGATTCCATCGGCAGCCACGGGTGATGATGTGTAACTATTCCCTTCCCCCACTTTTTCAGAATACATTTCGTCCCCTGTTTCGGCATTGTAGCAGGTAAGTCTCCCGTTCCAACGGGCATTATAAAGGTAATCGTCGTATAACAGCATGGTTCCCATATATGAACCTCCCCGCAGTTTTGCCCATTTTACAAATTCACTGGAGGTCTCTTTATCGCCAAGAGTAAGATCGCCAACAGCATTTTTCTGAATGGCATAGATCGGCGAAACCTTTCCGTGGGCACTGTTAAAATAGATATACTTATCGCCTATAATTGGCGACGGAATCGGAATATCTCCGCCACCAGACATACGCCAAATCTCTTTGCCCGTATTAAAATCGTAACCGCCACGGTGCTTGTACCCATTCACAACAACAATGTCCTTTTTGCCATCAGAATAAATATTTGGAGTAGACCAACCCGGGTATTCATCGCGTTCCTGTTTCCAAATTTCCTTACCTGTTTTTATATCGTATGCAGCTACAAACGAGTTCTTTTCAACATCGCACTGGATAATAACCATATTCTTATAGATCAGCGGCGAACTGGCAAATTCCCATTCAGCCGAAGACACCATAAAAAACGTAGATTTTAACACCCCATAATCCTTCCACCATTTCAAATCTCCTCTCATATCGTAACAATACAACCCTTCCGATCCAAAAAAGGCAACCACAAATTCGCCGTTGGTAGCCGGCGTACAGTTGGCATGCGACGACATGGGATGACGTTTTTGCCTGGGAATCCCGGTATGTGCATTCTGGAACCACTGAATTTTTCCTGTAGTTTTATCAACACAATACAATCTCCAGTCATGTATTGAACTATCCTGTACCGAACCTATCGAACCGTAAATCCCCGTTTTTATATCCCCCTCATCCTGTTGACTAACAGCTGTAGCTACAAAAACGCGATTGCCCCAAACTACCGGGCAAGAATGCCCCAGGCCCGGAATCGCAGTTTTCCATGCAATATTCTCTTTCGTGGCTACATCCCATGTTTCAGGAAGATTGGCCTGATCTAAAAAACCGGAGATATTATTTCCCCGATACATACTCCATTGCCTCGAAGGATCAACTTCCTGGGAATAAGAAGACAAGCAAAAAACTGTTACAAATAGAAAAAGAAATAAGTTAATTTTCGACATGACAGGATATTTTGATTTCGCCAATTTAATCAAATTTGACTTAACCAATCCCCTGATTTTATTATTTTTACAACTAACCAATTAAAACCTGTACCAATGAAAAACCTGTTTTCCTGTCTGATAATTCTGTCGTTTTTATTTATTTGCAGTGCCTGTGCTAAACAAGAGAAAGAGATTTCTCAAAAGCCCAATATTCTTTTTGCCTTTGCCGACGACTGGGGGAAATATGCCAGTTGTTATGCCAAAGTTGAAGGCCGCGAAGCCTGGCAATCACTCATAAAAACACCCAATATCGATCGTATTGCCAACGAAGGTATCCTTTTCAATAATGCTTTTGTAAATGCCCCTTCGTGCACGCCTTGCCGCAGCTCACTTCTCTCGGGGCAGTATTTCTACCGAACCGGTCGGGGAGCCATTTTGCTCGGAGCAGTTTGGGATGAAACCATTCCTACCTATCCGCTTTTACTAGAACAAAACGGGTATCACATCGGCTATACATATAAAGTATGGAGCCCGGGTAAACCAATTAATGCAGGTTACGGAGGAGATCGGACTCGATATCACCAGGCCGGAACAAGGTTTAACCAGTTCAGCCAAAACGTAACAAAAATGGTGAATGAAGGGAAAAACATTCAGGAAGCAAAAGAGGTTTTACTTGACGAAGTTCGCGGAAATTTTAAAACGTTTCTTGATAACAACCAGGAAGGAAAACCTTTTTGTTACTGGTTTGGTCCTACCAACACGCATCGTACATGGATAATGGGTTCTGGTAAAAAATTGTGGGGAATCGATCCGGATGAATTAAAAGGAAAACTTCCAACTTTTCTCCCCGATGTTGATACAGTTCGTGAAGATTTTGCCGATTACCTGGGTGAAGCCATGGCATTCGACGCAGGGCTGGGAGCTTTACTTGAAATACTGGAGGAGCGGGGCGAACTCGACAATACACTGATTGTGGTTAGCGGCGATCACGGTATCCCGGGATTTCCACACGGAAAATGTAATTTGTACGATTTTGGAACAAGCGTATCGCTGATGGCGCGCTGGACGGGAGTTATCGAACAAAACAGAGTAGTTGACGATTTTGTGAATTTAATGGACCTGGCCCCCACTTTCCTTGAAATTGGTGGCGTTGAACCGCCGGAAGTAATGACCGGAAAAAGTCTGCTGAATGTACTTACAGCAAGCAAAAGCGGAATAGTTGAAAAAGAACGAAACTACGTTATTACCGGGCGCGAACGGCATGTTGACATTGCACGCGAAGGAGCGCTGCCTTATCCGCAAAGAGCGCTGCGGACAAAAGATTATCTCTATATCGTGAACTTTAAACCGGAACGCTGGCCAATGGGAACTCCGCTAGAACCGGAAGATGGAAAAGCTCCGGATTTTAATGAGCTTGCGTATAACACGTTCACCACTTGTGCCGATTTCGACGCAAGCCCAACCAAAGCCTGGATCGTTCAAAACAAGAACCAACCCGGTATTCAGAAATACTATGATTTTGCTTTTGGCAAACGCCCGAAAGAAGAGTTGTACGATATAAAAAACGATCCGTTTGAAATCAACAATCTGGCAGAGAATCCTGAATTTCAAAATATTAAAAAACAACTGAACGAGCAGCTGATGTCTGAACTAAAAGCTACCGGCGATCCGCGGGTTACAGGCGACGGAATGACCTTCGAACGAATGCCGTATATAACCACTGAGCGTTAGCCCGGTGAAACCAAAGTCGGTGATTTGGGTATAAGGTTGATATGAACCAACATATTCTGATACTGACTGCAGCCTCGCTGGGATTTGTACATACGGTGCTTGGACCTGATCATTACATTCCTTTTATTGCCATTGCCAAAACAAAAAACTGGTCGGTGACGAAAACTCTTGGGATTACTGCACTTTGCGGAGTCGGTCATGTTTTGGGAAGTATTGTGATTGGTTTTATTGGCATCTTTTCCGGGATCGCCCTCGATCAACTGACCATTATTGAATCATTTCGGGGGAATATTGCGGCGTGGTTGTTAATCGGGTTTGGGTTGAGCTATACAGTTTACGGCTTACGAAAAGCGTACAAAAACAAACCCCACGAACACTTTCATACACATTCCGATGGCACAGTTCATACACATCAGCACATACATAAAAAAGAACACACACACATTCATCCGGATAAGGAAGAGAAAAGCATCACGCCCTGGATTCTATTTATCATTTTTGTGTTTGGCCCCTGCGAAGTTCTGATTCCGATTTTAATGTATCCGGCAGCACAAAATAATTATATCCTATTGATAGCAGCAACCATCGTTTTTGCCATCTGCACCATTGGCACCATGCTTTTAATGGTTTCGCTGCCCTTGCTCGGGTTTCGTATGTTCCGTTTCAGCAAAATCGAAAAATATTCATACGCTTTGGCCGGCGTTCTGATTCTAATCTGCGGAATTGCTGTACAGTTTTTGGGGATATGAGATTTAGTTTTGAGTGGCGAGTTACGAGTTACGAGTATTAAGATTTTTGGATGTTCATATGCACATTTATAAAAACTAAACATTCCGTTGCAACCACTTATACCAGGCTTCCATCCCCTCTCCCGTTTTAGCAGATACTTCAAAAAATACCATTTCAGGATTTAATTGTCTGGCTACTCTTTTTGCCTTTTCCACATCGAAATCGACATAGGGCAGCAGGTCTGTTTTATTGATGATACAAACATCGGAAGTATGAAAAATAAGGGGGTATTTTTCCGGTTTGTCGTCACCTTCGGTTACACTGAAAATAACAACACGCTTTTGTTCGCCCAGATCGAACATCGAAGGACAAACCAGGTTCCCCACATTCTCAATAATCAAAATGGAATTACTTTTCAAATCCAGTTGTTTCGACGCGTCATTCACCATTTGCGCATCTAAATGACATCCGTTTCCTGTGTTCACCTGGATAGCTTTTCCACCTGCTTTCTGAATTCGTTGTGCGTCGTTCGAAGTCTGCTGATCGCCCTCAATAACATAAATATTTTGCTCCGAGCCAATTGCTTTTAGGGTTTTTTCAATGATCGATGTTTTTCCCGATCCCGGAGAACTGACCATGTTCAAAGCAAAAACATCCAGCGCTTCGAAATATCCCCGGTTACGTTCGGCCAGCAAGTCGTTTTTGGTCAGAACATCCTTTTCAACCGATATTTCATGGTGGTGGTCACCATGGTGGTGGTGTTTCACTCCCTCTTCGTGAGAATGAAAATGCCCGGCCTCGTTTCCCGGCTCATAAATTTTTACTTTTCCACCGTCTTCGCATCCGCAGGTATCGCACATGATTTTTTATTTTTAAATTCTACTTTGCCCCGTCCTTTACAGATTGTATAAAAATAAGTTTTTGACTAACCACGGCATTCATGCCGTGGATTTCAAGCATGAACTAATTCCGGGCTTTAGCCCTTAATATTTGCACTCTGGGCTAAAGCCCTATCCTGTAAGTAATCTTCAATTCTCCGGCATACCTGCCTGACGGTAGACAGGAATGCCGGAGTTAGTCATTTTCACTCAGTCATATTAAGACATAATTAGTACAATTCGTCTCTTCAAAAATCTTTAAGGTTTGAAGCTTATAAAAATCAAAGAACTATCCTTCTTACAATCCCTTCTCAGACTTCGACTTCGCTCAATCTGACGTCACAGTGAGCGTAGTCGAACTGTTATTTATACTACCAACGATTTTATCCGAAGCTGTTTCCCATCCACAATCCTGTAATTGGCCTGCCTGCATTTTGGGCACAAGGCCAGCAAATCGTTGGTTTCAAACTGGCATTGACACTCCTTACATTCTGCTTTTCCGTTAATTTTCAGGTAATTGATTTTGGCATCACGCAACTTGGTATCTTTTACCGTAATCTCCAATGCAAAATCAAGGGCATCCAACACCACCCCCGACAAAGCTCCGATTTCGATGTCGATGCTTTGAACCGAGTTGGCTTTTTCCTGTTCCGCCACTTCTTCCGCCAACTCAACAATCGATTGTGCAATAGACAGTTCGTGCATATATTTTAGCTGCAAGTTTCTAGCTACAAGCTTCAAGCTTTCTTCGTGCTTCGATCTTCTAACTCCCGTCTTCCCTAACATATCCTCGGCAACTGGTCGCCTGTTAACATATCGATTATACGTTTCCCCCCGATTTGGGTTTGCATCACCACTTTCCCGGGATGCTCGGCAACTACCTCTCCGATTATTTTTGCCTGCTTACCATATTTATTTTTTCGCACAGATTCAAGCACACGATCTGCATCCTCTGCCGGAACAATCATTACCACTTTCCCTTCGTTGGCAACGTACAAGGGATCGAATCCAAAAAACTCGCACATTCCGCGCACACTTTCGCGAACCGGAATTTTTTCTTCGTCCAGCTGAATCCCAAATGCTTTATTCTGTGTTATCTCAGCCAGCACGGTTGCCAGTCCTCCGCGCGTGGCATCGCGCATAAACCGTATATTTTCAGAAACAGACAGTGCATCAGCAATTAAATGATTCAAAGGTGCACAGTCTGATTTTACATCGGCCTGAACCTTTAATTCGTTTCGGGCGCTCATAACAGCAATTCCATGATCGGCCAAAAATCCGTTAACCAGAATCTTGTCGCCCGGTTGAATAGTTGCGCCGCTGCTTATTGTTTTAAACCTGGAATCCAGCTCACCCACCCCGCTTGTATTGATAAAAAGCTTATCACATTTTCCTCGGTCCACAACTTTGGTGTCGCCTGTTACTATTTTTACACCGACTTTTTCTGCCGTTTCAGCCAGGCTTTTTACCACCTGTTCCAAAACCGAAAATTCCAGTCCTTCTTCAATGATAAATCCAACACTCAAAAACTTGGGAACGGCACCCGACACTGCCAGGTCATTCACCGTTCCGCAAACCGCCAGTTTCCCGATATCACCGCCGGGGAAAAAAAGCGGATCAACCACAAACGAATCGGTGGTAAATGCCAGGTTCTCAGAACTTATATCAAAAATGGCAGAATCGCCGCCTTCAACAAGAATCTCATTTTCAAAATAACGATAGAATATATCCCGGATCAGATCGTGGCTCCGTTTCCCTCCACTTCCGTGACTCAACAATATTTTGTTTTCATTACCCATTTACTCAATCACTCATTAACTATTATCCCTCATACCTAAAATACGCCTGACAAGCCCCTTCCGAAGAAACCATGCACGCTCCAACCGGATTCTCAGGAGTACAAACTTTCCCAAATAATTTACATTCAGGAGGTCTTTTCAACCCTTTTAAAATTGCCCCGCAGATGCATCCTTTTTCTTCCTTCGGTTCCGAAATATCCAGGACGAATTGCCGCTCAGCATCAAAGGTCTCATATTCGCTTCTCAATTTATAGCCACTCAGCGGAACAATACCCAAACCCCGCCACCAGTCATCTCTAAGTTCAAATATTTCATCCAAAAGTTGTAATGCTTTGACATTCCCCTCCGGTTTTACAGCACGTTTATATTGAATTTCAACCTTAGAGTTTCCCGATTCAAACTGCTCCACAAGCATCAAAATTCCCTGCAACAAATCCACCGGTTCGAAACCTGTGATCACGCATCCCAATCCAAATTTCATTACAATTCCTGCGTAAATCCCTGATCCGGTTATAGTACTCACATGTCCGGGACAAATGTATCCGTCGAGTTGCACCTCCTCGTCGATGAGCATTTCCATGGCAGGAGGCATAATTTTGTGGGCACTCAGCAGAAAGAAATTATCCAATCTTCTTTTTGCAGCCTGCTTTACAGCGACAGCACTTGCGGGAGAAGTTGTTTCGAAACCAATTCCCAGAAATACGACCCTTTTTTCTGGATTTTGTCCGGCAATTTCCAACGCATCCAGCGGAGAATAGATCATGCGAACATCGGCACCTTTGGCCCGCTCTTTTTCAAGCGATGAATCCGAGCCCGGAACACGCATCAGATCGCCATAAGTTGTGATAATCGTACCAGATTCGTTCGCCAGTTTTATGGCTTTATCGATAAATGATTTTCCGGTTACACACACCGGACAACCGGGTCCGCTCAGCAATTCGATAGTTGGCGGAAGCAAAGCAGGAATCCCGAATTTTCGGATAGCCATGGTATGCCCGCCGCACACTTCCATAAGCCGCACGTTCGTTTTGCTGATCTCCCAAATTTGCTTTAATAGCAAGTCAACCAGCTTTTTATCCCGGTATTCATCAATAAACTTCACTCGTTTTCTTTTTCTTTTTCAATCACCTCGTTCAGCAAACGCATGGTTTCCATGGCTTCTTCCTCATTAATTTTCTGAATGGCAAAACCCGAATGTAGCAACACATAATCACCAACATTTACGTTGTCAACCAGGTTCAGAGCGGCATTGTATTCGGCACCACCCAAAGAAACCCGGGCTTTATCACCTTCAATCGACAATATTTTTGCAGGTACACTTAAACACATTTTATTGTTATTTATTTTAATCAAGCCTGTAGAAATTAGGCACATGCAATGTTCGAGCTTTTAACCACTTCGCGGTTGTGCCGATTCTTCCGTTATTATTCATCTCCCCGGACTAAAAGTCCGGGGTTAATCATATTAAATCCCTTTGGGATTTCCCTGAAAACTGAGACTGCGACTGCCAACTTCTTCGTTTAGCTGCTATTGCCAGCTGTCCCAGCGAAACTCCCCCGTCGTTGCAGGGAATTGTGCAGTTGCTAAAAATTTCAAATCCCAGATTTTCCAGATTATTCTCCGTCCGTTCCAAAAGATAGCGATTCTGAAATATTCCTCCCGACAAAACCACCTTTTTCAAACCTGTTTCCTTATTAATCTTTTGAACTCCATCCACAATTACATCACAAATTGTATTGTGAAACTTTGCAGCAATATTCCCGACATCCAACTCCTGTTTCATATCATTTATTATTTCAGAAAACATCTCCGAAAATTCTATGACACTCGATATTTTATAGGAATAACTTCCGCTTTCATTTTCTGCTATTTGATTTTCCAAACGCATGGGGGCCTCTGCTTCAAAAGTTGAATGCAGGCACAATCCGAGCAAAGCTGAAACTGCATCGAACAATCGGCCGGCTCCACATGACAAGGGACAGTTCAATTCTTTTTGAATCGATTTGACGATCCAGTTTATTTCTGTTGCAGAAACGGAATCTAAAAAGGCCAGATCCAACTCTCTGTAAGCATTACCAAACACTTTATAAAGCCACGAAACAGCAATCCGCCAGGGTTCTTTTACTGCCAGATCGCCACCGGGAAGCGGGATGTATTCAAATTGAAGTTTCCTTTCAAAATCTTTCAAATCGCAAACCATAAATTCGGAGCCCCAAATATTTCCATCAGTCCCAAGTCCGGTGCCATCGAAACTCACTCCAATTACGGGTTCATCCAAACCGTTTTCTACCATTGCCGAAGCAATATGTGCAAAATGGTGCTGGACCTGCATCAATGGCAAACCTGACTCCAAAGCATACCTGGTTGACAGGTACTCAGGATGCAGATCGCTTACCAGAAATTTGGGCTCCACCCGGAACATCATCGTTAACTGTTCGATGTTCTTTTCATAAAAAGAATAGGTTTCAAAATCTTTCAGATCGCCGATGTGCTGACTTAAAATCGCCTGGTTTCCTTTTCCTATGCAAAAGGTATTTTTCAATTCAGCGCCGGTTGCCAAAATGCCATCCACACTAAAATTCAGATAAACCGGAGCAGGAGCAAAACCTCTTGAACGCCTCATCAACCTAGACTTTTTATTAACAACCTGTAACAAAGAATCGTCAGTGCGATTGTAAATTCTCCGGTTATAGGTAACCACCGCATCACTGATTTTCAACAACTCACTTTCGGCCTTTCTATTTGAAATAACAATGGGTTCATCGGAAAAATTACCGCTGGTAAAAACAATAACCGGGGTTTCCAGCTTTTCAAAAAGCATGTAATGAAAAGGCATGTACGGCAACATGGCTCCCACCGTATTTATGCCGTTACTGATGCTTTCAGTCAAACGTTTTTTTGATTTCAGAATAACAATTGGCCGCCTCCACGAACTTAAAACATTCTTTTCTTCCTCTGACAAAAAACAGAAATCCTCAACACTTTCCACATCACGGAACATCACTGCAAAAGGTTTTCCTTCGCGGTTTTTGAGTTTTCGCAAACGTTTTACAGTCTCATTATTTGTAGCATCGCAGGCGATAAAAAAACCACCGATCCCTTTTATCGAAACAATTTTTCCGGTATCGATCAAGCGGACCGTTTCCGCCAGAATACCATCAAAATTTTCAGATGAACCGCTTTCCGAAAACAATTTATAATGTGGCCCGCAGTTCAGGCAGGAAACGGGCTGAGCATGAAAACGCCGGTCAAGTGGATTTTCGTATTCATTTTTACACACACCGCACATTTCAAATACATCCATGGTAGTAAACTGGCGGTCGTAAGGAAGATCGCGGATAATTGAAAAACGCGGCCCGCAATTGGTGCAATTTATAAACGGATAGTTGAGGCGGTGTTTTTGTATTTTCATGTCTGCCAGACATTCGGGGCACACGGCAATATCAGGACCGATCTGAGTGATTTCACTTTCACTATAATTATGCTCGCTCAAAATAATCCGAAATCCTTTTTTGTACACCTTCTCTGATTCCAGCACCTGGAAATCGTGAATTTGGGCAGCCACAGGAACCTTATTTCTCAAATCGTCGATGAAAGAATTTATTTCATTCAACTTCCCCGAAGCCTCAATAAAAACTCCATCCGACCGGTTTTTCACCCATCCTGAAATCTGATTTTCAACGGCAGTCCGGTATACAAACGGACGAAAACCAACTCCCTGCACGAGGCCTTTTATTTGGATTGTTATATTTTTCGTCGAGCCGGCTGTCATGATTCACCTCCTCTGTTCCATTTCACATAACCTTAATTACATGTTTCAACGAATCCTGTTTTTGAAAAGTTACCTGGACGGTGTTTTAGTATGTTACAGATTTGAGATCAGTTCAAAAATCGTGTGGAATAAATATTCCCTGATAAAATAATACGAAACACTTTCTTATCTGATGCACTCTAACTTTTTCTCGCTTCGCTGCGACTTCCTTTTTTCTACAGCAAAAAAAGGAAGCGAAAAATGCCGCCGCTGACATGAAAATTGCTAAAATTTAGTGAACTCCGCTAAAAGAAAAGAACTCCCCTGACGCTCGTTTCTCTCGGTCAGTGTCAAACAGCTTTTCTTTTTTAACGCTGCGTTCACTAAATTTATTAACGTATTTTCCTGAAGGCGGCTGGGGGCGTGCCACAAAGATCAGTTATGCAGAAAGGTTCCATGGACGATGGCCTCTTTTTTTCGATCCTGGAATCGAAATTTGGCCTTAGAGAACACGAGAAGCTCCGAAGGAATCTGAGGAGATCACTCGCATGAACTTAGGCCGGATAAAGATGGAAGATAAAGATAAAAAGCAGCCTCGAACTTTTTGCTTCGTTTTTGTTTTAAGGCAAAGATGAAGGCTCCCGGTTGTAGCGAAGCGAAAATCCCGACCGATAGCGTCGGGGCAGGAAAATAAACTTAATTCTATTTTCAACTTAATACTAACAATCCCAATATAATACCGATCCAAAATTCAATAAAACTCAAATATCGACCAGACTAAAACCTGAATCCGATTTTTATCGTACAAACAATTACTTTGAGTGGCTTTGATCTAATTATTATTATTTGCGATGAATAACGTTTAACCATAAATTTCACAACATGAAAGTAGTACGGCCATCCTGTCCCTCATGTTTAGCCAAAGCACTTTCATTTTTTAGTGAACTCGACTCATTTGATTTAAAAAACCTCAGCGAAAACAAAACCTGCAATTTCTACAAAAAAGGTCACATTGTATTTTACGAAGGACGCATTGCAACCGGTGTTTACTGCCTGGAACACGGAAAAGCAAAAATTTACCGCGTTGGAATGGATGGCAAGGAACAAATACTTCGTTTGGCCACAACCGGAAGTCTGTTGGGTATCCGGGCTTTACTTCGGGAAGAAAGATATTTTGCATCGGCGGCAACTCTGGAAGATTCTGTTATTTGTTTCATCAACAAATCGTTTTTCTTCCACCTGATGAATAAATACCCAAAACTGAATGCTGAAATTGTAGGTTATCTGTGTAAATTATTAAAGGAAGCGGAAGACAAAATCATCTCCATCGCCCAAAAACCGGTTCGCGAACGTCTGGCAGAATCGCTGCTTATTTTAAATCGTGTTTTCAGGCCAAACGGTAACCCCGAAATAAAGCATAACATTTCGCTGCCACGCGAAGATCTGGCAAACGTTGTGGGAACTGCAACAGAAACAGTTATCCGCTTATTGCACGATTTTAAAGAAGAACAACTGGTAGAAATCGACGGACGCTCAATCATTCTCACCGATATTGAAGGGTTAAAAAAAGCCGCGAAAATCTTTTGCTGAAATATGACTTTCGTCAGTTTATCGCGTGATTCTGGTCATTATATCCACTGACCCTCATCATTCCAAAAACAGCTCTTTTTCAGTAACTTGAATAATGCATTTACTTATTCTGAACAGATTAAATGCATTCTTTTATAACCATGAATTAATAAGACAATGGAACAAAAAGAGCTTACAGGAATTTTTATGAACCACCCCGGAAACGGGCATGTAGGGAAACTTAACTTTTCGGAACTGCTCAACTATGCCGAAATACATGATCAGGTTGAAATTGTTTGGGATTCGCTTACTTTTCCTATTTGGGATTTTGAATACCTGAAAACCCAAATCCGGCAGAATAATCTGACCCGCATTATTATAACCGGTTACGATACAGGAATGATAAAACCTGTTTTTACACGGGCATTTTCAAGCCTGGATTTAAATGTTGAAAACATTGTTCTTACCGACTTTCAGGAACACGGAGTTTTGGAAACGGGGAATAACGAGCTGGCAAAAGCACTGATTACCTGTGCCGTTTATAATGTGCCGATTGAAGAAGTTGTTCAGGAAGAAGAATCAGAAGTTTGTTCCGAAACACTGGTGATCGGTGCCGGAATTGCTGGTATTCAGGCAGCACTTGAAATTGCCAACGCCAAACAAAAAGTACACCTGGTTGAACGAACCGGAACCATTGGCGGGCACATGGCCATGTTCGATAAAACCTTTCCCACACTCGACTGTGCCGCCTGCATCTTAACACCCAAAATGGTGGAAGTCGGGCAACATCCTTTCATAAATCTACTTACTTACAGCGAAGTGCTAAGCGTGGAAGGTTCTCCCGGCAATTTCAAAGTACGTATCCTTAAAAAAGCAAGGAGAGTTGATCTTTCGAAATGTATCGGTTGTGGATCGTGTGCCGAAAAATGTCCGGGTAAAGCTGTCAGCGAATTCGATGCGGGAACAACCATGCGCAAAGCTATCTACCTACCGTTTCCGCAGGCTGTGCCCAACAAATACCTGATCGATGCTGATGCCTGTCGATATGTGCAGGGGAAAAAATGCGGTGTTTGTGTAAAAAACTGTCCGGTTCCGGGCTGCATCAATCTCGATGAGAAGGATTCGGAAATTGAAATCAACGTTGGAAATATCATCATCGCAACCGGATTTAAAACCTTCGATGCAGCCAAACTCGGGAACTACGGATACGGCAAATTCCCAAATGTGCTCACCTCGCTCGAATTTGAAAGACTGATCAATGCCGCCGGCCCGACTGAAGGAAAAATTACCTTCCGCACACAGGATAAAAAAGGCAACTGGATTTTTTATCCCGGCAATGATTCGCCCGAAAGAATCGGGATTATCCATTGTGTTGGCAGCCGCGATGTAAACCACAACAAATACTGTTCGCGTGTGTGTTGCATGTATTCATTGAAACTGGCTCATCTTGTAAAAGAGAAAATTCCCTATGCCGAGGTTTACGAATATTTCATAGACATGCGATCGTTCGGGAAAGGTTACGAGGCATTTTACGAACGTATAAAAAGAGAAGGCGTTCACCTTTTGCGTGGCAAACCTGCTGAAATCAAACAACTCGACAACGAACTTCTGATCAGAAGTGAAGACATCGACCACGACCGGCTTCTGGAACAAAAAGTTGACATGGTTATTCTTTCAGTTGGATTAGAACCGGCAGATGGATCATCTCAAATTGCAAAGATGTGCGATGTAGCAGTCGACTGTAATGGCTGGATGGACGAAATGAACTATGTCACCAATCCGATAAACACTTTTGCCGAAGGTATTATGCTTGCCGGATTATGCCAGGGACCTAAAGACATTCCCGATACCGTGGCGCAGGCTTCGGCTGCTGCTTCTGAAGTGCTGCAACATATCGAACGAAAAAAAATGAGAAAGAACAATACGGAAATAAGGCTTTCAGAATTGAAAGAACGTGCTAAAAATTTATCACTTAAAAAGGAGGACAGAAAATGAGCCAACGAGTTAATCCGGAACTAAAAGAAGAACTCCATAAATTCGGGACAAAAGACTGGAACGACTGCTACCATTGCGGAAATTGTACAGCCACCTGTCAACTCACCGAAAGAGATATTTTGTTCCCACGAAAAGCGATCAGGCAGGCACAAATGGGATTAACCGAAAGCCTCGCCGGGAATGCCGATCCCTGGCTTTGCTACTATTGCGGCGACTGTTCCGAAACCTGTCCACGCGATGCCAACCCGGGAGAAATAATGATGACTTTGCGTCGTTACCTCACCTCGGTGTACGACTGGACGGGATTCTCCGGAATGTTGTATAAATCGGCCCAAGCCCACATTTTTACCGTACTGTTTTTATTTGTTGCTGTGGTTGCCGCCTTTCTCCTTTTTGGAGGCCCGATGATTACCGATTTAACTCCCGAAGGTGGTGTGCAACTGAATGTTTTCGCCCCGGCAGAAACTATTTCTGTTATCGACCACGTGGTTTTGCTCACATTATCCTTTTTCCTGATAACCAATATGATCAACATGTATTACAAGGTTGTTCTGAGAGATAAATCGATTCGGATACCCTGGTATTTGTACCTTACTGAAATTGGAGAAGCAGCCATTCACTTTGCCACTCAGCTGCGTTTTTCAAAATGTAATAAAAGCCGGATGTATTGGTTCGGACACTGGTTTTTAATGGTGGGTTATGTCACCATGTTCGTTCTTATCATCTTCTTTTTAAGCTGGTTCCAAACCGATAATATTCACGCCTGGTACCATCCGCAGCGATTACTTGGATATATCATCACTGCCGGTTTTCTTTTCGGAACAACCTTTTTTATGATCGGGAGATGGCGTAAAAAAAGAGAGATCTTTAAGTACTCTCATCACAGCGACTGGATTTTTGTAGTGCTGCTGTTTTCAGTGGCATTTACAGGAATTCTGATCCACCTGTTCAGAATAAACGGAATGCCTTTCGCCACCTACTTTGCTTATATCATTCACCTGGCTTTCGAAGTGCCGATGGTGGTCACTTTTGTGGCTTTTTCAAAGTGGTCGCACCTGGCTTACAGGCCATTGGCAATATATTTTTCGAATATTAAAAAGAAAGCGCGTGAAATTCAGTTGAAATCAAAACTTTCGGTTTTCTATTAAAACAGAATAAAATGGATGAATTAAAAATAGGCGTTTATGTTTGCTGGTGCGGCACCAACATTGCAAAAATGGTTGATGTAGACGAGGTGATCAGGGAGATTGAATTTCTCCCGGGCGTCTCCGTTGCCAGAAACTACAAATACATGTGTTCCGATCCTGGCCAGGACATGATCATCAGAGATATTAAGCAGCATAAATTAAACCGGGTGGTAGTTGCGGCCTGTTCTCCGCGCATCCACGAATTGACCTTTCGAAAGGCAATTGCAAAGGCCGGCCTCAATCCCATGATGTTTCAAATGGCAAACATTCGCGAACAGGTTGCCTGGGTACACACCGACCGGGAGAAGGCTACTAAAAAAGCGGTGTCACTTGTGCATGCAGCCATCAATCGTGTAAAATGGCACGAGTCGCTCGAAAGGCGCACCGTTGAAGTCAGACCGGAAACACTGGTGGTTGGAGGTGGTGTTGCAGGAATGTCGGCAGCTCTGGAAATTGCAGAAGCCGGGAAAACGGTTTTTCTGGTCGAGAAAACAGAAAAACTGGGAGGACATGCTGCTGAAGTCGACCTGACTTTTCCCTATTTCTTCAGCGCCCGGCAACTAATCCACCCCTTAATTCACCAGGTTGAAAATCACGAAAACATCCAGGTATTCACCAATTCTAAAGTAAAAGAGATATTTGGTTATGTGGGGAATTTTGAATCCAACATTTCAAATAATGGAGAAGAACAAAAACTCAATTTTGGGAATATCATTGTAGCAACCGGCCTGCAAACTTTCGATCCGTCAGTTATTCCGGAATACAGCTTTGGAAAACTTCCCGATGTGATCACTTCGCAGGAATTTGAAAAAATGCTTCGACGCGGAAAGATTGAAACACAAAGCGGAAAGACTCCGAAAAACATTGCCATTATTCATTGTGTTGGCAGCCGAAATGCCAATTACCACGAATACTGCTCGCGCACCTGTTGTATGACGGCGCTAAAATTTGAAAATCAAATCCGTTCAGCTTTGCCAAAAGCCAACATTTTTGATTTGTATGCCGATATGCGCGCGTTCGGAAAAGGCTGCGAAGAACTCTATACCAAAACATCGCGCAAAAATGTAATGTTCCTGCGCTTCGATCAGCAAAACAACTTGCCGGTAATCCGTTCGGCAAACGGCGATTGCGACTCGTCGATGCTAATCGAATTCAAAGAACAGTTTTCGAAAGAAGAGATTGAAGTACCCGCCGACCTGGTAATTCTTATGGTTGCCATGGAAGCCCGCCCCGATGCCAAAGCCATTGCACACGCTGCCGGAATCAGTATGTGTGGCGACCAGTTCTTTATCGAGAAACACCCGAAACTCGATCCGGTGGCAACCACGTCCGACGGGGTTTATATTGTTGGCGCGTGCCAGGCACCCAAAGATATCCCCGACTG
This sequence comes from uncultured Draconibacterium sp., assembly GCA_963677525.1. GTDB lineage: Bacteria > Bacteroidota > Bacteroidia > Bacteroidales > Prolixibacteraceae > Draconibacterium. The sequence goes on from OY781970.1 coordinate 5,207,790, forward strand.
TGTTTCGCAGGCCAGGGCTGCGGCTGCCCGTATTTTGGCAACTATTCATTTAGGCAAAGTTGAAGTGGATGTAATAACGGCTTCCGTTAACGAAGATATCTGCTGCGGTTGCCAGACTTGCGTGAGCGTTTGCCCGTACAAAGCTATTTCGTTTAACGAAGAAAAAGGCGTTTCGCAGGTGAACGAAATCCTGTGCAAAGGCTGCGGAACATGCGGCTCAACCTGCCCGACAGGAGCAATCCGGTCGAGACATTTTACCGATCAGCAAATCCTGTCACAGATCAGGGGACTGTTATCAGAACCCAACGAACTTGAAAAAATTTAAGCCATGGAATTTGAACCGACAATCGTATCGTTTTTATGCAACTGGTGCTCGTACACAGGTGCCGACCTTGCAGGAACATCGAGAATGAAATACTCGCCAAACGTAAGAATAATCCGGGTAATGTGTTCCGGGAGAATTGATCCGACCTTTGTTTTGGAAGCATTCAAAGACGGCGCCGACGGCGTGTTGCTGTGCGGATGTCATCCGGGAGATTGCCACTATCAATCGGGTAATTACAAATGTTTGAGGCGTTACGATATGCTTCAGAAATATTTTGCGCAACTGGGAATCAATTCCAAACGAATCAGACTGGAATGGATAAGCGCAAGCGAAGGAAAACAGTTTGCCGAACTGGCCGACTCTTTTACCGAAACCATCAGGGAACTCGGTCCGTGCCGCATAAAAGAAGTAATTGAAAATTATAGCTAATCTTCTTAAAAGAAAGAAGATATAAAGCAATCTGGCAATAAATACTGAAAGACCCACCCAGAATGTGTCGGAGACACGTTCGTCCCTCCCTTTGCAGGGAGGGAGTGAGGGCGGGTTGTTCAACATGATTGTTAAAAAACATTCTACATAAAAACAATTAAAACGAAGAAGTGATGGCTGAAAATAAGAACAAACCAAAATTAAAACTGGCCGTTTACTGGGGAGCCGCCTGCGGTGGTTGCTGTGTTTCGGTGCTCGACGTGCATGAAAAGCTATTCGATGTGGTTGCCAATGCCGACCTGGTTTTCTGGCCGATAGCACTCGACATAAAATACAAGGATGTTGAAGACATGCCCGACCAGAACATCGATGTAACCCTGTTTAACGGTGCCATCCGAAACAGTGAAAACGAACACATGGCCAGGCTCCTTCGCAAAAAATCGAAAATACTGGTCGCTTACGGTTCTTGCGCACATCTTGGCGGAATTCCGGGACTGGCCAACCTGAGTACAAAAGAAGAAATATTTAAACGGGTATATTCTGAATCGGAATCCACAATAAATCCTGAAAAAACCAGGCCCGAAGAAAAAGTTGAAGTGCCCGAAGGAACTCTTACCCTGCCCGAGTTTTACAACGATGTTCGTTCTCTGGGGCAAACCGTTGATGTGGATTATTATTTGCCCGGTTGCCCGCCACAAACCGAACGCCTGCTCGATGTTTTTATGGCCATTGTTAATGGCGATGAGCTTCCTCCCAAAGGTTCGGTAGTTGGCGCCGGAAATAAATCGCAGTGCGACGAATGCAGCCGCAAAAAAACAGACAATAAAAAAATAAAAGAATTTCACCGCCCCTGGGAAATTGAGGACGATGGCGAAACCTGTTTCCTTGAACAGGGCGTTTTGTGCATGGGACCGGCAACCCGCACCGGCTGTGGCCACCGCTGCATAGAATGCAATGCACCTTGCCGCGGATGTTATGGCCCGGCACCCGATGTGATCGATCCTGGAGCAAAAATGATGTCATCAGTTGCAACGATGATTGATGGCGACACACCTGAAAAAATTGAGACGATACTTGAAAACGTGATCGATCCGGCCGGTTACTTCTACCGGTTTAGCATGCCGGCATCTATACTCAGAAGGAAAATTCCGGAAGGCTTACAGGCCAAATCCAATGTTCCGAAAGCACAAAACGTTGAACATTGAACTTTAAACTTTGAACATTAAACTTTAAACTGTTATGAGACAGATTACCATAGATCCGATAACCCGCCTGGAAGGACACGGAAAAATTGAAATTTTCCTCGATGATGCCGGCGATGTGGAAAATGTATATTTCCAGGTGCCGGAACTCCGGGGCTTTGAAAAGTTTTGTGAAGGCAGGCCGGTGGAGGAACTTTCTCAGATTGTAACCAAAATTTGCGGGGTTTGCCCGGGTTGTCATCACATGGCATCGGGAAAAGCAATCGACGCTGTTTTTGGAGTTGAACCTCCGCCAACCGCAAAAAAACTTCGGGAACTGTTTTATATGGCTCACTTTGTTCACAGCCACACGGCGCATTTTTATGCACTGGCCGCTCCCGATTTTGTTGTGGGTCCAACAGCTGCAAAAGCCGAACGCAACATTCTGGGAGTAATCAATAAAGTGGGAACAAAAACGGGAACCGAAGTAATCAGGCAACGCCGTTTAGCCCAGGAAATCCAGGCCATGCTTGGCGGACACCAGACACATGTGGTTATGAACATGCCCGGTGGAGTTCGGAAAGGAATTACCGAAGAACAGCGCGATGACATTGAGAAAAGGGCTGTCGGATTTATCCAGTTTGCACAATTCTCGCTTAACCTTTTTCAGGATGTGGTTCTTGAAAACAAAGATTATGTGGACATCATTCTGAACGGTCCTTATTCATTAAATATCCATTCTATGGGTTTGGTCGACGAAAACAATCACGTTAATTTCTACGACGGAAAAGTGAGGGTTGTAGATACAGAAGGGCAAGAACACTGCAAATACAGCCCGGAAGAATACAAGGAATTTATAGCTGAAAGAGTTGAACCCTGGAGTTATCTGAAATTTCCATATCTGAAAAAAATCGGATGGAAAGGATTTGTTGAAGGACAGGATTCGGGTGTTTACCAGGCAACGCCACTCTCGCGTTTAAATGCTGCCGATGGAATGGCTACAACACTTGCCCAGCAGGAATACGAAAAAATGTATGGCGTGCTGGGTGGGAAACCTGTTCACGCCACGCTTGCCATGCACTGGGCAAGGTTAATTGAGTTGTTGTACGCTGCCGAAAGAATGTACGAACTGATCACCGACGAAGATATAACCGGGAAAGAACTTCGTACACCAATTACAAAAACCCCGAATGAAGGAATCGGAATTGTGGAAGCCCAGCGCGGAACGCTAACACACCACTATTTTACCGACGAAAAAGGTCTTGTTAAAAAAGCCAACATCATTGTGGGAACCACCAACAACAACGCAGCCATTTGTATGTCGCTAAAAAAGGCGGCGCAGGGATTAATTAAAAGAGGAGTGGAAGTTACCGATGGAATTCTGAATATGATTGAAATGGCTTTCAGAGCTTACGACCCGTGCTTTTCGTGTGCTACTCACAGTTTACCGGGAGAAATGCCAATGATCGTTAATATCCGCGAAAAAGACGGAACATTAATCCGTTCGGTGCAACGAAAATAAAACCGGATTCGTAAGAAAAAGTATGAGTAAGAATAAAAATAACACATTGGTTTTGGGTATCGGCAACGATATTTTAACCGACGATGCCATTGGTCCGAGACTCTGCGATTTTCTTAAAAAAAAATTCGATCAGCTTCCCGTTGACTTCGAAAAAATGAATGTGGGAGGACTCGAAATTCTGGAGTTTATTAAAGACTACCAAATCGTTATTTTTATCGATGCCATAAAAACCGCCGACGGAGAAATTGGAGACGTAAACCTTTATACACCCCACAATTTTAAAGAAACGCTCCATCTCTCGAACCTGCACGATACTAATTTTATAACCGCGCTCGAGCTGGGAAAATCTCTTCAGTTTACAATCCCTCCCAACATGTTCATCATTACGGTTGAGATTAAAGAAGACATGGTTTTTTCAGAATATTTTACAGAGGAACTGGCAATTAAATACGATGAAATCAAAGAAAAATTAATCGCGATTTTTCAGGAGCTGATTCCCGAATTTCAAAAACACGGAAAACAAAACAAAGGTGAGTATATTCAATAAAAAAGGAATGATGATTTTCCCCAATCCCCTACGAAAAGAGGAAATCTGTAACGAGGAAAAATTACTTGTTTTCACTGAATGTTATTGTCCCAATGGTCATAGTTTAATTTCGGAAAACGTTTTTTTTAACGGGTTCAAAGGTATTCTGCTAAAAATATCGAAAGATGACGAAAGCGGACAAGTGGCGCTAAGTCCGGTTTATGGTTGCAAAAACCGCATAGCCATTGATATTGATTTAAAAGAGGGAGAACTGTACACCTTTAGTTGTTCTGAATGTGGTGAAATCCTGCCCACATATTCAAAATGCCACTGCGGCGGAGATATCTTCACTCTTTTTCTAAACCGGGAAGGAAATTTTAATTCGTTTGTGGGAGCCTGTAACCGTATCGGTTGTAACAATGCTTACATCCAGGTTGGAAAAAAATTGATCACTTCTGTCAGATTGGATAGTTATTGAGATGAACAAATATCGCTATGAAAAAGGTACATCTGTACATATTGATTTTATTCATTACACACATCGTTTCATCGGCAGCACAGATACCCGAACCCGAATGGAACAAACAGTCGGGAACGAGAGGCTGCGATTTTTACACCGATGTTATTGAAGATGCAAACGGTGGATACACAGTAACCGGCGCGGTAAAAATTACAGGAAACTCATTCGATTTCCAAATTGTCCGTTTTGCCGAAAATGGCGATACACTGTGGTCTAAAACTATTGGGACAGAAAACAAGGAAATTCCCAGAAGACTCACGCAACTCACCGATAAAAGCTATGTTCTGCTTGGTACTTCTTATGAGGATGACACACGAAGTTGCCTCTTGATAAGATTAGACGAAAATGGAAAGGAAATCTGGAGAAAAACACTTAGCAAAGAATACGTGTATGTTGAAGACCTTATTTCACTGATAGAAAACCGCTTTGCCATTGCAGGATCAAAAGGAGAAGATCCCGACAACCCGCATATTTGGATGGCAACCTTGAACGCAGATGGTGAGTTCACTTTGGAAAGTACATTCATGCCAGACATGTCGGGATGTGCCCGATCAATAAAAAAACTTCCGGATGGTGATTTTGCCCTGGCAGCTCAGGTAAGCGAAACCGGAAAAAACAACTGCGACATTATTGCCATTCGTATCTCCTATCGGGGAAAAGCAAAATGGTATTCGTGGATCAAAACTCCCGACCAGAAAGTGTGGCCCGAGTGTATTTGCTGTTCTCCCGACAGCGCTTTAATGATTGTTGGCTGGAATGGAAAATGTTTAAACGATATCAACTCTCCCGAGCCGGTTTTCGATTACGACCTGGTTTTAAATAAGATAAAACACACCGGCGAGATTATGTGGACAAAAAGTGTAGACAGAGAAGGTTCTGAAGGAGGAAATGCCCTGACCATCCGCCCTGATGGAACATTCATCGTTGCCGGAATAAAAGCAACATCGTTCCTGGGGAAAGTTGGCCCGTGGTTATTAGCCATCGATCCTGAAGGAAATGAGCTCACTGAAAAGTTGCTCCGGCTCCGCTTTAATAATGACCACGCATCGCGAATAATAAACAGTTCCGACGGTGGTTTTGTGGTAATTGGCCCGGGCATACAGGAGGAAACAAATACTCGCAGTGACGGCTGGATAATGAAATTTGGAGCCTTTTAGAAATAGAATTCGTTTTTAATAAATAATAGATTATAACCAAAAATTACTTAGTCATGAATATCGATGAATATTTGCATTTTGCCAACGACAATCCGGTGTGCTTTTTAGCTACTACCGAGGATGATCAACCCCATGTACGTACCGTGATGCTCTACAATGCCAATAAAGAAGGATTTTTCTTTGGGACATTATCACCTAAAAACCTGTCGAAACAGCTACACAAAAATCCGAAGGTTGAAGTTTGTTTCTACAACAGTCCTTACGATTTTGCGCATGCCAAACAAATGCGGTTAAAAGGTACTGTTGAATTTGTTGACGATCCGGAAATCATTCATAAAGTCCACGAGGACCACCTTTTTATGGACGAAATTACGGGACACGACCTGGAATCGATCAGCGAAGTTTTTAAAATAAAAGCCGGCAACCTGCATTTCTGGACCATGGGAGATGTAATGAACGAAGAACATCTTGAACACCTGGTGTTTTAACAAAAAACAAGGTACAAACATGGTAACTCCCAATATACTCCGGCAATAAACGGACACGTTATTTTTCCTGTAATTGGGAAACGATCCATTCTACGTTATTACGAACTGTTTTCGATGAATCATTTTTCAGGACTTCGAGTTGTGTTAAAACTTTGGCTCTGTCTAATCGAATCAAACTCACCGCAGCTTCAGTGTGCACCAGCCAGCTTTCGTTCTTCAGTGCTTCACATAAAAAAGGAACATATTTAGAATCATTGCGCTGACCCAAAACATAAACAATTCGCCACTGAATCTCTTCTCTCATTTTCGGATTATTATAGACCTGAAGTAATTTATCCGATTCGAAACAGGTGGAGTTGATCAGGCTGTCCATTGCTAAATTAGCGGTCATCCAGTCTTCCCCCTGCAATGCTTTTAGGTACCAGGTTGTTGATTCGTTAGGGCGGAGAAAGACCATTTTCTGCAGTGCATTTCGCTGAATGTGCCCATCCTGCGTTTGGTAGAGTTCGTAAAAAGCTTTATAAGCCATGGCTGTATCTGCATTGAGCAGCAGGCTCGCAATATTCGATTTGTGAAATTGATTCTCAGTCAGGCCGAAAAGCTCCCATAATTCAGTATTTACATACGATAAGTCGAAACCTGATAATCCAGCAGTTACCCGATTTCTTATTTCCGGTGTTTCCTTTTCATCGAATAGAATTTCCAGTGCAGGTTTTACCCACTGTTCTGAATGAATACTGTTGAGGGTCATCATTAATATCCTGCGATTCCACTGGCTCAGGCTTGTATCCCGGGCATTTTTTATGAGTTCCGACACTGCAGGTTCTCCAATTTTAATCAATGGCTTCGCGTAATTATTCCATTCCCGTCCTGCCGTTCTCAACTTAATTACAAGCGAATCGATTTCAGCTTGTTGGCTTTGCGCCCCGGTATTCAGAAAAAAAAGCAGAAGAACCGCCGTTATCAAAATAGTCACACCTTTTTTCATTTTACTCCGGATTCTCAGTGAAGTGCGTTGTGAAATAAGCGTACAAATCACCGTTGGTTGCCCGTTGAAGTTCTTCGATAGATCTTAATCCAAACAGAAAAGCTACTGTTACCGGATCGACACGATACTCCTTATGCCCTTCATAAAAACCATAGCGATTAATATAGAACAACACCATTTCGCCAGTGTGCAAATAAGAGAGCATCTTTTTAAATTCCTTCATTTGATCTGCCGTCAAGTGCTTATAATTTTCCTCCAGAAAAACTTGTTCTTCTGAAGTTAGTTGTCGCCACAATCGAATATGTCCCGTTCCAAGTATCTCGTCGTTAAAAATAGATTCCTGCCATCCGCGGCTTCCCTGTACGTCAAATTCTATTTCGTGGCCGTTATATAGAAAAGAAGCTAATTCAAGGCGGATGTTTGTTTTTGAATCAAGACTGACTTGATCAAAATCGTGGATCGTATTCCAGAAATGAAAAAGTGGCCGTGCTATATCGGGATGGGTTAATTCCAACTTCTTAACGGTTTGGTTATCTGCCCAAATCACAGACATTATTGTTTCATCATCAGCAATAAAACCAACTCCTGAAGAGCCCCAGGGACGTGCATCAACAGTAATTTTTGCCACCGACAACCCCGTTATAACTTTCGTATTGCGCAATTCTTCATCGGAATGCAGTCCCGTTTCTGCCAAATGCGGAAAATCCTGTTCATCAGCCATTAGTTGATTTCCTTTTCCATACAATTGCTTTTTATAATTAAAGGGTTCTCCGTTTTCAACAGTCACATCCATCCATGTATATAGGTTATCTTTTGTTTTTAGCAGAAACACTTCTTTTTCGTTTACATTAATGGCAGGAGAGGGTAAATCCGGTTTCTCGAAAAGAAAAGCAGGAGCAAACTTCAGGTCTTTGGCATTAATTTCAGGAAGAGTCTGACGATACCTGGTTTTATTATCTCCACCAAGAAAAAGGAAGAATATACCAAGCAAAACAACTAATTTTTGCATCAGATAGTTTTTCTTATTAATCTACAAAATAATCTACTGAAAAACAACACTTTAACACACTATTATTAGACTAAAAACCTGAGATTAGCACAAAAGATTTTCACCTGATTATCGCAAAACAGTAGCCTCAAAAGGGATGTTAACAAGAAGTTAAAACCCTGTTTTACAACACAAATAGTCGAAAAATGATATTTGTCAGAATTGCCATTTCATCCGACTTATTATATTTGTCCTATAGTTTTTATAGGATTAGTAGTTTAACAAAAAACAGTTATGAAGAAACAAACATTAAATTATCTGGTAATTAGCATACTTGTAATGCTTTTTCAAAACTATTCAAGTAATGCACAAACCATTTTCCATCAGGATGATGCCTCGAGCAAGCTAAGAATCAGCGGCACATCATCACTTCACGATTGGGATATGAATGTTGAAAAATTTGATTGCTCTGTAGCAATTAAATCAGATGGTGAGGACAAAATATCCGTTCAGTCGGTGGATTTTAAATGCCAGGTTAATGACCTGAAAAGTCATAATAAAATTATGGACAAAAAAACCCATGGAGCATTTGATCCCGATCATCATCCGGAAATAAAATTCGTAACAGAAAATAATGCTCAGGTTGTAAACGACACACTTTCCACAATCAAAGGAGAATTATTCATTTCAGGCGTGAAAAAAGAAATCAATCTGAATTTTTCAAAGGTTTCCAAAAACGAAGATCAGTTCATTGTAAAAGGAAATATTCCACTGAAAATGAGCGATTTTGGCATAGACCCGCCAACAGCGATGATGGGGACATTAAAAACAGGTGATGACATAGTCATTCACTACGAAGTACTATTCCGCAATGCACAACTTGGAAGTTTAACCGATTAACGATTAAATAAATCAGAGTATCACAATTAAATTATTCGAAAATGAAAAAATTATCTTTACTACTAATTATTGCTTTTGTAAGCACATTAGCATTTGGACAATTTGAGAAGACTAAATTAAATCCGACTGAATTTGAAAAATTGAAAGTGAAAGTTGGAGCAGGTTTTGCCATACAACTTCAGGCACTCGATCATGAAGCTGATGTTGAGTTGATTGATCTGAAGAATAACTTCAATCTTCCAACCGCGAATCTAAGTGTAACTGCCGATCTGGCTCCCGGGATTCAACTTTACATTAACAACTACATGTCGTCACGTCATCACAACGAGGCCTGGGTTGAAGGAGGATACCTGCTTATTGACTACATGCCGTTTTTAAAAGGCAGCGAAAAATTAATGGAATACCTTACCATTAAAGCCGGTGTAATGATGCCGGACTATGGTGACGCACATTATTTTAGGAGCAACAACGGCGATGTGCTCAGTAATCCTTTTGTTGGAAACTGGGTTATGGATGCTTACACAACGAATCCCGGATTGGAATTTATGTTCAGAAACAAAGGATTTTTAGCTGTTGCAGGCGTTGGTAACGGACGTGTAAATTACGGACGCGGTAACGACATTGGAGACGACCTTACTTTTAACTGGAAATTGGGTTACGACAAAGATATAAATGAAGATTTAAGGGTTCGTGCAACCTTGTCGGGTTTCCACGGGGCAAAAGACCACAGCGGAATATATCTGTGGGACGGCGATCGCTCCGGTGCACGTTACTATAACGTAATGCAAACTGCTGCTGCAGAGGGCGACAATTTCCGTTCGGGCAGATGGAGCCCGGGAAGCGGACAGAGTGAACTGAACAGTTATATGGCTAATTTATTCTTTAAGTATAAAGGCCTGGAATTATTCGGTGTATATGAAACAATGAACGGAGTGAAAAGCGGAAATGATCAGGACTTCTCTCAGGCAGCTATTCAAGCCTTATACCGTGTAGGAAGTTTCTATCTGGGAACACGTTACAACCATGTAAGCGACGGCAAAGACTCAGAAGTTAACCGCACAAATATTGGTGGTGGCTGGTTTATGACAGAAAATGTATTGGTAAAACTCGACTATGTAACACAAAAATATGAGGGCCCGGCACACGGAGATATTGATGGGGGCAAATTTAACGGAGTTGTTCTTGAAGCAGCAATTTCGTTTTAATTGAGATGGTCTAATGGGAAAAGAGAGGTTGCCCGAGATTTCGGGCAACCTAACCAATTTTATGGAAAGAAAAAATATTACATATTATCTGTATTTTACACTGTGCTTCTTATGCAGTTTCCCGGCATTTGCAGGTCAGAAATGGAGCAAGAAAAAACCGGATAACTGCGAGAATTATATTATCGTTCAGGGTTCATCGAATATGAACAAATTTGAACTCTTCCACGAACAGATTGAACTTCTTGAAGAAAGCGACCAACCCAAACAAGCATTTACAAAAAGCATCAATGTACCGGTTGATAAATTTTCTGCCCAGAACCATATGATGTTGAAAGATTTTTTGAAGCTGGTAAAAGCCGATGAATTTCCGTGTATAAAAATACAGGTTCAGTTGAAAGATCTTAATAATAAAACCATTAGACATAAATGTGATTCTTTGGTTTCGCAAATTACAATGGCAGGGAACTCACAAGAATACACCATTCCATGTAAGTATATTTTTTGCGATTCATCAAAAGTATTGATTCAGGGTATCTTTAAAGTAAAACTTTCTGATTTTAACCTGGAACCACCAACAAAAGCTCTTGGAGTAATAAAAGTTGATGATGAAGTTTTTATTACCTTTGCGTTTACTCAAATAATAAATAATAACCAGAAAAAAACATAAGTTTTGAAATTTAGCACAAAAACGAGATATGGTGTCAGAGCGATACTTGAGATAGCGCTAAATGAATCTGAGAACGGTATTTATCAAAAAGAAATTTCATCGAATCAAGATATCTCATATAAATACCTCGATCATATCATTACTTCGCTCAAGGTGGCCGGCTTGGTTACAAAAGCAAGCGGAAGAAGAAGTGGCTACATACTTACCAAAAAACCCTCTGAAATTACAATAAACGATATACACAATGCTTTCGAGCCCGGTATTTGTGTGGTTGATTGTCTTTCGAATAACTACAATTGCAAACGAGACGGACATTGTTCTTCCCAAGGATTTTGGGGAAAATTAAATACCCAGATTATCGATTACCTTAAATCTACAACCCTGCAGGATTTAATGGATGAGCAAATAAAGCTTGACGATTTTGTGAGCTGATCTGACATTATATTCACCGTTAATACACATCTCCGTCATTATCCAACATAGGAACAAAACGAACAGGCAGTATAGCTTTCTCCCTGATTTTCCCTTTCTTTTTCTGAAGAAGTACCAGTTGCTGAATACGCCCCTCTCCCACCGGAATAATCATCCTTCCACCTTCGGCGAGTTGTTCTTTTAAAGGATCCGGCACATGCGTTGGCGAACAGGTTACAATAATGGCATCGAAGGGAGCTTTTTCATTCCATCCCTGATATCCGTCTCCAATTTTGCAGTAAATGTTTTTATAACCGAGCTTTTTAAAAACTTCTTCTGCCTGCCTGCTAAGCGTTTCAAATAATTCAATGGTAAAAACAGAGTCGCAAATTTGGCTTAAAATAGCTGCCTGGTACCCCGAACCTGTCCCCACCTCCAAAATCCTGTCTGTGGGATTCAAATCCAAAATATCGGTCATATAAGCCACAATAAAAGGTTGAGAAATAGTCTGGCCCTCGTCGATGGGTAAGGGCGAATCGGTGTAGGCAAATTTTACATATTCAAGTGAAACAAATTCATGGCGCGGCACATTTAAAAACGCCTTTAATATTTGTTTATCGCTAACGCCACGAGCTTGTATTTGCTGGTAAACCATCTGTTTCCGCTCCTTTATAAAAGCATCGGGTTGCGAAAAACAACCTGTAGGAAGAGCACACAATAATATGATGATAACAGAGTTTCGCATTTCATGATTTAAACGAAAACAGCTCTGCTAAAGTTCCATTCGTCTCATTTGCAAATACTATAGTGTCAGATTCAAAAAAAATATTATCTTCGCATGCAGATATCTAGATATTTAAATTTGTAAGCTATGAATAAACTTTTCACATTAATAATCGGGATTCTTTTTATGGCTTCCTGCAATGCAGGACCAAAAGAAAAAGCAGAAGCAAAAACAGAAACAGCTTCTCCCGTAGTTGAAACTTCAGTTTCAACCGCAACAGAAACTTCCGGAGAAGTAGTGCATTTAACTACAGAAACCTTTAAACAAAAGGTATTCAATTACGAAGCAAACCAAGATTGGAAATACGAAGGTACTGTTCCGTGTATTGTTGATTTTTACGCCGACTGGTGTGGCCCGTGTAAACGTGTTGCTCCAATCCTCGAAGAACTGGCAAAAGAATACGACGGAAAAGTTATCATTTACAAGGTAAACACCGAGGAGCAACGCGAATTGTCGGCTGCTTTTGGAATCAGAAGTATTCCAACTATTCTTTTCATCCCGGCCGAAGGAAAACCTCAGGCAGCCCAGGGAGCACTTCCTAAAGAAACATTTATTAAAGCGATTGAAGAGGTTCTGCTTCAGGAGAAAAAGAGCAGCTAACCTTCGATATAAATTACGGTTAATACTGATAGTTAAAAATATTTAATTCAAAAAGATACAACCTGTTTCAGGTTGTATCTTTTTTTATGCCTGTCATCTAGGATTCATGGGCATTTTTATAATCTACTCGTTATATACTCAATATTTCCAAACAATAAAAAACATATGTTTATCAACAGGGCATGACTTTTATCATGCTTTCAGGGAGGGGTAATTCTATAAATTGCTTGTGAGAAGATTTCCAGGACGCGCGTTAAATAATTATTCCCGGACATCTTTCTTTTTTTACCACTTACTAAATTTTTAGCCATGAAAACAAAATTCAACTTTATCCTGCTTCTTTGTATCTGCTCTTTTAGTTCTTTGGCACAACCTCAAAAAGGTTCATTCGAACTGGGAGGGACTGGTTACTTTAATAGAGTTTATGACAACCTCGATAACGAGCATATTAGAAATACCTATAGTATTACTGCATTTTCTAGTTATTTCCTTTTTAAACACTTATCAGTAGGCGCCAAGTTTCTTTACGAAGGCACTAAGTATTTCGAAGAAGCCTATGATCCGCGATATAAACATTTTATAGTTGGACCAAGTGCAGAAGCCTATTTACTGAACAAAAGGATATTCGGACTTTCAATTAAGTCGGAACTAAATTTTGCACTAAAAAGCGACTATGCTATTGATGACAAAAAATTAGCCTCGTTTATAATTGGTCCGAAAGCCAGCTGGAATATAACGCCTAATCTGAGCACCTTTTTATGGTTTGCTTACCGTGATTCAAAAGACTGGGATTATAATAAGGTGTCAGGGAATGTAGTTCCCAGTAAAAATTTTAATATTAATTGGGGATTTAGTTACTATCTGCATCAAAAACAGAAAGAAGAATAATTTAAATTCAGAAATCAGATAAGAATCGGTCTTCCACTTGGGAGACCGATTTTATTTTACCCTCTCTGTTTCCGGGCTTTTATAAAGTTTCTCTATATCCATGGCATCAAAAGGAACCTGTCCTTTCGACAATTCAGGGATATTAAATGATTTCAGCATAAAATCGTAAGTGGCCGGATCTTTTTGCGGAAGTACAAATGGTTTGTGTGCTACCCCGTTTTCATCGATATACGAAAAATAGGGTTTGCCATACATTCCGTTATCGCGCTTACTGGCAAATACAAACCAGCGGCTGTTCGACGACCAGCTGTGATAGGTATCGGAATTTGGCCCGTTCACATTTTCCATCTTATCGATTTCTCCGGTTTCCAAGTTTAGCATTTGTAAATCGGCCTCGCGGTGCCAGATAGGAAAAGTACCGTAATCGGCCACGGTGAAAAGCAAATATTTTCCATCGGGCGAAGTTTTTAAATGACATGCAGATCCGTTTTGTATTTCGGAATTCCAAACCGTATCGACTTTTGTTCCGAGCGTTCCATTCTCCGGATTAAAATCGATTCGATGAATACTGTATCGTAACGACTCGATGCTGTCAGGTAGCGGTTTGTAAGGCGCCGAACAATAATAAATTGAATTTCCATCGGCAGAAAATACAGGGAAAGTTTCAAAAGCAGTTGTGTCGCTTAAGGAGGGCTGGGTAATTACTTTGTCGTTGTCGAAATCGATTACAATCAGATCCGAAGCACTGTCGTAAACTTCCAGTCGTTTGCTTTGGCTCGAATGAAATTCAGGGATCACAATATTGGATGAAAATACACCGAAACGCCCTGACGGATGCAAATTTCCATAGGTTGCGTTGGCAATCATATTATTGGCGCGGGTATTTATTTTACGGAGTTTACCGTTACGATTTAAAACAGTACCGCCATTGGGCCCGCGCATGTGGAAGAACGATAATTGCGGGTTATTATTCCCGTATATATGGCAATTCATACAACTGTTCTCGGTAAGATTGTTGTCGGCCAAAACACGTTCGTCAAACGTTTCAATGTTTCGTTCAACCAATTGAATTTTATTCCACACTTCGTAACCCGGCTCAATTAAGCGGTAACTGAGGAAACCGTCTATTTTATCCGTTTTTACTGCCCATGAAAAGGATTTGTATTGAGTCCACTCTCCATTTTTTTTGCTGCTTACAGTAACCGAAATTGTTTGTTCGCCGGCAGAAAGCAGTTCTTTCCATTTTTTGAGCGGTATTTGTAATTTTTGCTCTCCGTAAACGGTTATACTCGCCTCTTTGCCTTTAATTGTAGCGACTGTTTTTTCAACCGAATCGCCCATCATAAAATTCAGTGGCGCGATGTTTTCAGGAATCGTAACATTGATATAATCCGGGTAAATAGCCGGGAATGTATCGACGGCCTTCACATTTTGCGGCGACTGTTTACACGAAAGCAATAACAGCAGGGCAAAAACTCCATATTTCAGCACACTATTCTTCATTCGTCTCCTACTTTAATGGTTGCAAAATGAAAGTAAAACCAATACGAACTTTTAAATTCTTTTCCCAAAGATTTGGCATCTCCTTTTTTGTACAACTGAGTGTACTTCCAAAAATTGTCCACCACTGATTTGTCCAGCTTATAAGCAACATATTCTTTCGGCGTAGCATTATTTCTTACTAAAGAGATCAATAGTGCCTGCGTATAAAGTTTGCAGGGAGCATTCCCCAAAGGTTTGGCATAAGCATTATAATCGGCAACAAAACCGTCGATATTTTTTGAAAGCAGCTGAAAACAAAGTAAATAATCACGCGCGGCTTTGTTTTTGGGATTAGTATCCAGTAGATTTCTAAGCGAGGTGACCACATCGTTATTGGGACGAAGGGTATCAACAGACGAGCAGTTAAGTCTTTTGCGATTGATCCACTCTTTTAATGCTTCTGACTGATTTTCCGGCCTTCGGTTTTGTGCCCACTTTCTATGACATAAAGTATGCTCAAGCATCGTTAAATATTTGCCGGCAGCTTTATCCTCTCCGGCAATAAGATTTATTTCAGCCAGCCGTTTTACCATTCGGCTACTTCGGTGGTTATACGAAAAAATTTGTCCCAGCATTGCCGAGTGTTCGGCCATCGTCATATCGCCAACCTCAAACCATGCATCGTTGCTAAACAATATCGACAGAAACGAAGACCTATTTCCAAGTTTAAGGAAAAGTCCATATTCTCCGGGCTGGTAATAATCCAGAAGATTCTCGGGCAACTGATTTAAATGGCTGTTTGCCAGATTGTAATAATACGTAGCATTTTGATCGTTCCTATCAATTTTCTGAGCCTTTTCCAACACCTTGTCCCAATTGCCTCTACTACTTTCAATATTCATTGCAAATATCTCCTCTTCGTGCATGTCGGGCGTATTCCAAAACAAATTCATCGGGTATTTAAACGCATCAGCGAGTGGTATGAGATAGTGCGGGCGCAATAGAAAAGGCAAAATCAAAACAGCAAAATACACTACTGAGATTAACTTAAAACGATTTTTGAACTCACCAATCAGAAGAAGGAGAAGTGCTAACCAAACTCCGTAACCAAATAACCAATAAGCAATTACCAGGAGAAATAAGTTTACTAAAACTTTGGTAGTCTGTTTTATTTTAAGCGATAAGCCAATTCCTGCAATCAGGAATCCGCCTATTAATGCCACCGTTGACGACAAAGGATAAACCACCCCGGTATTTCGCAGAGCTTCCCACGTTGCAATCAGCAGGATAATAATAAAAGCCGGGACGCCAGAAATTAGCTTTTTTAGCGACCAGAATCCTGTTGCGATCAATACCAAAAGCGTTAATGTAATGGTTGCTGCTCCTCCCCCGATGTAGTAAAAAAACTGGGTAAGAAAATCGCCCAAAAGACAGGCCAGCCAGGCCGGTTTGTTGAAGTAAGATAGCAAGTAGCCGGGTTCGAACAAAAACAGCTGCATCTGTTCGCGGTGGAACAAATGATACGGATAAAAAAACTGAAAAAACAGGAAACAAATAATTCCCCAGGCCAGTGCCACTGTTATTCCAACTTTTCGAGATTTTATCATAACCCTGTTAATTAATTGCTTTTAAAAGAAAAAGATGGCTTCTTTTCCTGCATCAACTGATCTTCAATTTCCGAAATATTTAGTTTTACCGGGGCGTTACTAAATTCGGGAATATTGTACGAGAATAATAACTCCTTGTAATAGTTAACAGGATTTTTCTGCGGCAATAAAAATGCTTTGTCCGCCTCACCGTTTTCGTTAATGTGCGCTATGTACGGGCGGGTGTATAAACCATCGCCACGCCGGCTGCTAAACACTGTCCAGCGCGAATTGCTGCTCCACGAGTGGTAACTTTCAGTATCGTCGCTGTTGATTCCCTCCAGCGGTTTTGCCTCGCCGGTGGCAAGATCGAGCATCCACAGATCAGCTTCTTTGTGCCAGATTGAAAATTGCCCGAAATCGATGAGCGTAAACATGATATAACGCCCATCGTAACTTGGTCGCGGAAACGTAACCGATTTGTTCATTCCTTCAGCATAAAAAAGTGTGTCGATATGATTCCCAAACGAACCGGTTTCAACATCAAAATCAATGGCACAAAGATTATATCGAATATCGCGAAATTCTGCCGGCATATTTTTCGGGCTTGCACAAGTGAAATACAAGCGTTTACCATCGGATGAAAACGAAGGGAAAGTCTCAAAGTTTTCCGTTTTCAGTAATGGAGAAGTAATGAGCTCGTTCGTTTTAACATTGTAAACCGTAACATCCGATTTAAAATCGAATACTTCAATTCGCTCCGATTCCCTTGTATGAAATGTTTGCCGGGTCATATTATTCGAATAGGCAATGTAGTCTCCCGAAGGATGCCAGTACGGATAAACGCTCGACGATAGAGTACTGTCGGTTTTGGTTGAATAAGCCGTAATTTCTTTATCGGGCGTTGCTACAAACGTAGCTCCGTGATCTCCTCTCACATGAAAGGTAAGATACGACGGGTCGGTTTGTTTGAATGAATGGCAGTTCACACAGCTTCCCGTTACTAAAGTGTTTTCCAGGATTGCATGCTGGTTAAAATCGGTCAAAGTACGCTGGTAAATTCCCATTTTACTGTACACTTCGTAGCCGGGAGCAATAAGACGGTAACAAATACTTTCGTCAATCGGATCGGCGCTGACGTGAATGTAAAACGGCAAATACGACAGCCACTGATTTTCCTTCTTTACACTTACCTCAACTTTTATACTGTCTCCAATATTTTCATTCAATAAGTCCTTCCACTTTTTTATTGGAATTTCAGGTATGTTGCGGCTTTGCAAATGAATTGTGGTATTACCTTTTCCTGAAAAAACAAGGTCTGCAATTTCAAAAGTGTCGGCCACCGAAAAATTCAACGGCGCAATTACCGAAGGTACTGTTACGCCAACATAATCGGGTTGAATATCGGGCAGTGATGAAACTTGCTGCGAATTGCTCACCTCTTCGTTCGACGAACAGGAAAACAGTACAAGCAACAGGAATATATAACTTAGATAAAATCTCATAATCAAACTAAATTTGCATTTATTCAAAATGTAAGTAATACCAAAACGTATCTCCGTAACGCGATTTTAATGTCTGTTTGGCAGCACCACGTTGTTTGGTGTAAATCGTTGCATAATCAACAACAGCTCTTTTAATCACCGGGTTTATCGGCCATGGCATTCCTTTAAAAGTACCGTTGTTTTGTGTCCACATAAAAACCAGCGCTTCCTGAAAATGTCGTGGGATTTCGGTATAATTCAGGTTGCGCCCAACACTAAAATAATTAACAAAATGCTGAATATCTTTGCGTAAAAGGCAATAAGCCATCAGGTATTCGAACGCCATTTTATTGTGGTAATCGTGTTCGTACAACAAGCCAAGCATCATGTCTTTTTCCTGCGGACTGTACACAAACTCATCTGTTGTGCGTATTTGTCGTAAATAAACCCAGTCTTTATGTTTGTTGAATTTCTTACTGTCATCGATGCAACTCAGCGCTTCGTTTGCCCAATCTTTATAAAACTGCGTGTGTTGCAGCAGGTAAAGATATTTTTTGGCAACGGCATACTGGTTGTTCAGTAAATTGGTTTCGGCCAAACGTTGCATAATTCTTACACTTTTTTGCTTGTCGGAAATCGATTCCATAGCCTCAAAAGCATGCGCCTGCCCAATATTTATCAAACCCAAATGGTAATAGATTTCAGACGAAACCAGCGCTCCCACATAGTGTTTTGCAAACTCCGGGATCAGTCCGTTGGCATCGTGCTGATAATAATGGAACATCCGCGTTCCCAACTGACCGGTTTCTCCCAAAGCCAGATTTAAATAAGCGACCGTGTATGGCGTGTGCGGTGTGTTTTTGTCAGCCATTTTAATTATTTCTTTCCAGTCGTTGTTTCGCACGCAGTAATCGTAAGCCATGTATTCTTCGGTTTCCAGATCGTTGAACTTATTGATGGAAGAATACCCGATTATAACAACCAACAAGAAAGAAACAACTCCGAAAATCTTTTCATACACATTTTTTTTCAATTCCGGGAAGAAAACATAGAGTGCAATAATTACAGCAAAACTAAGTCCGCCCCAAACCTGCAGGAAAGGCGCTTCAACGGGCAAGCGAAAAAGACCGATACCTGTTATCATTTCAGCGATGGGATATTGAACTAAAAAGTTGAAGCTTATTAATACCGAACCGATTGAAATCAGGATTCCTGCAACTAACCAAATAATAAGTTTTGTGATTGAAAAAGATCGATCATGGACTATGCGTTCCAAAAACAGGACCATCAGAAATGGCAGCCAGAACATTCCTCCCGACAACCAAAACAGCACAGGAAGAGAAACCAGCGCACTGCCCAAACGAACTGCTTTACGCGGAATCAACAATATGATCCACGTCGTACAAACGATAAACAGCAGTGAAATCAGGCCGGCCAGCATAAAGTTCTCGTCGCAAAGAAAAGCCCAGTATAATACCGACGGGATAAAACTCACGGGATAAAGAAAGTGTTTGACTTTTTTATCGGGGGATGCCAAAACCAAAATTCGCCAGGTTACACGTTGTAAACCAACCAGCAGCAACGCAAGGATTAAAGCGCCTGCCCAGCGATAGTAATAAAACTGGGTAAGAAACCGCGCAATATAATCGGCAAGTCCGGTTGGCCTTGAAATTAAATCGACAAAATAGGATTTTAAATACAGGAAAAACTGGTATTGTTCCTGGTGGCTCAATAAGTTTGGCCTAACCTGCAACCAAAAGAAAAATACTCCCAGCCCCAGCAACAACGACAAGCTCCATTCAATTATTCCGGTATTTAATATTTTCTTTTTTGATGCTCGTTTCATCCTAATTTATTTTAAATATTGAATCCAGCTCGGCGCGTTTTTCATCCGGGATTGCAACTTTCACGGTGTTATACAAAAAATCTCCCAGCGTATTGTCGCCCGTTTCCTTCAGCAGCTTATAATTAAATGCTTTCAAATCATTTCTTATTTTCTCATGGAGGTCGTTATCCGGATCTGTTTTCTCCATTTCTCGCGCCAAGCCAAGTTTTGTAAACGATTCAGCCCGGTAGTTTTTCCATCTTTGTAAAGCATCGTTCTGAGGTGTTCCCGCTGCTGAGCTAACAGAATCCAGTTTCACATTTATTTCTCCCGGCTCGGTAACAACAAGCAATTCCTGTATTTGCATCCGCTGTTTCATTGGCATTCTGATTACCGCAACCCGTTCAATATTTCCCTGGAAAACAAAGCTGCTGTTTTCAATTATAACCGAATCAACATCGTCTACAGTATGTTCTTCCATCGGAACCAAAAACACCCACTCTCCATCGTATTTCGAATCCGGTAATTCTCCTGATATTTTAAATGTGGGGTTATTGCACGAAACCATAAAAAACAACGGTAACAGAATTATAAGTCCCCGGTCAAGCTTCAAAATTGTAAAAATCCTATCAACTATCTTCTTCAACTCCATTTTACAAAACATGATTAAATCTTCTCCCAACAGTTTTTATAGTTATCTTTTCTCGTAATTCATTTCCAAACGTTCCGGCTTCATTAAATCCTTTGCAATTTCCTGCGAATTAAATGATACTCTTCCATTTACAAATTCCACACAATTATAAGCAAAAAACAAGTCCTGATAATATTCGTAGGGCTTTTGTTGCGGAAGCATAAACGGTTTCCCCACATTTCCGTTTTCGTCGATATGCGAAAAAAACGGCCGGGCAAACAAATCACCGTCGCGCCGGCTTTCGAAAACAAACCAACGCGAATTTGAGCTCCAGTTATGATAGCCGTCGGAATAGTTGCTGTTTACTTCGTTTAGCGGCCGCGTTTCGCCGGTTTGCAAATCGAGCAGCCACAAATCGGCATCGGTATGATACATCGGGAAACTGCCGTAATTTATTTTTGAATACAACAAATATTTTCCATCGTAAGAAGCACGCGGAAGTGTTGCACTTTTTCCTTCTGAGGCCGCATTCACAACAGTATCGATTTTACTCCCAAAATTTCCTGTTTCCGGGTCGAAAGAAATGCTGCAAATATTGTAGAAAGTTTCTTTAGCCGCGTGTGGTAATTTTTTGAATGGCGCAGAACAAAAATACAATGTTTTGCCATCAGCCGAGAATGCCGGAAATGTTTCAAATTTTTTGCCTGATATTAAGTCACTGGTAAGCAGCGTGTTGTTTTTAATGTCGTAAATTAAAATATCGGATGCCCCGTCAAACGTTTCAATTAAATCGGTAGCAGTGGTATGAAAAGCCTGTCTTACCGTATTGGTTGAATAGGCGATGTATTTTCCTGAGGGGTGCCAAAACGGATACATACACGACGCCAGAATCGAATCGTTTGTCGACTTCAGCACTTTTGTTTCGCCATCGGTTTTAATTATTGTTGCTCCGTGTTGCCCCCTGATGTGGACACTTTGTTGCTCAGGATTTCCCCTGTTAAAAGTGTGGCAGTTTACACAGCTGTTTGTAACCTGGGTATTCTCGAACAAAGGCCGTTGTTTAAAGCCCGACAAATCGCGTTCGTAAGTTCCCATTTTACTGTAGGTTTCATATCCCGGAGATATTAAACGATAAACAAGTCCATAATCAATGGAGTCGGCGCTAACAAAAACGGGAAATGGTTTGTATTGATACCACTTGCCCGATTTCTTCACAGATACGTCGAACCAGATCGAATCGCCACAGTTTTTCTGAAGCAAATCCTGCCACTTGGAAACAGGAATATCAACTGCTCCTTTATATTGTTTTTGAAATGCCAATTCTTCGTTTTCAAAAATTTTCAGAGATAAAGCACTAAAATTCCCGCTGTCGACTGTAAAATTTAACGGGGCGATATTTACAGGAATTGTAACACAGGTATAATCAGGACAAATTTCAGGGTAACAATTAACTTTTTCGGCATTCTGTATCTGTTGTTTACACGAAAACAGCAACACCGAGAGCAACACTATGTAGATTAAATTTTTCATTCGTCTGCTATTTCTTCATACACAATAAATAATACCAGTAAGTATCGCCAAATTTATCGGCAAGCGATTTTTTATCGGTAACCGAATTGTAGCGGCTGATAAAAGCCTTCATGTTATTTACAATTTCAGTGTCGATCGTCCAGGGCATTTCGTTAAAAGGTTTGTTTTGCGATGACCACAACACCACCAAAGCTTCCTGAAAATAGGTTGGTATTGAGAAATAAGGAATTTCATTGCCAAGTTCATAAAATCGCATAAAACCGGTAATGTCGCGATTGAGTAACTTAAGTGCCATTAAATATTCATAAGCGATCCTGTTGTGCGAATTCTTTTTTAATAAGAAAGCCATCATAATATCCTGTTCATCGGTATTAAAAAAGAAGTCGTCGTCGATGCGATTTTTGCGGAGTGCGCCATATTCAGGATGTTTATTTACAGCTTCATCGTTAAACAGAAGCATTTTTGCCTGTTTAGCCCAGCTTCGGTAAAATAGGGTCTCTTCTAAAACAGTCAGATATTTCTGCGCCATTTTATAATTGCCGTTGATGATACTGACTTCGGCAATCCGTTTATAACAGCGCGCACTTTTCTGATAATCGGGAATCGATTCCATTGCCTCAAAAGCAAACCGGTGTGCCGTATTTACCATTCCCAAATGATAATAAACTTCACCGGCAAACAAAGGCGTAATCATGTCTCTTTTGTATGTGGGGAGTAACGATTCGCGTTTTTGGTACTGTGGGAAAGAAAACATTTGGTTGCCCAGCTGCCCTGTTTTGGCAAGCGCCAGGTTTACACAAGTCATTGCAAAAGATGATGCAGGATGATTTTTCTCTGCCTTGTCAACAATTGCATTCCATCTGTGCATCCGAGCCAAATAATCGTAAGCAAAAGCTTCTTCTCTATCCGTATCGATGTTTGAAATTATTGCTCCGGCACCACTTCCGAAAACCAGAACAAACAAAAATATTGTTGCCCAAACTATGTGTTTTATAGGAATAACTTTCGAAATAAGTATAGTTAAAACAGGGACAAGCGCGATTAACAATAGAACCACATTCTTAATAAATGGAACTACTGTTGGATAGCGGTAATAACCGATTCCATCAACAATTCGCGATAAAGGGTAATTAACAAGATAGTGCGAAGCAAATACTACTGCGATAAAATATAACGCAACAAGAAGGAAAACAGCACCCCACTTAATAGGATGGAATTTATATTCTCCATGCGCAATTTCGTAGATAAATGCCAGGATTACGAAGACTACAGAAGCGCTGCCTACGATCCAAAATAATACGGGAACCATTATTATTCCCACAAAAAATCGTGAGAGATTTTTCGAAATCCTTGAATATGCACATGCTGCAGATATCGACAATACTAACACAACCGGAAAACTAAGCATCGCATTTTCGTCGCACAAAAACAACAGTAAAGCAACTGATGGCGCAAACGAAAGGACTATGCTTAAATGAGGAGCAGAGTTGATAATCTTCCGTAATATTTTCAGAAAAAACAGTTGAATAAGGGTAACAAGCGAAGCAATAATAACTGCTCCCAACCATGGAAACAAAAAGAATTGAGTCAGGAAGCGGGCAATATAATCGGCGCCTCCTCCGGGAATTGAAAGCAATTCAGTAAAATATCTCCACGAAAACCGGAATAGTTGATATTGTTCGTGAAATGTGATATGATAAGGATATACAATCCCAAAGAATAAAACAACAATTCCCCAAAAGGCAAGCTCGGGGAAATACTTGAAAATTCGTTTTGGTTTTGCCATCATCACAAATTTTGTTTCTGTTGCGAGCAGTCGCAGCGACTCCGATATACCATAAAAAAGCAGTCCGACAAAAATACAAAAAGCTAATTATGATAGCCTATCGTTAAGAAGAAGAAAGGGATCCGTATTGAATCCCTTTCATTATAAGTGTTATAAACTAATTACAACATTATTCAGGGCTGGTTCCTTGTGCACGGAAACACCAGAACCACGCAGCTCCCCATGATCCTGCTCCCGGTTCCGGGGCAGACAACCACAATTCTTCATCGTTTAGTTTCAGGATGCTGTATTCATAATATTTTTCATCACCATTATTATGATTAACCCCTAATAGCACGTTAACTCCAGCGGTGTAGAAAGAACCTATATCCCATCCCGGACTAACCATTTGCGACATATCGAAGTCAAATGTTCCTTTGTCGCCCGAACTTTTGGTCAATGTTAAACCGTTAAGGTTAAATGTCATTGTTGCATTTTGTCCATCGCCCTCACTATTCATCCCTGTCGCTTGTTCATCAAGTTGATCCATGCTAACAAGCCACCATCCCGGGCCAACATTTCCCATGTATCCACCGTTTCCAAATGGTGCTTTTGCGTCGTTTGCATATTCATCCCACACCCAAACTTTTTCTCCGTCACCACAGAAATAACCGTATTCGGCTTCAACCGGGTAATTCTCTGAGATTTTATCGATCTGTACTTTAAATTCTTTAGAGATTTCGGTACCATCGGCACATAAACCAAGCAGAGTAATAGTTTGTTCGCCGGTAGCAAACATTTTAAGTTCGGCATATGTACTAGCTTTACTCAAAATTCCATTGGTCCATTTACATGTAATCGGGCTTGAGCACTCGCACTTTACGTAGTTCACATTCTCTCCATCTTCCTGAACAACTGTTACTGTTGCTTCAATTTCATCAGCAGTAATTGCAGACCCCATCTCATAACGATCTTCGATTGGATCACAAGCTGTAAAGAAAATGGTAGCTATAATTGTTAAACCTAAAAATATCTTTTTCATCTTATTAAAATTGTTTGTTTTTAAAAGCATAAGATGGAACTCGCCCCGAAAATTCGGGACTCGTTTCATTATATAATCTTTTTACAATTAATTACTTCCACATTGAAGTGTCATAAGTTTTATTATCACTATCGCCCCAGCCGGCATTCTGTTCAAGGAATTCAGAAAGCTCGATTTGCGCCTGAGGAATAGGCCAGAATCCATTCGTTGCCTTATAACGAGCAACTAAACCATCTCCAAGATCAGGCATATTAGTCCACACAGCTTCGTGATTAACCCTAACACCAATTTGTTCTGCCAACGCTGATTCGGCAACATGCCAACGGCGGATATCTGCCCAACGACGGCCTTCTCCAACAAACTCCCAGCGACGTTCGTTTTGCAGTGCTTCGTCAGAGTATGCAACGTCAGGCAATCCTGCACGACGACGAACCTCGTTCATATGAGTTGCGTCTTTGGATAATTCAGCTTGCATTAACAAGATATCAGCATATCGCATCAGAATTAAATCCTGATAGTGAGCTCCCTGCATATGGTTACCGTTATGACTTGAAGTATAACCTTCAAGGTAGGTCCAGAAAATATTATTTGTATCAAAACTTACAGGATTTCCTTCAGCATCGTGTTTTGAAGTAACAGGCTGCATTTTTTTCAACGAATAACCTGAATCTTCATCACAGTCGGCAACAAAAACATAACCATCCAATTCGTTCTGACAATCAACAATCGAGGCGGTTTTACGGATATCGGTAACACCATTTGCCGTTTCCCATTCAGTCCAGTCGTTCCAAAGGTTGGTTGAAACAGTTCCCTGTCCCCAGCCTTGTCCGAACGGAAATGTATTTTCGAAACCATTGTCGGAACAACGTAAGCCGGCATACAATACATATTGATTAGAGTATCCCATTTGGTGTTTATCGCTCCAACCTGCGTAGTTCATATACTGAACAGAAAACATTTCTTCCTGATTACCATTACCGGCCCATGCCAAAGAATTACCGTCAACACCTGTTTTTACAACTCCTGAATCAGAAGTGAAAGAATAATCGTTAACAGTCAATTCGTTTGTATAAGGCCATAAATTACGGAAATCGCCAAGCAAACTGTGACCTGAGTTGGCAATACAATCGTTAAGATAAGCTACAACATCATCTTTTGAAACGCTTCCGCTTTCAACAGTAGGCAATGACTCTTTGCTATAGAAACCTGTATAAAACAGGAAGTTACGGGCAAGCATTCCTTCTGCATCCCATTTTGTAGCATGACCTGATTCGTAAGCAGAATAAGGTTGATCTTTCATTAATGTGATTGACAGTAACAAGTCGCTTGAAATCTGAGCATAAATTTCATCAGTAGTAGCAGAAGGCATATCGCTAACAGAAGTTGAAACAACTAATGGTACCTGGCCAAACATTTCGGTTAATTGCTGATAGAAAAAAGCACGAAGGAAATAAGCTTCACCCAAAGCCTGATCGCGATTTTCCTGGCTGCTCCATTCACAGTTATCAATTGTTTCAATAACAGTATTCGCACGGAAAACACCCATATACATTATTTCCCAGAAGTTATCGAACATTGTACTCTTGTTTTGCAACAAGTGGCCAATGGCAGTAATTTCAAGGTCTCCTGTACCACCAGCACCAAAACGGTCGTCGGAAGCAAGTTCAGAAACCATATAATAACTTTCATTAGGATAACAAGTCATTTTGTTTAATACTGAGTACACGGCAGTCAATGCCATTTGAACATCAGCTTCTGTTCCCGGGAAATTTGAAGTGTTGGACTTTGTATAATTTTCAGTATCCAACATATCTTCACACCCAACAAAGAAGACTGCAGCAGCTATAAATAAATAAAGTATTTTTTTCATAATCACTTTCTGTTAAAATTTTAAATTAACACCCATAAGGAAGGTACGAGGACTTGGATAATAACCCAGGTCGATACCCTGAACCCAGCTCTGATCAGCACCATAACCAATTTCAGGATCGAGGCCGCTGTAACCTGTAAACGTATATAAGTTATTTACAGCAAGATAAAGTCTGGCTTGAGACAATGGCATTGACGGTAATAATTTTTTAAAGTCGTAACCAATTGTTACGTTTTGGATTTTTAAATAATCTCCATCTTCAATGTACTGGTCAGATATCCATTGATTGTTGGTATGGCTTCCTGCACATACACGAGGAAACTTATTTGAAGTTCCTTCTCCGTGCCAACGTTGGTAAACATCGGTGGTGTAGTTTTGCCAGTAACTATCGACAAACGAACGGTACGATTTTGCAATTTGCTGACCAAGTGCACCATAAGTACTTACTGAAAAATCAAATCCTTTATAAGCCATATTGAAATTGAATCCAATATTATAGTCAGGGTGAGGATCACCAATCATGGTACGGTCGTCAGTAGTTATACTTCCATCGCCATTAGTGTCTACCCAGATCAGGTCTCCTGGTTGTACATCGGAAAGAACAGGATTACCATCGGCGATATAAGCTTCAATTTCTTCCTGGTTTTGGAAAACACCAGCTGTTTTATATCCGTAGAAATACCCAATTGGGAAACCTTCCTGTGCACGGTACATTTCGTCTGTTCCTTGTGCCAATACATTGGAAGAACCATGAATTATACCTTCGCCGTTTGCAATACGGGTTACCTCGTTTTTGTTATACGACAAGTTAAAGTTTACTCCATAAGAGAAATCGCTGTTTATACGGTCGTTCCATCCAAGAGATAATTCATAACCGGTATTCTCAACATCTCCTCCATTGATATAAGGTGCAGCTGTTCCGTAAATAGCCAGTGTTGGAGCAACAACCAACCAGTCTTTTGTTGTCTTTTTATACCAATCGAAAGAGAAGTTCAATCGTGAATCGAGGAAGTGTGCATCTAAACCAATGTCAAGTTGTTCAGATGTTTCCCAGGTAATATCAGGGTTAGGCAAAATATCGGCATATCCGCCTGTTGCCGGACTTGTAACACTTGTTGTAGAAGTAATATCATCTGAAAATTTATATACATTATAAACATCGAACGATACTGTTGCCAAGTATTGGAATGGATCAATAGAACAGTTACCATTTTGTCCCCAACTTCCGCGAACTTTCAAATAATCCATCCACGAACTTGTTGATTCCATAAAGCTTTCGCTACTCATAACCCAACCTGCTGATACTGAAGGGAAATAACCCCATCTGTGACCACGTGCAAAAATAGATGAACCATCAGCACGTAAAGTAACAGTAGCCATATATTTCTCGTTGTAGTCCCAACTTGCACGGCCAAAGAAAGATAAAAGTCTTCCTTCTCCCCAGGGAGAACCACCGATTGAAACATTGGAAGTATTGTTCGCAACATTGGTCAAAAAGGCATAATCAAAACCCTGAAGTGTTGAAAGTGCATCTTCTTCAGCAACACTGTTATCTGCATTTACCGATTCGCCAAAACCATGAGATTCAATAGACTGACCCACCAACACATTGATATTATGACCATTCAGTTCGGGTAAAACATAAGATAATGTATTTTCGAAAGTGTACGTATGTCCTGCGCTGGCAGACTGCGAAACTGAATAGTTTTTGGTACTTGAAGTACCACTTGAACTGTAAGGTGTTCCATACGAGCGATAAGTGTTACTACTTTGTCTGTAGTTAAACTGCGAACGATAATTTAAGCCTTCAATTGGTTGAATAACCAAATATGCAGTTGCATTTAAGCCGTAACTGTTGCTTAAGTTTAATCCTCTTGATGTAGAGGTCATTTCAATTAACGGGTTGCCTAAACTCGAGTTAATTATATTTCCATCTGCACGACGATCTTCGTATGAATAATACGAACCATCTTCGTTATAAGCAGGAACTAACGGAGAAGCTACCAAAGCACTGTGAACATCGTTCCAGTAAATATTACCTTTACCGATACCGTTATTTGTTACACGGTTAAAATTCAGGTTTTCTCCAAATTTAATTACATCCATACCGCTATCGTTACGATAAATTACATGTTCCGAATTTAAACGGGCAGTGTAACGTTCGTAATCTGAAGCAGCACAGTCACCAAAAATACCTTCTTGCGCTGTATATGCAAATCCCATTGAAAAAGTAGATACATCGCTACCTCCGGTAATGTTAACAGAATGGTTTTGCGTTGGGGCTTTATCGTTTGACATTTCGTCAAACCAGTTAGTTCCTTCAAACGAACCATCCATAATTGAGTTATACAATTCAGCAGACATTAACGAAGGCCAATCTTTCTGAGCAGGTGAAACGTTAAAATCGTATTCATCCAGGAATGTCATATATTCTTTTGCATTCAGCAACGATGGTTTTTTGTATATTCTTTGAATACCGTAATATCCATCGTAAGAAACTTTTATTTTCCCTGCTGATCCTTGTTTAGTGGTTACAAGAACAACACCGTTTGCAGCACGTGCTCCGTAAATTGCAGAAGAAGCTGCATCTTTTAAAATATCAACCGATTCGATATCAGATGGGTTTAAACTGTTAATATCACCCCCGGCCACACCATCAATTACATAAAGTGGTGATGCATTACCGGTAGTTCCTAAACCACGGATGGTAATTTTATAACCACTACCTGGCTCACCATTGTTTTGTGTTAACTGAACACCAGGAGTTTGGCCCTGCAAAGCAGTTAAACTTGAGGTTGTACTTAATTTGGTAAGGGCATCGCCTTTTACTGCAACTGTTGATCCTGTTACCAATTTCTTTTTCTGTACACCATAACCAATTACAACAACTTCGTCGAGGTCGGTAACATCCTCTTCAAGTTTAATTGAAAAAGAAGTTTGGTCACCCACTGTGAATTTGTAAGGTTTATAACCAATAAACGATACAATAATAACATCGGTGGAATTTGCCTGAAGTGTAAACTCTCCATCAATGTTGGTAACCGTACCGGTAATTGTTCCCTCAACAACCACGGAAGCCCCAATAACGGGCTCATTATCAGAAGCAGATATAACGGAACCGCTAATAGTCTTCTTCTGTTGCCCCGAAGTCTCATTCGCTTCGACCGACAGTACTGTCGACAGCATTAGCATTGCACTAATCATAAGAGAAAGCACAATTCTTAATCCTGAAAAATTCCGAAGGAATTCTCTCTCAAATAGTTTTTCTTTCATAGATTAAATTTTGATTTGATTTACTACATACATTTATATATATACGATTCTGTTGAATGATTTTTTTGAATTTTGAAGATGATTAAGGGGGGAGAATTTTCGATAAAAAAATACAATAGAGTATTCGTTTTCATATATAAGTTTTAGTTTGAATAATTTTACTGTTACGCCTTATTGTCAATCGAACAATAACGAGCGCAATATACAGATATTTTATATTCATCTAATTACAATTTGTTAAAGAATAGGGTATATTTTGTTACCAAAACTGTTTTTTTCAACATACCAAACACGACTAATGGATTGATTTATTGTTAGTTATATCAATTCGATTTTCTTTTTGTATTTTTTACAATTTAATTTAACATTGCAAGACATCTCTGATTAAAAAGAATTCTTATATTTTTTTCGTTATTGCCATTTTTTAAATGTTTTCGAAAAACAAAACGATTAATTATCAGAAAAACAGCAATCCCAAATTAAGAACTTATGTTCAATAATACATCTCCTCCATTTTAATGCGGATAGTATTTAGTCTGAAATAAAAGTTTGGAGGAAAAATCGATAGATAAAAAACTAAGGCTAAGTGCCTGGATTTAAAAATGCGATACCTGAGAGTTAAATTTAGTATAACGTGTAAAAACAAAAAGCGAGTGCATAAACATACACCCGCTTTTATTACATAACTTGGTTAGATTTACTTCACGAATGAAGCTTTATTTAAATAATCAAAACATCCTTTTACTCCTTCAAACTGGGTCATATCACCTTTTCTGATTCCTTCTAATTCAACAAAGAATTCATCGAGTCCATTTTCGTATGCCTTATTAAAAATGTTTTCAAAGTTCATCATACCCGACTGGCCTAAAACAGAACGGTCTTTTATATGAAGCACCGGGAAACGGCCTGCATACTTTTCGAAATACTCCAACGGGTCGTTCGATCCCATAACAGTCCAGTACACATCCATTTCGAAGAAAACCAGTGAAGGGTCCGTTCCGTTTAACATCAAATCGTAGATTACATCGCCAACGCGTGACCACGGATTCTTCGCCTTCTCTTTATCCTCGGGCTTTACAATACGCTCAAATTCCATGTGATGATTATGATATCCCCATTTTATCCCGGCTGATTTGGCAATCTCACCTGCAATGTTAAATATTTCACAAACCAAGGCTGCATCGTCATGCGATTCAATTTGTGGCATTCCAGGCTGAACAAGGGTAGTTACACCCAGTTTTGCATGATCTTCAACGGCAGCTTTCCAAAAATCAGAAATTTCGCCTTTGTTGTCTTTCGAATATTTACGAACCGGTGGATTTACATGCGATCCGCTTATTTTCAACCCGGCATCGCCAGCCATTTTCCGGATCTCAGCAATGTCTAATCCGTACATTTTTCTATCGCCATAACCTGCTGCTTCAGCATTTGTATAACCAATTTGTGCCACTTTTTTAAGTCCACCAGGTATATCGGCAGTTAGTTCTTTTCCGAGCGAATACAATTGCAGCCCAATTTGTTTTTTCTTCCCCAAGCCGCTACTTACTGTCGATGCGGCACTGGCAGGCTTTAATGTTCCGGCTACCATTCCTCCTGCAGTAAGCAGTCCGAATCTTTTTAAAAATTCTCTTTTATTCATAAGGTTTTTTAGTTGGTTGATTTATAATTTGTAAGAACCACGGTATTTGTAATGATACAAACGATGTTTCCAGGCTTCCATATCATCACCAAAGCTTTGAGTTGCAGGATTCCATTTAACTGAACGTCCAAGTTCGGTTGCCATGTTACCTAGGCAACAAGTAATAGCTGTGCTGGCTCCCACCTCAACCGGTGCGATCGGTTTTTTGCGTGAACGAACGCTGTCGATAAAATTTTCCATGTGAGGAGAACTGATCTCGAAGCTACCACCACCTTTGGCTTGAGCTTTCTGCATTTTTTCGTACATTTTCTTACGTTCGTCCGGAGTCAGGTTTTGAGGACGGTTTCCTCTGAGTTCGTCCGGAATCAAGTCAGATTTTGAGCAAGCTAAATATCCGCGGGCTACTTCAATCCAACCATCGTCTCCGATAAATTTAATACCTTGAGCACCCGGCATATCTTCCAGATAAGGTTGTTCAGTCATTTCCACTCCATTCAGGTATTTAAAAGTCAGGTATTCTGCACCTTCATATCCTTTAGGAATAATTTCTGCAGGACCTGAACCGTCCATACCAATGGCAGCCTGTGCAATATCGAACATGTGCGCACCCCAGTCGGCAGTAAAACCATTACCGGTTTCGCGGTACCAGCGCCATGCACCCCACAGTTTTTCTTTTACCGGAGGATCAAGCGAAATAGGAGGACATAAATCAGGGTGATAATGAACTTTAGGATCATTCAATGGTCCCATCCACAAGTTGAAATTCAAGTTTCCGGGAATTGCTTCTTCCGGAAGATTCAGAGGTGATGGCGGATCGCCAACTTTGGCGTAAACCTTGTCGATGTGTCCGATGGCTCCTGCCTGAACTAGTTCGATAGCTTTCTGGAACTCACCACTTGAACGCTGCTGGCTACCAACCTGAACAACACGTTTGGTGTCATTAACAACGCGAACAATTTTTTGAGCTTCAGTAATAGTGAACGATAATGGCTTTTGTACATAAACATCTTTTCCGGCCTGGCAAGCATGAATTGTCATCAGCGCATGCCAATGGTCAGGAGTACAAACTTCTACTGCATCGATATCAGTACGTTCAAGAATATCCTCGTAACGTTCATACTTATCGCAGCGTGGAGCAAGCCCTTTCGATTTCTGCCACTCTTCAACACGTCTTTTAAAACGCTCGGTTTTCATTGAGTCTACATCGCAACCGGCAACAACCTGTACGCCGGGAACAGATGAGAAACTTAAGAAATCGTTCATACCTTGTTGTCCAAGTCCGATAAACCCCATAACAACCCTGTCGCTTGGGGCTATTTTAACACCGTTCATTGTCCAACTTGGCAAAATAGTTAATCCGGTTAATCCCAGTGCCGATAGCCCCAGGAATTTCCTTCGATTCAATTGATTTGATACATTTTTTGTCATTGGTTCAGTATTTTATTTTAGCAAATTGCTAACAATTTTAACAAAAAATTACCAGAATATAACACACTTGTCATAATGACACAATGATTTCACAATAAACTAACCTTACAGCTTACTGTATATCTGACAGTTAGTTAAAAAAAATAATTTACAACGACGATATCTTTTAAAAACATCCAACTTCAAATTCTCTTAATTAAATTCATTTTATGGAAATCTTTTTATACTTTGGAATGTTCATTCTATTCTAAACAGTTTAATTTCTTAAACGAATGAAGGTTAGTAAATTAAAAACCAGTATCCTTTCAGCTGTTTTTGTATTTAGTCTATTTTATTCCGGGCATTCCAATGCACAAACAATCTTAAAGCTTGAGGATTGTATTCAACTGGCTATTCAAAACAGTTACCAGCTACAATCGGATAGTTTGTTGAGCCAATCGCTGCAAATGCTGGTAAAACAGGAGCAGTCGGCGTACAATCCACAAATTTCAGGTAGTGCCGGAATTTCGGGTTTGTTTCTTTCTCCATATTCTTTCGGACAGCACTATTTACAAGCAGTTGCCGATTGGGATTTGGGGCGGTTCTGGCATAAAACAGCCGATATTCAACAAAAACAAAGCGAGCAACAGGAAGCTGTAATTCAGCAAAATAAGCTGGAAATTACCGGTGTAATCACGGGACTTTATCTCGATGTGTTACAAAGTCAACTGGAGCAGGAAATTCTGCAGTCGAAAATCGACTATTTATCCCATCATATTGAGATTCTTACAGTTTTGTGGAAAGCGGGCACCATTCAGCAATTGGATATTCTACAAACGCAGTCATCGTTAAATACTGTAAAAGAAGAACTGATGCAGAAGGAGCTGGGGGCAGAACAGGCTAAATATGCAATTGCACGTTTAACCGGTCTGAATTCGGCAGAACAGTTTTCGGTGGCCCCAATTTCCAGAGATTTGCCATCGCCGGCAGAAGTGAGCCAGGTGCCGGAAACATGGCTTGAAAATCATCCGCGGTCACAATTACTTCAGAAAGAATATGAAAAGGAACTGCTGATGAAAAAGGATGTTCAGGCTGGGTTTATGCCACATATTCAGGCATACAGTGGATACACTTTTGATGGCGATCCCACCGGAGACGGTAATTATGTTTTACTTGGACTTGGGGCAACTATTCCTGTTTTTTCATGGAAAAAGAAGGATTACCAGATGCGCGAAATTGATTTTACGGCAGAAGCAATTCAAACTCAAAAGAAAAATGCCGAGCGCGATTTGTCCATTCAATACGGACAGCTTCTTCAGCAAATCAGTCGGTACCGGAAGATTATTGATTTTCAGCAGGAAAAAATTGCAGCCGACCGCGAAGTTGCAAAGGTAGCCGAACTAAATTACAAGGCCGGGCTGGCTACCAACCTCGATTTTTTAATGGCACAGCAAACACTCACCGAAACCGAATTAAACGTGAATAATGCCCGAAACCAGTACCTGAAGTCAGTAGTTGCATTCTGGTTATTATCCGGTCAAACAGAGGAGATTAAAAACATTCAACAATAATATTATGAGCATTTTACTCAAGATAAAACCAATAATCGTGCTTTTTATCCTGCTTGCTTTTGCGGCCTGTCAGCACCAATCGCAAACAGAAGTGGCAAAAACCGAAACAAAAATTACGGTTAAAACAGCGCCTGTATTCCGTGGCGAGATTACCGATACAATTTCCATTTTCGGCGAATTGGCGCTTCGTCAGGAGGCCTGGCTTTCTTCCCAGTTTGATGGTCGCTTAACTGAATTTTCGATGTTAAAAGGCGATAAAGTGAAGAAAGGCGAGCGGGCGGGCGTGATTATTCCTGCAGGCCGGGAAGCTTTATTGCAGGCGGCCGACAGCATCGCCGATGAGTTTAAACCGTTGCTGGAACAACAGGAAAAAAGTATTCCGCTTATTTGCCCCATTTCAGGAATGGTTCTCGAGGTAATGCAACATACCGGCGACGTAGTGTCAAAAGGCGGGCACATTGCACAAATCGGCGATTTAAACACCCTCGATGTTCAGGGTGAACTGCCAGTTCAATATCTTGAAATGGCCCGAAAAGCCCAACAGTTAAAAGTTGAGTTTACCAACTTTTCAACTTCTCCAATCTTTCTGCCAATTGAAACTTTTACGGGAGAAGTTTCAAAAAATCAAAGTCTGATTGTGCGGCTCAAACTGAATAATCCTTCCCAAAAATACCGACCCGGAATGCGGGTGAAAATTAGTTTTCCGGCACCGGCCCACACGAATGCAATTTTGGCACCGCGGCAGGCACTGGTTGAGGAAGAAGGAGAATACTTTCTGTTTACAGTTGATAATGGAAAAGCGCAAAAGCAAAAAGTGGATGTAGGAATCATGAAAGACGATATTGTTGAAATTCTCTCGGGAGTAGAAGAAAACCAGCAGGTTGCGGTAGAAAAGGCCTACTCTTTAAAAGATAACATGGAAGTAATTGCAGAATGAATAAGGTAGCATCATTTACAGTAAATAATCGCCGTGCCCTGATATTTATATTTCTTTTCCTGTCGGCGACAGGTTTTTACCTGGTGAATAAAATTCCCCAGGGTGTTTTTCCCGATGCCACTTTCCCGCGTATTGCGGTAATGGTCGATTACGGACTTACACCCATCAAAGAGATGGAAATGGAAGTGGCAAAACCCATTGAAGAAGCCGTGATGATGGTTGAAGGCGTGCAACGTGTGCGCTCATCGATCAGCCGTGGTTCTGCCGAAATCAATATCGATTTTCAATGGAATGCCGACATGTTTCAGGCGTATCAGCTGGTGCAGGCTCAGGTAAGTGGAATTCAGAGTGAACTGCCAGCGGGAGTAACGCTTGAAGTGCGCCGGTTTACCACCAGTACTTACCCGGTTGCCGGTTACAGTCTATATTCCGACAAAGAAGATCTGCTTCAACTTCGCGATATTGCTGTTTACACACTGCGCCCGCAGTTAGCTGCTATTCCGGGCGTGTACAATGTGGAAGTGATGGGCGGTAAAGAACGGGAATTCAGGGTTGAACTGGACGCCGATAAACTGGCTGCCTACCAGATGGATTACAACGAAATTGCCCGGGCGATTCAGGAAAATAACTCGCTCAATTATGTGGGGCGGCTGGAAGAGTTCAACAAACTCTATCTGAACATTGCCGATAACCGCTACCAGAAAATGAGCGAAATCGAAAATACGATCATCCGCAATCAGGGCGAAACACCCATTCGTTTAAAAGATGTCGGGAATGTGGTTTCGAGCGTTAAGGAAACTTTTATTGCCTGCGAAAGCAATCAACATCCTGCAGTGCTGATTACCATCATTAAACAACCCGGCACAAATGCCGTGTCGATTATGAAAGCGGTTGACGATAAACTGGCCGAGCTGAAACCTGTTTTGCCGGAAGATGTTAACATGAGCAAATGGTACGACATGACCCGGTTTATCCGTTCGTCAGTGAATAATGTTCGGGATTCCATTTTGATTGGAGCTTTTCTTACCATGTTGATTTTGCTGATTTTTCTGCGCCGTCTGAGAATTACATTAGTTACCGTAATTATCATTCCGGTGGCCGTAATGATCTCATTTATATTTATCAAACTCACGGGGATGAACCTCAGTGTGATGAGTCTGGGAGGACTGGCAGCTGC
This sequence comes from uncultured Draconibacterium sp., assembly GCA_963677525.1. GTDB lineage: Bacteria > Bacteroidota > Bacteroidia > Bacteroidales > Prolixibacteraceae > Draconibacterium. Next base: position 5,244,588 of record OY781970.1, read on the forward strand.
CATCGGCATTTTGGTTGATAATGCCATTGTTGTGGTGGAAAATATCGAGCGGCACCTTGAGATGGGAAAAACACGAAAGCAGGCAGTTATGGAAGCAACCGGCGAAATAATTGCGCCCTTGCTGAGCGCAACTTTAACAACCCTGGTCGTGCTTGTTCCACTTGTGTTTTTAACCGGTGTTCCGGGAATATTTTTCAAAGCGCTAGCTTTAACATTAACACTAGCTATTCTGGCGTCGATGTTACTGGCTGTTTTCCTCACACCTGCAGTGGCAGTAACATTCATTTCTACTAAAAAACGCAAACCGGGAAAAATAATGGCCCGGATTGTAAATGCACATCAAAAAACATTAAAAGTTGGTCTGAAAAGACCGGTCATTGCTTATTTGTTGATTGCAGTTACCATCGTGGCAAGTATCTATCTTTTTAAAAGAATTCCCAGTGGTTTTCTGCCTTTGTGGGATGAAGGAACCATTGTTCTCGACTACATTGCACCTCCGGGAAGTTCGGTTGACGGTACACGCACCATGCTAAAAACCATCACCGATTATTTGCCTTCCATTCCTGAGGTTGAAGACTACTCTTTACGAACCGGTCGGAGTTTAGCGCACCCGAGAACGCATGCAAACGATGGCGATTTTGTGATTAATCTGAAACAAGACAGGACTCGTTCTGCATTCGAAATCATGGACGAGTTGCGAAACCTGATCGAACAAAAAGAGCCAAACTTATCGCCTGAAATTTTTCAGGTGCTACCCGACCGCCTGAACGATTTAAGTGGTGAAATTGCTCCGATCGTTATCAAAGTTTACGGCAAAAACCTGGAAACTATTCAGCAGGTAGCTGCCGGAATTGCGGATTCGCTTGAACATATTGAAGGTGCTGTTGATGTTTACCCCGGTTTCGAGGCCGGTGAACCGGAGCTGACCATCCGCATTAAACCTGAAGAAGTGGCCCGCTTTGGACTGACACCCCAAAATGTAAACGACGCACTATATATGGCTTTGTGGGGCGAAGAAGCGACCAACGTGATGGAAGGAATAAAGTTGATTCCGGTGCGAATTCGTTATCCGTATAAATATGCTTCGCATTTCGAGGAAATTCAAACTTTGCCACTCTATTTCCCTGAAATAAAACGGACAGTCGCGCTAAACGAAATTGCCGATGTAAAAAAAGTGCCGGGAAAAACCGATATCGAACACGAAAACCTGAGCCAGGTGGTGAACATCGAAGCCCAGATTTCCGGGCGCGATTTGGGAAGTACAGCTGCTGATATTCAACAACTTTTACACGACCAGCATTTACCTCCGGGTGTGACAGTCGAATTAAGCGGACAGTACGAAAGCCAACAACAAGCTTTTCGCGAATTGCTTATGATCCTGATTCTGGCAGCGTTGATTATTTTTATTATTCTGCTTTTCGAATTTAAAACCTTCCAAACCGCGCTGGCTATCCTCATTGGAACAGCACTTTCGGTGAGCGGAGTATTTTTATTCCTCTGGCTTTCAAATACAACACTCGATATTTCTGCCTTTATGGGGATGATCATGATAATCGGCGTTGTGGTGAACAACGGTATTTTACTGATTGACTACACCGAAAAATATCTGAAAGAAAATCCGAGCATTCCGGAGGCGCTTTTAATGGCCAGCCGGGTTAGGTTACGCCCTATTTTAATGACCACATTATCAAGTATATTTGGTTTTATTCCGCTTGCTTTTGCCATCGGCGAAGGCGCCGAAATGCTGAAACCACTTGCTATTTCAATGATTGGAGGAATGAGCCTTTCAATGATCTTCTCGTTGTTCGTGATACCTGTTTTATACCAGTCGTTCAATGGGAAAAAAGTGAAAGAGGAATCCTGAATAAATCTATCGAATAAGAAAAGTAGAAATGGCTAACTGAGCCTCTTCGAATGTATCATAATTTACAAGTTCAATTTCCGAGCATCCGGCGATCATGGCTGAAAGATTTTTCTCCGATGAAGGTCGAAAAAGACAAAGAACAGATTTCCCCGATTCCACAGCACGACCAATTTCGTATCCAACTCCCATAGAAACGGTGGTTACTTCGGCAACAATTAGATCGGCCGACTGAAGCCATTCCAAATCGCGGTCGTGAATAAACTTATCGGTTGGGCCATCATCTCCTTTGCTGGTTAGCGCGGGATCACCAATGTGCTCAGTTAAAACCTCTCCAAATGTTTTCAGGTATTCAATAATTTGTTGATACAAAGCTGCATCTTCTCGCCCTCCTCTTATTGAACCGGCAAAATATATTTTCATTATTTTGTTCTTTGATCTTCCTGAATAATAGTTTTTGCAACATCTGGGTTGATTCCTTCACCTTCCACAACAACACGTGTACGAGGCAAACTTTCAGGATAATTCTTTTGAATAAACTCAATAAGCTTCTCGCGAACAAATACACGCAAGTCCCATGCAGTTGGAGAATCTTTTGCACTCATTAGTGCCCTTATTTCCACACCATACTGTTTTGCATCGGTTACCTGGAGCACATTCACCCTTTTATCCCATAAAGCTGTACTTTCCAATAAACGAGTTAATTCTTTCCGGAGTGCATCGAACGAAACACGATAATCGGTGTAAAGAAACACGGTTCCCAGTATCTCAGCAGAAGATCGTGTCCAGTTCTGAAATGGTTTTTCGAAAAAATAGGTTGAAGGAACAACCAACCGTCGCTGATCCCAAATTTTTACTACAACATACGTAAGTGTAATCTCCTCAATCCTTCCCCATTCATTCTCAATAATAACAACATCGTCGATGCGAATAGGCTGTGTAATAGCTATTTGAAGCCCGGCCAGTACCGTAGCAATCAGTTTTTGAGCAGCAAATCCGATAATAATACCGGCAACACCGGCCGACGCAAAAAGGCTAATTCCCAGCTGCCTCACTTCATCGAATAGCATTAGCGCTGAGCCAACAGAAATTAAAATAATGAGGAAATAAATAATACTTTCCATGATATTAAACTGGGTAACAAATTTGCGGGAACGAAGATTATCTTCTTTAGATGTATCGTATTTAACAAGTAATATTTTTTTAAATCCCCTCAACAAAGCTATTGATGCCCAGGCAATACTAATAATTAATAAGATTGAGCCGGTTTTATCAAAAAAGGCAAACCATTCGGAAGATACCAGTTCCAATTTTTCAATAAATATTTTAAAAAACAGCGAAAATAAAACCAAAATAAAAGGAATAATAAATTTGATCGCTCTCTTCATATAAAAGCTTTGTTTTAATTAATAATTATTGGGATGAACTATTCGTTTTAATATGCACATCTCTCTGCGGGAAAGGAATTTGCACATTGTTTTTCCGAAACTCATCGTCGATGGCATAACGCATTTCGCTTTTAATATTCTCCACGTAGAAAGTTTCGCGCACCCAAAAGAAAATCTGAAATTCGAGCGCAGAATCGCCAAAATTGCTAAATCTCACAAAAGGTTTTGGCTTGTTAGAAATATGCTTGTTTTGGGTGGCACAATCGAGCAGAATTTGTGTTACCAGCTTTGTGTCCGAACCGTAAGCCACGCCAACATCAACCGAAAAGCGGGTGTTGTAATCTATCTGGCTCCAGTTGATTATCTTTTCGTTTACAAATTTTGAGTTGGGAACAACAAGAATAATATCGTCCCTGGTTTTTAATTTCGAAGTTCGCAGGCCAATATGAATCACCTTCCCTACCGTTCCATCCTGCAATTGGATAATATCGTTTATCTGCAAATTTCGCTCAACCAGCAACACTATTCCCGAAGCGATATCGCTGAATAACTGCTGAATACCAAATCCAACACCAACCAAAAGTGCTGTGATACTGGCTAGTAAAACTGAAATCTTTAATCCGGATGACTCCAACAACAGAATGATAATAATCACCCAAACCACATATCTCAGAATCAGATAAACCGACCAGTAAGATCGTCTTTCAACTTCCTGCTTTTTTATATATCGTTTAAAAAACCGTTTAACAATATTTAGAGCGATAAAAGTGGCCAACACCACAACCAGTATCAAAAAGATATTGTAAACAGTCAGGGCAAAATTCCCGCTTCTGAATATTTCGGTATTAAGAAATTCTTTAAATCTCATATTACGTCTGATAACATTGGTGTTGGTAAAATAATAAAATTAAGCCGATTGGAGAAGTTTTTCTCAACAGAAGATTTCAAACACATCAATATCAGAAAAATACAATAAAAAAAGAGGCTCGATAAAGCCTCTTTAATATTTGTAATGAATTAATTTTATCTGATACCCGGTTCGGTAAAAATTACGTTTCCATTATTGGATTCGGTGTAATTTTAGAATTTTTGTAAGCCGGAACAAAATAACGGCATGGATAAGCCGAAGCAATTACTTTTCCCGCAGTGAAATGAGAAGAATACGCAGTATCCGATTTCAATTCTCCCATTGCCTTTTTAAGCCCCTTGTCGTCTTTCAACGAACTTTTAATTGCACCCTTCTGGTAATAATAACGAGTAACAATTTCATTCTTAAGCAATTCACTTATTTCTTCCCTGAACTCTTTCATATCCTTCTCCAGATTTGGTTCCAATTTTGCTTTCAGCGCTTCAAATTCATCTTCTGCCAATCCGAAATACTTTTCTCTTTTTGCTGTTTTCAGAAGAACCTCTAAGTCAGCTTGCGATTCGGAATCGTATTTAAAGTCACCTGATTCTACATACTCGGTAAATTGCCTGTAAATATCATCAGTGATTTCAAAAACATCCGGTTCAGGAATTGACTCATTTTCATTTGAATATTTTGTTGCAAAATCGAAAATTTTAAAACTGGTTGCCAATTCAATTGCCAGTGTACTCAACTGTTCGCCTTCAATTTTAATATCAGGAACAACACCGCCACCATCATAAACTTTCCTGCCTTTTTTGGTTGTAAACTCAGAAATCAACGAATCGGGAACATGACCTACGCTACCATCATCATTTCTATGTGAGTAATCCAAAGCCTGAATACAACGTCCACTCGGTATATAATATTTCGCGGTAGTTACCTTCAATTTTGTGTTGTAACTCAGGTCGCGTGTGGTTTGAACAAGTCCTTTCCCGAAAGTTCGGGAGCCCACTACAATTCCACGATCCAGATCCTGAATGGCACCTGACACAATCTCCGAAGCAGAAGCCGATCCACTGTTGACCAACACCGCAATTTTTATAGTAGTATCCATAGGTTCGGCAGTGGCATTATAAACCTTATCCCACTGTTTTACCTTACCTCGTGTGCTAACAATTTCTTCGCCACGCGGAACAAAAAAGTTGACAATTTTCACAGCTTCCATTAAAAGACCGCCTGGATTTCCTCTTAAATCGAGAACCAGGGCTTCGGGATTATTCTCTTTCATTTCGAGATAGGCTTTCTGAACTTCCTGGCTACAATTTGCCGTGAAACTCGACAATCGGATATAAGCTGTTTTGTCGTCTATCATTCCATAATACGGAACCGCATTAATCGAAATTTTCTCGCGCACCACGTCAACCGTAAACGGTTTCTTCTGACCGGGACGCTGTAATTTTATTGTTACCGGCTTGTTGGCAGGACCTTTTAAAAGACTACTAACATCCTCAGTATTCATTTCTTTTGTATCTTTTCCCGACACTTCTAAAATTTCGTCACCCGCCTTAATCCCGAATTTCTGTGCAGGGAAACCTTCGTATGGTTCTGCAACAATAACCTTATCGTTTCGCTTACTGATTAAAGCACCAATACCGGCATACTCTCCTGTGGTCATAAACCGGAAGTCTTCCATCTGATCCTCAGAAATGTAATTTGTATATGGATCCAACGATTGCAACATCTTATCGATACTCGTTTTTACCAGATCGTTCGGATTAACCTCATCTACATAAAAGGTATTCAACTCTCTAAACAAAGTATGGTAAATATCCAGGTTCTTGGCAATTTCAAAATTCTTTTCGTCGCGGGTAAAACTGAAAAAAGTAAGCCCAACTACTACAACTATAATTATTCCTGTCCAAATTTTCCTTTTCATGGTGTCTTGCTTTTTTTGAATTATTCAACTTTAACAATTCAATTTTGAACTGCCAAAAGTAAGAAATCTTACCTGATATCTGTCAAGAAGATTCAAAATACATTACGTTAATTTATATTAAAACCAGCATTTTATAAAAGGGTTCATATAATAAAAAGGCTGACGGAGTTAATAAAAGTTAATTACAGAAATGGTTTAAACCTTTAAAAATCCATCAAGTCGAAAAAGGTACAATTCAGAAACAATTAAAAATTTGAAATCATGAAAACTAGAATTTTAAGTATGGTATTTATTGCCGTTTTGGCAATATCAACAACAGCAATGGCTCAGCAGCCAACAAGGAGCAAAAGAAATCCTGAGCAGAAAGAAATGATGCACTCCAGAGCAGAAATGAAGAATCGTGCAGAAAACTTCTTTACCGAAGAACAACAAGCCAAAATTAAGGAGCTGCGTTTGGAAACTGCCAAACAAATCAAGCCCTTACAAAACGAGCTGAACGAATTGGAAGCCAGGCAGCAAACCCTTACTACTACCAACAAGGCCGACATGGGTGCCATTTACAGCAATATCGATAAAATGGGAAAAGTTAAGGCCGATATCGAAAAAATAAGGGCAAAACAACACCAGGAAATCAGGGCCATGTTAAGCGAAGAACAGTTAGTTAAATTCGATGCCATGAAAGGCAGAATGGGACATCGTGGTGATATGTCGGAAAGAAGAAGACCGGAAATGTTCAAAGGTGAAAGACCGGAACGAGTAGAACGTCCAGGGGGACGCATGGGAGATTAATAAACAATATTGACAAATAGAAATCGAAAAAGGAGTCGACTTTTAAATAAAGCCGGCTCTTTTTCTGTATCCCTCTAAGCCATTCACCGATAATTTTACCTGTTTCAACGAAATAATTTCTGTAAAAAGACTCATTTCTGATACTTTGCATTGAATAAAAACCAAACAATGAGATTATTAGCTATGAAACAGAAAATCGTAATTATCACTGCATTCATTCTGCCCCTCTTTTTTAGCTCTTGTGTTCTTTCGCCATCGGTAAAAGGGAACGGCAATGTGGTGGAAGAAACCCGTAAAACACAACCTTTCAACCAGATTAAAGTAAGCCGCGGAATGAATGTTTACATCGGCCAGGGCGATGAAACAAAAGTGACAGTAGAAGCCGACGAAAATCTTCTAAGCGTTATCGAGACAAAAGTTCAAGGCGAAGTACTTACCATAACAACAGACGGTATTATCCGAAAAGCTAGAGTCAAAAAGGTTTATGTTACAACACCCGAAATAACCGCTATAAAATCGACAGCCGGCAGTAATGTATTCTCTGAGACAATGTTAAATGCTAATGAAATGGAAATTTCGGCAACTGCCGGCAGCAATATCAAGCTCGACATTAATATTGGCAGCGGAGAGATTTCAGCGAACGCCGGTTCGAATGTCATGCTCGAAGGAAAATCAGAAAAACTACGCTGCAAGGCAAGTTCCGGCTCGAATATAAAAGCAGAAGACCTTAAAACAAAAGAAGGTTCAGCACGTGTCAGCAGTGGAGCTAACATATGGATCAGTACCGAAACATCACTGGAAGGAGAAGCGAGCAGCGGGGGAAATATATTTTATTACGGAAATCCGCCGAAAACCGAAATTCATAGCTCATCAGGCGGTAACGTGATAAAAAAATAATTAGAACTGTAACTTCAACAATTTTCAGACGTCATTCTTACAGCACAAATAAAAACATTCAACATGAAAACTTTTAAAAACATTATCCTTTTTACATTATTAACAGTAATTAGTGCAGGAACTGCTCTTGGCGGAACTTTCGACAAAACCCAGACCCGACAGGCAAAAAATTTTAATGCCATTAAAGTTTCAACGGGAATTGACCTTTACCTTACCATGGGAGATAAGGAAGAAGTTACTATTGAAGCCGACGATGATATTATAGATGATATTATTACCGAAGTAAAAAACGGCACCCTGCACATTTATATAAAACAAAAAGGCTGGTTTAACTGGAATACTGGCAACCATACTAAAAAAGCGTATGTAAACGTAAAAGAACTGACTGAATTACATGCCTCATCGGGTTCTGATGTCAGAAGCGAAAACACCCTGAAAGGAGAAAGCCTTGAGGTGAGTGCAAGCAGCGGCAGCGACGTTGTTATCGATGTTTATTATAAAAACTTAAGTGTTGACACAAGCAGTGGTTCCGATGCCAAACTAAGCGGAAAGGTAAAAACTTTTAAAGCGGAAAGCAGTAGTGGTTCAGACATTAAAGCCAACATGCTTGATGCAAAGATTGCTAAACTTAGCGCAAGCAGCGGATCGGATATTACGGTTACAGTAACCGACGAATTGTACGCCGATGCAAGCAGCGGATCGGATATTAATTATTACGGGAATCCGCAAATTCGCGATATCGACGAATCAAGCGGTGGCGATGTGCGACAAAAATAATTTTACATAAAATTGAAGTAAAAAAGGGTGTTTAAAATAACAATTGAATTTTAAGCACCCTTTTTTTATATTCGAGTCTAAATGAATAGAATATAAAGCATAATTTTGTGCGATGCCGTTTCGTATGAAGGATTGTACCCGGATAAAAAAAATAAACCTGTTTGTACTGTTGGCTACCTTAACTCTTTCTGTTAGGGCACAGAATGGAAATGGCTTGAACTTTCTCTCAAACGTAAGTCAGGCTTCATTAATAAATCCGGCCTACCAAAATAAAACGGGAAAATTGATTGTTGGCCTTCCCGTAATTTCAGGAATAAATTTTCAATGGAACAGCAATTTTGCTGTTAACAACATTATTGGCAATGATTTCACTATCAATTTCGAGAAATTTTACCAATCGGCAGATAACGATCCTGATGCTTTTGCTACAGCTTCGGTGCCGTTGATATATCTGGCATTAAAACAAAAAAAGCAAACTTTTAGCTTTGGCATTTACGATAAAATAATTGCAGATACTTATTTCGACAAAGAACTTCTTCATTTCATTTCCCAGGGACTGTTGCCTTATTATGGCAGAGATGACTCTTTTGGTCCGATAACATTTAAAGCAAGGTATTTCAGGGAAGTGAGTGTTGGGTATGCGAAAGAAGTTGGAGAAGGATTTAACGTAGGAATTCGCCCAAAAATATTATTTGAGAAGATGTCTTATCATGCAGAGAATACTCAAATTACCACCACAACTTACGAAGCTGAAGAAAACTATGTGGTACATCCACAAGGAAGTTATCAGGTTTCCGGACCAATTAACGTAAATTATGATGAGGAAACAGGATCGGCATCTGTTAAACCTAACCTGAAACCTGCAGATTACTTTTTCAGGCTTAAAAACATGGGAGCAGCCATCGATCTTGGCCTAAGCTACAAACCAAACAAACATAGCGAAATCCAATTTTCAGTAACCGATCTGGGTTTTACAAGCCATAAAAAAAACACCTATAATGTTATTTTCACGGATAGTATATCATATCAAAAAAATGAATTGTATCAATCTTCCGACACGTCGGCTGCAAACTATCTCAGCACGGAACAAGCAATAGTCAGGTTTCGGAATTCTGTTCCTGATATCACTTCAGTAAATCCGGTTACAAAACGTCAGCTCGAACTCCTTCCCGTACAAATTAACCTTCAAATAAAATACAGGCTATCTGCAAACACCTGGTTGGGGGCATCAAACAATTATACATGGTATAAGAACCATTCAAACAACTACCTTTCAGGGTTTATTTCTACTGCATATGGTAAATATTTTGAAACGGCAGGTTTTATAACGCTTAATAATTTCAACAAAATATTGCCGGGATTAAGCTGGGTATACACAGGTAAACATGCTCAATTTTACCTCACTACAAATAATATTTTGACAATGATTAAACCAACTTCGTCAAAAAATTTAAATTTGTGCTTTGGTGTGAATTTCTTGTTTACCACCAATTAAAAGATTTTAGAAATGACTTTATTTATAACATTATACATCGTAGGTTTTGTTCGAACCCTTTTTGTAATTGCGATCATTTATTTTGGAATTCGGTTAATAAGCCGCTATGTTTTCCCTATGCTTTTAAACAAAGGCATGAAGAATATGCAGCAAAAAATGCAGGATCAGCAGAGGCAGCAGAGTCCCCGCCGTCCTGAAGGCGAAGTTACTGTTGAAAAACCTCGTTCGAATTCCAGGAACAACAAAAGCGACAATGGAGAATATGTCGATTTCGAAGAAGTAGACTAAGGAACGGTGATCAGTCGCAGTTTCAGTGAAATTTAGGTTTTGGAAGCCGACGTAAGGAGGCGAAGCAAAAACTGGTAGTTGAACTAATCCCGATGAAATCGGGACGCAGTGATCAGATAAAAGAAAGAGTCATATGTCACTAGTCATTGGAAAAAACAAAAAGCATGGAGCACGAAGTTGAAAGATAAATGTCTGATGTATTTTCATGATCCGAAATCAATTTGCCTACTGCAATTTTGCCTCTTGCCTATTTTCAAATGAATGAGATTTACACCGGAAAACCTGAATCCTGACTTTAAACTTTAAACCTTAAACCTTAAACTTCGCACTCTCTCCTCTGAACTTTAGAATTTTATCCTATTTTTGCGTTCACAATTCAGAAACTATAGATAGATGGCACAGGAAGATATTTTTAAGAAACTTGTAGCACACTGCAAAGAATATGGTTACGTATTTCAGTCGAGTGAGATTTACGACGGGCTTGGAGCAGTGTACGATTATGGACAAATGGGTGTTGAACTGAAAAACAACATCAAAAAATACTGGTGGGACAGCATGGTTCTTTTACACGAAAATGTGGTTGGTCTGGATTCAGCCATTTTCATGCATCCTACTATTTGGAAGGCATCGGGTCACGTTGATGCATTTAACGATCCGTTAATCGACAATAAAGATTCGAAAAAACGTTACCGTGCCGATGTTCTGATTGAAGACCAACTGGCGAAGTACGAAGAAAAAATGAATAAGGAAGTAACCAAAGCGGCAAAACGTTTTGGCGATGCTTTCGATGAAAAACAATTCCGCGAAACCAATCCGCGTGTTCTGGCAAACCAGGCAAAATGGGATAACTTACACAACCGATTTTCAAAAGCTCTTAACGATAATGATCTGGCAGAACTGAAACAGATTATTGAAGACGAGGGAATTGTTTGTCCTATTTCAGGTTCAAGAAACTGGACCGATGTTCGCCAGTTCAACCTGATGTTTGCTACAGAGATGGGATCGACTGCTGATGGTGCATCAAAAATCTTCCTCCGCCCCGAAACGGCACAGGGTATTTTTGTGAACTACCTGAACGTGCAAAAAACCGGTCGTATGAAGATTCCGTTCGGAATTGCACAAATTGGTAAAGCTTTCCGTAACGAGATTGTTGCGCGTCAGTTTATTTTCCGTATGCGCGAGTTCGAACAAATGGAAATGCAATTCTTTGTTCGCCCTGGCACCGAACTCGACTGGTTCGAGAAATGGAAAGAAACTCGTATGAAATGGCACCAGGCCCTTGGTTTTGGCGACGAGAACTACCGTTTCCACGAGCACGAAAAATTGGCTCACTATGCCAATGCTGCTGTTGATGTGGAATTCAAGTTTCCGTTTGGATTCAAAGAAGTGGAGGGTATCCACTCACGTACCGACTTCGACTTATCGCAACACGAAAAATATTCAGGCAAAAAAATTCGCTACTACGATCCTGAACTGGGTGAATCATACGTTCCTTTTGTTGTTGAAACATCAATTGGTGTCGACCGCATGTTCCTGCAGGTGATTTCTGCAAGTTATTGCGAAGAGCAACTGGAAAAAGATTCGCGCGTAGTACTGAAACTTCCTCCGGTACTTGCACCAGTAAAACTGGCTGTACTTCCGCTGGTTAAAAAAGACGGTCTGCCCGAAAAAGCCCGCGAAATTATCGACGATTTGAAATTTGATTTCAACTGTCAGTACGACGAAAAAGACTCGATCGGGAAACGTTACCGCCGACAGGATGCCATTGGAACACCTTTCTGTGTTACCGTTGACCACCAAACTGCAGAAGACAACACGGTCACCATCCGTTACCGCGACACCATGGAGCAGGAACGTGTTGCCATTGCCGATCTGGGTAAAATTATTGGCGAACAGGTGAGTTATAAGGGGTTGTTTGGGAAGTTGTAAGACTCAACGATAAAAGATAATTACAAAAGGGGATGAGCATTTTGCATATCCCCTTTTTATTAAATGACAAAAGCTCTGAACTGATTCGTTAAAATCTAATATCTTTATCCGTCATAACGGAATAACAGCCAATTACATATTTTCAGAATGACAAACCAAAAACAGGAAAAAAGAAGAATTGCCATTGTAGGTTCGGCTTATCCATTAAGAGGTGGAGGAATTGCAACCTTTAACGAACGGATGGCAAAGGCTTTTATTGATAATGGTGATGACGTAAAAATATACACATTTAGCCTCCAATACCCTTCTATTCTATTCCCCGGGAAAACTCAATATTCGGAGGAAACCCCTCCTGAAGGTCTAGATATAGAGGTAATAGTAAATTCTATCAATCCTTTTAACTGGATCAAAGTAGGAAGACACCTGAAAAAGCTGGCACCCGACCTTGTAATTTTACGTTACTGGATACCTTTTATGGGACCTTGCCTGGGAACTATTTCTAAAATTATCCGAAAAAATAAAAAAACAAAAGTAATAGCGATCACTGACAATGTAATCCCTCACGAGAAAAAGCCGGGAGATATTTTACTATCAAAGTATTTCGTAAAAAATGTGGATGCTTTTATCACGATGTCGAAAAGTGTGTTGAATGATTTAAATCAATTCGATACTGCAAAACCTCGTAAATACACTCCTCACCCGCTCTATGATAATTTTGGAGAAATAATCCCCAAGGATACTGCGAAGGAACAACTTGGACTTGACCAAAATACAAACTACATTCTGTTTTTTGGGTTCATCAGAGATTACAAAGGATTGGATATTCTTCTGGAAGCTTTTGCCGATAAAAGGCTTCGCGAACTACCAGTGAAACTGCTCGTTACAGGAGAGTTTTATGCCAAGCCGGAAAAATACCTGGAGATCATAAAAAAGAATAACCTGGAAGAATTTATAGAATTAAGAACTGACTTTATTCCCAATACCGACGTTCACAAATATTTTTGCGCTTCCGATGTAGTGGTACAACCCTACAAAACAGCCACACAAAGTGGGATTACCCAAGTTGCTTATCACTTTAATAAACCTATGATCACCACGAATGTAGGAGGATTATCGGAACTAATACCAAACGAAAAAGTGGGTTATGTAGTAAACACCGATCAACAGGAAATTGCGGATGCCATTTTTAAATTCTATACTCTGAAAAAAGAATCAGAGTTTAGTACTAACGCAGCTGAAGAAAAGAAAAAGTATTCATGGAAGGTGTTTGTTGAGAATTTATTGAGCCTTCAATAAAACACTATCGAACAAGCACTTCCCTATAAAAATATACCTCTACTTACTGTCGAATCGAATTAAATAATATACTGCGGTTGTAAAAAAGTTTCGCATCCAGGGAATCAAACTGATTATTTTAAGTTGAGTACGTGGCTTTAATCCAAATTTTACTTCATAATTAGGATTAATAAAATAATGTGTTTTCTGTACTATCGAATAATTTTCTTTTTTTACAATTCTCTCAAAACGTTCAATTGATATACCTGTTTTTTTAATTGCTGCTAATTCCTTAATGGTTCCTTCTTTCTCTCCAAATAATTTCAGAACAAATGAGTATACCGCCCCTGGTAATAAATGAAAGTATGGAAGTTTCGATAAGATTTTACTGTGACAAATTTGCTGATGCCCGCCAAAAGGATTCTGCCAGGGAGGGAATCCGAAAAAGATAACACTATTGTCGTGCACAAAATGTTTCATAAAAGACATAAACATCTCCTGATTGGGTAAGTGTTCGATGACATCGCGCAGGATTATAACATCAAAAATGCCCAGATTCTCATTTTTGTATATATTACCATAAACAAGGTTAACATTTGCGTCACGTTTATTCTCTTTAAAATATTCAGTTCCCTTTTTGATTTTTGATTCTGCCAGATCGATCCCTGTAACCTTACACCCCAAATTAACAAAAGGCACCAGGTTTCCACCTTCTCCACAACCAATTTCCAAAACTGTAATTTGGTTATTTACAGGAATATTGGAGTTTATATAGGGAATAACATATTTTTCTGAAGTAAAGGCTTGTTCTTCGAAATATTGCTTATTGTTTATGTGACGTTTCTGCATGAATGTTGAAAGTAATAACTAATAATTCTATCGTGTTAAACAAATATAATATTGTTATGATACAAATTATGGTATAAAACTTATTTTTGTCAATTCTTAAAAGCATATGGTTGATAACTTAAAAGAAAAAGCGGCAAGAGGGATTCTATGGACATTCCTCGATCAAGGCGGCACACAATTAATCCAGTTTATTTCGGGCATTTACATTGCAAGAATATTATCACCCGAAGATTATGGACTAGTGGGAATGATGGCAATATTTTTAGCGATCTCTCAAGTTTTTATTGATAGTGGATTTAAAGCCACTTTAATACAAAAAGGAGAAGGTGTTACTCACGATGATTATAATGTTGTTTTTTATTTCACCTTTATAATTAGCGTATTTTTTTATATACTAATTTTTATTAGTGCCCAATCAATTGCAAATTTCTACAATGAACCGAGACTTACAATCGTTGCAAAAGTTTTAGGAACTAATTTGATGTTAATTTCACTAGGTACAATTCATCAGGTCACCCTTGAAAAACGTCTAAATTTTAGAACCATTACCAAAATAAGATTGATTAGTGTATTACTATCTGTTTCCGTTGGAATAATGTTAGCCATAAAAGATTTTGGAGTTTGGTCACTAATTGCAATGGCATTAATTGAAAGCTTAATAAAAACACTGCTACTATGGGTATTTAATAAATGGAGACCAACTTTTAGCTTTAAAATAAAAACTTTTAATTCTCTATTTGCAAAAGGCTCTAAAATTCTATTAAATGGAATATTAGGGCAAATAAATCAAAATATTTATTCTCTAATAATTGGACGATTTTTTGCAACAACTGATGTAGGCTTTTACAGCCAGGGAAGAAAGTTACAACAAAGAGTTGGCGATTTTATTTCCTACTCTTTTCAGGGAGTAATGTTCCCAGTATTATCGTTAATTAAAGATGAGCCGGAAAGACTTAAAAACAGTGTGCGAAAAAATGTTAGCATTAGTGCATTGGTTGCATTCCCTGCAATTGTCGGACTTATTGTTATTGCCAAACCTTTTATATTGCTCTTTTTAACAGAGAAATGGTTGCCAAGTGTATATTATCTACAAGTTCTATCTGTTGCCGGAATAATTTTTATAATAAATCAGGCAATAAAAAGTTATTTGTTACCATTAGGAAAATTTGACTTCCTTGTCGTTTATGGAATAATCTCCAATATTGTCTTATTTGGATTAATAGGACTTTGCTTAGTCATTAATACTGATTTAAGATGGATCGTTGCGATGAAGGTTATCCATGAATTTCTAAACTTTATTTCCATCATTATTTTTTCCAAACATTTCATTAATTACCGATTAAAGGAGATAATTATAGATTTAACACGACCAACTTTATTTTCAGCATTAATGGGAGGTGTAGTTTATGCAATTTATTTTGTTTGGGGAATAAGTTATTTTATTCTTGCTGCACAGATTCTGGCAGGTGCTACAATTTATCTAGCACTTAATTTCTTTTTTAATCGAAAATTATTTTACGAATTTAAAGTTCTATTCAACCATAAATAAATATGAAACAATTCTTAAAATTACACGACATAATAACATCACCCAAATTTCTACAAAATCACACACAGATTCACTTCTTCCCTATTCCAGCATTGTACTTTACACAAAGAATAAGTGAGTAAACTAAAAATATTAACTTTGAATTGAATCAATCGAAATAGAGTTGCGATGAAAAAAGTAAATTTTTTGCTTCCAATGAAAGGGCATTCAGAAAGGGTTCCCAATAAAAACCTAAAATTGTTCAACAAGAGACCTCTTTATCACAGCGTAATGAGAGAATTACTAAAAAGTAAATTTATTAATAAGGTTTATGTCAATACCGACAGTGAAAAAATAGCGGAAGATATTTATGAAAATTTCTCCGATGTTGAGATAATCTATAGACCCAAAAATCTACAGGGAGATTTTGTTTCGATGAATAAAATTATTGAATACGACTTATCTCAAATTGAAGGAGATATTTTCTTGCAAACTCACAGTACCAATCCTTTGCTTAAGGTTAATACGATTGATTCGGCTATCGATTTTTTTATAAATAAAAAACATAATTACGATTCGGTATTTTCAGTAACAAAATGGCAGACCCGTTTTTATTGGGAAGATGGAAAACCGGTAAACCATAATCCAGAAGAATTATTAAGGACACAGGATTTACCGCCAATATTTGAAGAAAACTCAAACTTCTATATTTTTACAAAAAAATCATTCGCTAATACTCAAAAACGAATTGGCAAAAATCCATTTATGTTTTCGATGTCACCAATTGAAGCTGTAGATATAGATACAGAATTCAATTTTAAAATGGCAGAGCATATTTATAAAACCTTAAACGATCAATTATGACATTTTTAGATAAAGTTAAAAATATAAAATCAGGAAAGCCTGAATTAATATTAGGAAGTTGGATTAATACAGCTAGCCCAATCGTGACTGAGATTATGAGCTATGCAGGTTTTGATTTTTTATGCATTGATGCTGAACATTCGGCTATCGACTTTAAAGATAGTTTGCACCTCTTTCAAGCTATTACAGCAGGGAATCCAAATTGCGCACCTTTAGTTCGTATGCAAGGAAATAATTATGCTGATACAAAAAGATATCTTGATGCCGGAGCAGTTGGCGTTATTGCTCCACTGGTAAATTCAAAAAAAGAGGTTGAATATTTAATAAAATCGGTAAAGTATCCGCCTGATGGGAATCGCGGAGTTGGATTTGGCCGAAGTCATGCTTACGGTTTCGATTTTGATAATTATATGGAATTTGCGAAAGAAAATATCTTTATTGGTATTCAGATTGAACATATAGATGCTGTCAATAATTTTGAAGAGATGGCTAAAGTTGAAGGATTAGATGCCATATTTGTAGGTCCATATGATTTAACAGCTTCTATGGGTATTACAGCTCAATTTGATCATCCCGATTATTTACAAGCACTCGAAAAAATAAAGTCGATTTGTGCAAAAAATAATATTATTAGTGGAATTCATGTTGTACAGCCTTCACCCGATGAAGTTATTGAAAAACATCGCATGGGATACAACATGATTGCCTATAGCCTTGATATAACAATAATAGGAACAGACTGTCGTAATGCAATAAAAAAAATAAACCAATTGCTATGATATATAATAAAAAAGTTACTGCAATAGTACCTATTAAAGGGGAAACAGAATTAATTAACGGGAATCTCAGATTATTCAACAACAAACCACTTTATCGCACATTCCTAGATAAACTTGAGAATATCTTTGCAATTGACGAAATTATTGTAGATACCGATCTTATTGAACTGGAATCTGATTTAGTAAACTTTTACAGCAAGGTAAAGTTTGTAAAAAGGCATGAAAGCTTATTGGATAGCGAAACTGATATAAACGCGGTAATAAAATACGATATCTCTCAAACGTCAAACAATGAAATCTTCATTCAGACGCATGTCAACAAGCCTCTGCTAAAAAAAGAGACAATAGCGAAGGCATTAAAGAAATTTGTTGAGATGGAAGATCAGTATGATTCGCTTTTTTCTGTAAACACGTATCACAGCCGGTTTTATAACCACGAAAACAAACCAATCAATCATAAACCAGAGCGTCTGGTACGAACGAAAAAGCTTGATCCGGTTTATGAAGAAAATTCATGTTTTTATATTTTCACAAAAGAATCGTTTGAAAGTACCGAGCACAGGATAGGAAAAAATCCATACTTATATGATATTTCTTCTGTTGAGGCTCTTGAACTTGAGGATAATCTTTCTTATAAGCTGGCTGAAATATTAATGTTGTATCAGGAGATCTAATAATATGGAAAAATACAGAATATTAATTACAACTTATCCTTTTGGAAATTGTGGAACAAAACCTTTGGAACTTCTTGAGAATTCGGGGCACGAGGTTGTAAATAATCCAATGAACAGACGTTTAAAAGCTTCAGAGATTCCGGATTTGATAAAAGACTTTGATATAATTGTTGCAGGAACAGAGCCCTATCCGGTTGATGCTTTGGAAAATTCAAACGTAAAAGCAATATGCCGCGTTGGAATAGGTCTTGACAATGTTCCTCTAAATTATTGTAAAGAAAAAGGAATAACAGTTACATATACTCCTGATGCCCCATCTCAGGGAGTTGCAGAACTTACCGTTGCAAATATTATTAACCTAAGTCGGATGATCATGAAATCTGATCGATCGGTCCGCGAACTTGCATGGAACAGATATTTGGGATATCTGCTGGAAGAAATGACTATTGGGATAATTGGAATAGGAAGAATAGGAAGTAAAGTAGTGAAACTACTTCAACCCTTTAATCCCAAAATAATTGCTACTGAAATTATTGATAAATCAGAGTTGTGCAAACAATATAATTTTGAATTAGTAGATAAAGAATATCTGTTAAGAAACAGTGATATTGTTACCCTGCATATACCAAGCAATATTGAAAACCAGGACTACATAAATCGCGACACATTGTCCTTAATGAAAACAGGCAGCTATTTGATCAATACTTCGCGAGGAAAAATTGTTGACGAGGACGCCTTATACGATGCACTGGTGCAAGGTCACCTGACAGGTGCAGCACTCGACGTTTTTAAAGAAGAGCCTTATGAAGGTAAACTTACAAAGCTCGACAATGTACTGTTTACAGCACATATGGGAGCATCGGCCCACAAATCAAGATATTTAATGGAATTGGGTGCTGCTGAAGATTGTCTTAATTTTATTAACAATACCCCCCTGCAGAATGATGCATTGGTTGATGAAAATTTAATAGCATCATTAAAATAGAAATGTCCATTTTATCATTCTCGTTTTGCTAATTTCTATTTAATAATTTATGGAGAAATATGATTTTTTGGTTGTCGGAGCAGGCTTATATGGTGCCGTATTTTCGAGAGAAGTTACTGATATGGGGAAAAAATGTCTGGTCATAGATAAAAGACATCATATTGGAGGAAATCTATATTGTGAAAATATTAATGGTATTAACGTACATAAATATGGACCACATATATTTCATACAGATAATAAAGAAATTTGGGATTATGTAAATAAATATGTTTCTTTTAATCATTTCATTTATTCTCCAATTGCTTGCCATCAAGGTAGATTCTACAACTTACCTTTTAACATGAATACCTTTTATCAACTTTGGGGAATTAAAACTCCCAAGGAAGCCCAAAATAAAATTAATCAAGAAAGAGAACCATACAGAAACATCACAAATCCAAAAAATTTAGAAGAACAGGCTCTTAAACTTGTCGGTCAAGACATATATCTAAAGTTAATAAAAGGATATACCGAGAAACAATGGGGAAGGCCTGCAAAAGAGCTTCCGGCATTTATTATTCGAAGACTTCCTGTTCGATTCAACTTTGATAATAACTACTTTAATCATCCTTATCAAGGAATTCCAAATGGTGGATATAATTTGCTTATCAAAAGGCTTTTTTCTGGAATTGAAGTTCGAACAAACACTAACTTTTTTGAAAATCGTCCTTTTTTCGAAAATATAGCCAAACAAATAGTGTATACAGGAAAAATTGATGAATTTTATAATAATCAGTTTGGAAAACTTGAATATAGAAGTCTGCGTTTTGAAACAACAGAAATAGATACTAATAATTTTCAGGGTATAGCAGGAATCAATTATACAGATACTGATGTGCCGTTTACGAGAATCATAGAACATAAACACTTTGAATTTGGGAATCAACCTACAACTGTAATTACAAAAGAATATCCAAATGAATTTTCATTAGATAAAGAACCATATTATCCAATTAATGATGATAAAAACCAACAAATATTTAAAAGATATAAAGAATACTCTGAAAAAAATAAAAAAGCTATATTCGGAGGACGTTTAGCAGAATATAAATATTATGACATGCATCACATAGTCCATAATGCACTCTTAAAATCAAAAAAAAATGAATTTAAAAATAGCAGCTCTGGTAGTAACATTTAACCGTAAAACATTACTTGAGGAATGTTTAGAGGCACTCAGGGCTCAGACACAAAAAGTTGACGCAATATATATAATTGATAATTCTTCCTCAGACGGTACGCCAGAATTACTAAAGGAAAAATTATATTTACCATATTTACCTAACCCTGGTGAAAAAGAAAATATTGAGAGTCAAGTTCCGAGTCTTCAAAATCCAAAAGACACAATTGATATAAAATATGTCAGACTAATAGAAAACGAAGGATGCTCCGGTGGTTTGAATGAAGGAATAAAACAAGTTTATGAAGCTGGATTTGATTTAATATGGATAATGGATGATGACGTTAAACCATTGTCTAATACATTAAAAAATATGTATTCAAACTTCATAAAACTAAATACTTCACATAATAATGTCGTATGTATCGTTCCGGCCAGAAAATATATTGATGGAGAGTTGGTGAAAGGGCACGAACAAATTCATAATACTAAGTTAATTTCAAAAACCCTCTTCAAGAAAAGATCTTCTCAGTACATCGATAAAATGACCTTTGAAGGCCCCCTTATAAAGACTGTTGAATGTTTTGAATCCAAAAATAATTTAACAGATTATTTTATTCTATATGACGATGTCGATATGGCGGCCAAATTAACCAAGATAGGAAAAATCTTTTTTGATGAAGATTCGACAATGATCAAACAAATTAAAATACCTAATAATTTTTATGTTGCTGGCAACGAATGGAAACAATATTATCGCTATCGAAATATGTTGTTTTTTGTTAAAAATAACTTCAAAATTCAATTTCTAATACCTACAATTTATATTTTTTCCACTGAGATATATAAATTACGTTTCAAAGTTAAAAACAAAACTTACACTAATGTATTTAAAACTGCTGTATTTGATTTCTTTAGAAACAGAACAGGTCGATCATTTACACCTCAAGATAATCCTTGGTTAAATTAAATAAATATGATTCAATTCCTATATAATAAAATCTCTGAAAAAATTAGCCAACGAAAATGGATAAAGAATAACGCCCCAAAACTTGAAAAGTTTCGAAATATTCACGAAGGAGAAGACTGTTTTATTATCGGCAATGGCCCTTCTCTGAATAAAATGAATCTCTCGTTGTTAAACGATTATTATACTTTTGGATTAAATAAAATTTATTTGATTTTTGAAAGAAATCCCTTTAATCCGTCATATCATGTAGCTGTTAATCCATTGGTTATTGAACAGGGTAAAAATGAATTTAAAAGACTGGAATGTCCCAGCTTTTTATCTTTTCGTCCCAAATCCAGTAATAAAATTAAAGACAAAAATACATATGCCCTTGGAGATATAAATGCGACCAGCCCTTTTTATAAAGACATTACACAAGGAATCAGCCAAGGGGCAACCGTTACCTTTAGTGCCATGCAAATTGCGTACTTTATGGGATTTAAAAGAGTATTTCTAATTGGAGTAGACCATAACTTCTTTCAAAAAGGAAACCCAAATGAGCAACAAAAAATGAAAGGTGATGATCCAAATCATTTCGATCCCAATTATTTTAAAGGCCAGCAATGGCAGTTAGCAGACTTGGAAAGTTCTGAAGTATCATATCTAACAGCAAAATACTTTTTCGAAAAAAAAGGAGGTAGTATCCTCGATGCTACGATTGGCGGTAAACTTACCATCTTCGAAAAAATAGAATTTGAAAATGCTCTGGCTATTGCTGGAAAGAAAAAATAAAAGCAATTTTTGAATTGGCATTAAGAAGCCTCCAATATGAATAAGTATTCCATTATTTAAGGTTACTTATATACAATATGATAATTTTATTACTTTTCCCATAAAATATCTGTTAAATGAAAAAATTATCGATTATTATACCTGTTTATAATGAAGAAGCCACAATAGCTGAAGTATTGGATAAAGTTCTGGAAGTAAAATTAATAAATGATATAATAAAAGAACTTGTGGTTATAAACGATGCCTCCTCAGACAATTCTGACGAGATAATAAAGGAATATATAAAAGAACACCCACAGTCCGATATTAAGTATTTTAAACATGAAAAAAACCATGGGAAAGGTGCTGCCTTGCATACTGGCATCAAACAGGCAACAGGAGATTATTTGATTGTACAAGATGCTGACTTGGAATACAACCCTCACGAGTTTAATTTGCTATTAAAACCTGTTTTTATGGACAATGCGGATGTTGTATATGGCAGTAGATTAATAGGAGGCAGCCCCCATCGAATTTTATTTTATTGGCATTCAATAGGCAATAAATTCCTAACTAATATCTCAAATATGTTTACCAACCTGAATTTATCAGATATGGAGACATGTTATAAGTTAATAAGAACAAACATCATTCAATCAGTTCAATTGAATGAGCAACGATTTGGTTTTGAGCCCGAAGTTACGGCAAAGCTATCAAGAATAAAAGGAATTAAATTTTATGAAGTTGGAATATCTTATTATGGCCGAACATATGAAGAAGGGAAAAAGATAGGTTGGAGAGATGGAGTAAGAGCCATTTATTGTATTATAAAATACGGTATTCTAAAGAAAAGATAAAATTGGAACAAATTCCAGATTATAAATCTTTTAATTAAAGCAATATGCTTTTACTATTAATCTACTGGGTAATAGTAACTACAGTTATTTATATAATAGGTTTTAGTACTAAGGAGATAATTAAATTATTTCTAAAAACCGATATCGATTATTTAGATGATGAAATCTTCTTTTTAGGTTTTATAATAATATCACTAGTAGCCTCTTACCTCTCAACTTTTATTGCGGTAAACTCTAAAACATTATTGGTTCTTTTATTTCTTACACTAATCTTTTTGTGTCAACATCGAAAAAAACTTTTATATAAATTAAAAAGTACCTATACCAATTTTTCTAATCTACTGAAAACAGATAAGTTTTTTTACATTTCTATTTTAGCAGTAATACTTTTAGTTGTCTCCTCTGGAATAAATACCTTCGATACAATTCTATATCATGCTCAAAATATTAAATGGATTAGAGAATACCCAGTTGTTCCAGGATTAGGAAACTTACATGGGCGTTTAGCTTTTAATTCAATGTTCTTCCCCATTAGTGCGTTGTTTACTATAGATTTGCCATCTATTTTTGACACTAAATCAATATTAATATACCCTCTAAACTCTATACTTTTCTTATTAATTATTTTTAAACAGATTTCATTAATCAGGCATGGTATTTCTCAAAATAATTGGGGCCAGGTTTGCGGTAGTATCGTAATAGTTTTTCTCTGTCTGTTCTGTGATATTCGCGAGATTAGCGGGACAGAACCCGATAATACTGTACCTTTGATATTAATATATTTATTCCAAAAATTATTCTATTATAAATGGAATTTTACGTACGAAAAATGTCTTCTTTTTGCTTCTCTGATTTTTTTATTAATAACCTTTAAGTTAAGTACTGCATTTTCTGTTCTTATTTTAATCCCATTTGTTTTTAATAAAAAGTGGAAGATAAGAATAGGAATAGTTTCTATATTAGGTTTAATTGTAGTTTTGCCTTTTCTTGTAAGGAATTATTATTCTTCAGGTTATCTTATTTATCCATTCCAATACATTGATATTTTTAATGTTGATTGGAAAATTCCAATAGAGAAAGTAATTAAAGAGGCAAATATAATTGAAGCTTGGGCAAAGAAACCAACGTATCCGACAAATGAAATTCTCAATCTAAGTCTTAATCAGTGGTTTTGGGATTGGCTGTTAGGCTCAAAAGACATAAAGCAAATAGTAATAAAGAATGTTAGTTTGTTGTCGTTTGTTATTTCTATTTTCTTTATGATATATTTCTTTATTAAAAAAAATGGCTTTAAAACCGGAGTTTATTTAATATTACAGTTGAATATAATTTTCTGTTTTTTAGAAGCACCATCTGTTACATTTGCATGGGGTTTTATTATTATTTTAATATCTACTGTAACTTCTGATTTAATAATATTCTTTTATACGAAAAATAATAATTCTATATTTTTCAATAGATATTTTTTTCTACTATTGGTGTGCTCTGTATTATTAGTTTCAATTCTTAATGGCAGACGAGAGATTCTATATACATTAAAAAATCCGTGTTGTTTTGTTCTTCCTGAAGGGATACAGGAAACAGAAGTCACTACGTGTCAAACAAATTTTATCTACTATGTAAATCAAGAATGTGGATGTGGAAACGCTCCTTTGCCTTGTGGAATCATTGAAAATAAAAATCTCTTTCTTAGGGGTAAAACTTTAAAGGATGGATTTTATATAAAAAACTCTTACTAATAGGTATCATTAAGCTCATGAAAGCAATTTTTGAAAGTTCTTTTAGTGGACATCGAATAGAATACATTTATCATGTATGTGAGTATATCAGGAAAAATGATATAAAAGATGTTTTGGTATTTGGCCCTTCATCCTTCTATGAAGAATTACAAAAACGTTTTGATATACCTAAAACTAAAGAATATAACTTTTTCAATCCACTTAGCCAGGAGAACCTCAATTCCTTATCTCGTTATAAAAGATTTCGACAGGGTTATGTCACTTTTAAGATACTTAAAAGGATTCAACGATCATTTGGTATTAATGAATTTTTCCTCCTTTCTTATGAGTTCGTCTTTGACATGATACCACTTGTAAAAACAACATTTAAATTATCCGGCATAAAATACCATATAAATGACGATATTGTTTATCGAAGAAAGTATTCAAAGAAATTAAAAAGCAGAGTTAAACAGTTTCTTTTTTTCAAAAGTCTAGCCAATCCTTGCACAAAAAAACTATATCTTTTAAACAACATTTCTCTTGTAAGTTCACTCAACAAGGATTACCAAAGTTCTAAAGTCGAGAATTTAACTGATCCCGTTTTAGATCTTAAAAGTTTCTTTAACTCTGTAAAAACAAAAGAAACAAAAGGACTCACTAAATTTGTTCATATTGGGTTATTAAGTGAACGAAAAGGCACAGAAGAGCTAATATTAGCTCTTAAAAATATACCTTCTTCTTATCGTGATAAATTTGAAATAATAATTGCCGGGAAAGCCGATGAGCCATATTTTGAACTGCTTCAGGACAAGGCCGATTTAATACAAAATGAAACAGGATTCACAAACCTTACTCTTCTAAATAAATTTCTTACATACAACGAATTAAACGATTACTTTAATTCAGCTGACTTTATTATACTTCCCTATAAACTAACAGAAATGTCGAGTGGAATAGTTGGGCATGCTATTAATTACAACAAACCATTGATTGTACCTGATACAGGATTCTACAAACAACTAATAGAACAACACCAAGTAGGTTTTTCAATGACTACGGGTATCAATGGAATTTCAAAAGCAATAATCCGTGCAATTGATAATGGTTATGATTATAACAAAGAAAGTGCAAACCAATTTCTTCAGCTAAATTCTCCGGATGCATTTGCTTCCACTATTATTAATTCTTTTAATGATTAATCTGTTGTTGAAGCTTTTATCGAATTCTTTACATAAAATCCCAACATAACAACCATCGTTATAATTAAAATTACTGAGCTCCACTTCCCAATTTCATTTCCTAAAACATAAGACTTTGGTTCAAACCTGAACTCAATTTTATGTTCGCCCTGCGGCACTTTTAATCCACGTAAAAAGTAGTTGGCCCTAAAATAATCAACCTTTTTATTATCAACGTAAACATTCCACCCTGCCGGATAATACATCTCTGAGAATACACCCAGCATATCGGTATTTGTTACTGACGAATAGCCTAAATGGTTAGGTTTATAATCGACTAATCGGATAACGGCTGTTGAGTCGTACCCTGAAAACTCAAGCCCCTGACTTTTAAACTCGTTATGAACAACAACTTCATTTCGCGGATTAACTTTCTGCATGGTCTCAAATTCTGTATCAGCATTATCAACCCACTCTATATTTTTAACAAACCAGGCATTGCCCAAGGCATTAGGATTTAAATAAGCCGGTTGCTCCTTATTATATATCACATATTTTGTATTCAACATGTTTAATACATTAGTACTACCAGCATTGGGTTTATTTTGCATTTTCCCCACAAAATTCTGGATTTCTTTTACCAATACTCCCCGGTCCATTAAATCCTGGTATCTTCTAAGTTTTACAGGACTGTATCCGCTTAACGATTTATGGTAAAAGGAGGTAAGAGCGTCGGAAAAATTAATCCCTTCTGATATATTTAAAACCCTGTAATCAGTAGTCATATTTAAAGCTGTCAATTCAGGAGATTGCCTTTTCTCTATATTTGGATAATCAGCTCTGAACTTCTCCACTTTTTCTTTTACTTCTGGATTTCTCATTTCCATACTGAATACCGATATATCGGCTTTTGACGGTATAAAGGCAGTATTTGAAGTGCGAACTGTTTTAAAATCATCGTGCGAAATAAAGCGAGTTCCTACAATTCCAAGATCAAGGATCATTAAAATAGCCAACGAAGCATACAAAACTTTACCATTCAATTTCTTTAGATGATATCCCAACAATACACCTGCACCTGCCAGAACAAAAAGCAAAGATCGAATGGCATCGTTACGCAACAAGGTCTTTCTGTCAGCCATTAAGGCATCAAGAAAAGGCTGATTATCAGCGTACCGGGCATCAGCAGGTCCTGAAAAACTACCGGCCACACCCGGAAGTAAAACGAAAAGCAAGGCAATACCTCCTGTAATTCCCAACGCCCATTTTAATGATCTGATAAATTCCTTCCTGTCGTAGTCGGTAAGTAATTGATTAATAGCAACAATCCCCCAAAAAGGAATAAGGAATTGAACAATAACCAATGTTGTACTTACTGCCCTGAATTTGTTGTATAGCGGGAAATAGTGAAAAATAAAACGATTAAACGTTTCGAAGTTGTTGCCCCAAGCCAACATTAAAGCGAATACCGATATCGCCAATATCCACCACTTTTCTTTCGACCGAACAAAAAACAGGGCAAACACAAATAAAAACAAAGCCAAAGCCCCCATATACTGGGGACCTTCCGTACTTGGCTGATCTCCCCAGTACAAAGGCATTTGTTTAATAATTTGTTTAGCCTGATTCCGATCTCTTTTACTAAATAATTTATACACTTCTGAATTCTCGGACAATGGTCCGGCAGAACTTCCCCCTTTAAAATTTGGAATAAATAAGTTCAACGACTCCGAAATACCATAACTCCACATGGTTGCATAATCGAAATCAAGACCCTCGTTTTTAACTTTTACAGTCCCACCTTCTTTGTTCTCGGTTAAAAATTTCTCACCTCTCGCAGAGTAAGGAGTATATTCCTGGGTTGTCCATACAGAACTAATATTGGTTAATCCAGCCAAAACAGCAGCAATAAACAATACAGAAGTAGTTTTTACAAATTGTACCAGCGTCTTATTCTTAATGGCTACAACCAAATAATTTATCCCCATTCCTAGCACTAACAATATGGTATAATAAATAATCTGGTAGTGAGCAGGACTAATTTCAAGGGCCAAAAACAAGGCCATTATAGCGGCTCCCAACAGAATTTTATTTTTTCTGTATGCCAGATATATCCCGGCTATTACACCGGGCATGTAGGCCAAACTGATTACTTTGGTGATGTGCCCAGCCCCGATAATTACAATAAAATAACCGGAAAAAGCATAAGCAAAACTACCAGCAATACTTAACCATGGATTTACTCCATAACAAAGAAGTAAAATATAAAAAGATACCATAGCGATGAACAGGTAACTTACAGGTCCTCTTTTCGCAAAAACGTGTATTACATTTTCTATAATCTGTAGTGGAGCATCTTTTTTCATCCAAATGGTATAAGCGGGCATCCCTCCAAAAGCCCCGTTGGTCCATGCAGGATAATCGCCAGTTAAGGAAGTATATGCCATTATTTCACCTTGCATTCCTTTTGCAGTATAGTTATCGGTCCCCTGTAATACTTTTCCTTCCAGTGCAGGAAAAAAATAAATGTAAGAAACAACAAGAAATAAAATAATTGCAAAAATATGTGGTGTGGAATTTTTAAATAGCTTCTTCATCGGTAAGTAATTTTGGGTCAATTTTTCTGTAACCCGGTTTTAACTTTAATTTTATTACGAGGAGTTCAAATATAAAAACTATATGGGAAAGAATACATTGTAAAAGTCCAAAATTCATTTTAAGAATTACCCAACGTTCCAGCCAACTGCCCCATTTATTCTGAGCAGAAAACCCACCTGTTACAAAACCGGAAATGATCGTTTTAGTAAATACAATCTTTTTGGCATCTCTTAAGGCATTTAGTACCCAATCGATATCGGCAGAATACTTAAAAGTTAAATCGTAAGGTCTGGCAATTTTCTTGCTGACAAGAATAGATTGATGACAAACCACCATTCCTTTCTTAAAATGTTTCCAGTTTAAATCGGCAGGTAATGATTTCCTTCTTAATCCAAGAGTTTCGCCATTTTCATTTTTAATAAGAGTTTCGCCGTAAAAAATATCGGTATCAGGATTTTCCGCGAATGGTATATCTTCCAGGGTACTCCGATTATAAAATGTATCGCCCGCATTTAAAAACAGAATATAATCTCCTGTTGCAGCCTTTAATCCTTTATTCATGGCATCGTAAATGCCTTTATCCGATTCGCTAATCCAATAGTTTATAATAGTTTCATTTTCCTTAATTATATCTGTTGTCCCATCAGATGAAGCTCCGTCAATAATAATAAATTCAATATTCAGATATGTTTGCGAAACAACCGAACTGATAGTTGCTTTTAATTGTTCTTTACAGTTATATGTTACAGTAACAATACTAATTTTTGGCTTCATCAGCATTTAAAATAGATTGGTAAAAATGATCAAACTGTTCAGCAACTTTATTGGGGCTAAAAACATTTTCAATCTTCAGTAGCGCATTTGCAGATAATGAAGAATTATTTTCATTTTGCAGGCACCACTCAATACCGATTGCTAAATCACATGCATCTTTATAATGTGCAAGGTAACCGTTTTTTTTGTGGTCGATCATATCCGGCATTCCTCCCATATTAAAAGCAACAACCGGAGTTCCAACTGATAAACTTTCTAATACAGTATTGGGTAAGTTATCTTCAATCGAAGGATTTACAAAAACATCTGCAGCCTTATAAATCTTTCTTATAAATGTTTCGTTTGATGAGTATCCTAAAAAATGTTTATTAATAACCAAATCTGATAATAATTCATTCTTTTTACCAAAAACCATCAACTCATAATCATCAATCTTTTCAATTTTAGTAAGCGCTTCCATCAGAAAATTCGCTCCCTTCCTTGTATGGTTTAGATTAAAGGCACCAAATAATATCAATTTTTTATCTTTTGGTAAATGTAATTCTTCTCGAATTTCGTTTCTTGTCTGAACAATAGGGATATTATTTAAAGCATTGGGTATTACGTTTACAGGTACATTCTTTAATAAACCACTTTGCTTTGTACATGATGCTAACCAATTGCTCGGGGTTACCACATTTAAATTTCCAGCTGAATACACTGTATTCTTTTCCCCCCAGATGCGATATGATAAATCTTTATTGGAATTCAGCTTCAAATAATTACAATTTCCACATTGATGTATATAATTGACACATTGCCCTGCATAATGACACCCGCCGGTAAATGCCCACATGTCGTGCAAAGTCCAAACAATCGGTTTTTTTAGATCCAAACTTTTTTTAAAGCCTTCTATTGATATAAAACCCGCATTAAACCAATGGAAATGAATTATATCTGCTTCATTTATAACTTGTAGATTCTGAATAGACTCCCCCGTATTTGCCAGGGAAAACTGAAAACGATATTTCCCTGATTTTTCATAAAAAAGAAAAATAAATTTTTCCCATGCATGACGCATAAAATTAAGCCGTTTTTTAATCTTCGATCTTGTTGTTGAATACACATAATCCGGAAAATCGCCAGCTTCCTGTGTGATTACACTTGCTTCAATACCAATATCTCTTTGCGCTTCAACCAAGCGTTTACATGCAATAGCAGCGCCGCCATGGTTATATCCTGTTGTTATATGAACCACTTTCATTTTCCAAAATACGTTAACGGGAATAATCTAAAATTTTGCTTTCCTAATGATGAATTTTCGCAGAAACCACCTCCAGATAATTTGTAAAACGGATTTATACATTTGATTTTTGTAATAATACCTATCTGCTTCAATATCCCGCCTGATTTCTTTAACATGTTGAATAGGTAATATTGATTTTGTTTCAAGATTCAAAGCAGAAAAACCAGTATTTTTAGTATGTGTTGCTTCTTCTCCAAAACCTATGTTCGAAATAAGATTAACATTTGGATTTATACAAAGCCCCCCTTTTTTCCAAATATGAAATGAAAATTGATAGTCCCAGGTATCTGACGTTCTATTCTTCATTCTTATAAATAAATCTATCCACGTTTGCTGCTCATTCCAATTTGAAAAATATTTTTTTACAATTTTTTTGAATTCCGAATTCGGATAATTAACTAAATAGAAATCATAGTTTTCCCAGGCCCTACTCCATGAAGCCCACCCCCATGTATTTGAATAAGCTGTAAAATAATACGACGCTTCTCCTCTTTTGATACCATCCTGAAAATTATTACCGGAAATCACCATTATATTCTCATTATTTCTGTAGTATTGAAGCATTTCCTCACAATATGGGAAAAAATCAGGATGAGGCACACAATCATCTTCTAAAATTAATCCTTCCGAAACATTTTTAAAAAACCATTCTATTGCATTTTTGGGTCCAAATGCACACCCTTGATTTTCTTCACTAAAAAGAGTCTTTAACTCACAGTCCCAATCAATTTGCTTAACAACATCACGAACCTTTTGACATTTTTCAGCTTCCCCCTCTTTCCCTTTCCGGGGGCCATCAGCAGCAATATACAAATATTTTGGTTTTTGTTTTTTTATTTCATTAAATACCTTTTGAGCCGTATCTAACCGATTAAAAACAATAAAGAGGATTGGCGTCGAAAATTGTTTCATAATAATTTTTTTAAAGATTACCTTTTATCTATTTGTTTTACATCAGGTAGTAATTATTTGTTTTTAATTAATTCTTATTTAATAATATTATTTGTAATATTTTCATCTTTCACAACTCCAAAACGAAAATGATACCACACCCGTTCGTAAAAATAGTATAAAACGATCTTAATAAGAACATCGGCAGCACCAATGGCCATTCCAAAATCAAGATTGCCGGTAACAATCCACCCGATAATAAAAGTAGTGAAAGAAGCAACTACGCGTCATGTTAAGGCTTTTGCTAAATGGCGTTTTGGTTTTACGGTCATTTTCAAAAATTTAAATAGCAAAAATAACCTTTCTAAACAAACAAAAGCATTTTTAGTAAAAAGTTCAGGATTGTGAAGAAAAAGAAGAGCGCACACCTGTCAATTAAATCATGTCATCAGTATACTTACTACAACCATTAATCAACCTGCCCCAACCTTCAATCAACACTTACTATAGTCTAATCAGCAAAACACGTATTCCAATCAACTTCTCTCGATGTTAAATTTGTAATCTTCGCATTTCAATCTATTTGTTTTGTTTATCAATTTGCTACCTACTGATAGCAATAAAGCCCTTTCATTATTGAATTTGCAATCTCTGGATAACAATCAAGCATCTTTCGAGTTAAAAATGATTTTCCCAGCATTTAAAATAAAATCTGTGCGATCGATCAAAAAGCTTTGTTGTTTAAACAAGCTTTCATAGACATTAATTACACACGTATTTTGAGATTTCAAACACACCACCTCTGTAAAAAGAAAATTTCGTATTTCAGTTCACAATTTCCACTTAAAAATAACAATACTATTTGAACGTTTCTCCGCCTTCCAGGCGGAGGGGACCGCGTTTACAGCGGTGAGGTGGTGGAAGATATTTTAAAATAACTAGCAGCCTGATTCTTGAATTCTTCTTAAAATCCACCTACCTTTAACTAAAAAATGAAACTCCACAACCACAAGAACCTGAAAAACATTCGAAAACACCTCAGAAAAAATTCTACAGCAGCCGAAGCAACACTTTGGAAAACCTTAAGAAACAAACAAGTTGGCGGTTATAAATTCAGACGCCAACAATCGATCGAAAAATTTATTGTCGATTTTTTTTGTTACGAAATAATGCTAGCCATTGAGTTAGACGGGCAATTTCATGCCGATTTTAACAGCATTGCATGGGATAAAGAACGCGATAAAAAATTAGCAAAACTAGGAATTACTGTTCTTCGTTATGAAAATCGATGGGTATATGAATATCCGGAAGTAATAAAACAGGATATTATTGAATTTGGGGAAAAATATAAAAAATTTCATTAATATTTTAAGCCTCAAATCTAAGGTTGCTGGAGGAGAAACGTTTGCATTTCAATTCAGCTTTTGAAATACCAAACAAACAATGAGCACGATTATTTCTCCCCTTTCAGGCGGAGTGGGCCGCGGTTACAGTGGTGAGGTGGTAAAAAAAGGGATGTTCATAAGTAACAAAACCTATTGACAATTAAGTCGATAGGTTTTGTTATTTTTAAGAAAAACCCCGAAAAAGGTCTGAACCACCAAAAATCGGGGTAATTTTCAAAATCCTTAGTTGTGAAAGTACAAAGAATTTATGAAACTCCTTTTAAAATTAACTTCAATTCTCCACGTCAGGAATTTTCTTTTTACTGGAAATCATTTTTAGCCTCAGAAATTGGTAAACTTTATGTTGCCATTCCCTGGGTGATTTAGTTCACCATTTCAAAATCAAGGAAAATAAGAAAGGTCCTTCCCGTTTCTTTAGTCCCCAAGGAATGATTGCATTGATGTTTCTAAAGTCTTATGTAGGCTGCTCAGACCGTAAGTTAATTGAGCATTTAAACGGAAACATCCACTTTCAACTCTTTTGCGACATTTGGTTGCAGGGGGACAGGCTTTCCAATTATAAAATTGTCAGCCAGATACGTACCTTCCTGTCATCGCGGTTATCTATTAGTGAAGCCCAAAAGATATTTGCAAAATACTGGAAGCCATTTATTGAGCATCCCAACATTATGCTTACCGATGCAACTTGTTACGAAACCTCGATGCGTTATCCAACCAATGTAAAACTACTGTGGGAAAGTGTAGATTGGTGTTACGGTCAATTGAAATTAAGCTGTAAGTATTTAAAGATCCGCACGCCCCGGACCAAATATCTCAAGCAAAAAGAAAGATATAGTTACTATAGCCGAAATCGCAGAAAATCTAAGAAAGAGCGCAGGGTACTTACCCGGAGTTTACTACACTTACTTAATAAATTATTGTTTTTGCTGGAAGAAATCCAGCGAAACCATCCTGATGAGTTTATCATGCCAGCCAGGTATTATCGCCAGATCAAAACAATCACCACTGTTCTATCTCAGCAACAAGAGATTTTTTGAGACAGGCAAAAGTGTACCTGATCGCATCGTTAGCCTTTCAAAATCTTATATCAGGCCAATTGTGAGGGGCAAAGAAGTTAAACCTGTTGAATTTGGAGCCAAGGTAAACATGATCCAGTTTGGAGGGATCAACTTTATCGAGCACATTAGCTTCAGTGCTTTTCATGAAGGTATAAGGCTTAAACAATCTGTCCGCTACGCTCGCCAGCTGGTTGGTAAACTAACACATCTTTCTGGAGATGATATATATGCTACCAATGCCAACCGCACCTATTGCAAAAAAGAAAACATTACTCATGGCTTTAAACGAAAAGGCAGAGCAGGTAAACACGAAGACCACCGAAAAATACTTCATTCAGTTCTTCGCAAGGAAAGGGCCACGCGAATGGAAGGAAGCTTTGGAACAGAAAAGGAACACTACGGGTTAAAAAAGATAAGAGCTATGACTCAACTAAATGAGGAGCTGTGGATATTCTTTGGGGTACACA
Source organism: uncultured Draconibacterium sp. (assembly GCA_963677525.1). GTDB lineage: Bacteria > Bacteroidota > Bacteroidia > Bacteroidales > Prolixibacteraceae > Draconibacterium. Next base: position 5,278,869 of record OY781970.1, read on the forward strand.
CTGCTAACGCCATCAGAATAACTCAAAAAATGGTGCTGGAAAAACAGGCTGCTTAGGAAATACATATCACCATCTAGAAACCCTCAGACAAATGAAAACCTATGCCATAAAAATCAATTTTACCCTCAAAAATCAACCGAAATAAAAACGCAGAGAATCTGCAAACTAAAAATCTGGTAAAACTATCAATAAGATTTACCAGATTTCTATGAAAGCCATCTACTGATGAAAATCCCTACATATTTTAGAATATCTGGCTCAATCCCAACAAACAGCTTATCTCTCAATCAATACCACGAATATGCTCCGTTAATCCAATACTCTCCCCCGCATCCTCAATACCAAAACCATTCCCATCCAGAATATTCTTATAGGTTACAGTATGCAAATCAGTAAAACCTTCGCTGAATTCGATCTCTTTACCATCTACTTTTATGGAACGATAAGTCCGTTTGTCGGAATTCGTTGCAACCTCGGGTAGGTAATTCGAATCGAGACTTAAAAACCAGCTGACTTTTGCTTTTTCCAGAATTAACTCGCCCGATGCTTCTGTAGCCTCGTAAGCAATTACCTTGTTTTGCACAACTTCTCCAAATATCCAGGTAAGCATGTCAAAAAAATGAATGCCAATATTCGTTGCAATGCCACCTGATTTATTCACATCACCTTTCCAACTTTTATAGTACCACTTCCCTCTTGAAGTAATGTACTGCAGCTCTATTTCAAAAAAATCCTTCTCAGATTCTTCTATCTCCTTTTTTAACTGGAGAATCGTTGGGTGATAGCGAAGTTGCAAAACGGTATTAACCTTTTTCCCGGTTGCAACTTCCCATTCTTTAATTTTATCCAGATCTTCTGAATGAACGACCAAAGGTTTTTCGCAAATCACATCACATCCATTTTTAAGTGCCAGCTCAATATGCTTGATATGAAGATAGTTTGGCGTACAGATGCTAATGTAATCTATCGGCTCTCCTTTTTCTTTTACCTGCTTAAGAAATTGGACAAGCTCTTCTTCTGAAGTAAAAAACTCAGCTTCCGGGAAATAGCTGTCCATACGCCCCATTACATCAAATGTGTCCATAGCACAAACCAGCTTATTCCCGGTTTCTTTAATAGCCCTGATATGTCGTTCGGCTACAAATCCTGCAGCCCCTATTAGTGCAAATCGTTTCATATTAAATCTTTCACCGCAGAGACGCTAAGGCGCTAAGTTCATTTTTACTATTTCTTTGCGACTCTGCGTCTTCGCGGTTAACTTTTTTCTAAAAATTATTCACAAACCTTCGAAATCCATCTTTTAATAAAGGAACATTAAAATTGATTAAGAATCCAAGTTTTTTGCCGGTAAGCTTTAAATGAGAAATAATTTGGGCTTCATGCACCGGCAACACTAGCTCAACTGCTTTCAATTCAATTATAATTTCATCTTCTACCAAAATATCAATCCGATAATCCTTATTTAATGCATATCCTTTATAAATTAATTGAACAGGCACCTGATTTTCCGCAAAAATCCCTCGCAGTTCAAATTCTTTCATTAAACAATGCTCATAGACAGATTCCAGTAAACCCGGTCCCATTTCTTTATGAACAGTAATTGCTGCATCTAAAATTTCTTTTGAGAGTTGATTATATTGCTCCTTATTCATACTATTTCTTTCACCGCTGAGGCGCAAAGGCGCTGTAATTTTTCTTTGCGACTCCCCGTCTCTGCGGTTCATATTCTTAAAGTTTATAAACCTTTTCCGAAGCTTCTTTTATCGCATTTCGCAGATCAACAATCAATCGCGATTTTTCCTCTATAAAGCCTACATCAAAACTCGAGTGATTAGTCGTTATCACCACACAATCGGCCTCCAACAATTTTGTGCCTGTTAAATCAACAGACTTTAAACAGCTCCCTTTCTCTGTTGTGATCGTAGGAATAAAAGGATCATGATAACACACGTTGCCACCTTTTTTTATTACCTCATCTATTATCTTTATAGCAGGAGATTCCCTTTCATCATTTATATCCGGTTTGTATGCTACTCCCAAAAAAAGAATTTTACTGCCATTTATTGCCTTTTTATGCCGATTAAGCGCCGATGTTATTTTTAGAGTCATCCTGTGAGCCATCATCAGATCGATATGCCCGGCAGTGTGAATCATAGATAAATCGAACTTAAACTTTTTAGCAATATGCTCCAAATAAAACGGATCTAATGGAATGCAATGGCCACCAACACCCGGCCCCGGATAAAATGCCTGAAATCCAAACGGTTTTGTTTTGGCCGCATCAATGACTTCCCAAATATTAATATCCATTTTACCGGCAAGCAAAGCCAGTTCATTAACAAGACTAATATTCACAAGGCGATACGTATTTTCAAGAATCTTTACCATCTCTGCAACGCGTGGCGAACTTACAGTATGCACATTATCAACTGCAAGTTCATAAATAGACCTGCCAATTTCCAACCCGTCCTCACAAAGCGCCCCTAAAACTTTTGGCGTATTTTTAGTTGAATATTCTTTGTTCCCCGGATCAACCCGCTCAGGAGAATAGGCCAACCAAAAATCCTTTCCCTCTTTTAATCCGGATTCTCCTTCAATTATTGGCAAGACAAAATCTTCGGTTGTAGTCGGATAGGTTGTACTTTCAAGGCTCACAAAAGTACCCATCTGAATATTTCGCCCAATTTCCCGGCACGCCGCATCAATATACGACATATCCGGTTTTTTGAATTTATCAAGAGGAGTTGGAACACAAATAAAAATGGCATTACAATCTTCCAATTCAGAAAATACCGAAGTGGCTGAAAGTAACTTATCTTCTACTAAATTTTTTAAAATGTCGTCATTAATATCTGCAATATAGTTGAGGCCGGAATTGATATCATCAACTTTTTTGTTCGATGTGTCAAATCCTTTAACCTTAATATTTTGCTGAGCAAAACTAACAGCTAACGGCAAACCCACGTAACCAAGACCAACTACTCCAACCTTAAGCTGTTTATCTATTATCTTTTGCAACAGATCTTCTTTATTACTCATCTCCTATTAGTTTCATTTCGTCGTTTTCGATGTAATACTTTTCTCCGGTAAGCGGGCAGGTTAAATTGTCGGTTAAAATCTCTCCACTTCTGCTTACCCATCCTGTTTGCCGTGCCGGAGTCCCAACCATTAATGCAAAAGCTTTCACATCTTTCGTTATAACGGCACCTGCCCCTATCATACAATATTCGCCCAATGTAACTCCACAAATAATTGTGGCATTGGCGCCAATAGTAGCTCCTTTCTTAACGAGAGTTTTTTTGAATTCAGTTTTTCTTTCAACTACACTGCGAGGATTGACAACATTTGTAAAAACCATTGAAGGACCAAGGAATACATCATCTTCACAAGTTACTCCTTCATATACCGAAACATTATTCTGAACTTTTACGTTGTTGCCAAGCTTAACCTTATTCCCAATAAAAACATTCTGCCCAAGAATACAATTCTCTCCAATTTCAGCAGTACTCATAACATGTGAAAAATGCCAGATTCTGGTTCCGGAACCGATTTGAGCACCTTCGTCTATAATGGCAGTCTCGTGTATGTAATATTCCTTTTTCATTTCATTTTATTGATGAAAAAACTCCTTTATACTTTTCACAATATATTCAAGCTGATCCTTTTCCATCTCCGTGTGCATAGGTAAAGACAACACGGTTTGAGTCAACTGTTCTGCAACCGGAAAATCACCTTCACTATAGCACAAACTCTTATATGCTTCTTGCAAATACAATACTTTTGGATAATACACCATTGAAGGAATTCCTTTTGTTTCCAAAAATTTTTTCAAATCATCCCTTTTTTCTGTTTGAACGGTATATTGATGAAATGTATGTGTACTGTATTTTACCCTTCCAGGAATTTTTAGTCCGGGTACATCTTTTAAATGTTCATCGTAAAACCGGGCTGCTGCCTGCCTTGCCCTTATGTGTTTATCCAGATATCTCAGTTTGACTTCAAGTATGGCTGCCTGAATACTGTCGAGTCTCGAATTAATACCAATCCTTTCATATTGATATTTGGCTTTCATTCCATGATTTGCAAACGATCGAATATTTTTTGCCAATTCATCTTCGTTGGTAAAAACAGCTCCACCATCACCAAATGCTCCCAAATTTTTTGAGGGGAAAAATGAGTTACATCCGATGTGCCCTATTGTTCCCGCTTTTTGCACTGAGCCGTCTTCCCAAATATATTCTGTCCCAAGTGCCTGACAAGCATCCTCAACAATATACAATTCATGTTTTTTGGCCAAATCCTGAATCGCTTTCATATTGGCACACTGACCAAAAAGATGAACCGGTAAAATGACTTTTGTTTTTGGAGTAATAGCCTTTTCAATTTGCGAAACATCCATATTAAAAGTATCCTGATCCACATCAACAAAAACCGGTTTTAGCCCCATCAAAACTGCAGTTTCAACCGATGACACAAAGTTAAACGGCACCGTAATTATTTCATCGCCGGGTTTTAATCCCAAAGCCATGTAAGAAATTTGCAGAGCATCGGTTCCATTTCCGCATGTAATAACATTCGTATTAAGAAATGCCGATAACTTTTCTTCAAAATCCAGCACTTTACCACTTTTAACGAAGCGGGTTGATTTGATCACATCCTGAATAGCTGTATCAATTTCCTCCTTCATAGTAAGGTACTGCCCATAAATATCCGACATGTGGATGGTTTGCATACTTTCAGTCTGATTTCTTAATAATAAACCATAAAAGTATAAAATTAGTATACAGTACTGGCTATCCTGAATACATTTTGCAATTTACTCATCGAAACAAATATGAATTCATAACAAAAACAAACCATCGCCTGCTATCAAACTTCTTCAAACGCGAGGTAACCAAATTAGCCCCTGAATTATTAGGAAAAATACTCGTGCGAAAATTTGATGATAGTACTTTACAAAAATTCATGATTACAGAAGTGGAAGCATATCGAGGAAAGGAAGACAAAGCGCGCCATGCCCACAAAGGGAAATCAGCACAAACAGATGTGCTGTTTCGCGAAGGGGGACTGCTATATGTTTACCTGATTTACGGAATGTACTGGATGCTGAATATCGTAACCGGAGATAAAAATGACGCTTCAGCGGTATTGATTCGCGGGTTACAAAACATTTCCGGCCCCGGCCGTGTTGGCAAAGTGCTTCATCTTGATGAATCGTATTATGGGGGAAACATAATAACTTCCAATCGCATCTGGATTGAAGATTCTAACCAGCACCCCGAATATACAGCCCATCCTCGCATTGGTATTCATTATGCCGATGAGCCTTGGATGAGCAAACCGTGGAGATTTGTTGCCAAATTCTAAAACGTCTTATTAAAAAACTTTCAAATGCGACTTATCTTTGAAAACTTATTTCCTCCCAATCACAAACCGGTCATAAAACCAAAGCAACACAACTGCTGAAACGGCAATGCCTGAAAATACCATCCAGATATTGGTTGGATGATAGCTTTTCCATAGGAAATTGGTGAGCTCCACCTGCGACATGTTCATCTTTTCAGCTGCCTGGGAGAAAAAATCATTTTTAGTAAATGTATCTGAATATTCCGAAGGGAAGTCAAGTCCACGTTTCACGACTTCTTTTTGTAACAGGAAGAACTTGTCTGAGATACCTTCATAAAAATCACCCGATAGCCAACCTGCCACTTTATGTCCGGCGGCAACCGGTAAAAATGAGGTTCCCATGTATAATGCTTTCTGATCGGCCGGGGCAATTTTACCAACATACTCGGTAAACTTGGGCGAACTACCCATTTCTCCCAAGGCAAATATTAGGATTCCCAAAAGAATCAACCAGCCACTTTGAGTTGAGAACATCAAACACAAGCCACCCGCCAACACAAGAATACCTCCCATCATGGCAGCCAGAGGACGGAATCTCATTACAAAAGCCGATACCATTATCTGGAAAACGATAATAAAAAACGAATCCATGCTAGTCATTGTAACAGCACTGATTGTTCCTTTATCACCAATGGTTTCTGCAAGCCATGGCCAAACCGAATGTAATCCGTTATAAACTACGGTAGTATCTATCCACTGATCTACAAAAATCCCAAACGAATAATAAAGCTGGTTAAAGGCACTCCAAAAAAGGATCATAATTACAAGGAACATCACATATTTCCAATTCTTCAGCGTGGTATAAATATCGACAAAAGCCTTTAGAATATTCTGTCCCAAAGAATTTCCGTCGTTATTTCTGCCAGGTTCTTTAAACATAAACAGGGTGAGCAAAACATTCACTCCAATAGCAGCAATTGCCATATAGAATACATATTCCCAGCTTAATTTCAATAAAGCCCCTGCAATAAACGGCCCGATAAAACCACCAATATTAACCATCATGTAAAAGATTCCGAAACCAATCGAAGATGTTTCGTCCGTAGTGGTCTTGGCAATCATTGCCGAAATAATCGGTTTAAAGAAAGCACCACCGACACAGGTCCAAATAAAAGCGAAATATATTAATCCGAAACCTTCAAAAATATTGATCATATAAAAACCCGAAGCGTATATTGCAAATGCCATCAACAGCACCTTTTTGTAGCCTATTTTATCGGAAATTGCACCGGTTATTACAGGTAAAAAGTAGAGCAGTGCCGAACCGGTTCCCATAATGGCGCCCTTTTGTCCGTTAGAGAAACCAAGTGCTCCGGTATCTGTAGATCCTACTAAAAAAATGGGAAAAGCCAGATAAAAACCGTACCATGCCCAACGTTCGAAAAGTTCAATTGTATTTGAAGTCCAAAAACTTCGGTTGTATTTTTTTAATACTGAAACAAATGCCATAATCCTTTTTTTGATGAAGCGCGAAAGGTAACAAAAAGCAGGAAGACAGAAGACGGAAGACAGAAGAAAAAAATGTGATTATCTCAACAACCCTTCCTCTATTAAAAATTCACCGTTTTAGATTAATGCAATACATCCACCTATTTTAAAAAAATTAAAAGGTTATAAAAGTCAGGGAGAAACAGATTGTAACCAACGCTCTAAAACTCAAGATTAAAGAAAATCGAAATAAACATAATAATCATGATTATAAGGAATAACATTATGAAAAAGCCAATCACGCCAACCTTGAACCCTTTTGTAGCTTTTTCCCTTTTCGTATTACTAATCAAATAGTTAATCGATTTTACCAGATTATAAGGGGTTTCATTATTTTTAACAATATAATCGGCTGCTCCAATTTTCATAATTTTTACAGCTACCCCAATATCATTCTGCCCGCTAATAAAGATAAAATCTGTTGCAGGATAGCCCTTTTTAACCTGAACCATTAGTTCCAGATTATTTTTCCCATTCACTGAATAATCACAGATAATAATATCAGGCTTTTCTTCAATCCATTTAAGAAGCTCCTCGCTCTCCTTAAATACTTTTATCTTAGAAAAACCCTGCGATTGTAAATAACCTACAATCAAATCTTTGTATACAACACTGTCTTCTAGAAGGTAAATAAGAGGATTTCTGGTATTTTGCATAACTTCAAGTTTGATTAATAAGCATTTTTACTAAAAATAATACTTTTTTTAAAGAAAACAATTATTCAGTAGAGCGGTAATCTTTTAACGTTGTATTTTTGGACTTATTCTGATTAAATAGATATTTTAAAGCATACTTTTACATGAAGTATATCGCCGATTTACATATTCACTCACATCATTCAAGAGCAACCAGTAAACAACTTACACCCGGGCACCTCGACTATTACGCCGGAGTAAAAGGAATAAAGGTTGTTGGAACCGGAGATTTTACCCATCCGGGGTGGCTGGCCGAACTAAAGGAAAAACTCCTGCCCGATGGCAACGGTCTGTTTCGGTTAAAGGAAGAATACAAACTCGATTCTCCGCTGGGTAACAATGAAACACGATTTATTTTAAGCGCCGAGATAAGCAATATCTACAAACGGGGCGACAAGGTTCGAAAGGTGCATAACGTTATCCTCGTACCCGGATTTGAAGAAGCTGAAAAAATTAATAACCGACTTATAAATCTGGGAGGAAACCTCACCTCCGACGGGCGCCCCATTCTTGGTCTCGACTCACGCGATTTGCTGGAAATTGTACTCGAAAGTGGAGAAAATAACTACTTTATTCCGGCACACATTTGGACTCCCTGGTTTTCGATGCTGGGATCAAAATCGGGCTTTAACAGCATTGAAGAATGTTTCGACGACCTTGCTCCCCATATTCATACTATTGAAACGGGTTTGTCGACCGATCCACCTATGAACTGGCTTTGCTCAGTCCTCGACAAGGTAACGCTGGTTTCTAATTCCGATGCACATTCGCCCGACAAATTGGGACGAAATGCCAATGTTTTCGACACCGAATTATCTTATTTTCATTTAACCGAGGCCTTAAAAACAGGAAATCCGGAACATTTTAATGGAACTATCGATATGTTCCCACAAGAAGGTAAATATCACTACGACGGGCACAGAAAGTGTGATATTTGCTGGGATCCGGCAGAAACACTTCGCCAGAATTACATTTGCCCGGTGTGTAAAAAACCGGTTACCGTTGGTGTGATGAACCGTATCATCCACCTCTCCGACCGCGAAGACATTTCCGAGCGCCCTAACCGCCTTCCATTTCGATCGATCATTCCTTTAAAAGAAATGATTGCTGAAATAAACGGGGTGGGTGTTGCATCTAAAAAAGTAGAATCTCAGTTTCAATCCACACTTCAGCAGTTGGGTAACGAGCTGGATATTTTACTGGAACTTCCACTCGAAGAAATTGAAAGCAAAACCAATTCAACTTTGGCCGAAGCTATCAGAAGAATGCGCAACCGGGAAGTTTATATTCAGGAAGGATACGACGGTGAATATGGAGTTATTAAAGTGTTTAAACCGGGAGAAGCCAAAAACTTCCAGGCGTCGAACGCACTTTTCCAGGTTGAACAAATAGCACCTCCGGAAAAACGTGCGCTTATCAATTTCGATCTGAAAGGCATTCAAAATCTGTTGTATCAAAAAAGCGAGATTGAAAATCTGGCTGCCAAAAAACAGGAGACTTATCAAACAAAAGCATCTGAAAAAAGTAACTTTAATAACCTGAACGACCAGCAGTTTGAAGCCGTTCAACATACACTGGGACCTTCAATTATTGTAGCCGGCCCCGGAACAGGTAAAACCAAAACACTGACCGGCAAGATTGCCTGGCTGATTTCGAACCACATCGCAACTCCCGACAAGATTCTGGCAATTACTTTTACAAACAAAGCAGCAGGCGAATTGCGCGAACGCATTCAACTGATATTAAAAAACAAGAAAAAGGCTGAAAACATTACCGTTTCTACTTTTCATGCATTCGGACTTTCTGTTTTGAAAGCGCATTATTCCAAGTTCAACAGAACAAAGAATTTTATTCTGGCAGATGAAGGAATCAAAAACGCCATTCTTAAAGATCTTCTTGAAAACAAAAAGGAAGCAAAAAATTATTCCGGTCTGATTTCCAAAATAAAAATGGGATTAGCAGAACCTGATTCCATCTTTGAAAAATATGAATCAGAACTGGAAAAACTGAATGCTTTCGATCTGGACGATCTTATTTATAAACCGGTAAATTTGTTTTCTAAAAACGAAGAGATTGCAGATTCTTATCAGCAAAAATTTAAATACATTTTTGTTGACGAGTACCAGGATACCAATGATAAACAATACGAATTGATTCGGTTACTGGCGCCATCGGAAGACGCCAACCTGTGTGTTGTGGGCGATGCAAACCAGTCGATCTATGGGTTCAGGGGAGCAAATGCCGGGAACATCGAACGATTCAAAACAGATTATCCGCAGGCTAAAATATTTACGCTTTCCCAATCGTACCGCTGTTCGCAAAATATTCTTTCTGCATCGGCCGACGTTATCGATCAACCTTCAGAGTTTTTAAAAGGCTTAAACGAGGGAGTAAAACTGTCGCTTTCGGAGCAGGCCAGCGATGCCGCCGAAGCAGAATTTATAGCTCGCCAGATTGTTGACTCAGTTGGCGGGGTTAGCTTTTTCTCAATCGACAGTTCAGTTACCAAAGGCAATAAAAACGAAACAATTAACAGCCTGAGCGATTTTGGAATTTTGTGCCGTACAAAAAGCCAGTTTAAGGCTTTGTCTACTGCGCTGCAAAACCACCAGATTCCATTTCAGGAGGTGGGCACTTCGCCATTTTTCAGGCAGGAACCTTTTGAAAGCCTGATCTTTTTGCTCGAAATAATTCTACTTGAAAACTACGAGAAGGCACTTCCTCTGCTTCAACTGAAAAAATTGCAAATGACAAATTCTCAGTTTGAAACAGCACTAAAGGAGGCAACAAATTCGGGACTTCTGTCACTTCTTGATCACATAAAAAAGGAACTCTTAACAAAAGAATCATTTGAAGAACAATTGTGGCAACGTTTTTTGGGAATGGCAAAAACAGCTGATTCGCCTGAAGATTTTCTTCGTTTTCTGAAACTGGGAATTGGCGCCGACACTTTAGATAAAAGCCTGGAAGCAGTTTCGTTAATGACTTTACACGCCTCAAAAGGACTGGAATTTGAGTGTGTTTTTATTCCGGGTTGTGAAGACGGATTATTGCCGTACAACCTTTACAATCGCGACAGCGATTTGGAAGAAGAAAAGCGACTGCTTTATGTTGGTATGACTCGTGCAAAAAAGTTACTATTTCTAACCAACGCAAAAAACAGGTTTATTAACGGGCAAAAATTCTATCTAAATAGAAGCCCTTTTCTCGATTCCATTAAAAAAGAACTGACCGAGCAACTAAAAAATAATCCACCTAAAAAAGAGAAGAAAGAAGATAATCAGCTAAGTTTGTTCGGATAAATAACAAATTTGCTGTTTATCAATTTTACAATTTATCAGTTTAATAGTTAACAGTTTCATCATGCTTTTAGCAATCGATATTGGAAATACAAACATTGTTTTTGGTGTTTACGATAAAAAAGAATGGCTGAACCATTGGCGTATCCAAACCGATCCGTTAAAAACTGCCGACGAATACGAAGTTCTTTTTCGTTCGTTACTTACAGCCGGGAAAATATGCCGGACAGAAATCAATAAAATTATCCTGAGCAGCGTTGTTCCGTCATTGGTTTATCCGTTCAAAGAAATGCTGAGCGGATTATTTGAAAACGCAGAAATAAATAAAGTACACCCCGACATATACGATAAACTTCCGGTTAAAATTCTTAATCCATACCAAATTGGTACCGACCTGGTTGCCAATGCCATTGCCGCTTTTCAGAAATATGGCAACAATACCATGGTGATCGATTTTGGCACTGCGCTTACATTTACAACCATCGGGAAAGATTCCGGAATACTGGGTGTCGCCATTGCTCCCGGGCTTCGCACAGCTGTTGGTGCGCTGGCAGGCAAAACAGCCCAACTTCCTCAAATTCATTTAACACCACCTCCATCGGTTTTGGGAGAGAATACCGTGCACGCGATTCAGGCAGGTGTTGTTTACGGATTTACAGGACTGGTTGATTCCATTATTGAAAGAACCCAGCAGGAATTACAAGAAAAATTAACAGTTGTGGCGACAGGAGGACTGAGTGCAATTGTAGCTCCGCTTACCAAAAATGTTAAAACAATCGAACCTATGTTAACGCTGGACGGATTACAGTGGATCAACTATTTTATTTAAAAATGCATTAGAACTTTCGACGAAACCACTTCTTTATCATTTTTTTATTTTACAAAAAACACTTCTTTTATCGAACAAAGAATAAGATTAATCCTTATTGAACAAACAGTAGGTGAGTAAATGTTATCTTTGCAATTATTTTTGAGCCGATGGATGATATTAAGGGTACGCTACTCGAAAAAATAAATAACCCGGACGATTTAAAAAAATTATCGCTTAAGCAACTCGAACAAGTTTGTAATGAACTTCGTGAACTTATTATTGATGTACTTTCGACCAACCCGGGACACTTTGGCGCAAGCCTTGGTGTGGTTGAACTTACTGTAGCCTTGCATTACGTTTATAACACTCCTTATGATCAATTGATATGGGATGTGGGTCACCAGGCATACGGGCATAAGATACTAACCGGCCGAAGGAATATTTTTGACACAAACCGAAAATTTAAAGGCATAAGTGGATTCCCAAAACGCGAAGAAAGTGAATACGATGCCTTTGGTGTCGGACATTCATCCACCTCCATTTCTGCAGCCCTTGGAATGGCAATTGCTTCGAAACTTAAAGGAGAAAAAGACCGGAAGGTAGTGGCCGTTATTGGCGATGGGGCAATGACCGGAGGAATGGCATTTGAAGCAATGAACAATGCGGGAGGTGAAAATTCAGATATCCTTGTTATCCTGAACGACAATAACATGGCTATCGACCCGAGTGTGGGAGGCCTGAACAGATACCTGCTTAATATTTCGAAGTCGAATACTTACAACCGTTTTAAAAACGACGTATGGAAAGGATTGGGGAAATTGGATGGTTTTGGGAGAAAAACACGCAGAATCATTCAAAAAAATCAGCGTGCTCTGAAAAACATGCTTTTAAAAGAAAACAACCTTTTCGAAGCATTTAATTTCAGGTATTTTGGCCCCATCGACGGGCACGACGTAGTTTATCTCACCAAAGTATTAAATGCTTTGAGAGAGATTCCGGGACCTAAACTCCTGCACGTAATTACCCAGAAAGGAAAGGGATTTAAACAGGCAGAACTCAACCAAACCAAATTTCATGCACCCGGCGTTTTCAATAAGGAAACCGGTGAAATTTTTAAATGCGACTGTGACCTGGAAAAAGCGCCTAAATTTCAGAACGTATTCGGAGAAACACTACTTGAACTGGCAGAGCAGAATGAAAAGATTGTGGGAATAACACCGGCTATGCCGTCAGGATGCTCAATGAACCTGATGATTGAAAAAATGCCGCACCGCGCTTTCGATGTGGGCATTGCCGAACAACACGCGGTAACCTTTTCTGCCGGTCTGGCAACACAAGGATTGGTTCCGTTCTGTAATATCTACTCTACTTTTATGCAACGGGCCTACGACCAGGTAGTACACGATGTTGCTATCCAAAAATTGCACGTTGTTTTTTGTCTTGACCGTGGCGGACTTGTAGGCGAAGACGGCCCCACTCACCATGGCGTATTCGACATTGCATATATGCGTTCCATCCCAAATATGATTGTTTCGGCTCCGATGGACGAGATTGAACTGCGTAACCTCATGTACACAGCCCAATTAAAAGAAAATGCCCAACCATTTTCTATCAGGTATCCGCGCGGATGTGGAATAAAACCCAATTGGAAAAAACCTTTTGAGAAGATTGAGATTGGAAAAGGACGGAAACTCACCGATGGAAAAGACGTTGCTTTATTAAGCATTGGGAAAGCGGGTATTTTTGCGAGCCGCGCTGTAAAAAGCCTGGCGAACAAAGAAGTTTCTGCGGCTCATTACGATCTCCGTTTTGTAAAACCTATCGATGAAGACTTATTAAAAGAAGTGTTTGAAAAATTCGATAAGGTAATTACAATTGAAGATGGTGTTATTCAGGGTGGTTTCGGAAGTGCTGTTCTGGAATTTATGGCACAAAACGAATATTCTTCACAAATAAAAATGATTGGAGTCCCCGATAAGTTTATTGAACACGGCACTCTTGACGAACTTTATAAAGAATGCGGCATTGATACTAAGGGAATTGTAAAAGCGACCCTGAATATGCTCGGCAAATAAGAATAATCGCTATTCGCTATAATATTTTTATCTTTAAGTCGTTTCCAACTTTGTACTTTAAAACAATTTACTTTGGATATTTATTTAAAGAGACGTCGGGGAAAAATATTACTGCTAATTGTTGCAGTGATGATCGGACTTGCCTCATTACTCTATACAAACTGGCTGACCAAAAAGCTGGAACTGGAAGAACGGAACAAGGTTGAATTATGGGCAAATGCCATTGAACAAATCAGTAGCACCAAAGAACTGAACTCCGAATACCTGGGTTTTCTTCTGGAAGTGACTCAGAAAAACAAAACCATTCCTATCATCGTGTTAAATGCGGACGGATCGTTTAATTCTGACGCCAATATTACTTACAATGAAAACCGGAAGGAAGAAGTTCTGAAGAGTGAATTAAAAAAGATGAAAGATTATGCGGAACCTATCCGCATTAATCTCTACGAAGAAGACTACCAGCTTTTTTATTACAGGGAGTCCAGCATCCTGCGCAACCTGAAGCTTTATCCTGTCATTCAACTCATTGTAATTCTTATATTTATTGTAGTTGCATACTTTGCTTTTCATGCTACGCAACAAGCCGAACAAAACCAGGTTTGGGTGGGCATGTCGAAAGAAACAGCACACCAGTTGGGAACTCCTATCTCGTCGCTTATGGCCTGGATAGAATTGCTGAAGTTAAAGGATGTTGATGAAAACCTTGTTAAGGAACTGGAACGCGACACCAAAAGACTGGAACGGATTACCGAACGTTTTTCAAAAATTGGTTCCAAACCCGAGTTACTGAAATTAAATGTGGTTGAAGTTTTAAACTCGGCCGTAAGCTACCTGAAACGTCGCTCGTCGGATAAGGTAATATTTGAAACGGAGTACGATAAGAACACCAGTATTGAGACCCCGCTTAATGCGGCACTTTTCTCGTGGGTAATCGAGAATATCTGTAAAAATGCCATCGATGCGATGGGAAATAATGGCACCATCACCATAAATCTGAAAGAAAAAGACCACCAGGTTATTATTGATATTTCAGATACCGGAATAGGAATTGCCAAGAGTCAGCAGAAATCGGTATTTCAACCCGGTTATTCAACCAAAAAACGAGGATGGGGACTCGGATTGTCACTGGCAAAACGTATTGTTGAGATTTATCACAACGGCAAAATCTTTATTAAGTCATCGGAAGTTGGGAAAGGAACTACTTTTCGGATTATTCTGAACAAATAAAATCATTTCACTTTCCCGGGATTTTTCTTAATGTAATCGGCCCAGTTTTTATATTCCTTGGATTTCTGAGGTTTATTCATCTGGATAAAATGACAAATAGCAACGGCCACAGCGTCGGTTTCGTCGAGTACCTTATCCACATCTTTCAAATTATAAACCTTTTGAAGAAAATAAGCCACTTGCTCTTTCGAAGCCCGTCCCATGCCGGTAATCGACTGTTTTACCAACAAGGGCGCGTATTCGTGAATGGGGACATCGTGTACCAGCGCGGCTGCCATCAGCACTCCCTGCCCTCGCCCCAGCTTTAACATCGACTGCACATTCTTCCCATAAAAGGGCGCTTCAATAGCCATTACATCAGGTCGGTATTCTTCAACCAGATGCAGCGCTCTTTCGTGCAGATACTTTAAACGCTGATAATGATCGGAAAATTTACGCGGTGTTATATTTCCCATGTGCAGAATAACCGGTTTGTTGTTTCTAACTTCCACCAGCCCATATCCGGTTACAGTTGTTCCCGGGTCGATCCCTAATATCCGAAGCGGTTTATCCATTCGATGAAAATAGTAATTTGTTATTAATCTACAGTTAAAAGCAGGGATAGTATTTCGTTCTTATAGAACTTTAATTCAGTTAAGCTTATCCTTATTTTAGAAAAAACCACGAGGGCACGAAGGACACGAAGATTCCTATACATTTTATTCTTAAGCTTTAAGTCTTTGTGTTCTTCGTGGTAAAATTTATGAATAAATCAAAAAAAAGGATTGTAATCATTACCGCCTTTTTCTGTCCAACTGCTGCACCAGCACACCTGAAACAATAAAAATCAGGCCAATAAAAGTGGTTACGTAAATGGTTTCTTTCAAAATCAGATGAATAAAAACCAGCGATAAAAACGGGGCAAAAAACACCAGGTTCCCGATTTTGGCATTACTGCTTGTAAGGTTCATTGCTTTTAACCAAAGAACATAGGTAATTCCAACTTCAAAAATCCCCGAATAAACCATAGCACCAAAACCAGTTCCCCAACTTACCTTAAACGATGAAAACAGGGAGACAACCGGAACCAGGTAAATCATTCCGATTGCAAAATTCAGGAATAATTTAACCACCTCCTCACGTCGGTCGCGAACATTAAATATCCAGTACAACGACCATAATATGGAACTGCCAACTGCCAGAACCACACCTAAAGGATTGGTATTTCTGAAACCATCGAATCCGCCCTGCGATGAAATAAAAAATACACCCACAAAACTGATGAGCAGTGCCACAAAACTTATCCAACCAATTTTCTGTTTCAGCAAAGGCACCGAAAGTAAAGCCAGTGTTATGGGCCAGATCATATTTAGTGGTTGAGCCACCTGTGCGGGAAGCAGCGAATATGCCTTAAACAACACCAGGTAATAAAGCAGAGGATTAAAAGCTCCCATTAAAAACGAATACAACCACTGCCGCTTTGTTTGCCGAAAAATTAAATGCGTTTTCCGCTGAATAAGCAAGGCAACAAAAAGAAACACCACACTCACCGCAGAAACATAAAAAATAAGCTGAATAAAATCGTATTCGCGGAGCGCAAGCTTAAATGAAGTTGCCACCGTTGACCAAAACAACACAGCCAGTCCGGCATACAAATATGTTTTAAATTTTATCGACATGAAGTTTCTATATGAAAGCACCAAATTAGTAAAAGAAAATGGAATCAGTTGATCCTTCAACTCCTTCATGGCATACAGTTTTCGCAATTTAAACAATTCAAATATTCTACAGCAAAATCTATTTTCTCGAAAGAAATTGAAAACAAGACTATTAAAAGTCGTTGATTTAAAAAATTACACTCGCTAGCATTTGACCATTATACCAATAATTGGTATATTTGAAAAAAATAAGACAAATGAATAAAAATACATCAATATCACTTGGAAACTATTTTGACGCGTTTGTTCAAGAGAGTATTTCTAAAGGAAGGTATAAAAATGTAAGCGAGGTGATTCGTGCAGGATTACGTCTTTTAGAAGAAGAAGAAAGTAAAATAGTTGCCTTAAAAAATGCAATTCAAGATGGGATTGAAAGCGGTATCGTGCATGATTTCGATCCGAAAAAACATCTTGAATCATTAAAGGATAAAAAGCGATTAAATGGCTAGCTATTATTTTACAAATAAAGCAGTTGAAGATTTAACACAAATCTGGAATTATACATTTGAAGAATGGTCGGAAAGACAGGCTGACAAATACTACAACGAATTATTAAATGCTTGTAAAAGAATCGCGAAGGATTCTAAATTAGGAAAATAATACGTTAAAGTAATTCCCGGGCTGTTTGGACTACCGATAAATCATCACATTATTTTTTTTAGAAGAATTAATCCTGATTTCGTAGAGATTACAAGAATTCTACACGAAAAAATGGATCTTAGAAACCGAATATTAGAATAAAAGCTAAAACTCCTGACCTTCAATCGCCCGTTGAAAAAGGTCGTCCTTCCCTTACGTTTCTTTATCCGGATAAATCTCGGAAGCTCCCTGTATTTTCTTTCCACTGGAGTCATTTCTCAAATTGACCTCGGCGAAGTCGCATATTTAAAGAAAAGATTTACTATTAAAATGCCAAAAGTTTAGCAATAGTCTGATTTTAACCAAGCGAAAAACTACCGCTTTTTATTTCACCTGGTCCTTAATCCAGTGTAAAATTACACGACGTGTTTTTTCCGAAACCCAGTGCTCGTTTACAGGAGTAATTAGCGATTCTTTTTCGCTTGTTAGTGTGTTATAAACAATGTAACTGGTAGTGGGCGGGCAAACATTGTCGTTATACCCCCAGGTCATAAAAACCGGAACTCTAATTAGTTTGGCAAAATTTACCACATCGTAATATTCCAGTGTTTTAAGTTTTTCAGGTGTATCCATGCCGCTAAACTTAGTGAACAAGTGAGGATATCCGCCGGCGCGACCGGCTTTGTATCCTGCCATATCGCTTAATGCCGGATGATTAGCTGCACAGGCCGTGATTCGTGAATCTAAAGCAGTTGTAATCAGGACAAGGGCTCCACCCTGACTTCCGCCTTGAGCGATCAGGTTTTTGCCGTCCCATTCGGGTAATGTGGTTAAATAATCGAGGGCACGAATGCAAAACAAGTAGGCTCTCTTCATGTAATACGAATCGCGATCGTCTAAACCATTTACCAGGTAACTGTTGTTGCTGCTTCCAAATGCACGGCTTATTTCTTTATATGTGGCAGCATCAAGATCCGGACGAATGCCATGGATCTCCATATCGAAGCGGATCACATTATTTTCAGCATAAAAAAGGTGTTTTAATATAAGAGGTTTAATTCCCGCTCCCGGAGGAGCAAAAACAACCGGATATTTCCCTGCTTTTTTGGGCATGGTTAAGTAACCGTAAACAAACGTATTTCTTTCGTAAGCCTGAATTTTTACCAGGTAGCAGTTGACTTTATCACTGGAATATTCCGGTACAAAGGTTCTTTCAAACTTCATCGGGCATTTGGCTGCTTCTGCTTTTGCTTGTTCCCAAAAACTAGTGAAATCTTCCGGGAATTTAGTATATGGCGTTAGTTTTTCGGGTTCGAAACCAACTTTAATATGATGTTTATATTTTTCTCCATTCAGTTCAACTTTTAGTTGACAATCTCTAAATCCTGGCTCACTCATGCTTCCTAATGAAATGACAGCAGTTCCATTGTTTAGCTTCACCGAACCTGTTTTATCGGCGGGCAACATGTCGGGGCCTATGCTGTAACTTATCTCAATATCGTTTTGCAGGATACCATATTCGTATAGCGACACGGTAATTTTTGCTTCTTCGTTAAGGTTGTATAACCAGTTTGTATGATCGGGAGTTGTTACCCAAAGCACATTACTGCGGTAAGGGTAGTTTTGCGCGTTAACACTAAAAAATGAAATGAATAAAAGAGACAGTAAACAAAAAAATTTCATTCGTTTAAAATTATTTTTTTGATTAAGGTAACTCATGGAACTCGCATACGTTTTAATTATCATCCTTTGTGTAAAAATTTACATGCTCGTTTCATGGTCTTTATAATCTGTTGATAGGTGAACAAATTTAAAATATTTTATCTTCGAAAAAGAGGATACTGTTTTCAACGTTAGTATCTTCGAATCGTGCCCCGGTCGGGGAAAACGCCAAATGCAGAATCTGCTATTTGCTTACTGCAATTTTGAACCTTAGAACTCCGTACTTTCGATCGCCCGTTGAAAGAGGCCGTCCTTCCCTTCCGGTTCTTTATCGGGATAAATCTCACGAAGTTCCCTGTATTTTTCCCTCGATTCTTCGATAAAAACACTGCCCGGGTAACTCGATAACATTTGACGGTACAAATCTTTGGCTTTTTCTTTCTCGTTCATGTTATAGTTATACAACTCAGCCAGCATAAACAGGGCATCGTCGCCTAGCAGATCGTAACTATAATCGGTAACAATTGTTTGCAAATACTCGGCAGCAAGTTCGTAATTCTGTTTATCCATCTCAATTTTTGCTTTCCGGAACAGAATATCATCCACTAGCGTATGGTATGGATAAGTTTCGGTCAGCCCATCAAGAATCGTCATGGCCTCTTCGTTTTTATTCTGGAAAAAGCGCAAATCAGCCTTCGCAAACATGGTTAAGGGAACCGCAGTAGTATCCAGATTAAGGTTATTGCCAATCATCATCGACAATTCCATAGCATCGTTGGCCGTTAATTTCGACGTACTTGCCTTTAATACATCCAACTGAGCCTTTGCCCAACTGAAGTTTCCCATATAATAACCAAGTCTCGCCTTTTTTAGCTTCACTTCATCGCCCAGCGAATTCTTTTTGTTGGCATCAATCACCTGCGAGTAGATCAGCATTGCTTCCCACGGATCGTCCGAATAAACATAAATATCGGCCATCTCAGTTTTTAACGTTCCTGTTTGTTCCGCTTTAAGTTGCGGAATTCTTAAACCTTTATTTAGAACCTGAAGCGCGGTTTCAGTATCATCGAGATAAAACGCCAGCAGATGTGCATATTCCTGTATCAAATTTAGGGTTGCCGGTCCGTATTTCAGGTAATCCATTCCCTTCTTAAAATCATCGGCTAAAATTTTCCCTTTATCGGTATCGTCGGAAGACTCATTTATGTATTCAAGATACCGGGCATGAATGCTCCTTGAATAAGCCTGGGAGTAAAAAGAAGTTTCAGCACCTTTATCCATTAAATACTTGTATGCTTTTATTGCCTCTGCATATTCTTTATTCCGCAGGGCCATATCTCCCAGCTGGGCAATTTGACCTGACTCATTCCCCGTTCTTTTGTCAAGTGCAACCGACTGACGTAAAGCACTGGAAAACTTTTTCTCCTGAAGGAAAAACCAGATTAACAAACGATTGTAACCAATTACCTGCGGTTCGGCCTGTATACGTTTTAAAACCTGCCCACGGAACTGGTTTCGCAAACCATTATCAATATCCAAACGCATTGCCGACGACAAACTGCTTTCGACTCTTGCCAATTGTTTCTCGCTGGCTTTTAACATGTTCAGGTATTCCTCCATCATATTATTATAGTCGCGCAAATAAAGATAAACCCGAGCCAGTTCGTAGTTAAACTGTTCGGGAGCAAGCGCATTTCTCCCTTTCAAGTAAGTTTCTTTGGCGTATTCGTATTCGCCCCACATCAAAAAATTATTGGCAGTGTTAATATAACTCCCCTTATTATCCGGAATAATATCAATGGCTTCTTTATATTTGGCTTCGGCTTCTTCAAGCTTATTCTGAACTTTCAGCACTCGCCCCCAATGCACATAATATTCAGGTCGGGGGGTTATTTGCTTCTTAATTTCTTTTTGAATTTCCTGTTCCGCCTCTTCAAAACGCTTAAGTTCAGTTAAAGAATTCAGATAATAACGAAAATAGGTACTGTTCCTAGTTAATTTGTATACCTCTTTAAGTAAAGGCATGGCCTTCTCATAATCCTTTGCATTGTAATATTTAATAGCCAGGCTCGATTTTGTTTGAGTCTCCGATCGCTTACGTTGCCCGGATGCATTATTTAATCCAATAACAAGAGTCAGTAATATTAAAAAGTACCTCATAATCATTTCTGTTCCGTACAAAAATAACACAGTTGTTTAAACTTTGGTTTTTTTGAAAACAATTTTGCCATTTGACAGTTTATCAAGTTTACTTTGTTTTTAAACTTTTACATTTGCAAAAAATTATTTGAACATGGCACATGAGTTGAACGGAAGGGAACGCCTGCCAAGGTGGATGAAGATGAAAATGCCCAAGGGTGTAAGTTACTCGAAGGTGAAAAACCTGGTTGACAAACACGGACTACATACCATTTGTACAAGTGGAAATTGCCCGAATATAGGGGAATGCTGGAACAGAGGAACAGCCACCTTTATGATTCTGGGAAATATTTGTACCCGCCGCTGTAAATTTTGTGCCGTACCAAACGGGAAACCTCTCCCTCCTGATTTGGATGAACCTAAAAAACTGGCTGAGTCAGTGAAAATCATGGAAGTCAAACACTGTGTAATTACTTCGGTCGACCGTGACGATCTGGAAGATCAGGGTGCCGGAATCTGGGCAGAAACCGTTCGTGAAGTAAAACGTGTAAATCCTGAAACAAAAATAGAAGTGTTGATTCCTGATTTCAGGGGAAAAACAGAATTGATTCAGCAGGTAATCGATGCCGGTCCGGATGTGATTTCACACAACCTGGAAACCACCGAAGAACTAACACCACACATTCGGTTTGCCGCAAAGTATCGCAGAAGTCTGGATGTGCTAAAATACATTGCCGATAATTTTAATGTTGCAAAATCGGGTATAATGCTGGGATTGGGCGAAACACACGAAGATATTTTGCAAACCATGGACGATCTTTTGGAAGCCGGTTGTAAAGTAATGACCATTGGACAATACCTTGCACCAACGGCCAAACACATGCCGGTTGTTGAATACATTGAACCTGAAAAATTTGTGGAATACCGCGAAATCGGATTACAAAAAGGATTTAAGTTCGTTGAAAGCTCACCGCTTGTAAGAAGTTCGTACCGGGCAGAAGAGCATGTAAAAGCTTAAGGAAAGTGGTCAGTATTCAGTCGCAGTTAACAGAAGAAATGTAAATGAGTTACTGAGTGAATGAGATTGAAAACTCGCAACTAATAGCTCAAAGCTTGAGGCTTGAGGCTTGTAGCTAAAAAAATAAAGAAATGGCAAATTTCAATTATATCGACGTTGGTTTAAAGGAATACAAAGAGTGCTGGGATTACCAGGAAACATTGCTGAAAGAAGTTTCGGATGATAAACGAAGCACCAAACAACCTTCTGAAAAAAACTATTTTTTGCTGGTGGAGCACCCGCACGTTTATACACTTGGTAAGAGCGGAGACGAAGCCAACATGCTTGCCAATGCTGATTTTCTGAAAAAAATTGAAGCGACATTTTATAAAATAAACCGGGGCGGTGACATTACTTATCACGGGCCTGGACAGTTGGTTGGGTACCCGATTATCGACCTTGAAAAATATAAAATCGGTGTTCGCGAGTACATCGAAAAAATGGAAGATGCCATTATTGCCACCATTGCAGAATATGGTCTGGAAGGAGGCCGCAAAGAAGGAGCAACCGGTGTTTGGCTGCAAGCCGACCACAAAGTGCGCGCCCGAAAAATATGCGCCATTGGCGTGCGTGTGAGCCGTTACGTTACCATGCACGGATTTGCGTTGAACGTAAACACCGATATGCGCTACTTCAACTACATCAATCCTTGCGGATTCAACAGTTTTGGAGTCACTTCCATACAGCAGGAACTGGGCAAAAAAATCCCCATGGAGGAGGTTAAAAAACTGGTGCAGGAAAAATTTAATGCTGCTTATTAAGCAAACGTCAAAAGTAGTCCTTAAAAAACTAAAGACTAAATAAGTCGAAATGGAAAAGCTCTTCGTAAGTTGTTTCCAGGTAATTATCGAGCCAGGCATAAAATTCCTGAATAGCTTCAGTTGATTTCTTTTTGCTCTCCCCGAGCGATGCCATTAATTTATCTGCCTTTGTAAAAATCTCATTTTCAACAGGTTGAAGCATTTGATAGTAGCCTGTTCCCTCTTTGTTGATTACGGCAGATAAGTTGATATAGTTGAATCCTTTATCCATAGTGATCGGGAAACAATCTTCTTTCAGTTTTAAAGCAGCATTACAAAATGGAGCTTTGTACTCATCATTCATTTTTACAGCTTTGGGCAACTCTCCTGCACTAATCCAGGCAGGAATAGCAACTGATGCAAGAGGAAATCCAAGAATCGTCCACATCATGGTTTCATCAACATGTTCCGCATCTTTGGCGCTCACAATCATAAAAGTAGAACTTGTTTGATACCTGGGTATGTAATCTATAAAAAAACGGAAATCTGTTGTATTCCTGTTTTCAGGAATATTTTTCGACAAATCCGTTTTTGTTCGCGGATGATAAAGACTTCGCGGAATAACTTTTAAAAGGTGTTGAGGAGTCAGATTTTTTTCTTCCCATGCCTGTTCGAGCAACATGCTTGCATTATTGAAACGATTATAACCTAATCCCTCACTTAAGTCTCCGCTCATCGAGTGATTGGTTCTAACAAGAATTCCGCGAGGAGCCAATGCCGGGTCGTTGGCATCGCATTTCACATATTTATAATTGCCGGTTTCGTAATATGCAGCGCCTCCATTGGCATCGATAACTCCAAAGTTAGAATTAACTCCCATGGGTTTTGTAAGTGTATCCAGAAATGTTTCAAAATCTTCCAACGAACTGCAAACCATAAGCGCCTGTTTCATTAACCAGCCGTCGTGGCCCTTCACTTTGGTTGTATCTCCAACATTATTATTATAGGCCGCTGTATTTATAATGGCAAAGCCGGTTTCGTTATAACCGCCCCAAACAGCTTTATTCCAGGCTTTTTCTGTGGCGTTTACAACTCCCATATATTTATACTTACCGTCGTTAAACATTACCAGGGCATTGTTCATTTCACCGGTATCGCGGTTTTTAAACAGCATAGACTTACCGTCGGCTGTGTATTTACCCGAAATAACAAAGGATGTACAAGCATTTGCTGAATCAGAAAAGATCAGAAAAAGACCTAAAACAAATAAGATTACTATATTTTTCATGAGTATTAAAGCATTTTGTTTTCAATATTAGCAAAATGCTGTCGTTAATTATCATTACAACTCTTTTATCCAAATAATTTTAATTCAGAATTAACCTTTTTGATTTAATAAAAAAATATTCACCTCACTATTTAAGCATATGTTTAGTTCGTGTTCCTTTCAAAATTTACCCAACCAAATGAAATAAAGTTAATTCCATCTTATATATTGATGATTAAATCACATAATTAGAAAGAAACACTTCTTTGGCACTCCTATTTGGCTAATTTTATCTTCTCTATTAGAATCCGACTTACTTTATTTAAAAAATGCGATAATATAAACCAGGTTCAACATGAGTAATAATAACAATAAATTCAATACCGTTGAAGTAGTTTCAATTTCGATAGCACATCACATACACGATATTTATACTGCTTTTCTTGCTCCCATTTTGCCTCTTTTAATGGAAAAATACGGCATAACTTATGCCCTGGCCGGATTTTTAAATGTTGTTCAACGTATCCCCTCGCTACTGAATCCCTTTATTGGGATTGTGGCCGATAGAATAAGTGTTCGCTATTTCATCATATTTTCACCGGCGTTAACGGCTATTTCAATGAGTTTGTTGGGAGTGGCTCCTTCATACATTTTTGCCGCCATATTATTGTTGATCTCAGGAATCAGTTCTGTTATGTTTCATGTGCCGGCGCCGGTAATGGTAAAACATGTATCGGGGAAACAAATCGGAAAAGGGATGAGCTTTTTTATGGTTGGAGGAGAACTGGCCCGGACGCTGGGTCCCATTATTATCCTGGGTGCAATATCATTGTGGGGTCTGGAAGGAACCTACAAACTGATCCCTCTTGGTGTTGTTGCTTCTGTAATTTTATTCTTCAAGTTCAAGAATATTAAAATTCGCGAAGATTTTAAGGGAGGAAAAACTGAGCACATTGAAAGTTATAAAACAACACTCAAACGGTTTCTACCGGTTTTAATTACAACTACAAGCATTGTTTTTTTTCGTGGTGGAATGAAATCGGCACTTACCTTATATCTACCAACATACATCAGCGAAGCCGGTAACAGTTTGTGGTTTGCCGGTATTTCGCTATCGGTACTACAATTAGCAGGAGCTGCAGGAACCTTACTCAGTGGTACCATTTCTGACAGAATAGGACGTAAAAACCTGTTCATTATCACTGCAATTGGGGCTCCCATACTTATGTTCTTGTTTGTAAACATACACGGCATTCTAATCTTCCCGGTTTTGATTGTGCTTGGTATTTTCATTTTTGCGCCGGGTCCGGTAATGCTGGCAGCGGTGCATGATAAAAAAACCCAAAACGGGGCTTTTATAAATGGTGTTTACATGGGCCTTAATTTTCTTATCAATTCGATAGATGTATTAGCCATCGGTTGGTTGGCAGATAAAATAGGGCTTCAACTAACTTTCAAAGCTTCTATTATTTGGGGATTATTTGTTATTCCTTTTGTTTTCTGGTTTAAAGAAACGAATAAATACAAATCGGTAAAAACAACCGACAAATAAAACATCCACTACAAGCCATGTAAAAACATCGGCGACAGGATCTTATTTATGTCGCTCGTCATGCTCTTTAATTTTCTGAATCACCATGGGTTCAGCATTGTCGTACATTTCCCTGATAAACGGATCGTTAAAAGGCATGGTGCGTTCTTCAAACGACATTTCGTTTACCCGCTCAAACAAACGTTCTTTCGCCGCCTGGATATCTTTACCGTAAATATGATACGAATCAGCCTGCCAGTTCATCCTGCCGAGTTTTACAGTTTTCCCTGTCTTTTCAGCCACTCCGGCAGCAATCACTTCTTTACTGAACTGAATAAATCCGAACATATTCATAAAACTTGCACCCCAGGCATCGTTACTGCGAAAGCGAATGTTGCTGTTCAGCCAGTAAACTCCGTCTTTGTCTTCCAGTATTCGGTACCAAAGCGATTGCAAACAAGGAGGATCATAACAAGTTAAATCGTGATTGGGCATCCATGTAATCATTTGTGCCTGCCGGGTAAAAGGTTGCTCCGAAAGTTTATTAATTACATTCTCGATCTGATCAACTTTAAAAGGCCCCACTTCCGTCGATTCTCCATCCACAAGATCTTTCCAAACGCCATAATTCTTTAAACGGCCATGATAAGTATATTCCCAGCGGGTATCATGTTTTACGTTCATGTTTTTCACCCAGTGATCTTTATAACCTTTCAGTTCGAGAACATACTCTTTCAAATCCTCAACACCGCCCGGAAATGCCATATGAATCATCGGATCGCTTTCTGGCTCCATAATCGTCAGATTCATGGTACAATCGATACTCAGCGGATCTCCCGGTTTATCATACTGGGTTTTAAAACGGGTTCCTTTGCCATACAAATAAATCAGGGCAGTTTCGTATGTTTCGGCCAACGATTTTCCTGAAACAGTGATCACGGGAATATTCTTCATTCTATAAAGGCTTAATTTTAAAATTTTAGATATGGATTTTTTAAAGATAAAGAAATAAAACAGAGTGCCCCCGAAAATGTCGTATAACATTCTTCCTGAAAGAACAGGATATTCAATTCATCTAAAATTATTGTTTCATCCAGAAAAATCAGTTCTGTATTTTTTTAAAAAGTATTCGCATTGTTAAGAATTAATTTGCGCAACTTTTGTATTTTAGCTTTTTCTAAATAAACAACATAATCTATAACCAATTGAATATGACTACAAACCAAAATTCAAGAAGAAAATTCTTAAAAGGTGCTCTTGCTGCAGGAGCAGGAATGGTTATTGTTCCGCGCCACGTACTCGGAGGAAACGGGTTCCTGGCACCATCCGACACCTTAACAAAAGCAATTATTGGCGTTGGCGGCATGGGTCGCGGACATATTCCTTACGAAGGAACCAAAGTAGTTGCCATTTGCGATGTCGACAAGCTACACCTCGAAAAGGCACAAAGTCTGATCGACTATAAAGTGAAACAATTTGAAGACTTCAGAGAAGTATGCCAGTTGCCTGAAGTTGATATTGTACATATTGCCACGCCACCGCACTGGCACGGTTTAATGGCTGTTGAAGCGGCCAAAGCCGGAAAAGATATCTGGTGCGAAAAACCGATGACCAGAACCATTGGCGAAGGTAAAAAAGTGGTGGAAGCGGTGAATGCACACGGCAGGATGTTCCGTTTGAATACCTGGTTCCGCTTTAAAGACACATTTTACGGATTGGGTACCGATGTTAAACCACTGAAAAAAGTGATAGACAGCGGAATTTTAGGCTGGCCGTTAAAAGTAACAGTGAGCGGAATTACCGGTTACAACTGGAAATTCTACTGGAGCGGACAACATAATCTTACTCCTGAACCAATTCCTGAAAACCTGAATTACGACATGTGGTTAGGGCCGGCTCCGTATAAACCTTACAATCATTTACGCGTACACGCCAACTTCCGCGGATACTGGGATTACGACGGCGGTGGTCTCGGCGACATGGGACAACACTACCTCGACCCGGTTCAATATATGCTTGGAAAAGACGAAACCAGCCCGGTAAAAATTGAAGTGGATGCACCTCAGCAACATTACGATGCAGTGGGTTCGTGGAGACGAATTACCTACACTTACGCCGATGGTTGCCAGATTATCCTCGACGGAGAGAACCGCGACAAAGATGCAGCGTACATCGAGGGCCCGAATGGTAAAATTTACCAGGGATTCCGCTCGGATATACCGAATCTGCAAAGTTTTATTAAAACCTTGCCGGAGCCTGAACCACAAATTGGAATATTCAGCGAATCGGTAAAAACACGCAAGAAGTTTGCTCTGAATGAAATGAACGGATTTCGTTCGGCAACACTTGTGAACCTTGGAATTACTGCGGTTCGTTTGGGACGCACCCTGCATTTCGATCCTGAAAAACTGGAATTTATCGACGACGAAGGTGCAAACCGACTGATTGACCAACCGATGAGAGCACCGTGGACAATTTAAAGGATTAAGTATTAAAGATTATCGATTAATGATTACGAAAACGCTTTGCGCTCTGCGCCGGGCTCTTGACAAAAACAAAATCATGAAAAGAAATATATTCCAATTTATAGCCATCCTGATGCTGGCGATCTTCAGTACAGGAACTTTCGCACAAGACAACCGAACGCTTGATACAAAGGTTGCCGATGTGCTGGCGCAAATGCCTACAAAAAACCTGACTCACCGCGACAAGGCGATGAATGAAATCTATTTGATGGGAGACCAAGGATTTCAAAAATTAACTGCCGAGCTGGTACCTCTTGGAACCGGCGATGACACTGCTGTTCGTTTTGCCTTAAACAGTTTCTCGCGTTACGCCAGTAAGTTTGGGAAAAACGATGAACGTGCATTTGCCGAAAATAACCTTCTGAAAGCTTTGAAATCTCAAAATGATATCGAAGTTAAAACCTTTTTAATGAACCAACTAAACCTGGTTGCCGGAGAAAAAACGGTAGACCAGTTGAAAACCTGCCTTACCGATGAAGCGCTGGTAGAACCGGCCGCTCAAACTATTTTGGCAATTGGCTGTCCTAAAACCGCTGAAGTATTTATGGAAGCTTTTCCAAAGACATCCGGGAATGCCCAAATGACCTTGGTTCGCGCTCTTGGTCAACTAAAATGTAAGAAAGCAGTGCCGCTAATTACACCGTTGATTAGTGCCGAAAACAAGTCGATGCAAAAAACCGCGCTGGCTGCTTTGGCAAACATCGGCTCTGCGGATTCATACAAAACCTTGCTAAAAGCTGCTTCTGATGTTAGTTTCAATTACGACGCCACCAATGCGGCCGAAGCATTTCTTACCTATACAAAACGTTTAGGCGAACAAAACGAGCTGGAGTTAATGAAAAAAGCGTGCAAGGCTATTTTCAAGGCAAATTCGGCTACAACCCAATTACATAATTATTCAACTGCCCTGAGTATTTACGCGAAGTATTTGGGCTACGAAGCCACTCCCCTTCTTTTGGAAGCTGTTGATTCTCCCGATAAAGCATTCAGATATTCAGCGTTGAATCTGGCAGAAAAAACAGGTGGCATTGCCGATACACGCAAATGGATAAGCAAAGCAGAATCTGCAAATCCGGAAGTAAAAGCCGAAATTATATCAATGCTGGGACGACGGAGTTGTGCACTGGCAAGCGATTTTGTTGCTGAAAACCTGAACTGTACATCAGAAGCGGTTCGTCAGGAAGCAGTGGTTGCTCTGGCTCAACTGCAGGGGAAAAAAGCAATACCTGCTTTAGTAACTCACATGACAAGCGGCAGCGATATCGGCGCAACAAAAGCAGTATTAAATACTTTGCTTGATAACGATCATTTATACATGGTTGCCGGTGAACTGAAGAGTACAAAAGGCAAAGCCAAAGCTGCCTGCATCGATTTGATTGCTGCCAAAGCTGGGACACAGTATTTCGATGAAGTACTTGCTGTTACCTCTTCTTCGGACGCCGACGAAAAAGCCGCTGCGGTTAATGCGCTGAAACGCGTTTCGACTTACGAAGACACTGATGCATTACTGAAACTTCTACTTTCAGTTTCTGATTCAGCTGAGATTGCCGAAACACAAATGGGCATTGTTTCAGCGACTACCGGAGTAGCAGCCGAACAAAAAGCCGATGGGAAAGTCCTGTCAACCTTAGAAAAAACAAACAAAAAGGCACGAATCTTCCCCGTTCTTCCTGAAATAGGAGGAGAAGTAGCACTGGAAACGGTTACCAATTATTTCAATACCTCATCGGGAGAACAGAAGGAAGCAGCGTTTGAAGCGCTTACCAACTGGAAAGATTATTCGGCTGCAAAATCGTTGTTCGACATCTGCAAAAACTCAAGTGGAGATTTCAAAAAAATGGCATTCAGCAACTTTGTTCGCATGGTTCGCACTGCCAATCTTCCTGACGATCAAAAATTACTGCAATACCGCAAAGTGATGCCTTACGCCTCATCGAACGAGGATAAAAACGATGTGATTTCATCCATCGGGTCTTTAAAAACCTTCCTGTCGATAGTCTATCTTGAACAATACCTGGATGAAAAAGAACTGTCAGAAGCTACGTCAAGATCAATCATGAAGATTGCCCTTCCGAACAGCGAAGGCAAAGACGGATTCTCGGGTGATGTGGTTCGCCGGATTCTTTCAAAGGCAGAGCAGGCTTTAACCGGTGAAGACAGCCAGTACGATAAAATCAATATCAAAAAATACCTGGATGAAATGCCGAAAAACAAAGGTTTAGTATCGATGTTCAATGGTAAAAATCTGGACGGCTGGCAGGGAATGATTGCGGGTGGAAATCCAATTGCAATTGCGAAGTTAAGCGAGAAAGAACGTGCCAAAGCACAAGCCGAAGCTGACATTAAAATGACCGAAAACTGGAGTGTAAGAGACGGGATGATAGTTTTCAACGGAAAAGGGGCAAACCTGGTTTCTGTAAAAAGATACAAAGACTTCGATATGATTGTGGATTGGAAGATCACCAAAAAAGGCGACAGCGGTATTTATCTTCGCGGAACGCCACAGGTTCAAATATGGGATACTTCGCGCGTTGAAGTTGGCGCACAGGTTGGTTCAGGTGGTCTGTATAACAACAGTAACGGCAACATTAAAGATCCGATTCTTGTTGCCGACAACCCAATCGATGAATGGAATACCTTCCGCATTACCATGATTGGCGAAAACGTAACCGTTTATCTGAACGGCGAACTGGTGGTTGACAATGTTCGCATGGACAACTACTGGGACCGCAGCATTCCGATTTTTGAAGAGGGAACCATCGAACTGCAGGCCCATGGCAACGAACTGGCTTTCCGCGATGTGTATGTTCGTGAAATCAATACCAAAGAAATTGGGTTGACACAAGATGAAATCGATGAAGGATTTGTTTCGCTGTTCAACGGCAAAAACCTGAACGGATGGCAAGGCAACCTTACCGATTATTATGCTGAAGACGGTGTTATGGTTGTTAATCCGAAAATGGGAGGAAACGGTAATATTTATACCGACAAAGAATACAGCGATTTTAATTTCCGCTTTGAGTTCAAATTAACTCCGGGCGCCAACAATGGTTTGGGCATTCGTGCACCGCTTGAAGGCGATGCAGCTTACGTGGGCATGGAATTACAAATTCTGGATAACTCGGCTCCTATTTATGCCAATTTGCACGAATACCAGTATCATGGTTCGGTTTACGGAACCATCCCGGCAAAACGCGGATTCCAGAACCCGGTTGGAGAATGGAATGTAGAGGAAGTGATTGTAAAAGGCACTAAAGTTAAAGTGATCCTGAACGGAGAAGTGATCGTTGACGGCGACATTGCTTACGCACGCGATCATGGCACAAAAGACGGAAAACAACATCCGGGACTGAAACGTGAAAAAGGATATATCGGCTTCCTTGGACATGGCTCTGAATTGTATTTCAGAAATATCAGAGTTAAAGATTTGAGTGAATAGAATCTACATAAAAAAAGTGATACAAAGATGCCATCTTTATTTTCGTAATGCATAAAGATGGCATCTTTTATTATTTCAGATAGATTATTCCTAATTCTTCTTCACATATTGGGTGAGAATTACAATCTGTTGGCCGTTTACTTTACCTTCAATTTGCTCAGGATTATCGTGTACCAACATAATATTACGAACAGCAGTTCCACGCTTGGCTGTGAAACCACCACCTTTTACGTTCAGGTCTTTGATAAGTACAACTGTATCGCCGGCCTGTAAAACAGCGCCATTGCTATCGAGGTGTTTTACCACATCGTCCGGATCGATTCCTTCACCTGTTGCTTCTGCCCATGCCTGTGTTTCTTCGTCGAGATAAAGCATATCGAGCAGATCCTGTGGCCAACCTTCCGCTTTCAAACGATTCAACATACGCCATGCTGTTACCTGAACGGCAGGAACGGTGCTCCACATGCTGTCGTTTAAACAACGCCAGTGGTTGGCATCCATTGTTTCCGGGTCGTTTATCTGTCCCGAACAGGTTGAACAAATGTAAATGCTGTCTTTTTCGCTTTCCTGTGTTGCCGGTGGCACAGTAAATACTCCCAGGTTATCTTCCGATCCGCACAATTCACAAACCGAAGTACGTTTTTGTAATTCTCTTTCTATACTCATTATTCCTTATTTGTAACAAAGGATGGCATCCGTTAATGTTTTAACTCACACGGATGTCATCCTTCTTTTTCTTCAGTCTTCCGACTTCTTACTATATTTTTCTAAAACAACTTCTTAAATCCGATTACATCCTTCACTTCCTGCAAAGTTTTGGCGGCTGATTCGCGTGCTTTTTCAGCACCCATTTTTGCCACTTTCGCCAGGTAAGCATCGTCTTGAAGAATATCAATGATACGTTCTCTGATTGGCGAAGTGTAAGAAATAATATCTTCTGCCAACTGTTTTTTCAGATCACCGTAACGAATCTCGCATTTGTTGTATAATTCGTCGAAATGAGCCACAGTATCAGGTGAGGAAACGATATCAAGCAGTGTAAACAAATTCTGGACTGCCTCTGGTTTCTCCTGGTTCATTTCAGTTGGTCCTGAGTCGGTAACAGCACGCATTACTTTTTTACGGATCGATTTTGGTTCTTCGAAAAGGTTAATTGCATTTCCTTCCGATTTACCCATTTTCCCGCTGCCATCGAGCCCGGGAACTTTTATCATATCTCCACCGTCGAAAGTAAACGGACGGGGAATAGGAAATACATCGGCTTTATACATGCGGTTGAAACGTTTGGCAAACTTACGCCCCATTTCAAGGTTTTGCTCCTGGTCTTTTCCAACCGGCACAAAATGAGCTTTGTGTATAATAATATCGGCGGCCATTAAAACCGGGTAAGTTAATAGTCCGGCATTAACATTATCCGGATTTTTACGTGCTTTATCTTTAAATGAAGTAGTTCGCTCCAACTCGCCCAGATACGCATTCATGTTTAGCAATGTATACAATTCTGTTACTTCCGGAACATCGCTTTGAATGAAAATGGTAGATTTCTCCGGATCGATACCGCAAGCCAGATATTCAGCTAAAACCTGACGCACACCGGCCTGCAGGTTTCCTGGCGTGGGGTGTGTTGTTAATGAGTGAATGTCGGCAATAAAAAAATAGCAGTTAAAGTCATCCTGCATTTTTATAAAGTTCTGCACAGCCCCGAAATAATTTCCGAGGTGCAAATATCCTGTCGGTCTGATACCGCTTACAACTGTCGGTTTATCCATTTTTAATCTCTGATTTTTAAGTGACTGCAAAAATAGGTATTCGTGTTAAAAGGCAAAAATTTATTTATACTGTGGGCATGCAGATTTAATACTTCTGTGCTAATTTGATTTTGACAAAGCCCTTTTTAACGAACTCACCGAGCCAAAGCCCCCTATTGTTGCCAATTTTTCGTTCGAGGTTTGGGGATGAGCCATCGAATAATTATTTACATACTTTACCCGGTATTGATTAACGAAAGTATTAAAATTTACTCCAAACCGGTTATTTATAAGAACAGAAAGATAAGTTCGGTTGGTACCAATATTTTTACACACTAATGTCAGGTTTAATCCCGGATCTAAATAAGGTTCATCTTTATCGAAGTAATCAAGCAAAGCCTTTGCCAAAGCATCTTCATTAGTTATTAAGTTGGCATTTCCGTTTTGCTGAACAGAGGTATTTATCTGATCAATAATTTGGGGTTTCTTTTGTTTGAATGCCCAAATTCCGACAATCCACATAAAAACAGAAATGACGAAAAGAAAGAAAACAAGAAACAGATCATTTTTGGCATCCAAAGGATTAAAAACATAGAATAAGATGGATAAAAAACCTACCACTACAAACGAAACATTAAACCACTTAATCCACTCTATCGAAAAGTTCTCAATATTCGAGTATTCTTCTTTTAACCTCTCGTGGTATTTATAAGGCAACCTGATCATAACAATGGTGTAATAAACCACTTGCACTGCAATTAGCACTACATCAACCATTCTGAAAATATAAACCAGCTTCATTCTAACAGATGAGAACTCTATTTCACCACGGTAATTCGACAAATAATAAATCCGTTCATTCTGATCTAACAACCCGTAAAAAAGGATGGCTGAGCCAATTCCAAAAACCAATCCCGGCAACAGGTGTATAACTTTCTTTTTAAATACTTTTTCATCAGCAATTATTGAATTCACATATAAATAAATGGAAGGATATAACCACAAAACCGATGCAATATGAAGGCTGTGAATAATAATATATGTATTCATCAGATGCCGGAAATAAAAATAATTGGCAAGAAATACGAAAAATGCATTAAACAATGCCAAACCCATAATTCTTTTTGGGAGGCTGCCTTTTGATTCAATCAATATTGTAATTGATAATATCAAAGGAACAATAAATGAGGATGTTAATAGTATCTGTTCAAGATGTTGCATTTGTTACAGGTAATTTAAAGGAATTTCCTAATTGCCATAAACACAATATTTGTACGATTTGACCTTACATATTTTACGATATGGTTAAACCTATTTTAATGATACAAATATATTTATTGCTCCATTAAAAAAACAGAAATTAATTATGAAAACAAGAATCAACACACTATTCCTTTTATCGTTTTTTGTATTTGCACTTGTATCGTGCGACAGCCTTGTCTCCGACTCGGAAGATATTGGCGGAAGTCAATCAGAATTTGGAGAACTTGGACATGAAATAGACTTTGGACCTATCCAGGGAATTTCCAATTCCAATGTATTTGTATCCGACCTTGAAGATGGAGTATCAACTTACACCTGTTCTGCAACTGCAACCAATTCAACATACATCGACCTGCTTGAATCGGTTCCTGAAGAGTTAATTCCGGGAACTGTAAGTATTACAGGAAACAGCGTTGAAGCCAATATTAATATGAAAGTTACCGATGAAGGTGCACAACTAATCTTTAACGGAGGAGAAAAACTTACTCTTATAAACTACAGTGCCAAGGTTGGCGATAAATATTCAACAAAAGTGGGAGGCGTTACTCTAGAAAATGAAGTAACGGAAAAATCTACCGAGGATGATTTTTACTGGGGTGGCATGTATATAAAAGTGATAAAGGTTAAAGCAAAAAGCACAGTGCCTGGCATCTCGGATGTAATTCTTATCTACAATCATAAATTTGGACTGGTTGGCGCCGATGTTTATTTTGAAGACGGCTCGGTAAAATACATTGGTATTTTCTGCTAACCGCATAATCTGCAGCTATTTCAGATCCACACGAATGAGTTTATCAGTATTTAATTATAAGGTAAAATTCTTAGGACTTGCATTTGTTATTTTGTCAATTCCTTTCGCTTACCTTTATTTCTGGGGAGGAAGGCCTGATTTTTTTAAGGTGCCGGTATTTGCAATTGTAAGTAAATACATGGAAACAAGATATTTTGTTATTGCACAAACCAACATTCTTGACGAATTAGCGGCAATCCTTTTAATATCAGGAATTGCACTGATTTCATTTTCGAAGGAAAAGAAAGAAGAAGAACATTTTGAAAATTTACGAATTAAAGCCCTTATTAATGCCCTCTATATTACTATCGGTTTTTGGTTGCTTTCATTTCTTTTCATTTATGGAATGACCATCCTGTTTGTTTCCTTTTTTATGTTAGTGCTGTTTCTGCTGACATACAATTTACTTTTCCGAATTTATTTAATAAAAAACAGGAGGAAGAATTTGTTGCAAAAAGTCCGATAACTCTAAGTATTAGCAACCAGACATTTACTAAGATGATTTATTCTGAAAATGTTTGATTCGTTAAAGATTATAACTAGATTTATGCCTCTTAAAAAAATGAGAATGTACAGAATGCCTTTATACGGAAAAGAATGGCACTGGCGTAACGTAAAAATGGAAACGCGAGATGCAGATAATTTTTTTCGGATTTAGGCTGAAAAAGGGATTTGTTGCGTATACGCGGCAAATCCCTTTTTTTATTGATTTAAGTTGGCAAGAATAAAGGGGAGACAGATTCCTGACATTATTAGGAGTCTAATCCAACAGAAATAGTAAACCAATAAAATAACAAATCATGACCAGACAAAAGAAAATTTTTCTTGAGGAATCAGAATTTCCTAAACAGTGGTACAATCTTGCACCCGATCTGCCAACACCTTTAAATCCGCCTTTAGGCCCCGATGGTAATCCGGTTACACCGGAAATGCTGGCTCCTGTTTTCCCAATGAACCTTATTGAGCAGGAAGTAAGCCAGGAACGCTGGATTGACATTCCTGACGGCATCCGTGATATCTTGATTCAGTGGAGACCAAGTCCGTTAATTCGGGCATACGAACTGGAAGAAGCACTGGGAACACCGGCTAAAATTTACTACAAAAACGAAGGCGTTTCGCCGGCAGGAAGCCATAAACCAAATACTGCGGTTGCCCAGGCATGGTACAATAAACAATTTGGTATTAAAAAGCTAACAACCGAAACCGGTGCCGGCCAGTGGGGATCTGCACTTTCGTATGCCTGTGCACAAATTGGAGGAATTGAATGTAAGGTATTTATGGTTCGTGTTAGTTTCGACCAGAAACCTTTCCGTAAAATGATGATGGAAACATGGGGCGGTA
Source organism: uncultured Draconibacterium sp. (assembly GCA_963677525.1). Classification (GTDB taxonomy): domain Bacteria; phylum Bacteroidota; class Bacteroidia; order Bacteroidales; family Prolixibacteraceae; genus Draconibacterium. The sequence continues at coordinate 5,315,648 of OY781970.1, forward strand.
AATGTATTGCCAGTCCGAGTACCGAAACGCAGGCAGGCCGCGACATTCTGGCCCAGTTCCCCGATACTCCGGGAAGTTTGGGAATTGCCATTTCCGAAGCCGTTGAAGCAGCTGTTACCGATCCAACAGGTGGCACACGTTATTCGCTGGGTTCAGTATTAAATCACGTAATGTTACATCAAACAGTTATTGGTCAGGAAGCTAAAAAGCAGCTGGCTAAAGTTGGTATTAGCAAACCTGACATTGTAATTGGATGTTGCGGCGGTGGAAGTAACTTTGCCGGAATTTCGTTCCCGTTTATGTACGACAAAATCCATGGTGCAGATATTCAGATTATTGGTGTTGAACCATATAGCTGCCCAACCTTAACAAAAGCTCCTTTTGTTTACGATAACGGCGATGTGGCACAAATGACTCCGCTGCTGGCCATGAACAGCTTGGGACATAACTTTGTCCCTGCTCCTATTCATGCCGGAGGTTTACGTTACCATGGTATGGCTCCTCTTGTTAGTGCTGCGCTACGAGATGGTTTGATGGAAGCTGTGGCTGTTCACCAAAGCGAGTGTTTCGAAGCCGGATTGTTGTTTGCAAAAACTGAAGGGATTATTCCTGCTCCGGAAACTACACACGCAATTGCTGCTACAATCCGTGAGGCTAAAAAAGCAAAAGAAGAAGGCAAAGAGAAAACTATTTTGTTTAACTTTAGCGGACACGGTTTAATGGACTTAATGGGATACAACAAATACATGGCCGGCGAATTACACGATTACGAATATCCGGAATCGGAAATTGCCGAGAATCTGAAAAAGATTGAAGGTTATCCACTTCCTAAATAAAATCCTGAAATACATAAGCATATACACGCCGGGACAGATGTTCCGGCGTTTTTTTATTAAAAGAATGAGTTCGATGTAATCCGAGAATAGTATTTTTTGCACAGTTCTTTAGAGCGGTGCTAAAATAACTGAGATAGTATCTAAATTTTTTGCACCGGGTTTTAACCCGGTGCAAAAGGTATATTTTCACAAAGTCTGTAAAAGAACGGTGCAAAAAATTATTTGGGAGCTCTTTTCGAACTCAGCTTAAAAGAAAGAATAAATCAACTCCGAATTATCGGTTTGTAAAACATCATGAACCGGTTCGAAAAAATGGTGCTTTCCAACGAGGGCATTTGCGATTCTGTTTTTTTCTTCCTCCGAAAAATAATCACCTTCAATTTCACACGATTCAATCGTTCCTTTTTTCACATAAAGCTGCACGCTAAGTTTCTTCCCGTCAAGTATAATTTCGTTTTTGAAAGAATATTTTGGCGAGTAGCCCCAACGCCAGTCCCATGTATCAAATTTTTCTTTTACCAACTTGTTTATCGCTTCATCCTCGGCAGCTGAAATCTCATAACTCTTTGCTCCGTCCTTTTTAAGCTGCACTCCAATCATGAAATCAATAAATGTCTCAATCTGCATGTTGTTTTTCAGGAACGGGGAGATATTTGCCACCGGACTTCGGTTCGATTGAACTGCTTTGCTCGTATATCTCCCGGGAACTACTTTTATGCTTTTTCCCAAATTTCCAAGATCGGAGTTAAACAATAAAGTACCGTGATGAAGAACCCGGTTTTTAAATACATGCTCGGCATTCCCGGATATTTTCAATCCTTCAATCAGCAAATCGTTTCTGCCAGAAGTAGTTGCTTCAATATCCAGTTGAGCAAGTGCTTCCACCACAGGTTCGGTAAACAGTTTAAACGAAATTTCTGCCGGGCTTTTAACATTTTTAATAAAGGCAAAATTCACATTTCCTGCATCGTGGTAAACAGTTCCACCACCCGAAATTCGACGTGCTACAGTAATATCATTCTCGCGCACATAGCGGTAATTTACTTCGCCCAATGCATTTTGGTGTTTGCCAACCACAACGGTTTTATCGCTTTGCCAAAGCATAAAAATATCGTCGTCGAAATTTTTTAGCAGGTACTCTTCAGCAGCCAGGCAGTAAAAAGGATTATTGTTTTTAAGTACTATACAAAGCATAATTATAAATTTTGAATCCAACGTTGAAAAAGAACATCGTAAACACTATAATACAATCGCCCATCAGAACTATGCTCTTTGAAGATCAATTCTTTCTTTAATAATGAGTTCACAGAGCGGTTAACCGTTGACGGACTACCTAATTTATGATCCTGCATAAAATCTTTTGAAGTAATATTATATACTTTCCCATCGGTTGCTACAGCTTTTAGCAAGTTCCATTGCTGCTTGGTAAGCATATCGCGATAGCCAAAAAATACATACTCCTGTTCTTTTAAAATTTTCAATGCCTCTTCCTGCCACGTTTCAGTTTTTATATTCTTCCCGGAATTAACAAAAACCCGGTTACAAAGTAATTGCACATAATAGGTATGTATGTTTGTCCACTGCAGCATTTCGCCAGCCGTTTCAGGTAAGATAATTTTCTTACGATCTGAAAATTTTGATACAATAAACGATTGGTATTCTTCAAAATCAATTTTGTCCAGTTTTAAAAACTGAGTACTCCTGAAAAAAGGTTTAGCAGGATTTGTAAAAATATCATTCATTAAATGTTGCTGACTACCTGAAAATATAAAAACCACATTTTTTAACCGCTGAATGATTCTTCGCAACCATGCCTCTACATTTCTTTCGGGATAATTAAGAATTTGCTGAAATTCATCGATCGCAAATAAAACCCGTTTTTCCTGTTTTTCCAAAAAAGTAAAGAGCGATTCGATCTGATGTTCACTCTCTGCAGGCTGAACATTAAAAGTAACATTTGGCTCGCCCGATAGTGAATCAAAGGAAATTACAGGTCGTAATGATTTGATAAAATTCCAGATTCGTTTGCCAATACCAGTTTTTTCAGGAACCGAATTCAGAATTGCCGTTGTAAGGGCATTAAGGAAATCTACACTGTTTTCAGTTGCTAAAATGTCGGTATAAATACAAATCAGGTTTTCCGACATATTGTATTGCAAATGTTTTATAAGTCCAGTTTTACCAATCCGCCTGATAGCAACCAATGTAGTTGACTGTCCCCCGTTAATGTTGGAAATCAATGTTTCTGTTTCCTCTTTTCTGTCGCAAAAAAACTTTGGCCCATAATACCCGGTTGTGGGAAATGGAGTTATCGGTAGCTTTGTTTTCATGTCATAACATTTTTCGCATTTTGCAATTTACAAAATGTAACTTACAAAATGTAACCTAACGACATAAAAAAAACCATCCGTCAGCTAACGGATGGTTTTCTTTTTATGTATAACATATTACGAATTCAAGGGCTTTTAACTTAACAGTCTATATTTCCAGCAAAAGTTTTAATGTAAAAAGCCGCCCCTGCTCTCAGAGGCGGATTCAATCTTAAGTTGCCACAATCGCTTAATTTGACGATTGCAGTTTTATTTTAATATCGTTTTTGTTTGCATCTACATTTACAACTTCCGATTTTTTCTCGTAAGAAATATAAGTAGTTACAACCTTATATTCTCCGGGTTTTATACCTTCGAACGAGAAATTTCCATCGAAATCGGTGTAAGCTTTCATGTCGGTTCCTTCCAACTTTACTTCAACACCTACCAGCGACTCCCCTGATAATTCATCGGCGATAGAACCTGAAATCATCATTGTTGCCTGGCTTTTGGTATCAGTACTTTTCGATTTGTTATCTGATTCTTTCGCATTTACTGCTATAACTGAAATAACAAATAATGCTGCAATTAGTACCTTTTTCATTCGTTTATATTTTTAATTTTTAGCTGTAACTCATGTAACTCGCATAATCACCTTTCGACATTTAAAAAGCTTCTCAATATGCTCGTTTCATAATATTCATTTTTTGTTTTTGGAACTTACAACGCAAAAATACTGGATGACAATTACGTCGTGGTTACATAAATATTACAGTTCGATTAAATCAACCGGATTCTTGCTCTGGACATTTGTTTAATATTTTCGCTCGCTGACCAGCTTTCCCTGATCATCGTATTTCTTCCAGACACCGGTCTTATCACCATTATCGTATTCCAGTTCGTACAATAAATTCCCATAGTCGTTCCAAATCACCCATTTGCCATTCTTTTTGCCGTTTTTGTAACGTGCTACCGACACCTTAATTCCGTGTTCGTTATACATTACCCATTTGCCGTGCATCTGGTTATGTTTGTACGAACGGATTTCATTAACATGTCCGTTTTTAAAGTAAATGGTCGCTTTTCCGTGTTTCTCGCCATTCTTTACCTTCACCTCGCTTTGCGGCGTATTATCGTCGTAAAAGCTGAGATAGGTTCCGGTAAACTCCTTGGAATCCTTGTAATAAATTCCATCAATTTCTTCAATTTTTTGTGCCTTCGATGCAGTGGTTATCAAAGCCAAAAATCCAATTAAAACCAATAAATTTTTCATCTGTTTAAAATTGTTAATCTGTTATGGTAACAGATGTAACTCTCGATGAATTTTAGTCATTCTGATTATAAAATATAGAATGCTAAAATTCATGGTCGTTTCATTCTAATTCGAGTGATATCAATAAGAGGAAAGCCCCGGAATAAATCCGGAGCTCTTAAAACCGGTTTTTAGGCCGACTTTAATAAACACTGCATTATTAATGCTTTATATAACCTCTTTTGATTGACATTTAAATACATTATCAAGATCTTATAATTCAGCGCTGATCAATGTCCATCCTGAAATGTCGATTGCACCAGCATCTTTGTCTGAATTAAAAGTTATATCCGGTCCAGGTAAATGCTGAAGCCGATGCTCCGGTATTTCCATCAGCAATTACAACACCCGGGTAAGTATCGTTTGCTTTAATTTCATTGCCGGAATAAGTCATACCATCAACAGTAAGACTAATAGAAGTCGATGTAGTTGCATCTCCTTTATCATCAGTTAAATCAATAATATCAGATGTGGTTCCGTTTTTAATTAAGGCATTTGTAATGGTAGCAGTAGCTCCACGACGAATTTTAATACCGTCAGTCATTTTAAAGCTTGAATTATTTTCAATGGTAACGTTAGTCATGGTAAAATCTGACTGACCTTCATCAGTAGGATAGTTGCCATCGAAGTTACCATCTGCTTCAATACCGCGAGGATCGCTTTCGCCACTTGTGTAGTCGCTTTCCCAAATTCCGTAGGCATTATCTAAAGTACCAGACCATCCCTGGGTTACATCAAACATATCATCATCGCAACTTACCGACAACAGGTTGGTAACATTAACAGAACCTCCGAAAAATTCGATAGCATCGTCAGCACTTTTATATACATAAACATTTTCGATAGTTGTACCTGCACCAACAGCATCTAAAGTTAAACCGTTGTGCTCAATACTTTCGCTCGACTGAGCTCCGGTATATAACAACTCAACATAAGTTAAAGTACCCGAATTATCGTTAATGCTGTCGCCACCGTATGTAATAGAAGCGTCCATTTCGCAAGTTGCAGTACCGCCACCTGAAATAGGAGCATAACCGTTAATGATAAGTCCACCCCAGTCGCCCGAAGCAGGACTTGACTCGGCAGATGTAAAAATAACAGGTGCATCTGCTGTTCCTTCTGCCATTAACTTACCACCTTGTTCAACAATTAAATATGAGCTAAAACCTGATGTGGCGGCAATAGTAGTTCCGGCAGGAATGTATAAAGTAGCACCATCTTTAACGCTGTAAGTTCCGTCTAAGATATAAGTGTATAATGCATTCAATCGGGTATCTTCTGTTACATCTCCACTAATTGTAGCTGTAGTTTCACCATTAAAATCGTAACCGGTCCAGCTGAATGCTGATTCATCAGCGCCAGTATTTCCGTCTTCTACAACAACATTGGCGTAGGTATCGGCAGATTTTAATTGATTTGAAGCGTAGGCAGATTTTTCAACAGTTAAACTAATTGAAGTTGCAGTATTTGCATCGCCTTTTGAATCGGTTAAATCGATTAAATCGCTTGCTGTACCACCAAGTAACAATGCATTGGTAATAGTTGCAGTTGCACCACGACGTACTTTAATTCCATCTGTCATTAAAAAGCTTGAAGCATTTTTTATGGTAACGTTTTTCATTGTAAAATCAGACTGTCCGGCGTCATCAGGATAGTTGCCGTCGAAGTTACCATCTGCTTCAATACCACGAGGATCGCTTTCTCCACTTGTGTAGTCGCTTTCCCAAATTCCGTAAGCATTGTCTAAAGTACCTGTCCATCCCTGGGTTACATCAAACATGTCGTCATCGCAACTTACAGCCATTAAGTTGGTTACATTAACTGCACCACCAAAAAATTCGATTGCATCGTCAGCACTTTTGTAAACAAAGATATTTTCAATTTTAGTACCGCTTCCAACAGCGTCGAGCGTTAAACCATTATGCTCAATACTTTCGCTCGATTGAGCTCCGGTGTAATTCAAGATAACATAAGTTAATGAACCCGAACTGTCGCCATCGTCGTCGCCACCATAAACTACAGATGCATCCATTTCGCATGTTGCAGTACCTCCGCCGGAGATAGTTGCGTAACCATTCAAAATAAGACCTCCCCAGTAACCGGCACCGGCATCAGAATTGTCGGCAGTAATAGTAACCGGAGCAGAGGCAGTACCATTGGCATAAATTTTACCACCTTGTTCAACAATAATATATTTGCTGAATCCCGACTCAGCCTCAATAGTAGTTCCGGCAGGAATTGTTAACGACCCACCGTCTTTAATGCTCAATGTTCCTGTTAAAGAATAAGTAATGCTGGCATCCAACGTTACGTCGCCGGTAATATCACCGCTTAATTCTTCACCAATAGTTTGAACAGGATCATCTCCTTTATCATCTTTACATCCCGTGAAGATGATTGCAATAATTGAAAATGCAAATAATAACTTTTTCATTTTGTAAAATTTTAGTATTAACTGTTATAATCTTAATTCATGATTGTTTTAAAATTGATATGAAAGGCCTAAGCTTAAATCAATACCTTTCGTGTAACTTCTCAGCACAACTTTATCGGCACCGTCAACACTTGGTTCACGTGTCAGTTTAAATTCGGGGTCTAAAAGATTTTTTGCTTTTAATTTAATCCCCCAATGCTCGTTCATTTTGAAAGAAGAGACGAAGTCGAGGGTTGTAATGCTGTTTTCTTTAATATCGTTGTATCCGTTTACCCCGATGGAATAAATGTGTTCGCTTACAAAATTGGCAACTACCGACGCTGAAAATTCAACATCATCTTTCCGGTAATTATATGATAAATCGCCGTTTGCAATTATTGGAGAAGCACCTTCCAGTTCTGTTTCGTCGTTTGTGAAATTAAGAGGAATAGATGTACCTGTTTTGCTATCCGTTTTAATCCCGGTACTTAGGTACGAAAAATTGACTCCGGCACTTAACTTGTTTCGAATGTTACTGCCTTCGTTAAATTTTGAAAAAATATTTTTTCTGATTTCAAGCTCAACACCGGCGAGTTGTGCCTTGTCGGCAATATTTGCATACGACAGGAAACCTCCGGCACTGTTCACTTCAACCTTTGATATCGGATCCTGAATTAGTTTCCCGAAAGCTGTTATTGATATCAACTCATTACTTGTTGGATAAAAATCCCATTTTAAATCGACGTTGTAATTCGTTGATGGTTGAATATCAGGATTACCCTGCGAACTCCACTGAGGACCTTCATATAGCAAAGGCGAAATCTCTTTTGATTGAGGCAATGTATACGTTCTGCCGGCACCTAAGCGTAAAACATTTTTCTCATTTAAATTGTATTTCAAATTCAGGTTGGGCAGAATATAAAATTTATCGAGCGAATGAGAATCTTCTTTCGCACCGTCGTTAACATCAAAATTTACCGCCAGATTAATCAAATCTGCATTTACACCAACATTAATAAGAAAATCGGCGCCAAACTGGTAGTTCAGTTCTGAGAAAAACGAATGGATTGTTTTGTCGACAGTATATTTTGAAACGTTATACTGATCGTTTTTGAAATGACCGGCCTCAAATTCTTCCTGGTTAAATATGGCATCCAGCGAGAAATCATAAAGGTCAAGTTCCGGAAGCGTTGATTGGGTGCGAGAATTGTCCCAGCTGTTCGAATTAAAATCATCGTGTAGAAAACGTCCTTTGTAACCGGCTTCAACAGATGAGATATTTTCGCTGTCGTCAGAAAGTTTATATTTTACCTTGGCAATTGCATTCAGATCGGTTTCTTTCAGCTCGCTAAAATAGCGGTGTTGACGACCAGAGCCACGCAAAGGCGAAAGGATGTTATCTCCTTCGTAAGACAAATAATTTACCCTGCGATCGGGTTCTTTACCATTGGTATAGTTGAATGCAACTCCCGCGTCGGCAGACAAACGATTGTTGATTTCGCGGTTGTAACTCAACTGGTTAACCAACAAAGTATTCAGGTTATTCTGTTGACGACGAACCCAACCATAATTATCTACGGCCTCCTGAAATACTTCCGAGTTTTCACCGTAATCGTCTCTTAATCCCTCAGTGGCTGTGTGAATAACCAATGCATTATAAGTAAGGGCATTTTTATCGAAACGGTAGTTTACATTCGCCATCGCCAAATGCGAAGATTCTCTCTCGTACTTTTTAGTGTTTTGATCGCGAAATATTGTTCCGTTTGTGGTCGATTCACGCGTATATCCGTCGGTAAAATTAAATTCGTTCGAATAGTTACCGATAACATAAAAGGTTAGTGGATTATGATTTATGTTGTAACGTTTTCCTCCTGCAATGCCAAAATCTTTCCCCAATTGAAAACTCTGGTTGGAAGGATCCAATGAATTTTTAAAATCATAACTCTCCTCACTGGTCGGGCTATTAATATTTTGTCTGAATCCCAAAAGGCTGACCCCATCGGGAACAAGAAAGTCTTTTGTTAGAACCTGTGTATTTGCTTTGGCAGCAACATCAACACTTAAGTCTTCAGAGCCGATTAACTCTTTAGAACTTATATCGATTTGTGCTCCGGCAACATCGCCACTTGTTTCAGCATTAAAAACCTTGTTAACTCCAATTGCTTTTATTATTTCGGAAGCAAAAAAGTCGAGCGAGATATTCTTATATTCAGGATCTTCAGACGGTACCGGAAAACCATTTAATGTTGTAGAATTAAAACGGTCGCCCAATCCACGGACAAAAACATTTTTCACTCCTTCCTGCTTCGAAATACCCGACATTTTTGCAACAGCCGACTCAGCATCGCTGGCGCCTTTGCGCGAAATTTCCTGGGCTCCGATTGTTTGCTTTGCCAGAACAGCGTTTTTCTGTTCCACTAAAAGCATGGTTTCCGACTCACGGTTTGCTTTTGCTACCACCTGAACACCTTCAATTTCGAGCGTTGCCGGCAATAACGCAACATTTAACTCAACGTTGTTTCCGGGTTTTACTTCAACCTGAAATTCTTGTGTGTCGTACGAAATAAAAGAAACCGCAATTGTATGCGTTCCAACTTTTACATTCGGGATAACGTAATTTCCATCGAAATCGGTAATTGTTCCCTGTGTTGTTCCTTTGAGATAAACAGTGGTCCCGATAAGGGCCTCTTTTGTTTTTGCATCGGTTACAGTTCCTTTAATTGTTCCTGTTTGTGCTGTAACCATCAGTACCTGAATTAGCAAGATTATGCTAATAAAAAATCGTTTCATATATTTTAAAAGTTGCAGTGTTTATTTATAAACTCATAGAATTTACAGTGGCAAAGCAACCCGATATATGTTACACGCAAATTACAGTCTGTTTAAACTTGAATTACATTCGTTTAACAGTTTTGTAATTTTCGGGCAAAACGTGTAATCGTCTTGCAACAAAAGAATTTAATTCTTAATAGGCGTTCTAAATTTGAATTTGGGAAACAATACTCTTGATTATAGTGATTCAAAGCTGGAATGATTGTGGAAAATTTGTAGCTTTTACCCTCTCTCCTGTCTCTCCCTTAAGAATCTACCCTTATACACATCTTTTTCATATTTCCATATGCTAATCCTAATGCTTTCGTCCGGGATTGCTTATATACTTTTATCAGCTTTCGTCGCCGGACGAGGAGTTCAACGTCCATCTAACCCGGCGTTTCCCGTCAAAAGCCGGGCAGGCACGCCGGGCTATTCACATTTGACACTTCCAGTGTCAGAAAATCCCGAAGGGATTAAATGTTAATAACCCCGGGTAAACGATCCCGAGTCTTCGGGAGAGTGCAACCCGGGGTTGAGAAGAACAGATAAAAGCGGCGCAACGATCCTGTTGTTCAATGGCGCAGCCTGGCATGCGCCGCAAGGAAAGTATACAGCTTTGAAAAATAATGCCCAATATTTGTGTATAAGGGTAGTTGCTTGCAGGGAAGGATAAGAGGAAGGGTATATTTAAATATTGAAGAATTGTCGTGCACAAAAAAAGGCCTCCGGAAACTACCGGAAGCCTTTTATTATCAATTTTGACGTTTATATATTCTCTCGGAATCTACTGTTTTGCCAGCGAGAACAGGAACTCTACCCCACCATCGGGTTTATTACGGGCCGAAATATTTCCTTTGTGAAGCTGGATTGCATTTTTAACGATCGATAATCCCAGGCCTGTTCCTCCAAGTTCGCGGGTACGTCCGTAATCAACACGATAAAAGCGTTCAAAAATACGATTGAGGTGTTCCTCGGGAATTCCGCGACCATTGTCAGAATAACTGAAATAATGGAATTTGGGATCTTCCAGGTAATTCCGAATCTCGATCTTAATATTCTCTCCCGCATAATTGATTGAGTTCTCAAGCAAATTCTGGAATACGGACGAAAGAAGCGAGTCGTTTCCGTTGACAACCACATCTTTATCAATATCCAGTTTACACTTAATGTTTTTCGCAGCCATCCTGCTCTCAAGGTTCTCAACCACATCCGAAACGATATTTTTGATATGAACCGGTTTAATCTCGAACAATTCGCCGGCATCCTCAATATTATTCAATAACGATATGTCATTTAGCAGAAGATTTAATCTTTCTGCTTGCTTGCTGGCCCTTTCTATAAAGTACTGCTGTTTTTCCTTGTCAATATCCGGATTCGACATCAGAGTTTCGATATAACCTTTTATTGAGGCAAGAGGTGTTTTTAACTCGTGTGCAATGTTCGATGTTAACTGCTGTTTCAGCAGACGACGTTTTTCCGGTTTGGTAATATCCGTAATCAGAATCTCGAAACTCTTATCGGCAAAAACAATACACATCAGTTTAAAGAAACTGTCGTCTTTTTGAATAGTGAACTCAATTTGTGGCAGCTCGTTACTCTGAAACTCAGTGTCTTTATGCAGGTATTTTTCCAGAAATCTGTTGATCTTTTCAAACTCCGGGATGGTAAAAAAGTTTTCTGCCGAAATGGTAAGCGTATCAGAAATAATGCTCATGTATTGAATAAAATGACTGTTAACCAGCATCTTCTCTTTTTGAGGAGTGAAAAAGCCGATCCCTTCATTCAGGATATTCATGTGATTGGCCAGCCGGTCTTTTTCCATTGCAATGGAATTGTTGGCCTCGTGCAGGTTATTGTAGATTTTTACGATCTGCGAACCTATTTCTCCCAATTCATTGTCTGGGAATTTGCCTTCTTCTTCGTTTATGGGTTCGTTTTTACCTGCTTTAATGGCAAAGTCTTTCAGCTTGGTAATCGAAATAGAAAGACGTTTTGTAAGCTCATTAATTACCAGCCATATTATCAGGAAAATAGCTATGATAAAAAAGATAAATAAGCGTTCGGCTTTCAGGAAGTTCTCGACGTCTACATCGTAAACCATAGCAGCACGAACAAAATAGTCGTCGTAATTTTTTGCATAGTAATAAAAGTCGGTTCCGGTAGTTGCCGAATGACGAATATTGGCACCCTCGCCAGAAAATAAAGCCTTTTGAACCTCGGGGCGCTCAAAATGGTTTTCCATTTTTTTATACTCGTAAACAAAACTGTCGTACAAGACAATTCCCCTCTTGTCGATAATGGTCAAGCGAATATTGTTTTGCGGTATCAGTATTTTCAGGGTATCAGCACTGCTAAAGTTACCCATTTCCATTAACTGGTAATGTTCGACAAAGTTATGAGCTACCTCTGTAACATCTTTTAACGTATTCTCAAGCTGCGACGTTTTATAATTTTTTTCGCGTTGCAACTGAAACAACAAAATTGCTACCGTGAACGATAAAAATACCGCTATGAAGTAGTAAAATATTTTTCGTCTGAATGTCTGCTGAATAGGCACGTTGTATTGTTTTAATTGTTTATACTAATTCTTTTACAGGCTCAGTTTTTTGGTTCTTTAAAAGCATAACCATAGCCTGATTTTCCTTTTACATATTGACCGTATTTGCCAATTTTCTTTCTGAGCCTTGCAATGTTTACATCAACATTCCGCTCGGTAACAATAACATCATCGTTCCACACCCTGTTAAGTATTTCATCCCGGCCAATGTATTGTCCCTGGTGTTTTAGCAAGAGTGTAATTATTTCGAACTCTTTGCGGGTCAGGCTAACAGGTTCCCCTTCAATCTGTACCGTTTTACTGTTTGCATCTACCTCAAGTCCTTCAACCTTGTACACCTTGGTTTGCCTGATATTCTGTCGACCGCGTTTCAGCACTGCTTTAATGCGTGCCACCATTTCTTTTATTGAAAATGGTTTTGAAATATAGTCGTCACCTCCAACATTAAATCCGGTAAGAATATCGTTTTCTGCAGTTTTGGCTGTCATAAAAATAATGGGAACGGTAAGTTGTAATTCCCTTCTGATCTTATCCGCCATTTTGTACCCCGACATTTCACCCATCATTACATCAAGCAGGAGAAGGTCGTATTCATCCAGTGGCAGTTTCAGTGCTTGTTCGGCCGAATGTGCCACCGATGTTTCGAAACCTTCGCTCGATAGGTTGAACTCTAAAATTTCACATAAATCTTTTTCGTCGTCAACAATTAATATTTTTGGATTTGATGCCATGATAAATAAATTTCACTCTTATTTTCAGGATAATAAAAATACATTATCCTTTATAAAAACAAGCTTACTTCAAGTCTTTATGTCGTATATCCTTTCCCTCGATGGAATAAATAGCTGCCTCTGCAATATTTGTAGCCTGATCGGCAATGCGCTCGATGGTGCTAACCATGCTGTTCATATTAATAAAACTAAGCAACAGTTCTTTATCCTCGTTCGACGATGTACTTTTCTTAATGGCTTTTTTCAACATTTTTTTATTCAGCTCATCAACAACAGCGTCGTTTTTGATGGTCCAAATGGCATAATCCTTATCATCATTCGTAAACGCAAGCAATGACTTACTTACCATGTTGGCACTTTGAATAAGCATATTGGAAACCACTTCAGAAAGTTCGGTATAAACTTTTGGAGTTTTAATCGTCTCAACAAACTTTAGTACATTAATTACCATATCGCCAACCCGTTCGAGGCTAATTATGATCCGATAACAGGCCATAATCTTTCGGATATCGGAAGCTACCGGCTGATATAAAGTAATTGTATTGATGATCTTATCGCTTAATTTAACTTCTAATTTATCAAGTTTGTTCTCGTTGTCGTATAACTCTGTACTTTGCTCCTCCGGAAATTTTGTTTCGCCTGAAGAAACAAGCGTCTCCAATAAATCGAGCTGATGAAGCACCAGGTTGGCAAATTCTTCAAAATCGCTCATTATTGTTTTTATGGCATCATCCTTTTTTAAAGTCATGCTATTGTAATTTTAATGAAGTTAAAAAAATTAACCGAATTTTCCGGTCAGGTATTCTTCTGTACGACGGTCTTTCGGGTTGGTAAACATATCTTTTGTTTTACCGTATTCCACCAATTCTCCGAGGTACATAAACATTGAATAATCAGAGATTCGCGCTGCCTGCGACATGTTATGTGTCACCATCAGTATCGAATAATTCTCTTTCAGTTTTACCAGCAAATCTTCAATCTTTGAAGTTGCCACAGGATCGAGTGCAGAAGTTGGTTCATCGAGCAAAATAACTTCCGGATCGAAAGCTAGCGCACGTGCGATACAAAGCCTCTGTTGCTGACCACCCGAAAGGAATGTTCCTTTTTTATGCAATGTATCTTTTACCTCGTCCCAAAGCGTTACATCACGTAATGATCGTTCAACAATTTCGTCGCGCTCCTTTTTCTTTAAACGAACTCCGTTCAGCTTGTAACCGGCAATTACATTGTCGTAAATGCTCATTGTTGGAAACGGATTGGGACGCTGAAATACCATGCCGGCCATACGACGTAATTGTATAGTAGGCATGTGAGTAATGTCTTTTCCGTTTAAAATGAGCGAGCCTTTGGTTTCGATGTTTTCGTACAACTCGTGCATGCGGTTAATGGCACGCAACATGGTACTCTTTCCACATCCCGACGGCCCCATGATCGCTGTTACTGCATTTCGCTTAATATCTGCGGAAACATCGTTTACAGCATTCTTTCCTTTATCGTAGGCAACCGAAAGATTGCGTATGGAAAGTACAGGGTCCTTAATTTTTAATGTATCTTCTTTCATTGTTTTCTTCACTATTTAGTTCGGGCGGCTATTCGTTTCGATACAAGGTTCAGGGTCAACACCATACCCATCAACAATAACGATGAGCTCCAGATCAGATCCACCATATTCGGATCGTTATAGAATTCCCAAATCAACAAAGGCACTGCACTTGTTGGTTTGGTAACGTCTAAATTTATTACGGTGCTCCCCAGTGCCGTTAGCATCAATGGTGCTGTTTCACCAAGAATTCGCGATATTCCTAAAAGAATACCTGTTAACAAGCCGCTAAATCCGGTTGGAATGAGCACACGCAGAATTACTTTATAATACGGTACTCCCAATGCAACTGCCGCTTCTTTAATCGACTGCGGAATCATTTTTAAGGTCTCTTCCGTTGATCGCACAATCATCGGCAACATCATAATAGACAAGGAAACGCTACCTGCCAGCGCTGAAAAACCGCTGGTAATCGGTTTTACAATCCACATATAAGCAATAAGTCCCAACACAATTGACGGCACACCCTGCAAAATATCCGAAACGTTTCGGGTAAGATTTGCCAAAGGTTTTCCAGGGTTCTCGTACAAATAGATTCCGGTGACAACTCCTACAGGAATTGCGATAACCGAAGCCAGAACTACCATCAATAATGTTCCGGTGATTCCATTTGCAATACCTCCGGGTATCAGCTCGCCGTTGCTTAACGCGGTCATTGCCTCGAAAGTATCGGGTGGTGTTTTTATTATAAAATCAAAACTGATCTGGCGATAGCCTTTTGCAACCAGTTTGTAGATAATAAGAACAATGGGAGAAATGGTAATAAGCGACAAAAAGAGCACCAGCCCTTTAAATAGCTTGTCTTTTAGCGATCTGCGGCTAAGATTTGCCGCTGTTATTTTTGCTGCTGGATTCATTTTATCCCATGCGTTTAATAATGAATTTACCAATGGCATTTATTATTCCGGTTAACAGGAATAACAACAAACCAATTGCAATCAATGAGCTGAGTTTCAACCCGTCGGCTTCTCCAAACTGGTTGGCAATTACCGAAGCCATGGTGTTTCCGGTACTGAAAAAACCATCGGGAATAATGTTGGCATTACCAATCAGCATGGTTACTGCCATGGTTTCGCCCAAGGCCCTACCAAAAGACAAAATGTAACCTGCAACAATACCCGAGCGGGCCGATGGTACGATCACGCTGAAGATCACTTCTAAACGGGTGGCTCCCAGCGAATATGCAGCTTCTTTCAGCTCGTTCGGCACCATGGTAATAATCTCGTTACTTAGCGATGTTGCGTATGGAATAATCATAATTGCCAGGATAATGCTTGCTGTAAAAATTCCAAATCCCTGGTTGGGCAATCCCATATCGATCAGCACTGGACGGAGTACATAAAAACCCCACAATCCATAAACAATTGACGGAATTCCGGCGAGTAGATCAACCATGGTGCCCAAAACTTTCGCAAGCTTTGTTCCACGGTAATATTCACCCAAAAACAATGAAACCGAAAACGACAAAGGCAGACTAATAAGTAATGCCGCTACCGACGTGATAATTGTTCCTGCAATAAACGGAAGCGCCCCGTAATTTTCTTTCCCTTCGGTTGGATTCCAGTTGTTCGACCAGATAAATCCCAAACCAAAACTTTTAAGCGCCGGAATTGCTCCCTCAACTAAAGAGAAGATCATTCCGCCGGCCACAAAAAGTATGACGAACGAGGAAAGCAGGAGAACTCCTTTTGTTATTTTATCGCTGTTCATTTGGTAGACTTTGAGAAGATGAGAAACCTGCTTCTGTATTCACAGATTTCTCTCTTCCTATCTAATTCGATTTCCTATAACTAAATCCTTATTACTTCAATAATGGTTGTCCGTCGAAAGTCACCGAGCGCAAGATTGCTTTAGCTTTTTCAGCAGCTGCATCAGGAAGCGGTGCATAGTGTACCTTTTCTGCCTGACCTTGTGCATCAGCACTCATCAGCCAATCGAGGAAAGTTACTGTTGCCAACGCCTGTTCTTTTGAACGGCCATCGTAGTTTTGTTCTTTGTACAGAATAATCCAGGTAAATCCACTGATCGGGTACGACTCAGGATCGGCAGAATTGGTAAGCATGATTCTGGTATCGGCAGGAATCTCTCCTTTTGCAGCAGCACTAACAGAAGCAATTGAAGGCACAATGTAGTTTCCTGCACTGTTTTGAACCAGTGCTGTCTGAATTTTCTGAGCAAAAGCATATTCAGATCCAATATAACCAATGGCTCCTTCAGTTTGGCTTATGGTACCTGCAACACCAGGATTTCCTTTAGCACCCATTCCAACAGGCCATTGCAACGATTTTCCGGTACCTACTGCATCAGCCCATTTTGAGCTAACTTTAGTCATGTAGTCGCTGAAAATGTAGGTTGTTCCGCTACCGTCTGAACGATGCACGAAAGTGATAGCCATTTCTGGAAGGGCTAAACCTGCATTATTTGCTTTAATAGCCGGATCGTTCCAGTTGGTAATTTCTCCCATAAAGATTTTCTCCAACAATTCGTTTGATAATTTGAGGCCATCAACACCAGGAAGGTTATAAGCAATAACAACAGCACCAAGTACAGTTGGAATGTGAACAACTTCAGCAGGCATCTCTGCCAGTTTGGCGTCGCTCAAATAGGCGTCGGTTGCTCCGAAGTCAACAACTTTGTCGGTTAAACTGCGGATACCACCACCAGAACCAATACCTCCGTATGTAAGAAGTGTTCCAAATTCAGAAGTGTAAGCCTTAAAAACCATATTGTAATATGGCATCGGGAAAGTTGCTCCCGCCGCTGTTAAAGTCACTTTTTTTGTTCCCGCTTTTTCTCCACCTTGCTTGTTTGAAGAGTTGGAGCAAGCTCCCAGGATAAATACTGTTAAAATCAGTAGGACTAAGTTTTTCATCTTATTAAAATTGTTTGTTTTTAATTTTCTGTTTTCGAATTATTTAAAACTTGAATTCTGCACTTAAATACAGGTAAGTAATATTCTCTGCATCCACTTTGTCAGGATTAAAGAAGCGTACGTTTGGCGTAAACTTTATGCCTTTAACGGGAGAATACTCAACACCTGCAATCATTAACTGACCATCTTTGCTGATGTTCCATGCCTCAGATTCACCGTCGAGTTTATCCGAGTTCAAATCGTCGTAACGGGCAAACAGTTTCCAGTTGCTGTTTGGTTTATACCAGCTGTAAAAAGAAGTTCCGTAGTGGTTTTGTCCGTCTACCATTTTATAGTTCGACTGGTAGTTGTACTCACCGACCAACGTAAATTTTCCGTTGGTATATGCCAGCAAAGTAGCCAGCGACTTTTGTTTTACTTCATCGCCAGTTTGATCGACATATACCCTTGCCTGTACACTTTTTACAGGTTTAATGGTAGTTCCCAGTCCATAGCGCAGCAAATCATCGCCCTGGATTTTTTTATAACCTTCTCCGTTGATCACCGAAAAATCGGCACTAATAAAATCAGCGAATTTGTAATCGATATTAAAACCGAGGTCGGCACTTGAATTGAATTTATATTCATCTTGGTACGATTTCATCATGTAACGGTTTCCCCACAATTTTTCGGAAACTTTGAATTGCGTAGTTGAAATCATTCCAAAATATACTTTCAGATTGTCTTTAGAATATTGCATGTAAGCATTTTTAAGGAATGCCGACAGTTCGTGTCCGCCACCATCTTTCGGATCACCCACGTCGAAAACAACTTTGGCATAAAAATCCTTGCTAAAATTATATTCATAACCTAAATAAGCACGGGTGTTTTCAAATTCGGAGGCTGCTTCCCCATCGGAAAGCGCAGTATGAAAGTTTGTAAAAATCAAAGCTAGTGGTTTCCCATTTGGTTTGAACTCTTCTGTTTTTTCCTGACTAAATCCTGTCATTACGATTCCTAGAACCAATAATAACAGCAATGACATTTTTTTCATTTTATAACTTAAGATTGAATTTTTGTCTTTTTAACAGGTGCAAAAATGCGGCAACCCTATTACATGTAAATTACAAAATTGTTACAAAACGATTAAATTTCACACCATGCACCACTCATAACCTACTGAAACATAAGGAAGAAAAATATTAAACCCTTTTATTACAAAAATGTAACATGCACTAAAAGGTATTAAAAAATGTATTTACCGTATTGCATATTTATAAAGAATAGGGAATCTATTTGCCGGAATAAGAAATTGAAGGAGGCCAAAATAATTTTCCATTACTGTGGCTACAAATTATTGATTTTAAAGAAGAACTTATCGAAAACGATTAGATCCGGATTTCAGCATTATTGGTTAAACAATTAATTAAAAGCTACGCTATTTCTGTTGGTTATTAAGTAACCGATATGTTAATCCAAAGCTTATAAAATTATCTATTGCGTTATTATTCAAGCCTATTCCTCCGGATAAATCCAGCTGAAAATTTGGCGATAAGAGATAAGTAAAACCGGTATCGAATAAATGTTCGGAGTTACCTTCCTCCTGAATCAATCCGTAACCTTCCACAAACATTCCCAAATTATCAGTTAAACCAATTCCTGCGGCAACAGAATAAAAGTATCCGGGCACTGCAGTGTCTCCATCCCATTCGGCACCAAGATTATAACCGATGGAAATACGTTCCGACAAAGTATGAGAGAAAGCAAACCTGACATTTACAGCAGAATACTGCGGTTTAAAATCGTCATTGGCTGTAAACGGTAAAATCAGACCACCCAGAAAGGCTATTTCAGGTTTCCAGTCTACTTCGTCGGTAACTTTTATTTTAAATCCTGTGTAAAGCGGACCTAAGCCAGACAAAGTGTTCGTTGTACCAGTATTTTTCATATCTGCGTTTTCTCCTAAATACTCCAATCCCAAACGAAGCTCTAAGTTTTCGAGCAAGCCATAGCGTAATAAAGTGGAATTATAGGCAAACGATTTTTGTTTCATCAAATCCGTTTCTTTGTTTTCCACCACAAAACCACTCTCAATTTGCAATGATTTAAAAGGAACAACAGCCGACGATTCTGTTTGGTCGGGTCGGTCGGTTATTAATTCAGGCGTTTTATCCTGTGCTTTGACAATAACTGAAACAATGATTAGAAGCAGTAATAAGGCCGTTCTCATATTTTAGTTTTTTTTCTATAACCTTCAATAAAATCCTTTGTTCACATCAACTTAACAAAGTTAGTTATTAGTTCTCTTTTAAGGAAAGTATTTGGGATGTGTAGGCCCCGGTTGCATTTCCAGCCTGCAGGCTACTTTTTTATTGCGATATTGCTTTTCACTAATTCACGCAAAATTACCTGGGTTATATCAGCATACGGAAGTTTTATTGCGTATTCGTTTTGAAGCCAGTTTGCAAGAACCTGCCGGCAAAGACTGAATTTATCGATAACAGAAACACCAATTTCTGCAAGCATTGCTGCATTGCAGGCTTGCTCGTATTGGTTTTTCATGGGCACTACGCACAATTTTTTGCCCATAAACAGGGCTTCGGCGGGCGTTTCAAAACCGGCAGTACACAAAATTCCTGTACAACTGACAAATGATTTATTAAATTCTTCCAGCGAAACAGGGTTAAAACGAATTAAACCTTTGGAATAACTTTGCTGACATTGTTTTGAAAAAACCTCCCACTGAACTGATTTATAGGGACTGAGTATTTTTTCAATCTCCACATCGCTAAAGGCTGGCAAATAAACCGTGTAATGTCCTTTATCAGTTACATTTGCTTTACGGATGGCCGAGCGGATTACAGGTGTATAAAATTGTTCACCCAGTGTTCTGAAATGAAATCCATAACGGCATTTCGTAGGAGCATAATGCTTTAAAACAAATGTCCCAAAAGAATCCGTTGTTTTAGGCCTGTCGGCTTTTGGATGTAAAACGGCATTTTGATGGCTCAACCCAACACAGTCCTTCTTCCTTAACTTACAAGCCCAGGCTGTTACCGGCTCAAAATCGTTAATTACCAAATGATAATTATCAACAGGAATTTCCCGGATGTCTTTTATCAGGCGAAAGAGACGTGCTTTTGTAATGGTTTTCCAAATGTCGACTCCTCCTTTTTTCCCGAAAATAAAACTGAAACCATACAACTTATATTTTACTTCGAAAGGCAAGCGGATATCGCCCTGAATACCGCTAACAAGAATGTCTGTTGCTCCGAATTCCTGCAAATATGGAATTATTTCGGTAGCACGGGCCAGATGGCCATTACCGGTTCCCTGGATGGCATAAAGGATTTTCACTAACGGGCTTGTATTAAATTTGAAAATGTGAGCTCTTTAACCAATGTCTGGTAAATAAA
This sequence comes from uncultured Draconibacterium sp., assembly GCA_963677525.1. Taxonomy (GTDB): domain Bacteria; phylum Bacteroidota; class Bacteroidia; order Bacteroidales; family Prolixibacteraceae; genus Draconibacterium. The sequence goes on from OY781970.1 coordinate 5,336,487, forward strand.
ATTCTCAGCCGGAATATCTGCCTCATCAGCCGGTGATTCTATTTCTGTTTCGTTGTGCGTGTACAAATGCCATTCGTTGTTGTAAAATTCGGCAGCTGTTAAATGTTCCACCCAATCGCCGCAATTGATGTATTGAATGGACTTATCGCCAATGTTAAGCATTTTTGTTTTTGGAATATGTGTATGTCCGCAAATTACAGTCTGATACCCCTGAGCAGAAGCCGATTCTGCCAATTGTTTTTCGAATTTTGAAGGCGTTCTTTTCTCGCGAATAAAGTTCTTTTTCAAAACTTTATAAATAATCATTTCTTTTTTACCGAAGGGAATCAGAAGCCAGTTGATCAACTCATTAAAAATGGTGAGCAGCCCATAAAGTGCAGCTCCGAATTTGGCCAGTCGTTTCGATTTATGAATGATTTTATCAAAAATATCGCCATGAAAAATCCAGGTACGCTTGCCGTTATGCTCAAAAATAAATTGATTGGCAATCTCGAGCAAACCCATTTTGGTTCCACTGAATTTGCGCATAAACTCATCGTGGTTACCGGTAATGTATATCACCCGTGTTCCCTTTTCCATCATTTTTATGATTTGCCTTACCACTTTTAAATGATTTTTAGGAAAGTAATTTCGGCTAAATCTCCACGAATCAATAATGTCGCCATTCAGTACCAAAACTGAGGTATGTATTGATTTTAGATACTTTAGTATTTTATTGGGTTTGCAGGCGTGTGTAGCGAGGTGTAAATCGGAAATTACCGCAACTTCAATCTCTCTGACTTCCATAAATATGCATTAATTGCTACTGAACGAAGAAAAGAAATAACTATTAACAGGTTGTTACACAACCGTTAAGTGTCGAATAAATTTATTCACCCTTCATCTGCTTCTATAAAATAACAGGAAATAAATTATCGATATTTTAATTTTCTGCTAATAAACCAGACACAAGTATCCTCTATTTTTAATATGTATCAATCCGACTGAAATTATGAGAATAAAAAGAAGGTATATTTCCTTTTCAGACCTGATGAAACATCCGGCATCAACTTCTCTTTCGCACAGTAAAAGGGCACTCTCGCTTACCTTTGGTTTTTACCTGGCCCTTTTTCCGGTTTTAGGTTGTACAACTGTTCTGGGTTTTGCGGCAAGCCTTACTTTCAGGCTCAATACATTTTTAGTAATGGGGATGAATGTATTGCTGGCACCTGTCCAACTCTTATTAATGTTTCCTCTTATTAAATACGGGCAACTTTTGTTTTTTAACAAAAGTCGCCCGTATTCAGAACTTACCTGGCAGAATTTTGACAGATCAGAAATTTCAGACACTTTTTACAGCTTTTTGGAATATGTTGCAGGCGGAATATTGCTTTGGATCTTTCTAAGTTTTTTTTCAGGCTTTTTTATTTACCGTTTATTTCTAAAATACAGCAGTCTGATTCTCAGAGATGATTCTATTTAAATAACTTTTCTATTTCTTCCCAAGAAATGTATTTGAAATTCTGGCTCATCAATTTTTCGCCGTCATAGTTATAACCATCCTGAACCACCAGCATTCCTTTCGGAAATTTCGTTCCCAGCGAAACGGTTGTAATATCGATGCCATCGGTTTCTTCCACGCCATCAAAATTGCCGTCGAGAATACGAAAACTACCCAGGTATTTATTGTCTCCCTGACGTTCGAAAACAGCGTAACTGTAACTTCCCTGTGACGAAGCAACCAGGTAACCATTTACACTGTCGGTTGCATAAATAGCCAAACCTTCAATATCGTAGTGTATATCTTTATTTTCTTCCGAACTGTTTGCTATCAGCTGCCCTTCTGCAACTTTATTGGGTTCGGCATCGAATTTATGGATTCCGGCCACTTCTTCACCAATATAAACAATCCCCATTTCATCATCGGCTACCATCCCCTCGGTTTGAGTAGCAACGCTAAAAGAACGCACCAGGTGGGCATCTACTTTCGCCCCCGATTCAAACAACTCCCATTGTTCAACTTCGCCGGCTTTGCTGTTCAGATACACGAAGAACTTCCCGGTTTTTGCACTTTTGTACATGCATAATCCATACACATCTTCCTGCATATTAGAAGTAATGGTTCTGGCTTGAATTTGTTCCAAAACACCACCCTTCATGACTTTATAAAGCGAAATGGAATGCGATGAGCGATTGCTCGAAGCCAATATATCTATTTTTTCGTCACCAAGCTGAAAGCCACAGCGCAAGTCGCAGTTGTTCATATTGCCATCGGCATAGTAATTCAGTTGTTTACCGTCAAGACCGTATGTTGCCAATCCGCCTTTTTTATCGGTGCCGATAATAAACGAATTCTCAACATTTACCATGTCGATCCAGATAGCAGGATCATCAGCCGAATCCTCATTCTTATCTTGAGGGACAGGATCGGTTTCAACAGTGGCAGTTACTGTATTCTTAATGTGTTCGCCTGTTTTTAGAGATCCTTCGCTGGGTCGGTTGATTTCGCATGAAATTATAGTTGCCACAACAATGGCAAGCAAAAAAATTCTGGTTGCGTTACAATTCATTTTCATTTGTTTTAATGTAAACAGCTGAGAACACAAAACCTCATGTCCTCAGCCGTAATTTATAAACTCTATTCTATGCGATTTTTATAATCGTTTTATTCCAAAGGATTAAAAATTAAACTTCAGGCCAAAGTTCACTTTTACATTGTAGTACTCTGCCTGGTAAGTATATTGCGATTCTCCCTGGTAATAACGCAACGGAGTATTCAAAATGTTATTCACTTCAGCAAACAAAGTAAAGCTTTTATTGAATTTATAACTTGTATTGAAATCGAGGTATGAAACCTGGTCGTAGTAAATATCTTCAAAAGCTTTGTCGCTGTACTCTTCAACAAATTCACCAGCGTAGTTATAAGAAAGACGTGCCGACAATTTTTTGCCTTCGTAGTACAACGATGCGTTTAAGGTATTTTCAGGAGTTCCCGGCAATGTTAAATCATCATCCTCGCGATCTTCGATCTGGAAGTTACTAACTGTTGATTTGGTGTAAGTATAGTTGGTGTAAAAACCAAATTGGCGAAGGAAACCCGGCAAAAAGTCGAACTGACGCTGGAAGGCAACTTCAACACCCAGTAGAGTAGCATCGCCGCCGTTAATTGGCTGTGTAAATTTTTCCCATTCCTGACCTAAATAAGTGTAATCCGATTGAATTCCATCAACAATAAAGTCGTTAATGTCTTTGTAAAAAATTCCGCCTGAAACCATCCCGATCGATTGAAAATAATGCTCACCCATCAAATCGAAGTTCCATGATGTAGTTGGTGTAAGATCAGGATTACCGATTGAAACTTCAACATCTTCGTTACTTATTTCAACGCGTGGAACCAGGTCGATGTATTTTGGACGTGCAAGCGTATTGGTAACACTTGCTTTTATATTTGTATTCTTACCAAATTCATATTTGAAAAGAATCGATGGTAAAACATTCGTGTAATTATGATCTACTTCTTTGATATCGTTGAGGCCACTAACATCACCTTCCTCATCCAGAATCAATTCTTTTCCTGAATAGTTAATAGCGGTATTTTCCATCCTTAACCCAGCAACAATATCCAAATCTCCAAACGATTGATCGAAACGAAGATAAGCGGCAGTTACATCTTCCGAAGCATCGAAGTTACCGGCCAGTTCTTCCAGATTTACTTCTCTTTCAAAATCACTTGAATTCAGGTCTAACCCACCTAAAAATTTCACATCAACATAAGTTCCGGCAACATAATCTCCTGCCAGGTAATTGTCTTTTGTTTTAACAATGGTATTATTTAATGCGTTGGCATTAAATGTGTCCTCATCGGTTGGCGCAACATCATAAAATTCGTTGTCGCGGCTTTTGCTTTTTCCTTTATATTTTCCACCGAACCTCAAAACACTTGTTCCGTTCAGGAATGGATATTTAAAGTCAACCTTAAATGTTTTGTCAACATCTTCGGTATACTGATGCTCCTCTGTAATTTCATCAAAATCCCAACTGCTATTAAAATCCTGGGCTTCAGGAGTATTTATAATCACCTGTGGTTTTTCAGGATCGCTTAAATTTTGGCTAAAACCAACGTGTTTAATCTGATATTGCATATAACGCTCATTCGGGCGATCTTCGTTTGCTTTTGAATAAGATCCTTTCCAATCAATTTCAAGAGCACCGATCTGGTGTTCTCCTTTTAATGCAAAGTGGTAAGTACGCTGATCTTCCAAACGCGCATTTTTATGGGTACCACCTTTAATCTGACGCTCAATTTTGGCCTCATCTTCATCCAGGTCTTTATAAACTACACGGTAACGATTTTCCCAGTCGTTACGGTGGTTGTACATTACTTTTGCCTCTATTTTATTGTTGGCATTAAAGTTATAATCGAGTGCTGCTGAATAACTCTGGCGCAAACGCTCGATTTCGTATGTACGAATCTGCATTTCTTTCATTGTTCCGTTGTCGTCCCATTCTGCTTCAAGGTCGTCAGAACCCATCATGTGGTCTTGTACCGATCCGGCAAGAGTAATACCCAGTTTATCGTTGAAAAAGCGATCACCATACAGAAGGGAAACATTAGGAGCAACCTTGTTGCGCAACGCATTGAAGATTCCACCAACCGATCCGGTAATACGACGGCTGTATGGATTCGATTTCGTAATAAGGTTCACAGAGCCGCCAATTGCATCGGCATCCATATCGGCGGTTACTACTTTGTTCACTTCAATACTTTGTACCATATCAGAAGGAATAAGGTCGAGCTGGATAGAACGTGTTTCAGCTTCGGCCGACGGAATTCGGTCGCCATCGATAGCTACCGAGTTATATTCAGGAGATGTACCACGGATATTTCCGAAACGTGCTTCACCCTGGTCGTACTGAACATTGATACCGGGGATACGTTTTAAGGCATCGCCAACGTTTTGATCGGGGAAACGGCCTACCTGGTCAGAAGAAATAATGTTGGTAATATTCATACTGTTCTTTTGCTGGTTCAGTGCTTTCGACTGCCCCTGCAAAGCCCCGTTTACCACTACTTCTTCGATATCAACACCGGCCTCCAATTCGAAATTGAGGGTAGTAGTTTTACCAATTTCAACATCTACTGATTCACTTGCATCTTTAAAACCTATATAGGAAACTTTAACTTCATAAGTTCCGGCTTCTAAACCTGTAATACGATAAAAACCGTCGACATCGGAAACCACTCCTTTTTTTAACGATTCAATAAGTACGGTGGCTCCGGGAAGCGGAAGATGATCGCCATCGACAATACGACCGGCAATGGCGCCTTTGTTTGCTTCAGCCTCATTTTCGTTTTCGGCAAAACCTAAAAAACTGATAAAGACCAATAAGATAACTAATAGAAATGACTTGTTTTTCATTTGAACTTTGGTTATAAATTTGTTGGGGCAAAATTCCTGAAAACACTTATTATACTGGTTTCAATTCAATTAAATTGGGATTAAATCACAAGAGGAATGCTTAATGGTTCTTTAATGATTGTTTAATTTAGTTAATCAATTCGTTATAATTTTACATAAAAAAAGGAGGCTTGTTAGCCTCCTTTCATATCCTATAAATTACAAAAAAGCCGGATAAAATATCCAGCCTTTTAAATATTGTTTCCAATGTTCTTTTAACTCTTGTTAAACGTATTGGTTATAAAGTCGCGATATGCTTTTACCAGGTTTATTGTATGTAACAACAGGTGCTCCATTTCGGATATGAACTTAAAGAACAACTGCGAATTACGTGTATTCACCTGTTTATTTTTGATTCGTTTTATCTGGTTCTTTTCAATTCTATGAAGTTGTGTAAGAATTTTATCGCGCTCATCTATTAATTCATAAATGTTGTCAAATTTCAAATTTTCTATATCCTTCTGTACAGACTTAAAAAACTTATCAATTTTATGGGAAATTTCCCTTAGCTCGACATCTTGTTCAGAAATAAAAGGTTTGTGGTTATTCTCAATGTGAGAGATCATAGGTTCGAGCATAAAGTGAACCGCATGCGACATTTCCCTTTTATGTTCCATCATTTGAACATAGAAGTGGCTGGTTTCGAGAGCTCCCTCCGAAAATTTGGTAACTGTTGAATAAACTCTATCGCGATTCTGTTTTGCCTTTTTCGAAAATTTCTTAGAAATTTCCTGTACTTTCTTCAACTCGGTCCTGTCTTCTTTCAAAAAGCTATCTATACCCTTTGTAACAATCTGATCGCTCCAGTTTATGGCGCGCATCATTTGCTTCGCACTTTTTTCTAGTATCTGTTCATGTGCATCAGCGTCTTCAATATCTGCGTCCTCTTCCAACGATTGTTTTTCACGTTTTTTCATTAAGGTGTGCGTGCGTATTACCATAATAAGGGCAATTATCACAAATACAAAAATCATAAAATTACCACTTACTGCAATAAGCATTGCGACAACACCCGAAACGGTAAAAGCAATCAAGGCAGTTAAAAACCAGCCGCCAATTACGGCAAACACTCCTGAGATTCGATACACAGCACTCTCGCGATCCCAGGCTCTGTCAGACAACGAAGTACCCATAGCAACCATAAAGGTTACATAAGTGGTAGACAACGGTAATTTTAATGAAGTTCCCAATGCAATTAAAATACTTGCCACAACCAGGTTTACCGATGCCCTTACTTTATCGAACGATGGCGGATCAACTTCGTCTTCGCTAATATACGAATGGGGTTCAAAACGCGAGTTTATACCTCCCGACACCGATGTTGGCATTACCTTCACCAAACGGTTATTAAACTTTGTAGCCCCGCGAACAATTACTCTGGCAGCAAACGACGATCCAAAACGCTCATCGCCTTCACTCTGCCTCGACAGATCGAGTGAAGTTGCAATTACTGATTTTGCCTTTTTCGACATAATCAGCGTTACAATCATAACTAAACCGGCAACTAACAGCATATAAGTCGGTGTCCCAACTTTTCCGGCAAGCATTGCCATGGAAAAACCATCAGGATTTGTAGCTCCTTCAGCTACCCATGCCTGGAATGAATTATAACCTGCTAACGGAACTCCGATAAAGTTTACCAGGTCGTTTCCGGCAAAAGCCATGGCAAGGGCAAAAGTACCTGCCAATACAACTACTTTCAAAATTTTTATATTGAATATCCATTTTAGAAGCTGAATTAAAACGACCCAAAATCCAAAGCTGTACAGCAACATTAATCCGGTATGGTGTTTTAACCATTCCTGAATTGTCTCACCACTTGCCAACTCAATACCAGCGTAAGTTGAGCCTTTCATTCCTTTAATTACGATAAAATAGGTAATGGCTGTAATGGCCAAACCTCCAAAGGCAGAACCAAAATATTTCATTGGCCCCCTGTATTTAAAGGTGAACAACAAGCGTGTTAAATACTGTACGATGGCTCCAACGGTAAAAGCTATAAACACCGAAAGTAGAATACCGGTTATAATTGCAAGAGCTTTGCTCGAGTTAATGTATTGCGATAACTCCATCAATACAGAACCTCCGGCTATTTTAATTTTCACAATGGATACTGCAACGGCTGCCCCAAGCAATTCAAAAACAATCGAAACGGTTGTTGAAGTGGGCATTCCGAAGGTGTTAAACATATCAAGCAGGATAACATCGGTTATCATCACTGCTAGAAAAATGATCATGATCTCGGAAAAGACAAACATTTCAGGATGAAAAATCCCTTTCCTGGCTACTTCCATCATTCCGCTGGAGAAAGTAGCTCCAATAAGTACTCCAAGACTTGCCATTAAAAAGATTACCCATTTGGGGGCTGCTTTCGATCCAACTGCTGAATTCAAAAAGTTAACAGCATCGTTGCTAACTCCCACAATCAAATCAGAAATGGCTAAGGCAAAGAGGACAACTACAAGAATCAAGTAAAAACTTTCCATTTATCTTCAGTTTATTTTAAGGTCGGCAAATATAACGCAAGAAAAAAGTTTAATCATTTTGTAATATTAATAAAATATTAACTAACCATGAAATTACCATTAATCAATTAATACCCACTTTTTTATACTCTGCCGGAAACCTTAATTTGCAATGTTTTAAAAACCAACAATGGTTGTTCACAATAAAATTTATTCGATGAGAACTTATTCTTCAAAATTTTTGGCCGTACTGGTTTCCATTATTTTAACTGTTTTAGGACTGGGCATCGGACTATTGGCTCTTTTCGTCAACAAAAACATACTGGTTATTGCCATTGCGACAATCATATTTTTTGCAGCCGCATATTTTTCCATTCTGTACATTATTAAGAAATACATTATCGACAGAATAAAACCCTTATACAATACCATTCGGGACCTTCCTCTAAGCGGGAGAAAAATGGAGGAAAAACTGGATTCGAACAGTGTTCTGATGAATGTTAAATACGAAGTTGAAGAGTGGGCAAAATCTCAGTTAAAAGAAATTGAACGGTTAAAAGAGCTGGAGAAATACCGTAAAGACTTTGTGGGAAATGTTTCGCACGAATTAAAAACACCTATTTTCAATATACAAGGCTATGTTTTAACTCTTTTGGAAGGTGGACTTGATGATCCGAAAATCAACACGCTGTACCTTAAACGAACCGAGAAAAGTATCGACAGGATGGTTTCCATTGTTGAAGATCTTGAGTCGATTACCAAACTCGAATCGGGAGAGTTAAAATTAAATATGGTAAAATTCGATATCGTTCAAACGGTTGAAGAGGTAATAGAAATGGAGCAATGGCAGGCTTCCGAAAGCACAATCAGTGTTCAGATTATTAACAAACCGGATAAACCGATTATGGTTAAGGCCGACAGAAAACGTATTCTGGAAGTAGTTACAAACCTTATCGTTAATGCTATTAAATATGGTAAAAAACGTGGTTATGTAAATATTCTCTTTCACGATCTTGAAGACAACATTATTGTTGAGGTGGCAGATAACGGAATTGGTATGGAGAAAAAAGATTTGCCTCGTATTTTCGAACGATTCTACAGAGTCGACAAATCGCGATCGCGCGAACAGGGAGGAACCGGCCTTGGGTTATCGATTGTGAAACATATTATTGAAGCCCACAACCAGTCGATTAATGTTCGCAGTGTAATAGACCAGGGTACAACCTTTAACTTTACACTTGAAAAAGCCAAATAAATAATGGCAGTTGTTGGCGAATAAAAACAGTTTTTTGTTTTATCCGTACAAATAACATATTCTTTGTATCTTGCAACAGTTTGGTTAAAGCAAACAAGTACAACCAAATTTGTGATTATTATTAGTTTAAAGGAAAGTTAATTGTTCTTTAATAAGTAGCATTTACTTTTGCTGCAAGAATTTATATACGTTATGAGTGAAAATCAATTCAAAGTACTACTGGTTGACGACGAACTGGATATCTTAGAATTCCTGAGTTACAATCTTGAAAAGGAAGGTTACAAAGTATATACTGCCAAAAACGGTGTTGAAGCGATTAAAGTTGCCGAGAAGCAAGTTCCTCACCTTATTATTCTGGATGTGATGATGCCCGAAATGGACGGAATTGCAGCCTGCGAAGAACTTCGTAAGATACCTGCCCTGAGCAGTACGATTATTGCATTTTTAACAGCTCGTGGTGAAGACTATTCGCAAATTGCAGGTTTTGAAGCCGGTGCCGACGATTATATTACCAAACCGGTTCGTCCGAAAGTACTGGTTAGCCGTGTAAAAGCCTTATTAAAAAGAACCGGAGAAACAACGCAACCTGTAGAAGTTGTCGATTCAAATACCATTACCATTGGAAACCTGCTGATCGATAAAGAACGTTACCTGATACGAATCGGCGATAACGAAATGATTCTGCCCAGAAAAGAGTTTGAATTGCTTTCATTGCTGGTATCGAAACCCGGCAAAGTTTTTACACGCGAAGAAATTTATTTTTCAGTATGGGGTGAAAATGTTGTGGTTGGCGATCGTACCATTGATGTTCACATTCGCAAACTGCGCGAAAAAATCGGGAACGAACACATTAAAACTTTAAAAGGTATCGGTTACAAATTTGTGGAATAGCCGGAATTCAAAGTAGAAATAAAACATTGAAAAAGATAAAAATCCTGTCCAAATGGACGGGATTTTTTATTAATTCCGATGAAAATAATTCGATGGTACCGGTTACAAATAGCAAGATCAGCTAAAGAAAATCACAAAATAAAGTACAGAGAATCCCAAAGCATATCCGGCAATTATTTGCCAGATATTGTGTTTTTCGAGCCGAAGGCGTGCTGTACCCACGATTCCGGACAACAAGACTACTATAATAATAGAATAAACAGGATTTAATCCTCCGCGAAACGAAAGAGCAAATAAGGCGCCGGCCAGACCTCCAATGGAAGCCATATGGTTACTTATCTTCCATTTAAAGGATATTAACAACAAGGCAATAATTACAATTACCGAAGCCAACATGAATAATTTAAACTCGGGAACTGCTCTTACCTTTCCCAACAGCATAAATCCCATGTAATAAAACACCGAGCTGGCCAGGAGGGGAAAAATCCGGTCTTTACTTACAGGCATCGAAATATCGAACTTTGGATTTAATGCCATAATCGCCACCGACAGCAAGGGTAAAATACAGGTTGAAAAAAATATTACCAAGAGAAGAAAGCGCTTGGCCTCAAGCGTAAGCAACGAAAAATAAAATCCTGAGTTTAGCAATAATAAAAAACCAAGTGTTGGAATTAACACCGGGTGAAATACAATGGATATAATTTTGGCAATTTTCTCCGACATATTATAATTCTTTTCGTAAACGAGCCACCGGGATTCCCATTTGTTCGCGGTATTTGGCAACGGTTCGGCGGGCAATGTTATACGATTTTTCTTTTAATATCTGGGCAAGTTTCTCATCGGTAAGCGGTTTGTGTTTGTCTTCGTTGCCAATACATTCCTCAAGAATCTTTTTAATCTCCCGGGTTGAAACTTCTTCGCCGTCATCCTTTTGAAGTCCTTCAGAGAAAAAATATTTTAAAGGATAAATACCAAAATGTGTCTGAATATATTTACTGTTCGACACCCTAGAAATAGTTGAAATATCAAGGTTTGTGCGTTCTGCAATATCCTTCAGAATCATTGGTTTCAGCTTGGTTTCATCTCCCTCCTGAAAATATTCTTTCTGAAAGCTGATAATTTCAGACATGGTAAGCAACAAAGTGGTTTGCCGCTGCTGAATGGCATCTATAAACCATTTGGCCGAATCGAGCTTCTGCTTTACAAACAACATGGCTTCCTTGTCGTTTTTCTGCATCTTCTGATTGGCGCTAATGGTTCTCAGCATTTCAGAGTATGTGTCGTTAATTTTCAACTCAGGAACATTGCGTTGATTTAACGACAAACTCAATTCTCCGTCAACCAATTCCAGAATAAAATCGGGAACGATGTGCTGATTTGCTTTATTTAACGGGTTACTGTAAGAACTTCCAGGCTTCGGGTTCAGTTTAAGAACCTGATCGATACCTGCTTTTAGTTCCTCTTCGGTAAGATCTAGCTTTGCCTGAATTTTATCGTAATGCTTTTTAGTAAACTCTACAAAGAAGTCTTTTACTATACTTTTAGCCAAACTATAAGCTTCGCCTTTTTTCCGGTTTAACTGCAACAACAGGCATTCGCGCAAATCGCGTGCACCAATTCCAGGAGGATCAAGCTGATGGATTACTTTAAGAATTGCTTCCAGCTTTTCTTCCGGAACATCCAGGTTCATATTAAATGCAAGGTCATCGCTAATCGCCATTAAATCGCGACGCAAATATCCGTCGTCGTCGATATTCCCTATGATATATTCAGCAAGCTCCTGTTCTTCCTCTGACAGGTCTGCCATCCGAAGCTGATCGTACAAAAATTCGCTAAAAGATACCCCAACCGAGAAGGGAACATCAATGTACTTTTCGTCCTTCGAATAATTATTTACATTTAATTTATAGGTTGGAATCTCCTCATCGTCGTAATAATCATCCATCGAGAATTCCTCATTGTCGAAATCAGAGTTCTCGTTGGTATCATTAACTTCGGCATCTTCAACAGTTGTGGGATTATCAGATTCGAGTTCCAGTACAGGATTTTCTTCGAGCTCCTTTTTAATACGTTGCTCGAGTTGCATAGTTGGGATTTCCAAAAGCTTGATCACCTGAATTTGCTGAGGTGATAACTTTTGGAGCAGCTTCTGTTGTAATAATAGTCTTTGCTCCATAATCCCAGTTGTTAACCCCGTAAAAGTAACATTTTTTTCGGAGTAGATTTCCTAAATTACCCCATCAAAATTCAGCATTTTTTGGTGTTCTTGGGAAAGCAATTACGTCTCTGATGTTGCCCATTCCTGTAACAAAAAGGATAAAACGTTCAAAACCAAGGCCGAATCCACTGTGAACAACCGAACCAAAACGACGGGTATCGAGATACCACCACATTTCTTCGGCCGGAATATTCATTTCTTCCATGCGTTTTTCAAGTTTTTCAAGGCTCTCTTCGCGTTGCGATCCTCCAATAATTTCACCAATTCCGGGGAACAAAACATCCATGGCACCTACTGTTTTACCATCGTCGTTTTGTTTCATGTAGAAAGCTTTAATGTCTTTCGGATAATCGGTTAATATTACCGGACACTTAAAGTGTTTTTCAACCAGGTAACGTTCATGCTCACTTTGCAGATCAGTTCCCCAATCAACCGGGAACTGGAATTTCTTTTTCTTATATGGCTTCGAATTTTTCAAAATGTCGATTGCCTCAGTATATGGAAGTCGTACGAAATCGTTATTCAAAACAAATTCCAGCTTTTCAATCAGATCCATTGAACGCTGATCAGCCGGTTTGTTCTTTTCTTCCTGTTTTAAACGCTCTCCTAAAAATTTCAGGTCGTCCATGCAATTATCAAGCGCATATTTTATACACGATTTCAAGAATTCCTCGGCCAGATCCATGTTGTCTTTCAGATCGTAGAAAGCCATTTCCGGCTCAATCATCCAGAACTCAGCCAGGTGACGAGTTGTATTCGAATTCTCGGCACGGAAAGTAGGTCCGAATGTGTAAATTTCACCCAGAGCCAAAGCTCCCAATTCGCCTTCCAATTGTCCTGAAACTGTGAGATTGGTAGGACGACCGAAAAAGTCTTGTGCATAATCAATAGCTCCGTCTTCGGTTAAAGGAGGATTTTTTGCATCGAGCGTTGAAACACGGAACATTTGCCCTGCTCCTTCAGCATCGCTGGCCGTAACAATTGGTGTGTGCAGGTATTTAAAACCTTTCTCGTTAAAATATTTGTGAATGGCAAAAGCCATGGCGTGACGCACACGGAATATTGCTCCGAACAGGTTTGTACGGAAACGCAGGTGTGCATTTTCGCGCAAAAACTCCAAAGAGTGGCGTTTAGGTTGAATAGGAAATTTATCAGGATCGGCCCCTCCAAGCAACTCAATCTCCTTTGCATTCAGCTCAATATTTTGTCCGCTTCCTGCCGATTCAACCAATTCTCCGGTAACAGCAATTGCCGCGCCGGTGTTAATATCTCTTAGTAAAGAATCTTCGAAACTTTCAACATCAACTACTACCTGAAGATTGTGGATGGTAGAACCGTCGTTTAGCGCAATAAAATTTACATTTTTACTTCCTCTTTTTGTTCGTACCCAACCTTTGGCAACCACTTCGCTGCCAGCCTTTCCTTCTTTCAGAATTTCTTGAATCTTCAAACGTGTCATGTTGTTTCTTTTTTTCTTCCTAAATTTAATTCCGTCGGCAATAGCGACAGGAACCTTTTCACTCAAATTTTGAGCTTACAAATTTATATTTTATTAATAAATAAAGTGACAGCTCGTAATAAAATAGGCAGTTTTTTTAATACTTACATGAAATTAACAGACCATGGCAGTAATCGGAACCTTTCGAAGACCAACTTTTCACAAAAAGAGGCTGCCCGATGAATGAACAACCTCTTTTCCTCTAAATAATCGAATAATATTCTAATTCCCTGTTCCAAATCCGTTTGATCCCCGGTTGCCATTGGCATTACCTGTTCCACTACCGGAACCGGTTTGAGTACCATCGCAAGATTCGCTTCCGGTACCGTTTTGTCCGTTACCCTGGTTTCCATAACCTCTCTGTCCTGAACCCTTGCTACCATAGCCATTTGTGTTTTCTCTTGCAAGAATTTCCTCAAGCTCTTCTGTAGTTATGTATTGCGGATCGTAAGTAGCATTTTGTGCTTCTAAAGCTTTTATAAAAGCACGCATATGATTTTCGGAACCTGCCTGAAGATTTTCGTAAACACGTATCACATCACTGTTTTCTGTTACTGCGAGAAGTTCTTTCAAATCAAAAATATCGAGATCTTCGATGGTTGCACCAATAGTAAGTGCTTCTACCAATCCCTTTTCACCTTCTGTAATTAAACTTGCATATAATGCAGCCAAATCAGGATTACTAAAATTTCCCTCACCATCAAGAGCAGGATCTTCTATTTCGTAACCTACCAATAAGTTTGCCACTGCATTAGTATGAGAAGTTTCGCTATTGGCAATGTTTTGAAAAATCGCCTCTCCATAAATACCATAAAAATGTAAATATACGTCCTGGGCCAATTTTTCTTCTTCTCTCATTAGAATTAAACCTTCAATCTCTGCATCATTTAAAACACCATCATACGTACAGCTATCACCCTGATATGTTTTCATTTCGGCACTTTTATCCGCCATTGCCAACGATTCATCGATTTTTTCTGTTTCTGAACAGGCTGCAAATAATAATGTCAAACCTGCCACTGCATAAATTGTAAACTTGTTTACTGTTTTCATCGCTACTTAAATTTTAATTAAATTTCTTTTCTTCAATCACTTCAAATCCTTCACTGTTAATGCTATTGTTTCCTCTTCGGATACAAGAATCTGCACGGTAGTACCGGTTATTTCCTCTGCCATTATTCCAACTGCCTCCGTTGTTTCTGTAATAATTTTGCCTGGCGTTGTATCTGTTTCCCTGATAACCGGCATTCGAGTAACAGTTTCCACGATTATTTCCCCTGGCAAAATTTCCGCGACCATTTCCACGGCCTGCAAAATTCCCCTGGCCTCTTCCCACATTTTCATTTCGGCCATAACTTCCGTTGATATGAAACCGGTCGTACTGATTTTGTTGTTCTTCAGTCAGAACATTTCTAACAGCGTTACGATGTGCTTCCACTTTTTTCAACATCTCTGTTCTTATTTCGCTTTTTTCAACAGCACTAATGGTTGATCGTCTTTCTGTGCGTAATTCTGCCATTGCCTGCTGATGCTCATCTTCCATTTTAGCAATTTGTTGTTGCTGCTTTTCAGATAACCCTGAAACGTAGTTCAAACAATAGTTTCCTTCATTTTGATAATACCCGTTTCCAGTTCTGCGTCCTTGTGCCAGAACGGTTGTGCTTGCTAACGCCAGGGCAAAGAACACCCAGGCAATGTTTTTTAACTTGCTAGTTTTCATCGTTTTAATATTTAAATTGTTATTTATCTCGAATTTTGTTGCCCGCGGCGACCTCGGCCACGCTGGGGCAACGAAACGTCTTCTTTTGATCTTGTCATCGACAGGAAAATTTCTTTTAATCTATCCTGCTGGTCTTCATTGCAAACCTCTTTCATCTCGAGGTAATAATCTATAGTCAGTTCTTTCAGGCTTTTGTGTAACTCTCCTATTTCGCTTGAGATTGAATGGAGTTTCAAACTGTCGGGATCATTTTTCCCCATTTCCTCAACCATTTCAATCCTGAGACTACTTAACTGATTCGAAATCCGGTGTGCACTCCGGTTATAATCACGATTCAGATTACGAAACGAAATTACTTGCTCGGGCAGCAAATTCAGTTGCTCGCGGAAAAAACGCGTTCGTTGTTCCGAGGGCATTTCAACCTGTTGCTTTTGAGCTTCTACAGCTTTTTTATCTTGCTGCTTGTGGTACCAGAACGAAATTCCCATCGACAGGTTTGTTGCGGCCAGAATTACAACCACCCAAATTAATATGCGATATGTATTTTTTGTTGCCATTTGTTATTCCATTAAAAATGCTTCAATTGGCTCGGCATCCATCTCGTTCCAATATGGAACCATTTCCTCTTCAGTTAAAGTACTTTGCGCAAATTCTACCTTAGGTGTTTCCCCCAATTTAAATCCTCCGTAAATACCCAGTAAAAGTATTATTGAAAAGGCCACCGGCTGTAAAACCCGAACCAAAACCGGGCGTGCAACGGGCTGTTCTCCTGCCTGTTTTTCAAGCCGGGCGTTCACCCGCGTAAAAAAGAACGGATTTTCATCTGTTACTTTATCTGTTTCTAAAATACTGAGTGTATTTTTCATTTCCTCTGCAAAAAGAGCACAATCAGAACACTCGTTAAGGTGTTTCTGAACCTGTTCCATTTCTAAAACCGGCAGCTCCTTCTCAAGGAAGAAAATTAATTTTTTATGTACTGTGTTACACTTCATCTTTTCAGTATTGTTATTGTGATTGAATAAAGTTTATCCATCTGTTCTATTACTTGTCTTTTTCACTACTACTGTGTCGAAATCTCCTTAAATAGCTAATGCTATTCGCGTCAATTCCTCCTTGTATAAGTAAAAAATCCTTCATCATATTTTCAAACAATAAAATTTAATCAATCACTTATATGACACGTTCATTATTAAAAACTTGCGCTTACATGCACTTTTTTTTGTAGCACTTGTATAATTTTTTCTGAAGGCCTTTTTTTGCCCTGAACAGCAGCGACTCGACCGATGAAACAGACATATCCATTACGTCTGCAATTTCTTGGTACGAAAGCTCTTCGTACTTACTTAAAGTAAACGCCACTTTCTGATTTTTGGGCAGACTATCGATCGCCTCCTTTAGTATTATTGCCCTTTGTTTATTCTCCAGATCATACTCAGGCTCGTCGGAATTTGCCGTTCTTACCTGGTGGAGTTGCCTGTTTTTTGCTTCCTCCCCGTCTTCGAACGACTGAAACAATTTGTGCTTTTTATTATCGCGAATGTGGTTCAGCGAGCGGTTTACAGCAATACGGTACAACCATGTTGAAAGTTTTGCATCGGCCCTGAACTTTTCGATATTCCGATACACCTCAACAAAAACATCCTGGGCAATATCTTCTGCATCTTCGCGATTATGTACCAAACCATAACAGGTATTTACCACAAGCTTTTGGTAGGTATCAACCAGCTTTTTAAAAGCCACCTGGCTTCCCTGTTTTAATTGTTCTATGATTTCGGTGTCGGACATTCTGCTCAGAAAATTACCACTTTTATAACGATTTAGAAATTATTCAGAAAGCAACTTGTAAACATCGCGTGGTGTGATATTATTGTTCTCGCCAATGGTGCGCAGGGTTTCTGTAGATTTAGCCTCAATGTTATTCTTTTCGAGAATTTCAATTAACTCATCGGCACTTTTATCCAGCTCCTTGGCAAAGTCCTCGATGGTTTTGCGACCGACACCCATTCCCTGCCCCTGGTTTGCAGGCTGTTTTGAAATAATCTCGTAAATTTCCAGTGGAGTAGTATTATTTGCCCCTGCAATTTGCTGCAGGGTTTGTGTGTGAGTATCATCATACACAATTTTGTGATTGTCGAGTTTACGGGTAATTTCATCAACCGATTTTATTTTGAGCTGGTCGGCCAGTTCCGAAAGTGTTAACAATTCGGCATGAGGTACAGGAGCACGCTCTTCCGTTTTTTCCCACGAGTTGGTTGCAGATTCTCCCCAATTCATTACCGTTTGAAAAGGAGGAACAGATAATACGGTTCCAAAAAAGAATACCAAAACAGCAATGGTTGAAAAAATGAATTCCTTTTTCTTATTGAATCCTTTTGATGTTTTCGATTTCAGGTACGATACAAAGGCTTTCCAGTTCACCGAAAACAGGTGAAATATGGAAAGAATAACAAACGCGAATGAAAAAATGGTATGAATACCCTGCCAGCCTTCTTTTGTAAGACCCAGGAACTCCCAGTTTACCCAATGTGCATATCTCCCGGGGGGTGAAACATATAAAATAAGCCCTGAAACAAGGATAACGAGGATTGCATAGGTCAATCCAAAACTAATAAAGGCACGCCAGCTAAACTTCGTTTTCATCTCTTTAGAATTTATGTTTTTGTACAATTTTAAAGTATGACACCGAAGTTATAAAAAACTTGCGCGGTTATTTATAACAATTTATTTCGCAGTCGGAGATTTTTTCTTTTCTATCCAATAATAAGCTATGGGCAACACCAAAAGCGTTAAGAACGTTGATGTTACAAGGCCTCCAATCACAACTGTAGCCAGTGGACGTTGTACCTCAGAACCCGGCCCGGTATTAAAAGCCATGGGAATAAAACCAAGGCTGGCCACCAGGGCAGTCATTAACACCGGGCGCAAACGGTCGACCGAGCCTTCTATAACCAATTTTTTAAGGTCGCCCTTTTTCTCTTTTCGGATCATATTAATGTGATCGACCAAAACGATACCGTTCAGCACAGCCACACCAAACAAGGCCACAAAACCAATACTTGCAGTTACCGACAAATACATTCCCCTAATCCACAAAAGGAACACTCCTCCTGACAGGGCAAACGGCAGGTTCAGCAAAATTAAAATGGCGTAGCGCATTTTCCCAAAGTTCAGGTACATTAAACCAATGATAATAAAGATGGAAAGCGGCACCACCAGCATTAAGTGGCGCATGGCCCGACGCTGATTTTCAAAGGTTCCGCCGTAATCGATAAAATACCCCGGAGGAATGCTGGCACTTTTATCAATCTCTTCCTGCAACTGCGAAACATAGGTTCCCAAATCGATATCTTTAATATTAATTCCAACAATCAGTCGCCGCCAGCCGTTCTCGCGTTGTATCTCGCGCGGGCCTTCCTGAAGCTCGATATTTGCCACCCGTTTTAACGGAATATAACCACCGCCCGGCAGATGCACCGGCACTTCTGCAATTTTCGGAAGTTCATTGCGTATGTTTTCAGGATAACGAACCACAATACCAAAATGCCTTTGTCCCTGGTATAATTGTCCGGCTTCCTGCCCGCCAATACCGGCCTCCACAACCTTCTGTACTTCATCTACATTTAAACCGAATGAGGCCACCGCTTCGCGATCAATATCTACTGTCAGATAAGGTTGCCCGGCAGATTGTTCCACATAATAGTTGTCGGTTCCCGGCAGTCCGGTTAACAACGAAGAAATATTTTCGCCTATCTGGTCGAGTACCTCCAGATCTTCGCCATAAATTTTAACAGCAAGGTCGGATTTAACGCCACTGGTTAATTCATCAACACGCATGGCAATGGGTTGCGTAAAATTGTATGCCAGTCCCGGTTCTGTTTGCAAATAAGGTTCAATCCGCCTGATTATATCCTCTTTTGTGACGCCTTTTTCCCACTCTTCAATTGGTTTTAGTACTACCCAAACGTCGGTTTGATGCACGCCCATCCAATCGTTTGCCAGGTCGGACCGGCCTGTTTTAGGCACCACAGTTTTTACTTCAGGAATATTTTCGATTATCTTTCCCGCCAGCCAGTTGGCATTTTCCATAGATTCTTCAAGTGTTACCGACGGCATTCGCACCTGCTCAACCAGAATGGAACCTTCATCAAGTTCCGGCAAAAATTCTGTTCCCAGGCGTGTCATTAGAAAAATGGAAGCCACAAAAATAAGCAGTGCCGAAGATCCCACAAACCAAATGCGGTTCATGTTTTTTTCCAGACCTTTCTGGTAACGGGGCCGCATCCATTCAATCAGGTAATTCCTCCTCACCTTAACCTTTTTCCTGAAAATAATGGACGACATAGCCGGCACAAAAATCAGTGCCAGTAACAACGATCCAAATACAGCTGCGGCCACTGTTATCGCCATTGGGCGAAACAAAATCCCTTCCATTCCCTTAAAGGTCATAATCGGGACATAAACCATCAGAATAATCAGCACCCCAAAAAAGATAGGACGCACCACATGATTTGCTGCTTTACGAATGATTTCATCTTTCGATTCTTTTTTGTTCTTCTGCAGATCGTGAACAATATTTTCAACCATCACCACCGAACCGTCTACCACCATACCGAAGTCGATAGCACCCAAACTCATGAGGTTAGCGGCCAGCCCGAATTCACGCATCCCGATAAATGCGAAAAGCATTGAAAATGGAATAACCATGGCAACAATAATAGCTCCCGAAATTTCACCTAAAAGCAGAAGCAATACTACAATAACAAGAAATCCACCTTCCATCAGATTTGTTGAAATTGTTGCTGTGGTTCTTTTAATCAGATCCGACTGGTCGTAGAATTTTTCAACGCTCACCCCTTCAGGGAGACTTCTGTTTATTTCGGCAATTTTATCTTCGATTTCAGATATTACTTCGCGGCCGTTTCCACCCCGCAACATCATTACAATTCCGGTAATTACCTCACCTTGCCCGTCTTTGGTAACGCCTCCCTGCCTGATCTGCTTTCCCTCAACAACACTGGCTATGTCTTTTATAAAAATGGGTTTATTATCAATGTTTTTTACGATGATATTACGCACATCATCCATACTCGTAATCTGACCGACTCCCCGGATAATGTATTGTTCACCATTGTGCTGAATATAATTTCCCCCCGAAACACTGTTGTTCATTTCAATGGCATCCATCACATCAGAAATACCGATGCTGTATGTTCGAAGTAATCCGGGCTGAATAATAACATTATACTCTTTTACGAAACCGCCAAAGGAATTTATTTCGGTTACTCCTTTTACAATCTTAAGCTGTGGCGCAATCAGCCAGTCCTGGATCTCGCGTAATTCTGAGAGAGAATAATTTTCGCCCTTAACCACATACTGATAAATTTCGCCGAGCGCAGTTGAAATCGGTCCCAGCGAAGGGCTGGATACACCCGGAGGCAGTTCATCAACAATAGACTGCAGCCGTTGGCTTACAATTTGCCGGGCAAAATAAATATCGGTTCCTTCATCAAATTCAACGGTAACCGCTGAAAGCCCGAATTGAGAAATCGAACGCACTTGTGCCACATCGGGAAGACCATTCATAGCTGTTTCGATGGGATAACTCACAAGCTTCTCCACATCGAAAGGCGAATAACGACCAGCCTTTGTAATAACCAGAACCTGCACCGGGGTTACGTCAGGCTGCGAGTTAATGGGTAAATTTATCAACGAAAAATAACCGCCAATGGCCATTAAAACTACCAACGATAGGGCCACATATTTTTGACGAACACTGAATGAAATAATATTTTGAAGCATCAGCTGAGGATTTTTAAGTTTATTCTTCAGAAATAATATCGAAACGGGAAAGTGCTTTTAAGCTAAAAACTTTTGTAACAGCGACTTCCTCACCTACCGAAAGCCCGGAAGTAACAAAAACAAGGTCATCTTTAATGTCCTCTATTTCAATAGGGCGGCGTTCAAACGTATTTGCATCCTTTTTTACAAATACAACCCCCTGGTCGCCATCGTATGTGAGCGCCCCCAATTTAATGGCAATAATTTCTTTTTGCGATTCAGAAGTAATCGACAACCTCAGGTTCTCGCCCGGCTTGGGCCAGTTGTTTTCTGATGGAATAACAATGTTCACAACAACCGACCGACTGTTTTCATCCAAACCCGGATTTACAGAACTTATTTTTCCTTGCATTGCCATATCTTTCTGCTCTCTTTTCGAAATTTCAACCGGATTACCGGGTTTCACCAAAACGGCATCACCGGGAGAAACATAACCGCGAATGAGTACCTCCCTTGTATCGAGCACCCTTGCAAGGTTTTCCAGGGCATTTACAGATTGCCCCAGTTCAACAAAATCTTTCTCAATTACACCATTGATTGGAGCTACAATTTTTAACGTTGGATCAAAATTCTGTGCTTCAGAAAGTCGTGTGATTTCCTTATCAGGTACTCCAACGGCACGCAATTTGGCATAAGCAGATTTCAACGATGCAGAAGCTCGCTTATATTCTGCGGTTGCCTGCTCCAGTTCATTTTCTGAACTGATTTTTTCTTTCACAAGCTGATTCAGGCGCGATAGCCGGCTTTTCTGAAAAGCTTCCTGGGCAAAAGCCTGAAGGTATTCCGAAATTAAATTCCCATACTCAAGGCTTTGAATCCGAAACATTTCCTGGCCTTTATTCACCCAATCTCCTTCGTGAACTTTAATGCTAATAACCTGACCATCGATCGGAGTACTTATAATACTCGAATGTCCCGGGGCCGGAAATACAACTCCCGGGGCCAAAATTTTATGATCGACAAATTCGTTGGCAATCACCTCCGTTTTTATGGATAACTCGTCTCTTTCTTTGTCGGAAAGTTTAACCTGCAGAATTTCCTTCGTGTTTTCTTTCAACGAAGGGGGTAATTCTGTCTGAACCTCTGTATTCCCTTCTTTTCCTTTATCACCTGAATTACAGGCAACAAACGAAAGAAGAAACAATGCAGCTATAACGTGATTTAAATAGGTTTTCATATTCTTTTTATTGTGTATTTCTAAAAAATTAATTCCTTACCAATGTATTGCTCCAGTGCAGCCAGTTGCAAATAATAATCGCGAAGCGCTGTTAAATAGCGCTGTTCGCTTTTTAAGAATGTTTGCTGGGCATTTAAAAGTTCCAGCAGGTTGATTTCTCCCAACTGGTAGGCTTTTAATGTCATACTCTGTAATTTAGATGCACGGTCTTTCATTGAATCGTGATAACGGTTAACAATAGAACGGCTCACCGAATAGTTGTGCCAGGCATATTCAATTTCCTTTTTCATGTTCAGGCGTATTGCCTGCTGATTCCACAGCAACTCTTCTTTCCGGGCAGTGGCCATTTGTATTTTGCCTTTTTGTTCCAGCGGATACCAGATGGGGATACTCAGGCCAACTTCAAATCCATTAAAATCGTAACCCGTTCCGTAATCCTGTTTGTAAAGACTGAATCGGATATCGGGAAGAATATTGCTTTTGGCTTCTTTCAGAAAATAATCGGAAGCGTTGAGCATGTTTACCGAGGCTTTGTAATCGGGTTGTTCTTCCTGAACTGCCAAAACCTGTATTTGCGAAATATCTATATCAGTGGCATAAAGCGTATCGGCAAACTGAATGCTGTACTTCTGTTCATCAACAGGTAGTCCGATTACATTAAAAAGACCGTAACGTGCCTGGTGCAAAATCCACTCCGACTGGTCAAGGTCGTTCCTGGCTTCATCCAACTGGATCTCGGCATTCACCAGATCAATACCATTTCCCATGCCTGTTTCGAACTTGGTATAAACGGCATTGTAAAGTTCTTGTGCAAGGTTCAGCTGATTTTGCCTCGATTTTTGCAGGTACAAAGCATAAATCACTTCAATGTATTTACCCTTTACCAGCGAACTGATTTCCTTTTCCTTGGCTAGAATAACATTTTGCTGGGCTTCCACCTCCTGCTTGATAGCTTTTACACGGTACACTGCCGTTAAAGGAAAGTCTACTTCCTGGGTAACAGCCATTCGTTTTTCGGCAAACGGAGCAGTTGGATCGTCGCTGATACCTTCTTTAAAATAACTGATTTCGGGAGCAGAGACACCAGTACTGGTTCTCCATTCATTTTCTTTTTGAACCAATCTTGCCCGCATTTGATTGAGTTCGGCATTATTATCGTAAGCTTGTTTTACGGCATCGTGGATTGAAAGTAAATTATCCTGACCATAAGAAACACTCGCTGATAATAAAGAGAAAATTAGAATAAGTTTTGTCAGTCTTATCATGGTTTTTTTGAATTTAACAATCAAATTATTATGCATTAAGTTACAAAGAGTTGCGCATTTTGTTTATAAAATGCTGTATAAAAAATTTATACCCGATAGTTTTTCACTATGATTGGCATTGCTTTGCCTTTTACAGATATTTGACACGTTAAATTGAAAATTCCGGTGTTTTATTTGAGAGAAAATTCTTCTTTGCCATGATAAGGAGATTGTAATTTGCGTCCGCGATAAGCAAACCGCTGCGACATATAATTTAAGATCTCGTTGGCAGTACTCTCTATTGGTTTATTAGAAACATTGATAACCGTAAAACCACCACGGTCGAAAATAAACATGGCATTTCTGATTTCTTCGCGAACCGCATGCTGATTGATATAAGAATCACTTTCGTGGTTGTTCCAGCTTAATAGTCTTTTTTGGCGGTGAATGATTAACTGACTGGCACCAATATAAAGACCAAATACGCGTTTGGGATCTACCTGATACAACTCGTCAGGAGGAGGAATCCCGGGAATTAACGGAACATTTGCCACCTTCCATCCATACATGGCGAGGTACACGCTCAGGGGAGTTTTCCCTGCCCGTGAAACGCCCGTTAAAATAATATCTGCATCGTGCAAACGTTTTGGGCTCAGTCCATCATCTTGCGAAAGCGTAAATTCTATAGAGTTAATCCGATCGAAGTATTCCTGGTTAATCTCCCGATATAATCCGGGATGTTTCAGCGGTTCAACATCCAGTTTTTCATCTAGATAATCGGCAAGTTGCCCCATTAAATCAATAACCGACACCTTATGCTCTTTTCCCAGATCGTTAATTTTCTTTCGTAATTCGGGATTAACCATGGTATGAGCTATCAAACCGCCATCGGCCTTGGCTCTCATTATGATGTCGAAAATTTTCTCTTCCGAATCCACCTCAGCAATTATATCCACCGGCACATTATTGTTGGGATACTGAATCAATAGTGCCTGAACGAGGTTATTCCCGGCAATTCCCTGACCGCCGGAAACAATATAAATGGGAGCTTGCGAGGTTTTGCTCATAGATTTTGAATTATTTCTCATCTATAAAACGCAAAACCAGCAAGTTAGGTTTATTCTATTCTTGAATTTTTAGTTCATATTTACTTTTTCGCCGGAATAAATTTCATGTTGAAAGCAGCGCCTTTTTCAACATCTTCCCGTGAGAATAAATCAGGATGATATTTGTTCTGCAGGTACAGTTCTGTCTGATCGAGATAAAAATCGCTGGCAGGAATACCACTGGTACCGGTTGGAATAACAGTTTCCGATTCATCCCAGTCTTTGGTACTGTAAACATGCCGGTGCGAAGCGCCATGATGTGTTTCATAAAGATTGGTAAACGAATAAGCATACGGACAAACGGTGTGGTAACTTCCCGGTACTTCAAACGGGCCACGATTCAACTTTAAAACCTTGTTGAGTAAATCAACCACGCCCAATGGATGCGCAAGTGTAAACGAATGAATTTTTCCCCAATTCCACGTTTCCACATCGTTGCCCAAATTGGCGGTTAACTCTTCAACCGTTTCGTTAAACGATTGGGCAACAATATCATCAAAGCTTTCAACTTTTTCTGTCATTACATTGTCGGTCCATCTCGAATGACCTTCTGCCAACAGATTTATCATCAGATTTTCGAGTAACATTTTTTGCCCTAGCATTCCTTTAAACAATTCAGGAGACAATTCATCTTTCACCAGATTTTCCATCGATTTCCGGTAAAGCATTTCGAATATGGAAGCAGCCTGACTTTCACGGGTGAGATTGTAATCCCAGTTTTTTAGCTTATTGAAAGCTGCTTTCGCGGTTTCATCCAAATCTGTTTGTTTTTGCAGCGATTGAACGAAAACCTGTGTCATTTTTTCTGCTGTTTTCGATTTCCAGTCGCTGTGCATGGCCTTAAAATCATTCACACCCAGTTTGTCTTTCGCTTCCAGCATTTCCCGAATCCGCTCGATGCGGCTGGGTGTTGCAAACCAGTGAGTAATATAATAAGGATATGAATCTGAAACCGTTTTGTTGTTAGCGGATGAAACATAACCCCGCTCTGGATTAAATTCGTAAGGCAGTTCTTCGAACGGAACCAGCCCCTGCCAGTCGTATTTACTGCTGTCGCCCGGATAGATCTGTATGCCCGAACCTTTGCGAATGGGTAAGCCCGCACTGCATTGCAGACCAATATTTCCGTCCACATCGGCATAAACTACGTTCTGGCTAACCGATTTAAATGTGCTTACTGCATCGCGGAAATCGCTCCAGTTTTTTGCCCGGTTCAGTAAGAAAACGGTTCTGATTTCATTGCTCATTTCATTACCCAGCCACCTGATAGAAAGCGGTGTTTCTTTTTCCTTTTTAAACCTGTTAACCATAGGGCCGCGATGGGTGAATTGCAACTCTTCTTCCAAAACTTCACCTTCCTTGGTTTTAATGGTTTCCTTTTTAACCAGGAAATCGCGCCAGGCACCATCGAACCAGTATTTTGTAGAATCTTCATTTAGTTTTTCTGCATAAAAATCAAGATCGTCAACCATTACATTAGTCATTCCCCAAGCAATTTTATCGTTATGTCCGCAAATTACGAATGGCTGACCGGGAACAACAACCCCGGTAACATTCACCTCCCCGTTAACAACCTGGTGCATCTGGTACCAGATTCCCGGAGCAAACAAACCCAGATGCATATCGTTAGCAAGTAAAGGCATTCCGGTTTTGCTTTTTTTACCTGCAACCGCCCAATTATTACTTCCGTTAAAGATTTCAGCTCCCAGTTCCTGCAAATTTTGAGTTGCAGAAAGTAGTGTTTCTGAAGCTTCAATATCAATATTTCCAAACTCGGGGTAAACAGCAGTTTTATGATTCTTCAAATCAGGGATCAGCTCTGCAATCTTTTCGTCCGAGACTTCAGTGCGCAATTGATGCAGGAAATATTCTGTTCCCCAACCCATTGATAAATCCCACGACATATAACCAATCAGGTTGATGGAATGTACAGGCAACCAGGGCTCGGGTTTATACTGTAATACCTTAAATTCGGGAGGCAAAGGATAATTTTCGATGTATTGATTTACACCATCGGCATAAGCTTGCAGAGCAGCAACAATTTCAGGTTTCGATGTGGCAAGAATCTTTTCAGATTTTTCCTGAATCCGCAGCGCTCTCATCATCAAATCGGTATCAACCTGGTCTTTCCCGAGAATTTCAGACAATCTCCCCTGTGTTACCCTGCGAAGCAAATCCATTTGCCACAGGCGGTCCTGAGCCATTGCAAAACCGACTGCCCGGTAAAGATCAGTTTCATTTTCGGCAAAAATGTGAGGAATTCCGTGTGCATCACGAAACACCGTAACCTCTTTTTCCAGCCCTGCAATTTTAACATCATCATTGTAATCGGGAATGGCGGCAGTTTTTATATTATGAAGAAATATTGCCCCAACGATTAACGCCAGTACAATCAAGGCAAGCAACCCCAGCAAGATCCGTTTTATTATTCTCATAATGTGCGTTTTATAGAAAAAAGAAATGCAATTTGAATTTTAGTTATATTTAATCACCTAAAAATAATTTAAATCTACACTATGAAAAAGTTAGCGATTCTTTTTTTCCTTGGAATTTATTGTTTAACAGGATTTGCACAGGAAGCCGACAAGATTGTTGGAGTGTGGTGGAACGATGAAAAGACAACAAAAATTGAAGTTGAGAAACAAGGTGACAAATACATTGGAACCATTGTTTATATGATTCCGGAAAAATACGAAAACGGACAACCCCCAAAAGATGATGAGAACCCGGACCCGGCTTTACGCGAACGATCCATTGTAGGATTGCAAATACTCAATGGTTTTGAGTACGATAAAAGTAATAAAGAATGGAAAGACGGAACGATCTACGATCCGAAATCGGGTAAAACGTACGATTGTTACGGCTGGCTCGAAAGCAACGATTTGCTAAAACTAAAAGGCTTTGTTGCCGGTATAAGAATGCTGGGCCGCAGCTCGGAATGGTATCGGACAAGTTTGTAGTTGAAAGTTTAAAGTACGGCGAACCTGAGACTTTAAACTTTAAACCTTAAACTTTGAACAGTTTATCCCGAAACCTGCACATCAAAACCGATATCTCGTACCCGGTCTGCGATGGAATTTAGTTCATCCAGCGGCACTTTTTGCAAGGTTTCAATTGGCGTATCGCGGGCAATGGTGTAGATCATTACCTGCAGCGGTTTAATTTTTTTCAGCAGTTCCAGCCAAGCCAATATTTCTTTTTCAGTTGTATTATCGATGTTTTGTCCTTTATAACTTCCCCTAACAAACATGGTTTGAATAATAACTTTCCCGTTAAAAGCAATGAGTTGTTCAACGGTTCGGGCGAGGTTAAAATTACCATTGGGACAATCAAGCAATTTTACAGTTTCCTCGAAAGCCGAATCCAGTTTCTGAATATTATCTTTAATTTTTAACAGCGCTTCAAAAACCGATTTCCGGTGAATCATGGTAGCATTCGAAAGTACTGCAATCCTTGCATTTGGCGTAATTTCATTACGCAACTCGATTGTATCGTCTATAATTCCCGCAAACTCAGGATGTAATGTCGGCTCTCCATTTCCGGCGAAGGTAATAACATCGGGCAATTCGTTTGCTGCAACCATTTCATGAAGCTTTACTTCCAGCCTCAATTTCACATCAGCGCGCGACGGGAAAGTTACCTTTTCTTCGTATTTACCGGGCGTAAATCCACATTCGCAGTAAATACAATCGAAAGAGCAAACCTTTACATCGGTTGGAAGAAGATTAATACCAAGCGAAACACCCAACCGGCGACTTTTTACCGGCCCAAATATTATTTTATCGAAAAGAAATGTTGCCATAAGGGCAGCAAAGATAACATGATTTTACAACGAAAGCTTAGGATAAAAAATACGATTTAACTTACTTTCAAGAAATTTTTCGAACATGCCGCAATTAAAAATAATACAGAAACGAATGGGTTACGCCAACACAGCACTTATTGTAAACGGAGCAAATTCAATTCTTGTGGACACGGGTGTAAAGGGCAACATGCAGCAATTCAGTATCCTGTTTCGCGAAGCAGGCCTTCAACCAGAAAACATTAAACTGATTATTTTAACCCACACCCATTACGACCACACCGGCAATTTACACCAACTGGTTGATTACACCGGGGCACAGGTTCTGGTTCACAAAAATGAATTTGAAAATCTGAATAAAGGATTTACACCTATTCCAATTGGCAGGGGACGATATTCCGGATTTATTTCGAAACTTGGAAGAAAATTAATACCCCGTTATGCTTCTCCCCGCGCATTCTCAGCACAGCTTATTAATGAAGATGTATTTGATCTGAAACAATGGGGAATTGATGGAAAAATAATTTCAACTCCAGGTCACACCAACGGTTCTCAATCGGTTCTGATTGGAGAAAAACTGATATCGGGCGATACATTTTTAAATATAAACGGACGGATTTTTCCTCCTTTCGTGAATGATCCCAAAACACTGCTAAAAACCTGGGAAGAGCTGTTCAATATGAATATCAAAACAGTTTATCTCGGCCATGGCAAACGCTTCAACATCGAAAAAGCGAAACCTGATCATGAAAGATGGAGAAAGAAACTAAATGATGAATGAATACTACCTGATTGAAAAAGTAGTTTCACCAATCTCGTTTCCGTCGGCAAACAAGTTAATGGTATAAGTTCCCGGCATTAATTCCGGTTCATTGGTATTGTCCCAAAAAATAGCTACAGGAAGATCTTTTCCTTCGTAAACAACTTCACGCATGGCCGAATACTGGATTTTTAAATCTTCGAACTGAAATACATTGTTTTCCGATTTTACCATGAGTAATTGATCAGGACGCATTATTCTTGCATAAATATTTTTTGGACCTCGTTTAGCTGTGGCATTTTGCCCCAAAACAAAATAAACACGAATCTTGGCAGCACGTTTGGTAAATTTGGTTTCCTTTCCCCGGTCATTTAATGGCGCGGCAACCAGTTCTCTTGCTTCAAGCATAGCAGCACGTTTCAGATTCTGCTGCAATTTCTCTTTCTCTTTATTTAGCTGCACATTTTTCTGTTCAACCTGCATGAACTGTTCTTTTACCTCACGGTTTTCGGCCATCAGTTGTTCATTTCTTCTGTTCAGTGAATCGATCTGAACCACAAAATCGCGCATGATTCCACGCAAGGTAGTAACCTGTTTCTGATAAGAAGATATTTTTTGATAGCTAATTTTTTTGGTCTGTTCAACCTCAAGCAGAAGGTCTTTCACTTTGGCCTGTGCCACAAAAAGCTGTTCGTTTATGGTATCATTTTCTGTTTTTAACGAATCGTAGCTGGTTGAGATCTCAGTCAACTGAAACTGAATAGAATCTTTCTCTGCTTTAATTTCGTTTACAATCAGTTTGTGGTCGTGTCGCTGAATAAAAAATAACACCAACACCACTATCAATATCACAGAAAGAGCGATAACAATAATGTTATTTCTTTTGTCTTTTGAAATTTTCTGAATCTCGTCAATCTGGCTACTCATAAACTTTACACTTTTTGATCGGCTTAATAATCGCAACAAATTTAATAATCTTTTATGCGGTGGCAAACTGAATTTGTAAGTCAGTTGGATTATCAAATATTTCGATCAATATAAAAGAAAGTTTTATGTGATACTTACATACGAATTCTATGCAATATTCGAGGTTATTTTTTGTAAAACAGCGTGGAATAATCAGAGTGTCCGTGGCTTTAAAATCAGCACAAATATTGAAAAAGAGCGCCCGGTAAATACCTGGGCGCTCAGGACATGCGAAAGGCTATTCTACTTTGTTCGATGAAGTAGCTTGCCATTCCAAATATGCGCCATCGTATACCTTAACATTTGGGTACCCAAGACCTTTAAGTGACAGATAAAGTACTCCGGCACGTACACTGGTTTCACAATAAACGATTGCTGTTTTATCCTTTGTAATACCTTTCGATTCGAACAATGATTTTAATTCTTCATTTGGCTTCAACATACCTTTGCTGTCGAGAACCGTTTCGTAATTTACATTAACCGCCCCCGGAATGTGACCTTTACGAAGTTCAGTTTCTGCAGTACCACCAAACTCTTCAGGAGTACGGGCATCAACAAGAACATACGAAGAATTACCTATAGCTTTTTTAACCTCATCCATTTTTGCCAGTTGCCCGATGTCTGCCGTTGCAGTAAACGATGCCGATTGAGACCTCGCAGGGGCTCCGGTAATTGGTTTACGGTTAGCCTTCCATGCTTTCATATTCCCATCCAGCATTTTTACATCTGGTGCTCCCAGATACTTCAGAATCCAATACATTCTGCTTGCATATTTCCCCGAACCTTCATCGTAAACAACGATAGTTTTATCGGCTGAAATTCCTGCGGCACTCAAATCTTTTGCCATTTCAGCAGGTGATTTTATTACATTTCTAATCGGCTCGTTTGTACAAAGCGAAGTGTGAGGAACATTTACAGCGCCGGTAATATGAATTTTATACCCGTCATTAGCGCCGGCCCAAACCAATACCACATCCTTGTTTTTATAAATCTTTGCCAACTCTGTTGCCGAAATAACATCCTGTGCTGATATCGCCGAAGCAATCAGCAAAACCAATCCTAAAAGGAATAATCTGTTTAATTTCATTTTATTATAATTGTTTGTTTTTTTAAGGAATAAGATGGAACTCGCATGATTATAATAATTCGCATATGTGTGAAAATTTTCTCATGCTCGTTTCATTTATTCAAATTTTAATATTTACTCGTTTCTATCAGAATCTAACCTGCAGTTGAACCATAATCATATCATTCTCAACTTCGCCGGCCCACTCTGCTTTATATTCGTAGTTAACCTGCAAACGGGTCCACTCGTTAAAGAAATAGTTGAAACCTACGGTTGTTATATGTTCCATGTTGTTGTTGCCCGGATAATCAATGTCATCGTTAAAATTTTCGTATTTAATTACAGGCTGAAAATTCCATGGAGTATTATAGAGTGCCATAATCGTTACACCTTCGCGCTTAACACTTCCCTGAACCAGTTCAGGATCGCCGCCGCAACCTCCGCCAACAAGGTAAGAGCCCACATCTTTAGCCCTGATGTATTCGCCCTGAACCAGAAATCCGAATTTTTCGATTTCAAATTCAGCACCAAGTCGAGTACGTTCATCGGGTTCGTCAACAGTTTCATCGGCGCTGACAGCTTTCCCGTAACGGAAACTTCCACCAACATGCATCCAATCGGTTGGCTTAACCAAAAAGCGGCCAACTACATCTTTGTATTTATCCTTGTCTTGAACCAGCAAACCCGTTCCGTTCATAAGAGCAATGGTATATTGAAAAAGTGTGGTATCGGAACCTCCCAGTAACATTAATCCCATGTCGCGGTCGGGCGCTGTAAGTTCATTCACCACTTTCGAGCGATTAATTGTATGTAACGAATGGCAAGGTGTACTAAGTTCCTGACCAAAAGGAGATTTAAAAGAGCCCAAACTTACCTTCGCAAATGAAAAACGGCTGTAAGTAATAAAAGCGTCGAGCAAATATGCCTTTGGCCCATCCTTTTTAAATGGGCTGGTTTCGAGTAATACATAGTAGCTAAAATCATATGGGATAACTCCCATTACGCCAATGCGCGATCGGTTAAATCCAAAGTTCGAAGTATTATCTCCTTCAGTAAATCCATAGTCGTATTGTGCCTGCAAAAAACCAAACACGTTTACGCCATCTTCCGATGCCGGCTCTGAACAACCCTGTGCCAAAACATTATATTCGGCAAAAACGGCAACAATGAGTATAAATAATATTTTGCGTAACATATTCATATCGTTTAAGTTGTAAATAAAGAGGGAGACATATTATCAACCCCTCCAATAATTTGATTAGTTAGATACTGTAGGTAAACTCTTAGGCTTTGAGTCGTATCCCCAGTGATTTGTTACGCCACCCGTTTCCCAGAATGAATTGGAATGCGACATGCCATTTATGCCAAACGTAAGGCTGTATGCATCGAAACCCAATACGTTCAGATAAGCAGTAATAACAGCTGATGTTTGTCCGGTATAACAATAGGTAACCACCTTTGCACCTGGATCGAGGCTGCTGCAGTCGTCAATCAGTAACGGATTAACACGAACTGCATCCATTACATGGCCAAACCCGGTATAATGATCGGCCGAAAAATAATTGTTTACGTAATAGTCTCCGGGTGATGCCAAAACATCGGCATTTGATGCCGTTTTGAAACCTGCGGCCACAACTGCTTCCACCCTTTCAGCCAAAATATCAGCGCCATTTGTATTGGTGCTTGTCCAAGCGGGCGCATCAAAACTTCCTGCGCCGGCTTCATTGCTTGTCCAGTTATTCGATGTGGTAAGGTCTTTACAGCTTGCAGACCATTTATCAAATTCCGCATTCCATCCGCTCATTCCCCATTTTAAGGCTTGCGCATTGTGGTATCCGGCCAGTCGTAATAACGAAGTGGCATAACAAGCAGTCTGTCCGGTATAACAAACTACCAGAATTGGTTTATCAGCGGAAGCAGCCGCTGTTAAAATATCAGTAAAGGCAACGTTATTTGCGCCTTCGATATGAGCTGTTGCAAAATCTGCTGCTTTCCGGATGTCCATAATCCATTTTGCAGAAAGATCACCGTCGGCCGGAGCAGCCATTACAAATTTTACACCGTCTGAACTAGATAAAACATGATTGATATCCATGTCGATTGATTTGAGGTATGAGGTTAAAATTTCGTAAGCCAATGGTTCTGAACCGGAGCAATCGCATTCGTCATCGTATTTACAGGAGATAAAAGAAAACGATGCAATAAATGCAAGTAGTAATGTGAATAAAACAAACTTTT
This sequence comes from uncultured Draconibacterium sp., assembly GCA_963677525.1. Lineage (GTDB taxonomy): Bacteria > Bacteroidota > Bacteroidia > Bacteroidales > Prolixibacteraceae > Draconibacterium. The sequence goes on from OY781970.1 coordinate 5,370,169, forward strand.
TCATAGTAATAAAATTTAGGTTATTTTGAATAGTATTAGTTAAGCTCGAGAAATTGAACACATTAAAAAGAGGTATCTCTATTCTGACATTTTGAAATGCCTCGACCTTAGATACCGATCATTTTAAAACTTCAACATTGAATTTTTAGCGATTTCCATTTTTGACTTTTCAGGGCGTGATGGGTGCCGGATTTTATTCGACGAGCTAATACAGCAAAGCTAAACATCAATAGATTAAATGCCTTTCTCATGTCCTTGATAAGTTTAAGTTTGATTAATAAAACCAACGATTCAAAAGTATTTGAGAAAGTTGTAAGAGAAGAAAAAACAGGATATTGGCTCCTCAAATCAAAATCAATAGGTAGTCATTGTTTGTATTGATTTAAATCAAATACTTTATTGACTTACTGAAAAAATGTTAACTTACAGTGCTGTTTTCATTATAACGAAGGAGGGATTATGCCATTAAATAAATACGATAAATGTGTTGGGTGCAAGTGCATGTCCGAGCCCTTTAAGGCGCTTACCGGAGAAGAGCTTATTCAAATCAACAAAAACAGGGTTGAAGTTAGCTTTAAACGGGGAGAGAACATTATTAAACAGGGAGCAATTGCCGGACACATTGTATATATTAAAAAGGGCCTGGTAAAAGTATACCGCGAACATGCCAATGAAGAACTCATCCTTTCGGTTGAAAACAGGGGCAAACTGTTAGGACTTCAGGCTTTGTATTCGAAAAATGTGTACCCTTATTCCATTAAGGCCTACACCGACACCAAAGTTTGCCTGCACGATATTCATGCCATAAACACCTTTATTAACCAAAATGCCAAATTTGCAGCAGGCATCTTAAACCATCTGAATGACGAATCATTGTTTTCGTATAACAGAATGGCCTGCCTCACATTAAAACAACTACACGGTCGTTTTGCCGATTTACTTTTATGTTTTAGCCTTCGACTGTACCGCCGCAAATCTTTTAATATCCCAATTACAAAAAAAGACATGGCTGCCATTACCAATATGTCGCAGGAAAGCCTGTCGCGCGTGATTAAGGATTTTGTTTCTGAAAAGATAATTAAAATGGAAGGCAGCAAAGTTTCGATACTCGATTTCGACAAAGTAAGACACCTCAGTCAGGTTGGTTAGCCTTTATGGCGAATTTTTTCCAGTTTGGCTTCATCCAGAATGGTAATTTGTTTTTTCTCGCTTTTAATTATTCCCTCATCCTGAAACTCTTTAAATATCCGGGAAACGCTCTCGCGCGAAGTTCCAATTAACGCTGCCACTTCTACCATTGTTAAATTAAGATTGAATGGATTTTGACCGTAAACTTCTTTACAAAAATACAGAAGGGTATTTGCCAGCCTGCCCGGAAGTTGTTGCTGCACATTATTTACCAGTCTTTCAAAATAGTTCATCTCGTCGTTAAAAATGGTGGAAATCACCTTGATCGCAAAGCTGCCATTTTGGTCCAGAAGTTTGGCAAAACAGTCAATATCTAAGAAACAAACTTCGGTTGGAGTAACTGCTATTGCTGAAAAATAGTTATCCCTGGTATCACGATTCAAATTCTGAAGGCCAAGATAAGAGCCTCCTTTCGAGATGCTTAAGATAAAATCTTTACCGCCAATTCCCTTTTTTACGAGCTTAACAAGGCCATCACGGATATAGGTGATATGTTTGGCCGGACTCCCTTCCTTAAATATCAATTCACCCTTATGGAATAAAATTTTCGAGCAACCCTCTTCCAGAATACAAAGCTCCTTTTGATCCAATAGCGAAACCGCACCAGATTTCAGCGTACAATCAACACAACTGTTATAAAAGATGTTCATCGATACTAATTCTTTCTACAAATGTAACATATCTCACGTTTATACGCGATTAATCTCACTCTGTTTATTGAATCGACGTATCTAAATAATCGTATACTTGCATAAAAGATTTAGATCATGAAAAAGATACTTGCTATAATTTGTTATAATTTAGGGCTTTGGGGCATTTTAGGATTCTTTGCCACATTAATTCTTGGTTTTATTTCATGCTGCGCAAATTTGTCGCCCAACTTCTTTTACGGAGCACTGATTCTATTTGCAGTAATTGGAATTACAGCCACTACAATTTGTGTTTCAAGGGGATGTAAAAAAGCACAATAATCTTTAAGACTGTTTCTTACAGATTAAATCCTTAGCCGCTTTATGTGGCTTTTTTTGTTGCTTAAAAAAGTATCGTGGATTTCTAATGCTTCTTTTTCAGAGCGGGATATTTCTCATTCCATGCCTTATAACCACCTTCCAACGACTTTACATTGGTGTAACCCAGCATCATCAGAGTTTGAGTTGCCAGCGCCGAACGACTTCCACTTCGGCAATAAAGAACAATAGTATCCGATTTTTTAGGTTTGGCGTGTTTGAAAGTTTCCCAGATGGCATCCTTTTCAATATGCGACTCCAAAACTCCGCGCTGAACCAGAAATGCTCCGGGAATAGAACCGTCGTTGTATTCAGCCTCAGTTCGAACATCGATTAAAATATAAGCAGGCTTGCCGCTTTGCAGACCTTTTACATACTCCCGGTGGAAATCCTGAACTGAAATCTCGGTAATGACTTCTTTGGCAGCGGCCACCATTTCTTTGTATCCTGAGAATGTTTTCTCATCCTGAGCTTGCGTGCTCAGTGAAAACACTGCGACTAAAGTTAAAACGAATAAAACTCTTTTCATTTCTTTTGATTTTGGGAGTATGAAAGTAACAATTCTTTTGTTTATTTCAGGTTTCGAATGCGAACTTCTGTAACTTCTTGACCTTTCATTAACTCAAGCAGTTCATCGGTATTTGTTTCTCCAAAATGGTACGGATACAGAATCTTCGGATCGAACATTTTTGCTGCAGCAGTTACCATTTTCGGGGTCATGGTATAGGGCAGATTCATAGGAAGAAATGCAATATCAATATCTTTTAACTGAGCCATTTCCGGAATATTCTCGGTATCGCCGGCAACATAAACTTTTGTATCGCCAAAATGTAATACATACCCGTTCCCGTTTCCTTTTGGGTGAAATGGGTTTCCGGGCTCTCGCTCATTTTTAATATTATAAGCCGGCACCGCTTCAATTTTTATTCCTGAAAAAGTTCCTGACTCCCCGTTTTTAAGAACAGCCGTTCCCTTATATTTTTCGTTACAAATTGGTGTTAAAACGATTTCGGTCCCATCTTTCTTTATTGCATCAATTGCTTTGGCATCCAGATGGTCGCCGTGTTCATGTGTAACCAGGATCAAGTCGGCTTTGGGCATTTTCTCATAATCGGTATACCATGACACCGGATCGATATGAATCACCTTCCCATCAAACTCCATCATCAGGGTTCCGTGGGCAATAAAGGTGATTTCGAGCTTTCCCTGCGAAGTAGTTAAAACATCTTTTTCAAACTCCTGTGCATTGGAAACAAAGGTAGAAGTAAGAATAACCGACAGAATCAAAATATTTTTCATAACCTGAACCTTTAAAATTCTTTCTAAGATAGGTACAAAATTGAATTTATGCATCTTACTTAATAGGAATCTGAATATTTGTTTCAGCATTACACTGAAATTTATTTGTACTTTCGGAACCAAAATTTAATAAAACTATCTGTTATGAAGAGAATACCTATGTTTATCTTAATTATGAGTTTATTTTTTAGCCTTTCAGCCAAGGAATATTCGGTTCAATCCCCATCGGGAAAAATCGAAATAAAAGTTGCTGTTGGAGAAACCACAACTTATTCGGTTTTGCTGAACGGAACTGAAATTATTGTGCCATCAACTATTTCGATGGAATTGACCGATGGCACCGTTTGGGGTAAAGATGCCAAAGTTAAAAAGGCAAAAACCATTTCAGTTTCAGAAGAATTGAAGCCGGTGGTTCAACGCAAATATGCTACATTGCAGAACGAATACAACCAGTTAACTCTTTCGTTTAAAGGATATAGCCTGCAGTTCAAAGCTTACGATGAAGGAGCTGCCTACCGCTGGGTTTCTGACAAAGACGGCGAATACAAAATTAAAAGCGAACTGGCCAGCTTTGTTTTCCCGGCCGATCACAACATCTGGTTTCCCGAAGAAGAAAGCATGATGACACACCAGGAACGCGAATACCTCCGCGAAAAATTATCAAACATTGGCAGCGACCGTTTCGCTTCAACCGGTTTGCTTGTTGACTGTGGGAACGGTGTTAAAACCTACATTTCAGAATCGAACCTGATGGATTATGCCGGAATGTATTTACGCGGCTGCGATGACAACGAATATGCTTTGGTTGGAAAATATCCTGGTGTTGTGCTGGAAACCGAACAGCTGCGCGACCGCGATGTGAAACCAACAAAATATGCCGATTATATTGCAGAATGTAATGGTCCGCGCGAGTTCCCATGGAGAGCGATGATCATTTCGGAAAAAGATGCCGACCTGGTACAAAGCGAACTGATTTACAAACTGGCACCGGAACAAAAAATTGAAAATACCGACTGGATTAAGCCGGGAAAAGTGGCTTGGGACTGGTGGAATGCCAACAACATTTACGGTGTTGATTTTGTTGCCGGCGTGAACACTGAAACGTACAAATATTACATCGATTTTGCATCGAAATACGGTATCGATTACATCATCCTCGACGAAGGCTGGTATGTGCTTTCTGATATTATGAAGCTGGAAAAAGACATGGATGTTAAAGAGATTATCGACTACGGTAAAAAGAAAAATGTTGGCGTAATTCTTTGGGTTGTATGGAAAGCGCTGGATGATAAACTGGAAGAAGCACTCGATCAATTCCAGGCATGGGGCGCAAAAGGGATCAAAATTGACTTTATGCAACGCGACGACCAGTGGATGGTAAATTTCTACGAAAAAATTGCAAAAGAATGTGCCAAACGCGAATTATTGGTTGACTACCATGGTGCCTACAAACCATGTGGACTGGACCGTGCCTATCCAAACGTAATTTCTTATGAAGGTGTTAAAGGTTTGGAAAATGCCAAGTGGTCGAATCTGCCCGATCCGGAACACAATGTAACTTTGCCATTTATCCGCATGGTTGCCGGACCAATGGACTTCACTCCGGGTGCCACGAAAAATGCCAACAAAATAAATTTCCGCGATGTGTTTACTGAGCCAATGAGCGCCGGAACCCGTTGTCACCAGCTGGCTATGTATGCTGTTTTCGAAAGCCCTTTGCAAATGTTGGCCGATAACCCGTCGAACTATTACCGCGAACCTGAATGTATGGAGTTCCTTGCTCCTGTTCCTTCCGTTTGGGACGATACAAAAGTTTTGGAAGCTAAAGTGAGTGATTACATTGCAGTGGCACGTAAATCGGGCGAAACCTGGTATGTTGGTGCTATGACCGACTGGGATCCCCGCGAACTGGAGCTGAAACTCGATTTCTTGGGCGAAGGAACTTATACAATGAAAGTGTGGAAAGACGGTTTGAACGCCGATAAACACGCCAGCGATTTTGCACAGGAAACAATCGACGTTACTGCCGGGTCGACTGTAAAAGTTAAAATGGCTCCCGGCGGTGGCTGGGCTGCTATAATTAGTAAGAAGTAGCTGTGAGTCACGAGACGCGAGTTTCGAGTTTATAGAAAGATGCCATCCCTCTGAGAAATCTCAGACAAGGATGGCATCTTTTTTTATATGGGATTTCAACACTGTCGGAAAGCTCCTTTCAAATTTGCGGGGTATTAGCAGAGTACTTTGATATCCTGTTTCTGATTTGCGGGATTATTTCGGAGTTCTCCGATATCGCCACTCCGTTTTGCGGGGCATTATCGAAGCAGTCCGAAACCTTGTTTCTTATGTGCGGGAATGTTTCGGAGCCGGTTGAAATGATATTTCTTGTTTACGGGAATAAAGCAGAATGCTCCGATATGCTGTCGCACGTCTGCGGGAACCTTTCGGAGTGCTCCGAAAACACTACTCTCAAGTGCGGCGACCTCTATTTATCAGCAGGTTATATGTTTTGCATAAAATCAGCGGGCGACTATAATGTATAATAAGTTGCCCGCTGAATTATCTTGGTTGGGTAAAAAATCTAATACTTGCTGCTATTGTAGCATATATTTTACGGTAAAAACAATAGTTTCGCCTTTAAAACCAGGAATATTTATCGGTGCCGGAAGTAGTCCAATTACTCTTTTTGCTTCACGATCGAATTTATCCTGTGCACCCTCCACTTTGGTAGTAGCTACATTCTCCGGTTTATAACCTACTACAACTACCTCGTCAACAGGAATCGCATTTTCAACTGCTTTATCGTTGAGTACAACGTAACCTCCATTACTACTCACTTTAACATATATTTTGCTTATACCCGTAACATTTGATTCTTGCAATTCTGAAGGGTATTTCATATTTTTTGCAATATGTTTTCGTAAATCTAATTCCGAAGTAATTCCTTCCGTCTTTGTGGTAATAAGTATCACTCCGTCTTTTGCTTCTTCGCCATAATTTTCAATGGCCGAAGCATCTTTCAAAACATCGATTGATTGAATACTTTCCGGATCAACTTCATCCATATCTCCTGTATATTTTTCTCCATCAATAAAAACAAGCGGTGACTTTCCATCAAATTTTTGAGCATTTTTCGTTTTAATAATTATGGCTCCATTCTTTGCTTTCGGTCCATAAAGTTTAGTTGCCGATGCATCTTTCAGCACATCAATCGATTCAATACTTTCCGGATCAAAATCATCGACATCGCCATCGTAAATTTTACCGTCAACGATCATAAGTGCCTCGTTTAATTTTTCTTTTGGAGCAAACTTGGTTGTTACAATAACGACCCCGTTTTTGCCCTTGTCGCCATATAAAGCAGTTAAAGTTTCACCTTTTAAAACTGATATGTTTTCTATCTGATCAGGAGAGAGCCAGTCAATATTCTTATTTTCTATTCCATCAACATAATATATCGGCTCATTTTGTTCTCCCTTTATATGAATCATTGCCTTCTCCAGAGGTTCTGATCCGTCTTTCTGCGAGCCATAACCAATCGCCTTAATTTCATCTTTTTTTGCACTACCATCGGCCTTCAGCACTACATTAACTTTGGGTTGCTCTTCATACAGAACTTCTTTTTTCTGATAGCCAGGCATAGAAAAAATCAGAGTGCTTTCACTCTCTGCCTGAACCTGCAATTCAAAATTACCTTCCATATCAGCAATGGTTCCGGTGGTTGTTCCTTTAATTAAAACCGCAGTTCCGGGAAGTGGCTCTCCTTTTTCGTTGGTAACTTTTCCTTTAACTGTAAGTTCTTTTAACGATTGATCTGAATAGACTTTAACATTTGGCTTTCCGGATTTCAGATCCAAAACTGAAGCGTCTTTGACCTGTTCGCCATACTTTGCAACGGCATCGTCACCGCTTAGAATGCTGGCAGATTCATAATCCTGCTTTCCGACTATTTTCGCATCTGTTGTTTCAATTATTTTTCCATCAACAGCATAAAGCATTTTGGGAGCTTTATAAGATTCTACTCCACTTTGTTCATCGTCTGAAGTAATTTTATCAAAATTGGTATTACTCCCCGGTACATAATCTGATGTTCGAATATAGTAAGCCAGGTCGTCTGTGCCTTCATCAACATAAAGGAAGTTAGATACCACTTTTTCTTTCAGGTTAAGAGCATCAACAATTTCTCCACCATCAAAACCTTTTGAAAAATCGATAGATGCCAGAGAAGGATCGTTATTTGGAATCTCCTTACCATCTACCACAATTTTTACTTCTTTTTTATTCTGAACAATTTCAGTTCTAACTTCTTTGTTCGACAAGCCCATAATCAAAATGGCCAGCAGAGGAAGTACAACCAGCTGCTTGAGCAGACTGTAACGGTTTTCTGTTTTCTTTTTCATCATAATAATACGGTTTTTTAGTTGTGAGCCGTTAAGCGCGGTTAAAAAGGGAGCCACTCCTTTTTTATGCGCTAATCCTACCATGGCCAGTTGATAAGCTTCGGCATTATGTTTTTGGGTTACCTGGTGATCGGTCAGGTATTCAAGGTTACTTCTCATGGCTTCGCGGATGAGCCAGGCAAAAGGATTGAACCACTGAAACAGGAAAAGGATTTCAGCAAAAAGAATGTCGTAAGTATGACGTTCTTTTACATGTACCATTTCGTGGTCTACAATCATTTTCAGGTTTGGGTTTTCCAGTGTTTTTTCCGACAAAACAATTCGTTTGAAGAAGGAAAACGGGTGAACATCTTTTTTCGTCAAATTAACCTCCGCCCCGAAAAGTTCCTTCAAGCGGCTAAAACGGATAATATTCATGGCTTTGAGGTGGCCGAGCAGAAGATTGATCAGAAACACAAAAATTCCAAGCAAATAAATAGCCAGCAGATAATGGAACCATTCGAACGTAAATTGTGGCTCGGACATGGCAGCAGCTTCGGGCAGATACGCGAAACTGTTACTAAATGTGGTTTCAACCGGCTGAATGTATCGTATTTTTGTGAAAGTGATAAGCGGAATGAGAAAACTTATTGCCAGCGAAACCGGCAAATAAATGCGGTTAAATAAAAAATGTTTCTGGTGTTGAAATAAAGCAAGGTAGGCCAGATAAAATGTACCCGAAGCCAGGGCTGCTTTTCCGATATACAGGAGGAAACTTTCCATTATTTTTTGTCTTTAATAAGCTGGATAAGTTCGTCGATCTCATCATCCGACAGGTTTTTCTCCTTTACAAAAAAGGCTACCGCACTTTTGTACGAGTTATCGAAATAGTCGCTTACCACCTGGTTCATAAACGAGCGGCGGTACTCTTCTTTCGAGATAAGTGGAAAATACTGATAGGTATTACCATATTGTTTAAACCCGATAACTCCTTTATCCTGTAGCAAACGCACCAACGATGAAATAGTGTTGTAATGCGGTTTCGGATCAGGATATAATTCAACAATGTCTTTTACGAATGCTTTGTCCAGTTTCCAGAGGATCTTCATCAACTCCTCTTCCTTTTTTGTAAGTTTCTTCATTGTATATACTCGATTTAAAACATCATGCTGTTCGTCAGCTTACGGATTCAGCATCTAATACAGATCCTGAAACAAGTTAAGGATGACGAACTGTAAATTACGAAACAAACATACAACTGTTTTTCCAGTTTTGCAACTGTTTTTCCAGTTAATAAACGGAATTCTCAGTTACAAGGATATAAGATAACTTCATGACCCCCATTTAACAGGCACTTCAGCAGAAATAAAAAAAAGCCATTCTTAAAAAAAGAACGGCATTCCACTTTATTGTATTTGTTTATTATGGTTAAAATTCTCCACCTCCCATGTCCATTCCTCCGTCGCCACCGCCACGGTTTCCACCACGATCTTCTTTAAAGTTATTCAGTTTGTAACTCAGGGTCAGGAAAACAACACGTGGTTCGCGTTGCATTCGAAACCAGCTTTTAAAATCATCGCCATAGGAGGTTCTTTCCCATCGACCTGTTCCAAACGGATCGCGGAAACTAACGGTTGCCGAAAGTTTGTTATCCAAGAATTCCTGGCGATACGAAAAGTTGGTAAAAAACATGGCGCCTGTTTCGCCTTGTGCCGATACCGATTTACCACGGAAAAATGCATTCACCTGGAAACGCGAGTTCTGCGAAATTTTAAATGTGGTATTCATTCGTCCACCCCAGTTGGTACTTTGCTGATCGATTGATTCACCATTCAACTCCCCGGTAATTTTGTAATCGTAAACATTCACACTGGCATTAACTATCAACCATTTTTTGTAACTCAGGTTACCGGTAACCTCAACTCCTGTTGAATAATCTTTATCAAAATTATCGGTGTACAGGTAAAAGATACCGTCTTCTCCCAGTTCTTGTGTCCGGTCTATTTTATTATTTGTTACCCTTCGGAATAAATCTGCCGAAACAAAGGATCGTGATTCGCCAAATCGTTTCATTAAACCAAGTTCATACGAGTTAGTGTATTCCGGTTCCAGATCAGGATTACCATAGCGAATGGTGTAGCGGTTGTAATAGTTAGGAGTCGGGTCGAGATCGCGGCCATTCGGGCGGTTGATTCGTCGGCTGTAACTTGCCGTAACGTCAACTGTTTGTGCAACAGGATATGAAAAGTGCGCCGTTGGAAACAGGTCGAAACGATTCAATGATGAAACATTGGCCGCATTCGTATTTTGAATTTCGCGAATGGTTAACTCTCCGCGTAATCCGGCCATGTAAGCAAATTTCCCCACTTTGTTACTGTAGGTTGAATACACTGCGTGAATATCGCGCTGAAAATCGGTAGCGCTGGAATATTCATCGTTAATTATCCACAAATCAATCGCCTGATCGTAATCGCGAAACTCCAGTGTTTCGTTCTCACTTTCCAGGCGTCCCTGGTAACCTGCCTCAAATTTTCCATCTTCGCTAAACGGATAAGTGTAATCAAGTTTCAGACGAATATCTTGTTCATCTTCAGTTTCAAAAGTCGATACACGCGACAAGTAATCGGTGGTAGGATTAAAATTCATGTCAGCCAGCAGCTCCCCTTCAATTTCATTATCGGTTCCGCTCTCATCCGAATAATAAGCTGTTCCCTCAAGTCGGTGCCCTTTATCATTGAATTTATGCTGGAAATTCATGTTCAAGGTATAGAAATCGTTCTTTCGCTCCGACGTTTCTTCGCTGATTGAAAAAATATCTTCAGATGACGGGATGGTAAAATTCTCGGTGCGGCCACCGCCTTCATTTCCCCGTTCTGAAGTACCGGTTTCTCCCGATACAGTTAATGTAGTAGCATCGCTCAAATAAATATCGGCGCCACCTTTTATTCGATGCCCGCCTCTAATCCAATTCCGGTCGCCTGACATATTTAGAAATTCCGTAGTATCGTTGTAGTAGGTTTCGCGCCTTGAAGTCATTTCACCATTATTGATCTCGTCTCTCCAATCGGCCCCCACAAACAGGTTAACTTTATCAAAACGATAATTCAGCATAAAATCACCACGATACTTTTCTCCCGATCCAAGGCTGGCATTTACAATTCCATTTAAACCACTCATTGAGTTCTTTTTCATTACCAGGTTGATGATACCTGCCGACCCGTCGGGTTCGTATTTTGCCGATGGATTAGTGATGATCTCGATATTCTCGATTGCCGATGACGGTATCTGGCGAAGTGCATCGCTACCACTTAGAACACTCGGACGACCATCAATGAGTACCGTAAAATTTCCGGATCCCCGCAACGACACATTCCCTTCGATATCAACCTGAACGGATGGCGTGTTTTCAAGAACATCGACAGCGGTGCCGCCAATGGCACTAATTACCTGGCTGACGTTAACCACTTTTTTGTCGAGCTTGTATTCCACTGCAGCTTTATCGGCCACAACATCAATTTCTCCAAGTGCTACCGTTGAAGGAGTCAGTTTAATTTCACCCACATCATGAATCTTGTTAGAGCGATCGAGTATTATATTTAAAACATTTGTTTTATCAAATCCGAGAAAATTCGCTTCCAGGTAGTAATCTCCATATCCGATATTCTGAATTTCGAATTCACCGTTTAAGTTGGTTATTCCACCTGTTACAAGGGATGAATCTTCTTTATTGTAAACGGCAATATTGGCGAATTCCATCGGGTTTTCTGAATTTTTATCCACGATAGTTCCAACTATTTTTCCTTTTCCGTCATCATCCGGATTAACGGTTTTTAAAGGATCATCAATTGTAGCGTAAGTCTGCAAACCCATAAATAAAAGGGCAAGCAACATTAGGTTTTTTACTTTATCCATTGTTTTTTACTGTTTTCAATTCACATCAACTATATATTAAGACCAATTTGTCTTTTATTGGTTTAATCAGAAGATGTTAACGTGTTGTTAATGCAGAAAAAATGAATGTTGCGAAGATTAAATGCGTGCCGGATGAAAAAAATGCCACCCCTCCGGATGGCATTCTACCAAAACTTAAAATCTATGGAAAAAGTGCCTCTTGCTACTTAATCCATAAGGGTAGCAAAAATAGTGCAAATACCTTAACGTTCAAACAAATAGACATTACACAAGATTTTTTTAATATAATTTAATATTTCTATTGTTCAGTCCTCATGTTTCATAATAACACCATTTTTTTAACTTATGCTTTGTTATTGTTTTTTGCTTCGTATAACTTTGTTAGACACTATCCTTTTAAAACATCTTAATTATGAACGAACAAGTTACTCAACCGCAGGCACCTCCGCCCAACTACCTTGTCTTCGCCATTTTGGCAACTATTTTCTGCGGAAAAATATTTGGCATTGTAGCGATTGTTTTTGCGGCCCAGGTTAACACTAAATGGTATGCAGGAGATCATCAAGGAGCTCTTAATGCAAGTAAGAATGCTAAACTCTGGTCATGGATTTCGGTTGCAGTGGGTATTGCATTAATTATATTTTGGAGTTTGTTATCTATTTTGGGGGTAGTCGCCGGACTTACTTGTGGCAATTTCGACTTTTAATGAATGAAAAAGATAATTAACCTTGGATTGCTGCTTCTGATTTTAGGGGTGGCAGTCCTTTTTTTTGTACTCGATCCTACCAAATACAATATTTTCCCTCATTGTATGTTTCACTCCATCACCGGAGCGTATTGCCCGGGATGTGGTTCGCAGAGGGCGTTGCACAGCCTGTTACATTTTAGATTTGGAGAGGTAGTGAGCTATAATTTTTTATTTCTGCCTGCCGGTTTATTTATTCTCTATCACTATTCACACCCCTTACTGAATAAAACCTTTCGCTGGAAACTTCCCAATTTATTTTATAAAAAGAATACGCCCTGGGTAGTTTTAACTATTGTGGTTCTGTTCTGGATCTTAAGGAACTTACCATGGTATCCGTTTTCGGTATTAGCCCCGGATTAATATTCCCAACAAATCTAATATCCAACTATAATTCATTTAATGATTTAAAGCGATATCCTCGGTTTTCGAGATCTCCTATTATTTCATCCAACCTGAGATAAAGTTTATCTGTCCTTTTAGAAAATGTCCCTGCATGAATGAGAACAATAGCCCCATTTAATGCCGAGGCTTTTGTTGTTTCGAATTCGTTTAAGCGCTTAACCAAATCCTCCGAACTTTTATAATTGTCCATGTCCGGCGTTGTATAATCGGCATTGGTTCCTGTTCCGGGCGTAAAATTAATAAGAGAAAGCCCCAGCTGGCGGCTCCAATCTACGATATCCCGGTTAAACCATTCATAAGGAGGCATAAAATAATTTGCATCGGCGCGCTTTACTCCAAAACCTTGCAAGCGTTTGTAATTGTTCTTCAGATCTTCAATAAATTCTTCTTTGGAAATCAGCGTGGAATCACGGTTCTCCCAGGGACTGTACAGAATATGTTTATCGGAATGAGGCCCCACATAATGACCATCCTTAACGATTCTGGTTATGATTTTCTTCTGTTCGGGGAGCTGCAGAAAGTTACCCGTAAAAAAGAAAGATGCTTTTATATTGTGCTTTTTGAGTACGTTAAGTACATGATCTCCGCCTTCAAACATTGAATCGGCTGTAAAAGTCAGATATATGTTTTTGATACCCGGATTGATTCGAATTATACATCCGTAATTGTCTTTAACAGGTGTAATATTATTCGCCTTTTGTTTTTTACCTTCCGTTTCGAGGTTTGCAAGTAGATAACTCAGGCTTGCCGTACCGTCCATGGTAGGTTCATCTGTAGAATAATCACCTGAATCGTCGTGGTAAACAGCTTTCCCGTTATTAAAAGGTGCATATTCGTCCTTTCGGGTAAGTTCAATTCCTATTAGGCTTTTATAAATTGATTCGTAAACCGGTCCGTCTACCAGCCCGCCGTAAGTTGTCTCGCCCAGTAAAACAGTTAACGAAGAGTGCGGAAACATGGGTGAATCATCCGCTCCGGGCAGGCCGCAAATCATAGCAGTTCCCCAGGGATTACACCCAAAAAGCCAATCGCGCAACGCGGCTTCCATTTCTGCAAACCGTGAATCTCCACTCAATTTCTGATACAGATTTGCCTGTGTAATGGCCGCTGCAACAAAATTATTTGAGCACCAAATAAAGGGTAAGCCGTTTAAAAACGGATCATTTTTCCCACGATCATAAAGCAATTCAAGACCTGATTTATAATAATCAGTAAAATCTGATTTACCTTGTCTTGCCAAAAAGTAATGTCCCAGGTTAATAAACGGATACGATTCGTAATGACGCGCTTTCCCGTCTCTTATCCACGGCGATACCGTTTCTTTTTCGCCCCAGAATCCGGCTTCTTTTATATATTCTTTATTTCCCGTAAGGTTGAACATTTGTATGGCTCCCAGTTCAAGGTCATCGGCATAATTTTTCTCTTCATAAAAATAAGGCGACACATTACAGGCCGTTTGACAAAAACCGGTATCAGACAAGGCAAACTCCCAGGCATCTTTTGCTTTTTGCTGAAGAAGTTTGGCAAAGTCAGCGTCTGATTTTTCAAATAAATAAGCTCCAAAAGCAAAACCCGAAGCAAACTTCCCGGCAATAGAAGATACTCCCGTTGACTGATTTTTATGTTTGGCCAAGCCCTGCGGTTTGCCGGTTACAAAGTATACCGGCCTGCATTTTCCCAAACCATAATCTACCGAATCTTTATTGGGAAGGCGGAAGCCGGCATGATCGCGGTCGTCAGCAATTTGATTGTACATTTCGTTGGGAGCTGGGTTCATTTTTAACATCCACTCCAGTCCCCAGCGAATTTCATCTAAAATATCAGGAATGTTGTTGCTCCCCTTTTCACCGTTTTTATCGAACTCGTCGCCATAAACTTCGGGATAATTCTGGTAAGCAAACATCATTTGAAACGCCGTATTTACAGAGGTTGTGGAATATTGCAGGTAATCAGACGCATCGTGCCAGCCACCAACAACATCAATTTTTTCGCCCGTGCGTGTTGGATGATCAACGATTACACCATCGTGTACATGGCAAGAATCTTTTAAATACGGATTATACCCACACCTTTGCTGGCGCAAATAATTCAGGATAAAATCAGCCGTTCCTTCATAAACATCGGCATTGATTCTAATATTTGGAGAAACAGTGTTGCCAAGTTTTATGTAATATCCTCCAGGTGTTTCGATTTCAGAAAATTTAAGACAAAAGGCGGTTTCCATTCCCCAGTTAGCCGCATCTGCAACTTTGGTTTTTCCTTTAAAAACTTCCCTGTCGGTAAGTGCATCGTGTACAGTAAAATAATTTGCAGATATTTTTTCTGAAGAAAAAAATACAGCAACTTTTATTGATTTTGGGAGATAACCCAACTGGTTGATACGAATTACATCCTGTGCCTGAACCGTAAAAAATGTCAGACAAAAAATCAGGATAGTTAGTTTCAGTTTCATTTTTAAAGTTTTATTTCTACGGGGTTACTTATTTTGCTTTCATTGTTTAGTCGGTCCAAAACAGAAATCCGCACTTCGTATTTTTTCTTTTTATTGTTTATTCTGTCAAACTTAAGCTTCTGATCTCTGGTAATCGTAAAAATCTGCGCACTTGTTTCAGGATTAAAAGATTCTCCCACTTCATTTAAATAAACCACAAATTGATAAGGTTTGTCCATTTCACTGGTGACCTCTGCAGTTTTCCATTTGACCTTCTTCCCTCCACTTTTTATTTTCGCAACTGCTTGCGGAGGAGTATTGTCCAGCCAGGGCATAGGCGGAACAATTGCAGGTTTTCTATAATAATGTTGAATTAAACTGTCCTGGAAACCCAACAGATTGGCTTTAAACCATTTGCTGCTGTAGAAAGCGGAACCGCTTATTTCGGGTATATTTCTCAATACTTCAATCTGGCGCGGCAATTGATCCGGTTCTGTCCATTCCGGAATTTTTGAATCAGGACTAACGCGGTAAACACCATGCCCAACATACATCGCCCTTCCGTAGGCATGATCTTTCCACCAGTTGGCAAGCAAGGTAAAATCCACCAACGGATGGCCAATACGCCAATAAAGTTGCGGCAGACAATAGTCGATCCATCCGTTCTTTTGCCATTTGATAATATTGGCATACAAATGATCATAATTAGTAGAACCTGCTTTCGTATCCGATCCCATCGGATCGTCTTCCTTATTTCTCCAGACTCCAAAAGGACTGATTCCGAATTTTACCCACGGTTTTATCGCTTTTATGGAATTATTTAACATTTCAATAATAATGTCCACATTTTCGCGTCGCCAATCGGCAATGTTCTCTTGCGTGAATCCACGGCCATTCTGTCTGAATGACACAGTATCAGGGAATTCTTCAGCTAAAGGATAAGGATAAAAATAATCGTCGAAATGAATGGCATCCACATCATAGCGTTTTACGATATCGATAACTACGCCGGTAACAAATTCGCGTGTTTCGGGAATGCCCGGATCGAAATACAGTTTGTCTCCGTATTTTAGAATCCATTCGGGATGTTGAAACGCGATATGACTTGTAGATAGCGGCTCATCATACTTTTGGGCAACCCTGTAAGGATTAAGCCATGCGTGAAGTTCCATGCCTCTCTTATGGCATTCTTCAATCCAAAATTTTAAAGGATCGTAAAATGGATTTGGGGCCTGCCCTTGAACTCCGCATAAGTAACGCGACCAAGGTTCCAGCTTCGACTGGTAAAACGCATCGGCAGTAGGGCGAACCTGCAGAATTATCGTGTTCATCCCCAGCTTTTTTTGCATTTCAATCAGCTCAATTGCTTCTGTTTTTTGTTGTTCTGTGGTTAATCCTTTTTGTGAAGGCCAATCAATATTTGCAACAGTTGCAACCCAAACGGCACGAAACTCGTATTTAGGTTGTGCGGATGTTGCAACGGAGAGAATAAAAAGGGAAAAGAGTAAAAAATTCCTCATAGTAAATTTTCGAGATTATTAATAAACAAAAATACTTTATTCGAAGAATTGAGGAAATGAAACAGGTAGAATTTGAGAGATTGGGTTTGATTAAAAAAAAATTCTATCTTTGTCACATCAGAGATATTGAAACGAATAGTAAAAGATATTTAAGATAACACCAGACTTACCGTTCTGGTAAGTTTGTGGTTTATTAGGTTTAGTTGGTTTAGGTTAAAAAGGCTGTCAGAGGGGCAGCCTTTTCTTTTTGGAATCAACCAATAAAAAAGGCTCCCGAAAAAAATCAGAAGCCTTTGTGTATTCTTTACATTTTGTTAGTATTTACCTTTTCATAATGCCGTAGCACATAATTTTTAGGATGATGTCGACACTGCGTTCCAGATTCACATCGCTATAATGTCCTGCCGCTAATGGCATTTCCAAACCTTTTATTGCCGTAGTAATACCTATTGCCGCCAAATTAAAATCGTAAATCTCGAATTCATTTTTCCTCACGCCTTCAATCAAAATACGTTTAATCATCCTAATTTCGTCCTGCTCATACTTTAACTTAACACCATCAATAAAACCAACTGCTGTAACATCGTTTTCAATGGCATGATAAAAATTCGCCAGATTACGAAAAGTGTTCATTTTTGTCAAAATGTAATCCCGCAGTTTATCAACGGGATCGGTATTACGGTTTATTACAATTTCAAGTTCATAAGCTAAAATCTCAACTTCTTTCATGATAACAGCCTGGAATAAATCCTCCTTGCTTTTAAAATAATAGTAAAGCGAACTCTTCCCTTTACGAACCGCATTGGCAATATCGTCAAGGGTAGTTTTTTTATATCCGTATTTACTGAAGATTTCGCGGGCTATTTTCAAAATATTCTCACGGTTGGCATCCTTTTTATTGCCGTTCTTGCTAATATCTTGCATTCTTAGATAAATTTCTTTAAAGTAACTTTAAGCAAAGATAACCATTTATTTAAGCCTAAAAACATTTTTGAACATTTTACTTTTACAGACGACTGTATTACAGCATGTACAGAATGCCTGTATTCAGATGTATACCAAATTTTTAATATTCGAAATCTTAGCTATTTCCCGGTTTTGCGAGACGAAAATCAAGTTGCTTCCTTTCCAGATTCGTCCGCCAAACCGTAATATGTATGGATTCGCCCAACTGGAAGGTTTTGTGCGAGTGACGTCCTACCAAAGCATAATTATTTTCATCGAAAATATAAAAATCATCATCAAGTTCTGCTATAGGGATCATACCTTCTATTTTGTTTTCAAGCTCAACATAAATCCCCCAATCAGTTACTCCGGAAATAGTTCCGGGATAAACTTTTCCGATGTAGTCTTGCATAAATTCCACTTGTTTGTACTTGATCGAAGCCCTTTCTGCGTTAGCGGCTCTACCCTCCATATCGGAAGAATGCTTGCAGAGCTCTTCGTATTTTTGTTCGTTTGCCGAGCGGCCTCCATCGAGGTATTTTTCCAGTAAACGGTGAACCATCATATCGGGATAACGTCTGATAGGAGAAGTAAAATGGGTGTAGTAATCGAATGACAAACCATAATGCCCGATGTTTCGGGTTGAATACTCGGCTTTTGCCATTGAACGAATAGCCAGTGTTTCAACCACATTCTGTTCGCTTTTTCCTTGTACCTCGTTCAATAATTTGTTTAATGAAGTGGCAATGGCTTTTGGTGTAGAAAGCTGAATTCCGTGCCCAAAGCGTTTTATGAAGGTATTAAACGCAACCAGTTTATCGGGATCGGGTTTGTCGTGAATACGATATACAAACGTTTTCGGAGTTTTTTTCTCGGGAACTTTTCCAACAAATTCAGCCACTCGTCTGTTAGCCAGCAGCATAAATTCTTCTATTAATTTATTTGATTCCTTAGCTTCCTTAAAATAAACAGAAAGAGGTTTGCCACTTTCGTCGATGTTAAACTTTATTTCTATACGATCGAAAGCAATGGATCCAAAACCAAATCTTTCTTTACGCAGTTTTTTAGCCAATTCGTTGAGTGTCAGAATTTCTTCTACCAGCTCACCTTCGCCGGTTTCAATTATTTCCTGTGCTTCTTCGTAGGTAAACCTGCGGTTTGAATGAATAACAGTTTTCCCGAACCATTCTTTTTTTACCGATGCATTTTCGGTGATCTCGAAAACAGCTGAAAAGCAAAGTTTATCTTCATTGGGACGCAGCGAACACACTCCGTTCGAAAGTCGTTCGGGAAGCATCGGCACAACACGATCGACAAGATAAACCGATGTGGCTCTGTCCCGGGCTTCATTTTCAATAATCGTATTCGGACGAACATAGTGCGTTACATCTGCAATATGGATTCCAACCTCCCAGTTACCGTTACTCAGTTTTTTAAGAGAAAGCGCATCGTCAAAATCTTTCGCATCCACCGGATCAATTGTAAAAGTGGTGGTTTTACGCATGTCGCGGCGCTTTTTAATTTCCTCCTCTGGAATTTCCAAAGGAATTTTCTCCGCGGCTTTGTCAACATTCTCAGGGAATTTATGAGGCAACTCAAACTCGGCAAGAATGGCGTGCATTTCGGCATCGTTGTCGCCGGTATCACCCAATACTTCAATAATCTCTCCAAAAGGACTGCGGGCATTTGGTGGCCAATCGTTAATCTCTGCAATCGCTTTTTGTCCGTCTTTGGCTCCGTTCAAATTTTCTTTCGGAATAAAAATATCGAATCCCACCTTTCCTGCAGGAACAAGAAAAGCATACTTCCTGGAAACCTGAACTGTTCCGACAAATACTGATTTTGCCCGTTCGAGAATCTCAATAACTTCACCTTCCAGATCGTGTTTTTTCCTACGTGCGTACACATGAATCCTTACTTTATCGCCATCCATGGCATGTTTCAGGTTACGCGAAGAAATAACCACCGGCCTTTCAAGCTCGTCGCTAACTACGTAAGCAAATCCCTGGGGCTGCATTTCAACAGTGCCGTTAGCTGTTCCGGTTTTGGCTTTTAACCGGTATTTTCCACGCGAAATCTCATCGAGATAACCATCTTCGGAGAGTTCCTGTAGAACTACATTTATCAATTTACGGGTTTCGTCATCTTTAATCCCTAATGAACCTGATAACTGACGGTAGTTGACTGTTTTCCCGGGATCTTCATAAAGTGTTGAAAGAATGGCGTTTTTTAGCTTTTTCTTATTGTATGTTCCGGTTCGTTTCTTTTTCCTCAGTTTATTCTTCTTCTTTTTTGCCATTTTATCCAGTTAAAATCCAAAACAAGGTAAAACATTTATTACACAAGCTTTGCAATTATTTCATGAAGTTTCCAACAATTATTAAGTGAGATGGGTTCCACAAAAGCATAGCGACAAAATTACGATAAAAGTGTACACCTTGTTTTGAAACAATGGAGTATTCTTTGAAATAAACCATTATACATAAGAAATAAAGAGGTTTTGTTTCGAATGCAATTTGAGAATGGGAAAGATGATTGGCCGAAGTCAAAAGAAAAACAAATTAATCTCGGAAACTAAACTCGGGCTTCGATCGAAAATGAATAAAATTTATAAAAACACTCTCTATTAACGAACAAAGGGATTATTTAACAACACTTAATATGCTGTTTTTTCAGGAATTTGTATGTTTGTACACCATTTTTTTACAATGAATATTAAAGGTAAATTTCCAATATTGATTATTGCAGTCCTTGCGTGGGTTGTAATTATTTCGTCGTGTGCAAACATTGGTATGCCAACAGGTGGCCCTAAAGATAGTATTCCACCTGTTTTAATTAATACAGATCCGGATTACCGGGAACTGAATTTCGACGGAAAAAATGTTAAACTGACATTTAGCGAATACCTGCAAACGGATAAAATATCTGAAGACCTGGTTATCTCTCCGCCACTCACCAAGCGGCCAATTATTAAAACCAAATCGAAAACTTTAATTGTCCAGTTCAATGAAGATTTGAAAGACAGTACAACGTATTCGCTCGATTTTAAAAATTCGATAGTCGATAATAACGAACAAAATCCGCTACCGAATTTGCGCTTTTCGTTTAGTACCGGAGATGTTTATGACTCGCTTCGCGTGGCTGGCAGGGTGATGAATGCTTTCAATCTTGAACCCATCGAGAAAGGATTGGTTTTGCTGCAGAAGAATTTACACGATTCAGCTGTTTTCAGGGTGAGACCAGATTACATAGCCAAAACCGATGAAAAAGGATTGTTTATGATCGACAATATTGCGCCGGGAAGTTATCACCTGTTTGCCATTAACGATTTAAACAACGACCTGCTCTACAACGAAGGTTCTGAAGAAATAGCATTTGTTGACAGCATTGTTGTTCCGAGTGTTGAATTTCACCCTGAAAAAGATACAATTGTTAAAGGAGTAGATTCATTACTGGTTCTTGGACACTCACATTTTCATCCCGACCCATTTTATTTGCGTTATTTTATGGAAGATATTTTTGAGCAATACAACGAATCGGCAGAAAGAGAAACACGAAATAAATGTTTGTTTCTGTTTAACGAATCAGTAAAAGACACCTTTAACGTAAAGCTGATAAATGAAGAATCGGATAACTGGCAACGTTTTGAATACAACAATAAGGTAGACTCGATTGTGATGTGGATTACAGACACAACTTTAGCAAAACAGGATTCGCTTTATATGGAGCTGTCTTATTTTATGCTCGACTCAGCTGCCGAAAAATATGTTCAAAAAGATACTGTTTTAATGGCATTTTCTGATCCGAAAGAGGATCCCAAAAAGAAAAAACGCAAAAAAGAAGATGGCCCGGAAAAACCGGAACAAATCCCTCAGTTTACCTGGCAAACTAATCTTTCGTCGACCATGGAGCTAAACGCAAACATAAAATTAACCGCTCCCGAGCCAGTGGCATTTTTCGACAGTACGATGATATCGTTGTACTTAACAGAAGACACCCTGAAAACTCCGTTGAAATTTTCATTTAGAAAAGATACATCGGCATACCGAAGCTATAGAATAGATTACGAATGGGAACCTGAAACCGAGTATACTTTTGTTATAGATTCGGCAGCTTGCGAAAACATTTACGGAATAACCAGCAGCGAGTTCAGCCGCAATTTTAAAGCACGCGAAGAAGATTACTACGGAGCTATTAATATTAAGTTTACCAACGTAAAAATGCCCATGTTGGCGCAAATTCTAAAAAACGACGAAGAGGAAAATGTGCTTTATCAAAAATCGCTCGACAAGGATGGAGAAGTTAAATTCGATTTCCTGCCACCAGAAAAATACAAAGTGAAGGTAATTTACGATAAAAACAACAACGGAAAATGGGACGAAGGCAGTTACCAGGATAAATACCAACCTGAAAAGGTTGCCTACATTCAGGAAGTTATTAAACTCCGCTCGAACTGGACAGAAGAGCACTCGTGGGATTTAACACCCGACTTAACTTTCACTAAAAAAGTGATCGACAAGGAGCTTGAAGCGCAAAAAAGAAAAGCAGCAGAAGAAAAAGCCAGAAAGGAAAAAGAACAGCAAGAAAAAAGCAGCCCGTTCAAATCTGGATCAAGTACCTCCGGCTCCGGCAATAGTAGACAACAAATTCAAATGTAGTATGAGATTGCCAATATTTTCCTACCTTTAATCAACCTAATAAATTGAATTATGGCAAGCATTAGAAATCTTAAAAAGGATATTGATTTAATTATGTCGCTGGCATTGAGCGATTGTTTTTATGCACTGGAGTACAACTCGAATCTTGATGAAAAAGCAGTTTATGATATTGCCGGAGAGATTGTTAAAACGCACAGGGAACTTCGTTTAAGAAGTATGCATCCTGATGGAAAAGACAATCCAAAACTGGTTAAAGAATTCTATAAAAAACTTATTCAGGATATGTTGTCAGCGGCTGATGCTTCTTTGGAAAAACTTTCAGCTGAGATTAAAAAGGCCGCAAAATAGAACTTCGCTGATTATTTTAGGATAAATGTTTTTTGAACCACCACTTTTCCCTGGTACCAGGTGGTTAGTTCCCATTTCCCTAATTTATCTTCAAGCGGTTCCCAAATACAATCGCCAAGGTAAAATTCAAAATCGTTGGTGCGTATAAATTGTTCGCCTGTAAAAGGGGGCCGAACATTTCCTTCCACATCTTTAAATGGCGGATGATCAATTTTGAATTGAACCGTTTCTCCTTTACCATTTTTTATTTGAAGGACATATCCAAACTCTGTTCCTATTTCTGCATTTATTTCTGTGGTAAAATCCAAAATTTTAGGAATCTCCTTGCTGCTACGGTCCCATTTCGAATATTCGCCGTAACTGTATAACTTAAATATGGGTTTTCGTTTTGCCATTATTAAATAATATTCAAAACTAATTATTTTCTTATTTAGATTGAATAAAAGTTACTAGATTAGCAAACCTAAATTAAACAAGTGGCCTTTATTCGGAGAAATAGTAATCTTTTGTTTGTTATTGTGCTGCCGGTGTATTTGTACATCGTTCAAACTTCAATACAAAACAAACATACGCACGTTTATGCCAACGGGATTGTTATTACCCACTCCCACCCTTTTAATCACAAAGGCGATACGCCCATAAACCACCACCACAGTAAAAGAGAAATTTGTTTATATAGCACTCTTCATTTCGATTATTACCAAAACCCCGAAGAACAGGGATTAATAGTAAATCTGAATGAAAGCCACAAGGGTTATTATATTCACGAAGAGTCAGTTGTTTACACTCCTGATTTCCTTAAAATCATTCCCCGGGGCCCACCTGCTTAAATTCTTATCTACCACTTATTTGTTTCCCCCTGTTAAGTAGAAAATATATTAACCGATTTAGTATTTTATTATGAAGTGGATTTTAGCACTTTTTGTGCTATTCATTGGCATTAATATAGTTGATGCCGAAGAAGACGAAGATAAGAAAAAGCCAAAAACCGATGCTATGTTGTTTGGCGACGTGAGGTCCGGTGAAGAACATATTCCTTTTGCAACAATAACCATAAAAGGAACAACCATTGGTGCGGCAGCCGATGCAACCGGCCATTTTAAAATGACCAATCTGCCGGTTGGCAAACAAACCATTATAATTTCAGCCATTGGATATCAAACGGTTGAGAAAGATGTAGAACTGGTTGCAAAAAAAAGTATAACGATCCTGGCTGAATTAGAACCTGATAATATTGGCATTGAGCAGGTTGTTGTTTCGGCCGACCGCAATGCCAAAAGCCGTAAAGAAACGCCAACTATTGTAAACAGTATCAATCCCAAATTATTCGAGCGCGTGCAAAGTGTTACCTTAAGCGAAGGATTGAATTTTTCGCCGGGACTGCGCATGGAAAATAATTGCCAGAACTGTGGTTTTTCGCAGGTTCGGATGAATGGACTGGAAGGTCCGTATTCGCAGATTCTTATTAATTCGCGACCTGTTTTCAGTGGACTGGCCGGTGTTTATGGCCTCGAACTGATTCCGGCAAATATGATCGAAAGGGTTGAGATTATACGTGGAGGTGGTTCGTCGATGTATGGAAGTAACGCCATTGCCGGTACCATTAACTTGATAACAAAAGACCCGATAACCAACGCTTTTGAAGCAGCTATTTCAAATAGTTTTGTGGGAGTGAGCAGCGATTACGACGCAGCGTCCGATTATAACATAAATATGAACGGTTCTTTTGTAACCGACGATTATAAAACAGGGATGAGTGTTTTTGGATTTCATCGTAAAAGGGACCCGTTCGATGCAAACGGTGATAGATATTCAGAACTGTCGAAGATAAATAATACCACAGCGGGAGCACGTTTTTACCAACGCGTGGCTAGTCGCGGTAAGGTGACTATTGATTATTTTAATATCAACGAAGAACGGCGCGGTGGTAATAAATTCGATCTGCCTTTGCACGAAGCTGATATTGCGGAAAGTGTAAAACATCAAATCAATTCGGGAGCAGTAAACTTCGATTTACTTCTTCGTGAGAACGATAAATTTTCTGCGTTTGTTTCTATGCAGGGAGTTGACAGAAACTCATATTACGGGGCAGAACAAGATTTATCGGCCTATGGAACCACCAAAGATTTTACATATTCTGCAGGTCTGCAATATATAACAAACTTCGGTCACCTGATTTTTGCCCCGGCAACTCTTACTTCGGGTATTGAAAGTAACGGAAGTTCCTTGCAGGATGAAAAGCTGGGTTATTACGATCCGCAAGAAGATGTTCATTACGGAAATACACAAATAGCCGATCAGAAAATGAGAACTCACGGAGCTTTCTTACAGTCGGAGTGGAAAACCCGGAACATCGTTTTCAGCGCCGGACTTCGTTACGATAATTACAAAATAAAAGAAGAAACAGAAGATGAAGACGATATAAGCGGTAACGTTTTAAGTCCCAGGGTTAGTTTATTGTACAATTTCTCCGATCACCTGCAATTCAGAAGTAGCTTTGGACGCGGGTTCCGTGCACCACAGATATTCGATGAAGATTTACACATCGAGACTTCAGGATCCCGACAGGTTCTTCATGAAAACGATCCGGATTTAAAACAAGAATCTTCCAATAGTTTCACGGCCTCACTCGATTACTCAAAACACTGGGGACAGTGGCAATATCAGATATTAGTGGAAGGTTTTTATACCAAACTGATTGATCCTTTTGCCAACGAATACGGAGAACCTGACGAGGATGGAACAGTGATTTACACCCGCGTTAATGCCGAAGACGGAGCCAGTGTTCAGGGAGTGAATATTGAATTCAACGTATCTCCATCACATAAACTTCAGTTACAGTCGGGACTTACCATCCAGAAAAGCGAATTTGAAGAGGCCCAGGAATTTGGCGAAACCCGTTTTTTCAGAACTCCTAATACTTATGGTTACCTGAGTATGAATGTTACACCAACACCGCTTTTTAATATTGCATTCACCGGAAATTACACCGGGAAAATGCTGGTGCCATATTTCGGGCCGCAACTGGCAAATCCGGAGGCTGGAGAACTTAGGGAAAGTAATTCGTTTTTTGATGCCGGGCTAAAGCTGAGCTACGATTTCAGCATTACCGACCATATGAAATTGCAGCTAAATGGTGGCGTTAAAAACCTTTTTAACAGTTATCAGGACGATTTTGATAGCGGAATTGAAAGAGATCCGTCATACGTTTACGGCCCCTTGTTACCAAGAACAATTTATTTCGGAATAAAAATCGGAACTTTATAGAATCCGGAACTTTGCAATTCATAAAAAAATTATGTCATAACAAATGCTTCGGTATTTTGGACAAAATTCATTGATTATTAAGCGGTCTCACTATTTTCTGTGAGACCGCTTTTTTTATATGATCGCATATATTTTTATTTCAATTCTGAAGTAGTATCCAAATCAATTTTATCCAACACATTCATTTTAAGTTGAGGCACTTCCATTAAGCTGTTAAAATCGTTTATATCAATCGATTTATTAGTTGCAAATTCAGCAGGCAGCACGGCAATTCTGAAAACCTGATTATCAGTTTCAGAAGACAATAATTCATTTTCCGGTATGGTAAATTCTAGATAAACCTGAACATCAGATTGAGTATAATCGTAATTGTATTGAATTACACCGTTATCGAGCACTACAGTTTGCGGACACAAACGCCAAACATCCACACCGTCGGCTACTTCCCAAAGAATATAAACGAGCACCACATCGCTGTCGTAAACAATTAAATTTGAAGGATAGGTAGTGTAAAGTGTATAATTGTTACCTGAGTTAAAATCGCCCTGAATATCGAACACTGTACCAATATCGGCGTCTTCTCCAGGAATTCCCTGAGGTCCCACAGGGCCTTCGCACGAAGAGAATAAAATTGCGGTTGCAATTACGAAAAGGCCCATCATATTTCTGATTGAAATTAATCGGTAGAATTTAGTTTCTTTCATGATGTATAATTTTAAGTTCTTAATAGTATCTGCTGCAAAAATAAACAAGTATAATGCCAAAAAAACCTCCGGTATATTTACCGAAGGTTCTTATGAATTGATTGATTCGTTTTATTAGTGCTTATCCTTCTCTTTCAAGAGTGCCAGGAACAGGAACTTTTGCATCTTTCATATAACCAATATCACCCATAATATAAGGGTAAGGTCCTAGTTTCATGTCAGAGTTCATCATTTCTTCGAATGTAACTTCTTTCCCGGTATATGCCGAAACACGTCCCATAATAGCAACCATTACTGAAGTGGCAGTTTCTTCAGCCTGATTATAAGGAATATTCTGGCGAATACAGGTAATCAGGTCTTTGTGTTCCTGAACGTAAGGACTGGTTTCGTGATCCTCGTATGAAACAAGTTCGTTTCCATCCAGATCAGTTATTTTTGATGTTCCTCCCTGTGCGGTATACGATTCACCTTTTGTTCCTCTGAAAACTTCATAAACACCGGTAGTACAACCATTAATCTGTCGGCACATACTATGAATTTTCATTCCATCGTCGTACGTGTAATCTACGCTAAAGTTGTCGTACTGATCGCCGGTTACCCTGCGTT
Source organism: uncultured Draconibacterium sp. (assembly GCA_963677525.1). Classification (GTDB taxonomy): domain Bacteria; phylum Bacteroidota; class Bacteroidia; order Bacteroidales; family Prolixibacteraceae; genus Draconibacterium. Next base: position 5,397,580 of record OY781970.1, read on the forward strand.
GACGAGAACCAAATGCCAATGCTTTTTCCGGAGTTTTTCCAAGAAACCATTGAGCAACATCAAGATTATGAACGTGTTGTTCTACAATGTGGTCACCCGAAAGCCAGCACCAGTTTACCCAGTCGCGGATCATCCATTCCATTTCGCTCCAGCTTGGATTGTTGTCGCGGTGCCACAATTTTCCACCATTCCAATATACATTTCCACCGGTAATTTTACCAATGGCATTTTTTTCCAATTCTTTATAAATATTAATGTATTTATGCTGGTGACGACGTTGCGTTCCGGTTACTACTTTTAAACCTGCAGCATCAGCCATTTTTGCTGCTGCCAACACCTGACGAACACCAACAGGATCAACCGCAACCGGTTTTTCCATAAATACGTGTTTACGTGCTTTTACTGCTGCCTCGAATTGCTGCGGACGGAATTTTGGAGGAGTTGCCAAAATAACAATATCTACACCTGAATCGAGTACTTTCTCATAAGCATCGAAACCTACAAAACACTTTTCAGCCGGTACATCAACATCATTTTGTTTTTTCAACTTGGCTACCAGGTCATCTATTCTATCCTGGAAAACATCGGCAAGAGCAGCTATTTCAACAGTACCGTTACCCGCTTCCAAACAGTTAAATGCAGCACCCGAACCACGGCCGCCACAACCGATTACACCTACTTTTAATACTTTTCCTGCAGGAACCTCATCCAGCAATGGAGGGAATTTATATTCTCTTGGATTCCAATCGTAAATGGCAGTTGACGCTGATCCTCCGCCTGAAGAACAAGATGACAAAGTTCCTACTCCCATAGCACCGGCTGCACCAACAGCAGCAGCTCCTGCTAAAAATTTTCTTCTGGAAAAATTATTTTCACTCATGATATAAATGTTTTAGTTGAAATTTAGGATTCAATTATATTAATTCTTTCCTGTTTTATCGTCAAATTCACAAACTACCCTGAAACCGATGCTATTACAGTCTGACAGCCACCAAATACTTTTTGGCATCTGCGGATCGGTTTTCAGCCATGCCACAGATCGGGTATAATCTCTCGAAGCACATCTTACCTCTCCAATCGGACTTTTAAACGAACCTCCCCTGATAACATGTTCCTCTCCTGAGGCGGGACCTTTCGGATCGGTTGCACCATCAGCCAATTTTGTATAGGCATCTTCGGCATACCAATCTGAGCAGTATTCAACTGCGTTCCCCAGCATATTTTTCAAACCATACGGATTAGGTTCAACCACATCAGGCTCGTTGGTTTTTAATCCACTGTTTTTCTCAAAAATAATGTACTTACTTATATCTTCACTTTGTTTACCGAATAACTTCCCAAAGAAACCTTTTTCTCCAAAATCTTTTGGATTTCCTTCGATGAAGAAAGCCGACTCACTTCCTCCGCGCGCTGCATATTCCCACTCTGCTTCTGTTGGTAGGCGGTAAGTTTTTCCGGTAACCTGCGATAACCATTTACAGAAAGTTTCTGCCGAATGATAACTCATTGTTATAGCAGGGCGGCTACCCAAACCCCAGTTTTGATCGGGCTGTCCGTAGGGAGGTGTTGGTCCTGAAATGGCATCCACATCTTCCTGGGTACGTGCTCCTTCCGTGTCGGTTGTACGACCTTCGGCAGCTGTTGCACTATAAAATGCCAGGTATGCATCCCAGGTAACCTCAAATTCTGCCATAAAAAACGGACTGATGTTCACATTTTTTTGAGGTCCTTCGTCAGCTTTACGCATTTGTTCACTTTCGGGGCTACCTATTTTAAAACTTCCACCAGGAATGGCTTTCATGTTAATAGCAATAGTAGTACCGGGTATCGTTTCTGTAAAATTTTCCAGAGAAGTAACTTTTGCCGCTTCGGTAAATTTCTCAACATCTTCTGCTCCGGCACTTCCGAAATCAACATTTTTGGCATGGAGTGCATTCGGATCGTAGTGCCCAACATTTAAGTGACAATTGATACAACGCAACTCATCTTCATTTTGAGTGTAATACAAATGCGCGTCCTGCCCTTCGGTTGTTAATGTTAACGGGAATAAATTTGAATGACAATTTACACACGATTCCTTAAACACAATATTTTGTGCGTACTCCAGAGTCGATTTGGCTTCCCAGTTAAAATCTGCACTATCTTTTAATACGTAGCCGTAAAAATCTTTGGCAGCCGATTTAATTTTTGCTGGCAGAAAACCATGTCCTTTGGGCGGTAGATGGCATTCAACACAGCCAACTTTCATTCCAACACGGTTATCGTAATGCACTGAAAGTTTCCATGACTCGGTTACGTGAGGATGCACATGGCACATCTCACATGACTCCGGAGTTGAGGTAACTTCGATAACTTTATTTGTACCAAGAATAAATATACATCCAAGGATAAAACCTAAAATAATAACAAAGAAAAGCTTCTTTCTCAGATATTTGCCCAGTCGGTGAAACATAGAAGTAGGTTGTTTATCAGGTAAATTGATTTAATACGATTTCAAATTTAACAATTAATTGCACCTAAGCCTTATGTTCGTAATATTTATGCATAATTTATAAACATTTAAAATTCCATAACAAAACCTAAAACAGGTGCTTATATTTTATATAGTAGACGCGCAGAATAAACAATCTACCTAATTAATCATCATCAAAAAAAAGGTTGCCGGGGAAATGGCAACCTAGAGGATAATCTCCGGAGAGAGGAATAATTGAGAGATAAGGAATACTTTAATATCGACTGCAAGATAAAATACATAGCCAACAAGCAACTTATCTTAAAATCAAATATGATTTAAACAATTGTTAGCTCCCGGAAACATTACTTAACTAAATGTTAATCACTTAAACCTATTTATTCGTAACTTTTAGGATGGAAAACTTTAATTCGAACTAATTTTTTCAACCACGATATATTTTATTTAACTGATAATCAACGAACAAATTAAAACACACTATTTTGAAAACGATTACTAAAAACCTGTCAGCCATATTGGAACTGTTTTTCCCCTCGCTGTGTTTAACCTGCGGTGAGCGCTTGATTTCGCAGGAAAAATACCTGTGTTTTAACTGCTGGCACGATTTGCCGGTAACCAACTTTCATCGCGATACCAATAATAAGGTGGCTCAACTGTTTTGGGGCCGCGTAGAAATAGAACTGGCAACATCCTTCTTTTCTTATAAGAAGGGGAGTAAATATCAGCAACTCATTCATTTTATAAAATACAAAGGACTTAAAGAGCTTGGTTTTGAAACGGGCAGAAAATTTGGAATTAGCCTGAATGAATCGGAAGGTTTCCGTGATGTAGATGTTATTGTTCCTGTGCCTCTTCACCCCAATAAAGAGAAAAAACGAGGCTATAACCAAAGCGAATGGATTGCAAAGGGAATTGCAGATGTTTTAAACAAACCTGTTTCGGAAAGAAACCTGTTCCGAATAAAACACACTTCCACCCAAACCCGGAAAAACCGTTTCGACCGCTGGCAGAATGTGGAAGGGATCTTTGATATTCATTCTCCCGAAGAATTCAGAGGGAAACACGTTTTGCTGATTGATGATGTGATTACAACAGGTTCGACACTCGAGGCCTGTGCCATTCAACTTTTAAAAATTCCCGGAACGAAAGTAAGCGTTGCTACACTTGCCTTTGCCGATTTTTAATAATTACTCGAAACAACTTTTAAGTTCGATTGTTTTGGAAATGAAACTTAGAAAAATGGAATTTGAAATCAGTAAATATTTCCCGGGTGTTCGTCCGCAGGTTCCGATGCCTTCCCATCGAATGTTTCAACTTCTGAAAGAAGAGGGAATGAGGCAAATGGTGAGCGATCATTACGACTTGCTGGCACAAAGCTCCATTATGGATTTATTTCCTAAAAATCCGATTGCTCTTGAAAAAGCAAAAGAACATTCAGCCGACTTTTTTATTCAGATTTGCGGAGGACCCGATTATTATAATCAAAACCGAGGATTGCCACAACTCAATCGGCGCCACAGACCTTTTAAAATAACGGCTGAAGGAAGAATTGAATGGTTAAATTGTTACAAAAAAGTGCTTGGAAAACTCGATTTACCCGAGGATGTTTTAAGCTCGTTCTGGAACTACATCGATGTATTTTCGAAATGGATGGTAAATAGCTAAACACTGCTTGTTTTTCCCCACTCAAACGAATCGATATCGAAACCGGCCAGATTTAAAATCCGTTCAATAACGGTTTCCACAAGTTGCTCAATATTTTGAGGATTGCTATAAAACGATGGCGTTGCCGGACAAATTGTGGCTCCGGCCATTGTCAGCAATTTCATATTCTCGATATGGATAAGGTTATAGGGAGTTTCGCGTGGCACCAGGATCAACTTTCGTTTCTCTTTTAGCATTACATCTGCCGCGCGAGAAACCAGGTCGTCAGAAACACCATGAGCGATTCGACCAAGCACTCCCATCGAGCAAGGGCAAATTATCATAGTATCGAATTTAGCCGAGCCGGAAGCAAAGGGAGCGTAAAAATCATCCTTCTCGTACACACGAAACGGATACACCAATTCAAAATCTTCATCCAGCTCACTCTTCCAAATATCAAGTGCATTCGACGAAAAAATCACGCCCACTTCCTCCATCTGGTCCTTTATCTGGCGCAATTTATTAAATAATAATTTTGCATAAATCGAACCGCTTGCACCTGTTACCGCAACAACAATTTTTCGTTTCATATTTACCTCAAACTTCCCAGGTTATAATAAAATGCCAGCGAAATAACTCTATTAAATTGACTATTTTGCCAATAATAATTGCTTTCTCCTGGTTTATCGCGAATAGGAATTACTGACATTGCAAAACGTAAATCAACAGAAAGGCGCTCTAAAAAGTCAAACTGAAATCCAAGAAACGGCTGTAAATCAAAATCATTAAACGGGTGTTGATCTTCTTCAGGAAACTCACCGTATGAATTCAATTCTTTCGAGTGAATCAGATATCCCGGAGCTATTCCGCCAATAACCAGCCCTTTATTACTGGTCCTGAAACCGAGAAAAATTGGAACATCTACATAACCTAAACGCATAACATATTTATCTTCTTCGGGCTGCTTGGGATTGTATTTTTTACGCGCACCTTTCTGCGAATACTTTATCTCCATTCCGGCAACGATGGCCGGTGCGATATCGGTTTGCACAAAAGCTCCTGCAAGGACGCCTGCTTTGTAATAGCCTTTATAAGAATCACCTTCAACCTGAGAAGCATTAAATCCGGCAATTAATCCGGCATCGAAACGCTGGGCAAATACCCCGTTCAAAACAAAAAACAAAGCGGTTGCAATTAATAATTTTTGCCACATATTATTTAAATTTTTCCAATTTCATTTTTAATATCTCAATACCCTTCCCGGCTTTCTCTTCGATATACGTAACGTTCTGATTGAAAACTTCAGGCCGGTTAGGATCCACAACAAAAACAGGAACATCGGATTTGATGTAATGTACAAGGCCCGCGGCAGGATAAACAGCCAGCGAAGTTCCTATAACAACCAGAATATCGGCTTCTTCAACAATTTCTATCGCCTTTGGCATTTCCGGCACTCCTTCGCCAAACCAAACAATGTGAGGTCTCAACTGGCTGCCTTTCTCACATTTATCGCCCATATCCAGAGCCCAGTGATCAAGTTCGTAAACCAAAAACGGGTCGATGGTACTTCGAGCTTTCATCAACTCGCCATGCAGATGCAAAACTTTGGTGCTGCCTGCCCTTTCGTGCAGATTATCAACATTTTGTGTAACTACACGAACATCGAACCATTTTTCCAGTTCAGCAATCCCGAAATGCCCGGCATTGGGTTCGGCGCTGAAAAGTTGTTTTCTTCGCTCGTTATAGAATCGCAGTACCAGATTAGGATCTTTCTCCCACGCTTCCGGTGTTGCAACTTCAGTAACATCGTAACTTTCCCACAGACCGCCCATATCGCGGAAAGTTTTTAAACCACTCTCCTGGCTCATGCCTGCTCCCGAAAGTACTACCAGTTTTTTCATTCAATGTTAATTCAGTTTAAAGATAGTGATTTCATGTAGATAGTATTGATGGTGATCACATCCAATACCTGATTCCTATTTTCAAAATAGAAATTTCCTTACAAATTATTTTTCAACAAAAATAGCTTAATTTGAAAAGATTGAGGGTAATACTAGCTAGACGGATTTGAAAAAAAGTTAATTAAAATATTCATTATTTCATCTTGCTTTCTTTTTAATTGAAGGCGAAAATCTGAATATTTGGTTACAAAATCTTGTTGATTATAAAATTGTTTTCGATTTGTTAGAGAACTATATCTCGTAATACTATCACAAAGCTCTTTCGTACTATCAATTATCGTCTGAGTCTCTTTACGAGTTTTTTCATTTAGCAATAAAGAAAGTTTAAAATAATCAGTCATTAATATATCTTTTCTGTTATCAATAACACTATCTAACTGATTTATATAATATGAATCCAATTCATTTTTCGTACCTGTATTTATTAAAATTCTTTCTCCTGTCAAACCATATATCTTCTCAAAATCTGCCATTAAAGTTGAATAATTCGTAATTTTAATTGATACAGTAGCACTGTAAATCGATGCTTCAATCGTATTTTTTTGGGTTATTGAACTTGCAATAATACTTATTAATGCTATTAATAATGAAATGACCGGGATTAAAATCTCCTTTGCTTTATTCTGTTTTTTCAATCTCCCAATATATTTTTTGATCTGTTCGATCTCCTTTATAATTTGAGAATCCATATATTAAATTTTAAAAGTTAACATCTAATCTCATACAAATACTTTGTTTCAACTTTTATGGATAATTACATCCACTTGATAATATAGTGATAATATCAAAGCAATTAATTTAAGTGCCCGATATCTCATATCTTACAAACATTTAATACTAACATCTAAAATACAATTAAAATTCATTTGATTCAAAAAAAACAAAATACCGTTTTCTTTCATCTAATTCTGATATTTTTGTATCGATGATTGATCATGCTACTATAGAGAGGATTTTAGATGCAGCAGAGATTTCGGATGTGGTTTCCGACTTTGTAACGCTGCGAAAAAGAGGCGTTAACATGTTGGGATTATGCCCGTTCCATAACGAAAAAACGCCTTCGTTTACCGTATCGCCGGCAAAGGGGATATTTAAATGTTTTGGATGTGGCAAAGGGGGCAACTCGGTGAATTTTATTATGGAACATGAAAACCTCACCTACCCTGAAGCGTTGAAGTGGCTGGCAAAAAAATACAACATCGAAATTGTTGAAGAGGAAGAAACCGAGGAACAAAAACAAATTAAGGACGAGCGGGAGAGTATGATGATTGTTTCGGGTTTTGCCCAGAAATATTTTACTCGTTACCTCTGGGAAGAAAACGAAGGCCGCACGATTGGCCTGAGTTATTTCCGCGAACGCAGTTTCCGCGACGATATTCTGAAAAAATTTGAAGTTGGATTTGCCCCCGACGGGAAAACACCATTTACCGAGGCAGCCCAAAAACAAGGTTACAAAATTGATTTTTTAGAGAAAAGCGGACTGACCATCAAGCGAGATAACTGGATGCGCGACCGCTTTGCCGGACGTGTAATGTTCCCCATCCACAACCTGGCCGGGCGGGTAATTGCCTTTGGCGGACGAATACTAAAAACCGATCCGAAAACAGCCAAGTACCTTAATTCGCCGGAATCGGAAATTTACCATAAAAGCCGGGTGCTGTACGGAATTTACCAGGCCAAACGCGAAATTACCCGTAACGACAAATGCTACCTGGTTGAAGGTTATACCGACGTAATGTCGATGCACCAAACCGGTATCGAGAACGTGGTAGCATCTTCGGGAACAGCGCTCACTCCCGACCAGATTAGAATGGTTCGGCGTTTTACACCCAACATCACAATAATTTACGACGGAGATGCTGCCGGGATAAAAGCTTCGCTGCGCGGGATCGACCTGGTTCTGGAAGAAGGTATGAATGTGAAAGTACTGCTTCTGCCCGATGGAGAAGATCCCGACTCGTTTGCAAAAAAAATGGGTGCAAGCGGATTCCAGCACTACATTGAAAAAAATGAAACGGACTTCATACAGTTCAAAACTCGTTTGCTTTTAAAAGATACAGAAAACGATCCGGTGGCCAAAGCACGTTTAATAAGTGATGTTATCCGGTCGGTGGCGGTAATACCAGACACGATTACCCGATCGGTTTACATTAAAGAATGCAGCAGGTTGCTGGGTGTAAATGAAGAGGTTTTATACACCGAAGTCAGAAAACAAAAGTTTCAAAAAAGCGAAGATTTCAAGAAAAAGGAACTTCGCGAACAGGCAAGGCGAAATACCGTGCCTCCAGCACCGGCACCACAAACACAGACACAATCTCCACCACCTCCAAAATTACGGATTGAAGAACTCGAATTTTTACGATTCCTTCTTAAACACTGTAAAGCAGAACTTTGGGAAGAAGAAGACGAGGAAACCCGCGAAACGCACCTGGTAACAGTTGGAGAATTTATGATCGATGAGCTTGAGGCAGATGAACTGGTGTCGAAAAATCAACTCTTTCAAACCATATTTTACGATATTAGCGATCATCTTGAAGACGAAAATTTCGATCCCTGGAAACACTTTATCTATCACCAGGAAAGCGAAGTCAGCAAACTGGCCACCGACCTGCTTTCTGACAAATACACTGAAAGCAAACGCTGGACAAAAGCCGGGGCATTTACAGAAAAAGAAGAGGATATTCTTGATCTGCTGATCCCTAAAATTGTGAATGAATACAAATTCAGAAAAATAAAAATAATGATGGCAGGGATAGAAAAAGCCATTGATGAAGCGGCTGCTGCCAACGACTTCGACAGGGTAATTGAAGAGCAGTCGACTTATATGAACCTGAAACGTTTGGAAAAAGACCTAGCTCACAACCTTGGTAACCGGACCATTAACTAAATAAAGCCTATGCGTACATATTTTATTGAAAAGCGAGAGGAAATCGACGAAATAATCAGAACCTGCCAAACCTGTTACCTGGCTATGGCGGATGATAATGTGCCATATATTCTTCCAATGAACTTTGCATTGGAAGGCGACACGGTTATTCTTCATTCGGCACAGGAAGGGCGCATGTGGGAAACCATTAAAAAAAATCCAAGGGTTTGTATTAACTGGACACTTGGGGAAGAACTTGCCTGGCAGGATGTGCAGGTTGGCTGCAGTTACCGGGTAAAATCCAAATCGGTAAATGTTGAAGGCAGCGTTGAGTTTATCGAAGATTTCGACGAAAAATATCGTTGTCTTTCATTGATAATGAAACAATACAGCGATCGCGAATTTAAATTCGGCACACCGGCAGTAAAGAATGTTGGTATCTTTAAAGTTCATATAGAGTCGATAAAAGCAAAAGAATTTGGAGCGAAAGCAGTCACTCCTTGGAACACCAAAAATTCTTCGAAATGATTTTTGTAACCGGGGGAACAGGATTAGTCGGGGCTCATTTACTTTATGAGCTTACGAAAACAAATAATAATATCAGAGCCCTGAAACGGGAAACCAGTAATCTTCAACAGGTTCTGAAAACCTTTCGATACTATTCTGAAAAAGAAGAAGCTCAGCAACTATTCGATAAAATTGAATGGATTAACGGCGATATTCTGGAATACGATTCGATTAATACAGCTTTATCGGGAGTAAAAGAGATTTATCATTGCGCAGCCATTGTTTCGTTCGAATCGAAAGAAAGGCAACGAATGATTTCGAATAACGTGCAAGGCACCGCCAACCTCGTGAATGCAGCCATAGAGAACGGAGTAAAAAAAATATGCCATGTGAGTTCTATCGCTGCACTCGGGAAATTACATAACGGGGAAGCTGTTACCGAAGACACCAACTGGGTTCCTTCGAAAAAGAATTCAGGTTATTCTGAAAGTAAATTTTTCTCCGAAACAGAAATCTGGCGAGGTATTGAAGAAGGGCTGGATGCGATTATTGTTAATCCTTCAATCATTTTCGGGCCTGGCAACTGGGAAACAGGAAGTGCCAAGATATTCAAAACCATTCAGGATGGAATGAAATTCTATACCAAAGGCGTCACCGGATTTGTTGACGTAAAAGACGTAGTGAGACCTATGATCAGGTTAATGGATGACAGCAACTTTGAACAGTGCAAAAACCAGCGCTATTTGCTAAGCGCAGAAAATCTAAGTTACCAGCAAGTATTCTCAGAAATGGCGGATGGATTAGGTGTGCCTCGTCCTACTATTTGGGCCAACGATTTCCTCCTTGCACTGGTTTGGCGCATAGCTGCATTTGCCAGTTTATTCACACGTAAAACTCCATTTATAACAAAGGAGGCAGCAACGGGAAGGAATGAGAAAAATTACTACAACGGATCAAAAGTAAGCCGGATGATTGCTTACCAATACCTTCCAATTTCAGCATCTATTAAACAGACCACGTCGTTTCTAAAAAACGAGACAAAATAAAAGAGGCAGGGAGCCCCACCTCTTTTCCTAATTTTTTATCATCCTTAAATGATTGCCCGATATGATGATTCGAATGTAAACCATTCTCTATCATCCTGATATATGGTTAGGTTCTACTTTTAACAAGCAGTCATTTCAACTTTCATAACGTCTGCCCCTTCCTACCGAAAAGACAAAAAGGGGCAACTCTTCGTCCAAAAAGCTGCCCATAATAAAAACAAAAAGATAAAAAATAAGGGTTTGTAGCTGCCAAAATAGACTGTTGTTTTTTAATAACCAAATAATTCAATGAAAATCTTTCTAAAATCATGTAAAAAGTATAACAACACCTCGTCTGATTAACATAAAGCTAAAAATTACACTTCTTGTTAATATTTGCCAAACACTAAGTTTACATGAAAAAAGATATTCACAAACACTTCAAAAAACCAGATTCTACTTAACTTAATCTTCCATCCATGGCGACCCCTTTTTCAGGTTTTAGCGGAAATTTTACGGGTTTATTATCCCGGGTTGAGCGATATATTGCAGTGAATAATTCAACGGTTTTTCTTGCTTCTTTTCCATTTACCAAAGGTTCCCTGCCTTGTTCCAAAGCAAGCAGGAAATCTTCAATCTGACGTTCCATATAATAAACCATCGGGTCGATACTGTTAAAGTGTTCTGAATCGGATTTTTTCCACTCATCCAGCATCTTTTCTTCACCCGGCACCGACCAGATGTCGTTTACCGGCGGCTCAAGAATATTTGACATTCCGGCTATAAACATAGCTCCGCCATCGGTTTGAACACCTACCGAAGCCCCGTTTTCACCATGAACCTGTACCTTCCCGTAAATTCCGGGTTTTTGAGAATTACTAACAATTATATTTCCAATTCCTCCGTTCTTGAACTTGATAATCGCCACAGCCGTGTCCTCAACCTCGATATAAGGATGGTTCAGGTTGCGCCATTGTCCGTAAACCTCATCAATTTCGCCCATGTACCACAATAGGATATCCAGTTGATGCGGTGCCTGGTTCACTAAAACACCACCGCCTTCCATTTTCCAGGTACCACGCCACTCGTCGGCATCGTAATAAGCTTTATCGCGCCAGCCCAGCATATTGATGGTTCCAAAAACAGGCTTGCCTATTTTACCGGCAACAATGGCATCTTTTACACGTTTTACCGGTTCGTACCAACGCCGCTGACTAACAACTCCCAGTTTTACACCGGCATGATAACAGGCAGCAATCATTTTATCGCAGTCTTCCAGTGTTGAAGCCAAAGGTTTTTCCACAAGAACATGAGCACCTGCATTGGCCGCTTCAACGGTTGGATTTAAATGAAACGGATGCGGCGTACACACAATCGCCAGATCGATTCGTTCCTTTCTGATCAGTTCATCGATTTTTAAATAAACAGGAACTTTATATTCTTTGGCAAAATCCTCTCCAGTTTCAAAAGTCCGGCTCCACACACCTGCAAGGTTCGCACCGGGAAGATTGTTAATGGCTTTGGCGTGTAAATGCGCCACTTTTCCACATCCTAAAATGGCAATATTGAACTTTTTCATATGATTAAAATTTTCGTTTTCAACGGTATCATGTGTAATTCGCATGGAATTTAATCATCATTAGGCAGAGTGAATTAGTTCCCATGCTCATTTCATGGCTTTAAAATAACCTTATTCAATCCGGGTTCTTTATTGTAGAGCCTTTTAAACCAGCTTGCTCCTTCAGAAAGAGGAGCCACGGCAGAAATCATATTATCCACTTTTATCTTTCCTGAAGACATTAAATCAAGAACCAGTTCATATTCACCATTAATGGCACAACTTCCAAGTAAAGATAATTCAGTAGTAACAACCTGCTGAAGTGGAATAACTACCTCCGGTTTCAGATTTCCTACCAACACAGCAGTTCCACCTTTTCGCAAACTGTTGATACACAGATTCACAGTCTCAGAAATACCGACCACTTCAAAACCAACATCTGCTCCACGATTTTTAGTTAATTCTTTTATCTTTTCTGAAACATTTTCTCCGGAACTATTAATCGTAAATGTAGCCCCAAAATCTTTGGAAAGTTCCAGTTTATTTTCATCCAGATCAACTGCAATAATTGGATTGGCCCCTGCAATCTCCAGCATTTTTATTACGAACATACCTACCATTCCCGCTCCAACTACTACCGCACTTTGTCCGGGCTGTATCTTAGAGCGATTTACAGCATGTGCAGCCACAGCCACAGGTTCAACCATGGCAGCCTGTTCAAACGTAACATTATCGGGCAATTTATAAAGAATGTGTGCCGGAACAGCCACATACTCAGCAAACGCACCATGACGTTTATATTCTTTTGGTGCCACACCCAACACCTTACGATTGTCGCTTAAATTGTAATGCCCCTTTAAAGTATACCAGTCGTTAAGCGGATAAATAGTAGAGTCGAAGGTTACCCTGTCGCCCTTTTTCCAACCTTCCACCTCAGTACCCAATTCTATAATTTCGCCCGATGCCTCGTGCCCCATTATAACAGGAGGCTGCCGCCGCCCTGTGCTTCCATCCATGCCATGTACATCGCTGCCGCAAATGCCACAGGCATTTACTTTAACCAATACTTCGTTTGATTCAATTACAGGATCAGAGAATTCGCGGTAGTTGAGTTCCATGTATTTATCAAGAACAAGTGCTTTCATTTTGAAAAGTTTGAAGACAGAAGTCGCCTGCCTGCTGGTAGGCAGGAAGGTTTCTGTCTATTAAAATCCATCTATTGTAAACGAATAGGTTTTACCCTTTTGTGTTTCCTTTGAGATCAGTTTCCCTTGATATCGAACATGCAAATTATTCCCAAGCAATGATTTTACTTTTAAAGAAACGAGCTTACCATCGGTCCATTCGATAGCAAATTCAAAACCACCACGTCCTTTTATTCCGGAAATTTTTCCTGAAGCAAGAGTTGAAGGCAGAGCTGGCAAAATATCCTGGTAATAATCGCCATTCTCATCACGAAGATGCGACTGCAACAACATCTCTGTAATGCCGGAAGTTGCGCCAAAGTTACCATCGATCTGGAAAGGAGGATGGGCATCGAACAGGTTGTTGTACAAACCACCCTGGTCTTTCTCTGCTCCCGGAATACGCGATGGTACCACCAGGTTTTTCAATAAAAGAAACGAATGATCGCCATCTAAAAGTCGCGCCCAGAAGTTGATTTTCCATGCACGCGACCATCCGGTACCACCATCGCCGCGGTGCGAGAGTGTAACCTTACAGGCCTCGGCCAATTCAGGAGTTGTTGTTGGATGAATCTCGTTACCCGGATGTAATCCCCACAAATGAGATACATGGCGATGTTCACTTTTTGGATCATCTTTATCATCGAGCCATTCCTGCAACTGTCCGTACTGACCGATTTGATTGGGAGCAATCTTCGCCCGCTTTTCTTTCAACTCTGCAACAAAATCATCATCTACACCAAGAATCTCAGCAGCTTCGATGGTATTTGCAAACAGATTTCTTATAATCTGATGGTCCATTGTTGGAGCCATTACCAATCCTCCGTTTTCAGGACTGTTGCTTGGGCCACTCACCAGCCACTCAGGATGAGTCGGATCTGAAACCAGGTAACCGGCAAAAAACTCGGAAGCCGACTTCAATACCGGGTAAGCGCGGGTTCCCAAATATTCCTTATCGCCGGTGAACTGGTAATGCCACCACAAATGCTCGCTCAACCAGGCTCCTCCAACCGGCCAGATTCCATGATTGGAGTGATTAATAGGAGCTGCGCCCCGCCAGATATCCGTATTGTGATGAGCCACCCAGCCCCCCAGATCATAATGCTCTTTCGCCACATTCCTTCCGGTCATTGATAGATCTTCCACCATTTTTATTAACGGGTCAGTCAGATCCGACAGGTTTGTGATTTCCGCTAACCAGTAATTCATCTCTGTATTGATGTTGATGGTATATTTACTATCCCATGCCGGAGCAATGTCGGCATTCCAGATTCCCTGCAGGTTGGCAGGTTGTGTTCCCTCGCGGGATGACGAAATCAACAAATACCTTCCATATTGGTATAACAAAGCTACCATATTCGGGTCTTCGTCTTGTTTAAAGCTTGCCAAACGTTCGTTGGTCGGGCGAAGTGAAAGTTCTGATTCACCCAGATCCAGTTCTACCCGGCCAAAAAGCTCCTGGTAATCTGAGATATGCTCGTCTTTTATTTCTTTGTACGACTTTCCTTCCAACTCTGCCAGGTAGTTTTTACACCTTTGCTCCGGGTCTGCACTGATGTCCTGATAATTAACAAAATTAGTAGCGGCAACCAGAATTAAAGTGGCACTAGTTGCATTCTTAATGGAAATCTTTTTCCCGTCCTTAATTAACTCTCCTCCATCTGAAAGAACCTTTAAACGAGCTTCAAAATTCAATTTGCTTTCGGGATAAGCTGCGCCAGTTCTTACTTTATCATGGGGATAATTATTGGCTTTCCCTTTAATGATCACCATGTCGTTTTCTACAAAAACCTCATAGCTTTCTTGTGGAGAATCCATTCCCGCAGAAAATTCAAGCGCGCCTTTTTTCGACGACTCCAAACGAATTACAACAGCCTGTGCAGGATTTGATGAAAATATCTCGCGTTTGTAAGTTACATCGCCAACCTTGTATGAAACGGCAGACAAAGCTTCTTCCAAATCAAGTTGTCTTTTAAACTGTGCAGGATTTTCATGACCTGGGAAATCGAGCAAAATATTCCCGAATGGCTGATAACAAAACTGGCCAAGCGGCTGCGACATAAATTGTGCCATTGCCAGCTCTTCTGCTTCGCGTTGTTTTCCTGCCCAAAGCAATTCCCTTAATTTCTTAAAATATTTATTGGCGCCTTTATGTGCATAATCGTGTGGCTGCCCTGTCCAAAGAGTCTCTTCGTTGAACTGGATTATTTCCTTCTCGGGCCTGCCATAAACCATGGCTCCCAAACGGCCATTACCGATAGGCATAGCTTCTGTCCAGTCGCTGGCGGGCTGGTTGTACCAAAGAGTTACAGACGGATTTAATTGTTTATCAGCATTATTGCACTGACAAGAGAACAGAATGAAAAGGCTCACTAACAAAAGAGGAAGAGACAAAAACTTCATTTTAGTAAGATTTAGGTTAGAACTCCCCCAAACTTACAAAAAATAAAAATCCCCCGGTGTCACCGGAGGATTACGATTTGCAATTATCTAAACAAACAAATCGACCTATGTTATTAACTCACATGTCCGAAAAGTAGGAAGTATAACCTTTGCAGGCGTCTCATCCGTTCCGATAAAACGCTTATATAACATTTGGTACTCTTTATGGAACGATTTTACAACCAACCATGTTTAAACATAATAACTACATATTATTCTCCCTCTGAATATCCGTACATATCCGGTAGATTATAGGAATCACACGCTAATACCATAAAATTTATACCACGCCTTTACTCCTGTTAAGAATTTTTAAAGAGTACCAATAAATATGTTGGGACTTGTTTTAAAGATAATAGATTAAACAAAAGCGAATTGGTCGTGTCTCAATCGTAGTATTAATTAATGAAAACAATTTTAGCATGAAAACGAAAAGAACATTATTAACATTAGTGGCAATCGCCATGGTAGTTGTGGCTTCAGCAACTGAACTTCCAAGAATGAGTGTACAACCCATAAATACCGACCAGGTTGTAGTCTCGATCCTGAACAGTAAAATTTCCAATTTTGAAATGAGCATTTAATCTGATGCCGGCGAAATCGTTTACTTTAAACAATCTGAAAAGCCGGTATCGTCGTATCAGAAACTATTTGATATGACAAATCTTGAAAACGGAAAGTACAAACTAAGCCTGAAAGTTGACGGTGTTATCCAGGAAACAGGTTTTACAAAAACAACTCAAAAAATCCACCTGGCAGATACAAAAACTGATTTTGAACCGTATTTCGATTTCAACGGAACAGAATTAAAATTCTCGTACCTGAACCTAAAAGGAGAGAACTTTAAATTAAAAATTTTAAATAACGACGAGCTGGTTTACGAAACAAAACTCGGTAAAAGCCGTCCAATCACTTCCGGTTACAACCTGTCGAAACTGGATGCAGGAAATTATAAAATCGTTTTGAGTTCTTACGACAAAGACTTTGTATATTCTTTTCAGAAATAGGTTAGTTTAATTAATTGATGCCGCTGCCTGAGAAGGTGGCGGCATTTTCATTTTTTTAAATAACATTTTCTAACAACGAGTTTTTATAGGCAGTAGGAGTTAAACCTGTTTCCTCTTTAAAAATGCGATTAAAGGAAGTTTTCGAGTTAAATCCACATTCAAAAGCAATACCAAGGACAGTGTACTTTTCGTATTTTTTGTCCGCCAGTTTCTCCTTTACCTCTTCCACCCGAAACTCATTAATCAGCTTATAAAAATTCTTTTTCTGACCGGCATTTATCACCTGCGAAAGGTATTGCCTGGAAATACCCAAATCATCTACCATCATCTGGAAACTAAATTCCGGATTCAAATAAGGCTTTTTGGCTTTTAAATAATCCCACACTTTTTTATTGATTTCTTCAATTCTTTTTTCATCGAGAGCTGAACGTTTGTATTTTGCAACCGATTCATCTTCTTCCTCCTCTGCTTCTGTCTCCCTGAAATCATAAATTGTCGACTGATTAATACTAAAAAATATCACTACAAAAGTGAAAATGGTAAGATTTGTCGATAGCGAAAAGAAACGAAAAAACCTTACTCCCATGAATCTTGACAAGGAAGTAAAAGACATATCAACCAAAAACAGAACCAGGAATAGAAGGACTACGAAAATCAACCAGCTGAGAGTAATCCGCTTTGTATAATTTGAAAAATAATACGGTATTTTTTTTCTGTGATTTAATATTATCCGAATACTAAAAATCCAGTAAATAAACAGTGAGACAAGGATAATGAAATAATATATCTGATTGTAAAAGAAGGCACTATTCTGCCCCAAACTGGGAGCGGCAGTTATAGAGACGGGATCGGTAAATGAACGATGAATACAAACAAGTAAAAAAGGAATCAGATGCAACAAATGTTTTTTTTCGAGCTTAAAATTTTCTATCGCCAGCGAGCTGACATACAAATATAACAGCGGGCCGAACAGGAACATAACAGGGAATATACCCGGTTTAAAGTAATCAACCACCTCGAAAGGCAGGAACCTTGCTCCTAAAAAAACTGCAATTAACGCTAACCATAAACTAATTAAATAGAAGCTCAGATGGCGTGGGCGCTTGGTTAAAAATATCAACATCCCAAATAACGCTTGAACAAAACCAAGAACCGTAATTGTTTCTCTCATTCCAATTTTTGAAGTTTGACTTTCTACTCCAAAATAAGTTTAAATTGCGAGGATTAAAAACCAAAATTTGTTTTTAAAACAGAATGTACTGAACTTTAGTCTGGAATTATTTTTTATTACAGCATGTGTTACAACATCGAACAAGTTAGGGCAAAAATAGAATTGATGATAAAACGGGGCTATCTTAATCGTGCTGACTTTAACAACATGCCCGATTCGTGGGTTTTAAAAGGTTTTTACAATCCTTCAGTTATGGTTATTACCAACGAAAAGCCATACAAAGCCCGTGAACTTTCCTGGGGTCTCATTCCCGAACACACGAAAAACCTGGATTTTGCCAACGAAATAAAAACCAAAACACTGAACGCCAAATGCGAATCGCTGCAGGATAGAGCTTCCTATAAACAGCTGGTTGGGCGAAAACATTGCCTCATTCCGGTGTCAGGGTTTTACGAATGGCGCGATATCAATAAAAGCAAGTACCCTTATTACATTTACATGAAAGACCGCAGCCCGTTCATGCTGGCAGGGTTGTGGGACAGCTGGACAGAACCCGGGACTTTGAATATGCACGAAACCTTCACTATAATTACCTGTGAAGCAAACGACTTAATGAAAACCATCCACAACAAAAAGCAGCGCATGCCGGTAATTATTTCTACTGAAAATGAAGAAAGATGGCTCACTGCCAAAGATTATAAATCGGTGCTGGAGCTTTGCCAGCCCTACGACGAAACGAAAATGGATGCACACACCATCGATAAAGCGATTATACTTCGAAAAACCGGTTACAACGTCCCGAATGTAAATGAGTTTGTTTTCTATCCTGAAACCGAACAGAAAACTCTATTTGATTAAAGTGATTATTCTTTCGGTGTTAAACGAATTACCGTTCCCGGTTTATTTAGTACCACATAAATTGCACCATCCGGACCAGTAGAAACATCCCGCACACGCCCCTGATTTTTCACAATAACTTCCTGGTGCACAACTCGGTCTCCTTCAACTTGAAGCAACCGAACCTCTTCATATTTTAAAGCGCCAACCAGCAATTTATTTTTCCACTTTTTAAACAAATCACCCCGGTAAAAATCAAGACCGCAAACGGCAATTGATGGTTTCCAGTACAAAACGGGTTGTTCCATGCCTGGTTTGTGTGTTTCTTCGGTAATAATTGTACCGTTGTAATTTTTACCATAGGTAATGGTCTCCCATCCGTAATTCTTACCCCATTCAATCAGGTTCAACTCATCTCCTCCCATCGGGCCGTGTTCGGTAACCCAAAGCTTTCCGGTTTGCGGATGAATGGCCATGCCCTGAATGTTTCGGTTACCCAGAGAAAACAACGAAGGGACAGAACCTTCTTCCACAACAAAAGGATTATCTGCGGGAATACTTCCATCTTTCCAAATGCGATGAACCTTGCCATTGGGAAGTTTAAAATCCTGCGCCTGGTAACCCGCGCCTCTGTCGCCAATGGCAAAAAACAAATGCCCCCACGGATCGAAAACAATCCTGCATCCATAATGGTGACGGGTGGTCCGATATGTTTCGTGCGGGGCTTCGAATAAAACTTCCTGGTTTGTCCAGGTGTTGTTTTCAATTTTTCCGCGAACAATGCGGGTCATTGCCGGAGGACGATCGCCTGCAGAATTCCCGTTTAAAACATGGCTGTAAGCCATATAAACCCAGCCATTATCAGAATAACCAGGATCAACGGCAACATCGAGCAGACCACCCTGACCTTCGTTTAAAACTTTTGGAGTATTCTTCACCGGGTCGGTTTGAAGCTTTCCGTTTTTTACAATCCGTAACCTTCCGGGCCGCTCTGTAATCAAGGCTGTGTTTTTATCTAAAAAATCGATTGCCCAGGGAACCTCAAGTCCTTCAGCAAAAATTTCAACATTAATATTATAATCAAGAGTTTCAATTTCCTTTGCGATTGGAGGTTTTTCTGAACCCACTTCCTTCTCTGATTCACGGATATATTTCATTATTGAACGAATCTCATCATCGTTTAATGTTGATTGATAAGACGGCATCCCTAAATGAGCGATCCCAAATTTTATATTTCTGAAAACATAACCATCCTCCGCGCCAAATTGCCAAATTCCATCGACTAAACTGGTTGCGTTCCCTCCGGTTAAATTAGCTCCGTGACATTGTGCACAGTGCTGACCATACAAATCTGCTCCATCCTGCGCCTTTATATTCAGACTGATTACTAATAAAAACAAAAAGGGGAATAAGGTTTTAATGATAAAGTTAGTTGAATCCATGATTGCCGATTTAGTTTAAACTTAATAGTATAAGGATTTTACAGCCTTTTTGTTCATACTTATTTTTATTAAAATCGTGGCAGATTTTACGGCAGATTTTCTTAAAAAATTAAGTTACTTTTATGAAGCGATCAGGAACCCAAAATTCTTCTGTTCCCATTTCCCGAACAAACTGAAGCCGAAATTGGTTAACTTTAAAGCTGAAAGAAAAAATTATCTGAAAAGACAACAATGCGACAATTCGTTCCTCTCATTTTTTTAATTGTGTTCTTTGGAATACTGATTACAGCCAATATTTATTTAACACGGCGATTTACCTGGTATTTCGACTTTAAAAGCACCCGGTTTTTATACATCACATTTGCAGCCATAATCCTGTTTATGATTGGTGGAATGATACCCCTGATGAATGCTAAAAGCGGGCTGGCCAACCTGGCATACAGTGCTGCAGCCATAGTAATGGGATTTATGCTATATCTGCTGCTTTCAGTTATGGTTGTTGATGTTTTTGGCATTTTTATAAAGGCCAGTCCAAAAACCCTTGGTGTAGTTGCCATATCTCTGGCAGTTTTGATTTCGGGATATGGAATTTGGAATGCAACACATAAACAGATTCGCGAAGTTGACATCGAAATGAAAGGTCTCTCGAAAGAAATTAAAGCGGCCCTGTTAACCGACATCCATATCGGACATTTTTGGGGCGTAAAAACCCTGCAAAAGGTAGTAGACATAACCAATGCCCAAAAACCTGATGTAATATTTATTGCAGGCGATTTATTCGATGGAAAAATCAGGTTGAACAAACAGAGTCTCGAACCATTAACAAAATTAAATGCCCCCGTTTATTTTGTTGAAGGCAACCACGATGGATATTCCGGAGCAAAGGAAATAAAAGACAATCTCCGCGATATTGGCGTTCAGGTACTGGAAAATGAAGTCACCCATTTCAGCCAACTTCAGATTATCGGGCTGAATCATATGCGAGCCGACAAAGAATCATTTAATATGCACGCACCCGGAGTTCGTTCAACCATTAAATCAACACTGAATGAACTAAATATATTCCCCGGCAAACCAACTATTTTATTGCATCACAGCCCCGACGGAATTCAATATGCCAGCAAACATGGCATTGATTTATTCCTGGCCGGACACACGCATAACGGCCAGTTATTTCCGTTCAGTTTTGTGGTAAAAATGATTTATAAATTCAATAAAGGTCTGCACGATTATAAAGGGACAAAGATATATGTATCGCAGGGAGTTGGCACTTTTGGCCCACCCATGCGTGTTGGTACTATAAGCGAAATAACCATACTTAATCTTAACCCGGAATAAAATGAATGTAATTCTTACAGGTGCAACAGGAATGGTAGGAAAAGGTGTTCTTCTCGAAAGCCTCGATCATCAGTTGGTAGATAACGTTTTAGTAATCGGAAGAAATCCGGTTGGAATAAAACATCCCAAACTAAAAGAACTCATTCACCACGATTTTTCAAATTTTTCAGGAGTTACCGATGAACTCAAAGGCTACAACGCCTGCTTCTTTTGCATGGGTATCAGTTCCGTAGGAATGAAAGAAAGCGACTATAAAAGAATTACATACGACTTTACACTTGCCCTCGCCCGCGAACTGCATGTTTTAAATCCGAAAATGACTGTCACTTATGTATCAGGGGAAGGAACCGATTCATCTGAGAAAGGAAGAATTATGTGGGCACGTGTAAAAGGAAAAGCCGAAAACGACATACTAAAACTGGGATTTAAACAGGCATTTATGTTTCGTCCGGGCTTTATTATTCCCTTGCGCGGAATAAAATCAAGAACAAAAGGTTACCAGTTTGTTTACGACTATTTTATGTGGCTTGTAAAATTAATCCGCGCACTTGCCCCAAATTCGGTTGTTACCACAACCCAGGTTGGACTGGCTATGATTCATTCTGTTGATGAGGGATATCCTTTACATATTTTGAAACCCAAAGACATCATCCTTCTTTCAAAATAAAAAAATGCGAAACAGCATCCGTAAAACATTATTTATTATCGAATTCATCCTCCTCTTTTTTGGGGTACCACTTTTCCTGTTCTTCGATAAAAACCTGGTACACCCAAGTTCAATTCTGCTACCCATTTTATTTGCCCTGATATTGTATTTTCGAAAACAAAAGGAATTCAAATCGCGTGATTTAATACGTTTGGGAATTTCGAAACAAATGTGGCTGAAACAAGGTGTTATTGTTGTACTTATCGGAATACTGCTAATAGTTTATGTATTTATATTCGAACCTGAGAACCTGTTCAACCTACCCAAAAAAAATCCAGTTATCTGGATTGCCATGTTTTTCTTTTACCCCGTTTTTTCAGCTTACGGACAGGAAATCGTTTTTAGAAAATTCCTTTTCATGCGCTACAAACCACTTTTCACGCAAAAATGGATGAAAATTTTGGCCAGCGGAATTGCATTCAGCTTTGTCCATATTGTTTATTTCAGCACCCTTTCGTTGATACTTACATTTTTTGCCGGAATATACTTGTCCCTTATTTATGAAAGAACAAGGAGTGTTTTGTTTGTCAGTATATTACACGGAATTCTGGGCTTTCTGATTTTTACGGTTGGTCTGGGACAACATTTTTGGCTCGACATGATGAATTGGATGTAACAAAGAAAATTATAAATTAAATTTTTTATTAGATTTGCCCTATTATTAAAATTTTTTAATAACTATACTATGAATAAATATCTCTTCGTCGGATTTTTACTTGTTTTTGCCTGGGCTTGTCAACCAAATTACCCGGGTGTTCTCAAACAGTATCACACACTTTTAGATTCGGCACTTATAAAGGCCGGAGACAATGCAGCGGAACTTGAAAAAGCACTTGCTGAATCACCCAAAGAGCAAAAAGAAGGAATGGCATTTCTTATCAGTTACATGCCGGAACGCGACCTTACTACATTAAAAGCAGATTTCCTGCTGGAGAATGTTGAGTATGCCTATAAAGCACGTAAAAAATACACATGGTGCGCCAATCTGCCTGATTCGATATTTTTAAATGAAGTGCTACCCTATGCCAATATTTCGGAAGACCGCGATGCCTGGCGCAAGGATTTTTTTTATCGCTTTGCCAAATATGCCGATAAAGAAGACAATATGGTTGATGCCATTATGTCGATTGCCCGTAACATTAAAGACGAGGTAGATGTAGAATACAACACCAAACGATCAAGAGTGGATATCAGCCCGTTTCAGGCCATGAAAGAACACATGGCAACTTGTTCAGGTCTTTCCATTTTACTTACCGATGCATATCGTGCTGTTGGAATTCCTTCGCGTCTGGCAGGTACAGCCATGTGGACCAATTTCAAAGGAAACCACACCTGGAGCGAAGTTTGGGTTGACGAGCAGTGGCAGTTTATCGAGTACTACCCTGATACTTTAAACAAATCTTGGTTCGTTGCCGATGCCGGGAAAGCCGATCCCGACAACATGCTGCACTGGATTTATGCCGCATCGTACAAGCCAACCGGAATGCCTTATTATGCAGCTGTTGACGGTCCATATATCATGCAAGTGGCTGATTTAAATAAATTACCTGAGGAAGTTCGCCCGCGTTTTGAAAGAATGAAAGAACATGCTTCAGAAAAGAAACCTTATATCTGGGGCCACAATGTAACACAGCGATACATCGATATTTACCACGAATCGATTAAAAACAGCAAACTGAATGAAGATGAACTGATGGCCAACATGGTGGTTTTTGCTGATGGGAATACAGAAAAAAGTGAATCGCGATTGAGTTGCCGCGTTGATGTTTTCGAAGGCGACAACAACATCAATTTTGGTTATTCTCCTCGTAAAACCGATGACATGAACCAGTTTCTTCAGTTCAAACTAAAAAAAGGAACAAAATATCGCGTTGTAGTGACCAATCCTGAAAACCACA
Source organism: uncultured Draconibacterium sp. (assembly GCA_963677525.1). Classification (GTDB taxonomy): domain Bacteria; phylum Bacteroidota; class Bacteroidia; order Bacteroidales; family Prolixibacteraceae; genus Draconibacterium. The sequence goes on from OY781970.1 coordinate 5,421,639, forward strand.
TCAAAAAAGAATTTGCCATAGCAACCAACAACGGGACTACGCAGGATATTCAACTTATTCTAAACAAATAATTAACTGAACAAACCATGCGAAAACTATTACTGCTTCTGGCGGTCGTTGTTGTTACAAATGCAGCAATGTCACAAACCACAAATGTTAAAACCCACGATAAAGTACTTATCAATACCGATCCCTCGCAAGGTGTAAAAAGCTTTGTAAAATGGGGCGTTTTCCCATCAGAAAACAAAGAGATCAGAAAAATAGCTCTGAACCTGACTCTTGCCTATCCGCAGGATCGTGCCATTGCCCACTGGGATTACATGGACCGCGTAAAAATTCTTCGCAAAGGAGGTGTTAATGGGGAAATGATAGATTACGAAATCGGGAGGATGCTGACTCCTTACGGAAGTAATTTTAAGGAAGGATGGAGTTATACCTGGAGCATCGATGTTACAGACTTCCAGGCTTTCCTGCGCGACAGTGTTGAGATTGAATACATTCATGCAGGTTACGAATCGCCCGATCTGGGTTGGGATTTGACCCTCGACTTCGATATTACATTTGGACCACAAGTAGCTGATTTCATTTCGGCAAAAAAAATGTGGGACGGCAATTACCGCTACGGCGATCCGGAAGATCCAATCGAAAAACAACTTGCACCTAAATCTGTGAAAACTGATAAAGAAGCTGCTTTCGGACGTTTTCGCATTCAACATACCGGACACGGGATGGATAGCAAAAGCGGATGCAGCGAATTTTGCAGCCGTTGGCGCGAGTTAAAATTCGATGGAGAAATTGTCGATCATCGCGATATGTGGAAAGACTGTGGTAACAATCCGCTTTATCCGCAGGGCGGAACATGGATTTTCGATCGTGGTTACTGGTGCCCCGGCGACTTTCAGGTGCCCGATGTGGTTGACATTCCACTTACAAAATCCACTCACGAACTTGATCTGGATATGGAACCGTTTACGGCCGCAGATAAAGACCAGCCGCGCGAACAGATTACTTCCTATTTCTTTCAGTACGGAGAGCCCAACAACAACAACGATGTAGCCATTGAAGAAATTATTGCACCAAACCGGAAAGACAACTACAATCGTTTTAATCCGCGCGGTTTCAGCCCCATCATAAAAATCAGGAACCTTGGAAAACGCGATCTGAAAAAATTGAACATCATTTATAAAACCAAAGGATTCGGGGAAAAAATTTTCAAGTGGAAAGGAACCCTGGGATTTTATGAAGCGGCCCTAATCTCACTTCCGGGAGAAATAGATATGAATGAAGGTTTAAATACTTTCTCGGTAATTCTGGAAGAACCCAACGGGAAAGAAGACGAATGGGACGGCGATAACAATATGGAAGCTAAATTCGAGAGTATCCCAACAATCCCGTCGAAATTTGTGGTTGAATTTATGACGAACAATAAGCCAAAAGATAACTGGCTACAAATTGTAAACAGCAACTATGACACGATTTACTCGAAAACACCTGAAATGCTGGATTCGGCAACTACCTACATCGATACTTTGGAACTGGAAGAAGGAAGCTACTTTCTGAACCTGATTGACACTGCCGGTGAGGGTTTGGAATTCTGGTTTCTGGCTGACGCCGGATACGGACGCCTGCGTTTAAAAGATACCGAAGGCAACCTTATCCACCTGTTTGAAAGCGATTGCGGGAATGGGCAGTTTTATGCTTTCAAAACCGACGATAACTTTAAGGTTGATACAACAGTAGAGCAACTTGCGGTTAATATTTACCCGAGAATGGTACGGGATTATGCCACTATTTACACTACTACTAACAAGTCTTCAACATTAAAAGTACGCATTACAAAAGATGGCGAATATATTGAAACGCATGAGTTCACCAATATAAAAGACGCCCAGACAGGTCTCGACCTCCGGCATCTAGAACAAGGACGTTATGTGATGGAAATTTATGTTGACGGTGAGCACAAAATGAACCGACGGTTTAACAAAGTACCACAAAACAGACTGAACCGCTGATATAACCTGTTCGGTTCTGCTTCAGAATAGAATAAAAAAATCCAAAAGTGTTCCACCAGTATACCATTGAATAATGGCTTGGATGAACACTTTTGGATTGGTTTAATTCAGCAAACAGTAATTTATAAAACCTAATTCAAATACGCCTCAATCACTCTTGCCCAGATATCGTAACCTTTTTTGTTCATATGCAAATCGTCTTCAAGAAAAAGATCCTGAAAAACTACCCCGTTATCATCCAGCATAGCAGCCCAAACATCAGCGAATCCAACGTCTTTTTTCTTCGATAATTTGTACAAACGTTTATTCAGCTTTGTGTAGTCGTTTCTTAGTTCCCAGCGTTTTATACAAGGTTTTGCCGAAACGAGAACAATCTTTGTTTCAGGCATGTCGGCTTGAACTTTTTCAACTAGCAACTTTGCTTCTTTCGAAACTTTAGACGGTTTTTTGTGGCTTGCAATATCGTTATCGCCCTCGTAAATAAATAAAATATCAGGTTTCTGTTTCAGGATTAGTTGATCATAGAAATAAATCAGGTCGCTGTAATGCGAGCCGCCAAAACCATTGTTTATCACATTGTAACCGGGAAAATAATCTTGTACATCTTTCCACATTCTTATACTTGAACTGCCGGCAAAAACAACCAACTTTTTATCGGGGCTGAAATTGTATTCTTTTGTATATAACCCATCAACGGCATCTTTATAACGGTTGGGATCTTGAGCGTCTACTCTTGTAACAATAAAAAAGAGTAGAACCAGAACAATAAATTTTTGAATTGTCTTCATTTTAAATCTTTATAGTTAATTAGTTGGATATTTTTCTTCTTAATCGTCTCTTTTACCTTCGGACTGGTTAGTACACGCGTAACCCATTCGCGATCTGTGGCAACATTTTCGTAACCTTTGTGCCCTACTGTTTCCATTTCTCCGCCTTCATGTCCCGGATGTTCTACATATAAGTATTTCCCGGTCGAAAGTTTTTCCAGATTCTCACAAAATCTATCAATACGATCTTCGTATGCATCATTTCCAGTCCAGCCCGAAAAACGCCCGACACCTTCCATGTTAACCTCCAGCTTATATTCTTTTGCCAACTTTTCAACCAGTTCTGCAATTTTTTGATCCAGGCCATTAAAACCCATATGCGTGCTGATGTGTGAAATATGAGGAACATGTTTTAACGAGAGTTCTATTTGGGCGCGTAATTCCTTCTCTATTTCATCCAGCTTCCAGTCCGCTTCCTGAATAGATGAACCAGCCGGAAAATTACCATTCTTCCAAACCATCGGGAAAAAATAGCCGTCATCGTCAACCAGACTCGGGCAGTGGGTAAGCGGACGCCATTTGATATTGCTCCATTCGCTGGTTAGAACCAGGTGAATTCCCACATCAAAACCCGGATTTTTATTCAGCATTTTTGTGGCCTCCAAAAACCAGGCACAAGGCGCCATTAATTCAACCGACTGCGCAATTCCGTTTTGATATGTTTCAATGCAGGCGAGATTTGCCGCATGAAACGAACCAATATCATCGGTGCGGATAATTAAATATATTTGATCGTCGTTTTGTGCAAATGCACCAATTGACAGAAAGAGGATTAAAACGATAAGTATTCGATTTTTCATAAAGATTATAAAATTGTTATCTGATTTTTTATCCAAACCATTGTCTTGTGCGACCTTGCAGGTTATTCAGAGTATCGATCGTGATATTCACATCGTTTACGATCTGGAAATCGAACATCCCCACGCAAACAAAATCGGCTCCATTTTGAAAAGCCCAGTTAAAACCATCTTCGGGTTGAATAGCTCCGGCAGCCAATATCTTGAATCCCATTACAGGAACAGTGGCGCGTTGCACAAATTCAACGGTCTTATCGGGAAACAAACAAAACAGGTTGTCGTGAAAGCGGTTATGATCGGGAGATTTTTCACCATCCACTTCAAAAGGCACACGGTTTTCGCGCGGGTGTGCCGACCAGTAATTATCGTGGTGCATGGTTTTCATGTAATAATCTGGTATGATCCCGGCTTCCTCGCAGGCAATCAATGAATCAACAGTGTGCGCAGCCAGACCAGCGGTGAATCCGTTTTTTCGAATGTGACTTAACATCAGATCGATTTTATCCAGCTCATTATCGCGTACAAACCAGTCGCATTGGTTTCCCTGTACCTGGATAATATCTACTCCAAAATCGATCGCCTTGTTAATATTCACCAAATAATCTTTATTCTCCCGGTCAGGATGAACTTGGGTGATTACCTTTATTTTACTACCTGTCAGCTTTTTATATTTCTGCATTGTGGCATTTGTCGGAAAACCAATATTAATGGCATTAATCCCGGCTTCCTCTGCCAGCATCAGCGTTTCAAAAATCTTCTTTTCAGTGTTGTACGCTCTGAAAAGCGACGGCACATAATGTAGATCGCGCGAGTGAGCCCAGCCTCCAATCAGGTTGCCACCTAACACCAGGCGGCTGATTTCGTGCTGCCCAATCTTTCCTTTCGGAAGTTCTCCTTTCAGTTCTTTTATATCGGTACCACCAATTTTTACAGTTGCACCCGAGAGGGTGTCCACTCCAAATTTACGGGTTTCGTTAAATGCTCCCAACCCTAAAACTCCCAAAGCAGGAATTGTAGCAAGGTTTTTCAAAACGTCTCTACGTGAATGATCGGTTGAAATTTCTTTGTCGGATTCTTCTGTTTTCTTTTTCGAAAACAGTGGAAGCGCATAAAATCCCCAGCCTTTTTCTTTCAATACAAATATCAGAAGCAAAGCTAGCGCTTCGATCATATTTTTATTTACGATGTACAAACTTCCTTCGGTATTGGCCAGCAACGATCCTCCAAAAGGCGGGTGTGCAAAATAATACAATAGTAACAAAGCACCTCCCGAGACGGCAGAAATACGAATGGCCAAACCAAGTGAAAGTCCCAGACCAATAAGAATTAAGGCAGCAATATTCACCGGATCAACTACATTCATCAAGGCTTCTGAACCACTCATCCATTGATAAAAACCCGACAAAGGCCCTGTTGAGCTTGATAAATACCCGGCTGCACTCCAGTTCCCGTCGAGTAACTTTGCTATTCCTTCATATAAAAAATGCCAACCTATGGCGGTTCTGAAAACAGTGATAAAGAGTTTTTTCCAGTTCATAGTTTTTGGTTTAGTTTAAGTTTATGGTGTTTCAGGCCCTTAATTTAATCATTATTGTAAAGAAAACAATTAGTTGTTAAAATGATATTCTCCCGATCCTACCTCCAGAACAAGGTTATTTTTTTCTTTTGTGATCAACTTCACATCTTTATTTTGTTCCGGTTGCTTACCACTTTCGGTAACCCGCTCAGCCGGAAAATAAAGCGTAGCCCTACATCCCACGGGCACGGTAATATCAACCTGCAATTTCCCATTATTTTGTTGCCATTTTATACCTGCCTTCCCATAAGATGTCTGATTATAATATTCAGCAAACCCTAAATCATCAACGGGTTGAGGATTAAAAACAATATGACGGTAACCGGGTTCTGTTTCGTCGGTTTGCATACCAGCCAGTTTCCGGTAAAACCACACCAGTCCTCCTCCAAACATAGGATGGTTGTGCGAATTATTGGTATCCCAGTGTTCCCAAGTTGTGGTGGCACCCAATTGTAACCATCTGCCGTAGCCGGGTTCATCTTTTTTATTCATCGCTTCGTAGGCAAGATCCTGCATGCCATTTTCAGATAGCACTTCGAAAAAGAATTGTGTCCCAAAAATGCCGGTATCCAAATGCCCTTTGTTCTTTTTAATATTTTCTTTCAATGCTTTGACAACCTTCGAATATTGCGATTCCGGAACGCCCATTTTCAGCGCAAAAATATTGGCTCCTGAATTTCCATAAGTCCCTTCTCCAGCATTATAAAAACGTTTGTGAAAAGCATCTTTGGTCTTTTCAGCAAGTGCTTTATATTTTTCGTATTCTTTATCTTTTCCCAATGCCAGCGCTGCTTTTGAAGTAAAATCGGCACAACGCCAGAGATAAAAAGTATGCACCAAATCATCGCGTGGCAAATCTCCCGGAGTCACCCACTCGCCCAGGTTGAACCATCTCAATACTTTGCCATCGCGTCCAACGCGTTGCGAATACATAATTCCGTCATCATCGACCCAGGTGTGCATGTAGCGAACGTATTCCGTCATTGGTTCGAAAGCATCTTCCAACATATCCTTTGCTCCGTAATGCAGGTAGAACTCCCAGGGCATAATACAAACCGCTGCACCCCAGGCAACTCCGCCTCCACAACCGGGTTGCCACGGAGCTCCGTTTGGCACATAACCGGTTTTAACATTTTGCGCTCCAATGATATCATGAATCCATTTGTGATAGAAATTCCGCGCATCGAAATTATGCATAACCGTAACGCACGAAACCTGCCCGTCGCCGGTATAAGGCGAGCGCTCGCGGTGCGGACAATCGCTGGCAATTCCTCCATGCATGTTATCGGTTTGGGTTCTTTGCCAGATTTTGTTGATTTGATTGAACATGGTATTTGAAGTTTGAAATTCAGCTGATTTCTCCACTTCAGTATTCACCACTTCTGCACAAATGTTCTCGGGATGCAGAACACCCGGCCAGTTTTCAATTTCAACCTCGCGGAAAATAAACCAGTTAAAGCGAGCTGCATAGTTTTCTTTTCCTTCACCTCTAAAAATGTAGGAATTGTCGCCCGAAAACGTATTGCAAAGATATTTGATATCTACTTTTTGACCGGCAGGTCCTTCCACATTTTTCAATCGCACCCAACCCGAAACCTCTTCGCTAAAATCAACTTTATAATTTCCATTATACATTTTTTCAATTCGAATAGGCTGCAGCTGTTCAACCACTTTGTCGGTGTAGGCAGTGTGTGCAACCAACTTTCCTTCAGGTGCTTTACGAGGGGTTGCCTGTTTCCAGGTTCCATCGTCGAATCCTGCTGTGCACCAGCCATCCTGTTCCAGCCTTGCATCGTAATGTTCGCCGTAATAAACCATGTCCATCAAAATCGGACTTTTTGATACTTTCCAGCTTTCGTCGCTCACAATTACATCCTCTGAGCCATCGGTATAAGTAACATGAATTTGAGCCAAAAATCGCGGCGTGCCATAACCCAAAGCCCAATGTTTTGCAGGATTATAAAAACCATTTCCCAAAATACTTCCAACTGCATTTTCTCCGTTTTTCAATTTATCTGAAATATCGTATGCCAGATACATCACCTTGTATTCCCTGAAATTATCGTCTAACGGAATATATTGTTCCGTAAGGGCCGGGCGTTTACCATAGTTGGTCTGATTTGGTACCAACACATCGTCACCCACCTTTTCTCCATTCAGATATAACTCGAAATATCCAAGTCCGGTAACATAAGCCACGGCCTTTTTCACCTGTTTATTTACATTGAATTCCTTGCGAAACATCGGGGCAGGAGGAGGTAATTCTTCAGGAAGTGCCGCGCCCGGACTAGAGGGTTTTGGAAGCGTTTCCTCACCTTGCCATGGAGCACCGATCCATTGCGCTTTCCAGTCGTTTTCTTCAAGTAATCCCATGTGCCAGCAAGCCGGTTCGCTCCATTCGGATACCTCCCCGTTTTTATCCCAAACGCGCACCTGCCACCAGCAATCCTGTCGCGACTTTAATTTTTTGCCTTCGTATTTTACTCTTATTGATTGATTTCCGGCGACCTTTTTACTGTCCCATAAATCTGGTGTCTCTAACTTCTCTACTGAACTGGCAACTCTAATTTGCCAGGCTGTCTGACATTGTCCTCTTTCTCCTTCTCTGGCTATGTTTATCCAGCCCAGACGAGGATTCATCACATCCACAACAGAAGGATTTTTAAGGTATTCGCAAGAAAGTTGGGTTGGTTTTATTTTGGCAGAAGAAACACCGAAAAATAAAAACATGGAAATACAAATAACAAAGAAAGGTTTCATATCAGAAAATAGGTTTAATTGATTCGCATAAAGATATCAATTAGTTCCTACCATGAGTTTAAGATTTAAAAATTTTCCCTTGTTTTCCGCCTGCATTTTCTACATTTGTCATTTATTTAAAAAAACAGACGTACGATGAATAAAGATTTTTCACCAACAAAATACCTTCTTAAATCGTTTAAAACCAGCAATGAATTTACAGATTCAGGTTGGGTACTTGATGAGCCGGGCGCAGCAGAACCAAGCCTGATCCGGGCCATCTACGATAAAAAACAAATCGAAGTAAAAGACGATTCGTGGGGATTATACAAATTTGCCGACTGGCTGCCCGTAAGCCGCACACTTGAAGGTTCATCGGCTCCGGTAACTTATAAAAGCGAGGGACTGGCTAAAAAACTTGGACTCGAAAATCTTTGGATCACTTTCAGTGGTTACTGGCCCGAAAAAGGAACCAACATGAAAACCGCATCGTTTAAAGAAACCGAAGCGTATTCAGTTTGCGGACGAATGACCGAAGATATGAAACAGGTGCTGGTAGTTGCTTCTGCAGGAAATACCTCAAGAGCATTTGCCAAAGTTTGTTCCGAAAACAATATTCCATTGTTAATTTGTGTGCCGGAAGACAATATCAACGCCCTTTGGTTCGACGAACCGATTAAAGATTGTGTGAAACTTGTTTGCAGCAAATCAGGCAGCGACTATTTCGATGCTATCCACCTTTCGAATATCGTAGCTGAAATGGAAGGTTTTGTTGCTGAAGGTGGAGCCAAAAACGTTGCCCGCCGCGACGGAATGGCAACTACTATGTTATCGGCAACCACTACTATTGGAGAAATTCCTGACTACTATTTCCAGGCAATCGGTAGCGGAACAGGTGCCATTGCAGCCTGGGAGGCGAACCTGCGATTAATTGAAGACGGACGTTTTGGCAACAAAAAAATGAAATTAATGGTTTCGCAGAATACACCGTTTACACCAATTCACGATGCATGGAAAGCCGATTCGCGTGCCATGCTTCCTCTCGACGACAATTTGGCTCGTGAACAGGTGGAAGAAATCGTTGCCAAAGTACTTTCAAACCGCAAACCTCCTTATCCAATTGCAGGAGGATTGTACGACGCAATGAAAGACGCCGGAGGCTCTGTTCTACTTGCCTCCAACGAAGAAGCTGCAGAAGCAGGCAAACTATTTCTGGAACTTGAAGGAAACGACATTCACCCGGCATCAGCTGTTGCTACGGCAACCCTGATCGAAGCGGTGAAAAACGGCTCTGTAAAAAAAGATGATGTGATTATGCTTAACATTACCGGTGGTGGTGAGGAAAAATTCCAAGCCGAAAATGAACTGTTTTATTTGAAACCGGAGATTGTTTTCGACATTAATCCAAACGAAGAAGAGGTAAAAGAAAAAGTGGCAAAACTTTTTTAAAATAAAAACCCGCATAACAAGTATGCGGGTTCACCATTTATTGTATGGAAAGGGATATATCAGCATATATCCCTTTTTAAAGCTCTAAACTGAAAGTATTCTTTATAAATTTTAAAAAATTGCTTTCTTTTATTGAGTAAATGTATAAAACATGAACATTGTATCAATATGATACAATGAAGTTTTAACAATTATTTATGACAGATAGTAAATACCAAATACTATTTAACAATTTGGAAGATGCCAGCCTGGCAGTTGGGGTTAATTGTGTACTTTTTACAGTAACCGAGAACAAATTAAAAATCCTCATCACTTCGCTGCACCCCAAACTGGAGAAACTACTTCCCGGTGGAGTTATTTTAAATAATGAAACTGCAGAAGCTGCCGCACATCGGATATTAAAAGAAATAACCGGTGTGGAAGACGTTTTTTTACAACAATTTAAAACCTTCAGCGAACCGAAACGATTTAATTATCAACTAGATCCTGAAACAATAAAAATTTTGAATATCAACTTCCCTTATCACGTCAAATTTCCGGAAAGGGTCTTTTCAATCGGCTATTTTGCGCTGATTAACTTCGATCAGATTCTTCGAACCGGAGGAGTAATGCGTGAAAACAATCTTTGGATTGAATTCAAACAACTCCCAAAATTAGCATACGACAACAATCTCATTGCTACTGAAGCACTGGAAGCCCTTCGTAAAGAACTTTTCATAAAACCCATCGGATATAATCTTTTACCCGAAAAATTTACGATGCCTGAGTTACAGCGCATCTATGAAATTATATTGGACAAACCTTTAACCCGAAGCAATTTTCAGCGCAAAATGTTAAGCTGGGGCATATACGAAAGACTGGAAGAAAGAAAAGAAGGTGTTTCTCACAAGCGGCCTTTCCTTTATCGTTTTAATAAAGAGAAATACGATCGGGCTGTTAAAAATGGCATTAGTTTTTGGATATAAAGGGACGACTCTCCCCAACCACCTTGTATAAATATTCTTAAGAAAACTTAAAAAAAACGATTTATAATATTCATTTTCGAATAAATAATCGGATCTTATTTTGAGCTCAAGTATTATTTTATTTGTATTTCTCACAAAACCCTGACACATATCTTTATTCCTCCCCCTAAAAATTTCTATTTTCATCGCTTCATAAAAAAAAACAAGCACTATGTTTCAGCCTAGTATATATTCCCAACGCAGAAAGGAATTAAAAGAAAAGATAGAAAAAGGGATCATCCTCCTGTTTGGGAACGATGAATCGCCCATGAATTATGCCGACAATACATACCATTTCAGGCAGGACAGTACCTTCGTATACTTCTTTGGAATTCAACATCCGGGACTGGCGGCTGTTATCGATATCGACAATGACAGGGAAATTATTTTCGGAAACGATTATACCATCGACGATATTGTTTGGATGGGACCACAACCAACCATTGCCGACCGGGCAAAGGCCTGTGGTGTTGACGAGGTAATGCCGGTTGCAAAACTGGCTGATCTTTTAGACGAGGCTTCTGAAAAAGGTAGAAAGATCCACTTTCTTCCACTATACCGACCTGAAAATAAAATCAAACTTCTTGAATTACTTGATATTGCTCCGAAGGATGTAAACAATACTTATTCGCTCGATTTGGTGAAAGCCGTAGTAAGTCAGCGGGAAATAAAAAGTGCCGAAGAAATTGAACAGCTGCACCAGGCAGTTGATGTATCGGTTGATATGCACGTGGCAGCCATGAAACATGTTAGTCCGGGCAAAACAGAAGCAGAAATAACTGCTGAAATTCACAAGGTTGCGCTGGCTGCAGGTGGCGACATTGCATTCCCGATTATTGCTACTATTAACGGCCAAACCCTGCACAACCATTACCACGGCAACGTGATTAAAGAAGGCGATTTATTTTTAGTTGATGCGGGTTACGAAAATGCTTTCTGTTATGGAGGCGATTTATCGAGTACCATTCCTGCAGGGAAAAAATTCACACCCGAACAACGCGAGATCTACGAAATTACCCTTGCATCTCACCAGGCTGCTGTTGACGCACTCGCATTCAACAAACCGTTTAAAAATGCACATATAGCTGCCTGTACAACCATTTTTGACGGATTGAAAGCCATGGGTTTTACCAAAGGCAATGCTATGGATGCTTTTGAGGCAGGCGCACATGCACTTTTCTTCCCTTGCGGAACCGGCCATATGATGGGCCTCGATGTTCACGACATGGAAGATCTTGGCGAAGTGTGGGTAGGTTACGACGGGCAACCGAAAAGCACTCAGTTCGGGTTAAAATCATTACGTCTGGCAAAACCGCTGAAAGCAGGGCATGTATTTACTATTGAGCCGGGAATTTATTTTATCCCGGAACTAATTGACCTATGGCGCGGTCAAAATAAATTCAACGACTTTATCAACTGGGATAAAGTTGACAGCTATCGCAATTTTGGAGGGATTCGCAACGAAGAAAACTTTGTAATGACCGAAGAAGGAGCCAAATTGCTGGGTAAACCAAAACCCAAAACCATTGAAGAAGTTGAAGCTTTTAAAAATTAATAAAACGGTTTCAGGCTACATGTTAAGGATAAATACCTTGTAGCCTGAAACTTTCACCTGGCATGTACCCCGGACAGGAAAAAACTTTACATTTGCACTAAATTGAAAGGGATGAGAAAAGGGTTAGTGTTTAGTTTTTTTCTACTCAGTTCACAACTGGTTTTTGCCCAAAACGAAATTGGTCCTGAAGGCAACAAATTAGTCTGGTTTCTTCTGGTAATTGTACTGCTTTCTGCAGGTTTTATTTTCACCACAAAACCATTTAAAAAGAATAACAAAGAAAAAAGTAAATCTTTATTCAGACGCAAAAAACTGAATATTGTGCTAAAAAAAGATGCATTATATTACCCTGATTTTTTGACCCTTAAAATAAAAAACAGCGGAAATACCGATATCGATATCGATCAACCACTTCTGGTATTTGATAACTTCTGGCTGACACGGAAATTTAAAATAAAAGGGATTGACAATCATTCGTTTTATCCGCTTTATCTCGAAAAAGGAAAAACACACACCTTGCAGATAGACTTGAACCGCTTTTACAGTCACGACAAAAAATTGAAAAAATTTCCGAAAACCAAAATAATTCTAAGTGATGTAAATGGTAAAAAGCTGGGGCATAAGTCTGTATTTATTCGTAAAACACTCGTTAAATTCTAATGAGAAGCTGGAAGTTTAACCATATCGATTTTTCAACTTACCCGTTGCACCGGAACAACAACCTGGGCGTATTTTGGGCTCCTGAAAAAACAACTGTTAAAATATGGGCACCAACTGCCGAAATTGTTGAATTTCGTTTGTATAAAGACGGAGTTAGCGGCGAGGCATTTTTTAAAACCAATCTTCAAAAAATGGCGAACGGCACCTGGATGGCAGTGCTAAAAGGTGACTACGAAGGACGTTTTTACACCATTCGGGTAAAAGATGGAGACTGGCTAAACGAGGTTCCTGATATTTATGCCCGCTGTGTTGGTGTAAACGGGTTGCGAGGTATGATATACAACTCGAACAAAACCAATCCTGAAAACTGGGTTTTCGATTCCGGCCCTCGTTACAAAAGTTTTACAGAAGCCGTTATTTACGAAACACATGTTCGTGATTTTTCCATTGCCGAAAATTCAGGCATAGAAAACAAAGGTAAATACCTTGCTTTTACTGAGCCTGAAACCCATTCGCCCGAAGGAGTAAAAACCGGATTGGCTCATTTAATTGAATTAGGAGTTACGCATGTACACCTGCTTCCGGTAAACGATTTTGTTACCATCGATGAAGAAAAGCCCCTGGAAAAATACAATTGGGGCTACGATCCACAACATTACAACGCTCTGGAAGGCTCCTATTCAAGCGATCCGCACGACGGAACAAAACGGATCAAAGAATTTAAGCAACTTATTAAAACTCTCCACGATAATGGGATAGGCGTAATTCTGGATGTAGTTTATAATCATACTTATTACGCCAAAGAGTCGGTTTTCAACCAGGTAGTGCCGGGTTACTTTTACAGGCAGAAAACTGACGGAAGTTTTTCGAATGCCTCAGGGTGTGGCAATGAAATTGCATCTGAGCGAGCCATGGTACGAAAGTATATCGTCAATTCACTGAAGTATTGGGTTGAAGAATACCACATTGATGGATTCCGTTTCGATTTAATGGGGATTCTCGATTTGCAAACCATGCAGAAAATTCGCAAGGATCTGAATAAAATAGATTCGGGACTGTTTTTATATGGTGAAGGCTGGGCTGCCGATGCTTCTCCCATGCCGGAAGAGATGCGTGCTGTTAAAAGCAATACAAAGGCATTAAGGGGAATCGCAAGTTTCAACGACGATTTCCGCGATGCGCTGAAAGGAAACCATGGCGATAAAAAATCGAAAGGATTTATTAGCGGATTAAACCTGCGCGAGGAAAGCATAAAATTTGGCATTACAGCAGCTGTATTTCATCCTCAAATAAATTACGGTTATATCGAAACCATATCATCTGCATGGGCAGAGGAACCCGATCAGTGCATCAACTATGTTTCGTGCCACGACAATTATACCTTGTGGGATAAACTGAAACAAAGCCTGCCAAAAGCTCCCGACGAAGAATACCGAAAAAGGGTAAAACTGGCCGCTGCGTTGGTGTTAACATCGCAGGGAGTTCCGTTACTGCACGCCGGTGTAGATTTTTGCCGGTCAAAAGGAGGAAATGGCAATTCATATAAATCTCCCGATTCGGTAAACCAACTCGACTGGAGCCGAAAGAATGAATACATCGATGTTTTTGAGTATTTCAAAAAACTCATCCAGCTTCGGAAAAACCATCCGGCATTCCGGATTCCAAAGGCCGAACAAATTCGTCGTAATCTTAACTTCTGTACCGAATATAAAATAGGAGTGGTAGCTTATTGCATCGACGGGAAATCGGTTGGCGACCAATGGGACAAAATATTGATCATTTTTAATGGAAACAACAAAGAGGCTTCCATTTCCCTACCTGAAGGCATTTACAATGTAATGGCGGATGCTAATAACATCAGTGAGTCCGGGCTTGGCCGGGCAGTAAGTTCCGTCGTTTCTATTGAACCAATCTCGATGCTTCTTCTTGTAAAGGAGCAGGAAACAGAAGAATAAAATCCTGTGGTGCAGGGAAGAATTTTCGTGTACTGCATATAGAAGAGATCCCATCCGTAAAATATAGACGGGACCTCCTTTGTAATTAAGAAAAAGGAAATTACTAATTTCAATTATTCCATTCTCATGGTTTATTTTGCAGCATACAGCTTATTTTCAATGTTGTAAAGGCCCAATTATCTTGATCTTCAATTCTGAATTTCTTATACTCATTAATCTCTGAAACAAGTTTCCTGTTACGATAACTAAATGTTCATTTAATAAATAATGCAAAGAGAGCTGAAAAAACAGCAAACTGTTTATAGCTCTCTTTACATTTGAACTAAACTTACTACTCAATTATAATCTCAACTTTTATATCGTCGAGGAATATTCGGCTTTTGCCTTTTTCTACATCTCTTATGTCATAATCACCACCAAGGAACTTAATTTGAGTTTCAGCGGTTGCAACTATATTCTCCGGGACTAAATTGGAGGCCCCCCGGGTGACCGACAAACTTAAAAGTATAACCGGAAGCAACTAAAAAACAATAGAGAGGCCGTTCAAAAAAATATCGTGCAGCCTCTCTATTTATCCGGCAATTTGTTAATTAGCCTTTACAAGTTTAATATTATCGAGGAACCAGCGATTGGCTGTAGATACCTGCCATTGAGTCGCATGGATCGTAATCTTGGTATCATTGGTTATCGTAACGCCGGTGAGCTCAACTTCAGCTCTGATCCACTCAAGTACATGATCATTCTCGAAACCCGATTCGGGTATTTCAAATGTCACTTCATCACTTCCATTAGCAACGATGACGACCAGGTTGACGGGATCTATTTTGCCCGATCCCTGGCGCATCGGACACCAGTCGAACGACAGAACGGTTGTTACTCCAGAAGGAATGTCTTCAAGTTTCGGAAGAACGATACCGGCCTGATAGCCCGTTTTACCGAACTTGAGGTAATTGTTCTGAAGATAGATACACTCGCCCGCCTCCGTACTTGAAGGAGTAACACGCAGGAATTGATAACCATTCTGAAGAAGAGCATCATTGGCAGTAATGCCGTCAACAGCTGCAGTCGATATCTTAGGGGCGGTTGCGCCAAGGTTGTCTGTCTCAACTGTCTGGCCGGCTGAGCTTGCTTCTGCCCAAGGGTTCAACCACTCAAAATCTTCAGCAAAATAGATGATTTCCACAACACCGAGGTCTTCAATGGCAGTAGCGTTTAGCTTAATAACAGGAGCAGCCACTCCTGCAAAATAACCAGTAACTTTTACTTTATGCCCATTCAATGGTTCGATCTCAAAATTTTCCGGCGCATCTGTTATTGCAATAGAATTATTAGCGCCTTCCACTGTTACATTAGAGCCATTCAATATGCCGCTAACCGTAATAAAAGTTCTCGAAGTGGAGGTATAAGTATCCAACTCATCAGTAATATCTGTCGCATCAGGATAGATTACCGTACCTCCCGTAGTATTAACGCTAGCATCGTCACATTCAACGTATGGAAGCGAATGAGTATCGGAGAGCTTTGTCCCTTTTACCGTTACATTGTCGCCAACGCTTACAGCAGAAGAGCTTTGCATAAAAATATTCACCGTTCCATCGCTAACAATGAATCCTTTTGTTGTAACTGCTGTTACGGTAACTTGCGGAACAATAACAACTGTTTCGTTTGCCAATGCTGCCAATTCTGCAAGCGTATATTCCTGACAGTCGCGATATTTGTCTCCTTCCTGAGAAATTATTACTTCGGCCTGGCTTGCCAGTGTGCCGCCCATGAATACAACCGCAGCCTTGCGGGGATTGTCAACAGCGCCTTCGCGGATATTTTCCGTTACTGTAATTGTAACATCCATTGTTCCTGTACCGGAAATGGGCGTGACTGTTACCCACTCAGGAACTTCCGTAACCCAATCGGCATCAGCATAAACGGTGATGGTTTTTTCCGATGTTCCGGTCGCTTCAAAATTCAGCGTACCAACGCTTGCCAAAACAGCCTTGGACAGCGTACTCTCTTCATCGTTGCACCCCTCTATGAAGCTTGCAAACACCAGCAGGATAGAGAGCATGATATAATTAATACGTTTCATAATTTTGCAATTTTTTGTCAATTACCATTTTTCAATTAAAAAGAGAGGCCGTCGTTCCAACCCGGGTTCTGCGTAAGATTGTGGTTGAGCGAACGCTCGTTAATCGGAATCGGGTAGAGATAATCGCGCTCCTCGTTAAAAGGAGTGCGTTCGATATTTTTATGATAGTAAACGTAACCTTTATCGCCTCCCGAAAGAATGATCTCGTTTCCTATCTCATACGCCACTCCTGTAGTAACGTCAGGTTTGGCTGTTCCATTGGCATAAAGTGTAACATCAGCGTTTCCGTCACCACTCAAGTCGTATGCCCCGGGACCGGGGAAATACATACCGTAAGTGGACTGGTTGATGCAATAACCGGCCTTCCAGCGTACCAGGTCGTCGAAGCGAAATCCTTCCTGATTCAGTTCAATGGACCGTTCACGGCGGATTTCCAGGATGACGCCTTTGTTTGCACCTGTAACATTCGGGTAGCCTGTTTCCGCGTCAGAAAGGTATCTGTCGGGATTGGCGTTGGCAACGTTCATGTCAAGGTCAGGCATTCCTGCACGCTGACGGATCAGATTGATAGATTCGCCAAGGTCAGCCTGTGTCAAAGTACCAAGTTCTGCCTTTGCTTCGGCATAATTGAGGAGCACTTCTGCATAGCGGTAAACCGGCAAGTCGCAAGTAGATCGGTCGTTACGATCGACATTGCCGCCCGATGCATTAGGATCCTGTACAAACTTAATGGGCTGATAGCCGGTAACGCTTGTTGAAAGGTCGGGCGCCAGCACTGTTGTTTGACCAATGCGTGTATAGCCCGGTGTACGAATGCTTTGAGCCAGACGGGGATCGCGGTCTGTCATTTCTTCGATGAACGACATCTCCTGCCAACCCGACTGATTGGTGAATGCCGTACCGTCTTTTTTCAAATAAGTATTCACCATTTTACGCGTCAGTCCTGGTCGTCCCTGTGTTGGTACCAGCGTGTGGGCAGTAGCGTTATGGTAAATACTAAGCCCGTAGTCGAATTTGATAGCAAGGATATACTCGTTCGGATCGGCATTTTCTTCTGCAAAAAGCGTCAGATAGTCGCTTTCCGGATGGTTGGTACTGTATAAGTGGTATGCGCCATCATTCATTAAGTTCTGCGCAGCTGTTGCCGATTGCTCCAGATAATAATTGTAGTCGTGTCCTTCCAGATTGATGGAGTGATATTTCCGATAAGTACCTTCGTACAGGCAGAACTGAGCTTTCAACGCCATGGCTGCATATTTATTAACACGATAAGGACTGCTTGTTTCCTGTTCTTTGTTGGGAAGATTGGCAATGGCGTAGTCAATATCCTCAATCATTTTGGTCATAACAAATTCGCGCGAATCGCGGGCATTGTAGAGTTCTTCATCTGCCGATCCCAGTTCAACTTCGTACCACGGCACATCGCCGAAGCGTTTTATTTTCTCGAAATAGAAAAAAGCTCTGAAGAACCGGGTTAGTGCCGTATATTTAATAACAGCATTCTCGTCTTCACATTGGTCAGCATAGGCTATCAATGTGTTCATCCTGCGCAAGTCGGTCCATGACCATCCGCCACCCGAAGCGGGAACGGTGCGCTTGGTGCCTCCCAACATTTCGTCCGACAGGTTTTGGCAGACATAAAGATCGCTCTGCAAATCGTAAGGCGATTTGTCCAACAGGTTATTGTAAAAAGGGTTGCTAAAAAGCTGAAGATCTGTTTCCGTCTGGAAATAATCCGCCTGTGAAATCTGGCTCATTGGCTTCAGCTCAAGAAGATCATTACAAGCCGAAAGCCCCATAAGCAATATCATGGCTACTATAGTAAAACGTTTCATCTTAATCATAGCTTAATCGTGTTAAAAAGTAATATCTACGCCAAACATAATTGTCTTTTGCCAAGGATAGAAAGCGTTGTTGGCAGCGCCGCTTCTGTTAATGGCTCCTTCGGGATCAAGGTATTTCGTATGTTTCTTAAGGGGCGACCAATAGCAAAGATTTTCACCCGAAAAATAGAAACGAACCGCCTCAATACCTACTTTATTCGTCAAACCAGACGGAATTGTGTAACCGATGGTCAGATTTTTTAAGCGCAAATAGCGAAGGTTCTGGAGATAACGGTCATTGACCTTGCTCAAAGGGCCGGAAGTGGCTGAATAGGCCATTGGTCGTGTAAAGTATGCATCCTTGTTATCTTCGGCCCATACATCTTTCATAAAATCTTTCTGCAAATAAGTGAGATAAGGATATGAATAAGGTCCCCAGAATGGCATTGACTGTCCGGTAGGATACCAGTAATGGTTTCCGGTGCCCTGAAAGAATGCGGAAACATCGAAACCATACCAGCTAACACTTGCATTAAGGCCGTAAGAAAAACTAGGAAGCGAGTTGCCCAAAATCTTACGGTCGCCCGGATCGTTAACACTGTTGCTGCCGATACCCAGTTTATGATCCCCGTCAAGATCTAAAAACTTAAGGTCGCCCCCCTGCCAACCGCCGGTAATCCGTTTGTTGATATAACTCAAATCAACCTCCTGGGCATATGCCTGCGCTTCTTCGGTGCTCTTATATAATCCATCGGTAACGAACCCCCATATTTCTCCAAGGTGCATACCTTCGTAATAACTCTTGGCAAAAGTTTTGTCGGCATTATCGTATTTAGTGATGGTGCTTACGTAGTCGCTGACATTAACCCCAATACTGTACTCCAGGGGTTTGTTCATCATAACCAGCTGGTCCCTCCACGTGGCAGACACCTCGTAACCTTTTGTGCGCAAGTTGGCCGTATTCATTTTCGGAACGGAAGCTCCGTACACTGCCGGTAGTTCAATACCGTCGGTCAACATGTTTTTAGTATCGCGAATATAAGCGTCGGCGGTAAGGTTCAATCGATTATTGGCCATAGCGAGGTCGAAACCAAGATCCCATTGCGCTGCCGTTTCCCATGTCAGGTCTGAAGCCACAGGGGAACCCAGCGACGAATATTTGCCCATAGTGCTGCCTTCGTTGAACGAATATCCTGAGAAGTCATTGAGAGAAACCAATCGCAAATAGGCATAATAAGAAGAAACATTCTGATTACCCAGGCTTCCGAAAGAAGCTCTCAGCTTCAGGTTATCAATAGTGCCCCTGGCCGATTCGAAGAAAGGCTCTTCCGAAATACGCCAGCCTGCCGATGCCGAAGGGAACCATCCCCACCGACTGTCAGCTGCAAAACGCGATGTTCCATCGTAACGACCGCTAACCTCAAGGAGATAACGGCCCTTGTAATCGTAGTTAACACGACCGAAAACGCCTGCAAGAGCGTATGCATTCTGTCCGCCTCCTACACCTGTAATGGTTTCACCCTCCGAATTTTGCCCCACGAGGTCTAGGTCATCCAGCGTTGAAGAAGAAAGATATTCACCGTATGCGGAGAGATTTTTCAGTTTTAGAGTTTCGTAATTGAACCCGACAACACCCGACAGATTATGCTCGCCGAACGTTTGTTTATAAGTGACAAATATATTCGTCGAGTAGTAATTGCGGGTATTAACCGATTCATCGAGCCGGTTGGCACCGGCGCCGGTTGCATACTCGCCAAGCGGCCCATCCGGATATTCCCGGTAATACATGTTATTGGAACGGCTTGAATTACGTGTCTGATACTGACGATAGGTGAAGTCGGCTGTAATGCTCAACGGTTTTATCGGAGTAACAACAAGACGTGTAGTGTTAGAAAAATCAGATGCCCTGTTTACATTACGGTGCGACCCTTCGCCAAGAATAATATGGCGGCCGTTACCTATTTTATAGTTCAGATATGGGGTACTGTAAAGCCATGACCCGTCAGGGTTTTTCATAGGGAAATTTGCAAGTGCATGCCTTGCGCCATAAGCAAGCGTATTCTCTACGCTGCCATCTCCCTGAAAGGTATATTGCGAAGCGTAGTACGAGGTATTATTTGTCATCGTCGTCCACTTGTTAATCCGGAAGTCGATCTTTGAACGCAAATTGTATTTATTGAAAATATCAGGATGCATTTTCAAGATACCCTCCTGACGATCATAGGCACCCGATACAAGATACTTGACGTCCTTCGTTCCACCACTGATGGATATACTGTGTTGTTGCACAGGATGGTTATCCCGATATTGCATGTGCCACCAGTCGTAGTTGCCGTAATAAACCCATTGGTTTCGTCCATTTCTCATTTCCTCAACCACCCAGGGACGATCGGGATTCTCTGTCTTATCATTTACACGGGCCAATAACTGCTGCATATCACGGTCAGTATAATCGACGTAGAGCGTTCCCGAGTTGGCCTTCCAAAACTTGTTGATGGTATATACCGACCAATATCCGGTAGTTTCATAATCGGTAGAAGTTGTCGGGCTTTCCCATCCATAGCGGCCGCTGTAACGAACTGTGGCTTTATTGTCTTGCGCCGACCCCGATTTTGTTGTAACCAGGATAACCCCAAAAGCAGCACGCGCGCCATAAACAGCAGCAGCCGACGCATCTTTGATGACCGAAATTGATTCTACGTCGTTTGCGTTAACACGGTTCAGGTCGCCGACAGCACCGTCGATCAGCACCAACGGCGAAGCGCCGTTAATAGAAGTTACCCCACGAATATTGATGCTGGGTGAACTACCGGGCACGCCCGAAGAAGTAGTAATGTTAAGTCCCGATACAGAACCTTGCAGCATATTTGTCAGCGAATGTGACACACGCTTTTCAAGCCCTTTGCTTTCTACTGTGGTAACGGCACCGGTAAGGTTAACCTTTTTCTGTGTTCCATAACCGACAACCACCATTTCATCCATTAAAATAACATCTTCCTGCATATTAACCACAATGTCATTTTGATCAGGGGCAACATTGACTTTTTGAGTCAGGTAGCCCACATAAGAAATGTTTAAAACGACAG
Source organism: uncultured Draconibacterium sp. (assembly GCA_963677525.1). Lineage (GTDB taxonomy): Bacteria > Bacteroidota > Bacteroidia > Bacteroidales > Prolixibacteraceae > Draconibacterium. The sequence continues at coordinate 5,443,205 of OY781970.1, forward strand.
CTTCTGATGGAACCAGAAGACTGAAAGATCCATCCGCAGCAGTAACCGTACCTTGAGTGGTACCACTGATCTGAATGGTTACTCCTATAAGAGGTTCTTGCTGGGTATCAAAAACTTTTCCTGATACCGTTCTGTTCTGGGCGGAAAGAACTGAAAAGCCCTCCACCGCAAATAATGTTAGCAACAGAATAAATAATTTGATCGCTTTCATTGATTCATAAGTATTTAAATTTGAATAATTTCTATTTTATTTTATAAGCATCTGTAGAGAAGACTTTAGGACGTTGCATATTTTCTGTCCAGATGTGCCCAAATTCATCTTTGACGGTAATGGTCAGATCTGTATCGGCATTATCGGCTTTCACCTTAAAAAAGTGTGTGAACTTCTCGGTAATAAAACTGGGAGTAGACGTAAGATTAGCCGAGTTGAAACGCTTCACGGAAAGGGCGGCAATATGCAGCGGGTCGTATGCCCAGACTTTTTCGGGAGTCAGACTTTTTCCAGCTTCGTCAGTTACGGTCAGCGTCCAGCGCGGATTCCAGTTCCAGATGTTTATCAGCACTTCGTTATTATTGTTTGTCGGGTAGGCATCAACATACTGCATATACTTATTCTTAACCGAAGCGGGAACGGAGGATGGCATTTGCGGGACATCTGCCAGCGAAAAGTGTACATTGTTCAGGTCGTAACTGCGGAATTGGTAATCTTCCGGCCATCCGGTGCCCTTATAAACATATTGCAAATCTTTCCCAGAAACATCCCAAATCGCATATCCGCCCGGCGTACCGTCAGGACTGATATGAACACCTGGCGTTAAGTTTCCCGACCACCACCAGGAGGCGCAAATAGCTCCTGTGTTATGTTCATAAAAATCATGTCCGTCTGTAATTTCAGATTGCGGTGTAACATTGAAATTCATATGTGTATGCCCCGTCACAAAATGCACCTTATAGCCATCCAGAATGTTGAATAGTTGTTCGGTGCTGGTTATGTCGTGGTCTATCTTAAATTCAGCAGTTTCAGAAGGATAATATACTTGTGCGTGCATCACGACAACTAAAGGCGTTGACTTGTCGATATAAGAGAGATCTTTTTCAAGCCAGCTCAACTGTTCTGCAGAAGTCAGTTTTTTGTAATTGCGGGAATTCGTTCCGTCATAATCGCTGCAATCGATATCGTCCATAACAACATAATGGACTTTTCCTAAGTTAAAGGAGTAATAGGTAGGCGCGATATAGTTCATGTATTTGGATTCCGCAGTAAAATCGGAAGTAGCTTGATAATCATAATCGTGGTTGCCGATGGTATGGAATATCTGCAAATTTTGAACCTGACTATTTATGGTGCTCAGGTATTCGGGTAAGGCAAACTTATTTGAATACCAGTACAAATCCCAGGTCATGTCCCCCAGGGCAATTGCATACATTTTTTCAGAAGAGTGGGCGTTCCTGTAGTTGTTCAGGTCGGTGGTAAAGTCCGAAAACTGGCTAAGGTCGTTTGTTCGGGCGGCAAGGTGCATATCGCCAAGTATAAATACTTTGTAGGCATCCTGTCCGTCAACCTTATTAAGCGTAAAGTCAATCCGTTCTACGGTATTGGCATTGGTTTTTAAGGTTTGAAAGAACAGAGGGAGCACTCCCGAAGAGGGCACCTCGTAATTGCCCGGAACAGAAATAAAGACATAATTTCTTTTTTTCGCAGACTTGAGTTGATAGATGCCTTCTTCATTTGTGGTGGTCACTTCCACTCCGTCTGAAACCACGACGCCTTTCAAGCCGCCTTCGTCCGATTTAACGATGCCATATATCGTAGTACCTTCGTCCGGCGTAAACAAAAAATCAACAATATTGACGTATATCTGCCCAACAGGTTTCTTCCGTTCATCCCTTTTAACAGATACATTGTAATTACCAGTTTCACAATCATTTGAAATTCTTACTGTAAATCCTGTAGACGAAACAGCGGTGACAGGACAAACATAAGATATGCCACCCGACTCCAGAATGAAAGAATCGGACGTTTTTAGTCCGCCTCCGTCTTGCGCCGTAAAAACATATTCACCGCCCTTGGTTACATCAATTGAGGACGGGAGGCTTATCTGTATAATAAAATCATCTACAGGTTCTTCGTCCTCGCCCTCGCACGCATACAGCGATGAAATTACAGCCAAAACTAAATACAATAAAATTTTAATGTATTTCAGGTTACTTGTCATTTTTCTCATTCGTTTAAAATGTATCAATTCTTATTCGGTAAGAAATTTCTGTAAATGTTCCGTATAATTCGTCGTTATTTTAACTGCTCGCGCAGCCACTTCGGACGGTTGGTTGTAATGGCGCTTACTCCCAGGTCGGCAACGCGTTTTGCTTCTTCCTGGCTATCTACTGTCCAGCACCAAACATCCAATCCGAGTTTTTTAGCTTTGGCCATGTTTTCCGCAGTAACCAGGTTGGAATTTACATCAATACCTTTAAGACCTACCACAGCACATTCATCAATTTTCTCGTCCAGCTTTTGGGCCTTCGATGCAAGCCAGTAGCAGTCATTGTCAGGAAATGATTTTTTTGCCGTGGTTATTGATTCCCAGCTGAATGCGATGAATTTAACCTGTTTTACCTTGCCAGATTTTTTAATAACTTTTTCTAAGGCTGGAAAAATTTCAGGTCCGGTTTTGATTTCAATCACTAAATATTTGTCTTTAGGAATCGCCTTGAGAATTTCTTTAAGGAAAGGAATCTTTTCTCCTGTATACTTTTTATCCTTCCACTTTCCGGCATCTAATTTTCGCAGTTCCTTTGACTTTGTTTCCGAAACAATGTGGTCGGCCCCGGTAGTTCTTTTAGTGGACTTATCGTGAATTACCACTAGCTTGTTATCGGGAGTCAGGTATACATCAATTTCAACTCCGTCAGCTCCCAGTTCCCATCCTAATTTAGCTGATGCAACAGTATTCTCCGGAGCCAGGTATGAAGCTCCACGGTGACCTACAAAATCTACCTGTGCCAACAGGGAAAAGCTCGTAGTTATTAAAAAAATTAAAAGAAATATTGTTTTCATATAATTAAAATTTTGTAAAACAGTATGATGCGAATCCACATATCAATCATCGCTATCTGTTTAATGATTTTATCTATTTGAATTATTCATTTATTCCGGCCAATTTGCTTTCGAAAAGTTGAATTCCACTATTTGGGATTGGGGCGATTTTGTCTGATTTTCCACTCAGTTGTTGAGAATTTGACTGACTGATCAGCTACATCATTACATTTAACGATTAATGCGCCTTCCTTTTCCCAATATGATTTAACAGTGAAGCCATTCATCGGACCATCTTCCGGGCCTCGAACCGTTTTATCGTCAGGATTTATAATGATCTTCAATCCTGCCGATTCGTTTAACATATCCATATCGCCACGGCTGTTTCCGCCAACAATCAATGGCCTCGTTTTAATATAAGTTTCAATAGTGTGGGCTTTGCCGTCGTCCTGCGGAATTGGAAGAATTATTTCATCAGTTGTCTTCCCGTCTTTTACAACACATTTAGCACCCAAAATATTGGTTTCCGGAATGCCAAGTTGCTCAGAAACAAACTTCTGATAAAGAATTTCGGGAGATGCTGTAAGTACCCATACTTCAAATCCGTATTCTTTAAGATTGGCTATCAGTTCTTTCATTTCAGGGAAAAACTTGCCTTCATAAGCTTCACGGTAACAATGGTATCCTATCATTTCAATATCTGTAGGTGAAAGACCTGCCAAAAAATGCACCCGGTCTTCTACATACACTTTCCCCACATTATTCCCGTTTTTTACCATACGATCTAATATCTCAAGCCTTTCTTTTGCCTCTTTGTCATTTCGTTTTTTCAATACCTGATCGGCATAGCGATAAAGTGCCTCGTCTGCAAGGTAATGAGGAACCTGGCCGAAGGTTGTACCGTCGCAATCGAAAACCGCGACTTTACGCTCATTCATTGTAAGTGTAGAATTTAAAAAACTTTCAATTTTGGTATTCACCTCATCTGCCCATCCACGAACAGTACGATATGTTTGTGCTTGCAATCCTTGCAGTACAAACAAAATCATTAGAGATGATATTATTAAGGACTTTTTCATTTCGTTTTATTATTAATTTCTTATAGTGTTTGTTATCTGTTAAACTTGTGTACACATGCATGTAATTTGGCTGGCAAATGTAATTGTGCACCTGTCTGTGCCTATTAAATTCATGTTAGTTTTTTATTAAATTATATGAACTTTAGTTCGAACGATTTACTTCTGAACCGGAACCCGCGATGGAGAAAGTTTTCTATTTTCCATTAATCTTTGTTTTTCTTTATTCCATGTTAAAGAGGTAAACAAAATTGAAACTACACAGGCAAAAAGCATTAACATGAAAGCAGCATCCCAACCATGGTAGTCTACAATAAAGCCAATAGCAATGTTTGCAAATAATGCTCCTCCGAGGTATCCAAATAATCCGGTTAAACCTGCAGCAGTTCCCGCTGCTTTTTTGGGCACCAGGTCGAGAGCCTGCACCCCAATCAGCATAACGGGGCCATAGATAAGAAAGCCAATGGCAATTAGAGCAATATTGTCGATAACAATGTGCCCGGCCGGATTTTTCCAGTAAACATAAATAGCAACCATTACCAACAACATGTAAAGAATAATAGCAGGTGCCCTACGTCCCTTAAATATTTTATCTGATATCCACCCGCAAAGCAGTGTTCCCGGAATACCCGCATACTCGTATGCAAAATAAGCCCAGCCGGATTCTGTAATAGAAAAACCTTTGGCCTCATCGAGATATGTTGGGGCCCAATCCAGCACGCCATAGCGCACAAGGTAAATCATGGCATTGGCAACGGCTATTAACCAAAGAAACTTATTCTTAAGCACATAGGTGAAGAATATTTCTTTTGCTGAAAATTCTTTTTCGTAACTTTTATTGTAATCTTTAGGATAATCGTTTCTAAACGCTTCAATATTAGGCAAACCGCACGACTGCGGAGTATCTCTGATTAGGAAATAGGCCAGAGCCGCTATAACAATGGCAATCATTGCCGGGAAATAGAGTTTACTGCTCCAATCTCCATAAATAGCAACACCCACTACTGCAAGAGGTCCGATAAGTCCGCCGCCTACATTGTGCGCAACATTCCATATAGACATTTTTGTACCTCGTTCGTTGGTAGAGAACCAGTGCACCATTGTTCGCCCGCATGCAGGCCAACCCATGCCCTGAAACCATCCGTTAATAAATATTACAAGGAACATAATTGTAACCGAAGAGGTTAGTACAGGAATAGTACCCAAGCTGAAAATGGTTAAAGCCGACATTAATAATCCCAAACTTAAAAATACACGGGCATTACTACGATCGGACACACCACCCATAAAAAACTTACTTAGACCATAGGCTATTGAAACAGCTGATGCAACTATTCCCAATTCTCCCTTGGAATAACCCTTTTCAATGAGGTCGGGCATGATGAGTGAAAAATTTTTCCTTACCAAATAGTATCCTGCATAACCTATAAAAATCCCAAGAAAAACCTGCAACCGAAGTTTTTTATAGGTTGGATCAATTTTATCTTTCGTTAATAGTTCTTTATGCGCTGGAGGAGCCAATATATTCTTCATCACTTAATATTTATATTTTATTGCATTATGTAACCTTTTGCTATCTCTGTATAATCTTCGACTTGTTGTTCTTCCCATTTTTTGTCTTTATGAAGTTCCTCCGCTATAATTGCGGCAACAGCAGGAGCCATTTCAATTGAAGCCCTGGCATCGAGAAACAAAGCCCTTACCCTGCGAGCTAATATATCTTCAACTGTTTGAGCCATTTCTTCTCTTATTGCCCATATAACTTCTCCTATGGTGAAATCGAAATTTTTATGCAATTTCTTTGCATACTCTGGCCTGTCTTTTTGAAGCTGAAGGATTTTATCCTGATCGCTGCCATATACATATAGCCAGTTGCTACGGTCAGGATTTTCACGATATCCATGTATTTTCAGTTTTTTTGTTACACAGGATCTAAAATCCAGTTTTTTTGTTTTTATCCCCATATTAACAGTTTCTTCTGCCATAACACGGTATGTTGTCCATTTTCCGCCTGTAATAGTCACCAATCCTGAATCAGAAGTAATCAACTTATGACTGCGTGAAATTTCTTTGGTTTTAGTTTCATCAATTTCTTTTTTGGGAGCAGCGAGTGGCCGCAATCCGGCAAAAACACAAAGAACATCTTTGCGCTCAGGTTTTTTTGTTAAGTACCGTCCGGCAGTTTCCAAAATAAAATCTACTTCTTCTTTCAATGGTTTGGGTTCAAGAACAAAATCTTTTACCGGAGTATCGGTAGTACCAAGAATAACACGGTTGTGCCATGGAACGCCAAACATTACCCTGCCATCACTTGTTTTTGGAACCATAATGGCGTCATCTCCGCCCAGAAATGACTTATCTACAACTAAATGCACTCCCTGACTAGGCCTTACCAGTGGATCTTCTCCAGGATTATCCATTTTAATAATGTCATCGACAAAAATCCCAGTGGCATTTATTATGCATCTTCCTTTTAATTCAATGCTTTCTCCACTCATTTCATCGCAGGCAATAACTCCCGACACCTGACCGTTATCCGCTTTTAAGAGCTCTTTTACTTTTACATAATTAACTATGGTTGCCCCTTTTTCGATAGCAGTCTGCATCAGGTTTATTGCAAGTCGCGAATCATCGAACTGTCCATCCTTATACGCAACTCCTCCTTTCAGATTTTGTTGTTCAATTTTTGGGACATGCTTAATTACTTCTTTTTTGCTCATTGAACGGAATGCCCCAACCCCATTTTTCCCGACAGCAAATCGTAAAACGTAAGACCAATGGTATAAAAAGGTTTTTCCCACCATAGATAGTTTCCAATAATAAAACGTTGATTTTTTACAAGGTGAGGCGCGTTCTTTCTTAGAAAACCTCTTTCTCGCAATGCTTCTCTTACCAATGCAACATCTCCTTTTTGCAGGTAACGCACTCCTCCATGAACCAATTTCGTACTACGGCTAGATGTAGCTTTCGCGAAATCCGATTGTTCAAGCAATACAGTTCTGTATCCACGGCTTGCGGCATCAACTGCAACCCCAAGACCAGTGGCTCCTCCTCCAATTACAATGAAGTCCCATTCTTCTTTCGATGACTTCATTTGTGATATATAATCTTCTCGATTCATCTTAGGCTGATATTTTAGTTTTAATTGTCTAGCTGCTTAAAAACAGGGAGTAAATATAATGTCCTTTCAAAAACAAACAAAATAAATTCGAAACTAATTATGCATAATTCGAAACTTTATTGGTTTTGAAACGAGTCAATATTGAAATATTTCGCATCAACGGATTTCTAATCATAATGGATATTACCTTGCAAATTCCACCTCACAAATTTTAAATTCAACGAAGGTAAAATTCTGTTATTTTGATATTTGCATGTCACAATGTTTTAGATACTGCTCTTTCTTTCGAATGACGATTTTCAAACGCAAAGGCTGTTTTTATGATACCAAATCTATCAATGATAAATTTCAATTTATTACAAGAAAAGCAAGAATAAGCATCCTCTTTCTTATCTTTCTTTTGTTTTGCTTTAGGTATTTATTGTTAATTCTCTTTTTAATTTCTTACTTTTGTTGAAATCAATTTCCAAATAATCATGAGAAATATAGCACAAAGGCACAAAACAATACTAAATGAACTGGAAAATAAAGGATTTGTCAGGGTCCAGGATCTTAGTGAGCTTTTGGGAGTTTCGGAAGTGACTATACGAAAAGATTTGAAAGAACTCGAAAGAAGAAAACTTCTTTACCGAAACCATGGAAGTGCAAGTCAGTTGAGTTCTTTGGCTCACGACAGGCACATTGATGAAAAGAAAAAAGTACAGGTTGAAGAAAAATTACGTATTGCAGAGGCTGCTAATCTTTTGCTGGAAAAAGATGACGAAATTATTATTGCTTCGGGTACAACCCTATTGTGTTTTGCAGAAAAAATCACACTTACAGATCCATTAACCGTTATTACGGCTTCGGTTAAAGTTTCTTTTAGCCTTTGCTACAAACCCAATATTGAAATAATTCAACTTGGTGGTAGTGTGCGGAAAAGTTCAGCGTCAGTAATTGGCCCTTATGCCGAAAGTTTTCTCAGCAACTTAACGTGCAGTAAATTATTTATCGGGGTTGATGGCATTGATCTTGATTTCGGACTGACTACCAGCAACATCAGCGAAGCCCACCTTAATCATTACATGATAAAAGCGGCACAAAAAGTGATTGTTTTGGCCGATTCTTCTAAGTTTGGGAAAAGAGGATTTGGAAAAATTTGCGATATAAATCAAATACATCAGATTATTACTGATAAAAACGCTCCGCCCAATGCAGTGGAAAAGATGATTGAAAAGGGAATTGATGTTATATTAGTATAGTTTCAGACTATTATTCCTAAAAAAAATCAGAATATCTTTTCATACGACTTTTTATAGTGATAACCATAAATGGAGTAAGTAATGGCCATTGGGAATAAATCGCGACGGTGAATTAAGCTCCAAAAAAACAGGCGCCAGTAATATTTCCGGTTTTTGTCGAATATTCCGATGATAAAAATCGACTTAAAAAATGCCATCAGCTTTGTGAAATTAATCTTGTTTTTATTCTTCATCTTGGGATGGAAATCTTGCAAGAATGCACGTACCCGATCATAAAATGCCTTACCTCCATAAACTCCTTTAATCACTTCTGCAAATCCCTCCTCAAGAATTTTTTTGTTCATTCTCGGAATAAAATTCATCGCGTTACTGGTATTGTCACCACCCCATTTTTCCAGAATGCGACCCTCTGCTTTTAAACGTTTATAAAGCTGCGACCTGGTCGGAGCATTCAGTAATCCGATCATTGCGGATATAATTCCGCTTTCCTGTATAAAATCGATCTGTTGCCTGAAAACATTGGGAGTATCACTGTCGAAACCGATAATAAAACCACCCAACACTTCCATGCCCGCTTGCTGAACCTTTTTCACACTATCGATCAGATTCCGGTTAATATTTTGAATTTTATTGCATTCTTCAAGCCCAACTAATTCCGGTGTTTCAATGCCGATAAAAACAGTTAAAAATCCGGCTTGCGTCATTTGTTCCATCAGCTCATTATCATCGGCCAGGTTAATGGAAGCTTCAGTGGTAAAATGAAACGGATACTGGTGTTTTACCATCCATTCCGACAAGGCAGGTAAAAGCTCATTTTTCAGGAACTTCTTATTTCCGATAAAATTGTCGTCAACAAAAAACACTTCTCCACGCCATCCCAGGTCGTAAAGTTGTTGTAGTTCTGCTATAATTTGGCCGGTAGTTTTAATCCGGCATTTATGCCCCAACAGTGCTGTAATATCACAAAATTCGCAGTTAAACGGACAACCGCGCGAGAATTGTATACTTTTCGAGGTGTACTTGTTCATCTTCACCAGCGAATAGTCGGGTTTGGGAGATTTATCAACTGAAGCAAACTCCCGGGTTTGATAAATTCTCTTTGCACACCCATTTTTTAAATCCTCAAGAAAAGGAGGAAGCGTAATTTCGGCCTCGTTGAGTACCAGGTGATCTACCTTTTCGAACTTCTCGTAATCGGCTGTAAAAAGAGGCCCACCTGCAACGACCGGTTTTAATACGGCTTTGCAGCGGTCTATTACATGTGCAGCCGAACGGCTCTGTGTACTCATCGCACTTATAAAAATATAATCGGCCCATAAAATATCTTTTATAAGTAATTTCTCAATATTCATATCAACTAGCCTCGTCTCCCATTCTTTAGGCAATAACGAAGCAACAGTAATTAAACCAAGCGGAGGATAGGCAGCTTTTTTCGAAACAAATTTCAACGCATATTTAAAACTCCAAAATGTGTCGGGGCATTCCGGGTAAACCAATAATATTTTCATAGTCTCTAGAATTAAGATTAAAAGAAGAAATGGCTTATAAAAACCACCTTCCCCCTTTTTAGACTTTTTTATCACAATGTTCGAAAAGCAAATTTCGCTGAGATTTTCAACAATTGAAAAAAGTTGGGATTTATGCCGGAAATTAGTGATTAACAACCGTATTTTGGGAGAGATGACATTTGCCTGTGGCGAACGTCATTCGACACAAAAGCCGCACAAATATTAACAATCGCGGCATTCTTATTGTTAAATGATGTGATTTATGATTTTAACGCTTCTTTTACCTTCAATGTATATTGGCGCGACACATGGATCTGTTGAGCGTAATCAAACAAGGTTAATACCAACCCGTTGCTCCCCTTGCCCACCTTCTGAATATAATTTTTATTGACAATACAGGACCGGTGACACCGAACCATAGCTTTGTGTTTCGACAAAAATTTTTCAGTATTTTTCAGTGTATTCCTGATGAGCTTCTTCTGCACTTTATCATCCTGTTTATAAATTACCTCCACATAATTATTAGCCGATTTTATTATAATAATCTGCTCTGCAAATACAGTAAAATACTCCGTTTTATTTTCCGACTCAAATTCAATTTCAGCAGGAAGTTCCGCGTCATCGTCCAGATCGTCATCTTTCGAAAGCTGTGCCGCTAAATTTTCAATTTGATTCCGGAGCAGGTAAAACTGATTGATCACCACCATCACACTGCAACCCACAATAGAAATAATAACGATTAGAATGACTATTTGAAAAGTTATCCTGGTTTGGCCTACATACCGGGCAAAAAAAGTAAAAGCCACCGAATTAAATATTACAAACAGTAAGTCGATAATGATTTCTTTTTTTACGTTCCATCTTTCTTCCGAAAATGCGCTCGTAAAAATAGAAGGAATTACCAACCTGAAAATACTGAGTAATACCAATGTTATGGCGCCAAACGTTGCCAGAATAATTAGCCGATTATTAAAGTCAGGATTCTGTATGCTAAACGGTTGAAAAAACAGGAGAAAAAGGAAAGTGCCCAGACTTACAGAAATAATCGACCTGACATTTATTTTCAGGTTATCGTTAAACGGGTATTTCTTATTTAATGATTTCAGCATGTGCGACCTGGTTTGTTCTTTCAAAATACTGCCAGCAACAAATCAATATCTTTTGCAGGAATATTAAAAATTCGACCAACATCAGGGCTTGTAAGTATCCCGTGATATATATAAACTCCCTTTCGGAATCCTTTTGATGATTTGATGTAATTATTTACTCCACCGTTGTCGCCAATTGCAAGTAAAATAGGAATTAAAATATTGCTTAACGAAATGGAGGCAGTTCGGGCAACCAATGATGGGACATTCGGGACACAATAGTGGACCACGCCATGTTTTACATAGGAAGGATTAGTAAAGTCGGTGCATTCCGATGTTTCAAAACAACCTCCCTGGCTCACATTCAAATCTATGATAACTGAACCTTCCTTCATTTGCTTAACAAGGCTTTCACTTACTTTAAATTTAGGAGGAGTATTAAACGCAGCGGCGCCAATTACTGCATCAGCAGAAACAAGGGCTTTACGCAACACCTTCGGATAGAATACAGAAGTAAAAATCCGGCGACCAAGTTTTTCTTCCAACCTGCTTAAGTCGTACACCGATGTGTCGAAAACTTTCACAAATATCCCCAATCCCAGAGCGGCACGGGCAGCATATTCTGCGGCTGTGCTTGTACCGATTATTACCAGTTCTGCAGGTGTTACTCCGGTAACCTCACCAAATAAAACACCTTTACCGTTGCGTGAGTTACTCAAATATTCGCTGGCAATAGTAATAGAAGTTACCCCTGCAATCTGGCTCATTTGATGAACAAAGGGAAGGAAACCATCTTCGTTTTCAAGGTATTCGAAAGCAATGGCGGTAACCTTTTTCTGAATCATTTTTTGTATCGACTCCTGACAATGCGCCTGTATCTGCATATTCGAGATAATCACCTGATTCCCTCTTAACGAATCGATTTCTTCGCAACTGAACGGTGCTATGCGTAAAATTATATCACATTGAAACGTTTCTTCTTTGGTTTCAACAATTACTGCACCTGCCTTTTTATAATCTTCATTGGAATAACTGGCCGATTTTCCGGCATCTTTTTCAATCAGTATCTCGTGACCATAGGATACCAAAAGATCAACAGCCTGCGGGGTTAACGGAACCCTGTATTCTACTTTGGAAAAATCGGAAGGAATACCGATTTTAATTTTTTGCCCCTTCGTTCTCACTTCAAGCATCTCCTCTTTGGGCAGTAACATGGTCTTCGGAATCAGAACCTTTTCTTTTGCCTTTTCCATAGTTGAACTTTAATTATTAGTCCCTTTTTAGTGACCACCAATTTACAAGCAAATAGGGAGTTTTCAAAGAAAAAAGTTTGAAGGCAGAAGTAAGAAGGCAAAAGATGTAAAAAATTAGATTTCCTGTGCACTAATCAACCTCGAATCATCTTCCTGAACCTCAATCTTTACTTCTACATGCTTCTCAGGAAGTAAAGACTCTATCATCTCGGGCCATTCAATCAGGCAATAACTTCCGCTGTAAACGTAATCTTCGTAACCCAGGTCGAAAGCTTCTTCCAGATCGTTTATCCGGTAAAAATCGAAGTGAAAAATCGAATCCTTCCCTGCAGTATTGTATTCATTGATTAACGCAAAAGTTGGACTTGTAACATTATCATCGGATCCAAGTTTTCGGCAAATAGCCTGGATAAAAGTAGTTTTACCCGCACCCATTTTGCCGTAAAAAGCAAATACCCGATCCTCGTTGAAGTGTTTTAAAAGCTCTTCGGCAACACCTTCAAGTTCTTCCAGCGACTTAACTATTTGTGAAAACATTCTCATCGATAATTTTTGCAATATTACAAAAAGCACCCTAATTTTTTGGGAATCATTCATAAATTACGATAAAAATCAGGGAAATGCATTGGTCTAACTGGTATGTAATTCAGTAAAATATTTTATTTTTGACAAAAATCTTTTAAAAAACATTTCATTATGAATATTCCTGCTGATTTAAAATATACGCAAGACCACGAATGGATCCGCGTTGATGGTGATGTTGCTGTTGTTGGTGTTACCGATTTTGCACAAGGCGAGCTGGGCGACGTTGTTTTTGTTGAGATTGAAACAGAAGGTGAAACACTTGACAAAGGTGAGACTTTCGGTACGGTAGAAGCAGTAAAAACGGTTTCCGATTTATTTATGCCTGTTGGAGGTGAAGTAACAGAATTAAATGAGGCTTTAGCCGATGACCCTGAGTTGGTAAACAAAGACCCTTACGGCGAAGGATGGATGATTAAAGTTAAAATTTCCGACGTAGCAGAACTTAACGATTTAATGGATGCGGAAGCATACCAGGCAATGATTGAAGCTTAACAGAAAGATACTATATTATGAAGGCGTGACTTTTAGTTACGCCTTTTTTTGTGTCTTTTCAACTGGAATTGAATCACCAAAGGAAAGCCCCGCCGTTTGGCGGGGCTTTATTATTGCAAACCCTATAAGTTGCGAACCCAATTAAGATTTGAACCGGGATTATCAGTTTTCCCGATTATTTGTTTTCTTTTGATTGATTATCCACATTTAGAATTTCCACAAGAAAGACAGGTCAAACATCCTTCCTGGTATACAACCTCATCAGAACCACATTCACCACACTTGGCATCTTCCGCCAAGGTTCCGTCAGGAATATATTTTTTCAATGCACGTGCAACACCCGATTTCCACGAGTTAATGGTTTCGTTATCCAGTTGAAGACTTGTTATCAGTTCAACAACTTTGTGGATTGGCATTCCGTGACGCAAGGTGCCTGAAATTAATTTGGCATAGTTCCAGAATACAGGATTGAATTTATGTGAAAGTCCTTCAATAGTAGTTTTATAACCACGCTTATTAACGTACTGGAAATCGTAACGCGAATTTTCTTCGTCGATCTTACTTTTAATAATGTAACCTTTTGTTACTGAACGAGGCAACAATATACCGTCTTCATCATCGTGCAAACCGGTGAAGATTTCATATGGTTTTCCATCACTTAAACCAATAAAAGCAATCCATTTATCTTTATTGTTTTGAAAACGCACTACGTCAGCCTCCAATTTCTCAGGACGTTTGGTCGGAAATGCGCCGCCTTTTGCTTTTTTATCAGTACTGTTATTCGAGATGAGAACACCTGAACGAGAACCATCGCGATAAACAGTTACTCCTTTACAGCCACTTTTCCATGCTTCAAAATACAAATCACCAACAAGTTCTTCTTTTACATCGGCCGGAAGATTAATGGTAACAGAAATAGAGTGATCCACCCATTTCTGTATCCTTCCCTGCATACGTACTTTATTGAGCCAATCAACATCGTTCGAAGTTGCTTTGTAATAAGGCGATTTTGCAACCAGCTTATCCAGAACTTCCTGCGAATATTCTTGAGCGGTATCGTAACCGTTAACCTTCATCCATGTTTTAAAATGGTTGTGGAAAACGGTGTACTCTTCCCAGTGATCGCCAACTTCATCAACAAAGTCAACACGAACATCTTTATCGTTCGGATTTACTTTTCTGCGACGTTTATAAACCGGCATAAAAACAGGTTCTATTCCCGAAGTGGTTTGTGTCATTAAACTGGTAGTTCCTGTAGGAGCGATAGTTAACAAGGCAATATTTCTACGTCCGTATTTTGCCATTTTTTCGTATAGCTCAGAATCTGCATCTTTAATGCGATTGATGAGAGGATTATTCACCTCGCGCGTTGTATCGTAGATATTGAACGCTCCACGATCTTTAGCCAGATGAACCGATGAACGGTACGCCTCGATGGTTATGGTTTTATGGACTTCTTCTGAAAAATCGATGGCATTATCGCTTCCATAACGCAGATTAAGAGCTGCCAGCATATCACCTTCAGCGGTTATACCAATACCGGTACGGCGTCCTTCTTTGGCTTTACTTTTAATGTTTTCCCAAAGTGTTTTCTCGGTAAATTTAATTTCTTCTCCTTCAGGGTCGGCATTAACCTTTTCAAGAATGGCATCTATTTTTTCCAGTTCCAAATCGATAATATCATCCATTATGCGTTGTGCATAGTGAATGTGCTCTTTGAACAAATCGAAGTTAAATTTGGCTTCAGGTGTAAACGGATTTTCTACATAAGAATAAAGGTTAATGGCCAGTAAACGGCAGCTGTCATAAGGACATAAAGGAATTTCACCACATGGATTGGTAGAAACGGTACGATATCCAAGATCGGCATAACAATCTGGAACCGACTCGTTAATAATAGTATCCCAGAAAAGAATACCCGGCTCTGCTGATTTCCATGCATTTTTTACAATCTTTTGCCAAATTCTGGTTGCATCTGTTTCTTTTGTGTATTGTGCTTTCCCGGTAATAGGATATTGTTGCATGTAACTGGTGCCGGCTTCAACGGCTTTCATAAAATCGTCCTGAATTTTCACCGAAACATTAGCGCCGGTTACTTTTCCCTGTTCTAATTTGGCGTCGATAAAACTTTCCGAGTCAGGATGTTTAATAGATACCGACAACATAAGAGCTCCACGGCGTCCATCCTGGGCTACTTCACGTGTCGAATTAGAATAACGTTCCATAAAAGGAACAATCCCTGTAGAGGTGAGCGCCGAATTTTTTACAGGCGATCCTTTTGGACGAATGTGTGATAAATCGTGTCCAACTCCTCCCCTTCGTTTCATCAACTGCACTTGTTCCTGATCGATTTTCATAATTCCGCCATACGAATCGGAATCACCATCGTTCCCTATAACAAAGCAGTTCGAGAGTGATGCTACCTGATAATTATTCCCGATACCAGTCATTGGACCACCCTGTGGAACAATGTATTTAAAATCCTTAAGAACACCGTAAATCTCCTCTTCGTTTAAAGGATTGGGATAACGATTTTCAATTCTGGCAATTTCTTTTGCCAGTCTCCTGTGCATGTCGTCAGGTGTTAATTCAAAAATATTCCCGAAAGAATCTTTCAAGGCATATTTATTCACCCAAACTCTTGCTGCCAAATCATCTCCTTTGAAGTACTCTAGCGAGGCGTTTACTGCTTCATCCTGAGAGTAAATTTTTTTGCCCGCAGGGGCTTTTACAGATACTTCGTTTACTGCCATCTTTTCCTGTAAGTAAATTATAAATTAATAAAATGTTTTCTGAATTTTCAGGTCTTTTGTCACATCGTAATTGTGTACTGCAAGATAAAACACAAAACAAAATTTTGGAAAATTTTCTTCGATAAAATAAATAAAAGTTATCAACTTCAATTTGTTATATACCTCATTGATAAGTGATTACATATTTGATAGTTAAGAAAAGTTTACCAAAACTGTAACTTTCTGTTATAAGATTCAATTTTCTGTTAAAAAAATGTTAGTTGTAAAAAGTCAATTTTTTGGAAGAAATTTTGCTAACAAAAAGTGTGCATATCTGGCTTACTTGTTAAAAACTTTTTTTATGATAAGTTTTGTCGAGCCCACATTTTTTTCTACATATTTTTTGCAAACTGATGCAGCTTTTTCAAGTTCTGATTTTGTATTTATCAGCTTACTGAATGCGGTTTCCAGATGATTGTAGTTGTCAATTGGGAAAGCCCCTTTTTCATCTACCAGATCGACAGCCTCTTTAAATTTCTGAAAGTTAGGCCCAAACAATACCGGCAAACCAAAAGTTGCAGCTTCCAGAATGTTATGAATACCTACTCCGAATCCACCACCTATATATGCTATATTTCCGTACTGATATAACGACGACAAAATTCCAATGGAATCAATTATCAACACATCTACGTCCTCAATATTGGAATTTTGCACCTGACTAAACGAAAGAGCCGGCTTTTTCAACAGTTGGTGAATTCTGTTAATATTCGATACTGAAACCTCGTGCGGAGCGATAATAAATTTTACCCTGTTTTCACCTTTGTAACTGTTAATAAACTCTGCAAGCAGCTCCTCATCGGGTTTCCAGGTACTGCCCGCAACAATTAACAGGTTTTCGCCCTTAAATTTTTCAACAATTTCGAAACTTTTTGCACCGCAAGCAATCGCGGCAACCCTGTCGAAACGCGTGTCGCCCGAAATGGTGAAATTTTCAATACCATATTTCTTCAACAGCTCTGCAGAATTTTCATTCTGAATAAAAAAGTGCTCGAAACTGAACAACATTTTACGATACCATTTTCCCCAAGGCGTGTTTTTAAAAAACTGTTGATTTTCTCTGAAAATGGCCGAGATAATATAAAGAGGAACCTTCCTCGATTTTAGTTCTGAAATATAATTATACCAGAATTCGTATTTCACAAAAAACACTTTCTCCGGTTTCACGATATCCAAAAACTTCCGGGCATTTCTTTTGGTGTCTACCGGAAGATAACAAACAACATCGGCACCATCGTAGTTCTTCCGTATTTCGTAACCTGAAGGTGAAAAGAAAGTGAGAATAATTTTATACTCAGGATACTGCTTTTTTATCTCTTCAATTACCGGACGTCCTTGTTCGAACTCACCCAGCGAAGCACAATGAAACCAAATATACGAAGCTCCTTTTTCGATTTTATTTTCCAGCTTTTGTTTCCAGTTTTTTCGGCCAGCAACAAATTGTTTGGCCTTCAGGTTAAACGGCGCTGCCAACGAAATCAGACAGCGGTAGAGAAAGACTCCCAGGTTATAAAAAAGAATCATATTATATACAGTTAATAAGTCCTGCGATTGCTCAGGTACTCGTAAATAGTAACGTTTATAAGTAGCAATAAAAACAAATAACCCACTTTTTCGACCGGCACGCCAAACAATGCCACTCCGATAATATGATCGGAATTATAAACAATAGCGGGTAACGAATTCAATATCGCAGATACAATTATATAAGGCACAAGCGAAATGATCCATGCAAGGTAAAACTTGGTATAATACTTTTTGAAACGGTTTCGAAAAACAGTATAGCCCAAATAAATAGCCGCCAAAAAAAATGTAAAAAAACTAAACATGCTTCTTCTGTAGAAATAAGCCAAAATAGCAGCAATACTCAACAAAACCATGCTAATAACTATAAACGCATTGGGCTTTTCAAAATCTTCAAATTTTATTTTGAGCCACTCATAAATATAAACCGACGATAAGGGAATTATCACGAACGACAACCATTCTTCAACCGGAATTTTTAGAATGTTGATACCTGTTAAATATTCAGGATTAAAACTCCATATTCCCATCTCCGTGAAACGAATATCCCACATCACAAAAATAGCTCCGGCAAAAATTGTAGCCGGGAGCAAATACCTGAGACGAAAAACAAAACGTACGCTTTTTTGAAAACTAAGAATTACCGGAATTACCAGGTAAACAAGTAATAAAAGCAGATACGAAAGCTTCTGAATATCCATTGTTTCGAATTTTGGGCAAAGGTATTGGATTTGTTGGAAAATAGAATTTGAGTTTTTGTTTTTTTAACAGCATTTCAATTCTATAAAGAAGATTCTTTCGCTTCATTGCATTACGCTCTGAGCTACAACAAGTTGGCATTGTATAGAAAGAGGGGGTTACTGAATTACCAGTGTAGTGACACTTCTCCCCGGCAGTTTAATTGCTCTATCCAGTTCTTGTTCTCCGATACATGAAAGGCTGTGCTCATCAGAAGTCACATATATTTTCGCTTTTCCATCCATATCGATCTGAATACCGGCAGATTCCTCTCCCCTGTTGATACAAACCACAACCAACTCGCCATTTGCATTTTTATAGGCTGAAATTTTCAAGTCAGCGCTTTCCGGAGACTCAACCTCGATTCGTTTCGCCCCGGGATGAATAAAACGAGAATAATTCCCCAGCGCCCAAAGAAGTTTCGAGTCGAAAACACTACCACCTGTCTCGCTTTTGTCGATATAAACAAGCCCATCCTTAAAATCGTATGGACTCACGGCCAGCCACCAGTGCCACGCGCTTGCATTTGCAATTGTAAGATCGGAATGAATAACGTTGGCAACAAACAATGCTGTTTCCATGCCCAGATCGCGGCCGTTTCCTTTAAACCCATCGTTGTCGCCCAGTACGCAAAATTCGCTCATCCAGAATTCCAGTTTTGGATCAACCTTGTCTATTTCGTTTTTCACTTTGGTTCTCACGTCGAGCAAAACCGAATCATTAGTGGTGGTAAAATAACTGTGTCCAGCTATTTTGTGCGCCATGTTAGGAACATTGCCAATGTAATTTTCCGATTCATAGGAGAAAAATTCTTTTATCTGAAAACCTCTCTCCACATCATTGGCTTTCCCGTAAAAGTGGTTGAGCTGCCCGGCTTCTGAAATTTCAATTTTTGTTGAAAGACCGGCTTTTTTAAGATTATTTCCAAGCATTCTGCAAATCCGGGCAATTTCAAAATTGGTCCACGGCGAACCTTCCTGCCCGTCTTTCCAATCCCACTGTGGTTCATTCACCGGCGAAAGGTAGTCGAATAAAACGTCCTCGTTTTTCTGAATATTTTGAGTGACATCAATCAAAAACTGACTGTACCTGTCGAAATTCCCGGCCTTTAAATTCGT
Source organism: uncultured Draconibacterium sp. (assembly GCA_963677525.1). Classification (GTDB taxonomy): domain Bacteria; phylum Bacteroidota; class Bacteroidia; order Bacteroidales; family Prolixibacteraceae; genus Draconibacterium. Next base: position 5,462,778 of record OY781970.1, read on the forward strand.
AGAGTTTCCACCATCGGAATTGGCGCGGCCGTTTTGGGTGAGCCGCACCGGCGGACTGTTTACAAAACCGATAAAATCTTCAACTCCGCGCTCTTTGGCGGCACGCAAAAACCAACGCTGGCCTTTTTGTTTCTCCCAGTTATAGGTACCATCTTCTTGTAAAAAGCACTCCGCTTCTCTCCACGGATCGTTAATTCTTGTGTCTCCTTCCTGGTCTGCACTTCCTGCTCCGATGTTAAAACGCCAGCAACTTAAACCAATTCCTTTGGGTGAACCAGCCTCATCTACATCACGACTAAAAAGCAGATCGGCCACTTTATTTTTTTGCTCATCGGGCCAGTTACCCACAAACTGACAACTCCACGCATCGGAAGCTCCAAAATTATGAATGGTCTGGAATTCAACTTCGGAGTTGATATTCACGTTCAGTAACTTATTATTATCTCCGGTATTATTTTTAAGCTGACAGCCGGCAATCAGAATCAAAAGAATCAGGGAAAGTGTTTTCATAATAATGCGTTAAAAAAAGGCGCAGAGACACCCCGAGTGTCGCTACGCCTTTTTATAGATATATTAATGCTCTTTTTTAATATTTAACCTTTGCCTTTTGGGCAGGATCATCTTCAGCAGAGATTATACTCATTTTAAATGCGTAACTGTACTCTTTTCCTGTCAGACGATATTCATCGTGAGTCCAGGCTCCCCAGCTATCGTCTCCGCCAACACCCATTTGTTTGTAATCGACATTAACAGAAGTCAGATCGCGTGGTTTAACATCGTTAATATGACGATTGATTACTTCCACTCCCGGCACCTGGCGGCCATCAGTGCGTTCCACACTTTCGAAGTCCTCCATGATATTATGGTGCGCACTTACTTCCAGCAATGGCATTCCCGAGAACAACAGGCCGTTTCCGGCTTCATCGGTGATAGTCATCCAGCGCACATCGGTTTTATTTCCGTTTTCCTGCGGACGAAGGTAAGCCCAGTACTGATCGGCAACACTGCCACTGTACAAACCTACAAATGCACCGGTTTTTCTGTCCCAGTACGATTCCTGAGGTCCGCGACCGAACCAGCTCATTTGGTCGAAACTGCGTGGCATTACAAGGTTCATACCCATACGAACGATTTCCGGAAGTTTGTCTTTTGTCATTTTGAAATCATTTTTCACAACAACTTCGCCGGTTCCGTAAACCGTGTAACTGGTTTCGTATTTGGCAATGGTGTTCCCTTCTTCATCAGGAATATCAAATTTAAAAGTAATTCCTTTTGAAGTTGATTTCTTATCGTTTACAAGCACATCGGTTACTTTCCTTCTTTCCCCAGCTTTACGCCAAACACGGCTACGGTTGTAAAGGTTATTGCCAAAGTCGTTATCGATAGGTGCACGCCAGAAATTAGGGATTGGCCCACTGATCAGCACTTCAGTTTGTCCTTTTTTAAAGCTTGAAATAACACCGCTCTTCTTATCAAAAGTAACCGTAAATCCTTCTCCTGAGACAGTTGCTGTTCCATCATTTTGTTCCAAAGTTACATTCGGTATTTGAGGAATTTTGTATTCCAGTGTCATTGGAACAACAAATGGAATTTCAAACTGCTCTTCTGCTAAAATCCATCCGGCTTCAACCAGGCTCCAGTTTTCTTTTAATTTGGCATGAACATTCAGGAAATATTCAACACCAGCCTCCGGTTTTACATTGAAGTTAATGTTCACTTTTTTACTTTCTCCGGGTGCAAGATCAATACTTCCCAGATCACCGCTGTCAACAACCTTTCCATCGCCGGTTACCTCCCAAACAAAGTCGAAGGCCGACAAATTCATAAATATATATTTGTTCTTTATAGAGATCATGCCTTTTTTCAGATCAACGGCATCAAATCCAATATGCTGGTAAACCTTTTTCACTTCAAGTAAATGTGGCTTAACAGCACGGTCGGGATCAACCAAACCGTTGTTGCAGAAGTTTCCGTCGGAAGGAACTGTGTCGGGACCAAAGTCGCCGCCATAAGCCCAGAATCCTTCTCCGGCATCGTTAGTGGTCCACAAGCCCTGATCTACCCAGTCCCAAATGAAACCACCCTGAAGCACGTCATATTTTTCAATCAGACCCCAATAATCCTGCAGGTTACCAACACTATTACCCATAGCGTGCGCATATTCGCATTGGATTAACGGTTTGTCAGCTTTTTCTTTGGCAAATTTTTCCATGGCTCCCATGCGCATATACATCGGACAGTAAATATCGGTATTCTCACCACCGTGTGCCTGTTCGAACTGAACCGGACGCGTACCGTCAATCGTTTTCAGGTAATTATAAGTAGCCATAAAATTCGGACCATTACCGGCTTCGTTACCTAAACTCCAGATTACCACACAAGGTTGGTTCTTGTCGCGCTCGTACATATTTTCCGTACGATACATGTGAGCGTCTTTCCAATCCGGGTTTTTCGCCAAAGACTCAGGACCGTAACCCATACCATGCGATTCGATATTTGCCTCACCTACAATGTACAAGCCATATTTATTGCACAGTTCGTACCACAACGCAGGTTCAGGATAATGCGATGTCCGTACAGCATTCAGGTTGTTCTCCTTCATGGTTTTAATATCCAGCAACATGGTTTCTTTATCCTGAACATGACCTGTTTTATCGTTATGCTCGTGTAAGTTGGCACCTTTTATATAAACGTATTTACCATTTACGCGAAGGGTTGCATCGACAATCTCAACGCGGCGGAAACCAACATCCTGGCGAATCACCTCAACAATTTTATCTCCATCTTTAAGCGTAATGAGCAGTTCGTACAAATTTGGAATCTCTGCAGACCATTGTTTTACGTTTGGAATTTCAGCTTCAAATTTAACAGATGTTCCGGCGGTTGTTTCCGAGAATTCTTTTACTGTTTTCCCGTCAAAAGAAAGAACAGCTTCAACAGTTAAATCGCCACAGTTGGCCAGTTCAACATCCAACGAAAATAAGCCGTTTGTATAAGAATCATCCAGGTTTGAACCAACACGGAAATCTTTTAATGCCTGTTTTCCGCGTTCAACAAGATATACATCGCGGGTAATACCGCTTAAACGCCAGAAATCCTGATCCTCCAGATAAGAAGCATCGCTCCATCGGAATATTTCAACAGCCATGGTGTTTTCTCCCGGCACCAGGTATTTTGTAATATTGAATTCTGCAGGAGTTTTACTGTCTTCGCTGTAACCTACATATTGCTCGTTTACCCACAGGTTCATGCACGATGAAACGGCACCAAAATGAGCAATGATATCGCTTCCATCCCATTCAGAAGGAAGTTCGAATGTACGTTTATAGGAGCCAACCGGATTGTAATCCTTTTGTATAAACGGTGGAGTTTTAGCATGCGGATAATCTATATTGGTATATATCGGGTAATCAAAACCAACCACTTCCCAGTTGGCAGGTACCTGAATTTCATCCCACTCGCGTGTATCAAAATCATTCTTAAAAAACCAGAACGGACGTTCCGATGGATTATGTGACAGGTGAAACTGCCAGGTTCCGTTTAACGATTTAAGCATTGATGATTGCCATTTATCCTCGGTGCGGGCTTGTTCGGCCGATGAAAAAGGAATAAAATGGGCATGTGGCGCCTCTCTGTTCACCTGACAAATTCCGGGATCTTCCCAAGGTTTTGGATTGGGTTCCTCGTAGGGTACATTGGAATAATCAGTATAACGATTGCACGAAACCAATGTAACCATCAGAATTGAAAATAAGGTTAGTGTTGAAAATGATCTTTTTATCATAGCAGTATAATTAAATAAATGATTCTATTTTTATAAACAGTAAAACGTGGATTTGTACCTATTTTGTCACAAAAATACAGCATAAAACCCATTTACAAAAAGTTAGGGTTCATATAAAATACGATCAATCGAAAAAATCAAGCGTCCATTCATTTAGCCACTCTAAAAACGGAATTCCTTTTTCATCAAACTGTATGGGCAGCCAGATGTAACGTCCGTCAATAGCATCTTTGGGAGTCCAGCGGTCGCCCATATAAATAAAAGCATCCTTTTTACCTGACACCGGAAGCACATAAGTACTTTGTGAATGAAAAGTGAGGTCGGCATCATCTCCGCGGCAAGGATTTCCCAATTCTTCCCAGGGACCAAATACCGACGGAGCCCAGGCCAGACGTGCGGCGTTGGGTGCCCAACCCGTACAATCAGAAGCAATCAGATAATATTTTCCCTGGTGTTTAAACATAGCAGGTGCCTCCATATACCGGTTTGAAAAAACACGAATATAATTCCCTGAATCATCGGCATAGTCGTCGGTTAATTGCGAAATATGTAGTGTACTGTTTTCTTCAGAAGAATATATGTGATAGGCTTTCCCGTCGTCGTCGACAAACAGGTTCTGATCGCGCGCCATTTGCCCTTTTTCAAAGTCGCGACCCAGAATATTTACCGTGTCGGGATGTGAAGGCAAACAACCTATTCCTCCGCAGTAATGTTCCTGCACCTCAGCGCCAACAGGCTGCTTATGAATTTCTTTTACATTTTGTGGCCACGATCCGGCATTGGGTCGGTGACTTTTTAAATATGTATAAGGGCCGGTTACACGATCAGCAACAGCAACACCCGAGCGTGCCGCATCATAACCTTGATCTTTCAACTCAAGATGAAACCACATCACGAACTTTTTTGTGGCCTCGTTATATATCACTTTTGGGCGTTCCAGGATGCAACCTGATGCAATATCGTGTGTTTCGTCTCCTTCAGCAACAGCCAAAGCGATACCTTCATCTTTCCAGTCGGTTAAATTTTTCGAAGAATAGCAATGTACACCAACGTTAGCCCTGTTACCGGCTCCTCCCTCTGTTTTGTGTTCGCCAAACCAGTAGTATGTATTATTATAAACGAGAATTCCACCTCCGTGCGCATTAATATGAACACCGTTATTATCGGGCCAGATTTCTCCCGGACGAATAAATTTCGGTTCTTGTTTACATGAAGAAATAAAAAATACGGCAGACAATAAGATTAGCAGATTGACTTTCATTTTATTTGTTTTTTAGATATGACGACACAAAGAAACCTTAAACCTATATTTTTGTTTGAAAATATCATCAAAATCAGGAAACTTAATTGTAACAATATGAAAACCGATACGATTTTATCTGCTGAAACAATGAAATTTTACCTTGGTCTGCCGGAGCGTTAAGAAAAAAGCCTCATCCCTTTGCAAAGTTCCCCTGAATTCACTGATTAAATTTCTTCTTAAAAATATTAAAAAGTACATTTGTAGCCTAAAACATCGAATAAGCATGAGAGCAAAAATTATTATCCCGATTTTAATACTCCTTTTAGGATGTATGTCGAATAAGACCACTGAAAACAAGGTAGATCCTTTAAATTACGTCGATCCGTTTATCGGTACAGGTTTTCACGGACATACTTTCCCCGGAGCGACTGTTCCGTTTGGAATGGTTCAGTTGAGCCCCGACACCCACATTATGGGATGGGATGCCAGCAGCGGTTACCACAACCAGGATTCCGTAATTTACGGATTCAGCCACACACATTTGAGTGGTACCGGTATTGGCGATCTTGGAGAAATCCTTCTCCTGCCTTATTCAGGAACGAACGACAAAAAACCTGTCGGCACATTTGTTAAGGAAGAAGAATCAGCTACTCCCGGATATTACAAAGTGCGCTTAAACAACTATGGTGTTACAGCAGAACTTACCGCCACCAAACGCGTTGGATTACATCGCTACTCATTCGAAAATAGCAATGAACGTGAAGTGATGCTCGACCTGGGACACATTCTTCAACCCAACTGGGGGCATAAATTAATGGAGAACAGCATCCACCAGGTGGATGATAAAACATTTGAAGGAATGCACAAAACAAAAGGCTGGGCCAACGACCACCTAATTGCTTTCCGCCTTGAATTTAAAGAACCTGTTGAATCGGTTACCACTTTTGTGGATGGAGCAGAATCGAAAGAAACAACTTTCACCGGACATGATATAAAATTGCATTTTACCTTTGCTGCCTCCAACGAACCACTTTTAGCAAAAGTGGCGCTCTCGGTAGTGGACGAACAGGGTGCGTCTAAAAATATGCAGGCCGAACTTCCCGGATGGGATTTCGAAAAAACCGTTGAGCAGGCTCAAAACGAATGGAGAACTGCCCTTCAGGGAATTGAAATCAGCACCGACGATAACAATGTAAAAACCAACTTTTACTCTGCCCTTTACCACTGCATGATGTCGCCATTTACATACCAGGATGTGGATGGGCGCTACCGTGGAATGGACCTGAGCATAAAAACAGCACCCAAAGGATTTACCAATTATTCGGTATTCTCTTTGTGGGATACTTTCCGCGCTTTTCATCCGCTTATCACTATCATCCGTCCTGAAAAGGCCAGTGAATGGGCCGAGTCGCTGGTACAGAAATACCGCGAAGGAGGGTTGCTGCCCAAATGGCCGCTGGCATCGAATTACACCGGGACAATGGTTGGTTATCCTGCAACATCGGTAATGGCTGATGCGCTGGCAAAAGGTCTGGCAACAAATGCCAACCTCGCCGATTGGGAAGAGGCTGCCGTAAAATCAGCTACCTGGCAAGGCGACTGGGCAGAAGCACATAAAGGAACACGAGGAGAAGAAGTGATGCCGAAACACATTTATTTCAAAGAAAAATACGGCTTCGTTCCATCCGACTCAATTACTGCCTCGGTTTCGTATGGCGTTGAAATGGCTTACTACGACTGGTGTGTAGCAGAAATTGCAAAGGCCGCGGGAGATGAAAAAACCGCAGAAGAATTTTACACCCGTTCAGAATACTACAAAAACTATTTTGATGCTGAGAGTGGTTTTATGCGCGGAAAAAATGCCGATGGCAGCTGGCGCACCCCTTTCAATCCAAAATTCTCGGATCACACGCACGCCGACTACACCGAAGGAAATGCTTACCAGTGGAGCTATTTTGCACCGCACGATGTTGAAGGAATGGTATCGCTTTATGGCGGGAAAGATATGTTCGAAACAAAACTCGACAGTCTGTTTAACACCAGTTCCGAAATTCTGGGAGAAAATGCTTCGGCCGATATCAGCGGGCTGATTGGCCAGTATGCTCACGGTAACGAACCCAGTCACCACATGGCGTACCTGTACAACTGGACCAATGCAAAATGGAAAACCCAAAAGTACCTCGATCAGATATTATATGATTTCTACCTGCCGGAACCTGCCGGAATTATCGGCAACGAAGACTGCGGACAAATGTCGGCCTGGTATGTACTAAATGCTATTGGATTTTACCAGGTGTGCCCCGGGAATCCTACTTATACCATTGGACGCCCGGTGGTTGACGAAGCAAAAATACGAGTCCCTGGCGGAGTGTTCGACATTGTAGTTCACAACAACTCAAAAACGAATAAATACGTCAAAAAAGTTGTATTAAATGGCAAAGAGCTTGAAGAACCATTCTTCTCGCACGAAGACCTGATGAAAGGCGGCAAACTGGAATTTTTCATGAGCGGTTCTGCTGAATAAAAAAGATATCAAAACAGATAAAAACGGGGCTAATCAAAATTTGGTTAGCCCCGTTTTTATTTTTCAAACCTCAAACCAAACATCCAATTCAAAATCTCTGCCCAAATTTGAAACTAATCTGGCCTTAAAACCATATAAAACAATAAAGAAACTTTAAAAAATTAAGCCATGAACGAGAAACTAATTACCATTGTAGTTTTGCCTCTGGCTAAAGCCCATTTGCTAAAAATGCGTCTCGAGGCAAAAGGAATTAAATGCGAACTTGAAGATGTCCATTTAATTGAAGGAGCAGCCACCTCAACTGTACGTGTTAAAATACTGGAAAGCGACTTAAACGAAGCTTTCAAAGAAGTTGATGTACTAATGGGTCTCAAGTCTACCCAGACGGAAGAAAAACCGGAACCCGGACCAATACTGGTTCCCGTCGACTTTACACCGGTTTCTGAAAAGGCCGTATTACTTGCCTTTAACATTGCCAGCCACCTTAATACACAATTGGTAATCATGCATTCATACATAAGCCCGGTGCGGTTTTCAATACCCTATGGCGATATTTACCCTTACGACACCAGCATCATGGAACAAACCAAGTATGCTGAAGAGGAAGCCAACAATCAATTCAAAAACTTCATTTCTGTACTGGTACGCACAAAAGGTATAGACAAATGGGAAAGTGTAAATCCGGAATACATTGTGAAACCGGGATATGCAGAAGAAGATATTCTGGCATACGCAAAAGAACATAATCCAAGGTTAATTGTAATCGGCCGCGGCGGCGATAAATCGTGGCCAGGAACTGTTGGAAGCGTAACCGCCGATGTAATGTTCAACGCACCTGTTCCTGTACTGGTGGTTCCTGAAGAAATGGAAAACAAAACAGTAGAAGACTTTAAAGAAGTTTTATATGCCACCAATTTCGATGAAAAAGATTTTGCCGCAGTCGATAAGCTGGTGCAAATTATGAAGCCATTTGACATTAAAGTTACCTGTTCGCACGTTGGACAACCCGATAAATATGGCTGGGACATGGCAAGGTTGGAAGGAATGAAAGACATTCTCCATAAACGATATGCCGACCATAAATTCGAGTGCAAGCTAATTATGGGCAAAGAAGTAGCTGAAACTCTCGAGAGTTATCTGGAAAACGACAACATAGATTTACTGGCACTTACAACTCATAAAAGAAATATGATTGCGAGGCTGTTCAATCCAAGTTTAGCCCGAAATATGGTATTTCATACACATATACCATTATTGGTATTTCATGCATAAACGGAAAAATATTTTAGGAAAAAAATCAGAACTTATCCCCAATTTGCCAAAAAATACTGGTAATAATGAATTTCAATTTGTTTCCTCCGTACTAAAGAAAATAGCTTAATATTTGCAGGCCAATAAAACCTTATAATAAAACTTATTCATTAAAAAAATAAAAAGACTATTTTTACCTGCCGGTGTTTAACTAACATTCTTGTTAAAATTATACACTTGCGGGAGTGATAAAATAATACACGACTAATAATGAATAGAAATAGTAAGTTTATTCTATACCTCTTTTTTATTCATATCCTCTTCATTCATACTAATGCCTTGGGTCAATCTGCTTATTCTGAAAAAACTGACAGCTTGCGCAAGATCTTAATTGAGAAAACCGGTAAAGAAAAAATTTCTGTTCAACTCGATCTGGCGCTACAACTTTCTCATAAAAAAAGTGAAGAAGCAATACAACTTGCAAAATCAGCGTTAGCCTGGGCAAAACAAGCCGGCGACAAACCACTGGAAATGAACGCCTATTATATTATAGGAAGAAGCCACCCCGCGTATTTTGATGTACAGGAATACTACGATTCATCATTAACCATCGCCAATAATATTAACGACAATTGGTTTAAAAGTGAAATTCTTTTTAGAATGGGTAGTAACCAACACACACATGGCGATAATTTGGAGGCCCTGCAATCATATAACGATGCCGTTAAAATTGGACTTCAAGCAGAAAACCACCGACCTGTTGCAGCGTCCTACTCTGCAATGGGTACAATTTTCAGGGTACACGGCCTGTACGACCGGGCTATCGAATACATCATAAAAGCAAGGTTAAATTACGAAAAGATAAGTTTTACTGAAGGATATGCATGGACTGCTTATTTACTTGGTCTCATTTATTCCGACCTGCAAATTCATGAAAAAGCACTGGAATATTTTAACGAATCTTTGGAAACCTATAAAAAACAGTCGGTTGAAGATGGAGACCGTGGTGGATTAGCTCTTTGTTACGAACAAATCGGATTGATCGACCTGGAATCGGGAGCGCTGGAAGAAGCACGTAAAAACATCAGGTATACACTGAATATTCACACCGAAAATGGTTCGAAATATGGCATTTCGAATGCTTATAAAAACCTGGGAAAAATTGAATATGCAGCGGGAAATTACTCGCTGGCTGAAGAATATTTAAAAGATGCACTGAAGCAATATCAGGAAATGGATAATCAGCTTGGGCAAACTTCTGTTTACGAATACCTGGGACTTTGTCTCGTCAATACAAACCGGGTTGAGCAAGGATTGCAACTGATTTACAAAGGCCTTGAAATGGGCATCGCAAATAATCAAAAAAGAATTCAATTCGACATCTATTCAAAACTCACCAGCATCTATCTAAGTTTAAACAACCTGAGAAAAGCGCTCGAATGCCAAAACAAACAAATTGAAATGCAGGATGTAATGCTGACAGGTGCTGCCAATACAAAAATGGAACAACTGCAAGCTATTTACGAATTAGATGCGAAAAACAGCCAGATAGCCGAACTGGAACGACAAAACGAAATAAACTTCCTGAAATTAAAAGAGCAACGTTTTTCTAACTATTTAATGGTGTCCGGAATAATTGTTGCCATTTTTATTGCTACAATTATTTATTTGTTTTACAGAAGAATAAGACAAAAAAACCAACAATTGGAAGAAGCAAATGCAGCAAAAGATAAATTCTTTGCCATTATTGCCCACGATCTGAGAGGACCAACCCATACTCAAACATCTTTTCTTGAACATTTAAATCAAGATTTTGACAACTTTAGCTCCGAAGAACTCAAAAATTTACTCCATTCGCTGTACAAATCATCTGAAAATGTGAGTACGTTACTCGACAACCTCCTGCTCTGGGCTCAGTCGCAGGTGAAGAAAATAGAAATTAAACCTGCCAGGTTGAAGCTCTCAGAGGTAGTTGAAAATGCACTGGAGAGTATAAAACAATCGGCCAGTCTCAAGCAAATTACCATAAACAACGAAACCAGCGATCAGCTTAATGTGATGGCCGATCAGAACATGTTGCAAACCATTTATCGTAACATACTAAGCAATGCCATAAAATTTACACCCCGAGGTGGTTCTGTAACTATTAGAACATCCTCCGCCACATTGAAAAGAGTAACGGTAACCATTACCGATAATGGAGTTGGGATAGAAAAATCAGTTCTTTCAAAAATCTTCGACATCAGTAATTCAAGTCATTCGCAAGGCACCGAAAACGAAAAAAGCAACGGACTGGGATTGATACTGGTGAAAGATTTTGTTGAAAAAAACAACGGAACAATCCATATCGAGAGCCAGAAAGGTGTGGGCACGAGCGTTATTATATCCCTCCCTTCAGCATAATAATCTTATTACTCAGCCACTTGATAATGTTTTGATTTTTACCCTTTTGGTTATCGACATCTCAATAAAATCGGGAGCGTTCTGAACATGATTTTTCATACTTTTTATGCCCTTCAATTTCTCCCTTGCAAGGAGAGATGTCCTGCGGAAGGCTTGTGGATTGGAAGGACAGAGAGGAAGTAAATCAATCTCAAATCTAATTTTCAAATGTTTTTATTAGTTTTACCCAGAACCAACTTATTTGTGATTATGAACTTTACTTTTAAAGCTTTCCTGTTAGCCATTTTTAGTTTGTACCTTATTTCTTGCGGGCAAAAACAGGCGGCAACCTCCGAGATAAATGAACAAAGCATCGTAAGCCAGATAACCGAACCGGTTATTCCTGAATATACTGTAAATCTTATCGATTATGGAGCCGTTGGCGATTCGCTTACCAATTGCAAACCTGCTTTCGATAAAGCCATTGCAGTGGTAAAAGAGAAAGGCGGAGGAAAAATTACCGTTCCTGCCGGGAAATATTTAATCAACGGACCGATACACCTCATCAGCAAACTGGAACTACACCTTGAAGAAGGGGCAACCCTGTATTTTGGTTCGAATCCGGCCGACTACCTGCCTATGGTAAAAACCAGCTGGGAAGGAACTTTTTTATATAACTACAGCCCGTTTATTTATGCGCTCGAATGCAACAACATTGCCATTACCGGCAAGGGAGCTATTGATGGCGAAGCTGCCGAGACCTGGTCGATTTGGCGGACGAAACAACGCGACGACCAGTTGCTGAGCCGCGAGATGAACCACAACAATGTGCCAATAGAAGAGCGTAAGTTTGGCGAAGGTCATTTTCTGCGTCCACAACTGATCCAGTTTTTCGACTGCAACACCATTAAAATGGAAGATGTGCTTATCGAAGACAGTCCGTTCTGGTGCGTGCATCTGCTGCGTAGCGAAAATATAATAATAAGGGGAGTGCGCTACAACGCCTACAATGCCAACAACGATGGTGTGGATCCGGAATATGCACGGAATGTATTGATCGAAAATGTGCACTTTAACAACTCCGACGACAATGTGGCCGTGAAAGCCGGGCGCGACGACGAAGGCCGGGCAGCCGATCATGGCTCCGAAAATATTGTTATGCGCAACTGCCATTTTAAAGGACTTCACGCCGTGGTAGTGGGCAGCGAAATGTCGGCGGGGGTGCAAAATATTTTTGTGCACGACTGCGATTTCGACGGGAAAGTAAAACGCGGCATCTACCTTAAATCCAATCCCGACCGCGGTGGATTTATCCGCAATATTCATGTTGACAATGTGAGCTTTGGCGAGGTGGAAGATTGTATTTACATCACCTCTTATTACAAAAACGAGGGTGAAGGACATGTTACCGACATCAGGGATGTATTTCTGAATAACATAAGTTGCCAGAATGCCACCGGCAACGGGCTGGTTATCCAGGGTTTCCCCGAAAAAAAGGTAAAGGATGTGTATATCAACAATCTGAAAATCGATACTGTAAATAACCCGGTGAGTATGTCCGACACCGAAAACATTGTACTAAGCGATGTGGTAATCGGCAAACTGGCCACCGCACCTTCATCGGTTGGCGGGCATTGAGGGTTAGCGGGTAGTGGTCAGTATTTAAAATTTCAAAAAATAAATTGCTTAGATTAAGCTTAATCCGTTTGAGTATACTATAAAATTCAAATTTGATGGTCTTATAAAAAGGTGCTCGCGAGGCCGTCCTCCTTTTGCTAAAGGAGGTGTCCGTCAGCTGACGGACGGAGGATTAGATTATCATCGTTGAATCAATCCCCCTTTAGTTCCCCCTTTTCAAAGGGGGACAAAGCGACCGGAGAAAACAAATAATATCGTTCAAGTTCAGGATTTTAAATTACTGTGTAATTTTTCATATTCGAATCTGGCTGGCTCTTAAAAGGAGAGCACGCACTTCTGTCCTCCTTTTGCTAAAGGAGGTGTCCGTCAACCGACGGACGGAGGATTAGATTTTAATTTTTCACTTATCCATTTCCTCTTCAATACATTCCATTGCATATTCAATATCCTGAACTACTTCGTCGATTCGATAAACAACCATTGCTTCCGAAAATCTTAAAACTCGATATCCCAGTTCTTCTAATTTGTTTTGGCGATAATGATCTTCTTCCGATTTTACAAAATGTGAGTAGCCGTCAATTTCAATTATCAGTTTGAGTTTTCTGCAAATAAAGTCAACAATGTAATTGTCGATAACAAATTGCCTGTTATACTGGTATCCTTTCATCTGACGCGCCTTCAAAACATCACGCCAAAGAATTGCTTCTCCTTTGGTTCCCTATTTTCGATTATTTCTGGCAAAAGACTTTAAACTTTTGTTGTAAGGAGATCTCATTTTGAATTGTTTAGCATCAATTTACGAATATTATATCAAACTCAAAACACTTCAAATTAATGGAGTCAATCCCCCGCCAGCATTGGAGAATTGGTATTCAAAACTATTACTGAAATCAATCCCCCTTTAGTTCCCCCTTTTCAAAGGGGGACGGAGTGATCGGATAAATAACTGGGCAAGTTCATTTTTAGCTTAAACCGTTCTGTTATACTGCCAAATCTAATAAATATGGATTGGGCTAACTCTTAAAAAATTGCTCGCACAACCGTCCTCCTTTGGCAAAAGGAGGTGTCCGTCAACCGACGGACGGAGGATTAGTTTAAATAAAATAAGCCCAATCCCCCTTTGATTCCCCCTTCGCCAAGGGGGACGAAGTGACCGGATAAATAACTGGGCAAGTTCATTTTTAGCTTAAACCGTTCTGTTATACTGCCAAATCTAATAAATATGGATTGGGCTAACTCTTAAAAATTTGTTCGCGTGCCCGTCCTCCTTTTGCTAAAGAAGGTGTTGATTCCTTCCCTAATTCAAACACTCACTGCATTTTGCCGTATTGAAAGCCACATGCGAACATGGAATTCCCTTTATACCACACTTGTTGCTGTCAGATTCACTTTTAACGGGTTTTTCAACACCGGGCTGATTAATAACATTTCGGTACTCCGCATAATCGTTTACCACTGCTTCTGAAATAGGAAGGTTGTATTTTGTCCGGCAATAGGCTGCAAAATCTTTTAATTCTTTTCTGTTAACCATGTCTTTTATTTTTATTGTTTTCAATCTGTTTTAGGCCACACCTTCCGTCAGCTGACGGATTATCATACAACAATAACATTTGTCTCGCGGAGTCAAAACTTCCAGGGAAAAATGCCACTGTACAGAAAACAAGTATGAACATCTTTAACAAATGAATTTTAAAAAATGTTTGCACAATGAGTTAAGCTACTGATAGTCCTGCTGGCATAACAGTATTAAATTTCGTACCTTATATCATCTAACCTAAAAAATCCTTGAAATGAAAAAAAGCGTTAAACTGTACCGGATTTTGTTCATTCTTATTCTGATCAACGTAAGTGCCTGCGAACTTATTTCTGATAAAAATGATGACTGCGATGCCACAAAAATGGAGAAAACAGAGGAACCCATTATCAACATAAGGGCATTCATACCTATCGAACCTTACATCATTAATAATTACACACCCGAAAAGATTATTGTAACAGGGAACATTCGCAAAATCTATTGTAGCGGTAAAGAAAGTGGCAATTTTTCTTACAATCCCACATTCCTTGTCGATGACCAGACATCGTTTTACGAGAATATGACTGTTCTTACATTTCCTCAGCTGTATCAGTATAAATTTGATAATACCAGGGATAAACTGATCGTGATGTGCAGTGTGAAGATATACAACGAAGATGGTTCTGTTTTTGAATCTGGCGAAATATTGCAAGAATTCTTTTATAAGGACGTGGTTTACGTTGCAACCGAAATGATGAGCTATATAGCATTAAATCCCAAAACGCTTGACTGGTACGAGGTAACATTGTAGTAAGTTCCTCCAGCTGTCTCACATTTACACTAAAATCCGAATTACAAAAATTACACTCCCTTTAAGGCAACGCAATACAATAGCGCACCAGTGGAGAGGGTTAGCAAAGAAGGCAGTGACAAAGCTGCCCGGTTTTACGGCATCCAGTTTTCACCCGGACCCCGGTAATTTACCGTTTTATTAGCAGCCTGATCGATTTCTTCGGGCGATATCAGCAAGATGCTGTTTATCGAAACCAATCCGCTTGCCATTGCTTTTAGCGAGAACGCTGCCATGCTAATGTGATCGGGCATATCGAATATGCCGTAAATATCGTATTTGCCAAAGGCATAATAAACACAATCTACCCTTCCTCCCAGCGAATCCGCTAATTTTAGAATTTGCTCACGCCTTTTCGAACCTCCTTCATTAAGCAGGCCTTTCATTCCTTCTCCAATATAATTTGCACAAACCAGGTATTTTGCCATAATATTAAAATTTAAGATACTGTTGCTGTAGTAACATAATTACGTCATTCATAAATTAATGTTTAAAAAGTATAGAAAAAAAACGAATGGTTTTTTGAATCCGGACCAAATCAGCTGGCAGAAGAAACCTCACCGGACAAGGAGTGCGCGCGGATCTACCTGCCCCTCGTTTGTGAAGAGGTAGTATGTCGTCTTTCATTACTTCGGTCTCCGTTCGCTATCCATATCCGTTAACTACGCAGAAGGCAAATTGCCACGAAGTGGTTGAATGTAATACCATTATTGTAAGAGGATCATTCACCCCTTTCTGGGATATATGGGAATCCTGTACGGATTCGATTATAATAGAAAGAATAAAAAGCAAAGAAATAAAAAACCCAGTATGGGTTTGATTATTCTATCCAACCCCTACAGGGTTGCGGGCGCTGTTCGTACATATTGGCTATGATAAACCAATCCGTACCGGGTTAATCTATTAAAAACCATCAAATCCTTATCTCTGCCCCGCCCATTACATAAAAGACACAGCTATTCTGTAAACATTTCTACATTTGCGGCCTTTATATAGGTTATGCGAATTTTTAACGATTTAAATCCACAGGAAAAGCTCACCCTAAAGCTGCATTTGTTTTACAGCGGTATTGAAGGAGTAGCTGCGGGAGCCTTGTTGCTTACCGAGTTTATTTTTATCAAGTCGCTGAGGGGAAGCAATGTACAGCTGGCATTTCTATTCCAGTTTAATATGGTGGTGTTTTTATTTGCCATGGTGGCCAACGAAATCTTACGTCGTTATACCAACCGTAAGATATTGTTGCGCAGTATTGCCATCATCTCGAAACTGCCGCTGGTAGGTCTGGCATTTTTCCCCGATGTAAGCAACCAGCAAGGACTTCCGCCCATTTACCATACCCTCTTCCTCGGCATATTTCTTTTCTATTTTATATCGCGGATCGTGGTTATTCCCTCGGTTAATCAATATTTAAAGGGAAATTACAGGCACGAAAACTTTGGCCGGCTGTTTGGCTATTCCGTTTCGGTGCAAAAGGTGGCTATGTTGATTTCTACCTTCGTTGCCGGTTTGCTGCTCGACTTGAATCCGAATTCCTACAAAGTATTCTACCCCATTGTTGGAATACTGGCCATTGTATCCATTTTTCAGCTCACCAAAATAAAGTTCATACAGAAAGAAGAGGTAGTGGAAACGCCTTTGTGGAAATCGCTGCACCAGTCGTTTATACGCATTTTCCAGATTCTGAAACACAACAAGGCATTCCGTCACCTCGAAATGGGATTTATGATCTATGGTTTTGCCTGGATGAGCACCCACGCCGTAATTACCATTTTTTACGAGCGCGCCCTGCACCTGAATTATTCGAGTGTGGCCTTTTATAACAATGCTTACAATATAGTTGCCATTATCTTTTTGCCCTTTTTCGGGAAGATTATCGGGAAACGCGATCCGCGGCGCTTTGGTATCATCACGTTTGGTTCGCAGATGCTGTTTATCCTGTTTACCGCTTTAACCGAATACTACAGCGGATACACCGAAGTGTTTGGACTTAAAATTTATTACATGCTACTGATGGCCGTTTTCTTTAACGGGCTGTTTATGGGAAGTATGCCCATTTTGTGGGGTATTGGCAGCAGCTATTTCTGTCAGCCCGACGAAGCCGCCGACTACCAGAGTGTGCACCTGTTTTTAACCGGTGTGCGTGCTGTACTTGCCCCGGTTATCGGTATTAAGTTGTACGAATGGGCAGGTTTTAGCTATACCTATGTTACCGGTATTGTGCTGCTGCTTCTAGCCATTTCGCTAATGATCTGGTCGGAAAAACGGGCACCGAAGACAGCATAAGGCTCGTTTGTTATAGAAAATTCTCCTCCTGTGAGGAGAAGTGAATTCAGGTGAAACACAAACCTGAAGACGAGATGGTGGTTGCAAAGAAGGGCCAGTTGGGAATCCGGTACGCCTGCCTGCCTGTCGGCAGACAGGGATTCGATTATAATAGAAAAAATTAAATGCGAATAAATCAAAAACCCGGTATGGGTTTAATTATTCTATCCAACCCCTACAGGGTTGCGGGCCCGATTCGTACATATTTGCTCTTATAAACCAACCTGTACCGGGTTGTATTCGCAACATGTTACTATGTTGCTATTATAATCGAACGCATACTGCGTTCTTTTTCCTAATTGAAACTCCTCGCAGCAAAGCTGACGAGGAATCCGATTCCGTCAAGGACTTTTTTAGTATTTTGTTCGCTAACCCCGCAGCAGAGCTGACGGGGAATGCGCTCACCGGAATTCAAATCCGTTCTGATAATTAGAACTCGAACCGAGATTGATTATAATAACAATAAGCATAAAAAATCCGGTACGGATTTGATTTTAATAGAATAATTGCCGAAACAAAATTTAAAACCCGGTACGGGTTTGATTATGGTAATTCAAACACCTTTGCCCGAAGGCCGTTGAAACCGGTACGGGTTCGATTCATCTGTCCAACCCATACTGGGTTGCAGGCACTATTAGCACATATTTGCTATTATAAACCAACCCGTACCGGGTTGAACCTATAAAATCATGTCAGGATTGCAATTTGAGATCAGATTGCTTCAGTCGTTCCTCCTTGCCCATGACAGATTATTCAGTAAATTTAATATTAAAACTCCCCTCCGCAGTAAACGCGGTACCACCGTACTACGATTACTCTTTAAATGGAATACGAACATTTCTCCTCAAAAAAATACCGCTTTGTTTCCCCCATTTGGGGGAAATGTCGGCGTATGGCTTTGTGCGTTGGCTGACAAAGGGGGCCAGGAGGAGGGGACCGTCCGTCAATCGACGGATGGGAGGTGGTGAAAAATTCTGTCATCCACTCATTGTGCCCATTCAAAAAAATGGATAGGCTCTCGCAATGACAATTATTGAATTAATAAAGCCAGCGGACAATCGAGTTGTTCATTCCGGCATATTAATCTCCTGTCCGTTGCCCAACATACTCCATAGAGCACGTCATTGCGATCCCGATTTATCGGGAGAAGCAATCTTCTCCCCTGCTCCTTTTGCACTTTAAATCATTACATTTGAAGAAACATTGCAGAAACCATAAACCATGGAAGAAGAAAAGATAAAGCCGGCAGAAACCGAAAGCCAGCCCCCTAAAGAAAAGCCCGAAACGTGGATAGATAAGGCCGAGGCCAAGATCGACGAAGCGGCTGAAAAAATACACCAGAGCGAAGCCTACCGCAAGGCCGACCAAAAACTGGAAGACGTTACCAAAAAACTTTTCCGTAAGGCGGGACGTTGGTGGGGGAAGCTATGAGTCATGATACAGCCAATACAACCTCGTCTCTACTCCTCGGTTGTAACGAGGAATAGGCGAAGATGTTCTTTCTAATATGAAAATTGTAACTTTAGTGCAAATCAATAACAACTAATAAAATGTTCCATCACTTCCTAACAGAAACACAAGAAGTAAACGAAACCATCTCTCAGTTCTTCACGCCAACTGTTATTGCTGCAATGATTGCTGCAATTGTAGCACTTTTTAGTGTTTTACTCAATTTTAAAAATCTTCGTTTACAACGGTTAGAAAGCGAAAGACAAGAAATATACAAGAAATTAAATAGCTTTTATGGTCCAATGCGATTACACCTAAATACCAGCAAAAAGTTATATGAACTTTTCAAAAATAGTATCAAAAAGAATCTGTCTGATCCCGATAATTTTAGAACACTGCCTTTCATATTGCAAGGACAAAAATTTAATAAAACTGAAAAAGAACTGTTTGCTCAAATTATTCGGATTGGCAGAAAGATGGAAAGTATTATAAACCAGAATGCAGGTTTGATCGACGACGATGACCTTCATGAAGAGATGATCAAACTTAAAACACATATCATCATTATCCGTTCTGCATACGAACAAAAATTTGAAATAAAAAAAGAGGTTGAAGAGTTGCTAAGTTCGCAAACCTTTCCAGATGACATACTTGGGAATGTTGATGCCACTTTTAATGAATTAAAGAAACAGCTTGCCCGACTTAATAAAAAGAAGATAGTTGCGAAGAATAAGAAGAAACATCGCAAAAAAAACAAGACTAATAATTCCCCTTCTCAGGAATAACGTACCGAACACCGCCCCGAGGATTCTCGACATCGCCAGAATACCGAGGAATAACATGAACATGAACATGTGGTACAGTTTGACCGGCTGCTTCATCAACATTGAATCCCACATTGAATCCATCAGGAGTAAACTCTTTTTCAAGTTTTGATTTTACTTCTTTCACTAATGAAAAAAGAGCTTCTATTTCTTCGTTGGTTATTTTAAAAAAATTAGAAACATGCCGCTTGGTTATTACAAGACAATGTCCCTTTGAAACCGGAAAGATGTCGAATACTGCATAAGCAAACTCGTTCTCCACAATAATCTCGCGTGTATTTCTTTCCAAACAAAACGGGCAATTATCTTTTGTGTAATCCATAATAATTAGGAATCAGTTAAAACCAAATCTAATGCATTACTATAAACTGGAATCTCTTCTACTTCAACTCCAAATTGTTTTTCAATCATCATATCAACAATAGAAAAACCATCAAGTAATATGATAGGAACAGCACCAGCCTGAAAAGATGCTTCCTTTGCCTCTTTTGAAAAAGTTGAAGTTGTAAAATAAATACCTTGCTGGTATTTTCCCTGGATATCTCCTCTAAACTGACTAATCTTTGGCCTTCCAACTGTATTTCTATTCCAGCGTTTACATTCAAATGCGACTTTCATTGAGGCTAAACCTATTTTAAGTTCGCCAAAACCATCTATACCTCCATCTCTCGATGGTTTTGTAACTTCCATTTTTTTAAAACCATATGCAGTCATAAGCTTTTTGGCAAATTCTTCGAATGCTGCTGGTGACAATTGTTTCAAATGTTTTAATAGATCTCGCCGGAAATTTTGAACATATTTTCTATGGAGCTCTTTTAAATCTGTAAAAGTTGAAGTATTGTCTTTCTTTTCTGGAGAAGATAGTTTTGTTTTTTTATCCAATTTATAAAAACTGCCATCTTTATTAATTGAAAACAGTTTAATGGCGCTTGCAGTTGGAAAATCTAATTCGGCACAATGTCTTCTTAATTGAATACGAACGATGTCCTGTGGATTTTGAGCACGAAACCGATACAGGTCGTATTCAATAATCTTGTCATAAATCTCCTTTAAAAGAAGAGGTTTTCCCTCCCTTTTAAATACTTCTAGTATCGCCTCGTTAATTGTTCGTTTCTTCATAGATGGCATTTATAGATAATTACAAACTGTTTCTACTACTGAAACTGCATATTTGTCCGCATATTCCCATTCAGAAGGAGGTATTCGTGATGGTTTTGTTCTTGAAGTATCAGAAATTATTTGATAACTATCAACGTCAGGTTCATATTTTTGATAATATGATTTTATTAAAGCCATCTGCGATTTATATAATATTTTATGAACGGAATGTTCAACAGCCTGAGTAATTGTTTTCCAACGAATCTCAGGAAAATCATTTTGTATTTCAGAACAACTAATTGATAAAAAATTTAATGATTGTATATAATCATTAGGATTTTTACCTTCCTTCTCTATATTTTTTAACAAGGTACCATTCTTATATAAATGTGCATACCATCTAGCAATTGCAATTTTTTGTGTTTCACCTATGTACAATAATTCCTTAGCAAATATAAAATACAGGTATGCACCTTTTAATTCCCCTTTTGTAAAAGCATTAATCTCCATCTTCAAAAAGATCCCAATTAGAATTTACCCAATTATCTATTTGATGTGAAACGGTTCGTAAATACTTGCCAAACATATCGTTGACTATACTATACTCAACCCCTTGATATTTCTGAACAGTTTGAATTTGACCAACAGAAAGGGCATGAAAAAGTGCTTCGAATGATTGTCTTTCAGCAGTGCCAGTTCCCAATTTTGATAAAGTATGATTATAAAAAGGATGTATTTTATTAATCAATACATATGTTCCTTCGACTCTATCGGTGCAAGCTTCCCATAAATTCATTGTTTTTGGGGTATCCCAATACCTAACCCTTTTAAAGATTTCTTCTTCTTCTTCATTTTCATATTTCGACACTGAAATTCCCGTTTTTTGCTCTGATTCTTCTTCCAACAGCTTTTTTCTAGTTGAAGCCTCAGTTTTATCTATATCGACTGTATCCTCATCATCTTCTTCCAAAGCAGAATTTCTTACATTAAACGCTGAGCCTTCTTTTTCTTTTCTTCTTGATTTTTCTAATAAATTTGAACACGTTTCAAATACTTCTTTGGATTGTTCTCTGGGGATACTACATAATACAAGAATTATTTGTTCAATATCTTCAGGAATAGTTAATTGTTGCTTAGAAACATCAACTCCGAAGAGGTCATCATGTTCTGTTGTAAATTCAATTTTTGCTCTAAAACCAAATTCTCTATTCAATTGGATTTGTTCACCCCATCTAATAAGTCTTCCATTTCTGTAAAAATAGAAACCACTATTTTTAGCACCAATTTCATACGATTTGATTAACTCCTGTTCCGCATCGCTGAAATACGGATAATTTTTCATTTGCGCTTGAGGGAAAATTGAAGCCTTGATTCTTATCTTTTCTCCATCCGGATTGACCGGATTATCAAATGTTTCATCTAAAACTTTACATGGTTTTTTACAATCATAGGTTTCTTTAACATATGATTCATTTGCAATATCCCAGAATAACATGTCTTTAGCCTTAATTTCCTTGCAAATAATAGCTTCATCTGGCTCAGTAGATTGAAATATTTTCACGAACAATTTTAAATTCTTTTTACCTAAAATATCACAATATAAAACACCGGCATTTTTTTGTATGTCATCAAGAATCTTCTTAGCAGAAAAACGACTTGTGTATGTAATATTTTTAATTGTTACCAATGTTCCAGAATCAAATTTTTCAAGAAGTTTATTAAAGAACTCTGGCGTGTCTTCCTTAACGATCCCAAAACGATTTTTATTCCTAATAATTTCTCTATCTAAAATTTTAAGTCTAGATGTGTTCCCCTCTTTTTTGCTTACAACTTCAATTCTATTTCCTAAAGAAAAACCAGCGGATTTTAGACCTAAACCGTACTTTGATAAACTATTTGTTTCATACTTAACATCAGAACCAAGTTGTAATGCTTTTTCAATTTCTTCACTATTCATTCCAATCCCATCGTCAACGATCTGAATTTGATCAATATTCTGACGGTTATTAATAGATGTTCCTTCTTTAGTATAAAGCCTTATTTCAATTATGCTTGCATTGGCTACTACAGAATTATCTACAATGTCCAGTATTGCAGAGCAAGGATTGTAGCCAATTTTTGATATAGCTTCACAAATTCTATCTGCATTAATATCTAATTCTATAAAACTATTCATATTAATTACTCCTTTCCCAAAATTGCCGAACCTTAAATAGTTCAGCCTTTTTAAATTCTTTAATATTGGTAATGGCTTGTCCTTTTTCGATTTTTTCCATGCTGCGGGCAATCTTCACTTCGTCGGATTTTGACAAGCCCATAAATTTCTCGATCAATTTAACGCTTTTATCCTTAATATCAAGCAAAAAGGGAATCTCGCACATGCTCGAAAAATCGAAATCTTTCTGGTTGTATTCTTCAATACCTTGAGATAACAATACTACGGCAACACCTTTTGAGCGGATCTCGCGCAACATCTTTTCCAAAATGTCTTGATATTTTTTCTCCTTGAAAATTACATGCGCCTCATCTATTAACACCACATATCGTATACCTTTCGAATGGTTCTCTACCGGTGTATTCTCCATATTCATAAAGGTATTATAGATGTAGTTTATAATAAGGAACAACGATGTAAAGCGTAGCGAGTTGGATAAATCGCCCGAAAGCGATAAATAGGTATTACGCGTTAAAAAATTTAGTTGGTTTTTAGGATCTTCTTCAAAAACCTTGTAACGACTTAAATCGTCAATAATTTCGGTTAAGGTATCGCGTTTATCGTAAAGTTCTTGTAATCGATCATTAATATCAGATAGGTTGGGATAAGCTCCACCTTTTTGATCGAAAAATGCCTCTGTTGTTGCCTGGCGCAAAAACGATTTTTGTTTGATGCCAATGTTCGAGTATTTACAAATAATATCTACAAACTTATCGATTCCCATATTTCGATCAACCTCGTTTACATTATCGATAAAAGTCAGTGGATTTACAGGAAACTTTGTAGTAGGAACATCTATAAAATCGGCATGAGTCGCATTAAAGAAAGGCTCCATGCCTTTTACATCGTCATCCTTTAAACCTTTAAAATCAAGATATATAAAATTAACTTGTCCGTTTGATTGCTCCGAAATTTGTGAAAGCAATTCTAATGCAAACTGCGTTTTTCCGGTTCCTGAATTTCCTGCAACCGCAATGTGGCAGTTGTTGTATTTTGTGGTATCGTTAAAAACGAGGTTAATTGGTTCGCTGGTTTCAAGTTGCTCCCCAACTTCTACCTTAATTGGCCCTTGGAAAAAGCTCTTTTCAATATTTTGATTCCGGTTTTTTACCGGGTCAAGAGAAACCTCCATGCCATCAAGTGCAGAAATACCTTTATCGAGGTGTTCTGTAAGGAAATCAATAAATGTGTAATTATTGTTTCCCTCAAAAATGTTTGCCATTAATTGCAACCCGTGATCGATATGGTGTTTAATGTATTTTACAATTTTTTCATCCGTCTTGTAAATGCCATAGTATTGGGCTATCAAAGCAATATAAAACTCACGATGTTTGGCATCGAAAAGGATATGATCTTTATATTCTTTCCCTTTAGAATCGTAACCATCTTTTCCAAATTCCTGTTCAGTAAATTTTTTACCTGTTTGCAAAGAATATCCCAAAGCAATACGAGCAACTACATTTTCTTTTGTTCCAGTTGGAAGTTTACGTGTTAATTGTTGAACGACTTCCTTATTCTTTTCGGAGGTACTTATATTAATTGTCAGCATTGTAATATTCGTTGTAGGTTTCTAAAAACTTACTTGGTTCAATTGATACGAATTCTGATTCGTCGGTCGTAAGGTTATTAATCAAGAATGATTTACATACTTTTGGTTGTAGCAGTTTAAACTCGTCAGCCGTCAATTCCTTATTTATCAATGGGAAAATAACCACTTGCTTTGAAACTGAAGGGTAAAAATATTTAATAATATTTTTTGCATGTTCTTCGTCGAATTTCTGCATCGGGCTGTCAATAAAAACAGGAAACTCAAAATCAGATTCATCAACCAACGCATGAAGTAAAGCCGAAGCATACATTTGCCGCTCACCCATCGATAAGGAACCTTTATCAATTTTATGATTTCGTTTATCGTATAAAACGATGTCAATGTCATCTCCCGACAAGCTGATATCAACTGCTACCTTTGTAATAAAATCCTTTTTATGCATCAAAGTCTGAAGCCCTGCGAGCATTTTTTCTTCCAAAGACTTTTTCTTCTGCTCTTTAAATTGTACAATGAAATCCTGTAGCTGGCCGATTACTTTTTTGGTTTGTGCCTCCTTGTCTTTGTATTGGCTTGCTTCGTCAATTTTCTTACGTAATGCCTCTTGTTTTTGCTTATTGGCTTTTATTTGACTTTTTGCTTCTCCAATATTCTGGTTAAGTGCATTTATATCTGCACTTAAATTATCAACCTCTTTCTCTAACGATTCCTTTTTCTTCCTTAAATCTGTCACATACTCATCTTCCGCACTTTTTTCTGCAGCTTGAATTTTCCTTGTAATTGAATCGCTCTGATTTTTCAAAAATGCATAATCGGAGTTCAAACGCGAAAAACCGTCTCGAAATGAATGCTTGATTGTTTCCAGCATTTGATTAAACTCATTGGTTTGAGTACTTGAAAAATCATGTAAAGCCTTAAAATCAGAAGGAAGCTCGACGATATCCGAAAAGAAATGTTTTTTGATTAAGTTCTTAATTTGATTTTCATAAAAATGATAGATTTTAGGATCGAAATAAACTCCTTGAATACCTCTTTCTTGCTCAAGTTCGGATAAAATTTTATTAGATTTTTCGGTTAGTTCCTCCATCTGGTAACTTTGTTCATGAACCGATTTTTCCATTTTCAGTTGCTCTGCAACACCTAACATAGTATCTCCTGCAAGACCAAAAGGAATTACATCAAAGTATTCCTTTAATTTATCCTGAAGAGCTTCCTTTTGTACTTCTATTTCAGCTTTTTCCTCTTTCAATTTATTTAATTCTTCAAGGGTCATTTTCTCCCCTTCGCGAATTAATTTTTGCTGTATTTCTTCTGCTTGTTTTTGTTTATAATTACGTTTTTCTTCGATTTCAGCAATTTCTTCTTCGAAACCAGTTATACTTATTTCGCCACTGTCAATAGCAGCGCTTAAATCAATTAATTCCTTTTTATCTTCAGGGGTTGCTGATTTGCGGCGGTAATCATCTTGTTTTAGTTCCAGGGTCGATTTTAAATCTTCATATTTTTGAATACCTAATACCTCTGAATAAGCATTACTTAATTGTTTCCGCTGCGCAGTGGAATTTACTTCTGCCAGCGATACAATTTTTTCGGCGTCAAACAAAAAGAATTTCGCAATCTCAATTGGCAAAATAAAATCTCGAATAAAAATTTCTTCTCCACTTTGGTTACCATTGGTCAAATCATCCGTAATTTGATTTTTATAACCATCGATTAAAACCTCAACCGAATCTGCAGTACTTGTAATAATATCATAGGTTCTGGTAATTTTAACCTCTTTGCAATTAATCTCTGGAATTTTTACATCGGAAAACGTAATTGACACAGAAAACTTTGTTTGCCCTTCTTCTTTCGCTTTTCTATTTAGGCTTCCGGCAATATAGTTTGCATAGTTTCTTTTGTCTTTAATCTCTTTGGCATAAATCTCATCTACTTGAATCATATTTTTACCATAAAGACACCAAACCAGCGACATCAAAAATGTGGTTTTACCAAATCCATTTTTCCCGCTTACCACAATAATATTCTCTTCTTCTTCAGGTAAGATAGAAATTGTGTTGGTTCCTTTGTAGATCCTGAAATTATTAATTTCAATTTCCTTAATAAACATGTACTTAGTTGTTGTTTAGGTATTTTTCAATTACACGCTCCATATCATCTTTCAATCCACGTTTCCGATTAAGTAGGGATTTATTCTTTTGCAAAACGAGTAGCTCCTGAATCAAATTAAAATCTTGAGGGCTACCGTTACACACCTTTTTTAGAAGTTCAACTTCTTTTTGAACTTTGTCGTTTTGTTTATCCATATTAATGTCGGTATTATAAACTTTATTGTAAATGTCAGACACCAATGGTTTAAATACAAGATCTCTGTACCATGCTGCCTGTATTGCAATAAGTTCTTGATTCGTGATTAACTCTATATGAGGTTTAATTAATTGTAATTCTTTTTGTGTTTTTAAAACCTGGCTTAACAATTTCTGCTTATACCTATCGGAATATGTTCCCATTCCATTCACGGCAGCTGAACCATCGCGTCTTGTATTTTTTCTGTTTTCAATTTTATTGCGCTCCTCTATCATACTTTGTCTCAAATCTAGCAAAGGCTTTAGCCATTTAAAACCATTGTTAATTAACGAAGCCATTGATTTATCCTTAGGCACAACTGTACAGGTCCAACAACCAAATCGACTTTGGCCACAAGAGGTGTGTTTTTTATTTGTTATCAATGTTGGACACTCGTAATCATCAGCACTTGCATCCATATAAATTGAATAGAGCTCATCATTATTTCCTCCCCATGGTGCCTGCTGATTTATAATTGTCCAGACTTCTTCAAGCATTAAATCCCGGATTGGTGCATAAACAAAAGTATTTGCTTCACTGGGATGTTTAGTCAGTCGTTTTCCACGAATTGCATGTTTCTTCATCGATTGCGCCCTTGCCTGGCTTTCAGCAGAACGTGTACCGATTAAAATAATAGCTTCTCCTTTTTCAGAAACTTGATCGTTTATAAAACGTGAAGTTGGTTTAATTTTTAGCTTATCGGTACACCACCGGAAAGCACTGTTTGGCACTGGGTATCCTCTACCAATTACGTTTACCCAAAACGAATCTTCCAATCGAGGGATATTTTTTTGTACAAAAATTGGCAGAGACTGGTCTTTCGCTGCGATTCCAATTTTTTCTAAAACGCGATCTGTATATTCAACAATTATCGGATTTTCAACCATTGTATCATTACAGACCACATAAACGGGTCGCCTTAATTGATATGGTTCCGGTAGTTCTTCCTTAATTTTTAATAAAGCTTTCCAAACAAGTGTCAATAAAGCAGTAGAATCTTTTCCCCCACTAAAACCAATAATCCAAGGTTTCTCTGACGAATCAGCATAGGTATATTGGTCAACAATCTCATTTATAATATAATTGATTCTATCTTTTGTCTTAATCATCATAAAAATAACTGTGTGTCCATGATATGATTTGTGAAAGTAGGAAAAATTACAACACTTTAACCTCTTAAATTATTGAAATTATCAACCGAGTATCCTTAATTCTTAAAGGTACGGTTACTTTGTTGTGTACGTCGGCCAAAAGAGTTTAAAGTTTAATGTATAAAGTTTAAAGTTCACCCTTCGACTCGCGACGTTTCTGTCGGGACAAGTTAGCTTAGGATGAAATATTAAGGATTAAAGGTAGAAAAGAAAAATGGAAGAAGCCTGCTACTTGTTTTCTGTTTCCCGGCTGTAGATAAGTGGCATTTGTCCTTTCCAACGCTTCCAGGTGTTGTTGTCGCAAATGAGTTCGGCCATAAAACGGGCTACATTTATGCGGCTTACTTTTCCCGGATTAAACAGTGCACTTCTTACAGGAGAAGGATGTATCGTGTAAGGACTCACGCTGTCGGCATTAATCAGGGAGTCGGGGCGCACGGCTGTCCATTCAATCAGCGGGTTGTTCTGCCCTATTCGGGTTCGCAGGAATTCGGCTGCCTGTATACTATCGGTATAAGGAGGCAACACAGTACTTAGCAGCGATACCAGTATTGTCTCAGGAACTGAAACCCGCTCGTTTAAATCGCGGTTCCGCATGCCCGAAGTATTCATCTGTACAAATTTCACCGGCTTTTGGGGCTTGCCGGCCTCAATGGCTGCACACAAACGGCGGGTAGCATCGGTTACCAGGCGGCGCGGATGGCCAAACAAACCTTTAAAGGTGATATTATGACCCAAACACGAAGCTACGGCATCGCAGCCCCGAACCAATTCGACCAGCTCTTCGTTGCTAAGGTCGAGAACAGCGGCCTCAACAACTGTCAGGTTTTCGTTATTCAGTAACTCACTTAGTTTTTCTGTCGATCGCACAACGACGGTCACTTTTTCTCCGCGCTGTAAGAGGTCTTTTACCAGAAGTCGCCCTGTCGCCCCGCTTGCTCCTACAATTAAAGTATTCATAGATGAAAAGATAAGACATTTTCGGGTAGATCTAAAAACAAATACGGGATTAGCAGGTAGCGGGAAAGCCGCAAATTGAAACTCCTCGCAGCAAAGCTGACGAGGAATCCGATTCCGTCAAGGACTTTTTTAGTATTTTGTTCGCTAACCCCGCAGCAGAGCTGACGGGGAATGCGCTCACCGGAATTCAAACACCTTTGCCCGAAGGCCGTTGAACCCGGGACGGGTTCGATTCACCACCGGCTAATCAAAAAATTCGAACAGATACCTTTTATCAAATTTAACCCCGAACTTCTTAAGAAAATCAAGATATTCCTCCTGAAATGATTTCTTCCTGTGATGTTCCTTTTGATTCAAAATGTAATTCACCACATTGTCAACCTGTGATTTACTATACGAGAAACAACCATAACCCGCCTGCCACTGAAATTTCCCCGGAAACCATTTTTTATCATTTATAAAATTCGACGAAGCACGTTTTATCTCTTTAATTGTTTCCGAAGGAGAATGTTTGGGATTAAAACTCATAAAAACATGAACATGGTCGGGCATTCCATTAATCGCATAACTTTTGTGTCCCATTGAATCAATCAATCCGGCAATAAAAGGGAATAACTCTTTTTGCGAATCTGGCTGAATCAAAGCCTCACGGTATTTAACCGCAAAAACAAATTGAAGATAAATTTGCGTGTAGGTTCCGGGTGTCATTTTTTCTTTTAAAGATACAAAACAAGGTGATAATTATCCAACCCGTACCGGGTTGTTGGACAATGTTTCCCCAAATTGCTACTATAATCGAACTCGTACCGGGTTCTCGCAATAAATTAAAGATTTCAAATAAAGCAACGAGACATAAAATCCCAATCTGGATTTGATTCATCTGGCCAATCCCTACTGGATTGTGGGAACCATTCTCACATATTTACTATTAAAAACCGATCCGTACCGGGTTGAATATGGAATACAATCATTTAGCTACGCTGATTTTCATTTCTCTTCCTCAGGAAAGTTACACCACCATTAACACTTACATCTCCGTTAACTTCACACAAACCAGTTTTTCGTTATCGCGGACAAGAAGTTTGCCGTTGGCATAGGCCATTGGCGACCAGGCCTGCGAAACTTTGGCATCAAAGAATGAGGCTTTGCCAACCTGCTTATAGCTTTCGGGCGAGGGATCGACAAGGTACAAATCGCCGTTTTTACCGTTCTGGTTAATAATCATTCCGTCGATCATTATAATGGAGCCCAGGTCGAAACCCGGTGTCGATTTTTCGGGCCAGCAGCGTTCGCCCTGCCAGTTTAAACACACCATTTCGTTTATACGGCGGCCATTGTTGAGGTAAATGTGCTGCTCTACCACCACCGGAGGGTGCATTTTACACCCGGCTTCTTCATTTCTGAAAAGCTCGTTCAGGCTAAATGTTTCACCATCTTTATTCACTTCCAGGAGAATAGTAACCGGTTCGTACGCATCTTTGTAAGCGCACGAGGTTAACAGCAGGTGTTTGTCTTCGACCGCTACAGGAGGCGCAATACAGGCAAATGAATCGAAGCCCTCGTAACGCCAAAGTTCTTTACCGGTTTTTACTTCGAAAGCCACTACTTCGTCGGTGGAAAATCCATCGCCTTTTACACACGAGCTGGTCATAATAACCTGCTCAATACCGCCGTAGTTGCCCAGTGTTGGCGACACATGAAAACGATATCCCGTTAAACGACGACTTTCCCAAACCACATCGCCACTCAATTTATTGTAGGCCACCACCCCGGCTTTTTCACCTTGTGGAGCAACAATTACCAAATCGCCGGAAACAATGGGCGACACCGAAAATCCCCAGTTATCCAGATCGCCGCCATAATCGGCTAACAGGTTATGCATCCAAACGGGCCGGTGCGTTTTTTTATCGATACATTGAAAATGCCCGTGCGGACCAACACACCATACATAGTTTTCGTCAACCACCGGAACCGCTCTCGATCCGGGGTATGGCAACTCGCCTTTGGCCTCGTAGCTGTAGTTCCATTTTTCGGTTCCTGTTTCCAAATCAATGCAACGCAGGATATCGGTTTCACCTTTGATCCTGTCGAGGAGAAACACCTCGCCGTTAAATACTGCAGCTGCGCCAAAGCCGGGTCCCAACGGAAATTCCCAAACTTTATCGGGGCCGTTTTCGGGCCATTCGCGCATTATTCCTGCACCGGTGATACTTGCATTTCTGTCGGGGCCAAGGTATTGCGGCCAGTTATTTCCTTTTTGCTGCAAACAGCTAACTAAAATGAATGTAAATACGGCTAGAATAAGTCGATTTTGCATAATGAGATTTTGAAATGGTTTTTTCAAAAATAGCAAAAAAGTGATTGAACAAGACAACGGCGCAGGTTAATGGATTGTTAATCACCCTATCTGTCAGTTGGCGAAAAAAGGATTAGGTTGTACATTTTTGAAGATATAAATCCGGTACGCCTGCCTGTGGGCAGACAGGGATTCGATTCATCTGTCCAACCCATACTGGGTTGCGGGCACCATTAACACATATTTGCAATTATAAACCAACCCGTACCGGGTTGTATTCGCAACATGTTACTATATTGCTACTATAATCGAACGCATACTGCGTTCTTTTTCCTAATTCAAATCCGTTCTGATAATTAGAACTCGAAACGAGGTTGACTATAATAGCAATAAGATTCAGTTTCCATAAAAAATCCGGTACGGATTTGATTCTAATAGAATAATGCCCGAAACCAAAATTAAAACCCGATACGGGTTTGATTATGGTAATTCAACCACCTTTGCCTGATAGCGATTGAACCCGGTACGGGTTCGATTCATCTGTCCAACCCATACCGGGTTGTTGAACAATGTTTGGCCAAATTGCTACTATAATCGAACTCGTACCGGATTCCCGCAAGAAATTAAAGATTTCAAATAAAAGAAATTCTATAGGCTTTCGATTCTGGCAGGAAAGAATTTATCAGGCTCAGAACATTAGGCCAAAGAGCACTTTAATAACCAATTCCTGCTGAATTCGTAAAGAGAAGAGTAAATCAAAAAATTAACCAAATGAAAACAACAGGAATTATTGTTTGCATATTCCTTTTTATGGGAATTGTATCTGTACAGGCACAAGAGGCACCTGCCATGCCCGAGTTCTTTTTTGTAATGGAAGAGTTCGTTCAACCTGCCGATCTGCAGGCATTCTCAAAAACACAGCAAGAGGCAGTTGATCTCTGGAAGAAATTTGAACTCGACCTGACTGTGTTCACCTACGCAACCGATGCCAGTTCATTTTACTGGGTATTGCCCATCGAAAGTTTTGCTTCCATGGACCAGATGTTTGCGAAAGTTGGCGAAGTAGTCGCAAAAATGCAAGAGGACGGTTACGAGGCCGACAAAGAATTTCGCGATCTTTCTACTTCCCGCGAATCGGTGATCCACTGGGAAAAAGACTTGTCGTACCACCCCAACGGTTATGTTGGACAAACAACAGATAAGAAATATTGCGAATGGACCTTTTTGTATTTAAAAAACGGCCACCAGAAAGAAGCAGCAGGAGTAATAAAAGAATACATCGATTATTACAACAGCATTGAAGAAACCTGGGAGTGGGATGTATATTCCGTATCACTGGGCTACGACTCACCTTGCTGGATAATAATGGACCGTGCAGAAAATCCGTTAGCATTAAGCAAGTTAGAAAACACACTTCAGGAAAAATATTCGGATAAGTTCGGCGAGTTGTGGAAAAAAATGCAACCACACCTGAGAAGAATGGATGTAACAACGGGTTGGTTTATGCCTAAATGGTCGCTGAATTACGAGCGATAGAAATGTAGGGCTAACAGCTGCAAACAGGTCGCTACTCCATTTGGTAATGAAATAAAATTCCACGGTCGAAAGGAGTCCACAGACAGGCTTTTAGCCCCCCAGTTTTTAAACACCGGTTGGTCCAGGTGTTGCAGGTAAAAAACAGGTTATATGTTCCCCGGGCTTCGTAAAAACAATCGAATTGCGAATAGTGCAGGTTTTTAATCGGGATAAGGGAGCCGTGGCTATCCCGCTGAAAAGCTGCATCGACAAAATGCACCATCTCACGGTATTGTTCGCTGCCTATGTGAAGCCGCCTGCACATGTTGCCGGTATGTAAGGAGGAATAAAAATCGACGTGCATGGCCGAAGGACTTTTCAGTAGCATGGCTTTAAACGCAGTGGGAAAAGTTAAATCGGACCATTCGGGGGTGTTGGTATAGAAATTTTTGTCGCCCCACCCAAAACTGATGTATTGTACCGTGTCTGCAATTTGCGCGTCGATGCGGATTTCTTCCGACCAGTCTTTAACAGGTGTTTTTACAGGAAGGATTATTTCGAGGTGCACCCCGTTTGAACGGATATAAATCTCAATATCATCGTTCACTTGCGGGTGGCGGTTAACTGGAATCAGCGAAAGTAGAACGGCAAAAAACAGGTAACTAATTACCGGCGAAAGCAAAAAAACAAGGCCCCTGAACAGATATCGTAAAACCGCTTTCATTTTACCACGATGGTTTATTAACACGTACAATGTTCTACGGGAAAAGATGATTAAGAGTTGGTTATGGAGTAAATGAGAATGAATGAAACAATTTTGGAGATCCATTCAGGTGCCAATAAATATTATTGTTAATTTTAGCTGCTAAACCAATAATACTACAACCTAATGAAACGCCGAGATTTTGTTACCCGAATCGTTGTAGCCGGAAGCGCCCTTTCAATGGGGGTAGGCTGCGGACGAAAAATTGAAGGAGAACAAGAGAATAAAACAACTCCTCCTGCTGATTCCACAAATCCGCTAGGCACCATTACCGAACCTGCCCGCGAAATTCCCGTAATTGCCGAAACCGATGTACTGGTTATTGGTGGTGGTCCGGCAGGAGTTGCAGCTGCCATTGCTGCAAGCCGTGCCGGAGCTGAAACCTACCTGGTAGAACGATACAATCACCTGGGCGGTTTATGGACTGGCGGACTGGTTTTGCCTTTGTTATCCACACATGCCATCGACAAGAATAACCGCAGGAAACAAGTGATTCACGGTTTGGGTGGAGAAATGGCACAGCGGCTTTTCGATATGGGAATGGCCATCAATGAAGTAAATCCGAACATTGACCCGGAAGCCGGGAAATACGTTTTGGATCAAATGATCATGGAATCGGGGGTAAACATGTTGTATCATTCGTGGGGCGTAAATGCCATTATGGACGGGAACACCATTAAAGGAGTAATTATTGAAAGCAAATCGGGACGACAGGCCGTGCTGGCAAAGGTGGTTGTAGACTGCACGGGCGACGGCGATGTTTTTCACTGGGCCGGCGAATCGTACGATACCATGAATTACCACATCGGGCTGGTACACCGGTTGGGAAATGTCGACCGGATCGATAAAACAAAACCCGGTTATAAAGAAATGTCCATAGGTCAACCCACTCCTATCCCGAGTGTTAACTGGGTGAATATGCATGGTCTGGATAATAAAAACGGAATTGACATGCGAACCCTTACAGAACTACAGTTGCAGTACAGGAAAGAAATCTGGGAAAGTGTGGAGAAAATCAAACAAGTACCCGGACATGAAGAAATATTTCTGCTGGATACCGCTTCACAAATGGGTGTGCGCATGTCGCGAATACTGGAAGGTGAATACCGGCTGACTATTGAAGACACCATGACCTACCGCAATTTTGATGATGCAATTGGAATCAGCGGTGCCTGGACATCAATGCTGTACAAGGGAAAAAGAGTCCTCCGCCACGAGCGACCGATGTGGCAAATTCCTTACCGTTCGCTCCTTCCCAAAAAGACTGAAAATTTACTGGTAGCCGGACGCTGTTTCTGTTTTGAGCAATCGCTGGTGGAAGACACCCGGATTATCGGAACGTGTTTGATTACCGGTCACGGAGCCGGAGTTGGTGCCGCCATTGCCGCAAACGACCGGGTGAGTGTGCAGGATATCAACCGGGAAAAACTGAGGAAAACTCTGGAAGATCAGAATGTGTGGTTTGGATAAAAAATGAAGCCGGTAAAAGCGAAACATATCCGGATAACATCAACAGTACTGGCCGTATTGCTGGCACTGCCGCTGCCGTGGGGATTGTTTGCCGGATTTTATATGTGGTTCAGTCCTTTTGTAATGCTCAACTCATTTTTCCTTTTGAAATCAATGGTCGTTTTAAATATTCTGGGCTGGGCTGTTTTGCTTATTTCTTTTTTCCGAAACAGGTGGTTTTGCAGGTACCTGTGCCCGGTAGGTCTGGGTTGTGACACCTTTTCCAGGTGGGGAAAAGGCAACACTAACCGGGTGAAAAGAATTCCGCGTCTGGGGAAATGGCTGGCCCTGATTTCTCTTGGGGCAGCGATAACCGGAGTTCCCCTTTTTATTCTTTTAGATCCCATGGCACTTTTTAATGGTTTTTTCGCTGCTTTTTCATCTGCTCCTTCTGCTCCTGTGCTTCTTTCCCTTTCAGGATTGCCACTGTTGCTGTCAAGCCATCTGTTTTTACCAGGAATCTGGTGCGGTAAACTTTGTCCGCTGGGTGGCCTTTTTGACGAACTAAGCACCTTGCGAAAATGGACAGGCAAGACCTTTTCAAAAAGAAAAGACATTAAAACCGAAAAGAACTTTGGACGCCGGATGTTTCTGGCAGCGGGCAGCGGGATAGTGGCCGGACTAGTACTTCCCCGGTTCCTTTCTGCAAAATCGGCCCCGTTTTTTCGACCTCCGGCTTCCATAAACGAAAAATTGTTCAATACGCTTTGTGTCCGCTGCGGAAATTGTATTAAAGCCTGCCCGGGCAACATCCTGACACAGCATCAGGAAACAAATAATGCCATTGCATGGATGACACCGGAATTAACATTTCAGAATAATGGATATTGCCTGGAAGATTGTACACTTTGCGGTGATGTTTGTCCGACCGGTTCTATATCACCGTTCACCGTGGAAGCAAAAAAGCAACTTTACATCGGGAGCATCGAAATCGAAATCGAAAAATGCTTGCTAACCGACCTAAAGGAATGTGACCGGTGTAAAACAATGTGCCCGTATCAGGCTATAGAAATTGTTCCATCTAATGCGCCTTTTACCACAAAACCGGTAGTTGATATGAAAAAGTGTGTTGGTTGCGGGGCCTGCGCAGCCGTTTGCCCTGCTGAAACCATCCGCATGATTCTACCAGGGGAAATATTTATATAAGAACTCTCTGCAACACATAACGTCAATTACACACCTGTTGAAACCATTTAATTCAAATAGCAG
Source organism: uncultured Draconibacterium sp. (assembly GCA_963677525.1). Classification (GTDB taxonomy): domain Bacteria; phylum Bacteroidota; class Bacteroidia; order Bacteroidales; family Prolixibacteraceae; genus Draconibacterium. Next base: position 5,499,169 of record OY781970.1, read on the forward strand.
TAAAACAGATAACCCTGATTTTATGAAAAACCGGCAAAAACAAAAAGCAAATTTTGAGGGTAGCCAAAACTTTTGACGATAAACTTATAACACATGGAACTACTAAAAAAGAATGTAAAAAAGAGGATAGAAAAACTGGGAGGAGAAATTGAAGATTTTCTGAAAAACCACGCCGAAACAACAGTTGACGAAGTTAAAGTTAAACAATTACTGGGCGGCATGCACGGACTGACATCGCTGGTGTGCAACACCTCGTATGTCGATCCCTACAAAGGATTGTTTATCAGCGAATATGGCATCCCCGAATTTGTAGATAAGTTACCGGAAGAAATTTTTTACCTGCTCTGCACGGGTAAGTTTCCCAAAGAAAACGAAATGGCCCAGCTGCGGGAAGAACTCAACCACCGGGCAGAACTCCCGGAATATATGTGGACTTTTATTCGTAATCTTCCGAAAGAGATGCACCCTATGACAATGTTTAGCATGTGTATTCTTGCCATGGAAGGCCTTTCGGTGTTTAAACAGAAGTACAGCTCCGGGAAAATGGACAAGGCACAATACTGGGAATATACACTTGAAGATTCGCTAAACCTTTTAGCTAAATTGCCGACAATAGCAGCCGCTATTTACCGCATTCATTTGCTTGGGGAGGAACCCATTAATTATCGATCTGCACTCGACTGGGGAAGAAACCTGGCTAATATGTTGGGGGTAAATCCTGAACTTTCATTTTCTGAGTTAATAAGGCTTTTCCTGGTTTTGCACTGCGACCACGAAGGGGGAAATGTGAGTGCTTTTACATCGCGGGTGGTGAATTCTGCACTTTCGAACATCTACTATGCAGCATCGGCTGGACTGAACGGACTGGCAGGACCTCTGCACGGTCAGGCTATACAGGTGTGTTTGCAGGTTTTAAATGATATTCATGCCAAGCTGGGAGACGCACCATCAACCGACGAGTTGAGCGCCTACATCAATAAAGAGCAGGATGCCGGAAGATTCATTTCGGGATACGGGCATCCCGTTCTTCGGATAACCGATCCGCGCTTTACTGCCCTTATGGAATTTGGCAACAGGTACTGCCCCAATTCTACGAATCTGCAGACCGTTAAAAAACTTTACTATATAGTAACAGATTTATCAAGGGAAAACAAAAGAAGAAAGGCAACCAATCTTTACCCGAATGTTGATGCTATTTCGGGATCACTGCTCTACCATTACGGGATCAAACATTTTGATTTTTACACCGTGATGTTCGGCCTTTCGCGCACCCTTGGATTTTGTGCCCAGAGCATTCTTTTTCAAGGATTGAACCAGCCAATAATAAGGCCCAAAAGTGTTACGAATAAGTGGTTAAAACAGAAGTTGAAAAAAGAGTAAAGGAGATTGCCCCAGCTTATCCGGCACTTCGAAAAGCAATTTCTCGAGCTCTTGTTTCCTGATTCTGAAAATTTTATATCTTCGCGCCAAATTAACTACGTGTTCTTGATAACCACGTTAAAAACAAGAGAAATGAAGAATAAAGTATCCGTTTTATTTATGCTTGCAGGTATTCTTTTCGCCACCTGCTTATTGATTTCCAACATTCTTGCTTCAAAAATTATGATGATCGGCCCATGGTCGGCACCGGCCGGAGTATTAATCTTTCCGCTGGCGTACATTATTAACGATGTGCTGGTTGAGGTGTGGGGTTACCAGAAAACCCGCCTGATTATTTGGGCAGGATTTGGAGTAAATGTACTTGCCGTACTTTTCTTTACCCTGGCAATTGCTGTAAATGCTGCACCTTTCTGGGAAAACCAAGATGCCTTTGCAACAGTACTGGGAAATACCCCCCGAATTGTAGCTGCCAGTATGCTGGCCTACCTGATGGGCTCGTTCCTGAATGCTTACGTGATGAGCAAGTTTAAAGTGCTGACCAAAGGAAAAGGCTTTTCGCTGCGCGCAGTTGTTTCAACGCTTGTTGGCGAGGGGGCTGATTCAGCCATTTTTATTACCATTGCTTTTGCCGGCATGTTTCCTGTAAATGCTCTGTTAACCATGATCATTACTCAGGCGATAATCAAAACCGTGTACGAAATTGCCGTACTTCCGCTGACTATCTGGGTTGTTGGCAAAGTAAAAAAACTGGAAGGCATCGATACTTACGATTACCAGATTTCGTACAATCCTTTTAAGTTGAAGATTGAAGGACTGAAGGACTGAGAAACAGAAGGATTTAGGGACTGATTTATGAATGTTTAAATGCAGAAATGCAAGAATGATTTTAAAAATTTTAGGCAAAAATGACATCAACCGATAAGAAAAAAGCACTGGTGGTTTTTTCGGGCGGACAGGATTCAACCACCTGCCTGTTCTGGGCTAAAAGAGAATTCGACGAGGTGTATGCCATTGCATTTAACTACGGCCAGCGCCATGCCATAGAGCTGGAATCGGCCAAAGCGATTGCGGAAAAAGCCGGTGTGCCTTTGCAGGTATTTCCGATGGACCTGATCTCGAAATTGAGCCAAAACTCATTAACGCACCACAGTATGCAGGTTGACCGCCACAAACCGGAAGACACACCGCCTAACACGCTGGTGGAAGGCCGGAATATGCTGTTTTTAACTTATGCCGCCATTTTTGCCAAGGTACACAACATACACAACCTGGTAACAGGTGTAGGTCAGGCCGATTTTAGCGGCTACCCCGACTGCCGGAACGATTTTATCGTGTCGCTAAACCAAACGCTGAACCTGTCGATGGATTATCCGTATCAGATTCATACACCGCTAATGTGGAAAAACAAAAGCGAAATATGGCAACTGGCTGATGAGTTGGGAGTTTTCGAGCTGGTACAAAACGAAACCGTTACCTGCTACAACGGCGTAAAAGGGAAAGGGTGCGGTGAATGTCCGGCCTGTGAGTTACGGAATAAGGGATTGGAGAAATATCTGGAAAAGAGAGTAAGCTAGTGAATGAGTAATTGAGGATTTTAGAACATTTATTGCAAAACAGAATAATGAGCGAATTAAAACATCTGGGAAAAGAAACGAATTACGATTTTAATTATCGTCCTGACGTATTGGAATCGTTTGACAACAAACACCCTGAAAATGATTACTGGGTAAAATTCAACTGCCCGGAGTTTACCAGTCTTTGTCCCATTACCGGGCAACCCGATTTTGCGACCATTTATCTCAGTTACATCCCAGACGGGAAACTGGTGGAAAGTAAAAGTCTGAAGCTATATCTGTTCAGTTTTCGTAACCACGGTGCTTTTCACGAAGATTGTATCAACATCATCATGAAAGACCTGATTGCGCTGATGAATCCAAAATACATTGAAGTTTGGGGAAAATTTCTTCCGCGTGGCGGCCTCAGCATCGATCCTTTTTCAAACTACGGAAAACCGGGCACCAAATACGAAGAAATGGCCTGGTATCGTATGCAGAATCATGATCTGAATCCGGAGAAAGTGGATAACCGGTAAATCCTCCACGTTATCTTTAGCACCAGCACAAAAGATATGAAAAAGCCAATTGCAACTTTGATTTTAAAGTCTGCAATTGGCTTTTTTTTAAAGGCTGAAGCCCAATAAACGTCTTTCTAAATTAATTACACCAAGCTAAAGCATGATGCAATAATTTTTAAGAAACCATCTTTTCATTAGCAATCAAAACAGCTCCCGGCTATTCTGTCATCGAAGTTTTCAACTTGATATCCTTCTCCATAAAATCGAATACCAGGTTAGAAAGAGCACTCACACCTGTGATAAAACCGCTCTCATCAAGATAAAAATCAGGAGTATGATGTCCTGTAGCGGTACTCGGATCCTGACCAGCCGGCATGGCTCCCAGGAAAAAGAAAAGCCCGGGTATTTCCTGTGCATACATCGAAAAATCCTCGGCTCCTGTTGTTGGTAAAACTTCAATCAATTTGTCTTTGCCTACCAAATTTTCAAGGGTTGGCAACATACTTTTTGTTAATTCAATATTGTTAACAGTCACCGGTAAATGTGAACTATACGGCACTGTCACAGTTGCTTTTGCTCCGGAAGCAGAAGCGATATTTTCACTAATGGACTTCAGGCGGCTGTAAATCAACTCTTCATCTTCGTTACTGAAAACGCGGATAGTTCCCAACATCTCAACTTTTTCAGGAATAATATTGGAACGGTTTCCTCCGCTTATAGCTCCCACTGTTACAACAGCCGGATTGCGTGTGATATCAATATTACGGCTAACAATGGTTTGAATATCGTTAATAATTTGTGCGGAAATGGCAATGGGATCGATTGATCCCCAGGGGCGCGAACCGTGAGCTCCTTTTCCCAGCACTTCAATTTTAAAATCGCTAACACCAGCCATTAAAGGTCCCGGTCGGTAGGCAATTTTACCTACTTCCAACCCGGATTGCACATGGAGGCCAAAAATGGCATCCACAGTTGGATTTTCAAGCACACCCTCTTTAATCATCAGGCCTGATCCGCCTTCTTCACCGGCAGGAGCACCTTCTTCAGCAGGCTGAAAAATAAAAACTACAGTACCCTGCAAATCGTCTTTCATTCCGGCCAGAACTTCTGCTGCACCCATTAAAATGGCAGTATGTGCATCGTGCCCGCATGCGTGCATCACTCCTGTTTCAGCACCATTGTACGTGGTAGTTACTTTCGATGCAAAAGGCACATCAGTGCGTTCGGTAATTGGCAGGGCATCCATATCCGCTCTTAGCGCCACAACCGGTCCGGGGTGTCCACCTTTTAAAACTCCTTTCACGCCGGTATGTCCAATGCCGGTAGTCACTTCCATTCCCAACGATTTGAGGTGTTTGGCCACTTTCTCTGCGGTACGGTACTCGCGGTTACTTAACTCCGGATGTTCATGAATATCACGACGCCATTCGATTACTTTCGGCTCAACCTTTTTCGACAGTTTAGAAATCTTATCCTGATATTTTGAATTCTGCGCTCCGGCTATGGAAGAGCACATCAGTAAAACAAGCAAGCCTGAACCTACACGTTTTAAGAGAGAATTATTTGTTTGTAACATAATATTTGTTTTAAGTTTTTCCGGATGATTTACGATCTCTTCCTTTATTCTTCCAATTGACTGTTATAAAAAAGAAGTACAACATACCCGACAAATATAAAATGTCGTTATGCTTTTATTATCCAAAGCGAATAAAAAAGTGTCAATTTGTTAACACAGGAAGCGATTCTATTGCATTTTTCCTGAATTATATCATGATTTGAGAACATATAACAAATAACAATGGTACGAGTACAAAAAAGGCACGAACCTTTTCTCATTTATCAGGCAAAAATTTGACTATCTTTTTGGAAGAAAAAGTTCAACCTTTGCTGACATTCAACTAAATCAAAAAAATCGTAATTAAAACAAACACGCGATTAAGATTCACAGAGCCTTGCTAATGGAAAAATAAAAAACATACCTCCTGGATTTTACCTACTTATATACTGACGGGTGAAGTAAATCATTTCTCACTTTAACTTCTTTATACCCAAAACGATAACCCACACCCATCGAAAACTGGAACAATGGACCGGATGAATAACGGACATCATTTTCCCAAAGAACCGCAGGTTCCAACACAAATTTGTTGTTAATGGGAACATAACCCGACAAATAAATTGTTCTCCCCAGATCGCTTCCAATTCGTAATTTCGTACCGTTTTTGGTGCCGAGTCCGGAACCTATTCCAAGCTGATGACGATAAGCAGGCAATGCTGAAGGGAAATGATGGGCCAGGTGATAATCAACAAAAAAATATCGTTCCACACCAAAACGAAAATAGAACTGCGGATATACATTTACCGTATTACTTCCCGAAGTAGGAATGCCCGATCCATCCGCCTGCTTATCTTCATACGCATAAGTCAGATTTCCCATGTGTAATCCTCCTCCAATACCGCCCCATTTGCTATCAAATAAAATGTAGGGTGTTAATCCATAAATAGTAGTGTTCACAACAATGTTATCGCTTATCCTTGTTTCTTCATGATTGCCGAACATAAATTTACCTCCGTAAGTAAACGCGGTGCCATTTTCGGGATTTAAAGTGGTTGATTCCAGTGCCATCGCCCCCAAAGTATATTTCTGATTAAAGTATTCAGTATTGCTCACCCGGTCGCAACCTTCGCCGCGACCTAAATCATAAAGATTCTCAAATTCTCCTGATGCCACACCAAATTTTAAAGTTTTATATCGGGTAAGCGTTAATGAATCAGCAGGGAAAGTTTGCGCCATAAGAATTAAGGGGAATACAATTCCGCCAAGATAAAGCCACCTATATGGAGAGTTATAAACCTGAATAACAATACGGTATGCTATAATTACTGCGCTTAATAAGAAAACCGTTACTATAGCTAATTGCTCTGAGAAATTGAATCCGTTCTTTAATACATAAAATCCCAGTGATAAAACCAACAGCAAAACAAAGGCCTGAGTCAATCCAAGATCCTCCGACTGTGTAGAGGACTTGTGTCTTGTTCCCTGCTTTTCTCTTCTTACAATTAGAAAAATCAATAACGCGATAATGGGTAAAAGGAAAAGCTGTGTTGAATTGAAGATCAGGAACTGTTCTCCACCGATAGTATGAGCATGTACATCTCTGAAAAATTCGGAAGTAAACCTGGCAGCAAATATCAGAATACAAGATAACAGAAATAAACTTCCCGGTATTTTTAGCCGCTTCCTGTAAATATACAGGAAAATTACAGCTGCTATCATTAATATTATCTCGTAAAGCTGAACGGGATGCACAGGTAATGAATAAAAATTGCCGAAGGTGATAATGTTATCGTTAAAGTGATGATAATGAGGCAATGTTTGCACGGGGTATTTTACCGCCCAAGGCAAATAGCTCACTTTCCCGAAACAACAACCGGTTAAAAAACACCCTATCCTTTGAATGGCAAAACCAACAGGAAGTGCAAAGGCAAATGCATCGGTAATGTTCTTTTTAAACCGAAAAAGATAGAATCCGCCGACCAAACTTATACTACCTAACAATAAGCCACCCAGTAGCGATTTCTGACTGGTTTCGGGAAATTTTAAATGAGTGAATAGAAAATTCCAGTCATCGGGAGAAAAGGTTATTATTTTGGTGCCCAGAATAAAAGCACATCGGGTTATTATCAGAAAAAAAATCCACTTAAGAATTGGAATTTTGCGCTTGTATCCCTCGAAAAGCAAAATAACAAGAGCTACTAAAAATGCCAGATTGTATAAAATTTCGTACCAGGGACCATTCGATGAAATGATTAAGCAATCTTCCATGGTAGTTGCGATTAATGGTTCTTATATAGCAAGTTACGAAAACTACAGATGGATTACAACCAAACAAGGTACTTATTAAAAGGGGGTTAACCCATAGATTTTAGAAAGTATACAAAATGCCCGTATCGAAAGAAAAATAATGATGTTTTGTACACCTTATAAAAAGGGTGGAATTTTCATTCGAAAGGGCATTTAACCAAGCATGACCTGTGCCTCAATGGTAATATGTTGGAGACGCTATGAAAAGGATATAGAATTACAATCTTCCGGCTATTTCTTAAACTCGGCCAGTTTAAAAGTCGCCACATAAAAATTCTTGTCAACTTCCACTTCCTCAATGGGCTCGTCCAGTTCGAGGAATTGCCAGCGTTGCGAAGGATCGAGCCAGTGAAGTTTTCCGTTTATATAGACCTTGGTTTTCATTTTAAAACCTTTTACACAATTACCCCAACGATATTGCATTTTGCCATCAACTAGGGCATATTCAAATATTGGGATCCGGGTATCGCGCAGGTACTGATCGAAAAAGCCTTCCAGTGGCAGACCGGTGTGTTCGATGAGATAATCTTCTATTTGCGTGGTTTTTACAGTCTGATGGTAGAAATCCCGGTTCATTCCGCGAAGGATGGATCGCCATTTTTCGTCGTCATCCACCATTTGGCGGAGGGAGTGCAACATGTTGGCTCCTTTGGGGTACATATCGCCCGATCCGGGATAATTAACACCATGCACGCCAACAATAGGACGGTCGTTGTTGATTCCGATCCGGCTTCCGCGAATGTATTCACCTCCGGCTTTCTTCCCCCAGAAATACTCCACAAACAGGTTTTCGGCATAATTGGTAAAGCTTTCGTGGATCCACATATCGGCCTCATCGTAGTTGGTAATATTATTGGCAAACCATTCGTGCCCCGACTCATGAATAATGATAAAATCAAATTTGAATCCCCAGCCAGAATAACTGATGTCGCGGCCACCATAACCGTTTTTGAAACCATTTCCGTAAGTTACCGAGCTTTGGTGCTCCATTCCCGGATAAGGCACTTCCACCAGTTTATAGCCGTCTTCGTAAAAAGGATAAGGACCATACCAGTATTCAAATGCTTCCAGCATCATGGCAGCCTGCTTAAATTGCTTTCTTGCTTTTTCCAGGTCGTAATCGATTACCCAGTAATCGCAATCGAGATCGCCTTTTTCACCTTTAAATATTTCGTGCCAGTGCACGTAATTCCCGATATTGATGTTTACGCCGTAGCCGTTAATTGGATTGTTTACAAACCAGTGTGCCGTTTTTGTACCATCGTTGTTGTTCTCCAGTTTGCGCAAACGTCCGTTGGAAACATCCATTAAATTATCGGGGAAAGTAATACTAATTAGCATACTATCGGGTTCGTCGTAGGGATGATCTTTACAGGGCCACCACAAACTGGCGCCATCGCCCTGAACAGTTGTTACAATAAAATCATTTCCGTTATCATCTTTCCGCCAGCTAACACCACCATCCCACGGAGGACGACGACTGACTTTGGGCTTTCCAGAATATTCAACCAGTAATTCGTTTACCTGATCGATGCCCTGCTCTTCACTCATAGTAACAAACCATGCATTCCCGTCTCTAACAAACTTTTGTTTCTTACCATTTTGAGTAATTTTTGTAATTTCCATCGGTGGCTGCAAATCAATCTGCATAAGTTGCCCCGGTTCAATTACTTTGTATTGAATGAGGTTGCTACCGGTAAAACTACTGTCGGCCGGATCAACTTTTACACTCAAATGATAATAGGTTAAATCCCACCACGCCCGTTCGGGAGTGATACTTCCCCGAAGTGTATCCTGATGAGTGAATTCTGTTTTTTGGGCGCTTGCTACTATTCCTAATATCAGAAATGCTATGGTTGTAATTAATATTTTCATGTTCGTTTTTTTATAGTTTTTTTACCCCTCTGCCTGCCGGCATCTCCCCTCACGAGGGGAGAAAATCCTTAGTACATCCTTTACTTCATATCATGTATAGAACATTTTTCCCTTTTTAAGGGAAAATGGCGATAGCCAAAAGGGTAAAATCAATTCATTACTCCACAGCATTATCATAAGCTTCTTTTCCTCCCACAACAGGGATGGTGATGCTGGTTCCTTTCAGATCGACCGTGAGTTTTGTTCCGGGTTTTGGAAGGAGCGTAAAATCGCGGTCGCTGGAGAAAATCATCAATCCAATTTGCTGTCCGGCCGGAATCACCTGGTCATCGGGTTGAAGATCAAATGTCATTTCGTAAAAACGTCCGGGTTTAAGTGGTTCGCTTTCTCTTAGTGATTTATAATTTTGCAGGTCGGCCCATCCTCTTGTAATCAGGTTATCCGTGATTTTTGCACCGCGCCGGTCGTTCCATGGCAACGAAACCAAATAGACTGAGAGGTTCACGGCAGGTTTGCTGCTGGCAGCTTTAATAGTTATTGCCGCTTTCCCCGAGATATGTACATCTTCCTTTAAAACCGGGCTAACATACATTAACCTATGCTCTGTAATTTCAGCTTTCGCCAGCGCTTCTGATGAAAAAGAATAATTATCGGTTAAGGTTTCCTTTTCTACCACGGCTGGTTTAACTGTTACAAGGTCACCTTTTTCCGGCGCCCCATTAGTTAAATACAAGCGAACAGGCGAAGCATCAGGATTTGGATAATCTTTGTAAGGTGTTGGATTACTACGCTCATCGTTTTCGCGAACGATCCAGGCCCGGTTCTCTTCATTTTCCACTCCGTTTTCAACACCAAAAAGGTAACGGGTAAACCAGCGGTTCATCATCGAAATGGGTGGCGGCCCGCCGTGGCCGTTCTGGTGATAGTAAATCATACATGGAATTCCCTTGGCTTTGGCAGCCTCGTAAATGCGCAAACTGTGTTCGGGCATTACATTCCAGTCGTTAAATCCATGCGACATCAACAAAGCCGCTTTCATGGGGCCCATGTCGTTCAGGTAATCGCGTCCGGCCCAAAAGTCATTGTAGTCGCCGGTAACACGATCCTGTCCATTTTTCATGTCCGAATCACGTACTGTTTTTCTTGCGTATTCTCGTTTATCCAAATCGCCACTGTGTATAAAATCAAAAAGCACATCTACATCTTCACCAAGATAACCTCCGGGAGAACGCACCAGACCGTTTGAACGATAATAGTGGTAGTACGAAGTGTTAGGAGAAACAGGAATAATAGCCTCCAGACCTTCCACTCCGGTTGTTGCTGCAGCCAATGGCAGAGTTCCGTTATAAGAAGTTCCTGTCATACCAACTTTTCCTGTGCACCAGTACGCTTTCACTTCCTCGTTGCCTGTTCGGGTTTTATAACCTTTTCCACGTCCACAAAGCCAGTCGATAACTGCTTTGGGCGCCAGCGATTCGTTGTCGCCGCCAACTGTTGGAGATCCATCGGACAACCCGGTTCCTGGAGATGATGAATGTACAACGATGTATCCGCGGGAAACCCATGTGGAAACATGCCCTTTTGAGATAATAGGCCGTTCTCCGCGACGCTGAATTTCAGGAGGGTGCACGTGTTGTTTTGGTTGTTCTCCAAGCTCGTGGTGAACATCCCAGAAAAATTCGGGATTGTTACCGGCCACGCCTGCAAAATAAGGACTGGAATTATAAATTACCGGAAGTTTCAAACCTTCCGATTCGGTTTGTCTCGGACGGGTAACATCAACGTGCATCCGGTCCAAACGCCCGTCGCCATCGGAATCAAATTCAGTTTCAACCCATAAATCCTCCCTGATCCAGCGATCCGGATCTTCAAAGCCTTTCACAATTTGTGCCTCTCCATTTTCAAACACAGGTTTGGCAGGTTCTTTCTCCTGGGCAACTGTTGCTGTTAAATACAACAATCCGGTAAATAGAAGTGCTAATTTTTTCATATAAGTGTTTTTCTTTAATCTCTCAATTATCTATTTGCCTGGAGGAAATCTCATTTCAAGGATTTTATACAAGATCGGCATAAATATACCAACACCATATTTTTATTATATGACAATTACACGATATTGTTAAATTTTTTCTGAAAATAGGAAAAAGAATTCGCTCTTTAAAGTAGAAGAATAAAAGGAGTTAGACATAAACAAAATACTGAATCTGAAAAAACATGTAGATTTTTCAAATGCACCAATTCAAAACAGTTTTCCCTATTTTTGAATTTCTGACACCAGCGCATTTAAAAGAGTTTTATCATCAGAATCGGCGCTGTATTCCCAGAACATGGCGCCGCCGAGTCCGCGCTTTTTCAAATATTCCATTTTTAAAGCAATCGATTCCTCATCTTCGTAAGAGATAAACGTTTTTTCCTCCGGATTCCACAGATAAGGAGCCTTGGCCTGATCGTCCCAGTAACGGGTAAAACCATTTGCGTTAATATTTTGGCAGAAATCAACATAATCGATTCCCATTCCAATAGTTTCAGCTGTATTGAACAAAATATCATCATCTTTCACTTCCACGCCTTTCCAGATTCGGCCATAAAACGGAATTCCAAGGTTAATCTTATTAGCCGGGAAACCTGCTTTTACGTGCAGATCGATGGCATTCACCACGCTGTTCATGTCAAGTTCGGGTTTTGCTGAAGGATATAAGTTGCTGTGATGACCATTCACTTTGTGCCAGCCATTATAAAAATCGTAGGTCATTATATTCAGGAAATCGAGATACTTATCCAGTTCGCCCAGTTCGGTATTATCTACGTATGTCTGGTCGGCACCGGTTGCAATTGTAAGTAGGTAGTGTTTGTTCTCCCCTTCTTTTTCTGCCAAAAGGTCCAGCTCTTCGCGCACAGCTTTTAACATCAGCGTAAAATTGTGCACATCATCCGGACGGTACGTGTTTCCTGCTCCCGACTGATTGGGATATTCCCAGTCGAGGTCGATACCATCCAGGTTATATTCTTTTACAAAGCGGGCACAACTTTTTGCGAATTTATCGCGCGATTCAGCTGTTAATGCCGCATCCGAAAATCCTTTCGACCATGTCCAGCCACCGATCGACACCAAAACTTTCAACTTCGGATTTTTGGCCTTTAAACTGTTCAACTTAACTATATCATCAGGAGTCAGGTTTTTTCCATCGATTTTTGTAGTATCGAAAACAGCTTCTCCATCGCGAATATTACCGAAGGCATAATTAATGTGTGTAATACCCGAAACATCGATGGTCGCGAAATCGAAATTACGATAACCTGCTACATAAGCAACAACCATATATTCTTTTTCAGCCTTATTTTCCTGCTTCTGTTTACTTGCCGGATTACAACCAAATCCAACAAATAATACCACTACTAACAAAACAGATAGAATTGAAATCCTCATTGCAATAATTTTAGTATTTTGTTGGTAAAAGTATCGCTTTTGTAAAATTTGTCCTAAAACTTTTGAAAAAAATTTAAAATTGACCCCAAAAGTTTGTAAAAAAATATTTTAATGTAATTTCGAACCACATTTTGTAATTCTAATAAAGTAACAAAACAAATGTCGAAGGAAAAAAGAAAACAAACCAAGCCAGCCCTCTGGGTACCAACGGCTTATTTTGCAATGGGATTTCCATTTGTATTCATTGCCCAGGCATCGGCGATCATGTATAAAAACATGGGAATTTCCGATACCCAGATTACACTCTGGACCGGATTGCTAATATTACCATGGACATTAAAACCACTCTGGAGCCCGATACTGGAAATGTTTAAATCGAAAAAATATTTTGTGATCGGGTCTCAATTTATTACGGCAATAACTTTTGCGTTGATCGCATTATCACTGCCGCTGAATAGCTTTTTTACATATTCCATCGCGTTACTGGGTGTTATTGCTTTTAGTGGCGCCACCAACGATATAGCCACCGATGGAATTTACCTCGACGTGTTAAGCCCGAAACTTCAGGCTGAATATATTGGCTGGCAGGGAGCATCGTACAACATTGCAAAGATTATAGCTGCCGGACCACTCGTATATCTTGCAGGAATGCTGGAAGAAAGAATGGGTGTTGTAAGTGCCTGGGTTTCTACAATGTTTGCATTTGGAATTGTTATGGTATTGCTGGCTCTCTATCATGTAAGAATGCTACCCAAAGGCAACAAACTTAGCAACGATGTAAAATCTCTGAAAGATGGATTAAATACATTTAAAGACGTGTTAAAAACCTTTTTTCAGAAAAAACATATCTACTGGTATATCGCATTTATCGTTCTTTACCGTTTTGCTGAAGGTTTTGCCATTAAAATTGCCCCTCTGTTTTCGATTGCAGATGTAAGCAACGGAGGACTGGGACTGACGACCAAAGAATACAGTTTGATATACGGAACGCTGGGAGCAGCGGCTTTTGTGCTTGGTTCTATTCTTGGAGGTTACTTTATTGCCAAAAGAGGTTTAAGAAGATCGCGTATGTTCCTGGTAGCCTGTTTTAATATTCCTTTTGCCGTATACGCGTATTTTGCATTTGTTCAGCCCGCAAGTTTCTTCATTATCGGAACAGGCGTTGTTTTGGAATACTTTGGTTACGGATTTGGCTTTGTTGGTTTAATGTTGTTTATGATGCAGCAGGTTGCACCCGGAAAATACAAAATGGCACACTATGCTTTTGCCACCGGAATTATGAACCTGGGATTTATGATCCCATCGATGATTAGCGGCTATTTCAGCGATTTACTGGGTTATAAAATTTTCTTTATCTGGGTTTTAGTTGCAACAATTCCTGCTTTCCTGGCAACCTATTTTGTACCATACGGACACCCGGATAATGCAGAACAGGCAAAAGCAGAAGAAACCAAATAAGAGTTAACAGCGTAAGAGTTGCAAGACGAAGAATTTCAAGTTGAATATTAATCGATATAAAATATAGTAGAATGACATCAAAAGTGAATATACCATTTGAAGAACGCCCCGAAGGTTGTACCGACGTAATGTGGCGTTACTCACAAAATCCGGTAATCGGGCGTTACCAGATCCCAACATCTAACAGCATTTTTAACAGTGCCGTTGTTCCTTTCGAAGACGGTTTTGCCGGAGTTTTCCGTTGCGACAACAAAGCTGTGCAGATGAATATTTTTGCCGGTTTCAGTAAAGACGGAATCAACTGGGACATCAATCACGAGCCTATTGAAATGGTTGCGGGAAATACCGAAATGATCGAGTCTGATTACAAATACGACCCGCGCGTTACCTGGATCGAAGACCGCTACTGGGTTACCTGGTGTAACGGTTATCACGGACCAACTATCGGAATTGCTTACACTTTCGATTTCAAAACATTCCACCAGTGCGAAAATGCATTTTTGCCTTTTAACAGGAACGGTGTTTTGTTCCCTGAAAAAATCAATGGTAAATATGCCATGTTAAGCCGCCCCAGCGACAACGGTCATACTCCTTTTGGTGATATCTACATAAGCTACAGTCCAGACATGAAATACTGGGGCGAACACCGCTGTGCAATGAAAGTAACTCCATTTGAGCTGAGTGCCTGGCAGTGTACAAAAATTGGTGCTGGTTCGGTTCCAATCAAAACAGAAGAAGGCTGGCTGGAATTTTATCACGGCGTAATTAACACTTGTAACGGGTTCCGTTATTCGATGGGTGCTGCTATTCTGGATCTGGAAGATCCGTCGAAAGTATTGTACCGCACGCAACCTTATTTGATGGCTCCAGCGGCTCCTTACGAACTGGCCGGAGACGTTCCCAACGTTGTGTTCCCATGTGCTGCACTTAGCGATGGCGAAAAAATTGCCGTTTATTACGGCGCTGCCGATACGGTGGTGGGTATGGCTTTTGCCTATCAGGACGAGCTCATAGATTTTATTAAAAAGAATTCCATTTAAATATTACTAAAAAGGGTAGCAAAATTTGCTACCCTTTTTTTATGCTGCTTTCTTTTTCTCTGGCTTCAAGGCAATTTTTACCGGAGTGGGATTGGTAAGATTATCATTCACCGGACACCTGCTTTCAACAATTTCCAGCCACCTGTCCAATGTTTCTGCATCCACGTCGGCATTGGGAATAAGGTTCACATTTATCTCTTTGTAACCGGCGCGGTCAGCTGTTTCTTTTCCAAAAACCTTTGATGGATTCAGGTTCCCGTCCAACTCAATTCGCAAACTGTTTAGTTTAAAATTAAGCTCGTTGGCTACAATGTGCCCCATTACATTTAAACAACCGGCATATGCAGCAAGTAGAAACTCCACCGGATTAGCTGAAGCATCAGTTCCTCCTAATCCTTCCGGTTCATCAATAATCAACTGAAAATGCCTTGCTTTGGCAACAAATTTTGTGGGGTTTTCATTTTGTCCTGTTACGGAAAACTTTAAATCGGTCATAATAAACATTTTTAATAATGAATAAAAAAGGCCCTCCCGCTAACGGAAGAGCCTCAAAAACTATATTAGTATGTAAATATTCGGTTTATCTCTTCCGTAAAGTCATAATATCACACATTGACATACACATTTGTGTTGTCATCATGATGTTATTATTAACGAAAGAAATACGCATCTTTTAATCTTTTATTCCGCAAATATAGAATTCAGGATTTAATATGAACAAAGCAAAATAAATTACACAGAAGATATTATCAATAATTTTACATTGGATTAACAACACTGCCGGGTAATAATCTGATATTTTTAATGAGAATAAGAATCCTTTGAATTCAATCTTTTAAGAACCTCATCTTTTCTCCTTCTGGAAATTGCCACCTTATCACCATTCGAAAGCTGCAACATTCCCCCGTCGGTTTTTAAATAAGCTGTAATATGTTTCAGATTTACCAGGTGGGTTTTATGTGTCCGCACAAAAGAGTACTCAGTCAGCAGTTCCTCGAACTCAACCAGCGTTTTGGCAACAAACAAATGCCGGCCATCTTCCAGGTAAATATGTGTATAATTTCCTTCGCCTTTGCAATGAATAATGGTCTTCACATCAACAAACTCAATCCGATCGGCAGTGGGCAGACCAATGCGCGGATTTCCCGGCTGCTGAATATTTCGGTGCAACTCCCTGATTCGTTTATTTTCCTCTTTCTGAATTATACGTCGGCTCACTTTGTCAACCGCGGCCTTCAAATCGTTGTAATTAATGGGTTTTAAAATGTAATCGGCAGCCGAAAAACGAATGGCTTTTATAGCGTAATTGTCGTAAGCCGTAACAAATATGACTTCGAAACGGGGATTTTCAAAATGCTCAAGTAAGTGGAAGCCATTGGCTAGTGGCATTTCAATATCCAAAAAAACAAGATCGGGGTTTTCATCCTGAATAAGAGTAATTGCGGTTTCAACTGAGTTTGCTTCACCAGCAACAAAAACATCCGGGCAGTGATAACGAAGTATCCCGAGGAGGTTTTCGCGCCCGTGTTTTTCGTCGTCTACTATAATTGATTTTATATGCATTGTATACCTGGAGAAACGTTGTGATTCCTTCGCGTTCTTTGCGGTTCTATTTAACCACTAAGTTACACAAAGTAGGTACAAAGTCTCTCAAAGATGTTAATATTCTTCAGGCAAGACAATCTCCACCCGCGTGCCTTCTTCCAAATCGAAAGTACTGATGCTGTAATTTTCTCCCTGCCGCTCGCGGAGAATTTCCAGTCGTTCTTTCATCAGTTTTGTGCCTTTCCCGTTTTTCTGTTTCGAGATTTCTTTGGCAGCTGCGCGGCCAATTCCATTGTCTTCGATGGTAATTTTTATGTAGCTTCCCGAATTATGTGCCTGATCTTTTGTAACCTCCACTTTTAATTGTCGGTTCTCCGGCTTATTTTGAAGTCCGTGAATAACGGCATTCTCGACGAATGGCTGCAACAAAATCGACGGAACCAGTGTATTGTATTGATCAATGCCAGCATCAACCGTAATCTCAAACTCAAAATCGAAACGCAATTTTTCAAGGTTCAGGTATTGCCCAATCATTTCCAGTTCTTCGGCCAGCGACACCTCTTCTTTTTCCGAATTGTTCAGCACTTTCCGAATAAGGCCGGCAAAATCGCTTAAATACAAATGGGCCTCGCGGCCCTTGTTTTGCTGAACCAGGTTCTGCACCGAGTTCAAAGAGTTAAAAAGAAAATGGGGATTCATTTGCGACCGGATTGCTGTTAGTTCTGATTCTTTGAGTTTCCGGGCCAGTGCCTCCTTTCGGAATCGCTGCCGAACCCGCCATTTCCAAATAATGATGCTTATAACGAAGGTGGTTAGGATTGCAAGAAGTATTAAAATTATAAGTTGCAATTGCGATTTATTGAGTTCCTTTTTTTGAGGCGTTTCCAAACTCTGTCTGGCGAAATTTTTTGCATCCAACGGATTTGTTGTGAAAGCAAAACGCACTCCGTTTTTATTGTACACTATATAATGTTTCCCATTGTTAACCAGAAAAATATCTTTTAAACTCTTTTCTGTATTAATGAGCAGTAACTGATTAGCAACCGGTTCTGCTCTCGACATATAATCTGCCCACTCCTGGAAATGGCTGCCTTCCGTTACCATTACAAAATTAATATCCGGATTTTCTTTTGCCAGGTCGTCGAAATAATAGCGTTCTGATGCCCAATTATTGGCAACAAAAAAGACTGTTGGTTTTTCACCCAAAAAATCCTTGAAATAAACTTCCTCGCCTTTGGGATTAAAGAACTTCGTTTCAGGAATATAATCGGCACTCTCCCATTTCTTATAACTGGCATTCAAACTCCTAAACTCACTCAAAAATTCCTTATTATTACACAAACGCAACATTAAATCGGAGTACTCATCCACTTTTTGCTGTAGGTATCTGGCGTTTTGAGAATCTTTACCATCAAGGTTTGCTATTTGGTTTTGCAGGATATCGGCATTTAACGAATAATTAGCGTGGCCTCCCAAAATAACTTTCGACATTTCGATACTCAGAGGAAATTCAGTATGGAACCACCAATGCGAAGTAATGAAAATAAGATTATCCTGATCTGAGCTATAAAATTTCCTAATCTGAGCGGCTTTACCAACCTGTTGAGAAAGATAGACGCGCATATTAATACGAGAATATAATCCAAATTCGTTGTATGACTGACTCGCAGGATGGGTATTAACATAGTCCTCGATAAAGGAAATATCTGTTTTTTCCTTATCATCTTCAGGACTTTTAGAGAAATTGAGATTAAATAATTCGTTATACCTGCTCCTGTTTATTAAATACCTTCCTCCAATCAGAAATTGTGCTTCCATTTCTTTGTTAATGAATTCAAGAGCAGTTTCATCCACCTCATCTCTGTATTGTTTCAAGAAGGTATCGTAATCTTTTACAACAGTGTCAAATTCCGAATATTCTTCACTCTGTAAAATCCATGCAGTAGATAAAGATTCCAGGTTTTCGAAACTATCAAGTTTATGCTTTTTTCGAAATTCGTAAAGCATTTGAGCGGCGTTGCTAAAATCGCCTGAAAAGACAACATTCTCGAAAAATGTTTCTCCGTTGTCGGCAAGTTCAATTTGACTGCCCGGTTCGGCATAAATCAACAGAATTGGTAATTTACGCGATTGATTGGTATGCCCAAACTGTAAAAGCACCAATTCAGGGTGTTTTAGCACTGTTTCAAAATTAAATGTATTGTTCTCATCCAAATAAGCTACTTCCTGATACAACTCGGTACTTAGTGAATTTCGCAAATGTGCCAGAGTTATTTTTTTGTATTTCGGATTTTTAATTTTACCGGAAATAACAAAATGCTTATTTGAAATATCTTTTATTCGAAGCAAGCGAATATCCGTCTCGTGGTAAGTCAGTTTATCCGA
Organism: uncultured Draconibacterium sp.; assembly: GCA_963677525.1. GTDB lineage: Bacteria > Bacteroidota > Bacteroidia > Bacteroidales > Prolixibacteraceae > Draconibacterium. The sequence continues at coordinate 5,518,218 of OY781970.1, forward strand.
ATTCCATCTCCACCATCTATTTCTATTTAAAGAATCGACATCAACTCGATTGTAGCTTTTCAAGTAGTGTTCTGCCAGGTTATTCGAAAGAGTTAAAGAATACAACCCGGGATTTTTATCCCACGCTTTTGCTGAAATATTAGAAAATGAATCTTTAACACTTATGGTTGTTTTAAATTTTTCTCCATCATTAATTTCCGGCTCAAAATCCTTCGGGATGCGATAAATCGAGTTCAATCGTTTGGAAATTTCCGCGATTCCTTTTTCATTGAATTCAGTAGTGTATCGCTCAATTCCTTTTTCATCAAACTCTTTTCGTTTTAAAGTTTCACGCACTTTTAGCAACACATCGGTGCGGTTGTATAATTTCACCTGGCTGGTTTCGAAATCAAATTCGTACTGAAACTCAATGTCGCATAAAAGTTCTTCATAAAAATTGTCGTAACGGTTTCCAAAATAAGCACCTTCGAAATACGGATACATATAATCGGTATAGAGAACCGGTTCCGATAAAGGTTTTTCAGCTTTGTTCTGAATAACTTTTACCTGCAAAAGCTCCTTGTTTTCGGGCTGCACATTCGAAAATTTGATGTGCAGTGTTTTCTGTTTTCTCAACACTGAAAGATTATTTCCTTCCACATCTTTAATGTATTCCGAATCGGTAAAGCGGTAGAAATATTCTTTCCCATTTTCAGGCCGTAGAAGGATTTTTTCGCTCTGCGCGTATGAAAAACGACAAGTAATAAAAAGAAAGAAAAAAAGATACGAGATTGGTTTCATAGCAGTTGAAAATTGTTTACCCAAATTTGGCAGCAATAATCGAGAAATGAAAGGGTAATTTATTTAACGGTAGAGTTGGTTTATTAAACGGCAGGAAAAAGGGGAAAAATTAAGGATAAAGGATTAATTTCTCCAGGTTACAAGTTTTGAAATAAGTCCATAATAAAAGTCGTTTATAATAGCATATTCAACGGGTGACAGTTTGCTCCAACTCATAGTCGCCCGGTGAATAGCAGTTGCTTTCACCCGTTGATTCAAAAATCACCGGATGAATACTTAAACGCACATTTTACCATTTCTTCATTATGGGCATTTAAAATGAGTGGATTCTCGCAATTGACGCTGAGGTTCCGCAAAGAGTGAATAATGTTAATGGACTTAAGACTAAACTGCTATTCTAAAATATTGGCAATGTAGTGCCAATATTTCATTAGAATTGGGCAACGAAATGCCAATTTTTAAAAACCCAAAGGTTCCAACTTCGTGGAAAACAGCTTACCCCAACTCTCAATTTCAGGTTATAAATCAACAAAACTATTATTCTTGGATTAGCCCAAACTAAAGAAACAGGCCACACCTCATTTTTTTATCTTTTCAAGTACAAGCGGAGTAATATCCTCACTTTCGGGCGAAATATAAGCAACTGAACCATTGCTGACATCGAGGATATAACTAAAATTGGCAGCCCCTGCAATGTTGGCAATTTCCTGGTTTATTTGTTGGTAAATGGGTTGAATCAACTCCATGTTTCGTTGCTGCAGTTGCTGCTGGGCGTTTTGATTATATTCCTGAATCTTTTGGGCCTGTTCCATTATTTCCTCCTGCTTGGTTTTCTTCACAAAATCAGAATACCCGTCGCTTTCCTTTTCAAATTTTTCAATTCGGGCTTCGTGTTCTTCCAACATCTCGGAATAGACCTCTTCCATTTCAGCCTGTTCTTTTCCAAGCATAGTCCTTATACTATCCATATCAGGATGTTTTTGTACCAGTTCCTGTACATTTACATGACCGATTTTAAGTGTTTGCTGGGCCTGAACGCCGCAAAAAATAAATAGCAGCGATACTGCCAAAAGTAAATGTTTATGACTCATATTTGCTGTTTTTCAAAATTTTACCAAAGTTCAACTATTCTTTGCTGCTATTGTTTTAACAGAAGTTAAATTCAATTGGGACAGAAGTTAATAAATAAAAAAAGGGCGGAAAACCGCCCTCTGTATAATTGCTGTAATATATTTTCAGATTAGTTTGCCGGACGGGCAAAAATCGAGTCATCCAATTTTTCGTTGAATTTAATTTCGTCAACTTGCATCGATTGTGTTCCCATTGGCATTACTATTTCCATTTTCTTAGCCATTTGAACGCCGTCCACTTTTTCGTATTCCAGTATTTTGGTTTCAATGTCCATAGTTTGTCCCATAGCTTCCACCTTGGTTTTCATTTTAGAAACCAGGTAAGTATTGGCATCGATAAAATAATTTCTTACTGCACCGTCTTTACCGGTAAGCTTAATTTTATAGGCTTCTTTGCCGTCGGAATTTACTTTCCCGATCAGCTCTGCTGTAAAACCTTTGGCTTCGTAGTTGTAAAGTTCACCTTCCATGTCGGCCTGATCCATCGCCTGTTTCAACTGATCGCCTTGCAAATCCTGAACACCTGATCCCATCATTGGGTTGATCATCCAGCCTTTTTCTCCATCAAAAGCACTGATGGTTTTCTGTCCCATCATATCTACCTCAACCCTGAATTTATTAGGTTTTTTCACCTTAATTTCCATCGGCATTTCCATGCCCATCATGCTCATTGTAATTTTTTGGCTGAAGGTTTTTACTTTGGCCAATTCTTCCTGACCGGTTGCCTGGTAATGTTTTTCTAAAACTTTACTCAGCGTTTGTGCTTGTGTGCCTACAAATGCTACCAGCATAAGGGCGGTTAAGATTAAAATTTTTTTCATTGTTTAATAATTGAGTTTAATAATTGGTCGTACTAATTTACAAACATTACAATTGGAAACAATATATTGTTAAAAATAAATTTCCGCCAGGATATTTTCGTAAGGTACACCTCTTTCTATGAGCAAGTCGCGAAGTTCAACTACCATCAAAGCTTTACCACACAAAAAATACTTAACATGAGGAAACTCCTGCAACCCGGCAATATAATTTGTCACTCTTCCGTGAAATATGTGGCTTGCCGGTTCGCGCGAACAACACCGAACATAATTTTCTCCCATTTCCCTTTCAAGCTCTTCTTCAAAATAAAACTGGTTTAAATACGAAACTCCGTGAATCAGTTTCTTATTTTCACCTAGGCCCGAACGAAACATGCTGTAAAAAGGTGCAATTCCTGTTCCGGTTGCAATTAACCAGGCTGGTTCGCCAGTTCCCAAAAAACTGCCATAAGGCTCCGAAACCAATATTTCATCGCGGGGAACGAGTTGCGCCATCTTAGGACTTAAATACCCATCTTCTTTTATATTAAAAAGAATGCGGACCTCGTCTTCATGATTCCCGCTGCAAATACTGTAAATACGTGGAGGATGATTAGTATCGACGCCAATCTTTACTACCTGCCCCGGCTCGAAATCAAAGTCACGTTTAAATGAAAGATTATGTACTCCGGGAGAAATCTCCAGGTTATTGGTAATTATCCTTTTAAAAAGATGCGGTTCTTTCTTTGTTTTCGACATTTTATTCCACTCGAGTATTTCCCGCTTTTAACATAGAATAAGTTGCTTTGTTCAAAAACAAGGAAGGATGAATTTAGCTGTTAACCCAAACTACTATTTATTCTTAAAAGAAAATGTCACAATAAGACTCTCGTCGGGAGCGGTCAATAAATTATTAATCCGGTAATAAACATTGATTTCCGAAGTGCCGGCAATTTCTTCCGAGTTGCCGCTAAGTCGCAAAGGAGTAACCTGGTGAGCTTTTAAAACAGCCGACTCCGGAGCATCGAAACCAACACCGGGTTGAACCAACTCCAGTTCGTAATCAACATCCGAATTGTTCTGAATATAAATCATCTTGTTTTCTCCGTTACTCAGTTTTAACGGCGTTTTATCGTATTGAAGCGAAGCAAAGAATAAAGGTTCCAGGAATTTTGCTTCTCCAATGAGCGTGTTATCGAAATACGCAACAGTGCGGCGGCTAAACAATGCTTCTTTTATACCTCCTTCAGTGCGGCTTTTGGCAAAAACCAGCGTTATTGGCCTGTGACCATTATCAACAAACATTGGTGCATGAACGTCGGAGTTGGCGAACAACGTCAGCTTTTTTTCGTTGGCCCACTCAAGTGCCTCGGGATAATATGAACTTGAATTGTAAACTTCAATTCCCTGCATTAAATCGTTTTCGAAAAGGTAAGTATGTTCTTTCCACCATTTTGTTGTATCGGGTTGCTGGGCTTTCCAACCCGGGTGATTCCATAAAATGAAAGCTCCCTGAGAGCGCGCTTCTTTCAACGCGTCGTTAACATCTTCGCGTTCCAGCAAGTTGGCATTCCTGATAAATAAAGCATTTAAATGGCCGGGAGGCATACTACGGGTAATTTCAGCCCCGCGCACCAGAATTATGCCAAGTTCTTTCGAAAGCGGTTCGGCAATTTCAAAAGAACGGTTATGATCGGCTACCACATCTTTCGAATGTGGACGATATTCGATATGGTCAGTAATTGCAATAACATCCAGTCCTTCCTTCCAGGCTTCGGTAACCCTAATAGTGGGCCACACTGTACCGTCTGAAAAAACCGTATGCATATGAAAATCGCACTTCAAAGTTTTATAGCCTCCAAAATCCGGAATACTGATAATTTTTCGCGATTGCGCGTTCCCAATTTGAATAAATCCCAGTAGAATCAGTAAGAACAACAACTTTCTTAAAAACATAATAATTCAATTTATCGTTATAAAACTTCAGATTAAATATCCTCTAAAATACTCAACATAAAAAGATATCTGCATTAATTTTTTATGAATTGTAAATGAATGGTTAAATTTAGGTGAATTACGCCTCTCTTTTTAAATAAATTAAAAAGATGCTTGTTTGATATATAAATTATTCTGATTTTTGCAATCAACAGTTATGGAAAAACTATTTAAAAACCAGGGAAACCAAAGTCAGGCAGTTGAATTAAAGAAAATTGCCCAGAAAAAACACATTTTAAGGGCAATCTATTTTAACGGCCCCCTCTCCAATTCAGAGTTAGCGAAAATAATCAAGTTAAGCACCCCAAAAATTAACAGCCTTTTGGTTGATTTAATTGAAGACGGCTTGGTTAAAGAATTGGGACGTGGCGATTCCAGCGGTGGCAGAAGGCCAAACATTTATGGATTGGTTGAAAACGGCTTTTATGTAGTTGGGATAACCATAAATGTAAAACGTACTATTATTTCGATATTCAACAGTTGCAACCAGGAAGTTAGCGGACCGCACTACTTCCCCATAAAAATGCAATCTGATATAAAAATATTCAACCAGGTTAGCGAAAAACTGGATGAAGTTGTAAAAGAAAGCAACATTCCTCACGAAAAAATACTCGTGGCAGGAATTGAACTTCCCGGACTTGTAAACCTGAAAGAAGGCACAAATAAAACCTACTTCCCTGAAGTGGAGAACCTTTTCCATGAACTGAAAAAAATCTTCGGTCTTCCTGTATTTTTCAATCACGACTCAAAAGTAAGAACCTTTGCAGAGCAACATTTCGGACTGGCAAAAAACAAAAAAAATGTTCTTATGCTGCAAGCCGACTGGGGTTTAGGACTTGGCATGATAATGAATGGAAAACTTTATTCGGGGAAATCGGGCTTCTCAGGCGAATTCGGACACATTCCGCTGGTTGACAACGGAGTGTTGTGTGTTTGCGGGAAACAGGGCTGTTTGGAAACAGTTGTTTCTGCTAATGCCATTGCCCGCCAGGCACGCGAAGGAATACTAAATGGCAGCTCGTCGTTGATAAAAGACCTTGTAGGAAACGATTTGAACAAAATCGACATTTCAGTGGTTATTCAGGCAGCCAACTCGGGCGATCAGTTTGCCATTTCGCTGTTCTCTGAAGTTGGGAAATGGCTGGGCAGAGGAATGGCGTACCTGATACAGATTTTTAATCCGGAACTGATAATTATCGGCGGACAGGTTGCAATAGCCAGCCAGTTTATTTTGGCACCAATACAACAAGCGATCCATACATTCAGCAATCGCGATATCAGTAACGATACTGAAATCATGTTTTCTGAACTTGGAACAAAAGCCGGAACAATGGGTGCTGCGGCTTATGCGTTAGAGCAAATTTCAAAACAAATATAATGGAACCCAATTTTACAAAGGTTGAAAATACCTTCTTTTCAGAAACAAAACAGAAACAGATTTCTACCAAAATCCCTTATATCACTACCGATAGTTTTCCGAAGTTAAGTTTACTTACGGCATTGAGTTTTCTTGAGTGGGCAACTCAGAATCCGGAAGGAGTAGTTTCCTTACCTACCGGAAAAACGGCAAATTTCTTTTTAAAACTCACGCACTCGTTATTAAATAACTGGGACAGCAAAAAAGGACAGGCTCTTCTAAAAAAATATGGTCTCGACGGAATAGACAAGCCCGATTTAAGCAAAATGACATTTGTCCAAATGGGCGAATTTTTCCCTATTAATCCGGAACAGCACAACAGCCTTTACAATTTTGCGCAAAAGGAATATATCGAGGGTTTGGGCTTTAACAAGGAAAAATCGCTGTTAATTAACTCCGAAGATATTGAACTTGCTGAGGGCAAACACTTTTCAGAAATATTCCCTGATTCTAAAATTGATATTTCGCTACGTTATCGCGAAGCAAAAACCCAGCAGGAAAAATTACAACAAGAATCAATATTTAAAATTGATGACTGGTGTACCACTTACGAAAAGAAAATCAGGGCAATGGGAGGAATTGGCTTCTTCCTTGGAAGTATTGGCCCCGATGGAGTAATTGCTTTTAACACACGCGGCACCGACCATTATTCAACAACAAGATTGGCACAAACCAATTTTGAAACACAGGCAATTTTAGCAGCCGACCTTGGAGGAATTGAAGTATCGAAAAACCGTTTAGTTATTACCATTGGATTGGGAACAATCGGTTTTAACAAACAAAACAAAGCCATAATATATGCAGCCGGTGAGGCATATGCCGACACCATTAAAGCATCGCTCGAAAACGATCCGATGGTAACTTATCCGGCAACGGCACTTCAGAAACTTAAAAATGCCCGTTTTTATCTTACTGAAGGGGCAGCCGTTTCGTTAGAAGACAGCATTGAATATTATTATACAGGTTCTCCCTGGAATCATCAAAAAACAGAAAGAGCAGTAATGGAGCTTTGTAAGAAAATCAACAAATTCGGCACAAAGCTTGAATTAACTGATTTAAAAGCTGACAAATACTGCAGCATGATTCCCGGCTTAAACGAAGATACGGTACAAACAGTTATTGATTCAATTCTTGAAAAAATCCAAAAAGGAATGAAAAAAGAATTGAATCAAACGTATTACCACACCGGTCCGCACCACGACGACATTATGCTTGGAATAATGCCGGTAACAAACCGTCAGAGCCGCGATGCAAGTAACGAAATGCATTTTGCGGTAATTACTTCGGGATATAGTTCGGTAACGCATCAATTCCTTTATGGGTTACTTGTCGACACGAAAGACCTTATTAATAAAGGAAAAATTGAAATGATTAAATTCCCCGACTTTTTCAAAGACGGGTATAAATACAAATGGGACAAGGATATTTACCATTATCTTGACAATATTGCAGCCCAGGATGATGAAGAAAAGCGCCGCGGACTTTGCCATCGTTTGGTTAGAGCCTTACTTTCCATTTGGGATATTAAAAACGAAGACGATTTACGCGATACAATTTTTGAAATTCTTTCTGTTCTGAAAAACAGTTATGACGGAGGTCCAAATCCACCAAAAATTCAGAAATTAAAAGGAATGATCCGCGAATTTGAAGAGGAATTGGTTTGGGCTCACTATGGAACAGAGGTTAAAAATGTGCATCATAAACGTTTGGGATTTTATTCAGGCGACACGAGCTACGAAAAGAATATACTTCCGCTTTTAGATGACTTTAGAAAATACAAGCCAACCGTTATTAGTTTAGCCATGGATCCACAGGGCAGTGGTCCTGACACGCACTACAAAGCGTTGCAAAATATTGCTCAGGCAGTTGAAGACTGGAGCAAAGAAGAAGACCTTAGCAATGTTCGCATTATGGGTTATCGTAACGTGTGGTTTAAGTACAATCCATGGGATGTTGAGGTAATTGTTCCTGTTTCACTTAATTCGCTTGCAACTTTAGGTCGGTCGTTCTCCGACTGTTACATTTCGCAGGTGAACGCTTCATTTCCAAGCTACCAACTCGACGGAAAATTCAGCGATTTATCGCAACGTATTTGGTTCGAGCAACACAAACAAATTCAGCTTTTATTAGGCAAAAACTTCTTTTACCAAAACGAATCTCCTTTGTTACGTGCAACTCACGGTGTTATTTATCACCGCGAACTTACCGTTGAACAGTTTATAGAAGAAGCTTCGAAAATGGGAAAAGAGATGGAAGAACTTTTTTAAAAAACAAAAGACTATATATAAATGAAACTAGTAATTCAAAAAAACTACGACGAGCTCAGCGCATGGGCAGCAAATTATATTGCAGAAAAAATCAACCAGTTTGATCCAACAGAAGAGAAACCTTTTGTGTTGGGACTTCCGACGGGATCGTCGCCACTTGGCACGTACAAAAACCTGATTGAACTTTACAAAGCCGGAAAAGTATCGTTTAAAAACGTGGTAACCTTCAACATGGACGAATATGTTGCTATTGCCGAAGATCACCCGGAAAGCTACCACAGCTTTATGTTTGAGAATTTTTTCAATCACATCGACATTAAAAAAGAAAACATTCATATTCTGGATGGCAATGCAGAAGACCTAAACAAGGAATGTGAAGACTACGAAGAAAAGATAAAATCATTCGGAGGAATTGAATTATTCCTTGGAGGAATGGGTGCCGACGGCCACCTTGCATTTAATATTCCCGGATCGCCGCTTCAGTCGCGCACAAGGCTGGTAAATCTGAATTACGATACCATAGTTGCCAATTCGCGTTTCTTCAACAACGATCTGAACCTGGTACCTAAACAAGCACTTACAGTAGGTGTTCAAACGGTTCTCGACTCGAAAGAAGTACTGATTGTAGTTAATGGCTATAAAAAGTCGCGTGCTTTACAAAACGTTGTTGAAAACGGGATCAACCACATGTGGACATTGTCTGCTCTTCAAACTCATCCAAACGGAATTATAGTTTGCGACGAAGATGCTACAATGGAGCTAAAAGTTGGCACTGTAAAATACTTTAAGGAATCAAATTAGGGATATATCTCTTGTAAAAACAGCTGCCCACCTGGTTACCAGAGTGGGCAGTTTTTATTAATAATCCCGAATTGATGAGTATTGGAACTATTCTCCGAAAATACATTTTCTTTTTTTCTGAAACAAAAGATTATGAATTTTCATATAAGGTTTTTAAACAGAAATAATAGCAATTATATTATTTTTTTGGATCAAAAATTATTTTATGTTCTCTTTTTAACATCTTTTATTGGTTTAATTACCACTTCTGTTTTACAAGAGGGACAAAGGTAAATTTCACAACCGGAACAGGCAAAACAATTACTACAGGTCCGGGGAACATCCAGATTCGAAAAAGCAAACCCGCAATTTCCACATGTATAAATCTTTTCTTTCTTCTGCCCTAACAACATTATACCCAAACTTTAATTGTTCTAAGTAGCGCAAAAATAATCACAAGAGTGAAAATTATGGCTGCGCCTGAAGGAATGTTCAAAAAGTAAGAAATAAACAAACCTGATACGGTTCCGATGAATGCAAAAACAGAAGATAGTATCAGGAGATTTTTAAAGTCTTTGGTGAACAAATTGGCTGTTGCTTGCGGAATTGTAAGTAGCGACAGAATAAGAATAATACCAACTACCCTGATATTAAGCACCACGGTTAAAGCAATCAGCGTAATCGTAAGGTAATTAAAAAGATTAACCGGTAATCCGGCTGCTCGTGCATATTCTTCGTCGAAAGCGATGTACAATATTTTGCGGAAAAAGAATATAAAAAAGGAAATGATAACTACATTCAAGGTAAACATCCACCATAGCTCCGATACGGTTACTGTAAGAATATTTCCAAACAGGTAACTCATTAAATTCGGAGTATAACCGGGCGTTAGAAACACAAAAATAATTCCCAGGGCCATCCCCAACGACCACCAAATAGCAATGGATGAATCTTCGCGAATTTCGGCAACCTTGGTAAAAAACTGGATGCCGAGCGCCGAAAGAACAGCGAATAACACGGCTCCAAGCAATGGATTAAATCCAAGGAAAAAGGCCAGCCCGATACCGCCAAAAGATGCATGCGTAATACCTCCGCTAATAAAAACGATTCGACGCGAAACAATATAACCGCCAATTATTCCACAAGAAATACTGGCAAAAACTGCAGAAAGAAATGCCTTCTGAAAAAAATCGTATGAAAAAAGTTCAATTAATGCGCTCATATTATTCCAATTTAAAAATGATTTGATTTTTCAATTATTTTAAAAATGGAATAATGCCGATATAGAAAAATTAAGGCATTAGAAGCAAAGCGAACTGATGTATTTAAATTTTTCATAATCGGTATTAATATTTATGTTGCTTTAATACTGTGTGAGGAATTTCACCATGAGAAATAATCTGTATCGGGCAATTATATCTGTCGAGTTGTTCCTGCGATATAGAACTCCCCTCGTGATAATGAAGGGAATTATTAACACAGGCAATATTTTTTACGTAGCTCGTAATGGTACCCATATCGTGCGAAACCAACATAATAGCAATATCTTTGTTCAATTGTTTGAGTTTCTCGTAGAGCTCGCCTTCGAAACGATTATCAACGAAAGTATCGGGTTCGTCCAGAATGAGAAGTTTAGGCTTGCTTAAAAGGGCCCGGCACAAAAATACACGCTGCATCTGGCCCCCTGATAATTCGCCAATTGGCTTATGCCTGATATCAGCTACTCCCATCTCGTTTAACAAGTCCTCAATTCTGTTCTTTGCCTCAGCCTTTGAACTTTTCTTGTCTTTCATTATCTGCCCCGAACGAACAACATCAAAAACGGTAATCGGAAACTTCCGGTCGATATGTCTTACTTGTGGCAAATAACCGATTGGTTTTTTTCGTCCCTGCATATCTTTTCTAAACCGAATATTACCTTCCTGAGGTTTTATCAATCCAAGAATAGCTTTTAACAAGGTTGTTTTTCCTCCGCCATTTGGCCCGATAATCCCCAAAAAATCTTTTTCGAATACGCTCAAATTAACATTTTGAAGAACAGGCAATTTATCGTAATTTACCTGTAAATTATTTATTTCGATTAATGGTTCCATTAAAAATTTTCAATAAGTAAGTCTGTCATGTGCCGCAGATTATCCGCCCACTCCGGATTAAGTGGCCAAACCTGGACAATATCTCCACCAATTTCATCGGCAAAAACACGTGCATGCTCACGATCAAATTCACTCTGTATATATATAATTCTAATATTTTCCTTATGGGCCATATCAACTACATTTTTTAAGTGTTGGGGCGTCGGTTCCTTCCCTCCCGATTCCAGCGAATACTGGTCGAGACTATACTCGCGTGCGAAATACGACAGGCTGGGATGAAAAACAATAAACTTTCTGTTCTGATAATCTTTCAATCTTTCCTTTAATTCAGCATGAAGCTCATCACACTCTTTCATAAACTTAGAATAGTTAACCTGATAAACTCCTGCCCTTTCCGGTTTTAATTCAGAAAGCTCATCTAAAATTCGTTTGGCAATTTGTTTTACCAAAAGCGGCGACAGCCAAACATGCGGATCTACACCTTCGGCATGAACATGATCGCCGTGTTGTTCTGTTTTATCGGCAATTAAATCCAAACCTTCGGAGAGGTCAACTACTTTCATATTGCTGTTAGCCTGTGCAATTTTATCTTTCCACGAGTGTTCGAAACCGATATAACCGATCCGGAACCACAAAGCCGAACGCGAAATATCTTTTAATTGCGACGGGAGTAAAGTATAAGCTGCCGGACTTGCACCCGGAGGAATCAACACATTTACTTCGAAATCGTTGCCGGCAATTTTTTCTATGAAAGTCCGTTCCGGCAAGATACTTACGGTTATCACATCTTTTTCCTGACTTTCGGTTTTCTTATTCGAACCACAGGAAGCAAACATTACCGCGATGACAAGGAATAAAGCTATTTTCTTCATGGATATTCAAATTGAATGTGTCTACTTAACAAAGTAGTACAAATTTAGTTTTCTGTTTTGGAAAATTCACTTCAGAAAGAAAAACAAAATTACTTTCCCTTCTTTTCTTTGGGAGGAACAGGATCGTAACCGTGTGTTCCCCATGGATGACATCGCGAAATACGTTTTACCGTCAACATAAAACCCTTAAAAGGGCCATGAATTTTCAAAGCCTGAACAGCATATTCCGAACAGGTTGGAACATGCCGGCACGAAGCGGGTGTGAACGGCGAAATGCCATATTTATAGATATATACGGGAATCAATAATAACCACCCGAGCAACTTTAATATGAATTTTCCAACTTTTTTCATTCAAACAATAACAAAGCTACAATATAAAATGGTTCAACGGCAGCGAAAAAGTTTTTAAAATAATTATTAAAAAACGTTAAGTATTGGAATAATTTCAAATAAATGATTCCATTACCGATTATTAAGGTAAGAGAATTATATAATATTTTTAAATTTGTGAGTTTCAGAAAAAAAGTACCAAATAAATAAAGAAAGTATTACACAATGAAGAAAGTTGCAATTGGTGTTGATATAGGCGGAACAAATACCGCAATTGGCGTTGTAGATGCCGAGGGGAATGTAATGGTAAAAGATAATATATCTACCCCTACACACGGAGATATCGACCGTTATATCTCTGACCTGGCCACAGCCATTAAAGAACTAATCAAATCGCTGAAATTACTAAACGCTGAAATTGAAATTTTAGGAGTGGGAATAGGTGCTCCGAATGGAAATTACTATAGCGGAACAATCGAATATGCTCCAAACTTATCGTTCCCGGGAATGGTACCTTTTGTTGAGTTACTTCGTAAACATTTTCCCGACATGGATGCCATTGCTCTTACTAACGATGCTAATGCAGCTGCTTTAGGTGAAATGATTTATGGTGGAGCAAAAGGAATGAAAAACTTTGTGATGTTTACGCTCGGAACTGGCGTTGGCAGTGGTATAGTTGTTAACGGCGACCTGGTTTACGGACACGATGGTTTTGCCGGGGAATGTGGTCACACCACTCTTATTCCGGGTGGACGCCTTTGTGGTTGTACTGCACATGGTCACCTTGAAGCTTATTGTTCTGCTCCGGGAATGAAACGTACTGCGTTTGAACTTTTGGTTCAATACAACGCTACCGACAGTTTACTGGCTGACAAATCGTACAACGATCTTGACTCGAAAATGATTTATGATGCTGCCGAAAAAGGTGATAAAATTGCTTTGGAAGTATTTGAAAAAACCGGTGCATGGTTGGGGCAAGGTCTGGCTGACACAGTTCACCATTTAAGCCCGGAGGCAGTATTCCTGTTTGGTGGACCAACCGCAGCAGGCGATTATATTTTCAAGCCAACCAAAGAACATATGGAGAAACATCTTCTTCCTATTTTCAAAAATAAAATCAAAATTCTTCCTTCAGAACTAAAACCTGGCGACGCAGCTATTGTAGGAGCCAGTGCATTGGTTTGGAAAGAACTGGAAAAGTAAAATCATACTATATACTTTAAAAAAACAGGAGTCTTTGGGTTCCTGTTTTTTTATTTACCAATTCCCATTTTGTACCTTTAACACATGTTACGTCACTTAACATTTATCTTCCCAATTTTCATTTTTTCGTTACAAACTAACGGACAAATTTTTGATGCAGGAAATACAGATAAAATGGCTCTTGAGGAAAGCAAACATTTTCTTCAAAAAGCTGCTTTTTATGAAACTGAAAATGCAGCAGAAACTGATTTTATTTATCAACGAATGGAATGGGATATCGATCCCAATGTTCGCTATATTTCGGGAAAGATAACAACCTTGTTTATCTGCAAAACCTCTTCCCTTTCCCAAATATATTTTGATTTAAACGATGATATGGAAGTGGACTCGGTTTGTCAACGAGGTCATCAACTGAACTTTAACAGGGACTCGAACCAGGTTATTGTGAACCTAGCTAATTATCTAACAGAGAACCAGTTGGACTCAGTTTCGGTTTATTACCATGGAATTCCAGCGGAAACAGGTTATGGTTCTTTTACAAAATCGACACACGGAAATGAATCCGTTCCAATAATCTGGACACTTTCGGAACCTTACGGAGCCATGGACTGGTGGCCTTGCAAACAATCACTGAATGACAAAATTGATTCGATTGATATCATCGTCTCCTCTCCCGAAGATTACCGAACTGCAAGTAACGGAATTCTTGTTTCGGAAAAAGTTGAATCGGGAAAGCGTATTATGCACTGGAAACACCGCTTTCCGATAGCTACTTACCTTGTGGCCATTTCGGTTACCAACTACGTTAATTATTCCGATTTTGTGGAACTGGAAGACGGTCGAAAGATTGAGATTCTGAACTACGTTTACCCCGAGAGTGAGAACGATGCTAAAAACATCACGACACAGTCCATAAAAATTATGGAGCTTTACAATGAACTTGTCGGAGAGTACCCATTTGCTTCTGAAAAATACGGGCATGCACAGTTTGGATGGCACGGAGGAATGGAGCATCAAACAATGAGTTTTATGGGGTATTTCAGCTTCGGACTTATTGCACACGAAATGGCACACCAGTGGTTTGGCGACTACATTACACTTGGCTCCTGGCAGGACATTTGGCTGAACGAAGGTTTCGCAACATATTTAACCGGATTAACTTACGAGAATATAGACACTTACTGGTGGCCACTTTGGAAAAAGGCGCGGGTCGATCAAATTACCAGCGAACCGGGCGGATCGGTTTATGTTAGCGACACAACGGATATTTCACGAATTTTTAGCAGCAGACTTTCGTATAGCAAAGGTGCTTATTTATTACACATGCTGCGCTGGATTATTGGCGACGAAGCGTTTTTCTCAGCGATCCGAAGCTATTTTGAAGATCCAGAAGTTGCTAACGGTTTCGCCCGAACAAGCCAGCTGATCAAACACTTTGAAACAGCAGGAGACACAACACTTACTGAATTTTTTAATGACTGGTTTTACGGAGAAGGTTACCCGGTTTATTCGCTGAATTATATTCAACCGGCGAACGATTCGCTTATTATTGAATTGTCTCAAACCAGCTCCAGTTCTTCTGTTGATTTTTTCGAAATACCGGTTCCGGTTCGTTTGTATAATTCAGATAAATCAGATTCTCTGGATCTTCGGCTGAATCAAACCACAAACAACCAGGTATTTATTGTCGATCCCGGATTTGAGGTAGATCAGGTAACTATCGATCCAGATTACTGGTTAATATGTAAAACCGCATCAATTACCGATGTTGTTGTGCAAACCGAATACAGTAATATTCTTGTCTATCCAAATCCTGTATCAGATCAGCTTACCATTTCAGTTCCTTCCGGCGACAGATTAATAAAAACCCAGCTGTTTTCCCCCAATGGCAAACTAATTTCATCATTTGGAGAAAATTACACCAATATTGACCTTTCAAAATTACAGGCAGGCACCTATATTTTGGTCTTTCAAACCTCTTCCGGAGAGTTCAGAAAAAAAATAATAAAAATGTAGTTACCAGTTAAAACTGATCGTTTGTTTCAGGTCGGGGTGCAAGCTCAAAGGTACCGGGCTTGTTCCGGCTACACTTTCAATCAACTGTTTTTCTTCTTCGGTATATCCTTTTTTCGGAAAAGTAAATTCCACAATTACCTCTGCCACTCTTCTAGGATCAGAAGCCATTATTTTTGTTACGTTTATCTCCGTTCCTTTAATGTCGATGTTATTTTCGCGCGCCTTAATTCCCATAATCGTCATAATGCAGCAGCCCAGGGAAGTTGCCAGCAGATCGGTCGGAGAAAAAAACTCGCCTCTCCCCTGGTTGTCGGTCGGGGCATCGGTAATTACCTTATTTCCCGACTGAAGGTGTTCATTTTCGGTACGCAACTCTCCCAAATAAATTGTTTTTACTGTTGTCATATCATACAAATTTTAAAATCTCATCTACGTTAACGTTCACTTTTGTTTATGTTTAAAGATACAATTATTTTAGCCACTCAATATTTACATCATGAATTTACCCGAGAAACGAGTTACCGATTTCATCCGCGAACATCATGTATTAACACTGGCAACAGTAGTGCAAAACAATCCGTGGTGCGCCAATTGTTTTTACGTATACCTTGAAGAAGAAAACTGTTTTGTTTTTACTTCAGACGATAATACAAAACACGTTCATGACGTATTGGAAAATAATAATGTAGCCGGAAGTGTGGTTTTAGAAACAAAAACCGTGGGGAAAATACGCGGAATTCAGTTTCGGGGAGTTATGGAACGTCCGGGAGAAAATATTGACAGCAAAGCCAAAAAAGCGTACCTGAAAAAGTTTCCATATGCCGTTCTGATGAAAACTTCGTTGTGGGTTTTGAAACTGAACTACATTAAAATGACAGATAATCGTCTGGGTTTCGGGAAGAAACTAATCTGGGAAGATAAAGAAAGTTGACAGTCGCAGTCACAGTTGTATTTTTTTCTTGAATTAGAAATTAGTCGCAGTTGCCAATATTTTGACAAAATGCGCTAAGGAGTTCTAAACTACTAAGCGCTTAAGGATACAAAGAAAGTTGACAGTCGCAGTCACAGTTTTCAGAACAGTTTTATTATGTTTTATAGTTAAATACTGAATCATTTTTCTATCTTCGTGCCACTAATTCTTAAAAAAGTAACACGATGTCAGTTTCGCGGTTTGGTGTATCTCTCGACGAAGAGCTTTTAAAAGCCCTCGATAAATATGTGGAGGACAATGCATTCGCCAATCGTTCTCAAGCTATTCGCCACCTTATTGAAAAGAATATGGTGGAAGAAAAATGGAAATGCGACAACATTGTTGCAGGAGCCGTAATTTTGGTTTACGATCAGGATAAAAAAGAAATTCTAAAAAAATCATCCGAAATACAATATCAATACAAAGACTTTGTTCTTTCTTGCCAGGGATTTTATCTGAACAGTCTGAATTATATGGAAATAATAGCTGTTAAAGGACCTTCGCGGGTACTTACCGAAATTTCAGATAAACTTATTGGCATAAAAGGAATTCAGCATGGCAAACTGGTAATGAGCAAAGCCGAATAAATTTTTTTACTCAATTAGTAACACGAATAACCAAAAAAGTAACACATCGGAAATATGAAAACCACTTTACCAAAAATTCTCGTAGTTCTTATTATTCTTTTCACGTCCTTACTAACAAAGGGACAAATGCATTTTGTGACTGAAGATACCATTAAAATAGACGAGGTAGTAGTAACCGGTTCACAGGTAAAAGTTAACAGGAACAACATTCCCATGGCAGTTTCGGTGATTAACCGCAGCCAGATTGAGGAAAGCGACGAGTCCGCGATTTTACCAATTTTAAACGGTCGTGTGCCTGGACTTTTCGTAACAGAAAGAGGTGTGACAGGATTTGGTGTTGCAACCGGTGGTGCCGGACAAATTACCATGCGCGGAATTGGAGGAAGCCCCACAACCGGAGTTTTGATGTTGATTGACGGCCACCCTCAATTTATGGGGATTATGGGGCACCCGTTACCCGATTCGTATGTGGCTTCAGATGTTGAGCGTGTGGAAGTAATTCGCGGGCCGGCATCTATTTTATACGGATCGAATGCTATGGGAGGCGTAATAAATATCATCACCAAAAAACAAAACGAGGATGGAGTTCACGGCAATGCCCGTATTTCGTATGGCTCGTACAACACCCAAAAATACATGGGATCGGTGGGATATAAAAAGAATAAATTCAGTGCTTTCGTTTCGGGAAACCACGATGAAACCGACGGACACCGTCCAAATTCTGATTTTAATATCACCAACGGTTATTTAAAACTAGGCTATGAACTAGACAAACACTTTCACGCATCAGCAGATGTAAGTCTGGCATCGTTTAAAGCAAGCGATCCGGGACCTGATACAACGAATGCAGTGGCGGGTGAAACCATTGATATTTTAAGAGGTTACTGGGCTTTTACCTTGTTGAATGAATACGAAAAGGCATCGGGCGGATTAAAGGTATTCGACAATTTTGGAGAACATGAAATTACCGACGGATTCCATTCTACAGACCATAATTACGGGATAAATCTTTACGAAACTTTTCAGCTTTTTAAGGGCAATAACCTAACTACCGGTTTCGACTATATGAATTACGGAGGTATGGCCGAAAATATTTATGCAATGAAAGGAGCCGGAATGGTTTTTACCGATACCACAATAAGCGAATATGCTTTTTATGCATTCACCCAACAAACCATTGCTGAAAAACTGACTTTAAATGCCGGACTCAGGTATCAAAACCATAGTGAATTTGGAAGCAAGTGGATTCCGTCGGTTGGATTTGCAATGGACCTGGGAAAACAAACAACCTGGAAAGGAACAGTGTCTGAAGGTTTCAGAAGCCCTACAATTCGCGAATTATTTATGTGGTCGTGTAATTCAGACCTGGAACCGGAATCAATTTGGAACTACGAAACAGGTATTTCAAAAACCTTCTTAAACCAGAAGATGCAAGCCGAATTAACGCTCTTTATGGTTGAAGGCGATAATATGATTGTTAATGTCGGACCTCCCGATGGTTATTTAAATACCGGCGAAATTTCGAACAAAGGGATTGAATTTGAACTAAACGCCCAGCCGCTTGAAAAACTGAAACTAAATGCAACTTATAGTTACACTCACATGAAAAATCCGGTTTATGCTACACCGGAACATCACTTGTTTTTTATTGCACAATACCGAATAAACAAACTATTGTTGAACGCAAATATCCAGCATGTAGCCAACCTCGACAACGATGCATCACCTGTTGTGAACCAGGTTAGTTATACTTTACTGAATGCGAAAGTGATGTACAATCTCACAAAAAACATAAGAGTATACATGAGTGGTGAGAACCTTTTAAATACCGATTATGAAGTAAACCGGTATTACACAATGCCCGGATTCACCTGTTTTGCGGGAATTAACTTCACATTTTAGCGCCTGAGGTACATTTTTACTACATTGTAGACGCATTAAATCATAAAATTATGGATGATCAATCGCGTCGCAATTTTGTAAAGAAAATATCGCTGTTAGGCGGAGCGCTGGCTTTGGGAGCACATCACTCTGTTTTTGGAAGTAACCTTTCAGCCAAAGCCAACCACCCGGTTTATGCTTTTACAAAGTGCCTGCAATTTCTGCCTATTGAACAGGTTGCCGAAGTACTCGCCAAAAATGGATTTAACGGGGCAGATTTAACTGTTAGGGCAGGTGGAATTATCTCACCTGAAAATGTAAAAAGAGAGCTTCCAAAAGCTTTTGACATCCTTCGGAAAGCAGGTATCGAATCAAATATGATTGTTACAGACATTAACGATCCCTATCACCCCGATTTAAAGCCCGTATTGCGAACAATGGCCGCAATTGGGATAAGGCATTACCGAATGGGCTATCTCGACTACGACAAGGCGAAAACAATGCCTGAAAACCTTGACGAACATAAACGAACTTTCGGGAAACTCGAAAAACTAAACCGTGCGATTGGCGTTACCGGTAATTACCAGAACCATTCAGGGACCAAAGTTGGCGGACCGGTTTGGGATTTATATGAATTGCTAAAAGACTGCGATCCTAAATACCTGGGAGTACAATACGACATACGTCATGCAACGGTGGAAGGAGGAACATCGTGGCCAACCGGAATGAAATTATTGGCTCCCTGGATACAGACTTCAGCCATAAAAGATTTCATTTGGGAAAAGCAAGAAAATGGGAAATGGAAAATTAAGAATGTTCCTTTAGGAGAAGGAATGGTAGATTTTGAAAAGTATTTTGAATTGTATAAGGCCTTAAAAATTAAAGGTCCAGTTACCATTCATTACGAATACAATTTGGGAGGAGCGGAACACGGCAAAAAAGAGATCTCCATGACTCAGGAAAACATTGAATCTTTTATGAAAAAAGACCTATTATTTCTAAGAAACAAAATGGAAGAATATAATTTGTAATAAAGGATCCGATCCGTATAAGTTTAATAAATACCGATCGGATCCTTCTTATTATAAGCTTCTATTGATTATTTATTGTTTTGCCAGATCGTCTCGGAATGAAGTTCGAACACAACGGAATCCGACATAAGATTTGGCAGTATCCTGATATTCGAATGTACGGGTTGATGTTTCAATGAAATATGCAACATCTTTCCACGAACCACCGCGAATCACCTTCCTTTTCATAACAGGAGGATCATCAGGGCGTGCGTTATACGACAATTCTGGATTATAATCGTTGACTGTATTATAGCCAGCCTCGTAAAAAGCTGTGGAAGTCCACTCGGCCACATTCCCAGCCATATCGTAAACACCATATGGATTAGGATCAAACGATCCAACTTTCATGGTTGTTGTTGCAGTTGGGCTGTCAGCAACGTAATTGCCGCGTAAAGGCTTAAAATTGGCCACAAAACACCCACTTACATTTCGCGTATAGTAACTTCCCCACGGATACATGTTATTGTGCATTCCACCACGCGCTGCTATTTCCCATTCAGCCTCGGTTGGTAACCTGTAATCGTGCGCCTGAACTTCCTTTAATCGGGTTGAAGTTATGGAACGCAAACCCGAGCGCCAGTTACAAAATGCATTGGCTTGTTTCCAGGTTACACCCACAACCGGATAATCGTCGAAAGCGGCATGAGAAAAATATTTCAGGGTGAAAGGCTCGTTGTAGGTATAAGCGAAATCTCTGATCCACACCAGAGTGTCAGGATAAACCGGAACCGATTCTCGCATTAAAAACGAGCTACGATTTTGAATGGAAACAAGCTCTCCTTTTTCGTTAACGATATTTCCATCGTACTTTTGAGTTTCGTAATTGTAACTGTTAGCCCGTTTGGCAGCTTGTTTATAATCTATCCAATAATATTCGTATACCAGTTTTCGTGTATCAATTTCGCGTTTAAAATTAAAGCGATCAGCTTCGGGAAGATAAAGCTCATCCATGGCCATTTGGTAATCGCGATCGTTCCATTCGATCCTTTCGTCCCAATTAAGCTTAGGTTCCTTCAAAGGGGCTCCATATTTATCTTCAGTAATTAAAAAATCGGAATAAGTTTGCGATAACAATTCACGGGCTAATTTATCTCTTACCCAATAAACAAACTGACGGTATTCGTTATTTGTTATTTCTGTATCGTCGATCCAAAAAGCCTCTGTAGAAACTGTCCGGGCCGGAGAGCGTTCATATATTTCATCGTCGTTGGAGCCCAGATTAAATGAACCTCGCGGAACATAAACCATTCCATAAGGAATTGGCTCAAACCACTTTTCCCTTGTTCCTTTTCCCAGTGTAAGATATTTGTTTGTATTTTCCTTCTGACAAGATGATAAAAGCACCACTGCTGCAAGAAATAAATATGTGACAACTCTCTTCATCTTTTAACACTCATTCAGGTAAACAAACGTATTTCCTACTTATAAATTGTTTCAAAAAAAAGCCTTATGTTTCCATAAGGCTGGCAACGTTATATTAAATTTTAATATTCCCAAAGATCTTGTTCGAAATTGAAGATCTCGTCTTCAATTCGCTTCGATTCAAGCATCGCGTCTCTTCCCTGCAAATAGGCGGTTATGTCGCGGTTATTATAGATGTTAGATTCTTTTACAATGTAACTGCTGAATGCTCTCTTAATAAACAGATCGTCGAAAGATTGCTGGCGTGCTTCGTTATAAGGATTTAAAGCAAGATTTGTAGCCAATAAAGGACGTGCTTCAGGATAATATACCCAAAATACCTTTTGAAGTTGTTTCTGACCGGAAGCGTCACCTTCGCGAACATACTCACGAATAGGACAAATTCCAAGAATACGTACATGTAAAGCAGATGTTTGTTTATCGAAAACCCATTCCTCTTTAACCATGTATTGTACAATCTCGTTAGGTCTGATTTGACCTGAAACCTCAACCTTTTCCATTTCACCGGTATCGAAATTACGCTTTTCCTGAACAGTTGTTTGTGCACCAAAAATTTCTTTCACCTGTGCGTAGCTCATCGGAATTTTAAAATCATCATCAGTCCTTGCATCATAAGGAGTAATTTGTCCGTTATCAATTCCCTGTAAAAGAAGATTAATCAGGTTCACTCTGTCTGCCATTGGCTGTGTAGGATAATAAAGCGGAATATTCATCTTCTCACGCAAATCGATAATACGCCATACTTTCTTTGACCAAAACACATCAGCTTCGCGTATTGAAACCAGTGGCATCGGCTTTTTGGCATATATATCATTTTGCTTATAAGCCCCGTTTACAATTTGTGCATCAGCCTTTTGATGGCTAAAGCTTAAGGTAAACAAGATTATCCCAAGATAAACAACTAACTTTCTCATAATTTCTTACTTTATTTTAAATGATATTGGATCAAGATCCCTCACAGAACCATCGTCTCCTCTGGCCTTAATATCACCTATATAGACTATACTGTTAATATTTGCTCTTTGAATGGCCGCTTTCTGTTCAGAAGTAAAACGATTCGATTTGGCAGGATACCTGTTGGTATAACCACCGGCACCGGTTGTTTCTAATGTAAACTGCGTAATGGTATATTTAAACTCAAAGTCAAAGTCAACCAAAACAGCCATTATACCATCCTGAATTGCAAGCATTTCCTTTCTAATTTCTCCTCCTGATTTTCCATCTACCTGAGCTACAGGATCGGGAACTTTTTTTACTCTCCAGTCGGTAGTGCCAATCAAACGGCGTGTACCATTAATATTAGCATACACACTAACCTTTGTTCTTCTTCCTTGCTCATCAATATCAGTAGGCTCAATAACATAGTTATCTCCACGCTTAGTAACTCTACCATTGGTCATTTGCACTTCCAGATTTTCATTAGGAATTGCACCTCCACCAACTTCAAACGGATTTTCTAATCCTTTAAAAAAGACATTCATTTTTGAAGCCGACATGGTTACGTTTGGCTTGGCTACCTGGTATTCCTGTTCAAAAGGATAACTCTTAATAATACCTGCCGGAGTTTTATATTTGATTAAGCCGCTCCACTTAAATACGCCAGGTTTATCAGTACTACCGATGTAAGTAGCCTTTCCATCTTTCACTTCGGCTTCGCGGTTATTTATAAAAATCTGTGGTTGCTGGGTAGTATCTTCCGCAGCAAGAAAAACTTCTGCTTCATACTTGTCGCCCATCAAAACAATATTAGAATTGGCAATTACCCTTGCTCCTAAACGATTAAATTTAAATGAGCCGGCATCAATTTCAGAATACAAATATTTTATAATGTTTGCTTCCGAGTTTTTAACATCAATCTGAATCTTCGACAACAAAGTCATAACAGCAATCAAAGGTTTATCTTCGAAATGCTCCGACTCCCATGTTGTGTAGTCGGCTTCATCTTTTAGTGTTTTTTTAGGATCAGATGTTTCTAACTCTTTTAATATGGTTTCCCTCAAATCATCATCTTCTTCAGCTATCATCGATACAAGAAAATTCCGGTAATCAACAACAGCTTGTTTAAGATCGTTGGCCCTTTTTTGAGTAATCATCAATTCTGAAGGACCATTTAAATCATCCTTTTTACCAACTTCTACTGTTTCCCCTGTAACTTTTACATGGTAATAACCTTCATCGTTAATAGGATTGTCTTCTGTAACCAATTCACATCCTGAATATTCTACCAATTCATCTTTTAACTCCGAAACGTAAGTGATAATATCTGTAGAATGTTGTTTTACCTCATCAGCCTTGGTTTTCCATTCAGAAACCTTGGTAGGATTTTCTGCATAAGCCTGTTCAAATGAAGCGTAGATCTGATTATTTTGCATGTCCACCGCCTGCAGAGTTTGCAGAAGGCTGGCATCAACTACCCTAAATGCCTCCAGCACCTCGGCAGCAACGTTTAACGCCAACATTGCCGTGAGGACGATGTACATCATGTTTATCATTTTTTGCCTCGGGGTCTCCGGACAGTTCTTTGCACCCATATGCTTTTTACTTCAGAGTTCTACTTTTTGTAACTCATTGCACCCAACATATTACCATAAATAGTATTTAAGGCTTCCAGATTTTTGTTGAGCATTTCTGCATTTTCTTTATATTTCTTTAGCTCATCAACAGAAGATGTTAAAATGGAATTCATTTCCGAAAGTTCCTGATTGAACTGTTGACTTGCCTGGAACTGCGCTTTTGTATCCTGCAATTGATTTTCGAAACTTGAATTAAGAGAATCAAGATTCTTGTTTAATCTTTCCAGATTTCCGGAATACATTTTTGAGCTACTTCCAATATTCTCAAGTTCGCTTGAAATTACCTGTGCTGATTTATCGTATGAATCAGAAAGGCGTTTACCGGTTTCAGACAGCTGAGTAGCAGCAGAAGAGTACGAAGTAACAAGTGAATCAACCGATTTTGTAATTGAATCGTTAGCCCTGTTATTAATTTCGGTAAACGAATTCATCGACTCTGATGCAGAACCAAGATTTTTAACATACATATCGGTTGCCAAAGTAGCTGAAGAGATATCGCTGATACCTCGTGCAGTGTTACTTAATTCACTTAAGCCTTTACCAACTTTATCTAACAAATCAGGAGTAAGACTGGATCCGTTTAATAATTTCTCCAATCCTCCTTTTTTTGGTTGTAGTTCCTCAATATCAGCCAGTTCGTAGTCTTCTTTCAACTCCGGATATACTTTTTCCCATTCCGGAATTTCAATAGGTGGCTCGAAAGCAGACAAAAAGAAAATGAAAGCTTCGGTCAGAAGACCAATTGTTAACAGCTCTCCGGAAAATTGCCAGTGTCGTAGTTTGAACAAAGCACCAACCATTACTACGGCTGCTCCCCATCCATAAACATACCCCATGAAGGTCTTCCAGCGTTTTGATTTAAAAAGTTCTCCAATATTCATAATCGTTTGGAATAAAGTTAAAAATTCAGGTCCTAAAATTCTTCACCAAATGTTGATCGTACGCAACGAAAACCAATATACGATTTTGTCGTATCCTGATATTCGTAATTACGAGTTGATACCTGTACAAACTGAGAAATGTCTTTCCAGGAACCACCTCTGATAACTTTGCGTTTCATCACAGGAGGGTCATCCTTACGTGCATTGTATGTAAAAGTTGGGTTTAAATCGCTAAAATAGTTGTATCCGGCTTCGTCGTAAGCGGTACTCGTCCACTCTGCAACATTACCAGACATATCGTATAAGCCATATTCGTTAGGGTCGTAACTTCCTACTTTAATTGTAGCAATCGAACCATCTTCAACGTAATTACCCCGAAGAGGTTTAAAGTTAGCCAGGAATACACCTTTATCGTCTCTGGTATAATATCCACCCCACGGATACATCGAAAATTCTTTACCGCCACGGGCTGCATATTCCCATTCTACTTCTGTTGGCAAACGATACGACATTAAAGTGGCTTCACCTCTTTCGTCCAGGTAATCGGTTTGAATTTTGGTGCGCCAGTTACAAAATGCGTTAACCTGTTTCCAGGTTACACCTACAACCGGATACTCATCGAATCCGGGGTGCCAGAAATAACGTGTTGCAAGTGGCTCGTTGTATGAGTATGTAAAATCTCTTATCCAACACAGAGTATCGGGATAAACATGTACCTGATCGCGCATCATAAAAGACGAACGGTTTTCAATGGGAATCAGATCTCCTTCAACGTTGTAAACGTTTCCTTCGTAGCGTTGAGTTTCGTAATTATAACTGTTACTACGTTTTGCGGCCTGATTAAGGTCAACCCACCAGTATTCGTAAACAAGTTTTCGTGTATCAATTTCTTTTTTACCAAAAAAGCGTTCATTTTCCGGAACATACATATCTTCCATTGCCATTTGGTAATCAGGATCATCCCAGTCGATTTTTTCGCGCCAGTTAATTTCTGGTGGATCAATAGGATTACCTTCACGATCTTCAGTAATTAAAAATTCAGGGTATTGGTCGCCAAGCATTTCGCGAGCCATTTTTTCTTTTACCCAATTTACAAACTGACGATATTCATTATTGGTTATCTCGGTATCATCCATCCAGAACGGCTCCTGCGAAACAGTTTTCGTTGGAACACCTCCCCTACTTGCATCCTGATCACTGGGCCCGATATTGAAACTACCCCTGCGAATGTAGACCATCCCATAAGGTTGTGTTTCTTTGAACCGTTGCCGTTTTTGTACTCCTACTAATTCACCATTACCGCCCGATCCTCCCATACAACCGGTAAAAATTAGTGCAAGTACTAATACAACTGCAATTGAAAGTGATTTTTTCATAGTATATCTTTTTTCTTATCCAGAGCACTGGTTTATCGCCAAAAATACTTATAAACAATAAAATAATAAAATATTACCTTTTAATCCAATAGGTAAATCTAACAATATTTTACAAAAACCTAATACTCTTATATTTCTGGTTGCGATTTCTTTCTAAATCCATCGAATAACTAATAAATATTTCATGCGACGCAAAACCACTATAGCTCATGGCCGAGGTTACCAGGTCGAATGAATATCCAACACGCAATCCGTTAAACAACTCCACCCCCATTAATAATGCAACAGCGTCTTGATAACGGTATGATAATCCACCCCAAAACTTGTCGTTATAAACAAGATTGGCGTTTAAATCCATCTGCCAACTGGCCGAATAACATTTAAACAAAAAAGACGGCCGCAATTCAAATAACGGATCGGACAACTTAATATTGTATCCACCCATTAAATAGTAATGCCTTACCAGGAAGTCGGTTGCAAGATCATCATATTTCACTTCTGCCTGATTTATATGGCTAACCGATAATCCTAAATAGTACTTATTTGATTTTAAATAAGCACCAAAACCAAAATCCAAAGCCATTTGACTGGCTTCCTGCTGCGGGATAGCTTCATCGCCAGTACCTCCATCTGAGCTGTTCATAATATCATCGCTCGAGGTCCATCCATCAGCCGGGTTAATATTAAAGTTATAAATCCCCGGGGCAATTCCCAGTCCCAAAGTTCCAATCGATGTTATCAATTTATAGGAATAACTCAGGTTTATCCACATGTTATTATAATAACCTAATTGATCGCTAATAATATTTATCCCAACTCCTCCGGGAGCTCCAAAGGCATTTACAGCCGCATCAACGCTAAAAACCATAGTTCTTGGAGCACCTTCTGCTCCTGACCACTGGTAACGATTTAGAATAATTCCACTAATTGCGTCCTCTGCACCAGCATACCCCGGGTTTACTCCTAATTTGTAAAACATATTGTTTGTATACTGGGGATCTTGCTGACCGTACGCCGCTAATTTAATTATTATTACAAAAAATAAAAAAGAAACAGTTTTTTTCATACTACTCTTTCATGCGGCAATTTAGCCTTTTCTTCTTCCAGGTTATGCAACTTAATAAAGTTGTTTATAACAATCATCTGTTAACAAGGTATGCAAAGAACGTTGTTTTATGAGTATTATTTTAGTAATTCGTCGATTTTTTGAAGATATTTTAACCAGAAACCCGGAATTTCATTGTTAGTTGCTTCAATATAATCCTTTTCAGAACATGCAATATATATCATTTCTTTATTCAACGCCTGTATTTGTATCCACCACTGACCTGTTTCAATGCTTCTGTAAAAAACCAACGGATCATTCAATTCCGTTATTTCAACCCGGTGCACTTCAAAACCATCGCCGGTTTCAGGCTTCTGTCGCTTACGTTTCGAATATCCTTCAATAAAATACCAAAGAACCTGAGCTGCCTGCTTATAGGTTAATTCAATATTATCAACTCCCGGTTGAATACCAAATAACCCAAAAACCTTTAAACGGGTACTTAATCCGGCATACCTGGCAAGCTGGCAGGCTTCTTCATTACGCAAACCGTTGGGCATCATGCTTCTCCCTGGTGAATCGGAATATTTCATTGCTACAAAATCAAACGAAACAAAATCGCTGTTTCTGAAAACGGGTTCTGCCATTGTAATATCGTCGCGTAACTGCCCTAAGCGCAAATGAGTAGTTACTCCTTTTGTTTTTGCGAAGTATCGGGTTGGAATATAATAACTCTGATAAGCCAGCAAATTAAATTGAAAAATATCGGGTTGACCGCTAAATACTCTTGTAAGATAGTTCGACGGGCTAAATGATTCCTTTCCTTTTTTTACATCGAGAAAAGCATCGATGGTGCTGAATGAAAAATATTTATCGTTTCGAAATGCCTCGCAAATACCATAGGAAAAATCCTGACTACCACCTAATACAACTGCTACAATACCCAATTCTTTTAGATAATCAACCACATCGCGCAATGCCAGGTAATTTCCTTTGTTACTGCTTGCCTGTTTCAAATTTCCAAAATCGATGATATTGATTTTCCCTAACCCGGCCAGCTGATATAATTCTTTTCTGATCAGATCGGGCACATCTGTTATTTCATATCCTGTTTCGTGTGTTTCGAAAGGAAGGCCAATAATTGCCATCTCTACATTTTTAAGAGTTCCTTCACGAAGTTTTAAGGTTTGTTTTTCAACTTCAGCACCCAACGAATATTTCCAATTATATGAAATATCCCCGGAGAGCATATCAAAATCAACAGGATCGAAATAGTGGAGTAGGTTCATATTTTTTTGCATAAAAATAAAGGCAAATGATGAAATCACCTGCCTTTATTTCTTATTTTTTTCTACCGCGTTTTGTTTTTGGCGCCGGAGAATCGTTAATGATTTTCATACAATCGTCATACGATAACCCCTCGGCTTTTACCGTTTTCGGTATTTTGTAATTCTTCTTTTTAAATTTAATATAAGGCCCCCATCTTCCGTTAAGCACTTGTAATTCTGCATCTTCTTCAAACAGCTTAACAATGGCATTTCTGTCTTTCTCGCGTTTGGCTTCAATCAGTTCAATGGCCCTTTCAAGATTTACCGAGTAAGGATCATCTTCTTTACCCAGTGAAACAAACTTGTTGTCGTGACGAACATAAGGGCCAAAACGACCAATGGCAACAGTAACCTTTTTCTCCTCATATTCACCAACTTCACGAGGTAATTTAAACAAGTCGAGAGCTTCTTCCAGAGAAATTGTCTCGATGTGCTGACCGACTCTCAGACTCGAAAATTGTGGTTTTTCTGCATCTTCTTCGGTAGAAACTTCACCTAACTGCGCCAAAGGTCCAAAACGACCAATTTTAACAGAAACCTGTTTCCCTGTTTTTGGATCGACACCTAAAATCCGTTCACCCTTCGATCGCTCGGCATTTTCCAGGGCATGTTCTACCCTGCCATGAAACGGTTGATAAAACTTATCAATCATATCGTTCCAAATCTTTTTGCCATCAGCGATATCGTCGAATTCCTTTTCAACACTGGCGGTAAAATTGTAATCCATAATTTGATCGAAGTTATCCATCAAAAAGTCGTTCACAACAATACCCACATCGGTTGGGAATAATTTATTTTTTTCTGCTCCGGTAATTTCGGTTTTCAGTTCCTCTTTAATTTCACCACCTTTTAGAGTAAGAACCGTATAATTGCGTTCAACACCCGGACGTTCTTCCTTCACCACGTAATTCCTGTTCTGAACCGTTGTGATGGTAGGTGCATATGTCGACGGACGTCCAATTCCAAGCTCTTCAAGTCGTTTTACCAACGAAGCTTCTGTGAATCGGGCAGGACGCTGCGAAAAACGTTGGGTAGATACAACAGACGCCATTCGTAATACATCGTTTACATGCATTGGAGGAATAAGTGTTTGCCCGTTGCCATTAGACCCGTTTTCATCGTCGGTAGATTCTATATAAACCCTTAAAAATCCGTCAAATACAATCACCTCTCCGGTTGCCTGGAATTTCTCGGGTGTATTGGAAATATCAATGGTAACGTTTGTTCTTTCCAAAATGGCATCGGCCATTTGCGATGCTATGGTGCGCTTCCAGATCAATTCATAAAGACGTTGCTCCTGAGCTGATCCAGCTACCGTTTCATTTTCCATGTAAGTAGGACGAATCGCTTCGTGTGCCTCCTGGGCCCCTTTTGCTTTGGTCTTAAAATTCCTGGTTTTTACATATTTCTCACCATGTAACTCTTCAATTTTCTTTTTAGAAGTATTTAAGGCCAGACTCGAAAGGTTAACAGAGTCGGTACGCATGTAGGTTATTTTTCCGCTTTCGTAAAGACGCTGAGCAACGGCCATGGTTTGCGAAACTGAAAAACCCAGCTTGCGGCTTGCCTCCTGTTGCAGAGTTGAAGTTGTAAACGGCATGGCAGGTGTGCGTTTAGCCGGTTTTTTCACCACGTCGCCAACAGTAAACTCGGCTGTTTTACATTTTTCCAGAAATGCATTTGCTTCTTCCAGCGTTTTAAAACGTTTCGAAAGTTCAGCTTTTAACTCTGTAGTATTGCCATTTTTATCAGGAACCAGGAAATAAGCATTGACCCGAAACCACGTTTCCGTTTTAAAATTTCGGATTTCGCGCTCCCGCTCAACAATTAAACGTACAGCTACAGACTGCACCCTGCCCGCAGATAACGATGGTTTTACTTTTTTCCAAAGCACAGGCGAAACCTCGAAACCAACAATACGGTCCAACACACGACGGGCTTGTTGTGCATTTACCAAATGTTCATCTATATCGCGAGGATTTTTTACTGCATTTTGAATAGCATCCTTCGTAATTTCGTGAAAAACAATACGCTTTGTATTTTCAGGCTTCAATTTTAACACCTCTTTCAGGTGCCATGCAATTGCCTCTCCTTCACGGTCTTCATCGGAAGCAAGCCATACCATCTTAGCATCTTTGGCCAACTTCTTTAATTCAGTAACTATTTTTCTTTTATCAGAAGTAACAATGTATTTAGGTTTATATTTATTCGCTAAATCTATCCCGAAATCTTTCTTTTCCAGGTCTCTCACATGCCCCATACTTGAGGTAACAACAAATCCTTCTCCAAGAAATTTCTCAATCGTTTTTGCCTTTGCAGGCGACTCTACTATAACCAGATTTTCGTGCATATTTTTTCTAATCCGTTCCAAAAATTTCTGCAAATTAAAGAAAATGAAACGCTAAGTTCAAAATTTATGATGTGATTTTTTGATTTCTATTTTATTGAAAATGATGATTTTATTTTTTAAAAAATAAAATATTATTCACTTTAGGGTCGTTAAAACAATTGTAGCCAATTCATAATCATATATATTTGTCATCCGATTTAAATCCACAAAATTCATGGAGGAAAAGAAATTTAATATTAAAAAATACATTATCTGGTTTTGGTCGATTGTTGCATTAGGCATTGGAGCAACAGTAGTCTTTTTCTTTCTGATTGCCAGTGGAAAACTAGGATTCATGCCTTCTTTTGAGGAGCTTGAAAATCCGAAAAATATTCTGGCTTCAGAAATCTATTTTGAAGACGGAAAAACACTGGATAAATATTTTATTCGAGAAAACCGAACCTATGTAGGATACGATAATTTACCGCCTCATTTGGTTGATGCGCTAATCGCCACCGAGGATGTTCGTTTTTACGACCATTCAGGTATCGACCTTCGTGGTCTGGTTCGTGTGGTAAAAGGTATTGTTACCGGCGATTCAAGCTCGGGTGGAGGAAGTACGCTCAGCCAGCAGCTGGCAAAAATGCTGTTTCCCCGCGACAACCTTTCAAATAGTCTGGAACTGGTTTTACGAAAATTCAAAGAATGGGTAATTGCCGTAAAACTGGAGCGCAGTTATACCAAAGAGGAAATTATTTTAATGTACCTGAACAAGTACGATTACCTGAACAATGCGGTTGGTATTCGTTCTGCAGCCGATGTATATTTTAATGCACCTCCCGATTCTTTAAAACTCCATCAGGCTGCCATGTTGGTTGGAATGGCCAAAAACTCATCGTTATACAATCCTGTACGACGTCCGGAACTAGTCTTGCAACGTAGAAATACAGTACTTAACCAGATGGAAAAATACGGTTACATTACTTCAGAAGAATGTGATTCCATCAAACAGCTACCTCTTGATCTGGAGTACAAAAAAGTGGATTACAAACTGGGGCCTGCACCTTACCTTCGTGAATATTTGCGCCTTGCTCTTACTGCGAAAAAACCCGAACGTGAAAACTACGCTTCGTGGCAGGAACAAAAATATATTGAAGATTTAGACGAATGGAAAAACAACCCGTTGTTCGGATGGTGTAACAAAAACCAAAAGCCCAACGGTGAAAATTACAACATTTATACCGACGGCTTAAAAATTTATACCACGCTCGACTCGCGCATGCAAAGGTACGCCGTTGAAGCAGTAGAACAGCACCTGAGATACGACCTGCAGCCTTTGTTCGATGGCAGTATGCAAGACTTGAAGAATCCTCCCTTTGCAGATAATATGAGCGCAGAGGAAGTAGATGATCTTTTAAACAGGGAAATACGAAAAAGTGAACGCTACCGTGTAATGCACCAGGCAGGAAAAAGCTTCAGCGAAATAAAAAAGAAATTCGACGAACCGGTTGAAATGAACGTATTTAAATGGGAAGGTGAAGTTGATACTCTGATGACTCCTTTGGATTCAATCAAATATTACTTACGCCAATTCAGGTCGTCGTTTATGGCAGTAGACACTGAAACCGGAAAAGTGAAAGCCTATGTGGGAGGTCCCGACTACAAGCACTTTATGTACGATATGGTGAAAGACGGAAAACGCCAGGTAGGATCAACCGTTAAACCTTTCCTTTATACTTTGGCCATGCAAAACGGCCTAACGCCCTGTACAAAAGTACCTTACGTCAGTCAGCAGTTTATTCAGTGGGACGGTTCCATTTACGAGCCAAAAGACTCGGATGTTGATGAAGAAATGGATGGAAAGATGGTAACCTTAAAGTGGGGTCTGGCCAATTCGAAAAACCGGATTTCTGCCTGGGTTTTAAAACAATACAATCCGCAGGCTGTAGTTGAAGTGATGAAACGTTTGGGTATTGTCAGCCCCATCGATCCGGTAAACTCAATGTTTTTAGGTGTTTCTGACGTTACCTTGTATGAAATGGTAGGAGCTTTTAACACTTACGCCAATCTGGGCGTTTATACCAAACCTTATTTTGTTACCCGTATTGAAGATCGTCATGGAAACGTAATTGCACGTTTTCAACCCGAAAGACATGAAGCCATTGATGCTGAAACAGCGTATTTAATGTTGAATCTGCTGCAAGGAGTAATCAATGAAGGAACAGGAATTCGTTTACGTTTTTCAAATTTATTTCGAGAAAGAGTAACAAAGGAATATGGATTATTTACTATGCCTATTGCCGGAAAAACGGGAACAACGCAAAACCACTCAGATGGATGGTTTATCGGCATAACTCCAAAATTAACAGCAGGAGTATGGACCGGAGCCGATCTGCGAAGTATTCACTTTAAAACAATTACTTCAGGGCAGGGAGCAAACATGGCTTTGCCTATCTGGGGTTACTTCTATAAAAAAGTGCTTGCCGATGAGTCGCTTGGAATAAAAGAAGATGAAATGGAATTTAAAAAACCTCTCGACTTTAATATCAATCTCGATTGTGACGAAGACGAGAAAATAGAAAAAACACCTACCGATTTCAATGATTTCTTTTAAGAAGTAAGATATTTCACGCAAAGAGCGCAAAACGAAAAACGCGAAGTACGCAAAGCATAATTTTTCAAGCATATTGAACTTTGCGCGTTTTGCAAAAATCTTTGCGGCCTTTGCGTGAACCGACTTTTTAAACAGTCTTTTTTTAGTTGAATTTTTATGAAAACAGATCAAAATCTATTCATCCTGATTTTTTCAAACTGAAGTTCTTCAAAGGGTTTGCCCTCTCTTATGCGTTCAGGATAACCGATGGTAACTACACTTAAAATCCTGAAATTCTCAGGGATATCCAATAAATCCTGAATGTATTTTTCAGCCGAAACTTCATCTGAATGTTTGCGTTCGCGAATCTGCACCCAGCAACTTCCCAATCCCAGCGATTGAGCAGTTAATTGTAATAATATAGAAGCAATGGAACAATCTTCCACCCACACGTCGTTTTTTGTTTCATCGGCACAAACAACCACTGCCAGCGGAGCGGTTCCCAAAGGCGCCACACCATGTGGTTTCGAAAGTTTCAGTTTCCCGATTAGTTCTTTATTATCAACAAAAACAAACTCCCAGGGATTGATATTTTTCGAAGACGGCGACCGCAAAACCGCTTCCTTCAAAAGCTCAACTTTTTCGGGTTCAACCGGTTGTTCGGTATATTTCCTTACACTTCTTCTCTTTCTTAACAGTTCAATCATAACAATACTTTTTTACACATCAACAAGAAACAAAAAATTCTTAACTTCAACTGCTTAACTAAATCCGTATAATCATGAAATTCAGGATAGCTTTACTTTCTTTTTTAATCCCTCTCATTTATTCGTGTGGTAATTATTATTCCATGGACGATTTTGTTTCAGTCCCCAAAATTGATGCCCACTACCATATTTATACTTCGGAATGTATTTCGATGGAACAAGCCATAAAAGACAATTTTAAACTGCTTCCAATCAATACAAATTCAGGGACTTGCGAAAGGGTTGTTGATACAAATCAACGATTAAAAAAACTACAGCAGGAATTCCCTCAGGAACTGGAATACACAACCACGTTCTGCATGGACAACTGGGATGAACCGGCCTGGACTGCCAATAGTCTTGCGTGGATAAAACAAACCATTGCCGATGGGGCGATTGCAGTTAAAGCTTGGAAAAACATTGGGATGGAATATCGCGACACTGACGGTGATTTGGTTATGATCGACGATCCGCAATTCGATCCAATCTTTCAATATCTTGCTGAAAATAAAATCCCGCTGGTTGGCCATTTGGGAGAACCTAAAAACTGCTGGTTGCCACTGGATGAAATGACTACCAAAAACGACAGTGGATATTTTTCGCGGCATCCCGAGTATCATATGTACAAACATCCTGAATTTCCGAGCTATGAAGAACAAATGGCTGCCCGCGACCGGATGCTCGATAAAAACCCTGATTTAACTTTTATCGGATGTCATTTGGCCAGTTTGGAATGGAGTGTGGACGTGGTGGCTGAATGGCTCGATAAATATCCAAACGCGGCTGTTGATCTGGCTGCACGAATGGGACAACTCTTTTATCAAACCAGGGAAAACCACGATAAAGTGCGCGATTTCTTTATTAAATACCAGGATCGAATACTTTACGGAACCGACATAATTGATAATGGTGGTGATGCTGAATCGTTTCACAAAAAGATGCACGAAACATGGTTGCGCGACTGGGAATACCTGACCACCGGCAATACAATGAAAAGCGACCTCATCGATGGAGAATTCAAGGGATTAAAACTTCCGAAAGAAGTGATTGATAAAATATATGCGGAGAATGCTAAAATCTGGTACCACAGCTTTTAAGCGGTCAAATAGTCATACCCTCACTTTGAGTGAGAGTATGACCCAACTCTATTTCAACCCGCTTCTTTCCAGCAGGGCATCAACAGTAGGTTCCTGACCCCGGAAGCATTTATAAAGTAACATTGGATGCTCGCTTCCTCCTTTTTCCAGAATATTTTTTCGGAATGAAGTCGCCACTTCTTTATTAAAAAGCCCTTTTTCTTTGAAGACGCTAAAGGCATCGGCATCGAGCACTTCTGCCCATTTGTAACCGTAATATCCGGCAGCATAACCTCCGGCAAAAAGGTGCCCGAATTGGGTACTCATACAAACCTTATCGATACGCGGGAAAATCTGTGTTTTCTTCCAGGCCTTCTCTTCAAAGTCTTTCACACTTTCTGTTGTTGTTTCCTCCAATGTGTGCCAGGCCATATCGAGAAAACCAAAACTTAGCTGACGAACAGAAAGATAACCTGCCAGATAATTCCGCGCGGCTACAATCTTTTCAACTAATTTGGCCGGAATAGTTTCGCCTGTTCTATAATGTTTTGCAAAACGATCAAGGAAATCTTTTTCAACCGCCCAATTCTCCATTATCTGCGAAGGAAGCTCAACAAAATCGCGGTAAACGTTGGTTCCCGACAAACTTGAATAAGTAGAATTGGCAAGCATTCCGTGCAGGGCATGACCAAACTCGTGCATAAAAGTTTCCACCTCATTGAAAGTTAACAGGGCAGGTCTGGTTTCGGTAGGCCGGGTAAAATTCATGACGATGGTTATATGAGGACGTGAATCAACTCCATCGTCTTTCCACTGGCCTTTAAAATCATTCATCCATGCACCACCTTGTTTTCCTTCTCGTGGATGAAAATCGGTATAAAACACAGACAGAAATGTGCCGTCGGCATCAAAAACTTCGTAAGCAGTAACTTCTTCGTGATATACCGGAATTTCCTTATTTTCTTTGAAAGTAATACCGTAAAGTTCGGTTGCCAGACCAAAAATACCGCCAACAACATTATCCAGTTCAAAATACGGTTTCAGCATTTCGTCATCCAGATCGAATTTGTTTACCTTCAGTTTTTCGCTGTAATAACTCCAGTCCCAGGGCATTAATTCACCTTCGAACCCAGTTTCACCGGCATATTTCTGAATTTCCGCTTTTTCTTCCAGTGCCACTTTATAAGAAGCTTCATATAAATCTTCCAGCAAATGATATACTCCGGCAGAATTCATAGCCATTCTACGTTCTAAAACATAATCGGCATAGGTTTTATACCCGAGTAATTTTGCCTGCTCCAAACGTAACTCAACAATACGTTTTACATTTGCCTGGTTGTCGAACTCATTTCCTTTAAACGATTTTGAACTGTAAGCAAAGTATAATTCCTTACGAAGTTCGCGGTTGTCGGCATACTTCATAAAAGGAAGGTAACTTGGCATGCTTATATCGAATACCCAACCTTCTTTGTTTTTTGATTTTGCTTTACCAGCAGCGGCTTCCAAAGCGCTTTCGGGCAAACCGGAAAGTTTATTTTTATCGGCAATATGAAGCTCATAATTATTGGTTTCTTTCAGAACATTCTCACCAAAAGTTAAGGTAAGCATTGCAAGTTCAGTACTCATTTCGCGAAACTTTTCCTTGTCAGCATCAGAAAGATTAGCTCCTTTGCGTACAAAACCGATGTAACTGTTTTCGAGCAAAGTCTGCTGCTCGGCGGTTAACACCAGCTTGTTTTTTTGTGCATAAACGACTTTTACTCTTTCAAAAAGAACCGGATCAAGCGAAATATCATTCTGGAATGCAGTGAGCATCGGCGACACTTCCTGCGCGATCTTTTGCAGCTCGTCGTTGGTTTCGGAATGAAGCAGGTTAAAAAATACTCCAGCTGTTCGTCCTAGTAAACGTCCAACTTTATCAAGCGCAACCACGGTATTTTCGAAAGTCGGCACCTCCGGATTCTTTTTAATCGCTTCAACTTCTTCCTTTCCAATCTTAATCGACTCTTTAAAAGCCGGCAAATAATGTTCGTCTTTTATTAAGTTGAAAGGTGCTGTATTACGAGGGGTCTGAAACTCACCCAACAAGGGATTATTTTGTGTATTTACCATCTTAAATTCATTAAAAGTTACTATAAAAGCATCAATCTTCTTCTTGGATCAGCATAGCCGTATCGGCCCGGTATAATTCCGGGATTTGTTGAAAAATATACAAATGCAGAGTTGATTTGTTTAATGCGAAATTTATTTTTTCTTTTTCTTCTTCTTTTTTTCTACCGACCAGCCAAATTTACCGATTGGGTTTCCCATTCCAAAGTAGTGTCCATGACTATAAATAAGCGGATTGGCTTTTGAAAAACTAAAAGCCTGCTCTTCGTTCATGTAAGTATCGTCAACCGAAACACTTACCACATCGGAAATAAACATGTGATGTGTACCCAGTTCCACAATATCTTTCACACGGCATTCGATGTTCACCGGCGACTCTTCAATAATGGGAGCCTTAACAATTTTTGCAGGGGCAGGTGTCAGGTTCATCTCTTTCCATTTATTGTATTTTCGCCCCGAACGGCATCCACACCAGTCGGTGGCCTTTGCCAATTTTTCGGTAGTGAGATTTATAACATACTCGCCGGTGCGTTTTATTATATCGTATGAATGACGCCCCGGACGTACAGAAATGTAACACATTGGAGGATCGCTGTTAATAGTGCCGGTCCATGCAATTGTAATAATATTATATTCTTCAGGTGTTTCACCACAACTCACCATTACCGCAGGCAAAGGATAGATTATGGTTCCGGGTTTCCAGTAGGTTCTTGCCATTTTCTTTTGATTTTACCAAGTTTAATTCAAAGATAGGAAATACCGGGCTTTTGTAATAATCTGATTTCAATTCCTAAAGAACGTTAAGATGACGTTACTCCCTTTATTGGCTATTCCTCGAACGTTATGACGACATTACTCCCCCTACGAGTTTTTTTCCAAGCGTCATGAGTACGTTGCCTCCCCAAAAGGCTTTTCTCTGAATGTCATGAGTACGTTGCTCCTCTAATTGGTTTTTCGGCAATCGTACTGACAACGTTGCTTCAACCAGAAGTTTTTGCTGAATGTATTGAGTACATCATTAATCCAAATGCAAAAGGATCCGATCTTTGTTCTGATCGGATCCTTCTCCATCCATTGTATAATTTATGAATATTAATCTTCGGGATCTTTCCAGTCGCCGTTTTCGCGTATTAGTTGTTCCAGCTCCTCTACCGCATTCTCATACGATATATGGCGCTTAACGGGCTTTAATCCTTTGTATAAGTTAACCTTGTTAAGCCCGGCTCCCACAAATCCATAATCCACATCCCCCATCTCTCCGGGACCATTTACCACACATCCCATAATTCCTATTTTCAGATGATCCAGATGTTTAAAATGTTCCTTAACTTTTTTTGTAGTTTCGAGTAAATCGAAAAGTGTACGTCCGCACCC
This sequence comes from uncultured Draconibacterium sp., assembly GCA_963677525.1. Classification (GTDB taxonomy): domain Bacteria; phylum Bacteroidota; class Bacteroidia; order Bacteroidales; family Prolixibacteraceae; genus Draconibacterium. Next base: position 5,557,263 of record OY781970.1, read on the forward strand.
CGGGCATGATATGAATTCGGTTTTAGTAACTCTCATGCGGCTGGCCTGAAGAATACCAAAACTAAGATCTTTTAATTCAGTGAAAGTAATATTTTCGTTATCGTTCGAAAGACAGATTCCATCACCATAACCATCTATTAACAGGCCTCCCAGGTCGGCAGAAGCTTTTATCTGCAGATCCTCCAACCGAGATTCGTTATAGCGGCGATATAAAATAACCGGAACTTTCCAGATATGTGTATCCAAAGCCATGAAAAATGCACGTAATTCTGCCATTGGATTAGCATTATAACTTTCCAGTATCAACACTGTTTTACGCGTTTGTTTCAGCTTCATTATAATTTCGGGGTGCATATCCATAAAGCGGTCGAATTCATCTTTGCTTGTACGGATAAATTTCATTCTTCCCCAACGCGTACTTTCAAACAGGTATTCTTCAAGCGTAATTACCGGATATTCTTCTCCTTCAATATCCAAAATTTTATTCCCTGAAATAAAATATTCCGGAATCAATTTTCCACGAATAGGAATCATTTCCCGAAGGCTGCGTTCACCCAAATCGGCTACAACTACAGGCAACTGTTTTCCACCCATCTCCAATACCGGCCGGGTATCGCGGCGTTCATACTCAAAAGGATTGGTTTGAGCAATCATTGGCGCCGTAATAGGTTCGTGGTTAACATAGCTCTTAAAATGATTAACCAGTTTTAATGCAACCGGAATTTCATTAATTGGCTTTTCAGTTAATGAAACACGGATCGTATCTCCAATTCCGTCTGCTAACAGAGCGCCCATTCCAACTGCCGATTTAATACGACCGTCTTCTCCTTCACCTGCTTCAGTTACTCCGAGATGAATAGGGTACTTCATATCTTCAAGGCGCATCTTGAAGTTCAACAATCTTGTGGTATATACCATTACACGTGTATTGCTCGATTTTATAGAAACAACCACGTTTTTGAAATCAACCTTTTTACAAATGCGCAAAAATTCCATAACCGACTCTGCAATACCTGCAGGAGTGTCGCCAAAGCGACTCATAACGCGGTCGGAAAGCGAACCATGATTCGCTCCAATACGAAGCGCAGTATTTGTATCATTCAATAACTGAAGAAATGGAATAAATTGCTCTTCTATCTTTTCCAGTTCATTTTTATACTCCTCGTCGGTGTAAACACTGTTCTTGAATTGAGCTCTTTTGTCGTAAAAATTTCCAGGATTGATCCTTACTTTCGATACATATTTTGCAGCAATTTCAGCCTGTTTCGGATTAAAATGAATATCTGCAATCAAAGGAGTTTCGTACCCGCGATTAACCAACTCTCTCTTAATATTTTTAAGATTTTCGGCATCTTGCATCCCTTTAACAGTTACACGAACGTAATCGGCACCTGCTTTCACTACCCGAATAATCTGTTCAACAGTAGCTTCGGTATCTTTCGTGCTGGTATCGGTCATCGTCTGAATCCTGATAGGATTATCTCCCCCCACAGGAACTCCACCTATCTTTACCTCCGAGGTTTTCTGCCTTTGGAATTTTGTGAGATCCTTAATGTAATTGAAATTGCAATCTTTCATTTAGCAAATCTGTTAAGCTGAGTTGCAAATTTAAAGTAATGCTTCTAAAATAAAAAGAAACAGCTATTTTTGTTTTCGTAATCTTCCTTTATGTCAGTAGAAACGAAGAATATCACAAAAATGTTCGGAAAACAGAAAGCTTTGGACTCCATTAGCTTTTCTGTGGATAAAGGCGAGTTGGTTGGTTTTTTGGGGCCAAACGGCGCGGGTAAATCTACTATGATGAAAATTATTACCGGTTACCTGCCCCAGGATTCAGGCGAGGTTTTAGTAAATAACACTGTTATTTCAACCCAAAACCTTGAGCTCAAAAAGCAAATTGGCTACCTGCCCGAACACAATCCGCTTTACACCGATCTTTTCATTAAGGAATTTTTAGAAATTACCGCCGGATTTTATCAGCTAAAAAACAAAAAACAGCGGGTTGCGCAAATGATTGAACTCACTGGTCTTGGGCAAGAACAGCACAAAAAAATCCGTGCTCTCTCTAAAGGATACCGGCAGCGGGTTGGACTGGCACAGGCACTCATTCACGATCCATCCATACTTATTCTTGATGAACCCACAACCGGTCTAGATCCCAACCAACTGGAAGAAATCAGAAATTTAATCAAAGCAATAAGTAAAGAGAAAACGGTAATTCTTTCATCGCATATTATGCAGGAAGTGGAAGCCGTTTGTAACCGGGTAATTATTATTAACCGGGGAAAAATTGTGGCCGATGGCAGTATCTCAGAGGTAAAAAGTGGCAACCTTGCGCGAAACCAGATTGTATGGGTTGAGTTCCTGTCGCAAGTGGCCGAGGAGCAAATCCTAATGATTCCGGGAGTAAGACGAGCAATTTCAAACAACAAACTTTGGGAAATAGAGGCAGAAGGCGGAGAAGATATCCGTCCGGCCATTTTTAAATTTGCAGTAAATAATAATCTTACTCTTATTACTCTTCAGGAACAACAGCAAAATCTGGAAACCGTTTTCCAGCAACTTACACAAAAATAAATTTGAAAGTATCTGTTATATTACCTTTTTATAATGCTGAAAAAACACTGAAAAGAGCTATCGAAAGCATTCTTCGCCAAAGTTTTACAGATTTTGAACTGCTTTTAGTCAACAACAATTCTACCGACGCCAGTTTAAACATTGTAACAGAACTAGCTAAAACCGATTCCCGGATAACAATATTCAACGAATCAGAACAAGGTGTTGCCCATGCCATGAATTGCGGAATGCAAAATTCACATGGAAAATTCATTTCACGAATGGATGCTGATGATATTTCATATCCTGAACGGCTGGAAAAACAGGTACGCTTTCTTACTCAGAATACTGAGATTGATTTTATTGGTTCTGAAGTAAAATATGTTTCGTACGATAACAATACCAAAGGTTTTCAGCGATTTGTGGATTGGGTAAACTTTTTTCACACTCCTGAAGAAATCGAAAACAACCGTTTTGTGGAAATTCCTGTTGTGAATCCCACAATCATGTTTCGTCGCGAACTTTTTGAAAAACTTGGAGGTTGTTTTGAAGGCGACTTCCCGGAAGATTACGAAATGCAATTACGTTACTTGGATGCCGGTGTTAAAATGTTCAAACTTCCGGAACCTCTGTTAGAGTGGCACGATTCTCCCGGCCGCCTGACCCGGACAGATTTACGCTATTCAAGCGAAGCATTTTTTAAAACCAAAGCCACCTATTTTAAAAAATGGTCGGAAATACACAATCGTTTTCATCCTGAAATATGGATTTGGGGTGCCGGGCGCAAAACCCGGCAAAGAAGCTCTTTCCTCAAAAATGAAGGACTGCAGGAGAAAGGCCGAATTGATATTGTTTCGTCAAAACCGGATGCCATTTTCTATAAAGATATTCCCGGGCCGGGCGAAATATTTATCGTTTCGATGGTGACCAATTCCGGAGCAGGCAAGAGGATTAAAGAGTTTCTGACAAGTAAAAATTATGTTGAAGGTGAATATTTTATTTTGATGGGATAAGATACTATTGTTATTCCAATTTTACTATTCAGAATTATTTTAAATAAGTGCTTTTTTATTCGAAATAAACATCTTACATTTGCACCGCTACGTGGAAAGATTTGAGATTGATTGCAACCACTTGAAAAAATGCTAAAGCAATCGTGCTTTATTTTTTTGATCACAATCAATATCCCGCAGCTTATTTTTAATGTAGAATGAAACTGAATATTTTTTCAGTTAAAAATTTAAAAGGGATGAATTATTTATTTACAAGTGAATCGGTTTCCGAAGGACATCCAGACAAGGTTTCCGATCAGATTTCAGATGCCTTACTCGATCAGTTTCTTGCCTTCGATCCAAATTCGAAAGTCGCTATTGAAACCTTGGTAACAACAGGTCAGGTTGTTGTTGCCGGCGAGGTAAAATCGAGTGCTTATGTCGACGTGCAGGAAATAACACGTCGCGTTATCAATAAAATTGGGTACACCAAAGCTGCCTATCGTTTCGACGGAGATTCGTGTGGTGTTTTAACTGCCATTCACGAACAGAGTGCCGACATTAACCGTGGAGTTGACAAGGAAGATAAAAAGGACCAGGGAGCCGGCGACCAGGGAATGATGTTTGGATACGCGTGTAAAGATACAGATAATTACATGCCTCTTTCGCTCGAGCTTTCTCATAAAATTCTATTGGAACTGGCCGTTATTCGCCGCGAAGGTGAACTTATGACCTATCTTCGTCCTGACTCAAAGTCGCAGGTAACCATCGAATACAACGAATCGAACGAACCGGTGAAAGTACACACCATCGTAGTTTCTACGCAACACGACGAGTTTGATGAAGACGAGCCCATGCTGGCAAAAATAAAAGAGGATGTGATCAACATTTTAATACCGCGGGTAAAAGCCCAGCTACCGGAGCGAGTACAGGTATTATTTGGCGATGATATCGTTTATCACGTAAATCCGACCGGTAAATTTGTTATTGGTGGACCTCATGGTGATACCGGATTAACAGGACGCAAAATTATCGTTGATACTTACGGCGGACGCGGTGCTCACGGTGGTGGTGCTTTCTCCGGAAAAGACCCATCGAAAGTTGACCGTTCGGCTGCTTATGCTTCGCGCCACATTGCCAAAAACCTCGTGGCTGCAGGAGTTGCTGATGAAATTCTGGTGCAACTGGCTTATGCCATTGGCGTTGCTGAGCCGGTAGGTGTTTTTGTGAATACTTACGGGCGTTCGAATGTGGAAATATCAGACGCTGAAATTGCAGAAAAGGTAAAGGCTATTTTTGATCTTCGCCCGGCGGCCATCGAAGAGAGATTAAAACTTCGCAACCCGATTTATGTTGACTCGGCAGCATACGGGCACATGGGAAGAACTCCGGTAACTGTTACAAAAACTTTTGAATCGCCGTACAATGGTGTTGTAACAAAAGAACTGGAACTATTCACCTGGGAAAAGCTTGATTTTGTTGACGCTGTAAAAGAAACTTTCGGACTTTAATTCCGAGGGTAAGTATAATATACGCCTGAAGGACGGTACATGGTGCCGTCCTTTTTTTGAATTTTTTTCGAAAGGAGTTGCGGTTTAAAAAAAAGGTATTATATTTGCACCCGCGTTCACGAAGAAATTCATTTAGAATAAAAAATATATTGCGGGATGGAGCAGTTGGTAGCTCGTTGGGCTCATAACCCAAAGGTCGTAGGTTCAAGTCCTGCTCCCGCTACCTAGTTCTACGGAACTTACAGGGAGCCAGTCGATTAGACTGGCTTTTCTGTTTTAGGTGCGCCATGGGTGCGCCACAGAGTTTAAGAGTTGTAGCATTGGAGTTAAATTCTTGATTATGAAAGAGTTTAATTTGCCATTTCGTTATGCACAACGCTCAACAGGATCTACACGCGACTACGTGTTCTTTGCTGCTCAGGATCCTACTTCCGATGATTTTAAATTAAAGCGTAAACGTATCTATCTCGATCATATTCAGGATGCGAAAACCCGCGACAGGCATGCGAAAAAGCTGATTCAGCATATAAACAGCCTGCTTGATGCCGGAAAAAATCCTTTTATCGAAAAGGAAGACAATAAAAAGTACACAACAATCGATAAGGCCCTCACTTTTGTTATCAACTTTAAAAGCCTATACATTCGAAAGAGGACACAACACAGTTTCGATTCAAGAATGAAGATCCTGCGCGAATGGCTTGAAAAAAAGAAGCTACTGCAGAAGTTTATTTTCGAATTTACAGAAGACATGGCCATCGATTTTATGAATAGTTTGGTCCCGGATAGGAAAATAAAAGGCAGAACCTTTAATAATTATCTGCTCGACTATCGCACTTTTTTCAATACTCTGATAAAAAATAGATATATCACCTCGAATCCTTTCCATGCAGTTGGAAAGATGCCGGAACAGGATGTGGATAAAAGGCCGTTTCTTCCGGAAGAAGCAACTGGATATTTTAATTATCTGAAAAAAAATGATCCGGATTTCTATATTATTTCGCTTTATACCTACTATCTGGCTTTGCGACCAGCTGAAATTTGCCGACTGAAAATATCTGATTTCTGGTTAAGCAAAGGTGTTGTTGTTGTTCCTGCCGGAAAGTCGAAAAACAAAAAGAAACGTATTATCCCAATTGCAAAACCTTTCCTTGAATTATTGAAAGAACATTTTAAAAACAAACCTGCAGGATTATATGTGTGCAGTAAAAAATTTATACCTGGCGTGTTATTCGAGCACTCAACGCGCATAGCAGAACATTTCAGAGACATTGCAAATTATTTAAATATCCCTTCTGAAGTGAAATTTTACTGTTTAAAAGATACGGCAGCCGACCGGCTTCTGGAGAAAGGTTTTACGGTTAAAGATATCCGCGATTTGTTTGGGCATTCTTCAATTGCTGCCACCGATGCTTATCTGAAGAAGATACGTACAATTGTTAATGCCAGGCTAATCGAAACATTCCCTGAACCATAAATAAAAACATCCCGGCCGCTCTCGACCGGGATGTAAAAGAATTAATTAAATTAATCTATGAAAAAACTTACGATTCGGGGCTCTGCCCTGAAAGTTTTTTAGCTTGAATCGGAATCGTGTGTACCTCCTCCACTTTTGTAGTTTGGAACAAAGGCATTGAATAAACTATCTAGCCAACTAAATACCTGGTTATCCTTAGCAGAAGGAGTCAGGTTAACAATTACTTTTAAAAATGCCATAAAAGCAATAATCAGTACAGCCCAGTAACTGATTAGAAAATCCAATATGTTCGAACCACTATCCGCTTCTGAATTTTCAACTTCAGAAGAGATGTCTTCTTCAACAGCTACACCATCCTGCGGGAAACATGAGAGGGATGCATACAAGCGGTTTTCTTCTTTCAGATCATCAATTGAAATTACAAGGTCGGTAAAATTACCGGGGACCTCCCACTCCCGGATCTGCAGATCTGCACTTACTAAAGTGCCATCCTGTTGGACAACTTGAACAACTAGCCCATCATCATCGATGACAGGTGGAGCATTCCAGGCATTGGCGAACAATGCTAATACTCCGAGAAACAATAAAATAAATAACTTTCTCATAGCAATTTGCTTTTTAAAATTGAACTTAATTTGATTGATTTATCAAAGTCTTACTTATTGAATTTCAAGTTTTTGAATTTTTACCATAAGAGAAAGGACACTCTTCTATTCTGGTTTCCGGGACAGGCGTTTAGCTTTGCGAGCTTCTCTCCTCTCCTGGCGAATTTCCTTTCTAGTTTTTGTTGTGGCAGAATTATCCTGGCTGAGATCTACCTGCAGGCTTCCATCGCCGCGCTGCTTAATTTTCTTAACGTTCTGCTGCTGATCCTTAATGTAGGTATCAGCTTCGATAGATGTGTCGCTCTTTTTCAAGCGCATAAAAACGATCATACCGGAGATTACTCCGCCAAAAAACAGTGATAAACCTCTCCAGAATTTCATTTTCTTTTTTCTTTAATGTCGATGTACGATAAAATCAAGGTGCCAACAATGGCCACAACTACAGTTGCCAGGTATGCGTAAAAGATCATGATTTATTAATTTGGATCGTCAATAATAACCAGCCTTGCCCGGATATCGCTACCCATTGCATTCATAAATATTTCGAGCATGTCGCCCGAGTAGATCATGTCGAGTTCGGTGTCGTGACCAATGTTAAGCCGGGCCTCTCCTGGGGAAAAGCATCCGTTTAACTGATCCCAATAGTTTGCTGAATGAAATTTGCATTCGCTACGATCAGGAATTCCTTTGGCTTCCCATAATTCGCACTTAAATTTCCCGGAATACTCTTTTACAAGATCGTAAGTACCAGCAGGAACACAGCTAATATTTTTTTGATTATCCCTCCATCCACGCTCCAATAAATGACCGGAATATAACAATCGACCATGATCGATAACCAAATGAGTAGCCAAACTTTGATTGTTGCCAATAGTGTCGCGAATGATATAAACTGTTTTCATTTACGATCTGGTTTTTTCATTTCCCCGTTTAAAAATAAAGTCCATAACCAATCTGGTAATGTAAGCAGCTATGCCAAATAACACAGCTCCAATAGTGCCTATAATTAAGTAGTTGATGTTTTCGACACAAAAAAGCGAGTGCCATTCCCATCCTGATTTAATAACTTCTTTTGCGGTATAATTTCCGCCGATAATTCCGGCCGTTGGTTCGTACAGTTTGTTAAGGAATCGGTGAAAACGTTGCATTTTATTGTTTTTATTCAAATCTATATTCAGGATTATGATAACGAAAGGACAGATTAATACCCAAATATGCTCATACAATCAGGCAGATCGAACTGGTAAGTGAGATCAGATCCTGAGAGCTTATACAACATACTGGATGTTTTATCAACCGAACCGTTTGCCACAAACACATCAGATCCAGAAACTGTAAGCCCCATGGCATAACCTCCAATACCAATGCGTTCCTGTACGTTTGGTCCGCTAAGTATAAACAAGCTATTCGTAAACTGAGTTGTAAGTGCATAAGCCGTTTCTCCTTTCGATTTGGCATCCCAAATAGGCGGCCGCGAAGTGCCTCCGTCGTCTACCATGCGGAACTCTTCCCAATCAGTTGGATCGGTTAACAGACAGGTAAATTCACGCTCATCATCGCCAAAAATGTACATCCTGGAGTAAGTCTGCGTCATACAGATAAACTCGGTGTCGCGATCGGTAATTTCGGTAGGATTAGTAAAGTTTGAATCGCAGCGCATTATTTCGCCTGCAGCTGAGCAGTGGTAATAATACCCACCGTAATATTCCCAGTCGCGGATTGAGTAACCAACTTCGGATCCGGAACCGGTTACAGTTGAAATAGAAACCGATGAATAAGTATCGAACGAGCTGAGCGGAAAATGGCAATAGGTTCGCTGGTTGTTTATGCCAACCAAAACTTTTCCGTTGGCAACCTTCAGCCCCGAGATGCTATCGGTGTAGCTTCCCATGCGAATGCTTTGCATGCGGATCCCGTCCGACAAATCGTAAATGTGAACATAACCATAATTGCCACCAACAAACAGCTGGTTTGTGGATGCATCGTAATCAACACAACAATGGTGTGCATACGCGGCGGTTGAAATATCTCCAAAAATTGAGGTTGTTTTAAACTTACCCGCTTCATCAACCAGGTATGGTTTGCCGTATGGATTAACGCCCACAAACTTTGGAACAATGGTTTGTTCGGTTCCGTCGCCACCACCGATAACTTCACCCGGATTAAAGGCCCAATAGTTATCCTCCACTTTATATGCCTGGATCCGCACAAGGGTTTCTTCTTCCGGACCCGGATTACCATCGAGCTGTTCAATCAGAAATTCGCATTCAGAGTCTTTAAACTTCTGGTAAACATTATTCATTACATAACTCAGTATCCTGGGAGGGAACCGGAAGTCGGCTTCTATTGGTAAGCGGCCGGCCAAAAATGGTGCTGTAAGCCGCCAACGGTTGAACAAAAAACCGGCATCGCCTTTCCAGTCGAACTTTTTACCCGAGGTGCTTTCGTCGCCACCGATGTTGTTTCCCTGGTAAAACATCAGCCTCGGTGAAAATGGCTCGCGTATATTTGAGAATGTTTTTGAGTTGCCATTCTGGTACGCGATGGGATAACCTTCGGAGGCCATGCGCAGAGTCGAGAAATTACTTTTTATTTCTTCCTGGTCTTTATCGCCATCGTTGAAAAAATAATTCTGCAGGCCAACAGAAACAGGCTTCCAGCTTAATACATCAAACTCAACTTCTACCTCCTGCTCGGGATAAATTTCGCTAATAGGGAACCATCCATACTCGTAATAAGTATTTTCATTTTCAACCATGCGGATATCGCCTACTGCTTTTGTGAGCAAAATACTAAACAGATCGTCGCGCGAGGTTACCGATTCGAGGATCTTTTCGCGTTTGTCATCTAGATTTTCATACAGATCCTTGAAAGCCGAATCGTCGTCGTCGTGCTCCCAGCTGAACTTTAAGCAAACATCTTTGCGTTCGCCAACATCCCACTTGGAAACGCGGTATTGCGAAAGGTCGAAAGCTTCGCCTTTGAGGATCTCTTCGCGATCGATAATCTGAACCGTTCGGTTGTTATTGAACCAGAAGAAGGTATTAAACGTATTTTGAGCTGACAAGAACAAATTTTTCACATAAGTACTGGTCATCAGATCCTGGAAGCTGAAAGAGCCAAGCGCCCAGGTTGATTCAGAAATTGCCTCGAGGTCGAGCTCTTCGCTTGAATTTGAAAACCAGTTGATCAGTGAAACGGTTTTTGCCGCCGTGGTTGAGCTATCGACCAGGATATTGTAGTTGTGATACAAACACAACGTTTTTAAATCGGCATCGAGCTTCAGGAAGTTGTCGGAAATAAAAAAATTGTTCTTCCGGAGGATGGTATCGATTAACCAGTGCAGGAACGGAAATGGCGACACCACTGCCACACCATCGGCAGCAGCGGAAGTAATTACTCCACCTGAAGTATTTTGGTTAACAAAAAAGCCGGCAAGTGCTTCAAATTTATTGGTGAGATCCTCCACGTCGGTTCCGTCGTCGGCTTCCACCATTTTACCACGGTCTTTCCAAAAACCGCGGTTCATTAGCCTGATTGTACACCATTTGTCGCTATCCGGATCGAAGGTTTCCTGGTTAACAAAGTCCTGGTCGTCGCCATAGTCGAGTTCTGTTAGATTTTTTTCGCGGAGCTCTTCGCCCAGCTGCCCGATGTAGTTTTGGATCCATCCTTCAATTTGGCCTTTGGCCCCGGTAATAATTAAATTTCCCTGAACGAGAGGAAGGTTAAAGTGCAGCAGTTTTGCACCGGCAAAGTGGCGGTCATTCTGCGAAGCCCGTTTGGTTACCTGGTTCGGATTATTAAGCATACCTTCGTTACCTTCAACCGGCAATGTGATATCGGCAGCCAGCGGACCGCGGATCTCGTCGAACATAAAGAAAGGATTCTTGATGGATATGGCGCAACTGAAATCCTGATCGGTATCGAGAGGTTTATCGTTTATGGTGAGACTCAGCATAATTGTTCTGTTTATTCAAATATCGCCGGACCGGCAGATGAAACAAAGGACACAAAAAGGGCACCCCGCCGGATGCCCAACCTAATTTAAATTTTGAAAATGAAAACAGGGGTTTATTTTTCAAAATACAATTCCTCAAACCGGTCATCATTCTGTAGATCGACGGTGTTAACCAGGTATGGCTTTTCGAAGGTTCCGGGGCGGGCAGCTTCGATGAGCATGGCCGACACTTCGAAACAGAATACTTTGTCTTCCGGATCTTTCGGGAAAATATCCCAGTGGCCATTCGATAAAATGTAAACTATCCAGCAGGCAAAATTCCAAACTTCATACTCGATATTACTATCTGCCATTTCGCGGGCTTTGGCATAGAGTCGTTTTATTTCGTGTGGTTCGAGCGGATCTTTTAAACGGAACACAACCATGTGCTCCAACTTATCGGCATAGTGCCCCATAAAATTACGCAGTACAAACCCCTTTGCAATTGCCTCTGCAGTATTGCGCTGCCCTTTGGCGGCAATTATCATGGTGTGATTTCGCAGGTGGCTCCAGGCTGGTTTTTTGTGGTAGTGAATTACACTCCACAGCCACATAAAGAAACGAATTCCTTTTGGAAGGAACCCATTTGGTCTGTGAATTGCCGGGATATCTCCGGGACGCAAATCGGTTGGTTTTATTGTTTTCATTTTTGTCTTATTAATTTATCCATCACTCTACCAATTCCCACAACGAAGCCACCGCGACAGGAGTCCAGCCCGATTGCGAGGTGTGGGCCTGAATGCAGATGTAAACATCGCCGTTATAAGTTACCTGGTCATCGATGCTGTATTCAACCGGGTAATCCCATTCTAATATTTCACCGGTATCAATTTGGTATTTGTTGTAAAGTGCCGGGGTTTCGCTCGGAATCCAATCGCTTTGTGATGTGTGGGCCTGTATAACCTTGTATAAGGTTGAATCGCTTACAAACACATCGCCAACGGCATAGGCTTTATTTACCCGGTACTGCTCGTAAATATTAGTTAATGCTGAAATGCTGGTGCTATCAAGTTCAAGCGTATCGAGCACCGGGGCCGCAAGCAGGCGAAGCAGGTATTTTATTTTTGCGATATCAAACTGGTTATCGATGGCCTGCAAACCGGCTTCTTCCATTGCTGCCAGTTGTTCGTCGGTGTAATCGATTACTTCGCGGGTACAGTTGTCGTTACCAATATCGTAATACCAGGCGCCCAGGTACTGCGCTGAGGCGTCGTAATCGGGTGTTACATCTACGCGGAAACCGTCGGCGTACCAAATACTATCATCGGCGGTGCGGTAGTTCTTGTAATAAAAACCGGCTATACTGCTGTAAGTTACCGGTATTCCGGTTAATGTAATTTCTCCGTCAACTACAAGGTGGTAGGTTTGCGGAAGAGCTGCAAGCCACAAGCTGCAAGCTACGAGTAGTATTAGTAATCGTTTCATGATGCTATTCTTATTGTTTGAATTTCAGATACATTCTCATAGAAGCTGTTCCAAAGATTTTTAATGCTTAGTTCTATCTGTGCGGAATAAGAAACTCCTGTTGCCAATACAACTGCATCGCTTGCTGTTAATGTGCGATTCCAAATAAACACTTGATCCATATAGCCCTGATAGAAATTCATAACAGCATCACGCGAGCCAATATGAAGATTATTGCTACTTACTGTTGTTGTGCTTAAATTATTTGTAATTGTTGTGTAGGATTGACTTTCTCCGTTGAAGTAAAGCGTCACACCACTCACATCTGAGCTACCGTCATAGGTAAGAACAATATTAGTCCATGTATTTTTGGGAATGGCATTTGTCGATGTTATGAGTATTCGATTGTTTGTCGTCTGAGTTGCTCTTATGATAAAAGTAATCTTACCATCAGAACCATCACCAATGCCGATACCACGATAATGCCCGCCATCGTTAGGATTTATATTTTCAAGAAATGCCGAACCTTTCCAGTTTGAACTAATCCACAATGATATTGAGAAGGAATCTGTTCTTTCAAAATTAAATGGAGTTATGCCCATTGTTATTTGAGCATTTGAGCCATTAAAATAATATGAATATCCAACGATGCCTGTTTGAGCAATTGTACAATTTGTATTTGTACCGTCATTATCTGCGTGAGAATCATTTACTGTTGTTCCGCTTGTTTCTTCCAATTCCCAACAGGCCAAAAGTCCATCAAGCAATGCACTTCCACCAGATGTTGTATCAGAATAACCTGGCTGATGATACCCCGGCATGTAATCCTGTGGTTTAGCTGCAAGCCACAAGCTGCAAGCTACAAGTAGTATGAATAGTTTTTTCATTTTATAGTTTTGTTACTGTTATTTGCAAATCAGCCTCAGTGGTTCCCCACGAAAGAATATTGATAAGGAAAGTGCCATCCTCGAAAGCATCGCCAACCAAACTAAGCGGGGTGCTGTTCCATGTAATTGTGGCGCTTGAACTAATGGTTAACTCAATCATAAAGTTTTTACCGTAGGTGATATTCGAAAACGATAGTGCGGTGCTGGTACTAAGCGCACAGCTTACACCAAGCGAAGCGCTCATGTCGAAAGCTCCGTCGTTGTCGGTTACTTCATCGGTTAAACTTTCGTCGAGGTTATCGGCATCTACCACACCGCTGGCAATAGTAAGTGCATCAGAGCCGGTAACTTCGCCGGTGTGGGTGGCGTTGGTGGTTTTGGCTGTGTTGGCTGCAACTGCAGTTGCGGTGGAAATATCAACACTGTTACCATCTTCAATACTAAGGCTGTTTCCATCAAGTGACAATGTTTGATCGTCGGTATTTACAGTACCTTCAGGCAGTTCAACATAACCGCCATCCTCAAGAAAAATGGTATCGTTACTGATTGTTAATTGTTGGTCGTCGGTACCGTCAACCAAAACTTCTCCACCGGCGTAGGAGTCATCATTGTCGTAATAACACATTGCCGAAGAGCTTAAAGCAGCCCATTCGGTGTCGGTGTAATAACCTGTATTTGCCCCCTCGTATGGAATTGTTGTTCCATCTGTAAACTTTGTTTCGGCCAGACTGGATGCCAACCACACCTGTGTACCGATTTTTACAGTAGTGTAGGTGTAATTATTGTTTCCGGTGTAAGGATCGCATTCGGTGCCATCGGCCAAGGCCTGCTCTTCAGTTGTAGCATCGCGCACAAGCCTCACCGCTTTTCCCATTAGCAAATCATTACTAAAAGTTTTATTAAAATAATCATTTCCGGCATCTAATAGTACGCCACTTCGGTCAGTACCTCCGATTTGATCGATATCGGACGAATGAAAATAACATCGTGTTCCCAGGTAAGTGAACGTTCCATCGCCAATACCTCCGCGAATTCCATTCGGACGAGCTGTAAAACCATACTCATCGGTACCATTATTTGAATCGCCCCAATATGTGGTTGATGCATCTTTTAATGTATAACCATAAAGCAAACCTCCAATGTAAGTGCGTAAAATGTCGAAATCGGAGTTTGTTGGCACTCTGAAATCACCGTTAGCAAATCCCCGTTCGTCGTTTAAAGCATACATATTATACAACGCACCATAAACGATTGATGTTCCTACTACCGATTGTTGGAACATGGATAGGTCGATACTGTGTACGGAAGAATCTTTTGTTAAGGAAAATATTAAGGTGGTACCATCGAGGCTAACTATATCAAAATCCTGCAGTTCGTTTGTACTGTCGGCATCGGCATCGTTAACATTTATGTTTATGGTATTTCCATCTTCGATTGAAATATTTCCGGCAGTACTGTCGGTAGATAGGTTTTGATCATCGGTACAAGCGGATCCAAATTCGAAGCTTCCGGATCCATCGGCCTGAATCATTGTGCCGGCAGGCTTTGCGGTGCCGGTGGAATCGTGAGACGAAATTTGATTTATTCGCAAATCCTGAGCGCTTGCCAGAACCGGAAATATAAATGCCAATAAAAAAATTAACTTTTTCATATTATCAATCTTTTGAAATCAACTAAAATCCAACCATTTGCCCAAGGCGTTTTTGTAAGAGTAATGGTATCATCAACCAATGTGTAATGCAAATCTTTTTTAAGCAATCCGCCATTAAGCCAAACTTTGCAATCTATTGCCGGATATGAAAGGACAAATACTTTATTGCTTCCGTCGATATCGCCTGTCGGAGTATAATTTCTAATCCATTCAGAAACAGCAGATACAATGTATTCTGCATAAACCCATCCATCTTTCCATGGCACTTTTGTAAATGAGATTACTTTTCCATCAATGGTATATTCCCCGTTTGGATTTTGGAGTTTTCCGTTAAGAAATACCTTGAGTGTAGAAAGATCGGGTGTGGCCGACAGAGTAAAATCCTTATTTGTTCCATCCACATTTCCGGAAGGGGTTTCGTCTCCGGGAGATCCGGGAACAATACTTTCGCTTGCACCTATTAAAGTACCGTCGTCAATTTCCAACTCCAAACCATACGGTCCGCAATGGCCGATAAGCTGTTTTACCTGCCCGTCTTCCCAGGTAGTTATTTCCTCGATTAATCCGGGAGTGGTTGGCGATAGGTGGTATGATTTTCCGCGGGTGAATTGGTCGTCTTTAATAAGCCCTTCGTTTTTATAAGAGAAATTGTTGGCATCAATAACTTTGCTCACCACACCTATTGTTCGAGCATTGTCGAGGCTGTTGGCCTGTGCCTTTACAAATGTTGTACCTGTATCGCGGATGGCAGTTCCGACTGCGAAACCGTGCGCTTCCTGGTCGACAATCACAACTTTATCGCGCCCGAATAGTTTATCGATAAGCAGCGACATACGATGATCGCCTTTGAACATCCGTTTTAAATCGCGTTTTGTTACTGAGCCGGCCATAATTAATAGTTGTTATAGTGGGCTTCGATTAATTCGATGCTGAATGAATGCATGTTGTCGTAAATGGATCCGAGCGCTTCTTCGCTGTTCTCGATGTTTACCGGAACCACTTCCCCATCGTGAGAGATCCATAACTGGCGAGCCATAATCAGGTGGCGCAATGCCTGAATTTCTTCCCATGACTTATAGCCGGTATCAACAATCCATTTCCGGCGTCCGGATTTGGCCGAAACAACCTGCGTGCGCGACCGGGTTGTATCGGTGGTTTGGCGGATGCGCTGGGCAATGGTATGCGTTGCCGGGAAATTGGTATCGACACGGCCGGTAAACCAGTAAGGATCCACACCTCCGTATTTACTGGTTGCAAACACCTGGGTGTTGAATTCGTAGTAAGAGTAATCGAGATTGAAAGTGAAACTTTCGATAACCTGCACACCGGCATTTTCGAGGTAACACTGGTAACTTACCACCGGGTTATCGCCATCGACGGTGAGTCCCAAAGTGGCCGGATCGACACAAAACTCGTAAATACTTAATGCATTAACAGTAACGGCCTGAGAGATGGTTTCTATGGTTCCGTCTTCGAGGGTGTAATCGGCTTTAAAGGTAAGATCCTGGGCAGTGCTTTCGGGCGAAATATACCATAATTTAGCTGCTGCAGTGGGTGCAATTTTCACACCGTTAACCAGCGATGTGAGCCACTTGCCTCCGGTAATAAAATCGTTGTACCAGGTATCGTTTTGTTCGGTGTATTTATTCTTTTCGTATTCGGCAAGTCCTCCCGGGATGATGGTTACCTGGTAAGCCGATCCGGAAAGAGCGGACCAGCTTTCCTGACGTACCGAATCGTCGTCGATATAACTTTCGCCAATATCGAGACTGATAAGTGCTGTAATATCGGTGCGTTCGGTGGCCAGCGTTCCACCGGTGGCCGAAAACGGAGGCACCCAGCGGCGTGAAAGGAATCCGGAGATATCGAAACTTACATCGCCGTTACTGTCGGGAATCAATTCCAATGTTTGTGGAAGTCCGTCGAGTTTATCGTCTTCGCTGGTTATTTTTAACAGAACCCGGTATAGATCGCCCTGCACGGTATCGGTGTTTACATTCACCTTAATTTCGGTGCCTTGCAGCTGAACGGGTCCTCCTGGTATTTGTATTGTTAGTGACATGCTGAATGTTTAAAGTTGAATGTTTATAGTTGAATGTTTTACATTGCTGATGCTTTTTGCTGGGCTTCGTAATCCTTCCTCAATTTTTCCAATTTGGAATAGCTGATATTCCACTCCAGTTTTTCCAGTCGTGATACAGCCTTATCGAATTTGTCGACATCTATCGTTTGTATGTAAGCTTGTGATGGTGAACCCTGATCATATTTTCCCGAAGCATACTTTTGCGGATTCCGTCCGTCGCGGATGGAATAAATTGCCTGGATCAATTCCGGGTAATTCATCTGCATGGTTTTAAAGGTGTGCCCATCCACTACCATCTCGGGATAACCGGGCTCTTCGTTGAAAATACCCAATTGCGGTTTTGAACCATAAGTTCCTGTTTTAAGGGTTGTTGCATTCTGCGCATCGGGGTACTTACCTAACGCAAACTGAGAAACTTCTGCGATTGTTTGTGCAGCAATAATCCCAATATTCAACCCGGTTCTGATACCTGCCTTTGATGCCATTGCTGCTTCATATGCCACACCATAAGGGCCCATGGTTGCAGCGTAAGCACTAATCGCCGACATTTCTTTTGCGTAGTTAAGCCAAACTTCAGCAAGCGCAGCGGCTTTTTCTATGGCAAAAAAGGCAATATAAGCAGCACTTCCTTCTTCAGCCATATTGGTTAAAGCAGAGGCAATTTCACTAACTGCAGCTGCATAATCGGCTTTCAGATTTTCTTGCGCCCTGGCAAGCTCCTCCGAATTTTTTACTGATTCTTCGACTTCTTTATCAGCAACAGCCATTCGTTCAGCTACCTGTTCCTTTAAAAAGTCGGTCCACTCCTGCTCACTGGCTTTCTTTTCGGCAAGAAACTTAGCCATTGCAACGCTTTCTTTTGTCATCCAGCTTTCCATTTGCAATGGAGAATCTTCTTCTTCCTGGTATTTGCTTGTGCCTGCAGTACCCGAAGAACCGCCGTTGCCTCCGGTGCTCGAGTTTCCTGTTGCGGTTGTCATCATATCAGAAATAGCCTTATTCAGCTCAATTTCTTCCTGTTTTAGTTCTGCCACTTTTTCCCTGTTTTTTTCCAGGGTATTATTGTAATTGTTGAGCGCAGTTTCTTCTAAAAATATCTGGCGCGAATATTCTGTCCAGTCCGGAGTGGTAGGTGTAAACTTGCTTTGCTTTTCCTTTAATTCAGTGATTTTAATCTCTTTTTCAGCAATCTGTTTCAAAAGATCCAGCTCTTCTAATTTCAGATCAGTACGCTCTCTGTAATTGTCGGAAAGTTTATCTTCTTTAATGGCCAGAAGTATCTTATTTTCATATTGTTCGTTTACTTCTTTCAAACGATCGCGAAGCTGTTCGTTGGTAACTTTTTCAGAATCCAGGTTTTCAAGAAAATCGGGATATGTTTTCTGAAGCTCGGCAATTAGATCATTCCTGTTTTCCTGTGAGGTATTAACATTTGTTATTGCACCCATAAGTATATTGAGCTGAGCCTGTTCTTCCTGTATTTTTTCAGCCAGTGGAATTTCGGTTAATTCTGCAGCTTTGGCCACAACCTTTTCCATCCATTCCAGAAATTTTGAATTAATAAATTTGGCGCGTATGGCACGTCCAACCTTGTCCATGCTTCCGGCCAGATTGTTGTTTTTGATGTTATACTCGTTTGTAAGCGACGTACCTTCTTTCATTGCGGTGTTGGCCATGTCCTGTTGTTCGCGCACCATTTTAGTGTTCGACGACAATGCGGCCAGTACCTGAACAGCCCTAGCTCCATCAATGCCAAGGTCGTCAAGTTTGTTAGCCATAGTTGCCAATCCTTCGTTGTTCCCGTTCAGACCTTCGAGCACTGCCAGAAAAGCTTTGTTTGCATCTGTTTTTAGAAGATCGTAAAATTTAACATGCTCCATATTGGCAATTTTGGCGTATTCAGCGCTGTCTTTAAACATGCTGATAATGGTTTTGCCCATGGCGGTGGCTGCCATCTCCTGAGATTGTCCTAATTGATCGAGAGTAGAGGCGTAGCCCAGAATATCGGCTGCAGAGATCTTTGCCTGTTGCGAAGTACCGCCCATGCGTTTCATAAAACCGATCTGGTATTCTGCCTGGGAATTTGAGTTGGCAGAAACTTCGTTAATGGCAGATCCTACTTTATTAAGGCTTTCCTTAAAATCTGTTCCGTACTCATCGCCCACTTTGTACACTTCTACCAGCTTACCCACTTCGCGAATGGCTTTTTCGGCATCGCCTCCAAGATCATCACCCAGGGCTACTTTTATTTTATTGGCCACTTCAACAAAATCCTCGATATTCTGCTTTCCTTTCAACCCAAGGCGTCCGGCTTCTTCGGCCAATAGCAATAATTCTTTTCGGGGCGTCCGCGTATTCAGGTATTTAAAATCGGTGTACATATTGCGCACTTCCTTTCGGGTTAAACCGGTTGTTTTCATTACATCGGCCAAAGCATCATCGAGGCCCACAAGTCCTTTTGTCCATTGTCCAACACTAAAAACAACCCCTGTTAAAGTGGCTACTCCTGCAGCTATCAGGTTAAAATATTTATTAAAGCCATTGGCAAGGTTGCTCACAGAAAGACGCATTGATCTGGATCCGGATCTTACTTTTGCCATTTGAGCTTCCACTTTGTTTAGTTCGGCCCGGTATTGTTTCCACTGTGCAGTTCCGTAGGTGCTTGAATCCATTAACCTCTTCAGACGGGTTTGTTCCATGCGGAGCTGCTTAAGTGTTAATCCGGTTAAACCAATCTGGCTTCGTAGTTCTTTCATACGAGTCTCGTTGGTTTTAATAACCTTGTTGTTTTCGCGTATCTCTGCAGTTACCTCTTTGTAACGATCGGATTCTTTTTTGCCGGCACGCTCTAATTTTTCTTTTTCGGCACGAAGCTCTTTATTCTTGGTAGTGAGATCGCGGGTAGATTTTTCCAGGTCACCCAGTTCTTTCTTAGCCTTATCGCCATTTACGATAATGTTCAGCTTCAGATCTTCATCACGTAGTTTCTTCCCCATTACGCTTCGTTTTCAAATTGTTTTTTAATTCCGGCAGCCACATCTTCGGTGAGGCCATACATAAGCCTGTAAGCAATGGTGTAATAGTGCCCAAATACGAATCGGTTGTAAATAGGAAAGGCTTTTGTTCTTCTCCGGCTTCTCCAGTGAGTATACTTGTCCTGCTCCTGTATCAAGCGGTTTTTAGGTTTTATATCTAGAACACGTCCGTAGAATTTTGTATTAGTGGTGAACATTCCGTCCAGTTCGTCGCCACTGCTTACAGTGTGTTCGCGCCTGTCGTACAGCTCTCCGGAATGGAAATGCAAAAGTTTGGCGATAGCCTTGCCTCTGTTGTCCTCCATTTCCTGTCCTTCTTCCTGAAGGATCTGTTTTACAAACTCTTTTCGTATAAGTGCCAAATCACTCATTTACCCCTTTTGTCGTCCGCCCGCCAGCCTTACGCCGACATTTTCCCCTACAGGGGAAAAGAAAGCGGAATGTTGTTGTTTGCTAATGTAAGCAGGCGGTTGGGCGGGTAAAAGGACAATGAAAAGGTGTTATAAATATGACTGGATCCAGCGGGTAACGGGGATATGAAAGATCAATTCGATTAGCCAAAGTATGAGTGCAATAATCAGGATTACTGCAGACACATACCATCCTATTTTGTAGCGTAACTGATTGAAGGTTTTCATATTACAAATATACATTAATAACCGTCAGTATCAAAGTTTCCGTTCATGCTCCATCCGTTCCATCCTCCTACCTGGTATTCAGGATCAGAATGCAAACTTTGTAAGTTGAGATGTTCGAGAAAAGGATTGCACTTCAGTTTTTGATCGTGGAGCCATTTTTTAACTGAGGTGAGTGTATCCTGGGTTTTTTGGTAGTGTTCAACTTCGTCGGCATCGCTCATGCTTCCCGGATCCACTTTTTCGAGGATGAACATCCAGAATATATTGTTCTCGCCAAAGTTATCTTCATCGCTGGTGTCCGGATCGGCACTTGGAATGGTTACAGCAATCTGAATTCCTGTTTTGTCGTTCAGTTTGCGAACCAGGTGTTTTTCGCTGGCCACCAAAACATAACCTCCCAGATCAGGATTATAAGGAGTTATATCGGCCACCATTTGTTTGAGCAGGGTATTGAAATCTGTAATGCGGATCATAATTTAGCTTTTAGCCGCGAGCTACTAGCTGCGAGTTTTTAATTTGTCAACCTGTTGTTTCCAGTAAAGCAGGGCCGTTAATATATCTAGATAGCCGGTATTGTCGACATCGGCAATGCTTCCGAATAACTTACTTTCAGCTATTCCGTAAAGTAGCTGGGTCATTCCGAGATCGTTATCGTAGAGGGTTTCAATTTCTTCCGGATCGGCTTTTGTTTTTTGGAATACGGGTTCGAATGAGATTATTTTCCCATCGAGCTCCAGTTCCCCTGTTTTCAGAAAAGTGTCGCAGTTGTAAAACCAAAGAAAAATTGAATACTTCTGCCAGAATGGAACACGTTTCAGCAATTCGGCATAATGATCTGTGAGGTTCTGGTTGAATATTTCTCGGCGTCGGCCGTTGAAATCCGGATCGTGTTTTACAGTGTTGTAGTCTGATCGTTCGGGAAGATAGAGCGTTGCAATTAACCGGTTTAGAAATATGTCGCGTTTGTCGTTATTAAAGGCTTCAAAATGTGCAAAGGCTCTTCTGTATTCGCCAAAGGTAATATCCATCATTCCGTTTTCAAGTCCTATCAGTTTTATTCCCCAATCGTTTTCAATTTCGGGTAGATGGTTGGTTATATCGGTATAGGTTAGCCTGTAAACGATTCCCTTTTGGGTTTCTTTCTCTTCGAGTAACCAATTAAGTTGCTGTGTGAGTTGCCAGATATTGGCAAATTTATCTTCGAGCTGTTCAGCTGACAAACGGCGGTCTTTCCAGTTTTGCAGTGGCGATCGTTTAATGCCCAGGAAGTTGTAAAGCACAATAAGGTAGAATTCGGGTTTGCTCAGTTTTCCATCCTGTAGCTTGATCCAATTCTGCACCACACAGGCAAACTGCTGGTTATTCATCTCTTCCCAGCATGCCGGGAATTCGGTAACAATGCCTTTTTCCGGAACTTCAACTTTATTCATAGGAGCTATGTTTAAGGTATTTTTCTTTGTCTTCGCAAACAAAACGTTTACTGTGGCGCACCTTATTAATGTTCACCCATTTTTTTCTTTTGGCGCCAATCTTCTGTCTCTTTTTTAGGCGAAGCAGAAACAGGGAAAAATTATAAAGTACATCTAAATACGAAACGATTAATAGATTTGGCTGGCACAGATCGAGCCAGGCTTTCATATAATTGTCGTAAAATTTGGCGGCTTCTTCGTGTACCAGGTTATTTTCATTATCGAACAGAAAAGGGCGCTTTTGCTGAAGGTCGACTTTTTTGCGCTCGATTGATTCAAGCCAGGCTTTTCGTGGTTTGTAAATAACAATAAAAAGTTCGTCGGGATGGTCAGCAATATATTCGGCAGGAACCGGAGTAATAACCGATTTATTGGTTGACTGGATTACTATTTCAGATTCGTCGGGTAGCGCATGTTTAAAAAAGGGCAGTAACGGATCGGTATAAACATCGATATCGAGATTTACTTTTATCAGCTGGCTTAACCAGTTGGTTCCGCTTCGCTGTAGCCCTATTATTTTTACTTTTTTGTACACTTACAAGCTTATAAAATTGTCATCGTCGGTCATGGTTGGAAGCATGTCGGTAATGCTTGTGTCGGTTTCGTCGGTGCTCATTGAGCTCCATAGTTTTTTCAGTTCGTCGAGCAATTCGCGGCCATCGGCACGGAACGATTTTGACACACTGTTTACCTGTTCGAGAGTGGCCGGAGTGCTGGCTTTTACGGTTTGCCGGTCGGATATGTATTTCTGAACCACTCCATCGGGTAATATGGAAAGCTGAAATACTTTTACAGCTTCGCTCATGGTTAGCCATGGAATAGGATCGCACACGTATTCGTAAAGTTCCTGGTCGGCTTCTCCAATTCCTTCGGATGCCACTAAAGCATCTTTCAACGCCTGGAA
Organism: uncultured Draconibacterium sp.; assembly: GCA_963677525.1. Taxonomy (GTDB): domain Bacteria; phylum Bacteroidota; class Bacteroidia; order Bacteroidales; family Prolixibacteraceae; genus Draconibacterium. The sequence goes on from OY781970.1 coordinate 5,580,472, forward strand.
TTTTTCTGCTCCAAGTATCGGTTTAATATACTTACGCTCCACCTTGCGCTGGATGGGTGCAATACGCAGAAAAAATTCATCTGACTGATCGATGGGGAACAAACGGTTAAAGTGTTCGGCGGTGTAGATAAACAGCGCCAGTGTTTGTTTCCGGGCTTCTGAGTTTTCCCACTCCGGAAAATCGTTGATGTGGGCGTTCAGCCATTTAATAAGCCGGTCGAGGGCTTTGTGATAGTTACGAAGTGCAACGGCATCGTCGCGATCGTACTGCCATTCCCACGCAATTTTTTCCGATTCCGGATCTATTTTATTTTTCCGGCCGGTGTCTTCGTGGCTGATATCGTTAGCCTGGTAATGCCAAAGTGTTGCCTGAAATGCAATGGGCAACTGAATATGTTCTACCAGCTGGGTAAGCAAACTGTACGGACGTGCAGCTAAGCCGGCTCCTGTGCTTCCCGATCCGCTTGTACTTCCATCGCCGGCCGGTTCAACATCATCGGCCTGGTAATTATCGGATAGATAATGATCCTCGGCCAAATCGAAAATTGCCTGCCCGATAAGTGCGGTAAGTTCCTCGCTCGAAAGCATAACTTTTACACTTACCTTATCGAATTCGTTGCTTTTGTAGTACGATCCGGTGAGGGTTCTCAGCTCTACGTTTCCGTTGTTTGATTTATTGAATATCATAGCTTACACGTTTGAAGTGGTTCGGTCTTTAGGTGCAACATTCTCTTCTTTCAATACAATTTTATGATAGAATCCCAGGCGTGCTTTTTTGTTGGGCCACATGGCAGCAATACACTGGTTTATGGGTTCCATAATCACAGTTTCCGGTATAGTTGTATCTGAAGCCAGGTACAATTTAAGCGCATACAGCATTTCACTTCCGGAGGCTGATTTTCCACTCATCATCATGTTGCTGAGTGCCGGATGCAAACCAATACCTGAAGTGGTTGCCTGGTCGGCAGCTTCCGATATCTTCAGCTGAGCTTCAATAAAGTCTTTTACCTTTTGCTCGATGGGTTCAATCTTCCAGGTTGCCATTTGCCCGGCATCTTCGTCGTAGAAATCTACAGTTTCTATAAATTTCCCCACGTTTTTCTTTCCGGCAAGTACCGACGAAATTTTGCGGAAGGTTTCTTTTTTCAGTTCTTCCAGCTTGGCATCGATACCGGTTTCGCTCATGCTCGGGAATTTCTTCTCAAGTTTATCGTGCTTTTCGTCCCAGTACCCTGCAGGGGAATGAATGTGGTGCGTAAGTATCAATCCGTTGTCGGAAAGGTATTTCAGAATATCGGGCACATCGGATGAACGGGCAATCCACTTGCGGGTTCCCCAAAAACCGGGTATAGAATAAAAGTTGTGGGCAAATGAATACGAGTTATGGTAACTCATGCTTGCACCTTTATTGAAGGGAAAATAACGGTCCCATACGTGCCACGATTTAATCCCTGTTTTTGCACAGTTGTTTTCAAAATCGCCGGTGTATATGTACGGAACATCTTCCAGGCGTCGGCTTTCTACCCATGCCAGGCGTGCATCGGTTCCGGGGCACACTTCCAATACAAATTCCTGTTTGCCTCCTATCCTGGCTTTACGGCGCAAAAAACGTTTTACAAATACGCCTTTCAGGTATTTATACTCAACGGTGGCCATATCGATAAAGCGGCGGTGGTTCCAGCTGTTCAGCCAGTCCCATATCTCCTGGTCGTAAGTCCACTTACGAACGATATCGCCATCCTCAACCAGTTCCAGATAAAGTTGTGGTCCCTGTCCGTGCAGCAAGCCAATTTCGCGCTCCAATATTCCGGGTGCCAGGTTATTGGCTTCCATCATGTCGCGCACCACTGCCGGAAGGTTGTTGTTCGATCCGTAGGGAACAATCTTTTTGCCGGCCACAATATCAGAGTCGGCTTCCCACTGCACATTGCTGTCGGAAAGCACAATATTGTCCCACTGGTCGTAATCTGACGATGCGCCTGTGTAATACGAGAATACGCCAACATCGGGGATATTCATTACTCCGGAGTTGCCAATTTTTTTTATGCTTGGATCCATACTCATGGTAAATCAACTTTTTGTCCGTTAAACATCATTAATAGAGGCTGGTAAAACTGGCGGGCTTCGCCGGTGTCGAGGTCGGTGTAAGCTTCCATTATTTCGGCATTTTTGTTTTGCTCTATGGCTGGGCGTGCCCGTAGCCTGGAACGGCTAACATCGGAAACACCTTCGCTTTTGCCGGTGGTTTCGCTGAAGCTCATAAACGAGAAAGAGAATTCGCCGCCTCGCTGGCTGATCTCGCGCATCTTATCAATAGCACTGTAAGTATTCATAATGCTAATGTAAGCAGGCGTTTGAGGGGGTAAAAGGACAATAATAAATGAGGAATTGGATAATTGATCAGCAATGGCTAACTTTGTACTGACCACGGGGCCATTTGCAGTTTAACTGTAATCAGGGAAAGTTGTCGAGGTGTGACGTCCACCGTTTGAGACAAGGCAGGCTGTGGTTATTTTTTTGCCCTTAATCAAGCTCCGGTTTATTTAATTATTCATCTTCAAAAGCTCTTCCCGGAGGAGCACCAAAAATGGAGGTAATTTTATATTCTCCTTTTTCATCTATGGTGAATTTTGTTTCAACAGTATCATACCAGGAAGTGATCAGCTGCCCATCGAGATAAAAATTTATTTGATTGTGCAACCTTCCAATACTGCACCTGGTTTTAAGCACACGCACAAAAGCAGCTGGAGTATCGAGGTTAATTCCGCGCTCGAGAAGCAATTGTTTTACCTGCTCTTCGCGGGTATTGTCGGCTTTTTGTACCATTCCAAGCGTTAAGTCTTGTCTTAGTTTGGCGGCTTGTAATGCCTCAGTACCAGCGAGCATTTCTTTGTTTTGCTGACCGATCAGAGACGGATGAACTACTGGCTGAGAATAAAAATCAGCAATATTGTGTCCTTTCATTTCGTCGATAAAAACGGAACAGCGGCCTTTTGGAAATATTTCTTTTTGTGGCATACCGCTAATTTACAAAATCTTTCTCTTTTATTTCTCCGGAAGTGAATTGAGCAACCCGATCAGGATCCCATGGAATTTCTTTCCCGGAAGGAAGAACCAGGCTAGCTGGTTCCATTCCGGTAATTTCTTTTAATTCGAGTGCCAGGTTAATGGCATCTTTCAATTTTGCGGTTTCAACGTTGTACGTTAACCGGTGTATTTTTTTCATAAAGAGCCCCTCCCATCTTATTTTGACACAACCAATACCCACATAGAGATATAAGTATATAAGACAGAAAGGGCCATAATTTCAGCCCAATCCGCCCTATGTGGAATTGTTATTTTGGTTGTGTCGGTGGTAAAGATAAGAAAAAAGCCCTGCAACATGAAAGGCTGCTGATATAATAAATTATTAGAAGTTAATTGCCACACCTAATCCCGAACTGGATCCGGTTAAGGTCATAGCCGTACTGTTTGAACGTTTTGTCGCGCTGATTAGAGTAATTTCACCAATTATAAAACATGCGGCAGCCGATGCCAGAGAAACAGTCATAATTGTTTTTGTTGTATCATAATCCATATCATCAAAAGCTCCACCGTAATGCAAAGCCAAAGAACCGAAACCAACTGCAGCACCTGTTAAACGAAACACAGCAGCCGATCGTATTGCCGATGACGTTTCAGAGTCAGGCACCATGAAATTGTATGAACCATTTGCAGTTGCCAATGTCTCCAGAGCAGAATTGGTGAATACAATATTAGGATTTCCTTTTTTGATTGCATTTTTTCGGGATGACTTTATATATCCATCTATTGCAGCTACCTGTTCAATTGGTATCCTGTAATCACCCAGTTCAGGAATTTCTTTAGTGAATACGATTTTTTTTCCCAGGTACGACTCAATTTCCCCTGAATAGGTTTTTCCATCTGTAGTGGTAACAGTGTGAGAAGCAGTTTGTGAAAGGCAGAATAATGGCATTGCCAGCAGAAGGGAAAACAAAAGATTTTTCATAATAATTGAATTTAAAGGTTGTTGAAAATAAGGTATTTGGCATTGAAGTAACAAAAAAGCCCCGCAAAAAGCAAGGCTTATACTTTATTTCCATCCATATAGCGGAAGTATTTTTAGAATCTTTTCTTTTCCATCTTCAGTCAACCCCCGGTTACTTTTGTTGTACATCTGGTTAATGTAGTTTTCGTTTAGGCCGGCATGCAGGGCAAGTCCGCGGGGAGAGATGGCCGGGCGTTGCTGCAGGAAGTACTGGAGTGTTTCTTTCGTTAGTTCCATTGCGATCCCTCCTGTTCGTCGATGTTTGCATCTTCCCATTCCATATAGCTGCGAAACCATCGCCAGGCACGTTCGAGCAGTTTCCCCAACTCCTCGTTTGAGCTGCCGTCGTAAACATCGCGTATGACCAGTGCCCAGGTTTCTTTTATTCCATCGGAATTTACATACTCGTAAACCTCGTGCGGGTAACCCGATGAAACAACATCGGGAAACTCCAGGGCGTCAACAGCCTCAATTATGCACTTTGGCTTAATGGTGTGGATGATGTATTGTTTCGGGTCGTCGTTCATTGGGTTTTCGGCTATCAGGAATCTGTCCATAAATTTTGAGTTTAAAAAAGGCAGGTTGTTGGCCTGCCTTTGGTTGTGGTAATTAATTATCGTATCTCTAAAACATCGCCAACAAAGGCGTCATCATCACCGCAGCAGTCGCAAATACCCACGATAAGTAATTTGTCGCTGTTTCCAAGAGTATCAGACCAACGAATAGCATTTGTTTCTCCACATTCGCAGGTTACAGTAGTGCTTTCAATAATACCATCTTCTAACGACAGACCATTGAATTCTAATTCTGCACTGATAATTTCGATCGCTCTTTTTTCGGTTTTTACTGTTGAATTAATCATGATGTTTCGTCGCTCCTTTTTAACTCGGCTGCGGCCCCGCTTTAATTGTTATTCGATTAATGAACTTTTGATATACCAAAGATATGGAATAAAACAATATGCTCCAAATTTCGGAGCAGCAAAATTACATGTTAAACAACATTTTTTGTAAAAGTCTTTACTGGTGGGGCTTTCAGGTGGTAAAAGAATTGGCAAAAATCATTAACTAAACCCGGTAGAGTGCTGTTAACTTATAAGTTAACTTTTTCGCGAAGAAAAACAGATACCTGGAAGGGATCCAGGCACGGAACTCCATATCGGCGCGCGCGGATAGACAATGCTATCCTGCGGCGTTGCTCGGTGCAACTTCCAAACCCTTTGTTTTTTCAGGTCGTTATAAAGGCTTTCACCTCAAAAAACTACGTTAAAAAATGGTCGCCTGTTGTACATGTACCTAATATTTTTAATTCAATAATTCATCTAGCTGTGCAACTGGTTGTGTTTGGCGTTGTGGTTTCTGGTCCTCCTTTTGTTCGGGAGTACTGCCTTTTTTAAATACCTGAGTGTTAGCAAACAAGTAGCACAAAGGCCAGTATTTGTATTCTTCGGGTTCGTCGCTTCCTTCGGGTACTTGCTGCGCTTGCCGTGGCTGTCCCCACACAACAAAAGCGGCACTTCCTTTAACAATGGTAAAACCTTTTTCTTTCCATTGGTTAAATGTGTTAAACTCTTCCGCTCCCGGGTTTTCTTCTTTGTAGGTTTCAATTAATCCCTCGTTAACAGTTTCGTACTCTCCTGCCTCAATCAGTTCCCTAATTACCTGACTTTGTGCAATAAGCTGTTTTCTTTTGGCTAAAAATTGCTCTCTCCGTGTTGTTTTATTATCTTTGTTCATAGTTGTTATAGTTAAGAGTTAAATACTTTTAATTATAAAAAGGAGGGGAAGAGTTCCCCTCTTTTCATTTACGCTGCAATCTCCTTTTTCAATGCTTCGGCTTTTGCTTCAATCTGTCCCAATAAGTAAACCAATACATCACCAATTAAAACAGGGTTTTGAATGGCGAAAATTTGGCTTTTGTTATACTTACTGCCTGCTTCAATACTCAAAATGTAATCATCTGTACTAAAATCGTTGGCAGCTGCAAGCTCTGCAAGTTGATCAATATGCGTTTGCAGGTTATCGACGTTTGCCTGCAACTTTGTAAGCTTCCGAATCAACTCCTTTTTGTTGTTGAAATAATCAATTCGATCATTCAAATTCTGCGGAATTGAACTAAGTTTTGCGGTAAGCTGCTGCACCTGCTTTTGCAGTTCTTCAACTGTGGGTTTCTTTTCCTCTTTTTTGGTGGTTGTAGTTGTTTGGGGCGTGGTCGTTTTTTTAACTTCCATTTTGGGCACAACTTGCCCATTAACCTTTTGGTCTTTCTCAGTTGTCATAGTAAAAATGTTAAATTAAACTTTTAATTATCAGAGGGTTTCCCCTCAATCGCTTACACTAATTTACAAATATTTTAGCATTTATACAACATCTAAAACACTGTAATACTGCACATTAGACACTAGTACACATCTACGTTTGAATAGAAGTTTCCAGACTCAACAAAAAATATTTTTAAGCAAAAAAGTCATTCGGGGCAACTTCAATCAAAATACGGTCAACTTTCGCCCTCATTATCAAAAGCCATTCTAAATAACACCCTAAAAATCAGCCTGTAAACCTTTTCAATTTCCAATTGAAAAAGGGTGTCAGGATATTGACTACCGAGCCCGCCCCCTTCCGTGTTTGCACTTGCAAAGAGTCGAAAGGGCAGGATATATGACAACTGGCTGTGTGCCAGTGCCAAAATCCAACCAGTTCCGTGGGTGGGGGCTCAGCTCACACCCACACCACTTTTCTTTCTGTCGGGATGACTTTGTGAAACAGTGTCAGGCCGTTGTAGATACTTCGCCGGTGCTTTGGCGACGGTGGCCTTTGGACAACTTCATCCATTTTTTACGACACATCAAGTATTTGAATGCGTCGGAGAAGTTGGTTGATAATGTTGGAAGTTTGTGAGGCGGTAAGCCCTCACTTCTTTTGTCTTTCACTACAAGCTTGCGTCCATTACGATTGGTAACTTTAGTTGGTGCAAGCTCAAGCGAAGACTTGAGACAGCGACAGTTAAACTGATCGATGTTGACTTTAGGTAACAACGGATTGACTTCGCTCAGCAGATCAATCATAAAGTTGTATTCGGTATTACTGTGAATGTTTCCCTGTCCGATTGAACGCAGGATCACCTTCCACCCTGTTTTCTTTCCGTTGTTGTCTTTTTCCAGGGCTTTCTTCAGTTTACCAGCAAGATCCTGTCCCGTCTTTTTATAGTTGTTTCCTGCTCGGTCGTAATAAAGGTTGATGGTCTTCTGTTCGTGTGGCTCAAAGTACTCCAGGAAGTCATCAGCAAGCTCGCGAATAGAGTTTGGTGGAATGGTATAGAATTCCTTTAGAATGTTGTATTCACGCTTTCCTTTACCATCCTGGGCAATAAGCATGGAGTTCATGTTACCGAAGTCCACACCCATATCAATGGCTTTCTTTTTGTCGAGTTTTGACAAGATCCTGCAATCCTCCTGGTCGCGGATCCCAAACGCTTCGCTCCAATACGGATCTGCTCCGTCCTGGTAAAAGTGTTTGGCTGCCAGATTAGAATAAAAGCGGGTACCTGCAGTAAGCGATGGCTTTAACGAAAGTATTGCCTGGCGAACATCATCGAGACCTGCTTCAAACTCTTCAGTAAAATAATCCACTCCGAGTATATCGGCATTTATAAAGCTACTGGCCACCCAAAAGAAAACCGATTTTTTACGCACTTTTCGCCAGCGTTGCTCCCATCTGTCGAGTTTGCGCTTAGTATTGGCCAGCACCTTCCGATCCTTGCTGTCTTTGGCAAGTACATACTCCTTTTTTACCTCGTTGAATACAAATGCCACTTTCAGGATCCGGAGAATCAATTTGGTGTTCATTCTTTTCCGGTGCTTCAGGATCCAGTCATATTCCCCAATCAGGTTCGGGTTGGGCATATCGGTAGTAAATGTCTGCGACCGGTAGAAAGGAGAATCGCCATATTTCACCTTGTAACCCCTTACAGCCTTAGTAAGTTTGGCAATCTTATCCTCCCGGAAGAACTTTACTTCATCACCAATTATGGCAACATACGAACGACCTGCAGCACTCGATGGGCGATCAAGCGAGATCAGTGTAAGGTTAAATCCGTTAAAAAATATAATGGTGTGTTTGTAGCTCGAAATAATGTTGTGCGGCTTGCAATCCTTCCACATTCCTTCATCGAACGGGGCTTTCTCGATGCGATAATGGATTTCTTCCTCCCAGCCAAGCATTCTAAGCCCTTCCTGGAGCGTTGGGAGTACGTTTTTTTGAAGGTTTGCATAAGTATCGGCCACCAATGCCACCGGAGCGCCCGGCATGTCGTAAACCATTTCCTGAAGCCTTTCAGCCTGAAACGCGGTTGTTTTGGTCGATCCACGTCCACCAATAAAATACAGGTGCTGTGGCATCATCAAAGCACTTACCTGTGCAAGCCAGTTCATATACCTGACTTCAACATCGGGTCTGTCCAGGTTAATCCTCTTCCGTTTGGTCATTTATCATCTCAATAAAGTCAATATCGTCAGCCATCGCCTCCTGTAGCCAACGTTTTTTGTCGGTTTCGTTTTCCGGTAGTGCATCAATTTCCCTGGCTAAAGCATTCCTGTCGATTGGCGGAAGTTTGGCCTGCTCAGGATTAAGCGTGTATATCTTGATTGGTTTATCGTACAATTCCTTTGGTATCTCAAGCGGATCGGGTTGATCCAGCTGTCGTGCCTTATAGGCTTTCATTTTTAAATCGCCATATATTTCCAGGTCTTTCGGACTTTGTGCTGCAGCCATACACAATTCGGCGGCGGCTTCCAGTTCCTCAGCAATCAGGTTGCGGGCTGCTTTGCGGTCAACCTGCTCACCCGAATAAAACAGGTTAATCGATTCTTCAAACATTTGTTTGGCCCGATAACGGCTAATATCAAAAGGAGGTTTGCAGAAAAATGCCAGGGTTTTTGCTTTGCCATATCGACGGCGCATGGAGTTCATCTTCACCAAAATTTCAAGGTACTCCAGTTCCTCGTCTTCCAGCGACGTAGTGCTGCCCATTTCAATATAATCGGCAATCTCCTGGTAACGGCTAATATCGAATTTATTCTTTGCCATAAACAATTTCATCTTTCAGTTGCTGAAATCTCAGCTGGTAGCGTCGTTTATCCAATCGCTGAGCTTGCGTGGCGTTTCCATCTTTCGCTGCGGTAAGAGTGGCTATAACTTCATCCGCTTCATTCTGCAGGATCCCCTTCTCGATGTGGTATTTTATCCGGCTGTCTTCGCGTTCAATTTCTTCCAGGAATACAGCTGCAGGCACATCGAAATACAGCGCCATTTTCTCAGGCGTATAGCCAATAGCTGCCAAACTTTCCAGATCCTCCACTTTATCAAGCGGAAACCAGTAAGGCCATTCAGATAATATGTCCGGTTTTGAATTCATAAATGCGTTTCGATTTCAAAAAAATATATTGCTCTTCAGCCGTGTTTTCCGAAAAGTTTCCAGATCCTTCAATTACATAATAATCATCGCCCACCCGGGCAGCAATCACTTTTTTGTGTGTCCAGGCATATTCAACCTGAAAATTTTCCATTTGCTCCTGCATGGTGGCCAGCTGATCCTTCACCTTTGGCATCCGGTAACGAATACTTTCAGCTATGTACAAATACACGTCGCTTATTTGGTTTTTCTGCAGTCGCCTGGTTAAGCTGTCGAGGATCCTTCGGTTAATCGAATAAGTGGCGATAAACAGTTCATCAATACGGCCGGCATGTTTAATCAGGTACACGATAAAAGTGAAAGCATTAAAGCTGTTAGTTGTCTCCAGGAAAAAAATCTCGTTGTCTTTCGGGAGATCTCCCATCAGCATTTTTAACGATGCTATTTTCCGTTCGTGCATCTCGTCAAACTTAACCCGCAAAGCCTTCGAGTTCGATTCCGGCGTTTTCAAACCGGTCTCCTCTCCTTTCATCGATGGCTTGTTAAGTTTTTCCCTTATGTCGAAGAACTTACTCACTCTCTCCCAGCATCCGTTTTATTTCTGCCAGTTCTGCCCTGGTGTTTTCAAGTCGCTTCTCCCGCTCAGCTTTCAGGTGAGGTTTATCACCTTTGGCAATCTCATGCTCGATGCGCCAAATCCGGTGTTCAGTGTTTTGTTTCACCTTCCAAAGCTGAATAACATTCATGCCACGCAATTTTTTAAACTGTTTGTAATGGGCAAAAACAGGATGCAGCCCAAGTATGGCTCCATGCTGTTTGTAATGGTTCAGCTCCTGCCATATCAGGCGGTTTTCTTTGTAATCCTTTACAATTTCGTAGGCAACACTGCTACACTCTTCCAGGCTGCTGCAGTCGAAAAGCTTCGGATGGTTTTCGGTATAACGTTCCCAGCAACTTATCTTATCAGCTGCTAGTGCCTTAAGCTCCGGAGGGCAGTCGGGCCGGGAAAGAAACGGCCATTCTTCCCTAAAGGAACGCGGTTTCTTTGGTTTCCTGTCTTCTGTTCTAACTTGTTTAACGACCTTTCGGGGCGTAACGATTCGGGCGATCTTTTTTCCATGATACTGTTTTTTTATTGATTCAAATTTTGCAAGCGAAATACCCAGCATGCTGCATACATCGGCTACCAACTCATTTTCGTATGCTGCAGGGTTTTTCTGAAGTACAGCCAGTAATCGCTTATTGTTTGGCACAGATGCATAAAGCGAGACACCTTCAGAAAGAGGTGCCCCGCTGCGTATCCAGGTGACCAGCTTAATGCGGTCGGTTTTATTTATTTCTCGAACTGGCATTTATCCGGCAGAGTGGCATTCATTATTTTTGCGAAAGATTTACTCCACCCACTTTGCGAATTGCTCACAATCTTTTTAAGAGGAATAAACTGTTTAAGTTTACCAAAGTTGGCATCCTGCCGGTACACTCCTACTTTCATATTGTCGTTGGCATCGCCACCGGTAATTCTCAACGGAACAAATCCAGGAAAATACCAGTTGTAATAAAGGCTCGAAATCAAACGTGCATTTTTGGTTAAATCAAGCTCTATGATAAGATCTTTCAGCTTATCTTTTTCAAATACAAAAGGTGTGTGAGTTGAAAAATCCACCATTCCTTTTCCCGCTTTCTTCAGCAGATCGATGGTAAGTTTCTTGTTTTTGCCGTACAAATTGTTTGGCAAATTGGCAGCATTAAGCATGCCATCGCAAGTCAATATCTCAAAATCAGGAAGCATGCAAGGCGAAACAAGATACTGATCGTCGTTGGCCCAGATAAACTTTTCACTTACCAGGTCGCTCTCGATGGCCAGCAACATTTTATGAGCAATGTCGATAGGAGGATTGTTTCCTTTGCGCTTGCATTCAATTACATGCACATCGTCGTTCATCCAGTCTTCGCGGTCGCCAATTACAACTACTCTGAAATCCTCTTTAAAGTGTTTGTCCCATCCGCGCAAAGCCAATTGCAGCTCATTGCCCTGGGCAAACTCTTTAATGTATGGAATTACAACGGTTACGGGTTCTGCTGTCTCTTCCAATTTGTTAAAATCTTCAACGAAGTTTTCACCAAACTCTGTAACATCCGGGAACAACTTGCGGAGTATTTGAGCCTCCTCATAATCTTGTTGGATTAATGATTTGATTCTTGAAACCTCCTTGTCATTAAACTCAGGTGTTTCAGGAAAAATACTTATAAGTGCAAGGTGATTGGACTTAAGAATTGCCAAATCTTCCGGGGTAATCAGCACCGGGGCATTCTTTAACTCGTTTAGTGCAGTCTCTGCAGCTTCTTTTGCAGACTTCTCTGCCAGGTAAGCATTAAATATGTCTTCTTTCAGACTGTCTTTTGTTATGTTCTCAGCCATAATTCACATTTTTAAATATTTACAGCAAGTTTGCCAATTTGCAATTGCAAGAAAAGGACGTCAGCAAGTTGCCAGTCTCAGTTTTCAGTTTAAAAACAAAAAAGGCTTGCCACAATTGACAAGCCTCTGATAGTTATGGATTCGAATTTCAGAAAATGGTAATTTAAACTCCTTCTGCAGTAGATCCTGAATCGGTATCGAGTGCCGGCAGATCGCCAAGATACACCATCGATTTAGCTCCGCGCATCAACGATTTTAACGTCACCTTCGATTTTAGCGCTTCGTTATCGTCCTGTTCTTCCACTTCAAACTGAAGCGGCTCACAAGGTGTTCCCTGCAGTTTTTTGGCCGATCCATCGCAACGGTAAGTAATAGCGCCCAGGTTTTCGTTAATGTTATTCTCTTTCCACTCTTCAAAAGCAACTTCGTCGCCCGGATGTTCGAACTCAAGGTTCTGGATCCATCCTTTTGCGTCCGGATCACCTTCGCCGGTATCGTAGCGTTTAATAGTCGAAGGAGTGGCATAAATAGCAATAGCCGAAGCACCTGATTTAAGTGCCAGGTTTTTACCTGCTTCACTCTGCACACCATTGGCGTCGCGGGTGGGGAATGTCTCCACATCATCCATTCTGAAAATAATGATGTTCGGATTTTTCCCTTTAGGTCTTCCGGGATTGGCTCCCGATTTTGGTACACTTACTGGAACGTATGTCATAATGTCAAAATTTTTAAAGTTAATAAAGTAAAGCCCCCGAAGAGGCTTTACTTAGTACGTTCTTATACTCCACCTCCGGCAGCTGAACCAGATCCTGAGTCAGTTGTAGGCAGATAATAGAATACTGCTTCGGCAATGGCGAAACCAATACCAAAACGGAATTCTCCTATAGCATGGATGTCGTAATCGTATTTGCGCAGAATAAGTTTGCTTGCACCAGGCTCATTTGTATGACGCAAGCCGATAAAGTTATCTTTTGGTGTACACAATAAAGCTCCCGAATCGGTCATGTTGTACATCGGAACCAGACGGTTACGGCTGTAATCAACTACATCGCCACCATATTTAGGATCGTCTGCCTTATCAGATCCGGCACCATACAATGCTTTATATGCACGTTTGTACATTCTGTAAAGCATTGGATCAATATCAATTGGCATATCCTTACGCTTGTATTTTTTATCAATACTGTCCACAAACAGATTGATTTTATCAACCACATTGTCGTTGGTAATTTCTCCCAAGTCGATATGGTTCATTTTCGAAGCTTCACCAAGGGCTTTTTGCTTCTTCAAAATGGTTAAGAAACCATCAATCGAGTTGATAGGATCCTGTCCCTGGTCACCTTCGTTAACAGCACTCCAATCCAATTCAACAAACTCACCGTTTGCTGCAATGTAATCCAGATCGTCCCATGCCTGAGGCACAATCAGCTTGTTAACGATGTAAATAGTAACCGGGTGTTGATCCAGGTCTTTGCTTTCATCGTACATGCTAAAAATCCATTCCAGTACATCGGCAGGAGTAATCAATACGTTGATTTTGAATCTGCGCAGTGGTATTTCAATCGGAGTAAAAGTGGTGTCACCCAGAGGAGTGAACTTAGGCACAAACTGCTGAATTACCGAAGTAATTAACGAGCGTGAAGCTTTCCAGCTGGTAATGGCCCGTTTCCATGTTAAGTGCTGTGCAGTTTCAAATCCCTGGAAGATCTGACCGATCATATCCAGCTTCACATAGTTAACCAAATCACCAAATTCGGTAATAACCGAATCAACATCAATGGTTTCGCCTGCTGCTAACACGCGGGTATCGCCTGCCAGGTAAGCAGCTGCCATTTTGTTGTGAGCCAGGTTTCGGTTCAGATTAAACTTCAGCTTGCGCTTTCCATTGTCACCGGTAACAAATTCGGCAGCGGGTTCGGCTTCCGGTTCATCTTCCAGTTTCTTTACTTTCCCTGAAAGATCAGCATTTTGCTGAGTCAGCGTAGCAATTGTTTCCTTTTGCGAGGTAACAATGCTTTCAAGATTACCTAAGCGTTCTCCAAGGCGGGCGTGAAGCGGATCTTCACCAGTGTTCGCTTCATGTTTTGCCAGATCAGCCTCAAACTTAGGTACAAATTCCTCGCCGTATTCTGCAGCCAGGAGCTTTTTCTGCTCTTCGGTGAGAACCGATTTACCATTTTTTTTGGTAAACGACTCAATCCCCAAAAAGCCTAAGACTGTACTTAAAACAATTTTAAACATCGTTTCTAATTTTTATGATTGTAAATATTTGTCCACAAAGGCTGATTTTGCGAGGTCGCGGCTCAGCTCAATGGCATCATCGAGCGTGCCGGTATCGTCAATCAAACCCACCTCTTTGGCGTTAAGTGAATTGTCTTTTTCATTGTTGGCGAAAAACATCCGCCCATTCAGCAAGCCCGGAACTTCTAGTTTCAGCTTGCTCCCTCGGTTGGCTTTAATAGCATTCTGGAAAGCAATGGCCAGTGGCGAAAGTTCTTCTTCTTTAATCTCATCGTACTTTTCTTCCAGGGCAAGTTCAAACGGCCTGTTTTTCCAATCCGATTCCGGAGCATAGATTTTATGGAACTTGAATCCTTCCTTTTCGTAGTAAGGAACTATATCCCAAAAGCTCATCATTACACCAATCGATCCCCATTCAGAAGAAATAAGATTGTTGGCCAAACATCGCGTACAAGCCGAAGCCACCCATTCGGCAGCACTGGCAACAAGATCGCCGGAGGCAACCACCGGTTTCCCAAATTCAAATCTCGATTTATGAATGGCCTGTGTCATTGGGGCAACGGCATCAACAGCGCCACCGCCCGAATCAATATCTAATACCAGGCTGGCAATATTACGGTGCATGGCTGCCTCTAAAAGTCTGGCTGCAACTTCTTCGGTTCCATAGGTGCAATAGGTTCCATACTTTAACATGGTTCCTTTTAATGGTATAACTGCAGTAGATCCTTCGGGGGCCGAATCGAGCGAATTTTTACCGGCAAACACCTGTCCGCTTTTCGAAACGGCAGCGATTGGGAATTCGGCTCTTGCAGGCTCCTGCTCTAAGTCCATAGTTTGCAAACCTCCATTCCAGTCGCGGTTCATCAGCTCCTGAACAGTTGCTCCAAGGGCAATGGCCTTTTCGGGTTGCATAGCCCAAAGTCCCCTTCGCATTTGCGACATTAGGAGAAAAGCCCACTGTTGACGTAATATTGAATCTTGCATAATACAATATTACCACAGGGGGCAGGGCTTATAAAGGACTATAAAAGCCAGCGGTTTGGTTCGGTATATTTAAATTCTGCTGTTAAGTTTCGTTTGGTGGTGGTATTAGTTTCGGTACTGATAAAAACTTTTGGACCGGTTCCTGCAGCACCTATAATTTTTTTCAAACCCGATCGGTAATCAACACGTAGCAACACCTTCCTGCCCGAAAGTTTTCGGGTATTCTCGGGGCTGTTTTCATCTTCGCCCGGAACAGTGGCACTTAAATTCGACGTGTAAAATGTACCGGCATCGCTTTCAGAATTGAATTCCTGCAGTTTTATCGTACCTATTGTGGTATTTATTTGATTCCAGTCGCCGGTTAAAGTAACCTGGCATTTCGATTCGCCATTTTCAGTGTACGATTGCACATTTGTTACAAAGGCGTAATAAAGTGCAATTGGTCGATCTGTTGATAAAAGTTTTGTATCCATTTTTACAGGTGTTTTTTCATCATTTTATAAGCGATTGATTGATAAAATGATGAACACATTTTTGTTTTCCAGTTATATCAAAGGTTTTCGAGCAATTTGGCGCGATATTTCTCAACATACACCCGGTTACGGTAGTCATTTTTTGTAATGGTGTCGGAATTTACTGTGTTATTTCGCACATTTAGTTTGCGACAAATTGCTGCAACAATTGTTTTCTGATCCCACCTGAAAATTTCATATCCGCGATAGAACTCTTCTCTCACCCATAAGCTGAATTCACTCCTGACAAAATCGTTAAACTTTTGTTTCTCCCATTCTGCCACTTTTAGGAAACTCTGTTTAACATGGTATTTGTTCACCTTGTCAGTAGGTAAAATAAAAACAACTGAATCTTTTAACGAAGGATGTTTTTTAAGGAAGGAGCATTCGTCGGTAATGGAGGTGAGCCGCTGGCCAATTGGGTGGGTTCGCTGAATAACAATTTCGTCCTGGTCGGGCGGAGTGGAAAAGATGTACCGGCAATAAGATTCATGGACCGGATCAAGGTGAACGGAAACTTTTGGTTTTGTGCTAAAGTCAATATTCATGCGTAGGTTGTGGTTTAACCTACTCCAATGCTACTTTGCTAATATAACTGAAAAAGTCGGAAGACAGAAGTACCATGAAAAAAACAAACGCTAACAGCCAGCAAATGCCATCACTTCCTTTGGTCGTAACGGCCACTTGCTTTGGTATTACCATGCATTTTGCGCTGAATATTTAAGCAAATTTGAAAGGCACGTAAGCGCAAAACGTACCCTTCGGCATGGTAACAATATGTAAATTTCATAGCTGGTAAGTGCAATTAATAAATATGTGCGGATTCGAGGAATAAAAAAGCCCCGCCCGCTTCCAGTTTTTCAAACTGGTTTGGATTTGGTCGTTAGCACTTCGCAGCGTTTTATCCTATAAACATCGTCCTCGAAAGTATTTAGTTTCTTTCTTGAAAAATGTTCCGTTAATCTACTCTTATGAGTTTGTTCAATTCCTTCGTGCTTAATAATAGCAGAAACACCGCCGTATATTTTAGCGGTGTTCGTTTCTTTGTTTAAAAACCAGAATGGCATAGATTAAAAGTTTAAAATAGTTTCTTGAATTGGTGTCCATTCGCTGTAGTGCTCGTTTCTACGCTCATTGTAAGGCTTAATTTCCTGAGATACTAATCTCAAAATAGTTTCTTTGTGGTCTGAGTAGCATTTTACAGCTTTCTCTTTGCTTAATTCTGCAAATACTTCTTTTGCTTCTTCTAACGTGTCAAATTCTTCGACTACGTTATTGTCTTTTATTGTACCTTTTCTGTTTACTCTTACGTCGGTTTCTACTATTAAATAAGTCATGATGTTTTTGTTTTTCGAAGTAGCTTCATTGCTAACAACACTACAAATATAACTATTTATTTTGGATAAGCAAGCGTTTTCCACAAATATTTCATTTTATTTTGTATTTTTGCCTACGCTTCGCTTTTTTATTTATGCAATTAATCGGGGCCGGTGCAAATTTCACGCTACGAAAATTTACATTTGCCGTTAGCGTTCATTTGCAATTCGCGAATCGCGAATCAAATAATTCCTTCCCTCCGGAAGTTCTCGAGTAACGCATTTTTTTCTGCAGGATCCATCCGTAAAAATTTGGCCGTATTCCGGTTAATTATGCCTTTTATGCGTTCTTTTTCCCGGTAATCGTCACCCAAAAATTGATAATCGTGCAATTCTGCCGGCTTTTCGTAATTGAACCAAAGCTGTTCAATTGCTGTTCCCTGGCGCGTTTGGTTCTGAAAGGTGATCGAATTCCAACCGGCTAAAATTTCATCGTACAAATCATTGGGGTAACTGCTTATGGCCACCGGTATAGGATAGCTGCTGATCACGTTTAAAAGTTTGGTGTGGTCCTCCCGTTCCTGCAGTTCTTTTTTATAAAGGTTTTTAGGATTCTTCCGGCAGAACTTTGGGTATGGAGGATCGAGGTAAATGAAGATCCGAATTCCCAGGCTTTTCAAAATTGCAGCTGGTACCCGAAAATGTTCGAGCCACGATATCGCATCGGTATTTATGAAGTGGGCACCAGGTATTTCATTTTTCATTTGCCAGGCTTCGATCACTGCAGCATCGGCATCGATGCAGATGGAGTACTGGGCCAGTTTCTTTTTCCGGAGAACAGCTCCATTGCCCAGAAATAATTCGCCGTAAATGTCGTGTGGCGGAATTACGTTGATTATTTTCTGGAAAGTGCCGTCGCTTTCTTTTCCTCCATTGTAGCTTTCAAAAGGTTTATTCATTTCCCCGGGGTGTATCTTTAAAAATTTCTGATCATCTATCTAAAGTTTTTTCGGTACCGAACCGTAATTTATTTTGGGCAGGATCCTACCACGTTTTTTTCGGATACAGGATCCGAACCATTAAACAAGGGCCCGGAAAAAAATACCGGAACCGTAGTTTCAACGGTGCATATAAAATCGTAGAGTACAGTAATTGAAACGCTGGACTCTCCGCGTTCCACTTTTCCCCAGTAACTTCTATCATAACCAGCTTTAAAGGCCGCGGCCTCCTGGCTCATTCCTGTTTTCTCGCGAAACTCGCGCAGGCGTTTTCCTATTTTGAGCTCAATCTTCATTTCAATTCAATTTCAATTTCGGCCACCATCTCCAGCGGATTAAATCCGTAGCACTTATAGAAATCCTTTTTGGCTTCGCATTTATGTGCTCTGCAGGTATTGAAACTTTTAACGATGCCCGATCGGCGGTTTCCTTTTCCATATCCGCGGCTTAAAACAACCTCCCGTCCCGGGCGGCATATTCTTTCGTTCCAGCGCGGGCCATAAACCCGGTATTCTTTCTTTTTTCTACCGGCTTCAAAATCATCATAGTATTCGGCATTTAACGGGATGAAGAGTGGTTTTTCCATTATTCAATTCCCTCCCAACTAAGTACATCCCACATCAGATCCCAGTCAGATGTTGTTCCGTCTTCCTTCACGTTGTAGAGAAAAAGTCCGTAGCCATCATCATCCTGGTATTCTCCTTCCTTCCATTCTCCTTTATCAAAATCTTCCTGTGTTTGCCATTTTACTTTTTGGCGATCTGCCGGAAGTGTGGCCGGATCTATTTTTATTTCTGTTGCCATAACTATCAATTTTTAATATTTCGCGTATTCAAAATTTTGCGTTCCACTTGTTCCACCCCTATTTTTTAAGAGTAAAAAACTGGGTATTAATTTTTTACACCCGGAACACATCCTTAAAAACTTTGTTCCATTTTGTTCCGGCTGTTCCGGTGTGGAACAAACGGAACTTTTTTAAAGCCTTATTTTTAATAAAATGTTCCATGTTAATTTTTTAATATTCAATTATTTACAAGCTAGTGGAACAAACGGAACAAACGGAACGCACTTTTAAAAATTTGTCAATTTTTTACCTCTTCACTCACAACGTCCAAATATTCGTGCTCCAAAATCCAGTTTTCGCGGTAAAAGGTGCAATACCTTCCTTTTCGCTGTTCCATTGTGGGCTCTCCTTTGGCATCGCGGCTGTAAAAAGTGTATCTGAGCGATCCTCCAGGGCTTATGCCATAAGTCTCTGCCAGCAGATCCCTTATTTTTGTTCCGGGATATTTAATTCCTGCTTTCGAAAGTTCTTCGGTAAGATCTGTTAAAGTATAGTTCAGCTCGGCCACACCAAATTCGATAAAACAGTCGTTCAGGTAATTTTCGAGATCCTTTTCGATACTCGATTTGGTTTTATCGACCACTGCCTGGAACGCATCGGTTAAATAACTCTTGTCCGGAAACCAAAAGCGGGTTTCATTTTTTGCATAACGCAACTTGCGGTTAATCAGGAAATGCAGAAAGGCGGGGATCTCTTTTTTCATCCGGTCCAGAATGTCGGGAATGTCTTTTTTTCCCTGCTCGCGGAAGCTCGGAACTTTTAACACGGCAAAGCGGTTTTCTCCGGCATCTATCTGCATAAAGTTGCGTTCGTCGTTACTCACAAAAATAAGATGGGCAAAGTTGGCCACCGGCTTGGCATTTGTGCCCTTCCCTTCCATCCACACTTCTCTGCCGGTGGCCATGCTTTTAATCATTTCTTTGGTAATCTTATCGTTTACCGGAATGTGTCCTTCATCGAGAGCCACAATCAACTTGCCGGCAAAGTGGCTGGTAAACTTGGGTTGAAAGCGCGCGTTATCCAGGATCGATATGTTTGCTCCGTAAATCAGTTTCTGCAGATCGAGGAAAGTTGTTTTACCGGTGTTTCGTTCTTCGCTTACAAGTGCCACAATTGGCAGGCGTTGCCGTGGACGGGTATAAGTAAGTTGCATATAATCCAATCCCCACTCGTACAGGCTTTCGCCATAAATATTCTTTGCCGAAAAAATATGACGGAGAAACATTTCGATATGTGGCCATTCGCCCTGTTCCGGATCCCAGTCAACAGGGTTGTAAAGATTATAAAGCGAGCTTGTGATACCGTTATGATTTAAGGTAACTGTGCGCTGGTATTCTCCATTGTTACTGGGTTGATTGGTAAAACCATCGTAACGGTTGATTTCGTTTATGAACAGTTTTCCGTAATCGCGGCCAATTTCGCCAATCTTCCATGGCACAATAACCTCTTCAAATTCATCGTGCGGATTCATTACCAGGATCCTCTTGTAATAATCCGGACCGGAGCGCAGATATAGTTTCACATCGGCATACGACAGCTTCTCAATTTTGTCGCCATCGTGGTGGTAGCTTACCGATTTATAGGTGAATTCGAAATACTTTAACCGATCGGCATGATAACTGTAAAAGTCCTGAACGTTTTTTAGTTTCAGATGAACGTACAGTTTGTTGGTGCTGTTTTCGGTTAGGTTGATAGCACTTAAAAAGTTATTTGTTTTTGCCCGGTAATTGCTCAGCGACTTAACAACCTTATCACCATGAGTTTCTATCAGTTCATCAATGGTTTTACATCCTTCAAAAAGATATTGGTGTTTTATATTGGCATAAATAAGAGTAAGTTCCTGGTCGAATTGAAATAGAAGATACTTGAGCGTTTTAACAGCAAAAAAAAGATTGAACAGTGGTTTCGCCAGGTCTTTTTCTTCTCCGGGGACAAAGTGAGGATCCACAACATCTGAGTTGTAAAGCAAAACAATGGTATGCACTTTCTTTTTTTGGAGTAACTGAATAAAATCGGGTTCCAGCTGCTTTAAGGTATCGGCATATTGGTTGGCAATTCCTTTGTAGCCAATTACAGGAAGCTTTGCCTTAACAGCACTCTCAGCAGTAAAAGGTAAGTCGGTAACATACAGCGTTTCAATTTTGCGGAGTTTTTTTACTGCAGCAGGAATGTACACGTTTGTTTCTTCGGTTGATTCGGCCGGTTTTGTAAGTGGTTTGTATTCTAAAGTGTCGGTGCTCATATTACTGTCTCATGCTATCGCCTTTAAAATTGATTACATAACAGAGTCGGTTAAGGCGTTCCCAGGTTCTGTTTCCATATCGGGTTAAAATATCGTCGCGGCCAAGGTTTGTGGTAACAAACAACAGGCGAAGTTCCTTTTCTGCCAGATTGATTAGTCGGTTGAAGACTTCTGATTTTTCGCCGTAGTCGTTTAACATTGGTTCGGTGCCAAGATCATCAACGGCCAGTATCTTCTTTTTTAGTAGTTGAGCGTATTCCTGTGGAAGATCCTCGGCCTGAGTAACGCGAACAACCTTGTTGTACTTCATCAAAAAAATTACAGGAATTACACCCAGCAATATGCTCGATTTTCCGCGTCCGCAATCGCCTCTCAAACACAATCCTTTTCCCTGGTTGTTATGCATCCATTCAACCACTCGTTCGTACTCTGGCAGCCATGCCAGGTTTCGAATTGTTTTGTCGGTTTCCCACAATACTTTTTTCAAAAGCTCCCGGCATTCTGTTTTTGTGCCGAAACTGTAGGTTTGAGGGTTGCGAACGGTTGATACACCGCTCTCCTGTAATACTTTTATTGCGCTGCTAATCCCATCCATCGTATTTTTTTGTTTTGTCGGACTTCAGAATTTGTCCGGGTTTTTGATTATTGGATTTGTGATGTGATGATGTTTTGGTTTTTAAATGAAACAGGCCCATATATCCGTTGTCAATACTTTGCTGAAGTATGGCTATCGCGATTTGCATGTCTCCACCGGAAAGTTTTTTTAGTTTGGTCAGAGCTGCTTCTTCGCTAATTGGTTTGTAAGTAAACCGGAACTGCTGTTTTTTAAATGTTTTCCAAAGTTTCCAGGCTTCCTCAAATTCGGGTTCGGTCCAGGGCAATTCCACTTTAATACTTCCTTCCAGTTGTTGTTTAACCCAGCTGTGGTAATTCACCACCACTTTCTGATTTTGGTCGAACAGCTCGGCCTGCTCCTGGCTAACATGCCCGGCATCGTTTAGCTGCTGGAAGAGCTCCTGTATTTGCCCGAAAGCTTTAACGAATTGTTTTTGCATGATATAGTTTTTATGCAGTTAGTTCACATCAGTCTATCTATCTGAACCTTTTACTTAAAGAAAGATTTAAGTTCAATAATGCCTTGTTGTTCTTCCTTTAACATATCGTTATAAAGCTGCATATCAATTAAATTTTCAACTGCGTTTTCAGCAAGTCTAATCAACTCTCTTGGTGGAAGTGCATCAAGTTCCCAACTTGTACCACCAAATTTTTTAATGTACCATTTTGCACGCGGATCAGTTATTTTAGCAGGGTTTGGTGGTGGTGTAAATTGTTCAATCTGATTCATTGTTAAAGCTATCGGCATGACATCTATTTCGAGCCCGAAATCTTGTAACCTTTCTTTTATGTCTCGAATCATATCTAATCCACTTGGGTCATGATCTCCGAAATATAAAATTACATCGCCGCTATTCAGCCGATTATAAGCATCATACATCGCTGAAACACTACTATACCCGCGATTAACCATGAGTCTGATATGATATTTAGAAGAAACACGATAAAGCACATTTGATAGAGCATCCTTTTCAACCCAAATTTCAATCTTTCTATCTTGTCCCTTCATTCGGTTAATTCGATACTGTTCAATCGTATCTTTAATTGCATCTTTCACACCGTTAACCCAATACGGTAATTTTGGCACTCTTACTCTATCTTCAATCGAAGCCCAATCAACAATACCGGACATTCTGCCCTTTTTTAGAATGTTGGATAGTTTGCCGTATTCTTTATCGTTGTTAGGAATAATATCTTTCGAAACAAGCTGATAATACAACTGTCGAAGCGTTAAAACATATCCGTCTGCTTTGTATTCTTCGAGAATAGTATTTATTGTTTCGAGCCTTTCTTTGTTTGCGCTCGATAATCTTAGTTTATCGTCAAATTGTTCTTTCATAATTCAAAGTTTTGTTTCAAATAGTTCCTCCCCCCGTGATTATTTTTTAGGATACAGGCAATTAGGGATAGCGTCATAGATAAACTCTTGGGTTTTGTCAAATAGCTTATCTACATTAATATCAGCCCCAATTCTCGATTCGATATTCTCCACAAATTCGGTGATTGCATCATTTATTAATTCTTGTTCGCGTGGTGTCATATTATTAATTTTTTATGGTTCAAATTGTTCCATTTAATCAATTAATTCAGAATCTCTTTTATGGAATACAACTACTGGTTGCCCGTCGATTTCAGTAACCATATATAGGGCTTTTAATGTTGCTATATCTCGAAAAAAGCCACTTGTAAAGAATCCTTGTCTTGAATGAATAATAGTTCTACGACTATCTTCTGTCACGAAATACCTTCTCCGTGAAACATTGTTTTTTAAAGCATCTTCAATTCTTTCTTTCATAGTGTTTGTATCAAATTGTTCCACTTATGGTATATAACCCGTATGCAATACGTGTTGCAGGTCTTTATTATGTTTTAAATAATGAGTAGGGTTAGGAACGTAGCACCAACAAATCAGCTTCATTGATTCTTCGCCATGGTTTCATTATCGAATTTCTTCAGTTTCATCTTCGTTGTAGCTTGCTAATTATTACACAATTGAAGTTTGCACACCGTAGTTGTAATCTTTTTGCAGTTCGTGCACATATCTGTTCTCCTTTGCCTGGTCGGTTAGGTTGTAGGGAATATTTATGCTCTTGGTAGTTTGCTCAAGCACCAGCTGGAAGCCGGCCTTTTTAATTTGCCGGTGCAGGAAATATTTACGCACGTAGGTTCCTTTGGGCCCCGATCCGTTCAGGTTTTTTACTGCAGCAGCTTTCTCCTTTTTCTTTTTAGGAGGACGTCCAAGTCTGCTAAATCCGGGAATGGTTTTTTGTTTCATCTCGTTCAATTTTTTTAAGTAATTTCTGTCCTTCGGCAATCAGCCGTTTATATCCTTCTAAATCGGCTGCCTGTTCTACACCTTTGTAAAGCGGGTATTTAGTGTAGAATTTTAGCTTAAATTCATTCAGCCATATGTGGTATTCCACTTTGCTTCGTGTGGCTGGAGTACCGCAATTATTCAAGGTAATACGCCTGGCATCTTCGTGAATTAGTCCTGCTCCCATAATTCTACAACATTACCGGTTGTTCGGAATAGATCATTCCACTTTTAAGGTTCATTGTTTTTGCCTTTTCCTGGTAATGAATGTTTTTGCATTTCCAGCAAACATGTTGGTCAGTATCACGATCAATAAATCCGTTCCACAGATTTGGATTTCTAGGACTTACTCCCGGATTTTCACCACAATGAGCACACGTTTTGTCGGTAAACAAATTGAGTTGTGCCATAACTACAGAATTAACCTGTTAGGAATTGCCTGAACTTCGGCAGATGGTGCTTCGCATTCCTGCAGCTCCTTTTCAAACTGCTCGGTATTCTCGTTTTTATCAACGGCAACACGGCTAATAAAAGCATGTACTTTAATGCCGCTTTCGGTTTCTCCTTCCCATACGCGGGCCGGTACTCCATCGGCCAGAGGGCCGGGTTTTATCATCACAATTTTTGTTGTGGATGTTAGTGTGAGTTTCATAATTTAGATGTGTTACAGTTATAATCATCATCATAATATTTAAGGAACACCTTGATTCCTTCTGCATATTCAGCCTCAGGAATCGCTTTGTATCCTGGTCCGTAAACAGTCTTTCTGTGGCCACTTTTATAATAAATAGACAGGTTTCCAAAACCCTCATAAAATCCCTGATCGATACCTTGTCTTATTATCGCCCGAGCTACGGATTCGGCAAATTCCTCAGTGTTTTCAACATCCCAAAAAACAGATGACCATTCTTTTAAATTTTCAGGAGTCCAGATTGTTTCATCGATTTCAACTTCGTATTCATCTTCTCGTACTACTTCTATTCTAAACTTTTCCATAGTTGTTATAATTAAGTGTGAATATTATGCAGCTTCTTCGGTTTCGAAATTGCTGTTAGCAATAAAATCCTCGAATGATATCCGGCCTTTATCAAAGAAATAATGAGCCAGTGTTTCATTCCAAACCAGCATTTTATTGTTGTAAAAAACCTGTTTAATTCGAATGTCTTTATCGGGATAATAATCGGCCTGAATAAGATTTACAACACTTAACAGTTGTTCTTCGTCGGGTTCTGTAGCCTCCATCTGAGCCGGTTTTCCATTTTCAAGGAAAACAACAGTGGCTGTAATCGAATTTTGTTCTTCCATAGTTGTTATAATTAAAGTGTTATACTATTTTTCTTTTCATGTAATTGTCGTACTTCTCCTGGGTGGCAAAGTACCGGGTTGTTTTCCCCTCTTGCACCCGGAATGGCATATCCTGCAAATCCGGGCTTTTTATTCCCTTCCTCTTTAAAATCTCTTTGTCGGGATTGTTGAATGCTCCCTGGAACCGTTGCGAGTTTGTTATGCTTTCCGATTCCGGTTTCCTGCGGTTGTTGAATGTCTTTTTCATTTGTTATAGTTTGAGTTTCAAATTCGTTAATCCATGGTTTGGTGGCCCTGTCGTAAGCGCTGGCTTTCATTTTTCTATTAATTGGCCGGCCAGTGCCTTTGCAGTATTGGCATGTCTCGAAATCGATTTTCCGGTTGCCGGTTAGGTGAACATGCTGTTGTCCACTTCCGCCACATTCGCCGCAATATTCTGCCAACTTTTGTTTGTTTTTCCATATTTCAATATCGCGGTCCACTAATTCTGCAGTTGTTCGGCTACCAGGTTTCCTACAATGTTGTAATCGCCTGCCTCTTCAAAAAACACTTCCTTTTTAAGCTTCATGGCTTCCTTTAGTTCCTGCGGAGCTCCATCGGAAGTGCGCCAGTCGTTCAGCATAAATATGGCCTGGCACTGGCGTAAGGCTTTAAAGTTGTGCTGTTTGCTTTCTTCGAATGT
The DNA here is from genome assembly GCA_963677525.1 of uncultured Draconibacterium sp. Classification (GTDB taxonomy): domain Bacteria; phylum Bacteroidota; class Bacteroidia; order Bacteroidales; family Prolixibacteraceae; genus Draconibacterium. Next base: position 5,606,401 of record OY781970.1, read on the forward strand.
GAGATGATGTGGAATACCCAGTTTTAAAGGATTAATTGGTGTTGCTCCTAACTGGCTAAGCCGCTCTTCGGCTTGTTTAAATTTTGCCTGGCATTTGTCGGTTGGTTCACCGGTTACTTTTCCTGCAATGTAGATCTTCATAATATTTGTAGTTAAAAATGCCCCGACCACCGCCGGGGCTTTGTAGCATTGGAGTATTTATAGTTTAATACTATGTTGTTTCAGAACTTTGGTTTATTCCCGGAGCCCGGTATGGTTAACCGGATAACTCCGGGAATTATTTAATTTAAGGTACAAGCAAAAAAAGCAGGCCGGGGCTGGGACATTGTTGAAAGGTGTATTGCAAAACGAATTGTACTTATGTGCCCCGGCCGCTTTACTCTCCTCCCTATCTGCATGCTGCAGAAAATATTTTAAATCTCTTCCCTCTTTTCTCGTTCCGTGTTTCTTCCCTGCAGAGAGAAGAGATTTTGTTTTTCAATATTTCACAAAAAGGGGGGGAGACTGAGCCCTTTTTAACCGATTTAACCTATAACTAAAATCAACCTAAACCTTTAACCTCAACTTAGTGCCTCCCTTACTTCGTCACGTTGGGGAACGCTTATATTCCTAATTCAGTGGCTTTGGCCATCAGACTTCTTTCGTTTTTGGCATCCAGTTTCTCTTTCAATTGTTGGATCCTGCTTTTTAGTCCCGACACCGATATATTAAGCAACGGCGCGGTTTTTTCAACCGAAAGGCCAAGTTTTAAAGCGTTAATAGTGGCAACTTCCCAATGCCTTAAACCGGTAGCAACGCTGCAAAATTTGCCTCTGTGAATACAGTCTGTTTTCAAACAATGGCTGCTATATCCATCAGCTGTGAACTTGCCTTGCAAAAAGTCAGGAACATTGTCCCATGCGCCAACAACACAGTGATACCACTTTTCAAAGCCTTCTTCAAATGATGTTATTCCCATTTTGTTCTTTAAATAGTCCTGGCTGGGTTTGTCGTTTAAAAAGGCATTGGCAATCATTCTTTGAATTCTGCCCGGTGCTTCGTGATAAGGAATTGCCTGTCGGTCTATGGCCACCCATTTTTCACCTTTGTAACAGAACGCTTCTACCCCATCAATAATTCCGGCCGGGATAATAGCCAGTTTGTTTTGTTTAACTACTTTTGTTTCCATCATTTATTTTATTTAAGCCCGGGGAGGTGTTCGTAGCACCATCGATCCGGGCTTTTGTTTTTTATGCAGGAACAGCAGAATCCTTTTCCACCCTTTCGCTAAGAGCAAGTCTTGCATAGTCAGCCATGTCCATTCCTTTTTTTTCGGCTGTATCTTTCAGCGCATTTTTTAAATCGCTTGAAAGCCTTAAGTCATATTTCGTGTCGGGCTTTTGCAGGTGAAGATTCATACTATTTGCTGTTGTATCGCTCATGCTTTGTTATTATCTTGTCAGACAAATGTAAGACAATTGCAGAGTAATTTGCAAATATCTGCATACTTATTTGCAATAGATAATTTCTATGACTTTGAATATTTATTACGAAAGACTTAAAACCCTATGGAAAACAATGGGTTACGAAAGTGCAAACGAGTTTGCAAAGTCGCTGGGATGGACCAGGGCAGAAAATATTCTTAGGCTAAAACGCGAAGGGAACGAGAAAAAAAAGCCAGGTGTTGAGATTTTGGAGGACATTGTTAAAGCCCATCCGCAATTTAATTTTAAATATCTGCTTACCGGCGACGACCGGTTTTTAAAAGAAAAATACCCCGACACACCCAAAGTTAAGGACACAACCAAAGAGCCCAATAGAGAGTACACAGAACCAACGTCACCCGGTAAACACTGTGATAACCCTAATTGTAAACAACGCATCGAAGAGCTGGAAGATGATAAAAGGAGGTTGAAAAGACTGAATGATCTCCTTGAAGCAGAATTGCAGAAAGGAGGACACCATAACGGAAAGTCGTCTCAGGGTGACATGGAGGAACCCCATACCGGAACATGATAAAGAGATGAATCCGTTTAGAAAGTGCAGCAATCCGTTTAGTTAAAGCTAGACGTATAGTATATTTTAATTACTCAATTAGAACAGATGAAAATAAAAATCAATCGATTGGTAGCAGAAGATCTTAGGGATGAGCTCATGAATCGATACACCGAAATATTTGATCAGCTTGACGGATGTGCTGAAGGTCAAAAATCAAACGATAGTTATGTTTTTATTGATAGATTGAAGTTGTTAGGAGATGTTGAGGCAATGAATTCAGTTCTGCGGCAAATAAAGCAACTCAAGAGTTTGTAGCGTTAGTTTTTATGCGCCACAAATGCGCCTGTTCTGCGCCAAAATTGGGCATAAAACACCCGATACAGAGTGCTTAACTAATTGATAATGAAATATGAGAAATAAGCATGGAGAGTCCTGCTCCCGCTACTCCGAAGCCAGAAGAATAATTCTTCTGGCTTTTTTATTTTTATAATACTACATTTTTACAGCAAGATTTTTCCATATCAAAAAAAACCAGGCAACATTAATACTTTCAATTCCAAACCATTCTCGTACCTTTAACATATTATTTTTCGATTTTTTGATAATAATATATCTAGTTATTGTACGAATGAAAAAATTAAGCCTTTTATTTTTTATACTTCTTTCATTTACGGGATGGTCTCAAAAAAATGAAGCCACAGAAGGAGTAAGTTTATATGGAGGAGCAGGTATTGCACATGTTTTTAGTGGAATAAACTTAAACACCACCACAGGATATATGGCAGGACTCGAAAGTAATGTTTACCATTTTACCAAAACTTCGATATTAAATGCCGGAATAAATTATACTTTTCAAGGTGCCGATTACAACCAGATTAAAAATGAGGAAACAATTAGTGGAACGCTTAATTTTTCATACATCAACTTTCCGCTTTTGTATCGCTACCAAAACCCGAACGGATTATTCCTTGAAGCTGGCTTTCAAACCGGCTTTATGGTGGGAGCAACAAATAAGCCTGATAAAGGAGAAAATTCAAATTTTAATGATCACCTCAAATTAGTCAGCTTCGGTCTCCCGATAGGTGCCGGATATTGGTTTTCAAACCGTTTAAGCATAGGTGTACGTGCAGTTTTCGGGCTTACTAATATGAGTAACGATGGATTAAATTGGATATCGGATGATGGGAACCACCAAAATTTTATTATCTGTGGTTTAATCCGTTACAGTTTTCATAAAAATCAAGCAAACTAGTATCGTGTCAAATCTGAAACAACGGACAAGTTGAAGTTATTTTGCTTTTTAAAAGAAAGGAATTCTGCAATTTTATTACAACAACTTTAATTCGAGACTTAAACCATGTATTTCTAATGCATTGTGGTTTGGCTACATCTGTTTCAACACTGTTTCTGCCTAACAAATCTCCAATCCGTCGATAAAATATCCCGGTTCTTCTATTTCATTTTAACAAACAACTTTCCTGGTGTAGCTTTGATTCAAATTAAAAAAACAAAATCATGAAAACAACAATTAAACAATTAGCAACAGGAACATTCATCGCAATATTATTATTCGTTGGAACCGTAAAAGCAGAAGCAACAAAAGTCTCAGGTCATGTTAACATGGAAACAACACTTCAATTGGAAAACTGGATGACTGACGAAACAGTTTGGAATACAAATTCGATAAACATTACCGATTTTGCACAGGAAACAGAAAACGAAATGGCTCTTGAGGATTGGATGACAGATAGCAAATACTGGAATTACAACACCAATATTCTTGAAGAAGCAGAAACGAGTTTGGAGTTGGAAAACTGGATGATTAATGACGCCAACTGGAACGTAAACAACATTGACGACGAGCCGGAATTAACAATTGAGCAATGGATGATAAATGAAACCTTTTGGAATAATTAAGAAACAGATTTCATCTAATTGTACAAAAAGCCGGCAACTGCCGGCTTTTTGTGTTCTCAATATTATTTTACATTCGTTTCGGAATTATACTTCAAAAGCATCTACTTTTCGGTAAGCTTCAATAAATGCTAATTCGCCTTCTTTGCCACCAATGCTTTTTCCGTGCTCGCAGCAAAGCGTTCCATCGTAACCTTTGTCGTAAATATGCTTAAATATATTTAGATAGTTGATTTCGCCGGTAGTTGGCTCTTTTCTTCCCGGGTTGTCGCCAATATGAAAAGCGCCAATGTAATCCCAGCAAATATCCATATTCATAATAAGGTTTCCTTCTGTAATTTGTTGGTGATACATATCGTCCACAATTTTGCAGGTTGGATGATTAACAGCTACACATATCATTTTCGCCTGGGCCATTTTTGTGAGGAATAATTTTGGGTGGTCAACCTGGTGGTTTAACGGTTCCATAACCAAATCCAGGTTTGTTTTTCCTGCAACATCGCAGCATGCGCGCATGTGATTGATTACATTAATGGTTTGGTAATCCCAATCCATTTTTTCGTCGTAAATACCGAATGTTATCAATCCTGTTTTTGCACCTGTTCTTTTTTGCACATTAAGAGCTTCCTCCGTTTTTGCTACCAGCATTTTAGTTACTTCAGGATCATCGGTTACACCGTATTTGGCATGATGGTCGGCATACACAATAAACGGACCTAAATCGAGCCCAAGGCGTGCCAGTTCACTGCCAATTTTTTCCTGCATTTCGGGTGTTCTTCCCATCAAACCATTATCAAAAACTGCCCGGAATCCCTGGTCTGCAATGAATTTTATATTTTCGATGGGATCGTCTCCCACATGTGCTCTGAAAGTTCCCAAACCCGGAGCATACTTAAGTTTAAATTTTGCCGAATTAGATGTTTTCGATTCTGTTGCTCCTGCAGTCATTACACCCGTAAGGCCGGTTAATGCAACTCCACTGGCAGCAGTGTTTTTTATGAAATTTCGTCTTTTCATGGTTATGTGGTTTAAATTATAATTATTTACAGAGAAGATAAAAGTAACAACTTAAAAGTTTGTTTCAGGTCTTCTCTGTAAATATTGACGAAAAAATCGAATTGCGTACCTAGTTTCTCTACTGGTTTTTAAAGTCGAACCAAAGTTTTATCGGGTAATTCTCATCTCCTCTGCGGCCTTGATAAACGCCTTTCTGACTTTTGGGGCCCAAAGCCTCAGCTTGTTTAAATTTAGTACCAATGGCAGGAATGTCGTATAGGAACGAAATATCGCCTTCCGGGAAAACAGGATAAGTTCCGCCGGCTACATGTTTTGGGTTACCCGGTGTAAACAGCTGGAAATATAAATTTGGCGTTTCAGTAATGATTGTAAAATCCGATTCGCTTGTTTTTAGCTTTGCCCAATATAGGTTCCCGTGATACCCTTTGAATTCTGGATAAATTAATTCGTTAAAACTATCGCCGGTAATGGTGTTGTTGTATTCTTTTTCCCACACACCAATGTTGTGCCCTTTGGTTCGGTTTTTCCATACCCGGTATGGTCCGCGTCCCATCCAGGTTACTGCTTCGCATTTTTCATCCGGGTAATTAAACGAGATACCAATAAAATCGATATTGGTTAATCTTCCTTTTATCGGATCAGCTTCCAGTTTTACCAGTCCGTTTTTAAATACCGTCCACACCATTTTGCCCGGATAGCGCGAATAGGTTGTTTCTAACACAAAATTCCCTTCGTTATCGGTTTTCCAGTTCACTTCTTTTAGTTCTGTTTCAACGCCAACGGGAACAGGTCCTCCCGTTAAGGAAATCAGGCCGTTTTTGTTTTTAACAGACTCAATTGTTCCGTCTTTTTTATTGAAAACGATTTCTACATCATTCGCTGAAACCGTAATATTTCCACCATTTTCGGTTACTTCTATTTCATTTCCATCCTTATTTTCAGGAATCATTTCCCGGGCTATTTCATCAGGCTGAACCACCGGCCAGCTCCAGGTATAAAGTTCGTAACCTTCGCGATCAACGGCTTTAAACTTAAACAGGTCGGCTTCCTGCAAAGCATCTTTGCAATCAATTTTTATCCGTGCCGTTTCGCCCGGTTCTGCATCGGGACTTTCAACCAAACCAGAGCCAACCACGGTTTCTTTTGTTGTGCCCATCTCGGTTTTTACAGCTTGCCAGCTAAAACCACACTCTTTTAAATTGGTATAGATGTATTTGTTTTTCAGGTACATTTTACCATCCCATAATTTGTTTACGGCAAGTGGTTCAACCTGAACGGGCGACCAAATTTCTTTAATGGTATAAAAGCTGCCTTCTTTTTCGTGGTTCGGACCAAGAATTCCATCGGGAGCATGGTTTCCGTCAGAATCGTACACAGTTCCTTCTTTATCGGTACGTAAAACAGCCTCATCTGCAAAAACCCAAAGGAAACCTCCAGCCAGTAGCGGAGTGGCCTCATAACTTCTCCAGAAAGCTTCCAACCCTGCTCCGTGACCGCCATCATATAAACCATGCAGTAATTCGGTAGCCATAAACGGATCGTTTCCAAAAACGTTTCTTCCAATTCCCTGGTTAAATTCAGGATAGTGGTGCGTTTCAACGCCATTGTGCAAAAGCCATGGGCAAATTACCGGACGGTCCTGAATATCCCAGTAAGGCAGCCATTTTTCGTTTTCGAACAGCCAACCGCCTTCATTACCGTGGTCCCAAATTACCACACTCGGGTGATTTTCGTCTTTCAATACCGTTTCTTTTATGAGTTTGGGCCCAACAATGGTGTCATAACCATCTTGCCAGCCGGTAACTTCATCCAGTACAAAAAGTCCAAGAGAGTCGCACAAATCGAGAAAACGTTTATCGGGAACATAATGCGAGCAGCGAACCGCATTCATATTCATTTCTTTTATCAGATTGATATCTTCAATAATATCTTCTTCGCTTAAACAACGACCTGTTTCCGGACGGAACGAGTGCCGGCAAACGCCTTTAAAAACAACTTTTTCGCCGTTGATATAAAAACCATCGTGTTTGTGCAGTTCAACTGTTCTGAAGCCGATTCGTTCAGAAATTTCATGCAATTTGTCGTCCCCTTTTTTAAGGGTAATTTTCATGTCGTACAAGGTTGGCCACTCGGCATTCCATGATTTTATTCCGTCGAATTTGCCGGAAATTGTTTCTTCAGTACTTCCCTTTTTTATGTCATACTGAAGCGTATTCCCGATTTTGTTTCCCTGTAAATCAAATAAATCAACATCAACAGAATAATCTGATTTTGATTGATTAAGTACAATTAGCGAGTTGAATGATCCATCAGCTTTAGCATTGATGGCAGTACGTTCCATGTGAATAGCCGGCAGTGCTTCGAGAAATACCGGGCGGAAAATTCCACCAAAAATCCAGAAGTCGGCCTGGCGTTCTGCACGGTTCACCGACTCGTTGTCCGAATGTTTGGCTACATCCACTTCCAGAATGTTGCTCTTTCCGTATTTCAGTAATTTCGAAATGTCGTATTTAAAACGATAGAAAGCTCCCTGATGCATTACTCCTGCCGATTTACCATTGATTTTTACCTTGGTATCGGTCATCGAACCGTCGAAAACAATATTTATGGTTTTTCCTTTCCATGCTGCGGGTACTTCGAACTCGTATTTATACAATCCGTGTTCTTTGCCCAGCTTCATGTCTTTGTTTCTCCAGTCGTGGCCGTAATTGTAAGTTCCAAATTTTTGCAATTCCCAATTCGAAGGAACCGGAATTTTTGTCCATTCGCCACTGTTCATTCCGTCGGTGCAGAAGAAATCCCATTCAACGGTGTTAGCGGCATCTGTTCCTGATAAAAATTTAATTTCAGTTTGCTGGGCAAAAAGGCCCGAAGTACAGCTGATAAAAAATAAAATCAGCAACAAAGTTTGTAAGTTTTGAAGAACTGATTTAGTCATTTTTTGATGGTTTGAATTAGAATACATGGTTGTTATTTTATGTTAGTTTTTATTCTTTGTAGCTCAAGTTTAATCAATGTTGGATTGTTTGCTGAGAAATTAGTATAAAAACACGTTGTTTTAACCGTTAAAATCTGCTGTGTTGTAATTCTTGAAACTATTGATAATTAAGCCAAAGACAAAAATTTTTCTATTTTTGTTTTGAATGCAAATGGAATTCAGTAAAGAAGAAATATTAGCACAGCTTGAACGAATTATCAGTAGCAGTACTTTTGCGAAAACTGCTATTAATGTAAAATTACTTACATTTTTGGTTCATGCAAGTCTCAATGATACAGAAGTTAAAGAGGTTACCATTGGGAATGAAATGTTTGGCAAAAAATACGATCCCATTAAAAACGATAACAAGGTTCGGGTTTACGTTTATCATTTACGTAAAAAGCTGAAGATATATTACACGGAAGAGGCGGGGAAGGATGAAATATTATTTTCTATCGACAAAGGACAGTACCGGGTTCAGTTTTACAAACAAAATTCTACTAATAATAAGTATAGAAAAAGGATATATTGGATAGGATCTGCGCTCTTCTTGTTTGCCATTCTGACAATTATTTATTTTGGTTTTTTAAAGAGGGAAACTGCTCGGTTTTGGAATGATAATATAAATAAAAATTTTCCAACTACGGTGTTAATCGGAGATCATTACACCATGATGGGCCCACTTGAAACAGGAGGTTCAGGAATAATCCGCGACTTTGATATTAACTCTGATGCAGAATTTAATTCATTTATCCAGAAAAATCCCGAAAAGGCATCGGTTGTATCTCCCAACACATATACATACATTACTAAAATGGGGGCATATTGCAGCAAACACATCACCCAGTATTTTGATCAACAAGATTTAAGCTTCAACCTGCTTTTAAGCTCTGAGTGGGAAATCTCGAACATGAATGACGAGAATGTAGTGTATATTGGACAATCAAAAAATTTACGTTCATTAAAAAATATGCTTGAAGAAAGTTTTCCTCAACTCAGTTTCAATAATTACAATATTGCAATAACAGATTCAGAAACAGGAGAAAAAGTTCTGTACAGCGATACTTCTTCAGATGTTCTGGTTGACTATTCTTTGGTTGCAAAAATTACCGGTCCTGCCGGAAATTCGCTTAAATTTTTCCTTTCGGAACACGACGGAGGCGTCATTAATTCGTTAAAATATTTTACCAACAAAGATTCTGTTGAAGCTTTTTACAATCAGCATCAGATTGGTGATCGTGATTTTATGGCTTTGTTTAAGGTAACAGGCTGGGAACGAACCGGCTACAATATTGAGTTTGTATTAATTGATTTTAAGGAATAGGTCTGGCATTATTTTTTCAAATTTCTTTCAGACTTTTATGGTTATCAGTTTAGATTTTCATTATTGAATTTCTATTTCACTACTGCAATTCAAACTTCCCTATAATTGGGAAATGGTCGGAAATATAAGTAACTCCACCATACATCCCGTTTATAACTTCATACGAAGACAAAGTTAAATTCCGGTACCAGATATAATCAATTATCGAACCTGACGCCTCCCATCCATTATAAGTTGCTGCATTGTAATACTTTCCGTCGACAAACTGGTCTCTTAAATTATGCATGTAGGTGGCGAAATTAACAATATTGGCATTGTCAGGTTTCATATTAAAATCGCCTGTCAGGATAACGCAGGCATCGTCTCCGGCAATACTTTTTATTCTTTCTTTTATTAAAAGAAGCCCCTGCTCCTGAGCTTCTGTACCTTTATGATCGAGATGAGTGTTTAAGAAATATATTTCTTTGTTGGTAATTTTTATTCTGAGATTTACCCAGGTACATATCCGGTAACAGGCTCCGTCCCATCCTTTCGACATAAGATCTGGGGTTTCGCTTAGCCAGAAAGTTCCATAATTTTGCATAGAAAAGATATCAGACCGAAAACACACAGAAGAATATTCTGTACCCGATCCACTCCCGTCACGCGCAACTCCAACGATTATATAATCTGTCAGATTTTCATCGAAATAGGTTTTCTGGTCAGGTCTTACCTCCTGCATGCCAATAAGCGCAGGATGAATGCTGTCAATCATTTCCAGACATGCAGCCTTTCGGTTATCCCAGCTGTGTTCTCCAGTATCGCCACCACTGTTCCTGACATTAAAAGACATCGCCACAATTTCGGAAACTGATGTACCGCCATTTTCTTTATCTGTGGGGGTTTCAGATTCTTCAGAGCAGGAAATTATTATCATACAACATATTATTATGAAAAAATAAAGTGTATGTTTCATTTAATAATTCATTTTTATGGGTATATCGTTTTTTAAAACAATCAGGATCAATGGATTTGAATAACGATTTTCCTTTTAATCGAATATTAATTTTCGATTTTAGGGTAAAACTGATTTTTAATTGATGAGTGCCCTGACAACCACAGGCTGATGATCTGATGGAAAGCGCTGTTCCTTGTTGTCGGTTAATACACCATATTTTGAGATGCCGATTTGATTGCTTACAAAGATATAGTCGATTCGTTTGAGCATAGGAGCATCAAATTTGAATCCATTTGTTGTACCAACAGGCCCGTAAGGAGGCGTTGTTGAAATTTGACGGGAGTCCCTTAACAAGCTTTGCATGGTTTGTATTTGTTCTGTTTCCGGTGTTGAATTTAAGTCTCCAACGCAAAAAACCGGAAAATCTTCAGCTATTTCCTGAATTTTTTTCACCATCAATTTTGCCGATTCTTTTCTGGCTATCACTCCCTGGTGATCGAAATGAACACAGAAAAAATAAAACACTTTGGATGTTTCCTTATCGCGGAATTTTCCCCACGAGCAAATCCGGTTACAGCAGGTTGCATCCCATCCAAGACCCGGTTCATCAGGATTTTCTCTCAGCCAAAAATCTCCGGAGTCGAGTAATTTAAACCTGTCCTTTTTGTAAAATATGGCTGAATGTTCGCCTGCATCTTTCCCATCTTCACGACCATGTCCGGTGTAAGCGTATTCATCCAGTTCAAGCACCCCGTTCAACTGTTCGATAAAACCTTCCTGTGTCCCAAAAATGTCGAATTCATGAAAACGAATTAAATTTTTTACATCTTCTTTCCTGTTTGGCCAGGCATTGATCCCGTCTTTTGGGTTGTTCATTCGTAAATTATAAGTAGCAACAATAATTGGTTTATTCGGACGCGCATAAACAAATCCTAAATTAACCAAAAGAATTATCAGAACTAAAATCGATCTTTTCATGTGTATAAATTTTTATTGAATTATCCTTTGTTATATGTGCCTGGGTTTTTGAAAAAAAACAGGAGGTTATTCATTGTGAGATGAAATAACCTCCTGAATAATAGATTTAATATGATTTAGTTGCCATCATTGGAAGCACCATTTTCCCAACCGGCATTCTGAGTAATGTTCGGATTTTTAACCATTACCGTAGCTGGTATTGGATATAAATATTGTTTATTGCCCCAAACCCGGTTATGGTCATTGGGTTTATCCCAGGTTAAGTGGTAACCGTCATCTCCTTCCACTTTTTCTACCAACTGAAGTTGACTGGAACTACCTTCACCTTCCTCAACATACACGGTTGCACATGTTGATTTTGCAGCATCCCAGTCTCCTGTTAATACTTTTGCTATTTCTAATCCCTCGTCAGAGGTATAGAAAATAACGTCGTATGTGCCATCATGGTCTAAATCCATCGGAGCATTAAGTTCCGGGATATACATACCGTCCCAGCTCAACAACAACAATTTTCCACACTTCCATCTTCTTAAATCATCAAAGCGAAATCCTTCGAGATTCAGTTCAACGGCACGCTCACGACGGATTTCAAGAATAACAGGATCCGTTATTTCAGGAAAGTAGGTTGATTGTATGTAACTATCAACTGTTGACGGCAAACTTGTCAGTCCTCCGGTAATTCCTGCACGGGCCCGCAAGGTTCCAATGGTTTCTGCCCAATCAGCATTGGTAATTGTTCCCAATTCGGCTTTTGCTTCAGCATAATTCAATAACACTTCGGCATAACGAAATAGTGGTAAAGCATTGGTATTTAGTGCTGCATCGTCGTAGGCTGATCCATCAAGGCAAAGTTTTATCGGTTGATAACCGGTAAATGAATAACCTGCAAAATCGGGAGCTGCTGGCTTTCCATCTCTGGAATACCCGGGAGTACGAATGGTTTGGGCCAAACGACTATCGCGGCCTTGACACTCGGTATAAAAATCTTCGGTCTCCCAGCCATCTTTGCTGGTATACGGGGTGCCATCGAGTTGAAGAAATGTATTGATAAACGTACGGGTCATGCTAAAACGGTTTCCGTATGTTGGCGAAGTCCATTTCCAGTTAGCATTATGCAATACCCCTAAATCTTTACTTGCACATACAGCCATTAAAACTTCATCGGTTACCGGATCGTCGCTGGTAAATAATGCACGAAATGATGCATCGGTTCCATCACCGGTATAGATTTTTTTCCCTGAATTTTCCATCATATATTCAGACATATCAACCGCTCTTTGCAACCATGTGTCGGCTGATGTCGATAAACTCAGATTGTGATATTTACGAAATGTTCCTTCAAACAAACAAATGCGTGAAGCCAGTGCATAAGCAACCCATTTGGTAACCAGCGATCCGGTTGCATCGTTGGTTGTTGTTATATTCTGGCAGGCAAACTGAAGGTCTTTATAGACATTTTCCATTACCAGTTCGCGCGAATCACGAGGAGCATATAATTCTTCATCTTCAATATCCAGCGGCTTATCAATCCATGGTACGTCTCCAAACTTTCGTACTTTTTCGTAGTAAAAATAAGCACGGAAAAAACGGGCAAGCCCAATGTAATGATTACGAACAGATTCATCTATGTTCTCATCGGTACAATTTTCAATAAAATAATTTACATTACGCAGATCGCTCCATGACCAGCCACTGCTGATTTCTTCGCCATATGCATTCAATGTTATAAAAGTATTAATACCATTAATTGCGCCAAAATCAACAAGATCATCTTCAATTCGGTTCAAATCACTACCCGAAGGTATCATATCATAGAATGAATATGTGTAGGTTTCAAGTCCTGCTTCTGAACCAAAAATAGCTTCTTTGCCCGCCTGATCCAGAGGACTTTCATAGAGATCACACGAGCTAAACAAGAAACTTATGACTATTAGCGTATAAAATATTTTTTTCATCGTATATCCAAATTAAAATGTTATTGATAAACCTAAAGAAACACTTTTCATTAACGGGTAGCTGTAATTGTCTCCGCTTGTTCCTGATGTTAAATCAGGATCGGAGCCCTGGGTGTTAGTTACATCAAAGTCGCGGGTACGTTTGTACAAAGGCGACCAACTCCATAGGTTTTCACCACTGATATAAACACGTGCATTTTGCATGTGAATTTTTGAAGTCAGACTTTGAGGTATTGTATAACCTACCTGGAAATTCTTTAAACGAAGGTATGCTACATTTTGCAGATATCTTTCTGCAACAACAGTCTTAAGCGAGTTGTTATAGCCTGCATAACGTGGCAGGTATGCATCCCGGTTGTCTTCAGTCCAGTAATTATTTAAATGCCATTTTGGTAAGTTATTGTACGGACGGTTGTACTGGCCCCAAAAGCCTGATTCTTTTGCAGGATACCAATTTTGTTTTCCAACTCCCTGGAAGAATGCCGAGAAAAAGAATCCATTCCAGTCGGCATTCAGCATGAAACTGTAAACATAACGGGGTTCTGAATTGCCCAAGATTACCTGATCCCCAGGATTGTCAACAGTTTTATCTCCGTAATCAATTCTACCGTTTCCATTAAGGTCAACAAATTTAATATCACCAGGATAAACTGTTCCGTTTGAAGAAGATTTTATAATTGTGTTTACATAGTTGTCAATCTCTCCTTGCGACTGGAATAACCCATCGGTTTTATAACCCCAGATTTCACCTAAAGTCATCCCTTCATAATAGTCACTTAAACTATTAGTGGCGTTGTTGTAGCGGTCAATCGTTGATTTGTAGTCGTGCAGAGTGGCGCGAATTTCATAATTAAACGTTTTGTCTGCAAGTAAAAATTTGTCTTGCCAGTTTAGAGCTATTTCCCAACCTTTTGTGGTCATATCGGCGTAGTTTCCTTTCGGTGATGATGCACCAAATACATCAGGAAGGGTCATCCCAACGGTGTACATATCTGTAGTTTTTCGCACATAATAATCACCGGTAAAACGAAGTTTGCTGTTTATCATACCAAAATCGAGACCAAAATCAGCAGTTGTTGCAGTTTCCCATGTTAAACTTTTAGGGATAACAGCCGGGGCACTTGTGTATTTATTTTTAGCACCATTCAAAACGCGGCCTGATGTATTTATACTAAATAATTCCTGGAAACTATACGAAGAAACATTTCCATTTCCCAACGAGCCATACGAGCCACGTAATTTTACATCAGAGATAATTCTCCGGTCAACATTCCAGAACGATTCTTCAGAGAGTCTCCATCCAAGAGAAACCGATGGGAAAAACGCGTATTGCTGGTCTTCCGGGAATTTAGAAGATCCATCGTAACGTCCGTTCACTTCAAGCAAATAGCGGTCGTTGTAACTATAATTTAACCTGAAGAAGGTACCAGCTATCCGCCATTTTTCGTAGCCCGCAGAAGTGGTGATTGATTCACCCAATGCCATATTCAGGCTTTCTGCATCTTCCAGTAACAAACCATTACGCTGAATGTAGTTCGATTCATATTCCGAGGTTTCATAGTTGTATCCAACCATTCCTTTGAAATAATGATTGTCGGCAAAAGTTTCTTCATATTCGGCGTAAATGTTGGTTGCAGTATAAAATGTAGTACGGTCGGACACTTTATAGTCGTTGTATTTTTCACTCAACCATACAGTTGTACCTGCTTTTTTACTATAGGGTACCGGAACACGTTTTTGTACAGAATTATTATCGTAATTGCGGAATGAAAAATCACCGTTTATGCGAAGTTTGTCATTGAAAAATTTCGCATTAAAACCAGTTGTATTTTTTAATACTTTTTTTTGGGTATCAATTCCGTTTTTACCGTAGATAAAGTCTCCCACATTATAGGCCGACGACATGGTTAATGAGCCGTCGGGATTGTATATTGGTGAAGAAGGGTGACCTTCGTCGGCAATATTCCTCCAGATAGATCCACCTTCACCAACGTTTATCGGATTATGATAGGTCATATCCGTAAATTCCATGTTGTTAGTTATTTTCAACCACTTATATGCCTGCAACGATCCTTTTGCACGAATATTAGCAGTTTGGTAAACATCGGAGTTATATTGGAATAATCCGTTATAATCGTACAAACGGCTTGAAATATAGAAATCAGCTTTCTCATTTCCTCCTGAAATCATTACGTTGTGCTCCTGGGCAAAAGAATGTTTGCGATACAATACATCATAGTAATCAGTATTTCCGAAATAAGTATATGTGCCGTCATCTTCCACTACAACTTCCTCTGTAATGCCTTGTTCTTTTCTTTCTTTAAAAGTCTGTAACCACGCATCAGAATATGCCTGAGTTTTATTAATCTTGCTTGGTAATTTTGAATAGTTGTTCCAGGCGTAATAAGCTTCGCGGAAACGTTCGGACCAAACATAACCATCGGTTACATTATCCTGAAGAACTGCAGGACTTTGAATCGAAAAATTTCCGGTGTAATTAACGGTTATCTTTCCTTTTTTCGGTGCTTTTGTAGTTATCAGCACTACGCCAAAAGTTCCTCTGGCTCCATAAATAGAAGCCGATGCAGCATCTTTCAAAACAGAAACACTGGCAATGTCGTTCGGATTTAACAGAGAAGGATCACCCTCAACTCCATCAATCAATACCAACGCATTACCACCTTGGCCAATGGAAGTTTGTCCGCGCACATTAAAACTGGACGAGCGGGTTGGTTTACCATCCGAGATTTTTATATTTAAGTTGGGAACTACACCTTGTAAGGCTTGGGTAACATTCGAAACAGAACGATTTTCAAACACTTCTTCTGTTACCTGATCGACAGCGCCGGTAAGATTAACTCTTTTTTGTGTTCCATAACCAACAGCAATAACCTCTTCCAGTCCAATTGCATCCACTTCCAGAGTAACATTAATGTTTGTTCTGCTTTGAACAGCGATTTCCTGTGTTTTCATTCCGACGAATGAAAATTGCAGGGTAGCATCTACCGGTACATCCGACAAAGAGTAATTTCCGTCAATATCTGTAACGGTTCCGGTTGTAGTACCTTCAATTAATATGGTTACGCCTGGTAAGGGTTGTCCGTCAGAATCGTTGACTTTACCAGTAACAACTCCGGATTGTTCTCCTTGTAATGAAGTTTTACCATCCGCTACACCATCTTTGTGGATAATTATAAGTCGATTATCAATGGTGTAGGTGATATCTGTCCCCTGCAAAACCTCATCAAGTATAATTTCCACTTGTTGGTTTTTAAAGTCAACATCAACCTTCTCACTTAAGTCAACCTGACTTAGATTATAGATAAACGAAAATTCCGACTGATCTTCGATCATTTCAAATACCCGCTCTAGCGACAGGTTCTTTCCGTTTAAATTTAGTCTCATCGTTTGCGAATAGCTTGAGGCTGAAACCTGAAGCAAGGCAACAAACATAAAAACACAAATTAATTTCATAATTCGATAAATTTTAGGAAGGTCGTCAAAGAGGCACCTTTCCCCCTGAATTCGTTTTTTTTTCATAAATTTGATGTGTTAATACAATGATTGAATATTGTTGTTTACTAAAGGTGAATTGTCCTGGCCGACATTTCACCTTTTCTTTTTTTTATTCTTTTTTGGGTTTGTATATAATTTCGAACTTACGGTATCCTGTTTTTTTATAATCAATTGGAGAAGTGAGTTTTAGAGCGTCAAGTACCTGCCAAATTGTTTCCTGGTTTTTAAAATTACCACTGTACGACATTTTTCCCAGTTCCGCTGTAGAAAAAGTAAGATCAATATTGTACCAACGTTCCAGGCGTTTTATTAACTCGGGAAAAGCGATTTCCTTAAACCGAAATTCCCCATCCTTCCATGACGATTCAAGGGTTACATCGCTTTCAATTATTTCATATTTCTTTTGTTCTTTATCTAAATAAAATTGTTGACCCGGAGTAATGTCTACAATTTCATTGTTTTCACCCAGCCTGATTCCAACCCTTCCCTCCAACAAAGATATTTTTGAAAAATTATCGTCGGCATAAGAACAAATATTGAATTGCGTACCTGTAACTTCAACATTTAAATGGGCGATTTCCACAATAAATGGATGCTTTTTGTCCGATTTCACCTTAAAAAAAGCTTCTCCGCTTAGGCTAACCTTCCTGTTTTCATCGGTAAATATTCCCGGATATTTTAATTCAGATCCGGAATTAAGCATTACAACAGTTCCGTCTGGCAAATTTACTTCAGAACGCGAACCAAGCGGTACTTTAAATGATACCTCTTTTGTTTCGATGTTTATTTTTTGATTCGATGAAATATTCAGTAAGAATAAACTGCTCAGCACAATAGCAAAAACAGCAGCTACACTCGCCACAGTTTTCCATAAGAAGATGATTTTTTTTGAAGCAATGTTTTTAGAAGCCTGATTTTTGTAAAATTTCATCAATGCATCCCTGGTATTGGCCTCTTTTTTTAATGATGCATCCCAGGCATCTTTTATCTGGTAGAATAATTTTCGATTTTGGTTTGATTCTTCCAGCCATGACTTCAGTATTTCATGATCGGAAGAACTGCATTCTCCATTCAAATAGCGAGCAATTAATTGTTCGATATTAGTTTTATCATTCATTTTTTATTCGTTTCTATAGCTATTACACTTCACTTTTAAAAACTACGTCACCATATTTGACTTTTTTTAAAAAAATCTCAGAAAAACACACTTTCACTTCTAATGAAAGGATTAGAAACTGTTGGAAAATAATTTTTGGGGGGAGGGATTAGTCAGGTTAAATAAAATTAGAAGTTGTTTTTTTGTCAGAACTTTTTTCAATGAAGATAAAGCGCGGAATAAGCGAGTCTCTACCGTCCGCAACGGTATGTCCAGTTTTTGGGCAATTTCTTTGTTTTTTAAGCCTTCGAACCTGCTTAGCTCAATTATTTCTCTATAATCGCCGGATAATGAATCAATAGCAGCATGAATGTTTTCTAAATTCTCATTTTCGATCAGTGATTTTTCTTCACTTTCGTAAAAATCCAATTCATTATATTTTTCAAATTCCTTATGCTTATCTATCACTGATTTGTGGCGAAGATAATTTAAACAACCATTTCTAACAGAGTTAAAAAGATATGGTTTTAAATGAGATTCAGGGAGTTGATATTTTTTAGTCTCCCACACGGTTGCAAATATCTCCTGAAGAATATCATGAATGTCATTTTCATTATTTATAAACTTAAAGCCAAATAATAATAATGAATGGTAATATTTATGAAATATTTGATCGAAATTAGTCATGCCTCACTACTTAATTGAGATTCCTCTTATTTAATCAAAACAGAATCTAATGTAATTTATTCCATTATTTCGGCGAACAACTTAAAGAAAGTTAATGTTAAAACAAACTGCCGATGCATTAATTAACATCGAAATTACAAGTAAAACTGATAATATAAATTTCATAACAAATTTTTTAATCTCTTTGAGGCACAAAAATACACCGGACTGTTTACACTGCGGTTACACAATTATCACAAAATGATTAACCTTAAAATAGATAGTCAGAATATACGAATTGCTTCAAGGTAAGCTATAAAAAAACAGGGGGCGCCCTTCTTGGACATCCCCTTTACCACGAGATTGTATCGTTATAGAATCGTTCTATAAAGTTGTATTACTTTAAATCCATCTCCCCGTCCATCACTTTTTTCACAGCATCGAGATAGCCATAACCCCATTGCATATCGGGTAAAAGATAGCTGCCTTCCACCCATTCGTTCCAGGCGTTTATGGTTATCAGTCTGGGTTGCTCCGGGTGGCTGTCGACATATTTTTTTGCCCTGTAAAGCAGTGCTGCAAAGCTATCCGGAGTATTGTGGTAATGAACCACGTCTTTTTTCCCTTTTGCCGGGAAACGAGGTGTGTCGTCCCAACCAATAGAAACGCAGGGGAACAATGGCACATCTAATACAGAATCCATTTGTGCCCTTATTTTCATCGAGTTATCGCTGTAAATCAGGTAATCTTCGTTGGTTCCACCCATGTTATACAGAGCCACCCCGTCGAAATTCATATCCTTTATTCTTTGCGAAAATTGTGCTGCCCGTTCTTCCGATAAAATACTACCACCACCTTGATTCCACTGGATATACAAGTCGGGGAATCCGGCTTTTTTTACTTCCTCCCTGAAATAATCGAGCGCTTTGCGGGTTTCTTCCACGCTGCCACCAAAACCTTCCAGCAGGTTGTCGACACTGAAAACAGAAAACACAGGTTTGCCGTCGATTTTTAAATAATTGGGCTGGTTGAAATACTGACGAATAACTCTTTCAACAATAAGTTTGAAGTTGTCTAAATCCACAGCTCCGTCCCAAAGCAGCGAGGTATCGTCTTTAAATTTGTGAACATTCCAGTAGTTTCGCTTCACATCGTGGTTGGCCCACATGATGTAAAAATTCATATCCGAATTGTTTTTTGATTTCAGAAAACCGTCGTTAAGAGTGCTCTCCAGGAATGGGCCTCCGTCGAACCAGTACCAATCGAATACGAAGGTATTTACTCCGTGACTGGTGGCTGCTTCAATCCATTTTTCCATCACTTTCGGATCGTTATCCATTTCGTAGCCCCACAAAGGCAAACGCGGCTGGTAATGTCCTTCAAATCTGGGATTTCCTTTTTTTATCACTTCCCATTCGCCGGTGCCTTCAGGCCACAGCATATCGCCAAAACGTTCATCGTGGTGGCACGAAGGCCAGATGTAGGCAGCTACATAATAATCGTTTTCAACAGTTGCCGGAGCGTTTGTTTTTTCAGGTTGACTGCAATTGATCATCATTACAGAACTCATAAGCATTAAAAAAACAATGAAATGTTTTTTCGTCACTTGAATTATTTTCATAATCGAATTTATTTAGATTAGTAGTTTATTCTGTTCAGTTTATTCTGTTCAGTTTATTTAATATAAAATATGATTCGTTTGTAATTGTACCTATTTTCTCTGAAATATTTTTCGTCCTTAAAAACTTATCTACTGTATCCTTCTGACAAGTCAAAAACTTTTGATTCAAACTCCTCGGTTTCGGGAAGAACAAGTTGAAAATCGCTGCTTTTATCAACGCCTATTCCCAAATTAGTTGACCGAAATTCCAGAACATGACCGGCTTTTTGTTCATCGTCGGAAATAAAATGCAGGTGAAATCCGGCAATATTAACACCGCCCACATATTCCGGAAACCAGAATCCGACCAACGTTCCTGAAATGTTTTCCCATTCGAAGGTAGGACGGTCAGCAATCGCTTCGCTCAGTGTATTTTCGTAAGGTTTTTCCTGTTTTTCGGCGCTGCCGCATTTCAGGTATTCAAAGGTTCCTTTAACTTTTAAACCGTAAATAAAATTCCGTGAAGGGATTTCTGATTCAATCATACTTTTCATTTCAGGGTAGGTAACAGTTTGTTTTACCTCCAGTGTTTTATCAGCTTCAAAGAATTTTAAAACGGTAAACGGCACCAGCTCCGAATCTTCAGGCTGCCTTACCGTTCCGCTTGCCAGACACTGGTAAACAGTGCCATTACATACAATCATTTCACCATCGAGACCATTGTAGGTTCCCAGACCCAGGTCTCCTTTTTCTTTTACTTCGGCAACAGTTAAATTGCCGTCGTAAATGCTGTTGGCCAGGGCGGTAAAAGGGGAATACTGATAAACCTGGTCGGTAGTAATATTTTTTGTTTCAGAAGTTTCAACTGTTTTTTCTTTCTGGCAGGAAAACAGTAACATTCCGGCCAAAGCAATTAAGGGTAATTTTTTCATTCTATTAGGGTTTTTTATTGTTAATCGTTTACTACCATGCTTCCCCACCAGTTATTTCCCGGATCGAAATCTTTCGAAAGGAATTGCATCCTTTGTTTTTCCAAAGCCGGCCAACCATTATCGATAACATTTTGCAAGTATGCTTTTTCCCGTTCAGCGGTCCAGGTTGGATCTTTGGTTGGGAAGCGGGCGCCCATTTCATCAAGCATGTCAAACAGTTTTTTACTCATTTGTTTTACAAGTTCAGGATTATCGTTTGAAACATCAGTTGTTTCTCCCAAATCGGCTTTCAGGTTGTACAATTCTTCGTGGTCGTCTTCGTAATAATGAATCAGTTTCCAATCGCCTTCGCGTATAATTGAAGAAGGTTCACCTCCCTGATTCCCATAATGTGGATAATGCCAGATTAAAGGGCGTTCGGCAATTGTTTCACCATTTAAAAGAGGAACGAGGCTAACTCCGTCATTGTGCTCTTCAGGTTTTAAATCGGCTCCGCAAAGCTCCAGAATTGTTGGATAAAAATCGGTTCCGATAACCGGTGTGTTGCAAGTTCGCCCCTCGCCCATTCCCGGAACTTTTATAAAGAAAGGTTCACGAATACCGCCTTCAAACTGATAACCTTTTCCGGCTCTGAGCGGAAGATTCGACGTTGAGTATGAATCTCCGGCGGCTACTCCGCCATTATCGCCGGTAAAACAAATAATGGTGTTTTCGTCAAGCCCCATTTTATCGAGTGCATTCAAAACATAACCCACTGCATCATCCATCGCTTCAACCAAACCGGCATAAACCGGGTTGTCTTGTGTTTGGCGGATGGGAAGAAAATGCCCCATTTTATAACCGGTTTCGGCTATTCCCATGGCTTCTGCCTTGTCGCGGTATTTTGCCCATTTTTCTTTTGTTGATTGAATAGGCCCGTGAACTGCATAAAACGACAAATAGGCAAAAAAAGCAGTGTCTTTATTGTTTTTTATGAAGTCGACAGTTTCTTTGGCCAGGCGCATGGAAAGATTCTCTCCGTCGGGACCACTGGGTAAATTCGGATTTTTCCAGGGCGAAAAATAACCACCTTGCGGACTTCCGGCATCCCATCCTCCTTTGTTTATGTCGAAACCATGATCTTCGGGCCACGATCCCTTGCTTCCAATATGCCACTTACCCGCGAAAAAAGTTTTGTATCCGGCTTCTTTCATGGCCTCGGGAAGCGTAATGTATTCGTGTGGTAAGGCTCGCACATATTCCGGAGGTAATAATTGAGTGGCACGTCCCATTTTACTCCATGCTTCTCCGGTAGGTGCACCAATCCAGTCGGTAATTCCGTGTCGTGCCGGAAATTTACCCGACATAATACTGGCGCGTGAAGGGCTGCAAACCTGGCAACACGCATAACCATCGGTAAAAATCATTCCTTCGCGGGCAATACGATCAACATTTGGAGTTTCGTAATATTTACTTCCCATGATGCCACAATCGGTGTATCCGTAGTCGTCGACTAAAATAAAAAGGACATTGGGTTTTTTTACTGGGTGGTTTTTACTTTGGCAAGAACCCAATAGCATTGCCAAAATAATAGCTACAAATGAAACAGGCTTCATTATATTAGGTTTATCGATTTAAACCTCAAAAGTAGCATTTATCATATTTAATTTCAATTGTGTCTGGTATTAATCCAAAATAAAAGAAGCCCAAAGTTTATTAAACTCCGGGCTTCCTGACCAATATAATGTCTTGGTTTATTGTTGATTCATCATTTTTTCCATTAGTGGAGCGTATTTATTCATCAAACTTTCGTTGATATCTAATGGAGGAACAGCATCTTCGGGTAAGAACGGTTTATAAGGATGTTCCTTGCTGTATTCAGTAAATTCATCTTTTACCTTTTGCAAATCCTGAGGTTTGGTAAGCAAGTCGATGGCAGTTGCAGCCATGGCTTTTGCTCCGGCATTTAAACCTTTCCAGGCTAAAGAACCGTAGTTACAGGTAACGAATGACCAGTGGTGCCCAATGGCACCCGGAACCGCTCCCGGAAAACGAACGGTTGCTGTTGGTGCAACCAAAGTAACGTCACCATGATCAGACGATCCTCCGCCTACAAAAGTTTCGGCAGGCAATACTATTTCACCCGGCTCGGTTGGCATGCCCTCTTCATCTGCACCCAATGATTTTTGCAGGGCTTTTGCAAATTCCTGTTCTTCCTCGGTCCACTCAGGCATTCCTATTTCCTGAATGTTGGCATCCATAATTTCAGCCAGCGACTTGTTTTCGTGTTGTTGGTGAGCGGCAGCCATTACACGAACTTCAGAAAGCTCAGTTCCTGATGCCAGTGCTGCACCTTTGGCGCAATTCATTACTCTGTCGTACATGTCTTCCACGCGGTCATCAGTATTTCGTAAGAAGTACCAAACACTTGCTTTGTCGGGCACAACATTCGGAGCTTCGCCGCCTTCGGTAATCACATAATGCATGCGATGAGTATAAAAAAGATGCTCTCGCAGGTAATTGGTAGAAACATTCATCAATTCTACGGCATCCAAAGCACTTCTTCCGCTCCACGGAGCTCCGGCACTGTGAGCCGTTTTCCCGGTAAACGAATAAATAACGGAAATCATGGCATTTCCGGTAACACCATAGCGGGTATTAAAACCGGCGCTTGTATGGTTGTTAATAACCGCATCAACGCCTTCGAATAAACCGGCGCGAACCATATAAGGACGGCTGATCAACATTTCTTCGGCAGGAGAACCAAATACTTTAATGGTTCCTTTGATGCCGTATTTTTCCATTGCTTTTTTTGTGGCGATGGCTGCAGCCGATGCTGCTGTTCCCATCAGGTTGTGACCACAACCGTGACCCGGTGCTCCTTTTACCAATGGATCCTGTTCCGGAGTGCGGGCTTTCTGCGAGATCATTGGTAAAGCATCGTATTCTGCTAAAATTCCAATTACCGGTTCTCCCGAACCATAAGTAGCAACAAAGCAGGTTGGCATTCCGGCCAGGTCTTTTTCAATCGAAAAACCTTCTTTTTCCAGCGTTTCGATAAGAAGAGCCGATGATTTGTATTCCTGCAAACCAAGTTCGGCAAATCCCCAGATCTGATCCGATATTCCGCCAAAATCTTCAACAACTTCAGGCTGACTAAGCCAGTCGAGCGCAAACTTTTTCTGTTTTTGAGAAAATGATGGGGATGAAATACACAGTAGTAAAACTAAAATAAAAGGTATAAACTTTTTCATAACAATCTTGAGTTGGATTTTAGGCTGAATATAAATTGATTTTTTGTTATAGAAAATGAATTAATTAAATCAATTTGAAATATTAATATTGATTAATATAGCAAATTGAAAATTATGAGATAAGTCATAATCTTTAAGACAAATGGGTAAAAACATGGTTATTAGTGTTTCCTTTAAATAAATTAAAAGCACAACGCTGAAAAAAACGGCATTGTGCTTTTATAATATGAAGTGGATATTTTCTTTTATCGAACAGGATCAAATCGAAGAGAAAAGTTTACCGGTTCGGGTTTGAGCAAATATTTTTCCAGAGGAAGTGGCCCACAACTGTTTCCTCCCAAACCAGCCTGTCGATAATCGATATGCCAGTAGGTTTTATTTTCCTTAACCAATTCATAAGTATGAACGGCATTCGACAAAGCTTCAGCACTGTAATGATGTACAGAAGTTTCAAGCGGCACATCGCCCGAAACCTTCAACCCAATTCCTCCTTCGTTAGTGAGTGCAGCCCAGCGTACATCGGTTTTGTTGCCATTTTCCTGGGGAACTACATAGTTCGTAAATTGCTCGTCAACAGTTCCTGAATATTGCCCGATTAATGCACCCACTTTTCGGTCACAGTAACTTTCCTGAGGTCCGCGCCCATACCATTCAAATTGATCAAATGCATCGTCGAAAATGAATTGAAAACCAAGACGAGGCAGGTTCGGCAAATCGCCAACAGGTTCCACTTTTGTTTCCATGTTGAAGTGCCCGTCGGCAAAAATAGAATAGTTCACCTGATAATCGAAGCCGGATGTATTTTCAGGATTTCGCATTTGATACGAAACAACAAAGCTTGTTTTACCTGCGCCGGAAGACAGCATTTTAAAATCCCGGAGTTTCTGCGTCATGTTTTTGAAACCGGCATCCAACCATAGTTTACATTGTCGGCCGTTGTTAGTGTTGGGAAAATAGGAACCATCGTTGTCGGTTGGGGCGCGCCACAAACTTAAAAGCGGACCATTTTCAATCAAACTTTTCCCTGCAATTTTATATTCAGAGATCAGTCCGTTGTTTTTGTCGAATTCAAATGAAAAATCATCTCCTGAAATTTCAACAAAATCCGCATTTTCGGTGGTAATCATTTCCTGATTCGATACCAGTTTCTCAGGAGCAAAATTCCATTCTTTCAATATAAACTGATCGAAAGCAATTTCGAAACCTGCTTTTGCCCAATTACAATCATCGTTCAGTCTGGCAGAAATATTCAGCAGGTATTCTTTGTCTTTCTCGAAGGGGATATCAGAAAGTGGCAACTTAACATTTTCGCTCAGCCCGGCGGCAACATTCAACCTGAAGTTACCTTCGTTCACGGTTTTCCCGTTTTCCGTAACCGTCCAGAAAAAGGTAACACCATCTAGCGACATGTGTTGGTTTTTATTAGTAATGGTGAATGATCCATTCTTGTCGTTCAACTTAAAAGCGATGTTTTGGTACACGCGTTTCACCTCGATTGTTTTTGCAGTAACGCCAAGATCAGGCAAAACAATTCCGTTCAAACAGAAATTCCTGTCGTTGGGTTTGTCGCCAAAATCGCCGCCATAAGCATACCATTCTTCGCCTTCTTTGGTTTTTTGCAGAATCCCCTGGTCAACCCAGTCCCAGATATGCCCGCCAATCACACCATCCACTTCCTCAAAGGCATTCATATATTCCTGAAAATTTCCCATGGCATTTCCCATGGCGTGTGCATATTCGTTCAGAATAAACGGGCGCGGATCGTCGGCATATTCGTATTTATACAGGTCGAAAACTTCAAGATAGCGGCCTTGCCAAATGGGGGAATTCCCTCTTTTCCAGCCACCAATCACATCCGAAGAAATGGGAAGATCGGCAAAATGATAGTGAGTTGGACGGGTTGGATCGAGGCGGTGCGCTTCATTGTTCATTGCCACCATGTTCACGCCGTTTCCGGCTTCGTTTCCATGCGACCACAAAATTACACTGGGATGGTTTTTATCGCGCTGAATCATAGATCGGCAGCGCTGAACATGAGCTTTTTCCCAGG
Organism: uncultured Draconibacterium sp.; assembly: GCA_963677525.1. Classification (GTDB taxonomy): domain Bacteria; phylum Bacteroidota; class Bacteroidia; order Bacteroidales; family Prolixibacteraceae; genus Draconibacterium. The sequence continues at coordinate 5,632,573 of OY781970.1, forward strand.
CCGGGTCTTTGGCAAGCGATTCTTTTCCGTAGCCCATCCCATGCGACTCAACATTAGCTTCGTCGAGTAGCAGAATTCCATATTTATCGCATAAATCATACAAATACGGATCGTGCGGATAATGAGCTGTGCGGATAGAATTAATGTTGTGCTGTTTCATGAGCAGCACTTCCTTTTCAAGCCACTCGTGTGTTGTATGTTTACCGTAAAGTGGATGATGCTCCACTTTATTTACACCTTTAAACATTACCGGTTTGCCGTTGAGCAGCAACTCGCGGTGTTTAATCTCAATCTCACGAAAACCGGTATTGCAGGCTACAACTTCAAGAACCTCATCTTTATTGTTTTTCAATGTGACAGCCACCTTATAAAGATTGGGAGTTTCGTGGGTCCATTTTAAAGGATCTGAAACTTTCCCCTGAAGGATAATTTCCTTGTTTTCGCCCGGTTTTAAAGCCGGAATATTTTGTTCGAGAGTGCCTTCAGTTTTCACTTCCAATCCATTCATATCCATCAAAGTGAACTTAACGGAAGCATTTTTAATAGTTTGTTTATCGTAATTTTTCAGGTTGATTTTTGCTGAAATTATAGCATCGTTGTAGTCTTCGTCCAAATCGGTAGTAACAAAAAAATCCTGAATTTGGGTTTTGGGCGTTGCATACAAATACACATCGCGGAAAATCCCGCTCAGGCGCCATCCGTCCTGATCTTCAAGGTAGCTGCCATCGCACCAGCGAAATACCTGGACCGCCAGTTTGTTCTCTCCTGTCTTCAAGTATTTAGTAAGATTGAATTCAGCCGGCGTGCGACTTCCCTGGCTGTAGCCAATTTTTTCGCCGTTTAGCCAAATGTAAAAAGCCGATGAAACACCGTCGAAATGAATAAATATTTCCCGTTCGTCCCAATCTTCAGGAATCGTAAAAGTCCGGATATAAGACCCAACTGGATTGCCGTTGATCCCCGCTATTTTAGGTGGATTTTTATCAAACGGGAAATTTATATTGGTGTAAATAGGTGTGCCGTAACTGTGCATCTGCCAGTTGGACGGCACCGGAATATTATCCCAGTTGGATGCATCGAAATCGGTTTTATGAAAATTCAGGGGACGTTCATCAACGTTGGCCACCCAGTTAAATTTCCAGGTTCCGTTCAGCATTTCTACCCACTCCGAATTCATTCTGTCGGGAAAAGCCTCATCGACTGAACTCAGCGGAAAAAATGTGGCATGAACCGGTTCTTTGTTAGTGCCGATAACCTGTTCATTTTCCCAGTCGTTTTGGGCAAACAATGAGATATGAAAGGTAAAAATTAAAATCAGGGAAAAGATAAATTTCATAGTGATACGTTTAATTGCTTACTGTTTAGATTTTTAAATGTATTAAAAAGAAATCCTTTTTTAAGCAAAACGAAGCAAAACTGAAACTGTACTAGTCCCCGGTGAAAATTATTGCGGCTTTTTAGATTTTACTTACTGTTTAAAATTTAAAAACTTCCGAATCCGTGTGAGCTGTTTCCATTAACTCAAGCATTTCCTTTACAATTTCAGGGTGTTCATCCGCAACATTGTTTTCTTCTCCAATGTCTTCCGAAAGATTGTAAAGTTCAGTGGTTGTTTCTTCCGGTTTTAACACATTGTAGCGTACCAGTTTCCAGTCGCCTTTTCGTATGGCAGTTCGCCCTCCGCGTTCGAAAAACTCCCAGTACAAACAATCATGTTCAGGTTGTTTTTCTCCTAGTAATGTAGGAAGAAAAGAAATGCCATCAATGTTTTCAGGTGTGGTTGTTCCTGAAATTTCAGCCAAGGTTGGAAATACATCCCAAAATGCCGAAATGTGATCCGACTCGCTGCCGGCAACAATTTTACCATCCCAAACGGCAATCATGGGCGCTCGTATTCCGCCTTCGTATAAATCGCGTTTGTAGCCTTTTAGCGGGCCATTCGAGTTAAAGAAATCCGGGTCGGCGCCGCCTTCCTGGTGAGGACCGTTATCCGAAGTGAAAATAATGAGCGTATTTTCGTAGATTCCCAGTTCTTTCAGTTTGGCAACGATTTCGCCAACCTGCACATCGAGGTAATCAACCATGGCAGCAAAGGCTGCGTGAGATTCGGGCTGCGAACCATATCCTCCTTGTTTGTAATTCTTGCCTTCGTCAACGCCTTTGAATTCATGTTCAGGATCGAATTTGCCGCGGTATTTGGCTACGTATTCTTCAGGAGCAAACAACTCTGCATGCGGAATAATGGAAGGATAGTACATAAAAAAGGGGTGGCCTTTATTGTCTTCCAAAAATTTTAATGCTTGTTTATGAATGACTTCCGGGCCGTATTCTTCTGTTTTTCTTCCTTCGTTTCCGGCCAACATTACTTTTTCCTGGTTGTGCCATAAATGGTACGGATAGTAATTATGCCCCATTCGCTGGCAGTTGTATCCGAAAAACTCATCAAAACCCTGGTTATTGGGATCGCCCTCCGATCCGGGATATCCCAGTCCCCATTTTCCGAAGGCTCCGGTTTTGTAACCGGCTTCCTTTAAGATTTCAGCAATGGTAACTGCTTTGGCTTCTAATGGATACTGGCCTTCCGGCTGAATTTCTTTATTTCCGCGAATAAAAGTGTGCCCGGTGTGTTGCCCTGTCATTAAAGCCGAACGCGATGGAGCGCAGACGGTGGATCCGGAATAATGTTGTGTAAATCGCATCCCGGAAGCAGCAAGTTTGTCGATGTTAGGAGTTGAAAAATGTACCTGACCGTAACAACTCAGATCGCTATATCCCAGGTCATCAGCGAGTATATAAACAATGTTTGGTTTTGGATTGCTTTTTCCTTTATCGGAGTTTGTTTTTGATGGATTACAAGCCCACAAGGAAAAAAGAACAGTTAGCACAGAAAAAAGCAGCTTAGTTAGTTTCATCGTAAAGTTTTTTAGGTTAGTGGTTTAAAACCTACACTTTTGCTGAAGCAGGTTTTATTTCTATCGGTTTCATTAAAAACGAAAGACCGAAGTTAGCAACAAAACGGTGCAAATCTAACTTCGGTCTTCTGTTTTTCAATTATTTATTTTCTATCGTATCGAGTTTCATTCGAAAACGATACTAATGTATTCTCTGCTTAAAACATTTATTTATCGAATGTAAATGCCTCGTTGGGCGTTCGTGCCGATTCCAGAAGTTCCAATAGTTTTGCTGTTATTTCCGGATTTTGTTCGGCAACATTATTTTTCTCACCCGGGTCTTCAGTCAGGTTGTATAGTTCGGTGGTGGTTTTTTCCGGAGAAAAAACATCGTAACGAACCAACTTCCAGTCGCCCTGACGAAGTGCCAAACGGCCATTCATTTCATGAAATTCCCAGTACATATAATCGTGTTCCGCCTGTTCTCCTTTTCCCAGCAAAGTGGGGAGGTATGAGATTCCGTCAATGTTTTCAGGTATTTCTGCACCAATAATTTCGGTAACTGTTGGCAGGAAATCCCAGAATGCCGAAATGTGATCGGTTTTTGAACCGGCAGCCACTTTCCCGGGCCACCAAACCACCATTGGCATGCGTATTCCTCCTTCGTATAAATCGCGTTTGTAGCCGGTGTAAGGACCGTTGCTATCGAAATAATCAGGATCGGCACCACCTTCAACGTGAGGACCGTTATCCGACGAAAATACTATAATAGTGTTATCATCAATTCCCAGTTCTTTTAATTTGGCTACTATCTCTCCAACCTGGTCGTCTAACATATTAATCATAGCAGCAAAAGCAGCGTGTGTTTCAGGTTGCGAACCGTATCCGCCTTTTTTATAGCGGGGAGCACCTTCATCGTCACCTTTGTATTCTTTTTCGGGAAGAAATTTACCGCGGTATTTGGCAATGTATTCTTCCGGTGCAAAAAGTTCAGCATGAGGAATTACAGAAGGATAATACATAAAGAACGGTTTGTCTTTGTTGTCTTCCATAAATTTCAGGGCTTGCTGATGGATTGGAATAGGCGCATATGTTCCTTGTCCGCTTCCTTCGTTTCCTTCCAACCAAACTGTATCCTGGTTGTGATTCAAAAAATAGGGGTAGTAGTTGTGAGCCAGCGTTTGGTCGTTGTAACCGAAAAACTCGTCAAATCCCTGTTTGTTAGGATCTCCGGTTGACGAAGGGCACCCCAGTCCCCACTTGCCAAAGGCTCCGGTAGCATAGCCTTTTTGTTGAAGAATTTCGGCAATGGTTACCGATTCCGCCGGGAGTGGCCAGTTTCCGCAATCATCGCGTTTATTTCCGCGAACGGCAGTGTGGCCGGTGTGTTGACCGGTTAATAAAACTGAACGCGAAGGCGAACAAACGGTTGAACCTGCATAATGTTGAGTAAAAGTCATTCCTTCGGCCGCCAGTTTATCAATGTTAGGAGTCTGGAATTTACTTTGGCCCTGGAAACTCACATCTCCAAAACCAAGGTCGTCTGCAAGAATAAAGATAATGTTGGGCTTCTCATTTTTTGTTTCTTGCTTAGTTGATTTGGTCTGACAAGAAAAGAGAATGAAGGTTGACAGGATAAATAAAAATATTGATCTGCTCATAATAGTTAAGTAATTCATTGATTCTGACACAAAATTACACAGAACATTTTCTAAAACTATCAGGTACTATCTTGTAGTGATCGTTGTTTTTCCGGTTTTAAGACCTTTTGCTTTTACTTCCAGAGTCATTTCTCCGGCTTCTTCCAATGAATGAACCGTAACCACCAGTTTGCCGCTAAATGCTTTCATTGTTGGCAGATGAAACAGCTCGAGCGAAGTGGCATCGCCGTTACAAACAGCTTTGAATTTGCCCGCTCCTGTTACTGAAAAATTTAATTGGTTTTCAGCATTTGGGCACAGATTCCCATCTTTGTCTACTACTGAAACTGTAACGTAACTCAAATCTTTTCCGTCGGCTAAAATAGTGTTGCGGTCTGCTTCCAGTTTGAGGTGATGCGGTTTTCCGGCTGTGTGAATCTCTTTTTCAGCAACCGGCTTTCCATTATCGTCGAAAGCAACAACTTTTACTATTCCGGGTTCGTATTTAACATCCATCCACATCAGGCGGTTTCGGGTAAGTTTCGATTCTTTGTTTTTTTTCTGAATACCCTGACTTTTTCCGTTTACAAATAGCTCGGCACTGTTGTAATTGGTGTAAACAAACACGGGAGTAATTTCGCCTTCGCGACCTTCCCAATTCCAGTGAGGAAGAATGTGCAGGGTCTCAGTTTGCGTATTCCAGCGGCTGCGGTACAGGTAAAAACGGTCTTTTGGCAAACCCGCCAGATCGCAAATTCCAAAATAGGAACTGCGAGACGGCCATGCTTCGTTATACGGAGTTGGTTCGCCCAGGTAATCGAAACCGGTCCAGACAAATTCGCCAATCACCCAATCGTAATCGTCTTGCCAAACCCAGTCTTCATCAGGAATATTCGACCAGTTGCAGGCTTCCAAATCGTAAGAAGAACTCTGAAAATCGTCGTAAGTTTTTTGTTTGAACTCTTCCACCGGGAATTTGTACACTCCGCGGGAACTAACCGTCGATGCGGTTTCCGACCCCAGAATAAATCCCTGTGGAAATCTTTCGTAAGCCTCGCCATATAAAGGTAATCGGTAGTTTAACCCGGGGATATCCATAATAGCGCCAAAACCGTTTTTCATTACATTGGCCACCTGGTCCATTCCAACGGTTACGGGGCGGGTAGGATCTTCGCGATGGAAAATATCCTGCAGCCATTTGGCCAGTTTAACACCATCGTTGCCCCACTGATCGGGCACTTCGTTTCCTGAGCTCCACATTACAATACACGGATGATTGCGAGTTGCACGCACCAGGCTCACAACATCTTTTTCGGCCCAGTCGTTAAACCAGCGGTTGTACCCGTTTTTTACCTTGGGCTTGGCCCACTCGTCGAAACTCTCGGCAAGGAAAAGGAAACCCATTTCGTCGCAAAGTTCCAACTGCTCCATCGACGGCATGTTGTGTGACGATCGGATGGCATTGCAGCCCATATCTTTTAAAATGGTAAGCTGACGTTTTAAGGCAGCTTTGTTTACAGCTGCTCCAAGCGGTCCCTGATCGTGATGCAAACACACGCCTTTAAACTTGGTTACTTTTCCGTTTAATACCAATCCTTTTCCGCGTTCGTAAACCACACTGCGGATTCCGAAACAGATGGATTGCTCGTCTTTTAATTCGTTGTTCTGATACAATTTCATGTGGGCAGTGTACAACCGGGGAGTTTCCACATCCCAAAGTTTTGGATTTGGAACAGCTAAATTTTGCTCCATTTTGTTCCCAAATATTTCGTCGGTAGTATTTGAAGCAACCAGATTCCCGTCTTCATCAATTATTTCGGAAATCAGTTTTACACCTGTTCCGTTTACCTCTGTTTTTATATTTACCTGCGCCACATCGTTGGCAACATATGGCGTGGTAATAAAGGTGCCCCACTGTTTAAAATTCACATCGTCTTTCACGATAATCTGCACCTTTCGGTAAATTCCTGCGCCCGGGTACCAGCGCGACGAGGAAGGTAAGTTTTCGAGTCGTACAGCCAGCAGATTTTCTTCACCCGGCTCTATATAATCGGAGATATCGAAATAAAAATAGCTGTAACCGTATGGATTTTGTCCAACTTCCTGCCCGTTAATAAAAACGTGAGCATCGCTCATGGCGCCATCGAAAACTAAAAGTGCCTTTTTGCCTTTTTTGAATTCGGGTAATTCGAAGGTTTTTCGGTACCATCCAACGCCGATGTATGGCAGAGCACCTGTGCGGCCTGTTCTCATGCGCGCCTCCTTTTCCATATCTTGTTCAACACGCACTTTTTGTGCGTCGATCTCCTTGTCGAAAGGTCCTTTAATGGCCCAGTCGTGCGGAACAACAACGGATTCCCAGGCTTCTGTTTTCAGTTCCGGATTTTCCGCTCCCACTACTTCCTTGTTTATAAATTTCCAGTCCGAACCGAGTGTGATTACCGATCTGGTTTGGGCTTCCAACTCTAAAAGAAATGTAATCGCAAATACAAATAATAACAGCTTTTTCATAACAAGGTTTTTTATTAGTAAGAGTTTGAATTAAAGTTTTGTACCTATTCAACAGGCAAAATTAATATTTTATACGGCTTACCTTATCGCGCAAATGTTTCGACAAGTCCATAAAATTTTTGTCAGCATCGATTTCTGAAAAGAGAATGCCCGGACTGTTTCTTTTTAATTTGCCGGCAACTGCTCCATCGGGGCAACACACAAAAGCCGGAAAGGCCTGTTGTTTTTTACTAGTATTTGAAGCGCTTACCCAAAACTTGTTGTTGGCAGCATTTCCTCGTACAAAACCGGGAATCACTTCTCCCAAATTTTTTCCTTCGGATATGTAATCTTCGTCAGGATAGCCCCCATCATACCACGACTGGAAAAGAAGTTCAACTCCAAAATGATAAAGTTGCCGGTACAATTCAGGATAGCGCCACTCGTGGCAGATGAGCAATCCGCATTTAATTCCGTTTATTTCGAAAATACCGGGATTTTCACCGGACGAGTACCAGTCCAGATCGTATTCTGAGAGAAATCGTTTGTCGTACCTGGTTTCAACCTCACCTTTTTGATTGATGACAAACAGGCAATTAAAGGGTTTTTCCTGGTTTCCTTCAAAAAAATGGGTTCCGAAAATAACCCATATTTTATACTGCTCTGCCAGTTTTTGGATTTCAGAAATGCCTTTTTTTATCTGCCTTTCAGATTCCGGGATGTAATCTTCAAAATCAAATCCTCCGTAGCCACTCAAACAACATTCAGGGAAATGAATGAGTTGAGCTTGTTTTAGGGAAGCAAGCTTAATTTGCCTCTTTATTGCCGCCAGATTTTTGCTGATATTGGCATTTATCGCAAACTGACTTGTGGCAATTAGTAATTTTCGCGACATGTTCCCAGGAATTTATGACATAAGCAACAAGGCTTCTTTTCCTGTCATTCCTTCCTTTACTCCCAATTTTCCTGCAGCTGCGCTAAAGGCTACAACTTTTGCGTCGAGCATATCGTCGGGTGTTTTTACGCCGGTAACAATGGCACATACATCACCTACGCGATCAGCTACATCAACGTTTATGTAACCGCATCCTAAAAAACCGTTTTCAGCTCCAATAATCAATACAAATGTGTTGTTTGTTGGAATGCTGTAAGCTGTAAATTGTTTTCCTTCAAAATTCATTTTGTAATTATTAGTGTTTTACGAACTCATTGGAAGACCGATACAAAAAAGGCTGCCTTTTCCCTTGGTACTTTCAACCGATATTGTACCGTTATTTTTTTCAACAAACTCTTTACAAAGAATAAGTCCCAGACCTGTTCCTTTTTCATTGTTAGTTCCGTTCTGCTGTACGCTATGTTCAATTTTAAATAATTTGTCAAGCGTTTCCTGGTCCATACCAATTCCATAATCTTTAATACAGATAATCAGTTCGTTACCTCTTGTTGATGTTAATATTTCGATCTGACTTCCCTGATAGGAAAATTTAATGGCATTGTTTAGCATATTTCGAATGATGAAATTCACCATGTTGTAATCGGCATAAACCGTATAATTATTTTCGGTAGGAATATAAATTCTGATTTCTTTTGCTTTTGTGGTTTCGCTAAAAAATGACACTGTCGATTTTATAATTTCATCTATTTCAAACAATCTGGGCTCCATTTTTAATGTACCAATTTGTGATCGTGACCACTCCAACAGGTTTTCTAAAAGATCGTGACCCGATTTGGCGGTTTCGAACAGACCAAGCATCAATTCTTCGTAATCATCGGTATTTTTTATCTCAGGATTTTCAACCAGTAACTCCGAAATACCAATCATGGTATTGAATGGATTTTTTAAATCGTGGGCTATAATTGAAAAGAATTTATCTTTGGTAGCATTCAACTCTGCCAGACTTGCTTCACTGCTTTTCAAATCGGAATAACTCGTTTGCAGCAGCTCTTTTTGATGGTTGATTAGTTCGTAGTTTGACTCAAGTAACTTATTGTGATTTCTTTTCAGTACATAAAAGTAAAGACCCACAACAAGAACTACACCCAATAAAATAGCGACGTAGATAGTAAAGTATAACCGCGACTGCACCTTAATCAGGGTATTTTCATCTTTCTGAACCCGGAGTTCCTGTTCAAGCTTAAGTCTGTCTCTTTCTTCTTTTAAGGCTTCTTCTTTTTCGAAATTACTAAGAGTTTCAGCTATTACATTAGTTACGGGCGATTCATCGCGCATGTTTGACATCTGCAGGAAACGATAAGCTTCGTTATGCAATCCGAGCCCTGAATATGCTTTAGCTTTATTCTTGTATATATCATATAACGAATTAGTTGATTCTAAATCGGTATATTGCGCAATAGCACTATCCAGCACTGAAAGGCTTGATTTGTATTTTTTTTCTTTTAGCAGAATTTCGCCTTTTAGTGAAAGCATGTCGGCCATTAAAATGGGGTAATCGTAATTTTTACAAATATTATAAGCTTTAACTATATATTCATTGGCGAGTTTTAAGTCTCCTGTTTCGTTATAATAGGTAGCAAAACGATGATACAAAATAGTTTGAAAATATGGATCTTTAATTTCGGCCAATAAACCACGTGCTTTTTGGAGCTGTATTAAAGCATCATCGTATCGGCGGAGTTTTATGTTAATGTATCCAACATCGAGATACGATACGGCAATATTTTCGCTTTCATTATAGTGCAAATCAACATCGAGGCCTTTTTTATAATATTTTAGTGCCGAAGTATATTCTTTCAAGTCATCGTAAAATCCGGCAACATTACTGTAAGCTTCTGCCAGAGAGAAAGAGTCTTTTATAGCTTCGCCAATTTGAATCGATTTGATAAAATACTCAAGACTTTTTTTCTGATTTTTTCCATACGAGTAAAATGCCCCCAGGTTATTGTAACACCCCGACAGGTAACTGGAATCCCCCATTTCGGTAAAAATTCGGGTAGCATTTTCGAGGCTTGCAATGGCTTGTGCATTATTACCCAGAACATCGTAGTAGTAACTCTGCATAAAATAAGCTTCAGCCTCCCCTTTGGCGTAAGAAATCTGCTGGGCAAGAGTTAATGCTTTTTCTATATAAAACAATGCACTGTCTGTATTATTATGTGAAAATTCACCAGCTATAGTATTGAGATTATCAACAACTTTTTTCTGATCTTTTTCACCGATATTGAGGTTTTTAAGCGAATCAATTTTCAGCAAATCCTGCGCCAATAGCGAAATTGGTGTTAAAAAACTAATCAATAGAAAAATAAACAAAACCTTTATCTTTCTTTCCATATTCAAGCAGAATTGTAACATCGTTAAAGATAACCAATTTTGTTACAAATTTTTTGAGCAAGATATCAGGTACGAGGTGATTGCAGGTAATTTTTCAAATTGCAACTATACCGATTATGGTTAATAGACTGATAAACAGCTTAAAAATTCCGGCATTTATTTTTTTATTTGTATTTTAAGATTTCAGATTTTTTAGAAAGAATGGGGCGAAAGAGGTATATTTTATGAAAAAAACAGTTAGGTTCAGGCCTTTTTAAACGAATTTGCTACCCGGTTGTTATATAACATTGATGAATATTATAACGCTTTTAAAGGCAAATATTTAATATCTGATTTATGCAAAAACCAAACTATCGGTTTCTAATAGTTATACTTTTTGTTCTTGTTGTTTCCTGCCGTTTTGGGCATTCAGATAAAAAACGACATAAAAAATCTTCCAGGAATAGTGACTTGTTGGTTCAACGCGATTTGAATGAAATTAAAAGCGACGGCACTTTAAATGTTGTTACTACCTACAATAGCACCAGTTACTTTTTATACCGGGGGCAGCCAATGGGTTACGAATACGATTTACTGAAACGTTTTGCCAAACATTTAAATGTGGACTTAAAAATTGAAGTATCGAATAATATCGATACGATGTACTATATGTTAAATTCTGGCAAAGTGGATTTAATTGCCCATGGTTTAACGGTTACCAATAAGAGAAGAGAGATCGTTCAGTTTACCGATTATTTATACCTGACTCACCAGGTACTGGTACAAAAAAAGCCAGACAACTGGCGTAAAATGAAATGGAGCCAGTTACAAAGTTCGCTTATTCACGACGCTATTGAACTAATCGGCGATACGGTTTCGGTGCGCGCCAACTCTTCGTATATGAACCGGATTGAAAACCTTATGGAAGAAATGGGAGGTAAAATTTATATCGATACTTTATCGGCTGATTTGTCAACCGACAAAATTATTGAGATGGTAGTAAACGGAGATATAAAATATACGTTTGCCGACAACAATATTGCCAGCATCAATGCTTCATATTATCCCATACTCGATATTAGGGTACCTGTAAGTTTTTCGCAGAGGATGGCCTGGGCAATAAGACCTCAATCGAAAGAACTGGAGCAGGTTTTGAATGAATGGATCGAATCCATGAAAAATGGAGTTGAATATTATGTCATTTACAACAAATATTTTAAAAACGAACGTGCTTTCCGACGCCGGGAGAATAGTGAATTTTTTAGTTTGAACAACAACCGTATAAGCGAATACGACGATCTGATAAAAATGCATGCCGATTCGTTAGGATGGGACTGGCGCTTGTTTGCCGCAATGATTTACCAGGAGTCGAAATTTAATCCTGAATCTGAATCATGGGCCGGAGCAGAAGGATTGATGCAAATGATGCCAGGAACTGCAGAACGATTCGGGGTTACAGACAGAACCGATCCGGAGGAAAACCTTGCCGGAGGGACTGCTGTAATACAGTTGTTGTGGAATCGTTTCGATGAAGTTCCCGATTCGATACAACGCATAAAAATGACAATGGCGGCTTATAATTGCGGGTACGGACACGTAACCGATGCGCAGGTATTGGCTGCGAGAGAAGGTTTATCGGCAACAATCTGGGATGAAAATGTGGAAAAAATGATGTTGAAACTGAGCTATCCTGAAAACTATAATCAGCCAGGAATACAATTCGGTTACGTACGCGGAATTGAACCGGTAACTTATGTGAAACAAATTTTCAGCCGTTTCGAACACTACGGGCAATTTGTAGAGTAGTGAACAAAAAAACCGTCCCGAAAGATGGAACGGTTTTCATATGTTGTTATCGGTAAATTCTTATTGAACATCAATTGCATTTAAATCCTCGAATGCAACTTTCAAACGAGCAATCATCGATTCTTCTGCTTTACGCAACCAAACACGCGGGTCGTAGAATTTTTTATTCGGTTTATCTTCTCCTTCCGGATTTCCTATTTGTCCCTGCAGGTAATCGTGGTTGGCCGCTTCGAATGCACGAACTCCATCCCAGTAAGCCCATTGAGTATCGGTATCAATATTCATTTTAATAACTCCATACGAAATGGCTTCGCGAATTTCATCATGTGATGAACCCGATCCGCCATGGAAAACGAAATTCACGGGTTTTTCGCCGGTTCCCAGTTTTTCCTGGATGTATTTTTGCGAGTTATCCAGAATTTTAGGAGTCAGTTTAACATTACCCGGTTTGTAAACACCGTGTACATTACCAAACGACGCGGCAATGGTGAAGTTGGGCGATACCTTGCTCAATTCTTCATACGCATAACACACTTCTTCAGGTTGAGTGTACAGTTTCGATGAATCAACATCGGTGTTGTCAACGCCATCTTCTTCGCCACCGGTAATACCAAGTTCAATTTCAAGTGTCATCCCCATTTTCGACATGCGTTCCAGGTACTTTTTACTGATTTCGATGTTTTCTTCGAGTGGCTCTTCGCTTAAGTCGAGCATGTGCGAACTAAACAAAGGTTTACCTGTTTCGGCAAAATGTTTTTCACTTGCATCGAGCAATCCGTCAATCCATGGCAGCAGTTTTTTGGCTGCGTGGTCCGTATGAAGAATTACGCGAACACCATAAGCTTCGGCTAAAGTATGAATATGTTTTGCTCCGGCAACTGCACCTAAAACGGCAGCTTGCTGGCCTTCCATTTTTAGGCCTTTTCCGGCATTAAACACAGCTCCACCGTTCGAGAATTGTATCATAACAGGAGCATTTACCTGTTTGGCAACTTCCATTATCGCATTCACAGAAGATGAACCAACAACATTTACAGCAGGAAGTGCAAATTTATTGGCTTTGGCTACTTCGAAAATAAATTGTACATCGGCGCCTGTTACAACGCCCGGTTTTACTTTTTCTGCTATTTTTCCCATAACTAATCGTATTTACTATTATTTTTTTGAATAGTATTAAAACACAAAATTACGGTATCGGTTCAGGCAAAGCAATTTTTAGATGTTAACTAAAATTAAAAAAAGGACAAAAAAGGCTTATTTAATTCTCCCTCTCTAAATAATTATTGCTCCGTATTTTAGCTCTGTTTCTTGAATACTTTTTTTTTCGGCGAAAACATTTGAGAAAAATTAAAAATATCAAACCGTCATTGTTTTACAGATAAATCAAAAAAACAGGACAGATGGTTTTGAGCGCTATCGTTATTTAAAGTTAAATTTCCCCAAAGCGAAAAAGAGTAAACCACTTCATTTTCTGAAATTTATTTAACTTCACGCCTCGAAAAAAAAATTAAAAATCACTGATTAATTCAAAAATAAAATGGCAGTAAGTTACAAAGACTTAGGATTGGTAAACACCAAAGAAATGTTTGCCAAAGCCGTTGAAGGCGGTTACGCTATTCCGGCTTATAACTTCAATAACATGGAACAGATGCAGGCTATTCTTCAGGCTTGTGTTGAAACAAAATCACCTGTTATCCTTCAGGTTTCATCAGGTGCACGTAAATATGCCAACGCTACTTTGTTGCGTAACATGGCTAAAGGTGCAGTTGAGTATGTAAAAGAACTGGGTTACGAAATTCCTGTTGTTCTTCACCTTGACCACGGTGATACTTTCGAATTGTGTAAAGACTGTGTTGACAGCGGTTTCTCTTCAGTTATGATCGATGGTTCTCATCACTCATACGAAGAAAACGTTGCTTTAACTAAAAAAGTTGTTGAATACGCTCACGCTAACGGTGTAACTGTTGAAGGCGAATTGGGTGTATTGGCCGGTGTTGAAGATGATGTAGTTGCTGAAGAGTCAACTTACACAAAACCAGAAGAAGTAGAAGATTTCGTAAAACGCACAGGTGTTGATTCTCTTGCAATTTCTATTGGTACTTCTCACGGAGCATACAAATTTACACCAGAACAATGTACTTTAAATGAAGAAGGTAAATTAGTTCCTCCTCCATTAAGATTCGACGTTTTGGAAGAAATTGAAAAAAGAATTCCTGGTTTCCCAATCGTTCTTCACGGTTCTTCTTCTGTTCCTGAAGAGCAGGTTGAAATCATCAACGCAAACGGTGGTGCATTAAAAGCTGCTGTTGGTATTCCTGAAGAGCAATTAAGAAAAGCTGCTAAATCAGCTGTTTGTAAAATCAACATCGACTCTGACGGCCGTTTAGCAATGACTGCTGCTATCCGCAAAGTATTTGTTGAAAAACCAGCAGAATTCGACCCACGTAAATACTTAGGTCCTGCTCGTGATTCATTGAAAGAAATGTACAAGCACAAAAACGAAACTGTTTTGGGTTCTGCAGGTAAAGCTTAATAAAATAAAGCTCAATGATATAGAAAAGGGATGTCCATTTGGTCGTCCCTTTTTTTGTGGAAAACAGAAACGGATATATTTCGTTAAATTTGATGAGTAAAGAATTAGTTATGAATATACAGGCAAAAAAATTAGAGTTGGTCGATTTAATCTTAAAGACCGAAAAACCTGCGTTACTGGAATTGATAAGCCAGATTTTAAAACAGGAAAAAGAAGAAGACTGGTGGGACGAATTGCCAGATTCAGTACAGGAATCAATTGACATTGCACTGGAACAAGCTGATCGGGGAAAAACAATTCCAAATGAAGTTGTTTTGCAGGAAACGAAAGCAAAATACGGTCTCAAATGAAAATCGTCTGGTCTCCAAAAGCAACACAAGATTTTGACCTAATCCTCGAATATCTGCAAAAGGAATGGGGACAATCTGAACTTGAATCATTCTTTAAAAAAACGATTAGGATACTAAATACCATCAAACAAAATCCTAAAATGTTTATCGACATCTCCAAAAAGAAAAAATGTGAGAAAAGGATTTATTACAAAACATAACAGTGTTTTTTATTTGGTAAAACCACGTAAAAAGGAAATTGTTTTGCGACATTTTGGGATAACCGACAAAATCCTGCAAACGCAAAGTTCTAATAAAAATAAGATTTCATCCAATTAAAAATGGCACCCGCCCAAAGGTGAATGCCATTTAAAAAAAACAAAAAACCAACTTTGAAAATCAAGAATTCTTCTGTCCCCTCTCCTTTACTTTTAAATCTATACCTCCATGAACATTTTCAAATCACTTTCAACTTCAGTAATACCTCCAATTCCAAAGTTCTCAACCAGTACGTTTGCAACGTTCGGCGAAAGGAAAGCCGGCAATGTTGGCCCCAGGTGAATATTTTTCACACCGAGTGAAAGCAGGGCCAGCAATACAATCACCGCTTTTTGTTCGTACCAGGCAATGTTATAGGCGATCGGCAGTTCGTTGATATCGTTCATTTCAAAAACCTCTTTTAGTTTGAGTGCAATCACTGCAAGAGAGTATGAATCGTTACACTGTCCGGCATCGATAACACGCGGGATTCCACCAATGTCGCCCAAAGGCAGCTTGTTGTAACGGTATTTTGCACAACCTGCGGTCAGAATTACGGTATCTTGTGGCAGCTGCTCGGCAAACTGCGTGTAGTAATCGCGGCTTTTCATACGTCCGTCGCAACCGGCCATTACAAAGAATTTTTTGATGGCACCTGTTTTTACTGCATCAACAATTTTATCGGCCAAAGCAAAAACCTGTGCGTGCGCAAATCCTCCTACAATTTCTCCGGTTTCAATTTCCTGAGGAGCAGCACAACGTTTGGCATGTTCAATAATCTGGCTGAAATCCTTCATTTTTCCGTCTTCGCGGTCGGGAATATGGATCGCGCCTGCCAAACCTGAAGCCCCGGTTGTGTAAATCCGGTCGGTGTAAGTTGCAGACGCTTTTGGCGGAACAATACAGTTGGTAGTAAACAGAATTGGCCCGTTAAAGCTTTCGAATTCGGAATTTTGTTTCCACCACGCATTTCCATAATTCCCAACCAGGTGCTCGTATTTTTTGAAAGCCGGATAGTAGTGAGCCGGCAACATTTCGCTGTGTGTGTACACATCAACGCCGGTTCCTTCGGTCTGCTTCAGCAATTCTTCCATGTCTTTCATATCGTGTCCCGAAATCAGGATTGCCGGATTATTACGCACCCCGATATTTACTTTTGTGGCTTCCGGATTTCCGTAAGTACCGGTATTTGCAGCATCTAACAGTGCCATGACATCAACACCGAATTTTCCGGTTTCAAGCGTTAAAGTAACAAGCTCGTCAACACTCAGATCTTCGGTGGTAGCAACAAGTGCACGCTGCATAAAAGCAAAAATTTCATCTTTCTGGCTTCCCAGGTTGTAGGCGTGCTCGGCATAAGCTGCCAATCCTTTTACGCCGTAAATAATCAACTCGCGCAACGAGCGAACATCCTCATTTTCAGTACTCAGCACACCAACTTCTTCGGCTTTTGCTTCAAACTCTTCTGTGGTGTTTGCTGTCCATGTTGCAATTGCAGGCAATTCTGCTGGTAAAGTCACACCTGATTCCTTGCTCAACACGTGCAATTCGTTTCTAAGCTGAAGTGCTTTTATAATTCGTTTGGTAAATACCACCGCATCGAAATTGGCATTGGTAATGGTGCTGAACAAACCATCGAAAACAATTTTATCTACCTTTTTAGGATTGGCGCCAACGGCTCTTAGTTTTTCGTTATACCAACAAACGCCTTTAAGTACATACAATAATGTATCTTGTAAATTAGCTACATCGCTGGTTTTTCCACAAACTCCGGCAATCGTACAGCCGGTTCCTTTTGAGGCTTCCTGACATTGAAAACAAAACATACTCATTTCTCTATTTTTTAGTTTATTATTACTTTTATCTGAGTGATCCGGGTTCTGGTTTTATCACAACTTAATTGGGTACCTTAAATCCATTCTTCCGAAAGAACGTCGCCCTTGATTCCAATCACAACTTCTTTTACAGGTACCTTTCGTGATGCCATTTGCGTGGCCATTTGCACCATTCTTGACAATCCTCCGCAACACGGCACTTCCATAATCACGACAGTAATTGTATTTACTTTGGAAACATTGATCAGTGTCACCAGCTTTTCAATATAGCTGTCGGTTCCCTGGTCCAGTTTCGGACAGCCAATTACCATTTTACGGCCTTTTATAAAATCGTTGTGGAAGTTTCCGTAAGAAAATCCTGCACAGTCGGCAGCTACCAAAAGATCGGCTCCCTGAAAATACGATGCAGACGGATTGATCAGGTGCATTTGAACCGGCCACTGTGTTAAAGCAGAAGAAACTTCCGAAGTTGGTGCTGCCATTTTTAAACCGGCCGCATCAAACGACATTGGCGCAGCACCAGGACAATTTCCGGTTGAGCAACTTCCTGTGGATTCTTCTTTTTTAGGTGCAGCGTGCAGCATTTCGTGCACTTCGCTGATTTCAAAAGGCATGGCTTCACGATTGGCTTTTATAAATCCCAAAGCCTGTTGCAGATACCCTGTTTCGTTGTGGTCTTGCAGATGTTTCAGATGGGCAAAGACAGTTGCTTTTCCCTGTTTCACCATCTGTGAAATAACGGTTACCTCATCGTACTCCTCTGCTTCGCGTTCCTCAATGGTAATTGCTCCCTGCGGACAATGGCCAATACAGGCGCCCAGTCCGTCGCACATCAATTCGCTAATCAGTCTTGCTTTCCCTTCAATAATCTGCAAAGCTCCTTCTTGGCAGTTCGGCACGCAGTTACCGCAGCCGTCACATCTTTCTTCATCAATTTTAATTATTTCGCGTATCATAATTTCTTCTTCTCTTTAAGTTTACACAACAAAAGTAGGGTGTGCCTGTTTCTAAAAATGTACCAATTGTTACAAAATGATAGATTATTCTCTTTTAAGTCGTTGCCCGGTTTTTAAAGGAATTTCCGTGGATGAATGCCGAACGATTTTATCAAAAATTCATTTCCAGGTAAAAAGTTTCGAAAAAGATGAAATTCTTGTATTTGCGGGCGACGAAGTAAAAAAACTGCTGATTGTACTTTCGGGAAGCGTACGGGGCGAAATGATCGATTACTCGGGAAAAACTGTTAAGATTGAAGATGTGGAAGCTCCACGTCCTTTGGCCTCTGCGTTTTTGTTTGGAAAAGAAAATAAGTTTCCGGTAACTGTTACTTCGAATGAAAAGACACAAATTCTGGCAATTCCTGTTTCCGAATTTTTGAAGTTATTGCAGATGAACAGCATTCTTCTCCGAAATTATTTGAATAACATTTCAACACGGGCACAGTTCCTTTCTCAAAAACTGCATTTGCTTAGTTTTAAAACCATAAAAGAGAAAGCGGCCCAGTATCTTTTAAAAGAAACAGGTGATAAATTTCATTCCTTCGAGTTGAAAAATACACAACAGCAACTCGCCGAATTATTTGGTGTAACCCGGCCTTCGCTGGCACGTGTTCTGGGAGAAATGCAAACTGACGGACTCATTAAAATTGAAAAGAAAACCGTTACTTTGCTCAATAAAGAAAGATTAAACGAATTACTGCGAAATGGATAAAGACCAGGCCCTGATTTCATACCAAATTTTTGAAGGTTTCGACAAACTGCTTGCATTTACAACGTTGAAAAATACGCTTGGAGTTGAAAGTATCAGATTTAGCAATACTCCCGATAACAAGCAAAAACTGGCTGATATACTGAAACTTCCGGTTGAAAATCTTGTTTTTCCGAAGCAAACCCATACCAATTGTGTGCTTGAACTTTCGGAATTGCCCAAAAAACCAATCAACGAAACTGATGCGCTTTTAACCAACCAACCCGGTTTGTGTTTATGTGTTCAAACCGCCGACTGTGTGCCGGTACTGTTGTTTGATTCTGAAAAAAAGGTGGTTGCTGCTGTACATGCAGGGTGGCGCGGAACAGTAGGAAAGATTGTTGAAGTGGCTGTTCAGAAAATGCTTCGAAATTACGATTCCGATCCTAAGCATATTTTTGCTGCCATTGGTCCTTCTATTAGTCCCGATATTTATGAAGTTGGAGACGAAGTTGTAAACGCTGCACACAAATCAATTCCAAACGTAGAAAAAACCCTCTCGAAAAACAGTTCCGGCAAATTTCACTTTAATCTTTGGGAAGCAAACCGACAACTTCTGATAAACAGCGGCATTCCCGATAAAAATATCCAGGTATTGGCTGAATGTTCTTTCATGGAAAAAGACAAATATTACTCAGCGCGCCGGGAGGGAGTGAATACAGGAAGAATGGTATCAGGAATCATGATAAAGGCCTAATAAATCTTAAAATAAAAACTAAGGTTTATTGTTTACATCAAAACAGTTATCTTCGCATCGGTTAATTCAGTATGTCTGATATTTTGGGATAAAAATCATTCAGGCGAACTGATTCCGGACAATATGCTGAAGATCTTTTATGTTTTTTCCGTAAAAGTATTTTTCAAAATAATTGTTACCGGGTAATTAATCTTCTGAAAACATATTAATATGAAGCAATACAAACTGTTTAACAACGTATTCGGCTGGGTAAGTTTTTTAATTGCCGCCGTTGTTTATTTAATGACCATTGAACCAACTGTAAGTTTTTGGGATTGTGGTGAGTTTATAACAACCGCATTTAAGTTTGAAGTAGGTCACCCGCCGGGGGCACCTATTTTTATGATTATAGGTAGGTTTTTCCAACTTTTTGGCGGACCGGAGAATGCCGCAAAAATGGTAAATGTTTGGTCGGCGCTGGCCAGTGCAGGCACCATTATGTTTTTGTTTTGGACAGTTACCCATTTGGCCAAAAAACTTCTTGCTCCAAAAGAAGAAATTACACTTGGACAAACAGTTGCAATTGTTGCCAGTGGTTTGGTTGGAGCTTTAGCATATACTTTTTCAGATACCTTCTGGTTTTCGGCTGTTGAAGGCGAGGTTTATGCCAGTTCGTCGTTGCTGACAGCTATTGTTTTCTGGGCCATTTTAAAATGGGAAAATGTGGCTGACGAACCATATGCCAACCGCTGGATTATTTTTATTGCTTACATAATAGGACTTTCAATCGGAGTTCACTTATTAAACTTACTGGCCATTCCTGCCATTGTGTTTGTATATTATTTCAGAAAATACGAGGTTACCCGAAAAGGAATTATCTGGGCACTTGTTGCTTCTGTTGCCATTCTTGGAACCATAATGTACGGTATTATTCCGGGATTTGTAACCGTTGCCTCTTGGTTTGAGCTGGTATTTGTAAATTCATTCGGATTGCCGTTCCACTCTGGAGTTTACTTTTATTGTGCAGCAGTGATAGCGGCCTTTGCATTCGGAATTATCTATACACATAAAAAACAAAAGCCAATCTGGAATACCATTATTTTGGGAGTTGCAGTAATATTGATCGGCTACTCGTCGTTTGCCATTGTAATTATTCGTTCATCGGCTAAGCCACCAATGGATCAGAACAGCCCGAACAATACTTTCGCGTTATTAGGTTATCTGAACCGCGAACAATACGGGTCAAGGCCTTTATTTAAAGGGCAGTATTACAATTCGCCTTACCAAACAGGAAATCGTTTTTCTGAAGGAAGCCCGATTTATTCACAGATTGACGGCAAATATGTGGTTACACATCATCGTTACAACCCGAATTACGACGAAAAATTTACAACCATTTTCCCGCGGATGTGGAGTTCGATGGATCCAAGTCATGCAGAAGATTATAAAGAATGGGCCGAAATAAAAGGCACGCGTCTTCAGCACCGCGACGAACGTGGCGAAATGCAAACCATTGTAAAACCCACATTTGCAGAAAACATGCGTTTCTTTTTCCGTTACCAGGTTAATTTTATGTACTGGCGTTATTTTATGTGGAACTTTGTGGGACGACAGAACGATATTCAGGGACACGGTGGTATTTTGAACGGAAACTGGCTGAGCGGAATCAAATTTATCGATGAAGCCCGTTTGGGCGACCAGGATAATCTGCCCGCCAAATATGCCAACAATAAAGCACGAAATACATATTACTTCCTGCCTTTCCTTCTTGGAATTCTTGGGATTGCATTTCAGTACAGAAAAGGAAAAGAAGGCAAAAAAGGATTATGGGTTGTATTCCTGTTATTTATTTTAACCGGCCTTGCCATTGTGGTTTATCTGAACCAGTATCCTCACCAGCCACGCGAAAGGGATTATGCCTATGCCGGTTCGTTTTATGCTTTTGCCATCTGGATAGGACTGGGAGTACTGGCAATTGTTGAGGGACTAAAAAAATACATTCCCGAAACCGTTGCTGCAGGAGTGGCCGGACTTCTCGCGCTTGTTTTGGTGCCGGGAATTATGGCTGCCCAAAACTGGGACGACCACGATCGTTCGGGCCGTTACACTGCCCGCGATTTTGGAGCCAATTATCTAGAAACCTGCCAGCCCAATGCCGTTCTATTCACCAATGGCGACAACGATACTTTCCCGCTTTGGTACAACCAGGATGTGGAAGGAGTTCGTACCGATGTGCGTGTTTGTAACCTGAGTTATTTACAAACCGACTGGTACATCGATCAGATGAAACGTAAAGCTTACGATTCTGATCCTGTTCCGTTTGGCATGAACATCGATCAATACCGAACCGGCACAAGAGATATGGTTTATGTGATTGATAATCCACGTATTAAGCGCGATTATATTGGATTGAAAGAAGCCGTTGATTTTATTGCCAACGACAATCCTGCAACGAAACTTCAGCAAGCCGATGACGCTGCCTATATACCGAAAAAGATAATTCATTTTAAAGTGGATAAAGAAGCTGTTATCAGAAATAAAGTTGTGGCTCCGGAAGATTACGATAAAATTGTGGATGAAATTGTGATCGACCTGACAAACAAGGATATGCTTTCGAAAGATGAAATGATGATTCTTGACTTGTTGGCCAATAACAACTGGGAAAGACCAATATACTGGGCAATTACAGTAGGAAGAAATAAATACCTGAATTTGAGCGATTACTTCCAGGTAGAAGGATTTGCCTATCATTTCGTTCCTATTAAATCAACCAGTTCTCCGCAACAACTGCAATTCGGAAGAATTGAAACCAGTTTAATGTACGACAACCTGATGAACAAATTTAAATGGGGCAATATGAATGACCCGAAAGTCTATCTGGATGAAACCAACACCCGGATGATGACCAACATCAGGAATAGTTTTAACCGCCTGGCAACCGCATTAATTGCTGAAGGTAAAAAAGACTCAGCCGTTGCAGTAATCGACCGTTGTAACGAATTAATTCCACAGGAAATTGTTCCTTACGAATATTTTGCACTTAATCTGGCAGATAGTTATTTAAAGGCCGGTGCAACCGAAAAAGGAATACAAATGCTTGAGAATGCTTATACAGGCTTCAACGATGAGTTGAACTATTACCTGGCGCTAGATACCAGGTACAGGTTAACACAAGATGTAATGGAAGAAACACAGCGCGATTTGTTCTATCTTCAAACAATGGAAAGAATAGCTAAAAGTTCGGGACAAACCGAATTTGCCAAGAAAGTTGGTGAAACGTTGCAAGCCCATTTCCGTAATTACAGCAATGTGCAAACTAACTAACAAAAGTATTTAAGGAAGAAAAAATAATTTGACTATGAACATTTTAATAATCGGATCTGGAGGAAGAGAACATGCTTTAGGTTGGAAAATAAAGCAAAGTAACAAAGTTGACAACCTGTATTTTGCCCCGGGAAATGCCGGAACATCAGAAATTGGCATCAACCTGGAGGCTGGGGTTTCCGACTTTCAAAAAATTAAGACTTTAGTTCTCGATAATAATATTGATTTAATGCTTGTGGGTCCTGAAGTACCTTTGGTAGAAGGATTGCACGACTTTTTTGCAGCCGATTCCGAATTGGCCGATGTTAAGGTGGTAGGCCCTAAAAAAGCAGGAGCCGAACTGGAAGGAAGTAAAGATTTTGCCAAAGATTTTATGGCTCGTCATCAAATTCCAACTGCAAAATATTTTACCGTAAATTCAGAAAACTTAAGTGAAGGAATTGATTTTCTGAAAACCATGACAGCCCCTTACGTATTGAAAGCCGATGGTTTGGCTGCCGGCAAAGGTGTTCTAATCATCGATTCACTTGAAGAAGCTGAAAGTTCGTTAAAAGAAATGCTGGCCGGACAGTTTGGAGCTGCCAGCGCCAAAGTGGTGATAGAAGAATTTTTAAGTGGTGTTGAAGTTTCGGTGTTTGTAATTACCGACGGGAAAGATTATAAAATTCTTCCTGAAGCCAAAGACTATAAACGAATTGGTGAAGGCGATACCGGTCTGAATACAGGCGGAATGGGAGCAATTACCCCGGTTCCGTTTGCCAATGCAGAATTTATGGAGAAAGTTGAAAAACAGATTATTGAACCTACTGTTTCCGGCCTGCAAAAGGATGGTATTGACTATAATGGATTTATTTTCTTCGGTCTGATAAATGTGAAAAATAATCCATATGTAATTGAGTATAACGTACGTATGGGCGATCCTGAAACTGAAGCGGTGATGCTTCGTGTTAAGTCTGATTTTGTTGATTTACTCGAGGGTGCTGCTACAGGAACTTTGGCCGAGAAAACGATTGAATTCGACGAAAGAGCAGCGGTTACTGTTATGCTTGTTTCTGGTGGTTACCCGGGAAACTACGAAAAAGGAAAAATAATTACCGGTACCGAAAATGTAAAAGACAGCATTGTTTTCCATGCCGGATCGAAAACCGATGGAGATGACGTTGTTACCGCAGGCGGTCGTGTAATTTCAGTAAGTTCGTATGGCGCAAATAGGAAAGAAGCGCTGGAAACTTCATACAAAAACGCAGGAGTAATCCAATTCGAAGGAAAATATTACAGGAAAGATCTGGGTTTCGACCTCTAAACTATGTTGCTGCGCAGACTCAAATCAAACCGTGCAAGGAATCTTTTTATAATTCCTTTGGCGGCTGTAGTATTCTGGATTAAAAGTCTGCTACAGCCGTTTACTTACGGGTATTTTGATGGGGAAAGCAACAATATTCTTTTTGCACCTGTTTTTAGGTTAACCGCCCCTTGGCCTTTGTTACAGGTGTTGCTTTCACTGATACTTGTAATTGGTCTGGCCTTTCTGATGCAGCTCATAAACGATAATTTTAGTTTTATCAGGATCAAAAGCAAACTGCCATCCATCCTTTTTGTAATTATACTTGGAGGATTTACTGAGATGCACACCTTGCATCCGGTATTTTTTGGCACCATTTTTATTTTATTGGCCATTCTCCAGCTCTTTCAGACTTTCGAAAAGGCGAAACCGTATTCTGCGCTTTTCAATGTTGGTTTTTTACTCGGAATCGGAGCTTTATTTTATTTCAGCCTGATTGTTTTATTCCCTGCTTTTTTAATTGGTGCAATTATACTTAGCAAAGAAAGATCGTGGCGTAATTATACAATTTTAACTCTCGGCTTTCTGTTACCGTTTGTTTTTGCATCGTCTTACGCATTTTTAACCGATACTTTTCAACAAACATCCGACATCTTCATAAAAAGTATACTTACTCCGGTAAATCATTTTAAAGGCAATATTATTCTGCAGGTATACATGGTTGTTTTGGTATTATATACGTTGATTGGAACCATCGATATTCTTATGCAGTACGACAACAAAAAGATAAGCTCCAGAAAGTATTTCAAAGCATTCTTCTGGATTTTTAATTTCTCGATGGCAGGATTTATACTTATACCGGCTACCTCCCAGGAAATGCTTATTATAGCTGCTATTCCGTTTACTTTCCTTATTGGCAATCTGTTTGTTTTTATGAAAAGCAAATTTTGGAGCGAATTACTTTTTTCAATGCTTCTGATAATTGTAATTTTAATTCAGTTTGCTTGATAAGCTTTTTTAATGGATAAAAACAAGGCAACACTGGCAGTTTATGGTATTCAGGATCGTTTCGATTACGAACATCCTTTTTATGTGCACGACCACAACCTGGCAGTGATGCAGAACGGACGTATAACCAATTTTTTGCAGCAGGAAAGGGTTTCGCGACGCAAACGTGACAATACTCTTCATATTCATCTAAAAGAGCTTTTAAAGGACAAAAAATTGCTTGGCACAGATTACGACCTGGTTTTTGTTGATAATGTTGTTGGACGTACGTTTTTGCTTCAAAACGGCGAAGTTCGGTTCGAAGCTCCTTTAAACGAAAGCCTGAGTACGAACCTGGAAAAAGGCCGGTGCTGGTGGTTTGGAGAAGAAAAGGAAGCTTATGTGCTGAACCACGAGTTGGCACACATATTTTCGTGTCTCCCTTTTTATGGCAACTTCAAAGAAAACAGCCTGCTGGTTCATTTCGACGGAGGTGCAAGTCTTTGCAATTTTTCGGTTGCTTTATTTAAAAACAATAAAATAGAGTGGATTGAATACAACTGGGATTTAAAACGATATTCCTCTATCTACAACGCCAATGCGCTTGTTTTTGCCATTATCGGGGCAAAGTTACCTGAACAAAATTCGGTTCCCGGAAAGTTTATGGGTTTTGCCGGTTGGGGAAAGTACAGGCCCGAACTGGAAGAATGGCTTTATAAAAATGATTTTTTCCACGATATCTGGGGAAAAACATCGGTGTTTTTTAAAGCCGCTAAAAAGGATTGGGGTGTCGAATTGAAATCGTTTAATCAGAAAGACCCATTTATTCAGGATGTGGCAGCAACTTTGCAGCAGATCTTTGTGAATAAGACTCTCGATAAACTGAAAGAATTACAACAAAAAACGGGGGCCGAAAACCTTTACTATACAGGAGGATCAGCATTAAATATTGTTACTAATACACAGATTATCGGCAGCAATCTTTTTAAAGAAGTTTTTATTCCACCGTGCACCGAAGATTCCGGTCTGGCACTTGGTGCCGCAGCTTTTGCCGAGTGGAAAAAACATGGAGAAGTGCAACCGGGGCAGGTTTATCTGAACAACTGGAATATTGAAAGCTACAAAACAGACTACTCAAAAGAAACCTTAAAACAGGTTGCCGAACAGCTGGCACTGGGAAAAATAATCGGTGTTTGTAACGGTTTTGGAGAAGCCGGACCTCGTGCTTTGGGGAACCGGAGCATTATTGCTCTGCCCGATTCAAAATCTTTGTCGAAAAAAATAAGTGTGGAGAAAAAGGGTCGCGAGTGGTATCGTCCGCTGGCACCGGTTGCTCTCGAAAAAAATACAAAATATTTTACCGGTCTTTCTCAGATTCATCCGCTTTCACAACATATGCTGCTCGATTTTTCAGTTCTTCCTGAAAAACAGGAGGAAATTGAAGGTGCCATTCACGCCGATGGCACAGCACGTTTTCAAACCATCTTTCAGCAAAAAGATAATCCGTTTATGTTCGATCTTCTTTTTTTGCTGGATAAAGAATTCGGCATAAAAGCGCTGATAAACACCTCGTTTAATGCGGGAGGTGAACCCATTGTACATACTGAAGAAGATGCTTTGGCATCGGCAAAACAAATGAAACTCGATGGTGTTATTTTAAACGGAAAGTTTGTTCAGCTTTAACTATTTTTGCAAAATCAAGTTATAAAGAAGAACATGGCAATTATATTAAACATTGAAACATCAACCGAAGTTTGTTCGGTTACCCTGGCAGAAAACGGAAATACTCTTTTTCAAAAAGAAAGTACTGAAGGACTGAACCATTCAGAACTGCTGACGGTTTTTATCCGCGATCTGTTCAAAGAAAATGACTTTGATTTAAAAAATATTGATGCAGTCGCTGTAAGCAAAGGCCCGGGATCGTATACCGGTTTACGCATTGGTGTTTCGGTGGCAAAAGGTCTGTGTTACGGACTTAACATTCCATTAATTGGAGTTGGTTCTCTGGAAGCGATGGGAGTTCATACGGCACAAAATCCGGCAGATTATTATTCCGGCTCCGGTGCTGATGGTTTGCTCTTTTGCCCTATGATTGATGCCCGTCGTATGGAGGTTTATACTGCTTTGTATAATTCGAAAGGCGAAGAGATTCAACCGGTTTCAGCCAAAATAATTGATGAAAATTCATTTTTAGAATACATGCCGGATCACAAAGTTTTGTTTTTTGGAAATGGAGCAGAAAAATGCAAGGAGAAAATCACTCATGCAAACGCCTTGTTTCAGGGGCCGGTGAAAACATCGGCACGGTTTATGCAAAATCTTTCGGAAAATAAGTACAACAAAAAAGAATTTGAAAACGTTGCTTATTTCGAACCGTTTTATCTGAAAGATTTTGTTGCAACGATTCCGAAAAACAAGATTATTAAATGAGCCGACTAACAATTATATTGCTTCTGACAATCCTGATAAGTCAACCCTCATTCGCCGGCAAAAAGCACATTAAATTCAATATAAAACTAGGCTTTATAAAAGGCGGTGAAGCCGAATTAATTATTACTGATACCACTTTTAACGGGAAACCAGCCATCAACTATTATATGATGGGAAAAACTACCGGTTTGGCCAACACTCTGTATGGCGTTTACGATATTTACGAAAGCACAGTTGATGCTGAAACACACCTTCCGTTAAAAGCCGTTCGCGATGTAAAAGAAGGAAATTTTATACGCTACAACGAAATTATGTTCTACCACGATATTGATTCTGTTAACAGCACACGCGGCGGTTGGCAGGCAGCACCCCAAAACCTGGTTGATATCATCTCGGTTTTCTTTTATTACATTCACAACACCCCTTTCGAAGAGATTAGTTCGGGTGATGCAGCAGTATATCCAACTATTCAGGCCGACGACATTACACCTGTTACCATAAAATACCTTCACACTGAAGAAGTAAAAACCGACATGGGAAACATTAATTGTTATGTTATGGCTCCTGCTGCCAATGAAGGCAGAATTTTAAAAAAATTTAACCAGATGCGTTTTTTCATCTCTAAGGAAGATAAATTGCCTGTTTTTCTTGAACTTGATATGAAGCTTGGAGCCATAAAAGCGAATATAAAAAGTTTTACGGTCGACGGGGTTGAGAGTGTGATGCATTAAAACTATTTGAAAAAAATATAGAAATAGTTGATTTTTAACGGATTTAATTATTTTTGCAGCGGTTAAAAACAAGAAAAAGATATATCATGGCTTCAACAGCAGACTTTAAAAACGGAATGTGTTTCATGTTCAAAGGTGAAATTTACACCATTGTATCATTCCTTCACGTAAAACCGGGTAAAGGTCCCGCGTTTGTACGTACCAAACTCAGAAACGTTAAAACCGGAAGGGTAATCGAAAATACATTTAACTCAGGGGTAAAAGTTGACGAAGTGCGTGTTGAACGCCGTCCTTACCAGTTCCTGTATCGCGATGATATGGGACTAAATGTAATGAATACCGAAACTTACGAGCAAATTTCAATTCCCGATACGATGGTTGAAAACAACGACCTGATGAAAGAGGGACAGGTTATTGAAATTCAGTTTCATGCAGAAGAAGAACTTCCGTTAACTGCAGAAATGCCCGACAAAGTAGAGTTAACCGTTACTGCTACTATTGAAGGCGAAAAAGGGAACACGGCCAGTTCTACTGCCCTGAAACCTGCTACTGTTGAAACCGGTGCCGAGCTTATGGTTCCGATGTTCATCAACGAAGGCGATGTTATTCGCGTTAGCACTGCAGATCGTTCGTACAGCGAGCGTGTAAAACAGTAAAAAAACATTCTATTATATAGAAAAGCCGACTTTGGATTTCCAGAGTTGGCTTTTTTTATAGGGTTATTTATCCTCAAATGAAATTTATGTTTGAACAACCACATAATACAAAAGGTGGTTATAAAACAACCACCTTTTCTCTACATTTAGTTTCATCTTTTTAGAGGAGGGCTGATAATTTAAAATTGATCCTGTTTTCAACCTTAGAATTACCAAATATTTTTAGAATAACTTCTTTTCTTCTTGACTATCTTCAAGTTCACTTGCACGCAAATGTCTGATATAATCTTTAAACATTACCCTCAAATCGTAAAAACATACCTCAAATTGTAAAAAACACATTAAAAAAGTATATTTTGTATTTTAGATTGGTCAACATATTTTAAAAAATGATAAAAGCAGCTGCATTATTATCTCCTGTAATGGTAACCTTGTTTTGGGCAATCGTTTTTTTCACCCAAAAACAATCGTCAAAATCAAAAACCTATTTGGGTTTTCTTATGATGTCAAGTTTCTTTTTATACATGTCGCACGCTGTATTTTTTAGCCGACTTTACAATATTTACTGTTACATGGAAAGTCTTTATCTGCTTTCAATGCTCTCTGCTTATCCTATGTTTTATATTTATCTGCAAACAGAAGCCGGCGAGAAACCAACATGCAGGCAGCAACTATTACAGTTTATCCCCGCTTTTATTTTTAGTATTCTTTCGTTGGTAACCGCTTTATTCATGACCGAAAACGAAAGAATCTTTTATGTCCAGGATACGCTTATCAATAAGAATCTGAGTGGACTTCAACTGAATACTTTCACAGGAATTAAAGGATTTATCTTTTTTGCCGCTCGTTTAACTTTTATAATACAAGTTGCCTGTTACATTTATAAAGCCATAAAACTGGTTAATATTCATAATAAACGTATTCGGGATTACTATTCAAATGTTGAGGGAAAAACCCTGCAATGGGCAAAAGGAATTAGTATCGTAATTATATTTGTAGCATTGGCAAGCATCTCTTTTGCAATTATCGGACGAAGCTATTTTACCCGTCACGAAGTTTCGCTTGTAATACCTTCTGCTATTTTCACTTCTGTTCTTTATTTTATAGGATTAAAAGGCAACATGCAGGTTCCGATTAGAGAAGAACTAATCCTGAAAAAAACAAGCGATGATCCCGAACCCCAAATGGATATTCAGGTAGAACAGCTAAAAGCAGAGTTACTTCGTTTATTTGATGAAGAGCAGGTCTTCAAACTTCCTGATCTTAAAATACCTTACGTTTCGGAACTGCTAAAAACCAACAGAACCTATTTATCCCGCCTGATAAATGTTGAATTTAATATGAATTTTAATGAATTCGTAAATAAATACCGTATTACAACTGCCAAAGATTTACTGTGTGGCGAAAAAAACAATTCATTCACGATGGAATATATTGCTGAAAAATCGGGATTTGGATCTGTTAACTCATTTACACGTGTTTTTAAAGAAGCCGAAGGAAAAACTCCTGGTAAATACAGAGCAGAATGTATCAATAAGAAATATTCTCAAAAGCAGGAAGCTGCATCAGAATAATACCTCAATCTTTTTGAATTACCAACGTTAAATCCATCGGGTACATACCCGATTCGGCACCGTAAACCGAAAGTCCTCCCCTGTCGGATGTTTGTTCATCAACGTACAAACGAATGGTGACTTCTCCTTTTTCCAAAGCCGATTTTTTAGCCACCTCATCAAGTTTTACCTGTACCGGATAACCATAAGAACCGGCCTCGTCTAAAAGCCATTGTTTACTGTGGTCTTCACTACCCCACTCCCATCCGTGTTCCTGGTTCATCCACGAAAGAATTCCCCGATGATCAGCAGGATCGTCCTTTAACTGTACTTCAGCTAATTTTATATCGTTGGCAACAACCTTCACAAGTGAACCGTACATGTTTTCATCTGTTTGCGGAAAACTGTTTTTTCCATATCCCGGAATTATTCCTTTAGTAGAGACTACTTTCATTCCAATGCGTTCTGCATCACCGTCTTCCAGGTATTTCTCCTGCGGATATCTGGCTGAAAGTTCAGTCCTGAATTCAATACTTTCCACCTCATCTGCATCAAGGTTTTCAGGTAATTTAAATTGATATTCAAAATAACCCGATCCCATTCCCCATACTTTATTTCCGTTCTGCCTGATTTTATACTTGATATCCCAGTCGGCTTTTGTAAACTCAGAAGGTTTTTGGGTTAGTGTTAAAACATCGTCTTGTTTATCTGAAGTAATTCTGAATGGAACAAAATTTCGCTGAATTACCCTTCGTGTGCCATTTACCAATTTTGTAGCAAACACCACTGTCATGTTTTTATTCGGAAGTTCAACTGATACCGGAGGCAGCGAGGAAAATGCAAAAGGTTTAGCTGTAGCATCCAATTCACCCGAAGTAATATCCACCTTTTCACCCAGATCGTCCCATCCGTAAACTGAATATTTCACTTTCAAGTGTTCGGGAATATCAGAAGTAACTGCACTTATACCAAGAGGAATCTGCACGGTACTTCCTCCCTCGAATCTTTCAAAAAAGTCCTTGCCGGAAACTACGTATAAATCTTTATGAAAATCCTTTATGCTCATTCCCGGGCAAAGTTCATCGAGCCCAAACTCCTTTTTGCTCCGGTCGAAACGGTAGTAACCGTTCCATTCATTAATTACATCGTGAAATTCGGTAAACAGGAAGCCGGCAATTTTTGGCCGTTTCCTGAATTCGTTCATCATGATATGGTATTCCCAGGTTAGATCAATATCGCCGGTGCTGCCTGAGTAGCCCCAAACTGCGCCACATTCCGAATTAAACATGGGCTGGTTTCCCTGCACATTGCCGCCAATAAAATTCCAGTCAGAACCCGGATATGTTCTTGCACAAGCCGTATCAAGAAAACCCGACCAATGTGGTGCCGGCGAATAACGATGCCACGTGTTGATATCGGTTATAACATGATCCCAGTTACACGGAGAATTGTCTTCTACCAAACGGGTTGGATCGAAGGCTTTTGTTTGTAAATATTTTTCCCTTACCCAATCCTGCGTTTCTTTAGTGTATTCCCTTTTTCCATCATCATTGTTGGTAAACAAGCCCCATGTTTCATTAAACAATACCCACGAAAATATGGATGGAGAGTTGTAATCGCGGGCGATTTCTGTGGTAGCAACCTGCTCCCAGTTGGCTTTGGCAGTGCTATCGGGCTCGCCCCAAAAATTCGGTACATCTTCCTGAATTAACAATCCCAGTTTATCGGCCCAGTAAAGTTTCCGGGGAATTTCGGCTTTAATATGAATCCTCAAACCATTTAATCCCAGGTTTTTGGCCCGCATAATTTCCTCCTTCATAAATTTATCGGAAGGAAAAGTGTAAAAACCTTCGGGGTGATAACTTTGATCGAGCGTTAGTTTCATATAAATCGGTTTGTTATTCAAAGCCACATACTGAAATTTCTGACCCGGAACTTTTACAGCCGATATCTTTCGCATTCCAAAATAAGTAGATACCATATCATCGGTATTCTCACCTTTTACAGAGGCTTCAACTTCATAGAGGTACGGATTATCAAGATCCCATAATTTCATATTTTCAACAGGAACAATAAACTCTCCAGAATTACTGTTTGCCGAAATTTCACCCTCAAAATCGATACCGGAACCGTCCAGAATAAACTCGATACAGGAATTGCTAAACCTGTTAAGTTCAACTTTCACGTTTACCTCCTTTTTGTCGATGTCAGGTGTAAAATAAATTGCTTTAATATGAGTTTCCGAGCGCGCATCCAAATAGACTGTTTGCCAGATTCCCTTTGCTTTTCCGTAATACTGCTTTCCTGACGGGCGATTTTTCAACTCCTCATCTTCAACACGAACAACCAGCAGGTTTTCGCCTTCTCTCAAATAATCAGAAATATCAAAATCGAAAGGTGTGTAACCTCCGGAATGTTTGCCAACTTCTTTATTATTCACCCAAACAGTGGTATTAAAATCGCTGGCGCAAAAATTCAGAAATACCTTTTTTCCTGCCCACTCATCAGTATCTTCGATGGTAAAAGTGCGGCTGTACCAACCCACATTTACTTTAGGGAGTTTTACTCCGCTGGCCGGACTGGCCCACGAAAAAGGTACAATTATTTGCTGATCGAAAAACTCAGCCTGGTTTTGCCAATTTTCGCTTAATCCAATATCAGTCGAGTCCGCTCTGAATTTCCAACTCCCGTTCAAATTTTGCCAAACAGAACGTTCGAAATTTGGACGTGGATGCTCGGGCAAAGGAATTCCCGATTCCTCAATTTGTACACAGGACCAAAAAAATAAGACCAGAAAGCAGATTGAAACAATTCGCGAAATCATAGTTGCAGGTTTACTTGTTTAAATTAACCATAAAATTAATGACTTTCATTTAACTTAAAAACATCTTTGGGAGCGTGATATAAAAAATGGCATCCTAAACTGGGATGCCATTCATATTATCTGTCTAACCTATCAATTAGCGCGAACGTATCTCACGTCGCATAAATAAGGTGTATGCAAATGCAAAAAACACAATGGTTCCGGCAACAAGAGCTGTAACCTGAGGCCAAACCAGCATAAGACTCTGACCAAGCGGCAAAGGAGCAGGAATAGCTCCACTCATTTGTTCCATGGTTAAAGGTCCAAGGCTCCGAACAGTTGGCATTAATAACGAAGTGGTAGCATCGTTAAACAACTGCCCGGGATTAATACGCATAATATTTTGTATAAAACGTTGGAAGGCAACCACCTGATTCTGACTGACAAAAACCGACGGTGCCAGTCCTTTGGCAATAAGATTAACAATCATTCCAAAGAAGATGGTAAAAAATAACCAAATAGAAATTCCCGCCATGGCCGAGGTTGCAGCCTGACTGAACTTAACAGAAAAAAGCATGGCCAGATTCAGCCAAAACGCCACGTACAAAATATTGACCAATGAAAAAATTACGATTCGTAAAAATTCTTCTGCTGTTGGCGGAATCCCGATAAATATAAGTCCAAATCCTAAGACCAGAAGGCTGAGAACGGCAAACAGAATGCTCAAAACAATCAGTGCTGCCAGAAACTTTGCATTCAGCACATAGTCGCGGTAAACGGGTTGCGCCAAAATTCTGCTTAATGTTCCTTTGTTTTGCTCCTGGTTAATACTATCGAAACCCAGACTGATTCCCAAAAGAGGCCCTAAAAAGCTAACAAATACAATAAACGAGGGCAAAGTACCATCGGAGTGAGTAAACAGCTTTAGAAAGAAAAAACTGCCTTCTGCATGGCTGGATTTAATGGCAGATGAAAAATCATTTAATGCGGCATACAACGATCCCATACAGGTTAGCATGATCAGGCCGAGCATAATCAAAAAACGCCAGCTTCGCACAATATCCGAGATCTCTTTATAAACTATAACCCAAAAAGGTTTTAAACTATGACTAACTGATTTATGCATGACTTATTCCTCCTTCGAAATAACGGTTATAAATAGCATCGAGCCCGTACTCTTTCCTGTTAAGGAAATTCAAACCCAGGTTTACCTCCACAATTCTTTTGGCAATGGCCGGAGAAATATCACTCTCGCATTCAATCTGAAAAACATCGTTATTTTGTTCGACTTTCTGAATGCCGGGCACAGGATCCAGCACATTTTTAAGCCACGAAGCTGTTAATTCGCCATCTTTTGGAGCTGAATTTTTATCGATTCCCAACTCTATCAAATACATGCCGTGGGTAAACAATTGTTTTGTTAACGACCCGATGTTGCCTTCGGCCAGCAGTTTGCCTTCCACAAAAATTCCCACACGGTCGCAAACCTGCTGAACCTGGTGCAAATTGTGCGACGAAAACAACACGCTAATCTCATGCTCGTCCCGCAGCTCCACAATCAGGTTTAAAAACTCCTGTACTCCTTTCGGGTCGATTCCCGATGTTGGTTCGTCGAGAATAATCACTTCAGGATCTTTTATCAGTACATCGGCCAATCCCAGGCGCTGTCGCATACCTTTCGAGTATTTACCGGTCTTTTTATCTGTGTCGTTTGTTAAACCCACACGTTCCATTAAAGATTTAGCTTTTTCAACAGCTTCATTTCGTGAAAACCCGTTTAAACGGGCCGTATAAACCAGGTTTTCCAGTCCTGAACGGTCATTGTAAAAACCAACATCTTCGGGCAAATACCCCACTTTGGTTTTCACCTCAATGGGATTTGTTGTTGAATTAATCCCGCAAACTGTTACTTCTCCAGAAGTGGGTTCGGTAAGTCCCAGCATCATCAAAATAGAAGTTGATTTTCCGGCGCCGTTGGGTCCCAGTAAACCGAATATTTCACCTTTACCAACGGTTAAATTCAGCCGGTTAACCGCGGTAAAATCTCCATATTTTTTGGTTAAATCAACCAGTTGAATAATTGGTTCAGCCACAGCTTACCTCCTTCCATATTTTTTGAACAATAAAGCAACACCACCAAGAGCCAGCAAAATAA
The DNA here is from genome assembly GCA_963677525.1 of uncultured Draconibacterium sp. GTDB lineage: Bacteria > Bacteroidota > Bacteroidia > Bacteroidales > Prolixibacteraceae > Draconibacterium. Next base: position 5,667,966 of record OY781970.1, read on the forward strand.
TTATTACACCAAGCCATCCCATTAACATTGGTGTTTTCACCATTACCCTAAATGAAAGCGTTTCGCTCACTTCCGGTGTTTTGGCGGTAATTTTGCTAACATAATCTCCGGGAATAGCTTTTTTATCGGCCTTTATAGTCGCATAAACGGTTTCGCTTTTACCCGGTCCCAGTTTTTCAATTTTATTCGGTTCGAATGTAGTTTCCCAGTTACGGGGTTTTGATGCACTTAACTCAATATTTTCAAGTTGTGTTGTACCGGCATTTTTTACTACAAGTTCCACCTTCTTTTCGTCGCCGGCCGTCATTTTTGTGCTTAACAAGCCCGAAGGAGTCCCGAATGACATTTCGTATGTGCCGGTAATTACTACTTCAAATTCCAGTGCTGCAGAGGTACTTCCCGAAACAGCTTTAACCGGAATCTTATAGGTTCCCGCTTTTACGCTTAAAGGAGCCTTAATTTCGTAGGTAATATCTTTTGTTCCGTTGGCTTTCACCTCAGTTGATGTTGCCTGTTGATGGTTGGGTTTTATGGCAACTGTCCAGCCTCGGGGAGCATTAGCCATTAAAGCATACTGCTGATTTGAGGCAGTTTTGTTTTTTAAAACCGCCCTGAATGAAAAGTTAGATTTTGATGTTCCTTCCATATTTTTCTGGTCGCAGCTTAATTCGGTTTCATTCGAGCCTGCCGACGAAACATTTATTGTAATGGGCAAACTGGCCAAACTACCTGCTTTGGCATAAAAAGTATAATCGCCTTTTCGAACTTTATACGGAATTTCAACTTTCAGATCCAGGGTCTTTTTCTCGTCGGGAAGAATTGCCAGCTTTTTAATATTCTGTCCACCGGCGGTTAACGAATAATCCCACGACCGGGGAATATTACTAACGACAATATCTTCGTTTACGGTACGGCTGCCGTTATTAATTACATCTATTTTATAACTTACCGTTTTACCCGGCGCTACAGCAACTTTGGTGTAGGGAGTGTAAATTTCAACACTATCAGCCAACCTTGCAACCATACTATTTGCTGAGGTTGACAGAAAAAATAAAATTAAAAAACTACTGAAGTAAACTTTCAAATTTTTCATAAATAGTCCTCCATAATTTTAGATCAAACAATAGATTTAAACTGTTATAATTTCAATTTATGACACTGAAAAATAAAGGTGTATGGGGCAAATGATGTTAAGCTTTATCCGGAGGCGGTAAGTCGAAAATGAAGGGTTGAAGTTTGTTTTGTATTTTCCCTTTTTCGACGAATGCCGGAAATACAAAAATATCAGTAGTTACTGAATAATTGCAATTGTTTCTTTCGTCTGTCAAACAATTGTAATCATCTGCTGATATTTCAGAAATAAAGTTTGAAACAGAAGTAATAATACTCGTTTGTTGCTGAATTCTTTCAGAACGATATGCCATCGATAATTCATTGAAGTCGGTAGCTTTTGCTATTGAAACGATGGCCAGAACATAAAATATGAAAACCAAATTTTTCATACCCAATAATCTGATTAAAATCCGAATGACTGAATTAAACAGTTGCCAATCAATAATTAAGTTATTAATTAATTTTTTCGGGAAACGAATTTAAAAAATCTCTATTTGAAAGAAAACCACAAAAAGACATTTAACAAAATTTAAAAATGCTTTACATTTTTTAAAAAACGCAGCAAATAAAGACCAAAAGATGATATTTATTATACTTCAGGCTAAGTTACATTTGGTATTCCCGACGCAACTTTTTAACCGAACAGTTTCTATTACTATTCGCTACATAATCTACAAGTTTAAAATATGAGGTGGAACAATAATTATTAAGTTAAATAGTGTTGTTTCCTGATTTTTAATATCTTTATTCTTTCTTATACGCACTACCAAACAGTGCTTCGCAATAAATTAACACCAACTATTTCAACTATGAAAAACTGTAATTCTGTTATAAAAATTCTTTTCTTTTATCTAACCGTAATATTCATACTGGTTTCCTGCGCACCAAAAGAAAAATTTGAAAATCTTAGCTTTTATCCGGCCGCCAAAGAACAAGGCATTAGTCCTGACACCCATCTTAAAATTACCTTTGACACGATACCCGTTATTGGAAATAAGGGAAAAATACAGGTTTTCGATAGTGAAACCGATTCATTGGTAGATATTCTGGATCTGAGCATTCCTGCCGGTCCTACTGAACGTGTAACAAATCCTGAAGCCACTTATACCAAAGTTCCGTATAAATATGTTTCAGGAAATTTCACCAATGCCAATACCAAACCCGGCACGCCTTCGGGAATGGCATTACCAACCCCCGACAACTATCAACTAACAATTATTGGCGGTTTTACCGATGCTTTTCATTTTTACCCTATAATTGTTCATGAAAACACCGCAACCATCTATTTACACCACAATCTTTTGGAGTACAACAAAGACTATTATATTTTAATTGACAGCACTGTTGTTTCTACAGCCAAAGGAGATTTTAAGGGTATTTATAATAAAAAAACATGGCGTTTCAGTACACGCAAAAATGCTCCGGATCTTAAGGCCGGCAAGCTAATAGTTGATGACAATGGAAACGGTGACTTTAATACCTTACAGGGCGCTCTCGATTTTATTCCCGATAATTATAAGGATACGATAACTGTTTTTATAAAAAACGGGCTATACGAAGAATTGATCTATTTCAGAAATAAATCAAATGTTATCATTCAGGGTGAAAGCAGAGAAGGAGTGATTGTTCAGTATGCAAACAAAGAGGTTTTTAATCCGCATCCCTGGAATGTTAAAACCAACGAGTGGCCCGGAACATTTCCATCCAGAAGAGCTGCCTTTGCAATTGATAACTGCACAAATATTCAATTATTGAATCTTACCATTAAAAATTTGTTGGTTGGACAGGCTGAAGGGTTGCTGGTTAACGGAAATAATATAATTGTGAAGGGAGTACATATTGTGGGCTCGGGAGATGCACTGCAATCAAACGGAACCGTTTACTACGAAGATGTAAAATTAGATGGAGGGGGAGATACAATTCTGGGACGCGGTCCTGCATTTTTCAAGAATTGTGCATTTACTTCGTTTGGTCCGTTTATGTGGATACGAAATACGGAAGCAAATCATGGAAATGTATTTGTTAACTGCAGTTTTACCGGCTCAGGACTGGAAGGAACCACACTTGCAAGAGCACCTTTAAATGGAGGAATATCATATCCTTTCAGCGAATGTGTATTGATTAACTGCTCGTTGAAAAATATTGTGCCCGAAGGGTGGGGAAAAGTTGCTGACGATTCACGAAACGTACATTACTGGGAATATAACAGCACTAATATTGACAACGGAAAACCTGTTGATGTGTCGCAGCGGGCTAAGTTTTCACGCCAACTGACCATGGAGAAAGACAAGGATGTTATTGAAAAATACTCCGATCCGGCCTTTATTCTTGATGGATGGAATCCGAAACCGGTTTTTTAAAAATCAGAGATTTGAATCGTACTTTGGTTTTTGTGCTGTAACAAGTTGATTTTAAGCATCGTTTAATGTTTATTAAAAACAAATACCATTATCGCGTTTGGATATAATCATAAAAAAAAAACGCTGTAATCATTTGATTTACAGCGGTCATTTCGATTTCGTCGTACCCCTAACGGTTCTTTTTTCCGAACCATTTTTGAATGATTTGGAGTTGATTTGGAAGCTAAATAAGACGATTAAACTATGCTACCCATTCACATAAACAGGCATATCAGAAACTATAATCATATGGTAATTAACAAGATATATTTAAATTAAAATAATGTAGTAGTCTGTAATATATAGGCAATGTATTTCCCTTCAGGATAATCAATCTTTATACAAGTTGATTGGTCTGAAAGAAATAAGAAATATACATCAACATTTCGTAGTCCTACTCCCAAATCTAGTTCAACCTTACCTTTTACAGCATATGCACCAGTCAATGTTGGTAGGTTTTCTTTTAAGGCTAAACCAGTTTTTGAATCCATTTCAATAGACATGCCTGTTCCCTTTGTTAAATACAATGTTACACCAGGAAACACTATATTTTCATCATTAATTGTGGCATATTCTTCAATATCTTTAAATTGATTTGAGTTATAGGGCTTAAATTTTGTTATTCTAATTTCCTTTGCATTCACAAAACTTGGTGTAATAATCAATATACTAAGAATAACTAAATAACACCACCATCTTTTCTTTTGTGTCCTCGTTTGATTTTTAAGAGTTTCGTTCATTTAATTAATTTTATATTATATATAAATGTGAAAATACAAATGTTTTTTTTCTACGAAACATAAAAATCAAAATTCATTTGAGAATTAATACTTCGTTTCTGGTAAATCTTGCTTTCATTTCTTTTCCTCTTTTTATAAAAAAGGAAATCAAAGAGGCTTTGAAAAAAAAATCTTATAACAACATAATTATGTGTTTAATTCTGTTGAAGATTGGCAACAATTCCTTTTTCTCCTACTAAATTCTTATAAAGTGTGTCAATACGAAATTCTCATAAATTTTTATTATATTATTTATAACAACATTAAAATTAATAATCCATGGAAATAGGAGAACAAGTAAAGAAAAGATTTAGCCGCTCACAACGAGTTGGAATTATTGTACACATTTTCGAATCAGACCAATACAAAATATTGGATGATGGAAGAATACATTATTTTGCAAGAAAAGGAGACTTTAAGATTAGATTTGGTAATGATTCTGGAACCAATACACATTGCGCTCAGGAATTAATCCAAGTAGAGGAAAGCGGCATTGGGAGTGATTACAAGGTAGCATCCTAGCAAGTGTGTAAACCTCAAAGTTATCCTGATTTTTATTGAGCCCATCAAGAGCTCAAAATAAAAATTGGAGATAACTTTGGTAAATTAGTACACACTATGGATAAGAATGATTTACTTAACAGTGATTTCCTGAAACAGTTCAAAAATGGAGAAGAACTTAATGAGTTTCTCCACCAGCTTCAAAAAAGGGGCGTAGAACAGCTTCTTGAAGGTGAGTTGGATGCTCATCTTGGTTATAACAAGAACCAGAAGTCGGACAATCTGAACTTTAGAAATGGGCACATTACTAAAAAGATCAAAACAGATCATGGCGAGCATGAGATTAAAGTTCCCCGTGATCGTGACTCAAGTTTTTCCCCCATGCTTGTTCGAAAACGGCAAAGCATGGTTGATGGCATTGAGAATGTTATCATTTCTATGTATGCCAAGGGAATGAGTAACAGTGATATCGAGGAACAGATTAGAGAGTTATACGATATCAATGTATCAACAAGCACCATCTCCCGTATTACTGATCGAATAACTGCAGACATTATTGCCTGGCAGAACAGGGCTTTGGACCCCATCTATCTTATTGTTTGGATGGATGGAATCGTATTCAAAGTCAGAGAAAACTCAAAGGTCATAAATAAAACCATTTATATGGCCATTGGCTTACGAAAAGACGGCCGAAAAGAGGTTCTTGGTTTGTGGCTCGGGAAAAACGAAACATCAGCCTTCTGGATGACCGTTTTGACCGACATGAAAGCACGTGGTGTAAAAGATATACTTATTTCCGTAACCGATAATTTAAATGGATTTACAGATACCATTGCAACTGTTTTTCCTGCATCGACCAAACAAATTTGTGTGGTTCATCAAATCAGAAATGCCTCCAGGTATGTTGTTTGGAAAGATAAGAAAGCATTTGCTAAGGATATGAAGGAAATCTACACCGCTCCAACAAAAGAAGCCGCAGCTGCCGCTCTGGACGTTATGGAGGAAAAATGGAATAGCAAATACTCTTATGCCATTAAAAGCTGGCGAAAAAACTGGGAGGAACTAACCGCATTTTTTGATTTTCCTCTGGAAATACGTAAGATTATTTACACTACCAATATTATTGAAAACCTCAATGGGAAAATCCGAAAATACACCAAAAGCAAAGGCTCATTTCCAACAGATGAAGCTGTAATGAAATCGGTTTTTCTGGCTGTAAATGAGGTTACAAAAAAGTGGACCATGCCAATCCGTGACTGGGGAATGATCCTGAATCAATTTTTAATTATTTTTGATGAACGATTAGATTTATATTAACAAACCGTGTTTACACACTTAGCGGGAGACTGTCGATTACAAATAAATGTACACACACCCAGCATGCTCTATCGGGTGGTTTGTAATATTTATTTCGAATTCAAAAACAATATTCCCCCCAAAAAAAATCGAATTTAACGAAAAATCATCGAACCAATCTTATTACTAAGATACAGATACTACAGTTCAGAATTTCAGCAATTTACAATAAATCGGGTAGATGGTCAGAGAGATAAATAAATAGTCTCTCTGATGCACCTCCCACACCACCCGGCATACGGATCCGTACCAAGGCGGTTCCTCAATCACACTCTTACCTGCTTATAATAATCGGACATAAAAATATATCCAGAACGTTTTAATCGCTCATTGGTTATACTAGAAGCAAGAATTGGACTAATGGCAGTACGCCAAAAGGACTTTCTTGTATTGGCAAATTCCCAAGCTTTGTATTTATTAATGCCAAGTTTGACTAAATTACGATGCCTAGTCTTAATCTTCTTCCATTGTTTCCAGATTACCATCCGCAGTCGGCGGCGATACCATTGATCAACCTTATTAAGTAACTTTGTTATGTCAGCGTATTTGTAGTAATTAATCCATCCTTTTATGAATAACGATAATTCACGCTTACGCTTTTCATTACCCCAACCATTGCTTCGACTTGTCAGTAATCGTAGTTTCGATTTCAGTTTTACAATGCTTTTGGGGTGAATACGAAAACGAACTATCCCTTTTGATTGATAAAAGGAATAGCCTAAAAACTTAATTTGATTAAAGTAAACCACCGAAGTTTTATCCCTGTTTACTTTCAAGTAAAGACTACCTTCAATAAACTTAATTACACTATTCAAAATGCGCTCTCCTGCTCTTTCACTTTTGCATAAAATCACAAGGTCATCGGCATAACGAACAAATTTATGTCCCCGTTTATGAAGTTCTTTGTCGAGTTCGTTCAGCATTATATTGCTCAATAACGGACTTAGTGGTCCGCCTTGAGGCACACCTGCTTCGCTTTTCTCAAATTTATGTTCCACCACAACACCTGCGTTAAGGTATTTATGGATTAATGAGATTACCCGACCATCTTTAATTGTTCGTGACAGAATTTCAATCAATTTGCTATGATTTACCGTATCGAAGAACTTTGCCATATCCAAATCAACTGCATATTTATAGCCTTCGGCCACAAATTGCTTACATTTAAACAAGGCTTTGTGAGAACTTCGTTTGGGTCGGAAACCAAAACTATTATTTGAAAATTGTCGCTCGTAAATTGGGGATAAAACCTGATGTACCGCCTGTTGAATAACCCTGTCTACAACCGTAGGTATCCCCAAAGGGCGTTTTGATTTGCCATCTTTGGGTATCTCTACTCTGCGCACAGGATTGGGGCGATACTTCCCCGATTTAATCAGCTTTATTAAGTCTGATCCGTTTTGTTTCAGGTAATCCCTTAATAATTCAACGGGGATACCATCTACGCCATGACTCCCTTTATTCCTACAGACTTGCAAATAAGCCTTGTTTAGATTATAAGGGTTCAACACCTGACCTAATAAACCATCATCTTCAGGGAGTGCTACAGCATTGTTTTCAGTTATCCAAATAGAAGTAAACCCTTTTGCATTACCTCGGTGTTCCGCACTTACTTCCTGCAAGGAGGTATCTTTCGATATTTTCTGTTGTAATCCTTTCATTTGGTAACAGTCATTAATACTGTCGATTAAAGTTCAGTCCTTCTCCCGACTGTAAACGTCGGGATACTACGACCTCTGCTGACTTCTCACAACTAACCTTTTCCGACCATGTTTCATACTTATTGTTTCAACATGTCTGTGAGACCTCCCGTGGTAAGGTAAATTACTTTCATTCCATGTACCCACATCATTTACACTCCGTTGTCCGTGTAGTATTTGGACTTCGTTTTGTTGTGCAAACTCATCCCAACGGCTATGCCTGATAATGTTCGTGTTCCTTGGGTCGGAAATTTGCCGCCGGCTTCCTTCAGGTTATACCTCACGGTAAGCACCCTTGCCTTGAGCTAGTGGTTGGCTACTACAAACACCCACAATGGACTTGCACCATCTAGTAATTTAGGATCAGTTCATAATTCGGGTTGTTTTTAATGTTTAGGCATAAATCTTAGCCACCCTAAAAAGGAAAAATTCAATATCAACCACACCTCTCAAAGTAGCCCTGAATGTTTTTAATTTAGCATTGAATGATTCGGCAGAAGCGTTTGTACTTCTATTATCAAAAAAGTTCAATATCTCGGGGTAATGCGAATAAAAAGTAGCGGATATTGTATTAAAGGATTTAAAACCCGAATCAGTAACATCATTAAACCATTTTGCCATTTTGGTATAAGCAACACCTTTATCGGTATTCTTTGAGAATATCATCCTTAGGGAATGTGTAAGCGAATAAGCGTGTTTTATATCAGGGTAAAGCTCAAATAATATTGCAGCTCTTTTCTTTTGTTTATCAGTCCATTTATCACCGGATTTGAACAATAAATAACGGCTCCGCGCAAGTAGCTGTTTTTTTGTGTCTCCATTGCTTAAAATCTCTGGGATATATTTTACTCCATCTGCTTTTGCATTTTCAATGGCGTTGGTCTCTTCATTTATAGCATCCCACCGGTGGGCAATGCGCATCTCCTGCAATGCATCGTAGGCTAGTTTTTGTACGTGGAACCTATCAATGACCCGGCTGGCTTTTGGAAAACAAGATATAACTATTTTACGCATTGAATTTGCCATATCAAGGGTTACTTCTTCGACTATATTCCTTTGCTTTTCAGGTATTTTTTCTAAAACATTAATAACCGTTTTTGAATCTGTACCTTCAATCATTGCAACCAATGCCCCTTTTTTACCTTTAGCTGCTTTATTGGTGATGATCGTGTAAAGTTCTCCATTGGTAAGGGCTGTTTCATCAATACTCAATTGTTTTCCAACATTATCAGGGAAAAGTATCCATTGTTTAGAATGGGGCTTTTGTTCCCAGGTAGGAAAATCGCTCAAATGATCCTTGTATTGTTGCCCAAAATAATCCCCGTTGATATGATAATATTTTTCTAAACTATTACTGCTGATGGGGTAATTGTCCAAATAATTCTTTTAAAAAATCAGCAAACTCTTTGGTGTAACTGGTGCCGCCTGCGGTTAAGACCCATCGGGTGCTGTAAATTTTTCCGGTGTTCTTATCTCTCCATTTCCTCCGCCTGACGATAAAATATACGCTCCTTTCTCTTATCGGAAAATCTTGTATGCGTACAGGTTCATCAAAACCATATAAAATCAATTTTTTATCTGAATGTACAATGGGCTTAATTGGCTTCTCGTCCAAACATAACTCCAATTGATTTCCTCTCTCCTGGATAGCTACTAGATCAAAATATTCAAATATCTCGCGTGGTAACAAATAGCGTAGTAATTGTTCTATTTCCATAAAACAAAAATATGTTATTTATGATTTACAACCCGAATGTTTAGGTGATCCGTAATTTACCATGCACGGCACACACAAAAAGGAGAAAGCAGCACATATGACTGTTTTCTCCTTGTTAGTACCCGGAGTGGGAATCGAACCCACACTCTGTTGCCAGAACTGGATTTTGAATCCAGCGCGTCTACCAATTCCGCCATCCGGGCGAACTTCCTTTGCAGAAAATTGGTGTGCAAAAGTAACTATTTCATCGGAATTCCCAAAAATCTACAAAAAAAGATTTCTATCTGGCAAAAAAATACCCCTTTGCAAAACCGCAAAGAGGTATTTTTATATCAGTAAATCATCTTATTTAAGCCAATTCTTTCTTTTTATCCAATTTACGAACTACCTGCCCGTAAATAATTAATGCAATGGCAGAAACTATTGCAATTCCTACAAAATAGAACCAAATGTAGTGTGCATTACTAGCTGCTGCTGCCCATTCTTCGTGGGTACTGAACAAACGCGGATCCGGACAATATTTATCCAATAAAAAGCCCGACATCACAAATCCAAGTATCGATGAAATAAAGGAGTGCAGGTGACTGAACCCAAGATACAATCCCTCTTCTCCTTTGGGTGCCTGTAATGAAAAATATTCAAGGTAACGCGGTGAAATAAACGTTTCGGCAAATCCCTGGAAAGCAATACCAACCACCATCATAAAAGCTACCGGGTGCATCCCAACAATATTTCCTTCAGGCATCATATTTCCGGCCGCCATAAATAAAGCAGAAACCGGCATAATAAACATACCAACTGTCATACTAAACAGTGCTGTTCGCTTGCGCATAAAATGTGTTACCAAACCAACTGTAGTAAATACAACCAGCGGATTAACGTTGGCATACCACGACGGAGACGCCCCTTCACCAGCCAAACGAAGTACGTATTTTGGCATTGTGGCATACATTTGGTGCTGCACCATCCAAAAGCCGGTAATTATTAAAATAAGCACCAGTAAACGGAAATTGGTAAGTACATGAATAAAAGCTTTCCACAAATCGCGAATGGATTTCCCTTCACCTGAATGCTCTTTACTTTTATATAGGAAAAATACAACAATGAATCCCATTAGTGTCATCACTGCCGAAAAGTAACTTATCCAGATCAAACCTTCGTTTCCCATGGCTTCGCGCAAGGGTTTTACAATTGTTTTTCCTGAAAAAGCGCCAATATTTACCATGGCATAAAAAATACTGTATCCACGCGCCCGGTTATCTTCTGTGGTTTCTTTGGCAACTGTTCCGGTAATCACCGATTTAATAAAAGAACCACCCAAGATAATAAGGGCCATGGCAGGAAGTACTGCATAACGGGAAAATGAGGTGTCGAGGCCCTTAAACACGGTTTGATCGCCGTATACTACCAAACCTGACGATTCGAACATAGTTGGTAAAACACCTAGCCCGGCGTAACCAACTGTTAGCAATCCAAAGGCCAGTAACAACGATTTGCGAAATCCTATTTTATCGGCATAGGCTCCGGCAAATGTTGGCAGAAAATATAAAATGGCAGAAAAAGTACCTGCAATGGTTGCAGCTTCAATATCATTAAAACCAATTATTCGCGACAGATAAAGTGTGAGTGCAATGAATAAGCCGTAATAAGCAGCTCTTTCAAATAGTTCAACGGTATTGGCTACCCAAAATGCCTTGGGAAATTTCCATGTTTCTTTTCTTTCTTTTGTCATTTTTTATCGTTTAGTCTCACAAAAATAGTAGCTTAAACGGTTTCACAAAATGACTTCATTTTAATAAACATAATATAACATCTTTCGTATAGAATTTCTTTTTCATACCTTAGCTACAACCGATAGAACTGATTCGCCATGAACTCATTCGAAGAAAAAAAATTATTCGAAAATAGTAAGAAAGGTGACAAAAAGGCTTTTGAAAAACTTTTTAAAACCTATTACAATTACTTATGCGCTTTTGCTACCAACATTATTGAAGACGAAATTTCTGCTGAAGAAATTGTGCAGGATTTTTTTGTCAAACTCTGGGAAAAGAGGGACCAGATTTTCATTGAAACATCGGTAAAAAACTACCTGTTCCGTTCTGTAAAAAATCTTTGCCTCAACCACATTAAGCATAATATTATAAAAACAGAACATGCCAGGCGGATCCTTGCTGAAACCGATTCGAATGATTACAGCCATTACTACATTGAAGTTGATTTGAAAAAAGAAATTGAAGAAAGTATTGATGCTCTGCCCGAAAAACGTCGCGAAATCTTCCGATTAAGCCGCGAAGAAGGATTAAAATACCGCGAAATTGCCGAAAAACTCAACATATCAATAAAAACCGTTGAGGCTCAAATGGGACTGGCAATCAAAACATTACGAGAAAAATTAAAAAAATACAATACCTTTTTATTCTTTTCTTTACTGTCGCTAAAAAAATAGATTAGGGGTAAATTATTTGTGTACTGTCATTTAAATGAGATGGGAAAAATGGAGAAAATAGGAAATTTTGATTGGGGACTGGTTACCAGATATTTAAATAAGGAAACCAATTCTCAGGAAAATGCAGAGATGGAGGACTGGTTGAGCCAATCGGAAGCTAACCGGGAAGAATTGGAGCAAACTGCGCGTATGCTCCGTAAAATTGACACTTACTACCGGGCAAAAAGGTTTGATCCGAACGCTGCCTGGACGAATGTAAATACACAAATAAGCCCAACGAAAGTAAAATCTATTCAGCTTACAAAGAAAAGAAAGGAGGTTATTGCACATTTTTACAAATATGCTGCAATAGTTTTACTGGCGCTTTTACTGGGCTCAGTTGGATATTATATCGGTTTCCGTAACCGGATTCCGGCAGTTTATAACGAAATAATTTCGGCCGAAAATCAGGTGTTGAACGAATATGTTTTACCCGATGGTTCAATTGTAACCTTAAACAGTAACTCGAAACTTACGTTTCCGAAAAAGTTTAAAGGCGACATCCGTGAAGTTACCATTGAAGGAGAAGCATTTTTCGATGTTCAGCGTAATCCTGAGAAACCTTTCGTTATTAATGCCGGTAAAGCACAGGTTAAAGTTTTAGGTACCTCTTTTAGCGTGTGTGCATACCCGGGAGCAGAAACCGTTGAGGTAATTGTTGAAACAGGTAAGGTGCAGGTAGTCAGTAATAACATTGAATTACCTGTAAAAAGCAGGGAAGTATTTTTGATTCCCGGAGAAAAAGGAACATTCTTTACAACGAATGAAATCCTTGAAAAATCTGTGAACGAAAATCCGAATTTCCTGGCCTGGAAAACACATGACCTCATTTTTAACAAAGTTCCGTTGCGCGAAGTGGTAGAAAGCCTCGAAAAGGCATACCACATTAATATATCCGTGGCAGAACCAGAGCTGAATGACCTTTTATATGAAGGCCATTTCGATCAGAAACCGATAGATTTTGTATTGGATGTAATTCGGCTCACATTTAATCTTGAATTATCGGTTGAGAATGAACATTACACACTGTCGAGCCGTACTAATAAACAGTAAAACTTAAGTCATGAAAACACTTATTAATAAATTGTTTCTGGTTACTGTTCTTGCGGCTTTTGCGTTAGTTCTTTTACCCAAAACGCAATATGCTCAGGATGACAAGAGCCAGGCACTCGACCAAAACATCAGCATTTATGCTGAAGATGAACCGCTTTCAGATGTAATCGAAAAAATATGTAAATACCTGAATCTCGATTATTCGTATAATGCCAGCATTGTTGCCGACAAAAAAATTAGTCTGAATATTTCGAATAAACCGATAAAGTTTGTACTTGATAAACTGATGAAGGACTTTTACCTTCTGTTCGAAATTGAGGATAATCTTCTGGTAGTTCGCGACTATGTTCCGCTTGATAAAAGTATCGATTTTGAACCAACCTCGCAGTATTTCGCAGGAGGAAACCGTGGTTTCCTTTTCGATGATCAAAAGGAAAAACGCATTACAATTAAGTTTAAATCGGCAAGTAATCTGATTATTATTCCGGTAAGGATTAATGACTCTGATACCTTGAATTTTATTCTTGACACAGGAGTACGTTACCCGATTATAACCGAATTACCTTTTATTAACAAGCTGAATTTGAACTATATGATGCCTGTTGAAATAAAAGGGTTAGGAGAAGGAACCAATCTTACTGCATACCGTTCGGGAAATAACACAATGCAGATAGAAGGATTAACAGCCCGAAACCAGGAAGTTCAGATGATTATAGACGAAAATTTCCAGATTTCGCACATTTTGGGTATTCCTGTTCACGGACTGATTGGTTTTAACCTGTTTAAAGATTATGTGGTTGAAATCGATTATCTGAACGAAAAAATCACCTTAAACAAGCCGGAGTATTACAAATACCGCGACAGGAATAAAGATATTATAATGCCCTTGCATTTCGATGGAAATAAACCATTTGTCCGCACAACCGTTGTTACCGACGAATTAAAAGATGTTCCCGTAAAATTGTTGGTCGACACCGGAGCAAGCGATGCTTTGTGGCTTTCGGAAAGCTCGGATGAAAGAATCAAAGTTCCTCAGCAACATATAGAAACATTTTTGGGACGTGGTTTAAGTGGCGATATTTTCGGAATAAAAGGAAGAATTGATGCAATATGGGTTGGACCGCTTATTCTGCCGAAACCAATTGTTGCTTATCCTAATTCAGAATTAATCGACGAGCTGATTTCCTCGAATGACAGGAATGGAACGCTGGGGGCAGAAATTTTACGCCGTTTTTTTGTTACTATCGACTACAGAAACAGCAGGTTAACTTTAAGGCCTACACATAAGATTAAAGACGAATTTAATTACAACATGAGTGGTATGGAAATTACCAATCCGATGCCGGGATTTCCTATTTACACCATCTCGAATATTCGTGAAAATTCGCCGGCCTACTTTGCCGGCCTGCAGGAAAACGACCAAATACTGTCGATTAACAATAGCAACCACAGATCGATGGAATTAAACGATATTAACTTGTTGCTTCAAAGCAGAGAAAACAAAAAAATTAAAGTAAAAGTATTACGAAACGGAGAACAATTCAAAACTTCTTTTGAACTGAAGAAGGTATTTTAATGATTCAAAGTAAACACGTAGTCATATTAACAATCATCCTGTTGCTATCAGTTATAACACGGGGCCAGCAACAGGATGGTTCTGTTTTTGAGCGTCGTATAACCATTCATCAGCAGAACCAGTCGCTTGAGTTTATTCTTGATCAGATAAGCTGGCAGGCCGGCGTCTTTTTCTCGTACGACGCCACAATAATCAGTTCAAAAAAAAATTTCTCAATAGAAGCAAATAACAAATCGCTCTTCACGGTACTTAATGAGTTATTTGATCCGGAATTGTACCTGTTAACCGAACTTCAAAACCAGATAATAATTACCAAAATAACTATTGAACATCAGCAGGAAATAGTTGAATCAGACAGTATTCCCGTTAAATACTTCTTTTTATCAGGTAAACTTGTGGATAGCCGAAAAGGTAAACCTGTTCGTTATGCGTCGGTTTCGGTTTTCAATAAACCAATTGGTACAATCAGCAATATCGACGGTGATTTTATTTTAAAATTGCACCCCGATTATATAAGAGACACACTCATTATTTCGAGTATGGGATACGCACAAATACGCATACCTGCCTCAACCTTACTCGACGAAGATTTATTTATTCTGGAACCGATATCCATAAAAATCAAAGAGATTAAAGTTACTGCCATATCAGCTGATAAACTGCTGGCCAATATGCGCGAAAACCTCCGAAAAAACTACACTGCAAACAGCAAATTAATGACGGCTTTTTACCGCGAAACGGTAGAGCAGGATAATCGTTATATCAGCGTTTCGGAAGCGGTAATGGAGATACTAAAATCACCGTATATCAACTCTTCCCGGAACGACCTGGTTCGGCTGTTAAAAGGAAGAAAAAGCCCCGATGTACAAACTTTTAAATGGATGAATTTCAAATTGCAGGGAGGTCCGTTTAATATAACAAAGTTGGATATAATAAAAACAGTAGAAACATTTATCGATAAACAATACGAAAATTTATACCATTACGAAGTTTCGAATGTAGTTTGGTATAACGATAACCCGGTTTATGTAGTTAAATTTTATCCTCTGGTGAATAACTTTTACCCGGCTTTCGAAGGTGAAATGTTTGTTCATCGTGAAACATTTGCAGTGGTTCATGCCAAATACCATGTAAACAAAGCCGGCTTAAAAGAGGCAGAAGAAATTTTGATTAAACGAAAACCACGAAATGTTAAAGCCCGCCCAACTTTTCTCCAGTACCAGGTAAATTACCGGCAATACCAGGGGAAATGGCACCTGGCAACTGCACAGGCTTCCGTAAAATTTAAGGTAAAAAGTAAACGCGATAAAATCAATTCCGAATTTCACAGCATTTCAGATTTGCTTATTACCGACATCAGTTTTACAGATTTAAAACGATTTAGCAAAGACGAAAAATTCACTCAAAGCGACATTTTTGTTGAAATGCTGGGCAAGTACGACGAAAAATTCTGGGAAAATTATAACATTATCAAACCCAACGAAGATCTTCGAAACGCTTTTAAAGATGCTTCCATGTATTGATTTGGTGTTGTTTTCATGGTTTTTGAGTAATTTTGAACCTCAAAACAATAATAATGGAACAATACAGTACCAGACAAAATAAGATTTCGAGACTCATCCAGCGCGAAATGGCTGATATTTTACTTAAAGAAAACAAAAGCCATTTCCCGGGAAAATTAATCAGTGTTACCGTAGTTCGTGTTACCAAGGATCTTGGTATTGCACGAATTTATCTCAGCATTTTCCCGTCGGAATTTGCCGGTGAAATTCTCAAAGAAATTCAAAACATGAGTAAACATTTGAGGGGCGAACTTGGTAGAAAAGTGGGAAAAAGTCTAAGGGTTATTCCTGACTTGGAATTTTACATTGATGACAGTCTCGATTATATCGACAATATCGATAAATTACTCGATTCATAGTTCAAATAATCCTTTAGAAAGTTCGTTCTAAAAAAAACGATCCAATTGAACTTACCTTTTTTTATAGCAAAACGGTACCTGTTTTCGAAAAAGAAACAGAACATAATTAACATAATATCATGGATTTCACTGGCAGGAATCATGATAGGAACCATGGCTATTATAATCGTAGTTTCTGTTCAAAACGGATTTACCGAATTAATTGGCATTTTTTACAGCGATTTCGATCCGGACCTGAAAATAACCTCAGTTGAAGGTAAAATGTTCGATCCGGATAGCATAAATTACGAAGAATTAGAGGCCATTCCCGGAGTTGTTTCGTATGCCAACATTGTTGAAGAACTTGCCATGTTAAAATACGGCAAACAGCAATACTTCGCCACGGTTAAAGGCGTACCCGATAATTATAAACAGTATACGAATATAGACCGCCACCTGATTGACGGCCAGTATTACCTTAAAAAAGATGGTATAAATTACGCCGTTCTTGGGCATGGTGTTGCCAATTATCTTGGGGCTGGTGTCTCGTTTTTAGAACCAATTCACATTTACTTCCCTAAAAAAGGGAAAAAGGTTTCTTTAAATCCGTCGCGGGCTTTTAATACCGATTATATCTTTCCTTCAGCTGTTTTCTCCATACTTGAGGAAATCGATGCTAAGTATATTATTGTTTCTGATACTTACGCAGCAGAACTATTCGAAAGCGGCTCTTTGATTTCGAGCATTGAACTCGATCTTGATAATTCGGCCAATGCAAAAACCATACAAAAAGAAGTAGAACAACTTCTTGGAGAAAAGTTCCACGTGAAAAACAAGGAACAACAACGCGATCTTGTGTTTAAAACCATGAAATCAGAAAAGTTCTGGGTATTTGTAATTCTGGTATTTATTTTAATTCTTGCATCGGGCAATATGATCGGAAACCTTGCCATGCTTTATATCGACAAAAAAGAAGATATCTCAATTCTCAGGAGCATGGGATTATCAATGAAAAACATCCATCGGATTTTTCTTTACGAGGGATGGCTGATTTCGTTTGTTGGAGGAGTTCTGGGTACAGGTTTGGGAGTACTTATTTGCTGGTTACAAATTAATTTTGAATTGATTAAATTGCCAGGAGGATCCGGTTCATTTATCATTTCAGCTTATCCTGTTCAAATCATATTCACCGATATTATTTTCGCTTTTCTTGCCATCCTGGTGATCGGCTTTTTTGCTTCCTGGTATCCTGTAAAATTCATGTCGCAGGATGAACTTACAGAAACAAACA
Organism: uncultured Draconibacterium sp.; assembly: GCA_963677525.1. GTDB lineage: Bacteria > Bacteroidota > Bacteroidia > Bacteroidales > Prolixibacteraceae > Draconibacterium. The sequence continues at coordinate 5,685,836 of OY781970.1, forward strand.
TAAATTAATATGATTAACTGATATTGATTAGAATTTCACCTGATTTTTTATTATAACTTGCACCCTCGGATAAACCAACAAAAGTATAAAAGTCATGAAGGCTCTTGTTAAAAGCAAACCAGAAAAAGGCATCTGGATGGAAGATGTTCCAATGCCGAAAATCAGACCTAACGATATTCTTCTAAAAGTACAAAAAGCAGCTATTTGCGGAACCGATCTGCACATTTACAAGTGGGATGAATGGGCACAGCAAACCATAAAAACTCCGGTTACTATCGGGCATGAATACATGGGTACTGTTGTTGAAGTTGGTTCTGAGGTAGATCGCGTTAAAGTTGGAGAAAGGGTAACCGTTGAAGGTCATATTTCCTGTGGTTTTTGCCGTAATTGTCGTCGTGGGCGTCAGCATATTTGCGACCATACCGTTGGCATTGGAGTTAATCGCGACGGTGGATTCGCTGAATATATTTCAGTTCCTGCCAAAAATGTACTGCATATCGATCCAAGCATTCCCGATGAAATACTGGCCATAATGGATCCTTTTGGAAATGCTACACATACAGCACTATCTTTTCCTCTTTTAGGTGAAGACGTGCTTATTACCGGTATTGGAGGCCCTATTGGAGCCATGGCTGCTGCTATTTGTAAGTTTGCAGGAGCAAGAAATATTATTGGTACTGATTTGAGTAAATATCGACGCGATTTGGCGCGCAAAATGGGAGCTACCCGCGTAATCGATCCTACAAAAGAAAGTATTACAGAAGCCATGCACGTTCATAACATGGTTAGTGGATTCGACATTGGTCTTGAATGTTCAGGTTCACCGATTGCCTTTAACGACATGGTTAATCACATGTATAATGGTGGAAAAATCAGCTTGCTTGGACTTCTTCCGGAGAGTACGAAGATTAACTGGAGTAAATTAATTTTTAAAGGTTTAACCCTGAAAGGAATTTACGGACGAGAAATGTATGAAACCTGGTACCACATGGAAATGATGCTTACTACAGGATTAGATATTTCTCCAATCATAACACACCGTTTTAAGGCAGATGATTATCAGGAAGCCTTTGATATTATGGAAAAAGGTGATTGTGGAAAAATAATTCTCGACTGGGAATAAATAATAAAACTTCTTTCGTCGACATTCAGGTAATATCCTAGATGTCGATTTGTTTCACGTGAAAATATTTGCATGAATCCTCCTAAATTTCCTGATAAACAGGATAAAAACTAACTTTGCACAAAACAGGAAATTTTGAAAAACGGATTAGTAATAAAATCGACCGGAAGCTGGTACACCGTAGAAGATGAAAACGGAAACACCTACGAATGCAAAATAAAGGGGAAATTTCGAATTAAAGGAATAAAGAATACAAATCCCGTTACGGTGGGAGATCGTGTCGGATTGACCCTTCAAAATGTTTCTGCCGACGAAAATGAAGCGAAAATCGGGCTTATCACTTCCATATCTGAACGCAAAAATTATATTATCCGTCGTTCTATTAATCTTTCTAAACAAGCGCATATTATTGCTGCAAATATTGATCAGGCGGTTTTGGTTGTTACCATGCAATACCCGGTTACTACCACTACTTTTATCGATCGCTACCTGGCTTCTGCTGAAGCGTACCGTATACCCGTTCTAATTGTTTTTAACAAGGTTGACCGCTATAATGAGGATGAAACAGAGGAAATGGACCTCCTTATCCAGATATATCAAAATATCGGCTATAAATGCCTTAAAACATCGGCTAAAAAGGGAATTGGGATAGACTCTTTTAAAGATGCCCTGAAAAATAAAACCAACGTAGTTAACGGCCACAGCGGTGTAGGTAAGTCTACTTTAATTAATTTAATTGAGCCCGGACTGAATTTAAAAACCAAAGAAATTTCAGATTCGCACAAAACAGGAAAACATACAACCACTTATTCTGAATTATTTAAACTTCATTTTGGAGGATACATAATTGATACGCCCGGAATTAAAGCATTTGGAGTGTTAGAAATGGAACCCTGGGAAATTTCGCACTATTTTGTTGAGATCTTTAAAATTTCGGAAAATTGCCAGTACAACAATTGCTCGCATACTCACGAACCTGGTTGTGCGGTAAAAAAAGCTGTAGAAGAATACAGAATTGCTCCATCCCGGTTTAGAAGTTACCTGGGTTTATTAGAACCCGACGATAAACACCGACCAGCATTTTAATAAATTCAATAGATTCCATATATTATATACAATATCTATTATTTTTATACATTCTATAAACTCAATTGATAATTCTATATTATCTAATATTTTTATAGAAATCTTATTTTCGATAAATTTTACTTATTCTGACGATTTTATAAATCCACCACCTATTAAACGTTCACCGTGGAACAAAACAGCTGTTTGTCCGGGTGCAATCATGGCTTCAGGCTCTAATAATTCGACCACAGCCTCAGTATCGTTTAAAATATTCAATTTACAGCGCGTTAACTGAAGCCTGTAACGCACCTTAACGGTCAACTCCTTACCTGATATATCTAATTGATTATCAATCAAATAATAGTCTTTTAAATATAATTTTGACCGGTATAAATCATCATATTTTGCCAACACAATTTCGTTGTCATCTAGACGAATTTCAGACACAAATAAGGGAAAATTCAGGTTTATACCCAATCCGCGTCGTTGTCCTATAGTATAATTGATTATTCCCCGGTGACGACCTAAAATCGTTCCATTTTTGTCAACAAAATTTCCGGGCTGAGATTTAATTCCTCTTTTTTCTAAAAATTGTCTGTAATCGTTTCCTTCAATAAAACATATTCCCAGGCTGTCTTTTTTTTCTGATAAGGCAACAAATCCTTTTTCTTTAGCAAATGTTCTAATCTCTGATTTTTCGAAACCACCTAACGGAAAAATCAACTTATCTACAATTTCGCGCGAAAGCCCCCAAAGAAAAAATGTTTGATCTTTATCCGGATCTTTCCCTTGATACAGATATTTATTGCCATTAAAAAGTCCGGTTTGAACGTAGTGGCCTGTTGAAATATATTCGCATTTTTCCTTTTTAGCATATTCAAGCAACGACTTGAATTTTAGTTTTGGATTACAATAAGCACATGGAAAAGGTGTGTGACCTTTACTATATTCATGAATAAAATAGTTGATTACAATCTCTTCAAATGGTTTTCTTAAATCAACTGTCAGGTGTTTTATACCTAATTTATCTGCAAGATTTTTTGCGTCGGAAAGAAAATGATGATTATGCTCGTCGGTTCCACTAAAAAGAAACGTTATACCGACTACTTCGTAGTCCATTTCCTGCAACATCATTGCAGCAACAGAACTATCGATTCCTCCGCTCATTCCAAGCAAAACACGTTTATTCATTTCCTTTAGCCTGATCTTTGAAATAATTAAAAACGATAGTTGCTTTTGCTTTTCCAATCGACTCAGTTAAATCTTCTTTTGATTTACTTTTAATATTTTTTACCGAATTAAAATCTTTTAAAAGCTTCTCTGATGTCTTTTCCCCTACCCCATTTATGGAACTTAGCTCAGAAGTTATAAAAGCTTTTGATCGTTTATTCCGGTGAAAAGTAATTCCAAAGCGGTGCGCTTCGTCTCTCAAATGTTGAATTACTTTTAACGTTTCCGAATTTTTATTGATATAAATTGGTACAGAATCGCCGGGAAAATAAATTTCTTCCAATCTTTTTGCGATCCCTATTACTGCAATTTGTCCACGTAAATCCAATTTTTCGAGTGCATTAACGGCAGACGATAATTGTCCTTTTCCACCATCAACAACTACAAGATGCGGTAAAGGTTTTTGTTCTTCAAGCAAGCGGCGATATCTTCGATAGATCACTTCTTCCATCGAAGCGAAATCGTTTGGTCCTTCAACGGTTTTAATATTAAAATGCCGATATTCTCTTTTTAAAGGTTTTGCATTTTTAAAAACCACACAAGCGGCAACCGGATGACTTCCCTGCAAATTACTGTTATCGAAGCATTCGATTCTCTCCGGTAAATCACTTAATTGCAGATCCTTTTTCATGGTATTTAAAATCCTCTCAGAAGCAATTTTAGGATTTTTAAGTACTGATTGTTTATCCTTTTCAAGCCTGAAATACTTGGCATTTCGCTGCGACAACTCTAAAAGCTGCTTCTTCTCCCCTCTTATGGGTACTCTAAAACTTACATTATCTATAACATTTTCCAGCTTAAATGGCACCAGAATCTCCCTGGCATTACTATATATTTTCTGCCTGATATCAATAATTCCGGCTAAAAGTAGTTCCTCTTTCGTCTCATCCAATCCTTTTTTTATTTCGAGAGTAAAGGTTTGAATAATGGATCCTTTAATAATTTTAAGGTAATTTATAAAAGCAAAATTTTCATCTTCCTCAATGGAAAAGACATCAACATCGGTAATCACAGGAGAAACCACAGTAGATCTACTCTGATAACGTTTTAAAGAATCGTACTTTTCTTTTATTTTAATGGCCTCTTCAAAATTCAGATTCGACGATAAATCTGCCATCAAATCTTCTAAATGTTTAATTACACTCGATACATTTCCTTTTAAAATATCGATAATGTCATTAATTCCTTCCTGGTAGTTTTCCTCGGTAATATAACCTTCGCAGGGTGCAGTGCAATTACCAATATGATATTCTAAACAGACTTTATACTTGCCATTTTCGATATTTTCCTGCGAAAGATTATAGTTACAGGTACGTAATTTATATTCGGATTTAAATAAATCGAGAAGTGTACGAACTGTATAAATTGAAGTATACGGTCCAAAGTATTTTGACCCGTCTTTTACAAGATTCCTGGTTTTAAAAACCCTTGGAAAAGGCTCATTTTTTACACAAATCCAGGGATAACTTTTATCGTCTTTGAGACGGATATTATATCGGGGCTGGTACTTTTTTATAAGGTTATTCTCCAGCAATAAAGCATCCTGTTCGCTTTCAACAACCATATGCTTTATATCCGTAATATTACGTACCAGTAAAGCAGTTTTTCTATGTTCGTGATTTTTTGAAAAATATGAAGAGACCCGCTTTCGCAGGTCTTTTGCTTTACCAATATAGATAATTGTATTAGACTGGTCGTAAAATTGATAAATCCCGGGTTTATGTGGCAAAACCGTTATAAGGGATTTCAAATAATCAAGTTGCTTATTTACGGTTTTATATTTCAATGCTAATATTTTACCAATACCTGAGTTTCGTATTCTTTCAACACTTCTTTATTAGGTGTTTTAATAAATTGCAAGTCGCAAATAAAACTGAAATAAACCTTTTCAACACCACACTGCTGTACTAATTTTAAGGCCGCCAAAGCAGTTCCACCAGTTGCTAACAAATCATCATGAATCAATACAACGTCATCCTTGCTTAAGGCGTCAATATGCATTTCAACACTATCGGTTCCGTACTCCAAATCATAGGTTTCACTAATTATTTCACACGGAAGTTTTCCTTTCTTTCTTACCGGAACAAAGCCTGCATCGAGTTCATTAGCCACCGCGCCTCCAAATATAAATCCCCTTGCTTCAAGTCCCAAAACCTTTGTTATCCCTTTATCCTTAAAATTATCAGCAATTGTAGAAGTTACATATTTTAATGCATCTCTATTCTTAAACAAAGTGGTAACATCCTTAAAACTTATTCCTTCTTTCGGATAGTTCTGAATCTCCCTAATTTCCTTTTTTAAATCCATAATTATATAATTGTTCCACGTGAAACACTATCGTCCTAACAAAACTAAAAGCACATTAATATCAGCCGGAGACACTCCTGAAATGCGTTTTGCTTGCCCAATTGTTTTAGGATTAATTTTTTCAAGTTTCTGTCGCGCTTCAGTAGAAATTGATTTTAATTCACGATAATTAAACTTATTTTCAATTGCTATATCTTCAAATTTATCGAGTTTTTCAGCTAGTTGCTTTTCTCTGTTTATATACCCCTCGTATTTAATTGCAATCTCAGCTCCCTCCAAAATTTCCATTTTTCTGTTTTCAGGAATTTTCTTCAGAAACTTATAAAACGGAGTAATGACTTCGATTAAATCAAATATGGAAATCTGAGGGCGTAAAATTATATCGTATAATTTAACACCTTGCTTTAATTCAGTGGTACCTTTTTGACTTAATAGCTCATTTATAAATTGAGGTTTTACAGAAAAATTCTGAGTGAATTGAATAATTTCATCAATCAAAGTAGTTTTTTCTTCTAATAATTTTACCCTCTCAATTGAAGCTAGTCCGAATTCATATGATTTTTTAGTTAGTCGTATATCAGCGTTATCTTGTCGTAAAAGAATTCTGAATTCTGCCCTGCTTGTAAACATCCTGTATGGCTCATCAACACCTTTCGTAACCAAATCATCAATTAAAACACCAATGTAAGCTTCATTACGTTTTAGCACGAAATCTTTATCTGAATCATTACTCTTTAAATGGGCATTAATTCCGGCCATTAAACCTTGCGCTCCCGCTTCTTCATAACCCGTAGTTCCATTTATTTGACCAGCAAAAAACAAGTTTGAAATAAGTTTTGTTTCAAGAGTATGATTTAACTGCGTAGGATCAAAATAATCATATTCTATTGCATAACCGGGTCGGAATATTTTAGCATTTTCAAAACCAGAAATTTTATGAAGCCCTTTCAATTGAACTTCCCAGGGAAGAGAAGACGAAAATCCGTTCAGATAATACTCAATAGTCTCCTCCCCTTCCGGTTCAAGAAATAATTGATGTTTTTCTTTTTCTGCGAATGTGACAAGCTTAGATTCAATACTTGGACAATATCTTGGCCCAGTACTTTGAATGGTACCGTCGAACATAGGAGATTCTTTGAAACCTTTTTCCAGTTCATTATGTACATCTAAACTTGTATGAGTTATCCAGCACGATCTTTGTTTTAGCTTACTCTCACTACCGGGTAAATAGGAAAATCTATAGTGTTCTGTATCACCTTTTTGTTCCGTTAATTTAGAAAAATCAATAGTTTTACCATTAATTCTTACAGGTGTTCCGGTTTTCATTCTACCGGTTTTAAAACCCAAGTTTAATAACTGATCAGAAATATTATATGAAGAAGCTTCTCCTATTCTGCCACCTTCCATTTTAGAGGTGCCAATATGCATTAAACCATTCAAAAAAGTACCATTTGTAAGAACAACGGTTTTAGACTCGAAAGTAATACCAATCTGAGTTTTAACGCCCTTGACTTTATTATCTTCAAATAACAATTCTGTTACAGTATCTTGCCAAAAATCCAAACCATCAGTATTTTCCAATACTCTACGCCACTCCTCAACAAAGCGGAAACGATCATTCTGTGAACGCGGACTCCACATAGCCGGCCCTTTCGATTTGTTTAACATTCTGAACTGTATGGTTGTTTTATCTGCAATTATTCCAGAATAACCACCTAACGCATCTATCTCGCGTACAATTTGTCCTTTAGCAATTCCTCCCATTGCGGGATTACACGACATTTGACCATATTTGGTCATGTCCATAGTTATGAGTAATGTTTTAGATCCCATATTAGAAGCCGCAGCTGCAGCTTCACATCCGGCATGTCCTCCACCAACAACTATTACATCATAAAAATCCATCATTATATTTAACTCTTAAAATCAACCTTATTTAAATAAAAATCTTCTTTTGCCCTCATTTCCTTCTGTTCTTCATCTGTTTTGTCTTTATATCCAATTAAATGAAGAACGCCGTGAAATACAACACGGTACAACTCAATAATAAAATTGACGTCAAATTTACCAGCATTTTCTTTTATCCTATCAATACTAATAAATAAATCACCCGATATAATATTATCCTCCTCTTCATAATCAAACGTTACTATATCTGTATAATAATCGTGATTTAAATATTGTTTATTAATTTCCAATAAATAATCATCTGAGCAAAAGATTACCGAAATATCTCCAGTCACGCGTAACTCATTATTAATAAGCTGATTAACATGATTAGATAAAAGATTTTGCTGGAAACTAAACGATTCGGTTTGTTCGAAAAAAAAGTCTATTTGATTCATTTACAATCAATTTGGAAGCGAATACTATTTCCCTCCTGATTAAATTCTACATTTTTAGCTAACGATTTTATAATATAAATACCCCTGCCAGATTCTTTTAAAAGATTCTCTTTCAAAGTAGGATCAGCAATATTTTCATGATCGAATCCGTCACCTTCATCTTCTATTTCAACACAAATAGTTTTACTCTCGCAATGTAATTTTAATTCAATTTTTTTATGCTCGTAACCTTTGTTACCATGAGTAATAGAATTGTGTACAGCCTCTGAAATACATAAAAATATCCTGTTAAAACATTCTTCAGGTAAGGTATAATATTGCCAAACCTCCTTAACGAAGTTTTCCACACGATTAATTTCCGATGTTCGCGATCCGATAACTAATATGTTTGGCGGACGTTTTATCACTCCTTACTATTTATATTATGCAAATACTGTTTGTACTTATTATTATAAAAATTATTGAGTTTATGAGAATTTTTGTTCAAATATTCAATTGAAAAATTCTCCTTCTCTTTATACTCGAAAAATAAAACAGGGTTACTGTAAAAGTCTTCAGCACTCTCCGATTCACGTTTTTCTTCATATTCCCTTTCTAATTCAGCCTTTTCGGCCTCGAGCAACCTGGTTGTTATAAGATGTTGACGAGCAATAGTTTGAGCATTAATCGATTTATTCATTAACTCTTTTCTATTCTGCTCAAGCATATCATCAATTTGTTGTAAAGCATTTTTTGATTCACTGCCAACACTTCCGTTATTCATCATATCGCGAAGCATTTGCTGCATCATTTCGTGTTGCATTAAACTTTCTCCGAGCTCCTGGCTCATTTTTCCCTGCTGTCCGTTTTTCATCTGTTCAATCATCTTCTGTAGCTGTTTTTGAATACTTTCTGACGATTGTTTAAGCTTATCCATACTTGAACCACCACCTTGTCCGGGATTCTCGCATTGCTGATCTCCGGGTTTACTGTTTGCCTGCATTTTTTCAAGGTTTTCAAGCGATTCGTTTAACATTAAAGCCAAATTATTTGCAGCGGTAATTACAAACTGTTGACTGGTTCTTGCGTTAGGAAACAACCCCTCCTCCATTTCGTCCTTGGCTTTGTCAAGGTTAATTTCCATCGATACAAGATCATTATTAATCATACTGGAAACCTGCGGAGTACGTTTTGCAAGTGCATATAATGAATCGCGTACAATTATACTTTGATCTGCAATTCGTTTTTGTTGCTGATTCAAATCGATCAATCGCGGATCTTTTGCATTAATACCAGACAAATTACTCAACACATCCTCCTGTGTAAACGATAAAAGAATAAGATTACTAAGAATTTGTTTCAGATTTTGAATATTTTCCTGATTCTGCTGCTGAAAATTTGCATCCATCATTTGCTGCATACCAAAGGCAAGATTTTTCATTTGTTCGCTGGTCTTCTTTAAACCTGCACTCGATTTCTTTCTTTTTTTATCGTTCAGATTCTCTTTTGTTTCATTAATACTTTTATCTATTTCATTAAATTCTTCATCAAAATCATCCATACTCATAGGTTTTTCCAGCTCCTTATTCATTTCCAGAGCTTGTTTCAGTTGTTCCTCTAAACGGTTGAGTTCCTTTTTATGATCTTCCGTATTTTTCGATATTTTATCGTAATTTTTATCTTCGTTAATCTGTTTAGAGAATTCTTCCTCTTCCATAGCCATTTTATTAACCTCGTCGATCACTTCCTGCACTTGTTGCTCTATCTTATATTTTTTGAGCATTTCAAGATTACGATCAAGTTGTTCCTGAAGGTCGTCCATACTAACCTTCATATTTTCAGTTAATTTATTCAGTTTTTTACTGTCAAAATTTTCAGCCAGTTTATTAAACTCTTCCATTAACTTCTTTAATTCATCAGTAAAAACCTCCTCTAATAATTCCTCTATTTGCTTTTGTTTTTCAACAATATCATCATTTTGCTTATTAAAGGAATTCATGTATTTATTAAGATTCTCGTTATCCTCTTTAATCTGCTTATATAATTGTTCCAACTTGTTTTGTTTCTGAACAATGTCACTTACCATTTGCGATTTTTCCCAGTCTGAAATACTGGTATCCATGTTTTTATATTGCAGATTTTTAAGATCTGCACCTATTTCCTTTGCCAGCCGCTGACTCTCTAATACTTTTTTCTCCAAATTTTTGTATTGTTCATTTTCGTTGGCCAATATCTCTTCCTTATTAGGAAACTGAAAAGTAAAACTATTAGAAGTTGTGGTTTTATAATGATTTATAACGTCGTTATCCGAAACAGAAAAGTAGTAAGAAATTACACCTTCAGCATCGGGTATCTCGGTGAAATCGAAACTAAAATAAAATTCCTGGTCAATTAAATTTTTAACAAAAGGTATTGTAATAGCAGAATCTTTTGTATCAATATTATAATGAAATTTTAAATCAGAAAAACCATAATCATCGCCTATTAAACCCTTAAAAAAGAAACGTGTAAGTTCGGTTGAGTCGGCTACTTGCATTACGTCGATTTCGGGGAACAAATCTGGAATTACATCAATAGAATACGACAATGCAAGCTCCGAATCAGTAATCTTGTTTTTAATAAATACATCGTAAGCAGTACTTTGAAAAAACGAATGTTCCACGTGAAAAAACGGCGATTCGTAATCAGAATTAAGGTATATAGAGTCGTTTATCTGAAAGAATAATGAATCCATATCAATGCCTTGAAAACTCCATTTAACTTGAGTTCCATTCGGCACTTGCAGGTCTCCGATATTTTCAAAACTTTGGTCTGATAATCCGGTATAAGCAGGTGGATGAATTTCAGTTCTAAAAGAAGTTATACCCGGTTTTGGTAAAAGTTCCAGGTTATAATTCTTAGAATTAAATTTTAAATCAGTAAAATAAAATTGAACCGGATTAATAACCGAAGCTATTTCAAATTCATAAAATCCCGGCTCACTGGTTTTCATCAGGTAATTGTTCCCCTCAATATTTATATATACAATTTGAGGAAATTCATCTCCTTCGGTATGTACTTTAATAGTAAACGCGTCGCTCTTTTTTGCCTTTAAAGAAGTATTGCCCAATACAAAAGTAAACGGAGCAGGTTTTACAAATTCCTGATTATAATGTATTAACCTATTCGATGATTCAGTGAAAATATTTTTATTGACCAGAAATACACTAAACACTAACAATACACTGATTATGAAATATATAGCTATTAATTTCAGATTCTTAAATTGTACCGCATCACTAAAATCAAAAACCTTCAGTTCCTCTATTTTCTGATCGATACTTGCAAGAAGAAGATCATTAGAATAATCAGGATTCTCTAATTGATTTAACTCAATGATATTCAATAGTTTATCTTTAATATCCTTAAAATGCGACTGGATAAGAATTGAGGTAGTTTTTAAATCAAGTGGCTTTATAATATGGAATAACTGAAGTAAAGGTTTTCCTATAAATTGTAAAAAAAGCAAGAGTCCGAAAAAGAGATAACCGAAAAAGATAAGTTTTCGGGTGTTAGTCGGTAGATAAACGAAATATTCCAGAACCGTAAAAAGCGAAAAGAACAGTGTTAATAATAGTAACACTATAATAATACCTTTTATTAATCGGTAAGAATAATACTTTAACTGAAATGAATTAAGTTTATTAACAAGTATGTTGAAATTTTCTGTCATATTTTCACAGAAGTCTATTTTTCAAATAATTAAAAATTATGCGTTTTGTTAAAAACTGTGCATAAACTGGTAAAAAAACAAAAATAAACTTTAATACTTAAATTTGAATTTTTAAAAGAATTATTCATATAACCGCGTTCTCAAAATAACCATGGAATAAAATACACTTTTTAATGCCAATATATCCACAATTAATTAACCTGTTAAAAACCGTTCTAGTACTTTAAAATTTCCTATTAACACTTGTTAAAAACAATTCCTACATTCTTATTGTTTAGTAGCTTAGTACAAAAAGAGGTTGTTGAAAACCGTTTACAAAAACTGTTAATCGTTGTTTTATAAAAATTGGCAAATAAAAATTAACAGCTATAAACAGGATATAATAACAAGTATTACTTTTATATTTGTTTCAATAAAGAATATAATAGAAGAAGATTGGACATACTTTTAGTTGAAGACAATATTTTAAATCAAAAAGTTGTATCCTTTAATTTAAGGAAATTTAATTACAACGTTGTTGCTGTGGGCAACGGTAATGAAGCTATCGAAAAATTTAAAGAAAATTCTTTCGATTTGGTTTTAATGGATCTGATGTTGCCCGGAATGAACGGGTATGAGATTACCAAAGAAATCAGAAAGCACGAGGAAGTAATAAATGTTGAAAACGCTGTGCCTATAATTGCTATTACTGCAAATACATTGGATAACGATCGCGAGAAATGTTTTGAGGTAGGTATGAACGATTATTTATCAAAACCCTTTAATGCGAATCAACTCATTGAAAAAATACGCTTATTTTTGCCTGCTAAATAATGTATATGGAGGATATGCTGGATATAAGAGGGCAATCGTATTCTGATAATGAAAGAGAATTAGATAAAAAGCTCAGGCCGTTACAATTTAACGATTTTGCCGGCCAGAAGCAGATTGTTGAAAACCTCGAAATATTTGTAAAAGCAGCTATCCTTCGTGGCGAATCACTCGATCATGTATTATTGCACGGACCTCCCGGACTTGGAAAAACCACTTTATCGAATATTATTGCCAATGAATTGGGAGTTGGCATAAAAATTACTTCAGGTCCGGTTTTGGATAAACCCGGCGATTTAGCGGGCTTGCTTACCAACCTGGAAGAAAACGATGTGTTGTTTATCGATGAAATTCATCGCCTCTCCCCTGTTGTTGAAGAATATTTGTATTCGGCAATGGAAGACTTCCGAATTGATATTATGATTGACAAGGGACCCAGTGCGCGCTCTGTACAGCTCGAATTAAACCCTTTTACATTAATTGGAGCTACAACACGGTCGGGGTTGTTAACGTCTCCCCTGCGGGCTCGTTTTGGCATTAAATCGCATTTAGAGTACTACGATGCAGAAGTATTATCTGGAATTGTGAAACGCTCTGCCGGAATACTGGATGTTGAGATCAGCGACGAAGCAGCTTATGAAATAGCATTCAGGAGCCGTGGAACACCGCGTATTGTAAACTCGCTGCTCCGCAGAGTGCGCGATTTTGCCCAGGTAAAAGGGAACGGAACAATCGATATGGACATTACCAAACATTCGCTGGCGGCTTTAAATATCGATAAACATGGTTTGGACGAAATGGATAACCGCATTTTGGCCGCCATCATCGATAAATTTAAAGGAGGTCCAGTGGGAATTACTACCATCGCAACTGCAGTTGGCGAAGATGCCGGAACCATTGAAGAGGTTTACGAACCGTTTTTAATTAAAGAAGGTTTTATTAAACGAACACCCCGCGGACGGGAAGTTACCGAGTTTGCATACAAACATTTGGGACGAATAAAATACGGCGACTCCCCTACCCTTTTCTGATGCTTGAATGCATAAATTTAGTAATGCTTAAATAAGTAAATCATTCAGGCATTTTTGCATCAATGCATTATTTCTTCTCAATAAATTTAACTTCAAATAACCTTGGCCAGAGTTTTCCGGTTACAAACATGCGGTCGTTTTCTTTGTCGTAGGCAATACCATTCAGAACATCAATTCTGTCTTTTTTATCGTGGTACATGTCTATTAATCCGGCCATGTTAATTTCTTCCAGAACCTTGCCGGTTTCAATATCAATTTTTACGATATAATCGGTAGTGTAAATGTTGGCGTAGATATAACCGTCGATGTATTCGAGTTCGTTTAAAACACCCATGTTCCCACGGTCATTGGCAACCTGCAGGTTTTTTATTACCGAAAAATCTTTGGGATTCAGCCAGGTTAAAATATTCGATCCGTCGCTCATTATCAGGTTGGTCCCGTCGTTGGTAAGTCCCCACCCTTCGTTTGTATGTGATTTATACAGAAAGCTGTCGAGCACGGCAAATGTATGCAGGTCGTAGATAAATCCTTTTTGAGCATGATAAGTGAGCTGGTAGATTTTATCGTTTAAAATGGTGGTTCCTTCTCCAAAATATTGATCTTCCATATCAAAGGTTTGTAACGGTTTCCCGCTTTTTATATCCACTTTTAAAAGTTTCGATTTTCCTTTTTCTCCGGTGCCTTCGTATAAATAGCCGTTCAAATATTCCAGTCCCTGGGTGTAAGATGTTTTAAGGTGTGGATAATTGTTAATTACCTGATATGTAAGTTGTTTTGGTGCTAAATCGGAAAGGACATTAAAGGCTTTTATTTTAGTATTATTTAATCCGTCGGTTTTTTCGGCAACCACTTTTATAGTGGAATTTCCCAGTTCGGTCAACTCTAAATCGTCAATTACAAATTCGAGTTCGTTCGATTCTTTTATTAATTGATTATGATAGTAAACTTTAACGCTGGCAAGGCTTCCGTCTCTGAGTTTTGTTTTTATTTTAACAGAAACTTTTTCGCCACATGTATACGATTCTTTACTCGGTTTAATAATTACTGTACTTACCGGTTTTCGAGGTCTTTTAGTAGAGCTGTTTGAGCACGAAATAAACGACACGAAAAAACATAAAACAAGTACTATTGGAAAAAAACTGCGTTTCATTTTAGAATTATTTTGCATTCAAATATATAACTTATTGTACAAAGGTTGTTTTAGATTCTATCATGAAAGCAAATGATTTTATCTTTACGCAAAATTTAAACTCCACTCCTACGCTGCCGCGCGAATCCTTTCGCGTGGTTTAGCCAAAGGCTAAAAAGTACAAGAAGCAAATTTATAGATGAAAACATAATGGTTGAATAGTATTTAAAGGCACGATGTAATTGTGTGGTAGTGGTGGTTTCACACAGATAACGCAGATTAGCGCTGATCTTCATTTTTCAAATAAGATATTAATTATCCTGCGCAAATCGATTGAATCTGCGTGGTTTAAAATTTTTCTTTTCGCAAAATAAAATAGTACAGAAAGAGAAATTTATCTTTACGCAAAATTTAAAAATTTGAACCCATTTAAAAAATTGGCAGGCGACACAGCTATTTACGGGGTAAGTAGCATTGTGGGAAGGTTTTTGAACTGGTGGCTGATGCCCTATTATTCGTTTATGTTCTTGCCCGGCGAGTATGCTGTGGTAACCAACATGTATGCGTATGTTTCGTTTTTTCTGGTGCTGCTCACCTACGGAATGGAAACCTCTTATTTTCGGTTTGCATCGCGAAGTAAAAATCCTGAAGAAGTATATTCAACATCCATTGTTTCGTTGTTTTTTACTACCCTTTCGTTTGTTATCCTGGCATCGGCATTCCGTCACCAGATAGCCGGATTAATTCAGTACCCCGACCATCCGGAATACGTTTTATGGTTTGCCATAATTTTAGGAATCGATGCCTTTACAGCTATACCTTTTGCCCGTCTTCGGCTAAATAACAGGCCGGTAAAGTTTGCTACTGTCCGGCTTATTTCCATTGCTTTTACCATTGGTTTTAACCTGTTTTTTATATCGCTTTGCCCCAAAATCATTCAGAATAATCCCGATTCAATCATCCGTTTAATTTATTCTGAAGACATTGGTGTTGGTTATGTGTTTATTTCCAATTTGCTGGCTTCGGCCGTTATCCTTCTTTTGTTGTCACCCGAAATATTCAGGATCTCTTTTACTTTCAATAAAAAATTACTGCAGCAAATGCTCAGTTATGGTTTTCCAATCCTGATTGTAGGTTTGGCAGGTATGGTGAACCAGAATATTGATAAGGTTTTACTTCCTTTTTTACTGAGCGAAGATCAAGAGCCCATGGTTCAGTTGGGAATATACGGAGCAAGTTATAAACTTGCGGTTCTTATGAACATGTTTATACAAGCTTTTCGTTATGCTTTCGAACCCTTCTTTTTTGCCCGCGGCGGATCGAAGGACGATCCTAAAGTATACGCCATGGTAATGAAATATTTTGTCATTTTCGGGTTGCTTATTTTCCTTGGAATGGTGCTTTACATCGATATTATCAAGGTAATTATTGATAAAGAATATCACGAAGGATTAAAAGTAGTTCCTATCATCCTGATGGCGAATTTGTTTTTTGGAATGTATTTTACTCTTTCGTTGTGGTATAAACTTAAAGATATGACGCGTTACGGTGCTTATATGGCTTTAATAGGGGCAGCTGTAACATTAATCCTGAATATTTTGTTGATTCCGGTTATGGGATATATGGGGTCTGCCATTGCAGTGTTTATTTGCTTTTTAACCATGATGATTATTTCGTATACTTTGGGGCAAAAGTATTATCCCGTTCCCTACGATTTAAAACGGATTGGAATTTATTTTCTGACAGCTATGGTATTCTATGCTTTGTCTTTTGTAACTGGTTCTTATTCAGTTATTTTGAAATATTTACTACATACAACATTTATAGCTTTATTCTTGTTAACCGTGTACAGGTTTGAAAAAAATGAGTTAAGAGGCTTATTTAAAATGAATAAAAAGAAATAAATATCAAAAAGTATTAATTTTGCATTGATGAAGCATTTAGAAGGAAAAATAATTGCATTAGCCAGCGATCATGCAGGTTTCGCAAAAAAGCAGGTTATAAAAAAGTATTTCGAGGATAATAACATTGAATATAAAGATCTGGGTTGTTATTCAGATGAAAGTGTTGACTATCCTGTTTATGCACATCTGATTGGAGAAGCCATTGAAAAAGGTGAATACGAAATTGGAATCTCTTTTTGCGGAAGCGGCCAGGGAATTAGTATTACAGCTAATAAACACCAGGGAGTTCGTTCCGGAGTGTGCTGGAATGCAGAAATTGCAGCTTTGGCTCGTCAGCATAATAATGCAAATATTTGTGCAGTACCGGGGCGTTTTGTATCCGACGAAGAAGCAATTGCCATTGTTGAAGCTTTCTTGAATGCCGAGTTTGAAGGTGGAAGACATGCTCGCAGAATTGCCCAGATTCCTGTAAAATGTAAATGACGAAATTAAAAAACATATTTCTCGAAGATTCGAAAATTGCTTTTGATAAACAACACCGTAAAACACTAAATTTCAATATTTCGAAGTATCACGAAGCGGTAGCAAAAGGTAAACTTCGCTATAGAAATATGGATTTGGCAAAGCAACGGGCTTCTTATTTAAAGGAGAAAGTTGCATCTAATCTCTCCTATTATCTTCAGGAATTTGAAAAAAATGCCACCACCAACGGTATCGATATAATTTGGGCCCGAAACGGCGAAGAAGCAGTTTCTGAAATCATTCAGTTTTTGAAATCGAAAGAAACGAAGCTTTTAGTTAAAAGCAAGTCGATGATTTCGGAGGAAATTGAATTAAATGAAAATCTGGAAAAGGCCGGAATAGAACCTGTTGAAACCGATTTGGGTGAGTTTATTGTTCAGGTAGCCGGCGAAAAACCGTATCATATTTTAACTCCGGCAATGCATAAATCGAAAGAAGATGTTGCCGAACTTTTTCATGAAAAATTTAATACTCCTCACGGAGCCAGTCCAACCGAATTAACCCTTTTTGTTAGAGGGGTATTGCGCAAAAAATTCACCACAGCGCAGGTGGGTGTAACCGGCGCCAATTTTTTGGTTGCCGATGTGGGAGGAGTAGCACTTACCGAAAACGAAGGAAATGGTTTTATGTCAACCGCGTTTCCGAAAACTCATATCGTTATTACGGGAATCGAAAAAATTATTCCTTCAATTAACGATTTAAGTTTAATGTTTCCTTTATTGTCGGCGCTTGGAACCGGCCAGCAGGTAACAGTTTACAATTCGCTTTTTACCGGGGCAAAAAAGGAGGAAGAAGCAAACGGTCCGGAGAAAATGGTTGTGGTTCTGCTCGACAATAAACGCTCCGATTTAGCCAATGTAAAAACACATTATAAATCGTTAAAATGTATTCGTTGCGGTGCTTGTTTAAACGCCTGCCCTATTTATAAAAATGTGGGTGGTTATACTTATAACACTACTTACAGTGGCCCGATTGGCTCGGTTATATCACCATTTTTTAAAGGTTTTGAAGATTATAACCATTTAAGTTTTGCCTGTACGGTTTGCGGAGCCTGCACCGAAGTTTGTCCGGTTAAAATTCCGTTACACGATTTAATGCTGCTGAATCGTAAAAAAAGTGTAGATAAAAATTTGGGAAGTTTTTCCTGGAATGAAGGCATGAAAGCTTACGAATGGGCGTTCAAAAAAAGAAAGAATCTTGATATGTTGAATGGCTCCGGCAAAAATGCCTTAATGAAAACCCATAAAAATGTATTGGGAAAGGGAAAGAAATTTCCCGATTTTGCCCCACAGTCATACAGTAAACTGACCATGTTGAATTTAAAATAATAGCCATGTTATCAAATACTTGCAAATATGCATTGAGAGCGCTTATTTACCTCGGAAAATTTTCGGAAGATGATAAACGTATCGGTATCAAAAAGATTTCGGAAGATCTTGGATTATCATCACCTTTTCTTGGAAAAATACTTCAGAATCTGGTAAAACAAAAATTACTGGTTTCAACAAAAGGTCCGAACGGGGGTTTTTCGTTATCGAGAGACGCTTCGGAAATAACGCTTTGGGATATTGTTTCAAAAGTGGATGGTGAGGAGTTTTTTACCAATTGTTTAATCAGTCTTGAGCCGTGTAAAACACACGATCCTTCCAAACCATTATGCCCGGTACATGCGCAATACGAAAAACTTAGAACAGAAATCAGAACCTTTTACCAGGAAACAACTTTGGAGGTGATTGGTGAGGATATTAAAAAGTACGAAGATTTGATAAAAATGTAAATTCAGCATTATTCTGAATTCAGAAAATAGATTCCAGCTTTTTGTTGTTAATAAAGAAACGATAAAATACAGTTGCAAAAGCCAAACCGGCAGAATTAGCCCAGAAATCATATATGTCGCTGTGCCGGCTTTTTGTAATTTTTTGTTGTAAAAATTCGAGTACAACTGCAAAGAGCAAAGCAATAACAGGAGCCCAAAAATAATAATTGGGTGTAAATTGTTTGATTGGCCTGAATAGCAAAATGCAAAGAATAAAAAATATGCCAAAATGGACAATCTTATCGAAATTTGGGATATTAATAAATGGTTTTGTGGGAAGTTGCTGGGCAGGCATAAAATGCAAATAACAAACTATAATTAACCAAATTGCGAGTCTCCAATAATGTGTAATTTTCATGGCAGGTATTTATGTACATATTCCTTTTTGTCGGCAAAAGTGTTTTTACTGCGATTTTTATAAAACCGTAAACACGTCTTTGCAACAAAAATTTCTTTCAGTTTTAAAAGACGAAGCTAAAGTACGGAAAAACTTCATGTTAAATGAAACCGTTAAAACGATTTATTTTGGAGGAGGTACTCCTTCTGTATTAACTCCCTTAGAATTAGAAGATTTACTTGGTTTTTTTAGGAATGAATTTGCAGTGGATGTTGATGCTGAGATAACATTGGAAGCAAATCCTGATGATTTGAGCAAGGAATATTTAAGCGGAATTTTCAGAGCCGGAGTTAACAGATTAAGTGTCGGAATTCAATCTTTTCAGGATGAACATCTGAAAAAAATGAACCGCAGGCACAATGCGCAGCAAGCTGTTCAGGCTATTGAAATGGCTGCCGGCGTTGGTTTTAATAATATCAGTGTTGATTTAATTTATGGTTTGCCGGGTTTATCACAAAAACAATGGGAAGAAAGTCTGAAACAGGTTTACGATTTGCCAGTTCAGCATCTTTCGGCTTATCATCTCACCTATCACGAAGGCACTCCGTTTTATACCTGGCTAAAAAAAGGTTCGCTCAAAGAGATTAAAGAAGAGGAAAGTATCGCTCAGTTCAACACTTTAATAGACTTGTCAGTAGAAAATGGTTATGAGCATTACGAAATATCGAATCTTGCCAAAAATGGTATGTATTCGCAGCATAATACTGCCTATTGGTTTGGGAAAAAATACCTGGGATTAGGTCCTTCAGCGCATTCGTTCGATGGTGATTCACGTCGCTGGAACATCTCAAGTGTTAATCAGTATATAAAAGCTTTAGAAAACCAATTGCCTTATTGGGAGAAAGAACATCTTACCGAAAAAGACAAATTCAACGAATATATTTTAACTCGGATTCGAACCATGTGGGGACTTTCTTTATCTTATGTGAATCAGGTATTTGGAAGCGACAAGAAAAATTATCTGTTAAAACAAATTGAAAAATATTCTCAGTCGGGAAATATTATTTTAGCGCAGGATAAAATTTTGTTAAGCAGGAAAGGTCTTTTCATTTCAGATGAAATTATGGCTGATCTGATAATTATTTAATTGTTAACCAATAAGTTGAATTAACAATTCATTATAATAAAAATAGTTAAACCTGCCCTACCGATTCATTATTTGTCTATCTTAGCGGTTCTTTAAAAAAAACAGATTACATGCAGGTTAAAATTGTTAATAAATCGAGGAACGAATTGCCGGCTTACAGCACAAAACTTTCGGCCGGAATGGACTTACGTGCTAACCTCGACGAACCTATTGTTTTAAAACCGTTGGAAAGAACATTAGTACCAACCGGTTTGTTTATTGAATTGCCGCAGGGTTACGAAGCGCAGGTTCGTCCGCGCAGTGGTCTGGCTTTAAAGAAGGGGATTACGGTTTTAAATACTCCGGGAACTATTGATGCCGATTACCGGGGCGAAATAGGAGTTATTTTGATTAACCTCTCGCAGGAAAAATTTGTTATTGAAAATGGAGAACGCATCTGCCAAATGGTAATTGCTGCACACGAAACAGTGGAATGGGATTTGGTAGAATTGCTTGAAGAAACAGAAAGAGGTGCAGGTGGCTTTGGTCACACCGGGAAGAATTAACATGAGAAAAAGATTTATAAAAGGATTGGGGATTGCTTTGTTCACGCTGGCAGTTTCGTCTTGTGCAACATCAAAAAAGGTGTCGGAACAAGACGTGGCAAAGGCTGCAGTGAATGAACAAACAAATGAGCTGTCGGAAAGCAAACAAAACGAATTTGAATATCTGTTTATTGAGGCCTTAAAACAGAAAATGTTTGGCAATGCACAAAAGGCTATTCAATTGTTATCGAGTTGCCTGGAGATCGATCCCAACTCGTCGGCTGCCATGTTCGAATTGGCAAATATTCATGCAGTAAATAAAGATTATACCAGCGCTTCGTTGTTGCTGGAAAAAGCGATCAGTTTAAATCCCGACAATAAGTGGTACAAACTTTTACTCGCTCAAATTTATCAGCAAACACGCAGGTATTCTGAATCTGCAGATATTTATGCCGAGCTTTTACAAGATGATCCTGAAAATTTGGAGTATATCTACATGAAAGCTGCATTATATGCCAGTGCTCAGCGATTTGACGAAGCCATTGCTGCATATAACCAATTGGAAACAAAAACCGGGATCAATGAACAAATTTCGGTAGCAAAGCAGCAGATTTATGTTTCAAACGGACAAGTAGATAAGGCTTTCGAAGAAATAAACAAGCTTATTGAAAGCAATCCATCAGAAGCAAAATATTACGGTTTACTTGCCGATTTATACCAAAGTCAGGGCGACACAGAAAATTCATATAAATACTATCAGAAAATTCTGGAGCTGGATCCGGAAAACGGATTTGTACATTTTTCGCTGGCAAATTACTATCAGGAAAAAGGTGAGCCTGAAAGATCGTTTGAGGAGACCAAAAAAGGATTTGAAAGTAAATCGGTTGAGATTCAGCCTAAGCTGCAGTTATACATGATGTTAACAGCTAATCAAAGCCGGTCGAAATTAACAATGGAACAGCAGGAAGAACTTATTCAGATTTTGTTGGAAGTTCATCCCGATGATGCAATCGTTCATACGGTTTACGCCGAAAATTTGCTTAAATACAACAAACTGGCCGAAGCACGTGTTGAGCTGTTAAAAGCCCTTGAAATCAGTAAAGATGATTACATGATTTGGGAAAGGGTTATGTACCTCGATAACGACCTGCAGGACTGGGAGGGTTTATACGGACATACCAAAGAAATTATAGAGCTTTTTCCAAATCAACCTCAGGGATATTTCTTTCATGCCATTGCTTGTGTGCAACTCGAAAAATTCGATGAAACCATTACTGTAAGTGAAGAAGGAATGGATTATGTGGTTGATAATCCGCAGCTTACTGCTAATTTTTTAATGTTGAAAGGTGAGGCAATTTATAAACTGGGAAAAAAGGAAGATGCCTTTGCAATTTTCGACAAAGCCGTTGACAAGGATCCCGAAAATTATCTTACTCTTAATAACTACGCTTATTATTTATCGCTTGATGGAAGTAACCTGGATAAAGCTGAACGGATGAGCGGTAAAGTGGTTGAACGTTTCCCCGACAATTCAACATACCTCGATACACACGCCTGGGTATTATTTAAGAAAGGAGAATACACTCTTGCCAAGTTTTATATGGAATCGGCCATAAAAAACGGCGGAGAGGAAAATGATACATTGCTTGAACATTATGGCGATATTCTGTATAAAGCAGGAAAGGTAAATGAAGCCGTTGAACAATGGGAAAAAGCAAAAGATGCTGGTAGTGGTTCAGAGATGTTGGACCGTAAAATAAAGGAAAAGAAATATATTGAAGAGTAGGAAATGAAGTTGAGAAGAATTTTACGGATTCCTTTATTATTCGTAGTCGTTTCATGGGCAGTTTCTTCGTGTAAAACTCCGGCGGAGCTGCCAAAAGTTGAAGCAAAACCCATCAGTACAAACCGCTTGCTGAAAAAGGTGGAAGAGAATGCTTTTAATTACGAATATCTTACCATAAAAAATATTCGGTGTAATTTCAGCAGCAGCTCATCGAAGGCAACTTTTAAAATCAACTTGAAAACAAAACAGGATGAAAAGATCCTTGTTTCTATCAGTAAATTAAATATTCCCGTAGGAAGGGTTTTACTAACGCCCGACAGTTTAAAGTATGTAAATTACATCGATCACGAGTATTTTGTTGATGATTATACTTTCCTGAGCAGTTTTTTACATATTGACGTTGATTTCTCCACCATCCAATCTATTATTTCAAACAATGCCTTTTCGTACCGCAACGATCCTAAAAATAAGGACTACCGTACTTTTAAGTCTTTCATAGAATCGAATATGTACGTACTCCAGTCGGAAAAAGAAAGGAAGATTGATAAGCTGGATGAAAAGAATAAAGTTCAAAAGATAGAAAGACGTTTAAAACGTCTTGATGATCAGGCACTTATTATTCAGCGTATGTTTTTCGAGCCTGAGAATTTTTCTCTTACCAAACTCGAAATCGACGATAAAACCAATCGCCGGAATATGTTTATGACATTCAGTGATTTTGTTCAGGTTGAAAATATGGATTATCCTTCCACAATGAATATGAATTTTATTTCGCCTGAAGAAAAGTTAAATATGAAAATAAAACTGAGCGGTTTCTCTACCGAAAATATCAGTTCTTTTCAATTAAAAATACCTGAAAAATACGAGCAGATACACGTAAAGTAGATTCTTTTCCGTTACATTAGTACAAACTTTTTTTGGATGAGAATTTTTTTTGCGACCGTAATTATACTTCTTTTTCAAGCGGTATGTTCTGCCCAGTCTGTTTCCGAATTACAGAAGAAAAAACAGGATGCAGAAAAAGAGATTGAATACACCACCAGGTTGCTGAATGAAACCCAAAAAAGCGAAAATTATTCCCTCGGACAACTTCGTTTACTCAATAGCAAAATTCGACGGCGTAACACCATTATTTCCACGATAAGCGACGAAATGAAAATTTATGACGAATGTATCGCCAATAACGAAATGGCCATAGAAATGCTTCAGGAAGATCTTACAGAGCTCCAGGAAGAATATGCCGAAATGATCCGTCTGGCATATAAAAATATTCATTCATCCGATATACTTCTTTTTACGCTTTCTGCCAAAAGTTTTAACCAGGCTTATCGCCGTTTATTATACTTCAGAAGATATACGGAATACCGCGAAAATCAGGCAAAAACCATTCAAACACTGCAGCTCGTTCTGGACGAAAGCAAACAACGGCTGGAACAACAAAAACTGACCAAACAACAATTAATGGGAGAAACCCAAAAAGAAAAACAAATACTGGCAAAAGAGCACGGACAACAAAATTCAGAGTTTCAAAAATTGAAGAAACAAAAACGCCAGCTTCAGCAAAAATTAAAGACTCAACAAAAGATAGAACAGCAGCTTGAGCGCGAGATCCAGCGCATTATAGAAGAGGAAGCACGTAAAAACCGGGCTGCCGGTGAGCCGGGCTACGCTCTTACTCCTGAACAAAAACTGGTGGGTAATAATTTCGAACAGAATAAAATACGTTTGCCCTGGCCGGTTGAACGGGGAATAATTGTGGAGCATTTCGGAGTGCACCAGCATCCGGTATTAACCAATGTAAAAGTTCAGAATAACGGAATTAATATTGCTACTGAAATTGGTTCAAGGGTGCGTGCTATTTTCAACGGCGAAGTGAGCCGGGTATTTGGTATCTCGGGAGGAAATACAGCGGTAATTATCCGTCACGGAGCGTATTTAACGGTTTATTCGAACCTGCGCGAGGTTGTGGTGAAAAAGGGCGATAAAGTAACTACCAAACAAAATATCGGAACAGTTTATTCCGATTCCAACGAAAACGATAAATCAATACTAAAATTCCAGATTTGGAAAGAAAGTACCAAACTCAATCCGGAAGATTGGATCGGGAAATAGCGTTATTTAGAATGTCGAATAATGATTTGAGAATGAAGAATGTTGAAGTTACTTTATAAAATCATCATTCTCAAATCGTTAATCGATATTCATTTTGTTTTCTTTCAAGGCAGCTTTTATTTCCTTCAAACTTTCAAGCATTTCCATGATTACAGGATTTTCTGTTGCTGCATTGCGCATCTCCTCTTTTCGTAATCCAAGTTTTGTATCTATCCTTCCCAAAACCAGCGAGAACATGATAAAAACTACCATCATCACAGGATAGGTAATCAGCTTGTTTTCGTCCAGAAAGTTACGGATAGTTTGGTCTTTGAAATCGTTCAGGAACATAAAAGCTATCATTATAAAACTGATGTAACCGATGTACATGCGAGCCCGGTCGATGTAAATTTTCCACCGGATGAAAGTCCGCTTATTTAAGTGAATACCAAATAATTTCATATGATTAAAATTGTAAGTTTTTAAAGGTATCATATGTAACTCGCTATTTAATCATAACCTTTTATGTCTTGATAAAATATGCTCGTTTCATTTATTCAATTTATTTAATTCGAGTTTCATTTTGTATTGTGTAATAAAAAGTTCCAGTTCCAGGTTCTTTAAAAACGATGCTGTTTCTCTGCTGGCGCCATCAACATTCATCACTTGTAATTCCAGATCGTAATTTTCGGAAACAAACCTGAAAAGTTCCGTTCCGATACCTTGACGACGGTAATCAGGATGGACGGCAAATTGAACAACCCTTCCTTTTTGCAGGTTAACCACAAAATATCCTACAGGTTTATCATTTAAAACGGCGCTAAAAGTAGTATAGGTTTTTAATTGACGGATGGTTTGAGTTGAGTGTTGCCAGGTGGGTTGCCAGTCCCAGAAACTTTGAGCCAGATTGAAATCGAATGTGGATAATTTTTTAATCTGAACCGCCTGATTTACAGGTTTACCTTTTATTTTTCCTTTGTAACAATTGAGATCAACTACTTTTGAAAAGCCCGCTTTTTCGTACGATTTTATGGCCGGAGTGTTTTTGTTTATTACCTCCAGAACTACCTCTTCAACACCTGCAGATTTTAATTTTGGACGGATAAATTCATACATCCGGGAAGTAATATTTTTCCCTCTGAAATCAGGTATTACACCTGTTCCTGCATTGTACGCTCTATTTTTTCTAACAGCGTGAAAGATAAACGCCACAGGTTTTCCTTCGTTAAAAGCTTCTGCCGAGAGTTTTAAATCAATGTTTTCAGAGTCAAATTTTTCCTGTAGCATTTCCGGAGTTAAGTCAATCTTTACAAAATAGTCGGAAAATGCTTCGTTAAAAAGTTCACAAAGCGTTAAAATGGTTTGATTTTCGAGAGTACAAAATTGCATTTTTAATACAGGTTTAGAAGTAGAACGTAATTGCAAGCAGGAAAATTATGTATAAAAAAACCGGCACAAGGCCGGTTCTGTTTGAAACGTATTTTGTTCTTATAAATTTGCAACTCTGGTAAGGGTAGGAATATCAAGGAATTTTATTTTCCTTCCCTGTAATTCAATAAGTCTGTCGTTCTTAAATTCTGATAACAAACGGATTACCGATTCGGTAGCAGTACCAACCATATTGGCAAGTTCTTCCCTTGTTAACGAAATTTGAAGTGTATTCTGGTTGTCGAGTTCGAAGTTTTCTTTCAAAAGAAGGAGTACTTCGGCAAGTCGTTCACGAACAGTTTTTTGAGCAATATCAGTAATGTAATCGTTGGCTTCGCGAAGTTCGCGGCAAACAATCTGCAACATGTGGTGCGAAAACTGCCAGTTACTTTGAATCAGGTAAAGCAAGGTTTGATAAGGAATATGGCAGAGTGCTGCTTCGTCGATCACTTTGGCGGTAGTACAGGCCAGTTCCTGACTCAGCAACGACCGGTAAGCAATAATTTCGCCTTTTTTGGCAAAACGTATTATCTGTTCTTTTCCGTCGATACCTGTCTTGAAAATTTTAATAATTCCGCGTGTAACACAGAAAAAACCGGTTAACCTGCTTCCTTCACGATAAATAATTGTTCCTTTTTTGTACAAAGAACATGTTTTTTCGTAATTCAAACGGTTGAATTCCTCTTCTGTTAATTTCTTAAATAACTGAAACCCGCTTAAATTTGCTTCCTCCTCCGTGGGCCTTTTAACTGCACTTCTCATTTCCTGTTCTGATTCTTTTTAATATTACTCAAACCTAATTGAAAATCGTGTCTAAAAATACAATTATCTACATTATTGGAAAAACTATTTATATACATATTTAGATATTGTATATTTGTTTTGAAGTTGTTTAAAGTTAATTGATAATTTCGAGAGTGACATATTGATTATCAGTGGCGAAGCTCCATTTTTATTGCATAGCCAAAGTTACGGAATAAAAATTAGCTGAAGCCAATGGGATCAAGATGTTGCTCGCAGTTTTTCAGATTGGCTTTAATCAACTTCTTATCAAAGTAATTGAAAACTATTTTAAATTAGGATGTTATGAAGCATGTTGTTGATATGTCGTGGACCGACAAGTTGGCTTTTGAAGCAAATATGGATGGACATAAAGTTGTTATCGATGCCACAGAAGAGGCGGGTGGAAGCGATTTGGGTCCCCGCCCCAAGAAGTTAATGCTTACGGCCCTTGCGGGTTGTACAGGTATTGATGTTATTATGATTCTGAAAAAAATGAAAGTGGAACCGGAAGCATTTAACGTAATTGTGGAAGGGGATTTAACTGAAGAACACCCAAAATATTACAATAAAATGAAAATAATTTACCAGTTTAAAGGGAAAGATTTACCCATGGCAAAGCTTGAAAAAGCAGTAAAACTTTCTGAAGAAAAATATTGTGGAGTGAGTGCAGTTTATCGTCAGGCTATGGAAATGACAACTGAAATCAGGATAGTTGAATAAGATATCATAATAAAATAAAGAGGAAAAGGCAGGCTTTTTTTAGAAGCTTGCTTTTTTTTTTAATTTTAAAGGTTGCTAAAGAACCTGTTATTATGTTGCAATCAATAAATCCGGTAACGAACGAGGTAGTTAAAACCTTTGAAAAACACTCCGATGAAGGCGTTGGAAAAATTATTAACTCAGTTGACAAAGGATGGCACCATTGGCGAAACACATCCTTTATGTATCGCGGGCAGTTAATGCAGAACCTTTCGAGTTTACTGAAATCGAAAAAGGAAGAACTTGCTTTTTTAATGGCACTCGAAATGGGGAAGGTTAAAAACGAAGGAATTGCCGAGATTGAGAAGTGCGCCTGGGTTTGTGATTATTATGCAGCTCATGCCGAAAGCTTTTTGGAAAATGAAAGTATTTCAACCGAAGCTACCAAATCATACGTTTCGTACCGACCTTTGGGAACGATTCTGGGTGTGATGCCGTGGAATTTTCCGTTCTGGCAGGTATTTCGTTTTGCTGCCCCAACATTAATGGCAGGAAACAGCGCCGTATTAAAGCATGCCAGTAATGTGCCCGGTTGTGCCATGGCCATTGAAGATTTATTCCGGGAAGCCGGTTTTCCTGAAAACGTATTTCGAAGTCTTCTGATTAGTAGCAATCAGGTTGAAAAGGTAATTAAGCACCCGGCCATTAAAGGAGTAAGTTTAACCGGAAGTACTCCTGCCGGAAAAAGTGTGGCTTCAATAGCCGGAGCAGTACTGAAAAAAAGTGTTTTGGAATTGGGTGGCAGCGATCCTTATCTGATTTTAAAAGATGCCGATTTGGAATTGGCTGCACAGAAATCGGCTTTTGGAAGATTGTTGAATGCCGGCCAAAGTTGTATTGGTGCCAAGCGTTTTATCGTGGAAGAACAGGTTTATCCGTATTTTCTGGAGCTGTTTACCTATGAAATGAATGAAGCCCGTTTTGGTGATCCGTTTGATGAAGAATCAACCATGGGGCCGATGGCTCGGGTCGATCTTCGCGATGAGTTGCACCAGCAGGTACTGAAATCCATTGAAATGGGAGCTGAGGTAATTCTTGGCGGCGAAATTCCCCATCGGAAAGGAGCTTTTTATCCGCCAACTATTTTGGAAAATATAAAACCGGGAATGCCGGCTTACGAAGAAGAGCTTTTCGGACCAGTGGCCTCGGTTATTAAAGTGAAAGATGAGCAGGAAGCTATCCATGTTGCAAATGATACCGAATTTGGTCTTGGTGCCGCCGTGTTTACTTCCAATGTACGAAAAGGTGAACATATTGCTGAAATGAACCTTGAAGCCGGTGCCTGCTTTGTAAACGATATTGTGAAATCCGATCCTCGCTTGCCTTTCGGAGGAATAAAAACCAGTGGCTTCGGTCGCGAACTTTCTATCCATGGAATTAAGGAGTTTATGAATATTAAAACAGTTGTTGTGAAGTAGCAGATGTCCTTAATTTTTATTTTTTGACATACTTCAGGTACTCTCAATAATGAAAAATAATTGTTAGTTTTACTTTTATTCACTTAACTAAAACTAACACCGATGAAAAGAGCCTTTTTCTATTTGTTTTTATTTGTGATTATATTTGTTTCCTGTTCTCCACAAAAGCAATCTATTAATCGCGAAATACCCTTTAATAACGACTGGAAGTTTATCAGATCGGATGTTTCTAATGGACAGAATGTGTCATTTGATGATTCGGGTTGGCGCATTTTGGATCTTCCTCATGATTACAGTATTGAAGATCTTCCCGAAAAAGAAGGAGTAAAACAAATCGGACCGTTTTCGGAAGAAAGTGCCGGCGGCTCATCAACGGGGCACGTAGTTGGAGGGACTGCCTGGTACAGGAAGCATTTTACGATAAACAAATATGATGAAGGAAAAATCATTCAGGTACTTTTTGATGGTGTTTATATGAATGCTGATTTTTGGATAAACGGAAATCATCTTGGTAATCACCCTTACGGATACACTGCTTTTGCTTACGACCTGACGAAATATCTGAATCCGGCAGGACAGGAGAATGTTCTTGCTGTTCAGGTAAAGAATGAAGGTAAAAATTCGCGCTGGTACAGCGGTTCGGGGATTTATCGAAATGTGAGTTTGTTAAAACTGAATCCGGTTCATATTGATTTATGGGGTGTTGATATTACTACTCCTGAGGTTTCAAAAGAAAAAGCAACTGTTAAACTCGAAACGTATATAGTTAACAGAACTGATGCGAATGAAGGATTTAAACTAAAATCCAGACTTTTAAATCCCCAAGGAGAAATTGTTGCTAAATGGGAATCTCCTTTTGAGTTCAATGATTCTGAACCAGCCGTTGTTCAAACCACAAAGCTTGATTTTCCGGAACTTTGGTCGAATGAAAATCCGGCCTTGTACACAGCCGAAATTGAGGTATTTCAAAATAATACATTGCTTGATAAAAAGGTGGAAAAATTCGGAATCCGCTCCATCGAGTATTCGCCGGAAAAAGGATTTTTACTGAATGGAGAAAGTGTTCTGTTAAAAGGTGGTTGTTTACACCACGATAACGGACCACTGGGATCGGCAGCCTTTAACGCAGCTGAATTCCGCCGGGTAAAAACCATGAAAAAGAATGGATTTAATGCCATTCGAACATCACATAATCCGCCATCGAAATATTTTTTGGATGCTTGTGATGAGATTGGAATACTGGTTATGGATGAATCGTTCGATCACTGGCAACGGGGCAAAAACGACCAGGATTACCATTTGTATTTCGATAAATGGTGGGAAAAAGATCTGGAATCGATGGTGATGCGCGACCGGAACCACCCGTCGATTGTGATATGGAGCGTTGGTAACGAAATTAACGAACGTGCCGATTCATCGGGTTTAGAAATATTCAAAAACCTGAGGGAAAAAGTACGTTCAATGGATGATACCCGGCCGGTAACCCAGGCTATTTGCCATTTTTGGGATCATGCCGGCCGGGAGTGGGATAAAACTGCACCTGCTTTTGCACAGATGGATATTCATGGCTACAATTACCAGTGGAGCAACTACGAAGCTGATCATAAAAAATACCCGGAACGTATTATTGTGGGAACGGAATCGTTTCCAAAAGAGGCGTTCGATAATTGGGATATGGTAGAAAAACATTCATATGTGATCGGCGATTTTGTTTGGACAGGAATGGATTACCTGGGTGAAAGTGGAATAGGGCATAATAATTTAGATAACGAGAATGTTGGCTTTTTGCCTGACTGGCCGTGGTTTAATGCGTATTGCGGCGACGTCAGTATTTTGGGTTATAAAAAACCACAAATGTATTACCGCGATGTAGTTTGGCGCAACAGCGAGCTGGAAATGATGGTTCATGAACCTATTCCAGATGGAAGAAAAGAATTGATAAGTATGTGGGGCTGGCCGGAAGAGTGGAAAAGCTGGAACTGGGAAGGAAACGAGGGAATGTCGCTTCAGGTGGTTGTTTATACGCGTTGCGACCAGGTGCGGTTGGAGCTGAATGGAAAGGTGATCGGAACAAAGGATGTAGCCCAGAAAAATACTGATGTTCAACAAATGGATATTCCTTCACAGTCGCGTGAAATCGAAGCTTTGGCTGCCTATTTTGATGTTCCGTATCAGGCCGGAGAATTGCTTGCTATTGGATTAAAAGACGGAAAGGAAGTAGTTCGGCAAGCATTGAAAACTGCAGGAAAACAGGCTGGTTTAAAAATTGTTCCCGAAAGCGAGACAGTGAAAGCCTGCGGAAACGATCTGGCTTATTTTAATATTCAAGTAGTAGATGCCGAAGGAAATCTGGTGCCAAATGCTGAAGTTCAGGTAAATTTTAATATTCAGGGAAAATGTCATTTGCAGGCAGTGGCCAATGGAAATCCAACCGATATGAAAAGCTTTCAAAAGCCCGAAGTAAAAACCTTTAGGGGAAAGTGCCAGTTGATTGTTCGTTCCTGCGAAGACGGGGATGAAGTCGTTGTTTCAGCAAAGTCTGAAGGACTGGAAACGGGGACCGCAAGTGTGAAGGTTATAAGATAAAGGAACGATAGCCGGGGTTTTTACTCCGGCTTTTTTGTATTTCGTATCGCGTATATTTTTCGCCCGGCAAACTGTCCCAGGAAAAAACTTCCCAAAAGAAAAGGTAACAGGCTCCAGGTTAAATGCAGGTGATATAATTTGCGAATAAGAATAATCAGCGGAACCGGGATATGAATGGCTGCAAACCACCAAAAACTTAGTTTCTGAAAGTTGCCCCGCCAGTATCCAAAAGGCAGGTTAATGATAAAAGTTAAAATGCAGGTAATCATAACCCGCAACCAGAGCTCCTGTGTTTCAGCACTATTCAAAAATATTGTTGACAAAAAATAATGCATCTCCCTTTGTTAGTTTTGGCTGTTTATTCGTTCCTCAATTATCATTTTTAATGTTTCCACCCAGGCATCCTCAGCATTTAAACTGTGCACAAGCTGCAGTTTTTCCCCTCCGTTATCCAAAAACATTTTTTGATAATCTTTTTCAATTTCAACCGTTGTTTCCAGACAATCAGTTACAAATGAGGGTGCCACAACCAATATCTTTTTCATTTCGTTGGCAAGTTTTTGCAACAGAAGTTCATCGGAAAAAGGAGTAAGCCAGTTTTTTGATAAACGCGACTGGAATGCCACAGAATAATTCGTTTCCGCTATTTTTGATTCCTGAGCAATAAGCCGGGCGGTTTCAAAACACGCCTCACTGTAAAGGTAAGATTTATTGGATTTCCAGTCTTCCGGTTGACTTTTTTTATCCTGCCTTACCGGAATTCCGTGAAATGAAAAAAGCACATGATCAAAGTTTTCGGGATTGTATTTTTCTACCTGTTTGGCAAAGGATTTTACAAATCCGGGGTATTGATAGAATTGACCGATTTTCAGGATATTGATAGCCTGCTTTTTAATTTCTTTTTCAACGGCAACAAAAGCCGTTTCGGTAGTCGACAAGGCATGTTGCGGGAAAAGCGGAAGTACAACAAGTTGTTTAAATCCCTGTTTTTTTATTTCTGAAAGTGCGTTTTTATAACCCGGATTTCCGTAACGCATACCCAGAAAAACTTCGAGATTATCGCCCAGTTTGTTCTGTAGTTTTTCTCTTAATTCTTCTGAAAGATAAATTAAAGGTGAACCTTTTGAAGTCCAGAGACGGAGGTAAAGTTTGGTCGATTTTTTTACGCGGAAAGGAACGATGATTCCATTTACCAGCAGTTTTCGCAGCAACCACGGCAGGTCTATTACCCGTTCGTCGTTTAAAAATTCGGAAAGGAATTTTTTTACGGCCGGTTTTGTTGGCGCATCGGGGCTGCCAACATTCATTAATAATATGGCGGTTTTTTGCCGATTCATTTTAGCTCATTTACAAGCTGATCGGCAATATTTCGTCCCTGTTTAATTCGATCAGACATT
Organism: uncultured Draconibacterium sp.; assembly: GCA_963677525.1. Lineage (GTDB taxonomy): Bacteria > Bacteroidota > Bacteroidia > Bacteroidales > Prolixibacteraceae > Draconibacterium. The sequence continues at coordinate 5,719,068 of OY781970.1, forward strand.
CCAATTCCGTTACGGATATTTCCGGCAAGAAATAATCCCGGATTCGTTTTTTCAAGGAAGGAAATGGCTTCCAGTTTTTGTCTCGATTCGAAACTGTACTGCGGAATGGCGTGTTGATAACGAAATATTTTTACCAGATCAGGATTAAAATTATCCAGCTTCATCATTGCTTTTACCTCTTTTTCAACCAGTGCCATTATTTCTTCATCGCTCAAATCTATAAGTTGAGGTTTTCGTACACCTCCCGAAAATACTGAAAACAAAGCGCCGCCTTGTGGAGCACGGTTTTTCAAAAACGACGACATGAACAAAATTCCCAAAACATCACGTTTTTCCTCTGAAGGAACCAAGCCTCCAAAGGATTTAATTGGGATACTTTTCCATTCTTTAAAACCAAGTGAAACCTGGATTACTTTAGCGTACTCCATCTGGTTAATTTGCTTAATCTTTTCAGAAGGCAAAAACGGGAAAAGTTGTTCCAACTGATAAGCCCCAACTGATGAAATAACGTGAGAAAATGTCTGTTCACTTTCGTTAATTTTATATGTTCTCTCCCCGTTTTTTTGAACGGAAAGATCTTTACAATTCAGGCTTATATTTTCTTTTCCAATATTTTTTTCCAGCGCTTTTATGAGTTTTTCCATACCTCCTTCGGCTGAAAAAACGATCCTGGTGGCTTTTTTCTCGAAATCGGTTTTGGGTTCTTTACTCTTTTTTAAAGTGCCGCCAATAAAACTGCCATATTCTTGTTCAAGCGACCACAATTTTGGAATAGCATATTGAGTAACAAGTTTTTCAGGGTCGCCCGCGTATACGCCCGAAATAAACGGATCGACGGCATTTCGCAAAAAGGTTTTTCCCATGCGTCGGCGAACTAAATCGGCAATGGTTTCTTCCGGATTTTTACCGGCTTTCCGAAAAGGCTCACCCAGCAACCGCAGTTTATCTGAAAACGAAAAGAGTGGGGTAGTGATGCCTCCCAAAAGACCGGAAGGCAGAGCACGCCACTTGTCTTTCATCCAGATCCAGCGGGCTTTTGCAGCATCGTTGGCAACTTCCAGCGTGCAATCATCTTTTAAGTCTTCGAACAATTCGGCAGCTTCGGGGCGCGAAAGAGAACCTGTGTTTGGTCCCGATTCTAAAACAAAACCATTCTCTTTATGCGTTCTGATCACACCTCCAACCCGGTCAGATTTTTCAAAAATGTGAATATTTAACCCGTGTTTTTTAAGATAAAAAGCTGTGGTTAATCCTGTTAGCCCGGCTCCTATTATGGCGATATTAATTTCCTTTTTGTTCATTTTATAAGGCTCTGGAGAATTTTTTATTAGTTGTTTTTAAAGCGGGATCGAAACTTGATGCAATATTCCGGATAAAGTATTTTCCGGTGTCAGTTACCGTAATTTCATCGGTAGTAAAATTCAATAATCCTTCACTGGTAAATTGTTTCAGAATGTTTTCGTCGTAAACGATAGTATTTTTTATTTCTGAAACAGAAACCTGCAAAGCTTGTTCAGCTTCTTTCCACGAAATAAAATAATTACACATTATCTGGTCGATTACATGGCGAATCATTTTTTCCGAATCGTTTAGTTTATGTCCTTTTTCGATTGTGAATTTTCCTTGATTAATGGATTCAACATAGCTATTTGTGTCTTTCGTATTTTGAGCATAGGCACTGTCGAGCTGGCTGATTCCAGTAGCTCCGAAAGCGTATACCTGGCCCGTGGTTTCGCGGGTACAGTAACCCTGGAAATTGCGATGCAGTGTTCTGTTTTGCAAAGCCAGGTATAATTCGTCGTCGGGTTTTGCAAAGTGATCGAGACCGATTGCTTTGTAACCGTTTTCAGTAAGAAGTTTGTACCCGGTTTCGAACATTGCCAGTTTTTTATCTGCTGAAGGTAAACCTTTTGTTTCCAGAATTTTTTGTGCTTTTTTCACCCAAGGAACATGTGCGTACGAGAAAGTTACCAGCCTGTCGGGCGAAATGTTTATAGCACGTTTGATGGTTTCAGCAAATGAATTCTCATCCTGAAAAGGCAGCCCGTAAATAAAATCGAGATTTACGCTGGTGTTTTTGTGACTTCTGATCATGTTCACCAGATCCTCAACCGGAATTACTGAAGCATCGCGGTTAACATTGTCGAGCACTTCCTGTTTAAAATCCTGAATACCGAGGCTAAAGCGGTTGAATTTTAGCTGAACCAGTTTTTCTATGTACGTTTCATCTAACATGGCCGGATGGCATTCCATGGCAATTTCGGGCTTGCTGATAAAAGAAAAGTTTGCATGAATAACCTCCATGATTTGCCCAATCATTTTTATCGGAAGCGAATTCGGTGTTCCTCCTCCCCAGTGAATCTGCGAGACCTTTCGATCGGGGTCGAGGTATTTATTTACCATCAGAATTTCCTTGATTAAAGCATCAACATAAACCTGCATTTTGTTTTTGTCGCGGGTTAAATGCGTGTTACATCCACAATAATGGCATATTTTCGGGCAAAATGGAATATGAATGTACAGGGAGATATTCTGAGTTGTTTCGTCGTTCGATTGTTTTAACCAGTTGATATAATCGTCAGAAGAAAATCCACCCGAAAAGAAATTGGCCGGCGGATAACTGGTATAGCGCGGAACCGGGGTGTTGTATTTATTTATTAATTGTTGTGGTATCTTCATCTTTCTCGTAAAATTTTGTTTTAAAAATAAACGGTAGCAAAATCAAAATCAAAATTCCCAGTCCTATTTCAATTCCAAACAGTCCTCGGTATGTAAGTGCATCGGCAATTTTTCCGCTCATAATAGCAATAATTAAACTGCTGAGGTGGGTAATTACAATTTGAATAGTAAAATCGGTTCCTTCGCGGCCTTTCCGAACCACCTGCATTCCCATGGTGTAGACAAAAACCGACGACATAGCATAAGTTCCCCACAACAGGGCCACAGCTATATAAACCATAAAAATTGGGTGGTTGGTGTATGTCATGCCGAAGAAGTAAGCAGCAACCAACACATTTATAACCGGGAAGATCCACACCGATTTGACGATACCTTTTTTGCGGATAATAAATCCGGCCGGCATGGTCATAATTACTCCGCACGCTGTTCCAAAAATCCCTGAAATTACACCAATTTCCTTGATGTCGTAACCCAAATCAACAAAGTAGGGTTTTATCATGGTCAGGATTCCGATTATGCCTGAATAAAACAGGAAAAGCAGAAGAATATGTCCACCAATGTTTTTTTGTCTGAAGAAGTGAATAAATTCCAGCGGAGAAACATTTTTTGTTGAACGCTCCAGTTCTTTTCCGTTTCGTACATTGTATAACGAAACGGGGATGAGTGCAAACAGCACAAATAATCCCAGGCAGCGTAAAAGCCACAACCAGCCCCAATAATGGTAAATAATTAGCAGAACACCGCTTCCCATCATGGTTCCGATAAAACTTCCGGCCGACTGCATACTGTTTCCCAGGCTGCGTTCTTTCTTTTTCAGAATAAGAATGGCAAAAGCGTCGGTGGCAATATCCTGGGTGGCTGAAGCTGTGAAGGCAATTACCATCAGAACAATGATCGTTGTGAAATCGGTTTGCAGGTTAAGGTAACCAATGCTCATTATAATCATAGCATAAAAAACTTCCGAAAAAAGGATCCAGCGTCGGTATTGCCGTTTGGTTTTGCTTGTGCGGTCGACCAGCGGTGCCCAGAACATTTTAACAATCCACGGCAGTTTTATCAACTGAATGTACCCAATGGATTCCAGCGAGTAGTGTTCCATACGCATAATCACCGGGATTACCGTAGAAAAGAAACTCATGGGAATCGACTGTGCCAGGTAAAGGCTCAGCAGGGTGTAGTACTTTTTTATTTCGGCCTGTTTCATTTTAGTTGGTCTGTTTTGCCCCGTCCTTTAGGGCGGGGACATTGAAGATATGATGTTGTGAGGGAAATCTGAGATATTTTGTACACTTAATGTTACAAAATATCTCAGATTTCTGGTACTTCGTGGTAGCTGTAATCCCCGCCCTAAAGGACGGGGTTATTAATATTCTATTTGTTGATCGATTCATTAAAATCTTACTTTCAAATTAACACCCATTGTTGCAGGTTTACCCAGTTGTGCATACGAGTTTTGTATAGATGAAACAACAAAATAGTAGGAGTTATAAGATGTGTCAAAAATATTTTTGCCCCAAATATCGAGCTGAACGTTTCCGGATACAAACGATAATTTGGCGTCGATTAAACCATAGTAATCCTGATAAACCGAATTATCAAGATTCCAATAATGTTTCCCAATTCCACGGTAGTTAACGTGGGCAATCATTTTATCTAAGAAGTTGTTTTTTAATTCAAAGATTTTGTTTACCCCAAAGTTAAGCGTTGAACTAGGAACATACGGAATGTAATTATCGTTGTAGTTGAGCGTTTCGTCAACAACATAGTCGGTAAATGTGGCTTGTGTATAACCATATCCAAGGGTGGCTTCAAGATTTTTTGCAGGGCGCGCTTTAACAAAAAGTTCCACACCTTTGCTAACCGATTCACCTGCATTGGTCTTCATATTTCCACGTCCTGTTGGTACCGGCACATCAATTTGCTGATCCTGCCAATCGATATAAAATAAAGCTGCATCAAAATATAAACGGTGATTTAGCAACGACGATTTGAAACCCAGTTCGTAGTTCCAACTTTGTTCTGCATCATACGATCTGTTTTCCAAAAGAACCGAAGAATTGGTGTTGAATCCCCCCGATTTGTAGCCCTTCGATACTGTTGCATAAGTATTAAACGACTTGTTAACCTGGTATTTTAAGGCAACTTTTGGCAGAATTTCGGTGAAAGTTTCTTCGTAGTTTTCAGAGGTTACATTATTTAAAGAACCTCCGCCAACTGCCATTTTCATGGCATAATCCAGTTTGTCTTTTTCCATATCAAGCCTTATTCCTGCTGTTAACGTCAGGTTTTCGATAAGAAAATCATTTAATGTTGACTGATGAAAAAGTGCTAACCCTGAAATATTAAAATCACTTCGGATATCCTGTTTCATATTTGATCTGTACAGATCACCAACTGTTTGCTGGTCCATGGTTTGGTAAAATCCATACGCGCCAAAAATCCAGTTGTATTTTGATTTTGACAAGGATTTAAATACCAATTCCTGCGAAACCATATTTTGTCTGTCGCTGGTTACAAAGAAGTAAATTGAATCAGCTGTGTAATCCTGATCGACTGACATTACACCATCGTAAAACTGGTAACTACTTGTTGATGTTATTTCGAATACATCGTTTCGGAATTTTAAAACAAGGCCGTTCGAAAACAAATCACGTTCGTATGTGCTTTCCTGGTTGTAGTTTATTTTACCGGTAGTATTGGTTTCGTTGTTGTACAGCGCGTAAGGAAAACCAAACTGTTCACTTTTTTCGTAGGATGAAATGTTTTCGAGAGTTAGTTTATCCGAAATTTTCCATACCAAACGGGCTCTTCCGCTTACAGAGTATTGATCGTCGGCCGGATCTCCTGAAAACTGGTTTGTAAAATAGCCGTCGTGGCTCTGGTAATTGCCGCTTAACGAGAATCCAAGTTTATCGCTAAGTTTATTGTAATGGTTAACATTTACATTGTAATAACCATGGCTGCCTGCTGTTGCCGACACATTTGTTTCATCGTAAAAAAGCGGCGACTTACTGAAAACGTTTATTATACCGCCCATGGTATTCCGGCCATATAGTGTTCCCTGCGGACCTCTTAAAACTTCAACCCGTTCAATATCGAAAAAATCGAAACCAAAGGTTGTTTTTTCTGCAAAAGGCACGTTATCAACATATAATCCTACCGAGGGAGCACCCAGCCGTGAACCAATACCCCTGATAAATACCGGCGACTGAAGTTTTGTGCCGTAATCGAGCATGAAAAAGTTGGGAACTGTTGACGAAATATCAGCCAGCGAATGGATTTCGTTTTTTTCAAGTGTTCTTGACGAAATGAGTGATATCGAGGCGGGAACCTCCCTTACTTGTGGTACTTCTTTGGGCGATTTTACGGTTACTTCATCAATAATAATATCGGGCGTTTGGGTTGTATCGGTTATAATTCGTACGTTTTGAGCCTGTGTAAAAGTGCTTAACAAAGCGATTAATGAAATTGAAAATACTATTCTTTTCATTCGTTTATAATTGTTTTTTTTAACGGTAACTCATGTAACTCGCATAACCATGTTCCTGTATATTACGAAGAATTTTATTATGCTCGTTTCATGTTTTTTGATACAGAAATGATTAAAATACCCTTATAACAAACAAGAGTAAATTATTAAAACAGAAGGGAATAAATTTATGCTACTACTGGTGGAGGCCTGCAAAACAGTGAGTTACCGCAGTAATCCTGGGTGTGGAAATAGACACAATCAGACTGTTTCCATTTTTGTTTTGTCTCGGATAAGTGAATTTTAGTTTCCGGGTTAATTTCAGTCAGCGACGAATAAAAGGCATAGGTATCAACATCCGAAAAATCGTCTGAAGCGTTAATGTGTTGCTGAATGGTAATAGATTTTTCGGCTACCTTGATTTTTCCTTCACCCGTTTTATTAACACCGGTGATTAAAAACCAGGCATAAAACACAAGCATTACCACGTAGGGGATGTGCGTTGTAAAAATGCCGACTGAAAACATATTCTCACATTAAATTTGCGCAAAGGTAAAATTATAATCTGATAACGATAGCTTTAGATGTTGTATATTAATTTCAAAATAAATTACATTTGTTTTTCACCTTTATGGCCCAATTGATATTTTAAAGATTAAAATCACAATAAATGAAAAAACTGCGCACTGTATTTATTCTGTTAATGGTTATTATGGTTTCATGTTCAAATAAAGAAAAGGTCGATTTAATAGTAAGCAATGCTACTGTTTATATGGTTGACGATAATTTTTCGAAAGCCGAAGCTTTTGCTGTAACAGATGGAAAAGTGGTAGCTACCGGGACATCGAAAGAAATTTTGGGAAAATACCGGAGCGAAAACGTGGTGGATGCTGAGGGTAAATTTGTTTATCCGGGTTTTAACGACGCCCATTGTCATTTTAATGGTTACGCTGTAAACCTGATGCAATATGCCGATTTACGCGGAACAGAAAGTCCTGAAGAGATTTATAAAATTTTAAAAGAACACCATGATAAATTCGGAGGCGAGTGGATTTTGGGCCGCAGTTGGGATCAAAATGACTGGCCAGAAAAGGAATTCCCGGATAAAAGCCGGCTCGATGAGCTTTTTCCTGATATACCGGTTTACTTGGTTCGGGTTGACGGACACGCCGGATGGTGCAACTCAAAAACACTGGAACTGGCCGGAGTAACAGCAAAATCGAAAGTACAGGGTGGGGAAGTGTTGCAGAAAAACGGAGAACCTACCGGTATTTTAATCGATAATGCCATGGGAATGGTTGGTAAGTTGATTCCGGAAATGACTAAGGAACAGCTGGAAAAAGGTTTGACGGAAGCTCAGAAAAACTGTTTTGCTGCCGGTCTCACTTCGGTTACCGATTGCGGTGTCAGTAAAAAAACTATTTTGTTGATGGAGGAAATGCAAAATTCCGGCAAGTTGAAAATTCGCATTAACGTCATGCTCGATCCTTCAACTGAAAACCTGGTAAGCTTTGTGAAAAACGGCCCGAAACAAGGTGAGCGAATGGTTATAAATACCATTAAAATTTATGCCGACGGCGCTTTGGGATCGCGCGGTGCTTTGCTTTTGGATGATTATTCCGACGATCCTGGAAACAGTGGATTGCAAATAGAGACACAGGAATATTACGATAAAATTTGCCAGTTGGCATTCGAAAATCATTATGCAGTGGCAACACATGCCATTGGCGACAGCGCAAACCGTTTAATGTTGAATACCTATGCAAAAGTTTTAAAAGGGAAAAACGATCGTCGCTGGAGGATTGAACATTCGCAGATAATCAATTCCGATGATTTTAAAAAGTTTGCCGAATTTTCAATTGTTCCGTCCGTTCAGCCAACACACTGTACTTCAGACATGTATTGGGCAGAAGATCGTTTGGGCCCGGAGCGTATAAAAGGCGCTTATGCCTATCAGACTTTGTTGCAGCAAAATGGCTGGTTGCCTGCCGGAACCGATTTTCCGGTTGAGAATATTGAGCCGCTGTTTACTTTTTATGCTTCGGTTTTCCGTATCGATCACAAGGGATGGCCCGAAGGTGGCTGGCAAAAAAGTGAAGGTCTGACCCGCAAGCAAACACTTCGCTCCATGACCATTTGGGCAGCCAAAGCATCGTTTGAAGAAAACGTAAAAGGCAGCCTGGAAACCGGTAAATATGCCGACTTTGTTATCCTTGATTCCGATTTGATGACGGCAAATCCGGAGGAAGTTCTTGATACAAAGATTCTAAGTACCTGGAGTGGGGGAGAAAAAGTTTTTAGCTTGGATTAATTTGTAAAGGACCTGTTTCTTTTTACAAAAGAAATGTATTTTTGTGCTGTTTTCTTCGGGGCAGGGCGTAATTCCCTACCGGCGGAAAAAGTCCGCGACTCCTTTTTAGGATTGATTTGGTGAAATTCCAAAACCGACAGTTAAAGTCTGGATGAGAGAAGAAAATGATACTACCACCAGTTTGCCGGATTGATGGCATGCATTGCCCTGAAGTTTATTTTTTATCTTATTAAAAAGAGGCAATATGAAAACCATCAACAATTTTGGAAACAATTACCAGGAAAGAGTAAAAAATGCAATCGCCAAATTAAAAAGTGGAAAAGGGATTTTGCTTGTCGATGATGAAGACAGGGAAAATGAGGGTGACATAATTTATTCGGCACAAAACATGACAGAAATCGATATGGCTTTAATGATTCGTGAATGTAGTGGTATTGTGTGTTTGTGTCTTACTCCCGAAAAAAGCAAAAATTTGGGATTGCGTCAAATGGTAGAACACAACAACAGCAAAAATCAAACAGCTTTTACTATCTCTATTGAAGCCAAAGAAGGCGTTACTACCGGCGTTTCGGCAAAAGACAGGCTTTGTACCATAAAAACAGCCATCGCTCCAAATGCTACACCATCAGATTTGGCGCACCCGGGACATGTTTTTCCGTTAACCGCCAGGGAAAACGGTGTATTCGAAAGAGGAGGCCATACCGAAGGGAGCATCGATTTGGTGAAACTGGCAGGATTGGGAGATACCGCTGTTTTATGTGAATTAACCAACGAAGATGGAACAATGGCGAGACTACCTGAAATCATTAATTTTGCAGAAAAACACGATATGTCGGTTGTTACTATTGATGATATTATTCAGTATCGTAAGAGCGTAAAACTGGAAGCGTAAAGATGGATCGTTACGACTTTTTTAAAACAAAATATGGTTGATAAGATGAAATTCAAAGGATTTACCGAAGAAGGGATCGGATTTCTTAAAAACCTGGCAGCCAATAACAATAAAGAATGGTTTGAGGAACACCGTAAAGTTTACGAAACGACTTTATTAAATCCGCTGAAAGATTTAACAAGCGATTTGGAAATAGTAATCAAGAGTATTGATACAGAAATTGTTACAACCCCGGCTATTAATAAAACCATTTCGAAGATTTACCGCGACACACGATTTTCGAACGACAAGTCCCCTTTTCGTACCATGCAGTGGATCTCGTTTAAACGACCGGCAAAAATTTATGGCAATGTACCCGAGTTTTATTTTTATTTCACACCCGAAAAGTTTGAATATGGCATGGGCTTTTATTCGGCAACTTCACAAAATATGGCAAGAATAAGGGACGCTATCCTTTCAGATACCGGTAGTTTTAAAACAATTATTGATGCTTATGCCACACAGGACGATTTTAAACTGGAAGGCGAAAATTATAAACGGCCAGTATCCAATCCTTTGCCGGAAGAATTTCAGCAGTGGTTTCAGAAAAAGAATTTGTGTTTGAGCTGCGAAAAGCCAATGACTGAAGAGTTCTTTTCTCCCCGGCTGAAGGATGTTTTGGAAAAGGCTTTTTCTGATAATGCGGCATTTTATCGTTTTTTAATAGATGCTGTTTTATAATTCTTTTTTACATAACGCAACCAAAAAATTGTTTTTGACGTCTTGAAGAAAACGACGACAAAATGAAAAATTATTTGTCTTTTATACTATCATCTTTTTTGCTTTTATCTTCTTGTATATCAATCGAAAATGACTCGGACGAGATTACCATAGATTGGGAAACGTACAGTTACGTGTTAAACTGGACCGAAACCGGGAGCAAAACAGGAGAATCGGACTGGGTAAATATAAGCGACGGGCATCAGCTGAGCTTTTACAGCAACTCTGTTGATGAGGAATCTGGACTATCCAACAACGGAAAAATTATTTATGAACCCAGTGTCAACACTGGGATAAAAAACGAAGACTATTTTGAACGCATCGACAGTACATTTGTTATCTATTCTTCGCCTCTGCCCGAAGAAGCTGATACAATAATTATTGCATATTCGCTTACCGACAATTCCACTTTACTATTAACAGATACAAGCGTTTCGCCTGCCATTGAAATAAAATATACACGGGTGGAAGAATGATTGGTTAACATGTAAAAATGCCTGGTTTATTCAGTTTTTGAAATAATGTTTTTTAAGCCAGCTTTTATACATAGGATCCAGAAATTCAATATTTTCTCCCTGAAAGTCAATGATTTCCTTATTCTCAAGTGCTTGCTTAATTCGAATAACATTGGCAGATGTTCCTAATTTATACTGTTTAATAATATTTTTTGAACTAAGTTTTACTTCGTGGTTTATCAGTGCTTTAAGTAGATTTATTTGTGTATTACTTAATGCATCAGTGATTGTTTGATAAAGAAATCCAAGCTGTAACAACAGATTTGAAAATGCTGTTTCGATGTTTTCTGCCTGGCATTCATTTAATGATTCGTTCCAGACCAGATGTGCCAATTGTTGAACATAAAACGAATGGTTTTCTGCCAGTTCACAAATTTGTGCTGCGTTTTCTTCAGAGATTTTTTTGCCCGTAACTTCAAAGCGTTTGATAATAAATGGGATCCAGTGTTCTGTCCCAATTTTATTCATAAAAAAAATGTCCCCGAATTTGTAAAAAGGCATTGATTGTGAGTTGAAAACATCGAGTAACATGTGGCGCTTGCTTCCATATAAACAGTAACTTACATTTTCGTGATATTGCCAGTGTGAGCGTAGTTTTTTTTGGAATTCTACTGGTTCTTCAAAACTGGAGATATTCTGGAACTCATCAATGCATACCACAAATTTGAAGTTTTTTGATTTTGCAACGTTCTCAGCCAATTCAATAATTTCGTCGGGTTGCTTTTTTATTTCTTCCCAATCTGCCGAAACCGATAACTCATTTGTCATATCAGCGCTAAACGAGATTTTTGGAATCAAACGTGTGAGGAATTTTTTCGATGTTTCAATTATCTCTTCAAATCGGGAAGACGATGCATTAAGCACATTTTGTGAGAGTAGCTGGTAAAACTGTTCTTCGGTGCGAACATTGTACATGTCAATAAAACAGAAGCGGATGTTGGGATTGGATTCTTGTGTAATTTCTGCTGCTCTTTTTACAAGTGAAGATTTTCCCCAGCGTCTTGGCGATATAAGTACTGTATTAACTTGTGAATTAAAATTCGACACCAGTTTTTTTAAGTCTTCAGTGCGATTCGTAAAATATTCAGCCGAAGCTACTTTCCCGAAAATGAACGGCGATTCCATTTTTTCTTTCAAATTTAGCTAACAAAATTGTAACTAACAAAATTGTAACTAACAAAATTGTAACTAATAAAATTGTAACTAACAGGTTAGTTAGTTATATGGGGGTGTTCTTTTTGCCTTTTCTGCGAAGTATTCTGGTTATAAAAGTGTTTTATTGAATAATAAATTTCAATCCGAAGGAAACAATATCAGCCTTCAAACCATCGCTGCGCGAATAATGACTGTATTTTATATTGGCATTTTTTAGCCCTAACCTGCTGATCTTTATTTTATTGAAAATGTCGTTGTAGTTCAGTGCCAGACTATACTGATTGCTGTTAAATTTAGCCAGATCCGGATCGGAAGTGTAATATTCTTCGGTGGAAAGGTGCGTTTCGTATGGAGCGTAATATTTTACGGCATTCTGTGCATAAAAGCGGTACGATGGAATTACGGAGAATTTAGGCCCGAATCGAACCGGCAAATCTATATTTGCTGTGTGCGCATTCAATCCCCAGTCATCCATGTAGTAACGGTAATACGTTCGCAAAACAAAGGTTTCGTTCAAATAATAATTCAGCCGTGCGCCAATGGGCACTTTAAAACGTGTTGAGGGCAATCGTTCGATATCGTCAGCCAGTTGGAACACACCCAGGTTTTCCGGAGTTGTATAAACCGGGATGTAACCGGCATCGCCAATATAATAGTTTGCTTTATCTGCAAAATAAATCCGGTGGTATGGAGTAGATAGTAATCCTTCCTGCCTAACCAGATCGAAAAACAAAGAAGCCTGCACACGTTTACTCAGAATTTGCGACAGAAAAAAGGATAAAGAATACGAATTTCTGGATCGATTTTCAATAACATTAAAATCTGTTGGCAAATAATTGCTTGTAACCGAGCCACTTTGGTTAATAACGTTTACCCCGGAAAAATAACCCTGCGACAGAAAATTATCGCCATAAAGACTATATTCATGAAGTTCGGTGGGATAAATAGGTTGCCATTTATCCAGGTAAATCAAGGCTTTAATGCCAAATTCTGTATTTTTTTCGTTGAACAATTTTGTAAGGTCGCCGCCAAAACCGAACGAGGAATAATCGTATTCGTTTGAAACCGACAGATTAGATGCCCAGATAAAATTACGGTCTTCAGAACTGTGGCTGAAATTCACATGAAAAGTAACAAGCTGGTCGCTGCGTGATGCTCCTGTTGAAGCCAGCCAGGGAGTTCCCAATTGAGAAGAACTATTTCTATGGTCATCGTCTTCGTACTCATCATCATCATCCTCAAATTCGTTTTCTGAGTTGAACCCCTGCGATGAGGCCCCGCTATTCCCGTTAAACGGATTTATGTTACTCGATGAGGCGGATGTATAAGCCGAAATGCCGGCGTCGATGGTCAGAACATCATCGTCATTCAAAGGAAGGCTAATTAAAATTGTTGGTGTAATATCGGTGAGTTCTTCTGTGCCGACACCTCCTCCAACTGCAGAGTTTTCTCCATCTTGTTTGTAAAGGCTCATTAAAAGATCTACTTCGGTATTTTCAAGAACACGCTTCTTATATTCATTCGAAGTATTGTCCGTTTGGGCAAATCCTGTCCCGATCCACATTGTTAGAAACAGGATACGAATAACAGTTTTCATGTTTTTTATCAGTTGCATCCACATCCTCCTCCTGATTTTCCACCGTTGGCGCCCGAAGCACCTTCGCGGTATACCTGGAAATTTGTTTCGAAACGTTCGTTTGTGTAGGCCGACAGTTTCATATCTGCATCGTTGATGTAAACTTTCTCGTATTCTTTTACCGTTACACACGATGCCAGAGAAAGCATTACAATTATGGCCACAATTAGTTTCTTCATTTTGTTGAATTCAATGTTATATTTTCAGACTTATAAATTTTTCCCTGATCATCAACAATCACACATTCTATACCCGGTAACTGGTTTATGAAATCGATCCCCGTATCAAGTCCCATAACAAAAACCGACGTGGCAAGTGCATCGGCTAATTCGGCTTTGGGTGCAAAAACAGTAACGCTGGTTAGTCCGCTAACCGGCCATCCTGTTCGCGGATCGATAATGTGAGAGTATCTTTTTCCATCTAATTCAACAAACTTTTCGTAATTGCCCGATGTAACCACTGCATTGTTGTCGAGCGGGAACCACGAGAATACTTTATCCTTGTTAAGCGGGTTGGTAATTCCTGTCATCCAGGACGAACCGTCGGGTTGTGCTCCCCAGGTTGTGAGGTCGCCCGAGGCATTGATAATTCCGCTTTTCACTCCTTTCGAAATTAACAGCTGTTTGGCTTTGTCGGCGGAATAACCCTTTCCAATGGCCCCAAATCCTATTCGCATGCCTTTGTTTTTTAAAAACACCGTTTGATTTTCAGGATTAAGAACAATGTTTTTGAAACCTACTTTTGAGATTGAAGTGGCAATTTCTTCATCACTTGGTAAACCGGTCATCGAACCATCGAATTTCCAGATCCGGTCCATTGAAGCGTAACTTATATCGAAAGCCCCGCTTGTTAGTTCCGAAATTTTAATGGCCCGGCTAATTAAATCGAACAATTCTTTATCTACTTTTACCGGCTGTATACCAGCATTTTTTATAATTTCGGAAGTCTCGGAAAGGCTGTCCCACGACGAAATGATTTTTTCAACACGACTTATTTCGTTAACTGCCAAATCAATGTACTCGTTTCCCTTGTTTTCGTTCTCAGCAACAACAGTGATATCAAATCGGCTTCCCATCAATTTTAATGTGCGGGTGTATTTTTCCTGCGCTGAAAGAAATAGTGGCAAAACAAGTAATATGAAACTGGCGATTGATTTCACAGCTTTACTTTTCAAATGAATGTAACAGCGAAATGTATTCGTTCGGACTAATGTTTTTGTAAGCCGTTGTTCCCAGAACTTTGCCGTTTTTATCGAGAACTGCAACCAGGGGAAAAAGTCCCTGTTTATTATAGATTTCTGCCAAGCGATTGTTTTCTTCCTGTTGTTCTTCAGAAAGTTTATTGGCTTTACGTTTTGGAAAGTCGGCACGGAACAGTACAAAATGTTCGTCGGAATCTTTAATGAATTCATCTGACTTCCAGATTTCTTTTTCAAGCTTCATACACGGAATACACCAGTCGGAGCCGGAGAATACCAGCACAATATTTTTTTCTTCTGTTGATGCTCGCTTTTTTGCTGTTTCAAAATTGTTTTCCCAGTTCTGGGCATAGAGATTAACCGTAAATAGCAAAGCCAAAGCAATGAAAACAAAATTCTTCATTTTTCGTTTTTTGAGTTATTTTTTGCCCAAACGATTTTTAGACTAACTGTAACTAGCTTAAAAACAATGTTGAAGATGAAATGTTTTTAGAATGGATTTGTTTGGATAAAAAGAAGCTTGTTTGTTGGATAATTGTTTGATAGAGAAAGGTTTGATTTGCAGAGCAATGTGGATATAAATCAGACTAAAGTTTTAAACGAAAAACGGAGCTTTCCTATTAAAAATATCTTCCCACTTTTTTTGTATATACATAGTATTCTTCGCCGTAGTTTTTTTGCATAAACCGTTCTTCTTTCAGTATAAAAAAATGAATGCTGATAACTGAAAGGATGGCAATACCGATAAAAAATGGAGATGAAAAAACCAATGCAATACTGATTAACAGAAGCTCGATTGAAATAAAAAACGGGTTGCGTGTGTAAGCAAAAATACCGTCAGTAATCAGTTTTCCTAAATTTTTTGAGTGGAGACCAAAACGCAACGAATGACTAAATGCTGCCAGGGTTAAATGCAACAATACTACTGAAATAACTAAGATAATTATACCCGGCAAAGCAATAAAAATTGTATTGTGGACAGTTTTGCTTAAAATACTGGGTAACAGCGATATGGAAAGATGAAAGGTGTGGATTATCATCTCTCCTAAAAAAAGAAGAAAGAAAAAGAGTAGTAAAATATTTTGCAGGATGGATTTGAATTTGTGTTTATTTGTTGAAACCGAAACACCTTTTCTTTTCAATTTTAAATAATCATCTATTATTTGATAGCCAAAATTAAGGAGTCCCAGCAGCGCAATAATTCTAATCGATTCCATGCGATAAAAATATTGGAAGGAAGGCAGATATCAAAAAAAATACCCGGCAAAAAAGGCCGGGTATTACTTATTTTTATTTAGATGTATATTTACAATAAGAGTTGATACTTAATTGTTATTGTGAAGTTTTCCAAAGCTTAAATATTTGGGAACGTAATTCCAATCATAAGCGGATAAACTTCAGGGCCCTTTCCGCTTTTAAACAGCGGAGTCATACTGTAGTTGGCAAATACCGAAAAGTCGCCAAAGTGAATCCGTCCGGTAAGTTCGTATTTCCATTGGTTGATATTAAAACTACTGTCCGATTTTACTTTGTCTCCGTCGTTGTATTTGTACTTGGTGTGTGCACCCAGGTAAAGGCTGCCAATTACACCTCCTGAAAGATACATGCGTGAACTGCCCATTCGGAGCGGGGTTTTTACCTCGAGTAATAACGGTGCGGTAATATAGTTAACATGCAGTTTCGATTTTTTAATAAGGTTGCCATTATTATCGTTCTCCGGAACCATAACCGGAACGATCATTCCTGTCTCATTATTCTTTTCAATTGTCACCCTTCTTTCATCAAAAGCATAATCATTAAAACTAAATCCCAGGCCTGTAACCACGCCAAAGGTTTTTTTCTCGTTGGTGAAAGCAAACTCAGCCACATTCAGGTTCCACGACATTGATTTGCCGGGATTCAATTCCATAAAATCTTCCGGGCCGTCGTAGTCCATTTGGTTAAAATTATACATGGAGTAATCGGAGTTGGTCATCACATTAATGCCCATTTCGAGGCCTGCCCAGTGCGGATTAAAATGTCTCGACCATCGATGATAATTGTTTTCTTTTTCAACCTTAACATAGGTTCCGTTATTCCCTTCAATTACTTTAAATGTGCGTCGTCCGATTCGTATGTGTGTTGTATCGCCCCACTCATCGGTAACTACTTCAATTCCCCGGTCTTCGCCGAGTTTTACCTGCACTTTTTCGTCGTCCTCAACTACGGTAACAACGTTTTTCTTTAATACTTTCACCTGGGTTGTATCTTTTTGTGCAAAAGAATTTGTGGCGAAAATCAAGCATAGAATAAAAATGAATATCTGTTTCATGATGTCTTTGTTTAAATGTTTGCTTCTGTGACGGGCAGCCTGTTTAAAAAGTTACAGAACGATCAAAAAAATTTGAAAAGCGATCATTATTCAGGACTTGATCTCCGTCCCGGAATGGAAAATGCCAACAATCGTGAATCGTAATTGTATTCCGTAACTTTTCCGTTTTTATCTGTTTCGTAGGTAAACCGTTCGTTCGAAATGCTTGTAAACAGGTTTAAACCGGCTTTTGTAATTTTGTTGATGCTGATCTTATCTTTCACCCGGTCAGCCAGGAATTCTTCATCATCATAATTTTCAGGATAATCAATATACATAATTGCCAGTGACGCTTTTGTATTTTGAACATCGATGGAAGCTGTTAATGCATTCATTTTTTCAGGCAAAAACACCCGAACACGCATTGGTGTGGTATCCTCTTGTTTTGCAGGAGGAGCTACACTTTTTATTTCATTGTTTTTGGCAGGTAATTTTTTAGCTAAGGACTTTGATTTATTCTCTTTCTTTTGAACAGGAATTTCAGTTTGAATAGTTTCTGCAATTTCTGTTTTATTTGAAGGTGTAATTTCTTGCTTTTCGATATTCTGTTCCGTTTTAGCTAGTTGATTTTCCTGATTCAATTCTGCAGGTTGTTTCTTTAGCAACGAAAAAACTGCCACGGCAAGAACAAGTACTGCCGCCACCCGGCTTGTCCACAATAAAATGGTTTTTCCCAGTGGTCTTTTATACAGATTACTTTTTTTGCTGAAAACAATCGACTCATCAGCTTTTAAAATTGTTTTGCTGAACAGAGCAAGGTCCTTTTGTTTTTCAGAATGAGAACTTACATATTGTTTAAATTCCTGTTCTGCTTCCTCTGAAAGATTTCCCTCAAGACTGGCAATTGCAGCCTGGTTGAATTCTTCTTCAGAGTCGTATTTTTCTTTGTAAAGGTCTATTTTATTTTCGAAAGCAATAGGGGAAGGAATAACTGAAACAGGCTCGTACATTTCCAGCTCTTCTTTCAGATCAGGATTAAGCTTCAGAAATTCAATAAAGCTGTCCACCAACCTTTCATCGAGGTTGCCCTCAAGGTAGTCGATAAAATAGGCTTCGTAATTTGTTCTGTTAATTTCCATAATGCTCCAATTCCCTTTATGCCACTGCTTCAATGCTTCCAATATATTTTTTCAGGAACAGCCTCGCCCTGTAAATATATACTTTTACCTGCGACTCACTCAAGTTTGTCAATTCTCCTATTTCTTTATAATTGTATCCCTCGTAATCGCGAAGCAAAACAACCATCCTTTGAATCTCGGGAAGTTTGTTTACTGCTTCGTTTAAGATTTCTTTTAAATCAGAATAATTATTTTCATGGCCTTCCTCGGGCAAACTCATATCTTCGGAAAACGACGAACGTTTTTCCTTGCGTATGCGGTCGATCATAGTGTGGTATGCCGTTGTAAAAAGATATGATTTTACTTTGGCAGCATCCACACTATCAACATTCTTCCACAGTTTTTCATAACTGTCCTGCACAATGTCTTCCGCCATGTGCACATCTTTTATACTCTTTAGCACAAAGCGATACAGACGATCTGAGTAATTGTCAACTGCAAGGTTATATTCGGTTATTGTCATTTGTCTCTGAACCTCGTTCGTATGATACGACGGATAAGTTTAGCGATAGTTACAGATGAAATAAAAAAAGCTCCGAATTTTTTCGAAAAAGAAATAGGGTTAATAAGTTTTGAAGGGTGTATTCTAATAAATGCTACTAAGGTTGAGATTCGGGAATAAGGTTTTTTAATTAGCTTTTTGGGGTATTTTATAGCTATTAAATTTATTTCGGATATCTAACCTTATTTTATGAGAATAAACCTTAGTAGCATTGAATATTAAATAGAAATCAAACCTTATTAAACAATAGGAATAAAAAAACCGCTTCTTAAACAAGAAACGGTTTAGAATATACTTTGTAACTATTTTATTCCACAATTTCAACCCAACCATGCGTATCAGGTTCGTCGCCGTATTGAATAGCGCGAAGTTTGTTGTACAGTTTGGTCGACCATTCACCGGCTTCTTCCTGGTTGCCGTATTTAAACCACCTGTCGTTATCGTTATCGTAAATACCTTTAATAGGAGAAATAACGGCTGCTGTTCCGCATGCACCCACTTCTTCAAATTCGGCAAGTTCTTCGTACGGAACTCTGCGACGCTCAACCTTCAATCCCATTTCTTCAGCCAACACAATCAGGCTTTTATTAGTGATAGATGGAAGGATAGAAGACGATTCCGGCGTAATGTAGGTGTTATTTTTAATGCCAAAGAAGTTGGCCGGTCCGCATTCGTCAATATATCTTTTCTCTTTACTGTCGAGGTAAAGTACGGCAGAGAATCCATGTTTTTTGGCTTTTTTCCCTTCGTACATACTGGCTGCATAGTTTCCGCCAACTTTGTATTTTCCTGTTCCCTGAGGTGCCGCGCGGTCGAATTCGCGGTAAATTACCAGGTTGGTAGGTTTAAATCCTTCCTTGAAATAAGGACCAACCGGCATTACAAAAACCATAAAAAGATATTCCTCGGCCGGAGCAACCCCAATTTGTGGTCCGGTGCCAATTAATAGCGGACGAATGTACAAAGCCGCGCCGGATTCGTAAGGAGGAATAAAACGTTCGTTCTTTTTAACAGCCAGACGAACTGCTTCCTGGAATTTTTCAACCGGAAGTTTGGCCATTAAAATACCATCGGCAGAATTTTGCATACGCTTGGCATTCTCATCCATGCGGAAAATCCTGATCTTACCATCTTTTCCTTTAAAAGCTTTCAGTCCTTCAAAAGCTTCCTGCCCATAGTGTAATGCCGTCGCCGACATATGTATATTAATCACATTTGAGGAACTTACTTCCAGTTCTCCCCACTCGCCGTCGCGATAATAGCAACGAACATTATAATCAGTATCGCGGTATCCAAACCCAATATTTTTCCAATCGAGATTTTCCATTTCTAACTTAATTTTAGGTTGAAAAGCTTGCTGTCATCTTTTCGTAAGACAAAATAAAGAAATTTTCTTTATTCGGAATACGATATAAGTCAATGAAACCGGCTAGGGATAAATGTTTTATAACTGCTTAATATTTGGGAAAAATGACGGATTAACAGAACGAGTGTTTAAATGTTTTTGAATTGTAAAAAGGATGATGCTGAATGTTTAGGATTGAAGTTTTTCGTTGTTTTTGTGGCGATCCTGGTCACGAATTGTTTTCTTCTCTATATTTTTTAGAAAAGCTTCGTTTAAGTCGACACCTGTTTGGTTGGCCAGACAAATAAGTACCCAAAGCACATCAGCCATTTCATCAGCCAGGTTATATTTTTCGTCTGATTTTTTAAACGACTGATCGCCGTATTTTCTCGCCATTATTCGGGCCAGTTCACCAACTTCTTCGGTAAGAATGGCCATATTGGTTAATTCGCTGAAGTAGCGCACCCCGATGGTTTTAATCCATTCGTTAACTTGTTTCTGGGCTTCGGCAAGAGTGATGTCAGTTGTTTTCATATTTAAAAATTATTCTACAATATTATTTTAGTGAAGTTATCGGGAGTAATAACAAATAGCTCTGAATCAGGATAACTATCGGTGAATGTTTTTGGAATTTTAGCTTTGGCATTCGGATTCCATTTAATTTCAAAAGCTTTTAAAGCCCCATCACTTTCTTCAACGTAATCTATTTCCTGTTTTTGGTGAGTTCGCCAGAAATAGTTTTTGCAATAATTAAAAGAGTAATGATTCGATTTTATTTTTTCAGCAATGACAAAATTTTCCCATAATGCGCCAATATCATTTCTCAAACTTACCGGCTTAAAATCTTCAATTAAAGCATTTCTGATTCCGGTGTCGTAAAAGAATATCTTAATTTTTGATGATAGTTCTTTTCGTAGATTTCTGCTAAAGGATGGAAGTCTAAAAATAATGTATGCTTTTTCGAGTAAATCAATGTAGTGTATTATTGTTTTTCTGTCAATTTGTAGCAGGTTCGCCAGTTCGTTATATGAGACTTCACTCCCAATTTGAAAGGCCAAAGCCTGTAATAATTTTTGAACAAATTCAGGTTTTCTTATCTGTTGAAAAGCAATAATATCTTTATATAAATAGCTCTCGCTCAGACTCAGCAAGGTTTCCTTTTCGTTTCCGGTATTTGTTAAAACTTCCGGATACATTCCATAAACAATACGCTGATTTAGTTGCGACAAAGCATCAATAAAATTTGTATGATTTACGAGTTCTGCCCAAGATATCGGATATAATTTATATTCGAATTTTCTCCCGGTTAATGGTTCATTAATTGTATTTGCCAATTCAAAAGCTGATGATACTGTCGCAATAATTTGAATATCTGGCATCTCATCTACTATGAGTTTTAAAACAATTCCAATGTTTTTGATTCGTTGAGCTTCATCAATAAAAATGAGTTTTGAGTCACCAAATAATTGTTTGTAATCCTCAACTGAGCAGGTTTCAAGTTGTTTTTGTACCAACGGTTTATCGGCGTTAAGAAATAAAGGTTGTTTTGTTTTTGTCGATAATATTTCTTTCAACAAAGTTGTTTTGCCTGTTTGACGAGCTCCCAGAATTATAATAACCTTTCCTTTTCCTATTTTGTTATGGATAGTTTTTTCAAGTAACCGTGCAATCATTTTTATAAAAATTGGGATTACGATCCCAAAATTTATATAAAAAACTGGGATTAGAAAATTAAATCCCTAAAAATCCTTTTGTTTCGAGTCAATTACAATGGTAACCGGACCGTGGTTTATTAAGGCTACATCCATCATGGCACCGAATTTCCCGGTTCCAATTTTTTTGCCCAAAGCCGTTTCCATTGCCGACACAAATTTTTCATACATAGGAATTGAAAAATCGGGTTTGGCAGCGCGGATGTAAGAAGGGCGATTTCCCTTTTTTGTATTGGCCTGCAAAGTAAACTGGCTCACTACAATAATATCTCCGTCCACATCTTTCACCGAGAGGTTCATCACTCCCTCTTCGTCATCGAAAATCCGGAGCTGGGTCGACTTTTTTACCAGGTAGTCGATATCGTCTTGTGTATCTTCATTTTCAATCCCCATTAAAATGAGGAGGCCATTTTTTATGGCTGATATTTTTTCCCCTTCAACGGTTACAGAAGCTTCTTTTACTTTTTGAATAACAATGCGCATGATTCCTATTTTTTCGAAGGCTAAATTAAAAAAACGAATCAGTTCTTCAATTTAACTCAGAATGAAAAGAGTTACACTTTTTAAGACCGAAACATATTTTGTTATATTTGTTCTACAAATAGGATTAATTTATAATGAGAACAGATTTATCGACAAAAACACTTGCCGATCAGGTAGAGGAAAGAATAATTGAATACATAAAAGAAAATCAACTGGTACCGGGCGATTCGCTACCAAACGAGATGCAGTTTTCAGAAATGTTTGGGATAAGTAGGAATGTGGTTCGGGAGGCAATGAGTAGGTTGCGAATGTTAGGGCTTATCCAGTCGCGCACAAAAAGGGGAATTATAGTTACAGAACCTCCCTTATTAAACGGATTCAAAAAAGTGCTCGACCCGAATCTACTTAGTATTAAAACCATCAAGGAAATGATGGGAATGCGCATTGCTCTGGAGATTGGTCTCGCAGAATTTCTCTTTGAAAATATTACTGATGATCATATAAACGAACTTGAAAATATTGTTTCGCGCCAGCAGGCACTCGGAATTAACAATTTATCGGTGGAAGATGAAATGATATTTCATACCAAAATTTATGAGATAGCCGGTAACGATTTTATTCTTCAGTTTAATCAAATTATGCATCCAGTTTTCGAGTTCTCAAAACAAAATTACGAAAGTTATTTCCAGCCAATTAATGAAAAGCTGGCTGAAAAAGGAGAAATAATCCGACATGCAGATCTGTTGCAATACATTAAAAATAATGATAAAGAAGGATACCAAAAGGCTGTGCAAAAACACTTAAAACCTTACTGGGATTTCCTCTACAATTACGATAAAAATCAGATTTAAATGAAATGAGCATGATAAAATTTTCACACACGCGAATTATTAAAGTCATGCGAGTTCCATCTTATTCCTTAGAAAATAAACAATTTTAATAAGATGAAAAAAATAGAAGGACTCATTGCAGCTCCGTTTACACCGATGAACGAAGACGGAACCATCAATTTGCCGATGATTGAAAAATATGCTGCTAAATTAAAAAACGATGGCGTAAAAGGCGTTTTTGTTTGCGGAACAACTGGCGAGGGAATGTTGATGACCAACGAAGAACGTATGGCTGTTACCGAAAAATGGATTGAAGAACAAACCTATGATTTTAAAATAATTGTACATGTAGGAACTACATCGGCCAAACAATCGAAAGAGCTGGCTGTACATGCACAAAAGTTGGGTACTTATGGCATTGGATGTATGGGACCGGTTTTTTTGAAACCCAACAATGTTGAACAACTGGTAGAGTTTTGTGAAGAAGTTGCCTCGGGAGCTACCGATTTGCCCTTCTATTATTATCATATTCCATCTGTTTCGGGAGTTGATCTTTCGATGGTTGATTTTCTGACGCTTGCAGGTCCCCGGATTCCTAACCTTGCCGGGATAAAATTTACCCACAACAATTTTATGGAAATGCAACAATGCCTTCAACTCGATGGCGGGAAGTGGGATATTTTGCATGGATACGACGAAGTTTTACTGGCGGGACTTTCATTCGGAGTAAAAGGTGCAGTTGGAAGTACCTACAATTTTATGGCTCCGTTGTACAATCAAATTATCACCGACTTTGAAAAGGGAAATTTTGAGGCGGCTCGGATTAATCAGCAAAAATCAGTAAAAGTTGTTGAAGTACTTTTAAAGTACAACGGGGCACTTGTTGCTGGAAAAGCCTTCATGCAAACCCGGGGAATTGATTGCGGGCCCTGTCGTTTTCCTTTAAAGAATTTAAGTAAAAATGAGTATCAGGATTTTATTCAGGAAATGGATAAATTAAAATTGGATGATTAGTTTGATTTGCAGGATTTTATGAACCAATAAATTTAAAAGTATAATGTAGATTTTTTTGAGAGAGAAATGAAGAGATAAAAATTATAAATACTAAAACCAATAACAATGAACCACAAACTTTATTTATTAAAACCATTTAGCTTTTTCCTGCTATTTATTGCTTTACAAGGTTCTGCGCAGGAACAACCCGATTTGCCCATCATCGATATTTCGGGTGAAACCGATCGACAGGTTGTGATTGCGGAAGGAACCGAAGACATTTACCAGGGGCACCCAACTACTGTGTTAATGGCCGACGGGAAAACCATGTATTCTGTTTGGAGCACGGGGCACGGTGGACCTGCCGGTACCATGGCAGTTAGCCACAACGGAGGGATTTCATGGTCGCGCATGGATAACATCTTACCTGCCGGATTCAGGTTGCACAGTAACTGCCCCAGTATCTACAGAATAATGGATATAAAAAGCGGAAAAGTAAGACTTTGGGTGTATTCACAATTTAAAAATGTGGATGGGGAAAAAATACCCATGCCGCGTATAATGAGTGAGGATGGTGGAAAATCATGGAAGGAATATCCCCCTCTTGGCGAGAAATTCGAATGTGTGATGACCTTCAGTAGTGTGGTCCGCTTAAAAGATGGGAACTACATGGGATTTTACCACAGGAGAAAAGGTGAATTGCTGGTGGTTCTTCAAACCAAAACCGAAGACGGCGGAATGACCTGGTCGGAGCCGGAAGTGATTGCCGATGTGGAAGGAAAAAAACCGTGTGAGCCTTTTGTTTTTCGTTCGCCCAATCAAAAAGAACTTTGTTGTTTAATACGCGAAAACACCCACAAGGGAAGAAGTCTGATGATGTTCAGTAAAGACGAAGGAAAAACCTGGAGCAAACCGGTGGATACGCCTTGGGGATTGACCGGCGACCGCCACATGGGTGTTTACACCAAAGACGGACGGCTGGTTATCGCTTTTCGCGATAAGGCTCTGAACAGTCCGACAGCAGGGCATTTTGTTGCTTGGGTGGGTACTTACGACGATATAAAAAATGGTAATCCCGGTGGGTATCGGGTTAAGCTGTTACATAATTATAAAGGCAGTGATTGTGGGTATCCCGGAATGGAAATCCTTCCCGACGGGACAATTGTAGCCACAACTTACATTAAATATTGGGACGATCAGCGGAAACATTCTGTAGTTAGCACCCGCTTCCAAATAAAAGAACTGGACGCGATGGTCGCCAAACAAATCGTAGAAAAAGGCAAAATAGATCAGGAACCGTTCTTCCAGCTACAAACGCTTTATAAGAATAAAAGAATGCCTGTAATTATTGCATCAAAAGGAACAATATATGCTTTTGCCGATGCCGGTTCGCTGTTGAGAAAGAGTACTGACAATGGCAAAACCTGGTCGCCTGCAAAGGAAATCGATTCCGGTGAGAACCTTCGCGGAAACGTTGTTCTGGATGAGAATACAGGAGAATTGCTGGTTCTTTCTCCATCTGATGAGAATCCCTGTATTTACAGAAGTTCGGATAAAGGTGAAACCTGGAAAAAGGAGAGTATTGAAATAAAACCCAATGTGATGGGCCACGGAACATTTGGAAAAGCTCCAATTAATATTATTTCAATGGAACCGGGAATAACGTTGAAATATGGTGAACACAAAGGCCGTCTTATTATTGCCGGAAGGATTCAACCACCGAATGGCGACAATGCGCAGGAATTCTGGATGTACAATTACAACACTTCTATTTACAGCGATGACAACGGAAAAACGTGGCAGGTGAGCGATGCAATCATGACCGGAACAGGTGAAGGTGCAGTTGCTGAATTATCCGACGGTCGCTTGTATTACAATTCGCGTTCGCACATGTCGGTTGATCACAAACGTAGAATTGCCTGGAGTTTCGATGGCGGAAATCGTTACGTAGACTGGAGTGTGTCGGACGATTTGTATGAAATAGGAGAGCCGTTTTACTTCAAACACGGGAGCAAACCCAGCTACGGTTGTAAAGCTGGGTTAGTTCGGGTTCCGGATGGAGTTGTTGACGCCGATGATGTTTTGTTGTACAGTATGCCCGACTGGAAAGGCGGCTGGCGTTATCAGATGACGGTTTGGGCTTCATTTAACGGAACTTCAACCTGGCCGGTTAAACGTTTGATTGATGCTGATTTCAGCGCCTATTCTTCGCTGGCAGTTGGTGAAGA
The DNA here is from genome assembly GCA_963677525.1 of uncultured Draconibacterium sp. Classification (GTDB taxonomy): domain Bacteria; phylum Bacteroidota; class Bacteroidia; order Bacteroidales; family Prolixibacteraceae; genus Draconibacterium. The sequence goes on from OY781970.1 coordinate 5,745,243, forward strand.
CGGAACCATTTACCTGCTTTACGAAGGAGGAGAAGATAAATTGTACGACGAAATTAATGTGGCAATATTTAATCTTCCGTGGTTACTGGATGGTAAAAACTTTTAAAATCAATTAATTAAAATATGAGAACCAACTTAATTCTATTTTCTATTACTGCCTTTCTTTTCTTATTTATTTCGTGTTCAGAAAAAAAGGAAGCCATCCAACAATCCGTTTTATGGGAGAAAGGTACCGGCGAGTACAATAATTACCGGATTCCGTCTTTAATTGTAACTCAAAAAGGTACACTGCTTGCATTTTGTGAAGGCCGCGAAGGAGGCGATGCCGGCGATATCGACTTATTGCTGAAACGCTCTGAAGATAAAGGCGTAACCTGGAGTGATGAACATATGGTTTGGAACGATGCTCAAAATACCTGCGGAAATCCATGTCCGGTAATTGATAAGGAGACCGGCAGGATCTGGCTATTTTTAACCTGGAATAATGGTAAAGACGGTGAATCAGCAATCATTAATAAAACATCTTCTTTACCTCGTTTGCCCTATCTCTGTTATTCGGATGATGATGGACTTACCTGGTCGAAACCCGTGAACATGAATGAAAGTTGCCGCGACACAAGCTGGGGCTGGTATGCCACCGGACCCGGATTTGGTATACAAATGAAAAACGGCCCGTACAAAGGGCGACTGGTCATTCCGGCCAATCACAGTTACGACGATCCGAACGGAACCATTAGAAATGGCCCTTTCGGATATGGTGCGCATGTTTTGTTTTCTGATGATCACGGAGCGACATGGAAAATGAGCGAGCCCATTAAACCCGGTTGTAATGAAAGTCAGGTTACCGAACTATCTGACGGAACACTGGTGATGAACATGCGATCGTACAACGATCAATACGCGCGGGCAATTAGTTTGAGTAAGGACGGTGGAGAAACTTGGTCGGAGATTGAACACGATTATCAACTCGTGGAATCAAGATGTCAGGCCAGCATTTTAAATTATGGAAAATATGATGAAAAGCAAATGTATTTGTTTTTAAATCCAGCAGTTACTTCCGGCAGAAACCATCTGACTTTAAAAGCCAGTTTCGACGATTGTAAAAGCTGGAGCAACGCTAAGTTGATTTATGAAGGGCCGGCTGCATATTCTTGTCTAACCAAACTTCCCGATGGAAAAATAGGAATGTTTTTCGAGGCCGGAGAAAAGGGTGCCTACGAAAAAATGGTGTTCGTGTCATTTAAACCGGAGCAAATTTTTTCTCCCGGTAGCCTGTTAAAAACTGAATTGTAATGGTTAGAATCAAGAAAATAAAAAGCTTATTTCCACTCTTATTTTTATTGGTGATGTCGCTTTGTGTTTCGGCATCTCCTGATTATTTCCGATTTTCATCGCTTCCGGAACTACCTCCGAATACAGGTTATGCAATACAACCCGGGCTGGCAGGCCCTTACACCGGAGTTGACGATGATGTATTAATTGTTGCCGGAGGAGCCAATTTCCCGGACAAAGTTCCCTGGGAAGGAGGCGCCAAAGTATATTACAACGAGATTTTTCTTTTAAATAAGACTGAGAGAAATTCGTATTCGTGGAAAAAGTCGGAAGCGAAATTACCATTTACCTCAGGTTATGGAGGTGCCGTTTCCACACCTTCAGGCTTATTCTGTTTTGGTGGAAATACCAGCAAAGATGTGATTTCCGGGAGTTGGTTTATTAGTTATTCCCATGAGTCAGGAGATGTTGAAATAACCCGGGGACCGCAACTTCCGGTGCCTTTAACCAACTTTGCTTTCGCCAAAGTGGATAACATGATTTTTGTTGCCGGTGGAATTTCAGAACCGGGAGGTACTTCAAAAAAGCTATTTCTTTCGCTGGATATTTCAAATACAAATCCCGCAGAATGGAAATGGGAAAGTCTGCCCGAATGGGAAGGCCAACCACGGGCTTTCGCTGTTGCAGCAGCACAAAGCGACGGTGTTACCAATTGCTTTTATTTGTTTTCCGGTAGAAATGTAAAAGGCAACGGAGAGATTGAAGTTTTGTTTGATGCGCATGTTTATAATCCATCACTAAAACAATGGACTGTAGTTTCTGAAGGGAAAAACCACGAATTTCCTGTGATGGCAGGTACTGCTTTCCCGGTAGGTGCAAGTACCATTGTTTTTGCTTCGGGCGCGAACGGCGATTTGATGAAAAAACAGATGCGCATAGAAGAGCAAATTGCTCAGCTGCAGGGTATGGAAAATAAGGATCAGGAGCTTGAAGAAATGCAGAAAGAGCTTCTTGATCATTTGGAAAATCACCCGGGATTTGGCAATAAAATAATCTCTTTTAATACCCTCACTTATGAAACCGACGAAATTGCGAGCCTCCCAAAAACAGGGCAGGTAACCACAACGGCTGTTCAGTGGGGAGAAGATTTTATTATTCCTTCAGGCGAAATTCGTCCCGGTATCAGAACGCCGGAGATCCTGAAAGTTGAAGTGATAAAAGATACCAAACATTTAAAACTGCTCGACATTATCGTAATTGCTTTGTATTTTCTGGTTCTTTCGTGGATGGGTTATTTCTTTTCGAAACGGCAGAAAAATACCGATGATTATTTTAAAGGAGGGGGACGCATTCCCTGGTGGGCTGCCGGGTTGAGCATTTTCGGAACGGCTTTAAGCGCCATTACTTTTATGGCCATTCCGGCCAAAACTTTTGCCACAGACTGGTCGTATTTCATGCTTAACATGACCATCTTTCTTGTAGCGCCGGTGATCATTCTTTTGTTTATTCCATTTTACAGAAAGCTGAATGTTACTACTGCCTACGAATTTTTGGAGAACCGTTTTAACCTGACTATTCGGCTAATTGGAAGTCTGTCTTTTATTATTTACCAGGTTGGACGAATGGGAGTTGTACTTTTTCTTCCCTCTATTGCCTTGAATGTGGTTACCGGCATCGACATCTTTTTGTGTATTGCCCTAATGGGAATTGTGGCACTTGTTTATACTATGATGGGCGGAATTGAAGCGGTAATCTGGACCGATGTAATGCAGGTTATCGTTCTTCTTGGAGGCGCCATTTTATCGCTGGTTCTAATCATTTTTAAAATCGACGGAGGTTTTGGAAGTATTGTCAACGTGGCTTCCGAAAGTCATAAGTTCAATGTTTTCGACCTGACTCTTTCGCTGAAACAGCCCACTGTTTGGGTGATGCTTTTGGGAGGAATTTTTGCAAACATTACCACTTACGGAACCGATCAAACCATGGTGCAGCGTTACCTGACTACAAAAACACAAAAAGAAGCCAACCGTAGTGTTTGGACCAATGCTATTTTGACGATACCCGCCACTATTATTTTCTTTTTCGCGGGAACTGCCTTGTTCGCTTTTTATAAAAGCTTTCCGGGAGAATTGAATCCGACATTTTCAAATAACGATGCGATTTTTCCGTGGTACATCGCATCCCAGCTTCCGGTCGGAATTTCAGGCTTGCTGATAGCGGCTATTTTTGCAGCAGCCATGAGCAGTCTGAGTAGTAGTATGAATTCTGCCGCCACAGCTTATTCCACTGATATTCATTTCCGTTTTGGATGGAGTAAAAATACATATCCCTTGAAACTGGCCCGGATTGCCACCTTTGTTGTGGGCATTTCAGGGACCCTGTTTGCATTTATGATGGCAACCATGGATATTCAATCCTTATGGGATGAATTTCAGAAGGTACTGGGTTTGGTAATTGGCAGTTTGGGAGGAGTTTTCCTGCTGGGTATTTTATCCAAAAAGGCTAATTCAAATGGCGTTTTGGTCGGAATTATTATTAGCGTGATTATTCAGATTTTTGTCGCTACCTATCAACCGGTTCACCTGATCGTTTATTCAGCAACTGGCGTTATTTCATGTTTCGTTGCCGGGTGGCTGGCAAGTTTGTTTTTCAGAAAAAATAGTACGGATTAAAATAAAAAAGAGGCCGCATAAAATTGATTTTTATTGCGGCCTCTTTCCTTTTAAACGGTGAACGATTTTACAAACCCCACTTTTTATTGGGTTTTGAGCCCATTTCAAAAATGATTTCGCCTCCTTTATTTATTTCATTAACAGGAAGGGACGTGGAATTCCATTTCTTACCATTCAGTAATACCGATTTGATATAAATGTTTTTGTCAGAAAGATTGTTGGCTTTTATAAGCATCGTTTTCCCGTCGGCAAGTTGAATTTTTGCTTCGTTTACTGATGGCGATCCAATTGAATATTCACCCGAACCAGGGCAGACGGGATAAAATCCCAGCGATGAAAAAATGTACCAGGCCGACATTTGTCCGCAGTCGTCGTTACCACATAATCCATCAGGCTTGTTGAGGTATTTTGTGGTTACAATTTCGTTGATACGTTCCTGTGTTTTCCATGGTTTTCCGGCCCAATTGTACATGTACGCAACGTGGTGACTGGGTTCGTTTCCATGCACATAACAGCCCATTAATCCTTCTCTGGTAATATCTTCTGTTTCAGCAAAATATTTGTCGGGTAGGTACATGTTGAATAAGGTATCAAGGTGATCTGAAAAACGATTATTTCCACCCATTTTTTCGATGAGGCCGGTAATATCCTGTGGAACATAAAGCGAATAGTTCCATGAGTTTCCTTCAATAAAACCTTCATCGTGAGTTTGCAGCGGATCGAACGGAGTTTTCCAGTTTCCTTTGCCGTCCTTGGCTCCAACAAAACCCGTTTCGTCGTTGAACAGGATTTTCCAGTTCTCTGCCCGTTTTTCGAAGGTGGCAGCAACATCGTTTTTGCCAATGGATTTTGCCAGTTGTGCAATGGTCCAGTCGTCGTAAGCATATTCCAGTGTCATCGACGAGCCGGTGGCATTTTTTTCATAAGGAACATAAGCCAGTTTCATGTAATCGGGGATATTTCCGTAGTATTTATTTGTTGCCGACGAAACGCAGGCATCCAAGGCGTGCTGCGGATCGAATCCGCGAATGCCATTTATCCAGGCATCAGCAATTACCGGAACAGCGTGGTAGCCAATCATACACCAGTTTTCGTTTCCAAAATGGCTCCAAACAGGGAGCATGCCCAACACACTCTGGTCGTAGTGGGCCAGCATCGAATTTACCATATCCGAAGTCCTTTTTGGCTGAATGAGCGTTAACAGCGGGTGCAGCGCCCGGTAGGTATCCCACAACGAAAATATGGAGTAGTTGACAAAACCTTCGGCTTTATGAATTTGATGGTCGATTCCGCGGTACTGACCGTCAACATCCATGTATTCAACCGGATTGATGAAGGTGTGGTAAAGTGAAGTATAAAAGGCCGTTTTTTTCTCAGCAGAAGCATCGATGGTTATTTTTTCCAGTTCGTTCTGCCATTTTTGATGCGCTTCAGTTTTTACCGTTTCAAAATCGAAATGAGGTATTTCGGCTTTCAGATTTTTAAGTGCACCCTCGGTACTAACAGCTGAAATGGCAAATTTCACTTTTATTTTTTCTCCGTCTTTGGTTTTAAAATCGAAGTGGGTTTTCAGGTTTCGTCCGCCCATTTCAGGGAAGTTGTTTTTCTGGTCGAATTTGCGCCAGAATCCTTTGTAAACCTGATCTTCGTGGTTTTCACAGCCAAAGTTTTCAATGGGTTTCGAAAACACCATGGCAAAATACAGGTAGTTGGTACGCGCCCAGCCACTGGTAATCCGGTAGCCGGTAACCAGCGTATCGTTTTGCACCCAAACTTGCGACCACAGTACTTTCCCGTCGTAATTGTAAATGCCGTGAGTTAAATCCAGAATGACATGAGCATCATTGCTTTCAGGGAAGGTGTACTGATGAAATCCCACGTGCTCGCTGGTCGTTAATTCGGCATCGATATCGTAATCTTGCAGCTTAACACTGTAATATCCGGGAACTGTGGTTTCTTCATCGTGACTAAAACGTGAACGGTATCCGCTTTCAGGATTATCAGCTGTTCCCGGGTTCAGTTGTAATTTCCCAACAGTTGGCATGATTAAAAAATCGCCCAAATCGGAATGCCCGGTCCCGCTGAAATGGGTGTGGCTAAACCCGACAATTGTTGGATCGGTGTATTGATACCCGGCACAGTAACGATACACAGTTCCGGTGTATTTTCCTTCAAAATCGTAAGGAATGGTGTCGGTATCAGGACTAAGCTGAACCATACCAAAAGGCACACACGCTCCCGGGAAAACATGCCCCATTTCCTGAGTACCGATCAGCGGATTAACGTATTGGGTTAAATCTTCAGTGTTGCTTTGTGCCAACGCAGTTCCGGCAACCCAAACCGAAACAAAAAGGGAAAATACTTTTCTTAGATACATATATGAATGAATTGATTGAATGATCTTTTCTGGTTATTTTGATTTAAGCGGCGTAAAGGTGTTAATAATTCCGATTTTATCGAAAGGAATTGGCTTGAATCCATCAATCTTTTGAAAAATTTCAGATGATTCTTTTAGCTTGAAGTTTTGGTTTTCCATATCCTCGAAACCGGGATCTTCTTTTGTAATCAGATTGTTTTCGGTGAAATCGAGGAATTGTTTGTCTGAGTTTACCCCTTCATCAATTTTCAAAATTATCTGGTCGACATTCACAAATACATTTCCGTCAATTTTATTCCGTTTTGGGAATGCAGGATTTTCGTCCCAGTATTTTGCTAATTCAGGATATTTTGTGCTGTAAGGCGGTTGATTGTAATGTATTTCATTTAGTCTTTGCTCAATCACACCTCCTTTGGCAATCATGGGTTTGGCCCATTCGAAAGCCTCCATGCGGTTATCAACTTTAATTCCCACCGGGCAATCGATAAACATATTATTGGTGTAAACATTGTCGCTACCGCCGCCAACAAGCGAAGGAAAAGTTCCGGCCTTGTAAAAAATATTTCCAAAAACCTTCATTCCGCATGAACCGTCGTCGTGGTAAACAGCGGTGGTCCGGTGCTTATCTCCCAGGTTATGGAAATAATTGAATTGTGTCACATTTCCTCTTTCCGAAGGATTGCGCCCGTAATATAAAGCGCCAACGTCGTCGGTAACCAGGCAAACATCGTGAAATTCGTTGTATTCAACCAGATGATCGTTTCCTGAAAGCAGGATTGCAGCGTGTGGCGAGTTGTAAAGTTCGTTGTGTGAAATCCGGTTTCCAACTCCCGAAATTTTTATACCCGCACAATAGGTTTTTGAGATGCGGTTAAAATCGTGAATGGCACAGTTTTCAACATAATTTCCTGAAGCTTCAAGTGTTTTTCGGTTTCCACCGTACAGTAAAATCCCACCCGAGCCGGTCTGACAAACTGTACAATTTTTCAACCCATTGTTTTTACTGAGAACAGGATCATTAGTAAGAACAGCATTCTCTGCATAGTTTATATTCACGGCATACATGCCAATATTTTTAAAGAAACAATCCTGAAAAATGCAATTTCTCGATTTGAACATTTCGGCGGAAATTCCTCGTGTACAGTCAAATGTAATTCCTTCAACCGCAATATTTGAAGAACCGTTGATGGTGATAAAAGGTTCTTCGAAAACAGAAAGTTCGATGGTTTCAACCTTTCCGGGATTGTAGAAATACAGGATTCCTTCTTTTCTGTCGATATAATATTCGCCGGGCATGTCAATTTCTTCGGCAATATTATAGGCATACCATTTATTAAAAGGTTTTCCTGTATTAAATCCGTAGCGATGAGGCTGAGCCGTTGTGAATGTTTTGTTGACTATATCAATCGAAGCCAGCTTCACCGCATCATCAGCCCAGCCAACTTTAAAGAATCCGAAAATCCAGATATCATCCGAATTTTTCCATTTTGAAGGGCGATTCACATCGTATGCAAATTTCCCTCCGATATTTCTATCGTCGCCTGTGGAAGGGATAGAACCTTCCTCTAAGATTGTTCCAATTGCGATGGATGAATCGTTGGGCCAACGGGCCAGATGGCCGGGTTCATCATTCACAAAAAGTTCCATCCAAACCGGAATTTTTAGTCGCCCAAATCCGTTGGGGTGCAGTTCTCCATAATCGGTAATTCCCAGCTTTTTTAGCTGAACCATTAAAATATTCGTACGGTTTTCAGGCGGGAATAATTTTTCTTTTTCCGTTCCGGTTACGGGTAAAGCATTGGCCGGATCAACAGATAAACCTCCGGTAAATCTTACCTTTTCCTGCTCGTATGGTTTGATGGTCAGATTGCTGTCGGCTTCACTAAATTTTACTGTCTGAGTAAAATAATAATCACCTTCGCGTAGCAAAATACAATAGGGTTGATTTTTTCCCTTAGCTCTTTGCAAGCGAATAAAGTTTTTAGCAGTTTCAATGTTTGAGAAAGGTTTTTTAATGGTGCCATTTCCTTCGTCGTTTCCCTGCACTGAGACAAAAACATTGGTGTTATCGGAACACGAGATGAGTGCAACATAAAACAGCAGAAGAAAATAGCTTATATATTTTGTCATCATAATCTTGCTTTATCAGCTGTTAATCAATCGCCCCTGTGTGCAATTTTTTGTTATTCTTCGAAGACCACAGCCTTTCAACTTTTCCTTCAACCTGAACTTTAATAACTGTGGCTGCCGGATCCAGTGCTTTCTCCGGAACCAGAATTGTCGTTTCTGAAGAATCATTTTGTGATTCCAGATTTTGACCGTTCGCCAAAAGTTGGGCAGAAACCACTTTGTTTGTTAAGCCTTTAATTTGAAGCTTGCCGTTTTCGGGCCAGTCGAAAACAAAAAAGTACAGAGTTGTTTTATCTGCCTCTTCTTTGCAGGTACACTCTCCCCACGGGATTTCTCCGAACGGACTGATCTGGGTTCCATAAATGGATTCGCTGTTTTTTTCCATCCATTTTCCAACATCTTTTAGCCGTTGTACACTTTCTTCAGGAATTGTTCCATCGGCTTTAGGACCCACATTCAGTAAATAATTTCCTCCGCGTGACACATTTTTGATTAAGTTTTGGATTAATTTTTCTGACGATTTCCACTTGTCATCAAAGCTTTTATACCCCCACGAATTATTCATGGTCATACAATTTTCCCAGCTTTCGTTTTCGTCAATAGCTTCCCATTTGGGAATTCCTTGTTCCGGTGTTTTTGTATCACCCGGAAAATCGGGATGCAGGCGGTCGTTGGTGATAATGTTAGGCTGGATATCAAGAAGTTTTTCCAGTTTAACAGCCCCTTCGTAGCTTTTCATTTGTGTGGCATAATCCCACCAAAGCACAGAAACTTCACCGTAATTGGTAAGTAATTCTTTTACCTGGGGAACGGCAACGCGGTCAACATATTCATCAAAGGTTGATGTTTCCTGAATCGGGTCCCAGCTTCCGTTGTGTTCCAGTGTGTATTGATCGATGCGGGCAGAATCGGGATTGGGCCAGCCCTGTTCCATGGGGCGACGGGCAACCGTACCGCCCGGGTTTGTCCAGTCGTTGGCCTGCGAATAATAAAAGCCGAGTTTTATCCCATTTTCGTGACAGGCTTTTACCAAAGGTTTTAGCAAATCTTTGCCGTATTTAGTGGCATCTACCACATCCCAGTCGCTGGCTTTGCTGTCGAATAGTGCAAAACCGTCGTGGTGTTTTGCTGTGATGATCAGGTATTTCATTCCGGCCTCTTTAGCCAGTTTTACCCAAGCTTCCGGATCATAGTTTGTCGGGTTGAAATCTTTGGCATGTTCGCGGTATTCTGCCACCGGAATTTTACAGCGGTTTTCGATCCACGCTGCATCGCCAAAAGCCTGATGATATCCTTTATAAACTCCGCCGTACATGGAATAAACACCCCAGTGAATGAACATTCCGAACTTGGCTTCGTGCCTCCATTCAAGGCGTTCTTCTGCCGGAGGTCGTTCCTGTGCACCGACTGTTTGAATAAATATGGTTAGGAGGAGAAGCGTAACTATTTTTCGGATCATCTTATTTTGTCGCTTTTAACTTTTTACCTTTTGAATTAATGGTATTTGTAACTGAAACATTCTTTGAATTTCCTGCAGAACTAAGCTCGGTTCCCGAATTTTCGAAGAATGAATCACTCAACGAAAATCCGTCACAATTGGAAAGAACAAGTCCTTTGCTTTCAGGAATAGCAGTACTTTCAACTGTTATGTTGTTAATTTTCAGATTGCTGCAACCGGAATAAACCTGAACATCACCACAGGCATCACGCATAATTATGCCATCCATGGTTATATTTTTACATCCATTGAAATAAATGAGAGCCGGTTTTGCCTGCGTTTCATTTTCTTCGAGATATCCTTTTCCTATTTGTTCTTTGATGCCTTTTAAAATAGCCTTTCCATTTCCTTCAATTACGCCTTTTCCGGTGATTCCAATGTTTTCAACGTTGTCGGCAAGAATCAGTGCGTTGGTTTCGTTCAGTTTAAAATAATCGTATACAGAGTGAAAGCCCACCAAAACAGCGCCTTCTTCCAGTTGAATGGTAACATTTGGTTTGAGATAAAAACTCCCGGTGAGATATCGTCCTACATAGAAAACCAGGCGACCTCCACCATTTTCACTGATATAATCGATGGCATACTGAATGGAACCTGTGTTCAACGTTATTCCGTCGGATTTTACACCAAACAGCGAAGCTTTATAATCTTTGGCTGAAAGATTCTGCGTTAATAAGAAAAACAGGCTGAATATGAATAATTTATATTTCGTCATTTTGTTTCTTTTTTGTCGTTTAAATTTGAATAACCGGCATCTATTCTACTGTCACTTCGCTCGACCGGCTTTGAATAATTTGTTCTTTTCCTTCGCTTTCAGGTTCATCAAAAATTACATCTTTAAAAGTGGCTCCGTTTACATCGTCGATAACAATTGACGGACGGTAGTCTTTTTTATCAGCAACGAGTTTCACATTTTCAAATTCAACTCCATCAGCATGGCGAACATAAAATCCCCAGGCAGGCAACTCTTTCCATTGCGAAAATTCAGGGTAGCGATCAGGCATGTCCGGGATGCTGTCCAGTTCTTCCGTGCTGGTTCCACGGTAAGCGTACAGCGGATTTCCTGCTCCGGGATATACAATCTCGATGTTTTTCAGTTTAACATTCTGAATGCGGTATTCAGGAAGACCCACAATACTTGCCGGAGAAATGTTACGCGGATTGTCCTCGATCGGACCTTCGTAGTTGTAGCCGGCATCAGGTTTCCCGAAAGGCACTTCAGCATACACATTGGAAATGGTAATGTTTTTCATGCTAGGTTTTTTGCCCTTGCTCCAGCGATCGCCGATACGCAGGAAAATTACGTTTCCAGTATTGATTGAACGCACACTGTCCACCTCAATGTTTTCTATCAAACCTCCGTCAACAGCAGCAAATGTAATGGCCGAACGGAAGGTGTCGAAAATGGTAATGTTTTTAATTTTGAAATTGCGAAAACCTCCGCGCGAAACGGTTCCGAATTTTAGTCCGTTTGCACTTGAACGCCCCACACAGTTTTCAACTACCACATTCTGGCAAATGCTGTTAAAATCGTGCGATTTAAAACAAAGTACATCGTCGGCAGCATCGAAATAAGAATTTTTCAGGATTACTCCATCACAGTCTACAATGTCGATTCCGTCGTTGTTCCAGTACGATTTACTGTCAACATAGATACCGTCGACATATAGATTTTTGCACTGGTCGTAGGTTTGGTTCCAGCTGGCCGGGTCGCGCAAAGTGATGTCGGTAATTTTCACATTTGTACATTCGCGGAAGTAGATATTTTCCGGGCGTCTTGTTTCAAGAGGCCGGTCGTATTTCAGATTGTCTTTAAAAATGCCGCGGTGTATGTAGCTCACCAGGTTGTTGGCTGTTGTAAAACCGCGTCCGTTGATGGTACCTTTTCCGGTAATACCAATGTTATCCTGGTTGATAGCAAAAATCATCGACGACCATTTTACTTTGGGATCGATCACGTAATCGAAAGGATTGGTTGAACCCAGAAGAGTTGCACCGTATTCAAGATGCAGTGTTACATCCGATTTAATATAGAACGTTCCGGTAACATAATTTCCCGGGCCAAAAACCAGCCTTCCGCCACCGTGTTCACTTATAAAATCGATAGCCCGCTGAATGGTCCGGGTGTTCAGGGTGATTCCGTCGGCTTTGGCGCCAAAATCGGAAATATTATAATCTTTTGCCGACACCTGGAAAACAAACAGAATCAAAATGGCGGCAATTAAAAGTTTTGTATTACTCATTTTTCTTGTTTTTTCGGTTTTGTAAAATGCCATGGTCTCTGTTATTTCTGAATAATACCTGTTGATTTGTATGTAACAAGCTTTTTCAATTTGCCCGGAATACTGTATTGCATGCCCGACAAGTTTGCTCCTTTTACATCGTCGAAAACAATGGCAGGGCGGTATTCACTGTCTTTTGCAATGAGTTTCACATTCTCGAAGGTGAGGTTTTTGGCATGACGCACATAAAATCCCCAGGCAGGCAGTTCTTTAAACTGCGAGAATTCAGGGTAAGCCGATTCCATTTCAGGGATTCCGTCCAGATCGGCAGGTTTTGTTCCGCAATAGGCATATTTGGGATTGCTTCCGCCAGGATAAATTATTTCAATATTCCGCAAGATTACGTCTGAAATATCGTATCCGGGAAGCCCGACAATGCTGGCCGGAGAAATATTACGTGGAAGGTCTTCAATGGGGCCTTCATATTCGTAACCTTCATCCGGTTTTGTGGCCGGAATTTCAGCATATAAATTTTGTATGGTAATGTTGCTCATCGTTCCGGTTCCGTTTTTGGTATTTCGTTGTCCGATGCGTAGATAAATGGCATTTCCGGTGTTATAAGCGTTAAGGCTGTCAACCAGAATATTCTCGATTTTTCCTCCGTCGGGAGTGGCAATGGTAATGGCCGAACGGTAAGTATCGTAAACCTTGTTATTGATTATTTTGAAGTTTTGGTAACCGCCCCTGGTCATGGTGCCAAACTTGATACCGCTGGCACTTGAACGGGCAACGCAATTACGCACCTCAACGTTTTCGCACATTTTAGAAGGGTCGTGCGATTTAAAACAAATGGCATCGTCTGATGAATCGATAAACGAATTGGTAACCAGCACGTTTTTGCAATCAACAATATCCAAACCGTCATTATTCCAGAAAGCTTTACTGTCCACCGTAATTTTGTCGATCTTCAGATTTTCACACTGATCGTACATTTGTACCCAGTCTGCGGCATTTTTAATCGTAATTCCGCTGATTTCAACATTTTTGCACTCGCGCAAATAAATTCCTTTTGGGCGCCTTCTGGCCGGCCGGTCGTATTTTAGTTCGTCCTGAATAATTCCTTTGTGAACCTGATCGATTAAACTATAAGCAACTTCACGTCCCTGCCCGTCGATAACACCGAGGCCTGTGATGGAAATACTATCAGCGTTTTTTGCATATACCAAAGCAGTGTTGGGCGTTTCAATATTGTAATCGTAAATATTTGTCGATCCCACCAAAATTGCGCCTTCGTGCAGAATAATGTGTACGTCCGATTTTAATTCAATGGTTCCGGTTAAATATCTACCCACATAAAAATTAAGATGTCCGCCACCTTCTTCGTGTATAAAATCGATGGCTTTTTGAATTGCTGTCGTGTTTAAAGTCGTTCCGTTCGATTTGATTCCGAAGATGGATGCGTTGTAATCCTTTGCAGATCCACCCAGGTAGCAAAACAAAGCGAACAATAAAATAATGGATTTTAGTTTATTCATATTAGTTGGAATTTTAATCATTTAATTAATAAATAGTTACGGGTCCAATCAGTCCCATCGACTGGATGGGTTGGTTTTTATTCTTTTTCACAGTAAACTTCTGTGCTGTTTCGTTATCGGTTAGGGTTTTCATGTAGTTTCCCATCGATGTGGTAACGCGGACTTCAATTTCGTTCAACCCTTCTTTTAAAAGATCCGTTAAATCGTAAATCCGGGTACCGTACCATTTTACGCCGCACGATTGTCCGTTTACAAACAATTCTGCCACTCCCCATACTTTTCCGAGGTTAATGTATTTTGGTTTTTCATCTCCCACATTCAGTTTTTTTCGATAAACCGCCGTGCCTGTGAAGTTTACATATTCCGTGTCTTTCAAATCTGTAAGTTCGCTCATTGTGAACGATTTTTTCGAATTTTCCCGGCTGTGCTGAAGTTCAACTTCCCAGCTGTTGTTCAGTTCAGATACATGCTCTCCAGTTTTTGGAAGTGGATTCCAGACTGGTCCGTTTTTCTCTTTGTTGAATACAACGATGCAGCTCTCTGCAGGACCAAGATCGATTTTAAAACGGTTGTTATTCAACTGAATGCGGTAACTTTCGCCGTTTTCAGGATTCCATATCCACGGATAACGTCCCTTTGTAATTTCCTTCGAAAAAGTAACAAATGTGCTGTACTCGTTGTGTTTATGAACGTTCTGGAAAAAGAAATATTCGTTTTTATCATCGTCGCGGAAACGGGTTTGCATGAAAAAGCGATTGGGTTTTTCAATGTTCATGTAATGCGACAGATTGTATTCAGGAATGAGTTTTTCGTACCATTCCAGGAAGCGGTTGTCTTCCGGTTTTTTAAGAAGAACGAAGCGGTCGGTATAAGTTTTTAGTTTTTCCACCATCTCTTTCACTTCCCTATCGTTTTGCTCCCAGTTATTGAGACCCAGCGATTTTTCAGGGTATTTTTCAATGCAGAAAATACGACCTCCTGTGGAAACAAAATCAAGCAGTTTTTTTACTGTTGAAGGGTACATACTTTTCACTTCCGGGAGGAATAGCGTATCGTATTCTTTAGGACCGTAACAAAGTTTTCCCTTTTTAACTTCAGCGTCGTTGATTATTATTTCAGTGACATAATCGGCTGCGCCACCGGTTTTATTTATTGATTCCCAAATGATTGATGTGTAAGGAACATTTAGTTTTTCGGGGAACGGATCGGTTTGAAGACCCATTTCGCCCCACATGTCGTAGTTGGCTGGGAAAATGGCCATGTCGGTGTACATGTCCACATTTTGCAGAATCGAAGAAAGCCGGGCTTTGTATTCGTTCAGGTATTTAAAATAGGGCCACCAATTGTTGTATTCGTTATAGTACGATCCGTACTGAACCCAGCCGGGGAAAGGCACATCGGGCGGCGAATAATTAAATCCGTGCCAAACCGAGTGTGTAATTCCCGACATAATACTCATGTCGGATCCTATTTTGAGTTGCTCGAGGGTAATATTAAATACGTTGTACGTGTTGGTCATTTCTTCGCAGCTAACCATACGGTTGCCGGTTAAATGCGCTGCCGACGAAACGTATTTGTTGATCATGGTATAACCGCGTCCGCGCCGGTAATCTTCGTCCGACATTTCTTCGCCGATGCGGTGTTTCAGCCAGTTGCTTGTCCACGATTCGCCTTCCGGAATATCGTAGCCAAGGCTTGTTTCCAATGGGAAGAATCCGCGTCCGTAGGCTTGTGCACGCGATTTCACATTCTGATCTTTACACCATTCAAGGTAGGTTTGTGTAAAGCGTTCGTGAAGCAATTCGGCTTTGGTCAATTCAAAATCGAAACGTACACGAGTTATGATTTCTTTGAATTCGGGTGTTTTTTCAACTCCGTAATTTGCATCTACAGTTGCTCCCAGCCTGCCCACTTTAAACATGGTAAATGGCAGGTAAGGCATCAGGTCGTAACCGCGACGTTTTTTGAATTCCTCTGCCAGATCGCTCGACCAGTTACATCCTTCCAATTCCATGGAGTCGGTAAAAAATGCCCGAAGATGGTTGGAAAGCGGACCGGTACGTTTTTGAATAGTATCGGACATGTGGTCGAGGTATTTCCGAACGGCAGCTTTATTCATGTGGTCGAGGATAGGCCCAGCTGCTCCGGGCGCCCCGTTAATTACGCTGGCAAACGAATCTACTTTTACCAGTGCATAAAATACATGTTTGCCTTCCGGAATATCAACAGAGATAATTTCATCATTTTTTTTCTCTGAAAGATCAATCACCTGTTCCAAACTGGCCATGGGTTCCGGAACCAGTTTCAGCGACAGGATCTCAAAAGTCCGTGAAGGGCAGGGGACTGTTACTCCCGGATCAACATGATTAAAAATATTGAACTGCGAGGTTTCGAATGTTGTTGGACCTTCGAGGGTTTCAGCATAAATTATGGCAACCTGGGCACGTTCGTCGCGGGGAAGGGTTTCGGCTCCGAAAGGCCAGCCCGAACCAACGATTAAGTCGCAGGTTAGATCCAGTTTTTTAGCTTCGTCGAAGGTAACTTGCAACATGTCGATCCATTCGTCGCTGAGCCAGGTCAATGATTTTTTGCCCATATCGTCGCCGGATGAAGGAAACTCTATGGGATTGATTTCCACACCTCCGACTCCGGCTTCTTTTAACAAATGCAGTTCGCGGATGAGTTCGTTTTTTTCGATTTTGTCGCCGTTCCACCACCAGCGAACAAAAGGATGGTATTGTGCTTCATGATTTTTAAAGTTGGCATATAATCCTGATTTATTAGCGTCTGTGAGTTTGCCGGTTGAGTTGGCTCCCAAAACAGGGAGTGAAGTGGTTAAAAAGGCTCCTGCTGAAAAAATGCTGCTGCGTGCAATAAAATCCCTTCTCTTCATAACGTATTATTAAGTTTAGCTCAAATAAATTTCAAAAAAAGAGCAAGTGTTACTTTGTGGTGTATTAAATGTTAGTTGTATTTAATAGGTTGAAAATTAATAGTTTTGTTTTTATAATCCTTCTAAAAAAGGTTAAAATAATTTGCTGGCGAAGTATAGCGAAATGAATTTAAAAAAGGCGGAGCAAAGTGCCTCCGCCCTTTTTTCTATGATAATTATTGCTTTAGCCCTTTTTACAAATAAATATTAGTTACTGTAACCAGAGTTTTGCTCAACATTGTCATTGTTAACAATTTCACTTGAAGGAATAGGAGCAGTAACTCGATCATCACTACAATCAATTGTTTTATAATTCAGAGTTGAGATATGCCAACCACCGGAATGATTAATTGTACCGGAAGCCCCTTTAGTGCGAAGTATATCATACAGACCACAAACACCTTCGCCAACCAATTCTCTTCTTCTTTCTTCAATGATGCGATTTTTTGTTACATCAGAAGCAGTTAAAGAATTGTTTGGATTTGCCCGGGTTACAATTGCATTAATATAAGGTAATGCTGCATCAGCGCTGTTATCTTCGAGTTCGCACTCTGCCGCTGTCAGGTAAACTTCAGAAAGACGGATAACCGGAAGGTTATTGTACGATACATTACTGGGAGAGTTTAAGCCTCCGGCTCCGCAAAATTTAGTTAACCAGGCAGGAACAACCTCGTCATTTTCATTCACGATAGAGCTGTTTCCAACATTTGTGAAACAATGACGAACATCGTCCGGATATTCATTCAACAGTGATAAGTAATCTTCTGTCAACACCATTCCTGCATAACCGTCCCAATTGTATATTCCCTGAAGACAATCTGAACCCACATTTTCTTGTGCATCATAGTAGATTTCAAATATTGATTCAGTTTGAAAATCTTGTCCCCATACGCTTGCATAGTTTGAATTTGTATACAGTTGGTAAGGCGAATTATTAATAACGTCTTCGGCATAACTTAGGGCATTTGTATAATCTCCTTTGAACAGATACACTCTTGACAATAAGGCTTCTGCAGCCCATTTGTTAATGTAGCCATTGGTTATTGATGATGATAAGCCTCCATTGATTGCTTCTTTAAAGTCAGATATAACCTGATTGTAACATTCTTCTACAGTTGAGCGCGACGGATTGTAACTTATATCGTCATCTTCAGAAACAAGGCAAACACCTAATGCTGATGGAGAGATAGCATAAGCCTTGCCGTACATGTTAGTCATTTGGAAAATGGCAAGGGCGCGTAATGATAATGCTTCTGCTTTAATTTTCGCAATATTTGAATCACTGGAATCAAAATTTTCTTTAATTGCTCCAAGAATATTATTTACATAGTGAATTAATTCGTAACCTGAGTCCCAGGTTTCCAAAACTTCTTGGTCACCAGATGTTTGAGTAAGGCTGTAGAAGGCATAACCACGCGATCCGGTAGATACACATTGCATATCTTCTCCTTTTAGTTCCGGATACATGATAATACGGTCACCGTAAAACCAGTGTTCCGCTAATTGACGGTAAGCTCCATTCAAAGCAACTTGCAAACCATCTTCAGTTGATAACGCTACGTCGGATGCAACCGAGGTTTGAGGGGTGACATCCAACCAATCGCTTCCGCATGAAGACATTCCTGCCAGAAATACGATTCCTAATATATAATTGATTATTTTTTTCATATTCATCAAATTTTAAATGGTTCCTCTTTCTTTAGAAAGTAATATTTACCCCAACTGTAACATTTTTAGTCATCGGGGCTGAAGCCCATGTGAATCCACCCATTTCTGTTTCAGGATCGTACTGATCCCATGCAGCATGGGTAAACAGGTTAGCTCCTGACAGATAAAAACGAACTTTGTTCATGTACGCTTTCTGTACCAGACGTTCTGGTAAGGTATAACCGAAAGTAAGGCTTTTCAAACGGATGTAGTCGTTGCTATGAAGGTAACGAGTTGTGCTGGCGGGCAGGTTTCCTGTGTCGTTTGCGTACGACAAACGAGGTACGTCTGTTTTGTCGCCTGGTTCTTGCCAGCGGTTCATAGTATATTCCGGGAAGTTACGTCTCAGGTTTGTTCCGTCAACGGTATTATACCTCGACATATAATCGAATGTGTAACCACCCCATGCTCCTGTAAACGTGAAAGAGAAATCAAAGTTTTTATAATAAACAGAGTTGGTCATGTTCGAAGTTAACTTAGGCATCGCGTGTTTACCTGTATCAACAAGCTGAGCTTCTGAAGCTTTATTTGTTGTGTTTTTATTCAAAGTACCGTCAGCATTCTCTGTATTCAGATAGTATAAAGCATCACCGTTATCAGGGTCAACTCCTGCATATTCTTTCAGGTAGAATTCGTAAAACGGACCACCTACTTTGCGGATATACAAGGTCGTGCGATTTGAAGCAGTTGTAAAAGTTACTTCATCATTGATTTTTTGAATTTCGTTTTCGTTATGTGAGAACGATAAGTTCGTGGTCCAGGTGAAGTCTTTCTTTTGAATATTGGTAGTATTGAATTCCAGTTCGAATCCTTTGTTGCTGATGTGCCCGATGTTGGTTGTTTTTGCGGTGAAACCACTGGTGTGGCTCAAAGGCATACTGTACAACAAGTCTTTTGTTTGACGGCTATAATACTCAGCAGTTACTGAAATACGGTCGAATACGGTGAAGTCTAAACCGATATTCAGGTTATAGTTCTTTTCCCATTTCAGGTCATTATTTTCCAGTGTTGATTCGTAAGAACCCGATTGCCCCATGTATGGTTGGGTAAAACTATATAATCCCCTAAAAGCATAGTAGCTGTTAGGCAAGTTACCGTTTACACCATATGATGAGCGGAATTTTAAATCGGTAAATGTACTTCTCAGACCTTCCATGAATGGTTCTTCAATCAATCTCCACATACCGGATACAGACCAGAAGTTACCCCAGCGAGAATCTTGAGATAATTTTGAAGTACCGTCGCGACGGAAACTGGCACCTAAGTAATATTTACCCATATAGTCGTAATTTATCCTTGAGATATAAGAAACTAATCTGTATCCCTGAGGAGAAGAAGATTTGGCACTGGTTGTTGATGTTGCACCTATATCGGTCATTGCTGTTGATGCGATATCTCTTCCTCGTACTTCCATATTGTCTCTGTTGAAGTCTTCAGTTTCAAATGCAACTAAAGCATCAATGTTATGAGAACCATTAATTTGTTTAACATAGTTTAATGTTGTAGAAGAGAATACACGTTTGAATTCAGTAAATGATTTCCAGGCCTCAGATGTTCCTGTTGGTGCTCCTTTTGGTCCACCACCACTATAAGGACAATAATATACTTTGTCTTTTTGAGAAGTGTAATCGTAGTTCAGGCTTTCTTTCAATTTTAAGCCGTCGATAATTTCATAACTCAACGTTCCGGTTGTCATTAACTTTGTTATCATTGCCCGGTTAATGTCGTTTGTCATCGATTCAATAACATTGTATTCACTTGATGTATTAATGTTATGGGTACGATTATAAGATCCGTCTTCGTTGTAAGGATAGTCTGATGGAGTGATGTAACCTCCCAGCAAGAAGTATGGTCCAACCAGTGTTCCCCTTTCTTCGTTTAGGTTTTGAGTTATTTGTGAGAATTTGAAATTAGCTGAAGCTTCAAATTTATCGCTTAGTTTGCGTTCGTAGTTCAGGTTACCCGAGTATCTTTCAAAATCACTGTTAATAGCGATACCGTCTTGGCCCATCCATCCAATAGAAGCCATGAATTTGCTGTTTTCATCACCCCCGGAAATAGAAGCCTGGTAGTTCTGGCTATAAGCATGTTTTCTTAGCAGGTAATCATTCCAGTCGGTATAGCCGCTCCAAGGTTTTGGTGCGTATGTGTCAACATTGTTGTCGGCATAAGTAGTTGGATCGGCATTTCCGTTATCAACAGCCTGGTTGTAAAGTGATTCATATACCAATTCCCTACGTTGTTCTCCATTAACCATTGGACGATTCTCCATAGCTAAATTAGAGATACCTGCACTAACTGTAAGATCTACCTTTGTGGCGCCGGCTTTCCCAGTTTTGGTTGTAATTAAAATTACGCCGTTTGCAGCACGGGAGCCATATAACGAAGCAGCGGCAGCATCTTTAATCACTGTTATGTTTTCAATGTCGTTTGGGTTAAGAGTTGCCATTACACTGGTTTTCGACTGGGTCATGTATCCGGCAGTATTACTCATTGATCCTGTTGATACCGGAACTCCGTCGATGATGTATAAAGGTTGGTTCGTAGCCGAGAAAGAGCCCATTCCTCTGATTCGTATTTGAGGTAGTGCAGCAGGCTGACCTGAATTGGCTGTGATAAAAACACCGGAGGTTTGACCCTGCAATTTTTGTTCTACGGAAACAACAGGAATATCTCTCATTTTTTCAGCACCTATGGTGTTTGCTGAACCTGTAAACGTAGCCTTTTTGAAGTTACCGTAACCGGTCACAACAACTTCTTCAAGTGATTCTACATCTTCTTTTAAAACGACATTAATTACCGTTTGTCCGGCAACTTCAATTTCCTGGGTTTTCATCCCTACAAATGAGAACTTTAATTTTGCATTGTCGGGAACATTTGTAATCGTATATACTCCGTCAATGTTTGTAACAGTACCATGTGTTGTTCCGGTAATTATAACCGAAACACCAGGCACTGGCTGATTCTTCCCGTCAACAACTTTTCCTGATACTGGATTTTGATCGTCTTTTGTTTCTGCCGGTTCCGTAGTACCCGCCGATTTTGGAGTGTCTTTCTTAGTAATAACTATTTGTCTGTCAAATATTTTGTAGTCGTTATCACTGGCTTCAAAAATCTGATCCAGAATTTTATCTACTGTTGCATCTTTTACATTAACTGTAACTTTCCTGTCGAGATCAACAATATTGTCGTAATAAACAAAGATGAATTCTGTACTGTTTTCAATTTGCTGAATAACTTCTCCCAAACTGGTTTGTTTAAGATTCATACTCAATTTGGTGCTTTGCGAATAGCCGGTATTAGCCATAACATTCGCTGCGGTAACCAATAATATTATTATGCAAAGTTTCATAGCCAGGGCTAGTTTCTTTAAATCCGGTAAAAGCCGGATAATAGTCTTCTTTTTTTTCATAAATTTGTTTGCTTTTTATTTACTTTTATTCTACTTCACAATGTTTGAATAAAGTAAGCGGCAGGTTATATTCGCAGTATAACCTGCTTTTTTTACTTAATTCACCAGGTAAGAAAAGCGAGGTGGCGCGTTTATCATAAATTTTAATTTAGTTGTTATTAAGTGTTATTTCTATTTCATTGTCGACTTTTTTAAATGAAATGGGAGCAGTTGTGGCAATCGCTTGCAGAACCTCTTCGCATTCGCTTTTTAAATCAAGTTTCCCCGATAAGGTTAACATCTTCACTCTTTCATCTGAAATTTTCATCTCAACATTATAATATCTGGATAGTTTTACCAATATATCTGCCATGTTTTCCGCCTTAAACAATAACCATCCATCTTTCCACGAGATGTACTCTGCAGCATTGGTTTCACTTACATTGCTATTATTTGTTTGTTTATCGTATTTTAAAATCTCATTTGGCTTAATTTTTACTTTTGTATTATTTACAGAAGCCTCAACACTTCCTTCCAATAAAACAACCGACGAGCGGGAGTCTTCGGGATAAGAACTGACATTGAATTTTGTTCCCAGTACTTTTATGTCAATATCATTTGTTTTCACTATAAATTTTCGTTTCGGATCTTTGGAAACTTCAAGATATGCTTCTCCCTCAACAAAAATCTGTCGCTCTTTCTTTATAAATTTTGTAGGATAAATAGCTCTACTGCCAGAATTTAGCCACATTTTTGTGCCATCGGAAAGAACAATAAATGAATGTTTACCATAAGGAACAACGATTTGATTCAGTTGCTCTTCCTGATTAGTTGCTTTTGTTGTTTCAGGAACCTCAACCTGGTTATTATCAACATTTAAATGTCCTTCTTTGTCATATTTTATTTCGATTTTATCCGATGAAAAAGTTTCACGTGTTTCATCGGCCAAAATCAGTACAACATCATTTGATGTTGGTTCAACTCTGGCAATTTGGTTATAATCAATTTCGCTCTCGGGAGAGTAACTGAAAAAGTACAAACTACCCAAGCCCAGTATAATTATTATACTGGCGGCCGCAGCCCACTTATATCCTATATGTATTATTGATTTTTGGCTTTTAACTGAATTCTCTATCCTGTTCCAAAGAAAATCAATTTCATTATCGCTGATGGTACCTTTGGGTTTATGTGTCTCTTTTAACAGAATAGAGGCTTCTTTTATATCTTTTTTCTCAGAACGATGAGATTCTAAGTAAGTATTCCAATAATCTTCCAGTTCATCGGTTGGTCTTAAAATCCATTCGACGAATTTTTCATCATGAAGAAATTGGTACACTTTATTTTGGTTATTTTTTTTCATAGAAAATGTTAAGGACTTGGAAACAGTTTCTATAATAAGAACCTACATATTATTTTGTACTCACTTAATTAAGAAAAAATGATTTTTCTTTGACTTTTTAAAATAATGTTCCATTTATACGGCTTTTCAGTGTGAATAGAGGAGTTGGTGAGGGATTTGAAAATTAAAAGATTTAAAAGGTCTCTCTCAATTTTTCTAAACTCCTGTGAACCAGGTTGCGTGCGGACTGATAATTGATATCCATTATTTCGCTGATATTATCATAGTTATATTCAAGATAGAATTTAAGAAATAAGGCTTCACGTTGCCTGTCGCTTAAGGTAGAAAGTGCTTGTCGGATTTGTTTTTTATACTGCGTTTTTGTGTCTTTTTCGATGATTAGATCTTCCGACGATTTTTCAAATTCAGAAGGATGTTCAAAATGCTCAGGATGAGAGACCTTTTGTGTTTGTTTCAGCCCTTTTAAAAGTGAGTGTTTTAATGTTTTTAAAAGGTAAAGCCTGATGTTGTTGGTTTCCTTTATTTTTTTCCGATACTTATGCAGATTTACAAAAACATCGTGGATATGATCGTGAATTAAATCTTTGTCGTTTGTGAAATTTAAGCCGTATTCAAATAATTGTTTAACGTGGGTCTTATAAATAATTTTAAATGCATCTTCCTCGCCTTTAAGGAATGATTTCCATAAAATAGAATCAAGCATTCTTTGATTATTTTGATCCCTTTCCAGCATTCAGACAATAGTTTGATTATACAAAATTTAGTTTATAAAAATTGCTTGTATTCTTCAGTGTTTATCTCTATTCTACAGAAATTACACGAAGCTACCATAAATTATTTATTGTTTAAAAGCAGCTCGCTCATATGATTTATTATGTACTGATTAAATTTCTGTTTTATACGATTAAAAATGACTAATTCTTAATCATTAATAAAACAACTATTTACTTCACTTTATCCTATTTTTGTCCATGCTAATATATCTGTTTATTATTAAAACGATGTATATATTGACAGTATATTAAGAAAAAGCAACATTTGGTATATTTTTATAAATATTCTGTGCTGAGTTGTTACAGATATTTATTCTATCTGTTTCAATTAAAGTAGAATAGATGTCCTGTTTATTTATGTAATTTCAATGCACATTTGTTTAACAAGAAACCTATGAGAGTGAAAAAATATATTAAAGTATTATATTCAATAACATTATTTATAAACAATAAAAGTTATTTCTCGTTCAACTTTAATGATGTTTTTTTGTTTAAAATTTAGTTTTCAATATTAAACAAAAACAGGTGGTGAAAATAATAACAACAATACTTATTCTATTCTTTTTTCCGATTTGGGTTATAGCTCAAAATGCTTTGCTCAGCGGGAAAGTAGTTGATGCTATTAGCAACGAACCATTACCCTTTGTAAATGTACTTGTATCGGGGACAACAAATGGAGCAGTAAGCGATGAAAACGGGCATTTTGAATTCCGCAATTTAACTCCCGGATTTATCCGTGTTGAGGCATCTTTTGTTGGGTATAAGAAAGCTATATCTGCCGAGGTTGAAGTGAATGTGGCAAGTACTCATTTTATTGAAATAAAGTTGGAAAAAACAAAAACGGAAATAGATGAAGTGACTGTTACCGCCTCGCCATTCCGGAAAACGCTGGAGAGCCCTGTCTCTCTGCGAACGATAGGTGTGGGCGAGATTGAAAAAAGTCCGGGAGCCAACCGCGATATATCGAAGGTTATACAATCATTTCCCGGTGTTCAGTCAACTCCGGCCTACCGAAATGATATTATTATTCGTGGTGGTGGTCCGTCAGAAAGTCGCTTTTATCTCGATGGAGTTGAGGTACCTTTTATTAATCATTTTGCCACGCAAGGAGCATCCGGTGGGCCTGTTGGTATTTTAAATGCTGATTTTATTCGCGAAGTAAATTATTATTCCGGAGCATTTCCAGCCAACAGGGGCAATGCTTTGAGTGGTGTTATGGAATTCAATCAAATTGACGGGAACGAGGAAAAGATGAATTTTCATGGTACACTAGGCGCTTCGGAAATAGCAGCAACTCTCGACGGGCCACTTGGAGAAAAGACCAACTTTGTTTTCTCGGTTCGGCAATCGTACCTGCAATTATTATTTAGTGCACTAGAGCTTCCTTTTCTTCCCAACTTCACTGATATGCAATTCAAAATTAAAACAAGATTTGATAAACGAAACGAGCTGATTCTAATTGGATTAGGAGCCAACGATATTTTTAAATTAAACGAGGGGATTGAAAATCCGGATGATGAACAAAAATACATTCTCAGTCAGATTCCGGTTAACGAGCAGTGGAGTTATACTTTGGGGGCGGTTTACAAACATTACCGCGAAAACAGTTACCAAACATTGGTGGCCAGCCGAAGTCACCTGAACAACAGTTCGTATAAATACCTCGAAAATGATGACAGTTCGGAGGAAAACAAAATACTCGACTATACTTCAGAAGAAATAGAGAACAAACTCCGTTTTGAAAATACCATGCGGATGGACGGTTTTAAGTTGAATGTAGGAGCTAGTCTCGATTTGGTAACCTATAAAAACAAAACTCTTCAGCGCAGGTTTTATGGTGATGAAACGGTTGAAATCAATTATAACACAAATTTGAATCTGGTTAAGTATGGTTTGTTTGCACAGGCAAGTAAGGCTGTTTTTGATGAACGGCTGGCTTTATCGCTTGGAGTAAGGGCCGATGCCAGTAATTATTCAGCAAGTATGAATAATCTTTTGGAACAGATTTCTCCCCGTTTTTCAGCTTCATACCGTTTTACCAATGAGTGGAGCCTGAATTTTAATACCGGCCGTTATTTCCAGTTGCCTTCGTATACTACGCTGGGATTTCAGCAGGATGATGTGTTTGTGAATAAAGAAAATCAGCTAAAATACATTGCTGTAAATCATATTGTAGGTGGTGTTGAGTATCGCCCTGCATCTTATGTAATTTTTACAGCCGAAGCTTTTCGGAAGAATTACTCGCAATATCCTTTGTCGGTAAACGACCAGATAAGTTTGGCAAATAAGGGGGCTGATTACGGTGTGGTTGGAGATGAAGAGGTGGTTTCCGAGTCGGAAGGTCACGCATACGGAGCGGAATTTCAGGCACGAATTAATTCCACGAAAGGTTTTAATCTGAATGTTTCGTATACTTTGGTTCGCAGCGAATTTACCGATGAAAAAGGCGATTATATTCCTTCAAGCTGGGATTCGAAACACCTGCTTTCGTTAACGGGCACCAAAGATTTAAAACGGAACTGGCGCGTTGGTGCCCGCTGGCGGTTTGTGGGAGGTTTGCCATATACTCCCTGGGATTTGGAAAAATCATCACTGGTGGAAGCGTGGAACCTTGTTGGTGGACCATATCCCGATTATTCGAAGTTGAATTCAGAACGATTCAAACCTTTTCACCAGTTGGATCTGCGGATTGATAAGTCGTATTACCTCAATAAAATAACGGCCAAGTTTTATATCGATATTCAGAATTTTTACAACTTTCAGGCCGAGCAAAATGATATTATTGTTCGGGCCGAAGATTCCAACGGCAATTTTCTTCTAACCGACAATGGGACACGATATATTTTGAATGAAATTAAAAGTACCAGCGGAACAGTATTGCCAACGATCGGAATTATCATTGAATTTTAAACCAGGCAACCTGTTGATTATTGTAAAATGAATCAACACGAATAGGTATAAAACAGTTTTTCGGAATCCTTATAATAAGTAGTTCTTAACAGCGGGAAAGTTGTTGTTTATATATGTTGCTGCTTTTGAAAGAATCCTGTTAAGATGGGATGCAGAACAGAATAGAATTAAAAGGAAGTACAAGTATTTTTTGTTGCTTCCTAAGAAAAGAGTTCTTAATTTTATCAACTTAATACTGAATCAACATAAACTTAATATCATGATGAATCGAAAACTTCGTATGGGGATGGTCGGTGGAGGAACCGATGCATTTATTGGAGCAATACACCGCCTGGCCGCTTTAATGGATAATCAAATTGAACTTGTTTGCGGATGTTTTAGCGTAAACCCTAAGATATCAAAAGAATCAGGTAAATTATATTATATCCCGGAAGACCGCGTGTATGAAACCTACCAGGAAATGTTCGAAAAGGAAGCTCAACTTCCCGAGGGAGAACGGATGGATTTTGTTTCCATAGTAACTCCAAATTTTGTGCATTTTGCTCCTGCAATGATGGCACTGGAAAATGGATTTAATGTGGTGCTCGACAAGCCAATCACCTTTACGCTTGATGAGGCGCTGAAATTAAAAGAGAAGATCAACGAAACAGGATTAACTTTTGCTTTAACACATACATATTCCGGATATCCGGCGGTAAAACAAGCCAAACAAATGGTTGCAGAAGGTCGTTTCGGAAAAATCAGAAAAGTGTTTGTAGAATATCCGCAGGGATGGCTTTCTTCAAAACAGGAAGATATGGGAAATGCCCAGGCAAGCTGGCGTACCGATCCGAAACGTTCGGGCAAGGCCGGTTGTATGGGCGATATCGGAACACATGTTCATCATTTGGCAGAATACATTACCGGCCTCAAGGTAACTGAGATTTGTGCAGATTTAA
Source organism: uncultured Draconibacterium sp. (assembly GCA_963677525.1). Lineage (GTDB taxonomy): Bacteria > Bacteroidota > Bacteroidia > Bacteroidales > Prolixibacteraceae > Draconibacterium. Next base: position 5,772,960 of record OY781970.1, read on the forward strand.
ATGTGTTTGTGCCCAACCGAATGCTGGATGACGATGGTGCTGCTTTCCTTCGTTTCAACAATGGAGCGCAAGGTGTATTAATGGCAACACAGATTGCAGCAGGCGAAGAAAATGCGATCAGAATTCGTGTGTACGGCGAAAAAGGTGGTTTAGACTGGGAACAAATGGAGCCGAATACACTTACCTTGCTGTGGAATAATCAGCCAATGCAAAAAATGCGTGTGGGTACCAGTATGGACACTGCTATTGCAGCTCATAACACAAGAACTCCCGGAGGTCACCCGGAAGGTTACCTGGAAGCCTTTGCAAACATCTACCGAAATTTTGCCATGACAGTCAGAGCCCGAGCAAACGGTGAAGCTCCGTCACCTGAAATTCTCGATTTTCCGGGAGTGGAAGACGGCATTCGTGGTATGCAATTCATCGACACCGTGGTTAGTGCGGGCTACAACGATGAGGTTAAGTGGGTGAAATTTGGCGAAATGATTGATTAAGACATTGGAAGACCGAAGTCAGAAGCACGACGTTGTTTGACTTCACTTTAAACATTGAACTTTAAACTTTTAACTAATACTGTTATGGGCAGACCAGTAACAATTTTTACCGGACAATGGGCCGATCTTCCCATTGAAACCATGTGTCAGAAAGCTAAAGAGTTTGGTTACGACGGCCTGGAGCTTTGTACCTGGGGCGATCACATGGAAATTGCTAAGGCCGATCAGGCTTATTGCGACGACAGAAAAGCACTTTTAGATAAATACGATTTAAAACTATTTTCCATTTCTACTCACCTCGACGGGCAATGTGTTTGCGATCCCATCGACAAGCGGCACAAAAGTATTGCCAGCACCCATGTTTGGGGCGATGGCGATCCGGAGGGTGTTCGTCAGCGGGCAGCAGAAGAGATGGTTAAAACAGCTGAGGCGGCTAAACGATTGGGTATTGATGTGGTAAATGGATTTACCGGAAGTCCGATCTGGCACCTGCTTTATTCTTTCCCTGCCGTTCCACAGGAAATGATAGAAGAAGGATACGCAGAATTCGCACAAAGATGGAAACCTATTTTGGATGAGTATCAGAGCCTGGGAATTAAATTTGCACTGGAGGCTCACCCAACCGAGATTGCTTTCGACATACACACTGCACATTTGGCTTTGAAAGCCCTGGATAATCATCCTGCCTTTGGTTTTAATTTCGACCCAAGTCATTTTGGATACCAGCATGTAGATTATGTGCGTTTTATTTATGAATTCTCGGATCGCATTTTCCACGTGCACATGAAAGATGCATATTGGAGCGATACTCCGATGGGTGTTGGCGTTTATGGAGGACACATGGAATTTGGCGATAACCGTCGATACTGGAATTTCAGAAGCCTGGGTCGGGGTAAGGTGAATTTCGAAAACATCATCAGGGCATTGAACGACATTAGTTACAACGGACCACTTTCTGTTGAATGGGAAGATAGTGGAATGGATCGTGAAGCCGGCGCAACCGAAGCCTGCGAATTTGTGAAAAAGGTTGACTTTGCTCCTTCTAACGTGGCTTTCGACGATGCCATGCAGAAAGACTAATTATTAAAAAAAGTTGATAATAAGCCGGAAGTTTCGTTCGTAATAAAAACATTCTTCCGGCTTTTTTTATTTTTAATCCAAAATTGAAAATTATTTGGAATGAAACGACCATGGATTTTTGCGTTCATACTGTACAAACAAGAATGATAAAAATTCATCGGGAGTTCCATCTGTTACAAAAATTATAAACAGATGAAAGAGAACAGAACAATATACCACAATGAATTTGAGAAAGACCTTTTTGCAAAATCCATTGGCGTAAAGTTATTAGACGCAAGGCCCGGTTATGCAAAAGTTAGTATGGAAATTAATAAAAACCATCATAATTCAGTTGGAGTAATACAAGGTGGTGCTTTATTTACGCTTGCCGATTTTGCATTTGCCGTTGCATCCAACTCTCACGGCCGGGTTGCTTTGGCCATTGATGCCGAGATATCATTTTTTAAGGCTGTTTCAGAAGGTACTCTAACCGGAGTTGCAAAAGAAATTTCTTTAAACGGAAAGCTGGGAACATATCTGGTTGAAATAACCAATGAGGAAGGTTTGCATATCGCTCATTTTAAAGGAACTGTTTACCGAAAAAGAGATGAACATCATTTTGAATAATCTTTTTTAGAGCTTTAATTTTTTCGGTTTTCGGCTAGTAATTTTTTTCCCAATAGATTAATATTCAGTGTGTACTCTTTAAAAAAATTGGAAGAAGAAAGGATTACTAAAAATTATTGTCCAAATTTGAGGGACAATACCAAAATGAATAGTTTAATTTTTTGATTTATTATTTCTAATACCAACTAAAGATGACTAACAGGAGAGAATTTATAAAAAAATCAGCAGTGGCAACAGCGGGTGTGGGCATCGCAGCAAGTATGCCAATGGCAATGGAATCGTGTTCCGGCGCCAACGATAAACTGGTTTGCGCTTTAATCGGAGCAAACGGAATGGGTTTTAATGACCTCCAAGCTTTTTTAGCACAAAAAAATACTGAATGTGCCGCCATTTGCGATGTTGACGAGAATGTGGTGAACAAACGTATTGCTGATGTTGAAAAAATACAGGGAACTAAACCTAAAGGATTTAAAGATTTCAGGAAAGTGCTCGAAGAGCCCGGAATCGATGTAATTATTATTGGTACACCGGATCACTGGCACTGTTTGCCGTTTGTTTACGCTGCACAGGAAGGCAAGCATATTTATTGCGAAAAACCGTTGGCAAATTATATTGAAGAGATAAACATTATGGAACGTGCATGGAAACGTTACGGAACCATTGCCCAGGTGGGGCAGTGGCAACGTAGCGACAAGCACTGGAAAGATGCCGTTGATTTTGTTTACTCAGGAAAACTCGGAAAAGTAAGAACGGTACGTTGCTGGTCGTACCAGGGATGGATGAAATCTATTCCGGCAAAACCCGATGCTCCTGTTCCGCAGGGAGTTGATTACGATTTTTGGTTAGGACCTGCCAAGGCTCGTCCTTTCAATCCAAATCGTTTTCACTTTAATTTTCGTTGGTTTTGGGATTATGCAGGCGGTTTAATGACCGACTGGGGTGTGCACATTATCGATTACGGTTTGTACGGCATGAAAGCCAAAGCGCCAAAATCGATAATGGCTATGGGTGGCAAATATGCCTATCCCGAAGATGGTTGTGAAACACCTGATACTATGCAGGCGTTGTACGAATTCGATGGTTATACTTTGCTTTGGGATCATGGTCTGGGGATCGATGGCGGATATTATGGCCGCAGTCATGGTGTTGGTTTTGTTGGTAACAACGGAACACTGGTTGTCGACCGTACCGGCTGGGAAGTTATTCCTGAAGGCGGTAAAAATCCAAAAATGGATCGTGTTGAACTGCAAAAAGGCGACGGACAGGGTTTGAACAATCACATGGCCAATTTTGTCAAATGCATTAAAAAGGGCGATCAGAATACAAATTGTAACGTTGGTATTGCTGCCAACACCGCACGCGTTGCTCACCTGGGTAATATGGCATTAAAAACCGGCCAGTGTTTATACTGGGATGCCGAAAACAGCAAGTTTATTGGTAACGATGATGCCAATGAATTGCTTGTGCCAAAATACCGTGCTCCTTGGCAATTGCCGAAAGTATAAAAAGATAAATACTACATATTTTTTAAAGCAGGCTCGTTTAGGTCTGCTTTTTTTATGTAATAATTTATGATAGTTTGGAAAATAAAGAAGTGATTTATTTTCCGCATGTTTTCTCAATAAAAAGCCAATTTTAAAGAATATTATCATTCATCATTCTGGTGAGTATTCATATATTTGAATAAAGAAGAAAAAATGGTGGACAAGGAGTTAAACGAATTAATAAATACGATTCCAAAAGCTGAACTTCATTTACATATTGAGGGCACTTTTGAGCCGGAGTTGATGTTTGCCATTGCCGGGCGCAATGATATCAGGTTGAAATATCATTCTGTAGATGAAATACGGGCGGCTTACAATTTTAATAATCTGCAGGAATTTCTGGATATTTATTATGCCGGAGCTTATGTGTTACTTTACGAACAGGATTTTTACGACCTGACAATGGCGTATCTGAAAAAATGCCGGGAAGAAAAGGTGGTGCATACCGAACTGTTTTTCGACCCGCAAACACATACTCAGCGAGGAGTTCCTTTCGAAAATGTAATAAACGGCATTCATCAGGCTTGTATTGATGCCCGTAACGAGTGGGGAATCACATATCGGCTGATTCCTAATTTTTTGCGTCATCTGAGCGAAGAGGAGGCCATTTCTACTTTTCAGGAAGCCTTAAAATTTGGAGATTTGTTTACTGCTTTTGGACTCGATTCAAGCGAAGTTGGGCATCCACCTTCAAAATTCAATAAGGTGTTCGAAATGGTAAAAGCAGAAGGTTTTCTCACGGTTGCTCACGCGGGAGAGGAAGGGCCTGCCCAAAATGTGTGGGACTCGCTTGAAATGCTTGGGGTTTCACGTATCGATCATGGTGTTCGTTCCGTTGAAGATCAGGCGCTTTTAAAGGAGTTGGCACGATTGGAAATGCCGCTGACTGTTTGTCCTTTATCAAATTTGAAACTGAAGGTGGTTGACGATTTGGCCGATCATCCGTTAAAAATGTTACTCGACAAAAATATTGTGGTCACAGTAAACTCCGATGATCCGGCGTATTTTGGCGGTTATGTAAACGACAATTATACAGCTGTTGCCGGAGCTCTGAATCTGAGTAGCCAGGAAATTATTCAACTGGCAAATAACTCCTTTAGAGCCAGTTTTCTCGATGATAAAGAAAAAGCAAATTGGATTACTGAACTTGATCATTTTAAGTAAATTCATCTGTCTGAAGTAATAAATGAAATCGTAAACAGACGTGCATCTGATGCCGTCTGCTAAACTTTTTATTTTTTATCTTTAATGATTCATAACAAAAAAGAAGGATATGACTTATTTACCATCTGAGGCTAGATACGATTCGATGAAATACAACCGCTGCGGAATGTGGGGATTGAAATTACCTGCAGTATCGTTGGGGCTTTGGCATAATTTCGGGGGAATCGACATTTTCGAGAACGGACGCGCTATTTTGCACCGGGCTTTCGATTTGGGTATTACTCATTTCGATCTGGCAAACAATTATGGTCCGCCTCCTGGATCTGCAGAAGAAAATTTCGGGAAGATACTGAAACAGGATTTCAGTGCTTATCGCGATGAACTGATAATCTCAAGTAAAGCCGGTTACCTGATGTGGCCGGGGCCTTATGGTGAATGGGGGAGCCGCAAATCTGTTTTGTCCAGCCTCGACCAAAGTTTAAAACGAATGGGATTGGAATATGTGGATATTTTCTATTCGCATCGTCCTGACCCGGATACACCGCTTGAAGAAACAATGATGGCTCTCGATCAGGCTGTTCGTTCAGGGAAAGCCCTGTATGTGGGTATTTCCAATTATCCGGCAGATATGGCTAAAGAAGCATCGCTGATTTTAAAAGACCTGGGAACTCCCTGCCTGATTCATCAACCCCGCTATTCGATGTTTGTTCGTTGGGTAGAAGATGAATTGCTCGATGTGCTGGAAGAAGAAGGAATAGGATGTATTACTTTTTCTCCGTTGGCGCAGGGTTTACTTACGAATAAATATTTGAAGGGAATTCCGGAAGGATCGAGGGCTACACGCGAAGTTTTTTTGAAAAAAGCAGATGTTGAATCGGCACACGACAAGATAGTTGCTTTGAACGACATTGCACAGGAACGCGCACAATCGCTGGCTCAAATGGCTCTGGCGTGGGTATTGCGCGATAAAAGAGTAAATTCTGTATTGATCGGTGCCAGTTCGGTACAACAAATTGATGATAACGTGGCAACTTTGAAAAATTTGTCGTTTACGGATATGGAACTCGAAGCTATTGAAAGAATATTGGAATAAATTAGAGCATAAAAAAAGGCCTGCAACTTGCAGGCCTTTCCGTTTCATATAATTCCAAAATTACATTCCTAATAATTTTTCTACTCCCCAAAAGAGAGTAAAAATTAATGCCATTCCGGCAATTGCACCTGCTGCCAGCGTAAAAATAAAATTCATTGGCAGCATCTTTTTCTCATTCTCAGTATTCATTTTAATAACGATCTGATTCTGATTTGTTTTTGTTTCCATTAAATATTTATTTGGTGTCCCTTAAATTGCAGGAAATAAGTTAAATGGTTTTTTATTTCCGCCAGGATTGTTTTCTCAAATTATTTAATTGTTCAATAAAAGACTAATTTGTCTTCTGCAAAGATATGGCAATTTTTCAAAACATGCTATAGAACATATGACAAAAGTCAACTTTGTTAAATTCGTGTTAACGTGCATGTTACAAAATAGAACGGAATAAATGCAAAAAAATTACCAATGTGTAATATAGTTTTATGTTAGTTATGACCATTAAAAAAGGAGAGTTAACTTTAACTCTCCCATAATATTTTGTTAAGATGTTTAGCTTAAATAGCCGATTCAAACTGATTCAGGAATCGGACATCATTTTCGAAGAAATGGCGGATATCTTTAATTCCGTATCGAAGCATGGTGATACGTTCAATCCCCATTCCGAATGCGAAACCTGTATATTTACGGCTGTCGATATTGCAAAGCTCCAAAACATTCGGATCTACCATTCCACAACCCAGAATTTCTAACCAGCCGGTGTATTTACAAACGTTGCATCCTTTTCCTCCGCAAATCGAACAGCTTACGTCCATTTCGGCGCTTGGTTCGGTAAAGGGGAAGTATGATGGGCGTAAACGAATTTTTGTGTCGGCGCCAAACAACTCTTTGGCAAATTGTAAAAGTGTTTGTTTCAGGTCGGCAAACGAAACGTTTTCATCTACATATAATCCTTCAATCTGGTGAAAGATACAGTGCGACCGGGCCGAGATAGCTTCGTTACGAAAAACACGCCCCGGGAAAATAGACCTGATAGGTGGCTGAGTGCGCTCCATTACACGAATCTGAACGCTTGAAGTATGGGTACGTAACAATACATCAGGGTCTTTTTCTATAAAAAATGTATCCTGCATATCGCGGGCCGGATGTTCAGGTGGGAAATTCAGCGCCGAGAATACGTGCCAGTCGTCTTCAACTTCAGGACCTTCGGCAACAGTAAAACCCAAACGGGCAAAAATGTTAATAATTTCGTTTTTAACCAGCGACAATGGATGGCGTGTTCCCAGTTTCATGGGTTCACCCGGCATGGTCAGGTCTAAACCTGATTCAGTGCTACCGCTGTTTTCAAATCCGTCTTTTAACGAATTTATTTTGTCGAGTGCAAAATTCTTAAGGGTGTTAATAGCTTGCCCAACTTCCTTTTTTTGTTCCGGCGGAACGGTTTTAAAATCATTGAACAATTGGCTTATCTCACCTTTTTTGCTAATATATTTTATACGTAACTCTTCAACTTCTTCTTTGCTCGAAGCAACAATTTTTTCAATCTCTTCCTGTAATGCTTTGATTTTGTCTAACATCCTTCTTCAATTAAACTGAGGTGCAAAGATAATCATTCAGACGGTTGACGGTAATAACTCTAAACATTATTTTGTTTTGATTTGCCTGTAATTAGGTTTTTTGTCTATTTTTGCACCCTGAAATAGGGTCCCGTAGTTCAACGGATAGAATAGCAGTTTCCTAAACTGTAGATATGGGTTCGATTCCCGTCGGGACTACACTTCAAAAATACAATTGCCTGAAAGAGAAGACCATTGGTTTTCTCTTTTTGTTTTTAGTCAACATATTAGCTGCTTCTTGAATCGGGGATTTTACTCAACAGCTTTTTAAAAAAACTACTGATCGCTTTTATAAAATTTTAATTCGTGTTTGTTAATTTTAAAATCACCAGAAGCTTGTATTTCAGGGGCTGTACACATTATATATATTTAAAATTAATCCCATTTTTATAATAATAGATAAAAATCCGTGTGTATCTATATTCAAAATTAAAATGTCTAAAATTGAATTTGGGATTGTAAACGTCACTCTAATTTCGCACTTGAACCAATAAAATTAATCTCGATGATTCTGTTTGATTCAAGATGTGTAATTATTAGTGATGGAAGAATCCCTGACTTGAGCAAGATGGGGAAAACAGATGTTTTTAATTCGGTAGATGTTTCTATTTTCATTGTTACTTATTCAAAAATCCTTTGTAAACACACTGTCAAATTCATTCAAAGATTAAGAAGTTACTGTCTCGGTTATCATTTTAATAGTGAGCTAAAGCACCCAGTTATTCTAATGCCTTTCTCTGTATTTGCTTCGTGTAATAACGAGAATAAAATAAATCGATCATCGCAATTTTTTGATTCCTGCTTTAACTATAAAAGAACCAGTAAAGTGTATAAATGCATGTATCCATAATAATTAAAGGTCTTTATTATTTGTCGATTCTCTTCAATTGATGAGTGTAGGCATAATAAAAGGACCTTTTGAACTATAAACTTAAAAGGAGATAAAAGAATGAGAGAAACCAAGCTTAAAAAATTCGAACTCTGCAAGACTATGTGGAAAATCAAACTTAATAATTATTAAACTAAAATTAATGAAGAAAAAACATTTTATCCCAAAGGTGATCATAGTTGTTTTGCCTTTGTTGTTTATTTCGTTTTTCGGTTTTGGACAAACCCAAACTGTGAGGGGAACGGTTAGTGATGAAACAGGAGAACTAATGGTTGGAGTGAATGTCGTAATTCAAGGTACTACTAATGGGACAGTAACTAATGTGAATGGGGAATACGTGATAGAAGCTGCTTCTGAATCTGTATTGCAGTTCTCGTTTATTGGTTATACAACCCAATCAATTGTAGTTGGTAATCAAACCGACATTAATGTGAAAATGAGTCTTAGTGCAATTGGCCTTGAAGAAGTTGTTGCAATTGGCTATGGTGTTCAGCGAAGAGAAGCAGTAACCGGTTCTGTGTCATCGATTGGAGGAGAAGAAATGAGAAATATACCTTCTTCGAACTTTACTCAAGCTATTCAGGGACGGATGCCTGGAGTTGAGTTGGCGCAAACTTCAAGCCGCCCGGGTTCTTCAATGCAGATACGTATTCGTGGTACCCGTTCTTTAACTGCCAGCAACGATCCGTTGGTTGTGCTCGACGGTGTTCCTTTTGCCGGATCCATCAGCGATATCAATCCTAACGATATCGAAAGTATGGATATATTAAAAGATGCTTCGGCCACAGCTATTTATGGTTCGCGTGGTGCAAACGGTGTTATTATAATAACCACCAACAGGGGAACCAAAGGACAAAAAGCAAAAATTACCTACAACGGACGTCACAGTGTGAATACGCTTTTCTCAAAATTCCCAATGATGGACGGCCCTGATTTTGTAAAACTCCGCGCTGCGAGAGGTCAATATTCAAATGGCCCTGATGAATTTGATGATGTGAATACCGATTGGCAAGACATGTTCTTCAGGAATGGTTACCAAACCAGTCACGATGTTGGCCTTTCTGGAGGTACTGAAAAAGGAAGCTACAGTTTTGGAGTAGGCTATCTTCAGGATCAGGGTGTTGTTCCAACGAATAAATTTAGCCGATATACACTGCGCAGTTCAATTGACCAGGAAGTTGGAGAATATTTCAAATTTGGTTTAACATCAAACAACAAATACAATTTAACTGAAGGTAACCAGGTTGGCCTGTATGGTGTGTTAAGTATGTCGCCAATTGTTGATCCTTATAACGAAGACGGTAGCCTGAAAAGAGTTGTTCAAATGCCTTTAGACGATCAGTTTGTATGGACAAGAGATGTTGTTGAAGGTTTGAGTGATAAATATTTAAGAGAGGACAGGGGCTATGCAACTTATAACTCGTTATACGGTGAAGTAAAAATCCCATGGATTGAGGGTTTGAAGTATCGTGCTACTCTTGGTTTGGATTTTATGCAGAATAACAATGGTCGTTACACTGCAGAGGGTGTTGGTAGTACTAATGAAACTACTGAATCATCTGCTTCTATCAGCAATTCTCACAATTATCACTGGATGATTGATAATCTTGTGACATACGACCGTGTATTTGCCGAAAAACACAGGGTAAACGCTGTTGCTTTGTACTCTGCTGAACAAAGTACATATTTTAGCTCTGGTACATCGGCAAAAGGTATTCCGTCAGAAGACTTTCAATTTTACAGCCTAGGACAGTCTATCGGTGAAATTACCACTTCTGATGGAACTTACCGACAGACAGGACTTATTTCTTATATGGGCCGCGTAATGTACGAGTACGATGGCAAATATATGCTAACAGCAACAGTACGTAGCGATGCTTCGTCAAGACTGGCTGAAGGCCACAAATGGCACACTTATCCGGCAGTATCTGCAGGATGGAACATCTCAGAAGAATCTTTTATGCAGGACATCTCGCAAATTAACAGGTTGAAACTTCGTTTTGGTTACGGACAAACTTCGAACCAGGCAGTTGGTGCATACAGCACCCTCGGTCGTTTGAGTTCAAGAGACTATAACTTTGGAGATGATACTTACGCCACCGGTTATTACGTAACTCAGCTTCCGAACGAGAATCTGGGTTGGGAATATTCTGAAACATGGAACTATGGTTTAGACTTTTCATTGTTTAATAATCGTCTCTCAGGTACATTTGAATATTATGTAACAAATACAAAAGATATCTTGTTGAACCTTAGTCTTCCTCAAACATCAGGAGTGAGCAGCTTTACTGCAAACATTGGTGAAACTCAAAACAAAGGTTGGGAGTTGTCGCTTTCAGGTACCATTCTGGAAGCTAACGGATGGACATGGGATGCCGGTGTGAACTTGTATTCAAACCATAACGAATTAATTTCTTTGGCTTCCGGTCAGGACAGAGATGAAGGTAACGCCTGGTTTGTTGGTCATAATATCAATGCAATTTACGATTATCAATATGACGGCTTATGGCAGGAAGGCGATCAGTATCGCGATGTTCTTGAACCGGGTGGTAATGTTGGTATGATTAAAGTTAAATATTCAGGCGAATATAACGACGATGGTACACCGGCCAGACAAATCGGACCGGACGATCGTCAGATAATTGATGTTGACGCTGATTTCCAGGGTGGTTTCAATACCCGTGTTGCTTATAAAGGAGTTGATTTGAGTTTTATTGGTACTTTCCAAAAAGGAGGTGTTCTTGTTAGTACACTAAACGGAGCCAGTAGTTATCTTAATATGTTGTCGGGACGTAGAGGACAGATCGATGTAGATTATTGGACTCCTGAAAATACAGGTGCTAAATATCCAAATCCTGCAGGTGTTATAAGTGGTGACAATCCAAAATATCTAAACACCTTATCTCGTTTTGACGGTTCATATTTTAAAATGCGTAACATATCTCTTGGATATGACCTTAACCAATCGTTACTAAAAGGTACCGGAGTTAATGCTAAGATTTACTTCACCTTGCAGAACGCATTCGTATTGTTCTCTGATTTCAATAACGAAATGGGACTTGATCCTGAAACAAACTCATATGCTGATGAGAATGTCGCAGTAAGCGGTGGTATTGCAGACCGAATTCTTACGGTTGGTTATAACTCACCTTCTACCCGAAACTATGTATTTGGTATTAACTTGACATTTTAAAAAAGGAAAACGATGAGACACATAAATTTTAAAAATACAGTAGTAACAGTTTTAATAACGCTGTTTCTTGCAGGGTGTTCTGACATTTTGGAGGAACAACCACGGAGTATATTCGAGCCCGGTTTCTTTAAAACCGAAGCAGGTGTAAACGGAGGATTAACAGCACTTTATGCCCACCTGCGTCGTATTTTCGGAAATGCCTATTATTACAATACGGGTATTACCGGTACTGATGAGGCTACTTATGCACAGAGTGCCGATCAGAACTTCAAAGTAATGGATGTTACCGATCAGGGAAATATTACATCAACAAGTAGTAGAACCGATGTTTTGTGGGGAAATGCATTTGCAGCAATCAATACGGCAAGTGGTATTATCGAGAATGCAACCGAGGTTGGTTTGGATGCGTCGTTAATAGCCGAGGCGAGATTTTTCCGCGCATTCGATTACTTCTTTCTTGTACAAACTTTTGGTGGCGTAGCGTTGGATTTAGGTGCAGGCGAATTGAAATTTAACACTGCTCCGGTAAGGATATCAACCAGAAATACGGTTACTGAGGTTTATACAAAAGCTATTTTCCCTGACTTGCTGGCTGCAGTAAACGACTTACCTGAATCAGGACGTTTAACCGGTACGGCTACAAAAACAACTGCACGCTTGTTTTTGGCAAAAGCATACCTTACCTATGGTTGGTGGCTCGAAAATCCAAATAACATTCCAACTTATCCTGAAACATCAAGAACTGATCCAGACGGACATGATGCTCAGTGGTATTACCAACAGGCTTATGATGTGGCAACAACTGCCATCGACAATCCCGGACCTTATGCTTTGCAACCAACCTTTTACGATGTAAACCTGGGAGGAAACGATCGTAACAGCGAGATGCTTTTATATGCTGATCATACCGAAACCAGTGAAAAATACAACGATGGAAGTTTGACATACAGTGGTGGTGGCGGAGCTGAAAACTTTGCCGTTTGGATGATGACATGGAACTATACTGAGATCAGAAGTGCAAGAAACGCAGATGGTACAAGTCTGGCTCCTTCTGTATTGCGCGAAGCAGATCAAAGTCTTGGTCGTCCGTGGACACGTATGGCCCCAACAATTAACGTGTTCCAGGAAACATTTGCCGATAAAACAAACGATTCAAGATTCGACGGTACCTTTACCACCGTTTACCGTGGTAACTGGAATAAAAATAATGACAACACTGAATTCTATTACGGTGCAAACGGAATGCCTGTTTACCCGGGCGATGCGATCCTTTCTTTCGTTCAGGATGAAGAGGGTCTGGATATTACTTATCCCGGTGGTTCTGGTCCAAGCAACGTTGGTGCAGGAACTGCTCCTGACAGAGCTGACTATGTTATTGCGTTAAGCGGAACTAGCCGCGTTGTATATCCGGGTGCCTGGAAGCTGGGTACATATCGTACCGATAACGATGGAGGTTTGGGGCAACCTAATGCAGGAATTACCCGTCCTTTCAACATTGCTAAGTTTTCAGAACTGTATTTTATTGCAGCTGAAGCAGCGGTTAAAGGGGCATCAACAAAATCCGGACAAAGTGCCAAAGATTTAATTAATGTTATTCGTGCCCGTGCCGGTATGTGGAGTTTCAACAGGGCAGGAAATGTAGAAAAGATTGAAGATCACAGTGCTGAAATGCTTGCTGCAACTCCTGCTGAGATAACAATTAACTATATTCTGGCAGAACGTTCGCGTGAGTATTATGGCGAAGGATTCCGTTGGTTCGACCTTGTTCGTACCCAAAAATGGGAAGAGTTGGCTGGCTCTTATGATATTGCTTCCAGCTCAAAAGGCGACCATACTGCAAAAACTTATACACGTAATATTGAGCCTTATCTGTATTTGCGTCCAATTCCTCAAGGTCAGATTGACGGAATGGAAATGACTGATGACGAAAAGGCTACATATCAGAATCCGGGATATAATTAATGGTTATGAACATAGCTCGTAATATTTCAGTTCATTACAGATAAAACTTTAATATCTGTATTTAGCAGAAGATGAAGCGGGAATAGTCGAAGTTTAGTTAGATTTGAAAAGCGTCACTTAAGAGTGGCGCTTTTTATTTCTGAACAGTTAGTAGAAATTCCGAAAATCATTTGTTATTTTTACTTCTAACAAAAGCTGGTAAAATAAAAGTTTAACTTGTTTTTACTGATGCTTTACTTCAGGAATTATCCTGTAAAAAATTTGATTTTAATTTCGTACTGGATTTTATTGCTCAGAATAGATTTTTTAATGCATATTTTGGGATTGAGCATTCTGACCGTAAGATGAAACTGTATCTTTAAAATTATTCTCAACTTGTTTCATAAAATAAAAACGAATAACAATGAAATTATTAACTACCCTGATTTTTGTTTTGTTACTTGTTTCGGCTCTGCACGCCGAAGATGGTCACAAACTTTGGCTGAGAGCAGGAGCTACAGCACCTGTAAATGTTGTCTGTTCGAAAAGTTCTCCGACTATCGATATCGCCATTAACGAACTAAAAAACGGCTGGTGCGGAGAAGCCGGGAAAAATATCCAGCTTAAACTCGTTAAAGACAAACAATTAAAAGATGATGGTTTCCGCATATCCGAAGTGGGCATTCAGGCTAAAAACGAAACAGGTATTCTTTACGGTGTTTACGAACTGTTGCGCCGTCAGCAAATTGGTACTCAGTTGAGTGAAGAAGTGGTGAATCCTTCGTACGATTTACGACTGTTAAACCACTGGGATAATCTTGACGGAAGTGTTGAAAGAGGTTATGCCGGCCGGTCAATTTTCTGGCGTGGTTTGGATTCGCTTGATGTTACTTCTGATGACCAAAAGTTGTGGGAAGAATATGCACGGGCGAATGCGTCGATAGGAATCAATGGTTCGGTTCTGAACAATGTGAATGCTTCTCCCAGTGTGTTAACTCCTGCCGTTTTGGAACGTGTTAAGGCAATAGCCGATGTACTTCGTCCATACGGAGTGAAAACCTATTTGTCGGTGAATTTTGCTTCGCCTGAGGTTATTGGCGGGCTCGAAACTGCCGATCCGCTCGATCCCGAAGTGAAAAAGTGGTGGCAAAATAAGGTTAATGAAATTTACCAGCTTGTTCCTGATTTTGGCGGGTTCCTTGTGAAAGCAAACAGTGAGGGGCAGCCGGGGCCGCAAAATTTCGGACGTACACATGCCGACGGAGCCAATATGTTAGCTGATGTGCTGGAACCTCATGATGGTATTGTTATGTGGCGGGCTTTTGTTTATAATCCTTCGAATGAAGACCGGGCCAAGCAGGCTTATTCAGAGTTTATGCCGCTCGACGGGAAATTTCGCGAGAATGTAATCATCCAGGTTAAAAATGGTCCTATCGATTTTCAACCGCGCGAGCCATTTAGCGCGTTGTTTGGAGCAATGAAAAAAACAGTGATAATGCCGGAACTCCAAATAACGCAGGAATACCTCGGGCAATCGGTTCATTTGGTTTTTTTGGCCACAATGTGGGAAGAATTCCTAAAAAGCGAAACCTGGCAAGAAGGGGCAGGAAGCACCGTTGCCCATTGTACCGATGGAAGTATCTTTAATCAAAAATACAGTGCCATGGCAGGTGTTTCAAACATCGGGTTAGACCGAAATTGGTGTGGCCACCACTTTGCACAATCCAACTGGTACGCCTTTGGCAGGCAGGCCTGGAACAACTCTATAAGTAGCGCACAAATTGCAGATGAATGGCTGAAACTAACTTTTGTTCCGGTTGAAGATAACAGTGAGGCAGTTGTTGATATCGACTGGAACCTGAACTTCCTGGAACCGGTGAAACAGATGATGCTCGAAAGCCGCGAAGCTGCTGTAAATTATATGATGCCTCTAGGACTGCATCACATTTTTTCAGCGCATGCACATTACGGTCCGGGTCCTTGGTGGGCACCGCCGGGAGCACGTAAAGACTGGACACCTCCGTATTATCATCAGGCAGAAACGCAGGGAATTGGGTTCGATCGTACCGCCACCGGCAGCGATGCAATAAGCCAGTACCACGAGCCGCTTGCCGGTCAGCTTACCGACCTGAGAACTTGTCCTGAGGCTGTGTTGTTGTGGTTTCATCATGTTGGTTGGGATTATCAAATGAAGAGCGGACGTACATTGTGGGATGAAATGTGTTATTATTATGGCAAAGGTGTAAAACAGGTTCGTGGCTTTCAGCAAATATGGGACAAAGCAGAACCTTATGTAGATGCCGGACGTTTTAAAGCGGTTCAGCATAAACTTTGCGACCAAAGCATGAATGCTCAGGAATGGAAAGACGCTTGCTTGTTATATTTCCAGCAATTTAGCAAACGTCCAATTCCGTACGATCTGGAACGCCCCTTGTTTAATTTCGATCATATTTTGGAGCTTGATCAAATCAGGGTGAGAGGCAACCGCTAATTAAAAATCAGAGATAAATAGCTCTGTTGTAATAATATTATATACAACCCAATCAGTTATTTTAATAGTTGATTGGGTTGTATTTTTTTCGTCGCAAATTAAGTGCCTGATTGTTAGTAAAATAAAAGATTGTTTTGTTTGGGACTGTGAAATTTTATACAAACACATATGTGAGTATGTAGATATGAAGAAAAAAAACTAAAATATTTTTTCCAAACTTTTTGATAACTCAAATGAATTTTGTTCATTTGTACCAT
Source organism: uncultured Draconibacterium sp. (assembly GCA_963677525.1). Classification (GTDB taxonomy): domain Bacteria; phylum Bacteroidota; class Bacteroidia; order Bacteroidales; family Prolixibacteraceae; genus Draconibacterium. Next base: position 5,789,325 of record OY781970.1, read on the forward strand.
CGTGCGTTCAGCACGATGTGTGTTTGGGGGTTAACATTAGTAAAAGGGCAGTTGTTGAACTGCCCTTTCTTCATTTTATGGTTGACTGACATTCGTAAAAATCTTACCTTTTCCAATAATATTTTTTCAATCAAATGAGACCTGGCCCTTCATTTATGTTAATTACGTGTTTTAAGGCAGTAGTTTTGTGTTGTTTTATCCTGTCTGTATCTATTCAGGTTAGGGGGCAATCAAGCAATCACTGGGCCAGAAATTTTAATGAAGAATCGTCTTTGCTTTCCGGGGCCGTTGTTGGAGGAGGTTCGGGTGCTGCCGCTATTTATTATAATCCGGCTACTATTTCTGAGATAGAAGAATCAAAATTATCGTTGAATGCCAGTCTTTTTTCTTTCGAGTTTTATAATTCTCAAAATGCGTGGGGCGATGATATTGATTTTTATGAAACCCGTTTTATCGTTGTTCCCCGGTTTATTTCCTATATGATTAAGCCTCCAAAAAATCCGAATTTAAGTCTGGAAATAGCTTTTATGAATAACGAAAATTACCAGATGGAGGACATAAATAGTGTTGAGAGCATGGTTGATATTTTGCCTGGTATAGATGGAATGGAACGCTATAATGCTGTATACAGTTATAGAAACAAGTTTCGCGACGATTGGATTGGGCTGGGAGGTTCGCATAAAATCAGTAATAATTTGTTTTTGGGAACCAGCGTGTTTTTTTCAATCAGATCAATGAATTACGAATACTTAGTTGATATTGAGGCAGGTCCGAATCAGGAATATGGATCAAGCACCGCTGATGACTATTTTACAGCTAAATTCAGAGATCAGGATTTTCTTAAATTTAATAATTACAGGATGTTGTGGAAGTTCGGAATCCTGTATGAAAAACAAAGGGTAAGCATGGGGCTGAATATTACCACGCCATCTTTGGGCATTTATTCCGATGGGAAACGAGTGATTCGTAAACGGAGTCAAAGCAATATAAGCGATCCCATAAGTGGTGAAGCAATTCCTGATTATATGATTTCGGACTTTGCTGAAAAGAAAGATATGGAGGTGAACTACAAGAGTCCTTTTTCAATTGCCGCAGGTTTTACATATAGCAATCTAAAAGAGACAAAAGTTTTTTACACATCTTTCGAATATTTTGGAGGAATTGATCCCTATCGGATGGTAAAGGCAAATGCATCCACCGAAATATTTACCGGACAGGCCTCGGATGGAATGGATTTCACCGATTGGCTAACTTTTGTTTCGGGTGCTAAGCCTGTTTTTAACGGAGCTATTGGTTACAGATGGATACCTAAGGATAATTTGATGTTACTGGCCGGATTCAGGACTGATTTTAACTATAAAAAAGGATTGGATTACGATCCTTTAAGCGAAGCAAAAACGTTGAAAGCTTTCCATCTCGATCGTTATCACCTAACCGGGGGAGTAACCATAAATGTGTTTGGGCAAAACCTGATGGCAGGTGTACAATACTCATTAGGTTACGAAAAAGAGCAAAAACAGTATATAAATTTGAGTGATCCAGTGGAATACAATCCTGAAGATTATACTGCCCTGCAGGGCATCAGGAAAAACAATATGACGACTATTTTAAACTCGGTGAGTTTATACTTTGGTGCAACTATAAATTTTGGAGAGGGTAAAAATTAGTTTCGATAAAAAATGAAACCTTGTCCTTTCCTGTAAGTATTTATTTCATAAACATTCAAATAAAAGAAAGATGAATAGAATATGTTCAATGAGTTTCATGTTCCTTTTTATTTTCCCGGTTTTTGCAAATGCACAGGCTAATCAGAAAGAAAAAAATGATTCTACCGGCCACAGGAATGAGTTAAGCCTGGTTGTTACCGATTTGATTGACGGGAGTTACCAGATCAGGTACGAACGAAAAATTAGGGATCATATTTCTGTTGGGCTTGGAACAGCTCTGAAAACGAAAAAAGGTCTGGTTAATATTTCGGGTATCGATAAGGAAAAAATAAAAACCAGTGACATCACATATTCCGGGTTCAAGTTAATTCCCGACATTCGGTATTATTTGAAGAAAACGCAGCAATATGAACTTGATGGCTTTTACTTTGGAGCTTATTCCAAATATTTTCATTTTGGTTCCGATATAAATGGAACATACATCAACAGCAGCTCTGAGGAATACAAAATAGATATGGATGTGAATATAAATATCCTGTCGCTGGGATTTATGGTTGGATATAAACTTGCCTTAAATAACCGGTTTACAGTTGATTTTCTTATTCTGGGGCCGGGAACCAGCCGGCAGAGTTATAAGATTAAGAATAAGGTACAATTACCGGCAGAGTTTTACGATGATTTAAATGAAGCTTTGCAAAACTTCAGCCTGTATGATTTTATAGGTAGTGATTTTCGCTTTCATTTACAGGACGCCAGAACAGACTTTTCAACATTTTCGTTTCGCTATGGTATTACTGTAGGATATTCTTTTTAGACCATTTTAACTGATAAATCTTTTATCCAATAAGTGTAAACAGGTGTCGGCAATTTCGGAATTTTAAGGAAATTTGTGCTGTTCTAAATATGGATTACCGAGTTTTTTCGGCTAATTTAAATCAATTTATATTTTGTTAAACACTGAATTTGAGGAAGATAGAATGAAAATAATGACAAAAACAGGCTTCTTCTTTGAATTAATATTTGTAACTTGTTTACGTTAAACTTGATGTGCTGTATATAGATTAAAAGAGCATTAAGAGAGACACATTCATAATAGGCCGGTTGGGGAACCGGCCTTTTTATTGTCTGTTTGAATATCCCTGTAAACATTTTATCAGAAATATATTTTGTTCAGTCTCTAACGTATAAGAGGTTCAAGAATCTTTCTAAAGTATTGCTTTTTTTCATTAGTTGCCGTATCTTTTTTTGATAGTAACTGTATGTGTTCAGATAAATTCTATGTATAAGGAAACCAATTTATACATAAACATATTAATAATTTTATTGAGAATAATCCTTGTTAACATGTATGGCAATTTACATCTGAGATTTTTTAAAGAAAAAATCGGGCCGGGATTAAGGATATGTGAAATGTGACGTAAATGGTTATAGATCAAAAAAATAAAATTATTCAGGGGCTTGAAAACATGACAAAATGGAAACAAAGTTTTTAATATGAAATATCATGAAGAAAATTAGGATCATCTTGTTTTTAGGAATTGTGTTGATCACAGCGTCGTGTTCAACACCAATGAAGTATACCTGGAAGAGTGATAGTTACCAGGGAAGAAAATACCAAAAGATTTTGGTTGTCATTGAAGCCAAATCGCAAAATAGCCGGATTAATGCCGAGAACATTATGGTTGAAAGGTTGAAAGGTGAGGGGATCAATGCAGTTATAAGCACGGCTGTTTTTAAACCGGGAGAAGAAATTTACAAGCTTTCTGAAGAAGAAATTGAAAACAAAATTTTATCTGCCGGATTTGATGGAGTATTGGTTAGCACGCTGGTTGATGCTACTTCGCGTGAAGTAAGAGAAGGCGGAGGCACGTATGTACAACCTGTTACATATCGTTTTGGCAGACGAATCAGAACTGGTTATGTAAATATGCAGGAGCCCGATTATTACCGGCAGGAGAAAAAATTTGTGTTGGAAACCCAATTGTACGACACAAAAGACAGTGCTACAAAACAGAACGTTGTTTGGTCTGGTCAGTCGGAATTAACCGATCCGTCATCGATCGATTCTGCCGTTAAAAATTATTCGAAAAAACTGGCGAAAACACTGGTCGAAGATGGTATCGTTTTATTATAAAAGTTAAAATAATCAATATTCACGAATACAATAAATAGTTGAAAGATGAAAAAAAGAATCATACTAAGTTTAGTTGCTATGACCTTTTTATGGTCGTGTTCAACAACCATGAAGTATACATGGACAAAAGAAAATTTTGAAGGTAAAAGTTTTGATAATGTTTTGGTTTTGGCAATCAGTAAAAATCTGAAATCGAGAACCTTGTTCGAAAACACAACCGTTGATTTGCTTAAAGCCGAAGGAATTAATGCAAGCAATGCGCTGGGAGTGTTCACACCGGTTGAAAACCTGAAAGAACTTACTGAAGATGAAATCGGGAAAAGAATTAAAAAAGGTGGTTACGATGCTATTTTGGTAACGTCGTTGATTGAAGTGAACACCCGAGATGTTCTTGTGAATAATTACAATTATTATCCGTATATGTACGGCGGCCGATATGGATACGGATATCGCAGCTTTATATATTATAACTACGATTATATGTATGGTGACCGTTATCGCGAGGAGAAAACTTATGTACTGGAAACCCGCTTATACGACGTAAACGAAACCGACCCGAAGAAAGCAGTAGTTTGGTCGGGACAGTCGGAGCTGATTGATCCGTCGGGTTCTGATTCGGCGTCAAAATCGTATTCAAAAAGCCTGGTTAATACTTTACTTGAATCGGGTACCATTAAAAAGTAAACTACATGAAACTTCGGATTATAATAAGTTCTATTGCTCTGTTTACCCTCACGTCGTGTGTTTCTACGATGAAATATACCTGGACAAAGGAAAATTTCGAAGGTAAAAAGTTCGATAATGTATTGGTTTTGGCAATTGCCAAAAATATTGATGCAAGGACGATTTTCGAAAATACGGTTGTGAAAGCACTTGATGAAGAGGGGATTAATTCAACTAACAGCTTAAAATTGTTTCCTCCGATTATTGGACTCGATAAGTTGAGTGAAGAAGCTATCGAATCAAAGATCAGGGCAGGCGGTTTCGATGCTGTTATTGTTTCATCGCTGGTAGATGTCAATTCCCAGGATGTATATGAATACAGCAATTATTACTACCCGCACCCGTATTTTTACGGCAGGCATATCTGGTATGGATATGGTTATGCATATACCCCCGATTATTACAGGCAGCAAAATACCTACGTGGTAGAATCGCGTCTGTTCGATACCTCGGCTAAAACAAAGGAAGAAGCCATTGTCTGGTCGGGACAATCGGAGCTTACCGATCCCGGTTCATTTGAATCCGGCTCGAAAGAATATGCCTATTCTATGGTTAAAACCTTACTGAAATCAGGTGTTTTGAAGAATTAATGTGAACTTATATATTTGGGTAAAAGCATCGGTCTGAATGATCGGTGCTTTTTTATTCACTTTTTTTCGCTTTCGAATCTCCGGCCCCAATCGGAATATTCATTTTAAGGTGGATCGAATTATTTTTTGTTCCCGATCGATCTTTGTACACATCGGTAACACCCTGGTAATATCTGAAACCTATCGTCATTCCGGTGCCTTTCTGAAGTTTATATCCAAATCCGCCTGCAAAACCAGCATTTAGCCGGTGCATTAAATATCCGTCGTATTGTTTTATTTTAATGTCCTTGTCGTTTTCGTCGGATGTAAAAGAAACCCACGATTTCCACCGCAAACCTAATTGTGGTCCGGCCTCAACATAAAAATGATTTTTGAATTTGTAATTGGCCAGAATCGGTACCATAAATGCACTTATTCGTTGTTTGTAATCACCATTAGCTTCGTATGTGTCGGCCTGAAGGAATTGTAAATCATTATCGGTAAGTTTATCCATCCCAAGAGTAGATTTAACCTGAACACCGGTATACAGGAACCACTGGTTTTTTACACGGTAATCGAAATAGAATCCGAGGTTAAAATTGCGCAGGTAATCACTGGTTTCAAATCCGCTGACATTCGTGAAATTAAGTCCGCCTTCAAGTCCAAATTCAAGGTCGGGGGAGTTTAACTTGTCTCCTAAAAGCAACGAAATTACAATCTGTGACCGGGCTGCAAAACTGAGCAGTATAATAAAGGTAAATAGCGTTAGTTTTTTCATTTTCTCAGTATTCTGATAAGCTTCATTAAATATATGAATAATATGAGGCAACAACAATGGTTTGATGGTAGTATTATTAGGGTAAACGTGGAAAATATTTATGCTAAATAACCTTGGCGTTTCTATTATTAAATATTTGCGTTTAATAATTAAAAGCCCGAACTTGAATATGAATAAATAAGTTCAAACCAAACGGAAAGATTAACCATGAAAAAAATTCTGTTTCTTACAGCATTCCTGTTCGTTGGAATTATTGTTACTGCTCAAAACATTGAATTAACGCCTATTTTTGGATATACCTTTGCCGGGAAAGTGGATAACTATGGTCGTTATTTTGATGTTAAAGACGACATTCTCTACGGAGGATTATTAAGTGTACAATTAGATAAGATGATGTATGCTGAAATCAGTTACGAACGTAACGATACACGTGGTAATAATTATTTAAGAAGTATCGATCTTGCTGTGGAGCATTACCAGTTTGGCGTACTTCGTGAATTTAAAACCGGGAATGTAGTTCCCTTTTCAAAAATAAGTTTGGGAACATCGCGATATGTCCAGAAATCGAACGGAGATGACCGTGTCTGGTTGTTTTCTGCCGGAATTGGATTAGGCGCAAAACTGTATCTTTCCGATAGAGTCGGACTGCGTTTATTCACTAATTTAATGATGCCTCTTGAATTTGCAGGGGCTGGTTTTTGGTGTGGAATTGGTTCGGGAGGGAGCAGTTGCTCTGGTGGCGTCGATTTTAATGTTCCGCTGGTTCATTGGGATTTAGGCGCAGGTTTAATTATTCGGCTTCAGAAATAGAAAATCAAAAAAACAAGAAAAATGAATAAACTATTGATAATGGCTTTTCTGGTGTGCGGCTTTATTAGTCGTGCAGAAGAGAATCCAAATAAATTGGTGTGGCCACGAGAAATCGAAGCAAATGATTATGTAATTACCTTATACCAGCCACAACTTGAATCGTTAAGCAAGAATGTGTTGGAAGGAAGAATGGCATTGTCGGTAAAAACGGCTGATAGCGACATGGTTTTTGGAGCCTTATGGTTCAGTGCTTTGTTGTTAACCGATATGGATAACCGGACTGCCGACCTTGTGAAACTGGAAATTCCTATGGTAAAATTTCCGGATGTGGATGAAGAATCGACGTTGGAGAAGTTAAAACAGCTGGTTATTAACGATCTGGAATCGCTCGATTTTCAGATGTCGCTCGATATGATTCTTGCTGATTTGGAAGAAGAGGAGGATTTAGAGTTATTAAACGACCAGTTAAATAATAATCCTCCCCAGATATATTTTCGATCAGAACCGGCAGTACTGGTTATAGTAGATGGTGATCCGATTTTAAAAGAAATTGAGAATTCGAAAATGGAGTATGTACAAAATACGCCGTTTTTAATAATAAAGCAGAATAATAAGTTTTACCTAAAAGGGGGAGAACAATGGTACGTTTCAACAGAAATTGTAACCGATAACTGGGACGTTTCCAAAAATATTCCGAAAGAAGTGGAGAAAGTAGCCTCGCAAATGATGGACGAGGAGGAGGAAGAGCCTGAAGTTGAAGGCAATGATGCTATTCCGGAGATAATTGTAAGTACGGTTCCGGCAGAGTTGATCAGTTCGAGTGGAAAGCTGGAATATGAAAGTATTAAAGGCACTTCTTTGTTATTTGTGAAGAATTCGGAGAATGATATTATTATGGATATCAATTCGCAACAGCATTTTGTACTGTTGAACGGACGTTGGTTTAGCTCAAAAACGCTAACTGACGGCGACTGGAAATTTGTCGAGCCAACCGATCTTCCTGATGATTTTGCAAAAATACCTGAAGATGCATCCATAGCAACAGTTCGGGCAAGTATTCCCGGAACTCCTGAAGCACAGGATGCAAAATACGAGCAGCAAATGCCGCAAACTGCCGTTGTCGACCGAAAAACAGCTACCGTTACCGTTGAATATGACGGTACTCCGAAGTTTGAAAAAGTAAAAGATTCGGAGGTAGAATATGCAATAAATACAGCAAGTACAGTACTCAGGATCAAGAACAAATATTATTGTGTTGACGACGGTATCTGGTTCGAATCGACAAAAGCAGCAGGACCATGGATCGTAAGTGACACCCGACCTGCCGAAGTGGATGAAATTCCACCAAGTGCACCTGTTTACAACGTGAAATACGTTTATATCTACGATTCAACTCCCGATGTGGTTTATGTTGGATACACTCCCGGATATTGCCATTCGTACTGGTACAACGGTTGTGTTTTTTACGGAACCGGTTATTACTATCGTCCGTGGTACGGGCATTATTATTATCCTCGTCCCTGGACTTTCGGTTTTGGTGTTCATTACAATCCGTATACCGGCTGGGGTTTCTCAGTTGGCTTTAGTTACGGATGGTTCCACATGAATTTTTATGGAGGACATAGTTACTGGGGACCGGCAGGTTACAGACATGGTTACCGTCACGGTTATCATCATGGTTATCATCACGGCTATCGCGATGGTTATTTAAGGGGCTATGCATCCGGCTATGCAAACGGGAAATACAATTCAAGGAATATTTACAACCGAAGAGACCGTGGTATAAAGAGTACTCGTGATGTTCGGAATTCGAACCTTCCTAACAGGAGAAATAACAGCATTGCATCGCGACCGTCAAATCGCCCAAATAATGTTTATACCGACAGGGATGGAAATATTCTCAGGCGGGATAATAACGGCAACTGGAAACAAGAAAATAAGAAACCGAGTACGCGTCCTGAGTCGTTAAATAAATCGGCCAGGCCAGATAACAAGCCTGTGACCAGACCTTCGCGGCCTGCCCAGCGTCCGTCCACCCGGTCAACTCAACCAACCCAGCGACCTTCCGCAAGGCCATCGCAATCCACTCAAAGGCCATCGACCAGACCACAGCAACTTGAGCGTGATTTTAATAACCGAAACAGGGGAAATACTCGTTACAATAATTTTCAAAATAACCGGCCTTCCGTAACACCGCGGAGCCGGCCGGCACCATCGCGAAGTGGGGGGAGGACAAGACGCTGATAGGACAAAAAAGAGCAAACATATTTTAATTGTTTGCTCTTTCTTTTTGCCGGGTTCGGCAATTGTTATTTCGAAACTATTTTTTTGTTAATGAGTTGTTTGGCAACTATGCCGGCCAATGCTTCTGCCTCTTTTTCTACTGATTTTATATTGGTTGTTTTAGTCTGTCCCCGCCAGATTAATTTTTCAGATTTTATATCGTAAAGGTTGTATTCAATAAAATAAGATACATTTTCAACATAGTAGCCATCGTTGTAAATTGTTCCAATGGAATAAGCATAATAATCATAATACGATCCGTGCATTCCAAGCGGAGTTCCGTAATATCCTGTGCCTCCCCAGCCAAAATTACGATTGTTCACCCATCTTTCCTCCTGGGTTTTATTAAACAGAGTTACAATTATTAAAGCATCGATTTTGTTTTCGTTGACTTTTTTGATTACTGTTTCGCGAACTGCATCTGTATTCTTCAGAGCCTCTTTTGCCATGGCAACTTTTTCTGCCATTGGGAAAACATCAACAGTTGGCATCCCGTTTAAACCGTTGGCTTTTAGTTCGTCAACAATGGCATGTTCGGTTATATAACGATTTGATGAGTTTGGGAAAAGAACAGTAACACCAATATTATTATAACTGTTTGGTGTGTGTTCTTTATCGCTCCATGAATTAACTAATTTGCTTGAAGTGCTGCATGCGGTAAATAAAAAAACAGCAGCGATAAAGAAGAGGGAGATTGGTTTCATAATTTGTTATGTTAGATTACAATGCAATATATGAAAATAAATCCTTAAAGTCCAGTTCATTTGGTGGTTCATAAATGTATTTTGCGAGCTTCTTTGTGTTTTTTTCGGATCTTCTGATTAAATCGCTAAAAATCTTTTAGATAGCGTGTTTTTGTACTAAAAATCTTGTAAATTTAGTACAGGCGATTTGCTTTGTGAACACATCGGTGTTTTTTTTGATAAAAGAATGATAAGAAGGAAATGGATTAGGATTATAATTATTCAAAATAATACAAACCTGCTTGCAGCAAATAAAATCATTGGAAGTTAGTCTAAAATGATTTTCGTATTTAGTCCTTTGGAATTACAGATATAGAGAATTAAACAGAAATAAATAAGATGAAACCGATTTTACTTCTACTTCTGGCTTTAATAATTTCGTTTGGGGTTTCCGGTCAGATTAAGGAAAGTGGCGTATTCCCAGATTCTTCGCTGATTGGGCCGGTATCTGCAAACATCAATAACATAAAAATATTCGATGCAAAGGAACCACTTGATCTCACCCTGAAATATGATATTACATCCTTCATCCGGCATAAATTTCAGGGAGAGTATCTCGATGCAGAATTTCGTTTGCACCTGAACGAAACGGATTCAATCGTAAAAAATATCAGGTTAAAAGCCAGGGGAAATTTCAGAAGAGGGCATTGTTTTTTCCCTCCTATTTACCTCAATTTTAAAACCGATCCGATATTAAATTCAGAATTGGAGGGATATAAAAAAATAAAACTTGTAACTCATTGTTCAGGATCAAAAAACTACCAGAGTTACATTTACAAAGAGTATTTGGCTTATAAACTCTACAATTTATTTACCGATAAAAGTTTCAGGGTAAGGTTACTGAATATTACATATATCGATACCGGGAAAAAAAGCCATAATTATAAGCAAATCGGATTTTTAATAGAACCTATAGAATTAGTTATCGATCGTACCAATTCCGTAGAGGTCAATTCTCAGCTTATTCAATCCAAGAATATAATAGAATCAGAAATGGATATGGTTGCATTATTTCAATATATGATTGGTAATACCGATTGGCGGGCCAAGGGAGGTCATAACATTAAATACATGAAATCTTTAAAGGTGCTTACTGAGAAAGTAACACCTGTACCTTATGATTATGATTATTCCGGTTTTGTCGATGCAGATTATGCTATCCCACAGGAGTGGACCAGTGTCGACTACATTTATGAACGCGAGTACCTTGGTTATTGCAGAAACGATGAAGCGTACCGACAGGTTATAAATAAGTTTGTCCGGAAGAAAACCAGTGTGTACGAAACAATTCAGTCGTTTCCTTATCTTAATGAAAAAGAGAAGAAAAAATTAATTCATTATATCGATGGTTTTTACAGCATGGTTGAAAAACCAGATGTTTTGATATACAGATTGAAAAAGGAATGCAGAGAGATGACATTTTAAAAGAAAGTTTATGGATACAATGAATAACATTAACGAAGGTGGAATTTATATAAGCGGTGAGTTGTGGTTCGATTTTTTACTGCGCTTAATCGTTAATATTGTTTCAATTTTTATTCTTATCCGTTTTGTTTATTATCCTAGAAATAGTCGCGCGACCTATTTGTTCACTTTCTTCTTGATGGGAATGATGATTTTTCTTATTGCTTCCATTCTCGATCAGGTAAGTTTGAACATAGGATTTGCGCTGGGACTTTTTGCCATTTTCGGTATCATCAGATATCGTTCTCCGTCAATCGATTTAAAGGAAATGACCTATTTGTTCCTGGTTATTGGCGTTTCAATAATTAATGCCCTGGTTGAGTTTAATGTTGCTAACTGGTTGGGATTGGTTATTGCTAACTTAATTATTATTCTTTCGGCACTAGCAATGGAGTCTTATCTTCCAAAACAATATGTTTTAAAACGTTCGCTGGTTTTTGCTCCTTCCAGTTTTTCTATTTTGAATAACAATAAACGATTGCTCGAAGAGGTAAGAAAAGACACCGGTATTGATGTTTTAAGGGTTGAAATTTCGAAGCTTAACAAAACAAAGAATGAGGTGACTTTATGGATTTATTTCAGGGAAAACAACGAAAGTTACCAGGTTAAGGTAACAAAGCCTGAGCCTGAGCCGCCTGCAGAAAATAACAGTTGGGTAAACACTTCCAGCAATGAATTTTAAAACAGATTTAACGAATTTCAGTTAAGTTGATTCTTTTGCCGGAATAAATATTAAGTAAGTTCAGATAATAAAAAAAGGTTCGGATTAAAATATAGTCCGAACCTTTTTTATGAATGACATTCTTGCTACTTAATGCCAATTCCGATTCCCAGGCTTAAAAACGACATGCTTGGAAAGTCGTCAGCCTCTGGGCAGTAATTGTATTTCAGTTTAACCGAAAGAAAACTTTTGTAGTTCATATCGTAAAGCATTCCAATCTCGGGAGCTACATGAAACATCCATTTGTCGTCTCCAAGTTGCAGAACACCGATATCGTTTCGTTGCTCGTTATACGATATTCCCATACCAACTCCTGCATATGGAATATAATCGCTATTTCCTGAAAAATATTTTTTTACGTTCAGATCCATCGGTACAATATTCGTATATCTGAACTGGGTTCCTGTAATGGTCAGGTCTTCATAATCAAAAGTTTCATTTGAGAGTTTATCTCTGAAAAGATTCCATCCGATTACAAAACCCACCGATAAATCTTCCTGAATAAATTTCTGAACTTCAAAGTCCACACATCGTGGGCTTATGTTACCTGTAAAATCGGCGGTTTCGCCCAGGGGCATCGATGGAAGGAAATTTGCAAAAACAGTGGTTCCTTCCTGCGCATTTACCTGAAAAGTAATGTGTGCTAATAAGGCTATTATAATAACTTTTTTCATTGCTAATCGGTTTTTATTTATGAAGATACGGGCTTTGTGCAAACACCTGGTTAATTTGAGTAGATATCCGGGATGAAATATTTGCATCAGAGCCGGCAAGAATCCCGTTTATTGCCCCTGTCCAGGCAATTGGGAGTTTTACAGATACATCGTCGCTTTCGGGTTCCACAATTTCATTCATATTTATCATATCAATAAAAACAGTTCCAATTGTGTAGCCTCCGCTTGGATAAGTTGGATAGCCGGGCCAAACAGGATAACCGGGATAACCAGGATAATCTGGATACCAGGGGTACCACCAATCCCACGGATACCAGTACCACCAATCCCACCAGTAGTAATAATAAAAACTTACGTCGGTTTCTAATACCGAAATCATAATCGAAACATCGGCATCAATTGAATTTTCAGATGGCGCATCCACTTCGGTCCACCCTAAACTTGTAAGGTTATTTCTCACCTCCGAAAGAATAAGCTCCTCCTGTGTATGGTCATTTCCTGCCGGTAATATCGATTCGTCGTCGTAAATATAAATGATGGTATCATACAGATAAAACGTTTGAAGTTCGTTGAAGTCCTGCTCTTGGTCGTATTTTGTAATGGCAAGATCCAATTCGTCGATAGTGGCATCATATTCAGGATGACATGAATAAATAATGACCGAAACAAAGAAAAGAAGCGCAATGATTTTGTTCATTTCTTTCATAGCATTTGTCTTAAATTTGTTCATGAGTTTCTATTTATAAATATGTATGGTTGATTTTAATTCTCAGGATTTGTAGTCTGAAAAGTTTCGGAATGTTCGGGTGATTCTTTCATCCACAATTCAGTAATCTGATAACCAAGAGCCATAACAACAGCGCCAATAAAAAGGCCAATCATTCCCATAAGTATCATTCCCCCAATAGCTCCAATCAAAATGGCGAGCATCGGAATTTTCAATCCGCGGCCTAATAGCATGGGCTTTAGTACATTGTCGCTTAATGCTCCCAGAATTCCCCAAATAGTAAATATTACAGCACTGGCTCCTCCCACTGCCGAAAACATATAAATAATTACAGGTATGATTATCAGTATTACCGGAATTTGAGCGATGGCGAATAATAAAGTTATTAGGGCCAAAATGGCTGCCATGGGGACTTTAAATACAAAAAAGGCAATGGCAATAATGGTTGTTTGTATAATGGCAGTTCCCAAAATTCCGGTTACCACACTGCTAATGGTCTTTTTTGAATTGTTTACCAGTTCGGTTCCTTTTTCTTTTCCCATTAAACGGTTAAAAACGTTGTAAACAATAGGATAACCGGTATTTGAGCGCGATAAAAAAATTCCGGCAATGATAATGGAAAGAACAAAAACCAGAATACTCCCCATAAATCCTTTAAAGAAACTCAGTGCTTTATGACTCGCCGCCTGAATTTGAGGCTGGTATTCAGCAAGTCCGGCTTTAAGGTTTTCGGCAAATGTTTGCCATGCACCATAAATCGATTTACCGATAATTGGCCAGCCGGCAACTTTTTCAGGAGGAGCCTGAATTTCAAACTCACCTGATTTCATTTGCGTCGCAAGTTCCTTTATATTCTCAAATAACGATTCTATAAAATAACCGGAAGGTATTAATAATATAGCCAGAAGTAACAATGTAATTATCGTTGCCGATAAACCGGTTTTTCCTTTTAATAGTTTTGTAAATTTTAAATGAAGCGGATAAAAGGCGATAGCAATAATCATTGCCCAAATAATGGGAACCAGGAATGGTTTAAAAATTAAAAAACAAATAATTAATATTAGAAAAACCAATGCTGTTTTTACATACGTTTCAATGCTGTTAGCCATAAGTGCGTTGCCTGCTTTTTTAGTCATGATAGAGTTATGTTAAAATTTTGTGTCGAAATTGAGAATAATGACAGTGTTTGTTGTCTTCAATGTGATATTGTTTTGATTCGTATTGATCTTTGATTAAATTTACGCCATTAAATAATAAAAGTCAAGTGTCAGAAAAACAGCACATATCAAATCTTTTGATTACATATCGATGTCTCTTCGAGTGCTGGATCTTGTATGTCTAAAATATACCCCCATTTGTTGGCCCTATTCTCTTTTTATTTTTTGTTAAATTAAAATTTTGGTAAAATGTCTTTTGCTGAAGAAAATATTATAAGGGTTCCTGAGCGGCCCGCCGGTTCTGAAGGAAATTTTTACAAAGGGACTAAAAATAAAATTGGCCCGGGAATGAACGAACGTATTCAACGTTTACGTAAAAAAAGTGTTGAAATGCAGGAGTCTCTTTCCATTGAGCGTGCATTAATTACAACTAAGTTTTATAAAGAAAACTATGGCAAATATTCAGATCCAATGATGAGGGCTCTGAATTTCCTGGAAATATGTAAACAAAAAACCATTTATATTGGCGACGATGAATTGATTGTGGCAGAACGCGGCCCGGTGCCAAAATCGGTTCCTACATTTCCGGAGCTGACTTGCCACAGCGTTGATGATTTAAATGTATTAAATACACGTGATCAGCAGCGTTATACCCTTTCTAAGGAAGATATCGATACTTACGAGCAAGAAGTGATTCCATACTGGCAAGGTAGAACCATGCGGGAACGTATTTTTAGCCATGTTCCCAATGAGTGGCAACGTGCCTACGAGGCCGGTGTGTTCACCGAGTTTATGGAACAACGTGCGCCTGGTCACACTGCCCTTGATGGAAAAATTTACCGGAAAGGGATGCTCGATTTCAAAAAGGATATTCAGGATCACATCGACAGTCTTGACTTTTTAAACGATGTTGAAGCGACAGAGAAGCAGGAGGAGTTGAAAGCGATGGCCGTTTCGTGCGATGCAGCTATTGTTTTTGCTGAACGTCATGCTGATTTGGCCGAAGAGATGGCTGCAAAAGAAAGCGATCCGAAACGCGTGGAAGAGCTCAAACGTATTGCTGAGGTTTGTCGTTGGGTTCCAGCTCACGCTCCTCGAAATGTATGGGAAGCCATTCAAATGTATTGGTTTGTACACCTTGGTACTGTTACCGAATTAAACGGTTGGGACGCCATGAACCCGGGGCATTTCGATCAGCACCTGACTCCTTTTTACGAAAAGGAAATAGCCGAAGGTACGCTTACAAGAGATGAGGCAAAGGAACTTATCAGTTGTTTCTGGATAAAGGTAAATAATCACCCGGCACCTCCAAAAGTGGGAATCACTGCCCGCGAAAGTGGAACTTTTAACGACTTCACCAATATCAATATTGGGGGGGTTAAGTCCGACGGAACAAATGGTGTAAGTGAGGTATCATACATCATGCTAGAAGTGATTGAAGAACTGCATATTTTGCAACCGGGAAACTCGGTTCATATTGCAAAGGTTACACCCGATGACTTCCTTATGGCTGCCGGAAAATTGATACGCCAGGGTCACGGCTATCCTTCGGTATTCAACCCCGATGTTTATATCCAGGAATTGGTGAACCAGGGGAAAACCCTGGAGGACGCCCGCGAAGGTGGTTGCAGTGGTTGTATCGAAGTTGGCGCATTCGGAAAAGAAGCTTATTTGTTAACAGGTTATCTGAACGTTCCTAAAATTTTAGAGATTACGTTGAATAATGGCATCGATCCGGTTACAGGTAAAGTGGCTGGTATTGAAACCGGCGATCCGTTAAATTTCAAAACTTATGAGGAACTTTACGAGGCATTTTTGAAGCAGCTGAATTTTGTGGTCGATCAAAAAATTCGTGTGAGTAACTACATCGACCAGATGTTTGCCAAATATGCACCTGCACCCTTCCTTTCTGTGGTGATGGATGATTGCATTAAAAAAGGAAAAGATTATTACAACGGAGGTCCTCGTTATAATACCAACTACATTCAGTGTACCGGTTTGGGCACAATTACCGACAGTCTTTCTGTTTTGAAAAAGCACGTTTTCGAAGACAAAACACTTAGCATGGAAACCTTGCTTGCTGCTATGGCGAATAATTTCGAAGGCGAAGAAGTTCTTCGTCAGCGGATTCTGAACCGTACACCTTTCTTTGGAAACGATGATGAATATGCTGATTCGATTGCTGTTAAGGTTTTCAACGATCTGCTGAATGCGATTGAAGGAAAACCAAATACAAAAGGCGAAGTATTTCATTTAAATATGCTTTCAACCACTTGTCACGTATATTTTGGATCGGTTTTGGGCGCAACTCCAAACGGACGTTTTTCAGGTAAATCAATTTCCGACGGAACCTCGCCATCGCATGGTTGCGATACGCATGGCCCGACGAATGTAATTCGTTCGCTGGGAAAACTCGACCAGACAAAATCGGGAGGGACATTGCTCAACCTGCGTTTTGTACCGAGCCTCTTAAAACGCGACAAGGATGTGGAAAAACTGGGACATCTTATCCGCAGTTATTTCTCCTTGGGTGGTCACCATATTCAGTTTAATATTGTTGATACGGCAACACTTCTGGCTGCACAGGCTTGTCCGGAAGATTACAAAGACCTGTTGGTACGAATGGCTGGTTACAGCGATTATTTTAACGATATGAATGCCGATCTGCAACAGGATATAATCGACAGAACAGAGAATGAAGCTCTTTAATGATTAAGAGACACAATTAGCAATTATCAAGAATCAAGACAACTCAGTGGAGATGAGATCTTGATACTTGCTAATTGTATCTTGGTACTTGATTCTAATATACTATAATGACACAATCACTTATTTTTGATATAAAACGTTACGCCATTAACGACGGGCCAGGCATCCGGATTACAATTTTTATGAAAGGTTGCCCTTTATCGTGCAAATGGTGCCACAACCCTGAAAGCCAGTCTCCGGCCGTGCAGAAATTATTCACCGAATCGAAATGTATTGGTGCGCAGGAATGTGTAAAAATGTGCCCGAATGATGCACTTACTTTAACACCCAAAGGAATTGTTACCGATTACGAAGCCTGCACACTTTGCGGTATCTGCGCCGATGTTTGTCCAACAAAAGCCATTGAAATGTCGGGACGTACATACGAAGTTGACGAGCTGCTTGAGATCATCGAAAGAGAACGGATACACATCGACCAATCGGGAGGGGGAGTTACCTTTTCGGGTGGTGAGCCTTTAATGCACTCTGAATTTTTATTGCAGATGTTGAAGGCGTGCGGCACAAAGAATCTTCACCGAACTGTTGATACATGTGGTTTTGCTGATTCTGAAACTTTGCTGGAAGTGGCCAAGCGAACCGAACTTTTTCTGTACGATTTAAAGGTGATGGACGACGCCAAACACAAAAAGTGGACAGGAGTGAGCAACAAGCTTATCCTGAGAAATTTGCAATTATTAGCTGAAAGTGGAGCAAATATTAATATTCGCGTTCCGTTTATCAGAAATGTAAATGCCGATTACAACAGCATTACAGAAATGGCTGAGTTTGTGGCAGGGCTTCCGGGCAAAAAGCCGGCGGTAAGTATTTTGCCTTACCACAATATTGCAGCAAGTAAATACAATAAACTTGGCTCTAAATACAACGAATTTAATATGGAAGAACCAACCGAAGATGAACAAAACCGTGCAATTTCAATCTTTGAAAAGTATGGTATTGTGGCTGAGATAGGAGGATAGTAATTACAGGATACACCAACGTTCGTGAGTTTTTACTTTTCGTTCAATAAAATTAGAGCAAATGTTTACCCCAGTCAATGTTGCAGATTATGATCCGCCGCATTTTTGCCAATGTAGCATTTTACTCGCATAAGAAGTATGTTGGAATTTAGCACCTAAGAATATTGCAAACCGCGAGCAAGAGATTTAGCAGGCTTGATGCAGATGTGCTATCCCGGATTCAGGACAATTTCACCCCGGTTGCAATACTGCGTAGTGGGTTCTAAGAAGAATTACGAGTATGTTACACGACTGCAGCAGGCATCTGCGGATTATTTCTTGCTTGCCGCAGCCGTGTAACAAGCAAACCACAACATTTTTTTGCCCGTTGCAATGCTGCGACATGCCAGCCATAATTATTTTTCCCTTGTTACAGCTGTGCGGGAAGGTCGCCACGAAAATTTTTCCCTTGCTGCAGCTGTGCAACAGGCGAGCCACAACTTTTTTTCCCTTGCCGCAGTCGTGCAACAAGTCAGCCACAAAATTTTCCGGGTAATTACACAGCTGCAGGAAGCCTTAAATCAGTGAGTTACGAGGGTCTGAAAATCCGTGCTTTTCAGAAAACCAGACTGTGGTAAGGCTTAAGGGCTAAAACCGGGCTTCAGCCCTTGCCGATGGGGTGTGTTAAAATTGCAGCATTCCAATGCCTGAGAAGGTTAATAAGGTTACAAATTCAATTCTACACTATTTCTACTAAGGTTTTTATTTAGTGGGATAAGGTTGTTTGGAGCATTGTAAAATCCTTATTTAAAATTCCGCAACCTTAGCCTAAAGTTGTGTTTCCTTATATGTCTGTGGATTCTAGGTTACACTTCGTGCCCTGATTGTATGTCCGGATAAATAGGACCAGCAAAAACAAATCATCAGTAACTTACTTCATATAAAAACAGAAGAATATTTTGCCTTAATACGTGCCGGGGCTAATTGATTTGAAGATGAATAAACTTTCTGTGTCCCTAAAAAGAAATGGTGGTTTTAAAAGTTGCCAGGGTTTCTCTTAAACTCCTCAAATAAATTGTACTTTTAGCGTTTAAGTTTTTGAAATCCTGAAAAGGATGGATCGAAAAATTTGATTGTGAAGTATAATAAGTAAATATTTTTATGAAGAAGTTTGGAGTTATTTTAATGCTAACCGCATTGGCCGCATTTAATGTTATTGGCCAGAATGAAATTGATCTGAATACGTTTCATTCTATTTCAAGTAATGAATTGATGGATTTTGCCACAGAACTGAGTTCTGCAAAATATAAAGGTCGTCTTTCGGGATCTCCTGAATATATTGACGCGGCAAAATGGTGTGCCGGCAAGTTTGAGGAGTGGGGAGTAAAACCTGCCAACAATGGAAGTTATTTTCAGTATTTTAAAAATGAGTTTTCGGAAGTTAACTCGCTGGGTTCAGTCGTCTATTTTAACGGGAACGAAAAAACTTACCTGGAGTTTCCGGAGGATTATTTCCCTGGCTCAAATTCGGCAAGTGGCACTGTTCAGGCCGAATTGGTTTATGTCGGTTATGGAATTACAGCCCCGGAACTGGATTACGACGATTATGCATCTATTGATGTTAAGGGGAAAATTATCATTCTCGAAAGCGGAATACCATACACGAAAAATGATCCTACACTGGCAAAATGGACACCTTATGCTTATCACCGGTATAAGTTCAGAAATGCAGTAAAACACGGTGCTGCCGGAATGATTTATGTGAGCAAACTGGCCAATCCGAATACTGTAAATCTGGAAGGTTTTGTATATGCGCATGTTGATACAAAAGTTGTTGAAAAAATTTTTACTGATGCAGGAAAAGATTATCAGGAAGTGCGAAAACAGTTGAAAAATATGGAGACCCCGTCGTTCAGTTTGCCGGCAGAACAACAGGTTTTTATCCGGGCTGAAACAAAGTATTTTCCTGAAGCGCAGGCATGTAATGTGGTTGGTTTAATAGAAGGTTCCGATCCAAAATTAAAAGATGAGGTTATTATTATTGGAGGCCACCTCGACGGACAGGGGCAAATGGGAGATGTGCTCTTCCCCGGTGCACTGGATAATGCTTCGGGTATCTGCGATATTTTGGGAGCTGCAAAAGCCCTGGCTAATTCGGAAGTAAAACCAAAACGTTCTGTTCTTTTTATCCTACTGGGTGGAGAAGAATGTGGTTTGTATGGCTCAAAATTTTATGCTGAAAATCCGCTGTTTCCTGTAGAAAAGACAAAAATGATGATCAACCTTGATATGGTTGGAAACGGAACGGCCTTTTTTATGGGAGGAGGAGAAACACATACCGATTTATTCTCGCATTTCGAAAAGGCAAACAACAATTATATTCACCGCGAAATGGGTGCTTCAAAAGTTCAAAAGAATTATGGACGTCCACGCTCTGATGAGTCCAATTTCGAAAATGTAGGAATAAAGACATTTGGATTATGGACCCGCAACTCGGTTTACCCCGTTTACTATCATCACCCAATGGATAAAACCAACGTGCTTACTCCCGAAATTATGGAAGATGCTGCCAAGTTGCTTTATCTGGGAGTTTTGGGTGTGGCAAACGACGAATCATTATAATTTCGAAAAAGTACAAATTTTGTAACATACAAGATTTGTACTTTTTTACTTTCACTCCGGAAATCTGAAAAAATGCAATACGAAGGTAACATAAGAAAAATGCAAACAGAACTGGCTTCGCCGGTAAAATACAAGCTTCCTGTTGGTGACGATTTTGTTGATATGAATGCTTTAATTGGTAAAGAAATATCGCTGAATTTTACCGGCCAGATCAACTGTATTTCGTGCGGTAAAAAGACCAAAACTTCTTTTAACCAGGGATTTTGTTACAACTGTCTGCAAACCGCGCCCGAAGCCAGCGAATCGGTTATCAGGCCTGAATTATCGAAATCGCATTTTGGAATTGCCCGCGACATGGAATGGGCCGAAAAGCACGACCTGATCGATCATTATGTGTACCTTGCTGTTTCGAGTGCTGTAAAAGTTGGTGTTACGCGTAATCATCAAATTCCAACACGATGGATCGACCAGGGCGCCAGTTATGCGATAAAGCTGGCCAAAACTCCCAACCGTCACATTGCAGGAATAATTGAAGTTTTTCTTAAAGATCATTTTACCGATAAAACCAACTGGCGGGCCATGCTAAAGAATGAAATACTGAAAGATTTTGATCTGCCGGCAGAAAAGGAAAGGGTAATCCATTTGTTGCCTTCCGAATTGCAAAAATACATCGATGAGGATAATGAGGTGGTGAATATTGAATATCCGGTTGATCAGTTTCCTTCAAAAATTACCAGCATTGGCTTTGATAAAATGCCTGAAGTTGTGGGGATACTTGCCGGAATTAAGGGTCAGTATTTGTTGTTTGATGATAATCGTGTTCTAAATATTAGAAAACACAACGGTTACTTTTTACGTGTAGAAATATAATTCATTAATTCGATTAACGACTCGCGGGCTTCGCATTCGGGAAATTCTTTTAACCCGGATATTGCCTTGTCTTTAAATTCATTCATCTTGGTTTCGGCATATTCCAGCCCTCCTTTATCTGTTACCAGTTGAATAAGCTCTTTTATAACCGTGGAACTGTTGTTTTTTCGTTTTATCAGTCGAAGTATACGACGGCGTTCCGAGTTCTCTGCATTATTTAATACATGTAATAGCGGCAGTGTAATCTTCTTTTCTTTGATATCGTTACCGGTGGGTTTGCCAAGTAATCCTTTCGACTGGTAATCAAAAATGTCGTCTTTTATTTGAAAGGCGATACCTGCATCCTGGCCAATGCGGTACATTTTTTCAATAGTCTCTTCATCATCGATGGCTGAAGCTGTACCAATGGCCATACTGGTGGCAATTAACGAAGCTGTTTTTTTGCGGATAATCTCGAAATAAGTTTCATCGTCAATGTCCAGTTTCCGGCTTTTCTTCATCTGTAGGATTTCACCTTCCGACATGTCTTGAACTGCACGCGATATAAGATGCAGGAAATTGTATTTCTTATTTTCGAGTGTGAGCAAAAGGCCACGCGCCAGAATATAATCTCCAACCAAAACTGCAAGCTTGTTTTTCCACAAAGCTTTTACCGAAAACGATCCACGGCGTTCGTATGATTCATCAACAACATCGTCGTGTACGAGGGTGGCAGTATGAAGCAATTCTACCGAACAGGCTGCCAGTTGCGAATATCCATTGGTTCCTCCATGTAGTTTTGCTGAAAGGAAAACAAACATCGGACGCATCTGCTTTCCCTTGGTGCGATACATGTAATTAAGTATTGTCCCAAGCAGGGGAATGTCGCTTTGCAACGATTTTTTAAAATAAGGCTCAAATTCTTGTAGTTCTTTTACTATAGGGGCCTTTATTTTATTAATCGTCGTCATCTTCCTTAAAATCCTCTTGTTATTTGAGAAACGAACATAGAACAATTTCAGATAAAAACAGCCTTTTTCAACAAAAAAAAGAAATTTTAACTGGGTATTTTTTACAAATGTTTCTTTTGATAATGCGGAATCTGTTTTATCGAAATTAAATATTTATATATTTGCATTTTTAAAGGTATTTGTATGGTAAGTGTCAAAGAGTTAAATGTAGAGCGACTGGAAATAGCAGCCAGTATGTTAAAAGCCATTGCACACCCTATGCGTATTGCTATTTTGAAGCATCTGGAGGGTGGAAAGAAATTAACGGTTACTGAAATTCATGAGCTGCTGAACATTGAGCAGTCTACTACTTCTCATCATTTGGGAATCTTGCGCGATAAAGGTGTTCTTTGCTCGAAACGAGAAGGGAAAAACACATATTATTATTTGAAATACACTATCCTGAGCCAGATTGTTGATTGTCTGGAAACCTGTACCTGTGAGTAAATATTGGTTATTGAGTAAATGAGTAACTTGTTTATTGTGTTCAGTTTTTGCAACTGTGACTGAACATTGAATCACCCGTTTTTTCTTCCGGTCGTTAATTTGGTAAATACTTCTTTTCGCACCCTGCCAGCCAATCGTGAATCGTATTTTTCCATAAATCTTTCAACTGCTTTTTTATCGCTTTTCGACAGTTCGCGCAAAGCCCACGATAAGGCTTTTACTATCATGTCATCGCGGTCGTCAACCACTTTTTCGCAAATCATCAGTGTTCGTTTGGCATCGCCTGTTCCTCCTCTTGCTTTTAGGTTTAAAGGCACTGTTGAAACTATTGCTGTTCTTCTCCACCAGCGGTTTTCCGATTTCAGCCAGTTTAAAACATCGCTGTCCGAAATTTGATTTTCGCGCCACGCCCATCCCGAAATCATAACCGAAAGTGAATCTACAGTAACCCAGTTGTCAATATTTTGACCCAGGTCTTCAATATCCTTTAATCCGATAAGTCGGAGGGCTTTTTTGTTTTTCCAAAGTAATAAAAAAGCTACCTGGTTTACTTCCAGAATTTTGGTTCGAACGAGTTTTTTGGCAAGGATCAAAGTTTCTTCCGGAGCCTTGTTCTTCATTTCCACCCAACATTCGTCGGTTACCTGGTAAATACCGGCTGCACGCACTCCAAGCAGTTTCATCTTGGTTGGGAACATTACATTGGCGCTTTCCTTTCGTTCCCTGTCGCTAAGTAATTCTAATGTATCAATTATTTGTTGAACCATTTTCCTTTCCGATAATATCATCAAAGTTTGAAACTTTAGTGGTAAAAGCCAACCTGATTTCGCTATTTTTACAAAAATTTTGAAATTATGAAATTGGTTTTTGCCACTAACAATCAGCATAAATTAGAAGAGTTACAAGCGATATTAGGAAACGAAATAAAATTGTTGAGCTTGAAAGATATTGGATGCTACGAAGAAATTCCGGAAGAACAGCCAACTCTGGAAGGGAATGCTTCGCAAAAAGCTTTTTATATATTTAACAAGTATGGTTACAACTGTTTTGCCGACGATACTGGTTTGGAAATTGAGGCTCTGAACAACGAGCCGGGAGTGTATTCGGCCCGTTATGCAGGGGAAGAAAAAAGTTCAGAAGCCAATATGCAAAAAGTGTTGAATAAGCTGGCTAAAATAAATGAACGAAAAGCCCGTTTTAGAACTATGATTTCGCTGATAATCGATGGTGTTGAAACCCAGTTTGAAGGCATTGTGGAAGGCGAAATCTTAAAAGAAAAAAGGCGAAAAAAGGGGAGGCTCAGGATTTGGATACGATCCTATATTTCAACCCAAAGGTCTGAACTTGTCGTTTGCTGAAATGAAACTCTCCGAAAAAAATAAAATCAGTCATCGAGGAAGAGCAGTGCAAAAGCTGGTTGCCTTTTTAAATGAATACGACAAAGGACAATAGATTTATGAGAATATTATTGGGATTTCTACTAAGTTTTGTGCTGGTTTATCAAACCATGGCGCAAAGCGAACAAGGAACATGGCAGGATTATCTTTCATACGCTGATGCCATTGATGTTACTGTTGCTTCCAACCGGGTTTTTTGTGCAACGGAAGGAGGATTGTTTTATTACGACACCGATGATAACAGTATAAATAAATTTACAGAATTATCTGATTTTGGAATCAGCTTGATTTCATATAGCGAAGATAATCACGTACTTGTGGTAGTGTACGATAACAGCAATATTGATTTGATTTATGATTCGGAAGTTGTGAATCTTTCTGATCTGAAAAGAAAAACAATGTCGGCCGACAAAGCTGTAAATAACATTAGTTTTTTGGGTAGCGAGGCATATCTTTCGTGTGGATTTGGAATTGTTGTGGTAAATCTCAGTAAACAAGAGATAAAAGATACTTATTATATTGGCGAAGAAGGGGCAAGCCTGGCTGTGAACGATGTTGATTTTTTCAATAATTCGATTTATGCAGCCACCGATGAGGGGATTTTAGTAGCCGACGCCAACGGAGTGGATCTTCTGGATTATCATAACTGGAATCCGGATAAAAGTATTCCCAACGCCAACAGTAAGTTTTCGCAGTTGGAAGTACATGGCGGAAACTTGATTGCTGCTTATTCAGAAGGAAACCAGTTGTACGGATTCGACGGAAATACCTGGGATTCGTATTACCAGGCCGGTGAAAACATTAAAGCATTGTCAGTTGCCGAAAATTACCTTCTTTTAACCAGCGAGAACAATATTGTATTGTTCGATAGTAATCATACATTGTCGGGGAAAATTAATTCTTACCCTTTTGAAAGTGAGACGGTTTCTGATATAAGTCCCAAAAATGCAACTATTAGCTCTGCCGGAATTATTTGGATTGCCGATTACGATAATGCCCTGGTAAAAGTAAACGGAGAGACTTTTGAATCGTTGTATCCCACGGGACCTATGGATAACGATGTTTTTTTTCTGACTTCTGAAAACAATAGCGTGTGGGTAACACCCGGAGGAAGAACAGATGCATGGGGTAATAATTGGATGGCACCTCGTTTTCAACGAAACACAGAAGGTGAATGGACTAATTTTAGCATAAAAGAAATACCTGAGCTCTCGGGTGTGCCTGATCTTGTATGTTTGGCAGTAGATCCGTCTGATGAGAACCATTTTTTTGTAGGAAGTTGGGGAGGTGGTTTGCTAGAATTTAGAAACGACGAATTTGTTACACGTTATACAAATCATAATAGTCCGCTGGAGACAGCCTTGCCACAACAACCCGATGCACCTTATGTTAGGATTGGGGGGCTGGCTTTCGATTCATACGGCAATCTTTGGATTACCAATGTTGCTGCAACCAATAATCTGCACAAGTTGTCTCCTTCCGGCGACTGGGAGTCTTTCTCAATGAAAGAAGCTACGAGTTTAAACGTGGGACAGCTGGTGGTAACAGAGAATAATGATAAATGGATTCTCGTTCCAAGGGGGCACGATGCTTATGTTGTTAACGAATCGGGCGACGAAATGGAGCAACTTTTAATTACATCTTATTTTAGCAACAGTACCAGTGATTATTATACCCGGATGAATGATGCGTACTCCATTGCCGAAGATGAAGAGGGAGCCATTTGGATAGGTACATCAAAAGGCGTGGCTGTTTATAATAGTCCTAAGCGAA
This sequence comes from uncultured Draconibacterium sp., assembly GCA_963677525.1. Classification (GTDB taxonomy): domain Bacteria; phylum Bacteroidota; class Bacteroidia; order Bacteroidales; family Prolixibacteraceae; genus Draconibacterium. The sequence continues at coordinate 5,815,577 of OY781970.1, forward strand.
TATGGACAACCGAAACGTTGTACGCCACCCAGCCTGGACTGAATCTGGATGACGGATATTATTATCCTTTGCTGGAAAACGAAACTGTTACCGCAATTGCAGTTGATGGTGCAAACCGGAAATGGCTGGGAACCAAAAGTTCAGGTGTTTACCTGGTTTCTGAGTCGGGAGAGGAAGAGTTGCTTCATTTTACCGCTGAAAACAGTTCTCTGTTATCGAATAATATTAAGGCCATTGCTATTAATCAGAAAAACGGTGAAGTATTTTTTGGAACAGATGAAGGCTTAATTTCTTACCAGGGAGAAGCTACTGGCGGAAACGATTCCTACAGCGATGTATATGTTTATCCTAATCCGGTACGCGAAACTTATGACGGAAATGTTACCATTGCCGGGCTTATTCCCAATACCGATATTAAAATTACCGACATCGGCGGAAATTTGGTGTTTAAAACAACGTCGTTGGGAGGGCAGGCTATCTGGGATGGGAAAAACCTGAATGGCAATCGTGTTAAAACCGGTGTCTACCTGGTTTTTTGTAACGACGAATACGGCGAAGAAACTCACATAACAAAGTTGCTGTTTATTAATTAAATGGATTCTGGATACAGGATACTTGATTTTGGATATTTGATACTGGATAATTTTAACACTAAATTGTTTGTGAAAACCAGATGCAGATTTTTCGTGCTTTAAACATTTAACTTTGAACGTTCAACTTTAAACATTAAACTAAGTATGTTGGCGGCTACTGAAGGAATAGTCTTGCATCTTGTAAAATATGGCGAAAGCAGTGTGATTGCGACCATTTTTACACGCGAATTCGGACGTCAAAGTTACATGGTAAACGCTTCGCGAAGCCGTAAAACTGTTAATAAAGCCAGCCTTTTACAGCCTCTTTTTATGGTGGATATTGTAGCTTATCAAAAAGAGAACCGCGATATTCAGCGAATAAAAGAAATAAAAAGCAACCCGGTTTATCAGACTATTCCTTTCGATATAACCAAATCTACCCAAGCTATTTTTCTTGCCGAAATTTTGTATAAAACCCTTCATGAGCAGGAAAGTTATACCGAGCTTTTCGAATTTATGCAGAGTGCACTGCTTTATTTTGACTTAATGGAAGATGGCTGGTCTAATTTTCATTTGTTCTTTTTATTTCGCCTGACCGAATATTTGGGATTTATGCCAAACACAAGAAAGTCCGGTTTTGAAGCGTGGTTCGATTTACGAAAAGGAGCTATGGTGCCGTTCGAACCTTCTCACCCGTTGTTTGCCAACAAAGAAGCTACTGAACACATTATTAAATTGTCGCTTCTGAAAATGAGTGAATTGGAGCAGTTGAAAATATCAAGAGATATGCGCGAATATTTACTGTCGGTATTGCTGGATTACTACCAGCTGCATTTCGAAGGGTTAGGTGAAATAAAATCGCTGAGCGTATTAAAGGAAGTCTTTGATTAAGCGTCTATCTTTTTTCGCTGAAAATCATAATTCTGAAATCATCGATCAACAACTCATCGTCCCCTGTATTCCAAAAATAAACACCCAGATTGCTACCTTTTTGCTGATGTGAAAATTCAACCGACTGGAAAATGTTATTCCATTGTTTTGGGTCAATCATCTGTTCATTCAGAGAGATCCGTTTATAAATATTTGAGCCATTTTTATTTTCCACCGTTAATACCATCGAAATATCGTACACCGGGTTATTTTTATGCGACATAACCCAGGAATCAGCAGTGATTCTCAAATTTCCGAAGGGAATACTGTCGAGCGGAAATCTGAAAGTTGTTGAATAAGGATTGCCTTTAAAATAATAGGATTGTGCACCTTCAAAGGATTGCTCGGTGGTTTGTTCTTCTGAAATTGTTCCCCAATAAGTACTTGCGCTTTGCTCAAAGTTATTGGTATCAGAAAAAACAAGAGAATCGCTTGTTGTATTTTTTAATCCGAAAAAATAATTGATGCGGTTGGGTGAATTTTCAAAATCAACCTCTTCCCATTCAACAGAAAGTTTATCGGAAAGTATTGCCAGGTTGGAGGCTTTAAACATGATTTGTTCGACATTGAACCATCTTTTACTGTCGAAAATATAAGGATTTATCCATAATCCGTCTACTGCATTTTTAGGAACAATACGGTATTTATGTATTGACTGATCTTTTAATTTGAGGTAGATCCAGAACTGTTCGTCCTTGTATAAAAAGCTTTTCAGTTTTTGTTTCAGGCTTTTATTGAAGTTTAGTTTGGCCCGGATTAATTCTGAATTTGTGGCAGGAACAGGGATCCATTTATTCCAGGTACTTTCTGTTTTTTCGATATTGGTTTGAACAAAAGCAACCGGCATTTTTCTTTTTTTGTACAAGGTGAATTTATCTGTTGAAACTGATCGGTCGTAATATGCCATAAGCTGCAAAATAGTTTGAGGCTCATCGTTTAACAGGTAGCGGTTATCCAGGCTGTTCAAATCACAATTGTTTACATCAACTGTGGTTTTCTGATTCTCCCAAATCAGGAAATCAGGAGCCTGTTCCGTTGTAAAATATTTTGCATTTTGTGCATCGAGCCACGAGGTGTAAGTGGCATAACTTTGAATAACAACCCGTGGCTGCCAGTTGAGATTGTTTATACCGGCAATGGAATAATCCCATGGATAAATATCAACGTTTGAATCAGAAATCGTATCGAGAATGCTTTCTGGGAGCCGGTTCTGTGCTGTCTTTTGTTTTGAAAAGCTTATGGATTTTTCTTTAAGTTTATCAAAATCTCTAACAAATTCCACAAAATTATTTACACTGAACAATTCGTATTTATAGGAATAATAGTTAGCAGCATTTTTCATATTAACAGAAAACAATAACAGCGCAACAACGTTCAATGCCAGGTTTTTTGTGTAATTTCTTTGAATGAAAAGAATGAAAGTTGCCAAACATGTAAGAATATAAATCAGAAAACCTTTAGTATGAAACATATCTTCGCGTGCCATGCCGTGTTTCCACGATGCGAATAAACTCAGAGCAATGAGAATTGCAAAAAAGTGTGATTTCTTGCCTTTATTAAAAATAAAAATAGCAATTAAGGATAGGAAGAAAAATGCCAATACCAACCAGTTGTTTTCTGGGTAGTAAGCAGCTGCTGAAGAGTTATCCTGTGCCAGGTGAGCCATACCCCATATAAAATTCGGGAGTCCGCGAAGTGTCCCAAACATGAGTAGCCAAAACAACACAATAAATCCCAACACTGAAAATCCATCGAAAAGCAGTTGTTTAAAACGTTTCGTTTCGAAAAAATAATAAACAACAAAGCCAAAGAACAGTGTTCCGGAAACTATGGCTACGTATGCTTTTACATAAAAGGCAAAAGCCGTGAGAATAAAAGCTGAAAATTTATATGCTTTGTTTTCGGTCTGGAAGTAATTGCAATAAAAGAGAATAATATTGGCGAGAACGAGATGGTTAAAATCGGCTATCATTGAAATCAGCCATGCAAAAAGGAATGCAGCAAGCCATTTTGCCTGGGTTTTTGAGTGGTTAAAAAGGAAAAAGACATTAAAAACCAACAGCCCTTTTAACACCGAACTTACTAAAGTAGCCAGCAGAATGTTTTCGCTGAGAGGATACATAAAAAAAGCCAGAGGCCCATGCGGAAAAATAATGTGTCTTCCGGCATTTAATCCCGTTTCGAAAAGATGGTTGAAAACCCAAAAAAGAGGAGGATCAATACCAATAGAATACGACCAGACGTTTTCCGGAAAAGTGCCAATAACTACCAAAACGGCCAGCATTAATCCGTTTAATGCATTTATGATACCGGGCTTTTGAATACTGAATTTTGGGTTCATTTATTTTTATTGATGGAGGCACAAGGTATCAAAATTTGACGGTAAGCACAAAGTGTAAAAGATTATTCTTTTACGATAATCGCTTCGTATGTGTATAGTTCTGCAGTTCTCCAACCTTCCCAACCAAGGCCTGCTTTGTCGCGCGAGCAATGTCCCAGGAAATCATACACGTCCCAGCCGGTTCTATCTGCTACCTGTGGCAAAAAGGTTCCGGTATTAAATCCATCGCGAATAAATATTCCGTGGCGGCCCAACTCAATTTCATCTTCCGATTTAATTTCTTTCAGGGGCGAAAGAACCGAAACTTCTATTTTCATATTGTCGAGTTCGTCGTAGCTAACTGCTTTAAACCGACGGTCGTGGACTGAGGAAACAGCCATTTGCTGTATAAGTTTTTGCAGGCTTTTTCCCTGCTCGAATCCACCGATGCATCCACGCAGTTCACCATTTACATAAACACTTACAAACGCGCCTGCTTTTTTATTTAAAATACTGCCGGGTATCGGATCGGGAGCATCCCCTTTTTTCCCATTCTTCAAAAAATTAGTAATGCTGTTCCTTGCCAGACTGAGTATTTCTTCGCGTTCGTTTTCGCTGATCGAAAAGGCTTCATCTTTTTTGAAAACGGAAATGGCCCAATAACCTACCACGCGTTTTTTATCACCGTACCTGGCAGCGTCTGCAGAGTTTTTATATTCAATTTCTTTGTACTCGTAACTCCCTTTTTCGGTTAAATACAATAAGGTTAGAACCGATGTCCAACCACACAGCGACGTTGCCAGGTTCTTAATATTCGAAGAAGCATTGTTCTTTAGCGTGGACAGCAATTCTTCTGCCTTGTTTTTGCAAATGGCGTTGGCAGTTTTAAAATCAACCTTGTTGGCATCTTCGTAACCGGGGTAATGCGAAAAATCGCTGCTAACAACAAAAAGATTTTCGTTACTAAAATAGGGTTGTAATGCGGCGGCAATTTTTTTACAGTCGGTTGCGCTGTTGGTTCCCAAAATAATCGGTATTAGTTTAAAATTACTTCCCAGTTTGTGCTGCAGAAACGGAAGCTGAACCTCCAGACTGTGTTCATAATTGTGTGCCTCGGGTTGGTGTTTAAATATCTCGGACGATTTTTCCAGACTTTTTGCCAAATCAATATCCACTTTAACTTCCCCGAGCGGAGTTTCGTAGTTTCCTTCAGTAAAAACAGAAGCGCCTCCAAAATGAAACTGGTGGCTCGATGCCAAAATAAATACCCGCTCGTAATTTGTATTTTCGGGGATCTGATTAAAAGCAGAGGCAGACACTCCACCACTAAAAACGTATCCTGCATGAGGAGAGATTAGTGCTTTTAAAATCCCGTTAAAATTCTGCCTTTTCTTTGCCGTTTTAAAAAGGTTGTTCAGTTCATTTTGTAAATCTTTTTTTGTTCCCGGATAAAATTGCCCGGCAACTGTAGGTTTTCGGTTTGTGGTATTTGATTCGCGCAATTTCATGTTGTCACCCCTTTATAAGTATTCAAGTTACTAATTTATTATGGTTTATGGGATTTTATACGTAAATAAGCACCAAAAAGATGGGGCGGAAAGTAGGTTTCTATTGTAAAGAAACATTTAAATGAGTTTGATTTTTCGGGACGAATTGTGATAAAAAAAATGTGATAGCTTAAATTTACAGAAACCAAAAAAATTAATGGACAGCCAAAAGCTCAAATCGGTTTTTTCAATTCTTGCCGAGGCTGGAAAGGCAATAGTTGAAGTATACGGGAGTGACGATTTCAGCGAAGAACTGAAGTCGGATAATTCTCCGGTTACCAGAGCTGATAAGGCTTCCAGTAAAATTATCAATGAAGGGCTTCAAAAGCTGTTCCCCGAAATTTCAATTCTGGACGAAGAAAAAGTTATTCCTGATTACGAAATCCGCAAGAAATGGGATAGCTATTTTTTGATTGATCCACTCGATGGTACCAAAGAGTTTATAAAACGGAACGGTGAATTTTGTATCAACCTGGCAATTATTAAAGGAACACATCCCGTGGAAGGCTGGATTTACCAACCTCTGATTGAAACCGGCTGGTATTGTAAAAAGGGCAAAGGCATTTCTGAATTCGACAAATACGGGGAGCTTAAGAGGATTCGAAAAAAGGACAAAAAGCCAGATGTAATTCGTATTGCTGCAAGCCGTTCGTTTTTTAAACCTCGGGAGGCAGAACTCATTGACAAAATGAAAAAATCGTACGAAGTGCAAATTCTGCATTGTGGAAGTTCGCGCAAACAGATTCAAATGATTCTTGGAAATGCCGATATGTACCTGAAAGCGGGCCCCTGTTCCGAGTGGGATACGGCTCCCGGACAATTAATGGTGGAAGAATTCGGGGGTGCAGTTTTGCTTCAGGAAACATTTGAAACAATGAGTTACAATAAACGCGAAATGAAGAATCCGTATTTTGTAATGCTGAACTCGCGTTTAAATAATCCGCAGTTTATCGATTATCTGAAGGGAATTGTTTCGGAATAGTCTTCTCAATATCTTGTGCTTACGCTTGATTTCTTCTAACTTTCAAACAAAAATTCCATGAAAAAGTATTTGGTTCTAATTCTGGTTACATTGTTTGCTGCTGTTTTATTTTCGGCTTGTGCAACGCAAAATGTTGAAAATGTGGTAGATCCTCCCGGTTTTTTACACGGTTTGCTTCATGGCTTCATTCTGCTTTTCAGCTTTATCGCCAGCCTGTTTTCCGATTATGAAATTTATGCTTTTCCCAATGCCGGCGGCTGGTATAACTTTGGTTATTTGCTGGGAGTAATGATGTTTTTTGGAGGTAGTGGCGCCGGGGCCAAAAGAAAATAATATTCTGATTTTTAAATAAAACTTTTTTTGCGAACAACAAGCTGTGAAAAACTTGCGTTCTTAATTGAGAATGTGCGCTTTGTATTTGCGTATATTCGCTCAGTAATAAACAGATAAACAGAAGGAAAAATGAATAAGTTAGTTGTTTTTTTCGCAGCATTAGTACTGGTTTTCAGCGCTTGTAAAACATTGAAGAAACCTGCGCAGTCAGAATATACTTCCGATAATACTACTGAGACCAAGGTTTTTACTGTTCCGGGTACTACAACCACGCCTAAAGAAGAAGCAAAACCAGCACCGGTTAAAGCAGAACCCGCCCCGGTTGTTGATGAAAAACCAATTTCAATTCGTAAAGAACAAGTTTCTTTCACCGATCAGAATGAACAAACTGCAAATGCAGGTAATAGTTATTTTGTTATTCTCGGTTCGTTCGGTCAGTTGGAAAATGCAAAGAATTATCGTACCACACTGCTTGGAGAAGGTTTTACACCAATTATTCTTCATAGCGAAACCGGTTATTACAGGGTTTGTGTAAATTCATATAAAAATGAAACCGACGCAAGAAGCCGGGTGTCACAGATTCGTCAGGCTTTCCCAAAATATTCTGATGTATGGCTGTTGATTAAAGAATAATAACGATAAAAAATAATTGATAGAGGAGCGTGGCATTGTGCTGCGCTTTTTTTGTTTTCAACCTTTAAAAAATATTAAAATCAAACTCAAACATGCTCAGGGTGTTATTATTGAGAGGATTATTTAAAATCAATGTTACTTTTGTAATCATATAAAAAAAATAATACCCATTCAATAAGAACAGGAAAGATGGCAGAAGACAATAAACAATACTTACTTGATCAGCGTTATTTGAAAATGGCTGATATCTGGGCGCAAAACTCTTATTGTAAACGCAGGCAGGTGGGAGCTCTGATCGTAAAAGATAAAATGATTATTTCTGACGGCTATAACGGCACTCCTTCGGGTTTTGAAAATGTATGTGAAGATGAGGATAATATAACCAAACCTTATGTTTTACATGCAGAAGCAAATGCCATAACCAAGGTTGCAAAATCGGGGAACAGCAGCGATGGAGCAACATTGTACGTTACGTCGTCGCCATGCCTGGAATGTTCTAAATTAATTATCCAGGCCGGAATTAAACGTGTTGTTTTTACTGAAAACTACCGCGTTGAAGATGGGGTTAACCTGCTAAAAAGAGCCAATATAGAGGTTGTGCAGGTGGATATTTAATTTCGGTTTAGAAGCAATTAAATAGAAAGCGATATAAAATAATTAAATAAAAGAAGAAGATCCGGTTGCGGGTTCTGCTGACTGCGGTCTTCAAACTCTTTTGCTATGAACAAGAAAACAGTAATCTTAATACCTGTCCTTATTGCTATTTCCATATCTGTTGGAATTCTGATCGGGAATATGCTGAACAGAAACTCGCAACCTGTTTTTAATGGTTTTGGGTTGGGCCAGACCAATAAAATGTCTACAATTATCGATTTAATCGATAAAGGTTATGTAGATAGCGTGAATACAGGAGACATTATAGAAAAAACAATACCTGAGATTCTAAAAAATCTTGATCCGCATACTACTTATATTCCTGCCAAAGATATGCAGGAGGTTCAGGAAGAAATGCAGGGAAATTTCTCTGGTATTGGAGTTCAGTTTTCTATACAGGAAGATACGGTAAGAGTTATCGAAGTAATTTCAGGCGGGCCATCAAGTAAAGTTGGAATTCTGCCGGGTGATTGTATTGTATCTGTTAACGACTCGGTGATTGCCGGCGTGAATGTTCCAAGCAATACTGTTATGGACTTGTTGCGGGGGAAAAAGAACACAAAAGTTGGAGTTGGAATCAAACGAAAAGGATATGATGGAATACTCGATTTTGAGATTACACGCGGCGATATTCCCATTTACAGCGTAGATGTTTCGTATATGATTGATCAGGAAACCGGTTTTATTAAAGTGAGCCGTTTTGCCAATACTACCTACGATGAATTCGTGCAGGGAATGGAAAAACTGCAGGGTGAAGGCGCCAAAAAGGTGATTGTCGACTTGCGCAGTAATCCTGGCGGATCGTTGGTGGCAGTCCTTCAAATGCTTGATGAATTTTTGAATAAAGGAGAAGCTATTTTATATACAGAGGGTGATCATCAACCCCGAAAAACCTATAATGCTTCCGGTAGAAATTCGTTTGCCGATATTCAGGTTTATGTTATGATTGATGAGTTTTCGGCATCAGCCAGCGAGATATTTGCAGGTGCCATGCAGGATAACGACCGTGGTATTGTTATTGGACGCCGCTCGTTCGGTAAAGGACTGGTTCAGGAACAGATACCACTTATGGATGGTTCGGCGTTACGCCTAACTGTCGCACGGTTTTATACACCAAGCGGACGCTGTATACAAAGTTCGTACGAAGATGGAAACGAAGAATATTACAACCATATTTACGAGCGTTTCCATAATATGGAACAGTTGGTGGCTGACAGTATTCATTTTGTCGATTCGCTGAAATACGAAACCAAAGGCGGCCGTATTGTTTATGGTGGCGGAGGTATTATGCCCGATTTCTTTGTGCCAGTAGATACTACCGGTAATTCAGAGTATTTCGATCAAATTTACAGGAGGGGATTGATTTATTCGTTTGCTTATGCATACGCCGATTCGCACCGCGAAGACTTGACCGGATTTACAAAGGCCGACGAATTTGAAACCTACCTGGATAAACAAAATGCACTAAATGAATTTGTGGCATATGCCGAAGAAAAAGGCGTGAAAAAAGATTCGAAAGGGCTAAAAGTTTCCGGGAAGATTATCAATACTCAAATGAAAGCTTACATTGCCCGAAATATTATGGGAGAAGAAGGTTTTTATCCGATTATTAAACAAATCGACAAAACCTTGTTACGTGCAATAGAAATTTCGCGCGAGAATTTATTGGTTCAAAATGTAGTGGCTACTGATTCGATAGTCGGGCAGCAACTACCGTAAACAGAATATCTTTTTTGATTTCTTTGTTGGTGAATGCAATAAATTTGGAGCGGGAAATCGTTTCGAATTCATATTCAGCTAAATACTCATTAATAATATCATCGGCGTATTTGTAGGTTAATACGCCCGATGGGGTTTGTCTTTCCCAGACACCATTACTGATTTTGTGGAATTCTGTTGTGTCGTCGGTGTTTTCATACGTAAAAATGAAAATCCCTTTCGGTTTCAATATCCTTTTAACCTCGGCAAAAACCATTTTTACAGGATAAATTAAATGAAATACTCCGTTTGAAATAACAGCATCAAACACTGCGTCCTTTAAAGGGTAGGGAAATTTTTCCAGGTCGTGAAGAATAAGATTTGAGCCAATTTTCTTTTCCCGGCACTGTTCAAGCATCTTTCCCGAACCGTCGATTCCGGTAATCCGGTGTCCTTCTTTTTGAAATAACCTTGAGCTTTCACCTGTGCCGATTCCAAGATCAAGAATATTTGCATGGCTGTGCAGCAATCCTTTTGAAGCTTCAAAAATTACTTTCGGGCCATTCCAGTTATTGGGCAAAACAGATTTGTCGTAATCTGCAGCAAAATTATCAGCTAATTTCAGGTTATTGCCGGGCATATTTATTTCTGTAAATGTAGCATTGCTTTTGCATATCGTTTTCCCAGTTTGTGGTACGATGCAGTGTTGAAATGTGTATTGTCGCCTCTGTGAGTCAGCTTTTTCGAACTTACAAATGCTGCATTCCCGTCGTCTTTTGCCACTTTTTTAGTGGTGTTCATCACTACCTCGGCGGGTGCAGGTTTCATCTCCGCATATTGTTCTTTATTTCTTTTTATATAAAACCTTCCAATTTCCCCTGCAACAAATGGCGCATCGGGTGCATTAGTCAATTCACGAACCCTGGTGATCAGATCTCTTAACTTAGCTTCGTATTCATAACATTTTTCAGGATTGGAATCGCTTTCTCCCTGGTGCCATAAAATGCCTTTTAAGGTGCCGTCTTTTAATGCTGCTTTCAGCCTCTTTCGCATGTCATCCCACGGATGTGATTTGGTTTGCTCGTGGTACCCACCGGGTTTCCAGGCATCAATGGACGAACCTCCAACTGCACATGGAATTAATCCAATTTTTGTGTTGGGATGTGCTTTTGCCATTTCAATCCCAAATGTCCTCCCCAAACCAACACCAGCCATACTTTTATCGAAATGAATGGGGTCTTTTGCCGGAACCCATTCGTTATTTTTATTCAGGGTAAATACATTTGGATAAGCAATGGTGTCTTGTGCTTCAACTTTCCCTCTGCCTGCCATATTCGATTGACCAATAAGCAGATAAAGTTCATAATTATTGTTTTGTGCCCTTAGAACAAAGGCGAAACATACTATCAGGGTGGTAACGAAAAATTTTCTGATCATCTGAGTTGATTTAAGTTCAGATGAAGATACAAAATTCGGGGAAAATTTATACTTATTTCGAAATTTCCAACATTCTTTGAATCGGGATTCTTGCTTTCTCGATCACGTCTTCAGGAAGCGAAACTTCAGGCATCTCGTGTTTCAAACAGATATAAAGTTTTTGCAAGCTGTTAAGCTTCATGTACTCGCAATCGTTGCACCCACAGGTAGAATCGATTGAAGGTGCCGGAATAAAGGTTTTATCGGGGCAAGCTTTTATCATTTGGTGCAGAATGCCGCTTTCGGTTGCCACAATAAATTTGTTAGCCTCACTTTCCTGAATGTATTTTAGAAGTGCTGAGGTTGATCCTATCTTTTTTGCCAGCAAGAGCACAGGTTTTTCGCACTCAGGGTGGGCAATAAATTCAGCATCCGGATTTTCGTCCATCAACTTCACAATTTTTTCAACCGAATATTTTTCGTGAACCATACAAGCTCCGTCCCAAAGTACCATTTCGCGGCCTGTAATACTGTTGATGTAACCGCCCAGATTTTTATCTGGAGCGAATATTAATTTTTGGTCATTTGGAAAGCTTTCAACAATTTTTTGTGCGTTTGCCGAGGTACAAACTATGTCTGACATGGTTTTTAGAGCGGCAGTTGCATTCACATAAGTTATTACTTTATGGTCGGGGTATTGTGCTTTGAACGCTGCAAATTTTTCGGCCGGGGCCGATTCGGCCAACGAACAGCTTGCTTTTAAATCGGGAAGGATAACCTTTTTGTCGGGGTTGATAATTTTTGCGGTTTCGGCCATAAAATGAACGCCCACAAAAACAATCATATCAGCATCAACCTTTGCTGCAGCCTGTGCCAGCTGAAGGCTGTCGCCCACAAAATCGGCAATATCCTGCAATTCTCCTTCAACATAGAAATGGCTCAGTATAACAGCGTTTTTTTCTTCCTTTAAACGCTTAATCTCTTCCACCAATTTCAGATTCGGATCAATCTTTTCGTCGATGTAACCCTTTTCCTTCAACATGTTATTGATACTTCCCATTTTCATCCCAGTTACAATTTGCGGGACAAAAATAGGAATAACTTTAAAAAAAGATGAATAAGTAAATGATAATCGTTTTTTAGAAAACATTTAGCTCATGTTTATGCTACTATGCTTTGTTAAACCAACTGTGTAGTTTTAATTTATTCACATTTTTATCGATACATATGTTTATATTGGCTATTGTGCTAATAATTAGGGTGTTGATGGATGTCGTGTTGTTGATAATATTAAGTATTTATTGTTTCTGTTTATGTATAATTAATATAGCTTTATTTATCTTGTTTATAGTAGTATGCTCTGATTCTGAACTAAATAGAATGTCTTTGTTCTAGTTGTATATATATGATATATATAGTTTAATAAAAAATTAATAGAGATTTTTATCCTTAAACGGTCAATCATCTATTTTTGTCACACATTTAAATTCTATGAAAAAATGAAAAAAACAATTTTCAAATTAACACTATTAATGGTCTTTTTAATAGTGTTGAGCGTAAATTCTTTTGCGCAGGTTACAACTTCAGCCCTGAGTGGAGTTGTTACCGATGAATCTGGAGAACGATTGCCGAATGCTACGGTAATTGCGATACATGAGCCTTCTGGTACGCGATACACTACGATTGCAAATGTGGAAGGACTGTACGACTTACAAGGTATGCGTTCAGGAGGACCTTACAGAGTAGAAATTTCTTTTATTGGGTACACAAAAGGTATTTTTACGGATTTACGCCTTCAATTAGGTGAAACTTCTACATTGAATGCAACATTAAAAGAAAGTTCTGTTGATGTTGAAGAAGTTATTGTTATTGGGAAAAAATCATCTTTCCAAACTGACAAAACGGGAGCAACAACCAACATTTCTAATCAACAAATGAATGAAATGCCTACTGTAAACAGAAGTATTTCTGATTTAGCAAAAGTTTCTCCTTATGCTAACGGAATGAGCTTTGCCGGTGGCGATGGTCGTTCTACTAATTTTACTGTTGACGGTGCAAATTTTAACAACAACTTTGGTTTGAGTTCAAGATTACCAGGAGGTGGTAATCCTATTTCAATGGATGCAATAGAAGAAGTGCAGGTTGTTGTTGCTCCTTTCGATGTTCGTCAGAGTAACTTTATTGGTGGTGGTATTAACGCGATCACAAAATCGGGAACCAACACATTTAAAGGATCCGCTTATACTTACTATCGCAACCAGGACATGCGTGGTAACAAGATTGGAGACAGGTACTTTGGCGATCGTGCCGAAGAATCAAAAACAACTTACGGTGCAACACTTGGTGGCCCAATCATCAAAAACAAATTGTTCTTCTTCGGAAACATCGAAAAAGAAGAAAGCCCGGAACAAGTTATTAACTGGCGTGCTTCTACTGACGGAGTGTCTGATCATCAAACAATTTCAAGAACAACTGTTGCCGACCTTGAAACTGTTTCAAATCACTTAAAAAACAAATACGGTTACGAAACTGGTTCTTTTACGAATTTCCCAGCTGATCAGGAAAACATTAAATATTTGTTGCGTTTAGACTGGAACATTAACGATGCAAACAAATTAAATGTTCGTTACAACTATACTAAAAATACAGCATGGAACGAACCTAACGGCAACTCCACCAATGGTGGATATCGCGACCGTTCTAAAGATCGTGTTTCTGAGTACTCGATGTCTTATGCCAATTCTATGTATTCAATGGACAACCTGGTAAAATCAGGAACAATTGAATTGAATAGCCGCATTAATGAAAAAATGTCAAATAAAGTTATAGCTACTTACTCCGACATTCAGGATATTCGTGGAACAAATTCTTCTGAATTTCCTTTTATCGATATCATGAGTGGCGATATTGCAAGTGGTGCTGAAGCTTTGGATCCATATCTTTCTGCCGGTTACGAATTGTTTACATACAATAATGGTGTAAAAAATAAAATTTACACGGTTACTGATAATTTTACTTATTATTTAGATGCTCATAAATTAACCGCAGGTATTAGTTACGAACACCAATCAGCTGCAAACTCTTATATGCGTAACGGAACAGGTTATTATCGTTATGCAAGCTTATCTGATTTTCTAAATGGAGCTGTTCCTGTTGACTTTGCTTTAACTTACGGAGCTAACGGTGAAGCAAATCCGGTAAACGATGTAGTATTCCATCAGTTGGGCGGTTATGTACAAGACGAATGGAAAATTAAATCGAACTTGAAATTAACTTTCGGTTTGCGTGCTGACAATATTAAATTTTTAAACGACATTATGCGTAATCAGGCCATTTACGATTTAGACTTCGGTGGTCGTAAAATTGACACTGGAAAATGGCCTGATTCAAAAATTAACTTATCGCCACGTATTGGTGTAAATTGGGATGTTAACAACGACAAATCCTTGGTAGTTCGTGGTGGAACAGGTTTATTTACCGGTCGCCTTCCTTTGGTGTTCTTTACCAACATGCCTTCAAATGCAGGTATGAACCAGTTGGTAATGGGTGTTCAAACTCGTTTTAACTCCGATGGTACTGTAAGAAGTCGTGACGAGCGTCTAGATTTACTTGAAGGTGATATCATTACTGACGTAAACGAAATGATTTCAAGATTAGGTTTCCAAACAACGGTAACTCCAGAAGATGGTAGTATTCCAGGTTCAGTAGCAGGTGTTGATCCTGACTTTAAAATGCCACAGGTTTGGAAAACAGCTTTGGCTGTAGATTACCAGGTTCCTGTTGATTTTCCATTATCAGTAACTGCTGAAGGAATTTTCACTAAAAATATCAATGCAGTTCGTCAGGAAAACTACTTAGTTAAAGATCCTGCTGCCAGCGGAATGGCACAATTCAGTGGTCCTGATAACCGTTACATTTATGATGACTATTTATATGCTCCATCTTCTCAAGGTTTACGAGATGCATGTGTATTAACAAACACTGACGAAGGTTATGGTTACACATTAAACCTTACTGTTAATGCAGAACCTATTGAAGACATGAAAATTATGGCAGCATATACTCATACCGAGATGAAAGAAGTGTCGGGGATGCCGGGAAGTTATGCAAACTCTGCATGGAATGGTGTTGCTTCGGTAAATGGTCCTAACATGGCCGATGCCCAACGTTCGCAATATGTGACGCCAAACAAAGTTATCGGATCTTTAACTTACCGTTTTGGACATTCTGAATCTAAAATTATGAGAGGAACTACAATTAGTTTATTCTACACTGGTTATTCTCCATATGGAAATTCGTTTACATACTCTAACGATATGAATGGTGACGGTGTAAACGCTGATCTAATCTATATTCCTAGTAGAAAAGGGGAGATTAATTTTGTTTCTTCAGCCGACGAAGATGCTTTCTTCGCTTTTGTTGAACAAGACCATTACTTAAAAAAACACAAAGGAGAATATGCAGAAGCAAATGCTGCTCGTGCTCCTTGGGTAAACAAATTTGACTTGCGCCTTTTACAAGATTTTTCCGTAAAAATTGGTAAAACAGTTCATACTCTTCAATTAAGTGCCGACATTTTGAATGTAGGAAACATGCTTAACTCTGAATGGGGAGTAAATAAAAACATGGCGGCAAGTAACTACGGTTCTATTTTGAAATACGAAGGAGTAGATGTAAACAATGTTCCTTCTTTCTCAATGGTTAAGAGCGATGGAGAATATCTTTCTGAGTCGTACTCTACTTATTATAATTATAACCAATGCTGGCAACTGCAAGTTGGTTTGCGTTACTTCTTTTAGTATTCCTACTTGATTAAAGAGAATTATCGATCAAAATAGAGGCTGTTCGTCAATAGACGGGCAGCCTTTTTTTGCTTTGGGCTTACTTGATTTTTCATTTTGAAATAAAAAGTTGTACGTTTTGTTTTTGAATTATCGTTACATCTTGCCTCATGGAAGTGCTCTGATATGAATTCTGTTGAAAAAATGCGATAAATAATTACAGGTGTAAATGTCAGTTTATGAGCATTTTAATAAATACAGGCTAAAATTTTTCAAAAATTTATGGTACTATGTGTTGCATAGTACCATAATAAATACATATATTTGTAATGCAAACAACAATGTAAAGAAGAGTACATTTTTAAAAAAAGTTCTTTATGGTTGTAACGAAAGAAAAAAAGTAACGTCTTAAAGTCAGAAACAATTAAACAGAAAACAATAAAAGGCAATCGAAAAACAGAAACAGGAAAACAATTGATTGCAAAAGGAAACAACTAACAGTGAAAACAAAAAACGAAAACAAGATGAAAACAAAAAACAATGTTCAGAAAACAGTTTTACGCACAGGCGCAGTAATCGTTAGTTTTGTTTTAATTAGTTTAACGGTTAATGCACAGGAATTTTGGAAGCGACTTCTTGAAAACAGCAGTTTTAATACTATTGCCATGGTGATGGTAGATGCAAAGGAGGAAGCCGTGCTGCCAACAGAAACAAAAGGTCTCAAAGCCATGAACCTTGAAGAAGAATCAGAACCGGCTATGGAGTTTGAAAGCTGGATGACAGATTTTGCTACTTTTGACGTGTTTAGTTCAGTATATGAAGAGGAAGCTGAAACGGCTTTAAATGTTGAAAGCTGGATGTTAAACACATATTTTTTTCAGCCCGACACGGAGTTGGAAGAAGCTATGCAACTTGAACCCTGGATGACCGCTAATGAGGTTTGGAATATGTAACCGGAATTGGTGGAAGATCTGATCTTTACGGCGATATAAATATTGCAGAAGAAAGGATCTTTACCAGGTGATTCGGGAATTAGTATTGATGGTTTATAAGAATATATTAAGAGGGAAATATAATGAAGATAGAAAACACAAAAGCACAGATGAGGAAGGGAGTTCTGGAATACTGCATTCTTCTGGTGCTCGATGGCAAACCACTTTATGCAAGTGATATTATCAAGGCATTAAAAGAAGCAAAAATGATCGTGGTTGAAGGAACACTTTATCCCTTACTTACCCGATTGAAAAACGACGGGTTGCTGGCTTACAGATGGGAAGAATCAACACAGGGGCCACCACGGAAATATTATGAGCTAACCGATCTGGGAAGAGATTTTTTATCAGAATTGGGAAATTCATGGAACGAGCTTGTACAAGCAGTCGATAAGATTAAAGTAAATAAGGAACAATAAGAACCTGGCAAATTTCAAACAAAAAACAAGATGAAGAAGACATTCACAATAAATATAAGCGGCACTGTTTTTCATATCGAGGAAGATGCCTACGAGTTGCTTCAACAGTATCTGATAAACTTAAAAAATCATTTCGGAACGGACGAAGAAGGAAGAGAGATAATTACAGACATTGAAGCCCGTATTGCTGAACTTTTCAGCTCAAAAGCTACTGAGGACAAAAAGGTTATTACCGTTGATTGGGTAAACGAAATTGTCGAAACAATGGGAACTCCCGAGGATTTTGCGGAAGAAGAGGGTGAAGAAGAGAGTATCGCATCCGAAGCAAAACGTAAGAGACGTTTGTACCGCGATCCCGATCACCGTGTTTTGGGTGGCGTGTGTGGCGGACTTGGAGCCTATTTTAATATGGATCCCGTTGTGTTGCGGATTATTTTTGCTGTTTTGTTCTTTGCTACCTCAGGTGCTGCTTTAATTGCTTATCTGATTCTTTGGATAGCAGTTCCAAAGGCGCTTAACACAGCCCAGCGACTTGAAATGAGAGGACAGGAGGCAACGGTAAAAAATATCGAGAAATCGATAAAAGAAGAAGTAAAAGAAGTAAAGGAAAGTTATAAGAAGTTTAAAGAATCGGACACCTATTCGAAAGGGAAAAAATCGATGGAGGGTGCTGGCGATGTAGTTTACAATATTTTTAAGGTAATATTAAAGGTATTTGTAGTCATTTTCGGTGTTTTCCTGATTATTTCCGGATTCTTTGGCCTGCTTGGAATGATATCTTCTATGATAATCGGACATTCGTTTGTGGAAGGAATGCCATTGATTTGGGGGCCTGAAATTACCATGCCTAATGTATTGAATCATTTTGTTGAGCCGGGTACGGTTACTTTTGGTTTGATATTAGTTGGTCTGCTGGTAGGAATACCTTTCCTGGCGATGCTCTTTATTGGTACAAAACTGGTATTCAGGTATAAGTCGAACAACATGGTTATTGCTCTTAGTATGGTAGGTGTTTGGTTGATTTCGCTGTTCGCAATTATTATTCTATCGGTGGGACAGGTATCAAACTTCAAAAAAAGTTCTTCCATTACACAAAGTCAAACTATTTCCTGCGATTCGTGCCAGACACTCTATTTGCAGTTGGGAGAAGATAAATTAGAAAAGTATGCCGAAGGAGACTGGGATATTGAAGGTTTTAAAGTTGTTGTCGTCGATGGAAAAGAAATTGTAGTTGGTTACCCTCGTTTAGATGTAGTTCGCTCTTCTACAAACGATTTTGTGGTTACAATTCGAAGCCGCTCTCGTGGAAACTCGAGGGAGGATGCAAAAAACTGGTGCCAAGAGATCGTTTATAATTTCGATCGTACGGATTCAACTCTCTTTTTCGATCCCTATTTCTTTATTGGAGATGACGCAAAATGGAGGGGACAGGAAGTGGATGTAAAGGTAAAAGTGCCTGAAGGTAAGGCCATTTTCCTGGGCAACGATATGGTTAAGATTATTCACGATATTGAGAATGTTTCGAATACCTGGGACGGCGATATGGTTGGAAAGTACTGGTTAATGAAACCGGAAGGACTTACAGAAAAGTCTAGGTAGACAGTACCAGTGATCAGTATTCAGATAAAAAATTCTGGTTTAAATTATAAATCATGAAAACAATAACAACATTTTTATTTGCTCTGGGTTTAATGCTGGCAACCTTTCTGTGTTCCGGCCAAAGTAAATCTGATAAGATGTACGATACTTTTCAGAACAAAGACGGTATTACCAGTTTTTCTTTCACAAAAAATATGCTTGATGCCATTGATATTGATTTGGGAGAAGACAATGATGAGCGAAATGTAACAGGCGATTTGCATAAAGTTCGTTTCATGTCGTATAATCCTGAAAAAGGTGCTTTAAGTGGCAGCGATTTTATTAAAAAGGCGATTGCGATGCTTCCAGCCAGTTATAAAAAATATGAAGAAAAGGATGACGACGACTCTGACGCTGATATCTGGCTGTTGGGTAAGCGAAAAAAATATACCGAGTGTCATGTGTTTATCAATAACGACAACATTGAGGGGAATCGTTTCGTTGTTTCGTTTTATGGTGACTTTACCGTAAACGACATCGACAAGTTAAAAGATCAGGGGAGAGAGATTTCTAATTAGTTTATTACAATATTATATGGACAGCCGTTTCGGATTTTTTCTGAAGCGGCTTTTTGCTTCTACAGAGGTGTAAATTGTTAATAAAGTTGTAAACGCCTCTTTTTCGATAGATTTTGTAGTGATTTTGTCCCAATATGACAAAATATCCCACCAGAGGACATGTGGTGTTCACATTATATTGTTAATTCTTTATTTTTAGCGCCGAAAATGTAACAAATACAATTTGCTATTTTTGGATGATAAATTATTGGTTTGCAGTTTGTTTACTTATAACCGGAATTTGGGGGATAATTTCTTAATAAGGCTGTAATAAAAATAGATTGTGATAAAGAAGAACCATTCAATTATTTAAATGTTTTGTATTTCAAAACAAAGTTGAAAGTTTCAAAAAACCAAGAGTAAGAGTAAAAAGAATTGTGCTAACAGTGTTCTGTACGGACATATGGATTAAACCCTATACCCGCAATATGAGGCATGGGGCATTTTTGTATATAGGCCATATACTTCGGCCTTTATTTCTGAAATTCATTTTATTAAGTTTTATTTCTCTTCTCGTTTATTCTGAAACACAAGCAAAAGCAAGTGGTTTGAATTATGGAATAGCCAATGCTTTTTTGCCAAATGGTGATGAAAAAATTATAGATGTTTATACTGTTTGGGAAGGAAACCAAACAATTAAAACAAAGGATATTTTAACCGTTAACGATACATTGATAGTCAATGGAAATTTAACACTTGGATCGGGGGGTGTTTTAAATATTAATGAAGGTGCTGTTTGTATAATAAATGGAAGTCTGGATTTTGGAACAGATGGCCTTTTAAACATTTATGAAAATGCTTTATGTATAATTTACGGCGACTTTAACCTGAATAATAAAGTTAATCTAAGTATCGGGGCTCATTTGATTGTTGGAGGAGATTTGACCACTACTGCCAACAGTGACAAAATTGTTACCAATATTGACTCAACAGCTGCAATTTATGTATTGGGCGAAGTCGATACCGCTCAAATTGAAGGATTTAATTGTCCCGATCCTGAGTACTATGTTCCCTATACAAGTTCAACTGAATGCACTTATGGCGATATTATTTCGCTGGAAGACAATGAAAATGATACGACTGGAATTTATGATCTTTTTGTCTCTGGCGATGGGAACAGGGGAGTTAGTCCTGTTTACTCTGAACTCTGTTCAGGTGGAAGTGTATCAATTTCAGCATTGGAAGAAAATGCAGACTGGTATCAGTGGTGCGATTCTCTTGGTAATTATATTTCTGGAGAAAACAGTTCCCTGTTTACGGCGACCGGGCCGGGCGAATATTTTGTTAAAATAGTTGTTGACAATACCACAACCGATACTACGATTTCATACCGGGCAAAGGTTGTTGAATCGTCTCTTGTTGCATCAATTTCCGGAAATAACAGCCCCTTGTGTAATGGAGACGATGCAATATTTACTGTTTGGGGAACAAATGGTGCAACTTTAGTTTTCAATATAAATGGAGGTGAAGATTCTTCAATAGTTTTACCTGAATCGGAAACTACGATTATTGTTTCCGGTGTTACTGCAGATCAGACCTTAAATTTGATATCAGTTAGTAATGGTACGGTTTCTTGCGATCTTGACGAAAGTTCAACAATAATTGTAAACTCTCTTCCTTCTATATATTCAGCATGGATTAACGGTGGTGGAGTAATTTGCAAAGGTGGTACTGCAAATATTGGAGCAAGTGCAAATAGTGACATTAACTGGTATGCAGGTAGTTGCAGTTCGGGTATTTTGGTTGGTACCGGTACCTCGTTATCAGTAAGTCCTGATACAACAACAACCTATTATGCTCGTGCATACAATTCGTCTACAGGATGTGAATCTTTGGGATGTGAGTCTGTTACGATAACCGTAAACGAGCCGCCAACAATTACACTTGGAACGATGCCGGAAATTAATACAAAGGTTTCGCCTGCATATATTCCTTACTCTTCAACTACTGGAAATCCAACAAATTACAGCATTGATTTTGATGCAGATGCAAATGCCGCCGGATTTCAAGATCATATTAATTATCTATTTAGTGAAGATGCTTTAAAAGTTTATATTCCCGATGGAGGCTGGGGAGTAACTGCAGGAACATATTACGGAGTATTAACGGTGAAAACCAACACTCCTGTAGAATGTGAAAGTGTTGGCTATCCAATTTCTGTAAAAATTGTGGATTCCGATACTGAAGCTGGTGTAAGTATAACAGTATCTGATAATATAATATGTCAGGGAGAAGAGGTTACTTTTATAGCCACACCAACAAATGGAGGATCGTCTCCGGCGTACCAGTGGCAGGTTGATGGCTCAAATGTTTCGGGAGCCACTTTTTCAACCTTTGTAAGTTCTTCCTTCACCAACGGGCAAGAAATTTCTTGTGTAATGACCAGTAATTTAAGTGGAGTGACCAATAACCCGGCCACTTCGAATATAATAACAATGATAGTTGATGAGTTGCCAACCATCACTTTGGTTTCTAATTCAGCAGATATTTGTTTGGGCGAAAATACTTCTGAATTTGAGTATTCAGTAACCGGCGGCACACCTGTAAAATACAACGTTGATTTTGATATAGATAGTGAAAATGAGGGTTTTATAGATATTGTTGGTAGCAATCTAACGCCGGGAATTATAAATATTGTTGTTCCGGCTGATGCTGCTACAGGTGTTTACTACGCGATATTGACTGTGATAAACGAAAGCAATTGTGAAAGCATGGATTATCCGATATCGGTTACTGTTCATGCTTTACCGAAAACGGGAAACATAATACCGGAGTAAAAGAAACATTATAAAAAACAAAAAAGGGATGAAAAAATTATTTACGTATTTAATCGCTGCAACTGCGCTGTTTGCTGTTGCCACAGGAGCAAAGGCACAAGACGGATGGAACCCCTATGTGGGATCTACGCACACTTATTCTGTAACTCCGGGTAATTCGGGAAACACGTTTCAGTGGGTTTTATCAGGTGGCGGAACTATCTCAGGAGATAAAACAACAACGGCCAGCATTGACTGGGACACTCCGGGAACATACACTCTTTCGTTTACAGAAACCGATGTAACTACATTATGCTCAACCGTGAAACAGATTACAGTAAATGTAAGCAGTGGTTTTGATGTTGCTTTGTCTTCGGTCGATTCGGTTTGTAACTCGGCAGAAGGTTTTGTGAATTTTGGCGGAACCGATACCACTACAACCATCAGTTATGTTATCGATATGACTTCTGGAACCACAACCTGGAATCCCGACTGGCAGGTTACTTTCAGCCTGAGTGGGGCAACGGTGTCTGAAGTTTCTTATGGAGGTACAGTCGTTACTGAAAGTGATGGTTCTTATACCATCTCCGGTTTATCAAGTACAAGCGGATCGGGTAGTGTAACCGTTGATGTGAAGGTTACAGGAAGCGCTTTTAGTCAACATGCTCTCCTGCTAACAATAACCGGTGCAGTAGAAGATGATTTTAGTTCCACTTTCCTTGGAAACGGAACAACCAGCGATACCGGAGTAGTTTATGCAATACCTCAAACTTCACCTATTTCAGCAAATTAACACGATACACAATAAAAAATGACAGTTATGAAAAAATTAGCTTTTCTTTTAACCGCGGTTATTGTTTCCACATTTGGCTCGAATGTTTTTGCTCAGGCAGGAAGTAATTCTGGCGAATATCCTTCAGTTGGTTCGATTCATTCGTATTGGGTTAACTCAGACGACGATGGTGCATCACAAGATGGAGATCATGAAGGAAATTCTTACAGATGGTGGGTAAGTAATAATACAGAGGATCTAACATCTGCATTATCAAGTGGTACATATTTTACTACTGATGCCAGCTATTACAATTCTTCTGAGCAGGACAGTTTTGCAATTGACTTAACATGGAATGCTGCTGCTGTTGGAGATACCTTTTATGTGGTAGTAGAAGAAACAGGAACCTGTACAAATATTAAAGCACTTCCTGTTGTTCCAACTAACGACTTTGAAGTGCAGTTTGTAGCACTTGATGCAAACGGAGATTCAGGAGATAGCTTATCACGTTGTGCCCCTGATATTGCAGTGTCAGCTTCTGGTTTAACAGTAACTTATGATTATGGAAAAGATACTACAATGTTTAAAGTGACAGCAACAGGTATTTATGCTGCATGGTCAATTTCAAACGTATTTGATTTGACTGCATTAGATGCACCAACCAAAATTATTGAATATCAAGTTGGAAATAGTGGCTGGACGTCGAATACTGCTACAGTAAACGTACCTGCCAATTCATCTGGTACAGAAGAAGTGTACTTCAGAGTAGCTCTTGATAACGAAACAGGAAATGATGGACTTGACGAACAAACAATCAAACTTACATTGGCAAGTGTGACCGATGGAAATAATGATGCCAAAATTGTTGATGCTGATAATGCAGAGTTTAGCGGCGATGCTGTTCAGGTACAAACTATAAAAGCACGTCCTTCTACTTCAGGTATTGGTTCAAACTAAACTTATCTAGTTGAAAACAAAGGTACTTTTCATAATGATAATAACCCTTCTGGCTGCCCTTTCCGGGGTAGCCCAGGAGGATTATGTTGTTTTTGAAGGTGCCGAACAGAATTATTTTGTCGACGATCATCCGGGAAGTGATTATTCCTGGGAGGTTTTGGTCGATCTCAATCCCGAGACTGACGCAGATCAAAGCACTTATACATATACAACATTAAACAATTCGCACGAAATTGGTGTGCGCTGGAACAAAGCCGGATTGTATTATCTAAATGTAACCGAAACCGATAATAATGGCTGTAGCAACCGAAAGGTGATGGTTGTGAGAGTGGCAGCCAAAATGCGAACAATTGCATTTAACTCTTCATCGAGCGCAATTTGTTTTAATTCAGGCCAGGCAGAATTCAGACTGTTGAATTTCCTTGATGACGAAGGAATTGAACTTAACTCTACCAATTTCCCGGTGGATATAATTGCGGATATTAATGGTTCAGAAGTAGCATTTCGGATAAACTATGACAACCAGGGTATTTCTATTCCTGACAGTTTTATGGTAGCTGCTCCTGAACAAGATGTACAGGTAGAGATCAGTATTTTGCAGGCTGTCGATGCAAATGGGCAAAGTTTTGAAGTGCCTAACGGCAGCGGTGTGCATGTGATAACGATTCATGCAAAATCCGAAATTGAGTTTGTGAATAGTGATGATGTTGTTGAGGAATTAAACTCTGGGATCTACAAGGTAGAAATGACCCGTGGAGATACCCAAAATGCAAAATATACCTGGTGGGTAGAACCGGCCGGTGGAACAAGTACCAATCTGTCGGTAATCGATTCTGATACCGCAAACATTCTTTGGGATGGATTGCCCGGAAACTATACTTTAAATGTTCAGGTTGTTGATGGAAACGGCTGTAATAGTGAAATTATCAGTCGGCAGATGCAGGTTGTTCAGCCTGATGAGTTGGTTGTTGAGGCAGGTGAAAACATTTCCATCGGTTCATGTAACACATACCAATTAATTGCTTCGGTGTCGGATACAACAGGATTAAGTTATTCGTGGGAACCGGCAGATAATCTGGATGACGCAAACAGTTTGAACCCGGTATTTACTCCCGGAAGTTCTACTTCGTTTATTTTGACAGTTACTGATAGTGAGGGAGTTTCGGTGAAAGATACAGTCGAGGTAACTGTTACGGAAGTCTATGCCGATGCCGGAGAGGAATTTATGATAGATGAAGGTTCAACTGCCATTTTAGATGCTTCAGAAAGTTCTGGCGAGCAGCTGGAGTATTACTGGACAACTGATAACGGAAGTATAACAAGTGGTGAGAATACATCGAGGCCGGAAATAAACAGCAGCGGAACTTATTACCTTGAAGTTCGCGATTTTTATGGTTGTACCGCATTCGATTCGGTAGTTGTGAGCCGATTAATTTATGCCCCGGTTACCCGCGACGATTACGATACTACTACGTATGAAAAATCGGTAACCATTCCTATTTTGGCCAACGATGAGGATCCCGACGAGGAGCTCGATCCTTCTTCATTGAGTATCGTTCAGTATCCGGTTAACGGATCAGTTTACATTCATGTTGATAATTATAACGTTACTTATACTCCTGATGATAGATTTTTGGGAGGTGATGTTTTTGAATACCGGATTTGTAATTATTCCGAAAAATGTGATCAGGCGCATGTTTATGTTTACGTAACCACTGCACCGTTTTTTATTCCTGAAGCCTTTACTCCAAATGGCGACAACATTAACGATTATTTCGAAATATTAGGAATTGAGCTTTACGAAGGAAACAAACTTACGGTGATGAACCGGTGGGGAAAAAAAGTGTATGAGGCCGTGAATTATGGTATTTCAACTTCGCCTGTATTCTGGGACGGAAAATCGAACAGGGGAGGTAGTAACGACGACGTACCAACAGGAACCTACTTTTATGTTTTAGACTTAAAGAACGGAGAGCCGCCAATTGCCGGGTCGGTGTACATTGACAGATAAATGAAGAGAATAAGTAAAATATGGGTTTGTGTTGTTGTTCTGATTGGATTTTTTCTGAGCGGAAAAGATCTTTATGCCCAACAAGATCCAATGTACACCCAGTACATGGATAACCTGTTGGTGATAAATCCAGCTTATGCAGGTTCGCGCGAGATTGGTAATGCATTACTGGTAGCCCGTAACCAGTGGGTTTCGTTCGATGGAGCGCCTACAACCCGATCGTTTGCGTACAATACTTCATTCGAAAAGAAAAAAGTTGGTTTCGGTTTTTCATTACTTACCGATAAAATCGGTCCGTTACGACAAACCGGTGTTTATGCCGATTATTCCTACTTTCTTCAGGTTTCCAACGAGTTTAAACTCGGGATGGGTTTAAAAGGAGGTGTTAGTTTTTATCGTGCCAATTTAACCGACTTGGCAACTGTAGAGTCTGACCCGATATTCGATAACGATATTTATGAGAACTTTTTACCCAATGTTGGTGTCGGATTCTATTTGTTTTCGAGTAATACTTTTTTGGGTTTATCCGTGCCAAGGCTGATAGAAAATGAAATAACCAGAGAAAGCGTTTCTTCTGAATATGTAAACCGACAGGAGATGCATGTTTATCTTGTTGGTGGTCACCGGTTCGATTTGAACGATAATCTTCAGTTAAAACCAAGCGCCATGGCAAGATGGGTGCAAAACACTCCTCTTTCTGTTGATGTTTCTGTACAATTCGGTTTTAAACAGAAATTCTGGGTTGGCGCAATGTATCGTTTAGATGAAGCTTATGGATTTATTGCACAATTTAAACCAACGCCCAAAATGACAATTGGTTATTCTTACGACATTAGCATTTCTGAATTAAGTGGCTATAACAACGGATCGCACGAAATTTTATTCAGTTACGATATCGATCTTTTCGAGCGACGTGCTAAATCGCAGCCGGTAGCTTTCAGGTAAGCAGATTTGCAGAGTAGATCTCGCCCGATGTTCAGTTTTTTTCATCGCCGGATGGTGGTAATCTCATACAAGATCAGGATTCTACCCCTTAAGATAATCTTTGTCTGATGGAAGATGATAATTCTCCCCTATCACATGAAGACCATCTTCAAAAAGATTGCCTTTTTCTTTTAAAAGATGTAATACATCTTTTTAGAGATGATGTTGCTATTTCCTCAGAGAGGCTTTCTCTTGTATAAGATAATGATGCTATCCCAAAAGATAACTGTTATCGGTAACAAGATAAAGGCTGTCAGGTAAGAAATTAAGTCTCGGAAATATTATTTAACCACTATTTTTTGTGTTGATGTCTGGTCTTGTTGAGTAAGCTGAATAAAATATACACCAGGAGTGAAATTCGTTGTGTTTACACTTGTTTCCTGATTCTTTAAGCCTTTTCTGTTGTATGCCAATTGGCCGTTTGCAGTAAATATCCTGATGGATATTATGTCTTCCTTGGCTGAAATATTCAGAATGTCAGTTGCCGGATTTGGATAAATGAGAATATTATTTTCAGCAGACTGAATAGGATGAATGTCGGTTGCGATATCAGGCTCGTTAAATTTTTGGGTTGAATACAAACGATATTCTCCGGCAGCCAGGGAGAAGCTTTGATCTGCAACAGAAATCTCAATCGAATCGCCGCTAAAAAATTCGTAATATTTTCCTGTCGACGGAAAAGTAACATCGAGATTATTCTGAGTAACATCGAAATTACCCAGACCAACAACATGGTTGTCTCCCTTACTTAATTTATACCATTTGGTTATGGCCGACAGACTGTATTCAGTTTCATCGGGCGAAAACTCTTCGTAAGTTTGTTTTAATTCATTCAGTTTTGCCATAACCCGGAAAAGGTCGGTCCGGTCGATTTCGTCCAGATAATTCCAGGTAATTGGTTTGGGCGACAAGCGGCAGTCGTTTGACACCGAGCCATCTTCGCAGGTATTTATAGAATAGTCATAGCCCAATTCACCAAACTGCCAAATCATTTTTGGCCCCGGAAGCGGGAGAAAAAAGACTGAATTTAATTTAATCCTTTCGAGTGCTGTAGCCAGTTCTTTTGTGTTATAATCACCACTTGAAGCGCCATAATTTACACAGTTGTATACCAGCCGTTCTTCGTCGTGGCTTTCCATGTAAGTTACCAGGTTTGGTTCATCCCAATCACGGTTAGAGTAAATTCCCCAGCTTAAATTTTCATTGTAACCCATTGCTGTTTCTCCGTATGCATAGTTCATGTTTCCCCAAAGCATCATTCCGTAATTGGCCAGAGCCATTTCTTCTGAAGTTCCTGTGAGATGTTCCAAAATAACCAGTGCATCTGATTTACGTTTCCAGATTTCATCGGCCATTCGCTTTAGGATTTTGATACGAGCCATGTCGTAAGCCGAACCGTCGCCGGCAGTATTGGTAAATCCTTTGGTAAAATCGAAACGGAAACCATCGACTTTGTATTCATTCATCCAGAACGAATTCACACTGTCAACTAACTCTTCGGTTGCTTCCGACTCGTGATTGAAATCGTTTCCCCAGGAATAGGTTGTATTCGGAGATGTTTCGTTGTACCATGGATTGTTTGCCGCTGGCCTGCTTAAACTGCTGTCCCAGTACATTTGTGCAAAGGGAGATAAATTATAACTGTGGTTCAGAACCATGTCGATCACTACGGCAATTCCACGTTTGTGGCATTCGTCAATCAGTTGCTTCAATTCGTTTTTTGGTCCATAATATTTATCGGGAGCAAAATAGAACGAAGGGTTGTAACCCCAGCTGCTGTTCCCTTCAAATTCGTTAACGGGCATTAGCTCCAGAACATTTACACGAAGATCTTCCAGGTAATCGAGTTTTTCAATAATCGATGCATACGTGTGTTCCTCAGTGTAATCTCTAATGAGCATTTCGTAAATTACCATCGAATTTTTTTCAGGCATTTCAAAATCGGTTACCTGCCAGTTGTATTCTTCCTGTGCCGTTTGTAGAACAGAAACGACACCTTCGGGTTCCCCTGTTGGATAGGCTTTCAGATTGGGATAAGTTTCTTCCGAAATGTATGAATCGTTCCAGGGATCAAGTATTTTTTCGGTATAAGGATCGGCAATTCTAAATTGTCCGTCGATACAATACTGAAATGCATACTCTTTTCCTGCTTCAAGTCCTGTTAAATCAAGCCAGAAATAATTACTGTCTTTTTTCATCAGGTATTCGTTTGAAATCTGCCAGTTGTTGAACTCGCCAACCACATAAACAAATTCCTTTTCCGGCGCCCAGAGCACAAGTGCTGCCGAATTGTCGGAGGTATAGTTAATTCCTTTTTTATAAGTTGCCGGTTTTGTTTCTTCTGTTATTTCGGGGCGAACAGTTATTGAAACAGAATCGCGAACAGTACTGTCAGCTGTTGCTTCTGCTACGATCAGGAAATTTCCGCATTCATTAAATTTATAGTCGGATGAAATGCTTGTTCCGGTAGTTTCCTTAATTAAAGAATCGTTTACAAATAATTTTAAAGCTGCCTCAACCGATGCATTTGCTGAAATACTTATTGTATCTGATAAAGCGAAAATCGAATTGTTTTCCGGTTCAGAAATTTCAACAACAAGGCCTTCTTCGTAAACATTTACATAAAGGTTGTTGGTTTGCTTAGAGCCATTTGACGACCGGAATACAAAAGCCAGTTTTAATACCTCGTCATCCGGATCAACGGAGTAAAATGTAAGGATGTCAGGAGTAATGCTTAATTCATAAATACCATTTCCTTTATTGGTGAGTTTGGGTTGTGTTGTATTGTTTCCCCATGATTCAATTACATATTTCCAATCAGCGTTTGATGTGCTTTTGTTCGTTATTAAACCAGTGTGTGCATACAAGTCTCCTGTGAAATATCCCAGGCGGTCTTCTTGCGATGAATCGAAAGTGATGGTCACGCTTTTATTTGCAGTCGGAATCTGAGGCTCGGTAGTTATTTGTGCCGAAAGACTACAAGCAATAAATGAGATTACAAAAAGGAAGAATACGCGAATCATGGTGTTGTTATTAAAAACAGAAACCCCTTCGAATAGAAGAGGTTTCTGAATTAGAAATTATGATTTAATTTTTTGTAACAGTAGCAGTCAATCCCCAGGGATCGAAAGTAATTGTATAATTTCCTGCTTCGGCAACTGCAATGTTGTCGCCTCCTGCAGTCAGGCCATTAATATCTCCACCATAGTTTACATCCCAGCCATCGTTTGCACGGAATTTAAATGTTCCGGCAGTCAGGTCAAGCGTCACCGTGAAAACACCATTTGTTGCATCCCAGGTCATGTTGGTATCATCGCTCCAACCACCAGGAGTTGCATCACCAATTAATCCCCAACGATTTACTACATAAGTATATTCGTTTGGTGTGCTGAAATCCAATTCAATTGCATAGTCAGATTCAACATCAATTGGGATATTTGAACCTCCATCCTGGAGTGTTCCGTCAGCGGCATTGCTACCGTAGTTGTACCCCCAGTCGTGGTTTGCACGGAATTTAATTTCAGCATTACCAGTTAAATGCATTCCGCCAATCCATTTCTGTAAAGCAGGATCGTAAGAAAGTTGGGTTTCGTCGTCCCATCCACTTGGAGTAGCACTACCAATAACACCCCAAATCTGGGCAACGGCAGTGTAAGTCATAGCCGTGGCATCGGCATTAATTTTATAGAATCCTTTTGGTGAGTTGATATTATCGCCATTAGGATCCAGAACACCTGAGCCATCGTCGCCGTAATTTGGACCATCCCAGTTTGGCTGAGTAGCAAATTTCCACTGGTTGGCATCGTTGGCCATGTAAACATAACCTTCGAGGCTGGTACCGTTATCAATTGTACTCATTACATAAGGAGAGCTGGCAGGCGACCAGTTGGCCAAACCTGAATTCGGGTAACTTGCTTCAATATAATCTCCCGGCAAATACCAGGTAAGAATGTCGGCCAGTGTGGTGAACTCGATGTTCTCGCCATAAGCAGTACCTGCACTGTTGGTTGCAAATGCCCGTACATTGTATGTAGTATATTTTTCAAGGCCGGTAAGTTCGCTAACGAAAGCACCTGTTCCCATTCCACCATCAATAATGTTATCGTCGGTTGTAGGATCTGCGTTCAAACTCCAAACCAAACCACGTGCGGTAATATCAGCGCCTCCGTCGTCGGTAACATCACCTCCTGAAACAGCTGAAACTTTGGTAATTTCAGTTACTGCTGTAGTTGTAACTTTCGGTAAGTCTACAAGGGTAGTGAAGGTAACCTGCGGACCATAACCGGTTCCGGCGCTGTTTGTTGCATAGGCACGAACATAATACGTTGTATTTCCATTCAGTTCACTAAGTGTGCTAATGAAAGCTCCTGTTCCTTCGCCGTCAGTTGTTACGTTGTCGGCAGTGGTTGGATTGGCCGATGTTCCATAAACAATTCCGTATCCCTTAACTTCTGCACCACCGTTTCCGGTAACTTCTCCTCCTCCAACAGCTGAATTCCCGGTAATGTCGGTAATGTCGGCAGTGGTAAGGAATGGAACAACCGGTAAAGTTGTAAATGTAACCTGATCGCCATAAACAGTACCGGCTTCACCGGTTGCATAGGCGCGGGCATAATACTTGGTTGCATAATCTAGACCTGATAATGTTACATAAAATGTAGCTTCAGGTGTATCTTCAGTATACGTTTTTAAGTTGTTATCGATGGTTGGGTTTTCGGAGGTGTTGTAACAAACACCTCTTTCGGTAAAACCATCTCCTTCGGCAATTACATAACCAACAACAGTAGCCGAATCAGAAGTAATGTTCAAAGTATTGGCTGTTTCTAATGTTGGCTCCAGCCGCACATTGGCAATTTCCTCTGTGCAGGCCGAAAATATTGCAACTGCCGCAAACAATGAAGCAAATATGTTGAATATTTTATTTCGTTTCATTTTTCTTAGTTTTTAGTAATTGTTGCACTGTAAGTACTTCCAATAGATAATGTTATGGTGTAGTTGCCGGCTTCATCGATCGGGATGTTCTGGCTGCTTCCGCTGTTCCATAAGTTATCCAGTGTATATTCCGGATGATCGTCGTCACCAAGACCGAGGTTAATAGAACCACTCCAGTCATCGTTAACTCTAAATTTAACAGTACCGACTACCAGGTCGAGGGTAATCGTCCATAATCCCGACTGCGAATCGTAATCCATTTTCTGGTCAGGAGCATCCCATCCGTTTGGCGTAGCATCGCCAATTAAACCAATCCTGTAGTCCAATAGTTCGTAAGTCATGTCATTGGTGCTAACCGATAGTTTGTGCCAACCTGTAGAAACCGGAGGAAGGGCATCGCCGTTTTCTTCAAGGGTACCGTTGCTGCCTCCATAAGTAATGGCATTGTCCGGATCGTATAAATTAAACGACATTGTTTCATCGAGTTTTACATAGCCCGAATATTCACCGTTTCCAAGTGCCGATTCAATTTTCTGATCGATTCCTGAATTCAACAGGTCTAAGCGTGGTAAACCGTAAAGAGTAACACTTACTGTTTCGGTCTCCGAACTGTATTCAAAAGTACCGTCGCTGGCACCGGGTGCGCCGGTTCCTGCATCTACAACTAAACGAGCCCGAATTCTGAAATCGACAGAAGAAACTTCGTCGGCAGGAAACGATTTCAAAAGAATACCGTTTAAATCGCTTACGGTAATGCTAAATGAAGGAATTATTCCGGTTTGAATGCTGATTGCATTAGCAAACTGATTTCCGGCAGGACAAGCTTCGAGGAAATATTTTGTTGAAGCAACAAATCCCGGATCAACTTCTGTCCCAATAAATTCAAGAGTATTTGTTCCATTGTTTCTTTCCAGGGTTAAGTCAGGCATTGAAGCAATGGTAGGAGCAACCGGGTTGTCCAGGATAAAAACCTGGTCGCCATCTTCCTTGCAGGAGAAAAGCAGCCCCAACAGTCCAATAAATGTCAGATATATTAATTTTTTCATTTTTGATACTTTTTTCTAATTATAACCACTGTTTTGTAGAATGTTACTGTTAGCAGAAACTTCATCGCCCGGAATCGGGAATAAATCGAGGTGGCTGCTGGTTGCAGTACCTTCAAAAACTCCACCTTTCCATTGCCAGTTATACGATCCGTTAGTAAACTGTCCGAAACGAATTAGGTCGGTACGACGTTGAGCTTCGTAGTAAAATTCGCGGCCGCGTTCATCCAGAATAAAATCTGAAGTCAGTTCGCTGGCAGTGATATTTCCATCAGTATTTCCATAGGCACGTTCGCGGATGATATTGATGTCTGAAACGGCATCGCCTGTATTTCCTAAATTGAAATTCGATTCTGCTCTCATCAGGTAAGCGTCAGCCAAACGGAATACCGGGAAATCGGTACAGGCATAAGCCTCGTTGTAGTTAGCTGGCTGCGATCCATCGATGGTAAGCGCAGTAAATTTGTATACGCCAATACCATAGTCGCCACTTGATGACGCACTTGGGATATCGATGGTTTGTTTCATTTTCAGGTATACACGGCCATCTTTGGCTTGCGAGAATTCAACATCGGTTAAATCGATCGGGCCTCCGTAAGTTGCCAGTGTGTCAACCAGGATATTCATGAAATCTTTACGTGCACGGTTTCCGTTCCAGTTGGTGTTTGATGTTAAACCGTGGTAATCTTCAGCCCTGATATAAGTTGCATCGCTGCTTGATTCGATAATGAAGGTTGTTCCCACATATCCCTGTATATTTACTCCATCCTGTGCCCATGCGAAAATCATTTCAGGGTTAGTTGGATATTCGTTATCAGCCGTAAAGTTTTGACGATAATTATCGGCCAATGCATAAGCGCCGCTGTTGATAACCTTGTCGCAATAGGTTTTGCAGTCATCCCAGTGTGCTGTTCCTGTATATACTTCGGCATTTAAATAAAGGCGTGCCAGCAACATCCAGGCTGCCCCTTTATCGGCTTGCGGATATGAGTTTCCCGGTTCCGGAAGAATTTCTTCAATTTCTTTTAGTTCAGAAACAATGTAGTCGAATAATTCGGCACGTTGAATTTGTTTAGGTTGGAATTTACCTACACCATCTTCCTCTGTAGTAAAAGGAGGATTTCCGAACAAGTCAATAAACCAGTAATAAGCCAGTGCTCTTAAAAAACGTGCTTCGGCGTTGTACTGTGCTATATCGGCATTTGTATTATCTTTTGTCAGCGCAATAAAATCGTTGGCATATGTAATACTTAAACCTAAACGCTGGTATAAAGCAGTAAGAAATGGATTACTAGGGCTCCATGTTTGTGTATTCAAATCAGAAATACCTACATCACCCCAGGCACAAATTGCTTCGTCGGTAGTAATTTCCTGAAGGTTCCAAAGCGCCCTCATGGTTGTAAAGAAATTCTCGTCGGAAGCGTCAATGTCCGAACCTCCGTTAGCTCCCTGGCCCGCAATAATAAAACTGGCGTATATTTTAGCCAATACTTGTTTCATCTCGGCGTCAGTCAGGTTACCGGCCATAATTACGTCCGGATCTTTTGGAGTAACATCTAAATCATCTACACAGGAAGTAAGTACCAGTGTTGACAGAAATATAATGAAAATTGATTTTAACTTATTCATTTTTATACATTTAAAGGATTAATAAGTGAATCCGATTCCCAGCATGAACGTGCGTGGACGTGGATAGAAATTGTTATCTATACCTCCCGATACTTCAGGATCGAGCCCTTCGTATTTGGTAACAGTAAATGCGTTTTGCACTGTGAAACTGATTCGCGGAATCATTCTTCCTTTCATTTCTTCGTAAGTATAGCCAACGCTTATATTATCCATTTTGAAGAACGAAGCATTTTTTACAAAGAAATCGCTGGTGAACTGACGTTTTACGAATTGAGTATCGTCCAGGAATTTTGGCATGTTTTTCCAGTACCCAATCTGGTACATCTGGTCGTATGACGATCCGGCAGCTACCTGATTGTAAACGTAGTTGCCAATGCTTACGCGAGATGAGAATGAAGCATCAAAGTTTTTGTATCTGAAGCTTGCAGATAAACCCATCAGCACATCGGCCACAGGATTGTGGTAAATGTATTTATCGTCGTTATCGCCGTTAACCGTACCTCCTGCTCCGGAAAGATCGACATACATTCCTTCAACAGGCATTCCGTCGGGATAATATACCTGTTTGTTAACGTAGAATGAGTAAGGAGCATATCCTACCATGGTAACCTGTTTTTGCCCGGTAAATGCATCTCCGTACAGAACCTGGTAATCGGGATCCTCATTCAAATTCAACTTGGTTATGGTATTTTCGTTGTAAGAAATGTTGAACCCAATGTTCAGTGACATATCTTTTTGTGCAATGGCTCTGTAGTCGAGCGAAAGTTCAACCCCTTTGTTTTCAAGACTACCCACGTTGGTTAGCAGTGTATTCGAGAAGTTACTTCCGGTTGGAATAGTAACTGTATTTAACAGGTCTTTTGTTTCGCGGTAATAAAAGTCTACTGATCCTGAAAATTTTTCATCCATAAATCCAAAGTCAAGACCAATGTTTTGTGTTTCAGTTTCTTCCCACTTGATATCCGGATCATAAGCATCTGGTCGTAAAGTTGAAATATATTCGCCGCCAATCATGTAATATGATCCCGGAGAAGAGTTAATGTAGGTCGCTTGTGCCGGATAGTCGGAACCAACACTTTGTTGTCCGGTAATACCCCAGCCCAAACGAAGTTTCAGGTTCGAAACAAAATCAACATCCTTTAAAAAACTTTCTTCTTTAATTTTCCATGCAAATGCAGCCGATGGGAAAAGTCCCCACTGGTTATCGCCCTGGAAACGGGAAGAACCGTCGTCACGAAGAGTGAAAGTCAACAAGTATCTGTTGGCCAGTGTATAGTTTACACGACCAAAAAATGAAACCAGGTAATTTTCTGTAATGTATTCAGAATCTTCAGTTTCCTGGTAAGCATGTTCTGAATTGGTATATCCGCGGGTAAAGGTTGATCCTTCGCGTTGGAAATGTTGCCACGAATAACCGGCAGTAGCATCAAGCGTACTATTGATCGATTCAAAATCTGCTTTGTAGTTCAGATAGAATTCCAATAAGTCGTTGCTGTACTTCGAGCTGTAATTACTAAGTTTTCCCCAAAGCGGACTTGTTAAATTAGAAGGTGAAGTTGTAGGACGATTGTTATGTCCTTTACCTTCAGAATGGTCGGTAGCCAAATTTAAGTTGGCGCGAAGTCCGTTAATGAATGGTAATTTATAATCAACCTGTGCATTTGCTACAACCCGGTTTACATCCGATTTGTTGTCGGCTGCCATAAGTTGTTCAACAGGGTTGGTGGTTCCAAGATTGGCTCCGTAATTTTCCCACTGGAAATAGCCGGCCGATTCGGTTTTTGAATCGTCGTAAACCGGTTTTGTTGGGTCCATGCTTATAGCTGAACCAATGGCTCCTGTTTCTCCAAAATTGTTATTTGTAGTCATTCCTTTTACGTTCAGGTTAAGTCTCAAATCGCCATCCAAAAGAATAGGATCGATACTTAACGAACCTGTTAAACGTTTCATTGCAGTATTTTTCAGAATACCGTTTTGGTTTGAGTAGCCAACCGACGCGCGGTAAGGTATTTCTTTCAACGATCCTGAAAGGCTCACATTACTTTCCTGAGATACTGATGTGCGGAAGATTTCGTCTTGCCAGTTGGTATTTTCATTCCAAAGTAAATCATACGATTCAACAGGGAAAAGATCGGGTTTGCTGTATGCAATTTGTCTTAGTTCGTCGCCCGAGTATACATCAACATAATTGATTGGCGTTGAAACCGATGTTTTAACATCAACATTAACCTGCATTGGCCGGCCTGCTTTTCCTTTTTTGGTGGTAATAATAATAACACCGTTTGAAGCGCGAGATCCGTAAATGGCAGTTGCAGAAGCGTCTTTCAAAACACTCATCGATTCGATATCGTTTGGATTTACAAACGACAGGAAGTTGGCACTTCCCGAAACAGCTCCGTTCCCGATTGGAATACCGTCGATAATAATTAACGGATCGTTTGATGCGTTTAGCGAAGAACCACCACGAATACGAATTGTTGATCCGGCTCCGGGTGCACCGCCTGCAGAAGTAATTACTACACCGGATGCTTTACCTACCAGCAAATCTTGTGGCGAAGTAATGTTTCCTTTGTTAAAATCTTCGGCACGAACTGCTGTTACCGAACCGGTAGCATCTTCTTTTTTAACCTGGCCGTATCCAATTACTACAACTTCTTCCAGATTTTCCATTGATGCTTCCAGTAGAATATTCATTTGGTTGGATGCCGTAATTAATGCCTCCTGCGGAGTATAACCAATGTACGAGAAAACAAGGGTTTGGCCCTCTTCTGTGTCAATGGTGTAATCTCCGTCGAAATTAGTAATAGTTCCCTGTGTAGTTCCTTTAACTACAATGGTAACACCAGGTAAAGGCTCGCCACTCGCGGCATCAGTCACTTTACCCGTTACCGTTTTTACCTGCGCATAACTAAAACTAAAGCTTAGCATGGCAACCAAAAACAGAATAGCGTTAAGGTTTTTACGAATAATCCTCATTTTACATTTTATTAGTTTATGATTTTCAATTTGTTAAATTCTCTTAAACTCATTTATTAGGCAATAAATCAACTTGTTACAGAGATTTCTGATTCAACAAATACAAAATTCTAAAGGCGAATGTATCATAATTGTTAAGAAAAAATTACGTTTTTTAACACTTGGGTTTATGCAAACGTTTGCGGTGTCGTTTGCGCCCAATATGTTATTAAACAGGTAGTTACTAGTTGGTATATTTGTGTGATAAATAAAAAGTGTACAATTGAGTCGAATTTCTTACATTTGTGTTAGTGCAAAACCGGAACTGATTTTACTTAATAAGCCTTGGGCGTATTGATAATATGAAAAGTGGATTGGTAACTATAAAAGATTTGGCGCGCGAATTGAAAATTTCCGCCTCTACGGTTTCGCGCGCTTTAAAAAATCACCCCGACATAAGCGAAGAAACAAAGCGTGCTGTTAAAGAACTGGCTGATAAACTAAATTACCAGCCAAATGCTGTGGCACTTAGTTTAAAGCAGCAACGAAGTAATACTATCGGTGTGATTATTCCGGAAATAGTTCATTACTTCTTCTCATCAGTGATCAGTGGAATTGAGGATGTTGCCTACGATGCAGGTTTTAATGTGATTATTTGTCAAAGCAACGAACGTTACGAGCGCGAGGTTGCCAATGCTAAAACTTTGCTGGCCAGCCGCGTTGACGGAGTTTTGGTTTCTATTTCGAAAGAAACAGAGGACTACAAGCATTTATATAATTTTAAAGACCACAATGTTCCCATGGTTTTTTACGACAGGGTGGTTCCGGGCTTGTTTGCCGACCAGGTAATTATCGACGACTTTGACGCTTCGTACCGTGCCACCCGCCATTTAATTGATAGTGGACGCACTTGTATCGCTCATTTGGGTGGCCCAATGGCGTTACTGATCGGTCAACAGCGAAAAGACGGATATATTAAAGCTTTAACAGAAGCGGGGATGCCGGTTGATGAAGACCTTATTTTAGAAGCCGATTCGTTTGAAAAGGCCCGAATGGCTATCATGAAGTTGATAAATAAGAAGAAACACTTCGACGGGGTTTTTGCAACAAACGACCTTACCGCCATCGGCGCTATGCAAACCATTCAAAAGAAAGGATTTAAAATTCCTGATGAAATTGCAGTGGTTGGATTCTCCGATGGCCGTTTCTCAGGTATAACCGATCCTAATCTTACTTCAGTCGATCAGCATGGATACGAAATGGGAACCATTGCCACAAAAATGCTGTTAAAAAGAATTACCTCCGAAATAAATGATTATCCGGCTGAAACCAAGGTTTTGAATGCAAATCTTATTGTGCGCGGATCGTCATT
This sequence comes from uncultured Draconibacterium sp., assembly GCA_963677525.1. GTDB lineage: Bacteria > Bacteroidota > Bacteroidia > Bacteroidales > Prolixibacteraceae > Draconibacterium. Next base: position 5,854,460 of record OY781970.1, read on the forward strand.
ATAAATCTATCTGAAAAATCAGAAGTAACATTCATTTAGTTTAACCGGACACTGAAGTACCATTTCTTAAAAATTTGATGAAATAGAGGGAGTGACTGACAAAAGTCGTTGAGTGTTATATAACATATTTTCAATTTCCGCAAACGTTTGAAATGCCATTTTTGTTCTAAAAGACCCTGGTTTTAAGGGATTGGGGCGATCCTAAATTTGGAGATATGCTTTTTTCTGTTTTATATTTGTGTAGGCAATTATCAACTGAATTACACATTTCTTATTCAACAGCAAAGTTCCGTTTGCTGTAGTTACTATTAATATACTTACAGCGTAAATATTAAATAAAACAAATGTTATGCGCAAAAAACCTACGCTAAGTTTTTGGCAGATCTGGAATATGAGTTTTGGGTTTCTTGGAATCCAGTTTGGATTTGCACTTCAAAATGCCAACGTCAGCCGGATCTTCGAAACGCTTGGAGCCAATGTAGAAGATATTCCCATATTATGGATAGCGGCTCCGGTAACGGGTTTAATTATTCAGCCTATTATTGGCCACATGAGCGATAAAACCTGGAACAGAATGGGAAGGCGGCGTCCTTATTTCTTATTCGGCGCAATTTTCGCTTCATTGGCGTTGCTGATGATGCCCAATTCTCCGGCGTTGTGGGTGGCAGCCGGAACTCTGTGGATAATGGACGCTTCCATTAATGTTTCCATGGAGCCTTTTCGTGCTTTTGTTGGCGATATGTTGCCCAACGAACAACGAACCCGTGGATTTGCCATGCAGAGTTTTTTCATTGGCACCGGTGCTGTGGTCGGATCGCTTCTTCCGTACATAATGACCAACTGGCTTAATATTGCGAACACCGCAGAAGAGGGTATTATTCCTCCTTCGGTTAGGTGGTCGTTTTATGTTGGAGGCATTGTATTCTTTCTGGCCATTTTGTGGACCATTATTTCAACCAAAGAATATCCGCCGGAAGAAATGAAGGAATTTGAGGCTGCAGAAAAACAAGCGGTTCAAAAGGGTTACAATGAAGAGCCGGTAAAATCGACAACTTTTACCAAAGTAGGAAGTGCTTTTGGATTGATAGGTCTGGTTGTAATTCTTGTTACAAATATACTGGAGCTGAAAAAAGAACTTTATATTCTGGGTGGTATTCTTATTCTCTTTTTTATACTGATGCTTCTTGCAGGTATATTAAAGTCGAAACAAAAAGATAATAATGCTTTGGTGGAGATTTTTTCAGACCTGCTTCGGATGCCGGTTACCATGAGGCAACTGGCTTTGGTTCAGTTTTTTACCTGGGTAGGTTTATTTGCATTATGGATTTACGCAACAGCAGGAATTACCAGTCACGTTTACGGAACTTCCGACACTACCTCAAAACTCTATAACGATGGAGCTGACTGGGTGAATGTACTTTTTGCTGTTTATAACGGAGTTGCTGCCCTGGTGGCTTTTGCACTCCCGGTTTTAGCCAGGCATACAAGTCGGAAAACGACCCACTTTATCGCGTTGGTGATTGGTGGTGTAGGTTTGGCATCAATTTATTTAATCAAAGATCCTAACTGGTTAATATTGCCAATGATTGGAGTTGGTGTTGCCTGGGCAAGTATTTTATCAATGCCCTATGCCATTTTAACCGGTTCGTTGCCCTCCCATAAAATGGGAATATACATGGGCATTTTTAACTTTTTTATTGTTATTCCACAGATTTTAGCTGCAACAATTTTAGGATTCCTTGTTCGGGATTTTTTTGGAGGAGAAGCAATCCTGGCACTGGTTTTTGGTGGAGTATCGATGGTGATAGCTGCATTTATGGTGCTTTTTGTAAAAGATGTTGCGGCAGCAGAAAAGTAATATTATAGAAAAAGAAAAAAGATGAAGGATTATATAATTCATCACGAATGGAAGATCGTTGAAGAAGGTTTTGTGCCTGAGTTCAATCGGATTTCGGAAAGTATCTTCAGTATCGGTAACGGGAAAATGGGCCAGCGGGCCAACTTCGAAGAAAAATACTCGGGCGATACATTGAACGGAACTTACGTTGCCGGAATTTATTATCCCGATAAAACACGCGTAGGTTGGTGGAAAAACGGATACCCCGAGTATTTCGCCAAAATTATCAACTCAACCAACTGGATTGGAATTGGAGTAACCATTAACGGAGAAGAGCTCGATCTGGCAAAGTGTAAAGTTTTGTCTTTCAGGCGCGAACTGGACATGAAGAATGGTTTGCTTACCCGAAGTTTTGTTGCCGAATTGAAAAACGGAAATCAGGTAGAAGTTTTTTCGCACCGATTTGTTAGCATTTGTGCTTCCGAAATTGGAGCTATTCGTTACACGGTTAAGGCAATCAACTTTTCAGGCGAGATAGGGGTCAGCCCTTATCTCGATGGCGATGTGGTAAATGAAGATTCCAATTATGATGAAAAATTTTGGGTTGAAGTGTCACGCGCAGTTGGCGGACCAGAGGGTTATATTACCCTTGAAACCTTAAAAACAGAATTTCAGTTGTGTACCGGAATGTGGTTTCAACTACTTAAAAATGGAAAAAAAGTAAACACAGATATAACTAATAGGGAAAGGGAGAAATATGTTGAGGCAAAACAAGTTGTCTCGGTTACCGAAGGTGATGAAATAGTTGTGGAGAAATTCTCTGCAACTGTTTCTTCCCTTTATTACGAAAAAGAAGATCTGGTAAAAAATGCCAAAGAACGAATAGATCTGGCAGCAGAAGCAGGTTTCGATGCCCTTTTTGAATGTCATAAAAATCACTGGCTCGAAAAATGGGAAACCAGCGATATTAAAATAGAGGGCGATGTGGCTGCCCAACAAGGCATTCGTTTTAATATTTTTCAGTTAAACCAGACCTACACCGGAGAAGACGAACGCTTAAATATTGGTCCAAAAGGATTCACAGGAGAAAAATATGGTGGAGTAACTTATTGGGACACCGAGGCTTATTGTCTTCCTTTTTATCTGAGTACTGCTCCCCAGCAGGTGGCAAGAAATTTATTGGTTTATCGCCGGAAACACCTTGAAAAGGCCATTGCCAATGCCGAAAAATTAGGTTTTAAAAACGGGGCAGCCTTGTATCCGATGGTAACTATTAACGGCGAGGAATGTCACAACGAATGGGAAATTACTTTCGAAGAGATACACAGGAACGGGGCCATTGCATATGCCATTTACGATTACATTAATTACACAGGCGACAAAGAATACCTTGCTCCTCTTGGTTTTGAGGTGCTTCTGGGAATCAGCCGCTTTTGGAGTCAGCGGATTAACTGGTCGGAAGCAAAACAAAAATATGTGATGCTGGGTGTTACCGGTCCGAATGAATATGAAAACAACGTAAATAATAATTTTCATACCAGTTACCTGGCGGTTTGGACCTTAAAATATACTTTGGAAGTTATTGATTACCTGAAAAGGGAATTCCCGTATTTGTATGAGGAAATGATTCCAAAATGGAAATTCAATGAGTTGCAGGAAACAGATCGTTGGAGCGATATTATTGAAAAGATGTATTATCCGCGTGATGAAAAACGCGGCATCTATTTGCAACAGGATGGATTTCTCGATAAAGATCTGACACCGGTTGCCGAACTTCCGGAAGAGGAACTCCCCATAAATCAAAACTGGTCGTGGGACAGAATCTTACGTTCTCCTTACATTAAACAGGCTGATACGTTACAAAGTTTATTCCTGTTTCAGGAGAATTTTACAACTGAAGAACTGAAACGACATTTCGATTTTTATGAGCCCTTAACCGTTCACGAATCGTCATTGTCGCCTTGTGTACATTCTATTCTTGCTACAAAAATAGGATACCAGGAGAAAGCGTATGAAATGTATTTGCGAACCTCGCGCCTTGATTTAGACGATTATAATAACGATACGGAGGACGGTCTGCATATTACAAGTATGGGTGGAACCTGGATGTCGTTTGTAATGGCTTTTGGCGGAATGCGCGTGGTAAACGGTAAACTCACTTTTAATCCGTTCCTGCCGGAATCGTGGAAATCATACGGCTTCAAAATTAATTTCAGAGGCGTACACCTCGAAGTGAAAAAACAAGGTAGTTTGTTTATCATTATTAATCATTCCGATACAGATGTGAAAGCAACAGTTTGGGGTACTGAACATCAGATTCCCGGAAAATCAAAAATGGGATTTAAAAAATAAATAGTTGAGCAATTCGCCGCTTCATGCTCTTTATCAAAAATAAAACAAGATGAAAAAACTAATAACGATATTATTATCTCTAATTACCCTGAACGTAATCGCACAGGAAGTGAACCGGGTTGAACCTCCCAACTGGTGGGCAGGAATGAAATCAACCGATCTTCAACTTTTGGTTTATGGCAAAGATATTTCGAAGGCTGATGTATCGCTCAATTACCCGGGCGTGGAAATCGTTTCGGTAAGCAAAGTCGAAAATCCCAATTACCTTTTTGTCGATTTAAAACTGGCAAAAGATGTAAAGCCCGGGAGCTTCAATATTTCTTTCAAATCAGGTGATAAAGAGGTTGCCAATTACCTGTACGAATTGTGGGAACGCGAAGAAGGTTCTGCAGATCGCCAGGGATTTAATTCATCGGATGTGATCTACCTGATTACTCCCGACCGTTTTGCCAATGGTGATCCCGGTAACGATGAAGTGAAAGGAATGAATGAAGGTCTTAACCGCGATGACAAATGGGGACGTCACGGTGGAGATTTGCGAGGTATTATTAACTCGCTCGATTATCTGAAAGACATGGGATTTACTGCCGTTTGGCTGAATCCTGTACTGGAAAACGATATGGAAAAAGAGTCGTATCATGGTTATGCCTGCACCGATTTTTACCAGGTTGATCGCCGTTACGGAAGTAATGATGAATACCGTGAGTTGAACGAAGAGTTGGATAAGCGCGGTATGAAACTGATTATGGATCTCATTTTTAATCACTGCGGATCGGAACACTGGTGGATGCACGACATGCCAATGAAAGACTGGATCAACAATTATCCTGACATGAAAATAACCAATCACCGCCGCACGGTGAATGAGGATCCACATGCTTCTCAGTCTGATATTAAAGGAATGGTTGAAGGATGGTTTGTGCCAACTATGCCCGATATGAATCAGAAAAATCCTTTCCTGGCAAAATACCTTATTCAGAACAGTATCTGGTGGGTGGAGTATGTCGGTTTGGAAGGAATCCGTCAGGATACGTGGCCTTATCCTGATAAAAATATGATGAGTGAGTGGACCAAAGAATTACTGGAAGAATATCCTGATTTTAACGTTGTAGGTGAAGAATGGAGCCTGAATCCGGCCATTGTTTCATACTGGCAGAAAGGGAAAAACAATGCTGACGGCTACAAAAATTATGCGCCAAGCATGATGGATTTTCCATTGCAAAGTGCGGTTTCTGAAGGATTGAGAAACGAGGAAAGCTGGGACAGAGGACTTATTCAAATTTATGAGGCGCTGTCTAACGATTTTCTGTATCCGGCAGCTGAAAATTTGACGATTTTTCCTGATAACCACGACATGTCGCGCTTTTATGTTCAGGTTGGCGAAGATGTTGATCTTTTGAAAATGGGTGTGGCTTTCTATCTGACTACACGAGGTATTCCTCAAATTTATTATGGTACAGAAATTTTGATGCGCCACGAGGGGAGCGAACACGGAGATATCCGCGCAGATTATCCCGGAGGTTGGAAAGGCGACAAAGTAAATGCTTTCACCGGGGAAGGATTAAGTGCCGGGGCTAAAGATATGCGAAACTATCTGGCAACCATTCAGAACTGGAGAAAAACCTCAACGGCTGTTCATGATGGTAAACTAATTCATTATATTCCTGAAGACGGGACTTACACATATTTCCGTTACACCGACGACGAAGCGGTAATGGTTATCCTGAATAAAAACAAGGAAGATAAAACAATCAATACGGGGCGTTTTGAAGAAGTAATTGCCGGTTATAAATCGGGTAAAGAAATTATTTCAGGGAAACAGCTTTCTGATATCTCGGAAGTAGTAGTTCCGGCGCGTTCGGCTGTAATTGTAGAGTTGAGTAAATAAAGTTCGAACACTGATAACGCAGATTGGACAGATTCTACTGTCTAAATCTGCGATTATCATTTTAATCTGTTAATCTGCGTTCCAATATCATGAAAAAACGATCAATCTTTCTTTTGTTTCTGGTACTTTTCGCCTGTCAGCCAACAACAAAAACGGAGCCGGTTCAATCCGAAACTCCGCAGGGCAAATTTGTAGTATACCAGGTTTTTACCCGTTTGTTTGGGAATACAAATACAAACAACAAACCCTGGGGAACCATCGAAGAAAACGGGGTGGGGAAGTTTAACGATTTTACCGATCGGGCTTTGGATGAAATTAAATCGATGGGCGTAACACATATTTGGTACACCGGCGTTCCGCATCATGATGTGATAACAGATTACACAAAATATGGTATTTCAAACGACGATCCTGATGTAGTAAAAGGCCGCGCAGGTTCGCCTTATGCCGTAAAAGATTATTACAATGTTGATCCCGATCTGGCTGTTGATCCTGCTCGTCGTATGGAAGAGTTTGAAGCATTGATTGCCCGCACGCACAAACACGGCATGAAGGTGATTATCGATATTGTACCCAATCATGTTGCCCGAAACTATCATTCAATTTCCAAACCTGAAGGTGTTTCTGACTTTGGCGAAAACGACGACACTTCAGTGGAATACAAAAGAGATAATAATTTTTATTACATCCCTGGAAAGCCTTTTCAGGTGCCAGAAAGTTTAGATGGTTATCAACCACTTGGCGGCGAAAAATATCCTTTGGTTGATGGTGAATTTGATGAGAATCCGGCCAAGTGGACCGGGAATGGATCACGAAAAGCGCAACCCGGTTTTTACGATTGGTACGAGACTGTTAAGGTGAATTATGGTGTAAAACCTGACGGATCGTACGATTTTGATTTACTCCCTGAAGGTTACGATCAGAAAGATTATAATAAGCATTTCGCATTTTGGCAAAATAAAGATGTTCCTGACTCATGGATAAAATTCCGCGATATAGCGCTGTTTTGGATGGAAAAAGGTGTTGATGGATTTCGATACGACATGGCAGAAATGGTTCCGGTGGAGTTTTGGAGTTATATGAATTCCGCTTTGAAAATGAAAAATCCGGAGGCTTTTCTTTTGGCCGAAGTTTACAATCCGGCTATGTATCGCGATTACATTAAAAAAGGGAAAATGGATTACCTCTACGATAAAGTGCAGCTTTACGACAACTTGAAACACATTATGCAGGGACAAGGAAGCACCGATAATCTCCCTTCCATTTACGATGATTTGGCTGATATTGAACATCACATGTTGCATTTCCTGGAAAACCATGATGAACAACGAATAGCCAGCAAAGATTTTGCAGGAAATGCTGAAAAAGGCAAACCTGCCATGGTGGTTTCAACCTGTTTGAGCACTTCGCCAACCATGATTTATTTCGGGCAAAATGTTGGCGAGCCCGGCGATGGTAATATGGGGTTCGGAAGTGAAACAAGAACCTCTATTTTCGATTATTGCGGAGTTCCGGCACATCAACGCTGGATGAATGATGGAAAATTTGATGGTGGACAATCAACTCCGGCTGAAAAACAGTTGAATGAATTTTATAAAACATTATTGAATTTTTCAGCACAATCATCGGCTTTGATGGGAGAGTACAGGGAAATTCATTCCTACAACAGAATAAATACGGAAGGTTACAACGACAAGATATTTTCGTGTGTGCGCTGGAATGGAAATGATCGATTGATAATTGTAAGCAATTTTGAAGAAACAAATCACGAATTTGAGTTGAAGCTGGATGAAGAAACCCTTCAGACCTGGAACCTGAAAGACGGAAAATATAAATTGTCCGATCAACTTGGTAAAACAGGTGATTTTGAGTTAATTGTTAATGGTGGAAATGCTTCTGTTGAGATCGAACTGGACGGGCTTGAGTCGTTTATATTAAAATTAGGAAACTGATCTCACCCGAAGTGCAGCATGAAATATTCTCAAATTATTCAAATAGTTATAATAGTGGTGAGGCGTTAATTTTATGATGTATTCCTTAATTTTTTAATCAACAATCAAGAGTCACCGTTTCGCCTTTTTGCGATTAAAGTCGAGAATATAAATAAAAGTCCTGAAAGGACTAAATATGAATAACCACTGGTATAACCGGTGGTAGTTAAAACCAGGGGCAATTAGCCCTGCAGGGGATTAACTTATCGTTTTACATTCAACTCTTTCAGAGCTGAAAAATGCAACTCAGTCTTTACCGTGCGTTTTACACATGGTTATTTATGTTACGTCCTTTCAGGACAATTGAAAAAGTGATTTCCAGATTAAAAATATATTAGCGTACCAGTAGTTTAGTAAGGAATAAAAAATGATCATTCGGTAAACCTTTTTGCTAAACCATCGTTATATAGGTACAAATCTTTTTTCATAAAGATTTATATACCATATAGATGGTTTGGTTTTTGGTTTAGTTTAGGTTTAGGTTGATTGAGAAAAGGCTGGTTGATGAACCGGCCTTTCGTTTTTTTATTCATCTGTTTTTCTCTTGAATGATATCTAAATATTCTTTTTTGATTTCCCCTATTTGGAGGTATTGAGGACCGTTTTATTGAGGAATGTATTTTTCACTATTACATTTTAATTACATCTTTCATAAAAAATTAATTATGGTAGAATGGGACAAATGGCAGCGTATTTCGTCAGATTTTTTATTCGCAAACAGGAATTCGAATTTCTTTAAAAAGCCTGTAATACAAAGCACCCCGGAGAGTTTATGATTAATCATGAAGAAGTAGCTTTTATTATACACTAATGATTTTTTCTCTAACTAAACCGTTTTAGCAATGTGTTAAAAAGCATTAAATTTTATTTGTTTCCTAAATAATTAACAACTTTTTTTGTTAAACCGTTATCGTTAACGGGAACGATTTAAATAGGGACAATTATCTAAACAAACTTAAAATATAAACTAACTTACATTTTATTTTAAATCTAACTAATCTGTTCGCCTATGAAAAAATTTTCTTCTATTAATAAATTTGTGCAGGTCGATATTCGTCGATAGCTGATAGAATTTAATCCGAAAGTGTTGAATCCGAGAAATAACGGATTACGCACATGCAATATTTTCATCAATAATGGCTTTAAAGTAGTTTTCTGATCGCTGATTGGTATCGTCAATCGGATTCCGTTAACGTTAACGGTGAATGATTGTTTGGCAAATCGATTAAAAAATCCGGATTAATTCACTTTGTGTAAGCTTTGTTGGTAGAAACATCCTAAAAGTTTATGATTCTATGGGATATCCGATCAAAAGGATCAATGCATCAGTGCTTAAAAATCATTGATGTGTATTTTGATAAGAAATTATTGTGCCTGTAAATGGTCTTAACACTCTTGAAAAGAGGAAATTAAAAAAACTATACATAACTACTTTTTTCTAATTTAACATTTAATAAATCAAAACCTATGAAAAGAAGCACATTGCAATTTACTTTGTTAAGTGAGCGTTTCTCACATCTTGCGAAGTTATTCTTTGTTGGGATTTTTCTTATTTCCCAGCTCGGGGCATTTGCCCAAACCAGGGAAGTTTCGGGAACAGTTACCGGAACTGACGGTGCGCCAATTCCCGGATTGACTGTTATTGTAAAGGGAACTACCATCGGGTCTATTACAAACCCTGATGGTGTTTATACCATTACAAACGTTCCGGCGGATGCCACTCTAATTTTTTCATTCGTTGGAATGAAAACCCAGGAAGTTGTTCTTGGGGATCAAACAAAAGTTGATGTAACCATGCAAACCGACGCCATCGGTTTGGAAGAGGTTGTTGCCATTGGTTACGGTACTTCACGTAAAAAGGACCTTACAGGTTCTATTGTTAACGTAAAGGCCGAAGAACTTCAGAAGTACAGTCCTTCAAGTGTACAGGATTTGTTACGTTCGGCTGTTCCCGGTTTGAAAGTCGGTTACAGCACCGGCGCGAAAAATACTCCTGATTTTTCAATTCGTGGAGATAACACCATTAAAGCTGATGTTAGCGACGATGTTGATGAAAACGCGGAAGCCAACAAGCCTTTGATTGTTTTAGACGGTGTTATTTTTAATGGTGACCCGGCTGAAATTAACGTGAATGATGTTGAAAGTATCGACGTATTAAAAGATGCCAGTGCCGCTTCAATTTACGGTGCGCGTGCATCGAACGGGGTTATCGTATTTACCACTAAAAAAGGTACCACCGCCAAACCAACCGTACGTGCCAGCGCCAAAATAGGTGTTGTTACACGTGGTAAGCATCTTTCTCCTCATGCGGCCGGCGACGATGTAATGGGATGGTTAACCGATATGAACGAATCGATTAACAGTTTAAGCCAGGATCCATGGTCGAAATACGAAAAATTTGAGGATGTTGATCCTCAATACCAGAATGCGTGGTTAGAAGCAAATGGTATTTCCGGTGAGACCGATCCAACGGCTATTACATCTGCATGGCTTGATGCTTTTGGTTTCGAACAAAACGAAAAAGAAAATTACCTGGCCGGTCGCGAATTCGACTGGAATGAATTCTTATTCCATACAGGTATACAACAAGATTACGACGTGAGCGTTTCAGGACGTGCTGACCGTGTATCTTATTACTGGTCGCTCGGATATGTTGATAATGAGTCGGCCCGGATGAACCAAACCTGGAAGCAGGTAACATCGCGTTTAAACATTGATGTTAAAGTTACCGATTTCCTCGACATGGGACTTAATGCCAACTTTATGTATGAAGATGAAGGAGATGAGCCAATCGGTAGTGGATTACGCGATTTGTCGCCTTACGATACTCCCTGGGAAAATGTTGTTTGGACTGATCCAACCATTGAAGATACAGGAAAATATCCATGGCGTTTCCCAAACAAATATCTGAAAGCTGCCGGTGCAGGTTCGAACCGTGGTAACCCATATCGCGATCCTGCATTCATTACAAGAAAGTACGACAGGTACCGGATATTCCCTACCATGTATGCTAAATTAACACTTCCTTTCGGTTTTACATTCACCTCTAGAATGACTACCCGTATGGACTTCCGCAGAAGATTCTACTATGAAGATAGTGAAAACCCGGGATGGTCACACGGAGGCTATGCAACACGTCGTCATAACCAGGGATTGGAGTGGCAATCGGATAATATCCTGAACTGGAACAAAGAATTCGGTGAACACCGCTTTGATTTTACCGGTTTGGTAAATGGTGAAAAAAATCAGATGTGGTATACTTATGCACAAGGATCAAACTTCTCGCCTACAGAAGCACTGGGATACAGTGGAATGGCTTTGTCAGGAGTTTCAGTTCTCGACTCATACGATGAAGTTGTTACCCGTTCAGCTCTTATGGGACGTTTAAGCTATGCATATGGTAATAAATATAACCTTTCTGCTTCTATACGTCGCGACGGTTATTCTCGCTTCGGTTCCAATAATGTATATGCAACTTTCCCATCAGTATCAGCAGCATGGACACTTACAAACGAATCGTTTTTTGCCGGTCGTCCTGCATGGCTCGAATTCCTGAAATTGCGTGCCAGCTGGGGTGTTAACGGTAACTCAAGCGGTTTGGGAAGTTATGCAGCCTACGCAACACTTAGCGATAACAAATATCTGAATTACGATAACGGGTACTATGCTGCTCCTTATATGTATATTAATCGTTTGGCTAACCCATCGCTTGCATGGGAGAAAAACCAGGCCTATAACTTTGCCCTGGATTATGGTTTCTACGAAGGCCGGATAAGAGGTTCTGTTGATGTTTATTTCTCAAAAACTACGGATCTGTTACTCGATAAAAAACTTCCTGTAATGACAGGTTTCGAACAGATTACTACTAACGTGGGTAGTTTGAAAAATGCCGGTGTTGATTTTTCTTTGAGCACAATTAATATTGAAACATCGGATTTGGTTTGGACCAGCCAGTTAAACCTTAACTGGAACACTAACCAAATTGTATCGTTAACCGGTGAATTGGTAGAAATGACTGATGAAGCCGGTAACACTTATTTTGCTGAACCTGATGATATTTCCAACGGATGGTTTATCGGTGAAAACAAGGATGTGATCTGGGATTATGAAACAGACGGTGTTTACAAACTTGGTGAAGAAGCAGAAGCTGCTAAATATGGTAACGTACCTGGAGACTTCCGTATTGTTGACCAAAATGGCGACGGTGTACTTAACTCTTCCGACAGAGTATTCCAGGGAGTAACCTCAAATCCGTGGTATGTAACATTTAGAAACGATGTATCGTGGAAAGGTTTCGATTTGGGAGTTGTTCTTCTTAGCAAATTAGGTTATAAAGGAGGATCAGATTATCCTTTCAATAACCGTCAGGAATATATTAAAAACCACAACTGGTACGACCTTCCTTACTGGACTCCGAATGATCAACGAAATGATGCAGCCAAAATTAACTCTAATAACAATGTTGGAGCAAATGTGTGGATATCAAAATCATATCTTCGCTTGCAGAACGTTTCGTTGGGTTACAATATTCCGTCTGATATGCTGGAAATGGTAAAAATAAGCAGTGCACGTGTTGCTTTCAATATCGATAATGCTGCTATATGGACTAACTGGATTGAAGGTGACCCGGAATCTATGAGAGAAATGCCAAGAACATATTCCTTGAGTGTGGACTTTTCATTCTAAGCGATGTGTGAAAGTTTATACATGATATATATAACAGATAAATAATTAAGACATGAAAAAAATAAAATATATAAAAGGAATTATTTTAATAAGCCTGTTGACCTTCACTTTTTCTTGTAGTGAAGACTTCCTTAACGAAGTACCATTGTCGACTTTAAGTCCGCAGAGTACTTTTGTTGATGCAGCCGGTTTGCAAACAGCACTGGATGCTGCCAATAAAGGTGTGTATAACCAATGGAATACTGATGTTGGCGATTTAATGTTTAATCATAACATGAGTGAAGCTACTGTTGTTAGCTGTACTGATAAACCGAACTCACCGGGTGTTGATATGATAACTTATGCTACTCCAACCAACACCAGGAATAACGATGCCGGTAGAATGAGAAATTTTTATATTGAAAATTACAAGCAAATTAAAAATGCCAATACGGTAATCGATAATATTGATATCCCGGAGTGGGCCGACGGAACAAACGACGCCGACAGGAACCACTTGTTAGGTAGTGCTTATTTTATGCGTGCTTTCTTCTACATGCAATTAACCATGGACTTCGGAAACGTAGGTTTCTTATTAAATGTAGTAGCTGAAGCCCGCCAGGATTTCAAAGCATTTTATGTGCAGGGTATCTGGGACCAAATGATTAACGACCTTGAATATTCTGTGCAATGGATGAAGCCAAAAAGTGAGCTCCCGGGTGGACAACCATCCGTTGATGCAGCGCGTATTTTGCTTGCCAAATATTACATGTTAAATGAGAAGTTTTCTGAAGCGGAAGCATTAATGACTACTGTTATTAACGACCCTGAGTCTCGTTTATTTACACAGGCTGATGTTGATGCATCGGGCGTGAGTATTGTAAGGGTTGGAAATAATTACAATACTTCTACAGGTGAGTTACTGGATGGTTTGGATTGCGATCAGCCTGCAGATCCTGTAAATTTACTTTTTAAAGATGAAGGTGATCAAAGAGCAACCAATCCTGAAGGTATCTGGATGTTGATAAATGAGCCATTTGTTGATGGAAGTATGGGCCGATCTCAACGTGTTCGTGCATGGGGACCAAACTTTGTTAGTACAAATAAAGGTGTAAAAGCACCTCCTACCGGAACCGTTACGGGTATGAATACCGGACAAAATCCAACCTCAAAACAAATGATGAAATGGGGGCGTGGACAAGGATTTGCCCGACCAACCAATTATGCTGAATATGAGATCTGGAATTTTAAAGGAACCTGGGACAGGCAGGATTATCGCCACAAAACAGGAAACTGGCTGGATATGAATATGATTCTTTATGACAATCCTGGATTGTTAGATAATGATGCAACTGCACCATATTTTAACACATATGCACGCCTTTATCATACCGACGGAACCTTGTTGTGTGAAGACTCAATTCGTTGCTGGTATGGATATCCTTTCTATAAATTTTACGCTGAAAACCTGGAGGATCAGGTTGTAAGACAAGATGGTGGTAAATCCAATATTTACCTTATGAGAGAAGCTGAAGCTTACCTTGTAAGGGCAGAAGCCAGATTCTGGCAAAATGATTACCAGGGATGTGCCGAAGATATTAACGTTATTCGCGAGCGTGCCAATGCAATAGAAATGTACACTGCTTCTGATATTCAAACTGAAGGAATCGGGGCTGTTCTTGACGAACGTTGTCGTGAGTTGTGGGGTGAAGAATACCGTCACGATGAACTGGTACGTATCTCTGCTATTTTTGCAAAAACAGGGAAACAATGCTACAATGGTAAAACATATTCGTGGGACGGTGTTGATATGGAAAAATCATTGTCAGCATCAAGTTTCTATTACGACAGGGAATTGGAGAAAAACAATTTCATCCGCGATGCTGTACCATGGTCTACTTACCCTGATACAAAATATACCATGGCTCCAAAACATATTTACTGGCCTGTTTACGAAGACTATTTAATTGGTAACGTTGGTGCTATTTTGAACCAAACTACCGGTTACGATGGTTCTGAAAAGAATATTACACCATTAACTCACGTAGTGCAACCGGCAGGTGTTCCTAACACCGATCCAATGGAAGCAATAGGTGAAGTAGGAGGAGAATAATATTTTTATTTGTAATAAATACTCACCCGGTGTTTTTGCATCGGGTGAGCAATTTTTTTAACTAACTTTATACCAACTAAATCTAATATAGTTTACGATTCATTTCATGTAGTCATTTGGTTTGGTTAGATGAAAAGGGATTTTGGTTAGGCCTGAATCCCTTGAATTCTGAGGCAACAACATAAAAAGAAAACAGCATTGCAAAAAAATATGGTACTTACATGTTGGTTATGCGTATTACTATAGACTTTAACAACGAATAAAACTATTTCAAATAATAAAATTATGGAAGTTTCAAGAAGATCTTTTCTTAAAAAAACCGCTGCTGCAGGTTCAGCAGCTATTGTAGCTCCAACAATTGTTTCAGCTAAAGTTTTTGGTGCGAATGACCGTATTAATGCAGCTGTTTTAGGGCTTAATGGTCGTGGTAAATCACATGTTGCTGGTTTAATGAGCCAGGATAATGTGCAGGTAACTGTATTGTGCGATCCTGACATGAATATTATAAAACAACGTCAGAAAGAATTTAAAGATAAGTATGGCGAAGATGTTGCTTTGGAACAAGACCTGCGCAGGGTAATGGATAACAAAGATATTGATGTTGTTAGTATTGCTACACCAAACCACTGGCACTCATTAGCCGTAATCTGGGCTTGTCAGGCTGGTAAAGATTCTTATGTTGAAAAGCCGGGATCTCACAATATTTGGGAAGGCCGAAAAATGGTTGAGGCAGTACACAAATACGATCGTATTGTACAGCACGGTGTTCAGTTAAGAAGTTCGCCTTCGGTAAATAAAGCTATTGAATTATTGCGCGAAGGTTATATCGGTCGTGTTTATATGTCGCGTGGTCTTGTATTCCGTTGGAGAGGTGATATTGGCGACCAGGGATTTTCTCCGGTTCCCGATGGTGTTGATTACGATTTGTGGACAGGTCCTGCACCAATGCGTCCGTTTACTAAAAACCTTGTACATTACAACTGGCACTGGCACTGGGATTATGGTAATGGTGATGTGGGTAACCAGGGAATTCACGAAACCGACTTATGTATGTGGGGTCTGGATGTTGGTTTACCAACTAAAATTACTTCTATGGGAGGTAAATTCCTGTGGGACGACTGCAAGGAAGTTCCTGAGGTATTGACTTCTACCTATCACTATCCTGATGAGGATAAAATTATCCAGTTCGAAGTACGTCCATGGTGTACCAACACAGAGGAAGGTGTTACTGTAGGAAATATTTTCTATGGCGATAAAGGTGTACTTGTTGTTGATGGTTATAACAAATTTAAAACTTACCTGGGACAGAATCGTGAACCCGGTATTTCGGGAGATGACGGAGATATCGCTTCTTCAGGTTACGATAGGGGATCCGGTGGAGTTGGCGCACACTTTGCAAACTTCATTGAAGCAGTAAGAAAACACGATTCAAGTATTTTGAATGGACCTGTTGAAACTGCACACTTGTCTTCAGGACTTGCTCACCTTGGTAATATTGCATACCGTTTAGGTAGGGTATTAACTTTCAATCCAAGTTCAGAAACATTTGTAAACGATCCTGAGGCAGACCAAATGCTTACACGTAATTACAGGGGCGATTATGTAGTGCCTGATATTGTTTAATAAAGTAGAGTACAAATATTAAATCGAAATGAATAATATGAGAATTAGAATTTTGTTTATGGTTATTTTGATAGGTACATCGTTGCTTTTTTCGCAGTGTAACAGCCAAAGTTCAGTTAGCCAAAGTTCGGTTGATCTAAAGGTTGATGAGGCTGCTAAAAAAATTGATGTAACTGTTGATGGAAAGTTATTTACGTCTTATATCTATCCCGATAATATTATGAAACCGGTATTGTGGCCTGTTATGTCGCCGGCTGGTAACGTGTTAACGCGCAGTTATCCGATGGTGAATAAAGAAGGCGATCGTACCGACCATCCACACCACGTGGGTATTTGGTTAAACTACGGTGATGTGAACGGACTTGATTTTTGGAATAATTCCGAAGCCATTCCGGCTGAGAGAAAAGATCAGTTTGGAACTATTTATCATAAAGCGGTGAAAGAAGCAAAAAGCGGTAAGGGAAAAGCATTGCTTGTTACCGAATCGGAATGGAAAGCACCTGACAATACCGTTATGTTGAATGACGAAACCAGTTTTTCTTTTATTGCGAAAGGCGACATTCGAATTATCGATCGTACAACAACTTTAACGGCTCTTATCGATGAAGTTAAATTCACCGATAACAAGGAAGGTATGTTTGCCATTCGTGTTGCCCGCGAATTGGAATTGCCTTCTGATAAACCAACCAAATTGATGGATTCGCATGGAGTAGTTACCGAAGTAAAAGAAATGGATAATACCTATGTGAAAGGAAATTACCGGAGTTCTGAAGGTATTGAAGGCGGAAAAGTATGGGGAACCCGTGCCCGTTGGATGAAACTTGGCAGCGAAATTAACGGTGAAAATGTATCACTGGTTATTATCGATAATCCCGGAAATGTTGGTTATCCAACTTATTGGCATGCACGCGATTATGGTCTGTTTGCAGCCAATACGCTAGGTCAGAAAATATTTTCGAATGGCGAAAAGGAAATGAATTTCGCATTAAAGAAAGGTGATTCGGTTACTTTCAAATACAGGTTGGTTGTTGCAGGAGAAAACTTATCAGACGAGCAGATTAATCAGCTTGCCGATGAGTATGCGGGGATGTAATATTCCGAATCTTAAAAACTAAAACCAATAAAATGAAACGAGCATATAAAATTTTATACATCTGATGATGATTAAAACGTATGCGAGTTCCATGAGTTACCTTAATCAATAAACAATCTTAAACGAATGAATCAATCACGAAGAAAATTTATACAAAGCAGCCTTATAGCAGGTGCCGGATTAAGTCTACTTGATCCGGTATCGGCTCTGGCCATGCCTCGAAAACCAAAAATGAAGCTTGGTTTGGTAACTTACCAGTGGGGAAAAGATTGGGATTTACCAACGCTTATTGCCAACTGTGAAGAAACCGGAATACTGGGAGTTGAGTTACGCACTCAACATGCACACGGTGTGGAAACATCGTTAAGCGCCAGCGAACGTATGGAGGTGAAAAAGAGATTTGCCGATAGTCCGGTAACCTGCGTGGGATATGGATCAAATTTCGATTATCATCATGTTGATCAGGATCGTGTAAAAAAGAATATTCAGGATACCATTGAGTACCTTAAGTTGTCGAAAGACATTGGTGCAACCGGTGTTAAGGTAAAACCAAACGGTCTTCCCAAAGAGGTGTCGAAAGAAAAGACCATTGCTCAAATTGCTGCTTCGCTAAATGAATGCGGAAAAGCTGCGAGCGACTTGGGACAAGTAATTCGGGTGGAAGTTCACGGTGCATTAACCCAGCAAATTCCTAATATGAAAGCCATTTTTGAGCAGGTCACTGAAAAAAGTGTAAAAATGTGCTGGAATTGTAACGATCAGGATTTATTGCCTCCCGGATTGGAGCCTAATTTTAATTCGGTAAAAAAATGGTTTGGTGACACTGTTCATATTCGTGAGCTGAATGTGGGAGAATATCCTTATCAGCAACTCATGGATTTGTTTGTTGGAATTAAATACGACGGGTGGTTGCTTTTGGAAGCGCGGACTAGTCCTGAAGATCGTATTGCAGCCATGAAAGAGCAATTGCAGCTCTTTAATAAAATGATTGGAGCATGAACTTAACTTTTAACCTCAACCTGTTCGATCGAACATAGGTTGGTTAGATTTAGATAGCTGAAAGCGTCTGTTGTGGCAGACGCTTTTTTTATTTGAGCCCCATTGATTAGTCTTTTATTCATCTTCTTATCCTTTTCTTTAAGAAACTGCCCCTTTATAAATAAATGTTGGGCATTATTTTCAAGTCTATATATTTTCCTGGCGACGCATGGTTGGCTACAGCATTGAACAATGGGATAGTTGTGCCGCTTTAATCCGTTTATCTTACCCCGGGTTGCACTCTCCCGAAGTATCGGGATTGTTTACCCGGGGTTATTGTTGTAACACCCTTTCAGGGTGATAATGGAAAATGACGCTGGAAGCGTCAAATGTGAATAGCCCCGCGTGAAACGCGGGGTTGTGTAATTAGAATGAGTCATGTCCGGCGGCGAAAATTTTTTAAATGCTTCCAGGTAATCCCGAACGAAAGCAGAAACCCTTAATATGGTATCATAAAAGTGTGTATAAGGGTAGGGAGAGAAATGGCAGAGGGTAAAAAGTTTTAATAACTACGATCTTTCTTTTTGTTGGAGATTCACAAGAATCATGAATGTTTTATTTGAGCCCCGGTAGTTTTTCTCCGCGTAATAATTGTATCGACTCATTGATTCTCTTTTGTTTGGTTTCCTGCTTTTTGCACATATTTATCCAGAGTGTGAACTGTTTTTGTTTTGTATTGGGTAAACTTTCGAAGAAAGCAAGAGCTTTTGGATTGTTATTAAGTGCTTCCTGAAATTCTCCGGAAACAGAATAATCTACTTCCGGTGGATTGATTACTTTATCCCAGCAGCCGTTTTGCTTCGCGACTTCCACACTTTTCATTCCGGCAGGATGCATTTTATTTGCCCTGATTAATTCATCTATCCTTTTTTTATTCGACTCAGACCAAAGGCTTTTTACATTTCGCACATTAAATTTTCGGGCGTAACTATCTTCATCGATTTTTTTAATCAGGCTGTCGATCCAGCCAAAAGAAAGTGCTGTCTTTACCGAGTCTTCATATGAGATGCTTTCTTTCTTAGTGTGTTTTTTATAATAAATCAGCCAGAGTTCCGATTCCTTATTATGGTTTTCTGAAAGCCAGCTTTCCCACTCTTTGTTCGATTTGAAATATTGTGTTTTCATATTTCTAAATTAGCCAATATTAGAGAGATAGTAAAATATAATAACAATTCACCCGGTGACTTTTGAGTCATCGGGTGAAAGGATTAAAATAGTATTCAGGTTTTCTGTTATTTGAATTCTACCGGCATCATGAATTTTACTCTGACCGGTTTTCCACGTTGATTTCCAGGAGTCCAGTCTTCCATCTCTGAGGCAATGGCATAAGCGCCTTTTGCCACAGCATCGTTGTCTTTTTCTACCACTTTAATATCCGTTACTTTTCCTTTGGCATTTACTGTGAATACAACTTTTGCAGTGCCACTCAACTGTTTCTCACTTGCCAATTTCTTTTGCATTTTCTGAACAAACATTGCCAATGCCGGTTGACCACCAGGGTATTGCGGCATATCTTCTACGATAAAGAATACTTCTTCTTCTCCATTTAATGCAGAATGCGGCGGCGGTGGCGGCGGAACATTTTTTTCTCCTTTCTGAACAAGTTTTTCTTGTTTAGCAGGAACCGGCGGCGGCGGCGGTGGAACAAGAGTTGAAATAAGAATAATCTCGTCTTCCATTTTAAAAGTGTACTTCGCATTATCCACTGCAGAGCCGGAAGCAGAAATTGTATTTACGATAGTTTTTAATCCTACAAATGAAACTACAACCTCAGTGCTTAATCTTCCATCAGATTTTACCGTCGGATTTTTATCGACCAGCGTAAAAGTCCCGTCACGGTCAGATACACATCCAACGGTTGAACCTTTAATAAGTATTGAGGCTCCGGGAATTGCTTCTCCTGTTTCTTTCGAAACAACTTTTCCGTTAATGGTAAGTTGTTTTCCTGATTGCGTTTCTGTAGGAACAATTTTGTTTCCAACTATTTCAGTTTCTGTATAACTGTATTGCGGTTCGGCAAAAGCGAACAACAACAGTGCAAGAACGGGCAGTGCCCAGGTAAATCGTATCAGCCGTCGGGCCGATGTTTTCTTTTTCGTCATCATTTTGAATCGATTTGTGTTAAGGGCAAAATTCAGGTTGTTGGTGATGCCAATAATCTGCATGCCCATTAACTGGTTTACTAATAATGCCTGGTAACGGCCCACAGTGTGTCCCTGCGCAAGAACACCTTTGTCGGCCAGGTACTCGTGGTTTTGTTTAATTGCTCGTTCAAAGAACCAAATAAATGGGTTGAACCAAAAGATGACTGTTAACAGTTCTATAATCAGCAGGTCGAACCAGTGATTCTCACGAATGTGCACTTTTTCGTGAGCCAGAATTTCCGGCAGGTTCTCCTGTGTATGAAATTTCGGATTAATAAATATGATATTGAAGAAAGAGAAAGGAAGTCCGTACTTTTCGTTTTCAACTATTCTTACTCCTTTGAATGTTTTTGTATGGTGTTTAACCATTATGTGAAATAGAATAATACTTTGCACAAGCAGGCGGATAAGGAAAATAACCGCAGTGGTTAAATATACGAGTAGTATTGCCTGTTGCCAGCTGAAATCGGTTGTTGTTCCTACATCTCCTGCAAAAACAGGAATGTGCTTAAATGTATCGGCAATGGTTTTTAATGATGTGGTATCTTTTTCAACTTCAATCAGCACTTGGTAATGAACCGGAAACAAGGGAAGCAAAATTGCAAAAATCAGCGAACCCACTAGAAACCAGCGATTGCTTTTGTGAAAGGTTTCTTTCCGAAGAAAAAGCCAGTAAACCAGGTAGAACAAAGCAATTCCGGCCGAGGCGTTTAAAAGGTAAATCAGAAACGTTTCCATGACTACTATTTGTTTTCTTTGTTTAATTCGTCTTCCGTAATTTTCATCATTTCTTCCAGCTCTTCAATTCCCAGGTTGTTCTCTTTGGCAAAAAATGTGGCCATTTTGGGGAACGATCCGTTGAAATAGTTTTTCAGCAAGGAGGAGAACTGAACTTTAGTGTAATCCTTTTTACTCACTGTGGGAGAAAAAAGATTCGTATTCCCAATTTTTCGGTGCGAGACAAATCCTTTTTTTTCGAGTACATTTAAAACAGTTGCAACAGTGGTGTACGCCGGTTTGTCATTGCCAAATTCATCTACAACTTCTTTCACAACTCCTTCTTTTAAATTCCAAAGAATCTGCATTACCTGCTCTTCTGCTTTTGTTAGTGTCTTCATATTGTAATGAATAGTCGGGAGTCCGAAGATGGAAGCCCGAAGTTTCTACTACAAACATAGTACTAGTTTCTTAGAAATGCAACTATTTGAATAGTATTTCTACTATAAATATAGTACAAGGGGTAAAATAAAATGCCGCAATAATTAAATTGCAGCACTTAATATTCTGGTATTTAACTTGTTACTATTGCCAGATAAATGCCTTTTGGGCGATGCTTACTTCTTGAATATTATAGGCTTGATAAGTATCGTCAGAACCCGATTCGTAGGCATAAGCTTGTACTTCAACGTAACACTCTTCTCCAGAGTCAGGCGTAATCTCCCAGCTAATAGTACTAACATCTATTTCGCACTCTGTATCGTCTTCAGTGTAGCTAAATCCTCCGGTTAATGCTTCGCCGGAACTATTGTAAAAAACAACAACATATCCATCTGCACCATTAACAGAGGTCCATGCTACTTCTATCAAATTTGTTGATTCGTCGTACCCGGCCGAAGAAACCGCAGGGAGATCCATGTCATCGTAGGTAAGCTGGTCGTAATCTTCTATTACTTCGCCACTTTGGGTTGTAACTGTGTAGGAAAATTCAGTTTCTTCCGGCAATTCTGTAGAATATTCATCTTCTTCAGGAATATACGCCATATAATATGACGATCCCTCGTGTGAAATTAAAGAGACTGTTTCGCCGGCATTCGATTCTGCAATAACCGACTCCAAAGCCACATTGGCATAAGTAAAATGTGTTGTTGCATAACGCATGGTATCGTTTATGGTTCTTTTAAAAACGTAAACATCCGAATAAACATTGATTGTTTCTTCATCCGATAAACAGGAACCCAAAAAAACGGTCGCCAAAGCTGTAAATAATATATTTCTGATATGTTTCATTTCTGTAATTTTTATTGTCTTTTCCTTCACGTTTTTTTCTTATAGCTTTTCGTTAGTATTGATTGTATGGATATCTTCTAAATAACATTCATTGCGCATTTTATATAACTGCTTCTGAGATAGTCTTTTCCATCGGTCATAAGTTTTTAATTAATATTCCCGATTATCTCAAATATTATAAAGGCAGACTGTTTATATTACATTTATTAATATAAAATCCCTACCGCAATTGCCCGAAAATCATATGTTTAGTATTCGTTTTTTTTGGCAATTACTTTTACTTTATTGCTGCCTTTGCAGAAATAATAAAATGTATATTATGAAATTGGTACTTTCTGAATTAGATTTAAATGAATTACATTATTCCCAGGTGATACTGCTTACGCTTGTGGCAATTTCTTTCACATGATATTCGTAATCTGTTGTGCCGGCCCCGCTATCGAATGTAAGAGCTGACAATTCGATTGTATACGTGTCACCTTCAACCGGATAGCCGGTAGACCAGGTTCCGGAAACATTTACAGATTCTATTTCGAAGTGCGTAGTTTGTGTTGTTAATAATTGTGAAGAGAAAATAATATCATTGTCATCGTTAGTGAGCTGAATCATGTAAGCGTCGGCATTATCGTCTGTTTCCCATTCAACAATCAATACATGATTCTCAATCGTATCCTTGGTTATTACCGGTAACTGAAGGTCGTCAAATTCCAGTACATCTATCGATTGATGCGGAATACCTTCATTAACAACGTTAAACTGGTAATTATTTTCCTCCGGGATATCTGTTGTAAAATCAGAAAGAGACGGGTATTTAACAAAAACATTTTCGAAACTGTTGGTGGCTTCCAGGGTGTAAACATCTCCATCAGGAGTTGTTACTTCTGCTGTCTCCATAGCATCGTTGCCATACGCACAATATGTTTTTGCATACATTTCCTGATCATCGATAAGGCGTTTGTTGACAAAAACATCGCCTATAACATTGAATGAAGTTGTGTTGTCGTCTTTGTTACATGCAAACATTCCTGCTGCTAAAACAAAAAGAAGAGCATATTTTCCGAGTTTCTGAATTGTCATCATCTTAATTTTTTTTACAAGTTTAAAAAGTTTTTTAATACTGAACTACTATAATGATGTAGATTACGTATTTAGGTTGCGTTGAAAAATCATAAATTTATAAAAAAGCAATTAGATTAAACAAATTTAAAGTTGAAAGATATGAAAATCAGGTTTATAGGTGTAATGGTTTGTGTTCTTTTTTTTACGTTTTATTCGGGTAAAATAATGGCAGAAACTCCACCGCAAGATCCGGAAGAAGTACTGACGAGACTTTACGATTTGGTAAGTTTCGAAAAAGGTAACAGCCCCGATTGGGATGAAGTCAGGCAATTGTTTTTTAATAAGGCGGTTGTAATACTTCGCACCAGCCGAACAGAACATAAAATGTTTGACCTTGAAGGTTTTGTCGCTGATTTTAAATCGTTTATTAAAACTGCAAATGTTAAAGAAACCGGTTTCTCTGAAACCATTTTAAAAACGAACGGAAAAGTATTCGGGGACATTGCATGGTTTTCTGTTTTATACAAAGCTGAGGTAACTGGCACAGAAAGGAAGAACCTGGGAGTCGACCATTTTTCTCTTGTTAAAATGCAGGATGATTGGAAAATTATTTCGATAACCAACGAAATTCCATCAGAAAAATGTCCGATTCCTGAAGAATTAAGAGATTAGATATTTATTGATGTATTGATATCCTTTAAAATATAATCAGCCGTTTCAACATTGGGGACGTTTGAAAAAGTAAGGGTGAGTTTTCCTTTGGTTTCTTTCATCCGGCCTTTAGCAGTCGATTTTTGAATATACTGAACAATCTGAACAAACTGCTGCGACTGGTAGAAATTGGATTTCTGATCGGAAACAAAGTAGCAAATCATTTTTTTGTTTTTCAGAATGATTTTTTCCATTCCCAAATCTATGGCTTTCCATCTTAAGGGCAGGATATCGAGCAGTTCGCAACTTTCGCGGGGTAATTTCCCGAAACGGTCTTCCAGTCCTTTTCGGTATTCGTCGAGTTGTTCCTGGTCTTCAATGTTATCCAACTCGCGATACAACATCATTCGTTCCGTATTTCCCGGAATATAATCACTTGGGAAAAGCAATTCCATGTCGGTATCGATAACACAGTCGTTTATATAACTTATTTTCAGGAACGCATCGTTTTGTTGCTTGTCCTCTTCTTCAAACAGCTCTTTGAACTCACCTTGTTTCAGTTCCTGGATAGCTTCATTCAGAATGCGGTGGTAGGTTTCGAAACCAATATCGGCAATAAAACCACTTTGTTCGGCTCCCAACATATTTCCTGCTCCCCTGATATCTAGATCCTGCATGGCAATGTTAAATCCACTGCCCAGTTCCGAAAACTGTTCGATGGCCTGCAGGCGGCGCCTGGCTTCGGGACTAACCGTTGAAAGCGGCGGTGCAATAAGGTAACAGAAAGCCTTTTTATTCGATCGGCCAACCCTTCCGCGGAGTTGGTGTAAATCGCTCAATCCAAAATTTTGTGCATGGTTGATGATGATGGTATTGGCATTTGGGATATCCAGACCCGACTCAATAATAGTGGTAGCAATCAATACATCGTAATTGCCATTAATAAAATCAAGCATCACTTTTTCCAGTTTGGGGCCTTCCATTTGTCCGTGGCCCACAATGGTTTTTACGCCCGGAACAATACGTTTTATGGTATCTTCCACTTCGTAAATGTTCTGTACTCGATTATGGATAAAAAACACCTGTCCATTTCTTTCCATCTCGTACAGGATGGCTTCTTTTATCAACTGATCGTTAAAACCATGCACCTCGGTAACAATGGGGTAGCGGTTTGGCGGTGGTGTTTGTATAATGGAAAGGTCGCGGGCACCCATCAGCGAAAACTGCAAAGTACGCGGAATGGGCGTTGCTGTTAAAGTAAGTGTATCTACATTTACTTTAAACTGTTTCAGCTTTTCTTTTACCGAAACACCAAATTTTTGTTCTTCGTCGATGATCAGCAGGCCAAGGTCTTTAAATTTTACATCTTTACTTACCAGCCGGTGTGTCCCGATAATAATATCTGTTTTTCCTTCTTTTACATTTTTTAAAGATGCTTTAATTTCAGCTGTCGATTTTAAGCGACTGATATATTCAATGCGTGCCGGGAAATCTTTTAACCGGTCGGAAAATGTTTTATAGTGCTGCAAAGCCAGAATGGTAGTCGGTACCAAAACTGCCACTTGTTTGCTGTCGGTAACGGCCTTAAAAGCTGCCCTGATTGCCACTTCGGTTTTTCCAAAACCCACATCGCCACATACCAGCCGGTCCATGGGAATAGATTTCTCCATGTCGCCTTTAACTGCAGCTGTTGCTTTTTCCTGGTCGGGGGTGTCTTCGTAAATAAACGAAGCTTCCAATTCGGTTTGCAGGTACGAATCGACAGAAAAAGTATAACCTTTTTCAGCGCGGCGTTTGGCATACAAAGCAATCAGATCTTTGGCAATATCTTTTACTTTCGCCTTTGTGCGGCTTTTCATTTTTTGCCATGCACCGGTTCCCAGTTTGTTTATTTTGGGTTCGCTGCCGTCTTTTCCCTTGTATTTCGAAATACGGTGAAGCGAATGAATATTCACTAAAAGCGAATCATTATCTCTGTAAACCAGGCGGATTGCTTCCTGTACTTTCCCGTTAACCTCGGTTCGTGCAAGTCCGGCAAATTTACCGATACCATGATCGATATGTACCACGTAATCACCCGGATGTAATTTATTGAGTTCTTTTAGCGAAATGGCTTCTCGCTGTGCTTTTCGGCTTTTTAGTTTGAAACGGTGGTAGCGCTCAAATATCTGGTGGTCGGTATAAAAACAAGCTTTCAGCTCGTGGTCGATAAAACCTTCGTGAAGGATAAAAAGAAGAGGATTGAATTTTATTTTTACATCCGAATCTTCAAAAATTGTTTTTAAACGCTCAATCTGTTTTTCCTGGTTCGAAAGGATATATAATTCGTAGCCCTTGTTTTTATTTTCAATTAGATTCTCTCCCAGTAATTCGAAATTTTTATTGAAAATGGGCTGTTTCGAATTTTTAAACTCAATGATCTCGTTTGTTTCAAATGCGAGATCGGTTCCAAAATCAAAAACAGTTGCCTGTTCGAATTTACTTTGAAGTTGGTTACCTGAAATAATCCTGTCAATAATATCTTCATCTTCGCGGGCCACAATGGTCTGCCTGAAAATTTCAGATACACGGTCGAAAAACTGGTTCAGGTTGTCTCCAAACCAGGTAGTTTCTCCGTTAAGGAATTCAACCGTTGAAACACGCTCTCCTTCAATCTGTTTGTTCTGTATGTTGGGGACGATTGTGATATAGTCGAACTTGTTTTTCGAGAGCTGGTTGTCAATGTCGAAACTACGGATGGAGTCGATTTCGTCACCAAAAAAGTCGAGCCGGTACGGATCTTCGTGAGAAAATGAGAAAATATCAACGATACTTCCTCTTACCGAAAATTGTCCCGGTTCGTAAACAAAGTCAACCCGTTCGAAACCGTATTCGTACAAAAATTCATTGATAAATTCGATGGAAATTTTGTCCCCGTTTTTTACCTGCAAAGTATTGCTCTCGAGGCTCGAATTGGAGATTACTTTCTCGATAATTGCTTCCGGATAGGAAATAACCAGGTATGGTTTCTTGTTTTTCGAAAGCAGGTTTAATACCTCGGTCCGTTGTACAATATTTTCCTGTTCCGGGTTATCGAACTGTATCGATCGTTTGTATGAAGAGGGAAAAAATAAAGTGTCTTCGTGAAAACCAAGGTTGTTAAGGTCGTCGTAAAAATAGGCTGCTTCTTCCCGGTCGTTGAGTAAAACGAAAATGTTTTTCTCTGATTTCTGAAAAAGACTGGCAAGTAAAACGGTTTTGAATGAGCCAATAATTCCCTGCAGCTGAATTTTTTCACCCGGGGGGGCTAATAATTTTTTGCCGGCCTTTGCCAGACTGCTGTGCCCCTCAAAATATTTTAGAAAAGAGTTTGTTCCCAAAACTCAAATTTTGGGCAAAAATAGGATATTTTGCTTCTATACAGAAGAAAATGTTTTGTTTTACTTCAGTATGAATTATTCGTAAAATGTAGGATCGTACCAGCCTATGGGAAGAAAATGTCCTGCCCCGTTTAAATGCATGGTTACATTAAATTTACCCTTGTGGTTGATATCAACCTTTTCATCGGTTATAAATTCATCCGGAATTGGTTTGTCTTCATCGTCGAGTAGGGGATTCCCATATTCATCTGTCAAATACGATAATATAAAACGCATTCCTATTAAGTGTGTTCCTTTATCGGGAACGAGGTAGTTATCTTCAGGGAGTTGGAATGACGCGGTTTTTAAAATGAAACCTGAAGGTAATTCAATTGTTTTTGATCGGGTTGAATAAAAAGTATCGCCTTTTCCATCTGTAAAAGTCATTACATTATCGTGGATAGTAACTGCTTGCGATTTTGCTTCAAACGAATAGCATAGGCCAAAGCCTAACAGGATTAAAAATGCCAGAGTTTTCATCTTATTTAAATTATTGGGTTTGTAATACTTAGCAAGTTAAGAATTGTTTTTGATAAACTCCAATATTTCTTTGGTATCGTTATTAACGTCAACCTGTGTATTTTTATACACAATTTTTCCGTTCTTGTCTATTATAAAGGTCCAGCGACTGGCAGTGCTGCCTCTTATAAAATCGAAATTTTGCCCATCAACTTCGCGGGTAATTTTGCCCCCGTTACGTATTGGAACACCAAACTTAGCAGCAATTTCGCCCGATTCGTCCGAAAGCAGGGTGAAGTTTAAGTTGTGAGCCTTTTTAAAGAGTGAAAGTCCTTCCACATTATCTCCGCTAACACCAATAACCAATGCATCGGCAGCATCAATTTGTGTTTTGTAATCGCGGTAAGTACAGGCTTGTTGGGTACAACCACCGGTCATTGCTGCAGGATAAAAATAAACAACAATAAAATGTTTTCCTACATAGTCATTGCTATCCCATTCCGAACCGTCGTCCGACACTGTTTTAAAGACCGGAGCTTGATCACCAACTTTAAGTTCTTGTGCAAAAAGATTATTTGTTAAAACAAGCAGTAAAGTTATGGTTGCATAAAATAGTTTCATAATCGAGATGTTTTTTAACAATTACAGTTAATCGCGGAAAATGTTTTCATGCAGAGCCTTTTTTTGATAAGGAAATTCTATGCCGCATAAAACATTTTAAATCAGCATGAAAATGAGTAAATTAGAGGAAGCGATTCAATTATGGGACATTCGTATGCATATCGTTGCGAGTTTTGCGGTTTCCAGGAGGATTTTAACCAGGGCCATGGTTTTTTGGTGCATTCACAATCCGTTAAAGAATACCTGAAACAACGAAACAGGATCTTTCATTATAAAACCCATAACCTGCTCCGAAAACTTTCGAAAGAACATGAGGAATTATATTTAAAAGCCGGGTTTCAGATTTATAAATGCCCGAAATGCCGCACACTTTACGATAAAATTGAGGTGACTGTTTACAACGATCACCAGGTGGTGCATAAAAGCGAATTTCGATGTAAAGAGTGTAAAACGCGGTTACGGCTCACTAATATTCACCGGCTGAAAAGAGCTATTTGTCCCAAATGTCACCGCCGAACTTTCAAACGCGACTACAGCCAGCACGAGTTGTGGGATTGATAGTTGGAGGCCGAAAGTGCGAAGTTTGTTCTGATCACTTCGTCAGGTATCTTTCATTTTCAAACTTCATTCCGGATCACTTTCAAGTAACATTCCCAAATGTGGGATGCCGTCTTCGAAATATTCTTCGGTTACTATTTTGAATCCCAGGTCTTCGTAAAAACGTTGAAGGTATTTTTGTGCACTGATTTTAATTTTTCCGGCGCCCCACTTTTCTCTTGTATATCTCTGAGCTTCCTGCATCAGGTTTTTACCGAGACCTGTTCCTCGTTCCGATTCTTTCACCACAACGCGGCCAATGGAATAATCAGGGAATCTTGTTCCGGGCTTTAACAGCCTGGCGTATGCAATAATTTCGTTATCCTTTTTTGTAAATAAATGAGTTGCCTCCTGATCGAGATTGTCCAGATCGTTAAAGACACAATCCTGCTCTACCACAAATATTTCAGCTCGAAGTTGTAGTATGTTGTAGAGTTCAGTGAGAGTTAGTTCTGTGAAATGTTTGAATGTAAAAGTCATTGTAATTAGCATGGTGCAGAGCGCAAAGTGCTATGCGATTCGTAGTGCAATAATAATAATTTTTGTTTTGACACTTGCGCCATGCTCTTCGCTCACTGCTAAAAAAACAAACTCGCCAGTAACGTAAATGCCAGTCCGCAAAGCGCGATAATCGATTCCATAACAGTCCACGATTTCAGGGTTTGTTTTTCGTTCATGCCGAAGTATTTTCCAACCAACCAGAAACCGCTGTCGTTTACATGCGAAAGCAAAGTAGCGCCCGATGCAATCGACAACACAACCAGTGCCCGTTGGGGATCGTTTAGCCCGAATTCGCTCATCACCGGTGCGATAATTCCTGCCGCAGTTATCATGGCAACCGTTGCCGAACCCTGTGTTACACGAACTACTGCTGCCAGCAACCATGCAAGTAGAATGGGTGGCAAAGCCGAATTGGCCATGGATTCTGCCATTATTTTTCCGATCCCGCTATCAACCAGAATTTGTTTTAAAACGCCACCTGCGCCGGTAATTAGTATGATAATTCCCGCCGGACCCAGTGCTTTGGTACTGAGATCAAGGATCTTTTGTTTGCCCATGCCTCTTTTTATACAGAGAAAATAAATGGCAATAAGTGTTGCAATGATCAAGGCGCAAAAGGGGTGTCCGATAAATTCAAGTATGTCGGTAAAAATGGATGCAGGAACCAGTTCTTTTTTTACTGCGAGACCGGTGAAAGTATTAACCAGTATTAAAAGCAGGGGAATGGCAATAATCAGTGCAATCAACCGAAACGAGGGCAGGTTGTTTTCGTCGTAGTCTTTTTCCTGTTGAATAATGAACTCCGAGGGTGGTTCAAGATGAATTTTTTGCGAGATATATTTTCCCCAAATCGGCCCGGCTATAACTGCGGTTGGAAAACCCAGGATAACTCCCAAAAGTATGACCCAGCCCAGTTGCACATTAATAATGTCGGCCACGGCTACCGGTCCGGGGGTGGGCGGTATAAAACTGTGAGTAACGGCCAGTCCTGCCAGTAAGGGTATACCGTAGTAAAGGAGCGAACGTTTGGTATCGCGCGAAAGTGCGTAAATAATGGGAACCAGGATGATAAATCCCACATCGAGAAAAACAGGAATAGCAATAATAAAACCTGTAATTACCATCGCCCACGAGGCTTTGTCGGTTCCGAATTTTTTTACCAGGTAATGTGCCAGCGATTCTGCCCCGCCGGAACTTTCAAGCATTTGCCCGAAAATGGCGCCCAATCCAACCACGGTTGCCACAAAACCAAGTGTTCCGGCCATGCCATCCTGTATAGCTGTGGTAACTTCGTTCAAAGGCATTCCCGAAACAATTCCGACATAAATTGCAGTTATCAGCAATCCTATAAAGGCTGATATTTTGAGTTTCAACACCATAAAAAGCAGGAGAGCAACAGCTGACAGAACAATGAAAACGATGAAAGGTGTAGTCATATAGTTTAGATTATTGGTTGCTGATAAAGTTAGGATTTGTTGTGGTTTATACAAATTATCTGCTTCGGTTAAATGGTAGATTTTGTGATTGCTTTTTCCGGGTTTTTCAATCGTTTTTATCAGGCAAGCACTTCAGTTTTAATTATTAACAAAAATTAACAAGTGCTAGTATGATTTCATAGGTGTCAATAAATACAGACGTTTTATGGGTGGTTTGTATCCATAAGAACTTAAAATGTTTAAATAAAAATGCAAAACATTAAACAAAAAATGTTTTGTCGCGTTTAAAATTATAAACAGTAATGAATAAGATTATGAAACAATATTTATACTTAACAATATTTCTTTTAATATCCGGATTTACAACACCTGCGTTTGCAGAAGTTAGCGGAAAAGAGTCGTCGGTTTTGAGCCTGGTTTCGTCAGGCGATGACAGTTTAAAAAATGCAGATAATAAAATTTTAATTATCAGTACACGTAATTTTACCGATCCGGAAACATTAACAATTGATAAAGGCGTACATCCTGAAAACGAACGTTTCTTTTTTGTAGTCGGAACAAAAGCTGATTCAATTATTGTGGTGCATTATGAAAGTTTGGAGAAAGCAATGAGCCAGCTCGATAAAAATCGGAACTTACTGGTTTATGTTAACGGGTACAATAAAACCTTTGAAGGAACCATTAAAGGCGGTCAGATGCTGAGCGCTCGTTATAACGTTAATGCCATCATGTTCGACTGGCCTACTGATCAAAAACCAATCAGGATTACAGCCAAAAATGCACGAAAAGTAAGTAATAACCTGGCTGTTTCGTTAAACGAAGTCGGGCAGGTGCAGCAAAATATATCTCCCGGAACTAATCTCTCGGTTGTATTTCACAGCATGGGAAATCATGTGGCCCGTCACCTGGTAAAAAGTGGTAATATCAACCATGTGAAACCCGGAGTAGTTGATAACATTATTTTAAATGCAGCAGCGGTAAAAAGCTACGACCACAACCGCTGGGTGGAAAAAATGAACAACGACGAAAAGGTTTATATTGTTGTAAACAAATACGATTACGTATTGCGTGGTGCCAGTCTGATGCGCGGAGTACGTCAGTTGGGAAATGTTCCGCTTGGAGAAATGGCAGACAATGCACATTACATCGATTTTTCGGAGATAGCAGAAAAGGAACACAGTTATTACCTTGGAGAAACAATTGCCGAAAAGAAAACCATTCAGTTTTTCGAGTTTTATAACGCTGTTTTTCAGGGATTAACGTTTGGTAATAACAAGAATGAATTTCTTGTAGCCAACTAATTTCATACTAATTGCAGAGCCAGTATTTTTATTGTGAATTGATACTTCTGCTTTACTCGGCTTGGTTCATCAAGTAATTAATTTCCAGATCTACAAATTCTTTAACCGGAAATGAAAAGGGGTACTTTTCAGTTGCAATATTAAAATCGTGTCGCTTTATTTTTGTTTTTCCCCGCATCTGATTATCTGTGAGATTTATGTCGACTTCAATTTGTTTCTTTTCTCCGTTGAGTTCCAGTGTCCCAAATGCTTTGTATCCTGACCTGGCATTTACTACAGAATCAGCTTTGAAAAATATTTTTGGATACTTGTCGAAATAGAAAAATTTATCGTTTTGCAGGTTTGCTTTGTATTTGTCTTCTTCAGTACTTACTGATGAAACATTTATACAAAAATCGATAATTGACTTGCTCGGGTTACGACGATCAAAAACAAAAGTTCCCTTTATATCAGAAAAACTTCCCCTGATTTTTTTGCAGGCCATAACGTGAAGTTCGAAACCAATAAAAGCTTTTTTTGCATCAATGTTCTGTCCGTTAACAATAACAGCAGTGAATAGTAGAAATAAACAAAGCAGGTAAATGTTTGGCTTCATTTTTGGGTTTTTACTGAATAAAGATAAATTTTTATTTGAATTATGTAAACTGTTCATTAATCCTGTGGAGGGTTAATATTTTAATGGGATTTTATGTTTTATAAAAATCAAATTACAATTTGTGTACATTTGGAACGTAAATTGTAATCACGGAACTGATTTTAAACTATGATAAAAACCTGTATCACATTTTGTGTTTTAATGTTTGTTATCCATGCGGCAAGCGCACAAAGTACGTTTTCAGAGGTGCAAAATTCACAGGCAGAATTGCAGAATTTAATGGAGGCCAATAAAAATGTTACTTCAATATCGTGTGATTTTGTCCAGGAAAAGGAACTGAGCATTTTGTCGGAAACCGTTACTTCCGAAGGTATTTTCCGCTTAAAAGGAAACGACAAACTTTTGTGGGAATATCGCACTCCTTATCCTTACAAAGTGGTAATAAACGGCGATCGTATGGAAATCGACGACTCTGAGAATAAAATGACTTTCGATACCCGCTCCAACCGCATGTTTCGCGAAATTAGCAACATCATGATTAAAAGTGTGGATGGCAGCATTGTTAACGATAAATCTACATTTGAAACAAAACTGCTTGAAAACAAAACCGAATTGCTGGCGGAGTTAACACCCAAAACAAGGGAGTTGAGTGGTTTATTCGAAAAAATTTCACTTCGTTTTAATAAGAGTAACTATCTTGTGCGCCGGATTGACATGTATGAGGAACTGGGTGATGTAACCACCATCATCTTAAATAACCAAAAACTAAATGAACCTGTCGAGGATAGTTGTTTTTTTATTCGCAAGTAGTTTTTTTCTGTGCGCATCGTGTACCCGCAGCATGTTGGTGCAGGTAACAAAGAACGATTATACCAGCCTGCCTGCTTTAATTCAGGATTCGCAGCAACCCTTAAAGTTTAAAACAACGCTTAAAATTTACGAGGTTTCTTTAACTGGAATTATGGTAACAAAAATGATTTCTGATGAATACCGGATTTCTTTTATGAACGAGTTTGGGGTGAAGTATTTCGATGCAAGAATCAGCGAAACTGATGCGGAAATGTTGTATTGTGTAAAACAGCTCGATAAAAAAATTCTCTCCAATGTATTGCTTCACGATCTGGCTGTTATGTTACTTCCTTCATCCGGTAAAAGTATTACTGAAGACACTTTTACATTAGGGAAATTCAATTATAAATATATTCAGGAAGATGGGCTTTTTAAACAGATTCAGGAATACAAAAAGAATAAAGTAGTAAGTACTTTTTCAAAAACAGGTGGTGGTGAAATTGGTGTGGAACATACACAGCCCCGCATGTCGTTAATTTTAAAACCTATTTAATTGACTATGCTTTTAAACGGATTTTACGAAATAATATCACAAACTGAGAACGATGGCGAATTGATTACATCGGTACATTTTAACAGCCGGCATGAAATCTATAAGGCGCATTTCCCCGGAAATCCAATAACTCCAGGAGTTTGTATCGTTCAGATTTTAAAAAATATTGTTTGCGAAAAGTTTGAAAAAGATATGGTTTTCAGTCCGGTAACAAACATTAAATTTTTAAATGTGATAAATCCGGAAGAAACGCCCGAGGTTGATTTTAATGTAAAATATACCCTGGTAGATGAAAAGGTGAAAGTGAATGTAACGGTTGCCGATAGTGCAAAAATATATACCAAACTTAGCGGTTATTTTAATTGAGTTTTGAGCTATGGATATGAATCAAACTTTACGTGTATTTAGCGAAAAAAAGTGTTGTGTGGTAATTCCATGCTACAACAACCGTGGTACGCTGCAAAAAGTAATCGATGAGGTGAGGCAGTATTCTGAAAATGTGATGGTGGTGAACGATGGCTCAACCGATGATACTGCTGAAATTCTTGAGAGAAACAGGGACATTTACAGAGTTTCGTATGAAAAAAACCATGGAAAAGGTTATGCCATGAAGAAGGCATTTGCCGAACTTCGCCGTTTGGGATTTCGCTATGCCGTTACCATCGATGCCGATGGGCAGCACTATGCCAGCGACCTGCCGGTTTTTGCCAAAAACATGCTTGACTATCCTGATGCCATTTTGGTGGGGAGTCGCGGCTTGGAACACGATAATATGGCTGCCGGAAGTACCTTTGCCAATAAATTTTCTAATTTCTGGTTGTGTGTTGAAACCGGTCATCGCCTGCCCGACACACAGTCTGGGTATCGCTTGTATCCCATTCGAAGAATGAGGCGCATTCGTTTTTTTACAACGCGCTACGAGTTCGAAGTGGAAGTTCTGGTGCGTTCGTTGTGGCGGGGAATCAAGGTTTTGCCGGTTCCGGTATCGGTGTATTATTCGCCGGTCGAAGAGCGGGTGTCGCATTTTCGCCCGTTTCGCGATTTTTTCAGAATCAGTGTGTTGAATACTTTTTTGGTGCCACTGGCCATTATTTACGGCCTTCCTTCTATCTTTATCCGTCGGTTATATTCTAAACGGGTTAAATAAATGGAGCAAATATTCCTCAGCATCTTCTCTTTTTTCAAAAAAAGAAAATTTCTGTTTTGGACATTAACAGCAATCATTTTTGCTGTTGTGGTTTTGCTAAGCACGAGAATTCAACTCGAAGAAGACATTTCCAAGTTTTTGCCCAAAGACCCTAAAATTGCCGGGATCAGCAATACTTTTTCTGAAATTGATGTCTCCGAAAAAATTATTGTAAATCTGTCGCTGACTGATACCACGAAAAATGAACCGGAGGAACTGATAAAATGGGCGGAGGTTTTTGTTGATTCGCTGGAAACCCTGCAGCCCGATTTGATTTCGGGGATACAATTTAAAACCGACGACAGCCGGATGATGGAGATCTGGGATTTTATTTTCCAGTCGCTGCCTTACCTGCTCGATGAGAACGATTACCTGAAGATCGATTCCATGCTCACTGCCGAAAATATTTCAGGAACAATTAAAGCAAATAAAAAAATACTGGTTTCCCCTTCCGGAATTGTTCTGAAAAAAAGCGTTGCCAAAGATCCGTTGCACCTTTCGAATATAGTTTTGGGGAAGCTGAATAAATTGCGTTTGCAAGGCAATTACGAACTTTTCGACGGTTGCATAGTAACTCCCGATCATAAAAATTTATTGTTTTTTGTTGATGCTGCAAACTCTGTTAATGCTACCTCCAAAAACCAGCTTTTAATCGACCAAATGGATACCTGGCTAACTGAAATTGAAGAAGTGTCAGGGCAAACTGTGGAAATCTCGTATTTCGGCGGACCGGCAGTGGCGGTGAGCAATGCCAGCCGCATAAAAAAGGATAGTTACATGACCTCCATTGTAGCCGTGGTTCTGATTTTTATTCTGCTGAGTTTGTATTTCCAGCGAAAGAACACCGTGTTTTTTATGCTGGTTCCTGTTTTATTTGGAGTGGCTTTTTCGCTGGCATTATTGTTTCTGATCAAAACAAAAATATCGGCCATCGCCATTGGTGCAGGCTCGGCTGTTTTTGGAATTGCCATTAATTATTCGCTGCATTTTTTAACGCATTACCAGCATGTTCGTTCGGTAAAACAAACCCTGAAAGATATCTCGGCTCCCATGACCATTGGAAGCTTGACTACTATTGGCGCTTTTCTGAGCCTGATGTTTGTGAGTTCGGAAGCCTTGCAGGATTTTGGCCTGTTTTCGGCCTTTGCCCTGGTGGGAACCATTTTGTTTGTGTTGATTGTTTTACCTCAATCGCATTCAGGATTTACCCAAAAATCAGAACACAAAATAAGTTTTGTGGATAAAGTGGCTGCGGTGCGCCCCGAACAAAACAAATATTTTCTGGTGGCAGTACTTGTGATTACCCTTTTTCTGGCCTATCATGCAAGAAATGTTCAGTTCGACAGTGAATTCTCTTCTATCAACTACGTTTCACCGCAACTGACAAAGGCCCACGAAAAACTGGCAAAGTTCACCGATATCGATAACAGTACGGTTTATTGTATTGTAAAAGGCGCTGATTTAAACGAGGCGCTTGCCAACCACGAACAGGCTGTCGAAAAAATGCAGGTTCTGGAGAATGAAAAGATGATCAACTCCTTTGCGGGGATAAATAACCTTTTGCCATCAAGAGATCTGCAAACAAAACGGCTGGAACTCTGGAATAATTTCTGGGAAAGCCGGAAAGAAAAAACAATGAACCTGCTCGAAACTACCGGAAAGGAAACGGGTTTCAGACAGTCGGCTTTTATTCCGTTTAAAAGACTGGTAGAAACCGATTTTCAGGTGCAGACGGTTGATTATTTCCAGCCTTTTATGGAAACCTTTTTCAAAGATTTTATTACCGTTCTACCCGATAAGGCGATGGTTTATTCTCTGCTTAAAACCGAAAACAAAGGCGACGACAGCATTGTAAATGCCTTTAAAGATCAGGAAGGCGTAATTGTTTACGACCAGTTTTACCTTTCAAAAGTGCTCGTAAAATTACTTTCGTCCGATTTCAATTTTGTGCTGTTCTTCTGCGGATTACTGGTTTTTGTGTTTCTCACTATTTCGTTCGGACGCATTGAGTTGAGCATTATTTCTTTTTTGCCCATGCTGGTTGGCTGGATCTGGATTCTGGGTTTGATGAGCCTGTTTGGCGTTAAATTCAACATTATCAATATTATTATTTCCACCTTTATTTTTGGTTTGGGCGACGACTTCAGCATATTTATGACCGAAGGCCTGATGCAGGAATATTCGCACAAACGTAAAAGTATCCACTCGTTTAAAACGGCCATGCTGTTGTCGGCAATTACTATGATTATCGGTATCGGTGTTCTGATTTTTGCCAAACACCCGGCCATGAAATCGTTGGGTGCAGTTACTTTAATTGGAATGGTTACAGTGGTGGTTTTATCGTACACAATTTCTCCGTTCCTGTTTAAGTGGCTAACGGTTAAGTCGGGGAAAATGCGGCCAACACCGCTTACTTTCCGGAATCTGGCTAAATCGATATATTCGTTTACAGCTTTTTTTATTGGAAGTATTCTTCTGAACATCATCGGATTTTTTATGTTTGCCTTTCGCAAAAATCCTTCTCCTAAAAGAAAGTTGAAATACCACAAAATGTTGAAATTTGTAACCGGTTTTGTAGTGAAATATATGCCGGGCGTAAAAACACAGGTGGTAAATGAATCGGGCGAAGATTTTGAAAAACCGGCGGTTATTATTTGTAATCACCAGTCGCACATCGATTTGATGCTGACCATGATGCTGAGTCCGAAAGTTATAATTTTAACGAACCAGTGGGTGTGGAATTCACCTTTTTACGGGCGTATTGTAAAGTACCTCGATTTTTACCCGGTGGCCTCGGGAATTGAAGACAGCGTGGATTTGTTGAAAGAAAAGGTTGACGAAGGATATTCTATATTGATTTTTCCTGAAGGAACCCGCTCGGCTGATTGTTCCATTAAACGTTTTCATAAGGGGGCGTTTTTCTTAGCAGAAACGTTTAATATCGATATCGTACCTATAATGATTCATGGTGTTGGGCACCGAGTTACAAAAGGTGAGCTTGTATTGAAACCCGGAAAAATGCGCGTGACTGTTTTGCCAAGGGTAAATCCCGATGATAAAACCTATGGCGAAAATTATTCGAAACGGGCAAAGGGAATTCGCAGAATGTACAAAGAAAAGTACGATGAAATTGCAGCTGAAATGTTCACTCCCGATTATTTCAAAAACAAAATTATCGACAGTTACATTTTTAAAGGGCTGGCAACCGAGTGGTACGCCCGACTTTCGCTGAAGGCAAATCATAATTATGCCGAGATAATTGATAGGATTCCTGATGGCGGGAACCACCTCGATTTGTATTGTGGAAAAGGTATTTTTCCACTGCTTTTATCAATGGTTCGCAGCAATAAAAAAGTGCTTGGTTTCGACGAAAATGCCGGGGACATTCTTCTGGCACAGACCCTGCTTACCAAACCTGCAACGCTTGATTTTGCCAACGAATTTGCCTCTTTGGAGAATCAACCTTTCAGCTCTGTTAGTTTGTTGAATCAGTTAGGTTTTTACAAAGAAGAAAAGCAAAAGGAGATACTGGAGTTTGCCCTTGGTTTTGTTACCGAAAATGGTAAGCTGCTTCTTACCGAAAAAGTGAACCGAACAAGAGCAGATAAAATCCTGGATAGAATAAACGATAAAAGAAAAAATAGTTTTCCCGTAAATTTGGAGAACATTATTTCAATAATAAAGAGCAAAGGATTTGAAGAGATTCGTAAAAGTGTGGATGGAATACTAATAGTAGAAATCAGGAAGCAGAGGATTTAATTATTTATGAAGTATGATGTTGCAATAGTTGGAAGTGGTTTGGGAGGTTTGCTCTGTGGATACATTCTTTCGAAAAACGGGATGAAGGTGGCCATTTTTGAAAAGCATCATCAACCGGGAGGTTGCCTGCAAACTTTTAAAAGAAGTGGAACTTCGTTCGATACCGGCATGCATTACATCGGAGGAATTGAAGAAGGGCAGGAACTCCACCTGTTGCTGAAATATTTCGACCTGTTCAATCATATTAAATTGCAAAAACTCGACGAGGATGGTTTCGATCATTTTCTACTGAAAGGAAAAGAGTACAGGTATGCCATGGGTTTCGATCGTTTTGTTGAGGTTTTGGCTGAAGATTTTCCTTCAGAAAGAGCAGCTTTGCAAAAATATGTAGATGCCATTCAGGATGTTGCTCGGCATTCGTTTGTAAACACGATGGGTAAAATTGGTCCCACTAAAATGTTCCCTCCCGAATTTATTACCACATCAGTGGGTAAATTTTTAGAATCAGTTACCGATAATAAATTGCTGCAAAATGTACTGGCGGCCAACAATCCGTTGTATGCAGGGCGCCTAGATAAAACATCGATGTATGTACATTCCTTGGTTACAAACACTTACATCGGCAGCGCTTATCGTATTATTGATGGCAGCGATACAATTACCAACGCTTTAATTAATTCGATAAAAAGTTTTGGCGGCGAAATTTTTCTAAGCTCCGAGGTAACACGCTTTGAGGTGGGAGAGAAAAAAATGGATGCCCTGATTGTTAACGGAGAGGAGCGAATTGAAGCCGATCACTTCATCTCCGGAATTCATCCGCAGGCAACGCTTGACCGGGTCGATGAAACTCCATTGCTTCGAAAGGTTTTCAGAACCAGGATCAGGAGCCTGAAAAATACGATCTCGAATTTTACCATCTATCTTAAGTTCAAAAAAGATTGTTTCAGGTATAAAAATTTCAATCTGTATTATTATAGAAACGAGGATGTTTGGGATGCATTTTCCTATACAGAAGGCGAATGGCCCAAAAGTTTTCTCATGATGAATCAGGCCAGGTCGAAAGATACGTCGGGTTATGCCCACAGCGCCATTGTAATTGCCTACATGAACTTTGAAGATGTGGCCAGGTGGAACGAAACGACTGTGGGAAAACGCGGCCAGGAATATCTCGATTTTAAGAAGGCGAAAGCCGAAAAACTGTTGCAGGAACTGGAGTTGTGTTGCCCGGGAATAAACGATTGTATTGAAACGTATTATACTTCTTCTCCGTTAACTTACCGCGATTATACAGGAACAACAAACGGATCGATGTATGGCGTAATGCGCGATTGCAGCATGTCGTCGCAGCTGATGGTTACACAAAAAACAAAAATACCGAACCTGTTTTTTACCGGCCAGAATATTAACGCGCACGGAATGCTGGGTGTAGCAGTTGGTTCCATAATTACATGTTCGGAGTTGATAGGGGCTGAAAAGTTGATTGGACAACTAAAGAGTTACAGCTAACTTTAGCAAATAGTAGCTTTTGAATTGTTTTAAGTAATAGATTTGTGAATTTGATCATGATTGTTAATACAAAAATGAGAAATTTTGGAGGTGTTAATATTTGTTATATTATTTTAGCTGCTAAATGAGCTTTAAGTACGATATCTTAATAATAGGTAGCGGTTTGGGCGGCCTTACTTGCGGCAGTATTTTAAGTAAGGAAGGATATAAAGTTTGTGTACTCGAACAAAACCCTCAAATCGGCGGATGTCTTCAGAATTTCAGGAGAAACGGATATGTTTTCGATACCGGGATGCATTATGTCGGTGGGTTTGAACAGGGGCAGTCGCTTCAGAAAATATACTCTTATCTTGGTATTTACCACAAACTGAAGTTGCAACCTCTGCATTCCGAACATTTCGATTTGATACATATAGGCAGCGATAATGCGAAATATCCACTTGGTTTGGGGTACGAAAGATTCGTTGAAAACCTTTCCAAAATTTTTCCCGAAGAAAAGGCAAATATCGAAAAGTATGCCGAAGCGGTTCAAACAATTTGTAAAAGTTTTCATTTATATTTTCTCGAATCGGTCTCCGGAACAAACCATATGTTGGGTGAATATTCAACGACAAGCGTAGGCGAGTTTATCGATTCTATAACTACCAACGAAAAGTTGCGGATTGCTTTAGCCGGGAATAATATGTTGTATGCCGGCGAACGTTACGAAACACCTGTATTTGTGCACGCGCTTATAAGCAATATGTTTATTACCGGTGCCAAATATTTTGTTGATGGTTCGCAACAACTGGCCAACGAAATGGCAGATTTGATCCGCAGTTCGGGTGGAGAAATAATTACGAAAAGTAAGGTTGTACATATCGAGGCGGCTGATAAAATGGTTAAATGGGTACAAACCGGTGATGAAAATATTTATGAAGCTGATACCTATATCTCGGCTATTCATCCGGCCATAACACTCGATATGATTGAGGATGACCAGATTCAAAAATCATACAGGAAACGGATAAAAAGTATTAAAAATACAACCTCGAGTTTCACTCTTTTTGTGAAATTCAAAAAGGATAAATTCAAGTATCTGAATTATAATTATTACTACGGAATTGATTATAATTCTATGTGGGAGATGGCCAATTATGATTTTGAAAAAGAATGGCCCAAAGGATTTATGATGCTTACTCCGCCACATTCCGATTCACCCGAATATGCCAAAACTGCAATTGTAAATTGTTTGATGAATTTTGATGAGGTAAAGCAGTGGGAATCGACACAAGTGGGGAATCGGGGGGAAGAATACAAACAATTTAAGCAAAATTGTATCGACCGTGTAATACGAAGGATTGACGAGAGTATACCCGGTTTTTCTAATAATGTGGAGACTGTTTTTGGAGCCACACCGCTTACTATCCGCGATTATACAGGATCGAAAGACGGAACTTTGTATGGAACCCGAAAAAGTATTAACGAATTAATGATTTCGCATATCTCACCGCGGACCAAATTGAACAACCTGCTTTTAACAGGGCAGAATCTGAATATGCACGGTATATTGGGCGTTCCGTTAACGGCGGTTCAAACCTGCGGCGAGTTAATCGGGTTAAATAACCTGATAAATAAAATAAATGAGGGAGCAGAAACATAAAGTTGCCCTAATTTTTTTAGTTTTAACCGAACGCTTAAATTCGGTGATGAATTTAACTGTTGAAATACTATTAACGAACAAGAAATAACGAATGTTGATCATATGAAACGAGCATGATAAAAATTATCACAAAGAAGGATGACTAAAATTATGCGAGTTCCATCCGTCAGCTGACGGACTTAAATCATAAAACAATAATAAAGGGATGAAATTCAAACTTATATATCCAAGGTGGGAAAAACTGGAAGGGCAGACTACCTTTAACCTGCCTCCACACGGACCGGTGGTTTTTGCTGCCGCATTGCCTGATTATGTTGATGTCTCGTTTACCGACGAAAATGTACAAACCATTGATTTCGATGAAGAATGCGATTTTGTTGGCATCTCGATGATGTTAAGCACCCAGGTGAACCGTGGCTGGCAAATTGCCAAAGAATTCAGAGCAAGAGGGAAAAAGGTGATTTTTGGTGGTATATCTACTATGTTGCATGCCAAAGAAACCATGGAACATGCTGACTCAATATTTCTGGGAGAGGCCGAAGGATACATGGAACAGGTTTTTAACGATTTCAGAAATAATAATCTGCAGAAGGTGTATAATTTCATGAATAAGTTGCCGGATATTAATCTTGTGGGAACAGCACGGAGAGATATTCTCGACCGGACTTTGTACAACCACAAAGGCGTGCAAATGGTTGATTTATATCACGCTTCAAGGGGCTGTCGTTTTTCATGTTACCCATGCGCCGTTGCTTATCTCGGTAGCCGGAAATTCAGGCCGCGCCCCATCGATAAGGCTATTGAGGAACTGGAAGCCATCGATAACAACCGCGTTTTTATTGTTGATAACTCACTGGCACAAGATACCAAATGGGAAATGGATTTGTTCAGGGAAATGATTCCCCTAAAAAAGAAATTTATTAGTCATACCATTGAGGACGATCCGAAAGTGCTTGATCTGGCCGCACAGGCAGGATCGTGGTATGTTTACCAGGCTGTGTTCGATACTTCAGATTACATTAAAAATCGTATAAAACGATATCACGATTATGGTATTGGTGTGGAAGGAACTATCCTGCTTGGCCTTGATAACCAGACCGAAGACGACATGAAACGTCTGATTGACTTTTTATTGGAAATAGATCTCGATTTGGCGGAATTTACGATTTTGGCTCCTTTTCCGCATACAAAAGCCTACAACGATCTGATGAAAGAAGGCCGTATATTCGATCATAACTGGGATAATTACAATGCAGGCAGGGTGGTTTATCAACCAAAACATATGAGTCCGGAGCGTTTGCAGGAATTGTATCAGTATGCCTGGGATACCTTTTATAAAGATGAATCGCAGGAGCAGAAGATGCTGAAATTATTCACTCAGGTTATGATGCGTGAAATGACCGACGGAACTTATCGTCCGCGCGACAGGAAACTGGCAAACAGAAGCTTCGGAAAAGAAGTGGTAAGAAATATCCAAACTCTTTAAGCGAATAGGAAAATGAAGATTTCTTTGGATTATATTGATACAAATTTTGACTTTGAAGGCGATTGGGGAGTTGAGTCAAGATGTGGATTAAAGATTGTTGAAGGGAAAGAAAAAACCATTGTTATTGCAGCCGAATTGCCCGAAAATCCAGGTACTCAAATCACATCGGTTAGTGGCGACCTGGCCCGTCAGATTTGTGAGGCGCATAATATTCAGCCTGAAAATCTGTTGTACATAGAACATACTCCGAATATGAATTCGAAACTTTCGTTTTACGGAGAAACATTTTTCAGGGTTGATTTTGAGTTGGCCGACGGAAACTTTTCAACGCCAAAATGGGAAAAATTAACCCGGCAACAAGTTGACGAATTGATAGATTCAATTAAGTAACTATGGAGAGTTTTATTCCGGAAATAGAGTTGCAGGATCCGAAAACGGTTAAGCGGTTCCAGGAAGAAAAACTGGCAGAACATCTTCATTACCTGAAATCAGGTTCGAAATTTTATTCTTCGCTGTTCCAAAAGGAACATATCG
Source organism: uncultured Draconibacterium sp. (assembly GCA_963677525.1). Taxonomy (GTDB): domain Bacteria; phylum Bacteroidota; class Bacteroidia; order Bacteroidales; family Prolixibacteraceae; genus Draconibacterium. Next base: position 5,899,284 of record OY781970.1, read on the forward strand.
ACATCGATAAAATAAAATTACTGGAAGATTTAAAACATATTCCGGTTACTACTAAAAAGGATTTACAGGAGCGAAACAACGACTTTATTTGTGTAGAGGAAGATAAGATTATCGATTTTATTACCACCTCGGGAACATTAGGCGATCCGGTTACTTTTGCCATGACCGACAAGGATCTCGACCGTTTGGCATACAATGAATTTATATCGTTTGCCTGTGCGGGAGGACATGCCGGTGAGAAATACCAGTTGATGACCACCATCGACAAACGTTTTATGGCGGGGTTGGCTTATTTCCTGGGAATAAGAAAAATGGGTGCGGGTATTATCCGTGTTGGCAACGGCATTCCAGAACTGCAGTGGGATACCATCGAACGTATATCGCCCAATGCCATAATTTGTGTTCCTTCGTTTATTTTGAAGATTATTGATTACGCCGAAAAACACGGCATCGATTATAAAAATTCATCAGTAAAAAAAGCTATTTGTATTGGCGAAAATCTGCGAAACGGCGATTTTGAGTTAAACATGCTGGGACAACGGATAAAAGCCAGGTGGGATATTGAATTGTATTCTACCTATGCATCAACCGAAATGGCAACTACTTTTACCGAATGCTGCGCACACCAAGGCGGGCATCATCATCCCGAATTAATTATTACTGAATTGCTGGATGAAGACAATAATCCGGTTGCAGAAGGCGAAGTGGGAGAGTTGGTTGTAACAACGCTGGGAGTTGAAGGTATGCCGCTACTGCGTTTTAAAACCGGCGATATGTGTCGTTTTTATACCGGGCCTTGTTCGTGTGGCAGAACCACGGCACGCATCAGCCCGATAATCGGGAGGAAAAATCAGATGATAAAATATAAAGGTACAACCCTTTATCCTCCAATGATTTTTGATGTATTGAATAACCTCGAGGAGGTGGAAAATTACATTGTTGAGGTGGGAACCAACGATTACGGCACCGACAATATTCTGGTTGCCGTTGGATGCACAACACCTTGCGAAGATTTTGAAAAACAAATAAAAGATAACTTCAGGGCGAAATTGAGGGTGGCACCTGAAATACGTTTTATGGAAATTGATGAAATAGCCAAAAAACATTTTCCAAATGGTAACAGAAAGCCACTTAACTTTATTGATAAGCGAAAAACCAAAATATGAACACAACACGATTTGAAGATATTCGGCCCTATTACGATCATGAGGTAAATGAAGCGATGCAGCGAATTGCCGAGAATCCATTGGTGGACACGGTTCGGCAAAAGATGTTTCCTCAGATCCCTCTTGATATTTTGAAAGATAAGATCAGGAGTACGGAAACCACATATCAATTTCAGACCACGTTTATGTACATGGCCATGAATGCGATTCTGGAAGGGACTACTAAAGGATGCGGTACGTCCGGTTTTGGTCGGATTTTGCCGGAAGGTTCGTATATTTTCTTGGCTAATCACCGCGACATTATTCTCGATTCAGGGATACTTCAGGTGAAATTGCACGAACATGGTTTCGAAAGTTCAGAAATGTCGTTTGGAAGCAACCTGATGATGAACGAGTTTGTGGTTGATATCGGCAAATCGAATAAAATGTATAAAACCATCAGGGCTAGCAATAGAAAAGAATTGATTGAAAACTCGAAGCACCTGTCGGATTACCTGCGATATACTATTACCGAAAAACACAGTTCCACCTGGATTGCCCATCGTAACGGGCGTACCAAAGACGGCAACGACCGCACTGAACCCGGTTTGCTCAGAATGTTATCAATGACGGGTGTAAAAGATTTTGTGCCCAACATGTTCGAATTAAATATCACTCCCATAAGTGTTTCATATGAATACGAACCATGCGCTGCTGAAAAGATCCGTGAGATTTACCTGTCGTCGAAAGGGCCTTATGTGAAGGAACCCGGTGAAGACCTGAGAAGTATTATCAGTGGCGTTCAGGGATACAAAGGAGGAATGCATTTAGCAATAGGTCATCCGGTTTCTAAAGAGATGCTGGAAGAAGCCGATTCATATGTTAAAAGTGAAAAATATATTCAGCTTGCCGCATTAATCGATCAGGAAATTTTCCGGAATTACAAGCTGTGGAAAACCAACTACATGGCTTATGATATGTTGAAAAAGGATGGAGAATATTCGGATAAATACAGCAAGGAAGATCTGGAACAGTTTACCGATTATATGAAAAAGACCACTGATAAAGTGGTGGAAGGACCGAGGGATGAGATAGAAACTTTATTCCTTAAACTTTATGCCAATCCGGTTATCAATAAAAAAAGCGTGGAATAAAACGTACGGGCTACAGCTACTTATCATTATTTTTATTTCACTGATCCCTTTTGCAAGCCTAAGCCAAAGCTTTGTTCTTAAGGGTAAAATTATTGATGCCAAAACTTTTGAGGCGCTCCCTTATGTAAATATCGCCGTTCAGGGAACAACTCTGGGCACCATGTCTGATATTCGCGGGGAGTTTTCTTTTAAATTACCCGAAAGTAAGGTTTATAAGATTAGTATATCGAGTGTTGGGTACAATGCACAAACATTTATAGCTTCCAAAGACACCTCTGTTTCGGTTCTGCTGAACCCGACCACCATGGAGTTGGAAGAGATAACCGTTAAACCCGACGACACCGCCAATACTCTGGTTCGAAAGGTTATTGAAAATAGACCGCAATTTTCAGTTGATAAATGTTCGGCGCAGGAGTACGAAATGTATACCAAAGCCATGGTTACCTTTCGAAAATTCAATTTTAAAAAAGATTCGTCGTTAAACACGCGTTTTTTCAAAAAGGAATTCGAACGGTTTTCTATCCTCTCGGAAGATGATAAGGTGCCGGGATTACCCGGTTATATGATAGAAAGTTTGTCGAAAGTGTATACCTTAAAATCGCCGCAAAGGGTGCGCCGCGATGTGTTGTCGATGAATATGGAAGGTACGGTTTTTAATCAGACCGAAATGCTGGATGAGTTGATAAATAAACAGTTGGATCTGAATTTGTATGAGAACCAGGTTCAGCTTTTTGGGAAAACTTTTATAAGTCCGCTGGCTAATGGCGCCAAAGCCTTTTATAAATATTCACTGGTCGACACTCTGGAAATTGAAGGTGAACGATGTCTCGAAATATACTTCTTCCCAAAACAGAAAGGAAACCTGTGTTTTTCGGGTTCCATGTGGATTGTTGATTCATTGTACATCCCCAAAAGAATGAGTGCCCGCACTTCGCTGCAAACCGATATCAACTACATCGATGCCATCAGTATTCACCAGGACTTCGATTTGAAGGATTCAAAAAGTGCTCCTTCCGAATTACGCATTGGCATTACCGGTTTAAACCTGCTGATCGATGTGTTGAGTGTAAAGGATAATTACGTTTTATCAGTTCCCCGAAACACCGACTTTTATTCAGAGGAAATGCCGGCCGGGGAGAAAGTTGAAAACAAAACCAGATTATTTGAAAAACGGGAGGCTTATTTTTCCGATTATGATCAAATTGCTTTGGAAAACCTGAATAAACTTTCGGAAAGTGGAAAGATCAGAACCTTTTCGAAATTGATTGAAACGTCGATTACCGGTTTTTACAAAACAAAGTATCTCGATTACGGTCCCTGGTTGTTGCTGGCTTCATCGAACGAGATTGAAGGTACCCGTTTACGATTGGGAGCGAATACAACACTTGCGTTCAGCCCGAAATTTCATTTGGATGGCTACCTGGCCTATGGTTTCGGTGACCAAAAATGGAAAGGGGCGTTCAATACTTCTTTCTTTTTTAATAAGAACCGGTGGGGATTGATCGGTTTTCGTTACGGTAATGATCTGGCCAATATCGGATCGGCAAATCCGTTCGAACAGCAGGATGCGTTTTTTGCCTTGTCAACAGCTATTAACAGCGCAGTTGATGTTAATCGGGTCGAGCTAAAATCACTTTATGGTCAGGTTGATGTGTTTCAGAATTTTACCTTGAAAACAGCATTTACTCAGGCCGATTATTCTCCGGTGGGCGAGAAGTTTGTTTTTGCCTGGTACGATAATGAAACTAAAACAAATCTTGCTTCTGATTTTGCCACCACTGAAATCGATGCGAGTTTAAGTTATCATCCCGGAAATAACTACATCGTTGATGGAAACCGTCGTTTTCTGGCTGGCAATAATTCATCACCAGTTTTGGTGGTGGGTTATACCAAAGGTTTAAAGGATGTATTTGGTGGTGATTTTGATTACGATAAACTGAAATTTTCGCTCGAACAAAAGGTTTTTACCAGCGGATTCGGTTACCTGCACTATTTGGCAGCTTACGAACAGACCTTCGGACAGGCAGTTTATCCCTTATTAAATGTGCTTCCCGGAAACGAATCGATTTGGCGCTCGTGGACGCAGTTTAACCTGATCGATAAAGGAACGATTGTAGCTGATAAATTGATCAGTGCCCGAGCAGAGTGGCATTTTGAAGGAAGCATAACACGAAAATTGCCGCTGATAAAATGGTTGGATGTACGTTTACTTGCCGGTGGAAATCTTGCCCTTGGAAGTTTCGATGAAAGTAAAAATGGTTTTTACGATCCGGTGAGTAATCCGGGAGGAATATTGTCGGCTACGGATGCCGGTGGACTTCCGTCAAGTTCTTTTCAACCTTTGCAATTCGACAAACCTTATTCTGAGGTTTTCTTTGGCGTTGAGAATATTTTTAAAATTTTCAGGGCAGATTTTATTTTCAGAGCCAATTCATTTTATGAGAATTATGCTTCGGAATTTGGAATAAAAATCAGCGGTAGGTTCGGATTGTAATCACCGGTATAAACTTAAATCGGTGCTTTAAATCCGATAAAAAAACCATGTGTCCCGGCCGATGTAAACACATATTCGAAACGAAGTACAAGGTCGTAATAACTCACCAGGTCGAGCCCGGCTCCCCAACTGTATAAAAATTTGTTGTTGTATGGATTATAATTTGGATCCCCCGGAATATTGGTAGCACTGAAGTTCTTGATATATCCCACATCAGAGAATAAATTAAAATATAAGGCGTATTGAATATTAAAAAACTTACTGTCGGGGCTGGCAAATTTCGGTCGCCTGACACCCGGTTCAACCAGCTCGTATTTTACATTTCCCCTGAAATAGTACATTTTCTCGCCGCGTAAAGCAAAATGGTCGTAACCTCTTAGAAAGTTATCGTCAGAAGTCATATTCAGCATATAATCGTATGACATGTTATCGGTAGTCGACGAAACGGCTTTTACCATCTCGGCTACATATAACTTTTTGCTGATGGTTTGGTAGAAATGAAAATCGATACCATAAAAGAAATAATCAACGTCGTAGGAAATCAATCCCAGTCCTTTTTTGTCGACAAATCCTTTTAAATACTGCCCTTCCAATGGATAAGCCTGGTTGTTCCGTGAATCGTAAATATAGTCGATATAGAAATCGACACTGAACACCGATTGGGCTGTATCGGGTAAAAAATTAGGATTTAATTCGTAAAGCTGATCAGATATTCGTTTGTAGTTAAACGATAACTTTAAGTTGGAGTAATTGTAAAGTTTTGGGCGAAAGCTCAATTTCGACATAAGCGTTAACGATTCCTTACTCTTTTTTTCGTAAAGCATCTGGCGTTCGTTATCCTCGGAGCCATATTCAACCACTGCATTTGTTTGATAATCAACGCCGGTTGCCAGACCTATTTTCTGTCCTTTTCCGATCCATGGAATATCGTAACCGATGCCATACCTTGATGAACTGCCACCGTAAGCTACCATCCAAAGTTTATGGCTTAATCCCCACAGGTTGTTGTGTCCCAGGAATATACCCTTGTTAAGTTGATCTTTGTCCCTGTCCGCAAGCCATTCGTTAAAGTTGGGTGCATCTACAGTAACAACCGGAATCGCCCAAATGTACCAACGCTCGGTAACATCTATAATTAGCTTGTAATCTTTTCCCTGAATCTGCTGCAGTGTCAGGTCAACGGTAAGGAACAGTTTGGTATTGATAAGGTTTTCGCGGCTGTAACTTATTATTTGGGCAAGTTCGGAAGTGGTATCATTAAGCATGATCCTTTTTTTTCCGAAAGAAATAAATCCCCGTTTTGAAGGTAAAGTCGATAATGAATCGCCCACCTGAAAATCGAGTTCGCGAAGAATTACCTTTTCTTTCGTTTTTTCGTTGCCGTTTATTTCAATGGAACTAATGAAAATGTAATTGCCTGAAAAGGTGTCAGGCATTCTTATCTCACCGTCTTTGTTTTGCGCGAAAAGCAAGCCCGGTAAGCAGGAGAGAAGTGCAGTCAGAATAAAAATTGGGAATCGTTTCTTCATTTAGTTATCGGTTTTATTCAGGGAATTTATCATCCTGAAAATAAAAAGACTACTTAAAGATACGGATTATGTAAATAAAAAAACAGGGGTAGAGATAAGTAAATTTTAGGCTGTTTTTGCCACGAGAATAACACCGATAATGATTAACGAAACGCCAATCCACCTGGCAACAGGTACCGCTTCCTTAAAAACAACAACGGCGGCAATCATACCGAAAACGTAACTCATGGCCACAAGCGGATAGGCCAGACTGAATTCGTATTTTTTTAGCACGTGAAACCAAAGTAGTGTGGCTCCCACAATGGTAATCCCCGAAATAGCCAGCGGAATATTTTTCACCACGTTCAGGATATACTCTTTGGTCCAGACGAATTTTCCCAGTTTGGTCATGGCAATTTTTAATGTAACCTGCGAAGTAACCAGCAGGAAACTTTGAATGACCATTATGGTAATAAGCCTTAGCACGATTTTAAGAGTATGAGTGAAATATTCGATCCCCTGTAATTATTAAAAAGCAACACGTTCGAGATTTTATTCTTTTCCGTGTTCTTTTTTAAGAGCATATAATCCGGTATTGATTGATCCTTAATTATTTGAGCGGCTGCCCAAAGCCCAAAGGAAGAAGCAGTGTAATAATCGCCCGACAGATGTTTGTACCAGGCAATATTGCTATCGTAACGATCATGAACAGCTGAATAAACGTCGTTGAGTTTTTTGTTCCCGTTCACTCCCGAAACGAGTAAATCAATCTCGTTGTCTTTCAGGTTATTTTTTTCGAGGAAGGCAGAAATCTGATGCTGCAGATCATCAATGTTTTCAGGTTTATAGATCATTTCCATATCGCAGATTTCGGCATTCGACTTCTCCGATTTTTCGCCGGAAAGCATAAAATAAACACAACCTTCACCTGCGATGGTTCCTTCAGAATCTGAATTGTTCAGCAGTTCGGTATTTTTGATCTTTTCTTTTTTCCAGTAGTCGATTCGTGATAGCAGTTGAAAATACGATGGTGTCATTTCATCATAACTGCCAACCATCACATTTTTTGCCTGTTTGTCTTCCAAAAGCATCAACCCGTCAATCAGCGAACTCTCGAACGAAAAACCGCGGTTCACATAAGTTGAATTGTACCCGTGACATTTCAGCGCAATGGCAATTTGCGAACTTACCGTGTTGTGCGTTGATTGAATGAAAGCAGTGGGCTGTAAAAATTTCTCATCGTTTTCGATCATCGCTTTCAGGAATTTTTCGGTGTCTTCCATGCACCCAAGTCCGGTTCCTGAAATAATGGCGTCAGGTTTTTCAACGCCTGATTCGGCAATACAAAGTTTGGCCGCAACAATGGCACGTTTTATTACCAGGCTCATCCTGCGAACGGCAATAGGCGAAATAAAACCCTTCGTATCAGGTGTCAAACAACGCAAATGATTGGAGTCGTATTCTATCACCTCTGTTGGCAACCCTTGATTTTCGTTGTTATTTTGAGGCGATATAATTCCAGAACCTTGTATGTAAACCGGTGTATCCAAGCAATTAAATTTTAGAAAAAATGAGTGATGTATTGTTGCCGCCGAACCCAAACGAGTTGGTTAAAACGTGTTTTAGTTCAACATCTCTTTTTAGCTCTTTTTCAGGAGAGAAAGACAATTCTTCCATTTGGTTCTCGAAGTTCAGATTGGGAGGAATGATTTTTTCTTCCATCATTAAAATGGAAATAACAGATTCGATTCCGCCGGCTGCACTTGTAGTGTGTCCTGTATATGATTTTGTTGAACTCACAGGCGGAATGTTTTCTTCAAAAACATTTTGAATGGCTGCTCCTTCCGATGCATCGTTGTTGGGTGTTCCGGTTCCGTGTGCATTAATATAATCAATGTCGGAAGCAGATAATCCGCCCGATGCAATGGCCTGTTTCATGGCCAGCGTAGCTCCAATTCCTTCGGGCGATGAAGCCGTTTGATGATAAGCATCGCAGGCATTTCCATAACCTGAAAGTTCGCAACGGGCTTTGGCGCCTCTTTTTTGTGCGTGTTCCTCCGATTCGAGAATCAGGTAGCCGGCACCTTCGCCCAGATTGATTCCGGCCCGTTCATTATCGAAAGGGCGGCACTGGTTTTTGTCCAGAATCATCAACGAGTTAAATCCGTTTAGATGAAATTTGGTCAGGCACTCGCTGCCTCCTGCAATCACACAATCGAGCTTATTGTGTTTTATGAGTCTGGCGCCCAGCATAATCGCGTTTGCCGCCGACGAACACGCCGTTGAAATAGTAGTAACAAATGATTTTATTCCCAACAGATCAGCGACTTTCTCAGTGCCCTCGCCACAGTCGTGAACTTCAATAAATTCTTTGTGATCTTCCGATCCCAAAAAATCGTTGTAATACAGTTCACTTTTTTCCATGCCACCCACCGTAGTTGCCGAAATAAAACCGATTCGCATGCCGGGAACAATCGTGAGATTGGCCGATGCAATAGCTTCTTTTGCGGCATGCAGGCTAAACAATGTGGTGCGGGTTATCACTTCGCTTTCCGGTAAATTAAGAGCCTGTTTTAATTCCTCATCGCTGCATTTTACTTCTGCTCCCGGCAATTCATCTGCATGAACAGTATTCAGGTATTTTAAAGCGCCTATCCCTGTTTTTTGCTGAAGGATAGACTCAACTGTTTCGCCGGCATTATTACCAATACCCGAAACAATACCCAAACCGGTAACTACAATGCGATGAGCCATGCTTATTTTGTCTTGTTTTCAGAGATATAAGTTGCCATGGAGTTGATCGACTTGAATATCTCGCGTCCTTTGTTCGGATCGTCGATTTTAATTCCGTAGTTTTTCTCCATCAACACAATTAATTCCAGCGCATCAATCGAGTCTAAACCCAAACCGTCGCCAAAAAGCGGTAGTTCGTTGTCGATTTCTTCCGGAGTCATTCCTTCCAGGTTTAATATCTCAATAATCTCTTCTTTTAATTTGAAAATTAATTTTTCCACAGTTTATACTTTGTTAAAAAGGTTATTTATTGTATTCGTTTCAAAGATAATTTTATCTGCTTCCTTTTGCGCTTCAACCAGCATTAAAAATGCAAAATAACTCTCATTTTTCAATTCGAGCCAACCTGTCAAACATTTTTTGGTTGAAGTTGTGGCGAATAGATGACTGATCGTATCATGCAACATTTTTGCGTCGAAATTCTCGGAGATTAAAAATGTATTTTCCCCCTGAATTTTATTTCTGATACATATTTCACCAATGGCAATATTGGGTAAAGTGTAAACAAATACCGACGGGCTTGGGAAATAATTCTCGCCCCGGACAATGGTCTTTTGATACGCCATATCGGTATCGAGCGACGAGCTGCTGTTCATTAAAACAACGCCCATTTCCGGTTTTGGGACGTCGCGTTCTGTTTCTTCGCGCAACATTAATTCCGATGCTAAAAATCCCAGTTTTGCCAGCTTATCCATTTTAAAAAATTTTGGATAAGTGATGTAATTATGCTTGTACGCTTCAATAATGAACTCCTTAAAATTTTCGCGGCCTTTATCCGAAAAAATTACTTTTCCGTCCATCCGGATTTCTCCGTCGACAATGATGCAGTATTTTGAAATCTGTAAAGTCATCGGCTTTGTTTTTGAATTAGAATTGCTGCATTGCAACCGCCAAAACCGGATGCCATTTTTAAACAGGTATTTATTTCTGAGGGTGTATTTTCTTCGATGATCTTTATAGGATGTGACACTCCAAGGTTTTCGTAGCCTAAACTTTTTACCAGAAGATTGTTCTCCATCGATAGTAAGCTTAGCACGGTTTCGATAACACCGGCGGCACCCAGCGTGTGCCCGATGTAGCCTTTGTAGCTGTTAACCGGAACATCCAACAACTCGCTGCGGCTTAAAGCAATCGATTCCATTTCGTCGTTGTAAATAGTTGCAGTTCCGTGTGCGCTGATAAAATCAATTTTTGGATGATGTAATTCCCCAAGAATATTTTGAATGGCCAGGTACAATCCTTCAGCGGTTCGCGACGGACCGGAAATATGATTGGCATCGTTGGTAACACTTCCGGCCTCGATGGAAAATAAAGTTTCAGAATTGAGTAAATTCTTATCTGAAGACAAGATTACGGTTGCCGCTCCTTCCCCCAGCGACAATCCGTCGCGGGTTTTGTCGAATGGTTTGCACGGGTTTGGCGACAGGGCCTTAAACGACTGAAAACCGGACGCAACAAAAGGTGTTACCATGTCGCAGCCCACTACCACCGCGTTTTTAAACTGCCCCGTTTCGATGGCTCGTTTGGCAACAATTTGCGCCACCATCCCCGAAATACAGGCATGTGAAATGATCAGTGGTTTGTTGGGATTCCCTAAGAAATCCTGTACCAAAGCCGCGCTTTTCCAAAGGTTAACCCGGTCGGGTTCGTACAACGCTTTTTTCTCTTCCTCCAGCAAGTCGATGTTTCCCTTGGTGGAAGAAATTACCAGCAATGTTTCTTCTGATTTTACATCCACCCTCGTTTTGGCCAGTGCATTTGAAATGGAGCACAGCATCATTTTTTCAAAACGGGTGTATTCTTTTTCAGTGTGAAATTCCAGAAAAGCTTCTTCAAGTTTTTGATTGTCGATCCTCGATGCACAAAACGTATCCGGGATATAATACGGATCATCCTGCTTTTTTATTCCGCTCTGGTTCGCGAACAAACTTTTTGCATTTTCATCCGATCCAAAACCCAGCGAGCTTATAATATCGTGTGCTATGTAATAAACAGGCTGCATGTTTATTCAATGATTTTCCATTTCTTTTTCCACTCGATAAAAAATTCCGGTGAGTTCCAAACCAGCTGGTATTTTTTATCTAAAAAAACCTGAACACTGTCGGCTGTCAATACCACGGAATTATCTTTTTTATTTCTGATTTCGTATTTGTATTGAATTTTGGCAGCTTCTGAGTTGACAAAAGTGGTTTTTATAATGGCCGAATCGCCATAAACCAGCGGCTTTTTAAAATCCATATTCATCTGGGTGAGTGGTACAAAATACCCTTCGGTAAGGGTGTCGAGGTAGCCCAGCTTGTATTCTTTCCCGAAAGCCTCGCGTCCGTCTTCGAGGTATTTTACGTAGCTGCCATGCCATAAAATCCCCATGGAATCTACCTCGCTAAATCGAACTTCAATTTCTTTGGTGGCTGATAATTCTATCTTTTTTGTCATAACATAAAAGGGTCGCTAAACCAGCGATATTTTCATTTCGCACTCCGCAATTACCTTTCCGTTGCAAACCGATTTTGCATTCACCAAAGTAATATTAAAGTACTCGTTCATTACTTCAATTTTTGTTTCAATTTCGTCTCCCAACTCCGGGAAGAAATGAATATTAAGATTTTTTATTGCACCAATAAAACCCAGCCGAACCTCCTGGTTGTTCAAAAATTTATTGATGTAACCCATTCGCGCGGCACAGGTTTGTGCAAAATTTTCGATAATGCCGGCCTCGTAAAATTTACCATTCTCAAAAAAGATATTATCCTCACGAACCGTAAATTTTGTGGCCGTAATTATTTTGTCGAACGATGTGAGTTTATCAATCATCAACATGGGCTGACGTTGGGGAATCAGTTCGAGTATGTCAATTTCTTCCAGATTCTTCATTGTCTAATATCTTAAGTATTCCCAAAGTGGGCCCCTTCGTTTGCGCGCTCTTAATACGTCGTAAAAATCGCTTTTTTCATCTCCCGGGAAGATCCATTTTTTTCCTGTTGCCAGTCCCATTTCCTTCACATTTTCCAGGTCAACCTCGTCGGAAATGTAATACACCGGCTTTAATAATTTATCGTCCGGTTTAATTTTTCCTTCGCTCAAAGCTACATTATACAATTCAGTTCCCGGGTAAATCCGCATCCCGATATAAGGGAAAAATACCGAATGTTCAATTTGTTTGCTGTTTTCGAACGTTTCCTGAAGTGTTTCGTTTGTTTCGCCGTAACCGCCTAAAATAAGGAAATGCGAAAAGAAAATGCAAAGATCGTTGCAGATTTCCGACTTTTCGAGCACATCCTTAAAACGGAACGATTTTTTATAGCTTTTTAAGGTGGTATCGCAAAACGCATCGGTACCAAATTCGATGTGTGTGAGACCTGCTTTTCTATACAACTCCAGATCTTCGTATTTTAACGAGGCATCGGGTGCAAAATAAGCGCCCCAGTTTATTTTTATTCCGCTGTCGATAATTTCCTGGCAAAGCTCACGGTTGTATTTTTTATTGATATTAAAAATTGAATCGGTAAAAAACACGTAGTTTATTTTTTGCTCGGTGCTCAGTTTTTTCAGCGTTTTTATAATGGTGTCGATGTCGAGAGTCCGAACTTCTTTTCCTTCAATAACCGGGTAGCTGCAGTAGATACAACTTTTGGGGCAACCCCGTTTTGTCTGGATGTTCAGCATTCCGCTTTTGTTCCAGTAGAAATCAATGTTTTCGAGGTTGAAATCGAGATCCAGGTTTTGAAGATATTCCGTTCTGGAATTTTGTTGAATGGAACTATTCGATTTAAAAACCAGTCCCTGGACAGTGCTGATATCACCTCCTGTATCAAGCAGGTTGATTAATTCAACCAGGCTGTTTTCTCCTTCGCCTTTTACGCCGTAATTGGCTCCCAGAAAATCGAGCAGAAATTCGGGGAAAATGGAAAATCCTGCCCCGCCAACAATTACCGGGGCACTGGAAACTGCTTTCGCTTTATCAACAATTTGTTTGTACCAGTCGATAAAACTCCCCTTTTCGTAAATGTTGTTGTCGTCGATGTTGCGCAGCGAAACGCCAATATAACGAATGTCGTTGCCGGCAACAAGAGCGTCTATTTCGTCCAGTTCTTTCAGGTTTAAATCCAGCTCAAGCAAATTATATTCCGGCAGGTGTTTCTTCATGTAGGTGGAAAGATACGATAACCCAATTGGGTAAACCGGGTACGGATCGCAATACCTGTTGGCCGAAATAAGTAATATTGACTTGTTTTTGCTCATGCGGTTTTTTTGTTCATATCGTTCCAGAAATCGTAGAAATTAAACCACTGTTCCGGGTAGATTTTAAGTTGATTTTCTATTTCTGACACAAAGTTTTCCACCTTTTGCGGAATAGAATCGGCTTCTATTTTTTTAATATAAATGTTGTATGAAAATTTCCCGCTTTTCATTACAAAAAAGGAAAGTACCGGAACATTTAATTTTTCAGCCATGGTAAACGCTCCTGTTGGGAAATTTGCATCCTTTCCAAGGAAATTGCAAGTGTGAACGCGCGTTTCATGAAAACTCCTATCGCCCGGCATGCCTACAAATTCTCCTTTTTTTATCACATTCATAATGGTAAACAGGTGCGACAAATCGTGCGATACAGGAATGAGCGAGATATTATTGCGGCTTAATATTTCGTCGCGATATTTTAACCAGTTTTTGCTTTCTTCACCAAAAACCAAACCGTGCATTTTCGCTTCTCCCATGCTAAAAAGATAGCCCGCAATCTCGAAATTACCGATGTGAGAACTTAAAATGATAGCACCTTTTTTCTCTGCGATTAATTCGGTCAGAATCTCATTCCCCTCAACTGTAACCTGAAATACATTTTTTTTACCGGCAAACAATGCTATCCGGTCTAACATAATCTGACCAAAAAGGTAATGGTTGCGAAAGGTCTTAAAAAATGCTTTAAGAGGAGGCAGATTTAATTTTTGTCGAAAGTAAAAATAAATGGAATTGTAGCCCTTACGGGCAAACAGCAAGTAGAAAGGTATAACAAACCAAAGAATAAAATAACCTACTGATAGCGGAAATATTTTGAAAAACCAAAGCAGCAGTTTTATTCCAAAATTTCCTTGTGTTTTCCCTTGCCAATCTCGCGTGTAATTCACTATTTATCTTTTACCTTGCTATAAATATAGTCGTAGAAATCGTTGAGAACTACCACGTTGGTCATTTCTTCTTGTTTTATTTTAAAACCAAAGGCTTTTTCAACAATTACAACTATATCAACAAAATCGAGGCTGTCGATTTCCAGGTCGTCTTTAATGCGCGCATCCGGTGAAATTACATCCTCGTCAACTTCAATTTCCTCAACGAGGAACTCATTCATGATTTTTATTACCTCTTCTCTTTCCATCTTTTAAAATTACATGCGTACCGGCAAGTTTTTGCTTGCCACTTAGTTCTTTCAGTCAGGGCTGCTCAGGCTTTGAACAGCTCCTGATTTTATAATTGCCCGCTAAAATAAGAAACTTACTCCAAAACTGAGTATACTTACATTATAACTTGTTTCTGCATACACGGCCAGGCCGTCTGAAAACTGGTAGCGGCATCCTGCAAATATGTCGTGTACAAATTGATTTGGTTCTTCATATTTATAGTAAGCTTCATCCTCATAATTACCATTATAATTGTTACCAACAAGGGCATAACCTGCAAGAACTCCGGCGTAAACATCGAAATACCTGAAAAAATCGTTGTGGTTCATTGCATAAAAATCGAAGTGGTAGGCGCCACGTCCTGCTACTATCCAATAGTTGTGCTTGTTGTCGTAATTCGTGGTATGTTTAAAGGCGCCAAATCCTCCAACGCTAATATAACCGATTCCGAGTTTTTCGAAAGGAAGGGTTTCATAAGAGAAGTTAATTGATGGTATTCCGCTTCCACAATACATTAATCCATCAATTCCTAAACCTAAGTTTACAGCCTGGTCGCCGGTTTCAATTGCCTGCGCCTGCGAAGTTCCATAAGCTATTAGGCTTACAAATAAAATCAATACTAATTTTTTCATTTTAAATTAATTTTTGGGTTAAACTAAATTTTTTTAATAATTAAAGCTGAGTTGGTTCCACCAAAACCGAAGGAGTTTGAAAGATAAGTGTCTATCTTTTGTTCTTTGGTTTTGGCAATAATATTTAGTTTTGAAGAGTGTTCGTCGCCTTCTTCGAAGTTGAGATTAGGTGCAATAAAATTGTTTTGCATCATCAGGGTTGAATATACAATTTCACTGGCTCCTGCCATCCAGCACTCGTGGCCGGTCATTCCTTTTGTTGAACTTACCGGTGTTTTTACATCTCCAAAAAGTTCATTGATGGCTTGTGCTTCGTACATATCTCCAAGCGGAGTGGATGTAGCGTGTGCATTAATATAATCGATGTCGGAAGTTTTCATGTTGGCATCTTTTAGTGCCATCGACATGGCCCGGAATGACCCCTGGTTGCTGGGTTGCGAAATGTGCCCTCCGTTCGACGAAAAACCATATCCGACAACCTCTGCAAGAATTGGCGCTCCACGTTTTACTGCATGTTCGTATTCTTCCAAAATAACTGTGGCAGCTCCACCGCTTGGTACCAGTCCATCGCGGTTTTTATCGAATGGGCGCGAAGCTTTTGTGGGATCATTTACATTCACAGAGAAAGCTCCAAGCGAATCGAAACTTCCCATCGAATAAAAATTGGTTTCCTGAGCTCCTCCGCAAACAATAACATTTTGCAAGCCATTTTTTATAAAAAAGTAACCCAGACCGATGGAGTGAGAACCACTGGCACAGGCTGCGCTGATGGTCATGTTGATGCCCCGTAATTTAAAGATTACCGAAAGATTCATGGTCACCGTCGAGTTCATGGATTGAAAAATAGCTCCTGAGCCCAGCAGCCCGGTATCGCGTTTTTCCATGATGGTATTATTGGCTTCGATAACTGCTTTTGCCGAGCTGTCGTTACCAAATAGGATGCCCACCTCGTTTTTTTCGAGGAAATCCATGTCTATTTTGGCATTGTCTAATGCTTCTGCCGTTGAAACATAGGCGTATTCTGCTTCTTCGGCTAAGCCAACACGCATCCTTCTGTCGAGTTTGCCTTTCAGTTTTGGCCGTTCTACCAATCCGGTTAAAGGAGAACGGTAGCCTATTTCTTTGCGTATTTCTTCTATTCCTATGCCTGAAGTTCCTTTAAATAAAGATTCCTTTACTTCTTCAATGTTTTTCCCAATGCAGGCATATGCGCCCATTCCTGTTATTACAACTCTTTTCATAAATTCCTGTTAAGTATGTAATCCTCCGTTTATTGATATGGTTTGACCGGTAATATACGAAGCTTTTTTTGATGCTAAAAAAGCAACCACGTTGGCTACCTCTTCAGCTTTTCCAAAACGGTTCATCGGGATAAGCGATTTCAGGGATTTTTCATCCAGATCTTTGGTCATGTCGGTATGGATGAAACCAGGTGCTACCGCATTAACGGTTACGTTTCTTTTTCCTACCTCCTGGGCCAAAGCTTTGGTTGCACCTATTACACCGGCTTTTGCTGCCGAATAATTGGCTTGCCCGGGCAGGCCTTTAATACCCGATAACGAAACTACATTTACAATTCTTCCATACCGATTGGTAAGCATGTCTTTAATCAGCCGGCGCGTTACATAAAAAAAGCCGCCAAGACTTATGTCGAGCACGCTGTCCCAGTCTTCATTTGTCATCCACATCAAAAGATTGTCTTTCCTGATACCGGCGTTGTTTACCAATACTTCTATAACCGAATCGCTGTTTTGCTCCATCCAGGCCATCAGTACATCATCTACCTGCTGGTAGTTTGAAACATCAAATTTTAACAGCTCGGCTTTTCCTCCTTTTTCTTCAATCAACGATTTTGTTGTGTTGGCAGCTTCGTCGTTCGATGTATAATTAATTAAAACCGGGTAGCCCATTTCTGCGAGTTGTAAACAAATCTCCCGCCCAATTCCACGTGAACCTCCGGTTACCAGTGCATATTTCATAGTTTGTTTGTCTTCAGTTTTGTAAATGAACGATTTTGAATGCTAAATCTCAATTATATTGTTCATTAAGTAATTTTTTACAGTTGCAAGTTCTTTATATTTTGTTGAATCTTCAACAAAAACAGGGAATACTTCCCTAATTTGTTCATAAATATTACGTGTAAAAGGAGCCATCAAATCCTGACATTTTGCGTAATCAATAGCCTGAAGCAGTGTCATAAACTGAACAGCCAGCACCTGGTAACTATTATCAATTACTTTTCTGGCGATAAGCGCCGAGTTGGTTCCCATACTTACAATATCCTGGTTGTCGTTGTTGTTGGTAATACTATGCACATAGTTCGGGAACGAATAAGTCTGGTTTTCAGCGGTTGTTGATGTTGCTGTAAATTGTACACCCTGCATTCCAAGATTAAGCCCAAGTGTGCCCAGGTTTACAAATGCCGGGAATTTTTCGTTCAATTTCGGGTTCAGCAGAAAATTCAGGTGGCGTTCTTCCAGCATCGACAAGCGGGTGATGGCAATTTTTAGTTTGTCCATTTCCAGCGAAACATAATCGCCATGGAAGTTCCCTCCGTGGTAAACATTCTGGTTTTTGTAATCGATTATCGGGTTGTCGTTCACCGAATTGGCTTCGCTTATAATAATGTCTTCTACGCTGTTGATGGTGTCGTAAATCGGTCCCAGAATTTGCGGAACACAACGCAGTGAATAAAATTCCTGCACCTTCCCGTTAATTACTTTTTCTTTCACATCGCGGTAAAGGTATTTATTCCTGTCTTTAATCATTTTACTACCTGAAAGAAGTTCGCGCATTTTTGAGGCCACATAATTTTGTCCTTGATGTAGTTTTACTGCATTCAGTACTTCGGCAAAACTATCGTCGTACGAACCAACAATTTCATTTAATATGGTAGATGAAATCAGCGACCAGTTGAACAGGTTTTTCGCTTTGATCAGGTTTATTGCCCCGATTCCGGTCATTACCGATGTGCCGTTAATCAGCGAAAGACCTTCGCGCAAATAAATTTTTATGGGTTCCAGGTTGTGAAGTTTCATCACTTCGGCAGTTGGTCTGATTTCACCTTTGTAAAATACTTCACCTTCTCCAATTAATGATAGAGCAAGGTGAGAAAGCTGCACCAGGTCACCACTTGCGCCTACTCCGCCGTGTTCGTACAACACCGGACAAATATCAAAATTTATAAAATCCTGAAGTAATTTGGGTACCGACGGATGAATGCCCGAGTAGCCTCGTTTAATATTTTGTAACCGGCAGATCATTGCAGCTTTTATGTCGTTGGTAGAAATTGGATTTCCGCTACCGGCTGAATGACTCCGGATAAGGTTGTATTGCAGTGCTTTATGGTCTTCGTCGTTAATTTTATATTGAGCCATTGGCCCAAAACCGGTGTTAATTCCGTAAATAACTTTATTTTTTGCAAAATCGGTCAGAAAATTGTAGGATGCTTCCACCCTGGCTAATTCATCTTCTGAGATAGTAACTTCTTTGCCATTGAATATGACATCGTGAAAATAATCAAGTTTGATTGTTAAGGTCATAAAGTGTAGAATTTGTTTGAGATGAGTCTCATTTAAACGCGAACAAAATTAATTTTTTAATTAATAACTGAAAACGGATCATGTAATTTAGATCAGAAAGTTATTAAAACAATAAATTAATCATATGGTCGAAATAATCTTGTGTAATTATTGATGTTCAGCTTGTTGGTGTATTCATTTCTTTGTAATTAGTGTTTGATTGTTCATTGTTTGTGGAATTTTCTGTAAAATAAACATATAGTTTTAACAGGCGTTGCAAGAATTTGCTGCTATTTGCTAATGTGCGGACATGTAGCTATTTGACAATATTTATATTCAAAAAGTATTTATTGCTCCATCTCTTATGACAGAATTATTTGAAGATTAGAGCAACTTATCATTAAACTTTCTTCTCATAACTTTTATTTAGAAATCACCTTGTTTATCTTTGGTTATTACTAAAATCATTGCTATTGAAAGCAGTTTTCCTTTTTATAGTATTCTTATTTGGCACTGTGTTATGTCTGGCTCAGGAAAATTTAGTCGTGCAAAAGATTAAATTCCAAGGCAATAAGCATGTACAAACTTACCAATTAAAGGATGAAATTGCCATTGAATCAAGCTCCTGGATAAAAAGAAAGATTTTTAAAAAGGAACCGGTTTATTATACTTCACTACTTTATAACGAGGACATTAATCGACTCAGGATATTCTATCAAAAACAAGGTTATTTAAATGTACAGTTTGGCCCGCCCGAGATTGTTGTAAATAAAAAAAGAAAGGTTGAATTGACTATTTTTATTGATGAGGGAAATCCGGTTTATATCTCTGATGTTTCTTTTCAGGTAGATTCTGTTTACGCCCTCAACGATGTATTGGAATTACCCGATAAGAAGAAACTTTTATTCCAGACCGAGGCAGTTGCGACTAAAATTTTTCGCGATGAGGCGATAACGAACGACAAGTTGTTGATTGCCGAAGCCTTTTACGATTACGGATATCCGTATGCTTTGGTAGATCATAAATTGGACGTTGATACCCTGTCTAATACAACTTCGGTTGAATGGTTTGTCAATCGCGGCCCCATATCTTATTTCGGGCCTACAAACATTACCGGAAATAAAAGGGTTCCTTCTAAAAGCATCCTCCGTCAGCTGGATTATAATGAGGGCGAATTATGGAGTAAGAAAAAAATCGATCAAACACAAATGCAAATATACAACCAGGGGAATTACAGGGTAGCTTCGGTAAAATCACAGATTGGGGAAGAGCTTCACGATACCATTTCTATGTTAATCAATATTAAGGAAGCTCCGCGATGGTCGGTGCGTTTTGGTGCAGGATACGGTCGTGAAGACAAATTCAGGGCTTTTACCGATTTGCAGTACCTGAGTTTTTTAACAAACACCGGGCGCTTGAATTTTTATGCCAAGCATTCGGGGCTTGAACCTTATAATGTTTATCTGAAATTTTCGCAGCCATCATTTCTGTTTCCCATGAATACTTTAAGTATTTATCCATTTCTGCAGGAAGAAAATGAGCCGGGTTATAAATTAAATAAGATTGGGTATAACATTACTTTACTTCAGAGTTTTTCGGAAGAACTGAATACATCGATAGGTTTTGTTTATGAAGATGTTGAGCTTGATACTACCGGCTATTCTGAAAGTAACTCGTCTACTGATGTGGAATCGATATACAAAAAAACAGGTATCGTTTTGGGAGGAATTTACAATAATGCCGATCCTATTTTAGACCCGGTTCAGGGGTATTCCGTTTCGTTTAACATTAAAACCAACGATATTTTGTTTACTGGTGAAATTCCGTTTTATAGAATTTTGACAGAGTTTAAAACCTATTTGGGAATCAGGCGGGGAGTTGTGCTTGCCCTAAAAGGGAAAATGGGTGGGATACAAAGAACCGACGATATGGATTTTATTCCGGTTGACGAAAAGTTTTTTGCAGGAGGAAGTCATTCAGTAAGAGGCTGGTCGAGGAGCGATCTTGGTCCGCACGATGAAAACGGAGTTCCTGTAGGAGGGAACAGTTTGCTGGAAGCATCGACTGAGTTCAGAATTGATATGGGGCGAAAACTGAAACTGAATTTATTTATGGATGCCGGTAATGTCTGGGAGCAGTCGTTTGATTATCACCCGGGAGATTTGCATTATGCAACCGGTTTTGGAATCAGATATAAAACCCCGATTGGTCCGGCAGGAATTGATTTCGCACGCCCGGTTTTTGATTCAGAAACCAATTGGCAGATACACTTTAATATTGGGCATACATTTTAGAAAAATGAGAAAAAAGTGGAAATACATACTGATAGTTTTAATGGCACTCGTGCTGTTATTTATATCGTTGTTGTTATTGACACAGACCTCTTTTTTCAGGGAAAAAGTAAAAATTCAGGTGGTAAAGCTGGTAGAAGAACAGCTGAAAATGGATTTTGAAATTGAGGCAATTGAAGGGAATTTCTACAATAATTTAATCCTGAAAGAAGTAAAACTGGCTGATGCCGATTCACTGCTCGCCTCGTTTGGCAGTTTAAAAATTAACTACGAGTTGATTCCGCTTTTAAAAAAGACAATTTACATCGATTCTGTTATTCTTGTGAATCCCCAAATTAACCTGTGGCAGAAAGCCGATAGTTCCTGGAATTTCAACACTATAGTAGCATCCGACGACGAAACACCTGCAAAAAAGAGTAAAAGTTTTCCTTTTGAAATAAGCGTTGAACATGCTGCGATTAAAGATGGAGAGATAAACATTTCGTCATTCACTGACATTGTTCCCGCAAAACTTGCTGATATTAACCTGGTTGCCGGCGCTTCTTTTTGTAAAAATGAAACTGCAATCCGGTTAAACAGCTTTGATTTAAGGGCGCAAAATCCAGCTATTGAGTTAAAAAAATTCAGCGGTATTTGTAAAATGAATCAAAAGGGGATTCAGGTAGACAGCCTGCTTTTTGTTGCCGGAAATTCAACTATCGACTTCCACGGAAAATATCAGTCGCCTGAAAATCTGGCGGGGAAAATAGATTCAGCTAAAATAAATAAAAACGATCTGTCCATTTTTGTGCCATCGTTTAAATTGTTGTGTTCTCCGGGTTTTAAAGTTGATTTCGTTGCTTTAAATGATTCTGTTTCTGCACACGTGCAACTTAATCACAATGAACAGTTACTTGCAGCAGAAATTTCTTTTGAGTCTTTAACCAACCTGCAATCTTCGGATAAAAAGGTTCCATATTTTGCACAGATCAATTTCGATAAATTCCGTGTAAACGACTGGATAGAAACTGGATCGCAAAAAGGATTGGTGAACGGAAGTCTGGAAATTAATGGTGAAAACCTCACCGATTTTAACGCACGGGCACAAATAAAAGGTGAATTCGAAAATTCGGAGTATAACGATTTGACTTTGGATTCGATCTTGCTCAACGGAATTTATACCGGCGACAGTATTGAAGCTGACATTTCTCTTTGTTCTGATTTTGGTGCATTTTGGGTGGATGGGAAACTGATTAATTCTGAAATCCCTGAATATAAAGTCAGGGTTGATTTGGAGAACCTGGAACTGACGAAATTTGTGCCCGAACTTTTACGTACCACTTTAAACGGAAGGGTGGAAGCAGAAGGAAAAGGATTTAATCCTGAAGATTTTGTGACAGAGGCGAGTGTAAATCTTGTTGGTAGTTCGGTGTATCAAATTCCCATCGACAGTTTGGATGCGCAACTTACTCTGAAAAAAAATAATCTTGATATTGATTCGATTATTCTGTTTGCTCCCGGTGCATTTGTTTCCGGACGCGGGCAGCTGAATTTCGATTCGCTTTATCTGAACTCTTCGGTTTATGGCGATATTACATCCTTACAAATGATTGATTCTTTTGTTGATTTGCCTGTTGCTTTCAAAACTGCATCAACAAGTGCTACTATAAAAGGCCCGGTTGCGGCACTCGAAATAGTTGGCGATGTTGATCTGTTTAATGCAGATGCGTACTCGCTAAAAGGAGATTCTCTTCAGGGAATTTATAATGTGGCTATAAAAGGCGATTCTACTACTGTTGATTTGGATGCAGCTGTCTTTGGTGTAAAAACAGGATCGGTTGATGTGGACACCGTTTTTGTTGATTTTGGCTACACCACTGATTTTATGGATATAGCTGCAGATGTACGTTGGAAAGATGTGCTGCAGGCCCGGTTGGGCAGTCGGATCAGCATCGGGGATACCTTGTCGGTTGATGTCTCAGATTTTGAGATGAATACAGTGCTGGCCAATTTCTACCTGCCCGATACTTTGCGGGCGCGTTTGTATAATAATGAAAAGCTGGAGATTGAAAATTTAATCTTGAAGGATCGTAAACGCGATGATTTTGTTTTTTCTGCTAACGGCAATATTTCTATTAACGATACGTGCAATTTTCATGTTGAAGCAAATCAGTTTGATCTTAGTCAGCTGAACCGTTTTTTAGACGAACAGAATCCTTTAAAAGGGTATTTGAAATCCGATATTTCTATTGGTGGAGTTTCTGCTAAACCTTTAATTAATGGGCAGATTGAAATAAAAGATCCCGGATTTGGTCCATATGTTGTTTCTTCAATGAAATCGAATTTTTCATATAAGGATGAAAACGGATTTGTTGAGCTTTCCATCCCCGATATGGGCGATTCATTCTATGCCAGCATCAGTGCTCCACTTAAAATTTCTTTAGATTCATCGAACTTTGTTTTTGATCCTCCAAAAGAATATAACGGTTTGCTGGTTTTCGACTCATTCGATGTCTCAGAAATCTTCAGTTCGTTTACTCCCGGCGATAGCATTAGCGGATTGCTAAACGGAAAGATCGAGGCCAAAGGGGAAATTCAGAAACCGCTTGTTTGTGGCAATCTTGATTTTACTGATGGATATTATTACAACGAAGATCTGGGGATTGATTACAATGATATTGCAGCATCGCTTTCGTTCGATGGTAATTCTGTTGATATCGATACTTTTTTGGTTCGGCAAAAAAATGGTATGATTTCGGTTTATGGAGAACTGGATTTTGACTCAACACTTGTTAAGGGCGAAATTACAAGTTCGTCGTTGCAGGTAGATGCAAATAAGTTTCTACTTACCAAGCATCGCAACTACGAGATTGTACTAGATGCAAATACTTTTATAAAATCTAAAAATCAAAGCCCGGAGTTTGGAGGAAAAGTAAAGGTTGTCCGGTCTGATTTGTATTTACCTGCTTTAATGTCGGAATCTCAATCCGATGTCGAAAATGATGTTCCTCTTTTGGTTCAGGCAATACAAACACCAAAAGATTCAACAGAACAAATTCCGGGAGAAAAATCGCCTAAGAAAGCAAAAGAAAAACAGAGTTATGCATTCGTTGATCAGTTGACCGGCCGCCTGGAAGTTGAAATCCCCAGGAATACCTGGATAAAAAGTGACGACATGCGTATAGAGTTAAGCGGAGAACTGGAGATTGCGAAAAGCGGTCCATATTTCGAACTGTTTGGCAACATTGAGGTAATTCGGGGACAGTACATTCTATATGGCAGAAAGCTTAATATAAACGAGAGCGAAATTATTTTTCAGGGTGGTGAGGAAATGGATCCCACATTAAATATTGAGGCAGAATATGTTTTTAGGGGAAGCGATAAGGTAAAACGTTACCTTACATTAAATGTAACCGGGGAACTTTCGGAACCGGAAATTACATTTTTGCTCGACGGTACTGAAATTTCAGAAACCGATGGTGTGTCTGTTTTAATTTTTGGGGCAACCAGCGATGAAATCGGGTACGGAGGACAGAACGGTCTGCTCAATTCCATTGGATCAAATGCCCTGACCAGCCTTATTTCTTCGCAACTGAGCCGGACAATTGGCTCGCAGTTAAATCTCGATATGATTGAAGTTACCACTACCGAAAACTGGCAAAGTGCTGCCTTCGTTGTTGGTAAATACATAACCAACGATATTTTCGTTATTTATCAGCGTGGTTTTGGCGAAGAGAGTGGCGATGAAATCACGCCCGAAACAGTTACCATTGAGTACGAAATAAACGATAAACTATTCCTCCGGTTACAAAGTGGGAATTCTAAGGACTCGGGTGTAGACATTATCTTGAAATTTGAAGAAGAGAACGACAAATGATGTAAAATAGGATAAATCAAAACGTTTCTTTAACGCAAAGAAAACTGAACCCGGTATCACAAATATCTTATTGTGTTTAATTCTGTGATGCACTATAATTAACAGTTAATTAAATAATTATGAAATAAATATATTTATGTTTTATATTATTGATATATTATTATGTTTGTATTATACCTATCTGTGTGTTACTATAATTAACCTTAAATAAATTATTATGAAATCAAAAATTTTATGTTCTATCATGCTGACAATTATCGGCATGTGTTTTTTTAGTTGTGACAGTGGCGATGATGATGGGGCCGCATTAGAAGAATTTAAACGAAAATTTTTTAATGTTGAGAATGCCAACTTTAAGGTAGGTGACTTCCCGAGCACTACAAGTGTTGATCTGGATATTTCAGATATTTCCGGCAACCCATATGTTCTGGCAGGCGGTGGTAATATTGTGTCGGTTAGTGCCTATAGTCAGGCAGTTAGAGAGTTGCTGATAGGTGTTCAAGGTGAAGATGGTTTTTTTAGTTTGCCTGTTTCTACGTCGGGTTCTGGTAGTTTTGAGAAGAGCTTTACGATTCAAACAAGTCAGGAAATTGACGGGGGATTTGTAATTCTTGTCGCCTTAAAAGATGCGAATGGTGACGTGGGGACTCATGACAGGTTTAGTGTGGAGTATTTGGAAGCGGGAACCGGTCTTTTGCAAGTTAGTGTTGTTTGGGATCAGTTAACCGATGTTGATCTTCACCTTTTAGAACCGGGAGGTGAGGAAATTTATTGGGCAAATGATGTCTCTGAGAATGGAGGAGAGCTTGATGTGGATAGTAATCCTGACTGTGATATTGATTATATAAATAATGAAAATATTTTTTATTCTGAAAATGACATTGTTGAAGGAGGAGAATATGTTGTAGGAGTCGATCTTTTTTCTGCTTGTGTCTCTGCGAAAACGAATTATAGTGTAAGTGCTTGGTATAACGGAGTAGCAGTTAAACCAACTTACGGAACAAACCCATATAGCGGAGTGCTTAACCCGTCAGATGTTGATGAAATGGCTGTGCCTATGAGATTTCGTGTTGAAGGGAATAAGTCGGTGAGGGTAATAAAATATGGATTCTCTTCAAAACCAGAAACAAAATCGAGTGTAATTAAAGAAGGAGGTAATACTCTTAAGAAGTAATAATCTCGTTTAATGATATAATATGCCATTCTCTCTTTCTGGGGAATGGCATTTTTGTTTCCAATAGAAATTCGTATTAGTTCGCCCTATTGCGATAATTACGCGGCGACATTCCCATTTTTTTCGTAAAATCTTTTGTAAAATAATAAGGATCGGTGTAACCCAGTTTAAACGAAATTTCTTTCACCTTCACTTTTGTATAGTCGAGGTATTCGCAGGCTTTCAGAATTTTAAGGTGTGAAAAATAGCTGATGGGCGAGTAGTTGGTTTCCTTTTTAAACAGGTTAATTAAATAAGTGGATGAATACCCGACTTCATTTGCTAACTCGTTTAATGTTAGTTTTTTATCGAGATTCTTGTTCAGGAAGTTAATTGTCCGGTTTACCACCGGATTGGCCTCTGCCTCAACATCGTCGCTGGTGCGGTTGGCATAAATAAACGTAGCAAGCAGGTGCCCAAAACAAAAGTTAATGTATTGCAGATTTTCATCGTGGAAACCTTTCGAAAGATTGTTGAAAATTTCGTCGAAAAGCATTTCACGGTTGGCAACCATATTGTTTACCGATGGAATCAGGTTTCGCACAAGTGCAAATTCTTTTCCCAGCCGCATGGCTTTCCATCCGTCAAAATAGGTTATTAATAAGCGAGAATCGATATCGAGCACCGAGTAAAATTTGAACGAAACCCCTTTGGGAATAATATAGAACTGGTCGTTCGAAACCGGGATCTGTTCATTATCTATTACAACAAAACCATTTCCCTTTGTGCAGTACACCAGTAAATATTTTTCCAGCGGCTGAGCCGATCCCCAGATAGTGCCCTGTTCCACCTCAATTTCGCCGGTTTCGGTTATGAATAGATCCAGCACCAGCGGATTTCGGCGCTGTTCGTTAATCAATGGAGGAGGAATGATATAATACCTGTTTTTCTTTATCATTGAAAAAAGAATTAATCAGAAAAGTAAAATTGCGAAATAATGAATAAATACAGTAATATTTTCCATCTTTTTCTAAAAAATTACTATTTTTTCAGGCGTTAATCGCATTTATTTTTGTGTAAAATCATAATCCAGAATTTAAACCATGAGTGAACTATTATCAAAGATTGCAGATTGTATCGAGTTTGGAAAAATAAATAAAGCGGCTCCGTTTCCTCCGCAAATGAAAGGGCAGGATGGAGCCGACGAGTTGACTGCCCAGGCCATTTCCGAAGGTGTGAGTGCCCAGGATATTCTTACAAAAGGATTGATGGTGGGAATGGAAAAAATCGGTGTGAAATTCCGCGAAAATAAAGTTTTCGTTCCGCAGGTATTAATGTCGGCAAAGGCAATGAGCACAGCAATGGTACACCTGAAACCGTTTTTCGCTTCGGGCGATGTAAAACAAAAAGGTACATTTATAATTGGTACCGTTGAAGGCGATTTGCACGATATTGGCAAAAATCTGGTATCGATGATGGTGGAAGGAAACGGTTACAAAGTAATTGATCTTGGTACCGATGTGAAAGCTGAAACATTTATTGAGGCGTTAAAAGAGAACAAAGACGCATTTGTGGGCTTATCAGCTTTGTTAACCACAACCATGGTTAATATGGAAAAGATAGCAAAAGCGATTAGAGCTGAGCTTCCTGATGCAAAAATTGCAGTTGGAGGTGCTCCGGTAACACAGGATTTTTGTGAAAAAATTGGTGCCGATGCCTATTCTGCCGATCCGCAGGGTTTGGTTGAGTATCTCAACTCGCAGGTTGCGTAACCTTAATCCACAGATTTTTAGATTCCGGATACAAAATTCTTTTTTCTTCGGGATTCTAAAAGATATTTGGGAATAATACATTGTTGAATTTATTGATATTTAGCTGATTGAGTATCTTGTGATTCTTGAAGTGTGATAAGTATGTTCTGCTTTTTGAGTCTGAATATCTAAAATCTATAAATAATGAAAGGATTAGAACTGATAAAAAAGGCATTTGCTCTGGAAGAAGTTGAACGTGTTCCATGGGTTCCGTTTGTGGGTGTGCATGGTGGATTTTTAACAGGAGTTGATGCTGAAACCTATTTAAAATCGGTTGATGAAATTGTAAAAGGTGTTTCAAAATCCATTGAAGAATACAATCCGGATGGTGTTCCGGTGGTTTTCGATTTGCAGCTTGAAGCCGAAATTTTGGGTTGTGATTTGCAATGGGCAGCTCACAATCCTCCTGCTGTGGTATCGCATCCGTTGGCAAATGGCAAACAATTATCCGATTTAAAAATTCCTTTGGCAACTGACGGGCGTATTCCTGTTGCCATAGAGGCCACAAAGATCCTGCGTAAAAAATATTCCGAAACAGCCTTGTACGGCCTCATTACCGGTCCTTTTACTTTGGCGTTGCACCTGCTCGGAACCGATATTTTCATGAAACTTTTTGAGGCTCCCGATGAGGTGAATGAGGTGATGGATTTTTGCACACAAGTAGGAATAAAAATGTCGGAATACCTTATAAAAGCAGGGTGCGATATTATTGCTGTGGTTGACCCGATGACCAGCCAGATCGACCCGATGACTTTCGAAATGTTTGTAACGCCTTTTGCAACCCGTATTTTCGATTATATTCGTGCCCAAAATAAGTTGAGTTCGTTTTTTGTGTGTGGTCATGCACAACAAAATATTGAGGCCATGTGCGATTGCCAGCCCGATAATGTTTCCATTGATGAAAATATTCCGCTCGATTTTGTAAAAGATATAGCTCTTAAAAAAGGCATCAGTTTCGGCGGGAATATGAAACTCACGGTTGTTCTGTTAATGGGTAACGAGGATGACGTCAGAGAAGAGGCTTTGAATTGTCTGGATCTGGGTGGTAAAAAAGGTTTTATCCTGGCTCCGGGTTGCGACCTGCCGATGGAAACGCCCGTTGTCAATCTGAAAGCTGTTACCGAATTGGTTCACGATTCATACAAACAGGATGTGGTGCGTGCCATTGAGAAAAAGGAAAGTACTGTTGAAATTTTTAACATGAAAGATTACGGACAGTCGGAAAAAGTGATTGTTGATGTTATTACGCTCGACTCCGAATCGTGTGCTCCGTGCCAGTATATGGTTGAAGCTGTTAAACGCGTGGCTCCCCAGTTTGAGGGCGTTGTTGAGTGGCGAGAACATGCCATCAAAAAAATGGATGCAGTAACTTTTATGTCGTCGTTGATGGTGAAAAATATCCCGACCATTTGTATTGACGGTCAGATAAAATTCGTTTCACAAATTCCGCCACAAGCAGAACTTATTAAAGCAATTCAGGAAAGGATCAACGAAAAGCTAAAACTGAAGATTAAATCGAAACGCAGCGAAATTCTTATCCTTTGCGAACAGGAAGGCGATTGCAAACAAATAATGGCAAAAATTAGAAGAGCCATCACCGAATTAGGAAAAGATATTGAAATGAAAGTAATTGCAGATAAAGCACAAATGGCCATGTTTGGAGTAACCAAAGGACCAGCAATAGTTGCAGTAAATTACAAATTAAAATCGGAAAGTGGTGAACCAACTCTCGATGTGGTAAAAGAGTGGATAAAAGAACTTTAATTTGGTGAATTAAGAATCACCTGTTACATTTGAAAATATAACAAAACCCGGTTTCCACCCCGGGATTTTATCCGATTTTATACCGGGCTCATAGCCCTTAAACTAATTTTTATGGGGAAAATTATCGATCAAATAAAACAAGGAAAAACATTGGTTTCCGACGGTGCGTGGGGAACTTTTTTGCAGAAAAAGGGAATGCAGCCAGGTGAATGTCCAGAAGAATGGAATATAACACATGCCGACGATGTGTTCGACATTGCTAAAAGTTACATCGATTCGGGTGCTGATATGATTGAAACCAACAGTTTTGGAGGAACAAAATTTAAGTTGGAGAAATTTGGTTTGGCCGATAAGGTTTTCGACCTAAATAAAGCAGCGGCAGAAATCAGCAGAAAAGCAGCCAACGATAAATTCGTTCTTGGTTCGGTTGGCCCAACCGGCAAGATTCTGATGATGGGAGATGTTACGGAGGATGAATTGTATGATGCATTTGCCGAACAATGTAAGGGTCTGGCTGCCGGCGGAGTAGATGCAATCATGATAGAAACCATGACTGATCTGGATGAGGCAAGACTGGCAGTTAAAGCGGCCAAAGAAAATACCAGTTGCGAGGTTTTTTGCACTATGACATTTGAAAAAACTGTGGATGGCGAATTTCGTTCTATGATGGGGATTTCTCCTACTGATATGGTTCAAACTTTGATTGATGCCGGTGCTGAACTGATCGGTGCCAACTGCGGAAACGGGATTGCTGATATGATCGGTATTGTGGAAGAAATTCGTAAAACAAATCCTGAAATACCTGTTTTAGTACACGCTAATGCAGGAATGCCAATATACAAAGATGGCGAAACTGTTTTTCCGGAAACTCCTAATGAAATGGCGAACCTGGTTCCAAAAATTATTGCAGCCGGGGCCAACATTATTGGCGGTTGCTGCGGGACTACTCCGGGGCATATTTGTAAGGTGCGCGAGGTCGTCGACTCAAAATAACTCTGTGTAATTCTCTGTGTTCTCTGTGGTA
This sequence comes from uncultured Draconibacterium sp., assembly GCA_963677525.1. Classification (GTDB taxonomy): domain Bacteria; phylum Bacteroidota; class Bacteroidia; order Bacteroidales; family Prolixibacteraceae; genus Draconibacterium. The sequence goes on from OY781970.1 coordinate 5,929,823, forward strand.
AATAAAAGGAAAGTAACCAAAGAGTTGGCAGAGAACTCAAGGAGAAGGAAAATGCAAAAAATACCTTTCCATATTATTTCCGGTTTTTTGGGAAGCGGCAAAACCACTTTCCTGAAACGAATTATTGAAGAATATTCTTCTGAAAAAAAAATCGGGATAATACAGAATGAGTTTGCTCCCTCTAATATTGATGGAGCGGAACTCAAGAAGTCGGGTCGAGATTTTAACCTGCTTGAAATTAACAACGGTTCGGTTTTTTGTGTTTGTTTGCTGGGTGATTTTGTGCGTTCACTTGAAAAATTTATCGATGAATACCAACCGGATATCATAATAATCGAGGCGTCCGGATTATCAGATACTACAACTATTTCCGAGATTATTTCAGCCGGTTCTTTAGCTGGAAAAATATACCTTGCCTCCAACTGGTGCATTGTTGATGCTCAAAATTTTGGAAAGGTTGGTTTGATGAAACAACGCGTTTTGCACCAGTTACGAATGGCTGATATGACAGTGATCAATAAAACCGATTTAGTTGAGGGCGGACTGGAAGAATTGGTTGAGGAAATAAAAAAGGTCAATCCATTTACCGAGATCGAAAATGCGACTTATTGTGATATTGATTTTGAGCTTGGAAATGCTACCATCAACAAATTTTACTTTAACGATGTAAAATCAATGCCGCGCCCCGATATTAATTCGATGGTGATTAAAAGTTCCCGTGCAGTTTCAACAGAATCACTCCAGCAATTTCTAAAAGAATGGACTCCAAAAGCATTTCGTATAAAAGGGTTTGTAAAATTAACCGAAAGTAAAACAGTTGCTGTTCAGTGTACCTTCGATTCTGTAAATATTTCTGAGGTTGAAGATACATTCCATCCAACCGAGTTGGTTGCCATCACCGATCGGTTTACCTTACGAGAATGGAATCGGTCGTTTAAAGAATTGACGAGTTATTGATACCAAATCTGTAAAATGTAACTTTATTAACGCATCCAGCCGCTTCCAAAAACAATTTTAATAGCATAATCATCATTGCTTTTTGCAACATCAATACCCATTTGAATTCCAAGTTTTCGTGCAATCAGGTACCTGAAGCCGGTGCCCACGGAGTAAACACTTTTTCCTGCATCAAACGTATCTGCACTTGCAAAGGCATTTCCCAGCCCTCCAAAACCTACAAGATACCACCTGCCTTTTAGGTTGTAACGTAATTCCGTTTCAACTAAAACCGAATGGTTGTCGCTGTATTTCTGAAGAGGTACTCCCCGCATATCAACAAAAGGTTTAATATAAAAAGGGATATCTCCGAAGCTGAAATTCCCTTCGTAGCGGGTTGCCAAAATTGTTTTCGGGGTTAACGGTGCGTATCCGGTAAGAGAAGTAATGAGCCTGTAATATTGTTCATCGCCTCCTATCCACTGATCACTGTAATGCCAGTCTAGCTCGGCTCGTAAACCCTTGTTTGGAGTGATAACAAAATCTCTGGTGTCGTACGCAACAGAAAATCCAAGTTCGCTAACATTTGCGTCAAAAGAAATTCCATCGAACCCCGGGAACGAAACCGGAAATTCAAATTCGTTGGTTATATCAAGATAAATCCACCGGGTACCAACAAAAAAAGGAGTTTCAGCTAGTCGGAACGAGATATCGTTTATTAAAACCCAGCCGTCATAATTAATAAGTACCGGATTTTTGGTAAAGATATCGGTAACTCCTCCACCATAAAAATCGATGTTCATATTTATTTTGGCGAATCCTCCGGTGTATCTTATTTTATCTCCTTTCCACGAATTCATATGAAAGGCACCGGCAAACCAACTGCCGTTCTCCGTTCCTCCTCCCATAACAGTTGTAATGGCCGGAAAAGCTCCTTTGTCTTCCATAGAACCATGGAAGAACATAACACTTGCCAGTCCTCCATACCCAAGTGCCGGTTCAGTAATTAAACTGGGTACAACCATAAAGCCACTTTTGGTTAACAGGAAATCGCTAACATCGAACTTGCCGTCAAGTTCATCCTTGAACAGTTGCTTTTTTTCTTTTGCTGATTTGTTGTTTTGAGAAAAAAGAGTGCCGGGCAGAAACAACAAGACGATAAGGACTATTCTGAGAGTTTTCATTTGTTTTAGATTTGTTATGTAAAAGATATGAAATATTATCTAAATATTTTTCTCTTTGGTTTAATGATTGGGAGTAATTTGAACGGATTCTTATATGAGGTTAGTTTGATTGTGCGCAGTTTGTGCCCTGGTTTTAAGTTTCATAAAAAAGCGGAGATGTCCCTCTGTTGTTGCAGTAACTCCGTTGGTGTTTATTGGCAACAAATATTTGCTAAAATCCTGTTACTCCCTACTAATAATCTCATCTCTGTTTATTCAATTTAAACCAAAAATTAAATCAGTTGTAGAATCGTTATAAATTAGCTAATTTAGATAACCTTTTTTGCGCATAATACTGGGTTAATCTACATTTGTGCTGCTTGAAACTGAAATCGAAATAACCAAAATAAATAATAGATTATGAGCAAATTTTTAACAGCCTCAATTGGAAGAAAATTTGTGATGAGCCTGTCGGGATTATTCCTGGTGGTATTTGTCGCAGTCCATTTGGGTCTCAACTTATTACTGATTTTTGATAACAGTGGTGAATTGTTCAATTTGGGAGCTCACTTTATGGCAACCAATCCATTAATTAAAATAATGGAGCCTGTTCTTGGATTAGGTTTTGTAATTCACATTGTTTGGTCTTTCTTTCTTGAATACCAAAACTGGAAAGCACGTCCTGTTAAATTTGCGCAAAGAAGTACTCGCGGGGTTAGCTCGTGGGCATCGCGCAACATGCTTGTTCTGGGAAGTATGGTATTGATTTTCCTTGTTATTCACGTCATGAACTTTTTCTGGGTAATTAAATTCGATTCCGAATCGATGGGAACAGTGCTTGTTGATGGTGTTGAAATGGAAAATGCATACGGTTTGGTATCTGGTCTTTTCATGTCAAATGTGATTTATTGCATTTTGTATGTGATTGGTGGTGTTTTACTTGGTATTCACCTTTCTCACGGATTCTGGTCAGCTTTCCATACCTTGGGTTTAAACAACAAGTTTTGGATGAAAAGATGGCAGGTAATCGGGCAAATTTATGCAATAGTTATTGCTGCCGGTTTTGCAATTATCCCTTTGTATTTTCTTATTAAATTTTAATTGAAAGGAACAGATTATGAGTATATTAGAAAATAAGATACCTGAAGGGCCATTGGCAGAAAAGTGGAACAAACACAAAGCAGCCATTAAAGTTGTGAGCCCTAATAACAAGCGTAAATTAGAAATTATTGTAGTCGGTACCGGTTTAGGTGGTGCTTCTGCAGCTGCTTCGTTAGCTGAATTAGGATATAACGTAAAAGCATTTTGTTACCAGGACAGCCCACGTCGAGCGCACTCGATTGCTGCACAGGGTGGTATTAATGCTGCAAAAAATTATCAGAACGACAACGACTCGGTTTTCCGTTTATTTTACGATACAATTAAAGGTGGTGACTATCGTGCACGCGAAGCTAACGTTTATCGTTTGGCCGAAGTTTCACCAAACATTATCGACCAGTGTGTTGCACAGGGTGTACCTTTTGGTCGCGAATACGGCGGTTTGTTAGATAACCGTTCGTTTGGTGGTGTGTTGGTAAGTCGTACGTTCTACGCACGTGGGCAAACCGGTCAGCAGTTGTTAATTGGTGCTTACCAGGCTTTAAACCGTCAGATTTCGAAAGGTGCTGTTGAAATGTACAGCCGCCACGAAATGCTGGATGTTGTAATTAAAGATGGTAAAGCCTGCGGTATTATTGCCCGCGACATGGTAAGCGGCGAGATTAAACGTTTTGGAGCTCACGCTGTAGTTGTGGCAACCGGTGGTTACGGAAACGTATTCTTCCTTTCAACAAATGCGATGGGAAGTAACGGTTCGGCTGCATGGCAATGTTACAAGAAAGGTGCTTTCATGTCGAACCCATGTTTCGTACAGATTCACCCAACCTGTATTCCTGTTCACGGTGATCAGCAATCGAAACTGACTCTGATGTCGGAATCGTTGCGTAACGATGGTCGTGTTTGGACTCCAAAGAAAAAAGAAGACGCAGTAAAATTGCAAAAAGGTGAAATTGGTCCGAACGACATTCCTGATGAAGATCGCGATTTTTACCTTGAAAGAAGATATCCTTCATACGGTAACCTTGTTCCGCGCGACGTTGCTTCGCGTGCAGCTAAAGAACGCTGCGATGCAGGTTATGGTGTGAATGCTGAAGGAAAAGCTGTTTTCCTCGATTTTAAATATTCTATTGAGCGTTTGGGTAAAGACGTAATTACAGCACGTTATGGAAACTTATTCCAGATGTACGAAAAAATTACTGACGTTGATCCATACAAACAGCCAATGATGATTTACCCTGCTATTCACTATTCGATGGGTGGTACCTGGGTTGACTACAACCTGATGACAACCGTTCCTGGATTGTACTCGATTGGTGAAGCTAACTTCTCCGATCACGGTGCAAACCGTCTGGGAGCTTCTGCATTAATGCAGGGTCTGGCCGACGGATATTTCGTTCTACCTTATACAATTGGTGATTATCTGGCTGATGAGATTATGACTCCAAAAGCCGATATCTCTGCTCCTGAGTTTGCTGAAGCTGAGAAAGCAGTTACCGACCGCATCAATAAATTGTACAACATTAAAGGTTCTAAACCAGTTGACTACTTCCACAAAAAGCTTGGTCACGTTATGTGGAATTATGTTGGTATGGCTCGTAACGCTGAAGGATTGAAAAAAGCCATTGAGGAGATTAAAGTAATCCGTGAAGAATTTTGGAAAGATGTTCGTATTCCTGGTGAATTGGACAACCTGAATCCTGAGTTGGAAAAAGCCGGTCGTGTTGCCGATTTCCTTGAAATTGGAGAACTGATGGCCCGCGATGCTCTTGACAGAAACGAATCATGTGGTGGACACTTCCGCGAAGAGTCGGCTACTGAAGAAGGCGAAGCAAAACGTAACGACGAGAAATTTGCCTATGTTTCGTGCTGGGAGTACAAAGGAGAAGGCCAGGAGCCGGTTATGCACAAAGAAGATTTGGTGTTTGAGAATGTGAAATTAACTCAACGTAGTTACAAGTAATGATCTCATTACTCAAGTCTATTAATCTTAAAATCAAAAGAAAATGGCAGATAAGATTCTAAAACAACTCAAAATAAAAGTTTGGAGGCAAAAGAACGCCAAATCCAAAGGAAAATTTGAAACATATACAATTGAGAATATCTCAACCGGGTCTTCTTTCCTAGAAATGATGGATATCCTTAATAACGATCTGATCGAAAAAGGAATTGACCCAATCGCTTTCGACCACGATTGCCGCGAAGGTATTTGCGGAACTTGTAGTCTATATATTAATGGCCATCCTCACGGCCCCGACACTGAGGTTACTACTTGCCAGTTGCACATGCGTAAGTTCAAAGATGGTGAAACCATCACCATTGAACCATGGCGTGCACGTGCTTTCCCGGTAATTAAAGACCTTATTGTTGACCGTAGTGCATTTGAAAAAATTCTTCAGGCAGGTGGTTTTGTGTCGGTTAATACCGGTGGTGTTCCCGATGCAAATGCTATCCCGATTCCTAAAGAAGATGCTGAGGAAGCTATGGATGCAGCAGCTTGTATTGGTTGCGGTGCTTGTGTTTCAGCTTGTAAAAATGCTTCGGCAATGTTATTCGTTTCGGCAAAAGTTTCGCATCTGGCAAAATTGCCACAGGGTAAAATCGAAGCCGCAACACGTGCTAAAAACATGGTTGCTAAAATGGATGAGCTTGGTTTTGGTGGTTGTACCAACACCCAGGCTTGTGAGGCTGAATGTCCGAAGAGTATTTCTATTACAAATATCGCACGTTTGAATCGCGAATATTTGTGTGCTAAAATTAGTGAATAAGAGATTTGTTCCGCGCTATATTAAAAGCCTTCTCATTTATGGGAAGGCTTTTTTGTTGAAAACTGTTAAGTGGTTGATAATTTGAAGAAAGGCATCTTTTACGAATAGAATACCTCTCCGTATTTAAAACTTTTCAGAATTTGTTTCATGTAATTCACAGCTGTTTGTGCATAAGTGGGATTGCGAACACATGCATTTCGTATAACAAATCAATAACTTCGCATATATAGATTGAAGATTATGCCATACAGACGTTTACCAACCACGGACAAAGCAAGAATAAGAGCGCTAAATGCTGCTCTGGCAAAAGTGATAAAGAATGAAAGCAAGCTGGCATTCTCGTATCACTCAGTTGAAGAATTGCAGAACGTAAAAAATAATTTCGAGAATCACCTGACGCAATATGAATTAGATATTAAACTTCAATCGGAGAATATTAAAGAGAACAAAGAGGTTTTTGAACGCACCAAAATGTATGTTTCTCATTTTATACAGGTGCTTTTGTTTGCTTCCGAGAGAGGGGAGATTAACGGTGGAATTAAGTATTACGAAGGACTTTCTGAATTAGAAGGAAAAGTGCCGTCGCTAAACAACGAAGACGAAGTTTTGGAATGGGGTAAGAAAATGGTGGATGGAGAACAAAGGCGTATGCAGAACGGCGGAAGCGCCATTTATAATCCATCTATTGCCCTGGTTAAGTTTAAAGTGGAAGAGTTAAACGATGCTGTTATCTTTCAGCAAACATTAAAAAGAAATACACTTCGTTCGTTCGAAAAGATGCAGAAATTGAGAAAATCGACGAATGAGTTTATTAGCAAACTTTGGACAGAAATTGAAGAAAGTATAGATGTTGAGTCGCCTAAAGCAAAGCGTCAGATTGCTCAGGAATACGGTATTGTTTATGTTTTCAGAAGAAACGAAAAGAAAATGCTGACTTCTAAAGAATTACAAACCGATTTGTTGTTTGATTTTGCTTAGCCTGTCAACCGGAGATCCGGATTTCGTTTCCTGTATTTTGTCTTTTTATCATCAATAAAAATACAGTAATTAGAACTACACTTAGTGCTGCCATGTAGTAGCTCCCGCTCGTAGAACCATATTCTTCAAAATCGGGGCTTATCCTGTTGTTATAAATAAGAAACATTCCTATAACTCCAATAGCATTATTAACAAAATGACCGAGTATAGGCATCCACATGGAGCCGCTCCAAACAAGGAAGTAACCGAATAAGGCTCCAAGTAATACGCGCGGCACAAAACCATAAAACTGCATGTGTAAGGCGCTAAAAAGTACCGCGCTGATCCAAATTCCCCAGTGATGGTTTCGGGTCATGTTTGTAAATATTTTCTGAATAACTCCCCGAAACAATAGTTCTTCGCCTATTGCCGGAAGAAAAGCAACCATAAAAAGATTAAAAGCAAGTGCCGGTATGGTTTTTACATTTAAAAAGGCCTCTGTTATTTGTGCCGCGTTCTCTTCTGCATTTTTCATCCAGCGTTCAACCCCTGCCAGCCATGGAGGAAACGACATGTTATTATTTAGTTCGCCGACCAAATTAATAAACGGTCCTGTAACAAACATTAAAACCAGAATCAATAGCAAAGTTTCCGGCTTAAATGATTTATTGAGGTACAGATATTCGAGAATTTTACCATGGTACAGATATCCAAGAACAATTGGAGGGATAATAAATAAACCGATTGACTGGATGACCTGAAAAAATTTCAGGATAGCCAGGCTTTCCGGGTTATTTATGTCGGCCATCCGCTGGAGATTAAGTACTGAGTCCAATCCAAAGAAAGGAATAGCAGCGACTAACGAAAGCACCATAAATCCTAAAAAGCTAACCAGGATTACAAACGCAGCGAAAATTAATTGTGGAAATGGTTTTGTATCTCTGAATGCAGTAAATGCCATAATTAAATAAGTTTGTCGGGCAAATATACAAGAAAGAAGCAATTGTTAAGACCCGGTGTTTAATAATGTAGAGATGTACGGCCGTACATCTCTACATTATTGTATTACAGTCCACGTATTTTCATATTTCGGAACATGGTCAATCCTCCATGGTCCTGCAGTCCGATATGACCGGTTTTAGCCATTCCGTAATATGGTTTTTCTGCCCACTTGCCGGCATTTTTATGTTCGTGCCATTCGTCGGTCCAAAGTTCGTATTCAACTACTTTGGTTCCGTTTAACCAATGCTGAACATGTGGTCCGTTAACAATAATCCGTGTTGTGTTCCACTCGTCTATTGGTTTTACCTCGGCATTTTGTGGTGGATCCATAGCGTAATTGGCACCTGAATACTGACTGTCGTCCAGTTGAACGGGCCAGCCTTTATCATCAATTAGCTGGTATTCAGGACCCGATTCGTAAATAGCATCTGTTAACCCTTCCTGAACATGGTAGAAAACTCCCGAGTTGCTTTCAGGAGACACCTTCCATTCCAAGTATAGTTCGAAATTGGTATATTGTTTTTTTGTGATAATATCGCCACCATGGTCGGAGCCGACACCGGAGTTCTGAAGCTCCCCATTGATGATTTTCCAGCCTGTTACTTCACCTCCATTAAAAGTCTTCCAATTGTTTAAGGTTTTACCGTCGAACAGTAACTCCCATCCTTCTGCAATTTCTTTTTTTGTTAAGGTGTTAGTCTCGGATTTGGACGAGCAGGAAGTTAGAAATGCAAAAAATATCAGAATGAAAATATAGGTTAAAGTCTTCATTATTAAAATGATTTAGGTTTTAAACTGTAAAAATAACAAATAGCCGGTTATATCAATAAAGAAGATAAATAAAACAGTGATTGTTTTTTTATTCTTATAGAATTAAAGTATATAACACGAAAGCAGGTGAATTTTATTGGTTATTGAATGTTTCGTTTTAACTTTAATAAATAACTGTCGGCTTATGGTTATACCTGATAAAAGTGTAATTGGAATGGTCCATGTCGGTGCCTTGCCAGGTACTCCAAAAAATAGTCAAAGCATCGAAAAAATTATAGCTGATGCGGTTGCAGATGCCGTTATTTTGGAAGAGGGTGGTGTTGATGCCATCATGATTGAAAATATGCACGACCGCCCCTATCTGAACAGGATTGTTGGTCCTGAAGTTGTTGCTGCCATGACTGCAGTAGCTTGTAATATTCGCCAAAAGGTTACTCTTCCTTTGGGGATTCAGGTTTTAGCCGGAGCAAACAAGGAAGCGCTTTCAATTGCACTTACTGCCGGTTTCGATTTTATCAGGGCTGAAGGATTTGTATTTGGACATTTGGCCGACGAAGGAATGATGAACAGTGATGCCGGGGAATTATTGCGCTATAGAAAACAGATTGGTGCAGAACATATTCGAATTTTTACTGATGTTAAAAAGAAACATTCGTCACATTCCATTTCCGGTGATATTTCCATTGAAGAAACAGCTAAGGCAGCAGAGTTCTTCCTAACTGACGGGGTGATTGTAACTGGGGCTGCAACCGGAGAAAAGGCATCAGTAAACGATGTTAAGGCTGTTAAAAATGCAGTTAAGGTTCCGGTGCTCATCGGTTCGGGTATCGATGAATATAATATCGGGGATTATTGGGAGTTTGCTGACGGTTTTATTGTAGGATCATATTTTAAAACCGAAGGAAACTGGCAAAATGAAGTGGAACTTAAAAGAGTTCAGTCTTTTATGGCTGTTATTAAAGAATTTCGATGAAATAATTAACATGTGCTCGATTGAGTTTCGATAAATTAAAAGAAAGTGTTGTGTTGACACAATACCTGTTGTGGTTTGTTTGCGGCGAATATGTTTGTAAGACAATTAGATACTAAAATTTTTTAATTTTATCAATGTGTTAAATATCATAGTATATTTTAATCCGAATATATGTTAATTAATGTTAAAGGTATATTTTTGATACACGAACCAATAGATGTTCTTACCCAAACCAGCGAGAGCTAAAACGAATTTTAGAATTGAAAACAACAACGATTCAGAGAGACTAATTGGATCGGTGATTGAAAGATGAATATTGATTTGCCGTCAGGCGCCGGATGGAAACTGGTATTTATGTTTATCCTTCCTGCCGCAGTAATGGAGCAGATTAGAGGTTTAAACTTTTTTCAGTTACATTTCCAGTAGTTGTTCTGTTTCAAAAAAAATGAATTATGAGTATTAAAAAACAATATTTAAAAAGTAAACCTGAGTGTAAAGTATCTTTTAGAGTACTAAAAGCCGATGCACAAGATGCCGGATCGATCAAAATCGTAGGCGATTTTAACGGCTGGAGCAAAGATGTTGAGCCGATGAGTAAGCTGAAAAGTGGTGATTTTACTCAAACACTGAATCTTGAAACAGGTAAAGAATACCAATTTAAATATGTTATTAACGATTCTGTTTGGGAGAATGATACAGAAGCTGATAAGCTTGCGCCAAACGGGATTGTTGAAGGCGAATTTAATTCTGTAATAGATCTTAATTAGAAAATACGTGCCCGTTTAAGGGCTTATAATATTAACAACATAATCAGTTTGCAGAAAAGGGGATTTCTCTCTAACGGACAAATTGTGTGGTTTTGTTACTCCTTGATTCCCAAAAGGATACAAAAGTTCTGATTTGAGTTCACTGCAAACCGGGAAAATATTCGGCCCGGATTTCCCAATATCCGGCTTCTACAAGGTATTCCTATCTAAAAACCGTTTTTGCTGATTTTCAGCAAAACGGTTTTTTTATGCCTGACAAGGAAAAACAAAACGCTATTTTAGTTTAATCTAAAGCGCACTTTAAACCCTTGGCAATTAACAGATATTGAAACTCCCTTGCCTTTAAAATTTTTCTATATTTGCATGTTTTTTAAAATCAGTAGATTATAGGAAATTCGTATGAGTAATAAATTTCAGGAATATAAGCAGTTAGATTTATCGCAGATTAATAAAGATGTACTGAAGCGATGGGAGAGTGATGATACTTTTCATAAGAGTATCACTACACGAGAAGGACATGAAACATTTGTATTTTACGAGGGGCCACCATCTGCAAACGGAATGCCGGGTATTCACCACGTAATGGCCCGTGCTATTAAAGATATTTTTTGCCGCTATAAAACAATGAAAGGATTTCGTGTTCACCGTAAAGCCGGTTGGGACACACACGGATTACCTGTGGAATTGAGCGTAGAAAAAGCCCTGAATATTACCAAAGACGATATTGGCAAAACAATCTCGGTAGAAGAATACAGCGACGCTTGTCGTAAAGAGGTGATGAAATATACACGCGAGTGGGAAGAACTCACACGCAAAATGGGTTACTGGGTAAATATGGACGATCCGTATATTACCTACGACAACCAGTATATCGAATCGGTTTGGTGGTTGTTGAAGCAGATTTATAATAAAGGTTTGCTTTATAAAGGATATACCATTCAGCCCTATTCTCCTGCTGCCGGAACAGGTTTGAGTTCGCACGAGTTGAATCAGCCCGGATGTTACCGCGATGTGAAAGATACAACGGCCATTGCTCAGTTTAAGGCTATTCGCAACGAACGTTCAGAGTTTTTGTTCGAAGGAGTGGAAACCGATTTGTATTTCCTCGCCTGGACAACTACTCCATGGACATTGCCTTCGAATACAGCTCTTTGTGTTGGACCAAAAATCAACTATGTAAAGGTTCGCTCTTTTAATCCTTATACAGGAGAGCCGGTTACTTTGATATTGGCAAAAGACTTGTTCCCGGTCTATTTTAATTCTAAAAATGCTGATTTGGCATTTGAAGATTATAAACCCGGCGATAAAAATATTCCTTACCAGGTTCTTGCTGAATATACCGGAGAAGAATTGAAGGGCGTTCAGTACGAACAACTGATTGAATGGGTAAAACCTGAAGGGAAAGCATTTGAAGTAATTACAGGAGATTTTGTTACCATTGAAGATGGTACCGGAATCGTTCATATTGCACCGACATTTGGTGCCGACGATGATCGCGTAGCCAAACAACATGGAATTTCTCCACTGATTGTTATTGATACCGAAGGTAAACGTCAGGCGTTGGTTGACAGGAAAGGGCGTTTCTTCCCAACTGTTGATTTAGATTCTGAGTTCGTTGAAAAATACGTTAATACCCAAAAATACCACGAGTTTGCAGGCCGTTCGGTGAAAAATGAATACGACAACAAACTTGATGATGATGCTCCAACTGTTGATGTTGATATTGCAGTAATGCTGAAACAGGAAAACAAGGCTTTTAAAATTGAAAAGCATGTTCACAGTTATCCGCACTGCTGGCGAACCGATAAACCGGTGCTTTATTATCCATTGGATTCGTGGTTTATTAAATCGACCGCTGTAAAAGATAAAATGGTGGAGTTGAACAATACCATCAACTGGAAACCACAATCAACCGGAACCGGACGTTTCGGAAACTGGCTTGAGAACCTGGTAGACTGGAACCTGAGCCGTTCGCGGTTCTGGGGAACACCGCTACCTATTTGGCGTACCGAAGATACTTCCGAAGAAATCTGTATTGGTTCTATGGAAGACCTGATGGCAGAGATCGAAAAATCTGTTGAAGCAGGATTTATGAGTGAGAATCCTTTTGCAAGCTTCAATGTTGGAGATTACAGCAAAGACAACTATAATAAAATCGATCTGCATAAATCGCATGTTGACAATATCATCTTGGTGTCGCCTACCGGTCAAAAAATGTTCCGTGAGTCTGATCTGATCGATGTTTGGTTCGATTCGGGAGCTATGCCTTTTGCACAGCGCCATTATCCATTCGAATGGGAGCAGAATTTCAACGATGTTTTCCCTGCGGATTTCATTGCTGAAGGAGTTGACCAGACCAGGGGATGGTTCTTTACATTGCATGCCATTGCAACCATGATTAATGAATCGGTTGCCTTTAAAAATATTATCTCGAACGGACTTGTTCTTGACAAAAACGGCGTAAAAATGTCGAAACGTCTGGGCAATGCAGTCGATCCGTTCGAAACAATCGAAAAATACGGTTCAGATCCATTGCGCTGGTACATGATTACCAATGCGCAACCATGGGACAACCTGAAATTCGACATTGCAGGTGTTGAAGAAGTAAAACGTAAATTCTTCGGAACACTTTACAATACATACAATTTCTTCGCTCTTTATGCCAATGTTGATGGTTTCAGATATGCAGAAGAAGAAATTCCGATGGAACAGCGCCCGGAAATTGATCGCTGGATTATTTCGTTGCTTAATTCGCTTATTAAAGAAGTAGGTGAAAGTTACGAGAGCTACGAGCCAACCCGTGCCGGACGTGCCATTTCAGAATTCGTAACAGAGAATTTAAGTAACTGGTTTGTTCGTTTGAGCCGTAAACGTTACTGGGGTGGAGAATATTCAGCTGATAAAATTTCTGCTTATCAAACATTGTACACTTGTTTGGAAGTAGTCGCGAAATTAATGGCGCCAATCGCTCCGTTCTATGCCGATATGTTGTATGCCGACCTGAATCAGGCTACAGGTAAGGAGGCCAACCAAAGTGTTCACCTGGTTGATTTCCCTGCTTTCGATGAAACCTTAATAAACAAAGATCTGGAAGCGAGAATGGCTATTGCGCAAAAAGCGTCTTCCATGATTTTGGCTTTGCGCCGTAAAGAAAAACTCAAAGTGCGCCAACCGCTCGGAAAAATTATGGTTCCGGTATTGAACCAACAATTTAAAGAGCAATTTGAGGCTGTTGCGAATATTATTTTGGCAGAAGTAAACGTTAAGGAAGTAGAGTTCTTAACCGACACCGCAGGAGTGATAAAGAAAAAGATTAAACCGAATTTTAAGACTTTAGGTCCTAAATATGGTAAAATGATGAAGCAGATTGCGGGTGCTGTAAATCAGTTGGGTCAGGAGGCTATTTCAGCTTTTGAGAGTGCCGGGGAATATGAAATTGCTGCCGGTGACGAAAAAATCGTTTTGACACTGGAAGATGTTGAGATACAAACTGAAGATATTCCGGGATGGACCGTTGCTACCGAAGGGCATATGACAATAGCTCTCGATATTAACGTTACCGAAGAATTGAAGCAGGAAGGAATTGCACGTGAATTTATCAACAAAATCCAGAATTTACGAAAAGAAAGCGGCTTTGAAGTAACTGACAGGATAAAACTTACGTTAGCCAAAAATGACGGTTACAATGATGCGGTTGAGAACCACAAAGAATATATTTGCGCGCAGACTCTGGCCGATTCGTTAGAGTTGGTTGAAGAGTTAAAATCTGCCGATGCCAACGAGGTAGAAATTGATAAAGATGTAATGGCGATTATTGAAATAGAGAAGTTGTAAATATTTTGTAACAAGTCTCAATAATAATATGCTTTTTTTATTATTTTAGGGGCTTTATGATATAGAAGAACGAACTAAAACCCACTCATTATGGGAGAGAAAAACAGATATTCTGATGAGGAGTTGAGAGAATTTAAAGAACTAATCATGAAAAAGCTTGAAAAGGCTCAGGAAGATTACGTGATGTACAAAAATTCTATCACTCATAGCGACGGAAATGATATTTCTGACACATCGCCTACGTTTAAAGTTTTGGAAGAAGGCGCTGCTACCCTTTCTAAAGAGGAAGCGGGTAAGTTAGCACAACGCCAGTTAAAATTTATTCAGCATTTACAAGCTGCATTAATACGTATTGAGAATAAAACATACGGAGTTTGCCGCGATACAGGGAAACTGATTTCGAAAGAGAGATTACGTGCAGTTCCGCACGCTACCCTTTGTATCGATGCCAAAAAAATTCAAAAGTAAGTAGAAGAAAAACAGAATGAATTGCTCTTCGAAATTCGTATAATTACAAAATTCGAAGAGCATTTTTTATTAGAAAGAAATAGATATGTCTCGTAGTGTAAAATCGCTGTTAATCATCTTCGCCATACTAATTGTCGATCAGGTACTGAAAATATGGATTAAAACCACCATGTCAATAGGTGACGAAATCGTGGTATTTAAAGACTGGTTTATACTTCATTTTGTTGAAAATAACGGGATGGCATTTGGTTTTGAATTTGCCGGCGATTACGGGAAGATTTTTCTTAGCATGTTTCGTATTCTGGCAGTTGTTGCAATTGGTTGGTACCTTTTTAAACTGGCAAAAAGAAAAGATGTTCCTTTTGGGTTTATCGTAAGTATTTCTCTGATTTTTGCCGGTGCCATCGGAAATATCATCGACAGCTTGTTTTACGGAATTATTTTCAACCACAGTTACGGACAGGTGGCTACTTTATTTCCCGAAGGGGGAGGCTATTCCAGTTTCCTTCACGGGCGTGTAGTTGATATGTTTTACTTCCCTTTAATTGAAGGCCGTTATCCCGAATGGTTGCCGAAAGTGGGCGGTAATCCGTTTATCTTTTTCCGCCCCGTATTTAACGTGGCTGATTCGGCCATAACAGTTGGAATTTTTTCAATCTTACTGTTCTACAGAAAATATTTTAATAAACTTGATGAAAAAGCAAAATCTGCCGAAACTTCCAAAGAAGTTCATGCTACAGAAGCATGAACGATGTTGTAGTTGATTATCAGTTTGTTTAACATGGCCAATGAATCCTTTTTCATCGGCTAAATCATTCATTTTGTTATACCTTTGCAAAATCATTCGATTTCAGAAAAATTATGAGTAGTCAACTTTTTATTTACAATACATTAACCCGCCAAAAGGAAGAGTTCAAACCACTTGTTAAAGGAAGAGTCGGTTTGTATGTTTGCGGTCCAACCGTTTACAGCAACTCACATTTAGGTCATGCCCGCCCAAATATCACCTTCGATTTACTTTTCCGTTATCTTACTTTTTTAGGTAATAAAGTTAGATACGTAAGAAATATTACCGATGTTGGTCACCTTGAAAATGAAGAAGCAGAAACAGGAGAAGATAAAATAACGAAAAAGGCCCGTTTGGAGCAACTCGAGCCCATGGAAGTAGTTCAGAAATATATGAACACTTTTCATCGGAACATGCAGGATTTGAATGTGTTGCCTCCAAGTATAGAGCCACGTGCATCGGGACATATTATTGAGCAAATGCAGGTGATTGAAGATATCTTGAAAAACGGTTATGCTTACGAAGTTAATGGCTCGGTATATTTCGATGTTGAGAAATACAACCAGGATCACAAATACGGAAAACTCTCGGGCCGTAACCTTGATGATATTAAAACTAATACCAGAACATTGGATGGGCAAAGTGAGAAGAAAAACTCTTTCGATTTTGCACTTTGGAAAAAAGCCTCACCAGAACATATTATGCGCTGGCCTTCGGTGTGGAGCGACGGATTCCCGGGCTGGCACCTCGAATGTTCAGCCATGAGCACAAAATATCTGGGCGAACAATTCGATATTCATGGAGGAGGAATGGATCTAATTTTTCCACACCACGAATGCGAAATTGCGCAATCTACAGCCAGCAAGGGACAGGAAGCTGTACGCTACTGGATGCATAATAATATGATTACCATTAACGGTCAGAAAATGGCACGTTCGCTGGGTAATTTTATTACACTAGATGAGTTATTCACGGGGAGTCATGAAATTTTGGAGCAGGCTTATTCGCCTATGACAATCCGTTTTTTCATTTTGCAGGCGCATTACAGGAGTACAATTGATTTTTCGAATGAAGCTTTGCAGGCATCAGAAAAAGGCTTGGAACGGTTAATGACTGCAGTAAAAACACTTGAAGAATTAACGGCATCAGATTCATCAACTGTTGATGTGGCAGCATTAAAAGATAAATGTTTCATTGCTCTTAGCGACGATTTGAACAGCCCGATTGCCATTGCTCACCTGTTCGATGGTGTTAAAATGATTAACTCTGTTAAAGCCGGAAATGAAAAGATTTCGGCGGCTGATCTGGATGATCTGAAATCGTTCTATAAAGCGATGGTATTTGACATTCTGGGATTAAAAGAGGAAAATGAATCCGGTGCGGCCGGCGGCAACGAAGCACTGTCGGGTGCTGTTGAGTTGCTCATTAATCTGAGACGGGATGCAAAAGCAAATAAAGACTGGGGAACAGCCGATAAAATTCGTGACGAACTAAATGCCATTGGTATTGAAATTAAAGACACCAAAGACGGTGTGGAGTGGAATTTGAAATGAATGTAGAATGATGAATGTTGATTAACGATTGATGAAGGAAAATCTGAAATCAAAAATCGTTAATCGAAATTCGCAAATCAAAAAATAGATATGTTTTCAGGAATTGTAGAAGAATACGGAACAGTTGCAGCCATTGAGAAAGATCAGGAGAATGTACATTTTACACTTACCTGCTCGTTTGCCGATGAGCTGAAAGTTGACCAGAGTTTATCGCACAACGGAGTGTGTTTAACCGTTGTCTGGGTAGATAAAGCTGAAAAAAAGTACAAAGTTACTGCAATTAAAGAAACACTTTTAAAGTCGAATCTTGGTTTGCTGGAGGTTGGCTCAAAAGTAAATCTGGAGCGCAGTATGATGATGAATGGTCGACTCGACGGGCACATCGTTCAGGGACATGTAGATCAGACAGCAACCTGTGTTAAGGTTGAAGAAGCTGACGGAAGCTGGTACTATACCTTTGAGTACGAATTCGACCTGGATAAAGCAAAACAAGGTTATATGACCGTTGAAAAGGGGTCGGTTACAGTAAACGGTGTTAGTCTTACTGTGGTGAATTCGAAAGACAATTCGTTTCAGGTTGCCATTATTCCTTTTACTCAGGAAGTTACCAATTTTCATACTTTTAAAGTAGGTACTGTTATCAATCTCGAATTTGATATTATTGGCAAATACCTGAGCAAATTGAATTCGTATAGTAATTAAAAATACCAAAATAGAGTTTTGAAAAGGTCCGGATTCCGGGCCTTTTTTTGTGAACATCTGTGTGGTTGGCCTGTTCTTTTCAAAAAATTAGGTAACTTTTCAGTATGAAACGGACAGCTTTAATAACAGGAGCTTCAAAACGAATTGGTAAATCTTTGGCCGAACATCTTGCTCATAAGGGGTGGAATATTGTTATTCATTACAATACATCTAAAAAAGGAGCCAATGAACTCGTAGCAGAACTTTCATCGAAATATCCCGATCAGGAATTCCGGACTGTAAAAGCTAATCTGGCAGAAATTAATGAAGTGCTTGCTTTAATCCCAAAATTGGCAGCTGATCAACTAAAAGTTGATTTACTTATAAACAATGCATCGGTATTTGATCGCGGATATATAAAAGATACGTCGGCAGAATTATTCAATGCACAAATGGAGGTGAATTTAAAAGCACCTTTTTTCCTCATTCGCGATTTTGCCAATTATTTTAAAGAAGGAAATATTATAAATTTTGTTGACACCCGTATTACATCAAATAAATCAAATTATTCTGCCTATTCCTTATCAAAGAAAGCTTTGTGGGATTTAACGAGGATGGGTGCATTGGAATTTGCGCCGGATATTCGGGTGAACGCCATTGCTCCCGGTGTTACATTGCCGCCGCAGGACAGGGATGAAAATTACCTGATAAAAATGGCTCAGGATACCCCGATGAAACGTCCTGGAGGAGTGGAACCAATACTAAAAAGTGTGGATTATATTTTGGAAAACGATCACTTAACCGGGCAATTGTTATTTGCTGATGGCGGTGAAAACCTTGGAAAAAACCTTTAACTATGGCAAAAATACGTGTAAAAAATCTTCTCATCAGAACCTATATTGGTTTTAATCCTGATGAGTTGGTAAATAAGCAGGATGTAATTATTAATCTCCAGATTGAAACGGATATTCCGGAGGATGCCCTGAATGCCGACGAACCTGATGGAATATTTGATTATAAAATTATTACCAAAAAAATTATTGCTCTTGTTCAGGAGGGACGGTTCAAATTATTGGAGGTGCTTACCAAAAGTATTCTTGACGTGATAATGGAAGACGAAAAAGTGAAGTGGGCCAAAGTTGAAGTTGATAAACCACATGCACTGCGATTTGCAGAATCGGTTTCGATGGAAATGGAGGCTTCAAGGGACTTGTGATACTCTCACTCAAAGTGAGGGTATCACTAATTCTTTAAAAGCCTGAATATTAATAAACAAAAAGATATGGATATTCAAGTTGGATATTATTATCACATTTTTAACAGGGGAAACAATTCTTTACCGATTTTTTTTGGAGAAGAAAATTACCTGTTTTTCCTGAAAAAGATGAAAGAACACCTTTTGCCTTATGCTTCAATAATTGCATGGTGTTTAATGCCGAATCATTTTCATTGGATTGTTTTCGTGGATAAGGAAAAAATAGACCGCGCCAATATTGATGCCCTCACTCCAAGTGAGGGCATCAATAAATCAAGGACAATTAATCAGTCAATCGGTATTTTATTAAGGTCATACACGAGGGCAATTCAAAAACAGGAAAATATTACGGGATCTCTTTTCCAAAAACATACCAAAGCTAAACCGCTAATCGACGAAATAAAAATTGATCCATCTTATTGGTCTACTGAATTTGGCACTCAGATTAATATTTCTGAGGGGAGAAGTTATTTGGAAACATGTATTAAGTATGTGCATCAAAATCCTGTTTATTCAGGATTAGTTAAAAATGCTGATGATTGGGAATATTCTTCTTATCGCGATTATTTGGGAATTAGAAAAGGAAGGTTAATAAATTATGACTTAATAAAAAAAGAAGGTCTTATTGATAGCCTCACTTCAAGTGAGACTATCAATACTGTAATAATCAGCATTGGTTCCAATATAAATGCTGAGGAGAATATCCCAAAAATGCTGGAAATTCTGAAAACTAAAGTTGAGATTTTGCAGGTTTCCAAGATGGTAAAAACCAAACCCATTGGAATAAAAAATCAACCCGATTTTACAAACGGTGCAGCTAAAATCAGAACGGAGGTTAACCAGGATGAATTAAATAATCTTCTTAAACAAATTGAAGATCAAATGGGAAGAGACCGTTCTGCTCCCAAATTCGGGCCACGGAGTATCGATCTCGACATTGTAGTGTGGAATGCAGAAATTGTAGATGATGATTATTATTCCCGCGATTTTATTCGAAAGAGTGTTGAGGAACTGCAAAAATCATAGTATGACTCAAAGTCATGCTATGATTAATAAAAGGGTAGCTCTAAATAGTCATACTATCACTTGGAGTGATAGCATGACCATTTATTTATTATTCTTTAAAAATATATCGTTTAACCCTGAAATTCCGCCTACTTCTTCCAGGTCGGTAACAACAAAATCAGCCCCGTTTTCAGCCAGTTCTTTTTCGTTGTCTTCACGGGCAATTCCAAGAGTCAGTCCAAATTTACCTTTCGATCCTGCCTGAACACCCGAAACAGCATCTTCAACAACAATGGCTTTTGCAGGTGTTGAACCAAGCATATCGCAGGCTGTGGTAAAAATATCCGGTTCCGGTTTTCCGCTTAGTCCAAGCTCTGCAGAAACAACTCCATCTACTCTTGCCCCGAATATTTCAAGCATGTCAACAGCCTCGAGAACAGGTGCACAGTTTTTACTCGATGAGGCCACTCCTAGTTTAATGCCTTCAGCTTTCAGGTTATTTAGCAGTTTAGCAGTTGACTCATAAACTTCAACACCGTCGCGGGCAATTACTTCGTTAAAAGCTTCATTTTTACGGTTCCCCAAACCACAAACTGTTTCTTTTCCCGGTGCGTCAGAAGTGTCGCCAAACTCAATGTTGATATTTCGTGATTCTAAAAAAGAAGCAACTCCTTTATATCTGGGTTTGCCATCAACAAAGGCAAGATAGTCAGCCTGTGTGAATTCTTTAAAATCTGTTCCTGTTTCTTCTGCATGTTTTTGCAGGTATTCGTCAAACATTTTTTTCCATGCCGCTGCGTGAGTAATGGCAGTTTTGGTAATAACACCGTCCATGTCGAATATAACAGCATCGAATGCTAAATTTCCCATTTTGTAATCCCTTTTTTTTGATTTCTGTGGTAAAATTACGGCATTTCTTCAACACATGGTTTTAAAAATTGGTAAAACTGATAATTATCGTGTTATAAATAAACATAAGCTAATTAACTTTGTAATGATTAAATAGTTATTGCTATGATCAAATTTTTAATGGCTATTTACCTCCATAATCGTAGTTTCCTGAATATAAAAAACAGGGACGCATATCCTTTTCTGTAATTCTTAGATCCGTCGGAAAAATTTCCGGACAATCAATTTAATTTACCAATCTGAGGGAAATTAGACTTGTATAAACGAGTCTGAAATTCTTTCAATTTTATATAAAGAATTATGGAGTTACCATTTGCAGAATCATATAAAATAAAGATGGTGGAACCCATCTATCGAAGTACGTGCGAACAACGCGAACAATGGATAAAACAAGCTAATTATAACCTTTTCAACCTGAGAAGTGACCAAGTATATATCGACCTGTTAACAGATAGCGGCACCGGAGCTATGAGCCAAAATCAGTGGGCGGCTTTAATGACAGGAGATGAAAGTTATGCCGGGTCAGCCTCGTATTATAATCTGAAAAATGCAATTAAAGAGATTTTCGGGTTCGAATATTTTTTACCAACTCACCAGGGACGAGCAGCCGAAAATGTACTGTTTTCTGTATTGGTTAAAGAAGGAGATGTAGTTCCGGGAAACAGTCATTTCGATACCACAAAAGGCCACATTGAATTTCGTAAAGCCACCGCTGTTGATTGTACGATCGATGAGGCTTTCGATACCGAATCGTTGCATCCGTTTAAAGGTAATATTGATCTGGCGAAATTGGAAGCAGTTTATGCAACACATCCGGCGGAGCAAATTTCAATGGTTATTGTAACGATCACTTGTAATACTTCTGGCGGACAGCCGGTTTCGATGCAAAACTTAAGAGATGTAGCTGTACTGTCGAAGAAATATGGTGTAAAAGTGGTGTTCGATTCCGCTCGTTTTGCCGAGAATGCCTGGTTTATTCAGCAACGCGAGGATGAATATCGCAACAGTAGCATAAAAGAGATTGTTGCCGAAATGTTCTCTTATGCCGATGCAATGACCATGAGCAGTAAAAAGGATGGCATTGTAAATATTGGCGGTTTTATGGCCATGAAAAAGGAAGAATTGTATAAGCAGGCTTCGGTGTTTAATATTATGTACGAAGGATTCAATACTTACGGCGGAATGGCTGGTCGCGACATGAATGCTCTTGCAGTTGGTTTAAGCGAAGTTACTACCGGGCACTATCTCGAAAATCGCATTCAGCAGGTATCGTATTTAGGTAACAGGTTGATTGAGTTCGGAATACCGGTTCAAAAACCCATTGGAGGACATGCCGTATTTGTTGATGCAAAACATTTCCTTAGTCATGTTCCCAAAGAAGAATACATCGCTCAGACACTGGCAATTGAATTGTATCTGGAGGCCGGAGTTAGGGGTGTTGAAGTGGGAACGCTGCTGGCCGACCGCGATCCGCTTACCAGAAAAAACCGTTATCCGAAGTTGGAAATGTTACGGTTGGCTATTCCACGAAGAACATATACCAATAATCATATGGATGTTGTTGCGGTAGCTTTAAAAAATATTTTCGATCGCAGGGAAAGTGTAAATCATGGTTACCGAATTAAAAAAGAGGCTCCAATTATGAGACATTTTTCGGTTGAACTGGAACAGGTAAAATCTTGAATTCCGGTGAGCACATTCCTCGTAAGCTTTGCTGCGAGGAATTTCAATTATTTATAATTGTTCGGAGTAGTAACGGGTGAATTCGTTGAATTTCATTTTATACGGTTCACCCATACTTTTTTCATATTTCGTGCAGAACGATTCAAAATTAAACTTGGCCATATGCGAATTATTGTCTTGTTGTAATCCCCATATTTGAAGGAAAATAGCTTCCTCGTTCAGATCATCATATTCGAGAATACGACGTGCAACTTTTTCAACTTCTTTTTGCCTGTTTTCTTTTTTATAAATGGAAGCCAGCTTTAACAAATTATCAATAACCTGGTTGCCTGTAAATCCCCTGATATCGTCTAGCCAGATCCATTCAGAATCTTTTAAGAAACGGCCTTTTTTTACAAGATGAAAAAATAATTCCAGCTGTTGTCTCGACATCCCTTCAGGGAGTTGGCATAATTTAAATGCTTCAATAAAATCACAGAAAAAGGGTTCTGTTGTTTTTAGTTGCAGATAGCCGCTGTTCGATATAATTTCAATTTTTTCGAACTGGGCCAGTATTTTTCGCAGTTTGTTAAGTGTAACGGCACGGTTGTTTGCAACTTTTTTCGGTTCAATTCCATGCCAAAGTGTTTCATTTATATTTGAAATTGGGGCTCCTGTTCTATTTTGTAAATTATTGATTACAGTAAAGATGAATAGTTCTTTCACTTTTGGTGTAAATAGCTCAGAAACATCTTCTTCGTTGTTGTTAATCGCAATAAATTCTCCAAAAAATTGAATTCTGTTTTTTTGAGGAAGTGTTACTTCCGGAACAGATGTCTGCTTTTTCTTTGAATTGAATTTACGAAGCGTTAGTAAAAACAAGATTGCGAGAGCTACTAAAACTCCGGATAGAATGAATACCGTGTTCTTGTTAGTTATTATTGATTTGTCGGGTTCGGGAATGCTATATTGAATTTCTTCGTCAAGAGCTAACCTGTTAATCTCTTCACCACCAAGTGGACGATTCCAGATATAAAGGTTGTCCATATATCCTCTAAGACTGGCTCCTCCAGAGAGGGCACTTCCAAGATGCAGATCGCTACTCCCGGAGTAAGGCGGGTGGCCTTCTGAACCACCAATGTATTTACCGTTTACAAAAATGGCCTGCTGTCCGGTTTCAATTATATAGCGCCAGGTTAAATGATACCAGGTGTTGTCCTCCAGAATTTCATCCGACATGTAATCGTTGGCCCATAAACCAAAATAAGGGTGTCCCGAGCGTAATATCAGGTGCATTGCACGTCTGTATCCACTTTCGTTATTTCCCAAAATAGCATTGTCGCCATATTCAAGTATGTCGGTGAACTTTACAAAACAACTAACGGTAAAGCTACTGTTTGGTAATCTGTATAGATTTGGATCTCCAAGATTTACGTTGGCATTTTCAGGCAATCTTAAAACACTACCTCTGTCAATATCCTGGCTAAAGGAATAACCACTCCCCTCAAATGTTCTTTTTGGGTTGATTTTATCAGTGAGTGAACCATCAAAATGGAAACTGGCTTTTAAGCCTTCGTTTAAATTTAAGGGGTGGGCAATTATAGAATATTGCTCGGGCATAACCATTTCTCCTGTAATAATAATTTGTGAAGGAGTCATCCTGTAGCCCGGTGCAAAAGGAGATAAAATCATTTCATCTCCACCTAGAATTGGAAAACTGAATTTGCCGCCGGTAATCAGGATCTCTGGATTGTTCCAATAGATTCTTTCCATATTTTTACCGATGGTACGAACCATACCTCTAATCACATTAAAGGAGTTAAGCTGTTCGATTATAAAATCGAAATTATAAATGCCGGTACCCATGAAAATGAAATTGGGTTTTTTCCCGTATTTTGTCCAGCTTTCAAGCAGAAAGTTGATATAATCGGGCACCATACGACGAGAAAGACCCGGGGCCGCACCTGTAGGTAAACGGTTAAAGTTTTTTATCTCGAACAGTTCCTTGCTGATATTCGACTCGTTGCTTAATATTACCGAATTGGGTGTTATCTGGTTGGCGGAGATCTGTAAGGTATAGTTTTTTGTATGATGAAGAATCTGGCTTTGATTTTCCGTGTTTCCTTCTACAAAGAAAATAATCCGGCGGTTCGACTGAACCAGGTATTCGTTGGTCGGCCATTTCTCTCCCTGGGGCAAATAAAATACCTGCGAAGAAATAGACGAGGAGTCGATAATAGAATCGAGCAATTTTACATTCCCCGAAAAATTAATAAAAACCGGAGTGATTTGAGATTCTTTCTCTGCAATCAGGGTTTCCAGTTTTTCCAACACCGAAGAAAAGGGAATTCGGCTGTTTCTTATATAGGCATTATCTTCCAGACTATCAAGGTCGAGTTCGATCCCTGTCCATTCATTTTCTTTTAAAAACGTCCAGAAACGGTTGCTCTGGAACTCTGATGGTGTTGCTTTTGCAATTAAAAAGGAGTTGTCGGCAAAATCAACCGCCTTGGCTGCTTTTAAACAAAAAAAACATGCCAGAAAGGTTATTAAAATTGCTGTCCTTTTTTTCTGCATCATTGTTGAATTAGGGTATTTTTAACCCTTAATTTGGTATTATTTTCAGACCAAATATATCAAAAATGGCAATTAATCTTATTTTTTTCATAAAAAATTTTTAAAGTGAAATATCTTTTTATTCAAATAGTTAGATAAAAAATTAATGTGAAATTAAGTACCGGTTAAGGCTGGTTTATCTAGCTGGTTAATATAGAGCTAATTGTACGCGCGTATAATTGTAGCTCAAATTTAGATTCGGAATGACAGATAAAACAATTAAACGAAAACACTATTTAGTTTTTACTGCCGGAGGATTGAGTATAATCCTTTTTTTGTTGTTGTTTAATAAAACAATTCAATATACTTCCAGCAACGAGTTTTGTAATTTGTGTCATGTTCATCCACATGCTGAAACAAGCTGGAAACTTTCTGTTCATCATAACACGCCAAGTGGAGTTTCAATTAATTGTGTTGATTGTCACCTTCCTCCGGAAGAAAAAACCGGCAAGTTTCTTACTCGAAAGGCATATCATGGATTTCATGATCTATATGCCTATTTAACCATGGATCCTGAAGAAATAGATTGGAATTCAAAACATTCAACAGAAGCGGCAAAGCGTTTTGTGTACGAAGACGGATGTTTGAAATGTCACACAAATATGTTTCCTGCCGCTCTGAATGAGCAGGGCTGCCAGCAACATATCAAATATATTCGCGATCCTGAGAACAATTCATGTTTGCAATGCCATCATAACATTGGGCATTATCGTGGTGAAACCAGTCTTTTAGCCGCAACTGACGAAGATGCAGGGCCAAAGGAAATTTATAATAAACTTACTGAAGTAAAAGAGTTTAAGACCTTTGAGGAAAAGATCCCGGGCACTTCCGTTTCCTTTAAAATGATTGCCATTCCGGGAGGCCAGTTTAAAATGGGTAGCCCGGCCAACGAACCTTATCGAAGAAGAGATGAAGGTCCGGTGCGTGATGTCGTAGTCGATAATTTTTGGATGGCAGAAATAGAAGTGTCGTGGAATGAATACCTTGCATTCTTCACCGCTACCAGTTCGCAGGGAAGGAAAGAGGCTGTTGCCGTTGATGAAGAAACTGATGGAATTAGTGGTGCAACTCCTCCATGGGGCGCACCCGATCAAGGTTGGGGAAAAGGTACACATCCGGCAATAACGATGAGTCATCATGCTGCCGAAACATACTGTCGCTGGATAAGTCAGGTAACAGGAAGAAAATACCGTTTGCCAACTGAAGCAGAATGGGAATATGCTGCACGCGGCGGTACAACAACTCCTTATTTCTTTGAAGGTTCGCCAAAGGATTTTGAAGCCGATGGTTTCCTGAAAAAGTTGCTTGGGAGTAATACGGAAGTATTCGACAAATATGTGATTTCACAAAATAACAGCCCGAATAAAACACAAAAACCGGAATCTGTTGAATCGAATCCATACGGATTGAAGAATATGTTGGGGAATGTGGCTGAGTTCTGTCTCGATTATTACGACCCCAAAGTTTACGGCAAATATCCAAAAGGAGTGGTACGAAATCCAAGAGGGCCAAGAAGTGGAAATGAGCATGTAGTAAGAGGTGGTTCATTCATGAATACTCCTAAAGACTTGCGTGTGGCCCGCCGCGATTTTACCAAAACGGATGCATGGTTAGTTACCGATCCGCAAATTCCTAAGAGTATTTGGTGGTACTCCGATACAAAAAGTGTCGGATTCAGGGTAGTTTGCGAATACGACGAAGAAATGTTTAACACAGAAAAAAATTAAAACAATTATATCATGAGTAAAAATCAACTATCACGCAGGAACTTTCTTGAAAAATCGGCAATGATCGGCGCTGCCGGAGTTATCGGAATGAACGCATTAAGTTCTTGTAAAAAGTCATCAAAAGAAGTTGATTACGAATTTCCTCCCATTATCGATCAGGCACCCGACGGGCAAAAAATAAAAGCCGGTTTGGTAGGTTGTGGAAACAGAGGAACCGGAGCTGCACTAAATTTTTTGGCTGCCGGTCACGATTTGCACTTAGTCGCACTGGCCGATGTCTTTGAAGATAAAGTTTGGGATTGCCGCGATAAATTGTTAAAACAACGTGTTGAAGTACCTAAAGAAAATTGTTTCTGGGGTTTTGATGGATATAAAAGACTACTTGAAACTGATATAGATGTAGTGATTTTAGCTACACCTCCTCATTTTCGTCCGATGATGTTCGATGCCGCTGTCCAGGCTAAAAAGCATGTTTTTCTCGAAAAGCCTGTTTGCGTTGATCCGGTAGGTGCACGTCAGATAATGGCAACCGCTAAAAAGGCCGAAAATTTAGGATTGTCGGTTATTACCGGAACACAGCGCCGTCATCAGAGAGATTATCTGGAAACTTACCGTCAGGTTGCTTCAGGAGCTATCGGTGATCTTGTTTCTGCTAAAGGATATTGGCTGCAATCGCACGTTTGGTTCCGCACCCGCGAAGAAGGTTGGAGCGACATGGAATATATGCTGCGCAACTGGAATAGTTTCTGTTGGTTGGGTGGCGATTTTATTCTGGATACGCACGTTCATAATATTGATGTTATAAATTGGTTCATGGGCAAACATCCACAGGAAGCAATTGGATTTGGAGGTCGCGCACGCAGGTTAACAGGCGATCAATACGATTTCTACAGTGTCGATTTTGATTATGGAAACGGTGTTTCTTCACATAGTTTCTGTCGGCAGATCGATGGTTGTGCGAACCAGTTAGGAGAGGTAATAGTTGGAACCGAAGGTTATACCAACGCAAAAAATACCATCTTTAATTTCGATGGTTCTGTAAAATGGACTTATGAATATCCGAAAAACAAGGATGGACGTTCAACCGGAGTGGTTGCTGTTTCACCTTACGTTCAAGAGCATATTCATTTGGTAACATCCATCCGTACCAAAAAACCTGTTGTTGAAGCACACCGTACTGCCGAATCTACACTTACCGCTGTTATGGGAAGAACTTCTGCTTATACCGGGGAAAAAGTTACCTGGGATGATATGATGACTTCAAATATGAAATTAGGTCCCGATAAATATGAAATGGGACCTGTTGATATGGAATTCCCGATTCCGGTTCCCGGAACGCAACATAAAGCTTAATAAAGTTAGAAATGATTTCCGTTGTAATACCACTATATAACGAAAGCGTTCTGATAAACCGACTATTATCGGAAGTTTGTCAGAACATGCAAGCCATTGGCGAGGCTTTCGAAGTGGTGTGTGTCGATGACGGAAGTACTGATAATACCTTAAAGGAAATTTTGCTGTTCAAAGAAAATAACAGCAATGTGAAAGTTGTAAGTCTTTCGAGAAATTTTGGATTACAACCTGCATTAACTGCTGGGCTGGAATATGCCAAAGGCGATTTTGTGGTAATAATGGACGGTGATTTTCAGGATCCGCCGGAATTGATACCGCAACTTTTTGCCAAATTAAAAGAAAACAATAGCGATGTGGTTTCTGCTGTCAGGAACAAGCGCGAGGAGAAATTCGGGAAACGGATGTATATTAATCTGTTTCACAAACTTTTCAGAAGTATATCGGAAGGTAACCAGGTGGAACAAACCGGTAATTTTTGCATAGTTACCAGGAAAGCTGCTGATGCTTTGCTGAGGTTTACTGAAAACAACCGATATCTTCCTGGAATCCGAAATTTTATTGGATTCCAACACGATTTTATTGAATATCAGCGTCCCGACAGAAAAGGAGGCGAGCCAAAAATGAAGCGCAAAAAACTTTTTGCACTTGCGGCAGATGCCATTTATTCTTTTTCGAAGTGGCCGGTTAAACTTTGTTTGTACCTGGGCTTGCTGGGAGTAGTGGTATTTCTTCTGGCCATTGTCTATACTCTGGTCTCAAAATTAACCGGGCTGGCTCCGTTCGGGTGGTCTTCCACCTTTTTGGCAATCAGTTTTTTTGGCTCGGTACAACTTACTTTTTTGGGAATAATCGGCGAGTATATTTTCCGCATTTATAAAGAGGTGCAAAAGCGCCCTGTTTATTTGGTAAAAGAAATTTATGAATAAAATAGTTGACATATTAACTGCAAGAAATGTTTTTATTGCCTGCCTCGCGGTTGCAGCAATAATTATGCTGTTTCTGGCGCCAAAGGCTGCAGTAAATGTCGACGAAATGTTGCATTACCCACATGCTAAAAAAGTTGTGAACTGGTACGTTACCGGGGGCGAAGATGCTTCCTGTTTGAATACACCCGTTCATAATTTGAAATATTACGGTCAATCTGTAGATAACTTGACGGCTCTGGTGAATCGCGTTTTTTCAATTGAAAACGAATTTTTAACACGCCATTATACCGGAGCTTTTTTCTTTTTCCTTTTACTGGTTTTTTCCGGATTTTTAGGAAAAGAGTTGAGTGGTTCATACTGGACTTCGGCTGTGGTAGTTGTTGCCCTGATGCTGACACCGCGTTTGTTCGGCCAGGCGTTTGGAAATTTAAAAGACATTCCGTTTGCAACAGGTTATATTGCCGGAATTTATTTTATCCTGAAATTTTTAAAAGAATTACCCAAAACAACCTGGAAAACAGCCGTTGCGTTGGGATTGGCCATCGCGTTCACCTGCTCGGTGAGGATTGGCGGATTAATCCTGTTTGCCTACCTGGTATTGGGATTTATTTTCATTCTTATTTTGAAGCCTTTTTTACTTAAATATATCGTTTCAACTAAACCTTGTTTTGTAAGGTTATTGGGCCAGGGACTTGTAGTAGCAGTCACTGGATATTTTGTCGGGTTGCTATTCTGGCCCTATGCCTTGCAGGACGTGGTGCACCATCCGCTTGAAAGCCTTGCGGTGATGGAGCATTACAAAGTCAGTATTAAACAAATTTTTGAAGGTCAGGTTATCTGGAGTTCATCACTTCCGTGGTATTACCTGATTAAATGGATTGTTATATCTACCCCGGAGTTTGTCATCCTCGGGTTTATATATTTTTTAGCCTTTTTAACCTATAAATTTTCTAAACCATTAAGCGAACAACTCTATTTTGAGTTGTTCGTCTTTTTTACATTTTTGTTTCCGTTTGTTTATGTAATGGCAATTGGGGCAAATTTGTACAGCGGATTGAGGCAAATGTTGTTCATTGTTCCTATACTGGTTGTCCTTGCTTCGCTGGGGTTATTTAAGCTGGTAAAATCGAAGTCAAAGAAGGTGTTGAAACTGCCTGCACTAACTTTGTTTTTTGTATTGATGTTATTGCCTTTTCAACATCAGGCGGATACATTTCCTGCTGACTATATCTATTTTAATGCTGTATCGGGAGGCAATAAAGTAGCCTGGAGCAACTACGAATACGATTATTATTTTCATGGCATGAAAGAAGCAACCGACTATTTGATCGATAAAATCGGCGATGAAAATGTTACGGTTGCCATGAATACGCAGTTACCTAACTATTTTGAGAAAATTCCGAATATCAATTTTCAATATTCCCGTTATCTGGAACGTAGTTCAAGCGATTGGGATTATGCTTTGTTTGGTGTGAATTACATTCATCCTTATTTGTTGAAAAACGACACCTGGCAATCGGGTAAAACTATAAAAACCTTTTACCATCGGGGAAATCCATTGGTTGTTGTGTTGGAACGTGGTGATAAAAATGATTTAGCCGGACTGAATGCAATAAAACAAAAGAATTGGGAAAAAGGGGAGAAGTTTTTGGAAGATGAGTTAAAAACCGATCCGAACAATGTTTGGTTATTGGTAAATTTGGCCAACAGTAAACTCGCTCAAAACGATTATCAAAATTTTGATATTATATTAGCGGAGGGAAGAACAATACATCCTTATTACGAGCCGTTTTATTTGCTCGAGGCACAAAAGCTCTATAATCAGGGGAATTATGAAGCGAGTTACGCCGAATTAAATAAATTAATACACGTGAATCCCCGATATAAGAATGCGGCCCCTTTGTTAAGAGAAGTTAGAGATAAATTAAATATTGAATAAGTAGAACTTAAAGTTTTTAGAGATGAAGAGAGTAATTGCACTTATCGGACTGTTTATTATGAGTTTGCCAACTCTTTTAATGGCACAGGATGGAGGAACATACATTGATAACTTAGGAGCTCAGGACAGTTCGTACATGGACGAAGATTTATTGGCTGGTGTTGAACAATCATCAGGTTCAAATTCAACGGTAATTATTATCGTTGTTGCTGTTGTAGTAATTGCTGCGGCTGTTTTCTTTTTCCTGAAAAAGAAGAAAAAGTAACGAATAGTCTTTCGTAGATTTGATTTAATTACTATACACAAAAACCCGGCAAAAGCCGGGTTTTTGTGTATAGTAATACTAGTAATATTTTTGAATATAACCGCCCTAAAACAATCTTAGCCGTAAATCGGGCTCGTCCATTTTTCTTTAGGTTGATATTTGCTTTCGGCAGCCCAACGTATTCCCCGTTTTTGTATTTCAAGGGCTTCCGGCACTTCAAAGTCCTTCATCACGTGCCCCAGCGAGGAATAGAATACACGACCCTTTCCATAATATTTTTTCCAGGTAACCGGTATAACACATCCGTCGATCCATTCGGCATGATCGGCATTAAATTTGGTTGTAGCCAACACTTTTACATTGGGATCAACATGCATATAATATTGTTCTGAATGCATGGCAAAATCATTTAAGCCTTTTGTTACAGGATCTTTTTTATCTCGTATTTGTACAGTATAGTCTGTTACACCTCCCGGGTGAGCTACCCACTGGCCTCCAATCATAAACTGGTATTCGGTGTTGTTTCGGAATGAATCTCCGGTACCACCGTGCCAGCCGGCCATTCCTACACCGCTTTTAACTGCAGCCAGTAAAGCCTTTTCCTGGTCGCCGGTAATTGTTCCCATGGTCCATGTTTGAATAATCAAATCGAGAGAACTCATCAATTTTTTATCCAAATATGAATCAAGTGTGTTGGAAACAGTAACTTCTGCGCCTTCTGATTTTAACCAGGGTACAAAAACTTCAACAGATTGTTTTGGTTCGTGTCCTTTCCAGCCGCCATAAACATACAATACTTTTTTCCCTTTTAGTACGGAATCAGCCGCCATTTTAGTTCCGGCCACAAGCATATCCGGTAATAACAAAGCACCGGCACCTGCAACCATCGTGTTACGCATAAAATTTCTTCGCGATAAAGATGTCATTGAATTAAATTTAGTGGTTTAATATTTTGATTCTAAAAATAGCCAAAATTCGGGTGATCGGAAAAATTAATTTGGAAATGAAAAATAGAAATCAAAAAATGTGAGTTATTCTTCTAATTGTTTAAGGAAGAGAATATATCAATATTGGGAAGTAAATATTATTGATTGTGATGTTAAAAGAGAATTTGTCAGAGGGTGTGGAAATAGGGAATTTAGAAATTTTTGAGAGCTAAGTGGAAGTTGCTTAACTCCTTATGTTGGTTTTTAATTTATTTCTCATTAATTTTAATAACGAATTGTTAATCAACATAATAAAATTGTACTAAAATGGGTCTCCTCAAAACTACTTTACTTCGAAATCTATATTTTTTAAGTTTAATTGTGATTTCCTCAAGTTGTGCTACTACAGGTTCTCTAGGTATAAAACACGATATGTATCAGGGGTATATGCCAACAGTACCCATCTCTGCAAAAACTGTGGAATTTTATGTAGATAGTACTGAGACTTTTGTTTATAGACCGTGGGAAGCTATACCTGATAGTCTTAAACTTTTAATGTTGCCTCTTCAATCTGCACAAATTTCAATGCGAAAGATAGATCAGAATGGATCATTTTCTTATTTGCCTGCTGCTGTAAGTGGAAGTAGGGGAAACTATGAGATAATCTTAGATTATATGAAATATCGAGGTGAAAATGTTAAAATTGATTCAATTTATATTGGAGATGGAAGAGTTGGAATTGGATTACGTATAGTGGCATCCATCGTTACAAATAAAAGTAATTTAAATTTAGCTGGACTTGGCAGCCTAAGTCTAGAAGCGAGCCATGAAAATATTAGTGGATTTTTATCTGTAGATATTTTTGGAGTTGATTCCAAAGATATTACAAATCATTTTCCTCTTGTATCGAAACTCGACGAGACTTCTATTCAGTATGCTCTTCAAGCGATAGCTACAATTAAATCAAAAATATGGGATAAGGATGTAAGAATCACACCGCATGTTATTGCAGTTAATCAGAAGAGAAAAGATTCTGAAAAATTGATAAAAGAACATGTGGCAGATGTTCAGGAGTTTGCCTATTCATGGAATAGTAAAATACTCGATAAGTTTGTAATGCCCAATGGAAAAACTTATGATGAAAAGAATAAGGCGACCTTGATTGAATGGATGAAACAGAATGATGTTCCGGCAGACGCTGGTGATATTAATATGTTTATTTTTTCAAGAAATTGGGAAATGAAGAGACAAAAAGCAGTAAGTGATCTAAAATTGAAATAAGATGTCAGACAGAAAAAAGTTCTTAAGGATGTACCAGCTGATAAAGTAGCTAGAGTTGTAAATGGATTTATACAAGATGGGTGTAAAGTGGATGAACCCATAAAACAAAATAATGGGAAATATACAATTGTCGCCTATTGCCCAGAAAAGGAATAACCTAAATAATTAATACGCTTTGGTTAAATATTGGTTTTCGCTATTTTTTAACTTCTGTATTAAAAATACTGCGGTGGATTATTATCCTGAAGGTTTAATTGAATACTTGCCAAGTATTATTTGCAATCTTAAAGGTTTGTTTTTGAGGTATAAATTAAATTCCAACATTTAATTCAATGTTATGAAAAAGAAGTATTTAGAGAAGCTTGGACGTATATTGAGAGCATTTGGCATATATTCTGGTTTGGCATTTGTATTTTCAAAATTCACCTACAACACGAAAAAGAAAGTGTATCCTAATGGCGTTATATGGGTATTGGGAATCTACTTCTCGATATTTACCTTTTCTATAACAGTATATCAAAATAGGCTGGATCGAATCGATCTGAAAATTTCTTATTTTACTCGGCTTGTGGAAACTAACAATAAAGACTTGGACTTGATTCTTAACAATTACGTTGAGATAAAGAATAGTCTCATGCCTTATCCACCACGCTTTCTTTACCCTCATTTGACCTTTCTTTCATTTATAGGAAAAACGGTTAAATATTCTGATATATATGAGTTGCAAGAAAATTTAGTTTTAGCCGTAAATCCATTTACAATCAATAATTGTTTTGATAAGCAATCCATTTTTTTTGCTGATTTTAGTGATTTAAAGTTTACAAATTCGTCATTTTACAATGTTACATTTTTCGATTGCATAGGCGAGTTTGCTGATTTTTCCGATGCAATCATAAGACAGAATAAATATGATCATTGCTTTCTTCAGTTTGCTTCCTTTCAGTCATCTTCAGTATGGTCTACAACATTTAAGAATTCATATTGCAGGGATGTCGATTTCTTTGATTGTGACTTGAAAGGTGTAAATTTTGAAAGCTCGGACTTAACAAATGCTGATTTCAGAGGAGCGAGAAACTTAAAACCCGAATATTTGGCTAATGCAAAAACATTAGCAGGCACAACATTTGATGAGGTCTTTCTCGAAGAATTGAAACACGAACATCACAAAATATTTGACATGATAATGGAGACTCCAGCCGTTGAGATTACAGCTAAAGAGTTTTTAGGACTAGCAATAATGAAACGGAAATGATAACTGTAAATTTTTTTATTTACTTTCAAAACAAAAATAACAAACGAGTTAGGATTTTGACGTGTTGTGCAAATGTTGTGCAAAAGGGCAAATAAAAATCGCAACTAATTGATTGTTAGTATTGTTTGATTTGAATTGTGAGGCATACTGGATTCGAACCAGTGACCCCTACCCTGTCAAGGTAGTGCTCTAAACCAACTGAGCTAATGCCTCAAACTATGTCATTTCTGCCTTGGGCAGGCAAGCAACTGTGCTAATGCCTCGTTGCGAGCAAAAATAATAAAAAAGAGGTACAATAATGCACCTCTTTTATATGATGGATATTTTTTCTTACTAAACCCCTAACACAAGATTTAGTACCGATAGAGCTGCGATAATCCACATCAGCACTGAAACTTCCTTATATTTTCCGGCCACCGATTTCAGTATCACATATGAGATAAATCCGAATGATAAACCAATGGAAATACTGTATGTCAGAGGCATTAAAATTATTGTAAGAAAGGCTGGTATCGACTCTGAAAAATCGGAAAAGTCGATAGCCTTGATATTTTTGAACATATAAACTCCAACGATTACCAGGGCAGGAGCCGTTGCATAACCGGGAACGATGCCGATTAAGGGGGCAAAGAACAGTGCCAGGAAAAACAATGCAGCTGTAATAACTGAAGCAAAACCTGTTTTTGCACCGTTGGCAATACCCGAAGCCGATTCAATATAGGTTGTTGTGGTACTGGTTCCTAATAACGATCCTGCAACGGTTGCCACAGCATCTGCTTCCAGAATTCTGTCCACGTGTTCAACTTTTCCATCTTTATCCACAAATCCGGCTTCATAAGAGCAGGCAACAATGGTTCCAACCGAATCGAACAAGTCGACAAACATGAAAGAGAAAATAGCTCCGATTAAAGCAAAACTTAAAGCCGAAACAACATCAAGTTTTAATGCTATCGGTCCGATGGAAGGAGGCATTGAAACGAAGGTCTCAGGCGCTTTTAATTCGCCAACAATCAGGGCAATAATGGTTGTCAGAATAATTCCGTAAAATATACCTCCTCTAACTTTTTTTACTTCAAGAATAGCAGTAATAATTAAACCGGCGAGGCCGATAAGAAGTGTGGGGGTAAATTCTCCAAGTCCAATAAAGGTGGCAGGATTGGCAACTACAAGCCCCATATTTTTAAATCCGATAAAGGAAATAAACAAACCGATACCTGCACCGGTTGCCAAACGCAGTGCCAGTGGAATTGTATGAATGATTTTTGTCCGGATTCCGGTAACGGTAAGTGCAAGAAATACCACACCCGAAATAAAAACAACGCCAAGAGCAGTTTGCCATTCAACACCTCCTCCAACAAGAGTATAAGTGAAAAAGGCGTTTAAACCCATTCCCGGCGCCATGGCATAAGGTACTTTTGCCCATATTCCGGCCAGGAGAGTACCAATAATTGACGCAAGAATAGTAACTGTGATCAGTGCACTTTTATTCATTCCTGCGTCGCCAAGAATATTTGGGTTAACAAAAATGATATAGGCCATTGTAAGAAAAGTGGTTGCTCCACCAATAATTTCTTTTTTAAACGAAGATCCCCGTTGGGAAATGTTAAAGTATTTGTCAATCATAATTGATTATAATTAAGTTTAGAAAGTCCATTTAACAGCAAGGGTTGGTTTTACTGCAAATTCGTCGCCAACAAAGTTATTGCTTAGTTCAACTTCGCTACCAATCGACAGGTTCTTAGTTGCGTTGTACCATAATTGAGGTTCGCTCAAGAAACGGTAATCGGTACTACTACCAATAGTACCATCAGATAAATACCAATCCATACCTTCTTTCCAGAAATCGGCAAAACCCGTAAAAGTCAATTTGCCGTCTGCCATTTGTACGGTCCAAACAGCTGTTAACTGGAAAGCGGCATCTTCTTTATCTTTGATGTATTTGTAGTTGGCCTGCAAGGTGAGGATTTTGGAGAAATCGCCGGAGGCCCAGGTCCGTTCGATACCTGCCAGAAAACAATCTTCAATTGGAATCCAAATATCATTTCCAACACTCATTGTCCCTCCATTGTATTCAACACGTGGCATGAACTTTTGATTTTCGGTCCACTTAAAAGCTCTTGCAATTTCCCAGTAAGCCAATGAGATACCATTGTCAATGCCGGTATTTTCTGCTCCATAATCCATATCAATGAAGAAGAAAGTTGAACCAAACTTGTCGGGTCTGAACATTTCAACAGTTGAGGTCAGCATTTTTCTACCTTCCCCGAAATCGTAATGAAGTTGAACATTTTGTGCCTGAGAAACAGCAAATATTGCTGTAAATGAGAATAACAATGCAATCTTTTTCATAAGTACCTTAAATTTAATTGGCTGCAAAAATAATTTTTTATTGTTCTCGCACAGCAAGTTAAACAATAAAATTGATGTTCGAAATAAATTTATAAGATATTGATATTCAGACAATGTAGCATATGTTGAAAAAAATATCAGATGAAAATGACAGTAAAATAACTGATAACCAAAAAAGAACCCCGGTAAGAATAACCGGGGCAATTCATTGAAATCGGGAAGATAAAAAATAAGGGTCTTATATAATACTATTCTTAAATCAAGAAAAAAGTAATCCCCTCAATGAGGAAAATTTGCAATTTTTAAAGCTTCTAATTAACGTAATGCTTCGTTTAAAAATGCATTGACCGGTGATAATTGTTTAAAATAATCAACCATCTTTTCAATGTAAATATCGCTGCTAACAACTACATCTTCCATGCTTTTGGAGAATATATACGATTTGTATTTCAGTAAACTAATATATTCATGGTCTTTAGGAAATCCTTTGGGTGCAGTTTTCAACTGATCGTTATACATTTCAGGAAAATTCTTTTTAAAACCGGGATCATCTGTAATCTCCTTAAAATTTTCTGCGTGTTCAGCCATGTAGTTTCTGATGGTTTTTAACGTATCCGAAGGTGGCATATAAATTCCTCCACCAAGAAATGATTCGCCCGGTTGCACATGAAAGTAATATCCCGGGTTCATACTTTTTCTACCTCCTTTGCAGATAAAACTTCCAAAGTTGGTTTTGTACGGGCTTTTATCTTTTGAAAAACGCACATCCCTGAAAATGCGGAATACACAGTCTTTGGGGCTGATTCCTTTTATTTCCGGATCGAATTTTCCTATTTCATTGATCAGTACATCGGTGATAAACTGTATTTTATCGCGGCTTTCTTCGTACCACTTTTTATTATCGTGAAACCACTCGCGGTTGTTGTTTACTGCGAGTTCTTTTAAAAATTGAAGAACCTTTTCCATAGTGGAGAGTTATTTTGCGTTATTTTTGTTATCGAAATTAGAAAAATAACATGGAGCATGAGTAAAAAGTTTGCATTAATTGTAGCAGGAGGCAGTGGCAGCCGTATGAAAAATGCTGTTCCCAAACAATTTCTTGAGTTGAAAGGGAAGCCTGTTTTAATGCATACTTTCAATGCTTTTCTGCGTTTCGACAGCGAAATTGAATTTGTGCTTGTTTTACCCGAAAATCAGGTTGAAAATTGGGAGCAGTTGTGCCGGAAACACGATTTTTCTATTCCGTTTAAACTGGCTAATGGAGGTGCAAACAGGTTTCAGTCTGTAAAAAACGGCCTTGAATTAATTCCCTCCGATGGAATTGTTTTTATCCACGATGGAGTGCGGCCGCTGGTTTCGGCAGGAACACTTGAAAACTGCTATAACACTGCCCTCGAAAAAGGAAATGCTTTGCCGGTTATTCCGGTTTCTGAATCGGTGCGTTGGATCGACGGAGAAGAGAATAAGGCACTCGACCGATCGAAATATTTTATGGTGCAAACTCCGCAAACATTTCAAAACTATCTGATAAAGGCAGCTTACGAGCAGGAATTCTCAGGTTTTTTTACCGACGATGCCTCTGTTTTGGAGAATACCGGAGCCAAAATTTATCCGGTGGAGGGCAATCGTGAAAACATCAAAATTACCTTTCCTGAAGATCTGCTGGTTGCCGAGATCTTTTTAAAAAACTGCGATTAAGTTTTGTCCTCAAAGGACGTTTCTCTCTTCACTTACTCAATAAATGCATTCATAAGGAAATAATCGCCGTTCACCGATTCCCGGTCAGGAAACTTTTTTCGTGTAATTAGTTTTATATGACAAAATTTGATTGATAACACTCGTTTGGGTTTAATTGAACGAATGTTGTATATTGCTTTAGTATATAGTTATTTAGGAAACAAATATTGTAATAATAACTAAAAGCGGCATACTAATTTTTTTGTAAACTTTTAGTTGAACAAAAGTTTCCATTATTCTCTTTATATAAAAAGGAATGGAAGAGCGCAAACAGCATATCATTGAAAACGTTGCACGAATTTACCTGAAACACGGGATTCGGAATGTTACTTTAGACAATGTAGCCTCTGAGTTAGGTATCTCAAAAAAAACTCTATATCAAAATTTTACCGACAAAAAGGATTTGGTGGCCAGGGTTGTCGATTATTTTATTGATGACGCTGAATACGAATTTAAACGGTCAAAATACGGAAATGCCATCGACAATATGTTTTTGATAAGAAAGCATGTTGCCTTCATCCTTAAATTTTACAATAACCGAATTGAACATGATCTGAAAAAGTCGTATCCAGAACTGTACGAAAAAATAAGAAAGATCAAACGACAGCGCATTTTCGATAATACCATCGAAAACATAAAACAGGGGATGGAAGAAAAACTGTATCGTAACGATCTGGATTCCTATTTCATAGCCAAACTTCAACTGGGGCGTATGTTGTATACGCTTAATCCCGATTACCAGATTTTTGAAGAATACGAATTGAACTCGATCGCTTTTTTCGATAGTATGATGGATTATCATATGAATGCCATCTGCACCGAAAAAGGAATGAAATATTATAAAAAACAATTAAACAAAGTTCAGAATGAATCTTAAAATGAAAACACATTTATTCATATTCCTGACTGCCTGGCTTGCTATGGGTACGGCATTCGGGCAGGATGAGCCCAAGTCGTTTTCCCTCGACGAGGCCACACAATTTGCCATGGGGAATTCGTATGTATTACACAATACAAAAAAGGATATTACCATTGCGCAAAAAAAGGTTTGGGAAACTATTACCACCGGCTTGCCGCAGGTGAGCGGGAGTGCAAATTATAATATGTTCCTGAATTTGCCTGTATCGCTGATTCCTGGTGAATTTTTTGGAGGGGAAGCCGGAACCTATATTCCTGTAAAATTTGGGCAGGATTATAACTCTGATTTTGGCTTAAGCGTTTCGCAAATGATTTTCGACGGATCGTGGATTGTTGGTGTCGGATCGGCTCAACTGTATTTAGATCTGTCGAAGCAGGCAAATGAAAAAGCTGAAATCGATATTCGCGATGCTGTTTCGCAGGCGTATTACATGGTGCTGATAAGCGAACGCTATAAAACGGTAATGCAGGAAAATCTGGAAAATACTAATCGTTTGTACGATGAAACAAAGGCTTATTACGAAAATGGATTACGCGAAGAACAAGACGTTGACCAGCTTCGGATTTTGCAGAAAAATGCCGAAAACGAGGTGCTGCGTTCGGAGCGGGAATTGAAGATTGCCAAAACCGTTTTAAAGTACGCCATGGGTTATGATCTGGATACTGAGATTTCCCTGACAGATGAATTAGAGATTTTTATATTGCCGCTGGTTGAAGAGCGTAACAGCATTCAACTTGATATAAGCAATCACATTGACTACCGGTTGGCTAATTCAAATTTCCAGGTTTCCGAGAAATTGTTGAAATTAGAAAAAGCTGCTTATCTGCCAAACATAAGCGGATTTTACAGTTATACAAAAACCGCTTACAGCAACAATTCCAACTTGTTCAAAGAAGAGTGGTATCCATCATCGCTGGTGGGTCTGCAGGCTTCAATTCCTATTTTTAATTCGGGAATGAAACGCTCAAAGGTTCAGCAAGCCAAACTGGAACTGGAGAAAGCTACAGTTGACCGGACACTCACGGAAATAACCCTTCAGAAAGATTATTTAACAGCATCTGCCGAGATGCAAACAGCTAAAGAACAGTTTTTGAATGTCCGCGAGAATCGTGATCTGGCGAAACGAATACTGGATAAAACCCATATTAAGTTTAATAATGGAATGGTAAGCAGCGCCGAATTATCGCAACAGGAGTCGCAGTACATCGATACTTTCCAGGCTCTGGTTAGTTCGACCATGCAGTTGCTGCAGGCCGATTTAAAATTGAAAAAAGCCGCAGGCGCTTTGTAATCAGAAAACAAAAAAACAGATATCATGAAAAAGATTTTAATTGTATTAACAACGGCTGTTATCCTGTCGGCTTGCGGAAGCTCAACAGTGAATGATGAAGCAGCGAAACGTAACCAACTGCAGAAACTAAAACAAGAGAAATACAACCTTGAGCAGCAAATTGAGATCATCGAAAAAGAGTTGGCTGCAAATAAAAATGAAGAAGTAGTTAAAATTAAGGTAGCCGAGCTTTCAAAGCAGAAATTCGAACATTTTATTGAGGTTACCGGGAAGGTGGAAGCGGTACAAGATGTTGATGTAAGTCCGGAGTCTTCAGGAGTGATCAAAGAAGTACTGGTTGAAGAAGGTCAAAATGTTAACAAGGGGCAGGTAATGGCCCGTCTGAACACCGATTTGCTTGAGCGATCGGTTGACGAGTTGGAAGTTCAGCTTGAACTGGCAAAAACCAGCTATGAGCGCCAGAAGAATCTTTGGGATCAGAACATCGGTTCGGAGATGCAATACCTGCAGGCAAAAAACAGTATGGAAAGCCTGGAGAAAAGAATCAAGAGCCTGAATACTCAAATTGAAATGGCTGAAGTAAAGTCGCCTGTAAATGGTGTTGTTGATATTGTTTACCAGAAAAAAGGCCATATCGGGAGTCCGCAAATGCCTTTCGCCAAGGTTATAAATATTGGAGAAATAAAAGTTTACGGAGATATTTCTGAAACCTACATTACTAAAATTCATAAAGGAGATAAGGTAAAAGTGAGTTTCCCGGCTTTGGATTACACCGTGAATGCCACTATCGATCAGATTGGAAACACCATCGATGAACATAACCGTACGTTCAGGGTGAGAATTAATCTCGATAATTCTGACAAAATGATTAAACCGAACTTGATTTCTGTTATTCAGTTGCGCGATTACATGAACGAAGAAGCCATTACTATTCCTACTCTTTATATTAAGGAAGATTTTACCGGTCATTACACTTACATTGTTGAAAACCGTGAGGGAAAAGATTTTGCTAAAAAAGTGTACGTTATGCCGGGAGTTACCAATAATAATATAACTGAAGTAGTTGAAGGTCTGGCTGCCGGTATGAAAGTAGTTTCGGAAGGTTACAATCAGATTGCCAACGGCACTCTAGTTCAAATCAATTAATTATCCCCAAAAGTTCTTCGCTATGGAGAAAGAAAAAGAATCAGTAAAAAAAGAAATTACACGCAAGTTCAAACCAACGTATCTTGCGTTAAAGAATAAAACCACGATTTACATTTTTACGGCTTTGCTGGTATTTTTTGGAATGTTCTCATATAACCAGATGCCTCGCGAAGCAATGCCG
The DNA here is from genome assembly GCA_963677525.1 of uncultured Draconibacterium sp. Taxonomy (GTDB): domain Bacteria; phylum Bacteroidota; class Bacteroidia; order Bacteroidales; family Prolixibacteraceae; genus Draconibacterium. Next base: position 5,972,317 of record OY781970.1, read on the forward strand.
GAGATTGTGGTTCCCTATATTTTTATCCAGACTTTGTATCCCGGAAACTCGCCCGTCGACATAGAAAACCTTTGTACCCGGCCCATTGAAAAGGAGTTGAAAGGGCTGAAAGGTGTTAAAAAAGTATCATCGGCATCGTACCAGGATGTGAGTACCATTGTTGTGGAATTTAATACCGATGTTACCATTAAGCAGGCCCTTCAGGATACAAAAGACCGGGTTGACAAAGCAAAATCGGAATTGCCGAACGATTTACCCAGCGATCCGTATGTAACAGATTTCGACCTTTCGGAATTTCCTATCATGAATGTGAACATTTCTGGCGATTTCAGTATGCGTGAACTGAAGAAGTTTGCCGAAGACCTGCAAGACGAGTTCGAAAGTTACAGGGAAATTTCGGAAGCGAGCATTCGCGGGGTAGAAGAACGCGAAATTCAGATAGACATCGATCCGTATAAGCTTGATGCGGTTGGACTTTCTTTTGAAGATGTTGCCATTGCGATTCAGTTTGAAAATATTACTATGGGCGCCGGGCAGTTTACCGCTGATAATATCAGGCGTACCATTCGCACCGAAGCGAATTACACCAACATGAAACAGATTGAAAACACCATTATTAAGGTGAACATGGGAAAACCGGTGTACATTCGCGATATTGCCACAGTTACCGATGGTTATAAAGAGCAGGAAACCATTGCGCGGCTTAACGATAAACCGGTGGTTTCGCTTTCCATTACCAAAAAATCGGGCGAGAATATTTTATCGGCATCCGAAAATATTTTTAAAGGAATTGAGCGCATGAAGGCGGAGGGGAAACTTCCTCCCAACCTCGAAGTTATTGTAACCGACGATATGACTACCTACATCGAGGATACTATTTCGAACCTCGAGAACAGCATTATTCTGGGGATGATCCTGGTTACCTTTGTCCTTTTCCTGTTTTTAGGTTTCCGAAATGCATTGTTTGCAGGACTGGCTATTCCTTTATCGATGTTTCTTTCGTTTGTTATTCTTCAGCAAAGCGGAATAACGCTGAACTCGATGGTGCTTTATGGATTAATTCTGGCGTTGGGAATGTTGGTTGACAATGCTATTGTAGTTGTTGAAAATGTGTACCGGCTTTACAGCAAGGGTTATCCTTTGTTAAGGGCCACCAAACAGGGAGTAAGCGAGATTGCTTTCCCTATTATATCTTCAACACTTACTACACTGGCAGCTTTCTTTCCGCTGCTGGCCTGGGAAGGAATGATCGGAGAGTTCATGAAGATTCTTCCACAAACATTAATTGTTGTATTGGCTTCTTCGTTGTTCGTTGCATTGATTCTGAATCCTGCATTTATTGCCAGTTTTATGAAAATTGATGATATCAGCAAGCGTGCGAATGCAAAAAGTGTATTACGAAATGCCGCTATTTTTGCCGGAATCTCTATTCCTTTTTATGTACTAAAAGTATATCTGTTGGGAAACCTTTTAGTAACAGTTGCTTTTCTGATGCTGATGAATCTGATTGTTTTACGCCCTCTGGCGCGTTGGTTTCAAACAAAATTACTGGTTTGGCTCGAAGGAATTTATACCCGTCAGTTGCGACATGCTTTGGGTGGACCGTGGCCTTATATTTATTTAGGAGGAACATTTGTTTTGTTGATTTTTTCGATGGGATTCTATTTTGGAGGAAATCCGAAAACGGTTTTCTTCCCCGATACCGACCCCACAACAGTTTATGTTACCATGGAATTACCCCTTGGAACATCGATTGAACGTACGGATGAAGTATCGCAGGAAGTTGAACGAATTATTAAAGAAACTCTTGAGCCTGTTCAAAAGATTGTAAAATCGGTAACAACCAATGTTGGGGTTGGCAAAGGCGGAATGTTTGAGAATGATGCAAGTCCGAATAAATCGCTGACATCAATTTCCTTCGTCGAATATAAGTTGCGTGAAGGCATAAATACCAGCCTAATTATGCAGGAAATTGCCAAAAATCTGGATGGTTTTGTGGGTGCCAAAATTTATGTCGAAAAGGAAGAGAACGGACCACCGACCGGATCACCGATTAATATTGATATATCAGGCGATGAATTTGATCAGCTGGTAAAAATCACCGATGATTTCCTGAGAATAATTGAAGATGATAATATCGCCGGGATCGATGAATTAAAACTGAATATCAATACCAACCAGCCCGAAATGTTGATCGAGGTTGACCGGGAACAAGCACGTTTATACGAGCTATCTACGCAGCAAATAGCTCTGGCTTTCCGAAATGCACTTTATGGTTTTGAGGCCAGCAAGTTTAAGGACGGCGAGGATGAGTACGATATTTTTGTCCGTCTAAATGAAAAATCGCGGAATGATGTATCAACACTGATGAATCAAAAAATTCAGGTAAATGATAATAGTATTCCTATTTCTGCAGTAGCAAATTTTAAATATGCTACTACTTACGATAAGATCAACCGAATTGACTTTAAACGGGTGATTACCATTTCGTCAGGTGTGGTTGAAGGTTATAATGCTAACGAAATAAATGCCCGGCTGGCCCAATTATTAAGCGAATACATGATGCCACAAGGTTATACCTACGAATTTACGGGAGAGCAGCAGGAACAGGCAGAGAGTATGGATTTCCTTGTTTTTGCCTTGCTGATTGCGATTGCAATGATTATGATTATTATGGTAACACAGTTCAACTCCTTTATTCGTCCGGCCATTATTATCGCCACGGTTCTGTTCAGTACAATTGGAGTCTTTCTCGGACTGGGGATTTTCAAAATGGAGTTTGTGGTTATCATGACCGGTATCGGGATTATTTCGCTCGCTGGTATTGTGGTGAACAACGGTATCGTGCTGATTGATTATATTGACCTCACGCGGAAACGCAAAAGAGAGGAGTTGGGCTATTCAGAAAATGCTTTCCTTCCGAAAGATGTGCAGATTGAAGCGTTGGTTGAGGCAGGACGTACACGTTTGCGCCCGGTGTTGTTAACAGCAATTACAACGGTACTTGGGTTATTGCCTTTGGCCATCGGGTTGAACTTCGATTTCTTCTCGCTTTATACACATTTCGATCCGCAGTTTTCTTTAGGAGGTGAAAGCGTTGCATTTTGGGGACCAATGTCGTGGACCGTTATTTTTGGTTTAACCTTTGCAACATTTCTTACTTTGTTGATTTCTCCGGTGATGTATATGATCACTATTCGAATAAATTATACGCTGAAAAAATGGACTGGCAATTTACAAAAAAATAATGTTCCGGTTAAGACCGAAATATCGGAATAAAACTTACTGAAAATGAAAACGGGCTGTATATTACAGCCCGTTTTTTTTATTGGTTAATATCGTTTAAACTAATGAGTCTCCTTTTTTTATTCTCACATCGGTTACGAATTTTTTAATCAGTATTTCATCCTCCAGACGGCAAATCATCAATGTGTCGTTCGATTCGGCAACAATATATCCATCTAAACCATGAATTACCGCCACTTTTTCGTTTGAAATATCTACGATGCAATTATTGGTGTCGTACATTAAAATATTGTCTCCGCCAACCACATTGCCATCTTCATCTTTGTTTTTGTTATCGTACAAGGCGCCCCAGGTTCCCAAATCGCTCCATCCAAAATCAGCAGTCAGTACATATACATTTTTTGCTTTCTCCATAATTCCGTAATCGATAGAAATGGCAGGACATTCTGAATATGTTTTTTTGATAAAAGGAACCTCGCTAGCGGTATTCATCAACTTTCGGCCATATTCGAACTTCAGCGCAATTTCCGTCAGGTGCTGTTGCAGTGCCTCAAGAATTGAATGTAATGATGAAATAAAAATGCCGGAGTTCCAATAGAATTCTCCGCTTTCAATAAAAATGCTGGCCATTTGTACATTTGGCTTTTCTGTAAAGGTTTTTACCTTATACAGATTGTCCAGGTCATGAAAATCTTTTCGTTTTTTTGCCTGAATGTAACCGTATGCTGTTTCCGGCCGGTTGGGTTTTATGCCAAGAGTAAGCAACGCATCTTTTTCGGAAACGAAATCGAGACCGTTTTTAACCTGCTTAATAAATTCCTCTTCTTTAAGTATCAGGTGATCCGATGGAGTAACGATAAGGTTGGCATCGGGCACTTTTGTTCTGATTTTATTTGCTGCATAAGCCAGGCAGGGAGCCGTGTTTCGCCTGAGTGGCTCCAGCAGAATCTGTTCTTCTTTAAGTTCGGGCAATTGTTCAATTACCAGGTTTTTGTAATTAACACTGGTTACAACAATAAAATTCTCGGGAGGGATAATTTTAGCAAAACGGTCGTAAGTTTGTTGAATACAAGTTCGTCCAATTCCTAAAATATCTAAAAATTGTTTTGGCATTACGGTACGGCTTAGGGGCCAAAATCGGCTTCCAACACCTCCGGCCATAATCACACAAAAGTTGTTAGTCATCTGATAATCTTTTATTTCGGGCGCAAAAATATTTAAAATCTGTAGCTTATTAAAAAGTTACGAATAATTTTCTGGATTATTGCCTTTGTCAAACGCTTAAATAAAAATTTTGTTTAAGCCGTTTAAGTTGTAATTTTATCCGTGTTGTCGTTGAATTTTTAATCTGACAAAATGGGATTTTTCTTTCATATAGGCCGTTACTTTAGTATGCTGACACGGGTGTTTGCGCGCCCCGAAAAGCATAAAATGTATCTTAAAAAATTGTTGTACGAAATCGATACGCTGGGGGTGAATTCGGTTTGGATTGTCGTTATTATCTCTGTATTTATTGGCGGAATTATGACCATACAGTTTGCTTATTCCATGTCGAATCCAATTTACCCTACCGAGCTGATCGGGTTTGGAACCCGCGACACCCTGATTCTGGAGTTCTCATCAACGATGCTTGCTTTGATAATGGCCGGAAAAATTGGTTCAAATATTACTTCCGAGATTGGTACCATGCGTGTTACCGAACAAATCGATTCGCTTGAAATTATGGGCGTAAATTCGGTCAGTTACCTTGTTCTTCCCAAAATTGTTGCAGTGGTTCTGATTTTTCCCTTTTTGTTTATCATGAGCGTTTTTTTCGGGATTATCGGAGGATTGTTTACCGGTCCAATTGCAGGAGTGGTAACGGTTCCCGAATACATCGACGGAATAAAATATGCCTTTGAACCTTACTATATTACATTCTCAATTATTAAATCGCTGGTGTTTGGTTTTCTAGTTGCTTCGGTACCTGCTTACTTTGGTTATTATGTACAGGGTGGGGCGCTCGAAGTAGGTAAAGCCAGTACAAAAGCCGTGGTGAATACCAACATTCTTGTTTTATTTTTCGATTTAATTTTAACCCGATTGTTGTTGACATGATTACGCTTAAAAATATAAATAAGTCGTTTGAAGGAACCCATGTTCTTAAAGATATCTCTACCACGTTCGAGCAGGGGAAAACCAACCTGATTATTGGCCGCAGCGGTTCGGGGAAAACAGTTCTTCTAAAATCGGTACTCGGGCTTTTTGACGTTGATAGCGGCGAGATTTGGTACAACGATGTGGAGTTTACTAAACAGAATGAAAAGAGTCGCAAAAAAATGCGACAGGAAATCGGTATGGTTTTCCAGGGCGGGGCGCTGTTCGACAGTATTTCGGTGGAAGAAAATGTTCGTTTTCCGATGGATATGTTTACCAGTATGAGTGGTGCTGAGAAACAGAAACGGGTAGAATTTTGTCTCGATCATGTGAATATCGAAAAACGAGCTTTCAAACTTAATCCCAGCGAAATAAGCGGGGGAATGCAGAAACGTGTGGCCATAGCACGAGCAATTGCCTTAAATCCCAAATACCTGTTTTGCGACGAACCCAACTCCGGACTCGATCCGGAAACAGCAACCGTTATCGACCATCTGATCCAAAGGCTTACCAAAGAGTTTCAGATGACTACGATAATCAACACCCACGATATGAATTCGGTGATTGAAATCGGCGAGTCGGTATTATTTATTTCAAAGGGCGAAAAAGAGTGGGTGGGCACCAAACACGAAATTCTGCATTCCGGTAACAAAAAACTGGAGGACTTTATTTTTGCCAATAAACTTTACGCCCAGATGAAAGGGAAGTAGTCATTCCTGAATTTTTTATTGTCTGTGAGTTATAGCTTAATCTCGGCTGTAAGTTTTTTTCTTCATCAAATTAACTCTTCCTGAAAAACAACAATGAACTTGCGTTCGAAAAGGTAAAAACCAAAACCTTCTGTTACTTTTGTTCAAAACTTCGGAATCCGAACTTTGGTTTTCTGACTTCCGATTTCCAACTTTTTTGAATATGAATTACGAATGTCTTATCTGCCAGGTGAAAGCGCTACAAAAGCGCATGGATAAATACGAAATTGCCGAGGAAAAAAGAAATGGACTGGTGAGTAAAATGATCAGCGAAATATCGGGGATCGATCTCGACAACAGTTATTCGCCTGAGATTACCCGCAATATTCTGAAAAAGCTGGAGCAGGAGTCGGTGATTACCGATCCGTACGCCAATGAGAAGCAGGACAGCAACCGCGAGTTGTTAAAACGTTACGATGAGTTTAAAACAAGGGTGGACGAATCGGACGACAAATTCGACACTGCACTGCGATATGCCATTGCCGGAAATATTATCGATTTTGGACCTACACACCACTTCGATGTTGACGGAACCATCGAACGGGTTTTAAGCACTTCGTTTTCCATCGATCATTCAAAAGCCTTAAAAGATAAAATCGAAAAAGCCGAAACGATTCTTTACCTGGCCGATAATTGTGGCGAAATTGTGATGGACAAGCTTTTTCTTGAAACGCTGAAACATCCGAACGTAATATTTGTAGTTCGCGATAAACCTGTTTTAAACGATGCTACAATAAAGGAAGCGACTGAAGTTGGAATTCCGGGAGTGGCTAAATTGTTATCAAATGGCGACGATACACCGTCAACTTTGCTGCACCGCGTAAGCCCAGAGTTTCGTAAGATTTACGATTCTGCAGATGTAATTATCTCAAAAGGCATGGGAAATTACGAAGGTTTAATGGACGAAACAGATCCTCGTCTGTTTTACCTTATGATGATAAAATGTCCTGTAATCGGGAAAAAAGTTGGCGCCGAAAAAGGGGAATTTATTGTAAAACAGTGCGTTGCAGGTTAGGTGTGGAATTAAGCGCTAAGCAGTTCTAAACCGCTTAGCGCATATACACACATAGTTGTTTCTATTTTTTAGGAACCAGTGTCACCACCGGAATAATTATTTCTTCCATCGAAATCCCTCCATGCTGGAAGGTGTCCTTGTAATAATTTGCGTAATAATTGTAATTATTCGGGTAGGCAAAAAAGTCGTCTCCCTGGGCAAAAATATAACTGGTGCTAACGTTTCGCGAAGGCAGGTGAATTTTCCTCGGATCGCGAACCTCATACACGTGTTTCGATTTAAAATTGAGGTTTTTACCCAATTTGTACCGCAGATTGGTGTTGGTTTCGCGGTCGCCAATTACTTTCACCGGGTTGTTTACTCTGATTGCACCATGATCGGTGGTAACAATCACCCTGATATCGTTTTCTGATAGCGCCCTGAGCAGTTCAAGCAGCGCAGAGTTTTTAAACCAGCTCAATGTAATGGAACGATATGCTGTTTCGTTATTTGCCAGTTCTTTGATCATATCCATTTCGGTGCGGGCATGCGAAATCATATCTACAAAATTCACAACCATTACCGAAAGGTCATTATCCAAAATACTTTTCAGGTTATCAGAAGCCCACCTGTCTTTTTTTATCCCTGTAACTTTTTCGAAGTAAAGGCTTTCTTTCCGGCGATAACGTTCTAATTGTTTTCGTAATAATTCCTCTTCATATTTATTTTTATGACCCTCATTATCGTCGTCCTCCCAATATTCAGGATACATCTTTTCAATTTCTGAAGGCATAAGACCGGCAAACATGGCGTTTCGCGCATACATGGTTGCAGTGGGCAATATCGAACAATAAAGGTCTTCCGATTGTGTGCGGAAATACTCGTTAAAAACAGGACTTAAGGTTCGCCATTGGTCGTAACGCAGATTATCGATTACCAAAACAAATGTTTTCTTGTTGTCATCGAGATGCGGGAAAACACATTGTTTGAAAATCTCGGTTGAAATTCGGGGACGGTTTTCAGAATTGTCGCTAAACCATTCTTCGTAGTTTTCTTTAATAAAGCGGAAAAAGGTTTTATTGGCATCTTCTTTTTGCATGCTTAAAATCTGGTCCATGGCCGAGTCGTCCGATTCGCTCAATTCCAGTTCCCAGTAAACCAGTTTTTTATAGATTTCTTTCCATTCGTCGAAGGTTAAACGATCGTTGATCTGCATGCCGATCTGTGCAAATTGCATTTGGTACTTCGATGTGGTTTGTTCGGTAACCAAACGTTTCTGATCGATGTTCTTTTTTAGTGTCAGCAAAATTTGTTTCGGATTTACCGGTTTTATCAGGTAATCGGCAATTTTTGCTCCCACTGCCTCGTCCATAATGTTCTCTTCTTCGCTTTTGGTAATCATTACTACCGGAACATTGGGCGAAATGTCTTTAATTTTGGTAAGCGTTTCCAGTCCCGTCATTCCTGGCATATTTTCATCCAGGAAAATAATATCGTAATAATTGTCAGAAACTTTATCAACGGCATCCGAACCGTTATTTGCTGTTTCAACCTCATATCCTTTCTCCTGTAAAAATATAATGTGTGCGCGCAATAAATCTATTTCGTCGTCTGTCCAAAGTATTCGTGGCTTATTCATGGTCTTTACAATCTTTTTATTTCTTAAAGATAAAAACAAAAAAGGTGCCCTTCTAGTATGCCCTTAACAAACTTTAAGAGTTCTTGTTTATATATCCGTTAGTAAGAGTTCCTGTAAATTACTTCCCGAGATACACTTTTTTGTAAAAGTCCATGTACTCGATAATGTTTTTTTCTTTCAGGAATATGGCGAAGTTGGTATTTGAAATCAGGAAATTACGATATTGTGAGTTGCCCAGCGGAGCATATAAACTTCGTGTTTGTTTCACAATGTCGAAATATCGTTGTGCGGTGTCTTTGTCCGGCATTCCATTTATAATCACCAGTTGTCTGATATCATCCAGTTGTTGCTCTTCGATAGTAAAGTTTGAGCTTGCAAAATTATCACTGGTATACGATTTAATTCCACTAACAAAAGCTGCTTTATTTACCCCTTCATTTGGAATTACAAATACAACTTTGTGTTCGCCTTCAACCTCGTTATTATAAGGCCCGGTTACTTCGGCCGGAGCGCTTGTTTCCTGTTGTGTAGTGGTTACTGCAGCAGTACTTGTTTGAGATGTTGATTTAGCGGTTCCTGAACTTGTTACAGACGAGCTTGTATTTCGTTGGATGTAATTCGATCTGAAGAAATTAATGTACTCGTCAACTTTGTTTTCATTAATAAGAGCTTGCAGGTTGTCGTTTGTAATCAGGAAGTTGCGGTATGTTGCCTGTCCCAGCGGAGCAAAAAGGCTTCGGGTGGTAACTACCTTTCTAAAGTACGACATAGATTCGTTCAAGGCCGGAATACCGTTCACCACAAGCAACTGGTAATTATTTGTCTGTTTTAACTGAAGTGCCAGGTTCCATGCCCTGAATTCTTTCCTGTTAAAATCTGAGAATTCGCGTAACATCTGTCGTAACGACAGCCCCTTGTCTTTCACAGCGATCACAAAGTTCTGCGTTGTGTCAATTTTTGTAGTAAATAAACTGCTGGGAGCAGTGGTAACCGATACAAAACGTCCTTTTTCTTTCAGTGCATTTTCTTCAGCCTCGGCTCTTGCCATCAATTCTTCAGGCGAAACATCCGGTTCGTCGTCGCTGAAGTTCGGGCCAATAAAACGGCTGTAATTTTTCACGAAGAATTTCATGTAATCGGCAGTCGATTTTTCTTCCTTGATTGCTCGGTAGTTTGCCGACGAGATTACAAAGTTCATATATTCGATACCTTTGAGTGCTTTAAATACCGATGCCCTGCGAATAATGGCGCCGTGATAAATCAAGGCATTCTCTTTATTGGTCATGGAGCGCACCAGCACAAAAGCCAGGTTTTCATCGAAATATTCGGTCTCAATGTCGTAATCGATTTTTGTGTAGTGATCGATGTTATAGTTTGCAATATCAAATTTTAAACGGTTCAAATCGATCTTACTTTCATCTTCGCGCGGGTAGGCAATAACGAAATAATGAAGCAGATCTTCGTCGTAAGTGAATTTTCCTCCAAACTCATCATCCGACAGGAAATTTTCAGGAAGCAATTCTTCGTTCTGAATTTCTTCGTTGATGTAACCCATTTCCACCAGCTTCTGATAATCGGCAAGTGTGCTGTCCTGGATAAGTGTGAGTATTTCCTGTGCCAGCGGCGATGGTTCTTTTTTCGGGTATTTTACCAGGTAATCTTTCAGCAATCCCTCGAAATGATGCACGTCGGTTTGGGTTCCGTTCGCCACCGTCGCCATAAAATCGATTTTTGGGATAATCACACTGTCGGGCTTCATGTTTTTCATTTCAGCACTCAGCGAAATGACATTTTGGTAATGCCCTGCTTTGTAATTCCTGTATGTTTCCTGGTACAAACGGTTCAGGCTGTCGAGGCGGGCTTCCATTTCGATAAAGAAATTTGGGTTGAGCAGGAATTGTGCGTATTTGCTTTCCGGATAACCTGAAATAATCAGGTTGCGATAATAATCCGATTTAGCCTTATTGCCCATCAATTCGTATGAATCGTACAGGTCGAAATATGCCGATAAAAGGTAAATATTTTCAGGGTAGCGTTTGTTCAACTCTTCGAATTGTTCCACCGACCGTGGATGGTCCTCAAATTCCGATTTAAAGATTTTACCGGCGTTGTAAATGGCATCGCGAATACGTTCGTTCGACACTTCCATTAACGAATCAGTTAAAGGCAGGTCTTGCGTATAGAATTCTTTTTTTAATGGATCTTCCTCACGTTGTTCCTCCTCTTCCTTATTTTCGGCGGTTTCGTCCATATCGTCGAACGACACGGTATTTTTATTCGATCTCCGCCAGTCGTCTTCCAGTGTCCTTCGTCCCCACTGTTGCTGGAAACTAACTTTTCCGTAAGTAACTGTTTGCGGATTATAAAAATACCATCCTGAGCCGCCGCTGCTTCCCATTCCCATTCGATAACGGTTGGAGCGGTAATAGCCCTGGTTTCGTGAGCCCTGCATGGCCAAATTCTCGAGATTGCGTTGTTTTTCCTGTTCAGCTTTTATTAATCCGGCAATTAACGCTTCCCGTTCTTTTTCAGGCATCATGGCAACTTTTTGCAAACTGTCTTCGCGTTCAACCAGTAAAAGATTGTCTACTAATGTTGTTAGGCTGCTGTAACGGTCGGACAAATTTTTATAGTTTGGATAAGTTTCGTCGATAATAATCATGGCGCTATCGTAATACGACTGTGCGTTTCGGTAGTTCAGATCCTCGAAAAAGAGGTCGGCCAGGGTAATAGCAGAAAGCGCCCGCTGATACTGGTTTTTAAAACTTGATGCCACTGATTGTTTGTAATTATCCTTGGCCACATCTCTGTTCCCTTCGCGGAAGTATACGTTACCCAGTGCATAATAGATCTGGTCTTTGAAGTCGACATTCTTTTTGTCGCGGAGCATTTTGTTCAACTCCTTCTTCAGATCCTCTGTATTTCCTTCGCCCGAGAATACTCCTGCTGAATTAATACGGGCATTAAAAGCCATCGTATAGTCGGGATTCATTTTTGTAACTTTCTCAAAAGCTGCCGAAGCCTGTTCGTTCTGACCCAATTCCTGGTACAGCTGTGCTATAATATATTGCAGGCGTGCCTTGTTCCGTTTCCAGAAAGTCTTTTTAATGGCAATATCCAGCATTTTTATGGCATCGTTGTATTCTTCCTGTTTGATGTAATAATATGCAGTGGCCACTGCCAGGTCGCGTTCCAATCGTTTTGGGAAATCGTCGTATGCCTGAACTGCTTGAATTACCTCGTTCGCCTCAATAAAACGCTCCAGTTCGGTGTATGCTCTTATTAACCAGACCTGTGCTTCGTCAGCAGTTTCCTGATCGGGGTATTTACGAACCACGTACGAAAAGTTATCGATGGCCGCATAAAAATTGTGTTCGTAAAAGTAGGCTTCCCCCATTAACAGGTAAGTTTCGTCAATCCATTTATTGAATTCTTCCTGACTTGCAAACTCCTGATATTTTCTTGTTCTTCGTTTCTGACGTTTTGGTTTTTTGGTGATAGAGTGTAATTCAACGAGTTTGGAACATTTTACAACCGCGTAATCCATGTCCGATTTTACAAGCTTTGCTGCCGACGGATCACTTTCTTTGTAGAGAGGCAATAATCGCGTATAATCATCTTCCATCCGCTCTTCAATGGTAAGAAGGCCTTGTTTTATGCTTTCGTTGGCATTGAAATAAACATTGTAATGTGAGGTGACATTATGGAATGTACGCGTTGCACGGGTATTCTTTTCAGTAGAACAACCGGCAAATAACGAAACCAAAAAGATGAATAATATAGTATGTAAAAATATTCGTTTCAAACGGGTATTTTGTTAACTCATTGAATAAACTCAATAAATTCAATAATATTGTTTGTATATATTGATTTATTCGGTGTTATAAACGCTGCAAAAATAAGAAAAAATGAATGCCATTTTGAAATTCAAAATTACTTGAAGCAAATATCAGAGAATTACCTTAATACAATTGCCCAAAAACAAGAAAATCACAAACATCAACAACCTTAAAAATGACTGTTGAAATTTGTGATTTGTATTTTGATATTAGTTACTTCTTTTTTATTTCCTCGATATTTTCACCTTTTTAGTGGGAGCCATCTGAATATTTCTGATATGAACACGATGCTTTACGTTATTAGCTACTTCGGCGAAAGAAACACCGGTTAACGATTCACTTTCGTTGGCAATCGGATTTCCTGAATCTCCACCTTCGCGTATACTTTGTACAATAGGAATTTGTCCAAGAAGCGGAAGTCCCAGTTTGTCGGCTAGTTTTTTACCTCCTTCTTTTCCGAAAATGTAGTATTTGTTATCGGGCAATTCGGCCGGAGTAAACCAGGCCATATTTTCAATTAGTCCAAGCACCGGAACATCTACCGATTTACTTTGGAACATGCTGGTTCCCCGGATTACATCGGCCAGGGCAACATCCTGAGGAGTGGTAACAATAACAGCGCCGGTAACCGGAACCGACTGTACCAGAGTTAAATGGATGTCGCTGGTGCCGGGAGGCAGGTCGATAAGCAGGTAATCCAATTCTCCCCAATTTCCTTCTGTTATCAATTGTTTTAAAGCATTCGATGCCATTGGGCCGCGCCAGATAATAGCGCTGTCGGTATCAACGAAAAAACCAACCGATAAAAATTTAACTCCAAATTTTTCAAGCGGATCGATTAATTCCCGACCATCGATTTTTACACCGGTAGGCCGTTCGCTTTCAGCGCCAAACATTTTTGGAATAGAAGGACCGAAAATATCAGCATCGAGTAATCCAACTTTGGCTCCTGAATTGGCCAAAGCCACAGCAAGGTTAACCGCAACGGTTGATTTTCCAACACCACCTTTACCCGAAGCAATGGCAATAATGTTTTTTACTTTAGGCAGAACGGGGCGTTCCATATCATGAATAAACTTCACAGAGATGTTATCTTCGATCTCAACCTGTTCGCCTACATATTTTTTTATGGCTTCTTCGCATGCCAAAATCAGCGCTTCGATATGTGGATCGTCGCTACGTTGAAAAACCAGCGAGAAGCTTACGCGTTGCCCGGCAATCCTTATTTCCTGTGGCATTTCAAGCTGTACCACATCTTCTTCACTTCCCGGATATTTTACCGTGCGCAAGGCATCGGTTATATTTTTTGGGACAATAACTTTTCTTTGATTATCAGCCATATCAATTTATATTGATGAATGATTATTTATTATTTTGAAGTTGCAAATTTAATAATTGTAATTAGAAGAACACTTTTAAGATTGAAATGTTTTGAAGTTTACAATTAAACTTTTGTTCGAATTACGATTGATTGTCGTCCAATTCTTTCGAAGGATTCCAGAATTTTTCTTTAAAATCAATAATCTGGTCGCCATCCAGTTTCAGACCTTCTGCCTCTAAAAGTTCTTTCATGGCACTCGCATTGTCAAAATGCGCTTTGCCTGTTAGCAGTCCATTGCGGTTTACTACCCGGTGGGCCGGAACATATTCGTGGTGCGAGCTACACGAGTTCATGGCCCATCCAACCATCCTCGCGGCTCCGGGAGATCCCAGGAACCGGGCAATGGCTCCGTATGAAGTAACCCTTCCCGGGGGAATTTGTTTGGCCACGTCGTAAACCTGGTTGAAAAAGTCGGACATCGTTCTGGATTCTGGATATTTGATTTTCGATACTGGATTCTAGATTCTACTGCCAACTGAGACTGATCACTGTTTCACAAGTCTCTCGCACTTCGTCCAAAACTACGGTACTCGTCTTTTTCTATTTCGATATTCGGTTCCACAAATTCGTCGTCGTGCAATTTAAACGAAAAATATTTGCTGTTGATTCCGCGGTCGAGCCACTGTTTTTCGTAGAAGGTTTTTATCCGTAAAATGTCGGTCAAATGTTCCCATTCGTACACATTTTCGGTTTCTGCCAGAATTTCAAATCCATTCAGTTTTGCCATCTCGCGGGTGTAGGTAAACTGAAAATTGCTATCGGTTTTCAGGTGAATAATCCCGTCGGTTTTCAGGAATTTTCGATATTTATTTAGAAAGGTTGTGGATGTTAAGCGTTTCCTTGTTTTTCTCATTTGAGGATCGGGGAAGGTCAGCCAGATTTCATCTACCTCGTTTTCGCCAAAAAACTGCGTAATAAGTTCAATGTTGGTACGCAAAAAACCAACATTTTTCAGCTCGCGTTCTTTGGCTTGTTTTGCACCTTTCCAGAGTCTTGCTCCTTTAATATCAACCCCAATATAATTCACATTGGGATTTAATGCTGCCAGTTCAACGGTGTATTCTCCCTTGCCACATCCCAGTTCCAACACAATTGGATTTGCATTTTTAAAAAAATCGCTTGCCCACTTTCCTTTCAAATGAAAATCGCTGTGTTCAATTTTATGAAACGGCACCTGAACCACATGTTCGAAGCCAAGCATTTCATCAAATTTCTGAAGTTTTCCTTTCCCCACTTTTAAAAATCTATAATGTTAATCTGTTTTGTTGAAGTGATATGCAGACATTAATGGGATTTTTCCACCCGTAATCCCACGTCGCAGATTCCTTTTAATTCGCTATCCCTCATTCCCTGTTGTATGGAAATTTTGTAATCTCCCGATTGCGGGAAATATACATTACTACGGTATAGAACCTGCCTGGTTTTTAATCCTCCAAAACCATGCCCCAGCCACTTGCCTGTTGGATCGGCCAGCACCATTTCGAAGGTGTCTTTTATCGCTTTGCCTCCCGGTTGTTCAATATTAATAAACAGCCACAGATTGCTGTAATTATAATTGATATCATTCCTGACATTAATGTACAGGTTGTGGTTTTGAACGGTGTCGGTAACCGGAATATTAAAAACAACCAGCGAGTCTTGCGACCAGGTAGTTTCGTTTATTGGATGGTATTTTTCGAATACACGATTAGTATCGCATGCCCAAAGTGCAATCAGGAGAAATCCTCCAATCAGTAACTGAAAAAAGCGTTTCATCTTTTTCTTCTAGGTTTACGATTTGAACCTGCGTTTGGACGCTGATTCTGATTTTGACTCTGATTTTGGTTTTGGTTTGGTTTCCTGCGGCTGTTTCTGCTTTTTCTTCTGGTCTGGTTTTTCGGTTTATCAAAACGGTTTAAGTCTTCCTGTCCCACAACATTGTGGAAAGTGTCGTTTTTTTGCTGGCCCGAGTCGAATTTTTCGGTTACGAGTTTCTCGGGTTTTTTCCCGTTACGGTTCATTCGTTGAATTTCCTTCACGCGCCTAACCGGAACCGGAACCAGGCTTGCCGGACCATTTCCCTGTGGTGCATACCAATATATACCGCTAAAAATGTCGGCCTTTAAATAGGTATAAACCAGATCTTGAGTTTCGAGCGGAATGTTACTGGGCGGAAAATCTTTTTGTGCATCGATATAAGAGTCCACTTCGAAATTGAGGCAGCATTTTAGTTTTCCGCACTGCCCTGCCAGTTTCTGGGGATTTAATGAAATTTCCTGGTAACGCGCTGAATTGGTTGTTACTGAAACAAAATTGCACATCCACGACGAGCAGCACAACTGGCGGCCACACGGACCAATACCTCCAATGCGTCCTGCCTCTTGCCTGGCGCCTATCTGCTTCATTTCTATGCGGATACGGAAGGTTTCGGCCAGGACCTTAATCAGTTCACGAAAATCGACACGGCCATCGGCAATGTAGTAGAAAATAGCTTTTGTTTTGTCGCCCTGGTATTCTACATCTCCAATTTTCATGTCCAGTCTCAGGTCTTTTACAATTTGCCGCGACCTTATCATGGTTTCGTGTTCAAGAGAAATAGCTTCTTTCCATTTGTCAATATCAACCGATTTGGCCTTTCGGTATACTTTTCTGTATTCGCCGTTGTTAAAGGTTACTTTGTGGCGTTTCATTTGTTCAAATACCAGTTCTCCCATCAGCGAGATAATTCCGATATCATGCCCGGGGTTTCCTTCAACGGCAATTAAGTCACCAACCTTCAGTTTCAGGTTGTTTACATTCTTATAATAGTCTTTTCGTGTATTTTTAAATCGAACCTCAACAATGTCTTCGCCTTTATAAGCAGGCTGAACATCGCCAAGCCAATCGGTAACCTGGAGTTTTCCGCAGTTCCCTTTTTTCGATTGACATATTCCTCTGTCAGTGGTGTTCACTTCTTTCATAAGTTGTTTCGGTGCCAATTTCTGTGGCTATGCCAAAATAAGCATTTTAAAACAAAAGTAATGATTAATAGTCATTTGTCTGTTAATATTTTTAACTCCGAGGCATCTACACGGTGAAAGCCTTCAAAGGATCTGGGACTTTAATTGTATATCTTGTTTTAATTAATAGTTCTATATCAGGCTTTTAAGAGGTGAGTTTATATCGTTCTACAAATACTCTGTAAAATAAAGCTCTTGTGATTTAGCGGTTTACTTTTTTAAATGCCAAATGTCATTTATTTAAGCTTGACAACGAAAAGCACTTATTTAAATTCTTTTAATCTTTTTAAATATAATATCAATGCAGAGATGTAATATCTTTGGCAGAATACAAGGAAGTTGCAATAACGAATTAGCTTCCATTTAACAATAGTTCAAATGCAGCAAAAACGAATAGTTTTTTTTACAGGAATTCTGGTTGTTTTAACAACGGTTACCGTAGCTCAAAACAGGGAGTACAAAGCGAATTCTGTGCATCAAAAAGATTCGGTTTTTATGCTGAAACCTGAGTTGGAAAAAACGGAATTGCTTTATGATGAAATGAACCTGCACATTAATCCTGAGTCCGATAATCAATCGGAAAATAATCTTAATTCGGCCCCGAACCTTTTATCGACGCCGGAAATTCATAAGGAAATAGTGACTTTTAGCAATACGAATGAGCAAAGTGTTCTGCCTAATCTTGGCGTAACTCATCAGTATAAGACAAATGTTTTATATCAGGCGAATGACAAGCTGGAGCTTGGACTGGGCGGGGGCCTGGTTCAGCAAAATTCGGTTTTATCTCCCTGGTCTCCCAATTACCAGCTTGGTTTTAATGCGTCGCTGGAATATCAGCTGAATAACTGGCTTTTTGCGTACTTTAACGGAAATTATCTATCTCCTGCTTTTAATCGAAAAGGATTTTTCGATCCTTTGCAATTTATGAATCCCCTGTTTCAGCAAAATGGTACAGAGAGCGGACTGCGCGCTAAATTCAAAAATGTGAAAATAGATGCCGGGGTAAAAACAATTAATGGTTCGATGCAAACCGAAACCATGTCGAGCAGTTATTTTAAATCCAAAATTTCGGTTGGATTTTGAGTATGAATTTTACCTTTTTATCAGCCTTACCATCCGCAAAGCAGTATCAAGGAAAACAATGCGTGGATTACCGTTCATGGTAATGTGTTTTATGCCCAGCTCGAATTCGTCGGCAAAGGGAATAATGTTCCGTTCGTTAATAAAAGGTGCGAACTTTTTGCCCCAGTCTTTTTCAGCACGGTTCATGTACACAATTTCGCGGCGGTTCATGTTCGATACAAAATATTCGCGAACCAGTCGCAAGGAAGCAGCAAAAAAGGCTTTTTGTTTGTCGCGGCCAATGCCGGCCATTTCGTCGGCCCAGTCAATCAGCTCTTTTACCTGGCGTGTGTAGGCAAAACGCATCATTTCCTGGAATTTCTGAAAATAGAACTGTTCGTCTTCGCCCGGCGACAAATATTCGAGTGCTTTCAGATAACTGCCCGAAGCAAGGTGTACGGCATCGGGAACAATCTCCGGATCGATCCCTTCTTTTTTTAGCAAAGCTTCCTTCAGCGATGCTTCGTCGAGAAAAGGAAATTTAACCAGCTGAGCTCTTGAACGAATCGTCCCGATTACCCCTTCTTCGTCTTCGGTAATTAAAATAAAAAGGGTTTTGTTGGGCGGTTCCTCGATCATTTTTAGCAATTTGTTGGAACAGGCCTGGTGCATTTTTTCCGGTAGCCAGATTATCATCACCTTAAACTCCGATTCAAAAGATTTCAGGTTCAGTTTGCGGAGGATCGATTCGCTTTCGCGTTCGTAAATTAGACCCTGGGCATTTCCTGCGTCGATGAAACTTAACCAGTCGCTGAGTTCGAAGTAGGAATTTTCGCTCACCTTTTCGCGCCACTTCGGAAGAAAATCATCGCTCACCGGGTTCTTCAGGTGTTTTGCATTAAATACCGGAAACACAAAATGCAGGTCGGGGTGCGCCAACTTCTGGTATTTGTGGCACGACGGGCAAACACCACACGAATCTCCGTTGCTGCGGTTTGTACACGAAACATATTGTGCATAAGCCAGTGCCATGGCCAGTTTGCCGGTTCCAGAATGCCCCGAAAATAATTGGGCGTGACTGATGCGCTGCTCGTTTACCGAACGGATCAGTCGCTGCTTTATATCGTTTTGTCCAACTACGTCTTTGAAAAACATAAGCCAAAAATAGCACTTTCTGTCGTTCCAAAGGCGGAACATCCAAGAAATATCCTGAAACAAAAAGTTGGCAGTAGGCAAAATGTAATTGTCAATTACTTTATATTTATTTTAACATATCACTTAAACCCTAAAAATCGATTAGTGAATTTAAGCATTAAAGCATTCTTGCATTCAGTCCTTCACGCTTTATCTATTTTACCGCAACATTAAATTATAAAGAGCCTGAATTTTACGCTGTTTTTTCGTGCTATTAATTTTTATCTTTGGTTGAATTTTCTGAAAAGAAATAATAAATCACTTTTCTCGTTTTATACAAATTGAATTTGTTTCGAACAGAAATTAAATCAAAAACTGAAAAAAATAATATCATGCAAACTATTAGCAGCTACGATTTTAAAGGGAAAAAAGCCCTTATTCGCGTTGATTTCAACGTGCCGTTAAACGAAAATTTTGAGATTACTGACGATACCCGTATGCGTGCAGCGCTTCCAACAATTAAAAAAATAATTGAAGGTGGTGGTTCTCCAATCATCATGTCGCACCTTGGTCGTCCGAAAAATGGTCCGGAAGAAAAATTCTCTTTGAAACCACTTGTAGGTCACTTGTCAGAATTACTGGGTGGTGCAACTGTAAAAATTGCTCCCGATTGTATCGGAGACGAAGTGAAAGCCATGGCTGACGCTGTTAAACCGGGTGAAGTTTTGATTCTTGAAAACCTCCGTTTTTACAAAGAAGAAACAAAAGGCGATGAAGAATTTGCTGCAAAGTTGGCTGAAAACGGCGACTGCTGGGTAAACGATGCATTTGGTACAGCTCACCGTGCACACGCTTCAACTGCTGTTATCGCTAAATTTTTCCCGAACGACAAAATGTTCGGATACTTGATCGAAAGCGAAGTTGAAAGCCTTGATAAAGTTGTAAAAGAACCACAGCGTCCGCTTACTGCAATTATGGGTGGAGCTAAAGTTTCTTCAAAAATTACGATTATCGAAAACCTGTTGAGTAAAGTTGACAACCTGATTTTAGGTGGTGGTATGACATACACTTTTGTTAAGGCAAACGGTGGAAAAGTTGGTAGCTCAATCTGCGAAGATGATTTTATCGAAACTGCTAAAAACATCGAAAAACTGGCCAAAGAAAAAGGTGTTAACCTGGTTATTGCAACCGATGTTGTTGCTGCTGATGCTTTCAGCAACGATGCAAACACTAAAATTTGTGCTGCTGATGCAATCGAAGACGGATGGCAAGGTTTGGATGCTGGTCCTGAAAGCGTTGAAAAAATGAAAGAAGTTATCGAGAACTCAGGTACAATCCTTTGGAACGGTCCGGTTGGAGTTTTCGAGATGGAAACTTTCTCGGCAGGAACAAAAGCTGTTGGTGCAGCCATTGTTGAAGCAACTAAAAAAGGTGCATTCTCGCTTGTTGGTGGTGGCGACTCAGTAGCTGCTGTAAACCAATTCGGAATTGCTCCGGGTGTTTCTTACATCTCTACTGCCGGTGGTGCATTGCTCGAATATCTTGAAGGAAAAACGCTTCCGGGTGTTGCTGCTGTTCGTGGTGAGTAAACAAAAAACTACTACAATACATTTTCAAAACCCGGTTCGTTATTGTTGCGAATCGGGTTTTTTTGTGATATAATAAATGATTTTCTAACCCAAAATATACAATGGATGAATAGTAAATCTAAATTCATCGACGAATGTTTCCCTCGAGTAAATTGTTCGCAAACTGTTTTCAGTCTTCATGCAGAAGATTTAGGTCTTAATAAGGAAAGAGCACTTAAAATAGCCAGTGGTTTTGGAGCAGGCATGAGTCGCGGAGCTACTTGTGGCGCAGTTACCGGAGCTTATATGGTTATTGGGCTTAAATATGGTGGCATTGGAAACGACTCCGAAGAAAAAGCAGTAATGGGAAACAGAATTAAAAAGTTCAACCAGCTTTTTATTGAAAAACATGGCGCTTTGAACTGTAAAAATCTGCTTCAATATGATATTTCAACACCGGAGGGAAAAGAAGCCGCAAATGCAGCTGGTGTTATTGCCCAAATCTGTCCAAAATTAATGAAAACTGCCTGCGATATTCTGGCTAAAGAATTTTGAACCAAATACCCTGTAGAATGTTTCATGACTGTAACACTAAAAAGTATTGGTAATGAAAAATAATGTAGGTTCGGTTGACAGGTTGGTTCGGATTGTAATTGGATTGATTATTGCCATTGTTGGAGTGCTTTTCGACAGCTGGTGGGGATTGATTGGAATAATTCCTCTGGCAACCGGATTGTTTAAGTTTTGTCCGTTGTACATTCCATTTAAAATTACAACTGATAAGGATGACATTTAAAGTGAAATGATTAATAGTATTGGCTGTAATATTCTTCAGAGTCGATATATGTTTTTCCTTCAATGGGATATTCTCCTAAAGTGAAATTATATTCACTGTAACTTTCTGAAGTCCAAATTCCCATTCCTCCTTCAATATTTGAATAAACCGGAACCGGCTCTGAAAAATAATCTTCATTGTAATAAAAATGGTAATTTGCCGTGTTCAGGTAGTTATAATATTCTTTGCTTAAAGAACATAGAAAAAAATTCCAAGTACTAAATGATCCTGTTGGTCGGTATTCACTTGAAGATAGATAGCTATAAGTAATATTTAATTTATACTCGTTGCCATCAATTTGTTCATCAGTAAAAATGGCATATCTGTTTTCCGGTGCTCCCATTACAATTTCATTGGCTTCATTATCGCTTTCGTTAAAGATTGGATCTGACCTGCTAAAACCTGCATTTTCTGTTGAACATATAATAATAGTATCTGTATAGATAATGGTATCAGATTCGTGATATGCCATAGGATTACCATAAACATAGTCAGTATTTATGCGATAAAAATTGTTAGTACCGCCCTGATCAGTAAAAGTAAAGGTAAAAGTAAGTAATGTGTATTGGTAAGGTGTCGTTTCTATTTCTATGGTTGTTGTGTCTACATTAGTTAACAGAATAGGAGTTGGTACTGTGGTCTCGCAGTGTACGGCATCTAAGCCATCGCACGAAATCTCTAAACGATAAGTTTTACCGACCTCAATTGTTGTTAGTCCGTAATAAGTGCCATTATTATATGGTGTTGTATTTGTAACATCGTATTCAAGATATTCTGTAAAAGGATCCACTTCTCCTTCGTAAAACAGTGTCTCAACAAATGTTCCGTCCACATATAAATCGGCCTGGGCATCGGTAATCGATTCAAAATAATCAGCATCCTCTAAAAGGCTTTTACTTTTATATATACTTGCTGATACTTGTTCTCCAGGCCTTAATATTCCATTTACTACAATT
This sequence comes from uncultured Draconibacterium sp., assembly GCA_963677525.1. Taxonomy (GTDB): domain Bacteria; phylum Bacteroidota; class Bacteroidia; order Bacteroidales; family Prolixibacteraceae; genus Draconibacterium. The sequence continues at coordinate 5,994,834 of OY781970.1, forward strand.
TGTGTGTTTGTCACCTCTCCTTCAAAATCAATTGTTTTTTCGCATGAGTAAAATAAAATGGCTACGAAAATTCCTGTTATTATTCTTATTTGTGTTTGCATGGTTTAAAATTTATAGGTGTAACTAACTGAAGGAATTATGGGGAAGAGGCTAACCTGTTTTAATGCAGGTTCTGAGTCCTCGTAATAATATCCGTCATTATTATATCCGCTAATTGTATCGTATCCCCAATACAAATAGAATGGATTTTGTCTGCTGTAGGCATTGTATAAACCTATGGTCCAGGTGCGCATGCCATGTTTCTTCTGCTTATGAAAGTTCATGCTGATGTCCATTCTGTGATATGCAGGCATTTTGTATCCATTTCTGCCGTCGTAATAAGCAATTGGTGAATCGCTTCCTGGTAGTTGCGAAGGATATTGTTGCACTCCAAGAGTTAACGAATTTCCGGTTCCGTATATCCAGGTTAATCCAATATCTAATTTATCGCTGAATTTATGAGTTAGTGCCAGGCTGATATCGTGACGCCGGTCATATTTCGCCGGAAAGGTTTTACCAAAATTCAGGTTTTCAAATTTTCTGTCGGCCCACGAAAGTGTGTATCCAATCCATCCTGTTGTTTTACCGATGTTTTTCTCTAGCATTAGTTCACCTCCATACGACCAGCCTTCCCCAGTTTCAATTTTTGATTCCCACCCTTCACTAACTCCCGAAAAAGTTGCTCCTTCTTTGTATTCAATAAGGTTATCCATTTTTTTATAGAATCCCTCAACCGTAAAATCGTAACCTTTAGCCAGTTTTAAAGTTGCTCCAAGAGCGAACTGATACGAATTTTGAGGTTTTACCTTTGCCGTTGTCGGAAGCCACAAATCAGTGGGAAGGCTTACCGTGGATGAGCTTAATAGATGAACATACTGGCTCATTTTTGCATAAGAAGCTTTAAACGATAAATTTTTAGCAGCCAGGTACCTTAATGAAATTCTCGGTTGCAAAGAGGTGTAGATTGTTTCCTGAACATTGAATAAAGAGAAATGTAGCCCAACATTGGCCTGTAACTTAGACGATATTTTATAATTATCTTCAATAAATGCAGCGAATTCGGTGGCTGGAATATTAGTGTTACCATAAGTGGTATCAACTGCATAAACCAAGTTTTGAGTTCGGTCGTGATTTACTCCCGGTTTAAACTTGTGCCAGATGTTTGAAGCGCCAAATTTGATAGAATGTCCACTTCCGGGATAATAGTCAAAGTCGAATTGTACAGTAATATCCCTGATGCCGGAAAGGTATTGAAAAAAGTCTTCAGAATAAGTCTTGTCCTTGGTATTTGTATTTTTGTATTGCTCGTTTACGTCGAAATTATAAGTACTGTAAGTTAATGTGGCATTATTAAACAGTTTCGGATTATATACATAATTCCAACGAAGTGCAGAGGTTATGTTTCCCCATCCAATACCCATGTTGTTTTTCTCATCGTGCCTGATATGGTCGGAAACGTAATAATAATCGTCTTTGGAATATGCCTTATCTCTTCCCATATAGGATGAAAGATATAATCTGCTCCGGTCAGAAAATTTGTGGTTCACTTTAGCATTCAGATCGTAGAAATAATAACCGGCATTAATGTTTCCGCTCTCGTCTCGTTTGTTGGCAACAGCCGTCACTGGTTTTGCTAAAATATCAATGTATGTGCGGCGTCCTGATATAATAAATGACGTTTTATCTTTTATAATCGGGCCTTCAAACGAAAAGCGGGAAGAGATGAGCCCAATTGAAGCTTCTCCTTTAAATTTTTTAAAATTTCCTTCTTTCATTCTGATATCAATGACTGACGAAAGTCTGCCTCCAAAACGGGCAGGAAAGCCTCCTTTGTATAGTTTTACTGTTTTAACGGCGGAAGGATTAAATACTGAAAAGAAACCAAAAAGATGGCTTGCATTGTACACCGGAACTCCGTCTAATAAAAATAAGTTTTGATCGGGGCCTCCACCGCGCACATAAATTCCGCTTGTTCCCTCAGCACCCGATTGCACTCCGGGTAATAATTGAATAACTTTCAATACGTCGGGTTCGCCAAATAGCACAGGCAAATTCTTCAGCTGCGTCGACTGAATTTCAACCATACTCATTTGAGTTCGCTCAACTTTCGATTTATTGGCGCTTACAGTTATTTCGTCCAGTTCTCCACTTTGTTTCAATGAAATATTTAAAACAGTATCTTTTTGTGCCTTAAGGTTTATCTCCTGTTTCTTGTATCCAACAAAAGAATATTGCAAGGAAATTTCGCCGGGCGGTAGTGTTAAGCTATAAAAACCGTATACGTTACTGATGTTTCCGATTTGTTTTGTAGGTTCATAAATATTGGCATTTATAAGCATTTCTCCGGTTTCAGCATCCGATATGTAGCCGCTTACGGTTATTTTTTGAGCAAATGACGAAAAAACGCAAATGCATATAAAAAGGGACAAGAGGTATAAGCACTTCATATTGTGTGATATTATGTCTGTTAAGGATTACATTTTATATTAATCAGTTTGATAACGCTAAAACTAAAAAGTTATTATGTAAATCAGTATTAATGTTGTTTAATTAAATGAACAAATGAGGACAAGTTATTCTAATAATTCTATTTTGGGTTCTTAATCTGCTACTCACATAGTTTTGATATTCGGAATTGGAAACGATTTAATTCGCATCAAATTGTAAAAAGAACAATATTGGATTATTTTTGGGCAATCTTTAGGTAAATCCTTGCGTTTTTATCAATTTTGAGTACCAAAATAAACTAGATGAATATGATTTCAATTCGCCGAATGCCTTTAATGGCTTTATTTCTGCTGTTTTTTGCAGTTTCATGTAATGTTGAAACCGATCCGAACCTTATGATACAAAAAGAACTGGACTCTAACTGGACATTTAACCAGGTTGGCCAAAACGAATGGCTTCCGGCAACTGTTCCCGGAACGGTGCATACCGATCTTATCGACAATGAAAAAATTGAAGATCCGTTTTATCGTTTGAATGAACACGATCTCCAATGGATCGATAAAGAAGACTGGGAATATAAAACCACTTTTACGGTTGAAGAAGACCTGTTGAAGCGCGATCGCGTGGAACTTGATTTTAAAGGTCTCGATACTTACGCCGATGTAATGGTGAACGGACAAAAAGTGTTATCGGCTGATAACATGTTTCGCGAATGGAAAGTTGATGTCAAGGACTTTTTGAAAGAAGGAGAGAATGAACTGCACATTGTTTTCCTATCACCCATTAAAGAAGGGATAAAAAAATACGATGCCCAAGGATATAAAATTCCTGTTTCGGATAACGATTTGGCTGAAATTGGCCAGGTTGAAGGTGGAAAACAGGTGAGTGTTTATACACGTAAAGCGGGTTATCATTTTGGTTGGGACTGGGGACCACGTTTGGTAACCAGCGGTATCTGGCGCCCGGTTTATCTGAAAGCCTGGGATGAGGCAAAAATAGAAAATCTCCAGATTGTTCAACATGAAGTTTCTGATGAAAAGGCAACTTTTTCTGCTGTATTCGAAATTGATGCTGCAGACGATGAGGATGCAAAAATATCGATTTCTGATAATGGGACTCAACTGGCAAGTACTTCAATCGAGCTAAAGGAAGGTGTTGAAAAATATTCGGTTGATTTTGAGATTTTAAACCCGGAGTTGTGGTGGACCAACGGTTTGGGCGAGCCGCACCTTTACAATTTAACCGGCGAACTTAAGGTTGGCAACAGAACTACTACCGAAGAAACCCGGATTGGTATTAGAACTTTGGAATTGGTTCGTGACAAGGATGACGATGGTACATCGTTCTATTTTAAACTAAATGGTCATCCTGTGTTTATGAAAGGCGCCAACTACATTCCAAACGATGTATTCCTACCGCGTGTTACCAAAGAGAACTATAAAACCGTTGTTGAAACTGCTAAAAATTCGAACAACAATATGCTGCGGATCTGGGGTGGAGGCGTTTACGAAGACGATGTTTTTTATGACTTGTGCGATGAAAACGGGATTCTGATCTGGCAGGATTTTATGTTTGCCTGCGCCATGTTCCCCGGCGATGATGCTTTCCTGAACAATGTAAAACAGGAAGCTATCGACAATGTAAAACGACTTCGAAATCACCCGAGTATTGGCATGTGGTGTGGCAATAATGAAATTCTGGCCGCATGGAAAGGTTGGGGTTGGGAAAGAGCCGCGCGTGCCAAAAGCGAGGAAAATGCCGATAAAATCTGGAAGGCGTATGAAGATATTTTTCATAAAATACTCCCTGAAACGGTTAAAGAATACGATCCGCAAAGAAGTTACTGGTCATCTAGTCCTTCCTCAGGGACAGGTGTTCCTGCTGATCTTGTAAATGGCGATGAACATTACTGGGGTGTTTGGTGGGGAAAAGAACCTTTTGAAACTTATGCTACTCATTTGCCACGTTTTATGAGTGAGTACGGTTTCCAGTCGTTCCCCGAAATTGCATCAGTTCGCAAATATGCTACTCCCGATGATTATGATATTTTTTCAGAGGTAATGAAATCGCATCAGCGCTCTTCAATCGGTAACGGAACCATTGAATATTACATGCTGAAAGAATACAAAAAACCAAAAGATTTTGAGTCGTTTCTGTATGTGAATCATGTTTTACAGGCCGAAGGAATTAAGTTTGGACTGGAAGGACATCGCCGTGCAATGCCTTTCTGTATGGGAAGTTTGTACTGGCAGATTAACGATTGCTGGCCGGTGGCTTCGTGGAGTTCAACCGATTATTACCAGAAATGGAAAGCACTTCAGTATTACGTGAAAAAAGGATTTGAGCAGGTATTGGTAAGTCCTTATGAAGATAACTTAAAATTCAAAGTTGGAATTGTAAACGATCGGTTGGAGCCGATTAAAGGTGAGTTGCAACTTCGTTTGGTTGATTTCGACGGGAAAGTATTCTGGGAAGAAGCACACCTGGTTGATATTCCTGCCAACTCAAGCGCCGATTATTTCGATGTGAATAAATGGGAATACAGGTATAAATACCGAAAAGAAATTAACGATATGGTATTTACAGCTGATTTGATTGAAGATGGTGTGGTGATTTCAAGTAATAAGTACTACTTCCTGCCATTCAAACAATTACGCATTCCTAACCCAACTGTGGAATACAACATTGAAAAAGCAGATAATGGATTTAATATTGTGTTGAAAACCGACAAGCTGGCTAAAAATGTTTATCTGCAAATTGGGGATGAAGATGGTTTCTTCTCTGATAATTATTTCGATATGTTGCCGAGCGACAAGATAACAATCAATCTTAAAACCGATATTTCAGAAGAAAAGTTGAACGAAGTTTTAACTGTTCGTACGCTGGATGATGCGTTTTAATCTGATAATATAATGAGTATGTCCAAAACGTAAAAATGTTACTATTACGTTGAGGCTTTCGAAATATGGGTTCACGCAAAGTCCACAAAGATTTTCGCAAAGGCGCAAAGTTCGTTAAGTACTAATAATACTTTGCGTACTTCGCGTTTTTAATCTTCGCGTACTTTGCGTGAACTTTTTTTTAGATGCCCAGTTTTTCTGTTGACACCCCCCTGTTTAAAACATTTCTCAATTCTCTTTTCTCCCGCCACTAATTCTCTCAACTTTGGTAAAAAATGTTGTTTGGATGAATTTGTTTGTATTACTTTTTATTACACTGCTTTCTGTCTTTTCATCGAAACCGGCTGAAAACACCGAGGTTTATCTTGAAAAGGGGAGACAGTTGATTGCTTTTCAGGCAACCGGCAAACAGGGGAAAGTAACGTTTAGATATCTGGACGAGGGGAGTTATCGGCTGCTTCTTACCTTTCCGCAACAGAAAGGAAAGTTCTTAAAAGAAAAACCAAGACACCAAACCATGACCAAGGCCACATACAACAATAAAACAAAAACGTATTATTACCAGGGAACAGAAGGCTACTTTGCTGTAAAGTTTTTTGGAATATCAAAGATAGATGGAGAGAATTTTAAAGCTGTTTTTAAGGAAGAACGTGATGAGGAAGACAAGTATAATCTCGTTGCTGAATTTGGCGCGCACAAAGCCGGTGCATCAATTGGAGTTTCTGTAAAAGCAGTAACCGCTTCTCAGTTCAAAAAGGCCGCAGAAAAGATCGGTCATGATATTTCAACGCAATCTATTCGGGGAATAAAATAAAAATGCCATCCGTATCCTGTAAAGCGATAACAGATGGCATCTCAACATCTCAACATCGCAAATTATATCAGATTATACCCAACTCTTTTCCAACCTTAATAAAAGCGTCAACCGCTTTATCGATTTGTTCTGGAGTGTGTGCAGCAGAAAGCTGAACCCTGATTCTGGCTTTTCCGCGCGGTACCACCGGGAAACAGAATCCAATCACATAAACACCTTCTTTTAGTAACTGGTCGGCAAATTTAATGGCCAGGGGCTCGTCATAAATCATAACCGGAACAATGGCAGTGTCGCCCTTTACCAGGTCGAACCCTGCAGCTTCCATCTTTGTACGAAAATGTTTGGCGTTGGCCATTGTTTTTGCAGGAAGATCAGCTCCACCCGAGAGCATTTCAATTACTTTTAGGGTTGCTCCAACTGTTGCGGGAGCCAAAGTATTTGAGAATAAATACGGGCGCGAACGCTGGCGCAACATGTCGATAATTTCTTTTCGGCCCGAGGTGCAACCTCCGTTTCCTCCACCCATTGCCTTACCAAAGGTGGTGGTAATAATATCGATTTCACCTAAAAGTCCGTAATGTTCGGCAGTACCACGTCCGGTTTTCCCAATGTAGCCGGTAGCATGCGAATCGTCGACCATTACCATGGCATCGTATTTTTTTGCCAGTTCAACAATCCCGGGCAGGTTAGCAATATCGCCATCCATCGAAAATACGCCGTCGGTTACAATCAAACGATACGTTGCGTCGCCTGCATCTTTCAGACACTGTTCCAGCTCCTCCATGTTGGAGTGTTTGTAACGCAAACGTTGTGCTTTACACAAACGAACTCCATCGATGATAGATGCATGGTTTAATTCGTCTGAAATAATTGCTGAATCAGGACCGAGAAGCGGTTCGAAAACGCCACCGTTGGCATCAAAACAGGCGCAATATAAAATGGTGTCTTCTGTTCCCAGAAACTCAGAAACCTTTTCTTCCAGCTCTTTGTGAATTTGTTGAGTCCCGCAGATAAAACGCACTGATGAAAGTCCGAATCCCCAGTCATTCATAATGTCCTGCGCTGCTTTAATCACCTCAGGATTATTCGCCAATCCGAGATAGTTGTTGGCACAAAAGTTCAGTACTGATTCGCCGGTCGACACCGAAATATCGGAACTTTGCGAGGAGGTTATAATACGTTCGTCTTTGTATAAGCCTTGTTCTTTTAGTTCTTCGAGGGTATTCTGTAGGTCTTGTTTGATTTTTCCGTACATGATGTAAATTGTTTGTTAATTCAAATATTATTAATAGGCAGTTGGCAAAATTGCGATAGGCAAAGTTGTGAAATTACTTATTAAACATATACAAAATAACAAATTCATCGAAAAATAAACATTGATAAAAGGCAGAAATCTTAAGTTAACAGTGATCAGTCTTAGTTGGTAGTATTGGTTTACAGTTTAGCTCCATAAAACTGCATATGACAACTATCCACTGATCCCTAAATTCTTCTATCTTTGCACCGAATTAAAAACAGAACAATGAGCGACAAGAAAGTACGTGTACGATTTGCCCCGAGCCCAACCGGGCCATTGCACATGGGAGGCGTTAGAACAGCTTTGTTTAACTACCTTTTTGCAAAAAAACACGGTGGCGATTTTATACTCAGGATTGAAGATACCGATCAAAACCGTTTTGTTCCGGGAGCAGAAGAATACATTATTGAAAGTTTGAACTGGTGTGGACTAACACCCGTAGAAGGCCCCGGAATTGGCGGCAATTTTGGACCCTATCGTCAGAGTGAAAGGAAGGAATTATATAAAAAATATGCCGATCAGCTGGTGGAAAGTGGCTGGGCTTATTACGCTTTTGATACTCCCGAAGAAATTGAAAAACTCAGGAACGAGGCTGAGGCAAATAAAGAAACGTTCTCGTATGGAATTGCTACACGCGATAATTTGAATAACTCATTGAAGCTTTCAGCAGAGGTTGTTCAGCAAAAACTCACATCTGGAGAAGCTTATGTTGTTCGTTTTAAAATGCCGGAAGATACTGATGTAACAGAAGAAGATTTGATCCGTGGCAGTGTTACGTTTAACACCACAAAAAGTCTCGACGACAAGGTGCTGTTTAAATCCGACGGTATGCCAACATATCATTTAGCCAATGTGGTTGACGATCATTTGATGGAAATTACGCACGTTATTCGTGGTGAAGAATGGTTGCCATCGATGCCGCTGCACGTTCTTTTGTACAGAGCCTTTGGTTGGGAAGAAACCAAACCTCGTTTTGCGCACTTGCCACTGATTTTGAAACCGGTTGGTAAAGGAAAACTGAGCAAGCGCGACGGTGATAAATTGGGTTTCCCGGTATTTCCGTTAAAATGGATTGATCCGAAAACCGGCGATGTTTCACGCGGTTACCGCGAGGATGGTTATTTCCCCGAGGCATTTATTAATTTGCTTGCCTTGTTGGGATGGAATCCCGGAACAGAGCAGGAATTTTTCTCTTTGGAAGAGTTGGGCGGAATTTTCGGTCTTGAGCGTGTGGTAAAATCGGGCTCGCGTTTCGATCCTGAAAAAGCCAAGTGGTTTAACAAACATTATTTCCAGCAGAAATCGGTGGAAGAACTTTCTGAATTGTTCAAACCGCTGCTAATCGAAAAAGGAATAGAAGCATCAGACGAAAAGATAAATGCTGTTGTTACTGAGATAAAAGAACGCTGCGAATTTGTTGCCGACCTTTGGGAGCAAAGCAGCTACTTTTTTGTTGCGCCAACAGAGTACGATGAAAAAACAGTAAAAAAACGCTGGAAAGAAGATACTTCCGGGATGCTGCGAGAAATTGTTGCAATGTTTGAAACGGTTCAGAAGTGGAAAGCCGATTCGATTAAAGAAGCCTTTTCAGCCTTTATGAATGAAAAAGAGTGGGGTTTTGGCGTGGTTATGAATCCGCTTCGTTTAGGTTTGGTAGGCGGTAACATGGGACCTGATTTGTTTGTAATTTGCGAACTGTTGGGTAAAGAAGAATCTTTGGCACGAATTAATGTTGCTATTGAGAAAATTGGATAGAAAGAATCTGAGATTACAATGATTAAATTGGGAGCCGGTAAAATTTGCCGGCTCTTTTTTTGTTTATAAAGAGACATAATCCTAAAAATTAATTTTCATCACCATTTATACGTAAACGAAACCGATGGAATTATAGGGAATATGCTGATCTGTTTTATTTTATCGTCTTTCTCGTAATAATACCACGGGTTTAATCGGTTATACACATTGTAAATCGAAAAATTCCAGACAACTGTTTTATCGGTGCTTCTTCTTTCGATACGGTAAGAAAGATTTAAATTATGAAAAGCCGGGAGCTGGTAATTGTTCGTTTCGTTTTGCAAAGCGCGGGTGGTGTACCAGTCGGTTTGCCCTTCAATATATTCCATGTTGGGAAGAAGAAGTCCCTGGTATTCGTGCACAGCAAGAGAAATAAATCGTCCCGAGGCATAATTAAATGTTGCCGATAAATCCCGGTTTATTGTTTTTCCTTTTTTACTCTTTTCGTTCAATAAATAATTTGCACTTACATTTAACTGATGTCTCCGGTCGTACGAAGAGGGAAAAGGATCTCCATTGTTTATTTCGTTAAACCTGCGTGTGCTTTTCGATAAAGTATAAGCTACAAAACCTTGTAGCTTTCCGCATTTTTTTTCAGCCATTAGCTCCAGTCCATACGAAGTTCCTTCTCCAATTGCTACATAATCTTCCCAGCTTTCGCTGTTTTCTTTTAACGCCAGTGTTTCTTCTTTGTATTGAAGAATATGGTTCTGATCGGAAAAATATACCTCAGCCGAAAAATTATATTTGTTTTTGGGTTGCCAAAAAAGGCCTGTTGAAAATAAGTTTGAAGAGCCAGGTTCAATATTTTCAGTTGATGAAACCCATAATTCTGTTGGAATGCCTAAAGTTGTATTTTGTAACTGGTGTAAAAACTGTTTCATACGAGAGTAGGATATTTTAGCGCTCGTTTCATTATTGATTAAGTAGCTAAACGATAACCTCGGACGGAAGCTAAAATAGTTTTTTCCATTGGTATGAAGATTTCCAACCCGCAAGCCAAAATTACCGGTTAGATAACCGGTTAATTTAATATCTCCATCAAAATAGAAATCAGAAACAAAATTTTGGGTGTAAATATTTTTGTTCAATTCCAAAGAAAGTGTGTCCGACTTATACTCAATTATTTCGGGACTGAATTTTTGCAGAGATAATTGGTAGCCGAAAGTAAATTCAGAGCCTGGCGACAACGACCAGTTAAAATCTCCATTTGAAGAAAAGTCGTTTAAATTGTTATACCCTTTGTAATATTCATTTCCGTTTCTGTCGTATTCGTTATTATACTCTTGCCTGAAGCGGCTGTTATAAATCGAGAAATTGGCAAATAATGAGGGCGAAAAGATGTGGTTCCAACGCAGTACCCCCGTCAGATTTTGCCAGTTATAACTGAACTTTACATAGTCGCTATAATCATCGCCTCCATCTTCCATTAAATAGGCATCGCGTCCGGTATAAAAACTAAGGTAAACCCGGTTGTTTTGATTAATTATCCAGTTTGTTTTTGCATTAATATCCCAAAATCCATATGTAAGTGCTTGTGAATTGGCACCCGAAAGTTCTTTACCTACCCACAATAATACATCAGCCCAGGTTTTTCTGGCCGAAACCATAAACGAGGCTTTATCTTTTACAATGGGGCCCTCCAGGGTATAACGACCTGAAATAGGGCTAAGAGAAAAAGTCCCTTTTGTTTTTTTCAGGTTTCCTTCTTTCATTCCAACATCAAGTACCGAACTCAGTCTGCCGCCAAAGCGTGCCGGCAAACTTCCTTTGTAGAGTTTCGATTCGTCGATGGCATCGTTGTTAAAAGCCGACATAAAACCCCACACGTGGTTTACATTATAAACCGGCACGCCATCGAGCCGGATTAGCGTTTGATCGGGACTGCCTCCACGCACGCTAAAACCGGTCGATCCTTCGGTGGAAAAAGATACGCCTGGCAGCAATTGTATGGCTTTTAATACATCGGGTTCGCCTAAAATTACCGGAATTTTTTCAATCTCTTTTGCACTAAAACGGTTCGTACTCATCTCGGTTGAAGCCAAAAAGTTATTTTTTAAAGCTGCATTCACTTCTACTTCTCCGATAACATTGTTCGATTCCAAATGAATATTCAGAACAGTATCGTTTTGCAAGGCAAATTGCAGTTCAAAAATATTATATCCAACAAATCGGCAATTCACTTTAATTTCTCCTGCAGGCAAGGTAAGACTGTAAAAACCAAAATCGTTGCAGGTTGTTCCCGCATTTAGTCCCGGGACAAACACTGCGGCGCCAGTTAAACGTTCGCCGGTATTTTTATCTGACACATAACCTGAAATAGTTGCTGTTTGCGAAAAAACATTAACAGGAATTATCTGGCAAAACGAGAATATTGTAATAATCTTTAAGAGGCCGTGTTTCATGTTTACTCTTTTGTAAAAACTTTTGAAATACCAGTATACGAACCCACAATTCCGACACCCCCGTTTACATTGGTGTAAACATCAAACGGTGAGTAAACAATAGGAATATCTTCTGCCCATAAATCATTCTCTTCCATCAATAAACTCGATTTCATGTATTTATCCAGATTGTAATCAACAGAGAACAAAAAAACTTCCTGGGGGCCATCTCCCAAATAAATGTCTGCCGCCACAAATTGAACTTGAACAGAATCGTTAGGGATGCTTTTATCATTTATTCTGATGTAATCTTCGTAATAATATTGATATCCGCTCGTTGAGTTGTCGGTATAGCGGTTAAAATCGTCGGCCAGAAGATAATTACAACTTAATTCCATAGCTTTTTCAAGGCGAGGCTCTCCTTTGTACTGGTTATAGCCTTTCGCTGATATCCAGTAATAATTTTCTTCTTTTATATTATCAATAAAAGAAACTAAATAATCAAAACGGTACGAATAAACTTGCAATGCTGAAATATCGCCATTAACTTCAAGTGGTACCGTAGTTTCTGCCGATACTGTTTTTCCGTTTACTTCAACCTCAATTTTATATCTCTTTCCGGGTTTTACTTTGTACAAAAGATTCCATGCTGTTGAATCCGATTTACTAAAATGGCCTGCAAGCGAATCTGCTTCAAATAAAATTACATCTGCATTATCAATGTCCTCGAAATTTGCAGAAGTAAGTACCGAGCGCGAATAAGACAGCCAGGCGACAATGGTATCTTCTACCGGGTTTAATAAACAGTTTAAACATATTTCTTTTTCGCTCTTAGCTAATTGGATATCTGCATCGCTGATACACGAAAACAATATGGCGCATAAGAGGATTGAAACAAGGTTTTTCATTTTTATCATGGTTTAACTTAACAAAGGATGTCATCTCTTTAAGAGATGACATCCTTCATTTTAAACGTCTTTACTTTTCGAAAATCGAATAAGACACCGACATCATCAAAATTCGTTTGCGATATAATTCTCCTTTTGTGCTTACTTCACGGGTATCATCTAAGTTCCCAAAACCTTGATCTTTAAACCCTCTTACATAACGAACTGCCAGGTTTGTTTTATTCCCCAGGTGGTACCCACAGCCAAGCACCCAGTTAAATTCCGGTTTTTCGTTCACATAATCGTAGTTCAATAACCAGGTGGTTTCAATACCCGTTTCAATAAAAAAATTACGTTTTGGGGTGAATTGTAATTTTAATGGCATTACAAAATAATGTTCTTGAAATTCAACATCCGTAGTTTCGTAACCATAACCATACTCTAAGTTTTCATCATCTTCATTATAATCGATAATGCGAACAGCTTTATGGGTTTTATAACGATATCCGGCGCCTAAAGAAACCGAACATTTTTTTAAAAAGGGATATGAGCCATATATTCCACCACCTGTAGAGAATCCTTTTTTCTTGATATCAGATGTTTCAGGAAATCCCTTTCCTCCTTCCACATATATTCCGGCTTTGAATTTTGATTGCGAAAATGCAAATGTGCCAATTAATATTAGCATCAGTAAAATTGTAAATTGTTTCATGGTTCTGTTTTTATATTATTTTTCACTATTAACCGACAAAAGTCGGGATTACAGATTTTATTCTCTACAATGCCCTGTTTATGGGCAACTATTTTATTTTTTCAAAACAGACCCCCTGTCTAAACCAGGTTTAACTGCAGTTGACCGGGAGGTTCGCCAACCTCGATTTTATATGCGCGGCTGGTACAACGTAATAGCTCTACCATATCGAGCATGCTAATCAGATGTATCCTTATCAGTGAAGCCACAACCGAAAATGCTTTCTTGGTTTGAGCAATTTTTTGAATTACAGTCATTAATAATTGGGCAATCAACGTGCACCAAACCTGTGTTCGTATTGCATTTTCATTTTCTCCATAGAAATAATGCAATTGGAAGTTTTGCTTCATTTTTTTGAACAATAATTCGATGCCCCATCGCTTTTTATAAAGAAAGGCCACTTCTTCTGCGCTTATCTCGAAGTTGTTGGTCAGAAATTCAAAATACCTGTTCTTTTCATCCTGGTAACATACCTTGCGCAAACGTATTTTTTTGAAAACCTTCATTTGCCGTTTGCCATTTTCATTTTCGGGATGATATGTGAGTTTTATAATTTGATCGCGCAGCACTTTTGCCTTTCCTTTTTTGCGGGAATGAACCCGTTTGGTTTCAATTACCTCATAAACAGCATTCTTTTTCAGGCGGGTAACAAAATAAACTTGCTGGGTAGTCCACAAGGCAAATTGGTGATAGTAATTGTAAGCTTTATCGAACACTATCATACTGTGTGATATTAGTTCAAGACTTTTCAAAAAGTTCTTGTCATGGACTTTTGCTGCTGTAATTTTAACAAACCGGCCAACCGACTGTACTGCGTCAATAAGCATATGAACTTTCAAACCACCTTTCTTTTTCCCGTCACCCTTGGGATTACGGCCAACACCTTTTAAGATGTCGCTAAATAAACGGATTGTTGTAGAATCGATTAAAAGTACCTCTTTAAATGTCAGCCCATAAGTCCGGCTGTCCGACAAAAATGATTGATACTTATCAACCAATGAAAAATATAAATCCTCGAAAAAACCGTTGTCCCGGTTTCTTAAGCCATCGCTGGCTGTACTCTTGGCTGGTGCTTTTTTCAAACCAAGATGGTTTAGTTTCCCGCCTAAAGCCCGCAGCCCTTCACAAGTCTCGGTCATCGAATCGCACCGGCTTAATATCCCGAACAGCATAGTAATTAAGTGCGTCCTGCTCTTAAACGCCTTATAATACCGGTCGCTATCGTGCGCCCTTATTATCGATGTTATGTTGACTTTTTCTATCAAATTGATAACCTGTTTGAAAATCGGCTGTCCGACAAATTTTATTTCATTAATTTTAGCCATGTTGTAAAATGTTTTCGCAAAAATCAATTTACAACTTTGAAGGGAAACCGAAAGGGAGTACCTTCTTTTAAATTAATTTAGTCGGACACTACTGATTATTTTTAAAAAATTGTAGAGGTATTTTATTTCTATTTTTAAATACCTCTACAACTGGTTTGTATTACATCTCTATTCAACTATGAAGTCAATATAATCATCTTCATCTCCCACCTTTCCTGTCCATATGTCAAAATCAATTGAATGTACCGAAGGCGAAATCGAAGGAGCTGGTTGATTCTCAATTAGTTCAAATGGGTATTGCGCCGCATATAATTCTATATAATGATTAGATAAATCATTTGAAGAGACCGTTATAGCAGGATTAGAGTTAGAATAATGTAAACTTGGATACTGTTCCCGATCTCCATTAGGGGCATAAAAATAATTACCTCCAATATAAATTTCATAATCTCTATAGTATAGATGAGTTTTGTCGTCGCTCCAACCAAAAAGGCCTTTATGTTCTTGATGACAATATATATCAAATTTTACGGCATCTGGTATATTAACCTCTTTAGTTCCGGAAGCATCAATAACAGCTTTTTTAA
Source organism: uncultured Draconibacterium sp. (assembly GCA_963677525.1). Classification (GTDB taxonomy): domain Bacteria; phylum Bacteroidota; class Bacteroidia; order Bacteroidales; family Prolixibacteraceae; genus Draconibacterium. The sequence goes on from OY781970.1 coordinate 6,010,060, forward strand.
CCTTTATGACATCGTAACTTAAGTAAACTCTCAATCTTCTTTTTGTGCCATTTTTCTTTTCATACATACAATAATCCCCATAATCATCCCATGTAGAAGATTTTAATAATTCTTTATATTGTATAATTTTATACTTCTCCGATAATTCCTCGCCTTCCTTTGTTTTATTAAGAAGTTCTAAATTTCCTTTATATACAACGGTTTCACCGTATTTATCAAAAGAATACAAATAATCACCAATTCCAACAATACCGTCTTTATTAATTACTGAAGCCCAGGAATAAATTGAAAAGGGATAATCCATACAGGTGTCTGTTGAGTTAAAATAACCTTCGGCAGCAGCTTTACTTGATTTTTCTAAAAAGACAGAATAAATTTCTGTACTAAAAATTTCATTATTCAATTTAGCCCGATAAGATCTGGCCGATTCAAATTCCATTGATTCTTCCCACAATAGTTGTTCTTCGTCACTAACCTTATTCATTACGTTAGCAACGCTATCGAGGATGTCAATACTTTTAAAAACCAGATATCCATCTTTGGGAGAAATATCAAGAAGAGATTCCGACTCCAATAATTGCAGATCCTCCGTGCCTTGTTCGATCAGTTCATCACTTTTCTCACAAGCATAAAAAATGTTCAAACAAGCTACTACCATAGCTAACAATAGTAATTTTTTATTCATCTTTGTAAAGTTTTGTGGAACGGGGAGTTGCTGCTCCCCATTCCGGGTTAAAAAACAATCTCGGTAACCCGGTTCTTTTAAAGGGCTGGGTTACTCTTTTTTATAAGCCCTTGAATTATTTTGTTTTCATTGTTTTTTATAATTCTTAAACAGTTAGCAAAATCTTCTAACTACAAATAATAAGCATATAAAACACCTCTGTGCTTTATCTCCTTCATTCCATAAAATAGTTCCCTCTTGGTGAAAATATGTGTCGATGAACAGGGGTTCCTGGATCAACCGTTCGAAGATATGCTATTTGTCTGGCAATTCAAATAAAACTTATGTTAAAATAAATGGGGGGGGTAATAATTTATATATAATATAAATTAAAAAGCCGGAACTCAAAACGAGTTCCGGCTTTTGTTTTTATGTAAAAAGTTGTTTATCCATTTAATGCTTCTGCACCACTTACAATCTCCAGTATTTCTCCTGTAATTGTTGCCTGGCGGGCTTTGTTGTATTCCAGTGTAAGTGAACCGATCAGATCTGTGGCGTTGTCAGTTGCCTGATGCATAGCCGTCATCCGGGCACCGTGTTCCGCCGCATTCGAATCGAGCAATGCTTTGTAAAACTGAATCTTCAGCGAACGTGGAATCAGCTCTTCGATAATATTTTCTTTCGATGGTTCGTAAATAAAATCGAAGTTTGTTTCTTCTGCACCTTCTTTCATTTCCACCGGAAGGAATTGTTCGGCAGTCTGCAATTGGACGGCTGCATTTTTGAACTGGTTGTATACCAGTTCAATCCGGTCGTAATGTTTCCCGGCAAAAGCTTTCATGGCATCTTCTGCAATCCCCGAAACATTCTCAAATGTTAGTTGGTCGAATATTCCGTTTTCCTCGGCAACTACATTGTATCCACGGTGTTTCAGCTGGCGTTCGCCTTGTTTGCCTATACACATAAAATCAACTTTTCCCAATTTCCGTTGCTGGTTGTATTTTGTATTTGCCAGTTCAACAGCCTTTTTGGTAATGTTGGTGTTAAAACCTCCGCATAAACCGCGGTTCGATGAAACCAGAATGATCAGTACTTTTTCGGGTTCACGTGATTGTGTATATACCGAATCTTCTACATTTTCGAGGCTGGCGCTTAACGAGGTCAGAATCTGGTATAATTTATCGGCATAAGGCCTGATTTGTAAAATGGCATCCTGCGCCTTTTTTAATTTGGCAGCCGAAACCATTTTCATGGCACTGGTAACCTGCCTGGTGGTTTTTACCGATGCTATTCGTGTTCGTATTTCTTTTAATCCAGCCATGTTATAATGATTGAATGATTGAATGCGTGAATGATTGAATTCAATTTTTCAGTCATTCAGTTCTTCAATCCTTAATTTTTGTATTTTTCTGCTGTTTCTGCAGCTACTTTTCTGATGGTTTGTTCTATCTCATCAGTGAGTTTCCCGGCTTTTAATTCATCAAGAACCGGACGGTGCGACATTTCCATTGCTTCCAGAAAGTCGGTCTCAAACTCTTTAACTTTATCAATAGGAACTTCACGAAGCAATTCTTTTGTACCGCAGTAAATAATTGCGGCCTGGTGTTCAACCTTCACAGGTGAATATTGACCTTGTTTCAGAATTTCAACGTTTTTACGTCCTTTATCCAGAACGCGCATGGTTGCAGCATCAAGGTCGGAACCAAACTTGGCGAAAGCTTCCAGTTCGCGGAACTGTGCCTGGTCGAGTTTTAAGGTACCCGAGATCTTCTTCATCGATTTGATCTGGGCGCTACCACCCACACGCGATACAGAAATACCTACGTTAATCGCGGGGCGGATACCTGCATTAAACAGGTTCGATTCAAGGAAAATCTGTCCGTCGGTAATCGAAATTACGTTGGTCGGGATGTATGCTGAAACGTCGCCGGCCTGTGTTTCAATAATTGGCAATGCTGTTAACGAACCGCCACCTTTAACTTTATCTTTTAAACATTCGGGCAGGTCATTCATATCTTTTGCTATCTCATCCGATTCAATGACTTTGGCTGCACGTTCCAGCAAGCGTGAGTGCAGGTAGAATACATCACCCGGATAAGCTTCACGGCCCGGTGGGCGACGAAGCAACAGCGATACTTCGCGGTACGATACGGCTTGTTTCGAAAGATCGTCGTAAATAATCAGTGCATGGCGGCCGGTGTCGCGGAAGTATTCTCCAATGGCTGCCCCTGCATAAGGCGCATAAAACTGCAACGCTGCAGGCTCTGCTGCTGTTGCCGAAACAATTACTGAATATTCCATTGCACCGGCTTTCTCAAGTGTAGCAGCAATGTTGGCTACGGTAGAACCTTTTTGCCCAACAGCAACATAAATACAGTAAACCGGGTTCCCCTGTTCGTAGAATTCGCGCTGGTTGATAATAGTATCAATAGCAACAGCAGTTTTACCTGTCTGGCGGTCGCCGATGATCAACTCGCGCTGTCCACGGCCAATCGGAATCATGGCATCAACAGCTTTCAAACCTGTTTGAAGTGGTTGTTTTACCGGTTGACGATAAATTACACCCGGCGCTTTTCGTTCCAGAGGCATTTCAAAAAGTTCACCACTAATGGCTCCTTTTCCGTCGATGGCTTCACCAATGGTGTTTACCACACGGCCAAGCAAGCCTTCGCCAACATTAATAGATGCAATACGACGCGTACGTTTTACGGTGTCACCTTCTTTAATTTCTTCCGAAGGGCCTAAAAGTACCGCACCAACGTTGTCTTCTTCCAAGTTCAGTACAATTCCTTTCATTCCGTTTTCGAACTCGATCATTTCGTTCGCTTCAACGTTTGAAAGTCCGTAAATACGGGCAATCCCGTCGCCAACTTGTAACACGGTGCCCACTTCTTCCAGTTCGGCTACCGATTTAAATCCTTCTAATTGTTGCTTCAGAATTTCAGATACTTCAGCAGGTTTTATATTAGCCATGTTCTATATTTTTTTCGCTATTGCTTTCGTTTAAATTTCAGTTTCCAACAAGCTTTGTTTTACTTTTTTCAGTTGCGTTGCCACACTGGCGTCGTACTGTTTGTCGTCGAGGCGTAAAACTATTCCTCCCAATATATCAGGATTTACCTGTGCCGTGAGTTCGATGGTAGCACCTAACTCTTTGCCAAGTAAGTCTTTAACTTTTTTCAATGTGGCTGCATTTACTTCCGTGGCGGTAGTAAGAACTGCCGACTTGATATTTTGATCTTCCCTGGTCAGATTCAGAAAATTTCTGCAAATGCCCGGAATATGTACTTCGCGTTTGTTTTGGGCAATCAGAAGCAGAAAGTTGAGTGTTAATTCTTCAACTTTTCCTTCGAAAATGCTTTTGATTAATGCCGATTTTTTTGATGTCTTTACGATTGGGCTTTCAAGCAACAGAATAAAATCTTTCGACGAACTGCATACTTCAAGAACCATTTGGATATCGTCTTTCAGTTTGCCGAGAAGTTTTTTTTCTTTGGCAGTAGCAAAGAAAGCCTTGGCGTAGCGTACGGTTATTGCACTTTGGTCCATACTTAATTCAGCTTGATATCATCGATTAAACCATCCACCATTTTTTCCTGTTCGGCTTTATTACTAAGCTCCTTTTTTATCACCTTTTCAGCAATGCTAACCGAAAGCTCTGCTACCTGTTTTTTGATATCGTTGATAGCAGCTGTTTTTTCAGCATCGATTTGCTGGCGGGCCTGATCGATAGTTTTTTGTGCTTCGGCTGCAGCTTTTTCTTTAGCTTCGGCTACAATTTTATCTTTTAACTCTTTGGCTTCTTTTAGAATAGCATCCTTTTCTCGACGTGCTTCAGCAATAACTTTTTCGTTGTCGGCTTTTAATCCGGCCACTTCTTTTTTTGCTTCTTCTGCTGAGTTTAAAGCTTGGGCAATCGACTGTTCACGTTCTTTTAAAGCGTCAAGAATCGGTTTCCATGCAAATTTTTTAAGGATAAAAACTACAATCCCGAAGATTATTAACATCCAGAAAATCGTTCCCGGATTTGGCATTACTAAACCCATAATTCAAAATTTTTTGCGGCAACTTCATCCCGGGCAATCCCCGGGATGGCTGCCTAATGTTTTTTGCTAAACGAAAATAACAAGTGCACAGATGATCACAGCGAAGAAGGCTACACCTTCGATAAGTGCTGCAGATACAATCATGTTAGAGCGGATATCGCCGCTTGCTTCAGGCTGACGAGCAATAGCTTCCATAGCACTGGCACCGATTTTACCGATACCCATACCTGCGCCAATTGCAGCTAATCCAGCACCCAAAGCAGCACCCATTTTACCGACAGTTGCGCCGGCAGCCGCTTGTAGCAATACAGTTAAAATTGCTGATAACATAGCATTTAATTTTAATTATTAATAAATCTCAATATCAATGATGCTCTGCTGTCGCCATTCCAAAATAGAGTGCCGACAAGAGCGTAAAAACATACGCCTGAATAAACGAAACCAATACATCCAGCAATACAATAAATACTGAGAATGCGATAGATACAGGACTGATTCCAAATCCTGCAGCCGGTCCCATTATACTTGCAAAAATAAATATCAAACTAACGAACACACTTACAATCATGTGTCCTGCCATCATATTGGCAAAGAGTCGTACCATTAAAACAAATGGTTTGGTAATAACACCCGACAATTCAACAATAGGCATTAGCGGAATTGGAAATTTAAGCCACCATGGTACATCAGGGTTGTAAATTTCTTTCCAATAATGTTTGTTTCCGTTAATAGTGGTTATTCCAAAGGTAAAAAGGGCAAGAACCATTGTTACTGCAATATTGCCTGTAACATTTGCTCCAAAAGGAGGAATTGGTATTAACCCGATAAAGTTGTTCAAAAGGATAAAAAAGAATACCGATAACAAAAACGGCATAAATTTCTCGTACTTTTTATCGCCGATGGCCGGTTTAGCTACTTCGTCGCGAACAAATATTATGATAGGTTCCAGTAGGTTCTGTAGACCTGTTGGCGCTTTTCCTGTATTTCTCTTTGCTGCTTTGGCTACAGAGAGTAATACTATAATTAATAAGATTACTGAAAAAATAGTTTCGGCAATGGTTTTGGTTATTGAAATATCAATTGGCCTTCCCAACTCTTGTCCGTGTGCATCAACTTCAACTACTTTTCCTTCGTTTTCTTCTGAATGCGAAAGCCGGAAACCTTTGTAATCATCGTGACTGTGGTGGAATTTCGACGACATAAAAACAAAAAAGTTTTTACCATCGTGTAAATCAGGTTGCTTGCTGTAAAGTATAACCGGAAGCGGTATGCTTACATGGTGTTCGCCCCAGGAAACAATGTGCCATTCGTATGCATCAGAAACGTGCTCCAGAACGTACTCCCCGGCGTTAAATCCTTCCTCTTCGTGTTCTTCAACTGCTTCGTGTCCTTCGGTTGCATGAGAACTTTCTCCTTCGTTTACGTGTTGCGCTTTAAGCGTACCAAAACTAAAAAATAAAAGGGCAAATAATATGAAAGCGGCTTTTTGCTTAAGCATGGTTTTTCAGTTTTTTGTTTATAATCTGAATCCCGAAAGAAACAAATAATATAGAATAAGAACTGTTTTTGTAACGCTTGAAAGAAGCATATTTCTAATTCTAACGTCCACAAATTTATAAGATTTTTTGGACCACGGATGAAAAATGAAGATTTTCAACAGAGAATTAACAATGTTTAAAAACCTGTTTCTGGAGGAAAATACAATGTCAGTTTTACAGGGATTTAATTTTCTTACTTTTTGGAAGATTTTGAAATTCGCGTTATTTCGCTTACCTCAACAAAAGTAAAAATCAGATAAAGCAGCATTAAACACACTACAAAAGGAATAGCATTTTCCTTATCGAATGCGATGTAGACCACTGCAACTACAGAATATAAAATCAGCTTAAAGAAGGTAACCAGCATATTACTGCGGGTAAATTTGCCCATATCTTTTTTCGCTAGGTTCAGCTGGTAGGCATGAACACCAATGGTGGCCAGGTAAAAAAACACGAGCAAAAATGGTAATATCGGTATATAATATTCGGGTAGCGCCAACGAAAATACCAGCCAGCCGATTAGTGCAATGGCCAGGGTTATTCCGGTAAGTTTAACGATAAATGATTTCATGATCTAAAAATTTAGAAGACAGAAGCGGAGTCCAAAGTTTTGACCCCCATATTTTCGTGTATTCCTAATTTATATTTTTTTATTTAATTCTGATAATTGCGACTGAATCCTTTATTTTCTCCCCGACTTTCGGCTCTTGTCTTTGGGTTTCTTTAATAAACTTCTTGTTCCGTAAACAATGGCAACCACAACGCTGAACACCATTAATCCAAAAGTAAATCCTTTAAATTCGTTTTTCATCCATTGGTCGATTTTATAGCCCAGGAAAGTAAAGCCCCCAATTATGGCCATCATCTCGAACCCAAGGCTTGAATAACGGATGAAGTTATTTAGTTTGCTTTTGTTATTTTGTTTTAACCGGTTCATTTGTCGTTTTGGTAGCGCCCATGGTACAGCTCCCGGTAAAGACAGCTCCCGGTTCTACCGATAGTTTTCCAGCAATAATATCGCCCTCAATTTTAGATGAAGCTTTCAGAATCAATAATTCTTTTGCAGTCACCTTGCCTTTTATTAATCCGGAAACTTCAATATTGGAACAACGTATTTCTCCTTCTATTTTTCCTTTCGGACCAATTACCAGTTTCTCCTCAGCCGTAATATTTCCTACTAATTCCCCATCGATACGGGTATTTCCTTTTGCTGAGATATCGCCTTTTATAGAGGTTCCTTCGCTAATCATATTGATCGAAGCATTCGTAACTTCTCCGTAAACTTGTTTTGCCATTTCGTTGTACTTTATTTCTGGTATTCTCTATCTGAACTTGCCTGAATTTACAGGCCGTTGTTAGAGGGCTTTGAAAATACAACTTTTTCTTCTTAAACAAAAAGAAAGCATAATAACATTTCCGTAAAGGATTTATTTTGGAAATGGCAGGAGTGCAGGAGGCTTAATATAAAATAAAACGAATTAGGAGGGATCGTAAGCCCATTTCAGGTAAACGCTACCCCAGGTAAATCCGGCGCCGAACGCAGCCAGAATAATATTATCTCCCTTTTTTAATTGTTTTTCGTAATCCCACAGACACAATGGAATAGTAGCTGCTGTTGTGTTGCCGTATTTCTGGATATTAATCATTACCTGATCTTTGCTGATTCCCATTCGTTTGGCAGTAGCTTCAATAATACGCATGTTGGCCTGGTGAGGAACCAGCCAAGCGATATCGTTGGATGTAATGTTGTTTTTCTCCATAATTTCCACAGCAACATCGGCCATGCTCGAAACGGCAGCTTTAAAAACAGCTTGTCCTTCCTGGTACAGAAAGTGTTCTTCGTTTTTAACAGTTTCCAGAGATGCAGGTTTTAACGATCCTCCGGCTTTAATGTGAAGATGGTGCCTGCCCAGCCCGTCAACACGGTTAATGTAATCGTAAACACCAAAGTCTTCTGAGTTTGGTTCTATTAAAACAGCCGCTGCTCCATCGCCAAACAGCGGGCAGGTGGAACGATCTTTATAATTAATGATCGACGACATTTTCTCGGCAGCAACAATGACTACTTTTTTGTAGCGACCCGACTCGATAAACTGGGTAGCTGTTGCGAGTGCAAAAATAAATCCTGAACAAGCAGCATTTAAATCGAAACTCCAGGCATTATGAATATTGGCTTTGTGGGCAATAATATTTGCAGTTGCCGGCAGGTTCATGTCGGGAGTGATGGTGGCGCAAATAAGCATGTCGATTTCTTCTGCTGCGGTTTCTGTTTTTTTCAACAGGTCTTCCACTGCCCGTGCGCCCATGTCGCTGGTTGCTTTTCCCTCTTCTTTTAAAATGCGACGTTCTTTAATTCCAATGCGTTGCATGATCCACTCGTCAGAAGTATCGACCATGGTGCTGAGTTCGTCGTTTGTTAAGCGGTATTCGGGGAGATAGGCCCCAATGCCGGTAATTGCTGCCCTGATGTTAGCCATTGTTTAAATAATATCTAAATGTTTTTAAGCTTTATAGTTAATAAGGAAATATGAACTGAGGGCGAATATAGAGTGAATAATATCGATAAACAAAGAATTGAAACAAGGTTTTCCCATGAGGTTAATAAATACCTTCGATCTTGTAGAACAATCAAAGATGAGAGTCGAAAATTTGTTTTTTGCTTGTTTTTATTTGTGTTGTCTTTGTTTTGTGTTGACGAGATTTTGTAAAGTATTGACTTGTTATTTGTGAAGAGAGTGGTACGAGAACGAGTCGTCTTTATAAAAAAATTCCATCTCCGTTTCGTCAAAAACAAAGATGGAATTTTAATAAGCACCGAATTTTAGTCCGGTTTTTTTAAAGCTTTATGCTTAAACAGCAATTTCTTTTTCAATTACCTGCTTTCCTCTGTAGTAACCACATTCTGGACAAACTGTGTGGTATTTTACAGTAGTTCCGCAGTTTGAACAAGTTGCAAGAGTAGGAGCAGTAGCCTTGTAATGGGTACGTCTTTTATCCCTTCTCGATTTCGATGTTTTATGCTTTGGATGTGCCATTTTAATATATTTTTAGTTATTATTTTTTAAATTTTTTAATGCTGCCCAACGAGGATCGATTTCATGATCTTCTTCTTCGTTTTCCTCGCTATGCGTGTAACTTTCTATTTTTTCAAGCATTTCATGATTGCAGCTGTTTTCTCCCTCTTCATTGGGATGAACATGCCGCAACGGAATGCTAAGTGCTACGTATTCGTAAATAAGCTGGGCCAGATTAATAACGTGCTCTTCAGGTAGAACCCAAATAACATTATCGCCTTCGTCGAACTCCTTTTCTTCGCCAAATTTAACAAACAGTTCAGTTTCAAGTTCAACATCTTGTTGGTAGTTTTCAAGGCAACGGTCGCAAACAAGCTGC